>NZ_AQQR01000009.1 GCF_002210095.1 Marinibacterium profundimaris | reverse complement strand
CTGTCCCTGGTGCCCGTGCTGATCGCCTTCATGGCGTTCCAGAAGCTGATCATCCGCGGCATCGCCACCTCCGGCATGAAATAAGGAACCTGTGAAATGACCGGTCTCACACTTCGCAATGTCGGCAAATCCTACGGTGCGGTCCAGGTGATCGAGGGGCTGAACCTCGACATCCACGACGGGGAATTCCTGGTGCTCGTCGGGCCCTCGGGCTGCGGCAAGTCCACCCTGTTGCGCATGATCGCAGGGCTGGAAGAGATCACCGACGGCACCGTCTCCATCGGCGACGTCGTGGTCAACGACCTTCCCGCCTCGAAACGCGAGCTGTCGATGGTGTTCCAGAGCTACGCGCTTTACCCGCATATGTCTGTACGCAAGAACCTGGCCTTCGGGCTGCAGAACCTGAAGATGGGCAAGCAGGAGATCGCCCGCCGCGTGGCCGATGCCGCCCGCATCCTGCAGATCGAGCCGCTGCTGGATCGCAAGCCGCGGCAGCTGTCGGGCGGGCAGAAGCAGCGGGTCGCCATCGGCCGGTCCATCGTGCGCGAACCGCAGCTGTTCCTTTTCGACGAGCCGCTGTCGAACCTTGACGCCGAGCTGCGCGTGCAGATGCGGGTGGAGCTGGCCGCGCTTTACGAGCGGCTGAAGACCACGATGATCTATGTCACCCACGATCAGGTCGAGGCGATGACCCTGGCCTCGCGGATCGTGGTGCTGCGGGGCGGCAAGATCGAGCAGGTCGGCACCCCGGCCGAGCTGTACACCCGCCCGGCGAACCTGTTCGTGGCCGGCTTCATCGGCTCGCCCAAGATCAACACGATCCCGGCCAGGGTCACGGTGGATCACAGTACGCGCATGGCGAAGATGGCCGATTTCCCGGCCTTCGCGCTGCCCGAGCTGGGCCTGTCGGGCAGTGACATGACGATCTGTGTCCGTCCGGAAAAGATCCGGCTGGAGGGCGGCGACATCACGACCGAGGGACGGATCCGGCTGGTGGAATATCTGGGCGCCGAGACGCTGGTGCATATCGATCTGCCGTCGGGTCAAACCCTGCTGTTTCACGCCGCGGGCCCCGACATGCACCGCACCGGCGACAGCGTGACGGTGGGGATCGACATCGCGGACATGCATTTCTTCGACGGCGAAGGCGATCGGGTCGAGCCGCAGTTCAGCCAGGCCGCCTGACATGCGCTATGCCATCATCGGCTGCGGATCCCGTCACCGCATGTTCCGCGACGCGCTTTGCGGGACATATGCCGACCGTCACGAGCTGGTGGCGCTTTGCGACAGCAACCCCAGTCGGCTGGCGCTTTCGGCCGCAGAGGCCGGGCGGCCCGTCGCCACCTGGCCCGCGTCGGGCTTTGCGCAGATGATAGCCGACACCCGGCCCGACACGGTGATCGTCGCCACGCCCGATCACACCCATGCCGAATACGTTGCCGCGGCGCTGGAAGCGGGCTGCGACGTGATCTGCGAAAAGCCGCTGGCGACGAATGCCGACGAGCTTCGGCGGATCCTGGCCGCGCAGGCCCGGACCGGGCGGCAGGTCACGGTGACCTTCAATTACCGCTATTCCCCGGCCCGCACCCAGCTGCGCGAGATCATCGCGGCGGGCACCATCGGTCGGGTCACCGCCGTCGATTTCCGCTGGCATCTGGACCGGGTGCACGGGGCCGATTACTTCCGCCGCTGGCACCGGCAGAAGGAAAATTCGGGCGGGCTACTGGTGCACAAGGCAAGCCACCATTTCGACCTGTTGAACTGGTGGCTGGATGCGCGCCCATCGCAGGTCACCGCCGCGTCCAGCCGCGCCTTCTATACGCCCGAGACAGCCGTGGGGCTGGGGCTGGCCGGGCATGGGACGCGCTGTGCCGATTGCCGGCTGGTGGAGGATTGCGATTTCGCGCTGGTGATGGACGACGACCCCAACCTGCGCCGCCTGTATCGCGAGGCCGAGGCCGAGGACGGCTATAACCGGGATCTTTGCGTCTTCGACGATGAGATCGGGATCGAGGACACGTTCCAGGCCCAAATCCGCTTCGACAACGGCGCGACTGCGAATTACACGCTCTATGCCTATGCGCCCTGGGAGGGGCTTGAGGTGACCTTCATCGGCACAAAGGGAGAGCTGACCCATCGCCACGTGGAGGTGCACGGCATTTTCGGCGGCACCCGTCCCCCGGGCGAGGAGGAGGCGATGACGACCACGCTCCACCTTGCCGGCGAACCTATGCGCGCGGTGCGGATCCCGGAAGGATCGGGCGATCATGGCGGGGCCGATCCGCTGATGCTGGAGGATCTTTTCGGCGACGGCCACGATGATGCCCACGGCCGGGCGTCCGACCACCGGGCCGGCATGTGGGCGATCCTGACCGGCATCGCGGCCGATGCATCGGCTCTGTCCGGCGGCGCGGCGGTCGATCCGGCCAGCCTGGTGCCGGCTGTGCACAGCCCCGGTCTCGCGATGGGCTGATGCCGTCGTCCCTGGCGACCAATTCCGTGCCGCGGCCAGCGTCCAAGGCGGCGCGCAACCCGTCGCCCCCGGCCACGTGATTCAGATCCGTTTCCCGAGGCGTCGCGGTGATCCGCATGGCGCTGTCTGAGATCAGGGCCATCGCCCCGGCGCCGGTCGGGGTAGCGGTCTGTTCCCTGTCGGTCTTTGTCTTCTGCCTCTGCCCGCAGCTGTGCGAGCCGGCCGCGTTCCTGCATCTGCGGGCGGTTCGGTGACGGCTGGCTTCATCCGGATACCGGCCCGATACTGCGGTAATATTCAGCATTGGGCCGGCCGGGATTAGCCGCGACTTCGATTGATTTCGAACTTCTGAGCAGAGTCCGGTGCGACGAACGGCCCGCTTAGGTTGTGTGTCTATGCCCGTGCTGATGAAATTTCAGGCGAATCCAACAAAGCAGCGCCGGAATTTTCGGACAACATATTTGTTAAATAGTGGCAACCCATTGAAAAGTACGGTGTTCGTACGGCGGCAAGGATATGCCGAAATGTATTCATGGTGGCAAGTACCCGCCTAATATTGAGTCATTTGATTTTGAGCGGAACACGTTTGATGGCAGCAGACTCCTTACAAAAAGGAGGCACGACATGTCACAACTATATGGAATCATTGGTATTACCTTCATCGTTGCATCTGCGGCGGGGCAGCTTGCCGCGCAGCAAGAAGGTGTGGGCGGCGGGGTGTCCGGAGGCGCCGGAGGCGCTGGCGCAGCCGGAACGGCCACCGCCGCAGCAGAGGTTGGAGGCGCATTGGCCGGCATCGGCACCATGGGCACCATCGGTATTGGTGTCGGTGCGACCGGCGCGGTCCTGGGCGCTGCGGCGGCCTTGAACGCAGGCGGGTCGACCACCACCACGACAAGCACGACGGGTACCACCAGAAACTGAGTGCGAGGGCGGACAACCCGCCTCGGTCGCTCGCTGAAAGGCCCCGCCCTGCGCGCAGCGGGACGAGGCCCGCCATGGGCGCATGACGCCCGTGGCGAACCTGCTCAGCCGAGTTGCTGGCGGAGCGGAGCCTTCTGCTTGTTACCCTTCCTGGCGGACGGGGATGAAGCCGTGCTGCCCGTCCTGAACTCCTTTTGGAAGCGTTTCCACTTCCCGGCGAATTCGGCTTCGAGCTGTTCGCGTGTCTCGGGTGGCAGGCTGGATGGAACGTCGATGGATCGTCGCAGCAGCCGCTTGCCCATGGCGATCACGCGGCGCGGCATGAGCATGTTGAGCCGCTCGTAATGTTTCCACCGCCGCAGCTGCGCCAGAAGGGCGCCGTCCATGCCCTGATCCTCGCGCCTGTGCAGCGCCTCCTGCGCGCCGACCTCGGCGATCGCCTCGTCCGAGGCGTCGACCTCGAGGAAATCGAGCACCTCGGCATGGACCGCATCCTTGTCGGCCTTGTACTCGTCGAGGAAGATCACAAGAATCTGGTCGCGCGCGAAATATTTCTCCAGCGTCTCGACGGTCGCCCCGTAGTCGCTGGTCTCGACGATTTCCGGCCACTTCTCGAGCGCCTCCTCGATCGGGATCTCCTCGCGGGCGTTCGACAGCATCTGGACGTAGTGGCTTTCGATCCGGTCGATCGGGTTGCGCACCATCAGGATCAGCTTGGCATCGGGGATATGCTCGGCCAGCCGCCGGGCGGTGCGCTCGACGCAATCCGACATGGCGTAATCCGGCGTGCCCTCCATCACCAGCGCATCGTCGGGGGCATCGGCAAAGAGGTCCTCGTACCAATCCATGTCCCGCTTGGTGAAGAGGTTGTTGAAGTAATGCGTCTCCTTCTTCGGATACATGTAGATATCCGGGTGGCGCATCAGGGCGTTGCACAGGGTCGTGGTGCCCGATTTGGGGGCGCCGACAACCATGGCCTGGGGAAGGGTGCGGGTATCTGCCATGGAAAACCTCCTGAATGTTGGCGCGTTCAGGTCAGAACTGGGTACTTGGATCGAACATTGCGGATCGCGGCACAGGCAGCGTGATGGTGATCGCTGAGCGATGGAATATTTGAATCCGGGTATTCACATGTGAAGCAAGGGTGGCATGTCATGCGCGTGATTTCCACTCTGCGTAGCGCTGCCGGGCTCGGATTCGGCGGGTGAGGACCGGGGTGCATGCCGAATGGGCAGGAGGCAGGACTGCCGGCTCTGGCCTCATCCTGTCGGCCAAAGGTCGCCCGGAGGTGGCAATGAAGCCGCATGGTCTTCCATGTCGGCGGCCGCCGGTCCATGTTGGGCGCAGCCAGCCCGACGCCGGTCGGGACAGACCGAGACGATGACCAAGGATGCCGAATGAAGACCTTCCTCTATGCCACAGCCCTTTTGGCGCTGGCGGCCTGCACCGCGCCGCCGCTCGAAGGAGAGGGGCCCATCCAGGACGACGTTGGCCGTGCCAGCAAGGCGACGCTGGACATGTACGGCCCGGTCGAGGATGGCGGCTGGACGGTCGAGGCGATCCCGCAGAAGTACATGTCGGAAGACCGCAAGCGCCAGGAGGTCGCCTATTATGCGCCCTACGCGGCGGGCACGATCGTCGTCGATCCGGGCGACAAGCGGCTTTATCACCTGCAGGGGGACGACCGGGCGGTGCGCTATACCGTGGGCGTCGGCAAGGCGGGCTATGATTTCACCGGCGAGGCCCGGGTCCAGTACCAGAGGGACTGGCCCGGCTGGACGCCGACGGCGAACATGATCCGGCGTGAACCCGAAACCTATGAACAATGGCGCGGCGGTATGGAAGGCGGGCCGGAGAACCCGCTGGGCGCGCGGGCTCTCTATCTTTATCGCGGCGGGCGCGACACGCTCTACCGGATCCACGGCACGCCCTATCCGTGGACGGTGGGCTCGGACGCCTCTTCGGGCTGCATCCGGATGTTCAACCAGGATGCCATGTACCTGGCGACCCAGGTCGAAAACGGCTCGCGCGTGATCGTGCTGGACCGGTCCGAGGCCGGGAAATGGACCTCCGGTTCCGGCGAGGTGTATGCCGACGCGTCCTGATCTCAGGTGACGTGGGACAGCAACAGCGAGGTCTGGCTGTTGAGAACGCCCGGGATCTCGCGGATGTCGCGCAGGACCCGGTCGAAGTTCAGCAGGCTGTCCGATTTGATCTCCACCACCAGGTCCCAGGCGCCGTTGGTGGAATAGATCGTCGAGACCTCGGGCAGGCGTGTCAGCGTGCGGATGACCGCGCGCGACATGCTGCCCTGAAGCTCGACCAGGGTGATCGCCTTGATCTCTCCTTCGACATCCACATCCGTTTCGATGGTAAAGCGGCGGATGCGCCCTTCGGCCACCAGCCATTCCAGCCGGGTGCGCGCCGTGGTGCGCGAGACGCCGGCGGCATGGGCCAGCTCGGTCATCGACATGCGCGCGTTGCCGCGCAGGGCGGAGATGATGGCGCGGTCGGTGTCGGTAAGATCCTTCATTGCGCGATTCGTCCGGTATTGCCGCCGAATTGGCCAAAACTTCTGACGCTCTGATCAATATAGCAGTCAAATCCGGCGTTCGGAAGGTGCATCTCTGCTCCGAAAGGAGCATTCATGACACGCAGATGTTCACTTCTCGGCGCGGCCATCGAAACCGGCGCCTCGCAGCGCGGCTGCCTGATGGGACCGGCGAGCCTGCGCACCGCCGGTCTGGCGCAGGCGATCGGCACGCTGGACTGGACCGTCACCGACCTTGGCGATACCAGGATCGACGGGCAAACGCACGTCCCGCACGAGAATGGCGCGATCCATCACCTGGCCGAAACCGCCGCCTGGATCGAAACGCTGGTGCCGCTGGCCCAGGCCGCCGCGCAGGCGCATGATCTGCCGATTTTCATGGGGGGCGATCATTCGATCTCTGCCGGAACCGTTCCCGGCATGGCGCGGTTCGCGGCGGGGCAGGGCAGGCCGCTGTTCGTCCTGTGGCTGGATGCGCATCCCGACCTGCACAACCTTTTCAGCACCGAAAGCGGCAATCTGCATGGCACGCCCGTGGCCTATTTCACCGGCCAGCCCGGGTTCGAGGCCTATCCGCCGCTGGTGTCGGCGGTCGATCCCGCCCATGTGTGCATGATGGGTATCCGGTCGGTCGATATTGCCGAGCGCGATGCCATCGCACGGCTGGGGATCGAGGTGCACGATATGCGCGCCATTGACGAGACCGGCGTGCTGCCGCCGCTCGAGGCTTTCCTCGCTCGGGTCCGGGCCGCCGACGGTCTGCTGCATGTCAGCTTCGACGTGGATTTCCTGGATCCGGCCATCGCGCCGGCCGTGGGCACCACCGTCCCGGGCGGCGCCACCTTCCGAGAGGCGCACCTGATCATGGAAACGCTCTGCGACAGCGGGCTGGTGCGTTCGCTCGACCTGGTGGAACTGAACCCCTTCCTCGACGAACGCGGCCGCACGGCAACGCTGCTCTGCGATCTGACCGCCTCGCTGATGGGCCGCCGCGTGCTCGACCGGCCGACCCGCCGCTTTGCCTGAGCCACAGATACAGGAGAACTCCGAGATGACCGTCCCCAGCCCGTCGCCCCTGGCCTATGTCCCCTTCGTGTCGGTGCAGAACATGATGCGCCTAGTCCATTCCATCGGGATCGAAGCCTTCATCCAAGAGCTGGCCGGCTATATCGAGGAAGATTTCCGCCGCTGGTCGGAATTCGACAAGACCCCTCGGGTGGCCAGCCACTCGCGCGACGGTGTGATCGAGCTGATGCCGACGGCGGATGCGGAGAACTACGGGTTCAAATACGTCAACGGCCACCCGAAGAACATGCGCGAGGGGTACCAGACGGTGACGGCCTTCGGCGTGCTCTCCTCGGTGGCGAATGGCTACCCGATCCTGCTGAGCGAGATGACCGTGCTGACCGCCCTGCGCACGGCGGCGACCTCGGCGCTGATGGCGACATATCTGGCGCCGGAGGGGTCACGGGTGATGGCGATGATCGGCAACGGGGCGCAATGCGAATTTCAGGCGTTGGCCTTTCGCGCGCTGCTGGGGATCAATACGCTGCGGCTCTACGATCTGGATCCGGAGGCAACCGGCAAGGCGCGGCGAAACCTGGAAGGGCAGGGGTTCGAGGTCGTGACCTGTGCCAGCGGAGAAGAGGCCGTGGAGGGCGCGCAGATCATCACCACCTGCACCGCCGACAAGCAATACGCGACGATCCTGACCGACAACATGGTCGGCTCGGGCGTGCACATCAACGCGATCGGAGGCGACTGCCCGGGCAAGACCGAGCTGCACCGCGACATCCTCCTGCGCTCCGACATCTTCGTGGAATACCCGGAACAGACCCGGATCGAAGGCGAGATCCAGCAGCTGGACCCGGATCACCCGGTAACCGAACTGTGGCGCGTCCTGCGCGGCGAGGCGCAGGGGCGGGTCGATACGCGGCAGGTGACATTGTTCGACAGCGTGGGATTCGCGATCGAGGATTTCTCGGCGCTGCGGTATGTCCACGCGCGGGTTCGCGGCACGCCCTATGCCGAACCGCTCGACATGCTCGCCGATCCGGACGATCCGCGCGACCTTTTCGGGATGTTGGAAAGGGCCAGGGGCTGAGGCCCAGGCCTTCTGCGCGGCCTTGCGGCGGCGACCTTTTCGAGGCGGACAAGATCCAACTCTCGCAGATATATCGCAACCATACGTATAGCTGCGGTGCAGCGGGGCCGGGCCGCGCTGCACCCCTGAGGCAAGGTGCAATCGCTGCGCAATCGCCACCGCATGCCTCGCATGCACAAAGTTCGGCCCAGCGGCCTCATGGGTGCGGTCCGGCTGGCACTCGCCGGGGTTCTCACCTGCAAAACAGCGGATTTACAGCGCTTTGTGACCATAATCAGGCGTCGCGCTCCGAACGCGGTGCGTCGGATGAGAAGCTTTCCGCCTATTCTGCAGCGGGTTTGGGCAATGAATGTGCTGGCCCGGATCAATCATGCCCCAGGTCACATTTTTTAATGATCGGCGGTTGATTAATCTACTCGCATGGTTGAGTCATGGGCCCAACCGCATCAGGCATCGGTCGAGACACCGGGCGGCCTTACGAACGGTCACCAGAACTGCAATGCGCTGTGGAGCGAACATGAGATCAGTGCTTGGATCATCTGAGTCACCCAGCGCGCGCCCACCTGCAGGCCGCGTCGTAACAGGTCATTTTTCGATTGGGCCTGGCCAGCCGGACGGGTCGCTGGGCATGTCCGGCTGATCGCAGCGCGCTTCTTGAGACCTGGGATGAAACAAGCTGGCGCTACGGCAGGGATGCGGCGTCGAAAGTAAGCATGGGTGAGTCGTGAAGTTATTGTTGCTGGGCATCAACTACGCGCCGGAGAAGATTGGAATTGCGGTCTATTCGTCGGGCCTGGCGGAAGAGATGGCCGGCCGTGGCGTCGAGACAGAGGTGATCACGGCGCTTCCGTATTACCCGGACTGGCAGGTCTTCGAAGGATGGCGTGGGCCGTTCTGGCGACGGCGCACCGGCGAGAACGGCGAGCGCATCATTCACTGCCCGCTGTGGGTGCCGAAAACGCCCACAGGCAAGAAGCGGATCCTGCACCACGCGGCTTTTGCGCTGACCGCTCTGCCCGTGGCGATCTGGAAGGCGTTGTTCTTCCGTCCCGACATCGTTTTCGTGGTTGCCCCGGCCATGGTAGCGGCCCCTGTCGGCGTTCTTGCCGCGAAGCTGGCGGGTGCCAAGTCCTGGATGCACATTCAGGATTTCGAGGTTGAGGCCGCGCTGGCCACAGGTTTGCTCACGGAGGAGGGCCGGACCGGACGTTACGCGAGGGCCTTCGAACACTGGATCCTGCAGCGTTTCGACGTGATCAGCTCTATCTCGCGCCCGATGCTCGACAAGCTGAGAGAGAAGGGTGTCGCCGCCCAACGGATCCGGGAGTTCCGGAACTGGGCGGATCTCTCGCGGATCGAGCCGATGGATGGCCCCTCGGGCATGAGGGAAGAGCTGGGTATCGAGACGCCTTATGTCGCGCTCTACTCCGGGAACCTGTCCAACAAGCAGGGGCTTGAGATCCTGCCGGAAGCGGCGCGGCTTCTTCAGCATCGCGAGGATCTGACCTTTGTCATCTGCGGCGACGGCCCGATGCGCGAGCAGTTGGTGGGCGCCGCTCAAGACCTTGCGAACATCCGCTTTCTGCCGCTTCAACCGATTGATCGGCTCAACGATCTTCTGGCAATGGCTGACGTGCATCTTCTGCCGCAGATTGCGGGCGCGGCGGACCTGGTTCTGCCGTCGAAGCTGACCAACATGCTGGCCTCCGGCCGCCCCGTCGTGGCCACGGCCGACGCCGGCACCGCCTTGGCAGAGGAAGTAGAGGGCGCCGGCATCAACGTCGCCCCCGGGGATGCCGCCGCCATGGCGAAAGCACTGGACGCGTTGCTGTCCGACCGCGACCTTCGCCTGTCCCTGGGGCGGATCGCCCGAGAGAGAGCGCTGACCAACTGGAACAAGACCGCGATCCTGGACACCCTGCTTGCCTCTTTCGAAAGACTGGTGGCGGGCGGATCTTCTGCCGGGGCCGACGTTGATCTGCCTGTCGCAAAAGAAGCCTACACCAATGGCCGCACGACTTCGAACTCCGAAGACCGGAACCAAAACAACCTGTCTAAATCCTGACGCACAGTTCGGAAGCCTAGATATGAAACGCGTATCGATCACCGACTTGGGCGACACTTGCAAAGCGCGCCCGGCACATATTATCGGGGCTGACGGGCACCACCTGTCCCGAGTGTCCGGGGATATCATCGATCTGCTCGCGAAGAGCATCAAGGACATCTGCCCATGCTTCCAACAGACTGCCACGCAGATCCGGAGAAAAGCCCGATGACAACCCTCCGGCGCCCACGCGTGGGGATTCTCACCTACCATTTCAGCGAGAACTTCGGAGCCCTGATGCAAGCGTATGGTCTTCAGACCTGGCTGCGCGAGCAGGGCTGCGATGCCGAATTCATAAACTATCATCCGTCGCACGTGGAGGAAGGTGGCAGCTTCTGGGGCAACCTCGTGCGCGGGAAGGCCAAGGGGGCGGCCAAGGTGGCGTTCCTCAGGTTTGCAGCCGTGAAGAGACGGATAAAAGGAGAGGCGGACCACACCGAAGTCTTCCTGGATTTCCAGCGTGACGTTCTGGGCGTCCATGGACCGGCCTTGCCGGATGGACCTGCCGTCGATGCCTGGCTTGCCGGTCCGGAAGGGCGGTTCGATATGCTGGTGTGTGGCAGCGACCAGATATGGGCGCCGTCGGATCAGTTTGGGGTCGACCCTGTATACTACCTTCGCTTTCCCGGCGGGGCACAGGGCGCGCGGCGCATCTCGTATGCGCCGAGTTTCGGGCGCGCCAAGCTGGACAAGACCTATGCCGCCGAAGTGAAGAGCGATCTGGAAAGGCTGGACGGGGTCTCTGTCCGAGAGCAGAGCGGTGTCGATATTGTTCGCGAGATTACCGGACGTGATGCGGCATGCGTTCCCGACCCGACGATCCTGCTCGGCGATTTCTCGGGGCTGGTGTCGCAGGCAAAGACGACTCCAGCCGATGGACATGTCTTCTGTTACGCGCTCAGAACCGGTCAACGTATCCGGGACGTTGCGATGCTTGCCGGTGAACAGACCGGCGGGGCCGTGCTGTCGCCCTACAATGTCCACCGCCGTTGGCCCGAAATTGGCGAAACGATCACCCCAACGCCGGCCGAATGGGTGGCCTACGCGCAGAAGGCGGCCTTCATCGTTACGAACTCGTTTCACGGCACCGTTTTCGCGATCCTCTTCCGCAAACCCTTTCTGACCGTCGGCCTGCCCGGCAAAAGAGCGGGGCTGAACGAGCGCTCGAAGAACCTGCTGAGCACCTTGGGGCTGATGGACCGCTTCATACCCGAGGACCTCGACGAGGCCGGAATCCGCGCGCGCATGGAAGCGCCAATCGACTGGGAGGCGGCGGGTCTGAAGCTCGCCGCGTTGCAAGAAGATGGGCGAAGCTATTTGCGCGGGCAGTTGGAGCAGTTGCGTTTTTTCTCAGAACGTCATGCCATGGAGGTTGTGTCCCATGCTTGAAGGGCCCGTTGAGAACATAGTGAGTCAGGTTCCGGTTGATCTGGACGGTTTTTCTGCGGCTCTTGAGAGCGAGGGGATCGTGGTCGAACATAACGTCGCCCTGGCTTCGCGCACGTACCTCCGCACCGGCGGGACAGCGCAGTTGATCCTACACCCCACCACCGTAGACGAACTTGCGCTGTGTATCGCGCGTCTGCATTCTTCTGGCCAAGCCTACAAACTCATTGGAAACACAAGTAACCTGCTGTTTCGCGACGAGGCCAGCTATGCTGTTCTGGTCTCAACCATGCGGTTGGATTGCATCGAGTATGATGCAGCCAACGGTAACATCGTAGCAGAGTGCGGCGTGATGATGCCTGATCTGTCGCGTGTCGCACTTTGGAACAATATCGAAGGTTTTGAAGGACTCGAGGGCATCCCTGGCACAATTGGTGGCGGGATTTTCATGAATGCCGGCGCTTACGGGACAGAGCTGAAGGATAAACTGGAAAGTGCGATAGTCATTCGCTCCGATGGTCGTGTCCAGGAAATCGATGGGACCGAGTTGGGTTTGACGCACCGCGCTTCCGCACTTCGACGTGGAGAATTTGACGGGATCGTTGCCAAATGCACCTTCCGCGCCGAGCCGGGTGACCCACAAGAGATCTTCCACAAGATGGAGGTATTTCACGCCAAGCGCCATAAATACCAGGACTTCATGTACCCAAATTTGGGCAGCATTTACTCTGGCTCCCCTTACCGGGTATTGGCGCGCAAGGATTTGAAATTCAAGATACTATCCGCCCTGTTTCTGTTGTTTCGTTACGAATACAAGGTCTTTCACCGTGAAAGCCCACTGAACCGAAAGTGGTTGAACGACCTGCTCCTTGAGCGCTTTGACTTCGAATATGAAAGACAACCATTTTCAGACAAGACTTTGAACTGCCTTGTGAACCGAGGCCAGGGAACGGACGAAATGATCCGCTTCATAAATCAAATGGAAGCGATGGTCGGTGACAGCATCCCGCTCGAGAATGAAATCGTAGAAGGGTTTTGAATGCATGGCTGAACGTCTCTACGTTGATGAGATGTCGAGGTCGCTAAAGTTTCGGCGCCTGGTATGGCAGATTGTCTACTCGCTGCTGTTCCGCCCGACCCCACGCTTCGCTATGGAGCGTTGGCGGCAATTCCTCCTGCGTACCTTCGGAGCTGAGATTGGCAAGGGTAGCCGCATCGCACCCAGCTGTTTCGTCTGGGCGCCGTGGAACCTGAAGATGGGTGTCTATGCTTGCCTCGCTGACGGGGTAGATTGCTACACCCAGGCCGAAATTGTCATGGGGGACTATTCCACTGTGAGCCAGCGTGCTTTTTTGTGCACGGCCAGCCACTCCATCAGAACCTTGGAGAGGCCGCTGTTTTCCAGACCGATCTGCATTGAGCCCCATTCGTGGGTCTGTGCCGAAGCTTTTGTCGGCCCGGGCGTGACAGTTGGCGAGGGAGCGGTCGTCGGAGCACGCAGCGTACTGTTCAGCGACGCCGCACCGTTCACCGTCTATCAGGGCAACCCGGCAATCGCGATCAAGAAGCGCCCTGGCTTTGACGTTGAAGAACCGGCTTCGGCACATCAGCCTTCAATTGTGCCAAGCAGCGGTGCAGCATGATCACAGCCGTCATCCTCACCTACAACGAGGAACAGCATATAGGGCGTTGTATAGAGAGCGTGCGGCCGGTGGCTGAGCGCATTCTGGTAATCGACAGCTTCTCCAGCGATCAAACGGTCGAGATTGCGCAATCTCTTGGTGCCGAAGTTCTCCAGAACACCTTCGTCAATCACGCAATCCAATTCCAATGGGCCCTGGACCAGGTCGATATCAGCTCTCCGTGGACCCTTCGTATCGACGCGGACGAAATAATCGAACCGGGCTTGCAACAGGCCATTCGCAATTTCACGACCGACCCTGGCGACATCAATGCAGTCTACTTGCGCCGAAAAATAACCTTCCTGAGCCAGCCCATTACCCATGGCTTCTTTTATCCCGGGCTGATCCTGCGCCTCTGGCGTACGGGCCAGGGGCGCATGGAGCAGCGCTGGATGGACGAGCACATCGTTGTGGAGAACGCCCGGACCACCACGCTGGAAGGCGGTGATTTGGTCGACGATAACCTGAATGACCTGGCCTGGTGGACGGCCAAGCACGTCGGATATGCAAGGCGCGAGGCATATGAGATCATCGCCACCAGAGAACGCGCCCGCCAGGAAGACACGTCCAACCTCTCGGGCCAGGCAAAACGCAAGCGATTCCTAAAGGAACAGGTCTACGGCCGTCTTCCAGCTTCCATGCGTGGCGGGATGTACTTCTTCTACCGCTATATCCTGGGTAGAGGGTTTCTGGACGGAAAAGCTGGCTTCTTCTTTCACTTCCTCCAGGCCTACTGGTATCGAACCTTGGTGGATGCTTCGCTCTACGAGATGGAGCAGGCAGCGGCCTTGGAAGGCGTCGGCTCATACGAATACCTTACACGCCGTGGGGTTTTTGAAGCAAAAATACCAAAAGGCATTGCTGGATAATGGCAAATATGCCGTCCGGCTAAAGAGAATCAGAACTACATCACGGATGCGATTTAGAGCCAAAATGGTGGTGACTCGGAAGTTTAAGCGCAAGACCGATGGTAAGCAAAGCAAGCGACTTCTGGCCAATAATGTCATCGCCGTAATGCCTTTAGGTGGCTGAAGCTGAAAAAAACCGAAGCCATTTGCGACTTGGCGCGCCGAAAGCACATGCCCCAATGCTCACTAATTGCGCAATTCCGTGGAAGTTTTGTGTACTGGATTGCACCCAGAATCATATGTCCTATCACTCCGTGATAGAGTGCCCCAACGACAAGGCGCATTAATTATGCAGAGAGCGGTCCTCCAAATTTCCCTCCTGGTCTTTGGAATGGTTTACATGCGCACTGAGTCCACCTTGGTCCTGGTACTGCCCGTGTGGTTGATAACATTGTTGGCATCATCGAGAAGCAATAAAGAAGACTTTGATGTTGTTGATATGTTTTGGCTCCTAAACACTCTGTCTTTCGTGGTTGCTCCATTGGTGACAATATATGAGCCTGAAGGCTCTCAGATTTTCTCAACCGGCGCAATAGTACCGCTAAATTTTGGGCATAGTCTGACTTACCGTCAAGATCAGATTTTTGAACTCTATTTTCTAATATTTATGGTAACCGTAATAAATGCGGTTGTCCTACCAAAGCACGCCACTCCAAAATCAACCAGAGATTTTTCAATAAGGTATACAACGCTTTCGCTCATTGTCATCTTTATAGTGGCCGTGCTTGTCGAGATCGCCATGCGCGGAGGGATCGCGAATACACTTGCGGCCCGAAGAGAAAAGGTGGACGCCGCCGGCGGCATCTTTCTAATATTCTCTCGGTCTTTCACGCTAGCGTGTTCAATGTTCCTCGCTGCAAAATTAACGGAAGAGCGATCTTGGCTAAGGTGGGTTGGATATATAGTGTTGTTCTCACTTCTCCTCGTATTGTACAATCCCTTCAATTCGGCACGCTTTGTGCTGCTTCAAGCTCTCCTTCCTCCCCTGCTGATCACCTTTACCAGAATCCTGTCGTTCCGGTTCTTTTGCATTTCTGTGATTGCGGGATCCATGGTTGTCATGCCTATTCTGAGTGCCACGACCAGAGCCGGTACCGACGCAGACCTCGCAAGTGTAGAAATTTCACCGGAGTTTTTCTTGGGGTATTTGGACCAGCACAAGGTTCTTTTACATCTAATAGATATGGTGGAGCGCAATGGACTAGAATGGGGCAGCAGCACATTATCGGTTCTTCTATTTTTCGTTCCAAGAGCAATTTGGCCGGATAAACCGCTTGTATTGGGGCTGGAGGTTGGCAATGAACTTTACGGTTATGGGTTCGTCGGAACCGCAAATCTTTCCGGCCCAATATTTGGAGATTTCTACTACGACTTCGGTATTCCTGGCGTGTTACTTGGATCCGTAGCTCTGGCAATCATTGTGCGGCAGCTGCTTGCGCGAAGCGCAACCATTTCTGGAGTGCCGGTTTTCGGTTACTTTGCAATTGCAGCCCTGCCAATTCTATTTAGGGGCACGGTCGGAGCCGTTATCCCGAGCGCATTCTTTACGTTCTTGTTCTTGATTGGCCTAATAGTTGTTCAGGAGAAGCTAAGCCGTTCGGCGCGAAATTTATCACTATGATTTTGGGGATCGCGACACGTGTGGCGCAGCAGGCAAATGCAAGAGAGGCGAACGGCCAAGGCTCAGATGTTCGGAGCCTGCGAAATGCAGTTCACTCGCCTGGCTGGGAGATGGCAAGCGTCAGGTCCTCATCCCAATTGGTCAACTGGAGAACGGGGTAGAACGCTTGCTGCCGCGAACCCGAGCAAGGTAACATAAGTCTACTAAGTCTTGATATTCGCTTAATTTTTGAGCGCTGGACGGGTGCCGTAGGTGGTGCTCCGCGCGCCTTGAAGTACGCTACTGTGCTCAACCAGTTACTGTGTTACGTGTGAGTTGAATTCGAACTGAACTTGCAAGTTCAGCCCCCGAAACCCCTTCGGAACTACGATCACCATGACAAACCTCCCGAACAACCGACATTTTTCTGATTCGTCCAATTCCACCGTTGCTGCGGACAAGTCGGACGATGTCGTCGATCTTAGCGCGCTTGCCGCCATTTTATGGCGGGGAAAGTTCCTGATCGCTTTGGTCATGGGGCTATTTACGCTTGCTGCTGGCTATTATTCGTATGTTCTTGCGACGCCGACATACACCTCTGCTTCCGTCGTCATCCTGGAAACGGAAGGCGAGAGGGTCGTCGACCTTCAAAGCGTCGTCGGTGGACTTTCGGGGGACGCGGTTGCGGTCAATTCCGAAGTGGAGGTTCTGAAGTCCAGGAGTCTCATGGGCAAAGTTGTCGACAGGATGAACCTGATCGATGATCCCGAATTCAACGCGGCACTGCGCGACCCTTCCCAGATCCGCAAAATCAAAGATTACGTCAAACAGCAACTGGGAATGGTGGGTCGGCCTAGCGAAATTTCGGACAGTGAATCGGACCGACAGACCCGCGACAGGGTTATAACCCGGCTGATTTCGGCCGTTTCAATTCGCAATGTTCCCAACACGCTGGTTCTGCGGATCGAGGTCGAAACAGAAAACGCGAAGAAGTCCGCCGAGATTGCTGACATAATCGCTGAGCTTTATGTTCTGGACCAGCTGGAGGTGAAATTCGAAGCCACCGAGCAGGCGACAAACTGGCTGACAGAGCGGGTTTCGGATTTGCAGGCCGAGTTGGAGCAGCGCGAAAGCGAATTGGCGGAATTCAGCTCTTCCACTGATCTTGTTTCGGCTGACGCACTGGAGTTCCAGGAGGTTCAGCTTAAGGATATCCGTGATCGGATAGTCAATTCTGAAGAGAACATCCGCTCCTTGGAGCAAAGGTACGAGAACCTGAGCACAGCGACCAGCCCTGAAGAGATTGTCACGTTGTCTGGGGATCCTCAACTTCGTCGCTTGCTACCTCAGGTCGAGAGTGATGAGGAAGCCGCTGCGGCATTCGAAGAAAGGGTCGAATTCGTCCTGTCCAGAACACAGACGGATATCCTCAGAAGTCGTCAGCAGCTTGAGGCGTTGATTGGTTCGCAGGCGGACATGAGCGATCAACTTGCATCGCAGAGTCAAGATTTGATCAGACTCCAGCAATTAACTCGTGAAACCGAGGCGACCAGGGCGCTTTACGAATACTTTCTGACGCGCCTCAAGGAGACCGCGGCGCAACACGGAATCCAAGAGGCCGATAGCCGAATACTGTCGCAATCGGTGGTGCCTGGTGCGCCCGCGACTCCGCGGAAATCTTTGATACTGGCAGTGGCAATCTCCCTTGGTTTCCTGGTGGGGTCGTCCTTGGTCCTTTTGAATGAGGCTTTAAAAAAGGGTTTCCGGACGGCCCGTGACTTGGAGGCGTTCACCGGGTATTCGGTCTTGGGGCAAATTCCCCAAATCCCTGTCAGGGGTCGCAGGCATACTTTGACTTATCTCAATGAGAAGCCTTCCTCCGAGGCTGCTGAAGCGATCCGAAACCTTCGGACTTCGGTGCTGCTCTCAAATGTTGATAACCCTCCAAAAATCATTATTTCCACATCCGCAGTTCCGGGTGAAGGAAAGACCACAAATATCCTCGCTCTCGCCAACAATCTTTCTGGTTTGGGCAAAAAAGTTCTTTTGATCGAGGGGGATATTCGTCGACGAACCTTCAACCAGTATTTCGACAGTTCGCCTAGCGGCGGTCTTGTGTCGGTTATTGCCGGGCACAAAACACTGAATGAGGTTTTGCATCACGACGACGCTTTCGGAGCTGATGTACTTCTCGGTGAAAAGACCAGCACGAATGCGGCTGATCTGTTTGCTTCGGAGAGATTCAAGCAGTTCCTCAAAACCGTTCGCCAAGAGTACGATGTGGTCTTGATCGATACTCCGCCAGTGCTTGTGGTGCCTGACGCTCGTATTATCGCGCAGCAAGCCGATGCTGTACTCTTCACGGTAAGGTGGGACAGTACTTCGCAGCAGCAAGTGGAAGAGTCTCTGCGTATCTTCCACAATTCAAAACAAAGAATAACGGGACTAATCCTCTCACAGATCAATCCCAAACGGATGAAAGCTTATGGGTACGGAGGCAAATATGGTGCGTACGCAGGGTACGGTTCAAAGTACTATGTGAATTGAAATGAAGGCCCCTTTTGCTTCAACCGATGTACTGGTTCTCTGATGTGATCTCGAACGAAGTTTGCTTTAGGGCGGGGGAATTTGCCCTAGCATTTGATCGTTGCTCGAGATCTCTACAATTCCAGATGTCGTCAATCTGCTTTCAGGTGAAGGCTGGAATAGAACCGTGGATGCTTGAATGTTGAGAATTGTCCTGAACACCGTGGCGTCCGATTTGTTTAGAGCATGGCGGAGACGAAAATGAACCGGGCTCTGGTACTAATGTGGGATAACTTTGGTCCACTCCATCAAGACCGAACGCGTGCTGTGACTTCAGCTTTTTCCGATGAACGGCAAGTCACTGGGCTTGAACTGTGCTCAAAGAGCGACTCCTACGATTGGGAAGGTTTCGACGATTCCGGTTTTGACAAGCTGACTTTGTTTCCAGGACGGGATCTTCGAAGCTTAGGCACGGTCGAGTTGTTCCGCGAGCTTGTTGGTGCGGCTAGGAAATTGGGTCGCGGCGACTATTTTCTTTGTCACTGGAACGTCAAGGCGGTCTTCCTCTTTTCGTTGTGGCTGCGCATGACTGGCTCGAAAGTCTACACCATGGGCTGCTCCAAGTTCGACGACAAGCCGCGCTTGGCCCTGAAGGAGGCCATGAAGAGCCTGATGTTCCTTCCATACAATGGGGGGATAGCTTCGGGTTCACGATCGATCGATTATTTTCGTTTTCTGGGCATACCTGCCGAGAAAATCGCTGGCGAGTACAACACCGTTTCGATCGAACGGATCAGGCATTTATCAGGGTTGGAGAGCGCGCCCGGAGGCACTCCGTTCGAAGCCCGAGATTTCATATGCGTGGCTCGCCTTGTGCCCAAGAAGAACCACGCGATGCTACTGGCTGCCTACAGGCGTTATTGTGAACTGGTTTCTCAGGTTGGCGACAGGCCGCGACGCCTCGTGCTGTGTGGTTCCGGCCCGCTCGAGGAGACTTTGAAACAGCAGGCTCTGGATCTCGGAATAGCCGATCGGGTGACTTTTACTGGTTTCGTTCAGACCGAGGAAATTTCGAAATACCTGGGTCGTTCTCTGGCTCTGTTGTTGCCAAGCATCGAAGAGCAGTTCGGAAACGTCGTCCCGGAGGCGCAGGCGGCCGGACTTCCCGTTCTCCTGTCGGACAATTGCGGAGCGCGTGACCTATTGGTGCGCACTGCAGTGAACGGTTTCATTGTCGAGCCTGACAATCCGGAGGGCCTCGCTTTCCACATGGCGTTGCTTTCCAGGGATGAGGATCTGTGGAAGCGTATGGCGACGGCTGCATCGGCTTCGGCAGCTGGCGGCGACGTTACAGAACTTTGCAGGGCCATACAGAAGCTGACCGGAACACAGGCAGACTTGCCGCCGCTGCCAGCCATCGCGGGAAGTGCGTCTGCATTTGCCGACACGTTGAGCGTTTCGCACGTAGCGCAGTGAAATTAACCCATTGTCCTGATCGGGTGAAACGGGGCGCAAGCGGATTTGAAGAGATTGTCGCCAGATAAGGGGCCGGGCCAATCAGGGCCAGGCGAGCGCTGGGTCTTGAGCAAGGTAAGTGGCAAATGATGCTGATATCAGCCAAAAGATCGAAAACTCCGGCGAGAGGTGCATCCTTACTATCGTCTCTCGCTGTCACTTTGGCGATCCGTGGGGGCGCTAGAGGATTTGGGCATATCTGCGTGTTGCGAGCCGGGTCACTGGTGGATGACGGCCGCTTTAAAAAGGCCCCTGCGGGGAAATTGGATAACGCCGTCTGCGAACTGGGACACATGAGCAGCCTAACCAAGAACGAGGCAATATGAAGATTCTTCACCTTCTCGCATCGGTCCGACCTGAGAGCGGCGGGCCGGTTGAATACGCCCGGGTCATGGCCGAAGAACATCAAAAGGCCGGGCACGAAAGTGCCTTTGTCACGTTAGACCCGCCAGATGCGGCCTTCATCTCGGATTTCGGTTTTCAGGTGCACGGCGCGGGACCGCGTGGCAAGGGTGGTTATACGCCGCGCTTCAATGGCGAGGTTGCAAGATTGGCGCCGGATTTCGACGCCGCCGTGGTGCACGGGCTTTGGAACCACGCCACCGTCGGTGGCACCCGCGCGATGGAGGCCGCTGGCCTGCCTTGGGTCATATTCAGCCATGGTATGCTGGATCCGTACTTTCGTAAGATCAAACCTGCCAAGCATTTGGTAAAGCAGGGGTTTTGGACCCTGTTCCAGGGCCGGGCGCTGTCACGCGCACACGCCGTTCTCTTTACGTGCGAGGAAGAGCGCCTGCTTGCACAGAACGCCTTTGCTGGACATCAGGACTATAATGCCCGTGTGGTTGCCTTCTGCGCTTCGCAGATGGGGACGGGGGCTGATGCGGGCCAGGATGACTTTCTGCGACAGCTTCCGGCGCTCTCAGGGCGCGACTACTTTCTCTATCTAAGCCGGATCCATCCCAAGAAGGCCTGCGACCAGCTGATCGAGGCATTCGCTGCCGTTGCCCAGATGGATCCGGGTCTCGATCTGGTGATGGCCGGGCCGGATCAGTTGGGTTGGGTCCCCGAACTCAAGGCCCTGGCCGAACAGCTTGGGGTCGCCGACCGGGTGCATTGGCCGGGTATGGTGAAAGGCGCGGCAAGGGAAGCCGCGTATTCCGGGGCGCGCGCTTTTGTGCTGCCGAGCCATCAGGAGAACTTCGGCCTGGTCGTGGCCGAGGCACTTTCGGTCGGCAAGCCGGTGCTTATATCAACCGAAGTCAATATCTGGCGCGAGGTTGTCGCTGCCGGCGCTGGCCTGGCGGTGCCTGATACCACGGCTGATACCACCAGAATGCTAAGCGATTTCCTGTCACGCGGCGAGGACGAGATTGCTGCCATGAGCCGCGCCGCTCGAACCTGTTACGAAAACCACTTTTCTGTACCGCAGGCGGCAGCTGACCTGGAGGCCATTCTTCTCGAAGCTGCGAATGTCACGCCTGTGCGTGCTTGTCCTGAACCCGAAAAACAATAAGGGCCAGACGACTGATCCCGTCGCTCAAGCGCGTTTACGCGACCTGCAGCGCTACACTAGGCTGAAGCTGAAAAGGAGCAGTGCGTGCATCGCCACCGCTTCGAGAGCTTCCAACACGCGATGCTCGTCATCGGCGATTGGGACGCATTTTGCAAAAACCGCCGGGCCAATCAGGCGCTTGCCAGGGGGACGCCTTCAGAATCATTCAGTTTAGCGGCTTAACCTGAGCAGGTTCCGTTCGGTCGATAGAATATCTTAAACGAAGGAAGACGTCCGGGCACAAGGCCCGGACGCCCGACTTTCGTGTTTCACTCGCAGCAAAGCTTACTTCGTCGCGCGTCGTGCTGGGGGTTCGCCGTTGGCTTTTCTCAGGCGCGATGCCCGGAATGAAGCCAGGCGGCGCAACTCAGCCGTTCGTCGTTCCGACGGTGCTGGTCGTCGTCGTACTTCCGGCGCCACCGGTTGCGGCCGCTGCGGCACCCGTCAGAGACGGACCGACCATCGACGGAATAATAGGGGAAACACTGTCTACATTTGACAGCGAGGTGCCGATCGTCTGCGCCCCTGCCTGAACAGATGCCAATGCCAAAATCGCCGCTGCAGCCGACGCGATACGGAACTTGCTCGTCATGGTACCTACTCCAAAAAACACTTTCACGGGTTTTAATAGCACCCTGTTCGTTGCGGCGAAACACCATTGGTTGAATTTGCGCGGAAAACGGGTGACAACAGGCCTACGACACTCATATCTTCAGTGCTGTCCCCAATTGATCGCCAAATTTAACGGATGAATGCCTATAATCCCAGCGCATTCAGAACGTGCAACCGGCATGCTCGATTCTCTTGCACGCAAGGGACCAGCGCGTGACCTGAACCTGGATCGCGGACGCTGCGGTGTGCCACACACACGCTTAACCCTTTTCAGGTGTACCCGGACAATAGGCTGTCATGGCTGCCTTGGGTCAGCGTAAGAGCAGCCCGCTATTTCGCATGTGATGCGATGGAACGACATTCTGGCTCAAGTACCCTCAAGCGCCTGATATCAACGGACTAGAAAACTAGTTGAGGAGATCATGCGAGGTCACAAGGCCAACCTTGTCACGCAGGAAAGCGCGGAACGCTAAGACCGGGTTCAAGTGGAGTGCCAGATGCTACGATCTTCAGGAATATGTCACCAAATGAAATGTTCCAAGGCGTTCCATTAAATTCTGACCGAGAAATTAGGTCACGCCCCGGCTATTGCCGGTCCTTGAGATTGACGACGTATAGAAGAATTGCGTCGGACAAGATCATTGCCAGATACACGAGCAACAAGTCTTCCGAAGAAACAAAGGGAACCAATGCCACGATCAAATACAGCATCAGGGCAATGTGCGCGAATTCTCCTTGCCGGTTCAGAGCAATCAACCGAGTTCCGACTATAGTCCAGCTGCCGGAAAGCGCCGCCGCAAGGCCAAGCATGAGGAAATCAAGGTGACCGGCGTTCATTTCTCCATGTGACATGTAGTCTATCAGCGTGGGTCCCAGAATTCCCAGCAAGACGAAAGATGGGATCAAAACACCCAGCCCGAATCTAAGGTTCCAGTAGGTGAGTTGCTTGGTTAATTTCGGGTCGTTCTGGGATTGAGAGCGCGTGAGCTCCGGCAAGCTCGCACGGACCAGCAAACCGGAGAATTGCAGCGGAATTCGCGTCAGCATACGGCAGGTCGCAAATATGGCGGCATATCCCGGGCCCAATGCCCAGCCTATCGTCAGCACCACGCCCTGTAGTGCAAAGGAATTTGCAAGCGTCAAGGTCAATGCGCCCAAGGACGGACGAAACAACCTTTTAAGGGTGGCCTTGTCAAAATGTTTCGTGCCGACAGTTGCCCATGGTTCGTAAAAGTGCCGTGTTTTCATGTAGGCAAGCGCGCAGACCAACCGCCCGACAAACTGAACGGCGGCAGCAACTACAATCCCGTGACCCAAAATTACCGAGAACAGGACGCACATGGAGACAATGAAATTCGACAGGTCCATCAAGATGGTTCCGAGGGCATACTTGTGGGTTGCCTGGAAAACGATCTTCTGAACTGTCATTTGAAGTGAAAGTGCGGCGGCACCTGTCACGAGACAAATTGCCCAAAACACTTCTGACTTGGTGAAGGGCTCGGCAAAAGTCGAGCCAGACAGATTAAGCCACAAAACTGCGGCCAGGAACACGACGGCCACGAAAATGGCACTGATGGATGTAATGAAAACCCAGGTTGTCTGCAGGGCTTTCAAAGCCGAGTCTTGATCGCCCTTGGCCACGGAACTCGTTAACTCAACGCCTCCGGCCATGGCAAAACCGAAATCGGATAGGGCGAGGTAGGTTGGGATCGTCGTGATCATCAACCACACGCCGAAACCTTCTACGCCCCATTTTGCCGTCATGACCGGGACGAACAGGAGCTGGACCAGAAGGACCCACACCTTTCCCAAGAAGTTTGCGCCGGCGCCACTCACAAGGCGCCGGCCCACCGATCCTTTCACCAGGGAGGACGGCAAGAATGTCATTCTGACCTGCCTTGCTGTTAGTTCAAAGCTGCGTTCAGCGGCGTCAGGATCAAAGATGGTACAATCTGGTTGACGGTGCGGCCCCATCTCGTGACCGGGTTCGGCGCTACGAAGACAATATCGTCGGGACGCAGCTCGAACTTGGCGGCAAGTGTCAGGTTCGACGCGTTCCTGGCATCCAGATGCCAGGCGGTAACTGCACCGAACTCCCTTGGATTCTGCGACGCACGCAGAACGTAAACCTGTGAAACGTCACCGGTCGCCCTGGTGATGCCCTGGCTCTCGCTGAAAATGGCATCTGCCAGGGACGCTTTGCGTTCGAACGGCAGCGAATAGCGTCCCTGCCGCTCCACCTCGCCGGACAAGTAAACATAATCTTGATTAACGGCATCCAGTTCCAGTCGGGTCTCGAAATTCGAACGCGCCTCATCCAGGTTGGCTCGTCTGAGGTCGATCTCGGTTTCCAACTCGTCCAGAGCCTGCGAGCGACCGCTCAGGCGCGCCTGCGTCAACTGGATCTGCTGGGCAAAGTAGCTTTCAGCACGGTCAAGCTGGAACTCGGTATCGACAAAGATCGAATCACCATCAACAAGCCGCGTTCGCTGTAGGCGCGCGTTTTCGTAGAGGTCTCCCAACGGGATCTGGTAGAGCGTCCCATCCCGATAGATCCGGACGGAGCTCATGTCGAGGTCCCCAACAGAGACAGAACCAGCTGCTGCAAGCGCCTCATCCAGATAAAGCGGAGTCAGAGTGATCGGCAAAACCGTCGGATTCCCGACTGCGCCACCAATCGACACCCGTCGCGAGTTGAACTCCGCGATTTCCAGGCTGAATGTCGGTTCGATATTTGCACCCACCAACCGTTGGAACAGGTCGGCCTCGGCCTCGTCGATCGTCAGCCCCGCAATCCGGACACGACCAACGTCGGGAATATTGATCGACCCATCGTCCTGAACAGTATACCCCTCGCGGCTGTTCTGCGCAGCCAGCAGACCTGACAGTTCAGCAACAGAACTTTGGGTCGTCGGTGTCGCCAGCAAGACAACGTCTCCGACGCCGATCGTATAGGGTCCCGGATTTACCGCTGGGGGCGGCCTAAGCTCAAGCTGACCGCGCTGCGCATCCTGTGTTGAAGGTGCCTCAGGCAGAAGCCCCAGGCCGCGGGGTGACGACCCGGCCCCATCCCCGGCGGTCATCGAGTAGATGGCGGGCAGAGTCTGCGGATTGTATGGTGACTTGTTCGCCTGGATCACCGTTTCACCGGTCATGGGCACCACCCGCACGACGGTTCCGTCATCGGCGCCCGGCACCACGCGCGAACTGCGGTAAATCGTCGAGCAGCTTGCCAGTCCAACAGTCAAAAGCGCCAGGGTTACAAGCCGAAACCCCTTCTGCGAGGCCGCTCTTGCCGCGGTTTTGTCACCTGTCATCATTTCGGAACCACTTGCATTGCCACCCTACCAAGGAAGTCGCCAGCCCATTGGCTCGACTGCACGATCTCGTTCGTTGCTGGGTTCAACCAGTACAGATTTTCGAATTCCTGATCCATAGAGTTGCAAGTCTCCGCCATCATTCGTGTGTTGATTGTTGCAGTTTCTAGCTGCACGACATCCTGCCCGCGGTTTTCAATGTCGCAGACGTAGGTTCGGATCTCGATCTCGTCGTTGCCGTCGAGGTAGGAGTGGAAACGGACGGACTGGCCTTCGGCACCCGACCGGACCATGGCCATGGGTTCCGACACGTCCGCCGCCATCAGGCCCTGCCCCAGCCCCCGCGTAGACTGGAGAAAGCCTGAACGCGTCGTGATGCTGCTGCCCTCAGACGTGAGCCAGGTCTCATATTCTCCGTTGCGAGCTTCGAGCACGATCAGCGACCCGGTGTCGAAATCCAGCAGGGCCATTTTGAGATACGTCGGATCGTTCTGCTGCAGCGCGGCAACACGGGGGTCGACCTCGCCGGGACCGAACAAGGCGGTGGTCGCAACGGCGAAATCGTCTGTCGTGTTCGTGCAGGCAAACAGAGCCGCGACACAGACAGGGGCAAGGAAGACTGCGGCCCGTTTCATCGGTAGTACCGCCCCCAACGCTGGACCATCCGCTGGGCCCGGTCGTCCCGCGTATATCCATAGAGCCTGTTGTTCACGTTGAGCCGCGCGCCGCCGTCCCGCAGCACCGGGCGGATCGTCTGCCCCACAGTCCGGCGCGAAGGCTGCCCGGTGAACCAGGAGAGCGGGATATCCAGCGTGATGCCCTTGTCGAACGCGCCTTCGCCGAATTCATCGAAGGGCACATCGGTCAGGGTAAAGAAGGCGCCGACCTTGAAGCCGTTGTTGAATTCGCGGCTCAGCGTAAAGGTCGCGCCCCAGTCGCCGGCGAGGTAGCGGCCGGCGTCGACCTGGGCGAGGTATTCGTTGCCCATGTCATAGTAGACCGAGGCATGTCCGGTCACGACGTCGTAATCCTGGAAGCCGAAGAGCATGTCGAAGTCGCGTTGAATGGCGTAGTTGGCCTCGATCCCGTAAGCGACCCGGCTGTCGACAGGATACCAGAGCGTTTCGACCGAAACACCGCCGTACATATCCTCGAGATAACCGGCGGTTACCCGCGCAAAGAGGTCTTCACCCGGGCGCCAGATGTATTCCCCTGTCAGGTAATTCAGCTGAAGGTTCGATTCCTTGGCATAAAGCGCCCAATCCGACCGCACACGCGGGAGCACGGAATCCGACCCCCTGGTCGAATCGTCCAGCGTGCTGATGAACGGGTAACGCAGCATGGTCGAAAAGGTCAGGCCGGGCGAGACCACGAGGTCGGCATTCGCCTGGGCGCCAAGCTCGTACCGGATCGGGGCGTCGGGGTCGAAGAACGAGAAGGCCGTGTAGGGACCGAAACGATAGCCCAGCTGCGGATAGAACCCGGCGACCGGCTGGTCGGTGTCCGGATAGGCATCTTCGATCTCGGCCCGCGCCAGGGCACGCCAGCTGCCGTCGACATCATGCTCCAGCTCGTAGAGGTCAGCGCGTTCGGTGGTCACCGTCGTGATGGGCACACCCTTGCGCAGGAGGGTCACGTTGAAGGTGCGGATCTGCGAGGGCAGCGTGTTAGCCAGGATGCGGTTGGTCCGACCGACCGCCTGGGCACTGGCGCCGAAACGCAGGTTCTCGATCCCGACGGTCACCGAGTTGCCGGAGACCTGGTAGCTTTCCAGCTCCATTCCCTCGGCCTGCAGCCTCTCGGACAAGGTCAGTTCGACCTGAGACTGGCTGGCCACAGACTCGCCCCAGTTGAAGCGGTCGACCCGCTCGACCGGCACCAGCGCCGCCGCCGCGCGTTCGAGACCCGGACCCCTGTCCGGCTTGGCCGGATTGAAACGGTAGGTGATCTGGGCGCCGATCTCGGAGCCATACATGTAATAGCCTGCCAGGCTGACGCCGTTCTTGAACCGATAGTTGAGGCCGAAGTTGAACGGGATGTTGACGTCCAGGCTCCCGGTTCCCGTCTCCTGCGGGTAGTCGTCCGAGGAGTATTCCGCAAGCAACGTCAGCTCATCTGTAACCGCCCATTTCACGCCACCGAAGAACGCTGCATCGCCCGTGAACCAGTTGCCCACATCCAGCCGGCCCGTTTCCTGGTCGTTGCCAAGATCACGGTTGCAGAAATGGTTATTGTCGAAACACAGCGGGTTGTGAAACCCGCCGTTGGTCGCCAGCCTGCCCCAGCCAAGCCCCCCGGTGACCGAGACCTGATCCCAGAATGTTTTCGTCGCCACCAGGTATTCACTGGAGTAGATGCCGGTACCGCCGACGTCGCGCAGACCGACCGCGATACCCGGGCGGCGCGCCGTTTCTTCCTGGATCTGGAAGTGGATATCGAAACTGCGGTCATAGATGTCTCCCGGCGCACCGGTATCACTTCTAATGAACGCATCATCCAAGATCGAATATCGAAACGTCCCGTACGCCATAGGCAGAAACTGGAACGCCATCGTATTCCGCCACGCCGGCCCGAACGCGCTGGCCGTGAACGTCAGTTCGCCGTTCGGCAAGACCTCGGCCGTCGGCATGTCGATGATGCCCGGCGTACCATACGTGCCAAGTGTCTGCGCCGCCGCCCAGATGGACGCCATGCTCAACCCACCCGCAGCCGCCAGCGTGACGTAGTAGCGGAATTTCAAACCTGCCTCGCGATTTCTGCTCGATCCGTCTTTAGCCAGGATCTGTAACGATTTCCCAGCTAAGGTACCCAAGAGGCAACACAACAACCAGCAGTTGCCTCCGGCTTGAGCTACTTTTGCCACAGGGTAGCGGAGCCGCCCAGAAAGCATCCACCTGAACACCTGATTTGCGCATTTTGTCGCCGGCTCCAGCACAAGGAAGCTGGGCCAGGCCCGGAAGCCCCGCTTGAGATCACCGGTGATTGCCACGACCTCAGCGATCTGCTGACCGAGTTCCTCGGCCGGATTGCAACCACGGTGTCTGACGACGGCCACGGAAGCCACACTTACCTTGGCATTCAAATATTTGATTTAAGTTACTTTAATCTCGCGCAGCCTGGCATCCTTTCCCTAATGGGTATCCAGGGAATTTCAATTATCAGCGCCCTCACCGTCTCTGCGCCGCAGGCTGCGGACTGGCTGCGTCGTGGCATCTCGCAAAGGTCCGCTCACTTCGGACTCATCGGCCGGCGCGAGATCACAACGGACAAGGAAGCCCACCGCATCCGCGACTGGCTTATCGGCGTCATGGCGCCGAAGATGCCAGGTTGACCGGCGCGTTGCCCATTCTCGCATCAGACCGGAAACGGCGCCGCGCCCACCCAGAGACCGGCCCCTAACTGTCACCCGAATCGCAATTGCGCAAGGGGCTGATAAGCGGTCGTCGCGAGCTTCGCGGCAATCCCTGCGCCGACTGGTCTCGCCCTTCCGAAACAGTCCACCCACTGGGATATCTTGTCCGAAAGCACCCGGCATAAGCCGCGGTCATTCTGCCAGCGCCGCGATCAGCATGTCGGCAAAGCGGTTGGTGTCGGCCTTGCGGATCACCCGGGCATTCGCCGGGGCCGAGGGCCAGAGAAAGTCGATCTCGGCCTCTTCTGCGGTCAGCGGTGTGCAGATCGAGGAATAGGCGCGGGTCAGCTCGCCCTGGGTTTCGACATCGACGAGGCAGTCCGCGACCTCCAGCATGATTTCCGGATCAATGGCGCAGGCGCATGTCAGGCTGTCGGGATGGGTCGACAGCGGGCGGCCGTACCGCATCTCGGTGCGCTTGAAGGGCGCCTGGCTGATGGTCATGAAGAAGCGCGACAGGGGCGTGTCCATCGCCTCGATCACCCGCAGCTTTTCGTCGGGCAAAAGCCCCGAGGACATGGTCAGGGTCCAGGTCGAGAGCGTGAGCCTGAACCCGGCGTTGACCACGATCTTCGCCGCCTCCGGATCGACGTAAAAATTGAACTCGGAGGCGGGCGTGGTGTTGCCGATGGAATTGTCGAGCCCGCCCATGACCCAGAGATGCTTGAGGTTGTCCGCGATGCGCGGCTCCTTGACCCAGGCGGTGGCGATATTGGTCAGCGGCGCCTGGGCGAGGATCTCGATCTCGCCGGGGTTGGACATGATCGTGTCGATCAGGAAATCGACGGCATGGCCCGCTTCCGGGCGCTGCGCGGCCATTGGGAAATTCGCGTCACTCATACCGTCGGCGCCGAAGAATTCGGTGGCGTCGACCGGCTTGCGCAGCATCGGCAGGGGGCAGCCCTTGTATACGGGCACCGTGCCGCCGGCGCCCGCGACCTCCAGCGTGTAAAGCGCGTTCTCGGCCTGCTGGTCGAAGGGCACGTTGCCGTTGCAGATGGTGATGCCTTCCAGCGTGACATGCGGCGCCTTCAGCGCCAGCAGGATGGAAAAGGCGTCATCCCCCGCCGTATCGGTATCGATGATGAGCCGCATTCAGGCCCCTCCTTTCAGTCTTGGCGCCAGCCCCGTCACCAGTTCGGACGCGCTGAGCGCGACAGGCTGGCCCAAGGCCTGGGCCAGCGCCACGATGCCCGGTTGTTCCACCGACACCGCGCGCGTGGCGGCGGCATCGGCGAAGAAGTCGCGCACAGGCGCATCGACGGCCAGTCGCCCGGCGGCCAGTCCCAGCACACGGTCGGCATGTGCGGCAACGAAATCCATGTCGTGGCAAACCAGCACGATGGCGCGGCCCGAAGCCTTCCAGTCGGCGATGATCCCGCCGAGGGTCGCACGCCGCGTCGCATCCAGCCCGCGTTGAGCCTCGTCAAGCAGCATCAGATCGGGACGGCAGGCGATCACCGAAGCCACCGCCACAAAGCGCCGCATGGCGGCGTCAAGATCCAGCGGATGGGTGTCGAGCACCCCTTCGAGCCCGGTGCGCGCGACGGCCTCGTCGATCCGCGCGGCCTGTTCCCTGGGCGCCAGGCCCTGCTGCGCGGGGCCAAAGCCGATCTCGCTGCGTACCGTCGCGTTGAAGATCTGCTGTTCCGGCGCCTGGAACACCGTGCCGATATGGGCGGCGATCTCGCTGACCTTCAGATCCGCGCTGTCCCGGCCCGCGATGGTCAGCCGCCCCGCATCGGGCCGCAACAGCCCGTTCAGCAGACGCAGCATCGTCGATTTCCCGGCGCCATTGCGCCCCACCACGGCGACCACCTCGCCGTGCTGCACGGCAAAAGAGATATCCTCCAGCACCGGTCGCTCGGGATCATAGCCGAAACGCACGGCGTCAAGCGTCAGCAGCCCGGTCATCGCGCGCTCTCCAGCATCGGCCGCAGCGCCGAGGCAACCCGGCCGACATCCATGCTGATCGGCGCCTCCGCGGGCCAGAGCCCCCGTTCCCGAAGCATCAGCGCCGTCTGTGCCACGGCAGGCAGGCCGAAGATCTCCGCGGTGCGCGGATGCGTCAGCAGCCCGGCCACATCGCCGTCATAGGCGATCCGCCCGCCATCCAACAGCAGCACCCGTTCGGCCACCGAAAGCGGCGCGCCGAGCGTGACATCGCACCAGACAATCGCCAGCGCCCCGGGCAGCTTTTCCAGCTGCGCCAGCAGTGCCTCGCGGGATTCGGGATCGAAATTCCCGGTGGGCTCGTCCAGCACCAGCGCGCGCGGCTGCATCGCCAGAGCGGCGGCGATCGACAGCCGCTGTTGTTCCCCTCCCGACAAGGAAAACGGATCACGGTCGAGCAGGTGACCGAGATTGCAGATTTCCACCGCCGCATCGACCCGCGCACGGATCTTGGCCTCGGGCAGGGCGAGGTTGCCGGGCCCGAAGGCGATCTCGTCGCGCACGGTGAAGGAAAAGCCCGAGAGCTGCTGCATCGGCACCTGCCCCACGAACTGCACGGCACCGGCGCGCGTGGCAGCGTCGAGCTCGGCCCAGGGCTGTCCCTCGACGGTCACTTCGCCGGCGTTCGCCGCGTAGCTGCCGCGCGGCAGCCAGCCGGCGATCCACTGCGCCAGCGTGCTTTTGCCCGAACCGTTGCCGCCAAGGATCGCCAGCTTCTCGCCAGGCGCGACGGACAGGTTCACATTCTGCAGAACCGGCGTGCTTTCATAGGCGAAAGACAGGCCGGAGACGTTTATAAGTGCCACAGGACGCCTCCGGCGATGAGCACGGGAATCGAGACGAGCACCGCCCAACGCACGGCCCTTTGCTGGCGGCTGTCGGCGGGTGCGTCCAGAACGGTGCGGTGCGGCATGGCGCGAAAGCCGCGCCCGTCCAGTACCTGCGCGCGGTGGTCGATATCTGCCAGCGCCAGCGTCACCAGCGGCATCAGAAGCGCCGGGAAGGCCTTCACCCGGGTCATGAAACTCCCTTCCAGATCGAGCCCCCGCGCCATCTGCGCCTCTCGGATCGCCTTCGCCCGCTGGGTGAAGGGCTCCAGCAGCAGCAGCGGGCTCGCGATCACATAGGCGGCCCCGGGGGAAAAACGGTGGGCATCCAGCGCCTTGAGCAGCCGGGACGGATGCGTCGTGCAGACGAAGAGCAGCGATCCCGACAGCAGTGCCGCAATCCGGCCGAGGATCCGCACCATGTAGGCCAGCCCTTCGCGGCTGAGATCGAGGCCGAGCAGCGACGCGCGCGCCCCGGCATGGTCCACCAGCATCCCGTGGACGACGAACAACGCCACCGAGAGCGGCAGCAGCGTCAGCGCCAGCCGCCGCGCGAACACCCTGCCCGCCCCGGCGAAACTGCCGATCAGGATCGACAGCAGCGCCAGCGGGATCGTCCCCTCTGGCGGCAGCGCAAAGGCCGCGACCGCGCACCACAGGACCAGCGTAAGCTTGGTCAGGGGGTTCAGCCGGTGCAGGAAGCTCCGGCCAGGGACATAGAGCAGGGCGTGATCGGCCCCCTGAGGTCGCGCGACGGCCATGTCTTAGGCCTTGGTGTAGCCGTAGAAGGCGAAGCCCGAGGTGAACCGCATCGGCAGGCGCTTCACGATCAGCCAGGCGATCAGGCAGGTGAGGATCTTGTCCGCGAGGTTCTGCACCAGGTTGGCGATCGCCACGGATTGCACCAGTTCCTGACCCACGGCCAGCAGGTAGGCGGTGGCGAAATCGGTGCCCGCGCCGGTCACGCCGCCGAACATGTAGACGATGATCGGCACCGCCACGATGGTCGAGATCACGCCGATCACGGCGCCCGCCGCGACGGTCATGCCGACGGACTTGAACCAACCCATGCGCGCCAGGATCCCCGCCAGCGCACCGATCACCAGCGACACCGGGAAGAAGGCGGCCGCGACCGGGTCCGAGATCAGGCCCCATATCAGGTTGGTCAGCACGCCGGTCAGCGCGCCTGCGAAGGGTCCGGCGAGGATGCCGACCAGAACGGTGCCCACGGCATCGACATAAAGCGGCAGCTTGATCCAGACGGCGATCTGTCCGACCACCACGTTGATCACGATGGCCACGGCCATCAGCACAAGAGATTTGGTTTCGAGTTTCATCGGTTGTCAGTCCCTGTTGTCACGTTGTTTCTTGGTTTTCTTTTGGGGTCTTGCCGCGCAGGGCCGCGCGAATGACGAGCTCGGAATAGCCCGAGGCGTCGCAGTGCTCCCGGGTGAAGGACAGCTCGTCCAGCACCAGCAGCACGATTTCGAGGGTCGTGTAGACATGACAGCCGCGCATCATGTGGCCGCCGATCATCCGCCCCGAGCCATCCGAAATCGACAGGTGCACATGAGCGCCGCCCTGCGCGGAGGCCTCCGCGCCGTTCAGCGCCTCGCCCGGGGCCGCGCATTCCAGCGTGCCGATCAGCGAACAGATCTCGAAATGGCCTTCCAGCCGCGTGGTATCGGGCTGGTTGGCATAGCGGATTGCCGCATGGGTAAGCGACCCCACCGAGGAGACGATGGCGCAGGCGGCAATGCCATGGGTCACGACGAAATCCTGCAGGGTGCCCAGCACTTCCTCGCCCGGCTTCAGCCGCAGCGTGACATGGCGCCCCCGGGAATAAAGCGGCGTGGCGGGGGTCGAGGTTTCGGTCATGCGCGGGTCTCCATCTGGTTCTGGGCCTCCATCGCATCGCGCACCAGCGGCAGTGGCACCGGGCGCAGCGGCAGGTGGGCACGGTTGTACGAGGCCGTCTCGGACGGGATACCGGCCCGGGCCAGCGCGGCGGCGACCCCCGCGCCGCAGATCCGGCCCTGGCAGGGGCCCATGCCCGCGCGGGTCCATGTCTTGACGGCAAAACTCTCGTGCGCGCCTTCGGCGATGGCGGTCGCAATATCCCCCGCGCGGATATCCTCGCAGCGGCATATCAGCTCGTCGTCAGGCAGCTCCAGCGGCAGATGCCGGGGCATCGGAAACAGAGCCGCGAGACCGGCCGCAAAGGCCCGCGCGCGGCGCACCCTCTTGCGCGGTTCGGCCGTGTCGTCGGCCGGAAAGCCGAGGGCCGCAGCCGCCGCGCCTCCGGCGATGCGGCCCGATAGCTGCGCCGGAGCGGCGCCGCCGATCCCCAGTGTCTCGCCCGCGGCCCAGAGGTTGGGGATCGTGGTCGCACCATCGTCATCGGCGCGGCAATGCCAGCCGCCCAGGGCGGCGTCGAAATCATGCGCGGCGCCGAGCGCGGTGGTCAGGTCGATCACCGGCTGGAACCCGTAACCGACGGCCAGCGTGCCGACGCGCTCGATCCGGGTCGTGCGGCTCATGTCGGGCCGACCGGAGCCATCGAGCGGTGCGATCTCCACCGCCTCGACCCGGTCGCGACCGATGGCGCGCGTGACGATATGGCCGAAATGCCGGGTGGCCCCGGTGCCCCGAAGATCACGGCCAAGCCGCATCGCTTCGAAAACCCTGTCGGGGTGCCGCATGAAAAGCCCGGTCAGCCCCGTGAGCGAGGGACGTTGCATCTCCACGAAATGATCCAGCGGCTGGCCCGCACGCGCAAAGCTTTGTGCCACGGCCAAAAGGAACGGACCGCTCCCGGCCAGCACCGTGCTGCCCGTCATCGGCAGCGCGCCGCTGCCGGTCTTGAGCATCCGCTGGGCAGCGCCGGCGCCGATCACGCCGGGCAATGTCCAGCCGGGAAAGGGCAGCGGGCGCTCCATGGCGCCGGCGGCCACGACAACGGCACGGGCCTCGACCGCCAGCGCACTGCCCTGCCTGTTCACCGACAGGCAGAACCCCCCCGGCACCGGCGCGCCCCAGAAGACCTCGGCGCCGCAGAGGATCTTGGCCCCGGCCGCCGCCGCCTGCTGCGCGGCGTCCTGACCCGACAGCACCGCCGAAGTTTCGGCAAAGGCGCTGCCCGCCTGCGTCGGCTGCATGGCATATTGCCCGCCGGGCTGACCGAAGGCATCAAGGCAGATCACGCTTGCCCCGGCGGTGGCCGCGGCGCTTGCGGCGGCCAGTCCGGCAGGGCCCGCGCCAACGACGGCCACATCGCAGGAAAGGCGTTCGGCGGTCAAATGTCCCCCTCCCCGGTCCGGACACGCATGCCCGCACGCGTGCGTTCGAGGCAGGCGCGTGCCCAGGTGCCATCGACCTCGACCGCGCATTCGAAGCAAAGGCCCATGCCGCAGAACATGCCCCTCGGCGCGCCGAGTTTCGGGCTGCGACGCCAGGAGGGCGCGCCGGACATCAGGACTTCGGTCAGCGGCAGGCCCTCGCGGCAGACGACGCTTGCGCCGTCGATTTCGATCTCGATCATGGTCATGCCGCGCGTCCGAACCGGTCCGGGTCATAGAGTGCCCGGGCCTCGGCCCGAAGCGCGGGCGCCAGCGCCGGCTGGCCCGTGATCTCTCCGGCGAGGAACCGACCCAGCATCAGCGCGCGGCAGTAGCCCGAGCCATTGTCGCCGGCACAGATCCACAGCCCGTCGCGCGGCAGCCGTCCGGCGAGGAAGCGGGCATCGGGCGACACCGCCTCGAACCGCACCCAGGAGCGCAGCAGCGGGACCCCGGCAAGCGAAGGGAACAGCAGGCTCAGCGTATCGATCGAGGTCAGCACGAAGCCGCTGGGCACCTCGTTGATCCGGTCCCTTGCGCCCTCCGGCGTCTCGATCAGCCCGACCACGGTGTTGAACAGGATCTGCCCCGAACCGGCCTGCTGGATCTGGGTATAGCCGCTGTCCACGCCGCCGCCGCTTTCCACGGCGCTGACGATGCGGCGTATGGTGCCGGGGCGCTGGCGCAGCGTGGCAAGGCACTGCGCCTGCCGTGGCACCAGCGGCAGGTCGATGCCCACACGCGCGCTGACATCCTGCGTCCAGGGGCCCGATGCAAGCACCACATGTTCGGCGCGAATCTCGGTGCCGTTCTCCATGCGCACGCCGGCCACGCGCCCGGCCTCGACCAGCAGATCGGCGACCGGCGCGTGATCGCGTGCGCTCGCACCCGCCGCGCGGGCCAGCGACAGAACCGTGCGGGCAGCAAGGAACGGATTCACGGTCGCGGTGTCGGGCGCAAAGGTCGCGCCAAGGATCGGACCGGTGAGGTTGGGCTCGATTTCTGCCAGCTCCGCCGGCGTCACCAGGCGGCAATCCGCGCCCAGGGCACGCTCGTCCGCGACCCAGCGTTCGCCCGCCTCGACCCCGTCGGCATCGAGCAGGAAACCGATCTGGCCCTGCGGATTGTACTCGAACGGATTGCCGGTCCGCGCGGCGAGATCGCGCCAGAGCGCGCAGGCCTCGTCCATCACCGCATATTCCTCGAGCCCGTGCATATGCGTGCCGATGGCGGCCAGGCTTCCGCCGGTGACCGCTCCGCCAAAGCTTCGCGCCTCGAGCAGCAGGGGGGCGGCGCCTGCCTCCGCCAGCGCAAGCGCCGCCGCAAGGCCGACGATACCGCCGCCCACCACGATGACCTCTGCGCGTTCGGGCAGCGTCACGTCACACCTGCCAATCCGGGCGGCGGACCCGCGCGGGTGCCGCCTGCCAGAACCGCGCATCGCGCAGGCCTTCCGTCTCGGGCGGCGTTTCGCCCAGCTCGGCCATGGCGGCAACGGCGTTTTCCATGTGGCCCGGGTCGGGATACCCCAGCCCCTCGGTCAGCGTGGCGCCGGTCATCGACAGGGCCCGGATCGCGTCCAGCTGCGTCCGCTCTTCTTCCGCCGTCCGGTCGGGCCGTGCCGCAAGGCAGGCTGCCACCGCGCGCCCGGGATCGTCGAAGGCGATGGTCCAGCCTTCGAGCACCGCGTCGACCACCGTCTGCACCACCTCCGGTTCCTCATCCACCAGGGCGGCCGAGGCGATCAGCCCGTCCTTCAGGATGGCGCAGCCGCTGCCCTTGCCGTCGAAGATCACCAGATCCTCGGCCGGGATCGCCTTTTCGACCATGTGCAGTTCGTGATAGCAGGTCATCTGGCCGGTCGCCGTCTCGCCCTGCAGGAACGGCGTCACCGTGTCGGGCATCTCCACCCGCGTCACCGCATCGTCCGACAGCCCCGCCCGCGCGAGGATCCAGCGCAGTTCTAGGTCTTCATGCCCCGGCCAGACCCCGGCGCTGCGCCCCGCCAGATCGGCAATCGACGCGATCCCGTCCGAGCGGCGGGCAGGGTAGACCAGCGGGCTGTCCTGCTGGATCGACAGCAGCCAGCGCAGCGCGGCGGGGTCGGAGGATTCGACCAGATGCGCGGGGCTCGCCACGCACATCTCGGTCAGGCCGGTCAGCACCGCGTTCACGTGCTTGCACGAGAAATCCAGCCCCTCGCAGATGATCCGCACCCCGGCGCGTTCGCCCAGCCCCAGCTGTTCGGCCAGCAGATAGCCGGCGAACTGGGCCTGCTTGTGCCACAACAGGCGGATGCGGATCTCTCTCATGTCTTTCTCCGCGGAAGTGGCAGCGGGTTGCCGAGGATCCGCCCGATCCGGCCCGGGCGGGGTGTCATGACGACGATGCGGTCCGACGGCGGCACTCCCTCGCGGATCGAATGTCGCGCCAGAACGACGGAAATGCCGGTCGGCTCTTGGATGCGCACCAGTTCCCGCCCCCTGCCCTTGTAGACCGGCGACAGGTCACGGATTTCGGCGGAGAGCATGTCATCCATAGCGCGAGCCCCCGGCGAACCAGTCCCCGAAACTGTCGGTCGTGCGCACGGTGACGGACCCCTTGATCAGGTAGCCCTTCAGCGCGTCCCAGCCGTTCTCATGGCCGTACCCGCTTTCCCCCGACCCGCCCCAGATCGAGCGCGGGTCGTTCTTGTGGTGGTCATTGATCCAGACGACCCCGGCCTTCAGCCGGTCCACCACCCGGTGCGCCAGCAGGATATCGCGGGTCCAGACCGAGGCGCCGAGCGCATAGGGGCCGGCATTGGCGAGGCGGACGGCCTCGTCCTCGGTGTCGAAAGCGGTGACCGAGACGACGGGACCGAAGATCTCGTCGCGGAACATCTCGTGATCGGGGGGGACGTCGGCAAAGACCGTTGGCGGGACGAAGAAGCCCCCGACCAGATGCGCAGGAAGCTCCGGCAACACGCCACCGGCGACGAGCCGGGCGCCAGATGCCCTCGCCCGTTCGAAATAACCCATGCAGCGGTCGCGCGAGGCCGCCGAGATCACGGGCCCGATATCGGTCTCGGCCTGCGCCGGATCGCCCTGCCGCAGCGCTGCAACCCGCCCGGCCAGCTTCTGAACGAAGGCCTCGTAGACACCCCGCTGCACCAGAAACCGGCTGCCCGAGACACAGGTCTGACCTGCCGCCACGAAACCCGCAAAGAGCGCCCCGGCCACCGCCTCGTCCAGCTCGGCGCTGTCAAAAACCAGGATGGGCGTCTTGCCGCCAAGCTCCAGCGTGCAGGGCACCATCCGCTCGGCCGCGGCCCTGGCGACGATCTTGCCGGTCGTCGTGCCGCCGGTCAGGTCGATATGGGCGACGTGCGTGTTGGCGACCAGCGCCGCCCCCGTCTCGGGACCGCCGGTGACCACGTTGATCACCCCGGCCGGGATCCCCGCCTCCACCGCCCACTGCGCCAGCAGCAGCGACGTCACCGGCGCCAGTTCAGAGGGTTTCACGACGACGGTATTGCCCGCCGCCAGCGCCGCGGCCATCTTCTTGACCAGGATCAGGATCGGATGGTTCCACGGCGTCAGCAGCGCGCAGACCCCGTGCGGCCGGTAGCGCGTGTAAGTGAGAAAGCCGCCCTTCACGCGGTTCGACCCGCCTTCCAGACCCAGCGCGATCCCCGCGAAATACTCGAACCATTCCGGAATGCGCCCCATCTGCGCGCGCATCTCGCGGATCGGGCGCCCGGTCACGGCCGCCTCGAACTCTGCCAGCTCTGGCATCCTCTCCCGCAGGATCCCTGCCAGCCCTCGCAAGAGGCGACCGCGCTCGTCCGTGTCGAGCGCGGTCCAGCCGGCGACAGACGTTGCAGCCGCCGCACAGGCGGCCTCGACATCCTCTGCCGAGGCCTCCGCGACGCTCCAGCCAGGGGATCCGGTTGCCGGACGCAGCACCTTGCGCGGCACGGCGCCCCGACCGGCCTGCCATTGCCCGCCGTAATGCAGCGGGAAGGACTGGAACGGGCCCGGGTCCAGGACGGGATCGAAGCTGTCGGCCGGGGCGTGCATCAGATGATCGAGGCCCGCGAGGTGATGCCACCGTCGACGGTGAAGATCGCGCCGCTGGTGTAGCCCGAGCGGATCGAGGCCAGGAAGGCCATCAGGTCCGCGATCTCGCGCACCTTGGCCGGACGTTTCAGCGGATAGGTTTTCAGCAGCTCTTCCCAGCGGCTTTCGTCGCCGTACCAATCCACGGCGCGGCGCTTGAGCAGCTTGTAGATCCGGCTGGTGTCGACTGGCCCGGGGTTCACCCCCACGACGCGGATATTGTCCTCGAGCGACTTGCCCCCGAGCGCCCGGGTAAAGGCCATGAGGCTGGCGTTGCCCGCGGTCCCTGCGATGTAATCCGGGTCATAATTCTCGCCCGCGTTGCCGATGTCGTTGATGATCACGCCGCCACCCGCGGCCTTCATCTTCTCGTAATAGACACGGCACATATTGATGTAGCCGAAGACCTTCAGATCCCAGTTCTCGCGCCAGGCCGCATCGTCGGTCGACCACAGGTTGCCGCCCGGGATCGCGCCGGCATTGTTGATCAGGATGTCGATATCGCCGGTCTGCCCGGCCAGCTCGAGCGGTGCCGCACCGCCGGTCAGGTCCAAGGGGTAGACCGTGACCTCCACCCCATGCGCCTTGCGCAGCCGCTCCGCTATCGCCTCGAGCTTGTCGGCGCTGCGGGCTGTCAGGTGCAGGATCGCGCCCTCTTCGGCAAACACTTCTGCAAGGCCCTCGCCGATGCCCTGCGACGCCCCGGTGATGAGAACGCGCTTGTCGCGAAGTTCCAGATCCATGCCATGTCCTCGTCTGCTGCTGTCCGCCAGGCGAAACGCTATACGGGCCAGCGATCTTGGGTTATTCATTTAAGGTCGACATGGCGCACGCAGCATGTATACACAAAATCACGGATTCTGCCCAACTTTTGGAATACCGCTGATTTAGTGACCCATATTGACGCCATGGCGCCTGAAATTCAGGCAAAGTTTCGGTCCGGAGGTTCCTTGGCAGACCAGACCCATGAAAAAGAGTCGCTCGGCGCGACCGAAGATGCAGCAGGCGCGGACACCGCCCCGCGCGAAACCGGCCGCCCGGCAACCCGCGCCGAGGAGATTGCCGCGGCGCTGGAGGACGAAATCGTGCAGGGAGAGCTCGAGCCCGGCCGGCGGCTCGACGAGCAGATCCTCGGGCGCCGCTTCGAGGTGTCGCGCACGCCCGTACGCGAGGCCCTGCGCCTGCTCGCCGCCAGCGGCCTCGTCACCATCGAGCCGCGCATCGGCGCCGTCGTCGCGCGCCCAACGGTAAGCGAAGTCTTCGACCTGTTCGAACTGGTGGGCGAGATGGAAGCCGTCGCCGCGCGGCTGGCCTGCGAGCGGATGACCGATCACGACCGGGAAAGGATCATGCAGACCCACGACGCCTGCCGGGAAGCCGGGCGCAGCGGCGATGCCGATGCCTATATCGCGCGCAATGACGCCTTCCACGCCGCGATCCACACCGCCTCGGAGAACCGCGCCCTGCGCGACCAGATCGAGCTGCTGAACAAGCGTCTCGCCCCCTACCGCCGCTTCATCACCTTCCGCCCCGAACGCAAGCAGGCGGCGGAACAGGAGCACGAGACCCTCGCCGCGGCGCTGCTCGACGGCGATGCCGAAGCAGCCGCGCGCGCGATGAAGGAACATGTCCGCATGCTTGCCGACGACGCCTTCGTCCTGGCCCGCAGCCTGCGGCTCTGAACCGGGCAGCGACCGAATCTTGACCTTCAGACCTGTCTTCACGACCGGTTGTCACGAAACTGTATTGTTCTCTGGCCCTCTCCGACTAGGCTTGCACCGACCGCTCCAGATCGAGCCGGCCCGTCGGAGGAAAGCCTTGCATCGCGAAAACGTCCCCCTGAACGCCCTGCGCGCCTTCGAGGCGGCGGGGCGCAAGTGCAGCTTTGCCGCTGCGGCCGCCGAACTGCACGTGACCCCCGCGGCGATCAGCCATCACATCAAGGCGCTCGAGGACTTTGTCGGCACCCCGCTCTTCACCCGCAAACATCGCGCGATCGAACTGACGGATGCCGGCAAGCAGTTCCTCGAACCGCTGACCCAGAGCTTCCTGGCCATCGAGGAATCCACGATGCGGATCAAGAACGTTCACCGAGACGGTCCGCTGCGGGTTCGCGTGGCCGCCTGCATCGCCTCGAAATGGCTCCTGCCCCGGCTGAACCTGCTGCATCAGGCGCATCCCAACATCAATCTCGAAGTCACCGTCTCGAGCGAGATCTTCGAATTCCGCTATTCGGAGATGGACGCGCTGATCCGGCTGCGGAAGGGAGATTTTACCGGCATGCAGGTCGAGCCCTTCCTGACCGAGGAGGTCGCGGCGGTCTGCTCCCCGGAGTTCCTGCGCCGGCACGGTCCGGTCAAGGGGCCGGAGGATCTGCTGCGGCTGCCACTGATCCATGACGACAATCTCAAGGTCATCCCGACGTTTCCGAACTGGCAGACCTGGCTCGGCGCGGCTGGCGTGGATGCCCCGGACAGCCTGCCCGGGCACCGCTTCGATTCCTCTTCGATGGCGCTCGACGCGGCGCTGGCCGGGCGCGGGATCGCCCTGGCCCGCAGCGCGCTGGCCGCGCGCGACCTGCAGCTGGGCAATCTGCTGCGGATCTGCGATTTCACCTATCCGGTGACCCACGACTACTTTCTCGTCTATCCGAACTCGACGCCGAAGCAGAAGCAGCTGGAAACGCTTCAGGCATGGCTTCAACTCGAGGCACGGCAAACCCAGGCCAGCTGGTCGCAGATGCCGGTACACGGCACCGCTCCGGCCAATGCCCCGGTTCCCGCCTACGATTGACGCTGCGCTTGCGCGGCCGGCGCGCCGCCAAGGGTGCGCATGGCGATCATCAGCCCGCTGACGAAGACCACCGACGCCACCAGCATCAGCGCGGTCCAGAGCTCGGGATTGCGGGCATGCAGATAGACTGACCCGGCATACTGGAATATGCCCGCCGTGGCGAAGGTCACGATCCAGGTGGCCGCCGCGGCGATCCGGGTATCGGGGCGCAGACGGGTATCCTCCTCGGGATCGGTAAAGAGCCCTTCCAGCAGGCTGTCCTCGTCCACCCGCGCCGGGATCGCATCGACCGCCGCCGCGTCTTCCTTCTCCATCCGTTTCCGCGCCCAGCGGGCCAGCCAGCCCTCGGGCCCGGCAGTCTCGCTCCGCACGGGCGTCTTGCGCGCGATGACCGGATCACGCCCGGCCGTTCGCCGCAGATACAGCACGCCGGCCAGCGTCAGCAGTATCCCGGCCACGTCCGTGAGCGGTTCGGGCAGGAACATCAGGGCCGAGACCGCCGCTGTCGCAAGCCGTTCGGCCACGGTGAGGTTGCGGAAAAGATAGCCCGTCGTCGCCACCGCGAAACCGCAGAGCGCCAGCAGGCTGGTGATGGAGACGGTGATGATCTCGACCGGTGTGCCTTCCAGCAGGATCGCCGGATGATAGATGAAGATGAAGGGAAGCAGCAGGTTGGCCATGCCCAGCTTGGCAGCGAATAGTCCCGTCTCAACCGGGCTCGACCTGGCGATTGGCGCTGCGGCATAGGCCGTCAGCGCCACGGGCGGCGTGATGTTCGAGGCGATGCCGAAATAGAACGCGTAGAAATGCGCGGCCATCTGGGGTATGCCGGCCAGCTGCATGATCGGGATGACCGTCGCCGCAAGCGTCAGGTAGACTGCCGCCGCGCTCATACCCATGCCCATTATGATGGCCATGATCGCGCAAAGCACCACCAGCGCCCAGAGATGCCCGTCGGCCATGCGCGCGGCTTCCTGCGCGACCTGATAGCTCAGCCCCACGGCAAAGATCGCGCCCAGCATGATCCCGGCCGCCGCCGCGGTGGCCGAAAGCCCCGCGGTCGAGCGCGCGGTCTCCTCGACCGCCTGCATCATGCGCACCGGATCGAGCCTGTCGTTGCGGCGCAGGACACCGATCACGACCGTTGTCACGATGGTCAGCACGGCCACCACGATCACCGACATGCCCATTGTCAGCGCCACGCAGATAACGACCAGCGGCAGCAGAAAGTAGCCCTCGCGCTTCAGCATCGGCCAGGCGGGCGGAATCTTGGTGCGCGGCAGCGGCGCGAGGCCGAGTCTGCGCGCCTCGAGATCGACGGTGACGAACATCACGGCGTAGTAGAGAGCCGCCGGAATGGCCGCGGCGGCGATGATGGACAGGTACGACACGCCCATGATGTCGGCCATGATGAAGGCAACAGCGCCCATGATCGGCGGGCTGATCATGCCCGCGTTCGAGGCCGCCGATTCAACGCCCCCCGCGAAGGCCCGGCGATAGCCGAGGCGGATCATCAGCGGGATCGTGAAGATGCCGGTGGTGACCACGTTGCCGATCGCGCTTCCCGATATCGTGCCGAGCATCGCCGAGGACACGACCGCCGCCTTGGCCGGCCCGCCCCTCCGGTGCCCGAAAAGCGCGAATGCCATGCGGGTGAAAAAACGCCCGCCGCCGACCGCGTTCAGCAGTACGCCGAAGAGAATGAACAGCACCACGTATTGCGTCATCACCGACACCGCGACGCCGAAGATCCCGGCGCTGCCCAGGAACACCGTCTGCAGCAGGCGCGTCGGCGTCACCGGCGCGCCGTAGAACATGCCGCCGAAATGGTCCGAATTCATCGCGTAGAGCATCAGCACCACGCAGATCACGACCAGCACGAGACCCACCGCCCTGCGGCAGGCCTCGAGGATCAGCACGACGAAGAGGATCGAGGTGAAATAGTCGATCGGCCGGAACACCAGCGTCCGCATCGACCAGCTGTCGATCTCGATCAGGAAATAGGCCGCGCACCACAGACAGCCCAGCACCGCCAGCGCATCGACGAAGCGCAGCGGCACGTAGATCGCATTCCCGCGCGCAACGGCGGGCCGGGTCATGAACACGATGGCCAGCGCCGAGTTGACATGCAGCGCGTTCAGCAACTGGCTGTCGGGCGAGCCATAGAAGCCCAGGTAGAGGTGGATGAAGACGTAGAAGGTGCAGACGACCGCGACGAGCCAGTGAAAGGCCCGGTCCACCGCGGGCGCGGATGGGTGTCCGAGCAGAACCTCGGTGGATGACATGGAGGACATGGTCTGCTTCCTTCGGCTCGTCTTGTATCGGCCCGCGGCGGGCAGGACGCCGCCGCGGGACCTGCGGGCTTTATTCTATGACGCCGACTTCACGGTAGAAGCGTTCGGCACCGGGATGCAGCGGCACCTCGTTGTTGGCCAGCGGATCCTTGTCGTCGATCTCTTCCGAGCCGGGGAAGAGGCCGTGGAACTCGGCATAGTTCTCATACATCAGCTTGGTGACCTCGTAGACCAGATCGTCCGACACGTTGACGTTGGTCACCAGCTGGTTGACGTAGAACGGCACGATCTCGTCCTCGTCCTGCCCCTCGTATGTGCCGGCGGGGATCGTGTAGCCGGTGATGCCCGGAAGGATCTCGCTCAGCTTGTCCATCGCCTCGGGCGTCATGCCGACCAGCTCGAAGCCCGGTGCGCGTTCGATCTGCTGCAGCAGACCATAGGGCACGCCGCCCGAGAAAAAGCCGACATCCAGCCGCCCGTCCTGGAAGGCCTGCATCTCGCCGCCGTAATCGACCGTCTCGGTCACGCCGCCGGCCTCGCGGATATCCGCGACTTCCATGCCATGGGCCTGCAACACCGGCTCGACGATCTGATAGAAGAACTGCGCCTCGGGCCCGGTCCAGACCCGCAGCGGGGTGTCCTTCAGCTCGGCCAGGCTTTCGATCGTGTCGGGCCGGGCGATCGGCTGCAGGGTCGAGCCGTAAAGCGTGATGATGTGGCGCACATCCGGCGTATCGACGCCATAGCCGCCATTGCCGTCGGCGATCTTCTTGACCAGCCAGGTATAGGCGATGTTGAACTCCATCTCGCCCATCTGCAGCATGGCCTGGGCCTGTTCGCTGTCCGAGGGAACGACCGAGGCGCGCACGCCGTCGATGTTGTTGTTGATCAGCTCCGAGAGCTTGGCCGAGAACAGCGGGTAGGTGCCGGCCAGGCCGCCGCCGATCCGCGCGAATTCCTGGGCCGCAGCCGCGCCGCCAATCGCTGTCGAGATGAGCGCCGCCGCCAGGCAGGTGAATGTACGTTTCATGTCATTTATCCCTGTTGCTTGGTTTATTTGCTCTTCTGCGCAACCGGCTTGCCGGGGGCGCGCTGTCATACCTTTTCCGCGCGGCGACCCTCAGGCCCCCGGTTCGGGGACCTCCTGAAGGCGCCGGACCAGGTCCGGTTTGATGACCTTTCCGCCGGAATTGCGCGGCAACTCGTCCAGAACCTCGAAGCGGGTCGGCACCTTGTAGGCGGCCAGACCCGCGCGGCAGTGATCGGCCAGCGCGGCCAGGTCCAGCCCGGTCACCGCCGGTACGACAAAGGCCGCGACCTCTTCGCCGAATTGCGCCGAGGGCACACCGACGACGGCCGCATCGCTCACATGGGGATGGGCGATCAGCGTCGCCTCGATCTCGTTGGGATAGATGTTCACGCCGCCGCGGATGATCATGTCCTTCGACCGGCCGGTGATGAACAGGTACCCCTGTTCATCGAGATACCCGAGATCGCCGGGCAAGTACCAGCCGTCCTGGAAATAGCGGGCCGTTTCCTCGGGATTGCGGTAGAAGCCGTCCGGATGCCAGGGCGCCCGCTGACGGATATGGCCGATTTCGCCGGCCCCGAGCGGCTGGCCGTCGTTGTCGGTGATCGACAGTTCAGAGCCGAGGATCGGCCGACCCACCGACCGCGCCACCTCGCCGAGTTCGCCGGGATAGAGGATCGACACCCCACCGCCTTCGGTCGAGGCGTAGAAGTTCACGATCGTGCCGTTGACGTTCTCCAGCAGGTCGGCCCGTTCGTCCGGATGCAGCGCCGAGCCCGAGCAGATCAGCAGGCGCAACGACTGGACCGCCTCGCGGATCTCCTCCGGCGCCTCCCGGATGCGGCGCAGCAGCGTCGGCACCAGGAAGGACGAGGTCACGCCCTGGGTGCGGATCAGCTCGGCGACCATCTCGGGCCGGTAGGGCGGCGGACAGAAGACGACCGTGGCACCGCCCATGAGGTAGGACAGGGTGAACCCGCGCCCACCGCCGAAATAGAGCGGCGTCGCGCAAAGGTTCACGTCGTCCTGATGGAATCCGAGAGACACCCATTCCGAGTAATGCCGCAGCATCATCTGCCGGTGGGTGATCCGCGGGCCCTTGGGCATGCCAGTGGTGCCGGACGAGAGCGACATCAGCAACGGCTCGTCGGCCGAGAAATTCGCCGGGGGCGTGAACGGATGCGCCGCCGTCATCGCTGCGGGATCGAAGGTCAGCACATGCGTGGCCGTGATCTGGCAGGTTTCGGGCGCGTCGGTCACGACGAAGGCGGCCGAGAAGGCGCGCGCGACGTTTTCCTTTTCGGTCGAGGTCCAGCGCGGATCCATCGGCAGAAGAATGGCGCCCGCCCGGATGATGGCGAGCATCGCCACGACGTAGTCGATACCATCCCGCATCGCGATGCCCACGACCTGTCCGCGCGCGACACCATGATGCTGCAGCCAGCCGGCGGTGCTGATCATGGCCGGGCCGAGCGCGGCATAGCGCATCTCGCCGTCCTGGTCGCGCAACGCGACGCGATCTCCGCGCCGGCGGGCGTTCTGTTCGATGTAGTCTGCCAGGTTCTGGGAAATCATAGGTCCATCTCTCGCGCGATCAGGTCGCGCAGCATTTCGTTGGCGCCTTCGCCGAAGCTCAGCAGCCGTCCGTCCCGCCAGTATCGGTTCATGTCGCTTTCCGCCGCATAGCCCGCGCTGGCCATGATCTGCATGCCGTGATGCGTCACGTATTGCAGCGCCTCGGAGGCGAGGACCTTTGTCGTCGCGGATTCCTTGCGGCAGGGATGCCCTTCCGAGATCCGCCGCGCCAGGTCATAGAGCGTCAGCCGCGCCTGATCGACCCGCATCTGCATGTCGACGAGCCGGTGCCGCAGCACCTGGAAATCGGCCAGCCTCTGGCCGAACTGCCGCCGCTCGATCGCGTGGGATCGTCCCAGGTCGATTGCGGCCTGCGCCTGACCCAGAGCATTGGCCGCCTGGCCGGCCCGGCTGTACTGCAGGGTTGACATCAGCACGCGAAAGCCATCGCCCTCGGTGCCGATCAAAGCCTCTTGCCCCACCTCGACGTCATCGAAGGTCACCTCGTAGGAGACCATCGCGTGGGTCCCCAGCTTCGGGATCACGGTCATCGCGATCCCGTCGCTTTGGCGCGGGATCATCAGCATGGTGATGCCGCGCTTGCCGGTGCTGCCCGGTTCGGTCCGGCAGGGCGTGACAAGATAATCGGCGGTGTCGGCCAGGCTGATCCAGATCTTGCGCCCGCTGACGCGCCAGCCGGTTTCGGTGCGCGTGGCCTTCGTCGTCAGCGCCGCCGCATCGGTTCCCGCCTGCGGTTCGGTCAGGGCCAGCGCGAATTGCAGATCGCCCGCCACCAGCCCCGGCAGCAGCCTCTCTTTCTGCGCCCCGGTCCCGGCGGTCATCAGGGTCATGCCGCCGAAATCCACCGTGATCGAATACAGCGCCGCGGCGATCGCCGCGTGATAGCCCAGCCGCTCCTGCACCAGCGACACGGTGGTCCAGTCCTGCGCCAGCCCGCCGTGGTCTTCCGGGAATGGCAGGCCGAGGATCCCGAGCTCGCCGAAGGCCTTGAGAAGCCCCTCGGGAAAGCTGTGCTCCATGTCGTGCTTCCGCACCGCCTCGGGCGGGAGGTGACGCGCCATGCAGCGGTCGATCGAGCGCAGGATCTCGGCCTGGTCCGATGTCATGAAGGGGTCTTCGTAGGGCATGGTCAGCCGGCATCCAGCTTGAAGAGCGACACGGCCGTATCCCGCATCAGCGCCTCGTGCGACTCGGGCCGGAGGCCCATCGCCGCGATCTCGGACACGCCCCGGATCGGGTCGATCACCGGCCAGTCGGTGCCGAACAGCACCTTCCCGCGGCCATAGGTGTTGAGGTAATGCACGATCTGCGGTGGCCAGTGCTTGGGCGCATAGGCGTCGACGCCGATGTAGATATTGGCATGTTTCCACGCCATCGAGATCATCTCGTCGGTCCAGGGCACGCCGATATGGATGCCGATGATCGCGAGATCCGGGAAATCGATGGCGACCTGGTCCAGCGCGATGGGCCGTCCGACCGACGGCAGGCGCCGCTCGCGCGAATAGACCAGGTTGTGCCCGACCTGCAGCATCACCGGGATGTCGAGCTCGCAGCACTTGGCGTAATAGGGGTACCACTTGGCGTGATCCGGGGCGAGGCCGAACCAGTGCGGATAGAAATGCGCCCCGATGAAGCCATAGTCCTTCACGGCCATGTCCAGATCGCGCAGCCCCTGCATGCCCCGCGTCGGGTCAAGCCCCGCCAGACCGCTGAAGCGGTCGGGGTATTTCGCACAGACCTCGGCCACCCTTTCGTAAGAGATCTCGTAAGAGCCCTTGATGTTCATGTCGCCACAGCGCACAGCGGCCAGGAAAGAGCGTTCGATTCCTGCCTCGTCCATGCGCCGGATGTAGTCGTCCATCTCGACGCCGCCCCAGTCGGCCCTGGCCATGCGGACCTGGGCCTTGAAGGTGTCGTCCAGCCCGGTCTGGTCGTTCTCAACTTCGGTGGGGGTGAAAAGATTGCAGATGATGTCGATCGCCTGGACCAAGTTCCGTCCTCCGGATTGCGTTTCCATGAAGCGTGGCGGGCAGGACCCGACCGCTCAACAGACGAAATCTTGGCAATGAGTTAGCTTTTCTAAGGCGAGGTACCTTGCCCGGTGCCCCATGTGGCCGCTGCCGGGACCCGACCTTAGATTTCCTAAGTCACAGGTCAGCAATCATCGCTTTACCCATGGCAAGGTGGCGCCTTTCATGGTCGGGCCAACAGCGGGAGGCACCGGCATGCATCACCCCAGTTCCCAAAGCCATATCGTCAGCCCGGGCGGCCAATGCCTCCATTACAGACGCTACGGTGAAGGTCCACCGGTGGTGCTGCTGCATGAATCCCCGCGCAGCACCCATGTGCTCGATCCGCTTGCATCGCACCTGGCACGAAGCTTCACGGTCTTCGCCATCGACACGCCCGGCTATGGTCTTTCGGACCCGCTGCCCCTGCGCTTCCCCGAGATCGACGATTTCGCCGATGCCATTGCCGCGGCGTTCGATCTGCTCGGGCTCACCGGCCTGCGGGTCTACGGCACCCATACCGGCTCCACCATCGCCGCGGCACTTGGCCAAAGGCGGCCGGACCTTGTGTCGGGGCTCGTTCTTGACGGCTATCCGGTGTTCACCCCTCGCGAGCGCGAGGATTACGAGACCTCGTATCTCGTGCCGTTCGAGCCTGCGTGGGATGGCTCGCACGTGGCGCGGCTCTGGTCCCGGGTGCGCGATCAGTACGGGTTCTTCCCCTGGTACCTGCGCGGTCAGGCGGCAGCCCTGCCCGCCCCCACGCCGCTGGACAAGCACCGCGCGGTGTTCGACGATTTCCTGCGGGCCGGGCCGCATTACGCCACCGCCTATGCCGCGTCTTTCCGGTTTAGCGCCGCCGAGGTCTACGCGGCGCTGACCGTGCCCTGCCATGTCTTCGCGCGGACCTCGGACCTGCTGCACGGGCACCTCGACCGGCTGCCGCCGGCGCGGCCGGGCGACAGCATCGCCTCCTGCCCCGCGGCACAGTCCGACTGGCTCGACCGCGTGGCCGACCTTATGCAGAGCCTGCCCGGCGCGGCGCGGACCCCTGCCCCGCCGCCCGCCGAAATCCGGCGCGACGGCGCGCTTCAGGTCGCGCCCGGCAACCAGTTCTTCCGGTTCCACGATCGCGGCGCCAAGGGTCAGCCGCTCGTTCTGCTGCACCCGCTCCCCGGCTCCGGCCTGACCGCGGCGGACGTGGCGCGGCGTCAGGCCGTGCACCGGCCCGTGCTGGTTCCCGAACTGCCCGGCTGCGGCCTGACCGAGGCGTCAGGCGACAGCGATCCGCTGGGCGCGACCTCCGCCGCAATCGCCGCGCTGCTCGATCATCTGGGCCTGCCGGAGGCCGGCCTTCTCGGGCTTGGTCAGGCGGCGCGGCTGACCGGGGCGCTGGCCGCGCGGCTTCCGCGCCTGACCGCAGAGCCTGCTCCGGTGCCCGTCCCTGTGCCCGCGCATGGATGGACGCCCGAGGATCCGCCCCTTCCGGAACGCTGGGACGGCGCCGATCTCATGGCGCTGTGGTACGAGATCCGGCAGGAGGAGCTCTGCGCCGCCAGGGCGGAGGATCGTGTCGCCGGGATGGATATCGCGCGGCTGCATGCCGCCTTCGTCGCCCATCGGCTGTCCAGGCGCGGCGGCGTGCGGCTGCTCGACCTTGCCTGCGCCCCTGACGAAGGTCTGGCCTCATGAAAATCGGACTGCTCGGCACCGCCGCGGACCGGCCCGGTCATGTCCCGCCCGAACTGGCGGCGGTGGTTCACCCGGATACACAGCTTGAGATGTACCCCGTGACCGCCGCGATCTTCGCGCATACGCCGGTGGAACTGGCCATGCAGCAGGTCAATTACCTGGAAGCCGGGCTGCGCGCCGCGCGGGACGGCTGCGACGCGATCGTCTGCGTGAGCACGGCCGATTACGCGGTGGCTGTCCTGCGCGAGACGCTCGACATTCCCGTCATCGGCGCGGGCGAAGCCGCGCTGACCTTCGGCAGGCTGCTTGGCACGCGGTTCTCGATCGTGACGGTCTGGCCGGGATCGACCAACTTCATCCATGAAAACAACGTGCGCCTGCACGGCGTCGCCGCGAACCTGGCCAGCATCCGAAACGTGATGGAAGAGGACATCCTGCAGGCCGACACCCGTCCAGACGCCTTCATATCCCGGATGCAATCCGGAGATCCCGACACCTTTGCCCGCATCGTTGCCTCGTGCCGGCATGCCGAGGCCGAGGACGGGGCGGAGTACCTTATCCTCGGCTGTACCTGTATGTCTCCGATCGCGGCGGATGTCGCGCGGGAATGCACGCGCGCGGTGGTCAATCCCTTCGCCACCGCCGTCAGCGTCGCGGAAACGATGGCCCGGTCACGCCCCCCGGGCGGCACCGGGGTCGACCTGCGCCCCGAGACACTGGCGCGGTTGACGCAGATGGTGTCCTGACCTTGCCATGCCCGGCCATCGGGTGGCACGGCCGGCCCGACGGGACCCTTGTCCTTGTCGGGCCAGCCTGCCGTGTCAGTCGGCGGTCCAGCCGCCATCCAGCATGACGGCGCTGCCGGTCATCAGCGACGAGGCATCCGAGGCCAGGTAGACCGCCGCGCCGGTGATATCCTCGACCTGGCCGATCCGCCCCAGCTTGATCTTGTTCAGGACCGAGGCGCGAAAGCTCTCGTCCTCGAAGAACGGTTTCGTCAGCGGGGTCTCGACGAAGGTCGGGCAGATCGTGTTGACGCGAATGCGATGCGGGCCAAGCTCCACCGACAGGGCCTTGGTAAAGCCTTCAAGCGCCCATTTGGACGCGCAGTAAAGCGTGCGGTTGGCCGCGCCGACATGACCCATCTGAGAGGACATGTTGATGACCGACCCGGCCTTACCCTCCGAGATCATCCGCGCGGTGACGGCCCTGGTCGCGAAGACCGTCGAGCGCAGGTTCAGCCCCATGACCGCGTCGTAATCGTCTTCGGTGACGTCGCTCAGTGGTTTGGGACGGTTGGTGCCGGCATTGTTGACCAGGATATCGAAGGCCGGCTGGTCCGACACCAGCGCCTCGAACCCCGCGACATCGGTGATGTCGGCAGCGATGGCGCTGGCGCTGAACCCCGCGGCGCGAAGATCCGCCGCGACCTCTTCGATCTCGGCGCCGGTCCGTGCCAGCAGGGTCACCTCTGCCCCGGAGGCCGCATAGGCTTCGGCGATGGCGCGGCCGATGCCGCGCCCCGCACCCGTGACCAGGGCGCGTTTGCCGTCAAGCCGGAAGTCGGGCGCGCCGATCATTCCGCCGCCGCGCCGTAGGGGATGTTGCGCTTGCCATAGCGGCGCACCCGGACGTTGCATTGTTCGGCATGGCCCACGAAACCTTCAAGCATGCACAGGCGGGATCCATAGGCCCCGATCTGTGCTGCGGCCTCGTCGGTGGTCACACGCTGATAGCTGTGCGTTTTCAGGAACTTTCCGACCCAGAGCCCGCCGGTGTAACGCCCGGCCTTCTTGGTGGGCAGGGTGTGGTTCGTCCCGATCACCTTGTCGCCATTCGCGACATTGGTGCGGGGCCCCAGGAACAGCGCGCCATAGCTGTGCATGTTCTCAAGGTACCAGTCGTCCCGGTCGGTCATGACCTGCACATGTTCGCTGGCGATGTCATTGGCCACGGCCAGCATCTCGTCGTGGTCATCGCACAGGATCACCTCGCCATAATCGCGCCAGCTTACGCTTGCGGTGTCGGCAGTCGGCAGGATGGCCAGCAGCCGGTCGATCTCGGCCAGCGTGTCCTCGGCCAGCTTCCGGCTGTTGGTCAGCAGAACCGCGGGAGAATTGTAACCATGCTCGGCCTGCCCGAGCAGGTCGGTCGCGCAGAGTTCCGCATCGACGGTGTCGTCGGCGATGACCATGGTCTCGGTCGGGCCGGCGAACAGGTCGATGCCGACACGGCCATACAGCTGGCGCTTGGCCTCGGCCACGAAGGCGTTGCCCGGGCCGACCAGCATGTCCACCGGATCGATGGTTTCCGTGCCGATGGCCATGGCGCCGACGGCCTGGATGCCGCCCAGAACGTAAATCTCATGCGCGCCGCCCAGGTGCATCGCTGCGATCACGGCAGGGTTCGGCTCGCCCTTGAACGGCGGGGTGGCGGCGACGATGCGCGGCACACCGGCGACCGAGGCGGTGGCAACCGACATGTGCGCCGAGGCGACCATGGGGAATTTCCCGCCCGGCACGTAACACCCGACCGACTGGACGGGAATGTTCTTGTGGCCCAGCACGACCCCGGGAAGGGTTTCGACCTCGATGTCCAGCATCGAGTCGCGTTGCGCCTGCGCGAAATTGCGGACCTGCTCCTGAGCGAAGACGATGTCTTGCATGTCCCGTTCGCTGACACGCGACATGATCGCCTCGATCTCGGAGGCGCTGAGCCGGAAAGCGGGCGGCGAGTAATTGTCGAACCGTTCGGACAGATCGCGGACGGCGGCATCGCCACGGGTTTCGATATCCCGCAGCGTCGCGTCGACAGTGGCACGGACCTTCGCGTCGTCCTCGGAGCGTTCGCCGGCGGGCTTGCCGGACTTCAGGTAGGTAACGGTCATGAAATTTCCTCCGATGACTGGTTTGCCAAGCTGTAAGGAGGCGCGGCGTCCGGATGCAAGATCTGCCGGGCTGACTGAAATTTCTTCACGCTGAGCCGCGTTCGATCAGGCGCACCGGCATGATCCGGATGGCGCCCTTGCTGCCCTTGTCGCGGAGCAGCGTGTCGATCAGGTCGAGCGTCTCGTTGACCATGCGGTTCAGCGGCTGGCGCACGGTCGTCAGATCATAGGAGGGCCAGGCCGCCATGGGGATATCGTCAAAGCCGATCACCGCCACGTCATCGGGAATGCGAACCCCCCTTGCGCGCGCCGCATCAACAGCCGCAAGCGCCATGATGTCGTTAACGCAGAAGACCGCATCAATATCTCCGGGAACGGCAAGAAGCTCCGACATCGCCTCGAATGCGGGGGCATAGCGGTAACTGCCGGTCACATGATGGCGCAGGTCCAGCCCCGCTTCTTCAAGCGCATCGCGAAAGCCGCGCGCGCGTTCAAGCTGGGTCGACGTGTCGGCGCGGCCTCCGATCATCGCGATCCGGGTGCGCCCGGTTGCGGCGAACCGCTGCGCAACCAACCGCCCGCCGCCATAATTGTCGCAGGTGACCGCCGTCATCCCAAGGTCAGGCTGCACGCGGTTGAACAGCACCACGGGCATGGCGTGGTCCCGACAGGCCTTGGCAATGCGCGAGGACATCAGGCTGGACGTCACGATGGTGGCGTCCGACTTCAGGTCCAGCACCTGTCCCAGAAGGCTGTCCACATCGCTGCCCGGCGGTGCGGCATGCAGGATCATGCGGCGCCCCCTGGCCTGGATTTCTTGCGACAAGGCAGAGGCGACCAACGGGTAGAAGGGATTTTCCAGGCTGCCGGTGACAAGCGTGATCGTCCCGGTTGTCATCGCGGCGACCGAACGGGCCGACGGAGAGACATAGCCCATCTCGCGCGACGTGCGCAGAATCGTCTCGCGCATCGCGTCCGAGATCGGGCTGCCTTTCCGGAAGGCGCGCGAGACGGCCGCGGTGGAAAACCCGCAGGCGTCGGCAACATCCTTGGCGGTCACTTTCTTCATCCAGGATCCCGCATCTCTGGGTCGTTGGCATGTTTTTGCACGAATTTATTTCACGTATCACCGAAAATTTTGCAAGCCACGCAAGGCCGGGTCAGGACACCGGCAGAGGCCCATTTGCCGGAAACGACCATTTTTCCCTCAGGCATGCAGTCGCTCTGTCGCGAATAAACCTGAAACGATCCGTGCCGGGCGGGGTCGGAAATCTGCCCTCACGTGCATTCCAAAGCGCCCGGGGTCGACAAGAAGAAAGCGGCCACAGCAAGCACCTCCAAGCTGAATTCGTAATGAATGCGAATTCACATGACATCCGAAACCTGTACGTGTCGCAAGTTTCAGCACCCAAAGTTTTCTATTATTATATGATGTCAGGCAAGTTGACTTTGCGTTCAAGATCGCCTGAACTTCACGATGCATAGGGATGCAACGAATTCAAGATATCCGAATCCGACCGCGCGCAGCTGCACGCGGCCTCGCGCCCGGTCGGACGCACGAATAAGGACGGCACGAACGTGACACGCGAACAAAACCCCCTCCCCTGGCTGGCCGAGCGGGTCGTCGAAACTGGCTTCGATGATCTTCCGGACCTTTCGGTGTCCAAGGCCAAGACCTTCCTTCTCGACACGTTCGGCGTCGGGGTCGCGGGGTGCAACGGCTACAAGCTGGACCAGATCATCAAGGTCGCCCAAAGCTGGGGGCACGGCGACGATGCCACGGTCTGGGTCAGCGGCCAGAAACTGCCCGCCCTCGCCGCCGCCTTCGTCAACGGCTACCAGATCCACAGCCTGGAATACGACTGCGTCAGCGAGGAGGCCGTTCTGCACCCCTTCGCGACGATCCTCTCGGCGGTGATGGCCTATGCCGAGCGGCGGGCCGCGGCGGGCAATCCCGTCACCGGGAAGGATTTCATCACGGCGGTCGTCCTGGGGGTCGACATCTCGCTGTTCCTGGGCAAGTCGGCAACCGGCCCGATCAGCTTCTTCCGTCCGGCAACCGCAGGGGGCATGGGTGCTGCGGCGGCGCTGGCCAAGCTGGAAGGCTTCGACACCGACACGCTGATCCGCACCATGGGCAACCAATACGGCCAGGCCTGCGGTACGCTGCAACCGCACGTGGAGGGCTCGCCGCTGCTGGGCATGCAGGTCGGTTTCAACGCCCGCGCTGCAATCGCGTCGTGCGATTTCGCAAGGCACGGGATCCTCGGGCCATCCGACATTTTCACCGGGCAATACGGGTTCTTTACCCTGTTCGAACGCGGCGGGCTGGATATCCGCCACGGGCTGAACGAGCTGGACGAGGCGTTCCAGATCGAGCGCATGTCACACAAGCCCTTCCCCTCCGGCCGGCTGACCCACGGCGTGGTCGACGGGCTGATGCGACTTCAGGGCGAGCATGGGTTCACCGCCGAGGACGTGGCCGAAATCACCTGCTGGGTGCCACAGCTGGTCAAGCGGCTGGTCGGCCGGCCGATCATTCCCGATCCGGCGCCGAACTACGCGAAACTTTGCCTGGGTTTCGTCGCCGGCTCGTATCTTGTCCATGGGCAGGTCGACGTCGAACAGTTTCTCGGGGCCGAGATGCTCACCCACCCGCTGACCCATGAGATCGCGCGCAATGTCACGGTCATCCAGAACGACAACCCCAGCCACAGCGCCATGGCGCCGCAGACCATTCGGGTCGCGCTGAAATCGGGCGCGGTGCACGAGGTCGTCGTGGAGTCGGTCTATGGCCACTACACCAATCCGTTGTCAGCCGAAGAGAACCTCGCCAAATTCCGCCGCTGCTGGGCGCGCGCGGACGGCATGTCGGAGGCTGCGGGCGAAACCCTGATCGAGACGGTCGACCGACTGCACGATCTTGACGATGTCTCCGAGATCGCGCGTCTGCTGGTAGCAAGCTAGGCGCCAACAAAGTGAATAGGCATGCATGCAGGTTTTCGGACAAGGCGTGCATGCCGCCAACCGGCCTCACCGCCGCATAGTTCAACTAAATTTATCTAGTTTGGGCACCAGATACGCCCTTTGCGTGGATTTACACGCGCAGACATTGACAGGCCCGCATGTAGACATGCGTACGTAGTCACAAATCACCTGAAAGGAAACTCTCATGACCACATGGACCCGATTTGGAAGACTGGCGGCAACGATTGCCCTGCTGGGCACGACCACGCTGGCCGCCCAGGCGGACGAGCTGCGGCTCGCCTCGGGCTTCGGTGACCCGCATTCAAGCTCGCGCGCGCTGGCAAGCGTCTTCAAGGACGAGGTCGAGGCCAACACCGATCACACGGTCGAGATTTTCGCGAACAGCGAACTTGGCCAGGCGACCGAGATGATCAACCAGGCGCAGAGCGGGATCAACTTCGGTGTCTATGTCTCCTCCGCCTTCTTCAACGCGCAGGTGCCTGATCTTGGCGTGACCAACCTGCCCTTTGTTTTCGAGAGCCGCGAAAAGGCCTTTGCCGTGCTCGACGGCCCCTTCGGCGATGAGCTGAAGGCACAGTTTCTCGACAAGGGGCTCGAGGTTCTCGGCTTCATGGAGCTGGGTTTCCGCAACCTGACCAACTCGGTCCGACCGATCGAGACGCCCGAGGACCTGGCCGGGCTCAAGATCCGTCTGCAGAAGAATCCGGTGCATATCGCCACCTTCGAAGAGCTGGGCGTGAGCCCCATCGCCATCGACTGGTCGGAAACATTCGCGGCGCTGCGCCAGGGCGTGATCGACGGGCAGGAGAACCCCTATTCGGTGATCAACACCTTCCAGCTTTATGACGCGAACCAGAAATACCTGACCGACAGCGGCCATTTCTTCGACATCCTGGTCTTTGCCGTGAGCAAGCGGATGATGGACAGCTTCTCGCCCGAGGACCAGGAAGCGATCCGCGAGGCCGGGCGCCTGGCCACGCTGGAACAGCGCCGCCTTGCCGCCACCGAGGACGCCGAGAACCTCGAAGCGCTGCGTGCCGCCGGGATGGAAATCACCGAGCTGACGCCCGAGCAGCGCGCCGCCTTCCAGACAGCGACCCAGCCGGTCTATGAGCTGATCGGCGAGACGCTGGGAGCGGACCGCGTGACCGCCTTCGTTGAAGCCGTCAAGGCAGCGCAATGATCCATGGCGCCTGCAATCAACGCTATTGACCGGGTCCTCCAGGTCCTGATCACGGTCTGCGTTGCCATCATCGTCCTGTCCGTCGCGGCAGACGTGGTGGCACGCTACGGCTTTCACCGTTCGATCATGATGGTGAACGAGCTGAGCCGGCTGATGTTCATCTGGACGACCTTCCTCGTCATGCCCCTGGCCATTGGCCGGGGCATGCACGTTGCCATCACCGGGCTGGAACAGAAGCTGCCGCCCGGACCGCGCATGCTTGTGTACCGGGCGGTGCTGATCGTGGTGGCCGTCTTCATGGCGGTCCTGCTGGTCAGCGCGATCGTCTGCATCCGGCAGCGCACCTCCGAGGCCATGCTCAGCATGCCTCTTTCGATGTCATGGTTCTTCGTGCCCGTGGCGATTGGGGCCGCGCATGCTCTGCTGCACCTGGCCGCCGAATTCCGGCGCGGCGTGCGGACCGAGCGTGTCGTGGATTTTGACGAGGGGCATTCATGAGCCTGATCATTGCCATCGTGTTCTTCGCGGCCTGCCTGCTCGGCGTCCCGCTGGCCTTCGCCTTCGGCCTGTCCGGGCTTGTCGGCTTCACCATCTCCGGGTTGCCGGTCGAGATCCTCGCCTCCAAGATGATGTTCGCCATCAACTCCTTCCCGCTGCTGGCGATCCCGTTCTTCATGCTCGCGGGGGAGCTCATGGTGCGGGCCGGGATGGTCAACCTGGCCATCCGCGCGGCCAATACGCTGGTCGGGCGGGTGCATGGCGGGCTGGGGCATGTGACCATCGCCTCGGGCCTTGGCCTGGCTTCGGTGTCGGGCACGGCCGTCGCCGATGCGGCGGCCCTGGGCTCGGCCCTGATGAAGCCGCTCAGCGAACGCTACAGCCGCCCCTTCGGCGCCGCCCTGATTGCCGCCTGCGGCAACCTCGGGCCGATCCTGCCGCCCAGCACGGCGATGATCGTCTATGCCTCGATCGCCGGCCCCGGCGTGTCGATCCCCGAGCTTTTCCTCGGCGGGGTGCTTCCGGCCTTCCTGATCGCCGGCGGCATGGCCATCTACGTCGGGCTGGCCTGCTACTGGCGTGGCTATCCGCTGACCGGAGAGCCGATCCGTCTGGCCAACATCTGCCGCGAGGGGCTGCGCGCCCTGCCCGTGCTGCTGGTGCCGATCGTGGTCATCGGCGGGATCATCGGCGGCGTCTTCACCGCGACCGAGGGCGGCGCCATCGCCGTGGTCATGGCCAGCCTCATCGGGCTGTTCTACACGCGCGAGCTGAAGCTGTCGGACTTCCCGGCGGCCCTGCTGAGCGCGGGGATGACCACCGGCATCGTGACGATCATCATCGCCGCCGCCGCCACCGTGACCTTCGTCTTCTCGATCGACATGCTGCCGCGCCAACTGAGCGCGCTGCTTCAGTCCCTCACCGATGATCCCCAGATCTTCCTTCTGATGATCTTCGTGACGCTGATCGGGGTTGGGATGTTCATGGAATCGACGGCCGCCTATGTCATGCTGGTGCCGATCTTTTCGCCCATCGCGGCAAGCTACGGGATCGACTCGCTGCATTTCGCGCTGGTCTTCATCCTGACGCTGATCGTGGGCATGCTGACGCCACCGGTGGGCACCCTGCTTTTCGTCGCGTCCGGTATCTCGGGCCTGAAGGTGGGTGAGATTGTCGGTGAGGTGATGCCGCTTGTGCTGATCCAGTTCACCGTGGCGCTGCTGGTTCTGCTGTTCCCGTCGGTCTTTCTCTGGCTTCCGGGCTTCGCCAACTGAGCCTTCTGCCGGCGCGGCCCTCGGGGACCGCGCCGGAATTCGATCACAGGCTGGTGGTGGTCACGAAGATCGGATTGTCCGCCAGCGCCTGGAACTCGGCCGCGATCTTTTTCATGGTCTCGGTCGAAACGTCCCGGCCGAACCCGTCCATGTCGGCCACATCCACGATCTCTACATATTCGTAGGGCGGGGTCGCATCCGACCCCAGAACCCCCGTCGCCTTGTGAACGCTGAACGCCTCGATAGAGGGCAGGTCATTGACCACGGGAATATCCGTGGTCCTGGCCCATGCCTCGTAATCGGCGGCACTCACCTCGGGGCGGAGGTTGAACAGAACGATGATACGCATTTGTCTTTGGCTTTCTGTCTTGGGAAATCTTGAGGAAAATCAGCGATCATAGCGGCGCTGCAGCGCGTCGCCAATGACAGCGAAGGAGAACACGGTCAGCGAGATCGCGACTCCGGGGAAGACCGAGGTCCACCATTGGCCGAGCACGATGTCATTGGCCCCGGTCGAGATCATCAGACCCCATTCCGGGTCCGGCGGACGCACGCCCGCGCCGACGAAGGACAGGCCCGCGGTCAGCAGGATGGCGAAACCGATGGTGACCGAGCTTTGCACCAGAGACGGTCCGATCGAATTGGGCAGCACATGTTGCAGCGCGATCCGCAGCTCGCTCTGACCGATGGCGCGCGAGGCTTCGACCATGCCGCGGCTCTTCTGGGCCATCGCCTCGGACCGGGTCAGGCGCACGTAGATCGGAGCGTAGAGCAGCGACAGCGCCATGATGACATTGATCGCCGATTGCCCGCCAAGGGCCACGAGGATCATTGCCGAGATGAAGACCGGGAAGGACTGGATGACGTCCGAGACGCGCATCATGAACTCTGTCGCGGGGTTGGTGAAATAGCCCGCCACAAGACCGAACGGAATGCCGATCAGCATCGCGAGGAAGTTCGCCGCGAGCGCGATGGTCAGGTCGATCCGGGGCGCGCAGAGCACCCGCGAGAAGACATCGAAGCCCGAACTGTCGGTCCCGAACCAGTGGATCGGTTCGGGCGAGGTGCTGGTGATCGCGACCCAGAGCAGGCCCGGCCAGTCGCGCAGCGGCGGCGGCGGCATGTTCGGAATGAAGGCGCTGTCGACCGGGTCGAAGGGGACGATCATCTCGCCGAAACAGGCCAGGATCAGGGACCCGCCTGCAAAGATGATGGCGAAGATCAGCAGCGCGGACGCGGTCCGGCGCTCCTTGCGGGGCAGCGGCGCGGCGCCAGCCGGGGAGGTGTCGAGAAGGCTCATGTGTAGACGACCCTCGGATCAATGATGGCATAGAGGATGTCGAGCAGGAGGTAGATCAGCAGCGAAATCGCCGTGATCACCAGCACGATGCCCTGGATCGACGGATAATCGAAGGCAAGCACCGAACGGACGGCATATTGCCCGATCCCGCCCAGCGAGAAGACGCTCTCGACCAGCACGGCTCCGCCCAGCATGACGCCATAGAGGATGCCGACCAGCGTGATCGTCGGTGCGATGGCCGCCCGCATCGCGTAGCGGGTCACGGTCTTGCGCCTGAGGCCCGCCGCGTTGGCATAGAGCACGAAGTCAGACGCCTGGGCCCGGATCATGCTTTGGCGCACCATCTTGATGACAGGGCCCGAGAGCACGAAGACCATGGTGAGCACCGGCAGCATGAGGTGATGCAGGATGTCGAAGAACGCCCTGAAATCGCCGGCAATCAGCGCGTCGAGCGTGTAGAAACCGGTCACTCTCGGCGGTGCCTGCAGAAGCGGGCTGATCATGCCCAGGGGCGCGGGTGCGATGCCGAGGTTGGCGAAAAAGATCAGCACGAACAGCAAACCCCACCAGAACTCGGGCTGCGAGCCGCCGAAGAGCCCGTAGAAGAACACGAACTTGTCGACCGCCTTGCCCGGATTTGCGGCACTGGCCACGCCCACGGGCACTGCAAAAAGCAGCGTCACCGCGAAACTGTAGGTCAGAAGCTCGAGCGTGATGGGCAAAGAGGCGCCGATCTCGGCAAGAACGGGCGCGTTGGTCACCCATGAGACATCGAGATCGCCCTGCAGCAGACCGGAGTCCGAGCCGATCCCGAGGTAATTCAGCAACTGCGTCATCACCGGCTCGTCGAGCCCGAGACTGCGCTGTGCCTGTTTATAGGCTTCGGGCGAGGCGTTCAGACCGACCAGGCGCGACACCGGGTCGGCGGGCAGCATCCGCACGAGGAAGAAAACGGCCAGGGTCAGGCCAAGCATCTGGAGCGCTCCGGTCAGCAGGCGCTTCAATACGAACCTTCGGATCATGATGGTCTCCCGAATGGGGCGGAACCGCGGGAGTGCGGTTCCGCCGGGGATCTTCAGTAGTGCAGATCGTAGAGCAGCAGCGAATTCGACGGGTTCCAGCTGAGCCCGCTCAGCTTGTCCGAATGCGCCCATTGGGTCTTGAACGTCACGATGGGCAGCCAGGCGACATCTTCCATCAGCGTGGTCTGCATGTCGCTCAGGATTTCCTCGCGCTTGTCCATGTCGCCTTCGACACGGGCCACGGACCATTGTTCGTCCAGCTCGGGGTTCTTGTAGTTCATCATGTTGTTCAGACCGCCCGCCTCGGCCGAGACGAAGAACAGTTGCATCGCATAACCCGCGTCCACGCCGATCGGCTTCTCCTGGTCATTGAGACCGAAGGCGAGGTCCTTCTTCACGATCTGGCGGTCGCCGTACTGGGTCTGCGGGATCGGATCGAGCGTCACGGGAATGCCGATCTCGTTCAGGGCGGTCCGGATCTGGTTGACCACGGGGCCCAGCGTCGTCTCCTTCTCGGCAACGTAGGTCAGCTTGAACTGTTCGGCGAACTCTTCGAGCCCCTCACCGTTCGGATAGCCAGCCTCGGCCAGAAGTTCCTTGGCCTTTTCAGGGTCATAGGAATAGCCCGGCTCGTAGGGCGTGTAGCCCGGATAGGTCTCGGGGATGACGCTTTCCCACTGCTTGGCCTGACCGCTGTAGCCGACGTTGATGATCCGCTCGTAGGGCATGGCATAGGCGATGGCCTGACGCAGCTTGATGTTGTCGAACGGCGGGGTCGCGAAGTTCATGACCCCGAAGAGCCCTTCGTTGCCGGTCACACCCGAAACCTTGATGCCCGGCATCTTGCGCAGGCTGTCGTACTGGTTCGGGGTCATGCCCTGGATCAGCTGGGCCTGGCCGCTGCGCAGGATCGAGATCCGGTTGCCGCCCTGCGGAACCTTCTTGATGATCGCCGTCTCGATCGGCGCCACGCCGCGATAATAGTTCGGATTGGCCTTGAAGCGGATCTCGTCGTTCTTGGTCCAGCTTTCGAGGCAATAGGGCCCGAAGGACGGCAGGTTCACGTTGTTGGCGTAGTCGTAGGCCCAGGGATCGTCTTCGGTGGCGTTTTCTTCCATCACCTTGGAATCGAGCACCCCCTGCGAGATGGTCACCGCCATGTTGACCAGAAGCAGCGGGTTGGCTTCCACCTGCTCGACCTCGATCGTGTAATCGTCGATCTTGCGGATCCCGTCACCCAGGATGCGGGCCTCTTTGGCCACGTCCTCGTCGGGGCTGAAGACCTCCTGGGTGAACCCCTTCACCCCTGACATGTTGAGCAGGAACCAGGCGTTTGGCACCGCACTGCCCACGTTGAGCGCGCGGGCATAGGTGTACATCATGTCGTCGGCGGTAAATTCGTTGCCCGCGCAGCTAAGCACGCCCTTACGCAGATGCAGGGTCCACACCAGGGTCTCGGGATCGTAGTCCCAGCTTTCCAGAAGGCGTCCGACCGGCTTGGTGAAGTCCGGCATGAGGACACCATCCTCATTGGGCTCGTCGAAATACTCGTAGGCGATCAGGGGCTCCAGCAGCTGGACCATGCCCAGCTGAGTGGTCGGGATCGCAATGGACGGGCCGTCGATATCGAGGCCCGACGGAACGTCTTCGGCAAGGAAAAGCAGCGTGTCGCCTTCGGCGGCTGCAGTCGGGGAAACGGTCGACAGGATCGCACCCGCGGTAAGCGCGATCGCGCTCCCGGTTCGGGCGAGTGTCTGGCGCAGATTTGGGGGGAACATGAAAGCCCTCATTGTTTATACCTCCAAGTGGATATGCAACGCATACGCATGCAATGCTTTTCCGAGTCCGCCCACCTGTCAAGAAAAATAATTTCGCGCTTCAGCATCATGAACGCCGAAAAACTATTCATTTCGTGCGTCTTCTGGCAATCTTTTGTCGGTTTCTGTTTCCAAGCTTGATGTGAATCATCACTTCCCTTCTTATGAATACGTTGTCATCAATCCGGGCGAATCTCGCTTCCGGGGATAAGTAGGTAATGCCCATGACCGCTCTGGCCGCTTCAATCGCCACCGAATCCGATCTTCTTTCAGTCCGTGATTTGACCGTGTCATTCGGACAGAAACGGGCCATCGACAGCATCAGCCTCGATGTCCGCAAGGGCGAGATCGTGGGCCTTCTTGGCGAAAGCGGCAGTGGCAAATCCGTGGCCGCCTACGCCATGCTGGGGCTGACAAAACCCATGGGGCAGATCACCTCGGGCGAGGTCATTCTGGGCGGTCGCGACCTGCTGAAACTGCCTCAACCCGCCTTGCGCGACATGCGCGGAAAAGAGATCGGGCTGATCGTTCAGAACCCGCGGTCATCGCTGCACCCGATGATTCCGGTCGGATCGCAGATCGGAAACGCCTGGCGCGCCCATAACACGGGCTCGGCCGATGCGGCCCGGTCGCGGGCCATCGAGATGCTGGAGCTCGTCGGCATCAACGACCCCGAGCGGCGCCTCGCCTCCTTCGCGCATGAGCTCTCGGGCGGCATGGCGCAGCGCGTGCTGATTGCCATGGCGCTCAGCTCCATGCCCGGACTGCTGGTCGCGGACGAGCCAACCAGCGGGCTGGACGTCACCATCCAAGCGCAGTTCCTGGACCAGCTCTGGAAGACGGTCCGCACGACCGGATCCTCTGTCCTCCTGGTCACCCAGGAAGACGGGATCATCGCCAATTACTGCGACCGAGTGGTGGTGCTTGAAAACGGACGGATCGTGGATCAGGACGACACGCGTGCCTATTTTGCGCGCAAACGCAAGAGCGCTGACCACGTCCCGGCCCGCTCGGACGCCCCGGCAAACACCGATCAGGCCGACGCGCCGCTGCTCGATGTGCACGGGCTTACCAAGAATTTCCCGATCGCCGGCACCGACAAGAGCGTCCATGCGGTCAACGGTGTCGATTTCTCGATCCGCCCGGGCGAAGCGATTGGCCTGGTGGGCGAAAGCGGCTCGGGCAAGTCGACGGTCGGCCGGCTGATCATCCGCCTGCTCGAGGCGAGCGAGGGGCGGATCTTTTTCAAGGGTGACGACGTGCAGCTGAAGACCGGCGCGGCGCTGAAGGCGACCCGGTCCCGGATGCAGATCGTGCTGCAGGATCCCTATGACAGCGTCGACGCCCGCTGGACGGTCGAAAACATCCTGATGGAGCCGCTGAAGGTCCATGGCGATCTCGACCGGAAGGCGCGCGCGGAACGTGTGCGCGAACTGATGGGGCTGGTGGAGCTGGATCCGTCGATGCTGAAGATGCGCCCCGGCGATCTGGGCGCGGGCGCGCTGCAGCGGGTCAACATCGCCCGGTCGCTGGCGACCAACCCCGAATTCGTGATCCTGGATGAGCCCACATCCGTGCTGGCGCCCTCGTCACGCGACAGCCTGATCGCGCTGCTGCGGCGGCTGCAATCCGAGCTGGGCCTGTCCTTCCTCTTCATCTCCCACGATCTGACCACTGTCAGCCAGGTCTGCGACCGGGTTGCGGTGATGTATCTTGGTCAGATCGTCGAGGTCGGCGCCACGGCCGAGCTCTTCGAGAATCCGCGGCACCCGTATACCCGCGCGCTGATCGCCTCGCATCTGGCACCCGATCCGCACAACAGACGGGTCGACCGGGAAAACGAGGACCGGCTCGCAGGTGAGATCCCCAGCCCGATCGATCTTCCGAAGGGCTGTTTTCTCTATGGCCGCTGCTCCTACCGGCTTGATCGCTGCAAGGCCGAACCGCAGCAGCTGTCGCGTGACGAATACGGCCGGCAGGTCCGATGCTGGCGGGTACAGGCCGGCCCCGATCTTTGACAGGCAAAGCCCGAAGACCCCGAACCATGCCCAGGACCGTCGACACCAAGAGGAACGCCCGCGCCAGCGACGTGGTCTGCCCGACGGCTGTCCGGTCGATGAGCAGGTCACCCCGACCCTGCGGCTGATCCACGTCGGCGCCGGCCGCAGCACACTGACCTGGGGCGCGCACAGGTCCCGCTCGGCCGGGCGTCGGATTGCAACAAACAGCGCGCGCCCCGAAATTCAATCAAGGAATACCTGGATGAACTGGGATTACATCATCATCGGCTCGGGCTCGTCAGGATCGGTCCTCGCAGAGCGACTGACCACCTCGGGCAAACACAAGGTTCTGCTGCTCGAGGCAGGCGGCTCGGACCGCCACCTGCGCTACAAGGTGGCCTCGCTCTGCCCCGCCTGCATCGGAAATCCCAAATCGGACTGGATGTTCCTGTCCGAACCCGATCCGTCGCGGGAGGACCGGGTCGACATGGTCTCGCGCGGGAAGGTGCTGGGCGGGTCAAGCTCGATCAACGGCATCATCTACGTGCGCGGCAACAGGGGCGATTACGACGGCTGGGCCCAGATGGGCAACACCGGCTGGGACTATGACACGATGCTCGGCCATTTCCGCAGCATCGAAACCAACCGGGACGGCAGCACGGATGTCTATGGCACCTCCGGTCCGGTGACGATCGGCCAGTTGCGCGGCGCTCCGAAACTGTCGCATGTCTTCGTCGAGGCGATGGCCGAAATCGGATACCCCAAAAACCCGGGCTACAACGGCGAGCCTTCCGAAGGCGCCTCTATCGCCCATGCCAACCAGCACCTCGGCTGGCGGTTCTCGGCGGCGCGCGGCTTCCTTCGCCCGGCGATGAAGCGCCCGAACCTGAAGGTCGAGACCGGCGCCATCGTCGAACGCCTGCTGATGGAGGGCCGCCGCGCCACCGGTGTCCGGTATACCCTGAACGGCAAGGTCCACGAGGCCCGCGCGGCCGGCGAGGTCATCGTCGCGGCCAGCGCCATCAACTCGCCGAAGCTGCTGATGCTGTCGGGGATCGGGCCCGCCGACGATATCACCGAACACGGGATCGACGTGATCCATGATCTGCCCGGCGTCGGGCGCAACCTGCAGGATCACGCGGCCGTCCACCTCAAGGCCCTGGTCAACCAGCGCACCACGAACATGGACGACAACCTTTGGGGACGGATCCGGCACGGGCTGCGCTTTGCAACCACGATGTCAGGCCCGGCGAGCTACCTGCAATCCGCCGTCGCCTTCGTCCGCTCGCGGCCCGACCTGGAAGAGCCCGACATCCAGTTCCACTTCGGCGCCTTCGCCTTCAACGTGAGCGCAGCCGGCATCCAGATGCTCGACCGTCCGGCGGTCACGCTGCAGCCCAACGTCAACCGCAGCCGCAGCCGCGGCTGGCTGAAGCTGCGTTCGGGCGACCCGCTTGCGCCGCCGGTGATCCAGATGAACATGCTGGGAGATCCGGAGGACGTCAGGATCCTCGCCGAAGGCCTGCGCATCGCCCGGCGCGCCCTGGCCACGCGCGCCTTCGCGCCCTACGTGATCGGTGAATTCGCCCCCGGCTCCGACCAGGTCACGGACGAAGAGCTCGAACGCTACATCCGCGCGACCTCGAACCACGTCTACCACACCTGCGGCACCTGCAAGATGGGCGTGGACGACATGGCGGTGGTCGACCCGCAGCTGCGTGTCCGGGGAATCGAAGGGCTGAGGGTCATCGACAGCTCGATCATCCCGCAGATCCCTTCGGGGAACCTCAACGCGATTTCGATGGCCATCGGCTCGAAAGGGGCGGAAATGGTCCTTGAGGCCGCCCGTTGAGGGGCCGCCGCAGGATCGCTCCGGCGGCACGCGTCTGAAGGCTGGCGCCCGCCCCCGTCGTGGGCGGGCCCCGGCCTCAGCCGGCCAGCGCCGGCCGGCCCAGTATCATGTCGGACGCCTTTTCCGCGATCATCATCGTCGGCGCCGACGTGTTGCCGCTGACGATCATCGGCATGACCGAGGCATCGACCACCCGGATGCCATCGACCCCGCGCAGCTTAAGCTCGGCATCCACCACCGCGCCGTCATCGCCGCCCATGCGGCAGGTGCCCGTGGGGTGGAAGGTGGTGTTGCCCGACTGACGGACCCAGGCATCGATCGTCGCGTCATCCATCATGTCGGTCTCTGTCGGCGAAATCCTGTGCGAGCAATAGGGCGCCATCGCAGCGTTCTCGCCGATGCGGTGCGCAAGTCGGGCCCCATCACGCATCACCCGTCGATCGCTGTCTTCCTTCAGATAGGCCGGATCCATCGTCGGCTTGGCCATCGGATCGGCGCTGGTCACATGCACCTCTCCGCGGCTGTCGGGCCGAAGCTGGTAGAAGCTGATCAGGTAGCCATGTCCGCCCTGGCCCGCCCGCGTGGTTTCCAGGTTCAGCCCCGGCACGAAGGTCATGTGGATGTCGGGCTCGTCCAGCTCGGGCCGTGTCTTCAGGAACCCGCCGGCCTCGAGAGGCACCGCCGTCGCCGGGCCTTTACCAAAGAGCCAGGCCCGCGCCATCGCCGAAACGAAGCGGTCGGGGCGGAACAACCCGAAAAGGGTGATCTTCTGGCTGGCGGCGTATTTCAGGTAGACGCCCAGGTGATCCTGCAGGTTCTGCCCAACCTCGGGCAGATGTACGCGCGGCACGATCCCAAGCGCCTTCAACCGCTGGGAATCGCCAATCCCCGAAAGCTGCAGCAGCTTCGGCGAATTGATCGCCCCGGCGCTGAGGATGATCTCGCGCCGCGCATTCACCTGCTGCTTCGCCCCGCCCCGCTCCAGGTCCAGCCCCACGGCGCGGCCATTTTCCATGCGGATCGCGGTCACGTGGGTATGGGTCCGGATCTCCAGGTTCGGCCTGGTCCGCACCGGATCCAGGTAGGCGGTCGCGCTGCTGACCCGGCGTCCGTTTTTCACGTTGAAGTCGTAGACCCCAAGCCCCTCTTGCCGGGCCCCGTTGAAATCCTGGTTCACCGGCATCCCCTCGGCCGCACCTGCGGAGAGAAAGGCCTTGTATAGCGGGTTGTCGGCACGGGCCTTCTCCACGTGGAGCGGCCCGTCCTGACCGTGAAAAGGGTCTCCCTCGCGTTCGGGATTGCTCTCGGCGCGCTTGAAGTAGGGCAGCACGTCGTCATAGCTCCAGCCGGGCAGGCCAAGCTGGCGCCAATGGTCGTAATCGGCGCGCGTGCCGCGCATGTACATCATGCCGTTGATTGTCGAACAGCCGCCCAGCACCTTGCCGCGTGGCCATTTGACCGAACGGTTGTCCATGTAGGGCTGCGGCGCTGTCTCGTAATGCCAGTTGCTGGGCTTCCAGAAATAGGCGGCACCGGCCATCAGGGGGATGGTGAAGACCGGGTTGCGGTCGGACCCGCCTGCCTCGATCAACAGGACGCGGTTGCGGCTGTCTTCCGACAGGCGGTTGGCCAGCACGCAGCCGGCCGATCCCGCGCCGATGATTATGAAATCGAACTCCTGCATGAGGGGCACTCCGTCATCAGAAGGGCAGCTCGGCCCCGTTCATTGCGATGGCCTGCCCACTGACATAGGAGGCATCGTCCGAGGCCAGCCACGACACGGCCGCGGCCACATCCTCGGGGGTGCCGAAGCGCCCGGCCGGAACGCTGGCCCGGAAGCCGTCGATCACCTGCTCCGGCGTCTGGCCGGACACCCGGGCAAAGCCCGCGGCGATGTCGTCCCAGAACGGCGTCTCGATATGGCCCGGCGTGTAGCTGTTCACCCGAATGCCGTGGGGCGCGAGTTCGATCGACAGCGTCTGCGTGAGCGACACGATGGCCGCCTTGGACGCGCAGTAATGCGCCAGGTTCGCCGCGCCGCGCCGTGCCGCGCCCGAGGCCGCATTGACGATCACGCCGCCGGTGCCCTGTGCCATCATCTGCCGGGCCGCGGCACGGGATCCGAGAAAGACGCTGTGCAGGTTGATCTCGGTCACCCGCTTCCACTCGCCGAACTCCATGCCGACCACCGGGTTGATGGAAATCACCCCGGCATTGCAGACCATCACGTCGAGCCGCCCGAAGGCACCGACCGTGTCCGCCACCGCCTTGTCGACGGTCGCCTCGTCCGCCGCATCGCCGGTGAGGCCAAGCAGCCGGTCTTCGGCGCCCTCGATGTGGCAGGTGTCAAGATCCAGCACCGCGACACGCGCGCCCTCGTCGAGGAAACGGTTCACGATGCCCAGGCCGATGCCGCTTGCCCCGCCAGTGACGAGGACGCTTTTGCCAGTATGATCCATGGTTCAGTCCTCGTTGAGCTTCGCGGCCGCGTCCCCGGCCAGCATGCCGAGCGTCACCGCCATGCAAAGGCCGGCCGCCGGCAGGTAGCCGTCACAGTGATTGCCCGAGATGCTCTCGGCGGTTCCGCCACTGGCGAAAAGATTGGGCAGGACGGTCCCGTCTTCCCGCAAGACCTGCGCCCGGCCGTCGACCTTCAGGCCGCCCTGGGTGTGGAACAATGCGCCGGTGGTCTGGATCGCGTGGAACGGCCCTTCGGACAGGGGCGGGTTCAGGGTGAAATCCCGGCCGAAGGGACAGCTGCCCTCGCCCGCGGCCAACCGGCGGCTTTCGTCCAGGGTTTCGCGAAGCGCCCCGGCCGGGACCTTGATCACCTCGGCAAGCTCTTCGACCGTGGCGGCCGTCTTGAAGGCGCCAAGCTTGGTCAGGTCCTGGAACTCGGGCAGGTCCTGTACCAGCTCGCGGCGCGCGTCGTCGAAGATGATCCAGGCGATGCCGTCGGGCTGGCGCAACACGTTCAGCGATTGTGCCGAGATATCGAGGTTTTCGTTCGAAAACCGCTTGCCCTCGGTGTTCACGGTAATCCCGCCGCGCATCAGGATATCGTAGTTGACGATGATCCCGTAAGCCCCGGCAAGCGCGCCATAGCCCTGGAACGCATCCATGCTGCCAAGCGCGCCACCCAGTTCGCGGCCCCACTGGATGCCTTCACCCTCGTTCCCTTCGTGGCCGAAATACTTGTAGTATGAGGCCGTGCCGAAGGACGGGATGAATTCCTTCACCATCTCCTCGTTGGCGCCGAAACCGCAGGTCGCCAGGACCAGCGCGTCGCAGCCCACCTTCTCGACCGAGCCGTCGGTCCGCTGAACACGGACACCGGTGACCCGGTCGTCGGCATCGGCATACAGCAGATCGACATGCGCACCGGTGATGACATCGACACCGGCTTCCTCGGCGGCCCGCATCAGGGCGCCGTGCAGTTCCTCGCCGCGCTTCGAGGGGACACCGTGCATCCGGTTCACCGAATGCCCGAAGAACCCGGCCCAGGAAATGTTCATGACAAACGGAATGCCGTGCCGATCCTTCAGCCAGTCGATGGCCCGGCCCGAATTCTCTGCCACGGCACGCGCCAGGACCGGATCGGCCTGCCCGCGGGTGCGCGCCATGATATCCTCGTAGAAGCGGTCCGCATCGTCCTCGATATCGCGCTCGGCCTGCAAACTGGTGCCGGCCGCGCAAACGAAGCCCTGGCTCATGCAGGTGCTTCCGCGCGCCACCGGGTCGCGCTCCAGCAGAAGGACCTCGGCGCCGGCATCCCGTGCGGCGAGCGCGGCGGTCAGCCCTGCGGCGCCTGCCCCTACCACGATGACGGCAGTTTCGAGATCGAACTCCGGTTTGGTGCGGTCGATTTTCACGGTGATACCCTTCTCTTGCCAGATAACGCCCCTGGCCCGGCATCAGAACGCCGCGAACCGGGTGCCCCGCATGCAAGCGGCGGCTCACATGCGGGAAAAGTTCATGCAAGCGTATGCATAGCGGAGCCTTTAAAAATCTGTCAATCCATCCTGACAAGATCCGGCGCCGACCCGGTTCAATTTTCTCAGGCTGCATCAATACTTGCCGTTTCGCCCCGGACGCCTGGGTGCCACGGCCCGTGCCGCACGGCGGATTCAGGACAGCAAAATGCATCTCTGCTTAAGGAAAACGGGGTCAAGAGCGTTCAGAACTCGGACCTGCCCGGCCGACGCGCATCATTTGAATATGCGTCCAGGAGAACAGACCGATGACCCGATGAACAACGGTGCATTCGCCCACGAACGCGGATCAGCACCCGATCGTTAAGGCCCAACAAGTGTTGACAAGCAGCGCCATCCCGGGAATCGTCTGATGCATACGCATGCGTCGCGTAGTAGCGGGCTGGGACGCCCGAGCAACCAACAGGGGAAATCAATGACACTCACCCGGACAATCTGCCAAGCCTCTGCTGCAGCCCTTCTCGTCGGAGCCAGCACGGGCATCGCTTTTGCGGACGAAGCTGCGGACGGCCTGGCACGCGCAACCGAAATCATCGAGAGCCACCGCGCCCTGCCGGTCTACGAGCCGGCCGGCGAACCCTTCGACATCCGCAAGGTCGCCGAGGGCAAGAAGATGCTCTCGATCCCGAACACCAGCGCCAACCAGTTCCTCAAGGGGATCATCCGGCGCGAGATTGAAGTCGGCAAGGAGATCGGGCTGGAAGTCCGGGAATGGGAAAACCAGGGCCAGCCGAACCAGTGGGTGCAGGGCATCGAGTATGCCATCGCCAACGATTTCGACATCGTGGACCTGATCTCGGGCGTGAACCCGGCTGTGGTCGAGCCTCAGCTGCAGGCCGCCAAGGAAGCCGGCGTCAAGGTCTTCACGTCGCATTTCTACGACCCGTCGCAGCCCGCGAGCGAGCACCTTGCCGGTGACCTTCCGGTCAGCTTTTACGGTCAGGGTTACATCCTGGGCAACTGGATGATCTACAAGACCGGCGGTGATGCACGCGCCATCGTGGTCAAATCGGACGAGGTCCCGCCGACAGCGCCGCTGGTGCAGGGCATCCGCGACGCGCTGAGCGAGAACTGCCCGAAGTGCGAGATCCTTCAGGAGATCAACGTCGGCATCACCGAATGGGGCACCAAGATCCAGCCGTCCGTCCAGTCTGCGCTGATCTCGAAGCCGACCGCCAACTACGTGATCCCGATCTACGATTCCATGAGCCAGTTCGTCGTTCCCGCAATCGAGCTGACCGGCAAGAGCGAGACGGTGAAGGTCGCCACCTCGAACGGCACGCCCTTCGTTCTGGACTTCATCCGCGAAGGCAAGGTCGAGATGGACATCGGCGAAAGCCTCGACTGGATCGCGCGCGCCACCATCGACGGCTACATGCGCAATCTCGCCGGCCTGCCCATGCCGGAAGACATCGGTGTGCCTTACTACCTCTTTGACGAATCCAACATCGAAACCGCTGGTGTTCCCGCCGAACCGAACAAGGGCTACGGCGACGAATACGTGAAGGGCTTTCATAAGACCTGGATGATGGATTGACCGAAATCTCCCCGAGGTCAGGAAACAATAGGCAAGAAACCATGAGCAATGCGACGACAGTACCCGCACTGCAGGTCTCTGGAATTGCAAAGACCTTTGGGGGCGCTCGCGCCCTCAAAGGAATTGATTTCGAGGTCGCGCCAGGCGAGGTCCACGGATTGTTGGGCCAGAACGGCTGCGGCAAATCCACCTTCGTGAAGGTGCTGGCAGGCTTTCACCCGCCCGATCCCGGCGGCGAAATCTCGGTCTTTGGCCGAAAGCTCCCGCTTCCGATGCGCCCCGGCGCCTTTCGCGAGTTCCAGATGGCCTTCGTGCACCAGCACCTTGGCCTGGTTCCCACGCTGACCGTGCTGGAAAACATGCGGGTCGCCTCTGTGACCGAGCGCAAGGCGATCATCGACTGGCGCGCCGAACGGCGCGCGGCGCAGGCCACCTTCGACCGGTTCGGCATGCATTTCGACCTGTCCGCGCGCACCGGCACACTCAGCCAGACCGACCAGGCGCTGCTGGCCATCATGCGCGCGTCCGAAGATCTGCGCCGCTCCGACGCCGAGACTGGCGGCCGCGGGCTGCTGATCCTCGATGAACCGACCCCGTTCCTGCCCAAGGAAGGTGTCGACCGGCTGTTCCAGCTGGTGCGCCAGGTGGTGGATCATGGCGACAGCGTCATCTTCATTTCGCACGACATCGACGAGGTGCGCGAGATCACCGACCGCGCGACCATCCTGCGGGATGGCGAGGTCAGCGGCACGCTGGTGACGAAGGACTCAACCCATGACGATTTCGTCGAGGGCATCATCGGCCGCCGCGTGGCGCGCAGCGTCACCGAAGCGCCGGTCGCCGCCGGCCGCAAGGTCAAGGCCCGGGTGACCGGAATAAGGGAACCAGAGCTCGAGGTGCCGGAATTCGAGGTCGCCGAGGGCGAAATCCTCGGCATGACCGGACTGCTGGGCTCGGGCTATGAAAAGGTGCCCTACCTCGTATTCGGCGCCCGCACCTCATCGACCGGCAAGCTGGAGCTGGATGGCAGGTCATATGACCTGAGCACCATCACGCCCAAGGAGGCGGTCGCGCGCAAGATGGCGCTTCTGCCGTCGGACCGGCCCAAGGCCAGCGGCGTGCCGACCCTGACGATCGCGGAAAACATGCTTCTGCTCGACATGGAGCGTTTTCTCGGAAAGCTGGGCCTGAACCGGGGCGCAATGCGCCGGCGGGCGAGCGACCTTTCCAGCGAATACGAGGTCCGGCCGAACGATCCCTCCCTCAGGCTGGGGCAGCTCAGCGGCGGCAATGCCCAGAAGGTGCTGCTGGCCAAATGGATGATCCGCGATCCCGAACTGCTGATGCTCGACGAGCCGACGCAGGGCGTCGACGTGGGCACCCGTCAGCAGGTCTATGGCGTGATCCGCAATGCCGCAAAGAACGGGGCTTCGGTCATCGTGGCCAGCTCGGACGCCGAACAACTCGCGGATCTCTGCACCCGCGTTCTCATCTTTGCCCGTGGTCGCATCGTCGACGAACTGACGGGCAGCCACATCTCAAAAGACAACATTGCCGAGGCCTGCTATGGACACACCACTCTCGATGTCGCGTGAAACCAAAAGCCGAAAGCCGTTCAACTTTCTGAACTTCATCGAGCGGTTCGGTCTGGTGTTCGTCTGGATCCTGATCATCGGCATCTTCGCGCTGGTGCTTCCCGGCATCTTCTTCACCTGGACGAACTTCTCGATCCTCTTCGCCACCCAAGCCCCGGGCGCGATCCTCGCGCTGGCCCTGGTCATACCGCTGACCGCCGGCGACTACGATCTTTCGGTCGGCGCCACGCTCACGCTCTCGGCGGTCACGATCGGGGTGCTGAACGCCGTCAACGACGTGCCGCTTTTCCTGGCAGTCCTGGCCGCGCTCGCCGCCGGGGTTGTCGTCGGGCTTGTCAACGCCTTCTTCATCGTCTTCGTGCGCATCCCCTCGCTGGTGGTGACGCTTGGCACCACCTCGGTCATCACCGGCCTGGTGCAGTGGATGACGAATTCGTCGACGATCGGGGGCATCTCTCCGACCCTGATCGACATGGTCGGTCGCGGGCGCCTTTTCGGGATCTCCTACGCTTTCTACTACGTGATCCTCGTGGCCATCGTGATCTGGCTCGTGTTTGAATACACGCCCCTGGGCCGCCGCATCCTGTTCGTGGGACGCGGGCGCGAAGTGGCGCGGCTCTCGGGGATCGATGTCGGCCGGGTTCGGATCGGCTGCCTCGTCGCCTCGGCCTTCCTGTCTTCGTTTGGCGGGGTGATCTATGCGGGCCTGCTGGGCGCGGCCGATCCGTTCTCGGGGCTGAACTTCCTGCTGCCGGCCTTCGCCGCTGCCTTCCTGGGCGCGACGGCGATCATACCTGGACGGTTCAACCCCTGGGGTGCGGTCATCTCGGTCTATTTCCTGGCCACGGGCATCACCGGGCTGACCATGCTGGGGATCCCGCTGTGGGTGACGAGCGCCTTCAACGGCTGCGCGCTGATCCTGGCGGTGACCGTGTCGCAATTTGCCCGCGGGCGCGAAGAAACCGACCTTGGGTAAGGCCATGACCGACACTAAGGAAACAGTCTACGTGACTGGGGCGGCCGGGTTCATCGGCCGCCACCTCACCCCCGCCCTGATCCAGCGTGGCTACACTGTCATCGGCACCGATGTCGCGGCCCCGTCCGAAGATCCGGGTTACGAATTCCACGCGGCGGATATCCGGGATACCCTGCGCCATGCGCCGCTTGTGGCCCGCAGCAACAGCATCATCCATTGCGGGGGGATCTCGGGGCCGATGCTGCTCGAGGACAACCCGGCCGAGGTGCTCGACATCAACATCACCGGCACGTCTGCCCTGCTGTCGCTGGGACATTCCTTCGGGCTGCGCCGCTTCGTCGGGCTGTCGTCGGTATCGGCCTATGGCCCGACGGTCGACGTCCCGCTGGCGGACGAATCCACGCCGCTCGGCGCCAGCAACGCCTATGGCACAAGCAAGGCGGCGACCGACCTGCTGCTTCAGTCCTACGCCGGGCAATACCGATTGAGCGCCGCGGCGCTTCGGATCGGCTGGGTCTACGGGCCTGGCCGCGTGACGGATGCGATCCTGCAGCCGACCGTGCGCACCGCAAAGGGTATTCCCTACGCCATCCCCGAGGGCGGCGACCACATACTGCAGTTCGTCCATGTGCGTGACGTGGTGGATGCAATCATCGCGACACTCGAGGCTGACCCCCTGCCCTCGGCTGTCTACAACGTGAACGGCCAGGAAACCTTCACGGTGCGCGACATCGTCCAGATGGTTTCGGACCTGGTCCCGGGGGTCAGTGTCGAGGTCGGCCCGGGGCTGATGCCCGGAACGGATGTACAGGCGCCGATGGATGTCTCGCGCGCAGGACGCGAACTGGGCTGGCAACCGCAGATCGCGTTCCGCGACGGCCTTGCGGAATATGTCGCCTGGCTGCAGGAGAACCCGTTTTGAGCTCGAACAGGTTCGAAGGGCAGACCTTCGTCGTGACCGGTGCCGGAAGTGGCATCGGTTACGCCACGACCTGCCAGCTTTGCGAAGAGGGCGCGCAGGTTCTCGCGCTTGACGTGACATTTGCGAACGGCATGCCGGCCGGGGCCGAATGTGTCAGCGTGGATGTCTGCAGCGAGGAACGCCTGGCCGAGGCGGCCCGGCGGGTGCCCGACGGGATCGACGGCCTGGCCGCCTTTGCCGGTATCGAGATGGGTGGTCGCATCGACACGCTCAACATCGTTGGCTGGCAAAGGGTGTTCGACGTCAACGTGCTCGGCACCGTGCGGACCATCGCCGCGTTCCTGCCCGCGCTCCGGCAGAAAGGCGGATCGATCGTGCTGTGCTCGTCCCAGCTTTCGATTGCCGGCGCACGCGACTGCCCGGCCTATGCCGCATCGAAGGGCGCGATCAACACGTTGTGCCGCAGCCTCGCCCTGGACCACGCGGCCGAAGGCATTCGCGTCAACGCGATTGCCCCGGGCGCAACCGATACCCCGATGATGACACGGTCGTTCCGGGGCAAACCCGGCACTGCCGTCGAGGCCGCAAAGCAGCGCCATGCCATGGGGCGCTTCGGCACGGCGCGCGAGTCGGCGAATGCCGCCCTGTTCCTGATGAGCGGCGACGCAACGTTCACGACCGGCGTGGTGTTTCCAGTCGATGGCGGATGGTGCATTGCATAGTCTTCGCCAAGCTCCGGCCAATAAAATTCTTGCAATTGCGGCGAAGACCTACTGGCCTATGAAGAGCCTGAATACGAGACCGAATTAGCAGCGAGAAGGAACTTGGCGTTTGCCCAGAAAGAACAAGATACGAGAGGGCTCCATACGCACCACATCCTTTGATGTTGCCGCGTTGGCGGGTGTATCGCAATCTGCCGTTTCGCGGGCATTCAAGCCAGGATCGAGCATTGCCGCCGAGACACGCGAAAAGGTGCTGGATGCAGCACGGAAGCTCAACTACGTTCCCAATTCGATTGCGAGCAGCCTGACGACGCATCGGTCCAACATCGTCGCGATTATCCTCGGGGATCTGAACAACCCGTTCTATACCCACGTGCTTCAGACCTTCGGGCGCGAATTGCAAGCGCTCAACCGGCACATGCTGGTGTTCACGCTGACCGAAGACATGCACACCGACGATGCCATCATGCAGCTGTTGCCCTACCAGGTCGACGGCGTGATCCTGACCTCTGCCCAGTTGTCGACCCGCATGGTCGGCATGTGCCACGACCGCGGGATTCCGGTCGTTCTGTTCAACCGTTACATCCCCAACACCGGAGCATTCGGCGTTCGCTGCGACAATCCCGCAGGCGGTCGCCAGATTGCCGAGGCGTTCCTGGCCGCCGGCGCCCGGACCTTTGCGATGATCACCGGCGACCCGAAGGGGACCACCAGCGCCGACCGCGCGACCGGCTTCGTCGACAGGCTTCTCGACGCCGGTATTCCGCGAAGCGCGATCAACTCCTACGAAGGCGGATCAAGTTATGAAGGCGGGGTCGAGGCGGCCAAGGCGATGATGGCCAACGACGCCACGCCCCCCGACGCGATCTTCGGCATCAACGACATCATGGCGATGGGCGCGATGGACGTGCTCCGGATCGAATACGGCCTGAGGGTTCCGGAAGACGTCATGGTGGCCGGGTTCGACGACATCCCCGAAGGCGCCCGCCTGCCCTATCGCCTGACAACGGTGCGCCAGCCGATCAATCGCATGGTCCGCGCGACCCTCGACCTTCTGAATCTGGAGAATCCGGATTCCAGCGTCGATATCGCCAGTGACCTGCCGATCGGGGGCCACCTCGTATGGCGGAACACGATACCACCTGCCAAATCCGAATAACCGGACCTCGACACTGACGTTCTCGACAAAAGACCCGAAGCACGCTTCGGGTCTTTGCTTTTCTACACTGCGGTTCGCGCGTCAGGCGCTTTGCGGCGTGAAACCGAAGTTGAACGGCTCAGGCTCGCCCCGTTCCGCCCGGCGCTCGGCGCGCAGCTTTTCGGTCGCGGCGACATCGAGCGACAGGTCATCACCCAGCACAACGCCATACCCTTCGAGCGCCTTTTCCGGCGAGACGAGATCATAGCGCACATCGCGTGCGACCTCTTCGGCCGGGCGTTCGTACGGATCGCCCCAGCCGCCGGACCCGGCGGTGCGGAAAATGATCACGTCGCCGGCCTCGACCTCGAGATTGTCGATCTTGGACGGAATCCGTTCTTTCTCGCCGGTCGTCTGCCGCACGATCCACTTCGCCGAGGTCCCGCCGAAGAGACCCCCGTTGATGCCCCAGGGCGGCACGACCTCGCGGTCGTCATGGATCGAGATCTTCCCGGATTCGAGCACGCGATAGACCTTCTCGATCCCCGCGCCGCCGCGGTGCAGACCGGGACCGCCGCTGTCCTTGACCGGACGATAGCTGTCGACCTGAACCGGGTAGTAGTTCTCGATATACTCGATCGGTGTCGCCGAGAAGAGAGGCCACCAGGCATGACCGTCAAGCCCGTCGCCGCGCGGACGCCCGGGAACGCCGCCGAAGAGCAGCTCCATCAGCTGGAAGTACTTCCCTTCACTGTCGTGGCCGGTGAAGATGAAGTGCGGGCTGGTGCCATAGCCTGCCGCCATCGACAGGTGCGGCGCCCGCTGACCCAGCGCGCCGGCCTGGCAGTCGAAGAACCGGGTGTGCGTGTTCAGACGGTTCGACAGCGCTGCCGGGAACTTGGGGTTCAACAGGCTGCCTTCGGGCAGGATGATCTCGAAGAGATCGTAGAAGCCTTCGTTGAACAGGATGTCCGGATCGAAGGCCATGATCATGTAGACCCCGAAGAACAGCTTGCAGAGCCCTTCGTGGATATGGAAGTTGATCGGCCCTTCCGCCTGGTCGTCGGTGCCGGTCCAGTCGAACACCGCCTTGCCGTCCTTCATGTAGATCGACAGGGTCATCTTGAAGGGGCCGTTGCCGACGCCGTCGTCGTCGACATAGTCGGTGAAGGACACCGGCTCTTCCGAGATGTACTTGGAAATCAGCACCTTCATGGCGTCGCGCGTGCGGTCCAGCAGCATGTCCGTCGCCGCCATGTAGGTCTCGCGACCGAACCGGTCACACAGCTCACCCACCCGCTTGGCCGCGGTCTTGCAGCCCGCGATCAGCGCCATCAGGTCGGCCCGGTTCATGTCCGGGGTCCGGCTGTTGTTGAGCATGATCGCCAGGACGCCCTCGTTCAGCACGCCCTTGTCGTAGATGCGCACCGGCGGCACGCGCAGCCCCTCTTCCCAGATCGTCCGCGCGTCAAAGGGCATGGAGCCCGGGACCTTGCCGCCCACGTCGACCATGTGGCCGAAGATCGACGAGAAGCCGACCAGCACGCCTTCGTGGAAGATCGGCATCATCACGCACCAGTCATTGTTGTGCGAGATCGAGCCCTTGCAGGCATAGGGGTCGTTCCAGACGAAGATGTCCCCTTCGTTCAGATCGCCGTCGAACTGCTCGACGATGGCCGGGATGTAGGAGCCGAACTGGCCCACGATCATCTGGCCACGATGATTGCAGATCATCGGGAACTCGTCGTGCTGTTCGCGGATCACCGGCGAAAGCGAGATCCGGACAACGACGCCGTCCATCTCGAACCGGGCGTTCTTCAATGCGTTCTCGATGATATCGAGCGTGATCGGGTCAACAGTGCTCATGTCAGGCATCCTTCGAATTCGGCCAGATCAGCAGGTTGCCGTGGGGCTCCAGCTCGGCGTAGTGGTCGGGGAGCAGGACGGTCGTGGTGTCGTACTGCCGGATGATGGCGGGCCCGGGCACCTTGACGCCCGGCGGAATCTTGGCCCGATCGTAGTTGGGTGTATCGACCCATTCGCCCTTGAAGAACGACGGCCGCGTCTCGATCAGCGCATCGGCGAGATCCGAACCTTCGACCGCCGCTATGGATTCCTTGACGGGCATGGTCGCGCCGGTGGCAACGACGCGCAGGGCGACCAGTTCGACCGGAACATGGAAGCGCACACCGTAGAGTTGTTCGTGCAGCTCGTTGAAGCGTTCGATCACGCCTTCGAGCCCGCCGCGCGCCTCGACCGTGGCCTTGTCGATCTCTACCGTGACCTCGAAGCCCTGCTGTTCGTAACGCAGGTCCAGCGAATAGCGGATCGTGCGATCACCGGTCGGGACTTCTTCGGCGTCGAGCCACTCGACCGCCTTGTCCTGAAGCTCGGCGAAGCGCGTCCAGACCATGTCGGCATCCATGCCCTTGGTCGAGCGGATGAAGGTCTGCACGAACTCGTTCTTGAACTCGGCCTCGAGAAAGCCCAGGGCCGACAGGACACCCGGGTTGGTCGGCACGACCACCGGGTAGCAGCCCAGCAGTTCGGCCATCGCGTTGGCATGCAGCGGACCCGCGCCACCGAAGGCCACGATGCCGAAGTCGCGCGGGTCATAGCCGCGCTGCACGGTGATGACCCGCAGCGCCCCCAGCATCACCTCGTTGGCGATGTCGAGAATGCCCTGCGCCGCCTCTTCGGGGCCAAGGTCCAACTGTGCGCCGACACGGCCCACCGCCTCGCGGGCACCGTCGACGTCCAGCTTCATGTCGCCGCCCAGCAGGACGGGCGGCAGATAGCCCAGCACGACGTTGGCGTCGCTCACCGCCGGCTCTGTACCGCCGCGACCGTAGGAGACCGGACCCGGGCGTGCGCCGGCACTGCGCGGGCCGACACGGAGAGAGTTCGTCAGTTCGGACACATCCGCGATCGAGCCGCCGCCGGCCCCGACCGAACGCACGTCGAGCGTCGGCACTTTCGCCGGGAAGGATCCGACCTCGGTCGAGCGCGAGATCGTCGGCTCGCCGTCGAGGATCACCGACACGTCGGTCGATGTGCCGCCCATGTCGAAGGCCAGCAGGTTCCGGATCCCGGTCCGCCGGGCAATCATCACTGTCGACGTTACGCCGCCGGCCGGGCCCGAAAGCACCGTGTGCACCGGGCGTTCCGACGCTGCGTTGGCGCTCATCAGACCGCCATCGGAACGGACGATATGCAGGCGCGACGACAGGCCCTCGCTCGCCAGCCGCTCTTCGATCCGCGACAGGTAGCGTTTCATGATCGGGCGGACGTAATCGTTCATCACCGTGGTGATGGCGCGATCGTATTCGCGGAACTCGGGGAGGATGTCCGACGACAGCGACACGGGGATGTCCGGGTAACGCTCCTTGACGATCTCGGCCAGGGCACGCTCGTGTTCGGGATTGGCATAGGCATGCATCAGCGAGATGGTCAGAGCCTCGATCCCCGAGCTGCACAGATCGTCGATCAGCGCGGTGGCCTTCTCGCGGTCCAGCGGCGTGACGATCTCACCCCGAGCGTTCATGCGTTCCGGGATTCCGCGCGTGTCCTTGAGGGAGGCCAGCGGTTCCGGCTTGTCCATCACGATCCATCCGAACAACGGTCCGGGCGTCCAGGACTTGGCCAGGTGAAGCGTGTATTCGAATCCTTCCGACACCAGCAGCCCGACCCGGGCCCCCTTGCCTTCAAGCACGGCGTTGGTCGCAACCGTGGTGCCGTGCAGGATGAGAGAGATGTCTTTCGGATCCACGCCGGCCTTTTCGCAGATCAGCTTGACCCCGTTCGCGACACCGATCGACTGGTCCTCGGGCGTTGACGGCGTCTTGGCCTGCACCACCCGGCCGTTTGATTCATCGTGCAATACGAGGTCGGTGAACGTCCCGCCGACATCAACTCCTAGTCTCATGTGCTTTGCCTTGTGTTGGAATTCGAGCGTGAATGCGCATGCAAGAGGACTATAAGTTCGTTGTCCTTCTCGACGCAAGAGGCCATTTTACTTATATTTTGGTGGGTATGCGTTTGAATCTACGCCTTTGATTTTCCTGCATAGGAATGCATAGATTCAAAACGCAAAGGATGGCTGGGGGCGGGCCAACTTAGGGGCGGCGATCGTCCGCCATTGCCTGAACCCGCCGCGTTTCCAGGATATTCTCGTCGCGCCAGGCCTGCCAGGCCGACAACTTCTCAACCGGAATACCTGCAGAGATGTCGTCATGGATCCGGTCGACCATCTCCTGTGTCCAGTCGTAATCGGTCCGCGCCGACTGGCCCATCTGGCGCATCATGCCGCCCAGGTGCGCGACGAAATCGGCGAATCCTCCGGCCGCGTTCAGATGCGCGACCGCGAAGGGACCAAGCGTGGACCAGCGCAGCGCCAGCCCGTCGGTCAGCACACGGTCGATATCGGCCGCACTGCAATAACCCTCGCCCACCAGGTGCATCGCCTCGGCGACCAGCGTGTATTGCAGCCGGTTCAGCAGAAACCCGTCGATCTCGCGCGTGAGTTCCACGGGCTTCATGCCCAGGCCTTCCATCAGGCCCCTGGTCCGGGCCACGGTTTCCGGTGCCGTTGACGGCGTCGGGCACAGTTCGACCAGGGGGATCAGCGACGGCGGGTTCACCGGATGCGCCACAAGAGCCCGCGCGGCGCCGGGAATGTCGAGAAAACTCGACCCCATGATCGCCGATGTCGAGGACGCCAGAACCGTCTCGGGCCCGGCAAGCGCATCCATTTCGCGGAAGACGCCGCGCTTGACCGCGACGTCCTCCTTGATGGATTCCTGCACATGGACGGCGCCGTCCAGTGCCTCGGCGAGCGTATCGACAAAGCGGACCCGGTCGATCAGCGCCGGATCGGCGCCTGTCATCCGCGTCGTACGTTCCAGCAGGGCCTGGGTCTGATCCCGGGCGGCTTCGCCGCGCGCGTCGTAGATCGCGACATCGCAGCCGCCGCGCGCGAAGACGAAGGCCCAGGCCGATCCGACCAACCCGGCCCCGACACAGGCAATGCGGGTCATTCTGCGGGTCCCGAACCCTCGGGCGTCTCGGCCGAGGCCCACTTACGCTCGAAATCCCAGACCTCTTCGAAGCCGATCAGGGTGTTGAACTCCTTGAACGAGAACAGGTCCAGATCAGGCGAGGCCGAAGAGCCGTTCGTCTCCAGCGCAGTGTAAACTTTGCGCGCGGCCTGCGCGGCGGCAAGCCCGGTTGCAGAGGGATAGATCGCCATGGAATACCCCAGCTCCCGCAGCTCGCTCGCGGTGCGGATCGGTGTCAGGCCGCCATCGGCCATGTTCGCCATGGTGGGCTTGTCCAGGACCCGGCACGCCTCGCGCATCTCGTCGTCACTGGTCAGTGCCTCGACGAAAAGCACATCGGCCCCGGCCTCGGAATAGGCCTGCATGCGCTTGATCGCGCCTTCGAACCCTTCGGATTGCCGGGCATCGGTCCGCGCGATCACGGCCATATCGGGGTTGGTGCGTGCCTCGCAGGCCACCTTGATCTTGTTGACCATGTCTTCGACCGGGACCACCCTCTTGAACGGCGTGTGGCCGCATTTCTTGGGGAATTCCTGGTCCTCGATCTGGATGCCGGTGACGCCGGCCTCCTCGTAGCCCTTGACCGTATGATGCACGTTCAGCAACCCGCCGAAGCCGGTATCGGCATCGGCGATGACCGAACCGTCGATATGCCGGCACAGCGTGCGAACACGGTCAACCATCTGGGTGTAGGTGACGATGCCGGCATCGGGCAGCGCATAGGCCGAGGCCGTCATCCAGTAGCCCGAAGCATAGGCGAACTTCAGCTTGGACGTGTTGAAGACGGAGGCGGCGATCATGTCGTGCACGCCGGGCGCCACAACGAATTCTCCGGCGCGCAGCGCCTGCAGAAGGGATGGTTTGGTCATTAATTCTGCCCTTGTCTGTTCTTCATGTATGCGATGACCTCGGCCTCGCTCACGACATCGCCGTACTTGGCGTCCATGTCGAAGAGGTTGGCGTTGTGCGGATCCGGATGGCGATCTCCGACCGCGTCACGCACGATGATCGGGATAAAGCCATGCGAACAGCTGTCGACGCAGGTGGCGCGCACGCAGCCGCTTGTCGACAGCCCGGTGTGTATCAGCGTGTCGATCCCCATTGCGGTCAGGGTCGACCCCAGGGACGTGCCGAAGAACGCGCTGGGATATTGCTTGGAGATCACGAGCTCGTCGTCGCCGACCTCCAGCCCCTCGGGCCAGGCGCCCATCGGGCTGCCCTCGACGAAATTCTCCAGAACCTTCACCTTCTGGAAGAAGCGGCCTCCGTCGATACCGCCGGGGCGATAGACCACGTTGGTGTAGATCACCGGCACACCGGTTTCGCGCGCAACCGCCTGCAGCCGAAGCGCCGAGGCAAGCGCGTCTTCCACGCCTGCATAAAGCGGGCAGTCGCGCTCGAAGTAGGCCTGGACGAAATCGATCAGCAGAAGCGCCGGGCGCTCACCGAAACCGATCCGGTTGTCATAGGCACGCTTGTAGTTGTCATCCAGATTTTCCGGTTGGCTCACCGAGAATCTCCTCACCCAGGTCGTTGAAATGCGCCAGTTGCTCTTCGCTGTAGTACAGCCAGGGCGCACGGCGTTTCTGTTTCTCTTCAAAGGCCGCGATATCCGCGCCGTCGTCGCGCTGGATCGACCCGATCTCGTCGAGCCCGTTCAGCAGGGCATCCTTTCGGTACGGCTCGATCTCAAATCCGATGACGACCCCCGAGGCCAGCCGGACCTCCTGCGTGGGCAGGTCGATCGTGACCAGCTCCTCGCGCTGAGCAGCCTCGCGGACGACTGCGATGTCATCGGGCGACAGCCGCACCGGCAGCACCCCGTTCTTGAAGCAGTTGGCAAAGAAGATCTCGCCAAAGCTCTCGGCGATGACGCAGCGCAGCCCGAAGTCCGCCAGCGCCCACACGGCCTGCTCGCGGCTCGATCCGGTGCCGAAGTCCTGGGCCGCGACCAGGATCTCTGCCTTGTCATAAGGGGGCCGGTCCAGGATGAAGGGCGTGGATTGCCGCGGGTCGTTGCGACGCTCGTGGAAGGCGTGCTTGCCAAGCCCCTCCTTGTCGAGAAGCAGCAGGAACCGCGCGGGAAAGATGATGTCGGTGTCGATCGCGTCCTCGTCGATCCAGGCCGCGACGCTGGTGACGGTATCAAAGGGCTTCATTCGACGGCTCCCTTCTTCAGCGACCGCACATCGACAAGATGTCCGGCGATCGCGGCCGCAGCGGCCATTGGCGGGCTCATCAGGTGGGTCCGGCCGCCGATGCCCTGGCGCCCCTCGAAGTTGCGGTTCGAGGTCGAGGCGCAGCGCTGGCCCGGCGTCAGACGGTCGTCGTTCATGCCGACACACATCGAACAACCCGACGCCCGCCAGCTGAAGCCCGCTTCGACAAAGATCTTGTCCAGCCCCTCGGACTCGGCCTGCGCACGCACGGCGGCCGAACCCGGCACGACCATCGCGTCGATGCCGGGGCTGACCTTGCGCCCCGCCACGACCTCGGCGGCCTGGCGAAGATCCTCGATCCGGCCGTTGGTGCAGGAGCCGATGAACACCCGGTCTACTGTCAGATCGGACAGCGCCATGCCCGGCGTCAGCCCCATGTATTCGACGCTGCGCTGCATGCGCGCCCGGCGACCCTCGTCCTCGACGTCGGAGGGGTCCGGCACGGTTCCGGCAATCGGCGCGCATTCCTCGGGCGTGGTGCCCCAGGACACGAATGGCGACAGCGTCGAGACATCGATCACGACCTCGCGGTCAAAGACCGCGTCCGGATCGCTTGGCAGGCTGCGCCAGTAGTCAAGCGCCGCCTCCCAGTCCGCCCCCTTGGGCGCGAGCGGGCGCCCTTCGAGATAGGCGAATGTCTTTTCGTCCGGCGCGACCATTCCGATCCGGCTGCCCGCCTCGATCGACATGTTGCAGAGCGTCATGCGCTGTTCCATGCTCAGGTCCCGCACCGCCGACCCCGCATATTCGATCGCGTGGCCCACGCCGCCGCCGATACCGATTTCGGCGATCACGGCGAGGATCATGTCCTTGACCTCGACGCCTTCGGGGCGAACGCCTTCAAGCCGGATCCGCATCGTCTTCTGGCGCTGCTGGCGCAGAACCTGGGTGGCGAATACGCATTCACATTCACTCGCCCCGATCCCGAAGGCGATGGCACCGAAGGCGCCATGGGTGCAGGTGTGGCTGTCTCCGCAGACCAGCACGACGCCGGGCAAGGTGAACGCGAGCTCGGGGCCGATGACATGCACGATCCCGTGCCGGCGATCCTGCATCGGGATGTAAGGGACACCGTATTCCCGGGCATTCTCGTAGAGCCGCGCAACCTGCGAAGCCGCCAGCCCCTCGCGCAACGGATGGCCCCGGCCCTGGGTCGGCACCGCGTGATCGGCGACTGAAATATGGGCATCCGGCCTGTGCATAGGGCGTCCCGCCTGCTTCAGACCCTTGAAGGCCTGAGGGCTCGACACCTCCTGAACAAGGTGGCGGTCCACATAGAGAAGATCCGTCCCGTTGTCGTATGTTTTAACGACATGGTCCGCCCAAACTTTCTCATAGAGCGTCTGCGGCTCGGTTTTGTCTGTCATTGCAGATGTCTCGCTTCACGACGGGAATTTTCGAACCGCCATGACGTCTGAAGTTGAGCCGCACCCAAGGGTCGGCGATTTACGGTCGGGGTGAAATCTGGCACTTAATGCATGCGCATTCAAGCTGTTTTTGGACGGCTGCGGCGGCCATGGGAAGGACCGGCTGCCGCAGATGGACACGCCTTTGCGCACCCCCTCGGACCTGCGCCGGCCAGGCCCTTACGTCCGGGTCCGGACGGACCGGAAGCTACGACCTGGCGCAGGGGCCAAGGCCCGTGCGCACAAGGGGACACCCGGTTATTGGCGGCTCTTGATGAGAGGCATCACGTTTTCAATGAACTCGGGCGTGTCGCTCTCAAAATCCGGGAAGGACAGGCAGACACCGGCAACGCCGTTGGCCGCCAACGCGTCCAGGTGGTCCGCAATGGTCTGGTACGACCCGACGATATAGGGCACCGACATGAAGGTCGTGACCTCGGGCGGCAGCTCCTGATAATCTTGGCGGTTCTTGTCGAAACCCGAAACGCGCAGCCATTCGTTGATCGCGTCCTCGTCCCGATTGTCCAGGAAGCCCTGCTTCTTGGCCATCGCCTCTTCGTCCGTCGGCGCCGTGATCACCGTCAGAAGCGTCAGCGATTTCACGCTGCGGTCGTGTTCGGCCGCAAGCGCCGAGATCTTTCCCGCAACCTCGCCCAGCTGCTCGGCCGTATCGTTCATTCGGCCGATGAACGAGTAATCCGCCTGACGCGAAACGAAATCCAGCGCGCCGGGCGACTGGCCCGCGCATACGATCTCGGGGAGCTGGGAGGGCTTGGGATCCGAGACGCAATCTTCCAGCTTGAAGTATTTCCCGTCAAAATCGACCCGGTCCTCGGTCCAGAGACGCTTCAGGATCGTCAGGTATTCGTCGGCATATTCGTAGCGATTGAGGAAGAAGTCGTCGTCGCTCCACAGCCCCATCTGGGCGTACTCGAACTTGTTCCAGCCTGCGACCACATTGACGATGAAGCGATCGCCACAGATGTCGTAGGCCGTTGCCGCCATCTTGGCCAGAACCGCAGGCGGCATCGTCCGCACCGCGACCGAAGCAATGACCTTGATATCTTTCGTGACGGCACCGACCGCGGACATCAGCGTGAACGCTTCGAGAGCACTGTCCCAGTGACCGGTCTCGCCGCCGTAGCCACGCCATTTGACCTGCGCCAGCAGGAAATCCATGCCACCGTCATCCGCCATCTGCGCGACCTTGCGGTTCAGCTCCCAGGTCGGCGCGCTCTGCGGCGGGCTCCCCTTGGAGATAATCAGGCTCCCCGATGTTGTCGGCATGAAGATGCCCAGCTGGATCCGACTCATGGTTATTGCTCCCTGGCCTAAGACTACGCATGCAATATCATGGAGCACCCGCGAGCGTGTCAAGCACATCTCGTCCGCCGGGCCGCCTGGAACGGCTGAAACCATATTTACATTATATATATTGGCATCTTGCTACCTTGACAGATGCGGCGCACAGGGAGGTGTTCACCGCCAGAGAGCCATGAAGTCTTGCAACAATGCATACGCATTCTATCGCCGGGGCCCATACCCGGCAGAGGACAGCCCCCTAAAGAGCGGTGGCAGCAGTCGAACCGTGTCGACAACGGCCGCGAATTCATCTCCCGCGACCTGGACCTATGGGGCTGCCCCAACAACTTCAGGCTGGACTTCTCGCGGCCGGGCAAGCCGACTGGCAACAGCTTCATCGAAGCAGCTCCGGGCAGAGAGCCGGAACGCACACCGGTTCATGAGCCTTGCCGAGGCCTGCGAAACGCTGTCGGAATGACGTGGACACCGCGACGAGGACCATCCCCAAAGCGCGATCAGGCCCGACGTCACGTCCCGGCGGAACTCAACAGCGACCCGCTTTGCGCAGGTTTCGCCCATTTCTGTCTGCGACCCGCAAAAAACAGCACGTCAATTGTATACGGGCTGTCTATTGATGGTATATATAGCGGGACACATGATCCGAGGCCCTATCCATGCAGTTTGACCTACTCCTGAAATCCGGCACCGTCGTGACCGAAACCGAAAGCCGACAGGCCGATGTTGGCATCAAGGACGGCAAGATCGTCGCCATCGACAGCACGCTTGACGGCGAGGCCACCGAGGTGATCGACGTCTCGGGCCGCCTGGTCCTGCCCGGCGGGATCGACAGCCACGTGCATATCTCCCAACCCTCGGGTGATGGCATCGCCATGGCCGACGACTTCGAAAGCGGCACCCGCTCGGCGCTCTTCGGCGGCAACACGACGATCATGCCCTTCTGCCTTCAGGAGCGCGACGGCGACCTGCGCAGCGCGATCAACTGGTATCACGGGCTGGCCGAGAACCAGCTTTATACCGATGTCGCCTTTCACCTGATCGTCGCCAATCCCAGCCCCGGCGTCCTGGGCCAGGAATTGCCGGCGGCGATCAAGGATGGCTACACCTCGATCAAGGTCTTCATGACCTACGAGAACCTGCGCCTCAACGATGCCGAGCTGCTGGCCACCTTCGACGTGGCCCGCGAACACGGCGCGACGATGATGATCCACTGCGAGAACGAGGATGCAATCCGCTTCCTTGTCGAGCGGCACGAGGCCAATGGCGATATCCGCCCCCGCGCCCATGCCTCCACCCGCCCGATCCCGGTGGAACGCGAGGCAACGCATCGCGCCCTCTCGCTGGCCGAGATCGTCGATCTGCCGATCGTGATCGTGCACGTGTCCAATGCCGCCGCCACCGAAGAGATCCGCCGCGCCCGCGCAAGGGGCATGAAGGTGACGGCCGAGACCTGTCCGCAGTACCTTGTGCTGACCGAGGATGACCTCGACGGCATGGACTGGGAGGGCGCCAAGTTCGTCTGCTCGCCTCCGCCGCGCAATACCGAAGAGCAGGCCGCCTGCTGGGAGGGTCTGACCGACGGCACGTTCGACCTGTTCTCGTCCGACCACTGCCCGTTCCGGTACGAGGGCACCGACGGCAAGATGAACCCGAAGGGGGCGAAGAACTTCCGCTATATCCCCAACGGCATCCCCGGGGTCGAGACGCGGCTGCCGATCCTGTTTTCCGAGGGCGTCGGCAAGGGCCGCATCAATCTGCAGCAATTCGTGGCCCTGACCGCGACGAACCACGCCAAGACCTATGGTCTTTTTCCCCGGAAGGGTACCATCGCGGTCGGTTCGGATGCCGACATTGCCATCTGGGATCCCGACCTGACCCGGACCGTGACCCACGACGGCCTGCATGACGGCGCCGATTATTCGCCTTATGAAGGCATGACCCTGACGGGCTGGCCCACCACCGTTGTGCTGCGCGGCAAGGTCATGGTCCGGGATGACGTACTGGAAGGAGAGCTCGGTGACGGTCAATATCTCTCTCGCTGAACACGCCCGCCCTCTGCCGGCGCGCGGGAAGACGGCATGAGCCGGGAAATCGCCGAGGCGACGCAGCTTCCGCTGCGCAAGCGCAACAGCGCCCTGTCCGAACAGGTGCGCCTGCGCCTGAACGAGATGATCCGCAACCGCGACCTGACCGGCGGGCAGGTGATCACCGAGGAACGCCTGGCCGAAACGCTGGGCGTGTCGCGCACCCCGCTGCGCGAGGCGCTGCTGCGGCTGGAAGGCGAAGGCATGCTGCAAAAGAACGCCGGGCGCTCCTTCATGGTGCGCCAGGTGGATTTCACCGAGTACATGCAAAGCCTGAAGATGCGGCGCATCATCGAACCCGAGGCCGGGGCGCTCGCCGCGACGCGCGTGCCCAAGGCCGAGCTTGCCGCGATACGCCAGGAGATCGAGGCCCTGCACGACAACAATGACCTGGGCGAGCACACGCGCGCGCACTGGAATTGCGACGACAAGCTGCACCGGCTGTTCGGCTATCACTCGGGCAACCAGGTGATGTTCGGCGTGATCGAGCGGCTGCGCGTCACCACCCGCCTGTTCGAGGTCACCGATATCCGCCAGCGGGTCGAGGCGGACCACGCCCAGCACCTTGAAATCCTTGATGCGCTGGACGCGGAAGACCCGGAATGGGCCCGACGCGCGGTCGATGCCCATATCTCCAGCATGATCTCCTATTCGCTGGAGCAGTTCACCTGAGCGTCACCCCAGGGGATCGCGGTTCCAGTTCTTGTAGATCAGGTAACGGGCATTGCCCCGGCCGATGGCGCCGAACCACTGCGGGCAGAAGGGGCCCATCCAGATGGCATCGCCGGCGGCCACCGGATACCACGCATCTTCAAGTCGGTAGACCCCGCCACCGTCCAGCAGCATCAGGCCGTGCTCCATGAAATGGGTCTCGACGTAAGGCAGGCCGGCCCCGGGGGCAAAGTCCATCACGTTGATTTCCATGTCGAAACCCGGCGCGTCAGGCAGCAGTTTCTGCAGCATCAGCCGCTCGTCGCCCTTCAGCGGCTGCACCGCGACCTCGGGGATCGCCGAGACCACGGGCACGGGCAGCGCCGCGCCGTCCAGCGGCCGGTAGTGCCGTTCCAGCACCAGCGCCGCCGCGCCATGGGCAAGGCCCAGCACGTGGTCGCAGCCGGCGGGAAGGAACGCATATCCCTCCTCCGACAAGCGGGCGGCATCCTCGCCCCTGATCGTCACTGTCACCTGACCCTCGCGCTGCAACACGAACCGCTCGACCCCGGCGGCCGGCGCGGCGATCTCGGTGTCCTCGGCCGCGCGCACGAGGAAAAAGGTGAACTCGGCCCCGAGCGCCGGGGTGATCAGGTGAACCAGCGCACAGCCGGGCCAATGCGGCAATGTCACCTGTTCATGGCTGTCATGGCTGATGAGCGCATGTTTGGCCGCAAATGCAGAGCGGGTCTCGCCGAAAGTCTGTCTCATGCCTGTGCTCTTTCACATTCGATGTTGAGAACCGCACGCAGGCGGTCGGTTTCCTCGGGGGTCAGTTCCCGCATCGGACGTTTCATCCGGTCGCTTGCGATATGGCCCTGCAGGTGCAGGCAGGCCTTCAGCCGGGCATTGGCCAGGTAGGCCGGCGCGCGGCGGTAGATTTCGCGCGACAGTGGATAGATCGCCTCGTGCAGCTCCCGCGCCCTGGCCCAGTCTCCGGCATTGCAGGCCGCGAAGAGCCCGGTGACAAGCTCTGGCGCGATGGCCGCGAGCGACACCTGGCTTCCGTCGGTGCCGATCTGGTAGCAGGCGAACAGGTGTTCATCGCCCGAGGCCATGACCGACACGCCGGGGCGCTCGGCCTTGATCCGCCGCCGCAGCTCTTCGTAGGCCGCGACCTCCCAGGCGCCTTCCTTGATCCCGGCGACGGCCTCGATCTGGCACAGCCGCGCCAGCAGGTCGACGTCATAGGACAGGCGGCCCCAGCCCAACGGCGCCTTGTACAGCACGACCGGCAGGCCGCAGGCCTGTGCCACGGCGCGGTGATGGTCGACGATCATGCCCGGATCCGCGCCCATCGCCCAGTGATTGGGCGGAAACACCAGCACCGCATCGGCACCGGCACGGGCGGCATCCTCGGCCTCGCGCGTGGCGGCGGCGGTGGATTCCGAGGTCACGCCCACGGTCAGGAAACTGGCGTCGGGCACCGCCTCGCGCACCACCTCGGTCACGCGCCGCCGCTCGTCCAGCGCCATCATCCCGCCCTCGCCCGCATGGCCGTTGATCAGCAGCCCGCAAATTCCCTCGGCGCGCGCGATGCGCCCCGCGTGGGCGGCCAGTTCGGCCTCCGACACGGCGCCGTCGCGGGTCAGCGGGCAAAGGGTGGCCGCGTGAATGCCTGTCAGGCGGGGTTCATCGAGCGGTGCTGCGGATTCTTTCACGTGCGATCTCTTTCGTTAATGGGAACCATGGCCGGGCAGAAGCCGGTCGATCGGGAAAAGGGGCATCTCGGGCGGGCGGCCCAGGATGGCCTGGGTCAGGCACCGGGCCATGTAGGGCGCGCTGGTATAGCCCGAGTGGACCGAGCCGATCACCCAGGCGCCGGGATGGCCCGGCACCGGGCCGACGGCGGGCAGCGCATCGGCGGTTTCGGCCTCGAAGCCGGTCCAGATGCGGACAATGCGACTGCGCCGCAGCGACGGGATGGCATGCACCGCAAGACGCGCATTGCCCACGGCGCTGGCGGCAGTGGCGCGATGGGTGCCGCTGTCGCGGTCGCCTTCCCCCTGCCAGCCGCCGCCGATCACCACCGTGCCATGCGGATATTGCTTGAGCGACAACAGCCCGCTGGCAATCCCCAGCACCGTGCGCATCACCGGCGCCGCGCGTTCGGTCACCGCCAGCTGGTTGATCAGCGTCTTGATCGGCAGGTCGATCCCCAGCCACTTCAGCATCGGCTCGATCCAGACACCGCCGGCCAGGACCACCTGGCGGGCCGTGACACCGCCCCCCTCGGTGCGGATGTCATAGCCGCGCCCGGACGAACCAAGCCCGGAGACGGGCGTGTATTCGCGCAGCTCGACCCCCGCTTCGACCAGCGCACGGCGATAGGCCAGCCCGGTCAGGTAGGCATTGGCGTAGCCGTCGACAGAGCAATGGCTGGCCATGCGGATGCCCGGGTTCACGCCCGGCTCTATCCGCGCGGCCTCCCGGGACGAGACCAGCCGGATCGGCGCACCCGCCGCGCTGCGTGCCTCGGCGCGTTGCGACAGGATCTCTTCCTCGGCCTCGGTAAAGGCCAGCGACAGCCCGTCACAGGCCACCACCCCCACGTCATGGCCCAGCCACTGCGGCGCGTTCACCCACATCTCGTGCGCCTTCAGCGCATAGGGGATCAGCGCCGCGCGGGTCATCTGCATCGTCAGCGTGCCGGCATTCGTCCCCGAGGCCTGCCGCGCCAGCGCACCTTTGTCGAACAGCACCACGCGCATGCCTTCGCGCGCCGCAAAAAGCGCCACGCTCGCGCCCTGGATGCCACCACCGATGACGGCAAGATCGTAATCAGTCCGGGTCATAGCGGCGCGGGCTTCGGAACGGGGATGTCGGAATAGTCGAACTCGCCAATCAGCCGGTCCATGCTGACCGGACGCACGGGCGCGCGCGGGGTAAAGCGCAAGTCCCCCTCCGGCGCCAGGAGCCCGGCGGCGTTCAGCCCGCACATCCGGCCCTGGCAAGGTCCCATGCCGAGACGCGTGAAATGCTTGAGCTGGTTCATGTCGGCCGCGCCACTGGCCATCGCCGCCTCGATGTCCGACCGCCGCACGTCCTCGCAACGGCAAACGACGCAGTCCGGCGGCATCTCTGCCAGGTCGTCCTCGGGGAAGGTCATCAGCCTGCAAGAGGCATCGGCAAAGCGCAGCGCGCGCGCCAGGCGGCGCCGCGCCGGGCGGGATCGGGCCGCGAAGGCATCGGCATCCAGGGCGCCGTGATCGCGCGCGGCCGCAAGCCCGGCGATCTGCCCCTGGAAGACCGAGGGCAATGCCCCATGCACCCCCGCCCCGTCGCCCGCCGCGTAGAGCCCCGGCACCGACGTCCGCTGATCGGCGTCGACCTCGGTCCGGCACCCACCCCGCAGCCGGTCACGGGTTTGCGCGGCGCCGAGAAGGCGGTGCAGTTCGTCCGCCGGGGTCAGCCCGTTGCCGATGTATAATGTATCTGCGGCGATTTCGGTTTCCCTGCCGCTGGGCAGATGCCGCACCGTGACCCCGTCGAGCGCCGAACAGCCCCCCGCCGACACCACCGCGCTCTGCCGCAGGATCGGAACGCCTGCCGCCTTCAGCCGCGCCATCCACCGCGCGCCACGCGCCAGCATCGAGGGCATGGCGGCAAAGGCCGGCGCCGCGCGCAGCCAGTCGCGCGGGCCCGCCCGGTCGACAATCGCGCGCGGACGCAGACCCAGCTCAAGCGCCTTGACGGCAACGGCGATCAGAAGCGGCCCCTGGCCGGCGATCACGATCTCCTTGCCCGGCAGGGTCTTTTCCGACTTCATGATCGCGGTCGCCGCGGCCAGGCCGAAGACACCGGGCGTGGTCCAGCCCGGAAAGGGCAGCACGCGCTCCATCGCGCCGGTGGCCAGGATCAGGCGCGGCGCCTGCAACGCGTGGTTTCCCGTCGCCGCAAGACACTGCACCACGAAGCCGGGTTCGGCATCCCAGACCTCGGCCCCGGCCAGAAGGGTGACCGACGCGTCCCGCAGCCGCTTTCGCAACGCCCCGCCCTGCCGGCCATCGGGATCGCGCGCGGCGGCCGCCTGCGCCTGTGCGGTGCGCGGCGCGCGCCAGACCTGGCCGCCCGGCGCCGGGCCCTCGTCGATCAGGGCCACCCGCAGCCCCGCGCCCGAAGCCGCCAGAGCCGCCTCGCCACCCGCCGGACCCGCGCCGACGACGATCACGTCATGCGAGCCGCTCATTCCGCCGCCCCCGCGCCGCGCAGGCGCAACACCATGCCCGGCGCCACCGGCGTCTGGCAGGCGCGGCGCACCACCCCGTCGATCTCGATCGCGCATTCCTGGCAGGCGCCCATCATGCAAAAGGGCCCGCGCGGTGTGCCCGCGCCCGGAGAGGCGCGGAAAGCGTAGATGCCCTGCGCCAGAAGCGCCCCCGCCACCGTCTGGCCGGGCACGCAATCGACTGGTTTTCCATCCACGACCAACTGGATTGCCTCATTTTCGATCATCTTTGGAAGCGCCCGCCCCTGGCTGTCTCAAGAAGGTTGTTTACTTGTATGGGTTTTGTATACAGATTGAGTGCAGGGTGAACAATAGAGTTTACCGCGCCGTCAACCGAAAACAGGGAACACAGACACATGATGACTTTTTTCAAGCGCGCGATGGTCGCCGGGGTGGGCGCACTGCTCTCCGCATCCATGCTGCTGCCCGGTGCGGCAGAGGCCCGGTCGCTGGATGAAATCCTGTCCTCCGGCACCCTCAAGGTCGGTGTGAACCCGACCCTGCCGCCGCTGGGCATCTATGACGAAACCAACCAGATCGCCGGCTTCGACGTCGATTTCTCGCAGAAACTCGCCGACATGCTGGGCGTCGAGCTTGAAGTCGTGCAGGTCGGCTCGCCCGACCGCATCCCCTTCGTCGCCAGCGGCAAGATCGACATCGTCATGGGCGCCATGACCCGCAACCCGGAACGCGCCAAGGTGATCGACTTCACCCTGCCGGTGCATACCGAGGTCTTCGGCGTGCTCACGACCGAGGACAAGGGCTATAGCGACTGGAAAGAGCTGAACACCTCCGACGTGACGATGGTGCAGGTGCGCGGCTCCACCCCGGTGAAGTTCATCGAGGAAAACCTGCCCGAGGCCGAGGTCCTGCTGCTCGACAACTACCCGGACGTGATCCGCGCGCTGGCCCAGGGCCGCGGCGACGCGATGCTCGACGTGGTGGATTTCGTCGGCGAACACATGAACAAGCATGACGTCGCCTGGAAGGTCGTCGAGACCCCGGTCGACATCTACTATTGCGCGCTCGGCGTCGCCAAGAACAGCACCGGCCTGAAAGACTGGCTGAACGTGGCGATCTTCGAACTGCACCGCGACGGCGTGGTCGACGATCTCTGGGTCAAGTGGTTCGAACGCCCGATGATCCGCGACGTCGACATGTCGCCCTGGTTCTGACCCTCTCTCCCCCAGCGCCATCAGGGTCCCCGCCGGCTGTGCCGCGGGGGCCTTGCCTTCGGACCGCCACATACGGGTAATCGATGGACTATACTTTCCAGTACGGCCAGGTCTGGCCATACGTCCCCTATCTTCTGAAAGGCGCCTGGCTCAGCCTGCAGATCGCCTTTCTCGCCTTTTGCGGTGGCATGCTGATCGGCACCGCCTGCGCCGCGGTCAAGACATTCGGCAGCGGCTGGATGCGGCACGGGGTCAACGCCTACGTGGTGTTCTTCGTCAACACGCCGCAGCTGGTGCAGATCTACTTCCTTTATTTCGCCCTGCCCGACATGGGCATCTTCCTGAGCTCCTACATGGCGGTGCTGCTGGGAATGACGCTGAACGCGGGCGCCTACCTGACCGAGATCCAGCGCGCCGGTTTCGAAAGCCGCCGCCAGAGCGAGATGGAAGCCGCCGAGGTGCTGGGCTTTTCCCGCTGGCAGCAGATCCGCTACGTGATCCTGCCGCACGTGGCCAAGGTGCTGTTTCCGCCGCTGTCGAACCACTACATCCTGATGACGCTTGGCACCTCGATGGCCGCGATCTTCGGGGTCGAGGAACTGACCGGCCGGGCCTTCAACATCAACAGCGAAACCTTCCGCTCGCTCGAGGTCTTTTCGATCGTGGCGGTGATCTACGTGGTGGTCACGCTGGCCGCCTCGGTGCTTCTGGCGCTGTTCGGCCGCTTTGCCTTCCGCGCAAAAATGAGGGTGGTGTGATGAGCGAACTGGCCGATCTTCTCACCTATTACAACGTCATCTTCCTGCTCAAGGGCATGGCGACCACCTTCGCGCTGTCGGCCCTGGGCTGCATCCTTGGCGGGCTCTTCGGCACCGCGCTGGCCGTGGCGCGGCTGACGACCGGGCCGCTCACCCTGCCCCTGCGGGCGCTGGCGCTGGTCTTCACCGAATTCTTCCGCCGCGTGCCCTTCCTTGTCACGCTGATGCTGTGTTTCTTCATCTTCCAGTTCAGCGGGCTCGATGTCTCGACCTTCACGGTGGGCTGCGTGACCGTCGTGCTGATCGGCACCGCCTTTTTGGCAGAGATCGTGCGCGCCGGGCTGCAATCGGTGCATCCCAACCAGTGGCACGCCGCCGAGACGATGAACTTCACGCTGCTGCAGACCATCCGCTACGTGGTGCTGCCGCAGGCCTGGACGGTGATCCTGCCGCCGGCCTTCGGTTTCTTCATCCTCTTCATCAAGGACAGTGCGCTGGCCTCGCAGATCGGGGTGATCGAGCTCACCTATGTCGGCAAGGTCTTCAACAACCGCGGCTTTTCCGCGGGCGTGTCCTTTGGGGTGATCCTCGTCGCCTATTTCATGCTGTCCTACCCCCTGTCCCGCCTCGGCGCGAAACTGGAGAAAAAACTTGGCTCATCTCGAACTCGATAACATCAGCGCCGCCTATGGAAAACTGCGGGTGCTCGACGGGATCGACATCTCGGTCGGCTCAGGTGAAACCGTCGGCCTGATCGGCCCCTCCGGATCGGGCAAGAGCACGATCCTGCGGGTGCTGACCGGGCTGCTCAAACCCGAGGCGGGCCAGGTCCGCGTGGGCGGCGAGCCGATCAACTTCGACAAGCCCGCCGAGATCCGGCGGTTGCGCGACCGCGCCGCCATCGTGTTCCAGCAATACAACCTGTTTCAGAACCTGACCGTGCTGGAAAACGTGATGATCGCGCCCACCAAGGTGCGCGGCCGCAAGCCCAGGGATGTTCGCCCCGAAGCCGAGCATCTTCTGGCCAAGGTCGGGCTGGCCGACAAGATAAACAGCTACCCCGACCAGCTTTCGGGCGGCCAGCAGCAGCGGGTCGCCATCGCGCGCGGCCTGTGCCTGAAGCCCGAAATCCTCCTGCTGGACGAGGTGACCGCCGCGCTCGACCCCGAGCTGGTCAGCGAGGTGCTCGATACCATCCGGGGCCTGGCCGAAGACGGCATGACCATGCTGATCGTCAGCCACGAGATGGGCTTCATCCGCGAAATCAGCGCCCGCGTCGCCTTCATGGCCGACGGCAAGGTGGTCGAGCTCGGCTCGCCCGCGCAGATCTTCGATGCCCCCGAAAAGGAGAGAACCCGTGACTTCGTCGGAAAAATCCTGCGCCACTGAGGGGCTGCCCGCAAATCTGCCTTCCCGGCTGCCCGGCGCTGACCTGCTGGTCGGCGCGGTGGACGGGCATGTGCATGCCTGCCCGCATATCAACCACCGCTCGATTGACGTGTTCGAGGCCACCCGCATGGCCGCCGCCGCCGGCATGCGCGCCATTGGCCTGATGGACAATTTCGCCAATACCTCGGGCCTTGCCGCGCTGGCCAATCGCCAGTTGGGGCACCTGGGCGTCGAGGTCTTCGGCGGGCTGATCATGGAACCCCCCGCCGGCGGCATCAGTGCCGAGGCCGTGCGCGTCGCGCTGAAGCTGGGCTATGGCGCGCCGGGCGATGGGGCGCGCTTCATCTCGCTGCCCACCCATCACACCCGCCACATTGCGCGATTGGAAAACCGGTCCGAGGACCACATCGCGCGCTGCCTCGCCATCCCCGAGAGCGGCCCTCTGCCCGACCCGCTGCCCGAGATCCTCGACCTGGTGGCCGAGGCCGACGTGGTGCTGAACACCGGCCACCTGAGCGCGGCAGAGGCGCTGCGCATGGTCGACGCGGCGCGCGCCCGTGGTGTCACCCGTCTCCTCGTGCCTGCCAGCCACTATGACGCCGCGACCGTGGCCGAACTGGCCGGGATGGGCGCGCATGTGGAATTTTCGTTCTTCTTCGCCAGCCACGCCACCCAGACCGGGCTGACCCATGTGGACGCCGCCCGCAACACCGTGCCCCCGGTCAGCGCGCCCGAAATGGTCGCCCTCATCCGGTCCGCCCCGGTGGACAAGGTGGTGCTTTCGGGGGATTGCGGCGTGTTCCTCCTGCCGCCGCCGGTCGAAGGGCTGCGAGAGTTCCTCTTGCTGCTGGAAAGCTGCGGCCTGACGCGCGAGGCGCTTCGGCGCATGACCGGCGAGACCCCTGCAGCGCTGTTCAGGGTCGGATCCTAGGCAAAGGAGATCATGACACCGTCTCGATCGCAAACTGAAGCAGGGACCGGATGTGGCCGGCCATCGCCTCGTGCGCAAGCCGGGCATCGCGGGCTTCCAGCGCGTCTAGGATGGCCTCGTGCTGGCGGGTGTCGGGCTCCAGTCGTTCCGCAAGGCGGTCGATCTCGAACATCTTGGTGCTGGCGCGCAGGGCATGGAGCATGTCGGCCATGACGCGGTTGCCGCAGTTCTCGATCACCAGCCCGTGCACTTCGTCATCCGACCGCCAATGGGCCAGCATGTCGTAGGGCTGCTGCTCTTTCACGGTGTGCAACGTCTGACGCGCCCGTGCGATGGCCGCCGGATCGACCCGGTTCACGCACAGCGCCGCGGCCTCGGCTTCCAGAAGCTCCCTGACCTTCAGGCTTTGCAGGTATTCCCGCAACTCGACCTTGCGCACCTGGAAGGACCGGTTGGCCGACTTCACAAGCACGCCCTGCGATTCCAGTCGCTGCAGGGCGTGGCGCAAGGGGGTGCGTGAGATACCCAGCAGGTCGGCAATCTGCTGCTCCACGATCACGCTTCCGGCGGAAAGGTCGCGCTGTTCGATCATCGTCGAGATCGCGGCGTAAGCCTGATCCGCCAACGTGCCCCGACGCTGCGGCACCGCGAGGTCCGAGGAAGGCGGCTGTTTCGTCATGACATCATTATTCCAACTATGTTCGCCCGTGAAAGCCGGTGACGGGCCCCGGGGTCTCTGTTTGCGGTGCCCCGGCGGCAGGCATCGGTAAATCCGGTTCGGCCAGGCGGCGCACGTCCGGACATCGACGGTATTCTAACCGGATACCGCAGGTCCGGCAAAGCTGGACCGCACAGCCCTGCATGCCGCGCGCCTGCACGGAAACTGACCGGCCTCCGCGCCTCTCCCTTGCCACCGGGTTAAGACCGTCCCGCGCGGGTGTCCCCGGCCGGACCCGGGATTTCCGAAACCCCGGGCCCGACCGGGCCGCCTGTCCTGCTTCAGGCGTCGGGCGCCAGTTCGAACGTGACGTCCTGCGCCCCTTCCCAAAGGGTCAGATTGCCAAGTTTCATCAGGTTCTCATGCCCGCTGGTGAGGGTGATGAAGTGGTTGCCCGCAAGCTGGCCCATCTTGGAAGAGAAATCGACACCGCCATAGGCCAGCAGGATCTCGGTCTCAGAGATGCCGCCGGGGTACAGGATGATATGGCCCGGTGCCGGGTGCGACGTGTGGTTTTCATAGCCGACGCCGAAGTCATGCTCGCCCAGCGGAATCCAGACGCCCTCGCCGCTCCAGCGGACATGCACCACCTGGCTTTTATAGGGGAGCAGCTTGCGGAAGGCGGCGCAGGTCTGCGGCGCGGCCTCCTCTTCCAGGACGGCGTCAAAGGTATAGGGGCCGGCCTTGATCTTCAGTTTGGTCATTCTGTGCCTTTCATCAATTGAAACGTTCGAAGGTGAATGCGGCGATGTCCTGCCGCATGGTGCCGTTGAGAGCGGCCTGCGCCACTTCGCGGCCCATCAGCGGGCCAAGGGTGTAACCGTTGGCGGTGGCGGCGACCGTGACGCCGGGATGACCCGGCAAAGGGCCGATCAGCGGCGCGCCGTCAATGTCGATGTTCATCGCGGCCCAACTGCGCAGAACGCGCAGGCCGCCGACCGCGGGAACCGTGCGCGCCGCCACCCAAAGGTTGCCCTCAAGGCTTTCGGGCAGAACGCGCGACTGGCCGCCCGGCCCGGTTTCGGCCGTCCAGGCGCCACCGATCAGGACGGTGCCGGCGCGGGTCTGTTTCATGGTCAGGTGCCGGTCGGCATGGGCCACGAGGCAGGGCAGAACCGGCGCCGTGCGTTCGGTCACCACCATCTGCAACGGTGCGCCCTTGACCGGGATGTCCGCGCCCAGCATCCGGCCCAGTTGCGACGCCCAACCGCCCGCCGCGATGACGATACGCTTCGCACGGACCGTGCCGCGCGGCGTCGTGATCTCATAGCCGTCGCCCGCGCGTGCAATGCCCGTGACCGGTGCCTGTTCTTCGAAACAGACGCCCTGCGCGCGTGCCTCGGCCACCAGGGCCCGCGAGGCCGCAAGCGGATTGATCTTGCCCTCGCCCGGGCACCAGGCCGCGGCCACCATGCGCGGCGAAATCCCTGGCGCGATCTGGCGCAGACGGTCGGGGCCGATGATCTCGGTCGTGATGCCGAACCGGGCTTCGGACTGCGCCTTCTGTTCAAGGAAGGGAATCTGCGCCTCGGTTTCCGCCACCATCAGGCCGCCGGAGGTGGTCATCTCGAAATCCGCGCCAAGCTGATGCTCCAGCTCGGCCCAGAGCGCGATGGATTCCTGCTGAAGCGGCAGTGTCCGCAGTTGCAGGTCGCCGCCGCCCACCGCCTTTTGTCCAAAGTCCCAGGACAGCAGTTGCAGGTGCAGGCTCCCCGCGTTGCCGCCCGAGGCCTCGGCATTGAGCCAGCCACGCTCCAGCACGGTGACGTTTGCGCCCTGCCTTCCGGCAAAAAGCGCGGCGGAAATGCCGGTGATGCCGCCGCCAATGACAACAAGATCGGCGCTGTCTTGATGCAGCGGTGTGTCGGGCGGCGATCCGGGCCGGGCCGCCGGTGCGCTTTCGCGGTGGCCGCCCCATTCCGGCTTTTCGATCCCCAGCGCCGAGACCGAGACCGGCTTGGCAGGGAGTTGCGGTGCAAACAGCCGTTCGGGCGATTGCGGCTGCTCTGCATCCGCCAGCAGCCGAAGCGCCACGGGCAGGCAATATCGCCCCTGGCACCGCCCCATGCCCATGCGGGTTTCGCGTTTGAGGGCGCCGGGATCACGGGCCCCTTCGGCAATGCAGCGGCGCAGCGCGCCTGCCGTGACCGCCTCGCACCGGCAGACCATGGCGCTGTCGGCGGGCGGCTTTGGCGGCGGTGCATCGAACAAGGCCCAAAGCGCGGATTGGAACCGTTGCGCACGGTGAAGAGGCGCGGCCGAAACCGCGGGCGGCCTAAGACCCAGAAACCGCGCGATCGCCGCGCCCGCCAGCGCGCCCTGCGCCTCGGCGGCGGGCGCCCCGCCCATGCCGCCAGCGTCACCGGCAATCCAAAGCCCCGGAACCGAGGTGGTGCCATCCTCGTCGCGTCGCGGCACCGGCCAGCCATGGCCCTTGCCCGCGACCAGCTCGGCCCCCATCAGCCGCGCCAGTTCCATCTGTGGCGCGAAACCGGCCCCGATGCACACCGTGCGCGCCCGGATCGTCCGGGTGGCGCCGCCGGCAACGGGCTGCACGATTGCTCCATCCTCGGAAATCCCGGCCAGCTCCCAGCCGGTCAACACCGGAACACCGGCCCGCGCGAAACGCAGTCTTTGACCCAGCCCCGCCGCGATCAGCCCGGGCGATTGCATGGCCGCGCTCAGAACCGCGCCGGGCCGGCGCAGGGCCGCGCGTTCCACCACGGCGGCGACCTGTCCGCCCAATCGCAGGATCTCATCGGCCAGCTGCCAGCCAAGCGGCCCCTGCCCTGCCACCAGAACCGGCCCCGGCGGCAGGACACCGTAGCGCCGCACAAGGGTCTGCGCGCCACCGATGCTGAGAACGTTGGACCCGGTCCAGCCCGGCACCACCGCGGGTATCTCGTAGCCGCCGGTGGCCAGCAGAACGGCGCGCGCGGTGATCGACAGATCGCCATCCGCGCCATGCGACCGCAAGGTGAAGCCCCTGCCCCCGCGCGCATGCCAAACCGTCTGGCCGTGGACGACCTCGACCCCCGCAGCCGTGACCGAAGCGCGCAGCGCATCGCCCGCGCGGTGCTGGGCGTCTTTCGGGGTTCCATGCCGAAAGCCATCGCTGCGCGGTTTGAAATACTGCCCGCCCGTGGCATCACGCTCATCCAGGACCAGAACACGCGCCCCGGACCCGACCAGAAGCAGGGCGGCCCGCAAACCGGCGGGGCCCGCACCGATCACGGCCACGTCCACCTTCACCGCGCGCGGCAGGGCAGCGTTGCCGTCCCAATGCGCGGGCGCGGTTGTCAGGTCATCCTGGGCGCGCACATCCATGCCCGGCCTGACCTTGGTCATGCAGGCCAGTTGCCCCACCTGTCCGTCGACCTGGACCGCGCAGTCCTGGCACACGCCCATGCCGCAGAACATCGCCCTGTCCTGGCCAGTGCAACCGGCACCCAGCTTGCGCACGCCCGCCGCCGTCAGGGCGGCGGCGATGCTGTCGCCGGGCCGCGCGTCGATCGAGGCGCCGTTCCAGTGGAACTGCATTGGCTCAGGCCTCTGCCAGATGCACCAACCCCACCGCTTCAAGCGCCGCCAGAAGCTCGGGCATATCCGCCTCCGGCAAGGGCAGGCGCGGGCTGCGCGGATCGCCGGTCGGCAGGTCCATCAGCTCCAGCGCCTTCTTGGTGGCCGAGACATAGCGATGCCCGCCCACCAGCCGGATCACCGGCAGCATCTTCCTGTAGAGCGCGCGGGCTTCGTCGTAATCCTGCGCATCCGCGGTCAGGGTAAAGAGCCGGGCGCAATCCTTCGGAAGGATGTTCGATCCGACGGCAACCCAGCCCTGCGCCCCGTTGACGAAGCTTTCAAAGCCCATGATCCCGCCAAAGACGGTCATCCGGTCGCCGCACAGGTCGATGATGTCGCGCACCCGGGTCACGTCCATCGTGCTTTCCTTGATGTAGTCCACACCCTTCAGCGTCGACAGGCGCGCCACGATGGGCGGGGTCAGGTCCACGTTGGCCGTCGCCGGGTTGTTGTACAGCATGATCGGCAGGTCGGTCGCTTCGCTGATCCGCGCGTAATGGCGGTAAAGCTCGTCCTCGGTGGGGGTCGAGTAGAAGGGCGGGATGATCATCACCCCGTCGGCGCCCACGGCCTCGGCCATGCGGCAGTTCTCGATCACGTCTTCCGTGCGTTCGGCCCCCGCGCCCAGCAGCACCGGCACCCGGCCCGCCACGGTGTCGACGACACAGCGCGCCACGGCTTCGCGCTCTGCCTTGTCCAGCGACAGGAATTCGCCGGTCGACCCAAGCGGGATCAGCCCGTGAATGCCTTCGGTCACCTGCCAGTCGGTGTAACGCGCCATGCGGGCGGGATCGAAATTGCCCGCATCATCATAGGCCGTGACCATCACGGAAAAAGTGCCGCGAAAACGGGTCATTGCGGGGTCTCCTTCAAATTCAGCAATCGCAGGGGGGTATCGCGCAGAAGCGCGGCGACGAGCGGCGGAGCAAACTCCAGCCGCTCCATGAGAGTGGTGACATTGCGCAGGATGTGGCCATAGCCGTGCCCGCCCCAGTGGCGCAGGCGGGTCTTGGTGCAAATGTCGTGTGATAGTGCGATCTGATCGCCAAAGCCCTGGTCCGCCAGGTCGCGGATCAGGCGCAGCCGGCCAAGGTCGGTGGGCAGCTCGACCTCGTCGGTCATCCAGTAATGCGAGGATTCGACGCCGAAGAAATCCCACTCGACCACCGCACCGCGTTCCAGCAGCGCGGGGATGCCGCTGCCGTCGGGATGCGTCCGGTCCATGTGGCACAGCACGACCCGGCCCAGGTCGGCCCCCGCGCCTTCAAGAATGTCGAGCACCTGCGCGCAGGCGGTTTCGTGTCGGCCGGGATGAACGCTGATCGAGGCGCCGGTGCGCTGCTGCGCTTCGGCGGCGGCCTCAAGCGCGCGGCGCTCGAACGCCGTCATCGGCCAGGAACATCCCATTTCGCCGATCAGCCCTGCGCGGATGTCGGTGCCATCCATGCCCTCCGTCACCTCGGCGGTGAACCGGTCGGCCAGCGCCCCGGACGACAGGGCCCTGATATCGTCGGGCACATAGGCCTCGACATAGGTGCCCGCCGCCGCGACGACGTGAACGCCGCTTTGCCGTGACGCCCTGGCCTGCCCTTCCGGGTCGCGGGCCAGACCGAAGATCGACTGATCCACCAGCAGGCTGCCGCCGTCCGCCGCGTAATGGTCCAGTTCGGCCGCGGCGATGCCGACATCGGTTTGCAGCGCGTTCGCGGCGCATTCGTTGGCGCGGTAATCGATCTGCCAGCGGTCTTCGGCACGGATCTGCGCCTGACGGTCGCCCGTCGTGCCGGGCGGGACGATATCGAACAGCAGGTGCTCGTGCAGCAGGATCGGCCCGACCGCATCCGAAGATACGTCGCCCAGAACGGTTCTGATCACGCGATCTCCCCCTCAGAGGATCTTCGACAGGAAGAGCTTGGTATGCTCGCTCTGCGGGTTGGTAAAGAATTCCTCGGGCGGCGCTTCCTCGACGATCATGCCATCGGCCATCATCAGCACGCGGTCGGCCGCGGCCCGGGCAAAGCCCATCTCGTGCGTGACCACGATCATCGTCATGCCCTGCCGGCTGAGGTCGATCATCACGTCCAGCACCTCGGAAATCATTTCCGGATCCAGCGCCGAGGTCGGCTCGTCGAACAGCATCACCTGCGGCCGCATCGCCAGCGCCCGGGCAATCGCCACCCTCTGCTGCTGACCGCCCGAAAGCTGGCTGGGATAGGCGTCGGCCTTTTCGGGCAACCCCACCTTCGCCAGAAGCTCGTGCGCATGGGCCTCGGCGGTCTTCCGGTCCTCGCCCATGATCCGGATCGGGGACAGGGTGATGTTCCTCAGCACGTTCAGATGCGGAAACAGGTTGAAGGACTGGAACACCATGCCCATGTTGCGCCGCTGCCGGGCGGTCCTGCGGTCGCCCAGCAGAGTACGCTTGCCGCCGCTGTCCTGGCGATAGCCCATGTTCTCGCCGCAGGCATGGATGCTGCCGCCCTCGATGGTTTCGAGATGGTCGATGCAGCGCAGCAGGGTCGACTTGCCCGACCCCGAACGCCCGGCGATCACGACGACCTCGCCCGTGCGGACCGTCAGGCTGACGTCCTTCAGCACCGTCACGTTGCCAAAGCGTTTTTCGACGTTCCGGATCTCGACGATGGGCGGGCCAAGATCGCGCATCCCGGCCCTGGCCACGGGACGAACTTCGTTTTCCATGTTGCTCATATCCTTGTCCTCCATCTCACACCTGGGCGGCCTGGCCGGACAGGACCGGGTCGGGCTTCTTCCGCTCGTCCGTGTCCGCGGCGGGACCGAAGGGCCGGTCGTAATGAGCCTCGAGCCGTTTCTGGATCAGACCCCAGAGCGTGGTCATCACAAGGTACCAGCAGGCCGCGCACATGTAGGCCTCGAGCACCTTGAACTCGAGCTGGGCCATCTGCTGTGTCCGGCGGAACAGTTCCTCCATCGAAATGACAGAAGCCAGCGAGGTGGTCTTGATCATCAGGTTGAACTGGTTGCCCAGCGGCGGGATGATGACGCGCGTCGCCTGGGGAACGATGACATAGCGCATACGCTGCGGCCAGGTCATGCCAAGCGCAAGGCTGGCGTCTTCCTGCCCCTTGTTCACCGAGGTGATGCCAGAGCGGACGATCTCGGCGAAATAGGCGGCCTCGTGGAGCGACAGCGCGATGATGGCGCTTTCGATCACGCCCAGCTTTATGCCGGCCTTGGGCAGCACGGTATAGATGATGACCATCTGCACCAGCAGCGGCGTGCCGCGCCAGATCCAGATGTAGGTGTTCGCGATCTGCCGCAGGATCCAGGTTTTCGACATCTTCATGAAGGCCAGCATGGCCCCCAGCGAACAGCCGATCAGCATCGCGACGATCGACAGCCAGATCGTCGTCCAGACCCCGTTCAGCATGTAGGGGCTGAACAGGAACTGCATGAAATGATCCCAACTCCAGGACATTCTCTCTCCTTCCCGGTGCGGGGTGGCCGGCGTGGCCCCCCCGTCTTTTCGTCAAGCGTTCCGGAAAGCCTCAGTCGCCGGTGTAGAAATAGGTGAATTCACCCGGCCAGCGGTCCCAGACGTCGATCTTGGTGGTGCCATATGCATCCATCATCTCGTCATAGGTTCCGTCGGCCTTCATCGCGTTCAGCGCATCCGCCACGGCCTGGGCCAGCGCCGGTTCATCAAAGGCAAAGGCGCCGGGCGTGCCGGGATAAAGACCGGTCGCGGCCTTCGAGAACTGGCCCTTTTCCTGGTAGTAGGAGCCGATCGCATCGCCCGCGAACACCGCCGAGATCTGACCGCCGCCAAGCGCAAGGAAGACTTCGCCGTAGGTGTTGAAGGCGCGGATATCCATCGCCTCCAGCCCTTCGGCCACCTGGGCATCGTTGATTTCGTTCAGCTTCTTCTCTTCGAACCCGGCGATCTCGACACCCACCGGATGTCCGGCAAGATCCTTGGGCCCGGCGAAGCCTTCGGGGTTGTCCGCCGCCGCGATCAGGGCCAGCGCGTTGACCGAATAGGGCACCAGCTGCATGAAGCCCGCGCGTTCGTCGGTGAAATACAGGCCGGTGTTGATCATGTCCCAGCGGTCGGCATCAAGGCCGGGGATCTGCACGGCGAAATCGACGTTCTGATAGACCGGCTCAAGGCACAGACGCTTGGCGATCTCGTCGCCCATGTCCTTGTGCAGACCGGCAAGGTTGCCGTCGGCATCGATATACTGCTTCGGCGGAATGGTCGCGTTGATCGACATGGTCAGCTTGCCGTCCTCGACAAGCGGAAGATCGGCCGGGCAGTCCTGTGCCTGTGCGGCGACGCCGGCAGCCAGGGTGATCACGGTGGCCAGCGCCGTTCCGGTTAGTATATTGTATTTCATATTTTTTTCCTCTGATGGAACATTCGGGAGGGGGCGGGGCCGCTTGACCGGCCCTCTGTTTGGGTGAACTCAGTCTTGCCGTCCGCTGCACCAGTCGGTGACCACCCGGGTGGTGACATCGACCATGCGCAGGAAGTCATCCACATCGACCCATTCGTCGCGCTTCTCGTTCTGGCTGAGGTCGCCACACAGGCAGCCGAAGGCGACGCAGGGAATGCCCGCCTCGACGGGCGGATTGCGGATATCGGAAGAGGTGTGCATCACGTTGACGTAAGGCGCCTCGCCGGTGACCGCGCCGACAGCGCGGGCGGTGACCTGGTAAAGCGGATGGTCCTCGGGGACATGGGCGCCGGTCACACCGGTCAGCCATTTGACCACCGGAGGATTGTCGCGCAGCCAGTCGTCGGCCTGTGCCGCCCTGGCAACGGCGCCCTCGACCTCGGCACATATCTCGGCCAGCGTTTCGCCGGGCGGAAAGGACAGCGCGCCGCCCATGATGCATTCGTCGTGGATGCGGCCAAACTTGCGCATGTCGCCGCACTGCATCCGCGAGATGTGCAGGTTGGTCGCCCGGCCGACCCGCGCCTCCATTTGCGGCTGCCGCACGCGCGCGGCGCGGTCGTCTGCCAATTGCATGAGAGCGGTGTAGACCAGGAAGGCCTTGTTCACCGGGTTGGCCGACAAATGCGAAAAGGCGGTATGCCCCGGCTCGGTCGTGTCGGGCGCCTGGCCCTTGACGGTGATGGTGAATTCCACGTGGCCCGAGGCCAGCGCCTTGATCTCGCGCATGCCGACACCGGATTCCGCCGGGTGAAGGTAAAGCGCCGCATCCGCCCGCAGCCCGTCGTGCAACAGCGCCGCAACCCCGCGCGCATAGCGCTTCGATGGGGTCGAGGCGAAAACCACCCGCCCCATCGGCTGACCACTGGCCGCCGCGGCCTCGACCGCCAGGACCGCCGCGGCGCAGCCGGCAAGGTCGTCTGCGACACCCCAGCCATGCAACCGGCCATTGTCAATCTCGCCGGCAAAGGCATCATGTGTCCATTGGTCCGCGTCGGTCACCGGTTCGCCGTCGGGATGGGCAAAGATCAGCAGGCTGGGCAGATCCGTCTGCCCGGCAAGCTCGCCCACGACCGCACCGCGCAGACCGGTCGCCCCATTGGCCGCGTCGATTTCGCCTTTCACCGGCACCTTGGCCGGGTCGTAGTCATGATGACTGACGTCACATCCCGCCTGGGCCAGCCGCGCGCCGATCGCGGCCTGTACCGCGGCTTCTCCGTCCACCTGGGCCGCGATCAGCTCGCGCAGAAAGGCGATGGCACTTTCGGTTCTGCCCTGAGGGGAGGTTGCGTCATTCATCAGTCGGGTCCTTTCGTTGCGCACCAACGGTATACAACTCATTCACCATCGTATACCGACAGAACGCAATAGATTCCTTTCGGGATACATGAGAGGGCGGCCCGAAACCGCCCTGGGCCCGTGCCAGTGCCCGTTTTTTATGCGTGACCATGTTTGCCGGAACGGGGACGAAAGACACCGATCATGACGAAGCTGACCCATACCCTCGCGCCAGACCCCGATAGCCCTCCGTCCGGCAGGACCGGTACACTTTCGGAACAGGCCTACGCGGCGCTCTCGACCATGATCGAACAGCGCAGGCTGGTCTCCGGGCAGGCTGTGGTGGAACAGCACCTGGCCAACGAGCTTGGCGTGTCCAGGACCCCCTTGCGCCAGGCCCTGCAGAAGCTGGAGGCCGAGGGCCTCCTGGTGAAGGACGCCAGCCGGTCCTACCACGTGCGCAAGGTCGAGCTGCGCGAATACCTGCAAAGCCTGAAGGTCCGGCAATTGCTGGAAAGCGAGGCCGCCGCGCTTTGCGTGGACCGGATAGACGCCAGGGCCATCCAGGCGGCGCGCGCCACCCTGCATGCGGTCAAGGCACAGGTCCCCTACGACATGCGCGCGCACTGGCGCTCGGACGACGAGGTGCACGGGCTCTTTATCGAGAATTGCGGCAACAAGGTCATGACCGACCTGATGCACGCCCTGCGCTCCAGCACCAAGATGTTCGAGATCGACCGCCTTTCGGAACGGCTGGAACCCGATTCACGCCAGCACGAGGCGATCCTCGATTCACTGGAGGCCCGCGATGCAAAAGCCGCGCGCAAGGCGGTGGCCGATCACATCCAGTCGCTGTTCCAGTTCGCCATCGACACGGTTAGCTGAGCCGCATCCGGCCGGTCACGGGGCCGCCGCCACCAAAGGGATGGATTGCCGCGTGATACCCGGTCCTGCTCAAACGTGGGGCCGTGGCCGACCTGCCCCTCTGCCCATGCGCCGCCTACCTCTGGCGCTTGGTCAGAACCGCCACGCCCACCGACAGGATCACGATCACGCCCACCAGGATTTCGCGGATATAGCTGTCGACTTTCATCTGCGTCAGCCCGTTGTCGAGGATCCCCAGCATCAGCACGCCGACCAGCGTGAACAGCACCCGCGGCTCGCCATGACGGCTCATCGTCATGCCAAGGAAGACCGCCGCGATGGCGTCCAGCATCAGGCCCGAGCCTTGTGTGGGATTGGCGCTGGCCACCCGCGCGGCATACATCAGCCCGGCGCCCGCGGCGCCCAGGCCGGTCAGGCCAAAGGCCAGCAATCTCAGCCGCTTGACACGCAGGCCCGCCAGCAGCGCAGCCTCGCGGTTGCCGCCGATCGCATAAAGGCGCCGGCCGAATGTCGTCTGTTCCAGGATCACCCAGACCAGGATCAAAACCAGCAGGGCCGCGATGGTCAGGTTCGGGATCTTCATCCCCTGCCCCAGCCACTCCGCGGCCCATCCCCCCCGCGCGAAACCGGAAAACTCCGCCGGGATGTCCTTGCCATAGATCGTCTTGCCGTCGGACACGACAAAGGCCATGCCGCTGAACACCGTCAGCGTCCCCAGCGTGGCGACAAAGGGCAGGATGCCCACGTAAGACACCAGCACCCCGTTACCAAGCCCCGCCAGCAGCCCCATGCCAAGCGCCGCCAGAACCCCCTGCCAGACCGGGTAGTCATGGGCGAACATCACCGCCGCGACCACCCCGGCAAGGCTGGCGACAGAGCCCACCGACAGGTCGAAATCGCCCATCACCATGACGATGGTCATCGCCGAGGCCACGACGATAAGCATCGAAAGTTGCTGGGTAATATTGATCAGGTTGCGCGCCGTCAGAAAGGTGTCGGGCAGCTGCACCGCGAAAAAGACCACGATCGCCAGAAAGCCAAGCAGCGTGCCCGACTGGCGCAGTGTATTCATCATGTCGTTTCGGCCTCTTTCGCATAGAATGTGTCGAGCAGCTCGGCCTGCCCCATGGTGCCGCGCGGCAAAAGGTGGGTCTGACGGCCCTCGTTCAGCACCAGGATCCGGTCGCACATGCCCAGCACCTCGGGCAGGTCGGTCGACGTCAGGATCACGGCGCAGCCGCTGGCACTCAGCTCGCGGACCAGCGTGTAGATATCGAATTTCGCGCCCACGTCGACACCCCGCGTCGGCTCGTCCAGCAACAGCAGGTTCGGCTGCACCAGCAGCGCGCGGGCAAAGACCACCTTCTGCTGGTTCCCCCCCGACAGCTGGCCCACAGGCTGCTCCGGCCCGCTGCTCTTCAGGCGGACCTTGGCGCCCATTTCGGTGGTATCGCTGGCTTCGCGGGTCCTGCTGGCCCAGAAGCCATAGGCGTTCAGATGCGACACCGCCACGTTCGACCGGATCGCCATCTCCAGCATGAGCCCGTCGCCGCGCCGTTCACGCGGGATGCTGGCAATCCCCGCCTCCCACGCCTGCGCCGGGCTTTTCGGCGCGGCCTGTCCCAGCGCCTCCAGCGTGCCGGAGCGGCGCTTTTCCCGGCCGGTGAACAGGCCCAGCAGCGCAGACTGCCCCGCTTCGGCAAGCCCGGTGACGCCCAGGATCTCGCCCGCGCGCAGTTCGAAGCCGATGCCGCTCAGATGGGGCGAGTGCAGGTCCGCCACCCGCGCCACCACGGTGTCCCGGATCGGTGTGGTGCGCGGCGGATAGGCATCCGACACGTCGCGCCCCGTCATGTCACGGATGATGGTCCGCTTCGTGGTGTCCCGGACCGCGCGGTGGGCGACCCGCTTTCCGTCCCGCAGCACCGTGACCTCGTCGCAGATCCGCATGACCTCGTCCATGCGATGCGACACATAAAGGATCGCCGCCCCCTGCCCTTTCAGCCGCGCGAGCACGGCAAACAGCATCTCGCTCTCCTGCCCGCTCAGAGCCGCCGTCGGCTCGTCCAGAACGTAAAGGCAGGGCGCCTGCCCGTCGTCCTCGGTGACCAGCGCGGCGGCAATCTTGATCAGCATCCGGTCGCCGGGCCCAAGACTGCCCGCCATGGCTGCCGGGTCGATGTGATCGGCCCCGAGAAACCCCAGCGCGTCCCGCGCCCCCGCGCGCAGACGCTTCCAATGCACCGTCAGGCCAAAGCGGCGCGGAAACGGATGCGACAGCAGGATGTTTTCGGCCACACTGAGTGAAGGAACGATGTTAAGTTCTTGATGTATAAAGCGAAATCCATGGTCATGGGCGTCGGTTGGCCCCGTCAGGGACACGGCCCGTCCGTCCCGCTCCACCACCATGTCGTCGGCCGGCACAACGCCGGCCAACAGCTTGATCAAGGTAGATTTTCCCGCTCCGTTCTCGCCCATCAGGGCATGGATCGTGCCGCCGTGCAGCGTCAGGTCCACCCCGTCAAGCGCCGGCACCCCTGCATAGGCTTTCCGCATGCAGGAAAATCTCATTTCCATCGGATCATTCCCCGGCGTTGGCCGCGGTGATCAGCTGGGTCGGCACATAGATCACGCTCGCCCGAAGCTCTTCGCCCGCCAGCAGACGGCCCACCGTGTCCGCCGTCGTCCGGCCGATCCCTTCGAAGTCCTGCGCCATGGAGGCCTCGAAGTTGCCGCCCTCGGCAATGGCCGCGCGGGCCTGCGGGTTGGCGTCCATGCCGACGATGACGATGCCCTCGTCGCCCCGTCCCGCGTCCTGGATCGCCTGCAGCGCGCCAAGCGCCGGCTGGTCCCAGGCGGCCCAGACCGCGCCGATCGAACCGGGGTCGGGATTGGCCGCCAGGATCGCCTCCATCTGCGCCCGGCTGTCGGCGATGCCCCCGTCAGAGACATCCGGCGTGATCCGGTCCAGCACCTCGATGTCCGGGTAGTTACCGAAAACCGCGTCGGCGATCACGCCCCGGATCTGCACCGGCGGAAAGGCGTCAAAGACGAACTGCACCACCGTGCCTTCGCCGTTCAGGCGGTTGGCCACGTAGACGGCGGTTTCGGCCGCCATGGCATAGCCGTTCGAGGTGATGTTGGCCGCCAGCAGCGGGTCGCTGCCCGCGTCCATGCCGACCACCGGGATGCCGGCCTGTTCCGCCGCGATCAGCCCCGCCGCCACCTGCGCCGGGTCGACGTTGATCACGATGGCATCGACGTTCTGCGTGACCGCATCCTCGATCCGGCTGATGGCAGCGGCCACGTCACCGGCGGTATCGACCACGTTCACGTCCCAGCCCTTTTCCTCCGCCGCGGCCTCGAAGCCCTCGACGTACATCTGTGTGCCCGGCTGCGCGAGGTAGGGCGTGATCACCGCCACAGTCTCGGCCTGGGCCACGGTCCCTGCCCCGGCCAACGCCGCCGCCATCATCCACTTTTTCATCGTCATCTCCATCTGTTGTCCGTTCATTCCGACATCCCGGCCAGCCTTTGGCCAAGGGCGCCATGGGTCGTCACGGCCTCGCAATAAAGGCCGAAGAGGTCGTCGTAGAGGCCGCTCAGCCCCGGGTCCGGCGCATAGGTCGCGTCGAACCGCGCAAGTTCGTCCCAGGCGGTGCCGATCGCGTCAAAGACCCCTGCCCCGACCGCCGCCAGCATCGCCGCGCCCAGGATGCCCGGATCCTTTTCCGCCAGCGTGCTCAGCTCGCACCCCAGCACATCCGCCCGGATCTGCGCCCAGGGGGCCGAGCGGAATCCGCCGCCCCCGCAGGTGATCGGCCCCGGCCCTATCGCCGCCGAGGCGCGCGCCGCCTCCAGCGCATGGCGGGCCGACAGCGCAACGCCTTCCAGAACCGCCCGCGCCATTTCGGCATCGCCCGTGCGCCGCGTCAGGCCCAGGAACGCGCCCCGCAGGCCCGCATCCCATAGCGGCGCGCGTTCGCCTTCAAGCTGCGGCAGGAACAGAGGCGTCCCCGCGCGGCGCGGCCCGGCGGCCAGCGCGGACACCTCGTCATGGCTGCGGCCCGACATCTGTGTGTACCAGGCCAGCGCATCGCCGCCCGATTGGGTCGGCGCCGCATGCACGCGGATGCCTTCGACCTGGGGAAACACGATCACCCCCGGGGTGCCCGCCCCCTCGCGCGAGGAAATCCCCATCACCTCGGATGTGCCGCTGAGGTAAACAGTCGACCGGTCGCGCGCCCCGCCACAGCCGACCAGGCCGGTCCAGGCGTCCATCGTGCCCGAGATCACCGGCACGCCCGCCAGCGGCCCGGCGCGCACGCGGCCCGTCACTTCGGTCACGGGCACCAGCGCGGGCGCCTTGTCCCGCGCCCCGGGCACAAGGTCGAAGACCGCATCGACATAGGTCATGTCCGGCCCCACCAGCCCGATATTGGACACCGGATCGGTCGTGACCTCGCCGGTCAGCCGGTAGATGATGAAATCCTTGGGCAGCATCACCCAGCGGGTCGCGGCCCAGACATCGGGCCGGTGCCGCGCCACCCAAAGCATCCGCGACAGCACGTTACTGGCGTCGATGGGCATCGGCGCGCCCCACCATGCGATCTTCTGCGCGTCGCTGACACTTGCGTCCAGCTCGGCCGCTTCGGCGCTGGCGCGGGTGTCCTGCCAGACGATCGCCGGCATCAGCGGCGCGCCGTCCGCGCCCACGAAGAGATGCGTGTTCACCTGGCTGGTCAGGCCCACGGCCTGCACCGGGGCGCCGTCGGCCAGCGTCGCGATGGCCTGTTCGACCAGGCGGATCCAGTCGCCGGCATCCTGTTCGGCCCGCGGCCCGCCCGGACGCTGCGTGGGATAGCCGGATGCAAAGCGGCCAAGCGCATTGCCGCGCAGGTCCATCATCCCGGCCTTCACCGAGGTCGTGCCCACGTCCACGCCCAAAATCCGTTCTGCCGTCACCGCGCCGACCCCCGCATTCGCACCCCGTCTGTCCCGGCGGGATCGGACCGAATATCGGCCCCGAGCGCAAGGACACAATGCACACCGGACCGACCGGCCGTGCGGACCCGTCTTGCAGAGAGCACCGACGAAGGCCCGGCCGCTGAAAGGGCAGGGCGTTCGCCAGCTCTCGCGCCCTGACAGGCAAAATTGCCAATTGGCAATAAACAGAATTCTCTTTCAACCACAGAGGCTTACCTAAACTGGAAACGTCAGATCGGGTTCTTTTCCACGTAGGTGCGGAAAAAGGCAAGGAAGGCCCGGTCAGGGTCTTTCGGCGCCTCCTTGCCGGCAAGCCAGGCGCGCCATTCGCCCTCGACATAGTAGATGTCGTAGCCGGGAAAGCGCAGCCGCGCGGTTTCATAGGTCTGGGTGCGCAGCGCTTCGCTCTGGCGATCCAGCCAGGCGGGGCGCGCGCGGCCGGGCGGGGCCTGCTCTTCGGCCGGCGGTTCGGCATGTTCTTCCGCGCGGCCTTCGGCCCGGGCCCGGCGCCCCGGCGAGGCGAATTGCAACGCGCGCTCGGCTTTGCCCGTCGCCTCGCCATCCTTGCGCCACCAGCGCAGTTCCACATGGGTCACGCTGCGGCCGGTCTTGATCGGTTTGACCTCGACCATGTAATCCGACAGGGCCGACACCTCCTGCACCGCCGGGTCGATCGCGCGCATGCGCAGGTTGGACCAGGTGGTCAGCTTGCCCTTGGGCACGCCCAGCACACCGCGAAACGCCTCGACTGCGAATTTCTCGGACGAGCGCCAGCGCAGGTTTCCGCGCTTCTGCACCATCTCGTAGAGGGTCAGCGCGTATTTCGACGACAGGGCGAACATCACCTCGCGCTGCAGCCGCGCAAAGATCGTGGAGTTCGAGATGATCTTGCGCAGACGGGGCGGGATTTCGTATTCGAACAGCCCGTCGGCGCGCGCCATCTCGAGGTTGCCGCCCAGAAGCTGAACCCGCTCGATCGCGGGCTTGCCGTCCCAGACCGCCTCGATCTTGACGATGGCGGACATCAACCGCTCGATGCTTTCGCCGATCCGGTCGTTGGAATTGTGCGACCCGCGCAGATCGGCCTTTGCGATGACATGCAGCACCGGCTTGTCGATCGCCTCCCAGGCGTTTTCCAGCAGCTGGTTGTAGATGCGCCGGTCGGTCAGCGTCAGCGGCGTGACCTCGATCAGGTCCACCAGCTCGCCCGGCTTGACCAGCGACTCGCGGCTTGGCCGGGCATCGACGGTTCTGTATCGTGTCGTTGGTTTGGCCATTTCTGCTCGGCCCCATTACATGGTTTTCTTACATTTGTATCGCGGCCCACGTAAGCGGTAAAGAGAAAGGTTCCGAAGGGCTGCACCCGAAACGTAAGCTTTCAGGCGAGGCGGGGACTCGGGAGCGAATCGCATACCCCTTCTTTTCAAGGGCTTTTCGAGGGGGGTGATTCCCGACAGATCCGCCATCCCGAAAAGTAGTTTAAAGCCCACCCGTGATGTAGCGCGACACCACCCGATCCGTAAGCACAGCCCATCCGATCCGTAAGGGAAACGATCCCCAAATGTATGGCCTGGACGCAGGATCGCCATAGAACCAAGGGGCTCCGGGGGCCTGAACAGTTGAATCCTAGAATCCAGAATCAAAGGGGATGTTTTTTCTGGTTTTTGGAGTTTTGGGGGCCCTTTGCCGCAGGATCGCCCGAAATGCTACGTTCTGGGTGAGGGCAGGGGTCACAGCGCTGAAACTTCCGCACCCCTGATGATGCCAGCGCATCTATCGGTGATGGCGACCCCGAAAGCTCAGGTTCGGTTTTTTCAGGGATGCGTCCGAAACTTCGCACTTGAGACGCAAGCCCGCAAAAGGCATGCTCGGCTCAAAACACCTCACGAGGCAGCGATGACCGATCCGCAGGACTACCCTGTCACCCTAGACGAAATCGATGGCCTTGCGCTCCGCGCGGACACGGTGATCCAGCGGCTGCGCGAGCGGGTGTTCGCACCGGGCAGTCAAAAGAGCCTTGAGCTGACCTTCAACGTGCGCACCGCCGCCGAGATGGTCGGGCGCACCGAAAAGGCGATCCGCGATGCCGAGGCCGACGGCCGCCTGCCGGAACCCGAAAAGGACCCGGACACCGGGCGCCGCACCGGCTATAGCCTCGAAGCCGTCAATCGTATGCGCGAGGTCTTCGGCACCCTGCCGCATCGGGCGCCGGAGGATCCCGCGACGGTTCTGGCGGTCCAGAACTTCAAGGGCGGGGTCGGCAAGTCGACGGTCGTGGTGCACCTGGCACAGTACCTGGCGCTGAAGGGCTATCGCGTCTGCGTCATCGATTGCGACAGCCAGGCCTCGACGACCTCGGTCTTTGGGCTGAACCCCGATGTGGACGTGGATGAGGACGAGGACACGCTTTATCCGTTCTTCCAGCACGCCGGGCCGGAGTCGCTTCACTATGCGTTGCAGGCCACCTATTGGCCCAACGTTGCGCTGATCCCGGCGAACCTCGGGCTCTATGATGCGGAATACGAGTTTGCCGCGCGGATGCTGCAGGAGCAGACCTTTGTTCTCGACCGCCTGCGCACGGGGATCCAGACGATTTCCAGCCAGTTCGACGTGATCCTGCTGGATCCGCCGCCAGCGCTTGGGATGATCTCGCTGTCGGTGCTGCGCGCGGCCAATGCGCTGATCATTCCCGCGCCGCCCAACAACATCGACTTCGGCTCGACCGCGCATTTCCTCAAGATGATGGGCGCGACGCTGAACGAGCTGGCCGAACATGGCGGTGCGCGCGGTTATAACTTCGTAAAGATTCTCGCGACGAAGATGAATGATCAGAAGAGCGCGCATCAGGCGATCAAACGGGTGATGGAGGCGGTGTTTCCGCATGACATGATGACGGCCGTGCTGAAGGATTCCGCCGAGATCGACAACGCCACCGCCAACCTGATGAGCGTCTACGAGATGACCGGCGCCGCGACCCGCACCGAGACGCACAAACGGTGCCGCGTCTACCTGGACGCGGTCGGCCGCGAGGTCGAGACGATGATCCGCAAGACATGGCCCAGCCATCATGCGGCCCTTAGGAAGGAGGGGATCCTGTGAGCAAGAAACACGACGCCGTTTTCGACGATGTCCTGGCGGGCCTCGGGGAGGAGGCGAAGCCGGCCCGCGACCGCTCGGGCGCGCGCTTTCTCAAACGATCGAACACCATGGCCGAACAGGCGTCGGGCGGGCGGCAGGAAAAGACCCTGCGCCTGGTCGATCCGTCGACCTGCGTGATGTGGGCGCGTCACAACCGCGCCTATGACCTGCTGACAGAGGCCAACACGAGGGACCTGATCGACGGGATCCTGTCGCAGGGCCAGCAGGAATTTCCCGCCATCGTGCGCCGGCTCCGTCCGGCCCACGAAGGCGAGGGGCCCGAGTTCGAGGTGATCTGCGGGGCGCGACGCCATTTCGCGATATCGTGGCTGCGGGCCAACAACTATCCCCAGTTCAAGTACCTGATCGAAGAACGCGTGCTGACGGATGAGGAAGCCTTCCGCCTCGCCGATATCGAGAACCGCGACCGCGAGGATATTTCGGATTTCGAGCGGGCGCGGGATTACGCCAGGGCGGTGGAGGCCTATTACGGCGGCAAGCAGAAGCTGATGGCGGAACGGTTGCAGGTCTCGCCGGCCTGGCTGTCGCGGTATCTGCAGCTGGCCCGCCTTGACGCGCGGATCGTTGCGGCCTTTCCCAGCCTGCGGGACGTGAAAGAGCTGCATGCCCGCCAGCTGAAGCCGCTGATGGCCACCGATGCCGGGGCCGCTGCCGTGCTGGAAGAAGCGGATGTGCTGGCAGCGGAGCAGAAAGGGCAGGGGGTGCCCGTGGCCCGCGTGATGTCGCGCCTCAAGGCCGCCGCCCAGCCCCGCAAGACGCGCAACGTCGCCGATCACACGTTCCGCAGGCATCCCGATGAGAAAGGCGTTCAGATGCGCAAGAAGGGCAGCCGCGTGCAGCTGGAATTCGAAAGCGGTCTGGACGATGACGCCTTGCGCGCCGCGCTGGAGCAGTTCCTGAAGGCGCGAAAGGCCGGCAAGGTCTGAGAAATTGCCAATTGGCAATATTCCGGAAAATGATTTGAAATCATGGGGATACTGACGGGCGGGGTTCAAGATGTCATGGACGGTACCGCCTGAGGTTTCGCCGCGACCCCGCGCCACGGATGCGTCGCGCGGGCGACCGCCGGTCGGCGGCTTAGCCCGCCGCGTCGGGAACCAGACCCCGGCAGATCAGGCGGTGAGCTTCGTTCACGACCCGATCGATATCGGGCACATCGTCCCAGATCACGTAGCGGTCGCCCAGGGCCTTGGCCATGCCCATCAGCGCCCAGGCCCGGATATCGGCATCGCCCGGCGAGATCTCTCCCTTTGCCTCGGCCGCCCGAAGCTGGGCCGCGTAGGCATCGCCGAAACTGGTGAAGTAGCGCTGGTAGGCCTCGGGATCGACAAAACGCGCCTCTTCGACGATGCGGTAGAGCGCGGGGCGTTTGGCCACGAAATTCAGGAAGGCCGCCAGCCCGGCGCGTTCCGCGGCGAGTCGGTCGGGGGCGTCGGCAATCGCCTCGGCGACCATCTTCCGCGTGACCTTGCCCATCTCGAGGACCAGCTCGCGAAAGATCTCCTCCTTGTTCGAGAAGTAGATGTAGAAGGTGCCAAGGGCGGTTCCGGCCTCGCGCGTGATGTCGGCGATCGACGCCGCCGGGAAGCCCTGTTCGCCCATGACGGTTTCTGCCGCGGCCAGGATCTTGGCCCGCCGCTCGATGCCGCGCCTGGTCTTTGGTGCTGTTGCTTTCGCCATGGGTTACATGAACACCGGTTCATGTTTGAAGTTCAAGAGGTTTCCGCGCCGCGACAGGCGCCGTGACGTTTGACTTCCGATTTCCGGCCGGACAGGCGAACATGGGCATGATCGCAGCCCCATATGCCGTCGAGGAGGCCAAGCAGGGTCATGTTTGATGCCGTGCCTGACATGGCGCAGAAACGCGCAGAACTCACGCCCGGGCGGATCGCCTTTCGCGACGCCGGGCAGGGGCGCGACTGGACCTTTGCCGAAGTCAACGCCGCGGCGGATGCCATAGCCGAGGGGCTGGAGGCCGAGGGGCTGGCCGTGGGCGACCGGCTGGGCATCCTGTGTTTCAACCGGGCCGAATTCTTTCTTGTGCTGCTGGCGTGTCAGAAGACCGGCATCATTCTGTGTCCTGTGAACTGGCGCGAACCGGCCGGGCAGCTGGCCGCCATGCTGGCGCCGATCCGGCCCCGGGCCCTGCTGCACGATGATGCCCATGCCGCGCTGGCCGCCGGGGTGGCCGCGCGCACGGGCGCGATATGCCTGGGGATCGAGGACCGGGTTGCCGGCTGGATCGCGGGGCAGGGGCGGCCGCGCCGCGACCGGATCCCGGCCGAGCGGCCCTGGTACCTGCTGTTCACCTCCGGCACCACGGGCCAGCCCAGGGCGGTGATCCAGACCGCGCGCATGGCCTGGGCCAACGCGGTCAACATGGGTCAGGCCGTAGGGCTGACGGCGGCGGCGAGATCGGTCAATTACCTGCCGCTCTTTCACACTGCCGGGATCAACCTGCACACGCTGCCGGTCTTTCTGAATGGCGGGGTCTCAACGATCCTGCCGCGCTTCGATGCGCAGGAGGTGCTGGACCTGCTGGCCCGGGGAGAGGTGACCCATTTCTTCGGCGTGCCCGCCATTTACCAGGCGTTCTCGTTAAGCCCGGATGTGGATCGCGTCGACTGGTCGGGGATCAGCTGCGGCTGCGGCGGGGCGCCCTTGCCCGAACCGCTGATCGAGTCCTTCGCCGCGCGCGGGGCGCATGTGCTCAACGGTTGCGGGCTGACCGAGACCGGGCCGACGGTGTTCCTGATGGATGAGGCCGGGGCCGGGCGGAAGGTCGGGTCGGTCGGCAAGGCCCAGATCCTGACCGAGGTGCGGCTGGACGGCTTGCCCGATGGCCTGCCCGGGCAGGGCGAGGTCCAGCTGCGCGGGCCGGGCATCACGCCGGGCTATTATGGCGACGCCAAGGCGACCGCGCGGGCCTTCACCGAGGATGGCTGGCTGGCGACGGGCGATATCGCGCGGCGCGATGCCGAGGGCTATTACTGGATCGTGGACCGCATCAAGGACATGTACATCTCGGGCGGAGAGAACGTGTACCCGGCCGAGGTCGAGCGCATCCTGACCACCCATCCCGCCGTGCTGGAGGCCGCCGTCGTCGGCGTGCCCGACGACCGCTGGGGCGAGGTCGGCGCCGGCTTCGTGATGCTGCGTCCGGGGGCTGCGGTGGACGATCCCGAAGCGCTGCGCCACTGGTGCCGCGAGCGGCTGGCCGGCTACAAGGTGCCGGCCCGGATAAGGGTGGTCGAGGAGTTCCCGCGCACCGCCGCCGGCAAGATCCGCAAGCCCGAGCTGCGCAAGGCGCTCAGCTATGCTTGACCTGCGCGCGACCTGGACGCCCGCCCAGGCGGAGTTCGACGCCTTTGCCGGGGTCTCGGGCGATGACAACGCGATCCATGTGGACCCGGGCTATTCCGCGCGCACGGGCTTCGGGCGGACGGTCAGCCACGGGATGCTGATCTATGCCCGGCTCTGGGCGCTGCTGGTGCAGGCCCGGCCCGGGGTGCGGCAGCTGCGCCAGTCGATGATGTTCCCGAACCCGGCCTTTGCCGGGGATCCGCTGGAGCTGACGATCACCGAAACGGCGCCCGGGGTGCTGACGCTGCGCGCCGTCCGGGTGGCGGACGGCGCCGAGGTTCTGGTCGGACAGGCGGGGATCGCCTGATGCGGGTGGGTGACAGCGCATCGGTGACACGGTGCTTCACCGCCGGGGACATGGCGGGCTTTGCCGCGGTGGCGGGCGCAGGGGCAGGTGCAGGGGGGCACGTGCCCGAGCCGCTGATCGGGGCGCTGTTTTCCTATCTGCTGGGCGTCAGATTGCCGGGGCAGGGGACGAATTACCTCAAGCAGGACATGACCTTTCACGCGCCCGCGCCCGTGGGCACGCCTCTGACCGCCACGGTCGAGATCACGCGCCTGCGTCCCGACAGGCGGCTGGTCGATCTCTGGGCGCGCTGCGTGCTGCCGGACGGCACGCTGGTCTGCGAGGGCAGGGCTCTGGTCAAGGCCGCTGAAGGGGCAGGGGAGGGGGCCGCCGACCGGGCCACGGGCCTGTCCGGGCCGCCGGTCAAAGCGTCCGGGTAAAGGCCCGCACGGCCTGTGCGAAGGCGTCCGGTTCCTCCAGATGCGGCGAATGACCCGACCTGCGGAACACGTGACGCCGTCCCTGCGGTGCCTGCGCCGCGATCCAGTCCGAGGCCGCTGCGGGATAGACCCGGCTGTGCGCGCCGGAACAGATCAGCCAGGGAATGTCGATCCGTGGCACGATGGCGCGGGCGTCGAGATCCACCAGCATGTCCCAGGCCCGGCGCATGGTGTCCGGGTCCTGCGACAGGATCGCCGACCGGGCCTCGGCGCGCCGGGCCGCGTCGTCGGAGGCGAACATCGAGGCGGCGATGCCGTGGCTCGCGCCGTCCCAATCCCGCCGGAAGCGTCGGGCAATGGCCGCGATCGAGCCGTCGTCCTGGTCCGCGAGCCCGTGCGGCCAGTCCGGGGCGGGTCGCATCCGGGGGCTCATGTCGACGGTGATCAGCCCGGCGATTTCGCCGGTTCCGTGACACGCCACGTAGCGCCAGAGCGCGGCGGCCCCCATCGACCAGCCCACCACCACAGGCGCGCGGAGCGGGGCAAGGGTCTGCGCGATGCTCTCGGCCAGGGCATCGGCCGTGGGCGCCACGTGCCGGGCGCGGCCGTGGCCGGGCAGGTCCGGGGCGATGCAGGCATGATCCGACAACCGGCCCGCCAAGTCGTCGAAGACCGCCCCCGTCATCGTCCAGCCGTGCAGGAGCACGAGAGGCCGGCTCACCCCTGCCGCCCGGCCCTCAGCCGCCCGACGATGCCGGTCGGGAAGAAGTAGACGCTGAGGATGAAGAGCACGCCAAGCCACATCAGCCAGCGATCGGGATCGAGGAAATGCGGCAGCAGAGGCAGGTTCGCGGTGGCCTCCTCGGCCACGCCCATGAGGTTCTGCAGGTAGTTCTGGGCCAGCACGAAGATCGTCGCCCCGATCACCGCGCCGTACATCGTGCCCATGCCGCCGATCACGACCATCAGCAGGATATCCAGCATGATCTCGAACGAAAGCGTGGTGTCGGGCCCGACATAGCGCAGCCAGATCGCGAAGAGGCTGCCGGCCAGGGCGGCGACGGCGGCCGACAGGCAGGTGGCGGCGGTACGGTACCAGACGACCTTGTAGCCGATGGCCTCGGCGCGGAACTCGTTCTCGCGGATCGCCTCGAGCACGCGGCCAAAGGGCGAATTCACGATCCGCAGCAGCAGCAGGAACAGCGCGCCCGAGCAGAAGAAGATCAGGTAATAGTTCAGGATCTTGCCGTTGATCTTGACCCCGGCGATCTCGCCCAGCCGGAAGGCGGGGGTCAGCGCGCGCGGGATCGAATAGTTCAGCCCGTCCTCGCCCCCGGTGATGGTCGAGAATTGCGAGACCAGAACGGCGACGGCCGAGGCCACGGCCAGCGTGATCATGGCAAAGAAGATCGCGCGCACGCGCAGGCTGAAAAGCCCGATCAGCACGGCCAGCACCCCGGCGGCGAGGGCGCCCAGCGTGGTGCCCAGAAGCAGCGGGCCGAAGCCGCGCCCGAGATGATCGGAGGCCAGCGCCACGCCGTAGGCGCCCAGCCCGAAGAACATCGTGTGGGCGAAGCTGACGATGCCCGTGTAGCCCAGCAGCAGGTCGTAGCTGGCCACCAGCACGATGAAGATGCAGATCCTTGCGGCGGTTTCCAGAGACCGCACGCCTGGAAACAGGAACGGGGCGAGCGCCAGGCAGACGAGGATGATCAGCAGAATGATCGTCAGCACGACCGAGTTCGGCTTGTCGCCGGAGAGCAGTTTGACCAGCATGTTACTTTGCCTTCACCACGGGCAGCATTCCCTGCGGCCGCCACATCAGGATCGCGGCCATCAGCGCGATATTGGAAATCAGGGCCAGCTTGGGTTCGAGGAAGGCCAGGTAGTTCTGCAAGAGCCCCACCAGCAGCGCGCCGATGAAGGCGCCCTCGACCGAGCCCAGCCCGCCGATGATCACGACGATGAACACCAGGATCATCATCTCTTCGCCCATGCCGGCGGTGATGACCTCCTGGTAGAGGCCCCACATGACGCCGCCCAGCCCTGCCAGCGCCGAGCCGGCGATGAAGACGCCGATGAAGACGATCCGCAGGCGATAGCCAAGCGCCTCGACCATCTCGCCATTGGCGACGCCCGCGCGGACGATCAGGCCGATCTTGGTGCGCAGCAGGACCATCCGCATGGCGACGAACAGGATCAGGCCGATGACCACGGCCAGCAGCCGGTATTTCTCGACCGCCGCACCGGCGAAGGTGACGGCGCCCTTCAGCATCTCGGGCCGGGTGAGAAAGATCTCTTCGGGGCCCCAGACCATCTGGATCAGCTGTTCGATGACGATGAGGCCGCCGACGGTGACGAGGATCTGTTTCAGATGCGCGCCATAGACGGGCCGGACGATGACACGTTCGAACCCCCAGCCAAGCGCGCCGGTCACCGCGATGGCGGCGAAGACGGCCAGCAGCACGGCCAGGATGTTCAGAACCAGCGACGGCGCCCCGGTCCAGCCCGACAGCGCCAGCAGCACCGAGATGCCGACATAGGCCCCGACCGAGATGAAGGCGCCGTGGCCGAAGTTGATCACGTCCATCAGCCCGAAGACGAGGGTGAGGCCCGAGGCCATGATGAAGATCATCATCCCCATGGCCAGCCCGGACACGGTCAGTGTCAGCCAGGACGATGTCGTGCCGATGGCGAAAAAGCCCAGCACGACGAGGACGGGCACCAGCAGGAAGGGCGCCGCCTTTTCCAGCCGGTCCGACAGGCTGAGTGCGGCGAAGGTGGGGGTATGGTCGGGGGCGGCGGACATCAATGCGCCTCCATGCTGAGGCCCATCAGGCGTTCCTGAAGGGCGGCGTCGGTGGCCAGCTGGGCCATCTCTCCGGTCCAGATGATGCGGCCGTTTTCCATGACGGCGACGGTGTCGCCAAGCGCCTTGGCGACCGAGAAGTTCTGTTCCACCAGCAGGATCGACGCGCCCTGGCGTTTCAGCTCGCGCAGGGCGCCGGCCATGGTCGAGATGATCGCGGGGGCCAGACCCTTGGTGGGTTCGTCGATCAGGTAAAGCCTGCGGTCCTCGGCCATGGCGCGGGCGATGGACAGCATCTGCTTCTGCCCGCCCGACAGCGTGCCGGCGGGGGATTTCCAGAAGGTTTTCAGCGGCGGGAAGACGGTGAAGAGCCAGTCCAGCCGGGCCGGATCCAGGGGGCCGGAGACGGCGGCCAGCACCATGTTCTCCTCGACGGAAAGGTCGCCGAAGATGCCCATGTCTTCCGGAACGAACCCGATGCCGGCCCGGGCGCGGGCCGGGACGGGCAGGGCGGTGATGTCGCTGCCGTCGAAGGAGATGGTGCCGGATTTCGCCTTCCAGTGGCCGATGATCGTGCGCAGCGTCGTGGTCTTGCCCACGCCGTTGCGGCCCAGCAGCATGGTCACGCCGCCGCGCGGCACCTGAAGGTCGACACCTTCGAGGATGTGGTATTGCGCGATGTCGGTATGCACACCCGACAGCGTCAGGATCGGGTCAGACATCGTCCAGCTCCTTGCCCATATAGGCCTCCTGCACGATGTCCGAGGCCATGACCTCGGCCGGGGGGCCATCGGCGGCCAGCGCGCCGTTGTGCAGCACGATGATCCGGTCGGCGAGCGTGCGGATCACGTCCATCTTGTGTTCGACCAGCAGGATCGTGCGGTCCGTGTCGTGCTTCAGCTCGGCGATCAGGTCGAGGACGACGGGCGCTTCGTCGGCGCTCATGCCCGCTGTGGGTTCGTCGAACATGTAGACCTTCGGGTCGAGCGCGATCAGCAGCGCGACCTCCAGCTTGCGCTGGTTGCCGTGGCTCAACTCGCTGACCTTCTGGTCCTTGAGGCGGTCCAGCTTCACCCGGTCCAGCACCGCCATGGCGGCGGTGGTCAGTTCGGTATGGCTCGACGCCATGGAGAACAGGGAAAAGCCCTTGTGTTGATGCGCCTGGATCACCAGGCGCACGTTTTCCAGAACGCTGAGGTCGGGAAACAGGTTGGTCAGCTGGAACGCCCGGCCCAGGCCCTTGCGGCAGCGCTCGGCCACGCCCTGGCGGGTGATGTCCTCGCCCATCAGCCGGACGCTGCCCGCGCTGGACGGGATCTGGCCGGAGATCAGGTTGAAATAGGTGGTCTTGCCGGCCCCGTTCGGGCCCACGATGGCGGTCAGCTCGCCGGCGCGAAAGGCGCAGGACACGGCATCCACGGCCACGTGCCCTCCGAAACGCACGGTCAGACCGTCAGTTTCCAGAAGCGTCTGGGTCAAGGGAAAGCCTTTCTGGTCGAACTGCAGGTCGCGCGCGCAGCGTGGCGCGCGCGACCTGATTGCGATCAGTCGCGGACCGGGATGTCCATGTCGTCGATGCCGATCTCGCGGACGAGGACGGGCACGCCGTAATCCTTGCCGTCCTGGATTTCGGTGACGAAGTGGTACATCGGCTGCAGCGCCTGGTGATCCTCGGCGCGGAAGATCATCGTGCCCTTGGGCGACGGGAACTCCATGCCTTCCATCGCCTCTATCAGCGCCTCGGCGTCATCGGCGCCGCCGGCCTTCCTGATGGCCTCGACCACGGCGATGCCCGCCGCCATGCCGCCGGCGGTGAAGAAATCGGGCGGGGTGCCGTAGCGGTCCATATGCTGTTCGACCAGCCAGTCGTTCACCTCGTTGTCGGGGATCTCGTAGTAGTAATACGTGGCCCCTTCCATGCCCGGCAGTTCCTTGTAGGCGGTCAGGGCCGCCAGGATGTTGCCGCCCGTGGCGATCTCGATCCCGAAGCGCGAGGGATCCATGGCGTTGATCTTGCCCATCGGGTTGCCGCCGCCGGCCCAGATGATGAAGAGCTTCTTCTCGCCCTCGATATCGCCCATGGCCTGAAAGATCCGTTCGGCCGCGGCGGTGAAATCGGTGGTGTCGGTGGGCACGTATTCCTCATGCGCCAGCGTCGCGCCGGTGGCTTCCAGCGCCTCCTTGAACGCCGCCACGCCATCGCGGCCAAAGGCGTAATCCTGTGCCAGCGTCGCGATCGTCACGCCTTCGCCCCCCAGGGCCACGGCATTGGCGATGGCATCCTGGGACGAATTGCGCCCGGTGCGGAAGATGAACCGGTTGCGGTTCTCGCCGGTGATCGAGTCGGCCACCGCCGGTTCCACGATCAGGAGGCGTTCGTATTCCTCGGCGACCGGCAGCATGGCCAGCGCCACGCCCGACGACACCGGGCCGACGGCGATCTGCGCGTCGTCGTCGCCATAAGCTTCGGCCAGCATGGCCTTGCCAATGTCGGGCTTCAGCTGGGTGTCCTTTTCGATGACGGTGATCGGCTCTCCGTCGATCTCCATGGTGCCGTCGGTGGCATATTCGAGGCCCAGCATCAGGCCGATATGCGACTGCGCGGCATAGGCTTCGAGCGCGCCGGTCTTGCCGTAGACATGGGCTATGCGGATTTCGGCGGCCAGGGGCGTTGCGGCCAGCAGCGCGGCCACGCCCAGGGCGAGTGTGCGGTTCATGTGAAAATCCTCCCGATTACCACTCCTGCACATGATGAAACATGAATCACTATTCAGGTCAATAATGGCGAGGGGTCAGGCAGCAGATATGGGGCGGCGTTCGGTCCCACGCGGGTCACGAGAGGACGGCTCATCGGGGAGGGGGCAGACCGCGAGGCGGTCGCGTCTTTCATGGTGGCGAAATGTGTCACGCGTGTTGCGCGCGGGCGGGGGATTGCGCGGGCTGTGCCACGGCGGGGTGCCCGGGGCAGGGGGATCAGCCGCGCAGCCTGTCCCGCATCACGATGCCCATGCCGACCAGGAACAGCACCGCCATGGCGTACCATGTCAGCGCGTAGGACAGGTGCGAATTGCGGAAGCGGATCATCGTCAGCCCGCCGCGGGGCCAGTCGGCCGGCGGGCCCATTTGATCGGCGTCGATGAAATAGGGCGCGGGATCGGCGATGCCCGACACCTCCGATAGCGCCGCAACATCGCGCGAAACCCAGCGGTCCGCCGCCGGATCGTTGCTTTCCAGCAGGGTGCCCTCCGGCTCGGTGATGCGCAGCAGCCCCTCGACGCGGACAGGACCTACGGGCCTCGACCAGTCGTCGCGCGGCAGGCCGTTGGGCACGAAGCCGCGGTTGATCCAGATGGTGCTGGCGGAGGTCTCCAGCGGGGTCATGACCCAGTAGCCGGGACCAAGCTCCGTCACGGCCTTCACGAGGTGCGAGGCGTCGTGGCGGAACCGTCCCTCGGCCACCACGCGGCGATAGACATCATCGTCATCGCTCACCGGCCCCGTCGGCGCGGCGACGGGTGTGCCATGGGCACGGGTCTCGACCGCTTCGATCAGGTCCAGCTTCCAGTGCAGCCGCCGGACCTGCCAGGTGCCAAGCCCGACCAGCGTGACAAAGATCACCCCGGCCAGGCCCAGGATCGTCAGGTCCAGCCAGAGCGGGCGGCGCGGCCCGCGGCCTTCGCTCATGGAAGGTTGCGGACCCGCTCGATCTGCTCATGCGCGGGCATCATGTTTTCCTCCAGGTGGAACATCACCCAGATCGAGCCCGACAGCACGATCACCAGCAGGATCGCGGTGAAGATCATCGACATGGCCTGCCAGCCGTGTTCGGCGGTGCCGGTGACATGCAGGAAGTAATGCACATGCACGATGATCTGCACCGCGCCCAGCCCGAAGATCACCGCCAGCGCCCAGCCCAGGCCGATGTCGGCCTCGCTCATCACCAGCCAGAAGGGGATCACCGTCAGCACGACCGACAGGGCAAAGCCGGTGAGGTAGGATTTGTAGGACCCGTGTGCGGCGTCGTCTTGATGGGTTGGGGCGCTCATTGCAGGACTCCCGCGAGATAGACGAAGGAAAACACCCCGATCCAGATCAGGTCGAGGAAGTGCCAGAACAGGCTGAGGCACATGACGCGGCGCTGGTTTTCGGCGGTCAGCCCATGCAGGCCGACCTGGATCAGCAGCACCACCAGCCAGATCGACCCGAACGTGACGTGCAGCCCGTGGGTGCCGACGAGGGTGAAGAAGGCCGACAGGAAGGCGCTGGTCGAGGGGGTCGCGCCGATGTGCCACAGATGGGTGAATTCCTTGACCTCCAGCCCCAGGAAGGCGAGGCCGAAGCCAAGGGTCACCACCATCCAGAGGTAGAACATCGCGGTGTTGCGCTGCTGCATGTTGATCACGGCAAAGCCGTAGGTGATCGACGAGAACAGCAGCATGAAGGTGGACAGGAGGATCATGTCGATCTCGAACAGATCCGCGGGCGAGGGGCCCGCCGCGTAGTTCTGGCCGACCACCGCGTAGACGGCAAAGAGCACCCCGAAGATGAGGCAATCGCTCATCAGGTAGATCCAGAAGCCCAGCATGGTGCCGGTTTCGTGGGGATGCTCTTCGCCGTCGTGATGCGGCGTCTCGATCACGTGATACTCGGGCATGTCCGTTGCGGAAGGCGTTGCGGTGCTCATTCTGCGGGCTCCATGCGCGGGCCACGGGCCGTTTCGATCGCGCGGACCTCTTCGGCCGGGACATAATAGTCACGGTTGTAGTTGAAGGTGTGGCCAATGGCCCAGAGGATCGCCGTGACAAAGCCGAAGGCGGCCATCCACCAGATGTGCCAGATCAGCCCGAAGCCCATCACCGTCAGCAGGCCGGCGATCACCACGCCCGATGCCGTGTAGCGCGGCATGTGGATCGGCGCGAACCCATCGGTCGGGCGCTGGTAGCCATGGCGCTTCATCTCGGCATAGGTGTCGATGCCATGCACGCGCGGGGTAAAGGCAAAGTTGTAATAGGGCGGCGGCGAAGAGGTCGACCATTCCAGCGTCCGCCCGTCCCATGGATCGCCCGTGTCGTCGCGCAGCCGCTCGCTGTCGCGATCGCGGATCGAGACGTAGAGCTGGATGAAGAACGAGGCGATGCCCCCGGCGATGAACAGCGCACCGATCGCGGCGGTGATGAAGTAGGCCGCGTAGATCGTGTCCTCGAACTGGCTCAGGCGGCGGGTCACGCCCATCAGCCCCAGCAGGTAAAGCGGCATGAAGGCAAGGTAGAAGCCGATGATCCAGCCCCAGAAGCTGAGGTGGCCCCAGTAGGGATCAAGCTTGAAGCCGAAAGCCTTGGGGAACCAGTGCGTCACCCCGGCGAAGACGCCGAAGACCACGCCGCCGATGATCACGTTGTGGAAATGCGCGACCAGGAACAGCGAGTTGTGCAGCACGTAATCCGCCGGCGGAACGGCCAGCAGGACCCCGGTCATGCCACCGATGGTGAAGGTCAGCATGAAGGCGATGGTCCACATCATCGGCAGCTCGAACCGGATGCGCCCCTTGTACATGGTGAACAGCCAGTTGAAGAGCTTCGCGCCCGTCGGGATCGAGATGATCATCGTGGTGATCCCGAAGAACGAGTTCACGCTCGCGCCCGCGCCCATGGTGAAGAAGTGGTGCAGCCAGACCAGGTAGGACAGAACCATGATCACGCAGGTGGCATAGACCATCGAGGTATAGCCGAAGAGCCGCTTGCCCGAATAGGTCGACACCACCTCGGAGAAGATGCCGAAGATCGGCAGGATCAGGATGTAGACCTCCGGGTGGCCCCAGATCCAGATGAGGTTGACGTACATCATCGGGTTGCCGCCCAGTTCGGTGTTGAAGAACTGGGTGCCGATGTAGCGGTCGGCGGTGATCAGGGCGAGCGTGGCCGCCAGCACCGGGAAGGAGGCGACGATCAGGATGTTGGTGCACAGCGTCGTCCAGGTGAAGATCGGCATCCGCATCCAGGTCATGCCCGGGCAGCGCATCTTGACGATGGTGACCACCAGGTTGATCCCCGACAATGTCGTGCCGATCCCGGCGATGTTCAGCGCCCAGAGGTAGTAATCCATGCCCACGGAGGGCGAATATTCCAGCCCCGAGAGCGGCGGATAGGCCAGCCAGCCGTTGGTGGAGAATTCGCCGACGAAAAGCGAGATCATCACCAGCACCGCGCCCGACACCGTCAGCCAGAAGCTGAGGTTGTTGAGGAACGGGAAGGCCACGTCGCGTGCGCCGATCTGCAGGGGCATCACGTAGTTCATGAAGCCGGTGACAAAGGGCATCGCGGCGAAGAAGATCATGATCACGCCATGGGCCGAGAAGATCTGATCGTAATGGTGCGGGATCAGGTAGCCTTCGTAGCCCATCGAGGCCAGCGCCTGCTGTGACCGCATCAGCAGCGCGTCGGCAAAGCCGCGCACGAACATGATGAAGCCCAGCACCATGTACATGATGCCGATCTTCTTGTGGTCGATCGAGGTGAACCATTCGGACCACAGATAGCCCCACCATTTGTACTTGGTGAGCAGGTAGAGAACGACGGAGGCGATGATCGCCACGCCGATGAAGGTGCCGACGAGCACGGGCTCGTGGATCGGGATCGACTGCCAGGTGAGCTTGCCGAAAATCGGGTGCACGTCGGTGTGGACGGCGGGAAGGTGCGTCAGGTCGGTGGCCATGGTCTTACTGCCCTTCGGGTCCTGTGGAGGTCTGCGGTTTGGCCGTCGATACCGGCGGCATCGGGGGGGTGCCCCCGATGGCCGACAGCAGCGCGGCTTCGCGATGGGCGTCCTGCGGGCGCAGGATCTCGATCAGGGCATGCGGATTTTCCGCGGTGCACAGCCCGCGGTAGATCTCGCGGTTATAGATCCCTTCCAGCCCGCCGCCGCCAAGCGCATCGACCATCATCATGTCGTTCAGGCACAGCGACTGGTCGTCGACGCATTGGTTTAGGATCCGGGTCCAGAGCCCGTCCTCGACTGTGCCGTAGGGCGTGACCGGATGTTTCATCGAGGGCTGGTCCAGCGCGACAAAGGCGTCGCGGTCCAGCGTTGCGCCTTCGGAGCGGACCTTTTCGACCCATTCGTCGAACCCGGCCTCGTCCGTGGAATGGAAGGTGAACCGCATCCAGTTGTAGCCGAGGCCCGAGTAGTTGGAGGCAAAGCCCTCGTAGACGCCATCCTCGTTCATGACGGCGTTCATCTCGGTCTCCATGCCGGGCATGGTGTAGATCATGCCGGCCAGCGACGGGATGTAGAAGGAGTTCATCACCGTGGAGGAGGTCAGCTTGAACTCGACCGGGCGGTCGGTGATCGCGGCGACCTCGTTGACCATGGCGATGTTCTGTTCGGGGTAGATGAACAGCCATTTCCAGTCGAGCGCGACGACCTGGATGGTCAGCGGCTTGACGGTTTCGTCCACCGGGACGCCCGGCGCGATGCGCCTGACCTCGTCATAGGGGTTCAGCCGGTGCGTCGCGACCCAGGTCAGCCCGCCGAGGCAGATGATGATCGCAAGCGGCAGCGACCAGACGACGATTTCGAGGCTGATGGAGTGATCCCAGTCCGGCTCGTAGCGCGCCTCGCGGTTCGATTCGCGGTACTTCCACGCGAAGAACACCGTCAGCGCCAGGACCGGCAGGATCACGATCAGCATGAGAATCGTGGAATATATGATAAGTTCGCCCTGCTGGGCCGCCACGTCGCCGGATGGGTTCAGCAGCAAAAGGTCGCATCCCGACAGGAGGGACGCCGATATCACGAGAGCCGATACCGATAGGATGCGGGAGCGCCGGGTGCTCATGGTCTGTCTCCGTCTCGATTTTTCCGGACATGGCAGGTCTGGGTCATGGCAGGTCGGCCAATGGCTGGCAGCAACATCCGGCGAGGGCGGGATATCTCGCAGTTGCAGAAAAACGCAATGGCTTCTTGATGAAATTCCCACTGATTTGATAAGGCACAAGCGCGCACCCCGCTTCAGGCGGCCGCCCCTCTATCGGAGAACCTCCCGTGACAACCATAGATAACCACGCTTCCCGGCACGTGACCATGGACGAAATCGTCACCACGGTGATCATGGCGCGCGTGACGGATTTCTTCGGATTTTTTGTCTACGCGATCGCCTCGGCCATCGTCTTCCCGCAGCTGTTTTTTCCGAATTTTGATCCCGTCACCGGCACAATGCTGTCTTTCCTTCTGTTTTCTCTGGCATTTATCGCCCGCCCCGTGGCCGGACTTCTCGGTAGGCGGGTGCAGCGGCGGCTTGGCCGGCAATGGAAAGTGGTGGCCGCACTGATGATCCTTGGCACCTCGACCGTCGCGATCGGGCTGCTGCCCGGCTACGAGAAGGCCGGCGTCGCCGCGCCGCTGCTGCTGGCCGTGATGCGCTTTCTTCAGGGCATCGGCCTGGGCGGTGCCTGGGACGGTTTGACGCTGCAGTTGCAAAATGCCGCACCGAAGAACAGGAACGGTTTCTACGCGATGATCCCGCAACTGGGCGGCCCGCTGGGCTTCGTCGTTGCGGCGTCTCTCTACTTCGTGCTCACCGGTTTCCTGACGGACGCCGAGTTCATGCAGTTCGGCTGGCGCTTTGCCTTCTTCGCCGTTTTCGCGGTAAACGTCGTGGCGCTGTTTGCACGGATCCGTTTGCTTGAAGCGGATTTCGGCGGCGATCGGGCGCCGCTGCAATCCGCCCCGTTCCGCGAGCTTCTGGACACCCAGTGGCGGCCGATCGTGGTTTCGACCTTCCTGCCGCTGGCAAGCTACGCGCTGTTCCACATGGTCACGGTCTTCCCGCTGGCATACGCGCTTCTGTATACCGACCAGCCGATCTCGAACATCCTGCTTTACCAGCTGATGGGCGCGATCCTCGGGGTCTTCGGCGTGATCATGTCGGGGATCCTGGCGGACCGGATCGGGCGGCAGACCGTGCTCTGGATCAGCACCTCGCTGATCGTGCTCCTGTGCCTGAGCATCGGCACGCTGGAGTCCGCGCCCTGGGTCTTCATTCTGCTGGGCTTCCTGCTGCTGGGCTTCGCCTATGGCCAGGCCAGCGCCATCGTGCCCAACCGTTTCCCGGCCGAGTTCCGCTATTCCGGCACGGCGGTCGCGACCAACCTGTCGTGGCTGTTCGGCGCGGCCTTCGCGCCGCTGGCGGGTCTGGTGCTGACCAATGCCTTCGGGCTCTGGGCGGCGGCGCTCTACCTGCTGTCGGGGGTGATCGTGACCTCTGTCACGCTGTACCTGTTCCAGCGCTGGACACGCCGGCAACTGGCCTGACCGTCGCGCGCCACCGACCTGGCGCACGTGACATTAAAAAGGGGAGCCGGCTCATCTCCGGCTCCCCTTTTTGTCCTTTCCGGACCCCCCTTCGGTGTGACCGGTAAGATTGACCCGGCTCAGCCGCCTGACGCCTGCGAGCGTGCCATCCGATCGGATGCCTGCCCGGACTGCGTGGAAGAGGACTGCGTCTCCTGCGCATCGCCGTGCCGCCCGTCCTGATGCGTTCGGGGGGCGCGATCTGCCCCGGCGGCAGGCCCGCCGGCAGAGGATGCAGGACCCGGGCCGCGCATGTAGTGGCGCTCGGGCCGATAGGCGAAGCGCGTCCGCAGCTGGTCGATCATTGCCCTGACCCTGCGGGTCATCGCGGCCCCGCCAGGTGAAGGCGCTGCGTCAGGCGGGATTTGAACCTGGCGGGCGTGACGACCCAGAGGATCACCAGCACGTTGATTGCCAGGATGGTGGCGCAGATCGGCCGGTCGAGAAAGATCTCGAACCCGTCGCGCGACAACAGCAGCGAGCGGCGATAGTTGCCCTCGGCAATGGGGCCCAGCACGATACCGATGACAATGGGCGCCAGCGGGTAGTCGAACCGGCGCAGCACGTAGCCCACCGCCCCGAAGAGGAAGGCCATCCACAGGTCGAAGACCGAGGATTGCAGAGCGTATACCCCCACCAGCGACAGCAGCAGAACCGAGGGCACGAGGAACTTCTTCTTCAGTTTCAGAACCGAAACGAAGACCGGCGTCAGCAGGATGCCCAGCACGAAGAGAAAGACATTGGCAAGCAGGTAGGCCAGGAACACGCCGCCGACGATGTCGCCGCTCAGCGTGAAAAGCTGCGGCCCGGGCTGCAGGCCCAGCAGAAGCAGCGCGCCCATCAGCACGGCGCAGGCGGCATCGCCGGGGATGGCCAGCGCAAGCGTCGGTATCAGCGCGCCGCCGCAGCAGGCGTTGTTGGAGGATTCGGTCGCGACGACACCGCCCACCGCGCCCTCGCCATATGTTTCGCCGCCGCGGTTTCCGGCGCGGGCGATGGCATAGGCGGTGAACGAGGCGATGATGCCGCTGGCGCCGGGCAGGGCGCCGAAGAAGGTGCCGATCACGCTGGAGCGCAGCAGGTTCCACTTGTGCTCCAGCATCAGGAACAGCGACCGGAACGAGACGCGGACATTCTGCACGTCGGGACGGGCATCCATGTGCCCCTCGCGAATCTGGAACGCGGCTTCGGACAGCGCGAAAAGCCCGACGACGACGGCGACGATGTGGACGCCGCCAAGCAGGTCGGACATGCCGAAGTCGAAGCGGTAGGCGTTGTTCATCGGGTCGGTGCCGACCATGGCGATAAGCAGGCCGAGGCAGCCCGTCAGCAGGCCCTTGAGCGTGGATTCCGACGACACCACGGCAATCGAGAGCAGCCCCGTGATGGCCAGGGCGAAATACTCGGGCGGACCGAAATTGACCGCGACCTGCGCCAGCAGCGGCGCGAAGAAGACCAGGACGATGCCGCCGAAGATCCCGCCGATGGCCGAGGCCGAGATCGCCACGCCGATGGCGTCACCGGCCCGGCCGTTCTTTGCCATGGGATAGCCGTCAAGCAGGGTGGCGGCGGCCAGGGGTGTGCCGGGTATCCTTAGCAGGATCGCCGCGACCGCGCCGCCGCAGGAGCCGCCGACATAGATCGCGATCAGCATCCCCATGCCGGCCACCGGGGGCAGGTAATAGGCCAGCGGCAGCATGAGGATGATGCCCATCAGCGGGCCAAGCCCGGGCAGAGCGCCGACCCGCAGACCGCCGATGCAGCCGAAGGCCACCAGCAGGATCACCTGCGGCGATGCGAGCAGGTCCATTCCGGACAGGAGCATGTCGAACATGGACGAATCCTCAGAACAGGCCGAGCGGGAGCGAGATCCCGAAGACGCCCGTGGGCAGGACGACCTTCAGGATGCCCTCGAAGACGAATGAGACCAGCAGCGTGATGCCGGCGCCGGCGACCACCGCGCGCCACCAGGGCCGGACGCCGAAGAGCGCGAAGAGCCCGGTCATGAGCGCAAGGGTCGCCAGTTGGAAGCCGAGCGGCTGGAGCAGCAGGAGATAGAGCACAACCGCCCCGATCATGCCGATCAGCATGCCTTTGCGCAGGGCTTCCGGCTCTGGGGGAATGTCAGGGGTGGTGTCGACGGCGTGGATCTCGCCAGGGCGGGGCATCCGCCCAATGAGCATCATCACGGCGATCAGGGCGGATAGCCCGAGCATCACCCAGGCCACCAGCCGCGGGAACATCGCCGAGTTGGACAACGGATCCCCGCTGGCCGCGCCCTGGGCGGTCAGCGAGGTTGCGATCTGCTGAAAGACCAGGGCGACGACGGCGAGAAACGCCGCAAGTACCAGCCATTCCGCTGTCCGTCGCTGTCCGCCCTGTTCCATCAAGAGTACCTCCGCAGCCCGGCTTAGTTTCCGGCGTTCTTTTCGGCTTCCCAGGCGATGGCGTCCTGCGCCGATTGCAGCTGTTCGCCCACGGTGCCGACGATCTCGTCATACTGGTCGGGCGAATACATCGTCGGGAAGAACCCGATCGAGATCAGCTTTTCCTGCACTTCGGGCCGGTCCAGCGCCGCCTTCATCGCCGTCCGCAGCGTTTCCACCACATCGTCAGGTGTGCCTTCCTTGACCAGGTACCAGTGCCAGCCACCCGGAGCGAGCCCCGACAGCCCCATATCGGCCCCGAAGGAGTTCACCAGCGGCGCGTCGTCGAACAGCGGGCGGATGTCTTCGCGGTCGCTGAGCACGGCCAGGGCCTGGAACGCGTCGCTGTTGGCGTCATAGGTGGTGGGGTTGTTGAAGCTGAAATCCAGCAGCCCGCCGCGCAGATCCTTGAAGGCGTCGCCGTCCTGCGGATAGGGGATGTTGCGCGCATAGACGCCGTTGGCCTGCATGACCTTGGCCAGCACCATGTGCGGGATGTTCCCGATGGACCCGGAGGAATAGCGCAGCTCGCCCGGGTTGTCCTTCATGTACTGGATGAAGCTTGGGAAATCGGTCCAGCGGTCTTCGTCCTTGCGGGTCACCAGTGCGAAGGGCACCGAGGTCGCGGACCACAGCGGGATGAAATCGTCATGCGACCAGTCGGCATTGCCGACCTGCGGCTGCAGCACCAGCGGCGCGACCCATCCGTCGATGATCGTGTAGCCGTCGGCGGGCTTCCTCAACGCGGTTTCAAAGGCCTTCACCCCGGCGCCGCCGGGCGTCGAGACAACCGAGATATTGGTGTCCAGCTCTTCGCCCATGGCTTCCGAGATGATCTGGGTCGCGGCCATGGCCGAGCCGGGGCCCCAGGGAAAGATGTTCTCGATGTTGCGCTCGGGGAATTCGGCGAATGCCGTCCCGGCGCTGAGGGCGAGGGCTGCTGCCCCGGCCAGAGAAACTGCGGTCAACTTGATGGTCATGGTGTCTCCTCCTCGGTTCTACTGATTGCCGGCGGCCCGCTCAGGTCGCGGCCATCCGGTCCTGTTGTTCGCGGTCGAGCCCGTAGAGATCGTACATCTCGGCAGGGGCATCGTGGCGGGCCATATGTGCCGCGATCTCGCGGCGGAACCGGGCGACCAGCGCCGGGTTCTCGATCGGGTTTTCCTGCCCGGGATCGCGGGCCAGGTCGAATAGTTGCAGCGCATCGGGCCGGTTGCGTACGGCGTCCAGCCCGGCCTCGCCGTTCTGCGGCGACATCGGCACGCGCAGAAGCGGCGCGCCCTTGGTGAAATCGAAGGGCTGCGACAACGAGGCCGCGCGGATCTCGGCCACGTCGAAGGGCTTGTCCATATGCGCCGGCATCACGGTATAGAGACTGAACCCCTCGCCATCGGTGGAGCAGGGGTAATGATAGTAGGAATAGGTTCCGTCCGTAATGCCGATGGGGCCGGCGAACATTCCGTAGATCACGCTGTCGGCGCCTTGCCCTTCTCCCCGGACCAGCGGCAGCAGCGACTGCGCGGTCGCTTCCGCAGGCACGTCGATGCCGTAGAGGTCAAGGAAGGTGGGCATCAGGTCGGTCGTCTGGGTTAGCGCCTCGCGGCGCGTGCCGGCCTGGTCGGCGGCCTCGGGATGCCAGATCATCAGCGGGATGTGCGAGATCTCCTCGTAGTAGGGCATCTTGTTCTTGCCCCACCATTCGTGTTCGCCCAGCAGGAAGCCATGATCGGTGGTCAGGATCAGGCAGGTGTCCTTCCAGGCGTCGTTCTCGTCCATCCAGTCCAGCAGCTTGCCGAAGTATTCGTCGCACATGGCGGCCAGCGCGGCGTAGTTGCCGCGCAGATCGGCGATTTCCTCGGCGGAGTTCGTGACCTTCTCGTAGACCGGCCAGTCGAGGATCGGCCCCTTGCGGCCGGTGTCATAGGCCTGCATGAACCGCTCGGGCGCGCAGAAGGGCTCGTGCGGGTCGAAGCATTCCAGCTGCAGGAAGAAGTTGTCGGACTCCTTGTTCAGCTCGAGGAAGTCGAAGGCGCTGGCAAAGCAGCGCGCGGTCGGGAATTCCTCTTCCTCGCGGACGAAGAGCGTGTTGGTCGCGTGCCGCACGCGGCGCCAGGCCAGCAGGTCGCTGGCTTCGCGGGTCACCGGGCCGGTCTCGTTCAGGCGCTCCAGCGGATAGTGACGCGGATCGAACATCTCGCGGAAGCGGGCCACGGGGGGTTCCACCAGCGCCTTGACCGGGTCGTATTCCTGGCCGTGGATGAAATCCCAGCTGTCGAAGGTCGTGACATAGCCTGCGCCGCCGTCCTCGAAGTAGTGCAGATGGTCGGACACGAGATGCGTGTAGACCCCGGCGGTGCCGAGCAGCTTGGCATAGGAATTGTCGAAAGGTTCCAGCGGGCCCCAGGGCCGGTGCAGGAAGTTCAGCCGCCCGGTGTGCATGTCGCGGCGTGCGGGCATGCAGGGCAGGGAGCCGACGTAGTGGCGATCGAAGGTGACGGCGCGATTGGCGAACCGGTCGAAATTGGGCGTGTCGATCGCAGTGCCGCCATAGGCGCCCAGAGCCGAACGATTGAGCGAGTCGAACATGACGAAGATTGTGCGCATGGACTTTCCCCTCCCCCTCGGTTCCGGTGGTGCACATGCTATGGCACCGGTCGGCCCGATTGCGTTTCGCGGAGAGGTATCGGGTCGATGGGATAGAATAAAATAGAAAATATGGTAAGGTGAGATTACCAATGGGAATGGATAGGAACCTCGCGGCCTTCCTGGCCATCGCGCGCTGCGGAACGCTCACCGCCGCGGCGGACGTGCTGCGGCTGGCCCAGCCCACGCTGACCAAGCGGCTGAAGCTGCTCGAGGATGAATACCAGGCCCCTCTGTTCGAGCGCCAGCCGCGGGGCATGACGCTGACGGCCGCCGGGCGCCACCTGTTCGAACACGCCACCGGGATCGAGCACGCCTACCTGCAGGCCCGCGAGACCATCGAGGCGACCAAGTCGCGCCGGCTGGACGTGCTGCGCGTCGGCGCCGGGCCGCTGTTCCGCCGCGCTTATCTGGCCGGCGCCTTCGAGAAGCTGCGCACCGAATTCCCCGAAACCCGGCTGGTGCTGCGCGCCGACGTGCACCTGCGCAACCTGCCATTGCTGCGCAAGGGCGAGCTGGATGTCGTCTTTGGCGCGCTGGTCCGCGACGATGCCGACGAGACCATCGAGGTGCGCAAGATGACGGATGTGCATCTGGGCGCCCTGGCCTCTGTCCGGCACGAGATCCTGTCCGGCAACGGCCCCGTTTCGGCAGAGGACCTGGCGCGGACCCAGTGGATCCTGTATTCCGATGATCCCGAGACGACATCGATGGTGCGCGGATATTTCATCCGCCACGGGCTTCGCCCACCCGACTTCACCGTTCAGACAACCTCTTATGAATTCGGCCTGAACCTGCTGGCGACCGGGAAATACGTCATGCCCGCGCCGATCGAGCTGGACACCACTTTCGAGCCCCTCGGCCTGACCGCGCTGCCGCTGGACGAGCCGCTGGACGAGTTCCCGGCCGGCGCCTACACGCGCCGGTCCTCGCTGCAGTATCCGATCGTGCCGCGTCTTCTGGATCTCGTGGCCGAAGGCGTGGGGGCATTGCCGAAGCGCGGGGCGGGTGGCGCCTGACAACGCGTCAGGATGGTGTTTCCCAGGCTGCGATCACGGTGATCGCGCGGTGAAACTGGTTGTCCCCGTTGCGCCCAATTATCTATTGCCCGACATTGGCGCGCAGCAGACGAGTCGACCCATTGGAGGCAGCAACGTGAACGATCAGGCCAAGGCGAATACACCGGATGGCGCGGATTTCGTAATTCAGGCGCCGCCGCAGGCCTGTGTGCCGGTGAAGGGGGGCGGCCGCTTTCCGGTGCGCCGCATCTACTGCATCGGTCGCAACTATGCCGCGCATGCCATCGAGATGGGTCATGACCCGGATCGCGAGCCGCCGTTTTTCTTCCAGAAGAACCCCGACAACCTGATCGGCCCGGACGAGGATTTTCCCTATCCGCCCCAGACCTCCGATGTGCATTTCGAGGTCGAGATGGTGGTGGCCCTGTCGAAGGGCGGCCGTGGCATCCGGGTCGAGGACGCGACCGATCACATCTATGGCTACGGCGTCGGGCTCGACATGACGCGCCGCGATCTGCAGTCGGTGGCCAAGGAAATGCGCCGCCCCTGGGAAATCGCCAAGGCGTTCGAGGCCTCGGCCCCCTGCAGCGCCATCGTCCCCGCGACCGAGATCGGCCATCCGACCGAGGGCGAGGTCTGGGTCAAGGTGAACGGCGAGCTGCGGCAGTCCGGAGACCTGAACCAGATGATCTGGAAGACGCCCGAGATGATCTCGTACCTGTCGGACTTCTTCGAACTGGCCCCGGGCGATCTGATCTTTTCGGGAACGCCCTCGGGCGTGGGCGCGATTTCGCGGGGCGACACGATGCTGGCCCATGTCGACGGGGTAGGCGAGCTGACGGTCCGGGTTGTCTGAGGCCATCTGAGGCGAAACCTGGGGCGGGTCCGGCGGGCCGATCTTCGGGACACCATGCCTCTCGGGCGTGCCGGTTTCAGGCGCCCGAATGCGACTGCGATTCTGTGGGCGGGATTCGGAAACCCCGCCCCAGGGGAAAGCGGTGGACTGCGCCTTACCGGAAGAATCCGAAAGTTAATTTGGCTGAAACGAAAAGCTTTACGACCGGTGCGATAAAGCGTGCCGGCGGGCGTGGTGCTATTGTCGCGCATCCCCTGCGGCGGGGCGAAACAGGACTTGGGGCAAGGAAACAAGGGGTTTGGGGCGGCGGCGGCCGGGCGCTTTGGAAAAGGGGTTGATCGGTCGGATGTATCGCGCAACATTGACTGAGAGATGGTTTTTGAAACGTTAACTGTCGGATTTTGTTAACCCTTTTTTCGGATTTCCTTATGTTGAAATATTTCTCATATCCGCAATCCCTTTCAAATGACCGGCCCATGCAGATCCAACGTCGGATGCATTGCGCGGCCTGGATGGCGTGCAAGATCGGCCGGACGGCGGCCCTGCACCGCAGCATGATATGGAGCGACCACGCATGACCAGTATGGACAATGGCAGGATCGCGGCGCGCGAAGACGGGCCGGTCAAACGGCTCGACCTGGCCGCGCTGATCGGCGGCGGCGACGGGACCGCGTTCACCTACACGATCACCCGGCCGCCGCTCGAGGGCATCGCGTCGGTCCGGGGCCACGTATTGCGGTTCAATCCCGGACCGGATTTCCAGGACCTGTCCGAGGGCGAGATACGCCGCCTGCAGATGGAGATCACCGCGACCGGGCCCGACGGCGAAGAGCTGTCCAGCCGGGTCACGCTTTCGGTCCGCGGCGCCAACGACGCGCCCGAGATCGAGGCCTCGGTCATCACCACAAGCGAGGACGGGCCGGTGGTGCGGCTGAACCTCGGCGCGATCGCCACGGATCCCGACGGCGACCGGCTCAGCTATGAGATCACCGGCGCGCCGGGGCTGGGCAAGGCCTCGCTGAACGGGTCGATGCTGCGGTTCAATCCGCTGAATGACTTCCAGGACCTGAAAGAAGGCCAGACCCGCGCCGTCAAGATCGAGGTGACGGCGACCGATCCGTATGGGCAAAGCACCACGGAGGAGGTCACCGTCCGGGTGATCGGCACCAATGACGCGCCCGACATGGTGGCGGGGTGGATGGTCGCGGCCGAGGACGGGCCGGTGCGGCGGCTGGACCTGGACACGATCGCCTCCGATCCCGAGGGCGGGGCGCTGAGCTACGCGATCGTGGGGCAGCCGGACGAGGGGATCGCCTCGATCCGGGGGTCGACGCTGCGGTTCCGGGCAGGGGACGACTTCCAGGATCTCGCCCCCGGAGAGCATCGCGATGTCGAGGTCGCGGTGCTGGCCACGGACCCGCAGGGCGTGTCCAGCCGGGAGGTGGTGACCGTGCGCGTGCTGGGCCGCACCGACGCGCCCGAGATCGAGGCCGTGCGCCTGCAAACGACCGAGGACGGCCCGGTGGCGCGGCTGGACCTGGACACGATCACCACCGATCCCGAAGGCGACGCCGTGACCTATGAGATCACCGGCGCGCCGGAGCTGGGCAAGGCCACGCTGAGGGGCTCGACGCTGCGGTTCAACCCGGGGCAGGATTTCCAGTTCCTGGACGAAGGTCAGCGCCGCAACGTCCAGATCGAGGTGACGGCCACCGATTCCACCGGCGAACGCAGCGTGCAGGTGATCACCGCCTCGGTCACAGGCGCCGATGACGGGCCGGTTCTGCGGCCCGCGGTGCTGAGGGCGCGCGAAGACGGCGATCCGGTGCAGTTGAACCTGAACCGGATCTACGACGATCCGGACAGCTCGGGCCCGATCAGCTATGTCATCGCCGGGGATATCAAGGCCGGGACGGCGCGGATCAACGGTTCGACCCTGATCTACGATCCGGGTGACGGTTTCCAGACGATGGCCATGGGCGAGGTGCGCAAGGTGTTCGTGCCCGTCACCGCCTTTGAAAACGGCGGCAGCCCGACGACCTTCAATGTCACGGTCGAGGTCAGGGGTCGCAACGACAACCCGACCTTCCGTAGTTACAGATTTGACACCGATCCGGAGACCAAGACCGGCGAGGTCAACCTTCGACGTTACACCGACGACATCGACAAAAGCGACCGCAGCAAGCCCTTCGTCTACGAGATCATCGAGCAGCCGAATGTTGGGCGGGCCTGGGTCGAGGGAAACACCCTGTATTACGACGCGATGGACGAGTCCGATTTCCTGAAAGAGGGGCAGGTGGGCCGGTTCGACGCGAAAATCCGGATCACCGATGCCAATGGCGGCAGTACGGAAGGTTTCGTTGGCTTCCGGGTCGAGGGCGAGAATGACGCGCCGGTGTTCCTGCCGGAGAACAGGGTTTTCACCGTGTCCGCGGATGATCTTGCCATCATCGATTACCGCGACGTGTTCATGGATCCCGAAGGTGAAACGCTTGTCTACGGTGTCAACGGCAACAACCGTCCCGAGGTGGACACTGACTACAACAGCGGTGGTTTCCTGACCTTCGATCCCGGCCGGCTCTATCAGGATCTTGAGCCGGGCCAAACGCGCAGCCGTTACTTCAGCGTGCGGGCAGAAGATCAGGAGTTTTCCACCGGGTGGAAGACGATCGAGATCCAGGTCGTGGGTCAGCCCGACCCGGTTGGGCGCCCGTCGGGGTTCGGATTCCAGATTGTGGGGGGAGTCGAGAACAGCCGACTGGCCTACACCCTCCAGAATGTCGGCGATCTCGACAACGACGGCATCGATGATCTCTATGTCGCGCAGGGAAACTATGTGCCCTCCCAGGGGTCCGGGCAGCCGTCCACCACGTCTCCGGATGCCTTTGTCCTCTTCGGGCGGGATCAGTCAGCTGGAGAGTTCTTTCCGAGCCGGGTGAGCGCGGTTTCCAGCACTGGTGCGACGGACCTTTACCCGGGACAGGATCAGGATTTCCTGGGCTCCGCCGTCGCGCCGCTTGGTGACGTGAACGGAGACGGGATCGACGACATCCTAATCGGAAGCCGGGCCAAGGATACCTTGTTCGTCCTGTTCGGACGAGATGGACAACCCTTCGATCTGCAGACCGATCTGTCCGCGCTTGACGGAAGCGATGGCTTTGCGTTGCGACACCGGATCGACGGCCAGGTCGGCGAGATCCTCGCCGAGGATCTGGACGGTGACGGGCTGAACGACATCCTGATACAAGGTCCGGACAACGGGACCTATTCGGTCGTCTTCGGCCGCTCCACCGGGTTCGGAGCAAGTGTCGATGTCGCGGCTCTGGCCCCGGACGAAGGCACCGTTTTCGCGGCCGAGACCTTCTTCAACATGGGCGACGTGAACGGTGACGGATTCGACGACCTGGTCATCGAAAGCGAAGCCGAGGGCGGAACCTACCTGGTCTTTGGCGACGCACAGGGGTGGTGGGACGCCACATCGGGCTTCAGGGACTGGACGGACGGCGACAGCGTTCTGCTGACGGGGCCGGAGTCCTTCGAAGTCTCGAAAACGCGCATCGACATCAACGGGGATGGGCTCAACGATATCGTTGCCCGGGACAACTCGCTGTATCTCGACGTCCTTGGGTACGTGTATGACTTCCCGTCGGACGTCTATGTTGTCTACGGACGAGACTCCGGATTTGGCACGACCCTGGACCTGCTTGATCTTGATGGCAGTGATGGCTTCACGCTCAGGAACTATTGGCACGACGAAACAGGAACGCTGTCGGCTTCCAATGCCGGTGATGTCAACGGAGACGGTATTGAAGACCTCATCGTCAGTGGCGTCTACGCAGATGGGTATACAGCTACAGTCGATGATCTCCACAAAACTTATCATTTCAACAGGGTGTCCTTTCTTCTTTTCGGTACGGATGAGGGGTTCAATGCAGACATCGAACTGAAAGAACTGGACGGCAGTGACGGGTACCGGATCATTGGCGAATGGCAGGACAGTGATTTTCTGTCCGGAGGGAGAGCCGAGGGCGCCGGAGACATCAACGGCGACGGGTTCGACGATCTGGTGATCGGCGACTACCGCCTGGAGGTGGACGGCGCCGAGAATGCCGGCAAGGCCTATGTTATCTTCGGCGGGCCGGGCCTGTCGGACTATGACGCCAGCGACGGGACCGAGGACGGGACCCTCTATCTTTCGGCGCTGTCCGGTGTGCAGGAGCTGTTCTGACGCGGCCTGGACTGTGCCCCCGTCAAGTGGAGCTTGATCGACGCCCCGCATGGCCTTATCTGTCCAACTAGCTGGACAGGAGCGTCATGATGTTATCCCTGCAAGAGGCCAAGAACCGCTTCAGCGCCGTGGTCGAGGCGGCGCTGGCCGGGCATCCGCAACAGGTGTCGCGGCGCGGCAAGCCGGCCGTGGTGGTTCTGGCGGCCGAGGAATACGAACGGCTCGTGCAGGCCGCGCAGGCACAGCGCGGGCGGTTCCAGGATCACCTGATGGACTTCCCGGCCGATGACATCCCCCGGGCCGACGCGCGGCCACGGGATGTGGAGTTTTGATCCACATCCTCGACACCAACGTGATCTCGGGCGCCCGCCGCCCGAACCGGGCCCCGAAGATCGCCGCCTGGCTTGATGTGCAGGACCGAGGCAGACCTGTATCTCAGCGTCATCACCCTGGGCGAGATCGAGCGCGGGATCATGCTGCAGGAACCGAAGAATCCCGATTTCGCGCGCGATCTGCGGATCTGGCTGGAACGGACCCTGCGCGTGTTCTCGGACCGTCTGATCGAGTTCACGGCCGAGGATGCGGTGCGCTGGGGCGAGCTCTCGGCACGGATCGGGCATTCGGGCGCCGACCTGATGATCGCCGCGCAGGCGCTGACGCGGGACGCGGTGGTGGTCACGGCGAACGGGTCGGATTTCAGCCCCGCAGGCGTGCGGCTGCTGGATCCGACGGCCTGAGCCCGCACGGGCCAGGGGCGGGGGCACGCCGCCCGCGCCCAGACGCAGCGATCAGGCCGAAATCGACGCCTCGTTCAGCAATCTGCGCGCCCGAGCGGGATCAATCCGGTAACTGGCGTTGTGGGCGAACTTGCCGTGGGCTTCCTCGCGCGGGCCGGTCAGGACCGTGATATCCACCCCGCCCCGTTCCAGCGCAGCCGAAAGGGTCGCCAGATACTCGGTGTGCTGATGGTTCAGCACCAGGCCGCGGGTGCCGGGGCGGCAGAACATACCCAGCATCATGGCCGACCCTTCGGGTCCCGCGACCACCTTCGCATCGCGCAGCAGGCGGAACTGGTCGGCAAAGCCCATCGTCTCGGGCTGGACGATGGCGAAACCGGCGGCGCGGGCGATCTCTTCGATCTCGTCCGTGTTGACAAGAGACCGCCGGGCGATGCCACGGCGCGACAGGAAGACCTTGTCGGGCCCATCGCCGGAGGGCACGGCGGTCTCGAGCCGCTCGCCCATGGCGCGGGCTGCGGTGCTGAAGAGATCGGGATCGACGGCCGCCTGGTCCAATGCGATCGCGTCGCTCTGGGGCGCCAGGACCGGGTAGTTCAGGGACGAAACGACCTGCAGGCGCCGGGCCCGGACCGGGGTGAAGCGCGGCACCCGCTGCAGGCTGGCGCCTTCGGGCAGCAGCAGCGAGATCGCCTCGAAATGGCTGGATGGCATGGCCTCGTCGACAAGAACGACCGAGCCTTCGGCAAGCCCGTCATGCAGCAGCGCCAGCATGAACTTCGGCAGGAATTCCATCATCCAGTGGCCGAAATGCCCGCTGCTCCAGCCCAGCATGTTGAAGGCGGTTTCAACCTCGGGCATCGCGCCGGGGTCGATCGCGGGGGTCTGGACGCGGCCCGTGGCAGGGTCGAAGGCCACGATGGCCGGATCGAAGTCTATGGCATCCAGGGTATCGGCGATTTCCGTGCCCTCGTAATCCCAGATCAGCCGGTCGCCCGCGATCATCGCGCCGGATGCGCCCTGCAGCTGTACGTCTTCAAGCGTTCCGGCGAAGATCTCGCGCCCGGTCTTGCGCAGCGTCCGGTGGTTGCCCTCGCCGATGACCCTTGGCGGGGCGGCCTCGATCGGGCGCCCGGCGGGGGCGATGACCCGAACCGCTCCGGTATCGCGGGCGGCCTGCGCCATTTCGGTCAGGGCCAGCAGGCGCAGGCTGTCGCCGGGCGGCAGATGTTCGGGCGGAACCAGCCTGCGAAACGTGCCAAAGCCCTCTTCGGGGCCAAGCCGGGTCACAAGCGACCGGCGCAGGCTGAACATCGGGCGGCAATTGTAGCCTTGCCCCGATCGTGCATTGCTCAGCATCTTTTTCTCGGCTGGCGTCAATGCGTCGTCGAGTTGAGTCATTTTCATTGGCTCCGGTCGTCCGTGGCGTGGCGTCCACCGCCGCACTCAACGGCACCGGTCGTCTGCACGGTCATGGGGAACGGCCAGCCTACAGCAGGTTGCGACCGGGGCCAATGCGTTAATGCGCCTGGCTTGGTCCGGGAGGGGAGCCGGTTTTCCCATGAAAGCTGTTCAAAAACCGCATCATGTCTTCTCGTTTCCGAAATTCTGCGTAATGTACGGAACGGCGGTTTTCCGGGCGTTCCACATGGGGACGTCGCGGTGTGCCGTGCAGACGACACAGAGGAATTCGAACACATGATGCCAGTCCAAGACCGCGTTTCCCGGTCCGTCGCCCGCAACCGGACGCCTGATTGCGGGAGACCTGTCGGCTGGCCGGTGGTCGGAGTCATGTCATGACGGTCTCGGACACGCGCGATGTCGTGATGATCAGCACCGGGGTCGCCGCCGAGGTGATCGTCGCCTATCTCGAACGATTCAGCGATCTTAATGTCGTGGGTTTCGCGGTTGACCGCGCCTACATGCCCGAAGGAGATGTTCTGGGCCGGCCTGTGGTGCCGTGGGAGGACATCGAGGCGGAGTATCCTGCCGATCAGGTCCGGCTGATCGGGCCGCCCACCTTCGCGCGGCTGAACACCTTCCGCCGGGACCGGTACCTGCAGGGCAAGGCGATGGGCTATGGCTTTGCCTCTTTCATCCATCCCAACAGTGTGGTGATGACCGAAGACATCGGCGATCACGTCATCATCCTGGACACCTGCACGATCCAGCCCTTCACCCGTGTCGGCAACAACGTCGTGATCTGGAGCGCGAGCGTCGTCGCGCATCACTGCGTGATCGGCGACCACAGTTTCCTGTCGTCCCAGGTGGGGATCGCGGGGTCGACCGAGATCGGTGAGGAATGTTACCTGGCCGGCCAGGTCGGCATCGCGCACAAGCGCCGCGTCGGAGCGCGCTGCGCGATCATGAACGCGGCGGTGGTCAAGGACGATCTGCCCGACGGCAGCGTGATGGTCGGGCCGAGCATCACGCCGAAGTCATACGATTCATCTCGGATCATGCACATGCTCTGACCTGTCGCCGCCTGGGCCGGACGCGGGGCAGGGGGCCTTGGCGACGTCGTGATCGCCGACGCCGGGATCTGGCCGACGTTTCGGGCAGAGGCTTCGGTTTCGATCCAGCCGGTGGCCGCGCGGACGCCCTTGGACAGGCTATGCTGTAGGTCGAAGGGGCGGCCCTGGCGGCGGCATAGGCGGTTGTCGACGCCTTCCTCTCTTCGGTCCGCGACGCAGCGGCCCGGTATCGCGAACACGACGGCGTGACATGGCCGGCCAAGCCGAACAGGCCCGCCACCAGGGCAGGGCCTAAGAGTCTCCTCGCGCGTCACGCTGCTCGTCCGCCGCTGCGAAGTGTGCGATCTGGTCGGCATGCGCCTTGGCAAAGGCCGGGCGCGCGCAGATGCGCCTGACGTAGGCATCGGTCGCGGGGTATCGGCCGATCTTGCGGATCCAGGGCAGGCGCAGGACATCGGCCATGATCAGATCAGCCGCAGTGAAGCGATCCCCCACCAGCCAGTCACGCGTGTTCAGCACGCCTTCCAGAACATCCAGACGTGCCTTCAGCCAGCCGTCCAAGGGGTTCTCGGGCGGGCTGGACAGCCCCACGAACCACCAGGGCACGCTGACCATCTCGACCGAGTTCAGGGCCGAGATGATCCAGGATGTGGTGTCCGCGCGACGCCGGGGGTCCCGCGGCATCAGCGCCTCGCTCTTCTCGGCAAGGTAAAGCAGGCAGGCGCCGCTTTCGAACAGGCCGAGATCACCTTCGGTCAGGTAGGGCACCTGCCCGAAGGGTTGATGGGCATGATGCTCCGCCCCGCGATCATCGAAGGGGACGGAGCCTGTCCGGTAGCTCAGCCCCGCCTCTTCACAGGCCCAGCGGAGGCGCAGGTCACGCACGTAGCCGCGTGGCCCCTCCGGCACCCAGTCGAAGGTCCAGATCGTCAGATCATCCGATGCCTGCGCGGACATGTCCTCAGGCCTTTTCTTCGAAGATCGGGGTGAAGCTGCCCCACATCATGCGCTTGCCGTCGAAGGGCATGTCCATCTCCTGCCAGCGCGGATCGGTCTGCATGCTGGCGCCACAGCGGTCGTGGCTTTCCTTGTCCGGCCAGATTATCCAGGAGAAACAGACGGTCTCTCCCTCTTCCAGCGCCACGGCGCGCTTGAAATCGGTGTGCTTGCCTTCGGGGATCTGGTCGCCCCAGGCTTCCACGGTCTCAAGGGCGCCGTATTCCTTGAACAGCGGCCAGGCCTTGCGCGCGCTTTCGATGTAGGCCTGTTTGTTCCCGTTCGGGACGGGGGTGAGGAAGCCTGCGATGTAGGTCATGTAAACTCTCCTTGCTTGGTGCGAAGTTCCGCCATCCATTCGTCGAACCCCGGCGGCGGATGGCCGGTGAAACCGGCCAGGTGATCGGTGATCGCCTGCCGAAAGGCGGGCCGCTCAGTGGCCCGTGCGATGTAATCGGCAAGGTTGGGGAAGGCTTCGATCAGGCCCGCGCCTTCGATGATCCGCAGCACGCTGACCATCATCAGGTCGCCGGCAGAGAAGCTGCCACCGAACCACGTCGCCGTGCCGAGGCGATCGGAGGCCTCCTGCAGGCGTTCGGCAATGCGCTCGTCGATGCCCGGAAGGCGCGGCCCGGCCCAGGGCTCCATCGCTTCGAAGATCGTCATCTGCGCCCGGTCCATAATCGGCGGCTCCATGGTGTTGAGCGCGGCAAACAGCCATTCCAGCGCTTCTGCCCGGCCCCTGGATCCCTCCGGCACCAATCCGGGAAACCGTTCGGCGATATGCCAGACGATCGTGCCGCTTTCGAAGAGCGTCAGGTCGCCCTCCTCGTAGGTCGGGACCTGGCCGAACGGCTGCAGCGCGCGGTGCGCGGCCTCCTTTTGCTGACCTTGCGAGAGATAGCGGACGGCATAGGCCTGCCCCGTTTCCTCCAGCGCCCAACGGACCCGCAGGTCACGGACCTGCCCCCGGGCGAAGTCGGGCACCCAGTCGAACGCGGTGATGGTGATGTCGGCGTCAGGATCAACCGGCATGGGACATCTCCGCCGGTCCTTTCTCGATGGCTTCGGCGCTCATCCAGACGGGTTCCCAGATATGACCATCGGGATCGGCAAAGCTGCGCCCGTACATGAAGCCGTGATCCTGCGCCGGGCAGGGATCGGCCGTGCCGCCGGCGGCAACCGCGGCCTCGGTGATGGCATCCACGGCCGCCCTGTCCGGGCGGCTGACGCAAAGAAGCACCTGCGCCTCGCGCGCCGGATCGACGCGGCGACGATCCGTGAAGGTCGCCCAGAAATCATGCGTCAGCAGCATCACGCTAATGGTGTCGGACAGGACCATGCAGGCCGCCTGCTCATTGCTGCATCTCGCGTCCCTGGTGAAACCCAGGGCCGCGTAGAAGGCGGTTGAACGCTGAAGATCCGCCACCGGTAGATTCACGAAAATCATCTGGGGCATTGCCTTTCCTCCCTTGTCGCCTCGTAATCATGGACAGGTTAGGCGCATGGGGTTACAAAAAGCAACCATGAAGAAACAAAAAGTAACTAAGTCGGCGGATTCCCCCCATGGGCGCTGGTATGGCGATGCCTGCGGCACCGCCTTCGGGCTGGAGCTTCTGGGGGAACGCTGGGCGATGCTGATCGTCCGCGAGCTTATGTTCGGGCCACGCCGGTTCAGCGACATTCGCGCAAACCTGCCGGGTATCAGCGCCAAGGTCCTCACCGAGCGACTCGCGGGGCTTGAGGTAAATGGTGTCGTCGTCCGGTCCGAGGCGCCGGAGCCGGCGCCGGCGCAGCTTTATGGGCTGACAGAATGGGGCTATTCCGCCGAGCCGATCCTCCAGGCGATCGGTCGCTGGGCCGCCGCCTCTCCGCTGCACGACCCGACACTGCCGCTGTCCCCGGTCTCCTTCATGCTGTCGCTGCGCACGATGCTGGACAGGGAGGCCGCGCGCGGCATGTCCCTGGTCGCGGTTTTTGCGATCGGGACAGCGCAATTCACTGCGCGGCTGTCCGACGGCGAGATGCCGGTGGAACGGGGCGCGGCCGACATGCCCGACCTGCGCTTTGAGGCCGAGGGCGCACCGCCCCTCGCGGCTGTCTTTTACGGGGATGTGGCGCCCGAGGCCGTCGGCGTGAACGTGACGGGGTCTTCTTCACTGAGCGAGGCTTACCTTGCGCTTTTCAATCTTCCGAACAGCTAGGCAGGCTTGATGTGCCGCCGCCTGCACGTCCGGGCCTCTCGAACACTCCGGGGGGGGCGCGGTGACGGAGGTCTCGTTGTCTTGGAAGGCTTCCTTGCGCGGGCGATCCGGCTTTTGACTGAGCCGGCCGGTCCGGTGAGGAGCAGGGTCACCGGGCGCCATCGGCGGGATGGGCCATGGGCGTAGGATCAAGGCTGCGGTGTCTTGCCGGGCCCGGGGCAGGGGCGCGCTAGGTCTACGCCCGCGCGAAGAGGCAGGCCACCTTCTCCGCCACCGCGGCGCCAAGCGCGACATGGGCCTGAGGGTCCAGATGCACCCCGTCCTGCTCAGAGACCGTTGCAACGGACCCCGCATCCAGGAACGCGGCGTCGAACTCGTCGGCCAGGTCCTTGCAGAACCCGGTCAGGCGACGGGATTTCTCTGCCCCGCCGGCCAGGCCTTCGGCGGTGGGGCCGCATTCCTCGATCGGGACGGGGGACACCAGGACAACGGCCGGGGCGCCTCCGCCCGGGCCCGCCGCGCTCTGGCGGATCCTTAGCAACAAGGTTCGCAACCCCTTGGCGATGTCGAACGCCGTCAGGCCAAGGTAGCCCTTCAGGTCGTTTGTCCCCAGCATCATCACGATGACGTCGATCGGCGCGTGGCTCTCGAGAATCGCGGGCAGCATCCGCAGCCCGTTCTTGTGCGGCCCTTCAAACGGGTTGTCGTGACAGGTCGTCCGGCCGGGCAGGCCCTCTTCGATCACATGCCAGCCGGGACCGAGGGCGGCGGCCATCCGCATCGGCCAGCGGATTTCGGGCCTGTAGCGAAAGGAGTCGCCGCGCGCGGTCATGGGGGAGGACCCGTAGGTATTGGAATCCCCGAAACACAGGACGGTCCGGATCTGATCCATCTCAGACGGCCGATCCGTAAGGGGCGTCGATCAGCGTGCCCTCGTAGCCAAGCGCGGCCGAGGCATCCTCGCCCGCCGCGCGCAGAAGTGCCACGTATTCCGGCTTGCGCGCCTCGTCGAAACGGAACAGCGGAAACGAGATGCTGATCGCGGCGACGGGCTTGCCCATGTGATCGAGGACCGGCGTGGCCAGGCAGCGCACGCCGGCCTCGCTTTCCTCGATCTCCTCCGAATAGCCGCGCGCGCGGGTTTCGCGCAGCTGTTGGCGCAGGGCGTCGGGGTCGGTGATCGTGTTGGGGGCCAGCGGCTCCATCTCCATCGCGGCGATGCGGTCCTCGATCTCTTCGGTATCGCGCCACGCCAGCAGCGCCTTGCCCAGGGACGTGGAATACAGCGGGTTGCGCAGCCCCAGCGTGGATTGCATCGAAAGATTGTAGAAGCTGTCGTACTTGTGGATGTAGGTTACCTTCTGCTCGCGCTCGTCCATCACGCCCAGGTTGATGGATTCGCCCGTCGCCCGCGACAGTTTCCCCATCACCTGATCGGCGATCCGCAGCAGATCCGACCGCCCCGTGAGCGACCGGGCCGCAAGGCTGAACAGCTTGAGCGTCAGCGCGTATTTCTCGGTGTCCGGATCCTGTTCGGCATAGCCCAGGTCAACCAGCGTATGCAGCAGCCGGTGCGCCGTGGTCTTTGAGGTCATCGCCCGCTGCGCGATCTCGGACAGGCTCGCGCGCTTTTCCTCGGCCAGTGTTTCGAACACCGCGAAGACCTTGAGAACGGCAGCCGCATTTTCGGTCTTTGGGGAGGAATCAGACATCTCGATCGTTTCGCAAATTCTGGAATTGCATTCTGTTTTTTTCGGCGCACCCTGTCAAGCGAGCGGAGCGTGGTCCCTCAAGAGGCTGTTTTTGCGACATTTTCATGCTCCCCTCCTGATCCGAAATCGCTGTTGCAATGATAGGTGGATTATGGTTTCCTTAAAAATGGAACTTGGTTCCGAAAAAGTCAACACAACGTTCTACGAAGGCCAAACCCGGTGATGCATCCCCTTCTCAGCCAGCCCGAGCGCCTGTTGCCACGGGACGACGTCTGTGCCCTGATCGACCGGCTGACGGACAATCTGATCAATATCGAGGACACGACCGGCGAGTTCCTGCTGCGGCTGGAAGATGGCCGCGTGATCGACACCAAGGGCTGGGCCGGCTGGGAATGGACTCATGGGATCGGGCTGTATGGGCTGTTCAAGTACTGGCAGACCACCGGCAATCCGGCGGCGATGCAGGTCATCACCGACTGGTTCGAAGCGCGGCTGGCCGAGGGGACGCCGACGAAGAACATCAACACCGTCGCGCCCTTTCTGACGCTGGCCTGCCTTTACGAACGTGATCCCAATCCCGTGTGGCGTACCTATCTGGACCGCTGGGCAGAGTGGGTGATGCATGAAATGCCGCGCACCCGCGAGGGCGGGCTGCAGCATATCGTCTACAACTCGGTCAACGACCAGCAGATGTGGGACGACACGCTGATGATGTCGGTCATGCCGCTGGCGAAGATCGGGCTGGTGCTGGATCGGCCGGAGTATGTCGAGGAGGCCAAGTACCAGTTCCTCGTGCATTCCCAGTATCTTGCTGATACGTCCTCGGGCCTGTGGTTCCACGGCTGGACATTTGACGGCGACCACAATTTCGCCCGCGCGCTTTGGGCACGCGGCAATTCCTGGATCACCATCGCGATCCCCGAATTCATCGACCTGCTCGATCTGCCGCCGTCGGATCCGTTGCGCCGGCACCTGCTGTCGCTGCTGAACCGGCAGGCGAGGGCACTGAAGGAGACGCAGGATGAAAGCGGCCTCTGGCACACGCTGATCGATGATCCGGACAGCTATCTCGAGGCGTCGGCCACCGCCGGCTTCGCCTATGGGCTGCTGAAGGGCGTGCGCAAACGCTATCTGCCCGAAGAGTATCGCCCCGTCGCCACCCGCGCGGTGAAGGGCGTGATCGACAATATCTCGCCCGAGGGCGAATTGCTGAACGTTTCCTTCGGCACCGCGATGGGCAGCGATCTGGATTTCTACCGGCAGATCAAGCTGACCTCGATGCCCTATGGCCAGGCCATGGCGATGCTTTGCCTGTCCGAATTCCTGCTGAGCTACGTGTGATGGCTGGCAGATGACATGACCCCGGTCCACGGGCGCAAAGGAGGAATGCGCGCCCGGGGCCGGACAGAGAATGACCTGAAAAGGCGACATGAGAGGAGGACCCCCCAGATGACGCTGACCCGCAGACGACTGCTTGGCACCATCGGTGCCGCAACCGCAGCAACGGCCCTGCCCGGGCTGCCCGCCCTGGCGCAAGAGCGCAGCATCCGGCATTTCTGGTGGGGCAACCCCACCCGGGACAAGAACACCTTTGCCGTGATCGAGATTTTCCAGGGCAACCATCCCGAGATCACGGTCTCCGGCGAGACCATCGGCTGGGGCGACTACTGGACCAAGATGGCGACCCAGACCGCCGGTGGCAACATGGCCGACGTCGTGCAGATGGATCACGGTTTCATCAACGAATACGTCTCGCGCGGGGCGCTGCGGTCGATGGATGACCTGGTCGGCGACAAGATCGACGTGTCGCATTACGACGAGGGCGCCAATGCCGTGGGCACGATCGACGGGTCGCTTTACGGCATCTCGATCGGCGCCACCAGCCAGGCGATCCCCTACAACAAGAAGGTCTTCGAGGCCGCCGGCGTCGAATTCGACCCGCTGAGCTGGACAACGGACGAATTCGCCGACGCCTGCGCCAAGATCACCGAGTCGACCGGCGGAGAGGTGACCGGATCCGAGGACCTGTCGCTTTACATCGAGAACTTCGAGGTCTGGGTGCGGGCCGCCGGCAACGAGATGTACACCGAGGACGGCAAGATCGGCTGCACGCCCGAGGACGTGGCAAGCTACTGGGCCTTCTGGAAAGAGCTGCGCGATGCCGGCGTGATCGAGGGCAAGGATCAGACCGTGATCCTCGACAAGGGCATGGCCGAGCTGGGCATCGTCAAGGGCAACACGGCGGCCACGTTCCGCTATGCCAACCAGGTCGGCGCGGTGCAGGCCCTGATGGTCGACCCCGTCGGCGTGGCCATGGTGCCGCAGCGGCCCGGCATGGGCTACGGACATTTCGTGCTGCCGTCGATGTTCCTGTCGATCACCCGCGACGTCGGCGATCTGGATGCCGCGGCGCTTTACATCAACGACTGGATCAACGACCCGGAAAGCATCGTGGCGCTTGGCCTCGACCGGGGTATCCCGCCCAGCCAGACCGGCCGCGAGGCGCTGGCCCCCAGCCTGAACGAGACCGAAACCGCCGTTGTCGAGTATTTTGGCGCGATCCAGCCCAAGATCGGCCCGCGGCCCACGGCCAAGCCGAAAGGCGCGGGCGAGGTGCGCGACGCCTTCATGCGGATCGGTACCGAAGTGGTGCTGGGCAACATGTCACCCGAGGATGCCGCCGCGCAATTCACAGGCGACGCCGAGGCGATCCTGTTCCGGGCCAACCGCTGACGGCTGGCTCCACTACGGCCCCCGTACCCTCCCATGGCGGGGGCCGCCTTACCGGATGATCACAGATGCACCGTTTCCTTCGCCGAAATGCCGCCGGATACCTGTTCCTGTCGCCCTGGCTGATCGGGTTCTTCTTTCTGGCGCTGGGGCCGATCCTGGCCTCGCTCTATCTCAGCTTCACGCGCTACGACATGGTGACGGCACCGGTCTGGGACGGGCTGGGCAATTACCAGTACATGTTCCAGTACGACCGGCGGTTCTACAAGGCGTTGCAGGTGACGTTCCTGTTCGTGGCGCTATCGGTGCCGCTGCGGCTGGCGATGGCGCTTGGCGTGGCGATGCTGCTGGACAAGGGGCTGCGGACCATCGGCCTGTACCGCGCCATCTTCTACCTGCCCTCGCTTCTGGGCGCGTCGATCGCAATCGCGCTGCTCTGGCGCGAGATGTTCGGGCTGAACGGCGTGGTCAACGGCGTGCTGGCGCTGTTCGGGATCGAGGGCATCGGCTGGATCACCAGCCCCGACACCTCGATCTACACGATCGTCATCCTTGCCATGTGGCAGTTCGGCTCGCCGATGCTGATCTTTCTTGCCGGGCTGCGCGGCATCCCGCGCGATCTCTACGAGGCCGCCGAGATCGACGGCACGCCCCCCTGGCGGCGGTTCACCCGGATCACCCTGCCGATGCTGGCGCCGGTGATCTTCTTCAACCTGGTGCTGCAGACCATCGAGGCCTTCAAGACCTTCACATCGGCCTTCATCATCTCGAACGGTACCGGCGCGCCGGCCGACAGCCTGCTGTTCTACACCGTTTACCTGTTCAACGAGGCGTTCAAGTTCTTCCGGATGGGCTATGCCTCGGCGCTGGCCTGGGTGCTGCTGATCATCATCGCCGCCTTCACTGCGCTGGCCTTCGCGACGTCCAAATACTGGGTGCATTATGAAAACGAACGTGATTGACGGCGCGGCCGCCATGAGCGCGGCAGGCGACCACGACGCCCGGATCGCCCATGAAATGCGCCTGCGCCAGAAACAGCGGGAAAAGCGCGCAAAGCTGCTGAAACACGCGTTTCTGATCCTGCTCAGCTTCGTGATGCTCTACCCGCTGTTCTGGCTGACGGCCTCCTCGCTGAAGCCGGAGAACGAGATCTTCGGCTCGCTGGGGCTCTGGCCGTCAAGCTTCCAGTGGTCGAATTACACCGAGGGCTGGAACGCGCTACCGGTCAGCTTCACCGTGTTCTACAAGAATTCGGCCATCGTCACGATCCTGTCGGTCATCGGCAACCTGCTCAGCTGTTCCTTCGCGGCCTATGCCTTTGCCCGGCTGGAGTTCAACGGGCGCACCTTCTTTTTCGGGCTGATGATGATGACGATGATGCTGCCGTATCACGTCGTCCTGATCCCGCAATACGTGCTGTTTCTGAAGCTCGGCTGGGTCGATACCTACCTGCCGCTGATCGTGCCGCGCTTCCTGGCTGCCGACGGGTTCTTCATCTTCCTGATGATCCAGTTCTTCCGCGGCATCCCGCGCGAGCTGGACGAGGCGGCGATGATCGACGGCTGCGGCCCGTTCAAGATCTACTGGGCCGTCATCCTGCCCCTGTCGCTGCCGGCCATGGCCACGGCGGCCATCTTCTCGATGATCTGGGTCTGGGAGGATTTCCTCGCCCCGCTGATCTATCTAAACGACATCCAGAGCTACACCGTGCCGCTCGCGCTGCGCCTTTTCGTCGACCGCGAGGGCACATCGGCCTTCGGCCAGATGTTCGCGATGTCCGTCCTGTCCCTGGTGCCCGTGCTGATCGCCTTCATGGCGTTCCAGA
>NZ_AQQR01000008.1 GCF_002210095.1 Marinibacterium profundimaris | reverse complement strand
TCTCGCCGATTTCCGGATCACGGCCTTCCAGCGCGGCCAGGGCCGAACCTGCGATGATCGGGGTGTCGTCGCCCGGGTAGTCGTAGGAATCCAGCAGTTCGCGGACTTCCATTTCCACCAGCTCGAGCAGTTCCTCGTCGTCGACCTGGTCGACCTTGTTCATGAACACGACGATCTTCGGGATGCCGACCTGGCGACCCAGCAGGATGTGCTCGCGGGTCTGGGGCATCGGGCCGTCGGCCGCGTTCACCACCAGGATCGCGCCGTCCATCTGGGCGGCACCGGTGATCATGTTCTTAACATAGTCGGCGTGGCCGGGGCAGTCGACGTGGGCGTAGTGACGCGCGTCGGTCTCGTATTCCACGTGCGCGGTCGAGATCGTGATGCCGCGGGCCTTCTCTTCGGGCGCGCCGTCGATCTGGTCGTAAGCCTGGAAATCGCCGAAATACTTCGTGATCGCAGCCGTCAGCGTCGTCTTGCCGTGGTCAACGTGACCGATCGTGCCGATGTTCACGTGCGGTTTGTTACGCTCAAACTTTGCCTTTGCCATATCCGTGGCACCCTTTTGCGATTTGGGGGTCGCGAACCCGACCCGTTGTGACTCTGCGCGCGGCACATATTGGGTTCACGGACGAAAATCAAGCGCCTGTCGCCCCGTTGCAACGGCGCCGCCCGGAGGAAGGCCGGAGGGCCGCCGCCCCGGGGCGTGCGCAAAGATAACGGGGGGATCACAAGCGGGGCCCGCGGCCCGCGACCGGGCGCGCGGCGGCCCCTGCGGGCCTAGCCGCCGGTCACCGCCGAGGCGGTCGCGGCATCGGGCGCCTGCGTCGGCGCGCCGGTCGTTTCGGCCGCGGCCGGCGCGGTGCCGTCGCTGGAGGCCGTGGCCCCCGCGGCGGCCGAGCTGTCGGAGAGGCGCGGCACCGTGGCGGTGGTCGCCGCCCCCGGGCGCGGCGCGAACCAGCCCTTTTCGGCGTGCTGCTCGGCCATCCAGTCCTCGACCGCGTCCATCGCGTTCTCGGCCAGGCCCTGCAGCTGTTCTTCCTTGGTGCGGACATTGCCGGAGCCCACCGCGAAGGATTCGCCGGTCGTGTCCTCGTAGATGGTGAACTGGCGCGGCTTCTCGTTCAGCTTGGCGGCGGCGGCGTCGTCCCAGACGGTGACGTTGATGATCAGCGCCGAGCGCGGGTTGTAGATCAGCGGCACACCCGGCGGCGCCAGCATGTACCCCTCGACGCTGATGCCCATGTGATACAGCTGGTTGCCCTGGTAGCGGCCGAAGCGGCTGTCGACGGCACGGGTCAGCACGTCGACCCATTCCTGTTCGGTGGCATCGCGGGAGATCGGACCCTTTTTCATCTTCGAGGCCACGACCACGTTGTGACCCAGGCGGAAGGCGCCGAGGTCCTTCGGTGGCTGCATCGATTGGTCCGCAGAGCATCCCAGGAGCAGGGCGAACATGGCCAGGCAGGCGAAAATTCGGATCATCGGGCCTCTCTTGCGGCAATCTGAAGTGACCTGACGCTGATAGACCGGCTGGCCCAGAGGTTCAATTCACAGTTCGAAAGGAACGGTGGGCGGACATTTGCCGAGGCGTGCCGGGCGCGTGGGCAGTTCTCCTCCGAAAAGGGGGGTGTCGGCAATTCGCCGGGAAATTATGGCAAAACCGACACAATTACTCCCCTTTCTGGTCATCGCGAATGCGCAGAATGTGCCCGGAAACAAGTTTTCAGTGTCACTTCAGTTGCAGTTCCGTACCAGAAAGGTCCGTTCCGATGCCCGTTCTCTCGCTTCAGCCGTGGTCCCAGTTCTCCGCCGCCGACCCGTCGAAAACCGTTCAGCCGGGCACTGCAGGACAGTTCGTGTTCCAAGGGGGAAAGGCGGTTCCGTTGCTGTTGCGGGTGCCGGGCGGGGCCGGAAAACTTGAGCTGGAGCAGGCGGTTACCGTGGGCGAGGCGCCCCATCCCTGCGGGGCGGTGATCGAGGTGACGGCCGAGGTCGCGGCGCCCGACGGCAAGCGCGGGCACGCGGTCACGATCAACGGCCTGCCCGCCGGGGTGTGCCTGGTCGGGGATCAGCGGCTGCGCGGCGGCGACATGGTGACGGTGGAGGCCGGGGCTCCGACCTCCTTGCCCGAGCCGGAGCCGTTCTCGGGCATCCTGTGCTTTGCCGCCGGCACCCCGATCGAAACGCCCACGGGCCCGCGCCGGGTCGAGACCCTGCGCCCCGGAGAGATCGTGACCACCGCCGACAAGGGCGAGATGCACGTGACCTGGACCGGCCGGCGCGAGGTGCTTTTCGTGCGCGGCGACAACCGCTATCGCCCGGTGCTGTTCCACGCCGGCAGCCTTGGGCCCGACAGCCCGACCGCCGATCTTGTGGTCTCGCCCGATCATCAGGTGGTGCTGCACGGGCCGGATGTGGCCGAGCTGACCGGCAATACCGCGGCGCTGGCCCCGGCCGGCGCGCTGACCGAGCTGCGCGGCGTACGGCAGATGCTGGGCAAACGGCGGATCACCTACATCCACGTCATGCTTGAAAACCACGCCGTGCTGCGCGCGGCCGGCGCCGAGGCCGAGAGCTTCTATCCCACGCCCGATACTCTGGCCGCCCTGAGCGACGACCAGCGGTCGTCGGTCTTTGCCCATGTCCCGGCGCTGCGGATCGCGCCCGAGACGGCCTATGGCCCCACCGCCCTGCCGATGATCGACTGGGACAATGCCCGCGACCTGGCCGTGGCCCGCAAGGAAGGCGCGAAGGCGACCAAGAGCGATGCCGACGAGGATGACGATCTGAAATACGCCGCCGAATAAGGCCGCGCCCAAACGAAAACCGCCCCGCGATCGATGTCGCGGGGCGGTTTTTTCTTTGGAGCAATGTCCGGGCCGGTTTTCCGGCAACCGGATCAGCCGGACCGGTGGTCCAGCGACCGGGTCAGCCGAACTTGTAATCGCGCGGGAAGCCGTGCGGGGGCTTCTTGCCCACGCCTGCGCGTTTGCCCAGCCAGTCGGTCATATCCGGTTCGTGCCGGGTGCGGCCGCCGCCCATGGGCCAGGTCAGACCTTCGGAGAACAGGAAGGTCGTCAGGTCAGACAGCCCGCCGTCCAGCTCCAGCGTGCCCTGGCGGCCGCGCACCTGGTTGTATTTCTGCAGCCGCACGCCCTTGCCGCGCGTCATCTCGGGCAGCTCGGCCAGCGGGAAGACCAGAAGGCGACCGTTTTCCGACACCACGGCCACGTGATCCCCGGCGACGCGCTTGCAGATCTTGGCCACGTCGTCCTTGACGTTCAGCACCTGCTTGCCCGCCCGGGTCTGGGCGACGATCTCTTCCTCGGGCACCAGGAACCCGTTGCCGCCATGCGAGGCGACGATCAGCTTCCCGCCCGGCTTGTGGATGAAGAAATCGATGATGCGGATGTCGTTGGGCAGATCGACCATCAGGCGCAGCGGCTCGCCCATGCCGCGCCCGCCGGGCAGGTTCGCGGCCGAGACGGTGTAGAACCGCCCGTTCGAGCCGAAGACCAGCAGCCGGTCGGTGGTCTCGGCATGGAAGATGAAGCGCGGGCCGTCGCCGTCCTTGAACTTCAGCTCGGAGCCGAGGTCGATATGGCCCTTCATGGCGCGGACCCAGCCCATTTCCGAACAGACCACGGTGATCGGCTCGCGGTCGATCATTGCCTCCAGCGGCACGTCCTCGACCTCGCCCGCCTCGGCAAAGCGGGTGCGGCGGGCGCCGCCGGCGTAATCCTTGCCGAAGGTCTTGCGCGTCTCTTTCAGCTGGTCCGAGATCGCCGCCCATTGCTTGGCCGGATCCTCGAGCAGGTCCTCAAGCCCGGCGCGCTCTTCCATCAGCTCGGCCTGTTCGCGCAGCAGCTCCATCTCTTCGAGCCGCCGCAACGAGCGCAGGCGCATGTTCAGGATCGCGTCGGTCTGCACCTCGGTCAGCTCGCCCTCGCCCGGGGGCGGGGTGAGGTAATCGCTTTCGTCGGTGGCGCGCACGAAATCCCGCGACCAGTCCTCGCGCATCAGCGCGGCCTTGGGGTCTTCGTCGTAGCGGATGATGTCGATCACGCGGTCAAGGTTCAGGAAGGCGATGATGAAGCCTTCGAGCACTTCCAGCCGCTTGTCGATCTTGGCCAGCCGGTGACGCGAGCGCCGCTGAAGCACCTCCTGCCGGTGGTCGAGGAAGGCGCGCAGCACTTCCTTGAGCGAGCAGACCTTGGGCGTGAGCCCGTCGATCAGCACGTTCATGTTCATCGAGAACCGCACCTCGAGATCCGAGTTGCGGTAGAGCATCCCCATCAGCAGGTCGGGATCGACATTCTTCGACCGGGGTTCCAGCACGACGCGGATGTCGTCGGCGCTTTCGTCCCGCACATCGGCCAGGATCGGGACCTTCTTGGTCTGGATCACTTCGGCGAGCTTCTCGATCAGGCGCGATTTCTGCACCTGGTAGGGGATTTCCGTGACCACGATCTGCCACTGGCCGCGGCCGAGATCCTCGACATGGTAGTGGCAGCGCAGGCGGAAGGCGCCACGGCCGGTGCGATAGGCCTGGGCGATGCTCTCCTTCGGCTCCACGATGGTGCCGCCGGTCGGGAAATCCGGGCCGGGGATGTAGTTCAGCAGCGTGTCGTCGCGGGCATCCGGCGTCTTGATCAGGTGCAGGCAGGCGTCGACCAGTTCCACGATGTTGTGGGGCGGGATGTTCGTCGCCATGCCCACGGCGATGCCCGCGGCGCCATTGGCCAGCAGGTTCGGAAACTCGGCCGGCAGCACGGCGGGCTCGGTCAGCGTCCCGTCGTAATTGTCCCGGAAATCGACGGCATCCTCGTCGAGGCCCCGCAGCAGCGCCTCGGCCACGACGGTCATCCGCGCCTCGGTGTAGCGCGAGGCGGCCGGGTTGTCGCCGTCGATGTTGCCGAAGTTGCCCTGCCCGTCCACCAGCGGGTAGCGCACGTTGAAATCCTGCGCCAGCCGCGCCATCGCGTCGTAGATCGCGGCGTCGCCGTGCGGGTGATAATTACCCATCACGTCGCCCGAGATCTTGGACGACTTGCGGAACCGTCCGTCGGGCGACAACCGCAGCTCGCGCATGGCGTAGAGGATTCGCCGGTGCACCGGCTTCAGCCCGTCCCGCGCATCGGGCAGTGCGCGGTGCATGATCGTGCTCAGCGCATAGGTGAGATAGCGCTCGCCGATGGCCCGGCGGAGCGGCTCTGGCACGGCGCCTTGCGGCGCCGGGTCCATATTGGGGTCGTCGACCTTGTCGTTCATGGATCTGGTGATACGCCCCCAGAGGATGGGCGTAAATCCCCAAGATGACCCCACGATCACCCGGTCATCACGGCGCCGTGATCTGCTGACCGAAGCCCCTCAGACCCTTGAATAAAAGGGGGATCGGCAAAATTGCCTACAAATTGACGGTTGGTGCGAATCGCCTGCTGGCCTAAAATTTCGGAACTACCCCGCTGCCATGGGTGTTTCCGGTCCAAGCGAGTGCCCACGACGGGCGAGCAAGAAATCCCGGGGGGGATGTGACGTGCCTTTTGTCCTGATGTGTCTGGTCGTGATGACCTTTGTTTTCTACGAACTGAGCGGCGGCGCCGATTTCGTGCCACGATCGGAACTTAGACAGCAGGCCGCCGCGGAAAGCCCGATCTTCGAGTCGGACGACGCAGCCCGCATCAAGACCGCCTCACTCTCCTCTACCGCCACCTCCTCTACCGCCACGCTCCCGCAGGTCACAAGCTCCCGCGCCTCGCGCAAGGAGGCCATGGCCGCGGTGGACAGCGAAGAGATCGCCAATCCGGGTGGAGCCAACAAGGGCGGGATCCGGCCCGCCTCGGCCTCGGGCGCGCAAACGGTGCTTGCCGCCGCCACGCCCGGCACCGGCTTTTTCCCGGGCGAAGCCGACAGCGCGATGGAGACGCCCGGCGTGACGCTGGTGTCGCTGGCGGACAACCCCTCGCTCTTTGCCACGCCGCTGGTACAGGATCGCGCCCCCGAGGAAGACAACTCCATGACGGTGCGCCCGACACTTGCAACCGCGGTGGCGAACCCGGTGAATTCGGCGCCCGATCCCGCCCGTGCCCCGGCGCGCGAGGTGATCTCGGACCAGCGCGACATCCGCGCGGTCGATGGGAACCGGGTGAACATGCGCAACGGTCCGGGCACGAACTACTCGGTGCTGGCACAGCTCGACCGCAGCACGAAGGTCGAGATCCTCGCCGATCCCGGTGACGGCTGGGTCAAGCTGCGGCCGATCAACGGTGGGCCCGTGGGCTGGATGGCGGATTACCTGCTGTCCCGGACCGGGGGCTGACGGGGCCGCCGACGGGGCTTACGCCATAGGCCGACGGAGCTGCAGGACGGCGGGTTCGGCTTGACCCGCCGGAAATCCCGGATCTAGGATCTTCATGCGCCGGTTCCCTCGGGGGCCGGCGTTTTTGCGCGTGACATGCGCCCGCCCTGCCCGCAAGACCGCCCTGACCGCCCCCTTCCCAGCGCCCCGGACGCCTCTCATGAAATCCATCCTGATCACCGGCTGCTCCTCGGGCATCGGTCTTGATGCCGCCCAGACCCTGAAGGCCGCCGGCTGGCGCGTCTTCGCCAGCTGCCGCCAGCAGGCCGATTGCGACCGGCTGGCCGCCATGGGATTCGAAAGCCCGCGCCTCGATTACACCGATCCGGCCAGCATCGACGCCGCCCTGGCCGAGGTGCTGGAGGCGACCGGCGGCAGGCTGGATGCGCTGTTCAACAACGGCGCCCATTCGCTGTCGGGCCTGGTCGAGGATCTGCCCACCGACGGGCTGCGCGCGATCTTCGAGGCGAATTTCTTCGGCTGGCACGAGCTGACGCGCCGCGTCGTTCCGGTGATGCGGGCGCAGGGGCATGGCCATATCGTGCAATGCTCCTCGGCGCTGGGGCTGGGCTTCATGCGGTTTCGCGGGGCCTATGCCGCGACCAAGCACGCGCTGGAGGCGCTGACCGACACCCTGCGGCTGGAGTTGCGCGACAGCGGTATCAAGGTGGTCCTGATCGAACCGGGGCCGATCACCACGAAGTTCCGCCGCAACGGCGTGGCCTGGTTCGAACGCTACATCGACTGGAAGGCCTCGGCCCGGCGCGATCTGTATGAGACCGGGCTTGTCCCCCGCCTTTATGCCGAGACCGAAACGAAGGACCAGTTCGAGCTGCCGGCCTCGGCCGTGTCGGAGCGGCTGCTGAAAATCCTGCAAAGCGACCACCCCAAGCCGCGCCATTACGTGACCACGGCGACCTGGATCACCGGGATCCTGATGCGGCTGCTGCCGACGCGGGTGGTGGACCGGATCATCGACCGGATATAGCCTGCGGACTTGTCCGGACGGGGACCGGGGGCGAAGACCCGGTTCGCTTTTGCCCTGTCCCGGTCTACATGTCGGGCAACCCAAGAAAGGCAGTCCCATGACCCAAGACCCCTTCTTCCTGCTTATCGTCTTCTCCATGCTGGCGGTCGTGGTCGTTCTGGTGCTCGGCCTCGGCAATTTCGCCAAGAGCGGCGACAAGCGCGGCGAACGGTCCAACAAGCTGATGCGCTACAGGATCATCGCGCAGTTCATCGCGGTCGTGCTGATCGCGATCTACGTCTATACGAAATTCTGAACGCGGATCCGAACCCGGTTCGGACCCCATCCACTCACGACAGGCCTGGGAGACTGGACATGGTCGTCCTGAACAAGATCTACACCCGCACCGGCGACAAGGGCGACACCGCGCTTGGCGATGGCACGCGCGTTGCCAAGCATGCCGCCCGCGTCACCGCCTATGGCACCGTGGACGAGCTGAACGCCCATGTCGGCATGGCCCGCCAGGTTGCCGAGGGTGAAACCGATGTCGCGCTGTCGCGGATCCAGAACGATCTCTTCGACCTGGGCGCGGATCTCTGCCGCCCGGACCTGGCCGCCGACGAGACGGCCGAATACCCGCCCCTGCGCATGGTCGAGGCCCAGACCACGCGGCTGGAGGCCGAGATCGACGTGATGAACGTGGTTCTGGAACCTCTGCGCAGCTTCGTTCTTCCCGGCGGCACGGCGCTGTCGGCGCATCTGCATGTCTGCCGGACGGTGGCCCGCCGGGCCGAACGGCTGGCGGTGGAGCTGGCTGGAGAGGAAGAGGTCAATCCCCACGCCGTGCGCTACCTGAATCGCCTGTCGGACTGGTTTTTCGTCGCCGCGCGGGTCGCCAACGACAACGGCAAGGCCGACGTGCTGTGGACGCCGGGCGCAAACCGCTGAATTTGACGCCGGTTCCCGCGCGGCCATGCCATGGCGGACCCGAACCGGGGTGTCATCGCCCCCCGGACCTTGACACCGGGGCAGGCACGGGGGACGCCAGCGCCGCCAACGCGGCGTCGAGGGTCGATACAGCGTCGATTTTGCGCTGTTTCGGGTGATGGGGGGTCGTTATCAAGACCTCCAGCACAGTCAGGTCCGATTCGACGTCGGGCCGTTGGCCGAATAGAGGAGAGCCCGCATGAAGGTACTGGTACCTGTCAAGCGCGTGATCGACTACAACGTGAAGGTCCGCGTGAAGGCGGACGGCAGCGGTGTCGATCTCGCCAACGTGAAGATGTCGATGAACCCCTTCGACGAGATTGCCGTCGAAGAGGCGATCCGCCTGAAGGAAAAAGGCGCCGCCGAAGAGATCGTCGCCGTTTCCATCGGCGTGAAGCAGGCGCAGGAAACACTGCGCACCGCGCTGGCCATGGGGGCCGACCGTGCGATCCTCGTTGTTGCCGCCGATGACGTGCACAACGATATCGAACCGCTTGCCGTCGCCAAGATCCTAAAGGGCATCATCGACGAAGAGCAGCCGGGCCTCGTGCTCTGCGGCAAGCAGGCGATCGACAACGACATGAACGCCACCGGCCAGATGCTGTCGGCTCTGCTGGGCTGGTCCCAGGCGACCTTCGCCTCCGAGGTGAACATCGACGGCGACAGCGCCATGGTCACCCGCGAGGTCGACGGCGGCCTGCAGACCATCAAGGTCAAGATGCCGGCGATCGTCTCGGTCGACCTGCGCCTGAACGAGCCGCGCTATGCCTCGCTGCCCAATATCATGAAGGCGAAGAAGAAGCCGCTCGACGAGAAGACCGCCGAGGATTACGGCGTCGACGTCAGCCCGCGCCTTGAGATCGTGAAAACGGCCGAACCCGAAGCCCGCAAGGCCGGCGAGATGGTGCCGGACGTGGATACACTGGTGGCCAAACTCAAAGAGAAGGGGATCGTCTGATGGCTGTTCTGCTGCTTGCCGAGGTTACCTCCGGTGAACTCTCTCTCGATGCCACCGCCAAGGCGGTGACGGCTGCGAAATCCCTGGGCGACGTGACTGTCCTGTGCGCCGGTGCGTCGGCCGCAGCGGCTGGCGAAGCCGCCGCCAAGCTCGACGGCGTGGCCAAGGTGCTGGTCGCCGAGGATGACACGCTGGGGCACCGCCTGGCGGAACCCACCGCCGCGCTGATCGTGTCGCTCGCGGGCGATTACAGCCACATCGTGGCGCCCGCCACGACGGACGCGAAGAACGTGATGCCGCGTGTTGCTGCCCTCCTCGACGTGATGATCCTGTCGGACGTCTCGGGCGTGGTGGATGCCGATACGTTCGAGCGCCCGATCTATGCCGGCAACGCGATCCAGACGGTAAAGTCGAAAGATGAACGGAAGGTTATCACCTTCCGGACCTCGACCTTCGACGCCGCCGGCGACGGTGGCTCGGCCACGGTCGAGACCATCGGCGCCGCCGAGAACCCCGGCCTGTCGGAATGGGTCGAGGACAAGGTGGCCGAGAGCGACCGCCCCGAGCTGACCTCGGCCGGCATCGTCGTCTCCGGCGGCCGCGGCGTCGGTTCGGAAGAGGATTTCGCGCTGATCGAGAAACTGGCCGACAAGCTGGGCGCCGCTGTTGGCGCGTCGCGCGCGGCGGTCGATTCGGGTTATGCCCCGAACGACTGGCAGGTGGGCCAGACCGGCAAGGTCGTGGCACCGGATCTTTACGTTGCCGTGGGGATTTCCGGCGCGATTCAGCACCTTGCGGGCATGAAGGACAGCAAGGTCATCGTCGCGATCAACAAGGACGAAGAGGCGCCGATCTTCCAGGTCGCCGATTACGGGCTGGTCGCCGACCTCTTCACCGCCGTTCCCGAACTGGTCGAAAAGCTCTGACGCGCGTGTAGGGTGGGTTTCCAACCCACCGCCACGAAACCTGCTTCAAGGCCCGCCCCACCGGCGGGCCTTTTTCATGGCCGGGGCTCAGCCCACCAGCTGGTTCAGCGCAGCCGCGATCTCGGCATGCGCCGACGGCCCGATCAGCCGGCCCGCGACCGGCCATTCCGTCTGGCCCACGACCATCCCGGCGAAGTCGTCCGACGCCCCCGCCGGCACCACCTTCACCTCGACCACATCACAGACCAGGTCCGACACGTCCTCAACCATCTCGCGCGTCACCAGCAGCGGATCCGCTCCCAACGGATCCTCCGTCCGCACCCGGATCCACAACAGCACCGACGGGCACGACAGCCCTCGCAGGAACAGGCGCACCCGCGCCGACCAAGCGGTCCGCAGTTCGTCCTCGACCACGCGGAACCGGTCGTCCGACAGCGCTTTCAGGCTTTGCAGCATGTGCCGGTTGAAGGTGAATTCCGTGAAGTCCACGTCCGGGTATATCGACGACAGGATCGGCGAGGCATCGAGGAACCGGTCATTGCGGCGGGGGTGCACGCGATAGAACCGGTTCGACATGTTCGTCGCGCCCGGCACCTGCAGCACCGACAGCCGCGCGCCCGCCAGCAGGCGCGGCACCTCGGGGTCGCCGATGAAGGCGTCGATCCCCGCATTGCTCTGGCCGAGGTTCACGCAGGTGCGCCCCGTCGCCTGCTCCACGAGAGCCGGGAAAGGCACGGGCACGCACCGGCCAAAGGTTTCCGTTCCGCCCAGAAAGGCGACGTAGGGCCCGTCGAGGTCCCGTTTCGGTCCACGGAAATGCAGCCGAGACACGCCGTAGCGGCAGATCTCGTAATCCAATGCCGTGGCACCCGAGCGTTCAAAGCTCATCTTGTCCCACCATAAAAGTCTCACCCGCATCCACCTTTGACTCAGAGAGATTTCGATTTCCCTAAGCCCCGCAGTCGTCATTGCGGCCCGCCCGCGATGCTGCACTTGCGAGATTGGCGGACCAAGCTATGGTGCCGGGAAAATCCGCACAGGAGACGCGAACCATGAGCATCCGGACAATTGGTGTGATCGGCGCCGGGCAGATGGGCAACGGCATCGCTCATGTGATGGCGCTGTCCGGGTATGATGTCATGCTCAACGACATCAGCCAGCAGGCGCTGGACAAGGCGACCGACACGATCAGCCGCAACCTTGCCCGGCAGGTCGGTCGCGGCAAGGTCAGCGAAGAGGACATGAACGCCACGCTGGCCCGCATCCGCACCACGATGAAGCTGCCTGACCTGGGCCAGACCGACCTGGTGATCGAGGCCGCGACCGAACGCGAAACGGTCAAGCAGGCGATCTTCGAGGACCTCGTACCGCATCTGAAGCCCGAGACGATCCTGACCTCGAACACCTCCTCGATCTCGATCACCCGGCTGGCCAGCCGCACGGACCGGCCCGAACGCTTCATGGGGTTCCATTTCATGAACCCGGTGCCGGTGATGCAGCTGGTCGAACTGATCCGCGGCATCGCCACGGACGACGCGACCTACAAGGCCTGCCACGAGGTGGTGAAGAACCTGGGCAAAACGGCCGCCAGCGCCGAGGATTTCCCCGGCTTCATCGTAAACCGGATCCTGATGCCGATGATCAACGAGGCGGTCTACACCCTGTATGAAGGGGTCGGGAACGTGCAGTCGATCGACGAATCGATGAAGCTGGGCGCGAACCATCCCATGGGGCCGCTGGAGCTTGCGGACTTCATCGGCCTGGACACCTGCCTCGCGATCATGAACGTCCTGCACGACGGGCTGGCCGATACCAAGTACCGTCCCTGCCCGTTGCTGACCAAGTATGTCGAAGCCGGCTGGCTGGGCCGCAAGACCCAGCGCGGCTTCTACGACTATCGCGGCGAGGTCCCGGTCCCGACCCGCTAGGCACCAAAAATTCCTTGAAGAATTTTGACAATTTTCTTGGAAGAAAATTGGCGCCAGACTGCAAAACCCCGGCGACCTCGATGGCGCCGGGGTGTCCTTTCCTTACCGGCCGGGCCGGCTCAGTTCTTCAGGTTCAGCGTGTGCTCGCGCAGCCAGGTCATGAAGCCGCGGGGATCGTTTTCCCAGCCCTTCACGTCCTCATCGGGCAGCGGGTGGCCCACAATCGGCCCCTGCGGCTTGTTCAGCGAATGCACGATCTCGTGCAGCAGAAGCCCCTGGCGCAGGATCGGCGAGATCTGGTTGGCGATCTGGTAGATCCGCGAATTGGCGCCAGGGAATTTCATCGGCACCACGGTCGCGCCCGAGCGGCGGATCATCTTCGCCGTGAAGGGGTTCCACTCGGCCTCGATCGCCGGGCCCCACCAGCTTTCGGAATGCGCCACCACGCCCGACGGGAACAACGCCACCACCCCGCCCTCGGCCAGGTGGTCCATCGCCCGCGCCCGCATCTCGACCATCTTGCGCTGTGCGTCCTGGTCATGCGGGAAGGGCACCGGGATCATGAACGACCCGGCCTCTTCGTCGATATCGGTCAGCAGCGAGCGCGTCAGGATCCGGTAATCGGGCCGCACCCGGCCGATCAGGTCGGCAAAGATCATGCCGTCGACCATGCCGTGCGGGTGGTTGGCCACCACGATCACGGGGCCTTCCTTCGGGATCCGGTCCAGCTGTTCCTGCGGGGTCGTCAGTTCGATCCCCATGACGTCCAGGCAGGCGCGCCAGAAGGCCTGGCCGCGCGGGGCGCCCAGCTTCTCGAACTTGCGGATCAGGCGCAGGATCGTCAGCTTGCCGGTGAACAGCTCGATCGCGCGGATGCACGAGGCTTTCCACGGGTCTTCGAACGTGCTGGCATAGGACAGGCTGCGGCGGTCGTACTTGCGAAAGTCCACCTGCCCCTGTTTCGGGGCCGGGGCATTCGCGCGCATGGGCCGGCTGGTGTGAAAGCTGTCTACCACGGTGCTGTCACCATCGTTGTCATCTGTCGGGCACAAGTCCCTCAGTACCCTTCTCCGAACTTGTCCGCCACGAGCGCGGCAAGCGCATCGGCCAGCTTTTCGGCATCGGGTCCGGACGTTTCGACGTCAATAGTCGTTCCCTTGGACGCTGCCAACATCAAAAGACCCATAATACTGTCGCCTGATGCAGACAAGCCATCCCGCGACACCTCGGCCGTGGCGTCATGCCGTTCCACCACCTCGACAAGCTTGGCCGAGGCTCTTGCGTGCAGGCCCTTTTCGTTGACGATTTCCAAAGTCCGACGGGTCATACATCCCTACCTGTCCTGGCAGATATTCTGCGTGTTTATGTATTTCCGCCCGGCCTCCATGGCGCCCTGGACGGCATCCTGCACGGGGATATGACGGCTTTTGGCAAGTTTCAGCAACATCGGCAGATTCGCGCCGTACAGGATACGCCGGTTGCGCGCCTTGCACGCGTTCAGCGACAGATTCGACGGCGAGCCGCCGAACAGGTCGGTCACCACGACGACCCCGTCGCCCTGGTCGACCTCGTTCGCGGCGGCGATGATCTCGCGCTGCTTGGCCTCGCGGTCGTGATCCGGCTCGATCGAGATCGCCCGGATGCCGGTCTGGGATCCGATCACGTGCTCGAGCGCGGCCAGATACTCTCTGGCCAGCCCCCCATGTGCCACGATCACAATTCCGATCAACCCGGTCTCACTTTCAGCGCTGGCGTTCCAGCTCGCGGTGTCTAATTGACACTTGCCAGCCCTCCTCCGCAAGGGTCGCGCCCACGGATTCGGCCAGCATCACAGAGCGATGTTGCCCGCCGGTACAACCGAATGCGACGGAAAAGTGAGACTTCCCCTCGTCCACGTAGGCCGGCAACAAAAACCGTGTCAGATCCAGCACTTTGGTTCGGAATTCAGGGTAGCGCGGGTCGCCCGCCACGTGGGTCGCGACATCGGCGTCGCGGCCGTCATGGGGGCGCAGGGCGGGCTGCCAGTAGGGGTTGCGCAGAAAGCGGCAATCGAAGGCCATGTCGATGCCCATGGGCAGGCCGCGCTTGTACGAGAAGGAGTGCACCGTCACCGCCAGGTTGCGGCTGCCGCCCGGGGCCAGCGCCTTCTCCACCTCGGCGCGCAGCTGGTGCACGTTGATCTCGGAGGTGTCGATCACCAGGTCGGCGCGGTCGCGCACCTGTTCCAGCAGGTCAAGCTCGCGCGCGATGCCCGTCTCGGGCCCCTCGGCCGGGGCCAGCGGGTGGCGGCGGCGGGTCTCGGAATAGCGGCGCAGCAGCACCTCGGGCCGGCAATCGAGGTAAAGCACCGTCAGCTGCAGATCCCGCCGCGCCTGCAGGAGCGAGATCGTCGCCAGAAGCGAGGTGGTGGTGAAGTCGCGGTTGCGGGCGTCGACCACCAGCCCCAGCGGCCGGTCATGCGCCGGCCCGTCCAGCAGGCGGGGCACCAGGCCCAGCGGCAGGTTGTCGATCGTCTCGAACCCGTTGTCTTCCAGCACCCGGATCGCGGTGGAGCGCCCGGCGCCGGAGGGCCCGGTGACAAGCACGAGCTGGGTGGTGGGCGGCGGCGGAGAGAGGTCAGGCTGGGTCATGACGGGGCGTGGCGTCCGGCTTTGAGGAACTGGAGGAGAGCTGGGGCGAAATGTGCCCCCTCCGCACGGTAGAACAAGGGAACGGATTGTCCCAGCAGGGACATGTGGCGGGAGGGCGGCATCCGCTCTGCCTCGGATCGGTCGAGATCCACGACGCAGACGACGCGGGCCGCAGCGTGCCCGATGCCCGCGCCCCCGGCCCGTGGCACAGGCGCAGCACCAGCTGTGCCCGGCGCCGGCCCCCGGCCGTCATCCGCTCGGCAGGCGCTGCGCCCCGCGCCGGTCTCGGCCCCGGGCAAGTCACTGATATCCATCGGCTCCTCCGCCGCCCGATCCGCGCGCAGGATCCCCATGCCGCGCGCTTCGATCAGCCCGGACAGCCCCGGCCCCGGCCACGCCACCAAAGCGCCGCCCTCGACCGACAGGCGGATCCGGTCATCGCCCACCAGCCGGGCACCATAGGCCATGAGCTGCAGCGCCAGGGTCGATTTCCCCGACCCCGAGGGGCCAAGGATCAAAACCGCGCGATCATTGATCGCGACGCAAGAGGCATGCAGGATTTCGTTGCCGGAGAGCGGAGAGGACATGGCGCGATCATAGCCACGCCCGGGACGGTGACCAGACGCCATATGGCCTGGGAGACCGATCCGAGCAGGTCTGAGGCGTTGTCCGGTCAAGCCTGTCCTTAGGCCAGCCCCGCACCTGCCGGACCACGTTCCTCACACCGCGGCCATGCCGTCGGCGATCAGACCGGCAGGCCCACCACAAAGCGCGCGCCAAGCGGTTCCGAGGTGATGTCGGCCTCTGTCGGGCGGATGTTCTCGGCCCAGATCACGCCGCCGTGGGCCTCCACGATCTGCTTGGAGATCGCGAGGCCAAGGCCGGAATTGTTGCCGAAATGCTCCTGCGGGCGCTGCGAGTAGAAGCGCTTGAAGATCTTGGTCAGCGCCTCCTCCGGGATGCCGGGGCCGGTGTCCTCGACCACCACGATCACCCGGCTTTGCCGTTTGCGCGCCCAGACGCGGATCGCGTCGCCATCCTCGCAGAAGGAAACCGCGTTGGTGATCAGGTTCACGAAGACCTGCGCCAGTCGCGCCTCGAGCCCGGTGACCTGGATCTCTTCCTTCGGCATGTCGGAAATGTAGTCGATCCCCTTCGACCGCGCGTCCTCGCCCAGGTACTGGTTGAGGTTGTCCAGCATGCGGACCAGGTCGAACGCCTCTTCCTCTTCCTTCACCAGTTCGCTGTCGAGCCGCGAGGCGTTGGAGATGTCGCTGACCAGCCGGTCCAGGCGACGCACGTCATGTTCGATCACGTCAAGCAGCTTCTCGCGCTGCTCCTCGCGCTTGACCAGGCGCAGCGTGCCCACCGCCGACCGCAGGCTGGCCAGCGGGTTCTTGATTTCATGCGCCACGTCGGCGGCGAATTGTTCGTTGCTGTCGATCCGGTTGTAGAGCGCCGTCACCATGCCGCGCAGCGCGCCCGACAGGCGGCCGATCTCGTCGGGGCGCGCGGTCAGATCGGGGATGCGGATGCGGCCCGGGTTCATCCGGCGCGCGTTCTTGTCACGCCCCAGCTCGGCCGCGGCGGCCAGGTCGCTGAGCGGGTTGGCGATGGTCGAGGCCAGCACCAGCGACAGCCCGACCGAGACCAGCAGGATCACCAGGAACAGCTGCAGCACCCGTTCGCGTTCACTGCGCACCAGCGCGTCGATCTCGCCCGAGGGGCTGGCGGCGGCGACCACACCGACGACGGTATCGCCCTGCAGGATCGGGGTGACCGCCGAAAAGACGGTGCCGCCGGCCGTGTCGATCCCGGTCTGAACCCGTGTGGTGCCGGCCAGCGCCGCGGGCAGCATGCCGCGCAGCTGATCCTCCAGCGAGGGGACGGCTGTGCCGGAACTGGGCGACAGGAAGCCCGAGACGGTCTTGCCCACGGCGGCAAGCACGTCGCTGAGCGGCGTGTGCGTCTCTTCGGACGGGGCCAGGGCGCTCAGCGCCGGGCTCTGGTCCGTGGCCAGCACATCGCCCACCTGGACCTGGTTTGTGTCAAAAACATGCACCGCCAGCCCGTTGCGCAGGTTCAGCCGGTCCAGCACCGCCTGCACCTGCACCCCGTCCCCGGCGGCCAGGTTGACCGGCGCACCGGTGGGCAGCTGCGCCTCGAACACGTCGGCGATCAGCTGCGATTCCGCCACCAGCGAATTGGCGCGCTGCCGCACCAGGTCATTGCGCGAGACGTTGAGGTACAGGATCCCCGCAAAGAGGATCGTCAGCGCGATAAGGTTGAAGGTGATGATCTTGCGCGTCAGAGGCGACGCCCGCAGGGAAAACGGCCCCCGCCGCGCCCGCTTGTCGCGCAGCTCGACCTCGGCCGAGGTTTCCGGCGCAACCCAGTCGTCGCCCAGCATGACATCCCCGACGCGGTGCGCCGGGCGGGCCTGTTTGCTGGTCTTTTTGCCGGCTCCCCGAAACGACTTCGTCGATTTCGGCGACCGGGCCGATCCCGAAATATCGCGCAGAAAGCCTCTGTCCGCGAAGCTCATGATATATCTTTATTCTTCGTTGTAACGGTAGCCGATCCCATAGAGCGTCTCGATCGCCGAGAAGTCCGGGTCGGCGGTCCGCATCTTCTTGCGCAGGCGCTTGATGTGGCTGTCGATGGTACGATCGTCCACGTAAACCTGATCGTCATAGGCGACATCCATCAGCTGATCGCGGCTTTTGACAAAGCCGGGCCGCTGGGCCAGGGCCTGCAAAAGCAGGAATTCGGTGACCGTGAGAGAGACATCGTTGCCCTTCCAGGTCACCGCGTGGCGCAGCGGATCCATGCGCAGATGCCCGCGTTCCATCACCTTGGCCTCGGGGCCTTCGCCCACCGTATCCCCGGCCACGGCATCCTGGCGGCGCAAAAGCGCGCGAATCCGTTCGACCAGAAGGCGTTGGGAAAACGGCTTTTTCACGTAGTCATCGGCGCCCATCCGCAGACCGAGCACCTCGTCGATCTCATCGTCCTTGGATGTCAGGAAAATTACTGGCATAGTACTTTTCTGACGCAGGCGCTGCAGCAGGTCCATCCCGTCCATGCGCGGCATCTTGATGTCCAGAACGGCCATGTCGGGCAGCTTCTTGTTGAAAGCATCCAGTGCGGCCTGGCCGTCGTTATAGGTTTCTACCTCGAAGCCCTCGGCTTCGAGGGTCATAGATACGGACGTCAGAATGTTTCTGTCGTCGTCGACCAGAGCGATCTTGGACATGTGGGTTGGCCCTCATACTGCTCAAACGTGTTCTTTTTCTGGCATTATGATCGCGCTCGTCCGGTCGAATCAATCACATTGTGCGAATCACGCTGTATACTTCGCATATTTGACCAAAAAACTCTTATCAGGTGCTGAACAACCACAGGTCTGGCGACTCTTGAGTGACCGTCAGAAAGATGGTTGCGCTAAAGATCGCTTTGGTGGCGCTAACCCCTCTCTCGGGCGCTGTTCATCGCCGACAGCCTCGTGCTAAGACCTCGATGTCATACTTAGGAAATTGGGCAACCGCCCAATATGGCTAGATTTTTTTCGACAATGTGATGTCGGACCACAGGAGACATGCTCATGACAACGGGACGGGTTAACCCGCAGTTTCGCCTCGAAGATCAAGGGATCGAGGGGCTGGGCGCCGTCTATTACAACCTCATCGAGTCCGATCTCGTCGAAGTCGCGCTCAAGAGGGAGGAAGGCACGCTTGGCCGCGGAGGGGCGCTTCTGGTGACAACCGGAACGTTCACCGGCCGGTCGCCCAAGGACAAGCACATCGTCAAGACCGCGGACGTTGCCGACAACATCTGGTGGGAAAACAACGCCGCGATGGAGCCCGAGGCCTTCGACCAGCTGCATGCCGACATGCTGGAGCACATGAAGGGCCGAGACTACTTTGTGCAGGACCTCGTCGGCGGGGCCGATCCGGCCCAGTCGATCCACTGCCGGATGATCACGGAACTTGCCTGGCACAGCCTGTTCATCCGCCACATGCTGCGCCGTCCCGACCGCGAGGATCTGGACAGTTTCGTGGCCGATTACACGGTGATCAACTGCCCGACCTTCAAGGCCGATCCGGCCAGGCACGGCTGCCGGTCCGAGACGGTGATCGCGATGAACTTCGCCAAGAAGCTCATCCTGATCGGCAACACCGAGTATGCCGGCGAGAACAAGAAATCGATCTTCTCGCTGCTGAACTACCTGCTGCCCGAGAAGGGCATCATGCCGATGCACTGCTCGGCCAACCATGCGCCGGGCAACCCGGTGGACACCGCCGTCTTCTTCGGGCTTTCGGGCACCGGCAAGACGACGCTGTCGGCCGATCCGGCGCGCGTCCTGCTGGGCGACGACGAACACGGCTGGTCGGATCGCGGCACCTTCAACTTCGAAGGCGGCTGCTATGCCAAGACCATCAGCCTCAACCCCGAGGCCGAGCCGGAAATCTACGCAACGACCGAGAAGTTCGGCACGATCATCGAGAACATGGTCTTCGATCCCGAGACCAAGGAGCTTGATTTCGAGGATGACAGCCTGACCGCCAACATGCGGTGCGCCTATCCGTTGGAGTATATCTCGAACGCGTCCTCGACCGGCCTCGGCGGCCATCCGAAGAACGTGATTATGCTGACCTGCGACGCCTTCGGGGTCCTGCCCCCGATCGCGCGGCTGACGCCGGCGCAGGCGATGTACCACTTCCTGTCGGGCTTCACCGCCAAGGTCGCCGGGACCGAGCGTGGTGTGACCGAGCCGCAGCCGACCTTCTCGACCTGCTTCGGCGCGCCCTTCATGCCGCGGCGTCCGGAAGTCTATGGCAACCTGCTGCGCGAGAAGATCGCCCAGCACGGCGCGACCTGCTGGCTGGTTAACACCGGCTGGACCGGCGGCGCCTATGGCACCGGCTCGCGCATGCCGATCAAGGCGACCCGCGCGCTGCTGACCGCGGCGCTGGACGGCAGCCTTGGCAAGGTGACCTTCCGCAAGGATCCGAACTTCGGCTTCGAAGTGCCGGTCTCGGTGCCGGGCGTGCCGGACCTGCTTCTGGATCCGCGCCGCACCTGGGGCGATCCGGAGGGCTATGACGCGCAGGCGACCAAGCTGGTGCAGATGTTCGCCGACAACTTCGCGCAGTACGATCCCTTTATCGACGACGACGTAAAGGCCGTGGCGATCGGCTGAAGCTGAACGGTTTCAAGGAATTGGCGGGCGTCCCACTTGGGGCGCCCGTTTTCTTTGGGGGCTCTGCCCCCGTCCTCCGCTGGAGGACTCCCCCGGAGGTATTTCAGCCAAGAAGAAGCAGGGGCGTGGCGCTTAGCCCGAAAGGCCGCGCAGGATGAGGCTGCAGCCGGCGACGGTGAGGACTGCCAGCGTGGCCTTGCGGAAGACGCGCTGGTCGATGCGGTCGTGCAGGGCCTGGCCGATCATCAGGCCGGTGACCGCGGGGACGACCATCACCGCCGAGAAGGGCAGCGTTTCGGGGCGCAGCACGCCCGAGGTCAGGTGTGCGGCCACCAGCGCGACGGCGCCCATGCCGTAGATCACGCCCTGGACGCGCATCTGCTCTGATTTCTCGGTGTTCAGCGCGGTCAGGTAGGCCACCGTAGGCGGGCCCCAGACGCCGGAGAAGCCGCCGATGAAGCCGGCGACGGCGGCGACGATCGCCTCGGTCCGGGCATTGGGGGACTGAAGGCGGACCTCGCGGCCCAGTAGCTGCGATGCGGCGAAGAGGGTGATCGGGATGCCGATCATCAGAAGCATCACGTCACCCGGCAGGATGCGCACGAGCTGGGCGCTGGAAAACAGGAAGATTGCCCCGATTCCCAGAAACAGCCGGAACCGTTTCACCGAGGACCAGGCCGCCGCCAGACCCTGCCGCAAGGCCTGGATCCCGTTGGTGACCAGGGTCGGCAGGATCAGCCCCGCCAGGGAAATATCCGTTGGAAGAAAAAGGTTTAGGCCGGAGACCAGCACCATCGGCATGGCAAAGCCCACCAGCCCCTTCACGGTTCCGGCCAGAAGACCCACCATGAAGGCCAGTATCATTTGCGAGGGTGTGAGGAAGGGAAAGAGCTCGGCCATGTGGGTGGCTTTAGCACTCCGGGCTGGCGGATGCCGCAGGAAATCGGCTGCGTAATTTTCCGCAACAAACGCAGGTCACAAAGAATTTTTCTTGCGCTGCACCTGCGAAGGCCCTACACCCGGGCGCGCGGTAAGAGGATGTGAACATGGCTCATGACGGACAGGACCCGATTGTCGAGGACCAGGCGCTGCTGCCGGACCTTCTGACGCTTACGAAGGCGGCGGTGACGCCGGCGGAGGAGATCCTTGGGGTCGCGCGCGCGAGGGTGCGGGCGATGGTCAGCGAGGGGGACCGGGTTTCGGCGAAGCTGGTGGAGGCGCATCAGACCGCGGCGCACGGATTTGCGTGGCTGGCGACCTACGTGCAGGTGCTGCAGCAGATGCAGGCCTGGGCAGAGAAGCTGGAGCGCGACGGCAGGTTCGGCGAGATGGAGCAGCTGATCCACCAGATCGCCTTTGGCGAATACCTCTGGCAGATCTACGGCGGGATCCCGATGAGCCAGGGAGAAATCCTGCGGCTTCAGGACCTTGGGCTGAGCCAGGACGACATGCGCGGGCTGATGATCGAGCCGGTGATGGAGCTGAGCCAGAAGGGCAACAGCCAGGCGGCGCGGCTGCGGCTGGTGGCGCTGATGCGCGACCGGCGGGCCGAGACGATCTTTGGGGCGTCGGGGCTCGACGAAGAGCTGGAGATGATCCGGGAGCAGTTCCGCCGCTATGCCGTCGACAAGGTGGAACCCTTTGCCCACGAATGGCACCTGAAGGATGAGCTTATCCCGATGGAAGTCATTGAAGAGCTTGCGGAAATGGGCGTCTTTGGCCTGACCATTCCCGAAGAGCACGGCGGCTTCGGGCTGTCCAAGGCGTCGATGGTCGTGGTGTCGGAGGAGCTGTCGCGCGGGTATATCGGCGTGGGCAGCCTTGGCACGCGGTCGGAGATCGCGGCCGAGCTGATCATGGCCGGCGGCACCGAGGAGCAGAAGGCGAAATGGCTGCCGAAACTGGCCAGCGGAGAGATCCTGCCGACCGCCGTTTTCACCGAGCCGAACACCGGATCGGACCTTGGGAGCCTGCGGACAAGGGCAGTGAAGGACGAGAACGGCGATTACAGGGTGACCGGGAACAAGACCTGGATCACCCATGCCGCGCGCACGCACGTCATGACACTGCTGGCGCGGACGGACCCGGAAACCACTGATTACAAAGGGCTTTCCATGTTCCTGGCGGAGAAGACGCCGGGTACGGATGCAGAGCCCTTCCCGACCGAGGGCATGACCGGCGGCGAGATCGAGGTGCTGGGCTATCGCGGCATGAAGGAATACGAGCTGGGGTTCGACAACTTCCACGTGAAGGGCGAGAACCTGCTGGGCGGCGAAGAAGGCCGCGGCTTCAAGCAGCTGATGGAGACCTTCGAGAGCGCCCGGATCCAGACCGCCGCACGTGCCATCGGGGTGGCGCAATCGGCGCTGGACATTTCGATGCAATATGCCGAGGACCGCAAGCAATTCGGCAAGTCTCTGATAGAATTTCCCCGTGTTGCCAACAAGTTGGCGATGATGGCTGTGGAGACGACCATCGCGCGGCAGCTGACCTATTACTCGGCCTTCGAAAAGGACCAGGGCCATCGCTGCGATGTCGAGGCCGGGATGGCCAAGCTGCTGGGCGCACGCATCGCCTGGGCGGCGGCGGACAACGGGTTGCAGATCCACGGCGGCAACGGCTTTGCGATGGAATACAAGATCAGCCGCGTGCTGTGCGATGCGCGGATCCTGAACATCTTCGAAGGGGCCGCCGAGATCCAGGCCCAGGTCATCGCCCGGCGCCTGCTGGGCTGAATTGACCGTTTTGTACAAATCTCAAAAGCCCCCTCGGGGGCTTTTGTCCGTTTTGTACAAAGCGAAATCGGCGGGGATTTGGTGGTGAACCGGCCCTGATCGGGGGGGGCGAATGGTGGCCTTGCGGGGATTTGCACCTGCAGAAACCGGCGGGCTGTGCAGGCGCAGAAAAGTTCATGGAGCGGGCGCCGTGCAACGCCCCCCTGCCCCGCAGGTCGCGTCAGCCGCGTCCGCGATAGGGCGGCACGCCCTGGTCGGGGATCCAGACATCCGAAGGCGTCTGACCCGTCTGCCAGAACACGTCGATCGGGATGCCGCCGCGCGGGTACCAGTAGCCGCCGATGCGCAGCCATTGCGGATCGAGGAAATCCACCAGACGGCGGGCGATCGAGATCGTGCAATCCTCGTGAAAGGCGCCGTGGTTGCGGAAGGACCCGAGGTAGAGCTTCAGCGACTTGCTTTCGACCAGCCAGCCGCCGGGCACGTAGTCGATCACCAGATGCGCGAAATCGGGCTGGCCGGTCATCGGGCAGAGCGAGGTGAATTCGGGCGCGGTGAAGCGGACGCAATAGGCCACGTCGGACTGCGGGTTGGGGACACGCTCCAGCTCGGCGGCCTCGGGGCTTTCGGGCAGGCGGGTGTCGCTGCCCAGCTGCCTCAGATCGCCGTAGATGTTTTCCATGGGCCCCGCCCCTTCCCGTGATGATCGGGGCATCATAGATCCCCGCCGAGGCGGCGACAATCGGCGCCCCCTGCGGCCCCGCCGCCCGGAGGCGCTCGCATTCACGGGCGCTTTTGCTAGGGTGGCGGCAGTTTTCGGATCGGACGGTATTTCATGACCCAACACGTTGTTCTCGTCACCGGCGCGACCGGCTTCATCGCACGCCATATCGTGCTTCAGCTGCTGGAGGCGGGGCATTCCGTCGTCGGATCGGTGCGCAGCCTGTCGTCCGAAACCGAGCTGCGCGCGGCGCTGGCGGAGAAGCTGGCCGATCCAGCCACGCTCGACCGGCTGCGGCTGGTGGAGCTGGACATGGACGCCAACGACGGCTGGATGGAAGCGATGGAGGGCGTGGACGTGGTGATGCACACCGCCTCGCCGGTGCCCGACGGCAAGGGCGAGATCGGCGAGGATTTCATCACCACCGCCATCGGCGGCACGCTGCGGGCCTGCAAGGCGGCTTACGCCAGCGGCATCCGGCGGATCATCGTGACCTCGTCCATCGCGGCGATCATGGGCGCGCCGGGCCATGACAACGGCGAGGATTTCGACGAAAGCGACTGGTCGGATCCGAACCGGCCGAACGCGAACAATTATTCGAAGTCCAAGACCCTGTCGGAACGCGCGCTGTGGGAGTGGGTGGAGACCGAGGCGCCGGAGGCGAAGGTCACCACGATCAACCCGGCCTTCGTGATGGGCCCGCCGCTGAGCAAGGGCAAGGTGCCATCGTCGCTCAACATCGTGGCGCGGCTGCTCGACGGGGTGGACCCGGGGCTGCCGAACGTCAACCTGCCCATCGTCGACGTGCGCGACGCGGCCCGGATGCATGTGCTGGCGATGGATCTGCCCGTGACCGAGGGCAAGCGGTACATCTGCAGCGAAAGCCAGATGAACTGGATCGAGATCGCCGAGCTTCTGCGCGAGACCTGCCCGGACCGCCCGGTGCCGGCGCGGAAGGTGCCGAAGCTGATGCTGAAGCTGGCCGGCGTCTTCCGGCCCGAGGCGCGGGCGATGGCCGCCGGCTGGGGCAAGAGCTATCCGATGTCGAACCGCCGGGCGCGGGCGGACATGGGGATGGAGTTCATCTCGGCCCCGGAATCGATCCGGGAAACGGCGCTGGACCTGGTGGCCAAGGGGATGCTGGAAAAGCCTTGACCGGTCCGGATGCAGGACGGAGCATGGGCGCGCGCGGCCCCTGGGTCGGGACGTGGCGTCACGGGCCACGTGACGTCGCGCCGCCGCCACGGGCGGACGGGGCGTCCTTGAAACACCGGTGGCGCGGGCCCCATGTCCTGCGCGCTGTTGCGGAGATCATCGGAGGACCCATCATGAAACGCATCCTGACCGCCCTGACCCTGTCCCTGCTGGCCGGCACCGCCTTTGCGGCGGACAGCCTGCACACCCATGCCGGCGACCGGACCTGGGTGCTGGAGGCCATCGGCGGAGAGCCCTTCACCGCGGAGGCCACGCTGATCGTGTCCGAGGACGGGCGCATCGCGGGCAAGGCGCCCTGCAACAGCTACACCGGCGCGATGGAGGCGGCCTATCCGTCCTTTGAGCCCGGGCCGATCATGTCGACGCGCATGATGTGCCCCGAGGATGCGGCCGAGCGGACGTTCTTCCAGGCGCTGAAAACGATGCGCGAGGTCGAGGTTCTGGACGACGTGATGGTGCTGCGGTCCGAGGACGGCGACGAGATGGTGTTCCGCGCCGCCGAGTGAGCGCGAGTGAGCGCGCTCAGAGCCTGCGGGCGAAGGCCGCCATGAGGCGGGCGCGGGCCTCCGGCAGGGGCTTGTCGCCCAGTTCGGGCGCGAGGTGCCGGTCGAGGAAATAGCCGGTGGCGGTGAGCGCCTCGGCGATCTCGGCATCCTCCGCCTCGCCCTGTCCGCGCAGGCAGGGCGGCAGGGGCAGCAGGTGTTCGGCCCAGTCTCCGGCGCCCTCGGCCGTCACCGCGCGGCCGGTGCGGGGCGAGACGCCGATCAGCCCGTCGGTGGCGCCGGTGACGGCGCAGCGCGTCAGGTCGAGGCCGAAGCCCATCTCGTCCAGCAGGGCAAGTTCCCATTGCAGGTAGGCCAGCGGCCAGACCTCGTCCTGGCCGAGCAGATCCAGCAGGCGTTCGGTGCGGGTGTAAAGCGCGGCATGGGGCTGGCGTTCGGGCAGGCAGAAGGCAAGCAGGCCGGTGACGGCGTTCAGCCCGGCGAGCGCCAGGCGCCCCGAGAGCGCGTTGGCGGCGCGGGAGCGGATGGGCTCGACCGTGTAGGCGCCGATGTGATCTTCGAGCCGGGCGCGCCAGGCGACGTCAAGCTGGGCGCCGGGCTGCAGGCTGGGCGCGATCCTGCGCGAGGTGCCGCCGCGCAGGACACCGGCATGGCGGCCGCGGGTTTCGGTGAAGACATCGAGGATCACCGAGGTCTCGCCGTGTTTGCGGGTGCGCAGGAGGATACCGGTGTCGCGCCAGTCCATGGGCTATTCCAGCGCCGGATCGTCAAGGAAGTGGCGGCCGCGGCGGTCCTCGACCTCGATCACCCAGAGGTCGGGATCAAAGCCGCGCTGTTTCGTGACAGAGGCGTCGACGTCGGGTTCCGGGCCCTGGGCGAGTTCGATCCACTTGCGGTTGCCGGTCATGAGATCGACGCTGCGCTGGTAGAGCGTGGCGGTGCCGTCGAGGGTGTTGAGCTTGATGAGGACGGCGCCGGCGGTGTCGTCGCCATGGGCGGTGACGAAGGCGGGGATGCCGTTGAGCGACAGGATCTGGCGGTAGGCGGAGACCCAAAAGGAGGTGGTCAGGCGCATGCGGGGCGCCCTTCGGGCGGAGGCGGCCCTTCGGGCCGGGCCGGGGGAGGCGCCCCTGCGGGGCGGGGTGTCGGTGGCGCCCCTGCGGGGCGATATCGGCGAGAGGTGTTTTGAGCCCTGCGGCGCTGAGATCTCGGGTTTCGAGGAAGCCGGTTTGACAAGAGGCACCCTGCATCGAACCTCGCCACATAGGGCCGCGCGTCGTTCAGGTCGCCGGCCCGGCTGCCCTTGGCGCATCGTTCGAGCGTGCCGGCTCGTTGACAGGACAGCTTCGGGGGGCAGGGCTCACACGGCACTTCAGAACCGGAGGTCATGAAAAGCCCCTGCCTCACTCCCCGCCGTCCTTGAAATCGAGCCCCATCTCGGAATAGCGCTCCGCCTCGTCCATCCATTTCTCGCGCACCTTCACCTGCAGGAACAGGTGCACCTTGCGGCCCAGGAACTCCTCCAGATCTTCGCGGGCCTGGGTCGACACCGTCTTGATCGTCTCGCCCTTCTTGCCCAGCACGATGCCCTTATGTCCGTCCCGCGCGACATAGATCACCTGGTCGATCCGGGCCGAGCCGTCCTTGCGCTCTTCCCAGCTCTCGGTCTCGACCGTCAGCTGGTAGGGCAGTTCCTGGTGCAGGCGCAGGGTCAGCTTCTCGCGGGTGATTTCGGCGGCGATCATGCGCATGGGCAGGTCCGCGATCTGGTCTTCGGGGTAGAGCCAGGGGCTTTCGGGCAGCTTGGCGGCGAGCCACTGGCGCAGGTCCTTCACGCCATGCCCCTTCTCGGCCGAGATCATGAAGGTCTCGACGAAGGAGAAGCGTTCGTTCAGGTCCTTTGTCAGCCCCAGCAGCGCGTCGGCCTTCACCCGGTCGATCTTGTTGATCGCCAGCGCCACGGGGCGGTCGCCGATCACCTCCGAGAGGTTTTCGAGGATCCGTTCCACCCCTTCGGTCACGCCGCGATGCGCCTCGACCAGCAGGACGATGATATCGGCATCCGCCGCCCCGCCCCAGGCCGCCGCGACCATGGCGCGATCCAGCCGGCGGCGCGGGCGGAAGAGGCCCGGCGTGTCGACGAAGACCAGCTGGCTGTCGCCCTCCATCGCGACGCCGCGGATGCGGGCGCGTGTGGTCTGGACCTTGTGGGTCACGATCGACACCTTCGCCCCCACCATGCGGTTGAGAAGCGTGGACTTGCCCGCGTTGGGCTCTCCGATCAGGGCGACAAAGCCGGCACGAGTGGACATGGAAACGGACCTTCGGGTTCAGGAACTGCAGATCTAGGCGAAAGTGGCGGGATTATCCAGTGTCAGCGCAGCGGCAGCCACCGGGACCGGGCGACCGAAGGGAGCCCGCCCCTTCCGCGCGACCGAAGGGAGCGCCCCCCACCCCGCGACCGAAGGGAGCGCCTTGCCGCACCGGGCCGAAGGCCCGACTCCCGCAGGGGCGACGAAAGGGCGTCAGCCCTGCAGCAGCCGATCCAGCAGCGCCTTGGCGGCGGCCTGTTCCGCCTGGCGTTTCGACCCGGCCTCGGCCTGCGCCTCGGTTCCGTCGGCCAGCCGCACGGCAATGGTGAAGCGCGGCGCATGGTCAGGGCCCGAGCGCGCCCGTTCCACGTAGCTTGGCGGCGTCTGGCCACGCGCCTGGGCCCATTCCTGCAGCGCGGTCTTGGCGTCGCGGGCATCGGCATCGACCCGGTTCACCCGGTCGCCCCAAAGCCGCATCACCAGGTCCTGCGCCGCGTCAAAGCCCGCGTCCACGTAGACCGCGGCGATCAGCGCCTCCAGCCCGTCGGCCAGCAGCGCCTCCTTGCGGCGCCCGCCCGAGAGCATCTCGGACCGGCCCAGCTTCAGCACCTCGCCCAGCCCGATCTCGCGCGCGACATCGGCGCAGGCCTCCTTGCGCACCAGCGCGTTGAAGCGCGGCGCCAGCTGGCCCTCGCGCGCGCCGGCATCGGCATCGAGCAGCGCGGTGGCCATCGCCAGCCCCAGCACCCGGTCGCCCAGGAATTCAAGCCGCTGGTTGTCCGGCCGCGTCGCCGTGGCGATGGAGCCATGGGTCAGCGCCTGGACCAGCAGTTCGGGGTTCGCGAAGCGATGCCCGATCCGCGTCTCGAAGGATTTCAGCTCGGCCGACAGTCTCAATCGATCCTCTTGAAGAAACGATCCCCGCGCCAGGTCCAGAAATACAGCATGGACCGCCCGGCGGAGGAGAACATGATGCGATCCGCGCGCCCGATCAGGTTCTCGTAGGGCACAAAGCCGACGCCCCCGGCCGTCTGCGGCACGCGGCTGTCGGTGGAGTTGTCGCGGTTGTCCCCCATGAAGAAGAAATGCCCTTCGGGGACGGTATAGACGCCGGTGTTGTCGAGCGAGGTGTTGCCGATGTTGAGGATCTCGTGAGAGACCCCGTTGGGCAGGGTTTCGATCTGGCGCTCCTTGAGGCAGACCCCGCCGTCGCCGACCGGGCCGTTTTCGCAGCGCGGGCGCAGGCCCTGGGGTCCCTGGGGGTCCATGATCTCTTCGAACACGCCGTCATCCTGAAGTTCGACCGGCACGTCGTTGATGATGAGAACGCCGTTTGTCACCTGGATCCGGTCGCCCGGCAGGCCGATCAGCCGCTTGATGAAATCGCGCCCCGTCACCGGGTGGCGGAAGACCACGACGTCGCCGCGCTCGGGCTCGCCGCCGAAAAGGCGGGTGTTGCCGCCCTTGGCAAAGCCGCAGATGTCCTCGGCGTCGATGTCCACGCCGAAGCGCGGGATGATGACCGAGGGGCACGACGCGTAGGAATAGCCGTAGGCCATCTTGTTGACGAAGAGGAAATCCCCGATCAGCAGGGTTTCCTTCATGGATCCGGAGGGGATCCAGAACGGCTGGAAGAACAGCGTGCGGAAGACGCCGGCGATCAGAAGCGCGTAGACGATGGTCTTGATCGTCTCGACTATGGCGTTTCCGGATTTGGTCTTTTCGGCCATGTGCTGCTCCGCCTGGCGTGTGTGTCGGGGGCTTCATGCGACCGGGCTTGGGGCAAGTCAACCCGGGGGATCGGGGGCGCCGCTTTGCGCGCCTGCGGTGTTTTCCCCGGGGGATGTGTTTTCCGGCGCCCAGTCACGCCTTTGTGCGGAGGCGATCCTTGCGCCCGGCGCGGGGCGCGGCGGACGCGAGGGTCCCGGTCGCGCGGCTCGGCCGGAGCAACGGGATCTCAGCCCTTGAAGGGCTTCATGCCCGCGCGCGCCAGCTCGTCCGCGCGTTCGTTTTCGGGATGGCCGGCGTGGCCCTTGACCCATTTCCAGGTCACGTCGTGGCGGGCCTGCGCCTCGTCCAGCCGCTGCCAGAGCTCGACATTCTTTACCGGCTTCTTGGCCGAGGTCTTCCAGCCGTTCCGCTTCCAGCCGTGGATCCAGCCCGTCACGCCGTTCTTCACATAGGCGCTGTCGGTCACCACGGTGATCTTCGACGGCTTGCCCAGCGTCTCAAGCGCGGTGATCGCGGCCATCAGCTCCATCCGGTTGTTGGTCGTCGCCGCCTCGCCGCCCGAAAGCTCGCGCGTCTTCTTGACCGTCTCGCCGTCCTTCGCCTGCAACAGGACGCCCCAGCCACCGGGGCCGGGGTTCCCGGAACAGGCCCCGTCGGTATAGGCAAAGATCTCAGCCATGGGCGAGCACCGCGATGGCATCCTCGGGCGCACCGGTCATGCCGGTGACCGTCATGGTTCGCGCGCTGGACAGGGTGAAGCCCGCGTCGCGCAGCAGCGCCTTCAGCTCATCCTCCCGGTAATAGGAATAGAACCGCCCGATCTTGTCCACTTTCTCTCCGTCTCCCAGTTTCAGCCCCAGAAACAGCAGCCCGCCGGGCCGCAGGGCCCGCTTCAGAGCGGCCAGATGTCCGGGGAACGCTGCCCGGGGCGCATGCAGCAACGAGAAGCTCGCCCAGATCCCGTCATAGGCGTCGACCTCGTCGATCTCGTCGAACCGGGCCTGCCGCGTCTCGATCCCCTCGACCCGAGCTGCCAGCCGCACCATCTCGGCCGAGGCATCGACCGCCAGAACCGAGAACCCCGCCCGCGCCATCACGTCCGCGGCATTGCCCGGCCCGCAGCCCAGGTCCAGGACCCGCGCGCCCGGCGGCAGGGCGGCCATGAACTCGTCCAGCGCCGGGTCCTTCAGCGTGTCGACCATGCGCGCGTAATCCTGCGCCTTCTCGTCGTAGACGCGGATCGTGTCGTCGTCGCTCACCAGATTACTCCCACGGACAGGCACAGGATCACCACGGCGGTCAGCCCGACACGCAGGCGCAGCCACCAGCCGGGGGTCAGCCCCCAGACGGAAAAGGCGATGTCGAGCAGCAGCAGCCCGGCAAAGCCGAAGATCAGGTTCATCCCCGCGCTGGTCGGGCCGCCGCCGGTCATGAAGAAGACCCAGAGCGCCGGCAGCACCGACAGCGCGTAACACACCTGTGCCAGCCGCCCCTGCGCCTTGGTCGCAAAGCCCCACAGAACGCCGGACATGAAGCTGAGGATCACCGAGCCATAGAAGAGCTGCACGTAGGGGCCGACGAACCGGCCGCCCAGCACCTCGATCCCCCAGCCGGACAGCGCGGGGCTGAGGTAGGTCAGCGCGCCCCAGACAAAGGGGATCAGCCCGGCAAGCCCCAGGGCCAGCGGCGCCTTCGGAATGCCGATCATGCCCGTTCCACCGCCAGCCGCGCCGCCAGCGCCGCGAAGATCGCGGCGAAGCTGCGGCTCATCCAGCGCAGCGCCGTTTCGCTTTCCAGCAGCCAGCGCCGGGCGGTGGAGGCGAAGGCGCCGTAGACCAGGAAGACCGCGAAGGTCAGGCCCATGAACACCGCGCCCAGGCCCACCATCTCGGCCGTGGCCGTCTCGGTCCGGCCCGAGAGAAACGGCGGCAGCAGCGCGAGGAAGAACAGCGAGAGTTTCGGGTTCAGGATGTTGATCAGCGCGCCGCGCCGGGCCACGCGCCAGCCGGGCTCGCCCGACTTGTCGGCGCTGACGGACATGGTGCCGTCGGTCTTCCACGCCTGCCAGGCGAGGTAGAGGAGATAGGCCACGCCCGCGAATTTCACCGCCTGGAACAGGACGGCCGAGGAATGCAGCACCGCCGCCAGCCCCAGCGTCGCCGCCAGCAGGTGCGGCACGATCCCGAAGGTGCACCCCAGCGCGGCCCAGGCCGAGGCGCGCGCCCCCTGCCCCAGCCCGATGGCCAGCGTATAGATGACACCCGTGCCCGGAACGAGCACGACAACGAAGGCGGTCAGGAGAAACTGCAGCGACATCGGCGTCACGCGGGCACGCGCAGCACGCGCGGCACCTTGAACTCGACCGTTTCCTTGGCGGTCTCGACCGTCTCGACCGTCACGTCGTAATGCGCGCGGAAGGCATCTACCACCTCGTTCACCAGCGCCTCGGGCGCCGAGGCCCCGGCGGTGATGCCGATGGCCGAGATCCCTTCGAGCGCGCGCCAGTCGATATCGCCTGCGCGCTGCACCAGCTGGGCATAGGAACAGCCCTCGCGCGCGCCGACCTCGACCAGGCGCTTGGAATTCGACGAATTCGGCGCGCCGACGACCAGCATCGCGTCGACCTTGCCGGCGATGGCCTTCACGGCCTCCTGCCGGTTGGTGGTGGCATAACAGATGTCTTCCTTGTGCGGCCCGACGATGGCCGGGAACCGCGCCTTGAGCGCGGCGACGATGTCGCGGGTGTCATCGACCGACAGCGTGGTCTGGGTGACGAAGGCCAGCCGTTCGGCGTCGCGCACGTCCACATGGGCCACGTCGGCGACCGTCTCCACCAGCAGGACCTCGCCCTCGGGCAGCTGGCCCATGGTGCCGACGGTCTCGGGGTGGCCGGCATGGCCGATCATGATCATCTGCAGCCCGTTCTCGAAATGGCGCTGCGCCTCGATATGGACCTTGCTGACCAGCGGGCAGGTGGCATCGACGAAAAGCATCTCGCGACGACCGGCCTCGGCCGGGACGGATTTCGGCACGCCATGGGCGGAAAAGATCACCGGCCGGTCGTCGGGGCAGTCTTCCAGCTCTTCCACGAAGACGGCGCCCTTCTCGCGCAGGCCGTCGACGACGAACTTGTTGTGCACGATCTCGTGACGCACGTAGACCGGCGCGCCCCATTTCTCGAGCGCCATCTCGACGATCTTGATCGCCCGGTCCACGCCGGCGCAGAAGCCGCGCGGGGCGGCCATGTGTATGGTGAGAGGTGGTCTGGTCATTCCATCGTCTCCTCGGCCCGCGAAACGGCGGCGCCTGTCGGTCCCCTTGGTCCCTCCACATCGGCCCGGCGTCAACCCGGTCTTTGCCAGGTCGCGCCATGCTGCCGCCCGGGTGCGGGGGGCGGGCGGGGCAGGAGAGCACCGGTGCATGAGGCCTGGAACGGCAAGGCCCGCGCCGCGTTCGGGCGCGGGCCTGACCCGATCCGTCTTTCGCCCCCCGAACATACGAGACGCCCGTTACCGCCCCCGGGGGCCACAGGCGTCGTGGACAGGCTGCGGCGAGGCTCAGGCGTTGCCGCCGGCCACGGTAATGTTGCGATCCGACTGATTTTCGCGCGGGGGGCGTCCGATCACTTCCTTGAGCTCTTCGAGCTCGATGAAGTTGTCGGCCTGCCGGCGCAGGTCATCGGAGATCATCGGCGGCTGGCTGCGGATCGTGGAGACGACGGACACCCGCACACCCTGACGCTGGAGGCTTTCGACCAGCGGGCGGAAATCCCCGTCGCCGGAGAACAGCACGATGTGATCGACCCGCGGCGCAAGTTCCATAGCATCGACGGCCAGTTCGATGTCCATGTTGCCCTTGACTTTGCGGCGCCCCATGCTGTCAGTGTATTCCTTGGCGGGCTTCGTCACCATGGTGAACCCGTTGTAGTGCAACCAGTCCACCAGCGGCCTGATCGGGGAATACTCGTCGTTTTCCAGCAGAGCGGTATAGTAGAACGCCCTAAGCAGCTTTCCCCGCCGCATGAATTCCATACGGAGAAGCTTGTAGTCGATATCAAATCCGAGCGCCTTTGCCGCTGCGTAAAGGTTTGATCCGTCGATGAACAGCGCAAGCCGTTCGTCCTTGTAAAACATCAATATGTCCTTCCGGTAGCGCGCCCGCCTTCAACCCATCCTAGTGGTCTTCGAAATTCGCGGCGATACGGCTTTCCAAATATTAAGGATGAATAAGGGCAAGAAACCCCGTGAACCCTGGGAAATAGTGAAAAACATGACCGACCCATGGTCAAGCGTAATCATCTGTCTCGGTGCAAACCTGCCGCTACGTACGGATTCGGCTGATGATACACTTCGCAAAGCGATCGCCCGATTGGCCCAGGAGGGCGTAAGTGTCGATGCTGTAAGCCGTTTCTTCCTGACACCGTGCTTTCCGGCGGGCGCCGGGCCAGATTACGTCAATGCGGCCATTACGGCAACTAGCCGTATGTCGCCTGACATACTCCTGCAGCTTTTGCATGAAATCGAAACGGAGTTCGGAAGAAACCGCAAAACGAGATGGGGCCAGAGGACACTCGACCTGGACCTGATTGCGTTCGGTGACCGTATCTTGCCCGATCTGGAAGGGTATCACGCGTGGGAAAGCCTGCCTGTCGACCGGCAGCAGCTTTCGGCGCCGGACCGGCTGGTGCTGCCGCACCCCCGGATGCAGGACCGTGCCTTCGTGCTGGTGCCGCTGATGGATATCGCGCCGGACTGGCGCCACCCCGTGTCCGGCCTGACAATCCGGACCATGGTCGCAGCCCTGCCCGAGGCCGACATCGACGCGGTTCGTCCGCTTTGACGTGAAATCTCCGCTTGTCAAGCGATAGATTCGCCGTTAGGCATTCGTTTCCGGCCCCGACATATTCAGTACTGGAGTACTCCCATGGCCCGCGTGACGGTTGAAGATTGCGTTGACAAGGTTCCGAACCGGTTCGAGCTCGTCCTGCTCGCCGCACATCGTGCGCGCGAAGTGTCGTCCGGCGCGCCGATCACGGTGGACCGCGACAATGACAAGAACCCCATCGTCGCCCTGCGCGAGATCGCCGAGGAAACCCAGAGCGCCGAGGAGCTGCGCGAGCGGCTGATCGAGTCGAACCAGAACCAGATCGAGGTCGACGAGCCCGAAGAGGACGCGATGGCGCTTCTCATGGGGGCCGAGCCCGACAAGCCGGCCGAGGACGACATGTCCGAGGAGAAACTCCTCCGGGCGCTGATGGAGGCGCAGGGACAGGGCTGACCTCCTGCTCCTGAAAGGCATGCGGACCAGATGATTGCGGCTGAAGATCTGATTGCACTGGTCCGCAACTACAATCCAAAGACCAACGCCGACCTGATCGCCGAGGCCTATGGCTTCGGCAAGGCCATGCACGAAGGCCAGTTCCGGCATTCGGGTGAACCCTATTTCACCCACCCCGTCGCCGTCGCCGCGATCCTGACGGAACAGCGGCTGGACGATGCGACGATCATCACCGCCCTGCTGCACGACACGATCGAGGACACCAAGGCCTCGTATACCGAGATCAGCAAGCTGTTCGGCGAGGAAATCGCCATGCTGGTCGACGGCGTGACCAAGCTGACCAACCTGCAGCTTTCGTCGCGCGAAACCAAGCAGGCCGAGAACTTCCGCAAGCTCTTCATGGCGATGTCCAAGGACCTGCGGGTGATCCTGGTCAAGCTGGCCGACCGCCTGCACAACATGCGCACCATCAAGGCGATGCGCGCCGACAAGCAGATGCAGAAGGCGCGCGAGACGATGGACATCTATGCGCCGCTCGCCGGCCGGATGGGCATGCAGTGGATGCGCGAAGAGCTTGAGGATCTCGCCTTCCGCGTGCTCAACCCCGAAGGCCGCCAGTCGATCATCCGGCGCTTCATCACGCTGCAGCGCGAAACCGGCGACGTGATCCACCGCATCACGGGCGACATGCGCCACGAGCTGGAGAAGGTCGGGATCGAGGCCGAGGTCTTCGGCCGCGCCAAGAAACCCTATTCGATCTGGCGCAAGATGCAGGAGAAGAAGCAGGGCTTCTCGCGGCTCTCCGACATCTACGGCTTCCGCGTGATCACCACCTCGGACGAGGATTGCTATCGCGCGCTCGGCGCCATCCACACCCGCTGGCGCGCCGTGCCGGGGCGGTTCAAGGATTACATCAGCCAGCCGAAATCCAACGGCTACCGGTCGATCCACACCACCGTGTCGGGCCGCGACGGCAAGCGGGTGGAGGTGCAGATCCGCACCGGCCAGATGCATGACGTGGCCGAAACCGGCGTCGCGGCGCACTGGTCCTACCGGGACGGCGTGCGCTCGGAGAACCCCTTTGCCGTCGATCCGGCAAAGTGGATTTCCCAGCTGACCGAACAATTCGACGCCGAGGAGGATCACGACGAGTTCCTCGAAGCGGTCAAGCTGGAGATGTATTCGGACCAGGTCTTCTGCTTCACGCCCAAGGGCGACGTGGTGAAGCTGCCGCGCGGGGCGACCCCGATCGACTATGCCTACGCGATCCATACCCGCATCGGTTCGGCCTGCGTCGGCGCCAAGGTCGACGGCATCCGCGTGCCGCTGTGGACCCGGCTGAAGAACGGACAAAGCTGCGAGATCATCACCGCCGAGGGCCAGACGCCCCAGGCCAGCTGGCTTGACATCGCGACCACCGGCAAGGCCCGCACCGCGATCCGCCGCGCCCTGCGCGAAGCCGACCGCGAACGCTTTGTCCGGCTCGGGCAGGAGCTGGCCCGCGCGGCCTTCGAACATGTCGGGCGCAAGGCCACCGACAAGGTGCTGGAAACCGCCGCCCGCCACCTGCGGCTGGAAGATCGCGCAACGCTGCTGGCCCGCCTCGGCAGTGCCGAGCTGACGTCCCACGAAGTGGTCCAGGCTGTCTATCCGGAACTGACCGCGAACGAGGTCGACCAGATCGAACCGCGCCGCGCGGTCATCGGTCTGGAGGCCGGGCAGAGCTTTGAGCGCGCGCCCTGCTGTCAGCCGCTGCCGGGCGAGCGCATCGTCGGCATCACCTATCGGGGCAAGGGCGTGGTGGTGCACGCCATCGACTGCGAGCGTCTCAGCGAATTCGAGGACCAGCCCCAGCGCTGGGTCGATCTGCACTGGCACGCAGGCACCCACCCGGCGGTCTACGAGGCGACGCTTGATGTCACGATCGGCAACGATGCGGGCGTACTGGGGCGAATCTGCACATTGATCGGAGAAAAAAAGGCCAATATCTCGGATCTGAACTTTGTGGATCGGAAACCCGATTTTTACCGCCTACATGTTCACGTGGAACTGCGCGACATCGAACAGCTGCATTCGCTCATGCTCATGCTCGAAGCCGAAAGCGACGTGGCCTCGGTCGCAAGGTTCCGCGAGCCGCCGCGCCGGGACACCGGTTTGCGCTGAGGCATCTGAACGAGCGGGAAGAGGTACGCGCGTCGTGTTCAAACGACGAGACAGACGGGGACGGCTTCGGCAGGCGGCGGATTTCGTTTATCCGCCGGGTGGCTGGGCGCGCGCGTTTCAGTATGCGAAACATAGGGTGCGGCGGCTGCCGGACAAGCCCGAGCGCATCGCGCGCGGCATCTGGGCCGGGGTCTTTACCGCATTCACGCCGTTCTACGGGTTGCATTTCATCGTCGCGATGCTGCTGGCGCGGATCATGAACGGCAACATTCTGGCGTCGCTGATGGGCACCTTCGTGGGCAACCCGCTGACCTATTTCCCGATCGCGGTGATCTCGCTCCAGACCGGGCATTTCCTGCTGGGGACCAACGCGCGGCACCTGACCGAACGCTCTTTCGGGGGCAAGTTCGCGGATGCGGGGAACGACCTTGTCCACAATTTCTTCGCGCTCTTCACCGATGCGACGACCGACTGGACCGGGCTGATCGTGTTCTATCACGAGATCTTCTTTCCCTACCTGGTCGGCGGGCTGCTGCCCGGGCTGATCGCCGCGACGGTCTGCTACTACATCACGGTGCCCGTGATCCGCGCCTACCAGAACCGCCGCGCGATGAAGATCCGCAAGAAGTTCGACGAGCTGAAGGCCAATGCCGCCGCCGCGCCGAAAAGGTCGGCTGACGCGGGATCGGATGCGCGCTAGAAGCGGTGATGAATCCCGACGGCAGGAGTATCCCATGTCCCCAACCGGCCCCCTGCGCCTTGGCGTGAACATCGACCACGTGGCCACCGTGCGCAACGCCCGCGGCGGCGCCTATCCCGATCCGCTGCGCGCGGCCCGCATCGCCGAGGCCGCCGGCGCCGACGGGATCACCGCCCATCTGCGCGAAGACCGCCGCCACATCTCGGATGCGGATATCGAGGCGCTGGCCGCCGAGCTGTCCGTGCCGCTGAACTTCGAGATGGCCGCCACCGAGGAGATGCAGGCCATCGCCCTGCGCCACCGCCCCCACGCCGTCTGCATCGTGCCCGAACGGCGCGAGGAGCGCACGACCGAGGGCGGGCTGGAGGTTGCCCGCGAGGAAAACCGCCTGGCCCATTTCATCGCGCCACTGCGCGAGGCCGGCTGCCGGGTGTCGATCTTCATCGCCGCCGACCGCCGCCAGATCGACGCCGCCCACCGCATCGGCGCCCAGGTGATCGAGCTGCACACCGGCGCCTATTGCGACGCCCATGCCGAGGGGCGCGAAGCCGACCGCGACCGCGAGCTTGACGCCCTGCGCGAGATGTCCGCCTATGGCCATTCCCTGGGCCTGGAGATCCACGCCGGCCACGGGCTGACCTACGACACGGTCAAGCCCGTCGCCGCCTTCCCCGAGGTGATGGAGCTGAACATCGGCCATTTCCTCATCGGTGAGGCGATCTTCCTCGGGCTCGACCCGGCGATCCGCGAGATGCGCCGCCTGATGGACGAGGCCCGCGCGTGACACCTCGCATTCGGGGACCAAGAAAATTCGCCGAATTTTCTCGGCACCCCGCACCATGATCCTCGGCATCGGCACCGACCTCGCCAATATCGACCGGATCGCGCGCACCCTCGACCGCTTTGGCGACCGCTTCCGCAACCGTGTCTTCACCGAGACCGAGCAGCGCAAGTCCGAGTGCCGGCAGGACGTGGCCGGCACCTACGCCAAACGATGGGCCGCGAAGGAGGCCTGTTCCAAGGCGCTTGGCACCGGCCTGCGCATGGGCATCGCCTGGAAGGACATGGCCGTGTCGAACATCGACACCGGACAGCCTGTCATGGAGGTCACCGGCTGGGCGAAGGACCGGCTTGACGCGCTGACCCCCCCGGGCCACGCTGCGGTCATCCATGTCACCCTGACCGACGATCACCCCTGGGCCCAGGCCTTCGTGGTGATCGAGGCCCGGCCGGCCTGACGCACAGTCCACCGGATTGAACGTGGCCGGAGGCGGCGTTTGGCCGGGGTCGCGGGTCAGCGGCGCCGGGGATGTCATGACCGTTGCAGCTCCGGCCCCCGGAGCCGTGTGTCAGCGCTTCGGTCCGTAGGTCTGCCAGAGCCAGATCAAAAGGATCGCGCCGAGGACGGCGCCGACGAAGCCGGCCATGGCACCGGCGATCGTCAGCAGGAAGCGCAGGACGAGGCCACCGATCAGGGCGCCGAAGATGCCGATGGCAATCGTGGTGACGATATCCGCCTCGATCCGCATGAGGCGGGTGGCGATGAAGCCCGCGGCCGCGCCGACGATGATCAGAAGGAGGATGGGCATCGCTGCGGCCTCACTTCCGGGGGCGCCAGTGGAACGGCACGATGATCAGCGCACCGATCGAGGAGACGATGGCGTTCAGCCCGGGACTGCCGAAGCCGATGCCAAACATCACCCGAAGGAAATAGAACAGGAACGCCCCGCCGACGCAGATGATGATCGAAGGCAGCACGCCGTTCCTGGTCCAGCCCGTCTTTTCCGAGGCATAGCCCACGATCCCCGCGATCACGACCGTGCCGATGAGGGTAGGGAACATGGATCTCTCCTTATGCCTGCAGCTGCGTGCCGGCGGGCAGCGGGCGGCCGCGCAGGTACGCGTCGCGATCCTGCGCCCCCTTGCCCGCGCGTTGCAAGCGCAGGATCTCAACCGCGCCGCTGCCGCAGGCGATGGTCAGCGCGTCATCCAGCGCCGTGCCGGGCGCCCCCTGCCCCGTGGCCACACGCGAGGCCAGGAGTTTCACCCGCTCGCCATCGATCTCGGTCCAGGCGCCGGGAAAGGGCGACAGGCCACGGATCTGCCGGTCGACGGCCTCGGCCGGTTGCGTCCAGTCGATGCGGGCCTCGGACTTGTCGATCTTGGCGGCATAGGTGACGCCCTCGTCGGGCTGCGGCTGGGGCACCAGAGTATCCAGCCGGTCCAGCGCGGTGACGATCAGCGCCGCACCCATGGCGCTGAGACGGTCGTGCAGCGTGGCGGTGGTCTCCTCGGGGCGGATGGCCGTCGCCTCGCGCAGCAGGACAGGGCCGGTGTCGAGCCCGGCCTCCATCTGCATGATGCAGATCCCGGTTTCGGCGTCGCCTTCGAGGATCGCGCGGTGGATCGGCGCGGCGCCGCGCCAGCGCGGCAGCCGCGAGGCGTGGATGTTCAGGCACCCGTGGCGCGGCGCGTCGAGCACCGGCTGAGGCAGGATCAGGCCATAGGCCACGACGACGGCGACATCGGCCTTCAGCGCGGCAAAGGCGGCCTGCTCTTCGGCGCCCTTCAGCGAAACGGGGTGGCGGACCTTCAGCCCCAGCGCCTCGGCCCTGGCATGGACAGGCGTCGGGCGGGGTTTCTTGCCGCGGCCGGCGGGGCGCGGCGGCTGGCAATAGACCGCCGCGATCTCGTGGCCCGCCCCGGCCAGCGCGTCGAGCACCGGCACGGAGAACTCCGGCGTGCCCATGAAGATGACCCGCATCAGCGGCCCCAGAGATGCGCTTGCTTCTGCGCCTTGCGGATCAGCATTTCGCGCTTGGTGCGGCCCAGGTGGTCGATATACATCTTGCCGTTCAGGTGATCGATCTGGTGCTGGACCGAGATCGACCAAACCCCCTCGAAATCGCGCTCTTCGATCTCGCCATGCTGGTTCAGGAAGCGCACGGTGACGCGCTCCGGCCGGTTGATCTTGGCCGCGACGCCCATAAGGTTCGGGCTGGCCTCGTCAACTGCCATGGTCTCTTCGGAGGCGTCGATGACCTCGGGATTGGCCAGCCGCACGGCCTGGCCGCGTTCCTCGGATGCGTCCACCACGGCCAGGCGCAGCATCAGGCCGATCTGCGGCGCCGCAAGGCCCAGGCCCGGCATCTTCTCCATGATGTCGATCATGTCGACCCAATGCCCATGGATCTCGTAGTCGATCTTTTCGACCGGCTCGGCGGGCGTGCGCAGACGCTTGTCGGGATAGATGAGGAAGCGTTCGTCGACTTTCATTGGGGGCTCCCGGCATAGCTGGCCTCGGCGGCCTTGCGGGCCTCGGGCGTGATACGATCGAAGGTGACGATGCCGTCCAGGTGGTCCAGTTCATGCTGGACGCAGACCGCGCCGAACCCGGTGAATTCCTCTTCGCGCAGCAGGCCGCTGCGATCGGTCCAGGCCATGATCACCGCCTCAGGGCGTTCGACATCGACCAGAAGGCCCGGGATCGACAGGCAGCCCTCGGGCGTGGACTGGAGCGTCGGCGCGCTGTCGATGATCTGCGGGTTGATCATCACGACGGGCGAGCGCGGCCCCGCCTTCCAGGTCAGATCCATCACGAAGAGCCGCTTGGCCACGCCCACCTGGGGCGCGGCCAGCCCGCGGCCCGGGGCATCGTACATCGTGTCGAACATGTCGGCGATCAGCGCATCGACATCCTCGTTCCAGCCCACGGGCTCGCACACGACCGAAAGCCCAGGGTCCGGCCAGGTCAGGATCCGGCGCACGGCCATCAGGCGCGGGCCTTCTCGCGTTTGAGCTTTTGCATCTTGCGGGTGATCATCTGCCGCTTCATCGGCGTCAGGTAATCGATGAAGAGCTTGCCGTTCAGGTGGTCGATCTCGTGCTGGACGCAGGTCGCCCAGAGCCCGTCGAAGGTTTCCACCTGTTCCCGGCCATCCCGGTCGATCCAGCGGACGTCGACGACCTTGGGTCGGGTGACATCGGCATATTGCTCGGGGATCGACAGGCAGCCTTCCTCGTAGGTGTTCGTCTCGTCCGACGCGGCGATCACCTCGGGGTTGAACATGACCAGCGGGCGCGGCGGCTGATCCTCTTCCTTGACGCAATCCAGCACGATCAGCCGGTCGAGCACGCCGACCTGAGGCGCGGCCAGCCCGATGCCGGGCGCGTCGTACATCGTCACGAGCATGTCGTCGGCCAGGCGGCGCAGCTCGTCCGAGATATCCTCGACCGGGGCGCAGACCTTCTTCAGCCGCGGATCGGGGTGAATGAGAATAGGGCGCATCATGAAATGGGATGTAAGCGATCGCAGGGTCAGTCGCAACGTCCCCTTGCACATGCGCGCAAAAGCCCTAGCGTCCGCGCAGGACGCACGAAAGGACACCGCATGAGCACCGCCCCGAATTTTGACCAGATCATCGACCGCCGCGGCTCGGGTTGTGCCAAGTGGGACGCGATGGAGAAGTTCAGCGGCGTCGCGGCAGAGGATGGCATGGCGATGTGGGTCGCCGACATGGACTTCCGCTCGCCGCAGGTCGTGCTGGACCGCGGGCGCGAGATGGTCGAGCACGGGTTCTTCGGCTACACCACCGGCGACGGCGGCCTGTTCGACGCCGCCGCCTGGTGGATGAAGGCGCGCCACGGCTGGGCCGCCGATCCGGCGCACATGTTCACCACGACGGGGATCGTGAACGCCGTGGCGCTCTGCCTCGACACCTATACGCAGCCCGGCGACGGGATCGTGCTGTTCACGCCGGTCTACCATGCCTTCGCCAAGACAATCCTCGGCGCCGACCGCAAGGTGGTCGAATGCGTGATGCCGATCGAAGATGGCGTCTATGCGCTGGATTTCGACGCCTGGGACGCGCAGATGGACGGGTCGGAGAAGGTGCTGATCCTGTGTTCGCCGCACAATCCCGGCGGCCGGATCTGGAGCAGGGCCGAGCTGGAGGCCATCGCCGCCTTCGCCAAGCGCCATGACCTGCTGCTGATCTCGGACGAGATCCACCACGACCTCATCCTGCCGGGGCAAAAGCACATCCCGATGAACCTGATCGAGGGCGTGACCGACCGGCTGGTGACCCTGGTGGCGCCGTCGAAGACCTTCAACCTGGCCGGGCTGCACACCGGGCTGGTCATCATCGAGGACGACGCCCTGCGCGCGCAATTCGCCAGGCGCAAGGAGGCGCTGCGGGTCTCGAGCAACATCTTCGGCGTGGAATTCGCCACCGCCGCCTATTCGCCCGCCGGCGCCGACTGGGTCGACGCGCTGACCGACTATCTCGACGGCAACCGGAAGGTCTTTGACGCCGGGATCAACGCGATCCCCGGGCTGCGCTCCATGCCGATGCAGGCGACCTACCTGAGCTGGGTGGATTTCAACGCCACCGGCATGACGCAGGACGAGATCGCCCGCCGCATCGCCGAGGACGCGAAGATCGCCGTGAACGACGGCCCGGCCTTCGGGACGGGCGGCGAGGGCTTCATGCGGTTCAATATCGCCATGCCCCGAGCCCAGGTCGAAACCGCCGTGGACCGGATGACGAAGGCCTTCGCGGACCTGCAGTAGACAGGCGGTCAACAGGCGGGGCGGTCAACAGGCGGGCGTTCAGGAAACAGGCGCCCCGAAAGCGAGACGCGCCGCTAGGCGGGGCGAGCGGCGCGTCGGACAATCTCAACATGCGGCAGGGCGGTCATCCCCCTGCCCCTGCGGACCCGCGTTATCGCGGCAGCAGCGCGACAGGCCCGTTGGGCTCGCGGAAGTGATCCAGAGGCGGCGTCTGGGTCGCTGCGGTGTTGCGCTTGAATTCATAGCACATCTCTCCGCCCTCCTCGCCGCTGGCGACGATCAGACACTGATAGAGATGCTCGGCCCCGTCATAGACGTCGACCAGCCCGCGCAGCGCAGGCACGACCGCGCTTTCGACCGAGAAACCGGTGCGCCACAGGCGCAGGACAGGCCAGGTCTTGCCACCGGCCATCACGCGCAGACGGTTCTTCCGGCGCAGCTCGGCAAGCCGCGCGGCATCCAGACCGTCCCGTACATCCTTGGGAAGATAGGTGGTCATGATCGAATCTCCGGACAGGGTTTTGTGGCAGTGAGCCTGCCACGTGACCGGTTAACAAGTCTGCCCCTACGTGGTTCCACGTATTGTTGCGGACATGCACCTCTGAAGCCTTCGAACCGCGTTCCGTGTGGCATTGCAGAGGGGCTGCGCGCAGCGGCACGGCTGACATTCGCGCCAGAACCCCTAGGTTTATCCCTGAATAGAGCGAGAGGAGACCCCATGGGACAGCTTGTCGACGGTGAATGGAAAGACAGCGCGCTGATCGCGAAATCCGAGGACGGCGCCTTCAAGCGGAAGGATTCGGATTTCCGCAACTGGGTGACCCCCGACGGCGCGCCCGGCCCCTCGGGCGAAGGCGGCTTTCCCGCCGAGCTCGGGCGCTACCACCTTTATGTCAGCTATGCCTGCCCCTGGGCCCACCGCGCCCTGATCTTCCGCATACTGAAGGGCCTGACGCCGCATATCAGCGTCTCGGTCGTGCATCCCGACATGCTCGACAAGGGCTGGACCTTCGACACCGGGTTCGATGGCGCCACCGGCGACACGCTGATGGGGCTCAGCCATCTCTACAAGGTCTACCAGAAGGCCGATCCGTCCTATACCGGCAAGGTCACCGTGCCCGTGCTATGGGACAAGCAGCGCGAGACCATCGTGTCGAACGAAAGCGCCGAGATCATCCGCATGTTCAACTCCGCCTTCAACGGCCTCACGGGCAACACCGACGATTACTGGCCCGAAGAGCTGCGCGAGGCGATCGAGCCGGTGAACGCGCGGATCTACGACACGGTGAACAACGGCGTCTACAAGTCCGGTTTCGCCACCTCGCAAAGCGCCTATGACGAGGCGGTGCACGCGCTCTTCGACTCGCTCGACTGGATCGAGGATCGCCTGTCCACCAACCGCTTCCTGATGGGCAACCGCGTGACCGAGGCCGACTGGCGCCTGCTGACGACTCTTCTGCGGTTTGACAAGGTCTACCACGGGCATTTCAAGTGCAACCGCGACCGGATCATCGATTTCCCCAACCTCTGGGGCTACACGCGAGAGCTGTACCAGTGGCCCGGCGTGGCCGAGACCACGCATTTCGACCATATCGTGCGCCATTACCATTACAGCCACGAGTCGGTTAACCCCTACCGGATCATCCCGATCACCCCGCGGCCCGATTTCACCGCGCCGCACGGCCGGGATCAACGCAGCGCGGCGTAATGCTCGGCCATGGCGGCCAGGTCCTCGGGGCTGGTCCCCGAGGGCACATAGGAGCAGGCATTCGGCGAATGGGCAAAGATCGACCCGTCCGAGAAGAAGGTGGTGTTGGTGACAAAGATAACCCGCGCTTTCGGGCAGCGGTAATTGGCGAAATCCGCCACCGACAGCGAACTTCCGTCGCTGAGGACGAGATCGAGGATCAGGATGTCATAGTCGCTTTCCTGCAAGGCCTCGATCGCGGCCGCCTGCGAGCGGACCAGGTCCGCCTCGGAGCCGAGACGCTGAAGATGCCTTTGCCACATGCTCCCGAGTTCTGATTTGCTCTCGACGATCAGGACTTTCATAACCACTGCTTTCGGATATCCGGTTCCTCCAGGCTCGATGATCGTGGGCTTCGTGTGTTAACAAACCATTAATATATGTGAGCCCGGCATTAATATGGCGGTTTCATGCTTGCCCTGCCCGGGAACAGTGCCTTGCTGAACAATTGAAACGACCACCCGAAGGCAGACAAGACCATGACGACACCGCTGTGCCTCTCCCTGGCCCTGCTGCTGGATGCCCTGATGGGCGAACCCGGCTGGCTGTGGTCGCGGCTGCCGCATCCGGCGGTGCTGATGGGCCGCGCTGTTGCGGCGCTCGACCGGCGGCTGAACCACCACGCGCTGTCCGACGCCGCGCGCCGGGCCCGGGGCGTGCTGGCGCTGGTGCTGCTGGTGGCGGGTGCGGGGCTGCTGGGCTGGTGCCTCGCGCTTGGCGGACCTGTGGTCGAGATCCTGGGCGCCGCGGTGCTTCTGGCGCAGCGGTCCCTGGTCGATCACGTCCGCGCGGTGGCCGATGGCCTGCGGCAGGGCCTGCCCGAGGGGCGGCGGGCCGTCTCGATGATCGTCAGCCGCGACACGACCGACATGGATGCGCCCCGCATTGCCCGGTCTGCCATCGAAAGCGCGGCCGAGAACCTCTCGGACGGGGTGGTGGCGCCGGCCTTCTGGTTCCTGCTGGGCGGATTGCCCGGGATCCTGATCTACAAGGTGGTGAACACCGCCGACAGCATGATCGGCTACCGCACCCCCCGGCACGAGGCCTTTGGCTGGGCCGCCGCCCGGTTCGACGACCTGCTGAACCTGGCGCCTTCGCGGCTGACCGCGCTGATGATCGCGATCGGCGCCCGCCGCCGCCTGCCGCTGGCCGATATCGTCGCCGATGCGCGCGGGCACAAATCCCCCAACGCCGGCTGGCCCGAGGCGACCATGGCGCGCGTGCTCGACGTGGCACTGGCCGGCCCGCGCAGCTACGACGGGCAGATGCGCGATCTCGCCTGGGTCAACCCGGACGGCCGGCGCGAGATCGGCGCGGCAGACGTGGAGGCGGCGATCTCCTGCCTCTGGGCGACCTGGGCGGTGGGGCTGTTGCTGGTCTTTGTGCTGGTGCTTGTGTAGGCAGGGGCAACCTCTGCAACACCGGATCCGCCATGCGCCGCCTTCTTCTCGCCTGTGCCGCCACGCTGCTGGCCGGCCCTGTTTCCGCCCAATGCGGCGGCCCCTTCAACAGCTTCGTCGCCGGGCTGAAATCCGAGGCGGTCAGCCGGGGCCACGCGCCCGAGACGGTGGACCGGTTCTTCGCCACCGCGCGGCAGGATCCCGCGGTGCTGCGGGCCGATCGCGCCCAGGGCGTGTTCCAGCGCCCGTTCCTCGATTTCTCGCGACGGCTGATCAGCCAGAACCGGATCCAGCGCGGCCGCCAGAACGCGGAGCGCTACGCCGGGGTCTTCGACCGGATCGAGGCGCAATACGGCGTGTCGCGCGGCGTGCTGCTGGCCTTCTGGGCCTTCGAGACGGATTACGGCGCCGTCCAGGGCGATTTCAACACGCTGAACGCGCTGGTGACCCTGTCACACGATTGCCGCCGGCCCGATCTGTTCCGGCCCCAGGTCTTCGCGGCGCTTGAGCTCTACGAGAACGGTGATTTCGACCCGGACACGACCACCGGCGCCTGGGCGGGCGAGATCGGCATGGTGCAGATGCTGCCCGGCGACATCCTTGAAAACGGTGTGGACGGCGATGGCGACGGCCACGTGACACTGAAGAGCTCGGCGCCGGATGCGCTGATGTCGGGGGCGAATTTGCTCTCCAGCCTCGGCTGGCGCCCGGGCGAGCCCTGGATCCAGGAGGTTGTCGTGCCAGACGGGCTGGATTGGTCTCTCTCCGGCCCGGGCAAGCCCCGCCCCTCCGCCGACTGGGCGGCACTGGGGGTCGAGGCCCGCGAGGGACAGCTGGCGGACCTGCCGGCGTCACTGGTGCTGCCGCAGGGGCGCAACGGCCCGGCGTTCCTCGCCTATCCGAATTTCGACGTCTATTTCGAGTGGAACCAAAGCTTCGTCTACGTGATGACGGCCGCCTATTTCGCGACGCGGCTGGAAGGGGCGCCGATCTACCTGGCCGGCGATCCCGATCCCGGGCTGAGGGCCAAGCAGATGATGGAGCTGCAGCGCCGGCTGGCCGCGCGGGGCCATGACGTGGGCGGCGTGGACGGCATTCTGGGCGCGGGCACACGGACGGCGGTGCAGGCCGAGCAGCAGCGGCTGGGGATGCCGGCGGATGCCTGGCCGACGGTGGAGCTGCTGAATGCGCTGTGACGGGGCGTGGATCTTTACCGGATGATAAGGAAATGGTAGTTTCCTGGCCATTCCAGTAAGTGTTTCAGGTTCATCACCGAAACGAGCCCCGCAGAGTTGCCGCTCTGCGGGGCTTCTCATACCCGGTCAGAGACCGGAGATGAGCCGGATGATGGAGACGAGCAGCGCAGCCGCCGTCAGGATCACCATCCACTTCCAATAAGCGTCCTGTTTCAGGATCATCACCTCCTTCCGCCGCGAAGGGTCGCGACGGAGCCAAGGTGGGTTATCGTGGTTAACCAAGTGTGAAGCGGGACGGCGGCCGGGGCGATGCCGAAGGCGAGCGCCGTCCAGCCGCCCCAAGGATCAGGCCACGAGCGCCTCGGCCTTGCGCAGGTCGACCGAGACCAGTTGCGACACGCCCTGCTCGGCCATGGTCACACCGAACAGCCGGTCCATCCGCGCCATCGTGACCGCGTGGTGGGTGATGATCAGGAACCGTGTCTCGGTCCGGCGGCACATCTCGTCCAGCAGGTCGCAGAACCGGGTCACGTTGGCATCGTCCAGCGGCGCGTCGACCTCGTCGAGGACGCAGATCGGCGCCGGGTTGGCCAGGAACACCGCAAAGATCAGCGCCATGGCCGTCAGCGTCTGTTCCCCGCCCGACAGCAGAGACAGGGTCGACAGCTTCTTGCCCGGCGGCTGGCACATGATCTCCAGCCCGGCATCCAGCGGATCTTCGCTTTCGACCATCACCAGGTTGGCCTCGCCCCCGCCAAAGAGATGGGTGAAGAGCATCGAGAAATTGCTGTTCACCTGCTCGAAGGCGGTCAGCAGCCGCTCGCGCCCCTCGCGGTTGAGGCTGGCGATACCCGACCGCAGGGTGCGGATCGCTTCCTCGAGGTCGGCCTTCTCCTGCACCAGCGCGTCATGCTCCTCCTGCACCTCGCGCGCATCTTCCTCGGCCCGCAGGTTCACCGCCCCCAGCGCATCGCGCTGGCGCTTGTGGCGGTTGACCTCGGCCTCCAGCGTCTCGGCATCGGGCATGTCCGACGGGTCCGTCTCCAGCGCGGTCAGCAGCTGGGCCGGGGTCATCTGGCGGTCCTCGGCGATGCGGTCGGCGGCGTGCAGCACGGCCTCGCGCGCGGCTTCGGCGCGGGCCTCGGCACGGGCGCGGTTCTCGCGCGCCTCCGAGGCGGCGCGCTCCTGGTCGCGCTCGGTCTGGACCACGGTGCGCAGCCGCGCCTCGGCGGCGGCCAGCGCGCCGGAGGCATCGGACTTGCGCAGCTCGGCGGTCTCCAGCTCGGCCAGCAGCTCCTCCTGCTCCTCGGCCAGCGCCTCGGGGCGCGCCTTGGCCTCGCGCAGCTCCGCCTCGGTCCCGGCGCGCCGCTCTTCAAGCTCGGCGATGCGGGTGCCGGCGGTCTCCAGCCGGTGGCGCCAGCCGCTGAGCTCCTTGGTGACGACCTGGCTGCGCTTCAGCCGGGCCTCGCCCTCGCGGCGCAATTCATCATGGGCCGAGCGCCGGGTCATCATGGTGATCCGCGCGGCCTCGACCACCTGTTTCAGGTCCTCGACGGCGCCGCGCGCGGTCTCCAGATCCTCGAGCCCGTCCATCGACCGCTGCGCCTCGCGCAGCTGGTGTCGGGCCTCGGTCGCCTCGTCTCGGTGACGGGCCAGCGCCAGGCCCAGCGTCTCCAGCTTGCCCTCGGCGAGGTTGCGGTCGGAATCCGCGCGGCTGAGCGCCCGGCCGGCATCGGCCACGGCACGGTCTGCCTCGCGTCGGGCGGCACGGGCCGCGGCGTCGGCCTCGGCCAGCTCTTTCAGGCGCATCTTGAGCGACTCATGCGCCTGCGTCGCCGCGGCCGCGCGGGTGCTGACCTCTTCAAGGTCCTGCTTCAGCTGGTCCAGACGGTTCATCTGCTCCAGCCGCAGCGCGGCAGCCGACGGCGCATCTTCGGCCCAGGCGCGGTAGCCGTCCCAGCGCCAGAGGTCGCCGTCGCGCGTGACCAGTCGCTGGCCGGGGCGCAGCTGCGGCTGCAGCCGGGCGCCCTCGTCCGCGCTCACCACGCCGATTTGGCCGATCCGGCGCGCCAGAACCCCGGGCACCTCGACCACATCCGACAAAGGGCGCACGCCGTCCGGCAACGGCTGCGCAGCCTCGTAGCCCGGCAGATCCAGCCAGCCCGAAGGCCCGTCGGCGCCCACATGCGGCGCGCGCAGGTCGTCGGCCATGGCGGCGCCAAGCGCCTTCTCGTACCCCGCCTCGACCCGGATCTCGTCCATCACCTGCCCGCCCTCGGCGGTGTCGCGGTCCACCAGGCGCTTCAGCGCGGTGACCTCGGCCTGGATCGCGCCGACCTCGCCCTCGGCAGAGGACCGTGCGGCACGGGCTTCGGCCTCCATGTCCTGTGTCTCGCCAAGGGCCTCGTCAGAGGCCTCCAGCGCGGCCTCCGCCTTTTCGACGGCCCGCTGGGCATAGGCTTCGTTCGCGCGGGCCTCGTCACAGGCGACAGTGGCCTGGCCCAGCTTCTGCCGGGCCTCGGCCATGTTGGCCTCCGCCTGTTCGGCCGCGGCCTCGGACCGGTCGAGGGTCTTCTGGCTGTCGGCCAGCAGGCGCGCGACAGACTGGTGCCGCGCGGCCAGGCGCGCGACATCCTCGGTGACCGTGCTCAGATGCGCCTCGCGGTCGGACAGGACCGCCGCGGCCTCCTGCGCCTGGTCCGAGGCCTCTTCCAGCTTGTCCTCGTGGCCCTCGCCCGCCTTGGCGAGCTCGCGCATTTCCCATTCCAGCTGTTCGATCGTCTCGTTCGCGTCGCGGTTCAGCCCGGCCTCGCGGTCGATGTCCCTGGTCAACTGTTCGATGCGGCCGGTCAGGGTGCGGATGGTCTCTTCGGCGCGCTTGGCCTCGTCGTCCAGCGCGTGGCGCTTGACGGTCATGCGCTGCACGACGGCGGCGGCAATGGCCTCTTCCTCGCGCAGCGGCGGCAGGGCCTCTTCGGCCGCCTCGCGGGCCGCCGTCGCTTCGCGCACCGCGCGTTCCAGTTGCGAGGCTTCGGTCGTGCAGGTCTTCAGCCCTTCCGCGGCGGCGGACCGGGCATCGTCGGCCTCGCGCCAACGACGATACAGCAGCAGCCCCTCGGCCTGGCGCAGCGCCTCGCCGATGGCGCGGTAGCGCGCCGCCTGCTTGGCCTGGCGCGCCAGCTGGGCCAGCTGCGAGGCCAGCTGTTCGATCACGTCATCGACGCGGGTCAGGTTCTGCTCGGTCCCGTTCAGCTTCAGCTCGGCCTCGTGCCGGCGCTGGTAGAGGCCCGAGATCCCGGCGGCCTCTTCGAGGATCCGGCGCCGCGCCTTGGGCTTGGCGTTGATCAGCTCGGAGATCTGGCCCTGCCGCACCAGCGCCGGCGAATGCGCACCGGTGGAGGCATCGGCAAAAAGCATCTGGATGTCGCGGGCGCGGACGTCCTTGGCATTGGCCTTGTAGGCGGACCCGACGTCGCGGGTGATCCGGCGGATGACTTCCAGCTGATCCTGGTCGTTGAAGCCCGAGGGCGCCAGCCGGTCGGAATTGTCGATATGCAGAGAGACCTCGGCAAAGTTCCGGGCCGGGCGGGTGCCCGATCCGGCAAAGATCACGTCCTCCATCCCGCCGCCGCGCATGGCGGAGGGGCGATTTTCGCCCATGACCCAGCGCAGCGCCTCCAGCAGGTTGGACTTGCCGCAGCCGTTGGGGCCCACCACGCCGGTCAGGCCCTGGTGGATGATCAGGTCGGTCGGGTCCACGAAGCTCTTGAACCCGGTGAGACGCAGCTTTGTGAAACGCAATGATCTGCCCTTTGAGCCGATTCAGGTCGGTTTGTCCAAGGTTGCGGGTCGGGCGCCGCCCTGTCAACGCGTTCGCCGCAGATATGGCGCAGACAGGCGGCTTTTCCACAAGATATTGGGCTTTGATCTATGCCTGTCCGGAAGTGGGTCGCATGGATCGCACCGGACCGGCGCCTATCTAGTAGGGCGCGCAATCGTAGTCGAGGTATTCCAGCCCATCCTCGCGGTAAACACCCGAGGGCGTTTCGAGGCAATCGTATTGCGGCGTTGGGCGCAGGACCGGCGCCTGCCTCCGGTCGTCATCACAGGTCAGCTGGCCCAGCTGCAGCGCCTGATCGCCCAGCAGGCGCCGGACATGGCAGCCGCTGGCCTGTTCCATCGCCAGGGCGGCCCGGCCGCCGATGGGGCCAAGGCGGGGCGCGTATTCCGGGCTGATGCGCACGGATTCGGCCAGGTCACCCCGGATGCGGACGTCGAACACGCTGCCGTCGACCGCGACGCGGGTGACGGGCTGGCCCGCGAAGTAGGGGCTGGGCGCATCGCAGGCGGCAAGCAGGCCCAGCAGGAGAATCGGCACCCGGCGCATGCTGGTATCGTCGGCCACCATGGTTAAGGGAAGATGGAGACCTCTGCCGCCCCATCCAGCCGGCGCCCGTCAGGAGGCAGAGGCCCCACCGCCATCACCGCATGGCACGGCCGATGGCCGCGTTGGTTGCGCCGCCCCGCGCGTGGTCATATGATTTGACCAATTCTTCAAAGACCGTGCGATGCCCTTTCAGAAAGTCCTGCCCGAAAAGATCTCTGCCGCCATCGTCCGCCAGATCGAACTGCTGATCCTGCGCGGCATCCTGCGGCCCGGAGAGCGCCTGCCCTCCGAACGGGACCTGGCCGAACGGCTGGGCGTCTCGCGCCCCTCGCTGCGAGACGCGGTGGCCGAACTGCAGGCGCAGGGCCTGCTCACGGCCCGGGCCGGATCGGGGATCTTTGTCGCCGATGTCCTGGGCTCGGCCTTCTCGCCGGCGCTGGTGCGGCTGATGGGCACCCACGAGACGGCGATGTCGGATTACCTGTCCTTCCGCCGCGACATGGAGGGGCTGGCCGCCGAGCGCGCGGCGCGGCTGGGCTCGGACAGCGATCTGAAGGTGATCGGCACGGTGCTGGACAAGATGATCTCGGCCCATGATCGGTCCATGCCGGCCGAGGAGGCCGCGCTGGACGCGCAATTCCACATGAGCATCATCGAGGCGAGCCACAACGTGGTGATGCTGCACATGATGCGGTCCATGTATGAGCTGCTGCGGCAGGGGGTGTTTTACAACCGCCAGGCGGTCTTTGCCCGGTCCGAGGCGCGGGACGCATTGTTGGACCAGCACCGGGCCATCAACGACGCGCTGCAGGCCCGCGAGCCCCAGGCGGCGCGTGCAGCGGTGGAATCTCATCTGGATTTCGTCGAACGCGCCCTGGCCGACGGGCGGCGGGCCGAGGCGAACGAGGAGATCGCGCGCCAGAGGCTGGACCACGAGACCGGCACCGGCTGAGCGCGACCCGGCACGGTTCATTCCCCATCGAAACGAAAAAGCCCGGCCGCGAAGGGCCGGGCATTAACGGTCTGACACGGGGTCTCCCCCGGATCGGCTCAGTGCAGCTTTGTGCCGATTTCCTCGATCGAGGCATCGATCAGCGCGCTGGCGTCCGACTTGCTCATCTGGCGGGCCATTTCCTCGCGGGCCACCGCGACGGCAACCTGGATGGCCTGGTCGCGGACTTCCTTGACCGCGGCGGCTTCGGCCGATGCGATCTGGTCCTCGGCGGCGGCGATCCGGCGCGCGATGGAGGTTTCGAGGTCCGCTTTGGCCTGTTGGGCCGCGGCCTTGGCATCGGCCTTGGCGGCTTCGACGATGCGGTCGGCCTGGTCCTGGACCTGGGCCTGCTTGCGCTCGTAAGAGGCCAGCAGGGTCTGGGCTTCTTCACGCAGGGCGCGGGCCTCGTCCAGTTCGGACTGGATGCCTTCGGCGCGCGAGTCGAGAAGCCCGCCGACCTTGGCCGGCACCTTGAAATAGAACAGGATGCCGATGAAAAGCAGGAACGCGATCGACACGATGAAGTTCGTGTTCGACAGCGAGAAGAACGGGCCGGTCGCGGCCAGCGCGGGGCTGGCGGCGGTCACGGCAAGCAGGGCAGCAAGGGTCATCCGCATCGGGGTCATCCTTTCGCGCGTTCGGCAACGGCCGAATCGATGGCCTTCTGGTCGGGTGTCCCGCCCAGGGCGGCGACCAGCGCGGCAGCGGTCTCGCGGGCGACCTCGCGAACGCTTTCCATCGCGCCTTCGCGGATCTCGGCCAGGGCCTTCTCCGACTCGGCGCTCTTTTCAGCGATCTTCTTGTCTGCCTCGGCTATCGCATCGTCGAGGTCGGACTGGATCTCGGCCCGGGTCTCGGTGGCGATGCGCTGTGCCTCGGAGCGGGCGTCGGCGAGGGCCTTTTCATAGGCTTTCTCGGCGTCGACGGCCTTGGCCTTGAGATCCTCGGCGGCTGCCAGGTCATTGGTGATCGTCCCGGCGCGGTCGGCGAGGATGCCGGCGATGCGCGGCAGGGCCACGCGCGTCAGGACCAGGTAGATGACGATCAGCGCGATGACGAGCCAGAAGATCTGGTTTGGCATCCACTCGCCGCAAAGCTGCGGCATGCCGATCGCGGCGCCGTGGGAATCCACGCAGATGCCGGCGGCTTCTTCGTAGATGGGTTCAGTCGCCATGACGTCCTCCGGTCGTGATCTGTTGCATCCATCGGGCGGCCCGCTGTGTCGCGGCGCCGCCCGTCGTAAGGATTGGTTCGGTCGTTAAGTCGGGTGGACTTAGACGGCGAACATCAGCAGCAGCGCGACGAGGAAGGCGAAGATGCCCAGAGCCTCGGCGAATGCGATGCCGATGAAGAGGGTCGCGGTCTGGCCTGCGGCCGCCGACGGGTTGCGCAGTGCGCCGGACAGGAAGTTGCCTGCCACGTTGCCCACACCGATTGCGGCTGCGCCGGAACCGATTGCTGCCAGGCCTGCGCCGATGTGTGCGAGATCGCCTTCCATTGTGTTTCTCCTTACGATTGGAAGTTGGTTTTGTCTTTGTAGGGTGGGGCTTGCCCCACCGTTACGTCAGTGATGCGGGTGAAGCGCGTCTTTCAGGTAGACGCAGGTCAGGATCGTGAACACGTAGGCCTGGATGAAGGCCACGAGCAGCTCCAGCCCGTAGATCGCGGTCACGCCGAGCACCGCGATGGGCGCGATGGCAGATACCTGTGCGAAGCCCGCGAAGACCTTCACCACGGCGTGCCCGGCCATCATGTTGCCGGCAAGTCGGATGGAGTGGCTGACGGGGCGCACGAAGTAGGAAATCAGTTCGATGATCGCGAGGATCGGGCGCAGCGCCAGCGGCGCGCTCGAGACCCAGAAGAGGCCCAGGAACTCGGTCCCGTTCTTGACGAAGCCCAGGATGGTCACGGTCAGGAACACCGCCAGCGCCAGCACCGCGGTCACGGCGATATGCGAGGTGGTGGTGAAGGCCATCGGGACCAGGCCGATGAAGTTCGCGACCACGATGAACATGAACAGCGTCATGATGTAGGGGAAGTACTTCAGGCCGTCCTTGCCGGTGACGTCCTCGACCATCTTGTGGACAAAGCCATAGGCAAGCTCTGCGATCGACTGGCCGCGGCCCGGCACGATCGCGCGCTTGGACGTGGTCAGCACCAGCAGGCCGATGATCGCCAGCACCGTGATCGCCAGCCAGAAGGTGACGTTGGTGGGGGTGATGAAATTCACCGTGTCGCCGCCGAACAGCGGCTTGACGATGAACTGATCCATCGGGTGGAAGCTCAGGCTGCTTTCAGCGCCATGGGCGGCATCCGCTGCGTGGGTGTCGACCGTTTCCGTAGCCACGTCTCAGCTCCTGTCATCATCGTCGGCGATATCCCGGGTGTCGGGCGCCGTGTTACCGTCTGCCTCCGCCTCGGCGGAAACCTGTTTCAGCTGGACCTCCTCCGCCGAGCGCATCATCGTCCTGATGCCGGCGGCGAGACCCAGAAATGTGAACAGCACGAGCAGGAACGGCATCGTCCCGAAAAGGCTGTCCAGCCCGTACCCCATGCCGAAACCGATCCCAAGACCGGCCACGAGTTCGATCACCATGCGCCAGGCCAGCTGTGCCTGGGAGTGGTGATCCTCCTTGCGCGGTCCCGGCTCTCTCGACTTCTTCGCCGCCGCGATCCGTGCCTCGAGCTGCGCCATCTTCTCGGCCCGGCGCTGCTCTTCGGTCTGGTCGCCATCCGGCTCGGTCAAGGAGGGTCCTCACGCAGGTGTTGGCATGGTTGCTAAGGAGGAAACGTGTCCGAGTCAATTGCCTGAAATGACTGGCGGTGGCGCGGGTATGCCATTGTTTTATTGGAGTATTTTTACAAAGATGAAGAAGGGGGTCATCGCGCCGCACCGCCCCGGTGGCGCAAACGGACAGGTTTCCCATATTCAACCGGATGGTTGACGATGCCTTCGGGCTACGGCACAGCAGGATCATGGCCGATCCGCTCGACACCGTCTTTGCCGCCCTGGCAGACCCGACCCGTCGGGCGATCCTGGCCATGTTGCTGGAGGACGACATGGCCGTGACCGACGTGGCCGAGCCCTTCGACATGTCCCTGGCAGCGATTTCCAAGCACCTTGTCATCCTCACCCGCGCCGGGCTGATCGCGCAGGAAAAGCGCGGACGGGTGAAGTGGTGCAAGCTGAAGCCCGACGCGCTGAAATCGGCAAGCGTCTGGATGCAGGGCTTTGGCCAGTTCGAGCCGGTGCATCTCGATGCCTTCGAACGCTTCCTGACGGCCGAGCTGGGCGACGGGATCGAGGATCAGGTCGCGAACCGGCCGTAAGCGCCGGGCCGTGGCGCGGTCAGCCCGTCCGTCTTGGGGTCGCCTTGGGTTCGGGGTCCTGTTCCAGCAGAAGGATCAGCGCCACCACCGTCATCACGATGCCGATCAGCACCTTTGCCGGCGGCGCGCCGTTGCCCAGGGCCAGTTCCCAAAGGATGACCCAGCTTGGCGTCAGGTAGGTGTAGGCCATGACCTTGGCCGAGGGCAGGCGCAGCGTCGCGAATTGCAGCAGCACGAAGGTCGAGGCGCTGGCGAAGATCGCGAGGTAGAGCAGCGTGATCCAGATCAATGGGCGCAGCGCCGACCAGTCGGTGGCGCGGATATCGGACCAGCCCCAGGCCAGCAGCACCGCGCAACCCGCGATCAGCATGCCGAAGGTGAAGACCACGGGCCGCTCGCCCCGGTTCAGCTTGCGCACCATCGGCGTGTAGATCGCGTGGCTGATGCAGCCGACGAAATAGATCATCTCGCCCCGCCCGATCTCCATCGCGCGCATCGCCGTCCAGTCGCCGCGGAAGATCACCCAGACCGCGCCGCCGGCGCCGATCGCCAGGGCCAGCGCCATCTGCCGCGTCGTGACCTGGCGCAGCAGCAGGTAGCCGAAGACCGCCGACAGGATCGGCGTCAGCGTGAAGACGGCGGAGGTGGAGAGCGCGGGCGCGGTCTTCAGCCCCTCGAACATCAGCACGAAGTACGCCGCGAAGAGCCCGCCCAACACCAGGTAGCGCCAGGGCGCGCGGGCGGCGGACCGGGGGATACCGCCGCCGGTGACCAGCGCCACGCCCCCGATGACCACGGCAGCGATGGCAAAGCGCGCGGCGTTGATGGCCGCCGGGGCGATTTCCGCCGCGACCTGCGCGCCGAGCGAGAACGACCCGGCCACCAGCGCCGAGAACAGCAACATCGCCAGGTGACCCTGCAGCGCCGGGCTGGACCCCAGCCTGGACGCCACGCCCGCGCGGCTCACAGGCCCCAGTCCTTCGCCCGTTGCTTCAGGAAGGTCTGGAAGGTCTGCACCTTGTGGGTCCGGTGCAGGTCCACGTGGGTCACCAGCCAGAGGGGGGCCGACCATTCGGGAACCGAGGGCATGACCTCGATCAGCCCGCCGCGCCGCGCGGCCTCGTAGCAGGGTATGAAACCGATACCGGTGCCCGAGGCGATCGCCTCCTCCAGCGCGCGGAAGTCGGTGGAGCGGAAGATCACGGTCGCATGAGGCGCATGCGCTCGCATCCAGCGCGCGTGCGGCGCGCGGAACTTGTCGTCGTCATGGCCGACGAAGCGGTGGCCTGCGAAGTCCTCCGGCCCCTTCGGCAGGCCGTGCCGGTCGGCATAGGATTGCGCCGCATAGATCGCCATGCGCTGCTGGGCGAAGGGCTGGACAACATTGTCCGGCTGTTCCGGCGCATTTCCGGCGCGGATCGCCACATGTGCCTCGCCGTATTCCAGCCGGAACAGGCGTTCGCCGGTCAGGTAGCGCACGGTCAGGTCCCGGTGCTGCTCCTGGAACTCGGCCAGGGCGGGCACCATCAGCGGCGCCAGCGATTCCAGAGAGGTGATGACCAGCTCGCCGGTCATGCTCTCGCCCTGTCCCTTCAGCCGCCCGACCAGCTGGTTGAACTGGTCCTCGGTCGCCTGGGCCACGCGCGACAGGTCGGTGCCGGCCTCCGTCGCGGTGTAGCCCCGCGCATGGCGCTGGAACAGCTTCACGCCCAGCCGCGCCTCGAGCGCGTCGATATGGCGGATCACCGTCGCATGGTGCACGCCCAGCACCTCGGCCGCGCCGCTCACCGTTCCCAGCCGCGCCACCTGGTAGGCCGTCCGGACCTCGTCCCAATTGTCCATCGTCTTCTCTCTGTGCGGATACTCACACCTTACCCCGCTTTTGCGCAGAGATGTTCGACGGTTCAAGGGGGTTTCCCCGGAAGACCGCCGGCCGGGCGGATATTGCCCGTTCGCATGACACCGCTCCGCCGGGATGGAATTCGGAGGTAGCCGCGGGACGCCGGCTGTCGCATGCTGTGCCCGGGCAAGGGAAGGGAGCGGCACATGCGCAAGATCGGGATCGTCGGCGGGGTCGGCTGGGCATCGACCATCGATTATTACCGCGCCATCGCCGAGGGCGCGGGCCGGTTCTATGCCGCCCGGGGACACGTGGCGCCCTACCCGATGCCGCCCATGGCGATCGAGAGCGTGGTCCAGAGCCAGACCCGCGCGCTGCGCGGCCGCCCGGGCGACGATCGCAGCTGGGAGGCCTTCGACGCGGTCTTCCGTACGGCGCTGATCAACCTCGACCGGGTCGGCTGTGCCTTTGCAATCATCGCCTCGAACACGCCCCATGCCCGGCTGGCGTCGATCCGCAAGGGCGTGCACCTGGACGTGCTGTCGATCCTTGACGTGACGGCGACGGCGACCGCCGATGCCGGCGCCGAACGGGCGCTGGTTCTGGGCACCTCGGTGACGATGGAGGCGCGGGATTACGCCCTGGCGCTGGAGCGGGAATGCGTGGCCGCCAACACGCGGCTGCCCGATGCCGATATCGCCGAGATGCAGGCGATGATCGACACCGATTTCTACGGCGGCGCGTCCGGGCAGGCCCGCGACAAGCTCATGGGCTTCATTCGCCGCCACGCTCCCCCGGGGACAGCGGTGGTGCTGGCCTGCACCGAATTGCCGCTGGCCTTCCCCGACCACCTGGACGACCCGGTGTTCAAGGCGGACGGCTACGTCTTCATCAACTCCTCCGCCGCCCATGTCGCCGCGGCGCTGGACCGGGCTTTGACGCCGTCAGGGAGGTGACTGAAGAGCGGGACGCGGGAAAAATCCGACCTGCCGCACGGGCGCGGCCGGCCTGAACGCCTGCACCGGGTGATCCGCAGGGCCGGCGCTCGACACTATACACTTGTGACACTCCTGCACCGCGCCTTCCGCATTCCGGGATCTCCGCACCGCGCCGAGGATCGCGGGCATGGCGGGGTGGGTGGGCGGGAGCCTTGCCCGCGATCCGCCGTCTCCACCGGGACAGGACCCGCCCCCGGCTCGCTGTCCCGCATTCGACCCTGTCCGCCGCGCCTCGGGGACGCTGGCCCGGCAGATCCAGCCCCGCCCCTCCTGCACGGCCGCCCCCCGCGCCATTCCCGCTTGACTCATCCGCCCTCGCCCTCTATCCGACGCAGCCATCCACCGGAAGCCAGCCTTCCGGTCCCGGCGCATGCCGGGATCGCCCTCCACCAGCGCGTTGCGCCCGTGGGGGCGTTTGTGCATTGAGCCGTCGGTTCCTACATTCGGACCGGCAAGGGACGTAACGGCGCAGGAGGCCGAAGACATGTTTGAAAATCTGTCCGAGCGCCTGTCAGGCGTCTTCGACCGGCTGACGAAACAGGGCGCGCTCTCGGAAGAGGACGTCAAGACCGCCCTGCGCGAGGTTCGCGTCGCCCTGCTCGAGGCCGATGTCTCGCTCCCCGTGGCCCGCGATTTCGTCAAGCGCGTGCAGGAGGCCGCCACCGGCCAGGCCGTGACCAAGTCGGTCACCCCGGGCCAGCAGGTCGTCAAGATCGTCCACGATGCGCTGGTCGACACGCTGACCGGCGATGCCGATCCCGGCGCGCTCAAGATCGACAGCCCGCCCGCGCCGATCCTGATGGTCGGCCTGCAGGGCTCGGGCAAGACAACCACCACCGCCAAGCTCGCCAAGCGTCTGAAGGACCGCGAAGGCAAGCGCGTGCTGATGGCCTCGCTCGACACCAACCGGCCCGCCGCGATGGAACAGCTGGCGATCCTGGGCACCCAGATCGGCGTCGACACCCTGCCGATCGTCAAGGGCGAGGACCCGGTCACCATCGCCAGGCGCGCCAAGACGCAGGCGAGCCTCGGCGGCTACGACGTCTACATGCTGGACACCGCCGGCCGCCTGCATATCGACCAGGAACTGATCGCCCAGGCCGCCGCCGTGCGCGACGTGGCCAACCCGCGTGAAACCCTGCTGGTGGTCGACGGCCTGACCGGCCAGGACGCGGTGAACGTGGCGACCGAATTCGACGACAAGATCGGCGTGACCGGCGTGGTCCTCACCCGGATGGACGGCGACGGCCGCGGCGGCGCCGCACTGTCGATGCGCGCCGTCACCGGCAAGCCGATCCGCTTCGTCGGCCTCGGCGAGAAGATGGACGCCATCGAGACCTTCGAGCCCGAGCGCATCGCCGGCCGGATCCTCGGCATGGGCGACATCGTGGCGCTGGTCGAGAAGGCCCAGCAAACCATCGAGGCCGAGCAGGCCGAGAAGATGATGCGCCGCATGGCCAAGGGTCAGTTCTCGATGAACGACCTTAAGATGCAGCTCGAGCAGATGCTCAAGATGGGCGGCATGGAAGGCATGATGTCGATGATGCCCGGCATGGGCAAGATGGCCAAGCAGGTCGAAGAGGCCGGCTTTGACGACAAGATCATCACGCGGCAGATCGCCCTGATCCAGTCGATGACCAAGAAGGAACGCGCCAACCCGAAGATCCTGCAGGCCTCGCGCAAGAAGCGCATCGCCGCGGGCGCCGGGCAGGAGGTGTCGGACCTCAACAAGCTTCTGAAGATGCACCGCCAGATGGGCGACATGATGAAGAAGATGGGCAAGTCCAAGGGCGGCATGATGAAACAGGCCATGAAGGCGATGATGGGCAAGGGCGGCAACCCCGCCGACCTGGCCGCCGGCATGGATCCCAAGATGCTGGAAGCGGCCGCGAAACAGGCCGGCAAGATGCCGGGCGGCGGCCTGCCGGGCTTGGGCGGCGGCGCGGGCCTGCCCCCGGGCCTCTCGGGCTTCGGCAAGAAGAAGTGATGACCCGGGCCGCCACATATCCCTGGTCGCGGGTCGGCGTATCGCGTCGCATTCCCGCTGATATGTGCTGTCGCGCGGCAGCGCGTCCGCTGGGTTGCGCCCCCTCCGCATGCGTGCCCTGCGGGGAGGCCGCGGCATGACCCCCACCTTGACCATCCCCACGCTCACCACCGACCGCCTGGTCCTGCGCGCACCGAAGATCACGGATTTCCCGCACTGGGCCGCCTTCTTCGCCTCGCCCCGTTCGATCCACGAACGGGGCATGATGGATCGCAGCCAGGCCTGGCGTGTCTGGGCCTCGGACGTGGCCATCTGGCAGCTGCGCGGCTACGGCCCCTTCGGCGTGGATGACCGCGAGACCGGAGCCTACCTGGGCGAGGTCGGCATCTACGAGCCCGACAGCTTCCCCGAGCCCGAGCTCGGCTGGTTCGTGGTCCCGCAGGCGGAAGGCCGCGGCATCGCCGCCGAGGCCGCCCGCGCCGTCATGGGCTGGGCCCGCGACAGCCTTGGCTGGACCCGCCTGATCAACATCATCGACCCTGAAAACGCGCGCTCCATCGCGCTGGGGCAGCGCCTGGGCGGCGTGATCGACCCGGACGCCAAGGGCGAGGATCCCGGCGACGTGGTGATCGTGCACGACCTGACGAAGGTGCCGGCATGAGCCATGCGCCCCTCATCCCCACGATCGAGACCGAGCGGCTGGTGCTGCGCGCCCCCAATGCGCGGGATCTCGACGCCTATACAGAGTTCTGCCTGTCCGAGCGGTCGGCCGGCGTCGGCGGCCCCTTCACGGCCGGTGACGCCTTCCACAAGCTGTCGGCCATCATCGGCCACTGGTCGCTGCGCGGTTATGGCCGCTGGATGATCGCCGACAAGCAGACCAACGCGCCGCTTGGCATCACCGGCCCGTACTTCCCGGTCGGCTGGCCGGAACCGGAAATCGCATGGACGGTCTTCGAGGCCGCCGAGGGCCGCGGCATCGCCTTTGAGGCTGCCCTGGCCGCGCGCGCCTTTGTCTACGATACGCTGGGCTGGGACACGGTCATTTCCTGCACCACGCCCGACAACACCCGGTCGATGGCTCTGGCCGAGCGCATGGGCGCGTTGCGCGACGGCACCTTCCGCTCCGCCGATTACGGCGAGCTCTACATCTGGCGCCACCCCTCGCGGGAGTCGCTGGCATGAGCGTGACCCTCTTCAACACCCCGGTGATCGAGACCGAGCGCCTGGTGCTGCGCGCCCCGCAGGCCAGCGATGTCGAGCCCGGCATCACCTTCCTGATGGACGACCGGTCGCGCTATATGGGCGGGCCGCAAAGCCGGTTCCAGGCCTGGCGCACCATGGGCCACGTGACGGGCCACTGGGTGATGCGCGGCTACGGCATGTTCATCTATTGCGACAGGGAAACCGGCGAGCCGCTCGGCGCCACCGGCCCCTATTTCCCCGAAGGCTGGGTCGAACCCGAATTCGGCTGGTCCGCCTGGTCACCCGAGACCGAGGGCAAGGGGATCGTCCGCGAGGCCGCCGCCGCCGCGCGCGACTGGGCCTGGGACAACCTGGGCTGGACCACCGCCGTCAGCTACATCGATCAGGACAACGCCCGCTCCATCGCCCTGGCCGAACGCCTTGGCGCCGTGCACGATCCCGACGGGGCCCACCCCGACCTCGACGGCTGGGAGGGCACGCTGGTCTTCCGCCACACCCCGGGGGTGTCGGCATGACCGCGATGAACATTCCCGTGCTGGAAACCGCGCGCCTCGTGATGCGCGGGCCCGAGGCCGAGGATTACCCGGATTTCAAGGCCACCTTCACCAGCTACCGCGCGCGGTTCATGGGCGGGCCGCTGAACCCCTACGAATCCTGGATGCTCTACGCCGCCGAGATCGGCCACTGGCAGATCCGCGGCTATGGCATGTGGATGATCCACGACAAGGCCACCGACGAGACCTACGGCATGGCCGGCGGCTGGAAGCCCGCGAAATGGCCCGAGCCCGAGATCGCCTGGGTGATCTGGCCCGAGAAGGCCGGCCGCGGCTATGCGCTGGAAGCGGTCCATGCCGCGCGCCACTATCTCTACGACCAGCTCGGCTGGGAGGGCGCGGTCAGCTACATCGACCCGAAGAACCTCGATTCGATCCGGCTGGCCGAACGGCTCGGCGCCTGGAAGGACCACGACGCCGCGACGATCGACGGCAACGACGCGGTCTACCGCCATCCGGCGCCGGCCGCGCTCGACGACAGCCAGCTCGCCCACGGGATCGAGATGGAGATCAGCCATTACCGCGATCCGCTGTTCAAGCCGAAAGGATGGTCCATTGACTGAAGACACAGTCGCCCGCGCGGCGGAGATCCTGAAAGAGCACCGCGAAAGCATCGACCGGCTGGACGCGATCCTCGTCTACACGCTGGGCGAGCGGTTCAAGCACACGCAGGCGGTCGGCCGGCTGAAGGCGGAACACGATCTGCCGCCGTCGGACCCCGCGCGCGAGGAGAAACAGATCGCCCGGCTCGAGGCGCTGGCCCGCGAGGCCGACCTCGACCCGGAATTCGCGAAGGAATTCCTGAATTTCATCATTCAGGAGGTGATCCGGCATCACCGGAAGCACAAGGCATAACGCCGACCCCGGAAGAACCGGTGGCAGATGCCACCGACCCAACGCCATTCGATAAGGAGAACAGACAATGGCTATGAAGATCCGACTGGCCCGTGGCGGGTCCAAGAAGCGCCCCTTCTACCGCATCGTCGCGGCCGACAGCCGCAAGCCGCGCGACGGCCGCTTCATCGAGAAGCTGGGCACCTACAACCCGCTCCTGCCCAAGGACAACGAGCAGCGCGTCCAGATGAACATGGAACGCGTGCAGTACTGGCTCGACCAGGGCGCCCAGCCCACCGACCGGATTGCCCGCATGCTCGAAGCCGCCGGCACCCGCGAGAAGGCCGAGCGCAACAACCCCAACAAGGGCACCCCGGGCAAGAAGGCCCAGGAACGCGCCGACGAGAAGGCCGCCAAGGCAGCCGAAGCGGCCGAAGCCGCCAACGCTCCGGCCGAGGAAGCCGCGGCAGAATGAGCCCGTTGCGGGACGGCGGGTGGGGCGATGCCGCAGGCAAGCGTCCACCCCCGTCCCGAGTTCCGGTCCGGGGGATATCCTCCCCCGTGACCCTGCAGGGAGGCCCGGCATGACAGACCCCGACAGCTCCGGATCCGCAAAGCCCCCCCGCGGCCGCAAGACCGCCGGCAAGGCGGCTGCCCCGACATCCGGCCCGACTGCCGGTTCGCCACCCGGCCCCGAAACCGCCGACCGGGTCTGCGTCGGCGCCATCGCCGGCTCCTTCGGCGTCCGCGGAGAGGTGCGGCTCAAGAGCTTCTGCGCCATCCCCGACGATATCGCCACCTACGGCCCGCTCGCGTCCGAGGACGGCACCACGACATACGACGTGCGCCTCGTGCGCAGCGTCAAGAACGGTTTCGCCGCCCGCCTCGGCGGGGTCTCGACCAAGGAACAGGCCGATGCGCTGAAGGGCCTGCGCCTCTATGTCGGCCGCGACCGCCTGCCCGAGCTGCCCGACGACGAATATTACCATGCCGACCTGATCGGCCTCGATGTCTTCGACACCGGCGGCACGCGGCTCGGCCGGGTCAAATCGGTGCTCAACCACGGCGCCTCCGACCTGCTGGAAATCCACGGCCCCGGCCTGAAGAACACCGTGCTGCTGCCCTTCACCCTGGCCGCCGTGCCCACCGTCGATCTCGCCTCGGGCCGGATCGTCGCCGATCCGCCCGACGGTCTGTTCTGACCGCCATGCGCCCCGTCCCCGAGAGGTCCAGATGAGCGACACGCCTTCCCCCGGCCGGTCCCTCGGCCGCAAGGCCGTGCGCGTCTCGGCCAAGCCGCGCGAGCTGATGACCGCGACGCCGGACCTGCACGGCGTCTGGCAGGCCCGGATCATCACCCTCTTCCCCTCCGCCTTCCCCGGCGTGCTGGGCGAAAGCCTCACCGGCAAGGCGCTGAAGGACGGGCTCTGGCAGCTGCAGACCATCGACCTGCGCGACTTCGGGATCGGCAAGCACCGCAATGTCGATGACACGCCGGCCGGCGGCGGCGCCGGCATGGTTCTGCGCGCCGACGTGCTGGGCCCCGCGATCGAACAGGCCATGGCCGGCACCACGCCGAACTGGCCTCTGATCTACCTGTCGCCCCGCGGCCGCCGCATGGACCAGCCGATGATGCGCAATCTCGCCCGCACCGACGGCATGACCCTGATCTGCGGCCGGTTCGAAGGCGTCGACGAACGCGTCCTGCAGCATTACGGCGTGCAGGAGGTCTCGCTTGGCGATTTCGTCATGACCGGCGGTGAGATCGCCGCGCAGGCGCTGATCGACGCCACCGTCCGCCTGATGCCCGGCGTGCTCGGCAACGCCAGCTCGGCGGTGGACGAAAGCTTCTCCGACGGGCTGCTGGAACATCCGCACTACACCCGCCCGGCCGAGTGGCAGGGCCACCCCATCCCAGAGGTGCTGATGTCCGGCCACCACGGCCGCATCGCCGCGTGGCGCCAGGACCAGGCCGAGGCCATCACCAAGGCCCGCCGGCCCGATCTCTGGGCAGAGTACCGGGGCCGCAAGCCGGCGCGGTAGGATTCCGCGTTGGTCGCGTGGCAATCCGGGCTAGGTTTCCGGGGACAGCCAAGCTTTCCGACAGGAGCCCCGCCATGTCCGACACCTCAAGCGATACGATCACCGTCCACTGGGACGGCAAGACGTGCATCCACGCCCGCCGCTGCGTCCTCGGCCTGCCGGACGTCTTCCGCCCCGGCACCAGGGGCGGCTGGATCTTCCCCGAAGAGGCCCCCACCGAAGAGATCGCCCGCGTGATCGACGCCTGCCCCTCCGGCGCGCTGAGCTACACGCGCCACGATGGCGGCCAGGACGAGCCCGTCCCCCGCGTCAACGCGCTGCGCACCTGGGAAAACGGCCCGAACGAATTCCGCGCCGACCTGCGCATCCCCGGCGAGCCGCCGCGCAAGCGCACCCTGATCTGCCGCTGCGGCGCGTCGTCGAACATGCCCTATTGCGACGGCAGCCACGAAAAGGCCGGCTTCGCCGCCACCGGAGAGCCCGACACCCGCGACGAACAGGCCGAGCTCGAGGCCCGCGACGGACCCATCGAGCTGACCGCGTTCGAGGACGGCCCGGTCCGCGTCTCCGGCAACCTCGAGATCGTCGCCGCCTCCGGCCGCCGCGTCACCACCTGCAAGAGCGCCTTTCTCTGCCGCTGCGGGCACTCGGCCAACAAGCCGTTCTGCGACGGCAGTCACAAGAAAGCGGGCTTCACCGCCCCTGCCACGGAAGGCACCGAATGACCGACATCACAGTAACCCGCGAAGAGGGCGAGACGAAGGGCCGTTTCGTCGCCGTTGTCGAGAGCCACGAGGCCGAACTGACCTTCTCCAAGACCAGCCCGACCCTGGTCATCGCCGACCACACCGGCGTGCCCGAAGAGCTCAAGGGCAAGGGTGTGGGCCGCGCGCTGGTCGAGGCGCTGGTGGCCGATGCCCGCGCCTCCGGCTACAAGGTCATCCCGCTCTGCCCCTTCGTGAAGGCGCAATATGGCCGCCATCCCGAATGGTCCGACGTCTTCGGCTGAGCGCCTCGGATACGGAGACGGCCGGTCACGGCCGGCGACGGGGCCGACCGGCCGGACCGAGGCGGGACACCCTGGCCCGACCCTGCACGAAACGGGTTGATCCACCCGGCGACTCCCTGTACATCGCGCGGGTCCGGGCCCCTTTCGGGGGCACCGGCGCTCGGGCTGTTCTGCCGCGAACCGGATTTCTTCCTCCGGACACCCGGCCGGCCCACCAGAGCAAGACGTGACGAAAGAAACGTGTCCTGAACCCTCCGGCGGGCGCTGCGGCGGACCCGACAGAAGACCGGAGCTCTGAGGCGCCAGACCTTCGCGGACAAAACCGCGAGCAGATTTAGGAGTGGATCAGATGGACCTGATCGCGCAACTCGAGGCGGAACAGATCGCCTCGCTCGGGAAGGACATTCCCGATTTCAAGGCCGGCGACACCATTCGCGTCGGCTACAAGGTGACCGAGGGCACGCGCACCCGGGTGCAGAACTACGAAGGCGTCTGCATCAGCCGCAAGAACGGTGAAGGCATTGCCGGCACGTTCACCGTGCGCAAGATCTCCTTCGGCGAAGGCGTGGAACGCGTGTTCCCGCTGTATTCGACCAACATCGACAGCATCACCGTGGTCCGCCGCGGCAAGGTGCGCCGCGCCAAGCTGTATTACCTGCGCTCGCGCCGCGGCAAGTCGGCCCGGATCGCAGAAGTCTCCAACTACAAGCCCAAGGCCGACAAGGCCGGCGGCGCCGAAGCCTGAGGACCTGGACGATGAAAAAAGATACCCATCCCGAGTACCACCTCATCGACGTCAAGATGACCGACGGCACCGTGCTCCAGATGAAATCGACCTGGGGCAAGGAAGGCGACCAGCTGTCGCTCGACATCGATCCGACGTCGCACCCCGCATGGACCGGCGGCAATACCCGCCTGATGGACCAGGGCGGCCGCGTCTCGAAATTCAAGAAGAAATACGAAGGGCTTGGCTTCTGAGCCATTGCTCTTTCGACGTCGAAACGCCGCCCCCCGGGGCGGCGTTTTTCGTTTCCGGTGACGGTTTGGAAACCTTCTGGCCCCAGTCTGCGCCCCAGTGACAACGGCGCAGGACGAGTCGGGTGACATCAGCAAAAGCGAGTTCGGGAAAATCGGTCGCAAGACAACTGGCGGACGCGAAGACCGCCGCCAAGCGCGGTGACCCGGTCCGCGCACGAGAGATCTATGTCGAGATCCTCGCCGCCTACCCGGGCAACCGCAAGGCTCAGGCGGCCCTGGCCGCACTGGACCGCGCGGGCGTGGCGGCCGATGCCAGCCCGGGACAGGGCTCCGCAGGACAGACTTCCGCAGGACAGGGCGCCGCAGGTCAGGGCCACGCAGATCAAGGCCCCGGCATCGCGACCGGCTCCGCCTTCGGCGCCTCGGGCACGGGCAGCCTGATCAGCGCCACGGCCGCTCCGGCCGGGCGACAGGGCACCGATCACCTGCAATGGATCTACGCGCTCTATCACAAGAAACAGTTTTCCAAGGCACTCTTGGCCGCCGAGGGGATCCTCGAAGACGACCCCACCTGCAAACCCACGCGCGAGCTGCGCGCCGCCTGCCTGCGGATGCTCGACCGCCCCGAGGAGGCTCTGACGATCTACCGCGAACGGCTGGAGGAAGACGCGGCCGACGCCGGGCTCTGGCAGAATTGCGGCAGCACCCTGATCGAGATGCTGCGCCTGAAGGAAGCCGAGGAATGTCTGCGCATGGCCACACGCATCGCGCCGGACAGCCTGCCGGGCTGGATGCTGCTGGCCAATTGCCACCAGCGCATGGGCGACGGCCCCGCCGCCTACGAGGCGCTGACCCAGGCGCTTGGCCGCGATCCGGGCAACAGCCGCGCGCTGGACCAGCTGGGCCAGGTCCTGCGCGACATGGGCCGGTCGGACATGGCGCTCGGCGCCCATGAACAGGCGCTCAGACACGCTGGCAGCGCCCGCGAGCGCAGCCAGATCCTGACCAATATCGGCGTCATCTGCTCGGCCTCCGGCGACCGCTCCGCCGCGCGCGACCGCTATCGCGCCGCGCTGGCCGAGCAATCCGACAATGTTCATGCGCTGCTCAACCTCGTCACCCTCGCGCACGAGGGCGACACCGACGACCTCGTCCGACGCACCCGCAAGCTGTTGCGGAAGGAAACACTGCAGCTGCAGGACCGCTCCAAGGCCAACTTCGCCATGTTCCGCCTTCTCGATCGGATCGGGACGGACCCGGCCCGCGCCTACGACCACCTTGAACGCGCCAATGCCGAGCGGCGCGAGCTGATCCAGTACAGCCCCGCGAACCAGGATGCGCTGTTCCGGGCCATCCGCCGCATGTCGGACGACACGCCCGACATCACCGGGGTCACCGAAGGCGTGCGCCCGGTCTTCATCGTCGGCCTGCCCCGCTCGGGCACGACCCTGACCGAACAGATGCTCTCGGCCGCGCCCGGCGCCCATGCCGCCGGCGAGCTCACCATGGTCGAACGGCTCTCGCTCGACATTATGCGCTGGCTCGAGGCCGAGCAGCGGCCGGCCCCCCTGGCCGAGGAGATGGCGCATTACGCCACCGAACTGCGCAGCGGGCTGACCGCCGTGGCGGGCGGCGCGCCCGTGGTGCTGGACAAGATGCCGCTGAACTTCCGCTGGGTGGGCCTTTTGCTGAAGGCGCTGCCGGACGCCCGCGTTCTGCATGTCCGCCGCGACCCGGTCGAGACCTGCTGGTCCAACTTCACCACCAGCTTCTCCTCCCATGGCAACGGCTTTGCCTACGGGCTGTCCGACCTGGTCCATTACCACCGCCTCTACAGCGATCTGACCGCCCACTGGGCGCAGTGCTTCCCGGATCGGATCCGCACCCTGCGCTACGAGGATATCGTCGACGCGCCCGAACCCACGATGCGCGGCGTGGTCGACTGGTGCGGGCTGGAATGGAGCGACGATTGCCTTCATCCCGAAACGGTCGACCGCGCCGTGCTGACCGCCAGCGTCCACCAGGTGCGGCGTAAGATCTACAATGGCAATCGCGGCCGCTGGCGCCCCTATGTGCCCTTCATCGGTCCGCTTCTGGACGCGTTCGACACCGCGCACGCCGCCTGACGGCGCCCCGCCCGCCTGCCCTGGCCCGGCCCCCGGACCGTCTCGGACAAGGCCACGCCGGACCCGGCTTGACCCGAAGCCGCACCGGCGATCCGACCACTCCCGTGGGCCGCGCGGCCGGGGACGCAACATGGCCCGGTGCACAGGAACCGAACCACCCCCGCAACACTTGGGCGTTGCGATCGCCACACGGGCCGCCACCGCTTTTCATCGACAGGGGCGCACCATATAGAGAAGGTCCTAAGGGCCTTTGGAAAGACTGAAGCGGACATGGCGCATATCATCGTCGTCGGCAACGAGAAGGGCGGCGCAGGCAAATCCACCGTCTCGATGCACGTGGCCACGGGCCTCGCGCGACTGGGCCATTCCATTGCCGTCCTCGACCTGGACCTGCGGCAGAAATCCTGCGCCCGCTACATCGAGAACCGCCAGGGCTTCTCCGCGCGCTCGCGGCTGGACCTGCCCTGCCCCGACAGTTTTCCCCTGCCCGAGATCGACCCCGCCACGCTAAAGGACGGCGAGAACATCTACGATCAGCGCCTGTCGGCCGCGATCGCGCAGATGGAGCCGGGGCACGAGTTCATCCTGATCGACTGCCCCGGGTCTCACACCCGGCTGAGCCAGGTGGCCCATTCCCTGGCCGACACGCTGATCACACCGCTGAACGACAGTTTCGTCGATTTCGACCTGCTTGCGCGGATCGACAGCCGGGGCGAGAAGATCCTGGGCCCCTCGGTCTACTCGGAGATGGTCTGGAACGCGCGCCAGCTGCGTGCCCGCGCCGGGCTGAAGCCGATCGACTGGATCGTGATCCGCAACCGGGTCGGCGCCCAGCGAATGACCAACAAGGAAAAGATGGAAGCCGCGCTCGACATGCTCGCCAAGCGCGTCGGCTTTCGCGTGGGCCCGGGGTTCTCCGAACGGGTCATCTTCCGCGAATTGTTCCCGCGCGGCCTGACCCTGCTGGACCTGCGCGACATCGGCGTGCGGCAGCTGAACATGTCCAACATCGCCGCCCGGCAGGAGCTTCGCGAACTGCTCAAGACGCTGAACCTGCCCGGCGTGAGCGTGGATTTCTAGCCGCCGCCCGACAGCGCCCCGGACCCGTCGCACAATCCGGCTCCGCGGCCTTCGTCTGCCACGGCTCAGCCCGAAGGCGGCCTCACCGCATCGCGGCGAGCCGGCGCAGCATCTGGCGCAGCAGCGCGGTCTCTTCCGCCGTGAACCCCTGCATCAGACGCGCATCGTAATCGGCCGCGGCGGCCATGAGGTCGCGATAGGCCGCGCTTCCGGCCGCCGTCAGTTCCAGATGTTCCGCCCGGCGATCCAGGTCGCTTGGATCCCGGGTCAGGAACCGCCGGTCGGCCAGCTTCTGCACCGCGCGGCTGATCTTGGTCTTGTGCATGGCGCTGCGATCGCAGATCTCGCGCGCCGTCATGCGGCCATAGATGCCAAGGTGGAACAGCACCCGCCATTCCGCGCGCAGCATGCCGTAGCGGGCCTTGTAGAGCCGCTGGAATTCCAGCGAGCTCGCCTCGGCCGCCTGGTTCAGCAGGTAGGGCACGAAGTCCCGCAGGTCGAAGTCGGGGTTTTCCATCATGGCGCCTGCTAGCCCTTGTTAGTTACAAAATCAACCAATACCTCGGGGCAGAAACACGAGGAGGACGACCCGCCATGAACCGACATCCCGATCCGCATCGCATGGTGCAGGCGGCCACCCCGGTCGGCACGACCGAGGGCTACATGCCCGGCTGGGCCAATGACTTCGAGACCGAGGCGCTGCCCGGCGCCCTGCCGCAGGGCATGAATTCGCCCCAGAAATGCAACTATGGCCTTTATGGCGAACAGCTTTCGGGGACCGCCTTCACCGCCAACCCGCCCGAGCGGACCTGGACCTATCGCATCCGCCCCTCGGTCAAGCATTCGACCCGCTACGAGCGGATCGACCTGCCCTACTGGCGCTCGGCCCCGAACGTGGATCCCGAGGTGGGATCGCTGGGCCAGTACCGCTGGGACCCGGTGCCGCATTCGGGCGAGGCCCTGACCTGGCTGACCGGCATGCGCACGATGACCACCGCAGGCGACGTGAACACCCAGGTCGGCATGGCGGCGCATATCTACCTGGTGACCGCCTCGATGGAGGACGAATATTTCTACTCCGCCGACAGCGAGCTGCTGGTGGTGCCGCAGGAAGGCCGGCTGCGTTTCGCGACCGAGCTGGGCATCATCGACGTGGAGCCGAAGGAGATCGCCATCATCCCGCGTGGCCTCGTCTACCGGGTCGAGGTGCTGGAAGGCCCCTGCCGCGGCTTCGTCTGCGAGAATTACGGCCAGAAGTTCGAGCTGCCGGCCCGCGGCCCGATCGGCGCCAATGCCCTGGCCAACCCGCGCGACTTCAAGGCGCCGGTGGCCGCCTACGAGGACCGCGAGGTCCCCTCGACCCTGACGATCAAGTGGTGTGGCCAGTTCCACCAGACCCGGATCGGGCAAAGCCCGCTCGACGTCGTCGCCTGGCACGGCAATTACGCGCCCTACAAGTATGACCTGCGCACCTATTGCCCGGTCGGCGCGATCCTGTTCGATCATCCGGACCCGTCGATCTTCACCGTGCTGACCGCGCCCTCGGGCGTGCCGGGGACGGCGAATATCGATTTCGTGCTTTTCCGCGAACGCTGGATGGTGGCCGAGGACACGTTCCGCCCGCCCTGGTACCACAAGAACATCATGTCGGAGCTGATGGGCAACATCTATGGCCAGTACGACGCGAAACCGCAGGGCTTCGTGCCGGGCGGCATGAGCCTGCACAACATGATGCTGCCGCACGGGCCGGATCGGGACGCGTTCGAGAAGGCGTCGAATGCCAACCTGGGCCCCGACAAGCTGGACCACACGATGTCCTTCATGTTCGAAACCCGGTTTCCCCAGCACCTCACCGCCTTCGCCGCGCAGGAGGCGCCGCTGCAGGACGATTACATCGACTGCTGGGACAGCCTGGAGAAGAAGTTCGACGGCACGCCCGGGAAGAAATGAGCCTGCCGGCCGCGCTGCCCCGGCGGTAGCGCGGTCGGATGGCTCGGATGAGGTATTTTTGCAAAGATGAAGAAAGGGCTGCGCCGGAAGATGCCGGGCCGCCCTGCTCCTTCGGTCTCCCGGCGGCGGGTTGGCGGATTGCGCCATTGCCCTTGCGCGCGCGGGGGCGCACCGTGGGGGCAAGTGAACGACGAAGGATCCTTTCATGCCGTTGATGAAAAGCTGGCTCGACAGCGCCAATGCCGAGACCTGCGATTTCCCGCTGAACAACCTGCCCTACGGGGTCTTTTCTGTCGGCGAGGACGAGCCGCGCTGCGGCGTGGCGATCGGGGACATGATCCTGGACGTGACCGCCGCCGAGGAAGAGGGGCTGATCGACCTTGTGGACGAGCCCCTCTTTGCCGCGCCCTACTGGAACGACCTGATGGAAGAGGGGCCGGCCGTCTGGGCGGCGTTCCGGGCGCGGGTGACGGCCCTGCTGGAAGAGGGTTCGGAGGAGCGGGAGAAGGTCGCACCGCTGCTGGTGCCGATGGCCGGGGCGCAGATGCACCTGCCCTTCGTGGTCAGCGAATACACCGATTTCTACGCCGGCCGGCACCATGCCTACAACGTCGGCTGCATGTTCCGGGGCCCCGAGAACGCCCTGCCGCCGAACTGGCTGCACATGCCCATCGGCTACAACGGGCGGGCGTCGTCGGTCTGTGTTTCCGGCACGGCGGTGCGCCGGCCCTGGGGGCAGCTGAAATCCCCCGATCAGGATCGGCCCGCCTTTCTGCCCTCGCGCCGCTTCGATTTCGAGCTTGAGATGGGCGCCATCGTCGGCACGCCCTCGGACGGGCCGCTGACCGTGGCCGGGGCCGAGGCGCATATCTTCGGCTATGTCCTGCTGAACGACTGGTCCGCGCGCGACATCCAGGCCTGGGAATACCAGCCGCTGGGGCCGTTCCAGGCCAAGGCCACCGCCACCTCGATCTCACCCTGGATCGTGACGAAGGCCGCGCTGGAGCCGTTTCGTGCCGACACGCCCGAGCGCGAGGTGGAGCTGCTGGATCACCTGAAGGATGACGGCCCCGGCCTTTACGACATCTCGCTCGAGGTCACTCTGGCACCCGACGGCAAGGCGCCCACGACGCTTTCGCGCACCAATTACCGCGAGATGTATTATTCCGCCGCCCAGCAGCTGGCGCATCACACCACGGCGGGCAGCCCGATGCACGCGGGCGACCTGCTTGGCTCCGGCACCATCTCGGGTCCGACAAAGCCCGAGCGCGGCTCGCTGCTGGAACTGTCCTGGGGCGGGAAGGAACCGTTGACGCTCGACACCGGGGAGGAGCGCAGCTTTCTCCAGGATGGCGACACGCTGACGCTGGCCGGCCACGCGCAGGGCGACGGTTACCGGATCGGCTTTGGCACCTGCAGCGGCACCATCCTGACGGCGCTGGAGGATCCCTTCGCGTGACGCCCGCGCTCGACCATATCCAGCTGGCGATGCCGCAGGGCGAAGAGGACGCCGCCCGCGCCTTCTGGTGTGGTATCATCGGCCTGGCGGAGATCGAGAAGCCCGAGGCGCTGAAACCCCGCGGCGGGCTCTGGCTGCAACTGGCGGGGGCGGACCTGCACCTGGGCGTGGAGGCCGGTTTCACCCCGGCGAAGAAGGCTCATCCCGGCTTTCGCACCGCCGGGATCGACAGGCTGGCCGAGCAGTTGAACGCCGCCGGCCACCCCGTCACCTGGGACGCCGCCATCGCTGGACGGCGGCGGTTCTTCACCGAAGACCCGTTCGGCAACCGCTTGGAATTTCTGGAGGATTAGCGCAACCTGTCCTTCATCTTTGCATAAATACCTCTCGCCGAAGGCACTCCTGACCTCACGATCCACACCAGCGACAAGGACATATCGACATGGCCAAAGCCTTCGCCTCGCAGGGCGACATGAGCGAAAAGCAGATCTCCTTCACCGAGGTGGGCGATGGCCTCTGGGCGTTTACCGCGGAAGGCGATCCGAATTCCGGCGTCATCATCGGCGATGACAGCGTCATGATCGTCGAGGCGCAGGCCACTCCGCGCCTGGCGCACAAGGTGATCGAGAATGTGCGCGAGGTCACCGACAAGCCGATCACCCACCTCGTGCTGACCCATTACCACGCGGTGCGCGTGCTCGGCGCCTCCGCCTTCGGGGCCAGCCAGATCATCATGAGCGAGAAGGCCCGCGCCATGGTCGCCGAGCGCGGACAGGAAGATTGGGACAGCGAATTTCAACGCTTCCCCAGGCTCTTCGAGGGGCACGAGAGCATCCCGGGCCTGACCTGGCCGACGACCACGTTTCACGGGCGGATGTCGGTCTATCTGGGCAAGCGGCGGGTGGACATCATGCAGATGGGCCGCGCGCATACGGCCGGGGATATCGTGATCTACGTGCCGGATCAGAACGTCATGTTCACCGGTGACATCGTGGAATACAAATCCGCCTGCTATTGCGGCGACGGCCATTTCCACGACTGGCCCGGCACGCTGGAGGCGATCCGCCGCTGGGACCTGGACGCCATCGCGCCGGGCCGCGGCGATGCGCTGGTGGGCCGCGAGATGGTCAACGAAGCGCTTGATCTGACAGGGGATTTCGTGCGCTCCACCTATGCGCCGGTGGCCCGGGTGGCGTTGCGCGGCGGGTCGCTGAAAGAGGCCTGGGACGCCGTTCGCGCGGAATGCGATCCCAAGTTCGCCGACTACGCGATCTATGAACATTGCCTGCCGTTCAACGTGGCCCGCGCCTATGACGAGGCGCTGGATATCGACACGCCCCGGATCTGGACCGCCGAACGGGACCGGAAGATGTGGGAGGATCTGCAGGGATGAGCAGGGGATGCCATGCCGATCGCCTTGGACGAGGCCCGGAGGGCGCCGCATGAGCATCGAGCACTTTCGCCTCATGGCGTTGAACAACGCCTGGGCGAACGCCACGTTCTACAATGCGCTCAGGGACTTGCCGGATGGCGGGCTGAGTGCCGAGGCACCCGGATTCTTCGGATCGCTCAAGGCGACGCTGAACCATATCTGGATGGTCGATCTCTATTATGTGGACGCGCTGGAGAACGGCGGGCGGGGGCGGTCGGTCTATGAACAGGCCGAGCTTGGCACCGCGCTCGACCTGGCGGCGGCGCAGGCGGATGTGGACATGCGCTTTGCCCGGTTCTGCAGCGACCTGACAGAGGAAGATCTGGCCGGCACACGCATGACCGAACGCGACATCGGCCCGGTGGAGGAACGGGTAGATGCGCTGATCCTGCACCTGGTGCAGCACCAGGTGCACCATCGCGGGCAGGCGCATGTTCAGCTGCAATATCAAGGCGTTGCGCCGCCACAACTGGATGAATTCTATTTGGAGTACGACCGCGCGCCGACAGCCCGCGCCTATTTCGGCTGAGGATCAACCTGGGGGGAGGAGACCCATGGCCTATGAGTACCAGACCTATGCATTCGAACCGCCGCCGGGGCTGACCGGGCCCGAGCCGCGCCACAAGGTGGTGATCGTCGGCGCCGGGCCCATCGGGCTGACGCTGGCGATCGACCTGGCGCTGAGGGGGGTGCCCAGTGTCGTGCTGGATGATAACAACGTGGTTTCAAGGGGTTCGCGGGCGATCTGCTGGTCGAAACGCACGCTTGAGATCTTTGACCGGCTGGGCCTGGGCGAGCGGATGCTGGCCAGGGGCGTGACCTGGAAGGTGGGGCGGCAGTTCCACGGTGCGCAGGAGGTCTTCAGCTTCGACCTGCTGCCGGAGGACGGGCACAAGTATCCCGCCTTCATCAACCTGCAGCAATATTACGTCGAGGAATACCTCATCGAGAGGGCCCGGGATTTCCCCGATCTGATCGACCTGCGGTTCTGCAACAAGGTGGTGGATCACCGCGAAATTGACCGTTTTGTACAGGTCGAGATCGAGACTCCGTCCGGTTTGTACAAACTGGAAACCGACTGGCTGATCGCCTGCGACGGCGCCAAATCGCCCACGCGCGAGCGGATGGGGCTGAGTTTCGAGGGGCAGGTCTTTGAAGAGCAGTTCCTGATCGCCGACATCGAGATGGAGCACAGCCCCTTCGGCGACGCGGCCGTGCCGGAGCGCTGGTTCTGGTTCGACCCGCCGTTCCACCCGGGCAAGTCCGCGCTGCTGCACATGCAGCCCGACAACATCTATCGGATCGACCTGCAGCTGGATGTCGGCGCCGATGCCAAGGCCGAGGCGACCGAAGAGAAGGTCATGCCGCGCATCCGCGCCATCGTCGGCGACACGCCGTTCCGGCTGGACTGGATGAGCGTCTACAAATTCCGCTGCATCATGCTGGACCGGTTCGTTCATGGCCGGGTGATCTTTGCCGGGGACAGCGCGCATGTGGTGTCGCCCTTCGGCGCGCGCGGCGGCAATGGCGGGATCCAGGACGTGGACAACCTGGGCTGGAAACTGGCCGCCGTCATCGGGGGGCAGGCCAACGAGAACCTGCTGGAAAGCTATGATGCCGAGCGCCGGCACGGGGCGGAGGAAAACATCCTGAACTCGGCACGGTCGACCAATTTCATGACGCCCAAGACCGGGATCGAGGCGTTGTTCCGGGCCGAGACGCTGCGGCTGGCCCATAACCAGCCCTTCGCGCGCAAGTTGCTGAACTCGGGGCGGCTGTCGCTGCCCTGCGGGCTGGAAGGATCGGCACTGATCACGCCGGGCGCGGCGCAGGTGGCGCCGGGGCGGGCCATGGTGGATGCGCCGCTGGACGGGCCGCACGGGGCCAGCTGGCTGATCGAGGAGGTGCAGGGACGCTTCGTGCTGGTGGGCTTTGGGTCGGTGCCCCTGCCGGAGGTGGCGGGGGTCGCGCGGATCGGGGTGAACCAGCGGAACGGCGACTACCCCTGTTTCACCGCCCGGTCCGGACACGCGATCCGCCGCTACGGCAGCGAAAAGGCCTATCTGTTCCGCCCCGACGGCCATGTCGCGGCGGTCTTCGACGCGCCGGATGCGGCCAGCGTCGCCGCCGCCCGGGACCGGGCCATGGGGGCGGAGATGCAGAGCGACGAGGCGCCGGCACCGCAACGGGAGGTAACCGCATGAGCACCGACAGCGAGACGCAGGCCCGGCCCGCGCCGGACAGGCTGTCCCCGAACCAGGACGAATTCTATGCGGCGCTGATGGCCGCCCATGCGGGGCTGAGCCTGGACGACAGCCACGCACTGAACGCGCGGCTGGTGCTGATGATGGCGAATCGCATCGGCGACATCCAGGTGCTGGAGACCATTCTGCGGGATGCGCGAAAATATTCCTGACAAGTCTTGACGTTACGTCGCAAGACCCAGTGCCGCAGCGCGGCGGAAAAGATGTCTTCGCATGAGGCATTTTTGCGTGTTAGGGTTGCGATGCGCGGGCGCGCCGGCACTGCCGGCCTTGGGAGGAGCGCCCGCGCATTTCAAGGGAGACTGACGATGATGAACGCGTTTCGCGCGGGCCTTGCCTGTGCCTTGTCGTTATGCGCCGGTCAGCTGGCCGCGCAGGAATGCGCCCCGTCGAAATGGGGGGCGGAGGATCAGCTTGGATCGGCCAACCTGGTCACGCCCGAAAACACGCTCGCGGCGGCCTCCTTGATCAGGCAGGGCAAGTCCATGCCGCTGGGCATCGTCATCGACAGCGAAACACCGGCCTTCGCGCCCCGCTCGCTGAGCCTGCAGGTGGTGCAGCCGAACCAGCAGGGCGGCCAGAAGCTGGACGCCTTCGGCTATCCCGGGAATTACAACGACGACGTGCTCCAGACCTGGGTGGGCATCGGCAGCCAGATCGACGGGCTCGGGCACCTGGGCGAGAAGGGGCTGTATTACAACTGCAACGACGAGAAAGAGATCGCCGCGATCACCGGGCTGACCAAGCTGGGCGTGCATGCGATCCCGCCGCTGGTGGGCCGCGCGGTGATCGTCGACATGGCGGTGCATGCGGGCAAGGAGCACCTGGACGCGGGTGAAAGCTTCGGCCCCGAGGAGATCCAGGCGGCGGCCGAGGCGCAGGGGGTGGAGTTCCGGGAGGGCGACATCATCCTGTTCCACACCGGCTGGACAGACGCGATGCTCGAGAACGACCCGCAGGCCTGGGTTTCGGGCGAGCCGGGGATCGACAACGCGGGCTCGGACTGGGTGGCCGGGCTGAACCCGATGGCCGTGGGCGCGGACACCTGGGGCGTGGAGCCGGTGCCGGCGAAGGAGGGCGACGGGACCTTCTACGGACACGTGATCCTGCTGCAGCAGAACGGGATCTACATCCTGGAGACGATGAACACCGGGCCGCTGCTGGAGGAGGGCGTGAACGAGTTCTTCTTCGTGCTAGGCCAGGCGCGGATCCGGGGGACGGTGCAGATGATCATCAACCCGGTGGCGCTGTACTGAGCGGTTTCGGATCGCTTGCGCGATCCGACCGGCCGGGGGATTTCATCCCCCGGACCCCCTGAGAGGTATTTTTCCCAAGAAGAAGATCAGGGCGCGCTCGCCCAGACCTCGATCTCGACCTTGAATTCGGGGCGGGTAAAGCCGCTGACGATGACAAGGGTCGAACTGGGCAGGCGATCCCCGGGCGTGGCGGCGAGGAAGTGGTCGCGGGCCGCCATGTAGCCCTGCATATGCGCGCGGTCGGTGACGTAGGCCGAGAGGTGGAAGATGTCCGAGGGGGACATGCCGCCCGAGGCCAGGATCACGGCGATGTTTCCGAAACAGATCTGCGCCTGGTCGAAGGGATCCCCGGGGATCGTGCCGTCGGCGGCGAGGCCGAGCTGGCCGGAGGTGCGGATGACGCGCTGGCCGGGGGGCAGTTCCACCCCGTGGGCATAGCGCGCGAATGGCGGGGAAATACTCGGCGGGACAAGCGATTTCATGGAGAGGCTCCGTTTGGCTGGGCTTCACTCTTGCCCCCGGCGGGGCAGTTTGGAAGGGTCGCGCAGCAATTTTGACGGAGAGAGCCATGGCTGCTGATGTTCTGCGCGACGTGCTGGTGCCGGAGGTGCTTTTTGGCGCGGCCCCAGCTGATCTGCCGCGCGAGGACGGGTGCCTGCGTGGGGACCTGATGATCGAGGACGGCCGGGTCGCGGGGATGCGGCGCGGCGAGACGGGCACGCCGCGCGTGGTGATGCCGGCGCTGGTGGAGGCGCATTGCCACCTCGACAAATGCCACACGATCCACCGCATGCAGGGCATCGGCGGCAACCTGCGCGAGGCGATCGAGGCCCAGGTCGAGGACAAGGCGCTCTGGACCGAGGACGACCTGCGCGCCCGGATCGGGCGCGGCATGGACGAGGCGATCGCGGCGGGCTGCGGGCTGCTCAGGACGCATGTGGACTGGCTGGAGGGGCTGGACCTGCCGCCGGCCTGGCACGTGATCGCCGAGGCGGCCGGGGACAGGCCCGGGCTGAAGGTGGACCGTTCGGCGCTGATCGGGGTCGACATCCTGGCCGAGCCGGGCGCGGCGGACCGTGTGGCAAGGGACATCGCGGCGACGGGGGGAACGCTGGGCGCCTTCGTGCTGGATCACGACGGGCGCGAGGCCGGGATGCGGGCGGTGCTGGAGGCCGGGGCGACATATGGGCTGACGCTGGATTTCCACATGGATGAGGGGCTGGAGGACGGGCTGGACGGGCTTGGCCTGCTGGCCGAGCTGATGATCGGGATGGGCTACCAGGGGCCGGTGCTGTGCGGACATTGCTGCAGCCTGATGAATGTGGAAGGGGACGCGCTGGACCGGCTGCTGGAGAAGGTGGCGCAGGCGGGGATCTTCGTGGCGGCGCTGCCGACGACGAACCTTTACCTGCAGGGGCGCGGGGCGGGCACGCCGGACCGGCGCGGTCTGACCCGGCTGCGCGAGCTGGACGCGGCGGGGGTGCCGATTGTCGTCGCCTCGGACAACGTGGCGGATGCCTTCTGTCCGACCGGGTTCCATGACCCGATGGGGGCGCTGAACCTTGCGGTGCTGACCGGACATCTGGATCCGCCGTTTGCGCGCTGGCTGCCGTCGGTGACGACCAATGCCGCCCGGGCGCTGGGGCGGGCGCCGGTGCTGGTGAACGGCGCGGCCGTTGGCGATCTGCGGATCAGCGCAGCGCGGGATCTGCCCGGGCTGGTGTCGGGGCGGTTGGGCCCTTTGGCCACCGTTGCAGCGGCGGAGATGGAGCACCGGAGTATTTGAGACAAAGGTGAAGTCAGGGGCGCGTCCTGCTGCTTCACCTTGGATACAAATACTTCGGCACGACACCGCAAGGGGCGCGCCAATTCAGAAGGGGGCGCTCAGGCCGCCACCGCCTGCCCCATCCGCCCGTGCAGCCGCCGGGCCACGAGCCAGGACAGCGCCGCCATCAGCCCCGCGGTGCCAAGGCAGAGCGGCAACTCGCCGACCTGGTAACTGACGCCCGACAGAAGCGTGCCCAGCAGCCGGCCGGCGGCGTTCGACATGTAGTAGAAGCCCACGTCCATCGTGACCCGGTCATCCTGGGAAAACGCCAGGATCAGGTAGGAATGGACCGAGGAATTCACCGCGAAGACGAAGCCGAAGACCATCAACCCGGCGACGAGGAACAGCGTCAGCCCCGGCGAGGGCGCACCGGCCAGCCAGGCGGCCAGCGTCACTGTCGCGAGCACCAGCGTCAGCAACCCGACCCAGAGCATGGCGAGGCGGACGATCTCGTCCAGCGCGCGGTCCTTCGCGCGCAGCAGCGACGGCGCCCAGCCCTGGACCGCGCCATAGGCGATGATCCAGAGCGCCATGAAGGTGCCGATCTGGAAGAAGGCGGCGCGGTTGCCGGCCTCGGTCCCGTCGGAAAGGACGGCGTAGAAGTAGATCGGGATGCCGACCACGAACCAGACGTCGCGCGCGGCAAAGAGGAAGACCCGGGCCAGCGACAGCAGGTTCACGCGGGGATCGCGCGAGAAGACCTCGGTGAACTTCGTGCCCTTCCTGCCGCGCGGCAGGCCCGGCGGCATCAGCAGCGCCACGGCCAGCAGGATCGCGGCCAGCACCGCGCCCATGGCCCAGAGCGCCGCGGTGAAGCCCACCGACGCCAGCAGCGCCGCCCCCAGCAGGAAGCCCACGCCCTTCACCGCGTTCTTCGATCCGGTCAGCAGCGCCACCCAGCGGAAGAGCCCGCCGCCCTCGGCCGGGGCCAGCAGCTTCACGGCGGACTTGGAGCTCATCTTGGCCAGGTCCTTGGCCACGCCCGACAGGCCCTGAACGCCCATCACGAAGGCGACCGAGGCCGCCACAGTCCAGGCCGGATCCAGCCGCGTCAGCGCGTAAAGCGCCACGATCTGCAGGGAGAGCCCCGCGTAGAGCGTTGCAGTCAGGCCGAAGCGTTTCGCGATCCAGCCCGCGGAGAGGTTGGTGACCATCCCCATGAATTCGTACAGCAGGAACAGGTAGGCCAGCTGCACCGGCGAGAAGCCCAGCCCGTGGAAATGCAGGAGCACCAGCATCCGCAGCGCCCCGTCGGTCAGCATGAAGGCCCAGTAGGCCGCGGTGACAGCGATATAGGCCGACAGCCCCTCGGCCCTGCTTGTGCTGGTCATGTGCGTCTCGTCTCTCGGGTCTGAGGTGTCATCCTGCGCGACGGATCCGTGCCCGGCAGGGCGCCCTGGTACGGGCCGCAAGCGTGCGCCCGTGTCATGCCCGCGCCAGCCCCCCGACCACCATCCGGGTCACGTCGGCCAGCCGCCAGGCGTAGCCGAATTCGTTGTCATACCAGGCATAGACCTTCACCTGCGTCCCGTTCACCACCATGGTCGATAGCGCATCCACGATCGAAGAGCGCGGATCGTTCAGGTAATCGGCCGAGACCAGCGGCCGGTCCTCGTAGCCGAGGATCCCCTGCAGGTCGCCTTCGGACGCGGCCCTGAACAGCGCGTTCACCTCTTCGACAGAGGTTTCGCGCTCGACTTCGAACACGCAATCGGTGAGCGAGGCGTTCAGCAGCGGCACGCGGACGGCGTGGCCGTTCAGGCGGCCCTTCAGCTCGGGGTAGATCAGGGTGATCGCGGTGGCCGAGCCGGTCGTGGTCGGGATCAGGGAATTCAGCGCCGAGCGCGCCCGGCGGCTGTCCTTGTAGGGCTTGTCGACCATGACCTGCGTGTTGGTCACATCGTGGATCGTGGTCATCGAGCCGTGCCTGATGCCCAGTCCCTCGTGGATGACCTTGACCACCGGCGCCAGGCAATTGGTCGTGCAGCTGGCCGCCGTCACCAGATGATGCATGGCGGGATCGTAAAGGGCGTGGTTCACGCCGTAGACCACGTTCAGCGCGCCCTCATCCTTTACCGGGGCCGAGACGACGACCTTCTTCACCCCGGCGTCGAAATAGGGCTGCACCTTGGCCGCCGTCTTGAAGACCCCGGTGCAGTCGACCACCACGTCGATGCCCAGCTCGGCCAGCGGAAGATCCTCGACTCGCGACACCTGGGTCAGGCGGATCGGCCTGCCGTCGATCGAAACGCTGTCGTCGGTCCAGCCGAAGTCATGCCGCCAGCGGCCATGCACGCTGTCGAATTCCATCAGCAGCGCGTGCTGCTCGGGCGTGCCGGCGGGATCGTTCAGCAGGACGATCTCGGCCTCCAGCCCTTCGTCGATGAAGGCGCGGAGCACCAGTTTTCCCATCCGGCCCAGGCCATTGATTGCCACGCGTGTCATTGTGGTCCGTCCGTCCGTTCTGTTCGTGTCCTGGTTCGGCCCCGCGTCCTGCCCTCGTGTGCATGGGCCGGGGATACGGCCCGGCGCGGCACGGCGTCATGCGAGCGTTACACGGGTGTGACAGGAATCATTGAGCCTGATCGCAGGCTCGAGTCTATTTCACAAATTCATGAATTAAAAGACCCCAATCTGCCAAGGCGGCTTTCCTTTGCACGCGTCCGGCGCTAGGCAAGACGCATGCCGCTGACCTTTTCCACGCTCGACGATTTCTATGCCCACGGCCACGACACCGTGATCGACGTGCGCAGCCCCTCGGAATTTGCCGAGGATCACGTGCCCGGCGCGATCTCGCTGCCCGTGCTCGACGACGAGGAGCGCGCCCGCGTGGGCACGATCTACAAGCAGGAGAGCCCGTTCCTGGCCCGCAAGCTGGGCGCGGCGCTGGTGTTCCGCAACGCGGCCGGGCACCTGGAACGGTCGCTGTCGCATCACGAAGGCGGCTGGCGGCCGCTGGTCTATTGCTGGCGCGGCGGCCAGCGGTCGGGCAGTTTCGCCTGGATGCTGAAAGAGATCGGCTGGCGGGCGGACACGGTTGAGGGCGGCTATCGCACCTACCGGCGGCTGGTGAACGGCTATCTCTACGACAGCCCCCTGCCCCACAGCTTCGTACTGATCGACGGCAACACCGGCACCGCCAAGACCGACCTGCTGCACGTGCTGGCACGGCGCGGCTGGCAGGTGCTGGACCTGGAGGGCGCGGCCAATCACCGGGGCTCGCTGCTGGGCGGCATGGGCGGTCAGCCCAGCCAGAAGGCGTTCGAGACGACGCTGGCCCGACGCCTGACCGAGATGGACCCGGCCCGCGTGGTGCTGGTGGAGGCGGAATCGAGCAAGATCGGCGAACGGATCATCCCGCCCTCGGTCTGGGCGGTGATGAAGGGCGCGGCCAGGGTCGAGATCGAGGCGCCGATGGCGGCGCGGGTCGGTTACCTGGTGGAGGCCTATGACGACGTGCTGAGCGACGGGCCCAAGCTGGAGCAGCTGCTGTGGCACCTGCGGACGGTGCGGGGGCACGAGGTGGTAGACGGCTGGATCGCGCATATCGCAAGCGGCGACAAGGCGGCGCTGACCCGGGACCTGATGGCGCAGCATTACGACCCGGCCTATGCGAAATCGCGCAGGGCCATCGGCGGAGAGCCGGTGGCGCGGGTCACGGCAGAGGCGCTGAGCCCGGCGGGGATCGAAGCCGCGGCGACGCAGCTGGAAGCCGTGCTGAAGGATCTGCCCGGCGCCTGAGCCGGACCGCCTGAGCCGTTTGTTTCCGTCAGCTGGTCAGGCGGATCGCGGGTGGGCCGTCGGTCAGCTCTCCGATCCGGGCGGTGTCGAAGCCGGCGTCCTGCAGCTGTGCGACAAGGCTGTCGGCGCTGTCGGGCGCCACCGCGGCCAGCAGGCCGCCGCCGGTCTGGGGATCGAACAGCAGGTCCGCGGCGCCGCCCTCGGGCAGGCCCGGCACCAGCGCGCGGTTCTCGGGGTAGAGGGTGGATCGGACGCCCTGCCCCGACAGCGCAAGCGCGCCCTGCATCAGCGGGATCGCATCCAGGTCGAGCATGGCGCCGCTGCCGGAGGCGGCGCAGATCCCCTCGAGGTGCCCGGCCAGGCCAAAGCCAGTCACGTCCGTCATGGCATGGGCGGCGTGCAGCAGGCGCGCGGCCGCGCCCTGCGGCTGCTGCATCTGTTCCAGCGCGGCGGCCACGCAGGCCCCCGGCGCGGCACCGGCCATCTCGGCCGCCATCACGACGCCGGAGCCCAGCGGTTTCGTCAGGATCAGCGCATCTCCGGGCTGCCCTCCGGCCAGGGTGATCGGGCGGTCGACCTCGCCCGTGACCGAAAAGCCGATGGTCAGTTCGGACCCTACGGAGGTATGGCCGCCGATGATCTCGGCCCCGGCGGCGCGCATGGCGGTGCGGGCGGTTTCCATGATCTCGGTCAGGGTCCGATGCTGCAGGGCGGGCGAGAGGCGCGGCAGGATCAGTGTGGCAAGGGCCGTCTTCGGCGCGCCGCCCATGGCCCAGATGTCGCCCAGGGCGTGGGTCACGGCGATGCGGGTCATGACCACCGGGTCCTCCACCATGGCGCGCAGGTGGTCGGTGGTCAGCACCAGCCGGGTGCCGCCGACGTTCAGCAGCGCGGCATCGTCGCCCGGCAGCATGTCGATGTCCGGGCGGTCCACGGGCGCCTCGATGATGCGCGAGAGCCCGGCGCGCCCGACCTTGGCGCCACAGCCGCCGCAAAGGGGCTTTTCGCCCAGGGCGTCGTCGACCCCGGCGGCCCGGTCGCGGGGCAAGGCGGGGGGCGGCATGGCGGGCAGGTCGCGGAACTTCTCCATGAAGCGCTGATCGATGCGGTCCTTCCAGCGCCACATCAGCGGGCCCGACAGTGGCAGGCCAAAGCGTTCACCCAGCGCGGATTTCCCGCCCAGCGAGATGAGCTTGAGGTAATCGCCCTGCGGCCGGTAACGGCGCAGGGGCCGGTCCATGGCACGGGCGCGAAGGTTGTCGTAAAGCACCGGCGCCTGGCGGACGGCATAGACCCCGGCCTTGGGGCGCGGGGCAAAGGCCATATGGGCGCAATCGCCGGCGGCGAAGATGTCCGCGTCGCTGGTCTGCAGCGTCTCGGAAATGGTCAGGAAGCCGTCCGTCGTGTCGAGCCCCGAGGCGGCGAGCCAGCCGTAGGGGCGCGCACCGGCGGCACCGGTGACGAAATCGGCGGGGATCGACGTGCCGTCGGTCAGGGTGACGCCCCGGGGCGAGACCTGGGCGATGGGCGTGTCTTCGTGAAGGTGGATGCCCGCCTTGGCGATCCGGGCGCGGATCTTGCGGGCCGAGGCCGGGCGCAGCGCGCTCAGGGCGGTGCCGCGGTCGATCAGGGCGACCTGCGCCGCGCGGCCCGCCTGCGCAAGCGCATGGGCCATGGCCAGGGCGAGCTCCACCCCCGCGACGCCACCGCCGATCACGGCGACGGAGGCCGGGCCCTGCCCCGCGAGATAGGCGGCCCAGGCGCTGGCGAAGGGGCCCAGCGGCTTGGCCGGCACGGCGTGTTCGGCAAAGCCGGGCAGGTCGGGCATGGCCGAGGTGATGCCGATGTCGATGGAACAGAGGTCATAGCCCACCGGCGGACGGCCCGGCACCGCGATGGCGCGGGCGATCGGGTCGATCGCGGTGGCCGCGCCAAGGATCAGGCGGGCGCCGGCAAAGCGGGCCAGGCGGACAAGATCGATGTCCAGCGCCTCGCGGCTGTAATGGCCTGCGACATGGCCCGGGAGCATGCCGGAATAGGGCGCCGTCGGACCGGGATTGACCAGGGTCAGCCGGGCCCCGGGCAGGGGCGCCATCCCCCATTTGCGCAGCACCAGAGCATGGGTGTGGCCACCGCCGACGAGGACGATGTCACGGGTCTTGGGAAGGGGCATGGTCTCCATGGGACGGTTATCCGCGCCACCGGGCGGGCTGGCAAGCCGGGTCGGCACGATGGGGCTCCGCCAGGAGCCTGCGCCCCGCGGTGAGGCCCGCGCGCGAGGGGGACGCGGGCGGTGCAGAGGCGCGGCGCGCGGGCCGCGCGTCACTGCGGACCTGCGCATCGCCGGAGTGGCCGGGCGGATCGCCGATGATCGCGCGCGCCCTGAATGCACAGGGGCGGACCCCGGCCCGCCCCTGCATCCTGCATGTCATCGTGCGTTTTTTTTCACCCCGCGCGTCACCGGGCCCTGTCCGGCCGGTCAGGCAGGCGCGGCGCTGAGGATTGTTTCGGGGTATTCCTCGACGAAATCCTGAAGGGTGGTAAACAGAACGCGGGCGTGATCGAGGTTGCCCGCACGCAGCGCTTCGCGCATGTCGCCGCAGATCATCCTCTGAACCTCTGACGCGCCCTTGTGCATGTGCATGAAGTATTCGCCCAGAAGGGCCGCCGCGATGTCGGCCAGGTGATCATGTCCGGCCAGCTGGCTGACCTCTTCCCTGGACAGACCCGTCACATCGCGCATGTCGTCGATTGTCATCATAGCCGATCCTCCCTCTCCTCCGCCGGCATGAACTCATGGGATTATGTAACACGATTCTCCCCCCGTCCCGCAGGACCTTTCAGCTGGATGCGGGTTTTTGCCGCTTGGGAGCGCTCACCTTCCGGTTGTGGAATATGTTGCCGGCCTCAATTGTAACCTGCAGTACGGATATGCACGGTTGCCCCGCAATGCTTGCAATGCACCGCATCCGCGTCATGCAGGAAAAGCCCGCAGGTCTCGCATTCGAACCGCACCTTGGTCGGACGAAAGAGCACCTGCAACAACCGCAGGAAGAGCGTGACACCGAAGATCATCACCGCCACGGACAGAAGCCGGCCGCCCGGGCCGTTCAGGGTGATGTCGCCGAAGCCCGTGGTCGTCAGGGTGGTGACGGTGAAGTAGAGCGCGTCTGCGTAGTTGCGGATGTCGGGATTGATCGCCTCCTGCGTGGCATAGATCAGCCCGGTCATCACGAAGAGGAAGACGCCGATGTTGACGCAGGCAAGGATGATGTCCTCGTTGCGGCGGAAGAAGGTGAAATCCTGCCGCAGACGGTCCAGCAGTTCATAGGTGTGCAACAGGCGCAGGGTCCGCAGGATCCGGAGGAAGCCCAGCCCCTCGCCCGCGATGGGCGCGAGGAAGGACAGCATCGCGATAATGTCGGCCCAGGTGGCAATCCGCAGCAGGAAGCGGCTTTTCTGCGGCTCGATCCAGAACCGCATGACGAAATCGGCAAGGATCAGAATGCCGAAGATGGCATCGGTGATCTCGACCGGGCGGGTATGCGGGAAGAACGACGTGACGACGACGAAAAGCACCGTGACGATGTCGAAGGCCAGAAGGACATAGCGGAACCTGTGCCCTCGCGGCGTGTCATCCATGTAGAGCGACCGGATACGGTCCTTCATGCGCGCGCTCCGTGACACGACCCCTTGTGGGCAAAGCATAATCCCAGCGGCGTGAGGTGTCCAAGCCCCGGAATGGTCCGCCCCCGGGACAACGCGGCGGATGCGGTCCCCGGCCTGCCCGCACCCGGCCCCGCCATTGCGCGCGCGGCCCGGGCGGAACGGGACGGGCTGGTGGCCTGACCGCCGGGGCCGGGTGAGAGGCCCGTCTCCATCCTGCACCCGCCTTTCGCCCTGCGCGTCGTAGGCGTGACCGGCATGACAGGCGGCAAGGGACCGGCCAGGTGTCCCGGACACCGGACGCCCGGCCCGGCCCCTCGGGACACCTGGCCGTTCGGTCCCGCGAGGGCGCCGGCGCCGCGCCTACGACGCGTCGAGGATGGCGATCACACGGGCCGGCGCGGCCGAGGCGCCCTTCAGCTTCAGCGGCATCACGTGGACGGTGAAGCCCGAGGGCGGCAGCTTGTCGAGGTTGGTGAGCTGTTCCATGTGCCAGTAGGTGCGGCGGATGCCGACGCGGTGGGCCTCCCAGAACAGATCCTTGCGGTTCTCGGCCTTGGCCCTGGCGATCTGCATGTGAAACGGCAGGTCCCAGCCCCACTGGTCGATCCCCATCACCCGGCTGCCCCGGTCGATGAGCCATTCGGTCGCCTCGGCGCTCATCCCGGTGCCGTATTTCCAGAATTCCGGATCGTCCGAGAACTTGTCGCGATCGGTGCGGATCAGCGTGATCGTGCCCTGTTCGATCCTCGCCCCGGTCCGCGCCAGCTCGGCCTCGATATCGGCCACGTTGATCGGATCGCCCTCCTCCTTCTGCGACATGTCCAGCACCACGCCGGGCCCGATGCAGGCCTCCAGAGGCAGCTGTTCGATCGTCGCCGCCGGCTCGCCTTCCGAGACGGAGCCGTAATGCACCGGCGCGTCGATATGGGTTGTCGCGTGAACGCCCAGCTTGCGGATCGTGTCATCGGCCCAGCCTTCGAAATCGTCCGGCATCAGGCGATACGGGAGGCCCAGCATGCGCACCATGAAACGGGCGAAGCGGCGGCTTTTGGGCTTGATCTTTACGCGCAGGAACCCCGGCGCAACGGGGTTGTCCACGATGGTCTTCGACAAATCGACGATCTTCATCTGAAATTCCGGTATCGAGGCAATGGAAACGGGAAACCGGCAGGCGATTCGCATCGCCTGCCGGTTCGGACCGTGGACCTAGCACTCCTTTTCGGCGGCTCCCACAGACGAAACCCGGCGCAGCGGGTTTTTGCCCGCCCTAACGTAAGGTCCCGGGGTCAAATTGTCGTGTGACATGAAAAAGCCGCGAGCCGGGCCGGTGCCCAGGAGGACAGGTGGCACCCGTCCCGTGCAACGTCTCGGCCAGGCGCGCAGACCGAAACGGGGGCCCGTGACAGGGCCCCCGCTGGTTCCGGGCGTGTCGCCCTATTCCGCCGCTTCGGCGTAATCCGCCATCGGCGGGCAGGTGCAGGTCAGGTTCCGGTCGCCCCAGACGTTGTCGACGCGGTTGACCGGCGGCCAGTACTTGTCGACCCGGAAGGCGCCCGGCGGGAAGCACCCGGTCTCGCGCGAATAGGGGCGATCCCATTCCTTCACGAGGTCCTCCATCGTGTGGGGCGCGTTCTTCAGCGGGTTGTTCTCCGCGTCGATCTCGCCCTTCTCGATCTGCGCGATCTCCTCCCGGATCGCCAGCATGGCGTCGCAGAAGCGGTCCAGCTCGGCCTTGGTCTCGGACTCGGTGGGCTCGATCATCAGCGTGCCGGAGACCGGCCAGCTCATCGTCGGCGCGTGAAAGCCGCAATCCATCAGCCGCTTGGCGATGTCGTCCACGGTGACATGGGCCGAGGTCGCGAAGGGCCGGGTATCGAGGATGCATTCATGCGCCACCCGCCCCGTCGGCCCCTTGTAGAGCACGTCGTAGGCGCCCTCGAGCCGCTTGGCCACGTAGTTGGCGTTCAGGATCGCCACCCGCGTCGCCTGGGTCAGGCCTTCGCCGCCCATCATCAGGCAATAGGCCCAGGAGATCGGCAACAGCGAGGGTGAGCCGAAGGGCGCCGCCGAGACCGCACCGTCGCCGCTGACCGGATCGCCGGGCAGATGCGGGACCAGATGCGCTTTGACGCCGATCGGCCCCATGCCGGGACCGCCGCCGCCATGCGGGATGCAGAAGGTCTTGTGCAGGTTCAGGTGGCTGACATCGCCGCCCAGGTCGCCGGGCCGCGAGAGGCCCACCATGGCGTTCATGTTGGCCCCGTCGATATAGACCTGCCCGCCATGCTCATGGACGATCTTGCAGACCTCGGTCACCGTCTCCTCGAACACGCCGTGGGTCGAGGGATAGGTGATCATGCAGCCGGCAAGCTCGGCGGCATGCTTTTCGGCCTTGGCGCGGAAGTCGTCGAGGTCGATGTCGCCGTTGTCCGCCGATTTCACCGGCACGACCTTCCAGCCGACCATATGCGCCGAGGCCGGGTTGGTCCCGTGCGCGGACATCGGGATCAGGCAGACGTTGCGGTGCCCTTCCCCGTTGGCCCTATGGTAGCCCGCGATGGTCAGCAGACCGGCATATTCCCCCTGCGCACCGGAATTCGGCTGCATGGAGAAATCGTCGTAGCCGGTGATGTCGCAGAGCTTGCTGGACAGATCGTCGATCATCTCCCTGTAGCCCAGCGCCTGATCGGCAGGGACATAAGGATGGAGCAACGAGAACTCGCCCCAGCTGATCGGCATCATCTCGGCCGCGGCGTTCAGCTTCATGGTGCAGGAGCCCAGCGGGATCATCGCGCGGTCCAGCGCCAGGTCGCGGTCCGAGAGGCGGCGCATGTAGCGCATCATCTCGGTCTCGGCCCGGTTCATGTGGAAGATCGGGTGGGTCAGGTAATCCGAGGTGCGCAGCAGCGGATCGGGCATGCGGTACTCGGCGGTCACGCCCGGGTCGCGGTCGGTGATGCCGAAGGCGCGCCAGACCTGCTTCAGGGTCTCGGGCCGGGTCCGTTCATCCAGCGAGATGCCGACCTTGGTGCTGCCGACCCGGCGCAGGTTGATGCCTTCGTCCACGGCGGATTTCATCACCGCTTCCTGCAGCGGCCCGACATCCACGGTGAAGGTGTCGAAGAAGTTCTCGGGCTCGACCTTGAAGCCCTTCTCCTCCAGCCCGCGCGCCAGCCGCACCGTCTTGCGGTGGATCCGCTGGGCGATGGCCTTGAGCCCCTCGGGACCATGGAAGACCGCGTAGAACCCCGCCATGACCGCCAGCAGCGCCTGCGCGGTGCAGACGTTCGACGTGGCCTTTTCCCGGCGGATATGCTGTTCGCGCGTCTGAAGCGACAGGCGGTAGGCGCGGTTGCCGTGGCTGTCGACCGAGACGCCGACGATGCGGCCCGGCATCGAGCGCGCGTTCTTCTCATGCGTCGCCATGTAGGCCGCATGCGGCCCGCCATAGCCCACCGGCACGCCGAAGCGCTGGGTCGAGCCCACGGCGATATCGGCGCCCATCGCGCCCGGCTCCTTCAGCAGCGTCAGCGCCATGATGTCGGCGGAGACGATGCCGACCGCCTGCGCGCCGTGCAACGCGGCCATTTCCGGCGTGAAATCGCGCAGGTGGCCGTAGGTGCCGGGATACTGGAAGATCGCGCCAAACACGGCCTCGGGGTCCAGGTCGTCGGCGGGGCCCACGATCACCTCGATCCCCAGCGGTTCGGCCCGGGTCTTCATAACCGAGATGTTCTGCGGATGGCAGTTCTCGTCGATGAAGAACGCCTTGGCCTTCGACTTGGCGATGCGCTGCGCCATGGTCATCGCCTCGGCGCAGGCCGTGGCTTCGTCCAGCAGCGAGGCATTGGCGATCTCGAGCCCGGTCAGGTCGGACACCATCGTCTGGTAGTTCAGCAGCGCCTCGAGCCGACCTTGCGCAATCTCGGGCTGATAGGGCGTGTAGGCGGTGTACCAGGCCGGGTTTTCCAGGATGTTGCGCTGGATCGCCGGGGGCGTGACCGTGCCGTAGTAGCCCATGCCGATGAGCGAGGTCAGAACCTTGTTCTTCGCCGCCGTCTCGCGCATGTGGTGCAGCAGCTCGCGCTCGGATTTCGGTTTCCCGAAATCCAGCGGCGCGGCCTGGCGGATGCCCTTGGGCACGGTCTCGTCGATCAGCGTGTCCAGGTCGGCGGCGCCCACGGTCGACAGCATCTCGGCCATCTCCTTGGGCGACGGGCCGATATGGCGCCGATTGGCGAAATCGTAGGGCAGGTAGTCGGTTGGTTTGAAAGACATCGCGGAGGGCTCCGTCACTCGATCATGGCCTTGTAGGCCGCTTCGTCCATGTAGCCGTCCATCTGGCTTGCATCCGCCGGACGGATCTTGAAGAACCAGCCGTCGCCCAGCGGGTCCTCGTTGGCCAGCGCCGGGTTGTCGACGAGGGTCTCGTTGATCTCGACGATCTCGCCGTCGATCGGCGCGCAGATGTCGGAGGCGGCCTTGACGCTTTCGATCACCACGATCTCGTCATCCTTGGCGACAGTGCTGCCGACCTCGGGCAGTTCGACGAAGACCAAATCGCCAAGCTGCTCGGTTGCGTGCTCGGTGATGCCGACAACGACGATATCGCCTTCAGGCCGGAGCCATTCGTGTTCTTCGGTGAATTTCATGCCTGCTGGACCTTTGCTGGTTTGCGTTTGAAACGGGCGGGGACGAAGGGGAGTGCGGTCACCGTGACCGGAACCCTGCGTCCGCGCAATTCGCCGAAAACGGTGGTGCCTTCGGCAGTGAGTTCGGTGGGCAGGTAGCCCATGGCGACGGGGCCCTCGACAGAGGGGCCGAAGCCGCCGGACGTGATCTGGCCGATAGGGTCGCCCCCCTCTTCGGCCGCGAAGAGCGGGACGCCTTCGCGCATCGGCGCGCGGCCCTCGGGGCGCAGGCCCACGCGGGTCTTGCCGGCGCCGGTCTCGAGCTGGGCGAGGATGGTTTCATCCCCCGGAAAGCCGCCTTCGCGCGCGCCGCCGATGCGCCGCACCGTCTGGATCGCCCAGCTCAGCGCGGCCTCGGCCGGGGTGGTTTCGGTGTCGATGTCGTGCCCATAAAGGCAGAGCCCCGCCTCAAGCCGCAGCGAATCCCGCGCGCCGAGCCCGATGGGCTCCACCGCGTCATGCGCCAGCAGCTTGCGCGCCAGCGCCTCGGCCGCGGCCTCGGGGACCGAGATCTCGTAGCCGTCCTCGCCGGTATAGCCCGAGCGCGAGACCCAGCACTCCGCTCCATCGAGGGTCAGCGTGGCGACATCCATGAAGGCCATGTCGGCGGCCTTCGGGTCGAGCGCGGCCAGCACCTCCTCCGACGCCGGGCCCTGCAGGGCGATCAGCGCGCGGTCGGTGATCGGGGTCACCGTGACAGCGGGTTCCAGCGTCTTCAGGTGGGCAATGTCGGCCTCCTTGCAGGCGGCGTTGACCACCAGGAAGACGTGATCGCCCCGGTTGGTCAGCATCAGGTCGTCACTGATGCCGCCCTCGGGCGTGGTGAACAGCCCGTAGCGCTGCCGGTTCTCGCCCAGCCCGGCGATGTTCACCGGGATCAGCGTTTCCAGCGCGGCGGCGGCGGCGGCGTAATCCGTGCCGGTCACGATGACCTGGCCCATGTGGCTGACATCGAACAGCCCGGCCTTGTCGCGCGTGTGAAGGTGTTCCTTCATCACGCCAAGCTTGTACTGCACCGGCATCTCGTAGCCCGCGAAGGGGACCATCTTGGCCCCCAGTTCCACGTGCAGATCGTATAGCGGCGTCCGTGAGAGGTCTGACACCTTCACCCCCTGTCTTTCGTCCATTCAGCCGATGACACGGGATTGCGTCACACGGCACCATGCGCGCCACCCCGGCGCGCGTGATGCCCCCTCTGTCCTGATGCCTGAGATCGTTATCCCTTCGGCGGATGCACGGGGCATCACTCTCCAGAGTCATTTCGACCACCACGGTCCTGCGGCCTGAGAGTTTCCGGGGCGTTTGCTCCTTCGGCACCAGCTTGGCTGGTTCTCCCGTGGCGGTCGTTTGCGGGTTTTCTGTCGTCCCGCACCTTGGTTGTAGACCGATGCATACGGAAAGATCAAAGGATTCTCGTGGCTTTCCGCGGGCTGCGGCGATAAGGAGCACTGATGCCACACCCGATTGCACAATAAGTCCCCCTGAACGCGATCCCCTCAGGCCGTGGCCGAGACGCGCCGCGTCAGGACCTGCCGGCGGACGAAGGCCACCAGGAAGATCGCGGTGAGGATCAGCACGATCGTCGGCGCCGGCGCGCTGTCGAGGAAGAAGCTCAGGTAGACGCCCCCCAGCATCCCGACCATGCAGGCCGCCACCGCGACCACCAGCATGTGGCCGAAGCTGCGCACCAGCAGGAAGGCAATCGCCCCCGGCGCGATCAGCAGGCCGACGGCAAGGATCAGCCCGGTCGCCGAGAGCGTCGCGACGATGGTCAGCGACAGGATGGTCAGCAAGCCATAGTGCAGCACACCGACCCGCAGCCCCGCGGCGCGCGCCTGGATCGGGTCGAAGGCATGCAGCATCAGGTCGCGCCATTTCAGCAGCAGCGCCACCGACACCACCAGCCCGATGGATCCGGCGGTCCACAGGTCCTGCGGCCCCACGCCCAGCATGTTGCCGAAGAGGATGTGGTCGAGATGCACATTGGTGCGGATCGCCACGAAGATCACGATGCCCAGCCCGAACATGCCGGAAAACACCACGCCCATCACCGTGTCCTGCTTTACCCGGCTGTTGTCACTGAGATAGCCGGTCGCCACCGCAGTCAGCATGCCCGCGGCAAAGGCGCCCACGATCAGCGGCCAGCCCAGCACATAGGCCAGCACGATCCCCGGCAGCACGGCATGGCTGACCGCGTCGCCCATCAACGCCCAGCCCTTCAGCACCAGGAAACACGACAGCAGCGCCGTCGGCACCGACACGATCAGCGCGATCAGGAAGGCGTTCTGCATGAAGGGAAACTGAAACGGCATCAGCAATGTTTCGGCCATCACGCGCCCTCCCTCAGGGCCTCGGCCACGCGGCGGCGATGCGCCAGCAGACCGTGCTTGGGCGCCAGGATGAAGGTGACAAGGAAGATCAGCGTCTGCAGCACCACGATGACCCCTCCGGTCGCGCCATCGAGGAAATAGCTGATGTAGGCGCCCGAGAAGCTGGTGCAGGTGCCGATGGCCACCGCCGTCACGATCAGCCGCGGGAAGCGGTCGCAGAGCAGGTAGGCCGTGGCGCCCGGTGTCACCACCATGGCGATCACCAGGAAGGCCCCCACCGTCTGCATCGCCGCCACCACGCAGGCCGACAGCAGCACGAAAAAGATCCCCTTGAGCAGGTCGGGCCGCAGCCCGATCGAGCGCGCGTGGTTCTCGTCGAAGAAGACCACCAGCAGGTCTTTCCATTTCAGAAGCAGCACGGCGAGCGAGACGAAGCCGATGACCGCCAGCTGCAGCGTATCCGTCGGCGAAATCGCCAGGATATTGCCCATGGTGATCGTCTGGATCGACACCGCCATCGGGTTGACCGAGGCCATGAACAGACCCAGCCCGAAGAACGAGGTGAAGATCAGCCCGATCACCACGTCCACCTTCAGCCCCGACCGGTCCGACAGGAACAGCATCGCCGCCGCCGCCAGCCCGCCCGACAGGAAGGCGCCCAGCGCAAACGGCAGCCCCAGCATGTAGGCCCCGGCCACGCCCGGCACCACGGAATGCGACAGCGCATCGCCAATCAGGGACCAGCCCTTGAGCATCAGGTAGCACGACAGGAAGGCACAGACCGCCCCGACAAGGGCCGAGACCCACATGGCATTGACCATGTAGCCGTAGCCGAAGGGCTCCAGCAGCGGGCTCACGGCTTCTCCTCCGGCTCGCTGCTGTCGACGCCGTATTGCACGAAGGGGCGTTCGTCGTCGGTCAGGATCGACACCCGGCGCGCGTCGTCGTCGTCATGCAGGTCGGTGCCCGACAGGGTGAACTGCCGCAGAACGCCGCCGAAGGCGCGGGCGAGGTTCTCGTGGGTGAAGGTCGTCTCGGTCGGGCCATAGCCCAGCACGGTGCCCTTCACGAGGATCGTCCGGTCGCAGAACTCCGGCACGGTGCCAAGGTTGTGGGTCGAGACCAGCATCACCCGCCCCTCGTCGCGCAGCTCGCGCAGCAGCGCGATGATCTGCTCTTCGGTCTTCACGTCGACACCGGTGAAGGGTTCGTCCAGCAGGATCACCTGACCCTCCTGCGCCAGCGCCCGGGCGAGGAAGACGCGCTTCTTCTGCCCGCCCGACAGCTCTCCGATCTGGCGGTGGCGGTAGTCGGCCATGTTGACCCGGGCCAGCGCCGCGTCGACCGCCTCGTGATCGGCGGCGCGCGCCCGGCGCAGGAACCCCATGTGTCCGTAGCGGCCCATCATCACCACGTCCTCCACCAGCACCGGGAAGGACCAGTCGAGCTCCTCGGATTGCGGGACGTAGGCGACAAGGCTCTTGCGCAGCGCCTCCTTCACACTCATCCCCAGCAGCCGGATCTCGCCCTTGCCGAGGGGCACGAAGCCCATGATCGCCTTGAAGAGGGTGGATTTGCCGGCACCGTTGACGCCGACCAGCGCGGTCACGGTGCCGCGCGGGATCTCGAAGGTGGCGTCGCGCAGGGCGGTCATGCCGTTGCGGTAGGTGACGGTGACATCCCGCGCGGCAATGCCGCCGCCCGGGTCCGTCGTGCGGACCTCGGGGCCGAGGGGGATGTAGCTGTCGGGTGTCATATGGCTGTCTTTCCGGATGGGGCCGCGGCGGCCCCGACCGGGGCAGCCGGCGGTGCTTGGTCTTGCGTTACTGTTTTGCGGTTTCGAGCCCGTCTGCGATGGTCTCGGAGGTGACCCTGAGCAGGTCGAGATAGGTGGGCACCGGCCCGTCCGCCTCGGACAGGCTGTCGACGTAAAGCACCCCGCCATAGCCCGCGCCGGTCTCGCGCGCGACCTGTTCGGCGGGCGCGGTGTTGACCGTGCTTTCGCAGAAGACCACGGGGATATCGTTGTCGCGCACCCCGTCGATGACCGTCCGGACCTGCCGGGGCGTTCCCATGCGGTCGGCGTTCATCGGCCAGAGATACAGCTCTTTCATGCCGAAATCGCGCGCAAGATAGCTGAAGGCGCCTTCGCAGGTCACCAGCCAGCGCTGCGCCTCGGGCACCTCGGCGATGCGCTGGCGCAGCGGTTCGAGCGTGGCGCGCAGCTCGTCCTTGTAGGTTTCGGCGTTCTGCATGTAGGTCGCGGCGTTGTCGGGATCATGCGCGGCGAAGGCCGCTGCGATATTGTCGATATAGATTAGCGCGTTGTCGAGCCCCATCCAGGCGTGGGGGTTCGGAAGGCCTTCATAGGCGCCCTCGGCGATCGGGATGGGCGCCACCCCGTCCGACAGGGTGACCGAGGGCACGTCGCTCAGGTTGGCCAGGAATTGCTCGAACCACAGTTCCAGGTTCATGCCGTTCCACAGGATCAGGTCCGCGTCCTGCGCGCCGACCAGGTCGCGCGGGGTGGGTTCATAGCCGTGGATCTCGGCGCCGGGCTTGGTGACCGAGACGACCTCGGCGGCCTCCCCCGCCACGTTGCGCGCCATGTCGGCCAGGACGGTGAAGGTGGTGACCACTTTCATCCGGTCGCCGTCGGCCAGCGCCGGGCCGGTCGCGACCGCCAGTGCCGCAAGGCCGGCCACAAGACCGCGTGTCAGACCGCGGTGGGGCCTCAGTCGCAGGAATGACATGTGCTCATCCTTTCCGATGTGCTTTTCTGGTGCAGATGTAAATGCAAATCATTCTCAACTGTCAAGGGCGCGTCGCGCCATCCCGCCCGCTGCCCGGCCGCCAGGTCCGAATGCCGGCATTTCAGGCGGTCGCGCGAAAGGCGCCCCGGCCGGCACCGCACAACAGCAGCGAGGCGGGCCTGCAAGGGCCCGACGAGCGCGCCCTTCAGTTCCGCCTGCGGTCGTCCAGCCCCAGCCCGCGCCCGATGATCTCGCGCATGATCTCGGACGTGCCGGCATAGATCCGGCTGATCCGCGCATCGCGATACAGCCTCGAGATCTCGTATTCGTCCATGTAGCCCGCCCCGCCATGCAGCTGCAGGCATTCATCGACCACCCTACCCTCGACCTCGGAGGTATAGAGCTTCGCCTCCGCCGCCATCTCGGCGGTCAGCTCGCCCTTCATGTGTTCGCGCGCGCAATGGTCGGTCAGCGCCCAGGCCGCGTCCAGCTCGGTCCGCATCGAGGCCATCTTGAACCGCGAATTCTGGAACGTGCCGACCGGCTGCCCGAAGGCGCGGCGCTCCATGATGTAGTCCATCGTCAGGTCAAAGGCGCGTTCCGCCCGCGCGGCGAAACCGACCGCGCCGATCAGACGCTCCTCGGCCAGGTTCATCATCATCGTCCGGAACCCGCCACGCGGATCGCCCAGCACGTTCTCCTTCGGCACCTTCACGTCGTCGAAGAACAGTTCGGCGGTGTCCTGGCTCTCCAGCCCGACCTTCTTCAGGTTCCGTCCCCGGGCAAAGCCGGGCGTGTCGGTCTCAACCCAGAACAGCCCGATCTCGTGGCGGGCCTCCGGGTTCGTGCGCGCCGCGACCAGAACCAGATCGCAGAGAAACCCGTTGGAAATATAGGTCTTGGACCCGTTCAGGATCCAGTGGTCGTCCATCTCCACCGCCCGCGTCTTTATCCCCGCCAGATCCGAGCCGGTGCCGGGTTCCGTCATCGCGATGGCCATGACCCGATCCCCGCTGACCGCGCCGGGCATGAACCGCGCGCGCTGCGCGTCACTGGCGGCATTCTGCAGGTAGGGGCCGACGATCCGGTTGTGCAGCCCGATGAAAAAGCCCGGCTCGCGCGGACCCAGCTCTTCGCACAGCACCATGTCATAGCGGAAATCCTCCACCTCCATGCCGCCATGGGCCTCGGCCGCATACATGCACAGGAACCCCTGCGCGCCCGCCGTCTTCCAGAGATCGCGGCTGACGCAGCCCGCCTCGCGCCACGCCTCGGAATGGGGAAAGACCTCGCGTTCGGCCCAGGCCCGGACCGTGCGGCGAAAGATGTCGTGCTCCTCGTCGTAGAGCGTGCGTTTTAGCATCGGGGCCTCCGGTTGGAAAATGGTTGGAAATGCAGGCGCCTGACCGGCTGCGCCACCAGACCGCCGGCCAGGACGGGGGCGGAGCACCTGCCCCCGCCCCCGCGGCAACAGGCCGCCGCGCCCGTTCGGGCCGCGCTCACTCCAGCGTCTGCACCAGCACCCAGGACCCGTCCTCGATCCGGCTGACAAAGACTTCGTCCGCCGCGGTATGGTCCTCGGCCGAGAAGTCCACCCGGGTGCCGGCGATCGGATCGGGGAAATCCAGCGTCTCCATCGCGGCGATGAAATTCTCGCGCGTCAGGTCCGGCCCGGCGGCCTTCAGCGCCTCGACCATGATCACCGCGCCGGAATGGCCCAGCAGCGCCCCGGTGCCCGGGTAATCCTCACCCGTGGCGTCCTTGTACGACGCGACCCATTCCGCGACCTCGGGCTGGTCCAGCCGCGCCTCAAGGTCCTGCCAGCCCGAACCGGCGTAGACCCCGTCCATCACCCCCTGCTGCGCCAGCCCCTTGGCCACCACCGTGTGGAATCCGGCGCTCGAAAGCATGAATTTCACGTCATCCATGCCCAGTTTCCGCGCGGTGGCGATGGCGTTGATCATCTGGCTGATCCCCAGCGCCATGCCCACCGTATCGCAGCCCGACTCCTTCACGCGGCCCAGCGCCCCGGTGAAATCGCTTTCATCGGGCTTGTGCGCGCTTTCGGCGCCCAGCTCGATCTTGCCCTCGTTGGCCAGTTCATGGACGGCGGCCTCGATCTCCTTGCCGAAATCGGTGGGCAGGATCATCAGGCAGACCTTCCGGGTGCCTTCGTTTTCGATCATGTAATCCGTCGTCGCCAGGATCGCGTCGAAATACGAAGACGTGCCGGCGAATTTCCATGGCGCGGGCGGCTCGATCATCTGCCGCGCCGCTGTGATGGGCGAGACATTGGGCACGCCCTGCGGCTCCATCATCTGGAACATGGCCAGGTTGTGCGGCGTCCCGAGGTTCAGCAGCATGGCAAAGACCTGGTCGCGGTTGATCAGCTTGTTGGCGGCCTGCGCGGCCTTGGGCACCTGGTAGCCGTGATCCTCGACGATGTAGTTGATCTGGCGCCCGTGTACCCCGCCATTGGCGTTCACCTCATCGAAATAGGCGCGGGCGGCGGCCACGGCGGGCACCGAGAAGGGCGCGAAGATGCCCGACAGGTCATGCGCCCCGCCGATCCTGATCTCGTCATCGCTCACGCCCGGCGTCTGTGCGGCCAGTGGCGTCGCAACCAGCGCCGCGACCGTGGCCAGGGCCTTGAAATGTTTCATGTCGTCCTCCCTTGGTGCCCTGTTTCAGGGTCAGTACATCTCGTCGATCAGCGCGCCGTGGCGCTGGTTCACGAAATTCCGTTTCAGCTTCATCGTCGGCGTCAGCTCTTCGTCCTCGGCCGTCAGAAGGATGTCGATCAGGCGGAAATCCTTGATCTGTTCCACGTTGGCAAAGTGCCGGTTGGTCTCGGCCACCACCTCTCCGATCAGCGCCTGCACCTCGGCCGCGCGGGTGAGCGAGGCGAAATCGGAAAACGGGATCGCCCGGTTCTGGGCGAATTGCTCGACGTTCTCCTGGTCGATCATGATGAGGCAGGTCAGGTACTTGCGCCGGTCGCCGATCACCACGGCGTCCGAGATGTAGGGCGAGAACTTCAGCTTGCTCTCGATCTCGGCGGGCGTGATGTTCTTGCCGCCGGCGGTGATGATGATGTCCTTCATCCGCCCCGTGATCGTCAGGTGCCCGTCATTGCCGATCCGCCCGATATCGCCGGTGCGCAGCCAGCCGTCCGGCGTGATCGTCTCGGCCGTCTTCTCGGGCTTGTTCCAGTAACCGGCAAAGACGGTGGGCCCGCCCACCAGCAATTCTCCGGTGGCCTCGTCCAGCTTCAGCGTCACCCCCGGCAGCGGCGCGCCGACGGTGCCGACGTGGTTGTTCTCGACGGTGTTCACCGTGGCCACGCCAGAGGTTTCGGTCATCCCGAACCCCTCGACCAGCGGCACGCCGATGGCGTCGAACCAGTCGATCAGCTCGGGCGAGATCGGCGCCGCTCCGGATGTCACGCGGCGGGCATTGGCAAAGCCCAGCATCCGCCGCAGGTTGCCCAGCACCAGCAGGTCCGCGATCCGGTGCGCGATCTTCAGGCCGGCCGACGGCCGGTCCGCGCGGGCGCGCGCCATGCCGATCCTCAGCGCCCAGTCGAAGGCGCGCTGGCCCAGGGGCCCGGCCTCGGACCGCATGATCATGACGCGGGAATAGACCTTCTCCCAGATCCGGGGCACGCCGGCGAAACTGTCCGGAGAGACCTCTCGCAGATTGTCGAAGACCGTCTCGGGGCTTTCGGCGAAGTTGACGATGCAGCCGTTGGCCAGCGGCGCCTCGACCGAGACCAGCCGTTCCAGCACGTGGCAGAGCGGCAGGAAGCACAGCAGGTTGTCGTCCTCCCGGAACTCAAGCATCTCGCAGCCCGCCGTGAGCTGGAAGATCATGTTGCGGTGGGTCAGCACCGCGCCCTTGGGCGGGCCGGTGGTGCCCGAGGTATAGATCAGCATCCGCGGATCCTCGGGCTGGACCTCGTGGAGCGCCTGTTCGAACCGGTCCGGGTCGGCGGCCGCAGCGCCGATCTTCATCAGCTCGTCGAGGAACATCACCCTGGGATGGCTGTACTCGGCCAGCCCGTCGCGGTCGAAGACCACGACATGCTCCACCCCCGGCATCTCGCCCCGCGCCGCGATCCACTTGTCGAGCTGTTCGTCATTCTCCACGAAAAGCACCCGCGCGCCGCTGTCATTGGCCAGGTAGGCCAGCTGTGCCGCGGAATCGGTCGTGTAGACTCCGCCGGGGATCGCCCCGATCGCGGCGGCCGCAAGGTCGCAGTACAGCCACTCCCGCCGGTCCTCGGACAGGATCAGCACCGGTTCGCCCCGTTTCACGCCAAGCGCGATCAGCGCCAGGCCGATCCTCTTCGCGCTGTCGTAATAGTCGCGCCAGGAATAGGCCTGCCAGATGCCCAGCAGCTTTTCGCGGTGGCAGACCCTGTCGCCATAACGCGCGCAGCGGTCGGCCCAGAGGGCGACGATGGTGGTGTGCCCGTCGAAGGCGATGACATCTCCGGTGAAGGCGCGGCTCATCTCCATGTCTTCCGCCTTTTCCAGCGCTTCTGCCCGCGCTCCGTCGCCTCTGTGCGGCCAAGATAGAATTCCTGGATGTCGTCCGAGGCTTTCAGCCGTTCGCTCGGCCCGCTCATCACGATGCGCCCCATTTCAAGGACATAGCCGGTGTGCGCGGTGTCCAGCGCGATCCGGGCGTTCTGTTCGACCAGCAGCATGGTGACGCCCTGTTCGGCATTGAGCCGGGCGATGATGGCAAATATCTCCTGCGTGAGCAGCGGCGACAGGCCAAGCGAGGGTTCGTCCAGCATCATCAGCGTGGGCCGGGCCATGAGGCCGCGCCCGATGGCCAGCATCTGCTGCTGCCCGCCCGACAGGAACCCGGCGGCCTGCTTGCGGCGCTCCTTCAGGATCGGGAAGTAGCCGTAGACCAGTTCCAGGTCCTGCGCCTGGCCGCCGTGGCGGGTGAAGGCGCCGAGCTTCAGGTTCTCCTCGATGGTCAGGTAGGGGAAGACCTCGCGCCCCTCGGGGACAAGGGAGATGCCCTTGGCGACGATGCGGTCCGGGGCGAGCCGCGCGATGGTCTCGCCCTTGTAGGTGATGGCGCCCTTCTCGGGGTCCATGAGACCGGCGATGGTCTTCATCAGGGTGGTCTTGCCCGCGCCATTGGCGCCGAGGATGGTGACGATCTCGCCTTCGTCGACGTCGATGGACACCCCGCGCAGGGCCATGATCGCGCCGTAGAAGGTTTCGAGGTTGCGGACGGAGAGGACGGTCATGCGGCGGCCTCCGCATGCACAACGCTGGCCTTGCCGGGAACCGAACTGCGGAGATGTCCCGCCCGGCGGCACCGCCGGGCAGCGGCCGACCTCCCCCCGGAGGCCGCTTTGGCGATGACATGCACAGCCCACGCAACATGGATGCTTGAAGGTGCCACGTCGGCCAGATGGACCGAAGCGGCCTCCAGGTCGGCCGCTGCCCTCGTCTCTGCAATCCCGACCGTCATGCCGCCGCCCCTGTCCCGAGGTAGGCCGCCTGCACATCCGGATGCGCCTGCACCTCGGCCGGGGTGCCCATCGCCAGCGGCTTCCCGTTGGCCACCGCCAGCACCCGGTCGCAGACCCCGGTGACCAGCGACATGTCGTGTTCCACCATCAGAACGGTCAGCCCCATGTCGCGGCGCATGTCCTCGATCCAGAAGGCGACGTCCTGCGTCTCCTCGACCGAAAGGCCCGAGGCCGGTTCGTCCAGCAGGATCAGCCGGGGCGACAGCGCCAGGGCGCGCCCGATCTCGACCACCTTGCGCACGCCATAGGGCAGCCCCGCGATCATCTTCTCGCGGTAGGCCTCGAGCTCGAGGAACTCGATCACCTCCTCCACCTTGTGGCGGTGCGCGCGCTCTTCGCGCCGGACCCTGGGCAGGAACAGGATGTCCTGCACGAAATTCGTGGTCCGGTGGGTGTGACGCCCCATCAGCAGGTTATCCAGAACGGTGGAATGATCGAACAGCTCGATATTCTGGAAGGTCCGCGCGATGCCAAGGGTGGCGATGTCGTGGGATTTCAGCACCGTCAGGTCCTGCCCGTCGAACCGGATCGCGCCCCGCGTCGGGTCGTAGATCCGCGAGATCAGATTGAAGATCGTGGATTTCCCCGCGCCATTGGGCCCGATGATCGCGAACACCTCCCCCGGCTCGACCGAGAACGACACCCCGTCCACCGCCTTCACCCCGCCGAAATGCACGGCCAGATCCTCCACCTCCAGCAGGCTCATTTCATGCGCTCCGTCTTGAGGTAGCTTTTCTGGCGGCGGAACATGTCGCGGCGCGCCAGCGGAAACAGCTCGACCCAGGCGCGGATCTTCAGCCAGCGGCCGTAAAGCCCGGTGGGTTCGAAAATGATGAAACCGATCAGGATCAGCGAAAAGATCATCGTGTCGAGCCCGGGGATCGTCGACAGGTCCAGCCCGATGCTTGCATTCAGCCCGTCGCGCAGGATGGCGATCAGCTGCGGCACGCCGGTGATCAGGATCGCGCCCAGAAACGCGCCCGGGATGAAGCCCAGCCCGCCGATGGTCACCACCAGCAGCAGGTTGATCGAGATGAAGATGGAAAACAGCTCGTAATTGAAGAAGCCGATGTAATGGCCCATCAGCGCGCCCGCCAATCCGGTGACGCCGGAGGACAGGCCGAAGGCCAGCGCCTTGGTGCGGGTGACGTTGATGCCGAGCGCGCGGGCCGAGACCTCGCTGTCGCGCACCGCCAGGAACGACCGGCCCGTGGGGCTGCGCATCAGGTTGGCATAGCCCCATGTCACCAGCGCCACGATGGTCAGCACCAGCCAGTAAAAGTTCTGCAAGGCCCCGTAGCGGTCAAAGCTGATCCCCAGGATCGAGATCGAAGGCGCCATGATGCCACCCACCCCGCCGGTGACCGGCTCCAGCAGGATCACCATCTCTTCGACGATGACGAAGACGGCGAGCGTCGCGATGGCCAGGTAGATCCCCGACATCCGCACCGCCGGCACCGCGATCAGCGCCCCGAACAGCCCGGTGGCCAGCCCCGCCAGCGGAAAGCTGACGACAAAGGGCAGCCCCGCCTCCATCAGCGCCGAATCCGTGTAGGCGCCGATGGCAAGGAAGGCGGCGTGGCCCAGGCTTACCTGGCCCGTATGCCCCACCGCCACCATCAGCCCCATGCCGGCCAGCGCCCAGATCAGCGTGTTGGTGGCCTCGGCCAGGTAATAGGTCCCGACCAGGAAGGGCAGCGCCGCCATGACCGCGAGAAGCACCGCGATCCTGGCGCGGTGGATGCCGTCCTTGTGCAGGTCGATGTCGCGGTCGTAGCTGGTCTTGAAGACGACGCGCATCGGGTCAGACCTTCTTCATCTGCATCTGGCTGAACAGCCCGCCGGGCCGCAGCACCAGCACCACCAGCATGATGATGTAGGGCGACATCTGCGCCAGCTCGCCGGGCGCGTAGCGGCCCGCGATGGGTTCCACCACGCCGATGATCAGCCCGCCCAGCAGCGCGCCGGGGAGCGATCCCATCCCGCCGATCACCGCCGCCGCAAAGGCCTTGATCCCCAGCAGGCCGATGTTGGGATCGATCGCGCCGCGCGTGGCATACAGAACGCCCGCCACCGTGGCCACGGCCCCCGACAGGCCCCAGATCAGCGAATTGATCCGCATCACCGGCACGCCGACGATATAGGCCGCCATCTGGTTCTGGCTCGCCGCCTGCGCCGCCAGCCCGATGCGGGTGTGCGAGAAGAACAGCCACAGCGCCCCGGTAAGCCCCAGCGTCGCGCCGATCGCCACAAGGTCCGCCAGCCCGATCACGATCCCTCCGGCGCGCAGGTTCCGCCCGGCAAAGGGTGTCTCCAGCACCAGCGGCGTATAGCCCCAGATGGACCCCGCGACGAACCGGAACACGAAGCCCAGGGCGATGGTCAGGATCACCAGCGCGAATTGCGGCTGGCCGAAGATCTGGCGCACGACAAGCCGTTCCACCCCCCAGCCGACACAGAACATGACCGCCATCGCCAGGATCACCGCCAGCCCGAAGGGCAGCCCCAGCTGATCGGCGTTGCCGAACCCCAGCGCCACGAAGGCGCCCAGCATCATCATGTCGCCCTGCGCGAAATTCACGCCTTCGCTGGCCTTGTAGATCAGCACGAAGCCCAGCGCGACAAGTCCGTAGATACAGCCGTTGGCCAGGCCGCCGATGACAAGCTGCAACAGCTCCATCAACGACCACCGGACGACGTTGCGTCCGGTCCCTTCGTATTCATGCCGTCTCCTCCCAATCGGCGATGAACGATGTTGACAGGATTTAAACACCTGTGTTCAATTTCAGTCAACAGCGTTTGTACTTTCACCGAAAGACGCGCACCCGCCCCACAGCGCAGGTCCCCCCCGATGAACCCCGCCCGATGAACCCCGCCACGCTCAGAATTCACCAGTCCGCCATGCGGATTTTCGCCGAGCAGGGTGGCACAACCGTCGCGGTCAGTGACCTTGCGCGAGAGGCCGGGCTGTCGCGCGGGACGATCTACAATAACCTCGACGATACGACCGAGCTTTTCCCGTCGGTCTGCGACACGGTCGCGAGCGAACTGCGATTTTCGATGGAGACCGCCTGCGCCCAGATGCAGGACCCGGCCGAGCGGATCTCGGCCGCGATCCGGCTGACGATCCGGCGCGTGCATGACGACCAGCACTGGGGCCGCTTCATCGCGCGCTACGCCATGCTGGAGCCGCGGCTGGGCCATTTCTGGGCCGAGATGCCGGCGCAGGAGCTGCGGCGGGGCCTCGCCTCGGGGCGGTTCCTGTTCCACCGCGATCAGGTGCCCTCGATCACCGCCACCGCCGGGGGGGCGACCTTCGGCGCCATGTCGCTGGTGCTGGACGGGCGGCGCACCTGGCGGCAGGCCGGGACCGATACCGCCGAGATCGTGCTGCGCGGCATCGGCATCGACCGCGCCGAGGCACGCGAGATCACGCGACAGAAGCTGGAGCCGCTGCCACGGCTTGCGGTGTTCGACCCGGCCTGATCCGGCGGGCCGGAACGGAGGACAAGGGAACGACGGACCCGGCCGGGGGGGGGCCGGGCCGGTCGGAGGGAGGACGACAATGGCTGAAACGGCCTGTATCTACGACCGGCTCCGCACCAAGGAGACCCTGGCCGCATGACAGGACCGCTTGACGGGCTGAAGATCGTCGAGATGCAAGGGCTTGGCCCGGCCCCGCTGGCGGGCCAGTTCCTTGCCGATCTCGGCGCCGAGGTGACGCTGATCACCCGCAAATCCGGCCAGGCCGATCCGGCCGACATCAACACGCGCGGCAAGCGGTCCATCGCGCTGAACCTGAAGACCGGCGAGGGGATCGACATCGCGCTGGACCTCGTCGCGCGTTCTGACGTGCTGATCGAAGGCTTCCGCCCCGGCGTGATGGAGCGCATGGGACTGGGACCGCAGGACTGCCTGAAGGCCAATCCGCGCCTGATCTACGGCCGCATGACCGGCTGGGGCCAGGACGGGCCGCTGGCACAGACGGCGGGGCATGACATCAACTACCTCGGGCTGACCGGCTTTCTGCAGGCCATCGGGCCGAAGGACGGCGTGCCGCATCCGCCGCTCAACATCGGCGCGGATTACGCGGGCGGGACCATGTTCCTGCTCTTCGGGATCATGGCGGCGCTTTATGAACGCGACCGGTCGGGTCAGGGACAGGTGGTGGACGCGGCGATGGTCGACGGGGCCTCGGCCCTGATGGCACTGATCCATGGCTGGATCGCGCGCGGGGCCTGGTCCGAGACGCGCGAGGCCAACCTGCTGGACGGCGGCGCGCCCTTCTACCGGGCCTATGAATGCGCCGATGGCAAGTTCCTGGCCGTCGGCCCGCTGGAGCCTCAGTTCTTCGCCGAGCTGGTCCGCCGCGCCGACCTGCCCGAGGATCACGAGGCAAGCCAGTACGGCAGCGCCACCTGGCCCGACCGGCGCGAGGCCTATGCCGCGCTGTTCCGCCAGAAGACGCGCGACGACTGGGCCGCGATCTTCGAGGGCTCGGACGCCTGCGCGACCCCGGTGCTCGGCTGGTCCGAGGCGCCGCAGCATCCGCACATGGCCGCGCGCGGCACCTTCTACGATGCCGATGGCGTCACCCAGGCCGCCCCGGCGCCCCGCTTCAGCCGCTCCGCCCCAGACCGCCCGGCCCCGCCCCCGGCCCCCGGCGGCGACACCGCCAGCGTGCTGGAAGGGCTGGGCTACGACGAAGACCGTATCGCCGCCCTGCGCGCGGCCGGTGTGCTGACCTGAGGACGACCGCCCGCCTGCTTTTGCCATACCGACGGGCCGGTCGCCCGCGCCCGTCGATATGCCGCGCCTTCAGGTGCGGATGGCCCGTGCAGCCAAGGTAATCCAAGCGCAGCTGGTCGGACATGATGAAGAGGATGTTCCTTGCCCGGCCCATGTCGCGCTGCCCGTCCGCCTGCATCCCGGCCCGATTCCATCAAGGCCGCCCCGGCCCGCCCAGCCGCATGCGCGGGGATCCGGGCCCGGGGACGCCCGACACGCCGCTCTCCTTCCGGGTCAGCGGTTCAGACCGTTACGCGGACAGGTTGCCGGCGGGGCAGAAAGACCCCTCCGAGAAGGTCCGCTTTACGTAATTAACGATGTAAACCTGCAACGCTCGACCCTGCGTCGGCTCTGCGCCATGGTGTAAGCTGGTATGCAAAACGGCTTATCATAATCTCTTTTCTGTTTGCCTCCGGACGCACTCACCGGGCGGGGGCAGGTATGATTGCCACGCCTACGTCAGCTGGCCCCGGGGGACATTTCGCACTCGGCTGCCGCGTAGAATTTGGATATTTTGAACATGCATTTCGACACCACGCTCACCCGTTCCGCTCAATCGGTTCGCCCCTCAGCCGGGCGCCAGCGCAGGATCGGCATCCGCACCTCGGCCTCGGTCCTGGCGCTCTGCATCGCCGCGCCCGCGGTGGCCGATTGCCCCTCCATCGTCATCGGCCAAAGCGTCACCTGCAACAACTCCGACTCCTATTCCAGCTACACCCTGGAAGAGACCGGCGTCTGGGCCCAGACGACCTATACGTTCAACAACTCCGGCAACATGACGCCCAACAGCGACCTGTCCTTCGAGAACTACGGCCTGCTGCTGGAAATCACCGGCGGCAACGGCAGCACCGACGGGTCCAACACCTCCGAAGCGGGCGGCATCGCGGGCGGCATCCTGACGCTCGACAATTCCGGCACGATCACCATGACCGGCACCACCTCGCAAAGCGCCAGCCAGAGCGAGCTTGACGGGATCAAGGTCTATTCCGGCGGCGGCAACGGGGTCGAGCCCGACGACAACGGCGAAGACGGAGGCCGCGGCGGCGATGGCGGCACCATCACGCTGACCAATTCCGGCGCCATCACGCTTGAGACCTCGGCCGCGGTCGACCTGTCGGTCCCTGTCAACGGCATCAACGTGCAGAGCCAGTCGGGCAATGGCGGCGCCCAGAATTCCGGCGCAGGCGACCAGAAGGGCGGCAACGCGGGGGACGCCAAGGCAGTCACCGTGACCAATTCGGCCGCGATCACGCTGGGCGCCGAGAACGACGGCATCCGCGCCAGCACCAGCGGGCGCGGGATGCGCGTGGTCTCGACCGGCGGCAACGGTGGCACCGACAATGGCGAAGGCGGCGCGGGCGGTGACATCACCATCACCAACACCGGCGCGATCGCGGGCTACTTCGACAACATCAGCACCGGCGAATACGGCTACCACGGCATCTTCGCCGCGACGCGGGGCGGCAACGGCCTGGCCTCGTTCGACAATTCCGACAACGGCGGGCGCGGCGAGGAAGGCCGCACCATCACGCTGACCAACAGTGCCGACATCACGCTGCAGGTCTACGGCAACAACGCCACGGGCGAATCCGCCGGGATCTACGCGCAATCGGCAGGCGGCGACGGCGGCGCCTCGGCCGACAAGAGCACCGGCGGCAGCGGCGGGGGCGCCAGCACCGACACCAACGATGACCCGGCGGTCATGACCGTCAACATGAGCGGCGGCACGATCGACGTCGGCGGCTACGGCGTGCGCGGCATCGTCACCCGGTCCGAGGGCGGCAACGGCGGCAACGGCAACGGCAATTCCGACAGCACCGGCGGCCAGGGCGGCTATGGCGGGCAGATCCAGGTGAACTTCACCGGCGATGCGGCGATCGTCACCAGCGGCTACGAAGGCTACGGCATCCTCGGCCAGTCGGTCGGCGGCATCGGCGGCGACAATGCCGGCGCTGCGGGCAAGGGCGGCAACGCAGGCGGCGTGGGCGCCTTCTCGACCGCGGGCACCTCGATCACCACCACCGGCGATTACGGCGTCGGCATGACCTTTCATTCCGTCGGCGGTGGCGGCGGCACCGGCGAGGATTTCACCGGCGTTCTGGCCGGATCCGGCGGCAACGGCGGCAATGGCGGCAACGCGGGCAAGGTCACCTTCACCTCGGCCTCGACCATCTCGACCAGCGGCGAACACGCCTATGGCCTGCTGGCGCAATCCATCGGCGGCGCGGGCGGCACCGGCGGCATCAGCGACGGGCTGACGCTGGAACTGGGTGGCAGCGGCGGCGGTGGCGGCGCGGGCAACGTGGTCGAGATCAACAACACCGGCGCGATCACCACCACCGGCGACTATGCGATCGGCATCGTCGGGCAATCGCTGTCGGGCGGCGGCGGCGCGGCGGGCACCGCGGGCGGCATCCTGTCGGTCGGCGGCTCGGCCGGAAGCGGCGCGAACAACACGGTGACCAGCTATGTCACCAACTCGGGCGATATCACCACCAGCGGCAACGCCGGCCTCGGGATCGTCATGCAATCCATCGGCGGCGGCGGCGGCACCGGCGGCGGGGCGAACGGGATCCTGACCGTGGGCGGTTCGGGCAGTTCGGGCGGCAATGGCGGTAACGCGCAGGTCTTCGCCGTGGGCGGCACCATCGAGACCGGCGGAGACCATGCCTACGGCATTGTCACCCAGTCCATCGGCGGCGGTGGCGGCAACGGCGGCGACGTGATCGACGTGTCGGCCGGAGTTGGCATCGGCATCGGCGGGCGCGCCTCGGGCGGCGGCAACGCGGGCGGCGCCTGCACGACGAACTATTACGGCGGCTGCGCCTCGGTGCCCTCGGACAGCGGATCCGAAGCACCGCAGATGGACAGCAGCACGATCCTGACCTCGGGCGATTTCTCGCACGGGGTGGTGACGCAATCCATCGGTGGCGGCGGCGGCAACGGCGGCGATTTCCAGGGGGCCTCGCTGGCCTCGGTCGTGTCGGTGCAGGTCGGCGGGGCGGCCGGCGGGGCCGGCGCGGGCGGCGGCGTGACGGCGGATTTCGAGAACCTGAGCCTGAGCACGAGCGGTGACAACGCCAAGGGCATCATTGCCCATTCGGTCGGCGGGGGTGGCGGCAACGGTGGCAATTCCACTGCCGTCAACGGCATCACCCCGCTGGCCTTCCAGGTCGGCGGCGCGGGTGGCGGCGGCGGGGGCGGCGGCGCCTCCACGATCAGCCTGACCGACAGCACCATCATCACGCGCGGCAACACCGCCAGTGCCGTGGTTGGCCAGTCGGTCGGCGGCGGCGGCGGCACGGGCGGCTCGGCCTACGGGTTCGACGCCTCCATCGGCTTCACCTTCGACAGCGCCATCGGCGGCAACGGCGGCGACGGCGGCGCAGGCAATACCGTCACCGCAACGCTCGACGGCACCTGCGTGGCCACCGGCTTTTCCGACAGCGGCTGCACCGGCAGCAGCGGCACGGCCCTTGGCAGCGACGCGGGCTCGTCCCACGGGCTGACGCTGCATTCGGTCGGCGGGGGCGGCGGCACCGGCGGCACATCGCTCGCCTCGGCGCTGACCATCGCGGCCCCCACGGGCGAAGGCGAATCCGTCGCGGTGACCGGCACCTTCGCCGTGGGCGGCGACGGCGGCAGCGGCGGCGACGGCAACACGGTGACCGGCACGCTGTCGGGCGACACGGCGATCCTGACCGGCGGCGAAGGCGCGCATGGCATCCTGGCGCAATCGGTCGGCGGCGGCGGCGGCGACGGCGGCAGCGCCTCGGCTCTCTCGGGCAGCGTCGGCGTGCCCAACACCACCTCGGTCGACCTGGCGATGAGCCTCGGTGGCTCCGGCGGCTCGGGCGGCAGCAGCAACACGGTGACGCTGCATCTCAACGACACGGCCTCGATCACCACCTACGGCGAGAACGCCAACGGCATCGTCGCTCAATCCATCGGCGGGGGCGGCGGCGACGGCGGCGTGGGCAATGCGCATAACGACAAGATCGGCCGCGGGCTGAACGTCAGCCTGCACGCCGGTCTCGGCGGCGTCGGCGGCTCGGGCGGGACCGGCGGCACGGTGGATCTGACCACCGACAGCGGCACCAGCGTCACCACCTACGGCTCCGGCTCGCACGGGCTGGTCATGCAATCCATCGGCGGCGGCGGCGGCACCGGACAGGGCGGCTCCATCGGGCTGTCGGCCTCGGGCTTCACGGTCAAGGAGATGCTGGCGATCAAGATGGAAGAGGGATCGCCCCCGCAGAACGTGCTGAAGTTCAACGCCTCCGGCTCGGTCGAGCTGAACGTGGGCGGCAAGACCGGCAGCGGCAATACAGCCGGCACGCTGAATTCCACCACCCGCGGCCGGATCGCCACCAATGGCGACGACGCGGATGCGATCGTGCTGCAGTCGATCGGCGGCGGCGGCGGGGTCGGCGGCACGGCGGGGTCGAATTCGGGCGACAGCTCGCAGGGCGCCCTGCCCCGGGCCGAGATCGCGGTCGACAGTTCGATCGGCGTGACCATGTCCGTTGGCGGCAAGGGCGGGACCGGCGGCCATGGCGGTGCTGTGAACTACACGCTGGAAGGCGCGGCCTCGACCCAGGGCGATTTCGCCGACGGGCTGATCCTGCAATCCATCGGTGGCGGCGGCGGCAACGGCGGTGCGGCGACGAACGGCGACGGCGCGCAGCAGGTGTCGATCAACATGGCGCTTGGCGGAACCGGCGGCGCGGGCGGCAATGGCGGCAACATCGACCTGGCCTTCAACGACGACAGCGGTGACACGGGCGTCACCACGCAGGGCCACAATGCGCATGCGGTGCTGATCCAGTCCATCGGCGCCGGCGGCGGCCATGGCGCGACCGGCACGGCCGCCGGCGCGGGTGGCGAGGATATCGACAGCGGCGGCGGATCGATCCATTCGCTGGACGTGGATGCGGGCATCTCGCTGGGCGCGGGATACGGCGGCAACGGCGGAGCGTCGGGCAACGGCGGCAATATCACCGTCGATCCCGGCAGCTATGCGGGCCTGACCACCCACGGCAACGATTCCTACGCCATGCTGGCTCAATCCATCGGCGGCGGCGGCGGGACCGGCGGCGTCGGCGCGGCCGTGACCGGCGACGGCCCGCTGGACGTCGACCTGGAGATCGTCATCGGCGGCACCGGCGGATCCTCGGGCGATGGCGGCACGGTGGACATCAACACCGGCGGTGTCATCGGCACCCATGGCGACCGCGCCTTCGGGATCGTCGCGCAATCCATCGGCGGCGGCGGCGGCCTGGGCGGCACCGCCAGCGACGAGAGCGTCACCTCGGTCAGCTTCCAGTCGCAGGACGGCGCGCAGGGCTTTGGCGGCCCCGTCTCGGTCGAACTGTCGAGCGGGTCGATCACCACCGAGGGCGCCGGGGCGCACGGGATCATCGCCCAGTCCATCGGCGGCGGTGGCGGCATCGGCGGCGACCTTTCGGCACCCAACCTCGATGTCACCTACCCGGGCGTCAACGGAAGCAATGCCGCTGGCAACGGCGGCACGGTCGAGGTCACGCTGAACGGCGGGATCTTTACCAACGGCCCAGCGGCCTATGGCGTCATCGCGCAATCCATCGGCGGCCAGGGCGGGCTTTACGGCAACAACGGCACGCTCTTTGCCGGAACGTCCGGCGGGGTCGACAGCAACAGCGAAACCGTCACCGTGACCGCCAACCACAACATCACCACCTCGGGCGAAGGCTCCATCGGGATCTTCGCGCAATCCACCGCCGCGGATTCCTTCGACACGGTGGACATCACCGTGGGCGGCACCGTCACCGGGGGCACCGGGACGGGCGGCAACGGGGTCTTTGTTTCCGAAGGGCAGGACAACATACTCACCATCAACTCCGGCGGTGGCGTGATCGCCGGAGACAGCGATGCCTACGCGGTGCAATACCAGGGCTCTTACGACACGTCCGAAGGGGCCTCGCTGACCATCGACAACAGCGGCACCCTGACCGGCAACGTGCTGCTGGTCTCGGCCGACCAGACCCTGACCACCCCGGCCCCGCAGGCCAGCGCGGCGGCGATGGGCGCCTTTGCCCTGCCCTTTGGCCAGCAGGTCGCCGGGCGCGTGATCAACCGCGCGAACGGCAGCTGGACGCTGGGCGACCGGAATGTGGCCCATGTGCTGAACGGCGGTCTGATCTCGACCGTGCGCGGGGCACCGGGGCGCAGTGCCCATATCGCAGGCCAGTTCCGGCAGACCGCAAACGGCATCCTCGAGGTCGCGGCGGATTTCGGCGGCGGCGCGGCGGATCGCATCACCTTCGGCGACGACGTGACGCTGGACGGCAAGCTGCGCATCGCCAGCACCGGCATCGCCCCGGGCACCACCCATTCGGTGCTCAGCTTCGGCGGCGCCGTTTCGGGCGCGCTGGAGGCCGAGGACACCGCCGCGGTCGACTACCAGCTGGACATGGTCGGGTCCGAGGCAGTGGTTTCGATCAACGGCACGCAGTTCGGCAGCGCCTATGACACGCTGAACAGCAACCAGTCCGCGGTCGGCGCGCACCTGGACCGGATCTACGACTCCGGCGCGCAGGGCTACGCGGGTGTCCTGGCCGGGCTCGACGCGCTGTCGGCGGGCGAGGATGGCGCGGCCGCTTATGCAGCGGGCCTCAGCTCGCTCACCCCGGGCAGTGCGCTCGCGGCGGCTGCGACGCAGGCGATGTTTGCCCAGACCCGCCTGTCGAGCGCGCTGGGATGCCGGACCGGCAACTTCGGGCTGACGGATCCGGAGGCAACCTGCAGCTGGGCCGATATTGGCGGGTTGACCTTCGACCAGGAAGGCGACGGCGGCTATGACGGCAACCAGTTCGTCGTCAGCGGCGGCCTGCGGACCATGCTGGACAGCGAATGGAAGCTGGGCGTGGCGCTTGGCTACGAAAGCAGCTCCTACAGCGCGGATGACGGCAATTCCTCGGCCGATGGCGATGGCGGCTACGTGGCGCTGGCGCTGGGCCGGGGCTGGAACGGGTTCGAGCTGGGCGCGGCGGTCACCGCCAGCTACGGCGTCTACGACCTGGAGCGCGGCATCGTCGGCGCCTCGGCCCCCACGACGGCCAAGGGCGACACCGACATTGCCAGCTTCGGCGCGCGTCTGCACGGCAGCCGGCTTTACGGCGATGCCTCGGGCTACATCCGCCCGGCACTGGACCTCGACCTCGTCCACACCCGTGCCTCGGGCTATACCGAGACCGGCGCCGGCGCCTACGACCTTGCCGTCCAGTCCCAGTCCGAGACGATCCTGATCGCGACACCCTCTGTCGAGATCGGCCGCGCCATGACCGTGGGCAACGGCATGGGTCTGACCATGTTCGCCAAGGCGGGGCTGAGCCTGTCGAACGCGGATGAGTGGAGCTCGGTCGCGCGGCTGGACATGGCCGATGCCAGCGCGGGGTCCTTCACCTCGTCGGTGCCGGTCGCGGATCAGCTGGGTCGGGTGTCGGTGGGCCTGTCGCTGGCCACCACCGAGACCTTCGAGGCGCGGCTGGAATATTCCGGCGCCTTCGGCGACGATTTCGCAAGCCACGGGCTGGGGCTGGGCATCACCACGCGCTGGTGATCACACCCACGGGGATCGGTATCGGCGGGCGGGGGGCAACCTCCGCCCGTTGTGTTTCGGTGGTATGCTCAGCGCTCGGATTGTGCCGCGCGTTCGCGGAGCGAGACATAGATCGGCGGTTCGCGCAGCGCCTGGGTGACCAGCATCGAGCCGAAACAGGCCGTCAGCAGCGGCAGGATAATGTCGGAGGCACCGGTCATCTCGATCACCAGGATGATCCCGGTCAGCGGGGCCCGCACCGCGCCGGCAAAGAAGGCGCCCATGGCAACCACGGCAAAGGCGGCCGGCGCAACGCCGAGACCCGGCGCCAGAGCCTGCACAATCAAGCCGAAGGCCAGCCCGGTGATCGCCCCCAGCGCCAGCATCGGCGCAAAGAGCCCGCCGGGCGTGCCGGCGGCATAAGACACGGTGCTGAGCAGCAGGCGCACGAGGAACAGCAATGGCAGCAGCGCCAGCGCCACCTGCTCCTGCGTCATCCGGGTGACCATGGCATCGCCGCCGCCGACGAGGTCCGGCGCGGCAAAGGCCAGCAGCCCCACGGCGCCGCCGATCACCGCCGCGCGCAGCTCGATCGGGCCGCCGATCCGGTCGGCCAGCCGCAGGGTGCCCAGGAGGCTGCGATTGTAGACGACCGAGACCAGCCCGACGAGCACCCCCATCAGCAGGAACAGGGGCAGCATCTCGGGCCCCCCGCCGCTCAACTGCGGCAGCGGGAAATCCAGCGCGCCGCCCAGCAGGCCGCGCGACGCGAAGATCGCCCCGATCGAGGTGCCAAGCGCCACGACGGCGATGCGCGGTTCGAACTTGCCGACGAGTTCCTCGAGCACGAAGACCGCCCCGGCCGCGGGCGCGTTGAACGCGGCCGCCAGCCCGGCGCCGGCCCCGCCCGCCAGCAACGCGCGCCGGTCCTCCCAGTTGCGACGGAAAAACCGCCCGATCACGTTGGCGGTGGCCGCGGCCATCTGCACGCTCGGCCCTTCGCGGCCCAGGGCCAGGCCCGAGCCGATGGCCAGCACACCGCCGGTGAATTTTACCGGGATCAGCCAGCCGCGCGCCGGCTGCATCTCCTGCTCGAGCACGGCTTCGACATGGGGAATGCCGCTGCCGCTGGCCTCGGGCGCGACACGCCGAACCAGGCCGGCGGCAAAGGCGGCGGCGGCGGCGGTGCCGCCGACCAGCAGCGGCAGACCGACCCAGGGGCTGGCCTGTGCATGTGTGACAGCCTGCACCCGCAAGGCATCGGCATGGGTCAGCGCCATGTGGAACAGCGCGCAGATCACGCCCGAAACCAGCCCGACCAGAAGCGACAGCGCGCCCAGAATGATGATACCGGAGAGCTCGCGCACCGGGTCTGCCTCCTTTGACGGGAACGGTCCGGGAACCCTGGCCCCGGCACCCGCACATCCCAATTCACGCCGCGCCCGTCGGATGCGGGCTGCGCTGGGGGTTGCATAGCCCGCGGCGCGGTTGAGGTATAGATCGTTCCAGCGGATGGAAAAATTCGCCGCATCCGCGGGTGGGCGAGAGCTGCGGCGCTGGTCATTCTGGTGGCGATCCGGATCGACGGGCAGCGCGGGGGGAAAGCGGGGGCTGGGGGCTCTGCCCCCGTCCGCGGAGCGGACTCCCCCGGAGGTATTTGGGCCAAGAAGAAGCAGGGGGACGGCGCCCAACCGGACGCCGCGGTGTTCCCTTTTGCGGATCAGCCGACGTGGAGCGGGAGCGCCTCGGGCTGGACCACCTGCCAGAGCGACTGGTCGTCGGTGCGGCGGCGCTGAAGGATCTTGTCTTTGCCATCGGTGCCGTCGGACATCACGCGCATCCGTTCGAAGGCGCGGATCTCGTCGACCAGCAGGCCCACCTGTTCGTCGCCGCGGCGGATCACGATGATCGCGCTCAGCGCTTCCGTGGTCGAGGGCGACAGACCGAGGCCGGCGGCGAGCGAGAAGGTGGGGATCAGCAGGCCGCGGCGCGAGGTGATGTTGCCCAGGTAATGGCTGCCCCCGGCCCAGCGCTCGGCCATCTGCGCGCTGGTCAGGACGATTTCTTCGACATGGGCGACCTCAAGCGCGCATTGAGCACCGGCGACCACCAGCAGCGCCAGCTCGGTGGGCCTGTCGGACGCGGCACCGGGGCCGGACAGGCCGGGGCGCTCGGCCGCGGGATCCGCGTCCTCGGTCGAATGCTGAAGGGCGCCGAAGGAGGCGAGCTCGGGATCGGCGGCCAGCGCGCGGCCGTCCAGCACGAAGATTTCGTGGTTGTCGCGGGTCATGTGAACGCCGGCGAAGAGATCGGGCCGCGGGCTCAGCAGCGACGGCATACGGGCGATGTCGGACCGGCCGAGGCTGAGGATGTCGCAGACCCGGTCGGCGCGCAGGGCGAGCGGCGTCTCCTCTCCGCGCGAGAGGAGGACCGCCGAAGCCCGGGAAACCGGGGCGCCCGCACCGGAGGTGCCGGACATGCCGAGGAAGCGTGAGAGGTTCAGCAGGGCGCGTTCGATGCCATTGTGCAGCACGCCGCCTTCACTGGCGCCGGTGCACAGGATGCTGCGGTCGATCGAAACCTCCGGCAAGGTTGCCTGGATATCCGAGACCGGAAGGCAGAAGCGGATGCCCTCGGTTTCGAAGAGTAGGAAGTTGCAGGTCGTTTCCCGTTCCACGACGGGCGCACGATCCGAGCGGGAGCGGGGGACGCCGAGCGCCGGCAGCGCCTGGGCATCGAGCACGCCGATCGCGTCGTCGTTGATCAGCACCAGCCGGGGCAGCAACCGGTCGACCAGGGCGGTATCGTCGCGGCTGATGGTTTGTGGGACGCAGTCGCGGGCCTGCACGATCTGCAGCGCGGCGCAGGCGGCGATGCCGTAGACCTGTTTCATGTCGCCGACGATGACGATCACCCCGCCCTCGGCCCCGGGATCGATCGACGGCAGGCCGATCAGCGGCGCAAGATCGACCACGGGAACGACCTGGCCACGCAAGGCGACACAGCCGACGATGCCGGGCGCCGTCGACTGGAAGGGCTGCAGCGCGTCGGGCGCCGGCATGACCTCGCGCAGGTCGCAGACATCGATGCCGATACGGGCAGCACCCAGATCGATCAGGGCCATGGGCGTTTCCGACCAGGCCATGGACGTCTGAGCGTCCGGCGCCTCGGCGGGGCTGTCCTGCGCGGGAGCGGTGTCGGCGGTGTCTCGCGGGGCATCGGGCGAGGGATCCGGCGTGACCGCGCCCGCCGCGCCGGGGATGTCGTCGAGCGTCAGTGCGGCGGGCAAATCCCCTGCCTCGGAAAGCTCCGGGGGCAGCGCGACCGCCGGCATGCCGTCGGCTTTGGACGCGAGGACCGGACCCTCAGCGGCGTGATCGTCGGGCGGCGCCATCACGAGTCCTGGGTGACCTGAGCCAGCGTCGAGATAAGGTCGACCACATCGCGGGAGACATCCTTCTGCTTGCCCACCGATTCCGAGATCTTGGTCACCGCGCCCCCGGTTTCCTGCACGCTTTCCACGATCCGTTCAAAGGCGGCCCGTGCGGAGTTCGACCGGTCCTTGCCAAGCGCGACCTGCGAGCCGCTTTCGTTGACCAGCCGCGTGATCTCCAGCGCGGCGGTGGAGCTGCGCTCGGCCAGCTTGCGCACTTCGTCGGCCACCACCGAGAAGCCGACGCCGTATTCCCCTGCGCGCGCCGCCTCGATCGCGGCGTTGAAGGCCAGCAGGTTGGTCTGGCTGGCGATGTCGCTGATCACGCGCGCCATCTCGGTCACCTCGCGCGAGCTTTTGTGGATCAGGTCGATCACCTCGATCGCGCTGTTGAGCTGTTCAAAGCCACCGGAGGCGGCGGCGCGGGTGTCCTGCGAGACGGAGACGGTGGATTCCGTGGCCTCGCCGATCTGCTGGATCGATCCTTCGAGCAGGCGCACCATTTCCTTCATCGCCTCGGCCTTTTCGCGGATCAGGTTTTCCAGCCGCACCTGCGCGGTCACGTCATGGGCATACTTGATAACGCCGACCGGCTCGCCGTTGATGTCGAGCAACGGCGCATAGCTGGCCTGGATCCAGATTTCGCGATCGAACTTGGCCACACGGCAGAATCGGCCGCCCTGCTCCTCGCCCCGGCGCAGCGCGCTCCAGAAATCGGCGTAGCTCTGGGACTTCACGTAATCGGCCGTGCAAAAGAGCGAATGGTGCTGGCCCTTCAGTTCGCGCAGGGAATAGCCGGTGACGCGCAGGAAATTGTCGTTGGCCCGGAGGATGTTGCCCTCAAGGTCGAACTCGATCACCGCCTGGGCGTTGTCGATCGCGTTGAACTTGCTTTCGAATTCCGCGTTGCGCCGGCGCTGCGCGGTGATGTCAGTGGCGAACTTGATGATCTTCGCGGGGCTGCCGTCGATATCGAAAATCGGATTGTAGGACGCCTGGATGAAGACCTCATTGCCCGAACGCGCCACCCGTTCGAATTCGCCGGAGATGACCTCGCCCTGCGCCAGCCGTTCCCAGAAGGTGCGGTAGCCCTCGGATTCGGTCAGGGCGGGCTTGCAAAAGATCCTGTGGTGCTTGCCGATGACATCGCGGGCTTTGTAGCCCATGAGATCCAGAAAATTATCGTTCGCGTTCAGCACGTTGCCGTGCAGGTCGAATTCGATGACGCCTTGCGAGCGCCGGATCGCGTTGGCCATGCCCTCGAATTCGATGACGCGCCGCCTGTCGTCGGTGATGTTCTGGCTCAGCTCGACGATGCGGTCGATCCCGCCGTCCAGGTCGCGCACCGGCGTCAGGGTTGAGCGCAGGTAGAAATCGCCGCCCTTCTTGCTGAATCGGCGATAGGCCCCGGTGACAGGCTCGCCGCTGTTGAGCTTCTTCCAGAGCGCCTGGTCGTCGTCCGAGAGTTCCGCGTCGCGCGACCACCAGCGGGCCACGGACTTGCCGCGCAGATCTGCCAGGTCGTAGCCCATCAGCTGCTGGTAGGCCTCGTTGATCTCGAGCACCTTGCCGTCGGGCGTGTATTCGGCGACCAGTTGCGAATTGTTCACTGCCTCCACCCGACCGCGGATCCGGTTCGAGGCCTCGCGCTCGGCGCTGACATCCATCGCGGTCTTGATGACCTTGATCACCTTTCCGTCCGGCCCGGTCACCGGCGTATAGCTGGCACGGATCCAGACCTTGTGCCCGTCCTTGGCGATCCGCGTGTATTCGCCATCGTCGATCTGGCCGCTGCGCAGTCGGCTCCAGAAGGACTTGTAGGCCTTCGAGGCGACCTCGGAGGGCTCGCAGAACATGCTGTGGTGCTGGCCTATGATCTCGTCCGCGCGATACCCCATCAGGCCCAGGAAGATGCCGTTCGCCCGCAGGATGGTGCCATCCGGGGTGAACTCGATCACCGCCTGCGTGCGTTCCGCCGCCTCCAGCCGCGAGATCATGTCGCGGTCGACGGGCACCAGCCAGCCGTTGACCAGCACCGCCTTGCCGTCGGGCGACGGCCCCGCGATACCGAAAAAGCTGCCTTCCGCCGAGGCGGACGCAAGTTGCACGTGGAAGGAGACCGGACCTTCTGCCGCGCGTCCAAGGCATTCTTCCACCTGGTCAGGGTCCCGGAACAGCGACGGAAACGGCCGGCCGACCAGCTCGCCGGTATCGCCGCCCAGGGGCGCGGCGGTGGTGCTGGCAGCCTCCACCGCATGGCGGGGATTGGCGACACGCAGCAGCATGCCGGCCTCAAGGCACATGTGTCTGGCGCGATCCAGATCCTGTTCCGACAGTTCGGCGGTCATTCCGGCTCTCCTTCAAGAAAGGTCGTTCTGACCGCTTTAGTCCCTGCGACTTAATGCAAGGCTAATCCTAAAGTTTGACGGGTCGAGGACAGCTGCGCCGGGGTGGCCATGCCCGGTCGCAGGCGCAACGGGCGTGCGGGGCGCGCGGCATTGCCACGCATCCATGGCGCGACAGGATCGTATTCCACTCGCGGCCGCGGGCCGACGCCGCGACATCGTCTGCCGCCCTGGCGCCGCTCAGTCGGGCAGGTTGCCGTTGGCCGCTTGCCGGTTTCGGTCCACGGCGTTTAAATGGGTCCATGAACGATGCGTGGGGCCAGCCGGATCAGCCTCCGACCGCGGACCCGACGGGCCGCCGGGTTCTGCTGCGGCATGACTGCGACGAAACGGCCCGCCCGGGATGGCCCGACAGAGCGGCACCGCCCCCGGGCAAGGGCCGCCTCTTGCCGCTGCCTGCGCGCGCCCGACGATCACGGTCCCCTGAACGCATCCGCCCGGCGGCGTGCCGCCCGGGCCTCCACCAGACCTGAGGCCGCCCGTGTTCCAGATCCTGTCCGACCGCACCTACCGTCATCTGTTTCTCGCGCAATGCGTGGCGCTGCTGGGCACCGGGCTGGCGACCGTGGCGCTGGGGCTGCTGGCCTATGACCTGGCCGGGGACAATGCGGCGATGGTGCTGGGCACCGTCTTCACGATCAAGATGGTCGCCTATGTCGGCATTGCGCCCATTGCCGGGGCCTTCGCCGACCGGGTCAACCGGCGCCGTCTGCTGGTCGCGCTGGATCTGGTGCGGGCCGGCGTGGCGCTGGCCCTGCCCTTCGTGACAGAGCCCTGGCAGGTCTACGTGCTGATCTTCCTGCTGCAATCGGCCTCTGCCGCCTTTACGCCCACCTTCCAGGCGACGATCCCGGACGTGCTGCCCGAGGAAGAACGTTACACCCGGGCGCTGTCCCTGTCGCGGGCGGCCTATGACCTTGAGAACATCGTCAGCCCGACGCTGGCCGCGCTGCTCTTGGCTGTGATGTCCTACAACGCCTTGTTCCTGGGAACGGTGGCGGGGTTTGCCGGCTCGGCGCTTCTGGTGGTCAGCGTGATGCTGCCCTCGCCCACGCCGCCCGAGGACCGGGAGCCGCGCGGGATCTACGACCGGACGACGCGCGGGCTGCGGATCTATCTGGCAACGCCGCGGCTGCGCGGGTTGCTGGCGCTCTGCCTGTCGGCATCGAGCGCGGGCGCCATGGTGCTGGTCAATTCCGTGGTGCTGGTGCGCGGGCAGCTGGGGCTGACCGACAGCGCGCTGGCCTGGACGATGTTCGCCTTCGGCGCGGGGTCGATGCTGGCGGCGCTGGCCCTGCCGCGGCTGCTGGACCAGGTGCCCGACCGGCCCGTGATGCTGGCCGGCGCCGGGCTGATGGTGGCGAGCCTGCTGGGGCTGGCAGCGATGGCGGGGCTGCACGGGCTGAGCTGGCCGCTGCTGCTGGCGGCCTGGCTGGCGGTGGGGCTGGGGTATTCGGCGGTGCTGACGCCCTCGGGCCGGTTGCTGCGCCGCTCTGCCCATGCCGAGGACCGCCCGGCGCTTTTTGCCGCGCAATTCGCGCTGTCCCACGCCTGCTGGCTGCTGACCTACCCGCTGTCGGGCTGGCTGATGACGCAGTTCGGCCTGGTGCCCGCGCTGCTGGTGCTGGCCGCACTGGCGGGGCTGGGAATGGTGCTGGCGCTCCGGCTCTGGCCGGCACAGGACCCGGAAGTGCGCGAGCATCGGCATGACAACCTGCCGCTCGATCATCCGCACCTGAAGGGGCACCGGACCCACAGCCATGGCTACGTGATCGACGCCCTGCACCGCGCATGGAGCCATCCCTGACCCCTGCTGAAGGGAAAACGCGCCCGGCTTTCACCGGGCGCATCCGTTTCGGCCCCTGGCCTGTGCCCTTTCAGGCCGCTCAGCCCTTGAAGCGCTTGATCTCTCCGGACCGCAGCCGCGACACATAGGACGCCAGCTCGCGCTTGACGATCGGCATCAGCAGGTACAGCGCGATGATGTTCACGATCGCCATCGAGAACAGCATGGCGTCCGAGAAGTCGATCACCGGGCCCAGGTTGGCCGAGGCGCCGATCACGATGAAGACGCAGAACAGCACCTTGAAGATGATCTCTTTCACCGCGCCCTCGCCGAACAGGTAGGTCCAGGCCTTCAGCCCGTAATAGGACCACGAGATCATCGTCGAGAAGGCAAAGAGCACCACGGCGATGGCCAGCAGCACCGGGAACCAGCTGAACGCCCGGGCATAGGCGGCCGAGGTCAGCTGAACGCCCGAGACATCGCCTTCGGTCGCGATCCGGCCGGCTTCGGCATTCCAGATATAAAGCCCGGTTTCGGGATCGACGTTCAGCACGCCGGTGATGACGATGACCAGCGCGGTCATGGTGCAGATCACCACCGTGTCGATGAAGGGCTCCAGCAGGGCGACGTAGCCCTCGGTGACCGGCTCCTTCGTGCGGACGGCCGAATGGGCGATCGCGGCCGAGCCGATGCCGGCCTCGTTCGAGAAGGCGGCGCGGCGGAAGCCCTGGATCAGGGCGCCGGTAAAGCCGCCGACCACGCCCAATCCGGTGAAGGCGCCCATGAAGATCTGGCCGAAGGCCCAGCCGATCATGTCGAAATTCATCAGCAGGATGATCAGCGACACGACGACATAGAAGACCCCCATGAAGGGCACGACCTTTTCGGTCACGCTGGCGATGGATTTCAGGCCGCCGACGATCACGGCAAAGGCCACGCCGGCCAGCAGGATGCCGGTGATCCAGCCCGGGTAATCGCCCAGCACGCCCGAGATCTGGGCATGGGCCTGGTTGGCCTGGAACATGTTGCCGCCGCCCAGCGCGCCGAGGATGGTGAAGATGCAGAACAGCACAGCCAGGATCGGACCGCCCGGAAGACCGCGCTCCTTGAACCCCTTGGTGATGTAGTACATCGGCCCGCCCGACACGGTGCCGTCGGGGTATTCGTTGCGGTATTTCACGCCCAGCGTGCATTCGGTGAACTTGGTGGCCATGCCGAACAGCCCGGCGACGACCATCCAGAACGTCGCGCCCGGCCCCCCGATCGAGACGGCAACCGCCACGCCGGCGATGTTGCCGAGGCCGACGGTGCCCGAAAGCGCGGTGGCGAGCGCCTGGAAGTGGCTGACCTCGCCGGCGTCATTGGGGTCGGAGTAATCGCCCTTCACCAGCTGGATCGAATGCCAGAAGCCCTTCAGCTGGATGAAGCCGAAGTAGAAGGTGAAGATCAGCGCGCCGATCACCAGCCACATGGCGATCCACGAGAAACTGGTGCCCGGGATCGGCGCAAAGATGAAGCCGACGTACCAGCCGGTGTAATCGGCGAAGATGCGGTTGATGGTGTCATCGAAGGTCTGCGCGGCGGCCGGCAGGGCCGAGAACAGGAAGGCCACGAGGGCCGCGAGAAAGGGTACTCGATACATGGTGGCTCCTCAGGGGACGATGACGGTGGGAACGGAGGCGATCTGGGCGAGGCCCAGCGGAACCGAGCCGAAGATGCGCGATCCGATGGAATTGCCGCCGGCGCGGCCGACGAAGATCATCGTCGCGCCCAGTTTCTCGGCGGTCTCGGTCACCACCTCGACGACCGAGCCATACCTGATCTCGCCCGCGGCGGAGACGCCCGCCGCGACGGTCCGCTCGACCGCGGGATCCAGGATCAGCTCCTGCGCGCGCTCCATCTCGGTCCGGCGCTGAACGTGGCGCTGTTCAAGCTCCTGCGGGGTCAGGAAGGAATAGGGGGACCATTCCAGCACATGCAGGATATGAAGCTTCGCCCCGGACTTCGCCGCCTGCGCTGTGGCATAGTCGAGAACGTGGTGTCTTTCGTCGCCCTCATAGGCCACGACATAGAGTTCTTCCGGCATATTTGGCTTTCCCTGTTCTGGTTTCGCCGAGACGGGACGCCCTTGGTTGCCCCGACGTCATCCAGTCTGTCGGTCGGACCTTGTCATGGCAACGTTACAGTCCGCGTCGTCCAGGTCAGGCGCCTGCCGCCGGTCCGGACGCCCAAAAATGTTTCGAAATCCGGAGCACCGGCATCCGGCGCCCCATTCGGGCCGCAGCGGTCCGGGTCGGGCTTTCCCTTGGGACGACAGTGTTTTTTCGCACCAGCCCGGCGGGGGGCCGCGACCGGTTTTCCGCATCCGGGTGCAAAGGGGCATGTCACGGGACACCGCGCGGGTTTCCGCCAAGGCAGGGTCGCGTCAAGCGCCGGACCCGCGACAGCCGCCGCGATGACCCGGCCTACCAGCCGCGCAGCATGTCCAGCGCCTGCTGCCACGAGCGGCTTTCCATCGCGGTTCGGCAGGCGTGTTCCATCATCGCGTAGGCCTCGGGATCGCGCGAGGTCAGGCCCACGGTCCGGGGCAGCGGCGGGTTCACCCGGACCAGCCGGTCATCCAGCACAAGATGCGCGATCCAGTACTGATTTTCGGCCGAGGTCGTCAGCCCGAGATCCAGCAGCGCGCCCAGCGGCGCGCCCGAGGTCAGCCCGAACCATTTCAGCAGCCCCCAGTCGTCGGGGTTCTTGACCATCTCCTCGGAGATGGAGCTTGGCTGCAGGCCGGTGCCTACCGACATCGCCTCGATATCGCCAAGGCCCTGCGCCCGTCCGGCGGCGATGGCCACGTTGATCCCGTTCAGCACCGGGTTGTTGGCAAAGACGCCACCATCGGTGAAATAGCCGAAATCGCGCCTGGGCGTGACGATGCGATGCGGCGGAAAGAAGGTCTGCGCGGCCGAGGTCGCCAGGGCGATGTCCAGCAGCGGCACATCGCTCATGTCGAAGAAGCCGTCGCGCCGCAGTTCCTGATTGGTCAGGCTGTAGGGCGCCCAGCCGGTGTCGTCATCGGCGTAGAGGCAGACCGCCGGTACGGCGAGCACGATCTCTGGCAGGATCGAGCCCAGCGTCCGGTCCGCCACCAGCGTCGCGCCGATCTCGGCCAGCCCGCGCGAGGTGAAATGCGAACTCACCAGCCCCGGGCCGCTGTCCCGCCCGGACCGTTCGATCAGCGCATGCAGCAACCGGCGGATCCGCCCGCGTTCGGCCTCGCGAAAGATCATGTCTCCCCTGTGCCGGTAGATCGCGGTGATCTCGTCCAGCAGCGCGCTCATGTCGCGCCCCTGAGACCGGCCGTCGGCCAGTGCAACGGCAATCAGCCCGCCGGTCGAGGTGCCGAAGAACCCGTCCACCTTGTCGAGAAACCCGGTCTCGTCTTGCAGGGCCTTGAGAATGAGGCAGGTCAGGTATCCGCGGATCCCGCCGCCGTCACAGGACAGAACCTTGAACGCCATAACGCCAATCCGGATTGCCACGCCCGGGGATGGTACGTCCCGGGGCGGCGTTCTCAAAGACCTTTGGCGGACCCGTCGCAGGCCGCGCAGGGCCCAGTGCCTGCCGTTACGTCACTCAGGTCAGGACTTTTCCGGGTACAATCCGGAATTATCGAAAATTCGAACCCTTCCGGGGGCCGAGTCCATGTTACGTTTTTGGGACTTCCGGATTCGGTGGGGTGGAAAATGGACGATCGAAGGACCGAGGCGCCCGACATGGAGCGCAAGTTTTCCGTGTGGCCGGACGGGGAGAAGGCGCAGGGCGAGGCCCTGTTCGAGGCCCTCTGGCGGGAAGATGGAAACGCGCAACGACGGCCCGTCCACACCAACGGCATCGGGGTGAGGGGCCATTTCATCGCCTCACCCGTCGCCCGCTCCTACTGCGTGGCAGAGCATTTCGGCGGGGACAGGATCGAAGTGACGGGGCGTTTCTCGAACGGGTCCGGTGCCGACAGGCTGCATGACGGCTGGACCGACGTGCGCGGCCTTGCCATCCGCTTTCATCTGACCGGGGGGACCGAGGCCAGATCCACCGACCTGCTCGCCATGACCCTGCCCGCCTTCTTCGCGCCCGAGCCCCGGAGCGCGTGGGATTTCATCAATGCCGCCCACCAGGAACCCTATGACCGGGAAGGCGCCTGGGACAAGGTGAAGGACTATCTTCAGATGATGCTGCCCAGGCGGAACCCCTATCCCGGCGAGACGACGAATGCCGACAAGGGCGGATTCGAATACGCCAACAAGAACCTCTTTGCGCAGCTGCCGACGTTCGGCGCTGCAACCATCGGCGCCCCGGCCAGCTATGCCCGCGCCGCCTATCACGCCGTCCATACCTTCGTCGTCACAGGCTCCGACGACGTGGACCGCTATGTCCGTTTCACCTGGCAACCGGTCTCGGGCGTGCAGCCCGCGCATGACAACGACCCTCCGCGTGACGCCTTCCTGCAGGACGAACTGCGCGAGCGCCTCGCCGGCGACGGCAAGGCCGAGTTCTCGCTGATGATGCAGCTTGGCGATATCGGCGACGATTTCGACGATTGCTCGCGCCCCTGGCCACCGCACCGGGTGCGGATCATGATGGGCACGCTCACCATCACCGACGTGGCAGAGGACCAGGAGGCCGACAGCGAGAAGCTCAGCTTCAACCCCTGGCTGCTGACCCCGGGGATCGCGCCGTCGGGCGATCCGATCCTGAAGGCGCGGCGGGATGCCTACCGGGCCTCCAGCGAGAACCGCCACGCCACCCCCTGCCCCTTCGCGAAGGACTGAAGCCCATGGCCGACACCCCAGGCTGGTTCGATCGCTACGTCGACACGCTGCCACAGCGCGGCTGGTTCAAGTTCCTGTCGCGCCGCGTGGTCCTGCCCTATTGGGCTGCCCGCACCCCGGCGCCGAAGATGCCCGGCGGCCCGCGAGAGACGCCCCAGACCACCGAAAGCGTGCAGCGCATGATGAACCTGATCATGCCGCTTAAGGACAGCTCGGCCATCGGCCGGGCCGAGGCGGCGCTGGCCATTGCCCAGAACGTGGACGAGATCTTCGCCGGGCTCGACAATGTCGGCACGGTGCATTTCGCGCGGTTCCTGCTGCTGGACGACAAGATCTGCATGATCTCGGTCTACGACGGGGATTTCAGCAACTACATCCGCGACTTCATCTTCACCATCGGCAGCGTCTTCGACGAGGTGATGACGGTGGTCGAGGGCGGAGACAAGCTGATCCCGACAGCCCACAACGTCGAGGCCTTCATCGACTGGGTGCACGATCACGACCTGTTCCAGGCGCCGGATTTCCCCACCGATCTCTTCACCCTGATGGACGAGGCACGGGGCATCGCACCGCAAGACATCAAGCCGCATGACCTCAAGACCCTGCCGCGCGACCTGATCCTGATGCTGCATGCGAATCCCAACATTTCGCTGGGCGGCGGCTATCGCGCCTACCCGGGCTATTCCGCGGCCCAGGTGCGCAGCAAGTTCGGAGTGGGCTGGTGAACGACGAATTCGACATTACCGACATCCAGGGCAACATCCTGCGCGGCTACCGCATGGGCCAGGTGCGCCATCTGGTGCTCGAGGTCACGGACCGCCGCAAGGCCCGCGCCTTCCTTGCCGCCGCGCTCTCGGGCGACAGCGACACGGCCCCGCAGATCACCCGCGAAAGCTCTGAAAAATGGTCGGAGAAGCCCGACCTCTGCTTCAACATCGGCATCACCCATGCCGGGCTCCGGGCGCTTGGGGTGCCGGCGGCGGACCTGCAGAGCTTCCCGACCGAGTTCCGCGAGGGCATGACGAAGCGCGCGCAGAAGCTGAAGGATTTCGGCGACAGCGCCCCGATCAAATGGGCGCCGCCCTTCGACACGCCCGACCGCGTCCACCTCGTGGCCTCGACCTATGCCAACGATACCGCCCATCTGGACCGGGTGCAGGCGCAGGTCGGACAGGCCTTCGGGGTGCTCGCCGCGCGCGACGGGCGCAACCTGGCAGAGGACAAGGTCTTCTTCGGCTATCGCGACAGCATCTCGCAGCCCCGGTTCGAACACGTGCTGAACCCCCTGCGCGACGACGACAGGGAACCCGAGAACCCGCTGGGCACGATCCTGCTGGGCCATCACACCCGCTACGAGGGGATCCGCTACCGCGTGCCATCGCCCGCCAAACTGGGCCGGAACGGCGCCTTCAACGCCTTCCGGGTGCTGAAGCAGGACGTGGTCGCCTTCGAAGACTACCTGACCAGGGCCGCGACCTATCTTATGGGGCATCCCAGGGTCGACGACCTGCTGCCGCAGGGGGCCGAGAAGACCGTGTTCGGCGGGCTCGACCGCCATGCCGCCCTGCGCGAGGTCGTGGCCGCCCAGATGTGCGGGCGCTGGCGCAATGGCACCCCGTACGAGACCTCTCCCTATTCCACCGATCCCGAGACTCCCGCGCCGGGCCATCTGACCAATTTCGACTATACCGAACGCTCGCTCTGCCCGGCCGGCGCGCATACCCGGCGGGCCAATCCGCGCAACGGGCCGATCGTGCAGCGCATGGCGCATTACTCGCGCCGGATCGTGCGGCGGGGGATGTCCTACGGGCCGGATTTCGACCCGGCCAACCCGGAGAACGACAAGGACGCCGAACGCGGTCTGCTGGGCAATTTCCTCTGTGCCAATCTCGGGGCGCAGTTCGAGGCCGTCATGTGCGACTGGATCAACCTTGGCCTGCAGGACCCCGACATCACCGGCGCCAACGATCCCATCCTGGGCGCAAATGTGCCCGAGACCAGCTGGTTCGACCTGGCCCTGAAGGATGGCGGCACGATCCGGCTGCGCGGCTTCCCGCGATTCATCACCACGCGGGGCGGGGCCTATACCTTCCTGCCAAGCATGACGGCGCTGGACCACCTGTCGAAGCTGCAAAGCTGAGCGCCCGGGGAGGCGGCGCGGCGCACCGGCCCTAGACCTTGCGCGCGCCCAGGGTCTCAAGCGCGCTGTCGATGCGGGCGAGGAAGGGCGAGGGGCCAATCTGGGTGACGATCCGGCGTGCCTCGCGCAGGTGGTCGATGGCCTTCTCCCGCTTCTTCCGGTGCATGCAGAGCAGGCCGAGGATCATCTCGCCCCGCGCATAGTAGAATCCGTTGCGGTCGAACTGCGGATTGGCGCAGGCCTTACCGATCAGCCGCTCGATCCGCCCTGGCCCGAACAGGAACACCGTGATCAGCGACCGCGCGTTGCGCAGCACCACCCCCAGCGGGGCCTCGCCCTCGCCCGTCAGGATGCCCAGGTAGACTTCGGCCAGGAACAGCCGGTACCAGTCGGCCGAGATGCCGTAGCCTTCGCTTTCGCGCCGGACGATGGCATCCTGGATATGATGCAGCCCGTCGCCGATGCGCCCGTCCATCGTCATCGCGATCCCCTGCATCATGTGCGGCCCCGACATGAACATGACCCAGCCCGCCGCCTCGCAGCGGTCGACGAAGGACTGCACCTCGGGCAGCGCCGCGGCGCCCTTCAGCGGCACCAGGGCGGCCGCCCGCGCCGCCTGGGCCGAGGCGCGTTCGAATTCGGCCTGCGACAGGGCCAGCGCCCGGTCCGAGATCTCGAGCGCGCGGGCCGGATCGTCGCTTAGCATGGCGATCAGGGATTTCAGCGCCATGGCATAGCCGGTGGCGCGCGGATCCTTCATCGTCTCGCTCAGGACCATCATCCGGTCGACGGCCTCGTAGGCCTGCGCGAACCGGCCGCGGCTTGTCTCGTTCCAGGCCAGGATCGCCATGAAGAAGTTCTGCAGGTAGGCATCCTCGACGCTGGCCATGGCCACCTCGGCCTCGCGCCGCCTGGCCTCGAAGGCCTCCGAGGTGAGGTGCCCGCAATAGCACGAGACCGACAGCTCGCTGACCAGCGCATAGGCCGCCGCCTCGGGCGTGCCCAGCCGTTCGGCCATGGCGGTCAGGCTTTGCTGCCGCTCGAAGGCGTCGATGTAGCGGCCGTTGTAGATCAGGCAGGACACGTAGTGATGCAGGTAGACCGCGTGGTGATAGCTGTCGCCCAGCCGCGCGAGGATCGGCTGCACCTGGGGGCCGAGGTCGATCAGCGTGGTGATCCGCAGCGAGATGTTCGCGCAGGAGGCATAGGCCGCCAGGAAGGCGGCGAAATCCGCGTCGCTGGCGCAGGCCGGATCGCTCTCGTAAAGCGCCAGCGCGGTTTCGAAATACTGGTTCGCCTCTCCCAGCGAGTAGACGCCGAGGCCCTTGGTCCCGGCCAGCACGTTGTACGTGAAGGCCAGATCGCTCCGGTCGGTCAGGGCATAGTGATGCGCCAGGGCGCCCGCGACCTCGACCAGGCGGTCGCGGTTGCGATGTTCCAACACGGTGGCGATGGCCAGGTGAAGCGCGGCGCGCTGGTCGGCCAGCAGCCCCTGGTAGACCGTGTCGCGCAGCAGGACGTGCTTGAAGGCGTAGTCCGACGACCCGGCTTCGCGGCGCACCAGGTCCTTCGCCTGCAGCCGCCGCAGCGCCTCGCCCACCGGGATGTCCGGCCGCGCCACCGCCGACAGCAGACCCGGGTCGAACCGCCGCCCGATGACCGAGGCCGCCTGCAGCAACGCCTTGTCCCCCGGCTCCAGCCGGTCGAGTCGCGCGGTAAAGAGGCTCTGCATGCTCTCGGGCAGGCCGCGCGCGGCGAGGTCGGCGTCGAACTCGGCCCGCCCGTCGCTGACCCGCAGCGCGCCGTGGCCCAGCAGGTAGCCCAGGATCTCCTCGCCGAAGAGCGGGTTGCCTCCGGCGCGTTCGCTTACCCGCGCGACCAGGCCCCGGGGCAGGTTCTCGACTCCCAGCCGGGTGCGGACCAGGTGGCCGATGTCGTCATCCGAAAGCGGCTTCAGCGGCAGGCTGGTGAGATGCGGGCTGCCCAGCCAGCCGGGCACGTAGCTGGGTCTTCGCGTGTGGATGATCAGCAGGTTGCCGATCTCGCCCTCCTCGATCAGCCGGCCCAGGAACTCGGCCGATGCGCCGTCGATCCAGTGGATGTCCTCGATCAGCAGGATCACCGGATGTGCCGCGGCCTGCACGGTCAGCATCGCCCGCAACAGGTCACGGGTGCGCAGGCCGATCAGCACGCCGTCCAGCCCTTCCAGCGCGCCCTCGGGCGGGGCGCTGCCCAGCAGGTTCAGAAGCAGGCCCAGGTTCTCGGTGCTTTCCATCCCCAGCTGGCGCAGCCCGGCCTGAAGCTTGCGCGCCTGCTCGGCCGGTTCGTCCTCGGACCGGACGCGGAAGGCGCTGCGCATCACCTCGAGGAAGGGATAGAAGGGCACCTGCTGCCCGTCGGCGGCGCAATAGCCGCGGTAGATGCGCATGCCCTCAGGATCGATGCCCTGCAGGAATTCGAAGACCAGCCGGGTCTTGCCCAGGCCCGCCTCTCCCGCCAGATCGACGGCGGCAAAGCCCCCGGCCCGCGCCGTGTCGAGCGCGGCAACCATGCTGGCGCGTTCCGCGTCGCGCCCGACATAGGCGCTCAGCCCGCGCGCGACCGACGCGTCGAACCGGGTCGCGGCATCGCGGATCGACAGCAGCCGCCAAAGCTTGCGGGACTTCGACAGGCCCTTGATGTCGTATTCGCCCTCGAAGTTCAGATCGACCTGCCATTCGACCTGCCGCCGCGTGGTGTCGCAGATCAGGCAGCCGCCGGCGGGCGACAGGGTCTGGATGCGCGAGGCCAGGTTCACCGTGTTGCCCACCGCCGTCACCGGCGCGCCTTCGCCCTCGATCTGCGCCAGCATGGCCGAGCCCGAACTGACCCCGGCGCGCATCTGGGGGCGGATGCCGTATTGCGCCTCGATTTCGTCGGCGGCCTGGCGAAAGACCTCGTGGATGGCCAGCGCCGCGCGGCAGGCCCGCAGCGCGCCGTCTTCCTGCGCCTCGGGCAGGCCGAAGATCGCCATGACGCTGTCGCCCGCATAGCTGCGGACCGAGCCGCCGTGCCCGGCGACCGTTTCGGTCATCATCTGATAGATCATCTGGGCGAAGGACAGGGTCGCGTCCTCTCCCAGCCGCTCTACAGCGGCCGTGAAGCCCACCATGTCCGCGAACAGCACGGACACCTGGCGACGTTCTCCCACATGTGTCATCGAGCTTGAGTTAATGCCATTGCCCCCGCCTGGCACAGCCTTGGAAAAGGTTAACGGCTTACCCCCGCCTTGCCAATCGTCCGTCACCCACCCCGGCCCGGGCGCCTGCCCGGCCCGGTCCAATGGCGCCTTTCAGGGCACCTGCCTTCGCGCCGGCCTCAGGCCGTGAAGGCCAGCTTCAGCCCCCTCCGGGGCCATCCCCCCTTGAAGATCTTTCCCGCGCTCGACGCGGTGATCCACACGTCCATCATGTCCTCGCCGCCGAAACAGAGGTTCGTCACGAACAGCTCGGGGATCGGGGTTCCCTTCTCGTCCGAATAGGCGCTTGGCACCGGGACATGTTCGTAACTGCCATCCGCAGGATCGACGACGGTGACCCCGCCGTTGAAAAGCGTGCCGATGCAGACCTTGCCGGAGGCCTCGACCTTCAGGCTGTCAAGCCATTGCGGCCGCCCCGCGACCGGCGGCAAGGACAGCACGAGACGGCCGGGCGCACCGTCGTCCCTGGCTTTCACCTTGCCGGGCGCTTCGATATCCATCTCCCACAGCCGGCCGGCCAGGGTATCGGACACATAGAGTTTCGATTCGTCCGGAGAGAGGCCGACCCCGTTCGCCATCGGCACGGTCGCGATCCGTGTCAGGCTCTGGCCGTCGATCGTTGCGTAGAACAGGGCGCCGTAGTGGTGCATGGCCGGCCGCTCGGGCGTGCCTTTCTTGGCATCCGCCGGCTGGTAACTGTCCTCGAACCCGGAATCCGTGAACCAGAAGCCCCCCTGGCTGTCGAAGACGATATCGTCCGGAGCCAGAAGATGAACGCCGTGCGGCGCCGGATCCGACAGATCGGCGGGCGAGGTATAGAGATCGGTGACCTCTTTCGTCTCAAGATCGACCCGCTGGATCCGGCCGCCCAGGTAGCTGGACCGATCCGGGAAGGGCACCTTGAACATGTCGGTGCCCGGCGGGTAATGCACGAAGGAATAGATCCCCCCGTTGTTGCAGACATAGGCTGCCCCGTCCGGCCCGATCGCCACGCCATTCGGTCCGCCGGGCAGGTCGATCTCCAGCAGACACTCGCCCTGGTCGTTGATCCGGACCAGCTTCTTGCCCTCGATATCCACGAACAGCAGGGTTCCGTCATTCATGGCCACGGGGCCTTCGGGAAAGCCGAAATCCCCCGCGATCGCGTCCAGTTGCAGATCGTATGTCATCCGGCCCTCCCATGGTGTCCGTCGCGGCCCCGGACGGGCGTGACCGACCGGCCGCGCCCTGCCGGGATTCTGCCGGGCCCCCGTCGCGCGCCCCGCGTCCCCCGCCGCATTGAAACCCAGCTTGCGCCGAAGCCGTCGCGCCGGGCAAGCGCCGAGACACTGCGCAAAGGGGTACAGTCTCGAAAACCCCGGTTCCGGGCACGTCTGAGGCTTTTGCGGTCACAAAAACACACGCACAGGTTGCGCGCGACCGTATCAACAGCGGTCCTTTCCCTTCGGTCCAACCGCGTGCCCGGGGTAGCGGCGAACCGGGTCTTGTCGTAGATCACCGCCAGGCAGGCCCATTCCAGGCTTCGCGTCCCCTGCCGGGCCGCGCTATGCCCTGGGCGAACCGCGACGACAGACAAGAGGCAACCGCATGAGCATCTTCGAACGCTATCTGACCGTCTGGGTCGGGCTGGCCATGATCGCGGGGATCGGCATCGGGATCGCCCTGCCCGGCCTGGTGCAGGCCATCGCCGCGACCGAGGTCGCCTCGGTCAACCTTGTGGTCGCGGTGCTGATCTGGGCCATGGTCTATCCGATGATGGTCGGTGTGGATTTCGGCGCCGTGGCTGGCGTCGCGCGGCAACCCAAGGGGCTGCTGGTGACGCTGGCGGTCAACTGGCTGATCAAGCCCTTCACCATGGCGTTCCTGGCAGTGCTGTTCTTCGACTACATCTTCGCGCCGCTGATCTCGCCCGAGGATGCCGCGCAATACATCGCCGGGCTGATCCTGCTGGGCGCCGCGCCCTGTACCGCGATGGTCTTCGTCTGGTCGCAGCTGACGAAGGGCGATGCGACCTACACGCTGGTGCAGGTCTCGGTGAACGACCTGATCATGGTGGTGGCCTTCGCCCCCATCGTGGCCTTTCTGCTGGGCGTGACCGACATTTCCGTCCCCTGGCAGACGCTGGTGCTGGCCACCGTGCTTTACGTCGTGCTGCCGCTGATCGCCGGGCTGATCACACGGCGCCGGCTTGGCTCCAAGGAGGCGATCAACGCGTTCTCGGCCCGGGTGAAGCCCTGGTCGATGGTCGGTCTGATCGCAACGGTGGCGATCCTCTTCGGTCTGCAGGGCGAGACGATCCTGGCCAATCCCTTCGTCATCCTTCTGATCGCGGTTCCGATCGTCATCCAAAGCTACGGGATCTTCGCCCTGGCCTATGCCGCCGCCTTCGCCCTGAAGGTGCCGCACCGGATCGCCGCCCCCTGCGCGCTGATCGGAACGTCGAACTTCTTCGAACTGGCCGTCGCCGTGGCGATCAGCCTCTTCGGCCTGAACTCCGGCGCCGCTCTGGCGACAGTGGTGGGCGTGCTGGTCGAGGTGCCGGTGATGCTGTCGCTCGTGGCCATCGCCAACCGGACGCGGGCACGGTTCCCCGAACCGGCCTAGGCTGCGATTCACAATCAGGATCGACATGACCCCGGCGAGATCCCTCGCCGGGGCTTTTTTGCGTCGCGCGGCCCTGCAGACGGAGCGTCGCCTCCGGGTCCCTTCAGCAGAGAGCTCTTGCCAAACCGCCGGGAAGGGACGATCTTTCGAAGAGAACGACACATAAAAACACAAAACGACAAAACCCCCGCCCAGCACCACGGCCCGAAGGGACGCCCGGCATGATCGACAAACTCGAGATGTTTCTCGCCCTCGCGCAGGAAGAGCATTTCGGCCGCGCGGCTGAAAGCCTTGGCCTTGCGCAGCCCACCCTGTCGGCCGGGATCAAGCAGCTGGAGGCCCAGCTGGGCGTCCAGCTTGTGTGGCGCGGCTCGCGGTTTCGCGGGCTGACGCCGGAAGGCCAGCGGGTGCTGGTCTGGTCGCGCCAGATCGTCGGCGACGCCCGGACCATGCGCGACGAGATGCGCGCGGTGCGCAACGGTCTGTCCGGCACCGTCCGGCTGGCGGTGATCCCCACCTCGCTGGCCGTCGCCTCGCAGCTGACGGCAGATTTCTGCCGCGACAATCCCAACGTGAACGTCACGCTCACCTCGCGGACCTCGGCCGAGATCCTCGCGATGATCGAGAACCTCGAAGCCGACGCCGGGATCACCTATCTCGACAACGAACCACTGGGCCGGCTGACCGCCGTGCCGCTTTACATGGAACGCTACGCGCTGGTCTGCGGGCCCGACGCGCCCCTGGCCGACCGGGACGAGGTCGGCTGGGACGAGGTCGACCCTGGCAACCTCTGCCTGCTGACGCCGGACATGCAGAACCGGCGGATCATCAACCAGAACTGTCACGCGGTGGGCATCGACGCCAATCCCCGCATCGAATCGAATTCGACGGTGGCGCTGATGGCACATGTGGACAACGGCTGGTCGACGATCCTGCCGCTGAACCTGGCACGGTTTCTTGCACGCGGGCGCGACCTGCGGACGATCCCGATCCGGCAGGCGCGGCAGGGGTATTCCGTGGGTCTCATCGCCCCCTACCGAGAGCCGCACACCCCTATCCTGGAGGCGCTTCTGCGCCGCGCGCGGCGGCTGGCCGATGCCGACCCGGGCACCCCGCCGACGGCTGCGCACGGCCCCGGGATCCCCGCCGGCACGGCACGATAGAGAACCCCTATCGGGCCACGGAACGCCATTATTGATCGAATGGCCCCCGGTGACCGATCCTTCTTCGCAAAGGGAAGCGAGGAATACCATGTCACCCAGCACATCCGAGGCGCCGACCGCGCGCATCGAAGAAATCATCGCCGAACACCGGCACCTCGAAGGCCCGATGCTGCCGATCTTCCATGCCCTGCAGGAAGAGTTCGACCACGTCCCCGAGGCGGCGCTGGCCCCGATCGCGGATGCCTTGAACCTGACCCGCGCCGAAGTTCACGGCGTGATGTCGTTCTACCACGATTTCCGCAAGGCGCCCCCCGGCCGACATGTGGTCAAGATCTGCCGGGCCGAGGCCTGCCAGTCCATGGGATCCGAGGCGCTGGCCGCCCGCGCGCTTGAGAAGGCCGGGCTTGACTGGCACGCCACCTCGCCCGACGGGCGGGTGACGGTGGAGCCGGTCTATTGCCTTGGCCTGTGCGCCTGCGCCCCGGCGGCGATGGTGGGCGACAAGCTGCACGCAAGGCTGAACGAGGCGCGGCTGGACAAGATTCTCGCGGAGGCCCGGTCATGAGCATGAAGATCTACGTCCCCGCCGATGCCGCCGCCCGCGCATTGGGCGCCGACGCGGTCGCCGCCGCCGTGACGGCCGAGGCGAAGGCGCGCGGGCTCGATGTGACGCTGGTGCGCAACGGCACGCGCGGGATGATCTGGCTGGAACCGCTGCTGGAGGTCGAGACGGAGACCGGCCGCACCGGCTTCGGCCCGGTGACCGCCGAGGATGTCCCGGCGCTGTTCGACGCGGCCTTCGGGGACCACGCGCTGGCGCTCGGCCCGGTGGAGCAGATCCCGTACTTCGCGAAACAGACCCGCCTGACCTTCGCCCGCTGCGGGCTGATCGACCCGCTGTCGCTGGAGGATTACGAGGCCCACGGCGGGCTGTCCGGCCTGCGCCGCGCGCTGGACATGGACCGCGATGGCATCGTGCAGGAGGTGACCGACAGCGGCCTGCGCGGTCGCGGCGGCGCGGGTTTCCCCACCGGCATCAAGTGGAACACCGTCAAGGACGCCGAAGCGCCGCAGAAATACATAGTCTGCAATGCCGACGAGGGCGACAGCGGCACCTTCGCCGACCGCATGATCATGGAAGGCGACCCCTTCACCCTGATCGAGGGCATGGCCATCGCGGGCCTCGGCGTGGGGGCCACGAAGGGCTATGTCTACCTGCGGTCGGAATATCCCGACGCGATCCGCGTGATGACCGAGGCCGTTCGCCGCGCAAGGGTCTTCGGCCTGCTGGGCGACAGCGTCCTGGGGTCGGCCCACGCCTTCGACATGGAAATCCGCTCGGGCGCGGGCGCCTATGTCTGCGGCGAGGAAACCAGCCTGCTGAACTCGCTCGAAGGCAAACGCGGCATCGTTCGGGCCAAGCCGCCGCTGCCGGCGCTCGAAGGGTTCCTGGGCCGCCCGACGGTGGTGAACAACGTGATCTCTCTGGCGACCGTGCCGGTGATCTTCGAGAAGGGCGCCGAACACTACCGCGATTTCGGCCTGGGCCGGTCGCGCGGGACGATCCCTCTGCAGATCGCCGGCAACGTGAAATACGGCGGGCTCTTTGAGACCGCCTTCGGCATGCCGCTGGGCGAGATCGTCGAGGAGATCGGCGGCGGCACCGCCTCGGGCCGGCCGGTGAAGGCGGTACAGGTCGGCGGCCCGCTGGGCGCCTACCTGCCGGTGCACCAGTTCGACACGCCCTTCGGCTACGAGGAATTCGACGGCCAGAAGGCGCTGATCGGCCATGCCGGGCTGGTGGTCTTCGACGACACCGCCGACATGCTCGCCATGGCGCGCTTCGCCATGGAATTCTGCGCCATCGAAAGCTGCGGCAAGTGCACGCCCTGCCGCATCGGCGCGGTGCGCGGCGTCGAAACGCTGGACCGCATCGGCCGGGGCGACGGCGGCGCCGTCGAGATCCTGACCGACCTTTGCGACACGATGACCGACGGTTCGCTCTGCGCGCTCGGCGGCTTCACCCCCTACCCGGTGATGAGCGCGCTGCGCCACTTCCCCGAGGAGTTCTCTGTCTCGCGCAAAGTCGCGGCGGAGTGATCCCGGACCGACGTCAAGACGTCCGGGGCGCGCCGCCAAGGCCACCCCGGGCGATTTCCCCATTTTTCCGAGCCAACGAGGAGGCACGGCCATGAAAGACTTCATCATCCCCGATGACCGCGACATGGGCACACCCGCGTCCCGGTCCGCCACCAAGGTTACACTGAGCATCGACGGCTTCCCCGTCACCGTCCCGCAAGGCACCAGCGTCATGCGCGCGGCGGCCGAGGCCGGGCTCGACATCCCGAAGCTTTGCGCCACCGACAGCCTGGAGGCCTTCGGCTCCTGCCGGCTTTGCGTGGTCGAGATCGAGGGCCGGCGCGGCACGCCGGCCTCCTGCACCACGCCGGTGACCGAGGGCATGGTGGTTCACACCCAGTCGAGCAAGGTCAAGAAGATCCGCAAGGGCGTGATGGAGCTGTATATCTCCGACCACCCGCTGGACTGCCTGACCTGCTCGGCCAATGGCGATTGCGAACTGCAGGACATGGCCGGCGCCGTGGGCCTGCGCGACATGCGCTATGAAAGCGGCGCCAATCACTATGACAAGTCCGGCGCCGGGATCCTGGCCCAGGGCGACGCGCGCGCCCGGGCGGCCGAGGGCGATCTGGGCAACCCGCTTTACATCCCCAAGGACGATTCCAACCCCTATTTCAGCTACGATCCCTCCAAGTGCATCGTCTGCAACCGCTGCGTCCGCGCCTGTGAAGAGGTCCAGGGCACCTTCGCCCTGACGATCGAGGGGCGCGGTTTCGACAGCCGGGTTTCGGCCGGCACCCCGCAGGACGATTTCCTGTCCTCCGACTGCGTCAGCTGCGGCGCTTGCGTGCAGGCCTGCCCCACCGCCACGCTGCAGGAGAAATCCATCGCCGAGCTCGGCACGCCGGAACGTTCGGTCATCACCACCTGCGCCTATTGTGGCGTCGGCTGCTCCTTCAAGGCCGAGCTGAACGGCGACGAGCTGGTCCGCATGGTCCCCTACAAGCACGGCAAGGCGAACCGGGGCCACAGCTGCGTGAAGGGGCGGTTTGCCTATGGCTACGCCAACCACGGCGACCGCATCCTGAAGCCGATGATCCGCGACAGCATCGACCAGCCCTGGCAGGAGGTCGAATGGGACGAGGCGCTGAGCTTCGCCGCCAGCCGCATGCGCGGCCTGCAGGAGAAATATGGCCAGCAGTCGATCGGGGTCATCACCTCCAGCCGCTGCACCAACGAAGAGACCTACCTGGTCCAGAAGCTGACCCGCGCGGTCTTCGGCAACAACAACACCGACACCTGCGCCCGCGTCTGCCATTCGCCCACCGGCTATGGGCTGGGCCAGACCTATGGCACCAGCGCCGGCACGCAGGATTTCGACTCGGTTGAGCAATCCGACGTGGTGATGGTGATCGGCGCCAACCCGACCGACGGCCACCCGGTCTTTGCCTCGCGGCTGAAAAAGCGGCTGCGGCAGGGGGCGAAGCTGATCGTCGTCGATCCGCGCCGGATCGACCTGGTGAAATCGGCGCATATCGCGGCCGAACACCACCTGCCGCTGCGCCCCGGCACCAACGTGGCCGTCGTCACCGCGCTGGCCCATGTGATCGTGACCGAGGGGCTTTACGACGAGACCTTCATCCACGAACGCTGCGACTGGGCCGAGTTCAAGGAATACATGGAATTCGTCAGCGACCCGCGCCATTCGCCCGAGGCGACCGCGCTGCTGACCGGTGTCGACCCGCAGACCCTGCGCGAGGCCGCCCGGCTTTATGCCACCGGCGGCAACGGCGCGATCTACTACGGGCTGGGCGTGACCGAGCATTCGCAGGGCTCCACCACAGTGATCGGCATCGCCAACCTTGCCATGATGACCGGCAACATCGGGCGCGAGGGCGTGGGCGTGAACCCGCTGCGCGGCCAGAACAACGTGCAGGGCTCGTGCGACATGGGCTCGTTCCCGCATGAACTGCCGGGCTATCGCCACGTCAAGAACGCCGAGGTCCGCGACCTGTTCGCCGAGGTCTGGGGCGTGCCGATCGACCCCGAGCCGGGGCTGCGCATCCCCAACATGCTGGATGCCGCCGTCGAGGGCACCTTCAAGGGGCTTTACTGCCAGGGCGAGGACATCCTGCAGTCGGATCCCGACACGAAACACGTGGCCGCCGGCCTCGCGGCGATGGAATGCGTCATCGTGCATGACCTCTTCCTGAACGAGACGGCGAATTACGCTCATGTCTTCCTGCCCGGCTCTTCCTTCCTGGAAAAGGACGGCACCTTCACCAACGCCGAGCGCCGGATCAACCGCGTCCGCAAGGTGATGGCGCCGCGCAACGGCTATGCCGACTGGGAGATCACGCAGCTGCTCGCCAATGCCATGGGCGCGGGCTGGCATTACACCCACCCGACCCAGATCATGGACGAGATCGCGGCCACGACGCCCAGCTTCTCCGGGGTGAGCTATGAGCTGCTGGAGCGTGTCGGATCGGTGCAATGGCCCTGCAACGAGGACCATCCCGACGGCACGCCGATGATGCATGTCGACGGCTTCATGCGCGGCAAGGGGAAGTTCATCGTGACCGAATACGTGGCCACCGATGAAAAGACCGGCCCGCGCTTCCCGCTGCTGCTGACGACGGGGCGGATCCTGTCGCAGTACAACGTCGGCGCCCAGACCCGGCGGACGGACAATTCCGTCTGGCACCCCGAGGACGTGCTGGAAATCCATCCCCACGACGCCGAGCTGCGCGGGATCAAGGACAACGACTGGCTGAAGCTGGCCTCGCGCTCGGGCGAGACGACGCTGCGCGCGAAGATCAGCGAGCGGATGTCGCCGGGCGTGGTCTATACCACCTTCCACCACCCGGACACGCAGGCCAACGTGATCACCACGGATTATTCCGACTGGGCCACCAACTGCCCGGAATACAAGGTGACGGCGGTTCAGGTCAGCCTGTCCAACGGGCCGAGCGACTGGCAGGAGGATTACGCAGCCCAGGCCGCGCAATCGCGCCGCATCCTGCCGGCGGCGGAATGACGGTGATGGCCCGGGGCGAGCACATGATGCGGGGCACCGCCATGCGCGACGGGGCTTCGGCCCCCGTCCACCGGCCCATCCCCGAGGAAGTGCCGGTGGCCCTGGTCTACAACGGCTCCACCCAGGCGGTCATGATGGCCACGCCGCATGACCTGGCGGATTTCGCCCTGGGCTTCTCGCTGACCGAAGGCATCGTGACCGAAGCCGCCCAGATCCGCGACCTTGAGGTCCTGCCGCACAGCACCGGGATCGAGATCCGCATGTGGCTCTCGCCCGGGCGCGCCGCGGCGCTGGCGCGGCGGCGGCGGATGATGTCGGGGCCCGTGGGCTGCGGCCTGTGCGGCATCGACAGCCTGGAGGAGGCGACGCGCCCCCTGCCCCGGGTCCGCGACGGGCTGCAGCTGAAGCGGGCCGAGGTGACGCGGGCGGTGGCCGAGCTGTCGTCAATGCAGCCCCTGCGCGACAGGACCCGCGCGGTTCATGGCGCGGGGTTCCTGCAGCCGGGGCATGGCGTGACGCTGGTCCGCGAAGACGTGGGCCGGCACAACGCGCTCGACAAGCTGATCGGCGCGCTGGCGGCCGGCGGCACCGATGCCACCGCCGGCGCCTTCGTGATCACCAGCCGCGTGTCGGTGGAAATGGTGCAGAAATGCGCCATCGCCGGGGCCTCGGTGCTGATCGCGGTCTCGGCCCCCACCGCGCTGGCCGTGCGCCAGGCCGGGGAGGCCGGCCTCACGCTGATCGCCCGCACGCGGGACGACGGCTTTGACACTTTCACCCATCCGGAGCGGATCAAGGACGGAGACGGGCTTCATGTCGCCTGACAAACTTACCTACATGGCCAACCAGATCGCGACCTTCTTCGCGACCCAGCCGGGCGACGACCGCGCAAAGCGCGTGGCCGCCCACATCAACGATTTCTGGCCCCCCACGATGCGGCGGCAGCTGACCGAGAAGATCGCCACGGATGGCGGCACGGGCCTGCACGACCTTGTCCTCGAAGCCGCTGACACGGTCCACCCGCCGGCCGGCTGATCCGGCCATACCCGGCACACAAGACATCGCGCCCCGACGAAGGATCCTTCGTCGGGGCTTTTTTCATCCGGCCAGGGCATGAGGCGGTGCGATTGCAGGGCAGGCGCAGGTTCGATGCGCCTGGGCGATCTGGCCGCGTCGGGCCGTGGCCCGACCGGGGCGCATTCACCCGGTGGATTGCCCACAACAACGACTGGCGGCCCGGCCCAGCGGATACGCTGCGCGGCGTTGGCCTCCACCGTGGAAGGCGCATCGGGACACGCCCGCGCCATCCGACGCCGCTGCTCCGTTCACCGGAATGCATTCACCTGTACCACCGGCGGAAGATGATCTAGAACCCTGGCCTGTAACCACCCGGACCGGGATCCGGGTGGCCCGGCCCCGATGCGCCAGGCCCCCTTTCCCGACCGCCAAGGCATCCCGCGCGCCCCCTAGTCATCCGACGACGGGCCCGGCTTACCCAGCAGAGTCCTCCAACCGCACAAGACAGCACCCGCCATGCAAGACGGCGGGACAGAGAGGTCATCGCGATGCCTGAGCAGCCGACCGCCCCCGAACGGATCCGGGCGATCCAGAGCCGCCTGGACCGGTCCGAGCTTCAGGACGCACTGACGCTGAACGTGGCGGCCCTGCGGCACCACCCGCGCCATCCGCGCCTGATAGCGCAACGGCTGACCATTCTGCGGCAGATGGGGCGGGACGACGACGCGCTTGCCTTCGCCGAAGCCCTGCCGGAGGAGATCCGGACCGGCAAGGTGCTGCACCTCGTTGCCGCGCTGCTGTCCGATTTCGGGCGGCTGGACGAGGCCGAGGCGCTGTTCAACCGCGCGCAGCCCGAGGTCCGCACCATGCCCGGCTACCTTTTGGGCCGGGTGCGGCTGATTTCGCGTCGCCACGGGCTGGCCGAAGGTCTGGCGGCCTGCCGCCGGATGCGCGGCGATCAGGGGCCGCCGCAGCTGCTGCGGGAAGAGGCACAGATCCTGCTGTCGATGGGTCAGCCGAAGGCCGCGCTCGACCTTTTGACCGACATGCTGGACCGGGAGCCCGACGTAACGCTGTTGCAGAGCATTCTGCGCCAGGCGCTTGGTTCCGGACAGACGGCGCAGGTGCACAAGCTGCTGCGCGATCACGCCCCGCGGCTCTCGGGCCTGCCGCTGCCCGCCTATTACGGCGCCCGCGCCTGCGAGGACGACGGCGAACTGGACCGCGCGCTGGCGCTTTCAAGCCAGGGGATCCTCGATTTTCCGGGGCATCTGCAACTGCACGTGCTGCACTGGCGGCTGCTGGCGCTGACCGGGGCGCGGGACGACGCCATCGACGCCGCCATGGCCTTTGCCGAGGCGAACACCGGCAACATCCGGGCCCAGACCGAGGCCGTGCATTTGCTGAACCGGCTTGGCGCCGACACGGCCGTGGATGCCATGCTCGACCGCTGCATGGCGCTCGCGCCTGAGAATACAGGCGTGCTGGTCGCCCGGGCCGAGGTAATGATGACGCGCAAGGATGCCTTTGGCGCCCGCGCCATGCTGGACGGCCTGCCCCCTGACCTGCGCGCGCGCGAGCAGTTGCAGTTCAAGCTGGCTCAGGCCGAGGCGATGACCGACGCGCTGCCGGATGCGATCGCGCGGCTGCACGACCTGACACAGCCACCGAAGGAAAACCTCAACGCCCGGCTCACCGCGGCGCAGGTCTGCGTCCGCCTCGGCCGGCTTGACGCGGCGCGCGGCTATCTCGACGGGCTGGAGGGGGCGCTGCATGAAAGCATGCGGCTGGCCCGGCTGCACATGATCCGCAGCCAGATCGAGGCCGAGGACGGCCGCCCCGGGGCCGCCCATGACGCAATCCTGCGCGCCATCGCCGCCACGCCCGACAACGAAGGCGCCTTGAACCTGCGGACCCGCTATGCGCTGCTGCTGGGCCGGACAGAGGACGCCTGGGAAAGTCACCGGACCGCCACCCGGGCCGGCCAGCACGGCGACCTGACCGGCAACCGCCTGAACAAGACGCAGCAGAGCCTGCACGGACAGCTGGTGAACGAATACCGCCTGCAGCTGATCGGTGAAGACCTGGCTCTCTGCGAAGCCGGGGCGCCACAGGACGCGGCGATCCGCCATTTCAAGGACCGGGTCGATGCCAACCCCGCCGCGACGCCGCTGGGCATCTGCCTGTTCTCGGCCATGTTCCGCGCAGGGCGGATCCCGGACCAGCCTTCCGCCGGTGCGCCGGACGCCGCCATTCCCCGCAAGCTTTGGCAGTACTGGGACAAGCCCGAGGCGCCGGCCCAGGTCGAGGCCTTGTTTCAGCGCAACGCGGCGCTGAACCCGGATTTCGAATACCGCCGCTTCGACCGCGCCTCGGCCATGGCCTATCTTTTCGAGAAGGGCGAGACCGAGGCCCTGCGCGGCTTCCGCCTGTCGCCGCATCCGGCGGCTCAGGCCGACCTTCTGCGGCTGGCGCTGCTGTGGCACGAAGGCGGGGTCTACATGGATGCCGACGATCTCTGCATCGCGCCGCTGTCCAAGGTCCTGCCGGCCGGCCTGCGCCTGGCCGCGGTGCTGGAGGAATGGATGAGCGTCGGCAACAACTTCATCGCCGTGCGCCCCGGCGATCCGATCATCCGGGCCGCGCTGGACGATGCGGCCGGGGCGTTCAACGCGTCGATGGGGGAATCCATCTGGCTGGCCACGGGCCCGGGCGCGATGACGCGGGCCATGGCCCGGTTCGGGGTCGGGACGGACGGGACGCTGGCGCCGGGGATCTGGCTGCCGCCGATGCCGCGCCTGCGGCAGATCCTGGCACCGCATATCGTGCTGTCCTACAAGGGATCCACCGATCACTGGATCGCACAGAACCGCCAGATCCCGGGCGAGGACGCGTCGCGGCGGCGTCCCCCGGCCGGCCCGGACAGGCACCGGGTCCGGCCCGCCTGATGCAGCGGGCCGGACCTTTTGTCAGGGGCGGGCTCAGGCCGCGATCTTGCCGGCCAGCTGTGCCTTGATCGCCGCCGGCACCTGCCGGGCGCTCATCGCGCGCGGCAGCGGCAGTTCGACCATTTCGGGCACGTCGCCGTAAAGCGCTTCGAACTCGGCGTAGTTGTCGAAGACCCGGCGGCTGACGTTGTCGATGAAGGTCTCGGCCATCGCACCGTTGGCGAAGAGGATCTCATGCTCTTCGGTCTCGACATGGTAGACGGTGTAGCGATCGCCCATCTCGGCCAGCGGCACCTGGATGATCGAGCTGCCATTGACCAGCGCGCCGGCATGGCAGAGCACGCCGCCCACAAGCATCGCGTGGTCGGCGGTGACCGTCAGATCGGACTGCGGCAGGCCCCCGCCCAGCGAACCGGCGGCGAAGCGGACCGGCATCAGGCGCTCGGCCGCGCCAAAGCGCGTCGACACCGTCTGGCGGCCGACCCATTTCACCGCGATCTCGCGCCCGGACTCGGTCCGGATCATGTCGCCGATCTTCAGGTCCTGCACCGCGACCTCGCCCTCGGGCGTGGCGATCCGGGTGTCGGTGAGGAAGCAGTTGGCCACCTCCGCGTCTGCGTCCTGGGTGATGGCCATGCCCGAGGTGAAGTCATCCGCCGACAGCTCACCGTTATGCGGGATGTATAGCGCGTCGGTGTAGGTGTATTCGAAGGCCGCGTAGTCCTCGCCGTTCACGTTGACGGTATAGCCCGAGTAGGTGAACCCGTTGTAGATCCAGTAATCGCCCGGCGTCGCCGTGCCCGAGTTGTCGGCATCAAAGAACGTGCCGTCGTAATCGGTGACATTGACAGCCTCATCGAAGGTCACGGTGCCGCCGCCAGTGACCGTGGGACTGGCAAGCGAGATGTATTCGGTCGTGGATGCGTTAGGCATGATTTTCTCCTTAACAACCTGGTGTTGAACAGGATTTATGGCGGCGGCTTACCTGTCCCGGACGACATACAAGACCGTTCACCGATCCGGAAGAAAAAACCTTCTATTTCTATCAGGAATCTGTGCGCCCCTGGATTTCGGGTATGATCCTGGCCATTCAGACGCCGTCCAGAACGCAGGGAAAGACCCGCGCGCAGGCCGACCGGGCCAGGTGACACTGCGGCACAGGCCGCAGGGACCGCGGCTTGCACGGGCTGAAATCCTGAGCCGGAGGGGACAGGCGTCCCGCGTCCTGAGACACTGGGTGCCACGGGACGCGCCGCGCCGGACGCAGCCTCATGCGTAGGTACGGTCCTCGATCGGCGTGACTTCGATGGTCTCGAGAAGCCGGCCGAGCAGCAGCTCTTCGGCGCGGTTCTTGACGGCCCGCGGGTTCCAGACCACGTGCACGTCGATGGCCGGCAGGTTCTCGTAGGGCGGCACCTGCCAAAGCTGCCCGTCGGAAACGTCGCGGGCCGCCACGTGCACCGGCAACGGCCCGACCCCCAGCCCCGCGACGATCATGCGGCGGACCTCTTCAAGGTGGCTCGACAGGCCGGTGATGCGCTGGCCCAGCTCGGCCTCGGCCCGCATCAGCGTCACCGGTTTCAGCGCATCCTGCAGCCGGTCGGTTTCGAAACTGACCGAGGAATGCCCCGCCAGGTCCGCCCGTTGCAGGTTCTCGCGCCCGAAAAGCGGATGCGGCGGGCCGCAGAACAGGCCGAAGAACTCGCGGTAGAGCCGCCGGTATTCCATCGCCGGGTCGCGCTCACGCACCAGGCAGACAGCGAACGAAGCCCGCTTGGCCGCGACCTCGGCAATGGCGTCGGCGCTGGAATGAACCTCCATCGCGAGGGTCGCATGGGGGTGGTCGGCGTGGAATTCGCTGAGAACGCGATCAAATAACGGGCAGACCACATGCGAGGCCATGGTCAGACGCACATGGCCCTGCACGTGGTCGGTCAGCTCGCGCATCAGCGTCGACAGCCGCAGGACCGAGCCGTTGATCTCCACCGCCTCGCGGTGCAGCAGCCGGCCGGCATCGGTCAGCTCGTATTCCCCGGGCGAGCGGTCAATCAGCTTTCGCCCCATCCGATCTTCCAGCCTTTTCAAGGCCATGGAGACCGACGGCTGTTTCAGGCTCAGCCTCTGGGCGGCCTCGGTGATGGAATGGCTTTCGGCCAGGACGACGAAGGTCCGCAGCAGGTTCCAGTCCAGCGTGCGGGCCATCCGTTCGGCCAGGTAGCGGGGATCGTCCGGTGGAATCCGGCCAGCCATCAACGTCACCTATATTCACCATTTCTGGTATCTATTTGATCTATATCCCGGGCCTTCGCAAGCTTTTCGCAGCACAGCACCCAACCCGAGTCGCCGATGTCCGTAGAAGCCCGCGAAGCCCGACAGCCCTGGATCCTGCTCAGCCCCGCGCTGACCGCGATCCTCTTGCTGCTGGTGGTGCCGCTGATCTTCATCCTGGTCTACAGCTTCTGGCTGCGCACGGCGACGGGGGCGGATATCGCCGGGTTCCACCTGGACAACTGGCAGGAGGCGCTGACCGACCGGTTCTATCGCGACATCCTGCTGAACACGCTCAAGATTTCGGCGATCACGACGATCGTCTGCGCGCTGATGGGCTATCCGGCGGCCTATTTCATCGCCCGGGCGCGGGGCAACAAGGCGATCCTGCTGCTGCTCCTGATGCTGCCGTTCTGGATCAGCTACATCATCCGCACGATGTCCTGGATCAACATCCTGGGCGTCTCGGGCGCGCTCAACACCTTTCTGCTTTGGACCGGCGTGATCGGAGAGCCGGTCCAGATGCTCTACAATCAGACCACCGTGATCCTGGGCCTGGTGCATTTCCTGCTGCCCTTCATGGTGCTGAACGTCTTCGTGTCGCTCGACGGGATCGACACCAACCTCGAGGACGCCGCCAATTCGCTGGGCGCGACCCGGTGGGAGAGCTTCCTGCAGGTGACATTGCCGCTCTCGCTGCCCGGCCTCGCCGCCGGAGGGCTACTGTGCTTCGTGCTGGCGGCCGGGACCTACATCACCCCGCTGGTGCTGGGCGGGCCGACGGATGCGATGTTCGCCAACCTCGTCTTCGAGGCGATCATCACGCAGCTGAACTGGCCGCTGGGCTCGGCGCTGAGCCTGATGCTGCTGGCGGTGCTGGGCGTGCTGGTGATGATCTACAACCGCTACCTGGGCATGGCCCAGCTGATGAAGGGGCTGGGCTGATGGGTTGGGCACTGATCCGCGGCTGGGCGATCCTGGTCTATATCTTCATGTTCCTGCCGGTGGCGGTGGTCGTGCTGCTCAGCTTCAACGCCTCGCAGTTCGGCAGCTTTCCGATGACCGGCTTCTCGTTCCGCTGGTTCGTGGAACTGGCCAACAACGACGCCATCCTGCGCGCCTTCCGCACCTCGCTGATCCTCGGGCTGCTGACGGCGCTGATCTCGACCACGCTGGGCGTGCTCGCGAGCCTGGCGCTGGTGCGTTACACGGTGCCCGGGACCAACGCGATCTCGACCCTGCTGATCGCGCCAATCCTTGTGCCCGAGGTCGTACTGGCCGTGGCGCTCCTGCTGTTCCTCAACTTTCTCGGCATCAACAAGAGCTTCACGCTGCTGCTCTTCGGCCACGTGATCTTTACCCTGCCCTTCGTGATTCTCGTGGTGCAGGCGCGCCTGGTCTCGATCCGGCGCGACGTGGAAGAGGCGGCGATGAGCCTCGGCGCCAGCCCGATGGAGACGTTCTTCCAGATCACCCTGCCGCTGATGCTGCCGGCGGTTCTGGCCGGCGGGCTCTTTGCCTTCACCATCAGCTTCGACGACATCACCGGCACGCTCTTCTGGAAGCCCGGCGGGGTGGAAACCGTGCCGACCCAGATCTTCGCGATGCTGCGCAATTCGATCAGCCCCGAGATCAACGCGCTCGGCACGGTGATGATCGTCATGACCGTGGGCCTGCCGCTGCTTGGCGCGGCCATCGCCCGCAGGATTTCAACAACCAGCGGCACCTAGAACCGCATCCCCCGACAGATCCGACAAGGAGTGAAAGAATGACCAAGAAGATGGACAACACCACCCGATACGAACGCCTTCTGGACCGTTATCGCAACGGCGATATCGACCGGCGCAGCTTTCTCGGCCTGATCGGCGCGGCGGGCCTGGCCTATGGCGTGCAGACGCCCTTCGCCCGTCACGCGCTGGCCGCCACCGACCAGGTGCGCTTCGACGGCTGGGGCGGTGTCGTGTCCGAAGCCTTCCGGCAATACGCCTTCGATCCCTTCACCGCCAAGACCGGCATCGCCGTGGTCGACGGCACATTTGGCGGTGGCGACGAATACCTGTCGCGCGTGAAGGCCAGCCAGCCGGGCGAGTACAACATCGCGCACCTCTCCGGTGTCTTCGACTATGCGCGCTACGCCGGGCTGGGCTTTGCGTCCGAGCTGAACGAGGCGAATATCCCGAACCTCGAATACGTCATTCCGAAGCTGGTCGACGTCTACCGCCCGATCACCGACGGCAAGATCTCCTGCGTGCCTTACGACTACGGCACCACGGGCATCGCCTATAACCGCAAGTACATCTCGGACGAGGAGATGCAGGAGAAGGGCGCCAGGATCCTCATCGACGAGGCCTACAAGGGCAAGATCTCGGGCTGGAGCGACTGGCGCACGCGCATCTGGTTCGGCGCGCTTCAGACCGGGCAGGACCCGAACGACGCCGAGGACATGGACGCCGTCTGGGACGCGATCCGCACCCATCGCGACCTGTCGCTGAAATACTGGACCTCGGGCGCCGAGCTGATGAGCCTGCTGGCCGAGGAAGAGATCTATGTCACCGAGGGCTGGTCAGGCCGGATCTATGCGCTGCAGGAGCAGGGCCACGACATCGGCTACATGGATCCGCCCAACGGCTACGGCTGGCAGGAATGTCTCTTTGTCATCAAGGGCTCGCCCATGGAGGCCTGCGAGGAGCTGCTGAACTTCATGCTGGCGCCCGAGACCTCGATCGCGGTGGCCGAGGGGCAGAATTATCCGCCCGCGCTTGATCCCAACAAGGTCGACCTGGGCGAAAAGATCCCGACCCTGCCCGCCTTCGATCCGACCGGCACGCTGTCGGGCCTGACCTTCGCCAACCCGACCTACTGGAACGGGCACGAGGCCGACTGGTCCAAGACCTTCGGCCGCGTCCAGAAGGGCTACTAAGGGCCTGCGGGCGGGGGCATCGCGCCCCCGCCCCGTTTCATTCCACCCGTTGATCTCCAGGACAAAAGCCAGATGAGCTCCGTTTCCCTCCGAAACATCGTGAAGCAGTTCGGCACCTTCACGGCCGTCCACAAGGCCAACCTCGAGATCCCCGAGGGCGCCTTTGTCACGCTGCTGGGCCCGTCGGGCTGCGGCAAGACGACGAACCTGCGGATGATCGCCGGGCTGCTGGATCCGACCGAGGGCGAGATCCTGATCGGCGGCAGGCGGGTCAACGACATCCCGATCCACAAGCGCAACCTTGGCATCGTCTTCCAGAACTACGCGCTGTTCCCGCACAAGACCGTGGCCGAGAACGTGGCCTTCGGGCTGAAATACCGCGACGTGCCGAAATCCGAGGTGCCCAAACGCGTGCAGGCCGCGCTGGACCTGGTGCAGCTGCCCAACGTGGGCGACCGCTATCCCAAGGCGCTGTCAGGCGGGCAGCAGCAGCGCATCGCGCTGGCGCGCGCCATCGTCATCGAACCCGACGTGCTTTTGCTGGACGAACCGCTCTCGGCGCTGGATGCCAACCTGCGCGAGGACATGCGCGTGGAGCTGAAGCGCATCCAGGACCAGATCGGCGTCACCACCGTCTTCGTCACCCACGACCAGTCCGAGGCGCTGGCCATGTCAGACCAGATCGTCGTCATGAGCGCCGGCCGGATCGAGCAGGTCGGCACGCCGGAGGAGGTCTACAACACCCCGGCCTCGGAATTCGTGGCCAATTTCCTGGGCGCGTCGAACATCATGAAAGGCCAGTGCGCCGCCGCCGGGCCGGACGCGATCCGGGTGGAGACCCCGGTCTTCGGCCCCGTCGACGTGCCCTCGGCCAAGGCCGGCGGCGTCGCCAACGGCCCCGCCAAGCTGGTCCTGCGGGCCGAGAAGCTTACGCTGATGGACACTTCGGCCGACACATCCGGCATGATCTCGGCCCCCGCCACCATCGAGACGGTCGACTACCAGGGCCAGACCGTCCGCTACTTCCTGCGGGTCGGTGAGCACCAGTTGCAGGCCATCAACCTGATCGACGAACGCCCCTTCCCGCAGGGCGCCACCGTCACCGCCGCCTTCCGCGCCAAGGATTGCGCGGCGCTGCCCGGCGCTTGAGAAAGACATGAGATGAGCAACCTCTTCTACCAGGGACGCGGGCGCAAACCGGTGCTGGACCAGGCCCGGGGCCTTTACATGTGGGACACCGACGGCAAGCGCTATCTCGACGGATCGTCGGGCGCGATGGTCTGCAACATCGGCCATTCCGACCCCGACGTGCTGGCCGCGATGCGGCGGCAGATGGAGAAATCCACCTTCGGCTACCGGCTGCATTTCGAAACCGAAGCGTCCGAGAAACTGGCCGCGCGCCTGGCCGGCCTGATGCCCGAGCACCTGACGCGGGTGTTCTTCGTCTCGGGCGGGTCCGAGGCGGTGGAAAGCGGGATGAAGATGGCCCGGCAGCACGCGCTGGCCACCGGGCAGGGCAGCCGCTGGAAGGTGATCTCGCGCCAGCCCAGCTATCACGGCTGCACGCTGGGCGCGCTGGCGGTCACGGGCTATGCCGCGCTGACCGACCCGTTCGAGCCGATGATGCGCATGATGCCCCGCGTACCCGCGCCCCGCGCCTATCTCGACGGGCTGGACCCCGATGACGAGGCGACGGGCCACCACTATGCCGACATGCTGGAACAGCGGATCCTGGAGGAAGGGCCGGAGACCGTGCTGGCCTTCATCCTCGAGCCCGTCGGGGGTGCATCGACCGGCGCGCTGGTCCCGCCGAAGGGCTACATGGAGAGGATCCGCGAGATCTGCGACCGCCACGGCGTGCTGCTGATCCTCGACGAGGTGATGACCGGCGCCGGCCGCACCGGCACCTTTCTGGGGGCCGAGCACTGGGACCTGCGCCCCGACATCGTCGTGATGTCCAAGGGTCTTGGCGCGGGCTACGTGCCGCTGGGCGCGATGATCGTGGACGAACGGCTGGTCGAGCCGGTGCTGGATGCCGGGGGTTTCGCCCATGGTTTCACCTATGCCGGCAACCCTCTGGCCTGCGCCGCGGGCCTCGCCGTGGTGGACGTGATCGAGAACAAGGGTCTCTGCGCCAATGCCGCCACCATGGGCGGCACGCTGATCGCCCGCCTGCACGGGCTGATGCAGAAGCACGAGATCATCGGCGACGTGCGCGGCAAGGGCCTGCTGACCGCTTTCGAATTCATGTCGGACCGCGATGCCAAGACGCCCCTGCCGCGTGAGCTGAACGCCTACCAGCGCTTCGTCGATATCGCCTACCAGCGCGGCCTGATCGTCTATTCCCGGCGCACCCATGACGGTTATTCCGGCGATCACATCCTGGTCTGCCCGCCGCTCATCGCGACCGAAGATCACCTGGACGAAATCATCGACGGGCTCGACGCCTCGCTCGATCAATTCGCGGCCGAGATCGCGCCGCAACTGGCCTGACCCATGTCGAAGATCCTCATCACCTGCGCTGTCACCGGGTCGATCCACACGCCCTCGATGTCGCCGCACCTGCCCGTCACCCCGGACCAGATCACCGCACAGGCCGTGGAGGCCGCCGAGGCCGGGGCGTCGATCCTGCACCTGCACGCGCGCGATCCGCAGACGGGCCAGCCCTCGGCGCGGCCCGAGGATTTCATGGCCTTCCTGCCGCGCATCAAGCAGGCCAGCGATGCCGTCCTGAACATCACCACCGGCGGCAGCGCGGTGATGACACTGGACGACCGGCTGGCGGCGCCGAAGCAGGCCGAGCCCGAGATGTGTTCGCTGAACATGGGGACGATGAACTTCGCGCTTTATCCCGCCGCCGCGCGGATCACCGACTGGAAGCACGACTGGGAAAAGCCGTTCCTCGAAGGCTCCGACGATCTGGTGTTCAAGAACACCCCCCGCGACATCGCCCGCATCCTGACCGAAATGGGCACCGAGCGTGGTGCACGGTTCGAATTCGAATGCTACGACGTCAGCCATCTCTACATGCTGCGCCATTTCGTCGATCGCGGGCTGGTGCAGGCGCCGTTCTTCATCCAGTTCGTCTTTGGCGTCCTCGGCGGGATCGGGCCTGACCCGGAGAACCTCGATCACATGAAGCGCATCGCCGACAAGCTTTTCGGGGATGACTACCAGTTCTCGGTTCTGGCCGCCGGGCGGCACCAGATCCCCTTCGTCACCATGTCGGCGGCGATGGGCGGGCACGTGCGCGTGGGGCTGGAGGACAGCCTGATGATCGCGCGCGGGCAACTGGCGAAGACCAACGCCGAACAGGTCGCCAAGATCCGCCGCATCGTCGAGGACCTCGGCCGCGAGGTTGCAAGCCCGGCCGAGGCGCGCGAGATGCTGGACCTGAAGGGTGCGGACAGGACAGCGATCTGATGGATGTGACACTGCGGCTGGCGGAACAGGCGGATGCGGAAGCGCTGAACGAGGCGCTGCGCCAGCTTTCCACCGATCTGGGCGATGTGCACCGGGCGACCCCTGACGACCTGCGCCGCCTGGGCTGGGGGCCCCATCCGACCTTCCGGGCGATGCTGGCGCTGGAGGGCGACATGGTGGTCGGCGTGTCGTTCTATTCGCCCTACGTCTCCACCGTCTTCGGCGCCTCGGGGATCTATGTCTCGGACCTCTGGAGCGCGGAGAAGATGCGCGGCCAGGGCCTTGGCCCCCGCCTGCTGGCCGCAACGCTGAAGGACGGAGAGGCCACATGGGGCGCGCGGTTCCTGAAGCTCGACGTCTATCACACCAGCCCGGACGCCCGGCGCTTCTATGACCGGCTGGGCTTCCGCCCGGCCGACCACGCGACCAAGATGATACTGGACGAGGCCGCCTGCACGGCCCTGAAAGGCACCATATGAAAGCCGTTTTCGACGACCGCCAATGGGTCCACGACCCGCAGCATTTCATGGCCAACGGGGCGTTGCAGCCCAACCCCGAACAGCCCCGGCGGATCGAGATCCTGACGGCCGGAGCCGAAGCCGCCGGCTGTACCTTCCGGGCCCCCGATGACGCCGGCCTGGGCCCCATCGCCGCGCTGCATTCGCCGGAGTACCTGACCTTCCTCGAAACCATCTACCCCCGCTGGCAGCGGATCGAAGGTGCGGGCGCCGAGGTCATCCCGAATATCCACCCCGCAAGCCGCACCGACAGCTACCCGAAATCCGCCGTGGGACAGGCCGGGTTCCACCAGGCCGACACCGCCTGCCCCATCGCCGCCGGCACGTGGGAGGCCGCCTACTGGTCCGCCCAGACCGCCATCACCGCCGCCGATCTGATCAGGGGCGGAGAGCGCGCCGTCTATGCCCTGTCGCGCCCGCCGGGGCACCATGCCTTCGGGGATCTCGCCGGGGGCTTCTGCTTTCTCAACAATTCCGGGATCGCCGCCGAGCGGCTGCGCGCCGCCGGCCTGCGTCCGGCCATTGTCGATGTCGACGTGCATCACGGCAACGGCACGCAGGGCATCTTCTACGACCGCGACGACGTGCTGACCGTGTCGATCCACGCCGACCCGGCCCGCTTCTACCCGTTCTTCTGGGGCCACGCGCAGGAGCGTGGCGAGGGCCGGGGTCTGGGCTTCAACCTCAACCTGCCCCTGCCCCGCAAGACCGGCGACGACGATTATATGGCCACGCTCGACACCGCCCTGCAGCGGGTCCGCAGCTTCGGCACCGACGTGATCGTCGTGGCGCTCGGCCTCGACGCGTCCATCGACGACCCGTTCCAGGGCCTCGCCGTCACGCAGGAGGGCTTTGCCCGCATCGGCGCCGCCTTCGCCGAGACCGGCCTTCCCGTGCTTTTCGTGCAGGAGGGCGGCTATGTCTCTGATACGCTCGGCGCCAACCTGACGCGCGTGCTGGGCGGCTTTCAGGAGGCCGCGTGACCCGGGCCGACATCATCGTCATCGGCGGCGGCATCGCCGGGATCAGCGCCGGCGCACGGCTGGCCGAGCACATGTCGGTCCTGCTCCTGGAGGCCGAGCCGCAGCTTGGCTACCATTCCACGGGCCGGTCCGCCGCGATCTACATCCGCAACTACGGCAACGCGACCCTGCGCGCCCTGAACGCCGCCTCGGAACCCTTCTTCGACGCGCCCGAGGGCGTCTCGGACACCTCCCTGCTGTCCCCGCGCGGCGAGATGCTGCTGGCCACCGAGGCCGAGCTGGACGAACTGGCCGCGTATGCCGCCGAGGCGGAGGGGATGGAGCAGCTGACCCCGGAGCAGGCGGTGGAGCTGGTGCCGATCCTGCGGCGCGAGCCCATCGCCGCAGCCGCTATCGAATGGTCCGCCCGGGACATCGACGTGGACCGGATGCTGTCCGGCTACACCCGCCTGCTGAAGGCGCGCGGCGGGCAGATCGTGACCGGGGCGCCGGTCACCGGCCTGGCCCGGCAGGACGGCACATGGCAGGTCCGCACCGGCACCGGCACCTACAGCGCCCCGATGATCGTGAACGCCGCCGGCGCCTGGGCGGGCGAGATCGGCGCTATGGCCGGCGCCATCCCGATCACCCTGACGCCCCTGCGCCGCTCGGCCGCGATACTACCCGCGCCCGAGGGGCACGACGTCCGCGACTGGCCGCTCTTCGCCTCGGCCTCCGAAAGCTGGTATGCCAAGCCCGAGGCCGGCAAGCTGATGGTCAGCCCCGCCGACGAGGACCCGGTCGACCCCCACGACGCCTGGCCCGACGACATGGTTCTGGCCGAGGGGCTGCACCGGTACGAACAGGCCGTCACCGTGCCCGTCACGCGGGTCGAGACCTCGTGGGCCGGCCTGCGCACCTTCACCGCCGACCGCACCCCGGTCGCGGGGTTCGATCCCCTGCTCGACGGCTTCTTCTGGCTGGCCGGACAGGGCGGCTATGGCGTCCAGACCGCCCCGGCCCTGTCCGAGTTCTGCGCGGCTTGCTGCGCGGGGCTCGCGCCCGGATTGCCCGACAGCGTGAGAACGGCGCTGGCCCCGGAGAGGCTGAGCCCGCCGGTCTGACCGCGAAGCGCAGGTCCTCGGCGTCTCGGCCCCGCACTGCCATGGATGCCCGGCGGCGCGGGCCGGGCCGGTCATGCGCAAAATCGCCCCGGGGCGTTACGGCGGGCACCCGTCACCAATGGCACGCCACCCGCCCCGCCGGGGTAGGCTGCGCGTTGTCCGCGCTCAGAACCTGTAGGCCGCCCCGAGGATCGGGCCGGACTGGCTGAACTGGAACCGGCTGCCATCGGTCGTGTGATCGACCGAGATGTAGCGATATCCGCCGCGCAGGAGCCAGTTGTCGGTCAGCGCGTAGTCGACGGTGACAAGGGCCTGCCAGGTTTCGCTGTCATCGCTGAAGCCGCCGTAGTCGAAAAAACCGGTTCCCGTCCACCGGTCGGCCAGCCTGACACGGGCGCGCAGGCCGATGACCGGATCGACCCAGCTGTCGTCGCTGGAGGCGGACCGCCCCGGGGATGTTCCGGGCTGCAGGCGCAGCGTTGTATCGGTATCGAACCAGCGGAAGCCGCCGGCAAGGTCGATGGCGGCGCTGGGGTCCTCGTAGACACGATAGGCCACGTAGCCGTTCATGATCTGCGTCTTCACCGAGGTGTCGAGGCCGGAATAGGCCGGGTCCGCGACAGCCGAATTGAAGCCCAGGTCATAGTACATGTAGTCGAGCAGGAAGCTCCACTTGCCGTTGGTGGCCGCGAAGCCGCCCATGAAGGCCATGTCCAGGTTGTCCAGGGCATCGCTGAAACTGAGCGAGCTTTCGATCGGCCCCGCCGCGGTCCCGATCGTGGTGTCAGTCCGGGGCATGAACAGGTAGAGTGTGCCCTCGTAGCTCCAGCCCGTCGACTGGGCCGAGGCGGGCTGTGCCGCACCGGTCGCAAGAGCGATGCAGGCGGCCGTGGTCATCTGTTTCAAGGTGGTCATTTCGCGTTCCCTTTCACGAACCCGCTCCGGATCACGCGGGATCGAGGCAATATGGCGCCGCGTTTGGCAGGATCGCCGGTCCGGACAGGGAACAGTGTATCACGAGGGAACCGCCACGGCTTGGCATTCCTGTACGCCGATCCTGTCCGGTGGGCGACGCCGGTCCGCGCAGAGAGCGACCTTTGCAAGCGGCACGGACGGCGCTATCCGTGCGTGCGACGACCCTGCCCGCCAAGGTCCTCTCCGGGTCAGTCCCGCGGACCGATTGCGCCCGGGCATCCCGAAACTCGAACGTGGAGATCCAACAATGGCCACCACCGGCAAGCAACTGTTCACCACCCTGGACGCAGACGGGACGCTGACCGTCGCGATCGAGGACGTGACCGTACCCGATCCGACCGGCAACCAGGTTCTCGTGAAGATGGAAGCGGCGCCGATCAACCCGTCGGACCTTGCCATCCTGGTCGGCGCGGCCGATCTGGAAAGCGCCAGCTTCGAGCCGGGCAAGTTCGTCGCGAAGGTGCCCGAGCCGTTCAACACCGGGTCCAAGGCCCGGCACGGGCTGAAGCTGCCGGCCGGGAACGAAGGCGCCGGCACGGTTGTCGCCACAGGCGACAGTGACACGGCCAAGGCGCTGATGGGGCAACGCGTCTCCTGTGTTCCGGGCAATGCCTACAGCCAGTACTGCATCGCCGATGCGTCCATGTGCCTGCCGCTGGGCGATCATACGGCCGAGGACGGCGCAAGCGCCTTCGTCAATCCCATGACCGCCCTGGGTTTCGCCGAGAATGCCAGGATGGACGGGCAGGACGCGATCCTGCACACGGTCGGCGCCTCGAACCTGGGCCAGATGCTGACCCGCATCTGCAAGGCAGACGGCATCGGCCTGGTCAACATCGTGCGCAAAGACAGCCAGGTCGATCTGCTCAAGAAGATCGGGTCCACCCATGTGGTCAATTCTTCGAACGACGACTTCATGGAGCAGCTGAGCGCCGCGATCGACGACACCGGCGCCTTCTACGGCTTCGATCCGATCGGGGGCGGCAAGTCGGTCGACAACGCCTTCAAGGCTATGGAACGGGTCGCGGTGAGCCGGATGACCGAATTCTCTCGCTATGGTTCGAACCAGCCGAAACGGATGTTCATCTACGGGCGCCTCGACACCGGCGTGACGACCCTGTCGCCCAGCTACGGCTTTGGCTGGACCCTGTCAGGCTGGCTGCTGTTTCCCTTCCTCCAGGCCGCCGGGGCCGAAACCGTCGCCCGCATGCGCAAACGCGTGCTCGACAATCTGACGACCACCTTTGCCAGCCACTACAAGACGCGCGTCAATCTCGACGAGATGCTCACCAAGGATGCCGTGACCGATTATCGGGCGATGAAGACGGGCGAGAAGTACCTCGTCACGCCCTGGTCCTGATATCGGGTCCTGTCCCGGACCATTGCCCGCAACCCTTCCCCGGTCGAGCGCGTCACGCGCGCGTGACCCGGGGGCAGACCACGGCGGGCCACTGGACGTGAACAGGCGCAATGAGATGAAGCCGCCGCGCCATCGCAAAGCGGGCGTCACGGGTGAGGCGGATCTGTCCCGCCTCATCCGACCACCGTCTCAGAGCGGCAGGCGCTGCCGCGCGAGCGTCGTCCAGTAAGAGCAGCCCCATGCGATCACATCGTCGTTGAAATCGTATTCGGGGTGATGCAGTGCCGCCGACGGCCCGTTGCCGACATTGATCAGCGCGCCCGGCACTTCGTTGAGCATGAAGGAAAAGTCCTCACCGCCCAGCGTCTGCGGCATGTCGAGGTGAACATTCTCGACGCCTGCCACCTCCTGCGCGGCCCGGGCGGCCAGCTCTGTTTCTCTTTCGTGGTTGACGGTGACCGGGTAGTGCCGCGTGTACTCCAGCCTGCCTTGCGCGCCGAAGGCCGCCGCGATGTTCTCGACCATCGCGCCAAGCCTCTCTTCGATCATGTCGCGCGCCTCTTCTCGCAACGTGCGCACGGTCCCTGTCAGCGTCACGTCCTGCGGAATGACGTTGAAGGCGTTGCCGGCGTGGATCGTGCAGAGCGAGATCACGGCGGAATCGATCGGATCCAGGTTGCGGGACGTCAGGGTCTGCACGGCCTGCAACAGGGCCCCCGCGATCGGCAGCGGGTCTATCGTCTCGTCCGGGCGGGCCGCATGGCCGCCGCGACCGGTGATGGTGATCTTCATCTCGTCGACAGAGCCCATGATCGGCCCCGAGTTGATCGTGAACTGCCCGACGGGCAGGTTCGGGCGGTTGTGCATCGAATAGACCTCGTTGCACGGCCAGCGGGTGAACAGCCCGTCCTCGATCATGGCACGGGCCCCGGCGCCGCCTTCCTCCGCGGGCTGGAAGATGACGATGACCGTCCCGTCGAAGGCCCGGCTGTCGGCCAGGTGACGCGCCGCGCCCAGCAGCATCGCGGTGTGGCCGTCATGACCGCAGGCATGCATCTTGCCCGGCACCTGCGAGGCCCAGGGCTTGCCGGTGGCCTCCTCGATCGGGAGTGCGTCCATGTCCGAGCGCAGGCCGATCATCCGGCCGGACGTGTTGCTCTGGCCGTGGATGACACCGACGACGCCGGTGCGTCCGATGCCTTCGTGCACCTCGTCCACGCCCGCCTCGCGCAGCGCCTCGGCCACCTTGGCCGCGGTCCGGTCGACGTCGTAAAGCAGTTCGGGATTCATGTGCAGGTCGCGGCGAAACTCTGTCAGCTCGCCGGCCAGCTTGGCCACCCAGTTTTCGACAGCCATTCAGGCCCCCTTCTTCATGCGGTAACGAAAATCACAATGGCTCGCGCCCTTCATGATGGTCTGCGTGCGGGTCATCTCGATATCGGGATTGTAGCCGATGCAGAAATCCCCATCCCGGTTGCAGGACAGCAGGTGCCCGATGTCGCCCAGCCCCATGTCGCGGTACATTTCCGCGTAGCGGCATTTGACGACGTTGAAGTCCATCTTCTCTTCGGACATCTCGACCGGCTCGATCCGCAGCGCATCCTCGCGCGTCCAGTTGGGCTGGATCGCGGCGAAATCGGTCAGGTCGGGCGCGCGGCCCAGCTCTTCTGCCAGCATCTGCCCCTGCTCGATCGCGGACTTGGAGCAGGCGGCGCCGATCACGGCCTCGGCCTCTTCGCGGCCCGAGCGTTCGGTGATCACGTCCAGCACGTGCTTGAGCATCATCGCCTCGATGCGGCGACGCAGGAGGATGGGAATGTCGTTGAGGTCCATGCCTGTCCGTGCGGTGTCCTCATCGCCCGGGATCTGGGTATCGGTCAAAGGTTGATCTCCTTCTTGTCCTGTCGTTTCAGCCAGGTCAGGTAAGCGGGCGCCACGCGCCGGACGATGGCATGCGCCGGGAAGGCCCAGGGTTCGGTGACCGGCAGCGCCAGTTCGTCTTCTGGCTGGCCGGTGGCGGCACGGGCCAGTTCGCGGCCCAGCGACGTGCCAAGCGCCACGCCGCGTCCGTTGCAGCCCACCCAGGCCCAGCCATCGGGGCCGATCTTGTGGACACGCGGGAAACGGTCCCAGTTCATGCCGATGTAGCCGGACCACACATGGGTCATCTCGGGCACGCCAAGTTCGGGGAAGGCCTCGGCCAGACTGTTCGCCGCCTTGCGTCGCACCCGGTTCTCGACATCGACATTCCCCATCACCGCGCCGCCGGTAATCAGCCGGTTGCGGGCGTCGTAGCGGAAGAACCTAAGATCGCCGCGCGTATCCGACACGGCCTGCCGGCCGGGCAGAAGCTTTGCGAGCAGGTTGTCGCCAACGGGCTTCGTCGCCATCTGCCAGCTGAGGACCGGCACGACAGAGCGCGCGATCCGGGGTGCAAGCCGCGGTGCGATCTGCCCGGTATAGGCGTTGGTCGCCAGGATCAGGGCGCGCGCCTTCAGCGTGCCCTGCGCGGTGCGGATCACCCAGTCCTGGCCGACCCGGTCGAAGGACGTCACCGGGCTGTCCTCGTGCAGGGTTGCGCCGAGGTCTTCGGCCACGCGGGCCATCTCGCGGGCGAGGGCCAGCGGATTGATATGCCCGCCGGTCGGATTGTACATGCCGCCGTACCAGAAGCTGCTGCCGAGTATCTCGGCGGTTTCCTCGGCGGTCTTCAGCTCTGCCGGGAAACCGAAGCGCTGCCAGGCGTCCACGCGTTTGCGCGAGAGCGCCACGCGGCCCGGGCTGTGCGCGGGCTGGAACCAGCCGCTTTGCTCGGCCTCGGCCTGCATGTCGAAGTCCCGCACGAGGTCGAACAGGACGTCCGCCGAATTGCCGATCAGGTCCACCATGCGGCGGCCGGCATCGCCGTAGCGGGCGACCCAGACATCGGGTTCGGCCGAGGTCAGAATGGGAATGACCTGCCCGTTGTTGCGCCCCGAGGCGCCCCAGCCGGCGGCATTGGCTTCGACCACCGTCACCTCGTGCCCCCGGCGCCGTGCCTCGATCGCGGCGGAAAGGCCGGTGAAGCCCGCGCCGATGATGGCAACGTCGGTTTCCGCAGCCCCTTTCAGCGGGGCCGAGGGCACGCGGTCGGGCGCGGTCGCGGCCCAGAGCGAATTGGGAAAGGCGGCTCCCATCAGGCGGTTTCCTTCTTGCGGCTTGCTTCATGCGGCAACCAGAACCAGCGCAGCGATTCCTCTTCCGGGGAAAAGTCCTGTCGTTCCTGCCGGTCGGGCCCGGGGCACGTGTCGGCCAGCCGCCGTGCCTCGCTCAGGCAGGTGGCAAAATCGGGCACGGTCTCGGGATCGGATGCCGCGCCCTGCCACAGCGCCGACAGGTTCTCCGGCGTGGTGTCCCGGACCGGGCTTTTGGCGCGCCAGATCCCGTGCACCGCGTCCAGCTCGTAATGCGGCATGAGGTCGAGCCCCTTTTCCGCGATGAAGCCGATCGCGGCGGCGATCCTGTCCACGTCGTCCTCGTCGAAGAACCAGTTCACGCCGAACCGCGCCCAGCCGGGGCGGAAGATCGACAGGCCGCGCTGCACGGCGGCCTCGTGGCGGGCGCTGGTGGCCTCGTCGATGTCCAGCAGCGCGTGGCCATATGGCCCCGCACAGGAACAGCCGCCACGGGCCTGGATGCCGAACAGGTCGTTGAGCAGCGCGACGACATAGTTGTGATGCAGAAGCCTGTCACCGACCCGCAGGTTGAACGAGAAGATGCCCAGCCGCGGCATGTTGGTCGGCCCGAGCAGTTCAAGCCCCGGAATCGCCCGCAGCGCGCCTTCCATCCGGCGGGTCAGCACGGTTTCCCGCGCCTCGATGCGCGCCTCGTCCATGTCGCACTTCAGCTGCATGACCATGCCGGCACGGATGTTGTCGACGATCGCGGGGGTGCCGCCCTCTTCGCGGTCTTCCGTGCTGCTGATATAGCTGTGTCCGGACGCGGTCACGTAGCTGACGGTGCCGCCGCCGGAGACCGTGGGCCGCGCGGTGGCGAGCAGCCCGTGGTCCGCGATCAGCACGCCCGAGGCCCCGGGCCCGCCGGGATACTTGTGCGGCGACAGTACGGCGGCGTCGATCCTGTCATCCGCGCCAGGGCCGGTTTCGGCCAGCCGGACGGGGATATAGGGCGCGGCGGCGGCGAAATCGGCCACGCAGATCCCGCCATGCTCATGCATCAGCCGGGCGATGCCGCGCAGATCGGTCAGCACGCCGGTGACGTTCGACGCGGCCGAGAAGGCGCCAACCTTGATGGCGGCGCCGGCATTGGCCAGCAGCTGGGTCTTCAGGGTCTCAAGGCAGATGGTGCCCGCCTCGTTCAGCGGAATGCGGATCAGCCTGGCCCCGCATTCCCGCCACGGCAGGTCGTTGGAATGATGCTCGTACGGGCCGACAAAGACCACGCCCTCGGACAATCCCTGCATAGCCATGGCACGGGTCAGCTTGTCCACCGCGCCGGTCGCCCCGGCGCCGGTGAAGATGACCGCATGCCGGTCATCCGCGCCCACGGCGGTGCGCACGGCCTCGCGGGCCATCTCGCGCAGCTCGGTGGTGCGGCGGCCGACGAACGAGGTTTCTGTGTGGGTATTGCCGTAATAGGGCAGGACATGGGTCCGTATCGCGTCTTCGATAAAAGCCAGCGCGCGCCCCGAGGCGACGTAATCGGCGTATAGCAGCGCGCGGGGTCCGAAGGGGCCGGAGATCGCCGTCCCCTCTCCGATCATGGCGCGGCGTATGTCTTTGAATTCAAGTGACATCGTATTTCCTCAGGCGGCATCCGTGTGCCGCGACGGTGGGGTCCAGTCGCGGCCCGGGATGGAAGAGAGCAGGCTCTGGGTGTAGGGGTGCTGCGGATCCGCGAAGATCTCGGCGGTGGGTCCGTGTTCCACGACTTCGCCCTTCTGCATGACCATGACCCGGTCGCACAGATGCGCGGCCACGCGCAGATCGTGGGTCACGAACAGCAGCGACAGGTTCAGCCGCTCGCGCAGGTCCGCCAGCAGTTTGAGCACCTGCGCCTGCACCGAGACATCGAGCGCCGAGACCGGTTCGTCGGCGACAATGACCTTGGGCTCCAGCGCCAGGGCACGGGCGATCCCGATCCGCTGGCGCTGCCCGCCCGAGAACTCGTGCGGGAAGCGGTTCGCCGCGGAGGGCGACAGTTCCACGAGTTCAAGGAGTTTCTTGGCATTCTCGCGGGCCAGCGCGGGATCCGTTCCATGCACGATCGGCCCCTGGGCGATCAGGTCCACGACACGCTTGCGCGGATTGAGCGACGCCATGGGATCCTGAAAGACCATCTGGATGTGCTTGCGCATCGCGCGCAGTTCTCTGGGCGAACAGGCGAGCAGATCCTTGCCGTCCACCTCGACACTGCCCGCGTCACATTCCAGCAACCGGGTGACGATCCGCGACACCGTGGTCTTGCCCGATCCGCTTTCGCCCACCACGCCCAGGGTCTCGCCCTGGTGCAGCTCGAAGCTTAGATCGCTCACCGCCGTGACCGCCTTGCGCCGGCCGGAGAGCAGGCCGCCCCGCGCGGCGAAGGTTTTCTTCAGCCCGGTGCCCCTGAGCACCACGGGCAGGGTGTTGACGGCCTTGACCGGCGGCGGGGTCAGCGCAGGCACCGCGGCGATCAGCGCCCGGGTATAGGCATGCTGGGGATTGTTGAGCACCTCGTCCGTCGTACCGGCCTCGACCAGCTCCCCCCGGCACAGGACCGCGACCTTGTTCGCGACCTCGGCGACGACGCCGAAATCGTGGGTGATGAAAAGGATGCCCGCGCCTTCGTCCTGTTGCAGCTCGCGGATCAGCTTGAGGATCTGCAGCTGGGTCGTCACGTCCAGCGCGGTCGTCGGCTCGTCGGCGATGATAAGCTTCGGAGACAACGACAGGGCCATCGCGATCATCACGCGCTGGCGCTGCCCGCCCGAGATCTGGTGCGGGTAGGCATTGTAAGCCGATTGCGGATCCGGGATGTGGACGCGCTCCAGCATCTCCAGCGTGCGCGCCCGACGTTGCGCCCGGTTCATGTCCGTATGCAGGCGAAGGACCTCGTCCAGCTGCCAGCCCACCGTCTTCTGCGGATTGAGCGCCGTCATCGGCTCCTGGAAGATCATCGCGATGTCGGCGCCGCGCAGCTTGCGCATCATGCTGTCGGACCGGCCGCGCAGGTCCTCGCCCATGAAGCGGATCTCACCGCCGGTCACACGCACATGCGGTTCGGGCAGCAGGCCCATGATGGCGCCGGCGCAGAGCGATTTGCCCGACCCGCTTTCTCCGACGAGGCAGACGATCTCGCCCGGCTCGATGGTCAGGTCCAGCCCCTCAAGGGCCAGCGGGCGGTCGGCCCCCTTGGGAAGCGAGATCTGCAGGTTGCGCAGTTCGAGGATCGGATGGGAGCCGGTCATGTCTTCTTCTGCCTCGGGTTGAGCGCATCGTTCAGGCCTTCGCCCAGCAGCGAAAACGAGAGCACGGTCAGGATGATCGCGATGCCGGGGATCACGGAGCAATAGGGCGCCGAGCGCAGCACGGCGCGCCCCTGCCCGATCATGTTGCCCCAGCTGGCATAGTTGGGATCGCCCAGCGAAAGGAAGGCCAGCGCGCTTTCCATGAGGATCGACAGAGCCATGATGACCGAGGCATAGACGACGATCGGCGGCATCGCGTTGGGCAGGATCTCGCGGAAGATGATGGCGGTGTTCGATACGCCCAGGTTGCGCGCCGCATCGACGAATTCGCGGTGCCTGAGCGACATGAATTCGGCGCGCACCATGCGGGCCGGCGCCGTCCAGCTGACGATGCCGATGGCCAGCGTGATCCATTCGATCTTGGACCCCATGATCGCCACCAGCGCCAGCAGAAGCACAAAGTTCGGAATGGTCTGGAACGCTTCGGTGATGCGCATCAGCACATCGTCGACCCAGCCGCCGAAATACCCCGCCAGCGCACCGATGACGACCCCGATGGAGATCGCGACCAGCGTGGCGACCACGCCGATCATCAGCGAGATCCGCGCGCCGTAGAAGACGCCCGACAGGACATCGCGGCCCAGCTGGTCGGTGCCCAGCGGTGTCTCCCAGCTGGTGAAGGGCGGCGTCAGCGGCGGGCCGGCGCGGCGAAGCGGATCCTCGGGATCGACCAGCCCGGCCGAAAGCGCCATGAGGACGACGAGGACGAAAAGGAACAGCCCCAGCAAGGCCGCCCGGTTGCGGCGGTACCGGCGCCAGAAGACGATGTAGCGCGGCGGTTCCGGCGGAGCGATCTGTTGTGAATCGGCGAGTGTCATACAAGTTCGATCCGGCTGTCCAGACGAGCATAAAGCAGGTCGGTGAGGAAGTTTACGACGACGACGATGATCGAGCAGAGGAAGATGATCCCCATCAGCGTGTTCATGTCGCGTTGCACGACGGACTGGTAGGCAAGCTGCCCGAGACCCGGCAGCGTGAATATGGTTTCCACCACGATCGAGCCGCCGAGCACGGTGGAGAACTGAAGCCCCAGAAGCGTGACCACCGGCAGCAGGGCGTTGCGCATGATGTGATGGATCATGAGCCGCCCTTCCTTCGCGCCCTTGGCCCGCGCGGTCCGGACATAATCCAGGTCGGCGACCTCGATCACCGAGGCCCGCATCAGGCGCAGGTAGAAGGCAAGGTAGATCAACGACAGCGCGGCGGTCGGCATGATGAGATGGCGGGCCACGTCCCAGACATGATCCCAGCCTGTGTAGAAGGCGGCGATGGTCTTTATCCCGCCGACCGGCAGCCAGCCCAGATGGACCGAGAACACCAGGATCAGCATCAGAGACAGGAAGAACGAGGGCGTCGCGTAGAAGACGAGCCCCAGGACCGAGATGACGTTGTCGGTCAGAGAATAGGCCCGCCGCGCCGCAATCGCGCCCAGGACGATGCCAAGGGTGAAGGCAATGCTCAGCGAGGTCGCCATCAGCAGCAGCGTGGTGCCCAGCCGCTCCATCAGGACGGTTGAGACGGGCTGTTCATAGACGAAGGACCATCCGAAATCGAACGAGGCGAGCTTCACCATGTACCGCCAGAGCTGGACAAGGACGGGTTGATCCAGCCCGTATTCGGCGCGCAGCCGTGCGATGAAGTCCGCGTCCGCCCCGCCCATGTCGCCCACCAGCGCATCCACCGTATCACCGGGCGCCAGCTTGAGCAGCAGGAACGTGGTGATCATGATCAGGATGACGACCGGCACGGCCTGCAGCAATCGGCGAAGGGCGTAGATCAATATTGGGGGCATGTGTACGGCCATGTTCAGGGGAATGCTGTCGGGAGGGTGGAGACGGGCGCGGCCTTTCGCGCCCGTCCCCTGTTCAGGTTACTGTTCGAGCCAGAGGTCATACCAGCTGGAGGACGTCCAGCGCGGGGTATTGTGATGGTTCTTCAGCTTCTTGGAGGTGACCGAGATGAAGGGATGCTCGATCGCGAAGATCACCGGCAGCTCTTCCATCGCGCGCACCTGGATCTGGTGATACATCTCGGCGCGTTTCTCGACATCCAGCTCGGATGCGGCCTCGTCGATCATGGTGTCGATCTCTTCGCTCTTCCAGCCGAACTGGTTGGTCCAGGGCGTGCCGTTGGGCTGACCCGACCGAAGCCAGACCATCGTCGAGACGGCCGGGTCCGACCGGAACTGGTGCCAGCCGTTCGCCGTGTCGAAATCGTGGTCGCGATAGACCCCGCTCAGGAAGCCCGGCGCGTCATTGGTCAGCAGCTCGACGTCGATGTCGATCTCCTTCATGGCCTGGGCGAAATACTCGGCCCAGAGCTGGGTGTATTCGCCCCAGGGCGCGGGACGGTGGCGCAGCTTGAACCGGAAGCCGTCGTCCTGGACCGGGTAGCCCGCCTCGTCCAGCATCTGCTTGGCAAGCTCGGGATCGTAGGGATAGGTCGGCACGTCGTCGGTATAGTTGATCCCGCCGGCACTGGGCACGGGGCCGCGGCCCGGCTTGGCGAAGCCGCGCATGATCGTGTCGATCGCATAGTCGATATCCAGGCCGTGATAGATGGCCTGACGCACCTTCAGATCGGCCAGGATCGGGTTGCGGTGATTGAACTCGACGGTCGAGTGGGCAACGTTGTTCTCGTACCCCTTGGTCCCGACATCGAAACGGTCGTCCTCGGCCAGACGCTCGACATCCGCCATGGAGACCCCGATGAACCCGGATTCATGCACCTCGCCGGCCTCGAGAGCGGCGGCGGCAGCGGACTTGTCCTTGATGAAGCGCCAGACGATCCGGTCGAGATACGGATACCCGTCACGCCAGTAGTCCTCGTTTTTCTCGGCCATCACGTACTGGCCGCGCTGGTATTCGACGAACTTGAAGGGGCCCGTGCCGACGGGCGCGTTGTTGTATTCGTTTTTCAGAAGGTCGGTGCCTTCGTAAAGGTGCTTGGGCACCGGGTGGCCGAGATCCGGCATCGCGGCCACGAAGAGTTCCAGCGGCATCGGCTTGGAATAGTTGAACACGGCCGTATGCGGATCGGGGCAGTCGACGCTTTCCAGGTTGGCCTGCAGCGCGGAGGAGTAGTTCAGCAGCTCCTTCCACATTTCCATCGCCGAGAAGGCGACATCTTCACAGGTGAAATCCTCGCCGTCATGCCATTTCACGCCTTCGCGCAGCTTGACGGTGATCTGGCTGCCATCCTCGGAGCCGGACCATTCGGTGGCCAGCACCGGCTCGTAGCCGTCGTAGCTCTTGTCGATCAGGGGTTCCATGATCTTGCCCGAGATGTTGTAGACCCCGGTCGACGCTCTCAGCGCAGGGTTCAGGATGCGCTGCTCGGAATTCATGTGAATGATGGCAGTGCCGCCCTTCTGGACCTCGTCCTGGGCCGCGACGCTGAACGCGGCGGAACTGAACGCCCCGGCCGCGGCAAGCATCAGACCTGCCTTTCTTAATTTGACCGTCATCTTCAAGCTTCTCCAAGTTGGGATTCGATTTGCTCTGCTTTTTGGCGGGCCAGACGTCGCACCCCCGGCCAACATGGCTTAATCTGAGGCTCTTCCCGCAGCTCGGTCAACAGAAAAACCAGAAAACACAACTCTAGTGGTAAAAACATCTACAAAGATCCCATAGCTTGGTATTAAATTAACCGACCAAAGCGGTCAATCGGAGGGAGCCCTTGCGCAAGGTTGTATGGATCACAGGCGCCGGATCGGGCATAGGCGCCGCTATGGCCACGGCATTTGCCCAGGCCGGCTACAGGGTCGCGCTGACCGCGCGCCGGGCCGAGACGCTGGAACAGGTGGCCGAGGCCCTGCCGGACCGGGACGAGGTTCTGGTTCTTCCCGGCGATGTGACGGATCGCGACGGCATGGCCGGGGCGGCAGGGGACATCCGGGACTGGGGCGGCCGGCTCGACGTGCTGTGCAACAATGCCGGCCTGAACATTCCCAGGCGCAGATGGGCCGACCTGGACTGGGACAGCTGGGACAGGGTGATCGACGTGAACCTGACCGGCGCGCTTAACGTGATCGCCGCGTGCCTGCCCATCATGCGCGCGCAGCAGGACGGCGTGATGATCCACACCTCCAGCTGGGCAGGACGGTTCCATTCCGATGTCGGCGGTGTTGCCTACGGCGCCTCGAAACATGCGTTGTCGGACATCTCGCTCAGCCTGAACGACGAGGAAGGCGTGAACGGCATTCGCTCCACCGCGCTTTGCCCGGCCGAGGTCGCGACACCGCTGCTGTCCAGGCGGCCCGGGTTCGACACCTCGAAACTGGCCGCGATGATCCAACCCGAAGACATGGCCAAGACCGCGCTTTTCGTGGCGCAGATGCAGCCGGGAATTTCCCTCCCGGAAATCCTGCTCGCGCCCGTGCGCCGCTGACACCTCAACACACCGGAGACCACCCCATGCCGCATCCCGTGAAAGGCATCGACCATTGCTTCGCGCTGGTCGACAATCTCGACACCGCAGCCTCCCAGTACCGGGCGCTTGGCTTTACCCTGTCGCCGCGCGGCCTGCATTCGGCATCGAAGGGCACCGCGAACTACACGATCATGTTTCCAGAAGATTATTTCGAGCTGCTGGGAATCCTTCAACCGACAGAGCTTAACGCCCCGCGGCGTGAGATGCTGGCCACGATGAAACAGGGGCTCCACGCCATTGCCTGCCGGATCGGCACAGCCGAAGACGCGGCCCGCGAGCTGGAGGAGCTGGGCATCGCGACCCAGGGGCTGGGCAGTTTCTCGCGCCCCGTGCCGCTTCCCGACGGGACAGAGGGGATCGCTGCCTTCTCTACCGTGGCCTTCACACCCGACGAGACGCCGCGCGGCACCGTCTTCATGTGCGAACACAAGACGCCCGAAACCGTCTGGGTCCGCGAGCTTCTGTCCCATCCGAACACGGCTACGGGGCTTGGCGCGATACTGGCCCTTTCGGACGCCCCCGAGGATGAGGCCGAACGGTTCGCCCGACTGTGGGCCGCTGGAACGGTCAGCACCGAAGACGGCTTCAGCACCGTCCACACCGGCGAAAATTCCGCCCCCCTGATCCTGGCCGGCCCGGACAGGCTTGGCGCCTATTACGAGGGCCTCGACCTTGCGGGCACCACGCGCGGCGCCTTCACCGCGCTTCGGGTCAAGGTTGCCGATCTGTCCGCCGTCACGGGCTGCCTGAGCGCGGCGGGGATCACCCCGGTCGAGACCGCCGAGGGGCTGGCCGTGGGCCCGGAACACGCAGCCGGCGTGCTGATGGAGTTCGTGGCAGGATGACGGAACGGCGTCCTCGCAAGACAGGCTCCAAGCCGATCGAGAGCATATCCTTCGACGATATCGACCGGAGGATCCTCGACATGCTCCAGGAGGACAGCGATACGCCGATGCACGTGATCTCGGAGACGGTCGGCCTGTCCACCAACCCCTGCTGGCGCCGGATCAAACGCATGGAAGAGGCTGGCCTGATCAAGAAGCGCGTCGCGCTGGTCGATCAGCAGCGGGCGAATGTGCCTCTCACCGTCTTCATCGGCCTCAGCACGACCCGCCACGGCATCGACTGGCTCGAGGAGTTCCGCAAGCTGATCGACGAGATCCCCGAGATCGTCGAGGCCTACAGGCTGACCGGAACGGTGGACTACATCCTGAAGGTCGTGGTGCCGGACATGGCGTCCTATGATGCCGTCTACAAGACGATGATCCGCCGCCTAGAATTCAGCCAGGTGAATTCGATGATGGCCATGGAAGAGCTGAAGTTCACGACCGCCATCCCGACCGAACACCTTTGATCCGGGACGACTGAATGACATCGGGGCGCAGAACCCTCCGGCATGCCGGAGGGAAACCCCTGCATGGTCCGGACGCCAGAGCCGGACAGCGTCATCGTCGATCCGGTCCGGCAGGTGCCGGAACTTCTTGCCGCCGCGTCCGGTCGGGGACCAGCGATGTGCCCCCCCGCGGAGGATTGCGAAGTCCCGGGCCAACTCGCCCGTCTCGCGGGACCGCGCCGGGCCCCGGGATCGGCCCAGATCTGACCTCGCCGGCCCGAGACGGGGCGGGCAGGCCCCGCCGCGCCGGTCTTACCGTCCGTTTGCCTTGCGCCATTCGGCGAAGAGCGCCAGGTTCTCGTCCTTCGTTCCGGGATAGAGGCCGATGATCGACGCACCCTCCCTGACCCGCTCGGACACGAAATCCTCGTAGGCGGTCATTTCGACGGCTTCGTCGGCGACCTCGTCGGCCAGGTGCGCCGGGATGACGATGACGCAATCGGCATCGCCCACGACGACATCGCCCGGAAAGACAGGCGCGTCGCCGCATCCGATGGGACCGTTGATCTCGATCGCCTCGTTGTTGGTCAGGTTCGTGGGCGACGTCGGCCGCGTATGGTAGGCCGGCATGTCCAGCTTGGCGATGGCCGCCGCGTCGCGGAACCCGCCGTCGGACACCACGCCGGCCCCGCCCCGCATCATCAGGCGGGTGATCAGGATGTCACCGGCCGAGGCCGCGTTCGCCTGCTTGCGGCTGTCCATGACCAGCACGTGCCCCTCGGGGCAGGTCTCGATCGCCTTGCGCTGGGGATGCTCGGGATTGCGGAACTCAGTCAGCTGGTTGCGGTCTTCGCGCGCTGGCATGTAGCGCAGGGTGAAGGCCGGGCCCACCATGTTCTTGCCCTTCCAGCCGATCGGGCCGACGCCCTGTATCACCTGATTGCGCAGGCCGCGCTTGAAAAGCGCCGTCGCCAGGGTTGCCACCGAAACGCTCATCAGCTTTTCGCGGGTCGCTTCGTTCATTCTCGTCTCTCCTCCGTTCATGGAACCGGCGGGCATCGCCGCCGGCGGTGATATCAGGTCAGGCCATCCGGGCGCGGGACGCGGGGACCGGCAGGATGGCCACCGCGCATCGGCTGAAGCGCGCGCCACCGGTGGCATGGTCATCCATGCCCCTCATGGCGATCAGCGGCCTGCCACCCCGAAATGCCGGCATCTGTCGGGCTTTCAGATCAGGCCGTTTGATTTCAGGAAGTCCTGCAACCTGACCTGCTGCGGCCCGGTCAGCGGCCAGGCCGACGGCGGCCGCGTCGGGCCGCAATCCTGGCCCAGCGCCTGCAGCGCCGCCTTGACGCCGGTCACATTGGTGCCGTTGAGCTCTTCGGCGCGAATGTCCTCGAAGGCGCGCATCCCGGCGATCAGCCGGTTGGCGGTGCTGTAATCTCCGCCGTGCAGCGCCGCGTGGATGGCCATGGACCGTTCCGGCCAGACGTTGATCAGCCCCGAGGTGAACCCCCGCGCCCCCACCGCGTAGAGCGGCGGCGCCCAGACCTCGGCCAGGCCGCCGACCCAGGTGATCGACGGATCGCAGGCGGCAATGGCATCGGCAAGCTTCAGCGGGTTGGGCGTCGCCCATTTCACGCCCTTCACGCCGGGCAGGTCGCACAGCGCCTTGATCCCGTCTGTGCCGATCGCGTCGTTGCGCAGGTAAAGCATGATCGGCAGCCCGCCCGAGGCGTCGCCCACGGCCTTCACGTAGTCCAGTGTGCCGCGCGGCGCCACGAAGGGATCCGGCGGCTGGTGGATCATCAACGCCGACGCCCCTGCCCGCGCCGACGCCTCGGCCAGGCGGCAGGCATCGCGAATGCCCCGCCCGACCCCGGCCAGCACCGGCGCCCGATCCCCGACCATGGCGCAGACCTCGGCCACCATGGTGCAGGCCTCGTCGGTGGTCAGCGCATAGAATTCGCCGGTGTTGCCGTTGACCACCGGCATGTGCACGCCCGCGCCCAGCGCCCGGTCGATAATCGGTGAGAGCTTCGCGGGCGCGATCTCGCCCGCTGCGTCGTAGGGCGTCACGAGAATGCCCGAAATCCCCTCGAGCGCGTTGTCCAGGTCATGAGCCATGCCGGCCTCCTCAGAAGATGTCAGGTTCGCCGGCGGCTTCACCGAAGCCCCGTTCGAGGTAGTCGAAATCGCAGCCCTTGTCCGCCTGCAGCACATGCTTGGAGAACATCCAGCCATAGCCCCGCTGGAAGCGCGGTTCGGGCGGGCTCCAGGCGGCGCGGCGACGTTCGATCTCGGCCTCGTCCACCAGCATGTCCAGCCGCCGGTTCGGCACGTCGAGCCGCACGATGTCGCCGGTCTGCAACAGCGCCAGCGGTCCGCCGACAAAGCTTTCGGGCGCAACGTGCAGGACGCAGGCACCGTAGGACGTGCCGGACATCCGCGCGTCCGAGATCCGCAGCATGTCGCGATGCCCCTGCCGGATCAGCGCCTTGGGGATCGGCAGCATGCCCCATTCCGGCATGCCCGGCCCACCCTGCGGCCCGGCATTGCGAAGGACCAGCACGTGATCCGGCGTAACCTCAAGGTCCTCGTCGTCGATCGCGGCCTTCATTTCGGGATAGCTGTCGAAGACCAGCGCGGGGCCTTCGTGCAGGTAGTATTTCGGATCGCAGGCGGCCGGCTTGATCACCGCGCCGTCCGGGCAGAGGTTGCCCCGCAAAAGCGCCAGCGAGCCCTCGTGGTAGACCGGATTGGACAGCGGCCGGATCACGTCGTCATTGTAGACCTCGGCGCCTTCCAGGTTCTCGCCCAGGGTCTTGCCGGTGACGGTCAGGCATTCCGTGTTCAGGCGTTCTTCGAGCTGTTTCATCAGGGCGCGCAGACCACCGGCATAGAAGAAATCCTCCATCAGGTAATCCTTCCCCGACGGGCGGACATTGGCGATCAGCGGGGTCGTGCGGCCAAGCGCGTCCAGATCATCCAGCGTGAAATCGACGCCCGCGCGCCGGGCCATTGCGATCAGGTGGACGACGGCATTGGTCGAACAGCCGGTCGCCATGGCGGTGATGGCCGCGTTCTGCACGGCGTCGCGGGTGACGATGCGGTCGGGCGTGAGACCTTCGAGCACCATGCCGACGATCCGGCGGCCGCATTCCGATGACATGCGCTGATGCCCCGCGTCCGGCGCCGGGATAGAGGACGCGCCGGGCAGTGTCAGCCCCATCGCATCCGTGATCGCCGTCATGGTCGAGGCCGTGCCCATGGTCATGCAGGTCCCGACCGAGCGCGCGATACCGCCCTGGATTCCCAGCCATTCCTCGTCCGAAATGTTGCCGGCGCGGCGTTCGTCCCAGTATTTCCAGGCGTCCGAACCGCTGCCCAGGATCTTGCCCGCGTAATGGCCACGCAGCATCGGGCCGGCGGGCAGGTAGATCATCGGCACACCCGCCGTCAGCGCGCCCATAACCAGGCCCGGCGTGGTCTTGTCGCAGCCGCCCATGAGCACCACGCCATCGAAGGGATGACTGCGGATCATCTCCTCGGTCTCCATCGCCAGCATGTTGCGGTACAGCATCGAGGTCGGCTTGGTGAAGCTCTCGTCGACCGAAAGCGAGGGCATCTCGACCGCGAATCCTCCGGCCTGCGCCACGCCCCTCTTCACGTCCTGCGCGCGTTCGCGGAAATGGCCGTGGCAGGAATTGATCTCTGACCAGGTGTTGAGAATGCCGATCAGCGGCTTGCCGCGAAATTCCTCCTCGGCATAGCCCAGCTGCATCATGCGCGAACGGTGACCGAATGACCGCAGGTCGTCGGGCGCGAACCAGCGGTCGCTCCTCAGGCCGCTTGTCGGTTGCTCGCTGTCCTTCGCCATGGTCGACCTCCCTCTCGCTGATGGCTTTCGCTGGAAATGTATGCGCATACATTCTTCTGGGTCAATGGAGAAAAGTGGGCAAAACGCCTTCAAGTGTTTATTCGAGAAGCTGTCTTGACAGGTTCAGGCGAGTCGTGATGAACATACATGTATGCGCATACATTGTGCCGTCGGACGCGGAGGAGCGTGACCGGCACATGCATAGACAAGGACATCAACCGGTCGCGCCGCGACCCCATGGGAGGACATCCATGACTTTCACCCGCAGAACCCTGCTTGCCGCCGTCAGTACCGCAGCGATCCTGGCCCAGCCGATAGCCGCGGCCGCCCAGGAGCTGCCCCGCAACGTGCGGATGGTCATCGGGTCGAAATCGACCGGCGGCGACACCTACCAGAACTCCGCCATCGTCGCCGATGCCCTGTCCGAACACCTGGGCATCAACATCAAGGTCGACGCCGTCGGCGCCTCGGCCGCGTTCAAGGCGCTGGACCGGGACAGCCGCGGAACCACGATCATGATCTTCCACGACCAGTCCTACCTGGGCCATCTCTATGGCCGCGAGGGATACGACGATCCCTTCGCCACCTATGCCATTGGTCCGACCGTCGCGATCAACCCGGGCAACGCCTACCTCGTGCCCGCCGACAGCCCCTACCAGTCGATGGAGGACATCCTGACCGCCGCCGAAAACGGTGAGCAGGTCCGCGTGGCCATCCAGCCCGGCGGCGTGTCGGAAATCGGCTTCTCGGCCATGAAGAACGCCGCGGCGGTCCGGTCCCCGGGGTCCGAAGCGAACATCGTCGCCGTCAACACCGGCTCGCAATCCGACAAGAACCAGGCGATGTGGGACGGGCTGGCCGACGTGATCAACGGCTCCATCCAGGCCAACGAGCAGTTCACCCAGCTCGAAGAGGGCGATGAAAAGGGCATGCGCTTCGTCTGGATCACCGCGCGCCCCGCGACGCTGGAACAGGCGCCCGAGGCCGGCATGGGCGACACGGACCGGGCGGCGCTGATGCAATATGCGTCGCCGGAAACCTCGGTCACGCTGGACGGCAGCGAGGACTTCACCTTCGACAAGGAATTCTTTTTCCTGTTCAACAAGGAGATGGATCCGGCGATCATCGACCAGATCGACACGGCCCTGACCGAGATCTTCGCCGAGGGCGCGATCCAGGACCGCCAGAAAGCGTCGTTCTTCATCCCGAACTTCCTGCCTTCGGACGAGGCCAAGGCGCATCTCGAGCAGAAGCGCGACACCTATTCCAAGGTGATCGCCGAGATCTCGGGCGAGTCCTGAGCAGCCTGGACGAAACCTTTGCCCGGGCGACACCCGCCCGGGCAATTCACCATGACGACGGGAGGGGCTCATGGGCAACTTGACCGAGGTGACCATAGATTTCGAACGGTCACATCTCGTATTTCCGACCATCATCGCCGTTGTCCTGGGGCTTTTGGGCCTGGCCATCCTCATCCGGGACCGGCGCCGCATCGCGGGGTCCGGCGCCTACTGGCGCACCACCTTTGCCCAGATGGATCGCATGCGGTTCTTCGGCACACTCGGCCTGACGCTCGCCTATTTCTCGCTCATGGTCCCGGTGGGCGACATCTGGCCCAACACCGGCATGGGCTTCCTGATCTGTTCGATCCCCTTCGTCTTCCTCTCCGGCCTGCTCTTCATGCACGACAGGACGCTGCGCCAGATCGCTCCGCTGGCAATCGTCTCGGTCGTGGCCCCGACCTTCGTCTGGTGGCTTTTCACCTATCCCTTCTTCCTCACGCTGCCGTAAGCCCATGTTCGAGATCATCACGCCCCTGTTCCTGTCGCTGATCGTCGGCGGCACCTTCATCGGGATCATTTTCGGCGCCATCCCGGGCATGACGGCGACGATGGCCGTCGCCGTCTGCCTGCCCCTCACCTATTCCCTCGGCCTTGAAAACGGCCTGGCGCTGTTGCTGGGGCTTTACGTGGGCGGCATCTCGGGCGGGCTGGTCCCCGCGATCCTGCTGGGCATTCCCGGCACGCCAAGCTCGATCACCACCACGTTCGACGGCTATCCTCTGGCCCAGAAGGGCGAAGGCGAAAAGGCCCTGCGCATCGGCATAGTCGCCTCCTTTGTCGGAGGGCTGGTATCGCTCTTCGTGCTCTGGCTGTTCGCGCCGACGCTGGCGGATTTCGCGATCAAGTTCTCCTACGTCGAGAAATTCCTGATCATCTTCTTCGCCCTCACGGTGATGGCCGCGCTCAGCTCGGACATGCTGATCGGCATTTTCTCGGGCGTGCTGGGCATCTTCATCGCCCTGATCGGGACCTACGACATCTCGTCGGGCGGCAACGGCAAGATGCGCCTGATACCGCCGGGGACCGAGTACTGGCTGGAAACCGGGTTCTCCCTGCTGCCCGTGCTCATCGGCCTTTTCGGGCTGGCGGCGATCCTGGAACAGGCCGAACTGGGCGTGCCGCGCGGCTTCAACAAGGACGAGGTAAAGGTCGGCGGCAAATCGACCTTCTCGTTCTCGGTGTTCCGGGGCCAGATCGTGAACCTCGTGCGCTCTTCGGGCATCGGCACCTTTGTCGGCATCCTGCCCGGCGTGGGCGGGTCGGCCGCCTCGATCCTGGCCTATTCCAACGCCAAGACATTTTCCAGGCACCCCGAAACCTTCGGCAAGGGCGAGCCGGCCGGCATCATCGCCTCCGAGAGCGGCAACAACGGGCTGACCGGTGGCGCGCTGGTGCCGCTGCTGTCGCTGGGCATCCCCGGCGATTCCACCACCGCCCTGCTGATCGGCGCCTTCACCCTCCAGGGCATCCAGGTCGGCCCGCTCTTCATCGGCAACAATCCCGACACGTGGAACGCGATGATCTTCGCGATGCTGATCGCCAACATCGCCATGTTTGTGATGATGTACGTGGCGATCCGGTACTTTGCCCTGGTGGTGACGATCCCCAAGCACATCCTGTTCCCGGTCATCCTGATGATGTGCGTGATCGGCGCCTACACGATCAACTACGGCATCATGTTCGACGTCTGGACCCTGCTGATCTTCGGCATCGGGGGCTGGCTTTTCGTCAAGCTGCGGCTTGAAGTGGCGCCCTTCATCATCGGCTTCATCCTCGGCCCGTCGGCGGAAGTCTACTTTGTCAAAAGCCTCGAATCCTTCGGAACGCTGAGCATCTTCTTCACCAAGAGCTGGATCGCCATGGTGCTCTGGGTGCTGATCATCGGGTCGATCCTGGGCTCGGTCGTCCTGTCGCGGCGGGCAAAGGGCCAGCCGGACGGGGTGTGACCCTTGCCTTCCCGGGACGACGCCAGGAATATGCACCCCATGGATGGAGGCGACACCAAACCCACGAAGCGAAAGCCCGCGCGAAGCGCATCTCGCGGGGTCACGATGGAGGCCGTCGGCCGCATGGCCGGTGTCAGCCAGGTCACGGTGTCACGGGCACTCAGCGACCCGTCGAAGGTCTCGGCCGCGACCCTGCGCAAGATCAACGAGGCGATCGCCGCCACCGGCTTCGTGCCCAATGCCATCGCCGGGGCCCTGGCCTCGTCCCGCAGCAAGCTGATCACCGCGCTGGTGCCGTCGATCACCAACATCGTCTACGCGGCAATGATCCGCGCCTTCAGTCAGCGCATGCGCGAGGCCGGCTACCAGATCCTGCTCTCCGAGACCGGCTTTGACCCCGCCGAGGAGGAGCGCACGATCGCGACCCACCTGTCGCGCCGGCCCGACGCGATCCTGTTGACCGGGATTCACCATTCTCCCCAGGCCCGGCGGATGCTGCTGGCCTCGGGCATCCCGGTGGTCGAGGTCTGGGATTTCACCGACTCGCCCATCGACATCTGCATCGGCTTCCGCCACGTCGAGACCGGCCGCGCCGCCGCGGAATTTGCCGTCGAACGTGGCGACACCGCCGCGGCCACGATCTCTGCGGGGGACGAACGCGCCCGGAGACGGAAGGCCGCATTCAGCGAGCATTTCACCCGGCTCACCGGTACCCCGGTGGCGGAGATCGACTTCGACGAGATGGCGACCGTGGCGCGTGGGCGCAAGGGCATGGCCCGCCTCATCGACGATCACGGCTTCACGTCGGGGATCGTGTTCTGCAGTTCGGACGTGCTGGCCCACGGCGCCATCATCGAGGCCACGAAGCGCGGCTTCGCCATACCGGGCGACATTGCCGTCATTGGCTTCGGCGACCAGGAATTTGCCGGCGATGTCGAGCCTCCGATCACGACGATCAAGGTCGACCTGGAAGCCTTCGGCAGAACGGCCGCCGATGCGCTTCTGCGTCGCTTCGAGGGGTCGTCGACCCCGGACACTGCGATCGACCTGGGCTTCGAGATCATCCGCCGACAATCCGCGTGATCCCGAGCGCCGTGCGTCAGGCTGAAGATCTGCCGTTCAGCGCCCATGTCCCTCCCCCTCAAAGCGCATCACGCGATCTCAAGGCGCAGAAAGCGGCACACGGGGCGCGGAACCAGCGCCTGCGCGGACAAAGCCGCCCGTGTCATTGAAGCGAGGCCGAGGCCTGCGCCGTGGCAAGCTTCCAGTCCTCGATCCGCGTGCCCTCGGTCTTCAGCCGGCTGGCCAGGTAATACAGGCGCTGCGTCGCCGGCCCATCGGGCGCCGTGTCGAACCGCTGCTTGAGGTAGTATGGCGGGATCGCCTGGTAATAAAGCGTGGCCGTGACGGTGACCCGCGCCGGATCGGTGCCGGCGGGCAAGGCCATCCGGTACTCCAGCCGGTGTGAGCCGGGCCGGAAACCGGGATCCTCGGCGGCGCGGCCTTCGGGGATCGTGGCCTTCATGAAGGCCGCCGTGACGGCGCTGTCGCCGAACTTCTCCGTGAACGCCGGAGTGCCCGGTGTCAGCGCGCCCATGGGCGTCAGCCGGTTGTCCTTGGGGTGGTGGATCCGGTGTACGAAGCTGGTGGTGAAGGCGCCCTCGGCGTTCTGGGTCAGCTCTTCGTAGATCTGCACCTGCGTCTGGTCGGTGATCACGCTGTAATGCGGCTGATAGAGCGCCGTGTCGGCCCCCTCGGGCACGACATCCAGGAACTCTGTCCGCAGCGGCGTGCCGGTCCCGTCGACGATCACGCCCACCGCGTTGGTGCAGCCCGAACACCACAGGGTGTTTCCGGCCTGGTCCACCGCCCGAACCTCGAGAAATGCGCGGCGGAACCCGACACCCGACGGCAGGCGGTGCCCGGTCTTGTTCGTCACGCCTACCCGCGCGACCAGCCCGCCGTAGCCGGGGCTGAGATCCAGGGTCACGTCGGCGGTCTCGTGGGCCGCCTGCAGGGCCATTGTATCCACCGTCAGCTCCGCCCCGTTCGTGGCGTAGGTCATCGGGTCGGTGTGGCTCAGCCCCATTTCGGCGCGGAACTGGCTGAGCATCTCGACCATGAAGGCATTGAGCCCGACGAAATTGTGCCGCCGGTAGTCGCTGCGGAAGGGTACGTCGATCTCGTCGTGCGGAAGAAGGTTCTCGACCGCTGGCAGGGTCCGGTCCTGGATCGTGGCGATCTGCGTGGTGATCTGCGGAATGTCCAGCGTGCCGTCCACGCTCTGAAAGCCCGGCTTCATGTGGCATTGCTGGCAGGTTTGTTTCGTGCCCTCCTCGCTGAACCGGCTGTTGGACCATTCAAGGTAGGTCGCCTGTTCCACCGAATGCTGGAACTTGGTCAGCGGCTCGGGGAAGGTCACGCCGGTCGTGGCCTTCTGCAACGCCGCGCCATTGCGCGCGGCCTGGTTGAAGATCTCCTGATCCTCGGCCGTATAGCCCGGCAGCGGGGTGTCCGGGTCGGCATCCACGTTGGGCAGGTTGATCGTGTGGCAGGCCCCGCAAAGCTCGGCCTCCTTGATATAGGGGTCGCCCACGGGCTTGATCCCCATGGCGTTTTGCATCGGCACCGGCCGGACGTCGTCGAAGGGACCGATCAGCCGGTCGGCGTCGGTCAGGCGGAAGACACCTGTGGTGCCGTTCATCAGGTAGGTGTCGAGCTTGTTGTAGTCCGGCTGGCCCTCTGCCTGTTCCGGCGGGGCGATGTGATGGCAGACCGCGCAGGAAACCCCCTCGCGCGCGAGGTTGCCGTACTGGTGATAGGCAAAGGTGCCGTCGGCCTTCTGCGCCTGCTCCTCGGCTGCGGTCAGCGGGGCGTGCAGCAGGGTGTAGGCCACCTTGAAATCGTTCGGGTCGCGCCCGGCGTCGGGGTCGGCGTGGGCATCGATCGCCAGCTGCCGTTGTCCCATCGCGCCGTGGCAGGACAGGCAGGTCGTCCCCAGGTTCGCGACCAGGTCGCCGGACCCGGCCTGTTCCAGAAGCGCGAATTCGCTTTCGAGCTGGGCGAAGAAGATCGGGTCCCGCCCGGCCAGCCCCATGGGCGACCAGCGCCATTCGCCATATTCGGATATGTTGTAGCCATCGCCGTAATTCGGGCCGGTCTGCAGGAACATCGTCGTCCCCGACGGCGGCCCGCCCAGGCCGCCATGACAGCCGATGCAATTGTCGGAGGTCAGGAAATGCTGCGGATCCCCGGGGCGCGACGGCACCTTGTCCAGCCACTCGGACGGAAGCCGTTGCAGCTGTTCGGGCCCGATGTCGATCCCGCCTTGCGGGGGAAACATGCGCAGAAAGTCCGGGTTGGCGGCGGTCGGCGACGGCGCGGCCTGCGCATTCGATCGGTCGAAGGCGGCATCGTCGTGAAAGAGATCGCGGATCAGCGTTGACTGGCTGAGGCCCATCGCCGGGCGCTGCACGCCGGGCAGATTGAACGGCCCCGGCGCAAAGCCGTCCATGTTTCGCCAGCTTTCATCGACGCGGAAGATCAGCGGCTCGCCGGGATAGCCCTCGACATTGTCCAGGGCGGAAAAGATCAACTCCTCGGCGGCAGAGGCATGGCAGCGCATGCACATGCCATCGCCGGCCTGACCCGAGGCCGGGGCGAACGGCGGCTCGAAACTGTCGGTCTCGGCGGATTGACCGACCGAGGCGAAGAACCATCCGCCATGCGAGACCGCGCTGTCCTTGACCATCACCGTCCAGTTCAGCCCGCCGGTCCCGCGCAGGAATTTCAACATTTCGTCTTCGACCTTCGCCGGGTCGTCCGGGTGGAGGTATTCCAGCGTCCGGCGGTATTCGACGTAACGGGCGGCGGGCGGCGTGGCCATTTCCTTGACCACGATCGCCCCGTCCGGGATCGCACCCTCGCGGCCGCCTTCCAGCCAGGCAATCACCTGCGGCGAGTAGTAGATCCGCACCGCGGGATGCGTTCCGTAAGACGTGCCCAGGACAAAGGGCCCGGTGTCGCGCCACGCCTTGTCGCGTCTCCAGCCGGCCTTGGCGAAGTCCCGGTTGGCGATGAACGGGTAAAGCTGTGCCTGGTAGTCCAGCAGCGGCAGGTCCGATGGAAGAGGCAGATCCTGTGCATCCGATTGGGCCAGTGCCGGGGTCGACGAGAAGACGAAACAGAGAATGCCGGCGAAGAGGCGGTTATTCATGGCGGGTCTTTCAAGTGCACAATTGCGTCGAGGATGTCGCGTTCCGACCGCCCTGGCAAGGATGGGTTGCCCAGGGATTTGCCGTGGATTTCCGGGCCCTTGGGGCCGGGCATACCGGGAATGTTGCCGTGGCGCCCGAATTGCGGAAACCCACCCGGCACCCCGCTTGAGGGCCGTGTCGCCGTTGAAATCATCGCGGGACGGACGTCGCGCGCGCATTTCACGGCACCGAAAACCGGTTGGGGCCAGCAACGCAGGAAGAACTTTACCCGCGCCGAAAGGGGCCGGCAGAGCTGGGCGGGATAACAAATGTTGCCGGAACCTTGGGGCGCGCCCGCTGTTCCCATTACAGCGCCGCCGCCCGCGGTGGCCCGCCTCACAAGGACCCGAACCATGTCACGACCCGATGGGCGCAGCGCCTTCCTGGGACTGATTTCGCTTGCCAAACTGGTGCCGACACTGGCTGTTCCGGTGGTCGCGCTGGCCATGCTGGTCCAGGCCATTCTCGGGCGCTCAACCTTCATGCCGGGTTTGGCCGGAAGTGCCGACATACCGAAGCGGCGTCATGATCGACGACGCCACGGCGTCTGCATTTCTCCGTGCATCTGGCGCCCCATGACGAACCTCCCGCCATCGTCGCGCGCACATTGCGCGCCTTCGCCCGACAGGTTGGCTTTCCGTGGTTCGAGGTCATCGTGCCTGCTTCATCCCGCCACGGCCGGCCATCCCCGCACCCACGCCATGAAAGACTGAAATGGAGAAGAATTTGACCATGAAAGACGACAATTCCCCCCGCAAGGGCAACGGCGGCGAGACTCATCAGATCGCAGACGACACCCACGAGACCATGACGACGCAGGTCGGCATGCCGATCTCGGACGACCAGAACGCGCTGAAGGTGGGACAGCGCGGACCGCACCTGATCGAAGACCAGATCTTCCGCGAGAAGTTGTTTCATTTCGACCACGAGCGCATTCCCGAGCGGGTCGTCCACGCCCGGGGCTATGGCGCCCACGGCACCTTCGAGCTGGCCGAGGACCTTTCCGACATTACCCGCGCCAAGGTGCTGACCGAAGTGGGCGAGAAGACCGAGGTCTTCGTGCGCTTTTCCACCGTTGCCGGCAACAAGGGGTCCCCCGACCTTGCCCGTGACGTTCGCGGCTTTGCGGTGAAGTTCTATACCAAGGAAGGCAACTGGGACCTCGTCGGCAACAACATCCCCGTGTTCTTCATTCAGGACGCGATGAAGTTTCCGGACCTGATCCATGCCGCCAAGCAGGAGCCCGACCGCGGCTTTCCGCAGGCGCAGACGGCGCATGACAATTTCTGGGACTTCATCTCGCTGATGCCGGAAGCCATGCACATGGCGCTTTGGATCATGTCCGACCGGACCATCCCGCGATCCTTCCGCTTCATGGAAGGTTTCGGTGTGCATACCTTCCGGCTGGTCAACGCCGAGGGCAAGTCGAGTTTCGTCAAGTTCCACTGGAAACCCCGGCTGGGCATGCAATCCGTTCTCTGGGACGAGGCGGTCAAGATCAACGGAGCGGACCCGGACTTTCACCGCCGCGACCTTTGGGACGCGATCCAGAAGGGCGACTTTCCGCAGTGGGATCTGGGGCTTCAGGTCTTTGACGACGCGTTCGCCGAGAGCTTCGATTTCGACGTGCTGGACGCCACCAAGCTGATCCCCGAGGAAATCCTCCCGGTGCGCCGCGTCGGCACGCTGACGCTGAACCGCATGGTCGACAACTTCTTTGCCGAGACCGAACAGGTCGCGTTTCAGACCGGCAACGTCGTGCCCGGCATCGACCATTCCAATGACCCGCTGCTGCAGGGCCGGAACTTCTCCTACCTCGACACGCAGCTCAAGCGGCTGGGCGGGCCGAACTTCAACCACATCCCGGTCAACGCGCCGAAGTGCCCCTTTGCCCACCTGCAACAGGACGGCCACATGGCCATGCGCAATCCCAAGGGCCGGGCGAACTACGAGCCGAACAGCTTTGGCGAGGGCCCGCGCGAGGATCCCGACCGCGGGTTCACCTCCTACCCGGCCGAAGAGGCGGGGCCGAAACAGCGCGTCCGGTCCGATACCTTTGCCGACCATTACAGCCAGGCACGCCAGTTCTACCTCAGCCAGACCGATGTCGAAAAAGGGCATATCGCCGACGCCTTCGTCTTCGAGCTTTCCAAGGTCGAACACCTGTCGATCCGGCAGCGCATGGTCGGCCACCTGATGGTCGTCGACGACGACCTTGCCAGAACGGTCGCCGATGGCCTGGGTCTGGCAGGAATGCCAAGTGCAGCCAACCCCGCGCGCGACGTCATCAAGACCGATGTTTCGCCCGCGCTCAGCATCGTCGCCAACCCGCCCGACAGCTTTGCCGGCCGCAAGCTGGGCTTGCTGGTGACCGACGGCATCGACGGCGGCGCCTTCGAGGCGCTCAAGTCGGCGGCAGAGAGCGCCGGAGCGCAGGTCACGGTCATCGCCGAGAAGGTCGGCGGCGTGACCACCGCGCGTGGCAAGACGATCGCCGCGGATGAAAAGCTCGATGGCGCGCCGTCGGCCCTGTTCGACGCGGTGGCCGTCCTCGCCTCAGACGATGGCGCAGCCCGGCTTGCGCGCATGCACGGCGCACGAAGTTTCCTGGGCGACGCCTTTGCGCACATGAAGTTCATCGCGCTGACGGCAGAGGCCAAATCCGCCTTCTGGTCCGCCGCCGTCCCGGACGAGGCCGATGACGGGGTCTTCGTTCTGGACGGCGTACCGGAAGACTTCATCGCTGCCTGCAAAGCCCTTCGTTTTTGGGAACGGGCGGCGTGAGCCGCCGGCCCCCTAGCCGGGCGCAGCCTTGCGTTCGGCCCAAGGGCGCCCTGGCCAGCGGCGATCACCATCCCAGCGCGAAACGAGGCGGAGCGGTGCCCTGCCTCGAGGCCGCGCGCATGGCCTTGCAGGGTCGCGGTGGAATAGGGGGTGGTCGCCAACGGCTCGGACGACGCGACCTTTGCCCGTGCCCGCGACCGGTTCGCGGGCACGGCGGGACGGCGCTCACTCTTCGGGTGGATAGAGGTAGGAGGGATCGAAATGCGCCAGATGATGCAAGAGCGCCCTGTCGTGGATCTTGGCATATCCGTCCCGGATCGTGCAGGCTCCGCTCTCGCGAAGCTGTCTGCAGACGCGACTGACATGGACCGGGGACAGCCCGGCGATCTCGGCCAGATCGGTCTGCAGAAGGGGCAAGGGAAGACGGTCGACGGTGCTCTCTCCGGCGTCCTGAAGGCGCAGGTCCATCTCGCTCACGAAATCGGCCACTGACGCCAGCGCGCGCAACCGGCTTGAACGGAAAATCCAATGCCGGTGGATCGAGGCATCGATCATGGTCAAGCCCCACAATTGCCTTGCATGATGGGAGGACCGTTCAATGATGTCGTTCAACGCCGCGTGCGGAAAGATCGCGATCCGCGCCCGCGTCAGGGCAGCGATATCGTGGTCCAGACGTTTCAGCGGCAAGGCGTGCAGGTCTACGAAATCCCCCGGCACACTGATGGCAACGATCGCGCTTTGCGGCTCGCTCCTTTTTGAGCCGCGGACATAGCGCGCCATCAACCCGTCCAGCAACAGCGCACTGACGTCCAGCCTCTCGCCCGCTTTCGACAGCATTTCGCGTGCGTCAAGCAGCCGTATCTCGAAACAGGCGGTGCGCAGCAATCGCCAGGAGCCCGGATCCAGCCGCCGGACGGCGCCGCGTCGGTCCTGGTCCTTCAGTGCGCCTGCACGGGCTTTCGAACCTGTCTTCGCAATCGCACGTTCCGGCCTGCCAGGCCATTCGCCTTTCATCCATCGTCTCCTGCAGGGCAGTCGATCCTTTGTGGAAGCAGCGGTCAGGGAACGGCCCGCGCTGAACCTTGGGTGACACACTGCCATTTGATTTGAACGCGGTTGCCGGCACAGTGTTCCCTCCGGTTCGGACAGCCCGCAATCGACTGGCGCTCCCTGTGCGCAGGGCAGAAAAGCGGGCCCCGAACAGGGCAGCTGACTGCTTGAAGATTACGCCCCTTGGCGGATGTCGGCTTTGACCTGTCGCCGCAGAAACCCCGGTGGATGCCAAGGTCGTGTCCGGGGCCGGATCTGTTCAGGGCGGTGGGCGCCCATTCGGGTCTGCCCGCGGGGGCGGCAAAAAAGATGTGCCTTCCGCCTTCTCGGCCATGGCCTGTCGCGAGGCCGATAGCGCGCCACGCAGGGCCCCCACGCGGACCATCGTATTTCATGGCGATGCCGACTCTACCGTTCACCCATCCAACGGCGTGGCAATCGTCCGGCAGGCTCTCGAAGGCGGCCCGGCGCAAAGCCTTCAGACCGAAGCCGACAGCGTTGCGGGAAGCCGGTCCTATCGGCTTAGCACGACCTGCGACGGCGCCGGCATGGAAGCGGTCGAACATTGGGTCATCGAAGGGCTGGGACATGCCTGGTCCGGGGGACAGCCCGCAGGCAGCTTGTGAGCTACTCCCCATCTCTTGGACAAGATCTGGCGTAAATT
>NZ_AQQR01000007.1 GCF_002210095.1 Marinibacterium profundimaris | reverse complement strand
GATACTGCCCAAAACCCGCAAGCGCTTTTTTCAGTCAATGTCACTTTTTCTTCGTATGACAAGGTAAAACACTGACAACAAAGGATTTGCTCCCGAAAAAATCATGGGATCAGGCCTGGAAGACCGCGTTGAAGGGTCAGCAGAGGGCCGTGTCTGCCCGAGTCACCCGGCCGCCCGGCCGGCACCTGCGCAGTCCATGGCGCAGGTCGGATCGAAGTCCTGCTTCCTCCCCGAGATCCCGGCATCCCTACCTTACCGAGGCGCGGCCCCCCCTCCCCCGTCATGCGGCCACCGCTCCCGGGCCCGCATGGATTGACCAGCATCGCCGATTGCGGTCTACCGGCATGGATGGTTCTCGAAGGCCAGGTGCTGGAGAGATGAAAAGGGAACACGGTGCGGCCCCACCCGGCGCCAATTCCGTGACTGCCCCCGCAACTGTAAGCGGCGAGCGACCCCGACAGGACCACTGGGCCCCTCCGGCAAGACGGACGGCCCGGGAAGGTTCGGGAGAGTAGCGACCCGCAAGTCAGGAGACCTGCCATCTCCGGCGTGAAGACACGCCGCAGTCACCTTAACCTGGGCGGGGTGCCCTGGGACGGAGCGACAGAGATGGACCAGACAGGCCCGATGACATCGCCAGTTTCCGCAGTGCCGTGCTCTCATGCGCGGAGGGCGCCATGCACACGGAACAGACGATCTTTCAGCTCGACATAGGCCACGTGCCGGACGAGCTTGCCCGGGAAATGGGAGAGCTGGGCTTCATGCAGTGGATGGGCGGGCTGCCCGGGGATGCCGGCTATATCCACGAGGCGGTGCGCGCCTACGAGATGGCGCGCCCGTTCATTGCCAGCTCTCCGGCGGTCGCGGTGTTCTGCCACCTGTTGGTCAGCTCGGTGGCGATGTCCCCTGCGCCGCTGCCCATCGCACTGCCACCCCGCACGCGTCGCGGTGGTGCGCAGGCCCGGCGGATGTCGCTGTAGCGGGGTCTTCGGGGTGGCTAAGGCGGCCGGCCAGCGGTCACCAATCGGCAGGGACGCGACCGTCAGGCTGGCCTGTTGCGCCGGGCCGCGGCAATCGCCCTGACCGGTTCCTCCTCCAGCGCGCGCGGATCCGCTGGCGCCGCGTCGCACCACGAGATCTGCGCCTCGCCCGTGTTCCAGCGATAGCGGATCCCCCTCAACAGTCGTTCGCCCGAGGCCGCGTGTTCGACAAGAAGCGCTTCGGGAAAGGCGTGTTTGCGGACAGGATCGGTCATGGCGCAGGGTCCCGGGCTGGGGTGGCTGTCCCGGTGTAGCGCGCCGCCGGCCGTGCCGCAGCCGCGAGGGTTTGCGAATGCGGGTCAAAGCTTGTGCCCCGCCTGTCAGCCGTGGGGGCCGCACTATCTTGGACGCGCCGCGCCGGGCGTCCGGCCTGTCCACCGCTTGTAGGCCGAGGTGAACCCGGCCTGGTCCGCGTAACCGAGCAGATTCGCCACCTGTGCCAGGCCAAGCCGCCGGTCGCGCAGGTAACGCTCGGCCAGTTCGCGCCGGAGTCCCAGCAGCAGCGCCTCGAAACTGCTGCCCTCGTCCGACAGCCGGCGCGACAGGGTGCGCGGGCTCATCCCGAGGCTGGCCGCCACCTGGTCTTTCGTCGGCGCCCCGCGCGGCAGGCGCGCGGCGATCTCACCCCGGACCCGTTGCCCGATCTCGCCCGGGTGCTCGGCCATCCGGTCCAGCAAGGTCTCGGCATGGGCCGTCAGGTGCGGCAGCAGGAAGGTATCGGGATCGACCAGCGGCAAAGTCAGGAGCGCGCGGTCGAAGACCAGCGCCGGCTCGGCCCCACCCGTCTCGACCGGGGCGCCGAAACAGGCCGAGAGCCGCATGGCGAACTCCGGCGGGCGCCGGTGCGGCAGGGTCACCCGCAACGGCCGCACATTCCGCCCGATCGCGCAGCGCAGCACCGACAGCACAACGCCCAGGGCGTGTTCTATGTAAAGCGGGTTGTCCCGCACCCCGGTTGCCGAGGCATCGACGATCAGCAGCACGTCGTCGCCCTCGCATCGGCTGGTAAAGATCGCCCGCCGCCGCTCCACCCGGACGAACCGCTGGGCCAGTGTCAGCCCCTCCTCCAAGTTGCGGGCGTTCAGCAGCAGGTAGGACAGCAGCGACGTCCGGCGCGGATCGAAGGCCAGCCCGATCTCGGCCGCGGCGATCTCGTCCCCCAGCGTTCCGACCGCCGCCTCCAAAAGCGCCAGCTCGGCCCCGATGGCGATCCGGCCCGGCGGACCATCGGCGGGGCCAAGCCCCAGATCCGCAGGCAGGTCCAGCCGGGCGAGCACCTCGGCCGCCCGGCCGGTCCGGTCGTCGAGAACCTTGGCGATGTTCGCGGCCCAGAAGGGCGGCACGTCCCAGTTCAGCGCCACGCTGATGTCCTTTCCTTTGCGGGCGGCCCTGAAGGCGGCCGGGCCCACATTACCCGCTTTGATCGTCTGTACCATGCGCTTACCTCTTCGAAGACATCACCGATCGGGCGGGGCGCCGCCGGTCCTGGCGCCGCGTGATCTGTGATCGGCGGATAATTACAATGTTCAAAAGATATTTATTGAACAGAATAAATACCGCACGTAACGTTTCCGTCATTCATGCGCCCCGGCGGCCGCTGCCCGCTTCCGCGCGCCCATCCCGTGAGGTGACGATATGGATCAGCTTTCGACCGACATCCGCCCTGCCCTTCTGGCATCCGCCGTCCAGCCCCTGCCCGGCTTCACCTGGCGGCTGGGCAACAGCTGGACCACCGGCTTCACCGCCTACATCGACATCGTGAACGACACCGACAGCGTGATGGAGGATTTCGCGATCCTGATCCCCGACCCAGGCTTCGAGATCACCAATATCTGGGGCGGCGAGGCCCGGGTGCTGGCGAATGGCGACATCCTGATCACCGGCGTCAGCTGGACACAGAACCTGGCCCCCGGGCAGAGCGTGTCGCTGGGCTTCAACGGGGCCGGCCCGGCGCCGAGCGGCGAGAGCCTGACCTATACCGCCGTGATCGACGGGCAGGACCACGTGATCGGCGCGCCGGTCGATCCGGCGGACGGGTCCGATCCGGACGCGCCGGGCCCGGCGAATCCCGGGCCAGCGGATCCCGGGCCAGCGGATCCCGGGCCGGCGGATCCCGGGCCGGCGGATCCCGGGCCGGAGGAGGATGACGGGGCCGCGCCCGCGGTCGCCTTCCGCATCACCTCGGACTGGGGCAGCGGATTCAACGCCGAGATAACGGTGACCAACGACACGGGTGCCGCCATCGCCGACTGGTCGATCCTGATCGAGGATGCGGGCTTTGCCATCCGCCACGCCTGGGGCGCGACCCATGACACCGAAGCCGACGGCGACGTGCGGCTGCGGGCCGATGGCTGGACCCTGAACCTCGCCCCCGGCGAAACGCAGAGCTTCGGCTTCACCGCCGATGGCACGGTGCCCCCTGCCCCCCCTGCGATGATCGTCACGGCCAATGGCGAGAGCGATATCGTCGATCCGGGCCCGGGCGATCCCGGGATGGGTGGCGGCGGCGAAGATCCCTCTGCCCCGACCGGCGGGCCTTTCGATGCCGCCGACTACGGCGCGGCTCTGTCCATGTCGATGCAGTTCTACTATGCCCAATATTCCGGCGCCCTGCCGGAGGATTTCCCGCTGGACTGGCGTAGCGACAGCGCCCTGTCCGACGGCGCGGATGTCGGCGCGGATCTGACCGGCGGCTGGTACGACGCGGGCGATCACGTGAAGTTCGGCCTGCCGATGGCCTTCTCGGCCACGATGCTGGCCTGGGGCGCCGCGGACCATGCAGAGGGCTACGCCGCCGCCGGTGCCACCGAGGACATCCTCGCGCATCTTGAATGGGTCACGGACTACTTCCTGCGCGCCTATGACGACAACGGCACCGCGACGCTGGCCGACGATGTCTTTCACGCCCAGGTCGGCGACGGCCACCTGGATCACCGGGTCTGGGGCGCCCCCGAGGACATGACCATGGACCGGCCGACCTATTCCGTCACTGCCGACCGGCCCGGCACCGAGGTCACGGCCGAAACCGCCGCCGCGCTGGCCTCGGCCTCAATCGCGTTCCGTCAGGCCGGCGACACCGCCTATGCCGACACGCTGCTGGACACCGCGACCCGGCTTTTTGCCTTCTCCGAGGCCTACCGGGGCAGCTATGCCGACGCGATCCCCGAGGTCCGCAGCTTCTACGACAGCCACAGCGGCTACCAGGACGAACTCTCCTGGGCGGCCGCCTGGATGTTCGAGGCGACCGGCGACGCCGCCTATCTCGACAAGGCCGAAGCCCATTACCCCGGCGGCAACGCGGGCTGGGCGCTGGGATGGGACGACAAGTCCAACGGCGTGGCGATGCTGCTGGCCGAGGCCACCGGCGAGGCGCGGTATCTGGGCGACATTGACGCGCATCTGGACCGGATGATGGATCTGCACCGCACCCCGGGGACCGACACCAACGCCGGTCTCGCCTGGCTCGATCAATGGGGCTCGAACCGCTATGCGGCCAACATGGCCTTCCTCGCGGTCGAGCGGGCAGAGCTGGCCGAAGCCACGGGCGATGCGGCTTATGCGGCCCGGTTGCGCGACTTTGCGGCGGACCAGATCGATTACATGCTGGGCGACAACCCCGACGGGCAAAGCTATGTCGTGGGCTTCGGCGACAGCTTTCCGCTCAACCCCCATCACCGCGCGGCCTCGGGGACGACGGACCTGCATGACAGCGCCGACAACCTGCACCAGCTGACCGGCGCGCTGGTGGGCGGGCCGGATGCCAATGGCCATTACACCGACGAGAGGTGGGATTACGTCCAGAACGAGGTGGCGACGGATTACAACGCGGGCTTTTCCGGCGCGCTGGCCGGGCTGATCGCCTGGGACCTCGGCTAAGCCCGCCTCCGATCGCAGCCGCATTTCGGGAGCCTTGCAAAGATATGCTCCGTGCGCTTCGATGTTTCCGTTTTCCGGGCGGCTGGTGTAGGCCGGACGGGTCGCAGCCACCGCCCGGAGCCCTGCCCAGAGATGAGAGAGATTTCCCCCGTGATTTCCCTGGCCGGCCTGCGCGAGGCGCTGGACGCCGGCGGCATCGTCGAGGTCGAATGCATCGACGCCCCCTTCCGCCAGACCAATTCCTATCGCGGCGCCTGGAAGTTCTATGTCATCGCCGAGGTGGACGGGGCCGAACACCGTCTGCTGTTCGTCCATGGCCGGGACATCAAGGCCCGGGTGATCCGCACGGCGACGGGCCTGATCTCCTTCGGGATCGAACTGGGCGTGTCGCCCATAGCCATCCCGCTGCATGCCGGAGAACGGGCGATCTGGCGGAGATACGCGGGCGAACCGGAAGAGACACGGGGCTGACCGCCCCGCCGCCTCAGAACCTGCGGGGCGGCTTTTGGCCCGACACCTGGGCCCAGAACTCGTCGGCGCGCTTCTCGAAGGTCGCCGCCTGGCGCGCGTCGCTCTGGTAGAAATCGCCCGGTTCGACAGAAGGCGCATAGGTCTGCTCCACCCAGCCGCGCGGATCGTCGTGGGGAAAGCGGTAGCCCTTGTGTCCCAGGCTCTTGGCCCCGGTGTAATGCGCATCGCGCAGATGCAGCGGAACCTGCAGCGCCGGCTGGCTGCGCACGTAGGACAGCGCCGCGCCGATCCCCCGCGCGACCGAACCCGATTTCGGCGCCCGCGCCACGTGCAGCGCCGCATGGGCCAGGATGATCTGCGCCTCCGGATAGCCGATCCGTTCCACCGCCTGGGCGGCGGCGACGGCGGTCTGCAACGCGGTGTTGTCGGCCAGCCCGACATCCTCGGAGGCGTGGATCATGATCCGCCGCGCGATAAAGCGCGGGTCTTCGCCCGCATGGATCAGAACCGCCAGCCAGTGCAGCGTGGCATCCGGGTCGGACCCGCGCATGGATTTCACGAAGGCCGAGATCACATCGTAATGCTGGTCGCCCGAGCGGTCGAAATTCACCGCGGCGGCGGCAAAGACCTCGTCTATCATCTCCTCGGTCACCTGCACCGGGCCGTCGCCCTCATGCCCGATCGCAAGGCTTTCCAGCGCCGTCAGCACGCGCCGCGCATCCCCGCCCGAGCGTCCGGCGATGACCCGCGCGTTCTCGTTCGAGACCACGACCTCGATCCCGCCATGCGCCAGATGCGCGATGCCCCGTCGCAGCACCTCCTCCATGTCCTTCAGCGTCAGCGGCTCCAGCTTCAGCACCTGCGAGCGCGAGACCAAGGCCTTGGGGATCGCGTGATAGGGGTTCTCGGTCGTGGCGCCGACGAAATCGGTGGTGCCATCCTCGCAGATGCTCAGCAGGTCGTCGGCCTGGGTGGCCGACAGTCTGTGCACCTCGTCCACGAACATCAGCACCGGGCGGATCCGCGCCTCGTCGGCGATGCGGCGGATGTCCTGGACCCGGATGCCGGCGGCGTGCAGGGCGTGGAACTCCTTGCCCAGCATGTTCCCCACCGCCCGCGCGATCGAGGTCTTGCCCACCCCCGGCGGGCCGTACAGCAGCAGGCTTCCCAGCGCATCCGCCGCGATCCGCCGCCGCAAGAGCGAGCCGGGCGCGACAAGCTTGTCCTGCCCGATCACCTCGTCCAGCGAACTGGGCCGCAGCACATCGGCCAGCGGGTGGTGGCGGCCGTCCGGGGCAGCGGCGAAAAGATCCATGATGTGCGCCTCCTGCTGATCGCGGGCCGCCTCTCCATAGCCCGCCCGGCCCCGGCCCGCCAGAGCCGGGCGCACGGGTCGCGGGACAGGCATCGCGGGACACGGATCGCGAGACGGGCCGGCTGCCCGGACGCGGCGGCACCGGGCCGCGCGGGCACATCCGGCGAAACAGACCAGCCTTCCGGGCGGCGCGGCAGGCGGCCCGGCGAGCAGGCTCACTCCATGGCAAGGATCATGTTGCGCACCACCGGGTAGATCTCGCGCTCCCACCGGCGGCCGTTGAAGACCCCGTAATGGCCCACGTTGGCCTGCGGGTGATGGCGCTTCAGATGCGGGCGCAGCGATCGGCACAGATCATGCGCCGCCGCCGTCTGGCCCAGCGAACAGATGTCATCGCGCCCGCCCTCCACCGTCAGAAGCGCGGTCTTCCGGATCGCGCCCGGGTCGACCTTTTCACCGCGATAGGTGAACGTGCCCCGCGCCAGTTCCGCGCGCTGGAAAACCCGGTCGATGGTCTCCAGGTAGAATTCGGCCGACAGGTCCAGCACGGCGAAATACTCGTCGTAGAAATCCTTGATCTTCTTCGCCTCGGAAAACTCTCCGCGCGCGAGATGGCGATACAGTTTCTGATGCTGGTCCCGGTGCCGGTCCATGTTCATCGCCATGAAGGCGGTCAGCTGCACGAAACCCGGGTAGACCTTGCGCCCGGCGCCGGGATAGCGCGAGGGCACCTCGGCGATCACGTTGTTCTCGAACCACTCGTAGGGCTTGTCGAAGGCCAGCTCGTTCACCAGCGTCGGGCTTTCGCGCACGTCGATTGGCCCCGCCATCAGCGTCATCGACCGCGGTGTCGCCGGGTTCTTCTGCTGCGACATCACCGCCACGGCGATCAGCGCCTGCACGCAGGGCTGGCACACCGCCAGCAGGTTGCCGCCCGGACCGATCTCTTCGAGGAACCGGATCAGGTAGTCGACGTAATCCTCCACCCCAAAGGGGCCGTCCGACAGCGGCACGTCGCGGGCGTTCTTCCAGTCGGTGATATAGACGTCATGGTCGCGCAGCAGCACCTCGACCGTGCCGCGCAGCAGCGTGGCGAAATGGCCCGAGAGCGGCGCCACCACCAGAACGGGGGGCTGCGGCGTGTCGATGTCCTTGGCGAAATGGCGCAGCTCGCCGAACGGCAGATCCAGCGTGACCTCCTCGCGCACCGCGACCTCGCGGTTGCCGACCATGACCGAGGGGATGTGAAAGCCGGGGCTGTGATGGGTCAGCCGGAACCGGGCCAGCATTTCCAGCACCGCATCGGTCCGGGGCACAGCCGGGTTCCACGCGTTCAGCCCCATCCAGCCGTCCAGCCGCATGGTCCGGGCAAAGGCGCGGGCCGGTGCGATCAGGTCGTCCTGGAACTGGTACATCTGATAAAGCATGCTGGCTTCCCTTCGCGGCGCGGGCCATTCGCGGGCCGAATGCGGTCGGATTTCACGCTTGGCAAACGGCCCGGACCGTTTCATGCTGCACTGCGACAGGATTATCTGCAACGCAGAATGTGATGCGAGGGACGGGACATGGGCCGTGCGACACTGACGATCTCCTCGAAGAATTACTCCTCCTGGTCGCTGCGCGGCTGGCTGCTGTGCAAGATGGCCGGGATCGCGTTCGACGAGAAAATCGTCGATGTCGACGATCCGGAGAACCGGCAGGAACTGCTGCTTCTGTCGCCCTCGGTCCGGGTGCCGCGCCTGAGCCACCGCGATGTCGAGGTCTGGGACACGCTGGCCATCGCCGAATACCTCAACGAGATCGCGCCCGACGCCGGCCTGCTGCCGAAGGACAGCAAGGCAAGGTCCCATTGCCGCTCGATTTCCGGGGAAATCCATTCGGGATTCTACAACCTTCGGTCGGCCCTGCCGATGAACATCAAGGCGCGGCACGAGGCGTTCAAGATCTTCTCGGGCGCGCGGCCCGACGTGGCCCGGGTCAAGCAGATCTGGACCGAATGCCTGGCAGCCCACGGCGGCCCGTTCCTGTTCGGTGAACCCTCGATGGCGGATGCGATGTATGCCCCGGTCTGCACCCGTTTCCGCACCTACGCGGTGCCGCTCGAGCCCGGGTTGCAGGCCTATTGCGACACGATCTTCGACTGGGCGCCGATGGTGGAATGGTGCGCCGCGGCGCGGGAAGAACCCGACGAGGTGATCGAGCTTGAAGTCGAGTTCTGAGCGAACCGCCCAATAATCAGGCAGACCCCCATCTGGCGACAGCGCCTGACCGGGGCCCGATCGCGGCTGACCCCGGGACTGCAGGCGCGACGTGCTGCGCGCGCCACCCACCAGCCGCCAGCCACCAGGCCTATGGCCCGCCGCTCAGCGGCTTTCGGGCAGGACCAGCGGCGCGCGGCTCAGCTCGTTTCCGGCGTCTGTCAGCACCTGCAGAAGCCGCAGGAATTCTGACCGGTCCTCGGGCGGAAGCCCGGCGAGGATATCGTGCTGCAGCGCCTGCACCTCGGGCAGGACAACGGCCAGCAGCGCGTCTCCGGCCGGGGTGAGTTTCAGCATGCGGGCGCGGCGGTCGCGCGGGTGAATCTGGCGCGATATCAATCCCTTGGCGTCCAACCGGTCCAGCACCCCACCGATTGTGGCCCGGTCATAGGCGATCAGCCCCGCCAGCGTCGCCTGGTCTATGCCCGGCCGTTCGCTCAGCATGATCAGCGCGCAGAACTGGACCGAGGTCAGGTCCAGCCCCATTTCGGTGATCCGGTCGTTGAAGATCGCCATCGAGATCTGGTTCAACCGTCGGATCAAGTGCCCAGGCATCACATGCAGGGCATACATGTCCTTCGGATCGACAATGGGACCATCGGACATAACGTCCCCCCTAAAACGTATTATTAGGCATCCTTATAGTTGTATATGTATGACCGCTGGCTCTCGCAACAAGTGCGATCGGCATAATTACCATGCAACCTGAAGGCGCTAATCTCAACGGGGTTTGCACATTGGATCACATTTCGAAGCCCGCGTGCATGGTCTCTTGTGGCGTTGCCCACTGCTCCCGCCCTGCCGGCCACATGGCCCCTTCGCCGGAGGAACCGCGCAACCAAGGCGGGCGTCCGGGGTGCCGGGGCGCGGCGGACGGATGCCGGTTGTGGCGGAGACCCCGCCCGCTGCGGGATGGGCCGGAGGGGGACCTTAAGCCATTGAATTATAATTAATTTATTGACAATATCTTTTTGCGAACGCATTACGGCGGCGCGTATTTGGGCAAGGATCAAGCCCGAGGGCCGGTGTGCCGGCGGCCAAAGCCGGCGGTGGACAGGCGGGCGGATGTCAGTGGCGGCGGTCGATCATCAGCGTGGCGAGGGTGGCGCGGCGGTCAGGGTCGATGGGAACGGGCCGGTGGCTGTCGCGGGCAACATAGACATGGATGAAGAAGCCCTCGGCGGCGGCAAGATCCTCGCCTTCGCCGAACAGACCGATCTCGTAACGCACTGAAGATGTTCCCAGTTTCGCGACCCGCATGCCGGCATCGACCCAGCCGGGAAAGGCCAGCTCGGCATGGTAGCGACAGCCGGTTTCCACCACGAGCCCGTAGCTGTGGGAGCCGCGGGGGTCCAGGAGGCCCTGCTCGATCAGCCAGCCGTTCACCACCGTGTCGAAGAGCGAGTAATGCACCACGTTGTTCATGTGGCCATAGACGTCGTTGTCCATCCAGCGGGTCTGAAGCCGGGTGAAACTGGCGTAATCGGCGCGGTTGGCGCGGGGGGGACGGTCAGCCATGGGAGTGTCCGTTTTGTACAGGTCGCGAAAGGGGTGAAACGGCGGTTTGTCCGTTTTGTACAATGTTTGCCCGGCGCGACTAAGAGGGTTTCGGGGGCCTCGCGCGGCGGTCTCGGGCGGAGGCTTGCGCGGCGAGGTGCACGGAACGGACCGGGGGTCTACACTGGGGCAGACAGGGCCCGCGCGCCTGCGGGTGGCTTGCGTACGAGCGGCGCCCGCGCGCCCGTGCCGGGCGGAGCGCAGGCGCCGGGCAGCCCTGCGAACCGCGGGCCGCCCGTGTCGCTCAGAGCGCGGCGGTATAGATCTGGCGGGCGTCGTCGAGGCTGACCTCGCGCGGGTTGTTCACCAGGAGCCGGGTCTGGTTCATCGCGTCGGAGGCGAGCTTGTCGATGTCGTCCTCGGAGATGCCGACGGAGCGCAGACCCGGGTCAAGGCCAAGCTCGGTGTTCAGCGCGGCGAGGCGGTCGATAAGCTCGGCGGTGATCGCCTGGCTGTCGCGGGCGGTGTCGATGTCGGGGAAGATATGCGGGGCCAGCTCGGCGTATTGCGCGCTGCAGGCGGGGGCGTTGAAGCGCATGACCTGGGCCAGGACCAGGGCGTTGGACAGGCCGTGGGGCACGTGGAAGAGCGAGCCGATCGGGTAGGCCAGCGCGTGGACCGCGGCGACCGGGGAATTGGCGAAGGCCTGGCCGGCGAGCATGGAGCCGAGAAGCATGTTGGCGCGAGCCTCGGCATTGGTGCCGTTGGTGACGGCCTCGCGGATATTGGCGCTGAGCAGGTCGAGCGCCTGACAGGCGAGGATGCGGCTGATCGGATTGTTGTTGGCCGACGTGGAGGTATAGGCCTCGATCGCGTGGACCATGGCGTCGACGCCGGTGGCGGCGGTGATCGCCGGCGGCAGGCCCAGCGTCAGATCGGCGTCGAGCAGCGCGATGTCGGGCAGCAGCAGGGGCGAGACGACGCCCTTCTTCTCGGCCGTGCCGGTGGTGAGGATCGAGACCATCGTGACCTCGGACCCGGTGCCGGCCGTGGTGGGAACCAGCACCAGCGGCAGGCGCGTGCCGCGGGCCAGGCCCACGCCGTACATCTCGTCCAGCGGCTGGTCTGAGGCGGCGGCGAGCGAGACGACCTTGGCCACGTCCATCGACGAGCCGCCGCCGAAGCCCAGCACGCAGGCGCAGCCGGTGTCGCGGGCGATGCGGCAGGCCTCGAGCACGGTGGTGGCCTTGGGATCGGGTTCGACCGCGTCGAAGATGGTGACGGAGAAGCCGGCCTCGGCCAGCGAGGACAGGGCCGCATCGGCGAGGCCGAGGGACATGATCCCCGTGTCGGTGACGAAGAGGACCGGGGCGCCGGGGCTTGCGAAGGGCATGGCGCCCAGGATCTCGCCCATGCGGGCGGCGCCGCCGCGCTGCTGGCGGATGGACGGTGTGGTGTTGAAGGTGAAATCGGTCATCTGGCGCTCCCCTGCCCGTTTGCGTGGTCAATTCACACGACGGAACACTGTTTCGCAAGGGGCGTAGGGTGGGTTTTCAACCCACCGCTCCGGCGGAAGGGACCGGGCGGGCGGTGGGTTGAAAACCCACCCTACGCAGCCCGTCGCCTCAGGACCGTCGCCTCAGGGCGTCGTCTGCAGCGTTTCGAGATATTCGGCAAGCGCGATCAGCGCCGACGGGGTGGGCGTGGAGATGCCGTCGCCGCTGTCGTAAAGGACGGTCGGGCTCTCTTCGAGCAGGGCGCCGAAGTCGGGCATGACGAGGTTGCCGTGCTGGGCGCGGGTGAACCCGTCGATGGTCGACATCACCTCGGCCATCGGAAAGGTGCCGCCGTTGCGGGCCGAGATCGTGGTCAGGTCGGCGACAGGCACGGGCAGATCCGCCGTCAGCGGCCCGTCGCCCGTGCCCGACAGGCCGTGGCAGCCGACGCACAGCTCGGCATAAAGCAGCGCGCCCTGGGGCTCGGAGGGCTGGGTGCAGGCCGCGGCAAGGGCGAGGCCGGCGCAGAGACCGGAAATCGTGAGGGCTTTCATGGTGCTGTCGTGCTGTCCTGATGGTGGTCGGCTGCAGTCTGTCGCGCCGCGGCGGCGGGTGCAACCACTGAGAGGCGATTGCCGGGCGCAGCCCCCGGGGGTCGGGCCGCTCAGGCCGGCGGGGTGAAGGCGGCGCGGGCGGCGGCGGCCTTCGGGCGCATGGCGCAGCTCGTGGCGTGATCGTTGACCAGCCCCATGGCCTGCATGAAGGCATAGGCCGTGGTCGGCCCGACAAAGCGCCAGCCGCGTTTCTTCAGGTCCTTCGACAGGGCGATAGAGGCCGCAGACGTGGTGACCGTCTGCGGCTCCGGCAGGGTGGCGGGATCGGGTTCGAACCGCCAGACATAGGCGCCGAGCGAGCCTTCGGCGTCGACCAGCTCGCAGCAGCGGGCCGCATTGTTGATCACCGCGGTGATCTTGCCCCGGTGGCGGACGATGCCCGCATCCGACAGCAGGCGGGCGACATCGCTGTCGTCGTATCGCGCGATCTTGCGGAAATCGAACCCGTCGAAGGCGGCGCGGAAATTCTCGCGCTTGTCGAGGATGGTGCGCCAGGACAGGCCGGACTGGAAGCCTTCGAGGCAGAATTTCTCGAACAGGCGGATGTCGTCTCCGACGGGATAGCCCCATTCGCTGTCGTGATAGGCGAAGAAATCCGGCGCGGCGGCGCACCAGCCGCAGCGGGGGAGGCCGTCGGGGCCGGGGACGGTGTCGGGCATGTGGGGCTCCTGCTTGGGTCGGCAGGATAGGGCCGGCACGGGGCGGGGTGCAACAGGCGCGGTGCCCGGGAGCCCATGTGCCTCCGGCGCCGCGAGGGGCGGCGCCGGGACGGATCGGGATGCCCTAGAAAGCGTGCCTGCAGTGGGTGCCGGGGCGGCGGCGCCCCGGCATGGTTCGGCCGGACCGGATCAGGCCGGTTCGGGGTCGCTGTGCCAGACGTCGACGCCCTTCATGGCCGACATCTGCTCTTCGGCCCAGTTGCGGACGTCGTGCTTGGCGACGATCTCGCGCAGGGCCTTCATGCGGCCGCGGCGGTCGTCTTCCTGCATCTCCAGCGCCTGGGCGATGGCGCTGTCCATGGAGCGGTGCGAGAACGGGTTGGTCAGCACGGCCGAGCCCATCTCGACCGCCGCGCCGGCGAATTCCGAGAGCACCAGCACGCCGTCGCCATCGGTGCGGGCGGCGCAGAATTCCTTGGCCACCAGGTTCATGCCGTCGGCCAGCGGGGTGATCCAGGCGACATCGCAGGCCCGGTAATAGGCGACCAGGTCCTGGAACGGCACGGCGCGCGACACCAGTGTCACCGGCTGCCAGTCGAGCGAGCCGAAGCGGCCGTTGATCCGGCCGGTGGTCGCCTCCAGGTTTTCCTGGATCTCTTCGTAGACGGTCATGTTGCGGTTCGCGGGCACCGAGACATGCATCAGCTGCACCTTGCCGCGCAGGTCGGGGCGGTTGTCGAGCATGCGCTCGAAGGTCTCAAGCTGTTCGATGCCGCCCTTGGTGTAATCGGTGCGCCCGACGGACAGCGCGAGCTTGGCATCGCCCAGCCCTTCGCGGATCTCGGCGGTGCGTTTTTCGGTTTCGGGCGTGGCGGCGATGCGTTCGATGTAATCGACATCGACCCCCACGGGCGAGGCCTGAAGCGCGACCTTGCGGCCTTCGAAGCTGATCTCGGTGGGCACGGATTGCTCGGAGAGCGCGGTGGCCTGCGAGAGCATCTCGGGCTTCACCTTCACCCGCTCGGTCACGTCGACCTCAAGCAGCGAGCGCGCGGCCGAGACGAAGTTGTTCACGTAGCGCGGGATGTGAAAGCCCACCACGTCGGCGGCCAGCAGGGATTGCAGGATTTCCAGCCGCCAGGGCAGCACGTTGAAGATGTCGGCCCCCGGGAAGGGCGTGTGGTGGAAGAACGAGATCTTCACGTCGGGGCGCAGCTGGCGCAGGTAGCCGGGCACGAGCCACAGGTTGTAATCGTGGATCCAGACCACGGCGCCCTCGGCGGCCTCGGCGGCGGCGGCCTCGGCGAAGGCCCAGTTCACCTCGCGGAAGGTGGGCCAGTCGACGGGGTCGTAGTTGTAGCGTTCCTTGAAGCCGTGAAGGATCGGCCAGAAGGCCTCCTTGGACGACACGTGATAGAAGGACGAGACCTGCTCCTTCGTCAGGGGCAGGCGCGAGACGGAATATTTGCCGAATGTGTCCTCGATCTCCACCACCCGTTCGAAATCGGGGTTGGAGGGATCCTCGGCCTCTTTCCAGGCAACCCAGGCGCCGCTTTCGAAGCGGCCGAAGAAGGATTTCAGCGTCGGCACGATGCCGTTGGGCGACTTGTTTTCCTTGTAGGTGATCTTGCCGTTCTCGATCACCTCTTCGTAGGGCTGGCGATGGTAGACGATGACGAGGTTTGAGGAACTCATGTCAGCTGCCTTTCGGGATGTCGTGAAGGGAATGGGCGTCGATCGCTTCCAGGATGCCGGCGGCGCCGTGGGCGCGGGCCTTGTGGACATGGTCCAGCTGACGCACCTGGGCAAGAAGCGCCTCTTCGGAATTGCCGACGGCCACCGCAGGCAGGCCGCATTGCAGCATCGACAGGTCGTTGAGCGTGTCGCCCGCGACCAGCACGCGATCCTCGGGGATGTCGAGATGCGCGACAAGGCGGCGGATCGACGGCCCCTTGGAGACGCCGCGGGGCAGGACATCGAAATAGCGGTTGTCGGAGATCAGCCAGTCGAGCCCCAGCGCCTCGATTTTCTGGCAGGCGGTGTCGTCGAAGCTGTCCGGGGACAGGTCATAGCTGACGCGATAGCGGAAACCGGTGGGCTGAAGCGCCAGGCCGGGATGGTCTTCTAGCACGTCGCGGACCACGGCGCCGCTGTCGTTCCAGCGCTCGGCGATGTCCTCTTCAAGCGCGGGGATCGGTTCGATGCCGCCGGTGTCGGTGACATGGGCGATGGTGGTGCCGACGTCGCCCACGACATATTCGGGCCAGGGCAGGCCCCGCTCGCGGCACATTTCCATGATGAATTCCGGGTCGCGCCCGGTGACAAAGATCAGGCCCACGGTAAAGCGGTTCGCCTCGATCCAGTCGTAGAGAACCTTGCGCGCCTCGTCGGTGCCGCCAAGGAAGGTGCCATCGAGGTCGGTGGCAAGGGTGAAACGGCGATCCGAGAGGCTCGGCCGCGCGGATTGGACAATATTCATCGGCTCAGTTTCCGAATTGCAGCGTGACGGATTGTTCGGGATGCGCGAAGGACAGGTCGAGCGCGCGCGGCTCGGATTCGATCGGGCGGGCCCAGAGCGCGTTGAAGCTTGCGCCCAGGTCGGCGCCTTCGTGCAGCACGGCATGGACAGTTTCGCAGATCGGCATCGACACCCCGATGCGGCGCGCGAGATCGGTGACCGAGACGGCGTTGACCTCGCCCTCGACCACGACATTGCGGCCCTCGAAACATTGCGCGCGGGTCAGCCCCTGCCCCAGCTGGAAGCCCAGCGACATGTTCCGCGAGGTGGTCGAGGAACAGGTCAGGGTCAGGTCGCCGGCGCCGGAGAGGCCCGTGACGGTTTCGCGCCGCCCGCCGAGCGCCTCGGCCAGCAGTTTCATTTCGTCGGTGCCGCGGGTGATCAGCGCCGCGCGGGTGTTTTCCGCGAAGCCGGCGCCCGAGAGCATGCCGCAGGCGATGGCGATGACGTTCTTGACGGCGCCGCCGACCTCGACCCCGATGAGGTCGTCGGAGATATAGGGGCGGAACCCGCTGCCCGAGAGCGACATGGCCATCCGCGCGGCCGGCGAGGCGGCCGGGTCCAGGCGATCCTGGTAGCGCCATTCAAAGGCGACGGTGGCGGCGGTGGGGTGATCCAGCGCGGTTTCGCGGGCAAAGGTCGGACCCGAGATCGCGCCGACCGGATGGCCCGGCAGTTCCTCGCTTACCACTTCGGAGAGCAGCAGGCCGGTGCCGCGCTCGATCCCCTTGCAGCAGAGCGCGATCGGCACGCCCTGGGCCAGGTGCGGCTTCATCGCCTGGCACATGTCGCGCAGCGAGGACGATGGCGTCACCAGCAGCACGGCCTCGGCGGCCATGAGCGCGTCGCCCAGATCCCCGGTGGCGGTCAGGCCCTGCGGCAGGTCGATGTCGGGAAGGTAATCGGCATTCTGCCGGCGGTCGTTGATCTGGTGCACGAGCGCGTCGCGCCGGGCCCAGATCTTGGTCGCGTGTCCGTTGCGGGCAAGCACGGTACCCAGGGCCGTACCCCAGGAGCCGGCGCCCAGCACGGCGAGATTGCGATAGGGAGCATGTGAGATATTGGGGGTTCCGTCTTTGATCGGTCCAACCTCGGTCTGTACGTGTTTCTGTCAGGCGGGGTCAGCCGCCGGGTGAAATGCGAAATCCTGGCGGCGTCGATCAGCTGTCGATCGAACCGGCACAGGGCCAACGCGCGCGCGATGGATCTGGTTCCCGCTGCAGTGCAACATTTCTTCGCAAGCGCGGCATTTCGCTGGTGTGAACATAATCGGTAGGGGCAATGACACAACCGTGAGAGGGCGGATTGCGGCGTTCTGGCCCGGTCTTCGGGGGAATTTGATCAAAAAATGGGTGGTAGAGGTGGCGCTAACAGCTGCACGCGCTGCCGCGACTTGGCGCGATCGAACCGCCGGGCGTAGCGCCAAGGCCCCTGCCCTAATCCTGCAGGATCGCGTCTTCCCAGGCCTGCAGGAACCGTCGCCGCTTGAACTCGTCCAGATAGACCAGCAGTTCCGGCCCCAGCCGGATCCGGCGAAACCGGTCGCGGTTGGTCAGGAAAACCGCGCTGGAGACCGACAGCGGCGATTGCGGCACATCGGCCGAGGACCAGGACGAGGTCAGCAGGAAATCCACGAACCGCCCCGCCAGCCCCGGATCCGGCGCGTTCTGCGGCACCAGCGCGGTGCGCAGCATCACGGTCGAGAAATCCTCGGGCAGGACGATCGCCACCTTGGTCAGGTCGGCCCGCGACAGCGCGTAGCTGGCCAGCACGTTGTAGGCGATCGCCAGATCGCCGCTGGCCACGTCGTCGATCATCTCGGACGAACAGCAATAAAGCCGGGTGCCCAGCGCGCCCATCACCTCGGTCAGGCGCCAGTAGACCTCGGATGTGCGGGCGTCCTGCGTGGCGAACAGATAACCGAGGCCTGAGCTGCGCAGGTCGTAGGTGCCGACCCGGTCCCGGAACAGCTCGGGCGCGTCGCGCATCGCCGAGATCAGCGCCTGCCGGGTTTCGGGCAGAGGCCGGCCCGCGAAGGCCGCGCGCGAGAGCACGATGGCGGCGGGTTCCTGGGTGAAGGCGAAGAGATCGTCGCGCCAGCGCGCCCAGTCGGGCAGCGCCAGGGTCGCGGTGGAGCGGTGCGGCCGGGCGAAGCCGTCGTTGGCGAGCTTGGTCTGCAGGTCCATGGCCGAGGAGATCACCACGTCGAAGGGCACCCGTTCCTCGGCAATGGCGGTCATGATCTCGGCCGAACTGGCGACGGTGTAGTCGACCGACACCTCGGGGTACCCGGCGCGAAACGCCTCGATCACCGGGCCGAAGACATCGACATCGGCAACGGAGAGCACGCGCAGCATGCGGACGGCGTCGGGGTCGCCAAAGATCGCGTGGCCCTCGATTTCGAAGGCGGCGGACGGGCGGGCCGGCAGGGCGAGCACCGCCAGGAGCAGCAACAGGGCGCGGATCAAAGGGCGGGGAAGCAGAGCGTGACGCATGCGCCGGGTCCTTCTTCGTTGTTGCCGGCCAGCAGGTGGCCGCCATGGGCGCGGACGACCTCCTCGGCGATGGTCAGGCCCAGGCCCGAGCCGACAACGCCTTCGACATTGGTGCCCCGTTCGAACCGCCCGGTGAGCGGCGCGGCGCCCCCCTCGGGGAAGCCGATGCCGCGGTCGCGGACCTGCAGCCGGGCCATGGCGCCGTCGTGGTCCAGCGTCAGGGTCACGTCGCTTTCCGGCTGGGAGTACTTGATCGCGTTGTCCAGCACGTTGCGCAGCGCGCTTTGCACGAGGATGCGGTCGCCCTCGATCCGGGCGGGGACGGGCGCAACCACGGCCAGGTCGATGTCGCGCAGCTCGGCCATGGGGCGCAGGCGCTCGACCGTTTCCTCGGCCAGCTGGCCCAGGTCGATCTCTTCGGGTTCCAGGTGATCGGTGCGGAAGGTGACCATGGCGTGGTCCAGCAGCTGCCCGGCCGCGCGCGAGCTTTCGTCGATGGCGCGGATCATCTCGCGGACCGAGGCGCGGTTTTCCTCCTTCTCGACGCGGCGGAGCGTGATCTCGGCCTGGGTGCGGACGGTGGCCAGCGGCGTGCGGACGTGATGCGCGGCCTCGGCGATGAATTCCTCGGACCGCTGAAGCGAGACCTTGAGACGGTCCATGAAGGTGTTGATGGCGCCCACCAGCGGCGCCATCTCGGCCGGGACCGGTGCGGTGACGGGGCGCAGGTCCTGCGGGCCGCGGCGGTCGACGCTTTGCGTCAGGCGCAGGATCGGCCCGATCGAGGTGCGCGCCGCGAGCCCGGCCAGCACGGCGACACAGAGGAACAGGCCCGTGCCCAGCGTGGCGGCCATGGCGATGATCTGTTCGAAGATGCGGGATTGCCCGTCGCGGGTCTGGGCCAGGGTCACGGTGACCGGCAGCGCCCCCTGCTCCAGTGCCAGCCGCCGGGTGGCGGTGATCATGCGCATCGGCTCGCCCCGGTGAACGCCGGTGGCGAAGCGGGTGCCGGCGCCGGCCAGCGGGGCAAGGTCGTCATAGCCGGTGACCAGCCCCGACGGCGCGTGGATGGCGTAGAAGACGCGCTCGCCCTGAAGGCTGGAGAGCATGGAGAAGGCGGCATAGGGCAGATCCACCTGCAGCTCGCCCTCCTGCATGGCCACGGTGTCCAGCATGGCCGAGGCGGCGGCGGCGAGGATGTTGTCCTGGCTTTCCTGCGCCAGGTTGCGCGCGAGGCTTTGCACGATCAGGAACAGCACCACCGCCAGCACCGCCGCCCCGCCCAGCAGCTGCAGCATCAGCCGGCGCCGGATGGATCCCCGCGCAGGCGCGCTCATGTCACCGTCAGCCGGTATCCCAGGCCGCGCACCGTGACAATCCGCGCCCGGCTGCCGTCGAGATGGCGGCGCAGGCGGCCGACATAGACCTCGATCGCGTTCTCGGACGCCTCTTCGTCATAGGAAAACAGCCGGTCCAGCAGCTTTGCCTTGGAAAAGATCTGGTCCGGCGACGAGGCGAAGACCTCGAACAGGCGCAGCTCGCGGTTGCGGAGCCGAATCGCCTCGTCACCGATTCGAAGGGTGCCCGAAAGCGAATCGAATTCGACGTCGCCGAGCTGCTTGAGATTGCTTGCGGCCCCGCCCCGGCGGCGCAGCACGGCCCGGCAGCGGGCCTCGAGCTCGGAAAAATCGAAGGGTTTGGTGATGTAATCGTCCGCCCCGAGATCGAGGATCGTGACCCGGTCCGACACCTCGGAGCGGGCCGTGGTGACGATGACGGGGGTCTGTGCCAGGCTTTCGCGGTGGGACCGCAGGAAGCTGCGACCGTCGCCGTCGGGCAGCATTATATCCAGCAAAATCAAGTCGTATTCGGTGGTCGCGACAAAGTCCTGCGCCTCGGCCAGATCGCCGGCGTGGTCGACCACGTGACCGTCGAGCGACAGCCGGTCCACCGCCGCGCGGGCGAGGTTGTCGTTGTCTTCGATCAGCAGGAAGCGCATCGCATGGCCCGGTCCGGTGTCAGGTTTGTGTCAGCTTGGTCGGTATCTCTGCCTCCATTGAGCGGCGAAGTCTGCCGCTGTCAACTTGGAGGAGACACATGCAGAAATTCAACCTGGGCCGTCGCACCGTGCTTGCAGCGGCCGCGGCCGCGCTGTCGTTCGGCGCACCCGCCATGGCGCAAGAGCAGGTCGTGGACAGCATCCATTTCATCGTTCCCGGCGGCGCCGGCGGCGGCTGGGACGGCACGGCCCGTGGCACCGGCGAGGCGCTGACCAAGTCGGGGATCGTGGGCACCGCGTCCTACGAGAACATGTCCGGCGGCGGCGGCGGCAAGGCGATCGGCTACATGATCGAGAACGCGCCGAGCCTGGACAACGTGATGATGGTGAATTCCACACCGATCATCATCCGGTCGCTGACCGGTGTGTTCCCGCAAAGCTTCCGCGACCTGACACTGGTGGCCGGCACGATCGGCGACTATGCCGCGCTGGTGGTGGCCGCCGACAGCCCGATCAACTCGATGGACGACCTGATGGCCGCCTTCGACGAGGATCCCAACGCCACCGCGATCGGCGGCGGGTCGGTCCCCGGCGGCATGGACCATCTGGTCGCCGCGATGGTGATGGAAGCGGCCGGAAAGGACCCGCTGGACGTCAAGTACATCCCCTATGACGCGGGCGGCAAGGCCATGGCGGCGCTGCTGTCGGGCGAGATCCAGGCCCTGTCGACCGGCTTCTCCGAAGCCATCGCCCTGGCCGATGCCGGCGAGGTCAAGATCCTCGGCGTGACCGCGGACGAGCGCGTGCCGACCTACCCCGACGCGCCGACCATGGCCGAACAGGGCATCGACACCACCTTCGTCAACTGGCGCGGCTTCTTCGCGGCGCCGGGCCTGGACGAGGCCAAGGTCGAAGCCTTCCGCGAGGCGCTGGCCGCGATGTACGACACCCCCGAGTGGGAAGAGGTCCGGGCGCGCAACGGCTGGGTCAACATCCACAACTCGGGCGACGATTTCAAAGCCTTCCTGGAAAAGCAGGAACAGGAAATCGGCGACCTGATGAAGAAGCTCGGCTTCCTGTAAGCCCCCACAGAACGGCGCGCGCGGGACAGGTGTTCCGCGCGCGCTCCGTTCCGGAAACTGCGGAAATTCCGATCGGTGTCCGTCGCAGAAAACGGACATCTGCGTCAACGAAACGCGAAGACCCCCGGAGGAGACAATGGCTCTCGATCGCTGGATCGCCCTGATCATACTGGGCATCGCGCTGGCCTATGGCTACGCGGCCTTTTTCACCATGGACCAGTCGCTGCCGCCATTCATGCAGCGCAACCCGATCTGGCCCTCGACCTTTCCCAAGGTGCTGGCCGTGCTGGCCATAGTCACCTCGCTGGTCATCCTGCTGGGTCTGGAAAAGCCCGACGAGGAACCCAAGACCGCGGATATCGATTACCGCCGTCTGACCGATTACCACCTGGGCCAGGCGCTGCTGCTGCTGGGTCTGATGGTGGCCTATGCGCTGCTGCTGCGCCCCGCCGGCTTTCTGCTGGCGACGGGCGGCTTCATCACGCTTGGCGCCTTCTTCCTGGGAGAGCGCAAGTTCCACATCCTTCTGCCCGTGGCCGCCCTGGTCTCCGGCCTGGTCTGGTACCTGGTCGAGGGCGTCCTGGGCATCTACCTGAGCCCGCTGCCCGCGTTCCTGTGAGGAGATAGAGATGCTTGAAGGATTGCTCATCGGCCTCTCGGCCGCGTTCTCGTTCACCAATATCGCGATGGTCATTGCCGGGTGCCTGATCGGCACCTTCATCGGCATGCTGCCGGGCCTCGGCCCGATGTCGATCATCGCCATCATGATCCCCGTCGCCATCACCATCGGCGACCCCTCGGCCGCGCTGATCCTGCTGGCCGGCGTCTATTACGGCGCGATCTTCGGGGGGTCGACCTCGTCGATCCTGCTGAACGCGCCGGGGGTCGCCGGCACGGTGGCCACCTCGTTCGACGGCTATCCGATGGCGCGCAAGGGCATGGCCGGCAAGGCGCTGACCATCGCCGCGATCTCGTCCTTCTGCGGCGGCACGATCGGGGCCGTCCTGCTGATGATCTTCGCGCCGATGCTGTCGTCGGTCGCGCTGCTGTTCCATTCGGCCGAGTATTTTGCGCTGATGGTGGTTGGCCTGTCGGCCATCGCCGCATTCGCCGGGACCGGCAACGTGGCCAAGGCCGTGATGATGACCCTGCTGGGCCTGATCATGGCCACGGTGGGCGAAGGCGCGCTGTTCAACATGCCGCGCTTCACCATGGGCATCATGGACCTGCAGACCGGCTTCAACTTCATCACCCTGGCCATGGCGATGTTCGCCCTGCCCGAGGCGATCTTCCTGGTGCTGAACCCGGCGCGGTCGGCGCAGGGCGAGAGCGGCAAGATTTCGGGCCTGCGCATCGACCGGTCCGAGGCGCGCAGCATCGCGCCGGTGATCGGGCGCCAGTCGATCCAGGGCTTTTTCATCGGCGTGCTGCCGGGGGCGGGCGCGACCATCGCGTCCTTCCTGGGCTACGCGGTGGAACGCAACCTGGCCAGCAAGGACGAGCAGAAGGAGTTCGGCCACGGCTCGATCAAGGGCCTGGCCGCCCCGGAAAGCGCCAACAACGCGGCCTGCACCGGGTCCTTCGTGCCGCTTCTGACGCTGGGCATTCCCGGATCGGGCACCACGGCGATCCTGCTGGGCGCGCTGATCGCGCTGAACGTGACGCCGGGGCCGCGGCTGATGGTGGACGAGCCGCAGATCTTCTGGGCGGTCATCATCTCGATGTATATCGGCAACCTGGTGCTTCTGGTGCTGAACCTGCCGCTGATCCCCTACATCGCGAAGGTGCTGGCGATCCCGCGCAACTACCTGATCCCCTTCATCCTGTTCTTCACGCTGATGGGAAGCTACATCGGCCAGAACAACCCGACCGAGCTGCTGTTCCTTGTCGGCATGGGCATCGCGGCCACGGTGCTGCGCTTCGCGGATTACCCGCTGGCGCCGCTGCTGATCGGCTTCATTCTGGGCCGGATGCTGGAAGACAACTTTGCCCGGTCCATGCAGCTTTACGACGGCGTGAGCTTTATCCTGGAGCGGCCGATGACCCTGGGCCTGCTGGTGATCGCGGTGCTTCTGGTGGTGGTGCCAAGCTATCGCGCCCGCCGCGCCCGGGCCCGGCAGGAGGGGATTGCCGATGGCGACTGAGACGACCGACACCGGTGGCGGTGGGGTAAAACCCCACCCTACATCTGCCGGCCCGCTTTCAGGGGTCCGGATCCTGGATCTGACCAACGTGCTGGCGGGGCCCTATTGCTGCTATCAGCTGGGGCTCATGGGCGCCGAGGTGATCAAGGTGGAGCGCCCCGGCTCGGGTGACCTGGCCCGTCAGCTGGGCGCCGATCCGGAGCGCAACCGCGCCGGCATGGGGATCTCGTTCCTGGCGCAGAATGCCGGCAAGCGGTCCGTGACGCTGGACATGAAGGCGCCCGAGGGCAAGGCGCTGCTGAAGCGGCTGGTGAAAACCGCCCACGTGGTGGTCGAGAACTTCCGCCCCGGGGTGATGGACCGGCTGGGGCTGGGATATGCCGCGCTGAAGGCCGAGAACCCGGAAATCATCTATTGCGCGATCTCGGGCTTCGGCCAGGACGGGCCGTGGAAGGACAACCCGGCCTATGACCAGATCGTGCAGGGCATTTCCGGGGTGATGTCGATCACCGGCGACGCCGACAGCGCGCCGCTACGCGCCGGCTACCCGCTGGCCGACACGGTGGGCGGCATGACCGCCGCCTTCTCGATCGCGGCCGAGCTGAACAAGTCCCCGCGCGGCGCCTTCATCGACGTGTCGATGACCGAGGCCGTGATCTCGACCATGGGCTGGGTCGTGTCGAACTACCTGACCGGCGGCGTGCAGCCTTCGGCCAACGGCAACGAGAACATGACCTCGGCCCCGTCCGGCACCTTCGCCACCGCCGACCAGCCGATCAACATCGCCGCCAACCGCGACACCCAGTGGGAAAGCCTTGCACGGCACCTGGGCCGCGCGGATCTGCTGGAGAACCCCGATTATGCCACGCGCGAGGACCGCAAGGCGCATCGCCATGCCCTGCGCGCCGAGCTGGAGACCGTGCTGACCACGCGCCCGGCCGACGACTGGACCGCCGAGCTGAACGCGCTTGGCGTGCCGACGGGACAGGTGATGAGCGTGCCGCAGGTGCTGGAGACCGAGCAGGTCGCGGGACGTGGGCTGGTCGGAGACGTGGGCGACGGCCTGCAGGTGCTGGGCTCGCCCGTCATGGTCGACGGCGCCCGCCCTGCCCCGCATGGCCCGCCGCCCGTGCTGGGCGCGGACAACGCATCGGTCTGGACCGAGCTGGGGCTGAGCCCTGCCGAACTGGCCGCATTGAAAGACGAGGGCGTGATATGAGCGAGACAAGCGATGTTGCCGACTGGTGGCGCACATCCATCATCGAGATGGAACCGGGACGGATCGAGATCCGCGGCACCCCGATCCAGGAGCTGATCGGCACCGTCACCTTCCCCCAGATGATCTGGCTGATGGTGCGCGGCGACCTGCCGTCCGAGGCGCAGGCGCGGCTGTTCGAGGCGGCGCTGGTGGCGGCGGTGGATCACGGGCCGCAGGCGCCCTCGATCGCGACCGCGCGGATGGCGGTCACCTGCGGGCTGGGGCTGAACAATGCCATGGCCAGCGCGGTGAACCTGCTGGGCGACGTGCATGGCGGCGCGGGCGAACAGGCGGTCGAGATGTTCGCTCACGTGGACGAATACTACGGCACCGTGGCCGAGGCGCTGGATGCCTGGATCGAACAGCGGGGCAAGATCCTGCCGGGCTTCGGCCACCGCTTTCACACCCCGGTCGACCCGCGCGCGCCGCGGCTGATGGCGCTGGTGGGCGAAGCGGTCGAGGCCGGGGTCTGCGACGGACGCTATGCCGGGATCGCGGGCCAGATCGAGGCCGAGATCAGCAAGCGCAAGGGCCGCCCGATCCCGATGAACATCGACGGCGCCACGGCGGTGATCTACGCCGAACTGGGCTTTCCCGCGCCGCTCGCGCGCGGGCTCTTCTGCCTGTCGCGTTCCGTGGGGATCCTGGCGCATGCCTGGGAACAGCAGCAGCAGGGCGGCCGGAACAAGGGCCCGACGCCGCCGAAGTATCGCTGGACGTTCGATCCGGCGTGAAGACGCATCGGGGGCCGTTTCGGCGGCCCACTGCCGGCGCACCGGCAACCGCCCGCCGGGACGACGCGCGCCCGACAGCGTTAACGGAACCGCAAAGCAACCCGTGCATTGATCTTGCAGAACCCTCGGCCGGGTCACTCCCCGGCCGGAACTCCCGGGAGACTGCATGCTCAAGCTCGTCGTTCTCAGCGACCTTCACCTTCGTCCCGAAGGTGTCCTTTCTCATGGCCTCGATACGCATGACCGGCTGGTGCAGGGCATCGACTGGCTGAACCGGATGCATTCGGATGCGGATCTGTGCGTGCTGGCCGGGGACCTCGTGGATCTGGGCGAGAAGGAGGCCTATGAGCGGCTGAAACACCAGGTGGTGCGCGCCAAGGTGCCGGTTGAGATGACCATCGGCAACCATGACGATCGCGACACCTTCGTGTCGGTCTTCGGCGACAAAGTCCTGTCCGAGACGGGCCATGTCGACAAGGCGATCGACGTGAAGGGCTACCGGATCATCATCCTCGACAGCGCGATCACCGGCGAACCCGCCGGGCGGCTGGAGCCGGCGCAGCTGACATGGCTGGCCGCGCGGCTGGACGAGGCCGCGGACAAGCCGGTGATCGTGGTCATCCATCACCATGCGAACCCGCTGATGACGCGGGTCGACAAGATCATCCTGCAAAACGGCATGGCCTTCGCCCAGGTGCTGTCCCGGCACAAGGACATCCGGCAGGTGATCGCGGGGCATGTGCATTACACCTCGACCGCGATCTGGAAGGGGATCCCCTTTACCACGGTGGCGGGCGGGCATTACTCGGTCCAGGCGATGCTGGACCCGGAAAAGCCGGTGCCACGCCTGACGGGGCCCGCGCAGATGGCGGTGATCCTGGGCGGGAAGGACGGGACCACGGTGCATTTCGACGACTACATCAACGGCAACCCGGTGCTGAGCGTCGGCTGACAAGGGGCCATGCGCGGAGGTGGCAGCGGAGATGGGCGAAAGCCCCCTGCCCTCCGCTCGACCGCCATCGCGGCACACCCGTTCGCGCCCCCTTTGCACCGCTGCAAAATCCGCTAGGCTCGCCCCCAACACGAGCCCCGAACGGACACCCGGCCATGCGCATCTTCTACTCGGAAACCCACCGCCGCCACTTCCCGCAAGGAGAGCTGAACGGCGGCGAACTGGTCACCCCTTTTGAACGGCCAAGCCGCGTGGAATACGTGCTGGCCCGGCTGAAGGAGCGCGGGCTGACCGACATCAACGCCCCCGACGCGCCGGACATGGCGGCGATCCGCGCGCTGTGCGATCCGGGCTACCTGGACTTCCTGGAAACGGCCTGGGACGACTGGGTGGCCGAAGGCTTCCGGGGCGAGATCATCGCCGCCTCCTTCCCGGTGCGGCGGATGCAGATGGGCCGGCCGCCGCGCAACATCGACGGCAAGGTCGGGTATTACTGTCTCGCGGCCGAGACGGCGATCACCAACGGCACCTGGGAGGCGGCGCTGAGCTCGGCCGCCTCGGCGCAATCGGCCACCAGGGCCGTGATCGCCGGGGAAAAGGCGGCCTTCGCGCTGTGCCGGCCGCCGGGGCACCACGCCACGGCGGACATGTACGGCGGCTATTGCTTCCTCAATAACGCGGCGCTGGCGGCGGAACAGCTGCGCGCCTCGGGCGCCGGGAAGGTCGCGGTGCTCGACATCGACTTCCACCATGGCAACGGCACGCAGGATATCTTCTACGACCGGGGCGATGTCTTCTTCGCCTCGCTGCACGGCGCGCCCGAGGATGCCTTTCCCTATTTCCTGGGCTATGCCGACGAGACCGGGACCGGCGACGGTGACGGCGCCACGGCCAACTTCCCCATGGCGCCGGGCACGCCCTATTCCGAATGGAGCCAGGCGCTGGACCAGGCCATCGCCCGGATCCGCGCGCATGGGGCCGAGGCTCTTGTCGTCTCGCTGGGGGTGGATGCCTACAAGGACGATCCGATCAGCTTCTTCAAGCTGGACAGCCCGGATTTCACCGATGCCGGGCGCCGGATCGCCACGCTGGGCCTGCCGACGGTGTTCTGCATGGAAGGCGGCTATGCGATCGAGGCGGTTGGGATCAACACGGTCAACGTGCTGGAAGGATTCGAGGGGGCCTGAGCGGCCCGACGGGACGATTGGCGGGACGGCGGGCGGGGCGATGCCGAAGGCGAGCGCCCGCCCCCGGCCCCTAGCGTTTGGACGAGGCGTAGGTTTCCGAGGCCTTGTAGTACTCGTCGAAACCGATGCGCTGGCGCAGTTCCACGAAATCCATCTGCCGCGGCCGCTGGTCCTGTTTCATCGCGCGCAGGCTGGTGACCATGGCCTGCATCGCCGCCGCCATCAGCGACAGCGGATAGGCGGCGATCCCATAGCCGATCTCGTGCAATTCGGCATTGGTCAGGTCCGGCGTCTCGCCGCCTTCGACGATATTGGCCATCTTCGTCCCCGGCAGTTCGGCGCAGATGCGGGTCATCTCCTCCACGTTCTTGGGCGCTTCGACAAACAGGATATCCGCCCCCAGCCGCGCGAATTCGGCGGCCCGGGCAATCGCCTCGTCCAGCCCGTGTTCATGGCGCGCATCCGTGCGCGCGAGGATCAGGATATCGCCGCCCTGGTCGCGCAGCCGCGCGCGTTCGTCCACCGCCGCGCGGATCCGGTCGAAGGCCTCCTCGCGCGCCACCACCGCCTTGCCCGGCGTATGGCCGCAGCGTTTCGGCGCCAGCTGGTCCTCGATCATGACCGATGCACAGCCCGCCTTGGCAAAGCCCGCCACCGTCCGGCGCACGTTCATCGCGTTGCCATAGCCGGTGTCGCCGTCGCCGATCAGCGGGATGTCGATGGCATCCGCGATGTTGCGCGCCTGGTCCAGCACCTCGCCATAGCTCATCAGCCCCAGATCCGGCGCCCCGATCCGCGAGGCGGAGGCGGCGAAGCCCGACATGAAGGTCAGCGGATAGCCCTCCTGCTGGATCAGCCTGGCCGACAGTGCGTCGAAACAGCAGGGCATGGTGTGGCAGGTGTCCTGCGCCAGAAGGGCGCGGAGGGTGGCGGCAGCATTCATAGGTCTCACCATTTGAAGGGAATGTAGAGCGCGAGATCCGGCACGATGTAGAGCGCCACGACCGTCACCAACATCAGCACGAGGAACGGCCAGACCCCCCGCGCCACCTGCCCCAGCGAGGTCTTCGCAACGGACTGGATGACATAGAGGTTCAGGCCGACGGGCGGCGTGATGAGGGCGATCTCGACCATGATGACCATGTAGATGCCGAACCAGACCGGGTCAAAGCCCAACCCCATGGCCGAGGGCAGCAGCACGGGCGTCATGATCAGGATCATCGACAGCGCCTCGAAAACCAGCCCCATCAGGATCAGCACCACCGACACCGCCACGATGAAGGCCAGCGGCCCTTCGAAATTCTGCGCGATGAAGGCCGAGACATCCTGCGGGATCCGGTAGAGCGCGATGGCCTTCCCGAAGACCTTGGCGCCGGCGATGATCAGCAGGATCGCCACCGTGGTCAGCGCGCTTTCGCGGATCGCGGCCCGGAAATCGGCCCAGCTGAGCGAGCGAAGCCAGAAGGCGGTGATCGCCAGCGCGGCGGCAAAGCCCACCGCCGCGCCCTCGGTCGGTGTGAAGGCGCCGGAATAAAGCCCCACGATCACCAGCAGCGCCAGCGCCACCGAGGGCAGCGCGCGGCGCGTGGCGGCCATCCGCTCGGGCCAGGTGGCAGCCGGTGTGGGCGTATAGGCCTGCGAGAACCGGCTGAACAGCATGGCGAAGACCACGAAGAGCACGATCAGCACCGCGCCCGGGGCCAGTCCGCCGAGAAACAGCGCGATGACCGATTGTTCGGTGACGAAGCCATAGACGATCATCGGGATCGACGGCGGGATCAGGATGCCCAGCGTGCCGCCGGCGGCCAGCAGCCCATAGACAAAGCGGCGGTCGTAGCCGCGCCCGATCATCTCGGGGATGGCCACGGTGCCGATGGTGGCGGCGGTGGCCACCGAAGAGCCGGAGATTGCCGCGAAAAGCGCGCAGCTGAGGATCGTCGCCACCGCCAGCCCGCCGGGCCAGTGCCCGACCCAGGCCTGCACCGCGGCAAAGAGGTCGCGGCCCACACCGCCCTTCAGCAGCACGTTGGACATCAAGAGGAACAGCGGCACCGCCAGCAGGATGAAACCGTCCAGCGTCGACAGGATCGCCTGCGGCGCCATCAGCGGCGAAAAGCCCCCCAGCATCAGCATGCCAAGGCCCAGCCCGCCAAGCGCAAAGGCCACCGGCACGCCCAGCAGCAGAAGGCCGAACAGTGCCACCAGGATCAGGATGACGGTCATTCGTGGCTGCTCCCCAGGGTGATCGTGGTGGTGCCGCGCAGCGCCACCAGCTCGGCCACCGCCTGCAGCGACAGCAGCGCAAAGCCCACCGGCACCGACAGTTCGGCCACCCACGCAGGCAGGTCCAGCAGCGAGCCGGTGGTGCGCCCGCGCACCCAGCTTTCATGAAAGATATCCCAGCCCCAGCGCATCACGATCAGCGAGAAGCCCAGGATGAAGAGCAGCGCGAAGGCGACGCAGAGCCTCTGGATCTTGCGCGGGAACAGGCCGGTCACCGCGTTGACGGTGATGTGGTGGCGCTGCGCCAGCACCCAGCCCATGGCCAGCAGGCAGCCCCAGATCAGGCAGAGCTGGCTCAGCTCGGCGGCCCAGATCGTGGGCTTGATGAAGAAATAGCGCGCGATGACCTCGTAGGTCAGCATCGCGCCGGTCGCCGCAAGAAGCACGGCGCCGATCGCTCCGGCAAGCCGGGAGAGTCGTGTGATCACATGCATGGAATGGCCCCGTGTGTCCGCCCCGTGTGTCCGGGCCTGTGGTCCGGGCCCGGATCTGGCGTCTGTCCGGCGGGCGGCGCGCGGCCGCCCGCCGGGACGGATCAGTCGGCGACGCTGTCGAGGATCTTCTGCCCCGCATCGCCGGTCGCGGCGACGTAATTGTCATAGACCGGCTGCACCACCTCGGCCCAGGCGGCCAGATCCTCGTCCGAAAGTTCGACGATGGTCATGCCGTTCTCCTCGGCGGCGGCATAGGCCTCGGCTTCGATCTGGGACATGCGATCGCGCACGTCTTCCTGCGCCACGGCGGCGGCTTCGGAGATCTGGGTGCGGATTTCCTCGGACAGGCCGTTCCACCATTCGGTGTTCACCACCACGACGAATTCGATATCGGCATGGTTCGTCACGGTGATCGTGTCCATCACCTCCCACAGCTTGCGGGATTTCACGCCCGAGACGCCGGTCATGCCCACGTCGACGGTGCCGCGCTGGTAGGCCAGGTACTGCTCCGATCCCGAGATCAGCGTCGGCGCGCCACCGGCGGCGGTCACGAAATCGCCCAGCGTCTTGCCGAAGACGCGGACCTTCTTGCCTTCCAGGTCCTCGGGCCGCCTGATCGGATCGCCCTGCGACAGCAGGATCGCGCCGCCATAGGCCTGCCAGTAGAGGATCTGGCCGCCGGTCTCGGCCACGGCCTCCTCGATCGTCTCGCGCACGGTGTTGCCTTCGGAGACGGCGGCGCGAACCTTGTCTTCGGTGTTGAACAGGAACGGCATGTAGAAGACATCGACCACCGGCGCGTCGCCCACGTAGCGGGTCAGCGAGGCAACCCCGGCCTCGATCGCGCCCGAGCCCACGGCGGCGGGCACTTCCTTGTCCTTGTAAAGCGTGGCGCTGTCGTAGATCTCGACATCGATGGCGCCGCCTGTGCGGTCCTCGACCTCTTTCTCGAACAGCGACAGGTTCTCGCCCAGGTGGCTGGTCAGCGGCAGCTGCAGCGAGATGCGCATCTTTTCCTGGGCCGCCGACGCGCCCGCGATCAGGGCGCCGAGAGCGGCGCCGAGCAGAAGTGTTTTCATGTTGTCTCCTCCCATGTGCCCGGCCGGTCGTCTGGCGGGCCGGTGCAGATTAACGGAAGAGACCGGTCACGCAACCGTTACCCGGCTGGGAAAGCGACGGAATTTTCAAGCGCGGGGCAGCGCGCGCCCCGAAGCGGGCCTGTCCACGAACGGAAACCGCCCGGACCGAGGGGACCGGGCGGCGCGATACGGGACGGTGAGGCGAGGTTACTCGCAGGTCCAGTACATGGTGGAAAAGTCGTAATCCCAGCTCATCATCGGCTTGAAGCCGTAGCCCTGCAGGCACTCGCTCATGGCGTGGCGCTTCTGCTGGACCAGCATGTAAACGTCGGAGGCGCTTTCATGCAGCTTCGCCTGGATCTCCTTGTAGATCACGTTCTGCTCGGCCACGTCGGTGGTCGCGCGGCTTGCGTCGATCAGCCCGTCGATCTCGGGATCCTGCTGCCATTCCATCGAGGCCCAGGTGCCGGCGGAATCGGAATGGTACTGCACGTAGAACACCGAATCCGGCGAAGGGTAGGACGGGCCGTTGAAGACCTGCGTCGTGGCCGGGGTGGTCTCGGGCGCGCCGGCAAGCTCGGTGATGCGGTTCCAGGGTTCCGGTTTCAGGTCCAGCGTGATGCCGATCGCCTCGAGGTTGGCCTGCATCAGCAGGGCGATGTCCTCTTCGAACGACAGGCCCGCCACGTAGGTGTGGCTGATCGTCAGATCCTCGCCGGCGTATTTGGACTTGGCCAGCTCTTCGGCCGCCTTCTCCAGGTTGTATTCCGGCGCCGGAAGGTCTTCGTTGTAGGCATCGGCGAAGGCCGGGGCGAGCGGGCCGTTCATCGGAGCGCCGGGGTAGATCACCGACTGGATCGTGTCGTAATCGGTGGCATACTGGATCGCGCGGCGCACATGCACGTCATCGGTCGGCGCGACCTTGGTGTTCATCTTGATGTAGAAACCTGTGGCGGTGGGGATCTCCTCCACCCGGTAGCCGTCGAGCGCGCCGATGGTCTCGAAGGTTTCGTTCGCATGGGCCGAGGCCGAGAAGGCCAGTTCGCCCGAGCTGGCGAGCGCCTTGACCGTGGCCTCGTCGTTTGTGATCACAAAGCGGATCGTGTCGATCGGCGTGCCCTTGTCCCAGCCGGCGTGGTACTCGTCGTAGCGCTCCATCACCAGTTCGGACCCGCGGTTCCAGCTGGCAAGACCGTAGGGCCCGGCGCCGAAGCTGGCCTCGCCCACGGCATCCTCGGCCCATTCCTCGTCCGAGGCGGCCTTCACCGCCTCTTCGTTCAGGACCAGCAGCAGGGGCGTGGTGGTGATGAAAGGGGCGAAGACCTTGGTCAGGCCGATCTTGACGGTCCTGGCATCCACCGCCTCGATCGCCTCGGGGTCCACCAGCCCGGTGAACAGGTACGACGGCCCTTCGTTCAGCGCCAGAAGCCGCTTGACGGAATAGACCACGTCCGAGGCCTCGACCGGGGAGCCGTCCTGGAACGTCGCGCCGTCCTTCAGGGTGAAGGTGTAGGTCAGGTTGTCGTCCGAGACCTCCCAGCTGTCGGCCAGCTGCGGCACGATCGCGCCGTCAGTGTCGAGCGTGGTGAGCCCGTCGTAGAGGTTCACCGCGCCCATGTATTCCGTGTAGTCGTTGATCTTGGCCGGATCGACCGTGCCGAAGACCTGGGTGGCGTTCACGGTGATCGAAACCTGCGCCAGCGCCGGCATGGTCATCATCGTGGTGGCGGCCAGCGCCGCCAATGTGCGTTTGGTGAGTGTCATCTTTATCCCTGTTGTGTTGCCGTTGTTTTTGCCTTTGTTTCCGAATGGGACTGTGTGCCCCTCACCCGCCTCGCGGATGAAACTCGTACTCGCCCCGGGGGGGGGAAACTTGTGCCTTCACCCTCCCAGCGGGCGAAACTCGTGGTCATAGCCAAAGTACCCCGGACCGGCGAGCGCGATGCCCGCGGGGGTGCGCCATTGCGGATCCGAAGGCACGCCGGTCAGCTCGATCATCAGCCCGTAGCGCAGCTGTTCGGTCGTCACCGGCATCCCCATGTCCGCGTCCAGCGCGCAGATCAGGTCGGGGGTGGAACAGAGCACCTCTCCACCGGCGGTCTCGGCGATGAGAAACTCGTTCTGGAAGCGGACGATCATCTCTTGCCCCTGGAAGTCGTCCACGCCGCGCACCTTCACCGTACCACGGGCAAAGCCCCCGGTGGTGGCCCGTTCGACATCGACGACGCGGCCGGTGAACAGGTGTGTGCCGTTCAGGTTCTTCCGCAAGGCCGGGCCGGGATGTTCGGACTTCGCGCGCGAGGCCAGGATCGTCTGCCCGATCTCGCGGATCAGCGACATGGTGCCCCGCAGGATCGACGTCTTCATCTGCGCCCCCGACATCGGGTAGGCCGCGACCAGCGCGGCGCCTCCCATCTGCACCGTCACCGCGCGGGCGAGCCGCTCGGTCCAGGCGTTGTCGATGGTGGAAAACAGCGTCGAATTCCCCTTGTCATCGGCCAGCGCCAGCGGCGTGGCGGCGATGTCGTGCATCGTGAAGCTGACCATCTGCAGTTCGGGGAAGGCGCGGCCCATGCCGTCGCCGTCGATCAGCGGCAGGCCGGTGATGGCCGCCACGGCATAGGGAATGGTGGAATTCAGCCCCCCGGCCTCGACACAGATCAGGGCTTGCGCCTTCTGGCCGAGGAAGCGTTCCAGCTCGGCCAGGGCCTTCAGGATCTCTTCGCCCGAGGGCAGTTTTTCGACCATCACGGTGGGCGCGCCCATCATGAAGACCGGCACGCAAAGCGCGTCGTCCGCGACCTCGTCGGCGTCGATCACCTGGACCGGCCCGTGTTCGGCCAGCGCATTGCGGGCCATCAGCTTGCCGATGTAAGGGTCCCCGCCCCCGCCGGTGCCAAGAAAGGCGCCGCCAAGCGCGATCGCGTCGAGATCCTCGGCTGTTACGGTGTATCCCATGGCTCAGACCCCCTTCAGCGGCGTATAGGTGACATCGAGGCCGAAGGCCTTCGGCCCCACCACCTCCAGCGCCTGCGGCGAGCGCAGCAGGTCGTGGCAGGGCAGCGCCACGATGGCCACGCGCTGGCCATAGCGCAGCATCTCGGTGGTGATCGCCTCGCCCGTGTCCACGTCGAGCACGAGGATCAGGTCGGGCACGCAGCATTCCATCTCGCCGTCGTGGAAGAAGACGAGGTTCTCGTTCTGGATCAGGACCGAGCCGCTTTCGCCGGTGTGGGTGTCGATGCCCGACAGCTGAACCTCACCCCGGACGAAGCCGCCCTTCAGGTGGCGTTTCAGGTCGCTGATCTTGCCGGTGAACAGCTTGCGGCCCTTCTCGACCCGGCAGATTTCGGCGATCGGGTCGTCATGGGCCTTCTGCGCGCGCAGCACGGCATGGCCGAGGTTGACGGCCTGGGTATAGCTGTCGGGAATGCCGAACTGCTTGACGAAGGCGCCGCGCATTGGGGCCGAGGCAAGCGTCGAGGCCCCGCCCTGCGACACCACGCAGGCGCGCGCCATGCGTTCGTGCCAGATCTCGGAGGCGGCGTGCTGGAACAGCACCGCGTTGCCGTGCACGTCGCACATGGCCGAGGGCGTGGAGCGGTGGCCGTAGATCGAATAGGTGGTCATCTGCATTTCCGGGAAGGCACGCCCCATCCCGTCGCAATCGATCACCGGCAGGCCGGCGAAGGCCCCGACCATCAGCGGCTCCATCGAGTTCGATCCGCCGATTTCCTCGCAGGCCACGGCATCGACACGCACGCCCAGGTGTTCTTCCAGAACGCGGACACAGCGCAGGCCCTCGCGGCCCTCGCGGATCCGTTCGACACCGACCACCGGCGCGCCGATGCCGCCAAGCGAGACGCACAGCGCGTCGTCGGCGATCTTCTGGTGCGGCAGGATGGTCAGCTTGAAACCGTCGCGCATCGCCTGTTCGGCGCGCAGGCGGCCGATATAGGGATTGCCCCCGCCGCCGGTGCCCAGGATGCCCGCGCCGATTTCCAGCGCGCGCAGGTCTTCGTGGTCCAGCACCCAGAGGTCGGCCGGATCATAGGCCAGGTCCTTGACGCTTGCCGCCTCAGTCATGGGCGGCCCCCATTTCGCCCACGACCTTGACGTGGATGCGGGTGGCATTGCCCGGCAGGTAGGCCAGCGGCACGTCTTCGCGTTCGATCACCTGGATGGTGGACCTCGCCGCACCCGCGGCGACGGCGTTCTCGGTCGCTTCCTCTTGCGCCTGCGACAGGCAATCCTCGCGCGTCAGCCCGTTTTCCAGGGCAAAGACCCGGTCCACCTCGCCCGAGATCTGGGCGATGGCCGCGCCGACGGCATTGGCCACGGCAAAGTTCTCGGGGCGGATCACGTCAAGCTCGCCCAGCGTGTCGGGCATCAGGATCGAGCCGCCGCCAACGGCGATTACCGGGATCGGATCGGGCGACACGCGCGACCGTTCGACGGCGTTTTCCAGCATGTCGGTGATGGTGTTCAATGCGGCGGTGACCAGATCCGGAGACAAAGTGCCAACCCGTCCCGCATCGCCCACCGCCGCCTTGCCGCCGGCCACCGCGATATCGGTGGTGGTCAGCGTGTCGCCCCCGAAGACGAGGGCTTCTTCCGTGATGCGGTAGCCGACCGATTGGGGTCCAACCCTGGCGCCGTTCTCTGCAACGAGAGAGCCGCCGCCCAAGCCGATCGAGAAGACATCGGGCATACGGAAGTTCGTGCGCACCCCGCCCACGTCGACGACGGTCGCCGCCTGCCGCGGGAAGCCAAGGTGCAGGGCTCCCACATCCGTGGTCGTGCCACCGATGTCAACCACGATGGCTTCCTTGACGCCGGTCAGGAAGGCCGCGCCGCGCATGGAATTCGTGGGGCCAGAGGCAAAGGTCAGAACGGGGAAGCGCTTGACCGTTTCGGCGGCCATCAGAGTGCCGTCGTTCTGGGTGATGTGGAACGGGCAGGTCAGCCCGGCATCGGCCAGCGCCTTGCCGAAGGCGGTGACCGTCTTGTCGGCCAGTTCCAGCAGCGAGGCGTTCATGATCGCCGCGCTTTCCCGTTCAAGGATGCCGATGCGACCGATCTCGGTCGATTTCACCACCGGCACGCCCGGGCAATGTTCGGCAAAGATCTCGGCGGCGCGGTCTTCCATCGCGGCGTTGATCGGGCCGAAGACGCAGGTGACGGCAATCGCCTTCAGTCCGTTCTCGCGGACCTCTCCGGCGATGCGGACCAGCTCGGCCTCGTCCAGCGGGGCAATCTCGCGGCCGTCGAATTCATAGCCGCCGTGCACCAGGTACCCGTGCCGGTCGACCACGTATTTCAGGTCGTCCGGCCAGTCGACGGTGGGCGGCAGGCAGGCTGTGGCAGGCAGGCCCAGGCGCACTGCGGCGACCTGGCTGAGGTGGCGCCGTTCGATCACCGCATTGGTGAAATGGGTGGTGCCGATCATCACGTTGCCGACCTTCGCCCGGTCGATGCCGGCGGCCCCGATGGCGCCTTCAAGCGCGGCCACCACGCCGGTGGTCACATCCTCGGACGTGGGCGCCTTGATGCCCGAGAGCACCTTGTCCCCGTCCATCACAACCGCGTCGGTATTGGTGCCGCCCACGTCAATTCCAAGTCTCAGCAACGGGTCTCTCCTTTCGCGGTCATTCGGTGCCCGTGGCCTGCGGCGCGGCCTGTCCGCCACCGCTGGTCACGAGAAATCTCGCGCGTTCTTCTTCGGTTACACTGGGTTTGAGCGCCTGTTCCTCGGCCGTCAGAACCGGGATCGCCGAGATCAGCGCGCGGGTATAGGGATGGCGGGCCTCGGCGAAGACTTCGGCCGGGGTGCCCTGCTCCACGATCTCGCCCTTCAGCATGATCGCGATACGCGAGCAGAAATTGCGCATCAGCGACAGGTCGTGGGAAATGATGACATAGGTCAGCCCGAGGCTCTCGCGCAGCTCCAGCAGCAGGTCGATGACCGTCTTCTGGACCGAGACATCCAGCGCCGAGGTCGGCTCGTCCAGGATGATCAGCCTGGGCTTCGCGGCCAGCGCGCGGGCGATGGCCACGCGCTGTTTCTGCCCGCCCGAGAGTTCGTGCGGGTATTTCGACAGGTAGGACACCGGCAGGCGAACCAGGGTCAGAAGCTCTTCCATCCGGGCCTGACGATCGGCCGGCACCTCGGTCCGGGCCAGCGGCACCGACAGGGTCTGCGCCACGGTGCGCTTGGGGTTCAGCGAGGTGCCGGGGTTCTGATAGACGATCTGGCTGAGCCGCTGGGCGCCTTCGGCCGGCGCGCCGGTCACGGCGATCATGCCTTCGGTCTGCGACAGCAGGCCCATCATCATCCGCGCCACGGTCGTCTTGCCCGATCCGCTTTCCCCGGCCAGGCCAAAGATCTCGCCCTCGTTTACCGTGATGTTGATGTCATCCACGGCCAGGTGGCCTTCGCCCCGGTTGAACAGCCCGCGTTTGGCATAGACCTTCTTCACCCCCTGCAGGGTGATCATGGGCGTCTTGTGGCTGACCGGCTGATCCACCACCTGCGGCCCGTAAAGTGGCGGCACGGCGGCCATCAGATCGCGGGTATATTGCTCCTGCGGGGCGTCGAAGACCTGGGCCAACGGCCCCTGCTCGACGATCTTGCCATGGCGCATCACCAGCACACGGTCGGCGGTCTGGCGCACGACACCCAGGTTATGGGTGATCATCAGCAGAGACAGACCCTCTTCGGCCACCAGCCGGTTGATCAGGCGCAGGATCTCGTCCTGCGTGGTGACGTCCAGCGCGGTGCCGGGTTCGTCCGCGATCAGCATCCGGGGCCGGTGCAGCAGCGCCAGCGCGATCAGCACCCGCTGGCGCATCCCGCCCGACAGCTCGAACGGCCAGGCGTTGTAAACCCGCCCGGCATCGGCCAGCTGCACCTTGCGCAGGGTGTCGTGGATCCGCGCCTTGCGTTCGGCGGCGGAGGAGACCTCTCCGCGCCGGCGGTCGGCGTAATACATCACGTCGTCCAGGTGCTGGCCGATCCGAAAGACCGGGTTAAAGGACGACAGCGGGTCCTGCATGATGATGGAAAAGGCCGTGCCCTTCAGCTTTTCCCGGTCGGCCATGGATTGCCGGAACAGGTCGAGCCCGTCGAAGGCGATCGACCCGCCATCCACACTTGCATTGCCCGGCAGCGTGCCAAGGATCGCCTTGGCGGTCACCGACTTGCCCGATCCCGTCTCGCCGATCAGGGCCACGCGTTCGCTCGCGCCCACCGAGAACGAGACATCGTGCAGCACCTGCCGGGTCCGCCCGTAGCCGGAGAAGGACATGTTGAGGCCGTTGACGTCGAGCAATGTCATCTCAGGCCTCCACGTCGAACATGTCGCGCAGGCCGTCGCCCAGCAGGTTGAAGCCCAGCGTGGCGTAGAAGATGGCGAACCCGGGGGCGAGCACCTCCCACCATTTCTCGGGCAGGAACTGGCGCCCGTCGGCGACCATCGACCCAAGATCCGGCGTGGGCGGCTTCACCCCGAAGCCGAGGAACGACAGCGTCGCGCCGAATAGGATGACAAAGGCCGCGTCCAGCGTCGTCTTGACCGAGATCACGGCGATGCAATTGGGCAGGATCTCGCGGAACAGGATGTGGACCGGCCCGGCCCCGGCAAGGCGCGCGGCCTCGATGAAATCCTCATTCGCGACCGAGACGGTCACGCGGTAGACCAGCCGCGCATGCCAGGTCCACCACAGCAGGGTGATTGCGAACATCGCGTTGATCAGCGTGGGCTCCAGCACGTTGCCGATGGCCAGCGCCATGACCAGCGGCGGCATGGCCAGCATCACGTTGGTCAGCCCGGTGATGATCTTCTCGGCCCAGCCGCCGAAATAGCCCGCGCACATGCCCAGCACCGCGCCCACGGGGACCGAGATCACCAGCACGCCGAAGACCAGCAGCAGCGAGACCCGGAAGCCGAAGACCGTCCGGCTGAAGATGTCGCGCCCGGCCTTGTCGGTGCCCATCCAGTTGACGGCCGAGGGCGGCGCATGGCGGTTGCGGAAATCGACGACCGATCCGACATGGTCGGGAAACGGCGTGATCCAGGGCGCCAGCGCGGCCATCACCAGTACAGAGATCACGATCGCCGCGCCGATGATTGCCGCCGGATTGCGCGAGAACCGGTACCAGCCCATCCAGGCTGCGGTCATCTGGGTGTCGTCGGTCGTGTCCAAGTGGCTCATGCCGATTGCCCCCTCAGGCGCAGGCGCGGGTCGATAAGCGAGAGCGCCAGATCGACCAGAAGGTTCGCGAAGATGAAGAACAGGCCCGAGATCAGCACCACGGCCATCAGCGCGTTCAGGTCCTTCTGCAGGATCGCCGTCAGCCCGTAGGAGGCGAAGCCGCCCCAGCCGAAGACCATCTCGACCACGAAGGCATTGCCGATGAGCGAGGCGAATTCGAGCCCCATGATGGTCAGCGGGGCGATGGACGACAGCTTCAGCAGGTAGCGGAACACCACGACGCGTTCCGGCACGCCGAAGCTGCGCAGCGTCAGGACATGGTCCTTGCGCAGGTTCTCGATCATGGCCGAACGGGTGATGCGGGTGATCTGGCCGATGCCGGCCATGGCCAGCGCCAGCGCCGGAAAGGCGAGGTGCTGCAGCGCATCGACGAAGACATCGAAGCGGCCATGCACGAGGCTGTCGACCAGCAGCAGACCGGTGGGCCCGTCGGGCGCGTTCAGCTGGTAATCGACCCGGCCCAGGATCGGCCAGTCGGGAAAGAACGACCCGGCCAGCAATTGCAGGCCCACCGCGAAGAGAAACGAGGGGATCGTCACCCCGAACAGCGAGAAGAACCGCCCGGCATTGTCGATCCAGCGGTCCCGGTAGCGCGCGGTCAGAACGCCCAGCGGAACCGAGATCAGGAAAACGAGAAATACGGTGACAAGCACCAGCTCCAGCGTGGCAGGCAGGAAGTCGGCGATGTCAGCGGTGACCGAGCGGTTGGTGACCAGAGACTCGCCCAGGTCCCCGCGCAGGGCGTTGCCCATGTAGCGCCCGTATTGAACGATGATCGGCTGATCCAGCCCCATCTCGGCCTGAAGGTCGGCCACCTGTTCAGCCGTGGCCGAGGGGCCAAGGGCCATGCGCGCCGGATCGCCGGGCACCACGCGGGCCAGCACGAAGATCATCAGAGACAGCACGAACAGGACAAGCAGGACGGAGGCCGTCCGCCTCAGAATGCCCTCGATAATCTGTCGTCCCATTCGGGTGCCTCCGGTGGCGACTGCGTCTTTCGGGCATGATGGCGCGCCGTCCCTGCTCCTCTCAAGGCAAGGAAAGGATAGGTTCGGGACAGAAAGGGATAGGTTATTTCATCCAGCCCAGGGCACGCGCCGCCCGGACCGCCTCGGCCCGGCGGTTGCAGCCAAGCTTGGCGTAAAGATTCTTGAGGTGGAATTTCACCGTCGGTTCGGTGATCCCCAGCTGCCGGGCGACGATCTTGTTCGACGCGCCCTCGGTCAGCATCATCAGCACCTTCAGCTCCTGCCGGGTCAGGTGCGCCCGTGCCGCCTCGGTCCCCGAGGTGAACCGGCTTTCCTCCAGCCGCCGCATCACCAGCCGCGCCGGCCCCACCGCCGACAGGTAGGCCGCAGTGCCCGCGTCGCGCCACATCTCGCCCAGGAACAGCTGTTCCTCGGACAGGACGGACAGCCCCCTGTCACGCGCGACGATGTCGAAGACCGACCGCAGCAGCGCCCGCATCTGCGAGGGTTCGCGCGTTTGCCGGGCGACATGGGCGCGCCAGATGTCCAGCGCGATGCGCTGGCGCCCGGTCAGCTGTGGGTTGGCGGCCATGTGGTCCAGCTTGCGCCCCAGATAGGGCAGCCGGGGATATTCGTAGGCGATCTGGCGCAGCCAGCAGAGCGCAAGCAGGATCTCGTCCCGCGTGGCCAGCCGCGCGAATTCGGTGTCGGCGCTTTCGATCCAGACCCGGTCGATGCGCGCCTGGATCGGCGAGAGCGCCCGCGCCGCCTCTCCCCAGCGGCCGGCATTCTGCAGAACCTGGGCCTTGCGCAGATCCAGCAGCACCCGGAACTGCCGGTTCATCGCCAGCCGCGCCCACCAGCGGTCCAGATAGGCCAGCGCCGCCCGGGTCGAGACGTGCTCGGCCAGGGCCTGGGATCCGAACTGCACCGCAAGCTCGACCAGGGTGGGCCAGGTCTCGCCGCCCGAAAAGGCATCGAGATCGGCATCGAGAAAGCCAAGGATCGGCCCGGCCTCGCCTTCCTCGAACCGGGCGGCGGCCTCGACCAGCCGGGCAATGCGGGAGTCGCCGGGGCTGTCGAACTCCAGCTTGTCCAGCCAGGCGCGCGCATCGGCCAGCTCGGGCAGCGCGGCGCCGGACTGGCCGCGCAGCAGACCCATGACCGCGCGGTGCAGGCCGATGTAGAAGCGCAGCAATACGGCATTGGCGCTCTCGTAGGCCTGCGCCGACCGCTCGGCGGAAAACTCGAGCTCGGCATAGCGGCGCTGGCGCAGGTAGATTTCCAGCAGGGCATTGTGGCAGGAGCCCCGCATCAGGTGCGCCTCCAGCGGCAGGCGCGACAGGACCGACAGGATGGTGTCGAGCATGTCCTCGCTCACGGGAATGTCCTCGTAGATCAGCAGGACGATGCGAAAGGCCTGAACCCGCAGGGACAGCGGGCTGTCGGGCGCCAGCCCGCGCCGCAGGTCGAGCACGTCCATGCCCGGCGCCCCCCCGAACCGTTCCTCAAAGCGGCGCCGGACCCATCCGACCTCGCCCGCCTTGAGCCCCAGCAGCATCTGGGCCAGCGCCAGCTCCTCGTCCCGGTCGCGCAGCTCGGCGGGCATGTCGTCGACAAGGGCCGCGAAATCCCGTGGCGGCAGGGCATAGAACAGGTGCCAGCCGCCCGAGCGGCGAAACAGATCCAGCGCGGTCCCGCTGTCGCCGGCGGCCAGCGCGGTGCGGATCAGCCGCGCGGCAAGGCGCGGGCGCGGCGGCAGGACGTTCTCGGACCAGCCGAGCGCGGCGGCGCCGTCCTCCAGCAGCCGCGCCGCCAGGGCGGTTTCGACGGCGCCGGGCAGCAGCGCGCGAAGCGGCGCGTCGGCCAGGGCAAGCGGCGGGATGCGCGCGCGCAGATCGTCGGTCTCGCCCCGGGTGGCGGCGAGCAGGCGATCGGCCGGCAGGTCGGCCAGCACCTCGTGGACGAGATAGGCGGTGAGGTCGGCATCCGACACCTCGGGCGCGCCCACAAGCACCGGCCAGCCGGCCGACCGCGCCCAGGCCCCGGGCGGCAGCGTCTCGCGCGCAAACAGCAGGTCGGCGGCGGGAATGTCCCCGACCTCGCCATGAAGCCGGGCCCGCGCGAGGCCGGACGGGACCTGTCCCGGACGGACAAGCAGGACCAGCCGCTCCGGCCCGTCGAGCGTCTCGGGCGGCACCCCGTCGCGGATGCGCCAGCCGGGCCCGTCCCAGGCGCCTGGCCGGCCGGGCACGGGCGCGGCCCCCACCGCGCGGGCCAGCTGCCCTGCGAGGACGCTCTTGCCAAAGCCCGCGGGCGCCTGAACCAGGGTGATCCGGTGGCCGTCTGCGCGGATCGCGGCGATCAACGCCGTGCGCGGCAGAATGCGCGGCGCCTGCCCGCTGTCGGCCTGCCCCTGCGTCTCCACTTCAGTCAACGGCCCCCGACGGCTCCGCGCGTCATGCCTCGGCCATCCGGTCGCGCAGGCGCGCGGTGATCGCCGCCCTCGTATCCCGCCAGAGCGGGACCAGCGCGGCCAGCTCCGCCTCGTCCGGCGGGCTGTCCAGCTTCACGCCGGCAACGATCCGTTTCAGCGCCGCACGCATCGCCTCGGCCCCGTAGGTCCCGCAGGAGCCCGCGCAGCGATGCGCGAGCGCCCCCAGGTCCGCGGGCGCCAGGCCGGCCTCGGCCAGGGCCAGCACCTCGGCCTCGGTCTCGTCGAGGAACCGGGCCATCAGCCGCTCCGCCTGATCCTGGGGCACCCGCGACAGGAAGACCGAGAGCAGCGCCTCGTCCAGCAGGGGCAGCCGCGGAAGCCGGTCGGCCCCGGTGTCCGAGGGCCCGGCGTCCAGCGTGTCGTCCGGCAGATCCCCGCGCGCCAGTTCCTGCAGGGTCTGCAACAGCAGGTCGCGGTCGATCGGCTTTGACATGCAGGCAGTCATGCCCGCCTCGCGGAATCGGGCGAGTTCCTCGGGCAGGGCATGGGCGGTCAGCGCCAGGATCGGCACGTCGCACGAGGCCTGGTTGCCGGCACGGATGCGCCGCGTCGCCTCGGTGCCGTCCATGACGGGCATCGAGACATCCATCACGATCACGTCGAAGCGCCGCAACGCCGCGGTTTCGACCCCGTCGCGGCCGTTCTCTGCCTCGACTACACGGTGCCCCTCGAGCGCAAGCATCTCACGCACGATGAAGCGGTTGGCCTCGTTGTCCTCGACCAGCAGCACATCGAGCAGGCGCTTGTCTTCGCAACCGGCCGCGCCGTCCCGGGTCTGGCCGGCACCGGGCCGGGCCTCCACCGGCTCCAGCGGGAGCCGCACCCAGAAAAGGCTCCCCTCCCCCGGCCCGCTCTCGGCGCCGATCTCGCCGCCCATCAGCCGCATCAGGCGGCGCGAGATGCCAAGGCCCAGCCCGGTGCCCCCGGCTTCGCGCGCATATGAGCTGTCGAGCGTCTCGAAATCGTGGAAGATCCGTTCCAGGTCCGCCTCGGCGATGCCGATGCCGGTGTCGATCACGCGGAACTCCACCTCGGTGGCGTTGATGTACTCGGCCTCAAGCTCCACGCTGCCGTTGCGGGTGAACTTGATCGCGTTTCCGACAAGGTTCAGCAGCACCTGGCGCAGCCGCCGCGCATCGCCCAGCGCGTGGGTCGGCGCCGGGCCCGTCCAGCTCCAGTCTAGCGCGTTGCCGTTGCTGCGCGCCATAGGCGCCGCGGTGTCCACCACCCCCTGCATCAGCCGTTCGAGCGAGAACGGCTTGCGATCGGCCTTCATCATGCCGGCCTCGTACTTGGCCAGGTCCAGCACGTCGTTCACGAGCCCCAGCAGCAGCTCGCCCGACCCCTTCATCCGTGCCAGCAACCCGGCCTGGCGTTCCGTCATGCGGTGGTCGTTCAGCAGCTGGATCGTGCCCAGCAGCCCGTTGAGCGGCGTGCGCATCTCGTGGCTCATCACCGCCAGGAATTCCGATTTCGCCCGCTCGCCGGCCAGCGCCTGGTCGCGCGCCTGCATCAGTTCTTCCTCGGCGCGCTTGCGGCGCGAGATGTCGCGGATATGGGCGACGTAGATCGGCCGGTCGGCCGACGCGCGATCGATGGCCAGCTCGGCGGCGAAACGCCTGCCGGCATTGTCCTGCAGGTCGATTTCAAAGTTGCGTTCCCCGCGCGCCGGGCGGCGGTGTTCGGACAGGAAGGCGAACGGCCCCAGCCGGGCCCGCGCACGTTCCGACGGTGGCACCAGAAGATCGACAATGTCGCGCTTCAGCGCCTCTGCCCGGTCATTCCCAAGGATGCGTTCGGCCGCCGGGTTGAATTCGCGTATCCGGCCCACATCATCCGTCACGACGATGGCATGGGGCGAGGTCTGGACGATGGTGCGCATCCGGACGCCGGCGGTCTCCACCTCGTCGGCGCGGCGTTCGGCCAGGCGGAACAGCCGGAAATGCGACACGGCGAGCATCCCCAGCGCGACGATGGTCGCCATCAGCACCGCAGCCAGCCAGCCCAGCAGGCGCAGCACGCTGGCGCGGCGTTCGTCCGACAGCCGGGCAAAGGCCTGCAACGCCGCGAGCGAGAAGGCCCGGACATCCTCGCCCACCGCCTCGGCACGGGGGATCAGGTCGGGCACCGCGGCCAGCAGTTCCTCGTCCGGCCCGTCGAACAGGTCGACATTGTCATCGAGAAAGGCGCGAACTTCGGCCCGCGGCCCGACAAAGGCGGGGTCGCCCGCCATGGAGCGGAAGACATTGCCCCGTTCGACGATCGAAACACGTGCGTAGAAGATGTTGAAGGTCTGGCGCAGCTCGGTCACGGCCGCGGGATCGTGGCGCGCCTGTTCCAGCGCCAGGCGGAAACGGTCGAATTCCACCTGCGCCTGCGACAGGCTCCATTGCAGGTTGTCGGACTTGGAATCCGAAAGCCCGTCGATCTGGCGCAGCACGGCCACCGCCAGCCAGGCCGACAGCGCAAGGCAGACCACCACCGCAGCCGAGGCCGCCACCGTCGCCGTGATCGTGGGCAGGCTCGTCGCTCGCCCGGGCCCGGTTCGGGCCAACAGGCCGCGCCGCCCCGTCCGGGGCGGGCCCGACGGGTCCGGCGCGGTCCGGTCCGACACCGGATCGGAAGAGGATGCCACGTCCATGCGTCAGCCTTTCGCGGGATGAAGGGGCAGAACGAGATCCGCCCGAGCTATCTGGCGCGTCCCAGTCTAGTCGCCGACGATGATCCGGTCGAGTTGCCAAATGCTGCGCGAATAGATCACCTCGCTGCGATACATCGGATCCTCATCGAAGGGATAGACCACCCAGAGCGGCCCCTTGTCCCGCACCTTCATCGGGCCGCCGTTGCGATAGTAGGCCAGCATCGGTCCGCCCGAGGACCAGTCCTCGTGGGGGATATCGACAGCGTAGTCGTTGATGGCCGTGGCATGGATGGTCACCGGCGCGGCGCCCACCGCCTCCATCAGAGTCGACAGCGACACGCCCACGAAGCTTTGCATGTCCTCGGTCCAGATCGTCGTCGTCTCGATCTCACGCGCTCCAAGCGCGCGCAGCATCTCGAGGTCCATCTGCACGGTGTCACCGACGTTGGCCTTCGCGATCTCGCCCGAGACGGTGAGGATGACCGGCCCGTCGGGCACGGGCAACTCGTCCGCGAGGGCTGGCAGCGCGGCGAGCAAGGCGCCGATGGTCGCGCCAGCTAGGGATCTCAGGCATCTCATAAGGGGGTCTCCTGTTCGGTCATGCCATGTATGGCATACTCCGGTGGGGCCGTGGTATGTCGCGACAGGGGAAGGGTACTATCCGGACGGATAGGTTTGACGTTACGTCAAATCGGCTTTGCCGCGGTCCGGACGAATGGAGCGCGGGGCCCTTGCTGGTCTGCCCGCCGGCCCGCGGACGGGAGCGCCAGGCGGCCGCCCCGAGGCGATGCCCGGGGGACGACGGGGGGCGATAGGGGATTGACATACCCCGTGATACCAATGCTTTCCTTGTCCCAGACCACCTGGTCCGACCATGGCCCCTGCCCTGCGCATCGGCCCGTCAGGGGCCCGGGTTCGCCCACCCCCGGGAGGAAAAAGACATGCGGTTCGGAAGGATCGAACGGTGAGCACGGGTCTAGGCACCATGAGAATCCTGATCGCGGATGACCACGACCTGCTGCGTGACACGCTTCAGGTGTTCCTTGACGGGGAAGGCGCGTTCGAGACGGAAACCGTCGCGAGCTATGCCGAGGCCGAGGCGAAGGTGCGCCAGGGCCCGGCCTATGACCTCGTGCTGCTTGATTACACGATGCCGGGAATGGACGGGCTGACCGGGCTGAAGCGGATGCTGACCCAGGCCAACGCCCGGCGCGTGGCGCTGATTTCGGGCACGGCAAGCCGGACCATCGCCGATGCGGCGCTGGCAGGCGGCGCGGCCGGGTTCCTGCCCAAGACCCTGTCGGCGAAGTCCGTCGTCAACGCGGTGCGGTTCATGGCCATGGGCGAGCAATACGTGCCGCCCGGCTTCCTGCGCGACGACGAGGCCGGGCCGGCGCATCCCCTGGCCGAACTGCTGTCGCGCCGGGAGATGCAGGTGCTGGAATGCCTGACACTGGGCAAATCCAACAAGGAAATCGCCCGCGACCTGGATATCCGGGAGCCGACGGTGAAGCTGCATGTGAAAAAGCTGTACCGCAAGATCAACGCGCAGAACCGGACCCAGGCGGCGATGATCGCGAAAGAGGCCGGGCTGTTCTGAGCGGTTTGCGCCGGTCCCCGGCGAACCCCCCTTCCGTCTTCGGTCGTGCGATGGCTGCAATGGCTTCGGCCCACGGATCGGCGCATTCATCGGCCCACCAATCGGCCGCCGGTTCCGCCCGCATCGGACCGGCATGACACTCGCCAGTGCGGCTTGCCTGCGGGCGAACATTCCGATCCCTCCTCAATCCTTGGCCAGCCGCACTGCCGTCTGCGCAATCTGGTCCAGCGGCAGCTCCTTCTCGACCCCGCCGGCCTTCATCGCTTCCTTGGGCATGCCATAGACCACGCAGGTCGCCTCGTTCTGACCGAGCGTGCGGGCCCCGGCATCGCGCATCTCGCGCAGGCCGCGCGCGCCGTCGTCGCCCATGCCGGTCATGATCACGCCGACCGCGTTCTTGCCCGCCACCCGCGCGACCGAGCGGAACAGCACGTCGACTGAAGGCTTGTGGCGCGACACCAGCGGGCCGTCGCGAACCTCGACCCCATAGTGGGCACCCGAGCGGGTCAGCAGTGTGTGCAGGTTGCCCGGGGCGATCAGCGCATGGCCGCGCAGCATCCGGTCGCCGTTCTGCGCCTCCTTCACGGTGATGTCGCAAAGCCCGTTGAGCCGCTGTGCGAAGGCGCCGGTGAAGGTGCCCGGCATGTGCTGGACGACGACAATGGGCGGGCTGTCCGACGGCATCGCCTGCAGCAGTTCGCGCAGGGCATCGGTGCCGCCGGTGGAGGCGCCGATGGCGAGGATCTTCTCGGTCGTGCGGGCCATGGCGCGGGTGGCACTGGGCGGTGCAAGCACGGCGTCGGCGGTCAGCTTCTTTTCCACCTTCATCGCTGCGCGCGGCTTCAGCCGGGCCTGCGCGGCCGCCTTTACCGCGCTGCGGATCCGGTCGCAGCTTTCCTCGAAGAATTCGCGCACGCCAAGCTCGGGCTTGCAGACGACATCGACGGCGCCGGCCTCCAGCGCCTGCATGAGCGTCTCGGACTGGTCGGAAACCAGCGAGGAGCACATGACCACCGGGATCGGTTTCTGCGCCATGAGCTTGCGCAGGAAGGTGATGCCGTCCATGCGCGGCATCTCGACATCCAGCGTGATCACGTCGGGCAGCATCTTCTTGATGCGCACTGCCGCGGCCAGCGGATCGGCGGCGGTGCCGATAACCTCAAGCTCCGGATCCGCGGACAGGATCGCCTGCATGGTCTGGCGCACCACGGCGCTGTCATCGACGATCAGGACCTTGTAGGGCTTGCGGCCCGGACGCTCGAACGGCATGGGTCACACCTTTCGATAGATGGTGGGGCGCAGTGTCTCGAAGGCGGGGTGGCTCCCCAGTGCCTCGGCATGGCCGGTGAAGAGGATGCCGCCCGGGCGCAGGCGCGAGGCGACGTTGCTGACGACCCGGTCGCGGCCCTCTTCATCGAAGTAGATGAGCACATTGCGCAGAAAGACGATATCGGCGGTAAAGTTGGCAAGGTCCTTCAGGTCCTGCAGGTTGGCCTTCTGGAACCGCGCCCGGGCGCGAAGGTCCGGGGCGATGCGATAGACGGGGAAACCGTTCCGGTCCCGCAGTTTGCGCGAGCGCAACAGGAAACGCCCGGCGCGCGCGGGAGAGATGCCGGGAATTTCCTCCTCGGAATAGGTCGCCGTGACGGCGCGCTGCAGGATCCGTTCCGAGATATCGGTCCCGATCAGCTGCCAGTCCGCGGGCGGCCGGCCCGCGGCATTGCGTTCGGCCAGGATCATGCCGGCAGACCAGAGCTCGGCCCCGATCGAGGTGGCCGCGCTCCAGACCACGAAAGGACTGCGGTCGCGCCCCTCCAGAAGGCAATCGATGCCTTCCTCCTCGAGCCAGTCGTAATGACGCTGCTCGCGGAAGAAGCTGGTCGTATGGGTGGTCAGCGCCTCGACAAGGTGGCGGACCTCTTCGCCGCCGGAATCCCGGGCGAGGAAATCATGGTAAACGCGGAAACTGTCGAGCCCCAGCGCAACGAGCCGACGGCCGACCCGAAGGCGGACGAATTCCAGCTTGCCCGCGTCGATCCGGATGCCCGAGATCTGTTCGGCCCGGGACACGATGGCACGGGCCAGATCCGGCGTCAGTTCGGATTGCGCGGGCGGCGGTCCCTGCATGAATGTCATCGCGGTGCGTCAGTCGAAATCGAACGGGCCGGGCCGACCGGCGTCACAGAGGATGCGGTCGATTTCGAGGATCATGGCGATGCCATCCTCGGTCCGGATCATGCCTCCGGCGACGTCACAGCGCCAGTCGGACAGGGTTTCGGGCACCGGTTCGACGTCCTTGTCGGACATTTCACGGACACGCAACACCTTCTCGGCAAGCACGCCGAGCGAGGTGGAGTGATCGCCGTTGGGAAATTCGAAGACGATGATGCGGGCATCGGCATTGTTCGCGGTGGGGGCGCCGATGCGGCTCGCGAGATCGACAATGGCGATGCCCTGGCCGCGCAGATCGATCATGCCCAGCACGTCATGCGGCGCGTTGGGCAAGGGGCTGATCGCGGTACGGTCGAGTATCTCCTGCACGCGGTGCACATCCACGGCGAAGATCTGCGCGCCGAGGGTGAAGGTCAGCACCGTGGGCGGCGGGCTGTCCTCCTCGCCGCCGTCATCACCACCGCCCTCGTCAAATCCGAAGGGGTCCAGCACCGCCTCTCTCATCTCGGTCATGTCACTTTCCTTGTGGGTCTCTTCGGATCTTCTGGTGGCGTTTCTGCGATGGCGGGAAGGTGCCGGTACCTGGCCGCGCCCCGGCGCGGGCCCCGCCCAGCCCCGGCGCCCGCGTCAGGAAGCCCGGGGCATCGGTTCGAATTCACTGTCGGGGATGTCTTCGCTGAGCAGGTCGAGCGCATACCCCTTCTCGGTCGCCCCGTGCCTGGGTCCAGGCGGGGTGGATGGCTGTTCTGACGTCTCCGCCCGGCTTGTCGCCGGGGACGCCTTGCGCTTGGCCGAGGACGCAGGCTTCGCGTCGGCCGTCCCCGGCTTGCTTGAGCCCGAGGGCGTGCTCCGCCCCTGCTTCGCGGCAGCCTTGGCGGCCGGTTTCGACGGCGGCGAGGCGGCGGCGGCAGAGCCCGAGGGTGCGGCGGCATCGCCCCGGCCAATCCGGTAGTGCGCGATGGAGGCGCGCAGTTCGGTCGACTGGTCGGCCAGGCTGCGGCTGACTTCCGCTGTGGTGGTGGCCGAGCTGGCGTTCTGCTGGATGACCGCGTCGAGCTCCTGGATCGCCGTGTTGATCTGGTCCGCGCCGATGCTCTGTTCCCGCGTCGCTGCGGAAATCTCGCGCACCAGGTCCGAGGTCCGCTGGATCGAAGGCAGCAGATCGGTCAGCTTCCTGCCCGCGATCTCGCTCACGCTCAGGGTCTCGCTCGACAGCTGGCCGATCTCGGTCGCGGCATTGCGGCTGCGTTCGGCCAGCTTGCGCACCTCCGAGGCGACAACGGCGAAGCCCTTGCCGTGGCTGCCGGCGCGCGCGGCCTCGACCGCGGCGTTCAGCGCCAGCAGATCGGTCTGGCGGGCGATTTCCTGCACGATCAGGATCTTCTCGGCGATGGTTCTCATCGCGTCCACCGCCTTGGCCACCGCTTCTCCGCTGTCGCGGGCTTCGGCGCTGGCCTGGGTCGCGATCTTCTCGGTCTGTGCGGCGTTCTCGGTGGAATGGCGGATGTTCGACGACATCTCCTCCATCGCCGCACTGGCCTCCTCGGCGGCCGAGGCCTGCTGCGTCGATCCGGCCTGGAGCCGTTCGGCCGTGTCGTTCACCGCGATGGCGCTTTCGGCGACGCTGGCGGCATTGGTGCAGACCTCCGTCATCACGGAGCGCAGGCGCGCCACCATGCGCTGCAGCGACAGGCCCAGCTGATCCTCGGCCGAGCGCGGGCGCACATCCACCGTCAGGTCCCCGGCGGAGATCATGTCGGCGGCCCGGGCCATATCCGAAAGCCGGGCGTTCATCTCGCCGATGGTGTCAAGCAAATCCCCGATCTCGTCCCGGCGCTCGGGCGTGCAATCGACGTTGGGATTGCCCGAGGCAACCTCTTGCGCGACGCGCCCGGCCCGGCGCAGCCCGCGGGTTATCGCCCCCGAGATCCACAGCGCGCCGCCCGCGCCGATCAGCAGCGCAAGTGCGGCAGCGCCCAGGACGATCGTGAGGCCCCGGCGATAGAGCGCCTCTGCCCGGACCTTTTCATCGGTCATGATGGCACGGTGACGCTCGGCCACCCGGTTCAGCGCCCCCTGCGCCGACTGGACAGCCTCGGCGACCGGGCCCAGCAGAAGCAGGACGGAGCGCGTACGCATCTGGTCGCGACGCGACCGATCCTGAGCACCGGTCAGCGCGTTTTCGTGCAGTTGCTTTTCCAGGGCCACGATCTTGGCCAGCGCCGTGTCGAACTCGGCGAGATCTGCGGCGTCCGAGGGCTTGGCCACGGTCGCCAGCTTGTCTTCCAGGCGTTTCAGCGTAGCGCGATGCTGCAGGATCCGCTCATGCGCGGCCTGGACCGCCGCGGCGCCGGGCAGAACGGCCTGGCGCAGCTGGGTCGCGGCCAGCTCGGCCAGCTCCGCCTCCATCGAAACGGGCAGCAGGGCGGCCTCGGCGGATTCGTCGACGATGCGTTGCAGGGCGGTGTTGAACTGCGCAAACCGGGTCACCGCGATCCCCGTCAACACGGCCAGCAGGAGCAGGAGAACGGCAAAGGCCGCCAGCAATTTCGACTTGATGGTCATAAGGTTACTCCCGGATCCTGTTTCGGATCACTGATTACGGTACGGCCTTTCATGCGGCGGTGGACTGCATGACCGGGGCAAAGAGGGTTTGGGTGTCGAGCAGCACGACCAGGTCGTCATCGCGACGGATGGCGCCGCGCAGGTAGCTCTGCGGCCAGCTCGCCCCCAGGTCGGGGACCTTTTCCAGCGCGGTCAGATCGGCCTCGATCACCGTGTCGACCGCGTCTGCGGAGAAGGCGAGCTTGGTCATCTTGCCGTCGATCTCGTGCTCCAGCACGATCATGCGTGTGGTGTCCTTGCGGTCGACCGGCGCCATGCGCAGGCGACGGCGCACGTCGATCACCGGGACGACCACGCCGCGCACGTTGATCAGCCCGTAGGCGAAGGGATCGGCATTGGGCACCGGCGTGGGGTCCTGCGGATCAAGGATCTCCTGCACGCTGTCGACGCTGACGCCAAAGCTTTCGCCCTCGAGACGGAAGATCAGCAGCATGGACGCCGTGTCATCGGCATGATCGGGTTTCATGGGTCAGGCCACCTTGCTGAGGGTGTCGTTGTGGCGCGCCTCGGCCCAGCGGACGAGCGTGGCGACGTCGATGATGATCGCCACGCGCCCATCGCCGAGGATCGTCGCGCCGCCAAGGCCGGGAAGGTCGCGGTGATAGGCGCTGAGGCTCTTGATGACGGTCTGGCCCTGGCCGAGGATGTCATCCACGACCAGGCCGATACGCTGGCCGCCGACGCAGACCACGACGACGCGACGCCGTGCCTCGGTGCTGGGCGGCAGGCCAAAGATGCGGTCGAGCGCCAGGTAGGGCACCACGTGTTCACGGATCTGCAGGACCGAACGGCCGGAGGTGCGGCCCGTCTCGGCCTGGTCCATCTCGACGCATTCCTCGACCGCAGACAGCGGGATCACATAGATCGACCGGCCCAGCCTGACCCGCAGCCCGTCGATGATCGCCATGGTCACCGGCAGGCGCAGCGTGACCCGCGTGCCGAGCCCCTGGCGCGACATCACGTCGATGCTGCCGCCGAGGCTGTCGATCGTGTTACGCACCGCATCCATGCCGACCCCGCGACCTGAGACGGAAGAGATTTTGTCAGCAGTGGAAAAGCCCGGCTCGAAGATCAGCTGGTGCAGCTCGCGCTCGGTCAGTTCGGCCTCGGCGTCGATCAACCCGCGTTCCACCGCCTTGCGCCGGATCGCCTCCGTGTCGAGCCCGCCGCCGTTGTCCTCGATCGAGATCAGGATCTCGCCACCCTCCTGCCGGGCAGACAGGCGCAGGGTGCCCTGCGCAGGTTTGCCGGCGGCGGTGCGGGTCGCGGCGGCTTCGATGCCGTGATCGATGGAATTGCGGATCATGTGGACCAGCGGATCGCCGATCCGGTCGATGACGTTCTTGTCGACTTCGGTCTCGCCGCCCCGGGTGACCAGCCGCACGTCCTTGCCCAGTTCGTTCGACAAATCCCGGACCACGCGACGGAACTTGCCGAAGACCGTCTCGATCGGAAGCATCCGGATCGACAGGGTGGCATCCCGCAGGCCAAGCACCAGGCGCCCGACTTCTTCGACCACGGCGTCGAGCGTGGAATTGCCCAGCTTCTCGGACACGGCATCCAGCCGGGCCTGGGCGATCACCAGCTCTCCGATGCTGTCCATCATGTCGTCCAGCCGGGAAGAGGCAACTCGGATGTTCTCGCTCTTGCCGTCGATACGGCCCGGCGCCTTCGGCTTCTCTTCGGCTCCTGCCCGTTCGGCCTCCGGGGCGCATTCGGGCGCTGCGACGGCGGCGGGCGCCTCCGCCTCGGTCCGCTCGATCGAGAGATCGGCATCATCGGCGAAGATGAAGACCTCCTCCACCGCTGAACGCCCCTGGTCGGTCTCGAGCGTGATGAGCCAGGTCAGCCAGGCCGCGGTCGGATCGCTGCCGTCCCGTTCGGGCATGTCGCGCAGATCATAGCGGATATCGGCCTGCCCCAGCTCGGCCAGTTCGCGGATCAGAAGATCCGGACGCATCCCGTTGCGCAGCGCGTCGGGCAGCGGGTGGAAACGGATCGTGAAGGTCTCGCGCTGTCCGCTGACCGCTTGCGTCGCGGCGTCGGATGCGGATCCCGGCCGCGGTCCGGCGCTTTTCGATACCGCCGGGCTTGCCGCCAGGGTCAGCGACTGGATCCGGTCGATCAGCCCCGTCGTCTCGTCCGAGCCTAGCAGCTCTTCCGTCTGCTCGCCGTCGCCCCCCAGCGCCAGGAACTGGACCATCTGGTCGCGCGCGGCCAGAGACAGGTCGATCAGCGTCCTGTCGACGGACAGCTCACCGGCCCGCACCAGTTCGAAAGCGTTCTCAAAATGGTGGGTGAACCGCGCGAGCCCGGTGTAGCCGAACATCGACCCCGATCCCTTGACCGTATGCAGCCCGCGAAAGATCGCATCCACAGTCGCTGCGTCGTTATGTTCCTCGAGGCCGAGGATCAGCTCCTCGAGCTCGCAAAGGATTTCCTGGGCCTCCTGGACGAAGGCGGCAACGGCTTGTTCGATCATGTCCTACCCCAGCAGCTTTCGGGTGACCGCGATCAGCTTGTCGGCGTCGAAGGGCTTGTTGATCCAGCCGGTGGCGCCGGCGGCCTTGCCCTTCGCCTTCATGTCGGGCGCGGTTTCGGTGGTCAGCATCACGATCGGGATGCCGCTGCCGGCCGCGTCACTGCGCGCCCGTTCGATGAAATCCAGCCCGTTCATCACGGGCATGTTGAGGTCGGTGATCACCAGGTGCGGCCGGTTGGCACGCAGCTTTTCCAGCCCGTCGGCCCCGTTCTCGGCGCCCACGACGCGATACCCTTCGGGCTCGAGCGTGAAACTCACCATATCGCGTACCGCCTTGCTGTCGTCGATGGTCAGAATGGTCTTGCTCATGGGGACTCCGTCTCGGGAAATGGCGTGTCAGGGCCGGGTGCGATCAACAGGCCCGGTCAAGAAGGACGGCCGCGTTCGGGCCGAAGCGGACCGGCGTGCCGGCCTGTTCGAGCGACCGGGCCGCCAGAAGAAGCAATTGCAGCGCGACCTGCGTAGGCGCCGATTCGGTGATGTCGAGGGTCGGAGGGTCGGCCCCGTCACCCTGCCCGCAGGTGTCCGGGGAGATCTGGCCAAGCCACTCCGCCAGCCCCGCCGCGGCCTCCGCTGCGCCGGCGACCTCCAGGTCTCCGGGCAGGGACATGTTTGCCGGCTGCTGCGCGGCCGCGGGCGTTTTGTCACCCTCTTGCACGGCATCGGCCTTCGCGGACGCCGCAGGTGCGCGCCGCGCCCGGGCTGTCGTTTCGGCTTTGCTGTCGGCGCTCTTGTCGGCTTTCATGTCGGGTTTCATGTCGGCTCCCCTGCTGGACCGTGGAGGCACGCCGCGGATCGGACGTTCAGGGTAGTTCTCCGTGAAAAACCTTAAGGCATGGTTCTCCTGAAATTAGAATTTGGCCTATTCCCGCGATCCGACTTTACCGCTTGTTCACGCCTGCCCGCCAAGACTGCAGTTCAAGGAGCGGGAAGATGACACATGCAGGCATTTGACCTCGGCCAAAGCGCCGGCGCAGCCATGATTCAGGAACAGGACCGGGACCCGGGCCAGGCTCGGGCGGGACACGACACGGTGACCGATCACGGTGACCTGTCGCGCCAGCTGACCTCTGAAGCGGTGTCGGCCTTCGGCGCCGTGGTCGAGGAGATGGGCCGCATCCGCGAGCTGCATACCGAGATCTGCGGGAACCTCGACCGGTTCGCCGACCTCGTCGGGGAGGCCGACGGCAGCGATGCGCTGATCGGCACGCTGGAAGAGGACGTGCGGCAGCTGGGCGCGGCGTTGTGCCGGTTTTCGGAGCTGGCTGTCAGCGCCGAGGCGCGTGGCCGGCTTCGCTCCGCCCGGGCCGATCTTGCCTCGATCGACAAATGTGGCCACGTGCTGACCGCGATCGCCTCGCTGATGGGCACGACGATCGCCTCGCTTGGGCTCGACAACCTTGAAACCTTTATCGACGAGCTGCGCCAGACCGCGTCGAGCATTCAGGACTCGGCCGAGACCGTGACCGGCCACCTGGGCCATCTCGACGACCGCGGTGGCCAGCTCCTGACGACCACCAGCCGCGCCACCTCGGCTCTGGGCGAAATGCCCAGCCGCATCGCCCCCTCGCGTGAGGCCCTGAGCCAGCTCACGGCAGAGGAGAGCCGCGCCGCGGCCGAATTGTCGGATCGCGCCCGAGGGCTGACCCGCGACGGGCGCACGCATCTGAATTCATTCGTGACCGCGCTGCAATTCTCGGACCGGCTGGCGCAGCGGCTCGACCACCTGGCGCCGATGGTCGTCGCGCCGGATGCCCACGTGGCGCGGCTTGCCGCGGCCCAGGCCCGCCGCTGTGCGCAGGATATCGACGGCGTCTCGCGCGAGGTGCGCGCAACGATCCGGCTGCTGGCCGACCTCGGCCACGCCGGGGCCCGCGTCTTTTCCGAGGGCCAGCTGGCCGCCACCATTCGTCAGGCGCTGTCGGCCCGGGCCGAGCTGGCGCAGATGGTCACCGCGGAGCTGACCGCCGTGCAGGCGGTTGTCGAGTCCGCGCGATCCGAGGCCGCCAATGCCGCCGAAATGGCAGTGGCCACGGCAGGCAGTTTCGACGGGCTGAAGATCGCGTCGAAGAACCTGGCGCTGGCCTCGTTCAACTCGATGCTGGTGTCGAACCGCTACAGTCACGCCAGCGGGCCGATGAAGGTCCTGTCCAAGGAGGTCCGCCAGATCGCCTCGGATTGCCTCACATCCGTGGACCAGGCACGCGACACGATCGCCCGGATCACCTCTGTCAGCGAGACCGCGCAGGGCGACCTGATCGGCACGACCGAGGCGTTGCAGGACCGGGTCGCCGAGGCCCAGGGTCAGATCGCCGCCGGCGAGCGCCGATTGGACGCGATGAACGAGATGCGCGAGACATCGAGCGCCTGCGCGGATTCGCTGCTTCAGATGGTCGAGGCCGTCTCGGCCAGCATGGGCCGCGTCGAACAGGTGGGCGCGCGCCTGTCGGAATTCGCGCAACTGCTCGAAGACAGCTTTCCGGTCAGCGGCGCGCCGGATCCCCGGCGGATCGACGCGATCTGGGACACCTATACGATGGAGGAGGAGCGCGAGGTCCATGCCGCTGTCTTCGCCGGTGTCCCTGGTATCGAAACCCGCGTGGCCCCGCAGGCCGCGCCGGCCGCAACCGGCGGTGACGACGACATCGACGACATGCTCTTCTGAGCGTGGCGGCACCGCCGGACCTGTCTCGGCGCCACCTTGGGGCCGCAGCCCTGCTGCCCCCACCGCCTTCCACACGCAACAGACCTGCCTAACAACAGACGCGCCCAAGCGCCAAGGCGCCTCAAGGGACCATCGGGCCGGGGCGCGCCGGAGCGAAGCGACGGCGCGCCCCGGCAAGCAGGCGCAGCGCGCGCAGGACCGGCCCGCAAGGGCCACAACGCCACAGGGGCCAAACGACAGACGGCGCGCCCCGAAGGGACGCGCCGCTGCACTGTCCACGGTGGCCCTGCCGGGTCAGGCGGCCCGGGCCTCTGCGGCATCCTGGGTGCGCACGAGGTTGCCATCCTCGTCGCGGAACCCGTCGATCAGGTCACGCAGGGTCTCCGCGCTTTCGGTCAGCATCGAGGTCGTCCCCGCCGCCTTCTGAGCTGCCCCCGCATTGGCCTGGATCACGCGGTCCAGCTCGCTGATGGCCGAGTTGATCTGTTCAGACCCGATCCGCTGTTCCTGCGTCGCGGCCGAAATCTCCTGCACCAGGTCGGCGGTGCGCTGGATTTCCGGCACAAGCGACGTCAGTTCGTCGCCGGCCTTGCCCGATGTCTCGGCGGTCGAGCGCGACAGGGACACGATCTCGTCTGCGGCGATCTGGCTGCGTTCCGCCAGGCGCCGCACCTCGGCGGCGACGATGGCGAAGCCGCGCCCGTGGGCTCCGGCCCGCGCCGCTTCAACCGCCGCGTTCAGCGCCAGAAGGTCCGTCTGGCGGGCGATCTCCTGGATGATGTTGATCTTTTCGGCGATGGTCTTCATCGCCTCCACCGCCTCCTGCACGATCCGGGCCGAGGCGCGCGCCTGCTCCAGCGAGCGGTTGGCGATCTTCTCGGTCTGGGCCGCGTTTTCGGCGTTCTGGCGGATATTGGCTGTCATCTCCTCCATCGAAGAGCTGGCCTCCTGTGCGGCCGAAGCCTGCTCGGTGGCGCCTTCGCTGACCTTCGACACCGCACCCGAGAGGTCGGTACACCCGCTCAGCACGTTGTCGGCGCTGAAACTGACCTGGCCCAGAAGGCTTTCCAGCGCGGCGTATTCCTCGCTGATGTTGCGGACGAAGGCGGCATAGGCAAAGGAATTGCCGACACGCATCTTCGACAGGGCCAGGGAAACCGACACCTCGGTGCCGTCCTTGCGCACCAGCTGCAGGTCGCGGCTGGAGCCGACGATCTTGTCGTTTCCGGTACGGCGGTTGGTTTCCACGTAATTGTCGTGCGGAGGCTGGTGTTCTCTCGGCACCAGCATCTTGACGTTATGGCCAAGCACCTCCTCGCGGCGATAGCCCCAAAGCTCTTCGGCCGCGGCATTGAAGAAGATGACGCAGTTTGCCGTGTCGATCACCACCACCGCGTCGATCGCGTTTTCCAGCGTCGACAAGGCCATCGATCCCGGCAGCGTGTCCTTCCTTGCCGTTCGTTTGGAAAAACGCATTTACATATCCCTCGTTCGCCATAGTCCCGCATGACGTTAGGCAAGTCTCCTTTTCGAAAACCTAATTTTCCCCGCACGATGCATAAAATGCACCTGCACCCTACGCCGCAGACCACGCGACCCCGCCCGAAGCGCCGGGACACCAGCAGGTCGCGGGCGGGTTCAGATCAGCCCGAAATTTCCATCATCCATTAAAATGAAAGTAATTTCATATACTTGCCCCCAGACATCCGTGGACATGTCGGGAGGCAGGTCGCGTTCCAGCCCGCGCCGATGACCGGGCTGACACCTGCCCGCCGCCGCCGGCCAAACTCTTGACCTGGCTGGTCTTGAGGCGGGTCCGCCGCCCACCGCGCGAACCGACAGGGCGAATCGTACTGCCCGTCCTAGCCGTCGTCGCGGCGTGCAACGGGGTCGATGATCCGGCACGACCTCTGCCCATCACGAATTTTTCAATCTCCTTGTCCGTCCCGCGCGTCCGCATCGGTTGGTCGGGGGCGCGAAAGGATTACCTCACCCATGCGACCCGGCCCAGCCCAGGCCACGGTCGGTCGCACTCGTGCCCGCAATCCAATAACCACAGGTCAACCCATGCCGTTCCACTTCCCTGTCCGTCTCGGCCTTGCCGCCCTTCTGTCCGGCGCCACCGCGCTGCCGCTGCATGCCACCCAGGCGGAGATGCCCCAGCCCGTCGCCGCCATTGCCCAGGCGCTTTCGCTGAACGATGTGACCTGGCGGTCCTCCCCGGGCGGGCCGACCCTGATCGGGCGGCTGCCCGGGGGCGAAGTGCTGGAATTCGAACTGGAGGGCGAGGACACGCCCCGGCTGGAAGAGATCGAGGCCACGACCCGCGATGGCGCCCCGCTTTCGGGCGTTGCCGCGCTGCTGCCGGCGGCGATCCTGCAGCACGGGCTTATCGATGACGATACGATGTTCCACGAGATCGAGTTCGACGACGGAAAGATCGAGATCGACGGTGTCTCCGGCGACGGCCGCCGCTTCGAGGCGGAATTCGCGACCGACGGCCGGCTGCTCGAGATCGAATTCAACTGAGCCGGTTCAGCCCAAGAAAAGGGCGATTGCGGAAAATGCCGCGAAACCGGGGGCTTCGCGCCTTCGCCATGGTTCCAATATGACGGTGAGCGTCACAAAAACGTCGTGCAGGGCCACTAGGCCCCAAGATAATCGACACAGGGGGAAACCATGACACGGCATTTTCTGACCACCACGGCACTATTGCTGATCGCCGGTGCGGCCCATGCGGCCTGCCCGGCGATGACACTGGCCGACGACCAGGGGATCGCGCCCGGCGCCTTCCCCCAGCAATACGACCTGGAAGAATTCGAATCCGCCGCCGGATGCGAGATGGAGTTCTCGGCCAATCCCGAGATTGCCGAGCTGAACGCCGCGATCCAGGGCAACCCAGAACTGCCGCCGCTGGCAGAGCGCCTGCCCTCGGAGCCGCTGGTCGTGGTCCCCTATGACGCGATCGGCACCTATGGCGGCACCTTCGACGCCCTGTCGAACGCCACCGAGGCCGGCACCTCGGACTTCCTGTCCGTGCGCCACGTCAACCTCGTGCGCTATGCCGACGACCTCGCGACCATCGTGCCCAACGTCGCCAAGTCCTGGGAATGGAACGACGACTTCACCGAGCTGACGATGACCCTGCGCGAGGGCCACAAGTGGTCCGACGGCGCGCCCTTCACCTCGGAAGACGTGCGGTTCTACTTCGAGAACCTCGCGCTCGACAGCAACATCATCGAGAAGCCGCGCGATTACGTGCTGGCCGGCGGCGAGCCGATCGAGGTCGAGGTCATCGACGACCAGACCTTCAAGCTGATCCTCGCCGCGCCGAAACCCGGCCTGCTGGCGCATTTCGCCACCTCCTACGCCCAGCCCTTCCAGCCCGCGCATTTCCTGGGCCAGTTCCACCCGGATCTCGCCGACGACGCCGATGCGAGGGCAGCGGAATACGGGTTCGAAAACGGCTACGAGGCGATCAACTTCTACTATGGCGCCTCCGACTGGACCGACACGCCCAGCCCGATGCTGCGCGACCCGGCCAAGGCAGAGACCCTGCCCTACGCCACCCAGCCCACGCTGGAGAGCCACATCTACGTCGCCGACACCACCGAGGGCCGCAAGCTGGTGGCCAACCCCTACTTCTTCCAGGTGGACACCACGGGCCAACAGCTGCCGTATATCTCGCGGCAGGACGAGGTCTACAAGAACGACAACGAGGTCCGCGTGCTGGCGCTGGTCAATGGCGAGGTCGACTACAAGTCGCAATCGCTGCAATTGCCCTCGGCGCCGATCCTTCTGGAAAACCAGGAAAAGGGCGGCTACACGATCCAGCTGAAGCCGACCATCGCGCTGCCGGCGTTTTCCTTCAACGTCACCTCGACGGACGAGACCAAGCGCGAGGTCTTCAACAACATCGACTTCCGCAGGGCGATGTCGCTGGCGATCAACCGCGACGAGCTGAACGAGATCGCCTTTTTCGGTCTGGGCACCCCGCAGACCTACCTGGGCTTCTCGCCCGTTCCCGAGTTCGCGGCCGAATTTATCGACGCGGGCACCGGCTATGACCCCGAGCAGGCCAAGGCGATGCTGGACGAGATCGGCATGGTCGATGCCGATGGCGACGGCTTCCGCGATCTGCCGAATGGCGAGAAGATCACGCTGAACCTGCAGTTCTCGACCCAGGGCATCGGCGGCGAGGTCGTGGAACTCGTCTCGCAATACTGGGCCGACGTGGGCATGAACACCACCGTGAAGGAGGTCACGCCCGACGAGTACCGCGCCGCGCAATCGGCCAATGAGCTTGACGTGCAGATCTGGCAGCAGGGCACGCCGGTCGCCATCGCGCTGGGGTCCTCGGAACGTTTCGTGCCGCCCTACGGGTCGTATTTCGATCACCGCGTCGGCATGAGCTGGGCGGAATGGATCGACAGCGACGGCGCCTCGGGCATCGAACCGCCGCAATACGCCAAGGACATGATCGACGACATCAACGCGTTCCAGCAGGCCATCCCCGGCTCGGACGAGGCCGCCGAGATCGGCAAGCGGATCGCGAAGAACTTCGCCGACAACATGCTGTTCATCGGTACGGTCAACGCGCCGGCGCCGATCTATGTCCGCAACGGGCTGAAGAACGTGCCCGAGTTCCAGACCTGGAGCTACGAGTACTACCGGACCTATCCCTACCGTCCGACGCAGTGGTTCCTCGCCGAGGACAACTGAGCCTTCTTCCCGGGCAGATGACGCAAGGACCGGGTGGGACAACCACCCGGTCCTTGCCCAACGGGAGAGGGCTCTGAAACACTCGCCTGAAATAATAAAGACAGGGACAGGCCTATGGCCAATTTCATCCGCTTCGTCGCGATCCGGGCGGCGCTTGCCATAACGACGCTTCTTCTGGTGTCGCTGATCGTGTTTTCCCTGATGGAACTGGTGCCCGGCGACTGCGCCGAACGCTACCTGGCCTACAAGAACACCCAGGGCGAAAACCTGACTCGCGACGATATCGAGGCCGAGCGCGCGCGTCTGGGGCTGGACCGGCCCTTCGTGGTGCGGTGGGGCACCTGGGTGGCCGGGGCCTTCGTGGGGGACTTCGGCGAAAGCTGCATCCTGCGCGTCGGCATCAGCCAGCTGCTCGGCAACAAGTTCATGATCTCTGCGGCGATCTGCTTCGCCTCGCTGTTCCTGGCCTACCTGATCGCGATCCCCGTGGGGATCTACGCGGCCTCGTCCCGCAATCCCGTCATCAACAACCTGCTGCGCTTCTTCTCCTATCTGGGCCTGGCCATGCCCAACTTCCTTCTAGCGCTGATGATCATGCTGGTGGCGACCGTCTATTTCGGGGATTCCATGTCGGGCCTCTTCTCGAAGGAGTTCCGCGACGCGCCCTGGTCCTTTGCCAAGCTGCTGGATTTCCTGTCGCGCGCCTGGCTGCCGGTGTTCATCCTGGGCTGGTCGGCCACGGCCTTCGCGCTGCAGACGGTGCGGGCGCTGATGCTGGACGAGAACGACAAGCTCTACGTCACCGCCGCCCGCGCGCGGGGCCTCTATGGCCGGCAGCTGCGCTGGCGCTACCCGGCGCGCCACGCGCTGGGGCCGATCGTCAACTCGCTGGGCTTCGACCTGAACCGGATCTTCAACGAGCTGCCCATCGTCGCGGTGATCCTCACGCTGACCGAGGCCGGCGCGCTGCTGCTCGAGGCGCTGGCGCGGTCCAATGACCAGCAACTTGCGGGCGCGATCATCTTCCTGCTCACGGCCACCATCGTCGCGCTGAACTTCGTCACCGACATCGCCCTGGCCTTCATCGACCCCCGGGTCCGCAAATCGGTGATGGGGTAATCGCATGGCCAAATCCGCCGTCATCGACCAGAAACGCCGCGAGGCCTATTACACCGCCTCCCAGCGGCAGCTGATCTGGGCCCGCTTCCGGCGCAACACCTCGGCCATGATCGCGGCCGGCGTGCTGCTGTTCCTGATCCTGGTCGGGCTGTTTTCCGACTTCGTCGCGCCCTACAACCCGACCATCGCCGGCGCCGACAAGGATTACACCAACGGCGCGCCCCAGATCCCGCGCTTCTGCGACGACGCGGGATGTTCGGCACGGCCCTTCATCTACGGGATCAAGCGCGAACGTTCGGTCGAGACCAATTTCCGATGGGTCACCACCATCGACACCGAGGATCGCCGCTACATCGAATTCTTCGTGCGCGGCGACGCCTACCGGATGTTCGGCATCCCCGGAAACCTGCATCTTTTCGGCGTGGACGAGGGCTACGTCCATCTCTTCGGCACCGACGACCTGGGCAAGGACATCTTCAGCCGCACCTTGCACGCCATCAACACCTCGATGGCGGTGGGCACTCTGGGCGTGCTGATCTCCTTCGTCATGGCGCTGATCATCGGGGGCGTGGCGGGTTATTTCGGCGGCTTTGTCGATGGCGCGCTGCAGATGGTCACCGATGCGATCCGCGTGGTGCCGGCGATCCCCCTGTTCATGGCGCTGGCCGCTTTTGTCCCCGACACATGGTCGGCCGAACAGAGGTTCTTCTTCATCTCCATCATCCTCGGCTTCATCGGCTGGCCGACACTGGCGCGCCGGGTGCGGACCCATCTGCTGGTGGAGCGGACGCAGGAATACGTGCTGGCCGCCCGGCTCTGCGGTGCCTCGGCGGGCCATATCATCGCGCGCCACCTGCTGCCGTCCTTCACCTCCTACATCATCGTCGATCTGGTGATCTCCTTTCCCTACATGGTGCTGTCGGAAACCGCGCTGTCGTTCATCGGCCTCGGGCTGAAGGATCCGGTCACCTCGCTTGGCGTGCTGCTGCAGAACACCACCAGCGCCGACGTGCTGCTGAACTACCAATGGTATTTCATTCCGGTTCTGTTCTTCATCGCCCTTGTCATGGCCTTCGTTTTCGTCGGCGACGGGTTGCGCGACGCGGCCGATCCCTATTCGGAGGCGCACAAATGACGCTGCTTTCGGTCCAGGACCTGGACATCAAGTTCCGCACCGACGAGGGCCTTGTGACGGCCGTCGACAATGTCTCGTTCGACATCGCACCCGGAGAGGTTCTGGGCCTCGTCGGCGAAAGCGGATCGGGCAAGTCGGTGACCGCCAAGGCGCTGATGCAGCTGAACGGGCGCAACACGGTCTATGGCGCGCACAGCCACATCCGGCTCGATACCGGCTATGGCGACCCGCTGGAGGTGCTGTCGCTGAAGCGCGAGCGCGACATGCGCCCCATTCGCGGCGGCGCGATCTCGATGATCTTCCAGGAGCCGATGGCGAGCTTCGCCCCGGCGATCACCGTGGGCGCGCAGATGGTGGAACAGCTGCTGATCCATACCGACATGGGCAAGAAGGAGGCGCGCGAGTATTCCATCCACATGCTGGATCGCGTGGGCATCACCGAGCCGGCCCGGCGCATCGACCAGTATGTGTTCGAATATTCCGGCGGCATGCGCCAGCGGGCGATGATCGCCATGGCGCTGTCCACCAAGCCCAGGCTGCTGATCGCCGACGAGCCGACCACCGCGCTGGACGTGACGATCCAGGCGCAGGTGCTGGACCTGATGAGCGAGCTTGTCGCGGAATTCGGCATGGGGATCCTGTTCATCACCCATGACCTGGGCGTGATCGCGCAGGTCGCCGACCGTGTGGCGGTGATGTACCTGGGCCGCATCATGGAGATGGGACCGGTCCGCGACGTGATCCGCCATCCGGCCCATGCCTATACGCAGGGGCTGCTGCGCGCCCTGCCCCAGCTGGACGATCTCGACGCGCCGCTGGTGCCGATCCCGGGCGATATCCCCTCGCCGCTGGAACGCCCCTCGGGCTGCGTCTTTCACCCGCGCAACCCGACGCTGGCGCCCGGCTCGCGCTATGAGACCGAGGTGCCGCCGCTGAGCCAGGTCTCGCCCGGCCATTACGCCGCCCTCTTCCCCGAAGACATCCCCCAGGCCACGCCGGAGCGCCGCGCATGACCCGACCGCTGGTGAGCATCGAGAACCTGACCGTCGCCTATCCGCTGGGCCGCCGCATCCTGGGCGATGCGGACATGCTGAAGGCGGTGAACAACGTTTCGCTGGATATTCCCAGGGGCGGTTTCGTCGGGCTGGTGGGCGAAAGCGGCTCGGGCAAGACCACGCTGGGCCGCGCGATCCTGAAGGCCGCGCCGATCACCGGCGGGCAGATCATCTATGACAACGGGACCGATCAGTTCGATGTCGGCGCCATGTCCAAGCGGCAGGAGAAGGCCTATCGCAAGCATGCGCAGCTGATCTTTCAGGACCCTTACGCCGCGCTGTCGCCGCGCATGACCGTGCGCGACATCATCGCGGAGCCGATCGAGCTGCTGGGCCTGACGAAATCCCGCGCCGAGACCGACGAGATGGTGCGCGACATCGCCTCGAAATGCCGGCTGAACCTGGAACACCTGCGCCGGTATCCCCATGCCTTCTCGGGCGGGCAGCGGCAGAGGATCTCGATCGCGCGCACGCTGGCTGCACGACCCAAATTCGTGGTGGCCGACGAATGTGTCGCGGCCCTCGACGTGTCGATCCAGGCCGATATCCTGAACCTGCTGAAATCGCTTCAGCGCGACCTCGACCTGACCATTCTCTTCATCAGCCACGATCTTTCGGTCGTGGCCCATGTCTGTGATCATGTGGCTGTCATCTACCTGGGCGAGATTGTGGAGGCGGGACCGACAAGGCAACTTTTCGCGAACCCGCAGCACGATTACACCAAGACCCTGCTCGCCGCGATCCCCTCGCTGGATCCCGACCGCAAATCGCGGATCCCGGCCTTCGAACGCGGGCGGGTGGACGTTACGAAAGGCTGACCATGCACGATTACGACCTGGACCGCGCCTATACGATAGACGGTCCCGACAGTGCCCGCGCCCTTTATGGCAAGTGGGCGGCCACCTATGACGACAGCTTTGCCGATGACTGGGGCTTTGTCGCCCCGCAGCGCATTGCCGAGCTTTACCTGTCAGAAAGCAATGGCGACACGCCGATCCTCGACATCGGCGCCGGCACCGGGCTGGTGGCCGAACATTTGCAGGGCGAGACGGTCGATGCCTTCGACATCACCCCCGAGATGCTGGAGATCGCGGCGGCCAAGTCCATCTACCGTGACCTGATCCAGGGCAACCTGCTGGCGCCCATCGACCTGCCCGACGACGGCTATGGCGGCGTGATCTCTTGCGGGACCTTCACCCATGGCCATGTCGGCCCCGCCTGTTTTCCGGAACTGCTGCGCATCGTGCGGCCCGGCGGGCTGTTCGTCTGCGGAACGATCCCGCCGGTGATGGACGGGATGGGCTTCGGCTCGGCGCTGGCGACGATGCAGGCCAGGGGCCTGATCTCGCCCCTGCGGTTTGTGGAAATCGAAATCTACACCAACAAGGACCACCCCCACGCGGACGACCGCGGCCTGGTGATGGTCTTCCGCAAGTCATGACGCTGACGCCCGTACAACCCGAAGACGCCGGGGCCCTGGCCGATCTGCTGGCGCAGGCCTTCGCCGATTATGCCCGGGGGCTGGGGCGCGACCAGCCCGGCCCCTATGACTGGGTGCCCGCGCGGATCGCGGCGGGCGAATGCTTCTGGCTGGACGAGAGCCGGACCGGCGCGGCGGTGCTGAAGCCCGAGGGCCGGTCGATGAAGCTTGACGTGCTGGGCGTGCGGCCCGAGGCGCAGGGATCGGGTCTGGGCGCCCGTGCCGTGGCCGCGATCGAGGCCCATGCAAGGGCGCAGGGTGCGCGGGTGCTGCACCTGCAGACGGCGCAATGCTATACCCACCTGGTCGCCTTCTATTCGCGGCTGGGCTTTCGCGTGAACGCGGTCGGCCCGCATCCCGAGGGGATGGATGACCGGCTGCGGGTCTTCATGGTCAAGCGGCTCTGAGGCCCGCGGCGCGCCCCGGGCGCGCCGAACGCTGCTCAGCGGAAGACGAAGTTCGACGCCATCTTGATGTCGGCCCGTGTGAAATCCCCCGCGACCAGGATGAAGCCGTGGTTGCCGACCTTGATCTCGACCCCCTGCCCGTCCTTTTCGTAGCGGAAAGCCAGGTCGTCCAGAGACTTCACGTCGTCGAATTCCAGCTCGATTACGTCTTCTCCGGGCGTGAAATCCTCGATCCGGTCGCCCAGCGCGATTTCGTCCTCGGCATAGCCGAAGGTGTCGCGCCCGGTCCAGCCCGTGACGCTGTCGGCGCCGGGGCCCCCGCGCAGCTCGTCCTCGCCAATGCCGCCGTTCATCACGTCATCGCCCACGCCGCCCAGCAGCCGGTCGGCACCCTTCTGGCCCTTCATCAGGTCGTCGCCCTGGTGGCCGGCCAGCTTGTCGTTGCCCTCGCCGCCGATCAGTTCGTCGTCGCCGGCCCAGCCATAAAGCCGGTCGTTGCCGTCCTCGCCGTTCATCAGGTCGTTGCCCGTCTCGCCGGTCAGCTTGTCGTCGCCGGCCCGGCCGAAGATCCGGTCGTTGCCCGCGCCGCCGACCAGATCGTCGTCGCCTCTGGTCCCGATGATCTGCCTGTCGTCGACGGTCTGCCCGACCTGCCCGCCCTGTCCCTCGCCCAAAAAGAAGGTCAGCTCGGCCATCTCGTAGGGCTTGAGGTCGAAGCTCAGCTCGTTGCTGTCGAAGGTGTAGTCCGTCAGTTTGGCCCGGGTGTCATGTTCGCCGTAGTAGAAGCGTTCGCCGCCGACGATGATGTACTCGGCCTCCACCTTGCCTTCGCCCTGGACGAAATGGATCCCGTCCGAACTGGTGTTCGAGGTATCGATGCTCACCCGCACCGCCTTGCCGCTTTCGAATTCGGGCACGATGGCCGACAGGTCCAGATCCAGGTGCGTCTCCTCGGCCACGCGGGAGGCGACGTAGAAGACGACCTTCTCGTCCGAGTAATAGCCGTTGATCTCGACCGCACCGTCGCCGCCGGTATAGTCCAGCTCCAGGTTCTCCATCCCGGGCAGGCTGTCGCGCATCAGATCGTAGGTGGCGCCACGGATCGTGTTGACGACCCGGTCGCCGTCATCCAGCAGCACCGCATCGCCCGAGGCACCGGCAAGGTCGGTGGTGGTGTTGTGCTGCACCGCCCAGATATGCGCCACGTCCGCGCCAAGCGTGACGGCGTATTCCACCTGTTCGGAAAACACGCCGGTGTACTTCAGACCGTTCTGCAGCAGGTTCGACGTCTTGAGGTTCCACTCGGTCAGGTAAAGATCCAGGTCCCGGTCCAGGGCGTCTTCCCAGACCGCATAGTCGACATCGATGTTGTTGACCTCTGAACTGCCGTCCTCGAAGATGTCGAGCTTCTCGTTGTAATAGTAATGCTCGACCACGCCGTCGATATTCGCCTTGGCCTGGGCCGAAAGCGTGTCGATGATCTGCTGGTTGGCCGCCTCGACCCGGACCATGTAGCCGCGGTCGTCCACGCTGAAGTGGAATTCGGACCCCGCGTTGGGCGTGCCCATCTGCACGATGATGTCGGGTTCCTGCGCCGGGGCGATGCCGGCATCCTCGAAGCCGCGCAGGATCGACCGGATCGCGATATTGGCCTTGGAGGCATAGGCGGTCTCGCCCATCTCCCAGTATTCGTTGCCGATCTCGAAGGCATCGACCACGTCGCCGTACTCTTCCATCACCGTGGCGGTGAAGCGGCGGATCTCGGGACCGAAATCCTGGTACGCGTCGGTATCGAGGTACTTCGTCGGGATCACCAGCGCGACCTTCTTCGCGTCCGAGGCATCTCCGTCGCCATCGGGGTCGCGCGCCCAGTCGAGGAAATCGGTCAGTTCGGGACGCAGCGCGGGTTCGCCATCCTCGCCCTTCACCATCTTGACGACGTTGAGCCATTCGACCCCGTCGTCATCCGCGCTCTGCCCGTCGCCCTGGCCGGCGGGGAAACGGATGTACTCAGACTCTAGCGCGTCGGTCGCGTCGCGGAAGCTTTGCACCGGGTCGCCCTGTTCGGTGTTCACCTTGTAGACGGCATTGGCCCCGAAAAGCGCGTCCGGCACCACGTTGCCGGTCGCCACCGCGCCGGTCACGTCGATCTCGAGGCTGGAGAAGGCATCCGCCCCGAAGCCCGAGATGTCCACCGTCGGGGTTTCGACGCTGTCGCCCGCGTCGTCGGGGTTCGTGGGGGCCAGATCCTCGCCATAGGTGTCCAGCGCGTATTGCGTGTCGATCACATAGGCCGCCAGTCTCCCCTGGTAATAGACGACGAAAAGCCCCTCGTCGCTGTAATCCTCGACCTCGACATCTTCGGCGATCTCCTCGTCCGTCAGCTCGGTGCCGTCGGCATGCAGCAGGAAGAGCGTCTCGTTCAGGCGCAGCCCCTCACCCGGCTTTTCGCCGAAGACGAAGACCGGATCGGCATCGTCGCTTTCGGGCACGACCACCTCGAAGATGTCGGTGCCCTCGGTGTCGACCACGAGGCCGCCGTCGTCGTCGTAGCGGACGTCGAACATGTAATCCCCGTCGTCGCCGCGCATCACGTCGTCGCCCGCCCCGCCCGAGACATAGTCGAACGCGGTCGAGGCCGGCGCACCCGGATCGGTGGCGTCGATCACGTCGTTGCCCGGCCCGCCGTCCAGCAGGTCGTTGCCGTCGCCGCCGATCAGCACGTCGTTGCCGCCGCCGCCTTCGAACACATCGTCCTTGTTGTCGTAGAGGTCGCCGATGAAGATGTCGTCGCCCTCCAGCCGCGAGGTCACGGCGGGAGAGAAGTTGCCGACCCAGATCGACTGGGTGTTCAGATCCTCGGCCGAGTAGCCCTTGATGATCGCCACCACGCGGTCGTCGTACAGGATGTCGACATCGCCGTCCTCGTTCTCCTCGGCGATCAGCCCGGCCTCGAGCACGCCGCGATAGGGCACCACCTGCCCGTCGCTCTGGATGAAGAGCACGCGGTCGGGATTGTCCTGCAGGTCGTCCAGCGTAAAGTCTAGGTCCTCGATCACGACCGGCGCGGCGTCCTCGGGTCCGTCGACGATGACCTCGAACAGGTCGGTGCCCGGCCCGCCTTCGAGGATATCGCCATCATCGCCGGCCAGCACGTCGTCACCGGCGCCGGCCAGGATCCGGACGGGCGGCTGCGGGGGGCCGGGCTCTGCCCCAGGTTCGGGTGGGGCGCTGATGCCGCTCAGGATATCGTCCCCATCGGTGCCCGAGATCACCTGCGGCTCTTCGAGATCCGGATCGCGCCCGTCGGACACAGCGCCGTCATCGTCGTCGTCATCGCCGAAATAGGTGAAGGCGGCCACGCCAACGGCGGCAAAGAGAAGGAAGGCGAATGGTCCCATGCTGCGCCCCCTGCGCGGGTCAGAGATCTCTTGGGCCGCCGGGACAGATGCCCCGTTGGTGACACATTTCCAGAAAACTGCTTTGCAAATGGGAACAAGAACCCGTGTTCGCGGGGGACCTCAGCGCGGATTTCCTGAAAGGCCGGAAAAAACGCGATCACGTGGGAAACAATATAGATCCTGCCGCGCAATTGTCGCCGGCTTCACGTGTCTGCCTCCCGAGTCACCCTGGCCCCCGCAGCGCCCCGGGCGCCCGCCTAAGCCAGAAGGTAACGCGCCACCTCGAGTTGCTCCTCCCAGATCGCGTCCAGCGCCTCGGTCAGGTTGTCGGCGCCGCCCTCGGCCCAGCGTCCGATGGCCAATCCTGACAGGCGCATCGTCCAGTCCGCCAGACCCTTGCGCAGGCGCGGGTCCATCCCGGGTGTGCGCTCGGCCAGGCAATCGGCCAGATCCGCCGCGAGTTTCTCGATCTCGGTGTCTATGGTCCACTTTACCCGACCGCTCTCACGCCAGAGCCTTCCAAGGCCGACGATGATGTCCTGACGCTCTTCCAGCTGTTCGACATTCGCCTTCAGGATCACAAGCAGATCTTGCCGCAGTGGCCCGGTGCTGCGGACAAAGGCCGCCTTCGCCTCATCCGGAAAACCCGGCGGATGCCCGACGGCCGCGGCTTCCTTGTTCGAATAGTAATTGAAGAACGTCCGCGGCGAGACGCCCGCCCGCTCCGCGATCGCCTCGGTGGTGACATGCTCGAATCCCTGCTCCTCCGCCAGGGCCAGCGTGGCCCGCTGGATTTCCAGTGCGGTTTCGAGGCGGCGGCGTTCGCGTAACGGAATTTTCATCAAGAGCAATCCTTGCAGTCAACGCAATGTTTACGTAAGTCGCACATCAAGGGGAGCGAGGTCAACAGATGGACGTGAGGTTACATGATTCGAGTCGTCTTCCCGGGCCCGGCCCGGCTTGCCATGCTGGTCGGCCTGATCTGCGCATCGCTGGTTTCCGCAACACAGGTTTCGGCACAGGTTTCTGCTCAAGGCGCGCAAGAGACCCCGCCGATGGAAGTCGGCACCATCACCATGGAACGCGAGACGGTGCCGCGGATCGTGACGCTTCCGGGTCGCGCCGTCGCCTTCCAGAAGGTTGATATCCGCCCCCGCATCGGCGGCGTGATCGAGGAGATCCTCTATACACCCGGCGCCGATCTCTCGGTCGGCGATCCCCTGTTCCGCATCGACGACGCGGCCTATCGCGCCAATGTCGCCCAGGCCGAGGCGGATCTTGCCACCGCCGAGGCCAATCTGCCGGTCGCAGAAGCCGCGCTGAAGCGGGCCGAGCAGCTGGCCGGGCGCGGCTATACCGAGGCCGAGGTCGACAATGCCCGCGCCACCCGGGCCGAGGCGCAGGCCAACCTCGACGCGGCCCGCGCCGCGCTGGACTATGCCCGGACCGAGCTGTCCTGGACCACGATCACCAGCCCGATCAAGGGCGTGGCCGATGTCGCGCCGGTCTCTGTCGGCGATCTTGTCACCGTCGGTCAGGCCGATGCGCTGACCCGGGTGACGCGGCTGGACCCGATCGATGTCGAGATGCTCGAAGCGTCGGCCCGGATGCTGGAGCTGCGGGCGCAGATCGCCAACGGCACGCTGGAACAGAACCCCGACCTCGAAGCGCGGCTGATGCTGGAAAACGGCGCGGTCTACGAAGGCACGGGCCGCATGGTCAGCCCCGGCACCGGCGTGTCGACCTCCACCGGCACCTTCACCGTGCGCTTCCGTTTCGCCAACCCCGACCGGATCATCCTGCCCGGCATGTTCCTGCGCGGAGAGATCACGGTGGGCACGATGCAGGCCTTCCTGGTCCCGCAGCGGGCCGCCCAGCGGAACAATTCCGGCGCCCTGACCGCCCTTGTCGCCGATGCGGACGGCACCGCGCGCAACGTCATCCTGCAAGAGGAAGGCACGCACGAAAATGCCTGGATCGTGACATCGGGGCTTGAGAATGGCGACCGGCTGATCGTGGACGGGCTGAAATCCCTGCGGGCGGGCCAGCCGGTCGCGCCGGTTGCCGTGACGATCGACGCCGACGGCATCACCCGCGACCTCGCCTCCACCTCCGAAACCACCGAAACCGACGGCTGAACCCTTATGGCATCCTTCTTCATTCACCGCCCAGTCTTTGCCTGGGTGCTGGCCATCGTCGTCATGCTGGTGGGCACCTTCGGCCTGATCAGCCTGCCGATCTCGCAATATCCCGACATCGCGCCGACCACGGTGCGGGTCTCGGCCACCTATACCGGCGCCAGCGCCGAGACGGTCGAAAACTCGGTCACCACCGTCATCGAGGACGGCATGACCGGGCTGGACGGGCTGATCTACATGACCTCGTCCTCGAGCGAGGGATCGTCGAGCATCTCGCTGACCTTCGACGACACGATCGACCCGGACATGGCGCAAGTCCAGGTGCAGAACCGGCTGCAGCTGGTGCAATCCACGCTGCCTGCCTCGGTCACGCAGCAGGGGGTGCGGGTCAACCGGTCGACCTCGTCGATCCTGATGGTCGGCGCGCTGGTCTCCGAGGACGGGCGCTTCAGCTCGGTCGAGCTGGGCGACCTGCTGAGCGCGACCATCGAGGACCCCGTGCAGCGGACCGACGGCGTGGGGTCGATCAACGTGTTCGGCACCCAGTTCGCCATGCGGATCTGGCTCGATCCCGCGCGGCTGTTCCAGTACCAGCTGACACCGGCCGACGTGACCTCGGCCGTGTCCGAGCAGAACACCAACGTCACCGTCGGCTCGCTCGGCGATCAGCCGGTGGTGAAGGGGCAGCAGTTCACCGTCTCGCTGTCGGCACAGTCGCAGCTCAGCTCGGTCCAGGACTTCCAGCGCATCCTGCTGAAAACCAATCCCGACGGCTCGGCCGTCTATCTCGCCGACGTGGCGAGGGTGGAACTGGCGCAGGAGAGTTTCTCGTCCAGCTCGCGCTACAACGGCCACCCCGCCGCGGGCTTCGGCGTGAACCTCGCCACCGGTGCCAACGCGGTGGAGACGGCCGAGCGCGTGCGCGCGGTGATCGACGGGATCCGCAGCGCCCTGCCCGAGGGTGTCACCGTCGAATATCCCTACGACACCTCTCCCTTCGTCGAGGAATCCATCAGCCAAGTCTATCACACGCTGATCGAGGCGGTGGTGCTGGTCTTCCTCGTGATCCTGCTGTTCCTGCAAAGCTGGCGCGCGACACTGATCCCCACCGTCGCCGTGCCGGTCGTCCTGCTGGGCACCTTCGGCGTGCTCGCCGCCTTTGGCATGTCGATCAACACGCTGTCGATGTTCGCCCTGGTGCTGGCCATCGGCCTGCTGGTCGACGACGCCATCGTCGTGGTGGAGAACGTCGAACGGGTGATGGAGGACGAGGGCCTCGACCCGAAGGCCGCCACCGAGAAGTCGATGAGAGAGATCTCCTCGGCGCTGGTGGGCATCGTGATGGTGCTGTCGGCGGTGTTCCTGCCGATGGCCTTCATGTCCGGCTCCACCGGCGTGATCTATCGCCAGTTCTCGGTCACCATCATCACGGCGATGGTGCTGTCGCTCTTCGTGGCGCTGATCCTGACGCCGGCGATGTGCGCCTCGCTGCTGAAGCCGTCGCATGGCGAGGCCCGCCTTGCCCCGATCCGGTGGTTCAACGGCGGGCTCGACCGGCTGACCAACGGCTATGCCGGCGCCGCGCGGCGGCTTGGGCGGCGGCCGTTCCGGATGATCCTGGTGCTGGTCGCGGTGATTTACGGGGCCTGGGTCGTCTATGACCGCCTGCCGTCGTCCTTCCTGCCGACCGAGGACCAGGGCGTGCTGATGGCGATGATCGAGCTGCCCGAGGGTGCCACGCTTGGCCAGACCGAGGACGCGGTGGCCAGGATCGAGGAGTACATGCTGACCCAGGAAAGCGAGGCGGTCGAAAGCGTCTTCGCCGCCGTGGGCTTCAGCTTTGGCGGCTCGGGCCAGAACAGCGCGATGATGTTTGTCAAGCTCAAGGACTACGAAGAGCGCCCAGGCCAGACCGCCGGAGACCTGATGAACCGGGCCAACGGCGCCTTCTGGAACAACCGGATGGGGCAGGTCTTCTTCCTGCAGCCTCCCGCGATCCCGGGCATGGGCACCTCGTCGGGCTTCACGATGTACCTGGTCGACCAGGGCGGCGAAGGGCAGATCGCCCTGAAGGACGCCGCCGATCAGCTGGTTGCCAACGCGACAGCCGATGGTCGCGTGACCAACCTGCGCGGCAACGACGACGCGACGAAGCCCTCGCTGCAGCTGAACATCGACCAGCAGAAGGCCGAGGCGCTCGGCGTGTCCCTGACGGATGTGAACGCGTTGCTGGCCACGGTCTTCGCGGGCTCCTACGTCAACGATTTCCCGCTGGGCAACGACCTGCGCGAGGTGATCGTGCAGGGCGACGCGCGCTGGCGGATGCAGCCCGAAGATGTCGACGCCTGGTACGTGCGCAACAGCTCGGGCGACATGGTGCCGCTGTCGGCCTTTGTCAGCCGCAGCTGGGATACCGTGACACCATCGCTGTCCCGGTACGGCGGCACCCGGGCCATGGAACTGTCGGGCGCGGCCAATGGCGTCAGCTCGGGCGTGGCGATGGAGCTGATGGAACAGCTGACCGAGGACCTGCCGGGCAGCTACAGCACCGCCTGGACCGGGCTGAGCTACCAGGAACGGCTGTCGGGCAACCAGGAGCCGCTGCTCTACACGCTCTCGGCGCTCGTGGTGTTCCTTTGCCTTGCCGCGCTTTACGAAAGCTGGACGGTGCCCTTCGCGGTGATGCTCTCGGTCCCTGTCGGCATACTCGGCGCGCTGCTGATCACCTGGTATTTCGGTCAGTCGAACGACGTCTATTTCAAGGTCGGCCTGCTGACCACGATCGGCCTTGCCTCGCGCAATGCCATCCTGATCGTCGAATTCGCCGAGGCCCTTCGCCAGGAGGGTCAGGAGCTGATCGAGGCCACGATCACCGCGTCGCGCCAGCGTCTGCGGCCGATCCTGATGACCTCGCTCGCCTTCGGCTTCGGCATCCTGCCGCTGGCCCTGGCCAGCGGGGCCGGCGCCAATGCCCAGCATTCCATCGGGATCGGGATGCTTGGCGGCATCATCTTTTCCGCACTCTTCGGGATCCTGATGGTCCCGGTCTTCTACATCGCGGTGCTCAAGGCCGTGGCCCTGACCCGGCGCCGGCGCCCGCAAGAGGTGACGACATGAGACTACCCTCGCTCTCCCTGATCGCGATCCTGGCCGTGGCCGGCTGCACCGTCGGGCCCGATTACAACCGCCCGGCCACCGCGCTGTCGGCCCGTTTCGTGGGCGGCGACGCCGCCACGGTGGGCCAGGTCGCCGCCGACCGCTGGTGGCTGTCCTACGAGGACCGGCTGCTGTCGGACCTGGTGACGCGCGGGCTGGCGCAGAACCTCGACGTGATGGCCGCGACCGAGGCCATCAACCAGGCCAGGGCCGAGCTGCGCGCCACCGGCGTCAACGCCCAGGCCAGTGGCGGGATCGACGCCGCAAGCCGCGTCTCGGGCGGGTCCGAGATCTCGGGCAGGCGGGAAAGCTCCAGCGCCGAGCTGGGCGCGGCCTATGTCATCGACCTCTTCGGCGGCTACCGCCGGTCCCAACAGGCGGCCGAGGCGAACCTCGTCGCCGCCCAGGCCGACGTGGAGACCGTGCGCCTTGCCTGGCTGGCCGAACTGGTCGCGGCCTATTCCGATGCGCGTTACTATCAGGCCGCACTTGCGCTGACGCGCGAGACGATCTCGAACCGGGAAGAGACGGTGGAGATCACGCGGGGCGAATACGAATTCGGCGCCGCCACCGAATACGAGGTCGCCCAGGCCGAGGCGCTGCTGGCCACCGCCCGCGCCAACCTGCCGGAATTCGCGGCGCTCTTCGATGCCAATGTCTACGCGATTGCCACGCTTCTGAACGAGAACGCCGGCCCGATCATGCAGGCGATGCAGGCCGGCGCCCCACAGCTGCGCACGCCACCGGGCGGCGCCACCGGCGTCCCCGCCGACCTGCTGCGCAACCGCCCCGACGTGCGCAGCGCCGAGGCGGATCTCGCCGCCGCCACCGCCCGCATCGGCGTGGCCGAGGCCGAGCTCTACCCGTCGCTCACCCTCACCGGGACCGTGGCCCGCGCCTCCAGCGCCTCGACCTGGGGCTTCGGCCCGGCACTGTCGCTGCCGGTCTTCAACCAGGGCGCGCTGCAGGCCAACCGGAACGCCGCCGTCTCGCAGGCCCGGCAGGCCGAGATCGCCTGGCGCGCCTCGGTGACCAATGCGGTGGAGGATGTGCAGGTCGGCGCCTCGAACCTCGCGCGGTATCGCCAGCGCGCCACGGCCCTGCGCCGCGCGGTCGAGGATTACAACCGCGCCCTGACCCTGGCGCAGGAGAATTACCGCAACGGCGCGATCACCCTGCTGGACCTGCTGGACACCGACCGCGCCACGGCGCAGGCCCGGATCTCGGCCGCCTCGGCGGTCAATGCCTCGGCCCAGGCCTGGGCCAAGCTGAAGATCGCCACCGGCGCAGGCGCCGCGGCCGCCTCCGGCATGCCCGAAACAACCGTCACCGCGCAGGCCGCAACCCCGGTGTCCGGCGGCTAAGCCCCCTTTCCCTTCCGCCGCCGCCGGATCACACTGGCCCGGCGAGACGGGAGAGCCACATGGACGAGATCACCGGCGGATGCCTTTGCGGCGACACCCGCATCACGGCCCGGGGCCGGCCCCTTCGGGTCGGTCTCTGCCATTGCCTCGACTGCCGCAAGCACCACGGCGCGCTGTTCTACGCCGCCGCCGTCTTTCCCGCCACGGCGGTCACGATCACCGGCGAACCGCACAGCTACCAGGGCCGGCACTTCTGCCCCCGCTGTGGATCCTCCGTCTTCGCCCGCACCGGTGACGAGATCGAGCTGCACCTCGGCACCCTCGACCGCCCGGATGTCTTCACACCCGACTACGAGCTCTGGGCGATCCGGCGCGAAAGCTGGCTGCCGCCCTTCCCGCTGACCAGCCATCCGCGCGACCCCGACGACAGCCCGTGACGCCCGGATGCGCCGACCGGACCGCCCAGCCCCTTGGCAGAAGGCCCCCCGATCCTCTAGACCACGGACGACGACCGGATCCGGACCATCCCATGGCCAATTGCCCCAATTGCGGAGACCATGTCGCCGAGGCGCTCGCCGCGGCGCCGATGGCGGTCTGCCCGTCCTGTGACACCACGCTCTACCGGCTCGACGGCCGCCTGCTTTCGGCCGGCACCGCCGGAGAGATGCACGACGCCCCGCTGCTCTTCGGTCTTGGCGACCGCATCCGTGTCGCCGGCCGCTGGCACGAGGCGGTGGGCCACGCCCGGTTCGCCTATTCCACCGGCTGGTGGGACGAATTCTGGGTCGAGGACGCCGAAGGCGACGGCCGCTGGGTCAGCATCGACGAGGGCGACGTCGTCTCGCAGAAGCCGCTGGAGACACCCCCGGTCGCCCGCGTCCCGCGCCGGGTCGGGGCCATCGTCTCTTTCGGCGAAGGCTACCGCGTGACCGAGATCGACGAGGGCCGCTGCATCGCCCTGCGCGGCCGCTTTCCCGAACGACTCGCCGTCGGCGACACCTATGATTACGTGAACTGCATGGCCTCGAACGGAGAGCTTCTTTCGGGCGAAACCCATGCCGGCGAGACCGAGTGGTTCCTGGGCCAGTGGCTCGATCCCTTCGAGCTGGAGATCGAGCGCGCATGACCACCGAGGTGCGTGCCATCAACTGCCCCGCCTGCGGCGCGGGCCAGACCATCCACGGCGGCGGACGGGTGCAGACCCATGTCTGCCCCTATTGCGGCTCCGCGCTCGACGCGCTGGACGATTTCCGGGTGCTGGCGCGCTACACCGACATGATCCGTCCGCAGACGCCGCTGAAGCCCGGCGACACCGGCACGATCCGGGGGGTGGCGTTCACCGTCATCGGCCTGATCCGCTGGGTCGAAAGCTACGGCGGCAAGCAGTGGCGCTGGGTCGATCACCAGGTCTTTTCGCCAACGCACGGCTATGGCTGGATCACCGTCGAGGACAGCGGCCACTGGAGCTTTACCCGCAAGCTGCGGGTCTATCCCCGGCAATGGCTGACGCCCGATATGGTCGAACGCGCGGACGACCGCCCGCACCTGTGGATCGGCGGCGAGCGGATGACCTATTACGAAACCTCCGATGCCCGGATCGACTACCTGGAAGGGGCCTTCAACTGGGTGCCCCGGCTGGGCGACCGGGCGACGAGCATCACGCTGGTGGGCCAGGGCCGGATGGTCACGATCTCGGGCTTTGACGACGACACCGAGCGCGAGGTGGAGGAGACCCGCCTGCTGACGCGCGAGGAACAGGAGAGCTTCGGCGTGGCGCCGCAGCCGCACGGGCCGCATCCACTGGCCGTGCGGCCGCGCTGGCGCCACCACGGGTTCGTGACGGCCGTGGCCGCCGGCTTCTTCCTGCTGACCGCGCTCTTCGGCCTCGCCTTCGGCAACGGCGACGGCACCCCGCTGGCCGGCACCGGGCGCATCCCGGTCTCCGACCTGCCCGTCGAGCTGGAATTCGAGACCGCGCCGTCGATCCGGCTGGTCAAGCTGCAACTTTACACCGATGTCTCCAACGGCTGGGCCTGGTTCGACATGGAACTGGAGGACGAGGCCGGCGAGGCGGTGCTCTCGGGCGGGCGCGAGATCTCGTACTACTCGGGCCGCGACAGCGACGGGCGCTGGACCGAGGGCTCGCAGCGCGGCAGCGTCGTCTTTCCCGTCGACAGCCCGGAGCGCTATACGCTGAGCGTCGAGATGTCCGAATACGGCTCGGGCCAGGCGAGCGATCAGCTCACCAGCTCTGTCGTCGACATCCGCGTGGGCGGCCTGCGCTTCAGCTGGCGGCCCCTGGCGGGCACGGCGGGGGTCTTCCTGCTGATCTTTCTGGCGACGCAGGCCGCCGAATTCCTGCGCCGCGGGCAGATCATGGCCGGCTCCGACTGGACCGAGGAGGATTGAGCCGATGAGCCCCGTGCGCATTCTTTTCCTCCTGCTCTGCGCCGCCATTCTGGGGGGCGGATACTACCTGTCGTCGCAGGGGATCTGGGGCGCCTCGGCCGGCGTCACCTCGATCCGCACGGGCAGCGGCGGCATGGGCGGCGTGGGCCGCGTGAAATAGCGAAAGGACATCGCCAATGGGTAACATCGTCTTCGCCGAGGTCGTCGGCACGATCTTCTACACCTTCCTCGGGCTTGGCCTGCTGGTGGCCTGCTGGCTGCTGATCGAACGGATCACGCCCCTGTCGCTGCGAAAGGAGCTGGAAGAGGACCAGAACACCGCCATCGCGATCGTGATCGGCAGCCTCTTCGTATCCCTGGCGATCATCATCGCGGCCGTGATCCTGTCTTGACGACCGAACGCGCCGGGCTGGTCTGGCTGCTGGCCGCGACGTTCCTGGTCGCGGTCGCCGGGCTGGTCTACGAGCTGATCGCGGCGACGGCGTCGAGCTACCTGCTGGGTGACAGCGTCAGGCAGTTCTCGCTGGTGATCGGCATCTTCCTCAGTTCCATGGGTCTGGGCGCGTGGCTTTCGCGCTATGTGGGCGATCCGGTGACCGGCTTCATCCGGGCGCAGATCGCGCTTGGCCTGATCGGCGGGTTCAGTGCCAGCGTGATCTTTGCCGCCTACGCGGGCTATGGCGTGATCGGCCTGCCGCTTTACGGCGCGCTGGTCGTCATCGGCGCGCTCTCGGGGATGGAGATCCCCCTGATCGCCCGGGTGCTGGAAGAAATCGGCGCCCATGAATTCCGGTTCGAGAACGTCCTGACCTTCGACTATCTCGGCGCGCTGGTGGCCTCGCTGGCCTTTCCGCTGCTGATCGTGCCCTATCTGGGGCTGATGAGTGCCGCGCTGGCCTTCGGCTGCCTGAACCTCGCGGTGGCGGGGCTGTCGCTTTGGGTGTTCCGCGACCGGCTCGGCCCGCGCGGGCGCGGCACCTGGGTGGCCTGGGGCCTGGCGCTCGGGCTGAGCGGGCTGGCGCTGATACAATCCGAACGCATGGTCTCGGCGCTGGACGCGGCGCTTTACGAGGATGACATCATCTTCGCCGAACGCACCCCCTACCAGGCGATCACCGTGACCCGGTTCCGCGACCGCACGCGGCTGTTCCTCGACCAGTCGATCCAGTTCGACAGCCGGGACGAGCACCGCTACCACGAGAGCCTCGTGCATCCCGCCCTGTCCCGCGTGGCCCGGCCCCGCAACGTGCTGGTCCTGGGCGGCGGCGACGGCATGGCCGCGCGCGAGGTGCTGCGGCATGGCGCGGTGGAGGCGGTCACGCTGGTCGATCTCGACCCGCGCGTGACGGAATTGTTCCGCGATCACGACGACCTTGCCGCTCTGAACGGCGAAGCGCTGCGCGATCCCCGGGTGACGATCGTCAACGCGGATGCCTGGACGTACCTCTCCGATCCCGGCCCGGCCTATGACGTCATCATCGCCGACCTGCCCGATCCCCGGACCCTGGCGCTGTCAAAGCTTTACAGTCGGGAATTCTACCAGCTGATGGTGCAGCGCCTGGCCTTCGGCGGCGCTTTCGTGACACAGGCCGGCTCGCCGCTTTATGCGCGCGAGGCCTACTGGTCCATCGTCGAGACGCTGGAGGCGGTGCCCTCACCCGCCCGCCCGGGCGAGACTCTGGAGGTCACGCCCTACCACGTGCTGGTGCCCAGCTTCGGCGACTGGGGCTTTGCCCTCGCCCAGCCGGACGCGCCGGCGCAGCGCGCGATCACCCTGCCGCCGGGGCTTAAGTTCATGTCGCCGCCGGTCTGGGCCGCCGCCCAGGTCTTCGACGGCGATACCGACCGGGTTGCGGTCGAGGTGAATTCGATCCGCAACCATCCGCTGGCGGCTTATTACCAGCAGGGCTGGGATTACTGGTTCGAGTGACCCACGCGGGCCCTGAGACCGGCCGGCAACAGTCGGGCGAAGCCGCGCCCGGCGGTCGCGTCAGGCGCCCTGCCAGTCCATGTTTGCAAACTCCTCGCGGAAGGCGAAGCGCTCCAGATGCCGGTCGATGACGTCGCGCGCCACGGCCAGCCCGTCGGCATCCGGGGCATGGACCACGATCGTCAGCAGCTCGGGCTCTGCCGCCATGACCGCGGGGCCGGTGCCCAGGGCCACCTCGCCGCTGGTCTCGTCACAGCGCGCCTCGACCTTGTGGCCGAAATGCTTGCAGAGCTGTTGCAGGTACTTGCTGGCGTTCGGCGTGGCGAAGGTGCCGGTGTCCTTTATCATCGTATCACTCATCTCGTATATCCGAATATTTTTGTCAGGATTGGGGGAGGTATGGACCAGCCGCCGCCACGACGCAAGAACCCAGGGCCTGACGACCTGTGCGCCACCTCACAGGCCCCGCGCGGCTCAGCCCCCGGTGCGGCCGTGGCCGGCCTCCAGCACCCGCCGCGCCTGCGCCTCCATCGCCTCCATGTCGCCGCCGGCATCGACCCGCGCCCAGTCCAGCGGACCGGTGTCGCGCGCCATCTGCCGGGCCACCACACCCGCGTCGGCGTCCGACGCATCGCCCTGTCGCGCGGTGACCCGCTCGCGCAGCATCTCCTCGGGCGCCTCCAGCCAGATCCCGGCAAACGGCACCCCGGCGCGGGCGGCCAGCTTCGCCGCGGCCTGCCGCTCGGCCTCGTCCATGAAGGTCGCGTCCAGGATCACGCTGTGCCCCGCGGCCAGCAGCGCCTCGCCCCGCGCCAGCATCCGGTCATAGACGGCCTGCGTCGCCTCGGACGTATAGGCCTCCGCCGGCAGGCGGGTCAGCGGATCGACCCCGGCCAGGCGCTTGCGTTCCAGGTCGCTGCGCAGGTGCACCGCGCCGGGCGCGGCGCCGAAGCCCGGGGCCAGGCGGCGCGCCAGGGTGGTCTTGCCGGTGCCCGAGGGGCCGCCGACGGCGATAAGCCGGGGCGGCGGCGGGGACAGGTAGGACAGCGCCTCGGCCAGATAGGCGCGGGCATCGGCCTCGGCCGCGTCCGCGGTGTGAGCGGCCTGGCCGGTCTGCACGTCGACCATGGCCCGGATCCCGGCGCGGATCGCCAGGAACAGCGGCAGAGCGGAAAGGCCCGCGTCCTCGGCGCCGTCGGTCTCGAAGAGCCAGGCATTCAGGGTCAGCGTCGCGGCGGGGGCGAGATCGCGGTGCAGCAGGTCCATGACGAGGAAGGCGAGATCGTAGAGCACGTCGCAGGTGCCCAGCACCTCGTCGAATTCCAGCGCGTCGAAGGGCACCGGGCGGCCGTCGATCAGCACCAGGTTGCGCAGGTGCAGATCGCCGTGACAGCGGCGCAGATGGCCCTCGTCCGACCTTTCGGTCAGCCTCGGTCCGACCTGGTCCAGCGCCGCGCGTGCCCCGCTGGAGAACCGCGCCACCGGGTCCTCGCCCAGGGCGCCGGTCATCCCGGCAAAGGCCTCCTCCAGCTCGGTCACGATGGCGCCCATCATCTTCGCCCCGTCGCCCTCGCGCCGCGGCGCCTGCGCGTGATAGCGCGCGACCGAGCGGCCCATCTCCTCGGCCAGGGCGTCCGAAAGCGCGCCGCGGTCGGCCACGGCAGAGAGTTCATCCTCTGCCGGAAAGCGGCGCATCCGCAACACCCATTCCACCGCGGTGCCGGTCCCGCCGATCGCCAGCCCGCTGCCTTCCCGGGTGACCGGCACCACGTCCAGATAGATCTCCGGCGCCGCCGGGCGGTTCAGGTCCAGTTCGCGTTCCAGCATCTTGCGGCGCTGCTTCAGCGTGGAAAAGTCCATGTAATCATAGGCCACGGCGCGCTTGATCTTGAGCGCCCGGTCCCCGGCGAGGAAGACATGGGCACCGTGGGTTTCCACATGCTCCGGCGTCTCGCCGCCATGGGTCGCCGGGTCCGACAGGAATGCAAGCACCGCGCTCTGATCTTCAGACATTTTGCCCCCTTCAGCACAGCTGTGCGCCTTTTCATGGATTCCCAACGCTTCGGGTTATATCAACGCGTTGAACTCATTGCGAAGATGACATGCCGCCGCTGACACGAAGTGATGACGCCGGACCGGCCTGCGACACCGACGGCGCGGAACTGATCGCCTGCCCCTCCTGCGATGCGCTTTACCGCGTGCAGGTCCCGCCCAAGGGCGGCCGGGCGACCTGTGCCCGCTGTGGCACCGTCCTGATCCGGCCCATCGCCGGGGCCGGCATGCGGATCATCGCGCTGACCCTGTCGATCACCATCCTGGTCACCGCCGCGGTTTTCTTCCCCTTCCTGGAAATCCACGCCTCCGGCATCGGCAACAAGACCTCGCTGCTAAACGTGGCGACCTCGTTCCGGTCGGGCATCCTCGTGCTGGTCTCGGTCGCGACGGTCAGCATGATCGTGCTGATCCCGCTGATGCGCACGCTGCTGCTGCTTTACGTGCTGGTGCCCGTGGTCTTCGACCGCCCGCCCGCGCGCCATGCCCGCCATGCCTTCCGCCTCGCGCAGGAGATCAAGCCATGGGCCATGACCGAGATCTTCGCGATCGGCTGCGCCGTGGCGCTGGTCAAGATCTCGGACCTGGCACAGCTGGGCTTCGGCCCGGCCTTCTGGATGTTCGCCGTGCTGGTGGTGATCGTGGTGATCAACGACAGCTACATGTGCACATGGTCGGTCTGGGAAAGCCTGGAGGAGAGCGAGGGATGATCAGCGCGCGCGAAGCCGGGCTGATCGCCTGCCGCCAATGCGCCCGGGTCTGGCCCAGGGGGCGTGAGACCTGCGGGCGCTGCGGCGCGCGGCTTCATTCGCGCGATCATCACAGCCTGCAACGGGTCTGGGCGTGGTGGGCCGTGGGCATCATGTGCTACATCCCCGCCAACCTGGAACCGATGCTGGTCACCCGGACCCTGGTCTCGACCCAGCAGAACACGATCGTCGGCGGTGCCATCGAGATCGCCGAACACGGTGACATTCCCATCGCCGCGATCGTGCTCTTCGCCTCGGTGATGATCCCCGTCAGCAAGTTCCTCGCCATCGCCTATCTCGCCACGACCCTGCGCCGCGGCACGATCCAGAGCGCTCACGGGCGGACCACTCTCTACGAAGTCGTGGATTTCATTGGCCGCTGGTCGATGATCGACGTCTTCGTTGTGGCCATCCTCAGCTCGCTCGTGCAATTGTCGGTTGTCGCGTCGATCCGGCCGGGTCCGGCCGCCCTTACATTCGCACTTTCGGTGATCTTCACGATGCTCTCTGCCCAATCCTTCGACAGCCGCCTGATCTGGGACGATGCCCGGGATCCGGATGCCGACCCCGACACAACCAGCAGCGCGGCGCCCGCCGACCTCGGCCCCGACAGCGCAAAGGGGCGGTCCGCATGAGCGACACGCAGGGGACGCAGAACCGGCCGGAGGATCTTCCGGTCGAGCCGAAGAAGCGCCGCCGGAGCATCTCGCTGGTCTGGGCGGTGCCGATCCTGGCGCTGATCATCGCGCTTGGCGCGGCCTACCAGAACCTGGCGGGCCGCGGCCCGGTCATCCGGGTCTGGTTCACCGATGCCTCGGGCATCCGCGCCAACGAGACCGAGCTGCGGTTCCGCGACATTCCCGTCGGGGTGGTCGAGACGGTGGATTTCTCGTCCAACCTGCGCAAGGTCATCGTGTCGATCCGGGTCCACAAGGACGTGGCGCATTTCATCGACAAGGATGCCAAGTTCTGGGTCGTGCGCCCCGAGGTGACGGCGCAGGGGGTGCGCGGGCTCGATACCGTGCTGTCGGGGGTCTACATCCAGGGCGTCTGGGACGACACGCCCGGCGCCCTGATCCACGATTTCGACGGGCTCGAGGAAGAGCCGCTGCTGAAAGCCGGCGAAAAGGGCGTGACCTTCACGGTCTATTCCAACGATCACATGCCCACCTCGAACACGCCGATCCTCTACAAGGGGCTCGAGGTCGGCCGGCTGAACACGCCGAAGCTCAGCGATGACGGCATGCGCGTGGAATCCGAGGCGGTGATCCTCGATCCCTATGACAAGCTGGTGACCTCCTCGACCCGGTTCTGGAACGTCTCGGGCTTCAGCTTCCGGCTGGACCCCGGCGGCGCGCAGCTGGATTTCACCTCGATCTCGTCGCTGCTGTCGGGCGGCATCACCTTCGAGACGCTGGGATCGGGCGGCACCGATCTGCGCAACGGCATGGAATTCGAGCTGCACGCCGACGAAGATGACGCGCGCGAGGATTTCTACCTCGATGCCGAGGGCACGGCCGTCGACCTGATGATGGTCTTCAACGAGAACCCCCCGGGCCTGTCGGCCGGCGCCTCGGTCGAACTCGGCGGGCTGAAGATCGGCGAGGTGCAGGGGATCAACGGGCTGGTCGATGTGGAACGCTTCGGCGATCCCAACGTCCGGCTGGTGGCGACGATGCGCGTGAACCCCGGGCGGCTGGGGCTGGGCGAGGATGCGGATCAGGAGGATCTGCTGGATTACCTCGACCTGCGGGTCGCCGGCGGGCTGCGCGGGCAGCTGACCAATGCCTCGATCCTGACCGGCGGGCTGAAGATCGTCCTGGTCGACGTGCCGGGGGATACCGGGTCCATCGACCGCACCGCCGAGCCGTTCCCGTCGGTGCCGACGACGCCGTCGAACATCACCGACGTGACCGCCACGGCACAGGGCCTGCTGCAACGCGCCTCGGACCTGCCGATCGAGGATCTCATGGCCTCGGCCATCGGCGCGCTGAATTCGGTGCGCGAACTGGCCGGCAGCGAGGCGATCCGCGCCGTGCCCGAGGACCTGCGCGGCACGCTGGAAGCGATCCGCACCGTCGCCACCAGCGACGCGATCCAGGAACTGCCCGACCAGGTCTCGGCCGCGGTGGGCGACATCCGCGGCGTGATCGGCCGGGTCGACACCCTGCTGGTCCAGCTGGACGAGGAACAGGCCGTCGAGCGGCTGGTCGCCGCGATCGAAAGCATCACCCGCACCGCCGACACCCTGCCCGGCCTGGTCGAGGACGCCCGCGGCGTGCTGGCCGACGCGCGTGACCTGCCGCTGCAGGATCTCGTGAGCCGCGCCAGCGACCTGCTGGCCTCGGCCGAGGCCATCGTCGCCTCCGAGGACACGCGCGCCATCCCCGGCGAGGTTTCCGCCGCGCTGGACGAACTGCGCCAGACGCTGGCCTCGGTCCGCGACGTGGTGCAGGGCGACGAGGTTCAGCAGCTGGCGACCGAGCTGGCCGATGCCTCTTCCCGGCTGAACGCCATCCTCGCCCGGATCGAGGACGACGATGTGGTCGGCAGCGTGACCAGCACCCTGGGCAGCATCGACAGCGCCGCGCAAAGCCTGCCGCCGCTGACCGAGGATGCCCGCGCCCTGATCGAGAAGGCCCGCGCCCTGCCGCTGGAAGAGCTTTCGACCCAGGTGACAGAGCTGATCACCGCGGTGAGCCAGGTCGTCGACCAGGGCTCCACCCGCGCGATCCCGTCCGAGATCAACGCGACACTGGGCGAGATGCGCGACGTTCTGGCCTCGGTCCAGCGGCTGGCCGCGGGGGAGGATCTGCAATCCATCCCGACGCGCGTCGTGGCCCTGACCGATCAGCTGCAGGCGGTGACCGAACGCGTGAACGGCATCCTGGTGACGCTGCAGGACGACGATGTCGCCGGCCAGATCACCCGCGCCGTCGAGGATGTCCGCACCGCCGCCAACGGCCTGCCCGGCCTGGTCGAGCAGGCGCAGGGCATCCTGTCGGACGCCGAGGGCCTGCCGCTCGACTCGCTGGCGCAGCAGGCGACCTCGCTGCTGAACGCGGCCGAGCAGATCCTGGATCAGCCGAGCGCCCGGGCGCTTCCGGCCGAGCTGGACGCGACGCTGGCCTCCCTGCGGATCACGCTGGACGAATTCCGCTCTGGCGGGCTGGTGGAGAACACCAATGCCACGCTGGCCTCGGCCCGCGAGGCCTCGGCCGCGATCCAGCGCGCCGCCGCCACCCTGCCCGAGCTGTCGGACCGGGTGAACCTTCTGGCCGTACAGGCCACGTCCACGCTGTCCGGCTATGACCGAAGCAGCGAATTCTCCCGCGACCTCGTGAACGCGATCCGCCAGGTCAGCAACGCCGCCACGGCGATCACCCGGCTTGCGCGCGAGATCGAGCGCAGCCCCAATTCCCTCATATTCGGAAGGTAACCCATGCGCCTTCTCCTGGCACTCCTGATCGGTTTCACCCTGGCCGCCTGCAGTTCGGACCAGCGCTACGGCGTCTCGCCGCCCCTGCCCGACCAGCGCGTATCGACAGGCTACCGCGGCATCGAAATCGTGCCGGTCTCGCTGCCGGCCTACGGGTCGGACCAGGAGATCAGCGTCCGCAAGGCCGATGGCGCGATCACCCCGCTGGGGCCGCTCTGGGCCGACGATCCGGAGCGCGCGGTGACCCTGCAACTGGCGCGCGACCTGGGCACGATCACCGGGTCGATCGCAGCCCCCGCGCCCTGGCCGTTCCGGTCCCTGCCCGACGCCCGCGTCGACGTGCGGGTCGAGGATTTCCTGGCCACCGACGATGGCGTCTTCCTGCTTTCGGGCCAGTATTTCGTGGCGCCCGAGACCGGCGGGCGCGACCGCGCGCGGCGGTTCTCCTTCTCGGTCCCGCTGGCCGATCCGGTCACGCCCGGCGGCATCGTCGCGGCGCGGGGCACGGCAATCACCCGGCTGGCGACCGAGATCGCGCAGAACGGCCTGCGCTAGGCCGGTTTGGTCCGAAAATCGGGCCAACCGCCCTGCCCGCGCCCGCAAATTGACCATCTGCGCGCCCGCACCGCCGCGGAATGCGGCGTCTTTTCTGGCTTTCCTGCGCCCGTCCCTTAGGCTGACCCTCAAAAGCCCGGACAGGAGAGAGAGCCATGAACATCGCCGACACCACCGCCTTCAACACGAAGGTCAGCCATCCCCTGGACCCGCTGTCCGCCTCGGAGATCGAAAAGGCCGCCCGCCTCGTGCGCGGCCACATGGGCGGCGCGGACCTGCGCTTCGAGACGATCGAACTGAAGGAGCCCGAGAAGGGTTCGGTCCGGGCCTGGCAGCAGGGCGGCGAGACGCCCAAGCGCACGGCGCGGGTCAACACCTTCCGCCCCGGCAAGATCGGCGTCTGGCGCTTCATCGTCTCGCTGACCGACGGCGCGATCTCCCGCGAGGAGCATTTCCCCGAGGCGCGCCCGATGATCATGCTCGAGGAATTCATGCAGATCGAGGACACGGTCAAGGCGCATCCCGATTTCATCGAGGCCTGCAGGAAACGCGGGATCGAGGACCTGGACCTGGTCTGCGTCGATCCCTGGTCGGCCGGCAATTTCGATGTCGAGGGCGAAGAGGGCAAGCACCTGGCCCATACCTTCTGCTGGGTCCGGATGCGCCCCGACGACAACCTTTACGCCCACCCGATCGAAGGGCTGAACCCGGTCGTGGACATCAAGAAGATGGAGGTCATCCGCGTCGACGATTACGGCGCCGTGCCGGTGCCCGAGATGGAGGTCAACTACGACGCCCAGTTCATCGACGAGATGCGCGAGGACCTGCGCCCCATCGACGTGGTCCAGCCCGAGGGCGTGACCTTCACCATGGAAGGCCGCACGATCAAGTGGCACGACTGGTCGATCCTGATCGGCTTCAACGGCCGCGAGGGCCTGACACTGCATGACATCCGCTATGCCGACCGCCCCGTCCTTTACCGCGCGTCGATTGCGGAAATGGTGGTGCCCTACGGCGCGCCCGACGCGCAGCACGCGCGCAAGAACGTCTTCGACATCGGCGAATACGGGCTGGGCAAGCTGGCCAATTCGCTGGAACTGGGCTGCGACTGCCTGGGCGTCATCCACTACCTCGACGCCGAGATCCCGGGCATCGAGGGCACGTCGGAGACCATCAGGAACGCGATCTGCATCCACGAGGAAGACACCGGCATCCTCTGGAAGCACTGGGATTTCCGGACCGACAAGACCGAGGTGCGCCGCGGCCGGCGCCTCGTGATCTCGTCGATCTCGACGGTGGGGAACTATGAATACGCGTCCTACTGGTACTTCTACCTCGACGGGAAGATCGAGTTCGAGATGAAGGCCACCGGCATCATCAACACGGTCGGCAAGACGCCCGAGACCGACATGCGTTTCGGCACCGAGGTCGCACCGGGCGTGATCGGGCAGATCCACCAGCACCTGTTCGTGGCGCGGCTGGACCTGTCGATCGACGGCGACGAGAATCAGGTCTTCGAATGCAACACGCAGGCGCTGCCGATGGGGCCCGACAACCCATATGGCAATGCGTTCTTCGTGGAAGAGACCAAGCTGGACAAGGAATGCGGCCGCACCATCGCGCCGGAGAAGCAGCGCTACTGGAAATTCGCGAGCTCGGACAAGACCAACTACATGGGCAAGCCCACCGCCTATAAACTCGAGCCCTCGCACGCGGTCACGCCCTTCAACAATCCCGAAGGTCCCTCGGGCGCGCGCATGCCGTTCATCTACAACCACCTGTGGCTGTCGGAATACCATGCCGACGAACGTTTCCCGGCCGGCGATTTCATGAACCATTCGGACGGGTCGCAGGGCGTCCACAAGGCGGCCGAGCGGGGCAATTCCATCGACGGCAAGGACGTGGTCGCCTGGCATGTCTTCGGCCTGCACCACAACGTCCGGCTCGAGGATTTCCCGGTGCAGCCGGTGATCTCCTGCGGCTTCATGCTGATGCCCAACGGGTTCTTCGACATGAACCCCTGCCTCGACCTGCCGGCCGAGAAGAACGAGGCGAGCTGCTGCGCCGCCGAGTAAGCAACGCGCGGGCCGGTCGGCCCGCGTTAACATTACCGGCCTAAACCGGCCGGCGATCGATCCTTCGGCGGGGTTGCGCCCGCCGTCGCACGACAGGAGACAGGGAGCCTAAGGGGTTCCCCCCGACGACGTCCCAGGGGGGCGGGGTGACGCCCGTCCCATCCTCCGATCCGGCGGCGCCGCCTCTTCTCTCCACCCTGTGACACGACACGGCACCGCCCCGGAGACAATCCGAGGCGGCCCTTTGGCGCGCGCCTCAGCCCGTGACGTCGAAGGCCGCGCGTGTCTCTTCCCTGATCTCGATCGAGAAGCCCGGGGCTTCCGGCGCAAGGTAGGCGCCGTTCTCGACCCGGCAGGGATCGGTGAAATGCTCGTGCAGGTGATCGACGAACTCGGTCACCCGGCCGTCCTTGGTGCCGGCCACGGCCACGTAGTCGATCATCGACAGGTGCTGCACGTATTCGCACAGCCCCACGCCCCCGGCATGCGGCCAGACCGGCAGCCCGGCCTTCGCGGCCATCAGCTGCACGGCGAGCACCTCGTTCAGCCCGCCCAGGCGGCAGGAATCGATCTGCACCACGTCGATGGCACCGGCCGCGATGAACTGCTTGAACATCACGCGGTTCTGGCACATCTCGCCCGTGGCGACCTTGACCGGGTGAACCGCCTCGCGGATCGCCTTGTGGCCCAGCACGTCGTCCGGGCTGGTCGGTTCCTCGATGAACCAGGGCCGGGCGAAGGACAGCTGTTTCACCCAGTCGATGGCCTGGCCGACCTCCCAGACCTGGTTGGCGTCGATCATCATCGTGACGTCGGAGCCCAGCTCTTCGCGCGCGATGGTCAGGCGGCGGATGTCATCGTCGAGATCGCGGCCCACCTTCATCTTCACATGGGTGAACCCGCTGTCCCGGGCCTCGCGGCACAGGCGGCGCAGCTTGTCGTCGGGATAGCCCAGCCAGCCGGCCGATGTCGTGTAGCAGGGATAGCCCTCGGCCAGCAGCGTGCCGATCCGGTCGGCCTTGCCACCTTCGGCCTGCTGCAGAATCTCAAGCGCCTCGCCCGGATCCAGGTAGTCCGTCATGTAGCGGAAATCGGGGATCTTCACGAGCTGCTCTGGCGACATCTCTGCGACGAAGCGCCAGACGGGTTTGCCCGCCTCGCGCGCCATCAGGTCCCAGACCGCGTTGATCACGGCCCCTGCCGCAAGGTGGATCACGCCCTTTTCGGGCCCGACCCAGCGCAGCTGGCTGTCGCCGGTCACCGCGCGCCAGAAGGCGCCCGGATCGGCCAGGATGTCATCGGTATCGCGGCCCACGACCTGCGGGGCCAGCGCCTTGATCGCCGCCACGCACAGCTCGTTGCCCCGCCCGATGGTGAAGGTCAGCCCGTGGCCCTCATGGCCCCCGTCGGTCTCAAGCGCCACGTAGGCCGCCGAGTAGACCGGATCGGGGTTCATGGCATCGGACCCGTCCAGCCCGCCTTCCGACGGAAAGCGCAGATCCCAGGTCCTGAGCCCGGTGATCCGGCTCATGCTTCGGCCACCACGTCCTGGCGCTGCGCGCCCAGCCCCTCGATGCCCAGTTCGACCACGTCGCCGGGTTTGAGGTACCGCTGCGGGGTCAGGCCAAGGCCCACACCCGGAGGCGTCCCGGTCGAGATCACGTCACCGGCCTGCAGCGACATGAACTGCGACAGGTAGCTGACCAGGTACTTCACACCGAAAACCATCGTGTTGGTCGACCCGTTCTGCATGGATTCGCCGTTCACGGTCAGCCACATGGGCAGGTCCTGCACGTCGGCGACCTCGTCCGGGGTCACCAGCCAGGGGCCGATCTGGCCGAAGTTGTCGCAGCTCTTGCCCTTGGTCCACTGGCCCTCGCGCTCGATCTGGAAGGCGCGTTCGCTGACGTCGTTGGTCACGGCGAAGCCGGCCACGTGATCCATCGCGTCCGCCTCGGCGATGTACTTGCCGGGCTTGCCGATGATCACGGCCAGCTCGACCTCCCAGTCGGTCTTTTCCGAGTTGCGGGGAATGACGATGGGGTCGTTCGGCCCGCAGATGGCCGAGGTGGCCTTCATGAAGATGATCGGCTCGTCCGGAACCGTCGCGCCGGTTTCGGCGGCGTGGTCGGAATAGTTCAGGCCGATGCAGATGAACTTGCCGGTGCCCGCAACGCAGGGGCCCAGACGCGGGTCGCCGTCGACCAGCGGCAGCGTCGTCGGGTCGGTTGCCGCGATCTTCGCGATGCCCTCGGGGCCGATCGCGTCCCCGGCGATGTCGGGGACAATGCCGGACAGGTCACGGATTGCGCCGTCATGCAGCAGGCCGGGCTTTTCAGCGCCGGGTGCGCCGTAGCGGAGAAGTTTCATGTGTCAGATCCCTCAGATGGTCCAGCCGCCGTCGATGCAGACGGCCTGGCCGGTGGTGTAGGTTGCGCCGGCAAGCTGCACGGCGAGATCGGCGATTTCGTGCGGCTCGCCGATGCGGCCCATGGGCTGGCGGGCGATGAAATCGGCGCGGGCCTTGTCGTAGTCGCCCGTTGCCGCCAGCCGCTCGTCCAGCGACGGCGATTGCACGGTGCCCGGGCAGATCGCGTTGCAGCGGATGCCCTGGGCCACGTAGTCGGCGGCAACCGACTTGGTCAGGCCCAGAACGGCGGCCTTCGTGGCGGAATAGGCAAAGCGGTTCGGCACGCCCTTGATGGAGGACGCGACCGAGCTCATGTTGATGATCGCGCCCTGCCCACGCTCCAGCATGCCGGGCAGCACGGCCTTGATGGTGCGCACCATCGCCTTGACGTTGAGGTCGAAGGCGAAATCCAGATCGCTCTCGGGCGCCTCGAGGATCGAGCCGCCATGCACGACGCCCGCACAGTTGAAGAGCACGTCGACCGCACCGATCCTGTCGACCAGCGCGCCGACGGCGCCGGCATCCAGCACGTCCAGCTTCGCGGTCTCGCAGTCCAGCCCGGCAAGGGCCTCGGCGTTCAGATCGGTCGCCCAGACGTTGCACCCGGCGGCGATGAAGGCCTCGGCCGAGGCGCGGCCGATCCCCTGCGCGGCAGCGGTGATCAGAACTGTCTGACCGGTGATATCGCTCATGCCATCACTTCTTTCTTTTCAACGATGTAGATATGTTCACAGACCAGAACGACCTCGTCGCGCTGGTTCAGCACCTCGACCTTCTCGAACAGCTTGCCGGAGTTCGGGCGCTTCGGGTCGTCCTCTTTCCGTGCCGCGGTGACGCGGGTGCGGATCGTGTCGCCGATCAGCACAGGGCGGACGAAGCGCAGGCGGTCGTAGCCGTAGGAGAAGGCAAGCGGGTTGATCTCGGTCGCCGTGAGGCCAACGCCGATGGCGAAGATCATCGTGCCATGGGCAATGCGGCCGCCGAATTCCGATTTCGCCATGAACTCCTTGTCCATGTGATGCGGAAAGAAGTCCCCGGTATGACCGGCATGGACGACGAAATCGGTCTCGGTGATCGTCCGTCCGTATGTCTCGCGGCTTTCGCCGATCTCGTAATCTTCAAGGTATCGGGCGCGTTCCATCAGGGCCTCTTCTCGATTGGGGTCATGGGCGCGGCCGACGAGGCATAGGCCGCCTCGACCAGCGCCATGGTGCGCCAGCCGTCCTGGACGGGCGCGATCAGGGTGTCCTCGCCGGCGGCGGCGCGTTGCAGGTTGTGCATCCGGGCGGTGAAGCTCTCGGTGAACCACGATCCGCGCAAGGGAATGTCGTGCCATTGCCCGCCGGTGTGGATCTGCAGGACGTCCGGCTCTCCCTTGGGGTAGTCGAGATTGACGCCCAGCTTCATGTAGGCGGCGCCCTCGGTCCCGGCGATGCGCATCTCGCAGGCCTGGTGGGGGCGGCCGTAGTCCCAGTCGTGGTTGACGCTCAGGACACAGCGGATGTCCTCGCCATAGTCGAGGATCGCGGCGGTGCGCGTCTGGGCCATCTTGTGGGACGGATGGCCAATGGTCTTGGCGTGGATGCCCTGCGGATCGCCCAGAAGGTGGCGGATCAGGTCGAGGTAATGGATCGAATGCATGGTGATCTCGATCCGGGGCAGGCCCTCGAGGAATTCCCAGAGCCCCCAGGGCGTGGCCAGCACGCCGTGCATCTCGATATCCACCACGCGGCCCAAAAGGCCCTTGTCGATGGCGTCTTTCAGCGCGACAGCCATCGGCGCGAAACGCAGCTGGAAGTTCATCGCGGCCTGAAGCCCCCTGGCCTCGCAGATGTCCAGCACCTCGGAGGCGCCTTTCAGGTCCGCGCCCATGGGCTTCTGGACGAGGGCCGGCGCGCCCTCGGGCAGGGAGCCCAGGATCGAGGCATGGGCGGTGGGCGGCGTGGCCAGGTCGAAGACGGCGTCTTCCACGGCCAGTGCCTCGTCGACACTCAGGGCGACCGTGCCGTGTTCGGCCGCCAGGGCCTGCGCCTTGGCGTGGTCGGGGTCGGTGATCCCGGCGACGGTGTATCCCCCGGCGTTCCACGCCGGCAGGTGAGCGTCGCGCACGATGGAGCCGGCGCCGAAGATGACGATGGGGCGGCGGGTCGTGGGGCCGTCCCACTCCTGCTGCAGGTCAATCGGCATGGAACACTTCCTCCATGTCGGCCCACCAATCGCCCTCCTTCCGGCTGTCCAACGGGACCTGGCAGGGCATGCAGACGGCCCACCAGCGCTGGGTTTCCTCGTCGGCGGCCATCTTCGCGGCATCCGCTTCCCAGTCGTCGCCGTGGTATTCGAATGTCGCGAACAGCAGGTTCTCCGGCTCGCGCAGGAAAATCGTGTAGTTGCGGATGTTGCACTCGGCGATCTTCGCCAACACGCCCGGCCAGACGGCGGCATGCAGTTCCTTGTACTCGGCGATCTTCTCGGGGCTCACCCCGATCACCTGTCCCATTCGGACCATCAGACACCCTCCCCGATGTGTGTGGTGAATTCCGACACCGCCCGGCGGTCGATCTCGGCGATGTCCCAGTCGATGCCGATGCCCGGCGCCTCGGGCGCCTGCGCCATGCCGTTCGAGATGGTCAGCCCCTGCCCGGTGATCTCGTCGAGCTGGGGAATGTATTCGACCCACATGCCGTTGCGGACGGCACAGACGAGCGAGGCATGCAGTTCCATCAGGAAGTGCGGGGCGACGGCAAGGCCGTGGCATTCGGCCATGTGCGCGACCTTGAGCCAGGGGGTGATGCCCCCGATCCGGCCCGCGTCCACCTGGATCACGCTGGCCGCGCCGCGTGCCACGTAATCGGCGAAATGCCGGATGGAATAAAGGCTCTCGCCCACGGCGATCGGCATCGGCGCGATACGGGCCAGCTCGGCATGGCCTTCCACGTCGTCGGCGGCCATGGGTTCTTCGAGCCAGCCCAGGTCGAACTCGGCCAGCGCATTCGCCCGGCGGCGGGCCGCGTCGCGCAGGAAGCCCTGGTTGGCGTCGACCATGATCTCCTGGCTTGGCCCGACCGCGTCGCGGATGGCGCCGATCCGGGCCGCGTCCTCGGCGGCCGAGGGTTTGCCGACCTTGACCTTCGATCCCTTGAACCCGGCCTCCTTCGCCGCGATGGCGTCCTCCACCAGAGCCTGCGTCGGGATGTGCAGCCAGCCGCCCTCGGTGGTGTAGCAGGGCGCTTCCGACTTGGCACCGCCGGCCAGCCGCCAGAGCGGCAGCCCGGCCCTGCGGCAGCGCAGATCCCACAGCGCGGTGTCCACGGCCGCGAGCGCGATGGAGGTCATGGCCCCCACCGTTGTCGCATGGGTGTGGAATTCAAGATCGGTCCAGATCGCCTCGACCTCTTCGGCCTCGCGGCCCAGCAGGCGCGGCGCGAGGTGGTCGGCCAGAAGCCGCATGATCGAGGAGCCGCCCGTCCCGATGGTATAGGAATAGCCCATGCCCACCGCGCCGTCGGCATCGGTGATGGTGACGATGGGCGTTTCCTGGCTGACGAAGGACTGGATCGCGTCGGTGCGTTTCACCTTGGGCGCCAGGTCCACCATCTGCAGCTGGATACGGACGATCCGGGCCATCAGGCGCCCCGCAGCGACAGGCCGCTGTCGGCGTCGAAGAGATGCGCGTTCGACAGGTCGAGATGGAATGTCATGACCTCGCCCGGCGTCACCCGGCGGGGGTTCAGCATCCGGCCGGTGAAGCGCTTGTCCGCCAGATCGACGAACAGCAGTGTTTCATTGCCCAGCGGTTCCGACAGGTCGACGGTCAGGTCCATCGTGGTGACGGCGTGGCCGCCCTCGGAATGGATGCCGTGCCCTTCCGGGTACAGGTCGTCCGGGCGCAGACCGAATACGACCTTTCGGCCCTCGGCGACGTTGAAACCCGGCGGCATGGGCAGCTCCAGCCCGTTGGCGAAGCGCAGGCCGGTGGCCGTCGTGACGGCGTCGGCCATGTTCATCGGGGGAGAGCCGATGAAGCCCGCGACGAACTGGCTTGCGGGCTGGTTGAACACCTCGTCGGGCGTGCCGACCTGCTCGATGTTGCCGTCCTTCATGATGACGATGCGATCGGCCAGCGTCATCGCCTCGACCTGGTCGTGGGTCACGTAGACCACGGTGGCCTTCAGCCGCGCGTGCAGCTGCTTGATCTCGGTCCGCATCTGGCCGCGCAGCTTGGCGTCGAGGTTGGACAGCGGTTCGTCGAACAGGAACACGTCGGGGTCGCGCACGATGGCACGGCCCATTGCGACCCGCTGGCGCTGACCGCCCGACAATTGCGCCGGACGGCGGTCGAGCAGCTGGGTGATCTCCAGCGCGCGGGCCGCTTCGGCCACGGCGGCGTCGATCTCGGCCTTGTCGCGGCCGGCGATCTTCAGCGTGAAGCCCATGTTCTCGCCAACCGTCATGTGCGGGTAGAGCGCGTAGGACTGGAACACCATCGAGATGTTGCGCGCCCGGGGCGCCAGGTCGTTGACCACCCGGTCGCCGATGCGGATGTCGCCGCCGGTGATGTCCTCGAGCCCGGCGATCATCCGCAGGGTCGTGGACTTGCCGCAGCCCGAGGGGCCGACGAGCGCCACGAATTCGCCATCGGCCACGTCCAGGTCGATGCCCTTCACCGCGTGGAAGGCGCCATAGTTCTTGTCGAGCTGAGAAAGTGTGAGCGTCGCCATGTCTTACCCCTTGATCGCGCCGGTGGTCAGGCCGGACACGAGGTGTTTCTGCACCGCGTAGGTGAGGATGAGCGCGGGAATGATCATCACGACCGCCAGCGCGCACATGCCGCGCCAGTCGATGGTGAACTCCGCCGTGTAGTCGAGAAGGCCGACGGGCAGCGTCTTGCTGTCGGTGGACCGGGTGAGCTGTGACGCCAGGGCGAATTCGTTCCACGAGGTGAGGAAGGCGAAGATGCCGGCGCTGGCGATGCCGGGGCGGGCGAGCGGGAACTCGACCTGCCAGAAGGCCTGCCAGCGGGTGCAGCCGTCGATCTGGGCGGCCTCGGCCAGGTCGCGCGGGACCTGCCGGAAGAAGCCGTCGATCAGCCAGATCGTGAAGGGCACGTTCAGCGCGGTATAGGCCAGGATCATGCCGGCATGGGTATCGATCAGGCCGACCCGCGCGTAGAGGAAGAACAGCGGCAGCGACAGGGCGATGCCCGGCACCGCACGCGTCAGCATCAGGCCCAGGAACCAGCCGCCCTTGCCCTTGAACCGGTAGCGCGCAAAGGCATAGCCGCCCGACATGCCGATCGCGAGAGAGATGATCGTCGAGGTCACCGCGATGATGACCGAATTGCGGAAGTAGCTGATGACCGGGATGCCGCCCTCGCCGATGCCGGAGAACATCGCGACATAGGCATCGAAGGACAGGCTCTGCGGGATCCAGATCGGCGGCTTGGCCATGATCTCGACCGTGGGCCGCAGCGAGTTCAGCACGATCCAGAGGCCGGGCAGGCAGATGATCGCCATGGCCACGAACAATGCGACATTCAGCGTCCAGTTCGAGGCGGTCTTTTTCAGGCGGGCTGTTGCGTTCTCGTCCATTACCAATCCGCCGCGACCTGGGCCCGGGCCTTGCCGAGCTGTGAGAAGAAATATGCCGTAAAGGCGATCGACAGCAGGATCGCGACATAGGCCATGGCGTTGGCCATCCCCATGCGCGCGTCCGAATAGGCGGTCCGCGCGATCAGCGTCCACAGCACCTCGGTCCGGCCCGCGGGCCCGCCGTCGGTCATGATCTTGATGATGTCATAGGCCCGCGCCACGTCCAGCGAGCGGATCGTCATGGCGATGAAGGCAAACGGCATCAGGAAGGGCCAGGTCACGTATCTGAACGTCTGCCAGGGGGTGCAGCCATCGACCCGGGCGGCCTCCAGCGGATCGCGGGGCATGGCCATGAGGCCGGCCAGGATGAAGATCGCGAAGACGGAGGTCGAAGACCAGACCTCGGCCACGCAGATGGCGATGAAGGCCAGCGTGCCGTCGATCAGCCACGGGATGGCCTGGTCGGTCAGGCCCAGCGATTGCAGGGCGTTGTTCACCAGGCCCACGTTGTCGTTGAACATGAACTTGAACTGGAAGCCCACCAGGATCGGCGAGAACATCATAGGGAACATCAGGATCGTGCGCAGGATGCGCTGCCCGCGGGTGAACCGCTCGACCAGCATGGCCAGGCCCAGGCCGAGGATCATTTCCAGGTTCAGCGCCACCGTCAGCAGCAGCACCGTCCGCCCGAAGGCGATCCAGAAATCGGCATCGGTGAAGATGCGTTCGTAGTTCCTGAACCCGACCCAGTCGTAAATGGTCTCGGGCCGCGTCAGCCGGAACGGCGTGAAGCTGGAATAGAGGGACAGCAGCAGGGGCAGGAGCACGATTGCGGCCAGCACGATGACGGCAGGCAACAACAGCAACACCGGCGGAGGCAGACGCCAGGCCTTCATGAACTTCTCCAATGGGTGATTTGGGTCGGGGGCCGCGAGGGAGCGGCCCCCGGGCGGACGTGCCTTACAGCTCGCCCGCGTCTTCCAGGATGTAGGTGGATTCCTTGGCCGCGTCGTCCAGCGCCTCTTGCGGGGTCTTGTCGCCAAGGATGGCCGCCTGCAGTTCAGGGTAGAGAACGTTGGTGATCTCGATCCAGGACGGGGTCTGCGGCACCGGGAAGGCAGTCGCGGCGGCTTCCTGGAAGGCTTCCAGCACTTCGGTCCGGTAGTCGTCGCCCTTGGCTTCCTCGATCACGTAGGTCCAGACGCTGTCGCGCGTGGGCAACGGACCAGCGGCGCTTTCCAGCTTCTGGCTGTCCTCGTTGGTCAGGAACCAGACCAGCGACGCGGCCGCCTCCGGGTTGGCGCAGTCCTCGGTCACCGAGAAGCCGTGGAAGCCCGACCAGCCGGTGCGCTTGTCGCCCGAGCCCTTCGGCGGCGGAGCCACGCCGACGTTGCCGGCCACGCGGCTGGCGTCGGGATCGTTGAAGAACGACGCCCAGCCCGGCCAGTCCAGGTTCAGCGCGACGGTGCCCGAGGCAAAGCCCTGCCCCAGGTCGTCCCACAGGTAGTTCGGCACGCCGACCGGAACGGCCTTGGCGTCGTAGAGATCGACGAACCATTGCAGCGCCTCGACACCGGCTTCCGAATTGAACGCGGGCTCGCCCTCGGCATTGAGGAATTCACCGCCGTTGGCCACCAGCAGCTCGTAGAAGCGGCCGGCGATGGCCTCTTCCTTGCCAGCGTATTGCGTGCCGTAGAAGTTGGGCGCGTCGGCGAAGAACTTCGCCTGGTCGGCCACCTGGTCCCAGGTTTCCGGAACGGCGAGCGGATAGCCGTACTCGGCCTCGAAGGCCGACTTGTTGTCGGCGTCTTCGTACAGGTCCTTCTGGTAATACAGCGCCGAGACGTCGAACTGCGCCCGCGGCAGCATCACCAGCTTGCCGCCCAGCGTGGCGGCCTGGATGTTGGCATCGACGAAATCGGCCAGCGCGTCCTCGGGCAGCAGCGTTGCCAGGTCGGCATAGATGCCGGGATACTGCGGCGCGAAGGACGAATGGTTCGACCCCACGCACCAGCTCAGCTGGCCGGTGGCGATGTCGGACTTGATTTCGCGGTCCAGCTCGAAGTGGTTCTTCTTCGAGATCACGTTGACCGTCGCGCCGGTGGCCTCTTCCCATTCGGCGATCCGGCTATAGAGCGTTTCATATTGCTGGCCGCCGATCAGCTTGGCGTCGATGGTCACGCCATCGAAGCTGCCGGGCAGTTCCTGGGCCATGGCGACCGGGGCGGCCGTGGCAAGCGCCACGACGGCACAGAGTGTGGTTGTGGAATATCTCATGTCTGTCCTCCCTGAACATCCGTGAGGTCCTTCCTTAGATCCTCACTTATGGATAATCTATTCATATGCAAATCTCAGACGGCGGCGGGTGTCAAGGATTTCCGCTGGATATGAGTAGAGTATTCATTTATGAATTCCCAGCTTCACGGAGAGACGACATTGAGCGACGACACTGACCGCTACCGCGCTCCGGCGCTGGACAAGGGCCTGGACATACTCGAACTGCTCTCGGGCATCGATGGCGGGCTGACCCAGGCCGAGATCGCCAAGGCGCTCGGCCGCAGCCCGAACGAGTTCTACCGCATGCTGGACCGCCTGGCGCGCCGGGGCTACGTCGCGCGTGTCGAGGGCGACCGGTATGCCCTGACGCTGAAGCTGTTCGGCCTGGCGCATCTGCACACGCCGATCCGCCGCCTGGCGTCGCTGGCCACGCCGCTGCTGCGGGCGCTGGCCAAGCAAACCTGGCAGGCCAACCAGCTTGTCGTGCTCGACCGGGGCAACCCGGTGGTCGTCGCCCAGCAGGAGGCGCCGGGCTACTGGGGCATCTCGATCAGGGTGGGCAGCCACATCGGGCTGTTCGACACCGGGTCGGGCCACGTGCTGCTGGCCTTCGCCACCCCCGAACGCCGGCGCGAGATCGTGGCCGAGAACCAGGACACCGGCGCCCCCGCCCGCGAGATCCCGCCCGAGCTGGAGGCCCGGTTCGCCAAGATCCGCGCCCAGGGCTACGAGGCGATGCCCTCGGCCCAGACCATGGGCGTGACCAACCTGTCGGCCCCGGTCCTGGCCCCGAACGGAGAGGTCGTGGCCGCCGTGACCATCCCCTACCTGCCCTTGCGCGACACCACCGGCGCGCCCTCGATCGAAGAGGCGGCCCCGGCGCTGCTGGAAACGACAAGGGCGCTGTCGGCCCTGATCGGGCGCAATGATCCCGAGGGGGAGACATTCGCATCTGAATGATCCATTCTTGGGTGAATGACATTGCCCGGGGAGGACACCATGCAGGCTGACACGATTCTCGACACCCATCTTCACCTGGTCGACCGCGACCGGCTTGACTACCCTTGGCTCGCAGATGCCCCGCCGTTGCAGCACGACTGGCCGCTCGAGGCCTACGCCACCCAGGCCCGCCAGCTGGGCATCGGCTCTGCGCTCTTCATGGAAGTCGACGTCGCCGAGCCACGGATCGAGGACGAGATCACCTGGGTCGAAGAGCTGGCCGCCTCCCAAGTCTTTCCGATCCGGGGGATCATCGCCTCGGGCCGGCCCGAGGCCGGGGACTTCCCCGCCTACCTCGATCGCCTGGCCGACCGGCCGCTGGTCAAGGGGATCCGGCGGGTGTTGCACACGATGCCGGACGAGACCTCGCAGGGCGCGCTCTTCCGCGAGAACGTCGCGCGGATGGCGGGGCCGGACCTGCCCTTCGATCTTTGCGTGCTGGCGCGCCAGTTGCCGCTGGCCATCGAGTTGGTCGATGCCACGCCCGATGTGCGCTTCGTGCTCGACCATTGCGGTGTGCCCGACATCGCGGGCGACGCGTGGGACGACTGGGCGCGCAACATCGAGGAGATCGCGCGGCGACCCAACGTTTCGTGCAAGGTGTCGGGCGTGGTGGCCTATGGCGGCGATGGCTGGACGCTGGACAGGCTCGCCCGCTGGGTCGGCCACGTGACCGAATGCTTCGGGCCGCAGCGGCTGTGCTGGGGCGGCGACTGGCCGGTCTGCACGCTGGGCGGCGGGCTGCCGACCTGGGTCGCCTCCACCCGCGCCATGGTCGCCGACTGGAGCGCCGCCGACCGCGCGCGCCTGTTCTCGGGCACGGCGGAAGAGATCTGGAAGGTCTGAGAGGGAATGGGCAGCCCGGCTTCGCGCCCGGCTGCCCGTCACGTCAGCCGAAGCTTTCCGTGAACATCCGGTCGAGGTCGTCCAGCGCCGCCTCGATCTGACCGTCCTTCAGCGACTGTCCGATCCGCTCGGCCGCGGCCTGCTGGAACGGCATGTAGCCATCGTGGCGCGGCCGCATCCAGGCCCCGTCCAGCGTCGCCAGCGTGCCCGAGTAGAAGCCCCCGGCCGCGTCATCCGCCGCCCTGTCGGTCCAGCCGGCCCGGTGCCCGGCCTGTCCACCGGCACTGACGTAAAGGCCCGCCTGCGCCTCCGGCCCGGCGATGTGGCGGGCGAAGGCCACGGCCGCCTCCGGCGCCTCGCAGAAGGCCGATACGGCGATCCCCGTGCCGCCCAGCGCGCTGCCACCGACACCTGACCCGGTCGAGGCGATGTCGTGGAACGTCACCCGGCTGGGCCGCATCCCGGGAATGGCATAAGAGATGTATCCGTAGATCAGCGGCGCGCAGGCGATCGCGTCCGTGCTGGTCATCTCGTCAAGCACGGCAATCGGATCCTGGTCGAAACAGCACGGATCGACCAGGTCGGCCAGCTCTTTCAGCATCTCCAGCGCCCGAACCGCGCCCCGGCGATCGCAGAACACCTCGCCCTTCCCGGTGCGGCAGGGGAAGCCCAGATTTGCCGTCAGGGTGAAGAAACTCATCAGCGAATGCGGAGGCCTGAGCGGGATCGCCACCCTGCCCTGCCGCGCCAGGTCCATCACGTCGTCCCACGACGTCAGCGGCCCGGTCAGGTCCGGCCGCACCGCCTGGACCTGCGCGGCCGCGTCGATGGGCCAGGCCCATTGTTTGCCCTCGTAGGTGTAGCTTTCGAAGGAGCCGCCGACCGACCCCTCGGCGATCTCGGGCGCGTCGGGCAGCGCCAGCAGGCAGCCCTCGCCCGTGACCTGGCCCACGTGGGGATGGTCGATGACGATCAAGTCGAAGTTCCGGGCGAGGTCCTCGACCGGGTAGCTTTCGAAATCCTGCAGGGACCGCTTTTCCCAGGTGATCTCGTCCCCGTGGGTGTCCCTCCACGCCTTCGAGAGCGCCAGAAGCGGATCTATCGCCCGGGGGTGATCCCAGGTCATGCCACGCAGCTTGGTCATAGGCCGAACTCCTTGCGGATCGCGTTGCTGTGTTCGCCCACCCGGGGCGCGGCCAGCCGGCCCTTGGGGCGGATGCCGTCGAAGGTCATCGGCGTGCAGGTCGTCTCGATCGAGACGCCGTCGTCGCGGGTGACGGTCTGCAACAGGTCCAGCCGCTGGAACGCGGCCTCCTCGACCAGGTCGGCCCAGTTCAGCACCTCGGCGCACCAGATGTCGGCGGGCTGCAGGATGGCCAGCCAGTCGGCGACCGTCTTCTGGGCGACGCGCTCGGCCACCATCGCCTTGAGCGCATCGCGCTGCCTGAAGGCCGCGTCCGAGGGCAGGCCCGCGAGGCCCGGCAGCTCGAGCAGCTCTGCCAGCTTGTCCAGCGGCGTCATGGCGATGGCCAGGTGACCGTCGCTGGCGGCATAGACCCCGTAGGGCGCGCCCAGATAGGCATGGGCGGAGTTCGCCTGCGACCGCGTCGGCAGGCGCCGGCCGTCGTTCAGCCAGGTGGTCAGGACCTCGAACTGCAGGTCGACCAGCGCTTCGAGCAGGCTGGTCTCCACGTGGCGGCCCTTGCCGTCGATGCCCCGGCGGACCAGCGCTGCAAGGATGCCCTGGCTCAGCGCCACGCCGGCGAACATGTCGCCCACGGCCAGCCCCATGGGCACCGGCCCCTGCGCTGCGTCTCCGGTCAGCCACATCAGGCCCGAGCGCGCCTGCGCCAGCAGGTCCTGCCCCGGCAGGCCCACCCAGGGCCCGTCGGTCCCGTAGCCCGAGACGGAGCCCATCACGAGCCGGGGGTTCAGCGCGTGCACCGCCTCCCAGCCCAGGCCGATCCGCTCGGCCACGCCGGGCCGGAAGTTCTGGATCATGACATCCGCCTGGCCCAGCAAGATCCGCAGCGCCGCCAGGTCGGCCGGATCCTTCAGGTTCAGCGCGAGGCTTTCCTTGCCCCGGTTGATGGCGTGGAAGATCGTCGAATCCCCGCCCAGCTCGGTGTCGGACAGGTACAGCTGGCGCGACAGGTCGCCCTGCCCCGCGCGTTCGATCTTGATCACCCGCGCGCCAAGGTCGGACAGGCGCAGCGAACAATACGGCCCCGACAGGAACTGGCTGAGGTCAACGACCAGCAATCCCTCCAGCGGCCGTTCGGGTGCCGTATCCATCTGCTCTCCCCCCTGCTCCGTCGCGGCGGTCGTCTCCATTTGGCTCATGATAATTCTTCTATGAATGTCTCCCTCACATATGAATGATGCATCCGGACATGGGTCGTCAAGTGCGGTAACGCGCCGACACGCCACGGCCGGCCGCCCGCCGCCCTGCGGCGGAGGTGCGTCAGCGTGATCCGCGGCCCGGTTTACTCGGCGGCGGGTTTCAGGCTGGCCATGAGATGATGGAACTTCTCGCCCTGCACGGCGACATGGGCATGGATCGCGACCGCGGCGCGGTCCTCGTCCCCCGCGGCGAGGGCATCGACCACGGCCTCGTGCTCGGCCATGGATTGCCGCAGACGCCCGCGCAGACGCAGCTGCAACCGGCGGAACGGCTTGAGCCGCCGATGCAGGCGCAGGCATTCCTGTTCGAGGAATCCGTTGCCCGATTGCCGGTACAGCATGTGATGAAACCGCTCGTTCTCGCGGTAATAAAGGTCGGTATCCCCGGCCAGCACAGCCTCCTGGCAGGCCGCGTTCACCGCGCGCATCTCCTCCAGCGCCATGTCCGAGATCCGCCGGGCCGCGAGCCGGGCACAGATCGCCTCCATCCCGGCCATGACCTCGAACATCTCGATCAGTTCGACCGGGCCGGGCTGGCGCACGAAGACCCCGCGGCGCGGGATCTGTTCGACCAGACCGGAAAGCGCGAGCCTTTGGAAGGCCTCGCGGATCGGCGTGCGCGACACCTCGAACCGGGCCGCAAGCTGCACCTCGTCCAGCCGCGCGCCATCGGCAAAGGTGCCGTCGAGGATCATGCCCTCGAGCGTTTCCGCGATGATCTCTGCGCGCTTCGGTTCCATGGAACCTGCGTACCATGATGCCCGCCGTGCGCGCAACGGCGAGCTTCTTGTATACAAAAAGATTGACCTGAAGAACATGAAGTGAGACCCATTGAGACGTCCGGCGTTCGAATCGGACACACCAAGGGAGGAACATCATGCACCTGAAATTCACGGGGGCCGCCGCCGCGCTTGCGTTGTTCGCGGGCAGCCTGACCGCCAACGCCACCGAACTGCGCCTGTCCCACCAGTGGTCCGACAATGACGTCCGCCACAAGGTCGCGCAGATCGTGGCCGACGAGGTCGCCGCCGCGGATGTCGACCTGGAAATCCGGATCTTCCCGACCCAGTCGCTGTTCAAGGCGCGCGAGCAATACACGCCGCTGTCGCGCGGCCAGCTCGACATGACGGTCCTGCCGCTGTCCTACGCGGGCGGCCAGCAACCGGCCTACAACCTGACGCTGATGCCCGGTCTGGTGAAGAACCACGACCATGCCGCGCGTCTGAACGACAGCGAATTCATGGGCGAGATCGAGAAGATCCTCGAAAGCGACGACATCATGACGCTGGTGCCGGGCTACCTGGCGGGCGGGTTCGCCGGCAAGGATGGCTGCATCACCGGTCCCGACGACATGCCGGGCAAGCAGACCCGCGCCGCCGGCAAGGCGTTTGAACAGATGCTGGCAGGCGCTGGCGCCTCGATCGCCTCGATGGCCTCGTCCGAGATCTACAACGCCATGCAGACCGGCGTTCTGGACGCGGCGAATACCTCGTCCTCGTCCTTCGTCAGCTACCGGATCTACGAACAGGTCAACTGCTACACCCCGGCCGGCGACTATGCGCTGTGGTTCATGTACCAGCCCCTGCTGATGAACAAGTCGACCTTCGACGACCTGACCGAAGAGCAGCAGGCCGCGCTGATGGCCGGCGCCGAGAAGGCCACCGCCTTCTACCTGGAAGAGGCCAAGAAGGAAGACGCCGAGAGCCGCAAGGTGTTCGAGGATGCCGGTGTCGAGATCGCCGAGATGTCGGAGGCCGAATTCAACGCCTGGCGCGAGCTGGCGAAGGAAACCTCGTACAAGATGTTCATCGAAGAGACCCCCGGCGGCGACAAGCTGCTTGAGATGGCCCTGTCGGTCGACTGATCTCAACTGTCCGGGCGGCCCCGGGGATCCGGCGGCCGCCCCCAAGGAAAGAACGGAGTGACCCATGGCGGGCCACAGCTCTGCGGCGGTCGCGCATACCGCCAACAATCCCTTCCTGCGCGCCGTCGCGGCCCTGTCCACGCTGGCCGGATGGTGTTCGGCGGCGATGATCGTGGCCGCGGTGGCGATCACCTGCCAGATGATCTGGATCCGGTTCGTGATGAACGGATCGACGATCTGGCAGACCGAGGCCGTGATCTACCTGATGATCGCCGCCACGCTGATCGGCCTGTCCTATGTCCAGCGCCTGCGCGGGCACGTGAACGTGGACCTTCTGCCGCTGGCCTTCGGCCCGAAGGCCCGCAAGATGCTGGCCGTGATCACCCTTGGACTGTCGGTCGCGGTGGTCGGTATCATGCTGTTCTACGGCTATGAGTTCTGGCACTTCGCCTGGGAACGCGGCTGGCGGTCCGACACGGTCTGGGGCGTGCGGCTCTGGATCCCCTACCTTGCCCTTCCCATAGGCTTCGCCCTGCTCCTTCTGCAGCTTGTCGCCGACCTTTATGCCGTGATCGCCGGCATCGATGCCCCCTTCGGACTGGAGGACGCCTGATGGATCCCCTTCTTCTCGGCGCGCTGGTCGCCGTCGCCACCATCGGCGTGCTCTTTTCGGGCGTGTCGGTTGCCCTGGGCCTTCTGATCGTCTCGGGCGGCTTCCTTGTCGCCTTCGACGGCATGCGCTCGCTTGAACTGATGCCCGAGATCTTCTTCGGCAAACTCGACAATTTCGCCCTGCTGTCGATCCCGATGTTCATCATCATGGGCGCCTCGATCGCCTCGACCCGGGCCGGCGCCGACCTCTACGAGGCGCTGGAACGCTGGCTGACCCGTGTGCCCGGCGGGCTGGTGGTGTCGAACCTGGGCGCCTGCGCGCTGTTTGCCGCAATGTCCGGGTCAAGCCCGGCCACCTGTGCCGCCATCGGCAAGATGGGCATCCCCGAGATGCGCAAGCGCGGCTATCCCGACGGTGTCGCCGCCGGCTCCATCGCCGCGGGCGGCACGCTGGGCATCCTGATCCCGCCCTCGGTCACCATGATCGTCTACGGCATCGCCACCGAAAGCTCGATCGGGCGGCTGTTCCTGGCCGGGGTCATCCCGGGCCTTCTGCTGGTCGCGCTGTTCATGGCCTGGTCGCTCTATTCGACCTGGCGCTCGGGCGAGGCGTCGGTCCTGTCGGCCGGCCGCTATTCCTGGCGCGAACGGTTCGAGATCCTGCCCAGGGTCCTGCCCTTCCTGGCGATCATCGTCGGCGTCCTTTACGCGATGTACGGCGGTGTCGCGACCCCGTCTGAGACGGCGGCCGTCGGCGCGTTGCTCTGCCTGGTGATCGCCATGGTGATCTACAAGCTGTGGAACCCCAAGGACCTGTGGGTCGTGCTCCGCGACAGCACCAAGGAATCGGTGATGATCCTGGCCATCATCGCCGCCGCCGGGGTGTTCTCGTTCATGCTGTCGTCGCTCTTCATCACCCAGTCGATCGCCGAATGGATCGGAACGCTGGAGGCCAATCGCTGGGTCATCATGGCCGCGATCAACGTCTTTTTGCTGATCGCCGGGTTCTTCCTGCCGCCGGTGGCCGTGATCCTGATGGCCGCGCCCATCCTGCTGCCGATCATCACCTCGGCCGGGTTCGACCCGATCTGGTTCGCGGTGGTGCTGACCATCAACATGGAAATCGGCCTGATCTCGCCGCCGGTCGGCCTGAACCTCTACGTGATCAATGGCATAGCGCCCGACATCTCGCTGCGCACGATCCTGATGGGGTCCCTGCCCTTCGTGGCTTGCATGATCGTGGCCATCGTGCTGCTGTGCCTGTTCCCGGGGCTCGCCACCTGGCTGCCCGACCTCGTGATGGGACCCAGCGTTTGACCCTTCTTGCAGATCTTCTCACCACCGTGTTCGACCGCCGCGACAGGCTTGCCCTGCTTGCGAAACAGGTCGACAGGCCGCTGCCCGAGCTGGCCGCGGACCTGATCGGTGCCGAGGGCGAAGTCACCGGCCTGACCGTCGCCCAGCAGCTGCTGGACGGCTATGGCGCGGCCGACGACGAGACCAAGCTGGCCTTCTTCCGCCACCTGGCCGAAGAGATGACCATATCGCCCGAGGCCATACGCGCGGCCCTAGCCGCCTATGAAGAGGGCCAGTCCAAGGCCAGTTACCGCGCCTACATGGACGCCTCGGAGCCGCCCCGGCAGGAGTTGATCCGCCGCCTGAACCGGGTACCCGGGGCCACCCGGGCGCTGGTGGCGATGCGCACCGACCTGCTGCGCCTGGGCGGAGACGACGACACCCTGCAGGCGCTCGACCTCGATTTCCGCCATCTCTTTGCCAGCTGGTTCAACCGCGGCTTCCTGGTGCTGCGCCCGATCTCGTGGGAAAGCCCGGCGCATATCCTGGAAAAGATCATCGACTACGAGGCGGTCCACGCGATCAATTCATGGCGTGATCTGCGCAGCCGGCTGGAACCGTCGGACCGGCGGTGCTTTGCCTTCTTCCACCCCGCCATGCCGGACGAGCCGCTGATCTTCGTCGAGGTGGCGCTGACCCAGGGCATTCCCGGCGCCATCCACGCCGTGCTGACCGACGACCGGCCGCGCCTTATCCCGCAGGACGCCGACACGGCGGTGTTCTATTCCATCTCGAACTGTCAGGCGGGTCTGGCCGGCATTTCCTTCGGCAACTCGCTGATCAAGCAGGTGGCGGCCGATCTGGCCCACGAATGGCCGGGCCTGAAGACCTTCGTGACGCTCTCGCCCATTCCGGGGCTGGTGCGCTGGCTAAGCGCGCGGAACACGCCCCCGGCCGAGGGCGACGACCTGCGCGCGCAGGCCGCGCATTACCTGCTTGAGGCCAGGCGCCCCGACGGCCAGCCTCTTGACCCCGTGGCGCGGTTTCACCTGGGCAACGGCGCGCAGATCCTGCACCTGCATGCCGATGCCGACCGGTCGGACAAGGGCATGGCCCAGTCCGGCGGCGCGATGGTCAATTACCTGTACGATTTCGAGACGGTCACACAGAACCATGAACGCTATGCGGCCAGCCGCGAGATCGCGGCCTCCTCCGAGATCCGGGGGCTGGCTGCCGCCGCCGAAAAGGCCCAAAAGGCGACCGACAAGACGTCCAGATCCGCCAGGCAGAACCGGACACCCGACGACACGACAACCGCATGAGGATCCCCTCCGATGGCGAACCCGCTCTATGACCGTCTGTTCGGCAAACATGCCGGCAAGACCACGCCCTTCCTGATCCTGCCCGACGGCACGGTCGTCACCCATGCCGATTTCCTGGCCCGGGCCGCGCAATTCGCCCATGTGCTGACCGGGCTGGGGCTGGCGCCCGGCGATCGCCTCGCCGCCCAGGTGGAAAAATCCCCCGAGGCGCTGGCGCTTTATGCCGCCTGCGCCCAGGCCGGCGTGGTCTTTCTGCCGCTCAACACCGGCTACACGGTGGATGAGCTGACCTATTTCATCGACAATTCCGGAGCCCGGCTGGTGGTCTGCGACGGGGCCAAGGCCGCGGGGCTTGCGCCGGTGGCGGAACGTCTGGGCGCGATGATCGAGACGCTGAACGCCGATGCCACCGGATCGCTGATGGACAAGGCGGAAGGCCAGCCGGACAGCTTCGACACCGTCGACCGCGATGCCGAAGATCTCGCCGCCTTCCTCTACACCTCGGGCACCACGGGGCGCTCGAAGGGGGCGATGCTGACGCAGAAGAACCTGCTGTCGAATTCCGAAACCCTGGCCGAGCTCTGGCGCTTCACGGCGGATGACGTGCTTCTGCACGCGCTGCCGATCTTCCACACCCATGGGCTGTTCGTCGCCACCAACATCACGCTGATCGCCGGCGGTGCGCTGATCTTCCTGCCCAGGTTCGACGTGCAGGAGATGCTGCGCCTGATGCCGCAGGCCACCGCGATGATGGGCGTGCCGACCTTCTATACCCGCCTGCTGGACGAAGACGGTTTCACCCGCGACCTGGCGCAGGGCATGCGGCTGTTCGTGTCGGGCTCCGCACCGCTGCTGGCCGAAACGCATGTGCGGTTCGAAGAGCGCACCGGGCACCGGATCCTTGAACGCTACGGCATGACCGAGACCAACATGAACACCTCGAATCCCTATGACGGTGAACGCCGTGCAGGCACCGTGGGCTTCCCGCTGCCGGGGGTCGACCTGAAGATCACCGGGTCGGAGGGCGAGGAGCTGCCGCAGGGCGAGGTCGGCCTGATCGAGGTCCGCGGGCCGAACGTGTTCAAGGGCTATTGGCAGATGCCCGAGAAGACCCGAGAGGAGCTGCGCGAGGACGGGTTCTTCCTCACCGGAGATCTGGGGATGGTGGACGAGGATGGCTATGTCCATATCGTCGGCCGCAACAAGGACCTGATCATTTCCGGCGGCTACAACATCTATCCCAAGGAAATCGAGATGGTGCTGGACGACCAGCCCGGCGTGCAGGAAAGCGCCGTCATCGGCGTGCCGCACGCGGATTTCGGCGAAACGGTGCTGGGCCTGATCGTGCCGGAACCGGGCGCGACGCCGGATCTGGACGCCATCGCCGCCGCCGCCGGGGCAACGCTGGCAAGGTTCAAGCATCCCCGGAAGCTTCTGGTCATCGACGAATTGCCGCGCAACACGATGGGCAAGGTGCAGAAGAACATCCTGCGGGACGCATACAAGGATACCTTCGCGCCGGCGTGAGGCCGGGGCAAATCAAGGGGCCATCGCAACGGCCGAACGTCTCCCTTCGTCCGGACTCAAGCCGAAGGCGCCGGGCCAGCGGCGGCCCGCCCCATCGGGCTGCCGCTTTGGTGACGCCGAGAGAGACCTTCCCGCGAGGGAAATGATTGCCCCGTAAAGCGCACCCGCACGGGTGTACGGGCGGCATCCCGCGGGCCGCTGCTGGTCCGGCTTCTGCAGCTTTGCCTGCGTGGTCCGAAGCTCCCTAGCGGTAGGGCTCCACCTTTTCCGCCGACAGCGCGTAACCGATCTCGGCCAGCTGGGTCGAGGTTTGGGCCGTTCCGAACATCCCCGTCACCACCACCGGAGCGAAAAGCCCGTCGGTCTCGTAGGGCTTTTCGCTCGTGACCAGCACCAGCTGGTTGGCGGGCGGCGGCGGCACATGAATGCAGGCCCCGACATAGGGAACGAGGATGAAGGCCGTCACGCCCGTGCCCGAGTAATCCAGCGGGATGATGAACCCGGCCAGCCGCACGATCTGGCCGTTCCAGTCCGTCCGCACGCCGGTCGACATCGGCTGACCCGCCGTCGCGGCGGCGCTTTCGTCATGGGGCACCACGCCCTGCAGCGACGGCGGCAGCGCCTCGCTGTCCTCGGGCAGAAGATCCTCCCACGCCAGATCCACGACCGACGCCGCCCGGGCCGTGGACCCGAGCACCGGCAGCGCGACGGCGCCCAGCAGCATGGCGCGCCGGGACAGGAGAAATCCGTGTGTCATCTCATGCACCCCATGAGGTCAGTCGAACCTCTCGATCCGGTCGGCGACGATGGTATAGCCGGCCTCGGCCACCTCGGAACTGCGCGGCGCGGCGGTCATGATCCCCGACACCCAGACCGCGTCCCACAGATCGGTCGTGGGCCAGGGCGGATCGGTTTCCACGATCACCAGCTGGTTCGGCGGCGGCGGCGGCACGTGGATGCAGGCGCCGACATACGGCACCAGAAGGAAGACGCTGACACCGTCCGTGCCGAGCTCTAGCGGGAGGATGTAGCCCGGCAGCTTCACGGTCTCGCCATGCAGATCGGTGTTCAGCGCCAGCGCGTTGTCGTCGTACTGCGGTTTCCAGATGTCATTCGCCTCGTCGACCTCGCCCATGCCGACGATCTCGCTGTAGGGCACTCCGGGCGGGATCAGGTCGTCCCACTCGATCTGCCGCGCGGTGGTGGCCCGCGCCGACGTGGGCCAGACGATGCCGTTTGCCAGCGGCACGCCCAGCATGGCGGCCCCCAATGCAAAGCTGCGACGTGTCACAAAGCCGGACATGATCTTTCTCCGTTCAGATCCGCACCATCATACCGTCTGCCAGCGACAACCGGTAGGCCCTGAGCGCGGGCAACAGGCTGGCAACCGCCGCTGCGCCGATCACGGCCAGTAACACCTGCGTTTCCGCAAGGCTTGGCGCCTCGATCGGCAGCCAGAGGCCAAAGGCCTGGTCGACGACCGGCCGCGCCAGCCAGAGCACGGCGTACAGCAGCGCCATGCCCAGCACCGCGCCGATGGCCCCCATGCAGGCGGCCTCGGCCACCAGAAGGCCCAGGATCGTCGCCGGGCGCGCACCCATCGCCCGCCAGATCGCCATCTCGCGCCGGCGTTCGTTGAGGCTTGAGAAGATCATCGCCATCATCCCGATAAGCGCCGTGACCACGACCATGGCCGAGACCGCGATCAGCGCGGTTTCCGCCACGCCGACGATCTGCCAAAGTTCCTGCAGCGCCACGCCGGGCAGCACGGCCAGCAGCGGCTCTTCGGGGTATTCGTTGATCCAGCGTTGCAGGCCGAAGATCTGCAGGCGCGATTTCACCCCCACCAGCGCTGCGGTGATCGCCTGCGGCTGCAGGTCCATCTCGCGGATCACCTCTGTCGGCGTCACCTGCCCGGTCTTGGCGCCGCTCTGCCAATCCACGTGGATCGCCTCGATCGCGTCGAGCCCCACGATTACCGTGCGGTCCACCGGCGTGCCGGTCTTGGCCAGGATCCCCGCGATCCGGAACGGCTGATCGTCATGTCGGGTGAACGAGGCAAGCCCGTGCGCCACCACGATCGGGTCGCCCACGGCATAGCCCAGCGTCTCGGCCACGTCGGCGCCGATCACCGCGTCATAGAGATCGCCGATGCCCGTCCCATCGGCATAGGCCAGCGACCGGCCACCGCGATACTTGTAGCGCTGAAAGAATTCGGGCGTCGTGCCCATCACGCGGAACTGCTTGTGGCTGTCCCCCAGCGAGATCGGCACGATCCAGTCGACCTCGTCCCGCGATGCGATGTCCTGGTAACTTTGCCAGGTCACGTTGTTCGTGGCATTGCCGATTCGGAACACCGAATAAAGCAGCAGCTGCACGGAGCCCGAGCGCGCGCCGACGATCAGGTCGGTGTCGGAAATCGTGTCGGCAAAGCTGGCGCGGGCACCGGTGCGCACCTTCTCGACACCCATGAACAGGGCGACCGACAGGGCGATGGACAGGATCGTCATGCCCACGGTCAGGGCACGGGCCGACAGGGATCCCATGACAAGACGAAAGATCATGCGGCCTGCCTTTCGGTTTGCGCGATGTCGTCCAGCCGCAGCACCCGGTCGAACCGTGCGCCCAGCCGGTCATCGTGGCTGACCATCAGCAGGGCGGAGCCCGCGGCGCGGACCTGGTCGAACAGCAGGCCCAGGAACGCATCCTGCGTGCGCGCATCCAGCGCCGAGGTCGGTTCGTCCGCGACGATCAGCGGCGGCTGGCCGATCAGCGCGCGCGCCACGGCGACGCGCTGCTGCTGGCCGACCGACAGGCGCCCGGCGGGCACCCCCTGCAGCTCGGGCGCGAGGCCCAGCGCGGTGCAAAGCCGTGCGGCCTCTGCCTCGGCATCGCCGGCGCGGGACCGGCGGTCGGGAGCGAAGCGCAGCGGCAGGCGGATGTTGTCGCGGACCGAACCATAGGGCAGCAGGTTGAACTGCTGGAAGATCACCCCGATCCGTTCGGCGCGAAACCGGTCCCGGGCGCCGGCGCGCAGGGAGGACAGGCTGGTCCCGTCGACCTCCACCTGCCCCTCCTGCGGGACGATGATGCCGCAGATCAGCGACAGCAGCGTGGATTTCCCGGATCCGCTTTCCCCCAGCAGAAGCACCGTCTCGCCCCGTTGCAGGGTGAACCCCGGCACCGTCAGCCGGAACGATTGCCGTCCCGGCCAGCGAAAGCCGACGTTTCGGAGGGAAAGCGCAGTGCCGTCCGTCATGGATCAGTTCCGGGTCTCCAGGGTCAGGACCGGGTCGTCGCGGCCAACTTCGGCCATCGAGGCGCCCGCGTCGCTCACCAGCTGGATATCCAGTTCCTGCGCATTGGGGAAGGCGTCGAAATAGGCAAAGTCGATCCGGTCGGCGGCGCCGATGTCGGAACAGGTCAGCAGATACTCGGCGTGGAACTCGGAATGGCCACCCTCGGCGTGGTCGTGATCATCGTGGTCGTCATGGGCCTCGGCGTGATCGTCATCGTGTTCATGGGCGTCTGCGTCATGATCATCGCCCTCGGCATGATCTTCGTCATGCTTGTCATGCTCATGCTCCTCGTGGTCGCCATGCGCCGCATCGTCGCCATGATCGTCATGCGCCTCGTCGTGGTCGTGGTCGCTGTCTTCTTCGTCATGATCATGGTCGTCATCGTGATCGTCATGCTCCCCGAGCACCAGCTCGGCATGGGCCTCGACCAGCGTGCAGCCCGCCGCCTGGGGCATTTCAAACAGCGTCAGCGGCTGTTCCAGAGCTGCCAGCGCGGCGGTCACCAGCGCCCGGTCCTCGTCGCTTTCGGCCGCATGTTCAAAGCCCACGATATCGGCCCCCGGCGCGCGCAGTTCCATGGCGATGCCGTCGTCCTCGATGGCGATGCCCAGCTGGCCGACGCCATGTTCATGGGCGCCCAGCTCGCGGTGCTCCTGCGCGGAAAGCGGGGCCGAGAGCCCCAGTGCAGCGACGGAAACGGTGGCCAGGGCCAGGGCGGAAACGTTCATGATCCATTCCTTCTTTTACCCGCCGGGACGGGGTTCGCAGTCCCGGACGGGACAGTGTCATGGCGCGGCCCGGAGCCGTTCGCCGGCCCGCGGCTTGCCGCGCATGGGAGTCGCACGCGCCTTGTAATGTTATAACATTTGACCATCAACCCCCCCCTACGATCCGCACCAGGTCCGGTACGTTCCGCAGCGTCACATCGCGATCTCCCCGCAAGTGCTTCACCATAACTGAACCAAACGGTTTACTTCCTCGCCTTTTGCCTTACATGTCCGCACCATGCCCGTCGCCAGATCGCGATCGCGGCAGCCTAACAGCGACCGGACACCCGACCTTGCCCATCCCTTCCAGACCTTCCGCCCCGTCCCGCGCTCTTGTTGCGGCGGCGCTCGGCTGGCTGACCCTGGTGTCGCCCGCCCCCGCCGAAGAGCCGCTGGCCGTCACCGCCGTCACCGCCCGCACCGAGACGCCCACAGCCCGGTCCACGCTGATCGGCGAGATCACCGCGCCCGAGACGCTTCAGGCCTCCTTTCCCCTGGGCGGCCGGCTGACGGCCGTGCGCGCGCAGGTCGGCGACCACGTGCTGAAAGGAGACGAGCTGGCACGGATCGAACAGGTGCAGCAGGCCCAGGCCCTGCGCGCGGCCGAGGCACAGCTTTCGGCAGCCGAGGCGGAACATGCCGCCGCGCAATCCGCCGCGCAGCGGCAGGCGCAGCTTTTCGAGCGCGGCGCCACCACCCGATCCGACCGCGACAGCGCCGCCGACCGCTTCGCCGCGGCCGTGGCTCTGAAAACCCAGGCCGAGGCCACGCTCGACCAGGCAAAACAGGCGCTGGAGGACACCGTGCTGACCGCCCCCGCGGACGCCACGGTCACCGACCGCTTCGGAGAGCCGGGCCAGGTCGTCGGCGCCGCGCAACCGGTGCTGGAGCTGGCCGTGGGCCAGGGGTTCGAGGCCACGTTCAACGTGCCCGAAACCGTCCTGACCGCCTCGCGCGCGGCACCGGCCGAGGTCGAGCTTTCGGCCATCGACCGCCCGGGCCTGACGGTGACCGCGCGGGTGAAAGAGATCTCGCCCCTCGTCGATCCGGCGCGCGGCACGGTGGAGGCGACCGTCGCGCTGGAGGAGAACCTGCCGGGCCTGACCTATGGCGACCCGGTGCGCGGCTCGACCACCTGGCAGGACGAGCCCGGTATCTCGCTGCCCTGGTCGGCGATCTCCTCTGGGGTCGAGGGGCCGTCGGTCTGGGTGGTGTCGCCCGAGGACAACACGGTCTCGGAACGCCCGATCACCATAGCCCGCTACAGCGAACACCGGATCCTCGTCGAGGAGGGGATCGCCGAGGGCGAGACCGTCGTGACCCGCGGCGCGCAACTGCTGTTCCCCGGACGCAAGGTCCGGATCGTGGAGGCCCCGGAATGAAACCTGCTTTTCTTGCCCTTGCTTCGCTGCTGGCGCTCGCCGCAGCGCCTCTCCACGCCGCCGATACCGATGCCGCCGGTGCGGAGGCCCGCCCCCGCCCCGTCGTCTCCGAGGTGATCCAGCCGCAGGCCGAGATCGCGCGAAGCTGGGTCGGCTCCGTCGAGGCCAAGCACGAGATTTCGCTCGGGTTTCTCCTGCTAGGCACGCTGGCACAGCGCCAGGCGGAGCTGGGCGACGTGGTGAAGAAAGGGGACGTGCTGGCCCAGCTCGACTCCGCGGATCTCGCGGCCGGGGTGCGCGCCGCCGAGGCTGGCGTGTCCATCGCCAGGGCCCAGCGCGACACGGCGCAGGACGCCAATGACCGCGCCTCCGCCCTTCTGGAGCGCGGCGTGTCGAACCAGGCCGCCGTCGAGGAAGCGCGCAATTCCCTGGCCGCCGCCGAGGCCTCCCTTCGCCAGGCCGAGGCGCAGCTGGAACAGGCGCGCGAGCAGCTGTCCTATGCCCAGCTGACCGCGCCCACCGACGGGATCATCACCGCCGTGCGCGCCGAAGCCGGCGCAACGCTGGATTCCGGCGAACCGGTCTTCGACCTGGCGGCGGGGGAGGCGCGCGAGGTGATCGTCAGCCTGACGCAGGACGTGGCCTCGGCCATGCCGACCGGCACGGAATTCGACGTCAGCCTCGTGTCGAACCCCGCGATCACCGCCCGGGCCACGCTGGAACGCATCGACCCGGTCAGCGAACGCGCCTCGCGCACCCGCGCGGCGCATCTGGCGCTGTCGCAGGACAGCCCCGCGGCCTTTCGCATCGGCGCCCTGGTCTCGGCGCGGCTGGCGGCGCGCAACGGCTCGATCGTCACCCTGTCCGAAGGGGCGCTCATCGACGACACCGACAGCGTCTGGCTGGTCTCGGGCCCCGACCGGACGTTGCGCCGCACAGAGGTCACGGTCGGCCCCCGCATCGCCGGCCGTGTGCTGATCACAGGCGGGCTGTCCAGGGGCGACGAGGTGCTGGTGCGCGGCGTCCGTTCCGTCACCGAGGGCCAGAAGGTCGGCCCCCGTACTGCGCCGGAGGCGATCCGATGAGCGGCTTCAACCTGTCCGACTGGGCCCTGAGGCACCGGTCCTTCGTCTGGTTCCTTATGATCGTCTCGCTGCTGGCCGGCACCATGGCCTACCTGCAGATCGGGCGCGAAGAGGACCCGAACTTCGCGATCAAGACCATGGTGATCCAGGCCTCGCTGCCCGGCGCCTCGGTCGAGGAAACGCTGCGCCAGGTCACCGACCGGATCGAGAAGAAGCTGGAGGACCTGGACGAGCTGGACCGCACCCGCTCGCTGACGCGCCCCGGCGAGGCGATCATCTACGTCGAGTTGCTGGATACGACCCCCGCGCGCGAATTGCCGCGGATCTTCCAGAAGGTGCGCAACATGATGTCGGACATCCGGGGGGATTTCCCGCCGGAATTCCAGGGCTTCGGCTTCAACACCGATTACAGCGATGTCTTCGGCAATATCTACGCCTTCACCTCCGACGGGTTCACCCCGCGCGAGCTGCGCGATTACGTTGAGGGCGTGCGCCGCGCCGTGCAGGGGCTGGACCAGGCCGGCAAGGTCGAGATCTTCGGCACGCGGGACGAGGTGATCTATGTCGAGTTCTCGACCGAGCGTCTCGCCGCGCTGGGTCTGAACCAGGAAGAGGTCCAGCAGATGCTGGCCGCGCAGAACGCCATCCTGCCCTCGGGCGAAATCGACGCCGGTCCGGAGCGGGTACTGGTGCGCACGGGCGGCGAATTCACCGGCGCCGAAAGCATTGGCGACGTCAACCTGCGGCTGGGCGACGACTTCTTCCGCCTGACCGACGTGGCAACCGTCACCCGCGGCTACGAGGATCCGCCGTCCGAGATGTTCCGCTATCGCGGAGAGGACGCCATCGGCCTGGCCATCGGCATGCGCGACGGGGCCAATATCCTCGATTTCGGGGAGGAGCTGTCGGCGCTGATGGCCGATATCGAACAGCGCCTGCCCATCGGGATCGATGTCTATCACATCGCCGACCAGCCCGAGGCGGTCGAGGAGGCGGTGGGCCATTTCATCCGCGCCCTGATAGAGGCGGTGGTGATCGTGCTGGCGGTCAGCTTCATCAGCCTTGGCGTACGCGCGGGGCTGGTGGTGTCGCTGTCGATCCCGCTGGTGCTGGCGATCACCTTCGTGGTGCTCGACCTCTACGGCATCACCCTGCAGAGGATCTCGCTGGGCGCGCTGATCATCGCGCTGGGGCTGCTGGTCGATGACGCCATGATCGCGATCGAGACGATGATTTCGCGGCTGGAGCTGGGCGAAAGCCTGGCCAAGGCGGCCTCCTTCGCGTGGACCTCCATCGCCTTCCCGATGCTGACGGGAACGCTGGTGACGGTGGCGGGCTTCATCCCGATCGGGCTGAACAACTCGGCGGCGGGCGAATTCACCTTCTCTCTTTTCGTGGTGATCGCGGTGTCGCTGCTGGTGTCCTGGATCGTGGCGGTGCTGTTCGCGCCGCTGCTGGGGGTCACGCTGCTGCCCGAAACCTGGGCGCATCGCGAAGGCCAGAGGGATTACGTGCGCACCCTGTTCCACCGGGTGCTGCGCGGGGCCATGCGGTTCCGCTGGCTGACCATCGCGATCACGGTCGCCGTCTTCGGCACGTCGATCTGGGGCATGCGCTTTGTCGAGAACCAGTTCTTCCCCAGCTCGGACCGGCCCGAGCTGATCATCGATGTCACCCTGCCCCGCAACGCCTCGATCGAGGCGACGCGGGCCGAGCTGGACCGGATGGAGGCCGCGCTCGCCACCCATGACGACGTGCTCTACTGGAGCTCCTACGTCGGTCGGCTGGCCCCGCGGTTCATCCTCAGCTTCTCCGGGGATCCGCCGGCGCCGAACATCGGGCAGATCATCATCCAGACCCCCAGTGTCGCGGCCCGCGACCGGCTGCGCGCCGACATGGAAGAGCTGGCCGAGACCGCGTTCCCCGGCACGGATGTCTTCATCAAGCTGCTGGAGATCGGGCCGCCGGTGGGCCGCCCGGTGCAGTACCGCATCACCGGTTTCGACCCGGACCGCCTGCGCGAGCTGTCGCGCGATTTCGCCGCCATCCTGGCCCAGGATCCGCGCACCGGCAACGTGGTGCTCGACTGGAACGAACCGGCGCGGACGGTGCGGGTGGACATCATCCAGGACCGGCTGCGGCTGCTCGGCCTGACCTCGCGCGATATCGCGGGGGCGCTGAACACGATCTATGACGGCACCCTGATCACCGCGCTGCGCGACGACACCTACCTCGTGGACATCGTCGCGCGCGGCAGCGACGCGGCGCGCGCCTCGATCGAGGGGCTGACCAACCTGCAGCTGTCCACGCCGGACGGCACCGCGATCCCGCTGTCGTCGCTGGCGGTGTTCCATTACGACACCGAACAGCCGCTGATCCGGCAGGAGAACCGGATGCCGACCATCATCGTCGCCTCGGCGATCGAAGGCGGCGACCAGCCGGACACCATCGTCCGCGACCTGGCCCCGCAGGTGGAAGACTTCCGCAGCGCCCTGCCGCCGGGCTACGACGTGGAGGTCGCGGGCTCGGTCGAAACCTCGGCCGAGAGCCAGGAGCCGATCGCGGCGGTGGTGCCGATCATGCTGCTGATCATGGCCTTCCTGGTGATGGTTCAGATGCAGGGCTTCCGGCGGTCCTTCGTGGTCTTCGCCGCGGCGCCGCTGGGGCTGATCGGGGTCGTGGCGGCGCTGGTCGCCGCCGATGCGCCGCTGGGCTTCGTGGCGATCCTGGGGGTGCTGGCGCTGATCGGGATCCTGATCCGGAATTCGATCATCCTGGTGCACGAGATCGAGGTGCAGCGCGAGCAGCACGGGCTGTCGGCCTGGGATGCGGTCTTTACCGCCTCGGACAACCGGGCGCGTCCGATCCTGCTGACGGCGGCGGCGGCCTCGCTTGCGCTGATCCCGATCTCGCGGCAGATCTTCTGGGGGCCGATGGCCTATGCGATGATGGGCGGGATCATCGCCGGGACGCTGATCACCCTGCTTTTCGTGCCGGCGCTTTACCTGGCCGTGTTCCGGGTGAAGCGGCCCACATAGGGCGGCGGGTGCGCGTCGGCCCGATGCCGGCACGCCTCGCTGCCTGTCAGGCGGCGTTTCTGGCGGCGGAGCGGGCCTTGGCCTGCTGGCCCAGGTGGCCGGCCAGGCGGGTGGCTAGCGCGACGATCATCAGCGTCGGGTTGGCGTGCCCACTGGTCGGGAAGACCGAGGCGCCCGCGACGTAGAGGTTCGCCATCCCGTGCACCCGGCAATCGGCATCCACCACGCCTTTGGCCGGATCCGCCGACATCCGCGTGGTGCCGGCGGAATGGGCCATGTCGATCACCGCGACATCCCCCTGCCCGTCGCGGATCCAGTCCTCGATCACCGGGACCGGAAGACCGGCGCGGGCGAACTCCTCTGCAATCAGCCCGCCGAACCGGGCCAGCGTGCGCATCTCGGCCGCGCCCACCTTCCAGCGCACGAGCGGCAGGGGCTGGCCATGGCGGTCCGTCTCGTCGGCCAGCCGCACGCGGTTCTCCGGCTCGGGCACCTGTTCGCAGACCGCCTGGATGTCCAGCCCCACCAGCTTGTGCGGCATGCCGCCGGTCAGGTATTCCTCGGCCGCGAAGCCGGGGCGGAAACGCACGACCTGCTCCACCGCGAAGCGGCTGAGACCCTTGGGCACATGCCGGCTTTGCACCGCCATCCGCCCCAGACCCTTGGCCACGATGCCCGGAGAGCGCAGCACCGCGCGCAGGTCCTCCAGCGGCCTGTCGCTCTGCCGTTTCACCAGCCGCTTGGCCGCCGGCAGCGGATCGTCCGCCGCCCGCACGCCCGGCATGAAGGCGGCACAGTTCAGCAGCCCCTCGCGCCGCTGCACCTGGGCCGAGGGGGCGAGGCCGCGCATGTACATGGCCACACCCTGGTCGGTCTTCAGCCCGAAGAAGCCGTAATGCGCGGCCATCCGCGTGATGTCGTCCGGCGCGAACCGGGCGACCACGGCGCAGGGATGATCCATCAGGTAACGGCCCACGGCATCATGGGCGTTGCCGATCCCGTTGCGATGGGTCGCGCGGGAGGCCAGCAGCAGGCGCGCGTTCTCGATCGCGCTGGCGGCCAGAACCACCGTGCGCGCCGCAATCTCGCGCTGGCGGCCGGTGCCGTCGGCCACGCGCACCGCGCGGATGCCCTGCCCGTCGCCGGTCGTCAGCAGCTCCAGCACCGTGGCGCCGGTCAGCACCCTCACATGCGCCGGCATGGCCTTCAGAAACTCGCGCCCGCATTGCATGACCTCCATCGGAGCAATGGTCGAGCGGGCGAATTGCCAGAAGAACGAGCCCAGCACCGCGCGGTCCGGTTCCGGCTGCGGCGGGTCGCGGCGCAGCCTGTCCCAGAGCGCATCGCCGTAGCAATTCGGCCCGAGGTTCAGCGCCTTTGCCGCCTGCTCCAGCGGGTCCTCCAGCTCGGCGGCGTCGATGGGCCAGCCGGAATTCGGCACCCAGTCGCGGGCCTCGTAATCGATGTCATCGAAGGCGGCGGACTTGCCTGCCCAGCTTTGGGTCGATCCGCCCATCAGCCGGCAGCGCACGCCGTAGCCTTGTGTCTCGTGGCTCCAGAGCCTGGTCTGGTCGCCGTGGTAGTCGCGGCGCCGCGCCTCCTGCGCGGGGGACCAGTTGCCCGGCTCGGCCCGGGTCGTGTTGAGATCCTCGGCAGAGGGATCCTCGTCCAGCCCGCCGCTTTCCAGCAGCAGGACCTCGCGCCCGGACCCGCCAAGCTCGCGCGCGACGGTCAGCCCGGCGGGGCCACCGCCGATGACCAGCACATCGGCCGACAGGTCTTCGCCGGCATCGAGATCGGCCAGAGACCGGATGGAGGACCCGCGCCCCATGGTCAGGGCCCGACCTGCCGGAAACCCTGGTCGCGGGCCTGCATCGCGCGGTCGCGGCGGCGCAGGCGGCGGTTTTCGGCGATCTTGCAAAGCTTCTTCACCACCCGCGTCTTGACGAAGCCGATCCGGTCGGCGCGGTCCAGCGGCGCGATGTCGTTGATCGGCACCGAGCTGGGCGAGAACCGTTCCAGCGCCGGGAAGGGATAGACCGAATAAAGCGGCAGCCCGGTCTTCCAGAATTCGTCCAGCGCAAGGTCCCAGGCGGTATCGACCTGGCGGCAGGTTTCGGCGATGCGGCGGGCGCCTTCCTTCGACAGCAGGTAGGCCTGCGTGCCCGAGGGCGAGCTGTGATAGCGCAGGATCGCGCGGTCGTAGAAATAGGACAGCTGCTCCGCGTCGCGGTGGTACATGCCGTAGAGGCGCATGTAGTGGATGTCTTCGCCCTTGCACCAGCCGATCAGCTCGTCCAGCGGGAAGGCGGGGTCGAGCATCAGGTCGTCTTCCATCACCAGCAGGTGGCCGCTGGCGCTTGTCTCGGCGAACTCGGCGATCACGGTGTAGTGGCTGGACCACAGCGCCACCTGGCCCGGGGTCAGGTCGCGGCCATAGGTGCGGCGGACGCTGTCGGGATCGAAGCGCAGGCGCGGGTTCATCAGGGCGGTGTGCGCCTCGAAGAACGACCAGGGCCGGTTCAGCGGCGCCATCTGCTGTTCCATCCAGGCCCGGCGCTGGGTGGCACGGGCCAGGTTGATCACCCGGATTTCAAGATCCGGGCAAGTGGCGTGGTCGGCCAGGGCGGGATCGTGGATCATGCCATCGCCTCCGTCTTCGTGTCTTTCCGGGTGGGCGCGCGCTGATCCAGCGCCCGGCGCAGGGCGCGGCGGCGCAGCTGCATCACCGGCAGCGGATATTGCGCGCCAAGCGCCACGCGGCAGGTACGCGCGAGGATGTCGAGCGTGCGGGCGTAATCCTCCACCCGGTGCGCGATCTCACGGTTGGCCCAGGCGTAGGGGTCCATCTTCGGATGGAAGCTGCGGCGCGACAGGACGGCCTCCCAGTTGCGGAAGACGTGGCGGTCGGTGTCCAGCAGGCGTTCCGCCCCGGCGATCCCGCCGAAGGCCTGCGCGTCCTCGGCCCTGTCGAAGATGACCGAAAGGCCCACCGCGTTGTCGGGGTCGTTGTGCGGCGAGACCCGGCAGCCCCGGGCGCCGTCGAAGGCCTGCGCCATCAGCCCGTGCCGCTTGCGCAGCCGTCGCATCAGCGGGTCCAGCCGGGGCAGCTGGGCGTTCAGCATGGCGCCGGTCAGTTCGGACACCCGCAGGTTCATGGCCGAGAAGACCGGTTCCTCGGTCGCCTTCAGCCCGCGGATGAAGTTGCCCGGATCGTGGTACATCTGGGCGCGGACATGCAGGCGGTCGTCGCTCGTCAGCACCGCGCCGCCCTCGCCGGCGGTCATGTTCTTGTGGTGGTTGAAGCTCATCGCGCCGAGATCGCCGATGGATCCCAGGCGACGGCCCTTGTAGGTCACGCCGATGGCCTGGCAGGCGTCCTCGACCACCACCAGGTCATGCGCCTTCGCGATCCCCATGATCGCATCCATGTCGCAGGGCAGGTTCAGCATGTGAACCGGCAGGATCGCCTTCGTCCAGGGCGTGATCGCGGCCTCGATCGCGGCCGGGTCGATGGTCAGGCTTTCGTCGATATTCACCAGCACGGGCACCGCGCCGACGGCCAGAGGCGCGATGGCGGTCGAGACCCAGGTGTAGGCGGGCACCAGCACCTCGTCCCCGGGGCCAACACCGGCGGCGGCAAGCGCCGCGATCAGCGCGCTGGTGCCGCTGTTGACGGTCAGCACGTGATCCACGCCCATCCTGGCGGCGAAGTCGTGCTCGAACCGCTCGGTCTGGCCGCGCGCGCCCTTGCCGTAGCGCAGAAGGCGCCCATCGGCCATGACCCTGGCCAGCGCCGTGAATTCCCTCAATCCGATCCTTGCCATCGTGGCTTTCCGAAATGGGCCGCGCGGGTGCGCGGCGGTGAATGGGTCAGAGCATGGGCTCCAGCAGCCGCCACAGCCTGTCCCCGGCATGGGTCCAGGTCAGCTCGGCCGCGCGGGTCCGGCCCTGCGCGATCAGTTCGGCGCGGGCGGCGGTGTCGGTGATCAGGTGTTGAACGTGATGCGCCCAGCCCTCGGCGTCCAGCGGGTCGATGATCCGGGCGCCGGTGCCGCAGACCTCGGGCATGGCGCCGGCATCGGCGGCGATTGTGGCGGTGCCGCATTGCATCGCCTCCACCGGCGGCAGGCCGAAGCCCTCGGTTTCCGACGGAAAGAGGAAAACGCTCGCCGCCTCGTAGAGCGCACGAAGGGCCGGATCGCTGACGCGGCCGGCGAAGACCGTGTTGGGCGGAGGCGTCCAGCCGCGCGCCTCGTACTCCGCCCGGCCGGCGCGGCCGGTGATCACAAGGGGCACCTCGGCCAGCGCGGGGTCCTGGAAGGCGCGGAACAGCGTGCGCATGTTCTTGTAGGACGACAGCGCCCCCAGGGCGAGCGCGAAGGGCCGCCCCTGCAGGCCCAGCCGCGTCACCGCATCGCTGTCCGGGGCCAGGCGCAGGATGTGATCGGTGCCGTTGTGGACGACGAAGATCTTGTCGAGCGTGCCGATCCCGTGGTCGGCCAGCGCCTGGCGCGAATGTTCCGACACGGTCAGGATCGCCCGCGCGCGCCGCGCGATGGCGGGCCACAGCATCCGGTAGCCCTGCACCTGCCGCTTCGGATAGGCGTCGGGCACCGTCAGCGTCTGCACGTCGTGGATCATCACCACGGAATTCGGGTGCAGCACCGGCGCAAGGTTGCAGAAGTTCACCAGCAGGTCGCCTCGGGTGAGCGCCGGCAGCGACAACATTTCCCAGGCCTGGCCCCCGCCCAGAACGCTCGGCCGCAGCTCGGGCGCGAGGCCGATGTCGCGGACAAGCCCGGCATCCTCACCTATCGCCGGGGCGACGATCCGGGTGGGGATCGTGGCCGACGCCCGTCGCTCCAGCTCGGCGGCGAAGTTCAGGGCGACGCGGTGAACGCCGTTGCTGACCAGGTTGTCCTGCAGGAACTTGCCGTTGATCGTCAGACGCCGCGCCGCCGGTGCCGGGCGAAGCCGGGCGAGGCGACCGGCCGCGTCCTCGGGGATATGCGCCGTCGCGGATGCCTCGACGCTGGCCGCGCCACCGGTCACGTCGTTCAGCACGGCATCGGGGATCGGTCCGGCGGGCATTGCATTCGGCCCGATCGCGTCCGGCAGAACGCGACCGCGCCGGCGGTGCCGGCCCGAGAGTTTGTCCATGCCACTCCGCCAGACCGGAGAGGTCTTCGTGTGATCCGCCCTGTCAGGCGTCTGCTTGAACTGCACGTTCTGCGTTCCTTTTCGGGCCCCCTCCCTTCGGGTCCCGGTTTCCCCGGCCTCAGACGCCGCGATACCTTTTGCACGCGGGGCGCCCCACCGGTCGTCAGACGGCGCCTTTGCGCGCCAGCACGCACCGGACGGTGCGGGCAAGAATGTTCAGATCCGTCGCGAAGCTCGCCGTGCGGACATAGGTGACGTCCAACGCGATGCGCTCCTCGTAGGTGGTGTCGCTGCGGCCACTGACCTGCCAGAGACCGGTCAGTCCGGGCCGCACCAGCTTGTAGGCTTCGTAATGGTGGCCATAGCGCCGGGTCTCGGCCTCTGTCACCGGACGGGGCCCGACAAGCGACATGTCGCCCCGCAGGACATTCAACAATTGGGGCAATTCATCGAGACTGGTCTTGCGCAGGATACGACCGATCCAGGTGACCCGCGAATCGTTTTCCAGCTTGAAGTCCTCTTCCCACTCCTGCCGGGCCACGGGATCGGTGGCCAGGATCTGCTGCAGCCGCTCCTGCGCGTCGGGCACCATGGACCGGAACTTCAGGCAATCGAAGGGCCGCCCCCCCCGCGCCGATGCGGCGGTGCGCAAAAAGGGCCTTGTCCTTCGTCGTCAGGCGGATCGTGGCGGCAATGGCCAACATGAGCGGGGACAGCACCAGAAGGGCGATGAAGGCCACGGCGCGGTCGAACACCGGCTTCACCAGCGCCGAGGCCGGATGCCCGCGGTATCCCCGGCTGCGCGTCCGGCGCCTGGCCTGATGGAACAGACCGCCTGAAATTGTCTTGTTCTCAATCAAAGCCACTTAAAAACACTCCTCGAAAAAATGATGCGGAACAGCGCCAGGTTGCCCGGAATCGTGTCACACGAGAGATTGGGGCAAATTCTGGGCGCGATGTTTATCCTTGATCCCGTTAACACTGCGTTTCCCGGATCGGGACCAATCGGGGTGGAGCCGCATGGCACGCGGCATGGGGCGCAGAGGGCGGGCGCGATCATCGGGCGGCCGTCCAGTCGAGGATCCGCCTCGGGTCGGCCCGGCCGGTCAGGATCTCGGCAACGCCGCGCCAATTGCCGCGCACCCGCCCGGCCCGGTCTATCCACGGCTCGGGACGCAGCGCCCTGACGTGGTTTGCCGCCACGTTCCGGAGCGCCAGCTGCAGCGCGTGGCCCGGGGTGACGTTGCCCTTGCGCCAGAGGTACCAGGGGTTGACCACCTGGCTGTAGCCCAGCCGTTCGCCACTGGCCTCGCGCCCGGACTTGGTGCCCAGGTGGACACCGGTGAAGGCCGGCGTCTCGACACGGCGGCCCGGCAGCTGGGCGGCGAAATCCACGTCTTCCTGCCAGCCGTAAAGCGGCAGGCTCTCGTCGAATTCCAGCCCGACGGCAGCGCGGGCGCGGAAGGCCATGTTGCAGCCGTAAAGCCCCAGCGTGTCGCGGGTGATGCGCGGCGCGGCGGCGGGATCGCAGGGATGGTCCACGTCCCAGTCGGCCAGCATCGCCTCGGCGGTCTCGGGCGGGATACCGGGGCCACTGATGCCGTCGGCGATCAGCTGGCCGGTCACGCCATCCACGTCCGCGTGATGCGCGAAGGTGGCCGCCAGCCCCTGAAGCGCGTGGCGCGAGGGATAGAAATCGTCGTCGTAGCCCACGACATAGTCGATATCCGCCGGCAACGCCCTCAGCGCCGTGTTGCGCTGCGCGCAGGAGCCGGGGGCGGACACCAGGATCCGCCCCTCGATGCCGGGATCCAGCAAAGAGCCCAGGTCGAAATCCGCATCCTCCGGCCCGGTGACCGAGAGGATCACCAGCGCCGGCCTGAGGCTCTGCCGGTTCAGATGCGGCAGCATCTGCCGCAGCACCGCCGACCGCCCCTTTGAGGCGATGATCACGGCGATGCGGGGGGTGTTGGCGGAGGGATCGGTCATCGGCGCCGGGCCCTTTCTGCTGATGCGCTCACTGGGCGGCGAAGGCCGGGCGCTCTGGCGACGGCCCCGATTGGCCATGCGGCTTCCTTATTGCGGCCACCATTTGTGTCCAGATTTAGCCCGGACAGGTAAGCTGAGGATCGGCGGTGGGGCAGCCCGCCGCCGCTTGAACGCGTGAAGTGGTGCGGAGGGGTTGCATGAAGGTCGAATGGATCGCGGCGCACGACCTGGACAGCGGTCTGCGCCGGCGGTGGCGCGCAGTGCAGTCCGGGGCGCCGGTGTTCCGGAGCCCGTTCTTCTCGGTCGACTTCATGCGCATCGTCGCCCGCCACCGAAGCGACCTGCGACTGGCGCTGCTTCGCGATCCCGACACGCCTGCCGAGATCGCGGGCTTCTTCCCCTTCCATCGCCGTCCCGGGGGCCGCGGCGTGCCGCTGGCCGGCCCGATCGCAGATTACCAGGGCATCCTCGGCAGCACCGACGGGGTGGACCCGGCCAGGCTGCTCGAAAGCTGCGGTCTGTCGCATTTCGACTATGACCACGCGCTCGGCACCTCGCCCGTCTTCCGGCAGGAGGCATTCCGCGAGACCGCATCGCCGCTGATCGACCTCGGCGAGGGCTTTGATGCCTGGTACGGGTCCCGTCGCAGGGCGACGAGCGCGATCAAGACCACGGAACGCAAGATGCGCAAGCTGGAGCGCGAGATCGGCCCCGTCCGCTTCGATCCCGACGACCGCACGCCCGGGGCCTGGGACCAGCTTCTGGCCTGGAAGCGCGCGGCGCTGGCGGACAAGGGCGTTGGGCTGACCCTGGACACGCCGTGGGTGCAGGGCATCGCCCGTGACATCCACGAGGCCGACGGGCCGGAGTTCTCGGGCCGCCTCTCGACGCTTTATGCGGGGGACCGGCTGGTGGCCGCGCATTTCGGCATGCGCTCGGCCGACGCCTGGCACTGGTGGTTCCCGGCCTACGACCCCGAAATGTCGCAATATTCCCCGGGCCTTGGCCTGCTGCTGCACTGCGCCCGGCAGGCGGCCGAGGACGGCATGGCCGAGCTGGATCTCGGCCGGGGTAGCGAGCGCTACAAACGGGAATTCGCCAGCGGCGCGCGGCGGCTCTGCGAAGGCTCGCTGGAACGCGCGCTGGCGCCCATGGGCGCGGCGCGGCGTCTGCGCAAGACGCTGCATCGGGTGGCGGAGAACGTGTTGACGGAACATCAGGTCGACCTCAAGCGCCGCACGTTCAACAGGCTGCTGCGCGCCGGCCGGCTATAGCCCGCCCCGCCGCAGCCTCGAACAGATCCACCAGCACCCCGATCCAGGCCTCCGGCGTATTGGCCAGCTGCCCGGCCCGGCGCATGGCGTTTTCGCTGATCTCCCCGATATGTTCGGCCTCCATGTCACGGATCCGGACCAGAGCCGCGTCCAGAGCCGCCGGGTCATGCACGTCGAAGGCCATCCCCAGGCCCAGACGTTCCACGTCACCGGCCAGCGCCCCGCTGTCCGACAGCAGCACCGGCAGGCCACAGGCCGAGGCCTCGGCCACCACCAGCCCGAAGGGCTCCGGGTGGTGCGACGGCATGACCAGGGCGCGGGCATCGGCGACCAGCGCGCCGATCGCCTCGGCGCTCTGCCAGCCGGCAAGCGCGACGTCGGGATAGTCCAAGGCGATGCGTGCGCGCAGCGATCCCTCGCCGATCAACCGCAGGTGTTGGCCGGTTCGCGCCGCCGCACGGACCAGGTCCATGACGCCCTTGTCCTCTTCCAGCCGCCCCACGTAGACCAGCGTCCGGTTCTCCTCGGCCCGCACCCGCGTGGCCCGCCAGGGCGTGGCGGGGTTGCGGACGACCCGGACCATGGGCGCGGGAAACCCCGCGCGGACAAAGCCCTCGGCCTGGCGGGGATGGATCGCCAACACCCCGCCCCAGGGCGCCGACCGGTCAAGGCAGCGCCAAAGCAGCGCATGCCGCGCCACGCGCCACAGCTTGTGCGGGTAGGAGCGTTTGTCGCAATGGGTGGCCAGACAATCTGCGCCCAGCGGAACCCGGGTGCAGATGTCGTGATGGCGGTAATCCATGTACATGCCGTTCGGACAGGCCAGGAAACTGTCATGGGCATGTAAAAAGCACCGCTCGGCCACCGGGCGCAGCGCCTCGAATATCGCGGGCGTCAGGATCTGAGACCAGTTGTGCACGTGATAGACGGTGCCCGGCCCGTCACGGCGGGCGACAACCTCTTCGACCAGGCGCCGCGCGGCCGGGTCATGCATGCCCCTGGTCGCCGCCTGCAGCTTTGGCCGGGCCAAAAGGTCCGCGCCGCCGGCGGCCACGACCTCGACACCCAGCGCCTGCAGGTCGGGATTGTCGCCCGAGTCGCCGGTGATCAGCGTCACCGGAACGCCCCGCGCCCGCAGCCCGCGCAAAGCGGCCAGCATCAGCACCGCCGCCCCGCCGTTGGGCCGGCTGTGATCGTTGATCACCACGACCCGGTCGAGCCGCGTGGCGCCCGTCGCAGCAGCGGCCATGTCCGTGGGTCCCGAAACGAGGGTCTGGCCGGTCATCCAGCTCTCCGAAGCGTGATCCGCAGATCGGTGTGATCGCCCGCGGAATTGCCGTTGGGCCCCAGCACCACGTCCAGCACATCACCCGCGTGCAGATTCACCGAGGTCAGCCCCAGCTGTCGTGGGCCGGTCAGGACGTCGTGGGACAGGACCTCGCCATTGCGTTCCAACGCGATGCTGACGCCGTCTTCGCTTGCAGAAGACGGGCGGGCGGAGATTTCCACGTCCAGCGTCAGGTCCGCAGGCGCGGTGTAGCGATGCACGATCTCCAGCGGATCCTCGGGCCCCCAGGCCGACGGCACGGCCCAGCCGGCGCCGACCATCACCGACCCGTCCTGTTCAAAGCCCAGGTAAGGCGTCCAGGGCACGCCGTCGCGCTCCTGTCCGGGGCGGGGCTCCAGCGGCAGGCCCTCACCGCCCCGGCGCAGGAACAGATCCGCGCTGCCGGCCTGCGGGAACTGGTCATAACTGTCGGCCAGCACCTGCTGGACCCCCAGCGCGACGTTCTCGTCCAGGGTCGGCGCGATACCGTCGCCCAGGATCAGCAGCGGCTCGGTCCGCGACAGGACGGGGGCGGCCATGGGCTGTCCGGTGGCGTCCAGCGCCTCCAGCCCCGGTGACAGCGAGACCGCGCGCGGCGCGCCCCAGATCACCAGCGCATCAGGGCCGAAGGCGCAGGCATAGGTGAAGGGATCGGGCGCCACGTCCCGTGCAGGCCGGCCCTCCAGATGGGTGCGGATCAGCGCATAGGTGGCGCCGGTGTCGGTCAGCGCGCCATCCTCGTCCACCAGCGGCTCCAGCCCGTCGCCGCGCGGGCTGAACGGGTACCAGTCGGCCTGGGTCACCCCCGCCAGCGCCATCTGGCAGTAATAGCGCATCAGGTAGCCCGGCGCGGCCCCGGCATCGCGCGTGCCGAATTCGGTCACGGCCAGCGGCATGTCCTCCAGCCCCGGCACCTGCCGCAGGCGCGCGACCTGGCGGACGAATTGCTCGGGCTCGGTGGTGTAGGGGTGCAGGACGAAGGCGTCGATCAGGTCGCCCAGACCGGCCGCCATCAGCGCCTCTGCCCAGGCCACGGGGATGGAATGCGCCGCACCGCCCAGGATGCGCAGGTCGGGGCGCTCCGCGTGAACGGCGGGCACCGTCTGCAGGGCCAGCCGCACGTAGGTCCGGGCGCGCTCGGCCAGATCGTCGGGCCAGCCTTCGTGCTCTGCGAATTCGTGGGAATTGAACTCGTTCCCGATCTCCAGGCTGTCGATCAGCGGGAACATCCCGACGATCTGCGCGTGATAGCGGGCGAAGGCGGCCTGCCCCTCCTCGCTTTGCGGCGCGCGGCCGTCGTCCCAGCGCGGATGGCCGGTGTAGCCCAGCAGCGTCATGGTCGCGTCCCGCGCGCTCAGCATCCTGGCATAGGCTTCGCGGGTCGAGCCGAAGCGCAGCGTGCCGTCCATCTGCTCAACGTGGTTCCAGATGATCTCGTCCCGAAAGCGCAGGATCCCGGCCTCGGCCCCGCCCGCGACGGCCTGCGGCTGCCAGCTTTGCCCGAAGTTCGACGCCGCGCCCAGCCGCGGACCCTGCAGCCCGGGCCCGGCCCAGGCCATGGCCGCGCCGGAGGCGAGGCAGGCGGCAAGGACAGCGTGTTTCATGACCGCCTCGCGGCGATGGCGGATGAGGGTCTGCGCTGATGGCCCGGCCGCCGGGCCACCGGCATCGGCATTGGCAGGTCCCGCGCAGCGGCGGCGCTGCGCGACAGGCCCACGATCAGGCCTGCGAAGATGAAGAAGCTGGTGCCAAGGTTCGGTGTCGGCGCCGTGGGCATGGCGGCGATCACCTGTGCGAGGCAGGCCACCTTCAGCGCCTGGATCACGTGATCGCGGGTTTCGACCCCTGTCTGTGCCGGTGCCCGGAACATCGAACCGAGGAAGGCCAGGTAGGCCGCCGTCCCGAGGATGCCAAGACTGCCGAGGCAGGCCATCAGCCAGTTCGACGCACGCACGCTGCCCAGCCCGGCGCCCATGGTCCAGGTCTCGACGAAGTTCTTCCAGGCCTGGATGTTCCAGCTCATCCGCTCGACGCCGCTGTCGCTTTCCAGCTTGTTCAGAAGCGTGTCATCCAGGAACTCCGTCACCCCCGGCACCAGGTTGTAGGCCGTCACCACGCCCACCCCCAGCAGCCAGGTGCCCAGGATCATCCACACCAGAACCGAGGCCACCCGGCGCGAGAACCGCCCCCTGGACGCGACCCAGACAAGCCAGATCGAGTAGACACCAAGCAGCCCGATCAGCGCCACATAGGCCCCCGACGAGGTCGAGCGCAGCACGCAGAAGGCGGTCATGGCGAACATCGCCGTAACCAGCCGCGAGCGCGGCGCGATCACCCAGTAATGCAGCCAGAACCCGAACAGCACGACCGTGAAGGCGCCAAAGGCCGACGCCTCGGGGAACCCGCCGACCATGCGCTTGATCCCGGCCATCGTGTGCTGTGTCGCCATCGCGTAATTGGCGGTGCGGATCGGGTCCAGAAGCTCTGGCAGGCCGACGAAGGACGAAATCACGTCGATCATTCCCAGCCCGAAATTGACCGAGGTGCAGACCACCATCGCCGTCAGCACCGCCTTTTCATCGGGTCGTACGCGGAACAGCGTGGCCACGGCCAGGAAGCACGCGGCCGAGAGCACCATGTAGAAGGTCTGGGTGATGTTGCCGTTCGACGGGCCCAGCGGTATCGAGATGATGCGATCCGCGTTCACGTCGCGCGACAGGCCGAAGATGTCGGTCGCGCCGGCGAAGACCCGCGGCAGGAAGGCGGCCGAGAGCACGCCGTAGAGGATCACCAGCAGCAGCCAGAAGCCCGGCTGCCCGGGCCGCAGCGTACCCACCAATCGGTCGGGCCCGCCGGGACTGGCCGCGGCGATCAGCAGCACGAAGCACAGCGTCAGTTCCAGCTGCCCGATCGTGGCCCCGCCCACCGCCGGCAGGTTCAGCGCCGCCGCCGCGCCGAAAGGCGCAAGCCCGATGAAGGCCCAGAGCCCCCGGTAGGGCCCGATCGCGAACAGTGTCGCGATGGCTGCGAGAGCCAGAAATGTGCTGGGAACGATTTCCACAGACAACCTCGAAATGACTTGCAAATTCACACGCCGCACGCGGGCGAACGACATTCCGTCACATTCCCCTGCGCGACGGAGCGCAGGTGGCTCGGGTTCGGAAAACCATTCCTTGCGGCAATTTCAATTACGCTTGGTCAGACACCAAAATTTTGTCAACCAAGCTGCGGCTCGCCTATCCGACAGGGCTACGCCCGCCCTGGGCAAAACAGCGAAAATCCTTGCCCGGCCGATCTCCGCCCGTCATCCGCCTGCGGCCCTTACCTTCGTGAAAGGCGCCATAATCCCACGACAAAACAATGACTTAAGAAATACCAACCTCATGATTCCGGCGCCCGGAATTGTGACCTGATCCGCGCCGCGCGGCGCGTTTCAAATCGTGTCTTAAACATGGCGGCCGATCCGGTCTTCGTTCCCGATTGGGAAACGAAAGTAACACTTTGGCCGCATTATCCCGGCGGGCAACCTCAACCACCGCAATAATAACACATTCGTTGACTCCTGCCCCGGTGGCTCGCCACCAAGGCCGTGGCGAACGCGCCTCCACCGTCTTTGGACCGGGTCGATGGACGGACGTGTGTACCGCCTTTGGGGATTTGGCCTCTTTGCGGGGACAGTGAGATAATGAACACGGCGTTTTCGAGATCCGAGCAGATGCGGATCGATCCGGCCATTCGTGCGAGCCAGAAGCCGCGCGATCCGGATGCGGTCGATTTGCGCGGATTGCTCGGGCTATTCGTCAAACGCTGGAAGCTCATTTTCGGGTCGGCCCTGATCGCCGCCATTGCCACCTATCTGGCCGTGTCCCAGATGACGGCGGTCTATTCCGCCCAGGCCAAAGTGCTGCTGGACCCGTCGGGCGCCCAGATCCTGACCGGCGACGAGGTTCTGCAGACGCGCGAACCCTCGCAGCAGATCATCAACGGCGAACTGGCGATCCTGCGGTCCAACATCCTGATCCAGGACGTGATTGCGCAGCTTGGCTTTGATCGCGTGCTCCAGATTTCGCCCGGGATCGCCGAGCTGCCCGGGGATCAGCAGATGGATGCGCTGGTCTGGGCCGTACGCGAGAACCTTGCCGTCTATGCCGAGAACGAAAGCTACGTGATCGCGCTGGCCTTCCAGTCCACCGACCCCGCGCTGGCCCGCGATTTCACCAACACGCTGGCCGACCGCTACCTCAACCGACAGACCGAGACCCGGCGCGAGACGATCCGCCAGGCCGGATCCTGGATCGAAGAGCGGCTGAAGGCGCTTGGCGCCGATGTCGCCGCGCGCGAGGAACAGGTGGCGCAGATGCGCACCGACAGCCTGATCGCCAATGGCGGCACGCTTGAAAACGCCTCGCAGCAGATCGCGCGGCTGAACAACCAGCTGGTCGTCGCCCGCGCCGAACGCGCCACCGCCGAGGCGCAGGTGCGCCAGCTGGAACAGGCGCTGACCGACGGAACGCCCGCCGATGCCGCCGCCGTGGTTACCAGCCCCGTACTGGAGGAGTTGCAGGCCCAGGCGCTGGACCTGCGCCAGCAGGAGGCAAGCTGGGCCGAGACGGTGGAGGTCACGCATCCCCGCCGCGCCGCCATCCTGCGCGAACTCGACCAGGTCGACCAGCAGATGTCGCTGGAAGTGTCGCGGATCCTGCAGAAACTGCGCGGCGAATACGAGGTCGCGCGCCTGAGCGAACAGAGCCTCGGCGACACCATCATGCAGATGGAAGAGCGCGTCGTCGCAATTTCGCGCGGCGAGATCTCTCTGCGCCAGATGGAGCGCGACGCGGCCTCGGCCCGGCAGACCTACGAGGCGCTGCTGGCGCGGCTGACCGACACCCGCACCCAGGAACAGATGCAGACCTCCGAGGCCAAGCTGATCGAAAGCGCGACCCTGCCGACCTCGCCCACCGCGCCGCGGCCGAAGCTGATGGCGGCGATGGCGGGGTCGGTCGTCTTCGCGCTGGCCGCCGTGGCGGTATTCCTGACCGAGATGACGGCAACCACCTTCCGCACCGCCGCCGAGGTCAGGGACCAGACCGGCCTGCCGGTGCTCGCCTCGCTGCCCGCAGGGCGCTGGTCGTCGGTGAACGACTGCCTCAACGAATTGCGCGACACGCCCTACACGCCCTTCTCGGAAGCCGTGCGCAAGTTGCGCACGATGCTGATGATGCGCGACGAATTCGCGATCTCGACCTGCGCCGTGGTGCTGTCCTCCAGGTCGGGCGAAGGCCGCACGACGGTGGCCCTGGCGCTGGCCGAAATGGCCGTCCGGGCGGGGCGGTCGACCATCGTCGTCGACTGCGACCTGCGCGAGATGGGCATCGGCGCGCAGCCCGGCTGGGCCGTGGACTATGACCTGGCCGACGTGCTCACCGGGGAGTGCCCGCTGGAATACGCGATCAGCCAGCCGGTGAACCGACCCTTCGACGCGCTGGTCAACGCGCGGCCGCATCCCGACGTCGCCGAAGAGCTCAGCGCCATGGCGCTGAAACCGATCATCGAGCAGCTCAAGGCGCTCTACGACGTCGTCATCCTCGAGGGTCCCGCGCTGCTTGCGGCCTCGGAATCGATCATCGTCGCGAAGGCGGCCGACAGCTGCATCTACGTGGTGGAACACGACCGGACCGAACGCAGCAGCGTGCAGGACGGGCTGGGGCTGCTGCACGAAATGCAGGTGCCGATCGAGGGCGTCGTCCTGAACAAGGTGCCCGCGGGCGCGTGAAAGGTGTGAAGAATGGGCAAGACTGACAGCCCCGAAAGACTGCGCCTGGCCGCGCGAGGCGGCTCTGCCGACAGCCGGGCACCGGACGCACGGGGCCGGGACGTATGGGGCCGGGACGAATGCGGTATGGGCACGCGCCCGCAGTCGCAGGGCCCATGGCCCGCAGCGCAGGCGCCGGTTGGCCCGGCACCCTGGATCCTGCGTGGGTCCAAGCCGCGTGTGGCGCTGATCCACTACTGGCTTGTCGGCATGCGCGGCGGGGAAAAGGTGCTGGAGCAGCTCTGCCACATGTTCCCGGACGCCGATATCTTCACCCATGTCTACGAACCGTCGAAGGTCAGCGACGTGATCCGCCGTCACAAGGTGACCGAAACCTCGATTGCCCGCCTGCCCTTCGCGCGCAAATACTACACCAGGTATGTCTCGCGCATGCCGCGCGCGCTCGAAGAGCTGGACCTGAGCGGCTATGACCTTGTCATCTCGTCAGAGTCCGGCCCCGCCAAGGGGGTGATTCCCCAGCCCGAGGCGCTGCACCTGTGCTATGTGCATTCGCCAATGCGCTACATCTGGGACCATTACGGGATCTACCGGCGCAACGCCGATCCGATCACCCGGCGCATGATGGCGCCGCTGACCGCGCAGCTGCGCATGGCCGATGTCACCTCGGCCGCGCGGGTCGACGGCTTTGCCGCCAATTCCCGCTTTGTCCAGCAAAGGGTCATGAAATACTGGCGCCGCCCGTCGCGGGTCATCCACCCGCCGGTCGATGTCGCCCGCTTTCGTCCCGCGCCGGATACCGAGGTCGGCTCCTTCTACCTCTATGCCGGCGAACTCACGGCCTACAAGCGCCCGGATCTCGCGATCGCGGCGTTCAACAGGCTGGGCCTGCCGCTGGTGGTGATCGGCGGCCCGTCGAAGGCCGAGAAGGCGCTGGCGAAGAAAGCGAACAGCAACATCCGCTTCCTGGGCCGCGTGTCGGACGAGAAGCTGCGCAAGTATTTCGCCGCCTGCCGCGCCCTGGTTTTCCCGGGCGAGGAGGATTTCGGCATCCTTCCGGTCGAGGTCATGGCCTCGGGCCGCCCGGTGATCGCCTATGGCAAGGGCGGCGCGCTGGATTACGTGGTGGACGGGGTCACCGGCACCTTCTTCCGCGACCAGAGTGTCGATGCGCTCGTCGAGGCCGTGGACCAGTTCGAAACCGAGCGGATGTACCGGCTCGACAGCCAGCGGATCGTCAGCCACGCGCAGAATTTCGACGCGGCGCAGTTCCGCGCCGGGATGGCCGATTTCCTCGCCGATCACGGCATGCCGGTGGCCGCGCCGACCACGCTGCGGCAGTCCGCGTAAGGCCGGTCGATGCTGCGCACGCTCAGCTCGGCCTTCGCCATCGGGGTTGCCGCGCGGATCACCGCGCAGGTGGCCGCCTTTGCGCTGATCCTGGTGGCCTCGCGTGCGCTAGACCTGGCGGAATTCGGCAGCTACGCGATTGCCGCCGCGCTGATGGTGATCACCACCACGCTGGTCTACACCGGCATCTACCACCTGCTTCTGCGCACCGACGACATCGCGCGCGACCGCGACACGTTCTTCGCCATGCAATTCGCCATCGGCGCCAGCGGTGCCACGTTGATGGCGGGCCTTGGCCTGTGGATGGGCGGGCCCTCGGCGGGCGGCACCGCCTTCGCGCTGCTGGCGCTGGCGCCCAACCCGGTCTTCGCCGCGCTCTCCGCCTGGCTCGAGGCGCATCTTGTCCGCGACGCCCGCATCCGCACCACCGCGCTTGCCACGCTGGGGGCCGAGCTGGTGGCCCTTGGCACCTCGGTCGCCATGTTCCATGCCGGCTACAAGCTGGAGGCGCTGGTCGCCGGGCGCTATACATCGATGGCCTTCATCCTGGTGGTCTACCTTGGCCTTGTGCGCCGCCTGCCCGGCCTGACCTGGCGCTGGGAGAGCGCGCGACACGGCCTGCAACAGGCCTGGCCGCTCTGGGGCTCGTCCTCGCTGGGGATGCTGTCGAATTACGGCGCCGACCTGATCCTGGGCGCCTTCCTGGCGCCCGCCGCCGTCGGCACCTACCGCGCCGGGTCGCGGGTGGCCAATACCGCCGCCGACGTGGTGCTGCAGCCCTTGGGCCAGATCAGCTGGGCCCGCTTCGCCCGGCTGGAGGCCAATGCAAACCGCGACGACATCCGCGCCGCCTGGAAGGAGAACGTGGCGCTGTGCGTCGCCATCCTCGCCCCCGCGATGCTGACCGTCAGCCTGCTGGCGCCGGGCATCGTGTCGGTCCTGCTGGACCCGTCCTGGGGCGCGGCCGCCGGGGTCGTGGCGCTGCTGGCGCTGGCGCGGTCGGTCGACAGCCTGGTCTTCCTGCTGGAGCCCACGATGACTTGCCTCGGCAAGGGGCGGCTCCAGTTCTTCGTGCGCCTGGGCGACGCGGCGCTGCTGGTCGCCCTGCTGGTCACCATCGGCCGGGTCTCGGCCGAGGCCGCGGCCATGGCGATCGTGGTGAAGGCGGCAATCGTGGGCGGTGTCGCGCTTTGGGTCATGGCTGCCGCGCTGCGGGTGCGGCTGCCGGACCTCGTGGACATCCTCGCCCCGGGCCTTGGCCTTGCGCTGGTCTGCCTGCTGGTGATCCTGACCTTCCGCTCGGTGCCTGTGGCCGCCGGTCCCGCCGCCGACCTGTTCCTGACCGCCGGCGCCGTTCTGGTCACCTGGGCGCTGGCCATCGCCGCTCTGATGAAGAGCCGCTGGCTGACCCTGCCCACGCCCTGAGCCGAGGCGATCGCGCGCCTAGCGCCGCCGCACGTCGAAGATCACCCGCCCGTTCAGCGCATCCACGTGATGCAGTCCGATCAGCCCCTCGATCCCGGCGGTGTCCGGCGTGACATGCCGCACCAGCCGCTCGCGGTAGTCCCGGGGAGAGAGGCATTCGATCTCCATCAGGCACAGCCCGTAGCCATAGACGCCGTGCGAATTGTCCTGGGCCACGCGATAGAGCCGCCCGTCCTCTTCGAACACGCGCCCGCCGCCCCGCGCCACGCGCGAGCCCAGGACGACCGGGTTCAGCGGATGCGGCTCCACCCGGGTCATCCCGGGCCCGTCGACGCGGAAGACGTGCAGCTCGGAACAGAAATCGCCAAAGCTGTCGCGGCAGATATTGGTAAAGAGCCACCATTGCCCGTCCTGCTCGACCAGCGCACTGTCGGCGCAGGGCGTGCCCTCCAGCGCGGTGCGGTGCAGCTCCCATCTCAGCGGAAACTCGACCGCGCGCCACAGCTCCAGCCGCCCGGACTGGTGGCTTTCGGGCAGCATGAAGACCTCTCCGTCATGGGCGAAGACGAAAGGATAGGAGAGGTGGTAGTCGGGCGTCAGCACCGGGCCGAGCGGAACCAGCCTGTCGCCGTCGAGCCGTCCGGCGGCGATGTGGCCGCGGTCGGCGGCATAGTCGTAGACCTCGAAGAAGACATGCAGCCCGGTTGGGTGGTCGATGAGGAAGGGATCCGCCCAGTACTGGCCGGCAGGGGCGTCGAACTCGACCGATTGGGCCGGGTCGAATTCCAGCGCCGTGCCCTGCGCAAGCCGCAGACAGAACCGCCCGGGCCGGCCGCCCACCTTCGCCCGCAGCCTGTCGGCCACCCGTCGCGCCACCTGAAGCCCGGCGCGCCGGGCATAGCCCGCCAGCCCCGGATCAGAGACCGGCTCGCCGTCCGCCTGCCCGTCAGGGCGCGCCGGACGGTCCCGGGCCCCGGCGGCACGCCGCGCCAGTTCATGTTCTGCCAGCTGGACCGCCTTTTCCCGCTGAAAGCTGCGGTTGCGGGTGGCCAGGAACTTCGTGTCATAGCTGGCCTGCGCCAGCTCGCGCCATGTGCCATCGGCGCGGTCGAGGCCGCACAGCCGCACCCGGGTCTCGGCGGCGCCGGCCATCGCCTCGGCCACCCCGGCCAGCGGTGCGCTGGTGCTCAGCCGCCAGAGCCCCTGCGCCGCCCGGTCCGCCAGCGCTGTATCGGCGGTTCCGGCAAGGTCGAGCACAACGTCCACGGCATGGACGTGCTCCGCGCCGATCTCCGGCAGATCGGGCAGGAGCGCATCGAACGCGGGCGTCGCGACACCGGGCCACCGGTCCACGCCGCGTGCCTCGAGCGCGAGCACCCGGCCCAGCAGACCGCCCTGAACGTCCGGCTCCGCCCTTGGCGCGTGCGACAGCGCGACGATCCGCAGGGTGTCCGAGGTGGCAAGCCGCTCAAGCATCCGCGCGCAACCGGGGTCGTCGCGCCAGCCGTCGGGCAGCACGACGGCAAGGCAGAGCCGCCGCGCGGCAGGGCCGTCCGGGGCAATATCGGAAAGGCGGGTCATGCCGCCATCCTGCCGCCCCCGCCCCATGGCGCAAGCGCCCTTGGCCGGGCCCGGGCACGGCCACCGGAATACTGCGGCCTCCCGGGAACAATCGGGGCCCGGATCCCCCGCCTTTCGCGGATCGGGGACAATCTGTCCCGCCCGCCTCAGCCCGCCTCGCGGCGCGCCTCGGGAAAGAGCTGTTTCACCAGGGCGGCGGCCAGCAGGGCGGGGCTGTCGTGGGTTTCGATCAGTGTCGGGTTCAGCGCGATGCCCAGCCCCCGTTCGATCCGCGCGGCCATTTCCAGCGCGGTGAGGGACTCCAGCCCCAGCTGCAGGAATTTCACCTCCGGATCAAGCTGATCGGCGCGCAGGCTCAGCACGTCGGCCAGCGTGTCGAGGATGAAGCCCGTCAGCCGCTCCACCCGCGCCTCGGGCTCCAGCCCCTCGAGCGCCAGCGCCACCTCGGCCGGCGCCGCCTCCGGCGCGGCCTCGACGATGCCCTCCAGGTAGCGCTCGGCCGCCAGGGCCGGTGCGCCCTTCTGCAGCGCCACGGGGTCAAGCCCGGTGACGATCACGTCCGGGCGCCGGTCGATCATCGCCGCCCCCAGCGCCTGCAATGCATGGGCCGGGGCCATCGGCGGCAGGCCGATCCGCGCGCCCAGATCCGCCGCACCGGAGCGGGCCGCCATCCCCGCCTCGCCCCAGCCGCCCCAGGCGATCACCCGGGCGCCCAGCCGCGTGGCCAGCGCCTCCATCGCGCCGTTGGCGGCGGCATAGGCGGCCTGCCCCGGCGGCGGCATGTGGGCGCTGAGCGAGGAGAAGACCACGAAATGATCCAGCGTCTCCGGATCCAGCAGCCCGGCAAGATGCGCCAGCCCGTCCAGTTTCGGCGCCGCGGCCCGGGCGAAATCCTCCGGCTCGACACTGTCGGCGCGGCGGTCCTCCAGCACCCCGGCGAGGTGAAAGAGCCCACCGATCCGCGTGGTCTCCAGCACCGGCGCCATCGCCGCGCGCAGGCCCCCGGCATCGGTGATGTCGGACGCCACAACGTCGACCGTCACGCCGGACAATTGCAGCGCACGGATCGCCGCGCGCGCCTCGGCCCCCGGGGCGGAGCGGCCCAGCAGCACGAGGTGCCGCGCGCCCAGCTGCGCGAGGTAGCGCGCCACGGCCAGCCCCAGCCCGCCAAGCCCGCCGCTGATCACGCAGGCCGCATCCGGCCGCAGCCCCGCGAGACTGCGCGTCACCGGCTCGGGCGGCTCGGTCAGGTCCACGACCAGCTTGCCGACATGCTGCGCCCGCGCCATCTTCAGGAAGGCCGGTACGGTATCTGTCGCCGGCACGATCTCCACCGGCGGCAGGGCATAGAGCCCCTGCCCCACACCCTCGAACACCTCGTCCAGCAGGGCCGACAGCATCACCGGCCGTTCGGAATACATCCGCGCCAGGTCCACCGCCGCGAAGCTGAGGTTCGCGCGGAAGGCCTGCAGCGGCAGGGACCCGCCCTCGTAGATGTCGCGCTTGGTGATGTCGACGAAGCGGCCATAGGGTGCGAGACAGTCGATGCTTGCCGCCATCAGGTCACCGGCCAGCAGGTTGATCACAACGTCGACGCCCTCGCCCTCCGTCGCCTCTAGCACGCCCGCGACGAAACTGTCATCGCGCGAGGCAAGGACAGCCTCGGCGCCCCGGTCCAGCAGCAGCGCGCGTTTCTCTTCACTGCTGGTGGTGGCGAGGATCCGCGCCCCGCAGGCACGCGCAACCTCCATCGCGGCAAGGCCCACGCCCCCGGCGGCGGAATGGATCAGCACCGTCTCCCCCGCCTGCAGCCGCGCGACGTGGCGCAGCGCATGGATCGCCGTGGCATAGACCACCGGCAGCGCCGCGGCCTCGGCCGGGGACAGATCGCCCGTGGGGCGGACAAACCGCGCATCGACCAGCACGTGGCTGGCCAGTGCCCCGGCGCAGAGCGCGACGACCCGCGCGCCGGGCGCGCAGCCGTCGACGCCAGGCCCGGTGGCCTCGACCACGCCCGCGCATTCCGAGCCGAGCGCGCTGAGCGGCCCGGACGGCAGGTCCGGCCGCCGCCCGAGTGCGGCCAGCACATCGAGGAAGTTGAGCGAGGCGGCCTCGACCCGGATCAGCACCTGCCCGGGGCCGGGCACGGGACGCGGCAGGCTGCGGTAGCCCAGGGCCTGCATCTGCCCCGGCTCGGGGGTTTCCAGCCGCAGGGCGGCGTCCTTGGGCTCTTCCGGCGTCACCGGGTCCGGCGCCACGTCTTCCATCCGCGCCAGCATAAGCTGGCCCTCGCGGATCGCGCATCGGTTCTCGGCCGGGTCGGCGGCGAGAAGCCGCGCGAGCAGGTCCAGATCGGCCTTCGACGGCGTCAGCGCCAGGTCGATGCGCCGCAGCTCCAGCGTGCCGGTGTATTCGGCGGCAAGCGCGCCCAGCATGGACCAGATCCCCGCCGCACCGGGATCGCGCGCGGCGCCGGGCATATCGCTGGCCCCCCGCGTGATGACGTCGACCCGGCTGCCCGGTGGGGCGATGGCGGCCAGGCGCGTCACCTGGTCCAGCAGCCGGTGCGCCACATGGGACAGGGCTTCGGCATCCTGCGCCTTGCCGGCCTCGGGCGCGAGGATCACGTGATGGATGGCCCCGGCCGGCAGCTGCCCGTCGTAGGGCGCGCAAACGCAGGCGCAGGCAGCGGCCACCGGCTCCGCCAGCGGCGCGTCGGGCTCGGCGATCAGCACATCGGGCCCGGCGCCGCCCGGCGCGGGGTCGGAAGGGATCCAGTGGGTGGCGACACGGCGCGCCGCGCCCGTCACCGGCCCGGTCATCTGCGCGGCGCCAAGCCGGGTCAGCGTCAGGTCGCGGATCTGCAGCACCACGTCGGCGCCCTGCGTCACCAGCAGGTCGACAAAGACCTGGGCTTCGTCCTCGCTGGCCCCGGTCCGCCAGGCGCTCACCGCCAGCGGCTGGCCCGGGTCGATCGCGGCAAAGGCCTCCAGCGTGCCGATGGCCGACGGCAGATAGGCCTGCCCGCCCTGCGCCCCGGTATCGAGGAAGACGCCGGCAGCCACGTGCAGGATGGCGTCCATCACGGCCGGATGGACGTGGTAGATGGCGCAGTCTTCGGCGACCTCGTCGGGCACGCGGATCACGCCGTGGGCCGCGCCGGCACCATAGTGCAACTGCGTCACGCCGCGAAAGGCGGGGCCATAGTTCAGGCCCACGGCGGCGAGACCGTCGTAGAATTCATTGCCGTCCACCACCTGTGCATCCGCGGTGGGCGCCGGGGCCACGGGACGGCGCCCGGGCGTGCCCCGGCGCAGGCCGGCCGAGGCGATGGGCAGCGGGGCCGCCTCTCCCTCGCCCTGCAGCGCGACCTCTAACCGGGCGCGGCCGCCGTCGGTCCGGCTTGACATCAGGATCCGCGCATTGGCGCCATCGGCCAGGGAGACCGGGCGATGCAGGACCAGCTGCTCGATCTGTCCGTCCTCGCCAAAGGCCTCGCGGGCGCAGGCCAGAGCCAGTTCGACCCAGAGCGCACCGGGCAGAACGACCCGGCCCGAGAGCCGGTGATCGGCCAGGTAGGGATCGGAACCGGGGCCAAGCTCCAGCACCAACTCATCGGCGGGGGCGGCGGGCGCCTCGGCGCGCGGGGCCTCGATCCAGTGGCGCTGGCGGTCGAAGACATAGACCGGCGCGGGATGAGCGCGGCCCGGCGCGTCGGCTTGCCGCGCGAAGGTGCGCAGCGGCAGGCCGGCGGCGCGCAGCTTCACCCGGGCGGCGGCCAGGGCCTCGTCCGGCGTGCCGCCCTCCTGCAGGCCATGGATCACCGGCATCTCGCCCACGACGCGGACGTAGGGCGCCAGCTGCCGCTCGGGGCCCAGCTCCAGCCAATGGGTCGTACCGAGACCGGCAGCCTCGCGCAGCGCCTGGTGCAGCAGCACCGGCTCGGCGGCGTGGCCGCGCCAATAGGCGGGGTCCGTGAGACGGTCGGGATCCAGCACCGCGCCGGTGCGGGTAGAGACCAGGGTGCCCTGCCCCGGTCCGGGCTCCAGCACCGTCGCGGCCTCGGCCACGGCGTCAAGCGCGGGGGCCATCATGCGCGAATGGTAGGCCCGGGCGACGGGCAGGCGGATCGCGCGCAGGCCGGCGGCGGTCAGGCGGGTTTCGGCCTCGGCCACCGCCCCGGGCAGGCCGGCCAGAACCAGCGCGTCGGGCCCGTTGCGGGCCGCGATGTCGAGATCGGGCAAACCCATCTCCAGCGCCCGCGCGCCGTCCTGCGGCACCGCCAGCATCGCGCCCTCGGCACAGAGCCGCTGCATCGCAAGGCCGCGCCGCGCCGCGAAGACCAGGGCGCTGTCCATCGTCAGCAGACCGGCGGCCACGGCGGCCGAGATCTCTCCGATCGAATGGCCCACCACGACCTTCGGCTGCACGCCCTCGGCCGCCCAGAGCGCCGCGCCGGCGACTTGCAGCGCCACGCAGAGCGGTTGCACCTGTCCCGGCTCCACCGGCTCGAAGGCGCCCTTCACCAGCACGTCCATCACCGGCACATCGTAGGGCGCCAGCACCTGCGCCGCGGTCTCAAGCGCCGCGCCGAAGGCGGGGTTGGCGGCATGGGCCTGCGCCCCGGCGCCGGACAGCCGCGCGCCCTGCCCGGCAAAGAGCCCGCCCAGTACCAGCGCCTCCGGTGCGTGGCCCACGGCCGCCAGCGGATCGACCTGTCCGGCGGCGGTGTCCTCCAGCCGTTGGGCGATCTCGGCCCGGCTGCGCCCGGTGACGGCCAGCGTCACCGGCAGCGCGGGCCGGCCGCGCCCAAGGTCGGCCATCAGCCGGGACCAGGGTCGTTCGGGCGCGGCGCGCAGCCAGGCGGCGGCCTGCCCGGCCATGGCGCGCAAGCTGGCTTCGCTGCGCGCGGTCAGGGACATGTAGCAGGCGGTGGGATCGGCCGGCGGGATCTGGCCGCGCGGCACCTCGGCCTCTGCCGGGGCCTCGGCCAGGACCAGATGCGCGTTGGTGCCGCCGATGCCGAAGCTGCTGACCCCGACGCGGCGCGGCCCGGCACGCTCGGCCCAGTCCTCCATCCCGCGCGCAAGCCCCAGCGCCGGAGCCTCGTCCAGCTCGGGGATCGGATCGCCCGCCATCAGGCTGGGCGGCACCGCGCGGCGTTCCAGCATCAGAACCGCCTTGGCAAGCGCCGCCGCCCCCGCCGCGGTTTCCAGGTGGCCCATGTTCCCCTTGATCGACCCCACGCGCAACGGCCCGTCCGGCCGCGCCGCGACGCCGAAGACCTGGGCCAGCGCCCGCAGCTCGATCGCGTCGCCGATGCGGGTTCCGGTGCCGTGCGCCTCGATCACGTCGATCTCTTCGGGGCGGCATCCCGCCACGCTGAGCGCCTCGGCAATGACGGTGATCTGGCCCTCGACGCTGGGCGCGACAAAGCCGACCTTCTGCGCGCCGTCGTTGTTGATCGCCGTGCCCTGCACCACTGCGCGGATCGGATCGCCATCGGCCAGCGCGTCCTCCAGCCGGCGCAGGGCGAAGACGCCCACGCCGTTGCCGAAGACGGTGCCCGTCCCGGTCCGGTCGAAGGGGCGGCAGACCCCGTCCGCCGCCATCACCCCGCCCGGCTGGTGGCGATACCCCACCAGGTGCGGCGCGCGAACCGTCACGCTGCCCGCCAAGGCCAGGTCGCATTCGCCCGACAGCAGGCTTTGCGCCGCCATGTGCACCGCGACCAGCCCGGTGGAACAGGCGGTCTGCACCGTGACCGCCGGGCCGCGCAGGTCCAGCCGGTAGGCCACTGATGTAGCGAGGTAATCCTTGTCGTTGCCGACAAAGGCCCCCATGATGTTGGTCGACGCGGTGCGGTCGATGGTCGGAAGGATGTTCTCGGTCAGGTAGCTTGACAGGCTGGCGCCACCGAACACCCCGATCTGCAGATGATCCCGCCCGCTGGCATGGCCCGATTGCTCCAGCGCCTGCCAGGCATGCTGCAGGAACAGCCGCTGCTGCGGATCGGTGCCGGCCGCCTCGGCCGGGGTGATCCGGAAGAACCCGGCGTCGAACATGTCGAAATCCGCGATCGGCGCGCAGACGGGGATGTAGTTCGGATCGTCCAGCACGCGCTCGGCCACGCCCGAGGCCAGCAGCTCCTCGCGGCTGAGCTGGCGCAGGCCCGAGCGCCCCTCGGACAGCAAGGGCCAGAGCGCCTCAACACTGTCGGCCCCGGGAAAGCGGCCCGCCATCCCGGTGATCGCGATGGCGCTGTCCCCGTAAAGCGACAGGTCGGTCATGGCCGGCGCCCCCGGCTGCGGCGGCGTTCGCCGCGCGCTTTCGCGGCGGCCATGGCGCGGCTCGCGGGATCCTGCGGCGCCTGCTGGTCGTCGCTGCCGGCGGCCTCCTCCGCAGGGGCCTGCCGGGCGGCGATCAGCCGGGCCAGCGCGCGAAGCGTCGGGTAGTCGAAGACCTCGGCCACGTCGAGTTCCACCTCGAAGCGCCGCTGCACCTCGCTGGCCAGTTCCACCAGCTGCACGGAATCCGCGCCAAGCGCGAAGAACTCGGTGTCGAGGTCGATCTCATCGAGATCCATCAGCTCACCGGCCAGCACCAGCAGCGCCTGTTCGTGGGCGCCGCCGCCGCGCGCGGGCTCGGGCGCCTTGCGGCGCGCGGCCGGATCGGCCAGCCGTGCCAGCGCCTTGCGGTCGATCTTGCCGTTGGCGGTCAGCGGGAATTCCGGCAGGATCACGTAATCATGCGGCCTGAGGTAGCGCGGCAGCCGCGTCTTCGCCTCGGCCCGCATCGCCTCCACCGGATCGCGGCTGAGCGGACCCACGGCCTCGGTCACCGCGTCGGGCACCCCGCCGAGGAAGCCGTGCAGGAAATCCTTCGTCCCGAAGCCCGCCGCGTCGGCCGCGGGCCCGGCATCCATCGCCCCGATCGGGCAGATCCGCAACGCGGTGTCCAGGCTCGCCTGGGTCAGCGCCTGCCCGATATAGCCCGCTTCCATTAGGCAGAGATCCCGGGCCAGCGCGCCGTATTTCGGCTCGATCGCCGCGCGGTCGGCGAAAAGCATCAGGCCGAAGCCCGCCGCCTCGGCCAGGGCGCGGTTATGCGGGAAATGCCGGTCGGGCCCGGCTTGAGGATCGGCCGCGACGCGCGTCAGCTGACCGTCGGCGCCCACGTGGTAGAATCCGGCCTCGACCCCCTCGACCCGGCCGCCCGCGACCGAGAGATAGGCCCGCACCGGGTAGAGCGCGCTGGCCGAGGGCCAGGCCCGTTTCACCCCGCGCTCGACCGCGCCGGCGACGAAGACCGACAGCAGCGCGGCGAGATCGGCGAAGGGCACGACATCGGCGGTGAAGCCGCGCGGCGAGCGGCGCTGCCCTAGGGCAGCGCGCGCCGCCTTGCCGCCATCGGGGGCGAAGCTGATCTTCAGGTCACCCTCCGGCGCGGCGGGCAGGCTGGCGCCGCCGCCTTCGCCACCGGCGCCTTCGGCCAGGGTGGCGAAGGCCACCAGCCGCTTGTTGCCGAACTGCGTGCCGATCGCATCCACGACCACCTGGCCTATGTCCGGCGCCTGCGCCAGCGCATGGGCCACGTCGCCGGTTTCCACCCGCAGGCCCTGGATCTTCACCTGGGTGTCGACCCGGCCCAGCAGGATCACCTCGCCATCGGTGCGCACGCGGGCCAGGTCGCCCGTGCGATACAGCCGCTGCCCGCTGCGCGGATGGGTCACGAAGGCCCGCGCCGTCAGGTCGGGCGCGCCGAGGTAGCCCTCGGCCAGCCCCACTCCGCTGATGAAAAGCTCGCCCTCCACCCCGTCGGGGCGCGGCTCCAGCCGGTCGTCCAGGACATGCAGGCCCTGGTTCGCCAGCGGCACGCCGTAGGGGATCGAGGCGCCGCCGGTATCCTCGGACCGGATCGGATGATGCAGCGACCAGATCGCCGCCTCGGTTGCGCCGCCCAGGCTGACCACCTCTGCGCGCGGCGCGACCTGCCAGATCTCGGCCGGCAGGCCCGGCGGGATCCAGTCGCCGCTCATCATCACGCGGGTCAGCCCCGGCAGCTTGCGCCCGGTCCTCTGCGCCTCGCGCACGGCAAGGCCCATCAGCGCGGGCACGCTGTTCCACAGGGTGACGCCGTGGCGCTCGATCGCCTCCAGCCAGGCGGCCGGTTCGGTGCGCTGTCCCGGCGCGGGATGGATCACGGCGCCGCCGGCTGCCCAGATCCCGAAATGATCGAAGACCGACAGGTCGAAGGTCGGCGCGCTCAGCGCCAGCACGCGCGTTTCCGGACCGAGCCCATAGCGCGCGACGAGGTCCGCGCAGGTGTTCCAGGCCGCCGCATGGGTCATCACCACGCCTTTGGGTGTCCCCGTGGTGCCGGAGGTGAAGATGACATAGGCCCTCTCTCCCGGCGCGCGCTTGGCCAGCGGACGGGCCGGTGCCACGCTGTCGTCGGGATGCACCACGCGCCAGCCGCCCTCGGGCAGCGTCGCGGCCTGCTCCGGCGTGGCGACGATCACCTTCGGCCGCAGGAGCGCCAGCTCCTGCGCGCGGCGGTCCGGCGGCGCCGAGGGGTCCAGCGGCGCGTAGGCGCCGCCCGCCGCCAGCACCCCCAGAACCGACGCCGCATGAGCGGCGCCCGGCTCCAGGATCACCGCGGCGGCATCGCCGGGCGTCAGCCCGGCGCCCTCCAGCTTCGCGCGCATCGCATGCGCGCGCCCGGCCAGTTCGCCATAGCTCAGCGCGGTATCGCCCTCGACCAGCGCCAGGGCGTCCGGCGTGGTTTCAGCGCGGTCAAAGACCGCGCGGTGCAGAAGCTCCGACGCGATGTCGCGCGCCGTGTCGTTGCGCGCCGCCCGGACGGCCATCTGCGCCGGGGGCACGCAATCGGCGGGTCGCTTCCAGGCCTCGTCGCTTTCGGCCAGCGCGTTCAGCAGGCGCAGATGCGCCGTCGACATCCCGGCCACCAGCCCCTCGGCAAAAAGCTCCCGGATGTGATCCCAGTAGAAGGCGATCCCGTGGTTCGACTGCAGGATCTGGTGGTCCAGCATCACCTGCGGTGTCTGGCTCAGGCCCCAGTCAAGCTCGCCCAGAACGGTATCCCGCCCCACGGCGTCCTGATGCGCGAGCAGGTTGGTCAGCACCACCGGCGCCACCAGCCCGCCGACCTCGGCGCTGCCCCGCGCGATGCGCAGGTCGCGCATCACCGACAGGCCGGAATAGGCCCGGTGCCGCAGAGACCGGCGCACCGACTGGGTCATGGACGTGATGGTGTCGAGGAAGACCGGCCCCGTGCAATCGGTGTCGATCAGCACGTTGGACGTGAAATTGCCCAGCGGCACGCGCCGGTCCGCATCCGTGGCAGGCGGCGCGAAGATCGGCATGTTCACCAGGAACCGCCGCTTGCGCGACCAGGCGGCGATCACCTCGGCGAAGGCCGCGTTCATCACCGCCGGAAGGGTCGTGCCATGGGCCCTGGCGCGGGCCGCCAGGGCATCGGCCACCGCCTGCGGCAGGAACCCCTCGTGCCGCACGAAACGCGACTTCTCCAGCGTGCCGGGGTCACGGACCAGCGGCAGGTCCGGCGCGGCGGGCAGATCCGGCAGCGCCTCGCGCCAGTAGGCCTCGGCCCGGGCCAGGGCGCGCGCGGCCTTCTCCGGGCGGGGCGTCATGCGCGCCTCGCGGTAGCTGATCCCGGCCAGCTCGGTCAGCGGATCGCCGCGATAGGCCCGCGAGAGATCCTCGATCAGGTGATGCACCGTCGCCGCGTCGGCACCGATCAGGTCAAAGAGGAAACAGACCCGGTCGAACCCGTCGGCCCGGTAGAGCCGCACGTCGAACAGCGGCCAGCGGGCCGGGTCGAAGGTACGATAGGCCAGCTCCTCGCGCAGGGTGTCCAGCATCGCCTCGGCCTCGGCGCAGGGCTTGCCGCGCGCATCGACCACCGGCAGCGTGACCTTCGGCGTCTGCGGCAGCACACGCTGGCCGTCGGCGCCCTCGATCACCACGCGCAGGATGTCATGACGGTCGATCAGCCCCTGCCAGGCCCGGGCAAGCCGGTCCCGGTCCAGCGGCGGCGTCTTCATCTCCATGTAAAGCTGGCATCCGCGCCCGCCCAGCACCAGATCCTCGCGCCGGCCCGTCAGATAGGCCGCCTGCAATTCGCTCAGTGGAAACAGCTGGGCCGCCTGGGCGTCGGCCTCTTTGCCGGGCCGCCCCCCGGTCGCCTTGCCGCGCGGGTCGTCCGGCATGTCAGTCATGCCCGTCATCCGCGGCTGATCGGGAAAGAGATACTCGTCGGTCATCCTGGGTTCGCTCAACGTCCTGGGTCCTTCGATCAAATTCACTCGTCACGTCAAAATGCACTTCACAATTCACGGGCCCTGTCCTGATCGGGATCGGGGGAAATCACCGTCCGCATCCCGGCGGCGCGGGCCGCCCCGGCAATGCGGCGCAGTTCGGCCGCGCCGGGCTGCGGCCCGGGCACCGGGGCCGGGCGGCCCGGTTCCTTCATCAGCGCAAGCAGCATGGTCTCGGCCATGCAGGCATAGGCGCAGTGGCGCGGGGTGCCGAAATCCACGACGATGTCGAAGGGTGCCTGCGGCGCGATCACGCCCCCCTCGATCACGCAGAGATCGGGGCGCTGCGCCGCAAGGTCCGGCGGCAGGTTGAACGGGCGCGACACGTCGCTGACCACCGCGCCGGGCTGCAGCTGCGCCGGATCGACCAGCGCCCCCAGCGCATTGGTCGCCGCCACCACCGCGCCGGCCCGGCCCATGTCGCCGCCCATGTCGCGCGAGAGGCCAATTGCCTCCGCCTCGCCCGCCACCATCCGGCCCCGCGCCGACCAGGGCGGCGGCGTGCCCTCCATGCTGGCGACCTCGGCGCGCAGCGCGTCCAGCCGCGCCAGCGCGCGGGCCTCGGGCTCGGGCCGCCCGGCGACCAGGATCCGGCCCACGCGGTCGGCCAGCGACATCACGATGCCCCGCCCGACCGAGCCGAAGCCGCCGATCACCAGCACCGTCGTCCTGGCCGGGTCCCGGCCCATCCGCGCCAGCCCGTCGAGCACGCCGTCCCCGGCCGAAATCGCGGTCAGCGTGTTGCCGCTCGTCAGTGGCACCGGCGCCGTCAAGGCGGCCCCGGCATCGGTAACGACCGAGGTGAAGCCGCCCAGCCCGACGATATCCGCCCCCCTCGCCACACCCAGCGCGACACCCGCGCCGACCGCCTCGGCCGCCGCTTCGCGGCGCATGGCCATCAGCTCGCGCGCCGTGTGCGGCACCAGGATCACGTCGCCGGTGGCCCGCGCCCCGGTGGCCGAGCCGAGCTCGACCTCGGTGATCACGGCCGGGCGCATCTCGCTTGTCAAAAGCGCGCGGGCGCGGTCGAAGTTCGACAGGTCGAGCCCGGCAAAGCCGGGGTCGAAGCGTGCCAGGTCGTCCTGGCCCATCAGGTGCACGAGGAAGGCAAAGCGCCCCTCGTCGGCGCGCCGCTCGGGCACTGGCGGCCGCGGGCGGGCCGGGGCCGGATCAGGCGCGCGGTCGATACCCAGCAGCGGCGCCATAAGCCGCCGCGCATCGCCGCGTTCCAGCGTGTCGGCCAGATCCTCCAGCGCCGCGGCCACGTCGTCGATCACGCTTTCGGGACAATCCAGCGGCGGCTCGATCCTCAGCACCGCGCCATCCGCCAGCGCCGGGGCGACGCGGATGCCGTGGCGGTTCAGCACGTAGGAGGCCAGCACCATGCCGAAGGCTTCCCACTGGCAGAGCAGGTTCAGCACCGGGCTGGCATAGGCCGAAGGGCCCGTCGCCAGCACGAGCCCCTGCAAGAGCCCCCGACCCCGAACCGCGCGGACCGCGTTCGGATGCCGCCCGGCGATCGCCTGCAGCGCGGCGGACAGTTTCCGCCCCTTCACCTCGACCTCCGCCAGCAGGCGGTGGTCGTCGCGGGTCAGTTCCTCCAGCGTCGCCAGCCCCGCCGCCGCGCCCAGCGCGGTCGACCCGAAGGTCGATCCATGGCGCAGCGCGAAGGCGTCGTTCAGCAGCGCACCGCGATAAAGCACGGCACCCATGGGCACCAGCCCGCCGCCCAGCGCCTTGGCCAGCGTCACGATATCGGGCCGTGCCGCCGCGCTGGCAAAAAGCGCGCCCAGCCGGCCCAGCCCGGTCTGCACCTCGTCGGCGACCAGCAGCACGCCATGGCGGCGGCAGATCGCGGCGGCGCCCTCCAGGTAGCCCTTGGGCGGGGTCACGATCCCGCCCTCGGCCTGCAGCGGCTCCACGATGAAGGCGGCGATGGTCTCTCCCGCCTCGGCCAGCTTTGCCTCCAGCGCGTCGAGATCGCCGTAGGGGATGTGATCGAACCCCGCCACCGGCGCGCCGAAGCCCGCGTGATAGGCGCTGCGCCCGGTGGCCGACATGGCGCCCAGCGTCAGCCCGTGGAACCCGCCCGTCGTCGACAGGATCCCCGGCCGCCCGGTGGCGGAGCGCGCCAGCTTGATCGCGCCTTCGATCGCCTCGGCGCCGCTGGTGCAGAAGAAGACCGTATCCAGCCCCTCGGGCGCCAGCCCGGTCAGCCGTTCAGCCAGCCGTCCGGCCAGCGGCGGCGGCGACAGCGACATGAAGGCCGGCACCTGCTCGGCCTGCAGCCGGGTCAGCGCCTCCCAGATACGGGGCGGATTGTGGCCGAAGGGCAGCGCGCCGTATTGCGCCACGCAGTCGATCACGGCACGGCCCTGGGCATCGTGCAGCATGTGCCCCGCGCCCCGCACGTAATCCCGCGCAACACCGGCCAGCGCCAGCCGCTGGTCGAGCGCCGGGTTCACATGACGGGCGAACAGGCTGTCCTCCTCCGCCCCATCCCGTGTCGCGCGCGCGGCCTGCAGCACGGTGTCGGCGGCGATCTCGGCCAGGTCCGTCAGCGTGGCCCCGTGCGAGAGCCGGTCGAAGGGCAGGTCCACGCCGATGCGGGTCTCCACCTCGACCGAGAGATCGATCACCAGGATGGAATCCAGCCCCATCTCGGCCAGCGGCAGGTCGCAGGGCATGTCCTGCCGGCCCAGCAGGGAGGCGGCATGGGATTGCAGCTGCTCCAGGATCCGCTTGCGCAGCGGACCCGGCGCCTCAGGGTCGATCGCAAGCGGGTCGAGCATCCCGGCTCCCCCGACGGCCCGGTCGAAGCGGACATGGTCCAGCCAGAGCCGGCCCTGCCCCGCGTCATCCACCAAGGCCAGGTCGACGATCCAGCCGCGCCCGTCCACATGCGCCTCGCGCGCGGTGGCCACGGCCCAGAGCGGCGCATCCGGCAGGCGCCCGGCGCGCCACAGCCCGCCTATGGCACGTGGCAGCACCGCGCCTTCCATCCGTGCCTCGGCCAGCGCCGACAGTCCGAAGGCCGCCGCCAGCACCGCCTGGATCATCTGCTCGGGCATCAGCCCGGCGGCCAGCGGCACGCAGGCGGCCCGTTCGCCCAGGACCGTGTCGCGCGCGGGGTCGAAGGCGGCCTCGGGCGAAAGCCCGGTCTCGGTCGCCCAGGCCGCGAAATCGGCCGTCGGCAGGGCATCGCCGCCCGGCAGCGCCGGCGCCCAATCCGGCGCCTCGCCCCCCGGCACGCCGCGCGCGATCAGCGCGCCACCGGCCGCACGCAGGCAAAGCCGGCCCGCTTCATCCGTGACCCACGCCCCGTCCAGCGGCCCCATGGCGCCATCGAGACAGAGGTTGCGCAGTCCATCGGGCGCATGGCCCAACAGGTGGGCGAGGATCCCCGCGATCCGCCCCATCGTGACATCTTCGACCGGCGCCTGCCGGATCTCTCCGCGCAGCTCGGTATTCATGATGGATTGCGCCGCAGCAACGGATGGGTCGACGGCTTGGCCCGGGCCGCAGGATGAAGCGGAGCCGAGGATGCGGCCGCGGGCGCTGTCCCATCCCGGGGCGGCGCAAATCGGTGGGTGTCACGCCGCAGCGGGGTCGGCGGCAGGGCCACGCGCCGGGCGCCGGGGCCGAACACCGCAGACCACGGCACCGGCTGGCCGCTGAGGAACCTCTGCGCCGCGGCCAGATCCGGCGCGCCCTCGGCCTCGGAGAAGGGCGCCGGGGTGGCCCCCTTTCGCAACGACTCCGCGCGGGACCTGACGGGCTCGTCGATGCCCTCGGCCAGCCGCCGCAAGCCTTCTGTAAGCGCCGCCCGGTCGGAGCCTCTCACCACCGCGCGCCAGCTGCCGTGCCAGCGCCCGGTGGCGGCGGTGAAACAGATATCGTTCAGCGACACGTGGTCATCCCGCAGCGCCCCGGCATAGGCGGCGGCGAGCTGCCGCAGATCCTCGGCCGTGCGGGCCGAGAGTACCAGCGGCGCGGTGCATGGCGCGTCGTCGGCCGCCCCGCCCCGCTCCGGGGCCGCCTCGAGGATGGCGTGCCCATGGGTGCCCGACATGCCAAGCGAGGTCACGCCGACCCGGCGCGGCGCGTCGGGCGTGGCGGGCGCCGCCGCCTCGTCCCCGGTGACGAACCGCAGCCCGCACGGCGGGGCGTGGCGCGGCTGGCGTAGCCCGGCCAGCGGGAACCGCCGGCCCCGCTCCAGCCCCAGGATCGCCGTGGCGAGCGCCGCCAGGCCCGAGGCGGGTTCCAGGTGGCCGATGCTGCCCTTCTCGCAGGTGGCCGCCAGCGGCGCACCCGGCCGGTCGTCCAGCCCGTAGGCCAGCGAAATCGCCTCAAGCTCGGCGGCGTCGCCCATGGCCGAGGCCGAGCCCATGCAATGCAGCGTATCGACCGCCGGGCCGTCCAGACCGGCCTGGTCCAGCGCAGAGCGCATCACCCCGGCAATCGCGCCTGCGTCGGGCGCGTTCAGCCCGGCGCCCGCTCCCTGGTGTTCCAGACCGATGCCGCGCAACACGGCGCGGATCCGGTCACCATCTTCCAGCGCCTTCGAAAGCGGCTTCAGCAGCAGCACGACGCCGCCTTCGCCCGGAAAGAACCCGCCGGCAGCAGCATCGAAGGGATGCGCCCGTCCGGAGCTTGAAAGCAGATCGAACCGCTGCAGCACGTAGAGATAACGCGGCGACATCAGGAAGTTCACCCCGCCGACAAGAGCCATCTCGGCCTGGCCGGAGCGCAGCGCCACGGCCGCGGCGTGAAGCGCCGAGAAGGAGGAGGAACACAGCGTGTCCATGCAGACCGACGGCCCCCTCAGGTCCAGCGCCGTGGACAACCTGTTGGCGATCGCCGCCTTGCTGTTGCCCAGCCCGGCAAAGTAGTCGCCCTGGTCCAGGTGCGGGGCCATCGCCTCGAAGTAATCGGCCCGCGAACAGCCCACGTAGACACCGCATCGGCTGCCCGCGATCCCGGCGCCACCGCGCCCCGCATCGTCGCAGGCCAGCCAGGCCAATTCCAGGAACAGCCGCAATTGCGGATCAAGAAGCGCGGCCTCTCTCGGGGAAACGGAGAAAAGCTCGCAATCGAAATCGAAGATATCGGGAAGGAATCCCGCGCGGACCGGTCTTTCGGCCTCACGCAGGGCCCAGCGGTCCTCGGGCGGTGCTCCGCTCACCGGAAGACCGGCGGTCAGAACCTGCCAGAGCGCCTCTTCATCGGGGGCGCCGGGAAGGCGAAGAGCCATGCCCAGAACGGCCAGAGGTTCGGCTCCGGAGACATTGCTCCGGCGCGAGAGATCGGTCGTCATGGCACACGTCTCTCATCGGAGGAATCAGTCAAAAGGTCTTTGGTCACGATCAACTCAGTACAAGAAGACAAGCAATTGTAAATAAAAACACATAGAACTTGTAGCAGACCTTGCAAGCCGCTACGCTACCGATAGTAGAGTATTAGGTCATAGTACGCCACACGCAAAACAAGGTTGCCGGGCGTGAGCTGGATAAGTCGTTTCAAACAACCGCAGTGTCATTCGCTAACACTTTATTGCTTCGCCCATGCCGGCGCCGGGGCAAGTACGTTTTTGCCCATCTCGAAACTTGCACCGCCCTGGATGGACATTGCGCCAATCCAGCTTCCCGGGCGCGAGGGGCGACGCACCGAACCGCCGGAAAGCTCTCTCGAATCTGCGGCGCGCGCGGCGGCGACGGCCATCGCTGCGGATGCCGAAAGGCCCTTCGCGCTGTTCGGTCATTCGCTCGGCGGACGACTTGCGGCCCGGGTTGCACAGATTTTGGGCAACGATGCCGCGCTCTGGCCCAACGATGCGGACGGCGCGGCCGAAGCCGGACCTGCGCCCGACCATCTCTTCATCTCGGCCACCACGCCGACCTATCGCGCGGCCCCGATTTCCCATCTGGACGACGCGGCTTTCACCGAGGCCGTGCGCGCCCGGTTCACGGGTACGCCCACGGCGATCTTCGACACGCCCGGGGTCTGGGACATCTACCGCCCGACCCTGCGTGCCGATCTCGGCCTGCTGGAGACGGCGCCGGATTTCACCGGCGCCCTGCCGTGCCCCGTGACGCTGATCGGCGGCCGCCAGGACGCGACCGCGCCGGCCGCCCGGCTGTCCGACTGGGGGCCCCATGCCACCGCCGGATCCACCACCTGCCTTCTCGATGTCGACCATTTCGCCCTGCGCTCCCACGCGCAGGCCTATCTCGATCTGATCGGCGAAGCGCTTGGCCCTGCCGCGGCCCGGAAACAGGGATCATGAGCCTGTCGATCCGCCCCTTCGACGGCACGCCCGAGCAGCTGTCGGACTTCGTCATGGCGCATTGGAGCCAGCAGTACCGCGATCAGGCCATCCTGCCGGTCTGGACGGGGGATTACTTTGCCTGGCAGCTGCCGGCGCTGCTGACGGACGACCGCTCGCTGATCCTGGCCGGCTATGACGGCGACCGGCTGATCGCCGTCTTCCCGATGGAAGACACGCCGATCCGCCTGCAGGGCAAGCCCTACAACGCCTCGACCGGCAGCTGGTACACCGTCGATCCCGCCTACCAGCGCAGCGGCATCGCGCGCGATGCGCTGGACGCCCTGCGCCGCGAACATGCCGAGCGCGACATGGCCTGCATGATCGGCTTCGTGAACGCCGCCAACTATCCCGGCAAGGGGCGCGGCTTCTGGCATTCGGTGTTTCCCGAACATGTCGCCTTCGACAAGCCGATCCTCTGGGTGCTGACGCTGAACGCGGCGGCCACGGCGCGGGCCTCGCCCACCTTCATGGACCGGGTGGGCTCGCATATCGGCGGTATCTGCGCCTGGGGCGGCCGTGCCGACCAAAGCGGCATCCGCCCCTACACCGCGGCCGACAAGGCTGCCTGCCACGCGCTCATGACCCGGAAGATGGCCGGCTTCGACATGGCCTACGACTGGTCCGCCGACCGGCTGCATCATCACCTGACCCATGGCCCCCTGCCCCGCGCCCGGGTGCTTGAGGAAAAGGGAGAGATCACCGGCTTCGTCGCCTACCACGTGATGGACGCCGTCGGCTGCGCGCCCTGCCGCATGGGCATGGTCGACACGCTGGCGGACGATGGCCTCTCGGCCCGCGACAGCCGCAGGCTGCTGTCGGCCGCCGTCGCCGACATGCGCGAGGCCGGCGCCGATTTTGCCGTCATGCTCGCCCACCCGATCCACCAGCGCGCCACGCTGCTGGCCAACGGTTTCATGCCCTACAAGAGCACGCACAAGCTCTACGCCTTTTCCACCGATCCCTCCGCGCCGGTCCTCTCGGCGCGCAGGGGCTATGCCCATTACCGTTAGTTACATGTTTTCAGGAGTTTGAACGATGATCCACAAGGACGTTTTATCCCAGGCGGACCATTTGATGCACGCCACGAGCCAGGAAGCGCTCGAGATGGGGCGCATAGGTATCGACCGGCTCAACGACAACCCGGAGGCGGCGCGCTATCACCTCGCCTATGCCGACTGGGCGCCGTGGACCCAGGAAGACTGGATCGCCGAGCTGGACCCGCAAAGCCTGAAACGCACCAATATCTACGTCGATTTCCCGTTCTGTCCGCAGGTCTGCTCCTTCTGCGCCTTCTACCCCGAGCTTGACCGCAAAGGCGACCGCGTGGACCTGTACGCCGACCAGCTGCAGACCGAGATCCGGCTTCTGGGCGAGCTGCTGGACGGCAAGCAGATGGCGGTTTCGGCGCTGGAATTCGGCGGCGGCACGCCCACCCAGATGTCGGCGCAGCAGCTGCGCGATGTCTGCGCGACGCTGGCCGCAACCTTCCCGGTGACCGACGACGTGGAGCGCAATTTCGAAAGCACGCCCGAGAAGCTTCTTGGCCCCGACGGCGAGGAAAAGGTCGCCGCGCTGCGCGAAGCCGGGTTCGACCGGGCCAGCATGGGCGCGCAAAGCTTCGACCAGTCGGTGCTCGACCTTGCCAACCGGCACCATTCCCCGGACGAGACGCGCGCCGCGATGAAGGTGCTGCGCGACGCCGGGTTCGAGCGGATCAACATCGACATCATGATCGGCCTGCGTGGCCAGAGCCTCGACAGCGCGCTGGCCACGATCGAGGAGACGATCGCGATCGATCCCGACATCATCGAGCTTTACACGATGCGCTATTTCGACACCAAGCGCCCGGTGCCGATGACCCGCCACTTCCTGCACCATCCCGAGGACTTCCTGACCGAAGAGGAGGCCATGCGCGCCCGCCTCTACGCCCATGTGCGCCTGACCGGGCTGGGCTATGTCAGTTCCAACGGCCGCACCTATTTCCGCGACCGGGGTGAAGGCGATTATTATGCCATGTTTTACAAGGGCAATTTCCTGGGCGACAACGTGCTGGGGATCGGGCGCAAGAGCCATTCCAACATGTACCCATTCCAGTACGCCAACTTCCGCAACCTGGAGAAATACGGCGCCGCGCTCGAGGCCGGGCGCCTGCCCATCGCCACCGGCATCCGCATGACCGACGAGATGCGGCTGGCCAAGCTGATCTCGGGCGGGCTGCAGCTGCGCACACCGTTCGACTTTGCCGCCGCCTGCGCCCGCTTCCCCAGTGTCGATCCGGCGCCCTTCGCGGCGCAGTTCGACAAGCTGGCCGCCGCCGGGCTGGTCACCCTGTCGGAGGGCCGCGTGACCCGGACCGAGCGCGGGTTCTTCTTCATCGAGGAAATGCTGAAAAGCCTCTACGACGTGGCCCAGAGCCAGTTCAACCAGGACGTCACCTTCCTGGGCGCGGCCCAGCGCAAGATGCGTCCGCCGAAAGAAAGCCCGGCCGTCAGCTGATCCCGGTCGCAGCCGCGCGCCCCTGCGGAAAACAGAAGACCGGCGCCAGGTCCCCCTGGCGCCGGTCCGTCACGATCCGTAAGCGAAGATCTCAGCAGCTGCTTTCGGACGGGCTGCCGCCGCCGGAACACGCCTGGTTGTTGCCAGCCGAATTGCCGGGATCGACATCCCGGCTACCGTCCTCGCCGTTGTTGGTCGCCACCCAATCCCCTTCGTCGGTCTTCCGCTCGCCACCGTTTCCGATGCCCGCGTTGGAATTGCGGTTGGCGTCGACCTTGGCCGCTTTTTCCTCGCTCCAATTGGCGCTGTCGGCCGCGACTGGTGAAATGGCACTGACTGAAATGAACGCGACAACGGCCGTGGTGTGCAAAATCTTCATGTCTTCCTCCCTTGGTCTGCCCCGACCTCGGAACACCCCGCAAGATCCGGGGATCGGTTCCCGGCCTGAGCACAATCAGCATAACGCAAGGCCTCAATTGCCTCAACGTGAACAATTCATGGCCCAAAGGTGAGGCAATTCGTTGCCATCCTTCCCCGGACATCGCACCGCCGACCCGGAAGCGTGCCGCACCTTCGGCCCGCCGACATGACCCCGACCGCCCCGGCAGACTCCCCCGGCTTTCTCCCCAAGCTTGTATGAAACTTCGGATCGCATATGATCCGGCAATCCGAGCCGCCCCGAACAGCCAAGTGAGCGCGTTGACCCATCGACCGAATTCGCGGCCAAGCCACCCGTCCCTCGTCCTGCACACCCCGGCGGGAGGTGCACGGACCGGTCCGGCTCAGGGCCACCGCGCCCTGGCTCCGGGCCACATCCGGCCATGAGTGCCGTCGACCTCGAAACCTGCGACCGGGAGCCGATCCACCTGATCGGGGCCGTCCAGCCCCATGGCGCCTTGGTGGCCGTTGACAGGCACAGCCTGGTCGCGGAATTCGCCAGCCGCAATACCGCAGAGTTCCTCGGCTGGGCGCCCGAACAGATCCTGGGCCGCCCCCTGGGCGACTGGATCGGACGGGACAACGCGGACAAGCTGCCGCATCTGCCGCTGGAACCTTCGACGCCGGAGCTGCTGAAGCCGTGGTTCATCCGGTTCACCGGCCCCGACGGCGCCGGGATCGAGGCGGAGTGCCTGCCGCATCGCAACAATTCCCACATCATCCTGGAGTTCCTGCACCGCGAGGCCGTGTCGGCCCCGGTCTGGGAGGACGAGTACCTGCGCCGGGGCTATATCTCCGAGCTGGTAAAGCCCGGCGCCCTGGACGAGCTGGCCGAAGCCAGCGCCAAGGTCATCCGCGAGGTCACCGGGTTCGACCGGGTGATGATCTATCGCTTCGCCGAGGACAAGCACGGCGAGGTCATCGCCGAGGCCACCAACCGGCCCGACAGCTTCCTGGGCCTGCATTACCCCGCATCGGACATCCCCGACCCGGCGCGGCGGCATTTCCTGCTGAATGTCATGCGCTCGATCCCCGACATCAACGGCACGCGCGTGCCCATCGTCAGCCGCGAGGGGCTGGGCGCCGACGCGGCCTCGGCCCATCCGCTGGACCTGACCTTCTGCAGGCTGCGCGCCGTGGCGCCGGTGCATGTGGAATACCTCAACAACATGGGTGTCCGCGCGAGCCTGTCGATCTCGCTGATCACCAACAACCAGCTCTGGGGGCTGGTCGCCTGCCACCATTATTCGGAACGCCAGATCTCCTCCAGCCGGCTGCGCTTTGCCGAGCTGGTCGGCGGGACCACCTCGGCGCTGCTGCAAAGCATCGAGAACACCAACCAGCTGCGCAAGAGCATCGAGGCCGAGAAGACCGCCTTCCGGATCGAGCAGGAGGCCCGGCACGGCACCGCGCTGCGCCAGCTGGTGGCGGACTGGGCGCCGGTGCTGATGGAGCTGATGGACGCCCAGGGCATGATCCTCGTGCAGGGAGAAAGCGTGATCCGCTTCGGCGCGGTGCCGGAGGAGGCGCTGGATCTCTCGCCGCTGCGCGGGCTGATGTCGGACGGGGTCGCGACCACCTCGAACCTGTCGTCGGTGATCGGGATGGACGAGACGCAGATGCAGGCCGCGGCCGGCGCCGCGATGCTGGAACTGTCGGGCGACGGGCGCGACTACCTGGGCTTCCTGCGCAGCCAGTTCGAGGAAACGATCCGCTGGGCCGGCAAGCCCGACAAGATCGAGACCCAGACCGAAGACGGCGTCATCCGCCTGTCGCCGCGCGGCTCCTTCGCGCTCTGGCGCGAGGAACGGCGCGGGCACAGCCGCCCTTTCGACCAGCACGACCGCGACGCGCTGCGCATCCTGCGCCGGGCGCTCTTTGCCCTGAACAGCCTGGAACACGAACGCGCCGCGCTGGAGGCGAAGAATGCCGCCGAGGCCGAAGAGCTGCGCCTGCGCCACGTGCTGCTGGACGCCGCGCGGGCCAGTTCGATGGGAGAACTGGCCTCGGCCATCGCGCATGAGCTGAACCAGCCGCTTTCGGCCATCGCCAATTTCGTCAACGCCTGCCGTCAGGAGCTGATGAATGCCGGGACCGCCATTCCCGAACGCGCGGGGCGTTTGATGGACGAGGCCGTGGCCGAGACCGACCGCGCCGGCGAACTGGTACGGCGGGTCCGCGATTTCATCTCGCGCGGGGATCTGAACGCCGATCTGATCGATCTCAACGCCACGATCCGGCAGGGCGTGGACCTGGCTGTCATGGCCAGCCCCCTGCCCCGCCTGAAGGTGACGTTGAAGCTGGATCCCGACCTGCCGCAGGTCTGGGCCGATCCGGTCCAGATCGGGCAGGTGGTGCTGAACCTTTCGCGCAACGCGCTGACCGCCATGGGCGGCAGGGACCCGCAGGTGCTGACCGTCACCTCCAGCCGCGAGGGCGACGCGATCCGGGTCGCCGTGCACGATACCGGCCCCGGCATCCCGGCCGAGCGCCGGCGACGCCTGTTCGAGCCCTTCCACGCCTCGACGAGCGAGGGGATGGGCATCGGCCTGTCGCTCTGCCGCTCCATCGTCGAGGCGCACGGCGGCCGGATCTGGGCTTCCTGCTCCGACGAGGGCGCCACGCTCCTGTTCCAGTTGCCAATGCGGAGACCGCGCCGTGGCGAAACCTGACAGCGCCCCATGCATCTATGTGGTCGAGGATGACGAGGCGGTTCTGTCCTCGCTCTGCGCCCTGCTCGAGTCCCATGGCTACGCCACGGTGCCCTGCCGCTCGGCCGAGGCGTTCCTGCAGGTCTTCGACCCGGCGGTCCCGGCCTGCATGGTGCTGGACCTGCGCCTGCCGGGGATGAGCGGGATGGAACTGCAGGCGCACCTGGCCACGCTGGGGCTGACGCTGCCGATCGTCGTGGTCACCGCCCATGGCGACATCCGCATCGCGGTGCAGGCGATCCGCTCCGGCGCGGTGGATTTCATCGAGAAACCCGCCCGCGCCGACGAACTCCTTGACGCGATCCGATCGTCCTGCGACACCCTCGGCAACCAGGCGCCGGCCGAGATCCCCAGAAAGATCGTGGCGGACCGTCTGGCGAAGCTGACCGCGCGCGAACGCGAAGTCCTGGGTCACTTGCTGGACGGCAAGCTGAACAAGGAAATCGGCGCCGAGCTGGGCATCAGCCAGCGCACGGTCGAGGTTCACCGCGCGCGCATCCGCGAGAAGATGCAGGCGCGGGGCATCGCCGATCTCATTCGAATGCTGGGGTAACACGCCGCTGCGCAGTTTATACGTAGTTCTGCGTAGGGGACGACCCGAACTAGCTTGCGGGCTTGGCCACCCTCTAGGCTGAAATCAGGGAGAGGAATACCGGTCGTCCGGAGGCATCAGCAGTGCCTGTCCGGCGCGCGTGGAACATGTCCGAGGGAGCCATTCGGACCGCGGGATCGCAGACTGCCCGAAAGGCGGGGATCGGTGCATCGGAAAAGCATCCGTTCCGACGTCGGGCAGGCCTGACCGGCGGGCCGGCAGCCGACCGGCACAGGCGGCAGGCGCCACCGACAGTCTTGGCATGTCAGCAGGTGCAGCTTGCTCTTCCAGAGGGCCTTCTTCAGGGCCCGGCGCCTCCGCCGGTGATCGGGGGTTCGCGGGATCCCCCATGGCATGCGGGGCGCCCCGCGACAGACAGGGGGGAGAGACAAGGTGCACGACGGAAGACCACAAAGTGTCCCCATACCGTTCCTGCCGGAGCAGATCCTGGGCGAGATCGGCCGGCTCGATCCCCGCTTCCCCGAAATCCTGGTCAGCGGCCTGGCCGAAGAGGCGCTTCGGCGCGTGTCGGCGCGCGCCGAGCCCTGGCGCAACACCGCCGGCCGTCCGTCATCCGAGGATCTTGAGACCTTCTGCAAGGCGCTGGTGGCCGGGGACGACCGCGAGGCCATGGACATGATCGTCGAGATCCGCGCCGAGGGCGTCGCCTTCGAGGCGATCTACCTCGACTACCTCGCCCCTGCCGCTCGGATGCTGGGCGACTGGTGGCAGGAGGACCGGGCCTCCTTCGTCGAGGTGACGATCGGCACCGGGCGGCTGTTCTCGCTGCTGCGCGATCTGAAACCCTCCTTCGCGCCGATCCCGGCACGGCAGGAGATCTCGGTCGTTTTTGCCTCGGTCCCGGGCGAAGATCACACGCTGGGCGTGCGCATGGCCGCCGACCTGTTCCGCGAGGACGGCTGGGACGTCGCCCTGAAGGTCGGGCTTTCGCATGACGACCTGGTGGCCGAGATCGAGCGCGCCCCGCGCAGCATCGTGGGCCTGTCGGTGGGCGGGCGGCATTCGCTCGACGCGTTGTCGCGGCTGGTGGTGGCCCTGCACCTGCATTGCCCCAACGCGATGCTGCTGGCCGCCGGGCAGGATGTCGAGGAGATCCGGCCCCACCTGACGTTGATGGGGCTGGACGGCATCGCGCGCGACCTGACCGACGCGCGGGCGCAGATTTCTTCGCTGTGGGATCGCGAGATGCAGCGCCGGACCCGGCTGCGCGACAGCAGGCCGGAGGGCAAGGGCGCCTAGCGCGCGGGCTCAGCCCGGCTCAACCGCCTCGGCCGCCGCGCGGATCACGCCGTCCGCCAGGTAGATCCTGAGCCATGGCGTGTAGGCCTCCGGCCGCTGGCGCACCTGCCTATCCAGCTCGCGCAGGGCGATCCACCGGGTCTCCATCACCTCGTCCGGATCCGGTGCCAGCACCGGGCGGCGCGCGACGTGGCCCGCAAAGACATCCACCACCTCGTGTTCGAACATCCCGCCACCCACATCGGCCCGGTATTCGACGCGGCCCATCGGCGCCAGGCCTATGCCCGTCAGCCCCAGCTCTTCGCGCAGGCGCCGGCTGGCACAATCGGCGACCCCTTCGCCCCAATGCGGATGGGTGCAGCAGGTGTTCGCCCAAAGCCCCGGCGTATGGTACTTCGCCAGGGCCCGGCGCTGCAGCAGCAGCGCGTCACCGCACAGGACAAAGACCGACACCGCCATGTGCCGCAGCCCGTCCAGATGCACCTGCAGCTTGTCGACCGGCCGAAGCCGCCCGTCCACCCAGGCCGGAATCGCCCCGGTCACGTGCGCACCGCCGAGACCAGCCCCGACAGATGCGCCAGGTTCTTGAACCCGATCTTCAGATGCGCCATCGGCCGGGCGCGCACGAGGCGCTTGTTCATGTAGGCCTCGAAGGTCAACCTCTGCACATCGACATCGTGGCACAGCGACACGAAGCGTTCGCGCCGGTCGTCCGAGCGGTAATAGGCGTTCTGCATCGACGCCAGCACGCGGAAGACCGTCTTGTGTTCGCGCATGAACAGCCTGCGGGCGAGCCCCAGGTCCGAGGCCCGGCCGCTGGCCAGGCAGGCCGAGGCGGCGCTGGCCGCGACCCGCCCGCCGACCATGGCGTAATAGATCCCTTCGCCCGAGCTGGGCGCCACGACGCCTGCGGCATCGCCCGCCAGCACCACGTCGCGCCCGTTGTCCCAGCGGTCCATCGGCTTCAGCGGGATCGGCGCGCCCTCACGCCGGATCGTCTGGCACCGGTCGAGCCCGTGCGCCGCGCGCAAATCCGCCGTGGCCTGCTTCAGGTCGAAGCCGCGCTGCATGGATCCCATGCCGACGCTCGCGCGGCCCCCGTGCGGAAACACCCAGCCGTAGAAGTCCGGAGAGATCCGCCCGTCATAGACCACGTCGCAGCGGTCGGGATCGTATCCGCCGCCCTCGGGCGCGGCGATGATCTCGTGGTAGGCGATGACATAGGGCGTGGCATCGCCGCCCGGCACCTCCTCGGCCGCCACGCGCGACCGGGCGCCATCGGCCCCGATCACGATCCGCGCCCGAAGCGAACATTGCTCGCCGGTGGCACGGTCGCGGTAGATCACGATGGGGCCGTCCTCGCGCACGATGCGGATGAAGGTGCCGGTCTTCCGTATGGCCCCGGCGGCCTCGGCCCGGCTGCGCAGGAAGCTGTCGAACTCCTCGCGGTCGACCATGCCGACAAAGCCGTCCTCGATCGGGATATCCACCCGCCGGCCCGTCGGGGACACCATGCGCGCGGTGCGGATGCGCGCCACCAGCAGGTGGTCGGGCACGTGGAAATCGGCGATCAGCCGCGGCGGGATCGCCCCGCCGCAGGGCTTGATCCGCCCGTCCCGGTCCAGCAGCGCCACGCTGTGGCCCGAACGGGCGAGGTCCTCGGCCGCGGTCGCCCCGGCCGGCCCTCCTCCTACGACGACGACATCGAACATGGTCATTCTCCCGGTGCAAGCGTTGTCATGCGCGGCGGCCCTGCGGCGACCACGCGAAGCGCCATAAGGGCTGTCAGCGCGAATAGTCCGGCCTCGGCCAAAAAGACCGTGCCGAAGGCCGGCGCATCGGTCATGGCCTGGCGCGCGACATCCACGGCCGCCGCGCCGGTCAGCCCGCCGAAGCCCGCCGCGATGGCCTGCGCCGCGCCCCAAAGGCCCATCCGCGTGCCCTCGCGCCCCGCACGGCCCTGCCCGGCCAGCGCCATCATCGACCCGATCGCCGCCACGGCGAAGATCCCGTTGAAGACCCCCAGCGCCACGACCGCCGGCATCAGCGTGCCCGGCAGCGCAGGCCCGCCAAGCGCCGAAATCACCCCTAGGCTCGCAGCAGAGCCGAGACAGCCGACGATCACCCATGTCCTGAGGCTGCCGATCCGCAGGCCCGTCGCCGCGATCCCGACCGTCAGCATGCCGAGGAAGACGCCGCCGTTCTGCGCCCCTGACAGCGAGGTCGACTGGCCCGGCGTGAAGCCGAAGACAAGGCCCGCGTAAGGTTCAAGGATCAGCTCCTGCATGAAATAGGCGGTCATCGACAGGAAGACGAAGATGGTGAAGTTGCGCGCCTGAGGCTCGGCCCAGACCTCGCGCAGCCCCTCGCGGAACCGGGTCGGACGATCGGGCGCAGGGCGGATTGGCGCTCGGCCTTCGATCCCTGCCACCGCCAGCAGCGTCACCGCCACAGCGCCGCCCGCCACCGTGGCGACGACCTGCATCAGCCGCGCGGGCGTATAGGGATCGAGGAAAAGCCCCGCCGTCGCCGCCGTCACCGCGATCCCGGCAATCATCATCAGCCAGGTGATCGTCGCCGCCGCCGCCCGCCGCTGTGGCGCGACAATGCCGGCCAGCAGCGCCAGAAGAGAGGTTCCCGAGGCGCCGACACCCAACCCGATCAGCGCATAGGACAGGACCGACACGGCCAATCCGGCCGCGAACGACGTCGCAAACAGCACGACCCCCGCCGCGGCACCAAGGGCACCAAGCCCCAGAAGGACCATGCCGGCGACGATCCACTGGGTCCGATGCCCGCCCCTGTCCGACAGGAAGCCCCAGTTCGGCCGCGTGACCTGTATCCCGTAGTGAAGCCCGACCAGCGCTCCGGGCAGCACCGCCGGCAGCGCCATCTCGACCACCATCAGCCGGTTCAGCGTCGAGGTGGTCAGCACCACGATGGCGCCCAGGGCCATCTGCACCAGCCCCAGCCGGACGATCGTGATCCAGCCTGCCATCTCAGCCTCCCATCCCGCGCAGGGCGAAGGCGGCGACCATCATGCCCCCGACATAAAGCATCACGCCCGTGCCGTTGTACCAGGGCGCCCGCCCCTTCGGGTCGCGCATCAGCACGCGCATCGCCGCGCCCTGCGCCATCAGCATCACGGCAATCACGCCGGCATGAAACGGAAGATCCCAGGCCATCAGCAGCCCCACGACCACCACCTGCGGCACAGCCATCACGACGCAGGCCACGCGCGCCGCCCGCTCCGGCCCCAGAACCACCGGAAGGGAGCGCACTCCGGTCAGCCGGTCGCCCTTCAGCGCCTTGAAATCGTTAAGGGTCATGATCCCGTGGGCACCGGCCGCATAAAGCAGCGCCACCAGTATAACGGGCCCGGAGGGCGCCCCGGCCGACAGCACCGCCGCCCCGGTGAACCATGGCAGCCCCTCATAGCACAGTCCCACCAGCCCCGGGCCCAGCACGCCGGACCGCTTCAGCCGGACCGGCTCGGCCGAATAGGCCCAGGCGGCGGCGACGCCGAAGACGGTGGCGCCGAAGCCCCAGGGGCCCAGCACCGTGCCCAGGGCCAGCGCCAGCAGGCTCATCGCAAGGGCGATCCACAGGCCCCAGCGGCCCGGGATGGCGCCGGAGGGAATCGGCCGGTCGGGTTCGTTGATCGCATCGACGTGACGGTCGCACCAGTCGTTGGCGGCCTGGCTCATCCCGCAGACCACCGGCCCGGCCAGCACCATGCCCAGAAGAACCGCCACCGGCGCGGCCGTGACCGGCACGCCCGAGGACACGACACCACAGAGATAGGCCCAAACCGGGGGAAACCATGTGATCGGTTTGATCAGCGTCAGAACGGCCCGCGGCTGAGGCAGGCTCCGGTCCGACTTATGCGCAAAGGTGACACCCATAGTGTCAACTAAACTATACAATCGAGAGTCTGGGAAGTGTTTTCTGAGGCCCCGCACCCGGGCCTTGCGCGTCCGCGTCCGCCTCAGGCGTCGTTGTCGCCGCCGATCAGCCCGTGCTTGCGCAGCTTGACGTAAAGGCTTTGACGCGACAGGCCCAGCATCTCGGCCGCCGCGACGCGGTTGTTGCCGGTCAGCTGCACGGCGGTTTCGATGCAGATCTTCTCGACCACGTCCGAGGTGGCCGAAACCAGTTCTTTCAGCGAGGCGGTGCCGACCAGGTCCAGCACGCTCTTCATCGCCTCGTCGCTGATCGCGGCGGGGCCGGCCTCGCCGTCGACGATGTCAAGCTGCTGGATTTCGCGCATGATGAACCCGAAGCCCAGGTCGCCGCCGCGCTGGAGCAGCCGGGTGGCCGAGATCTCGACGCTGGCGCGCGTGCCGGTGACGCCGGCCACCTGTGCCGCGTAGCTGCGCATCCGCCCCTTTCGGGTGGCCGCATCCAGGATCAGTTTCATGTCGATCCCGCCGCGCACCAGGAAATCCGCCAGCGTCCGGCCCCGCACGTCGCGCAGCTGCGCGGCATCGGTCAGCGTCAGGAAGGCTTCGTTGGCATCGCGGATCTCGCCCTGGGTATCCGTCAGCACCATGGCGTCGCTGGTCGCGCTGAACAAAGCCGAGAGCGACTGCGCGACCTCGAGGCCCTCTCCGGCCTCGTCATCGACCGAGACCAGGCTGCAAAGCATGTAGAGATCGCCGGCCGCCCGGAAGAACTCCGGATAGATCATCAGGACCTTGCCGTTGCGCCGCGCGACCACCTCGATGCCGCGCGAATCTTCGGCCGAGGCAGCGCCCTGCAGGCTGTCAGAGAACTCGCTTGCGCGGCGTCCTTCGAAGACCTGGGCAAAGGAGCCGCCCGTCAGCGTGTCGACCTTGCTGCCCAGCAGCTCCGCCGCGGCGGTATTCAGGTCGCGGATGCGGCCCTTCTGCGGCTCGACCAGAAGGATCGGCGTCTCCGACGCTTCGAGCACGACGCGATAGAAGGTGGTCTCGGCCCGCAGGCGCTGCTGGTCACGTTCGCGGGCAAGCTGTTCCTTGATCAGCCGCTGCTGCACCTCGGCGATGGGCTGCATGTCGCGGCCCAGCAGCAGCATGGCCTGCGACCCGCGCACGCGGTGCAGCGTGTAGCGGATCGGGAATTCCCAGGTCGCGTTGTCGAAATGGTTCAGCTCGATCGGCCGGGGCACCAGATCGGGATCGGCGCGCATGGCCTTCATCCGCTCATCCAGCTTCACTCGGCTTTCCTCGGTCAGGAAACCGTCCAGCGGGCGCCCGACCCAATGATCGAGACATCCAAGCGACGGACAATCGGGATTGACGGAGATGCCGGTGACCGCGCCGTCACCGTCAATGCAGACGGCGATGTCGGCGGCCTGTTCGAACAGGTTGTCGATGCTATCGCTGTCGGGAAGGGCACCAGCGGTCAGCGGCTGAGAACTGGGGCCCTGTCGTGTCACTTTCCGCTCCTTGCACCGGCTCGCCGCGCACAGCTGCCTACCCCATGGTTTCGGCTGCCAGTGGGGCGGCAATGGTTTTCAGACCGCATCGCTCGACCGCCTCGCGTGCCGTTCTAACCGCATAATCGGCTCCCGTCCTGTCGGCAACCGTCATGGTGTCGGTAACTGCGCGCCCACCAACGACAATGGGGGGCACGTGGTCAAGCCTTGACCGCAGTTCGTCGACAAGCTCCGCGGTCTTTTCCAGGGTCGCCGGCGTCGCGGCCGACAGACCAAGCACCGAAAACCGCTGCTCGCGCAGCAGCTCGGCGATCTCGTCCGAGGTCAGGCCGAGACCCATGTGCACCCAGACGCCGTGCCGCCGCAGCTGTTCGGCGGCGACGAAGGCGCCCAGGGAATGATCCTCGAACCCCGGCACGATCATCAGCATCGTCTCGCCCATCGGAACACAGCGGTCGAACCGCCCGGCCACGCCGTTCGGGCGCTCGCGATAGAGCGCCTGCAACCGGCCCGCGCCGACGGTGACATCGACGAAACTCGCCAGGTCGCGCACCCAGAGCTCGCCCAGGTGCCGCGCGGCGGCGGGGATGTAGTAGTCGTGAAGCTCGGGCGTACCGATACCGTGCGACATCATCGAGGCGAGCACGGCGCGGTGGCTGGTCTCGGCCTCGGACATCAGCGACTCGGTCAGCCGCAGGACCCATCCGGACCGGTCCGGCGGCGCGCCGGTCTGGCGGCCGGCGGTGACCCGGCGAAGCGCGGATTCGACCAGGAAGCGAATGGCCTGGTTCTGCCTTGCGTGGAGTTCGGAACCGCTGACGGCCGCATTCGTACCCATCGCCACCTCCCAGTCGACATATTGGGCCTGCTCTTTCGCCTTACGGGTCTTGCGCCGTTTCGGATCACTTTGCATCGCACCTGCGGGCGTGTCAATTTTGATTGACAGTCAGAGCGCGGAACGCACATTCAAGATACTGGATTCCTTGGGCATAATTTTCACCATCCATTTCAATACCTTTTGAATCAAGACGTCATGGAAAACGTGCTGACCTATTGCGGCAGCAGCCATGCGAGGGCCCACCCTAAACTAAGTGTAAATTAAAGTTGACACTTTGGAGCGTCCCCCCGTAGCATCACCCTACCGAAAGAGATCGTGAGGGGAACATGACGCTTCGCGCGCCCCAGGGGACCAAAGCCCCGACACTCTACACCGAGGCGCAACGCGCCCGGCGGGATACCAGCAGATGGACAATCGTGCAGGGCATACTGGCGCCCGCACAGTTCCTCATCTTCCTGGTTTCGCTGGTGCTCGTGCTCCGGTTCCTGACCACCGGCGAAGGCTACGCCGCCGCGACGCTGTCGATCGTGGCCAAGACCGGCGCGCTCTACCTCATCATGATCACCGGCGCGATCTGGGAGAAGGAGGTCTTCGGACAGTACCTCTTTGCCCCGGCCTTCTTCTGGGAGGACGTGTTCAGCTTTGCCGTCATCGCCCTGCACACCGCCTATCTCTGGGCACTCTGGACCGATGCGCTGACCCCCAACGGGCTGATGATCCTCGCACTGGCCGCCTATGCCACCTACGTCGTCAATGCCGGGCAGTTCCTGCTGAAACTGCGCACCGCGCGGCTGCAGATGCAGGCCGCGTCATGACCCGGCAGGATCCTCCCCCACCCGCCGGCGGCGGCTGCCGCAACGCCCCGATCCTGCGCCAGCGCGGCCAGCACGAGGTGTTCTGCGGACTGACCGGCATCATCTGGCTGCATCGCAAGATGCCGGACGCCTTCTTCCTTGTGGTCGGTTCGCGCACCTGCGCCCACCTGCTTCAATCGGCCGCCGGCGTGATGATCTTCGCCGAACCCCGCTTCGGCACCGCGATCCTCGAGGAAACCGACCTCGCCGGCCTCGCCGACGCCCAGGAGGAGCTGGAACGTGAGGTCGCGCGTCTGCTCTCCCGCCGCCCAGATATCCGCCGGCTGTTCCTCGTCGGTTCCTGCCCGTCCGAGGTCATCAAGCTGGATCTCGCCCGCGCGGCCGAACGGCTGTCGGCCCGGCACGGACCGGCGGTGCGGGTCCTGAACTACTCCGGCTCGGGCATCGAGACGACATTCACCGAAGGCGAAGACGCCTGCCTCGCCGCCATGGTGCCCGACCTGCCCGAGACGCAGGACCGCCAGCTTCTGGTGGTCGGCGCGCTCCCGGACGTGGTCGAAGACCAGGCCCTGGCCCTGCTCGATCAGCTCGGGATAGGCCCGGTGCGCGTTCTCCCCGCGCGCCGGGCCGGCGGCGATCTTGGCATCGGCCCTGGCACCAGATTCGCGCTGACCCAGCCCTTCCTCGGCGACACTCATGCCGCTCTGGAACGGCGCGGCGCGCAGCATGTTCCCGCGCCAATCCCCTTCGGCGAGGAGGGCACCACCGCGTGGCTTCGCGCCGTGGCGCGGGAATTCCAGGTCGATCCGGACCGTTTCGACGCGGTCACCGAAGCCCCCCGCGCCCGCGCCCGCCGCGCCATCGCGCAGGCGGCCGGACCGCTGAAGGGCCGCTCGGCCTTCTTCTTCCCCGACAGCCAGCTTGAAATCCCGCTGGCCCGTTTCCTGGCCCGCGAATGCGGCATGGACCCGCTGGAGGTGTCGGCCCCCTATATCCACAAGGGCATCGTCGGCCCCGACATGGACCTGCTGCCGCCCGTGCCGGTTCTGGCCGAAGGGCAGGACGTGGAAAAGCAGCTGGACCGCTGCCGGGCCGCGCGGCCGGACCTGACGATCTGCGGCCTTGGCCTTGCCAACCCGCTGGAGGCCGAAGGGCTGGCCACCAAGTGGTCCATCGAACTGGTCTTCACCCCGGTGCATTTCTACGAACAGGCCGGCGATCTCGCGGCGCTCTTCGCCCGCCCCCTGCGCCGCCGCGACGCCCTGCAGTTCGAGGCGGCGCCATGAAGCTGTCGATCTGGACATACGAAGGCCCGCCCCATGTCGGCGCCCTGCGCGTCGCCACCGCGATGAAGGGCCTGCACTACGTGCTGCACGCGCCGCAGGGCGACACCTATGCCGACCTGCTCTTTACCATGATCGAGCGCCGCGACCGCCGCCCGCCGGTCACCTACACCACCTTCCAGGCCCGCGACCTCGGGTCCGACACCGCCGCGCTTTTCCGCAACGCCTGCCAGGCCGCCTATGACCGGTTCCGCCCCGAGGCGATGATCGTCGGCGCCTCCTGCACGGCCGAGCTGATCCAGGACGATCCCGGCGGCATGGCCGAGACCATGGGTCTTCCGATCCCGGTGATCGCGCTTGAGCTTCCGTCGTACCAGCGGCGCGAGAATTTCGGCGCCGACGAGACCTTCTTCCAGATCGTGCGGGCGCTGGCCGGCCCGATGGACAAGACGGCCCGCCCCACGGCCAACCTGATCGGCCCGACGGCGCTTGGGTTCCGCCATCGTGACGACGTGACCGAGGTGACATCGCTGCTCAACGACATCGGGATCGACGTCAACGTAACTGCCCCTTGGGAGGCCACGCCCTCGGACATCGCCCGCCTGGACGCGGCGCATCTGAACGTGCTGATGTACCCCGAGACCGGCGAAAGCGCCTGCCGCTGGATGGAGCGGGAGCTTGGCCTGCCCTACACCAAGACGGTGCCGATCGGCGTCGGTGCGACCCGGGATTTCGTAAGGGAAGTCAGCGCCCTCACCGGCCTGCCCGCGCGGATGGACGAGGACCGCCTGCGCCTGCCCTGGTACGCGTCGTCGGTGGATTCCACCTATCTGACGGGCAAGCGCGTGTTCCTTTTTGGCGACGGCACCCATGTCGCCGCCGCCGCCCGGATCGCCCGCGACGAGATGGGGTTCGAGGTGGTGGGCCTTGGCTGCTACAACCGCGAGATGGCCCGCGGGATCCGCGCACTGGCGCGGGATTTCGGCGTCGAGGCGCTGATCACCGACGATTACCTCGAGGTCGAGCGCCAGATCGAGGCGCTCTCGCCCGAGCTGATCCTGGGCACGCAGATGGAACGCCACATCGCCAAGCGACTGGGCCTGCCCTGCGCGGTGATCTCGGCCCCGGTCCATGTGCAGGATTTCCCGGCCCGCTATTCGCCCCAGATGGGGATCGAGGGCGCCAACGTGATCTTCGACACCTGGATCCATCCGCTGGTGATGGGGCTGGAAGAGCACCTGCTGCACATGTTCCGCGACGATTTCGAGTTCCACGACGAGGCCGGGCCCAGCCATCACGGCGGGCACGCCGCCCGACCCGCAGCGACGCCCGAACCGGCGGCCGGGCCGGAAACGGTCGCCCGGACAGAGGGAACAGACAGCCTCCACTGGCTGTCCGAGGCCGAGCGCGAATTGCGCAAGGTCCCTTTCTTCGTCCGTGGAAAGGCACGGAAGAACACCGAAACCTTCGCCGCCGACCGCGGGCTGACCGAGATCAGCGTCGACACCCTTTACGAAGCGAAGGCCCATTATGCGCGATGACGCCCTGACCCCCTATCGCGTCGTGCTTCTGACGCTTGACAGCCACGCCGCCGGCCCCTGCGACCGCGCGGCGACACGGCTGGCCGGGGATTTCCCGGGCCTGTCGATCTCGATCCATGCCGCCGCCGAATGGGGCGAGGACCCTGAAAGCCTGGAGCGCGCCCGCGCCGCAGTCGCGACCGGCGACATCGTGGTATCGAGCCTGCTGTTTCTGGAAGAGCATATCGAGGCGATCCGTCCCGCGCTTGAAGCGCGCCGGCCCGAATGCGACGCGATGGTGGGCATCATCGCCGATGCCAAGATCGTGCGGCTGACCCGGATGGGCACGCTGGACCTGTCGGCGCCTGAAAGCGGCACGCGCAAGCTGATGAAGAAGCTGCGCGGCGGCGGCGGCGGCGATACGAAAGGGGGCCAGGCCCATGACAACGGCGCCCGCAAGATGCGGATGCTGCGCCGCCTCCCCCGGATCCTGAAGCTGATCCCCGGCAAGGCGCAGGACCTGCGCGCCTGGTTCCTGGTGATGCAATACTGGCTGGGCGCCTCGGACGACAATATCGAGGCCCTGGTGCGGTTCCTGATCTCGCGCTACTGCCACCGCCCCGAGTGGCGCGGGGCCCGCGCGCCCGAACCGGCGGATTACCCCGAGACAGGCCTGTATCACCCCGATCTGCCGGGCCGCATGACGACCGATGCCGCGAAGCTGCCCGGACCTGCCGCGCCGCACGCCACCATTGGCCTGCTGATGATGCGCAGCTACGTGCTGTCGGGCGACACCGCGCATTACGATGCGGTCATCCGCGCGCTGGAGGCCCGGGGGTTGCGCGTCTTGCCCGCCTTTGCAGGCGGTCTCGACGGGCGTCCGGCGATCGAGGCCTATTTCCGGGACGACAGCGGCCCCCGCATCGACGCGCTGCTCTCGCTGACCGGGTTCTCGCTGGTCGGCGGGCCGGCCTATAATGACAACGCCTCGGCCGTGGCCCTGCTGAAGGCGCTAGATGTGCCCTATCTTGCCGCGCATCCGCTGGAATTCCTGACGCTGGACCAATGGGCGCGCTCGCCCTCCGGCCTTGGCCCGATCGAGACGACCATGCTGGTTGCCCTGCCCGAGCTGGACGGCGCGACCAACCCCACCGTCTTCGCGGGCCGCCATGGCGAGGACGGCTGCGCCGGTTGTGCCCATGCCTGCCGCCCGCAGTCGCAGCTGCGCGCCATGGCCCCCTGCCCGGAACGGATCGACGCGCTGGCCGCGCGGACCGACAGGCTCGCCACGCTGCGCCGCTCGGACGCGGCCCAGCGCCGGGTTGGCATCGTGCTCTTCGGTTTCCCGCCCAATGCCGGGGCCGCCGGGACGGCCGCCTATCTCGATGTGTTCCGCTCGCTTCACAACACCCTGCATGCCATGGCCGCGCGCGGCTATGACATCACCCCGCCCGCGTCGGTCGAGGAGCTGCGCGATGCGGTCCTGCAGGGCTCTGCCCGGCAATACGGGCAGGAGGCCAACGTCGCCGCCCATGTCCCGGCCGACACGATGGTCGCGCGGACGCCCTGGCTGGTCGAGATCGAACGGCAATGGGGCCCGGCGCCCGGCAAGCATCAGTCCGACGGGGCCGGCGTCTTTGTGCTCGGCGCGCAGTTCGGCAAGGTCTTCGTCGGTCTGCAGCCCGCCTTCGGCTTTGAGGGCGACCCGATGCGGCTGCTGTTCGAACGCGGCTTCGCGCCGACCCATGCCTTCGCGCAGTTCTATCTGTGGCTGAAGGACAGCTTCTGCGCCGACGTTCTGCTGCATTTCGGCATGCATGGCGCGCTGGAATTCATGCCCGGCAAGCAGGCCGGCCCCTGCGGCGCCGACTGGCCTGACCGGCTGATCGGCGACATGCCCAACGTCTATCTCTATGCGTCGAACAACCCGTCCGAGGCGACGCTGGCCAAGCGCCGGACAAATGCCGTGACGGTGTCGCACCTGACCCCGCCGCTGGCGACCGCCGGGCTTTACAAGGGGCTGGCCGAGCTGAAGGACAGCCTTGTGCGCTGGCGCGGCACCGCGCCGGATCACCCCGAACACGCCGAGCTTGCGCAGCTGATCGCCGAGCAGGCCGAGGCGGTGGATCTGAATGGCCGCGATCCGCATGCGCTCTGGCTCGAGCTGCTGGACGCCGAGGATGCGCTGATCCCCGAGGGCCTGCACGTGGTAGGCGAGGCGATGTCGGATCAGGCCCGCACCGACATGCTGGCGCTGATCGATCCCGAGGCCCGTGCCGAGGCCGCGCCCCTGCTGCAGCGCGACACCGAGATCCCCGCCCTGCTGAATGCGCTGGCGGGCCGGTTCACGCCTCCGGTCCCGGGCGGCGACTTGATCCGCTCGCCCGCGATCCTGCCCACCGGGCGCAACATCCACGCCTTCGATCCGTTCCGCATGCCCACGGCCTTTGCCTGCCGGGACGGCGCGCGTCAGGCGCAGCTGCTGCTCGACACCCACCGCTCGCTGCCGCGCAGCGTGGCACTGGTGCTGTGGGGATCCGACAACATCAAATCCGACGGCGCCGCGATCGCGCAGGCGCTGGCGCTGATGGGGGCCAGGCCCCGGTTCGACAGCTTCGGCCGGCTTTGCGGCGCCGACCTCGTACCGCTGGCAGAGCTCGGCCGCCCCCGGATCGACGTGATCATGACGCTGTCGGGCATCTTCCGCGACCTGCTGCCCTTGCAGACCAAGCTGCTGGCCGAGGCCGCGCTGAAGGCCGCGACGGCCGACGAACCGGAGGCGCAGAACTTCGTCCGCGCCCATGCCCATGCCTATGCCGCCCGGATCGGCTGCGATCTGCAGACGGCGGCGCTGCGCGTCTTTTCCAATGCCGAGGGCGCCTATGGGTCGAACGTCAACATGCTGGTCGATGCCTCGGCCTTCGCCGGAGAGGACGAGCTGGCCGACGCCTTTGAGGCGCGCAAGAGCTTTGCCTACGGCGTCGACGGCAAGGCCGCGCAGAACGGCGCGCTGCTGCAGGCGGCGCTGGCGGATGTGGACCTGGCCTACCAGAACCTTGAATCGGTCGAGCTGGGCGTGACCACGGTGGATCACTACTTCGACACGCTGGGAGGCATCTCCCGCGCGGTGAAACGCGCGCGCGGCGGACAGGACGCGGCGGTCTACATCTCGGACACGACGCGCGGCACCGGCAAGGTCCGCACGCTGGCCGCGCAGGTCGCGCTGGAAACCCGGTCGCGGTCGCTGAACCCGAAATTCCACGAGGCGCTGCTGAAGCACGGCGCCGAGGGCGTGCGCCAGATCGAGGCGCATGTGACCAACGTGCTGGGCTGGTCGGCCACCACCGGCTCGGTCGAACCCTGGGTCTATCAGCGGCTGTCGGAAACCTTCGTGCTGGACGAGGCCATGCGCACCCGCCTGGCCGATCTGAACCCGACCGCGTCCTCGCGCATGGCCAACCGCCTGCTCGAGGCGCACGACCGCGCCTATTGGCAGCCCGATGCCGCAACCGTCGCGGCGCTGCAGCAGGCGGCGGATGCGCTGGAAGACCGGATGGAAGGGGTGGCCGCGGAATGACCTGCAACACCCCGATATGCCCCGAACAGGGAGCCCATGCTCCCGGAAGGAGTTCCACATGAGCCCGAGAGACGACATCCCCGACCTGAAGGGGCGCGACGGCGAAGGCTCGGTCCAGGTGCACCAGGACCCCGAGAGCCGGATCGAGGGGGCCAAGGTCATCTCGGTCTACGGCAAGGGCGGGATCGGCAAGTCGACGACCTCGTCCAACCTGTCGGCGGCCTTCGCAAGCCAGGGCCGCCGGGTCCTGCAGATCGGATGCGATCCGAAGCACGACAGCACCTTCACCCTGACCGGGCGCCTGCAACCCACGGTGATCGACATCCTGAAGGAGGTCGATTTCCACCCCGAAGAGCTGCGCCCCGAGGATTTCGTGACCGAAGGCTGGGGCGGCGTGCAATGTGTCGAGGCCGGCGGACCGCCTGCCGGCACCGGTTGCGGCGGCTATGTGGTCGGGCAGACCGTGAAGCTGCTGAAGCAGCACCACCTGCTCGATGACACCGACGTGGTGATCTTCGACGTGCTGGGCGACGTGGTCTGCGGCGGGTTCGCGGCCCCGCTGCAGCATGCCGACCGGGCGTTGATCGTCACCGCCAACGATTTCGATTCCATCTATGCGATGAACCGCATCATCGCCGCGGTGCAGGCCAAGTCGAAGAACTACAAGGTGCGGCTGGCCGGCTGCGTGGCCAACCGCTCGACCGCGACCGACGAGGTCGACCGCTATTGCGCGACGGTGGGCTTCAACCGCATCGGCCACATGCCCGACGTGGATGCGATCCGCCGCAGCCGTCTGAAGAAGAAGACGCTGTTCGAGATGGACGACGATCCCGACATCCTGCGCTGCCGGGCCGAGTACCTGCGCCTTGCCGAGGCGCTCTGGGCGGGAACCGATCCGCTGGCCCCCGCCCCCATGGAAGACCGCGACATATTCGAGCTGCTGGGGTTCGACTGATGGATTATGCCCGCACCCTCACCCGGGTCGAAACCTATTTCGACCGCACCGCGCTCCACGCCTGGGAGCGTCTGACCAGCGACGCGCCGGTCTCGCGGATCCGCGAGACGGTGCGGCGCGGGCGCGACGAGATGCGCGCGCTGATGTTGGCGCGGCTGCCCGAGGACCTTTCGGGCGCACGGGTTCTGGATGCGGGCTGCGGCACCGGGCAGATGAGCTGGGCTCTGGCCGCCCGCGGCGCCGATGTGGTGGCCGCCGATATCTCGCCCGCGCTGATCGAGATCGCGCGTCAGCGGATGCCGGCAAAGCACCTCTCCCGCGTCACCTTCCGGGCCGGCGACATGCTGGACGCAGGGCTTGGGCGGTTCGACCACGTGATCGCGATGGACAGCCTGCTGTATTACGACCGCGCCGACACGGCCGCGGCGGTCGCGAAACTTGGCGCGCGCTGTTCGGGCCGGGTGATCTTTACCGTCGCGCCGCGCACCCCGCTGCTGATGGCGATGTGGCAGGCCGGCCAGCTGTTCCCGCGCGCCGACAGATCCCCCACCATGGTGCCGCAATCCGCCGCCGCGCTGGCCCAGGCTTTGCGCGACACCCATGCCTCGGGCGCGCTGAGCGTGCTCGACCGGGTCAGCAGCGGCTTCTACATCTCGCAGGCGATGGAGTACGCATCGTGAAGCTGCTCAATCCCCTCCGCCACCTGCCGCTGAGCGCGATGCCCTTCGCGAATGCGACAAGCGAGGGGCTGCCCATGGGTCAGCTGTTGCGGTTGTCGCTGTTCCAGGTTTCGGTCGGCATGGCGACGGTGCTTTTGCTGGGCACGCTGAACCGGGTGATGATCGTCGAGCTGTCGGTCCCGGCCTCGGTCGTGGCGGCGATGATCGCGCTTCCGGTGCTGGTGGCGCCGTTCCGGGCGCTGCTGGGCCACAGGTCCGACACCCACCGCAGCGCCATCGGCTGGAAACGCATCCCCTACCTCTGGTTCGGCTCGCTCTGGCAGATGGGCGGGCTGGCGGTGATGCCCTTCGCGCTTCTGGTGCTGTCGGGCCAGCAATCCACCGGCCCCGCCTGGGCGGGCGAGGTGCTGGCCGGTATCGCCTTCCTGATGACCGGCCTGGGGCTGCACATGACGCAGACCGCCGGTCTGGCGCTGGCCACCGACCGGGCGGATGAAGAGACGCGGCCGCGGGTCGTGGCGCTGCTTTACGTGATGTTCCTGCTGGGCATGGGGGTCTCTGCGCTGGTCATCGGCTGGCTGCTGACGGATTTCACCCCGCTGACCCTGATCCGTGTCGTGCAGGGCGCCGCCGTCGTCGGCATCGTGCTGAACCTGGTCGCGCTCTGGCGGCAGGAAAAGATCCGCCCGATGAGCCGCGCCGAGCGCGCCGCCCCGCGTCCGCGCTTCCGCGACGCCTGGGCCGACCTGGTCGCCGGCGGACAGGCCGGGCGGCTTCTGGCGGTGGTCTTTATCGGCACCATGGGCTTCACCATGCAGGACGTGCTGCTGGAACCCTATGGCGGAGAGATCCTGCATCTGCCGGTCGCCGCCACGACGGTGCTGACCGCACTTTGGGCCGGCGGCGCGCTGCTGGGCTTTCTGATCGCCGGTCACCGGCTGGCACGCGGCAGCGACCCCTACCGCCTTGCGGCGACAGGGCTTCTTGCCGGGATCGTCGCCTTCTCGGCGGTGATCTTCGCCGCGCCCATGGGCTCTCATCCGGCGTTCTTCGCCGGCGCGGCCCTGATCGGCTTCGGCGCCGGGCTCTTCGCCGTCGCCACCCTGACCGCCGCGATGGTCCTGCCCGCGAAGGGCACCGCCGGCCACGGCCTGGCGCTTGGCGCCTGGGGCGCCGCGCAGGCCACGGCGGCAGGGCTTGCCATCGCCCTGGGCGGCGGGCTGCGCGACGTGGTCAATTCCATCGCCACCTCGGGCAGCTGGGGCGCGGCGCTGAACACGCCCGCCACCGGCTATTCCTTCGTCTACCACATCGAGATCGGCCTGCTGTTCCTGACCCTTGCAGCGCTTGGCCGGCTCGCCCGTCACGCCTCGCCCCCCGAAGCGATCAATGGACCGGCCCAGGCAAAAGCCCCCATCGGGCTGGCCGAGTTCCCAACATGACCGGCGCCTTCCAGACGACACCGGCCAACGACCCAGAAAGGACCCTGACATGACTGGAACCTTCTTCGCCAATGTCGATCTGGCCAGCCTCTCGCTCTGGATCTTCGTGATCTTTTTCGTCCTGCTGATCTGGTACCTCCAGCGCGAGAACATGCGCGAGGGCTATCCCCTGGAGGATGACGACGGCAACCCGTCGGCCAACCAGGGGCTGTTCCCGGTGCCCGACGACAAGACCTTCCTGCTGCCGCATGGCCGCGGCACGCTGACCGTGCCCTCGGGCCAGCATCCGGACCGCGGCGACCTGGCCCTGGCCAAGTCCGCCTCCGGCAACGGCTTTCCCTTCCTGCCCACCGGCGATCCCATGGCCGACGGCGTCGGTCCCGCCTCCTGGGCGCCGCGCCGGGATGTGCCCGAGCTCGACGGCAAGGGCCATCCCAAGATCGTGCCGATGTCGGCCACCGACGGCATCCAGGTCTCGGCCGGGCGCGATCCGCGCGGCCTGCCGGTGGTGGCGGGCGACGGAGAGATCGTCGGCACCGTCACCGACATGTGGATCGACGAGCCCGAACAGATGGTGCGCTACCTCGAATACGAACTTGAGGCCGGAATGGGCGAAGGCAAGCGGCTGGTGCCGATCACGCTGACGCGGATCTGGTCCAACCGGGTCAAGGTACGCACGCTTTACGCCCACCATTTCGCGGGCGTGCCCCGCCATGCCTCGCCCCGGCAGGTGACCCTGCTCGAAGAGGACAAGATCTCGGCCTACTACGCCGGCGGCACGCTCTATGCGAGCGAAGCGCGGCTTGAACCGCAGTGGGGATGACAATGTCTCACGACGATTTCGCCTTTGAACCCATCCCCGGCCTGCCCGAACACCTGCCCAAGGGCGAGCACCTGCTGTGGCAGGGCCGCCCCGATGCCATGGCCCTGGCCCGCGAGGCGCTGAACCTGCGCTGGGTCGCGGGATATTTCGCTCTGCTGGCGCTTTGGCGCTTCGGGGCGATCCTGGACGAGGGCGTCGGCGCCGGACTGGCCATGGCGGCCCCCTTCCTGCTGCTGGGTGCGGTGGTCTGCGGGCTGCTCTGGATCGTGGCCTTCCTGCAGGCCCGCGCCACCGTCTACACGATCACCGATGCCCGTGTCGTCATGCGGATCGGCGCGGCGCTGACGCTGACGCTGAACCTGCCGTTCCGCCAGATCGCAAGCGCCGGGCTGGACCTGCGCCGGGACGGCACAGGCACCATCGCGCTGGACCTGGCCGAAGACATCCGGCTGTCCTGGCTGGTCTGCTGGCCGCATGTGCGCCCCTGGCGGTTGCGCAAGCCGCAACCGGCGCTGCGGGCCATCCCCGATGCCGCGCGCGTTGCCGGCCTGCTGGCCGAGGCGGCCGAGACCCGCATCGCCACCCCCGAACTGTCCCGCGCGCCCGCCGCGCTGGCCGCGGAGTAGATCGATGACCGAAGCCACCCGCATCCGGAACCTGACGCCCCGGATCCACACCCCGGACAAAGAGCTTGTGCCCCGCGCCCTGGTGCGCGGCGTGGCGGCCCTGATGTTGTCGGCACTGGCGCTGGTCACCTATGCCCGCGTCACCGACCGCCCCCTGATCGCCACCGCCCCCACGGGCGACGAAGCGGTCCGGCGCGATCTGCTGATCTCGGGCGATCTGTCCGGGCGCGCCACGGTCACGGCCATGAACGGGACCGTCATCGCCGACCTCACACCCGAAGAAGGCGGCTTTGTCTCTGGCGTCTGGCGCGTCGTCCTGCGCGAACGCGCCAATCACCGCGTGCCCCTGGACGGGCCGGTCACACTGATCGGCCATGCCTCGGGCCGCCTGTCCATTCACGACCCCGCAACGGGGTGGAGCGCCGACCTGATGGGATTCGGCGCGGATAACGCCAGGGCCTTTGCCCGGCTTCTGGCCCAACCGGAAGGAGGCCGATGATGGGATGGCTTACCCGAGATATCGAACACGCGCCCTGCACGGTGGAAGTCAGCCACCGGTTCGAAAGCCTGCACGCGCATGTGCGCTTTGACAACGGGGCGGTCGTCTACCCCGGTGACGCGGTGCGGGTGAAGGGCCCCGAAATCATGGCCCCCTTCGGCCATGTCGTCCGAGAAAGCCGCGAGGCCACGATCGTGCGCGCCTCGCGCCTTGAACGCCTCTGGACCCGGCTGACCGGGGACATCGAGGTCATGGAACTCTGCGAATTCTCGTTCTCCGAGGAGGCCAAGCTATGAACATGCAGACACCCGGGATGCGCGCCTCTGGCGCGACACATACCGCCGACGCGACCACCGCCGAGGAAGGCCTGGCGATCCAGGAGGCACAGGCGAAGTTCGACAGCGACACGGCCACCGGGCTCGCGATGCAGAACACCCTGCTGACGCCGCGCTTCTACACCACGGATTTCGACGAGCTGGACGCGATCGACGTCACCTCGGTCCGCGACATCTGGGACGAGCTGATCGCCGAGATGCAGGCCGATCCGAACAAGGGCCATTTCAAGAAGAACGAGGACTGGGACCATGTCGACTGGGACGGGATGGAGCCGGAGCTGAAGAAGGAATTCATCGACTTCCTGGTCTCCTCCTGCACTGCCGAATTCTCGGGCTGCGTGCTCTACAAGGAAATGAAGCGGCGCGGCGCCAACCCCGATGTCACCGGCCTGTTCCAGCTGATGGCGCGGGACGAGGCGCGGCACGCGGGGTTCATCAACGATGCGCTCCGCGAGGCAGGCGTGGCGGTGAACCTCGGGTTTCTGACCAAGGCGAAGAAATACACCTATTTCCGGCCGAAGTTCATCTATTACGCCACCTACCTCAGCGAAAAGATCGGCTACGCGCGCTACATCACGATCTTCCGCCATCTCGAGGCGCATCCCGAATACCGCTTTCACCCGATCTTCAAGTGGTTCCGGGAATGGTGCAACGACGAGTTCCGCCACGGCGAGGCCTTTGCCCTGCTGATGAAGACCGACCCCAGGCTGACCCGCGGCGGCAACGTGCTGTGGATCAAGTTCTTCCTGACGGCGGTCTATGCCACCATGTACATCCGCGATCACCAGCGCCCGGCCTTCCACGAGGCCCTTGGCGTCGATACGGATTGGTACGGGCACGAGGTCTTTACCAAGACATCCGAGATCTCGAAGCAGATCTTCCCGATCACGCTGGATATCGACAACCCGCGCTGGACCGCCAACCTGAAGCGGCTGCGGCAGGCCAACACCGACCTGACCGAGGCCGCCGACCGGCGCGGCCCGGGCGGCATGCTGGCGCGGCTGGGCGCCCGGATCCGCGCGGGCATGTTCTTTGCCCGTCTCTACCTTGTGCCCGCAAAACACCACGAGGTGCCCGACAATCCCCGGATGGAGCCGGGGTACTGATGGCCAGCCCCTGGATCGCCGCGCTGTTCGCGCTGTTTCTCTGGTGGTTCCTCACCGGGGCGATCCTGATGGCCGTGCGCCATGCCGAACGGGCCGGGCGGCGGGCACCTCTGCTGTGCACGCTGGCCGCCCTGCCCCTGCTGGGCTTCGGGCTTTGGGGGCATTTGACCACCCATGGCGATCCCGCCCCCGGGGCCGTCTATGGCGGCTTCCTCGCCGCTCTGGCGATCTGGGCCTGGGTCGAAACCGCATTTCTGACCGGCACAGTGACCGGGCCCAACACCCATCCCTGCCCGGAGAACCTGCCCGAATGGGAACGCTTTGTCCGGGCCTGGGGCACGGTCGCCTACCACGAGATGCTGCTCGCCGCGCTTCTCGTCGCGCTCTGGATCCACGGGCACGGCGCGGCCGGGGGCACGGGGCAGGCCTTCGGGCTCTGGACCTTCACCGTGCTTTACGCGGCGCGCATCTCGGCCAAGCTGAACCTCTATTTCGGCGTCCCGCGCATCAACACCGAATTCCTGCCCCGCGCGCTGGGGCACATGGCCAGCCACTTCCGCATCTCGCGGCTCAACTGGCTCTTTCCCGTCTCGGTCACCGCGCTGACCCTGGCCGTGGCCTGCTGGCTGGAACGCCTGCATGCCGCCACCACCCCGGGCGAGACCATAGGCTTTGCGCTGCTGGCCGCCCTCACATCGCTCGCGTTGCTGGAGCACTGGCTCATGGTGCTGCCGCTCCCGGATGCGAAACTTTGGCGCTGGATGCTGCCCGCGCCCAAACAGACCGAAACGACGGCAAGACCGGAGGGACATCATGGATTTTGACGCCATGTTCAACGCACAGCTCGACGACCTGAAGCAGGAAGGCAATTACCGCGTCTTCGCCGAGCTCGAACGCCGCTGCGGCGCCTATCCAAGGGCCAAGTCCCATGACGATCTGACGCCCGACGAAGTCACGGTCTGGTGCTCGAACGATTACCTCGGGATGGGCCAGCACCAGGACGTGCGCGACGCGATGAAGGCCGCCGTTGACAGCTGCGGCGCCGGGGCCGGCGGGACACGCAACATTTCGGGCACCAACCACCACCACGTGCGGCTTGAGGCCGAGCTTGCCGATCTGCACCGCAAGGAGGCAGCGCTGCTCTTCACCTCGGGCTACGTGTCGAACTGGGCGGCGCTGTCGACGCTGGGCAGCCGGATCCCCGATGCGGTGATCCTGTCGGACGCGCTGAACCATGCCTCAATGATCGAGGGCATCCGCCATTCCCGCGCCCGCAAGGTGATCTGGAAGCACAACGACCCCGAGGACCTGGACCGCAAGCTTGCCGTGCTGCCCGCCAACGCGCCCAAGATCGTGGCCTTCGAATCCGTCTATTCCATGGATGGCGACATCTCTCCCATGGCCGAGATCGTCGAGGTCGCCGAGAAACACGGCGCGATGACCTATCTCGACGAGGTCCATGCCGTAGGCCTCTACGGCCCGCGCGGCGGCGGCGTGTCCGAACGCGAAGGTCTGGCGGACCGCATCACCCTGATCGAGGGCACGCTGGGCAAGGCCTATGGCTGCGTCGGCGGCTACATCACCGGCTCGGCCGCGCTGTGCGATTTCATCCGCAGCTTCGCCTCGGGCTTCATCTTCACCACGGCCCTGCCGCCGGCGGTGGCGGCGGCGGCGCTGACCTCGGTCCGGCACCTGAAGACCAGCCAGGTCGAAAGACAGGCCCAGCGCCGCCAGGTCGCCCGCCTGCGGGCGAAGCTGGACGCGCAGGGCATCCCGCACATGGACAACCCCAGCCACATCATCCCCGTGATGATCAAGGACCCGGTGAAGTGCCGCATGCTGTCGGACATCCTGATGCGTGACTGGGGGATCTACGTGCAGCCGATCAACTACCCCACCGTGCCCAAGGGCACCGAACGGCTGCGCTTCACCCCGTCGCCCCTGCACAGCGACGCCGATATCGACCGGCTGGTCGAGGCGCTCACCGTGCTGTGGAAGCAATGCGCCCTGGCCCACGCGGTGGCCTGAGATGCGCCGAATTCCAACCACACCAAGGAGGAAAAAATGAAACACCTGATGGCCGGCCTTGCCGGCTTGCTGCTGGCGGCGCCCGTCGCCATGGCCCAGGACGCGGACGGTGACCCGGCGGCCGGGGAGAATGATTTCAAACAATGCCGCACCTGCCACGCGATCACCGATGCGGATGGCAACGACATCGTCAAAGGCGGCAAGGTCGGCCCGAACCTGTACGGCGTGGTCGGCCGGCAGGCCGGAACATACGAGGATTTCCGGTATTCCGATTTCATGATCGCCGCCGGAGAGGCCGGGCTAAGCTGGAACGTCGAGGATTTCACCGTCTACGTCCAGGACCCGACCGCCTTCCTGCGGGACTATCTTGACGACCCGAAGGCACGCGGCAAGATGGCATTCAAACTGATGAAGGAAGAGCAGGCCGCCGATATCTGGGCCTATCTCGTCTCGGTCGGGCCGGGCGGCGAAAGCTAAGCCTTACTCCCGCCGGGCCGGACACGGCATCACCGACACGCAGTTTGCGATCGCGGCCACCCCTGGCCGCGATCTCTTTTTGCATCACGTGTCCTGCAAGGCGGACCCGCCCCTCCGGTTACCGCACGGCCGAGAGGCTGACGATTGTCGCGGCCTGGCCCAGCGCCGTGCGGGCGGTGGCGGCGATGTCGGCGGCGGTCATCTTCGCGTCGGCATACATCTCGGCCGGGGCGGCCTGGTCGATGAACCGGTCGGGCAGGCAGACATTGCGGATCGCCAGCCCCCGGTCGAAGGCGCCGTTGCGCGCCAGCGCATGCATCACCTGCGAGCCGAAGCCGCCCTCGGCCCCCTGCTCCACCGTCACCAGCGCCCGGTGCGTGCGCGCGAGCTCCATGATCAGGTCCAGGTCCAGCGGCTTGGCAAAGCGTGCGTCGGCGATGGTGGGGGTGATCCCCTCTTCTGCCAGAAGGGAGGCCGCGGCCTGCACCTCGTACAGATGCGCGCCGAAGGACAGGATGGCCAGGTCCTCGCCCTCCTGCACCACGCGGCCCCGGCCGATCTCAAGCACCGTGCCCCGCTCTGGCAGGGCCGCACCGGTTCCGGCGCCCCGCGGATAGCGGAAAGCGATCGGCCCGCTGTCATGCGCGGCGGCTGTGGCGACCATGTGGACCAGCTCGGCCTCGTCGGCGGCGGCCATCACGGTAAAGCCGGGCAGGCAGCCGAGATAGGCGATGTCGTAGGCGCCGGCGTGGGTCACGCCGTCGGCGCCCACCAGCCCGGCCCGGTCGATGGCGAAGCGCACCGGCAGGCCCTGGATCGCCACGTCATGAACCACCTGGTCGAACCCGCGCTGCAGGAAGGTCGAATAGATCGCGCAGAACGGCTTCAGCCCCGAAGCCGCCATGGCGGCAGCGAAGGTCACGCCATGCTGTTCGGCGATGCCCACGTCGAAGACGCGCGCCGGGAAGCGTTTGGCCATGATGTCGACGCCGGTGCCCGAAGGCATGGCGGCGGTCAGCGCCACGATATCGGGATCGCGCGCAGCCTCCTCGGCCAGCGCCTTGCCGAAGACCGAGGTATAGCTGGGCGGCCCGCCCGCCTTCTTGGCCTGCTGGCCCGTGGCGACATCGAATTTCGACACGCCATGGTAGCGGTCGGCGCTGGTCTCGGCCGGGGCATAGCCCTTGCCCTTGACCGTGCAGCAATGGATCAGAACCGGGCCCGTCGCCCGCGCCCGCGTGGCCCGCATAACCTGCAGCAACTGGCCCATGTCATGCCCGTCGACCGGCCCGACATAATCGAACCCCAGCTCCTCGAAGATATTGCCGGTCCCGGCCATGCCGGTCACCAGCTGCCGGGCGCGCCGGGCGCCCTCGCGCATGGGCGGCGGCATCACCGACTCGAAATCCTCGGCCATCAGACGCAGCCGCGCGCGCGGCCGGTCCGCCCCCAGCCGCCCGAGATAGGCGGCCATGGCGCCGACGGGCGGCGCGATGCTCATCTCGTTGTCGTTGAGGATCACGAAAAGCCGACGGCCCTGGGCGCCCGCGTTGTTCAGCGCCTCGTAGGCAAGACCCGCGCTGAGCGCGCCATCGCCGATCACGGCGATCGCGTCGCCCGCAGGCCGCCCCATGTCGCGGCCCACGGCAAAGCCCAGCGCGGCCGAGATCGAGGTGGAGGAATGCGCCGCACCGAAGGGATCGGATGCGCTTTCCGAGCGTTTGGTGAAGCCCGACAGCCCGTCCTTCTGGCGCAGGGTGCGGATGCGGTCGCGGCGGCCTGTCAGGATCTTGTGCGGGTAGCATTGATGCCCGACATCCCAGATCAGCTTGTCCATCGGCGTGTTGAACACCGCGTGCAGCGCCACCGTCAGCTCGACCACGCCAAGGGACGAGCCGAGGTGCCCGCCGGTTTCGGACACGACCGAGATCAGCTCGGACCGCAGCTCGCCCGCCAGGGCAGAGAGGTCGCGGTCGGACAGGCGGCGCAGGTCCGCCGGCCCGGCAACGGTGTCGAGGATGGGTGTATGTGGGTTCTGGTCAGTCATCGCTGCCCCCTTTGGTGGTCCTGGGTGGCGTCGCCCGCTTGGGGTTACCCGGGGCGCGAACGGCGCGATGGAGGGGCCGGGGCGCGAGAGGCGCGCCCGGGCCGTCAGTTTCCGTAGTCCGGCGCCTCTGTCGTGGCGAGTTCCGGGTAGTTTCCGATCACGTTGGTGCCGCGCAGCGGTTGCTGCTCGCCGTTGTGACAGGTGCCGCAGCCGACCTTGGGGCCATCGCCATGGGGGCCCAGCCGCTCGGGCGGAAGAACCTCGGCCAGCGGCAGCAGGTAGTCGTTGTTCAGCTCCTGCACCATCAGGATGCCCAGGCTCGCCGTCGCCCATTGTGGCGTGATCTGGCCCCCGTCATAGAAGGCACGGGTGTTGTGGCAAAGCGTGCAGTTCACCCCGAGCGAGTTCGAGAAGTAGTTCATCAGCGCATAGGTCCGCTCGGCATTCTGGATGCCCGGATAGCCATCCTGCCCGGGGATCCCCGCCGCGCGGCTGTCGAGGTCATGGACCGCGATCAGCTCGCCGTCGACCAGGTATTTCTGCAACGCGTCCGAGGGCAGCGAGGTATAGGAGCTGAGCGGCGTCACCCGGTTCTGCACGGCTGCCCATCCCTCGGCCGCCATGACCGTGGGCGTGGCGATGAACCAGGCCTGCTCGGGCACCGGCTGGCCGCGGTGGCAGGTGTAGCAGGTCACGCCGACCTCGCGGTTGGCATTCACGTGACCGTCCCAGCCTTCGTTGATGTTCTGGGTCATCTCGATCATGCGCCGCGCGACGATGGTCTGGTAATTGTCGGGATCCTCCAGCAGGTCGGGGATGCCGGTCCAGGCGCGCATCGCGCTCACCAGCCTTTCGTAGTTCTCGGGCGACAGGTCCGCCAGCAGCGGCTCGGCCCCCTCGATCTGCGACCCGGCGGTGCGGCCGCCGACCTGGGGCGGCACCGGCTCGGTGCTGGTGGCCAGGAAGGCCAGCGCGTCGGGATCGGGCGTGACCAGCACGCTTTCGCGCTTGGGCACCGACATGCCGGTGCCGCGTGGCCCGGTCTGCAGGCTGTCGGTGGCCAGGGGCGGGCCCATGGACACCAGCCAGATCGCCGCGATCACCGCCACCCCGCCGGCCCCGTAAAGGATGGCCGGGCGATAGACATCAACAGGATTTTCCCTGTTCCACTTTGTGAACCACTCGATCATTCTACCGCTCCCTGGCCGGTGAAGGCCTCGTAGGACCCATAGGCGTCATACCCGTAGGAGCCGTCGTACATCGGTGCGAAGTAATGCTCCTGGGCCCAGATGAACCAGTTGTCGACCACCGTGCCGGTCAGCAGGATGCCGATGCCGCCGGTAATCGGGGTGAGCACCGCGAACCACCAGGCCCAGCGGTGGATGCCCTCCATCGTGGCGTTGAACCCCATGGTCCAGCGCCAGAACAGCGCTGCGCGTTCCGACGCCGTGCCGCGGTCCACGATCTGCTCAAGCTCGCGGTCGCCGCCGAACCGGCTGACGGCCAGGATCGTCGCGCCATGCATGGCAAACAGCAGGCACGAGCCATAGAGGAAGACGATCGAGAGGCAGTGGAACGGGTTGTAGTAGAGGTTGCCGTAGCGGATCGAGAACGCCGTGGTCCAGTCGAGATGCGGGAAGATGCCGTAGGGCACGGCCTCGGACCAGGATCCCATCAGGATCGGCCGGAAGAGGCCCAGCACCAGGAACAGCCAGATGGCGCTGGCGAAGGCCCAGGCCACGTGCTTGCCCATCTTGTGCTGCTCGGCCAGCAGGTAGGTGCGCAGCCACCATGTGCAGACCGAGACCAGCAGCAGGAACGAGGCGATGATGTACCAGCCGCCGTCCTGCAGCGGCGGGATGCGCAGCCCGTATTCGGGGCTTGGCGGCTCCAGCGCCAGCCAGAAGCCCTGCCGCAGGAATTCCGGGATCGACCAGTTCACCTGCGCCAGCATGTTCAGCCCGATGATGTTCAGGCAAACGATGAAGGTCATGGCCGAGACCAGCCCCGTCCAGCCCAGGTAGATCGGCCCCAGCTGGGCGTTGCCCACCCAGCCGACCAGGCTGCTGAAGAACGGCTTGACGGCGCGCTCCTCCATCATGTTGTTTTCGTTGTCCAGGCCCCATTCCGGTGCGCCCTGCACCTGGACCTGCGTGAATATGTTCATGTATTCAGCCATCGCTCAGGCCCTCCTCACGGCCAGATCGGCAGGTCAAGCCACCAGTTCCACCATTCCGGCCAGCCCTTGGTCCAGACGGGCCCGGAAATGATGATGCAGACGGCGGAAAAGAAGACGGCGTTGATCGCCAGCAGGAAGCCCAGGCGGTGGATGCCCAGCGTGCCGATGGAATACCCGATGAAATCGCGGAAGAACGTGTCCTCGTGATCGGGGGTCTTCATCTCCTCCCCCTTTTCGGGGTTGGCGGCGCTCAGGATCAGGCCGCCATGCAGCGCCAGCGCGAAACAGGTCGCGAAGAACAGCGTGACCGCCAGCATGTGCGCAGGGTTGTAATGGAAATGCAGGTAGGCGTAGCCGGTGTTCGACACCCAGTCGAGGTGGCTGAAGATCCCGTAGGGAAAGCCGTGCCCCCAGGCCCCCATCAGCATCGGCCGGAAGATCACCAGCGTGACATAGGCCAGGATCGCGAAGGCGAAGGCGATGGGCACGTGATAGCCCATGCCCAGCTTGCGGCAGATCTCGACCTCGCGCAGGGCCCAGCTGACGAAGGCGCCAGTGGCGCAGATCGTGATGATCTGCCAAAGCCCGCCCTCCATCAGGGGCGCGGCGCCCAGACCGTAGGACAGGTCGGGCGGTGCGATATTGATCAGCCAAGGGTTCCATGTCCCCTGATCCGCGGCGCCCCATAAGATCAGGATCGTGCCGAGAGCGGCAAAGAAGATCGTGGTGACACCGAAGAAGCCCACGAAGAAGGGCCCGACCCAGAAATCGAAGAGATCCCCGCCGACAAGCGTGCCTCCTCGTATCCGGTACTTGCGTTCGAAACTGAGTAGCGCCATCTGGCTTGCCTCCCCGCCGGGGTTGCCTGGGCCAGAAGGCCCGGTCGGCCGGCGCATGTGCCTGTTGGATTGCCACGGGCGGGTCCTCCGCCCGTGGCGTTTTTCAGAGCGATATGCCCGGGCTCATTCGTCGGCCATGGCGCGCGACGCGGCGGCATTCTCGAACCAGTTGACGCCGTTGGACAGAACCACGAGGTGGATCATCACGGCCAAAAGGAAGAGAAAAACGCCCTGCGCAACGAAGACGCGACGCGGATCGAAGATGAGCCAGATCTTGTAGAACTTTGACATCAATGATCCTCCCTCAGAACCAGGGAGCCCAGATGTAGGTCGCAAGATGCGCGACCACTGCAATCGCCACGAACAGCCAGAGGCCACTCATGTAGACCGAATGCAGCTCCTGGGCCTGCTCGTCGGTGAGACCTGTAAAAGACAGGTCGGTATTATCAGCCATGAACTTTCCTCCGGAACGCTATGCTGACGCCGCTTCCCCCGCGACAAGGGCCGTCGGCCCGCCTTGGCGGGGCCTCGGGATTCCACCCGCCCTTCGGGACGGGTAGCCGGTTGCCCGGTCTGGCGGTGAAGCTCAGACCGAGAAGATCAAAGGCGTTGTCCGGTCCGCCTCGGCCCAGGCACGGGCGAGCGGTCCGGGCAGACGGAACGTCTGCCGCCGAAGCACGTCGCGCAGCCAGCCGACGCAGCAGAACGGCAACGCAATCACGAGAATGCAGGCGAAATAGACCCAGAATTCGGCGGTGCGCCGATATCCGGACGGGTTTCGCGGCGGCGGGTTTGTCGCTTGGAGTGTCATCGGCCTTCCTCCTCCTGGAACGCAGTCTCTGGCGAAAGCGCATCCACCGTCTGGCGGTCGACGCGCGCCGCGCCCTTGTCCAGCGCGGCCGTCTCGGCGGCATCGCGCAGGGTCTTGGCGGCGGAAATCCGGGTCAGAACGGGATGGCGCGCGACGATGGCATCCAGCGCCTGCGCGGCGTCCTCGTCCCAAGGCAGATCGCGGCGCAGCGGTGTCGGTGTCGCCGGCGCCGCATCCATCTGCGAGGCCAGCGGCAACACGTGGAACAGCGCATCGAAAAGCCCGTTGCAGATCTCTTGCAAAAGGTAGGTGGCCCCCGCGTAGCCCATGAAGGGCGTCCCCGTGGCCCGCCGGATCGCGGCGCCCGGGAAGCTTGCCGGGATAAAGGCCGGTTTCGGCCCATGACCCGCCTCGCTTTCGGCGAGGTAGATCTTCTCGTTGATCGAGCCCATCAGGATCATCGGCCGGTGTTCGGCCATCAGGGCGCGCACCTTGTCGTTGTCGGTCTTGGTTCCCGCGACCCGGGCCACGGCAAAGGCACAGGGCAGCCCCAGGTCGCCTTCAAGGTAGTGCCGCACACCCCGGGCGTAGGTCTCGTTCGCGACGATCCCGAAGCCGGCGGTGGCAAAGAAATCCTGCGTGACCGAGCGCCAGAGGTCCCAGACCGGCTTGATCGTCGAATGTTTCTCGCGCGCGATGAAGGGCTCGGGGTCCAGATCCAGGATCTCGCCCAGCTTGCGCAGGAACAGGGTGGTCGATTCAATTCCCACCGGCGCCTGCAGATAGGGCTTGCCCAGAAGCTCGGCCAGCCCGCGCCCGAATTCGCGGTACATCACCACGTTGGCGTCGGCATTCACCAGGTTGCGCATTTCGGCCAGGTGCGCGCCCAGTGGCAACACCATGTTGACCTCGGCCCCGATCCCCTCGACCAGGCGGCGGATCTCGGCCAGGTCCGAGGGCATGTTGAACGTGCCGTACATCGGCCCGAGGATGTTGACACGTGGCTTCGCGCCCTCTTCGCGCTTTGCCTCGCGCGGCATACGGCCCTTGGTCATGCCCCATTCGGTGAACAGCCAGGTCATCGCCCGGTCGGCCGACTGCCACTGGTCCTCGTCGATGGTGCGCGGCAGGAAGCGCTGGATATTCGTGCCCTGCGGCGTCACGCCGCCGCCGATCATCTCGGCGATCGAGCCTGTGACAACCACCGCCGGCAGCGCCGGATCCAGGGTGCCCCAGGCGCGTTTCATCGCGCCCTCGGTGCCCTCGCGGCCCAGCTCCTCCTCGCCCAGCCCGGTCACCACGATGGGCAGTTCATGCGGCGGAAGCGCGTCGGTGTAATGCAGGACCGAGGTCACCGGCAGGTTCTCGCAGCCGACCGGCCCGTCGATCACCACCTGCAGGCCCTTCACGGCGCAGAAGGCATAGACCGCCCCCCAGTAGCCGCCGGCCCGGTCATGATCCTGCACCAGCATCAGATCATCTCCTGCGCCGCGGCCGCGCGCCGCTTCTTCTCGATCTTCTTCAGGTTCTGCGCCCGGAACTCGGGGCGCAGGTTCGGCGCGCCTTCCCATGTTCCGGCGGTATCCCCCGTGCCCACGCCGTCGAAAAAGGCGCGCATCCGGTCCATCCGGTCCTTGCCGGCGATGGCCGCGTTGACCACCTCGGCGAGGCTGCCGGCCCCGGCCGGGCCCATCAGCGGGCGGGCGGAAATAAGATTGGTGAAGTAGAGCGCGGGGATGGCCATCTCCTTGGCCTTCTGCACCACCGGTGTCGTGCCGATGGCCAAGTCCGGCCGGTTCGCCTCCATCGCCGCAAGATCGTCTTCCAGCGAGGCGCGGAATTTCACCGTCACGCCCTTCGCGGCGAGCCATGCGGCATCGTCTTCGGACCAGGGCGTTTTCGGGCAGGCCGTGCCGACATACGGCACCTCGGCCCCGCTTTCGATCAGCAGGCGCGCGACCAGCAGCTCGCTGCCCTCGTAGCCCGACACGGTGACCCGGCCCTTGACCGGCGCGGCCTGCAGCGCGCCGCGGATCGCCGGAAGCATGGCATTCTGGGCCGCCGCGATCTTGTCGGAGGCCACGCCGAAGGCGTCGCCCACCGCCGCCAGCCACGCCGCCGTCCCGTCATGGCCCACGGGGGCCGATCCAAGCACGGGCCGGCCCGCCGCGCGGAATTCACGGATCGTTGCGGTATAGAACGGGTGCAGTGCCGCCACCGCCCCGCAATCCAGCGCGGCATAAAGCTCGCGCCATTCGCGGCAGGGCACCACCGGCCCGGCGGCCAGCCCCATCGGCGCCAGCATCCGGCCGATCATCACCGGATCGGCAGGAAACATCTCTCCCAGCAGGGTCAGCGTGGGGCGGTCCGACACGCCGGCCTCGGGCGCGGCCACCGGGCCGGCCTCGGCCTCGGCCCGGGCATAGGCCAGCATCGCGCCGGCCAGCACGTCCTTCGCCTCGGCATGGGTCGGCACGCCGAAACCCGGCACGTCGATGCCCACGATGCGCACGCCGTTGATCTCGTCCGGCAGCAGCCGCAGCGGCACGCCCGAGGCTGTCGGCACACACAGGTTCGTCACCACGATGGCGTCGAATTTCGCCGGATCCGCCATGTCATGCACCGCGGCGCGGATGTCTTCGAACAGCTTGCCTGTCACCAGCGATTCCGAGTTGAACGGCACGTAGCCCACCGACCGCCGCGCGCCGTAGAAGTGGCTTACGAAGGTCAGGCCATAGACACAGCAGGCCGACCCGCTCAGCACCGTGGCCACCCGCTTCATGCGCAGGCCCACGCGCAGAGAACCAAAGGCCGGGCACATGCTTTGCGGCTTGTCATGCGGGCCCTTGGGATAATCCTTCGCGAATTGCGCCAGCAGTTCGGACTGGCCCGCCATCTCGGCGGCTTTCGCCAGCTCGGGGCCGGAATGACACCCTGCGCCATCGGCCGGTGCGGCAGTCTCGGGCTTACCCCGGATCACCTCGGCCTCGGCGGTGCTGTCATATGTCACTTCACCTGCCACTGCTCATGCCTCGTCATAGATGACTTCGAGCGACGGCTTGGCCACCGCGTTCTTGCCGCGCATGTCCGCATCCGTCGCCGGTTCCAGAACCACGCCCGCGCCGGTGTCGGAGCCGTCGAACAGACCCAACAGCGCGTCCTGGTCCAGCGGAGTCGGCCGCACCGGCGGCGCGCCTGCCACGTTCTCGGCCAGCTCGGCGAACAGCGCGCCCCAGGGGCTCTGCCCCGTGCCGACGATCTGGTAGGAGGCCGACTTGCGCCGCAGGTCATCGTCCTGCGGGATCGCGGCCAGCACCGGCACACCGGCGGCCTCGGCAAAGGCCTGCGCCTCGCCAGACCCGTCGTCCTTGTTGATCACCAGCCCGGCGACCCCGACGTTGCCGCCCAGTCCGCGGAAGTATTCCACCGCCGAACAGACGTTGTTGGCGACATAAAGCGACTGCAGGTCGTTCGAGCCGACAAGGATCACCTTCTGCGCCATGTCCCGCGCAATAGGCAGGCCAAAGCCGCCACAGACCACGTCGCCGAGGAAATCCAGCAGGACGAAATCGAAATCCCAGTCGTGAAAGCCCAGCTTCTCGAGCAGTTCGAACCCATGGATGATCCCGCGCCCGCCGCAGCCCCGGCCCACCTCGGGCCCGCCCAGCTCCATGGCAAAGACGCCGCCCCGCTTGAAGCACACGTCGCCGATGGCAACCTGCTCGCCCGCCAGCGATTTGCGCGTCGAGGTCTCGATGATCGTGGGACAAGCCTTGCCGCCGAACAGCAGCGAGGTCGTGTCGGATTTCGGATCGCAGCCGATCAGCAGCACCCGCTTGCCCTGCTCGGCCATCATGTGGCTGAGGTTGGCCAGCGTGAAGGACTTGCCGATGCCGCCCTTGCCGTAGATCGCGATGATCTGCGTCTTCTTCGTCGGCTCCCGGTCTGCGATATCGGCCAGATCTTCGTGGGCCTCGTCGCGCAGACGCTGGTCAAAGCTCTTCAGGTCGGGTGCGTCCTTCATGCTGCGTCTCTCCAGTCCAGAACCATTTTCAGACAGGCCGGGTCCTGAAAGGCGGTGCGATAGGCCGCGCCCGCCCCCTCTGCCGGTGCCTCGTGTGTGATCAGCCCCTCCAGCGAGAGAGCGCCGCTCTCCACCAGGGCTGCCGTTACGTCGAGATCGTCGCGGGTCCATTCCGCGGCGATGCGCAGCCGGGCTTCCTTCAGAAAGGCCGGCGGATAGGCAAAGCGGATGCCGTCGGCGTAGAAGCCGGCGAGAACGATCTCGCCCCCCTTGCGCAGCCGGCCCATCAGCTGGTCCAGCACGGCGGTGTCGCCCGAGGCGTCGTAGATCGCCGCGTAATCTTTTCGCGTGTCGTCCTCCGGCGCCAGGACCTCGTAGCCGGTCGCGCCCCCGCGCCGGGCCGGATCCTTTTCCCAGACGACGGGGGCAGGCGCGCCGGCGGCGATCGTCAGCCGCGCCAGCAGCCGGCCCATCGCGCCATGGCCCACGATCAGCCCGGGCATCGTCTTGCCCAGCCCGGCCATCGCGTGCCGCGCCGTGGCGGCCAAGGCCAGAAGCGCGCCGCGGGCGCCCAGCGTGCCGTCGATCCGCACCACACGGTCGGCCGGCACGACGACCCGCCCGGCAGCACCGCCAAAGAGCCCATAGGCGTCCTGGTAGCAGTTCGCGCCGGGGACAAAGACATGTTCGCCGATCCTGACGCCCGAACCGGGCGCGGCGTCGACCACTTCGCCCGCGGCCTCGTAGCCGGGAACCAGCGGGTAGCCCATGCCGGGGAACGGCGGCATGCGGCCGCTCCAGAAAAGCTTTTCGGTGCCGGTGGAGATACCGGAATGGCGGATGTCGACCACCAGGTCCCCGTCGCCCGGTTCGGTCAGGGCCAGGCTTTTGACAGCCAGATCCCCGGGACCATTCAGCACCACAGCGCGGGTTTTCATTGTCACCTCCCGTGATCCGGAGTTGTCTCGGATCACCTTGTATCAGTGTAGACGGACACCCTTAGTTGTCAATCTTTGTTTACACTTTGCGGAAAGAGCTCTGTCAGCCCGGCTTTACACAGGTCAGCACCGAGGTGATGTAAGACCGACGCGGACGCGGCGCATGAATGCGGCCGAATCCCGCGGCCCGGCACAGCGCGCCCAGCCGCTCGGCCGAGCGCACGCGCCCGGTGCCCATCGCCATCGTGTAGAAGGCGAAATAGACATCCGTGGCCCGGTCCGGCCGCGCCCCGCCCGACATCGGTTCGGACAGGATCAGCCGCCCGCCCGGTGGCAGCGCATCGAAGACCCGCGCCAGCAGCGCCTCGACCGTGGCATCGTCGTGGTCATAAAGCACCCGCACGAGCGAGACGGCATCCGCACCGCCGGGCAGCGCACCATCGCGGAAGCTCTGCGGCCAGAAGGTGACGCGGCCCTGCAGGTTCCCATGGTCGAACCGGTCACGCGCGGCCGGGATCACCTCGGGCAGATCCACCAGCATCGCCGACAGCCCGGAAGACCGCCGCAACGCCGCCTCAAGGAAGGCGCCCGATCCGCCGCCCACATCCATCAGCACCGAGATCCCGCGCAGCGGCACCTGCCGCAGCGTGTCCTCGGCCACCAGCACCTGCGATTGCGCCATCAGGTCGGAATAACGCCCGGCGGCGACCTGTTCGACACCGGCGCCGTACACATAGGGCCAGAACTGCGCGAGTTCGGTCGTGCCCTTGCCGCGCAGCAAGGTCTCGGGGTCGGCCATGTCGGTGTAGAAGGCGCGATTGTGCCGGATCATCTGTTCCAGCCCCGGCACACCCAGAATCGCGGCACCCCGCCGGGCCAGGGCATAACGCCCGTCGCGCTGCTGCTTCAGCAGTCGCAGAGCCACACCGGCCCGCAACAGCACCTCGAGCCGCTCGGCCGGAATATGCAGCCCAAGCGCCAGCTGGCCGACCCGGGCGGGCGCCTCGAACAAACGGCGCAGCAGCCCCAGATCGACCAGCGCGCTCAGCACCTGCGAGACGACAAACCCCTGCAGAATATCGAAGATCTCGGCGCCATCCCGGCGCGCGAAGCCACGGGCCAGGGGCAGGCGGGCGGCCAGGCTCTGGAATCGCGGCGCGGCGATCAGCCGGTCCAGGCGAACCCCATGCCACCGGCGACGCGCCACCGCCACGACCTCAGGCCCGGTATCGGGCCGGCATTCTGGGCACGATCCGCTGAGATTGCATCCGCACCATCTGCGCCAGCGCCGCCTCTCCCGGGCAGGAGGGGATCGACGAGATCGCCCCGGCGAGAATGTCGTTCAGCCGATCGAAGGCGCCCTTGACGCCCAGCTCGGCCACCGCGTTGGGCCGCCCGTGCAAGGCGTCCTGGCCCCCCGGCTTGCCCAGCGCCTCCTCGCCCATCAGGGCATCGCGCAGATCGTCGGCAACCTGGAAAGCCTCGCCGATCAGCGCGCCCAGGTCGTTCCAGGCCTCGCCGTCATGACCGGCGGCAATCGCGCCCATCTCTGTCGCGGCGATGAACAGCGCCGCGGTCTTCGACCGGTGATAGGCGCCCAGATCGATCTGCGGCTCGCTTTCCCAGCCCTGACCGGCACAGATGCCGTTCGGCATGCCGGTGCGCCGGGCCAGCGCCCGGATCAGGCGCATGGTCCGCCCGTCCTCGCCCGCGCGGGCCAGAACCTCGAAGGCCAGGATGATGAGGGAATCGCCGGTCAGCACCGCCAGCGGCTGGGAATAGGCGCAATGGACCGACGGCTTGCCGCGCCGCAGCCCGGCATCGTCGAAACAGGGCAGATCGTCATGCACGAGGCTGGCGCAATGGATCAGCTCCAGCGCGGCCGCCGCGGCATCCGACAGTTCGGGCCGGTCGTCTCCGCAGGCCAGCGCGACGGACATCAGGATGGTGGGCCGGATCCGCGCCCCGCCCGGCAAGACGGCATAGGGCAGCGCCTCGGCCAGGGCCGCGGGCGCAAGCCCGCCCTGCGGGATCTCGAGCGCCCGCCCAATCGAAGCCTCGATACGATCCACAATCGCCATTCCGGTTCTCCCGCTGGGTCGTGTCCCGAACTTGAGACACCAAATGTGTAAATCAAACTGGACATTTTGGACCCGCAAGTCAACAATTCCGACATGCGCAGGACGGACACCAGGACCCAGCGCCCGAAACCGGGCCCGCAGGTCGTCATCGTGGGCGCCGGCATCGCCGGGCTGGCGGCGGCGGCACGGCTGGCACATGCCGGCCTGCCGGTCACCGTGCTGGAGCGTCACGACCACGTCGGCGGCAAGCTGCGCGCCCTGCCCTCGGTGGCCGGACCGGTCGATGCCGGGCCGACGGTTCTGACGCTGCGCCCGGTGTTCGAGGCGCTGTTCGACGCGATCGGAGAACGCCTGAACGATCATGTCACGCTGACCCGCCAGCCGCTGCTCGCCCGACATTTCTGGCCCGACGGCAGCCGGCTGGACCTGACCGACGACGAGGCGACCAATGCAGGCGCCATTCGCGCCTTTTCCGGCGACCGTGCCGCGCGCGACTATCTGGCGTTCAGCGCCCGCGCCCGGGCCCTTTTTGCCGCTTTCGACGGGCCGATGATGCAGGCGCCCGCCCCGCGCCTGTCGCGGCTGGCCGGCGCCCTGCTGCGTCGCCCGCTGCTTGTGCATCAGATGGCGCCCTTCAGCACACTTGCCGGCATGCTGGGTCAGAGCTTCTCGGATCCGCGCCTGGCCCAGCTGTTCGGCCGGTACGCCACCTATGTCGGGGGCTCGCCCTATGAATCTCCCGCCCTGCTGTCGCTGATCTGGCAGGCCGAGGCGGCCGGGGTCTGGACGGTGGAGGGCGGCCTGCACCGCCTTGCGCAGGCCCTGGCCCGGATCGCCGGAGCGCGGGGCGCCTGCATCCGGCTGGGCGCCCATGTGGACCGGATCGAGACGGAGCATGGCGTCGTCACCGGTGTCACACTCGCCGACGGCACGCACATCGCGGCCGACATGATCGTGTTCAACGGCGATCCGCGCGCGCTGACCTGCGGCGCGCTCGGCCCCGGCTGCCGCCCTGTGGCGCCCGGGGTGATGGCCGAAGCGCGCGCGCTGTCCGCCGATGTCTGGGCCTTCGCCGCCCGGGCAAGAGGGCCCGAGCTGACCCATCACAACGTCTTCTTCCGCGACGACCCGAAACCCGAATTCGACAGCCTCGCCCGCGGCCGGCGCAGCCCTTCGCCGACACTTTACATTTGCGCCCAGGACCGCGGCCATAACCAGGCACCGCCCGACGTGGAGCGTTTCGAGATCATCGCCAACGCGCCGCCGCTCGCTCCGGCGGCCCCCGAAACCGACACCGAAACCGAGGCCCGGCCATGCCCGACAGAGACCTTCGACACGCTGGCCCGGTTCGGCCTGACCTTCGATCCGCTGCCCCCGACATCCTGCCTGACGACGCCGGCGGAGTTCGACCGCCTGTTCCCGCACTCCCTCGGCTCGCTCTACGGGCAGAGCCCGCACGGGATGATGGCCGCCTTCCGCCGCCCGACGGCGCGCACGGCGATCCGGGGTCTGTATCTGGCGGGCGGCGGCACGCATCCCGGGGCGGGGCTGCCGATGGCGACGCTCTCCGCCCGGCATGCGGCCGAGGCGATCTTGGACGACCGAACTTCGACCTCTCGGTCCCGCCGGACGGATACGCCTGGTGGTATGTCGACGGGCTCAGCGCCGACCACCGGCGCGCCGTCAGCGTCATCGGGTTCATAGGGTCGGTCTTTTCGCCCTGGTACGCCTGGTCGGGGCGCCGCGCGCCCGAAAACCACGTCTGCCTCAACGTCGCCACCTACGGGCCCGGCGGGCGTTTTGCCATGACTGACCGGGGCCGGGCCGCGCTGCGACAGACGGCGGATCGGCTCACCATCGGCCCCTCCGCGATGCGCTGGACCGGCGATCGCCTGGTGATAGACATCGACGAACGCGGCGCGCCGCCGATGTTCGGGCGGTTGCGCGGGCGGATCACCCTGACGCCCTCGGCGATCACGGGCGTGGAACTGCCGCTGACCCCCGATGGCGCGCATGTCTGGCGCCCCTTCGCGCCCACCGCGACCATCGACGTCGCGCTGGACGGGGCCGGATGGCAATGGACGGGCCACGGCTATTTCGATGCCAATTTCGGGACAAGCGCGCTGGAGGCCGATTTCGCCAGCTGGACCTGGGGCCGCTTTCCGACGCGCGCGGGCAGCACCTGTTTCTACGATGCGCGACGCCGCGATGGCAGCATGCTGTCGATGGGGCTGGCCTTTGGCGCCGATGGCAGCGCCCGGCCGGTCACCCCGCCGCCGCCCGCGCGCCTGCCCCGCAGCCTCTGGCAGCTGGGCCGCGAAACCCGCGCCGATGCCGGCCAGACCCCGGCCCAGGTGCGCCCGATGCTCGACGCGCCGTTCTACTGCCGGTCGGCCGTCCGAACCTGTATCGACGGAGAAGAGACGGTTGGCGTGCACGAGGCGCTCGACCTCGACCGTTTCCGCTCGCCCCTGCTGAAACCGATGCTGGCCATGCGGGTGCCGCGCCGCGCCGGATGGCGGTTCGACTGACCGGTCAGACCTCTGGCGCCGCCTCTGCATCGGCGTCGGCGTCGGCATCGGGGTTCAACCGCAGCACCGAGAGGTTGAGCGCACCCGCCACCGTCACCCAGGCCAGGTAGGGCAGGAACAGCATCCCCGCGATCCGGTCCACCGACCACAGCATCACCATCGCCACCGCGACCGACAGCCAGAGCGCCACCAGCACGACCAACCCCAGCCGCAGCTTGTGCAGCCCGAAGAAAACCGGCGTCCAAAGGGTGTTGAGCGCGATCTGCAGCGCCCAGAAGGCCATCGCCAGCGCATTGTCCGGCTGCACCGCCACCCGCGCGCCGGCCGCCGCGATGCAGATGTAAAGCGTGGTCCAGGCCACCGGGAACAGCCAATTGGGCGGGGTCCAGGAGGGCTTGGCCAGCTGGTCGTACCAGCGTCCGGGCGGGAACAGGCCGCCGGTGGACCCGGCGGCGAAGCAGGCGGCGAGGAAAACGAAGAAACAGATCCAGATCATGCAGTGGAACTAGGGCGCGCATGGTGGCCCAGCAAGTCCGCTTGTGCCTGAAGATCCCGGCGCTTGACGCTGGCGAAGGCCGCGCAGAGCACATCGGCCCGATCCCGCGCCGTCCCGGGGCAGGCCGCAGCGTCGACCAGAAAGGCGGCTTCCGGCAGCGGACGCGCGTAGATCACCGGCGAGCGCGGCAGGACCGACACCACCCCGGCGCCAAGCGCCGAGCGCATCAGCCAGCCGATCTTCTGGGCGCCGGTCGTCCGTGCCCGGTGCTGCACCGAATCGCAGCCCAGACGGTCCAGCTGCGCCCCGATCCCGGCATAGATGTGACGCGCGGCAAGGATGCCCGGACGACAGGACGGCGGCAGCGCGCCAACCCCGGCCTCGGACCGGACATAAAGCCCATCCGCCGCGCGCAGCAGCCGGCGGATCACAGCCCCCAGGGCGGGCGACATCGCTGGCCGGGCCAGGAAGGCACGCGGGTCGATCCCCGCCTCCGCCAGCCAGTCCAGCGGCAGATAAAGCCGGCCTTCCCGCGCGTCCTCGCCCACGTCGCGGGCGATGTTGGTCAGCTGCATCGCCACGCCCAGATCGCAGGCCCGCGCCAGCGCGTGCCGGTCGCGCACGCGCATCAGGACGCACATCATCGCCCCCACGGTCGAGGCGACGCGCGCGGAATAGGCCCTGAGCTCGGACAGGTCCCGATAACACCGGCCCTCAGCGTCCCAGGCCAGCCCGTCCAGCAGAGCATCCGGCAGGGCGCGGGGCATGTCGAAGGCCTCGACCACGCGGGCAAAGGCCCTGTCCTCGGCCACATCGCGGGGCCGCCCGGCATAGACCCGGTCCAGCCGGTCGCGCAGCCGCGCCACGGCCGCCGCCTTGCTCTCGTTCAGGTCCACCGCGTCATCCGCCAGCCGGCAGAAGGCATACAGCACCAGCGCCGGTTCGCGCACCCGGCGCGGCAGCAGACGCGAGGCCGCATCGAAGGACCGCGACCCGGCCCGGATCGCGGCGGCGCAATGGTCGATATCGTCGGAATGGCTCATGTCGTCCTCGTGCTCACGCTGTCGGGCAATGTCCGGGGCAAAGTCTCGCGGAGGATGGCCGGGTCCGGCACCAGACGGTCCAGCACCTCGGCGCTGGCCACCACGCCGGGCAGCCCCGCGCCGGGATGGGTGCCCGCCCCGACAAGGTAGAGCCCCGCGATCTCTTCGCTCACGTTGTGCGGCCGGAACCAGGCGCTCTGCAGGATCCGCGGCTCCAGCGAGAAGCCGGCGCCATGCGGGCTGAGATAGCGGTCGCGGAAGGTGTCCGGTGTGAAGACCCGGCTCGCCGTCACATGCGCGCCGAGGCCCGGCAGAAGCTGGTCCTCCAGCACTGCCTGCACCTTGCGGCGGTAAGGCTCGGCCATCTCGGCCCAGTCCACCGGATCGGCATGGCCCAGATGCGGCACCGGGCTGAGCGCATAAAAGGTATCGTCCCCCTCGGGTGCGACAGTGGGATCTGTGACGCTGGGCCGGTGGACATAAAGGCTCATGTCCTCGGCCAGCCGGCCGGTGCGGAAGATGTCGCGCACCAGCCCTTCGTAACGCGGTCCGTTCAGGATGGTGTGATGGCCGGCGTCGGGCCACATGTCCCTGGTGCCGCGCGTGCCGAAGTACCAGACGAACAGGCCCATCGACCACCGCGCCCGCTTCAGCCGCCGCCCCGTCCAGCGCCGTTTTCGCCCCGCGATCAGCCGGTCGTAGGTATGCCCGGCATCGGCATTCGACACCACGATATCCGCCGGCGCGATCTCGCCCCCGTATAGCCGGACACCGGCGGCGCGCCCGTCGCGCACCAGGATTTCGTCGACCTCGGCGCCATAGCGCAACTGCCCGCCCTGATCCTCGACCACCCGTGCCATCGCCTGCGCCATCGCCGCGACCCCGCCGATCGCGTAATGCACGCCAAAGCTGCTCTCCAGGTGGCTGACCAGCGTGTACATCGAGGTCACGCGGAAGGGATCGCCGCCGATGAACAGCGGATGGAAGGACAGCGCCATGCGCAGCCGCGGGTCGCGCACGCGGCGGGAGACATAGGCATGAACCGAACGGTCGGCGCGCAGGGCGGCGAAGGTCGGCAGCACCTTCAGCAGATCGCGGAACCGGTGCATCGGGCGCCGGCCGAGATCCTCGAACCCGAAGCGGTAGCGCGCCTCGCTCTCGCGCAGGAACCGCGCGTAGCCTGCCAGATCGTCCGGCGACAGACGCGCCACCTCGGCTCGCGTCGCCTCGGCGTCGCTGCGCGCCGCGAAACGGCTGCCGTCGGGCCAGCGGATCTCGTAAAACGGGTCAAGCGCGCGCAGGTCGACATCGGCGTCGAAATCGCGCCCGCAGGCGCGCCAGAGATCGCGGAAGAGCTGCGGAGCCGTCACGATGGTGGGGCCAAGGTCAAAGCGGTGACCGCTGTCCCAGAGGCAGGAGCCGCGACCGCCGGGGCCGTCCAGCCGGTCCAGCACGGTGACCCGGTAGCCCCGCGCGCCCAGCCGCATCGCCGCCGCCAGCCCGCCCAGTCCGGCGCCGATGACCAGCACTCTGGGAGCGGGGGCGATGCCCGCCTGTCCGGCGAGGCTGGGGCGGACATGTGTAAACATGAATCAACCGTACATGTGTAAACCTAATTTGACAATCTCGGTGATTTGCCCTTCCTTGGGGCGGGACGACGTGCCAATGTAAGCCAACAGGGGGAGGTCAGAGCCATTCAGACGGTCAGCCTCAGCTTCTATCGTTTCGACGCCGCGACGGACCGGCTGTGGGCCTTCGCGATGATGGGTCTCGCACGGCCTGCCCTGCGGCGGATCCCGGGACTGGAGTTCTGGAAACTCTGCGGCGCCGGGACCGGAGAGGGCTTCACCCCGCTGCCCGATACCGGCGTCTGCGCGATCCTCGCCGCCTGGCCCGACCGCGCCACGGCCGAGGCCCGCCAGGCCGAAACACCCCTCTTTCGCCGCTACCGCGCCCGCGCCGCCGAAAGCTGGACGATCTACCTTGCCCCGGTCTCCTGTCGCGGCGCCTGGTCGGGTGTCGCACCGTTCCGCACGACTGAAGACGTGCCGGCGGGGCCCATCGCCGCCCTCACCCGCGCGACCCTGCGCCTGCCCGTGGCGCTGCGCTTCTGGCGCCGCGTGCCGGACATCAGCGCGATGATCGGGCAGGACCGCAACGTGCTCTTCAAGATCGGCATCGGCGAGGTGCCGCTGCTGCACCAGGTCACCTTCTCGATCTGGCCCGACGCGGCCGCGATGGCCCGCTTCGCCCGCACCGACGGGCCCCACGGCCGCGCCATCCGCGCCGTCCGCGACGGCGGCTGGTTCCGGGAGGAGCTTTACGCGCGGTTCCGCGTGCTGGGCGACAGCGGCACCTGGGGCGGCACCCGCCCCCTGGACAGCCGGGAGCGCGCGGCATGACCCGGGCCTTCCCCTTTTCCGCCATCGTCGGCCAGGCCGACATGAAGCTGGCGATGATCCTCACGGCGGTCGACCCCGGCATCGGCGGCGTTCTGGTCTTCGGCGACCGGGGCACCGGCAAGTCCACCGCCGTCCGCGCGCTGGCCGCCCTGCTGCCGCAGATCACCGCGATCGAGGGCTGCCCGGTGAACTCCCCCACCCCCGAAGACGTGCCCGACTGGGTCGAGACCGCCACCGGTCAGCAGGTCCGGCGCCCCACACCGGTGGTCGACCTGCCGCTGGGCGTGACCGAGGATCGCGTGACCGGTGCGCTCGACATCGAACGCGCCCTGACCCGCGGCGAAAAGGCGTTCGAACCGGGCCTTCTGGCCCGCGCCAACCGGGGCTATCTCTATATCGACGAGGTCAACCTGCTGGAGGATCACGTCGTCGACCTGCTGCTCGACGTGGCGCAGACCGGCGTGAACGCCGTCGAACGAGAGGGCCTGTCGATCCGCCACCCGGCGCGTTTCGTGCTGGTGGGCTCGGGCAACCCCGAGGAGGGCGAGCTGCGGCCGCAGCTGCTCGACCGGTTCGGCCTGTCGGTCGACGTGCGCTCCCCCGATACGATCGAGGAACGAGTCGAGGTGATCCGCCGCCGCGATGCCTTCGAGACCGACCACGCCTGCTTCATGCAGCGCTGGGAAATCGAGGATGCCAAGGTCCGCGATGCCATAACCGCCGGGCGCCTCGCCCTGCCGCTGACCCGGACGCCGGACGAGGTGCTGCACGATTGCGCGGCGCTCAGCGTGGCCCTGGGCGTCGACGGGTTGCGCGGAGAGCTGACGATGCTGCGCGCCGCCCGGGCGCTCGCCGCCTACGAAGGCACCGCCGCGCCCGACCGCAGCCACCTGCGCCGGGTGGCGCCGCTGGCCATGGGGCACCGGATGCGGCGCGATCCGCTGGACGAGGCCAGCGCCACCGCCCGCGTCACCCGCGCCGTCGAAGAGGTGCTGGCATGACCGACGATCCGTGGGCTCGGACGCTTGCGGCGCTGGCCGCGCTCGCGGTCGATCCGGCGCTGAAGGGACTGACACTGCGCGTCCGTGCCGGCCCCGTCCGCACGGCCCTGGACCACGCGCTGACCGCCCTGCCGGGCCCGATGCACCGGATCCACCCCGCGCTGAGCGACGAGGCGCTTTTCGGCGGGATCGACGTGACGGCCTCGCTCGCGGCGGGGCGGCAGGTCCGCTCGGGCGGGCTGGCCGCAGGGCCCGCGATCCTGCTGCTGCCCATGGCCGAACGCGTGCCGCCCGGCCTGGCCGCGCGGCTGGCGCAGCTGCTGGACAGCGGCACCGGCCACCGGCTGATCCTGCTTGACGAAGGCGCCGATGCGGAGGAATGCGCCCCCGCCTGCCTGCGCGAGCGCCTGGCCTTCGCCACCGACCTTACCGCCCTGCGCCATGACGAGACGACAGGCGGCCTGCCCGCGCCCGCCGACCTGGACGCGGCCCGCCAGCTGCTGCCGCGCGTCACCGCCCCGCCCGAGGCCGCCGCAACGCTCACCGGGCTTGCGGTGCGCTTCGGCATCGACAGCCTTCGCGCGCCGCTGCTCGCCCTGCGCGCGGCCCGCGCGCTGGCCGCCCTGAACGACCGCGCGGCGATCGGCGACGACGACCTGCGCCGGGCCGCCGAACTGGTCTATGCCCCCCGCGCGACCTGCCTGCCCGAGGCCCCGCCGGAGCCCCCCGATCCGCCTGCCCCCGATGACGACCGGCCCGACGACGAGGCCGCCGACGGACAGACCGAACACCTCGACCGGATCCCGGACGAGATCCTCGTGGAGGCCGTGCGCACCTGCCTGCCGCCTGAACTGCTGAACGGGCTGCACAGGCACCCCACCCGCACCGCAACCGGCAGCGGCGCCGGCGCCCGGCGCAAGGGCAACCGCCGTGGCCGCCCCCTGCCCGCCCGGCCCGGCCGCCCGGACGGCCGCGCCCGGATCGACCTGTTGGCGACCCTTCGCGCGGCGGCCCCCTGGCAGACCCTGCGAAGACGCGCGCGCCCCGACGGGCCGCACATCCACATCCACCCCGCAGACATCCGCCTGAAACGCTGCGAGGACCGCTCCGACCGCCTGCTGGTCTTCCTCGTCGATGCCTCCGGCTCCACCGCGATGACCCGCCTGGCCGAGGCCAAGGGCGCGGTGGAACTTCTGCTGGGGCAGGCCTATGCCCGTCGCGACCACGTGGCACTGATCGCCATGCGCGGCACCGGCGCCGAGCTGCTCCTGCCGCCGACCCGGTCGCTGGTGCAGGCGCGCCGCCGGCTGACCGCGCTGCCCGGCGGCGGCGGCACCCCACTGGCCTCCGGCCTGGGCGAAAGCCTTTCGGTCGCGCGATCCGCGCGGCATCACGGGCTGGCCCCCGCGCTGGTCCTGCTGACCGACGGCAAGGCCAATATCGCGCTCGATGGTACCGCGAACCGCGCGCAGGCCGCCGCCGACACCGACCGCCTTGCCAGCGCGATCCTGGCCGCGGACCTGCCCGGCCTGCTGATCGACATCTCGTCCCGGCCCGCTCCGGCGACCGCCCCGCTGGCCCGCGCGCTCGGCGCCCATCACCTGTCGCTGCCCCATGCCGACGCGCCCCGCATCTCGCGCGCGGTCACGGCGGCGCTGGCGGGCTAGCCCATGGACCGGAGCCGCGACCTGCCCAGCTGGCCCCATGCCGACCTGTCGCGCTTCTGTCGCGTGGGCACGAATGACTGGCACGTACAGGAGACGGGGCGCGGGCCGATCTTGCTGTGTCTGCATGGCTCCGGCGCCTCGACCCACAGCTGGCGCGATCTGCTGCCGCTCTGGGCCCGCGACTGGCGGGTGGTGGCCATCGACCTGCCGGGCCAGGGGTTCACCCGCTCGACCACCCTGCGCCGCTGCGGCCTGGACCAGATGACCGAGGATATCGCCCGTCTTTGCGCCACGGAAGGCTGGGCGCCGGCGGCCATCGTCGGCCATTCCGCCGGCGCCGCCATTGCCCTGTCTCTTTCCAGCCACCTGCCCGGCCCCCCGGCAGTCGTCGGCATCAACGCCGCACTCGGCAGGTTCGAGGGCGTCGCCTCCTGGGCCTTCCCGCTGCTCGCCCGGCTGCTGGCGCTGAACCCGCTCACCTCGACGATCTTCACGCTGGGCGGCCCCAACCCGGCCCGCGCGCGCCGGCTGATCGAAGGCACCGGCTCGCGGCTGGATGCCGAGGGCCTGGGCTATTACGCGCGCCTCATCGGCGACCGGCAGCATGTAGAGGCGACGCTGCAGATGATGACCCAATGGCAGATCGACCCGCTGATCGCGAGGCTGCCGCAGATCGAAAGCCCGACCCTCCTGATCGCGGCCGAGGGCGACCTTGCCGTGCCGCCCGCAACCTCGGACATCTCCGCTCGCCGGATCCCCGGGGCCGAGGTCGTGCGGCTGGCGGATCTTGGCCATCTCGCCCACGAGGAAGCGCCCGACCGGGTGGCGGAATTGGTGACAGACTTCCTTCGGAGTGTCATCCTGCAACCCGACCGGACCCGGAGCGACTGCCGATGAGACACCACCGCCCATGCCGGAGAAGGCCACCATGTCAGATGCATCACGTGATCTTAAACTTCAGGAACAAGGAGTTGAGCAAGTGTTCTCGCTTAGCCAACAGGTCTATCTGAAAACCGGTTTCGTCTTTGTCGCTGTTTTCTTCCTGGCGCAGGTCGGAGGGCTGGATGGCGGCGCCGGGCTGCTCTGGGGCCTCGTCGCGGCCATTACGGCGCTGTTCCTGCTGCGCCAGAACCTGAGGGTCAGCGGCGGGCCGGATGTGCTGAAGGACAAGACCACCGTCGACGCCTTGCGGCGCACGGTCAGTCTTGTCACGTCCGGCACGCCACCTTCCGCGACCCCGGCGGCACCGGCATCGGACCCGCAGCCCGCCAAGGCCGCGGTTGCCCAGTCCGGCCTGCCCCCGCGCCTGTCGGCCCCGCGCGGCGGGACCGCGGACGACCTGAAACAGATCAGCGGCGTCGGCCCCAAGACCGAGGCGTCGCTGCACGAGATGGGCTATTACCATTTCGACCAGATCGCCGCCTGGACCCCCGAACAGGCCGCCCAGGTGGACGAAGCGCTTCCCGCCACATCGGGCCGCGCCGTCCGGGACAATTGGGTCGCGCAAGCGCAGAAGCTGGCGACGGACGGCGCGTAGGCACAGCGGACAGTCAGGCCGGGCCTATTGCTCAGGTAGACGCGGTCGCCCCTGCGACGCGGGCCACCGCGCCCGCGTGACCTCATGCGCCCCATGCCGGTCGACCGAACGCGTCGCCCTGCCCCCCCTCGGCGCAGTACCATGGGGGCAAAGCGTCTGCAGGCCCCGGGGGCCTCGCGGAGGGCGGAACAGCGCGGGGATGCCAGCCACCACGCTAGGTCGAGTAGCGTGTTTCCCCACGGCGGTGAATATCCACGGGCTCTGTCAGAATCATTGCGTTGTGGGCGCGCTGGTCGCAGTTCGCCCTGGGGCAGATGCGGCAATTGATGCCGACCTCGGTGACCCTCGAGTTGGCTTGCGAAAGATCCTCGACATATCCGATCCTGGACAGGTGATCGATGCTGCAGCCCATGGCGATGGCCAGGCGCTTGTCCTGCGAATGGCGTGTCAGGCGGGGCCGGTTCACGGTGCAGGCAAAGACGAAGAAACGGCTGCCATCGGGCATTTCGACAAGTTGCGGCAGGATGCTGCCCGGGCGGCGGAACGCGGTATGCACGTCCAGCCTGGGGCATGCGCCGCCGAACTCCGCCAGATGGAAACCGGTGGAATTGAACCTCTTGGTCACGTTGCCCGCCTTGTCGATGCGCAGGAAGAAAAAGGGCACGCCCTCGGCCCCCTTGCGCTGCAGGGTCGTGGCACGGTGGCAGGCCTGTTCAAAGCTCACTCCGAAGCGCAGGGCCAGGTGCGCAAAATCATACTTGCAGGCCAGGGCCTCCTTCAGGAACGCGTCGTAGGGCATCAGCACCGAGGCGGCGAAGTAATTGGCCAGCTCCACGCGGCAGCGGTTCAGGCCTGCGGGCGCGTCGCTGTCGAGCCGGGTCAGTATGGTGTCGATCACCTCGCGCTGTTCGATCAGCCCGATGACATGGGCCAGCTGAAACGCCCGGTTGGGATGGTTCAGCCCTTCCGAAAGGCGCACCTCGCCCCGGCGCTCATCGTATTCCCGCAACGTGCCGGGCATATCGGCCACGGGCACGAGCCGGGTGTTCAGACCAAGCCTGTCCTTCAGCCGGGCCTTGAGGGCCGCGTAGATGTCGTCGCTGTCGCAGGGGCCATCGGCCCAGAATTGCGCGGCCGCCTCTTCCAGCTCGGGGAAATGGTTTCGGTTGTCGCGGAAGAAATCATGCACCACGGATTCGGGCGAGGCGCGCAGGATGCTGAGATTGGTTTCACTGGCATTGGAGAGCACCAGAAGCTGGTCGGTCGTCGCGCGGTAGGCATTATGCAGCTTCAGCAGGCTCTGCGCCACGTCCGGCGCATGCGACAGCAGCGCCCGCAATTGGGGCAGATCCGGGCTGGTGCCCGCGAACAGGGGATCCTGAAACGCCGCGCGCAGATGGCTTAGCGTCGCCGCATCATCGTCGTCCGACAGGTCGCGCCAATCGACACCGTAGGCTTCGAACAGCCGCAACAGGACGGGAACCGAGACGCTGCGCTCGTTCTTCTCCAGCATATTCACGTAGGAATTGCTGATGCCGAGGGTCTTGGCCATCTCGGCCTGGGTTTGCTTGGCCTCGCGCCGCAAGCGCCGAAGCCGGGGCCCGATGAAGGTTTTCATCAGCATGTAATACGCGACCATTCACAACTTCACAAGTTTCTCGAACTGTGAATTTTTGCGTTCACAGCAGGACCCGGTTGCTTTTGCAGCATCGGATGGTCGGGCGTTAGGCAGGTCTCAGACAAGGAGATCACAATGCGAACCGGACAGTCACATCACTTCGACCTGGGCCCGGCCTGCCTGCCCGACGTGCTGCGGCAGGACATGCGCGGCCCCGATGTCGCGGACCTGGCATCGGGCCTCTTCGAGGATATGAAATCCGTTCTGCGCTGCGAGACCGGCAAGGTCATGTTCTGTCCAGGCTCGGGCTCGGTGGCCTGGGAAGCCGCACTCACGAACACGCTGAACCGGGGCGACAAGGTGCTGATCGCGCGGCACGGTCAGGTCTCCTCGCGCTGGGTCGAGATGGCGCAGCGGCTGGGACTTGATGTCGAGGTGATCGATGCGGCCTGGGGCGCGGGCGTGCCCGTCGAGGAAATCGACGCGCGGCTGGGCAAGGATTGCAGAGACGAGATCAAGGCGGTGTTCGTCACCCACAACGACCCCGCGACCGGCGTCACCTCGAACGTGGCAGAGCTGCGTCGGGTGCTGGACGGCAATTTCCACGACGCGCTCCTGTTCGTGGATGGTACCTCGTCGATCGGTGCGCTGGACTTTCGGACGGAGGCCTGGGAGGCCGACCTTGTCGTGACCGGCAGCGAGGGCCTGATGCTGCCTTCGGGACTGGGCATACTGGGGGTCAGCGAAAAGGCGCTCGAGGCGTCCCGGACAGCCAACATGCGGCGCGCCTGCTTTGACTTTGGCGACATGCTGAAGATGAACGCGGACGGGCTGTTGCCCTGTGCGCCCCCGATCCATCTCCTTCACGGCCTGCGCATATCGCTCGACCGGATTGCCGCCGAAGGCCTGGACAACGTGATTGCCCGCCACAAGCACCTTGCAGAAGGCGTGCGGCGCGGAATTTCCGCCTGGGGTCTGTCGCTGGTGGCCGAACATCACGCGCTTTACTCCAACACCGTTTCGGCCATCCGGGTGCCAGACGATGTCGATGCGCGCGACGTGCTGCGCATCGCCAATGACGCGTACAACACCGTCTTCGGAAGCGGCCAGGGGCCATTGGCCGGCAAGGTGTTCCGCATCGGGCACCAGGGCGATCTGAACGAAGCCATGTGCCTGACCGCACTCTCGATCGCTGAAATGTCGCTCTACAGGGCCGGCGCGCCGCTGCAGCTGGGCGCAGGTGTCGGAGCGGCGCAAAGCTGGTTCGCCGGCGCCGCCTCGGGCCAGCCGACATTCCGCATCGCGGCCGAATAGGCGCGCGCCCCGGCGCAGATTTCCACCCCCAATCGACGGAGACCTTCATGTCCCACACCCTGCACCCATTGCGCAAACAGCGCCTTCAGCGTTCGGAGCTGGCGGTTCCCGCGTCGAACCCGACCATGATCGACAAGGCGGCGGACAGCGCGGCGGATTTCGTCTTTCTCGACCTCGAAGACGCGGTCGCCCCGCCCGAAAAGGCGCAGGCGCGAAAGAACGCGATCCAGGCCCTGAACGACATCGACTGGGCCGCGAAAGGCAAGACCGTGTCGGTGCGGATCAACGGGCTGGATACCCAGTACATGTACCGCGACGTCGTGGATCTGATGGAACAGGCGGGCAGCCGCGTGCACACGCTTCTGGTGCCCAAGGTGGGCGTGCCTGCCGATCTCTACATGGTGGAGGCGATGGTGAACCAGGCCGAGCAGGCCGGGGGCCTCTCTACCCGCGTCGGCATCGAGGCGCTGATCGAGACGGCGCTTGGCATGGCGAATGTCGAGGCGATTGCCCAATTCGGAGGGCGCCTGGAAGCGCTGCATTTCGGCGTTGCGGATTACGCCGCCAGCATGCGGGCCAGAACGGTGAACATCGGCGGGCTGAACCCGGATTATCCCGGCGACCAGTGGCATGGTTCGATCACGCGGATGGTCATTGCCTGCCGCGCCTATGGCCTGCGCGCCATCGACGGCCCGTTTGGCGATTTCAGCGATCCCGAGGGCTATGTGGCGGGCGCGCGCCGCGCCGCCGCACTGGGATGCGAGGGCAAATGGGCGATCCATCCCAGCCAGATTGCCATGGCCAATGACGTCTTCAGCCCGCCGGAGGCCGAAGTCAGCAAGGCCCAGCGTATCATCGAAGAATTGCGCACCGCCGAAGCCGAGGGCAAGGGGGCGGCCAGTCTCGACGGCAAGATGATCGATGCGGCCAGCGAGAAGATGGCGCGCAACGTGATCGACACGGCCAAGGCCATCGCCGCCAAGACCATCGCCGCCGAATAAACAACCGGAGGAAACGACGTGGATATTCACGAACATCAAGCCAAGGAAATCCTGGCCCAATTCGGTGTGCCCGTGCCGCGGAGCGGACTTGCCTTCTCGCCGGAACAGGCCGCCTTTCGCTGCCGCGAACTGGGCGGCGGGCGCTGCGTGGTCAAGGCACAGGTCCATTCGGGCGGCCGGGGTGAAGCGGGCGGCGTGAAGCTCTGCGACGGCGACGCCGAAACCCGCGAATACGCCGCGACACTGCTGGGCACGACGCTGGTCACCAAGCAGACCACGGCCAGCGGCAAGCGCATCGACCGCCTCTGGGTGGAAGAAGCCTCGCAGATCGCCCGCGAGCTGTACCTGGGCTTCGTGCTCGACCGTAAATCCGAACGCATCATGATCGTCGCCTCGGGCCATGGCGGAATGGAAATCGAAGACCTGGCCGAGACCGATCCCGACAGCCTGATCCGGATGGTCATCGACCCCGCCGCAGGCCTGGTCGAATATCAGGCCCGCGAGTTGAGCTATCAACTGGGCCTCGAAGGCCAACAGGTCGGGCAGATGGTGACGGTCCTCAAGGCCTGCTACCGCGCCTATCGCGACCTCGATGCGATGATGGTCGAAATCAATCCGCTGGTCGTCTGCGAAGACGGTGCGCTGGTGGCTCTGGATGCCAAGATGTCCTTTGACACCAACGCATTGTTCCGCCGCCCGCAGGTCGGCGCATTGCGCGACCCGGGCCAGGAGGATCCGCGCGAAAGCTTGGCCGCGGATCACGGGCTGGCCTATGTCGGGCTGGATGGCGACATCGGCTGCATCATCAACGGGGCCGGGCTGGCCATGGCCTCGATGGACATGATCCAGCTTGCGGGCGGTGCCCCTGCCAATTTTCTCGATATCGGCGGAGGCGCCAGTCCCGAGCGTGTCTGCCAGGCGTTCCGCACGGTGCTGTCGGACAGCAACGTCAGCGTCATCCTCGTGAACATCTTCGCCGGGATCAATCGCTGCGACTGGATCGCCAGCGGCGTCATCCAGGCCTACACCGAACTGGGCATCGCGATCCCGGTCGTCGTGCGCCTGTCGGGCACCAATGTCGACGCCGGCCGCAAGCTGATCGCCGAAAGCGGTCTGCCGATCATCAGTGCAAACACCCTGGCCGAGGCGGCCGAAGCCGCGGTTGCCGCCCGCCCGCCCGCCCTGGCGGCATAACGGAGGACATCATCATGGCCATTCTCATCACCGAAGAGACCCGCGTCGTCGTTCAGGGCCTGTCAGGCCGGATCGGGCAGTTCCATGCGCAGGAAATGATCGAATACGGCACCCGGGTCGTGGCAGGCGTCACCCCCGGCAAGGGCGGCACCACCGTCCTGAACCGCCCGGTCTTCAACACGGTCCGCGACGCCGTGGAGGCAACCGGCGCAGACCTCTCGCTGCTCATCGTGCCGCCCCCGCAGGCCGCCGACGCGATGATGGAAGCTGCCGACGCGGGCATTCGCACGGCAGTCTGCGTCACCGATGGCATCCCCGCGCAGGACATGATGCGCGTCAAACGCTTCCTGCGGCGCTACCCGCGAGACCGCAAGATGCGGCTGATCGGCCCCAACTGCGCCGGCATCATCAGCCCCGGCAAGGGCTTCGCCGGCATCATGCCCCCGCATATCTACACCCCGGGCCGCGTCGGCATCATCGGCCGATCCGGCACCCTGGGCTACGAGGCCGCCTCACAGATGAGCGCGCTGGGCATCGGCATTTCCTCCTCGATCGGGATCGGTGGCGACCCGATCAACGGGTCGTCCTTCAAGGACATCCTGGACCTGTTCGAGGCCGATCCCGAGACAGACGCCGTGATGATGATCGGCGAGATCGGCGGCCCGCAGGAGGCCGAGGCCGCAGCCTTTGTCCGCGATCACATGACCAAGCCGGTGGCGGCCTATATCGCCGGGCTCGCCGCCCCGAAAGGCCGCCAGATGGGCCATGCAGGCGCGATCATCTCCGCCTTCGGGGAAAGCGCCCAGGAAAAGGTCGACCTGCTCTCCTCGGTCGGCATCACCGTGGCCCCCCACCCCTCCGCGATGGGGGCCACGGTGGCCGCGGTGCTGGGCCACAAGGCCGCCGCCTGAGGCCTGCGAGAGCTGCGCAAGCGCCGGTGCTGTCGTCTGCGATCTGATCGCGACCGTAGCCTTGCGCCGCCTGCCACGCCTGCGGAAAGCCCCCCGCCCACCGGGCGCGGCAGATACTCCACAACCTCGGCGTGGTGCCGCCATCGAAGGCCGGCGCCACGCTGCTTTTCCAGATGATCCCCGGCGCCAAGCCGGGCGCCGCACCCATCACCGGCACGCCGCGGGCATTGAGGGGGAAGCCCGGCAATCCGCGCGCGCCGGGCAAGTCCATGCGACTGCTGCCATTGTCTGGACCAAGGGGTTGCCGAATTCCTGATCTGTGCCAGACTGAACTGACTTCCGTCGAACAGTTTCAAAGTGGAATCCGTTACATGCGTAAGCTAGTAACCCTGTCCCTTGCGGCGCTGGGCCTCGTGTCCTCACCGGCCCTGTCCCAAGAGGCCGACAAACCCAACATCCTGGTGATCTGGGGTGACGATGTCGGAATGTGGAACATTTCGGCCTATCACCGCGGGATGATGGCGGGCGAAACGCCCAATATCGACCGGATCGCCAATGAAGGCATGCTCTTCATGGATCACTATGCGCAGGCCTCCTGTACCGCGGGGCGTGCGGCCTTCATCACCGGGCAGTACCCGATCCGCGTCGGCCTTGCCACCGTGGGCCTGCCGGGCGCGCCGCAGGGTCTTTCGACCGAGGACCCGACGCTGGCGGAAATGCTCAAGGCCGAGGGCTATCGCACGGGTCAGTTCGGCAAGAACCATCTGGGCGATCAGGACACCCACCTGCCCACGAACCACGGCTTCGACGAATTCTTCGGCATCCTCTACCACCTGAACGCGGGCGAATACCCCGAGCAGCCGGATTATCCCGCGCAGGCCTTCGAGGACGCGGATCTTGCGCAGCGCGGTATCATCCATTCCTTCGCCACCGAGGACGGCGGGCAGGAGATCGAGGACCTGGGTCCCTTCGGCACAGAGGTCCAACGCCACCTGGATCAGGATGTGCTGGTCGAAAGCAAACGGTTCATCACCGAGGCGGTGGAGTCCGATGAGCCCTTCTTCGTCTGGCACAACACCACGCGGATGCATTACCGCACCAACCTGGACGAGCATTACGACGGGATCACCGGTCTGGGGAATGTCTATGCCGACGGCATGGTCGAAATGGACGACGACGTGGGCGAACTCTTGGCGCTGCTCGACGAGCTGGGCGTGGCAGACAACACGATGGTGATGTTCTCCACCGACAACGGCGCGGCCTCGAACTCCTGGCCCGATGGCGGCAACCAGCCGTTCCGTGGCGAAAAGGGTGTCGGCGGCTACGAGGGGGCCTTCAAGGTCCCGATGATGGTCAAATGGCCGGGCCTGGTCCCCGAAGGCACGACCATCGGTGAACTGATGACCATGGAGGACTGGATTCCCACGATCATGAGCCAGCTCGGCCAGCCGGACCTGAAGGAACGCCTGCTGGAGGGCACCGAGATCGGCGACACGACCTACAAGGTGCATCTCGATGGCTATGATCAGACGCCAATCCTGACCCAGGAAGGGCCGTCCAACCGCAAGGAGTTCTTCTTCTTCTCCGAAACGACGTTCCACGGCCTGCGCTTCGGCGAGTGGAAGTTCCTGTTCACCGCACAGGACCGCTGGTTCAACGGCCAGCAGTACGAGATGACCTCGCCGCTGATCACGCGTCTCGACCTCGACCCTTTCGAACGGTTCCACGACGCCCGCGGCTTCGACGAGTGGCAGGAAAACCGGTCCTGGGCGATCGGGCCGGCGCTGGGGCTGGTGAACAAGTTCGTAAGCTCCTTCGAGGAATTCCCGCCGCGCATCGCCAGCTTCTCGACCTCGGTCGAGGACATGTCGAAGACGATCATGGACGCGGCCCCCGCGCCGCAGTGAGCCTTTAAGCCAGGACCAAAGCCTCGCGCACCCGGACTGCAAGGTGAGCTACCCCCCAAATTTCGGACACTGACATAAGCTATGATT
>NZ_AQQR01000060.1 GCF_002210095.1 Marinibacterium profundimaris | reverse complement strand
GAGGCGAATGCGCTCAACCTCTTCCTTCCGGGCGATTATTCCGGATCCGTCACCTCCGTGATCACCGCGCTCAGCCCCGAGGGCCAACGCCAGGTCAGCCAAGAGATCGTGATCGCCGGCAGCGGCGACATCGACTTCGACATCGCCGAGCTGGTCACCGCCGAGACCGACGCGCCGGTCACCGTCATCCCCTCCGACGCCTGGGCGGTCTCCGTCTCCGACAGAGACCCCGGCCTGCCGCGCGAGCAGCTCGACAGCGTCACCCTCACGCTGGACGACCTGCCCCCGGGCGTTGTGATCACAGGCGTGCCAACCGGCACGGTGAGCTACGACACCGCCGCCGGCGGCAGCCTGACCTTCACCGGCACGGCGGCGCAATACGACGCCCTGCAGCTGACCTTTCCCACGGATTATTCAACGGAAAGCCCCGCCGCCGACGGGATGGTCCTCACCGGCACGCTCTCGGCCACCTCCACCGAGGATGCCACCGGCCAGTCCGCCCCCGTCACCCTGCGGATCACCCCCGAGGGCGACCTCTTCATCGACGACAGCCTGCCCGACACCGTGCCGGACGAGACCG
>NZ_AQQR01000006.1 GCF_002210095.1 Marinibacterium profundimaris | reverse complement strand
AAGGGAATCCCTTGCGATTCAGGTTTTGAGCCGGACGCTTTAAGCCAGGTTTCAGGCGGCGTTTTCAGAAATCATCGGGGCGTGCGATGGCGGATCGTGCGCCCCGAGTGTTTATGAAGGGGGCTCTGCCTCCGTCCGCCATGGGCGGACTCCCCCGGAGGTATTTGGGCCAAGAAGAACGAGGGGTGCTGTGTCCTGCAGGGGACCGGACGCCTTTGGGTCAGCTTTCGGCGGGGCGGCGGGCGACGAGGTCGACGAGGGCCGACCGGCCGGAATGGCCCCGGCCTTCGGAAATCTCGGCATCGTAATCCGCGAGGCGCAGGATTTCCCAGTCGCCGAAATGGGCCTGCAGGAGCTCTTCGGTGTACATGTTGTCAGCCTGGGGCGGGCCGCCGGTGCCGTATTCGACCTGGCGCGGGGCATAGCCATGCAGCAGCAGAAGGCCGCCGGGGCGCACGGCGCGGCGGAATTCGTTGAAGATATGCGCGCGCAGGTCCGGATCCATGAACTGGATGAAGATCGCCACCAACGCGTCATGGGTCTGGCTCCAGTCCCATTCCTCGATGCCGGAGAGGCGGTAATCGACGCTGACGCCCCGTGCCCCGGCCAGGCCGCGCGCCTTGTCCAGCCCCACGGGCGAGGCGTCGAAGGCCAGCACGTCGTGGCCCTGTTCCGCCAGGTAGACCGAGTTCCGGCCTTCGCCATCGGCCACGCAGAGCAGCCGGCTTGCCGCGGGCAGCGATGGCGCATGGGTGGCGAGGAACGCCGCCGGTTCGGTGCCGAAGAGGTATTCGTCGGTCGCGTAGCGTTCGTCCCACATGGCCGTCTCCCTGTCCGCCTGCCTCAAAGCTAGGCACGGCGGCTCAGAAAAGCGAGAGCTGGTCGCCCGGCATCGGCGGAATCTTGAAGAGATCGGTGCGCAGCCCGGCCGTGCGCTCGCGCAGCCCGGCGCGACGGCAGGCCGCCTTGAAGCGTTTGCCGACGATTTCGGCATATTCGCCTTCGCCCCGCATCCGGTGGCCCCAGCGCGGATCGTAATCGCGGCCGCCGTGCATCTCGCGCAGGCGGGCCATGACCTTGGCGGCGCGGCCCGGTTCATGTTCGGCCAGCCAGTCCTGCCAGAGCGGCGAAACCTCGCGCGGGAGGCGCAGCATGATCCAGCTGGCCGCATCGGCGCCGGCCTCGGCCGCGGCCGCGACGATCGCGTCGACCTCCTGATCCGTCAGCCCCGGCACCACAGGCGAGACCATGACCCGCACCGGGATCCCGGCCTCTGCCAGCCGGCGGATCGCCGCCAGCCGCCGGCGCGGCAGCGGCACGCGCGGCTCCATCCGCCGCGAAAGGTCGTCGTCCAGCGTGGTCACGGAAATCCCCACGCGGACAAGCCCCTGCTCCGCCATCGGCGCGAGGATGTCGATGTCTCGTTCCACCAGCGTGCCCTTGGTCACGATGCCCACCGGATGGCGGAAATCCCGCAGCACCTGCAGGCAGGCACGGGTGATTTCACGATCGCGTTCGATCGGCTGGTAGGGATCCGTGTTGGTTCCGATCGCCAGCGTCGCCACCTTGTAACCCTTCGCCCGCAGCTCGCGCCGCAGCACCTCGGGCGCCTGCGGCCGGGCCACCAGCCGGGTTTCGAAATCCAGCCCCGGAGACAGGCCCAGGTAGGCGTGGCTGGGCCGGGCGAAGCAATAGATGCACCCGTGTTCGCAGCCCCGGTAGGGGTTGATCGACCGGTCGAAGGGCAGATCGGGCGAGCGGTTGTAGGTGATGACGCTTTTCGGCACCTCCTCGCGCACCTCGGTCACGAAGGAGGGACGATCCTCGGGGATGTCCCACCCGTCATGCTCCTCCTGGCGGGCCAGATCGAACCGCCCGGCGGCATTGCTGGCCGCGCCGCGCCCCCGGCGTCGGTCCCTGTCGATGAATCCGGACTGCGTTTCTGCCTGTGACATGAGCGAGAGATGGAACAAAATAAGAACAATTGCAAGGAACTGATGGTCTTTGTGCAAAATCCTCATTTCACTTTTACCCTATTCCCCCATAGAGGTCGTAAGAGGCGCCCTTCGTGTCGCAAACAGTGCAGTCGCGACGGGGCAGAGCCATCAGAACGGAACCAATCCAGGGCCGGGCGACCGGGCCGGTCGCATCAGGATACACTCTCATGTCCGACGAAGAAGACGATATCATCCTTTCCGAACTCGACGACGACGAGCTCGTCCAGCAGATGTTCGACGACCTCTACGACGGTCTCAGAGAGGAGATCGAGGAGGGCGTGAATATCCTGCTCGAACGCGGCTGGGCGCCCTACAAGATCCTGACAGAGGCGCTGGTCGGTGGCATGACCATCGTCGGCAACGATTTCCGCGACGGGATCCTCTTCGTCCCCGAGGTGCTGCTGGCGGCCAACGCGATGAAGGGTGGCATGTTCATCCTGAAGCCGCTGCTGGCCGAGACCGGTGCGCCGCGCATGGGCAAAATGGTGATCGGCACCGTCAAGGGCGACATCCACGACATCGGCAAGAACCTCGTGTCGATGATGATGGAAGGCGCCGGGTTCGAGATCGTGGATCTCGGCATCAACAACCCGGTCGAGGATTACATCGAGGCGATCAAGGCGGAAGAGGCCGACATCCTCGGCATGTCCGCCCTGCTGACCACGACGATGCCCTACATGAAGGTCGTGATCGACACGATGAAGGAACAGGGCATCCGCGACGACTATATCGTGCTGGTGGGCGGCGCGCCGCTGAACGAGGAATTCGGCCGTGCGATCGGCGCCGACGCCTATTGCCGCGATGCCGCCGTGGCGGTGGAGACGGCGAAAGATTTCATCGCCCGCAAGCACAACCAGATGGCCGCCGGCTGACGGCAGCCCCTGACCGCAGGTCTTTTCCGGAATGACAGCCGGCGGCCCTTTCGCCGCCGGTTTGCGTTTCAGCGCCCCGTCGCGGGGCGCCTTGGCGATGCCCCCCCCGACGGCAAGGCCTCAGCCCCGCGGCGGCAGGATGGTCATGCCCACGTCCGTCGCAATGCGCGCCACCGCCGCCACGTCCGGCGGTCCGTCCATGGGGTCAGGCGCCGTCTTGTCCGCATCCACCGGCGTGCCCAGCTGCGTGAAGAACGCCTCGTGCATGTTGCCCGGCGCATTCAGGATCAGCACGCGCGCCGGCGTCTCTCCTGCCGCGCGGAAGGCATGCACCGCCCCGTCGGGGATCGCCACGTACTCCCCGGCAGTCGCATGGCGATGCTCCCCCTCCACGGTGAAGTCGATCGCCCCCTCCAGGACAAAGAACGCCTCCGTCTCACCCGCGTGATGGTTCGGCGGCGCCCCCAGCCCGGGCGGCACGACCGCCTCCACCAGGCAGAATTTCCCCATCACCTCCGCCGGGAAGGCATGAAACTTCATGAGAATTCCCAGCGTCTCGTAAGTTCTGTGATTGCTGTCCAGCATCTCTGGCCTCGGTTGAAACGTGCTACGATTCCTTTATGATACACATGTCTCTTTAAGAGACAATAGTCTCATAAAGCCGAAAGTCCCCCATGACCCGCCCCCGCACTGCCCAGAAGGCCCGTACGCGCGAAGCGTTGCTGGACGCCACGCGCAGCCTGATCGCCGATGGCATCCCCGTCACCGTGCAGCGCGCCGCCGACGAGGCCGGCATCTCGAAGGCCACGGCCTATCGCTATTTCTCGGATCCCAGCCTGCTGGTTGCCGAGGCCGGCCTCGCGCTCGAAGTGGCCCCCTACGAGGATGTCGTCGCCGGCTGCGACACGCCGCGCGCCCGGGCTCTGGCGGTCAGCCTCTACATCTTCGACCTCTCGGTGGCGCACGAGGCGGCCTTCCGCAACTTCCTGGCGCGCAACCTCGATGCCTGGGCGGCCGAGAACGGCGCGCCGCGCCAGCGCCGTGGCGCGCGCCGGGTACAGATGTTCCGCGCCGCCCTGCAGGATGCCGGCCTGCCCGAGCCCGAGCTCGACGCGCTGGTCACGGCCCTGACACTGGCCACGGGCAGCGAGGCGATGATCGCCCTCTTCGACATCGCCCGCACCGATCCCGACACGGCCCGGGCCACGGTCGCCCTCGTTGCCGAGGCCCTGCTCGACCGCTTCCTGCCCGGGACATGACGGGATCTTTCAGCGCTGCCCGATCAGGCGCAGCACCGCCACAAGGACCACGCCGTACAGAACATGCCCGATCAGCGCGACCCAGGTGATTCCGGTGAAATTCAGGAAGAACGGCAACCCGGCCACCGCCGTGATCCCGCCGATGGCAAAGACCCAAAGCCCGAAGCCATAGACCGCCGCCGGCACGATCCACGCCAGCCGCTCACCGATCACCAGGCGCCAGGCCGGGCGGAACACGTAAAGCCAGCCCAGCGGATAGCCCAGCAGGCCGACAAGGTAGAAATGGACGAAGTAGCCCGCGAAATCGCCGTTCGGCAGGCCGAAGCTCCCAAGCAGGCTGCGCGCCAGCCCGTGCGGCGACAACGCGGCCCAGCCGATCCCGGGGCTGATCAGCTGCCCCCACAGGTCAAAGGCCATGGTGGCCGCGGCGCCGGCAATGAACATCGCCCCCAGCACGGCGATGCCGGGTTTCGGGAAAAGCGGGCGGGCGGTGGCTGTTGTTTCGGTCATGTGCAAAACTCCTGGCGTCCGGAACATCCCGGTGGACCCCATCTGGGGTGACGTAGCGCAAAGCCAAGAAACACGACATTCCGTGCACGGAGAGGTTAGAATTGTGTCAGACCAGCCGATCCACCCCCAGGGCCCCCTGCCCGACCCCGATCGCCTGACGCGCGACGGCATGGCGCCCGCCCGTCACGGCCGCGTCCTGTTGCTGGCCTGCGGGGCTCTCGCGCGCGAGATACTCGATCTGACCACGGCAAACGGCTGGGATCACCTGGACCTCGCCTGCCTGCCCGCGATCCTGCACAACCACCCCGACCGCATCCCGCCGGCCGTCGAAGCGGCGGTCGCGAAATACCGCGCCGACTATGACGACATCTTCGTCGTCTACGCCGATTGCGGGACCGGCGGCCAGCTGCGCGCGCTGTGCGACCGACTGGGGCTGGAGATGGTCGAAGGCCCCCATTGCTACAGCTTCTTCGAAGGCAATAGCGCCTTCCAGGCCCGCGCCGAAGAGGAATTCACCGCCTTCTACCTCACGGATTTCCTGGTCAGACAATTCGATGCCTTCGTCTGGAAACCGCTCGGCCTCGACCGTCACCCGGAACTGCGCGAGATGTATTTCGGCCATTACACGAAACTGGTCTACCAGGCCCAGACCGACGACCCGGCCCTGACCGAAAAGGCCCGCGCCTGCGCCGACCGCCTCGGCCTCGCCTTCGAACGGCGCTTTACCGGCTACGGCGACCTCACGACAGCGCTCGGCGCGCTCTGACCCGAGGCCTGTGCTGCCGGAGAGGACGGATTGAGTATTTTTACAAAGATGAAGACAGGAGCGTTCCACGAAGACTCCGGGACGTATCGTTAATCCGACGCTGCACCCTCTTGATTGCAAAAGCAGGCCGCACCATCCCACGCTTGGAGCAAGGTCCGGCGTCCATCTTCATCTTTGCCCAAATACCTCCGGGGGAGTCCTCCAACGGAGGACGGGGGCAGCGCCCCCGGATCACCGGCCAGCCAGAAACACCAACGCCGGATCAGGCCGCGGCCGCGACCGTCCGGATCCGTTCGATCATCGCGCGCAGCCCGTTCGAGCGCTGCGACGACAGGTTTTCGTCCAGCCCCAGGCGCGACATCTCGGCCCTGGCATCCACGCCGGGCACCTCGGCAACCTCAAGCCCGTTGTAAAGCGACCGCAGAACCGCGATCAGCCCGCGCACGATCATCGCGTCGCTGTCGCCGTCGAAATGGAATTTGCCGTCCTCGATCACCGGGTGCAGCCAGACCTGGCTCGCACAGCCCTCGACCTTGGTCGCCGGCACCTTCAGCGCGTCGTCCAGCGGCTCCATCGCCTTGCCCTGTTCGATGACATAGCGATAACGGTCCTCCCAGTCCTCGAGGAACTCGAAATCTTCGACAATCGCTTCAAAGGCTTGACTGGCCATGCCCGGATCTCCCCTGCCGCCGGCCGGAACCGACCGTCCCGGCGCACCGTCCGACCCCTACAACCCGTCTTGGCGCTTTTCAAGGCGGGGCGGATGCGCTAGGCCAGAGACCACGACCAAGACAGGGGCACGACATGACACGACCGGCCACGCGCGCCACGGTGCTTGCACTTCTGGCGGCCGCTACCGCGCTTTCGGCCTGCTCCGGCTGGAGCGATGCCCGCGTGAACCCGTCGAACTGGTTCGGCCGCTCCCGCGCGGCCGAGGTGAGCCCGGCCGAGTTCACCACCAACACCAACCCGCTGCTTCCCGACAACAAGAGCGCCCGCGAATTCCTCGCCGGCAACCAGGTCGCCGTGGACGGGGTGCCGATCGACCAGATCGTCTCGATGGAGATAGAGCGCACGGTCGCCGGCGCCATCATCCGGGTCGAAGGGCTGGCCTCGCGCCAGGGCGCCTATGATGCCCGCCTGATCCCCGACACCTACGACGAAGAACCCGTCGACGGCGTGCTGAGCTATCGCTTCGTGGTGAAATACCCCAACGAGGCCACGGGTTTCGGCGACCAGGCCACGCGCACCGTCTCGGTCGCCCGCACGGTGACGCAGCAGCATCTCTCGGCCGCCAGCGTCATCCGCGTGACCGGCGCCCAGAACGCCCGCGAATCCCGCCGCCGCTAGACCCGGACCGCGCCCCTGCCTGCCCCGAAGGGGCCCTCTGCATGACAGGCAGCCGCGACGCGGCGGTGGACCGGCGCGCCTCTAGCGCGCCAGTTCCACGATCTTGACCTGGTCGCCCTTGGCGCCCAGCGCGATCTCGCCCTCGCACAGCCGCAGCGCATCCGTGCCGAAGACATCGCGGCGCCAGCCGCGCAGCGACGGCAGATCCCGCTGCCCCGCCGCGATCGCGTCCAGCTCCGCCGCCGGCGCGATCAGGCGCGGCGCCACGTCCGACGCCTCGCTCTTGGCCTTCAGCAGCACCCGCAGCAGGTCCGCCAGCGCCGGGTTCACCTGCAGCTTCTCGCGCGAGCGGTCCGGCGCGGGCAGGTCGGCATTGTCCATGGTCAGGCCACGCTCCACCGCCGCCAGGATCCCGTCGGCGATCACGCCCTTGCGCGCCTCGCGCAGCAACAGCCGCGACCGGCCCAGGTCCTGCATCGTCTTCGGCTTGGTCGAGGCCAGTTCGATCAGCGCGTCGTCCTTGAACACCCGGCTGCGCGGCACGTCGTTGGTCCGCGCGTAATCCTCGCGGAACGCGGCCAGCTCACGCACCAGCCCCAGGAAGCGCGGCGAATTCGTCCGCGTCTTGATCCGCTGCCAGGCGCTTTGCGGATCGACCTCGTAGGTGTCGGGATGGGTCAGGATCTGCAGCTCTTCCTCGACCCAGGCCGTGCGCCCGGTGCGCTCCAGCTCATCGCGGAGAAACTCGTAGATCTGCCGCAGATGCGTGACATCGGCCAGCGCATAGGTCTTCTGCGCCTCGCTCAGCGGCCGCCGCGACCAGTCGGTAAAGCGCGAGGTCTTGTCCAGCGACTGCTTGCAGATCTTGCGCACCAGCGTCTCGTACCCCACCTGCTCGCCGAAGCCGCAGACCATCGCCGCGACCTGCGTGTCGAAGAGCGGCGTCGGAAACTGCCCCGCGGCCACCCAGAAGATTTCAAGATCCTGGCGCGCGGCATGGAACACCTTCACCACGGAGGTGTCGCGGAACAGCGCGTAAAGCGGCTCCAGGTCCAGCTCGCCGGCCAGCGGATCGACCAGCACGGCGTTGTCGCCCTCACCGGGATGCGCCAGCTGGATCAGGCAGAGCTTCGAATAATAGGTGCGCTCCCTCAGGAACTCCGTGTCGACCGTGACATAGAATTGCTCCGCCGCAGTTTCACAGAACGCCGCCAGCTCCTCGGTCTTCGTGATTGTCTTCATGCGCGATGGGTCTACTTCGTTCTTGTTATCAGCCCGCAGGGGCCTGTCTGTCAGCGGCCCCGGGGGACGTTCAAACGGTCGGCCCTGGGGTACGTATCGGGTATCGGTCCGCTGGGCGCGCGTTCGGTCCCGGCCCAATGCAATCCGCATTTCTCGTCGGCCGGGGCACGTCGCACAGCCCTTTGGCCCGCGGGACGCATCCGTCCAACCGGGCTCTTAATAAGGCATTCAAGGCAATTTGAAAAGCTTGGGTATTGTGCCCCTAGGGCAACTGCACCACGCCCGGCTCTCCGCCCGCGAATCGGCGCAGCACCGCGACATACAGCCGATGCTCCCAGGGCCCCAGCCGCGCCTTCATCTCCTCGGCCGTGTCCCCCGGCTCGATCGGCAGCCGCACCTGCCCCAGGATCGGCCCGTCGTCCAGCTCGGCCGTCACCACATGCACCGTCGCGCCGTATTCCGTGTCCCCGGCCGCCAGCGCCCGCGCATAGGTGTTCAGCCCCCGGTGCTTCGGCAGCAACGAGGGATGCACGTTCAGGATCCGCCCCTCCCACCGGCTTACGAAGCTTTGCGTCAGCACCCGCATGAACCCGGCGAGGCAGACCACGTCCGCCTCCGCCTTCTCCAGCTCCGCCGTCACCGCCGCCTCGAAACTCTCGCGATCCGCAAAGCCCCGGTGATCCACGACGACGGTCTCGACACCCCGCGCGCGCGCCTTCTCCAGCCCTCCGGCATCGGCCCGGTTCGACACGACCAGCACGGGGCGGCCCGGATGGTCCTCGCCCATGCTGTCGACCAGCGCCGCCATGTTGGTGCCACCGCCCGAGATCAGGATGGCAACGCGCGCCCCGCTCATGCGAGCGTGCCGGTATAGCGGATCCCCTCGCCGGCCGTGACCTCGCCCAGCCGGTGCACCGTCTCTCCGGCCTCGCCCAGCAGATCCGCCAGGGCCTCGGCCCGGTCGGCGGCCACAACCAAAACCATGCCGATGCCGCAGTTGAAGGTCTTCAGCATCTCGGCCTCGGCGATGCCGCCCGCGCCCTGCATCCAGGCAAACACCGGGGGCAGCTTCCACGACCCCAGGTCGATCTCCGCGCCCAGCCCCTCGGGCAGGATGCGCGGCAGGTTCTCGGTCAGCCCGCCGCCGGTGATATGCGCCAGCCCGTGCACGCCGCCCGCGCGGATCGCCTCAAGACAGGGCTTCACATAGACCCGCGTCGGCGCCAGCAGCGCGGCCCCCAGCCGGCCGTTGCTGAACGGGCTCGCGGCCTCCCAGTGCAGGCCCTCGGCCTCGACCAGCCGGCGCACCAGCGAATAGCCGTTCGAATGCACCCCGTCGCTGGCCAGCCCCAGCAGCACGTCGCCTTTCGCCACATCCGCCGGCAGGGCCGAGCCGCGCTCCATCGCGCCCACGGCAAAGCCCGCCAGGTCGAAATCGCCCGCCGGGTACATGCCCGGCATCTCGGCCGTCTCGCCGCCGATCAGCGCGGCGCCGGCCTGGCGGCAGCCCTCGGCGATGCCCTCGACGATGCGCGCGGCGCTTTCGGTCTCCAGCTTGCCGGTGGCGAAGTAATCCAGGAAGAACAACGGCTCCGCCCCCTGGCAGACCAGGTCGTTGACGCACATGGCCACCAGGTCGATGCCCACGCCGTCGACCTCTCCGGTGTCGATCGCGATGCGCAGCTTGGTGCCCACGCCGTCGGTCGCCGCCACCAGGATCGGATCGTCGTAGCCCGCCGCCTTCAGGTCGAACAGCGCGCCGAACCCGCCCAGGCCCGACATCACCCCGGCGCGGTTCGTCGAGGCCGCCGCCGGCTTGATCCGGTCGACCAGGGCGTTGCCCGCATCGATATCGACCCCTGCCTCGGCATAGGTCATCCCGTTCTTGGTCTCGCTCATCGCGGCTCTCCTGCCCCGGTCGGGCTGTTTTCACGTCTACCGGCGCGGCGTAGTCCATTGGCCGCAGGCTTGCAATGCCAAGGCGCGCGTCAAGGCTTGACGCCGCCGGCGATCATGCTACCCCAATGGGTCAGGCGGGCCTGTAGCTCAATTGGTTAGAGCAGAGCGCTCATAACGCTTTGGTTGCGGGTTCAAGTCCTGCCGGGCCTACCATGTACCTGCCCTGTATATCTGCCACTCTGTACCGGCCCTCTCTGTCGGGATCGGCCTCTTCACGTCCGGACAGACCGCAGGTCCGGTCACAGGGGCGGCATCACGTCGCTTGGCGTGGCACATTTGACCCCGTACAACGCCCTCCGAACCTGCCGTATTCGATTTCTTCGCCCGATGACGCGCCCGGCCGCCAGGGACCACAAGGAACAAAGGCCGCGCCGGATGTCACGGTGCGGCCTTCCTGTGTGTGCCTTCATGCGGCGCGGGCGCGGCGTCCTGCCCGGGCTTATTGCCCGTCCCGCCCGCTCATCTCGTCCAGGATCCGGGTCAGCAGCAGGGCCGTGCCGCCGATCATCAGAGACCGCCCGATGGAATCGGTGACGTTCGAGGGCGCAAAGGTCTGCGCCCCGTCGCGGCCCACCTGGGCGGCGCGGCGCACGCGGCTGCGGCGCGGGACATCTCCGCCCTGTTTCGGCTCCGGCACCCGGCCGATCTTCGGCTTGGCGATCAGCAGCGCGGCGCCCAGCGCCAGCATGCCACCGGCATAGGCAATCGGAGAGATACGGTGCGGCCGCGCCTCGGGCAGAGGGTCGCGCAGCCGCTCGGGCAGCATGTCTTCGGCATGGGACGTGATACGGGATACGGTGCGGGTCATGGGCGCCTCCTTTGAAGACAAACCCGCGAACCGCCGCTGCGTTCCCTTCCGTCAGGGTATAAAGTGGCAGGGCATCGTTCGGGACCGCACTGGCGCCCGGACGTGCGCACCCGCCCCGGCCGGTCCTGTCCGGTCCGCCGCCCCGCGTGTCGGGCGCGCATTTCGCGCGGATGCCGGCGCGCAGCGCGCCGACTGGTGCCGGCGACAGACCCATCCTGCTGACGGGCCAGATCTTAACGAAAAGTAAAGGCGCGACTGCAAGCCATTGAAATCATTAAACCCGCCAAGTGTCCCACGCGTGGGACAGTGTCCGTCACTCGGCCGCTTCGGGCGCGGCGTCCAGCTCGGCGGCCTTCTTCTCGACCTCTTCCACGATATGGTCGATCATCTGCTCGTTGGACATCTTGTGGCTTGCCTTGCCGGCCAGGTACACCATCCCCGACCCGGCCCCGCCGCCGGTAAATCCAACGTCGGTCATCAGGGCCTCTCCCGGCCCGTTGACCACGCAGCCGATGATCGACAGGCTCATCGGGGTCTTGATATGCTCCAGCCGCTTTTCCAGCGCCTCGACCGTCTTGATGACGTCGAACCCCTGCCGCGCGCAGGACGGGCAGGAGATGATGTTGACCCCCCGGTGCCGCAGCCCGAGGCTTTTCAGGATCTCGTAGCCGACCTTGACCTCTTCGACCGGATCCGCCGAGAGCGAGACCCGCAGCGTGTCGCCGATCCCCATCCACAGCAGGTTGCCCAGCCCGATCGCCGACTTGATCGTGCCGCTGGTCAGCCCGCCCGCCTCGGTGATGCCCAGATGGATCGGCTTGTCCGTCGCCTCGGCGATGCCCTGGTAGGCCGCCGCCGACAGGAACACGTCCGAGGCCTTCACCGAAATCTTGAACTCGTGGAAATCGTTGTCCTCTAGGATCCGGATATGCTCCAGCCCCGATTCCACCATCGCCTCCGGGCAGGGTTCGCCATATTTCTCCAGCAGGTGCCGCTCCAGCGAGCCGGCGTTGACCCCGATCCGCATCGAACAGCCATGGTCCCGCGCCGCCGCGATGACCTCCTTTACCCGCTTCTCGTCGCCGATATTGCCCGGGTTGATCCGCAGGCAGGCCGCGCCCGCCTCCGCGCTCTCGATCCCGCGGCGGTAGTGGAAATGGATGTCCGCCACGATCGGCACGGGGCTTTCCCGCACGATCTCCTTCAGCGCCCTGGACGACGCCTCGTCCGGGACCGAGACGCGGACGATATCCGCCCCTGCCTCAGCCGCTGCCTGCACCTGGGCCACGGTGGCGGCCACGTCGGTGGTGGGCGTGTTGGTCATGGTCTGGATCGAGATCGGCGCATCGCCCCCCACTGGGACGTTGCCGACCATGATCTGCCGGGACGTGCGGCGGTAGATGTTGCGCCACGGGCGGACGTGGTTCAGCGACATGAGCGCCTCCTCGGAATGCTTACCCGCTAGATAGTCTTCAAGGCCGCGCGTGGCAATGAGCGCCTTCGGATCGGCGCCCGCCGCCTTGGCGACGCCACACGGCTTCGGTGACGGCAGGCGCCCGGGTCGGGGCGCTGGTCAACGGGTGTCTGTCATGGGATGAAACGGGCTGGCGAAGACCGGTGCACGGTCAATGGCTTGCCATATGGATCCGGGGCCGCGCTGTGGCAGCCCCACGTGGCCTGGGAACCGGTCAGGGCTCCACGGAGATGGTCTGCGCCTCGGCCACGACGCGGGCCAGGTCCCTGTCGGCACCGAGATCGGCGACCTGGTAGCGATCCGACACTTCGGGAATCGAGAGCGGGATGTTCGATGTGACCGTGCCGGACGGACCCACCGGGCCGTAATGCGCGCCGTTCATCACGAAGTAGACGGCGCCGGATTCACCGGCGCGCAGGGTCGGCGGCTCTTCGGTTGCGGGCACGTCATAGGTTTCGCCGGGCTCCATGATGCCTTCGTAGATCACCGAGCCGTCGGCGCTGCGGACCCTTACCCAGGACGGGCGCACGGCCACCATCACCAGCGTCGGCGCGGCATCCTCGACCACCTGCGGGGTCGCGCCGGCCGGCAGCGGATGCGGACCCTGCGGGGTGGCATCGGCCAGGTCGACCTCTGGCAGCGCGCTTGGCATCAGGGTGCCGACCTTGTCGGGGTCCAGGGTCGAGATCGGCGCGTCGCGCGCCACGAGAACCGGCAGATCCAGCGCGGCGGGGCGATACAGCCGGTCCATCGCCTCGGCCGTGGGCGCGGCGGCGGTCGCGGGATCCTCGGCGCCCCCGCTGCGGGCGGCGGCCGCGTCCAGCGGATCGAGATCCGACAGCACCACCGGGGTCTGTTCCACCGGCGAAAGCTGCACCTGCTGAACCTGTTTCAGCACCATCCAGCCGCCGTAGCCGATCCCGCCGATCAGCGCGACCAGCACCAGCATCGAACCCAGCGCACGCGGCTCGAAATCGGACCAGAAACTGGAGCCGGACGGCGCGAAGGGCAGCTTCGGCGACAGGAACGGGTCGTTTTCCACCTGGGCCTTCCGGCGGCTGACCCGCATCGGCACCGGTGTCTTGCGCACGCTAGACGCCTCGGCCGACATGCCATGGGCGACGGAAAAGCCGCTTTCCTCGCAGAAGGCGGCAAAGCATTGTTCCGGGTCCATGTTCAGGTAGCGCGCGTAGGATCGCACGTAGCCCGCGATGAAGCCCGGCGTGTCGAAGGCAGAGGGATCCGAATTCTCGATCGCGGCGATGTAGGTGGCCTTGATGCGAAGCTCGCGCTGAACGTCCAGAAGGGACTTGCCCATCGTGGCCCGCTCACCCCGCATGACGTCTCCGAGCTTGAGCTCGAAATCATCAAAGCTTTTGATCCGGTCGGCAACCTCGCCGTCCGGATGTTCGGTAGTCCTGCGTGGATCACGCCGCCCGATCATTGCCAGTATGCCCCATGTCCCATGACGCTCGAATCAGATCTCGATTCGATACCGCCTTGTTTTAAGGGGACGTTAACACAGGCCCATGTTGCTGCGAAGAAGTCGCGGCGTCAGCCGGCCAATTCGGCGCGATTGAGCGCACAATGTGCCCAGAGCGAATCCAGCGCGCCGATCAGCCTGTCCATGTCCTTGGGGCTGTGCACCGGCGAGGGCGTGAAACGCAGACGCTCGGTTCCGCGGGGGACGGTGGGGAAGTTGATCGGCTGGACATAGATGCCGAAATCGTAAAGCAGCATGTCCGACAGCATCTTGGTGTGCACCGGGTTGCCGACGATCACGGGCACGATGTGCGAGCCATGGTCGATAAAGGGCAGACCCAGGGCTTTCAGCCGCGTTTTCAGGATCTTGGCCTGTTCCTGATGCTTCTCGCGCAGCTCCGGCGCACGTTTCAGGAAGGCCACCGAGGCCGCCGCACCGGCCGCGACGGAGGGCGGCAGCGAGGTGGTGAAGATGAACCCGGGGGCATAGGACCGGATCGCATCGCACATCTTGTGGCTGGCCGCGATATAGCCGCCCATCACGCCATAGGCCTTCGCGAGGGTCCCGTTGATGATGTCGAGACGGTGCATCAGCCGGTCGCGTTCGGCGATCCCGGCGCCGCGCGGGCCGTACATTCCGACGGCGTGAACCTCGTCGATATAGGTCAGGGCACCAAATTCATCGGCGAGGTCACAAATTGCTTCAATTGGCCCGAAATCGCCGTCCATCGAATAAACCGACTCGAAGGCGATCAGTTTCGGCGCAGCCGGATCATCGGCCTGAAGCAGCTCGCGCAGATGGTCCAGGTCGTTGTGGCGGAAGATCCGCTTGGCCCCGCCGTTGCGGCGCACCCCCTCGATCATCGAGGCGTGGTTGAGCGCATCGGAATAGATGATGAGGCCCGGGAAGAGCTTTGGCAGGGTCGACAGCGTGGCATCGTTGGCGATGTAGGCCGAGGTGAAGAGCAGCGCCGATTCCTTGCCGTGCAAGTCGGCAAGCTCGGCCTCCAGTCTCTTGTGGAAGACCGTGGTGCCGGAAATGTTGCGCGTCCCGCCGGAGCCGGCGCCCGAGGCGTCGATCGCCTCGTGCATCGCGTCGAGCACGACGGGGTGCTGGCCCATGCCGATGTAGTCGTTGCCGCACCACACCGTCACATCGTGCTGGGTCCCGTCTGGGCGGGTCCAGGTTGCGTGGGGAAAGTCGCCGCGATGACGCTCGATATCGATGAAGGTGCGATAGCGCCCTTCCTCGTGCAAGCGGTCGATGGCGCTTTCAAGCTGGGCGGCATAGTCCAACGTCTCGTCTCCTGCTGCGGGCTCTCACCCTTTCCCGCCGCAATCGGCGGGACCCGTGGCTTGTAAACTCCGAAATACCTAAAGATCCGGTATCTCGATAGCAAGTCAGTAGACCCTGCACCTATGTCGCATCCTTGACGTGGATCAATCGTCCCGGGAGCGCATGAAGAAACCTGGCGTTCCGATCGGAAACAGGCGGCGCGGAAAGGGGACGGACGGCCCCCGCCCCGCCCGGCGCCCAGTTGCCCCGCCCGGCGCCCCGCCTGACGGCGCGGCGCCGGGCCGGCCCACTGGACGCGGCGCGCGGGCCTGATAGGGTCGCCGCGTTCCACCAACGATAGGTTTCGCTCATGTCCCTCGACGCCGTGCTGTCCCGAATCGACAGCGATCTCGACGCTTCCCTCGACCGCCTGATGGAGCTGCTGCGCATTCCCTCGATCTCGACCGATCCCGCCTACAAGGATCAGTGCGACCGCGCCGCCGACTGGCTTGTGGCCGATCTCAAGTCGCTGGGCGTGGCGGCCGGCAAGCGCGAGACGCCGGGCCATCCGATGGTGGTGGGCCACGTCGAGGGCGACGGACCGCATCTGCTGTTCTATGGACACTATGACGTGCAGCCGGTCGATCCGCTGAACCTGTGGAACCGGGACCCGTTCGACCCGGAAATCCAGGACACCGCGAAAGGCCGCGTCATCCGCGGTCGCGGTGCGGCCGATGACAAGGGCCAGCTGATGACCTTTGTCGAGGCCTGCCGCGCCTGGAAGGCCGTCAACGGCACCCTGCCCTGCCGCATCACCTTCTTCTTCGAGGGCGAGGAAGAGAGCGGCTCGCCTTCGCTGGTGCCCTTCATGAAAGAGAACGCCGAGGAGCTGAAGGCGGATCTCGCGCTGATCTGCGACACCGGCCTCTTCGACAGCCGCGTGCCGGCGATCACCACCATGCTGCGCGGGCTGCTGGGCGAGGAGCTGACCATCACCGCCGCGTCCAAGGACCTGCATTCGGGCATGTTCGGCGGGCCGGCGATCAACCCGATCCGGGTGCTGTCGAAGATCATCGCCTCGCTGCATGACGAGAACGGCCGGATCACCGTGCCGAACTTTTACGACGGCGTGCCGGAGATTTCGGAAGAGCAGAAGGAGCAATGGTCGGGACTGGGATTTGACGCGCGGTCCTTCCTGGGCGGCGTGGACCTGAGCGAGGCGGCGGGCGAGAAGGACTTCTCGGCGCTGGAGCAGATCTGGTCGCGGCCGACCTGCGAGGTGAACGGGATCATCGGCGGCTATACCGGCGACGGCTTCAAGACGGTGCTGCCGTCGCAGGCCTCCGCCAAGATCTCGTTCCGGCTGGTGGGGGACCAGGACCCGCTGGAAATCCGCGAAAACTTCCGCGCGATGGTGAAGGGGATGGTGCCGCCCGATTGCTCGGTGGAATTCAAGGCCCACGGCGCCTCGCGCGCGGGGGCCTTCGACACGTCGGACCCGGCTTTCGAGGCGGCGCGCAGGGCGCTGTCGGACGAATGGCCGGACGAGGCGGCCTTCATCGGCTGCGGCGGGTCGATCCCCATCGCGGGGCATTTCGCCCGGCTGCTGGACGTGACGCCGATGCTGATCGGCTTCGGCAAGGACGACGACCAGATCCATTCGCCGAACGAGAAATACGACGTGGAGAGCTTCCACAAGGGCACGCGTTCCTGGGCGCGGGTGCTGGCGGCCCTGTCGGAGTGACGGGGTGCCCCTGCGGGGCATGAGTATTTGGACAAAGGTGAAGCAGCAGGGGGTCTCTCTGCTGCTTCTGTCGTTTTTTTTGGGGGGTCATGGTGCATTGACCCGGGCGGTGGCGGAAGGGCACCTTCGGACGGATGCAGAAAGGAGGCGCGCATGATGGAGGTGATCCCGGGGTTCAGCCACGAGGTGGCCGAGGTGAACGGGCAGCGGATCGGGTATTCCCGGGGCGGTCAGGGCGCGCCGGTGCTTCTGTTGCACGGGTTTCCGCAGACGCGGGCCATGTGGCGCGAGATCGCGCCGAAGCTGGCGCGGGACTACACGGTGATCGCGGCGGATCTGCGGGGCTATGGCGAAAGCTCGGCGCCCGGGGGTGTCGAGGGGATGACCTTTCGCGAGATGGCCGCGGACCAGGCGGCGCTGATGAGCGCGCTGGGGTTCGAGCGGTTCCACCTGGTGGGCCATGACCGGGGCGCGCGGACGGGGCACCGGATGGGGCTGGATCATGGAAAGCGGCTGCTGAGCCTGACGCTGATGGATATCGTGCCGACCCGTCACCTGCTGAGGCATCTGACGGCGGAGGTAGCGGCGGCCTATTATCACTGGTTCTTCCTGGCCCAGCCGGCGCCGTTTCCCGAGCAGATGATCGCGGCCGATCCGGATCGGTATTTTGAACGCTGCCTGCTGGGCTTCGGAAAGGCAGAGCTGTCGGACTTCCCGGCCGCCGCGCTGGAGCTGTACCGGCAGAGCTGGCGGCGGCCGGTGGTGATCGCGGCGATGTGCGACGATTACCGGGCGGCGCTGACGCTGGACCTGGAGGCCGACCGGAAGGACCTGAAGCGGCGGGTGCCCTGCCCGGCGCTGGTGCTTTACGGGGCGCAGGGGGCGATGGCGCGGCATTACGACGTGCCCGCCACCTGGACGGAGCGGCTGAGCGACATGCAGACCGAGGCGATCCCGGGCGGGCATTTCTTCATCGAGCAATCTCCGGATGAGACGCTGGCAGCGCTCAGGGCCTTCCTGGGGTCGACATGAGGCCGGGGGTGTCCCACGCGTGGGACATCTGTTGGCCTTAATGTTTTCAATGGGTTGCAGCCACGGATTTACCAAGTGTTAGGGAATGGTGGCGGCTGGGCCCGGGCCTGACCCGGACCGCAGGCGCAGCGCAAGGAGGTGTGACGCCTTCGGGCACCCAGCCGGACACGCGCGCTGCGGGGCGGGGTGCAGCGGCTGCGGCCTCTGGGCCCCGGCCTGCCCCATGATGTCCTGGAGCTGTGGCTGCGGGCCAGAGGCCCTGACCGGCCGGGGGCGAGTGGGGGCGCCCGTCCCGGCCTCCCCCGCGCAAAGGCCTCCCCTTGCCCGCCGGTCAGGACCGGCAGACCATCCGGTCCCGATCGGGGACGGCGACGGAGGCGTCGGGCAGCTCGACGGTAAAGCGGCTGCCCTCGCCCAGGCGGCTCTCCACGGTGATCGAGCCGCCATGGCGCGTCACGATCTCGCGCACGATCGAGAGGCCGATGCCGAAGCCGCCATGTTCGCGCGTGTCGGAATTGTCGACCCGGTGGAAGCGCTCGAAGATCCGGTCAAGCTCGGGCCCGGGGATGCCGCAGCCCGTGTCCTCGACGCTGAGCACGAGACGCTCGCCGCGCAGGCGCGCCTCGATCCGGATCCTCCCGTTTTCGGTGAACCTCACCGCGTTGCCGACCAGATTGAACAGCACCTGCCGCAGGCGCCGGACATCCGCCAGGACCACGCAATCGTCATGCGCGCCGGTCAGCTCCAGCCCCTTCGCCTCGGCCAGGGGGTGCATGTCGGCAAGCGCAGCGGTCACGAAGCCGGCCACATCGACATAGTCGCGGTCCAGCTCGACCGCCTCGCGTTCCAGCCGGGTCCAGTCGAGCAGATCGTTGATCATGGCCAGCATGTGCCGCGCCGAGCCGGCGATCTTGCCGCTGTATTCCTTCACCGCCGTGTCGTAGTCGAGCACGGTTTCACGGCATTCGGCGACGCGTTCCCGCATCGCAGCGTCGCCCTTTTCGCAGTCGTCCATCAGGTCCATGAGATCGACGCGCTGGGGCAGCAGCCAGTTGTCGGACAGAAGCTGGGCATAGCCCCCGATCACCGTCAGCGGCGTGCGCAGTTCATGGGTGACGTTGCTGAGGAACTCGGTCTTCTGGCGGTTCGCGGCCTCGGCCAGAAGCTGACCCTTCTTCTGGTCCGTGATGTCGGTGACGACGGCGGCGGAAAACCCGTCGGGCGTGCGGGTTTCGGAGATCTTCAGCCAGGTCTCGTCAGGGCCTTCGATGACGAATTCCTGCCCCCCGGCGTGGTCCGTCATGCGCTGCGCCACCCAGTCGCGCGCGGTCTCGGTGTCGGCCCGGGAGGCGATGAATTCCCCGGTCTGCTGCAGGATCGTGTCATAGCCCGTGCCGGGCACGAGGTACCGCCCGTCGAACCCAAGGTGATCGCGAAACTCGGCATTGCAGATCTGCAGCCTGTCCTTCTCGTCGAAGAGGACAAAGCCCACATCCAGCGACTCGACCGCGTTGGCGAGGATCTTGTGGAACCGGTCCCGCTGGTGAAAGAGGAAATGCGTCCCGCCGATGCCCGCCACGGTCGAGACGGCCAGCACGAAGACAAGCACCAGCACCCCGTCGTAGCGATGGACAAGCCCGGGCCAGCCCGCCCTGGGGCTGGCGACGATTTCCCAGGTCTGGCCGGGCAGCCGGATCGTCTGGATCACCGGCGCGGCCTCGGGCGGGGCGACGGTGCCGAAGATGTCGGCGCCATCCGCCCCGGTGACACGCAGCCCGACCATGAGCGGCCCCGCCGCGCCGCCGCTGTCTTCGGGAAGCGCGAGAAGCTCGGCCTCGGGCAGGGTGAAGGTGATGACGCCCAGCAGCCGCGGGGCGCCGCCCGGATCCGGGGGCGCAAAAAACGGATGATGCAGGGCAACGCCGTCACCCCCGTCGGGCAGCGTCACCGGCCCCTCGAGCACGACCTCCCCGGGCCGGTATACGGAACCGTCCGGCGCGGTGGTCGTGGCATCCGCGCCGACGAGGTCGATGGCGACGCGGGTGACGCGGGGGTTATGCGCCCTCAGCGCGGCCTCGGCCTCGGCCACGCGATCCTGCGGCGGACGCGCGGCGCCACCGGCCGCGCGGACCAGCTGGTCTGCCACCACGTCGGCCGAGTCGAGCTTGCGTCCGATGGTGTGCGCGATCTCGTGCACGACGTCCGCGACCTGCCCGCGCAGGTTGGCATGGTGAAGCTCGGCCTCCTGCCGGAGGGCCGTCCAGGACAACCCGATCAGAGACAGGAGGGCCAGCGCCGCCACGAATGTCCAGACATTCACGCCCGCGATCAGGTTTTTGATGAGCCTCATTAAATCTGCCAACCAAATACTTTTGCCCCGCACGCACCGGGGTCTTGCCAAAGTCCCGGCCCAAAGCCCGGCCTCCCACTGCATGGAATGCCGAAAAGACGGCGACATTGTGACATGGATAACAATCTGTGAAGATTTATTGCCGTCGCACGCCCTGGCCGGTTTCACGCCGCAATGGCAGGCCATGCGCCTGACCGGGTGATCAGGACGGGCGGTCTGGGCGGGCGGTCAGGGCGGGTCGGGCGATCCGGGATCCGTCCGGGGGGCCTCCCGGCGGATCGGGTCAGGTGTCAGATCAGGCCCGAGAACCGGTCCGGCAGGACAAATTGCGCCGCGTCCTCGGGGCGGTCGAAGTGGAAATAGCCGGTTTCGCCACGCGGCCCGAAGCTGCGGCGCATCCGCCGGCGCGTGGCGCTCATGTCGAACCCTTCGCGCAGGGGCAGCGCGGCGAAGGCCTCGAACACGGCGCGGTCCTCGCCGCGGGCCTCGGCGAACCAGTGGCGGCCGATCGAGACCTCTTTCACCGTGCCGCCGGTCGCCGCGACGGTGTCGTTGCGGCGGTTCATGACCTCGCAATAGGCGTCGAAATCGCAGAACTTCAGGTGAAACAGGTACAGGTGATCCGGCGTGTGGATCCTGGAATACTGGGTGTAATGGCCGCCGCGCGCGATCTTGGTCGGCACCGAGACGATGCAGGGCTTGGAGTAATGCGGCGCCGGGCGGACATGGCGGCGGGGCCCCAGGATCGGGCCGGTGATCGGCTCGGGTTCGATATCGATGCGGTGGATGACCTCAAGCCCCAGGGGGGTCAGCACGCGCTTGGCCGGCGTGTCGGCCAGGAAGGACAGCAGATCGGTTCCCGCGGCCGGGTCCAGCACGACAAGCTCGTCCACGTCGCCCACGATCACGTGCCGGTAATAGTTGCGCAAGCCCTGCACGATGCCGTTCAGCAGGCGCCAGCGCTTGATGTCGAAATTCCTGTGCGGATCGCCGGGCAGGCCGATGACGTTGCAGCCCTGCGCCAGCTCGGCCACCATCCCGCCCCGCCCGTGGTTCACGATGTAACAATTCTCGCGCCCCAGAAGCGTGCCGTAATGGGCCAGCCAGGCCTTCAGGAAGAAGGCGTCGTCGCGCACCATGGTCAGTGCTGCCGCGGTCTGCATGGCGATGCCCCTGCTCTGCCCTTGTTTTGCCAATCCTTAGCGTAGCATGTGGGGGATTGAGAATTGCAGAACGGGGGACCGCGCCGGATGAACCGCCAATGGGTGCCGGAAAGCTTCAGTGACAGCGGGCTGTTCGTCCGGCCCGGGCCGGTCGCGCCGCGCCGGGCGCAGGTGTTCGGGGAACGGTCATCGGGGACGAATTTCGTCAAGCGGCTGATCGGGCGGAACACCCCGCTGCGGCCGGTCGAGGCGCTGGGGTGGAAGCATGGCGGCGTGCAGGCGCTGGCGATCCCGGCGGATCTGGTGGTGGTGGTGTGTGTCAGGGGGGCGGCGGACTGGGCGCGGTCGATGCATGCCAAGCCCTGGCATGCGGTGGCGGCGCTGCAGGCGATGGCGTTTTCCGATTTCATCCGCGCGCCCTGGGACAGCGTGATCGACCGCCCGCGCTATTTCGACATCGACGGCGTGCGCGAACTGGTGGGTCAGCCGTTGCAGGCGGACCGCGATCCGCTGACGGGCGAGATCTACGAGGACCTCTTCGCGCTGCGGCGGGGCAAGCTGGCGCAGCACCTGGGCCTGCTGCAGCGGCATCAAGGCGTGGTGCTGGTGCGGATGGAACAGGCCGTGGCGGCGCCGGAGGCGTTTCTGGATGCGCTGGAGGCCGGGCTTGACCTGCCCCCCAGGACGGCGTTCCGGCCCGTGGTCAAACGGCTGGGCGCGAAGTTCAAGGGCGCGGTGGCGGAGCGGCCGGAGACGCCCGCAAGCTGGACGGAGGCGGACATGGCCTACCTGCGGTCCCGTGTGGATGCGGAGCTGGAGAGCGCTCTGGGCTACAGCTACTGAGCGCGCGCGTGCGGGGGATTGGCCGGGGCCATGGGGATGTACGTGCCTGCACCGGGTCGATGCGCTGCGAGCACATGGCGTCGACGGCCCTTTGGGCCATGCACTGCACATCATGGGCAGGGGGAAAGTGGCGCGGTTGACGGGGCTCGAACCCGCGACCCCCGGCGTGACAGGCCGGTACTCTAACCAACTGAGCTACAACCGCGCGTAGGAGGGGGACATAGGGGGTGTGGCCGGAGGCGTCAAGCGGGTTTTGTCAGGTTGACGGGTGGATTCTTGGCGGGTCAGGTTGCGCGGCGGTGACGTGGGGCAGGTGATGAGTGCGGAAGACGATTACGCGGAGGCGGAGCGGCTGGTGAGCCGGGCAATCGAGAACAACGCAACGCGATTGTCCCTGAACGAACTGACAGATCTTGAGACGCTTCCAGACACGATCTCACGGATATCGACGCTGGAAGAGCTAGAGCTTGGTGGCACGCGAATAACCGACGTTGAACGGATCAAACACCTTCCACGGCTGAAGACATTGCGGCTTAACGGAAGTCCCGTGGCGAATGCGAAACCACTTTTCGAAACCCCCGGCCTTGAGACGCTGAACCTAAGCGGGACCCAAGTTGAACAAATTCCCAACTTCCGAAAATCCCAAAAACCCTCCGGATTGTTGAACTTGTCGCTGGCAGACACACCACTGTGGGACGTCACACAACTCCAGTTCTTGCTCAGCCTTGAAACGCTCAATCTGAGCAACACAGAGGTCGAGGATATCGGCTCTCTGAGGGCGCTGTACAACTTGCAAGCGCTCGACCTTACCGGCAGCAAGGTTTCGGATCTGAGAGCCATTGCAAAGGTAAAATTCGACCGGGTGGGTGGCGAGCGCAGGCGGGGGCTGCACTTCGCGGGGACGCCTGCCGCGATCTCAACGCCGGAGCTGGCAGAACTATCGCGCATCGAAGATGATGCGGAGCGAACTGCCGAGACGCTAGCTTACCTGAAGACACTTCCGCCTTGGCCCAAGACCTGGGAGCGCGGGCAAGCAATGGCCGGCGCAAACGCCGAACCAGACCTACCAAAACAACAGCCCGCACCGGTCGAGGTTGTCATTCACGATGACCGCATTGGCCTGAGCGCCGCGCATCATGCCGCGGACAGCGCCGTGGAATTGCGGGCGCGACAGGGCTGGACCGCCTTGCAGGATTTTCTGGACGATCTTGAAGACCAACGCCCAAGGATTGGCAATTCGATGCCGCGTCTTGCAAAGGCGCTAGATCGTTTGGCGGCCGCACTTGGCGAGGATTACGACAACGTCAACGCCATCGCCCTGGGCACCCATGGCGACCGCGTCATCCGGCAATCCGCCGAAGCCCGGGAGGTGCTGATGGAGGAGGATGCCGCCGATGTCGAAGCCTTTGCGGCATCCCTGGCCCTGTTGCTGGAGAGATTTCCGGAATGGCTGGCCTACAAGGCGGACGCAGTCTCCGCGATACCAACCGTGGAAGAGACCGAAGCCCTCGCACAGGAGGTCGAACAGGCGCTCGGTGATCTGGATGAAGAACCATTCGTTTCGCCGGACGTGACCTTGGCCATGGAGGATATCATGGCCTTCGCGCAGGAAGCCCCGGATGACCCGGTTGCGGCAAAGGGCCTGAGAGCCAGCGCGGCAAATGTCATCTCCGCCATGGGTGCGATGGCGCTGACCGGTGCCAGATGGATGCGGAACCAGGGACTCGATCTCGCCCGGATGAGCGTCGAGGAAACCAAGCAGGCAATCGCAAAGTCGGTCGGCGCAGCCGTTTCGGTCACTGCGGTCGGTTATTTCACACTCAAGGCCGCCGAGTTCGCAGGGCTGGCAAGCCGGATGGCCACCGAATGGCCATGGCTCGCGCCGCTGCTCCGCGCCCTTGGTATCACCATCTGACGCCCCTGCCCGACCGCAACCGGCCGCCCCGGATCGGCATCAAAACAGCGACCATGCGGACCGGAGAATATTGTACAAAACGCACAAAAGCGCCCGAAGGCGCCTGCGCATTTCGTACGAAATGGAAGAAAGTGGCGCGGTTGACGGGGCTCGAACCCGCGACCCCCGGCGTGACAGGCCGGTACTCTAACCAACTGAGCTACAACCGCGCTGGCCACCGGCATCCGCCAGTGGTGGAGCGGGGGATAGGCCCCCCCGCCTCCGGGGTCAAGCGCATTTCCGCAGGCCCGGTGCAGTTTTTCGCCAAAGCGCCGGATCGCGACCGGATCGGGGCAGCCCTGCCCGCGCGGGACCGGCCCGGCCAGGGCCTGTCAAGGCAGCGGGATGAACTCGTCCTTGTCGGTCGGCGGCAGCGAGAAGCGGCCATGTTCCCAGTCGCCTTCGCGCCAGGCCTCCTTGGCGGCCTCGATCCGTTCCTTCGACGAGGCGACGAAGTTCCACCAGATGTGGCGCGGCCCTTCCAGCGTCGCCCCGCCCAGCAGCAGCAGCCGCGCACCGGCGGGACCGGCGCGCACGCCCATGCGGTCGCCGGGGCGGAACACCATCATCTGGCCGGGATCATAGGAGGTGCCCGCGATCTCGACCGAGCCGTCGACCACGTAGATGCCCCGGTCCTCGTGATTGTCGGGCAAAGGCAGGGTCGCGCCGGCCTCGAGCGTGGCGTCGGCGTAGAACATTTCGGACGGGGTCGCGGCTGGGGCGGTTTCGCCCCAGGCGGAGCCGAGGATCAGGCGGACCTGCTTGCCCTCGCCTTCCAGCAGCGGCAGTTCGGACTTGCCGACATGGACGAAATCGGCGGGATTGTCTTCCTGGTCCTTGGGCAGGGCGATCCAGGTCTGGATGCCGAAGAGGTCATAGGGCGCCTTCAGCATGTCGCCATCGACGCGTTCGGAATGGGTGACGCCATGGCCGGCAGTCATCAGGTTCACGGCGCCGGGTTCGATCCACTGGTCGGTGCCCAGGGAATCGCGGTGATGGAACTTGCCCTTGTAAAGATAGGTGACGGTCGCCAGCCCGATATGGGGATGCGGACGGATGTCGATCCCCTGCCCCGTCACGAATTCCGCCGGCCCCATCTGGTCGAAGAAGATGAAGGGGCCGACCATCTGCCGCTTTGGTGCAGGCAGCGCGCGGCGGACCTCGAAATCGCCAAGATCGCGGGCGCGCGGGACGATGAGGGTTTCGATCTGATCGACGGCGTCGCCGGTCGGGCAGCTTGGATCGAGCGCGGGGTTCCAGCTCATGATGTCCTCCACGGGGTTGATGCGGGAAAGGTAGCATCGATGGGGCATCCCACAACTGGCGCTGGATGCACGGGTGTTCCGCCCAGGCGCACAGATGCAGGCGATATGGCGGCGTCTGAGCGCGGATCGGAGGGTCTGCGCCGTGGTCCGGTTTGTTAAAGGGCGGGCCCGGAGGGCTTCTTGCCCCCCGGTCGGGCTCCCCAACGGTGCGGGACGGCCGGCTCCCCGGCCCCATCGCCAGGACCTCCCGAGCCATTCCCGCCCGGGTCCGGTGAGGACGCCGCCCGCGCCTCAGCTCAGGTAGGTGCGGAACCAGGCGATGGTGCGCTCCCAGGCCAGCTCGGCCATTTCGGGATCGTAGCGCGGGGTGGAATCGTTGTGGAACCCGTGGTTGGCGCCCTCGTAGATATAGGCCTCGTAGGTCTTGCCGGCCGCGTCCAGCGCCGCCTGGTACGCCGGCCAGCCGGCGTTCACCCGCTCGTCCAGCTCTCCGTAATGCAGAAGCAGCGGCGCCTGGATCCTGGGCACGTCCGCCGCGTCGGCCTGCCGCCCGTAGAAGGGCACCGCCGCGCCCAGTTCGGGGAAGGCCACCGCCGCCGCGTTGGCCACGCCGCCGCCATAGCAGAAGCCGGTGATGCCGACCTTGCCGCTGACCTCCGGGTGATCCATCAGGAAGGCCACGGCGGCGAAGAAATCGTTCATCAGCTTCTCGCCGTCCACCTGCTTCTGCAGCGCGCGCCCCTCTTCGTCATTGCCGGGATAGCCGCCCATGGGCGTCAGCCCGTCGGGGGCCAGCGCGATGAAACCGGCCTTGGCCACCCGCCGCGCGACATCCTGGATATAGGGGTTCAGGCCGCGGTTCTCGTGGACCACCACGACGCCCGGCGCGGTCTCCACCCCGTTGGGACGGACCATGTAGGCGCGGATCTCGCCATGGCCCTCGGGCGAGGGATAGGTGATCCATTCCGGTGTGATGTCGGGATCGTTGAAGCTGACCTGCTCGGCCAGCGCATAATCGGGCGACATGACCCCCAGCAGCGCCGCCGCGGTCAGCCCGCCCGCGGCATAGCGCCCGGCGCGGTCCAGGAACTCGCGCTTGGTGATGATGCCATGGGCATAGAAATCGTACAGCTCCAGCAGTTCCGGGCTGAAATCCTTCGCCGTCATCCGCCTTGTCGTCGGGGATTGGTCGGTCATGGGTCGTCCTCCTCCTCAGGTCATCCGGGCGCGCGGCCCGGCACGATCTATTCGGCCGGGGTGGCCGCCGCCTCGGGCTCCGGATCGCGGCGCAGCCCTTCGATCAGAAAGTAGATCACCGGCGTCACCAGCAGCGTCAGCACGAAGGCGAAGCTGAGCCCGCCGGTGATGACCAGCCCGATGGCCGTGCGGCTTTCGGCCCCGGCGCCGGCGGCGGTGGCCAGCGGCACGGCGCCCAGCACGGTGGCGATGGTGGTCATGGTCACGGGCCGCAGCCGGGTGACCGCGCCCTCGATCGCGGCCTCGCGCAGCGCCATGCCCTCTTCGCGCAGCTGGTTCGAGAACTCGACCATCAGGATGCCGTTCTTGGCCATCAGCCCTACCAGCAGCACCAGCCCGACCTGGCTGTAGATGTTCACCGATTGCCCGGCGAGCCAAAGCGTCAGCACCGCGCCTCCCAGCCCCAGCGGCACGGTCAGCAGGATCACCAGCGGCGTGCGGAAGCTTTCGAACTGCGCGGCCAGCACCAGGAAGACGATGGCCAGCGCCATGGCAAAGACCATGGTCATCCCGCCCGAGGTCTTCAGGTAATCCGCCGCCTGCCCCTTCCAGCCGATCTGCGCGCCGGCCGGCAGCTCGGCCACGGCCCGTTCCACGCGCGAGATCACCTGCGCAAGGTCGGCGCCCTCGACCATGTCGGCCTCGACCTCGACCGAATGGACGCGGTTATAGCGTTCGATGGCCGGCACCAGCGCGGCGGTCTCGACGCTGGCCACCGCCGAGAGCGGCACCAGGTCGCCCCGGTCGTTGCGCAGCAGGATCGACATCAGGTCGTCGGGGCTGTCGCGGTCCTCGGGCGCGGCCTGCAGGATCACGGGATACTGGCGGCCATCGTCGCTGAACTCGCCCACGGTGCGCGAGGCGATGAGCGTGCGCAAGGTCGAGGAAACGGCTTCGGCGTCGAGGCCCAGATCCTGCGCGCGCAACCGGTCGACCGTCAGCGTCGCGCCGGGCTGGTTGGCGGCATAGCTGACCTCGACCCCGCTCAGATCCGGATCGGCCTCGAGCGTGACGGCCAGCTGTTCGGCCCATTCGGCGGCGCGGTCGATATCCGGCCCGCCCAGCATGAAGCGCAGCCCCCCGCGCCCGCCGCCAATGCCCAGGCCCCCCGAGGCACGGATCCAGGTCGCGGCCTCGGTGATCTCGATCAGCGGTCCGCGCAGGGAGGCCACGACCTCGTGCACGCTTTGGTCGCGATCCTCCCAGGGGACGAGGTTGACGAAGAACATCGACCGGCGCAGTTCGCCCCACATGCCGACGATGGTGGTGACATTGGCGACCACGCCCTGCTCCTGCAGCGGGGCAAGCAGGGCCTCGACCTTGCGGGCGACGGAATCGGTGTAGTCCAGGTTCGAGCCCTGCGGCGCGGTCACGTAGATGCGCAGCTGGCCCCGGTCCTCGTCGGGGGTAACCTCCTGCGGGAGCGACTGGTAGATCGCGACCGAGGCGGCGATGGCGAAGGCGGCGACGGCCAGCAGGATCTCGGGCGCGCGAAGCGACCGGGTCAGCGCCGCGCGATAGAAGCGCTCGGCCCCGCCGATGATCCAGTTGACCAGCCGGGTCAGCAGGTTGGCCCGGTCGTCGCGCGGCATAAGCCGGGCGGCCAGCACCGGCGACAGGGTCAGCGCGACAAGGCCCGAGACCGAAACGGCGACGGCCAGCACGATGCCGAACTCGGCGAAGATCTGGCCGATCTCGCCTTCCATGAAGCTGACCGGCAGGAAGACGGCGATCAGCACGGCTGTTGTGGCGATGACGGCGAAATTCACCTGGTTGGCCCCGCGCCGCGCTGCCTCGGCCCGGGTGGCGCCCATGGCGCGGTGGCGCTGGATGTTCTCCAGCACGACGATTGCGTCGTCGACCACCAGTCCGATGGCCAGGATCATCGCGAAGAGCGTCAGGATGTTGATGGAGAAGCCCAGCATCATCATGGCGATGGCCGCGCCCAGGATCGAGATCGGGATCGTCACGACGGGCACCATCGACAACCGCGCCGAGCCAAGGAACAGGAAGATCACCGCGACCACGAGGCCCACCGCCTCGGCAAAGACCTGCACCACTTCGCGCAGGGCGGTTTCGATGAACAGCGCCTCGTCGGTGGTGACGCTCAGCGACATGCCCTCGGGCAAGGTCGTGCGGATGTTTTCCAGCTCGGCCTTCACCGCGTTGGAGATCGCGACCGTGTTGGCCTGCGCCTGCGGCTGGATCCCGATGCCAAGGCCGACGACGCCATTGGTGCGGAACATGCTTTCGGATTGCGAGGCGCCCTGTTCTATCCGCGCCACATCGCCCAGCCGCAGCGGGCGCGGGCCGTCATCGTCGCGGATGACAAGGCCGGAGAATTCCTCGGCCGAGGTGAAGCGGGTGCGCGCCAGAAGCTGCAGCTGGCGCGCGCCGGTCTGGATCTCGCCCGCAGGAAGTTCGACATTGTTGGATTGCAGGGCCGAGGTGATGTCACCGGTGGTCACGCCATGGGCGGCCATCATGTCGGCATCCAGCCAGATCCGCATCGCCGGGGCCCGTTCGCCGTAGATGCTTGCGTTGGCCACCCCGGGCAGCCGCGCGAGCCGGTCGATGATGTAGCGGTCGGCGTAGTCCGACAGCTCCAGCGGGGTCAGCCGGGTCGAGGACAGGCTGAGCCGGACGACCGGGTCGCTCTCGCTGTCGTTCTTGCGCACGACCGGCGCGTCGGCGCCATCCGGCAGGTCGCGCGCGGCGCGGTCGATGGCGGTGCGCACGTCGTTGGCGGCGTTGTCGATGTCGCGGGACGGATCGAAGATCAGCACGGTGCGGGCGCGGCCGCGCTCGCTTTCGGTGTCCATGCTGTCGAGGCCGGAGATCCCCGCCAGCGCACCCTCGATGATCGAGGCGACCTGGTTGTCGACCACGTCCGGCGCGGCGCCGGTGTAATTGGTGATGACGGTGATCCGCGCGCTGTCGGTCTGCGGCAGCTCCCGCACCGGCAGGCGCGTCAGGGCCACGGCGCCGATCAGCACGATCAGCAGGTTCAGCACCGAGGCCAGCACCGGCCGCCGGATCGACAGGTCGGGCAGCGTCATGATTCGCCGTCCGAGGCCAGTGTTTCGGTGCTGGCCGGTTCGATCAGCTCGACGGTCATGCCGTCATCCACGCGGTGCAGGTTCGACACGATCACCGCTGTGCCCTCCACCAGCTCTCCCGAGACCTCGATCATGTCGCCCTGCTGGGCGCCGACCGAGACGGCGACGCGGCGGGCGGTGCCGCCTTCGACCACGTGGATATAGGACATCGCCCCCGCGACCGAGAGCGCGCGTTCCGGCACAGCCGGGGCCTGGCGCCGGTCGAGCACGAGGGAGACGCGCATGAACATCCCCGCCGTCAGCCGCCCGTCGTCGTTCGGCACGGTGGCGCGCAGCGCGATGGAGCGGGTGGATTGATCGACCCGCGTGTCGATGGCCCCGATCGTGGCCTCGAAGGTCTCGTCCGGGTAGGCCGGCGAGGTCAGCGAGACCGATTGCCCTCGCGCCAGCCGCGCGATGAAGCGTTCGGGCACGTTGAAGGCGACCTCGACCACCGACAGATCGTCCAGCGTCGTGATCTCGTCGGAACTGTCGATCAGCTGGCCCAGGGCGATATCCGTCAGCCCCACCAGCCCGTCGAAGGGCGCACGCAGGACGCGGTCCTGCAGCGTGTTGATCGCCATGTCGCGCTCCGCCTCGGCCCGCAGAAGCGCGGCGCGGGCGGATTGCAGCGTGGCCTCGGCGGCGCTGCCGCGCTCTTGCAGCTGCTGCTGGCGCTCGAAGGCGGCGCTTGCCTCGGACACCGTTGCCTCGGCCGAGGCCAGGGCCGCGCGCGCCTCGGCATCGTCGAGCCGCAGCAGCACGTCGCCGGTCGAGACCCGGTCGCCCGCCTCGAACGAAACCTCGGTCACGCGGCCGGCGGCAGAGGGGCGCAGGACCACCGATTGCCGCGCGAGCGTGGTGCCGACCGCCTCGACCGTTTCGGAAAAGGTCAGGGTTTCAACCGGCTGGGTGAGAACGGCGACATCCCCGCCGCCGGGCCGGCCCGAGGAGCCGGGCGGCGTGGCGGCCAGCATGTCGTCGGTATACCGGAAGCCGCCGATCGCCGCGGCGCCCAGCAGGGCGCAACCGAACAGGAGTCGGAGTTGTTTCATACCTGGCTCTCCGGATCGGATCGACGCGCTGGCGCCCGGCTTGCGCGGCTTTCCGAAGATGATGCGGGTGATGCCGCGCTGCGGCAACCAAACTCTTCGTGTGCTTACCGAATTTTCCCGGCGTCGCGCGGCGCAGTCTACACCGGAACGCCCCGGACACACAGGATTTCGGCCGGATCCTGTCCATCGGGCTGCGATGCCGGCCGGTCTGCGCGCGGGATACGCGGATGGTCACAAGGGGGATACGCCACGGCGCGGCATCCGGATCAGTCTTGGATGGCCAGCAGGCCACATCCGGTCCCGCGAAGCGGGTGATATTGACCGATCTGTCGGGATGATGGTGCGGTCGAGAAGACTCGAACTTCCACGGGAGTTACCCCACAGCGACCTCAACGCTGCGCGTCTACCAATTCCGCCACGACCGCACTGTCAGGCTTGGTGTCGGCGTCGTATAGACGAGCGCTCCGGGCACCTCAAGGGGCAAAACCACGCTTCCGGCCCGGGGTTGACGTTTTTTCGCGCGAACCTCAGGTTGCCGTCACGCGCCCCCCGAAAGGAGCCTCTCATGGATCAGACCGACATCGTGCACGTCGTCGAGGTGGAGATCGTCTCGGACGTGGTCTGCCCCTGGTGCATCGTGGGCTTCCTGCAGCTCAGGAAGGGGCTGGAGATGACCGGGCTGGGCGCGCGGATCCGCTGGCATCCGTTCGAGCTGAACCCCGGGATGGCGCCGGAGGGGCAGAACCTGACCGAGCACATCGTCGAGAAATACGGCGCCACGCCCGAGCAGAGCCAGGCGTCTCGCGCGCAGCTGGTGGCGATCGGGCAGGAGCTGGGCTTTGCGTTCAACTTCACCGACGAGACCCGGATGGTGAACACCTTCCGCGCGCATCAGCTGCTGGACTGGGCCGCCGAACGCGGCCTGCAGCATCCGCTGAAGCTGGCGCTGTTCAAGGCGCATTTCACCGATGCGCGGGATGTGTCGGACATCAACGTGCTGGTGGACGTGGCCGAAGAGGTCGGGCTGGATGCCGGGCCCGCGCGCGAGGCTCTGGAGACGAACGAACGCGCCGACGTGGTGCGGCAGAAGGAAAATTACTGGATGCAGAACGGGATACAGGGTGTGCCGACGATCTGCATCGGCGGGAAGATCGTGCTGACCGGCGCGCAGGAGGCTTCGGTCTATGCCGACGCGATCCGGGCAAGCGCGCAGATCCCAGCGGTCTGAGCCGAAAATGACCGGTACGAGAAAGGGGCGCCCGGATCCGGCGCCCCCATTCCCCTAATCGAAGCCAGGGCCTGAGCGACCCGGCGGACCTCAGTCCGAGGTCGAGAAGTTCGGCAGCGACGACGCGTCCTGCGAGACCTGCTGCGGGCGCGGCGGCACGTCATAGGCTTGGTCCACGGCGGCGCGCACCAGCGCCGCGCGCTCCTGTGCCTCGGCGCCATTGTCGACGAACACCGACTGGCCGTTCCGGGTCGCCTCCATCGCGCGGTCATACCAGGTCACGGCCTGCCCCGGCGCGACCGGGGTGCCGAAGCCGCCGGCCAGGTGGTGACCGACCAGCTCGCCATAGCCGCCCTGCCCCAGCGCCACCAGCACCAGGGCCGAGCCCAGTGCCACGGCCATGTCGTCCTGTTCATAGCCGACGCCGAGGCAGATTTCGCCCACGTCGATCATCTGCGCCGCGTCGCTGCCGGATTCGGCCAGCACCAGCGCGGTCTGGCGCACGATCTCCTGCCGCGGCTCGGTCGCGAGGCCGGTGACCATCGGCGCCATCACCGGGCCGAAGCCGGCGCACTGGCTGGCGATCCCGGCCTCGTCCACGTCCGAGACCTTGGCCGACAGCGCACGCGAGGTCGCGATGCTTTCGGTCCGGGCCATGCAGAACTGTTCGTGCAGCACGTCCACCGGCGCCTGCATCGTGCGCAGCGTCTGGTAGCCGCCGTTGGCGCGCGTCTTCTCGGAGACGGCGGCGCAATGGACGGCCAGCGAATCGGGTGTGGCCGAGACCTGGAAGCTGGGCAGCTGGGCCTGCCCGTCCGGCCGGGCCTCGGGCCGTGCCTGGGGTTCCGACACGCCGGCCATATAAAAACGCAGCAGGCGGCGCGCGTCTTCCGAGCCGGGGTCGGCGGCGGTGGCGGCGGCGCGCTCGTGCGATTCGAACAGGAAATCCTGCTGGAAATCCGTCAGCTCGCCGGTGGCGGGATAGCCCATGTAGGCCTGGTAGTCAGAGATCGCCTCGCGCGTTTGCGGGCCGATCTGGCCGTCCACACCGCCGGCGGAGAAGCCGAAATAGTTCAGCGCGCGCTGCACGTCGCGGCCGGTCTGGGACGCCGGGATCGAGGGCGACCGGCTGACCGGCGCCTTGGCCACGGTGCCGGGCGTGTTGTGCTGGACGCGGCTGCTGTCGGAGGGGGGCACGATAAGCGGCTGCGCCTGACGCCCCTGGTAGCTGCGGGTTGCCAGGTGGCCAAGAAGCCCGCCAATGGCGGCGCCGGCAACGAAACTGCCGGTATCCGCGGTGGCGCGGGTCAGCGGTGCCAGGGCCATGGCCCCGGCCAAAGTATAGGTCAGCGCGCGTTTCATCGTCATCGTGCCTTTCTGGTCATGCCTCGGGTTACGTCTTAGCCTGCGGGGCGGCCGTGTCAGCCGGATCGCGGGCGTCGTCCGCGTTACACGCGGCAAATCGCCCATTCCGTCGCTGAACGCGGGCGAAGCTTCGCCGGTTCCCCGGGCTTGCGGCCCGCGCGGCGGTCATGGCATGTGAAACACTGGGGCCGCGGGCAGCGAGACGGCCGGTCAAGGCCGGCGAGCGGCCCTGCGAACGCCCGCGAAACAGCGGCGATCAGGGCAGGAGACGCGCATGGTCGAATGGATCACAACGGACGGCCTGACCGGCTACGACGCCGCCGTCGCCTTCATGGAGGACCGCGCCGCGCGGATCGCCGAGGGTGCGGCGACCGAATGCGTCTGGCTGGTCGAACATCCGCCGCTTTACACCGCCGGGACCAGCGCGCGGGACACGGACCTGGTCCAGCCCGACCGCTTCCCCGTGCACGTCACGAAACGCGGCGGCCAGTACACCTATCACGGCCCCGGCCAGCGCGTGGTCTATGTCATGCTCGACGTCGGCCGCCGTGGCCACGACCTGCGTCGCTTCGTGGCCGACCTCGAAGCCTGGGTCATCGCCGCCCTGGCCGAGTTCAACGTGACCGGCCATATCCGCGACGGCCGCGTCGGCGTCTGGGTCGAACGGCCCGAAAAGCCGCGCGCCGTGACCGGCGCCGTGGTCGAGGACAAGATCGCCGCCATAGGCATCCGCGTCCGCAAGTGGGTCAGTTTCCACGGCATATCCATCAACGTGGACCCGGATCTGGAGCATTTCAGCGGCATCGTCCCCTGCGGGATCAGCGAACACGGCGTGACAAGCCTTGTCGATCTTGGCCTGCCGGTGACGATGGAGGATCTCGACGTCGCCCTGCGCCGCAGCTTTGACAGTGTCATGGGCGACCTGCCCGAGACCGGGACAGAGGCAGTGGCCGGCCCCGCCGCCTGAGACCACCCCGGATCACCGGGCGGGGATTGTGATCACACCCGCCGGACCACCCTGTGATCACAGGACCTCTTCCGGCACCGCGTCAGACCGAATGCCCGATCTTCTGCGCATCCAGGCAGGCATGGCGGGCACATTCCAGTTCCAGCGTGGCATGGGTGATCCCGTAGGCCTCACTCAGACGCACCTTTATCGATGCCTTGATCTCGTCCGCGCGGTCCCAGGCCCCGTGCTCGACCACCACATGGGCGTCCAGCGCCGCGTCGCGCTCCTGCATCTGCCAGATATGGACATGGTGCAGGCTTTCGACCCCGGGCAGGTCGGTCACCGTGGCGATGACCTCGTGCATGTCCAGGTCGCGAGGACTGGCCAGCATCAGCACGCGGATCACTTCGCCGACATCGGCCCGCACATGCATCAGGATATACGCGGAGATCATCAGCGTGACGACCGCATCCACCCAGTACCATTCGTACAGCAGAACCAGCGCGCCCGCGACGATCACCGCGACCGACCCCAGCGCATCGGCCACGTTGTGCAGGAAGGCCGCGCGGATGTTCAGCGACTGGCGCGACATGGCAAAGGTCAGCAGCGCCGTTATCACGTCCACGATCAGTGCCAGCGCCGCGATCCAGACCACGGTCCAGCCCGCGATCGGCTCTGGCGTGATCAGCCGCATGATCCCCTCGTAGGCGAGGTAAAGCGCAAGCAGCACCAGCGTGGTGTAGTTGACCAGCGCGGCCACCATCTCGGCCCGGCCATAGCCAAAGCTCATCTCGGCATCGGCCGGACGGCGCGCAATGCGGCGGGCCAGCACGGCGATGATCAGCGCGACGGCGTCCGAGAAATTGTGCAGCGCGTCGGCGATCAGCGCCAGGGAGCCCGAGAGGATCCCGCCGACCACCTGGGCCAGCGTCAGCCCGATATTGACCACCACGGCCCAGGCCAGGCGCCGGTCGCCGGTGCCGGCGTCGATCCCGTGGTGATGATGGCCGTGTCCATGGGAATGCCCATGGTGTGCCCCGTGATGATCATGCGGCATGTCGCCTGCCCCGCCTTTCTGCGCCCGGCCCAGGTCCGGGTCTCGCTAACCCTAGAGGCCCGGGCATCCACGGCAACCGGACACGGCAAAGCACTGCATCGCGGCCCGGCTCATGGCGGGGCCAGGTGCCCGGCATGAGCCGATGGGCGCCGCGCGGGCCTTGCCGGTCTCAGGCCGCCTCGATCGCCGCGCGGACCCGCTCGGCCTCGGCCTTGACGTCGTCCATGTCGGCCGCCGTCCGGGGCGGCCGCAGGCTGTCGCCGGCGCGGCGCGGCAGGATGTGGAAATGCAGGTGAAAGACCTCCTGCCCGCCGTCCCCTTCGTTGAACTGCTGCAGCGTGATCCCGTCGGCCCCGTAGGGCGCGCCCATCAGCGCGCGCGAGATCTTCTGCACCGTCTTCATGCAGGCCGCCAGCTGTTCGGGCGAGGCGTCCAGCACGTTGCGGCACGGTGTCTTCGGGATCACCAGCATGTGGCCGTCGACCCGCGGCATGATATCCATGAAACACACGGTATCGGCATCCTCGTAGACCCGGAAGGCGGGGATCTCCTCGCGCAGGATCTTCGCGAAGATATTGTCGTCGTCATAGGGCTCGGGATTGTAATCCATCGGCGGGGGCGCTCCCATGTTGAGGTGTTGCCATGGTTGTGCGTTGGGCGCGGCACGAGGTCAAGGAACCCGGCGCCGCCTGCCTGCGGGGGGCCGCCCGGCGACTCGCCCCATGACTGAATCAGGCCCGAGTCGCCACCGGATCGCGGGTGCCGGTCGGATCGCGCGGCACCAAAGCCGCCAAGCCACCGCCCGCAAGGGCCGGGAACAGGCCCCAAGGGCGACAAAGGTGCCGCTTCCCCAAGGGGGGCGCGGCAATTTTTCTTGATCTGGGTCAAGTTGCGGCATTGAAGCACACTCACTGGCATTCTAGAACCTGAATGAATATCGCGGCACCCTCGGGGGTGGCCCCGTGACGTGACGCAACAGGAGGTCTCCAGATGGCAGATGCAGCCATTCACGGTCACGAGCATGAAGACGAGCGGGGCTTTTTCACCCGCTGGTTCATGTCGACCAACCACAAGGACATCGGGATTCTCTACCTGATCACTTCGGCGATCGTCGGGCTGATCTCGGTGAGTTTCACCGTCTACATGCGTCTGGAGCTGATGGAGCCCGGCGTTCAGTTCATGTGCCTCGAAGGCGCGCGGCTGTTCCCGGGTTCGGCGGAATGTACGCCGAACGGTCACCTCTGGAACGTTCTGATCACCGGCCACGGCATCCTGATGATGTTCTTCGTGGTCATTCCGGCGCTGTTCGGGGGCTTCGGCAACTACTTCATGCCGCTGCAGATCGGCGCGCCGGACATGGCCTTCCCGCGGATGAACAACCTCAGCTACTGGCTTTATGTTGCCGGGACCACGCTGGCGGTCTGTTCGGTCTTCGCGCCTGGCGGCAACGACCAGGCCGGCTCCGGCGTGGGCTGGGTGCTGTACCCGCCGCTGTCGGTGAACGAGGCCGGCATGTCGATGGATTTCGCCATTTTCGCGGTGCACCTGTCGGGTGCCTCGTCGATCCTGGGCGCCATCAACATGATCACGACCTTCCTGAACATGCGCGCCCCGGGCATGACGCTCTTCAAGGTGCCGCTGTTCGCCTGGTCGATCTTCGTCACGTCCTGGCTGATCCTGCTGTCCCTGCCTGTCCTGGCCGGCGCGATCACCATGCTGCTGATGGACCGTAACTTCGGCTTCACCTTCTTCGATCCGGCCGGCGGCGGTGACCCGGTGCTTTACCAGCACATCCTGTGGTTCTTCGGGCACCCGGAAGTGTACATCGTGGTTCTGCCGGGCTTCGGCCTGATCTCCCACGTGATCGCGACCTTCGCCAAGAAGCCGGTCTTCGGCTACCTGCCGATGGTCTGGGCCCTGATCGCGATCGGCGCCATCGGCTTCGTCGTCTGGGCACACCACATGTATACGGTCGGCCTGACGCTGAACCAGCAGGCCTACTTCATGCTGGCGACCATGGTCATCGCGGTGCCCACGGGGATCAAGATCTTCTCGTGGATCGCGACGATGTGGGGCGGCTCGATCGAGTTCAAGACGCCGATGCTGTTCGCCTTCGGCTTCCTGTTCCTGTTCACCATCGGCGGCGTGACCGGCGTGGTGCTGAGCCAGGCCGGCGTGGACCGGTACTACCACGACACCTACTACGTGGTGGCGCATTTCCACTACACGATGTCGATGGGCGCGGCCTTCACCATCTTCGCGGGCTGCTACTACTATCTGCCCAAGATCACCGGCCGCATGTACCCCGAGAACCTGGGCAAGCTGCACTTCTGGCTGTTCTTCATCGGCGTCAACCTGACCTTCTTCCCCCAGCACTTCCTGGGCCGTCAGGGCATGCCGCGCCGCTACATCGACTATCCCGAGGCCTTCGCCTTCTGGAACATGTTCTCGTCGATCGGCGCGCTGATCAGCTTCTCGTCGTTCCTGCTGTTCTTCGGCATCGTGATCTGGACCGTCCGCAAGGGCGCCGTGGAAAACCGCCCGAACTACTGGAACGAATACGCCGACACGCTGGAGTTCACCCTGCCCTCGCCGCCGCCGGAGCACACCTTCGAGCAGCTGCCGAAGCAGGAGGACTGGGACAAGGGCCACGCCCACTGATCCGGTCTCACCAGCCCCGAAACATGCAAAACCCCGGCTTCGGCCGGGGTTTTCGTTTGCCAGGCCTCGCGCCGGTCTCGACATGATCGCGGGCCGGGATATTATCGACCTCATGCCCTACCGCTGGACGGATAACGACCGGCCCGAAAGCCGCGAGCTGCATCTCTGGCCGCATCAGTCGATGACGCCGGGGGGCTTTGTCATCTTCATCGGCGTGACCTTCGCCCTGCTCCTGATCCCGCTGATGGCCCTGATCGGCACGGTGCTGCTGTGGCTTCTGCTGCCCTTCCTGATGACGGCCCTCGCCGGTGTCTGGTTCGCGATCTCGACCAACCAGCGCCGCGCCCGGATCCTTGAGACCTTTACCCTGTCCGACGAAACCGCCCGGCTCACACGCCGCAACCCGCGCGGGGACGTCCAGGAATGGGAAAGCAATCGCCACTGGGCCCGGCCCGAACTGCACATCCAGGGGGGACCGGTGCCGAATTACGTGACCCTCAGGGGAGCCGGCCGCGAGGTCGAGATCGGCGCCTTCCTCTCCGAGGACGAACGCAAGGCGCTCTACGGCGAGCTCGCCGCGCTCCTCCGCCACCCCTGACGCACAGGGCCATCGACGCGCCGGGACCCTGCGGCGACCCGTCCACCAGGCGCCATCCCATGTCTTCACCTTTGGAAAAATACCTCCGGGGGAGTCGCGGCCTGCCGCGACGGGGGCAGCGCCCCCTTCACCCTCTCCGGTCGGCACCACCGCCGGACCGAATCGCACAGGCCCGCCATCGGGCGGACCCCGGACCGAAAGCGCTCCGCTTCCGTTCCCTGCCCCGGCGCGTCAGCTTGCGCAGAGCCGTTGCTTGACCTTGGGGCCCACCTTGCCGAAATCCATCCGCCCGGTGTGGCGCGACTTCAGCTCGCCCATGACCTTGCCCATGTCGCGAATCGAGCAGGCTCCCGTGCAGGCCACGGCCTCCGAGATGGCTTCGTCCACCTCTTCCTCGGCAAGCGGCTTGGGCAGGAATTCCTCGATCACCTCGATCTCGGCCGCCTCGCGTTCGGCCAGGTCCAGCCGGCCGCCCTCTTCGTAGACGCGCACGCTTTCCTGGCGCTGTTTCACCATCTTGCCCAGAATCGCCAGCACTTCGGCATCGCCGACGGCGTTGTCCTCGCCATCGCCGCGCTGCGCGATTTCCCTGTCCTTGATCGCTGCACATATCAGGCGAAGGGTGGCAAGCCGGTCTGCGGACTTGTCCTTCATCGCCTGCTTCAGGGCCGTATTGACCCGCGCACGCATGTCCATAAGTTTCATCCCATCCCAAGGATCTGCAAAACATGGAAACTACACAAATTGATGTAGCTGCTCAACCATTCAAGTCCCTTTCCGTTCCGTTAGCGACACATCCCGGTCGCGCCGCCCGGGCCTTGACCCGTTCGGGGTGCTCCCTTAGACCTGCGCCGATTTGATCCGCCGAACCCCGCAGGAGCCCGCCCATGTCCCGCCTCGCCCCCTCCCGGCCGACCGCCTGCCTCGCGCTTGCGGACGGAACCCTGTTCTACGGACGGGGGTTCGGCGCGACCGGGCGCACCGTGGCCGAGCTGTGCTTCAACACGGCGATGACGGGCTACCAGGAGATCATGACCGATCCCTCCTATGCCGGGCAGGTCGTCACCTTCACATTTCCCCATATTGGTAACGTAGGGGTTAACGTCGAAGACGACGAGGCCAACACCCCCGTCGCCGCAGGCATGGTGGTGAAGTGGGATCCGACCGAGCCGTCGAACTGGCGCAGCGGCGAGCAGCTGGACGCGTGGCTGACCCGTGGCGGACGCATGGCCATCGGCGGTGTCGACACGCGCCGCCTGACCCGGGCCATCCGCCAGCAGGGCGCGCCCCACGTGGCGCTGGAACACAATCCCGACGGCCAGTTCGATATCGAACAGCTGGTCGCCGCCGCCCGCGGCTTTGCCGGTCTCGAAGGCATGGACCTCGCGCGCGAGGTCACCTGCCCGCAATCCTACCGCTGGAACGAGATGCGGTGGGCCTGGCCCGACGGCTATCCGCAGCAGACCGATCCCGTCCACAAGGTCGTCGCCATCGATTACGGCGCCAAGCGCAACATCCTGCGCTGCCTGGCCTCGGCCGGCGCCGACGTGACCGTGCTGCCCGCCACCGCCACCGCCGATGAGGTGCTGGCCCATGAGCCCGACGGGGTCTTCCTGTCAAATGGTCCGGGCGACCCCGCTGCGACCGGGCAATACGCCGTGCCGATGATCCGCGACGTGCTGGACCGGACCGATCTTCCGGTCTTCGGCATCTGCCTAGGTCACCAGATGCTGGCGCTGGCGCTTGGTGCGAAGACGGTCAAGATGAACCACGGCCACCACGGCGCCAACCACCCGGTGAAGGACCTCGAGACCGGCAAGGTCGAGATCACCTCGATGAACCATGGCTTCGCCGTCGATGCCCAGACCCTGCCTGCCGGCGTGACCGAAACGCATCGCTCCCTCTTCGACGGGTCGAACTGCGGGATCCGCATGTCGGACCGCCCGGTCTGGTCCGTGCAATACCACCCCGAGGCCAGCCCGGGGCCGCAGGACAGCTATTACCTCTTCGAACGTTTCGCCGCCGCCATGGCCGCGCGCAGGGCAAAAGTCGACTGAGACCGGCACAGCACCTGACTTGCAAAGTACCTGACCTGACCCTGGCCCGAACAGGGTTTACGCTTCCTTAATCGGTGCCCGGCATGCTCCTGCGAAAGCAGGTCACGCCGGGTCCGAATGAGCAAGTCCCACCTGAAACTGGTCAACAGCCCGCCGCGCGCCGCGCATGCCGCCGCGCGCAAACCGCTGGGCCGCCACCTGGTCGAGGCCGGGGTTCTCACCAACGACCAGCTGGTGCGTGCGCTGGACATCCAGCGCGATGTGCCCGCGCGGCTCGCCGATATCCTCCGGGCCGAGGGCTGGACCCGCGACAAGGACATCGCGGTCGCCCTGTCGGACCAGCTGGGCATCACCCATGTCGACCTGGCCGAACACCCGCCCGATCCCGGCCTGATCGGCCTGCGCCCACCGCAATTCTGGATGAAGCACCGCACCCTGCCCTGGGCCCGGCTGGACAACGCGCTGGTCGTGGTCTCGGCCGATCCGGAAGATGCGGCCAACGTGCAGACCGCGCTGGGGCCCGGCATGCCTGTCATCACGATGATCGCCGATGCAGGGCAGGTCATGGTTCATCTCGCACGGCTGCTGCGGCCCCGGCTGGCGGCCGGCTCCCTGTCGCGGGTGCCGCCCGACTTCAGCTGCCGCTCCTGGCGCGCGGCGCGCACCTGGCAGAGGGTGCCCCTGGCGCTGACGCTTGCCGCGCTCGGCGTCTTCCTGGCCATGCCGCACCAGGCGGCGGCCGCGCTCAGCCTGGTCGCCATCGCCTCGCTGACACTGATCGCGCTGCTGAAGACGATCGGCCTGATGGCCTATGTCACCACCCCGCATCGCGAACGGCGGCGCCTGGGCCGTAGCGGGCTGGACCGCCCGGCGCGGATCCCGATGCCGGGCGACAACCGGCACCGGCCGCGCTTCTCGGTCCTCGTGCCGCTCTACCGCGAGGAGGCGGTCGCCGAAACGCTGATCGCCCGCCTGAAGGAGCTGAGCTATCCCAAGGCGCTGCTGCAGGTCCTGCTGGTGCTCGAGGAACATGACACCGTCACCCGCGCCACCCTCGCCCGGGCCGAGCTGCCGCCCTGGATGCGGGTCGTCACGGTGCCGGCCTACGGCGGGCTGACGACCAAGCCGCGGGCGATGAACTTCGCGCTGGATTTCTGCGACGGCGACATCATCGGCGTCTGGGATGCCGAGGACGCGCCCTCCCCCGACCAGCTGGAACAGGTCGCCTACCGCTTTGCCCGTGCGCCGCGGCACGTGGCCTGCCTGCAGGGGGTGCTGGATTTCTACAACCCACGCAGCAACTGGCTGGCGCGGTGTTTCACCGTGGAATACGCCAGCTGGTTCCGCGTCACCCTGCCCGGCATCGCGCGGATGGGGCTGGTGGTGCCGCTGGGCGGGACCACGATGTTCGTGCGGCGCTCCGCGCTGGAACGGGTCGGCGCGTGGGACGCGCATAACGTGACCGAGGACGCCGACCTGGGCGTGCGCCTCGTCCGCTTCGGCTACACGACCGAGATCATGCCGACCGTCACGCGGGAAGAGGCGAATTACCGCCTCTGGCCCTGGATCAAGCAGCGCTCGCGCTGGCTGAAGGGGTTCATGGTCACCTACCTGGTCCACATGCGCTACCCGCGCCGGCTGTGGCGCGACCTGGGGCCGACGCGGTTCTTCAGCGTGCAGGCGTTCTTCCTTGGGACGGTGTCGCAATTCGTGATGGCGCCGGTGCTGTGGTCCTTCTGGGTGCTGACCTTCGGGCTGCCGCACCCGGTCGAAACGGTGCTACCCGCCGACAGCACGGCGGCGGTTCTGGCGCTGCTGCTCTATGCCGGGACGATCAACGTGGGCACCGGGTTCGTCGCCGTGCAGGGTCGCGCGCACCGGCACCTGACGGCCTGGGTGCCCAGCATGATCTTCTACTACCCGCTGGCAGCCGTCGCCTCTTACAAGGCGCTGTGGGAACTGGCGACGGATCCCTATTTCTGGGACAAGACCGAGCATGGCGTCGATCCGCAGGCGAAGACCGGCGAGGCAAGGCCGGTCAGGACGGCGGAGCACCGGTTTGCCGGGCCGGTCGCCGGGGCGGGCCTCGGCTTTGCGGAGCCGCAGGAGAGGTGGTCGGCGGCGCGCGACGATCTGGACTGGGCAGAGGCGCAGCCGGAGGACAGGAGCGCACAGGCCGAAGGAACGGACGACCGGGACGTCCCCACGCGGGACCTGGATCCGGCCCCTCGATCAAATGCGCCCCGGGATGCCCCACGTCGCCCTGCGCCCGCCCCGACGGAGACTGCCTGCAAAGGCAGGCGACGGGCCCCCCGGGACAAACCGCGAAAGACATCCCGCGCGGCGACGCGGACAGACCTTGAGCCCGGCGCAAAGCCCCGGGGCCGCGCCGGACCTGAAAAAACACCGCCAACCAATGAGTTGAGCACGACCGAGCCTGACGCTCAAGAGACCAGCGACAGCGCAGAAATGAGCCCGAACAACGTCGAAACCCGGAACATCACGGAACCGGACCCGCCTCACGACACCGCCCTTGACCCAGCGCCAGGCAACGAAGACGCAGAGGCCGAAGGCCTCTCCGACCACTCAGCGAACGAAGATCAAAACCCCGATGCCGAGGAACACGCCCCGCGGACCAAAGACACCGCCGACCCGGACCCCGACGCCCCCGGAAACGGTCCGAACCGCCCGCCGGCGCCCTAGCTCCGCTCCCGCCGCCCGGCATCCTGCTTCAGCCGCGTCATGAAGGCGATGGAGATATGCTCCTGCAGCGCCTTGCCCGCCCCGTCCTCGTCCCGCGCCTCGATCGCGCGGACGATCCCGTCATGCTCGCTCTGCGCAATCTCCCCCCGGCCCTGCGCGGCCAGCGACGTGGTCGCCATCAACGCCATGGTCCGGTGCACAAGGTCCAGCTGCTGCACCAGGTAGCGGTTGTGCGAGGCCAGGTGGATCTGCTTGTGAAACCGCCGGTTCGCCCGCGACAGCGCCGCCGGATCGTTCACCAGCGCATCATCCGCCGTGACCATGTCGCGCAGCACCCGGATCTCCTCCTCGGTCGCATGACGCGCCGCCAGCCGCGCGGCCAGCCCCTCCAGCTCGCGCCGGACGACATAGAGCTCCGCCATCTGGTTGTGATCCAGCGACGCCACGATCAGAGACCGCCCGTCGCGTTCCAACAGCGACTGCGTCTCAAGCCGCTGCAACGCCTCGCGGATCGGTGTCCGCGACACGCCGAACCGCTCGGCCAGGTCGCTTTCCACCAGCCGGTCGCCGGGCTTGTAGATGCCCACGTCGATCGCCTCGAGGATCAGGCTGTAGGCATCCGTCTGTGTCGTCCTGGTCTGGCTCATCGGCTGCTGTCCCCCATCCGCGGAATTTATCGAGGCCGTGCAGGGCCAATCAAGTGCGCCATTGGTTGCACGATGCAGCCCCGGGGCCTAGGAGGAAAGCATGGTAAAGCAATCCTTCGATCACGTGCGCGCCTGGGTGTTTGACCTGGACAACACGCTCTACCCGCCGCAGGCCCGGCTCTTCGACCAGATCGAGGTCCGGATGACCGCCTATGTCCAGGACTCCCTGGGCGTCACGGCCGAGGAAGCCAACCGCCTGCGCAAGCAGTACTGGGCCGATTATGGCACCACCCTGGCCGGGCTGATGGAGCTCCACGGCGTCGATCCCGACCCCTATCTGACCCATGTGCACGACATCTCCTTCCACCCGCTGGAGCCCGATGCCGTCCTTGCGGCCCGGATCACCGAGCTGCCGGGCCGCCGGATCGTCTATACCAACGGCACGGCGCCCTATGCCGAACGCGTGCTCGAGGCGCGCGGCCTCGCCGGGCTCTTCGACGCGATCTACGGCGTCGAACATGCGGGCTTTCACCCCAAGCCCCGGCGCGAAGCCTTCGACACGGTCTTCACCCTCGACGGGCTCGACACCAGCATCGGCGCGATGTTCGAGGACGATCCGCGCAACCTGGCCGCGCCGCACGAGATGGGAATGCGCACGGTTCATGTCGCGCCCGAGAAGCTTGATGCCGATCACATCCACCACCATACCGACGACCTGACGGAATTCCTGCGGCTTCTGACAGAGTGACGCAAGACGCCGCGGGCTCTGGCCTCCGCACACCGCGCGCCCTACCTTGAGCGGCAGTGGGCATGCGATTTTCCACCCCAACCGACGCGCCAAGGAGAGGCACAATGGCCGAGACCTGCGACATCCTGGTATCCGGCGGCGGTGTCGCCGGGCTGACCGCCGCGGCGGCCTTCGGCAGCGCCGGCTTCCAGGTGATCTGTGTCGATCCCGCGCTGCCGGTGTCCGACCGCGACGCCGAGGGCGCCGACCTGCGCACCACCGCGATCCTGCAGCCGGGCCGGGCGCTGATGGAAACCGCCGGGCTCTGGGCGCATCTCGCGCCCTTCGCCATGCCGCTGCAGGTCATGCGCATCGTCGATGCCGGCGGGCCCGAGGGCGACGCAAGGGTGATCCGCGACTTCGACGCCGCCGATATCTCGGACCAGCCCTTTGGCTGGAACCTGCCCAACTGGCTTTTGCGGCGCGAGATGGTCGCGCGGCTGTCCGAACTGCCGACTGTCGACTTCCGCCCCGGCACCGGCACCCGCACCCTTCTCACGCGCGAGGCCGAGGCCCGCGTCGGCCTGACCGACGGCACACAGGTCCGCGCCCGGCTGGTGGTCGCGGCGGACGGGCGCAATTCGCCCATGCGCCAGGCCGCAGGGATCGACGTGCAGACGCGGCGCTATGGCCAGACCGCCATGGTCTTTGCCGTCACCCACGCGATCCCGCATCAGAACGTCTCGACCGAGGTGCACCGATCGGGCGGACCCTTCACCCTTGTCCCCCTGCCCGATCAGGATAGCGAGCCGTCCTCGGCCGTCGTCTGGATGGAAGATGGTCGCCGCGCGCGTGAGCTGATGGCGCTGGAAGCCGCCGCGTTCGAGGCGGCGATGACCGACCGCTCCGCCGGGATCCTGGGGCCCCTGCGGCTGGCCAGCAAACGACAGGCCTGGCCGATCATCGCCCTGCGGGCCGGGCATCTGACCGCGCAGCGCCTGGCCCTGATGGCCGAGGCCGCGCATGTGATCCCGCCGATCGGGGCTCAGGGGCTGAACATGTCGCTGGGCGACCTGCAATGCCTGCTCGACCTTGCGACAGCCGCGCCCGAGACGCTTGGCAACCAGACCATGCTGGATACCTATGCCCGCAGGCGCCACATGGACATCAGCCTGCGCATCACCGGGGTCGATCTGCTGAACCGCGCCTCCATGCTGCCGTTCCAGCCGCTGAAGGACCTGCGCGCCAGGGGCGTCGAAGCGCTGCATGACATCACGCCGATCCGCCGGGCCCTGATGGAGCTTGGCCTGGGCCTGCGCTGAGGGGCGGCGGCGGGCCGGGGGTGGGCCGCGCAACATCCGCAGCCAGAACAGGGATTGGCCGGGGCGGGAGGCGCGCCGCCGCCCCGGACCGATCTCAGAGAACCGCGTCGATCACGCGCTTGAGACGCGCCACGGTCCCGTCCACGTCATAGAGCTTGTCCAGCCCGAAAAGCCCAAGCCGGAAGGTGCGGAAATCGGCCGGCTCGTCGCATTGCAGCGGCACGCCGGCGGCGATCTGCATCCCCTGCTCCAGGAACTTCTTGCCAGACTGGATTTCCGGATCGTCGGTATAGCTCACCACCACGCCCGGCGCACCGAACCCGTCGGCCGCGACCGAAACGACGCCCTTGTCCCGCAGCATCTGCCGCACGGCGTTGCCCAGGGCCCATTGCCGTTCGCGCAGACGTTCAAAGCCGTAATCCTTCGTCTCCAGCATCGTGTCGCGGAAGGCGCGCAGCGCATCCGTCGGCATCGTCGCGTGGTAGGCATGGCCGCCGTTCTCATAGGCCTGCATGATCGTCAGCCACTTCTTCAGGTCGATCGCGAAACTGTCCGACGTCGTCTCGGCCACCCGGGCCAGCGCGCGGTCCGACAGCATCACCAGCCCGGCCGAGGGCGACGCGCTCCAGCCCTTCTGCGGGGCCGAGATCAGCACGTCGACGCCGGTGGCCTTCATGTCGACCCAGGCACAGCCCGAGGCGATGCAATCCAGCACCATCAGCGCCCCGACCTCATGCGCGGCCGTGGCCATCGCCGTCACGTAATCGTCCGGCAGGATCACCCCGGCCGAGGTTTCGACATGCGGCGCAAAGACCACCTGGGGTTTCAGATCGCGGATCCGCGCGACCACGTCCTCGATCGGCGCGGGCGTGAAGGGCGCGGGGCTCTCGTTGCCCGTCTGGCGCGCCTTCATGACCTCGGCGCTGGCGGCGATCCCGCCCGCCTCGAAGATCTGGCTCCACCGGTAGGAGAACCAGCCGTTGCGCACCACCAGCACGTCGGCGCCCTGCGCCAGCTGCCGGGCGACGGCCTCCATCGCATAGGTGCCGCCACCGGGCACCAGCGCCACGCCGTCCGCGCCATAGACCTCGCGCAGCATGCCCGAGATGTCGCGCATCACCGCCTGGAAGGCGGCCGACATGTGGTTGAGCGAGCGGTCCGTGAAGACCACCGAAAATTCGTCGAGCCCGCCGGGATCGACCGGCTGGGCGGGGGTGGCGGCGGCTGTAGCGGTCATCATGGTCTCCTTCGGTCTCTCCCGGCGCGGACATACCCCTCCGCGCGCCGAAGTCATAGCCCCATCGCCCGCGCCGCGAAAGCTGCCTGCCCGCCAGGCAGCAGGCAGTGTCCCGGGACGGCCTGACGCAGCGTCACAGCCTTTCCCGACGGCCGGTAAACCATTTTCGGAAAACCGGCATTCACATACCGTTAAGTCCCTGCCAGAAGGGCACTTCCTCCGAAGGGGCTTGGGGGGAATCATGCAATGCGCAGGTCGTGGTACGGCCGTGTGCAAACTTAAGGGGTGCCCCCATGCTTACACATGACTTCATCGTCTTTGGAATCGACGTGCTGGATGCGCCGGCCGTCTCGACCAATTCCACGGCTGGCTACGAAGGTGAGGGCACCGCGACGGTGACCGGCGGATCGCAGCCCTTCGACGATGACGACGTGATCGTGTTCTCCGCGGTCGACACCACCCACGAGGGCGAAATCACCCAGGGCAGCGCGATCAGCGGAATGACCGTCTACGACAGCCGCGCCGATTACGAGGCCGGTATCGTCAAGTACAATTACAAGCCGATGAACCCGGGCCAGACCGCGACCGTGCAAAGCGATATCAGCGGGCTGGGCGACGGCTATGTCGGCTTCAACTCCAACGTGCTGGTTCCGACCGATGGCGGGCCCTATACCAACCGGCTTTTCGTGGCACCGGGCACCGACCTTGCCGATACCGCGCATCAGCCGGGCGGTATCACGGTGAACCATTACCAGGACATGGACCTGAACGGCGACGGGGACACCTGCGACCCGCTCGAAAAGGCCAACGGAAAGTTCTACGCGGGCGACTACACCACGCCGGTCATCTGTTTCACCCGGGGCACCATGATCCGCACGCCGTCGGGCGAGCGTCCGATCGAGGACCTGGTCCACGGCGACCGTGTCCTGACGCTGGATCACGGGCCACAGGTGATCCGCTGGATCGGGCGGCGCCGGGTCGCGGCCAACGGCCGTTTTGCCCCGGTGGTCATCGCCGCCGGAACCTTCGGGGATCATGACCGTCTGGTGGTGTCACCCAACCACCGCGTACTGCGCCAAGGCGCCGCGATCGAGATGCTCTTCGAAGAGACCGAGGTCCTCGTCGCCGCCAAACACCTGGTCGACAACCGCAATGTCACGATCCAGAGCGGCGGGACGGTGGAATACATCCACATCCTCTTCGACCAGCATGAGCTGATCTGGGCCAATGGCATGATTTCCGAAAGCCTCTTTCCCGGGGCCGAGGTGAACGATGAGGACCAGGCCGAGAGCCTCGCCGAACTGCTCGAGCTCTTTCCGCAACTCGCTCGGATGCACGAGCAGGACCCGGTTGCCGCCCGCCGCTGCCTGAAGCAGTACGAGGCGCGGCTGCTCACGGCCTGACGGGATCGGCCTCGGCCCCCAGCGGGCCCGGGCGACGCTCTTCGCTCAGCAGCACGTTTGCCTCCACCTCGCCCACTCCGGGCAGGGTCATGATCCGGCGCCGCAGGACCCGTTCGAAATCCGGCAGGTCCCGCGCCACCACGCGCAGGCGATAGTCGAACAGGCCGAGCACATGTTCGACCGACTGCACCTCGGGGATGGCGCTGACCGCGCGTTCGAAATCCTCCAGGCTCAGTTGTCCCTTGCGCGACAGCTTTACCCCCAGAAAGACCCTGACGGTGAACCCCAGCGCCTCGGCATCCAGCCGCAGCCGCCGGCCTTTCAGCACCCCGGCCTCGGTCAGTCGCCGGATCCGGCGCCAGGTGGCAGGCTGCGACAGTCCAAAGCGGCGGCCCAGCGCCCCCGCGCTTTGCGTCGCGTCCTGGGTCAGCGCGCGCAGCAGCTGGCGGTCGATGGCGTCCAGTTCGATCACAGCGGCAGCGCCTCCTCGCTCTTGACCCGGGCGATATGCATCAGCGTCTCGATATCGGCGATATGCGGCAGGGTCAGGATGCGATCGCGGTAAAGCACCTGGTAATGCGCCAGGTCCCGCGCGATCACCGACAACCGCACGTCGACCCGGCCGAGGAAGGTCTGGATTTCAAGCACTTCCGGCACCATGCGCGCCGCGATCAGGAAATCGTCGTAGGCCCGCGCCACCGTCTTGTCCAGGGTCACCCGCAGCGACACTTCGACCGCGTATCCCAGCGCCTGCCAGTCGATCACCGCCTCGACGCCCTTCAGGATCCCGCCTTCGCGCATCCGCTCCAGCCGCCGCCAGACCGTGGCCGAGGTCGCGCCGCAGCGCTCCGCCAGCTCGGCCGTGCCGGCCTCTGGATCGGCCTGGTACTGGCGAAGGATGCGCCGATCCAGGTCATCCAGAATGATCTTCTCGCTCAACGAACTTCTCGCGAATGATTCTTCATCTTTGGGGAAAATACCTCAAATCGCTGCAATCACAATCCGCACGGCGGTTGGTAGAACCGCGCCATAACAACAAGACCGGAAGGAGATACGAAGATGCGCGTTTATTATGACCGCGATTGCGACATCAACCTGATCAAGGACAAGAAGGTCGCCATCCTGGGCTACGGCTCCCAGGGGCATGCCCATGCGCTGAACCTGCGCGACTCTGGCGCCAAGAACATCGTCGTCGCCCTGCGCGAAGGCTCGGCCTCGGCCGCGAAGGCCGAAGGCGAAGGCCTGCAGGTCATGGGCATCGCCGAGGCGGCCGCCTGGTGCGACCTGATCATGTTCACCATGCCCGATGAACTTCAGGCCGAGACCTACAAGAAATACGTGCATGACAACCTGAAGGACGGCGCCGCGATCGCCTTCGCTCACGGCCTGAACGTGCATTTCGGCCTGATCGAACCCAAGCCCGGCGTCGACGTCATCATGATGGCGCCCAAGGGCCCCGGCCACACCGTGCGCGGCGAATACGTCAAGGGCGGCGGCGTGCCCTGCCTCGTGGCCGTCAACAACGACGCGTCGGGCAAGGCGCTGGAAATCGGCCTGTCCTATTGCTCTGCCATCGGCGGCGGCCGCTCGGGCATCATCGAAACCGACTTCCAGGAAGAATGCGAAACCGACCTCTTCGGCGAGCAGGCGGTTCTTTGCGGTGGCCTGGTCGAGCTGATCCGCATGGGTTTCGAAACTCTGGTCGAAGCCGGCTACGCGCCGGAAATGGCCTATTTCGAGTGCCTGCACGAGGTGAAGCTGATCGTAGACCTGATCTACGAAGGCGGCATCGCGAACATGAACTACTCGATCTCGAACACCGCGGAATACGGCGAATACGTCTCGGGCCCGCGCATCCTGCCCTACGACGAGACCAAGGCACGCATGAAAGCCGTTCTGGACGACATCCAGCAGGGGCGCTTCGTGCGCGACTGGATGCAGGAATGCGCCGTCGGCCAGCCGTCGTTCAAGGCGACCCGCCGCAACAACGACGCGCACCAGATCGAAGCTGTGGGCGAGACCCTGCGCGGCATGATGCCGTGGATCTCGGCCGGCAAGATGGTCGACAAGGCCAAGAACTGATCCGATCCGGACAGGCACCACGCCCCGGCCCCGCGCCGGGGAGATGGTGACACCAGGTAGGACGAGCGGCCCCCGGGGCCGCTCGTTTGCGTTCAAGCGTCCAGCCATGCACATTCCGCAACCCCGTCAATCAGGCCCCAACCGGACCTTTCCACCGGAATGGCAAAGGCATACCGAACCCCACGCAACACTCCGCGCAACTATGGGCGCAATCACGAAAGAAAATTACCCGAACTCTCCCATGACCGATGCCTCCTCCACACTCGACCCCGCCGCGGCGGCCCACCGGCCCCTGAACAAGCCGCACCGCGTCCTGCTCGCCAGCCTGATCGGCACGACGATCGAATTCTACGATTTCTACATCTACGCCACCGCCGCCGTTCTGGTCTTTCCGACGCTGTTCTTCCCCGGCGCCGATCCGATGACGGCCCTGCTGGCTTCCTTCGCCACCTTCTCGATCGCCTTCTTCGCGCGGCCCCTGGGCGCGCTGGTCTTCGGCCATTTCGGAGACCGGATCGGCCGCAAGGCGACGCTGGTCGCGGCGCTGCTGACCATGGGCGTGTCGACCGTCATCATCGGCCTGCTGCCGACGCATGCGCAAATCGGCGTCTTCGCTCCGCTGCTGCTGGCGCTCTGCCGGTTCGGCCAGGGCTTTGGCCTGGGCGGTGAATGGGGTGGCGCGGTGCTGCTGGCCACGGAAAACGCGCCTCCGGGCAAGCGGTCCTGGTACGGCATGTTCCCGCAGCTGGGCGCGCCCGTGGGCCTGTTCCTGTCGTCGGGCGTCTTCTGGATCCTGCTGCATTTCATCGACCAGGACGCGCTGCTGACCTGGGGCTGGCGCCTGCCGTTCCTGGTGTCCATCGTGCTGATCGGCCTTGGCCTCTGGGTCCGGCTGTCGATCTCGGAGACCCCGGAATTCGCCAGGACCGTCACCAAGAAGGAACGCGTCAAGGTCCCCGCAGCCGAGATCTTCCGCCATCACAAGCGCAGCCTGGCGCTTGGCACCTTCGTGGCGCTGGTCACCTTCGTGCTGTTCTACATCTGCTCGGCCTGGCTCTTGTCCTACAATGTGAAGGTGATCGAGATCCCCTTCCTCGAGGCGCTGCGCATCCAGATCTACGGCTCGGTGATCTTCGCCATCGCGATCGTGATCGCCGGCCGCGTGGCCGACCGGGTCGGGCGCTATGGTTTCCTGATCGTGCTCACGGCGCTGATCGGCCTGTTCTCGTTCAGCCTGTCGCCGCTGCTGCAAGGCGGGATCGGCGGGATCTATACCTTCGTCACGCTGGGCATGTTCCTGATGGGCCTGACCTATGGCGTGATCGGCGCGGCCCTGGCCGCCCCCTTCCCGACCGAGGTGCGCTATACCGGGTCCTCGCTGACCTTCAACTTCGCCGGCATCTTCGGCGCCTCGCTGGCGCCCTATATCGCGACCTGGCTGCAGGCGACCTATGGCATGGCGCACGTGGGCTATTACATGCTTGCCGCCGCCGCCATCACCATGGCCTGCATCCTGGCCATGGGCCGCGACAAGGTCTGACACCGGTCCGCGACGGATCCCTGAAACAGCAAAGGCGGCCCCGCACCGGGCCGCCTTTATTCTGCGGGTCTCTCGCGCCCTAGTATTTGCCCAGCTTCACGTTGCGCCGCCGGGCCAGAACCTCGCCGTTCTCGTCCACGGCCATGATATCGACGCTGTACTTGTGCCGCTGTCCGCCGGAACAGGGCGGCAGGTAACCGGGCGAGGCATAGCCTTCCAGCGTGCGCGCCGGGCGCACCACGAAGGCGCCCCACTTCGGCAGGCCGGCCATGCCCGGGATCGGGTAAAGATAGGTCACCGGCCATTTCGCCGGCCAGGCGATCTGGCCCAGCCCGCCCTCGCGCGAGAGCGGCTTGTAGGACTTGTTGTTGAAATGCGCGACGATCCAGACCGTGCCGGGCGGGATGTTCCCGACCTGCATCGGCGGCGTCCATCCGTCGCCGCCGAACAGCCGGCATTGCTGGCCCTCGGGGATGCGCCGGCCGTTCCAGGGCTCCATCAGCTCCACCTTCAGGCCGCCCGCGAACAGCGGAACGCCCAGGACCAGAAGCGCCACAACCATGGCCAAAAACAGGATCATTCGCCGGGGCATTCGCCGGATCTCCCAGAACTCGCATGTGAATCACGCGAATCCTAGCAGACCGACGGCACGCCCAGCGGTGAACATGAACAAAGGGTTAATCCGGACGGACAGGCCGGCCTGTCCGAAGTGCAGGGTCAGGCCGGAACGCGGGCGGATTCGATCTCGGCCACGATCCCGTCGACGACCTGGCCCAGCAGCGCCTCGTCGGTACATTCGGCCATCACGCGGATCAGCGGTTCGGTCCCCGACTTGCGGATCAGCAGCCGGCCCGAGCCGTTCAGCGAGGCCTCGGCCTCGGCAATCGCGGCCTTCACCGGCGCGGCGCTCAGCGGCTCCTGCCCGGCGTCGTAGCGGACGTTCTTCAGCAGCTGGGGCACCCGTTCGAACTGCCGCGCCAGCGCGCTGGCCGGCTCGCCCGAGCGGATCATCTCGGCCACGAAGTTCAGCCCGGCCATCAGCCCGTCGCCGGTGGTGCCGAAATCGCTCATCACGATATGGCCCGATTGCTCGCCGCCCAGGTTGAAGCCGCCCTCGCGCATCCGCTCGACCACGTAGCGGTCGCCGACCTTGGTGCGCTCCAGGCTCAGCCCGTGGCCCTGCAGGAAATGCTCCAGCCCGAGGTTCGACATGACCGTCGCCACCAGCGTGTCCTTGGCCAGCCGGTCCTCGGCCGCCCAGCGGCTGGCGAACAGGGCCATGATCTGGTCGCCGTCGGCCACGGTCCCGGCCTCGTCGATCAGGATCACCCGGTCGGCATCGCCGTCAAGGCAGATCCCGAGGTCGGCGCCATGCGCGACGACGGCCTCGGCCGCCACGCGCGGGTTGGTCGACCCGCAGCCGTCGTTGATGTTGTACCCATTGGGCGAGGTTCCCACCGGCACCACGTCGGCGCCCAGTTCCCACAGGATCTCGGGCGCGGCGCGGTAGGCGGCGCCGTTGGCGCAATCGACCACCACTTTCAGCCCGTCCAGCCGGATCTGCCGGGGGAGCGAGGCCTTGATCCGTTCGCCATAGCGGAAGCGCGCGTCGTCGATCCGCTTGGCGCGGCCGATCTGGCCGGCGGGCGCAAGGTCCACGCCGCTTTCGATCAGCGCCTCGATCTCGCTTTCCACCTGGTCCGACAGCTTGAACCCGTCGGGGCCGAAGAACTTGATGCCGTTGTCCTCGGCCGGATTGTGGCTGGCCGAGATCATCACGCCCAGGTCGGCGCGCATCGACCGCGTCAGCAGCCCCACCGCCGGGGTCGGCACCGGACCCATCAGCAGCACGGACATGCCGGTCGAGGTCAGCCCCGCCGTCAACGCGTTTTCCAGCATGTAGCCGGACAGCCGCGTGTCCTTGCCGATCACCACCCGGTGCACCCCGTGGGCGTCGCGGCCAAAGTAATGGCCCACGGCCGCGCCGATCTTCAGCGCCATTTCCGCCGTCATCGGGTGGGTATTCGCCGTGCCCCGCACGCCATCGGTTCCGAATAGCTTCCGCATGCTGCTCCTGCGCCCCTTGGTCTGTCGCCCGTTATGCACGCCCGGCGCGGAGGGTTCCGGCGCCCGGCCTGCTGTTTTCGCGGTTCTCCGACGGGATCAGGCGGGGTGTTGGACGGCCTGCCAGAGCCGCACCGCCTGGGCCGTCTCGGCCACGTCATGTACCCTGAGAATGTGCACACCCTGGCCCAATGCGGCAAGCCCAACGGCGATCGAGCCCGGCGCCCGCGCATCGGCACGCGGTTCCTTGCCAATCCGGCCGATGAAGCCCTTGCGCGACACGCCCAGAAGGATGGCGCAGCCCAGCCCGTGAAAGACCGAGATATCGCGCAACAGCGCCACGTTGTGCTCCAGCGTCTTGCCGAAGCCGATCCCCGGATCGGCGATGATGCGCGACCGCGGGATACCGGCGGCTTCCAGCAGGCGGATCCGTTCGTCCAGCGCGTCAAAGACATCGTGCAAGACGCTGTCATAGCTGGGATTGTTCTGCATCGTTTCCGGATCGCCCTGGCTGTGCATGACACAGACCGGCACGCCCGTCTCGGCGCAGAGCGGCGCGAGATCGGGATCGAAGGCAAAGCCCGAGACATCGTTGATCAGGTGCGCCCCGGCCGCCAGCGCCGGCCGCGCCACGGCGGCCTTTCGGGTGTCGACAGAGATCACGGCGCCTGTAACCTGTTGCAATCCTTCGATCACGGGCAGGATCCGCGCGGCCTCTTCCTCGGCCGGGACCAGCACCGCGCCGGGCCGCGTGGACTCCCCGCCGATGTCGATCAGCGTGGCGCCGGCCTCCAGCATCGCTCCTACCGTCGAGATGGCAGTTGTGGGGTCGAAATGCGCCCCGCCGTCCGAGAAACTGTCAGGTGTGACGTTCAGGATGCCCATGATCTGGGGCCGATCCATCGTCAGCCCGGCCACGGGCGCGCGGGGCCCGGAGAGGCGGTCGCGCGTCGCCTCGGGCAGGTCCCGGGCCGCGATGCGGCTTGGCGCACCGTGGCGCGGCAGACAGAGCGCTTCGGAGAACCAGAAAGGCCCCCCGGCAAGGGGCAAGGCATCCTCGGACCGGGGCCCGTCGGCCCGGACGATCGGCCGGTACAGTAGGTCTGTCATGGAATATCGCGTTCCTCGGCCGACATGGCGTGCAGGCGGACGCCGGCGTCTTCGCCCTCGGGCAGGTCGGCCGCGACCACCAGAAGGTCCTCGGCCTCGACCAGCTCGGCGAACCAGACGGCCAGCGCCACCGTGTCCCCGGCCGCGACAGGCGGTCCGTTCACCGTGTCCAGCACAATCTTGGACGGCGCCCAGACGCAGATCTGGCCGTGGCGCATGGCCCAGTCGAGCTCTGTCCGGGTCGAGACGACGACGCAGCGGTCATCGCGCGCGGCGAGCCGCCAGGCGGATTGTTCGATCGCCAGCAGGTCGATCCGGCGCTGGGTCATGCGGTGACCGGTCTGCGGCACCGGCCCCGCGCCCGCGCCGACGCAGAAGATCACCGGCCGCCCCTGCGCCTGCAGCGTGTCGATCCAGTGCGGCAGGTGCGGCGCGGCGATGGCAGCGTCCGAGAGGTAGACCAGCCGCGGTTGCGGCCGCCCCTCGGCCCGCGCCTCGCCCGGATGCCAGCTGCGGTCGCGCACGATCTCGACGCCCAGGGCGCCGGGCCCGCGGTCGAGCTTTTCGATCCGGACAAAGACCCGGGCGGCGCGCGGCGCGGCCAGCACCCGTTCGGCCACCCGTTCGGCCAGGGTTTCGAGAAGGTTCAGCCGCTCTTCGGCGAGGCTCTCGTCGATTGCCTCGGTGATGCGGTCGTAGGACAGGATGCGATCCACGTCGTCATCCACGGCAACGGTGACCGGTTCGACTTCGACCACCACGTTGAAGCGCACCCTCTGGGTGGCGCCGCGTTCGGCCTGAAAGGCGCCGATCTCGACCTCGACAACATGGTCGCGGACCGAAATCCGGTCGGCCGGGCCGTCCGTGGCAGAGGCCGCTGCGCGTTCCGCAAGCGAGGCGAAGGCGAGATGGATGTCTGAGCTCATGCGATCCTGCAGGTAAAGCGAGACCCGCGCCGGGCCCCGGCGCGGGTTGAGATCAGTTAACAGGGACGCCCCTTCGGGGGAAGCGCTGACCGGCAAATTCCAGCCGGCCGGCGGTTTCCTCGCGGCGCCACGCCCAGCCTCAGCTGTTGTCGGCGGTCCGGTAGTTGTCGCGGTAGAACAGGTGAACGCCGATCTTCGCGGTGCGCTTGTAGACGCGCGCCCAGCGCGGATTCACGTTTGTCGTGTGATAATGCGTTGCGCCATCGGTCAGCGCCTGGCTCTTGCCGTCGAGGATCAGCCGCGCGACCTTGGCGACCCGGTCATAGGCGGCGGGTTCGGCGATATGCTCGGCCCGGCCATCGCAGGTATAGGTGAACTGGCATTGGTAGCGCTTGCCCGTGCCCTGGTGGATGACGCCGCAGACGCTGTTCGGAAAGCGGCCGCTCTCGACGCGGTTCAGGATCACCTCGGCCACCGCGAACTGGCCCTTCACGGTCTCGCCGCGGGCCTCGAAATACAGCGCCTCGGACAGGCAGGCCCAGTCCTTGCCGCCGTCGGCTTCGGGCAGCGCATCGACCCAGTTGCGCGAGAATTCGACGGACTGAACGTCGGACAATCCGTTGCGCGCGGCGCGGCCCTTGGCGGTTGCAGCTCCGCCGCCAGGAGCGGAGACCAGCCCGGCGACATGGCCCGTGGGCAGCGCCATGAGGCGGGTGCGCTCCTGGTTCATCAGGGCTTTCAATTCAGCATCGGCCGCAAAGGCGACGACTGGGCTCAAACCCAGGATGCATGCGAGCACGCGAACGGCTCTCAACATGGTGACCTCGTATCTTGCAAACTTGGCAGCGTGTTTCCCCACCCCCATGGCGGAAACCCCGGGACACATAACCGAAAGGTTCGGATACGTCCAGTTTCGCCCAAATTCATGGCGAAATGAGAAACTATCCGCCGGTTTTACCAAAAAACGGCCTTGCGGGTTGACGTCTAGATGATGTTATTTTGCGACGGTTTTCTGGCCAATCTGGTGCGAAATTGCCAGTTGGGCGGCCGCCAGGCGGGCCACCGGAACCCGGAACGGCGAGCAGGAGACATAGTCGAATCCGGCCTCGCGGCAGAAGGAAATCGATTCGGGATTCCCCCCGTGCTCACCGCAGATTCCAAGCGTGACGCCCGGGTGCGCCGCGCGCCCCCGTTCGGCGCCCAGTTTCAGCAATTCGCCCACACCATCGATATCCAGAACGTGGAACGGATCTTCGGGAAAGACGCCCTTCTGCACATAGGCCGACATGAAGCGCCCGGCATCGTCGCGCGACAGGCCATAGGTCATCTGGGTCAGGTCGTTGGTGCCGAAACTGAGGAACGAGACATGCTGCGCGATCTCGCCGGCGCGCAGCGCGGCGCGCGGTGTCTCGACCATGACACCCAGCTGGTAGACGAAGTCGCGCCCCTTCTCGGCCCGCACGGCGGCGGCCACCGCATCGATGCGCGACTTGACCAACTCGACCTCGCGGCGGGCGCTGACCAGCGGGATCATGATCTCGGGCTCGACCGGCGCACCCTCGCGGCTGGCCTCGATCGTGGCCTCGAAAATGGCGCGCGCCTGCATGTCATAGATTTCAGGTACAGTGACGCCAAGACGCACCCCGCGCATGCCCAGCATCGGGTTGTACTCGCTCATCTCCTCGGCCCGGCGGACCACGTCCGACAGCGGAATATCCAGCGCCTCGGCAAGGTCCCGCTGGCCCGTGCGCGTGGTCGGCAGGAATTCGTGCAGCGGCGGGTCGAACAGGCGGATACAGACCGGCTGGCCTTCCATGATGCGGAAGAGCTGGATGAAATCGGCGCGCTGCATGGGCAGGAGCCGTTCAAGCACCGAGGCGCGGTCGGCCGAGGTTTCGGCAAAGATCATCTCGCGCATGACCAGAAGTCGCGCGGGCTCGAAGAACATGTGTTCGGTCCGGCAAAGGCCGATGCCCTGGGCGTCGAAATTGCGCGCGGTCTGGGCGTCTTCGGGCGTGTCGGCATTGGCGCGGATGCCGATGTCGCGCGCCTCGTCGGCCCAGGACATCAGCGTCTGGAACGCCTCGTCCAGCGCCGGCTCCAGCATTTCCGGCTCGCCCGCCAGGATCTGGCCCGAGGTGCCGTCGATCGTGATGATGTCGCCGGTGCGAAAGACGCGGCCATCGGGCGTGACCAGCTGTTCGCGCGACATGTTGAAGCGGACACCGGAAGCGCCGACGATACAGGGCAGGCCCAGGCCACGGCCTATCACCGCCGCATGGCTGGTCATCCCGCCCTTCTCGGTCAGCACGGCGGCGGCGGCATGCATGCCGCGCACGTCTTCCGGCACGGTTTCGCGCCGGATCAGCACGCAGGGCTCGCGCCGCGCGGCACTGGCCTGCGCCTCGGCCCCAGTGAACACGGCGCGGCCCGTGGCGGCGCCGGGGCTTGCGGCGATGCCGGTGCCGATCACGTCGCGCGTCGCGCGCGGATCCACCTGGCGGTGCAGCAATTCGTTCAGCGCGCGGGGCTCCACGCGCATCACCGCCTCCTGCCGTGTGATGATCCCGTCCAGCGCCAGCTGCACGGCGATCCGCACCGCCGCCCGCGAAGACCGAGGCACCCGGACACCGTCCAGGATATGCACCCGCCCGTTCTCGATCACGAATTCGACCTGCATCTCTTCGCGCAGGCGCACGCGCATCAGCGCGGCATCCTCCTGCAACGCGGCAAAGGCGGCCGGCGCCAGATCTTCAAGCGATGGCCCGCGCGGATCCTTCTGCAGGTAGATCGACTGGCGCCCCGCCCCCAGCGCATCGCGGCCCTGGCTCTGGCTCAGGTAGCGCCCCGTGACCTGCGGCGCGCCCGTCACCGGATCGATCAGCTGCAGCACGCCCGAGCCGCATTCGCCCTGCCCCAGCCCCGGGATCATCTCCTGCACGACAAGGCCCAGCCCGGCATCCGCCGGCGCGCCCTTGGCCTGGCGCAGCAGCCGGGCCGAGGTACCCTCCCAGGCGCGGGCCATGGATTTCAGCACGGCGGCCAGCTGTTGGCCCGGATCCTGCGGAAAGGGCTCGTCCGCCTCCTGTTCATAAGCGTCGTGGAATTTCTCCAGCGCGCCTTCCTGGTTGGGGTCGACCTCGTCGAAGACATCCGGGTCCAGCCGGGCGACATTGGCGGCATAGGCCTGCATGAAACGCACATAGAGCGCATCGGCCGCCGGTTTGCCCAGCCGCTTGCACAGCGCGGCATGGCGGGTGGCGTTCATGCCGATGTTCAGGATGGCGCCGGGCCCCCCCCAGTCGGGATCCTCGGACGAGGGCCGCACGCAGAGCAGCAGGTTGGCGTCGAAGACGCCGACGATGCGGTCGATGTCGGGCAGATGCCCCTGGGCGATGCGATGCACGGCCGAAAACGACAGGGCAAGCGTGCGCGGCACCGGCAGATCCAGCCGGACCAGCCGCTGAAGGCACTTGGCCCGCCCGCCGTGGGTCTGGATCTTGATCGGGGCGTCGGGCGTGACAAGGGTGGTGTCGGGATTATTCTGCACTGCGGAATCCACTTCGGCAGGCAAGATACGCCCCCGCGCGTCTCGCGCAAGGGCGCCATTGGTCGGGACGCCCGATCAGCTCTCGATACGCGTGAGATCCGCCACAGAGATGCACACGGTGCGGATCCGGCTGAGCAGGTTCAGACGGTTGCGGCGCACGGTCTGGTTGTCGGTATTCACCTGAACCGCCTCGAAAAAGGCATCGACCGGGGCGCGCAGGGCCGCCATGGCGGACATGGCGGCGGCAAAATCCTCGGCCTCCAGCGCCGGCTTGATCGCAGCCTCGGCCGCATCCAGCGCCGAAAACAGCGCGGTTTCCGCTGGATCGTCGGCAAAGCGCGGGTCGGCGCCGAAGGAATATTCGACCCCGTCCTTCTCCTCGGCCTGGGTGAGGATGTTGTTGGCACGCTTGAAACCCTGCAGCAGGTTCTCGCCATCCTCGGTCTTCAGGATCACGTCCAGCGCCCGCGCGCGTTTGACCAGAAGCGTCAGGTCGTCCGAGCCCGGCATCGCGATACAGGCGTCGATGATGTCGTGGCGGATGCCCTCGTCGCGCAGCACCACCTTCAGGCGGTCGTGGATGAAGCCCAGCAGGTCCTCGAGCGTGGCGGCATCCTCGTGGAAGGACGAATTCCGGTCGCTGATCGTGTCCCAGAGCGTCCCGAAAAGCCCGCGCTGCGCGATCATCGAGACCATCGCCTCGCCCGACAGCTCTGCCAACTCTTCGGCAGAGGTGCCGGTGATCCCGGCATATTCGGCACGCTTTTCGGCCAGAGTCTCGTCGCTGGCGCTGTCGCGGCGAAGCGCATGGGGGAAGAAGGCCCGCGCATTGGCCTCGCGCAGCGGCAGCCGCAGGTCGTTTTCCAGGATCAGCCGGATCACCCCAAGTGCTGCGCGACGCAGGGCGAAGGGGTCCTTGGAACCGGTGGGTTTTTCGTCGATCGCCCAGAACCCGGTGAGCATGTCCAGCTTGTCGGCCAGTGCCACCGTGACAGAGACCGGCGCGGTGGGCACGTCGTCCGAGGGGCCAAGGGGAGAATAATGCTCTTCTGCCGCGGCCGCGACCGCCTCGCTGCGTCCTGCGGCGGCGATGTAATAGCGGCCCATAAGCCCCTGCAGCTCGGGGAATTCATAGACCATCTCGGACGAGAGATCCGCCTTGGCCAGTTCCGCCGCCTCCCTCGCGACGTCCGCTTCGGCGCCCGCGACCGGCGCCAGCTCGGCCGCCAGCGAGGCGATGCGGCGCACGCGGTCGCCCTGGCTGCCCATCTTGTTGTGGAAGGTCACGTTCTCAAGCGCCTGCGTCCAGGAGGTGATGTCCTCCTTCGCGACGCGCAAATCGTTCTCCCAGAAGAATTTCGCATCCGACAGCCGCGCCGACAGAACCTTCTGGTTGCCGGCCAGGATCGTCGCGCCATGATCCGCCGTGGTCCGGTTGGCCACGGTGACAAAACGTTCGATCCGCCCCGACCGCGGATTGCGGACCGAGAAGAATTTCTGGTGTTCTTTCATCGAGGTCTGCAGCACTTCCGGCGGCAGATCGAGGAAATCCTCGCCGATCTCGCCCATCAGCACCACGGGGAATTCGACCAGGCCTGCAACTTCGGCCAGCAACCCCTTGTCCTCGATGACCTCCAGCCCGTTGGCAAAGGCCATGTTGGTGGCGTCGTGCCAGATCGTTTCGGCCCGTTCCTCGGCGTTCAGGATGACCGACCGGCGCTTCAGCTGCGCCTCGTAATCCTCGAAGGAGGTGACGGAAAACCGCCCCGGCGCCAGAAAGCGGTGGCCTTCGGTCGTATCGCCCGCGCGGATGCCCTCGACTTCCATGTCGACAACGCGCGCCCCGGCCTCGTCGGACAGGATGCACAGGATCGAATGCAGCGGCCGCACCCAGCGCAGCGTGCCCGCGCCCCAGCGCATGGATTTCGGCCAGGGGAAGTTGCGGATCGTGTCTTCCATTACCTCGGCGACGATGACCTCCGCCGTGCGGCCGGGTTTCTCGATCGTTGCGAAATAGACGGCGCCCTTGGGCGTGTCGCGCTCTTCCAGCTGATCGCGGGTGATGCCGGCGCCGCGCAAGAAGCCCTCGACCGCCTTGTCGGGCGCGCCGACCTTGGGGCCCTTGCGTTCCTCGCGCAGCGTGGGGCTCTCGGCGGTCAGCCCGCTGACCGTCAGCGTTAGACGCCGGGGCGTCACGTAGGCGGCAGCGCCGGCGTAGGTCAGGCCGGCCTCGACGACGCCATCGGTCACGCGTTTCTTCAGCTCTTCCGCCGCACGCGCCTGCATGCGGGCGGGGATTTCCTCGGAGAAGAGTTCGATCAGGAGGTCGGGCATCGCGTTCGTCTTCCCTTGCCGCGTGGTCGGGGCGTGATTACCGGCCCGGGGCGATGGCAGCAAGCGGATAAGGGCGCGCGGCCGCGTCGGCGGGACGGAAGTCCCCATGAGCGGCAAAAGCCGGGGCGCACCCCGGCTTCACTGTTGGACCGATCCGGAGGAGGGCCCCGCCGGATCGGTCGTTGTCTGGTTCGCCATGGGCCGCCGTTTCAGGCAGTGGCCTCGTGCAGCTTGCCCTCGGCCTTCAGCTTGGCGCGGTGGGCCATCGACATCACGTCATCGCCGGCACGGCGCGGGATGATGCGATAAATCGCCTCGACGAGGTTCTCGACGGCAAACCCCACCAGCCCAAGGCCGATCGCCCCCAGCAGAATGCGCCCGAACGCCACCGAGCGGATCTCCTGCAGCGCTTGTCCGACACCGCCGGCCTCGCTGGGATCCGTTGTCAGGGCGGCAAAGACGATCAGGGCGCCGATGATGCCGACGACGATGCCCTCGGCGACAAAGCCCGCTTTCATCACGGGATCCAGCCGGCGCGTGGTCGGGGTCTCGCGGATGTCTTCCTTGTATTTCTCGGCATAGCCCTTGTAGATGTAATACCCCCCGGCCCCGAGAGTGCCGACACCGATGAGCCCGACGAGCAGCGGACCATAGGGCAGCGCCATCACCTTCTGCGTCAGGCTCTGCGCGCCGCCGCCCTCACCGCCGCCGCCACCGCCGATGCCGATGGCCGAGGCCGCGACCGAGACACCCAGGGCGGCGTGGACGGCGCCCGTCACGATCAGGCCGCCACGGGCAAAGATCCCCTTGGCGTTGCTGCCGTAATCCTCAAGATCCATCCAGGCGTCGATGAACCGCCATGCCGCATAGGCGATCAGACCCAGTGCGATGGCCCACATCGCCGCAAGGCCCCAGGCGTAGCCCCTGAGCTGTTCAATGGCGTCTGTGGTGCCCTCGGCCTGCCCGCCCTGCCAGGCGGCCAGAAAGGCGAGCACGCCGACAATCAGATAGGTGGCAGCGCGTGCGCCGTAGCCGGCACGCATGACGGGTACAACCCAGGCGGGGGCTCTTTCGGCCATTGCGGATCTCCTCTTGGTTGGAAGAGAAGCGCGCCCGGCCCACGCCGGGTTCCCGGAAAAGTGAAAAGACTGCGAATGCGGGGACGCCGAGGCTGCCCCCGGTTCTCCGGCAGGGCGCGGCAGGCCGGGCTTAGTCGGCTGCGCCCTGATCGCCCGGACGCGGCGGGCATTCATCGCCCACGACAGTCCCGTCATAGGCCTTTTCGCCGCAATTGTTCAGGTCGTGCCAGACATAGCCGCGCCCGTCTTCGGTGACCGCGACGATCCGGTCGACCCCGTATTCGATGTTTTCCTCGCCCATGAAGGCCAGCGCGGTGCCGGCCTCCAGCTCGGCGCCGATGGCGGCGGCATCGAAACACTCGAACCAGCCGGGCGCGTTGCGCGGCGTGGCCTCTTCGACCATCTCGTAGGTCTCGCTCAGCTGGTCGAGGCTGGCGGTGGTGGTGAAACAGGCCCGGTAGCGGATCGGCGAGGACGACCCGTCGATCGCCTCGAACCCGTCATAGGCGATGCCCTCGGGCGTGCCCGTGACCCGCGAGGTCAGGCGCACGTCATCGGTGCCGGTGGCCTCGACCTCGGAATAATAGCCGTAGATCTGGAAATAGTAGATCCCGATCCCGGTCAGCAGCGCCGAGATCACGATGAACCCCGCGAGGATCTTGCCGTTCATCAGGCCGCCTCGGGCGTGCCGCCGCCGGCATCCGTCTGCACGAAGGCATCGGCGCAGATCTTCGCCAGCGCCCGCACCCGGCCGATATACGACTGCCGCTCGGTGACCGAGATCACGCCGCGCGCATCCAGCAGGTTGAAGATGTGGCTGGCCTTGATGCACTGGTCATAGGCCGGATGCGCCATGATGATGCGCTTGCCTGTCTTGGGATCCTGGTACGGATGATCGAGGATGCGGGCGCATTCCGCCTCCGCCTCCTCGAAATGGCGCAGCAGCACCTCGGTGTCGGCCACGTCGAAGTTCCAGCGCGAATATTCTTCCTCGGTCTGGCGGAAGATATCTCCATACGTGAGCGGGATCGGCGTCTGCGGGTCGTTGAACGGCATCTCCATCACGTGCTCGATCCCCAGCACGTACATCGCCAGCCTTTCCAGCCCGTAGGTCAGCTCGCCCGAGACGGGGCGACAGTCGTGGCCGCCGACCTGCTGGAAATACGTGAATTGCGAGACTTCCATCCCGTCGCACCAGACCTCCCAGCCCAGGCCCCAGGCGCCCAGCGTCGGGCTTTCCCAGTCGTCCTCGACAAAGCGGATGTCGTGCAGGTCCATGTCGATCCCGATCGCCTGCAGCGAGCCCAGGTAAAGATCCTGCAGGTCCGGCGGGCTCGGTTTGATGAGCACCTGGAACTGGTAATAATGCTGCAGCCGGTTCGGGTTCTCGCCATAGCGGCCGTCGGTCGGACGGCGCGAGGGCTGCACATAGGCCGCGGCCCAGGGCGTGGAGCCCAGCGAACGCAGCGTGGTCGCCGGGTGGAACGTGCCGGCGCCGACCTCCATGTCGTAGGGCTGCAGCACGGCGCAGCCTTTCGAGGCCCAGTAGGTCTGCAGGCGCAGGATGATCTCCTGGAACGAACGCGGGGCTGTGGCTGTGTCGGGCATCATGTCTTTCCGGGCTGGATCGGCGGGCATTGCATAGGCGCCACGGCGGACCGGGTCAACGGGGCCGCGCAGCCCCGGGGAACTTGTCGCGGGGGTACAATTCATGGTCAGATCGCGCCGATTGTACCCAAGCCAAGGCCATCAGGCCAACCTCCCGCGCCAAGGCGCGGGAAAACCGAGGACCGAGCATGAAGAAACTGGTTTCCTGGATCGTCGTTGCGATCGTGATCACCCTGCGGGGGGCCACGGCACAGACCGGGCCCGACACCGTATGGGTCCAGATCGAGGCGCACCCCAGCCTGACCGTCGCCCAGGAACGCGCCCGCCGCTACGCCGCCGAGATGCCGGATGTGAACGGCTTCTCGCTTGGCGGGTCGTGGTATGGCATCGCCCTGGGCCCCTATGCCCCCGAGGACGCCCAGCAGGTGCTGCGCGTCTACCGGGCCGAGGGCAAGATCCCGCGCGACAGCTACATCACCGCCACCTCCACCTACGGGCGGCAGTTCTACCCGCTGGGCTCCAACCTGCTGGACAACGGCACCGCCGCCGTGACCGCCCCGGCCGAGCCCGTGGCCCCTGCCCCCGGCACTCCGGTCGCCCAGGCCGACGAAACCCCGTCCGAGGCCCGCGCCTCGGAGCGGCTGCTGAGCGCCGAGGAACGCCGCGACCTGCAGCGCGCCCTGCAATGGGCCGGCTATTACAACGCCGGGATCGACGGGGCCTTCGGCGCCGGCACCCGCCGCTCGATGGGCGACTGGCAGGCCGCGACGGGCTATGAACAGACCGGCGTGCTGACCACCCGCCAGCGCGCCGCGCTGATGGAGCAATACAACGAACCGCTGACCTCGGTCGGGATGACCCGCCACAGCGACACCCGCGCCGGCATCGCCATGCAGATGCCGATGGCCGCCGTGCGTTTCTCGGAATACCAGTCGCCCTTTGCCCATTACGACCCGACCACCGCCGACAACATCCGCGTGCTGCTGATCAGCCAGCCCGGCGACGGCGCCAACCTCTTCGGTCTCTACGACATCCTCCAGACCCTCGCGATCGTTCCGCTCGACGGGCCGCGCGAACGCGGCCGCCAGGGCTTCACCATCGAGGGCCGCAATGACCGCATCGTCACCCATGTCGAGGCGAGCCTGAATGACGGCGAGATCAAGGGCTTCATCCTGGTCTGGCCCGCCGGGGACGAACGCCGCCGCGCCCGGGTGCTGGAGGAGATGAAGGCCAGCTTCACCCGCCTGCCCGGCACGCTCGACCCGCTGGCCGGCGCCGAGCAGGAACAGAACGTCGACCTCGTCTCGGGCCTGCGGGTGCGCAAGCCGAAGGCTGTGGGCTCGGGCTTCTTCGTGGACCGCGCAGGCGCCGTGGTGACCAGCGCCGCCACCGTACAGGGCTGCAGCCGCGTGACGCTGGACGACGATTACGAGGCGCAGGTCGCGGCAATGGACGAGACGCTGGGCGTGGCGGTTCTGCGCCCGCGCGACGCGCTGGCCCCGATGGAGGTGGCCCGCCTGTCCGACCTCATGCCCCGTCTGCAATCCGAGATTGCGGTCGCGGGTTACTCCTTCGGCGGCGCCCTCGGCGCGCCCACGCTGACCTTCGGCACCCTGTCCGACACCCGGGGCCTGGGCGGAGAACCCGGGCTGACCCGCCTTGCCCTTGCCGCCCGGCCGGGCGACGCGGGCGGCCCGGTCTTCGACGCCGGCGGTTCGGTCTTGGGCATGCTGTTGCCGGAACGGACCGGCGCGCAGCAGCTGCCCGATGACGTGCGCTTTGCCGCCAAGGCCGAGGCCATCGCCGCGATTCTGAACCAGGCCGGTGTCGGCGCTTCGGGCGGCAGCTCCTCGCAAAGCGTTGCCCCGCACGACCTGATGCGCATGGCCGAAGGCATGACCGTGCTGGTAAGCTGCTGGGACTGATGTCCTGACCGCTTGCGGGGCCCCGCCACCGGGGCCTCGCGCACCTGGGCCGCCGAAGGCCCCCTCCTCTCTCCCTGATCCCCCGACGCAACGGACCCCGCGCCGCCCCGGTCACGCGGGTGGGCGGGCCGTGCCACGGTTCAGCCGCAACAGGTCTTTCAGGGGAGTGTGACCGGGGCGGCCTGCCGCAAGACGTGCCCTCAGGCCCGCCAGAACTTCACGGTCAGCATGACATAGACCGCCATCAGCTCCAGCCGCCCGACCAGCATCGCCAGGATCAGGATCCACTTCGCCCCGTCGTTCAGCGGCGCGAAATTCCCCGCCGGGCCGATGATGTCGCCCAGCCCCGGGCCGATATTGGCCAGCGCCGTCGCCGCGCCCGAGATCGCGGTGATGTTGTCCAGCCCGGTCAGGCTCAGCGCCACCGACAGGATCCCCATCGTCACGATGAAGAAGACGAAGAAGGACATGACCGAGCTCAGCACCTCCTCCGAGACCGGCCGCCCGTCATAGCGCGGAATGAACACGCCATGGGGCGAGCGGATCTTCATCAGCTGCGCCCGGACCGAGGCGAACAGCAGCTGGTACCGGAACACCTTGATCGAACAGCTTGTCGACCCGGCGCAGCCGCCGATCAGCCCGATGAAGAAGAACAGCCCCACCAGGAACGGCCCCCAGCCCATGTAATCGACACTGGCATAGCCCGTGCCCGACAGGATCGACGTGATGTTGAACAGCGCCTCGCGCAGCGCCTGTTCCCAGTGATGCGGAAAGACCGACAGCAGGACGATCGTCGTCACCCCGACCAGAACCGCGATGATGCCGAAGAAGGTCCGCACCTGCGTGTCGCGCAGGATCGACCAGCCGTCGCCGTTGATCAGCTGCACGTAGCGCACGAAAGGCAGCGCCGCGAGGATCATGAAGACCGAGGCCGCGTATTCCGCCGGCCCTGTGAACGCCCCGAAGGAGGCATCGTAATTCGCGAACCCGCCTGTCGAAACCGTGGTCATCGCATGGACGATGGCATCGAAGACCGACATGTCCAGCGCCACGTAGGTGACGATGCAGGCCAGCGTGATCGCCACGTAGATGGCCGAGATCTGCCCGGCGATCTGCGTCGCCCGGGGCAGGATCTTGCCCATGGTTTCAAAGCCTTCCGATCGAAAGATCTGCATCCCCCCGACCCGCAGTTCCGGCAGGAAGACCATGGCCACGACAATGATCCCGATGCCGCCCAGCCATTGCAGGATGCCCCGCCACAGGAGGATCCCTGCGGGCAGGTCATCCAGACCCACGATCACCGTCGAACCGGTGGTGGTGAAGCCCGACATCGCTTCGAACAGGGCGTCGGTCACCCCCAGTTCCGTGTCGCCGATGATCAGGGGCAAGGCGCCGAAGAAGGGCAGCGCCAGCCAGACGCCGGTGGTCAGCATGAAGGTCTGCTGCAGGCTCAGCCGCTCGGGCACGCTGTTGGCGGTGCTCAGCGCGGTGATGCCACCGGCCAGCATCGAGATGACGGCGCTTTCGAAGAAGGCGGCCCAATGGCCGTTGCCGACAACGAGGTCGGCAAACATCGGCACCAGCATCGCCGCGCCCAGGGCAGTGACGAGCAGGCCGATCACATAGGCTACGGGGCGCGGATCCAGCATGGGCCGAAGCGTTGTCGCGCCCCGAGCGCGGTGTCAAGCGACCGCGTGTCTTAGCTGTCGCTGGACGACGGCGTGGAGCTCGGGGTTGCTGCCGGGGCAGCGGCCGAGGTCGAGGTCGCCGGCTCCGGTTTCGCGGCCGCGGGCTTCTCAGTGCTGCGGGTTGCCGGCTTTGCGGCGGCCGCGCCCTCGGTTGTCTTCGCCTTGGTTGTCAGGGCCTTCGTTGTCGGGGCCTTGGCCGTGCCGGAGGTCGCTGCGTCGGCGGTTTTGGCCGTCTCCTTGCCCTCGGAGGCCGTGGATTTCGCGGCCGCTTTGGGCGCTGTTGCGGTCTTCGCGGGGGCCTTGCGCGCGGTGGCCGTCTTCCGGGCCGTGCCCGTCCTGGCGGAGGTCTTCGCGCGCGGCTTGCGGGTCGCCGGGGCCTTCCTGGCCGGTGCCGCCGCCGGGGCCGCTTCGCTTGCCGTCCGGGCCGAGGTCGCGACCGCCTTCGTCGCCGGTGCGGCCGGCTTGTCATCCGCCTTGGGCGCCGGGGCCGGGCTCGCTTCGCTCGCCATCTTCGTCGGGGCCAGAGGGGTCGCGGGGGTCTCGGCCTTCGCGGCCGGCGCCTTCGGCGCGGCCTTGCGGGCCGGGGCCGCCGGCTTCGCCGCCGGTTTGGCCGGCGCTTTCGGGGTCGGCATCGCGGGCGCTCCCAGCCACGTGGCCGAAAGCGGCACGGCCGCGAGTTCGGACATCATCCGAAAGTTGCGGTAGGGCAGTTCAATCGCCGACAGGCTGATCGCCTGCAGAATCTTTATCTGGTTCGCCATTGCACCGCCGGCCATCTGAATCATGGCCGAGGACATCTGCATCTGGGAGGTGATCATCTCGGGTGCTCCTCGCATTTCGTAATTCTGGTGTCGTGCGGGACAGTTACCTGCTGCCCCCTGTTCAGCCGCGCAACACCCCGCCCAGGGCGACAGCGCCACGCCGGCTACCAGTCAACTTCCAGTATAACGCAGGTCATTTGGCTTGTGCAGAGAAAATTGCTGCACCGCGGCATGACGGCACGGCGCCGCCGGTGTCGTGTTGGTTTCGGATCCGCGCCCGGACCACGAAAGGCCGGGCGCGCAGAACCGTTTCACCCCCGGTGATGCAGCGTGGCAAAGAGCTGCGGATCGAGGCTTTCGCTGTCGAAGGTCGTGCCCCGGGTCAGGACCGACACCGCGTCATGGCTGTGCAGGCTTTCCTGGTGGCTCGCGATGATACGGAAATCGCCGATCCTTGCGTCGGCCTCAAGCGACTCGCAGAACAGCCGCGCGGCATCCTCGACAAAGATCGGATTGGCCGCGTTCAGCTCGGCGAAGGCCTGTTCGTCCTCGCGCTTCACCATCACCTGCGTCTCGGTCGGCACCGCGCGGCGGCAGGCCTCGACCAGGTCCTCGAACCACAGGCAGCCCGCATCCCGTTCCAGTTCCACGGAAATCCGCGCCACCGAACGCTGCGAATGCGGCGTCGCCAGCTGGCCGCGCATCGATCGCGCGTGTTCCGACAATTCCAGCGAACAGGGGCAGGTCGAGGAATAGACGTAATCCAGGTGCATGATCTTGCGGCGCGTGCCCGCCCGCTCCACCAGTTCCAGCGCGATATCGTAATACTGGTACCCGGCCAGCCCCGAGCGCAGGCTGTCCACCTTCATCGGGAACGAGAACCGCATCATGATCCGCGCGTCAAAGCTCTCCAGGTCCGACTTGTAATCGTCCAGCGCCGCCTCGATCACCTCGAAGCTGAAGGTCTTTTCGGCATGGGCATAGAAGCTGCGCATGATGCGCGACATGTTGATGCCCTTCTTGTCCGCCTCCAGGCTGACAGAGCCGGTCACGCTGGTCTCCAGCGTCACATCTCCGTTATCGCGAGTATGGAATCGGATCGGCAGCCGGAAATTCGAGATCCCGACATGCTGGATCTCCTGCTTCGCCCCGCGGATCAGGCTCGACGGCCCGTTCTGCAGGTCGGGCAGCGAGGCCTTGTAATTGGCATCCACCGCGAAATCGTCCGGGTACTGGCGCGACAGCGACGGATAGCTCACCGCGCCGCCGCCGGGAATCAGCTTGGCGATGGCCGGGTCCAGCTGCGAGATCTCGGCGTCAGAGGCCCCCCGCGCCCAGCTGCGCAGGACGGCCAGCGCCTCGGCCGCCTCGTCCTGGTCGGGTTTGCGCTGCAGGGTGGGTGCGTGAATCGTCATGCGAAAGCCTCCGTGTCAGGTATGGAACATAACGCCCGGGGCGCAAATTTCCATGTGTTCCTGTGGATTACGCGGCCGAAGACGCGGTGGATCACTCAACCGGCCACACGGGACCGTGATCCGGTGACCGAGGCGCCCCGCAAGGGGGGCAGAGGGGGGCCACCTACTCCACGACGGCCCGCCCCCGGGTGCATCAAAGCGCGTCCAGCGCGTCCTTCAAGTCGGCGATCAGGTCATCGGGATCTTCCAGCCCGACCGACAGACGCAGCAGCCCGCGCGTGATGCCCAGCTCGGCCTTCTGCTCGTCGGGCAGGCGCTGATGGGTGGTGGTCGCGGGATGGGTGACGATCGACTTGGCATCGCCCAGGTTGTTGGAAATCTTGACGATTTTCAGCGCGTTCAGCACCTTGAACGCCGCCTCCTGGCCGCCCTTCACGTCGAAGGACAGCACGGTGCCGCCCTGCTCCATCTGCGACAGCATTAGGTCGTGCTGCGGATGCGCCGCCAGACCGGGAAAGATCACCCTCTCCAGCTGCGGATGCCCTTCCAGCGCCTGCGCCAGCTTCAGCGCGCCCTCGGCCTGGGCCCGCACGCGCAGCTCCATCGTCTCCAGCCCCTTCAGCATCACCCAGGCGGTGAACGGGCTCATCGCGGCGCCGGTGTGCTTCAGGAACGGCTCCGCCGTCTTGCGGATGTATTCGCGGGTGCCCAGAATCACCCCGCCCAGGGTCCGTCCCTGGCCGTCGATATGCTTGGTGGCGGAATAGACGATCACATCCGCGCCCAGCTCCACCGCCTTCGAGAAGACCGGGGTCGAGAACACGTTGTCCACGATGACCAGCGCGCCCTTTTCATGGGCGATCTCGGCCACGCCGCGGATGTCGACCAGCTCCAGCGTCGGGTTGGCGACCGATTCGAAGAACACCGCCCTGGTGTCGTCGCGCATCGCCGCGCGCCATTGATCCAGGTCGGTGCCATCGACAAAGGTGACCTCGACCCCGTAGCGGCCCAGCACCTCTTCCAGAACGTAAAGGCAGGATCCGAACAGCGCCTTGGCCGACACCACGTGATCGCCGGCCTTCAGCATAGACATCAGCGAGGCGGTGACCGCCGCCATGCCGCTGGCGGTCGCAAAGGCGTCTTCGGTGCCCTCGAGCGTCGCGATGCGCTCTTCGAACATGGCGACCGTGGGATTGCCGTAGCGCGCATAGATGAACTCGTCGTGCCCGGCTTCGAGGAACCGGGCCTCGGCCTGTTCGGCACTGTCGTAGGAGAACCCCTGCGTCAGGTAGATCGCCTCGCTCATTTCTCCGAACTGGCTTCGCTTGGTTCCGCCATGCACCGCACGGGTGCGCCTTTTCCAGCTGTCGCTCATGTCTTTCCTTCCGGCTTTCCGTCGAAAGCTCACAAAAAAACCCCCGTCGCGGTCAAGCGAAAGGGGCCCCTTCGTCTGACCTCTTTAGCGGCATGTTTAACGTGGCCCGCAATCCGGTGAACAAATCGCCACTTCCCGTGCTGTTGCATTTACGCCTCAGGCGAAAAGCCGTCAAGCACCGTCACGGTACTGTAACCGCAGTTTCATACCCCCGTCTTACGCATCGGTCATAGACCAGACACAACATCTTGTATGAGGCCTGCCATGCCCATCATCAGGATCAACGCGGACGGATCCCGGATGCGCCCCGGAAAAGGGGAGCCGCTGCCCTGCTTCCGCACTGCCGCCCAGGGGCGCGGCCCGGTCATCGTCATGATCCACGGCTACAAGTACCTGCCGGGCCACCCGGACCACTGCCCGCACCGCCGCGTCCTGTCGCTGCACCCGGTCACGTCGGACATCCGCATGCAAAGCTGGCCGCGCCGGCTGGGCTTTGGGGCCGGTTACGCCGACGAGGGGCTGGGCGTGGCCTTCGGCTGGAACGCCCGCGGCGCGCTCTGGACCGCGCAGGCCAGCGCCGTCGCCGCCGGAGAGGCCCTGGCCGAGACCATCGCGCGGCTGCACCGCCACGCGCCGGACCGGCCCCTGCACGTGCTGTCGCATTCCATGGGCACCGAGGTCGCGCTTCAGGCCCTGCCGCACCTGCCCTCCGGCAGCGTGAACCGCATCGTGTCGTTGACCGGCGCCTGCTACCAAAGCCGCGCGCAGGACGCGCTCGACACGCCGGCCGGCCGCAAGGTCGACTTCTTCAACGTGGTCAGCCGCGAGAACGACACGTTCGATTTTCTCTACGAGCGGCTGATCTCGCCGCCCCGTGCCGGCGACCGGTCCATCGGGCAGGGGTTCGAGGCGCCCAACGCCGTCACCCTGCAGATCGACTGCCCGCGCACGCTGGAACACCTGGAAAGGCTAGGCCATCCGCTTGCCGCGCCCCAGCGCCGGATCTGCCACTGGTCGAGCTATACGCGCCACGGGATCCTGCGGTTCTACAACGCGCTGATGCGCCAGCCCGACCGGTTTCCGCTGCACAGCCTGCGCGGGGCCATGCCGCAGCGCCCGTCCCCGCGCTGGTCCCGCCTGCTTGCACCGCCGGCCCTGCCGGTGCCGCTGCCCTTCCTTCAGAACGCCTCCTGACCGCACCGTAAACCGCACCGGGCCAGGCATGGCAAAAGGGCTGCCGTCCCGCGACGGCAGCCCTTCTTTTCACCCGGTCACAGCTGACCGATGGATCATTTCTGTTCTTCCGGCGGCAGGATCAGGTACTTCTGCAACGTCACGATCTGCCACCACAGGAAGCCGAACAGCAGCAGCGGAAAGCCGAAGGTCTCGATCTTGACCCAGGCGTCGGTCGACATGGTCCGCCAGACGAATTCGTTCCCCACGCCCAGCAGGATGAACATGACGAACAGCCGCCGCGTCAGGATCATCCAGCCCTCTTCCTTCATCGGCATCATGTCGTTGAGGATATAGGCGAGGTAGGATTTCCCCTGCAGCAGACCGATCCCCAGCAGCGTGGCAAAGACCCCGTAGACGATCGTCGTCTTCATCTTGAAGAACCGTTCATCGTTGAAATACGCCGTCAGCCCGCCAAAGAAGATCACGATCACCGCGGTGAAGATCTGCAGCCGGCTGAGATGCCCGGTCAGCTTCCACAGGATCGCCATGCAGATCAGCAGGATCGGCACGAAGATCAGCGTCGCCACGATGAAGCCGGAATATTCCGTGCCTCCCCAGACATAGACCTGCTCCTTCAGCCGCAGGTAGATCAGGAAGAAGGCGATTGTCGGCCCCAGCTCCAGCACCTGCTTGACGATCGGGTTGATGGGGCGTTCCTGCGTGTCGCTCATGCCTGCCTCTTTCGGGTTCATCCGCCCAGTTCCACTATCACGGCACCCACGGCGATCAAGGTCATCAGGGCAATCCGCCGCGGTCCCACCGTCTCTTTCAGCACCAGCCAGCCGATCAGCGCGGCGAAAACGGTCGAGGTCTCGCGCAGCACCGCCGCCTCGCCCACCTTGTCCAGCCGCGTGGCCATCATGACCGAGCCGAAACTGCCGAAGGCGATGAAGGCCCCGATCACGCCCCGCGTCAGCAGCGGGCGCAGCTCGGGCGGGTTCTCCATCCGGCGCCAGCGGATCCAGGCGATGATAGGGAAATCCATCGCCGTCAGCATGAAGAACCACGCCAGGAAGGTGAAGGGCGACGGCGTGTACCGGATGCCGAAGGCATCGTAGGTCGTGTATAGAGCGACCAGAGCCCCGGTCCCCACCGCCAGCCACAGCGCCGGCACCAGCGTCTCGCGCCCCAGCGAGATATGCACCAGGTTGTAGACCGCCAGCCCGAAGATCCCCATCAGCAGCACCCCGACGCCCAGCCACTGCACGCCCGAGAACACCTCGCCGAACAGCAGCCAGGCCCCGATCACGGTGAACAAGGGCCCCGTCCCCCGCACCACCGGATAGACCACGGTGAAGGCGCCGCGCTCATAGGCCAGCGCCATGCCCACCTTGTAGAGAAAGTGGATCACCATCGCGCCGCCCAGGATCGCCCAGGCCCAGCCCTCGGGCCAGGGCACCAGAAACAGCGCCATCGGCAGCGACAGCACGAAAAGCGCGGCGTCGATCGCCCCCCGCGTCAGCCACGGGTCGTGCCGTCCCTTCTGCAGCGCGCCAAAGACCGCGTGCAGAAACGCCGCCAGCAGCGCCAGAACCATCGCCAGCGTATGGCCCGCCTCGGTCCCCTCGAGGCTCAGCAACCACTCGGTCACGCGGCCCGCCCCGGGAACCGCGCCCCCGACCTCGCGTTTTCAAGAATCAGCAGGAAAAGGGGAGCCGCCATGTGGGAACAGCTATTGGAGCAGGCATATAATGACGTCATGACATCCTTCGGGGCCGTACCGGCGGCAGTGGTGGGCACCCGACTGCTGGCCGCGCTGGTGCTGGGCGGCGCGGTCGGGATGGAACGCGAAGCCCGCGGCAAGCCCGCCGGGCTGCGCACGCACATGCTGGTCTCGATGGCGGCCTGCCTCTTCGTCCTGGTCAGCGAGGAGCTGGTCGAACTGCCGGTGGACGGCGAGACGGAGAAACGCGTCGATCCCCTGCGCCTGGTCGAGGCGGTGACCGCCGGCGTGGCCTTCCTGGCCGCGGGCACCATCATCTCGAACCAGGGCAAGGTAAGGAACCTCACCACCGGCGCCTCGATGTGGCTGGCGGGCGCGATCGGGCTGGCCTGCGGCTCGGGGCACGTGGCGCTGGCCGGGCTGGCGGCGATCATCGTCGTGGTGATCCTGACCGTCGTGCGGCAGGTCGAAATCCTGATGGGCACCGATTGATCCCTGCCTGGTCGCCGCCTTGTCCCTGCCCGCGCCCGCTCAGCGGCCAAGCCCGGTCAGGGCGGCGGCGAAATCCTCGGGATCGAAGGGGGCAAGATCGTCGATCTGTTCGCCCACGCCGATGGCATGGATCGGCAGCCCGAACTTGTCGGCCAGCGCCACCAGAACACCGCCCCGCGCCGTGCCGTCCAGCTTGGTCATCACCAGGCCCGAGACATCGGCCATGGACTTGAACGTCTCCACCTGGGACAGCGCGTTCTGCCCGGTGGTCGCATCCAGCACCAGCAGCGTGTTGTGCGGCGCATCCGGGTCCTTCTTGCGGATCACGCGGACGATCTTGGCCAGTTCTTCCATCAGGTCGGCGCGGTTCTGCAACCGGCCGGCGGTGTCGATCATCAGCAGATCGGCGCCATCCGCCTCGGCCTTGGTCATCGCGTCGAACGCCAGGCTCGCCGGGTCCGACCCTTCGGGCGCCGTCAGCACCGGCACACCGGCCCGGTCGCCCCAGACCTGCAGCTGTTCCACGGCCGCCGCGCGGAAGGTATCGCCGGCGGCGATCACCACGGTCTTGCCGGCGGCCCGGAACTGGCTGGCCAGCTTGCCGATGGTCGTGGTCTTGCCCGACCCGTTCACGCCGACGACCAGAACCACCTGCGGCCGCTTCTGGTAAAGCGGCATGGGCCGGGCGACCGGCTCCATGATGCGGGCGATCTCCTCGGCCAGCAGGCGCTTGATCTCCTCGGTCGAAACGCGCCGCCCATAGCGGCCCTCGGCGATATTGGCCGTCACCCGCAAGGCGGTGTCCACGCCCATGTCGGCGGTGATCAGCAGCTCTTCGAGCTGCTCCAGCATCTCGTCGTCCAGCACCCGGCGCGGGGCGGCGGCATCGCCCCCCTTGAACAGCCGGCCCAGAAGGCCGGGCCCGCCTGTCTCCTCCGCCGGCGGCGTATTGGCAATGCCCGACGGATCCGCCGCGGGCGCCGGCGGCACGGCCGGCGCGGGCGCCGGCGTGGCCGAAGGCACCGGGGGGTTCACCGGCGCGGCGGCTGGCGGCGGTGCCATGGGGGAGGATGTCCCGGCCGGGGGCGCCTTGGACGGTGCGGGGGACGGTTCGGCGGCGGGCGCCTCCGACGCATCGGTCCCTTCCTCCATGATGGCATCCAGCCCTTCCTCGAGCTTCGAGGAAGATTTGAACAGCCGGTCCTTGAGTTTCGAGAAAAATGCCATGAGGCGGTCTCCGCGCGTGGTTGCCTTCACCTAATGCGGAATCCGCGGGGATGGAAGGCCGCGCGGCCCGTCCCACCACCGCGACGGCCCCCGCGCAGCCCTCTGCATGCCCACCGAGCCGCCCTGTCCGCACAGCCACGACCTGCCGCTCACGCCGCCGTGGCCCGATCCGCAAGCGCCCTTCGGCGCTATACGGCGGAACACTCCACCTCTCCTCCAGGGCAGTGGAAGCCGGCCGGCGCTTCTGTCAGACTCCGCCCCATGACACGCGCATTCCTGATTCTGAGCCTGCTTCTGGCCCTGCCCGCCGCCGCCGAGACCCCGATGGGCGCCGAGGCCTTCGACCGGTATACCAGGGGCAAGACGCTCTATTACGGCGCCGACGGCTCGGCCTATGGCGTCGAGCGCTATCTCGACAACCGCCGGGTGGTCTGGTCCTTCCTCGACGGGCGCTGCCAGGACGGGGTCTGGTACCAGGAGGGCGAGCAGATCTGCTTTCTCTACGAGGACCGGCTCGATCCGCAGTGCTGGACCTTCTACCAGGGCCAGGACGGCCTGATCGCCCGGTTCGAGAACAACCCCGAAGCGCGGGAGCTTTACGAGGCGCAGGACCTGGGCGAGGAGATGCTGTGCTACGGGCCCGAGGTCGGCGTCTGAGGCCGGTGTCGTTTGGGGGCGCTGCCCCCGTCGCCAGGGGCGACTCCCCCGGAGGTATTTTGGCCAAGAAGAAGCAGGGGCGTGGCGCCCGGAAAGGTGAACGCTTTCCTAACGCGCGCCTGTAAGGGATTGATATTACACAGGCGGCCCCGTGTCCCACGCGTGGGACATCTTGCAGGTCCAGTGTTTCACCTTTGGAAAAATACTCCGGCGCAGCCTCTCAGAAAAGCGACCCCTGGTCCGGAGGCGGCTCCGGTTTCGATTTCCGGGCCGGTTTCGGCGCCGCCCCTCCGATGGAGAACCGCCCGTCCGCGAATTCGATCTCGAGCGCGCCGGCCGCCTCGGCCGCCGTTTTCGAGGTGATGACCTCCGGGCCCGACCGCACCACCGCATAGCCCCGTTCCAGCGTGGCACGGTAGCCCAGGGTCTCGCGCAGGCGGTCCGCCGTCTCGATCCGGCGGCGCCAGTCGGACAGCTGCGCCGTGGCCGCCGCCGAGAGCCGGTCCGACAGCCGCTGGAATTCGCGCATCGCGGCGGCATGGTCCGCCTGCAGCCGGCGCGGCTGCAGGCGCGTGGTGCGATGGTCAAGCTCGGCGCGGCGCTGGCGGGTGTTGCGCCCCAGCGCCGGGGCCAGCCGGGCCGAAAGCCGGGAGAGCGTGTCCGCCTGCCCGGCGATCAGCCGGCGCAGCGCCGCGGGCCGCAGGCTGCCGGCGGCGTCGCTCAGCGCCAACCGGCGGTGCTGGATCCCGGTGATCAGCGCCTGGGGCAGCTTGTCCGACAGGATGTCCAGCCTCTGGCGCGGCGCGTCCAGCAGCGTGTCGGGCCGCGGCAGGGCGCGGGACAGATCGGCCAGCCGCTGCCGCCTCTGGGTTACCGACAGGCCCAGCGCCCGGGTCAGCCGCGCGCCCTGATCCTCGGTCCAGGCGGAGAGTTCCAGCCGCACCGGCACCGCCAGCTCCGCCGCCGCCGTGGGCGTCGGCGCGCGCTTGTCCGAGGCGAAGTCGATCAGAGTCGTGTCGGTTTCGTGCCCCACGGCCGAGATCAGCGGAATGCGCGAGGCCGCCGCCGCGCGGACGACCATTTCCTCGTTGAACCCCCAGAGATCCTCGACCGAACCGCCGCCCCGCGCCACGATCAGCAGATCCGGCCGCGGCAGCGACCCACCGGGAGAGAGCGCATTGAACCCCTCGATCGCGCGGGTCACCTCGGGCGCGCATTTCTCGCCCTGCACGGCCACGGGCCAGATCAGCACCTTGCGGGGAAAGCGTTCGCGCAGCCGGTGCAGGATGTCGCGGATCACCGCGCCCGAGGGCGAGGTCACGACGCCGATCACCTCCGGCAGGAAGGGCAGCGGCTGCTTGCGCGCCGGATCGAACAGCCCCTCGGCCGAGAGCGCCGCCTTGCGTTTCTCGAGCATCGCCATCAGCGCGCCCAGGCCGGCCGGGCGGATATCCTCGATCACGATCTGGTACTTGGATTGCCCCGGGAAGGTGGTCATGCGCCCGATGGCGATCACCTCCATGCCCTCTTCGGGCTGGGTGGCCAGACGCGAAGCCACGCCCTTCCACATCACCCCGGCGATCACGGCCCGGTCGTCCTTGAGGTCCAGGTAGACATGGCCCGAGCGCGGACGACTCACCCGGCCCACCTCGCCCCGGACGCGGACATGGCCGAACTCGCCCTCGATGATACGTTTGACCGCCCCCGAAAGCTCGGAGACGGTGAATTCGGGTGCGTTGCCGGCGGGCTCGCCGGCAGGGTCTTCGAACAGATCGGACATGGCGGGGACCATGCCCGATCCGGTTCCGAAGTGGAAGCGGTCAGGCCGCGCGGCGGCTGTGCTTCCCTTCGCGGATCTCCTCGATCATCTTGTCGCAGAAGGCCGGCAGGTCGCCCGGGTTGCGGCTGGTGACCAGCGCGCGGTCGCAGACGACTTCGCTGTCCTCCCACTTGCCGCCGGCGTTCTTCACGTCGGTGGCGATGGATTTGTACGAGGTCATGGCGCGGCCCTCGGCGATGCCGGTCTCGACCAGCAGCCAGGGGGCATGGCAGATTGCGCCCAAGGGCTTGCCCGCGTCGAAGATCGCGCGGATGAAGGCCAGCGCATCCTCGTTCACGCGCAGAAGGTCGGGATTGATCTGACCGCCCGGCAGAACCAGCGCATCGTAATCATCGGCCGAGACTTCGCTCAGCTTCTTGTCGACCGGCACCGGCCGGCCCCAGTCGTCGCCGTCCCATCCGCGGATTTCGCCCGTTTCCGGGGAAATCACGTGCACCGTGGCGCCTGCCTCTTTCAGGCGGTCGCGCGGGGTTTCAAGTTCGGATTGCTCGAAGCCATGGGTGGAGAGAATGGCGATCGTCTTTCCGTCAATAGTGCTCATCTGGAAATCTCCTTTCGCTGTTTGATGGGTAAACCGCGCGGGCCGGAGAGATGTTCCGACACAGGGCGCCGGTTGCCTCGACGGAAACGGCCGGACAGGGCGGCGGCACGGACGCTTGTTCCCGGGGCGGGGCCCGGGTTATGAGCGGCACGGATTCCGAGCGGCAGAAACAGGCGGACAGACGGCATGAACATCCTCATTCTCGGCAGCGGCGGGCGCGAACACGCGCTGGCCTGGGCGGTCATGCAGAACCCTAAATGCGACAAGCTGATCGTGGCGCCGGGTAATGGCGGCATCGCACAGATCGCCACCTGCGCCAGCCTCGACATCGAGGACCCGACCGCGGTCGCCACCTTCGCCTATGACAACGCCATCGATTTCGTCATCGTCGGACCCGAGGCACCTCTGGCCGCCGGCATCGCCGACCGGCTGCGCGAGGAAGGCATCCTGGTCTTCGGCCCCTCGGCCGAGGCAGCGAAGCTCGAGGCGTCCAAACGCTTCACCAAGGAGATCTGCGCCGCCGCAGGCGCCCCCACGGCGGGCTACGCCAGCTTCACCGAGGCCGAACCGGCCAGGGCCTATGTCCGCGAACAGGGCGCGCCGATCGTGATCAAGGCCGACGGACTCGCCGCGGGCAAGGGCGTGATCGTGGCGATGGACGAGGCCACGGCGCTGGAGGCCATCGACGACATGTTCGGCGGCGCCTTCGGCGGCGCCGGGGCCGAGGTGGTGATCGAGGAGTTCATGACCGGCGAAGAGGCGTCCTTCTTCGTGCTCTGCGACGGCGAGACGGTGTTGCCCATCGGCACGGCGCAGGATCACAAGCGGGTCGGTGAAGGCGACACCGGGCCGAACACGGGCGGTATGGGCGCCTATTCCCCGGCGCCGATCATGACCGATGAAGTCACGCAGAAGGCGCTGGACGAGATCGTGACGCCCTGCGTGGCCGAGATGGCCCGGCGCGGCACCCCCTACCAGGGTGTGCTCTACGTGGGCCTGATGATCGAGAACGGCCAGCCACGGCTGGTGGAATACAACGTCCGCTTCGGCGATCCCGAATGCCAGGTGCTGATGCTGCGGCTGGGGGCCCAGGCGCTGGATCTTCTGCATGCGGCAGCCGAGGCACGGCTGGCCGAAACCCGCGTGAACTGGGCCGACGACCACGCCATGACGATCGTGCTGGCGGCCAATGGCTATCCCGGCGCCTATGAAAAGGGCTCGGTCATCGGCGGGCTGGAGGATCTGCCGGAAACGGCCTTCGAGATGTGCTTTCACGCCGGTACCCAGCGCAAGGACGGCCGGTTCCTGGCCTCCGGCGGGCGCGTGCTGAACGCCACGGCCCGCGGCGCGACCCTGCAGGAAGCGCGCGACCGCGCCTATGCCCTGGCCGACGCGGTGGACTGGCCCCAGGGCTTCTTCCGCCGCGACATAGGCTGGCGGGCACTCTGATCCGCCCGGGCCTTTCACACGGCTCCCATACCGCGCCCCGGCGGACCCGTCAGAACCACGCCCCTGTCTTCACCTTGGCCAAATACCTCCGGGGGAGTCCGCCCCCGGCGGACGGGGGCAGCGCCCCCCAAAACAGGGACTCCGACGCGCCCGGGGCCCCTAGCGGCAGGCCAGGACCGCGCGCATCCCCGCCGCACCGGTGAACGCCCCCACCGGCCGCGTCGCGATCCGTCCCGCCTCCAGCCGCGACACCATGATCCGGGACCAGCCCGCATCGGCGGTCACGATCTCCGGCCCCGCCCCGCAATCGCGGATCCCGCCCGAGATGAACGCCTCCCCGATCCGGTGATTGGTCAGCCCGCGCGCCTCGGCCACCGGCTGCAGGGCACCATCGCGAAAGCGCCATATCCGCAGGATCCGCGCCAGGTGCGGGCGGTCGACATAGGCGATCTCCACCCTCCCGTCCCGGTCGAGGTCGGCGGCCCCCAGCGGCGCAAGCCAGCGATGGGTCTGCCCGATATGCGGCGTTTGCGCGATCTTGCCTGTGGGTCCGTAAAGCGCCAGCGCCGCGCCGCGCGCCATGTCGGTTTCCACGACCATCACCGCGTCGGCCCGGCCGTCGAGGTCGAGATCCACGAGACGCGGCGAAATATCCTCGAAGACGTGGCTTTCGGGCAGGCGGATCAGCCGGTCGGCCCCCTGCCCCACCGAGATCCGCAGCGCGCCGTATTCCACCGCGTCGCCCAGCACGCCGTGGCCATAGCGCGTCACAGGCTCGACATAGCGGGCCGATGTGATCTGCTGCGCAACCGCGCCACCCGCGCCATGCCACAGGCACAACACCAGCAGCGCACGGCGGGCGCGCAATCTCCACCGGCGGGACGGCAGACGCCGTGCCACCGGGGCAAACATTCTCAGATCTGCTTCTCGGGCATCTGGACGATCAGCCCGTCCAGCGCGTCCGTCACCTTCAGCTGACAGGTCAGCCGCGAGCGCGTCGGGTCGGGCTCATAGGCGAAATCCAGCATGTCCTCTTCCATGTCGTCCCGCGCGGGCAGCTTTTCCACCCAGTCGGGATGCACGTAGACATGGCAGGTCGAACAGGCGCAGGCGCCGCCGCAATCGGCCTCGATGCCGGGAATGTTGTTGTCCCGCGCGCCTTCCATCACGGTCAGCCCGTTGGGGACATCGACCACATGTTCGGTGCCGTCATGCTCGATATAGGTGATCTTCGCCATGGGTGCCTCGTCCTTGTCGTCCGTCGTATTTCGTACGTCAGATCTTCTCTAGACAAGGCCATCGACAGGGGCCAGCCCCAATTGGGTCGCAGGCTGTCCCGGCCTTGCGGTACAGCCTGCAGGGGGCGTATTCAGGGCATATGTTCGTCACACCCGTCCCCGATGGCCCCGACTGGCCCCGCCCGCCGGCCTGCCTGCCGGCCGACCGGCTCGAAGACCCGCCGCAGGGCGCGCGGGTCACTGTCGCCGGGCTGGTGATCCTGCGGCAGCGGCCAGGCACGGCCAAGGGCGTGGTCTTCGTCACGCTCGAGGACGAGACCGGCGTGGTCAACGTGATCGTCTGGCGCAAGATCTATGAACGCTTCCGCCGCGCGGTGATCGCCGGGCGTCTGTTGCGGGTCACGGGGCGGGTGCAGCGCGCCCATTCGGTGACCCACGTGATCGCGGAGGAGATCGAGGACATCTCGCACATGCTCGACCTGCTGGTGAGCGGGGAGCCGCTGCCGCCCGCATCCTGACATCCGCGACCGGCGCGGCGTTCCGGGACAGGGATCAGCGGCAATCCGGCCCCTGGGACACTGGCCCCCGGGACACAGACCCAGGCGCCGGGGGCTTGGCCCCGGGCCCGCGATGTGGCTAACCTCTGCCAGAGTACCGCGTCCCGGCCGTCCCGGACCGCCTGCCACCCCGAGACCAGATCACAAGCCCGGACCCCGAGCCCCCTTGACCCGCCTGATCCTTCCCGCCCTGGGCCTCTGGCTTCTGGCCGCCTGCGCCGATCCCGGCCCGGAGGCGCCGGTCCCGATCTCGCCCGTGTCGCTGGCTGGTCTGCCGGGCCATGCCCCGCCGGGCGCGCCGCCCGGCACCTGCTGGGACCGGGTGGTAAGCCCCGCCGTGGTGGAGACCGAGACCGCCCAGGTTCTGGTCGAACCGGCGCAGCTGCGCGACGACGGTTCGGTCGCGCAGCCGGCCAGCTACCGGACCGAGACCCGCCAGCAGATCGTACGGGAACGTCAGGAGACCTGGTTCGAGGCGCTGTGCGCCGATGCGCTGACCGGGGAATTCGTGGCCTCCCTGCAGCGGGCGCTGCAGGTGCGCGGGATCTATGACGGGCCGATCACCGGACTGGTCGACACCACCACGCGCGAGGCGGTGCTGGCCTATCAGCTGCAGGACGGGCTCGACTCGGGCACCCTGTCGTTGCGCACCGCGCGCGAGCTGGGGCTGGTGGCCGTCGAGCTGAACGGCTGACGCAGGGGCGCGTCCGGCCCAGGGCTGTCAAAACTGCCCACCCAGCAGGCACCGGATTGTCCCATGCGCCACTTTGATAGCCTGCCGCCCCGCTTCCCTGCCCCCCGACCGGCCACCCGTCGCCACCCCCGCCCTGTCGCGCAAAGGTCATTGCACGGCCGCACGGTTCCGCTAGGCTTTCCCGGCACCCCCGGAGCCATCCCGAAACAACAAGAAGCCGCACGCAACAGATGACCGCCACCAAAGGATTCCTGTCCACCGCCTCCGCGGCACTGATCGATATCCTCGAGGGGCTGTCCACGGAAATCCGCATGACACGGGGTCAGGTCCTGTTCGAGGCCGGCGATCCGGGCGACGCGCTCTTCGCGGTGACCGAGGGCGCGCTGGAGATCTCGGTCTATTCCGAGGACGGGCGCAAGCTGACGCTGGACATCATGCGCGCGGGCTCGATCCTTGGAGAGATCACGCTGTTCGATCCCGGCCCGCGCACCGCCACGGCGACGGCCCTGGAACCGACCGTTCTGCGCCGGGTGCGCCATTGCGACGTGCTGTCCGAGATCACCAAGACGCCCGAGCTGGCGATCGACCTGATCCACCTGGCGGGCAAGCGGATGCGCTACATGAACCGGCAGCTGAACGAACAGGTCTTCCTGCCGGTGCCGCTGCGGCTGGCGCGCAAGATCCTGTACCTGACCCAGTCCGACGATCCGGCGAAGCTGAAGGACCATGGCATGAGCCTCAGGCTCAGCCAGGCCGAGCTGGCCGAATTCGTCGGCGCCACGCGCGAGGCCGTGTCGAAGACCCTGTCGAACTGGAAGAAGGACGGTGTGGTCGAAGCCTCGCGCGGGGGGCTCACGGTTCTTGACCGCCCGGCGCTTGAGCTGATCGCGGAGCCGGAATTCATCTGACCGCTACAGCGACCGGGCGGGATGGTGGCACGCGCGGGTGGGTTTGACGTCGCATTTGCTCTGCCCTGGCCGTGCCCCGCTGAAGCCCGTCAACAGACCCGTTTCGCCGCAACAAGCGCCGAAATCTCCGCAAACCCCCGAAAGGTCTGGAATACCCGACCCGCCTTTTACGCTGGATGTGACGTGGTTCACATACGAGAGAGCTGACCTTGCGGCATCCTGAACCCACCAGATCGGACAACCGTCAAGATCGACAGATTGGGAAACAGGAAATGATTATCGAAAGGAAACTTACCGCCGCCGACCGCGCCCCGAAGGTTCGGGCTCCGGACGAATCCGGTGTCATCCGCTTCGTCTTTCGAGTGCTTGAAACCGGACGTCGCTATCACGTGACGCAGGACCGGATCCACCGCGCCGACGGCTTCTTCTGACGGCTTCCTCCCGGCGGGGGCAGGACTTCTCCTCCCGAAGGCCGCGTGCGCCGGACCAAGACTTTCAACCCCAAGCGACAGACCCGAAAGGACATTACCCGCGACACCGCCCTTCCCCGGAGCGACCATTTCGTCGATGACCGGGCCGCCAGCACCGCCGGAGCATTTCGATCCGGCCTGCATCACCGGCGAACCGACATCTCCGGGGTCCGGTCTGGTCCCAGCCCAGGGCGGCAGTCGCGTCTCTCTCCCCTCAGACCTCGACTGAAAAAGCCATGTGCCTCGCAGCACATGGCTTTCTTTCTTGCTTCCTGACGCGGACCCGCGTCAGGGCGTGTCGCCCCCCGAAGGCCGGGGGGCGGCAGGATCAGCTGTCTTCGAGGCTGATGGCCACGAAGCGCGGGTCGCCACCACGGCGGACCAGAAGCAGGAGCGACTTGCGCCCGGCTTCGGTCGCCTCCTCGATGCGTTCGTCCAGCGCGGCGAGGGTCTCGACCTTCTGCTGGCCGGCCTCGGTGATCAGGTCACCGGCGCGCAGGCCCTTTTCGTAGGCTTCCGAGGTCTCGTCCACGTCGACCACGACCAGCCCGTCCTGGCCCTCGGGAATGCCCAGCTCGGCGCGCATCTCCTCGGTCAGGGTCGACAGGGTCAGGCCGAGGATCTCACGCTCGGCCGGCGCGTCCTCCATCTGCTCCATGGCGGCGGGCACGGTCCGCTCGGCTTCCTCGCGGCGGCCCAGGGTGACCAGGACCGTTTCGGTGCCGCCGTCGCGGAAGACCACGACACGGACCGACTTGCCGATGTCGGTGTTGCCGACCTGGCGGACGAGGCCACGGGTATCTTCGACGTCCTTGCCGTCGAAGGTCATGATCACGTCACCGGCCAGCAGGCCGGCTTCCTTGGCCGGGCCCTCGGGCACGTCGGTGATCAGCGCGCCGGAGGCCTGTTCCAGGCCCATGGCTTCGGCGATCTCGTCGGTGACGTCCTGGATGCGGACACCCAGCCAGCCGCGGCGGGTTTCGCCGTATTCGCGCAGCTGGTCGACCACGCGGGTCACCACGTTCGACGCCATCGAGAAACCGATGCCGATCGAGCCGCCGTTGGGCGACAGGATCGCGGTGTTCACGCCGACGACTTCGCCGTCCATGTTGAACAGCGGCCCGCCCGAGTTGCCGCGGTTGATGGCGGCGTCGGTCTGGATGTAGTCGTCGTAGCTGCCCGACAGCGCCCGGTTGCGTGCCGAGACGATCCCGACCGAAAGCGAGAAGCCCTGGCCCAGCGGGTTGCCCATCGCGATCACCCAGTCGCCGACGCGGGCCGTGTCACTGTCGCCGAAATTGACGAAGGGCAGCGGCTCGTCCGTCTCGACCTTCAGCAGGGCGATGTCGGTGTTGGGGTCGGTGCCCACGACGGTGGCCTGCAGTTCGTCGCCGTCGAAGAATTCGATGGTGATCTCGTCGGCGCTTTCGATGACGTGGTTGTTGGTGACGACATAGCCGTCTTCGGAGATGACAAAGCCGGATCCCAGCGCCGATGAGCGGCGCGGCCGGCGGCCCTCGCCACCGTTGCGGTCCTGGAATTCACGGAAGAAATCCTCGAAGGGCGACCCCTCGGGCACGATGCCCTGCGGGCCGGTGCGGCCTTCGACGACGGTGGAGGTGGTGATGTTCACCACGGCGGGGCTGACCTGGTCCGCCAGCGGCGCAAGGCTGTCCGGGCGGGTTTGCGACGACACGGCCTGGGCCAGCATGAGGGCCATGGCGAGCACCACGAACCCCAACGCATTGAAGGCCCGTTGCGGGGTCCAGCGTGTCAGCGTCGATGTCTGAAGCTGCATTCTCTGCATTCTCCTTTGTGGTTTGACGGGCCGTGTCTGCTCCTCCGACCCGACTGGATGATTTTCCCCAGTATCCCGACAGCAACGCCGACCGAAAGACCCCCACCGCGCGCAAAACTTCACTTGCGCGTGACGGTTATGTCACATCAACGGCGTTCCGCCAAGGATTTGCGCCCCCAGCCAATGGGCGGTCCAGAGCAGGATCAACCCCGACACGACCGCCAGCAGACCAAGCTGCCGACGGGCCTGCAACGGCAGGTTGCGCATCATTTCCAAAAGGCGCTCCACAAGCGAAGGGGCCAGCCACCAGGCCAGCCCCTCCGTCACGAGCACCAATCCCATCGCAAGAAGCGCGGTGGCGATCAATCGTTCACGCCCTCTTCGGCGTCCTCGGCCTGCGTCTCCTCGAAGTTGTCGACGCTGGTCTCTGCCTCTTCCTCGGTCTGGCTTTCGGCCTCGGTCTCTTCCAGGGCCTCCTGCGCCGATTCGAGAGCAGCGTCTTCCTCGGCCTGCACCTCTTCTTCGGGGCGCGGGGCACTCGGAGTAATCTCACGGCCGCCGGTGGGCGAGCGGAGATAGTCGAAGAACTCACCGTCGGGCGAAATCACCATCGACGAGTTCTCGCCCCGCAGCGCCCGGGTATAGGCGGTCAGCGAGCGGTAGAATTCGAAGAATTCCTCGTCCTGCCCGAAGGCCTCGGCAAAGATCCCGTTCCGCTGGGCATCGGCTTCACCGCGGACGATCTCGGCCTCGCGCTGCGCTTCCGATGTCAGCTCGACCACGGTCCGGTCGGCCTGGGCGCGGATCCGCTGCGCGGCCTCGTTACCTCGGGCCCGTTCGTCCGTGGCTTCGCGTTCACGTTCGGCGCGCATCCGCTCGAAGGTGGCTTCAAGGTTCTGCGTCGGCAGGTCGGTGCGCTTGAGCCGCACGTCGATGACCTCTAGCCCGAGATCCTCGGCCTGTCCGATGGCGCCGTTGCGGATCCGCAGCATCAGCGCGAAGCGGTCCGAGCTCAGGATCTCGTCCGAGGTGACCGAACCCAGCACTTCCCGGGTCTGGGCGCGCAGGATCGAATCGAGCCGTGCCGCGGCCATGCGCAGGGCGGTGTCGCCCGAGGCGCCGGTGGCCTCGCGGAACCGGTTCACGTCGGCGATCCGGTAGCGGGCGAAGGCGTCGACCACGAGGCGGCGATCGTCGAGCGGCGTGATCTCGAGCGGATCGACGTCGATCGACAGGATCCGGTCGTCGTAGCGGGCAACTTCCTGGATCAGCGGGATCTTGAAGGCGAGGCCCGGGTCTTCCTTGACCGAAACGACGCGTCCAAATTGCAGTACCAGCGCCTTTTGCCGTTCATCCACGATGAAGAGGGACGACATGAACAGCGCCACGAGGATCACGATGGCGGGGAGGATGAAGGTCGTCTTGCGCATCACTGGTCTCCCCCGCTCTGCCGGCGAAGTTCATTGAGCGGCAGGTAGGGCACCACGCCCTGTCCCGAACCGCCGCCGTTTTCATCGAGAATTATCTTGTCCAGACCGCCAAGGACCTGCTCCATCGTTTCGAGGTACAGGCGCTTGCGCGTCACTTCCGGGGCCTTCTGGTATTCCTCCAGAACCGCCTCGAAGCGGCTGGCCTCACCCTGGGCCTCGTTGACCACCTGGGCGCGATAGCCTTCGGCCTCCTCGATCAGCTGCGCGGCTTCACCGCGGGCCTCGGCCAGAACCCGGTTGGCATAAGCGTCCGCCACGTTGCGCAGCCGGTCACGTTCCTGTTCCGCCGCCTGCACGTCGCGGAAGGCGTCGATCACCGGCGCGGGCGGGTCGGCCTTGTCAAAGTTGACACGGATGATGTTCACGCCGCTGCCATAGCTGTCGAGCGTCGACTGGATCAGCTCTTCGAGCCGCGAGGCGATGAGCCCGCGGTCACGGTTGAGGATCGGCGCCAGCTCGGATTGCGCGATGATCTCGCGCATCGCCGATTCAGAGACCGCGTCGATCGTCTGGCTGGGGTCCCGCAGGTTGAAGAGGTACTGCGCCGGGTCCGAGATGTTCCAGACCACCTGGAAGTCGATGTCGACGATGTTCTCGTCGCCGGTCAGCATCAGCCCGGCATCGGTGCGGCCAGAGCCCACGCCGATCTCTTCGGTGCGTTCGCGGGTCACGGTGATGACCTCTGCGGTCACCAGCGGCCAGGGAGCGAAGTTCAGGCCCGGGTTGCCGATCTGGCTGAAGCGCCCGAGGAACAGTTCGACCGATTGTTCGTCGGGTCGCACGGTGTAGAAGCTGGCCAGGCCCCAAAGGACCACCGCCGCGGCACCGCCAAGCAGCAGGGTACCCTTGCCGAAGGCCGGACCTCCGCCACCGCCACTGCCGCCGGAACCGTTGCCCCGGCCGCCATTGCCGCGCCCGCCCATGAGCACGCGCAGCTGTTCCTGGCCCTTGCGCATCAGGTCGTCGATCTCGGGGATCGGGGGTCCGCCGTCGCCGCCGGGCCGGCGCGGACCACCGCCGCCACCGTTGCCGCCGCCTTTGCGATCGCCACCGCCGCCGTTGTCGTTTCCGCGATTACCCCCGCCGGAGCCGCCGCCGCCTCCCCAGGGGCCGCCGTTGTTACCTGCCATGCGTCTTTCCCTCTCGTGCCCTCAACCGGATGGACCTGAACCTGTGCAGAATTGCCAGGAAATCAAGCTGTCCGGGTCGGGCTTTTCATCGTCACGATTTCTTCCGACATTGTTGGATGAACCGCAACCGTTCGGTCAAAGTCTTCCTTCGTCGCACCCATCTTGACCGCGATACCGGCCAGCTGGATCATCTCTCCCGCGCCGGGCGCGACGATATGACAGCCCAGCACCTTGCGCGTTTCCTTCGAGACGATCAGCTTCATCATCACCCGTCCGGTGCTGCCCGCAAAGGCGGATTGCATCGGCCGGAAGCTGGTCGAATAGACCTCGATCGGCTCCTGGTCGGCTGCCTGTTCCTCGGTCAGGCCGATGGTCCCCATCTCGGGCTGGGTGAAGACCGCGCTCGGGATCAGGTCGTGATCCACGGGCGTCGGGTTGGCCTTGAACACCGTCTCGACGAAGGCCATGCCCTCGCGGATCGCCACGGGCGTCAGGTTCACCCGGTCGGTCGCGTCGCCGATCGCGTAGATCGACGGGACCGAGGTCTGGCTGTAGTCGTCGACCTGCACGGCGCCGTTGCGGCCAAGCGTCACGCCGACCTCTTCCAGCCCCATGTCCGCCGTGTTCGGCGCCCGGCCGGTGGCAAAGAAGACATGATCGAAGACCGCCTCGGTGCCATTGGTGCATTTGACCCAGAGCGGACCCTCGGGACCGTTGTCGATCCGGCCGTAACTGGCCTCGTTCATCGGCGCGCCCAGACCCGCGGCCTTGGACTTGCCGGCGATCTCGTCCTCGGCGGCATGGCGCAATTCCAGGATGTCGGTGCCGACCTGCAGGTCGATCCCGTTTCCCTGCATCTGCTCGGCGATCAGGCCGCGCGCCTCGTCGTCGAACCCGCGCAGGATCTGGGCGCCACGGTAGAATTGCGTCACCTCGACCCCGAGCCCGTTGAGGATGCAGGCGAATTCGCAGGCAATATAGCCGCCGCCGACGATCAGGATCTTCTTCGGCAGTTCCGGCAGGTGAAAGATGTCGTCCGACACCAGGCCGAGATTGGCATTGGTCAGCTCGGGCCGCAAAGGACGACCGCCCGTGGCGATCAGGATGTGCTTTGCGGTAAAGCTTTCGCCGGTCGAGAGTTCGACCGTATGGGCGTCCTTGATGACCGCGCGGGCATCGAATTTCTGCACGCCGGACCCGTCCAGCAGCTTGCGGTAGACCCCTTCGAGGCGGTCGAGCTCCTGTTCCAGCGTGCCGTGGAACTGCTCCCAGCTGAAGGTGCCGGCCTCCATCGACCAGCCGTAGGCGCGTGCCTCTTCGACCATGGGCGCGTAGGACGAGGCGAAGACCATCAGCTTCTTCGGCACGCAGCCGCGGATCACGCAGGTGCCGCCGTACCGGTCCATCTCGGCCAGGCCGACCTTCGCGCCGGTGTCGCCCGCCGCCACGCGCGCCGCCCGCACACCGCCGGAGCCGCCGCCAATGACGAACAGATCGAAATCAAAGCTCATGGATAGTCCCTTCGGTCAGCGCAGTCGGTCGGCACATCCGCCCGGTGCCAGCCCCTTTTCGGTTCGGTGACCGGCCGTATCGCGGCCGCTCAGTCGGCAAGATCGGTGAACAGGTTGTCCGTTTCCACGAAATCCAGCCTGTCATGTTCCACCGTGCCCTGGTTGATGTCCCGCGTCTCGACCCGACCGTCGCCGTAGCCGATGATCACGGTGTCACAGATATCGATGAAGAGCCCGTTTTCAACCACGCCGGGGATCTGGTTGAGCATCATCGCCACCTGCCGCGGGTTGCCGATGCGCCCCAGGTGCAGGTCCAGGATGTGGTTGCCCTCGTCGGTGACATAAGGCTCGTGGCCGTTCATCCGCAGCGTCGCGGTCCGGCCCATGACGTCCATGGACACCAGGGTTTCCTCGACCAGCGACTGCGTGGTCTGCCAGCCGAAGGGAATGACCTCCACCGGCAGGGGGAAATTGCCCAGCGCCTCGACCTCTTTCGCGGCGTCGGCGATGACGACCATGTGATCGGACGCGGTGGCCACGATCTTCTCCTGCAGCAGCGCGCCGCCGCCGCCCTTGATCAGGTTGAGATCGGCGTCGAACTCGTCCGCGCCGTCGATCGTCAGGTCCAGCCACTTGGCCTCGTCGAGCGAGATCACCTCGATCCCCACGCTGCGCGCCAGTTCGGCGGTGCGGGTCGAGGTCGGCACGCCGCGCAGCTTCAGCCCGTCCTGGCGCACCATCTCTCCCAGGCAGCGCACCAGCCAGGCGGCGGTGGAGCCGGTGCCGAGGCCGACGCGCATCCCGTCCTCGACGAGGTCGGCGGCGCGGCGGGCGGCCACGAACTTGGCCTTGTCGATGGGGGAGAGCTCTCCGGTCATGGCGGGTCCTCTGCGGATCTTTGCGGGTTTCGAACCGTTATAAGGTGTTCCGGCGCCGGGTGCGAGGGGAAGTGACCGGGCGGATTGCCTCATTTGACGGCCTCGTGACCGTGGCCGGCGTCGATTATGAGGTATTCGGGAAAAGATGAAGACTTGGGTTGAAGGCGCGGGTTGCGAATTTGGCCGACGGCTGGTCGTTTTCTGACGCGCGCGGGCGCGTCGGCGGCGACAGGAGAAGCACATGAGCAATGGATTGCATAGCGGACCAGGTGCCGCGTCGCGGATCGTGCCTCCGGGGATCCCAGGCGGGTCTGGGGACCATGTGCCGACGCCCGGCACCAGCGCCGACAGGAACGCGCCCGTCCCGGGTTGCAAAGCCGCGCCCCTTCCAGACGACCATCCCAGCAAAAGAGCCAACTGATGTTTCTTTCCGTCTTCGACATGTTCAAGGTGGGCGTCGGCCCGTCGTCATCCCACACGATGGGCCCGATGGTCGCGGCGGCACGGTTTCTCGACCTGATGCGCGCCTCGCCCTTCCATTTCGCCGGGCTGCGCGCCTCGCTGCATGGCTCGCTGGCGTTTACCGGCGTGGGCCATGCCACCGACCGGGCCGTGATCCTGGGGCTGGCGGGTTTCGTCCCCGAGACTTACGATGCCGAGGCCGCCGAAACTGCGCTGGCCGAGATCGGCGCGACCGGCACGGTCACGCCCGAGGTGCTGGGGCGGCTCAACTTCGCGCCCGCCAATGACCTGATCTTCGATTACGACCGCGCGCTGCCGGGCCATGCCAACGGCATGATCCTCATGGCCACCGATGCGCAGGGCGATGTCACCCTGTCGGAGACCTATTACTCCGTAGGCGGCGGCTTTGTCCTGACCGAGGCGGAACTGGCCGCCGGCAAGGACACCGACGACGGCGCCCCCGTCCCCTACCCGTTCAAATCCGCCGCCGAGATGCTGCAGATGTGTCGCGAGACGGGCCGCACGGTCGCCGAGCTGAAGCGCGCCAACGAGGGCACGCGCCGGTCGCCGGAGGCGCTGAAGTCCGGTGTCGCCCGGATCTGGGAGGTGATGAACGGCTGCATCGACCGGGGGCTGGAGAATGACGGCATCCTGCCCGGCGGGCTGAAGGTCCGGCGCCGCGCGAAGAAGATCCACGACGCGCTGCAGGCCGAGCGCGGTCTGAACCTGACCCCGCCGCATACGATCAACGACTGGATGAGCGCCTATGCCATGGCGGTCAACGAGGAAAACGCCGCCGGCGGCCAGGTCGTCACCGCGCCGACCAACGGTGCGGCGGGCGTGGTGCCCGCAGTCGTCCGCTACTACCTGGACCATGTGCCGGGGGCGAGCCAGGCCCGTGTCGAAGATTTCCTGCTGACCGCCGCCGCCATCGGCGGGCTGGTGAAATACAATGCCTCGATCAGCGGGGCCGAGGCGGGGTGCCAGGCCGAGGTCGGCAGCGCCTCGGCCATGGCGGCCGCCGGCCTTTGCGCGGTGATGGGCGGCACGCCCGAACAGGTGGAAAACGCCGCCGAGATCGCGCTGGAGCATCACCTGGGCATGACCTGTGACCCGGTGAAGGGCCTGGTGCAGGTGCCCTGCATCGAGCGCAACGGGCTGGGCGCGATCAAGGCCGTGTCGGCCGCCAGCCTCGCGCTGCGCGGCGACGGCGCGCACATGGTGCCGCTGGACGCCTGTATCGAGACGATGCGCCAGACCGGCCATGACATGCACGAGAAATACAAGGAAACCTCGCTGGGCGGGCTGGCCGTGAACGTGCCGAACTGCTGACGTCAGGCGCGCCCCGGCGCTGCGATCAGGCCCGGAGAGTCGCCAGGAGTGTTGGGGCCGTCCCGGGGCGCGGGCCCCGCTCCGGGCAGACGCTTTCCTCCTGACCGCGTAGGATTGTCGTGATCACGAGGCCCGTACGTGAACGAAACGGCGTATTCCCGCCGAAGACTTTTCAATTCCAGAAATTCCGCCCCTACGTCAGAACAACCCCTGCTTGCATTCGGACGGCCCTCTTCCTAGCGTCGTTGCCATGCAAACGGATCGGCCCGTCCTGGGCATTCTTCTCATGCTTGGCTTCTGCGTGGTGGCGCCGCTTGGCGATGCCACGGCCAAGCTTCTGGGAACGCGCGTCGGCATCACCGAACTGCTGCTGATCCGCTTCGCGATGCAGGCAGCGATCCTGATTCCGCTGGTCGCGGCGACCGGGCGGACATGGCGGATGCAGGGGCTGGTCCTGCGGCTGGCCTGGGTCCGGACCTGCCTGCACATGGCCGGGATCGGTGCGATGTTCACCGCGCTGAAATTCATGCCGCTGGCCGATGCCGTTGCCATCGCCTTCGTGATGCCCTTCCTGATGCTTCTGCTTGGCCACTGGCTTCTGGGAGAAGAGGTGGGCCCGCGGCGGCTGCTGGCCTGCGGCGCCGGCTTCGTCGGCACGTTGCTGGTGATCCAGCCCAGCTTTGCCGATGTCGGCTGGTACGCGCTGCTGCCGGTGGGCGTGGCGGTCACCTTCTCCTTCTTCATGCTGATCACCCGCCGGATCGCACACGCCACCGATCCGATCGGGCTGCAGGCCGTCAACGGGCTCATGGCCACCATCCTGATCCTGCCCTTCGTCGTTGCCACCCATCTGGATGGGCACGAGATCGACCTGACCGCGCTGCCGCCGGATTCGGTCTGGCTGCTGTTGGCGATCGGTGCATTGGGCACCGGCGCGCATCTGCTGATGACCTGGGCGCTGCGCTTCGCGCCCTCGGCCACGCTGGCGCCGATGCAATACCTTGAGATCCCGGTGGCGACGATCGCCGGTTTCGCGATCTTCGGCGACCTGCCCAATACCATGGCCACGGTCGGGATCCTGATCACCGTGGGCGCCGGGCTTTACGTGGTGATGCGCGAACAGGCGACCCAGCGCGCCCGCGCCCGGCTCACCGAGCCCGAGATGGAGCCTGCGGAGAAGCCAGCGCAGTGATCACCGTCTCCAGCCGGTTGCGCGGCAGGATGACCAGCATGCCGGGCCCGTCGAATTCCAGCACCGCGGCCCCGTCGGCCCGGTTCGATGTGCCGACACGCCCGTCGGGGGCAAAGTCCAGCCCCTCGATGGGCCAGGTCAGCCCGCTCGACCGGCCCGTCACCTGCCGCATCGGGAACAGCGAGACGACATCGCCCGCCTCGAGCGCCAGCGCCAGCGCGATGGCGGGCGGGGCGGCAAAGACCACCTCTTCGGGGCCGATCAGCACGCAGGGCAGGTCCGCGCGCCGGACCAGCACGTTGAACACCGCCAGCTGGTGATCCACGCGCGCGCCCAGAAAGCCCACCGCCAGAACCATCGGCGCCGCGATGCTGCGCAGCGCCTTGTCGAAATCCGTGCTTTCCTGCTCTGGCAGGTGATGCAGACGCTGCTCTCCCAGCGTTGCCCGCGCCCTGTCTGACAGGGAATCGAGATCCCCGATCACCGCGACCGGGGCCCTCCCTTGCGCCAGAGCCGCATCCGCGCCACTATCGGCAGCGACAAGCACCGGGGCATGGGACAACGCGAGGTCCAGATCTTCCGCCGAGACGTCGCCTCCTCCCACGAGAGTGACCAGATCGGGTGTTTCGACAAGTGTTTCGGTCATGCGATCTTAATGCAGTTTTGGGAAACGGCCATAATTTGGCCACGAAATGATACGTGTTTCAGCACAGATTCGATCCGCTCCCGCCGCGACTATGTTGGTAAATGGGTGCCATGGAGACGAGGCCGAGCTGATGAGGATGAGAAAATGGTGCAGACGAACAAGATCCTGACGGTATCCTATGGGACGTTTTCCTGCACATTGGAAGGGTTCGACGACGCCTTCGGCACGATGAAGGCCATAGCGGAGTATTTCCGCGACCTGGCCGCCGACGACCGCTACTTCGGGGCCGAGCCGCCGCAGCCCGATGCCGACATGCTGGCCCGAATCGCCCAGCGCGAGATCTCGCGCCGGGTCGATGCCCACAGCGACGGCACCGGTATCCTGCTGCGCGCGACGGACCCCGCCCCGGCGCCTGCGCCACAGCCTGCTCCGGCCCCCGCCGCCCCCGTGGCCGCGCAGCCGGCGTCCCCCGCCACGGCCCCCGGAGCCCCGGCCGAAGCGGCGCACATGCCCTCCGGCACCGCCTACCCCGAAGACCTTGTGCAGGACGATACCGCCGAGGACATGCCCGAGGCCGAAGATGTCGACGCACGGGTCGTGCTGGCGCCCATGGCCGACAACCTCGCTGACAAGCTCGCCCGGATCCGCGCCGTGGTCGACCGCAAGGAGACAACCGCGCCCGAGATCGAAGAGACCGCCTTCGACGCGGCCCCGGCACCGGGGACCGGGGGCAACGTCACCTCTTTCGAGAACACCCAATACGGCAGTTTCGAACAGGCAGACCCGACCCCGGGGACCGTCGGCGCGGATCTGCCGGCGCAGGCGGCCGAACTGGCCGACACCGCCCGGGAGGAAGAGATCCTCGCCGCAGCGGCCGAAGCGATCGATCCCGACGAAAGCACGCTCGACGCCGTCAGCACAGCGCTCTACGCGCCGCAATCGTCGACCTATGCCCCCCGGGACATGGCCGATGCGCCGATCGATGACAGCTTTTCCGACAGCCTCGACGACGCCTACGAGGCGGATTACGCGGCCAGTGATGCCGCCTACGAGGAGGCCTTCGCCGCACCGCTGAACGAGACCGCCGGCGAGGATGCCGGCGACACGCCCGAAGAGCTGTCCGCCGAAGCCTTCGAGCTGGACGCACCGCTGCAACCCGACCCCGAGGATGTGCCCGCCCCCTCCGCCGAGATGGCCGAGGTCGAACCGCTCACGCTGACCTCCACCTATGCTGCCGATCCGGCCGACGCCCCCAAGACCCGGGACGCCACCGATGCGGACACCGCCGAGACGCCCGAAGAGGACGAGGCCAACGTCTTCCGCACCATCGACTGGGACAGGGACGACGAGGACGACCAGGCCGACGACGAGGCCATCCGGAACATCCTCGGAGAGCTGGGCCCGCGCGGCGATGCCGTGGAAGCGGGCGTTCAGGCCGCCGCCAGCGGCCCGGTGACCCGTGTCATCAAGGTCAAGCGCGCCGCCCTGGAAGAGGCCGTTGCATCGGGCACTTTGGAAGAGGTCGAGGAGACCGCCGCGACAGCCGATGCGCCCGCGCCGGATGCGTCTGCCGCGAAAGAGCCGGCCGCCGAACCCGAACAGCTGAAATCCTCGCTGTCGGCCGCGGACGAGGCGGACCTGCAGGCTGAGCTTGACGCCGTTGCCGCCGAACTGGCAGAGGCGCAGGCCGCGCTGAACCCGCCCGACGAAAAGGCTCCGCGAGTGCGGACCAGTGCCGAACGCCACGACCGCCACCGGGGCTCCGAGGTGATCGAGGGCGCGCGGCCCGACGTGAACCGGCTGATGGCCGAAGCCGACACCAAGATGCACGAGCCCGAATCCTCGTCGCGCCGCGAGGCCTATTCGCATCTGCGCGCCGCCGTCGCCGCCGCCGAGGCAGAGGAAACGCTGGGCGCAGAAGAGGGTGCGAAGCGGCTCCTGCCGCGCGAGGACGAGGCCTATCGCGAGGATCTGGCCAGCGTCGTGCGCCCGCGCCGCCCCGAAACCTCCGGCATCGGCAGCCGTCCGCGCCGCCCCGAGACCGCGGATCGCGCCGCGCCGCTGAAGTTGGTGGCCGAACAGCGCGTCGATGCAGACACGACCCGGCCCCAGCGCGGCCCGATCCGCCCGCGCCGCGTCGCGGCCCAGGCCGTGTCGGACCCCGAAGGCGGCACCCCGGGCGGCTTTGCAGCCTTCGCCAACGAGGTCGGCGCGCGCGAGCTGAGCGAGCTGCTGGAAGCTGCCGCCGCCTACATGTCCTTCGTGGAGGGCTGGGAGCAATTCTCGCGCCCGCAGCTGATGACCCGCGTCAAGCAGGCCTCGACCACCGGGTTCAACCGCGAGGACGGGCTGCGCACCTTCGGCCAGCTGCTGCGCGAAGGAAAAATCGAGAAGACCTCGGGCGGGCGGTTCACCGCCTCCGAACAGATCGGCTATCGCCCGGCCCACAAGGCGACGGGCTGAGACACCGGCGCCCAGGCGCCGCGTCCCGAGATCAAGACGCCGGCATGAAAAAGCGCCCTGCGGGAGATCCGGCAGGGCGCTTTTCTTTCTTTCAGTCTCGATGCCCCCGGCAGGGCCGTTCGCAGTATCACGGGGCCGGCGGATCATCCGATCCCGGATCGTCCTTGCCCACGCCCCGGAAGATGAACCGGAAGGGCAGCGCCCAAAGCACGCCCAGCACGACATAGACCAGCAATTCCACCAGGATCGGCGGCCGGCCGAGCCAGTTCATCACGCTCACCGCCACCACCGCGTAAAGCGGCAGGCCGACGAGCAGGATCACCAGCGCCCAGCGGCGGCGGGCCTTGTAGCTCAGGGCGGGCTTGTCGGTCATCGTTGGTCCGCTTTGGTCAGTCGGCGAAGGGGTCGGTCACCAGGATCGTATCATCACGCTCCGGCGAGGTCGAAAGCAGCGCGACGTTGCAGCCGATCAGTTCCTCGACGCGGCGCACGTACTTGATCGCGTTGGCCGGCAGGTCCGCCCAGCTGCGCGCGCCTTCGGTCGATTCCTCCCAGCCCGGCATCTCCTCGTAGATCGGGGTGGCGCGGGCCTGGTGATCGGCGGCCGTGGGCAGGTGGTCGATCAGCTTGCCGTCAAGCTCGTAGCCGGTGCAGATCTTGAGCGTCTCGAAGCCGTCGAGCACGTCAAGCTTGGTCAGCGCGATGCCGTTGATCCCCGAGAGCGCGCAGGTCTGGCGCACGAGGACCGCATCGAACCAGCCGCAGCGGCGCTTGCGCCCCGTGGTGGTGCCGAATTCATGGCCCCGCTCGCCCAGCCGCTGGCCGGTCTCGTCGGTCAGCTCGGTCGGGAACGGGCCTTCGCCCACGCGGGTGGTGTAGGCCTTGACGATGCCCAGGACGAAATCGATCGCGCCGGGGCCGACACCGGTGCCGGTGGCGGCCTGTCCGGCGATCACGTTGGACGAGGTCACGTAGGGATAGGTGCCGAAGTCGATGTCCAGCAGTGAGCCCTGCGCGCCCTCGAACAGGATGCGTTCGCCCGCGCGGCGGCGATCGTGCATTTCCTTCCAGACCGGCGCGGCGAAGGGCAGGATCTGCGGCGCAAGCTCCTTGAGGCTGGCGATCAGCGCGTCACGGTCGACGGGTTCCAGCCCGAGGCCCCGGCGCAGCGCGTCGTGGTGCACCAGCGCGCGGTCGACCCGCAGCTCCAGCGTCGCATCGTCGGCCAGATCCGCGACGCGGACCGAGCGGCGGCCGACCTTGTCCTCGTAGGCCGGGCCGATGCCGCGGCCGGTGGTGCCGATCTTGGCCACGGAATTCTGCGCCTCGCGGGCGCGGTCGAGCTCGCCGTGAATCGGCAGGATCAGCGGCGTGTTCTCCGCGATCATCAGGGTCTCGGGCGTGATCTCGACACCCTGCTCGCGAATCGTGGCGATTTCCTTGATCAGGTGCCAAGGGTCGAGCACGACGCCGTTGCCGATGATCGACAGCTTGCCGGAGCGGACAACGCCCGACGGCAGCGCGTGCAGCTTGTAGACCTTGCCGTCGATAACCAGCGTATGGCCGGCGTTGTGACCGCCCTGGAAGCGCGCGATCACATCGGCACGCTCGCTCAGCCAGTCCACGATCTTGCCTTTCCCCTCGTCGCCCCACTGGGCGCCGACGACGACGACGTTTGCCATGACCTTCTCCCGCTTCTGGGGTTTGAACCCGGCCCCTATATCGGTGGGGCGCCGTCAGCGAAACCGGAATTTCGGATTGACGGGCGCATGGCGGGTCTGTGTCGCGGCCCCGACACCGGGCAGGGCGCGTCACGCTCCCGCCCGCCCACCCCGCGAGACGCGCCCTGCCCTCGGCCCCAAGCGGTGCGCCTGGGCCCTGCCGGATCGCCTCCGGAGCGCGGGGTGGGTGGGCGGGAGCGGTCCGGAGGCGATCCTCAGCTCTCCGCCAGGTGCACCGGATCCCCATGGGGTGTCATCAGGTAGGCCCGTTCCCAGGCCGCGCGCAGATCCTCGACCACCGACCCCGGCGCGGCGCCCGCCTCGTCCAGCAGCGCCTCGAGCGTCTCGAGCCAGGCCGCAAAGTAATCGTCACCGCCGTCCAGCTCCCTGGACAGCCCGTGCCGCTTCAGCGTCGCGCCGAAGCGCGCGGCCCAGTCGGGCCAGGCAAAGAGCCCCTGTTCGTTCAGATGCACCGTCAGCGCGAAAAGCTGCGCATGCCAGGGCTCGGCAAAGACGGGGTCGGGCCGGGCGCTCATGCGGGGCAGAGGTAGCTTTGCCACAGATCCAGCACAACCTCGTCCCGGGGATGTTCCGGCGCGGCCCACAGCTCAGATGCGGCAAAGGCCACCGCGTAAAGCGGCTCCGGCGCCTCACCCAGCCCGTGCGCGTTGCTGTCGGGCAGCACATGGGCGCCATGGCAGCGCAGCACCCGCCCGCGCGCGCCGGCGGCATAGGCCGGCAGGCGGGTGTGGCCGCCATCGACCAGCCGGTTGGCCGCCGGCCGCAGCGTCATCACCGCGTCGCCGGGCGAGAACACCGGCATCACCGCGCTGTCCCGATCGGCCGGCCCGCCGCGCGCCAGAACCCCGGGCACCGCCTCGGCGCGCAGGGCCTTCGGGTCGAGCTCATCACATTGGGAAAGGCCTTCGCCCGCACTGGCCAGCTCCTCGCGGCTGACCGCGCCGGTTTCGACCAGCAGGTCGGCCATGCCGGCCAGCCATTTCTCGTAATAAGAGAATCGCGCGTAATCCTTCGGGTCCACGGCTTCCCGGGCGCGGCGCGACATGTCGATATTCCAAAGCCCCGTCGCGCCGGCCGCCAGCGTCAGTGTCAGGGCGCGGGTCTGCCAGGGCTCGGCCCGGGGCGGATAGGCGCGGTCCGTGGGGTCGACCGGCCCGTCGCCGAACCGTCCGCCCATGTCGTGTACCCGGGTCATGCCGCGCCCTCGGGTGCCGAGGCCAGCGCCGTGCCGATCATCGCGTCACGCCCGACCAGCGCGGCCAGCGCCTCTTCGGACAGCCCGTCGGTGCCCTTGGGCCGCATCGGCAGCACGAGGTAGCGGACCTCGGCCGTCGAATCCCACACGCGCACCGCCGTCTCCTCGGGCAGGGTCACGCCGAACTCGGCCAGCACCTTGCGCGGCTCGCGCACCGCACGGGCGCGATAGGCGTCGGATTTGTACCAGGCCGGCGGCACGCCCAGCAGGGGCCACGGGTAACAGCTGCACAATGTGCAGACGACCATGTTATGGACCTCGGGCGTGTTCTCGACCGCGACGATGTGTTCACCCTGCCGGCCGTGAAAGCCCATCCCGGATACCGCTGCCGTCGCATCGTCCAGCAGGTCCGCGCGGAAGCCCGGATCGCTCCAGGCGCGGGCCACCACGGCGGCGCCGTTCTTCGGGCCGACCCGGTTCTGATAGGTGTCGATGATCGCGTCCAGCGCGGCAGGGTCGATCAGCCCCTTGCGCGTCAGGACCGTTTCAAGCGCGCGAACCCGCAGCGCCGGGTCCGGCGGCAGGAGCGCATGGGGGTGATCGGGATCGTCATGTGCCATGGCGGCATCCTTAACCGCCGCCGTGCGCCGGGCAAGACCGGAGTGGACAGGCCGGCCCGCGTCCCTGCCCCGGCATCGCCCCGACGGCACAGCTGCGCCCGGACGACGGCTTCCCCGATTCCTCCCTTGCCCCCCGATCCTCTTTTGCCTACATGTCGCGCGATCAAGATCCAGCCTGCTATCCGGAAGACCAACCCAAACGGGGCCCCATGGAAAACGTCGTTCTCATCATCCATCTCCTCCTGGCCCTGAGCCTGATCGGCATCGTGCTGATGCAGCGGTCCGAGGGCGGCGGGCTTGGCATGGGATCGTCGGGCCCCTCGACGGCAGGCCGGTCGGCGGCCACCGCGATGTCCAAGATGACCTGGATCCTTGCGGCGGCCTTCATCTGTACCTCGATCATCCTGACGATCCTGGCCGCCGAAAACTCGGCCGGCACCTCGGTGATCGACCGCGCCGGCGCGCCGATCGGCGGGACGGACGACAGCCCGGCGACCACGCCGGCCCTGCCCTCGGCCGATGACCTGCTGCCGCCGAGCACGGATGACACCGCGCCGCTGGCACCCACCGCCGACTGATCGGCGGGCCATAACATCAACGTCAACGGACGCGCCCGCGCCGGTCCCGGGGTCCTTCCCGGGCAGGCCGAGGGTGTCCACAACACTTTGCCTCACGCGAAAAAGCCGCAACAGCATCTAGCGGCTTTCTTGCCTTTGCCCGGCGAATCCTGTTAGGATGAAATCCCGTGGTAAAGCGGTGTTCCGGCACTGCTGAGGCTATCTCAGAGCAGATAATACGCATTCAATCACGGGGGCGGCCGAAAGATGGCGCGTTTCATTTTCATTACAGGCGGTGTCGTATCATCCCTCGGCAAGGGGCTGGCTTCGGCCGCACTCGGGGCGCTTCTGCAGGCACGGGGCTATTCGGTCCGGCTGCGCAAGCTCGATCCCTACCTGAACGTCGATCCGGGCACGATGTCGCCCTTCGAACATGGCGAGGTCTTCGTCACCGATGACGGGGCCGAGACCGACCTCGACCTCGGCCATTACGAACGCTTCACCGGCGTCGCCGCGCGCAAGACCGACAGCGTCAGCTCCGGCCGGATCTATTCCAACGTGCTCGAGAAGGAGCGCCGCGGCGACTACCTCGGCAAAACGATCCAGGTCATTCCGCACGTCACCAACGAGATCAAGGATTTCATTTCGATCGGCGAGGACGAGGTGGATTTCATGCTCTGCGAGATCGGCGGCACCGTCGGCGATATCGAGGGCCTGCCCTTCTTCGAAGCCATTCGCCAGTTCAGCCAGGACAAGCCGCGCGGCCAGTGCATCTTCATGCATCTGACGCTGCTGCCCTTCATCAAGGCGTCCGGAGAGCTGAAGACCAAGCCGACCCAGCACTCGGTCAAGGAACTGCGCTCCATCGGCCTGGCGCCCGACATCCTGGTCTGCCGCTCGGAAAGCCCGATCCCGGCCAAGGAGCGCGAGAAGCTGGCATTGTTCTGCAACGTACGCCCCGATGCGGTGATCGCCGCGCTGGACCTGAAATCCATCTACGAGGCGCCGCTGGTCTATCACCGCGAGGGGCTGGACCAGGCGGTGCTGGACGCGTTCCAGATCCACCCGGCGCCCAAACCGAAGCTGGACATCTGGGAAGACGTGGCCGACCGGATCGCCCATCCCGAAGGCGACGTGCGCGTGGCCATCGTCGGCAAGTACACCCAGCTGGAAGACGCCTACAAATCCATTGCCGAGGCGCTGACCCATGGCGGTATTTCGAACCGCGTGAAAGTCAACGTGGAATGGGTCGACGCCGAGCTCTTCGAGCGCGAGGACCCGGCGGCCTACCTAGAAGGCTACGACGCGATCCTGGTGCCCGGCGGCTTTGGCGAACGCGGGACCGAGGGCAAGATCCGCGCCGCGAAATTCGCGCGCGAGCATAAGGTGCCCTACCTTGGCATCTGCCTGGGCATGCAGATGGCGGTGATCGAGGCGGCGCGCAACGCGGCCGGCATCGCCAAGGCGGGATCGGAGGAATTCGATCACGAGGCCGACAAGAAACGGTTTGAGCCGGTGGTCTATCACCTGAAGGAATGGGTGCAGGGCAATCACAAGGTCGAACGCAAGGTCGATGACGACAAGGGCGGCACCATGCGCCTGGGCGCCTATGACGCCATGCTGACCGAAGGATCGCGCGTGGCCGGGATTTACGGCTGCACCCAGATCGAGGAACGCCACCGCCACCGCTACGAGGTCGACCTGCGCTACCGCGAAAAGCTGGAAGAGGCGGGGCTGAAGTTTTCGGGCATGTCGCCCGACGGCCGGCTGCCCGAGATCGTGGAATGGGCCAATCACCCGTGGTTCGTGGGCGTGCAGTTCCACCCGGAACTGAAATCCAAGCCCTTCGCGCCGCATCCGCTGTTCGACGATTTCATCCGGGCGGCGAAGGAAACCTCGCGGCTGGTCTGACACCGGACCGGGCGGCAACAGGGGCCGCGGCGCGACATGGCGGCGAGGCCAGGCGACCCCGCCTGGATCCTCGCGCGCCCCCTTTGTCAGCAAGGCTCCGAAGACGCGGTGGCAGGGTCCTCGCCGGGCCGTTGCCGACCCGTCTCGGAACCGCTGTCACCGCCGCCTGTTGCTCGGATTCCACGCCACCGGGCAAAGGTGCATTCGCCGCCGAATTTCGTCCAAAAGGCGAGCGGCCGGGGATGGACTTGCGCCGGCATCTGTATCAGCGTCGGAACAACCTGAAGCATAACAGCGTTGGCAAGCCATATGATCCACGATCTAAAGGTGACACATGTGGCGCTCCGTTCTCGCCTTCCCCGCTACGCCCCGGATCAATCCGGCGCTTCTCATTCCGACTGAGTTCAGCGCCATGTCCGTTCTGACGCAGCTTCTCAATTCGTTCCGCGCGACCCAGCCGCAGCCCCTGCCGGAGCCCGACGCGCAGTTGGCAACCGGCGCGCTGATGGTGCGGATTGCCATGTCCGACGAAAACTACCAGTTCGCGGAGATCAGCCTGATCGACAAGGTGCTTGCCCGGCTTTTCGATCTAGACGCGGTCGAGGCGGCCAAGATGCGCGCCACCTGCGAGAAGCTGCACGCCAAGGCCCCGGATACCGAGACCTTCGCCGCCCTGATCCGGTCCGAGCTGGACACCGAGGAGCGCCGCGAAGCGCTGACCGCGCTGTGGCAGGTCGTCCTGGCCGACGGCGAGGCGCAGGAGAAGGAAACCGACATCGTCGAGACCGCGCGCCTCGCGCTGGGTCTGTCGGTGGCCGACAACGCCGCGGCCCGGGCACGGGCCGAACAGGCGCTGGCCTGAGCGGTCGGACCGGACCGGACAGGCAACGGCCCGCAAGGGTCATCCCGTCCGCCGGCCGATAAGCGACAAGGAGCGCCGGCCCCCGCCACAAGCGCGCCCCGTCACCCCCATTGACGCTGGCATGTCCGGGCCGGGTCCTCATCGGACACACCGCTTGGGCAGGACCCGGCCGGCGCTGACCTGACCTCGGCAGCGCCGGCCGGCGACACCCTTACCCTCCATCACCTGGCATTCGCCGCGGATCGGGGCGCCGGCCCGTGACGCCCTGCAGCGGGTCGCGGCCGAGATTGCCTGACCGGGACGGCCGGTCTATATGCGTTCCATGTTCTCAGATCTGATCCGCCGGCTGACCGAACCGGCCCCGCAGCCCCTGTCCGATGCCGATGCCCGCCACGCGCTGGCCGCCCTTCTGGTGCGCGTCGCACGGACCGATGGCTATTATGCCCCGGACGAAATCCAGCAGATCGACCGGATCCTGGCCACCCGCTACGGGCTCTCGGCGCAGGACGCGGGCGCCTTGCGCCAAGATGCCGAGAAACTCGAGGCGGAGGCGCCCGATACCGTCCGCTTTACCCGCGCCATCAAGGAGGCGGTCCCCTACGAGGAGCGGCTCGCCGTGATCGAGGCGCTGTGGAAGATCGCCCTGACCGACGGCCATCGCGAGGCCGAGGAAGACGCGCTGCTGCGTGTCGTCGCCAGCCTGCTGGGCATCAACGACATGGACAGCAACCTGGCCCGCAAGCGGGCCGAAGCCGGATGAGCGACAGATGACCGAGACCGGCGCGATCGCCTACCTGGGGTTCTACGACATGGCCCCGGTGCAGGCGGCCAACGATGCCTACTGGTCCGCGATCCGCGCCGAGCTGGGCCACGGCCCCGAGCGCATGGTGCGGCCCGATGATCTCTGGCCGGTCTGGCGCGCACCGGACCTGTTGCTGGCGCAGACCTGCTCCCTGCCCTTCCGCGGCCCGCTGCGGGGCCAGGTGACGCTGGTCGGCACGCCGGATTTCGGACTGCCGGGCTGCCCGCCGGGCCATTACCGCTCTGCCATCGTGGTGCGCCGCGGGGACGAGCCCCGCGACGGCGCGCGCATGGCGATCAACGACCCGTTCTCGCAATCCGGCTGGGGCAACCCCTCGGCCTGGCTGAGCGCCCAGGGCATCACCCCCGGCCCCATCTTCGGGACCGGCGCGCACGCGGCCTCCGTCCGGGCGCTGGCCGAGGGACGCGCGGACATGGCCGGGATCGACCTGCTCAGCTGGACCATGTTCGACGAGCTGGGCCTGTTGCCCGAGGGGCTGGAGATCGCCGGCCTGACCGAGCCGTCGCTCGGCACGCCCTACATCACCGCGAAGGGCCGCGACCCCGAGCCCATCGCGCGCGCCATCGGCGCCGCGATCGCGCGCCTTGACCCCGCATTCCGCGACGCGCTGCATCTGAAAGGCTTCGTGCAGCACGGCGAAGCCGCCTACCTGGCCGAGGCGATGCCGCCGGTTCCGGCGGTCGCGGCTGCCTGAAAATCAGGCACAACGTCGCGGCAACCGGGCGAATTCCACACTGCTAAAGGCGTTTTGCGGATTGCCAAGGCGCATGGAATTTGCCCAGAGTTTGGGCCAAACATCCTTTGCCACGGACACCGCGTGACCGACCATTCACCCGCCGACACACCAACCGTCATCGAGATCCGCGACCTGCACAAGGCCTACGGCCCGCTTGAGGTGCTCAAGGGCGTGTCGATCGCGGCAAGGCGCGGCGACGTGGTCTCGCTCATCGGGTCGTCCGGGTCGGGCAAATCCACACTGCTGCGCTGCGCCAACCTGCTGGAAGACAGCCAGCAGGGCGAGATCCTGTTCAAGGGCGAACCGGTCAGCTGGCGCGGGGCCGCGATGGCGCGCCGGCCGGCGGATGCCAAACAGGTGCTGCGGATCCGCACGAACCTGTCGATGGTCTTCCAGCAGTTCAACCTGTGGTCCCACCTGACGATCCTGCAGAACGTGATGGAGGCGCCGGTCACCGTGCTGGGCCGCGACAAGGCAGAGGCCGAGGCCTCGGCCCGGCGCTATCTGGACAAGGTCGGCATCGGCGACAAGTGCGATGCCTGGCCCGCCCAGCTGTCGGGCGGCCAGCAGCAGCGCGCCGCCATCGCCCGTGCCCTGGCGATGGAGCCCGAGGCGCTTTTATTCGACGAGCCGACCTCGGCCCTGGACCCCGAGCTGGAACAGGAGGTGGTGAAGGTCATCAAGGACCTTGCCGCCGAGGGGCGCACGATGATCATCGTCACCCACGACATGAAGCTGGCCCAGGATGTCAGCGACCACGTCGTCTTCCTGCACAAGGGGGTGATCGAGGAAGAAGGGCCGCCGGACACGCTGTTCAGCGCGCCGAAATCCGAACGCCTGCGCGGGTTCCTGTCTCACGCGGCGTGACCAGCGCGACGCGACCGCCAAACCATAACAACGATAACAACACCAACCACGAACCGGGAGTAACACACATGAAGACCCTGATTCTCAGCACCGCCGTCCTGGCTTTGTCCGCGGGCCTTGCCATGGCACAGACCGTCCGCATGGGCACCGAGGGCGCCTATCCTCCGTACAACTTCATCAACGATGCCGGCGAGGTCGACGGCTTCGAGCGGGAATTCGGCGACGAGCTTTGCGCCCGCGCGGAGTTGACCTGTGAATGGGTGACCAACGACTGGGATTCGATCATCCCCAACCTGGTGTCGGGCAACTACGACACGATCATCGCCGGCATGTCGATCAACGACGAGCGCGACGAGGTCATCGACTTTACCCAGGATTACATCCCGCCGGCGACCTCCTCCTATGTGGCGCTCAGCGAGGATGCCGACCTTGGCGGCGTGGTCGCGGCCCAGACCTCGACCCTGCAATCGCAGTACATCTCGGAAAGCGACGCGACCCTGCTGGAATTCGCCACCGCGGACGAGATCATCACCGCCCTGAAGAGCGGCGAGGCCGACGCGGTGTTCTTCGATACCGACTATCTGGTGCCGATCGTCGAGGAATCGGGCGGCGAGCTGATGTTCATCGGCGAGACCGTCACGCTGGGCCGTGGCACCGGCATGGGCATCCGCGAAAGCGACACCGAGCTGAAGGACAAGTTCGACGCGGCCATCACCTCGATGAAGGAAGACGGATCGCTGAACGAAATGCTGATCAAGTGGTTCGGGGAAGGCACCGACACCTATTGAGCTGACCCGGCCGGCGGGGTCCCGCCCCGCCGGCTGATGCACCCATGTTTTCCTTCTGCACCGATCCCTCGCTTCTTGCGACCCCGGCCTGGTTTGCCTGCTATCTGACCACCGGCAAGCTGATGCTGTTCTACGCCTCCTTCGGGACGGTGCTTCTGCTGCTGGCCATCACCGCGCCCATCGCGCTTGGCTTCGGGTTCGGGGCGGCGGCGGCGGCGCGGTCGCGGATCCTGCCGCTCAGCTGGTTCGGCAAGATCTACATCGCGATGGTCCGGGGCGTGCCGGACATCGTCTTTTTCCTGTTCTTCGTGATCGCGCTGGACCAGGGGATCGAATACCTGCGCCACAAGATCAAGTGCCCCGACTGGGACGAGCCGATCCGGCAGGGATCGGACTTCATCGTCTGCGCGGCGGCCAAGATGCCGCTGTCGACCGCACCGCAGGCCTGGCACGAGGTCTATGGTTTCGCGCTGGCGGTGCTGACCTTCGCCATCGTCTTCGGCGCCTTTGCCGGCAACGTGCTGTTCGGCGCCATGCGCGCGGTGCCGCAGGCGCAGCTTGAGACGGCCGAGGCCTACGGCATGACCCATCGCCAGACCTTCTGGCGGATCCTGGTGCCGCAGATGTGGATCTATGCCCTGCCCGGCCTGTCCAACCTGTGGATGGTGCTGGTCAAGGCCACGCCGTTGCTGTTCCTGCTGGGCGTCGAGGACATCGTCTACTGGGCCAAGGAACTGGGCGGCGCCAAGACCGCGCGCTTCACCGATTACCCACATGGCGACTGGCGGGTGTGGTATTTCCTCGGGCTGCTCATCTTCTATCTGGCCTTCACCCGGGTGTCCGAGATCGTGCTGGACCGGATCACGGCGCGCCTGACCCATGGTCAGGCCACCGCCGCCGGCGAAGCCCAGCGGAAGGCCGCGGCATGAGCGGAAAGATGTCGAGCGTGCGCGCAACGGAACGGCAGCCCATACGCCGGCCCGCCCCCGCCCTGACCGGAGGCCCCGCATGAGCTGCGCCGAGGCCTTCTCATCCTACGCGCTGCGCTCTCTGGGCTATGGCGAGCGGCTGCTGCCGCGATCGGATTTCACGCTGTGCGAGCAGGTCATCCTGATCGGCTCGGGCATGATCTGGAACGTCTATTTCGGCGTGATCGCGCTTTGCCTGGGCTTCCTGCTGGCAACGGCGGTGGCGGTGGGCAAGGCGTCGTCGAAACGCTGGCTGCGCAAGCCGTCGGAATGGTTCATCTTCATCTTCCGGGGCTCGCCGCTCTTCATCCAGATCTTCTTCGCCTATGCGCTGTTCACCAGCCTCAAGGGCGTGAGCCCGGTCTTCGATCCCTTCACCTCGGCCGCGCTTGGCGCGCTGATCGTGTTGCTGCTGAACACCGCCGCCTATTCCGGAGAGATCTTCTACGGCGCGCTGCAGTCGATCCCCAAGGGCGACATCGAGGCGGCCGATGCCTATGGCCTGACCGGCCTGCCGCGCTTCCGGCGGATCGTCTGGCCCACCATGCTGCGCCTCGCCTGGCCCGCCTACACGAACGAGGCGATCTTCCTCTTCCACGCGACCACGCTGGTGTTCTTCTCGGGCTTCCCGGCCTGGCGCCAGCAGGGCGATGCGCTTTATTACGCGAACTACTTCGCGGACAAGACCTTCAACCCGTTCATCGCCTACCCGATCCTGGCGGGTTACTTCATCCTGTTCACCCTGATCATCGTCGGTATCTTCGGCCTTGTGAACGCCCGGCTGAACCGGCATCTCCCGGCCAGCCGCCGAAGCCGCGTGAAATACCGCCCCAACCTTATGCGCTGAGACCGCGCCCTACCCGGAACCACCCCAATGAGCCCTACAGCCTATCCCACGATCCGTATCGCCGCCTGCGACCTCAACGGGAGGATGCGCGGCAAGCGCGTGCCCGGCCGGCAGCTGGGGTCCATGGACAAGGGCGTGCGCATGCCCTTCTCGGCGCTGAACGTGGATCTCTGGGGTCATGACATCGAGAATTCGCCGCTGGTGTTCGAGACCGGCGATGCCGATGGCGTCCTGGTGCCCACCGGGCGTGGGCCGGTGCCGATGCCCTGGCTCGACCGGCCCTCGGCGCTGGTGCCGATGACGATGAGGACCGAGAGCGGCAAGCCCTTCGCCGGCGATCCCCGCGCCGCACTTGAGGCGGTGCTGGGCCGCTATGCCGCGCGCGGCTGGGAGGTCGTGGCCGCGACCGAGATGGAATTCACCCTTGTCGACGACAGCGGCGACACGCTGCTGCCGGTGATCGACCCGCATTCGGGCCGGCGGCTGGCCCATGGCGCGGTGCTGTCGATCCAGGAACTCGACGCCTTCGACGCCTTCTTTTCGGACCTCTACGAGGGCTGCGAGGAAATGGGGATCCCCGCCGACAACGCCATCGCCGAAAGCGGCGTGGGCCAGTTCGAGGTGACGCTGACCCACCAGGGCGCGCTGCGCGCCGCCGATGACGCCTGGCTCTTCAAGGCGTTGGTGCAGGGGCTGGCGCGCAAGTACAAGATGGCCGCGACCTTCATGGCCAAGCCCTACATGGACGACGCCGGCAACGGAATGCATGTGCATTTCTCGGTGCTGGACCGCGAGGGGCGCAACATCTTCTCGGACGGCGGAGCGATGGGCACGCCCCTGCTGATGAACGCGGTGGCCGGGTGCCTGCAGGCGATGCCCGACAGTTCGCTGATCTTCGCGCCCTTCGGCAATTCCTACGACCGGCTGGTGCCCGGCGCGCACGCGCCCACCGCCGCCGTCTGGGCCTACGAGAACCGCACCGCCGCGATCCGCATCCCCGGCGGCCCCCCGGCCGCGCGCCGGGTCGAGCATCGCAGCGCCGGCGGCGACGTGAACCCCTACCTGCTGCTTGCCGTGGTGCTGGGCGCGGGGCTCGTGGGGATCGAGGACGGGCTGACCCCGCCCGAGCCGATCCAGGGCAATGCCTATGCGATCAAGGAGGCGCCCCAGATCGCCGCCGACTGGGCCACCGCCATCGACCGGCTGGAAAACAGCGCCCTGATGGCCCGCATCCTGCCCCCCGACCTGATCCGCTACCTCGTGATGACCAAGCGCCAGGAACATGCCGTCTTTGCCGGGATGGACCCGGACCGGCACTGGGAATCACTGATCGAGACCGCCTGATCCCGCGTCACGGCCTCCCCTGCCCCCAAGACTGAGCTTGAAACGAGGCGCCCAACCCCCTATCCTGAATTTGATCAAATTCGGTGTTTCATGAAAATCGGTATCTTGCAGACGGGCCACGCGCCCGACGCGATCATTGGCGAAACCGGCGATTACGACCAGCTCTTCGAGCGGCTGCTGGGCGGTCACGGCTTCGATTTCGAAACCTGGGCCGTTGTCGACAACGTCCCCCTGCCCGGACCGGAGGCCGCCGACGGCTGGCTTATCACCGGCTCGCGCCACGGCGCCTATGAGGATCACCCCTGGATCCCGCCGCTGGAGGCGCTGATCCGCCGGATCCGCGCCAGCGGGCGGCCGATGATCGGCGTGTGCTTCGGCCATCAGATCATCGCCCAGGCGCTTGGCGGCAAGGTCGAGAAATTCTCCGGCGGCTGGGCCGTGGGCCGGCAGGTCTATGACTATGGCGGCCGCAGGGTGGCGGTGAACGCCTGGCACCAGGACCAGGTCACGCGCCTGCCCGAGGGCGCCAAGATCCTCGGCGGCAACGCGTTCGCGCCCCATGCCATCCTTGGCTACGGCGACACGATCTGGACCTGCCAGCCGCATCCCGAGTTCGATTCGGATTTCATCGCGGGGCTGCTGAAGCACCGCGCGCCGGGCAATGTCCCGCAGCCGCTGATCGACGAGGCGACCGCCCGACTGCCCGAGCCGACCGACCGACTGGAGGTGGGCGAAGAGATGGCCCGCTTCTTCCTGCAGGAGCGCGTGGCATGAGCGACTGGATGACCGATCTGCCCCCTTCGGCGGCGGAATACCTTGAGAACCGGCGCCTCGACGAGGTCGAGTGCATCATCGCCGACCTGCCCGGCATCGCCCGCGGCAAGGCCGTGCCGGCCAGCAAGTTCGCCCGGCAGAAGATGTTCTACCTGCCCGACAGCATCTTCTACCAGACCATCACCGGCACCTGGTCGGACGCCGCTGGCGAGGCCGGTTTCACCGAGGCCGACATGCAGCTGGTGCCCGACATGTCCACCGCCACGGCCGCGCCCTGGACCGGAGACTGGACCCTGCAGGTGATCCACGACGCGCTGGACACCAAGGGCGAGCCGGTGCCGATCGCGCCGCGCAACGTGCTGAAACGGGTCGTGCAGCTTTATCGCGACAAGGGATGGAAGCCGGTCGTCGCGCCCGAGATGGAATTCTTCCTGGTGGCGCGCAACATCGACCCGGCGCAGGACATCGCGCCGATGATGGGCCGCTCGGGCCGCCCGGCCGCCGCGCGGCAGGCCTATTCGATGACTGCCGTGGACGAATTCGGCCCCGTCATCGACGACATCTACGATTTCGCCGAGGCCCAGGGCTTCGAGATCGACGGCATCACCCAGGAAGGCGGCGCCGGCCAGCTCGAGATCAACCTGCGCCACGGGGACCCCGTGAAGCTGGCCGACGAGGTCTTCTACTTCAAGCGTCTGATCCGCGAGGCGGCGCTGCGCCACGACTGCTTTGCCACCTTCATGGCCAAGCCGATCGCGGACGAGCCCGGCTCGGCCATGCATATCCATCACTCGCTGATCGACATGAAGACCGGGAACAACGTCTTCTCGGCCGAGGACGGATCGCCCACGCGCGAGTTCCACCATTTCATCGGCGGGCTTCAGGCACATCTGCCCGACGCAATCGCCGTGCTGGCGCCTTACGTGAATTCGTACCGGCGTTACGTGAAGGACCATGCCGCGCCGATCAACCTCAGCTGGGGCCATGACAACCGCACCACCGGCATCCGCGTGCCGATCTCGGACCCTGCCGGACGGCGGGTGGAAAACCGGCTGGCGGGGATGGATTGCAACCCCTACCTCGGCATCGCGGCCTCGCTGGCCTGCGGCTATCTCGGGCTGATCCAGCAGCGCGAACCGGACGCCCAGTTCCGCGGCGACGCCTATGACAGCGACGACGACAGCCAGCGGGAAATCCCGCGCGTGCTGGGCTCGGCGCTGGATCTCTTTGACGAGGCGACCGACCTGCACAGCGTGCTGGGCGAGGAATTCGCGCGCGTCTACGGCATCGTCAAGCGCACCGAATACGAAGAGTTCCTGCAGGTGATCTCTCCGTGGGAACGCGAACACCTGCTGCTGAACGTCTGAGGCGCACGGCATGGCCGGCGGCGCCCGAGTGCGCCCCGGCACGGGATCAACAGGACAGATACGGGAACGCGGGATGGACCTGCTCTATGCCAATGACCGGCCGGGCCGGTATCCGGACTCGTGGTACGTGGCCAGCGCGGAACTGCCGCCCGAGCGCCCCGCGCTGGATGGCGACGCGCGGGTCGACGTCTGCATCGTCGGCGGCGGCTACACCGGCCTTTCGGCGGCGCTGCACCTGGCCGAGGCCGGGCGATCCGTGCTGCTGCTGGAAGCGCACCGCGCGGGCTTCGGCGCCTCGGGCCGCAACGGCGGGCAGCTGGGCGGCGGGCAGCGCGTCACCCAGGACGTGCTGGAAAAACGCCACGGCCCCGAAACCGCCCGCCAGCTCTGGGAGCTGGGCGACGAGGCGCTGACGCTGGTCAAGGACCTGATCGCGCGCCACGACATCGACTGCGACCTGCGACCCGGCGTGGCCGAGATGGCCTCGTCCGCGGCCGAGGTCACGCATCTGCACCACTACGCCGAATTCCTCGCCGACCGCTACGGCCACACCCAGACCGAGGTGCTGGATGCCGAAGCCGGCCATGCGCTCTGCCCCTCGCCGGTCTACAAGGGCGGGCTGATCGACTGGAGCTCCGCCCATCTGCATCCGCTGAAACTGGCGCTGGGGCTGGCCCGCGCCGCCGAGGCCGCCGGTGCGCGGATCTGCGAAGGCACGCGCGTGACGGGGATCGAAGACGGCGCGCAGGTGCGGGTAAAGACCGACACCGGCACCGTGACGGCGGATCACGTGATCCTGGCCTGCAACGGCTATCTCGGCGGGCTGGAGCCGCGCGTCGCCGCCCGGGTCATGCCGATCAACAACTTCATCGCCGCGACCGAGCCGCTGGGCGAGCGGACGGCCGACGTGCTGACCCGCGACGTGGCCGTGGCCGACGATCTCTTCGTCATCAACTACTTCCGCCTCTCCGTCGATGGCCGGCTGCTGTTCGGCGGCGGCGAAAGCTATGGCTACCGCTTCCCGGCCGACATCGCCGCGACCGTGCGCAAACCGATGGAGCGGATCTTTCCCCACCTGAAGGGGGTCCGGATCGACTACGCCTGGGGCGGCACGCTGGCGATCACGATGCAGCGCCTGCCCTGGATGGCGCGGCTGTCGCCCCGGATCCTGACGGCCTCGGGCTATTCCGGCCACGGCGTCGGCACGGCGACCCATGCCGGCAAGCTGATGGCGCAGGCCGTGCAGGGGCAATCGGAAGGGTTCGACACCTTCTCCGCCCTGCCTACCCCGGTCTTTCCCGGCGGCACCGCCCTGCGCAGCCCGCTGCTGGCGCTCGCCATGAGCTGGTACGCCCTGCGCGACCGGCTGGGGCTCTGACAGACCGGAACCCGCTCGCAACACTGTCATGAAACTATTAGGTCGCGCGGCCTCTTTTGGCTTGGTCTCGCCAGCGCGATGTTTTACCTTTCTCAAAGGTACAGTTAAGGAAATTCAAAATGAACGACGTTCCGAACGTACACGAGGCCGAGCCGATCCCCGAAGCTGCCCGCGCCGAGATCGAGGCGCTGCTGCAATCCGGCGACCTCTTCCGGTACACGTCCGAAGGCGCGGCGGTCACGCTTCTGGAAGAAGACTTCGCCGCGATGATGGGGTCGCGCTATGCCCTGGCGGTGTCGTCCTGTTCGGCGGCGCTCTTCCTGTCGCTCAAGGCACTGGGGCTGACGCCTGGCGCCCGCGTGCTGATCCCCGCCTTCACCTTTGCCGCCGTGCCGTCGTCGGTGGTGCACGCCGATTGCGTGCCGGTCCTGTGCGAGGTCGGTGACAATTACCGCGTCGACATGGCGGATTTCGAAGCCAAGCTCGACGGGGTCGAGGCGGTCATCATCAGCCACATGCGCGGCCACACCTCGGACATGGACGCGATCATGGCGCTTTGCGATGCCCGCGACCTGCCTGTGATCGAGGATGCGGCGCATTCGCTCGGCACGCTCTGGAACGGGCAGAAGATCGGGACGATCGGCAGGGTCGGCTGCTTTTCCTTCCAGTCTTACAAGATGGTCAATGCCGGCGAAGGCGGGATCATGATCACCGACGACGCCGACCTGATCGCGCGCGCCGTCATCATGTCCGGCGCCTACGAACACAACTGGAAGAAGCACCGCGGCTTCGGCCATGGCAATGGCGAGCTCGAGGCCGCCTTTGCCACCTGGCAGAACCAGCTGCCGCTGTACAACCTGCGGCTCAACAACATCTCAGCCGCGATCAGCCGCTCGCAGCTGCCCCAGCTGGACCGCCGCGTGACCGACGGACGCGCCAACCACGATTACGTGGCCGCGCGGCTGAACGCGTCGCCCTTCATCCACGTGCCGGACCCGCTGGGCCCGGAACTGCGCGCGCCCGATTCGATCCAGTTCAACATGGAGAACATGGACGCCGACCAGATCCGCGCCTTTTCGGATGAATCGGCGGCCCGCGGCGTGAAGGTCCAGGTCTTCGGCATGTCCACCGACAATGCCCGCGCCTTCTGGAACTGGCAGTTCCTGGGCGACCTGCCCCAGCTGCCCCAGACCCGCGCCATGCTGATGAAGGCCTGCGACGTGCGCCTGCCCGTCCGCCTGACCCGCGCCGAACTGGACGTGATCACCGACATCCTGCTCGCCTCGGTCGAGGCGGTGATGGGCGAAGAACGCGCCTACGGCACCTGACGAGACGCGCTTGCAAGAGCGCGGCGAGTGACAGCCCCGGCCCGAAGGCCCCTTTCATGCGGCCCCCTTGCCAACCGGCCGGGGGGCTGTTTTCATTCCGGCCTGTCCCGCCCCGAAGCATCCGGAACCGTCATGATCCAATGACCGAAATCCTCCTGCATGTCGGAATGGACAAGACCGGGTCCTCGTCGATCCAGCAGGCCTTCGCGGACTATGACGACGGCACGCTGGCCTATGCGCAACTGGGCAGCGCCAACCATTCCATGCCGATCCAGATGATGTTCCGCGATCCCGGCGATCCCACGCGCGCGCTCCGCGCCCAGGGGCTCGACCGAGCCGAGATCCTGCGCCGCCGCGAGAGGTCACGCGCCGATCTCGCCGCCGCGCTCGACGGCGCCCGCGCGCGGGTCCTGATCTCGGCCGAGGGCGTGCTCTCGCTCAAGCCCTCGCAGCTGCGCGCCCTGCAGGCCGTCCTGGCCGGACACGGCCGGTCCATCCGCCCTCTGGCCTACGTACGCGACCCGGCGGGCTATGCCGCCTCCGCCTTCCAGCAGGATCTGAAGGCCGGCCGCCACGTCTTCCGTGTGCCCGGCCCCCGCTACGCCACCCGGCTCGACCCGCTCGAACGGATCTTCGGCGCGGAGAACGTGACACTCCTGCCCTTCCGGCCGTCCAGGTTTCCCGGCGGGTCAGTCGTGCGCGACTTCGCCACCCGCATCGGCGCCGACCTGTCCCGGATCCAGGACCGCCGCACCAACGAGAGCTTCACCCTGCCGATGGCCGCCGCGCTGTTCCGGTTCAACCGCGAGCGCCCCGAGCTGACGGGATCACCCCGGCTGTTCCGCGCGCGCCTGCGGCTGGTGCGCACGCTCCTGCGCGAGGAGGCCCGCCGCCAGGCGCGGATCCGCAAGCGCATGGCGGCCCGCCCCGACCTGTCGCCGCAACTGGAACGCGGCCTGCACCGACCCCGGTTCCGCTTCGCCGCGTCGCTGGTCAACGAGCACCTGGCGCCCCGCGACCTGCGCTGGCTGGAGCGCCGCGCGGATCTGGCCATGGTGCCCTCGGCGGGGTCGGAATCGGATGCGGACGGGATCACCTCGGAGGAACAGCTGCTGGACATCTCGGCCACGGCGGCCACAGACCTCGCGCCGATCGCAGAGCGGCTGGGTGTGACACCGGCCGACACCTCGACGCCCGCGCTTATGGACGCGATTTTCGACGAATTGCTGCGGCGTGCCGGCTGACCCCGCGGCAGACGATCCGCGACACAGTCGCAGGAACGAACAAGGCCGGTCACAGCGGACCGGCCCGGTAGAAACGGCGCAGCCCGCCCGGCGGGCCCCGCGCCGCACGTCAGCTCAGCTTCGACAGTTTGTCCTGCAGCTCGGCCAGCTGTTTCTTGATGGAATCGAGGTCGTCCTTGTCGTCGCCCGCGCTGTCATCCTCGCCCGGGCCTGACCATTGCGTCCCGATCCCGCCGGTCATGGCCTTCACAAAGGCCTCCTGCTGGGCCTTCATCGCCTCGAGCCCGGTCTTGGCCATCGGGTTCATGGCCGTCATGTTGTTCAGCATCTTCGACTGGCTCTCGCGCAGCATGTCGAACGACGTCTGCAGGAACTGCGGCATCATCCCCCCGCCCGGCACCATGTAGCTGCGCACCAGGTCGTTCAGCACGGTCACCGGCAGAACGTTTTCGCCCCGGCTTTCGTGTTCGGCGATGATCTGCAGAAGATACTGCCGCGTCAGGTCATCCCCGGATTTCAGATCGACGATCTTGACCTCGCGTCCGCTACGGATGAAGCCGGCGATGTCCTCCAGCGTGACATAATCGCTGGTTTCCGTGTTGTAGAGACGCCGGCTCGCATAGCGCTTGATCAGAAGCGGTTTGTCTGTATCGGCCACGATAGCCTCCCCCGGTTATGCAGCGTTGCAGAAAAGCCTATGCGAGCGCAGAACGAAAGGAAAGAGGCCGTTTTTTTTCAATGATCTGACGCTTGGGCAACCGCGATCGCGGAACAGCGGGTCGGGTAGCAGCGCCGGGAGCGCACCGTTCCAGCCGTTCATGCGCGCAGTGCAGCATGACGGGACTGATCGCGCCCGCACAGTCCTCCGTCGCCGCCCTTCAGAAAGGGCCTGTGCCACAACCACGACACGAACAGCACGGCGCCGGGCCCGTCTGTCGCAGGCCTCGGCGCCCGGCCCGCGCGGGGCCTGCTCGATGTGCCAGGATGCTCCCGCGGTCCGGTGCCCTGCGACGGGGCTCCGGGCACGAAAAAGGGGGCAGACCTTTCGGCCTGCCCCCTCCTGCGATTGCACCTGAGGGGAGGAGATGGTGCAAATTGCTCGAATGCGACCGAATTACTTCGCGGTGGCTTTCTTGGTGACGGCGCTCACGTCGTCGGTGGCTTTTTTCATTGCCGCGGTCGCGTCTTCGGTCATGTCCTTGCCAGCGGCCATCATCAGCTCGACGGTGTCCATCTGGACCTTCTTGGCGATTTCGGCGTAGGCGGCCATGTGCTCGGCCGAGATCTCGGCGGTGGCCGAGGCGAAATCGGTCAGGGCCTTCGCGTAGTCGGCCGGCTCTGTCTTGGCTTTCGACAGCTCGCTGAGTTTCTCGATCGTCTGCTTGGTCCACGCGGTGGACACTTCGGCGGTCTTGTCGGCCGCTTCCAGAGCGACGCCCGAGAGTTTCTCGTTCAGCGATGCGCTGGTCTTGAACGCGTCTTCCATGGCCGACGTGTCGACCGGGAATGCGCCCATCATGTCTTTCATCATTGCGGTGAAGTCTTGTGCGTTGGTAGCCATGGTACTCTTCCTGGTTGTCCGTACTTGTGTGACGGGCCCACCCCGTCATCGCTCGCTTCCTGACATACAATAGATGCTGCGACGCAGCATTTCAAGTCCGAATGCTGCGATGCAGAAAATAACATGCTGGTTGTAAGGCAAGGATCCGCCGACAGGGATACTCACCCAGAGGATGCACCGCCCAGCCGGAGGACATAAGGCGCGCGGGTTCACGGCCTTGATTTTCTTGCTCCGAGCAGCTCTTACGGCGCCGCACCCATTGGCCGCGGAGCCCCATTTTATTCCGCTCACCGCCGAAGGCCGCGTGCATAACCCGGTGCAAACCGCCGTTGTCGCGCCTCAGTCCTTCTCGACCATGGCCGGACGCACGTATTCTCCGGGCGCCGCGCACAGCGGCGGATGCGCGGCATCCCCCGGCTCGCGCGCGGGAATCATCTTGCCCGAGCGTCCCTTCAGCCAGGATTCCCACCGGGGCCACCACGACCCTTCGGTAAACTCTGCCGTGTCGAGCCAGGTCTGCGGGTCAAGCTTGAGGTCCTTGTTGACGAAATGGCCGTACTTCTTCTTGGACGGCGGGTTCACGATCCCGGCGATGTGGCCGGACTGGGTCATGATGAAGGTCTTCGACCGCGACCCCATCTGCTGCACGCCGCGATAGCTGTCGCGCCATGCGGCAATATGGTCCGTCTCGCAGGCGATGGCGCAGACCGGCACGTCCACGTCCTTGATCCGCAGCGTGTGGCCCAGCAGGTCCATCCCCTCGCCCGAGGCGAATTCGTTCCTCTGGCACAGCTGGCGCAGGTACTGCATCGCCATCTTCGCCGGAAGGTTTGTCCCGTCCCCGTTCCAGTAGAGCAGGTCGAATGCCGGCGGGGTCTGCCCCATCATGTAGGACCGGATCGCGGGCGAATAGACAAGATCGTTGGAGCGCAGGAACGAGAAGGTGCGCGCCATGATGTAGGACGGCAGGATCCCCCGCGCCTTCGTCTCGGTCTCCAGACCGTCGACGAAATCGTCCTGCAGGAAGGGCGTGAATTCGCCCTGGTCGGCAAAATCGGTCAGCGCGGTGAAGAAGGTCGCCGACTTCACCGACTTGTCCCCGGTCTGCTTCATCAGCGACAGCGTCAGCGCCAACGTCGTCCCCGCGATGCAATAGCCGACCACGTTGATCTGCTTCTGCTGCGTGATCGCCTTCACCTCGCGGATCGCGGCAAGAAAGCCGTCCTGGATGTAGTCCTCCATCCCGATATCGCGATAGGATGGATCGGGATTGACCCAGCTGACCACGAACAGCGTATACCCCTGATCGGTCACCCACTTGATCAGGCTGTTCTGCGCCTTCAGGTCGAGGATGTAGAACTTGTTGATCCAGGGCGGGAACAGCAGCAGCGGGACCTCGTGCACCTGCTCGGTCGTGGGCGAATACTGGATCAGCTCCATCATGCGGTTGCGATAGACCACCTCGCCCTTCGAGGCGCCGATGTTCTCGCCCAGCCTGAAGGCGCTTTCATCGGCAAGCCGTACGACAAGCTCGCCGTCGTTGGCCTCGAGATCGCGGATCAGGTTCTCGAGCCCGTTGATGAGCGATTGGCCGTCCGTCTCAACCGCCTTTTCCAGCGCGTCGGGGTTGGTGGCCAGGAAGTTGGTCGGCGCCATCATGTCGACGATCTGCTTGGCGAAGTAGCTCAGGCGACGCTTTTCGACCTCGTCCAGGTCGTCGACATCCGCGACCGCCTGCTGGATCGCCTCGGCGTTGATCAGGTATTGCTGCTTGATGAAGTTGAAATAGGGATGGCTGTCCCACAGAGGATTGGTAAAGCGCCGGTCTTTCGGCCCCGGATCGTCCGGAGCGGTCAGCTTGCCCTTGGCCAGCGCCTGCTGCGCCTCGACGAAATGCAGCACGGATTTGGACCAGTACTGGATCTGGTGTTCGATGATCTTGCCCGGGTCCTGCATCGATTCGATCCAGTAGGCGGCGGCGGCCTTGGCAAACAGATCCTGCTTGGGCGCGTCCAGCGCCGGGTTGTGCATCTTGCGATGGGCGAGAACGTCGATCAGTCGGTGGGAGAGGTCTTCGACGCGGCGCATGTTTTCCTTGAGCTTGTCAAGATGCTCCGCGGGCGTCGTAACCAATTCTTGAGTATCAGTTGCCATTCTCGTAATTCCCTCCTACCTTGCTGCTTTGCAGCATAGTGTCGCTCTGTAGCCGGGACAAAGCGGCGAATGGTCCTTTCTGCGAGGACCGAGTCACGTCGAGTTTAGTCGAGCAACCGGCAAAAAGGAGTCCCCCAAATGCGGAACATGATGACGTACGACGTCATGGAGACGGTTCGGAACACCAACCAGTGGCTGGGCGCGACGGCGCAGGCGTTTGCCTCGTATCCGGTCTATGCCATGATTCCGAACCCCGCGATCGCCTGGACCGCGGCCTGGGGCGAAGTCACCGAACGCACCTTCTCGCGCATGGTCGTGAAACCGTCCTGGGGGATCCGCTCGATCACCTGCGCCGACGGCAAGGACCACATCGTCGAAAAGGAGATCGTGGTCGAAAAGGACTTCGGCGACCTCCTGCACTTCAAGGTGTCCGGACGCGAGAAAAGCCAGCGCAAGGTGCTGGTCGTGGCGCCGATGTCGGGCCATTACGCGACGCTGCTGCGTTCGACCGTGAACTCGCTGCTGCCCGATTGCGAAGTCTATGTCACCGACTGGCACAATGCCCGTGACATCCCCGTCAGCTGCGGCAAGTTCGATGTCGAGGATTACACGCTCTACCTCGTGGATTTCATGCGCCACCTCGGTCCCGACACCCATGTGATCGCCGTCTGCCAGCCCGCGCCGCTGACACTCGCCGCGACGGCCTATCTCGCCGAGGAAGACCCCGACGCGCAGCCGCGTTCGCTGACCCTGATCGGCGGGCCGATCGACCCGGACGCCACGCCGACCGAGGTCACGGATTTCGGCCGTCGCGTCACCATGGGGCAGCTGGAATTCGCCATGATCCAGCGCGTCGGCTTCAAGTACAAGGGCGTCGGCCGCATGGTCTATCCGGGCCTTCTGCAACTGGCCTCGTTCATGTCGATGAACGCCGAGCGCCATTCCAAAGCCTTCACCGACCAGATCCAGCGCACCGCCAAGGGCGATGCCTCGGACCACGATCCGCACAACAGGTTCTACGACGAATATCTCGCCGTGATGGACATGACCGCCGAATTCTACCTTTCGACGGTCGAACGGATCTTCAAGAACCGCGAGGTCGCGCGCAACGTCTTCACGGTGAACGGCAAGAAGGTCGACATCGGCAAGATCACCACCGTGGCGGTCAAGACGGTCGAGGGCGCGAACGATGACATCTCGGCCCCCGGCCAGTGCATCGCGGCGCTCGATCTCTGCACCGGCCTGCCGGACGAGAAGAAGGCCAGCCATATCGAGCCCGGCGCCGGACATTACGGCATCTTCGCGGGCAAGAGTTGGCGCAACAACATCCGCCCGCTGGTGCTGAGCTTCATCGACGCCAACAGCCCGAAGCCCAAGCCCAACGCCGCAAATTCCAACGCGGCGGCCTGAGGGCTTGGTCCGCAGGCGCCGGGCTCTGCCCGGCCTTGCCGCCCGGCGGGCAAGCGAAACGCCCCCGCCGGCCGCGACTTCTGACAGCGAAGAGCGGCGTGTCCATCAGGCGCGCCGTCACAGGGGCGGCCGCTAACACAGCACCGCTAGCGCAGCACCATGGGTGCGTCCAGCCAGCTCCGCAGCGCCTCCAGCACCGCGCCCGGTGTCTCGATCATCGGGAAATGCCCGGCCTCCGGGATCACCTTCAGCGCGGCATGATGGATCAGCTCCGCCATGAACTCCTGCCGCTTGACCGGCGCCAGGCAATCATGTTCCCCGCAAAGCACCAGCGCCGGCACCCGGCACTTGCGCAATGTCGGTTGCTGGTCCCGCCGCTTCTGCAGCGCCCGCGCCTGCCGCAGGAACACCTCCGGCCCAAGGTCGAAGGCCATCGAGACCACGTGCCTCAGCACATCGCGCCGCGCCGCGCCGGGGGCCAGGGCCTCGGCCGGAAAGCTCTCGGCGATCACGTCTTCCATCCGCCCGGCCCGCGCCTTGACGATCAGCATCTCGCGATCGGCGGCCTCCTGCGGGGTTTCGGGCAGCGGCGTGCTGTCCATGAGCGCGATGCGCATCACCCTGTCCGGCGCGCGGCGCAGGATCTCCATCGCCACCACGCCGCCCAGCCCATGGCCCGCCAGCGCGAAGCGCACCGGCAGCTGGTCCATCAGGTTGGAGGCCATTTCCTCCACCCGTTCGCCCAGGATCGAGGGCGCGACCATCACCGCGCGCTCGCGTGACAGCGGCGTCATCAACGCATCATATGCGCGCGCGTCGGCCATCAGGCCGGGGATCAGGACCAGGGGTTCGCTCATTGTTGCCTGCGCTCATGCCGGGGATCTCTGTCGGATCCCTTTGGTCCGACCTTGCTGGCTTTTGAACCGCCCCGCAAGGGCGATCACGGAAAGGCTATGCCCCGGAACGGCGGGAAATCGCGATAGCGCGCCTGGCGCGCCTCCAGCGGTTCGTCGGGCCGTGCGCCGGGGCGCAGAAGACAGCCGCGCGGGGCGATGTAGCTGTCGATCCGCCGCCGCGGGACCGGCCGCCAGACCAGGTTGAAGGCGCCGAGCTTGGGGAAGAACCAGGCCTCGGAATAGTCCAGGTGATCGTGGATCCACCAGGCCAGGTCGCGCCAGTCGCGCCCCTGCGCATAGCGGTCGGCGAACCACGGGACGACGATCGAAGCACCGGCCACGCGGTCCTCGCCCCGCCGCCTGTCCCAGACATGGCATTCCAGCGGCCAGTCGTTCGACGCGCAATTGAGCTTCCTCTCGTTCCCGAACCGGTTCAGCCGCGCCGAGCGATAGCCCGAGCGCACGGCGATCCGGCCAAACGTCTCCTCGAGCGGGTCCAGCAGCGTCTCGCAAAGCGCGCGGCCACAGGCGATGGCCAGCTCCGGATCGTCGGGGATGTTCTGCACCTCGTGGAAATTGCCGATCTCAGAATAGAGGAAATCGCGCATGAAGAAATGCCGCGACAGCCGCACGCGCCCCAGCGTCTCCAGGCTCCACATGCTCCCCGGCCGCCGCATCAGAGCCGGATCGCGTCCGGAGCGCGGGGTGGGCGGGCGGGAGCGCTCCGGACGCGATCCGACCTCTGGCCCATCATGCCACGGCCCCGCTTCGGCACGTCCCCCTCACCCGCCGATCCCGATCGAGGCGAGCCAGTCCAGCATGCCCCGCACCGTCGCCTCCGTCTGCCCGGGTGAGACCAGGTCGCCCGAGATCACGTGGCTGTTCTGGTCATCCCCCGGCCCCATGGTCACGATCTTCACCGTCGCAGGCCCGCCCCAGGCCTCGGCCACCGCGTGTGTTGCCGCCGGCACCACCACCTTGTCCTCCTCGGTGAACCAGAACAGCGCGGGCACCTGCGCGCCCGAGAAATCCTGCGCCACCGTCTCCTTCACCAGCGCCGCCATCGGCAGCACCGCGACGGTGGGATAATCATGGGTCCAGTAGCGCCCGATCTCCTCGCTCTCGGGCGCCGCGCTCCGCCGCTCTCCGACGATCAGCGGCGCCCACCAGCGCGCCGCCGGCCAGGTCATCATCGCAGCCCCCGGCGCGTTCACCCCGAAGTTGGGCGAGACCAGGATCAGCGCCGCGACCCTCTCCGACATCTCCGGATCCAGCGCGGCCAGCGCCGCCAGCGTGCCGCCGGTCGAGGTCGCGATGACCACCACCCGTTCGCCCACCGCGCGCGCCGCCGCCATCGCCTCGGCGACATCGCCGATCCAGTCGACCGCCGTCGCCTCGCCCATCGCATCGCCCGGCCGCCCGTGGCCCGTCAGCCGCGTGAAAACCAGGTTCGCCCCCAGCGCCTCGGCCACCCGGTCGGGCACCGGCCGGATCTCCTCCGACGTGGCCGAGAAGCCGTGGATATAGACAACCGAGACCGGCGTGCGCTGCTCCTTGAACCCCGCCTGCCAGATCACCCGCTTCTCGACACCCGGAGTGATGTCGTCAAAGGCGCTCTCGACGCTTTCGAAATAGACTTGCACACCCTCGCCGAACCGGCGCGGATCGAACTCTGCCCGCAGCGCCACCGGCTCGCGCGGGCCAAAAACCCACAGCAGACCCACGGCCACCACGAGGAACAGGAGGATCCACCCCAGGATCTTGCCGAACATGCGCATGGTGAGACCTCAAACCGATACGGGATCAATATCGCGCCAGCCGTGGATCAGACGCAAGTCCGGCACGGCGCAGCACAGGACATTCCCGCCCCCGTTCGCCGGCTGATCCTGCGCCCGGCTGATCGCCACATCCGCATGGGTGATGAACCACAGCCGGCGCGTCACGTTGAGACGTCCTCGACAGCCCTTTCGATCAGCTGCAGGCAGGTGTCGTCCGAGAACCGGTGATCGGCATCCTTCACCAGCAGCAGGCGCATGTCCGGGCTGGTCGCGTGCTCCAGCAGGGCCACCGCCGTCGCCACCGACACGGCCGTATCCGCCGTGCCCTGCAGCATCCGCACCGGGAACGGCAGGTCCAGCGGTGCGCGCAGCACCAGGTGGCGGAGCCCGTCCTCGATCATCTTGCGCGTGACGACATAGGGCTCCATGTAATCCGACGGCAGTTCGACATTCCGCCCCGCCTCGATCTCGGCCTTCTGTGCGTCGCTGAACCCGGCCCAATAGCCGTCCTCGGTGAAATCCGGCGCCGCCGCGATGGTGACAAGACCCGCGACGCGCGCGGGCATCGCCCGGGCGAGCAGCAGCGCCTGCCACCCCCCCATCGAAGACCCCACGACCACCAGCGGCCCCTCGGTCAGCGCCTCGACCGCCGCCAGCGTGTCTTCGTGCCAGTCGGCGATGGAGCCTTCCTCGAACACCCCGCTCGACTGCCCGTGGCCGGAATAGTCGAACCGCAGGAAGGCCCGTCCCTGCGCCCGCGCCCAGTCTTCGAGGTAAAGCGCCTTTGTCCCCTCCATGTCCGACTTCAGACCGCCGAGGAAGACCACCATCGGCCCCTCCCCGCCCGTCCGGTGATAGGCCAGCCGCCGGCCCTGCGCCGTCTCCAGGTATTGCGGTTCGCTCATGTCTCGCTCCTGTCTTCCTGCCTTTGGGCCCTGCGCCCGATCCGGGCACCTTGCGGCCCGATCATGCCGGGGCCGGTCTTCGGGGTCCACCGACATTCCCCTGCCCGCTCTGCCCGACCCCCGGCCCCGTCCCGGCCCCGGCCGACCAGCGCCGCCCCGACACCGGCTTGACACCGCCGCCCCGGCCCGGCACACCGCCCCTGCATACATACCCGCAACCGGGCGTTCCGTGGGCGCCAAACCGACGAGGAGAGCCAGATCATGGCCCAAGTCTCTCTCACCCTTCCCGATGGCAATTCGCGCTCCTATGACGCCGGCATCACGCCCGGCGAGGTCGCTGCCGATATCTCCACCTCCCTGGCCAAGAAGGCCATCTCCGCCACCGTGAACGGCAAGCACTGGGATCTTCAGTGGCCGATCGACACGGATGCCGACATCGCCATCCACACGATGAAGGACGAGGTTCAGGCGAACGAGCTGGTGCGCCATGACCTCGCTCATATCATGGCGCGTGCCGTGCAGGAGATCTGGCCCGACACAAAGGTCACCATCGGCCCCGTCATCGACAACGGCTGGTACTACGATTTCGACCGCGAAGAGCCCTTCACGCCCGAAGATCTCGGCGAGATCGAGAAGAAGATGAAGGAAATCATCAACAAGCGCGAGCCCGTGACCACCGAGGTCTGGGGCCGCGAAAAGGCCGTCCAGTATTACAAGGACAACAACGAGCCCTACAAGGTCGAGCTGATCGACGCCATTCCGGGCGACGAACCGCTGCGCATGTACTGGCATGGCGGCTGGCAGGATCTCTGCCGCGGCCCGCACCTGCAGCACACCGGGCAGGTGCCGGCCGATGCGTTCAAGCTGATGTCGATCGCCGGCGCCTACTGGCGCGGCGACAGCAACCGCCAGATGCTGCAGCGGATCTATGGCGTGGCCTTCACCGGCAAGGAAAAGCTCAAGGCGCATCTGCACATGCTCGAGGAGGCCGCCAAGCGCGACCACCGCAAGCTCGGCCGCGAGATGGACCTGTTCCACATGCAGGAAGAGGCGCCGGGCCAGGTGTTCTGGCACCCGGGCGGCTGGACGATCTACACCACGCTGCAGGATTACATGCGCCGCAAGCAGCGCGCGGGTGGGTATCGCGAGATCAACACGCCGCAGGTCGTCGACCGCAAGCTGTGGGAGGCCTCGGGCCACTGGGAGAAGTACCAGCACCACATGTTCATCGTCGAGGTGGATGAAAGCCGCGACGGCGAGACCGACGACGCCTCCGCCCGGAACAAGGAGCAGACGCGCATCAACGCGCTGAAGCCGATGAACTGCCCCTGCCACGTGCAGGTGTTCAACCAGGGCCTCAAATCCTACCGCGACCTGCCCCTGCGGCTGGCCGAATTCGGATCGTGCTCGCGGTTCGAACCCTCCGGCGCCCTGCACGGCATCATGCGCGTGCGCGGCTTTACCCAGGACGATGCGCATATCTTCTGCACCGAGGATCAGATCCAGGAGGAATGCGCCCGCTTCATCGACTTCCTCGCGAATGTCTACAAGGAACTCGGCTTCGACGATTTCGAGATCCGCTTTGCCACGCGCCCCGAAAAGCGCGTCGGCACGGAAGAGAGCTGGGATTACGTCGAGAACGCGCTGGAAAACGCGATCAAGGCGGTGGGCCGCGACTATACGCTGGAGCCGGGCGACGGTGCATTCTACGGCCCGAAGCTGGACTTCTACCTGACCGACGCGATCGGCCGGGTCTGGCAATGCGGTACCTTCCAGGTGGACCCCAACCTGCCGGAACGGCTGGGCGCGTCCTATATCGCGGCGGACGGCGACAAGCATCGCCCCTTCATGCTGCACCGCGCCTGCCTTGGATCCTTCGAGCGGTTCATCGGCATCCTGATCGAGAACTGGGAAGGCAAGCTGCCGTTCTGGCTCGCGCCGCGGCAGGTCGTCGTGGCCTCGATCACCTCGGAAGCGGATGACTACGTGAACGAGGTCGTGGCCAAGCTGACCGCCGCCGGTGTCCGGGCCGAGGCCGACATCCGCAACGAAAAGATCAACTACAAGGTGCGCGAGCATTCGGTCGGCAAGGTCCCGGTGATCCTCGCCATCGGCCACCGCGAGGTCGAGGAGCGCACCGTGTCTATCCGCCGGCTGGGCGAGAAGAAGACCGAGGTGATGAGCCTTGAGGATGTAACAAAGGCCCTGGGAACCGAGGCGACGGCCCCGGATCTTCTGTAACAATCCGTGATCCGCGACAGCCGGGATATGACATTGCCCGGCTGACGCCTTTATTCCTCAATGATTTTCAGTATCTTGCACCTGCGCGCCGTTCGCGTGGAGTGACAGGGGCGTGACCAACAGGCTCGTGAGTTCCAACGCGCGACCGGGTCGGTTTACGCTGCGTGCATAAACGGCACCCACCCAGAGGAGAACAGAGATGTCGAATCCCGTGAAAACCATGACCGTCGCCGCCTCCATCGCCGCGGCCCTGACCGCCCATGCCACCACCGCCGAGGCCCAGGCCAAGGAGAAGTGCTATGGCGTGTCGCTCGCCGGCGAGAACGATTGCGCCGCCGGACCGGGTACCACCTGCGCCGGCACCTCGACCGTGGATTACCAGGGTAACGCCTGGACCCTGGTCGACGCGGGCACCTGCACCGACATGACCCTGCCCGCCGCAGCCGACGGCACCGCGCGCCACGGGTCGCTGGAACCGCTCGATCGCGATCTGCCCTCCGCGTAAGGCCTTTTGCGGGGGCGGTGGGGTAGAACCCCACCCTACCCCCGGACCCTCGGACGTGGCCCGGCAGATATCCGTAGGGTGGGTTTCCAACCCACCGCCTGCGCCGTCACGGCTGCCCTCGCCACACAGACCTGAACGGCGCGCTTTCCCGCCGTTCAGCGCGCCCGACAGCAAACCGTCAGAAGACCGAACCGAGGCTCCCATGCTCGATACCGGCCACCCGACCCGCCTTCCCGCCGCGCCCGGCGTCGGCTTCAAGCCGCAGCATTTCGCGGCGATCACCGAAAACCCGGGCGCCGTGCGGTGGATCGAGATCCATGCCGAAAACTACATGGGCGACGGCGGCCGCCCCCTTGCCCAGCTTCGCGCGCTGGCCGAACGCTTTCCGGTCTCCGTCCACGGCGTCGGCCTCTCCATCGGCGGCGAGGGCCCGCTCGACCCCGACCACCTGGCCCGGCTGAAACACCTCGTCTCCTGGCTCGACCCGGCCAGCTTTTCCGAGCACCTCGCCTGGTCCACCCACGACAGCCATTTCCTGAACGACCTCCTGCCGCTGCCCTACACCAAAGACACGCTTACCCGCGTCGCCGCCCATATCGACCAGGTACAGGACAATGTCGGCCGTCCCATGCTGCTGGAGAACCCCTCCAGCTACCTCGCCTTCGACGACAGCACCTGGTCGGAGCCCGAGTTCCTGGCCGAGCTGTCGAAGCGCACCGACTGCGGCCTGCTGCTCGACATCAACAATGTCTTCATCTCCGCCACCAACCTTGGCTTCTCGCCGCAGGGCTATATCGACGCCTTCCCCCTGGACCGCGTCGGAGAAGTCCACCTCGGCGGCCATGACGAGGACCACGACGACCACGGCGCGCCGCTGCTGATAGACAGCCACGGCCGGGCGGTCGCCGATCCGGTCTGGGCGCTGCTGGCGTACACGCTGGCCCGCTCCGGGCCCCGCCCCCTGCTGATCGAATGGGACACGGACGTCCCCGACTGGCCCGTGCTCGAGGCCGAGGCCGCCCGGGCCGCCCACGCCCTCGTCCCCGCCGGATAAGACTGCCATGAGCCCGGACCAGACCACCTTCCACGCGGCGCTCCTGGACCCCGAGAGCGCGGTGCCAGAGGGGCTCTCCGGTCCGGACAACCATCCGGCCGGCCGCCGCTTCGACGTCTATCGCAACAATGTCGCCGTCTCGCTGACCGAAGCGCTGCATACCGCCTTCCCCACCATCGCCAGGTTGCTGGGGAAGCAGAACATGGACGGTCTCGCGCGGCTCTACCTGCGCGCCCACCCGCCTCAGACACCGCTGATGATGCATTACGGCGGCGCCTTCCCCGACTTCCTCGCCGGGATGCCGCAGCTGGCGCACTTGGGCTACCTGCCCGATATCGCCCGGCTCGACCTGGCCATGCGCCGCGCCTACCACGCCGCCGATGCCGCGCCCGCCGACCTTTCGGACATCGCCCCCGAAACACTGCTGCAAAGCGCCCTCAGCCTGGCGCCCGCCATGCAGCTGATCCGCTCCGCCTGGCCGATCCACGCGATCTGGCGCTTCAACACCGAAGAGGGCGCCCCGAAACCAGAGCCCGGGCCGGAGGATGTCGTGATCCTGCGCCCCGCCTACGATCCTCTGCCGCAGCGGCTGCCCCCCGGCGGCGCCGCCTTCCTGCAGGCGCTTGTCGACGGTGCCACCGTCGCCGCGGCCCACGAGACCGCCTGCACCGAGACCCCGGGCTTCGACCCCGGCCCCGTCCTCGCCTTGCTGATCCGGGGCGCGGCGATCACCGGCCTGGCCAACCAGGACTGACTGAAAAGGACCACCCCGATGCACCGCCTGTTTTCCTTTCACAACCGGGTCTTCGCCCTTGTCGAGACCGGGGGGGATGTCCTGTTGCCGCTCCTGGCACGCTTCGTCTTCGCCGCCGTGCTGCTTTTCTATTTCTGGCACTCGGCCGTGACCAAGCTGGGCGACGGTATCTTCGGCTTTCTGAACCCCTCGACCGGGGCCTATGCCCAGATCTTCCCGAAACAGATGGAGTCGGTCTCTTACGACGTGTCGCAACTGGGGACCGGGCACTGGCTGGTTGCCGTGCTGGGGACCTGGGCCGAATTCCTGCTGCCCGCGCTGATCGTGCTGGGTCTCTTCACCCGGCTCGCCGCGCTCGGCATGATCGGCTTCGTGGTCATCCAGTCGCTGACCGATGTCTATGGCCTGGGCCAGACCGACGCGCAGTCACTGGGCGCCTGGTTCGACGGCGCCTCGGGCAGCCTGATCCTCGACCAGCGCAGCTTCTGGATCTTCCTGCTGCTCTATCTCGTGGCGAAGGGCGGCGGGCTTCTGTCCGTCGACGCGCTGCTGCGCCGGGTCATGCCGCCCGGCCTGCGCTGAGGAACCGGGCGCGCCGCCAGATCCGCGCGCCCGTCCCTTGCCGGCCCCTGAGCCGTGCCATGCGGCCCCCGGATCACGCGCGGATCACACGCCCAGAGCCGCCTGGACCTCCTTCGTCCAGCCCAGGTGCAGCCCGTCCTCGTCATCCTCGATCAGGGGCCGTTTCATCAACACCGGGTGATCGGACAACAGATCCTGCGGCGCCCTTTCGCGCTCTGCCGCGTCCAGCTCCCGCCAAGTTGTCGACCTGCGGTTGATCAACGCCTCCCCGAACTCTTCCAAGGCACGCGCCCTGAGCGCATCAGGCAGGCCGGAGGCGCGAATGTCGATAAATTGGGCATAAGGGAACGCCCGAATTGCCTTTCGGCAGGTATCACAGGTCTTTATTCCGTAAATCCGCATATCTTTTCCTCATTTCCAAAGTCGAAATAAATGCCAGCCCCCGGAATTCACAGGTCTTAACCTTGATTTTTCCCTAAGCCGTGCGACACTCAAAAGGCGTCAATCGTCATGTCAACCTTCGGTCTCTGCCAACCCGGACCGATGATGTTCATGCCGGTTTTACGCATGATCGCATGGATTTGCGATTGAACGACCAAAGGTGAAAGGAGACACGGGACATGCCGACTGGCACCGTGAAATGGTTCAATACCACCAAGGGGTACGGGTTCATTGCCCCCGATGAAGGCGGCAAGGATGTGTTCGTGCACATTTCTGCCGTGGAGCGGTCCGGCCTGACCGGGCTCGCCGACAATCAGAAGATCGGATACGAGTTGATCGAGGGGCGCGACGGGCGCACGATGGCGGGCGATCTGAAACCTCTCTGACGAGACCGGACGGACCTCCGGGACCCTGCCTAGACAGCCCGAATTCACTGTCCGAATTCAATGTCCGACACATGTTTCTGTGCTGCGCCCTGGCCCTGCCCGGGCGCATTTTCTCGACCGGGGCGCGGAGAGGTTGATTGACGTCGGCCAGGCCTGCACCCTCTGTGGTCCCGGTCGCGATATGACCGCGTGGCCCGGACTGGCCCGGGACGACAGGTCCCTGGCCGGCCGGCGCTGCCCGATCCGCAACCGCTCAGTCGCAGCCCTTGATCCCGACAGCGCAATCATAGGAACGATAGCTGCGCCGATAGGGCGTACGCTTCGCTTCGGCATAGGTTTCGGTCCGGTTCGGCATGCCACAGCTGGTGGTGCCGTCGACCGATACGGGCCGCAGCCCGGCGGGGCAGTAGGACGTACCGGCGCCGGTCGCATAGATCCCGACCGGCAGTTCCGACGAGGATTGCTGGACAGTGGCCGCATCGCTGGCCATTGCCACCCCGGCCGCCACGCAAAGCGCGGTCGCGCCGATCATGGCCCCAACCGGACCCGCAAGAGACTGTCTGCGCATGAAACCCCCGAAAGTTGATAGGCGCCGCGCGGAATGCGACCCGGTGCAGCGGATGCAAGTGTTGTCCCAATCTGCCGGCAGCGGCGGGGCCAAGTCCAGCCCTTTGTCCCGCCCCGCCGCCATGTTTCGTCGCGGTGCGGGGTTTCGGAAACGGCGCGCGCCGCGATCCCTGCGTTGTCGTCCAGGACCATCCGTGCAGTCCCTTGCGACAACCGACCGGTCAGCCGACCCCGTTCAAGGATCCGTGCCTTGCGCAAGGGTCCCTTCACGCCGCGCGGCGCTTATGCCGTCAGGCCGGATCCTTGCGATGCGTCTGCTGCCAGTCTTCGCCCATCGCCACGATGCAGGAGGTCCCGGTGGCATAGGTCATCACCAGGGTCCAGTCGCCACGCGTGTCGGTCCAGACCTCCATGATCTCCTCCGGCCCGCGCAGGCCTGTCGCCTCCTGCCGGGTGCCGAACTGGTGCTCCAGCCGGTCCCGCATCCGGGGCGTGGTGTCACAGATCACCTCTGCCAGCGGATTGGCCAGCGCGGCGGACGCCGGAAGTGACAGCAGAAAGGCAAGGGAAACGAAGGCGCGCATAATAGGTGTTTTGTAACAGGAAAATGACACTATGTATATAGTCACGCTATACACGAAAACGAACCCCTGCGGCGACCCGCGCATTTGACATCGCCCCTCTGCCCGGCTCTCCCACCACGTATGAGACCTCTCTCCCCTCCCGGCCCCGATCGCGACGGCCTGCGCCTGTCAGGCACCCCCCTGGCCGAGGCCCGGCGCATCCTGGTGACCGTGCCCGGCGCGCTCACCCGCCTCGATGCCTTCGACCCGCTGACCGAAAACCTGCCCTCGGGCACGGCGCTGGCAGAGCTTGCCTTCCCCGGGCTCGACGGCCGCCCGCTTCAGGGGCGGGTGCGGATGCGGCCGGCCGCGCGGCTGCTGGCCAAGCGCCTGAACGCGGCACCCGCGCGACGGATCGACCTTGTCGGGATCTCTGCCGGGGCCGGCATCTGCCTGGAACTGCGCGGGCTGCTGACCTGCCCGGACGTGACGCTGGCGGCGATCGCAGCCCCTGCGCCCTTCCCTGACCTGCTGGCCACGACCATGGGGATGAGCAGCGATCTCTGGCGCATCCGCCGCGCCCATCCCGGGGCGGACTGGCCGGTGATCTGGTACGAGCTGTTCCAGGTGCTGATGTTCGGCCGCGACACGCCCCGGCCGAAGCTGACGCTGGACGACCGCGGCCGGCCCACCGGGCCCTCGGTCACGCCCACGGCCCGGATGCTTTTCAGCCACGGCTCCGGCGTCGCCTTCTGGCGCCCCTCGGCACGCGCCATGCAGGCCGACACGCCGCTGCGCTTCTTTCATGGCAGCCACGACACGGTCAGCCCCTCGGCCGGGATCGCCCGGCTGGCCGCACGAATGGAGAACGCCGATGCCCGCTGGTACCGTGATCGCGGGCACCTGCCGCATATCATGAACCCGCAGCTCTTTGCCGACATCCGCCGCTTCTGGCTCTACCGCGGCAAAACCGAAAGCTGAGGGCGCCGCCCGTTCCAGGCAGCCTGCCCGAACCGGTCAGCTCCGGGCAGGCTGCCCCTCTCAACCCGAACCAGCCTCAGCCCTTCAGAACGGCCTCCAGCTCGCGCCATTCCCGCGCCGACATGCCCGAGGTCTCCTTCGTGACCTCCTCGCCCTTCAGCATGCGCCGCACGCAATCCAGCGCCGAGGCGCTCAGCGTTTCCGCGCCCAGCCGGTATTCCTCGAAGGCGCCATAGGCGAAGGGCACCCAGTCGGCCACGATCTTGCAGATCTCCTCGGCGTAGACCCGGATTTCGTATTGCGCATGGGCATCCGCGCGCAGCCGCAGGAAGTGGAACAGGTTGTGCAGATCCACCTTCCAGTACCATTGCGTGTAGATATTCGCCGGCAGGTTCATCCGCGCCAGTTCACGCGCCAGCCCCTGCTGCCCGTCCGAAGAGATCATCTCCTCGTAATGGTCATAGGCCCGCGTGCTGTCGGATTTCAGCAGCTCCAGCACCCGCGCCGCCTCTTCGCCTTCCAGCGCCGATCCCCGGCCCTGGTTGTTCACCTCGGACTGCGCCGCGACATGCTCGGGCGCGGGGATGTAAAATTCCCGGTCCAGGATCGAATAGCGCGCCGAATATTCGTTCACGTTCGCCGTCCGGTGCCGGATCCACTGCCGCGCCACGAAGACCGGCAGCTTGACGTGCAGCTTGACCTCGCACATCTCGAAGGGCGTCGAATGCCAGTGCCGCATCAGGTAGCGGATCAGCCCGTCGTCGTTCTGCACCGACTTGGTGCCGCGGCCATAGGACACCCGCGCCGCCTGACAGATCGCCGCGTCGTCGCCCATGTAGTCGACGACCCGCACAAAGCCATGGTCCAGCACCTGGTAGGGCTTGTAGAGATGCGCCTCCATCCCCGGCGCGGTGGCCCGCAGCGTGGACTGTGCCTGGCTGCGCAGTTCAGAAATTTCGGCAAGCTGTTCCGGTGACAGGCCCATGGCGGCACTTCCCTCTCATGCGAGTCGCCCCCTACCATATCTGGCGTCAGCCCCGGATGAAACGCCATATGCAGTATGGCATTTCGATCATGCCCGGCTCTCAATCGCCTCGACGAATCGTGAACTTCATTGACTTCAAAGGGGTTCGCGCGAAAAATCGGGCAAAATCGTGTACAAAAAACACCGAGGCAGACAGGCATGAACAGGTTTATTGCCGCCGCACTTGCGGCGGGCATTGCGGTGTCGGGATGCGGGGACGGCAACCCGTTCGACGACAACGCCGAAGACACCGACGGCGGCAACGGCGAGGGCACGGACGGCAGCGATCCCGACGGCATCGACGGGGACAGCGGCCTGCCCCCCGGTACCGCCTCGCCCACCCCGTCGTCGTCCATCGTGCGCACCGAACCGACCGAAGCGGACGGCGGCAATCCCGGCGACGGCTTTGTCACCAGCGTGTCCTACGACGCCTCGAACGATACCTTCTTCGTCGACAACCTCGGCTTCGACGGCGACAATGTCTACCAGCGCGGCACCGCCGTCTCGAGCCTTGGGCCCTATGCCGTCTACGAGGCCAGCGCCACCTATCCCGACAGCATCACCGGCGCGCCGATCAGCCAGTTCGCGCACCGGGCGATCTATGGCGTCAGCCCCTCGGGCAACACCCAGTTCGCCATCGTGCGGACGGGCGATTACATCGACTACGGCTTCGGCGGCTTCATCTACCAGCGCAACGGCGGCATGACCCTGCCCGATTCCGGCCAGGCCCGCTACAGCGGCGACTACGCCGGGCTGCGCGATTTCAACGGGGCCGGCGGCCTGCAATACACCACCGCCACGATCGACATGGCCATCGATTTCGAGGATTTCAATTCCACCACCGGCCGCCGCGGCGACGCGGTGCGGGGCCAGATCACCGACCGGGTGATCTATGACATCAACGGCAACGACATCACCCAGCAGGTCGTCAACGGCATCAACGCCAGTTCCGATTCCAGCCTGGACGCCATGCCCGCGATCGTCTTCCGGGTCGGTCCGGGCGTGATGAACGACAACGGCGAAATCGCCGGCACCGTCGCCAGCAATTTCGGCGACAACAGCGGCAACGCGGTCGCCTTCGAAGAGGGCAATTACTACGCCATCGTCTCGGGCGACGACGCCGCCGAGATCGTGGGCATCGTCGTCACCGAAACCAACGTCGGCCAGCCCGACAACGTGACGGTGCGCGAGACCGGCGGCTTCGTCGTCGTCCGCTAAGAGGATGCGCCTGCCCGGCCTCGCGGCCGCCCTTGCCCTGTGCCTTGTGACGGATCCGGCCCCCGCCGCCGGATCCGACCCCGTGCAGCTGACCCCTGGCCAGATGCGCGTCGCCGCCTCGGACAGCCTTGCCGTGGGCGCCCCGCAGCAGGCCCTGGCCCTGGCCGATGCCCTGCTTGCCCGCGACGCGCAAGACCTGCCCGCCCTGCTGATCCGCGCCCGCGCCCTGCGCGATCTGGGACAGACCGACGCGGCCAAGACCGCCGCGCGCCAGGCCTGGGACCTTGCCGAGGAAGACCCGGACCAGTTCGCCTCGGCCATGGTGATGGCGCAGGTCCTGTCCACGGCGGGGCAGAAGACGCTGGCGCAGCTCTGGCTGCGCCGCGCGGTCGAAATCGCCCCGCACGAGAACCTCGAGGCCATGGCGATCCGCGACTTCAAGTACGTGCGCGCCACCAACCCCTGGTCGTCGCGCTTCAGCTTCTCGATCACGCCGGACAGCAACATCAACAACGGCTCCGCCTACCGGACCTCCTTCCTGAACTACGAGCTGACCGAGGCGCTCTTTGGCCAGCCCGTGCAATACCAGCTGACCGGCGCCGCCGTGGCGCTTTCGGGGATCGAGTTCGAGCTGGGCGCCGATACCCGCTACCGCTTCTGGCAGACCGCGACCCGGGCGCAGGATCTCTATCTCTCGCTGGATTACCGCCATTTCGAGCTGACCGGTGACGCCAAATCCGAAGCACCGGGCGTCAAGGGATCGGATTTCGACTTTGCCTCGGTCTTTGCCGGCTACGGCTATCGCGCGTTCAACTTCGGCGAGGACGGCGAATTCGCCTTTCGCGCGGATGCCGGGCAATCCTGGTACGGATACGAACAATTCGCCCGCTACCTGCGCGCCTCGGCGCTGCAATCCTACGCCCTTACCGGGACCACGCGGATCAACGGGCGTATCGCGGGCGAATGGCAATACGGGATCAACACCGCCGACGTGAACACCTACTCGGCGGAAACCTGGGCGGCGCATTTCTTCCCCAACGGCCGGCAGCTGCGCGTGGTCCTGTCGGGTGCTGTGACCGACAGCCCCGTCGCCTCGGAAGAATATGTCGAGGCCGGGCTGGGCGCCTCGCTGGTGCTCGGAGAGATCTTCGACGGCGCGGGCCTGCAGATGGGGCTGGATTACCGCGGGCGCGACTACGATGTCTCGCCCCATTCGCCGGACGGGCGGCAGGATCACCGTGTCTCGGCCTCGGCCACGGTGATCTTCACCGGGCTGGACTACTTCGGTTTCAACCCGACGATGACGGTTTACGCGCAGAACACCGAAAGCAACATCGCCCTCTACGAGGCCCGGCGCTTCGGCATCAATTTCGGGATCCAGTCGGCTTTTTGACCCGCCCCCGCTCGACAGTGACAAGGGGGACGTTAGGATGGGCCAACACCAAGGAGTCCCCGACATGACCATCAAATATCTGCACACCATGGTTCGCGTGAAGGATCTCGAGAAGACCATGGCGTTCTTCGAACTGCTGGGCCTCAGGGAAACCCGCCGCACCGACAGCGAGCAGGGCCGCTTTTCGCTGATCTTCATGGCGCCTCCGGGCCAGGAAGAATGCCCGGTGGAGCTGACCTACAACTGGGACGGCGACGAGGGCCTGCCCAGCGACAGCCGTCACTTCGGGCACCTCGCCTACCAGGTCGATAACATCTACGAGATGTGCCAGCACCTGCAGGACAACGGCGTGACCATCAACCGGCCGCCGCGCGACGGCTGGATGGCCTTTGTCCGCTCGCCCGACAATATCTCGGTCGAGCTGCTGCAGAAGGGCGAGCGGCTGGAGCCGGCAGAACCCTGGGCCAGCATGGAAAACACCGGACACTGGTGACGCCGCGCGCCGCATCTCTTGCGGCGGGTCTCGCCGCCGGTCTGGCCGGGGTCTTCGGGGTCACCGAAGCCTCGGCCGCAGCCGAGTGCCGGCTGGCGCTGGTACTGGCGATGGATGTCTCCTCCTCCGTCGATGCGCAGGAGGACGCGCTGCAAAGGGGCGGCCTGGCCTCTGCCCTGCTGGCCCCCGAGGTCCAGACCGCGTTGTTTGCCAGCGACATGCACGTGGCGCTGGCCGTCTTCGAATGGAGCGGGCGGTACAATCACGAGGTCCTGGTCGACTGGACCCTGATCGACAGCCGCGCCGCGCTGTTTGCCGTGGCCCAGGCGATCGGCGCATCGACCCGCAGCCACGATGAATTCCCCACCGCCATGGGTTATGCCCTGGGCTATGCCGCCGGCCTTCTGGACCGCGCACCGCCCTGCCTGTTCCAGACCGTGGACGTCGCCGGCGACGGCGAGAACAACGAAGGCTTCGCCCCCTCCCGCGCCTACCGGCATTTCCCCTTCGCCGGTGTCGTGGTGAACGGGCTGGCCATCGACGGCGCCAATTCGGAACCCGAGGTCAGCCTGGAACACTACTACCGCAACGAGGTCATCCGCGGCCCCGGCGCCTTTGTCGAGGTGGCGCGCGGCTTCGAGGATTACGAACGCGCCATGCGCCGCAAGCTGGAGCGCGAGCTGCGCCCCCGCGTCGTGGGCGAGCTTGACCAGCGCCCCGGGAGCCCGGGGTGACACAAGGCCTCCGGCGGCTTCGGGCCATGGCGTATGCCGTTTGCACTGCCTTGTCTGTGTCCCTGCCCCTGTCCATGGCCCCGGCCGCCGCGACGGCCGAATGCCGGCAGGCGCTGGTGCTGGCGCTGGACGTGTCCGGGTCGGTCGATTCGATCGAGTATCGGATGCAACTTGACGGGCTGGCCGCCGCGCTGAACCACCCCGAAGTGCGGCGGGCGATCCTGGCCATGCCGCAGGCGCCGGTGGACATCGCCGTCTTCGAATGGAGCGCGCCGGACTACCAGCGCCACCTGGTGCCCTGGACCTCGGTCACCTCGGCCGGGGCGCTGGACGGCATCATCGCGCGTCTGCGCGGCACCGCCCGCACCGCCGCCCCGCCGGGCACCGCCCTAGGCAGCGCGGTGCGCATCGGCGGCGCGATGCTCGACGCGCATCCGGGATGCTGGATCCACACGCTGGATGTCTCGGGCGATGGCAAGCACAACATGGGCCCCCATCCGCGCAGCCTTCAGCCCTGGCTGGCAGCGCGCGACATCACCGTGAACGCGCTTGTGATCGGCGTCGACGACCCGCGCCAGGGGGATGCCCGGCAAGACGACGTGGCGGGCCTCAGCTCCTATTTCCGGGCCTACGTGATCGCGGGCCCCGGCGCCTTCGTGGAAACCGCCCTGGGCTTTGCCGACTACGAGGCCGCCATGGTGCGCAAGCTGTTGCGAGAGCTCGAGGGGCTCAACCTCGCAACCCTGAAGCCCGACAATCCGCTCACCGGACAATAAGTCCCCACCGTGGGCCCCAAGGCAGCGACCGGACACGAACGACTCTCCGACCCCGGTCCCACCCTAGCCCCGACATCCCGGATCGGCCCCTGATGTCCGGCAGGCAGGACAGGTACGTCCGATGATCGAATTCCCGACGATCCCGGGGCAGAGCTTTCACCACCATCCCGCCTGCCGCCGCAGATCACGAAGACCTTGATCCGCTGATCGTATATCAAAGCCTCACCGATCGATAAGGCACCCGGGCCAGCCCGGCCATGGTTCCGGCGGAGTCTAGAAACGAACATGAGACGCCAGATCCTGCGATCAGCGTCTCATCTCGGCATATCTGTCCCAGGGCCATCCGCCGGCTACTCACAACAGTCGAAGGCGTCTTGGGTCCGGCCGTTCCCGTCGCCGGTTCCGGACCCGTGCAGGCGCCGCGCCGGAGCGTCAGTAGATATAACGGATCTGGTCGGTCCAGTAGCGTTCCACCCGGCGCAACGCTCCGGTGATGTCCTCGATGCCCGCGGCATCGATCACGCCCTTTTCCTGAAGGCCCTCCGCATGGCGAAGGAAGAGCTGGTCCACGACATCGCGGATCTCGCGCCCCCGGGGTGTCAGCCGCACGCGCACGGACCGGCGGTCGATCTCGCACCGCTGATGGTGCATGTAGCCCATCTCAACCAGCTTTTTCAGGTTGTAGCTGACGTTGCTGCCCTGGTAGTAGCCACGGCTTTTCAACTCGCCGGCCGTGACCTCGTTGTCGCCGATGTTGAACAGAAGCAACGCCTGCACGGCGTTGATCTCCAAGACTCCGACCCGTTCGAATTCGTCCTTGATCACATCCAGAAGCAGACGGTGCAGGCGTTCGACCAAGGCCAACGCCTCAAGGTACCCGGCCATGAACCCGGCTCTTCCAGAAGGCGCAAGGGGCTTGTCCATACGCATGTTTCACTCCGACTCAAACTGCTCGGACCGAAAGTGGCAACAAAACCCCAAGAATCGGTTAAACGAGAAAAACCGATCTATTTCTGGTAGTTCTCCGCGATGTCATCAACCATGGCGGCATACACCCCTTCGGCCGGGCTTTGGCCCGTGACCCAAGCATAGAGATCCTGGTCGTTTTCGCCAAGAAGTTGATCGAAGAGATTCAACTCGCCTTCGTTCATCGTCTCCAGACGGGCGTCCGCATAGGCCGAAAGGATCAGGTCCATTTCCCTGATCCCGCGCCGCATTGCCCGCATTTTCAATCGCTTGACCCGCGTCTCGCGCGGCTCCACCACGGCTCAGCCCTCCTGCATGAGGGTGCGCAGCCGCTTTTCGATGCGCGCCGCGTGCTCGGCATTCGCGCGCATCTGGCTGCGCAGCTCGCGCAACTCTGCGGCGAGTTCCGCCAGCCCCACGCTTTGCGGATCCTCGGGCTGCGGCGGTTCGGGCCCGTCGCCCTCTCCGGTCAGGAGCCAGATGATCGAGACATTCAGAAGCCCCGACATCATCTGCAACCGGTTGGCCCGCGGGTCCGACCGGTCCTCTTCCCAGGCCACGATCGTGCCCTTCTTGACACCCAGCCGGCGCGCCAGCTGCGCCTGGCTCATGCCGGCCTGCTCGCGTGCCCCGGCCATCCGGTCTCCGAAGGTGGCCGCATCCGGCCCGTACCAATCGTCGTCGCTCATCTTGCCTCCCGTCCGGCGGCTTTCGCCGCTTGATCGCAATTGGGCTGAACCCTATGACAGTTCGGGCAAACATTCAAACCGAGGCCCGAAAATGTCCTTCCTCTCAGCGACGCTCGACCGCGTGAAACCGTCTCCGACCGTGGCCGTGACCACCAAGGCGCGGGAGCTGAAGGCCGCCGGCCGCGATGTCATCGGCCTGGGCGCGGGCGAACCCGATTTCGACACGCCCGACAACATCAAGGACGCCGCGATCGACGCGATTCGCCGGGGCGAGACGAAGTACACCGCCCCCGACGGCATCCCCGAGCTGAAGCAGGCGATCTGCGCCAAGTTCCTGCGCGACAACGACCTGACCTACACGCCCGCGCAGATTTCGGTCTCCACCGGCGGCAAGCAGGTGCTTTACAACGCGCTGATGGCCACGCTGAACCCAGGCGACGAGGTCATCATCCCCGCCCCCTACTGGGTCAGCTATCCCGACATGGTGCGGCTGGCCGGCGGCGAGCCGGTTGTCGTGGAATGCGGCATCGAAAACGGCTTCCTGATGACGCCAGACCAGCTCGAGGCGGCGATCACGCCCAACACCAAGTGGCTGATTTTCAACTCTCCTTCGAACCCCACGGGCGCCGGCTATACCCGCAACCAGCTCAAGGCGCTGACCGACGTGCTGATGCGCCATCCCCATGTCTGGGTGATGTCGGACGACATGTACGAACACCTCGTCTACGACGGCTTCGAATTCGCCAGCCCGGCCCAGGTGGAACCCGGCCTCTACGATCGCACGCTGACCGTGAACGGCGTCTCGAAGGCCTATGCCATGACCGGCTGGCGCATCGGCTATGCCGGCGGGCCCGAGCCGCTGATCGCCGCCATGCGCAAGATCCAGTCGCAGTCCACGACCAACCCCTGCTCGATCTCGCAATGGGCCTCGGTCGAGGCGCTGAACGGGCCGCAGGATTTCATCGAACCCAACAACGCGGTCTTCCGCCGCCGCCGCGACCTGGTGGTCGACAAGCTGAACGCGATCGACGGCATCACCTGCCCGGTGCCGGACGGGGCGTTCTACGTCTATCCCTCGATCGCCGGGCTGATCGGCAAGACCTCGGCCGGCGGCGTGAAGATCACCGATGACGAGGCCTTCGCCACCGCCCTGCTCGAGGAGGCCAACGTCGCCGTGGTCTTCGGCGCGGCCTTCGGCCTCTCGCCGAACTTCCGCATCAGCTACGCGACCTCGGATGACGCGCTGGAGCAGGCCTGCGCCCGGATCGCCGATTTCTGTGCCGGCCTGACGGAATGAGCGCCGCGCTTCCAGATTATTACTTCCGGGTCCGGGAGAACGGCGCCTTCGTCTACCGGGTCGATACGCAGAACCGGCACCGGCGGATCGAGATGGACCAGATCGCCGTGGTCAACATCCGCAACGGCGAGGTCAAGCCGCATGGCGACCGCAGCCTGACGGCGGATGACCGCGCGGCGATCGACAGCTGGATGGAAGAGCGTCGGGCCCTGCTGGCCCGGCGCGACATGGACGACATCCACCGCGCCATCGACTACCTGAACATGACGGCCCACTGGGTGCAGAGCAAGGCCAGCGACGACCAGCTCGAAGAGGTCACCGATGCGCTGCTGCTGGCGATGCATGACCTGCGCAGCGTGCTGGTGCGGAAGAAGTCCGACCGCCTGCTGAAACGCGACGCCGACGGCGCGTCTGACTGACCGCTCCGGGCTGCCCGTGTAGGGTGGGTTTCCAACCCACCGCGCCGGCACCACGCCCACCTCCGCCGTAGGGTGGGGTTTCACCCCACCGCGGGCGCCGCCCGTCAGACCGGCACGGCCGCCCCGACCTGCCCCACGGCCCGTCCCCAGAACCGCCAGAGCAGCAGCACCGCCGCCGTCGCCAGCCCCGACACCAGGCCCAGCCAGACCCCGATGCCGCCCAGCCCGGCCACGAACCCCAGGATGTAAGAGGCCGGCAGGCCCACCACCCAGTAGCCCACGGCGGCCATCACCATCGGCACGGTCGTGTCATGCAGCCCGCGGAGCAGCCCCAGCGCCACCACCTGCGCCCCGTCCACCAGCTGGAACAGCGCCGCGATCGTCACCAGCCCGACGCCGATCGCCAGGATCTGCGGCCGGTTCGGGTTGTCGGGCTCCAGGAACAGGCCCAGCAGCTGTTCGGGGATCGACAGGAACACCGCGATCGTGATCAGCGAGACCACCAGCGACAGGATCAGCACCCCCGTCGCCCCGCGCCGCAGCCCCAGCCCGTCGTCCCGACCCTGCGCCTGGCCCGCGCGCACCGTCGCCGCGTTGGACAAGCCGAGATGCACCATGAAGGTCGCCGTTCCAAGCTGGATCGCGATGCCATGCGCCGCCAGCGGGATCGTCCCCAGCCAGCCCATCAGAACGGTCGACCCGGCAAAGAGGCTCACCTCCGACAGGGTCGTGATCCCGATCGGCCCGCCCATCCGGAACACCTTGAAGAACATCTCCCAGTCCGCACGCCAGAACCGCACGAAAAGCTGGTGCTCGGGCCGCGCGATCACCGCGTAGGCCGCGGCGCCGGCCAGCGCGGTCGTGTGCGTGATGATCGATGCCCAGGCCGCGCCCACCGCGCCCAGCGGCGGCAGGCCGAAATTGCCGAAGATCAGGACGTAATTGCCGAAGACGTTCATCACCGCCGCCGCCAGCGTCACCCACAGGATGATCCGCGTCCGTTCCAGCGCGGCCAGGTAGCTCTTCAGAACCATGACGATCAGCGCGGGAAAGATCCCCCAGCCCGCCACCCGCAGGTAATCGGCGGCGAGCCCCGCGACCGCGTCGGTCTGGCCCAGCGCCAGCAGGATCTCCTCCGCCCACCAGAAGGCCGGCATCGCCAGCGCGGAATACAGCAGCGACAGCCACAGCCCCATCCGCGTGGCCCGCCGCACGCCGGTCTGGTCGCCCTTCGCGGCAAAGGTCGCCACCATCGGCATCACCGCCCAGGCAAAACCCGCGCCGAACAGGAAGAAGGTGATGAAGTAGCTGCCCGCCAGCGTGACGGCGGCCAGCGCCTCCACCGAATACCAGCCCAGCATGACCGTATCGGTCAGCTGGATGGCGAATTGCGCAAGGTGCCCGCCGATCAGGGGCAGGCCAAGCACAAGCGTGGCACGCATATGCTGCAGAAGGGACATCGGTGCGGTCATGCGGTGCCATTAGGGGGCCTCTCGTCCGGGCGCAAGGGCCATGCCCCCATCGGCGGGGCGCGTGTCACCGCCCGTTTCGATCGGCCCGTGACCCGGGACGCCCCGTCACCCTGTCCTGCGCCGCTCCGGTGCCGCGCGCAGCGGCCTGGCCCTGCCCCTCCGCCCGGGTCGGTCCCGGGGCTCACCTTCACGCCTGCCCGCGCAGCCCCGACCAGATCGCCGAGACACGGGCGCTCCAGCCTTCCGGCACGGGCTGGCGCGGCGGCGTCGTCTCGTGCAGCTTTTCGGACCGGTCGCGCCCGACCTCGCGCGGCGCGCGCAGCACCATGACCTTGGCCCAGCCGCGCCAGGACCCCAGCGAGGGCGCCGTCGCATCGCAGGGGTACCGCGCCTTCCAGCCCTCGGGCAGCGGCAGCCCGCTTTCCTCCGCCCGTTCCAGCATCCAGACCAGCGAGACATTCGCCAGCGGCCGCGCCGCGTCGAACCCGTCCAGCTGGCCGCCCACGTCGCCATGCGTGCCGCGAAACCACATCTGTTCCAGCCGCCCCGACCAGCCCGGCGGTGTCGTCCACATCACCGGCTCGTAGGCCAGCCGCGTCTCGTCCCGCGCCAGCGCGTGAAAGCCCGCCTTCACCGAGGGGCCGAGATTGTGGTTGTGATAGGAATGCCGGCTGCGCACCATCCGCCACAGGATCGGCACCTTCAGCCCCAGCGCCTTCACCGTGTCCCAGACGCCGACCATCTCGATCGTCACGGTTCCGGGCGGGTGGCAGAACTGCCGCGAAAAGGCCGCCGCCGCATGGCCATAGGGGTTCTGTTCATACAGGCGGTAGGCCTGCCGCACGTTGCGATGGGTGGCATGTTCGGGCCGCAACAGCCCCACCATGTCGATCACCCCCGCCAGCGACCGCACCGCGAAGGCCCCGCGCGAGAAGCCGAACAGGAACACCTTGTCCCCCGGCCGGTAGCGCGACGCCAGCCGGCCATAGGCCCGCCGGATCCTGCGGCTGGTCCCCTTGCCCCGCAGCACGTCCATCGTCGATCGCCAGTTGGGCCATTGCACGCCCTTCTCGTAATGCACCAGCAGCGGCGCACCGACCTCGCGGCACAGCTTGTAGGTCCGGCCGGCGTTGGTCTCCTCGCCCGGCTCGAGGGTCGAAAGCGTCCCGTCCAGGATGATCACGTGGATCCGCGCGGGCAACTCCTTGCCCGGCGCCGCCGGCTCGGCCCACCTCAGCCGGCCGATCAGGCGCGAGACATGATCACTCAGCGGCGACAGGGGCATCCCTGAGCATTTCCCAGACCCTGAGCGGCGTGAACGGCATATCCGCCTGCCGCACACCGCAATTCCACAGCGCGTCCTGCACCGCATTCGATACCGCCGCCAGCGCGCCGACTGTTCCGGCCTCGCCACAGCCCTTCATGCCCATAAGGTTCGCCGTCGACGGCACCGGCTCTGACGTGAAGGAAATCATGGGCATATCATAGGCCCTCGGCAGCGCGTAGTCCATGAACGTCGCGGTCAGAAGCTGCCCGTCCTCGTCGAACACGACGTGTTCCGTCAGCGCCTGGCCCACGCCCTGCGCCACCCCGCCATGCACCTGCCCCTCGGCCAGCATCGGGTTGATGAGGTTGCCGAAATCATCGACCACCGTGTACCGCTCCAGCGTGACCTGCCCGGTCTCGGGATCGACCGACACCTCGGCCACGTGGCAGCCGTTGGGATAGGACCGCCCCGGAAGCTCGGCAGTTTCCTGGTGCACAAGCAGGTCCTCCCGCTGATCCTCGCGCGCCATCTGCGCGGCCTCGACCATCGTCGGCGTCAGGTTCGACCCCGGCGCGCGGAAGGTTTCGGCGTCGAATTCGACCGCGTCCGGCTCAACCCCCATCTTTTCGGCCAGGTAGGGAATGAAGGCCGCCACCATCGCATCCACCGTGGCCAGCGTCGCCGTATTCTGCGTGGTGACGGACCGCGAGCCCCCGGTGCCGCCGCCCTTGGCGATCAGATCGCTGTCGCCCTGCACCACGCGGATCAGATCGGCGGGAATGCCGGTCTGGTCCGACAGGAACCTGGCATAGACGGTCTCGTGCCCCTGCCCGTTCGACTGTGTGCCGACATAGATGCTCACCGTGCCATCCTCATGGAATTCCACCTTCGCGGTCTCGGAAGGATCGCCCAGAATACTTTCGATATAGTAACACAGCCCCAGACCCCGGAATCGTCCCTCGGCCTCGTCCGCCGCGCGGCGTCCGGCAAAGCCCGCAAGGTCCGCCTCCGCCTCGGCCCGGCCCAGCACCCGGGAAAAATCGCCCACGTCATACGTCTCGCCCGTGGCGGTCGTGTAGGGGAACTGGTCCGGCTTGATGAAATTGATCCGCCGCAGCTCCAGCGGATCGACGCCCAGCTCGCGCGCCGCCCGGTCCATCACCCGTTCCAGCAGATAGATCGCCTCGGGCCGCCCGGCGCCGCGATAGGCATCGACCTGGGTGGTGTTGGTGAAATAGCCCTCGACCTGCAGCCACGTGGTCTGCACGTCATAGGTTCCCATCAGCACCCGGCTGAACAGCTCGGTCTGGATCGGCTGGCCATAGACGGAATTGTAGGCGCCCAGGTTGCACCGCGTGGTCACACGGTAGGCGGTGATGCGGTTGTGTTCGTCAAAGGCCAGCTCGGCCAGCGAGACCAGGTCCCGGCCGGCGTTGTCGGCCATCATCGCCTCGGACCGGTCCGACATCCAGCGCACCGGACGCCCCAGCGCCCGCGCCGCGTGGGCGACCGAGAAATATACGGGGTATGGCCCCGATTTCATGCCAAAGCCGCCGCCGACGTCGGGGTTGGTGATCCGCACCGCCTCTGCGTTCAGCCCCAGCGCCTGCGCCAGCAGCGCCTTCATCCCCCAGACGCCCTGCCCGTTGAACGACAGGTGGATCCGTTCTCCCTCGGCCTCGGCATAGCAGCCGCGCGGCTCCATCGAATTGACGATGACCCGGTTGTCGCCGACCTCCAGGCGCACGGTCTTCGCGGCTGCGGCAAAGGCCGCCTCTGTCGCCGTCTCGTCGCCCAAACCCCAGTCGAAGGCCAGGTTGTCGGGCGCGGCGTCATGGATCATCGGCCCGCCCTTCGCGAGGTCCAGCTTCGCGGGCAGGTCCTTGAGGTCGTACTCGATCAGCTCGGCCGCGTCGCGCGCCTGCTCAAGCGTCTCGGCCAGGACCACGGCCATGGGCTCGCCCACGAAACAGACCTTGCCCTTCGCCAGCATCGGACGCAGCGGCGCCGCCCCCATGGACCCGTCGCGGTTCTTCACCACCGTCGCGGGGATGGCGATGTCCAGCCCGGCGGCTTCCAGGTCCTCGATCGTGTAGACGGCCGCCACGCCCTCGGCCGCGCGCGCCTCGGCCACGTCAAGCGTGACGATTTCGGCATGGGCCACGGGGCTGCGCAGGTAATAGGCATGCAGGGCGTCCCCGGGCGCGATGTCGTCCACGTAGCGGCCCGCGCCGGTCAGAAAGCGCACATCCTCGACCCGCTTGGCCGGCTGGCTCTTGCCGAACTTCTCCATCGTCGCAACTCCTGTCAGCTCGCTTGATGCGACACTAGTCACAGGCTCGGCCATGTCCAGTGACAGCCCCGCGACAGGGCGGGCGATTGCCCGGGACCCGGGCGCCCCCGGGTACGCGGCGGGCAGCGCGCGCAGTCATGCATCACCGCAGGTTGGAATGGACTGGCGGGCGCTTGCGTCATACAAAAATGCATGAACTGGCAGAACATTTGCTTCGACTGGAACCAGGTCCGCGCCTTTCTCGTCACCGCCGAGGAGGGCTCGCTCTCGGCCGCCGCCCGCGCGATGGGCGCAACCCAGCCAACGCTCGGCCGGCAGGTGGCGGCGCTAGAGGACAGCCTGGGCGTCACCCTCTTCGAACGGACCGGGCGCAGCATGGTGCTGACCCGCTCGGGCCGGATCCTGCTGGATCATGTCCGCGCGATGGGCGACGCGGCGGCGCAGCTCTCGCTCGCGGCCTCGGGCCAGGCGCAATCGGTCGAGGGGCCGGTCTCGATCACCGCCTCGGACGCCATGTCGGCCTGGCAGCTGCCGCCGGTGATCGACCGCCTGCGCGACCTTGCGCCCGGCATCACGGTCGACCTGGTGCCCGGCAACGACATCCGCGACCTGCGCCGGCGCGAGGCAGATATCGCGCTCCGCCACGCCCGCCCCGAACAGCCCGACCTGATCGCCCGCCGCCTGCGCGACACCCAGGCCCATCTCTGGGCCGCGCGCCGCTACCTCGCCCGCGCAGGCGGCCACCCCGCGACCCTGCAGGATCTGGCGCGCATGGCCTTCGTTGGCTTTGACGCCACCGACCGCCTGACAGACGAGCTGCGCCGCCGCGGCCTGCCGGTCACCCGCGACCAGGTCCGCTGCAACTCGGCCAATGGCGCGCTGTCCTGGCAGCTGGTGCGCCAGGGGCTGGGCATCGGTGTCATGACGCGCGAGGTCGGCGATCTGACGCCCGAGGTCGAGATGATCCTGCCCGACGCTTTCCCGCCGATCCCGGTCGAAACCTGGCTGACCACCCACCGCGAGCTGCACACGTCCCGCCCGATCCGCATGGTCTTCGACCTGCTGGCCGAGACCTTCGGCTGACATCAGGCACAGCAGCCGCGAGACCGGCCGGCAACGGCCGGGCGAGCCCCCGCGCCTATTGCATCTGCAACGGCCAGATCAGCGGGATCAGCAGCGACACCAGAAGCCCCATCGACAGGTTCAGCGGGATCCCGACCTTCATGAAATCGGTGAATCTGTAGCCCCCCGGACCATAGACCAGCATGTTGGTCTGGTACCCGATGGGCGTCGCGAACGAGGCCGAGGCGGCGATCATCACCGCCACCACCAGCGCCCGCGCATCCACGCCCAGCGCCGCGGCCAGCCCGATGGCGATCGGCGTCATCACCACGGCGACCGCGTTGTTCGACACCAGCTCCGTCAGCACCGAGGTCAGCAGGTACACCGCCCACACCACCAGCGCCGGCGGCAGCATCGACAGCCCCGGCGCGATGGCATTCACGATCAGCTCCACCGCGCCCGAACTCTCCAGTGCCGCCCCGATCGCCAGCATCGAGAAGATCAGCGCCAGCAACCGCCCGTCGACAAAGGAAAACGCCTCGTCCGCATCGATACAGCCGGTGACCAGCACCAGCGCCACGGCCAGCACCGACAGCATCAGGATCGGCGCCACGCCAAGTGCGGCCAGCACCACGATCCCCAGCAACGCGCCGATGGCGATCGGCGCATGGTTGCGCCGGAACGCCCGGGCCGAGGGCTTCGACACGTCGACCAGCTCCATCTCGGCCGCCAGCCTCTGGATATCCTCCGGCGCGCCCTCCAGCAGCAGCGTGTCGCCCACGCGCACCACCAGCTCGTCAAGCTGCCGGCCGATGTTCTGGTTGCGCCGGTGCGCGGCCAGCACATAGACCCCGAACCGCCGCCGCAGCCGCAGCGAGCCCAGAGAACGCCCCACCATCCGGCAGCCCGGCGTGATCAGCACCTCGACCGTCTCGGTCGCCACGGCCGACACCTGGTCGACCCGCTTCAGCTCCTTGTTGCGCTGCAGGCTCAGCAATTCGGTCATCTGCGTGCGCAGCACCACCCGGTCGCCCACCTGCAGCTCGACCCCGTCCAGGTTGCGCCGCAGCGAGGCATCGCCGCGCACCACGTCGACCAGCCGCACGCCCTCGCGCTTGAACAGCTGCACGCCCAGCACCTCGCGCCCGATCAGGTTGCTGTCGGGCGGGATCACCGCCTCGGTGAAGAACTTCATGCGGCTGCGGTCGCTCAGCAGCGTCGCCATGGAATCCCGCTCCGGCAACAGCCTGGAGCCGATGAAATACAGATAGATCGCCCCCCAGGCGACCACCACCAGCCCGATCGGCGTGACCTCGAAGATCGTGAAGGGCTCCATCCCGGAACTGCGCGCGACCCCGTCGACAAGCAGGTTGGTCGATGTCCCGATCAGCGTCAGCGTACCGCCCATGATCGCCGCATAGCTCAGCGGGATCAGCAGCTTGCTCGCCGCGATGTCCAGCGACCGGGCGATCTGGATCACCACCGGGATCATCACCACCACCACCGGCGTGTTCGACACCACAGCCGAGGCCAGCACCACGAAGAGCCCAAGCATCCCCACCGCAAGCTTCGGGTTGGACGCGGCCTGCCCCTGCGCCAGCGACGTGAAACTGTCGAGAGCCCCTGTCCGCACCAATGCCCCCATGATCAGGAACATCGCGGCAATCGTCCAGGGCGCCGGGTTGGCCAGCACCGGCAGCGCCGCCTCATAGGGCAGCACGCCGGTGATCAGCATCAACGAGACCCCCGACAGCGCCACCACCTCGGTCGGCAGCGTCTCGCGCAGAAAAGCCACGAACATGCCCGCGACGATCACCAGCGCCAGGACGGCCTGGCCGGTTTCACCCAATTGAAGCAGTTGCATGATTGCCCTGTCTTGCCCCTCGGACGCGGGCCTCTACGAGGCGCGCGAAACACTCTCATCGATTGGGGGCTCTTCCGCAAGCCTGCTCTGCCGTCTTGGCTGCACGAGGAAAATGCCGCTGATAACCAGCACAAAAGCCAGCCAGGTGACGGCCGCATACCGTTCGCCCAGAAAGATCATCGAAGCCAGAATGCCGAAGGCGGTCACCAGGTACGACACCTGCACGGCAAAGACCGCCCCCGCCGCGCCGACCAGCCAGACATAGCCGGAATAGGCCATGATCGAGATCAGCGAATAGCCCACCAGCGCCCAGTCCGCCGCCCCGAAGACGCGCAGGGGCGAAATGAACTGCCCCGTCGCCAGCGCCAGCGGCAGCACCATCGCCGCCCCCGTCAACGAGGCCCCCAGCATGACCTGGAACGGATCCATCCCCGCGGTGCCGAACCGCGCGACGTAATTGCCCTCGATGGCATAGCAGCAGGGCGCGATCATCGCGATCGCGATCCAGCCCAGCGCGCCCGCGCCCGCCCCCGGCAGGCTGGCCCCGGGCAGGATCAGCAGAAGCGTTCCGCCCAGCCCCACCAGAAGCCCCAGAAAGCGGCGCATGGCAAAGCCTTCCAACCCCAGCGCCATGGCCAGCGGAAAGGCCATCATCGGCACCAGCGAAATCACGATCGACATCACGCCGGCGGGCAGATGCGCGATGGCGCTGTAGAAGGCCGCGCTGGGGATCACCGATCCGGTCAGCGCCAGCACGATCCAGGTCCGCCACTGGGCGGGCCCCACACTCGGCGGCTTGCGCCGGCCCAGCGCGATGGCGGCCAGCAGGGCCGCCCCGATCAGCGATTGCCAGAAAATCAGGCCGAAATGCCCGTATCCCGTGCTGACCGCGATTTTCGACAAGGGCATCGACAGGCCCCATCCCAGCGCCACCGCGATCATCGCGCCAAAGGCCGCCAGCCGAAACCGTGCCTGCATGCGCCGGCCTCCGGTCAGGGCGCCGACGGCTGCAGACGGCCGCCGACCCGGATCATCCGGATCTCTTCCGCCGCGCCGGTCCGGTCGTCGGTGCGCAGGAAAACGCCGGACAGCGTCGCCTCGCCCTCGGCCGGGGTAAATCGCCCCTTGGCCATGCCGGTGATGAAGCGGCGCATGGGCTCGGCCTTGTCCATGCCGATGACCGAATGGTAATCGCCGCACATGCCCGCATCGGTCAGGTAACCGGTGCCGCCCGGCAGGATCTGCGCATCCGCCGTGGGCACATGGGTATGGGTGCCCACCACCAGGCTGGCCTTGCCGTCGCAGAAATGGCCCATCGCCATCTTCTCGGATGTCGCCTCGCAATGCATGTCGACGATGACCGCCTGCGCCAGCCCGCCCCGCGGATGCGCGCGCAGCACGGAATCGACGGCCGAGAACGGATCGTCGAAGGGCCGCTTCATGAAGACCTGGCCCAGCACCTGGCAGACCAGCACCTTGCGCCCGTTCGTGGCCTGGAACAGGCGATAGCCCTTGCCCGGCGCCGCCTTGGCGAAGTTCAGCGGGCGGATGATGCGGCTGTCGCTCTCGATGGCCTGCATCATGTCCTTCTGGTCGAAGGCATGATCGCCCAGCGTGACGCAATCCGCGCCGGCGTCGAAGATCAGCTTCGCATGGGCGCCCGACAGCCCCATGCCGTTGGTGGCGTTCTCGCCGTTGACCACGACGAAATCGAGCCGCCAGTCGGCGCGCAGTCTGGGCAGGTGTTCGGCAATTGCGTTTCGGCCGGACCGGCCCATGACATCGCCAAGAAAGAGGAGTCGCATGCGCTACTGGTAGTGTGGGCCTTTCCCCTGCGCAAGCTGGCCCGTGCCCCCCCGCGTCAACCGATTGAGCATGTGCAAGATTTTTCGTCCGAAAAATCTCGCCCCCCGCCGCCACCGCGCCGCCGGGGCCATGGCTCAGCCCGGCAGGGTGACGACGATGGCTCCCCGGTCGGTCGCGACGACCGTATGCTCGTACTGGACCGCCGGCGCGGGCGGCATTCCGTGAAGCGTCCAGCCGTCGTCGCCGGTATCAGCCCAGAGCGCGCCCCGGGACAGGAACGGCTCCACCGTCAGGACCAGCCCCCGGTTGATCCGGCGCCGCTCGCCCCGGACCGACCAGGTCGGGATTTCCTCGGGATATTCGTGCAGCGCTTGCCCGACCCCGTGGCTTGCCAGGTTCCGGATCAGCGTATAGCCGCGAGGCGACGCGAAGGCCTCGATCGCCCGTCCGATGCCCGCAAGCGGGCGGTCCGCGCCGACCTGCGCGATGCCGATCTGCATGGCGCGTCTTCCGTCCCGCAACAGCCGGTCGAGCCCCGGCGCCACCCGCCCCACCCGGAACGTCGCGCCCGTGTCCGCGAAGTAACCCTTTTTCGAGGCGGAGACGTCGATGTTCACCAGATCGCCCTCGTGGATGCTCCTGTCCCCGGGCACGCCATGCGCGACCTCTTCGTTGACGCTGATGCAGGTCGCACCCGGAAACCCGTAGACGGCCTCCGGCGCCGATTTCGCCCCCGCCGTCTCCAGCAGCCCGCGTCCGATGTCGTCCAGTTCTCCCGTGGTCATCCCCGGCTCGATCGCCCGCGCCATCGCCTGAAGCGTGTTCGCGACGATCCGGCCGATCTCCCTGAGATGCTCCAGCTCTTCTTCCCGTGTGATCGTCATGTCCCGTTTCTCATGTTCATCGTCCTCGCCGCCGGGCCACCCGGCCCGCGCCGCCTAGCCGGCCCTGCCCGGCTGCAGCACCCGCGTCTCGGTCACGATCATGTCCAGCGGCTGGTCCGTCGGCTCCAGCGGCAGCCCCTCCGCCTCCTGCGCGTCATAGGCGAAGCCGATGGCCAGCGTCGCCCGCTTGGCGCGCAGCATCTCGAGCGTGCGGTCGTAGAACCCGCCGCCATAGCCCAGCCGTCCGCCGCCCGCGTCGAAGGCCACCAGCGGCACGATCAGGATCTCCGGCTCCAGGAAATCGTCCACCTCCGGCACCATCGCACCGAACGGTCCTTCCCTCAGCGCCCCGTCCGGCTCCCAGCGCGAGAACTTCAGCGGCTGGCCCTTCGCCATGATCACCGGCACGGCCACCGGCCCGTGCGCCGCCGCCTCGGCCATGGCCGGCAGCGGGTCGATCTCGGTCCGGATCGCCATGTAGCCCGACAGCGGCACGCCGCGATAGCCGGCCAGAACCTCCGACAGCCGCCCCGCCGCACCGGGCGCCGCCGCCGCATGGGCCTCGGCCCGCCGTGCGAAGGCCGCCTTGCGCGCCGCCGCCTTGATCTCCGCCAGGTCCTTCATTCCGCGCCTCCCTTCCGTCGCATCACAACAAGATCACCGTCGCCAGCCCGAGGAAGGCGAAGAAGCCCATCATGTCCGTCATCGTCGTCACGAACGTCCCCGAGGCCAGCGCCGGGTCCACCCCCAACCGGTCCAGCGTCACCGGCACCAGTGTCCCCGCCAGCGCCGCCACCAGCATGTTCACGATCAGCGCCGCGGCGATCACCAGCCCCAGCTGCGGCATCCCGAACCACACCATGCCCACGATCCCCAGGCAGACCGCGAAGGCCACCCCGTTCATCAGCCCCACCGTCGCCTCGCGCCGGACCACCCGCATCAGGTTCGCCGCCGTCAGGTCGCGCGTCGCCAGAGCACGGACCGACACCGTCAGCGTCTGCGTCCCGGCATTCCCGCCCATCGACGCCACGATCGGCAGCAGCACCGCAAGCGCCACGAAGGCCTCGATCGTGTCCTCGAACTGCGCGATCACGATCGACGACAGCACCGCCGTGCACATGTTGATGAACAGCCACGGCAGCCGGCTCTTCGAGGTCTCGATCACCCCTTCCGACAGCGAACTCTCCGTCACACCGGCCAGCAGCAGGATGTCTTCCTCGTGTTCCTCGTCCAGCACGATCATCGCGTCGTCGATCGTGATCACACCGATCAGCCGCCCGTCGTCATCGACCACTGGGGCCGAGATCAGGTGATACTGGTTGAAGGCATAGGCCACGTCCTCCTCGTCCTGGGTGACGGGAATGACGCGAAAGGACTCCTCGGCCAGGTCGGCCAGCTTCACCTCGCGCCGCGAGGCCATCAACCGCCCCAGCGTGACATTGGCCATCGGCCGCATACGCGGATCGACCAGCACGATATGGTAGAACTGGTCCGGCAGATCCTCGGTGTTGCGCATGTAGTCGATCGCCTCGCCCACCGTCCAGTGATCCGGCGCCCAGACCACCTCGCGCTGCATCAGACGCCCGGCCGAGCCCTCCGGGAAGGACAGCGCCTGCTGCACCGCGACCCGGTCGCTGTCTTCCAGCGCGCCCAGGATCGCCTCGGCGTCGGCGTCGTCCATGTCCTCGACCAGGTCGACGACGTCGTCGCTTTCCAGCGTCCGCACCGCCTCGGCCAGCTGGTCGGGATCAAGGAACCGGATCACCTCCTCGCGCAGGCTCTCGTCCAGTTCCGACAGGATGTCGCCGTGGATGTCGCCGGAATACAGCCGGATGAACCGGCCCCGGTCATAGGGGTTGAACTGCTCCAGAAGGTCGGCGATGTCGGCCGCGTGCATCGGCGCGGTCAGGCTTTCCAGAAGCTCCGGATCCTCGACATCCAGCGCATAGAGAATCCCCGCCCAGGTCTTCCGGTCGAGCGCATAGGCCTGCTCTTCGCGCTCTTCCACGACGTCTGGCGTTTCCGTCTCTTCGGACATGCTCGGCTTCCTTCTGCTCTTGCCGCGACCATAGGCCGGCCCCGTTGGCCGAGACAATGCCGCAGGGCAGCAAGGTCCCGATTTACCCGGGCCGGGTGCGCGGATAGGGTCTTCGGCGACGGGGCACAACATAGGGCAGATGCGAATGACGACGACAAGGCTCGTGACCGGGCGGCTGCTGCGCTTTTCGGCCGATCCCTTCGCGGGCGATCCGCTGGCCGCAGCCCGGGTCGAGACCGATGCCGCGATGCTCCTGCAGGACGGCCATATCGTTCAGATCGGCCAGGCCGGGCAGCTTCGCGCCGCCCATCCTGACGCCCCGGTCACCGATTACGGCACCCGCCTGATCGTGCCTGGCTTCGTCGACGCCCATGCGCATTATCCCCAGACCGCGATGATCGCCTCCTGGGGCAAGCGGCTGATCGACTGGCTGAACATCTACACCTTTCCCGAGGAAATGCGCTTTGCCGATCCGGCCTATGCCGCCGGGATCGCCTCGCGATACTTCGACCTGACCGCCGCCCATGGCACCACGACCATGTGCTCCTTCTGCACGATCCACCCCGCCAGTGTTGAGGCGTTTTTCGCGCAGGCGCAGACCCGCCGCCAGCGCGTGGTCGCCGGCAAGACCTGCATGGACCGCAACGCGCCCGAGGGCCTGCGCGACACCGCGCAATCGGCCTATGACGACAGCAAGGCGCTGCTGGGCCGCTGGCACGGCACCGACCGCATCTCCTACGCGATCACGCCGCGGTTCTCGCCCACCTCGACGCCCGACCAGCTGGAGGCGATGGGCGCGCTCTGGGCCGAACACCCCGACTGCCTGATGCAGACCCATCTCAGCGAACAGACAGACGAGATCGCCTGGGTCCGGGACCTCTTCCCGCAGGCGCGCGATTACCTCGACACCTACGAGGCCTTCGGCCTGCTGGGCGGGCGCGGCCTTTACGGCCACGCGATCCACCTGGAGCCGCGCGAACGCGACCGCCTGCGCGAGACCGGCGCCGGGCTGGTGCATTGCCCGACGTCCAACACCTTCATCGGCTCGGGCCTCTTCGACATGGACGGGCTGATGCGCGAGGGCCACCGGATCGGGCTGGCCACCGACACCGGCGGCGGCTCCTCCTTCTCGATGCTGCGCACCATGGCCGCCGCCTACGAGATCGCCCAGCTGCGCGGCCGCGCCCTGCATCCGGCCGAACTTTTGTGGCTGGCGACGGCCGGCAGCGCCCAGGCCCTGCACATGGGCGATCGCATCGGCCGGCTGGAGCAGGGCTTCGAGGCGGATTTCGTCGTGCTCGACCTCGCCTCCACCCCCGCCATCGCGCAACGCGCGGCCAGGGCCGAAGACCCCTGGGAAGAGATCTTTCCCACGATCATGATGGGCGATGACCGCGCGATCCATGCGGTGTGGATCGACGGCGAAGAGGCGACGCGCTAAAGGACGGCACCCAAGCCCCCCAACACTCGCATCGCGCCACTGACCGTCTCTCCATCCCCGGCACTCCCCCCAAGCTTCTCTCCCGGTCCGGAATCAAGCCGAAGGCGCCGGACCAGCGGCGGCCCGCCCCCCGGGCTGCCGCTTTGGTGACGCCAGCACAGAACTCCCCGCCGGGAGAACGATTGCACCATAAAGCACACCCGCACAAAGGTCAGAGCGGCACCCCACGGGCCGCCTCCCGTTGCGACAGTGTCGATGTTTCGCGGATTGCGCATGGCGGCAAACACCCTTCAAACCGCCCGCCGGCACCACCGCCAGATCCATTCCCCGGTCCGGAATCAAGCCAAAGGCGCCGGACCAGCGGCGGCCCGCCCCATCGGGCTGCCGCTTTGGTGAAGCCAGCACAGACCTCCCCGCTGGGAGAACGATGGCACCATAAAGCACACCCGCAAAAAGGTCAGAGCGGCATCCCGCGGGCCGCCACTTGCCCGGCTCCTGTCGTTCAGGCCGGAGGGTTGCACGCAGCCAATCCCTAACGATCGGTTAATCCGCGCCTGTAACCACTTGATTTCAAACACCCCAAAAATGTCCCACGCGTGGGACACCCCTCAGCACGGCCCCGCGAAAACGGCCGTCCAATAGGCCGCATCCTCCGGCCCGGCCCTGGCCACCGCCGCGACCTCGGCCTGTGACAGGATGGCCTCCCGGTGCCCCTCGCTGCCCATCCAGCCCGCGACGACCCCTGCCGCATCCCGATACCCATGGGCCACGTTCTCCGCCGCGAAGCCCCAGGGATACCGCGCCCGGCTCAGCCGTTCCCCCGCGATCGCCCCGTCCGAACCGGCATGCCCCATGAACCCGGTCCGAGCCATGTCCGAGGCATGGGCCAGCGCCGCCTCGCCGACCCTCGGATCGAAGCGCAGCTCCGGCAGCCCCCGCGCCACCCTCTCGCGATTGATCAGCTCCAGCGCCCCGGGATCCAGCCGCGCCGGCTGTGCCCCCGGCGGCAATCCCACGATCTTCGGCGGCAGATCCGCCGGCGCAGCGCATCGTCCGGCCAGCGGCAGAACCAGCGCGCCAAGGCTTCGCCGGCTCATCCCATCAGGCCGCGCACCAGCCGGGTCTGCGCGGCGATGATCTCGTCCAGATCCACCGTGGTCAGCACGCCGCTTTCCACCACCTGCCGCCCCTCGACGAACAGGTCGCGCACCTTCACCGGCCCCGCGATCACCAGAGCCGCGGGATCCCAGCTTCCCGCCGCCTCGATGCAGCGCGTGTCCCACACCGCCACGTCGGCCCGCGCGCCGATCTCAAGCCGCCCGCATTCCGGCCGCCCCAGCACATCCGCCCCGCCCCGCGTCGCGATCTCCAGCGCCTCCCGCGCGCTCATCGCGTCGGCGCCGTTGGCGACCCTTTGCAGCAGCATCGCCTGCCGCGCCTCGAGCACGAGGTTCCCCATGTCATTGCTGGCCGATCCGTCCACGCCCAGCCCCACCGGCACCCCCGCATCCCGGAACGCCCTGACCGGCGCGATGCCCGAACCAAGCCTGCAGTTCGAACAGGGGCAATGCGCCACCCCAGTCCGAGAGGCAGCAAAGAGGTCGATCTCTTCGCCCTCGATCTTCACGCAATGGGCGTGCCAGACATCCGGGCCGGTCCAGCCAAGGTCCTCGGCATATTGCCCGGGCCGGCAGCCGAAGGTTTCCAGCGAATAGGCGACATCCTCGGCATTCTCGGCCAGATGGGTGTGCAGCATCACCCCCTTGTCGCGGGCGAGGATGGCGGCGTCCCGCATCAGCTCGCGGCTGACCGAAAACGGCGAACAGGGCGCCACGGCAACCCGGACCATCGCGTCGGGCATCGGGTCGTGGAATGCGTCGATGACACGGATGCAATCCTCCAGGATCGCCGTTTCGTCCTCGACCAGGCTGTCGGGCGGCAAACCGCCCTTGCTCTCGCCGATGCTCATCGCGCCGCGCGTCGCCTGAAAGCGCAGGCCGATCTCTTGCGCCGCCGCGATGGCATCGTCCAGCCGCGCGCCATTGGGGTGGATATACTGGTGATCCGAGGTCAGCGTGCAGCCCGACAGCGCGAGTTCCGCCAGCGCGGTCAGGGCGGAGACATGGATCTCTTCCGGCCCGAACCGCTGCCAGATCGGATAGAGCGTCTGCAGCCAGCCGAAAAGCAGTGCATCCTGCCCCCCCGGCACCGCGCGGGTCAGGCTCTGGTAGAAATGGTGATGGGTGTTCACCAGCCCCGGCGTCACGATGCAGCCCCGCGCCTCGATCACCCGGCCGCTGGTCTGCAGGCCGGAGCCGATCCCGGCCACCTCGCCGTCGCGCAACAGCAGATCCGCGCCTTTCAGTTCACGCCGGTCGTCGTCCATCGTCAGGATCGTGTCGGCGCCGCGGATCAGTGTTTCGCTCATTCGGGTGTCTCCATCGCTGTCATGCCGCTCCGGCCAGCAGTTCCAGCGCGGCCGCATGCAGGTCCTTCGTCGCCGCCGCCAGCGCCCGACCGCCCTGGTGGACGGGGTTGCCCTCCCAGTCGGTGACGATGCCGCCGGCCGCCTCGATCACGGCGATGGGCGCCTGGATGTCATAGGCGTTCAGCCCGGCCTCGATCACCAGGTCCACCTGCCCCGCCGCCAGCAGCGCGTAGGCGTAGCAATCCATCCCGTAGCGGACCAGTTTCACCTGTTTCGACACCGCCTCGAATGCGCTGCGATCCGCGGGCGTGCCGATCTCGGGGAAGGTCGTGAAGAGGATCGCCTTGTCGAGCCCGCCGATATCGCGGGTGCCCAGCCTGTGCGTGCCGCGCGGGCCGGTGTACTCGGCCCGGCCGCCGCCGCCCACGAAACGTTCGCCGATATAGGGCTGGTCGATCACGCCCAGCACCGGGCCGGCACCCTCGGAGAGTGCGATCAGAACGCCCCAGGTCGGCGTGCCCGACAGGAACCCGCGGGTGCCGTCGATCGGATCCAGAACCCAGGTCCGGCCCGAGGTTCCGGGCTTCTGCCCGTATTCCTCGCCCCAGATGCCGTCGTCGGGCCTGTGCTCGGCCAGGATGGCGCGCATCGCCTCTTCGGCGGCGCGGTCGGCGATGGTCACGGGGTCGAACCCGCCGCCCTCCTTCCCGGCGTCCTTGTTGTCGGCGCTTAGGCCGTCCATCCGGAAATACGGCAGGATAGCCTCGCGCGCGGCGTCCGCCATGCGGTGCGCCAGCGCGAGATCGGAGTCGGGGTCAGAAGAAAAAAATCCGGACATGGCCATGTGGTGCCAGTCCGGATCACGCATTACAAGATATACAAGAGGCCGGCAAAGCCGCCCCCGGAAGGAGGCGGCCGGTCAGGCCACGTCGCTCAGCACACGGGCCAGTTCGAAAAGCCTGCGTCTCTGGTTTTCGGGAATCGCGTAGTAGGACCGCACGAGGTCGAGTGCCTCCTTGTCCCCCAGAAGATCGGCGGGGACTGTTGCGGTATCGGCATTGGCCGATTCGTCGGCCGGGGTTTCCTGTAGACCTTCGAAGAAGAAGCTGACCGGGACTTCCAGCGCGTCGGCAATATCCCAAAGACGGGATGCGCTGATCCGGTTCGCTCCAGTTTCATACTTCTGGATCTGTTGAAACTTGATACCGACCCGTTCCGCGAGTTGCTGCTGGGTCATGCCAATTAGCCAGCGGCGATGACGTACGCGCTTCCCCACGTGTACGTCTACGGGGTGGGTCATTCTGGTTCTCCTTTACTTAACTTTTTAAACGTCACTTCACACGTTGGCCTATAACGCTTCGGCAACGGCCAACTGAGCGCGTCCCGCGCTCAACCGGTCAGAGTCCTGTTATCCCCAGCATTCCAAGTCGCTGACCTTGGTGCCATGAGTGTACGTTCTTTTGGGTTGAATTCAAGCGAGCGATTTCCCGGTTTACGTGAAATTGAATACAAATCGAATTTGGAACGGAGGATTCTCGCCGATCCATCGAAACCGATCAAAGCCGGCCGAATTTCGCCTACAATACCTTGGTCACCTTGTAAAACAATGACTTGCGTGTGCCAGATTCGGCCAAATTTGACCACAAACAGAGGCAATCCCATGTTTGCTTACCATATTACCTCGCGCGGGTCTCCTGCGCAGTTGACAAACATACCGTTGCCAGATCCGGGCCAAGACCAGATTCAGCTGCGGATTTATGCATGTTCGCTCAACTTTGCTGATCTTTTGATGATTAAAGGAACGTACCAGGACACGCCCGAGCCCCCGTTCACACTGGGGCTCGAAGTTGCGGGAGAGATTCTCTCTGTTGGGAAAAACGTGCGACAGTTCGCCCCCGGCGAGCGTGTCGCGGTCTACGCGGGCCAGGGCGGGCTGGCCGAGGCCGGCAATTTCGAGGCGCGGCGCGCGGTGCGCCTGCCCGATCACGTGGACTACAAGACCGCCGCCGCCTTCCCGATCGCCTATGGCACCAGCCACGTGGCGCTGGAGCATCGCGCGAGGATGCAGGCGGGCGAGACGCTTCTGGTGCTGGGCGCGGCCGGAGGGGTCGGGCTTACGGCGGTCGAGATCGGCAAGCTGATGGGCGCCCGTGTCATCGCCTGCGCCCGCGGCGCGGAAAAGCTCGAGTTCGCCAGAAAGGCCGGGGCCGATCACCTCATCGACATCGAGGCGGAGGATCTGCGCGAACAGATCATCGCGCTTGGCCGGGCCGACGTGGTCTATGATCCGGTCGGGGGCGCGGCCTTCCAGGCGGCCTTCCGCGCCTGCAAGCCCGAGGCGCGGCTGCTGCCGATCGGCTTCGCCAGCGGCGAGGTGCCGCAGGTGCCGGCCAACCACCTGATGGTCAAGAACCTCTCTGTCCTGGGCGTGAACTGGGGCGGCTACATGCGCTTTGCGCCCGAGGTGCTGACCGGCTCGCTTGAAACTCTGCTGGGCTGGATCGCCGAAGGCCGCCTGAAACCGCATATCAGCCACGTCCTGCCACTGGATCGTGCCGCCGAGGGGCTGGAGCTGCTGCGCACCCGGCAGGCGACCGGCAAGGTGGTCATCGTGCCCGAAGGTGCCGGCTGACCCGCCGGGGCGCCGGCGCGCCGATCCACGCAGCCTGTTGACGTGTCGCCTGGCGGTGCGAGCCAGTGCGCTGCCCCCTCAGGCCGCCGTTTCCACCGCTCGCATGGTGGCGCTGTTGCAGAATCCGCGCCGCAGCATATCGGCCAGCTCGGCGACCAGCGGCGATTGGGTCGGGGCAGTGTAGAGGTTGATCAGCTGCACCGGCAGCTCCGGCAGGGTACCGCCATGGGGGATCTGTTCGAGATGCGCGGGCTCCGTCCCGGCAATCATCGTGTTCACCGCAAGGTCCGCCGCCACGGTCGCCTCGATCGTGCGATCGCTGGCGGTCTCCACCGCCGTTTCCCATTCGATGCTATCGCGATCCAGCGCCGCCAGGGACAGCGGGCGAAAGGCGCAATGCTGCTGGAACGCCACCCGCAGCGGCCGTTGCCGCCAGACCGAGCCGCCCGGCGCGCCGATCCAGGCCAGCGGGCGGTGCGCCAGCGTCTCGGCCCCGTCCCCGGTCGACACCTCGGTGGTCAGGATCAGGTCGCAGGCGCCGCGTTCGAAATCCTTGCGCAGCTCGGCGGAATAAGAGGTCTTGAGATGCACCTTCACCCGCGGATAGGCGGCGTGAAACTGCTGCAGCACCCGGGGCACAACGGGGTAGACGATATCATGCGGCACCCCGAGCGAGATCTCGCCCTCGAAGGCCTGGTCGGTCAGCCGCGCCACAACCTCGTCGTTCAGCGCCACCATCCGGCGCGCATAGCTGAGAAGCTGGTCGCCGGCGGCGGTCAGCGACACGCCGCGCCGGGTCCGGTCCAGCAGGGTCACGCCCAATAGCTCCTCCAGCCGCTTGAGCTGCATCGACACCGCCGATTGCGTGAGGTTCAGGTAGCCGGCCGCCCGCGTCACCCCGCCGGCATCCGCAACCGCCACGAAGGACCGCAGCGTGGTGATGTCGAGATTCCTCATATCACGCCCCTTGATGCTTAACCCAACGAACATTCGTTTCTCTAATGTACCACAGCCCTCCATATCTTCAACATGCTTGATGATGAATGACGCACACATAACGATCCGCGATAGGAGTTCCCGATGACCCAGATCACCCGCCACCGCATTGCTTCCCGGCCCTTCCCGCGTCTTCGCCTGGGTCTGCTTGTGGGCCTGTGGCGCCAGCGCCGCCGCCTTGCCTCGCTCGACGATCGGTCGCTGTCGGATATCGGAATCTCGCGCCGCGAAGCCGAGCAAGAGGCTAGCCGCGCCTTCTGGGATGTTCCGGCGCACTGGCGCAACTGAACCGCGACCGGATCCGCCCGTGAAGGCGGCTTTTCGGCCTCTCCGCCGGCATGCCACGACGCGAAACAAACAATCGCGTGTGGAGTTCCGATTTCGTGCCGGAAAAACTTGAACTGCATGTGCCTTGCCCCGATATTCGGCACTGAAGTGGGCGCGGCTGTGCAGCCGCGCCCGTTGATGTAACAACTGGGGAGACCACGAATGGCAGAATTTCAAGGCGTCCGGTCTGCCGCTGGCGTACGCACAGCCGCGATCGACGAAGGGCTGCGCGCCCATATGAACAAGGTCTACGGCACGATGTCCGTAGGCATGCTTATTACCGCACTGGCCGCCTGGGCCATTTCGGGCCTGGCCGTCACCGACGTGCCGACGCAGTACCAGATCGGTGCAGGCGAATACCTGACGCAACTCGGCTACGCGATCTACGCCTCGCCGCTGAAGTGGGTGATCATGTTCGCCCCGCTGGCCTTCGTCTTCGGCCTGAGCGCTGCGGTGAACAAGCTTTCTGCCTCTGCCGCGCAGCTGGTGTTCTACGTGTTTGCCGCCGTGATGGGCCTGTCGCTCAGCTCGATCTTCCTGATCTACACGGGCGCCTCGATCGCCCAGGTGTTCCTGATCACCGCGATCATGTTCGCGGCGCTGTCGCTTTACGGCTACACGACCAAGAAGGACCTGTCCGGCTGGGGCACGTTCCTCTTCATGGGCGTCATCGGCCTGGTGATCGCCTCGATCGTGAACATCTTCCTGGCCTCCGACGCGCTGACCTTCGCGATCTCGGTCATCGGCGTGCTGGTCTTCGCGGGCCTGACCGCCTACGACACCCAGCAGATCAAGAACGAATACATCCAGTTCGCCTCGCATGGCGATCAGGAATGGCTGTCGAAGTCGGCGATCATGGGCTCGCTGCGGCTCTACCTCGACTTCATCAACATGTTCATCATGCTGCTGTCCCTGTTCGGCAACAGGGAATAAGCGCAGGCCGCAAGGCAGACCGACATCACGCAAGGGGCCGGATCAGCAACGATCCGGCCCCTTTGTTTTGCCTGGTGCCCTGCATGGCGAGGTTCGGCAGCGCGGGGGCGCATCCAGCCGTGGTACGCCATCCAGACGGTGCCGGCAGGCGCGCTGATCGGGCTGACGGCCTCCACCTTCGGCCCGTCGCCGATTGCCGGAAAACCCTGTGGTGCAGGCCGACGCACGCGCCAGTGACAGGTCGGCGATCAGCAGCATGGGTCGAGTCGTCGTATCCCTCCGGGCCCCGTGTCATGATCCGGGCAGACTGCGCCGCGACAGCGTCAGCCCCGGACCCGGGCGATGTCGGGGCCCGTCAGAGCGCGCAGGACATGCGCACGGCCGGAAAGCCGATGCCGGCGGCCAGCGTGACCTCCATCGCGCCGAGGGCGGCAAAACCCATGGCAGCATAGAAGCGTTCGGCGGTGCGGGTGGACCAGCATTCCATGCGGCTGTAGCCTGCAAGGCGGGCCTCTTCCAGCGCATGGGCGATGATCGCCCGGCCGATGCCGCGCCGCAGGCTGCGGTAATCGGTGACCACGTGGCGCACATGCGCCAGCTGCGGCTGGGCCCGGTCCGGCGTCCAGCCTCCCGCGCCGAGGATCCTGCCATCGGGTTCCTCTGCCAGGTAGTATGTGCCACAGGCCAGCAGCGCCGGGTTGGCCTTGCTGATCAGCGGCAGCGCGGTGACCAGGACCGAAGGCGGGTAATCGGCCTTCAGCAGGCGCGGGTAACTGGCCGCCAGCAGGGCATCGACGCCTGCCAGGTCCGCGGGCGTCGTGGCCCTTATGGTGAAGGTCTCCGCGCTCATCTGTCCGCCCCGCCCCGGGTCTCGGGGCGCTCCTCCCGCCATGCTCCCGGGCCCCCGGCCTGTGTCCCGCACAGGCGACGCACCGGGGCACGGCTGACCCATTTCCACCGGGCCCGCGATGGGACCCGGACACGAAAAAGGCCACGCACCCAGCGTGGCCCAAATTCGTCTGCAAGCTCGTTCGGCAGATCCTTCCGCGCACCGGCTGCAAGGCAGCCGGCCCCGGATGGAACAGGCTTACTTGATCTTGCCTTCCTTGTACTCGACGTGCTTGCGGGCCACGGGATCGTACTTACGTACGGTCATCTTCTCGGTCATGGTCCGGGCGTTCTTCTTGGTCACGTAGAAGTGGCCAGTGCCGGCGGTCGAGTTCAGGCGGATCTTGATCGTGGTGGGCTTCGCCATGGGTGGTCTCCTGCATCGGGCGCGCAGGGCCCGGTCATATCTCTTGTGAAGTCGGCGTTTTACGGAGTTTCAGCCCCGAGTCAACCATCAATCCTGCAAGACCGCCTCCGTTTTCACCGAACCGGCGGGCGCAGGCCCGGACGCCGTCGCGTCAGCAGGCGGCGGCTGTGGCGGCACGTTGCGGGTCGCCACACCATCGCGCGGGACCCGGACCCTGTCGGGCCTTGGCCAGCAAGGCAAGCCCGGTTGGGCCGATGGCGGCTGCGCGACGGCTGCGTAGGGTGGGGTTACACCCCACCGTTGCGCCTTCACATGGGCCCGGGTTCACCGCCCCGCAGGGCAGGTGTCATACGCGCGGAGGGCCTGTAAGCCGGATTCTGTTCAGGGGTTGCCCCCGTCGATGACCATTCCTCTACGGGACGTGTTGCCACGGCCCTTGAGCTGCCAACCCGACCCCTCTCGGCTGAAGCGAGCCTAGCGGTGGCCCGAAGACCGGTTCCGCGCGGGGGTCCTATTCGGCATTGCTCCCGGTGGGGCTTGCCGTGCCGCCCCTGTTGCCAGGGACGCGGTGGTCTCTTACTCCACCGTTTCACCCTTACCCCCGGCCAGGCCGGAGGCGGTCTGTTTTCTGTGGCGCTTTCCGTCGGGTTGCCCCGCCCGGGCGTTACCCGGCACCGTTGCTTCAGGGAGTCCGGACTTTCCTCCCCGGCGGGTCACCCCGCCGAAGCGGCCATCCGGCCCTCCGCGCGAGGGCGGGATATGCACCCTCGCCGGGATCGGGTCAATGGTGACGAAGACAGGGGCCCGCGCGCAGCGGTCGCCACCGGTCACGGGCAAAGGCCAGCGCAGGAACCGGAACAGACGGCATAGCCTCCCGTCCCTCAGGCCACCCCGCCCCGATCGCCGCCCAGATCTCCACACAGTGCCGCCACGTCGGCCGCCTCCAGGGGCCCCGTCGCCCAGGGCCGCAGCCGCAGCCGGACAGCCTCGAGCAACGCCTCATCCCCCGCCGTCGCCGGATAGCCCGCGCCCGCCGCCAGCGCCCGGAACGCCCCCGGCTCCGCCGCGCCGCCGGGCAAGACCGCCCGGGGCGGACGGGCCAGCCCCTGCCGCTCCAGCCGCGTCCAGTCAAAGCGCGGACCCGGGTCCACCTTGCGGCCCGGCGCCATGTCGGAATGCCCGATCACCCCCTCCGCCGGGATGCCCCAGCGCGCCCGGATCTCCGAGACCAGCGCCTCCAGCACCCGCATCTGCGGCTCGGGAAAGGGATGCCGCCCGGTATTGTCCAGCTCGATCCCGATGGAGCGCGAATTGACATCCGTCCGCCCCTGCCAGCTGCCGGTGCCCGCGTGCCAGGCCCGGCGCGCCTCGTCCACCAGCTGCCACAGCTGGCCGTCCCGGCCGACCAGGTAATGGGCCGAGACCTCGAAGTCGGGATCGCACAGCCGCTCCAGCGCGGCGCCCGCGCTCTGCATGGCCGTGTAATGCACCACGATCAGCTCTGGCAGGGCCCCGCCCCGCCGCTCCCCGTGGTTCGGCGAGGGGTGCGGGATCGGCCTCAGTTGTTCACCGCGGCCCGGAACGGGGCCGGGTCCCAGGCACAGGCATAGCCGTCCCCGTCCGGGTCCAGCCCCAGGCGGTCACGCTCCGGTCCGCCGCGCGCCAGGAAATCGGTCTGCGCCTGGTCCGGAGAGGCGTATTCCGCGCAGTTGCGCTGTGCCTTGGCCGCCAGGTTGATGCCGGTCCGGGTATAGACCCGCGTGCCCTTGGGGTTCTGCGCCGACAGGGCGTATTGCACGATGTTCGGGTCGGTGCCCGTCGGCCGCTGCGGCACTGCGGTGGGCGTCACCACCTCGTATTGCGCGCGCTGCTGGGCCAGGCGCTCGGCATCGCTGGCAATGGATTCGCGGCTGGCCACGGCCTGGAAATCGTTCTCGTCCGAGATGCCCGGGTTGTTCAGATCTACCGGCGGCGGATTGCTCGGGCTCGCCTGGACCGGCGGCACGCCGGAATTGGCCAGCGCCGCGGCGGTAGCGGCGGCGATGTCGCCGCCCGTCCCCACGTTGGAGGATGACGCGCCTGTCACCGTCGCCCCGGTGCCGGTTGCAACATTCGCGGAATCGGCCCCGAAGAAGGACGGCTCCGAAGGCGTGGCCGCACCGGCAGGCGTGCCCGTGGCCGCGCCCGGCACCCCCTGCTGCGGCGGCAGTTCCTCCGACGAAATCGCATCCGGCGGCGGCACCGCCGAGGCCAGGGGCGTCGGCTGCGCGATGGCCGAAGCCGGCGGCGCGGGATTGTACCCCGTCCCGCTGTCGGGGATCTCGGGCGTGCAGGCCACAAGAGCCACCCCCGCCAAAAGCCCGATGCCGGACTTCACCGCGAACCGAACTGCAAAGCACCTGTCAGCTGTCATATCGGGCCTACCCCCAAATCGCGAAACCTGACGGTTTGCGGTTCTACCACCATTTCTCCGGCTTAGCCACAAAGCCCGCCGCCTGCTCCAGCGCATAGGCGGTGTTGAGCAGATCGCCCTCTTCCCAGGGCCGCCCGATCAGCTGCAGCCCCAGCGGCAGCCCCTTGCGGTCGACACCCGTGGGCACGGCGATGCCCGGCAAACCGGCCAGGTTCACCGTAACCGTGAAGACGTCGTTGAGATACATCTGCACCGGATCATCATCCGTCACTTCTCCGAGACCGAAGGCCGCCGACGGCGTGGCCGGCGTCAGAATCGCGTCGACCCCGGCGGCAAAGGCCTCCTCGAAGTCGCGCTTGATCAGCGTGCGCACCTTGCGGGCCTTGTTGTAATAGGCGTCGTAGAAACCGGCCGACAGGACATAGGTCCCGATCATCACCCGACGCTGCACCTCGTGGCCAAAGCCCTCGGCGCGGGTCTTTTCGTACATCTCGGTGATGCCGTCGCCCTGCTCCAGCTTGGCGCGATACCCGTAACGCACCCCGTCATAGCGGGCGAGGTTCGACGACGCCTCCGCCGGGGCGATCACGTAATAGGTCGGCAGGGCGTATTTCGTATGCGGCAGCGAAATGTCGACGATCTTCGCGCCGGCATCCCGCAGCATCGCGGTGCCGTCGCTCCACAGCTGCTCGATCTCGTCGGGCATGCCGTCCAGCCGGTATTCCTTGGGAATCCCGATGGTCTTGCCCTTGATGTCGCCGGTCAGCATGGCCTCGAAATCCGGCACCGCCAGGTCGGCGCTGGTGCTGTCCTTCGGATCATGGCCGCACATGGCTTCCAGCATGATCGCCGCGTCGCGCACCGACTTGGTCATCGGCCCGGCCTGGTCCAGCGACGAGGCGAAGGCCACGATCCCCCAGCGCGAGCAGCGCCCGTAGGTCGGCTTGATCCCCACCGTGCCGGTAAAGGCGGCAGGCTGGCGGATCGACCCGCCGGTATCGGTCCCGGTCGCGGCCAGGCACAGGTCCGCCGCCACGGCCGAGGCAGAGCCGCCGGAAGAGCCGCCCGGCGTCAGCGCGGTGTCTTCATTGCCGCGGCGCCACGGGTTGATCGCGTTGCCGTAAACGGACGTCTCGTTCGACGAGCCCATGGCGAACTCGTCCATGTTGAGCTTGCCCAGCATGACCGCGCCCGCATCCGCGAGGTTCTGGCTGACGGTGGATTCGTATTCCGGCAGGAACCCTTCCAGGATCTTCGACGCCGCCTGCGAGGCGACGCCCTTGGTGCAGAACAGATCCTTGATCCCCACCGGCAGCCCGCACATCGACGGCGCCTCGCCCTCGGCCAGCCGCGCATCGGCGGCCTTCGCGCGCTCCAGCGCGATATCGGGCGTCTTGTGGACAAAGGCGTTCAGCGCATCCGCGCCTTCGATCGCAGTGAGGCAGGCCTCGGTCAGCTCGACCGAGGTGACCTCTTTCGCGCGCAGCATGTCGCGGGCCGCGGCCAGGCCCAGTTTGTTCAGATCGCTCATTCGACCACCTTCGGCACGGCAAAGAAACCCTCGCGGGCATCGGGGGCGTTGGACAGGACCTTGTCCTGCTGATTGCCGTCGGTGACCACGTCCTCGCGCCGCTTCAGGCGCATGGGCGTGACCGAGACCATGGGCTCGACCCCCTCGACATCGACTTCGCCGAGCTGCTCGATGAAGCCCAGGATCGTGTTGAATTCGGAGGCCAGCGCCGGCAGGCGATCCTCCTCGACCCGGATCCGGGCCAGCTTGGCCACGCGGGCCGCGGTGTTCTGGTCGATCGACATGGGAAACCCCTCATCTGGCGTTCCCGCGCATGTACCGCCCCGCGCCTGTCCCTGCAAGGGCAGCCCCGGGCGAAACCCGTCCCGCGTCCGCTCTGCGTCCACTCTCCGTCCATTCTTCCGCCCGCGCGCCCGCGGGCCATCCGCCGCGCCCCTGCTTCTTCTTGGCCCAAATACCTCCGGGGGAGTCCTCCGCAGGAGGACGGGGGCAGCGCCCCCCTCCGCCCTGTCCGGCCCTGCGCCCGGCGGCGCCCTTTCTCCCGCTGCCTCATGGACTTGTGCGCTCCCCGTGCTACGCTCGACCCCGATACGAATGGAGGTTCGCATGAAAATCATCTGGTTGGGGCACGGCAGTTTCCGCTTTGAAATCGGCGGGCAGGTCCTGCTGCTCGATCCCTGGCTGACCGGCAACCCGGTCCTGCCCGAGGACCAGCACGAGGCCGCCGTCGAAGGCGCCACCCATATCCTGCTGACCCATGCCCATTTCGACCACGCCGCCGACGCGGTGTCGCTGTCGAAGAAGCTGGGCGCGCCGGTGGCGGGCCAGTTCGACCTGATGGGCCTGTGGGGCGAAACCGAAGGGATCGAGACGGTCGGCTTCAACAAGGGCGGCACGGTCGACCTGGGCGGCGTCAAGGTGTCGATGGTCGTGGCGCAGCATTCCTCGACCTTCACCACGCCCGACGGGCTGAAAGCGGCCGGCTCCGAGGTCGGCTACATGATCGCGGCCGAGGGCCACACGATCTATTGCAGCGGCGACACCGACGTGATGGCGGACATGGAATGGTTCGGTGACTACTACAAACCCGACATCGGCATCCTGTCGGCCGGCGGCCATTTCACCATGGACATGGACAAGGCGGCCTACGCGGCGAAGAAATACTTCAACTTCAAGACCCTGATCCCGGCCCATTACAAGACCTTCCCGCTGCTCGAGCAATCGGCGCAAGCCCTGGTCGACGCCCTTCCGGACGTGCAGGTGATCGAACCGCAGGTCATGACCGCGATCGAGATCTGATCCCCGCCGCAGGGTCCTGTCGGCAGCCTAGCCCGGCCGGGTGTGCGCCCTCACCCCGGCCGGGCCGTCCGTGGCTGGCGTTGCGATGAGTATTTTTACAAAGGTGAAGACAGGGGGACAGCACGAGCCCGCCCCCTGTCGGCCCTGTTTGCAGATGTCGGATCCGCAGGGTGGCAAACATGCCGCGCCATCCGACCGGCGCGCCGCCCCCCTGTCTTCACCTTTGTCCAAATACTCGGCCGGACGCATGCCTGCCCGCGGGCGCTCTCAATCCTCGCGCTCGATGGTGAACGCCAGCGGATAGCCCCAGGAGCGGCCGGCGTCGGTCGCCTCCTCGGCCTTCATCTCGGCCACTTCCCTGGTGTAGACGGCGACCACGCAGGCGCCCTGGCGGTGGGCGGCCAGCATGACAAGGCTGGCCTCGTCCTCGGTCATGCGAAAGACCGAGCACAGCACCGTCACGACGAAATCGCGCGGGGTGAAATCGTCGTTGAGCAGGATCACCTTGTAAAGCTTCGGCCGCTCGACCCGCGGCTTCGCCTTCGGTTTCCGGACGATTTCCGTATCGGCCATCCCTGCGTGCCCCTCGGCGTTGCGTCGGCTCTGGTGACGTGATCCGATCCTAGCACGGATCGACCCGCGCGTCAGGCTCAAGCCTCGCGCCTGTCGCGAAAAAACGACGTCAGCAGTGCCCCGGCGCGGGCGGCGTCGATCCCGTCGTAGATCTCGGGCACGTGATGCGCCTGCGGATGGGCGAAGACCCGCGCGCCATGGGCCACGCCACCCGACTTGGGGTCCGCCGCCCCGTAATACAGCCGCGCGATCCGCGCCGCGGCGATGGCGGCGGCGCACATGGCGCAGGGTTCCAGCGTCACATACAGCGCGCAGCCCGTCAGCCGCTCCGTCCCCAGCGCCGCGCAGGCATCTCGGATCACCAGAAGTTCCGCATGGGCCGTCGGATCGTGCAGCTCGCGCGTGCGGTTGCCGGCACTGGCCAGCACCGCGCCCGTCGCATCCAGCAGCACCGCGCCCACCGGCACCTCGCCCCGCGCGGCGGCGGCGCGGGCCTCGGCCAGGGCCAGGGACATATGCGAGGTGAACACCATTTCCCTTCCCTGACCGCTCACGCCCTATTTCGCAAGCGCCCCGCTTCCTCTATGAGCGGGACATGAGCGAAACACCCCCTCCCGGCGACCGGATCGCCAAGGTGCTGGCCCGGGCCGGCGTCGCCTCGCGCCGCGAGGCCGAGCGCATGATCGAGACCGGCCGGGTCGCGGTCAACGGCAAGCGGATCGACAGCCCCGCGCTGAACGTCACCGAGGCCGACCGAATCACCGTCGACGGCAAGCCACTGGCCGCGCCCGAGCCGGCGCGGCTCTGGCTTTACCACAAGCCCACGGGCCTGGTGACCACGGCCAAGGACGAGTTGGACCGCCGCACCATCTTCGACGCCCTGCCCGAGGGCCTGCCCCGGGTCATGACCGTCGGCCGGCTCGACCTCAATTCCGAAGGCCTGCTGTTGCTGACCAACGACGGAGAGCTGAAGCGGCGGCTTGAACTGCCCTCGACCGGATGGCTGCGCCGCTACCGGGTGCGGATGCGGGGCAATCCGAAGCCCGAGGATTTCGAACCGCTCCGAAAGGGGCTCCAGATCGGCGAGGAGAAATTCCAGCCGATGATGGTCACGCTCGACCGGCAGCAGGGGTCCAACGCCTGGGTCACGGTCGGCCTGCGCGAGGGCAAGAACCGCGAGATCCGCCGCGCGATGGAGGATCTGGGCTTTGCCGTGAACCGGCTGATCCGGATCTCCTACGGGCCGTTCCAGCTGGGCAAGCTGGCCTCGGGCGAGGTGGAAGAGGTGCGCCGCAAGGTGCTGCGCGACCAGCTGGGCCTGGACGGCGGCGGCGACGACAGCGGCACCGCCAAGCCCGCCGCCTCGCGCCCGCGCGGCAAACCGGCCCCCCGGCCCCGGGGCGGCCCGGGCGCCAAACCCGGCGGCAAGGCCGACAGCGCCAAGGATATGTCACAGGACAACCGGAAAGGCGGCAAGTCACCGGACCGGAGCGCGGGCGGAACGGGGTCATCACAGGGGGGCAAACCCGCCCGAAAGCCCGGAGCCGCGCCCGGCGGTGAGGGCGGGCGCCCGGCCCCCGGACGCCGCCCGCCCGGCCGGGGCCGCAGCGACCGCCGGCGCTGATCCCGCCCGGGCCAGGGCGCGGCCCCATGCCGCGAACCCGTTGGTGCGCAACGGCCCCGCCGGCCGCGACCCTGCGTCGCCGCCTGCCTCGACGTCGCAGCAAAAGCCCGACCAAAGCACCACATCATGGCTTGTTCCGGCGCCGCGGCACCATATCTGAAGGGGAAGTTGCTGTAGCCTAAACCGCTGCAATGGCCTAGTTTAAAGCTGTGTTACCGAGGAGGCGCAGAATGCCGCGATCCGCGTTCCGCAACATTGCCTATGTGGCGCTGGTTATCGTCCTGTTCGGGACCGCCTCCGGCTGGCTCGGAGGCCTTTGACCCATGGGGCAGCGCTTTGGCGGCAGGTACAGCCCGCACGGCACCGGCACGCCGGGTGATCCGGACGATCCCGACAGCACTCCGCCCGTTCCCCGCGGCGCCTATCACGGCGCGCAGGTCGATCCGGCCGGGGCGCGCTGCAACCTGCTGTTCGTGCCGCCTGTCGTGCTGGTCTTCACCTCGCTCTCGGGCGGGGCGCTGACGCTGGCCACCGGGCTGATTTCGGCCGGGATCCTCGCTGGCGCCGCCTTTCTCACCCGCGAAGGCTTGCGCGCCGAGGTGGCGTTCAACGCCCGCCGTGTCGCGCGCAAGCCCGCGCTGCCCCGCAAGATCCTGGCCAGCCTTCTGACCGGCGCCGGCGTCGCGCTGGCCGCCTTCCGCAACGACGGCGATATCGCCGGATCCGCGCTTTATGGCGTGATCGCTGCCGGGCTGCACATGGCGGCCTTCGGGCTGGATCCGCTTCGGGACAAGGGCACCGAGGATATCGACGATTTCCAGCAGGCGCGCGTCGCCCGTGTCGTCGACGAGGCCGAGACCTACCTGAAAGCCATGTCCGAGGCGGTCAGACGCGCCGGCGACCGTACGGTCGAGGCGCGCGTCGAACGGTTCCAGGCCACCGCGCGCGAGATGATCCGCACGGTCGAGGAAGACCCGCGCGACCTGACCGCGGCGCGCAAGTTCCTGGGCGTCTACCTGATGGGGGCGCGCGATGCCTCGGTGAAGTTCGCCGACCTCTACGCGCGCACCCGCGATGCCCAGGCGCGCAAGGATTACATGGCCCTGCTTGACGATCTCGAACAGAATTTCGCAGCCCGCACGCGCAAGATGCTCAGCGACGACCGCACCGACCTGACGGTCGAGATCGACGTGCTGCGCGACAGGCTGCAACGCGAAGGGGTCCGGCTGCAAGGCTGATCCCGTTTCACCCCGAGGCCCGGCAGGGGCCGAAGACGAGGAAGGTAACGATGTCCGAAACAGTGCGCCAGAAGGCCGAGGCCAGCGAGACCATGGTCCGGGAAGTCACCGACGTGCAGCTTGTCGATCCCGGCGGAGAGATCGCGCCCATGGCCGCCGCCGACGCCCCCACGCAGGAGGCGATCGCCAAGCGCGTCGCCGAGATCGACATGGGCGACACCAATTCCATCGTCTCCTTCGGCTCTACCGCACAGGCCGAGCTGCAGGAGATCAGCCAGGCCATGCTGGCGGATGTGCGCAACAAGGATGTCGGCCCCGCCGGCGATTCCCTGCGCGACATCGTCTCGACCCTGCGCGGCTTTTCGGTGGATGAGCTGGACGTGCGCCGCGAACGCACCTTCTGGGAAAAGCTGATCGGCCGCGCCGCGCCGATCGCCCAGTTCACCGCCAAGTTCGAGACGATCCAGTCCCAGATCGACAAGATCACCGACGAGCTTCTGGGCCACGAGCACCAGCTGCTCAAGGACATCAAGTCGCTCGACATGCTCTATGACCGCACGCTGAACTTCTACGACGAACTCGCGCTCTACATCGCCGCCGGCGAGGAAAAGCTGCGGATCCTCGACATCGAGGAGATCCCCGCCAAGGAGAGCGAGGTGCAGGCCGCGCCCGAGGGCGAGCAGGTGATGCAGGCGCAGGAGCTGCGCGACCTGCGCGCCGCCCGCGACGACCTGGAACGCCGGGTGCACGACCTGAAACTCACGCGGCAGGTGACGATGCAGTCGCTGCCCTCGATCCGGCTGGTGCAGGAGAACGACAAGTCGCTGGTGACCAAGATCAACTCGACCCTCGTGAACACCGTGCCGCTGTGGGAAACCCAGCTGGCGCAGGCCGTCACGATCCAGCGCTCGTCCGAGGCCGCCGGCGCCGTGCGCGACGCCAACGACCTGACCAACGAGCTGCTGACCGCCAACGCCAAGAACCTGCGCGACAGCAACAAGGCCATCCGCACCGAGATGGAACGCGGCGTCTTCGACATCGAAGCGGTGAAACAGGCCAATGCCGACCTGATCGCCACGATCCAGGAAAGCCTGCAGATCGCCGACGAGGGCAAGAAGCGCCGCGCCGCCGCCGAGGAAGAGCTCAAGCACATGGAAACCGAGCTGCGCGACACGCTGGCCTCGGCCAAGGCGCGCAAGGACGGGACCGGCGACAATGCCGGCACCGCGGTTCCCGGCTGACCCATGCGGCGGGGCCTGTGGTCTCTCGCGGCGGGAAGTCTCGCCCTTCTGCTGATGGCCTGCGAGGAGATCCCGCAGCCCGAGCCGCCGGCGCGCCCGGAACCCGTCGCGCCGCAGGCCTCGATCCGTCCGCAGCCGACCGAGCAATCCGACAACAGCCTGCGCACCGTCCGCTACTACGGCCGGCGTCAGGCCGACCTTGAAACCCAGGGCCTGCTGCGCATCGATGGCGGCGGACCCGACACGCCCTTCGACGCCGACGCGCTGGCCGCGAATTTCGAGGAAATCGTCTTCTACGACGAATACACCGGCGGGGTCGGCCCCCGCCGCAGCCCGTCGGGCCATCTGCGCCGCTGGGACGTGCCGGTGCGCGTGGATGTCGAATTCGGCGCCTCTGTGCCCAGCCAGCAGCGGCGCAACGATGCCGCCCAGATCGCGAATTTTGCCAGCCGGCTTGGCCGGATCACCGGCCACCCGGTGATGCGCGCCCAGACCGACGTCAATTTCCACGTGCTCGTCATGGGCGAGGACGACCGCACCCAGCTGACCCGGCGCATGCGCGAACTGGCGCCCTCGATGGCCGAAGAGACGCTGGTCTTCATCCGCGAGATGCCTCTGACGATCGAATGCTCGGTCCTGGCCTTCTCTGCCCCCGACAACCCCTATGCCTATACCAAGGCCATCGCCCTGATCCGGGCCGAGCTTCCGGACCTGCTGCGCCAGTCCTGCGTCCACGAAGAGATCGCCCAGGGCCTGGGCCCCGCCAACGACAGCCCCGACGCGCGGCCCTCGATCTTCAACGACGACGACGAATTCGCGCTGCTGACCAACCATGACGAAATGCTGCTGAAGATGCTGTACGATCCGCGCCTAAGCATCGGCATGACCGCCGCCGAGGCGCGCCCGATCGTCCGCATCATCGCAAGGGAGCTGACGGGCCAGGTGCTGTGAGGATCCGCACCCGCCCGAGGACACACACCGGTTCAAGGGTCCCGTCCCGCATCCCCGGACGGACCCCGATACGAGGAAAGGACCACCCATGTCGATTTTCGATTTCCTGAGCGGCCAGTTCATCGACGTCATCCACTGGACGGATGACACCCGCGACACGATGGTCTGGCGGTTCGAGCGCCACGGCCACGAAATCAAGTACGGCGCCAAGCTGACGGTGCGCGAAGGGCAATCGGCGGTCTTCATCCACGAAGGCCAGATGGCCGATGTCTTCACCCCCGGTCTCTACATGCTAGAGACCAACAACATGCCGATCATGACGACGCTGCAGCACTGGGACCACGGGTTCAAGTCGCCGTTCAAGTCCGAGATCTATTTCGTCAACACGACCCGGTTCAACGACCTCAAGTGGGGCACGAAGAACCCGATCATGCTGCGCGACCCGGAATTCGGGCCGGTCCGGATCCGCGCCTACGGCACCTACTCGATCCGCGTCGCCGACCCGGCGAAGTTCATGGTGGAAATCGTCGGCACCGACGGCGAATTCACCACGGCCGAGATCACCTTCCAGATCCGCAACATCATCGTGCAGGAATTCTCGCGCGTGATCGCCTCTTCGGGCATCCCGGTGCTGGACATGGCGGCCAACACCGCTGAACTCGGCAAGCTCATCACCTCGCAGATCGCGCCCACGCTGGAGGGCTACGGCCTGTCGATCCCAGAACTTTATATCGAGAACATCTCGCTGCCCCCGGCGGTGGAGAAGGCGCTGGACAAGCGGACCTCGATGGGGATCGTCGGCGACCTGGATGCCTATACCCGCTATTCCGCGGCCGAGGCGATGACCTCGGCGGCCGAGAACCCCGCGGGCGGCGGCATGGCCGCGGGTCTCGGCGCCGGGATGGGCATGGCCATGGGCCAGCAGATGGCGCAGCCCGCGCAACAGCCCGGCCCCTGGGGCGCCCATCCGCAGCAGGCCTACAGCGCCCCGGCCGCGGCCGCTCCGCCGCCACCGCCGCCGCCGGTCGAACATGTCTGGCACATCGCCGAGAACGGCGAAACGCGCGGCCCCTTCTCGAAGGCGCAGATGGGCCGCATGGTCACCACCGGAGAGCTCAAGCGCGGCACCCATGTCTGGACCCAGGGCCAGGACGGCTGGAAGACCGCCGAAGACGTGCAGGAGCTGGCGCAGCTTTTCACCATCCTGCCGCCGCCCCCGCCGCCGGGCGTGTAGCATGGCCCGGCCCCTGCCGATCCTGCCCATGAGCCCGGTCGCCGGGCTCGTGACGCTCCTGCTGGCCGGATGCATGGGCCCGCACGGGCCCCATGCTGGCGGGCCCGGCGGTTACAACATGACCGGCCCCGCCGCCATGCCCGCATCCGGTGCCCCGGCCACGGCCCAGGGCCCCTCGGGCGCCGCCGCCACGGCTGCTTGCGATCCGTCGCGCTCGGCGGGCTGCCCGGCTTCCGGCACCGCGCCCGGCCCCTATCCGCACCCCCCCGGCACGGGTCCGCGCCACGGCCCGGTGGCTACCGCCCCCGCGCCGCAAAGCGGCCTCCGCCTCAGCGGCCAGGCCCGCGTCGGCGTCCGTTTCTGATCACCCCACCCCCCGACCAAGATCCGCCAGAGGTCCCGCCCATGTCCGACCCGTCCCGCCCGGAAGAGCACCGCTTCCCCTGCGAGAACTGCGGCGCCGCCTGCCGCTTCGAGCCGGAGCGCGGCGCCCTGATCTGCGATTTCTGCGGCCACGAGGAACCGATCGACTCCGGCCCCTGGAAGGGCGGCGCCCTGCGCGAACAGGATTTCAAAGCCGCCATCGCCGGGCACCTGTCAGAGGCCGACGTGATCGAGGCGCGGATCACCAAGTGCCCCGGTTGCGGCGCCGAGATCACGCTGGACGACGACACCCATGCCTCGGAATGCCCGTTCTGCGCGACGCCCGTGGTCACCGACACCGGCACCCACCGCCAGATCAAGCCGCGCGGCGTCCTGCCCTTCGCGCTGGACGAACGTACCGCCCACAAGGCCATGGACGACTGGCTCGGCCGCCTCTGGTTCGCGCCCAGCGGCCTGAAGGACTACGCCCGCAAGGGCCGCAAGATGGACGGCATCTACGTTCCCTACTGGACCTTCGATGCCGAGACGACCTCGCGCTATCGCGGCGAACGCGGCACCGTCTATTACGAGACCCGAACCGTCATGCGCGACGGCAAGCGCCAGCAGGTGCAGGTCCCCCGCGTCCGCTGGCGCCCCGCCTCCGGCGCCGTGGCGCGCTTTTTCGACGACGTGCTGGTGCTCGGCTCCACCTCCCTGCCCAAACGCTACACCGACGCGCTGCAGCCCTGGGATCTGTCCTCGCTCGAACCCTACCAGCCACAGTTCCTGTCCGGCTTCCGGGCCGAGGCCTATACCGTAGAGCTTCCCGACGCCTTCACCGAGGCGCGCGAGATCATGGACCGCGTGATCCAGCGCGACGTGCGCTTCGACATCGGCGGCGACCGCCAGCGCATCCACCATATCGAAACGCGCGTCTCGGACGTGACCTTCAAACATGTGCTGCTGCCGGTCTGGACCGCGGCCTATCGCTATCGCGGCGAAAGCTATCGCTTCGTGGTCAACGGCCGCACCGGGCAGGTGCAGGGCGAGCGGCCCTGGTCGGCGATCAAGATCCTCGTGGCGGTGGTCATCGGCCTCGCCGTGGCGGCAGCGGTCGGCTACGGCATCGCGCTCAGCGAAGGCGGGTTCTGACGACAACACGCGGCACCCGGCCCGTCCGGCTCTGGCGCGCGGCGGCGCCGGCGTAACGGCAAAATGCCCCCGCCCGGACGGACCGGACGGGGGCGTCCCTCACTCCACAACCGCTCGCGGCTTCTGCCTCAAACCCGTCGCTCGCAAGGGGCAGCCAAGCCGCCAGCCGGCCCTTGCACATTGATCTGGCTCAAGTTCTGGCCATCCTCCCTTGCAGATCCTGCCCCCCGACGCCATTCTGCCGCCGGGGGAGGCAGAACAAGAACATGACACCCGAATACCAGACGCTGAGCGAGGTCTTCGCCGCGCGCCATTCCTGCCGCGGGTTCCGGCCCGGGCCGGTCCCGCGCGAGGTGATCGAGCAGATCGTGGCAACCGCCGGCCGCGCGCCGTCGTGGTGCAACGCCCAGCCCTGGCAGCTGATCGTCACCACGGGCGCCGAAACCGACCGCTTCCGCGCCGCCCTGCAGGCCCAGGTCACCGGCGAGGCCGCCACTGCCGGCTCGGCCACCGCCGCGCCCGGTGCCGCGCCCGACCTGCCCTTTCCCACCGGCTATTCCGGCCCCTACCTCGACCGCCGCCGCACCTGCGGCTGGCAGCTTTACGAGGCCGTCGGCGTCGGAAAGGGCGACCGCGCCGGATCCGCCAGACAGATGCTGGAGAACTTCCGCCTCTTCGGCGCACCCCACGTCGCCATCGTGACCTCTCCGGCCGAACTGGGTCCCTACGGCGCGATGGATTGCGGCGGCTTCGTCACCGCCTTCACCCTGGCCGCCCAGGCCCTTGGCGTCGCCACCATCGCCCAGGCCGCGCTGGCCGCCCAGGCCCCGTTCCTGCATTCGTATTTCTCGATCCCCGACGACCGCCTTGTCCTGTGCGGCATCTCCTTCGGCTACGAGGACCCCGACCACCCTGCCAACGGCTTCCGCACCGCCCGCGCGGAGGTTGCCGACATCATCGACTGGAAAGCCTGAATGCGCGCGCTCCTGCAACGGGTCACCGAGGCCCGCGTCTCCGTCAACAATGCCGTCATCGGCGAAACCGGGCCCGGGCTGATGATCCTCGTCTGCGCCATGGACGGCGACACCGAGGCCGAGGCCGACAAGCTCAGCCAGAAGATCGCCAAGCTCCGCATCTTCCCCGACGAGGACGGCCGCATGAACCGCTCGATCCTCGACATCCGCGGCTCGGCCCTGATCGTGTCGCAGTTCACCCTGGCCGCCGACACCTCGCGCGGCAACCGCCCCGGCTTTTCCTCCGCCGCCGCCCCGGAAGACGGCGAACGGCTCTACGACTACTTCTGCAAACAGGTCGCCCTCCAGGGCATCTCCGTCGCAACCGGCCGCTTCGGCGCGGACATGGCTGTCTCGCTCACCAATGCCGGCCCCGTCACAATATGGATGGACACCGCATCATGACCCCAGATCAGATCCTTCGCGGCCTGTGGGAGGCCGGTGTCGACGCCGTCGGCGGCCACGCCTCGGTCGCCCGCGCGCTCACCGGCCTCGACCGCCCCGACCGCATCGTCGCCGTGGGCAAGGCCGCCGGCGCCATGACCCGCGCCGCGCTCGACCGCTGGCCCGATGTGCCCGCGCTTGTCGTCACCAAGGACGGCCACGCCGAAGAGGTCCCCGACAGCGCCACGGTGATCGAGGCCTCTCACCCGGTGCCCGACGACCGCTCGCTGATCGGCGGCCGCGCGCTGCTGGACTGCGTGTCGGCGATGGGCCCCGACAGCCGCCTTTTGCTGCTGGTCTCCGGCGGCGCCTCGTCGCTGGCCGAGGCCCCGGTCGAAGGCGTCACCCTCGACGACCTCAAGAGCCTCAACGCCAACCTGCTGGCCCGGGGGCTCGACATCGGGGCGATGAACGTGGAACGCCGCAAGGTGTCGAAGATCAAGGGCGGCGGCCTGCTGCGCGCCTTCACCGGCGCCCATGCCGACGTGCTGACGATCTCGGACGTGCCCGGCGACGACCCGGCGGTGATCGGCTCCGGCATCGGCCTGCTGCCCGAAGATCCGCCCTTTGCCTGCCAGCTGACCTGCACCGCCTCGAACGCCATCGCCCGCGCGGCGGTGGCCGAGGCCGCACAGGCCGCCGGCTACCCGGTGCTGGCGAACGAGGAATGCCTCTATGACGACGTGCCCGACCTGGCCGCCTGGCTCGGCCCCCGGATCGCGGCGATGGAACCCGGCGTGATGATCTTCGGCGGCGAACCCACGGTCCACCTGCCGCCCCACCCGGGCGAGGGCGGCCGCAACCAGGCCCTGGCCCTGGCCCTGGCCGAGGCGATCGCGGGCCGCGACGACATCACCATCCTCGTCGGCGGCACCGACGGCACCGACGGCCCGACCGAGGCCGCCGGCGGCATCGTCACCGGCACCACCTGGGGCCCGGGCGCGGCCGAGGCGCTGAAGAAGGCCGACAGCGGCACCTATCTGGCCGAAAAGGACGCGCTGCTGATCTCGGGACCGACGGGCACGAACGTGATGGACGTGGCGGTGGTCCTGCGCAGCTGACGCCACGGCCCCCCGAACCGGCCGCCGGCCAACGCGCCGTCCCGCCCGGCGCGACAAGGGGCGCGCCGCCGCCCTTTACGTGGGGGAACAGCCGGCCGACCCGGCCAGGGAGGCAAGTTCATGCTGACCTCCCGGCACGGCCAGCGTTTCTCCGCTGGCCGTGTTGCCAGGCCGATCGGGCCGCCCTAGCTCCCTTCAGCAACGCGAAAAAAAACGAAGGGAAGATCATGACCTTTAAGACCACAGTGAAAGCCGGCGCGCTGGCCGCCGCACTCGCGATCGGTGGAACCGCCGCGATGGCTGAATCTGCCGATTACAGCGATGCGAAACTGGACGCCTTCGTCACCGCCGCGCTCGACGTGAGCCAGATGAATGCCGAGCTGCAGCGGGATCTGCAGGCCGCCGAGACACCCGAAGAACAGCAGCAGATCGCAACCGAGGCCCAGGCCGAAGCCAAAAGCCGCATCGAGGCGGCCGACGGCATCACGGTCGAGGAATATGCCGCGATCGGACAGGAGCTGCAGACCGATCAGGAACTCGCCGCGCGGGTGAGCGCGATGGTAGAGGACCGCGTCGAGCAGCAGTGATCTGACACTGCGACACGATTCTCAGGGGGCCCGCCAGCGCATACGCCGGCGGGCCCTTGTCGTCTCTGCGGGCCCGCCCGGCGGGTCGTGCGGGCGACGCAAAGCACCCGGGCCGCGCCCCTGACAGACAAGCCGGGTCAGGTCCATCGCAGGGCCGTGCAAGGCAGGCGCGTGCCAACCATCCGCATTCAAAGCAGAAAATGCACCCCTCGGCACAATCCCGAGATACCCGCCGCGCCACGCCACGCATTTGCCACGCAAAGCATCGAATTTGGCGAAAAAGTGTGCAGACTGCGAACGGGAAGCGTGGTATTAATCATAATTGCCTTCCTTAAGAAGGCTCATTTTACACTGCCGGCCCCTTCAGGATCCCGCAGTGACATGTGATTACGATTGCCCCCATTTTTCGGGAATTAAGATGCAATCTAAAACCCTAGAGGTGATTTATGAAAAAGCTCGCTGTCACAGCCATCGCCATTTCAATGACCGCAGGTTTCGCATTTGCCGATGACACCAACCCGAAAGGCGCCGGCGGCGCCGAGGTCAGGAGCCTCACCCAGCAGGCCAAGGAGGCCGGAGTAGCCCCCGGGCAGGCCAAGAAGGAGGCTGGCGAAGCCGGCAAGGATCTGGGCTCCTATGTCAGCGGCCTCAATCGCGATAGTAACACGCCGGGCAACTGAGGCACCGAAGCGAAACATCCACGCGCTCGCCGCATGTCCGGCGGGCGGATTTGAATACCTGATGTGGAATGGAATGCGGATTGGACGGAAGTCCCGTTCCATTGCCCTGATTACGTAGCACGGGAATGCCAACACCATTCCCGAGGTCACTGCCGCGACAATTCCGCGGCAGTGCACCGCCCCACGCGTGCAATTCCCCTCTCTCGAAAACACGGGGCCGCAATTCCCCGGATCTCATGCCACAATTCGGCAGGCCCGGTCGGGCACCCGCCCGATCCGCCGCGCCCTGCAAACGGCTCCGGACGCACCAAGCCCTGTGGCCAGGCAAAGACCGGGCAAGAACCGGGCCAGCGCCACCTCACCCGGTCCGATCGTCGCCCCCCCCGGCCATCGGCCCGCCGGTCACCCGACCGATCAATCTGGCCCATCGCAGGGCACCCGCCCCGCCGAACGTGCCCCGCACCCCCCGAGGCCCCCCAAGATGGTCCTCCACCCGCGCGGCCAATCCCTAACGAAGTCCTAATTCGCCTCCAGAACCCATTGATTTCATTACACCCGCCTCCTGTCCCACGCGTGGGACATCCCTTGGCCACATTCCCGGCTTGACACCCCCTCTGCCCCGGCAGAGCTTGCGCGCCATGAGCGACCTGACCAATACCCTCCGCGAGATCGAGGAGCTTCCCGATCTCGGCATCACCCTCTCCGACGGCTGCCGTCTTTCGGCCCGCGTCTGGCGGCCCGTGGACGCCGCAGACGATCCCGTCCCGGCGATCCTGGAATACCTTCCCTATCGCAAGCGCGACGGCACCACCGCCCGCGATGCCCTGACCCACCCCTGGTTCGCCAAGCGCGGCTATGCCTGCATCCGCGTCGACATGCGCGGCAACGGCGACAGCGAAGGGCTGATGGAAGACGAATACACCGCCCAGGAACAGGCCGACGCCGTGGAGGTCATCAACTGGCTCGCGGCGCAGCCCTGGTGCTCGGGGACGGTGGGCATGATGGGGATCTCCTGGGGCGGCTTCAACGGGCTGCAGCTGGCCTATCTCCAGCCCGATCCCCTGAAGGCCGTGATCACCCTCTGCTCGACCGTGGACCGCTTCGCCGACGACATCCATTACAAGGGCGGCTGCCTGCTGAACGAGAACCTCGGCTGGGGCGCCACCATGTGGGCCTATTCGTCCCGCGCGCCCGATCCCCAGCTGCGCGAGGACTGGCGCGAGCTCTGGCTGCAGCGGCTGGAAAACGAACCCTTCCTGCCCTCCACCTGGCTGCGCCACCAAAGCCGAGACGCCTATTGGCAGCATGGATCCGTCTGCGAGGACTTCTCGCGGCTGAAGGCCAAGGTGCTGGCCGTCGGCGGCTGGGGCGATGCCTACAAGAACGCGGTGCCGCAGCTGGTCGAGAACCTCCCCGGCGCCAAGGGGATCGTCGGGCCCTGGGTCCACAAGTACCCGCATTTCGCCGCCCCCGAACCCCGCATCGGCTTCCTGCAGGAGGCGCTGCGCTGGTGGGACCGCTGGCTGAAGGGGATCGACACCGGGGTCGAGGACGACCCGGATTACCGCGCCTACCTGATGGACGGGATCGCGCCGGCCACCTGGTACACCGAACGCCCCGGCCGCTGGATCGCCGAGCCTGAAGGCGCGACCTCGCACCTCCCCACGCAGGACTGGCACCTCACCGACACCGGGCTGCAGACCACCCCCGGCCCGGTGGACCGCACCATCGCCTCGCCCCAGACCTGCGGCATGGCGGCGGGCGAATACTGCGCGATCTGGCTGGGCCCCGAGATGCCGGGCGACCAGCGCGGCGATGACGCGCTTTCGGCCTGTTTCGACAGCCCCCCGGCAGAGGCCGACACCGACATCCTCGGCGCGCCGCGCGTGACACTGACGCTGAGCTCGGACAAGCCCCAGGCGCAGATCGCCGTGCGGCTGTGCGATGTCGGACCCGATGGCGCCTCGGCGCGGATCACCTACGGCGTGCTGAACCTGTCGCACCGCAACGGCTCGGCCGAGACCGCGCCGCTGACACCGGGCGCGCCGACCGAGATCGCGCTGAACCTCGATCACATCGCCTATCGCCTGCCGAAGGGGCACCGCCTGCGGGTCGCGATCTCGTCGGCCTACTGGCCGCTGGTCTGGCCTTCGCCCGAGGCCGGCACGCTGCAGCTGACCGAAGGTCGCCTCGCCCTGCCCGTCCGGCCCACCGCCAAGGGCGACGAATGCGCCTTTCCGCCGCCCGATGCCGAAACGCCCTGGCAGACCAACGAGATCCGCCCCGAGGCCCATGTCCGCCGGATCGAGCAGGACCAGGTCACCGGCATGGTCACGCTGGTGATCGAGGACGATTTCGGCAAGGCCGAGGATGCCGATCACGGGCTGATCAGCGGCACGGTCGCGCGCGAGCGCTGGTCGATCCACCCCGACGATCCGCTGTCGGCCCGGGGCCGGTGCCACTGGACCGAGGAACTGGGCCGCGGCGACTGGTCGATCCGGACCGAGACCTACTCGGAGATGTGGTCGGATGCCGAGACCTTCCACCTCAAGGCCCGGCTGGAGGCCTGGGAGGGCGACCGGCTGATCTATGAGCGGGACGTGACCGACAGCATCCCCCGCGACAACCTCTGAGCCTTTCCCGCCCCCGGTTCCGCACCGGGGGCGCTTCGTTTCGGGCCGCACCTGCAAGACCGGCCCTCCGGGGTCGCCTCGCAGGGCGCGCCCCGCATTCTCGGCTCCGACGGCAGGCAGGGCTTGCCCGACACCGTCTCTCCCGCAACACTGGCCCCGAGCGCCTGCCCCGTTCCGGGCAAGTGCTGTTCCATGCGCCCGTGACCAGTGAGAAGGACCCCCCGAAATGAGACACATCCTGTCAGCGCGCCCCGCGCCGGACACAGCCGCGTTCCCGGCGGCAGAGGACGACACCCCCTGGATCTCCTTCGCCCGCGCCGCGGCCGGGATAGAACCGGACCAGGGCTGCGCGCCGGGCACCGCCGCGTCGACCCTGCGCGAGGCGTGGGCCGATCGCGACACCTGGGACCGCGCGCCGCAGATCGACATCGGCGCGGGCGGGCTTTTTGCCCCGGGCGGCCTGCACCCCGGGGCCGCGCTGCAGGTGCCCGGCCCGGGTCAGGACGCGGCGCTTCTCGCCTCAAGCTTCGTGGGCATCACCGACAGCTATACCTCGGGCAACCCGGACGGCAGCGGCTTCAACGTACAGGTCGACTTTCGCGGAGACTGGGACCCGGAGCTGAAACAGGCCTTCATCGACGCCGCCGACCTGCTGTCCGAAATCATCACCGAAGACATTCCCGACGCGAACCTTCTGGGGCCGGGGATCTTCCGCCCCGACAGCGTCGATGACGTGCAGATCACTGCCGTCCTGACCGATATCGACGGCCCGAGCGGCACGCTGGGTCAGGCCGGGCCGCGCTCGTTTCGGCTGCTCGACGGGTTCCTGCCCAAGACCGGGCGGATGGAATTCGATATCGCCGATGCCGAGGATTACGCCGATGCCGGGCTTTTCGACGACCTGGTGTTCCACGAGATGATGCACGTGCTGGGGTTCGGCACGCTCTGGACGGTGCTGGGCCTGACCCGCGACCGCGATGACGACACGATCGACTACGTGGGCCAAAACGGGCGGACCGCCTTCAATGCCGAGTTCGGCCCGGGCGCCGTCGCGGTCGAGACAAGCGGCGGCAGCGGGACCGCCGGCCGCCACTGGAACGAAGGCGGCAACGACGGCTTCGCCTTCGACCGGGAGATCATGACCGGCTATCTCGACAACGCGGGCAACTACCTGTCCAACACCACGATCGCCGCGCTCGAGGATCTGGGATACGAAACCGTCTTCGACCCGTCCGACCCGCTGAACGCGACCTCGGGCCTTGACCTGTCGATCTTCGACACCGTCATCGCCTGACCCAAAGCCATGCGCCCGGCCGGGCGCTCGGGCGTCCGGGCGGCGCAGGATACCGCCCGGGCGCCCCAGGCAGGACGACGCACCCCCCCGGAAACGGGCCCGGAGATTTCCCTCTCCCGGTCCGTTTTCCCACCGAGACTTCCGCCTTGCCTGTGGATGGCGCGTGATGTCCAGCGGCCGGGCAGGAAGACACGGCCGCGCGCCGATATCTCCACAAACCTGATTAACCCTTGCGACCCCATGCCGATTGGGCGATCCTCCGCTCATATCGGAAACAGCTGCGTCGACAGAACGCAGGACAATCAAACGGGAGTTTGACACATAATGAAAAGCCAACTTTCATATTACGCCGGCCGGGTGACCGCGGGTCTCACGAGCCGTCGCGAATTCCTCGGCCGGGCCGCAGCACTTGGTGTGACCGCCGCCGCAGCCAACACCTTCCTCGCCCAGACCGCCCGCGCACAGGAGCCGCAGATGGGCGGCACGATCCGCGTCGGCATGCAGGGCGGCGCCACCACCGACAGCCTCGACCCGGCGCTGGCCGCCAACGCCACCGCCACCGCGGTCAGCCGCCTCTGGGGTGAACCACTGCTGGAACTCGCGCCCCATGGCGGGATCGAATACAAGCTGGCCGAAAGTTACGAGGCCTCGGCCGACGCCAAGACCTGGACCTTCAAGATCCGCTCGGGCGTCGAGTTCTCCAACGGCCAGCCGCTGACGGCCGATGACGTCCTGCGCACCATGGAGCGCCACTCGGGCGAGGACACCAAGTCCGGTGCGCTGGGGATCATGCGCGGCATCTCGTCGATGCGGACCGAGGGCGAGACCTTCATCATCGAGCTTGACGCGCCCAACGCCGACCTGCCCTACCTGCTGACCGATTATCACCTGATGATCCAGCCCGACGGCGGCTTCGACGATCCCGCCGCCGGCATCGGTACCGGCCCCTATGTCATGTCCGAGGTCGACATGGGCGTGCGCTTCGTGGCCGAGAAGAACCCCAACTACTGGGGTGACCTGGGCTATGCCGACACGCTGGAATACATCGTCATCAACGACAACACCGCCCGCGTCGCCGCCCTTCAATCCGGCCAGGTCGACATGATCCTGCGGGTGCCGCCGCGCACCGCCGGGCTGATCGCCCGCGCACCCGGGATCACCGTGCACCAGACCTCCGGTCCGGGGCATTACGTCTTCATCATGCATTGCAACACCGCGCCGTTCGACAACAACGACGTGCGCCTGGCGCTGAAATACGGCATCAACCGCGAGGAAATGCTGGAGAAGATCCTCTTCGGCTACGGCTCGGTCGGCAACGACACCCCGATCAACGCCTCCTACCCGCTTTACACCGAAATGGAGCAGCGCAGCTTCGATCCCGACAAGGCGAAGTTCCACTTCGACAAGGCGGGCGACGCCGGTCAGATCCTTCTGCGCACCTCCGAGAACTCCTTCCCCGGCGCGCCCGATGCCGCGGCGCTGTTCCAGCAGTCGCTGGCCACGGCCGGCATCTCCCTTGATGTCGAGCGCGAGCCAAACGACGGCTACTGGTCCGAGGTCTGGAACGTGCAGCCCTTCTGCACCAGCTACTGGGGCGGCCGTCCGACGCAGGACCAGATGTATTCCACCGCCTATCTCTCGACGGCGGACTGGAACGACACCCGGTTTTTCAACGAGCAGTTCGACCAGATGCTTGTCGCCGCGCGCGGCGAACTGGACGAGGCCAAGCGGACCCAGATGTATGCCGACATGGGCAAGATCGTCAGCGACGAGGGCGGCCTGATCTGCCCGATGTTCAACGACTGGGTCGACGCCACCTCCGATCGCGTCGCCGGCTGGGTCGAGGATTACAAGGGCTTCGACCTGATGAACTACTACGCTCCGATGAAGATGTGGGTCGTCGGCTGAGATGACTCCCGTCGTGAAACTCCTGGCCCAGCGCATCGCGCTGGGCCTGCTGTTGCTGTTCCTCGTCTCCATCCTGATCTTCGTCGGCACGTTGATCCTGCCCGGAGACGTGGCGCAATCCATTCTCGGCCAATCGGCCACGCCCGAGGCGCTTGCCAACCTGCGCCAGGACCTGGGCCTGAACGAACCGGCGCTGACGCGCTACTTCGACTGGCTCTTCGGCGTCTTCCAGGGGGACCTGGGCACTGCGCTGACCTCCGGTCAGGACATTGCCGAGAGCCTCGGCGCCCGCTTCCGGAACACGCTGTTCCTGGCCTTCTGGGCGGCGATCATCGCCGTGCCACTTGCCGTGTTCCTCGGGCTCCTCGCGGTGCGCTACCGCGACCGCTGGCCCGACAAGCTGATCTCGGCCGTGACGCTGGCCTCGATCTCGTTGCCGGAATTCCTGATCGGCTACCTGCTGATGTTCTTCCTCGGGGTGAAGCTGCGCTGGTTCCCCTCCACGGCCATCGGCTACCGCCCCGACGCGGATGTCTTCACCCGGCTCGAGGCCATCGCCCTGCCCGTCGCGGTTCTGACGCTGGTGGTGCTGGCGCATATGATGCGCATGACCCGCGCCGCCATCCTGAACGTGATGCAATCGGCCTATATCGAAACCGCCGAGCTCAAGGGCCTGTCGACCTTCCGCGTGATCTGGAAACACGCCTTCCCGAACTCGATCGCGCCGATCGTCAACGTGGTGATGCTGAACCTCGCCTATCTCGTGGTGGGCGTCGTCGTGGTCGAGGTGGTCTTCGTCTATCCCGGCATGGGCCAGTACCTGGTGGACCACGTGTCGAAACGCGACGTGCCGGTGGTGCAGGCCTGCGGGCTGATCTTCGCCGCCGTCTACATCGGGCTCAACATGCTGGCCGACGTGATCTCGATCCTGGCCAACCCGCGCCTGAGGCATCCGAAATGAGCGCGCGCCTTGTCACCCCCCGCACCGCCCGAGAAAATTCGACGAATTTTCTCCGCCCACGTTGCACGCCCGCGACCACGATCAAAGCCCGGGAGGATCGCGCATGAGGATCCCCATAGCCGCCCTGATCGGGCTGATCCTGACCGCCTTCTACTTCCTGATGGCCATCTTCGCCCCGCTGCTGGCGCCCTACGGCATGGCCGAGGTTGTCGGCGGCGTATGGGAGCCGTCGTCCGACGCCCACCTTCTGGGCACCGACAACATCGGCCGCGACCTTCTCAGCCGCATGATCTACGGCGGTCGCACGACGATATTCATCGCCACCGCCGCCACGATCCTGTCTTTCACCACCGGCTCGGTCCTGGGCTTCATCGCCGCCGTTCTCGGCGGCTGGGCCGACCAGGTGCTGTCGCGCTTCGTCGACCTGCTGATGTCGATCCCGACGCTGATCTTCGCCCTCGTGGTGCTGTCGGTCATGCCGGTCACCGTGCCGGTGCTGATCCTCGTCATGGGCCTTCTGGACAGCACCCGCGTCTACCGCCTGGCCCGCGCCGTGGCGGTAGACATCGAGGTCATGGACTTCGTCGAGGCCGCCCGCCTGCGCGGTGAAGGCTACCGCTGGATCATCTTCCGCGAGATCCTGCCCAACGCGCTCTCGCCGCTGGTGGCCGAGATGGGGCTGCGCTTCATCTTCATGGTGCTCTTCGTGTCGACCCTGTCGTTCCTCGGGCTCGGCGTGCAACCGCCGCAGGCCGACTGGGGCGGCATCGTGAAGGAAAACGCCGACGGCATCGTCTACGGCATCGGTGCGGCGCTCTACCCCGCCGTCGCCATCGCAACGCTGGCCATTTCGGTCAACCTGGTCGCCGACTGGGTACTGAACCGGACAACCAGCCTGAAAGGAGGCCGAGGATGAGCGATCTGCTGGAGATGAAGAACCTCAGGATCGGCGCCACGGTCTATCCGCCGGGCGAGAAGCCGCATGACATCGAGATCGTCAAGGGCGTCTCGTTTTCCCTCGAAAAGGGCCAGGTGCTGGGGCTGATCGGCGAATCCGGCGCGGGCAAATCCACCATCGGCCTTGCGTCCATGGGCTTTGGCCGCGGCGGGGTCGAGATCACGGGCGGCGAGGTCTGGATCAACGGACGCGACATCCTGAAGGGCGGCATGCGCGGCCTGCGCGCGCTCCGCGGGGCCGAGGTGACCTATGTCGCCCAATCCGCCGCCGCCGCCTTCAATCCGGCGCGCAAGCTGATGGAGCAGGTCACCGAAGCCGCCCTGCAACACGGCCGCTGCACCAAATCCGAGGCCGAGGCCCGCGCCGTGCGCCTCTTCGACAAGCTCGGCCTGCCGGACCCGGAGACCTTCGGCAACCGCTTCCCGCACCAGGTCTCGGGCGGACAGCTGCAGCGGGCCATGACGGCCATGGCGCTCTGCCCGCAGCCTGACCTCGTCGTCTTCGACGAGCCCACCACGGCCCTGGACGTGACCACCCAGATCGACGTTCTGGCCGCGATCAAGGATGCGATCCGCGACACCGGTGTGGCCGCGCTCTACATCACGCACGACCTCGCGGTGGTGGCGCAGGTCAGCGACCACATCATGGTGCTGCGCCATGGCGAAAAGGTCGAATACGGCACCGCCGAGCAGATCATCAACGCCCCGCAGGAAGACTATACCCGCGCGCTGGTGACGGTCCGCCAGATCGACCACCCGGAAAAGGCGCCGGCCGAACCGGTGCTGACCGCGAAGAACATCACCGCGCGCTACTCGGGCACCAGGTACGACGTGCTGAAGGATGTCTCGATCGATCTCGCCCCGGGCCACACGCTGGCGGTGGTGGGCGAAAGCGGCTCGGGCAAGTCGACGCTCGCACGCGTGATCACCGGCCTGCTGCCGCCGTCCGAGGGCCAGATCGACTTCGCCGGCCGCACCCTCTCGCCCGCCCTTGCGGGACGGTCTCGAGAAGACCTGCGCGAGCTGCAGATGATCTACCAGATGGCCGACGTGGCGATGAACCCGCGCCAGACCGTGGGGACGATCATCGGCCGGCCGCTGGAATTCTACTTCGGCATGAAGGGCCGCAAGCTGCGCGACCGCGTGGCCGAGCTGCTCGACAAGATCGAGATGGCCGACGGTTTCATCGACCGCTACCCGGCCGAACTTTCGGGCGGCCAGAAACAGCGTGTCTGCATCGCCCGCGCGCTGGCGGCGGATCCGAAGCTGATCATCTGCGACGAGGTCACATCAGCCCTCGACCCGCTGGTGGCCGACGGCATCCTGAAGCTTCTGCTGGACCTTCAGAAGAAGGAGAACGTGGCCTACCTGTTCATCACCCATGACCTGGCCACGGTCCGCGCCATCGCCGACAGCATCGCCGTCATGTACCAGGGCAAGGTCGTCCGCTACGGCCCCAAGAGCGAGGTGCTCGCGCCGCCCTTCGACGATTACACCGACCTGCTGCTGAGCTCGGTGCCGGAGATGAAGCTGGGCTGGCTCGAAGAGGTGCTGGCGCATCGCAAGATGGAAAGCGCCGGGCATTGAGGGGGCGCTGCCCCCGTCGCCTGCGGCGCCTCCCCCGGAGGTATTTGGGCCAAGAAGAAGCAGGGGGTCCGAACATGTCCCACGCGTGGGACAGTATCCCCTCCTTTTAAAATCAAGAGGTTACAACGCCAGATTAACGATCCGTTCAGGATTAGAGGCACAACGCCCCTTCTTCACCTTGGAAAAATACCTCCGGGGGAGTCGCGGCTTGCCGCGGCGGGGGCAGAGCCCCAATTCCCGCTCCGCATCAGGAATACGGCCAGAGCCCCTGCCCCAGCGCCTCGATCGCGAGCGAGATCCGCTCGAAGCTCTGCCGGGCGCGGGCGACGGATGTTCGCGCGCGCAGGTATCCGTGGACGAGGCCTTCCTCGTTGATCCAGGCGACCTTCACGCCCGCCTCCCGCAGCCTGTCGCGGTAGAGCCGGCCGTCGTCGCGCAGGGGATCGCAATCGGCGGTGAAGATCACCGTCGGCGGCAGGCCCTTGAAGCTGGTATCACACAGCGGCGACAGCGTCGGGTCGTCGGCGGGCGGCTCGCCCCCGGTGCGGACCCTGCGGTAGAAGCGCAGCTCGTCCAGGGTCAGCAGCGGCGCCTCGGCATGTTCGCGGGCCGAGGCGGTGTCGAGGTCGCTGCCCAGGCCCGGGTAGATCAGCACCTGGCCCTGGAGCCGTTTCAGCTTGCCCCGCATGTGCTGCACCACGGCTGCGGCGAGCGTGCCGCCGGCGCTGTCGCCGGCCAGGACCAGCGGTTCAGGGAACTCCGCCGCCGCCCATTGCGTGGCGGTCCAGGCATCCTTGAAGGCCGCGGGGTGCCTGTGTTCGGGCGCCAGCCGGTAATCGACCGCCAGCACGCGATAGCCGGTCTGCTGGCAGATCTCGGCGCAGATGTCGTCATGGCTGTCGAGCCCGCCGACCACGAAGCCGCCGCCGTGAAAGTATACCACCGTCACCGACGGATCGCCGGCCGAGTAGAGCCGGCAGGGCACGCCGTCCGCCTCCAGGTCGGTGGCCGAGATGCCCTCGGGATAGCCCTGGAAGAAGGCGCGGCACATCTCGTCGTAGACCCGGCGCTGCTCGGCAATCGTGCGCGTGGTCGCGTCCGGCGGGTAATAGCCGTTCGTCCTGTCGATGAACGCCCAGGTTTCGGCGTCGATCAGCGTCTCGTAATCCATGATGTCCCGGTGAGATGTCCTGTCAGGACGACCACTCCCACGGGCGGGTATAGTCATCAAGCACTTTTGCCACCTCCGCCGCGTCGGCCCCGTTGCGGTCGAGCTGCGCCACCAGGCCGCGCGTCTTGTCGTCGATCACCTCGACCACCCGCGCCGGCACGCCCGCCGCTTCGAGCGCGCCATTGTAGACCCGGGTGATCGCCGCCATGCGCAGCGCCGGTTTGAAGATCTTGCCGACGCCGGTCTTGGGCAGCTCGTCCATGATGCCGACGAACTTCGGATGCGCCGCGCGTTCGTGGACATGGACCTTGCAGTATTCCATCAGCTCCTCGCCCGTGACCTCGGCGCCCGAGACCAGTTCGACATAGGCGCAGGGCATTTCGCCCGCGCGGGAATCGGGCTGGCCGATGGCGCCGGCGAAGGCCACCGCCTCGTGGCCCAGCAGCGCCTCCTCGATCTCGGCCGGGTCGATGTTGTGGCCGCCGCGGATGATCAGGTCCTTGGCGCGCCCGGTGATCCAGAGATAGCCGTCGGCGTCCACCCGGCCCAGGTCGCCGGTGCGCAGGTAGATGTCGTGGTGGAACAGCCGGTGGTTCTTGTCCTGCTCGATATAGGTGGAGCCGGGCACCACGCCCGGATTCGACACGCAGATCTCGCCGATCTCGTCGACCGCGCATTCCACCGGGCCCTCGGGCGCATCGCGCAGGATCTTCACCTCGGTATAGGGGAACGGCAGCCCGATGGAGCCGATCTTCTTCTCGCCGTTCAGCGGGTTGCAGGCGACAAGGCAGGTCGCTTCGGTCAGGCCGTAGCCCTCGATGATCTCGATGCCGGCGGCCTTCTCGAACCGGCGGAAGAGCTCCACCGGCAGGGGCGCGGAGCCGGAGAAGGCGTATTTCACCGTGGAAAGATCGGCATCGACGGGCCGCTGCATCTTGGCCGAGATGGCCGTGGGCACCGTAAAGATGAAGGTGACCTTCCAGCGCTCGCAGAGCTTCCAGAAATTGTCGAAGACCCCGTCGCCGCGATAGCCCGCCGGGGTCGGAAAGACCACATGCGCCCCCGACATCAGAACGCCCATGGACACGACGTGGCAGGCGAAGACATGGAACAGCGGCAGCGGGCACATCACCACCTCGTCCGGTCCATACAGCATCCTCTGGCCGATCCAGCCGTTGTAGATCGCGCCCGACACCATGTGCTGAGCGACCTTCGGCATGCCCGTGGTGCCGCCCGTGTGGAAATAGAAGCCGCAGCGGTCCCGGGGGGTGTCGGTGAAGCTCAGCGTCGTCGGCTGCCGCGCCAGCCCGGCCTCGAAATCGAGGTAATCGGCGTGGCGCGGGCCCGGGTTCTTGGGACGGATCAGCGGGATCAGCCAGGATTTCGGCGGCGCGAGGTGTTTCTTCAGGTCGATCTCGATCACGCTCCGCACGTTCGGCGCGTGGCGGACGGCCTCGGAGACCTTCTGGGCAATGTCGGTCTTTGGAAAGGCCTTCAGCGTCACCACGACCTTCGAGTTCGTCTCGCGCAGGATGGCGGCGATCTGCTCGGGCTCGAGCAGCGGGTTGATCGGGTTGACGATGCCGGCCACCGCGCCGCCAAGATAGGTGACCAGCGTGTCGGTGCAATTGGGCAGGATGTAGGAGACGACGTCGCCCTCCTCCACGCCCTGAGCGCGAAACAGGTTGGCGGCGCGGGTGACCCGGTCCAGCAGCTGGCGGTAGGTCAGCGTCTCGGCCTTGTCGGCGGGGCCCGAGGTCAGCTGGAAACTGACGGCCTTGTTGTCCGGATAGGCCGCGGCGGTGCGGGAGAGCATCTGGTGGATGGTCTTCGGCACATCGCGTGCGTCCCAGTCCATCTCGGCTTCGATCTGAATTTTCTCGGCCATCGGTGCCATGTCCATGGCGTGTCCCTCCCGTTCGGGCGCGTTATGGCCCGGTGTCCCCTCGGGAAAACGATATGTCAAAGACCGGGGTGCGCCAAGCCTTGGCCCCCCGTCCTGACGCTACGCTACCCGCAGGGTGGCAGAGCGCCGCGCACCGGCGTACCGGCCATGTGACGGGACTGAGAGGACGGGCGCGCAGCGCCCGCCCCGCGCCCCCCGAAGGGGCGCCACCGATACCCTGCGCGCGCAGCGCGGGCCCCCGGCTTACTCGGCGGCGATGCCGTCGGTGAACTGCAGCCGGGCGAGGCGTGCGTACAGCCCGCCCTGTGCCACCAGCGCATCGTGGCTGCCCTGGGCGACGATGCGGCCGTCTTCCATCACAACGATCCGGTCGGCCTTCTTCACGGTCGCCAGGCGGTGGGCGATGACCAGCATGGTGCGCCCTTCCGACAGCCTGTCGACCGCCTCCTGCACCGCGCGTTCGCTTTCCGCGTCCAGCGCCGAGGTCGCCTCGTCCAGCAGCAGCACCGGCGCGTCGCGCAGGATCGCGCGGGCGATGGCGATGCGCTGCTTCTGTCCGCCGGACAGCATCACGCCGCGCTCGCCGACATAGCTGTCGTAGCCCTCCGGCAGGGCGGTGATGAACTCATGCGCGGCGGCGGCCTTCGCGGCGGCCTCGACCTCGGCATCGCTGGCGCCGGGGCGGCCGAAGCGGATGTTGTCGCGGGCCGAGGCGGCGAAGATCACCGGATCCTGCGGCACCAGCGCCATTTGCGCGCGGAAATCGCCGCGCGTGACCGCCGAGAGGTCCACGCCGTCCAGCGTGATCCGCCCCGCGTCGGGGTCGTAGAAGCGCAGCAGCATCTGCAGGATCGTGGTCTTGCCCGCGCCCGAGGGGCCGACGAAGGCCACCGTCTCGCCGGCGGCGACATGCAGGCTGACCCCGTCCAGCGCCGCGCGGTCGGGCCGCGAGGGATAGCGGAAGGCCACGTCCTCGAAGGCGATCTCGCCCCGGACCGGGGTCGGCAGGGCCTGCGGCGCGGCCGGGTCCTGCACGCTGTCTTCCAGCTGCAGCAGCTCGGCCAGCCGCTCGGTGGCGCCGGCGGCACGCTGCAGCTCGCCCCAGATCTCGGACAGGGCGGCGACCGAGCCCGAGACCATGACCGCGTAGATCACGAATTGCACCAGCGTGCCCTCGGTCATCAGGCCGCTGCGCACGTCGATGGCGCCGACCCAGAGGATGCCGACGATGCCCGAGAACACCAGGAAGATCACGATCACCGTCATCGCCGCGCGGGTGCGGATCCGCTTGCGGGCCACGTCGAAGGAGGTTTCGGTCACATCGCCAAAGGCCGTGCGGCTGGCCCCCTCGTGGGTGAAGGCCTGTACCGTCTGCACCGCCGACAGCGCTTCGGAGGCGTTGCCCGACGACGCCGCGATCCAGTCCTGGTTCTCCTTCGAGATCGCGCGCAGGCGGCGGCCCAGCGTCAGGATCGGCACCACCACCAGCGGCACCAGCAGCAGGACAAGCCCGCTGAGCTTGGGCGAGGTCAGCATCATCAGTGCCAGCCCGCCGATGAAGATCAGGATGTTGCGCAAGGCGATCGAGACCGAAGACCCCACGACCGACTGGATCAGCGTGGTGTCGGTGGTGATACGGGAGAGAACCTCGCCGGTCATGATCTGTTCGTAGAAGGCCGGGCTCATGCCGATGACGCGGTTGAACACCGACTTGCGGATATCGGCCACCACCCGTTCGCCCAGCCGCGTGACCAGCGCGTAGCGCAGGCCCGTGCCGATCGCCAGCAGCGCGGCGATGCCAAGCGCGGCGAGGAAATACTTGTCCAGCAGCTCGGACTGGCCGGTGCGGAAATTGTCCACCACCCGGCGCACCGCCAGCGGCAGCGCGAGCGAGACGCAGGCGGTCAGGATCAGGGCCAGGATCGCCTGGGCGATCAGCAGCTTGTAGGGCCGCATGAAGGGCCAGAGCGCACCCAGCGAGCCGATCTTCTTCGATTTCTCGCGCGGCTCGGTCTTGCCCGGTGCCGTCTTTGCCGGTGCCGCAGGGGCGGGCTTGCTCTCGGCCATCAGGGTTCCTTCCCGTCCTCACCGGCCCGCGCAGGGCCGCGTTTCGGCGAAGGTCATCGCTTTTCAGGCCCGGATGGTCAAGCGTGGCAGGACCGCGCGGGGTGCTTCGGGCGCCGAATGCAGGGGATTGCGGGCCGAGGACAGGGGGTATCGCCGGCACCGCGCACGCCCCGGCGGGGATCAGAAGAACGCAAACGGCCCCGGAAACCGCCCCACCGGCAGGGAATGCGTCATCAGCCGCCCCGGCCCGCGCCAGTCATGCAGCAGCAGCCCCGGCGGTTCGAGAAAGGACGCCGGTTCGGCGCCCGGAGCCAGCCGCAGCGCGATCGACGTCGCGGTCGCCGGCGCACAGATCAGCGGGATCCCGGCAAAGACGGTCTGGATATGGCGGTGGACATGACCGCAAAGCACGCGTTCGACCTGGGCATGCCGGGTCAGCACGGCCTCCAGCAGCCCGGCGCCCTGACAATTGTAGGTGTCGATACAGTCGATCCCCGTCAGGATCGGCGGCTGGTGCATCAGCACCAGGGTCGGCGTGTCGGGCGCCTGCCCGAGCACCGCATCAAGCCATGCGGCGGCGGGCTCGTCCACCAGCCCGTGATGCACGCCCGGCACGGTGATATCGAAACCCACCACCCGCAGCGGGCCGTCGGCGATGAAATGCAGCGGGCCCTCGGGGGATGGGGAGAGATGCTGCAGACAGCGGCGGAAGGTCTCGCGGTCGTCATGGTTGCCGGGGATCGCGTGGACCGGCATGGGGATGCGAGAGAGCTTCTCGGCGGCCACGGCATAGTCCGCCTCCGCCCCCTCGTCGACGAGATCGCCGCCGATGATGACAAGATCCGGCGCCGGGTCCAGTGCCAGCAGCGTGTCGAGCGCCAGATCGAAGAGCGCGTTGGTGTCCACCAGCCCCTGGTAGAGCTGCCCGGCCGCGCGCATGTGCGGATCTGACAGATGGGCGATCAGCATGGGCCTTGCGCCTCGTCCCGGACCGGAGTCCGGCCTGTCGTTGATCCTGTCGTCATTCTGCCGCTCCTGCCTGTGGCCCCTAACTCTGCGCCTGAGGTCCGATCATGCAATCCCTGCCTCGCCGGACGTCCCGCGCCGCGACGACTAAACCGCTCGCTGCCCCTGTCGGCGGCCGGTTTGCCCATTCGCCGGGCGCGCGGGCCCCGGAGGCCTCCACCCGGGGTGCCCAAACAAACCGCCCTGTTCCCCGCCCGCCGTCCAAAGCCCGGCGCCGCGCTTGTGCCCGACGGGAACTTCCCCGATCATCCGCCCCACGGCGGCACGCTTGCGCCGCCAGGACATCGCCCCTCGTGCCGGCCGGCGCGGCCCGCCGGGGGCCCGGACATGGAAATGGGGCGCATGAGCTTCGACACGCTGATCACAAACGCAAACCTGCCCGACGGGCGCACCGGCATCGATATCGGCATCCGCGAGGGCCGCATCAGTGGGATCGCCCCCGGCCTTGCCGCCGCCGAGACCACGCGGGTCATCGACGCCCGGGGGAGACTTGTCTCGGCGCCCTTCGTGGATTGCCATTTCCACCTGGACGCGACGCTGTCGCTGGGCATGAACGGCGAATACAACGAAAGCGGCACGCTGGCCGAGGGCATCGCGCTTTGGGCCCGGATGGCGCCGGACCTGACCTTCGAAGGCTACAAGGAACGCGCGCGGCGCTATTTCGACATCGCCGTCAGCCAGGGGCTGCTGGCCGTGCGCACCCATGTCGACGTGACGGACCCCGACCTTGTGGCCGCGAAGGCGCTGGCCGAGATCAAGGAGGAGGTCGCCGATTACATCGATCTGCAGCTGGTGGCCTTCCCGCAAATGGGCTTTTTCTGCCGCGACACCATGGGCGACACGATCCGCGAGACGCTGGACCTTGGGTTTCAGGTGGTCGGCGGCGCGCCGCACCTGGAAAAGACGGCAGAGCTGGGCCGCGCCTCGATCACCGCACTTTGCGAGATCGCGGCGGAGCGCGGCACCATGGTCGACATGCATTGCGACGAGAACGACGACCCGAATTCGCGCCATGTCGAAACGCTGGTCTACGAGGCCGAGCGGCTGGGCCTGCATGACCGGGTGACGGGCTCGCACCTGACCTCGATGCATTCGATGGACAATTTCTATGCCGCGCGGCTGATCACGCGGATCGCGGCCTCGGGCATCAACGTGGCCAGCAACCCGGCGGTGAACACCCATCTGCAGGGCCGGTTCGACACCTATCCGAAACGGCGCGGACTGACCCGGGTGGCCGAGCTGATGGAGGCCGGGGTGACGGTGGGCTTCGCGCAGGATTGCGTGCTGGACCCGTGGTATCCGCTGGGCCGGGCCGCGCTGGCCGACGTGGCCTATATCGCCGCGCATGTGGTGCACATGACCAGCCCGGCGGGGCTGGCGGCGGCCTTCGGCAACGTCACCGCCGCGCCGGCCGAGATCATGAAGCTGGATCATCTGGGCCTGGCCGAGGGCGCATCGGCCGACCTGCTGCTGCACGAGGCGACCTCGCCCTGGGAGGTGATCCGCCTGCGCGCCGCGCCCCGGATCGTGATGCGGCGCGGACAGGTGATCGCCGAGACGGCGCCGTCGCATCCCGTGTTGTCGCTGCCCGGCCGGCCGTCCGGCTTCGATCCGGTGACCTATTTCCAGGGAGGCGACGCGTGAGCCACGGCTACCAGGGCGGCCGGCTGAACCTGCCCTTCGTCGGCATCGCGACCTTCGGGAAATACCCCTATGTCGAGGATTGGGATGCCATCGACGACGATGTCTGCATCCTGGGCTGAACGTGATCGGGCGGGTATTGCACCCGCGGGCATGAGGCTGTGCCCCAGGCGGGCGGGTCATGGGGGCGCTGCCCACGGCGCGGACCGGGCTGGCGGAGGCGGCGGGACGCGCCTAGGATCGCGGGCAAAGGGCCGGGGACGGGTCCCGGCGACAGAGGAGGATAAGCGAGATGGACGGGAACAGGCCAAGCGATCCGATCATGATCCTGGGTGCGGCACGGACGCCTCTGGGCGCGTTCCAGGGGGCGTTTTCCGGCGTGCCGGCGACCGAGCTGGGGTCGACCGCGATCCGGGCGGCGCTGGAGGGGGCCGGCGTGGCGCCCGAGGCGGTGCAGGAGGTGCTGATGGGGAACGTGCTTTCGGCCGGGTTGGGCCAGGCGCCGGCGCGGCAGGCATCGCTGGGCGCGGGCATTCCGGTGACGGTGCCCTGTACCACCGTGTCGAAGGTCTGCGGATCGGGGATGAAGGCCGTGATGCAGGCGCATGACGCGATGGTGGCGGGCAGCGTCGACCTGGCCGTGGCCGGGGGCATGGAGAGCATGACCGGGGCGCCCTACCTCTTGCCGAACGAACGCGGCGGGGCGCGGATCGGGCATTCGAAGGTTCTCGATCACATGATGCTGGACGGGCTCGAGGATGCCTATGACATCGGGCCCGACGGCACGCGGCGGTCGATGGGCACCTTCGGCGAGGACTGCGCCGAGCGCTACCAGTTCACCCGCGACGATCAGGATGCCTATGCCATCGCCAGCGTGACCCGCGCGCAGCAGGCGGCCGAGAGCGGCGCCTTCGACTGGGAACTGGCCCCGGTGACGGTGAAGACCCGCAAGGGCGAGACCGAGGTGCGCCAGGATGAGGGGCCGCAAAAGATCGACCCCGCCAAGATCCCCAACCTGCGGCCCGCCTTCAAGCGCGACGGGACGATCACGGCGGCGTCCTCGTCGTCGATCAACGACGGCGCGGCGGCGCTGGTGCTGGGCACGGCGCGCCAGGCCGAAAAGCTGGGTCTGGCCCCGCTGGCGCGGATCGTGGGGCATGCGTCCTATGCCGGAGAGCCGGGCTGGTTCACCACGGCGCCGATCTACGCCAAGCAGCGGCTGATGGAGAAGATCGGCTGGACTCTGGAGGAGGTCGACCTCTTCGAGATCAACGAGGCCTTCGCGGTGGTCGCCATGGCCTCGATGAAGGAGCTGGGGATCGAGCACGAGCGGCTGAACGTCCATGGCGGCGCGGTGGCGGTGGGCCATCCGATCGGCGCCTCGGGGGCGCGGATCCTGGTGACGCTGCTGGGCGCGATGCGGGCGCGCGGGGCGAAGAAGGGCGTGGCCTCGATCTGCATCGGCGGGGGCGAGGCGACGGCCATCGCGATCGAGACGGTGTAACGACCCGAAGCCGAGGCGTCAGTCCGCCAGCGCGCCGGTGAAGACCTGCCGGAAACGGCGCAGGTCGGGGGCGGTCGGGTCCGGGCCGAAAAGATGGGTTTCAAGCTGCCTCATCGCAGCCTGGCCCGCCTCGCCCACCGCGTGGTGCCGCATCAGCCGGCGCGCCGCGCGCCATGCGCCGGCGGCGTCGCTGCGCCGTGCGGCGCGGGCCAGCGCGCGCTGGTCGGGATGCAGGCCCAGGCGCCTCAGGATCTGGTCGCGCCGGCCCGGCGCACGGCCGAGCACAAGCAGCACGAGCCCCGCGGCAAGCCCCGCCCCGAGCCCGCCAAGGATCAGCCCGGCCCGCGCGCGTCCGGCCCCCTGCGGCGGCGGCAAATCGGCCATGGCCGCGCCCTCCACCGCCACCCGCTGGGGCGAGATCGTCACCCGCCGCATCTCGCGCCGGGTGGTGTCGAAGAAATCGATGGTGATCGGCTCCACGATGGCCGAGGGCGGGGTCTGCGGCATCACCGTCCAGCGCCAGAAGGCGACCGCGATAGGCCCCTGCGCCGACAGGTCCACCAGCCGCTTTTCGGGATGCGGGAAGATCACCGCGCCGGGGCTCGTCATCTCGGGCATCGGCGGCAGTAGGTCGGGCGAGATCCCCAGCGCCTCGACCCGGATCATGCGCAGCACGCCTTCGCCCTCGCCCAGCTGGTCGGGCGCGTTGGACCAGTCATCCGACACCCGCAGCTGGCGCACCGGAAGCCACCAGCCGTCGACCTGCGGATGCGGGGCAACCTCCAGCGACACCGGCTCGGAGCTGATGTCGTGTTCGACCCATTTGTTGTGCGGCCCCAGCAGGGTGAGGCGGTGGGTGAAGGCGCCGATCTTTAGCGCGCCGGCCCGTTCCGGGAACAGCGCCATGCGGCGGCGGAAGACCTTGACCGGGTAGCCGTCGACACGCTGATCGGACCAGTAATCGGTTCCCAGCTGCATCCAGGAGAAACCGTCGAGCGTGGGCTGGATCATCTGTTCGCGGATGATCGGCAGGCGGAAGACGCCTTCGAGCGTGACAAGGACCATCTCGCCCACGAAGGGGATTTCAGGGCCGGGTTCGACGCGCAGGGTCAGGCTTAGGTCGCCGGGCTGGATGTCCTGCGCGCGGGTGCGGATCGGGGCCAGGGCCACAAGGACGCACAGGAGCGAGAGGAGGACGCGCTGGCTCATCGCGGATCCTCCGGGTCGGGCGGGGAGAGGCCGGCGGCGGCGCGGCGCTTGCGCTCCTCGTGGATGCGGGCGGCCAGGTATTCGCCCGGCACGTCGGCCAGGGTCCGAAGCCAGCGGTCGTTGGCCAGCATGAAGCGGTCGTCGAACTGCTTGCGGACGGCCTGCTGCTCGCGCGATTGCAGCTCGGCCAGGCCCAGGGTGGTGCCGGTGTTGGTGGCCGCGTCGCCGGTGCCCGAGGCGCGGGCGTTGCCCAGGCCGATCTCGGCTTCGGCCACCGGGCCGTCCTTGTCGCGTTCGACGATGGCAAAGGCGGCCTCGGTCGAGATGGCGGTGCCGGCATAGATCCGCGAGATCAGTTCGAAATTGGCGGCGGCCTCGTGGTCGGTCGGATCGGCGGCGATTGCGCGGTCGAAGGCCTCGAGCGCGGCGGCGTAGCGGCCGGCGCGGGCCAGCGCCACGCCGGCGTTGTAATCGGCGCCGGGAACCAGGGCGAAGCGGGCGGCGGCACTGTCGAACTGCCCCGCGCGCGCCGCGGCAAGGCCGGCCCAGCCCGGATCGGAGAACAGCAGCTGCGCCGGACCGGCAAGGCCCAGCGACAGGGCGAGCCGTCCGAAGGGGGCAAGCCCGCCCACCGCCATGGCCAGCGCCAGGCAGAGCACGGCGGCAAGCGACAGGGCCAGAGGGCGAAGGGAGGTCATGCGCGCCTCCGGAACAGCAGCGCGCAGAGCAGAAGGGCGGGCAGCAGCAGCCAGCGGCCAAGGTCGTTGAGGGTGAGCATGGCGATATCCGTCTCGCCCAGCCGTGCGGTGCGGCCGGCGGCGATGGCATCGGCCAGTGCGCTGGCCTGCGCGGTGTCATGCAGGGCCCCGCCCCCTGTTTCGGCCAGGGCGGACAGCGCTTCGGTGTCGCTGTCCCCGGCGGCGCCGGCCGAGACGGTCCAGAGCCGCGCGCCCTGCCCCGCCAGGTCCGCCGCCTGCCTGTGCGCCGCGCCGTCTATCCCGCCACCGTCCGAGAACAGCACCACGTCGCCTGCCACGATTTCGGCCTCGCGCAACAGCGCCCCGGCGCGGGCCAGCGCCACGGCCGGGCGGCTGCCGGGGTCGGGCACGATGTCCTCGTCCAGCAGCGCGACGGTCAGGCCGATCTGGGTCGTGTCGGATGTCAGCGGCGCCGCGAGATAGGCGTCGCCGCCATAGACCACCAGCGCGGCGGGGCGCGATCCGAGCCGGGCAAGAAGGACACGGGCGGCGGTGCGAAGCGGCTCCAAAGCCTCGCCCCCGGTGACCGAGGGCGAGAGATCCATCACCAGCACCACGCCGTCGAGGTTGCGGAAGCTGGGCGCGTCGCGGACCTCGACCGCCGGGCCAGAGAGCGCGAGGACGACGCAGGCGGCGGCGCCCAGCGGGACCAGCGCGGCGCGGCTGGCGCGGGCCTCGGGCACGCGGCCTATGCGGGCCATGGCGGCCATCAGCGCAGGGTCGATCGCCGCTTTCCAGGCGCCCAGCGACGCCGGGCGGTGCAGCAGCCAGAAGGCCAGCAGGCCCAGCACCGGCAGGGCCAGAAGCCACCAGGGGCGGAGGAGCTCGATCCCTGTCATCCGGTGCGCTCCGCCGTTGCCGGGGATCGGACCGGCGCCCCGCCGCTGCGCCTTTGCAACAGGCGTCCGGGCCAGGCACCGACGCTTGGCAGCGCCCCGGCCAGCGGCATCGCTACGAGGCAGGCCAGCGCCACCAGCGCCGGCCAGATCCAGAGCGCGCGGTAGATCTCGGCCGGAACGCCCGCGCGGTCGGTGGCCTCCAGCCGGTCGAGCGCGGCGGCCATCGCCTCCAGGTCCTCCAGGTTGCGCACGCGAAAGCTTTCGCCCCCGCTCATCTCCGCCATGGCCCGCAGGGTGCCGGCATCGACCACGCCGCGCTCGCCCTCCTCCGCCGTGGTCAGGTCCTTCGGCCCCAGCGCGATCGTGTGGATCCGGATCCCCATCCCCGCGGCCAGCTGCGCCACATCGCGCGGGCGCGCGGCCCCGGCGTTGTTCACCCCGTCCGAGAGCAGCACGACCACCTTGCTTGCCGCCTCGGAGGCCTCCAGCCGCTTCATCGCCAGCCCCAGCCCGTCGCCGATATTCGTGGCCCGGCCCGAAATGCCGATCACCGCCTCCTCCACCTGGTCCGCGATGCTTTCGACATCGTAGGACAGTGGCGCCGCGACATAGGCGTCGGAGCCGAAGATCACCAGACCGACCCGGTCGCCGCCCCGGCCGCGCACGAAGTCCCCGGCCACGCGCTTGACCGCGTCGAGGCGGCTGATCTCCTGTCCCTCCAGGAAGAAATCCTCGCGCACCATCGAACCGGAGAGATCGAGCGCCAGCACGAGGTCGCGCCCCGTCACCGGCAGCGCGGCGGTGGGGACCACCAGGCGCGGGCCGGACAGCGCGGTCACAAGGCAAAGCCACGCCACCCACGGCAGCGCCGCGCGCAGGCGGGCGCGGCGGCGCGGCGCGGGCGGGCGATGGGCGGCGAACCAGCTGACCGTCGCCTCGGGGGCGACCAGCGCCGGGTCCTCGCCCCGTCGGGGCGGCAGCAGGCGGGTCAGGATCAACGGCAGGGGCAGCAGCAGAAGCAGCAGGGGCGTGGCGAGAGAGACCATGTCAGCCGGCCTCGCGCAGGGCCTGTTCCACGGCCTCGGCCCCTGGCAATCCGCCGGGGCGGTAGAGATCGGCGCGGAACCGGTCAGCGGCTTCCGGCGCGCGGGACTGCAGGAGGGACAGCAGCGCGGGCACCCGGATCGCGTCGGGCTCTGTCTTCAGGGCCGCGATGCGGGTTTCGACCGAAGGCGCCTTCGGGCGCCGCGCAGTCAGGCGCAGGACCAGCGGGGCCAGCAGCGCGGCCAAGGCCAGCCCGACACCCAGCGCCGCCGCCGCATCGGCCAGCCCCTGCAGCGGCACGTCGGGCGGCAGGCGAAACCCGTGCAGGCCGATCAGCGGATCGGGATCAGCGGAGGCCATGGGCGCCGTCCAGGATCTGCAGCGCCCGCGCGGGCGGCATCGCGGGATCAAGCAGGGTTTCCGAGGGCTGGCCCGGCTCTTCCGTCCCCTCGCCCGAGACATCGGCGCGGATCACCCGGCCGCCGGGATCGGAAAGCCGGTAGATGCCCGCCGGAAGGCCGCCGCGCACCCCGTCGCCGATGCGGATCCGGCGCAGCTCGCCCCGGTCGGCCAGTTCGGCCAGCCGGATCTCCAACGCCGGGCCGGGCGTGTCGAAGCCGCTGGCCAGGCAGATCTCGCCCCGCCTGCCCGCGATGCGCAGCACCTTCTCAAGCGCGGCATCCAGCGGCGGATCCTCCAGCCCGTCCCGCGCCGCCTCCAGCGCCTGGGCATGGGCGCGCACCAGCGCGCCGATCACCGCCAGCATCGCCCGGGTCTGTCCGCGCGCCGGCACCGCCACGTGGCCCCGCGCGGTCAGGGCCACGACGCCCACGCGCCCGCCGGCCTCCACCGCGCGCCAGCCCAGCAGCACCAGCGCCTCGGCCGCCGCGACAGAGCGGAAGGCGCGGGTCACGCCCCAAAGCATCGAGGGCCGGAAATCGGCGACCAGCAGCAGGGTGCGGTCACGGTCGGCATGGTGGGTGCGGACGTGCAGCGTACCGGTCCGGGCGGTGACGTTGCGGTCCACCGCGCGGGCGTCGTCGCCGGGGACATAGGTGCGGATGTCGGCCACGTCCTGCCCCTGCCCCTTCTGCCGCGCGCGGAAATGGCCTGGCAGACCGCCCAGCCCCTCGGGCATCCGCGCCGCCGCCCCGGCGAGGCCGCGCAGGGCGACCAGCTCCGGGGCCCTGAGCTCGGCGCCGGTCACAAGGCCTCCGTCCGGGCGACGATATCGGCGATCAGCGCGCGCGCCGTTTGGCCTTCGGCCCGGGCGGACCAGGTCAGCACCAGCCGGTGCGCCAGCGCATCGCCGGCCAGCGCCTCCACATCCTCGGGCAGCGCGTGGTCGCGCCCGTCAAGCCAGGCCCGCGCCTTGGCCGCCGCCGCCAGCGCCAGGGACCCGCGGGGCGAGACGGCATAGTCCACCCGGTCGGCCAGCGCCTCGTCGCGCGTGGCCATCACCAGCCGCACGATATAGTCGCGCAGCACCGGCGAGAGATGCACCGCCATCGCATCGCGCCGCGCCGCCATCAGCGGCTCAAGCCCGACCGAGGCGATCTCGGGCGCGGTCTGGCTTTCGGCCTCGACCAGGTCGAGGATGCGGCGTTCGACCTCGGCCCCCGGAAGCTGCAGCGAGACGTGGAAGAGGAACCGGTCAAGCTGCGCCTCGGGCAACGGATAGGTGCCCTCGTGCTCGATCGGGTTCTGGGTCGCGATGGCCAGGAAGGGCACCGGCAGCGCGTGGGTCTCGCCGCCCGAGGTCACCTGCCCCTCGGCCATCGCCTCGAGCAGGGCCGATTGCACCTTGGGCGGGGCGCGGTTGATCTCGTCCACCAGGACGATGTTGTGAAAGACCGGGCCGCGCACGAATTCGAAACCGCCCGTGTCGGGGCGGAAAACGGCGGTGCCGGTCAGGTCGGCGGGCATCAGGTCGGGCGTGCACTGCACCCGCGCGAAGGACCCGTCGACCGCGCGCGCCAGCCATGTGACGGCGCGGGTCTTGGCCAGGCCCGGCGCGCCCTCGATCAGCACGTGACCGCCGGCCAGCGCCGCGATCAGAAGCCGTTCGATCAGCAGTTCGTGCCCGACCAGCCCTGCGGCCAGGGCGTCCCGAACCGCGCGGATCTTCTCGCGGTGGAGGCCCTCGTTGTCTTTGGGGCTCATGTCTGTCTCCCCTCCCCGGGATGGGCGAAGGCTAGCCGCGGGCCGGGGCGGGCCAAATACGACTTTGGTCATGGATCCGGCGGCGGATGGGGCTGAGGATTTCCGGGCGCGGGGATGTCATGTGACACAATTCCGGTCAGCCCCGAGGCGGGGGCCGTCGCAGGACATCGATCCACCTGTCAGGCCGGCGGCACAGCGCGGTCCGGCCCCTGTCGGCCGCCCGACGCTGTGCCGTCATCTTTCGCCGTGCCTCCGCCCGCTTGTCTTCGCCCGCGATCCTGCGCCCGCTCTCCGTCGACAGTGGACGCATCATGGCGGCGCGGCTAGGGTCTCGCGCATGGACAGCGGGCGGCATTCGGCCGGGGTTCCATATGCCGTGCGACACTCTGCCCGGCGACCCGCGACAGAGAAAGAAGGAAGACCCGCGATGCAGCAGAGCGGTGGGACGGCCGGGGCTGAGGCGGCGCGGTCGGGGCGTGTCCTGGCGCTGTCGAGCCAGGTGGCCTTTGGCCATGTCGGGCTCTCGGCGGCGGTGCCCGTTCTGCAGAGGCTGGGCGTCGCGGTCACGCCCCTGCCGACGGTGATGCTGTCGAACCATCCGGGCTGGCCGCATGTCGCGGCGCACCGGGTGCCGGTGGAGGATCTCCGCGGCATGGTGGAGGGTTTGGCCCGGAACGGCTGGCTGGCGCGGCATGACACGGTGCTGACCGGCTACCTGCCCTCGGCCGCCCACGTGGAGCTGGCTGCATGGGTGATCGACCGGCTGCGGAAGGATGTCCCGGATCTGCGCGTCGTGGTGGATCCGGTCCTGGGCGACAGCCCGAAGGGGCTTTACATCGACGCCGCGGCGGCCGCGGCGATCCGGACCGAGCTCTTGCCGCGCGCCGACATTGTCACGCCGAATCTCTACGAACTTGGCTGGCTGACCGGATTGTATACTGAAACCGTGCGCTGCACCGCCGAAGCCGCCCAAGGCTTGGGCTGTCGGGCGATGATCACCTCGGTGCCGGTCTCGGACGGGTCCATAGGAGTTCTGGAGGTCGGCCCGGAGGCAGGTGACGCGGCCGGAACCCTGGTGGAGACCGCCCGGCTCGACGGGGTGCCGCATGGGGTTGGGGACGTGTTTTCCGCTTTGATCGCAAGCGGTTGCACCTTGCGTGAAGCGATGGGCCACCTAAGCGCCCTGATCGCGGCGAGCCTGGGTGCCGACCACCTGCGTATCGTGGAATCGGCCCCCGACTGGGCCGCGGCTGCCCCGGTTCCGCCCAAATCCTGCGCAAGGTAAAGAACCCGGCATGGCAAACCGGACACGCAAATCACATGCGGGCCATTGTTCGTTCAGCGAAATACAATCATACTTAATTTTGAAATCACGTAGATGATTGAAAGACCAAGAAGAATGCCCGCGGACCACGTGACGGGCACTGGGATGTGTTGGAACTCAGTTAGGGGAGGTTCCCTTCTATGTCACTCGACCATTTGCAAAGGTCTGAGCCTGCAAGCTGGCTCATGACCCTGCCCGACGGTCTGTCCCGACAGATCATGTCGAGTACACGGATCGTGCATGCAGCGCGCGGTGTCCGCGTCTACGACCACGGAGAGCCGCCGGGCGGAATCTACCGCGTGGTAAGCGGTGTCGTGGCCGTGATGAGCTGGGACGAAACACCGCTGATCGGGCACCTTCTGGGCCCGGGATCGTGGTTCGGCGAGACCTCGGCCCTGACCCGGCAGCCGCGCAGCGTGACGACCATGGCGCTGACCGAAGCGCGGCTGGCCTACCTGCCGCTGCCCGTGATCGAGGAGATCGCGGACATGCAGCCCGACCTCTGGCGCGGGCTGGCGGCGCTGTCGGCGGCGAATTCGATGATCGCCGTGCAGACCGCGCATGACCTCATGCTGACCCGGCCCGAGGACCGGGTGTCGGCCGTGCTGCGCCGGCTGGGCGACAGCCTGGGTCGCGACACGCCGATCCCGCTCTCGCAGGAGCAGCTGGCCGACATGTGCGTGTTGTCGCGCGGCGCGGTCTCGCGGATCCTGTCGCGGCTGGAAAGCGCCGGGAAGGTGCGCCGGGGCTACCGCGAGATCTGGTGGCTGGGCTGAGGTCCTGGTCGGCCGGCAGGCCCGCCGCCACCCGCTGAACGATACCTCGGGCGCGCCTTCGGGGGCGCCCCTTGTTATGTCGTGTGACAAATGTCGTTCCGCCCAGCCGTGACGCCACCGGCGAAGGCGCCAGCCGGGCGCCGGCACCGTCCCGTCCGCGCCCCGACTGTCGAACATCGCCGGCGCGGTCCCGGCAAGGGCCCGCTCGTAGACCCTTGAACGGCGGGTCGCGTCCTCCCGCCCCCGCGCCCCCGCCCGGCTTCGCCGGACGAGACCGGGCGTTGGGCCCGGCCGCGCGCCCCTGCGGGGCGCGCGGCGGTCGGCGCGGGATCATGGGGCGGCTCCCTGCACCGGGGCGCCACCGCCCTGCGCCGGCACGGCGCAGGGCCGGGCCCAACCGCCGGGGTCCGATCGCAGATCGGGGCGCAGCGGGCGGGAGCCCCCGGTGGCGGCCATGCCCATCGACGCCCACCGGCACCCCGCCGGACACCGCACGACCAAGCCGTAGGCAGGCTGCGGGATCCGTGGCACAGCGCCCCGGCTTCTCCAAACGCAGGGTTTACAAGTCGGCCGCCCTCGCCTCAGGTGAGAGACGACCGTTCCAAACACCAAGGACAGGGCGCTGACATGGCGATCAAGGCAAGCATCCGGCACGTCACTCATTACAAGTACGACCGCCCGGTCACCCTCTCTCCGCAGATCATCCGCCTGCGCCCGGCGCCGCACAACCGGACTCGCGTGATCTCGCATGCCCTGCGCGTCAGCCCGGGCACCCATTTCGTGAACCACCAGCAGGATCCCTACGGCAACTGGCTGGCCCGCTTCGTCTTTCCCGAGCCGGTGCGCGAGTTCAAGATCGAGGTCGACCTCGTCGCCGACATGACGGTCTGGAACCCGTTCGACTTCTTCATCGAGGACACCGCCGAATTCTGGCCCTTCGACTACCCCGAGGACCTGGGCACCGACCTGTCGATCTACCGCACGCCCGAGGAAACCGGCCCGGCGCTGGACGCCTACCTCAAGACGATCCCGCGCAAGAAGGAAAAGACCATCGACTTCCTGGTCGAGGTCAACCGCAAGCTCGAGCAGCACATCGACTACATCGTCCGCATGGAGCCCGGGGTGCAGACCCCGGACGAGACGCTGACCATAGGCAAGGGCTCCTGCCGCGACACGTCGTGGCTGCTGGTGCAGATCCTGCGGTCCCTGGGCTTCGCCGCCCGCTTCGTCTCGGGCTACCTGATCCAGTTGAAGCCGGACCTGCAGGCGCTCGACGGACCCTCGGGCACCGATCACGATTTCACCGACCTGCACGCCTGGTGCGAGGTCTACCTGCCCGGCGCCGGCTGGATCGGGCTCGATCCCACCTCGGGCCTGCTGACCGGCGAAAGCCACATCCCGCTGGCCGCCACCCCGCATTACCGCAACGCGGCCCCTATCGTCGGGGGCTATTCGGGCCACAAGGACACCGAGACCGAGTTCGAATTCGAGATGGAGGTGACCCGCGTCGCCGAACATCCGCGCATCACCAAGCCGTTCTCGGAAGAGAGCTGGCAGGCGCTGGACGCTTTGGGACGCAAGGTCGACGCCGTGATGAAGGATCAGGACATGCGCCTGACCATGGGCGGCGAGCCCACCTTCGTGTCGATCGACGATTTCCAGAGCGAGGAATGGAACACCGCCGCCGTCGGGCCGATGAAACGCGGCCTCGCCGATCAGCTGATCCGCCGCCTGCGCGACCGTTTTGCCCCCGGCGGCATGCTGCATTACGGTCAGGGCAAGTGGTACCCGGGCGAAACGCTGCCGCGCTGGACCTTCTCTCTCTACTGGCGACGCGATGGCGTGCCGATCTGGAAGGACGCCGACATGGTCGCGCTGGAGGACAGCAAGACCAGTGTCACGCCCGAGAAAAGCGGCCTCTTCCTCAAGACCTTCGCCGATCAGCTCGGACTTGATCCCGACTACGTGCAGCCGGCCTACGAGGATCCCGTCGAATGGATCCTGAAAGAGGCCGAACTGCCGCCCAATGTCACCCCCGACGATCCCAAGCTGAAGGACCCCGAGGCGCGCGCCCGCATTGCCCGCGTCTTCGCCCGCGGCCTGGGCGATCCGGCCGGGTTCGTCCTGCCGATCCAGCGCTGGCAGTCGAAGGCGAAGACCGAACGCTGGCGCTCCGAACTCTGGCGCCCCCGGCGCGGGCATCTCTACCTGATCCCCGGCGACAGCCCCGTGGGCTTCCGCCTGCCGCTGGGCTCGCTGCCCTATATCCCGCCCAACGCCTATCCCTACACCTACCCGACCGACCCCACGGTCGAGCGCGAGGACCTGCCCGACTACCTGAGCGAGGTCGAAAAGCAGAAGGCCGATATCCTGAAGACTCTGGAACGGATCGCGAAGGAAGAGGCCGAGACCCTGCCCGAGGTCACCGAAGGCCGCGCGCAGCCCTCTGAGGCGGGCCAGGACCTGGGCGAACGGCAGGAGATGAACCGCCAGCGCCTGATGCCCGAAGATGCCGGCGATCCCGACGGCGGCGCCGTGCGCACCGCAATCGCGGTCGAACCCCGCGACGGCAGGCTCTGTGTCTTCATGCCCCCGGTCGAGGCGCTCGAGGATTACCTGGAGCTTCTGGCCCGGGTCGAGGCCACCGCCAAGGCGCTGGACCTGCCCGTCCATGTCGAGGGCTACACCCCGCCCCACGATCCCCGGCTCAACGTCATCAAGGTTGCACCCGACCCGGGCGTGATCGAGGTCAACATCCACCCCGCCACCTCCTGGGAAGAGTGCGTCGAGATCACCAACGCCGTCTACGAGGAGGCCCGCCAGACCCGCCTGGGCGCCGACAAGTTCATGATCGACGGCAAGCACACCGGCACGGGCGGCGGCAACCACGTCGTGGTGGGCGGCGAAACCCCGAACGACAGCCCCTTCCTGCGCCGGCCCGACCTCTTGCGCTCGCTGATCCTGCACTGGCTGCGGCACCCGTCGCTCAGCTACCTGTTCTCGGGCACCTTCATCGGCCCGACCTCCCAGGCGCCGCGGATCGACGAGGCCCGGCACGACACGCTCTACGAGCTGGAAATCGCGCTGTCCCAGATCCCCGCCCCGCACGAGGGCCAGCCGCCCCAGCCCTGGCTGGTGGACCGGCTCTTGCGCAACATCCTGATCGACGTCACCGGCAACACCCACCGGGCCGAGATCTGCATCGACAAGCTCTATTCGCCCGACGGGCCCACCGGCCGGCTCGGCCTTGTCGAATTCCGCGGCTTCGAGATGCCGCCCGACGCCAAGATGAGCCTTGCCCAGCAGGTGCTGATCCGCGCGCTTCTGGCGCGGTTCTGGCTGAACCCGATCAAGGGCAAGCCGGTGCGCTGGGGCACGGCGCTGCATGACCGGTTCATGCTGCCGCATTTTGTCTGGGAAGATTTCATGGACGTGCTCCGCGACCTGTCCGAGCACGGCTTCGACCTGCGCCCCGAATGGTACGAGGCCCAGACCGAGTTCCGCTTCCCCTTCGCCGGCGAGGTCGAATACGACGGCGTGCACCTCGAGGTTCGCCAGGCGCTGGAGCCCTGGCACGTGATGGGCGAACGCGGCGCCATCGGCGGCACCGTGCGCTACACCGACAGCTCGGTCGAGCGGATGCAGGTGCAGCTGACATCCAACGATCCCGACCGCTATATCGTCGCCTGCAACCAGCGCGCCGTGCCGCTGACCGCGACGGGACGCAGCGGTGTGTCCATCGGCGGCGTCCGCTTCAAGGCGTGGCAGCCGGCCGAATCGCTGCACCCGGTGCTGCCGGTGAACGCGCCGCTGGTCTTCGACATCTTCGACACCTGGACCGGACGGTCGCTTGGTGGCTGCACCTACCACGTGGCGCATCCCGGCGGGCGCAACTACGACACCTTCCCGATCAACACCAACGAGGCCGACGCGCGCCGGCTGGCCCGGTTCGAGAAATTCGGCCACACGCCCGGCAGCTACTGGCCGGCGGTGGAACGCACCCATCCCGATTTCCCGATGACACTGGATTTGCGCCGCGCACCGGGGCTGTAATCTTCCCGGCCTTGGCCTTGGCCTTGGTGCCGGGGCCGGGGCCGGGGCCTGACGGATGTCACCCGGATGCGCGTCTCAGGCTTGCAGGGTGACGCAGGGATCGGATAGGGGATCGGGCTCTGGCGGGCGCGCCCGCGTGCGGGCCGCGATGGACGGTCAGGGGGGCCGTCAGACCGGTTGACGGACTGGTCATGGAACTGGGACTACAATGGAACCGGTGCCGGGCCGCGCCCAAAGCAGGGGCGGGCTGCGCGCAGGGTTTCCAACACGCAGGTGAACGGGGAATTCGAAGGTGAGAAAGTGGCGGTCGGACGACCGCAGCCGCATTCCGGCCCTCGTCGAGGGCTATGACCCGCCGGACGGCGTGGCGGACGAGCTTCTCAAGCCCGATGGCTCCCTGCGTCCCGTGTGGCGGCCCCTGATCGAACATGCGACCCGCCTCTCGCCCGAGGCGCTGGCCCAGCGGTTTGCCCGCGGCGACCAGTACCTGCGCGACGCCGGTGTCTATTACCGGCAATATTCCGACAGCGGATCGACCGAACGCGCCTGGCCGCTCAGCCATTTCCCGGTGGTCATCGCCCAGGACGAATGGACCGATCTGGCCGAGGGCATCGCCCAGCGCGCCGACCTGCTGGAACGGGTCATGGCCGATCTCTACGGCGATGCGAACCTGGTGAAATCCGGCGCGATCCCCGCCTCGCTGGTGGCGCAGAACCCCGAATGGCTGCGCCCCATCGTCGGGCTGAAGCCGCAATCGGATCATTTCCTGCACTTCCTCGCGTTCGAGCTCGGACGCTCTCCGGATGGCAGCTGGTTCGTGCTGGGCGACCGGACGCAGGCACCCTCGGGCGCGGGTTTCGCGCTGGAAAACCGCATGGCCACGGCCCGGGTCTTCCCGGATTTCTACGCGCGCGCCCATATCGAACGGCTGGCGGGCTTTTTCCGGCAGTTCCGGTCGTCGCTTTATGACCAGCGCCGCGATCCGGAGGGGCGGGTGGCGATCCTGACCCCGGGCCAGAACACCGACACCTATTTCGAACATTCCTATATCGCGCGCTACCTCGGCGTCATGCTTCTGGAATGCGAGGACCTGAAGGTCGTCGATGGCAGGCTGATGGTGCGCACCGTCAACGGGCTGGAACCGGTTTCGGTCCTGTGGCGCCGGCTCGACAGCCGCTTTGCCGATCCGCTGGAGCTGGACGAGGACAGCGCCCTTGGCACGCCGGGCATGGTCAGCGCCCTGCGCAGCCGCAACGTGACGATGATGAATTGCCTGGGCTCCGGCGTGCTGGAGGCGCGGGCGCTGATGGCCTTCCTGCCGCGCATCTGCCGCGAGCTGACGGGCCAAGAGCTGAAGCTGCCCAACATCGCCACCTGGTGGTGCGGGCAGGCCTCTGAACGTCAATACGTGCGCCAGAACCTGGAACGCATGATGATCGGACCGGCGCTGTCGACCAAGCTGCCCTTCGACATCGACGCCTCCACCGCGCTGGGCGGCAAGTTCCGCACCGCCGCGCAGGTGCCGATCGGCGACTGGCTGGAGGCCGAGGGCAGCACGCTTGTGGGCCAGGAGGCGGTGACGCTGTCGACCACGCCGGCGATGATCGACGGCCAGCTGGTGCCGCGCCCGGTGATCGTGCGGGTCTTTGCCGCGCGGACAAAGACCGGCTGGACGGTGATGCCCGGCGGCTATGCCCGCATCGGCCGGACGGATGATCCGACCGCGCTGGCGATGCAGGACGGCGGATCGGTCGCCGATGTCTGGGTCGTGTCCGAAACCGAGGTGGACCGCGAGACCACCCTCGCCGGATCCGACGACGGGCCTTTCGTGCGGCGCCTGCCCGGGCGGCTGCCGGCGCGCGCCGCGGACAACCTCTTCTGGCTTGGCCGCTACGTGGAACGCGCCGATTTCGCGCTGCGCACCCTGCGCGCCTACCACCTGCGCCGGACCGAGGCCGGGCCCGTGGCCACGCCGCTGCTGCAAAAGCTCGAACCCTTCATCCTGTCGCTGGGCCATCCGCTGGAACCGGCGATCCCCGACAGCCTGATCAACCTCTTCGACCAGGCCCGCAACTGCGCCACCAAGGTGCGCGACCGGTTCTCGACCGATGGCTGGACCGCGCTGGACGAGCTGGCCGAGACGGCGCGCGCGCTGAGCGCCGAGGCCGAGCAGATGGCGGACCGCGCCACCCCGACCGTCCCGGGCCAGACCGACATCGACCCGGCCGACATTGACCCTGCCGACTTGGCCCCAACCGACCCGGCCCCGGCCCCGGTCAGCGGCCCCCCCACACCCGGCAGCCACGAGACCACGGCCTCCGAGGTCGATGCCAGCCGCCAGCTCAGCCAGCTGCTGCGCCAGCTCGCCGGCTTCACCGGCCTTGTCTACGACAACATGTTCCGCTTTGCCGGCTGGCGGTTCCTGACCATGGGCCGGGCGCTGGAACGGGCCGAGCTGATGACGACCCTGCTGACGGAATTCTCCGATCCCGACGCGCCCCCAGGTAGCTATGACCTCGCCATCGAGATTGGCGACAGCGTCATGACCCACCGCCGCCGCTACTCGGTCGACGTGACGCGCAACACCGCCGTCGACCTGCTGGCGCTGGATACCGACAACCCGCGCTCGGTGATGTTCCAGCTCTCGCAGCTGAGCGAGCAGGAAGCCCAGCTGCGCCGCCGCGACGGGCCGATGACCGATGCCGACCGGCTGATCCTGAAGCTTGAAACCCGGCTGGCCGTCGCCACGCCCGAGACCATGACCCGCTCCGAATTCCTTGCCATCGGCAAGCAGATGCGGCGGATCTCGGACGCGCTCGGCCAGCTTTACTTCGATTGAGGCCCGCGATGCTCTACGACATCCGCCTGACGATCCGCTACAGCTACCAGAGCCCGGCCGCCGCCAACCGCACGGTGCTGCGGATGCAGCCGCTGTCGGGCCCCGATCAGCGGCTGGTCTCGGGCCGGGTGGCGATCGATCCCGAGCCGGATTTCCGCCAGGACGGCGAGGACTTCTTCGGTAATGCGCGGACCGAAGTCGCCTATGACGGGCAGCTCAGCGAATATGCCTTCCGCTTTGCCGGGCGGGTCGATCGCAATTTCGAACCCGGCGCCTTCGATCTCTCCTGCCCGCTGGACATGCTGGCGCGCGAACTGGCGGACACCCATTCCATCGTGCCGCAATCGCCGCATCACTTCCTGGGCCGCTCTTCGCGCGTGCGCCACAGCCCCGAGATCGCCGCCTTTGCCCGCGATCAGCTGGAACCGGGCCTGCCGGTGCTTGAAACCGTCGCCCGGATGTCGCGCGCGCTGCACAGCGAGATCGCCTTCGATCCCACGGCGACCGATGTGACCACCTCGGCCGAGGAGGCCTTCCTCGCACGCCGCGGGGTCTGCCAGGACATCAGCCACATCATGATCACCGCCCTGCGCGAGGTCGGGATCCCGGCGGGCTACGTCTCGGGCTTCCTGCGGACCGAGCCGCCCGAGGGCGAGGCGCGGCTGGACGGGGCGGATGCGATGCATGCCTGGATCCGCGCCTGGTGCGGGTCCGAGATGGGATGGGTCGAGATGGACCCGACCAATGACATGCGCGTGGGCGAGGATCACATCACCGTCGCGATGGGCCGGGACTACGCCGACGTGGCGCCGGTGAAGGGGTCGCTGCGGACCGCGGGCCTGCACGCGACAAGCCACAGCGTGGACGTGGTGCCGGTGGTCTGAGGGGGGGTGTCCCTGTCCGCATCGCGCGGGTCCAAGAAAATTCGACGAATTTTCTTGCTCAGACCCCGGTCGAAAACCTCGAGCCAACCGGCGCCCTGCCCTCACTCCTCCTCGAACGGCTCGATCAGCTCCGGCCCCGAGGCGCGGTTCGAATTCACCTTCGGATCGACCCGGTAAAAGTCCAGCAGATCCTCTCGTCCCGGCGCCATAAGCCGCGCGGCGCCCTTGCCCTCCTCGCCCAGCCACAGCGCCCAGCTGTCGGGATCAAGGATCAGCGGCATCCGGTGATGGATCCGCGACATCACCTCGGAGGCGCCGGTGGTCACGATGGCGCAGGTGCTCTGGCGTGCCTCGTCCTTGCCCCAGTCCTGCCAGACCCCGGCAAAGGCGATGGGCTCACCGTCCTGTCGAAAGATGTACCACGGCAGCCGGTTGCCATCGGCATCCTTGGTCCATTCGTAGAACCCCGTCGCGATCACGATGCAGCGCCGGTCGCGGCAGGCGGACTTGAACGCCGGCTTCTCGGCAATCGTCTCGGCCCGGGCGTTGATCAGCAGCGGCCCGCCGGTCTCGGACTTGTACCAGTGCGGCAGGAAGCCCCAGCGCATCGGCACCAGGGCGCGCCCGGTCTCGCCCCCGCGCACGACATGCACCTGCACCGTCGGGCAGACGTTGTAATTCGGCACATCCGGCAGGTCATTGGCCGGCTGCGCGGCAAAGAGCTGCGCCATCGCGTCCGGCGGCAGGGTCACGGCAAAACGTCCACACATGGGCCGCAGACTATCCCCGCCGTACCGCCCGGTCGAGACCCGCAAACGCAAACGGCGCGCCCCGCCGGGACGCGCCGCAGATCCTGCCGGCCGGCCCGGGGCCGGTCAGCGAAACGGGATCACTTGGCCGAGATCCGGCCATCCTTGTAGGGCGTATAGGGCGAATTCTCGGCCAGGTATTCGGCCGTCACATCGGCCAGGTCGGGGCCGAAGTCATAGGCATTCGCGGCATCCTTGAACATCGCGTAGCCGTCGCCGCCGTTGCGCACGTAGTTGTTGGACACCACGCCATAGGTTTTCTCCATGTCCAGCGGCTCGCCGCCCACGGTGACCTCGACGATCCGGCTGCCCGGCTCGGCGGAGGCGTCAAAGACATAGGTCATGCCGGCGACCTGCGGGAAGCGCCCGGCGCCTTCCTCGATCTGGCTCAGACCGTTCTCAAGCGCCTCTTTCAGCACCGCGCCTGAAACCTGGAAGGTCGACAGCGTGTTCTGGAACGGCAGCACGGTCAGGACCTCGCCCATGGTCACCGGGCCCGCGTCGATCGACGCACGGATCCCGCCGCCGTTCTCGATGGCCACGTCGATGCCCTGGTCGGCAACGCGGGCCAGCATCGCGTCGGTGATCAGGTTGCCCATGGGGCATTCCATCGCCCGGCATTCCTCGCGCGCGCCGACGATCTCGGTCGCGGCCTCGGCCACCACCTTGGACCGCACCTCTTCCAGCGGCGCGGCCAGCTCGGTGATGCGCGCCACGGTGGCCTCGTCCTCGGTCACGGCGGCGTCCATGATGATCGGCTCGCCCTCGGCCGAGATGACCTTGCCGTCATCGTCGAAGACCACGTTCAGCTCGCCCAGGAACTTGCCGTAGGCATAGGCCGAGACGATCGCCGTGTCGCCCACCATGGTCGGGTACGGGCCTTCCGCGTTGTCGGCCGTGTTCGACAGGTAGGTGTTGGAATGACCACCCACGATCACGTCGACCCCGGTGGTATTCTCGGCCACCCGCTGGTCCACGCCATAGCCCGAATGGCTCAGCACGATGATCTTGTTCACGCCCTGCCCGGTCAGCTTGTCGACCTCGCCCTGCACCGCCTCGGACGGGTCGGTGAAGGTGATGTTGGGGCCGGGGCTGGCCAGTTCATCCGTGTTCTGCGGCGTCAGGCCGATCAGGCCGATCTTCTCGCCGTTCTTCTCGATCACGGTGGATTTCATCAGCGTGTCGGCCAGAAGCTCCTCTTTGGACACGTCCGCATTCGACATCAGCACCGGGAAATCGACCGCATCCATGAAGCCGCGCAGCACTTCGGGGCCGTCGTCGAACTCGTGGTTGCCGACGGTCATCGCGTCGTAGCCCATCTTGTTCATCATCTCGGCCGCGGCCGCACCCTTGTAATAGGTGTAGAACAGCGTGCCCTGGAACTGGTCGCCGCCATCGACGAGGATGGAATTGTCCGACCGCGCACGCGCCTCTTCCACGGCGGTCACAAGGCGGGCGGAGCCGCCGAAACATTCGCCCGCGGTGTTGTCCTCGGCCGAACAGCCGCTGTCGTACTTGCTGATCGGTTCGAACCGGGCATGGAAATCGTTGGTGTGAAGAATGGTCAGGGCGTAATCGGCTGCCGCCGGCAATGCGCCGATGGTCAGAAAGGCACTGGCCAGGGCCGCGTAAGACGTGCGCATCGTAAAACCTCCGTGTGCAGACACGAAACCTACAACAGCCGCTTTTCATCACGATTTCAAATGGCTTTTGTATCAGGGATGTGAATGTGACCGCCGCCGGTCCCGCGCGCCCGCTCAAAAGCGCCCTCCGGCGCGGTCCGCGCGATCCACGACAAGGTCCCCGGGGATTGACCGGCCCGCGATTTCGCTGCATTCGCATTCCCATGCTGATCTACAAGATTTTCCGCCGCGCCGAATGGGAGGCGCTCGATGCCGCCGGTGAAACCGCCGGCGCGCCGGTCGACCTCGCCGACGGCTTCATCCATTTCTCCACCGCCGGACAGGCGCGCGAGACGGCGGCAAAGCACTTCGCCGGGCAGGACGACCTGGTCCTCGCCGCGGTCGAGGCCGATGCCCTGGGCGAGGCCCTGAAATGGGAGCCCTCGCGCGGCGGAGCGCTCTTCCCGCATCTCTACCGCCCCCTGACCCGGGCCGAAGTCGCCTGGACCGCGCCCCTGCCGCTGGCGGGCGATACCCACGATTTCCCCGAGGCCATGACATGACGGCGGCCCGCGCATGAGCGGATTGCAGGACGTGGGCCTGGCGCTGCTGCGCCGGATGGACCCGGAACGCGCCCATGGGCTGGCTCTCAAGGCGCTGGAAACCGGCCTCGTGCGGCCCGACGCGCCGGTGAAATCGCCGCGCCTCGCCGTCACGCTCGCCGGCCTCTCGCTGCCCAACCCGCTGGGCCTGGCCGCCGGGTTCGACAAGAACGCGAAAGCGATCGACCCGCTGACCCGCTCCGGCTTCGGCTTTATCGAACTGGGCGGCGTCACCCCCCTGCCCCAGCCCGGCAACCCGCGCCCGCGCCTCTTCCGCCTGACCGAGGACCGCGCGGTGATCAACCGCTTCGGCCTGAACTCCGACGGCGCCGAGGCGGTGGCCGAAAGGCTCAAGGCGCGCGCGCCCGGCGGCATTGTCGGCCTGAACCTGGGCGCCAACAAGGACAGCGCCGACCGCGCCGGCGATTACCGCCGCCTGATCGAAATCTGCGGCCCCCACCTCGATTTCGCGACGGTCAATGTCTCTTCTCCCAACACCGAAAAGCTGCGCGACCTGCAGGGCAAGGAGGCGCTGACGGCGCTGCTGTCCGGCGTGATGGAGGCCCGCGCCGGGCTGCCCACGCCGCTCGCAATCTTCCTCAAGATCGCCCCGGACCTCACGCGGCCCGAGCTGGACGACATCGCCGCCGCCGCACGAGAGACCGGCGTCGACGCGATCATCGCCACCAACACCACGATCTCCCGCGACGGGCTCACCAGCCCCCACCGCGTGGAAACCGGCGGCCTCTCCGGCGCGCCGCTGTTCGAACCCTCGACCCGGGTGCTTGCCTATCTCTCGCAGATCACCGACGGCACCATCCCCCTGATCGGCGTCGGCGGCATCTCCACGGCCGAGGACGCCTATGCCAAGATCCGCGCCGGCGCCACGGCGCTGCAGCTCTACTCGGCACTGGTCTACAGGGGGCTGGGCCTGGTGACCGAGATCAACCGCGGCCTGGACGCCCTGCTGGCCCGCGACGGCTATGACAGCATCGCCCAGGCGGTGGGCACCGGACGGGAGGACTGGCTGTGACGCAGGTGACCATCTGGCACAATCCGCGCTGCACCAAGTCGCGCCAGACGCTGGCGCTGCTGCAGGAGCGCGGCTGCGCCATCACCGAACGCCGCTACCTCGAGGACGCGCCGTCAGAGGACGAGATCCGCGCGGTGCTGGCTCTGCTGGACCTGCCGGTGATCGGGCTGATGCGGGTCAAGGAGGCGGAATTCAAGGCCCAGGACCTGACCCGCGACAGCGACGAGGCCACGTTGATCGCCGCCATGGCCGCCACGCCGAAGCTGATCGAACGGCCGGTCGTGCTGGCCGGTGGCAAGGCCGCGCTTGGCCGTCCTCCGGAAGCGGTGCTGGAGATCCTATGACGAGGCCGACAAGCGCCCTTTTCTGAACGGTCGGCGCAAGTTGCAGCCGTTGGATTGAGGTATTTTTGCCAAGAAGAAGACATGGGCGTGGCTCTGCAGATCGTGAACAGATCGTAAACCCAGCCTTGCAACCCCTTGATTTCAAACGACCGGCCAGGTGTCCCACGCGTGGGACATCGCGCCCCGCGCCTCGTTCACCTTTGGCCAAATACACCAACACAACACCCGCAACAGGCGCGCCCACGGGTCAGGTGACCGTCGCCTCCAGCCTCGGATAGCGCCGGGCCAGCGTCGCCGCGCGGGCGACATTCAGCACCATCAGCGACAGCCACAGCCCGTGATTGCCCAGCCACGGCAGGAAGATCGCCAGCGCCACCAGGTAGATCGCCACCGCCTCGAACATCGCGCCGCGCATCTGCCGGGTCCATGTCGCACCGATGAAGACCCCGTCGTACATCCACGACGCCACGCTCAGCAGGGGGGCTATGGCCAGCCAGGGCAGGTAGCTGCGCGCCTCGGCCCGCACGCCCTCCGCCGTGGTCATCAGGTCGATGATCATGCCGCCGAAAAGCCAGTAAACCGCCCCCAGCAGCACCGCCCCACCCAGGCCCCATTGCGAGGCGATGATCGCCGCGCGGCGCAGGTCCGCCCGGTTGCGCGCGCCCACGGCCACGCCGACCAGCGCCTCGGCCGAGAAGGCGAAGCCGTCGAGCGCAAAGGCGGTGATCTCCAGGAACTGGATCAGCACCTGGTTGGCGGCCAGCGTCTCGTCGCCCAGGTCTGCGGCGAGGAACAGGAAGGTCATGAAGGAGCCGGTCAGCAGCACCGAGCGGATCATGATGTCGCCATTCACCTGCAGCATCCGCTTCAGCCGCGCCGGGTCGAAAACGCGCGGCCAGTCGCGCCACTGATGCCCCGTGAACGCCGCGCGGCAGAGCCAGAGGCCCAGCGCCAGCCCGGTCCATTCGGCGAAAAGCGTCGCCGTGGCCACCCCGCCGACACCCCAGCCGAGGCCCAGAACGAACCACAGGTCCAGCCCGATGTTCAGCCCGTTCATCCAGAGCTGCAGCATCAGCACGCCCCGGGTGCGTTCCATCCCGATCAGCCAGCCGGTGACGGCATAGATCCCGATCGCCGCCGGCGCGCCCCAGATCCGGATCGACAGGTACTGCCGGGCCAGCCCCTCGACCTCGTCCGACGCCGGTGACAGCTGGAACGCGCCCCAGAAGATCAGCGCCTGCAGCGCCACCAGCACGACCCCGCCGATCAGCCCGACCAACATGCCGCGGGTCAGCAGCGCGCCGGTCTCGGCCACGTCGCCCGCGCCCTTGGCCTGGGCGACCATGCCGGTCGTGCCCATCCGCAGAAAGCCGAAGATCCAGTAGACCGCCGAGAGGATCACCGCGCCAATGCCGACCGCCCCGATCGGGGCCGCCGCGCCCATCTGGCCCACCACGCCGGTATCCACCGCGCCCAGGATCGGCACGGTGGCGTTCGACAGCACGATGGGAATGGCGATGTGCAGCACCCGCCGGTGGGTGATCGGCGAGCCGGGCGCGGCCGTGTCAGCCATCGGCCGGGCCCGGTCCACCGGGCGCCATCGGCTCGCGCGGGGTGTCCGGCGCCCCGTCGCCGTCGCGCGGAGGCATCAGGAAATGCCCCGTCGCCTGGGCGAAGGGCCGGTCGTGATTGTCCTGCCAGCCCACCACATGCACCGAGGCATAGCGCCGCCCGCGCCGCACGATCCGCGCCCGGGCATAGGCGTCGCGCGGCAGGCCCGAACGCAGGTAATCGGTGGTCAGCCCGATGGTCTTGGGCAGGCGCGGCAGGTCCCCGGCCTCGAGCCGGGCGATATCAAGCGCGCCGCTTTCCAGGTCGTCCCACAGCACCGCCCAGCTGAGCGAGACGATCGCCGTCACCTCGAGGAAGGCCGAGGTCGCGCCGCCATGGAGCGCCGGCAGGAAGGGATTGCCGATCAGGTCCTCGGAATAGGTCATCACGCCGGTCAGCTCGTCACCACGGCGGTCGAAGACGATCCCCAGGAAGCGGACGTAGGGAACAGCCTCGACCAGCGCCTTCAGCGCGCCGTCGCGGCGTTGCTTGACCACCTGCATCGGTTCGGGACGCGACCGAGGCATCAGCGTCTCTCCGCGGTGAAGGAGGCCGCGGCGCTGGCCACCGGCACGTCCGTCCGACCGTCCACCGCCGTGGCGCGCACGAAGGCGACCGAGCGGGTCACGTGGTAGCATTCGGCCGTGGCCACAAGCGTCTGCCCCGGCGTCGCCGCGCGCATGTAGTCGATGCGCAGGTCGATCGTCGCCGTCGCGTCCGGCTGCGTGGGATGGCTCATCACCGCCGCCCCGCAGCAGGTGTCCAGAAGGGCCGACACCGCGCCGCCATGGATCACCCGCGTCTCCGGATCGCCGATCAGCTTCTCGTCATACGGCATCGAGATCACGGCCCGCCCCTCGGCGATCTCCACCAGCTCCAGGCCCAGGGCCCGGGCATGGGGAATCGCCTCGATGAACTGGCGTGCAAGCGTCGCTCTGTCGACCATGGGCCCCTCTTCGGATGTTGACGGATGCTATGTGGACCGCCGCAAGGACCCGGGGCAAGCCCGAGTGTTGCGTCCCGCACCCGTTGCGCATAGATTTCGCGCAAACGGGAGTAGGGTCGGCATGACGGACAAACGCCTGACTTTCAAGGAAATGTGCGCGGCTTTCGACGTGACGCCCCGGACGCTGCGCTACTACGAGTATATCGAGCTGTTGCAGCCCGAACGCGAAGGGCGTTCGCGGTACTACGGCCCCAGGGAGCTTGCGCGCATGAAACTCATCATGCGCGGGCGCCGCTGGGGCTTTCAGCTGGAAGACATCCGCCAGTGGCTGACGATCTACGAACGCGAAGGCACCGAGGTGCAGATGCGTGCCTTCGTCGAATCCGCCGACCGCCAGCTGCGGGCCCTGGCCGAACAGCGCGCCCAGCTGGACGAGGCGATGGAAGAGCTTGAGCGCCTCCGCGACGAGACAAGAGATTCGCTGAGCTGACAGGTTCCCGCCGGCGCGGACGCGCACAGCGGGGGCGGATCCGGCCCCGGGATCCCGTGACGCGGCGTTATATTGCCGATCGCACCATTTGGGCCTGTCCGAAATTGAACAAAATATGACGCGCATGCGTTCTGACGTTGGGTCACGAGCGCACAACGTATGGGAATCCTGACCTCACGCCGCGGCAGGGGATCCCTATGTGAGCCCAGTCGCGTCGACGGGTAAGTTGACGCGACATGATCCAACGTCAACTTGGTGCTGACGCGACGTCCAGGCTGCGTAAAGCTCGGACGCCTGCTCTAAGCACCCTCAACGGGAGCGGACCGGGGCCTTGCCTCATCCGCCAGGGAAGATAGATGACCACTGACACGATGACGATTCGGGAAATGTGCGATGCATTCGAGGTGACCCCTCGGACGCTGCGCTTCTACGAATCCAAGGAACTGCTCTTTCCCCTCCGCCTTGGCCAGAAGCGCCTGTTCACCAAGCGCGACCGGGCCCGGCTCAAGCTGATCCTGCGCGGCAAGCGCTTCGGCTTCAGCCTCGAGGAAATTCGCCAGCTGCTCGACCTCTACCACGTGGGCGACCAGCAGCAGACCCAGCTGGAACGCACCTACGAGCTGGCCAGCGAACGTCTGCGCGCGCTCGAGGCGGAGCGGGACGAGATGGACCGCAACATCGCCGACCTGCGCGAACAGCTGAAATGGGGCGAGAAGATGCTTGCCTCGATCCAGTCGTCCAGCAAGGCGGCCGCACAGTAAGACAAGCCCAGACTGACGGAACGGGAGGACCTTCCATGCCCAGCTACACCGCACCCACCAAGGACACGCAGTTCATCCTGCACGATGTGCTGAAGGTGACCGAAACCGGGATCCCCGGGTACGAGGAAATGGAGGCCAGTTTCACCGGCGCCATCCTCGAAGAGGCGGGCAAGCTGAGCGGCGAGGTCCTGGCCCCGCTGAACGTGATCGGCGATACCGAGGGCTGCGTGCTGGAAAATGGCGTGGTCCGCACCCCGGCCGGCTTCAAGGAGGCCTTCGAAGAGATGAAGGCCGGCGGCTGGACCGGTATCGATTTCCCCGAGGAGTTCGGAGGGCAGAACATGCCCTACGTCATGTCGACCGCGGTGGGCGAGTATTTCTCGGCCGCCAACCAGGCCTTCGCCATGTACCAGGGGCTGACCCACGGAGCGGCCTCGGCGATCCTCACCCACGGGACCGAGGATCAGAAGGCCACCTACCTGCCCAACATGGTGTCCTGCGACTGGACGGGCACCATGAACCTGACCGAACCCCATTGCGGCACGGACCTTGGCCTGATGCGCACGAAGGCCGAGCCGCAGGGTGACGGGACCTATAGGATCTCGGGGCAGAAGATCTTCATCTCCGCCGGTGAACACGACATGGCGGAGAACATCATTCACCTCGTGCTGGCCAAGATCCCCGGCGGGCCCGAGGGCATCAAAGGCGTCTCTCTCTTCATCGTGCCGAAATTCCTCGTGAACGAGGACGGCAGCCTTGGCGCGCGCAACGGCGTGAGCTGCGGCAAGATCGAGGAGAAGATGGGCATCCACGGCAACTCGACCTGCGTCATGAACTACGATGGCGCCACCGGCTACCTGCTGGGCGAGGAGCACAAGGGCATGCGCGCCATGTTCACCATGATGAACGAGGCGCGTCTGGGTGTCGGCATGCAGGGGCTCGCCCAGGCCGATGCCGCCTACCAGAACGCCGTGGCCTACGCGAAGGACCGGCTGCAGGGCCGCGACGTGACCGGGGCCAAGAACCCCGACGGCCCGGCCGACCCGCTGATCGTGCATCCCGACATCCGCCGCGCGCTGATGGACCAGAAAAGCTTTACCGAAGGCGCCCGCGCCTTCGCGCTCTGGGGCGCGGTGATGATCGACCAGGCGCACCGGATGAGCGATGCGGACGCGGACGGGATGATCTCGCTGCTGACGCCGGTCATCAAGGGGTTCATGACCGACAAGGGCTATGACTGCACCGTCGCGGCGCAGCAGGTCTATGGCGGGCATGGCTACATCGAGGAATGGGGCATGTCGCAATTCACCCGCGATGCCAGGATCGCCATGATCTACGAAGGCGCCAACGGCGTGCAGGCGCTGGATCTGGTGGGCCGCAAGCTGGCGCAACAGGGCGGCAAGCACGTGATGGCCTTCTTCGAGCTGGTGAAGAGCTTCTGCAAGGACAATGCCGGGGCCGACGCGGGGTTCGACAAGGACTTCGTCGAACCGCTGAAGGCCGCCTCGAAGGACCTGCAGGCGGCGGGGATGTACTTCATGCAGAACGGCGTGAAAAATCCCAACAACGCGCTGGCCGGGTCCTATGACTTCATGCACATGTTCGGCCATGTCTGCCTGGGCCTGATGTGGGCGATGATGGGCAAGGCCGCGCAGGAGGCGCTGGCCGAGGGCGCCGCTGACGCAGCGTTCCACGAGACCAAGCTGGCCACCGGCCGCTACTACATGGCGCGACAGCTGCCGGCGACGGCGATGCACCTGGCCCGGATCCAGAGCGGTGCCGAGCCGGTGATGGCGCTTGAAGCGGCGAACTTCTAGGGTCTGCGTGGCGGTGGGGTGCAACCCCACCCTACCCCAGCCCGACGAGGAGCCAAGATGCCCAAACGCTTTCGCCTGACCCGCCGCTTTCCCGTCGCCATGACGGAGGACGGGTACCGCCGCCTGAAACGCTTCGCCGCAGAGGCAGGGCTGGACGAGGGCGAGGCGCTGAGCTTTCTCTTCGAGCATTTCGACAGCGTGACCGACACGGAGGCGCTGTCGCACCGGCTGCGGCTGTTCAACTCGGAACTGGACGCAAGGAAGAGGTGAGATAGCTGGATCGGGGAGGAGCGATGGTTACGTCCTACTTGAAGACTGCGCGTCGGGAAGAGCGTGGCGACGTCGGGCGCATCGGCCCGGCGGCAGTGCTTGCGGCGGCTTCGGGAGCCTCCGGCGGCGGGTATTTATGCAAAGATGAAGAGATCCGGTTGCGCTCTGAGGTCCACCCCGCCGCGCGGCCCGACCGTCAGACGGAACGCAGGCAGGGCGGCGGGGCTTCACCTTTGACGGTCATCGGCTCCGCAGCCTGTACCGCAAGCCTATCGTTGGCGAACAAGGTTAATATTGGGTAACCCGGTCCTGGCTTCATCTTTGTAAAAATACCGCAACACGACACCCGCCACAGGCGCCACCCAGGGAGATAAGGCACATGACCATCAAGCTCTACTGCTTCGGAGAATCCGGGCATTCCTACAAGGCGGCCCTGGCGCTGCAGTTCTCCGGGCTCGACTGGGAACCGGTGAAGGTGGATTTCTTCAACGGCGAGACTCGGTCCCCGGAATACCGCGCCAATGTCAACGAGATGGGCGAGGCGCCGGTGCTGATCGACGGCGACGTGAAGCTCACGCAATCGGGCGTGATCCAGCAATACATCGCCGACAAGACCGGCAAGCTGGGCGGCACGGACATGGAGAAATACGAGGTCCTGCGCTGGGTGCTCTGGGACAATCACAAGCTGTCCTCCGTCGCCGGGATGACGCGGTTCCTGATGAACTTCCTGCCCGAGGACAAGCAGCCCAAAGAGGCGATCGCCATGTTCCAGGGCCGGCTCAAGGCCGCCTATGACGTGCTCGACAAGCACATGATGGGGCGCGAGTGGATCGTGGGCGACAGCCTCACCAATGCCGATCTGACCTGCTGCGGGTATCTCTATTACCCCGAACCCTTCGGCTTCGACCGCGCCGACTGGCCCAATATCGACGCCTGGCTCACCCGCCTCAGCGAACAGCCCGGCTGGAAACATCCCTACGATCTGATGCCCGGAAACCCCTCGGACCGGGCCTGAAGGAGACCAAGATGACCGACGCCTATATCTACGACGCCCTGCGCACCCCCCGCGGCAAGGGCCGCAAGGACGGCGCCCTGCACGAGGTGACGTCGCTCAGGCTTTCGGCGCTGACGCTGAACGCCATCAAGGAGCGCAACAACCTGGACGGCCACGCGGTCGAGGACGTGATCTGGGGCAATGTCACCCAGGTCATGGAACAGGGCGGCTGCCTGGCGCGCTCGGCGGTGCTGGCCTCCGATCTCGACCAATCCATCCCCGGGCTGGCGATCAACCGCTTCTGCGCCTCGGGCATGGAAGCCGTGAACCTTGCCGCCAACCAGGTGCGCGGCGGCGCCGGAGAGGCCTATATCGCCGGGGGCGTCGAGATGATGGGCCGGGTCGCGATGGGCTCGGACGGGGCCGCGATCGCCGTGGATCCCACCGTCGCGATGGAAAGCTACTTCGTGCCGCAGGGCATCAGTGCCGACATCATCGCCACGAAATACGGCTTCACCCGCGACCAGGCCGATGCGCTGGCCGTCGAATCCCAGCGCCGGGCCAAGGCCGCCTGGGATGACGGCCGGTTCGCGAAATCGGTCATCACCGTGACCGACCAGAACGGCCTGCCGATCCTCGATCACGACGAATACATGCGCCCCGGCACCGACATGCAGGCGCTTGGCGCGCTCAACGCCTCGTTCCAGCAGATGGGCGAGGTCATGCCCGGCTTCGACAAGATCGCGATGATGAAATACCCCGAGCTGGAGCGGATCAACCACATCCACCATGCCGGCAATTCCAGCGGCATCGTCGACGGCGCCGCCGCCGTGCTGATCGGCAACAAGGAGTTCGGCGAGAAGCACGGGCTGAAGCCCCGCGCCCGCATCCGCGCCACCGCCAAGATCGGCACCGATCCCACGATCATGCTGACCGGCCCCGTCCCGGTGACCGAGAAGATCCTGAAGGACCACGGGATGGAGATCGGCGACATCGACCTTTTCGAGGTGAACGAGGCCTTCGCCGCGGTCGTGCTGCGCTTCTGCCAGGCCTTCGATGTCGATCCGGGCGTGGTCAACGTCAATGGCGGCTCGATCGCCATGGGCCACCCGCTGGGCGCGACCGGGGCGATCATCATCGGCACCCTGCTTGACGAGATGGAGCGGGCCGACAAGGAAACCGGCCTTGCCACGCTTTGCATCGCCTCGGGAATGGGCGCGGCCACGATCCTGGAACGGGTCTGACCCCTGCGGCCGCCCCGCCCGGGGCGGCGCATCGCCACCGCGTCAAGGAGCACTGCCATGCCCAAGATCGATCTCTCCACGCTCGAGCTGCGCACCGGCTCGATCTATCCCGAACCCTATGCCTCGCAGATGGCCGGACGCAGCTCGCTCCGCCTGGGCGCGGCGGGCGGGCTGACGCAGTTCGGCGCGAACCTGGTCTTTCTCGAACCGGGGGCGAAATCCTCGCTGCGGCACTGGCACCTGAACGAGGACGAATTCGTCATGGTGACCGAAGGCACGCTGATGCTGCACGAGGACGAGGGCGAGACCGAGATGACGCCGGGCGATTGCGCCGCCTTCCCGGCCGGCAATCCGAACGGGCATTGCTTCATCAACCGCTCCGGCGCGCGCGCCGCCTTTCTCGTCGTAGGCACGAAGGCGGCCGAGGAACGCGCCACCTATTCCGACGAGGACTTCTTGATCGAGATCATGGACGGACAGCCGAAATTCCTGTACCGCGACGGCACAGACTGGGAGGGGCCGCGGTGAAGACCCCCTTCCACGGACCGATCTGCGGCCCGAGAATGCTCCTGACCGAAGGCGGTCCTGCCGGCGATGATGCCGTGGGCGCCTGCGTGACGGGGCGTTTCGCGTTGCCGGAGAAGGACCGCAGGCATGACGCCCGAAGAGTTCACCATCATCGAACGCACCCTGACGCGGGCGCTGATCTCCGGCGACTTCGACCTCTACCGTTCGATCATCCACCTGCCGATGCACACGGTCCCCCGGGGCGAAGAGGCCTCCGTGATGCGCACGGAGGAGGAGCTGCGCGAGGATTTCGAGCTTTACCACCAGGCGCTGAGCATCCAGCGCGCCACCGACATCTATCGCCGCGTGCTGTCCTTTTCGCAGATGGAGGAGGACTGGATCGAGGTCACGGTGGAGACCAACATCCTTGGCACCACCGGACGGATCGTCGAACCTTTTCACACCCAATTCGTCCTGCGCCCGCAGAACGGCGACTGGCGGATCGCGCTGATCCGCAGCTCGTTCGGGCACATCCGCTGGTCCCGCGGCCTGGCGCGGATCACGGCCCAGGGCACATTCGAGCCATTGCAGGGGGGGGCACCCCGACGACTGACGTCAGCCCGTCCTGCCACTCACGACAGACGGAGACTGACATGACAGATTTTACCATGGCCAAGGGCGACGACGGCGTCGCCGTGATCACCTGGGACGTGCCCGGCAAGTCGATGAACGTGATGTCTCTCGACGGGCTGGACGATCTGGACGCACTGATCGACGACGCGCTGGCCGACGAGGCGGTGAAGGGCATCGTGATCACCTCGGGCAAGGAAGGCTCCTTCGCCGGGGGGATGGATCTGAACATCCTCGCCAAGATGAAGGAAGACGCCGGCGACGACCCGGCGCGCGGGCTCTTCGAAGGCGTGATGCGGATGCATGCGCTGCTGCGCAAGATCGAGCTGGCCGGCATGGACGTCAAGACCAAGAAGGGCGGCAAGCCCATCGCCTCCGTCCTGCCCGGCACCGCCGCGGGCATCGGCTATGAACTGCCGCTGGCCACGCACCGGATCTTTGCCGCCGACAATCCCAAGGCGCGCATCGGCCTGCCCGAGATCATGGTCGGCATCTTTCCCGGCGCGGGCGGCACCACGCGGCTGGTGCGCAAGCTAGGCGCGATGGGGGCCTCGCCCTACCTGCTCGAAGGCAAGATGGTCGAGCCGAAGAAGGCGAAATCCGCCGGCCTGATCGACGAGGTCTCGGACGATCCGCTGGCCGCCGCCAAGGCGTGGGTGCTGGAGGCGAAAGCCGCCGACCTGGTCAAGCCCTGGGACGCCAAGGGCTACAAGATGCCCGGCGGCGCGCCCTATCACCCGGCGGGCTTCATGACCTTCGTCGGCGCCAACGCGATGGTGCACGGCAAGACCCAGGGCGCCTTCCCCGCGCCCAAGGCGCTGCTGTCGGCCGTCTACGAGGGCGCGCTGGTCGATTTCGACACCGCGCTGAAGATCGAGGCGCGCTGGTTCACCCATGTGCTGATGAACCCCTCCTCGGGCGCCATGATCCGCTCGCTCTTCCTCAACAAGGAAGCGCTGGAGAAGGGCGCGGTGCGCCCCGAGGGCATCCCCGACCAACGCGTGAAGAAGCTGGGCGTTCTGGGCGCGGGCATGATGGGCGCGGGCATCGCTCTGGTCTCGGCCCAGGCCGGGATCGAGGTCGTGCTGATCGACCGGGACCAGGCCGCCGCCGACAAGGGCAAGGCCTATACCGAGAGCTATGCCGACAAGGGCATCAAGCGCGGCAAGACCACGCCCGAGAAGAAGCAGGCGATGCTGGACCTGATCACCGCCACGCCGGATCTCGATCAGCTGAAGGACTGCGACCTGATCATCGAGGCGGTCTTCGAGGACCCGAAGGTCAAGGCCGAGATGACCGAGAAGGTCGAGGCGATCATCCCCGCCGATTGCATCTTCGCCTCCAACACCTCCACCCTGCCGATCACCGAACTGGCCAAGGCCAGCAAACGGCAGGAACAGTTCATCGGCATCCACTTCTTCTCTCCGGTCGAGAAGATGCTGCTGGTGGAGATCATCAAGGGCGCCGAGACCGGCGACCGGGCCGTGGCCAAGGCGCTCGACTTCGTGCGCCAGATTCGCAAGACGCCCATCGTCGTCAACGATGCGCGCTTCTTCTATGCCAACCGCTGCATCATCCCCTACATGAACGAGATGCTGCGCATGATCACCGAAGGCGTCTCGATGCCGCTGATCGACCATGCGGCGCAGCAGCTGGGCTTCCCCGTGGGGCCGGTGCAGCTGAACGACGAAACCTCGATCGACCTGGGCGCCAAGATCGCGCGGGCGACCAAGGCCGCCATGGGCAATGCCTATCCGGAAAACCCCGGCGACGGGCTGCTGTTCTGGATGGAGGAACAGGGCCGGCTGGGCCGCAAGGCCAAGGCCGGGTTCTTCGACTATGACGAGGCCGGCAAGCGGCAGGGTTACTGGAAGGGGGTCGAGGACAAGTTCCCGCTGATGCAAGACCAGCCCAGCCTGACCGAAGTGCAGGAACGGCTGATGTTCATCCAGGCGCTGGAAGCGGTCCGCGCTCTGGAGGAGGGCGTTCTGATGGACATCCGCGAGGGCGACGTGGGCGCGATCCTGGGCTGGGGCTTCGCGCCCTGGTCCGGCGGCCCGCTGTCCTGGCTGGACATCATCGGCGCGCCCTATGCGGCCGAGCGCTGCGACCAGCTGGCCGCGGATTACGGCGACCGCTTCGCCTGCCCGCCGCTGCTGCGCGAGATGGCCGAGAAGAACCAGACCTTCTACGGCCGGTTCAACCCCGACGCGGCACAGGCCGCCTGACGGCGGTTGCCGGGGCCTTCGGCCCCGGCCCGAATCTGTCCGTGGCGCGCGCTTCGCGCGCGTCCCCCTGCGGGGGCGGCCCCTTCGGGGCCGTCTTTTTGCAGGTCCTCAGGAGAACAGGTCGCGCTCGGACTTCGGCGGCTGCAGCCCCAGGTGGGTCCAGGCCCTCTGGCCCAGCATCCGGCCTCGTGGCGTCCGCTGGATCAGCCCCTGCTGCAGCAGGTAGGGCTCGATCACTTCCTCCAGCGCATCGCGGCTTTCCGACAGCGCGGCCGACAGGGTCTCGATCCCCACCGGACCGCCCTGGTAATGCTCGGCGATCAGCGTCAGGTACCGCCGGTCCGCGCCATCCAGCCCCAGCCCGTCGACGCCCAGCCGCGTCAGCGCGCGATCTGCCAGCGCCTGGTCGATCCGCCCGTCGCCCTCGACCACGGCGAAATCCACGACCCGCCGCAGCAACCGCCCGGCAATCCGGGGCGTGCCCCGCGCCCGCCGCGCGATCTCGCGCGCGCCCGCTTCATCGGCCGGGGCGCCCAGCGTGCGGGCATTGCGCGTGACGATCTCGTGCAGCTCGTCCACCGTGTAGAATTGCAGCCGCGTCGGAATGCCGAACCGGTCGCGCAGCGGCGTCGTCAGCAGCCCCATCCGCGTCGTGGCGCCCACCAGCGTAAACGGCTGCAGCTCGATCCGCACGGTCCGCGCCGCCGGCCCCTCGCCGATGACAAGGTCCAGCTCGAAATCCTCCATCGCCGGATACAGCACCTCTTCGACCACCGGGTTCAGCCGGTGGATCTCGTCGATGAAGAGCACGTCCCGCGATTCCAGGTTGGTCAGGATCGCCGCCAGGTCCCCCGCCTTGGCCAGCACGGGACCGGAGGTCATGCGGAAATTCACGCCCAGCTCACGCGCCATGATCTGTGCCAGCGTCGTCTTGCCCAGGCCGGGCGGCCCGTGAAACAGCGTGTGGTCCATCGCCTCGCCGCGCTGGCGGGCGGACTGGATAAAGACGGCAAGGTTCGCCCGCGCCTCTGCCTGCCCGATGAAATCGCCCAGCTGGCGCGGCCGCAGCGCGCGGTCGTTGTCCTCGGGCAGCGGCTCCGGGCGCAGGGTGGGATCGGCTTCGGTCATGGCTTATCCCTTCGGTGCCAGCAGGCGCAGCGCGGCCCGGATCAGCGCCGGGCTGTCGGCCTCCGGCGCCTCGGCCCTGGCCTCGGCCACCGCCGCGGCCGCCTCACTCGGCCCGTAGCCAAGGTTTGACAGCGCCGACATCGCATCCGCCTGGGCGTTCGTGTTCGACGGCGGCGCGGCTTTCGGCGCCGGAGCGGCGGTCTCCACGACCTCCACCGGCGCTTCACCGGCATCCGCCGGGGCGGGCGCCTGCGCCGGGGCCATCATCGCCATGACGCTGGGCGCCTTGTCCTTCAGGTCCAGCACGATGCGCTGCGCCGTCTTCGGCCCGATCCCCTTGGCCGCCTTCACCGCCGACCAGTCGCCCAGCGCGATCGCCCGGCTGACCCCGTCGGCGCCAAGGGTCCCCAGGATCGCCAGCGACGCCTTCGCGCCCACGCCCTGCACCGACATCAGCAGCCGGTGCCATTCCTTTTCGACCAGCGTCGGGAAACCGAACAGCTGCATCAGGTCCTCGCGCACCAGCAGGTCGGTATAAAGCGACACCGCCTCCCCCGGCCCCGGCAGCGACGCCATGGTCCGGTCCGAGCAATAGACCACGTATCCCACGCCCCGCACATCGATCAGCACGTGATCCGCGGCCCGGTAATCCAGCCGCCCCGACAGCCGCCCGATCATGCCCGCACCTCGCGCAGGGCGATGCCGCGCGATCCGCCATAGCGGGCGTGGCAGATGGCGATGGCCAGCGCGTCGGCGGCATCCGGGCTCTCGGGATTGCAGCCGGGCAATTGCAGCTTCACCATGTGCATCACCTGCCGCTTGTCCGCATGTCCCACGCCCACCACCGTCTTCTTCACCGAGTTCGGGGAATATTCGCCCACCGGCAGCCCGGCCCGCGCCGGCACAAGCATCGCGATGCCGCGCGCCTGGCCCAGTTTCAGCGTGCCCGAGCCATCCTTGTTCACGAAGGTCTTTTCGACCGCGGCCTCGTCCGGGCGGTGCCGGTCCAGCACATCCGACAGCTGGTCGAACAGCGACAACAGCCGCGCCGACAGGTCGGTTCCCTGGGTCTTGCAGGTGCCGTTGGCGACATGAACCAGCCGGCTTCCCGTCTGCTCGATCACGCCCCATCCCATGCATTGCAAACCCGGATCGATGCCCAGTACCCGCATCTGGCTGCCCGCCCGCTGTCTTGGTGTCATTTTTTTCAAGTCATTAGCACGAAACGCGAACATCTGCCAAGCGCTTCGCGGCGAACGCGGTTTTGGCGCGGATCCGGTCCCCGGCGGGATCCTGCCCCGGGAAGACGTCAAAATCGACGCTCTTTTGCCTGCAAACGACATGAATTCCGCGGCGCAGAGGGTTTTGAATTATGGGCATATTGCTTAAATCGAAGGCATTCTAAAAACGCATAGCTAGAATGCAATCTGGACCAGTTGCGGTAACATAATGGGCAATCTATGTGCGAGACAGACCGCTGATGCGGTCTTTGTTTTGACCTTCTGCACATAGGAAACGATCATGGCTGCTTACGACACCACTCGTCCGACCTACGGCTCCACTGGCCCTGCTGGCCATGTGCTCACGCCGTTCACCCTTCTCTTCTCGGCCTTCGCCGGCTGGAACGACGCGCGCCGCACGCGCAACACGCTGTCGCGCCTGACCGATCGCGAACTGGAAGACATCGGCCTGAACCGCAGCGACATCGACGCCGTCGCCGTCGGCCGCTGGACCCGCTGATGGGTTGCCGTTGACGCGCCGCGCGAAATCCGCGCGGCGTTGTCACCGCCGCCTCCGGGCGGACCGGGCCGGCCCATCGCGCCGCCCACAGGATTTCCGAAGGGACCCTTGTCCCGCAGGCCGCTGACACTCCGCGCCCCGCGCGCGTCGAGACATCAGCAAACCGACCTGGCCAGTCGCCCCATCGCCCGCAACACACCGCCCCGGACCGGGACCGACGGCTGCACGACCGAAAAAGGTCTGGGGTTGCGCCCGTTCATCCTGTCTAACGCTGCACGGCGCACCGTCGCCCCGCGCGCCAGCCCCCCGTCGCATCCCCCGGCAGCACAAGGCACCGCCCGGTCGGGTCGTTACTTCAGGTAGGGTGCAAGTGCCGCGCCGATCTCGCGCGAGACGGGGTCGGCCTGCATGACCCAGGCGCCGGCCTTCTCGAAGGCCGATCCGGCACCCAGCCGCTCCACGCGATCACTATAGGCCATCGGGCCCAGCGCCGCGATCAGGAAGCCCTTGAAGCCAAGCAGGGCCGCGACGACGAGGATCAGCACCCGGGGCGTCACGCCCAGCCCGCGCGTCCGGCGCGGACGGGCGACGATCAGCCCGTCTTTCTGCATGTGAAGGTCGTAGCCATTCGCCAGCTTGCCGTGCTTGGTCTCGATCCGGCGACGGCGCGCGTCAAACCCCGCGAAACTGTCAGACATCTTTAAGAACCCCGGTCCGTGGCCCCCACCAACGGATGGCTCTGGCTACGGCCAGATTGTGGCAAAACCGGGGCGAACGGATAGAACTCGGCTCAAATGCGCCCCAATCACTCCGTTCGGATAAGGATTAGCGTGGTCCAGTCGCCAATATCGTCCCGCCGCTGCAAATTGGTTCCGAAACGGGAATACTCGGCCACCACGTCATCGGCCTGCTCCACCAGGATGCCCGAGAGAATCGCATGCCCGCCCGGGGCCAGCGCGCCGCACAGGTCCGGCGCCAGCGCCATCAGCGGGCCCTTGAGGATGTTGGCGAAGATCAGGTCGAAGGGCGCCGCCCCGGCCAGGGCGGGATGATCGAACCCCGCCGCCTCGACACAATGCAGCCGCCCCTCCAGCCCGTTGGCCCGCGCATTGGCTTCCGCCACCTCGACCGCGACCGGGTCGATGTCCGAGGCCAGCACATCCTCGGGCCAGGTCCTCGCGGCGGCCATCGCCAGCACCGCTGTGCCACAGCCGATATCGGCCACGTTGTGCTTCACCTCGCCCTGCTCGATCAGCCAGTCCAGCGCCTTGAGACACCCCAGAGTGGTGCCGTGGTGCCCGGTGCCGAAGGCCATCGCCGCGTCGATCAGCAGCGCCTCGACCCCGTCGGGCACCTTGTCGGAATCGTGGCTGCCGTGGACAAAGAACCGCCCCGCCGCCACCGGCGACAGCTCGCGCCGGACCTTGGCGACCCAGTCGGTCTCGGGCAGTTCCGACACCGCGAAGGGCTTTGCGCCAAAGACCTGGGCCAGCAACGCCAGCCCCGCCGCGTCGGGGCTTTCGGTGAAATAGCCGCCGACCTCCCACAGGCCCGATCCGTCTTCCAGTTCGAAGACACCGACGCCGGTGGGTTCGGGGTCCAGCCGCTCCATCGCCTCGCCAAGGGCTTCGGCCTCCTTGCGTCCGGTCAGGGTGGTCAGGGCGGTAAACGTGGGCATGGGATCGGCTCTATTCTGCAAGGGTCGGGGTGGTGGCGGAGGGCGCGACGGAGCCCGGTTTCAGCGACCGGATGTACCACAGGCCCACCAGCCAGGCGGCGGTGCCGATTATCATGCTGACGACGATCTGGGAATAGACGACGCCCACGGCCCCGAACCAGCCCGCCATCAGCACGGCGGCGGGCCAGGTCAGCGCCACCTCGCGCACCCAGGCAAAGCCGGTGGCCCAGTGCGGCCGCCCCAGCACGTTCAGCGCCGCGCCGTTGACGAACAGCATCGCGGCAAAAACATAGCCCCCCGCCCCGTAATGGGTAAAGGCGCGCAGCACGTCGGCGCCCAGCCCGGTGACGCCGAAGGCGCGGATCGCGGGCTCGGTCACCCAGATCAGCAGCGCCCAGACCACCAGCACATAGGCCACGCCGAAGATCGTCGCGTCGCGGAAGGTGCGGCGCACCCGGTCGATCCGCCCGGCGCCGTAGTTCTGGCCAAAGATCCCGCCGATCATCGCCGCCAGCGACAAAAGCCCGCCGAAAGCCACCATGATCAGCCGCGACAGCACGGTCCAGCCGGCCACCGCCTCTTCGCCGAAAGGCGCCATGACCATGACCAGCACCGCCAGCCCGACGGGCCGGGCCAGCTGCGACAGCATCGCGGGCACGGCGATCACCATGAACGGACCGAAAGTCGCGCGAATATCCGCCGCGCGCGGCCGCGCCAGCAGGTCGTGCACCCGCCGCGCCACCCGGAAGGCCAGCAGGAAGGACACGCATTGCGCCGCACTCACGCTCAGCGCCGCCCCGGTCAGACCCAGCCCGGCCCGGTGGATCAGCACATAGCCCAGGATCGCCGAGACAAGCCCGCCCAGCATGGTCACGCCGACCGAGCGCCGCGCATCGCCCTGCGCCCGGATCGCCCCGTTGATCACCATCCCCGCGCCCAGCACCGTCAGCGCCGGCAGCGAGACCACGAGGTAATGCGCCGCCTGCGCCGCCACCTCGCCCTCGGCGCCCAGGAAGGCCAGCACCGGGTGCCGGAAGCTGATCAGCAGCGCCGCCACGATCCCCTGCACCACCGCCGCGATCACGGCGCCCGAGGCGGTCTGCCGCCGCGCCAGCTCTGCCTCTCCCGCCCCCAGCGCGCGCGAGATCAGCGCCGAGGAGGCGACCATCATCGAAATCCCCCCGGCCAGCGAGATCACCTGGATCGCCATGGCGAACCCGGCGGCCGCCACCAGCGTCGTGTCGCCGGTCTGCGACAGCCAGTAGAGGTTGATCGCGTCCACCGCGAAGATGAAGACAAAGCCGATCATGCCGGTCAGCGTCATCCGCGCCACGTGGCCCATGATCGAGCCTGTCAGGAAACGTCCGGGTTCGTTGAGGATACTCACATCACGCTCTTCTGGCTGCGAAGGCCGGTCTCACCGGCGCTCTGTTAGGGAAGGACGGGGCCGGCTATTCCGCCGCCGCTGCCGGCAGCGCGCCGGCCAGGGTGGTTTCGCGCCCCGGCTCGGGGTGGCGCGGGATCATCAGCGCCAAAAGCAGCGAGGTCATCGCCATGCCCGAGGCCAGCACGAAGACCGCCGCCGGCGACACCAGCCACAGATAGCCCAGCCCCGCCGGCAGGAAGACGGCCGCGATATGGTTGATGGTGAAGGCCACGGCGGCGGTGGGCGCGATATCGCCCGGATCGGCGATCTTCTGGAAATAGGTCTTCAACGCCAGCGCCATGGCAAAGAACAGGTGGTCGATCACGTAAAGCGTCGCCGCCAGCACCACGCCCCAGCCGAAGAAATAGATCCCGCCATAGGCGAGAAAGACGATCACCAGCCCGGTGTACTCGAACAGCAGCGCCCGCCGCTCGCCCCAGGCGTTGACCGCCTTGCCGATGAGCGGGGCGCAGATCATGTTCAGCACCAGGTTGATCATGTAAAGCGACGTGACCTCGTGCACGTCGAAGCCGAAATGCTCGACCATCATGAAGCCCGCGAAGACGATGAAGATCTGCCTGCGGGCTCCGGACATGAACTGCAGCGCGTAATAAAGCCAGTAGCGCCTGCGCAGCACCATCTTCTTGACCTGCGGATGCGGCGCCTCGAACTGCGGCCACAGCAGGAAGCCCAGCACCGCCAGCAGCGCCGTGATCCCGCCGGAGGCAAGGTAGACGGTGTTGTAGGTCAGCCCCAGCCGGTCCCACAGCAGCACGATCAGCCCGTAGGACACCAGCGTCGCCGCCGATCCCGCCGCCAGCAGCCAGCCCAGAACCTGCGGCGCCTTGGACTTCTCGATCCATTGCAGCTGCAGCGACTGGTTGACCGTCTCGTAGTAATGGAACCCGATCGAACTCAGCATCGTGATCGTCAGGATCCCGCCCATGCTCGGGAACCAGGCGGTGACGGCGGTCGCCACCCCCAGCATGAAAAGCGCGACCAGCCCCAGCACCTGCTCGCGCATGAAGATGATGATGGCGATCACGCCGATCGACAGAAAGCCCGGGATCTCGCGCACCGTGTGCAGCCAGCCGATATCCGAGCCGTCGAAATCCGCGACCTCGATGACGAAATTGTTCAGAAGCGCCGACCAGGTCGCGAAGGCGATCGGCATGGCAAGCGCGGTGAGGACGAGTAGCGGGATCGGCCGGCGCCAGGCCGGCTGCGACCCGATCTCGGACAGAGGCACGATACGGGGCATATCTGCCCCTTTACGCCCCGCTCCCGCGATTGGCGAGACAAATACGCACCGCTCCCACCGCCGGGCGGATTTTGCACCGCGGTCGCGCGTGGATGATCCTCGGGCGCGGATGCGGCTGGCCGGATCGGGCGTGTTGCGGTCCAGTCGCCATCATGCAATCGGTCCGTGTCGTGGCCACCGTCGGATTGAGGTATTTGGGCAAAGATGAAGCAGGGGACCTGTGCCAGACGCCCGGGCGGCGCGCCCGGATCCGGCGGTGGAGCGGCGTTTCGCAGATGTACAAAACGGACATACCCCGCTTCGGACAATGTACAAAACGTCCATATCTTCACTTTTGCCCAAGTACCTCCGGGGGAGGCCTCCGCAGGAGGACGGGGGCAGCGCCCCCAATCCACCGTCAGAAGAAGCTCTGCGGGTCGATATCCACCGCCAGCCTCAGATCCCCCTTCAGCCGCACCGGCGCGATCCAGCGCGAGATCGCCTCCTGCAGCGCGACGCCCTTCGGCGCCTTGACCAGAAGCCGCACGCGATGCCGCCCCCGGATCCGCGCGATCGGCGCCGGCGCGGGGCCGAAAACCGTTGCGCCAATTGCACTTAGCGGCCCCGTGTTGCGCGCCAGCGCGTTGCCCAGGTCGAAGACCTGCGCCGTATCCGTGCCCGACAGGATGATCCCCGCCATCCGTCCGAAGGGCGGCACCCCGGCCGCCTGCCGCTCTCCGGCCTCGGCGCGCCAGAACCCGTCCTCGTCACCCGCCAGGATCGCCCGGATCACCGGATGCTCCGGCTGATAGGTCTGGAGCAACGCAAGCCCCGCCCGCTCCGAGCGCCCCGCGCGGCCCGCCACCTGCCGCATCAGCTGAAAGGTCCGCTCTGCCGCGCGCAGGTCCGACCCCTGCAGGCCAAGGTCCGCGTCGATCACGCCAACCAGCGTAAGCAACGGAAAGTTATGGCCTTTTGCCACCAGCTGCGTGCCGATGATGATCTCCGCCCCGCCCTCGGCAATCCGCTCGATCTCGGCCTTAAGCGCCCGGGCCGAGCCGAAGAGATCCGAGCTGAGCACCGCCTGCCGCGCTTCGGGAAACAGCGCCGCGGCCTCCTCGGCCACCCGTTCGACGCCCGGTCCGACGGGCGCCAGCCGGTCCTCGACACCACATTCGGGGCAGGCCTTGGGGATCGGCATCGTCTCGCCGCATTGGTGGCACATCAGCCGCTTGAGAAACCGGTGTTCGACCATCCGCGCGTCGCAATGCGGGCAGGCGATCTGCGATCCGCAGGCCCGGCACAGCGTCACCGGCGCATAGCCGCGCCGGTTCAGGAAAAGCAGCGCCTGCTCGCCTTTTGCGACCCGCGCCTCCACCGCCTCGGCCAGAGCGGGCGAGATCCAGCGCCCGGCGGGCAGCTTCGCCTCGCGCATGTCGAGCGATTGCATCTGCGGCAGGATCGACGGCCCGAACCGCGAATTCAGCTCTATTTTCCGGTACTTGCCGGCCTGTGCATTGGTCCAGCTTTCCAGCGACGGCGTGGCCGAGGCCAGCACCACCTGCGCCGCACAGATCGAGGCGCGCAGCACCGCCATGTCGCGGGCGTTGTACAGAACGCCCTCTTCCTGCTTGTAGGCCGTGTCATGTTCCTCGTCGACGACGATCAGGCCCAGGTCGCGGAACGGCAGGAACAGGGCCGAGCGCGCGCCGACCACCAGTTGCGCGCCGCCCTCGCCCACCATGCGCCAGATCCGGCGGCGCTCGGTCATGGTGGCGCCCGAATGCCATTCGGCCGGGCGCGCGCCGAACCGCGCCTCGACCCGCGACAGGAATTCCGCCGTCAGCGCGATTTCCGGAAGCAGGACAAGCGCTTGGCGCCCGCGCTCCAGGCAGGCGGCGACGGCCTCCAGGTAGACTTCGGTCTTGCCGGAGCCGGTGATCCCGCGCAGCAGCGTGGTGCCGTATTGGCCCGAGGCGACGGCCTCCTGCAACTGGGTCGCGGCGGCGGACTGGTCCTCGGTCAGCGCCTTGCCCGGGCGGCCGGGATCGAGACGCGGGAAGGGCAGGTCGCGGGGGCTGTCCTCCTCGCGCACGGCGCCCTGCTTGACCAGCCCCTTGACGACAGAGGTGCCCACAGCGGCCATCTCGGCCAGTTCGCCCAGCGTGAAGGCCAGCCCGCCGTGGTCGCGCAGAACCTCCAGCACGCGGGTCCGCGCGTCGGTCATGCGGCTCGGCTCGGCATCGCCCAGGCGGTAGATCTTGCGCATCGACGGCGGGTCGCCCAGCCCCGGCGCGCGGGTCGCCAGACGCAGCATGGCGGGCATCGGCGTCAACGTGTAGGCCGAGCATTTCTCAAGGAAAATCCGCAGCTCCTCGCGCATCGGCGCGGCGTCGAGCACGCGGTTCACGGGGCGCAGCTTCGCCGGATCGAAGTCGCCCTGCCCCGGGCCCCAGACCACGCCCAGCACCCGGCGCGGGCCCAGCGGGACCTCGACGAAATCGCCGGTCTGGCAGCCGGTCTCGGGCGCCTTGTAATCCAGCAGCCGGTCGAGCGGCTGCGTGGTCAGGACGGCCACCGGGGTTCCGGCTGCGAATTCCTGGCTCGCGTCCATGGGATGCCTCCGGGCTTTTCGGGTGGTTGTCGGGAGGTAGCGCAGGCCATGCGGGAAGGGCAAGGGTGATGGCATCCGCACCCGCCGGCGGGACCGTGCCACCGGGGCGCGCGCGATCGCAGGATTGGTGCCGCCGGGGCTTTCCGGTGGACGTCGTTTGCGATACCAGACCGGCAAGAGACGACCGCCACGCCCGAGGGGCAGAAGGGGACAGAAATGAAGTTTTTCGTGGACACAGCCGAAATCGATGCAATCGCCGAGCTGAACGACCTTGGCATGGTCGACGGGGTCACCACCAACCCGTCGCTGATCATGAAATCCGGCCGCGACATCCTGGAAGTGACCAAGGAGATCTGCGACCTGGTCGACGGCCCGGTCAGCGCCGAGGTGGTCGCCACCGAGGCCGACGCGATGATCGCCGAGGGCCGCAAGCTGGCCGAGATCGCGCCCAACATCACCGTGAAGGTGCCGCTGACCTGGGACGGGCTGAAGGCCTGCAAGGTGCTGTCGGGCGAAGGCAAGATGGTCAACGTGACGCTGTGCTTCTCGGCCAACCAGGCGCTGCTGGCGGCCAAGGCGGGCGCGACCTTCATCTCGCCCTTCATCGGGCGGCTCGATGACATCGCGCTCGACGGGCTGGAGCTGATCGACGATATCCGCACCATCTACGACAATTACGGGTTCGAGACCGAGATCCTCGCCGCCTCGATCCGCAGCGCCAACCACGTGCAGGATTGTGCGCGCATCGGCGCCGACGTGATCACCGCGCCGCCGGCCGTGATCAAGTCGTTGGCCAGCCACCCGTTGACCGACAAGGGCCTCGCCGCCTTCCTGGCGGACTGGGAAAAGACCGGCCAGAAGATCCTGTGATCCAGGGCTGCCCGTCTTCACGATCTGACGCATCCGCGATCTGACCGGGGGGCTCCCGCGCCCCTCGGCCCCGGCCTGGCCGGGGCCCTGCGGGCCTTGGGCCCGGCCGCGCGGCCTCTGACGAGGCCGCGCGGCGGTTGCACGCTGATCCCACCGGTGTTGCTTGGCGCGACCGCCCTGCGCCGCAGGCGCAGGGCCATGCCCAACGCGCGGAAGGGCGCGGCGCAGCCGCGGCATGACAAGCGGCGGGAGCGCCACAGGGTCAGTTTCGACCGCGGGACGGGGCTTTTTCCGTCGAAACGCGGTCTTGTGTCATGTTATACACACTCCAAATCACCAGAGGCCTTCATGAGCAGTAGCCCGAAACTCGACGACGCCACGCGCGCCGCGATCATTGCGGCACCCGATTCCATCCTGGACGACCAGGACCTGATGCGCGCCCTCATCGCCGCCAACGAACGGTCCATGGGCGGCAATATCGTCGATCTCCGCGGCATCGCCATGGAGCGGCTCGAGGCCCGGCTCGACCGGCTCGAGGACACCCATCGTTCCGTCATCGCCGCCGCCTACGAAAACCTCGCCGGCACCAACCAGGTCCACCGCGCCATCCTGCGCATGCTCGACCCGGTCGAGTTCGAAGGCTTCCTGCGCGACCTGGGCGGCGAAGTGGCCGAGATCCTGCGCGTCGATGCCGTCACGCTGATCCTCGAATCCACCCAGGCCGAAGAAGACCCGGCCGTCCACCGCCTGGGCCAGGTTCTGCATATCTGCGACCCCGGCTTCATCGACGGCTACCTCGGCCGCGGCAACGAACCGCGCCCGCGCCAGGTCACCCTGCGCCAGCTGCAGGAGGGCGTCACCACGGTTCACGGCCCCCGCGCCGGCTGGATCCGGTCCGAGGCCTGCCTGAGGCTCGATTTCGGCTCCGGCCGCCTGCCCGGCATGCTCGCCCTCGGCTCGGAGGATCCGCACCAGTTCACGCCGCAGCAAGGCACCGACCTGCTCAGCTTCTTCGCCGGCGTCTTCGAACGCTCCATGCGGCACTGGCTGTCGTGACGGCGCCGGACCGCAGCATGCTGATCGCGGCCGCCAGCCGCGACGCGCTGCAGGGCTGGCTGACCCATGAACGCGCCCTGAACGGCGCCGCGGATGCCACGATCCGCGCCTATTCGACCGATGTCTCGGGCTTCCTGGCCTTCCTCGCCATCCACCAGGGCGGCCGCGCCGGGCTTGGCCCGCTGCGCGAGATCACCGTCTCCGACATGCGCGCCTGGATGGCCTCCGAACGCGCCCACGGCCTTTCGGCCCGGTCCCTGGCAAGGCGCCTCTCGGCGGTGAAGGGGTTCATCGGCTGGCTGGCCGAACGTGACGGCTTCGACGCCACCGCCGTCCTGTCCACCCGCTCGCCCAAGTTCACGCGCAAGCTTCCCCGCCCCCTGGCCGAGGATGCCGCCCGCGCCATGATCGACACGGTGGAACTGCAATCGCCCGAGAAATGGGTTTCGGCCCGCGACAGCGCCGTGCTGACGCTGCTCTACGGCTGCGGCTTGCGGATCTCCGAGGCGCTGGGGCTGACGTTCAAGGACGCCCCCCTGCCCGAGGTGCTGCGCATCCGGGGCAAGGGCGGCAAGGAACGCATCGTGCCGGTGCTGCCCGCCGCGCGGCAGGCGGTGGAGGCTTATCTGGCGATTTGCCCGCACCCGATGACGCCCGATGCGCCGCTGTTTCGCGGCGTGCGCGGCGGCCCGCTGAACCCGCGCGCCGTCAGCGGCGTGATGGCCCGCGCCCGCCAGCAGCTGGGCCTGCCTTCCACCGCGACGCCCCATGCGATGCGGCACAGCTTCGCGACGCACCTGCTGGCCGCCGGGGGCGACCTGCGCGCGATCCAGGACCTTCTGGGCCATGCGTCGCTGTCGACCACGCAGGCCTATACCGCCGTCGACACCGCGCGCCTGATGGAGGTCTATGACCAGGCCCATCCCCGCGCCCGCCGCGGCGCCCGATCCGCCCCGGGGAAAAGCGCGGCCACCTGAGGGCCAGAGGCGCCGCCCACCGCCCGCAGGACAATCCAGCGCCCTTTAGGCGCCGGGACACGCCCCACGGTTCCGGTCGACTGTCCCGGACCACCGATCACGGGACCGGACCGCGCGCTTGGTCCGGTCGTCCGAATGGCATCACCCGGATTGCCGCCCGCGTCGGGGCATCCGGGCACGCCACTGTTCGAAAGGGGCCAAACCCCGTCTCAGAACACCTCGTCGATGACCATGTTGCGGCCGCCGAGTTCAAAGCTGTCGCCGGCCGAAAGCCCGTCCATCGCGCGGTAGATCGGCGCCTGGGTCGAAATCCCCATCCAGGTCTCGCCCTCGCAGTCGAACCGGGCCGTGGCCACGCTGACGATGAAGTTCTTGCCGCCGACCACGATCGCCGCGCCGGGCCGCACCACGTCGGTCGGCGACAGGTCCAGCGACCGGATCGCCGCGATCTTCGCCTGGTGTTCCTCGACCGGGTGCTCGAACCCCTGCGCCAGGTTCAGCTCGGTCACGCTGTCGGCGATATCGTCGTTGTCATGCTGTTCGCGCCCGCTCAGCCTGCTGTCGGCCATATGCGCCTCGTAATGCTCGATGGCCGCGGCCAGCTCGGCCTCTTCAAGGGCCTTCATCCGTTCGTGCAGTTTCGCCTTGAGCGCCGCCCGGTCCTGGGTCATCGCCTCGTCCTCCTGTGATCCTCGGTATTCAAGTTGGACGCTGAAGGGCCCGATTGCAATCGCCCTCGATGTCGGGAGACCACCGCGCCACCGCCCTGTCTGACCGCAGCCTTGCGTCGCCCGCCGATCCGGGCGCCCGACGGTCCCCTGTCGCTATGCAACGACCATGCAGATTCGCGCCGAAAGCGGCCGGGCAGACCACGCCGAGCACGCATCGCACCACCGCGCAACGCCCGGAGCCGCTCAGATCAGGAACGACCCCGCGCCTTCGTGCCGCAGCAGGGCGACCTTGGTCTCCACCCCACCCTTGCCGGAATAGCCCGTCAGACCCGAGGCCCCCATGACCCGGTGACAGGGGATCAGGATCGCCAGCGGGTTCGACCCGCAAAGCTGCCCGACCGCCTGCGCCGACAGGCCGGTGTCCTTCGCGATCTCGCCATAGGTCCGCGTATAGCCGAAGGGAATCGCCCGCATCGCCGCGCAGACCGCTTGCAGGGCCTCCGATCCGCGCACCTCCATCGGCAGGTCGAAATCCTCGCGTGTCCCGGCGTCGTATTCCCCCAACTGCCGCGCCGCCTCGGCCAGCAGCGGCGTCTCCTCGCCCTCCGTCTCGCCATCCCAGGTGGCGCGCACCAGCGCGTCGCCGTCCTGGGTCAGGGCGATCTCTCCGAAGCGGGTGGGAACAACAACGGTGGCCATGGCCCAAGCCTAGCGCCGCCGCACCGCCCGGTCACGCGAAAGTCTCACCCCGCCTCCCCCGGCAGGCCCAGCCGGATCGGCCCCCTGGCCTGCCCGGTCTCCACCACCCGGCCCTTCTGCGTCACCACGATGCGACCGTCCGCGGCCAGCCGCGCCGCCACCTGCCGCACCTCGTCCATCCGCGCGCGCCAGTCGCCGCCCAGCCGCCGCGCCACCTCGGACGGACAGATCGTCCGCCCCGGCCCGCGCTCCGCCACCAGCTCCAGCATCACTCGCCCCACCTCGCCCTCGTCCGACATCCGCTCTCCCTCCCCTTGGCCCGATCCCATGGCGCAGCCTCCACCCTTCTTCTTGGAGACAAATACTCCAGTCCGACGCCGCCACCCGCACCACCGCAGGTCAGCGCGGCCCGACATCACCCTGCTCCCTCCCGGAACCCCGGCCCGGCCCCGCCCGTTCCTCAAGAAATCCCCGCCTCCGGCTTCCCCTTCCCTGCCCCACGCGGTAGAGGACAAAGCCGACCGACAGGACGAAAGCGTGGACCCCATGGACAAGACATTCGACGCCGCCGCAGCCGAAAGCCGTCTCTACCAGGCCTGGGAAGACTCGGGCGCCTTCAAGGCCGGGGCCAATGCCTCGCGCCCCGAGACGTTCTCGATCATGATCCCGCCGCCCAATGTAACGGGCTCGCTGCACATGGGGCATGCGTTCAACAACACCCTGCAGGACATCTTGATCCGCTGGCACCGCATGCGCGGCTTCGACACGCTCTGGCAGCCCGGCCAGGACCACGCCGGCATCGCCACCCAGATGGTCGTCGAACGCGAACTGGCCAAGGACAGCAGCAACGCCACAAGACGCGAGATGGGCCGCGAGGCCTTCCTCGAGAAGGTCTGGGAGTGGAAGGGCCAATCGGGTGGCACGATCATCACCCAGCTGAAACGCCTCGGCGCCTCCTGCGACTGGTCGCGCAACGCCTTCACCATGTCCGGCGCCCCCGGTGCACCCGAGGGCGAGGACGGCAATTTCCACGACGCCGTCATCAAGGTCTTCGTGGACATGTACAACAAGGGCCTGATCTACCGCGGCAAGCGGCTGGTCAACTGGGACCCGCATTTCGAGACCGCGATCTCCGACCTCGAGGTCGAGAATATCGACGTCGCTGGCCACATGTGGCACTTCAAGTACCCGCTCGCTGATGGCGAGACCTACGAATATGTCGAGAAGGACGAGGACGGCAACGTCACCCTGCGCGAAACGCGGGATTACATCTCCATCGCCACGACGCGGCCCGAAACCATGCTGGGCGACGGCGCCGTCGCGGTGCACCCGTCGGACGAGCGCTACGCCCCCATCGTCGGCAAGCTCTGTGAAATCCCGGTGGGACCCAGGGAACACCGCCGCCTGATCCCGATCATCACGGATGAATACCCCGATCCCAGCTTCGGCTCGGGCGCGGTGAAGATCACCGGCGCGCATGATTTCAACGACTATGCGGTCGCCTCGCGCAACAACATCCCGATGTACCGGCTGATGGACACCTCCGGCCACCTGCGCTCGGACGGCTACGATTACGCCACCTGCGCGGCCCGCGCGCAGGAGATCGCCAATGGCGACAGCTTCGGCGAGAACGAAGTCGACGGCATGAACCTTGTCCCCGATCACCTGCGCGGCCTCGACCGGTTCGAGGCGCGCGAGGTGGTGGTCGCCGAGATCACCGCCGAGGGCCTGGCGGTGATGACCACCGCCGATGACCCCCGACTTGGCAAGCCGAAGAAGAAAAGCGAGGCGGACGAAGCAGAGACCGACGAGCAGGCGCTTGTCCCGCTGGTCGAGGCCAAGCAGATCATGCAGCCCTTCGGCGACCGCTCCAAGGTTGTGATCGAACCGATGCTGACCGATCAGTGGTTCGTCGACACCGCGCAGATCGTCGGCCCCGCGCTCGACGCCGTGCGCTCGGGCGAAACGCAGATCCTGCCGGAACAGGACCAGAAGGTGTATTTCCACTGGCTGGAAAACATCGAGCCATGGTGCATCTCGCGCCAGCTCTGGTGGGGCCACCAGATCCCGGTCTGGTACGGGCTCGACCTCTCGGCGCCGGGCTTCAAGGACGATGAAGGCGACGGCGAACTCGACATGGTCGAACTGGGCCGCCTCCTGCAGGAAGGCGGCATGGTCCATGCCGGCCAGAAGGCCCATTGCGCGCCCAGCTTCGAAGAGGTGCAAAACGGGTTCCTCGACGAGATCGCCGACATCCCGACGCCCCTGAATCACGCCCGCATCGTCGAGGTCGCCGACAAGCACACCGCCATCGAAACGCTGGCCCGCAGCCTCGCCGAATACGAGATGTCGCAGGATCCGACCCAGCTGCTCTACCCGGTCTGGCGCGACCCGGACGTGCTCGACACATGGTTCTCCTCCGGCCTCTGGCCGATCGGCACGCTGGGCTGGCCGGACCAGACCGAGGCGCTGCAGAAATACTTCCCCACCTCCGTGCTCGTCACCGGCTTCGACATCATCTTCTTCTGGGTCGCCCGGATGATGATGATGCAATATGCCGTGGTGGGCCAACGCCCCTTCGACACCGTCTATGTCCATGCCCTCGTCCGCGACGAGAAGGGCAAGAAGATGTCGAAATCGCTCGGCAACGTGCTCGACCCGCTCGATATGATCGACGAATACGGCGCCGACGCGGTCCGCTTCACGCTGACCTCGATGGCCGCCATGGGCCGCGATCTGAAGCTTTCGACGTCGCGCATCGCCGGCTACCGCAACTTCGGCACCAAGCTCTGGAACGCCGCCCGCTTCGCCGAGATGAACGAGGTCTTCACCGATCCCGCGCCCACCGCGCCGCCGGCGGCTACCGCCACGGTGAACCGCTGGATCATCGGCGAAACCGCGCGCGTCCGCGCCGAGGTCGATTCAGCACTCGAGGCCTTCCGCTTCAACGACGCGGCCAACGCGCTTTATGCCTTCACCTGGGGCAAGGTCTGCGACTGGTACGTGGAATTCGCCAAGCCGCTGCTCTCGGGCGACGACGCGGCGGCCAGGGCGGAAACGCGCAAGACCATGCGCTGGGTGCTCGACCAGTGCTTCATCCTGCTGCACCCGATCATGCCCTTCATCACCGAAGAGCTCTGGGACGCCACCGGCCCCCGGTCCAAGATGCTGATCCACGCCGACTGGCCGACCTACGGGGACGAGCTGATCGACGAGGCCGCCGACCGCGAGATGAACTGGGTGATCTCGGTGATCGAGAACACCCGATCCGCCCGCGCCCAGATGCATGTGCCGGCCGGCCTGCAGGTGCCGATGATCGTCACCCAGATGGACCCGGCGGCAAAAGCGGCATGGGAGGCCAACGCCCCCCTGATCCAACGCCTCGCGCGCATCGACAGCCTCACCGAGGCCACCGCGATGCCCAAGGGCACGATCACCATCCCGGCCGAGGGCGCGACCTTCGGCCTGCCGCTGGCCGACATCATCGACATCGACGAGGAAAAGGCCCGGCTTGAAAAGACCCTTGGCAAACTCGCCAAGGAACTCGGCGGGCTGCGCGGCCGGCTGAACAACCCCAAGTTCGCCGAAAGCGCCCCGGAAGAGGTCGTCGAGGAAACCCGCGCCAATCTCGCGGCGCGCGAAGCCGAAGAAGCCCAGCTGAAAGAGGCCCTCGCCCGCCTCTCCGAGGTCGGCTGAAACTGGAAATCGCGCGGGACATGCGGTAATCGTATGACATGTCCCGCGCCTTCCGATCCCTGATCGAACGCCAGATCCTCAAGGCCCGCGCCGAGAGGAAGCTCTCCGGCCTCGCGGGCGAAGGCAAACGTCTCCCCGACCGCAGCGGCGAAGCCATGGTCGATCCGGCCCTCGCCACCGGCATGCGCATCATGGCCGAGGCCGGGGTAAAGCCAGAGGAATTCGGGCTGAAAGAGCAGCTCGCCGCCGCCCGCCAGCACTACACCACGCTCACCGATGCAGACGAGAAACGCGCCGCCATGGCCCGGATCGCGGATCTGGAGATGCGCTACAACATGGCCCGTGACGCGCGTCGCGCCTTTTTCCGCTGACGTCACCAGGCTGAAACAGCATTCTGGAGTATTTCGCCCAAGAAGAAGCAGGGGCGTGGCGCCAAAAATCCTGAACGCTTCGTTAATCCACCCGTCCAACCTCTTGATTCAAAACGCCGGGCTCTCTGTCCCACGCGTGGGACATTTTTAAACCCCAGGTCTTCTTCTTGGAGAGAATACCTCCGGGGGAGTCGCCGAAGGCGACGGGGGCAGCGCCCCCTTCATAGGGGCTCACCTGAACACCGGCGCCCGCTTCTGCATCTGCGCGGTGACCACCTCGACCTGGTCCGGCTTGCCGATCAGCCCGATCTGCGCACGGCTCTCGGCCAGCAGCACCTCCTCGCGGCTCTCCGCCTCGGCCGTCTCGATCAGCTGCTTGGCGGCGCGAATCGCGGACGGGCTCTGCCCCGCGATTTCCCGCGCCAGCGCCTGCGCCTCGGCCAGCGGATCGTCGGCCAGCCGGGTCACCAGCCCCCAGCGCTCCGCCTGCTCGGCCTCCACCGGCGCGGCCGTGTAGGTCAGCAGCCGCAGCACGTCGGAGCGCAGCAGCCCCGGCAGCAGCACCATGCCGCCCATGTCCGGCACCAGGCCCCATTTCATCTCCATCACCGCCATCTGCACGTCCCTGCCGGCGATGCGGATATCGGCCCCCAGCGCCAGTTGCAGACCGCCGCCGAATACCGCGCCCTTTAGCGCCGCGATCACCGGAACCGGCAGCCGGCGCCAGCACAGCGCGACCTCCTGCATGGCATTGGCGTCGTGATGAGTACGCTCCATCAGCCAGCTTTCGACATCCATCCCGGCCAGTTTCGCGAAGCTCTGCAGGTCCAGCCCCGCACAGAAGCTGCGGCCCTCCCCGGTCAGCACCACGGCGCGGGCGTCCGAGGCCGCAACCTCGGCGCCGGCGGCAAGGATCGCCTGGACCATCTCGTCGTCCAGGGCGTTCATCTTGTTGCCCCGGGTCAGCGTCACCATCGCGACGTGATCCTGATATGTCACCGAAACGCGGGCCATGGGCTGTCCTCCTCCTCGTGTTGGCGCCAGACTGCAGGCGTCCCGCCGTTCCGTCCAGAACGACGCCGGGTCACGACGATGACCGTCGGCTCTTGCGCGGGCGCGCGGCTCGGGCAATATGACGCGCCATGACAGCGCCGCTTTATACCCCGCTCGCCCAGAGCCTGCCCGCCACCGTGCCCTTCGTCGGACCCGAAGCGCAGGAACGCGCGCGGGGCAGCGCCTTTGTCGCGCGGATCGGCGCGAACGAGAATGTCTTCGGCCCCTCGCCAAGGGCGCTCGAGGCCATGCGCCTCGCCCTGCCCGAGGTCTGGTGCTACGCCGATCCCGAAAGCCACGACCTGCGCGCCGCCCTGGCCGCGCATCACGGTGTGACGCCGGAACAGATCACCGTCGGCGAAGGCATCGACGGGCTGCTGGGCTCGCTGGTGCGGCTCCTGATCGGGCCGGGCGACGCGGTGGTGACCTCGGACGGGGCCTACCCGACCTTCAACTACCACGTGGCGGGTTTCGGCGGCGAGCTGCACAAGGTGCCCTATACCGACGATGCCGAGGATCCCCGGGCGCTTTTCACGAAGGCGCGCGAGACCGACGCGAAACTCGTCTACATCGCCAACCCCGACAACCCGATGGGCAGCTGGATCGAGGGCGCCGACATCCTGCGCGCGATGGAGGATCTGCCCGAGGACACCCTGCTGGTGCTGGACGAGGCCTATATCGAATGCGCCCCCGAGGCCGCCGCGCTGCCCCTGCCCCATGACGATCCGCGCGTGATCCGCATGCGCACCTTCTCCAAGGCCTATGCCATGGCCGGCCAGCGGATCGGCTACGCGCTGGGGCACGAAGACCTGATCACCGCCTTCAACAAGGTCCGCAACCATTTCGGCGTGAACCGCATCGGCCAGGCCGGCGCGCTGGCGGCGCTGCAGGATGCCGAGTGGCTGGCCCATGTGATCGCCGAGATCGACGCCTCGCGCGGCCGGATCGCGCAGATCGCGCGCGACAACGGGCTGGAGCCGCTGCCCTCGGCCACCAATTTCGTGGCCATCGATTGCGGGGCCGACGGGACCTTTGCCAAGACGGTGCTGGACGGGCTGATCCGGCGCGGGATCTTCGTGCGGATGCCCTTTGTCGCGCCGCAGAACCGCTGCATCCGCGTCAGCTGCGGGACGCAGGCGGATCTGGATGCATTTGCCGAGGCCCTGCCCGGGGCGCTGGCAGAGGCCCGGGGCTGAAGCCCGGGCCGGGGCTTTGCAGGAATTAACCTGACATGCACCAAAGGGCGGCTAGGGTCGGCGCGACCGTTCAGGAGCACGTCCAATGCCGTCCGACAGCAGGCCACCAGCCCCCGATTACGCCAATGCCACGATCATCATGCTGGGTGTGAACCTGGTCTGCATGTTCTGGGTGATCTGGTCGGCCTGGGGCTTCGCCGCCGTGCTGTTGCTGGCACTGGCGCTGAACCACGGCATCGACCGGATCGCCACAGCCCGGGGCGCGCCAATGCGCGAGAGCGACGACTGACCCCATGCGGCGCGCGGGCCCGGCCGGGACCTCAGAGACCGGCGATCACGGTCGAGGCCGCCTCGAGCGCGCCGTCGCCGTGGGGGATCTCGAGCGCCTTCAGCGCCGCGTCGATCCCGCCCAGCAGGCCCAGGATCATGTGGCCGTTCACGTGCCCCATATGACCGATCCGGAAGAACCCGTGCCAGGCCGGATCGCCCGGCGGCGCCATGCCCAGCCCGATGCCCAGCGTCAGCCCGAGGTTCTGATCCACCCAGTCGCGCAGCGCCGTGCCATGGGGCGCGCCGATCCGCAGCGCGGTGACCGCGTGCGACCGGAAGGCGGGGTCGGGCATGTTCAGCTCCATCGGGCCATCCGCGCCCCAGGCCTCGGCCGCGGCCCAGATCGCGCGGGCCAGCGTGGCGTGGCGGGCCCATGTGTTCTCGATCCCTTCCTCGCGGATCATGTCCAGCGCGGCGCGCAGGGCGAACAGATGGTGCGTGGGCGCGGTGCCACCGAAATATTCATAGTAGAATTCAGGGTTTGCGCGCGGCACCCAATCCCAGTAGCGGCTGACCCGCGGCATTGCCTGGCGCGCGGCGGCCGCCTTGGGTCCGAAGAAGACAAAGCCCAGCCCGGGTGGCGTCATCAGCCCCTTCTGGCTGCCGGTGACCAGCACGTCGGCGCCCCAGGCGTCCATCGTCACCCGGTCGCAGGCCAGCGAGGCGATGCAATCCACCATCAGCAGCGCGGGATGCCCGGTCTCGTCCAGCACCTCGCGCAGGCCGGCCACGTCGTTGCGGATCGAGGTCGAGGTATCCACGTGCACCGCCAGCACCGCCTTGATCTTCCGCTCGGAGTCGGCCTGCAGCGCATCGGCGATGCGCTCCAGGTCCCAGGGGCTGCGCTTGCCGAAATCCAGGATCTGCGCCTCGGCCCCGATGCCGGCGGCCATCTCGCTCCAGCCGTGGCCGAAGCGGCCGGTGGCGGGGACCAGCACCCGCTCGCCGGGGGCGACCACGTTGGACAGCGCGGCTTCCCACACGCCATGGCCGTTGGCGATGTAGATCGCTACGTCGTGCTCTGTCCCGGCCACGTATTTCAGATCGGGCACCAGGCTTGCCGTCAGGTCCACCACCTCGCCCGCGTAGATGTTCGGCGCCGGGCGGTGCATCGCCTGAAGAACACGGTCCGGCATGACGGAGGGGCCGGGGATGGCAAGGTAGGGGCGACCGTGGCGAAGGCTTGGCTTGGATGTCATGGAACGTTCCTGTAATAGCGCCGGGCACGTTAGCGGGCTTCCCGGCGGCGTCAATCCACGGCTCGCCATGGCGACGCATGGCTTGTCAAGAGGGACCGTCTGCGCAAAAGCAATGCGACCGGATCTGCAAGGGAAGATACATGCGCCTCGGACGGCAGCTGAAAGACTGGGAAAAGCGGCTGCGGGCGTATTTCAACACCGACCTGTCGACGCCCGCGCACCGGCGCCGGGCGATGATCTACACCCTGTGGTTCGACCACGAGATCATCCGCCGTGTCTGGACGAACTTCTACAAGGTCGCCCCGGGGGTATACCGGTCGAACCAGCCCTCGCGCGGGCGGCTTGAGAAGATGAAGGCCATGGGCATCCGCACCGTGCTGAACCTGCGCGGGGTGACGAAGACGGCGCATTACCTGCTGGAAAAGGAAGCCTGCGAGGATCTGGGCCTTGAGCTTGTCGATGCGCAATTGCTGGCGCGCGGCGCCGCGGTGCGCGAGGATATCCTTCACGTGATCCACCTGATGAAAACGCTGGAGAAGCCTTTCGTGATGCATTGCAAATCCGGCGCCGACCGCTCGGGCTTCGCCTCGGCCATCTACCTGATCGAGGTCGAGGGCAAACCGGTCTCGGAGGCGCGCAAGATGCTGGCGCCGCGCTTCATGCATTTCCGCAATGGCAAGGTGGGCATCCTCGATTACACGCTCGATGTCTACGAAGCGCGCAATGCGCGCGACCCGATCGGCTTCGAGGACTGGATCGCCACCGAATACGACAACGAGGCGATGATCCGCGCCTTCCGCGCCAAAGAGCCCCCGGAATGAGCAAGACCGATATGCCCGAACCCAACACCACCCCCTCGCCCGAGCTCTTTCGCTGGCTCTGGCGGGGCTACCTGCGCCCGCACATGGGCTGGCTGGCGGTGGCGATGGTCCTGATGACGATCGAGGGGTCGATGCTGGGGGCGCTCAGCTACATGATGCAGCCGATGTTCGACAAGATCTTCGTCGGCGGCGAACGCAGCGCGATCTGGAGCGTGGGCGTCACCATTGCCGGGATCTTCGCGCTGCGCGCCTTCTGCGGGGTCAGCAAGAGCGTCATCCTCACCCGGATCTCGCAGCTGACCGGCGCGGCCCTGCGGCTGGACATCCTCAGGCACATGATGCGGCAGGACGGCGCCTTTCACCTGGCCCATCCGCCCGGTTTCCTGATCCAGCGGATCCAGACCGACGTGAATTCCATCAACGACGTCTGGCGCGCGGTGGTCACCGGCACCGGGCGCGATGCGGTCTCGCTTTTTGCGCTGATGGGCGTGGCGATCAGCATCGACTGGCGCTGGACGGCGGTGACCCTGATCGGCGTGCCGCTGATGGCATTGCCGGTGGCGACGATCCAGCGCTTCGTGCGCGGCCAGGCGCGGACCGCCCGCGACCTGGGCGCGGCGCTGGCGACCCGGCTGGACGAGGTGTTCCACGGCATCGTGCCCGTAAAGCTGAACCGGCTCGAACGCTATCAGGCCAACCGGTTCGACGAGAAGATGCAGGCCTATGTCGGCGCCGAGGTCCGCGCCTCCTTCGGGTCCGCCCTGATCCCGGGCATGGTCGACGTGATCGCAGGTCTGGGCTTTCTTGCCGTGCTGGTCTTCGGCGGGTCCGAGATCATCTCGGGCGAGAAATCCGTGGGCGAATTCATGAGCTTCTTCACCGCCATGGGGCTGGCCTTCGACCCGATCCGGCGGCTGGGCTCGATCAGCGGGCTCTGGCAGGTGGCCGCGGCGGCGATGGAGCGGATCAAGGCGTTGCTGGATGCGCCGGTCACGCTGACCTCGCCCGAGCACCCGGTGGACCCGCCCGAGGGTCTGCCCGGCATCGCGCTGGATCATGTCACGCTCTCCTACGGCGACACGACGGTGCTGCGCGATCTCACGCTGCATGCCGAGGCCGGGAAAACCACTGCGCTTGTCGGTGCCTCGGGCGCGGGGAAATCCACCATTTTCAATGTCCTGACCCGGCTGGTGGACCCGGCCGAGGGCACCGTGAAGATCGGCGGGATCGAGGCGCGGGACATGTCGCTCGACGGGCTGCGCGGCCTCTTCTCGGTGGTCAGCCAGGAGGCGGTGCTGTTCGACGAGACCCTGCGCGAGAACATCCTTCTGGGCCGCACCGACATTTCGGACGCCGACCTGCAGGATGTGCTGAAGGCCGCCCATGTGAGCGATTTCCTGCCCCAGCTGGCCGACGGGCTCGACACGATGGTGGGCCCGCGCGGTTCGGCCCTGTCGGGCGGGCAGCGGCAGCGGGTGGCGATCGCCCGGGCGCTGCTGCGCGAGGCGCCGGTTCTGCTGCTGGACGAGGCCACCAGCGCGCTGGACGCGCAATCGGAGAAGGTGGTGCAGCAGGCGCTGGACCAGCTTTCGGGCGGGCGCACGACGCTGGTGATCGCGCACCGGCTCTCGACCGTGCGCGAGGCGGACCGGATCGTGGTGATGGACCACGGCCGCGTGGTCGATCAGGGCACCCACGAGGAGCTGCTGGCACGCGGCGGGATTTATGCCGATCTCTACCGGCTGCAGTTCCGCGACGAGGGGACCTGAGGCGCGCGCGCCCGGGGCCGGTGACGGCGCAGGATGTGACCGTTGGATGGGGGCGCTGCCCCCGTCGCGGCAGGCCGCGACTCCCCCGGAGGTATTTGGCCAAAGGTGAAGAACTGGCCGTTTTGTACAAGGATCGGGCCGCGCTTTGTCCGTTTTGTACAAGCCGACAAATAGGGGCCGCCACCCGACCAGAGGCACGGACGGATGGATCGCGCACAGGTCCCCTGCTTCATCTTTGTAAAAATACTCCAACACAGCGACCGCCACGAACGCGCCGGTGGCCTGAGTGCTCAGCGCCGGTAAGAGGCGGCCAGGCGTTCGGGATCGGTGCCGATCATGTAGCGGAACATCGTCCAGAGGTTGCGCGCGCCGCGGCGGATCCAGCCGTCGCGCAGGTAGCGTTCGGCGCAGGTGGTTGCGCGGGCGTTAAGGCGGGTGATGGCACAGCCGGAGCGGCGCAGGGCGCGGGCCAGGGCCACGTCCTCCATCAGCGGCTGGTCGGGGTAGCCGCCGGCGCGGTCGTAGTCGGCGCGGCGCAGCAGCAGGCCCTGGTCGCCGTAGGGCAAGGCGAAGAGCCCCGCGCGCAGGTTGGCCCAGCCCGACACCAGCGCCGGCATCAGGCCGCTCTCGCGGAAGGCCAGGCGGAAATGGGCGGGCCCGCCCTGTTCCCGGATATGGTCGATCACGATGTCGGACCAGCCGTGGGACAGCACCGTGTCCGCATGCAGCACCAACACCCAGTCGCCGCGCGCCGCCGCCACGCCCCGGCGCAGCTGCCCCCCGCGCGAGGCCGGGCCGGTCACCAGGGTCGCCCCGGCGGCATCGGCCATGTCGCGGGTGGTATCCGACGAGCCCCCGTCGGTGATCACCAGGTCGCGGATCAGCCCAGCCGTCAGCCCTTCGATCAGGCTGTCGAGACACCTCGGCAGGTGTTTTTCCGCGTCAAGCGTCGGAATGACGATGCTGAGCGTGGCGGTCAATGGCATCTCTCGGTTAGGGTGCGGCCTGCGCATACCTATATCAACGGCAGCCAGACACAAGATCGCCGCCGACCCGGGCGGCCGTGGAACAAGGATCCCAAGATGCCCTCACGACGCGTATTCCAAATCACCGGCTCCGAGGCCGAGGAGTTTCTGCAGGGCCTCGTCACCAATGACATCAGCCGCCTCGACCCGGATCAGACCGGGGACGGCGGCGGGCTTGTCTATGCCGCGCTGCTGACGCCGCAGGGCAAGTACATCGCCGATTTCTTCCTGGCCCGGCAGGGCGGCGCGATCCTGCTGGACGTGGACGAGGCCCTGGCCGACGCGCTGGCCAAACGGCTGAGCATGTACAAGCTGCGCGCCGATGTCGCGATTTCCGACAGCGGGTTGCAGGTGCAGCGCGGCACCGGGCCGGCGCCCGAGGGCGCGTTCCGCGACCCGCGCCACGCGGCGCTGGGGTGGCGGGCCTACTCCGAGGCGCCCGAGAGCGACGATGGCACCGACTGGACCGCGCTGCGCGTCGCCCATTGCATCCCCGAAACGGGTATCGAGCTGACGCCCGACACCTTCATCCTGGAGGCCGGGTTCGAACGGCTCAACGGCGTGGATTTCCGCAAGGGGTGTTACGTGGGCCAGGAGGTTACCGCGCGGATGAAGCACAAGACCGAGCTGCGCAAGGGCCTGGCCCGGGTCGCCGTCGCCGGCCAGGCCGCGCCGGGCACCGAGATCCTGGCCGGAGAGAAGGCCGCCGGCACGCTGCTGAGCACCGCCGGGGACAAGGGCATCGCCTACCTGCGCTTTGACCGCGTGGCGCCGGAGATGCAGGCCGGCGACGCACGGGTCAGCCTGGATCCGGTTGCGTGACCTTGCGGGGGCCGCTCAGGCGCGGTCCCCGGACAGCCGGGCGTGCAGGATCAGCTCGGGGCGGTATTCGAAATGCATGCCGTCGAAATGGTGCCACTTGCCGCCCCAGACGAACCCATAGCGTTCCAGCGCCGCGACGATGCCTTCGGGGATCTGGTTGTCGTAGCGCTGCGCCGCCCCCGGCGCGGCGCCGGACCAGCGCCAGTAGCCGCCCAGGTCCGCGTTCAGGTCCAGCGCGATGCCGAAGCTGTGCGCGCTGAGCCGGTCGGTACCCGCGATGCGGCGCCAGTTGAAGCTGCCGCCGACGTTGCGGAAGAAGCGGCTGTAATCGATCCCCTGCCCCGCGATGTCGCGCAGCGCGGCGTCCAGCTGCGTCGCCGCGCAGGTGCGGTCGCCCAGCACGAAGCGCGTGCCGGTGGGGGCGTAGGTGACGCGGCGCATGTCGGCCGCGGCCTCGGCCTGCGTGCTGTAGTACAGCGCCTCGAAGAAGGCCGGGTTGCGCAGGCGGCCCGGATCGGTCCAGGGCACCTGCCGCGGTCCAAGGTCGAAGGCCAGCGGGTAGGTATAGAAGAACTGTTCCGCGATCGTGGGACTGTCGAGCCGCTGGGCCGGGTCGCGCCCGGTCACGCCGCCCAGAGGCAGCACGGTGGAGCCGTCGGGCATGTGGACATTGCCCTGCCCCTCGTCGACATAAAGGCCGGGATAGGCGGTCTCGAGCGCGATGGCGATGGCGGGGCGCCCCGGGCTGTCGGGCAGCGTCAGGCCGAGGAAATCGCGCGCCGTGCAATCCGAGGCCGCGACCGGCGCCGCGAGGCCCAGCAGCAGGGCGCAGCGGACGATGGCATTCAGCATCCCGCGGCCCGTTCCCTGGCGCGGATGGCTTCGACCCGGCTCAGGTCCGCCGCCGACAGGCGGGGCGAGCGGGTGCTGCAGGCGCTGGTGTCGAAATAGCGTTTCGCCTTTTCGGTCTGGAAACAATAGCCGTAGGCCTGGAAAACCGCGTTCCGCTGGTACCACAGGTCGAAACAGGCGTCCCCCGATGGCACCGGGGCCGCCGGGCGGACAGGCTGTGGCGGGGCGGCGGCGACGGGCCGGGTCTGCGCCGTGCTGTCGGCGGGGCTGCTGGCGATGCCGCCCTTGAGCCGGTTCAGCTGCTCCAGGGCCAGGGCCGAGTAGATGCCGCATTCGCCGTAGCGCTTTCGGAATTCCTCGAAAACGGTCTGGCTCTCGCTGGTCTGGATGATGGTCCACATGCCCTCGGCCCCGGCGCAGGGATCGCCCGGCGCGGGCGGATCGGCGGGCGGCGGCGCCGGGCTGGCCGTCACGCTGAAGGCCCCCCGGTCGGGATCCGCCGTTCCGGGACGGATGTAGAAATCGCCCGAGAGCTGATCGTAATAGGCCGGGAACTGGTTGTGGTTCACCGAGCGCGCCAGTTCGCGCACATCGTCGCGGACCTTGCGGGCGAGCGTCGGCAGCGCCAGGCCGGGCTGTTCCATCAGCGGCAGCAGCGACCGGGTGAAGACCGAGTTGGGATCGCTGTCGGCATTCGAGAGCCGGTCCAGCGCGGTCTGCCCCGCGCCGGCGGAATAGAGGATGAAGGCGCCCTCGGCCGGTTCCATCCGCGCAAGACCCCGCGCGCCGCCGACGCTGCGCTGGCCCTGGGTCGGGAAGGGATTGTTGCGGCAGGCGTCCAGGATCATGAAGGTCAGCCGCGCGCCGCGCTGCTGGATGCGCTCCATGATCTGGTCGGCGGCAAAGCTGTCTTCTTCCAGCAGCAGCTCGTTCCCCGGGGCGACCTGGGGCACGTTGGCGGGCAGCAGGCGGTTGCGCCCGTCCAGCTGCACGCCGTGGCCGGCAAAGAAGAAGACGACCTCGTCCCCCGGATCGATGCGGTTGTAAAGGTCGTTGAGCGCCAGCAGGAACTCGGTCCGCGAGGGGTCGATGCGGCTGAGAACCTCGAACCCCGACCGCTGCAGCGCGTGGCCCACGGCGCGGGCGTCGTTGGCCGCCTTCTGCAGGGGGGTGACGTTCTGGTAGGCATCGACACCGATCACCAGTGCCAGGCGCTTGGCCTGCCCCGGTCCCGCGGTCAGCACGGCCAGGGCGCAGAACAGGCAAAAAAGAACCACTCGTATCCCAGTCATGTCCAACCCGGTACAAAGAACACTGGACCCGGAGTAAGGCTACACGAGCGGATCCGTGCCTGTCACCGTTTGGCGACGCGATCTGCCCCCTTCGCCCCCGTCATCTTGCGCCCGCGGGGGACCGGGGGCAAAAAGAGGCCGGATTCAAGAGACCGGGGACCGCAGAATGCTGGAAATGTATGCCGCGATCTGGCGGGTCAGCGCGGGGCGCCAGGTGATTCTCATCCTCCTGTCCGCGGCGATCGCGGCGCTGGCGGCGGTGCCGCTGAGCTACCAGAAGGACATCATCAACGAGCTCACCGCCTCCGAAATCCACTTTCCCGGGCTGCTGCGGCTCTGCGCCGAGATGATGGGGGTGATCCTGCTGAGCCTCGCCCTGAAATGGGCGGCGGGCTTCGGCGCCAACCTCCTGGGCGAGGACACGACGCGGTTGCTGCGCCAGCGGATCTACGGCACGGCGCTGGAGACCGGGCGCGACAGCGAGCTGAGCACCGGGACGGTGTCGACGATGATCTCGGCCGAGGCGGAGGAGCTGGGCAAGTTCGCCGGCAGCGCCTATTCCGAGCCGGTGATGCAGATCGGGACGATGATCTCGGTGGTGGGCTACATCGCCACGGCCGAACCGATCCTGGGCGTGATCGCGCTGGCCATCATGGCGCCGCAGGTGGTGCTGGTGCTGTCGACCCAGCGGGTGGTGAACCGCCACGTGGCCGAACGCGTGCGGATCCTGCGGCGGTCGACCTCGGACATCGTGAAGGACGACCTGGACCACGAGAACGCGGATGTTCTGGGCGCCTTCGACGGGATCTACGCGACGCGCCGGTCGATGTTCATATGGAAGCTCTCGACCAAGTTCGCGATCAGCGCGATCACCGGCGCGGGCACCGTCGGCGTGCTGTTGCTGGGCGGCTGGTACGTGCTGAAGGGCGAGACGGACGTGGGTACGGTGGTGGCCGCGGTGATGGGCCTGTCGCGGCTGCAGGGCCCGACGAGCTTCCTGATCGCCTTCTACCGCCAGATCAGCGCGACCCGCGTTAAATACGAACTTCTCAAGGACGTCGCCATGCCCCGCCCCGGCACGCCCATGCACCGCGACGCGCCCACCGGCACCTGACGCGCCCCGCCCCACCCAGGTCCATGCTTCTTCTTGGCCCAAATACCTCCGGGGGACTCCGCCCCCCGGGCGGAGGGGGGCAGCGCCCCCGATCCCCGGTCGACCCCCACAACCACGTCGCCCGTTAACCACGAACCGCGCAAAAAGAAACCGGCGCCCCCAGTCGGACCGCCGGCCTCGGGGCACCCCGCCCCTGCTTCTTCTTGGCCCAAATACCTCCGGGGGAGTCCTCCGACGGAGGACGGGGGCAGCGCCCCCAACATCCGGCATCCGCCCCGCGCCACGTCCAGCCGCGGCGCGCCGGCCCCGCCTCAGGCGCGTTCGGAATATTCCATGGTCTCGGTGTTGACGATGATGTCCTCGTCCTGCCCCACGAAAGGCGGCACCATGACCTTCACGCCGTTGTCCAGAACCGCCGGCTTGAAGCTGTTGGCCGCGGTCTGGCCCTTCACGACGGGCTCGGTCTCGACGATCTTGCAGGTCACCTTCTGCGGCACGGTGGCGTTCAGCGCCTCTTCCTCGTGGAACTCGACCACGATGGTCATGCCGTCCTGCAGGAACGGGCGGCGATCGCCCAGAAGCTCGGCGGGCAGCTCGACCTGGTCGTAGGTCTCGGTATCCATGAAGGTCAGCATGCCGTCGGTTTCGTAGAGAAACTGCATGTCCTTCTGTTCCAGCCGGACGCGCTCGACCTTGTCGGCGCTGCGGAAACGTTCGTTCAGCTTGGAGCCGTTGCGCAGGTTGCGCAGCTCGACCTGGGCGAAGGCACCGCCCTTGCCGGGCTTGACGTGATCCACCTTCACAGCGGCCCAGAGGCCGCCGTTGTGCTCCAGCACGTTGCCCGGACGGATCTCGTTGCCATTGATCTTTGGCATGACATAAAACCTTCAGAAATGGTTGATGGCCTGTTGCGGTCCCCTATATCTCCACCGCAACAGTGTGACAAGGCGACGACCCCACCAGGCGTCCAAGGGATCGGAAGACGGAAAACACTTAAGACCACCTCCGCCAGCCATGCACTGTGTGCAACGAAGGTATGCGATATAGCGGTATCCGAATCAGTCCGCAATCGTCATAAGGGGCGCCACGCCGAAAACCAAGAGCAAGAAAAACAAGGACACGAGATGAGAGATTTCGTTGACGGCACGGCCTTTAACAATGAGCAAGGCAACCGTGCCCGCAAACTGTTCGCGGCTGTGGTGCTTGCTGCTTTGGACGACGCCATTGCCGACGACAAGAAATATGGCAACGGTCCCGAGCAGATCGCCCGCTGGGCCCGTTCGCGGGATGGCCGCGAAGTGCTGACCTGCGCTGGCATCGACCCCAATGAACGGGTCGTGTCGGGACTGATGGAGTTCGTCGGCAAAGGGGTTCGGACCTCGGTCGCGCTGTCGCGCGAAGAGAGCGAACGCCGTCATGCCGCGGAGGCCCAGGCCGAAGCCGCCTGAACAGGACGCCAGCCAACACCGAACGACGCGCCCCTCACCGGGCGCGTCGTTCGTTTTGCGACCCGGGAAAGTGACGTCGCGTCTTGCGCCGGCCACTCCGGGTGACCGCACACCGGTCTTCGGCGCAGTCCCAGGGGCTGTGTTTGCGACGCGGCCTGCGCGGCTGATGGTGTGACCGCAAGGCCCTTGCCGCAGTGCGCGCAGGGCCGTCATGCTTGGTGCCTCCGGGGATCGATCCCGCCGTGCGGCGCCCATGGCGCGCATCGGCTGCGATGACGGTCTTCCAGTCTACACGTCTATTCCACACCTCTGCGCCATACCGGGCCGCAGGCTGCAGCGCACGGCCCGCCAGGGCTGCGTCAGTCGAGGTCCTGAGCGGTCAGTGCGCGGTGGATCTCGCGGCGGACAAGCTTGCGGACATTGCGGGTGATCCGCTCGCCCAGGGCGCCCTGCAGCTCTTCGCGGACAATATCGGTGACCAGTTCGCGCAGGGTGTCCTCGTCGAGGATCGCCTCCTGGGTGCCGAAGATATCCGCGTTGGCGGCCTGCGCTTCGCGCAGGGCGGCGGCGGCCTCGGCTTCCGCCTCGGCCTCTTCATCCCTGTCGGCAGGGATCTCGTCCGACGGCTCGGGGTGCCAGTGGACGGCCTGCTCGGCCGGAGCGCCCGTGTAATCGGCCGGTTCGTCCTCGTCGAGGTCCTCTTGGAGGGCGGCGGGGTCCGTGGGCGTGGCCCGGGCCGTGGCGTCGTGCACGGCATTGGCGGCCCGGCTCTCGGCCAGCTGGGCCTCGAGCATGGCGATCTTGGCGGTCAGCGCCTCGATCGCGGCGGCGGCGGTGGGCGGCATCGGCACGTCGGCATCGGGCGCCAGTGGCGCGCCCTGCATCCGAAGCGGCGCCTCGCGCGGCAGGTCGGGGCCCGCGGGCATGTAATCCATGTCGTCCGAGGGGCCGTCCGGAATGCGCTCCCCGGCCTGGGAGGTCGCGAATGCGGCAAGCGAGAGGCTGTCGGAGACCCGATCGCCATCTTGCGCGGCGGGGGCGGTCCGCTCTTCGGGCGGCGCCATGTGCTGGGCCGTCTCGTCGCTGTCGTCGCCTTCAATGGCGGGCCAAGCCGCTGCCCCGGCGGAGGGCGGAGCGACCCGGGACGAGGCGGCGAGGAGCACGGGCGCGGCGCCGGCACTGTCTTCGGCGGTGTCGGCAGCGGGATCGTCCGGGTCAGGCAGGCAGCCTACGGGCGCGTCCACGCGGGGCGGATGGACCACGGGATGGCCTTCGCCCCAGGCGCTGTCCGTTGCCGCGCCGGCATCCGGGGCGGTCAGGCCCTCAGTGGCGGCGCCGGGATTGATGAAGGGCGCCATGGGATGGTCCCAGGAGCGCGTGTCCTCGGTGCGGAGGCCCAGGCGGCGGGGCGCGGAGGCCCGTGCACCGGACCAGGTGAACTGGTCGTGGGCGGGGGCGAAGGCGTCCTCCTCCTGCCCGGCGGTATCCGTTTCGGGATCGGTGGCGTCGGCATCCGTCCCGGCGTCGGGATGCGCGTCCAGGTCGGCCTCCAGCTCCGGATCGAAATCGGCGTCGGAGATCGGGTCGAACCCGGCCTCCGCTGCGTTGGCGGCGACCTCTTCAGCTTCGGTCAGGAGGTCTTCGAAGGCGCGGTCGGGGGTGTCGGTGTCCTCGGGCGCGAGCTGCCCCGTTTCGCGGGGCGCCACGTCATCGCCCGTCAAGCCGGGCGTTTCCGGGCGTACGGCCTCGGGTGGAGTGTCGGTGGCGGCGGCACTGGGTCCCTCGACCCGGGTCGCGCCTGCGGTCGACAGAGGATCTGCCGCGACAGGATCGGAGCGAACCGGCCGCGGGGTCCAGCGTTCGGGTTCGAGCCGGGGCTGGCGCGGGGCGACATGGTCCGGGCCGCCGTTCATATCGGCGTCGGACGCCGGATCGGGCGCATCGGCCGCGCTGTCGTCTGGCCCGGTGGCAGCGGGCGGCGAAACGGCCGCGCCCTGCGGGCCGGCAGAGGCGGTTTCACTGTCGGTCTCGGTCTCGGTCACGCGCAAGGCGGGCGTCAGGACCAGCTTGTCCCGCGACGCCGGCCGGGGATCAGCCGGGGTCGGCCCCTGGGTCTTGCGTGATTCTTCCGAGACCAGCCGCCGGATCGAGGACAGCACGTCCTCGATTTCACCCTTCGAGACTGGATCTGTCATGTACTGCTACCGTTCTGCCCTGACCCGGGAGGATAACCCGGGGGTGCCCACCGCACAACAGAAAGGGAAAATTGTCACTCTTTCCCGAGGGCCCGGAGGACACGGTCAAGTTCCTGACCCTGCTTGCTGTAAAGGCTCGGCCCGCTTTTGACCGCGTTGTAATAGGCGGACACATCGTAGATCGGCACCTGCAGGCCCAGCCGTTCGGCGTTGAGCAGGCCCTGCGCGGCCACCAGCCGATAGGCGGCGATGTAGCGGTCGGCCTGGAACGAGATCTGCGCGGCCTGCGCGTCGAGCAGTTCCTGCTCGGCGGTCAGCACGTCCAGCGTGGTGCGCGAGCCAAGCCGCGCCTCTTCGCGGATGCCGTCGAAGGCGACCTGCGCGGCGCGCACCCGTTCGGCCGAAGACACGATGTTGGCGCGCGACACTTCCAGTTCGACATAGGCGGAGGCGACTTCCTGTTCCACGGCGCGCTGGGTGTTCAGCAGGCTGCCGCGCAGCGAATCGCGCGTGGCGATGGCGCGGCGGACCTGGGCGGTCATCGCGCCGCCCTGGTAGATCCGCTGGCTCATGGTGATCCCGGCGGTGACGTTGTCGGAATAGACTTCGTTGTCGAAGGTGTTGTTGATCCCGGTCGTCACCCCGGCGCGCACCTGCGGCATCATCGAGCGGCGCACGACGGCGACGGAGAGGTCGGCGGCGGAAATCTGGCGCTGCAGCGTCGCGATATCGGGGTGGTTCACCACGGCGGTGGCCTGGGCGGCGTCGATGGTGCCGGGGCCTTCGGGAATGTTCGGCGTGGGCGACAGGTTGCCGGGCTCGCGCCCCACGACCTGCACGAAGATCGCGCGCGCGGTGACCACGTCACCCCGGGCAATCGCCACGTTCGAATCCGCATTGGCCAGCCGCGATTCGGACAGCGCGACGTCGGTGCGCGTCACCTCGCCCACTTCGAAGCGGTCGCGGGAGGCGCGAAGTTCTTCCTCGAGCACGCGGCGGTTGTTCTGCGCCAGCCGCAGGAATTCGTTGGCGCGCACCAGGTTCATGTAGGCCTGCACGGCGCTCAGCAGCACGTTCTGTTCGATGGAGCGCAGCGTCTCGCGCGAGGCGAGAACGGTTTCCTGCGCCGCCTCGATGTTCAGCCGGGAGGCGCCGCCATCATAGAGCAGCTGGCTGCCCTGAAGGCCGAGAGAGCCGGTATCCGTGGTTGCGCTGGCCCGGCCAAAGCCCTGATTACGTTCGATCCAGTTGCGCTGATAGCTGGCCGACCATTCGATCACGGGGCGCAGCGCCGACAGCGCGATCGCCACGTCTTCGTCGGCGGCGCGCAGCAGGGCGCGGTTCTGTTCCAGCAGGCCGCTGTTGACATAGGCGCTGGCCATCGCGTCCGAGAGCACCTCGGCCGAGGCCTGGCCCGGCACATGCCCCGAAACCACGGCGACGATGACGGCAACGCCGGTGTTGCGAAGGTGTTTCAGAAGTCTCGACATGCCCAATACCGCCTCTTTCGTGCTTTTGGCGCAGTTTAGACGACAGCGCTGCGCAACTGTATCACGCAAGCGTGACGTCACGGATCCGGCGCCGGGATGGTGCCTATTTACAACGAGAACGCCGTTTCCTTCGCGAAGCCCGGCATAACGGGCACGCCTGCATTGAATTCGTCACGCCAGGTCATCTTGCCATTGTGCTTGTGGCCCACCCGCATCACGCCAAGCGCGCCGTCGACGAAGATCGCCGCCATGCGGCCGCCTTCCTTCAGTTGGTCGGTCAGCGCCGCGGGCACGGCTTCCACCCCGCCTTCGACGATGATCACGTCATAAGGCCCGTGCTCGGGCGCGCCGGCAGCCATGTCGCCCTGTTCGACGATCACGTTGTCGGCGCCATAATCGCTTAGCAGCCCCTGCGATTCGGAGGCGAGATCCTCGTCGCCCTCGACGGCGATGACGGCCTGGGCGATATGGGCGATCACGGCGGCCGAGTAGCCATAGGCGCTGCCGAGGTCGAGAACGAGGTCGTCGCCCGTCAGGTCCAGCTTGTCGAGGATCATCGCCAGGACCCTCGGATCCATAACCACGCGGTCGCGGCCGAGAGGAATATGCTCTCCCACATAGGCCGTTTCGCGGAAGGCATCCGGCACGAACGTCTCGCGCGGGACGGTCAGCATGGCGTCGATGATCGGGAAACGGGTCACGTCCGAGGGGCGTACCTGGGTATCGACCATCATGCGGCGGCGGGCTTCGAAATCTGTCATGGCCTGGCTCTTGTCGTTGGCGACGTCTTTCCGGCTTGTCGCATATAGCGGCGGCCCCGGCAACGGCCCTTGCCCCCGGCATATCGCCCCATGCTTTCCGAAAGCTGAACGGCGACGCAAACTTGCGCAGGACATCCGGCCGCGCGGGCGGATCCGAAGGGGATGGCGACAGTCGCGCCCAAGCTCCCGCACGCAGGCCCTGCCCCGCCCCGCGCGGCGCGAAGGCTCACCCGGCCCCGCCGGCGGCGGCGCGGCACGCCTGGGGCAGGATATAGGGCACGCCGTGCGGCGCGGGCTGGTTCACGCGCAGCGGGTGATCGTAGGCGCGGCTGAGCGTGGCATCGGTCAGAACCTCCGACGGCGTGCCGCGCGCCAGCACGGCGCCGTCCTTCATCAGCACCACGTGGTCGGCATAGATTGCCGTCAGGTTCAGGTCGTGCATCACCGTGATCACGCCGCCGCCGGCGCGGGCGTAGCCGGCCAGCAGGTCCATGACCACGAACTGGTGCCCGATATCCAGGCTTGAGACCGGCTCGTCCAGGAAGACCCAGGCGGGCTGGCCGTCGAAGACCGGGTGCCAGACCTGCGACAGGACGCGGGCCAACTGCGTGCGCTGCTGTTCGCCCCCGGACAATTCGTGGTAGTAGCGGCCCGCGTAGCCGTCGAGGCCGAGCCGAGCGAGCGCCGCCTCGGGGATGCCCGGCTCCGCCGCCCAGGGGCCGGCGGAATGGCCCAGGCGCACCACCTCGATCACCGTGAAGGGAAAGGCGACGGTGGTGCTTTGCGACTGCACCGCCCGGGTGGAGGCGAGCTCCCACGGGCGGAGCGTGTCGATGGGTCGGTTGTTCAGCAGCATGCTGCCGGTCGCGGCAAGCTCTCCGGTCAGGGCCTTGATGAGGGTGGACTTGCCCGACCCGTTGGGGCCGACGATGGCGGTGACCTGGCCGGGGCGGGCCTGGAAATCGAGGCCGTGCAGGATCTCGGCCTTGCCCAGGGTCACGCGGATGTCGTTTCCGATCATGGGGCTACAATCCCAGCGTGTTGCGGCGTTTGAGAAGGATCGCCAGGAAGACCGGCGCGCCGAGAACGGCGGTGACGATGCCGATGGGCAGCTCGGCCGGGGCGACGATGGAGCGCGAGATCATGTCGGCGGCGACCAGCAGCGTGGCGCCCAGAAGCGCGGCATTGGGCAGCAGCGTGCGGTGATCGGGGCCGGTGGCCAGGCGCAGCAGGTGCGGCACGACGATGCCGACGAAGCCGATGCCGCCCGAGACCGCCACGGCGGCGCCGGTGGCCCCGGCGACGGTCAGGATGGCGATGCGCTTGACGCTTTGCACCGAGATGCCGAGGTGCATGGCCGTCGCCTCGCCCAGGGCCAGCCCGTTGAGGCCGCGCGCGAGGGACGGTGCGACGACGAGCGCCAGAAGGATGATCGGTGCGGCGGCGGCGACCTTGGTCCAGGTGGCGCCGGCGAGCGAGCCGAGGCCCCAGAAGGTCAGATCGCGCAGCTGGGTGTCGTCGGCCATGTAGACGAGGATGCCCGACAGCGCTCCGACAAGTGCGGCCAGCGCGATGCCGGCGAGCAGCATGGTGGCGACCGAGGTGCGGCCGCCATGGGTGGCGACGCGGTAGAGCAGGATGGTGGAGATCCAGCCGCCGACGAAGGCGGCGATGGAGATCAGGTAGGAGCCGAGCGCCTGTTGCAGCGCCACGGGCAGCAGGCTGCCCAGCACGATCGCCAGGATCGCGCCCAGCCCGGCGCCGGCGCTGACACCGACAATCCCGGGATCGGCCAGCGGGTTGCGGAAAAGGCCCTGCATCAGCGCGCCCGACACGGCCAGCGCGGCGCCGACGAGCAGGCCCAGGATGAGGCGCGGCAGGCGGATGTCGAGCAGCACGACCCGGTCGAGGGCCGACAGCTCCTGCCCCGTGGCCAGCGCCTTGAGCGCGGGCCACAGCGCGGTTCCGGTGGCGCCGGAGGAGAGCGAGGTCAGCGAGACCACGATCAGCAGCGCCACCAGCACGAAGGTAAGTCGCCGGGCGCCCTGCACCCGGTCGCGCGGAGGGGCGGCCCGGGAGAGGGGCGCGTCGGCGAGGCTCATTGCTGCAACGCGGCCGACAGGTCGGTCACCGCTTCGGCCACGCGCGGCCCGAAGCCCAGAAGCAGCATGCCGTCCATGCGCACCACCGCCTTGTTTTCCGCCGCATTGGTGGGGGCGATGGCGGGCATGGAGAAGAGCGCCTCGTCGGTCAGGCCGTGATCGCCCTTGCGGTCCATCATCAGGATGACGTCGGGGTTGGCCTGGGCCACCGCCTCGTCCGAGACCTGCTTGTAGCCCTGGATGTCGGTCATCACGTTGCGGCCGCCGGCCATCGCGATGATGCCGTCGGCCGAGCTGCCCTGCCCCCCGGCGGTGATGCGCCCCCCCTTGGCGGAGATGATGAAGAGCACGCCGGGCGCGTCATCGGTCACAGGGCGGATCGCGGCGCGCAGGTCGGCGGCGACCTCGTCGGCCAGTTGCCTGGCCGCCTCGGGCTCGCCGATCGCCTCGCCCACGATGCGGATCTTTTCGGCGACCCCCTCGACCGAATAGGCATCCGGCACCCGCACGAAAGACACGCCGGCGTCTTCCAGCACCTCGATCGTCTCGGGCGGGCCGGAGTTCTGCTCGGCGATGATCAGATCGGGATCGACCGACAGCACGCCCTCGGGCGAGAGCGCGCGGGCATAGCCGACATCGGGCAGCTCGGCCACGGCGGGCGGATAATTCGACGTGGTGTCACGGGCGATGATCCGGTCCTGCTGACCCAGCGCCACGATGATTTCGGTGATGGGCCCGCCGATCGAGACGATGCGGTCGGCCCGGGCATCGGCCGCCAGCGCCGGTGTGGCCAGCGCGGCGGCGAGGCCAATGGCAAGGGTAAGGCTGCGCATCAGGCGGCCTCCTCGGATTCCAGCGCGGGCAGGCCGTCGACGATGGCGCGCCAGGCCGGACGGTGATCGCCGCCCGCTTCGGTGCGGCGGCCGAAGATCTGCAGGATCAGCCCGCCCTCGGAATCGAAGGCTTCGAGCGAGACGGCGTCGCCGCGCTGGGTCGGCTTGGTCACGGCCCAGACCTCGGCGATGTGATCGGCCCGCAGGTGCAGGTTGAAGTCAGGGTCCATCACGTTGAACCACGGCCCCATGACCTTCAGCGTGTCGCAGCGGCCGCCGTGGATCTCGATGCAGCCGCGGTTGCCGACGAAGACCATGACCTCGATCCCCTGCTCCGACACGGCCTCGAACGCCTGCGCCACGGTATCGGTCCCCACCCGGCGCACCATCGGTTCACCGGCGATGCGATAGGCGCCCAGACGGTTCATCCTCAGCTTCGACGTCAGGCGCAGGAACTGGTGGGTGTCGGTCATCCTGGCCCATTCGGCGCGCAGGATCTCGGCCTTCTCGGGGTTGGACTTCGCCGCCTCGGTCGGCTTGCGCTCGGTCACTTCAAGTACGCCGGACTGGTCCTCGGTCTTCAGCTTCTCGACCAGCGTCGCCCAGCCGTCGAACGAGGAGGTGTCGCGCAGGTGGACCTTGTGGACCGCGTCGCCGGCGGCGTCGAAGACCTGGACCGACCGGCGGATGCCGCTGTCCGTCTCGGTCTCGACGGCAAAGGCGGAGACCCAGTGCGAGGGAAACATCCGCATGTCGATCGCGTCGTTCAGGATCATCGAGGCATGCGGGCCGGAGCGGAAATTGTCGTAGACGCCGACCTTCTCGATCACGCAGCTGTCGTTGCGGGTCAGGGCCATGACCTCGCCCAGAGCGGCGATCGCGGGGATCAGCGCGTCGGGATGCGCCTCGATCCGGGTGGTGCCGTGGCCGGTGTAGGCGGCGACAAGCTGGCCTTCGGTCAGGCCCATGTGCGCGGCCTTTTCGCGGGCGCGCATGTTGTCGATCGACGCGGCCTCGTCGCGGATCTCGGCGGCGGTGCGCAGCGGCGGTTTGGGGGTGTCTTGGGTCATCAATGGCCTCGAAGCTTCAGGATTTCTGCTGATGACTGGCTGGGTTACCCCAAAATCGGAGAGCCCCTCGCTGGCGGCGCGTATGCGCTGCTGCACGGCGTTCGGCCGCGCAACTTGTTTGTTGACTGTTTTAGTCGCCTAAATTAGAGACCTCAAGTCATAAGCCGGCCGGGACCCGGCCTATTTTGATAAACCGACCCGTGCCAGCCACCTCGCGCAAGCCTTCCGGTCTAGACTTTGTGACACGAAGGAACACTCATGCGCGGACCCAAGATCCGATCTATCCTTGCGGGGACAGCCTCTGTCATGGCGCTGTCTCTCGCGGCCGGGCCGATGACGGCACAGGAGGCGGAGGACGTCTTTGTCAGCACCGGTGAAGAGACCGATGTAGAGGACATCCTGCCCGCCGAAGATGGGCTGGCCCAGACCGACCTGCCCGACGCCACGCTGGGCGACAGCTATCTCGGAGAGATCGCGTTGGGGACCTCGAAGCGTGAGGTACAGACCCAGACCGCCGAGGCGCAGACCATCATCGACCAGGACGAGATCAACGACCGGCAGGCCGGCACGGTGGCCGAGCTGATCGATTCGGTGCCCGGCGTGACGCTGGTGAACGGCTCGACCCCGCAGGGGTCCGGCATCAACATCCGCGGCTTCGGGTCGAATTCGACCTACGGCACCGACCAGAAGGTCCTGATCCTGGTCGACGGCGCCACCACCGGCGCCGAGGAACTCTACCGCATCGGCAACCAGCTCTTCACCGATCCGCAGCTTTACAAGGAAGTCTCGGTCAACCGCGGCACCATCGGATCGTTCGAATACGGCTCGGGCGTGATCGGCGGCGTGGTGCAGCTGGAGACGAAGGACGCCTCGGATTACACCGGCGGCGAGATCGGGCTGCGGTTCCGGCAGGTGCTGGAAGGCTCGTCCAACGGCGAGGGATTCGTGACCTCGTCGACGCTGGCCTGGCAGCCGACGGAACAGGCCGAATTCCTGCTGAACTACACCCTGCGCGACCAGGGTGACCAGGAAGACGGCGGCGGCAACACGATCGGCAACTCGGCGTTCCGGCTGCCGTCCTACCTGATCAAGGGCAAGTACAGCTTCGGCAAGGATCTCGCCCACTCGGTTACCGTGTCGCTGAACGACAGCTCATCGGCCGAGCGCGACGTGCCCTATGACAGTTTCGGCACCACGGGCGACCAGTTCGGCAATGTCGACCGCGACATCCACACGCGGGTCGTCGGGGTGAAGTATCAGTTCAACCCGCTCGGCAATGACCTGATCAACTTTACCGCCAACCTCACCTATTCCGACCAGGAGATCGACCAGGAATACGTGCCGGGCAGTTCGTCCTGCGATGTGCCGCCCTACCCGTCCTACGTCTGCGGCTTCCCCTTCCCAGAGAGCGGGTTTGCCGTGGTCAACGCCGACCAGCGGTAAGAGACCACCAAGCTGACGCTGAAGAACCAGGCGTTCTTTGCCACCGGCGCGGTCAGCCACGACCTGCGCGCGGGGATCGAGTTCATCCGCCGCGACCGGCTGGAGGCCGAATCCGCACCCGGAGGCACCGACGACCGTTTCGCGATCTTCGCCGTGGACGACATGCAGCTGGGCGGGTGGACCTTCACGCCGGCGGTCCGCTACGAGACGCAGAAGCTGGACGGCACCGGCACCTTCCTGCCGCAGGATTACAACAACGACGCGCTGATGGGCGGCGCCTCGCTGCGGTATGAATTCGCCAGCGGTTTCGCGGTCTTCGGCTCGCTCGCCTATACCGAAAGCCTGCCGATCCTCGACGACCTGGGCACGCCGGTCTTCATGACCCAGCCCGAAAAGGCGACCACCTGGGAAGGCGGCGCATCCTTTGCACGCAGCGCTCTGTTCACCGAAGGCGACGCGGTGCGGGCCAAGGTGAACATCTACCAGACGCAGATCTGGGATGTGACCTCTTACAGCGCGGTCGGCCAAATCGAGATGGAAGGCATCGAGATGGAAGCCTCCTACGCGCATGACAACAGCCTTTACGTGGATTTCAACGCCAACCTGGTGGACGGTACCGAAACCTCGGTCACCGGCGTCGACAGCCGCTGGCGCAACGCCCCGGCCGACAGCGCCGAGATCACGCTGGGCAAGCGCTTCGGGCAGGCCTGGGATGTCAGCTGGGAACTGGCCGCGTCCGAGGGCGTGACCACCTCGACCGGCGACAGGACCCCGGGCTTTGGCGTCAACGCCCTGCGGACGACCTACCGGCCGCAGGCCGGCGGGATCTGGGAGGACACCGAAATCCGGCTGAGCGTCGAGAACATCTTCGACAAGGAATTCACCCCCTACCTTTCCACGCGTCCCTCGCCGGGCCGCAACTTCAAGGTCTCGCTCGCCAAGACATTCTGAGCGGGCCGATCCCCCCCTTTCCGACCAGGACAGCACTTCAACAAGGACCCGGACATGACACTTACGCCAGCCACGTCTTTCAGCCAGGTGATCGCGCTTTGCGCGGCGGGCCTGTTCCCGCTTGCCGCGCAGGGCCAGTCTGCGGAGGCCGAAACGGTCTCCGACGCGGAGCCCGCGGCCCTGTCGATCGAGCTGAGCGCCGCCGACGATGTCGGCAGCGCCTGCCGGATGAGCTTCCTGGTCCGGAACGGCACCGGGGGCGATATCTCCCAGGCGGTCTATGAAATGGTTCTGTTCGGGCGCGAAGGACAGGTCGCGCTCATGACCCTTCTCGACTTCCAGGAGCTGCCCTCGGGCCGCCCCCGCGTGCGCCAGTTCCAGTTCGACGGGCTGGCCTGCGCCGATATCAGCCGGGTGCTGATCAACGGGGCCGAAACCTGCGCGGGCGCCGATGACGGCGCCTGCATCGACGGGCTGGAGCTGACCACGCGCACCGGAACGGAGCTGATCGGATGAACCCTGTCACCCAGATCGGAGAGGCCCTGCAATCGGTCTATGACCTTGGCGGGCCCGTCGTCGTGATCCTGCTGGCGACCTCGGTCGTCACCGCCAGCCTGATTTTCTACAAGATCTGGCAGTTCGGCGCCGCGCGCGTCGGGCGCCACAAGATCCTCGACCAGGCGGTGGACGCCTGGGACCGGGGCGACCGCGCGCGTGCCGCGATGCTGATCGAACAAAGCCGCAGCTACCTGGCCCCGGTGATCGCCCGCGCCTGCGGCGAGGCCGACACGTTCCACGCCGAACGCGCCGATGCCGAGGCCGAGGACCGCTTTGCCCGGCTCGAACGCGGGCTGTCGGCGCTGGATATCGTGTCGCAGCTGGCGCCGCTGCTGGGCCTTTTCGGCACCGTGCTGGGCATGATCGACGCCTTCCGCGCGCTGCAGAACGCCGGCACCTCGGTCGATCCCTCGCTTCTAGCGGGCGGCATCTGGGTCGCGCTGCTGACCACCGCCGCGGGCCTTGCCGTGGCGATGCCGACCTCGCTGGTGCTGAACTGGTTCGAGGCCCGGATGCGCCGCGACCGCGTCTTCGCCAACCGCGCCCTGCGCACCATCTTCGCCCCCGAGGCGGCCATGGCCGAAGGCACCGCCCGCCTGCGCGCCCATGGCTCTTGAGGTCGCAACGCGCCGGCGCTCGCGCCTGTCGATGACGTCGCTGATCGACGTCATCTTCCTGTTGCTGCTGTTCTTCATGCTGACCTCGACCTTCACCAAGTATGGCGAGATCGAGCTGATGGCGGCCGGACAGGGCGCCAGCGCCGACACCGAGGCCGAGCGCCTGTTCCTGACCCTGCGGCCCGAGGGGCTGATGCTGAACGGCACGCCCGTGGCGCTGGACGAGCTCCGCGCCCGGCTGGAGGCGCCCGAGGGCGCCGACCCCCGGCTGCTGCTTATCAGCCCTGCCCAGGCCACCAGCTCGCAGGAGCTGGTTGACGTGCTGACCCTGGCACGCGGCCTGCCGGGCCTGACACCCGTGGTACTGAGATGAAGATTGCCCCGAACCTTGCCCGCCCCAAGGAGCCTACGATCGCGCTGATCAACGTGGTCTTCCTGATGCTGGTCTTCTTCATGATCGCCGGCACGCTGGCGCCGCCGCTCGATCCCGACCTGTCGCTGATCAAGGCGCAGGATCTCGACGGCCGCGCGCCGCCGGATACGCTGGTCATCCACGAGGATGGCAAGCTGTGGCTGCGCGGTGTGGAGCTGACCTCGGCCTCGGCCTTCATGGAGCGGCTGCCGGACGACGACCGGTCCGTCGTGCGCATCGTGCCGGACCGCGACCTGCCGGCGAAGGACCTGATCGCGATATCGGACGAGTTGCGCAGCCATGGCGCCGAACGGATCCTGCTCGTCTCGGAACGGGGGCTGCAATGACCCGGTCGACCCGACGCATTCCCCGGTCCCGCCTTGCCGGTTCTATCGCGCTGCTGCTGGCGGTGGCGGCACATGCCACGGCGCTGGTGCGCAACGAGCCCCGGGATCAGGTCCAGATCGAAGGCGGCGCTGGCGCGGCGGCCGCGGCGCTTGGCTCGAGCTTCGAGAACATGAGCGCGGGCCGGGCCGAACCGGTGACCGCCGAGGAGATGACCCCCGAGGCCCCGGCGGACCCCACCGAGCCCGACGCGCCGACGGAAACCGCCGAAACCCCGCCCGAGCCCGCGACGCCCACGCAGACGCCGCCCACCGAGACCACGCCGCCCACCGAGACGGTCGAAACCGCGCCTCAGGTGACCGAGCCTGCGCAGCCCTCCGCCCCGGCAGAGACCACCCCGTCCGAGCCCGTGGCGCCCTCACAGACCACCGGCCTGGCCGTGCTGCCCCCGCAGGAGGTCGCGCCGACCGAGCCCGTGGAGACCCCGCGCCAGACCGCCCTGCCCGTCACCCCGATGACCCCGCAGACCCCGGCGCCGCAGGAGCCGCCCGAAACCGAAGAGACGACCGAAACGGAACCGACCAGGCCGGTCACCACCCCCGTTACCCCCACGGCGCAGCCCCCCCTGCCCCAGGTGGAGAACGAGGATCCCGACAGCACCGCGCCGCTGATCTCGCGCAAGCCGCCGACCCGGCCCGACAGCATTCGCCCGCCGGAACCCGAGCCCCAGCCGCAGCGGCGGGCGGACCCGAAGCCGGAGCGCGAACCGCCGCAGCGCGCCACGGCCGCGCCACAGGGCAATTCCGACCGGAACGCCACGCGCGGGGCGGCGACCGGGTCGTCCTCTGCCACGGCGGCGCGGCAGGCGACGTCGAATTCGTCCAGCAGCGAGGCCGGCAATGCGGCGATGTCGAACTATCGCGGCAAGGTCTTCCGCCGGATCGCCCGGGCCAAACGCGGCCAGGTCAACGTCCGCGGCGCCACGATCGTGACGCTGACCATCGGCCCCACCGGCCAACTGACCGGTGTCGGCGTGGCGCGCAGTTCCGGCTCGGCCCGGCTGGACGAGATCGCGGTGACGCAGATCCGACGCGCCGCCCCGTTCCCGGCGCCGCCCAACGGCCAGTCGCAAAGCTACACGGTGAAGATCTCGGGCCAGAACTGACCGGCCCGGGCTTTTTGGCCCCCGCCTCCGCAGGGACGGCGGGGGCGAAGGCGATCCAGGGAGTCCCGCAGACTCGACCAGATGATCCGAATGCCGCGGACCCGCCGTCGGCTGCGGCATGATGCGCGGCACGATCCTGTGCCGACGGGCGGTCAGGTGCGTCAGCTCTCGGCGAAAACCGGCATTCCGGCGCCAAACTTGCGCGGCCGCCGCGCGGACGGGAACATTTGCACCGGTGAACTGCTTGGTCTCACGGGGACACGCCCCCGGCTCGGCAATTGTGCGCGACCCGGAGCGGCCCTGGCGGTCACGAGAGCGAAAGGCACAGGATGCGCGGCGACATGTCCACTCAGTTTCAGGAGCCGGAGCAGACGACACAGGGCGACGGCATTTGTGTCCTGCACAATCCGCGCTCGGGCAAGCAGGAGGCCGATGCCACGTCCGAGGACCTGTCGACGGCCTTTGCCAGGCACGGTTTGTCACCCGACATCGTCGAGCTGAACCCCGACGTGTCGCTGACCGAGACCGTCAGGAAGGTGGCGGACAAAGGCTATGGCACGATCGTCGCGGCCGGCGGAGACGGCACGATCTGCGGCGTGACCGAGGCCCTCAAGGACACGAAATGCCGGCTTGGGATCCTGCCGCGCGGCACCTTCAACTACTTCGCCCGGTCGCTGGATATCCCGCAGGAGCTGGACGGTGCGGTCGAGGTCATCGCAAAGGGCCATGCCCGCCCCCTGCGCATCGCCACGCTCAACGACAGGGTCTTCCTTAACAACGCGAACTTCGGTCTTTACCCGCATATTCTGCGTTCTCGGGAAGAGATCTATGATTATTGGGGCCGCAGCCGGGCCGCAGCCTACTGGTCCGCCCTGAAGGTGCTGTTCCGCTGGCCGCGTCCCCTGAAGATCGAGATCAGCAACGATGGTCAAAGCACCGTCCTGCGCACCCCGCTCATCTTCGTCTTCAACAATGCCTTCCAGCTGCGGGAAATGGGAATGGAGGGCGCCAACTGCATCGAGGACGGCAAACTGGCCCTGATGATCGCGCCGGATTGCGGAAGACTTGGCATGATCCGGTCCAGCCTGGCCGTCCTGACCGGCCAGGCCAGCCGCAAACGGGACTTCGACATCATCTGCAGCGACAGTTTCGAACTGCGCGCGCGGCGCGGCAAGCGGCTTCTTGTCGCCCGTGACGGGGAACGGACCCACATGGACGGTCCCTTCCGCCTGCAGCTTGCCGATACGCCCCTCGAAGTCCTCGTCCCCCACAAATTCACGGAAACCGTTCGCTGATCTCTTGAAACGACTATTGCATCTGTCCGACCTTCACTTCGGCCGCGTCCGGCCGGAACTTCTCGATCCCCTGATCGCGCGGGTCAACGACCTGGCGCCCGACCTCGTGGCGATCTCGGGCGATCTGACCCAGCGCGCCCGCGACTGGCAGTTCATGCGTGCCCGCGAATTGATAGACCGGATCGAATCCCCCTGCCTCGTCGTGCCCGGCAATCATGACACGCCGCTCCATCGGCCCATCGAACGCCTGTTCTTCCCGTGGAGACGCTATCGGAAATGGATCTCGGAGGATCTTGCTCCGGAATTCCATGAACCGGGCTGGTCGGTCATCGGCCTGAACTCGGCCAACCCTTTCAGCTGGCAGAGGGGCCGGTACAGCAGCGCCTCGCTCAGGTGTGTCCGGGACGGGTTCGCCGACAGCCCGGACACGGATTTTCGGATCGTTGTCGCCCATCACCCGCTGGACCATCGCCCCGAGGACGAGAAGCGGCTGACCCTAGGTGCGGAGAGGGCGCGCGCGGCCCTGGCCGAGGCCCGGACGGACATCCTGTTGTCGGGCCACCTGCACAGCTGGCGCGTCGATGTCTTCGGCAAGGGACCCGACGATCCGGCCGTCCTTCAGGTTCATGCCGGTACGGTCTTGTCGAGCCGGCTGCGCGGAGAGGAAAACGACTTCAACCTTCTGACGGTCGGCGACGGACAGGTCCAGGTCGACCGATATGCCAATCGCGCCGATGACAGTGGATACGACATGGTCCGCAGCGCCCGGTTCCGCCGCAACGCGGCCGGCTGGGAGCAACTGTCGAACGACTTGGCCGGGCGCGCTTAGGCAGGTGGCGTCCTGTCGTATGACAACGACGTCAAGTCGGACGGCTCGCGGCCGGGCAACCGCTTCACCTTGAGTCGGAGCAAGCGGCCCACCGGATTGCTTGCTGCCCGCTCCGCATGTTCAACAGCAAGCTGCATGGCGGCGTTCCATGGCGGTTCTGCAAACGGCCAGGCGCCCGATAAACATGAAGATCCTGATTGCGGCCATGGAACTATTGTTCGCGGGCTGCAGCGACCAGTTGATCGCTGGCGTCACCGGCCGGACCGAAGCGATGGTTCGGCCCTGCCCCCCGGCACGTTCGCAGACGCGTCCGGGCCCGCGGCGCGCAGATCTGTTGCCAGCCAAGACGCGCGAGAACGGGACACCCACGAAACGGTAAACTGCGGCCGTCCGTGTGGCAGGCCCCTTGCACTGCCCTGCGGGTTATTCTAAGTGACTACAACCACAGCGGCTAGGCGAGTTGGCGGAGTGGTGACGCAGCGGATTGCAAATCCGTGTACACCGGTTCGATTCCGGTACTCGCCTCCATTTAACTTCAAGCACTTGCGTCACTCCTTGCAATGTAGCGGCTCTGCCGTTTACAGATGCGTTTACAGTCAACCCATATTCTCCTGCTTCTTTGCTCGCTCCAGCTTCCGGCTGACTGAGGTGCCCCTAGTTTCCTAGACACCCGCCTTGGTCAGTTT
>NZ_AQQR01000059.1 GCF_002210095.1 Marinibacterium profundimaris | reverse complement strand
CCGCGAGCTGGAGCTGAACCTCAGGATCAAGCCGCGCAAACGGCTGAAACGGGAGAAGCCCGACGAGTTGGTCGTGCCAGAACAGCCGAACGAAGTCTGGTCCATGGACTTCATGGCAGATCGCCTCGGGGACGGTCGCCAGTTCCGGCTGCTGAATGTCCTGGACGACTTCAACCGTGAAGGGCTGGGTATCGAGGTCGACTTCTCGCTACCCGCGGAACGCGTCGTCAGGGCGCTGAACCAGATCATCGAGTGGCGTGGTGCGCCTCGAACCATACGAGTCGACAACGGTCCGGAATACATCAGCGGCACCCTCATGGAATGGGCCGAGAACAAGGGCATCGCCTTGGCCCACATACAGCCGGGGAAACCGCAGCAGAACGCTTATGTCGAGCGCTACAACCGGACGGTCCGGCACGAATGGCTGGACCTCCACATCTTCGAAACCATCGACCAGGTGCAGCAGATTGCCACCGAGTGGCTCTGGTCTTACAACAACGAGCGCCCAAACATGGGCAATGGCGGGATGACACCCGCACAGAAACTGAGAATGGCCGCGTGAACTCTACGACCAAGTCCCCGTAAAAACGGGGGGATTACC
>NZ_AQQR01000058.1 GCF_002210095.1 Marinibacterium profundimaris | reverse complement strand
GTCCGGGATTCATTTTTGTTTTCCTTGGCTTCTGGATATCAGCGCGGGCTTTGCTGCGCATTATTTTGATTGCAAACCTCGGCGGCTTTCCAACCGTCTGAGGAGACATTCATGTTGAAATTGCACGACGAGCTGATCGAAGAGCTTGCGAAATCGCTCATGGAGCAGAACTACAATCCGGTGGTCGTGACCAACCATCGGCTCTACGCCCGCCGGTTCCTGGACTACCTGGCTGAGCGTGGCATGCCGGTGACGATGGTGACGCCAGCGCAGGTCGATCAGTATTTCCGCCACGCAGTCCTTTGCTTTCAGGATCGCTACGGTCGTCCGCCCAGCTCACGCTGGCACAGGCTGCCGCAAACAGCGATCGGCAGGTTGCTCCGCCTCGCCCAAGGCACGTGGCCGCCTGAAACAGAAATCGAATCGGGTGCGATGCTCCGGCACGCCATTTGCCATGATTACGGGAACTGGATGCGTGACGAACGCGGTCTGTCAGATGCGACGATCGACGCGCGCTCACGGGAGGCGCGGCGCTTTCTGGATTGGTACTTCTGCCGCAGCGGCGCCGACGATCTCTCGGCAATGGCCGTGCGCGATATCGATCACTACATGGACATGCGCGCCATCGGTCTGCGCCGGATATCGCTCTCGGGTTCTGCCGCATGGCTCCGTTCGCTGCTACGCTATCTCCATCAGTCGGGGCGGG
>NZ_AQQR01000057.1 GCF_002210095.1 Marinibacterium profundimaris | reverse complement strand
CGAAGGCCGTCGCTTGAGCTGTGGTCCTTACCGGCCGGTTACGACTGGCTCGATATTCACTGCCTTCCGGACGGTCAGCGTCATCGCATCCCCAATACCGATAATGGCCATGTCGCGGTGTCCGATCTCGCTCACGACCAGAGAGCCGTCGTCTGTTTCGAAGCGACGGGTGGGCAGGAATGGCGGCTCTGGTCCTATCTTCAGGATGCAGGCGTCGAGGCCCGCCAAGTGCCGCCGGCCCAGGTCAAGGCCTTCGCGCGCAGCCTTGGAACCCGAGCAAAGACCGACAGGATCGATGCCGAACTCATAGCGCGCTTCTTGGTCTTCAGGCCCGAGGCAGGACGAACACTTCCCGCCGAACATCTACGTCTTCTCAGGGCCTTGACCACCAAACGGGCACAGGTGGTCGAGATGCGAAAGCGGCTTCTGGCGCAGATCCGGGCGCATCGGAAATCGGGAACGGCAGAGCTGTTCGAAGATATCGATGTGGAGTTGAAGGAGAGGTTGGATGTTGCGATCACCGAGTTGGAAAGCAGAATTTCAGAGCTTTTGGGGCGCTACAGGCATCTCGCGGACACCGCGCGGATCCTTCGTTCCGTTCCCGGCATCGGACCAGTCGCCAGCTCAACGCTGATCGCCGAACTTCCCGAACTCGGCGCTCTCACCGGCGAAGAAGCTGCGGCCCTGACCGGTTTGGCACCAGTGGCGCAGGACAGCGGAACGTTGCGTGGCAAGCGCGCAATCGCCGGTGGTAGACGCGCCCTACGACATGTCATGTTCCAGGCAGCGCTGGTTGCCTCGCATCATAACCCGACACTCAAAGCGTTCGCTGATCGGCTCCGTAAAGCCGGGAAACCACACAAGGTCATCGTCACGGCCGTCGCGCGCAAGCTCGTCATCATCGCCAATGCTCTGTGCAAAAGCCGACGGGAATGGGAGCACAGACACCCCTGAAAGATACAGTTGCTAAGACCCTTGAGCAAGACACCGAATTCGCTCATTTAGTGATCCCCACGTGCCTCGGTAGCTCAGCGGTTAGAGCTGACCGCTCATAACGGTTAGGTCGCAGGTTCGAATGTAACCGCCCGATTGAGGCCGCCTGCCTGACAGCGGGGTTCC
>NZ_AQQR01000056.1 GCF_002210095.1 Marinibacterium profundimaris | reverse complement strand
CGTAATCGCGAGGACGCGATAATGCGAAGGAATGCGGCACCATCGCTATCATTCAGGGAGTTCAGGGCTACGTCCTTCACATTATTTCTCCGTGGTTCGGGGTCAGAGGGTGTCGAGCCAGTCGAGCAGGTCCGCGTCACGTTTCCATCGCGCGGGTCGATTTCCTGCTGCTGGAACGCCAACCTGTTCGAGCGCCTTTCGCTTGGTTTCGAGGTTGGCCTGGGCATAGTGGTTGGTGGTGTCCAAGCTGACATGCCCCAGCCAGCTTCGGATGACGGTGATGTCGACGCCCGCCGCGACGAGGTGGACGGCCGTCGCGTGCCGGAAACTGTGCGGCGTCACATGCTTCGAGCGAAGCGTGGGTGTCGCATTCGCCGCCGCTGCGACGTAACTCGCCAGCTTGTACCGCACGCCCGATGCCCCCAGGGGTTCGCCGTAACGATTGACGAAGATGCGCTCATCCGGTGCGCGCGGCTGCCGCTCCAGCAGCTTTTTCAGCAACGCCACCGTTTCCGGCCAAAGCGGGCAGATGCGTTCTTTTCGACCTTTTCCGTAAAGACGCACGCAATACGGTGCTTCGAACCGGATCGCCTTGGGACAGAGATCGAGCGCCTCCTGGATACGCGCACCGCTATTATAGAGCAGTGACAGCAGCACATGGTCTCGCATCCCTTCGATGGTCGACCGGTCGGGTTGCGCGAGAATGGCCTCGACCTCCGCTGGCTCAAGATAGCAGGGTGCGGCGGTGGGTTTGCGCTTGAGCGGGATCGCGAGGACCTCTGCACATTGGGCGACATATTCGGGATCCTTGTCCGCCACGAAGCTGAAGAAGCTGCGGATGGCGGCAAGCCGGCAGTTGCGCGTGCCGATCGTGCCCTTGCGACCATGTTCAGCATGATTGAGGAACGCGCGGACCTCGCCGGCGGAGACGTCGGCCAGGGTGATCCTTGCGACACCACGGTCGTTTCGCTCCGCGACGAACCGAAGCAACAGCCGCCAGGTGTCCCGATAGGACTTGATGGTGTGGATCGAGGCGCTGCGCTGTTCCGCCAGCCATTCCTGGAAGAAGGCCCGCAATAGTTCGGGGAAGGGATTTGCGGCTTTCATCACAGCGCCTCCCCGTTGAGGCAGGGGGCACCGACGACGCGGAACCGCTCGCTGGCTTCCTGCAGCAGATCCTGCGTGACGGTGATGTAGACCAGCGTCGAG
>NZ_AQQR01000055.1 GCF_002210095.1 Marinibacterium profundimaris | reverse complement strand
GTAGAGCGTTCTCTGATTGCGGCCTTGTCAAGCGTGGGAAGTTGATGTCCGTCCGGGGTCATGGTTCTCTCCGAGGTCGCATTGAGCGCCTCATGATGGTTTTCGGCGGCGGATCGTCTCCAATGTCTTGTGCGGGGTGTGGCTCTGGCCATCCCATGCTCTACAGCGAGATCGATCAACCTCCGTCCCGTCGGGACTGCGCTCCCCGCGTCAGACGCGAGAACTCAGATCAGGCGGTGGCCTCCTTTGTCCATTGATAGTCAGTTCCATTTTTCCAGAGCGTCAGCATAAGCACTGCGATTTTGCGAGCCGTCGCGACGGCCGCCTTGCGGAAGCCACGCCGTCCCGCCAGTCGTACAGCCCAGCTTTTCAGCCGCGAGAAACGTTTCACCTGGTGGATCACGGATGACGCCGCCTCGAAGAGTAGCCCGCGCATTGCACCGTCACCGCATTTCGAAACGCGGCCCGACCAATCCATCTCGCCAGACTGATGCCGCTTTGGCGTCAACCCAAGAAAAGCGCCCACATCCGATGTCCGGCTGAACCGAGCGGGGTCATCAACCAAGGCTATGAAGCTGAGCGCGTTGACCGGACCAACACCGGGGATTGTCATCAGGCGTCGCGCGACAGGATGGACCTTGGCCGTTTTCCTCACCGCCTTGTCCAAGTCGTCCGCCACTTGGCACAACTTGGCATGGGTCGCGATGAAGGCATCGGCTATGGCCCGCAGAACCGGGTCGGTCTTACCCGCTGCCGCCAGTTGATCGCGGAACGCTTGCCTCTGTTTCCCCTGGCCAATGCCGATCATACGGATCCCGAAGGTTTTGAGGACGCCACGAATGTGGCCTTCGAGGTCCTTGCGCAACCGGATCAACCGTTCCCGCGCACCTACCAAGCTGCGAAGCCGGTCGGCGTCCTCGCTACGGATGTGAACCGGCGTGAACCAGCCAGTTCGGGCGAGCTGCGCCAACCCTTCGGCATCGGAGGCGTCAGACTTGTTGAGCCGGGCCGAGAGGCTCTTGTGCGCCTTGCGCGCGTCGATGCAGGCGGCCGGAAGCCCGAGTCGCGTCATCCCGCGCTGCAGCCAAATCGACAAGTTCCCACTCTCATGTACAATCCGGCGCGGCATGAGCGAGCGGTTTCGAAACCAGCCTGCCACACTCTCGGGATCGGATGGGCAAGCGCCGCGCGCGATCGTCTTGCCATCACGATCCACAACACAGATCGAAATCTCTTTCAGCGAAACATCCAAACCCGCATAGTGTTCCATAGGTCGTTCTCCTCACGGCATTTATCCATGAGGCCAACATACCTGACCTCGTTCGCCCCCGGAGAGCGACCGCCGCAATCATACCATGTCTTGT
>NZ_AQQR01000054.1 GCF_002210095.1 Marinibacterium profundimaris | reverse complement strand
TTACGATCGTTTATGAGAGATTTGGCTTTTTACTAGGTCTGGCGGTGAGCTACTCTCCCACGTCTTGAGACGCAGTACCATTGCCGCGGCGGCACTTAACTTCCGGGTTCGGGATGGGACCGGGTGTTTTGCTCGCGCTATGGCCACCAGACCGAGGAAAAAGCCTGTCGCTGTACGTCGTGTTTGCCTTGGCAAAGGCGACGGGCGCGAGGCAGCGTCTTTTGCATTTCAAAAGGCGCGTTCGCGCACCGTGGCCATTTGAGGCCGTACAGCGCCAGCAGACTGGAGACGCTCGGTGCGTCTCGTATCTGCTGTTATATCAACGTGTTGTCCAGGTTTTGTATACTGTGATGTGTATGCTCTCTGGCTGATTTGGTAACGTGTCTGTCTGTTACTGGATCAAATCAAGCCTATCGGGCCATTAGTACCGGTCAGCTGAACGTATCGCTACGCTTACACCTCCGGCCTATCGACGTGGTGGTCTACCACGGCCCTCAGGGAGACCTTGTTTTGAGGGGGGCTTCCCGCTTAGATGCCTTCAGCGGTTATCCTGTCCGATCATAGCTACCCTGCACTGCTGCTGGCGCAACAACAGGTCCACCAGTGGATCGTTCACCCCGGTCCTCTCGTACTAGGGGCAACTCCTCTCAAGTCTCCTACACCCACGGCAGATAGGGACCGAACTGTCTCACGACGTTCTAAACCCAGCTCACGTACCTCTTTAAACGGCGAACAGCCGTACCCTTGGGACCTGCTCCAGCCCCAGGATGAGATGAGCCGACATCGAGGTGCCAAACACTGCCGTCGATATGGACTCTTGGGCAGTATCAGCCTGTTATCCCCGGCGTACCTTTTATCCGTTGAGCGATGGCCCTTCCACTCGGGACCACCGGATCACTATGGCCGTCTTTCGACTCTGCTCGACTTGTCAGTCTCGCAGTCAGGCTGGCTTCTGCCATTGCACTCAACGAGCGATTTCCGACCGCTCTGAGCCAACCTTCGCGCGCCTCCGTTACGCTTTAGGAGGCGACCGCCCCAGTCAAACTACCCACCACAGAGGGTCCCGGACCCGGATAACGGGTCGCGGTTAGACAACAAGAATGCGAAGGGTGGTATCTCAAGGGAGGCTCCACAGACACTGGCGTGTCTGGTTCAAAGCCTACCACCTATCCTGCACATCCCAGTCCTGTTGCCAGTCTGAAGTTGTAGTAAAGGTGCACGGGGTCTTTCCGTCTAACCGCGGGAAGCCTGCATCTTGACAGGCAATTCAATTTCGCTGAGTCGATGTTGGAGACAGCGGGGAAGTCGTTACGCCATTCGTGCAGGTCGGAACTTACCCGACAAGGAATTTCGCTACCTTAGGACCGTTATAGTTACGGCCGCCGTTTACCTGGGCTTCAATTCAAGGCTCTCACCTCTCCTTTTAACCTTCAGGCACCGGGCAGGCGTCAGACCCTATACGTCGTCTTGCG
>NZ_AQQR01000053.1 GCF_002210095.1 Marinibacterium profundimaris | reverse complement strand
TGCTCTATGCCTACGAGGATGTTCCCTCGATCCTGAGCCGCAGCCAGATCGATCTGGTTCTGGAGGCCACCGGCAGAGACAGGTCGCCGAGGGGCCTGCGCGACCATGCCATTTTGCTGATGCTTGCCACCTACGGGTTGCGGCAAGGCGAGATCTGCAATCTCCGGCTCGACGACATCGACTGGCGCGCGGATTCGCTGCGGATCCGGCACACCAAAACCAATGCCTGTTCCACCATGCCGCTTCTGACGCCGGTCGGCGATGCGCTGCTTGACTATCTGCGTGCCGGGCGCCCGCAGGTCGAATGCCGGGAAATCTTCATCCGCTCTCTTGCACCCTATACCCGGATGACGAACTTGCACGGCATGGTCAAAAGACGTCTGGCGGCAGCGGGCGTCACCCCGGTGGGAAAACGTGGACCGCATATCTTCCGCCACGCGCGTGCGGTTGAACTGCTGCGGGCGTCGGTTCCGCAAAAGATCATCGGCGACGTGCTCGGGCACCGATCAACCGAGTCCACCAACACCTATCTCAAACTTGCCACCGAAGATTTGCGGGCGGTAGCGCTCGACGTGCCCGGATCGGAGGTGCTGTCATGAGCGCCTGGCACGATCCCGATCGCACCATCATCGACGCCTTTCTGGAGAAGTCGCAGTTCCGGCCGGGAAGCAGACCCACGTATCGCTGGTTCCTTCGCAGCTTCGAAGATGTTGCGCTCCGGCACCCTGCAGTGGATCGCCAGATGATCGAAGACTGGTTGGGCGAAATGGCACCGCGCTGGAAATTGTCGACGCTATTGAACCAGGTCTGCATCGTTGACCGTTTCCTCGACTATCTGGTCCAGAACGAGTTGATCGCCAGCAATCCCGTTGCCGAGCTTCGCAGGCAGCACAACATCAAGCAGAACAAGCCGATCTGGCGTGCCCTTGCATCGTCCAATCCCGACGAGGCCCTCGCGGGACTGTATCGGCCTGCGCCCTACGGCAGCGTTCTGGGCGACTTCATGCGTGACCATGTCGCGGTGATGCGAAACCGGGGCTACCAGTACGAAACGCAAGCTCATTGGTTGCTGCGGTTCGACCGGTTCCTGCAGGCTCATCCGGAACTGGCCGGAGAGCCGCTTGAGACGATGTTGACGCATTGGGCGGCAGCAAAGCCGACCCGCAATCACGCGGCAGAATGCCAGAAGCTGGGGCGCATCCTGACCAAGGCGCGGCAACGGCTCGATCCGAACATCCCGCCGAAACGCTTCAACCCGCGACCGGAGCGGGAGGTGGCGCGGGAGCACCGGCGTCCGCATATCTTCAGCCCGGCTGACATCCGGCTCATGCTCGAAGTTGCCCGATGCTATCCGTCGCCGCATGCCCCGCTGCGGCCGCTAACCCTCTACACGATGATCTTGCTGGCCTATTGCGCCGGGCTGCGACGTAGTGAGATTGCGTGGCTCGATCTGGGCGACGCCGACCTTCGATCCGGCACGATCACGATCCGGGAAACGAAGTTCTACAAGACCAGGATCTTGCCGTTATCGGGCAGCGTCATGGTTGAACTGCGCGCCTATCTCGATGCGCGGCGGCGCGCTGGTGCCCCACAGGACCCGCAGTCGGGGCTGTTCTGGCAGGATCACTTCAAGGATCGTTACGCCCCGGTGGTGGTCACAACGATGATCACCAACGTCATGCGCCGCGGCGGGTTCAAACCGCTTTCCGGACGGACAGGGCCGCGTGTGCATGACCTGCGGCACTCGATGGTCGTAAACCGGATCCTCCAATGGTACCAAGCCGGCATCAACCCGCAGGACCGGCTGC
>NZ_AQQR01000052.1 GCF_002210095.1 Marinibacterium profundimaris | reverse complement strand
GCCGAATGTTTCATCAATCACTTTCTGAATGTTCTTTTTGCGCGGCACGGACTCCACAAGGTCATAACTCGCAGAATCGTCACAAGTCACAGATTGATAAATCTGCGTCGATAGTCCAAACCGCCCGAGATGCTGAGGATCCGTTGCCGTTAAAGCGGCCAAATGCGCCCCAGCCGAGTGACCTGAAATATGAATTTGCTTAGGATCGCCCCCATACTCCTGAATATGATCATATACCCATTTAGTCGCGGCCGCGATGTCTGCGGGTTGTCGAGGGTAAGCCCCATTCGGGTGCAGCCGATAGCCAACCGAAACAAAGATGATCCCATTACGATTATACAAGGTCGCTTTGTCGGCGTGATTGCCTTTATCACCAATCGCCCATGCGCCACCATGCACAAACATCAAGACTGGCAGCAACCTCTTGTCCTTGTGGGCTGGAACATACAGATCCAGCTTCTGAGCAGAGTCATTGCCGTAAGCAATATCATCATAGCGTGAGACCGCTTCCGATACGCCTGTAACTTGCCGCTTGAGGTCTTTTAAAAGACCGGCCTGCGCTGAAACCGCTGTCGATAAAATGACCGCGATGAAAATCGTTAACTTGGCCAATGTGGGGATTAGACGCATATCGCTCCATTTTACTTGCTTTCCATTAATAAAGCGTTAAAAAAGAAACTTTGGGCGCTTTGTGTTTCGTTTTATTGATGCGCCTGTTGTTTTTCTTGTGGGTAATCGGTTTCCAATAACGCTATTTGAGGCTTATTTTAATGTAAATTAAGCCTTTTTTAACGCCGAAATGCGAAAATGGTAGGCGTGGAAAAGTGTTTATTACATCGGACGAGTTCGCTTTGCAGTGCAAGTTTATTGGCGCTAGGGTTGATGGCCGCTGCGCCCGTTTATGCCAATCCACAGGGCGGGACGGTTTCGGCGGGTCAGGCGAGCATCAGTAATTCCGGTAACAGGCTCGATATTCACCAGCAGACCGATAAAGCCATTATCGACTGGCGCGGTTTTGATATTGCCCCCTCAGAAACCACTCAATTTCATCAGCCTAGCAGCGGCTCGATGACCCTGAACCGCGTGAATAGCGACACAGCCAGCACGATTGCGGGCAACCTCAAGGCCAACGGCAATATCGCCATCGTCAACCCCAATGGGGTGTTATTCGAAGGAACGTCAAAGGTCGATGTGAACGGGCTGATTGCCACCACTGCCGACATAGACAATCGGGACTTTATGGCGGGCAAGCTCGCATTCACCAAGCCCGGCAACCCGAATGCGAAAATCATCAATCGCGGCACCATCACCGCCAAAGAAGCCGGATTAATCGGCCTTGTCGCGCCCCATGTCGAAAACAGCGGGATCATCACCGCTAAGCTGGGCAAGGTGCAATTAGCCTCTGGCAACAGTTTCATGGTCGATCTATATGGCGATGGACTGTATGAAATCGGTGTTAGCGATGCCGTAACCGCCCAGCTTGTCGCCAATACGGGCAGCATCAACGCCGAAGGCGGCACCATTGCCCTGACTGCCGCGCAGGGCCGCGACATCGTCAACAGCCTCATTACCATCGAGGGCGAGCTGAAGGCCCCCACCATCCGCCAGCAGGGCGGCAAGATCATCATCGGCGGAGCGGACACAGTTATCCTCTCCGGCACGCTCGATGTTTCCTCTGGCTCCGGCAAAGGCGGCAGCGTCGATGCCCGCGCCCGTAAAACCATGACCGCCGATGCCACCATCAAAGCCGATGGCGCGACCGGTGGCGGCGATGTGATGATCTGGTCGGACGATCACACCGACCTCAGCGGCAGCATTACCGCGACCGGCGGCGACGGTTTTGTTGAAACCTCAGGCAAAAACACGCTGAGCATCGGCGACACCACCCGCGTAACGACACGCGGCCCGAAAGACACCACCGGCCTCTGGCTGCTCGACCCGCAGGACTTCACCATCGGCACGGGCGGTGACATCAGCGTCGCCACACTGCAAACCAACCTCGCAGGCGGCGACATCACGATTGAATCTTCCGGCGGCGGCACCGCAGGCTCGGGCGATATCATCATCACCGATGCGCTCGCATGGGCATCTAACCGCCTCACCCTCACCGCTGCGCGTGATGTGCTGGTCAACAATGTCGTCACCGTCTCGGGCACCGGTGCCCTCACCGTGAATACGGCCACCACTAACGGCGCGGATACCGGCGTGTCTGGCGGCGCACTGAAAATGGACCTCGACAGCTCCGGCTTCAATGGCCGCATCGACTACAGCGCCT
>NZ_AQQR01000051.1 GCF_002210095.1 Marinibacterium profundimaris | reverse complement strand
CGTAACCGGCCGGTAAGGACCACAGCTCAAGCGACGGCCTTCGCCTCTTTGGATTGCGGCACCCAGTTCCACGGCAGCAGCTCGTCGAGGCGGTTGATCTTGTGGTCGCCGATGCGGGCCAGGATGTCTGCCATATAGGCTTCGGGGTCGTGGCCGCTGAGCTTCGCGCTTTCGATGATCGTCATGGCTTCCGCGAGAGTTTCACCCCCGGCATCGGCCCCGGCGAAGAGCCAATTCTTCCGACCAATCACCACGGGCTTGATCGCACGCTCGGCCGGGTTGTTGTCGATGGCCACGCGGCCGTTCTCCAGGAAGAGCGTGAAGGAGGGCCAGCGGTGGAGCGCGTAGCGGAAGGCTTTGGCCAGTGCGCTCTTGCCGGAGACCCGGCCGAGCTGGGCCTCCGACCACGCCTTGAAGTCCTCCGCCAGAGGGCGCGTGCGGGTCTGCCTAACGCGCCGCCGCTCTTCGGCGGAGCAGCCGGTGATCTCGCGTTCAATGTCGTAGAGCGCGCCGATACGGTCCAGCGCCTCCCGGGCGATCTCCGACTTGGTGCCGATCCAGACATCGTGGAAGTCCCGGCGCAGGTGTGCCCAGCAGGCGGCCTCCCGGATGCGCACCACGCCGGTGGCATCGGGCTCATAGAGCGCCTTGAAGCCGGTATAGGCGTCCGCCTGGAGGATGCCGCTGAACTCGGCCAAATGGCGGTGCGGATGCGCACTCTTCCGATCCGGTGAGAAGAAGTAGGCGACACCGGGCGGCGCTGTCCCGCCCCATGGCCGGTCATCCCGGAGGTAGGTCCAGATCCGGCCCTCCTTCACGCCCTTTCCCAGTCCCTCGAGCCGCTTGGAGCGGTCGAGCACTCGCACCGGGGTGTCATCGGCATGGAGGCGATCGGCGGTCATCACGTCAGCCCTGATCCGCGCCACGAGCGGAGAGAGCACCCGCACACCCTGGCCGCACCAGTCGACGAGCGTCGAGGCCGGGATATCCGCGCCCATGCGGGCGAAGATCTCGTTCTGTCTATACAAGGGAAGATGATCGTCGAACTTGGAGACGAGGATGTGCGCCAGAAGGCCCGGTCCCGCCATGCTGCGCGGGATCGGGCGGGCAGGCGCCGGGGTCTGGGTGATCTTCTCGCATCTCCGGCAGGACTTCTTCGGGCGCGCCGTCTCGATCACCTTCAGCCGTGCGCTGATCAGTTCGAGGATCTCGCTCATGTCTTCACCGACGAGCCGCAGCTCGCCCCCGCAAGCGGGACAGGCATCGCCGGGATCGAGCACAATGCGCTCGCGGGGCGTTGCCTCCGAGACCTTCGGCTTGCGCCGCATGGGAGCAGGTTCCGCGACAGCGGGCTCTGCTTCCGGCTCCTCCTCGGGCTCCCGGGCGGCGGAAGCCGCGACCTCCAGCGCCTCGAGGGCCAGTTCCAGTTGTTCGATCTCGCGCTCGATTTTCTCCGAGCTCGCGCCGAACTTCTGACGCTGGAGCTTGGCGATCCGGATCTGGAGCGCCTGAACGAGGGCTTCGTGTGCCTTCAAGACGGCCGTGAGCCTTGTTGTCTCGGCCCGCATGGCCGCGTTCTCGGCCTCGAGTGCGGCGATCATCGCGCGCAACTTGGCAGGATCGTCAGGCGGAAGGGAGGAGGCTTCGGACATGCGGAACCTTACCATCCCGTGCGGTCCATAACCAGTAAAACAAGGGGTTTGAGAGAAGTATCAGCTCACCCGAGCGGGAGGCGCACCCCAGTCCGGGCGGCGCCAGTCGATGCCTTCCCAGAGCATCGCCAGCTGCGCCGAGGTCAGCCTTGCGGCGCCGTCGCCGGCGACGGGCCACGGGAAGCGCCCCCGTTCCAGGACCTTGTAGTAGAGGCAGAAGCCCTGGCCGTCCCAGTAGAGAAGCTTCAGCCGATCTCCCCGGCGTCCACGGAACGCGAAGACCGCGCCGCTCGCTGGGTTTTGGCGCAGGACGTCCTGGGCAAGCGCGGCCAAACCGGCGATCCCCTTGCGCATGTCGGTGGTTCCGCAGGCCAAGTAGACCCGAACACCCGTTCCCGGTCCGATCATGCCGCCTCCACAGCCCGGATCAATCGGGTCAGCGTCTCTCCATCCATGCCGCTGTCGAACCTCAGGCAGCGCCCGTTGCTCAGCCGCAGCTCGACCATGACGGATCGCGCTGGCGCGGGGACGCTCGCTGCCGTCGGCGCCGCGCTGAAATCCACCGGCAGGAAAACAGCCCCGCGATCCGGCGACCACAGGCCCTTCTTCTTCAGATCACGCCGCCAGCCGTAGATCTGGGAGCGCGTGATCTCGTGCCGCTGCGCCACCTGCGTCACCGACGCACCGCCGACATCGACCTCCGACAGGATCTCGAGCTTCTCGTCTTCGCTCCACCGCCGGCGCCGCTCAACGCCCAGAACCTCGCCCAGCATGGCCCCTCCAAATAAGACACGTCGTTAAGGACGTCGTTATGCACGTGTCTTAGCTCGGAACCCCGCTGTCAGGCAGGCGGCCTCAATCGGGCGGTTAC
>NZ_AQQR01000050.1 GCF_002210095.1 Marinibacterium profundimaris | reverse complement strand
ACCACACAAAGTGAGGCAGAGCCCAATTAAGGGCTACGCGACATGAGACATCGAGTGCCGCAAGAATGTGTCCATCCGCCCCGAAGATTGGCGCATCCATGCAGCTGAGGGCCGTGTTCCGCGCGAAAAAATGATCCTCGCGATGGATGGTGATCCGGCGCTTTTCGGCCAGGCAGGTGCCGATCCCGTTCGTGCCCTCGTGCGCCTCGCTCCAGTCGGCACCGGGGTGAAGACCCCAGTTGCGAAAGGTTGCTGCATCCGCATCGGCGCATCTGAGGTCGAGCACGATCCCGGTTGCATCGGTCAACAGAACCCCGCAGCCCGAGGCGCCGACAAGCGCGAAAAGCTCATCCAGCTTCGGCGTCGCCATTGCGAGGAGTCTTCCGAGTTCGTCCCGGCGTCGAGCCAGTTCGCTGCATTCGATCAGATAAGGCGCTTTGTCATTGGCGGGATCAAGACCGTGATGCTCCATCGAGCGCCGCCAAGATGCCGCCAGAGGCGAACGCGCCGCGTCCGACCCGGATTCGACCACGCGGATCACCTTCTCTACATGATGCGCCTCCCGTCGCATGATGTGTCCTCCCGTATAAGGCAGGCAGCAAAGGGCGAGAGCAAAGCGCTTGGGGTTGCGCGATCCACGCCCCTCTGAAGTCTTTCTCGCGGATCATAACACATTCAACGGTGATGTCACGTTAACTGGGTGCAACAAATGCATTAACTGCATACGGGTTTCTTCACGCCCTACTGGCGCGCGAGTTATGAAGGTCACCTTGGCCGCCAGCAAAATCGGCGAAGTCTTCTGCGGCCTTCAGTTCGTGGTGCGCCACATCCGATAGCGTCCTTGCCCGGTTAGCTCTCGGACCAGACCCCGCGCTTCCATCCAGGCGAGGTTACGCTGGACCGCGGCGCGGCTCGAGTCTGTAAGGGTCTCAGCCATCGGAGCGGAGACTAGGGGCCATTCGGTCAGCAGGGCGCGCAACGCGCGTGGGGTCTTGCCCGAGAGCGAGGTCATGTCGGCTGCCGCCCTCGCTGACCATGCCTCGATATCGTCGAGGTGTCGCATCGCGGTCAGACACGCCGTCTCCATCCCGTCAAGCCAGCGCGCCAGGCGGTCCGCGGGCGGACCACCGGCGCGAAGCCCCCCTGCCCCACCCATAGCCAGAGGCGCAAAGACTGCGCCTTTGCCCTCGGTGGCCGCGATCCGCACAGCGGTGATTGCCGCTTCCATTCGATCGCCCTGCTGTCCGAGGCCCGCGAGGCTCCAAAAGTGAAAGCCCACACAGGCGCGGGTCACAGGGTGAAGATCGGCGGCTTGTGCCATCAGATCCAGCCAACCGCCCGCGCGATCCGCGAAGGCCTCGGCTTGATCTGCCATGTTCTCGGGATCGCGGCGATCGAGAAAAGCAGACAAGTCCACCTCTGGGCCTGGCCCCCCAGTCAGACGACGCAGCGCCCAACCAACACGCGCGAGTGCCGCGGTGTCGTCTTGCAGGCCGGAAATGCGCATTGAGATCCAGAGCGCCAGCCGATCCGGGCCGATGCGGTCACCCACGAACCAGCTGAGGTCGGCAGCCTCGATCAGGGCTAACCTGTGCCGCCATCCTTCCGGGCCGCGCTTCAGCCGGTCGTCCAGCGCGCCGACGCGACCGGCCACACGGGCAAGTTGCGCGGCATGACCCGCTTCTGCTTTCCGCCAGTCGTCGAGGGCCTCGGCTTCACGCGGCTCGGCCCGTGGTCCCGGGGGCAGATAATCCGGCTCCTCTTCCATGGGACCGGGCAGGAACCAAAGATCGCCCTCGGGCGACTGTTCCACCTCCTCAGCGTCGAGGAAGAGAGTTTCAGATTCATCATGAAAGGCAGGTGCTTGAGGCTTCATATGTGCAAAATACTGGAGTTTTGCATTTTACCCAAGGGTTTTGTCAGAGTGCACCCACGCTTCTTATATAGCACGCACAGGCGATGGTCGACGAGGGCTCTCTGATCGCGCTCGCTGCATAGAAACCAAGGGCTTTACGTTGAGCAGGGCCACAGAGAGCGCCCTTGCATTCGTTTTCAAACGGTCGTTTATTGACAATATATTAAATTGCAAACGGCCCAGTTTCATGCCCCTGATAGGCTATGCACGTGTATCGACCGAGGATCAGACCCCCCTGCCCCAGTCTGAGGCCCTGCAAACTGCGGGATGTGCCGAGATCTTTGAAGAGCACGCCTCGGGCGGCAATCGGGCGCGGCCGGTGCTCGCACGGGTGCTTGAAAGGATCAGCAAGGGCGACACCTTAGTCGTCGTGCGGATTGACCGGCTTGCGCGGTCTCTGTCGCACTTGCTGGAAGTGATCGAGCGCCTGGAGGCCAAGGGGGCGTTCTTCCGCTCGCTCCAGGACCCGATCGACACTGCCTCGCCTCAGGGCAAGTTCACGCTACAGGTTCTCGGCGCTGCGGCTGAGTTCGAACGCGCTCTGATCCGCGAGCGTACCAAGGCCGGACTTGCCTCGGCACGCTCAAAGGGCCGCGTCGGCGGCAACCCAGGTCTTCGCGCCAAGGACCCCGAAGCGCTGCGCAAGGTGCGGTTGGCACGACAGGACGGCTACATGGAGCGCCTGCACGAGACAGCGCAGGATTGGTTGCCCCAGGTGCGCCGTTTGCGCCCCGATATGGCTTGGGAAGACGTCCTGCGGATCATCAATGGCCCCCTGCCCCATGATCGGCGCTGGACGCAAAGCCGCCTGCTCCGCGCCGTGAAGGCATACGTGGCGGACGGATTCCTGCCCGCTGAAGTGCTTGGACGCGCTGGACGTCGCGAAACCGACGATCGCCTGCCCGCGATTGTCGCCGCAATCAAAGGTGCTGACCCCGAGATCACCTTGCAGGCAATCTGCGACCGACTGGAATCCATGCGTGAGCGCACCCCTCGCGGTCGCACCAGCTGGCAGCCTTCCTCAGTCAGAATGTTGCTGGAGCGGGCAGAGCGCCTCGGGCTCGTCTAATCGGCTATTCGGTGCCAATCGCTCAATCCTTCAGAAGCGACGATTCGTCGGCAGACCCCGCCGCGATACCTAAAGCGTCCGGCTCAAAACCTGAATCGCAAGGGATTCCCT
>NZ_AQQR01000005.1 GCF_002210095.1 Marinibacterium profundimaris | reverse complement strand
AAGGGAATCCCTTGCGATTCAGGTTTTGAGCCGGACGCTTTAGCGTCCCCGGACCGCTCCGAACGGTCGACGCCCCCGGATTGCCGGGCTACCTTCCCCGCGAAAGGAGGCGCTCCGATGACGCCAAGACATGCCCCGTCCCGGCCTGGCCGGACGTCCCGCCCCGCCCCGGCCCGTCCCGGCGCCCCCCGTCGCCCGGGCGTCCATGCGCGGTAACCGGCGCGGCCGGGCCGCCGCCTTTGCCCTGCTCCTGCTGGCCGCCGCCTGTGGCCGGCCGCTGACCCCGACCGAGGCCGCCTTCAGCCAGGAGATCCACGGCGACACGCTCGACACCGACCGCGTCCGCCTCGTCCGCGGCGCCCTGGTCGGCAGCGCGACCTTCATGCGCAAACCCCGTCCCCGCGTCACCTGCCGCGAACGGATCCTGCCCCCGGCCCGGGAAGAGCTGGTGACCGCAAGCCCGGCCGCCGTGGCGCTTTTCAACCGGATCTTCTTCACCCACGACTGGTATCTTGACGATTACCTGTCCGAATACCCCGACCGCCTGGGCCTGGTCGAGGCGATGCTGCTCGCGCATGAGCTGACCCATGCCTGGCAATGGCAGAACCGCAAGATCACCGGCTACCACCCGCTCCGCGCCGCGGCCGAGCACCAGACAAGCGACGACCCCTATCTCTTCGACGTCGAAACGACGACCGACTTCCTGTCCTACGGCTACGAACAGCAGGGCACGATCGTCGAGGAGTATGTCTGCTGCCGCGCCCTGGCCCCGGAGGCCGAACGGACCGAGCGCCTGCACGGCATGCTCAGCGAGGTCTTCGACATCGACGACCTGCCCGAAGCACGGGAACGCGACGTCTACCTGCCCTGGAACGGGGTCGAGTTGAAGGGGATCTGCGGCTGAACCGCCGGACGCGGGCCCGGAATGGCTGCGTCCGGCGAAATATCTGAATCCGGCAAGGTTTTATTCAAATATCTTGAAAAGACGGACTCACTTTGTGCGGATCGGACAAGCGGTGCGAAGGCGCATTACAACCGAAAGCGCCCTCATCCCGCCCCGCGGTCAGATCAGACGCCCGCCCGAGAGATGCACGGTCCGGCCCATCCGCGCGGCCAGCTCCGGGTTGTGAGTGGCCACCAGCGCGGCCAGCCCGGCCTCGCGCACCAGCTTCATCAGCGCCCCGAAGACCTGTTCCGACGTCTCGGGATCCAGGTTGCCGGTGGGCTCGTCCGCCAGCAGCAGACGCGGCTGGTTGGCCAGCGCCCGGCAGAAGGCCACGCGCTGCTGCTCGCCCCCCGACAGCGCCGCGGGGCGGTGATCGGCACGCGGAGCGATGCCCACCGTTCCCAGCAGCTCCATCGCGCGGGACCGGGCGGCTCGGTCAGAGGTGCCGTTGGCCAGCTGCGGCAGGACGATGTTCTCCAGCGCCGAGAACTCCGGCAGCAGGTGGTGGAACTGGTAGACAAAGCCGATGTCGCGCCGGCGCAGTGCCGTGCGGCCGGCGTCGTCAAGGCCGGACGCCGTCTGCCCCGCGATCTCGACCACGCCCTCGTCCGGTTTGTCGAGCAGGCCGGCGATGTGCAGAAGCGTTGACTTGCCCGCGCCGGATGGCGCCACCAACGCCACGGACTCCCCGGAAGAGACGGCAATGTCGAGCCCGTCCAGCACGCGGATCTCGCCCGGAAGCCCCTTCTTGTAGGTCTTTTTCAGACCGGAGAGATGCAGCACCTCATTCATAGCGCAGGGCCTCCACCGGGTTCAGGCGCGCGGCGCGGCGCGCCGGAAAGATTGTCACGACAAAGGACAGGCCCAGCGACAGGCCGACCGCCTTGGCCACGTCGACGCCGCGCAGTTCCGCCGGCAGGGCATAGATGCCCCGGATCGCCGGATCCCAGACGCCGCCGCCCATGAGAAAATTCACGAAGGAGAAGATCGGATCGATGTAGATCGCGAAAAGGCAGCCCAGGATCACGCCGGCGAAGGTGCCGATCATTCCCGTCAGCGCGCCGCAGATGAAGAAGATCCGCAGGATCGAGCCCTGGCTCAGCCCGATGGTGCGCAGGATGCCGATGTCACGGCCCTTGTTCTTCACCAGCATGATCAGCCCCGAGACGATGTTCATCGCGGCGATCAGAACGAGGATCGACAGGATGATGAACATCACGTTGTCCTCGACCTCGAGCGCGCGCAGAAAACCGCCCGACGCATCCCGCCATGTCCAGATCAGCGCGCGGGGGCCTGCGGCCTCCAGCAGCTGCGGACCGAGGCGGTCGACCCGCTCGGGCACTTCGACCATCACTTCAATTTCATCCGCCAATCCTTCGCGATTGAAGAATATCTGCGCCTCGGACAGGGGCATGTAGACGCGCGTGCGGTCGATATCGTAGCGCCCGGCGCTGAAGATATAGACGACCTCGTAGGCATTGGCGCGGGGCGAGACGCCCATCGGCGTCTTCACCCCGTCGGGCGAGATCAGCCGCACCCTGTCGCCCACCGCCGCGCCGAGTTCGCGCGCGACGCCGGAACCCAGGGCAATCCCCTCGCCCAGCCGCGCAGGATCGCCGACCCCGGTTTCATCGTTGATGATGCCGGGCATTCCGGCCAGCGCCTCGGGGGCGATGCCGAAGACCTCGACCCCCGCATTCCGGCCCCGGTTGGCCGCAAGCACCTGCGCCTTCACCAGCGGCGAGGCGCGCAGCACGCCGGGCACTTCGGCCAGCCGCGCGGCCATGGCGTCGTAATCCGAAATCGTCCGGTCCAGCTGCCCCGTCTCGGTCGCCTGCGCGCCCTGGTAGACGGTGACATGGGCATTGGCGCCCAGGATCGTGCCGACGAATTCGGTCCGAAAGCCCGAGCGCACGGCCAGCGTCGCGATCAGCGCGAAGACGGCCAGCGTGATCCCGATCAGGCTGATCCAGGTCATCACCGCCACGCCGCCCTCGGCCCGCTGGGCCCGCAGGTATCGGCGGGCGATCATCCATTCAAATCCGGAAAACGGCATCGGGGATCCGGCCATTTGCGTCTCCTGCTCGGTCTTTTTGGCGGACGGTGTGGTGTCCATACATCGCGGTCAAGTCCTCCGGTAATCGCAGGAACAAATCCGCCACTGTCGCATTTTAATCAACAATAGCTACAAGTGTGAGGAAGATCATCGACATGGCCCGATCGGCACCGCATCATTTCCTTAATTCAATACCATGATCGTTTCTACTGCCACGCAATTACACCGAGACCAGAGGTTTGACTCCATGAACCATATAGATGCGCTCAGGGCCGCACGTGCCGGAAGCGGAAAATTCCCATCCGATCCGGATGCTCCTGAAATCGATTGCGAAACCTCCATGCTGATGCGCAGCTGGATCGGCCCGGTTGTCGAACAGGCCTCCGGCTGGCCCGCGCTGATCGAGGCGCTGTCGCGGCGCGGATATTCGCTGGCGTTCCGCGACGGCCGTCTGTGGCTGACCGAAGCCGGCAGCGGAACCGACATCTGCACCATGCGCCACCTTGGCGCCAGCATGCGCGACCTTGCCGCCCGCCTGGGCCGCCCGGCCGTCCGTCCGGTGCCCGGACGCCCGAACCACGGCATCCTGAAGGTCTGAGCCCAAGGCACGGACCGGCAGATCCCCTGCCCGCCCGGACCATGCGGCCCGGACGCCAGGATCGACATGACAGTCAGGCAATGGCCAAAGCGGGCTTGTACGGCTCGTAGATCGCGGCCAGCTTGCGAACGGCCTCTTCGGGGTTCAGCTCCTCGCTTTCGCCAGTACGGCGAGAGGTCAGTTCCACCACACCGGTCTTGAGCCCGCGCGGGCCGACGGTGATCCTCCACGGCAGCCCCACCAGGTCCATCGTCGCGAACTTGCCGCCGGCGCGTTCGTTGCGGTCGTCATAGAGCGGCTCCAGCCCCTGGGCAGTGATCGCGGCATAAAGCGCCTCGCAGGCGGCATCGGTGTCCGGGTCGCCCTGCTTGAGGTTCACGATGCCCACGTGGAACGGCGTCACGCCCTCGGGCCAGATGATGCCCTTGTCGTCATGGTTGGCCTCGATGATGGCGCCGATCAGACGGCTGACGCCGATCCCGTGCGAGCCCATGTGCACGGGCACCGATTTGCCGTCCGGCCCCTGCACCGTGGCGCCCATCGCCTCGGAATACTTGGTGCCGAAATAGAAGATCTGGCCGACCTCGATGCCCCGGGCCGAGCGGCGGCGCTCTTCGGGGATCTCGTTGAACCTGGCCTCGTCATGCGTCTCGTCCGTGCGGGCGTAGAGCGAGGTGAACTCCTCCATCACCGCCTGGCACTGGTCGACGCTGTCGTAATCGATGTCGCGCGCGCCCAGGCGGATGTCGGTCACCGCGCTGTCGTAGAAGACCTCCGACTCACCCGTTTCGGCGAGCACCAGGAATTCATGGGTGTCGTCGCCGCCGATCGGGCCCGAGTCGGCGCGCATCGGGATCGCCTGAAGCCCCATGCGCTCATAGGTGCGCAGGTAGCTGACCAGGTGGCGGTTGTAGGCATGCAGCGCGTCTTCCTTCGTGAGGTCGAAGTTGTAGCCGTCCTTCATGAAGAATTCGCGGCCGCGCATCACGCCGAACCGCGGGCGGACCTCGTCGCGGAACTTCCACTGGATGTGATACAGCGTCAGCGGCAGGTCGCGGTAGGACGACACGTAGGAGCGGAAGATGTCGGTGATCATCTCCTCGTTCGTCGGTCCATACAGCATGTCGCGGTCGTGGCGGTCGCGGATGCGCAGCATTTCCGGCCCGTAGGCGTCGTAGCGGCCCGATTCCTTCCACAGTTCGGCCGATTGCAGCGTCGGCATCAGCATCGGGATATGGCCGGCGCGCACCTGCTCTTCGTGGACGATGTTTTCCAGCTTGCGCAGCACCTTGAAGCCCAGCGGAAGCCAGGAATAGATGCCCGCGCTGGCCTGCTTGATCATGCCGGCCCGCAGCATCAGCCGGTGGCTGGCGATCTGCGCCTCGGACGGCGTCTCTTTCAGGACGGGCAGAAAGTAGCGGGAGAGGCGCATGGAACGGGCCTTTTGCTGAAACGTTTGACCTGGACCGTCTAAGGCAAAGCCTTGGTGCAGGCAATTGTCCGTTCGCCCCCGCCATCGAGGCGGCCTTGGGCCTTGCAAGCGCGCCACGGCTGGGCCAATCAGGGACCAACGAACGGATCGACACAGCCCCGGGGGCCACATGGCGCTGCCAGTGAATGTTCAGCTCAGATACTGGGGGGTCGCCGCGGTGGTCCTCGTTGCGCTGCTATGGCTGCTGGGGGACGTCCTTGTCCCCTTCGTGATCGGCGGTGCGATTGCCTATTTCCTGGATCCCGTGGCCGACAAGCTGGAACGCTGGGGCCTGTCGCGCGGCGCGTCGGTGGCGGTGATCACGGTGGGCGCCATCGCGATCTTCGCAATCATTTCGCTAGCAGTGCTGCCGACGCTGATCCGCCAGGCCGTCGATCTGGCCAACCTGGTGCCTCAGCTTTTCCGCGACCTGCAGGGGTTTCTGCAGGAAAAATTCCCGTCCATCCTCAACGAGGAAAGCCAGCTGCGCCAGACGCTGAACCAGATCGGCGAGGCCGCCAAGAGCCGCGCGCTGGAGCTGGTCAACACCGCTGTCAGCTCGGCGATGACGGTGATCAACCTTGTGGTGCTGGCCGTCATCACGCCCGTGGTGGCCGTCTACCTGCTGCTGGACTGGGACAACATGGTGGCCCGCATCGACGAGCTGCTGCCGCGCGACCATGTCGGCACGATCCGCAAGCTTGCCTCGGATATCGACCGGACGATGGCCGGTTTCGTGCGCGGGATGGTGATGGTCTGTTCGATCCTGGGCTCGTATTACGCCATCGCGCTGATGATCGTGGGGCTGGATTTCGGGCTGGTCGTGGGCTTCATCGCCGGGGCGCTGACCTTCATCCCCTACCTCGGCGCGCTGCTGGGCGGGGCGCTGGCCGTGGGGCTGGCGCTGTTCCAGTTCTGGGGCGAATGGTGGATGATCGCCATCGTTGCCGCGATTTTCCAGTTGGGCCAGTTCGTCGAGGGCAACTTCCTCACGCCCAACCTGGTGGGCAGTTCCGTCGGGCTGCACCCCGTGTGGCTGCTGCTTGCCCTGTCGGTGTTCGGCACGCTCTTCGGGTTCATCGGGCTGCTGGTGGCGGTGCCGCTGGCCGCCGCCATCGGTGTTCTGGTACGCTTCGGCATAGACCAGTACAAACACAGCAAGCTTTACACCGGATTGCCCGCCCCCCGCGATGACTGACCTGCCGCGCCAGTTGAGTTTCGATCTGCCGGTGCGCCCGGCACTCGGGCGCGACGATTTCTTCGTGGCGCCGTCCAACGCGCTGGCCATCGACCTGATCGACCGCACGCTCGACCTGCCGGGGCGCAAGCTGGCGATCTCGGGCCTGCCCGGCGCCGGCAAGACGCACCTGGCCCATGTCTGGGCCACGGAATACGCGGAATACGGCGCCCGCATCCTTCCCGCCGCCGCGCTGGACGAGGATATCGTGCCCGACCTGGCGCAGACCGCCATGGCGATCGAGGACGTGCCGGCCATTGCCGGGGACCCGGTGCGCGAGCGCGCGCTGTTTCACCTGCACAATATGCTGGCCGAGCGCGGCCTGCCCCTGCTGCTGACCGGGCGCGCCGCGCCGCAGACCTGGGGCCTGCACCTGCCCGACCTGAAAAGCCGCATCGCCGCCGCCGCCCATGCCGCGCTCGAGGCGCCGGATGACGCGCTGCTGGCCGCGGTGATGATGAAACTCTTCGCCGACCGGCAATTGTCCCCGAAGCCGGACGTGATCCCCTACGCCGTCCGCCACATGGAACGGTCCTTCGCCGCCGCCACCGACCTGGTCGACCGGCTGGACCGCGCCGCGCTGGAGGCCGGGCGGGACGTGACCCGCGCGCTGACCACCGAGGTGCTTGGCAGCCGCGCCAGCCCCCATTAAGCCCATGGCCCCTTCCGAACCGAGAGCCAGGATGTCCGACGCCGATTTTCTCAACTCCCCGATGCCCGCCCCGGTCGAGATGCCGGACCTCGACCTGACCGGCCCGGGCCGCTTCTTCAACCGCGAGCTCAGCTGGCTGGGGTTCAACTGGCGCGTGCTGGAGGAGGCCGAGAACACGCGCGTGCCGCTGCTGGAACGCCTGCGGTTCCTGTCGATCTCGGCCAACAACCTGGATGAATTCTACACCGTCCGTGTCGCCGGCCTGCGCGAGCTGGCCCAGGCGGGCAACACCACGCCCGGCCAGGACGGGCTGTCCCCGGCCGAGCAGCTGGTGCTGATCGACGACGATGCGCGCAACCTGATGGCGCGGCAGCAGACGGTGCTGTCGGATCTCAAGGCGCTGATGGAGGCCGAGCGGATCTCGATCCTCGACCGTCACGCGCTGAGCGATGCGGATATCGCCCATCTCGAAGGCGTCTTCCTCAACCAGGTCTTCCCGGTGCTCTCGCCGCTGGCGATCGACCCGGCGCATCCCTTCCCCTTCATTCCCAACACCGGCTTCTCGCTGGCGCTGCAGCTGGAGCGCACCCGCGACAAGCGCGCGCTGCAGGCGCTGCTGCCGATCCCGCACCAGATCGACCGCTTCGTCTCGCTCCCCTCCGACAGCGGCGCGCACCGCTTCCTGCCGCTGGAGGAGCTTCTGCTGGTCTTCATCGATCGGCTGTTCCCCGGCTACAGGGTTCAGGCGCATTTCGCCTTCCGCGTGCTGCGCGACAGCGATCTGGAGGTCGAGGAAGAGGCCGAGGACCTGGTGCGCGAATTCGAGGTCGCGCTGAAGCGCCGCCGCCGGGGAGAGGTCGTGCGGCTGACGCTGACCGCCGGCGCGCCGGAAGAGCTGAAGAAGGTCGTCATGCGCGAGCTGCACGTGCAGGCCGACGAGGTGATCGAGGTCGACGGCATGATCGGCGTGGCCGACCTGTCCGAACTGGTGATTTCCGCGCGCTCCGATCTGCTCTGGCCGACCTTCACGCCGCGTGTGCCGGAACGGGTGCAGGACCACGACGGCGACATGTTCGCCGCGATCCGGCGCAAGGACATGCTGCTGCACCACCCCTACGAGACCTTCGACATGGTGGTGCGGTTCCTGAAACAGGCCGCCGCCGACCCGGACGTGGTGGCGATCAAGCAGACGCTTTACCGCACCTCGCGCGACAGCCCGATCGTCGAGGCGCTGTGCGAGGCGGCCGAGGACGGCAAGTCGGTCACCGCGCTGGTGGAGCTGAAGGCCCGCTTCGACGAGGCCGCCAACATCCGCCAGTCCCGCCGGCTGGAACGCGCGGGCGCGCATGTGGTCTATGGCTTCATCGACCTGAAGACCCATGCCAAGATTTCCACCGTGGTGCGCCGCGAGGGCGATCAGCTGGTGACCTACACCCATTACGGCACCGGCAATTACCACCCGATCACCGCGCGCATTTACACCGACCTCAGCTTCTTCACCTGCGATGCCGCGCTGGGGCGCGACGCGACCAAGGTGTTCAACTACCTCTCGGGCTACGCCTTCCCCGAAAAGCTTGAGAACCTGTCGATCTCGCCCTCGACCCTGAAGAAGACCCTGATCGCCGGCATCGACGCCGAAATCGAACACGCGAAAGCCGGCCGACCGGCACAGATCTGGGCCAAGATGAACTCTCTCATCGATCCCGAGGTGATCGAGGCGCTCTATCGCGGCTCGCAGGGGGGCGTGAAGATCGACCTGGTGATCCGGGGGATCAACGGGATCCGGCCGGGCATCAAGGGGCTCAGCGACAACATCCGGGTGAAATCCATCGTCGGCCGCTTCCTCGAACACTCGCGGATCGTGTGCTACGGCAATGGCGGCGGGCTGCCGTCGAAACAGGCGCGGGTCTATATCTCTTCCGCCGACTGGATGGGCCGCAACCTGAACCGCAGGATCGAGACGCTGGTGGAAATCCACAACGACACCGTGAAGGCACAGATTGTCAGCCAGATCATGGCCGCCAACCTTGCGGACGTGGCGCAAAGCTGGATCATGAACCCCGACGGAAGCCACCGGCGCGCCGCCGTATCGGAGGGCGAATTCGCCTTCAACTGTCACCGCTTCTTCATGGAGAACCCCTCACTTTCGGGGCGTGGGTCAGCCGGGGCCAAGGATGTGCCCAGCCTCACCCATGCCGAAGATTGACCGGACACGATTGACCGGCCACAATATTTGGTGCAGCCTTGGCGTCGGACTACCAAGCAGATGCGAAGGTCACCCAGACTATGCAGGTGAACCAGCCGATGGCCGATTGGGAACCCTTCGGACGACCCTTGTTTGACGACCCTTGCGCGGAATCGCTGTCGCGGGTCGGTGTCGTGGATGTCGGATCGAACTCCGTCCGCCTGGTGATCTTTGACGGCGCGGCGCGCTCGCCGGCCTATTTCTTCAACGAAAAGGTCATGTGCGGCCTGGGCTCTGGCCTGTCGGACACCGGCAAGCTGAATCCCAAGGGCCGCGAACGCGCGCTGAAGGCGCTGGCCCGGTTCCAGAAGCTGGCCGAATCGATGGACATGCCGCCGCTGACGGCCGTGGCCACCGCCGCCGTGCGCGACGCCGAGGACGGGCCGGAGTTCTGTGACCAGGTTCTGCGCGAGACCGGCCTGCATATCCACGTCATCCCCGGCGAGGAAGAGGCGCGGTTTTCGGCCCAGGGTGTGCTGCTGGGCTGGCCGGATGCCAGCGGGCTGGTCTGCGACATCGGCGGATCCTCGATGGAGCTGGCCGAGCTGCGCGGCGGCGAGGTCGGGCGCTGCACGACATCCAACCTCGGCCCGCTGAAGCTGCAGCTGGTCAAGGGCGGCACGCGCGGGCGGCAAGCCCATATCAAGAATACCGTCGAGGCGCTGCACACCCAGTTCGGCGAGGGCCGGCAGCGGCTATTCCTGGTCGGCGGCTCCTGGCGGGCGATCGCCAAGATCGACATGGCGCGGCGGGACTATCCGCTTCGCGTTCTGCACGAATACACGATGACGCCGTCGGACGTGACCAAGACCGCGCGGCTGATCGCCGAAAGCGATCCCGAGACGCTGCGCTCGGAGGCCAAGGTGTCGTCCAACCGGATGGAGCTGGTGCCCTACGCCATCGAGGTGCTGACCCGGCTGGTGCGCAAATTTCGTCCCACCGATATCGCGGTGTCCAGCTACGGCATACGCGAGGGACTGCTGTACGAACAGATGCCACACGGCGTACGGGACCGCGACCCGCTGATCGAGGCCTGCCATTTCGCCGAAACCAAGGATGCGCGCAGTCCGGGCTATGGCCGCGTGCTCTATCGCTTCGTTCTGCCGCTCTTTCCCGACGCCTCGCCACAGCGGCTGCGGCTGATCAAGGCGGCCTGCCTGCTGCATGACGTCAGCTGGCGCGCGCATCCCGACTACCGGGCCGAAAGCTGTTTCGATTATGCCACGCGCGCCAACCTCGGCGGGCTGGACCACGCGGAACGGGTGTTCCTCGCGCTGTCGCTGCTGCACCGCTACACCAACAAGCGGTCTGGTTCGCGGGTGTCGACGCTGTTCTCGCTGCTGACGCCGAAACAGGTGGACCAGGCCGAAATCCTCGGCAAGGCGATGCGCTTCGGCGCGATGCTCTGGCTGAAACGGGGCGAGGACACGGCCGCGCTGCACTGGGATCCGCGCAAGAAGGTGCTGCAGCTGCGGCTGTCGGAAGACGCCCAGATCCTGTTCGGAGAGGTCGCGGAATCGCGGTTCCAGTCCCTGGCCTCGTCGCTTGGGGGCAAGGGCGTGGTGAAGGTCGGCTGACCGGCGTCCAGGGCGCGGCGACCGGAGAGGCCACCGTGGGATGGCCGGCCTCTCAGTGAGGTATTTTTGCAAAGATGAAGCAGGGGGACGCGCGCCACCGAGAGGGCGGCGCGGGGGGCTGGACCCGATCAGATTTCGATCGGGTCGTCCTCTTCGCTCTCGGGCGGCGTGACAGGGTCGCCGGGCGTGTCGGGGCCGTCGGGCGCGACCTCGGGCTTGCGCCGGATGATGATGTCGCCGTTCGGCAGCATCTCGGGCGCCTCGTAACGGGACCAGTCCTTTACCTCGTCCATCATCTCGGCCAGGGCGGGGCCCATTTCCTCCATGAAGGAGCGCATGGCGGGACCGACTTCCTCGGTCCAGTTTTCGAGCGTGCCGAGCGCGCCGTCCATGCCGTCGCGCAGACCGTCGAAGAAGCGGTCTATGCCGTCGCGCGGAGCACCATCGTCATCCTGCGCCATGGCGGGGGCGGCCAGGGCCAGGGTGGCCGGAACCGCGAGAAGGATAAGAATCCGTTTCATGTCCGGGATGGTACGCCGTCGCGGCGCAGGCGGAAACCCCCTGAGCGTTCACATTCAGGCGGGGGCGGTGTTGATCTCTTCCCAGGCGCGGTTGATCTTGATCAGGCGCTTTTCCGCCAGCTTGATCGCCTCTTCGGGCAGACCGCGGGCCAGCATCGCGTCGGGATGGGTTTCGCGCACCAGCCGGCGCCACACGCGGCGTATCTCGGCCACATCCATGTCCGGGGTGACCCCCAGCACCGTGTAGGGATCGGGCGCGGCATCGGGCACGTAGCGCGCGCGCATGGCGCGGAATTCATGGCGCGGCAGGCCGAAGATGCGCGACACATCCTCGAGGAAGAGTTCCTCGTCCGGGTGATAGACGCCGTCCGCCACGGCGATGTGAAACAGCCCCTCCATCAGGTCCCAGAGCGTCGTCGGGTCGTGCTGGAACATGTTGTGGATGCGTTCGGCATAGACATCGTAACCGGCGACATCCATGCGCGCGAGGTTGAAGACCTTCGCGGCGTTGGCCTCGTCCTCGGGCGCGATCTGAAACACCTCGCGGAAAGCGGTGACCTCGGCGCGTGTGACCTGTCCGTCGGCCTTGGCCATCTTGGCGCCAAGCGCGATCACCGCGATGGTGAAGGCGACCGAGCGTTCCGGCGGCGTGCGCAGCCTGTCGAACACCTCGGCCAGCCCTTCACCCTGGGCGAGGGCCGATATAGCGGCAGTGATGCGGGTCCAGATCGACATGTGCTATCCCTATCCCGTCGCTGCGGCGGTGTCAGCGCGTTCACAGCAATTTTTGCATCAGAACCAGGTCAAGCCATTGGCCCTGCTTGCGTCCCACCTCGCGCAGGCGGCCGGTCTCGTCAAATCCCATGGCCCGGTGAAAGGCGATGCCGCCGGGATTGGCGCTGCTGACGCCGCCGATCATGACATGCACACCCCGTTCGCGCGCGATGTCGATGAGAGCCGAGAGAAGCAGGCGGCCGCCGCCCCGGCCCTGGATCGCCGGCGACAGCTGGATCGAATGTTCGACCGTGGCGACATAGCCCGGACCGCCGCGAAAGGGGCCATAGGTGGCGAATCCCTCGGCCCGGCCCTCCGCTTCCAGCACCAGGTAGGCGGGCGCGCGGGTGGCGATGTCGGTGGCGATGTCGCCGGGGCGGCGCAGGATCGTGGTGAAGGTGACCAGCGTCTCGGCGATGACGTGGTTGGCGATGCGCGCGATGTCGGGCGCATCCCCTGCCCGCGCCTGCCGCAGGATCATGCGAGGATCCGCAGCCCGTTCGGCGTCTCGATCTCGGCGCGCAGGCCGGCGGGGCCGGTGTCGAAGACCACGCGCGGGTCCGACAGGCGGTCGTCCAGCAGGGAGGAAAGATCGGCGGCCTCGGGATGGCTGACCACCAGACGCTTCAGCCGGCAGCCCGAGGCGGGGAGCATGGAGGACGGATGCAGATCGCCCTGCCACCCGATCAGCGCCGGGCAAAGGTTGTCGAAGGGCAGCCGGCCGGTGGCGGGCACCGCCATGCGCCAGCGCAGATCGCCCCGTTCGACGGCGATCGGCGTGCCTGCGCCGGGCAGATGGGCCAGTTCGTCGTCCAGCATGTCCGACCGGCAGACCCAGTTCGACAGGCGCGGGGCGCCCGTGAAGGCATCAAGGTCGAACCAGCGCGGCCGGCCCGCTGCCGGCGCATCCGGGTCGATGGCGATGGTTTCCAGGTAAAGCCCGTCATCCATCCCCAGCAGCCGGTTGTGGGTGCCGAAAGCCGCGTGCCTGCCGCCCGGGCCGAAGGGCACGCCAAGGGCGGCCTCGGCATGGGCGGTGGCCTCTTCCAGTGTCTGGCCGGCGACGACGATGTGATCGAGTTCCATGGCTTTCCTGCCTATCCGATCGCGGGGCCGGTGTCTCCTGCCCCGTCGCGAGGGACCGCCGGGGCGCCCTGCCCCGCCGGCCCGGTGATCAGGAATGCGGCACGCTCAGGCCGCGCGGGCCTCGCGGATCAGGCGCAGGATGTCCTGGGCCGCCTCGGGGATGTTGGTCCCGGGGCCGAAGATCGCCTTCACGCCGTGGTCCTGCAGGAACTGGTAATCCTGCTGCGGGATCACGCCGCCGCAGATCACGATGATGTCCTCGGCGCCATGGGTCTTCAGCGCCTCGACCAGCTGCGGCGCGAGCGTCTTGTGCCCGGCGGCCTGGGACGAGATCCCGATCACGTGCACGTCGTTGTCGATGGCGTCCTGCGCCGCCTCGTCCGGGGTCTGGAACAGAGGGCCCACGTCCACGTCGAAGCCGATGTCGGCAAAGGCCGTGGCGATCACCTTGGCGCCCCGGTCATGCCCGTCCTGGCCCATCTTGACCACCAGCATCCGGGGACGCCGGCCTTCGTCCTCGGCGAATTGCTCGACCGATTTCTGGATCGCGGCAAAGCCCTCGTCGCCCTCGTAGGCGGCGCCGTAGACCCCCGCGAGCGTCTTCACCTCGGCCCGGTGCCGGCCGAATTCCTTCTCCATCGCCATGCTGATCTCTCCGACGGAGGCCCGGGCGCGTGCTGCCTCGACCGCCGCTTCCAAAAGGTTTCCGCCGTCCTTCGCGCGCCGTTCCAGTTCGGCCAGCGCGGCCTGGCAGGCGTCTTCGTCCCTCTCCGCCCGCATCTTCTCCAGCCGCGCCACCTGGGAGGCGCGCACCTTGACGTTGTCGACATCGAGGATGTCGATCGGGTCTTCCTTCTCTTTGCGGTACTTGTTGACGCCGACGACGACATCCTCGCCACGGTCGATCTTGGCCTGCCGCTGCGCCGCCGCCTCCTCGATCCTCAGCTTCGGCATGCCGGAGGCGACGGCCTTGGTCATGCCGCCCATCTCCTCGACCTCCTCGATCAGCTTCCAGGCCGCATCGGCCAGGTCCGCGGTCAGCTTCTCGACGTAGTAGGAGCCCGCCAGCGGATCGACCACGTTGGTCACGCCGGTTTCCTCCTGCAGGATCAGCTGCGTGTTCCGCGCGATCCGGGCCGAGAATTCCGTCGGCAGGGCAATGGCTTCGTCGAAGGAGTTCGTGTGGAGCGACTGGGTCCCGCCGAGGACGGCCGACATCGCCTCGTAGGCCGTGCGGACCACGTTGTTGTAGGGGTCCTGTTCGGCCAGCGACACGCCCGAGGTCTGGCAATGGGTGCGCAGCATCATCGACTTGGGGTTCTTCGGCTCGAACTCGGACATGATGCGGTGCCACAGCAGACGCGCGGCGCGCAGCTTGGCGGCCTCCATGAAGAAGTTCATGCCGATGCAGAAGAAGAACGACAGGCGCCCGGCGAACTTGTCGACATCCATGCCCCGGTCGATGGCGGCACGCACGTATTCGCGCCCGTCGGCCAGGGTGAAGGCCAGCTCCTGCACCAGGTTCGCGCCGGCCTCCTGCATGTGGTAGCCGGAGATCGAGATCGAGTTGAAGCGCGGCATCTCGGCCGAGGTGTATTCGATGATATCCGCGATGATCCGCATCGAGGGCTCGGGCGGATAGATATAGGTGTTGCGGACCATGAACTCCTTCAGGATGTCGTTCTGGATGGTGCCCGACAGCACGGATTTGTCGTGCCCCTGCTCTTCGCCGGCGACGATGAAGTTCGCCAGCACCGGGATCACCGCGCCGTTCATGGTCATCGAGACCGACACCTTGTCCAGCGGGATGCCGTCGAACAGGATCTTCATGTCTTCCACGCTGTCGATCGCCACGCCGGCCTTGCCCACGTCGCCCGGCACACGGGGGTGGTCGCTGTCATAGCCGCGGTGGGTGGCAAGGTCGAAGGCGACCGAGACACCCTGTTGCCCGGCCGCCAGGGCCTTGCGGTAGAAGGCGTTCGATTCCTCGGCCGTGGAGAACCCGGCATATTGACGGATCGTCCAGGGGCGGCCGGCATACATTGTCGCCTTCACCCCGCGCAGGAACGGTGCCTGGCCGGGGATCGTGCCCAGGTGATCGACGCCGGAGAGGTCCTCCTCGGTGTAGATCGGCGCGACGTCGATGCCTTCGAGCGTCTGCCACGTCAGGTCCTCGACAGAGCGGTTGCGCAGCTCACTCTCGGCGAGGCGGCGCCATTCGTCTTTGCTGGATGTCATCGGTGCTTCCTCTTGTCGTGTCGGTCTGGGGCGGTGTTTGTCCCGCCTTGGAATGGGGCATTGGGTGCGGTGTCGGGTCGGGCGCATAGGCCATCGGCTCTGCCAGGCCATCGGCCCCGGCGGCCAGCCAGAACAGATCGTCCCGATAGGTTTCGCGCAGGGCGGCGGCCTGGGCCGCGTCAAAGGGCTGCCAGCGGTCATCGCCCCCCGGCAAGGGCGCGCCCGCGCCAGCGCGCTTGCGCAGCGCGGGCAGCTTCGGCGTGGCGTTCAGCCGCCGGTCGGCCGCGTCCGGGGCAAAGGGCCGGCCCAGTATTTCGGACAGCAGCGCATCGGGCCGGCCGCCAAGCCGTTCAAAGGGCAGGACACGGATGCGGGCGCCAGGCATGGCGCAGGCAACGTCGGCAATCACGTCGCGCCAGCTGCGCGGCATGGTGACCAGCCGGTCCAGCGCATCGGCATCCGGCACCGGCTGCCCGCGCGATACGGCGTGGCCCAGGGCCGAGCTCCAGTAAAGATCGAGACTGCGGATCGTCAGCACGACCTGGTCGATCTGCCCGTCGAAGGCGGCATGCACCCGCGACAGCCGCGCCCCCACCCCGGGATAAAGCGCCCCGCGCGTCAGCGTGTCGCGCAGGGATCCCGGCAGGCTAGCGTCGCTGACGATCAGCGCCCGGCGGCCCCTGTCGCGCAGACGGGCCAGGTTGAGCGCAATGCGCCCGCGCGCGCGGGCAAACGGCGCGGGGACGTCGTGCCCGGCCCGGGCCCGGCCGCCATGAATACCATGAAACAGCCCGTTGCGTGTCCGGCTTGGCCCCCAGGCGGCGATTCCGTCGGCCGCCAGCGGCGCTGAGAGGTCGCTCAGGAAGTGCTGAAACGTGGTGGTGGCGGTGCGATGCGCTCCGATATGCAGGATCACGTCCATCAGGCGGCGGCTCCAGGCTGCTATGGCCGCCCCGGCCGGCCGGAATTCGGGGGAGGCCGCCATCATCGCGCCATCCCCCTCATCAGCACCTTAAATTTAAAATTTTCCCGCCTCGCGGCATCGCGACTTGTCGTTTCCGGCGGCGAGGCGTCTATATTCAAAGACATGACCCGCATCATCGCACTCGCTCTCGCAGCGACCCTCGCCGCCCCTTTCTCCGCCTCCTTCGCCCAGGCCGCAGATGACCCGAACGAGGCTCTTGTGCCCGGCAGCATCGTGGAGGCCGGCGACATGGATCTCGACGGATTCCTGTGGCTGGCGCGGCCGATCCTCGTCTTTGCCGACACGCCCGCCGATCCACGGTTCCAGCAGCAGCTGACGATGCTGGAATCCGAGATCGAGATGCTGGCCGACCGCGACGTCGTCATCATCACCGATGTCGATCCCGACGCGGCCGGGCCGATCCGCACCCGGATGCGGCCGCGCGGGTTCCAGATGGTGCTTGTGGGCAAGGACGGCGCGGTGAAACTGCGCAAGCCCTTCCCGTATTCCGTGCGCGAGATCACGCGGACCATCGACAAGACCCCGCTGCGCCAGCAGGAGGTCCGCGACCGCCGCGCCCTGCGGCATGAAGAGGACGCCGCCCGCGAATAGAGGCGCCCGGGGCGAAGAAGGGCCCTGCGCCCGCCTAGACGTTGCCGCGCAGGAAGATCGCCAGCGGCACCTCGGATTGCGTGTGAACCAAGGTCAGGGAATTGCCGTCCGGGTCGTAGATCATCACCGCCTCGGGCGACATGATCGCGTTGTAGAAGGCCAGGCCGGCCCGATCCGACAGGCAGCGCTTTGCCGGGCCGAGCCCGTTCGACAAAAGCCCCAGCCCCTGTTCCAGGCTGGCGGTCATGATCTGCTCGGACACCACGGTGGGGCTGGTGTCGAATATCTCGAACACCACCATCCGGCCGGCGCGCAGGTAATGCACCGCCGTCTCGATCGAAGTCGCCTTGGTGATCCGGTCGCTGATCGCCGTGGTCTCCAGCCGGAAGACCGCACCGGTGCAGGTCCCGCGCGAAGAGAATTCCAGCGTGTCCTGCAGCGTCAGCCAGCTGCCCAGTTCCTGCCGCAGGCGATCCTCCCGGTCGAGCTTGCAGCCCGCCAGCATGATGCCCGCCACACCCAGCAGAGCCAGACCCAGTTGCCGCATCGCGCGCCCGCCTTTCCGAAGGGATCCAATCCCGCCGGAGCCTAGCGCCCAATGGTTTACAGACCGTATCCGGGACCGCGGCCCCGGTCCGGTGCGCGGGGCCGCCCGCCGGACCGCGTCGGGCCCCGATATGAGCGGCCGCGCGGATCACTCGAATTCCATGATCACGTCGTCGACCGCCAGGCTGTCGCCCGGGGCGGCGTTGATCTTCGACACCACGCCCCGGCGCTCGGCCCGCAGGATGTTCTCCATCTTCATCGCCTCGACGGTACACAGCGACTGCCCGTCCTGGACCTCCTGCCCGACCTCGACATCGACCTTCACGATCAGGCCGGGCATCGGGCAGAGCAGCAGCTTCGAGGTATCGGGCGGCAGCTTCTCGGGCATCAGCGCGGCCAGTTCGGCCTGGCGCGGGGTGCGGACATGGACCTTCATGTCGGCCCCTGCGGTGCGGATGCGGAAACCGCTGGTGATGTTGTCGACCTTCAGCGACAGCAGCGCGCCGTCCACCGTCAGTTCGGCCAGCGAATCGCCCGGGGTCCAGTCGCTGCTGACACGGTGCACGGTGCCATCCTCGAAGCTGACCGTGGCGCCGTCGTGATCGGCGTCGATGCTTACGGCAAAGCTGTGGTCCTGCGCGGTCACGACCCAGTCGGACCCGACCATCCGTTCGTGGTTGTCCATGCGGCCGGACACGCGGGAGCGCCGGATCTCGGACACGCGGTTCATCGCCGCCGCCGCCGCAGCGACCCTCTTCAACGCCGCCTCGGGCAGGTTCACGCCGTCGAAGCCTTCGGGATATTCCTCGGCGATGAAGGCGGTGGTCATGTCACCGGCCACGAATTTCGGATGCGCCATCACCGCGCTCAGGAACGGCAGGTTGTGCCCGATCCCCTCGACCTCGAAGGCATCCAGCGCTCCGCGCATCCCTTCGATCGCCGCAAGCCGGTCCGGCCCCCAGGTGCAGAGCTTGGCGATCATCGGGTCATAGAACATCGAGATTTCGCCGCCTTCATAAACACCGGTGTCGTTGCGGATCACCGGGGCGGAGGGCACCACACCCGGCAGATAATCCGAGGTCTCGGCCGGCGGACGGTAGCGGGTCAGCCGGCCGATCGAGGGCAGGAAGTTGCGGTAGGGATCCTCGGCATAAAGCCGGCTTTCCATGGCCCAGCCGTTCAATTTGACGTCGTCCTGGGTGATCGACAGCGGCTCGCCATTGGCGACGCGGATCATCTGTTCGACCAGGTCGACGCCGGTGATCAGCTCTGTCACCGGGTGTTCCACCTGAAGCCGGGTGTTCATCTCGAGGAAGTAGAAATTCCGGTCGCCGTCGACGATGAATTCCACCGTGCCGGCGGACGCATAGCCCACGGCCTTGGCCAGCGCGCAGGATTGCTCGCCCATGGCCTTGCGGGTGGCCTCGTCCAGGAAGGGGCTCGGCGCTTCTTCGATGACCTTCTGGTTGCGGCGCTGGATCGAGCATTCGCGCTCGCCCAGGTAGATGCAGTTGCCATGCTGGTCGGCCAGCACCTGGATCTCGATATGGCGCGGTTGCGTCACGAACTTCTCGATGAAGATCCGGTCGTCGCCAAAGCTGTTGGCGGCCTCGTTCTTGGACGACTGGAAGCCCTCGCGCGCCTCCTCGTCGGTCCAGGCGATGCGCATGCCCTTGCCGCCACCGCCCGCGCTGGCCTTGATCATCACCGGGTAGCCGATCTCCTTCGAGATCTTCACCGCCTCGTCAGCATCCTCGATCAGACCCATGTAGCCCGGCACGGTCGACACGTTGGCCTCCTGCGCGATCTTCTTCGAGGTGATCTTGTCGCCCATCGCCTCGATCGCGCCCTTCGGCGGGCCGATGAAGGCGACGCCGGCGGCCTCAAGCGCCTCGGCGAATTTCGGGTTCTCTGACAGGAAGCCATATCCCGGATGCACCGCCTCGGCGCCGCTGTGCTTGATGGCCTGCATGATCTTGTCGATCACGATGTAGGACTGGTTGGCGGGCGGCGGGCCGATGTGGATCGCCTCGTCCGCCATGTCCACATGCAGCGCGTTCTTGTCGGCGTCGGAATAGACCGCCACCGTCCGGATGCCCATCTTGCGGGCCGTCTTGATGACACGGCAGGCGATCTCGCCCCGGTTCGCGATCAGGATCTTCTTGAACATGGCTGGTCCTTCGTCTTCGAGGGGAGCAAACGCAAAACACCGCCCCGGCCGGATGCGGCCGAAGCGGTGTTGCGGAAACAATCGGTGCGCCCCTGACGGGACGCGGGATCAGTTGCAGCGGCCGGGATTGACCTCGCAGTAAAGAACGTTGCCGCCGGCGCCGACGGCTGCGGATGCCAGCGGGTTGGCCCCGACGACGGCGCCACCGACTGCACCGACGCTGCCACCCAGCAGGGCCTGTTCACCGGTGGTCTGGCCGCAGGCGGAAAGGCCGGCAAGAAGCCCGCAGGCGACGACAATCTGTTTGATGGGCATGGGGTTTTTCCTTCTGTCAGCTTCGCGATGTAAACGCGTCGCAGGACATAGGGTTCCGCCCCATGGTTTGACCATACGCGAGGATCCGCCAACCGGCGGGGTCCTGCCGGTGCCGCGCTCATCCCCATGGCTCATCCTCGAAAGCGTCCGGAAACGACGCCCGCGCGACCGTCTCGTCGATTTGCAGCAGGGCGTCATAGCTTTCAGGGTCGAACGGGTCCTCGGCGGCTTTCACCTCGCGCCCGAAGAGCCAGGCGAGCCGGCCCGCGTCGAGGTTGCCGCGCTCGAACGGCTCTGTGCCGAAATGCGCCCAAAGCGCCGCCATGAAGGCCGCGTCTGCGCGTTTATCCGCCGGCTTGCGGTCGCGGTAGCGTTCGCGTGCGACAAGCCTGGTGACGCCCCTGGGGTTGGCGCGGCGCACGGTGAACTGGAAATCGGTGCCGGCCATGCGGCCGGGGAAGCCGCGATGCTTCAGCATGTCTGCCTCTCCTGAGATTCGGTTGAGGCAGGGCGCAGGGTCCGGGCCGCACGTGCCCGGGATGCGGAGGCCGGGCGGACAGGGCCAGCGGCCTGCCCGCCTGCCGTGTTACTTGTACTTGCCGGTGTAGGTCGGCTCGGTCGAAATCGGTTCGGGTTCGATGATGACGACTTCTTCGGGTTCGTTGTTGGCACAGGCCGATAGCGTGCCGAAGGTGCCGGCAAGGGCCAGCAACATGATGAATTTAGCCATGCAAAACTCCTGCTCTCGTTCTTCGGGGCCGCGGCGGGATTGTGCCTCTGGTGCCGGGCCCGGGGACAACGGGCCGCCCAGGCGCGGCCCCGCCGGACTGTAGCGCAGTCGCGGGGGGAAATACATGTGCCTCGTGCGGGTGGTGAGCCGACCGGCGCCGATGCCGGAACGCCCGGCATTGCAGCGGCCGACGATGTCACGCGCTGCAGGACAGGCATCAGAATGCCTCCCAGACGCAATCGCCGTCGCGCCAGGCATAGGCTTCGAAGAACTGCGTGGCCTCCGGCGCGGCCTTGCCGAATTCGACATCGCGGTCCGACAGCGAAATCACGATCCGCGCGGGCTCGATCCGGTGATGGGACACGTAGGGTGCGGCCACGGCGCTGCAGAGGTGATCCATGTCACCGGCGGCGGCCTCGGCGCTGTCGGCTGTCATCTCGGGCGCGACAAAGCGGAACCGCGCCCAAAGCGCGCCCGGCCCGTCATCCAGCAGCACGCCGACCAGCGAAACGGGCTGGCCCGACGGCACCTCCACCGGGACCGGATCGGCCGTCGCGAGGCCGGCCGTCAAGGCCGGAAGAGCAAGCATCGCAAGCGCCACGGCGCCGGCCTTGCGCGCGGCGAACCGCGCCCAGCGGGCGCGCCGGGCCGGATCGTCGAGGATCCCGGCGATGGTCTCTTCCATCCGCTGGCGCGGGACCGTACCGCCATCGACCCGGCCGCCGGCCGTCACCTCGCAGCCCGTCCCGGTCTCGGTCACCCGCACGACCGGAGAAAACCCGCGTACCCGCTGCAGGGCGCGCCACAGGTCCTGCCGCACCTGCAGCGCCAGCCGGTCCTTGCGCAAGGCCGGCATGGCGGTGGTGACCGCCACGTCGAACCGTACCGGCAACCGCCGAGCGAGGGTATAGCGCCCCGGTTCCTTCACCTCGTGCCATTGATCACGCATCGGGCCGCCTCGCCATGCAATCCACCTCGACCAGGGCCCCCACGGCCAGCGCCGTCACCCCCACGGTGGTCCGCGCCGGACGCCGATCCTCGGGGAAGAAGCCCTTGTAGACCTCGTTGAACTCGTCGTAGTCGCGCTCGAATTCCGTCAGGTAGCAGCGGCATTGCACCACGTGCTCCAGCCCCAGCCCGACCCCCTTCAGCACGACCTCGAGATTCTCCATCACGCGCCGCGTCTGCGCCGCGATCCCTTCGGGCAGCGGCGCATCCGGCGCGGCCGGATCCGTCGGCATCTGCCCGGTCAGCATCACCCAGCCATCCGCCTCCACCGCGTGGGAAAACGGCGCCACGGGCCGCGGCCCTCCGGCGATCATGTGAAACAGCGGCTCACTCATGTCCCAATCCTCGCATTCCGGCTGCAGGCCTCAGGCCGAGCGGAGACTTTCCGTCTGTCCCATGCCGCCTCTGGGGGCAGGACGCGGGCGCATCCGAATGTCTCTCGCTCGGCCATCAGCCCCCTCCCCTCCCACGGGACCTGCCTTACAATGGAATGTTGTCGTGTTTCTTCCAGGGCTTCTCGACGCGCTTGTTGCGCAGCGCGGCAAAGGCCCGGCACACACGGCGGCGCGTGCCATGCGGCATGATCACGTCGTCGATGAAGCCGCGTTCCGCCGCCACGAAGGGGTTGGCGAACCGGTCTTCGTAATCCTTGGCATGGGCCGCGATCTTTTCGGGATTGCCCAGGTCGGCGCGATGGATGATCTCGGTCGCGCCCTTGGCGCCCATCACCGCGATCTCGGCCGTGGGCCAGGCATAGTTCACGTCGCCGCGCAGATGCTTGGACGCCATCACGTCATAGGCGCCGCCATAGGCCTTGCGCGTGATCACCGTCACCTTGGGCACCGTCGCCTCGCCATAGGCAAAGAGCAGCTTGGCGCCGTGCTTGATGACCCCGCCGTATTCCTGCGCGGTGCCCGGCAGGAAGCCCGGCACGTCGACGAAGGTCAGGATCGGGATTTCGAAGCAATCGCAGAACCGCACGAACCGCGCGGCCTTGCGGCTTGAATCAATATCGAGGCAGCCGGCCAGCACCATCGGCTGGTTGGCCACGACACCCACGGTCTGCCCTTCCAGCCGGATGAAGCCGGTGATGATGTTCTTCGCGAAATCTTCCTGGATCTCGTAGAAATCGCCCTCGTCGGCCGTCTTCAGGATCAGTTCCTTCATGTCGTAGGGCTGGTTCGGATTTTCCGGCACCAGCGTATCCAGCGACATGTCCTCCCGGTTCGGGCTGTCGAAGAAGGGCCGCACCGGGGGCTTTTCCCGGTTCGAGGCGGGCAGCATGTCGACCAGGCGCCGCACTTCGGCCAGCGCCTCCACGTCGTTCTCGAAGGCCGCGTCGGCGACCGAGCTCTTCTTGGTATGAGTCGAAGCGCCGCCAAGCTCTTCGGCCGTGACCTGTTCGTTGGTCACCGTCTTCACCACGTCGGGGCCGGTGACGAACATGTAGGAGCTGTCCTTCACCATGAAGATGAAATCCGTCATCGCCGGCGAATAGACCGCGCCACCCGCGCAGGGCCCCATGATGACGGAGATCTGCGGCACCACGCCCGAGGCTTCGATATTGCGCTGGAACACCTCGGCATAGCCAGCGAGCGACGCCACGCCCTCCTGGATCCGCGCGCCGCCGGAATCGTTCAGCCCGACCACCGGCGCGCCGTTGCGCACGGCCATATCCATGATCTTGCAGATCTTCTCGGCATGGGTTTCCGACAACGAGCCACCGAAGACGGTGAAATCCTGGCTGAAGACATAGACCAGCCGGCCGTTGATCGTGCCCCAGCCGGTGATCACGCCATCGCCATAGGGGCGCTGGGTCTCCATGCCGAAATCGGTACAGCGATGCGCCTTGAACATGTCGAATTCTTCAAAGCTGCCCTCGTCGACCAGCAGGTCGATGCGTTCGCGGGCGGTCAGCTTGCCCCGGGCGTGCTGCGCATCGATCCGGCGCTCTCCGCCACCTGCCCGCGCCGCATCGCGGCGGGATTCAAGCTCTGCCAGAATATCCTTCATCTCTCGCCCCTCTTCCCGGTTTCCGGTGGACCATACAGGCACCGACCCTCCGTCCAAAGAAGGAAACGGAATATTTGCAAACTATTACCATATCGATGATTGCATAATGCAAATCCGCTAATTCGCCTGACATGCACCTGGCCCCCTCGCTGAACCGCCACATCTGTTCGCGATAGACAAGATGCCATTACAGGACTATTGCAACTGCATGACAGATGCATCCATCAGGTTCCTCGACCGCCGGAGCCCGCCGCATATCGCGACGCTCATCATCATGTGCTCGATCTCGGCCCTGACGATGAACATCTTCCTGCCCAGCCTTCCGAACATGACCGCGTATTTCGACACGGAGTACCGGATCATGAGCCTGTCGGTTTCGCTCTACCTTGGCGCCAACGCGGTGCTGCAAGTCTTCATCGGTCCGATCTCGGACCGGTTCGGCCGGCGCCCCGTGGTTCTGACAGGCTTTGCCCTGTTCCTCGTGGCAACGCTGGGCTGCATCTTTGCCCCGAACGCGACCGTCTTCCTGATCTTCCGCATGTGCCAGGCGGTGGTCAGCGTCGGCCTCGTGCTCAGCCGCGCGATCATTCGCGACATCCATCCCCAGGACAAGGCCGCCAGCACGATCGGCTATGTCACCATGGGCATGGCGGTGGCGCCGATGATCAGCCCCGCGATCGGCGGAGCGATCGATTCCGTCATGGGCTGGCGCGGCAGCTTCTGGCTGCTCTTCATCTCCGGCGCACTGGTGCTCTGGCTCTGCTGGATCGACCAGGGCGAATCCGCTCAAAACACCGGCACCTCCTTCCGCGACCAGATCCGCGAATACCCCGAGCTGCTGACCTCTCCGCGCTTCTGGGGTTACGCCCTGGCCTGCGCGCTCTGCTCGGGCAGCTTCTTCAGCTACCTCGGCGGCGCGCCCTTCGTGGGATCCGAGATCTTCAGCCTCAGCCCGCAGGCGCTCGGCCTGTATTTCGGCGCCCCCGCGATCGGCTATTTCCTCGGCAACTTCCTGACCGGGCGCTACGCCCAGGTGATCGGGGTCAACCGGATGGTGCTCTGGGGCTGCCTCACCTGCGCGACCGGCATGGCGCTCAGCCTGGCACTCTTCGCCATGGGCTTCGGCACCGCCCTGCTGTTCTTCGGCTTCATGACCTTCATCGGCCTGGGCAACGGGCTGGCGATCCCCAACGCCACGGCCGGCATGCTTTCGGTCCGCCCGCACCTGGCCGGCACCGCCTCGGGCCTCGGCGGCGCGCTGATGATCGGTGGCGGCGCGGCGCTCTCCGCCCTCGCCGGCTCGCTCCTCACGCACGAAACCGGCGCCTACCCGCTGCTCCTGCTGATGCTGGTCTCCTCTCTGCTGGGCGTGCTGGCCATCTTCCTGGTGATCCGCCGCGAACGCCGGCTGGAGCTGGCCGGCGCATAACCCCCGGCCAGGCCTCCGGGCACACCACCCCGTTCTTCTTGGCCCAAATACCTCCGGGGGAGTCCGCGCAGCGGACGGGGGCAGCGCCCCCCTCTTGCCTCCCCATCTTTGCAAACCTAAGCTCTCAACAAAGCGACATTTTGCAAAGACGCCTCATGGCCACCCAGAAACTCTATGCCGGCGCCAAGCTGCGCGAGATCCGCACGCGGATGTCCCTGACCCAGAAGGATTTCGCCGCCAAGCTCGGGGTCTCGCTGCCCTATCTGAACCAGATGGAGAACAACAACCGCCCCGTCAGCACCTCTGTCGTGCTGGCGCTGGCGCAGGAGTTCGGCATCGACGTGACCGAGCTTTCGACCGGCGACAGCGAGCGCCTGGTCTCGGACCTGCGCGAGATCCTGGCCGATCCGGTGCTGGCCGATATCTCGCCACCGCTGGCCGACCTGCGGCTGACCGCCTCCAACGCCCCGGCGCTGGCCCGTGCGGTGATCGAGCTGCACCGCGCCTATCGCCAGACCCATGAACGCCTCGCCTCGCTGGACGAGGCGCTGGGGCGCGAGGATGCCCGGGTGCAGGCCTCGCCCTGGGACGAGGTGCGCGACTTCTTCCATTACTGCGACAATTACATCGACGCGGTGGACCACGCCGCCGAAAGCTTTGCCACGCAGGGCGAAGCCTCGGGGGGTATCGCCGCCCATGCCGAGGCGGTGCTGACCGGCATGGGCATCACCGTCACGCTCGACGACATGGAGGACCTGCGCCGCTTCGATCCCGACACCGGCACGCTGGCGCTTTCGTCCCGCGCCGCACCGGAAACCCGGCTGTTCCAGGTGCTGCTGCAACTCGCTCTTCTGCGGCAGGACAAGCTGCTGGAGGCCACGCTGGATTTCGCCCGGTTCCAAAGCGAAGAGGCCCGGGCCATCGCCAAGATCGGGCTGGCCAATTACTTCGCCGGCGCCGCGCTGATGCCCTACCGACGCTTCCTGGAGGCGGCGCAAAGCGACCGCCACGACCTGGAACGCCTGTCGCGCCGGTTCGGCGCCTCGATCGAACAGATCTGCCACCGGCTCTCGACCCTGCAGCGCCCTGGCGCCAAGGGGATCCCGTTCTTCTTCGTCCGCGTCGACCAGGCCGGCACGATCACGAAACGCCATTCCGCCACGCGGCTGCAATTCGCCCGCTTCGGCGGCGCCTGTCCGCTGTGGAACGTGCACCGGGCTTTTGAGACCCCGGGCCGCTTCCTGCGCCAGCTGGCGGAAACCCCGGACGGGGTGCGCTATATCTCCATCGCCTGTGACGTGTCGAAGCCCGGCGGCGCCTTCGGCGCACCGGTCAGGCGCTACGCGATTTCACTGGGATGCGAGGTCCGCCACGCGGGGTCCCTCGTCTATGCGGAAGGGCTGGACATCTCCAATGCACAGGCCTTCGAGCCGATCGGCATTTCCTGCCGGATCTGCGAACGGCGGACCTGCCATCAAAGGTCGGTCCCGCCGCTCGAACGCCGGCTGACCATCGAGGCCGACCGGCGCGGGGTGCTGCCCTACACCGTGCGCTGAGGCACGGGCGGAACGGGCCGGGTCAGCCGCGTCGCGCGCGCTGCCCGCCCGGGCCGAAGATCAGGCCTTTTCCTTGAGATAGGCGTAGATCTCGTCCTTCAGCGCGGCGCGCTTCTTGCGCATCTCGCCCTCGGCCAGGTCTTCCATCGGCTCGACATTGGTCTCGGCGCGGTGGATGGCACGGTTCAGCTGATGGTACTCCTCGTACATCTTCGAGAAATGCGCATCGCTGGTCTTCAGCGCGTGCATTTTCTCGACCATGTCGGGGAATTCCTCGGTCAGCTCGTGCGGGGTGTGGGACATCTCGTCTTCCTTCCTGAAGTTCTGCGTCACGCTATGCACTTCACCTAAGCGCCACCTTGATCCTGATCAACGTTGCGCGGTCCGCCAATCGGGATTGATCCAGGGCCGCTTGTCCGACCGCGGCAGCGGATCTCGGCCCAGGATGTGGTCGGACATCTTCTCGCCCACCATGATCGACGGGCCGTTCAGGTTGCCGTTGGTGATGCGCGGAAAGATCGAACTGTCGGCCACGCGCAGCCCCTCGACCCCGATCACGCGCCCTTCGGGATCCACGACGGACCGCGGATCGCTGGCCGCCCCCATCCGGCAGGTCCCGCAGGGGTGATAGGCGCTTTCGGCATGATCGCGGATGAAGCCGTCGATCTCGGCGTCGCTCTGCAGCTCGGCGCCGGGCTGGATCTCGTGGCTGACGAAGGGGGCAAAGGCCTCCTGCCCGAAGATCTCGCGCGTCAGGCGGATGCAGGCGCGGAAATCGGCCCAGTCCTCGTCATGCGCCATGTAGTTGAAGCGGATCACCGGCGCATCCTCGGCCGCGCCCGAGCGCAGCCGGACCCGGCCCCGGCTTTTCGAGCGCATCGGGCCCACATGGGCCTGAAAGCCATGGCCCTCGGCCGCGGCCTGGCCGTCGTAGCGCACGGCGATGGGCAGGAAATGGTACTGGATGTCGGGATAATCCACGCCCGCGCGCGAGCGGATGAAGGCGCAGCTTTCGAACTGGTTCGACGCCCCAGGCCCCTTGCCGGTGAACAGCCATTGCGCGCCCACCCGCGCCTTTCCCATCAGGTTCCAGTAACGGTAAAGCGTGATCGGCTGGCTCGACGCCATCTGCACGTAGACCTCCAGGTGGTCCTGCAGGTTGGCGCCCACACCGGGGCGGTCGGCCACGACGGGAATGCCAAGCTCGGCCAGATGCGTGGCCGGGCCGATGCCCGACAGCATCAGGATCTTGGGCGAATTGATCGAAGAGGCCGCCAGGATCACCTCGCGCCGGGCCTTCACCGGGGCGCGGCCGGCAAGTTCCACGCCGGTGGCGCGGCCGTCCTCGATGACCACGCGGGTCACCATGGCGCGGATGATGTCGCAATTGTCCCGTTTCAGCGCGGGCTTGAGATAGGCATTGGCCGCCGACCAGCGCCGGCCCTTCCAGACCGTCTGCTCCATCGGGCCAAAGCCCTCCTGCTGGCGGCCGTTGTAATCCTCGGTCAGGGGATAGCCGGCCTGGGCGCCGGCCTCGACAAAGGCGGCATGCAGCGGGTTCTCGCGGGTGCCGCGGGTGACATGCAGCGGGCCGTCGGTGCCGCGCCAGTCGGGATCGCCGCCATGGCCGCCGTCGTGCCAGTTTTCCATGCGCTCGAAATAGGGCAGCACATCGGCATGGCCCCAGCCGCGCGCGCCGGATGCGGACCAGTGATCGTAATCCCTCGCATGGCCGCGCACGTAGACCATCCCGTTGATCGACGACGACCCGCCGATCACCTTGCCGCGCGGACAGGCCAGGGCGCGTCCGCCCAGCTTCGGCTCGGGCTCGGCGCGGTAACCCCAATCGTAGCGCGCCATGTTCATCGGGTAGCTGAGCGCCCCCGGCATCTGGATGAACGGCCCCGCGTCCGAGCCGCCGTGTTCCACCACCAGGACCGAGGCGCCGGCCTCGGACAGCCGGTAGGCCAGCGCGCAGCCCGCGCTGCCGGCCCCCACGATCACGTAATCCGCTTCCATATCAGCCCCTTTCCTCGTCATCGGGCGGCCGCAGCCCGGTCCGGGCAGATCCACCGTGTCGCACGACGTTGAAATTCCGGTGTGTCATTCGCCGCGGGGGTACCGCTGGCTCTCTTCCAGGATGTTGAGATCCATGTGATTGCGCATGTACCGCTCGGACGCCTTCTGCAGCGGCTGGTAATCCCACGGGTAATAGCCGCCCTGCCGCAGCGCCTCGTAGACCACCCAGCGGCGCGCCTGGCTGGCGCGGACCTCGGCATCGTAGGCCGCCAGATCCCAGCGCGCATCGGCGATGGCGCGGAACTCCTCCAGCGTATCGGCATGGGCCGGGTCGGCGGCGAGGTTGGTCAGCTCGCCCGGATCGGCCTCCAGGTCGAAAAGCTGTTCGGGATCAAGCGTGCAGCGGGTGTATTTCCACCGCCCCTGCCGCAGGCAGACCAGCGGCGTGTAAGAGCCCTCGGCGGCATATTCGATCGCCACGGGCGCGCTGCGCGGCGTGCCCTGGGCCAGCGGCACGAGGCTTTCGCCATCGGTCCAGGGGGCGATTTCCGACATGTCGACGCCCGCCAGCGCGCCCAGTGTCGGCGTGATGTCGATGGTGGACACCGGCGTGTCGATCCGCTGAGGCTCCAGCCCCGGCGCCGAGATCATCAGCGGCACGCGGGATGACCCCTCGTAGAAGGACATCTTGAACCACAGCCCCCGCTCGCCCAGCATGTCGCCGTGGTCGGACAGGAACAGGATATTGGCCTCCTGCCGTGTGTCTTCCAGCACCTGGAGGATCTCGCCGATCTTGTCGTCGAGATAGGAGATATTGGCGAAATAGGCCCGGCGCGAGCGGCGGATGTCCTCTTGCGAGATGTCGAAGTTGCGCCAGTCATTGGCGTCGAAGAGGCGCTTGGAATGGGGATCCTGCGCGTCATAACCCGGATCGGCGACCGTGGGCAGCAGGTGGTCGCAATCCGCATAGAGATCCCAGTATTTCTTCCGCGCCACGTAAGGATCATGCGGATGGGTGAAGCTGACGGTCAGCGCCCAGGGCCTCTCGTCCTTGCCGCGCGCCAGATCGTACAGCTTCGAGGTGGCCATGTAGGCGACCTCGTCATCGTATTCCATCTGGTTGGTGATCTCGGCCACGCCGGCGCCGGTGACCGAGCCCATGTTGTGATACCACCAGTCGATCCGTTCGCCCGGCTTGCGGTAATCGGGGGTCCAGCCGAAATCGGCCGGGTAGATATCGGTGGTCAGCCGGTCCTCGAACCCGTGCAGCTGGTCGGGACCGACGAAATGCATCTTGCCCGAAAGGCAGGTGTAATAGCCCGCGCGGCGCAGGTGATGCGCATAGGTGGGGATATCGGACCGGAACTCGGCCGCATTGTCGTAGACCCCGGTGCGGCGCGGCAGCTGGCCGGACATGAAGCTTGCCCGCCCGGGCGCGCAAAGGGGCGAGCCGGTGTAGGCATTGGCAAAGCGCACCGACCGCGCGGCGAGACGCTTGAGGTTGGGCGCATGCAGCCAGTCGGCCGGCCCGTCGGGAAACAGCGTGCCGTTCAGCTGGTCGACCATCAGGATCAGGAGGTTGGGCTTTGCGGTCATGCGGGCTGGTCCTTGAGCATGGTGAGCACGCGCAGGGCGTGGTCGCGCGCCTCGCCGGGCGCTTCGGGATCGTTGAGGGCGGCGCGGATGTAGAGACCGTCGATCAGCGCGGCAAGCGTGTCGGCGGCCTGCGCCGGCGCGCGGCAGACGGGACGCAGGGCGTGGGTCAGGTTCGACCGCAGCCGCCGCTGGTAGAGCCGCCAGAGCCGCAGGGCCTGCGGTTCGGTCTGGGCCAGCACGTAGAAGGTCATCCAGGCGCCGATGCTTTCCTTCCGGAACGAGGCGGGCGCAAAGCTGGCCTCGATGATCGCCTCGGCCCTGGCGTCGGTGGGCGCCGCGATCAGTTCGCGCCGCACCTCGGCGCCGAACTCGGTCAGGATGTGCCGCATCGCGGCCAGGAAGATCTGCGCCTTGCCGCCGAAATAATGATGCGCCAGCGCAGAAGACATGCCCGCCCGCCGCGCGATCTGCGCTACGGTGACATCCAGCGATCCCGCCTGCCCGATCTCGGCGATGGTCGCCCGGACCAGCGCGTCGCGTCGGACGGGTTCCATCCCAACTTTGGGCATTCGGCGATCCTTTCGGGTACGGTGCGGGCAGAGGGTAGGAAGCGTTTATTGACTCGTCAATCAAGAAAAGACTAGCCTCCGGTCAATCACCCGGGTTCACCGGGGAACACCAACGACCACAGGAAGACTTCAGGGAGACTTGTGTATGCGACTGAAAACGACAATCTCGGCCCTGGCCGTGCTGGCCGCGGCCCCCGCTCTGGCTGATTGCGATGCGGTGACCTTCTCGGACGTCGGCTGGACCGACATCACCGCGACCACGGCGGCGACGACCGTGGTTCTGGACGCCCTCGGGTACGAGACCGACATCAAGGTGCTGTCGGTGCCGGTGACCTATACATCGATGGCCGATGGCGACATCGACGTGTTCCTGGGCAACTGGATGCCCACCATGGAAGGCGACATCGCCCCCTACCGCGACGCCGGCACCGTCGACACGGTGCGCGCCAACCTCGAGGGCGCCAAGTACACGCTGGCGGTCAACAAGGCGGCCTCGGATCTGGGCATCAAGGATTTCGCCGATATCGCCGGCCAGGCCGAGGCGCTGGACAGCGAGATCTACGGCATCGAGCCGGGCAATGACGGCAACCGGCTCATCATGGACATGATCGCGGCGGATGCCTTCGGCCTGTCGGGCTTCGAGGTGGTGGAAAGCTCGGAACAGGGGATGCTGGCGCAGGTGGCCCGCGCCGACCGTCGCGGCGATCCGATCGTCTTCCTGGGCTGGGAACCGCATCCGATGAACGCCAATTACGAGATGTCCTACCTGACCGGCGGCGACGATTACTTCGGCCCGAACCTGGGCGGCGCCACGGTCTATACCAACACACGGGCCGGGTACGTCTCGGAATGCCCCAACGTGGGCAAGCTGCTGGAAAACCTCGAATTCTCGCTCGCCATGGAGAACGAGATCATGGGCGCGATCCTTGACGACGGCGAAGATGCGCAGGAAGCCGCCCGGGCCTGGCTCGCGACCAACCCCTTCGTGCTCGAAGGCTGGCTGGACGGCGTGACCACCAAGGACGGCGGCGACGCCATGGCAGCGGTCACGGCCGCGCTGGAGTAAGGCGCGTTGGCCGTTTACAGGAAAACCGGGGGTCCCGCCGATTGGCGGGATCTTCTGGTTGATCCGGACAGGCAGTGGAGAGCGGGCTATTCCGCCATGGCCGCCGCGCAGTCCTGGGAAGCCGGTTTTCCTCCGGAAGTCGCCTCTGCTCTGGGAACCGAAGTCGAGCTGCAACTGGCCATTGTGGAGCACAAGGTCCCCATGCCCGGCCAGGGCTACCCGTCTCAATGCGATGTGTTCGCCCTGACCCGTGCCGATGGTACGGACCAGGCGGTCGCCATCGAGGCGAAGGTCAACGAACCCTTCGGCCCGACCCTTGGCGAATGGCTGGGCCCCTCCCCCTCGGCGAACAAGCGCGAGAGGATCGGAACGATCTGCAGTTGGTTCGGCCGGTCCGATCCCCCGCCCGAACTGCGCTACCAGTTGTTTCACCGGACCGCAGCCGCCATCGTCGAGGCACGCCGGTTTCACAGGCCGATGGCTGCAATGATCGTGCAATCCTTCAGCCCGACGAAGGCCTGGGCCGAGGATTTCAACGCATTCATCCGGTGGATCTCGGACGGGGCCACCAACGACGCAACAACGGATCTTCTGTTGCCCGAAGGCCTGCGCCTACGCCTGGCCTGGGCGATCGGTGACAGCCGTTTTCTGGAGGACGCCACCGCATGAACTGGCTGACCGAGCACAAGATCCCCGTGGGCCAGTGGGCCAGCGCGGTTTTCGATTTCCTGCAGGACCGGGGCGGCTGGTTCTTTGACGGGCTCTCGGACGCGCTCGACAACCTGATCGAGGGCATCCTCTGGGCGCTGGAAACCCCGCACCCGCTGATCATCGTCGCGATCTTCGCGGGCCTCACCTGGGCGCTGCAGCGCCGCTGGCAGACCGTCCTGTTCGTCGTGCTGGGCTTTCTCTTCATCCTCAACCAGGGCTATTGGGAAGAGACGCTGGAAAGCCTGACGCTGGTGCTGTGCGCCTGCATCGTCTGCATGGGCGTGGGCACGCCCATCGGCATCGCCGCCGCCCACCGGCCGCGGCTTTACAAGGCCATGCGCCCGGTGCTGGACCTGATGCAGACCCTGCCGACCTTCGTGTATCTCATCCCCGCCATCGTCTTCTTCGGCATCGGCATGGTGCCGGGCCTGATCGCCACGGTGATCTTCGTGCTGCCCGCGCCGATCCGGCTGACCCACCTGGGCGTGACCTCGACCCCGCAGGCGCTGCTGGAGGCCGCGCAGGCCTTTGGCGCCACCCCGCGCCAGACGCTGTGGAAAGTCGAACTGCCCTATGCCCTGCCCCAGATCATGACCGGGCTGAACCAGACCATCATGCTGTCGCTGTCCATGGTGGTGATCGCCGCGCTGGTCGGCGCCGACGGGCTGGGCGTGCCGGTGGTGCGCGCGCTGAACCAGGTCAACACGGCGCTCGGTTTTGAATCGGGCTTCATCATCGTGGTCGTGGCCATCATGCTCGACCGCATGCTGCGGATGGAGCGCGACTGATGGGCACCGCGGTTTCCTTCGACAAGGTCTCGATCGTCTTCGGCGATCACCCCGACCGCGCCCTGCCGCTGATGGACGAGGGCCAGCAGCGGTCCGAGATCCAGTCAGCCACTGGCCAGGTGCTGGGCGTCCACGATTGCTCGCTCACTGTGGAGGAAGGCGAGATCCTGGTGCTGATGGGGCTGTCGGGCTCAGGCAAGTCCACGCTGCTGCGCGCGGTCAACGGGCTGAACCCGGTGGTGCGCGGCTCGGTCACGATCAACGACGGCGACTGGACCTGCAATGTCACCCAGGCCAGCGCCGAGCACCTGCGCCGGGTGCGCCGGGAATGCGTGGCGATGGTCTTTCAGCAGTTCGGCCTGCTGCCCTGGCGGAGTGTGCGCGAAAACGTCGGGCTGGGCCTCGAACTGGCCGGGCTGCGCCGCGCCGAGCGGGCGAAGCGCGTCGACCACCAGCTGGAGCTCGTGGGCCTGTCGGACTGGGCCGACCGCAAGGTCGGAGAGCTCTCCGGCGGCATGCAGCAGCGCGTTGGCCTCGCCCGCGCCTTCGCGACCGAAGCGCCGATCCTGCTGATGGACGAGCCCTTCTCGGCGCTCGACCCGCTGATCCGCGCGCGGCTGCAGGACGAGTTGATCGAGTTGCAACAGAAGCTGAACCGGACAATCGTCTTCGTCAGCCACGACCTGGACGAGGCCTTCAAGCTGGGCGACCGGATCGCCATCATGGAGGGCGGGCGGATCGTGCAGCACGGCACGCCGAAGGACATCTTCTCGAACCCCGCGACCGACTACGTGGCGGAATTCGTGGCGCATATGAACCCCTTGGGCGTGCTGTCGGCCCGCGACGTGATGGAGCCTGCGGATACCGTGCCGCAGACCAGCGTGCCCCCCACGGCAACGATCCGCGAGGTGATGGAGGCGACCCAGGGCCATACTGCGCCCGTGGGCGTGACGGAAAACGGCGCGCTGCTGGGCCAGATCACGCGCAACGGGATCCTCGCGAAGCTGCTGGATCCCCGGGGGTAGCCTGTCGCGTCCTGTGCGCAGGTACGGGAGCGCGCCGCTCCCTGCCCAGGCTCTATTGCGCGATCTGGGCTCGCGGGCCCCTGGTCCAGCAACCACCACCGAAAACGCCGTCTCTGGTCCCTGAGAAAGAGCAAGGCCGACGTTCCGAACCCGGCCCGGAACAAGCCGAAGGCGCCGGGCCAGCGGCGGCCCGCCCCCACGGGCTGCCGCTTTGGTGAAGCCTGGAGAGACCTCCCCGCGAGGAGGGTCATTGCACCATAAAGCGCACCCGCACAGACAGTGCGGCGGCATCCCGCGGGCCGCCACTGGCCCGGCTCCGGTTTCGGATAATCCTGGTGTCCAACGCAGCAGGCCGCTATCGCTATGGGCCGGGTGCTCTCAAGCCCCCTGCAAACCTGCTTGGATCACCTCAGTGAAGCGCACGGGCACCCTACCCCTTCGTTGCCGGCACCGCCGGCGTCACGCTCCGCCGCTTCAGCTTCGCCTCCCGCCAGGCGATATAGCTGACCGAGGCCAGGATCACCCCGCCGCCGACCATCACCCAGCCATCCACCGGCTCGGCAAAGACGGCGACGCCCAGCAGGGTCGCCCAGATCAGCTGCAGGAAGGTGACCGGCTGCGTCACCGCCACCGGGGCCGCCTTCATCGCCAGGGTCATGGTGAAATGCCCCGCCGTCGCGAAAAAGGCGACACACAGCAGGATCCCCAACTCGGCCCAGGTCGGCCAGACCCAGTGCATCAGAGCCACCGGCGCCAGGCTGATCGCCACCCAGACCGACAGCATCGCGACCACCATCGCCGCGTCGGCCCGGTCCGCCAGCACCTTGGTCATCAGGTAGGAGATGCCGAAGACGAGCCCGGTGAACAGCATCGCGATCTGCCCCGGCCCGACTTCGCGGAACCCCGGGCGCAGGATGATCACCATCCCGACCAGCGCCGCCACAACCGCCAGGATCCGGCGCAGCGCCAGCGTCTCGCCCAGGAAGATCGCCGCCCCGATCGTCACATAGACCGGCGACAGGTAGTTCAGCGCCGTCACCTCGGCGATCGGGATCCGCGCCATCGCGAAGAACCAGCAGCCCACGCCGACCGCGTGCAGGATCCCCCGCACCGCGAACAGCCCCTGCATCTCCCAGCCAAGCTCGCGGATCTTCAGCCGCAACAGCAGCGGGGTCAGCAGGACAAGGCCGATCACATAGCGCAGAAAGGCCGATTCCACCGCAGGAATGCGGGGGCCCAGCACCTTCACCAGCGCGGTGACGGCAACGAAACAAAGCCCGGTGACCAGCATCCACAGGATACCGGCAAGGGGGCGGGACGGAGCAGGATTTGGCATGCGGCCATGAACACCAGATTACATGCTCGGCGCAAGTGGATTACATCAGCACGAGTTTCAGGGCGATGGCCCACATCACCAGGCCCACGCCCGCGTCCAGCCATTGCCAGGCGCGGGGCCGCGCAAAGACCGGTGCCAGCGCCCGCGCGCCATACCCCAGCGCGAAGAAGAAGACGAAGCTGGCCAGCGTCGCGCCCAGGGCAAAGCCCGTCCCGCTGGGATATTGTGCCGAGACCGAGCCCAGCAGCACCACGGTATCCAGGTAGACATGCGGGTTCAGCCAGGTCAGCGCCAGCATGGTCAGCACCACCGCACGCAACCGCACCGGCTCCTGCCCCTCGGCGCGCAGGGTCTCTCCGCCCGCCAGCGCCGCGCGGAAACTGCGCAGACCGTAGACCAGCAGGAAGGCGACCCCGCCCCAGCGCATCGCTTCGGCAAACCAGGGCCAGCGCTCGGCCAGGGCGCCGAACCCGGTGACGCCGGCCAGGATCAGGGCCGCATCCGACACCGCGCAGGTCAGGCAGACCCAGAACACGTGCTCGCGCCGCAGCCCCTGGCGCAGCACATAGGCGTTCTGGGCGCCGATCGCCAGAATCAGCGACAATCCCAGCGCAAAGCCGGCAAGGGCCGATGACATCATGTGCGCAATCCCGTCAGGTTCGCCCTCCCGTAGCAAGGCCGCCCCGGGGCGTCCATCCCGGCGCTTCGCCGCGTGACGCCGCCCCGGTCAAGCTGGCGGCCCGCCTGCCCGATCCCGCGCCAGCACGATAAGCGTTGCTTATGTCGCAGCGGGAATATGATACGTCGCAACCAATCGCGCTTGCGAAATGTCTCCATTTGTCCCATGGATTTCCTATCGGAAACTCCACACCGGGAGAGGATTCTTGGGCAAGTACAACCGCAATTTCGAACTCGGCCTGCAGGACATGGAACTGATCGAAAACGCCCTGCAGCAGGCCAAGAAGGACCTGTCGCTGAAGCGCCTGCGCCTGCTGGCACAGGAGATGGACGAAGCGACCCGCGCGGCCGAGCTGGACGATATCCAGACCGAGCTGACCGAGACGCACGAGCTTCTGGGCAAGCTGCACAACCAGAAGGTCTTCTGGCGGCCCCGCAAGGACACCCCCTACGTCAGCGGCTGATCCCTGTCGCGCCTCCCTGTAACGGAGATCCCGGCCGCGCCGGGTCTCCGGGGGGCGGCGCGCATCTGGCACATAGCCTGCCGCAAAAGAAAATGGCCCCCCGAAGGGAGCCGCCGGTTCCTGTCTCAGCGCCGGATCACAGCGCTTCCATGACCTCGTCCGAGGCTTCGAAGTTCGTCGTCACGCGCTGCACGTCATCGTCGTCTTCCAGCGCATCGATCAGCTTCATCAGCTTCTGCATGTTGTCGAGGTCCATCTCCGTCGTGGTGGTGGGCTTCCACACCAGCTTGGTGCTCTCGCTCTCGCCCAGTGCGCTTTCAAGCGCGGTCGCCACGTCGTTCAGGTCGGTATCGGCGCACCAGATCACGTGCCCCTCTTCCGAGCTTTCCACGTCCTCGGCGCCCGCCTCGATCGCCGCCTCGAAGACCGCGTCGGCGTCGCCCGCGTCAGCGGGGTAGGTCACCTCGCCCTTGCGTTCGAACATGAAGCCCACCGAGCCCGTCTCGCCCAGGTTGCCGCCGTTCTTGGAGAAGGTGGACCGGACGTTCGAAGCGGTGCGGTTGCGGTTGTCGGTCATCGCCTCGACGATGACCGCCACGCCGTTGGGGCCATAGCCCTCGTAGCGGATTTCCTCGTAATCCTCGCTGTCGCCGCCGGTCGCCTTCTTGATCGCGCGGTCGATCACGTCCTTGGGGACCGAGTTCGACTTGGCCTCCTTCACCGCCAGGCGCAGGCGCGGGTTCTTCTCGGGGTCGGGGTCGCCCATCTTCGCGGCGACGGTGATCTCTTTCGACAGCTTCGAAAACAGCTTCGACCGGGCCGCGTCCTGGCGCCCCTTCCGATGCTGGATGTTGGCCCATTTTGAATGGCCGGCCATGTGGGTCTCTCCCCTGCGGACGTCTCGGGATGAATTCTGTCGGCGGATATAGGCCAGGGGGCGGGGCAAGGGCAAGGGGAGCGCGGGATGCAAGCCATGTCCCACGCGTGGGACACGACGCCGGTTGAGGGATTTCAAGGGGTTACAGCGGCGGATTAGGAATTCGTTCAGAATTCGCATGGCCCTCGCCGGGCCGGTTCGCGGGGCAAGTCTGCCGCGTGGCCCGGTCCTTGTGCCCGTCCTGCCACGCGAAGCGCGGCCCCCGCCGGCCCGGCGCGAGCGAAGCGAGCGCCGCCAGCAAGGATATCCGAGCGCAGCGAGGCTACCGAAGCCCCCGGCCCGCGCGCGCAGCGCGGGCCGGGCCTGACCTGTCACATGCGGGTGTAGAGGCCGCCGAAGAGGCCGCGGCAGGCGGCCTCGGACAGCATGCAGCCCGGCGCGCGTTCGACACCGAAGCCGCGGGTCATGGCGTGCATGAAGCGGTGCGCCGTCACCGGGTCGTCCATCAGCGGCAGGCGGCGCAGCTCGCCCTTCTGCTCGCCCTCGGCCGCCTCAAAGATCCGAACGCCGTCCTTGATCGTCGCCATCACCTGCAGCTGGTCCAGCGTCTCGGGGTCCACCGCCGTCGGATCATCCGACAGGATCACGAAATCGGCCAGCTTGCCGACCTCGATGCTGCCCTTGCGGTCCTCCTCGAACTGCTGCCAGGCCGGCCAGATCGTCATCGCCTTCAGCGCCGTCATCACGTCGACCCGCTGGTCGGGCCCCAGGATGTCGCCAGACCGCGTCCTCCGCGTCACCGTCGCGTCCAGGATCCGCATGCTGTCGGGCAAAGCCACCGGCGCGTCATGGTGCGAGCCGAACATCATGCCCCGCGTCCGCACCCAGCCGGTGGGCGAGATGTTGTCGGCATTCACCGGCCCCACCGTGTGATCGCGGTGCCAGTCGCCCCAGTAGAACGTATGCATCGGGAAGAGCGACATGAAGACGTCCAGGTCGCGGAAGCTGTCCACCTGGTCCTCGCGCAAGAACTGGCCGTGGATCAGCACGGGGCGGTTGCCCGGATCGCCATAGGTCTCCTGCGCCGATTTCAGCGCGGCGATCAGCATGTCCGAGGCGCCCTCGCCATTGGCATGGGTAATAACCTGGATGCCGCGTTCGTAGCACCAGTTCACCGCGTCCTGGGTCTGCTGCATGTCGATGGCGGCATAGCCCGCGTAGCCGGCCGGGTAATCGCCCACCGGCTCGTAATAGGGCCGGTCGCGCAGGGCGGTGAAGCCCTGGGGCGAGCCGTCGATGGTCAGCTTGCAGCCGCCCACGCGCACATGGCCGGTGTAATCGGTCGAGACATTGGCCTCGATGTAGTCCGGCGCTTCCAGCACATCCGGGTAGGCAATCACGTCGATCGGCAGGTTGCCCGCCGCGTCGATCCGCTTCAGCGCCTCGACGATCCCGCCCGAGGACCGGCCGTCCTGCGCCGTCGTATAGCCGAAGCTGGCCCACATCCCGGCCCCCGCGCGCGCGAAGGCATCCAGCCCCTCGGACCCGAAATCGCCCAGCAGCGGCACAAGCGTGTTGAAGAAGGCATATTCCTCGAGCACCCCGTTCGGCGTGCCGTCCGCGGCGCGCTGGATCACGCCACCCGCCGGGTCCGGCGTGTCGCTGTCGACCCCGGCCATCTCCAGCAGCTTCGAATTGGCCACGCCCAGGTGGCCCGACTGGTGCACGATGATCACCGGAACCTCGGTCGAGACCGCGTCGAGATCCTGCCGCGTCGGATGGCGCAGCTCGGCCAGCTGGGCGTTGTCGTAGCCGAAGCCGATGATCATCTGCATCTGGTCCACCGCCGCGGCGTTGTCCCCGGCCCAGCCGCGCAGGGTGTCCTGCAGGCTGGCGATGTCGGTGACCGTGCCGTCAGGCGGCGCCAGCAGGTTGGCCGACAGCGCCTGCAGCCCGCCAAAGACCACGTGGCCATGGCTGTCGACAAAGCCCGGCAGCAGCGCGCGGCCGCGCAGGTCGATGACCTCCGTCGCGTCGCCCTGGTGGGGGGTGATGTCGGACAGATCGCCCACGGCAAGGATCAGCCCATCCTTCACCGCGACGGCCTCGGCCCCCGGGTTGGTGTCGTCGATCGTCAGGATCGGGCCGCCCATGTAGATGCTGTCGGCGATCTCCTGCGCGGCGGCGGAGCCGCCCAGGATGAGGGTGCCACAAAGAAGCGCTGCGCGGCAGGACCAGGCTGTCATGACGTAGATCCTTCTGTTTCCGACGGATCTTTCTAAGCTTATACGATACCTGCATCCAGGCAACACACGCCAAACCCCCTGCCCTCACGCGGTCGTGAGACCAGGCCGCAGTCCCCTGCACGGCCGCCGGGCGGGCTTGGGCGATGCCCCTGCCCCGGCGCGGGCTGCGGCCACTTGTCCTGAGGTCCGGCGTCCTATCTGATGGCGTCCGACCTCATGCCACCGGAGCCCCCATGACCCAGGACCAGATCATCATCTTCGTGCTTTTCGTGGCCGTCTTCGCGCTGCTGCTCTGGGGGCGGTTCCGCTATGACCTTGTCGCCTTCGCCGCCCTGATGGCGGGCGTGGTGCTGGGCGTCGTGCCCGAGGAGGAGGCCTTTGCCGGCTTCGGCCATCCCGCGACGCTGGTGGTCGCGCTGGTGCTGATCGTCTCGGCCGGGCTGGTGCGGTCGGGCGCGGTCTACCTGATCACGCGCACGCTGGTGGACAGCTCGCGCCGGCTGGCGGGGCATATCGCGATCATGGGCGGGATCGGCGCGGTGCTGTCGGCCTTCATGAACAACGTCGCGGCCCTGGCGCTGCTGATGCCGGTGGATATCCAGACCGCGCGCAAGGCGGGGCGCAACCCGGCGCTGACGCTGATGCCGCTGAGCTTTGCCACGATCCTGGGCGGCATGGTCACGCTGATCGGCACGCCGCCCAACATCATCATCGCCTCGATCCGGCAGCAGACGCTGGGCGAGAGTTACAGCATGTTCGATTTCGCCCCCGTCGGCGGCGTGGCGGCCCTGTCCGGGCTGGCCTTTGTCGCGCTGATCGGCTGGCGCCTGATTCCCGCGCGCGAGAACGGGACCAGCGCCGAGGAACAGCTGTCGCCCTATATCGCCGAGCTGACGGTGCCGGAGGAGAGCAAGCAGATCGGCAAGCGGCTGGACGAGCTGGAGGAGGTGGCGCAGAAGACCGACGTGGCGCTTCTGGGCCTGATGCGGGGCGGCAAGCGGCTGTATGGCCGGGCGCGGCGCAGCCGGCTGGAGGCCGGAGACACGCTGGTGCTGGAGGCCCTGCCCGAGGCGCTGGACGAGTTCCGGGCCGCGCTGGACCTGGCGTTCACCGATGACGCCCGCGAAGAGCGGCTGAAGGCGGCCGGCGACGGGCTGGAGGTGATCGAGGTCGTGGTGCCCGAGGGCGCGCGGATCGCGGGGCGGTCGGCCCAGGGGCTGGGGCTGAACTGGCGCTACAACACTGTGCTGCTGGGGATCTCGCGCCAGGGCGCGCGGATCACGCGGCGGGTGCGGCAGGCGGATGTGCGGCCGGGCGACATCCTGCTGCTGCTGTGCCCGCGCGAGACCGGATCCCACGTGACCGAATGGCTGGGCTGTCTGCCGCTGGCGACGCGCGGCCTGGCGGTGACGGAGAACGACAAGACCTGGCTGGCCATCGGCCTTTTCGCCGCCGGTGTCCTGGCGGCGAGCGTCGGGCTGATCGACCTTCCGATCGCGCTGGGGGTCGTGGTGGTGGCCTTCGTGCTGACCCGGATCGTGCCGGTGGCCGAGGTCTATACCCACGTGGAATGGCCCGTCGTCGTGCTGCTGGGCTCGATGATCCCGCTGGGCACGGCGCTGGAAAGTTCGGGCGGGACCGAGCTGATCGCGGGGGCCCTGGTGGGGCTGACCGACGGGATGCCGGCCTGGGCGATCCTGGCGGTGCTGATGGTGGTGACGATGACGCTGTCGGACGTGCTGAACAACACGGCGACGACGATCGTGGCCGCCCCGGTGGGGATCCAGATGGCGCAATCGCTCGATGTCTCGCCCGATCCGTTCCTGATGGCGGTGGCGGTGGCGGCCTCGGCGGCGTTCCTGACGCCGATCGGGCACAAGAACAACACGCTGATCCTGGGCCCCGGGGGCTATCGCTTTGGCGATTACTGGCGGATGGGGCTGCCTCTGGAGATCCTGATCGTGGCGGCCTCGGTCCCGGCGATCCTGGTGTTCTGGCCGTTCTGATGTGAAAACGCCGGCCCTTGCGGGCCGGCGGAGGCGGCCCTGCGGGCCGTGATATTGGAGGCGCCCCTGCGGGGCGGGGTATCGGTGGCGCCCCTGCGGGGCGTGGCATCGGTGGCCGGCCCTGACGGGCCGGCGCAATCCTTCAGCTCAGCGCGGTATCGCAGCGGCCGCAGACGCCCGGGTGGGCATGCTGGCCGACATCGGGCAGGATCTTCCAGCAGCGCTGGCACTTGACGCCTTCGGCCTTCTCGAAGACCACGCCGATGCCCTCGATCTCGGGCAGGCGGAAGGCCTCGGCCGGGGCCGGATCGGACGACAGGCTGATGCCCGAGGTGATGCAGAGATCGTCCATGTCGATCATGTGCAGCAGCTCGCGCGTCTCGGCATCTTCGACATGGACCACCGGCGCCGCTTCGAGGCTGGAGCCGATCACCTTGTCGCGGCGCTGGATCTCCAGCGCCGAGGTCACGACGCGGCGCACGCGGCGCACCTTGGCGACATGCTCGTCCAGCGCGGCGTTGCGCCAGGCCTCGGGCGTTTCGGGGAAATCGACCAGGTGGACGGAGCTGTCGTCGCCCGGGTAGCGTTCGAGCCAGACCTCTTCCATGGTGAAGACCAGGATCGGCGCCAGCCAGGTGGTCAGCCGGTGATAGAGGTGATCCAGCACCGTCCGCGCCGCCCGGCGCCGCTGCGTGTCGCCGTCGCAATAGAGCACGTCCTTGCGCACGTCGAAGTAGAAGGCCGACAGATCCACGGTGGCGAAGTTGAACACCGCGCTCAGCACAGACTGGAAGTCGAACGCCGCGTAGCCCGCGCGCACCTGTTCGTCCAGATCGGCCAGACGGCTGAGCACCCAGCGTTCCAGCGGGGGCATCTGCGCGGGGTCGTCGACCCGGTCGCTGTCCTTCAGGTCCGACAACGACCCCAGCATGAAGCGCATGGTGTTGCGCAGGCGGCGGTAGCTGTCCGCCGTCCCCTTCAGGATCTCGGGCCCGATGCGCTGATCGGCGGTGTAATCGGTCTGCGCCACCCAGAGCCGCAGGATATCGGCGCCGTATTGCTTGATAACCTCGTCCGGCACGATGGTATTGCCGATGGACTTGGACATCTTCATGCCCTTCTCGTCCAGAGTGAACCCATGCGTTACCACGTTGCGATAGGGCGCGCGCCCCTTGGTGCCGCAGGCCTGCAGCAGCGAGGAATGGAACCAGCCGCGGTGCTGGTCGGTGCCTTCCATGTAGACATCGGCGATGCCGTCCTCGGTCCCGTCGGGACGGTCGCGCAGGACGAAGGCATGGGTGGACCCTGAATCGAACCACACGTCGAGAATGTCGAAGACCTGGTCCCAGTCGTCGGCGTTGTAATCGTTGCCCAGGAAGCGTTCCTTGGCGCCCTCGGCATACCAGGCATCGGCGCCCTCTGCCTCGAAGGCCTCGAGGATGCGCGCGTTCACCGCCGGGTCGCGCAGCAGGAAGTCAGGATCGGTCGGCAGCTTGCCCTTGCGGGTGAAGCAGGTCAGCGGCACGCCCCAGGCGCGCTGGCGAGAGAGCACCCAGTCGGGGCGGCTTTCGATCATCGAATAGAGCCGGTTGCGCCCTGTCTTGGGCGTCCAGGCGACCAGCTCGTCGATCGAACGCAGCGCGCGTTCGCGGATCGTGGTGCCATAGGTGTCCTGGCCGTCGCCCACGGGGTGGTCGACGCTGGCGAACCATTGCGGCGTGTTGCGGTAGATCACCGGCGCCTTGGAGCGCCAGGAATGCGGGTAGGAGTGCTTGATCTTGCCGCGCGCCAGCAAACCGCCGACCTCGGCCAGCTTGTCGATCACCGCCTTGTTGGCGTCGCCTTCGCCGCCCTTGCGGCTGAGGATGTACTTGCCGCCGAAGAACGGCAGATCCGCGCGGAAAGAGCCGTCGTCCAGCACGTTGTAGGTGACGACCTGCTCCAGCATGCCGAGATCGCGGTAGAGTTCGTATTCCTCCATCCCGTGGCTCGGCGCGCAATGGACGAAACCGGTGCCCTCGGTGTCGGTGACGAAATCGGCGGCGCGGAAATCGCGGGGCGCGTCCCATTCGCCGTTGCCGCCCTCAGCGCCGGCCAGCGGGTGCAGCAGCTTGACCTCGGCCAGCTCGGATTGCGACACGTCATCGACGCGCTCCCACATCGACGGCTCAAGCCGCGCGCGGCTGAAGACATCCGCCGCGCGGTCGTCGGCCAGGATGTAGCGGTCGCCGATATTGGCCCAGCATTCCTCGGGCCGGCCGGTGACCTTGTAAAGCCCGTAGGAGATCGGCTCGCCATAGACCACGGCCTTGTTCGACGGGATGGTCCAGGGCGTGGTCGTCCAGATCACCACCTGCGCGCCCTGCAGCTTGTGCGAGGGATCCTCGGCGGTGCCGGTGCCTTCATGCGGCGGGATGACCTTGAACTTCACCCAGATGGTGAAGCTTTCCTTGTCGTGGTACTCGACCTCGGCCTCGGCCAGGGCGGTCTGTTCGATGGGCGACCACATCACCGGCTTGGAGCCCTGGTAGAGCGTGCCGGTCATGAGGAATGTCATGAATTCCTCGGCAATCACGCGCTCGGCGTGGAAATCCATCGTCAGGTAGGGATCGGGCCAGTTGCCGGTGACGCCGAGCCGCTTGAACTCCTCGCGCTGGATGTCGATCCAGCCCTCGGCGAAACGGCGGCATTCCTGGCGGAACTCGATGACCGGGACGTTGTCCTTGTTCTTGCCCTTCTTGCGGTACTGCTCTTCGATCTTCCATTCGATGGGCAGGCCGTGGCAGTCCCAGCCGGGGACATAGCGGCTGTCGAAGCCCATCATCTGGTGCGAGCGGACGATCATGTCCTTGATGGTCTTGTTCAGCGCGTGGCCGATGTGCAGGTGGCCGTTGGCATAGGGCGGCCCGTCATGCAGCGTGAAGGGCTTGCGGCCCTGCTTTTCCCGCAGCCGGTCGTAGACGCCGATGTCGGCCCAGCGGGCCAGCCAGTCGGGTTCGCGCTTGGGCAGGCCGGCGCGCATCGGGAAATCGGTCCGGGGAAGGTTGAGCGTGTCCTTGTAATCGGGCGTCTCGGTCGGGGTGGTGGTCGGGGTCTCGGCGCACATCTGTTGGCGTCCTCGCAGGTGTCTTGGCGTGTCGATCAAATTCGTTGGGGATGGTTCGGTGCGGCAAGTTCAGCACCTTTGCCCGGCACCTCGGTGGATCAGAGGGCCGGGACCGTAATTCGAATGACGATGACGCTCGCAAAGGTCATGGGCGGCCTTATAGGCGCCCCGACCGGCGGGGTAAAGATGACCAATCCGGGCAGGTGCACTGTGCCTGCCCCACCCTTTGCACCGGCCGCGCGCGTCAGGCGTGGAACATCGTGCCGACGACATAGGCCAGCGCGGCGGCGGCGCTGCCGATGGCGAAGGTTTCCAGCCCCGAGCGCCACCAGGGCGCCAGCGACCAGCGGCTCTTGAGCGCGCCGATGGTGAAGAAGACGGCAAGGGTCATGACGGTGGAGATCGCGAAGGCGTCCGCAAGCCCCAGGAGGAACGGCAACAGCGGCACCATGCCGGCCAGCAGGAAGGCGACGAAGGTCGACAGCGCGGCCCGCATCGGGTGCGGATCGACCTCGCTCAGCCCGTATTCGCCCTCCATCATGAGGGAAATCCAGCTGTCGCGGCGCGAACAGATCGCATCGGTCGCCGCGTCCAGCACCTGGCCCGACAGCCCCTTGTTCGCCAGGATCTCGCGCACCTCCAGGCGTTCGCCGTCGGGATACAGGTCGATGTGGCGCTGTTCGACGGCGCGCAGGCGGCGGATGTTGTCAAGCTCGGCCTTGGTGCCCGAGAAATTGCTGGCGGCCATGGAAAAGCCGTCGGCCAGCACGTTGGCCAGCCCCAGGGCCACGATGACGAAGGGCGACAGACCGGCGCCGGCGACACCGGCGACGATGGCAAAGGTGGTGACCGCCCCGTCGATGCCGCCGTAGATCATGTCCCGCACCATCCCCCGCCCCGGCGGGTTGGCGATCCGGTCGCGGATTTCCTGCTGGCTGTGCCCGTGGTCCTGCATGGCTGGCTCCTGTCGCGATGCGCGTAGCCTAACCATACCCGCAGAGCGGGGAATTTGCGCCAGATCAAGGATCGGCCGGCAGGTGAGCCGGACCATCACGCCGGACCATCGCGCCGTTCTGTCTTTTCGGACAATCGCATTTAACAGACGATCTCACCCGGGGCCGCACGGCGTCCAGGCGTGGCGGATCACTCCGCCAGCCGGGCGATCATCATGTAGGGCGCGATGCGTCGGGCGCGAATGTTCTCGATCATATTGTCGATCTTCTGGACCGCATTGTCGCCCATCACCAGATGCAGACCCAGCGGCGAGAGCTCGGCGCCGGCCGACGCCTTGTGGCACTCCAGCGCGAACTCGGCGAGGTTGGTTTCCGACACGATCTCGAACCCCGCATCCTTGAGCGCGAAGCGGTAGCGGTCGGGGCCGACCACCGCGCTTTGCCGCGGGCTGCTGGCCCAGGGCATGGGATAGGTGATGTCCTGGTCCGACATGCGCATGATGTCGTAGATGCCGAAGAGCGCGCCGGGTTTGAGCACCTGCGCCACCTCCCTGGCGATGCGGTGCTTGTCGGCGATGTTCATGCCGACATGGATCATCCAGGCCGCATCGAAGACGCGGTCCTTGATCGGCAGGTCCAGGATGCTGGCGTGCACGTGCTTCACCCGCTCCGACAGTCCCGCCATCCGCGTGAGTTTCTGCCCCGTGGTAACTAATCCGAGGTAATATCGACCCCGACAACCGTCGCACCGCTGCTGCGGGCCGCGTAGCGCGCCGGCCCGCCCAGGCCACAGCCCAGGTCCAGACCGCGTTGCCCCGATTTCAGCGCCAGCCGGTCCAGCACCTGTTCCGTCGCTTTCCGGCCACCGACGTGAAACTCGTCGATCTGCGCCATCGCGTCCGGATCGGTGCAGGTAAGGGCCCCGGCCTGTTCAAGCCCGTCCAGGATACGCGACAGAAGCGTTCCGCTGGAATAGTGGCGGGTAACATCGGATTCGTCTGTCATGCGGTCCTCGTCCGGTTTCGGCGGACCCTAGCACCAAGACCATGAGCCGGACGTTAATGGCCGCGCCGAAATCGGGTCAGCTTCGCCGTCCCAGCAACCCCGACAGCGCGTTCTTGATGATCCGCCGGACCGAGGGCTTGTGCCGGGGCGAGAACGGCAGCGGGCGGCAGACCTCCATCGCGGCCACGCCGACACGCGCGCTCAGCGCGCCGTTGACCAGCCCTTCGCCGAAGCGGCGGGACAGTTTCGACAGGACCGACCCGCCCAGCACCGGCTCCAGCAGGTCCTCGCCCGCGGCCACGGCGCCGGTCGCGACCAGGTGCGAAAACACCGCCCGCGTCAGCCGCCAGCCCCCGAAGAAGCCCGAGCGCCCGCCGTAGATCTCGGCCACCCGCCGGATCATCCGCAGGCTGGAGGCAAAGGCCGTGGCCACGTCGGCCAGCGCCAGCGGCACCAGCGCGGTCACCGTGGCGACCTGGCGCGCGGCGGCCTCGACCTCGCGCGCGGCGGCCACGTCCAGCGGCGCCAGCAGCGTGTCCTCGGCCAGGGCAAAGACCGCGACGGCGTCGAACTGGTCGCCCACGCGCTCTGCCAGCCGCTCACGGCCCCAGCGGGTGTCCTCGCGCCCCTTGTACAGCGAATCCAGCTGCCGGATCACCGCGCGCGCGGCCTCGAGATCGGCATCAGCCAGGGCCGCGTCGGCGTCGCGCTTGATGTGATCGACGCGGGTCAGCCGGCCGAAGGCCGCCATCTCGCGGATCCCCATCACAAGCGCCACCAGCACGAAGGCGACCAGCAGCGCGGTGGCGATCCAGCCCAGGATCGGCACGCTGGCCACCAGCGAGGCGGCGAATTGCCAGGCCGCGACCGAGATCACGAAGCCCAGGATCGCCGCGGCCAGCCCCCAGAACCACCTGGCCAGCCGCGAGGTCGGCCGCCCGGCGGCACGCACGGCAGTCTCCATGGCCGAGCGCCCGGCGCCCGGCAGGGGCTCTGTCAGGTCGGGCACCGGCGGCGCATCGGCGACCGAGGGCGCCGGGTCCGGCCCCGGGCTCCGGTCGTCATCAAGGTCGAACAGAACGGGTCCCTTGCTCATGCCGCCGCCTCCGCTGGCCATGCGTACTGGATATCGGGCAGGTTTTCGTCGTTGTCGGCGCCGTCGGTGCGCCGGATCTCGGCAAAGCCTTCCCGAAGATAGAATTTCTGCGCCCCGAGATTGGCCTGGAAGGTCCAGAGCCAGAGCCGCGCGCTGCGCTCCATGGCGTCGCGCAGCAGCAACCGGCCGATCCCCTGCCCCGTCTCCTCGGGGCGGATGTAAAGCGCATGCACCTCATCGCCGTCGCGGGCGAGGAAGCCGGCAATGGGGCGGCCCGCGTCCGGCGCCGCGCCTGCGGGGTCGTCCACCGTTTCGGCCACAGGTTCGGCCACAGTTTCAGCCACCGTGACCCAACCCCGGTCGATCATCATCGCGCAGAAGGACAGCGCCTCGGCCGCGCTGTGCTGCTTGGGCATCCAGGGGGTCTCCGTCTCGAACCGGTGCAGGATATCTCCGACCGCGCCGGCATCGAGCGGGTTGGCAGGGCGCAGCACGATGCTCACAGCCGGTCTCCGAACAGGAACTGGGCCGCCCGGTCAAGCCGGATATGCGGCGGGCCGTCCCCGGGTTTCAGGGTCAGCGGCGCGGGCGCGAAGGCCATCATGCCGTAATCCGCGCCCAGCCAGCTGTCGGCGCCGTCCCGCGCCGGGCCCAGCAGGACGGACGGGTCCGAGGGCAGCGCGCCGGGGTAGAAGGCGGCGGCCTTGCCGGTGTCCTTGAGGATGCCGCGCACGCAGGGCAGATCGGAGCCGGCATGGGCGCGCATCTCTTCGGTGGTGGCGCGCAGGGACGCCAGCGCCATGGAATGCGTCACGGCCCCGGCAAAGCGCGCGCGATCGCGGGCATCGCGGGTCAGCGCTTCCATGATGGCGGCAAAGGCCGGGTGCTGCTGATGGTGCAGGTGATCGGCCTTGGTCGCTGCGAACAGGATCCGTTCGACCCGCTTGCCGCGCAAAAGCTGGCTGAGAAAGGCATTCCGTCCCGGGCGGAAGGCGCCGAGGATGTCGGACATGGCGCGGCGCATGTCCTCGACCGCCTGCGGCCCCTGGTGGATCGCGTCGAGCACGTCGACCAGCACCACCTGCCGGTCGATCCGGGCAAAGTGATCGCGGAAGAAGGGCCGCACCACGCGGGACTTGTAGGCCTCGAACCGCCGCTCCATCTCGCGCAGGAGCGACCGGCGCCCGGCGCCGGGCTCGGCCGGCAGCGGTGCGAAGGTCAGCGCGGGCGAGCCGGCAAGATCGCCGGGCAGCAGGAAGCGCCCCGGGGTGCAATCGTGGTAGCCATCGGCTCGCGCCTGGGTGAGATAGGCGGTGAAGGTATCGGCCAGCCGCCGGGCCACGGGCTCGTCCAGCTGCGCGGTCACGTCGGTCTCGCGCACCAGGCTCAGGTAGGCGGCGCCCTGGCTGCGGCCCTCCAGCCGGTCCAGCGTCTCGGCCGACCATTCGGCAAAGCTCTTGTCCATCAGCCCGAGGTCCAGCAGCCATTCGCCGGGGTAGTCGATGATGTCCAGATGCACCGTCCTGGGCCCCTGAAGCCCGCCCAGAAGGCCCGAGGGACGGACCCTGAGCGACAGCCGCAGCTCGCTGACCGCGCGGGTGCTGTCGGGCCAGTGCGGGCTGGGCCCGGTCAGCGCGTGCAGGTGATCCTCGAATTCGAAGCGGGGCACGGTGTCGTCGGGCTGCGGCTGCAGGAACGCGGCGGAAATCCGGCCCTCTGCCTCGGCCACCAGCCCGGTCATCCGCCCCCGGTCCAGCATGTTGGCCACCAGCGAGGTGATGAAGACCGTCTTGCCCGCGCGCGTCAGCCCGGTCACGCCCAGGCGGACGACGGGCTCGAAGAGCGTCTCGTTGATCGAGTTTCCGACCGCCTCGACCCTGCGGGTGAGGTGGTCGGCCAGTTGCGTGATGACCAAAGAGACCCCCGGTATGCCTTCGTGTGAGCCGGGCACCTGCGCGCCGGCATTCTCGTTGTTGCCTGGGGCAAGATAGGGCCCAGGCGCCCCTGTTGCCAGAGGCTTGCCCGAAACCGCGCGGCGCGGTACCTGCGCATCCATGCCCCGTTACGCCCTCAAAGTCGAATATCACGGCGCCCCCTTCGCCGGCTGGCAGCGCCAGAAAGAGCAGCCCTCGGTCCAGGCCGCGATCGAAACGGCGCTGGCCCGGCTGGAGCCGCGCGAGCACAAGATCGCCGCCGCGGGCCGGACCGATGCCGGGGTGCACGCGCTGGCCCAGGTCGCCCATTGCGACATGGACCGCGACTGGGATCCGTTCCGGCTGTCGGAGGCGCTGAATTATCACCTGCGCCCGCAGCCTGTCGCGATCCTCGATTGCGCGCGGGTCGCCGACGACTGGCATGCGCGCTTTTCGGCGCTGGAGCGGCGCTATCACTTCCGCATCCTGCAGCGCCGCGCGCCGCCTGCGCACCTGGCCGGGCTGGTCTGGCAGGTCAAGCAGCGGCTGGACGTGGCGCGCATGCAGGAGGGCGCCGCGCGGCTTTTGGGGCGGCATGATTTCACCACCTTCCGCTCGACGATCTGCCAGGCCGACAGCCCGGTGAAGACCCTCGACCGGCTGGACGTGACCGGCACCGAGGGACCATGGGGCCCCGAGATCCATTTCGACGTGCGCGCCCGGTCGTTCCTGCACAACCAGGTGCGCAGCTTCGTCGGCACGCTGGAACGCGTCGGCGCCGGCGCCTGGGACGCCGACGATGTCACCGCCGCGCTGGAGGCCCGCGACCGCGCCGCCTGCGGCCCGGTCTGCCCGCCGCAGGGGCTGTATCTGGCGGGCGTGGGCTATCCCGAGGATCCCTTCGCCAGCGGGGCGGAGCCCGCCTGAGCGCGGGCCGGGACCGGCGGCAGCGACCGCCTGCCGGGACAAGCCGCCCGTGGCCCACGAAGCCACGGGACAGCCCCCTGCCCGGCCCTCACAACGTGAACAGGCCCAGCGCCTCGACCACCTCGCGCCGCGTCGCCTCGGTGATCGCCCTTGCCCGGTCGGTGCCCTGGCGGATGATGTCGATCACATGCGCCGGATCCGTCGCGAATTCCGCCCGGCGCCTGCGGATCGGGGCGATCAGCTCCTGCAGGATCTCCTCCAGCCGCGCCTTCAGCTTGCCGTCACCCAGCCCGCCCCTTCGGTACTGCGCCTTCAACTCCTCCAGCGCCGCGCGGTCCTCGTCGAAGGCGTCGAGATAGGTGAAGACCACGTTGCCCTCGACCCGCCCCGGGTCCTCGGCCCGCAGGTGGCCCGGATCGGTGTACATGGCGCGCACGGCGGCGCGGATCTGGTCGGGCGAGGCCGAAAGCGCGATCGCGTTGCCCCCCGATTTCGACATCTTCGCGCGGCCGTCCACGCCCGGCAGGCGCCCGGCTTCGGGGATCACCGCGTACGCCTCGGGCAGCACGGCGCGCCCGGCGGTGGCGTTGATGCGGCGCACGATCTCGTTGGTCTGCTCGATCAGCGGCGCCTGGTCCTCGCCCACCGGGACGACGGTGGCGCGAAAGCCGGTGATGTCGGCGGCCTGCGCGGCGGGGTAGCACAGGAACCCCGCCGGAATGTCCCGCCCGAAGCCGCGCGCGCGGATCTCGTCCTTGATCGTCGGGTTGCGCTCCAGCCGGGCGACGGTGACGAAGTTGAGGTACAGCATCGACAGCTCGGCCAGCGCCGGCAGGTGCGATTGCAGGCAGATCGTGCTGCGCCCCGGGTCTATGCCCACGGCCAGGTAATCCAGAGCCACCTCCACCACGTTGCGCCGCACCTTGCCCGGATCCTGCGCATTGTCGGTCAGCGCCTGGGTGTCGGCCAGCAGCAGGAACTGGTCGTGGTCCTCCTGCATGCGGATGCGGTTCTTCAGCGAGCCGGCGAAATGGCCGATATGCAGCGGCCCGGTGGTGCGGTCGCCGGTCAGGACGACCGGGCGCGCGGAGGCGGGCTGTTCCTGGGCCTTCAGAGGGCGGTCTTCGGTCAGTTGGGTCATCTATGGGTCTCTTTCTTGGGGAAGGAGACCGCCACACCGGACCGGCTGTACCTGATGGAGATGCATGAAAAAGGCCGCCCGGATGCGGCGGCCTGTGGAAACGATATGAAACGCCTGGCCGCCCTGTCAGAAGGGCTGCCACCAGCGGCAGGCAAGGAGGGTCACGCGTTGCATGACGCAACCGTTAGGCGCCTTGCGGCGATGCGTCAAGCACCACGGCCCGCCATGGCCCCGTCCCGGCCGACGGGGTGGGTGGGTGGGACGTTGGCCGGGACGGGGCCACCGCGCAACGCCCGCCACGTCACCGATCCGGCAGCGGCGGCAGCTGGCGCAAGTAGAGCAGGATCGCCGAAAGATCGTCCTCGCTCATCCGCGCGAGATAGCCATAGGGCATCGGAGGAGACATCGGCGAGCCGTCGGGCCGCACGCCCTCGACGATCATCGTCCTGATCTCGTCATCCGAATAGCCCGCCAGCCCGTCCGCGTGGCTGGTCAGGTTCGACGCCACGGACACGCCCCAGGGCCCGTGGAACTCGAACCCGCCGCGGCCCAGGTCGGTGCCCACCATGGGCCCCTGCGGCCCCATCGGGGTATGGCATTCCATGCAATGCGCCAGCGGCCCGGCCAGGTATTCGCCGTATTCGACCGACACCGCCGGCACGATGTCCGGCACGCTTTCGACCGGCGGGCCATAGGCCGGGGGCAGCGGGATGTTGTAGGTCGAGGTCCCGGGATCGTTCTCCACCGCCGGCACGGTGCGCAGGAAGGCGACGACGGCGGCAAGGTCGCTGTCGCTCAGGCCACGGTAGAAGGTATAGGGCATCGGCGGTCCGATCAGAGAGCCGTCGGGCCGGATGCCCTCGCGGATCGCGCGGGCCAGCTCGGCATCGCTCCAGTCGGCGACGCGGCCCGCCGGCGTGATGTTCGGCGCGATCGCGGTGAAGGCGTCGTTGTCCTCCACCAGCCGTCCGGCCAGTTCCATTCCCGGCACCGGCCCCTCCGGCCCCATCGGCGTGTGGCAATTGCCGCAGCCCATGATCCCGTTCACCAGGTATTCCCCCCGCTCCAGCTGTGCATCCGCCCAGGCCGGTGCGGCCATCAGTCCCAGCACCGCAGGTATCGTCAGTGGCTTCCATGCGGACATGGTCGCGTCCTCCCTTTCTTCTATCGGGCGGACGCTAGCATGGAAATGACGTTACGTAAGGGGAATTTATCATACCCTGAAAGGACAATTTTTTGTCGCGTCGTGGTGGCCTCACCGTGGCGCGTGCAACCCGATGGCCTGAAGCGCCACGCCCACCAGTCCGGCGACCGGCCCCACGTGGACCTGATCGGCCGGCCAGCGCCCGCGCGCCGGGTCTTTGCCGATGACCCGGCCCGCCTCCTTGCGGAAGACGGCCGGGCTGCCTCGGGCCGGCACCGGCCGGCCCTAGACCTTCTCCTGCGTGTATTTCTTCAACTCGGCCCGCGCAATCTGCCGCCGGTGCACCGCATCCGGCCCGTCGGCGAAACGCAGCGTGCGCACATGGGTCCAGGCATGCGCCAACGGGGTCTCCTGGCTGATCCCGGCGCCGCCATGGATCTGCATCGCCTCGTCGATCACCTTCAGCGCGACGCGCGGCGCCACCACCTTGATCTGGCTGATCCAGGGCGCGGCGGCCTTCTTGTCGCCCTGGTCCATGTACCAGGCGGCCTTCAGGCACAGCAGGCGCGCCATCTCGATCTCCATCCGGCATTCGGCGATGATGTCGTAATTCGCGCCCAGCTCCGCCAGCTTCTTGCCGAAGGCCTCGCGGTGCAGCGCCCTCTGGCACAGCTGCTGCAGCGCCGACTCGGCCTGCCCGATCGCGCGCATGCAATGGTGAATCCGCCCGGGGCCAAGCCGCCCCTGCGCGATCTCGAAACCGCGCCCCTCGCCCAGCAGCATGTTCTCGACCGGCACGCGCACATCGGTGAACCGCACATGCATGTGCCCGTGCGGCGCGTCGTCATGGCCGAAGACCAGCATGGGGCGCAGGATCTCGATCCCCTCGGTCCCCGCCGGCACCACGATCATCGAATGCCGCTCGTGCCTGCGCGCCTCCTCGCCGCCGGTCTTCACCATGGTGATATAAACCTTGCAGCGCGGATCCCCCGCCCCCGAAGACCACCATTTCTCGCCGTTCAGCACGTAATGGTCGCCGTCGCGCACGCAGGACATCGACACGTTGGTGGCATCGGACGAGGCCACGTCCGGCTCCGTCATCAGGTAGGCGGAGCGGATCTCGCCCGCCAGCAAGGGCTTCAGCCACTCTTCCTTCATCTTCTCGCTGCCGTAGCGCTCGAAGACCTCCATGTTGCCGGTGTCCGGCGCCGAACAGTTGAAGACCTCGGCCCCCAGCGGCGTCTTGCCCATCTCCTCGGCGAACAGCGCGTATTCCACCGTGGTCAGCCCGATGCCGCGGTCGCTGTCGGTCAGCCAGAAATTCCACAGCCCCCGCTCGCGCGCCCTGGCCTTCAGGCCTTCAAGGATCTCGGTCTGCCGGTCGGTATAGGCCCAGCGGTCGCCGGTCGCGACCTCGCGGGCATACTCCTCCTCCAGCGGCATGATCTCGTCGCGGATCATCTCCCGGACCTTGTCCAGAAGCGCCTCGTTCTCCGGCCGCATCGTGAAATTCATGTTCATGCGTCTTCCTCCCAAGAGACGATATGCACCGGTCTCCGTCATGCGGCACCAGGCTTGGCGGCAGGATGGAACAGGGCGCGCGAGAATGTCCACCGATTTCGGAACTCAATTTCGCAGAACGGTACAGATCGTTGCGTCGCCTGCCAGGACGCGCCCGGACGCGGTTGCGCCCCCGGGCCCGGACGGCTACCGCTGCGCCCGCAAACGGCTGAATAGGAGAGCGCAATGGCCCTGCTGATCGACATCGGACACGAAGGCTGGATGACCAACGACGAGGTCCGCGACGTCATCCTCGACGCGCTGCCGGGCTCCGACGTGCGCACCCGGGCCGGGATCGGCGATCCGGCCGAGATCACCATGCTCGCCTGTTCCACGCTGGATCCCGACCTGCCCGCGCAGCTTCCGAACCTTGCGCTGGTCCAGAAGCTGGGCGCCGGCGTCGAGACCATTGTCAACCACCCCGCGTTGCCCCCGCAGGCCCGCGTGGCGCGGCTGAAACCGATGGAGCCGGCGCGCGAGATCGCCGAATGGGCGCTGACCTACATGCTGCGCGACCAGCGCCAGCTGCTGCGGTTCGCCGCCGCCCAGTCCCGCGCCGAATGGGCGCCCGTCGCCCCGCGCGAGACCAGGAAGACCCGCGCCGCCGTGCTCGGCCTCGGCCATATCGGGGCCACCACCGCGCGGCTGCTGCGCGACATCGGCTTCGTCACCACCGGCTGGAGCTCTTCTCCCAAGGACATCGACGGCGTCACCTGCCTGCACGGTCCCGACGCCCTGCCCGCTCTGCTGGGCGAACAGGATTACGTCGTGGCGATCCTGCCCTCGACCGAAGGCACCCGCGATCTCTTCGACGCCGCCATGCTGAGCCACATGAAGCCCGGCGCGGTCCTGCTGAACGCGGGACGCGGCGACCTGATCGACGAAGACGCCCTCCTGGCCGCGCTGGGCGCCGGCCTCGGCGGCGCCGTGCTCGACGTGACCCGGACCGAACCGCTGCCCGCCGACAGCCCGCTGTGGTCCCACCCCGGGGTGACGATCACGCCCCATGTCTCCGGCTGGCACCTGGGCGATGCGCTCGACGACGTGGCCGAAAACTTCCGCCGCCTCGCCGCGGGCGAGCCGCTCCTGCACGAGGTCGATCGCAGCCGCGGCTACTGATCGGCCCCAGCGCCCCCCCCCGGGCGGGGGGCGCTCAGCCTGGCAGCCCGTCCAGCCGCGCCAACTCTTCCAGGGCATCGTCCCAGTCCGCCCGGCTTTGCCAGCAGATATGCGCCCCGGGCCGCAGGCCCACCGGCCCCTCAAGACAGCCCGCCGGCACCACCAGCCCGCCTTCGGGCCGGACCACGGGCAGCGCCCCGCCGCAGGTCGCGCAAAAACACCGCTCGAACCGCGTCCCGTCCAGCCGGAAGGCACGCCGCAGCGTGTCGCCGCTCTCCCAGGTGATCTGCCCCGTGCCCGAGAACAGATTCGCCGCATGGGCCGACCCGGTCGCCCTCCGGCAGCGGCTGCAATGGCAAAGAAAGAACCCCTCGAACGCCCCGTCGATCCGGAACCGCACCGCCCCGCACAGGCATCCGCCCGCGAATTCCCCGCTCATCCGCATCTCCTCATCCGGCCGGCAACGGCGCACCACGCCCCTGCTTCTTCTTGGCCCAAATACCTCCGGGGGTCCGGGGGCAGCGCCCCCGAAGACCGCCAGCCTCAGTGCCCGCCGCTCAGGACAAGGCTCCGCACCGGCAGCAGCAGCGCCTGGATCCGCAGGATGAACGCATGCGCCAGCCCGACCGTATCCACCACGTGCAGGCCCACCTTCTGCAGCGTGGTCAGGCTCTCGTCATGCTCCAGCCGGTGGTGGTTGTCGGTATAGGCGTTCACCGCGCAGGTGGAGCCCGGCAGCACCCGGTCCATCCCGCCCTCGTAAAGCGGCTCCATGATCGCCAGAACCGACCCGGGCGGCTGGGACTGGCCGATGTCGATCAGCTGGTCGGTCGGACGCACGGCGCCGCCCGCGATGACATCCTGGATGTCGACGATGACCATCGGGATGATCGTGAACGGCACCGAGGCACAGGCCACCTCGGCGACCATGCCGACCTTCAGCACCGGCGCCGCCAGCTGGCCAAAGCCCGCCTGCATCCGCTGGCGCCCCGATCCGCGCCCGTCCGGCACGATCAGCCCGGCGGGCCGGAAGATGGAATTCACGTAATCCCCCGGCTGCAGCGCGAATTGCGACATGGTGCCCCCGGCGGTGGCGCGGATCGTGGTCAGGTCCAGCTCCACCTCGGCCTGGCGGACCGAGGCATCGGCACTGGCCCGTTGCGCCGGCAGCAGCGTCTCGACGCGCGACCGCGCACTCATCGCCTGGCTGCGCGCCGCCTCGACCGCGGCGGCCTGGGCGTCGGCCCGGGCGCGCTGGCGGTCCAGGTCCTGCTGGCTGACCGCCGAGGAGCCCCGGTCGATCAGCTGCTGGGTGCGCGCCAGTTCGGTCTGGTACTCGGTCAGAACGGCCTCGGCCTGGTTGACCGTCGCCTCGGCCGCCTGCAGGTCGGCCGCCGCCATGACGATCTCGGCGTCGATCTCGTCCAGCCGGCTGCGGGCGGTCTCCAGCGCCGCCTCCTGCCGGGACTTGTCCAGCTGGAACAGGACATCCCCCGCCTCGACATGCTCGCCGTTGGCAACCATGACCTCGGTCACCCGGCCCGGCGTCTCGGGCAGGATGGTGACGGTACGATAGGCCGCCGTGGCCCCCTCGGCCGCCGGGTGGTAGAAGAAGACCACGGTGATCAGCGAGATCGTCATGATCGCACAGGCGGTGATCCCGTAGCGCAGTTCGAACCAGACGGAATAAAGCGTGATCTCGTGGCCGATGCGCTTGCCCTGTCCATAGCGGCGGATCAGGAAATCCGGCAGGATCGTCAGCATCGAGCAGATGATGAATTCAAGCATGGATCAGTCCTTTGCGCCGGTGCGGGTCGCGGCCCCGGATGCCCGATCCTGCGACCTGTCCTGGCCTGTGTCCTGGCCCGTATCCTGACCCGCGTCCTGCCGCACATGCGTGTCCGGGCGGTGCTTCGGCGGCGTGCCGGGGGTGTGCCCGGGATCGTCCTCCAGCTCGTCGTCGCCCTCGTAGTCGCGCCCCGACAGGCGCGCCAGCGACCGCGCGCCCGAGGTGATCGGCGTCAGGTAATCCGGCAGGGTGGTCGCCGCCAGCAGCAGCGCGATGATCCAGAAGATGTTCTGGTGCGTGAACAGCGCCAGCAGACCCAGGATCGCGACGATCTGGAACTGGGTCCGGCCATGACCATGGGCCATGCGCTCGGGCAGCGAATGCAGGTGCAGGTAAAAGACACCGCCCAGGAAGGCGACCAGCACCAGGGCGATGATGGCCGTGTGCATCATCGTGTCGGTGCCGTCGGCCAGCGGAAGGTAATAGGGCAGATGATCCGGGGCCAGCGGGTTGAGCGTGGCCTCCGCGGGAGCGCTGTCAGACATCAGATCCGGCCTCCTTGAAAGTTGCGAAATCTAAAGATGAAAGGGGACGACACGGGCCGGGGTGTAGGGCATACGCGGCTCGGGGGCATGGCACGCCCGGGCCGGGGCGGCGGTTCCGGCCCGGCACTGCCGCACGGGCGGCATGCGCCCGACCGGGGACCCGGTCGCTGCGCCACGCCCGCCCCGCAGGGTCAGGGGGCCAGCATCCAGTTGCCGTCGGCCGTCTTGCAGTTGCGGAACGTGAATTCCTGCGGCTCGGGCCGGCGCTGGGTGATCACGGTATGGCGCACGTCGGCGCAATCGTCGGCAAAGGCGACCAGCATCGACTTGCCGCTGGCGCCGGTATCGGGGTTGGACCAGTCCGCCTCGCTCCCGACGGTGCGGCTGTCGCCGCGATAAAGCGTCGATGCGGATTGCGTCATGATGTTGATGTCCGCCTGTGTCAGCCCGGTGCGGCGCAGGATCTGCGAGATCGGCTGGGCCTGGGCCAGCGGCACGGACGTCAGCCCGAGGCAGAGCGCCAGCGCTCCGGTTACAAAAGTCATGCGCATCGTTACGGCCCCATTGCGGCTGTTGTCCTTCACGGCCCCATGGTTAGCATCCCCCCGGCCGCCGTCAAACCGCCAATTGCACCGCCCGGCCGCCGCGCGGCGCAGCCTTGCCCCGGCGGTCGGGTCCGGGGCGCGGGATGACCATGACCGCCGGGGCCGCCGAGGCCGGCGCTGGCGACCCGGGGGCGAACCATGGCGCGCGCCCCCCCCGCCCCGGACCCGTCAGCCACACCCGGAACCGATCTCGCATGACATCTGGCCCTCGGGCGCGCGGGGCGGCATAGTTGCGCGGACCGGTCCCCGGCCGTTCCCGGCGGACCGGACAGGACAAGAGCCCGGAGACCCATGACAAAACGCAGCTATGCCATCCCGCCCGGAGGCCTGCCCCCGCAAAGCGACCGCCCGGCGGGGCCCACCGGCGGCGCGCGCTTCACCGAAGCCTACGCCCTGATCCCGCGCGCTACGATGCGCGACATCGTGACCTCCGCCCTGCCCTACTGGGACGACGCCCGCGCCTGGATCATCGCCCGCCCGATGACCGGCTTCGCCGAGACCTTCGCGCAATACATCGTGGAACTCTCGCCCGGCGGCGGCTCGGAATGGCCCGAACCGGACCCGGAGGCCGAGGGCGCGATATTCATGGTCGACGGCGCCATGACGCTGTCGATCGGCGACGAGGATTACGTGATGGAGCCCGGCTCCTTCGCCTACCTGCCGCCCGGCGCGGATTACTCGCTGCACAATCACGCAGGGCCCGAGGCGCGGTTTCACTGGATCCGCAAGGCCTACGAGCCGGTCGAGGGGCTGCCGCCGCCGGATTTCTTCCTGTCGCACGACGACGATGTCGACCCGGTCGAGATGCCCGAGACCGACGGCCGCTGGGCCACGACCCGCTTCGTCGACCCCGAGGACCTGCGCCACGACATGCATGTCACAATCGTGACGATCCAGCCCGGCGCGGTGATCCCATTCGCCGAGACCCACGTGATGGAACACGGGCTTTACGTGCTGGAGGGGCGCGGGGTCTATTACCTCAACGGCGACTGGGTCGAGGTCGAGGCCGGCGATTTCATGTGGCTGCGCGCCTTCTGCCCGCAATGCTGCTATGCCGCCGGCGACGGGCCGTTCCGCTACCTGCTCTACAAGGACGTGAACCGGCACCCCAGGCTGCGCATCCGCTGAGGGAGCGGTGGGGTATAACCCCACCCTACCCCCGGGTTCGAGCGGCGCGCCCCGACGGCCCCGGTTCCGGCAGATCAGGGGCCAGTCGGAACAAGGGGCCAGTCACGAAAAGGGGCCAGTCACGACAAGGGCCGGAGCATCGCGGCTCCGGCCCTTGTCTTTTTGCGGTGCCTGCCGTCCCGGTGCGGCAACCCGGCAGACGAACCCATTCCCTAACGAATGGTAAATCCGCCCTTGTAACCCATTGGAAACATGACACCCGCCCCGTGTCCCACGCGTGGGACACGGGGCGGGCATGCCTCACAATTCGCCGATCTCCTCCGGCAGGATCAGGTTCAGCACGATGGCGATCAGCGCCGCCGGCAGGATCCCCGAGGCGCCCAGGATCCGCAGCGTGTCGGGCAGGTATTGCAGCGCGTTCGTCGCCCCCGGCGCGGTGTTGAGAACCTCCAGCTGCAGCCCCAGTCCGATCGACAGGGCCAGCGCGAAGATCACCATGTTGCGCCGGTTCCAGACCACGTCGGCCAGCATCGACACGCCCGCCGCGGCGACCATGCCGAACATCACGACGACCCCGCCGCCCAGCACCTCGATCGGGACGGTGCGGATCACCGCGCCCACCTTCGGCACCAGCCCGCAGATGATCAGGAAGATGCCCCCGAAGGTCACCACGTGCCGGCTCATCACGCCGGTCATGGCGATCAGCCCGACGTTCTGGCTGAACGAGGTGTTGGGCATGCCGCCGAAGATCCCGGCCACCGCCGTGCCGATCCCGTCGGCAAAGGTCGCGCCCTCGATCTCCTTGTCCGTCGCCTCGCGCCCGGCGCCGCCCTTGCAGATCCCCGAGACGTCGCCCACGGTTTCCACCGCCGAGACGAAGGCCATCAGGCAGAAGCCCACGATGGCGGCGAAGGACAGTTCGAACCCGTAGCGGAACGGCTGCGGCAGGGCGAAGCTTGCCGCGCGGTCCCAGCTGGAGGTGATCGCCTCGACGCTGAGCACGCCGGTCAGCAGCGACAGGATATAGCCCGCGCCAATCCCCACCAGCACGGCCGAGACCGACAGCATGCCCCTGGTGAAGAACTTCACCAGCAGCGTCACGACGATGACGAAAACGGCGATGAACCAGTTGAGGAAGCCGCCGTATTCATCGGCCCCGCCCGCCTTGGCCGGCACGCCCCCGGCGGCGTATTCGATCCCCACCTTGACCAGCGCCAGCCCGATCATCAGCACCACCAGCCCGGTGACCAGCGGCGGCAGGGCAAAGCGGATCTTGCCGATCACGAAGCCCAGGCAGGCATGGAACAGCCCGCCGATCAGCACGCCGGTGAAGAGCGCCGCCAGCCCGTCGACCCCCTTGCCCGCGACCAGCGGGATCATGATCGGCAGGAAGGCAAAGGATGTCCCCTGCACGATCGGCAGCGCCGCGCCGACGGGCCCGATGGTGATCGTCTGCAGCAGAGTGGCGAGCCCGGCAAACAGCATCGCCATCTGGATCATGTATAGAAGTTCCGGAAAATCCGCCGAGTTCGACCCGAACCCGAAGCCCGCCACCCCGGCGACGATGATCGCCGGGGTCACGTTGCTGACGAACATCGCGAGCACGTGCTGGATCCCAAGCGGGATCGCCTTGTAAAGCGGAGGTGTGTAATCCGGATCCCGAAGTTGCTCCGGGGTACCGATGCTTGCTGTCATGTCCCTGTTCCTTTCTTGTTTTTTGTCTTGTTTTTTTCGTCCTGGTTCTACTGGTCCTGGTCGGATCAGTCCGGCGCGACCACCCTGTAGGGCGTGTCGAACCAGTGTTCTTCCAGGTTGGCGCCCCCGCCGATCCGGTCGACCACGGCAAACAGCCCCGGCGCATGGAGCGGCGTCAGAACCCCGTGCCAGGTCCCGCGGTGATAGTTCACCCCCTGTCCCGGCGCGCTCTGGAAGGCCCGGGGATGGCCCGGCACGCCGCCATCATCGGGCGCCACGATCACCAGGAAGGCATGCTCGGTCATCGGCAGGAAGGCCTGGCTGCCCTCGGGGTGCCGTTCGACCATGTCCAGCACCAGTGGCAGCGCGCGCGGCTCGGCATCGAACAGGCTGACGCCTGCCCGCCCGTCGGCGAAATCCATCACCGCGCGGTCGTGGTAGCGGCCGCAAAGCCCCTGGTTGATCATCTTGTCCGGGTCGCCGGAGGTCTCAAGCACGTCGCCGAACGGCGCGAAGGCCGCCGCGTGAAGCGGTTCGATCAAGATGTCGCTCATGGCAGGATCGCCTTCAGCCGCAGCAGCGCGATGCGCTCGACCTGTTTGCAGGCCTCGGCGAATTCGGTGTCGCGGTCCTGCTCCAGCCGGCGCTTGAAGGCGGCGAGGATGCCGGGTTTGTCATGGTCCCGCACGGCGATGATGAAGGGAAAGCCGAACTTCTCCGTATAGGCCGTGTTCAGCGCGGTGAATTCGTCGCGCTCCGCATCGGTCAGCGCATCCAGCCCGGCGGAGGCCTGTTCGGAGGTGCTGTCCTCGGTCAGCCGCTTCGCCTCGGCCAGTTTGCCGGCCAGGTCGGGATGGGCGCGCAGCACCTCCAGCTTGCGATCCTCGCCAGCCGACCGGAACACCCGCGCCAGCGCGTTCTGCAGCCCCACGGCGGTGTCGTGGGCGGGGCCCAGCTCCAGCTCGAAGGCGCCTTCGGCGATCCAGGGGGAATGTTCGAAGATGCCGCCGTAGGCCTCGACGAAGGCGGGCTTTTCCATTTCGGACGGGCGCGCGCGATCCACGGGCGGATGGACCCGGGCCCAGTGTTCGGCGATCTGCAGGCGCGTGGCGAACCAGACGCCCTCGTGCCCCTTCACGTAATCCAGGAACCGCTGCAGCGCCGCGGCGCGGCCCGGGCGGCCGACCAGCCGGCAATGCAGGCCCATCGACATCATCTTGGGCGACCCTGCCAGGCCCTCGGCATAGAGAACGTCGAAGGTATCGCGCAGATAGGCGAAATACTGATCGCCCGAATTGAACCCCTGCGGCGAGGCGAAGCGCATGTCATTGGCATCCAGCGTGTAGGGAACGATCAGCTGGTCGCGGCCGGCGATCTTTTTCCAGTAGGGCAGCTCGTCGTCGTAGGTGTCGGCGATATAGGCGAAACCGCCCTCTTCGGCGGCCAGCTCCACCGAATGCATCGAGGTCCGCCCCAGGTACCAGCCGCGCGGCCGTTCGCCCACGACCTCGGTGTGCAGGCGGATCGCCTCCTCCATCATGGCGCGTTCCTCGTCGCGCTCCATGTCCTTGAATTCGATCCATTTCAGCCCGTGCGAGGCGATCTCCCATCCCGCCTCCTTCATCGCGGCGACCTGTTCGGGGCCGCGCGCCATGGCGGTGGCGACGCCGTAGACCGTGACGGGAATGTCCTTCATCATCCGGTGCAGTCGCCAGAACCCGGAACGGGCGCCGTATTCATAGATCGTCTCCATGTTCCAGTGCCGCTGGCCCGGCCAGGGGGCGGCGCCGACGATCTCGGACAGGAAGGCCTCGGACCCCGCATCCCCGTGAAGCAGGTTGTTTTCGCCGCCTTCCTCGTAGTTCACGACGATCTGCACGGCGATCTTCGCGCCGCCGGGCCATTGCGGGTCGGGCGTATTCGGGCCGTAGCCGATCAGGTCGCGGGGATATCGGTTCATGGATGACCTCTTTTCTTTCCAATTCCGTTCTATTGCGCTGCGGCGCGGCGCGTGGTCAGAATTCAGGGGCAAACCTGTCAGAAGGCAAGCGTTTGCTCAATTTGGCGGCAAAGCCCGCCGGGACGATCCAGGGAAGGACCAGGATGACGGGATATCTGACCACCCATGTGCTCGATACGGCGCGGGGCTGCCCAGCGGAAGATCTGCAGATCGAGCTGTTTCGCCTGGCCGGGGACAAACGGGTCCATCTGCGCACGCTGACGACCAATCAAGACGGGCGGACGGACGGGCCGATCCTGCCGGAAGAGGAATTCGAAACCGGCACTTACGAGCTGGTGTTCCACGCGGGCAGCTACCTGGACCGCACCGGCACCCCGCCCGAAAGCCCTCGGTTCCTGGACCAGGTGCCGATCCGTTTCGGCATGTCCGAACCGGCGCATTACCACGTGCCGCTGCTGCTTTCGCCCTTCGGCTATTCGACCTACCGGGGCAGCTGAGCGCGCCGGGCCGCGGGCGCACCGGATGGCTGTGCCCGCGGCCCGGCCCGACACCGCGGCCCAACTGCCCGCATCATGGGCCAAGGCGCCGCGCGCAGCCTGCCCGGACCGGCGCCGCCGCGCTTAAGCATTGATCAACCCGCCGGAACTTCGGACAACCGGCTCATCAACACGGAGACGCTCATGTTCGACCTGCCCATCCTGCTCGACTGGGCCAGCTTCGCGGTCCGCTGGCTGCACGTGATCACGGCCATCGCCTGGATCGGATCCTCGTTCTACTTCATCGCGCTGGACCTCGGCCTGAACCGCGACATCCCCGGCCCCGCCGATGGCGAGGAATGGCAGGTTCATGGCGGCGGCTTCTACCATATCCAGAAATACCTGGTCGCGCCCGACCAGATGCCCGACCATCTGACCTGGTTCAAATGGGAGGCCTATTCGACCTGGCTCAGCGGGGCCGCTCTGCTGGTCCTGGTCTACTGGGCGGGGGCCGAGCTGTTCCTGATCGACCAGTCCAAAACCGCGATCCCGTCCTGGTTGGGCATCGTGATCTCGGCCGCCTCGCTGACGATCGGCTGGCTGGTCTATGACCGGCTGTGCAAATCCGGCCTGGCCGAAACGCCGACGCGGCTGATGCTGGTCCTCTTCGCGCTGCTCGTCGTGATGGGCTGGGCCTATACGCTGGTGTTCACGGGCCGGGCGATGATGCTGCATCTGGGCGCCTTCACGGCGACGATCATGACGGCCAACGTCTTTTTCATCATCATCCCCAACCAGAAGATCGTGGTCGAGGATCTGAAAGCGGGCCGAACGCCCGATCCGAAATACGGCCAGATCGCCAAGCTGCGGTCGCTGCACAACAATTACCTGACGCTGCCGGTCATCTTCCTGATGCTGTCGAACCACTACCCGCTGGCCTTCGCGACCCAGTACAACTGGATCATCGCGGCGCTGGTCTTCCTGATGGGCGTTTCCATCCGGCATTTCTTCAACACGATGCATGCGCGCAAGGGGATGCCCTGGTGGACCTGGGGCGTGACCTTGGCGCTGTTCCTGGCCATCGTGGCGCTGTCGGTCGCGGGCCGGCCCACGGTGGAATACGCCGAGGACGCCACCGCCCTGCCGCCCCATGCCGCGCGATTCGCCGCCGCCGAGGGGTTCGAGGACGCGACCGACATCGTGATGGGCAACTGTTCCATGTGTCACGCGCGCGAGCCGCTGTGGGACGGCATGGCCCACGCCCCGCGCGGCGTCTATCTTGAGACGCCCGAGGACGTGGCGATGCACGCGCGCCAGATCTACCTGCAGGCGGGGATGAGCATGGCGATGCCCCCCGCCAACCTGACCTACATGGACAACGAGAGCCGCGCCGCGCTGGTGCGCTGGTACGAGGGCGCCGAGGGCTGAGCGCCCGAAGGTCGGGCAACCGCCACCCCGCTCCGGCCCGGCGAAGGACACGCGCCGGCCACAGGTCGGCAATCATCCCGCCCGCACCGCAAGAATCCGCTTCCTCGGATCGCCTTCGCCGTGTCAGATGGATCCACTGTGCGGATCCGATCCCGGCCCCGCATGTCCAGAGGGAGGCAGCGGGGCGAGATGCGTCGCGCGAAGACCTTTAGAGGCGCAGGGCCCGTCGCCCGCGCCATCCGGCAGACCCTGCTGAGGCTGTTTGTCGTCGTCGTGATGCTGGGCGCCACCGCCGCCTCGGCCTGCGATATTCCGGAAGATTACCTGCGCGACATCCGGCCCGACCCGGACGGGCTGCCCACCGCGATTTCGCTGGGCTTCGGCGCGGCCGACGTTCTGGGCGTGGACGACGTGAACCAGCAGCTGGTCCTGGATTTCTATGTCCGCATGACCTGGACCGATCCGCGACTGGCCGAGTTCGTCGGCTGCCGGTTTGCCGTCACCAGCGTCTGGTTTCCCGAGATCTACATCCTCAATTCCTCGAGGCTGACCCAGAAGCGCCGCAACGCGCGCAACGACCTGGGCATCGAGGACGGCGGCCGCGTGGTCTGGGTGAACCGCTACATCGGCGAGATCTCCACCTATCACAACCTGCGCCGCTTCCCGTTCGACAGCCAGGTCTTCAGCATCGAGATCAGCATCCCCGAGGCCAGCACCACCGAGGTCATCCTGGAGCCCGATTACGAACGGACCTTCCTGGGCGAAAAGCTGAACATCGAGGGCTGGAATTTCAGCGGCATCTCGCTTGAGGAAGAGGAGCGGTTCCTGCCCCAGGTCCAGCGCGAGGTTTCGATCGCGACGGTGCAGCTGCAGGCGCAGAGGAACTCGGCCTATTACGTCTACCGGGTGCTGTTGCTGCTGGTGATCGTGGTGGCGATGTCCTGGGTGATCTTCTGGGTGCCGCCGTCGCGCTACGAGTTCCAGATCGGCATCTGCGCCACCGCGATGCTGACGGCGATCGCCTTCAATTTCTCCATCGCCTCGCACCTGCCGCCGGTGGGCTACCTGACAGTGATGGACCGGATGGTGATCTGGGCGGTGCTGATGATCTTCCTGGCCTCGGTGGAGGCGCTGTACACCGCGCGGCTGGCAACACATGAGCGCGAGGACCTTGCCCTGCGCATCGACCGGCACGCGCGCTACCTGTTCCCGCTGGCCTTCTTCGGCGGCTGGGCGCTGATGATCGCGATCTGAAAGCCCGCCGCGCCCGCGTGCCGGCAACCTTGGCGCCGGCCGGGCCGGGCGCGCGTGAAACGACAAGGCGCCGGGGGGATGTTATCGCGCAACATCCGCCACCGCTGGTCCGTGTCGCGCGCATTAGTCGTTAACGTCAGGATCGGGGTTTGCTAAACAGGTGGGAAACGAGGGAACATAATTTGGGCTCGGGCGGCTTGACGAAACTGAAGAAAACAAGGCGTCCGTCCGGACGCATCCTTGCACTCGCGGTTCTGCCGGCGCTGGCCCCCGTGGGATCACCTGCGTTCGAGGCGGAGCTTTCGGCACCCGGCGCGCCGGAGCGGCTGGAACGGCGGCTTTCCGCCGGCTCCCTGACCGTGACGCTGTCGAACGAAGACGACACCCGCCACACGCCGGGAGAGATCATCGCCGCCGCGCGCGCCGATTACGCGACCCTGATCAGCCTGCTCTACGATGCCGGCTATTTCTCGCCCGAGATCCACATCATGGTCGACGGGCGCGAGGCCGCCTCGATCCCGCCGCTGGACGCGCCGGACGCGGTCAACCGGGTCGACATCACCGTGGAGCCCGGGCGGCTTTTCACCTTCGGCCGGGCCGAGATAGGGCCGCTGGCGCCGGACACCGATCTGCCCGAGGGCTTTCGCACGGGCGAGCCCGCCGGCACCCGCACGATTCGCGGCGCCGCCGTGGCCTCGATCAACGCCTGGCGCGACGACGGCCATGCCAAGGCCAGCCTGGGACAGGAACGCATCGTCGCCGATCACCCCGAGGCCAAGCTGGATGTCTCGGTCGAGGTCCTGCCCGGGCCCGAGCTGGATTTCGGGCCCCTCACCGTCACCGGCAACAAGGACGTGCGCACCGATGCCATCCTGCGCATTGCCGGCTACCCGGAGGGCGAACGGTTCGATCCCGAGCAGGTCAGCCTGGTCACCAGCCGGCTGCGGCGCACCGGCGCGTTTTCCTCCGTCACCCTGCGCGAGGCCGACACCCCCAACCCGGACGGCACGCTGGACATGGGGCTGGTGGTGGGCGAACAGCTCAAGCGCCGGATCTCCTTCGGCGCCGAGATCGACTCGGACGAAGGCATCACCCTCACCGGCGAGTGGATCCATCGCAACCTCTTCGGCGGTGCCGAGCGGCTGAAGATCGTGGCCGAGACCGGGACGAACTATTCCGACCTGGGCTTTGACGGCAAGCTGACCTTCCGCCTCGACCTGCCGGCCTATTTCGGCACCGACAACGATCTCTTCTTCCTCGGCGGGATCGAGTACAACGACGAACCGCATTACACCTCGACCAACCTCTATGGCGGCGCCGGTATCCGCCGGGTGTTCTCCGAGGAGCTGAACGGCGAGATCTCGTTCACCCCGTTCTACAGCACCGTGGACGACGCCTATGGCGACAACCGCGAGTTCCAGGAGATCCGCCTGCCCTCGCGCCTCGAGTGGGACAAGCGCAACGATCCGATCAACGCCAGCGAGGGCTTCTACCTGCGCGGCAATGTCGTCCCCTTCGTGGGCATGGGCGAGACCGAGGGCGGCGTATCGGCGCTGGTCGACGGGCGCACCTATCTCAGCCTCGGCGAACGCTTCGTGCTGGCCGGACGCGCGCAGATCGGGTCGGTTCTGGGCTCGTCGCTGACCGGGACGGCGCCGGACCTGCTGTTCTTCTCGGGCGGCGCGGACACCGTCCGCGGCCAGCCCTACCAGTCGCTCGGTGTGCCGGTGGGCGACGAACTGGCCGGCGGCAAATCCTTCCTGGGCCTCAGCGCCGAGCTGCGCACCCGGGTGACAGACGCGATCACCGTGGTGGGCTTTTACGATTACGGCGTGATCGGGCCGGACAGCTTCGTGGACGGCGATGATCCGGACCAGGCCGGCGCGGGCCTTGGCGTGCGCTACTCGCTGGCGGGGATCGGCGCGATCCGGGTCGATGTCGGCTATCCGGTCGGCGGCGACACCGGCGACGGGCTGCAATTCTACATCGGGATCGGACAGGCATTTTGACCCTCTACGTCACCAGGATCACCATCGCCGGGCTCACCGCCCTCAGCCTTTCCACCGCGGCGCCGGTGCTGGCGCAGGATGCCGACGAGGAAAGCGGCGGCCGCCTGGTGCGGCTGCTGGAGAACACGCTTTCGGGCGACGGGCGCACCATCCGCGTCGTCGGACTGGAGGGCGCGCTGTCGTCCCGGGCGACGATCCGGCGCATCGAGGTGTCGGACGACACCGGCGTCTGGTTCACGCTGGAAAACGCGGTGCTGGACTGGAACCGCCTGGCGCTGGTGCGCGGACGCTTCTCGGTCAACGAGCTGTCGGCCGAGAAGATCATCGTCGCCCGCCCGCCGGGAACAACCACCCCCACGGCCGAGGATCTCCCCACGCCCGAGGCCACGCCGTTCCAGGTGCCGGAACTTCCGGTGGCGATCAACATCGGCCAGATCGAGGTCGCCGAGATCGAGCTGGGCGAGCCGGTGCTGGGCACCCCCGCCACGCTGAGCCTGGACGGCAATGTCAGGCTTGAAGACGGCACGCTGGATGCGCTGCTGAACCTGGACCGGCTGGACCGGGACAGCGACGACGTGGTGATCGACACCAGCTTCGACAACGCGACCCGCCAGCTTGACCTGGACATCCGCCTGACCGAGGCGCCCGGCGGCCTGGTTGGCACGCTGGCCAACCTGCCCGGCAACCCCTCGATCGACCTGAGCATCGACGGGCGCGGCCCGCTGGAGCAGTTCGTCGCCACGCTGGCGCTGGAAACCGACGACCAGCTGCGGTTTGGCGGCGATGTCACGCTGCAGGGGCTGACGCCCGAAGACACCGGCAACGGCACTGTCGAACAGGGCCCGCTGCGCTTTGCCGCCGATCTGGGCGGCGATATCCGCCCGCTCCTGCCCGAGCAGTTCCACGAGTTCTTCGGCGGTGACACCCGGATCCTGGCCAACGGCCAGCGCAATCCCGACGGCGCGCTGTCGGTCGAGGCGCTGCGCATCAGCTCCGAGGCGCTGTCGCTGGACGGCGCGCTGGACATGGGCGCGGATGGCGCGGTGCAGGTCGTGGTGCTGCAGGGCGGCATCCGCCCCGTGACCGGCGAGGTCGTGACCCTGCCCGTCCCCGGCCAGGTGACCACGGTCGAACAGGTGAGCCTGAGCGCCAATTACGACGTCACCGAAAGCCGCGACTGGGCGCTGGACCTGGATGTCGAGGGGTTGGCCTCGAGCGAATTCACCCTGGACACGGCGACGATCACCGGCAGCGGCCAGACCGGCGCTACGCCTGACGACGATCTGATCGGCGGCACGATCAACGCCGAGATCGCCGGGCTGGCGATGTCGGATGCCGCGCTGGACAAGGCGATCGGCGACACGGTCAGCCTTGATGGCGGGTTCCGCCTGATCAACGCCGGCGAGCTGATCCTGGAGGCGATGAATTTCACCGGCGGCGGGCTGCAGGCCACCGTGGACGCGACGCTCGACGGGCTGGACAGCGGGCTGGAACTGGACACGACGACCCAGCTCACCGTCGCGGATCTGTCGCGTTTCGACGCGCTGGCCGACCGGCCGCTGGCCGGCGCGCTTTCGGCCCGGCTTGAAGGCAATGTCGTGCCGCTCAGCGGTGCCTTCGACATCCGCCTGACCGGCACCGCGCAGGATCTGCAGGCCGGCATCGCCGAGGTCGATCCGCTGCTGACCGGTCAGACCGACCTGGTGATCGACGCCGCCCGCGACGAAACCGGCGTGACCCTGCGCGCGTTCAACATCGACGGCACCGCGATCACCGCCGAGGCGCAGGGCGCGCTGAGTTCGACCGGCACCCAGCTGACCTTCGACGCCGAGGTCGACGACCTGGCGCGCGTGGTCCCCGATCTGCCCGGCCCCGGGCGGATCACCGGCGACCTGCAACAGGACGGCGAAGCCTATGTCGGCAACGTCGATCTCACGGCGCCGAAAGGCATCAGCCTGACAGCCAACGGCCGCTACGAGGACGGCGCAAGCCGCGCCAACGTGCAGGGCAGCCTCGACGATCTCGGCGTCTTCGTTCCGCAGCTGCCGGGCGAGGCGCAGCTGTCGGCGGACATCACCCAGGACGGCGAGATCTTTACCGGAGACCTGAACGTCTCAACCGCCGATGGCAGCGAGATCACCGCCGACGGCACCTATGGTCCCGCCGCCACCAACGCCCGGCTGAACGCGACGCTGACCGATCTCGGCATCTTCGTTCCCCAGCTGCCGGGCGAGGCCAATGTCACCGGCCGCATCCAGACCGCGCCGGAGGATCCCAACGGCTTCACCGGCACGCTGCAGGTCCGCGCCGCCGATGGCAGCACCATCGTCGCCGACGGCACCTATGCCGCCGCCAGCACCGAGGCCACGATCAACGGCGTGCTCACCGATCTGGGCCTCTTCGTGCCCCAGCTTCCGGGCGAGGCGACGATCACCGGCGAGATCAAGCAGAACGGATCGGATTACGACGGCACCCTCACCGCCGAGACCGCCGACGGCTCCGAGATCAACGCCGAAGGGACGTACGGTCCGGGCCGGACCGAGGGCACCTTTGATGCCGCCCTGGCGAACCTTGGGATCTTCGTGCCGCAGATGCCCGGCCGCGCCACCGTCACGGGCCAGGTCCGGCAGGACGGAGAGGCCTATACCGGCACCGTCCAGGCCCGCACCGCCGATGGCAGCACCGCCAATGCGCGCGGCACCTATGGGCCGGACCAGCTGCAGGCGCAGTTCGACGCCGCGCTGACCAACCTTGGCATCTTCGTGCCGCAGATGGCCGGGCGGGCCAGCGTCACCGGCGAGGTCACCCAGACCGGCGAGGCCTATGACGGCACCGTGCAGGCCAATGCCGCCGACGGCAGCCGCCTGAACGCCACCGGCACCTACGGGCCGGGCCAGACCAAGGGCCGGCTGAATGCCGAGCTGATGAACCTCGCCGCCTTCGTGCCCCAGATGCCGGGCCGCGCCACGGTCACCGCCAATGTCGAAGAGCGCGACAACGCCTATCGCGGCACGGTCGAGGCCAATACCGCCAACGGATCGACGCTGAGCGCCCGGGGCGCCTATGGCGAGGCCGAGAAGAGCGTGACCTTCAATGCGCTGCTGGCCCAGGTCGGCGCCTTCGTGGACCAGCTGTCGGGCAATGTCCGCCTTCAGGGCACCGCCAGCGAAGGCTCGGACGGGGCCTACTCCGGCAATGTCACCGCCGATGGCACGGCCGGGGTCACGCTGAACGCCAGTGGCTCGCTGACCCCGCAGGGCGCGGCAAATGTGACCTACGAGGCGACGCTGGCCCGGGTGGAGCGCTTCGTGCCCGATTTCCCCGGCACGCTGCGCTCGCAGGGCACCGCCTCGCGCAACGGCGACCGCTGGACCATCGACAGCAGCTCGACCGGGCCAGCCGGGCTCGATGCGCGGGTGGCCGGCAGCTACAACCAGGCCAATGGCACCGCCGATGTCACGGCGCAGGGCCAGGCGCTGCTGGCGGCGGCCAATGCCTTCATCTCGCCCATGGCCGTGTCCGGGCCGGCGCAGTTCAACCTGCGCCTCAACGGGCAGCCCGCGCTGCAATCGCTTTCGGGCACCATCGACCTGCCGGGCACGCGGGTCGCGATCCCGCAGATCTTCGGCCAGATCGACCCGCTGACCGGGCGCATCGCGCTGAACAATGGCCAGGCGCAGATCGACCTGCGCGGCCAGTGGCTCGACGGCGGCAGCTTCACCGTCAACGGGCCGGTGACCCTGTCGGCGCCGTACAACTCGGGCATCGACGTCGTGATGAACGGCATGGTCCTGACCGATCAGGCGCTCTATCGCACGGTGCTGGACGGCCAGGTCGGCATCGACGGGCCGCTGGTGGGCAATGGCCAGATCAGCGGCGTCGTCAACGTGGGCCGGACCGAGCTGAACATCGCCGCTACCTCGGGCGGGGCCGGCGGATCGCCGATCCCGAACATCCGGCACGAGGGCGAGGATCGGGCCTCTTACCTGACGCGGCAACGCGCCGGGCTGACCGAGAGCGCGGAGGACAGCGAGGGCGGCGAAGGCGGCGGCGGACCGGGCTACGGGCTCAACGTCACGATCTCGGCGCCGCAGCAGATCTTTGTGCGCGGCCGCGGGCTGGATGCGGAACTGGGCGGCGGGCTGACGCTGCGCGGCACGACGAACAACATCGTGCCGGCCGGCCAGATCGACCTGATCCGCGGACGGCTCGACATCGTCGGACGGCGGCTGGAGCTCGACCGCGGGCAGGTGACGCTGGAGGGCAGCTTCGATCCCTACATCGACTTCGAAGCCTCCAACACCTCCTCGGCAGGGACCGCCATGATCAACATCTACGGCCCGCTGCAGGCGCCGCAGGTCGAGGTGACCTCGAACCCCGACCGCCCGGCGGAAGAGGCGCTGGGGATGCTGATCTTCGGCGACCAGTTCGCCAACCTGTCGCCGCTGCGGATCGCGCAGCTGGCCAATTCGCTGGCGATCCTGACCGGGACCGTGGGCGCCGACGGCGGGCTGCTGGGCTCGGCGCGGAACTCGCTGGGGGCGGCCTCGCTGGACCTGACGACGGATTCCGAGGGTAATGCCCAGGTCGGCGTCGGCGCGTATCTGTCGGACGAGATCTATACCGACGTGACGGTGAACACCGAAGGCCGGACGGAACTGAACCTGAACCTCGACCTGACCGACCGGATCACCGCCAAGGGCACCGTCGACAGCGAGGGCCAGAGCGCGCTCGGCCTGTTCTTCTCGAAGGACTTCTGAGGCGCGTCGCCCCCCTGCCCGAGTGGTTCCGCAAAGAGAAAGCGCCGGCAGAGCCGGCGCTTTCTCTTTGCGGCCGGGCGCCGGCGAAGCCGGCGCAATGCCTCCGCTTGGCATCCAAATGAAAAGGGCGCCTGCTGTCGCAGACGCCCCCCGATCCCCGTCCGCGCTCCGGATCAGACGAAGCGGTTGACGTAGTTCTCCAGGATCTCCTGCTTGCCGGATTTCGGCTGCGGATCGATCCCTCCGGCCACGACCTTGTCGAAGATCGACCCAAGGTCGCTGTCCAGCATCGCCTTGCTCTCGGGCGTGTCCCAGCCGGCGTAGCGCGCGTCCAGCGCCGCCTGCAGGCCGCAGTCCTCGATCATCGCCGCCGCCGCCATCAGCCCGCGCGCGCAGATGTCCATGCCGCCCGCATGCGCCGCCACCAGATCCTGCGGATCCAGCGACTGCCGCCGCAGCTTGGCGTCGAAATTGGTGCCCCCGGTCGAGAAGCCCCCGGCCTTCAGCACGTAGTAATAGGCCAGCGCCACCTCGGGCGTGTTGTTGGGGAACTGGTCCGTGTCCCAGCCCGACTGGTAATCGTTGCGGTTCATGTCGATCGAGCCCAGCATTCCCAGCGCGCCGGCCAGCGCCAGCTCGTGTTCAAAACTGTGGCCGGCCAGGATCGCATGGCCCTGCTCGATGTTCAGCTTGACCTCGTTTTCCAGCCCGTAGCGCTTTAGGAAGCCGTAGCAGGTCGCCACGTCGTAATCGTACTGATGCTTCGACGGCTCCTGCGGCTTGGGCTCGATCAGGATCGTGCCCTCGAACCCGATCTTGTGCTTGTAGTCGACGACCATCGACAGGAACCGCGCCATGTTGTCCATCTCGCGGCCCATGTCGGTGTTCAGCAGCGTCTCGTAGCCTTCGCGCCCGCCCCAGAGCACGTAGTTCTGGCCGCCCATCTTCATGGTCGCATCCATGCAGGCCTTCACCGTCGCCGCCGACCAGGCAAAGACATCCGGATCCGGGTTGGTCGAGGCGCCCGACATGAACCGCCGGTGGCTGAACATGTTCGCCGTGCCCCAAAGCAGCTTGACCTTGCGGCTCTCCATCTTGCCAAGGAAATAGTCGATGATCTCCTCGAAGTTCTTCAGGCTCTCGGCGAAGGTCGCGCCCTCGGGGCGGACATCGGCGTCGTGCCAGCAGAAGAAGGGCTGGCCCAGGATGTCGAAAAGCTCGAACGCCGCGTCGGCCTTGGCGCGCGCATGGTCCATGTCGGCCGCCTGCTGCCAGGGCCGCATGAACGTCGGGCCGCCGAAGGGGTCGCCGCCTTCCCAGGCGAAGGAATGCCAGTAGGCCACGGCAAAGCGCAGGTGATCCTCAAGCCGCTTGCCCATGACCACCTTGTCGGGGTCGTAATGGCGAAAGGCCAGGTCCGAGGTGCTCTCGGGCCCCTCGTATTTGAGCGGGGCGATGTCGGCGAAAAAACTCATTGCAACTCCTTCACTTGCGGATAGCTGCCGCGGAACCGGGCCTGGGCCTCGGCGAATGCGGGAACGAGGGTTGGATCGGGGTCGATGGTCTCGGCGATGGCGGGCGGGGTCATGACGGCGGAGGGATCGGCGCCGGTCACCCCGCAGATCGCCAGCCGCGCCGCACCCAGGGCCGCGCCGAACTCGCCCGCCTCGGGCCGGTCGACGGGCAGGTCCAGCACGGTCGCCAGCAGCTTGCACCAGTAGAGAGAGCGCGCCCCGCCGCCGATGGCGATCACCCGGTCAAGCCGCGCGCCGGTGCCCTTCAGCGCGTCGAGGCAATCGCGCAGGGCAAAGCTGACGCCCTCCATCACCGCCTTGGCCATGGCCGTGCGGTCGGTCGCGATATCGAGGTTCAGGAAGGCGCCGCGCAGGACGCTGTCGTTATGCGGCGTGCGCTCGCCCGACAGGTACGGCAGGAAGCGCACAGGCCCCGGCCCCTGCAGATCGTCGCCCAAAGCGCCGGTCAGTGCCGCCGGGCTCTCGCCGGTGATGCGGCCCAGCCAGTTCAGGCTGTCGGTCGCGGCCAGCACGACACCCATCTGGTACCAGGCGCCGGGGATCGCGTGGCAGAAGGTGTGCACCGCGCTCTCGGCCCGGGGCGCAAAACCATCGCGCCCGGCCAGCAGCACGCCCGAGGTCCCGAGCGAGACGAACCCCTGCCCTTCCCCCAGCGCGCCGATGCCACAGGCCGCCACGGCATTGTCCGCGCCGCCGGCCACCACCAGGCAGCCCTCGGGCAGGCCCAGTTCGGCCGCGCGCTCCGGCAGCACCGGGCCGACCACGTCCGAACCTTCCAGAAGCTCGGGCATCTGGTCGGCGCGCATGCCCGAGGCGGCCAGCAACTCGTCGGACCAGGCGCGCGCGCCCACGTCCAGCCACGAGGTCCCGGCGGCATCCGACATCTCGGAGGTCGCGCGCCCGGTCAGCCAGAGGTTCAGGTAATCCTTGGGCAGCATGGCCGTGGCCACGCGGGCGAAAAGCTCGGGCTCGTTCCGCGCCATCCAGACGAGCTTTGGCGCCGTGAAGCCCGGGAAGACGATGTTGCCCGACAGGTCGCGCACGCCGGGCGTCGCATCAAGCTCGGCGGCCTCGGCATGGCTGCGCGTGTCGTTCCACAGGATCGCCGGGCGCAGCACCGCGCCCCCGGCATCCAGCGTCACCGCCCCGTGCATGTGCCCTGAGGTCGCCAGCCCCTTCACCGCCGCCATCGCCTCGGGATGGGCGGCGCGCAGTTCGGTCAGCACGGTGCCCAGGGCGCGGATCCAGTCGGCGGGGTCCTGCTCACTCCAGCCCGGATGCGGGTGCTCGGCGGGATAGGCCGCCTCGGCCTGGCCGACAACGTCGCCCGTCTCCGTCACCAGCAGGGCGCGCAGCCCGGATGTGCCCAGGTCCAGACCGATGAACATGGCGCTCTCCCTCTTTTTTGCAAAATGTCCCGCCGGGTCACCCCACCGGGACATGTCCTCCGGCATGTTCCCGCTAACATCGCCGGCGACGGGCCGGCGTGTCAAAGGGGGTGCATGCGTTCGGATGCATAAGAACCCTATCCTTGCCCGCTGGGCAAGGGGGTCAGGGAGCCGCCCATGTACGCCTCGCGCAGGGCGCCGCGCTGAAGCTTGCCGCTGGTGGTGCGCGGGATCGCGCCCCGCGGCACAAAGAGCATCTCGCCGGGCGCAATACCCAGCTCGCGCGTCATGCGTCGGCTGATGCGGCCGGCCATGTCCTCGAGCATCTCGGGCGCCGACCGCCTGTCGACCTCGACCACCAGCACCGCCACCGTGCCGGAGCCGTCGCGGGTCACGGTAAAGGCGGCGGCGCGTTCCATGGCGCCCGATCCGCCCTCTCCCTCGGCCAGCTGCTCGATCTCGTCGGGCATGTAGCTGGTCCCGTCCAGGATCAGCACCTCGCGGGCGCGACCGGTCAGGTACATCTCTCCGCGCCGCATGAAGCCCAGGTCGCCGGTGCGAAACCAGCCGTCGACAAAGGCGTCCTTCGTCAGGCCCGGCGCGCCGAAATAGCCCGAGACCAGACCGCCGGCGCGCAGCCAGACCTCGCCCACGTGGCCTTCGGGCATCTCGCCCTCGGGGCCCATGATCTTCAGCTCGGTCTCCTTCAGGGGCGCGCCGCAGCAGACGACATCGACACGGTCGCCCCGGTCGTCGGGCTCGGATATGCCGATGCGCAGACCCACGGCCTTCTGGTCCAGCGTCACGCCCAGCGTCGCCTCGGCCATGCCGTAGGAGGGCGCGAGCATCTCGGCCGGGCAACCGGCCTCCGAGAACTTGCCCATGAAATCCGACAGGGTCTCGGCCCGCGTCATCTCGGCCCCGATGAAGCAGGTGTGCCAGCCGGACAGGTCCATCTTGGCCAGCCGCGCCTCGCTGACCTTGTTGACCGCGTGGTGCACGCCGAAATTGGGCATGCCGCACATCGGCGCGTCCATCTCGCCCAGAAGGCGCAGCCATTCGTGGGGCCGCGCGAGGAAGGCATTGGGCGGAAAGACCGCCACGTCGACGCCGTTGAGAATGCCGCCGATCGTCATGACCAACCCGAAATCGTGGTAAAGCGGCAGCCATGTCGTCCCCGACCGGGGCGCCACGCCCGCGCGGCGGCGGGTGGCGGCGTCGAACATGGCCCAGATGTTGTGCATCATGCCCCGGTGCGTCACCTGCGCCGGCTTCGGCGCCCCGGTGGAACCGCTGGTGAGCTGGATATAGGCCACGTCTTCCGGCGCCGCATCAAAGGGCTCGGGCCCCGGCGCCGCCTCTGTCCCGCTCAGCAGGGCGGGTGTGATCACATCGCAGCCCTCGGGCGCCATGTCGGCGCGTTTGCGCAGCCCCTCGCCGCAGATCACCATCCGCGCGCCAAGCCGGGCGGCGATGCCGAAGGTCTTCTCGGCCAAGAAGGAGCCCGAGCCCATGGCCAGCCCCGGAGAGGCCGCCACCGGCATCGCGCCGAGCCAGACGGCGCCCAGCCAGCAATCCAGCCAGTCCCAGGAATTCGGCAGGCAGATCAGGACCCGGTCGCCCGGGACCACGCCGCGCGCGCTAAGGCGTCCGGCCATGGCCCGGGCCGCGTCCAGGAAATCCTGATAGCTGCGGTCGCTCACCGGCCGGCAGCGGCCGTCGTACATGGTGATCCTGCGGTCAGAGCCCGAATGGGCCGCCGCCCGCAGAGCGTCGATCAGGTTGCGGTTGTCGCTGTGATGCATCGCCCTTTCCTCGCCGCGGCGATTGCTCTTTCCGCGCCGCGGCATGGTCATGATATGGGTCCTGACCCGCCCATGTACAGAGATCGCGCGGCGTCGCCCCTGTCATTCAAGTGGAGCTCCGCCGACAAGGCTCGCGGCGCAGGCAAAGACGCAGCGCCGTCGGGACAGGGGAAGACAGGCCGGGCGGCGCGCCGGGGCCTGGTCGCGTGCGGGGCAAGGCGTGGTCAGCGCGCCAGGGCGATCAGACCGTCGATGTCGAGATGGGTTTCCAGGTGGGCGGCCAGCGCGTCAAGCGCGGCTTCGACGCCCGCGTCAAACGCGGTGGCGGCGCCGGTGACGCCCAGGCCGGCCAGCAATGCGGTGCGGAAGCCATCGTCGCGGAACAGGCCGTGAAGGTAGCTGCCCATGACCTTGCCGTCGGGGCTGGTGGCGCCTTCGGGGCGGCCATCGACCTCGGCGAAGGGGCGCGCGCAATCGGCTCCCTCGGTCCGGCCGATGTGGATCTCGTAGCCCGAAAAGGCCCTGTCCGTGGCCAGGTGGCGACCGGTGGCGCGGGTCAGCCGCTTGTCGGGGCTCATCCGGGTTTCGACGTTCAAAAGCCCCAGGCCGGGGGTGTCGCCGGCCGGCCCCTCGATCCCCTCGGGGTCAGAGACAGAGGTGCCAAGCATCTGGTATCCCCCGCAAATTCCCAGGATCGCCCCGCCCCTGCGCCGATGCGCGGCAAGGTCCACATCCCATCCCTGGGCGCGCAGGAACGCCAGATCGCCACGCGTGGATTTGCTGCCCGGCAGGATCACGAGGTCGGCGTCACCCGGTAGCGCCTGCCCGGCCGTCAGCATCGTCACCCGCACCCCGGGATGCTGCGACAGCGGGTCGAGATCGTCGAAATTGGCGATCCGTGACAGGGCGAGGCAGACCACGTGCAGCCCTTCGGTCGCGGGGCCCGAGGAGATGTCGAGCGCGTCTTCGGCCGGCAGACGCCAGGCCTCGGGAAACCAGGGGCAGACGCCGAACCCGGGCCAGCCGGTGCGGTCTGCGATGAAGGAATAGCCGTCGTCGAACAGCCGGGGATCGCCGCGGAACTTGTTGATCAGGAAGCCTTTTACCCGCTCGGCGTCTTCGGGCGAAAGCACCGCCTGGGTGCCGACCATCTGGGCGATGACGCCACCGCGGTCGATGTCTCCGGCAAGGATCACGGGGACCTTTGCGGCCACGGCAAAGCCCATGTTGGCGATGTCGCCCTGCCTCAGGTTGACCTCGGCCGGGCTGCCGGCGCCTTCGACGATCACCAGGTCATGGGCGGCCTCAAGCCGTTGGAAACTTTCAAGAACCGAGGTCATGAGCGTCGGTTTCAGGCGCGCGTAGTCGGCGGCCCTGGTGGTGGTCAGCCGCCGGCCCTGCACCACGACCTGCGCGCCCACATCCGTCTCGGGCTTCAGCAGGACGGGGTTCATGTCGGTCACGGGCTCCAGCCCGCAGGCCTGCGCCTGCAACGCCTGGGCGCGGCCGATCTCGCCCCCGTCGGCGGTGACGGCGGCGTTGTTGGACATGTTTTGCGGCTTGAAGGGCGCGACGCTGAGGCCACGCAGGCGGGCGGCGCGGCACAGGCCCGCGACCAGCATGGATTTGCCCACGTTGGAGCCGGTGCCCTGGATCATCAGCGCGGGCATGTCAAAGCCCCAGCCGTGCGGGAAGCGCCGCCCGGGTGGCGGGCGTGAAATGGAAGACCTGCCAGCCAAGGTTCTGAGCGGACGCGATATTTTTCCCCAGATCGTCGATCAGCAGGATCCGGTCGGAGGGGACGCCGGCCCAATCCTCGATCTGCCGGAAGAAGCCCGCATCGGGCTTGGCCACGCCCATCCGGCCCGAGGCGAAGATCCGCTCGACCAGCCGGCCGATGCCCATGTCCTCTTCGATGTAGCGCGCGCGGTGCTGTTCGTTGTTGGTGCCGATGACCTGCCGCACGGCCAGCCGTTCGGACAGTCGTTCGGACAGCGCGATGATCTCCCGGTCCGGGCGCGCGTCCTTCTTCCACCAGTAGGCGACAAAGTCCCGCGCGTTGATGGCATGGCCCTGATCGGCCAGCCACGGCCCCACCAGGTCGTGCAGGTCAAGCCGGCCCGAGATCACCTCGCGCATCCGGCCGGAGCGGAAGACGAAATCGGAAAAGGCATTGGAATCAATGCCAAGATCCCTCTCCAGGCCATCGGCCCAGACAAAGCGGCCATCGACGATATTGGCGTTCAGCACGCCGTCGAAATCCCAGACCACAAGGTCGAAGTCGCCCGATGACATGGTCCCTGCCCCCGTTTTCGCCGCTTGACTTATGCCGGGCGTCCCTTGATGGTCGCGCCCTGCTGGTGCCTGTCTTAGGACAGGTGAAAAGGGAATGCGATAGGGGCCTGTTCAAAGCGGCCCCGAAGCGCAGCCGCCCCCGCGACCGTGACCGGAGAGGCCGGCCAATGCCACTGAGAAATCGGGAAGGCAGGCTGTCCGACAGGCGCCCCAAGGGGCCTGACATCCGCAAGCCGGGAGACCTGCCAGCGACGAATGACGGTACCGGACGGGGTGTGTCGGTGGCGGGTTTGCTTGACACAAGCGGTCCCGGCCTGCCCCAGAGACATGCGAAAGACATGCGAGGGCGCGATGGACGATTGTTCCGTTTTGTACAAAGGCGAAACCGGGGGCGAACCGGTGGATTTGCTGATTTGTACAAAATGCAAAATGGGGCTGCCGGTGGAGGACGAGGCCGACCGGCCCGGCGTGAAGCTTCATGCCGCGCTGCGGCAAGCCGGTCTGCCGGACGGCGTGCGCCTGCATGCCGTCGAGTGCCTGTCGAATTGTGATCACGGCTGTTCGGTCGCCCTGCGCGGCGGGCCGAAACGCTGGACCTATGTCTATGGCAACCTCGATGCCCAGGAGGCATCGGTCGAGACCATCGTCGAGGGCGTGACGCGTTACCTCGACACCGAAAACGGGCTCGTGCCCTGGCGCGAACGTCCCGTCCATTTCCGCAAGAACTGCATCGCCCGCATTCCCCCCCTGGAGCTGCCCGAATGACCACGCTTGAAAAACTGCCCGTCACCGTCGTGACCGGCTTCCTCGGATCCGGCAAGACGACCCTGATCCGCCACCTGATGCAGAACCCCGGCGGCCGGCGGCTGGCCGTGGTGGTGAATGAATTCGGCGATGTCGGCGTGGATGGCGAGATCCTGAAGGGCTGCGCGATCCCCGACTGCCCCGAAGAGAACATCATGGAGCTGGCCAACGGCTGCATCTGCTGCACCGTGGCCGACGATTTCATCCCCACGATCGAGGCGCTGATGGCGCTGGAGCCGCGGCCCGATCACATCCTGATCGAGACCTCCGGCCTGGCGCTGCCGAAGCCGCTGCTGAAGGCCTTCGACTGGCCCGATATCAAGAGCCGGATCACCGTGGACGGCGTGATCGCGCTGGCCGATGCCGAGGCCGTGGCCGCCGGGCGGTTCGCGCCGGACGTGGCGCGGGTGGATGCGCAGCGGATGGCGGATGACAGCATCGACCATGAAACCCCGCTGTCGGAGGTCTTCGAGGACCAGATCTCCTGCGCGGACATCATCCTGCTGACCAAGCCGGATCTCGCCGGGGCCGAGGGCGTGGCGAAGGCCAGGGCGGTCATCGCGGCGGAAGCGCCCCGCAGCCTGCCGGTGATCGAGGTGGCCGAGGGCGCGGTGGATCCGCGGGTGATCCTGGGGCTGGAAGCGGCGGCCGAGGACGACCTGGACGGGCGGCCCAGCCATCATGACGGTGTGCCGGAGCATGACCACGAGGATTTCGATTCGATCGTGGTCGAGGTGCCCGAGCTGGCCGACCCCGCCGAGCTTGTGGCAAAGATCGAGCGGCTGGCGAAGGAGCAGAACATCCTGCGCGTGAAGGGCTATGCGGCCGTGTCGGGCAAGCCGATGCGCCTGCTGGTGCAGGCGGTGGGCGCGCGAGTGCGCCACCAGTATGACCGGATGTGGAATGGCGACGCGCGTGTGGGCAAGCTGGTGGTGATCGCCGAGCATGACGATATCGCGCCGGCGAAGATCCACGAGGTGCTGTTGGGCTGAGCCATGCATGTCGTCTTTCGCGAGCGCCAGGGACTGGAGGAGAGCGACACGCCCGTCGACCTCGACCAGTCGCCGGCCGAGCTGGTGGTGCTGTCGTTTTCCGACAGTGACCTGGGCGCCTTCGCCGCCGGCTGGCATCGCGGGGGCGGCGCCGGGCGCATGCCCTCGTTGCGGCTGGCGAACCTGGCGGCGCTGAAGCATCCGCTGTCGGTCGATACCTATGTCGAGAAGACGCTGGGCGCCGCCAGGGCGGTGCTGGTGCGGCTGATCGGCGGAGTGCCCTATTGGCGCTATGGGCTGGACCAGCTGCGCGACCTGGCGCAGCGGAGCGGGCTGGCGCTGGCGGTGCTGCCGGCGGACGGGCGGGACGATCCGGCGCTGGACGGCTATTCGACGCTGCCGGTCTCGACGCTGCGGCGGTTGCGGCATCTGTGCGACACCGGCGGCGCGGTGGCGGCGCAGGCGGCGCTGGCGCAGTTGGCCCTGGCGGCGGGGCTGTATGCCGGGCCGGTCAGGGGGGCGAAGGCGCTGCCGCTGGTGGGCGGATGGGTGCCGGAGAGCGGGCTGTGCTGTCCCGCGGTTGGCGCCTTTGGCGCGGTCGGAGGGGGGCTGTCTGCCCCCCGGCTCGGCGGGGCCGAGCCCCCCCCGAGAGGTATTTCTCCCAAGAAGAAAGTGCTGGTGGTGTTCTACCGGTCCTATCTTGCGGCGGCGGATCTGGGACCGGTCGAGGCCTTGTTCGGGGCGTTGCGCGCGCGTGGCTGCGAGGTGATGGGGCTGTTTGCGCCGTCGCTGAAGGCGCCGGAGGCGGCGGGCTGGATGGAGCGCTGGGTCAGGGCGCTGGAGCCGGCGGCGATCGTGAACGTGACGGCGTTTTCGGGGAAAGGGTCAGGCGGGGTGTCGCCGCTGGATGCCGGCGGTGTGCCGGTGTTCCAGGCGGCGCTTGCGACCTCGGGCCGGGCGGCCTGGGCGGAGGCGGAGCGTGGGCTGTCGCCCGCCGACCTGGCGATGCATGTGGTGTTGCCGGAGGTGGACGGGCGGATTTCGGGCGGCGTGGTGTCGTTCAAGGAGGAACAGGCGCGGGATCCGGCGCTGGAATTCGCGCGGGTGGCCCATGTGGCCGAAGGCGCGCGGGTCGAGGCGCTGGCGGATCGGGTCAGTGGCTGGCTGGGCCTGCAGGCGGGGCACGGCGGGCAGGTCGCGCTGGTGCTGTCGACCTATCCGGGCAAGAACTGGCAGATCGGTCATGCCGTGGGGCTGGATGCGCTGGCCTCGGCCCGGGCGATGCTGGAGGACCTGGGGCATGCGGCGCCCGAGGATCTGGCGGGCGCGTTGCAGGCCGGGCGTCTGCGGTTTTCGCTGAAGGACTATGGTGCCGCGCTGGAGGGGGTGCCGGAGCGGCTGAGGGCGGATTTGCGGGCGGCCTGGGGCGCGGCGGAGGAGGATCCGGCAGTTGTGGACGGGGCCTTTGAATTTGCCGCGATCCGGGTGGGCGAGGCCGTGGTGGCGCTGCAGCCCGAGCGCGGGGACGTGGCGGCGCGGGAGGACGAATACCACGACCTCGCCCGGGTGCCACGGCATGGATACGTGGCGTTCTACCTGTGGCTGAGGGCGCGGGCGCGGGCGCTGGTGCATATCGGCGCGCATGGCACGCTTGAATGGCTGCCGGGCAAGGCGGTGGCCTTGTCGGGGGAATGCTGGCCCGAGGCGCTGGTGGGCGATCTGCCGGTGATCTACCCGTTCATCGTGAACGATCCCGGCGAGGCGGCGCAGGCCAAGCGGCGGATCGGTGCAGTGACGATCGGGCATGTGCCCCCTCCCCTGCGGGATTCCGGCACGCCGGAGCGGCTGGCCCGGCTGGAGGCGCTTCTGGACGAGTTCTCCAATGCCGACGGGCTGGACCCGCGGCGGCGCGATGCGCTGCAGGAGGATATTCGCGGCGAGGCGCAGGCGCTGGGGCTGGAGCAGGACCTGGGGCTGGAGGCCGGCGCCTGCGCGGCCGAGGCGATCACCCGGATCGACCGCTTTGTCTGCGACGTGAAGGAGAGCCAGTTCGGCGACGGTCTGCACGTCTTCGGGCGGGCGCCTGCGGCTGGCGGTGTCTTTGATGCGGGGCCGTCGGCGGTGGCGGAGCGCAGGGCCCTGGCCACGGCGCTGGCGGGGCGGTTCGTGGAGGCCGGGCCGTCCGGGTCGCCCTATCGCGGGCGCAGCGATGTGCTGCCGACGGGACGGAACCTTCATACGACCGATCCGAGGTCGGTGCCGACGCGCGCGGCCTACCGGCAGGGCAAGCGGCTGGCCGAGGAGCTGGTGCGACGGCATCTGCAGGAGGAAGGCGACTGGCCGAGGGGCGTGGTCGTGGATCTTTGGGGGTCAGCGACGATGCGGACCGCCGGGGAAGAGTTTGCCATGGCGCTGGCGCTGGTCGGCGTGACGCCGGTCTGGGACGCGGGATCGGAGCGGGTCTCGGGGATCGAGGTGGTGCCGCTGACCGAGATGGACCGGCCGAGGATCGACGTGACGCTGCGGGTCTCGGGGCTGTTCCGGGACGTGTTTCCGACGCTGGCGACGCTGTTTGCGCAGGCGGTGCGGCTGCTGGCGGCGCGGGACGAGGCGGTGGATTTCAACCCCTATGTGGGCCGCGAGGCGGCGCGGGTCTACGGGCCGGCGCCGGGGTCCTACGGGCTGGGCATGGGCGAGGCGCTGGAGACCTATTCCGAAGAGGCGAAGCGGCGCGCCGGCGAGGCCTGGCTGACGGCGAGCGCCTGGGCGCTGGACGGTGCGAAGCCGGTGCGCGATGACCAGGGGATCAGGGACCGGGTCCGGCAGGCGGATGCCTTCGTGCACCTGCAGGACCTGGCGGAAAGCGATCTGCTGCTGGCCTCGGATTATGCCGCGCATGAGGCGGGCTTTGCCGCGGCGCAGGCGGTGACGGGCGGCAAGGCGGCGCTGTGGCACGTGGACAATACCGATCCGGACGCGGTGCGGGTGCGCGCCCTGCCCGAGGAGATCGCGCGGGTCGTGCAGGCACGGGCGGCGCATCCGGGCTGGATCGCGGGCATGCAAAGGCACGGGTTCCGCGGCGCGGCGGAGATCGCGGCGACGCTGGATCACATGGCGGCTTTCGCGCATCTGGCGGGCGTGGTGGGGGATCACCTGTTTGATCTCTATTTCGATGCGACGCTGGGGGATGCGGCGGTGGAGGATTTCCTGAGGCAGGAAAACCCGCAGGCCCATGCGGCGATGTGGGACCGGTTCCGCGCGCTGCAGGCGGCGGGGCTGTGGGAGAGCCGGCGGAATTCGATCCGGGCGGCGCTGGAGGCGGCGGAATGAGCCGGGCGTCGGACAAGGCGCCGGAGGGCGCGCGGGCCGGGGCTGCCGCGGCGCCCGGCGTGAAGGGCTGGTGCCCGGGCGCCTGGGTGCCGATGGCCTCGGGCGACGGGCTGGTGGTGCGGGTGCGGCCGCGGCTGGCGCGGCTGTCGCGGGCCCAGGTCGAGGGGCTGTGCGACGTGGCGCTGCGCTACGGATCGGGGGTGATCGACATCACCAGCCGGGCCAACCTGCAGCTGCGGGGCGTGGCCGAGGCCGATCACGAGGCGCTGTTGCAGGAGCTGGCGCGGCTTGGTCTGCTGGACGTGGATCCGGGCCTTGAAGGGCGGCGGAACGTGCTGGTGGCGCCGGACTGGCGAACCGGGGACCGGACCGCGCGGCTGGCCGAGGCGCTGCTGGCGCGGCTGGCCGATCTGCCGGAGCTGCCGGCGAAGTTCGGATTTGCCGTCGATGCCGGGGCGGCGCTGTGGCTGGAAGGCGCCTCGGCCGATATCCGGCTGGAGACGGGTGCGGATGGCGGGCTGGTGCTGCGGGCCGATGGCGCGGCCAGCGGGCGGGCGGTGCGCGAGGACGAGGCCGTGGACCGGGTGGTCGAGCTGGCGGAGTGGTTCGCCGTGGCGGCCGGGCGGGCAAGCGGTGGGGCAAGCCCCACCCTACGGCGCATGACGCGGATGGCGCGGCTGCTGGAGGCTGTGCCGCTGCCCGAGGCGTGGACGGGCGTTGCGCCCTGCGCCGGGCGCGCCGCTCCGCGGGGGCCGGGGATGACACGGATCGGGCCGGTGGTGGGCTTTGCCTTCGGCCAGGCCCGGGCCGGGCGTCTGCCGGAGATCCTGAAGGCGGCGGGGGCCCAGGCCGTGCGGGTCACGCCCTGGCGCTGCCTTGTGCTGGAGGGCGGACGGGCCGTCGCCCATGCGCCTGACCACGCGATCACCGATCCGGGCGATCCGCTGCTGGGCATCGATGCCTGCCCCGGCGCGCCCCTCTGCCCCTCGGCCAGTGTCGAGACCCGGGCGCTGGCCCGGCGGCTGGCGCGGGAGCCGGGGCTGGCGGGGCGCAGCCTGCATGTGTCGGGCTGTGCCAAGGGATGCGCGCGGGCGCGGCCTGCCGATCTGGTGCTGGTGGGGCGCGAGGGGCGCTTCGACCTTGTCGCGAACGGCCATGCATGGGATGAGCCCTGCCAGCGCGGATCGGGACCGGACGAGCTGGACGCGCTTGTCCGACAGGCGCCGGTCCCGTGACGCCACGACAGACCGACGATCCGAAGAAGACCCTGCGATGACCATGCAACCGGGACCACCTGATGCCCTATGAATACGAGACCGACGGCGCGGCGATCTACCGCCAGTCCTTTGCCACCATCCGTGCCGAGGCGGAGCTGGACGGCTTTGCGCCGGACGAGGAACAGGTGGCCGTGCGGATGATCCATGCTGCCGGGCTGGTGGGGCTGGAACGCGACATCCGCTTCTCGCCCGGCTTCGTGGCGGCGGCGCGCGCGGCGCTGGAGGCCGGTGCGCCGATCCTGTGCGACGCGCGAATGGTGAGCGAGGGCGTGACGCGCAAGCGGCTGCCGAAGGACAACGATGTGATCTGCACGCTGCAGGACGCGGCGGTGCCCGGCTTGGCGGCAGAGATGGGCAACACGCGCTCGGCCGCGGCGCTGGAGCTGTGGCGGCCGAAGCTGGAGGGCGCGGTGGTGGCCATCGGGAACGCGCCGACCGCGCTGTTTCACCTGCTGAACATGCTCGAAGACCCCGCCTGCCCCCGCCCCGCCGCGATCATCGGCTGCCCGGTGGGCTTTGTCGGCGCGATGGAAAGCAAGGACGCCCTGTGGGAGGCGCAGCCGGTGCCCTGCTGCATCGTGAAGGGCCGTCTGGGTGGCAGCGCGATCACCGTCGCCGCCGTCAACGCCATTGCGAGCCGCGCGGAATGAGCGGGCCGGTGAAAGGGGGCGCGCAAAACGTCGCGCAGGGTGTGGTTCATGGCGTGGGCCTCGGCCCCGGCGACCAGGAGCTGATGAGCGTCCGGGCGGATCGGCTGATCCGCAATGCGCGCCACGTGGCCTTCTTCCGCAAGAAGGGTCGCGCGGGGCAGGCCCGGCGGATCGTCGAGGGGATGATCGCCGAGGGGGCGACCGAGCATCCGATGGAATACCCGGTCACGACCGAGATCCCGGTGAGCGATCCGCGCTACAACCAGATCCTGTCGGCCTTCTATGCCGAATGCACCGAACGGCTGACGAAGCTGGCCGAAGTGGGCGAGGACGTGGTGGTTCTGTGCGAGGGGGATCCGTTCTTCTACGGGTCCTTCATGCACCTGCATTCGCGGCTGCAGGTCCCGGTCGAGGTGATCCCCGCGACCACCGGCATGTCGGCGGCCTGGACCGCGACGGGGATGCCCGTGACCTGGGGCGACGACGTGCTGACCGTGCTGATGGGCACGCTGGGCGAGGATGACCTGGTGCGGCACATGGAGGCCGCCGATGCCGTGGTCGTCATGAAGATCGGGCGGAATTTCGAGAAGGTGCGCCGGGCGCTGACCCGGGCGGGTCGGGCCGAGGCCGCGTGGATCGTGGAATTTGCCGCGATGCCGCAGCAGACAGTGCGCAAGCTGGCCGAGGTCGGCGACGGGGTGACGCCCTATTTCTCGATCGTCATCGTGCATGGGCAGGGGCGCAGGCCGTGAGCGGCTGGCTCGCCATCGCGGGGCTTGGCCCCGGGGACGCGGCGCTGGTGACGCCAGAGGTTTCGGCCGCGCTGGCCGAGGCCACGGATGTGGTGGGCTATATCCCCTACGTCGCGCGGGTGGCGGAGCGCGAGGGGCTGCGGCTTCATGCCTCCGACAACCGGGTCGAGGTCGACCGGGCGCAGCATGCGCTGCGGATGTGTGCCGAGGGCAAGCGGGTTGTCGTGGTCTCGTCGGGCGATCCCGGGGTCTTTGCCATGGCGGCGGCGGTGTTCGAAGCGGTGGAGGACGGCCCGGAAGAGTGGCGCGACCTGGACATCCGGGTGCTGCCCGGGATCACCGCGATGCTGGCGGCGGCGGCGAAGGCCGGGGCGCCTTTGGGCCATGATTTCTGTGCCATCAACCTGAGCGACAATCTCAAACCCTGGGCGCTGATCGAGAAACGGTTGCGACTGGCGGTCGAGGCGGATTTCGCCATGGCCTTCTACAACCCGCGCTCCAAGAGCCGGCCCGAGGGGTTCACCCGCGCGCTGGAGGTGCTGCGCGCAGCGGCCGGCGATGCGCGGCCGGTGATCTTCGCCCGTGCGGTCAGCCGCGCGGACGAAAGCCTGCGGGTCGTGCCGCTGACCTACGCCACGCCGGAGATGGCGGACATGCAGACCGTGGTGCTGGTGGGGTCGTCGACCACGCGGATCATCGACCGGGACGGCGCGCCCTTCGTCTACACGCCGCGCAAGGTGGTGGCCTGATGCACCCAGTCCCGCACCTCCTCGACGCTGGACATTTCCAGCCGCTCGGGCAGTTCGGGCCGGTCGACCATGACGACCGGCAGCGAAAGCGCGCGGGCGGCGGCGATCTTGGCATAGGCGCCGGATCCGCCGGAATTCTTCGACACGACGCAGTCGATGCGGTGATCCTTCAGCAGCTGCAGGTCGTCCCCGAGCGCGAAGGGGCCGCGGGAGACGATGGCCTCGCAATCGGGCAGCGGCAGGGGGGCCGTGGGCGGATCGACGAGGCGCAGGACATAGTGATGCTGCGGCTGGTCGGCGAAGAGGGTCAGCTGCTGGCGGCCGATGGCGAGGAAGATGCGCTGGGCCGGGCCGTCGAGTGCCGCGACAGCGGCGGACATGTCGGGGACATGGATCCAGTGATCGGCGGCTTCGGCGCGCCAGGCCGGGCGGGTCAGCGCGACAAGCGGCACGCCGGCGGCTTCGGCGGCGGTGATGGCGTTGCGGCTCATCTGCGCGGCGAAGGGATGGGTGGCGTCGATCAGATGCGTGACCTCGTGTTCGGCGAGGTAGGCGGCGAGGCCCTGCGCCCCGCCGAAGCCGCCGATGCGCTGCGGCAGCGGGCTTTTGATCGGGTGATCGACGCGCCCGGCGAGCGAGAGCGTGGCGGTGAACCCGGCCCGGGCCACGGCACCGGCCAGCGCTGTGGCGTCGGAGGTGCCGCCGAGGATCAGGAGGTTGGGGCGCATGGTCGGTGATCCCTGGCTGACGATTGTCGGATTGGGCGAGGATGGACCGGAAGGGCTGCCGCCTGCAAGCCGCGCGGCGCTGGAGGCGGCCGAGGTGGTGATGGGACCGCCGCGGCACCTGGAGCTGCTGGGACCTGTCGGCGCAGAGGTGGTGGCCTGGCCGGTGCCGTTTGCCGATGGTGTCGCGCAGTTGATGGAGATGCGCGGGCGGAAGGTCGCGGTGCTCGCCTCCGGCGATCCGTTCTGGTTCGGCGCGGGCACGGCGCTGGCGCGCCGGCTGGCGCCGGGCGAATGGCGCGCCCTGCCGGGCGCGAGCTGTTTCAGCCTCGCCGCTGCGCGGCTGGGCTGGGGCCTGGAGGGCGTGGCGTGCCTGGGCCTGCACGCGCAGCCGCTGACGCGGCTGCGGCCCCTGCTGGCGCAGGGTGAGCGGCTGATCGTGACGCTGCGCGATGGCGCCGCTGTCGCGGCGCTGGCGTCGTATCTGTGCGAGACCGGGTTTGGCGGCTCGGAGCTTTGGGTGATGGAGGCGCTGGGCGGCCCGCGGGAACGGGTGTCGCAGGCCAAGGCCAGCGCCGTGGCGGGCGGGTTCGGCCATCCTGTCGTCGTCGCGGCGGAGCTGAGCGACGGCCCGGCCCTGCCCTGCGCGCCGGGCCTGCCGGATGAGCTGTTCGACCACGACGGGCAGATCACCAAGCGGCCGGTGCGGGCGCTGACGCTGTCGGCGCTGGCGCCGCGACCGGGGGAGCATCTGTGGGACATCGGCGGCGGATCGGGATCCGTCGCCATCGAATGGCTGCTGACCCACGGGCGAAACCGCGCGACCTGCATCGAGGGCGACGCGGCGCGCGCCCAGCGGTTGCAGGGCAATGCCGCGCGGCTGGGCGTGGACCGGCTGCACTGCGTGACCGGCCGGGCGCCGGAAGCGCTGGAGGGGCTGGAGCCGCCGGATGCGGTCTTCGTCGGCGGCGGGCTGTCAGAGGCGCTGCTGGACCGGCTGACCGCATTGCCCGGGGGCACGCGGATCGTGGCCAATGCGGTGACACTGGAAAGCGAGGCGCTGCTGAGCGCGGCCCGGGCGCGGCTGGGCGGGGATCTGCTGCGGATCGAGCTGGCACAGGCGCAGCCCATCGGCACGCGCACGGGGTGGAAATCGGCCTACCCGATCGTGCAATGGAGCGTGACGCTGTGATCGCCGCGGGCTTCGGATTTCGCGAGGGCGCCGGGGTCGAAAGCCTTGCCGACGCGCTGCAGGCGGCGCGGGCGGGCGGCCCCGCGCCGGAGGTCATCGCCACCCTGCCCGCCAAGGCCGGCCATGACGCCCTGCGCGCACTGGCCGACCGGCTCGCCCTGCCCCTGCGCGCCGTTGCCCCCGACGGACGCCCGACCCTGACGACATCGCCCGCCGCGCTGGCCGCCCATGGCACCGGCAGCGTGGCCGAGGCCGCGGCGCTGGCCGCTGCCGGACCGGGCGCCCGACTCATCGGCCCGAGGGCCATATCTTCAGACCGGATGGCCACCTGCGCCATCGCCGTGGGAGAGACCTTATGACTGTACATTTCATCGGCGCCGGGCCGGGTGCGCCCGACCTGCTGACCCTGCGGGGCCGCAACATCATCGCCAGCTGCCCGGTGTGCCTTTATGCCGGATCGCTGGTGCCCAAGGCGGTGCTGGAGCACTGCCCTGACGGTGCGAAGATCGTGAACACCGCGCCGATGGACCTGGATGCCATCATTGAGGAGATCAAGGCCGCCGATGCGCAAGGGTTTGATATCGCAAGGCTTCACTCCGGCGACCTGTCGGTCTGGTCGGCCATGGGAGAACAGCTGCGGCGGCTGAAGGCCGAGGGGATCCCGTTTACCGTGACCCCGGGCGTGCCAAGCTTTTCCGCCGCCGCCGCCGCCCTTGGCGCCGAGCTCACGCTGCCCGGCGTGGCGCAATCGGTGGTGCTGACCCGGACCTCGGGGCGGGCGTCGTCGATGCCCGATGGCGAAAGCCTTGAAAACTTTGGCCGGACCGGCGCGACGCTGGCCATTCACCTTTCGGTGGGCAACATGGCGAAGGTGGTCAGCGAGCTGACGCCGCATTACGGCGCCGATTGTCCGGTGGCGATCGTGTTCCGCGCCTCCTGGCCGGACGAGCGCATCATCCATGCCACGCTGGAGACAATCGAGGCGGCCCTGGAGCCGGACATCACGCGCACCGCGCTGATCCTTGTCGGCCCGGCCCTGAAGGCCGAAGGCTTTGCCGAAAGCTGCCTCTATTCGCCGGATTACGACCGCCGCTATCGGCCGCAGACCGCCGACAGCCCCTGGAGCGAATGGACCGAAGGCGATGACTGAGATGCCCCCCGGCCTGATGGTCTCGGCCCCTGCTTCGGGGACGGGCAAGACGACGGTGATGCTGGGCCTGCTGCGGGCGCTGGCCGAGGACGGGCTGGTGGTGCAGCCGTTCAAGTCGGGGCCCGATTACATCGACCCGGCGTTTCATTTCGCGGCGGCCGGGCGGGCGTCGTTCAACCTTGACACCTGGTCGATGGAAGACGGGCTGCTGAACGCCATAGGCCAGCGGGCCGAAGGCGCCGATATCGTGGTGGCCGAGGGCTCCATGGGGCTTTACGACGGGGTCGCGACCGAGGGGCTTTCGGGCTTTGGATCCTCGGCCGAGACGGCGGCGCGGATGGGCTGGCCCGTGGTGCTGGTGGTCGACGCGGGCGGACAGGCGCAATCGGCGGCGGCCACGGCGCTGGGGTTCCGGGCCTACCGGCCAGAGCTGCCCTTTGCGGGCGTGATCCTGAACCGGGTCGCCTCGCCCCGGCACGAGCGGCTGATCCGGCGCGGGATAGAGGCGGTGGATATCCCCGTCCTGGGCGTGCTGCCCCGGCGCGGGGACCTGACCCTGCCCGAGCGGCACCTGGGCCTGATCCAGGCGGTGGAGCATCCCGACCTGGAGACCGCGATCGCCGGTTACGCGCAGTTCCTGCGGGCGCATGTGGACCTGGATGCGATCCGGGCGGCGGCGGGATCGGCGCCGCTGGCCGGTAGCCGGGTGATGCCGAAGCCCCCGGCGCAGCGCATCGCGCTGGCCCGGGATGCGGCGTTTTCGTTCACCTATCCGCATCTGCTGGACGCCTGGCGCGCGGCGGGGGCCGAGATCCTGCCGTTCTCGCCCCTGGCCGACGAGGCGCCGGATGCGGAGGCCGATCTGGTCTGGCTGCCCGGGGGGTATCCGGAACTGCACGCGGGGCCTCTGGCCGCCGCCGAACGGTTCAGGGCCGGGCTGCGCGCGCATGCCGAGACACGGCCCGTGCATGGCGAATGCGGGGGTTACATGGCGCTGGGAGCGGCGCTGATCGACAAGGAAGGTATGCGGCACGAGATGGCCGGGCTGCTGGGTCTGGTGACGTCCTATGAGACACGCAAGTTCCACCTGGGCTATCGCCGGGCGGTGCTGACATCCGGGATGCCCGGGCTGGCGCCGGGGGCTGCCCTGCGCGGGCACGAGTTTCATTACTCGACGATCCTTGACCAGCCGGATGCGCCGCTGGCGCAGGTGGCCGATGCCGATGGCAACCCGGTGCCCGAGACCGGGTCGGTCCGGGGCAACGTTACCGGGACCTTCTTTCACCTGATCGCGGAAGAGAGCGCATGAGCGGGTTCGTGAGTTTCGTGGGCTCCGGCCCGGGCGATCCGGAGCTGCTGACGCTGAAGGCGGTGAACCGGCTGAAACAGGCGGATGCGGTGCTGTTCGACGACCTGTCCTCGGGGCCGATCCTGAGCCATGTGCGCGCGGGCGCCGATCTGGTGGGCGTGGGCAAGCGCGCCGGGCGGCCCTCGCCCAAGCAAGACCATGTGAGCCGGCTGCTGCTGGATTACGCGGAAAGCGGGCAGCGGGTGGTGCGGCTGAAATCCGGCGATGGCGGGATGTTCGGGCGGCTGGAAGAGGAAGTGGTGACGCTGCAGGCGGCCGGCATTCCCTACGAGATCATTCCCGGCATTCCCTCCGCCTGCGCGGCGGCGGCGGCGGCGGGGATCCCGCTGACCCGGCGGCTGACGGCGCGGCGGGTGCAGTTCGTGACGGGCCACGACGTGACCGGGGCGCTGCCGGAGGATCTGAACCTGGCCGCGCTGGCGGATGGGCAGGCGACGACCGTGGTGTTCATGGGCAAGCGGACCTTTCCGAAGCTGGTCAAGATGCTGATGGACCACGGTCTGCCGGGCGACACGCCCGCCCTGCTGGCCGAGAACGTAAGCCATCCCGATCAGCTGCTGGCGCGCTCCACGCTGGAAGAGCTGGCGCGGCGGCTGGAGGACGGGCCGGGCACGAACCCGGCGCTGATCCTCTACGGGCCGCTGGCGGGCGAGGCGCCATGATCACCCTGCACCTGATCGGCATCGGCACGGGCAACCCCGATCACGTCACGATGGAGGCGCGCCATGCGATCGCGGGCGCGGACCTTGTGCTGGTGCCCGAGAAGGGTGACGGCAAATCCGACCTCGCCGACCTGCGGCGGCAGATCGTCGCGCAGGTCTGCGACGCGCCGCCGGTGATCGAGGGCTTCGGGATGCCGGTGCGCGATCCGGCCCTGCCCTATCTGGAGCGGGTGGAGCGCTGGCACGACGCCATCGCGGCGCGCTGGTCCGAGGCGATCGCGCGGCACCCGCAGGCGCGGGACGTGGCGCTGCTCGTCTGGGGCGATCCTTCGCTTTACGACAGCACGCTGAGGATCGCGGCGCGGCTGGACCCGCAGCCCCGCCTGCGCGTGGTGGCGGGGATCACCTCTCTGCAGGCGCTTACGGCGGCCCATGCGATCCCGCTCAACACCGTGAACGGGCCGGTGGTGATCACAACTGGCCGGCAGCTGCGCGATCACGGCTGGCCCGAGGGGGCCGAGACCGTGGCGGTGATGCTGGACGGCGCATGCAGCTTCGACGTGCTGGAGCCCGACGGTATCGCCATCTGGTGGGGCGCGTTCCTGGGGATGGAGAACCAGATCCTCGAGGCCGGACCCCTGGCGGAGGCCGGGCCGCGCATCGTGGCGGCCCGGGCCCGTGCGCGCGAGGCGCATGGCTGGATCATGGACATCTACCTGCTCCGGCGGTCGGGCTAGGCAAGATTTTCCCGGAAAATCCTGGCAAGAAAATCCGGGGTTTTCCTGGGCTCAGATCAGGCCCTGGCACTCCGGCACCGGGGTCAGCACTTTGCCCTCGTCGAAGAAGTGAAACAGGTTCTGGCAGGTAAGCTCGCCCATGGCGGCGCGGGTCTCGACCGAGGCGCTGCCGATATGCGGGGCCAGCACCACGTTCTCCATCCGCTTGAGCGGCTCGGGGATGTGCGGTTCGTCCTCGAAGACATCGAGCCCGGCGCCCCCCAGCGCGCCCTCTTCCAGAGCCTTGACCAGCGCCTCTTCGTCCACAACCGATCCACGGGCGACGTTCACCAGGATGCCATCGGGCCCCAGCGCGCGGATCACGGGGTCGGAGACCAGGTGCCGCGTGGCCGCGCCGCCGGGGGTGATGACGATCAGCACCTCGGCGCGCCCGGCCATCTCCTCCAGGTCCGGGCAGTATTCCCAGCCCACGTCCTTGTCGCTGCGCGCGTGGTAGAGGATCGTGGCGTTGAACGCCTCGGCCCGGCGCGCGATGGTCTGGCCGATGCGGCCGAGGCCGACGATGCCCACGACGCGGTTCTGCACCGATTTCGCCAGCGGGAAGGCGCCGTCGGTCTCCCAACGGCCCGACCGCGCCCAGTGGTCCGCCGGGACCAGCCGGCGGCTGGCGGCGAGCCAGAGCATGATCGCGGTGTCGGCGACCTCGTCGTTCAGCACGTCGGGCGTGTGGGTGACCACGATGCCCCGCGCGGCCGCCGCATCGGCGTCGATCGCGTCATAGCCCACGCCCAGCGAGGAGACGACGCGCAGATTGGGCATCGCGGCCATCACGTCCTCGGGCAGGCCCGCATGGCCGTCGGTGACGGCGGCGGTGAACTCCCCGCCCCGCTCGGCCAGGAAGGCCGCGCGGTCGGGCTGATCCGAAAGCTTCACCAGAGTGAAGCGTTCGCTCAGGCGGGCGATGATGTTTTCGGTCATCCCGCCCAGCTGCAGGATCTGCTCTTGCTCAGGCATCCATCTTCACATCCTGGCGCTGTTCGCCAAGCCCTTCGATGCCCACTTCCATCACGTCGCCCGGCTTCAGGTAGACCGGCTCGGGCTTCATGCCCATGCCGACGCCCGGGGGCGTGCCCGTGGAAATCACGTCGCCCGGCTGCAGGGTAAAGAGCTCGGACAGATGCGCCACGATCTGCGCGACGGTGAAGATCATCGTCTTGGTCGATCCGTTCTGCATCCGCTTGCCATTGACGTCGAGCCACATCGACAGGTTCTGCACATCGGCGATCTCGTCCCTGGTGACCATCCACGGGCCGGTGGGGCCGAAGGTGTCGCAGGATTTGCCCTTGGTCCATTGGCCCGAAAGCTGGGTCTGGAAATGCCGTTCCGACACGTCGTTGCAGACGCAATAGCCCGCCACATAGTCCAGCGCCTCGGCCTCGGAGACGTATTTCGCCGGCTTGCCGATCACCACGCCCAGCTCGACCTCCCAGTCGGAGCTTTCGGAGCCGCGGGGCAGATAGACATCGTCGTTCGGGCCGACGATGGCGGAATTGGCCTTCATGAAGAGGATCGGGTGTTCGGGGATCGGCAGGCCGGTTTCGGCGGCATGGTCCGAATAATTCAGGCCGATGCACAGGTACTTGCCGATATCGCCGACGCAGGCGCCCAGCCGCGGGGTGCCGGCGACGGGGGGCAGTTCGGCCGGGTCGAGCGCGCGGAGCCGGTCGAGCGTGGCCTCGTCGAGCGTGGCGCCCGTGATGTCGGGCACATGGGCCGAGAGGTCGCGCAGCGCGCCTTCGGCGTCGATCAGGCCCGGCTTTTCCTGGCCGGGTTCGCCATAGCGGACGAGTTTCATGGGGAACTCCTTTTTCCTTGGTCGCGCCAAAGGCGCGCTTGGTCTTCATCACGCCAAAGGCGCGCTTGGTCTAAATCACGCCGAAGGCGCGCTGGGACACGATGCGCGGGATGCGCGGTGTCGGGGGCGTGCGCCCCACAGGGGGGCGCACAGGCGCGGGCAGGATGCGCCGCGGTCAGTGGTTGTCGCGCGGCATGGTCTTGTGCGCGATGTCCCTGAACGCATCCGCGCCCCGCAGCGTCATGCCTTCCGAGAAGGGGCGGACGCGTTCGCGGAAGATCTCCTGCCAGGGCGACTGGCTTTCGGGGGTGTAGGGCCGATCCGGCAGGGCGTCGCGGCGGGCGGCCAGCGTCGCCTCGTCGACCAGCATGTCGGCGGTGCACTTGCCCAGGTCGATGCGCACCCGGTCGCCGGTCTGTACCAGCGCCAGGCCCCCGCCCGCCGCCGCCTCGGGCGAGGCATTGAGGATCGAGGGCGAGCCGGAGGTGCCCGATTGCCGCCCGTCGCCCAGGCAGGGAAGCTCGGTGATGCCCTTCCTGATCAGGTAGGCCGGCGCGCGCATGTTCACCACCTCGGCCCCGCCCGGATAGCCGATGGGACCGGCGCCGCGCATGATCAGGATGCAATCGGCGTCGATGGCCAGGCTTTCGTCGTCGATCCGGGCGTGGAAATCCTCGGGCCCGTCGAAGACGATGGCGCGGGCCTCGAAGGCCTCGGGGTCGTCGGGGTTCGACAGGTACCGCTTGCGGAACCCTGCGCTGATGACGCTGGTCTTCATGATCGCGCTGTCGAACAGGTTGCCCTTGAGGTTCACGAAGCCGGCCTTTGCCATCAGCGGCTCGGCCACGGTCTTGATGACATTGGTGTCCTCGCTGCGGCGCTCGGCGCAGTTCCGGCCCATGCTTTGCCCGTTCACGGTAAGCGCGTCGGGGTTGGGCAGCAGATCGGCGGCCAGCAGTTCTCCGACCACGGCGGGGACGCCGCCGGCATGCTGGTAATCCTCGCCCAGGTATTCGCCGGCGGGCTGCAGGTTCACCAGCAGCGGGATGTCATGGCCGAGGCGCTGCCAGTCGTCATTGTCGAGCGGCACGCCGAGATGGCGGGCGATCCCGTTGAGGTGGATCGGCGCGTTGGTGGACCCGCCGATGGCCGAGTTGATGACGATGGCATTCTCGAAAGCCGCGCGGGTCATGATGTCCGATGGCTTGAGGTCCTCGTGCACCATCTCGACGATGCGCTTGCCGGTGGCATAGGCCATCTGCCCGCGCTCGCGGTAGGGGGCGGGGATCGCCGCCGAGCCGGGCAGCTGCATGCCGAGCGCCTCGGCCAGCGAGTTCATCGTGGTCGCCGTGCCCATGGTGTTGCAATAGCCGACCGAGGGCGCGGACGACGCCACCAGCTCCATGAAGCCGTCGTCGTCGATCTCGCCGGCGGCGTGCATCTCGCGCGCCTTCCAGACGATGGTGCCCGAGCCGGTGCGCTGCCCGCGGAACCAGCCGTTGAGCATCGGCCCCACGGAAAAGGCGATGGCGGGGATGTTGACGGTCGCCGCGGCCATGAGCAGCGCGGGCGTGGTCTTGTCGCAGCCGATGTTCAGCACGACGCCGTCGATCGGGTAGCCATACAGGCTTTCGACCAGCGACAGGTAGGCCAGGTTGCGGTCGAGCGAGGCGGTGGGGCGCTTGCCGGTCTCCTGGATCGGGTGGACGGGGATTTCCATCACCGTGCCACCCATGGCCTCGATCCCCGAGCGGACACGCTTGGTCAGCTCGATATGGTGGCGGTTGCAGGGCGACAGGTCGCTGCCGGTCTGGGCGATGCCGATGATCGGCTTGCCCGACTGCAGCTCTTCCCGGGTCAGCCCGTAGTTCAGGTAGCGTTCAAGGTAGAGGGCCGTCATTTCCCGGTTGTCGGGATTGTCGAACCATTGCTGCGAGCGGAGTTTGGTCTTGTACGTCATGGGGATGTCCTTCAGTTCGACCAGCCGCCGTCGATGACATGCGCCTGCCCGGTGGTGAAGGCGCTTTCATCGGAGGCGAGGTAAACGGCCAGTGCGGCGATTTCTTCGGGCTTGCCGACGCGGCCCATGGGCTGGCGGTCGACAAAGGCCTGGCGGGCGGCCTCGACATCGCCGGTCTCGGCGCCGGCGGCGGCGACGCGGTCGTTCCACGAGGGGCTTTCGACCGTACCGGGGCAGATCGCGTTGCAGCGGATGCCCTGGCGGACGTAGTCGACCGCCACGGATTTCGTCAGCCCGATCACCGCCGCCTTGGTGGTGCCATAGACGAAGCGGCTGGGCGCGCCGATGATCGACGAGGCCGCCGACGAGACGTTGATGATCGACCCGGTACCACGGTCCAGCATGCCCGGCAGCGCCGCACGGATCGTCCGGAACATCGACTGCACGTTGAGGTCGAAGGCAAAGGCCCATTCGTCGTCGGTGGCATCCAGAACCGTGCCGTGATGCACGAAGCCGGCACAGTTGAAGAGGATGTCGGGCGCGGCATGGTCGACGCCCACCGAGACGGAGGTGTCGTCGCGCACGTCGAGCACGAAGGCATCGAGCGTGCCGGGCAGGCCCTCCGCCTCGGCCTTCAGCGCATCGAGCGCGGCGCTGTCGATATCGGTGGCGAAGACATGCGCGCCCTCGCGGGCCATGGCCAGCGCGGTCGCCTTGCCGATCCCCTGCCCCGCCGCCGTGGTCAGGGCGCGTTTGCCCGTCAGTCGTCCGCTCATGTGGTCGCTCCGTTCATGGTCATGCGCCGCTCTCTCGCGACGCCTAAAGGTTTCGCTTGAGATGATCGTAGATCGCCGTCCGGCAGGCCTCGATGTCGCGGACCAGAGCCGCGTCGAGGATGGCCTGGTGTTCGGCGATGATGGAATGAAAGTAATTCGAACCGAAGTCCCGCTCGAGCCCGACCATCTGCTGGCGGAACTGCACGTAGATGTCACCGTATGTCTCGCGCAGGATCGGAGAGCCGCAGCTGGAAATCAAGGTCTCGTGGAATTCGAGCTCGGCATCGGACCACAGCCCCATGAAGGGCACCACGTCCTCCGACCGGGCGATCTGCGATTCGATGTGTCTGAGCTTGTGATGGGCGGCGGTCAGGCGGGCCTCCCATCCGACACCGCCGTTCAGCATCGACAGCCGCGCGCCTTCCTGTTCCAGGAGGATGCGAAAGCGGGTCACGTCTCCGCGTCGTTCGGGGGTGGAGGCGCGCACGCGAAAGCCGCGCTGCATCTCGAACTCGACCAGCCCGACCTTGGACAGGCGCAGCAGAACGTCACGCACCGTGTTGGCCGAACAGCCATAAAAGCCCTGCAATTCCGAAGGCTTGAGCTTCTCGCCCGGCTGCAGCTCGGCCGTCATCAGCTTACGCTGAAGATCCGCAAAGATCTCAGGTGTTTCCACGCGCATGGTCGTCCCCCCGCGCCGCAGGATATGAGGAAAACCTGCGAAGGCAAGGAAATTTCAAAATTTTTGCAATTTTCAAATTTCTGTTGGCAGGGCCGGATCGCGTTGTTACGCTCCTTCCACCTTTTCCGGTCACTGGCACGAAAGACGCCGGGGCCGGCAAATCGGTCACTGGGAGGAGACCTTCATGACACTTGCGAACCATGTCGCCGGCGCCGTCGGCGCGGCGGCCATCCTTGCCGGCAGCGCAGCGCTGGCACAGTCCACGACCCTGCGGATCCAGACGCATTACGCGCCCGAAACGGTGTCGGGCAAGCTGGCGGCGGAATTCGTCGATAACGTCCAGACCATGTCGAACGGCGAGATCGCGATCGAGATGTTCTATTCGTCCTCGGTTGTGAAATCGGTCGAGGCCTTCGATGCCGCCGCGACCGGCATCCTCGATTGCGACATGACCGGCGGCGGATACCAGACCGGCAAAAACCCGGCGTTCCAGTTCGTGGGGGACATCATGGGCGGCTATGCCACCCCCTACCAGCAGCTCAGCTGGCTGTATTACGGCGGCGGCCTGGACGCGGCGCAACAGCTTTACAACAAGTACGACATGGAGCTGATCGGCTGGTGGGTCTACGGGCAGGAGAGCCTTGCCTCGACCAAGCCGATCCGGAATGCGGAGGACTTCAAGGACTGGAAATTCCGCTCGCCCCCGGGGATGGAGACCAAGATATTCGAGAAGCTCGGCGCCTCGCCCATCGTGATGGACTTTACCGAGATCTTCACCGCGCTGGAGACCGGGATCATCGACGGGGCGGATGCCAGCGGCATCGCCAACAACAAGGGCATGGGGCTTTACGACATCGCCAAGCATGCGAACTTCCCCGGCTTCCATTCGATGCCGTCGGATCACCTGGCCTGCAACAAGGCGGTCTTCGACGCCCTGCCCGAGTACCAGCAGCGGATCCTGAAAGTGTCGATGGAGGCGCTGGCGCTGCGCACGGCGCTGACCTTCGAAAAGGCCAATGCCGAGGCGGTGGCCGAACTGCGCGCCGAAGGCGTGAACGTCTATGCCTGGTCGGACGAGGACCTGCAGGCCTTCCGCGATGCGGCCCAGGCGACCTGGCCAGAATTCGCCACGACGCCCGAGGCGAAGGCGCTGGTGGACAGCCACATGACCTATCTGACGCAGCTTGGCCTGGTGTCCGAGTGATCATCGTCTGACGACAAACCGGGCGCGTCCGGCGACGGGCGCGCCCTTTTTGCCTGAAGCGGGCCGCGATGTGCCCGGCAGGCGCAATTGGGGAGGGGGCCATGCAAGAGAAAACCGCCGGACCGGTGGAGTGGCTGGTGCCGCTTGCCTTCATCGCCTGCGCGGGCTGGGTGGTCTGGCATCTGCCGGCCTTCACGCTCACCTTCAACCCGCCGGCGGATCAATCCGCCTTTGACAACCTTGCCGCGATCCATGCGCGCAACGACGTGACGCCCGGGATGGCCGGGCTGTTCGGCGGCATGGCCGATCCGGTCGACTGGCTGGCGATGGCGGGGATCGTGATCTTCCTGATCCTGGGCGTGCTGACCGTGCAGCGCGCCCCGATGGAAATCCGGAACGGCTCTCCCTTCGACCGTCTCGCGGTGTTCATCGGCCGGGTGGTGATGATGCTGATCGCGCTGTTGACCTCGGTGATGCTTTACGAGGTGGTCGTGCGTTATGTCTTCGAGGCGCCGACGCTCTGGGCGAACGAGCTGTCGCTGTGGATCGCGGGCTTCGTGTTTCTCTGCGCCGGGTTCTACGCGATGCAGCAGCGCAGCCATATCCGGATCTTCCTGCTTTACGATGTCATGCCCCGCTGGGCGCAACGGATCTGCGACGTGATCACGACTCTGCTGATCGTGCTGTTCGCCTTTGCGCTGATCTACGGCGGCTACGGCGAGGCGCTGACCAAGCTGCACCGGTGGGAAACTTTTGGCACGGCCTTCGACCCGCCGATCCCGGCAACGCTGAAGCCCATGGTCCTGCTGATCGTGGGGCTGGTGGCCGTGCAGGCGGTGGTGAACCTGTTTGCCGACTGGAACGCCGAGCCGGTGCTGCATTCGGCCGCCGACGACATCGACGAGGACGAGCTGGAGCGGATGCGCGCCGCCGTCGCCGCAGAGGGCACCGGGGAGCTGGACGTGACCCGGGGCCACATTCAGGGCAAGCAGATGAAGGCCAAAGAAATAAAGGACCATGGCTGATGGATATCGGAACGATCTCGATGGTCCTGCTGCTGGGGCTGATTCTGCTGCTGGCGATCGGCATGCCGCTGGGGCTGGCCTCGGCCGTGCTGGCGGTGCTGGTGCTGGTGATGAAGTTCGAACCCCAGCTTTTGACCGCGCCCTGGACCTTTGGCGACGGGATGCTGACGGGGCGGCCCGGGTCGGGGCCGCTGAACATCCTGGCGCAGAAGATATACGGGTTGTTGACGGATTATGTCCTCATATCCATTCCTCTCTTCATCTTCATGGCCTCGCTGCTGGAACGGTCCGGCATCGCGCGCGACATGTATTCGTCGCTCAATGTCTGGCTGAACCGGACGCGGGGCGGCATTGCCATCGTGACCTCGATCATGGCCGTGATCATGGCCGCCATGTCGGGCATCATCGGTGGCGAGGTCGTGCTGCTGGGCCTGATCGCCCTGCCCCAGATGCTGCGGCTGGGCTATGACCAGAACCTGGCCATCGGAACGATCTGCGCCTCCGGTTCGCTCGGCACGATGATCCCGCCGTCCATCGTGCTGATCATCTTCGGCCTGATCACCGAAACCTCGATCAAGGCGCTGTTCACCGCGGCCTTCCTGCCCGGCTTCATGCTGGCCAGCTTCATCATCATCTACATCGTCATCCGCACGCAGATGAACCCGTCGCTCGCCCCCCTGCCCGACCCGCAGCCGGGTGAGCCGGTGGGGCTGGCCAAGCTGGCGCTGTTCGGCGCGTTCCTGAACGTGCTCGCGGCGGGCTTCTGTTCGATCCTGTTCCTGCGGGCGCTGTTCTTCACGCTGACCGGGCAGAACGTCATCGGCGAGGGCGAGGATCCGATCTCGCTCGGGATGGCCGAACACGTGCCCTGGCTGGGCGGGATCGTCGTGGTCTGCCTGCTGCTTGCGTTTTTCGGCTTCGGCCGGGCGCGGACGGCGCTGGGATGGTCCATGGGCAAGGGCCTGGTGGCGCCGATCGTGGTGATCGGCGTTGTTCTGGGCTCGATCTACGGGGGCATCACCGGCATCACCGAGGCCGCGGGCATGGGGGCGATCAGCGTGCTGATCCTGTCGATCCTGCGCGGCGAGGCCTCTTTCGACCTGGTCTGGGACAGCCTGATGCGGACGCTGAAATCCACCGGCACGATCATCTGGGTCACCATCGGCGCCGCGGCACTTGCCGGTGCCTACACGATCGCCGGGGGGCCGACCTTTGTCGCCAACCTGATCATCGGGGCGGACCTGCCGACCATGGGGATCCTGCTGGTGATGATGCTGATCCTGCTGTTCATGGGCGCCTTCATGGACTGGGTCGGCATCGTGCTGCTGATCATTCCGGTCTTCCTGCCCATCGTGCAGCGCCTGCCGATCGAGGAAATCGGCCTGCTGGGCACGCTGGAGCCCAAAAACCTTGCAGTCTGGTTCGGCGTGCTGTTCTGCATGAACATGCAGGTCAGCTTCCTGTCGCCGCCCTTCGGGCCGGCCGCCTTCTATCTCAAATCGGTGGCACCGCCGCATATCGCCCTGACAGACATCTTCAAGGGCTTCCTGCCCTTCATCGGCATTCAGCTCCTGGCGCTCTCCGTGCTCTTGATCTGGCCGCCGATCATCGAAATCCTGCTGGGGTGAGGCGCATGCCGCCCCATCTCCTCTCAGTCCTCCCGCGCCGCACGGCGCCCAGCCCATTCCGAGGTTCTCCAAATGCGCGCCTATGTCCGTCTCGACCCGAGCGACAACGTCGTCACCGCCACCCGTGCCCTCGAGGTCGGAACCCCGATCGAAGAGATTGCCACGCGGGCGCTGATTCCCTCCGGTCACAAGGTGGCCACGCGGGACATCGCCGCGGGTGAGCCGGTGCGCAAATACGCCCAGCTGATCGGCTATGCCTCGGGGGACATCGCCGCGGGCGATCACGTGCACGCCCACAACGTGGCGTTCCGCAACACCGACGTGGATTACGAATTCGGCACCGATCTGCGCCCGGTCGAGCGGGCGGCGGTGCAGGACACCTTCATGGGCTACCGGCGCGAGAGCGGCGCGGTGGGAACGCGGAACTACATCGCGGTCGTGACCTCGGTGAACTGCTCGGCCACCGCCGCGCGGCGCATTGCCGATGCCTTCGGACCCGAGGAACTGGCCGCCTATCCCAATGTCGACGGGGTCGTGGCCTTCGTCCACGGCACGGGCTGCGGCATGGGCGGCGATGGCGAAGGCTTCGAGGCGCTGCAGCGGGTGATGTGGGGCTATGCGAAACATCCCAACCACGGCGGGGTGATCATGGTGGGGCTCGGCTGCGAGATGAACCAGATCGACTGGCTGCTCGAGGCCTACGGGCTGAAGCAGGGGCCGCTGTTCCAGACCATGAACATCCAGGGGGTCGCCGGGCTGCGCCGCACGATCGAGATGGGGATCGAGAAGGTCCGCGCCATGCTGCCCGTGGTCAATGCCGCGCGGCGCGAGCCCTGCCCGGTCTCGGAGCTGAAGGTGGCGCTGCAATGCGGCGGATCGGACGCCTGGTCGGGGATCACGGCGAACCCGGCGCTGGGATATGCCTGCGACCTGCTGGTCGCACAGGGCGGCACCGGCGTGCTGGCCGAAACGCCCGAGATCTACGGCGCCGAACACCTGCTGACCCGCCGCGCCGCCGATCCCGCAACCGGCGAGAAGCTGGTCGGGCTGATCCGCTGGTGGGAGGATTACACCGCCCGCAACCGCGGCTCGATGGACAACAACCCCTCGCCCGGCAACAAGAAGGGCGGGCTGACCACGATCCTGGAAAAGTCGCTCGGCGCCGCGGCCAAGGGCGGGACGACGCCTCTGACCGGGGTCTACAAATACGCCGAGCCGGTGACGGCCCCCGGCTTCACCTTCATGGACAGCCCCGGCTATGATCCGGCCTCGGTCACGGGGCAGATCGCGGGGGGCTGCAACCTGGTGTGCTTCACCACCGGGCGCGGCTCGGCCTTCGGGTCGAAACCGGCACCGACGATCAAGGTGGCGACGAATTCCGAGATGTACAGCCGCATGACCGAGGACATGGACGTGAACGCCGGCGACATCCTCAGCGATGGCGTCACCGTCGAGGAGAAGGGCCGCGAGATCTACGAGATGTTCCTGCGCGTGGCCTCGGGCGAGATGTCGAAATCCGAGGCCCAGGGCCTGGGCGATTACGAATTCGTCCCCTGGCAGATCGGGGCGGTGATGTGATGAGCGCAAAGAGCCAGACGGGCCTGCAAGGGCCCGGCGAGCGGGGCCGCCCATGACCCGCCTGCTGATGGCCGGCACCGGCATGATCGGCCAGCGCCACATGGCCCATATCCGCGCGCATCCCGACCTCACGCTTGCCGGGGTCATCGACCCGATGCCCGAACGCCGGCCCGACGACATCCCCGGCTTCGCCGATATCGCGGATGTCGACGTGGAGGCCGACGGCATCGTCATCGCCACCCCCACGCCGACCCACGCGCCGCTGACCCTGGCCGCGCTGGCACGCGGCTGGCACGTGCTGGTGGAAAAGCCCGTGGCCGAAGACCTCGCCTCGGCGCAGGCCATGATCGACGCCGCGCAGCGGGCCGGCCGCCACATCCTTGTCGGCCATCACCGCCGCCACCATCCCCGCATCACCCGGCTCAGGCAGATCATCGCCAGCGGCGACCTTGGCCAGCCCGTCGCCGCCGCCCTGCTGTGGACCATGCGCAAGCCCGACGCCTATTTCGACGTGCCCTGGCGCGCCGGAATCGACGGCGCGCCGGTCAGGCAGAACCTGATCCACGATGTCGACACCCTGCGCTGGCTGTTCGGAGAGGTCGTGCATGTTTCGGGCTTCGGCTCCAACGCCGTGCGGGGCGCCGCGCGCACCGAAAGCGGCGGCGCGGTGCTGGGCTTTGCCAGCGGCGTCGCCGTTACCATAGCCTTCGCCGACACCACACCGACGCCCTGGGGTTTCGAGGCCGGCACCGGCGAAAGCGCGGCCATCCCGAAGACCGGCCAAGACTTCCTGCGCATCGCCTGCACGCGCGGCGCGGTGGAATTTCCCTCGCTGCGGATCTGGTCCGGGGCAGACACCTGGAACGATCTGCCGACCTCCGCCCTGCCCGATCCGGAGATCGAGGATGCCGTGCCGCTGATCCGCCAGCTGGAACATTTCGCGGATGTCATCGCAGGCCGGGCCACCCCCATCGTCAGCGCGCAAGATGCCCGCGCCACGCTTGATACAACCCTTCGAATAGAGGCCGCCACATGGCCGAAAGGAGATCACACATGACCCAACCCACAATCGGATTCATCGGCCTCGGCCTGATGGGCGCGGCCATGGTCGGCCGGCTGCAGGACAAGGGCTATGCGCTCACCGTGCTCGGCAACCGCGACCGCAGCGGCGTCGAGGCCGCCATCGCCCGTGGCGCGACCGAGGCCGCCACTGCAAAGGAGCTGGCCGCGGCCTGCGACATCGTCATGCTCTGCATGGGCACCTCGCCCCAGGTCGAGAGCCGGATGCGCGGCGACGATGGCGTGATCGCGGGGCTGAAGCCCGACGCGGTGGTGATCGATTTCGGCACCTCCCTGCCCGCCTCCACCCTGGCCCTGGGCGAAGAGGTCGCCGCAGCCGGTGCCACCTATCTCGACGCGCCGCTGGGCCGCACGCCAAGCCACGCCAAGGACGGTCTGCTCAACATCATGGCCTCGGGCGACCAGGCCGCCTATGACCGGGTGAAGCCGGTGCTGGAAGACCTGGGCGAGAATGTCTTCCACCTGGGCCCGCTGGGCTCGGGCCACACGATCAAGCTGATCAACAACTTCTTCGCCATGACCACGGCCAATGCGATGGCCGAGGCCTTTGCCATGGCCGATGCCGCCGGGATCCCGCGCCAGGGGCTCTATGACGTGATGTCCGCCGGGCCGCTGAAATCCGGCATGATGGACTTCGTGAAAGCCTATGCCGTCGACGGCGATCCGCAGATGCTGGCCTTTGCCATCAAGAACGGCGCCAAGGACGTGGGATATTACCGCCAGATGGCCGCCGACCTGGGCGCCGACACGATCATGTCCGCCTGCGCCGACAGCGCCCTGAGCGCCGCGATCGAAGACGGCCGGGGCGAAGCCATGGTGCCCGAGATGGTCGATTTCTACGCCGCCCGCTTCAAGGGCTGACGCGATGACCGACGTGATCTGCATGGGCGAGGCCATGGTGGAACTGTCGCTGGCCTCGGACCCCGGCGGGCGCGCGGCGGTGGGCTTCGCCGGCGACACGCTGAACACGGCGATCTATCTCAAGCGCGAGGCGCCGGGGCTGGGGGTGGCCTATGCCACGCGGCTGGGGCGCGATCCGCTGTCCGACCAGATGGTCGCGATGATGGAGGACGAGGGGCTGGAAACCGCCCTCGTCGCCCGCCACGACAGCCGCCTGCCGGGGCTTTACGCCATCTCGACCGATGAGGCAGGCGAACGCGCCTTCTACTACTGGCGCGACAATTCCGCCGCGCGCGAGATGCTGGGCGATGGCGGTCTGCGGCTGGATCAGCTGGCGCAGGGCCGGGTCCTGTACCTCTCGGCGATCACGCTGGCGATCCTGCCCGAGGCGCACCGCCGCGGCTTCCTTGACTGGCTGCCGGGGTACCGGGCGGGCGGCGGGCGCTTCGCGTTCGATTCCAACTATCGGCCCCGCCTCTGGCCGGATGTGCCCACCGCCCGCGCGGCGGTGGAGGCCGCGTGGCGCCAGGCCGATATCGGCCTGCCCAGCGTGGATGACGAGATGGCGCTCTTCGGCGACCGCTCGGAGACGGAGGTGCTGGACCGGCTGGCCGCCTTCGGCGTCACCTCAGGTGCGCTGAAGCGGGGCGCGCAGGGGCCCCTGGCGCTGGACGGCACCGCCGCCGGACCCTTCGCCCCGGCCGAGAGGGTGATCGACAGCACCGCCGCCGGCGACAGTTTCAACGCCGGCTACCTGGCCGCCCGCCTTGGCGGCGCGGCCGAGCCCGAGGCGCTGCAGGCAGGCCATGCGCTGGCCGCGCGCGTGGTCGGCGTGAAAGGCGCGATCCTGCCCCGGACCGCGCTGGCGGAGGGGGCGGCGTGAGTCCGAAGCGCGCCGTTCTGATCGGGCTTGGCATGGTCGCCGGAACCCATGCAAAGGCCCTGGCCGAGGCCTCCGGCGCCTGTCTGCACGGGGTCTTTGCCCGGTCGCCCGACAAGGCCGCGCGCTTTGCCGACGATCACGGATCCCCCCGGGTCTATGCAACGCTGGACGAGATCGTGGCCGACAGGGACCTGGATTTCGCCATCCTCGTCACCCCGCCCGACGCCCGCATCGACATCGTCGACCGCCTGGCCGCCGCCGGCCTGCCGGTGCTGATGGAAAAGCCGGTCGAGCGGGACACGGCCCGGGCCGAACAGATCGTCGGGCTCCTCGAAGCCGCCGGTCTGCCCTGCGGCGTCACGCTGCAGCACCGGATGCGCGGCGCCGCCCTGGCGCTGAAACAGACTCTGGACTCCGGCGCCCTGGGCGAGATCGCCATGGTCGACCTGCGCGTGCCCTGGTGGCGGGACCAGGCCTATTACGACGAGCCGGGCCGCGGCACCTATGCCCGCGATGGCGGCGGCGTGCTGCTGACCCAGGCGATCCATACGCTGGACCTGATGCTGCACCTCTGCGGCCCCGTCACCTCGGTCACTGCGCTGACCGCGACCACCCGGCTGCACCGGATGGAGGCCGAGGATTTCGCCGCCGCCGGGGTGCTGTTCGCCAATGGCGCGCCGGGGGCGGTCATGGCCACCACCGCGCAATATCCCGGCGCCGGCGAGGAGATCGTGATCGCGACCGACCGCGCCACCGCGCGGCTGGCCGGCGACAGCCTGACGATCCACTGGCGCGACGGGCGCGTGGAAGAGACATCGGGCAGCTCCGCCACCGGCGGCGGGGCGGATCCGATGGCCTTCACCCATGCCTGGCACCAGGCGGTGATCGAGGATTTCGCCGCCGCCCTGACCGGGAACCGCCCGCCCGCCATCACCGGCCGCGACGCGCTGGCGGTGCACCGGCTGATCGACGCCATCGCCCTGTCCTCGGCCCAAGGACGGCGTGTGACACTGAAGGAGAACACCCATGGCTGAGCCGCTGCGCATGGGGGTCGTGGGGATCGACCACCGGCATATCTACACGATGGTTTCGCATATGCAGGCCGCCGGGGCAGAGCTGGCGGGCTGGTGGACCGACGGCACGCCCGAACCGCTGGAGGGCTTCCTCAAACGGTTCCCCGATGCGCGCAGGGTGGCGACGGCCGAGGCGCTCTATGACGACCCGTCGATCGACGTGATCCTGACAGCGGCGGTGCCCTGCGACCGCGCCGGCATCGCCCTGCGCGCCATGGACGCCGGCAAGGACGTGATGACCGACAAGCCCGGCTGCCTGACCCTCGCGGACCTGCAGGCGCTGCGGGCCAAGGTGGCCGAGACGGGCCGGATCTGGTCGGTGGATTTCTCGGAACGGTTCGAGGTGCCCTCGGTCACCATGGCGGCGGAGCTGGTGGCCGAGGGCGCCATCGGCCGGGTGATCCAGGTGCTGGGGCTGGGGCCGCACCGGCTGAACCGGGCCACGCGGCCGGGCTGGTTCTTCGATCCCGCGCGCAACGGCGGGATCCTCGCCGATATCGGGTCGCACCAGATCGACCAGTTCCTGTTCTTCGCGGGGGCAGAGACGGCCGAGATCACCATGGCCACCACCGCCAACCGCGCCAATCCACAGGATCCGGACTTTCGCGATTTCGGGCAGATGGCACTGCGGGCGGAGGGGGTGGACGGCTATGTGCGGCTGGACTGGTTCACGCCGGACGGGCTGCCGACCTGGGGCGACGGACGCTTGTTCCTGCTGGGCACCGAGGGCACGATCGAGCTGCGCAAATACGTCGATGCCGGCCGGTCGGAGAAGAGCGACACGCTGATCCTGACCAATGGCAGCCGCTGCGAGACCATCGACGCCAGCGGCGCAGGCCTGCCCTATTTCGCCCGGCTGGTGGCCGATATCCGCGACCGGACCGAAACGGCGATGCCGCAGGCCCATGCGTTCAAGGTGATGGAGCTGGCGATCACGGCGCAGGAGATGGCCGACAGAACAGCGACCGACCAGTAGGCCAAGACACCACCCGACGCCTGCCCCCCGACGCGAAGGGCAGCCCGCGAACCGGGGTGGGTGGGCGGGAGGGTAGCGGGCTGCCCGGCTCTCCACCGGGCGTCCCGATCAGTCGCTCGACAGCGCCCTGGCCCGGCCCACGTCCTGCGGCGCGATGCCCACGGATTTCACGATGGCATGGCAGGTCACGCCCTCGGCCAGCCCCAGCGTCTCGACCGAGCGGCGCGTCACGCGGGCCAGCACCGGCCCGGCGGGCGTGCGCAGCGACACCAGCGCGCCGGGCCCGTCGCCCGTCCGCACCCGGTCGATGACGCCCGGGATCACGTTCAGCGCCGACAGCCCCCGCGGCGCCTCGCGCGCCAGCAGAACCTCCTGCGCGGCAATCCGAAGGCGTATCACCTGCCCCGGCGCCTGCGGCACTTGCGGAAGGTAGATCGGCACGCCCCCGGCCTCCAGTTCCGTGATACCGTCGTCGTGGTGCGACACGACCTTCGCTTCGATCACCGCGCCCGCCGCCCGGATGCCGGTGGGCAGCACCATCGGGTCCGACAGCACCTCGCCCGCCGGGCCCTGCCGGGTGATCCGCCCGGCATCCAGCGCAACGATTGTGGTGGCCAGCCGCGCGACCTCGGCCGCGGAATGGCTGACATAGAGGATCGGCACCGATACCTCGTCACGGAGCCGTTCGAAATAGGGCAGGATCTCGGCCTTGCGGGCCTCGTCCAGCGCGGCGAGCGGCTCGTCCGCCAGGATCAGCCGGGGCGCGGCCAGCAGGGCGCGGCCGATGGCGACGCGCTGCTTTTCACCGCCCGAAAGCAGGCCAGGGCGGCGGGAGAGCAGCGGACCGATGCCCAGCATCTCGATCACCCGGTCGGGATCCTCGGCCGCCACACCGCGCGGGGCGAAGAGACGGCCGTAGAACAGGTTCTGCCGCACGGTCAGATGCGGAAACAACCGCCCCTCCTGAAAGACATAGCCCAGCCGCCGGCGATGCGGCGGCAGGCGCAGGCCAGTCTCGGTGTCCAGCAACACGCTGTCGCCCACCGCGATCCGTCCGGCATCGGGCGTCAAGAGCCCGGCCACCGCGTTCACGATCGTCGTCTTGCCCGACCCAGAGCGCCCGAAGAGCACGGTGATGCCCGGCGGCGCCTCGAACCCCACGTCCAGCGTGAACTCCCCCTGCCGGTGACGCAGCGCGACCGACAGCATCACGTGCCCGCCACCCGGCGCGCCACCCGGGTCGAGATCGCCTCGGACGCCAGCAGCGCCGCCATCGCCACCACGACCGACACCACCACCAGCCGCATCGCCGGCCCCTCGCCGCCCGGCACCTGCAGGAAGGCGTAGATCGCCGAGGGTATGGTGCGGGTCTGGCCGGGGATGTTGGAGACGAAAGTGATCGTGGCGCCGAATTCACCCATCGCCTTGGCAAAGGCCAGGATCGCGCCGGCCAGGATACCCGGCAGGATCATCGGCAGCGTCACGGTGACAAAGACCCAGGGCTTCGGCGCGCCCAGCGTGGCGGCGGCCTGTTCCAGACGGGGATCCACCGCCTCGATCGACAGGCGGATGGCGCGGACCATCAGCGGAAAGGCCATGATCCCGGCGGCCAGCGCCGCGCCGGTCCAGTGGAAGGCGAAGGTGATGCCGATCTTTTCCAGCGCGCGGCCTATGGGCCCTTGGGTGCCGAAGCCCAGCAGCAGCAGGTAGCCGGTGACCACTGGCGGCAGGATCAGCGGCAGGTGCACCAGCCCGTTCAGCAGCTGCTTGCCCGGAAAGCGCCAGCGCGCCAGCGCATAAGCGGTCAGCACGCCCAGCGGCAGGCTGACCAGCATCGCCCAGGTCGACACCCTGAGGGACAGCGCCACGGCGCTCCATTCCTCGGGGCCAAGCCAGGCCACCGCGTCAGTCCCCGGGCCCGGAGAAGCCCAGGCGGTCGAAGACCGCGCGCGCCTCGGGGCCCTTCAGATAATCGAGAAAGGCCGCCGCTTCGGGGCCGGCATCGGCCGTCAGGGCGGCCGGATAGACGATCGGCGGGTGACTGTCCGGCGGAAAGGTCGCCAGGACCGAGACGCGCGGCTCCACCGCCGCATCGGTGGCATAGACGATGCCGCGGGGTGCCTCGCCCAGGGCCACGAAGGCCAGCGCGGCGCGCACGTTGTCGGCCTGGATCACGCGCGTCTGCACCCGGTCCCAAAGGCCCATATGCGTCAGCGCCGCCTTGCCGTAGATACCCGCCGGCACCGCCTCGACCAGCGCCATGGCGATGCGGCCCTGGGCCAGGGCGGCGGCGATGTCGTCGGTGGCGGGCACCTCGCCATGGGCGATCAGCACGATGGAATTGCCCAGCAGATCGCTGCGTGTCCCGGCGGCGATCCGCCCCTCGGCCTCCAGCCTGTCCATCCAGTCGGTATTGGCCGAGATGAAGACATCCGCCGGCGCGCCTGCCTGGATCTGCCGGGCCAGCGCCGAAGACCCCGCGAAAGAGACCGTGACGTCATCGCCCATACGCGCGGAATAGCCCGCCGCGATCTCGTCCAGGGCGGTCTTCAGGCTGGCGGCCGCAAACACCGTGACCGTTTCGGCCGCGGCCGGCAGGGCCAGAAGGGCGGCCGCCGCCATCGCCAGAAGACTTCGCATGGGGCTCACTCCGCTGTCCCTTCAACTCCGGCCCAAGGAACAGGCCCTTGCCCCGAAGCACAAGCCATATCCGCAAACGTGATCACGCGGTCAGCCCCAGCTCGGCCACGGCCTGGGCGACGGCCAGCCGGAAGACCTGTTCGGCCGGCGACGGCGCCTCGCCGCCGCGGGTCATCAGCCCGACGGAGCCGGTGGTGATTGCGGTGTCGAAGGGCAGCTGCACCAGGTGCCCGTCGTCGATCTCGTTCGCGACCACGCCGGCCGAGATGATCCAGACCGCATCGGTCCGCCGCGTGTAGACGCGCCCGAAGGCGCCCGAGACGGTTTCGACCTGGCGCTGGATCTCGCCCACGCCGTGTTCCACGAGGTAGCGGTCAACCAGCGGCCGGATCGCCGAGCCGGGCGACGGGTAGACCACGGGCCAGTCGGTGATCCGGGCAAGCTCGGGGTCGTCCAGCAGCGGATGGCCCGCGCGGACGACAAAGACCACGCGTTCGGTGAAAAGCTGGGTGAAGGAGATCCCCTGCATCTGCTCCGGCCCGGCGAGGCGGCCAAGCACCAGGTCCAGCTCTCCGAGTTTCAGCCGCTCTGTCAGGAAACCATGCGGCCCGTCCATGATCCGCAGCCGCGCCTGCGGCCGCATCCGGCCAAAGACCTCAACCGCCGCCGGCATCAGCCGCGCCGCCACGCTGGGCAGGGCGCCCACGGCCAGGGACTCGGGCGCCATGGCGCCCGCATGTTCGACCCCGTCCAGCCCCTGCTGCAGGGCTGCCAGCGACATCTGCGCGAAATGCAGGAAGACTTCTCCCTGCGGGGTCAGCGCCACGCCCGCGCGGCTGCGGGTCAGAAGCGGGGCATCCAGGATGTCTTCGAGCTCCTTCAATGTCTTGGAGATCGCCGGGCCGGTCAGATAAAGCCGCTCGGCCGCGCGCTTGAAGCTGCGCTCGCGGGCGATTTCCACGAAACACTGGATGTGGCGGAACTTGATGCGGCGGTCGATCAAGATGGCTTCCCGATTCTGCAACCAAACCGCGTGATATCTCAATTTACATTTCGAAACCAGCAGGCGACCCTTCCTGCCGGGAGGATCCGGCATGCGGACACAGGTGGTGATTGTGGGCGGAGGCCCGTCTGGCATGCTGCTGGGTCAGCTGCTGTTCCGGCAGGGGATCGAGACCGTCGTGCTGGAGCGGCGCAGCAAGGCGCATGTGCTGTCGCGGATCCGGGCCGGCATCCTGGAAAGCGGCTTCTGCCGGCTGATGCGCGAGGCGGGCGTGGGCGAGCGGATGGATCGCGAAGGGTTCGTCCACGAGGGCACGGTGATCTCGCGCAACGACGACGAATTCGGCATCGACTTCAGGGCGCTGACCGGCGAGACGGTTTTGGTCTATGGCCAGACAGAGGTGACGCGCGACCTTTACGCGGCGCGCGAGGCCACCGGCGGGGCGATCGTGCACGGGGTCGAGGGCGTCCAGATCCACGGCGCCGACAGCGACAGGCCACACGTCACCTATGTGCTGGACGGCACCGAACATCGGATCGACTGCGATGTCATCGCGGGCTGCGACGGGTTCCACGGGATCACCCGCCAGACCATCCCCGGGACGGTGCGTAGAGAATACGAGAAGGTCTATCCCTTCGGCTGGCTCGGCATCCTGTCGGAAACCCCGCCGGTGCATGACGAGCTGATCTATGCCAGTTCGGACCGGGGCTTTGCGCTGTGTTCCATGCGCAATGCGCATCTCAGCCGCTACTACGTGCAATGCCCGCTGGCCGACCGGCCCGAGGATTGGTCGGACGCGGCGTTCTGGACCGAGCTGAAATCCCGCATCCCCGCCCGCCATGCCGAGGCGCTGGTGACCGGCCCGTCGATCGAGAAATCCATAGCACCCCTGCGCAGCTTCGTCAGCGAGCCGATGCGCTGGGGGCGGCTGTTCCTGTGCGGGGACGCGGCCCATATCGTGCCGCCGACCGGGGCCAAGGGGCTGAACACGGCGGCCTCGGACGTGCATTACCTCTATCACGGGCTGGTGGCGCATTTCCGCGACGGCGAAAGCGAGGGGCTCGACCGCTATTCGGAAACGGCGCTGGCCCGGGTCTGGAAGGCCGAGCGGTTCTCGTGGTCGATGACGACGCTCTTGCATCATTTCCCGGACCAGACGGCCTTCGACCTGCGGATCCAGGCGGCAGAGCTGGATTACCTCGCCTCCAGCCGCGCGGCGCAGGAGGCGCTGGCGCAGAATTACGTGGGGCTGCCGTACTGAGCGGCGAAGACCGGTGAGCGACGGTCCGGGTGGTGGCCTGGCAGGGTGATTTTGACGGTGCCGCCGGGTCGATTTTTTTCGTACGAAAAAAATTGTCCCGCAGGGTCGTCGAACCCATATCCCTCACGCCGGGAACCAGACCGATGAAGGAGCCGGTCAGAACCAACTGCCCCGCCTCGATCCGCTGGCCATAATGCCCCATCCGCCGCGCAAGCCAGACCAGCCGGGTCACCGGGTCGTCCAGCGCCGCCGCGCCCAGCCCCGTCGCCTCGACCGCGCCGTTCTTCTTCACGATCGCACCGGTCCAGCGCAGGTCGACCGCCGCCGGATCATGCCGTTGCGCGCCCAGCACGATGCCCGCGTTGGCCGCGTTGTCGGCGACGGTGTCGACGATGCGGCGGCGGGTGCCGGTCTGGGGATCGGCGCGCAGGATCCGGGTGTCCAGGATCTCGATCGCCGCCCGGCTCGAAATGCAGGGTTTCAGATTGGGCGCCCTCGCAACAGGATGGAACGGCGCTCCGGCCCCGGGTGCTGGACCAGGTGCGGAAGGTCCCTGTCGCGACCCGCGCCGACCGAAAGCGTCATGGCGGCAAAGTCGTTCTCGGGCAGAGCATCGGCGATCATGCAGTAATCGGCGCGAAAGGCCCGCACCCGAATACCCGCAAGCGGGAAGAGCCCCGACGCGACCAAGGCGCCATGCAGGGCACGGCACAGCCCGGCCATGTCGGCGCGCGCCTCCAGCCCCGGCGAAAAGGCAATCGACAGACGCGGCATGGGCGATCTCCTCCTGACCTCCCATTCGCGCTTAACATGTTAAGCGTATAGCCACCTGTCAAGGCGCACGGTCAGGCTCGGCACGTCTCCGCCCGGACCGCCCGCAGCGTGCGGGCCGGCGCCTTGAGGGCCGGCCCCGTTTTTCGCTTACTTCGGCGCCATCCGGATCGCGCCGTCCAGGCGGACCGTCTCGCCGTTGAGCATCGGGTTGGTGACGATGGCCTCGACCATCTTCGCGTATTCCGCCGGATCGCCCAGCCGGTTCGGAAAGGGCACCTGCGCGCCCAGCGAGGCCTGCGCCTCTTCCGGCAGCGAGGCCAGCAGCGGCGTCAGGAAAAGCCCCGGCGCGATGGTCATCACGCGGATGCCGTGGCGCGCGAATTCGCGGGCGATGGGCAGGGTCATGCCCACGATCCCGCCCTTGGAGGCGGCATAGGCCGGCTGGCCGATCTGCCCGTCGAAGGCGGCAACGGAGGCGGTATTGACGATCACGCCGCATTCCTCGCCGTCGCGCTCGCTGCCCTGGATGCGGGCGGCGAATTTCGACAGCACGTTGAAGCTGCCCAGCAGGTTCACGTTCACGATGGTCGCGAAATCCTTCAGAGGCAGCGGCTTGCCCTCGCGGTCGATGACCTTGGCGGGCGGGCCGATCCCGGCACAGTTCACGCAGATCCGCAGCTTGTCGCTGAAGGCCTGCGCGGCGTCGAGCCCGGCCTCGACCTCGGCCTCGTCGGTGACGTTCACCTTGACGAAGGTCCCGCCGATCGCCTCGGCATGGCTTTGGCCCAGGTCCTCGTTCAGATCAAAGATCGTGACCTTTGCACCCAGTGCCGCCAGATGCGCCGCCGTGGCGCCCCCCAGTCCCGATGCGCCACCGGTGACGACCGCGCCTGCTCCGCTGATATCCAAGACGTTCTCCTCCACGCTTTGCGATTTGGCCGTACCATTCCCCAGCCGCGCCCGCGCCTCAAGGGCGGATCCGAGGCGGCGCTTGCGCGGGACGCACCGTCAGGCCAGTGTGGCGCGACGAAACGGGGGGCCGGGTGATGGCGATCGGTGAGGCGGCGGATTTCCTGGCAGAGTGCGAGGCGCTGCATGCGCTGCTTGACGGCCGTGAGGCCGGGGTCTTCACCCGGGTGACCCAGTTCAAGGGCTGGACCGTCGAAGAGGTGCTGATCCACCTGCAGTTCTGGAACCGCGCGGCCGATCTGTCGGCGCTGGATGGCGAGGCCTTCGGTGTGCTGATGGAAGAGGTCGGCCCCGAGATCGCAAGGGGCCGTTTTCGCGCGGTGGAGAACGCCCGGATCGAGGACCGCGGGCCCGCGCTGCTGGCCGCCTGGATCACCCATGCCCGCGAGATGGCCCACCGCTGGGCCGGGATGGACCCGAAGGCGCGGCTGCCCTGGGCGGGGCCGTCGATGTCCGCGCGTTCCTCGATCACCGCCCGGCAGATGGAGACCTGGGCGCATGGGTTCGAGATCTTCGACCTGCTGGGCGTGACGCGGGAAGACACCGACCGGATCCGCAACATCGTGGTGCTGGGCGTGAACACCTTTGGCTGGTCCCACAGGGTGCACGGGCTCGAGGTGCCGGCGCAGATGCCCCGGTTGCAGCTGACCGCGCCGTCGGGCGAGCTCTGGACCTACGGCGCGCCGGAGGCCGGGCGCATTGCCGGCACCGCGGTCGATTTCGCCTCCGTGGTCACCCAGACCCGGGCGCTGGCCGACACCGGACTGGAGGTCGAAGGACCGGTGGCCCGGACCTGGATGGCCCATGCCCAGTGCTTCGCGGGCGCGCCCGAGATGCCGCCCGCCCCCGGAACGCGCCGCCGGGCCTGAGACCCCGGCCGGTGCGCGGGGTGGGCCGCGCAAACCGCCGGCATAACCCCACCCTCGCCGGGGTGGGAGCGCGCCGGCCGGCTTACCGCCCGCGCGTCACCAGCTGCGGCGGCGCAAAGGGCGCGGGTTCCAGCCCCGAACGGTCGATCTCCACCTCCACGATGCAGGAATGCGCGATCGGCCCCTGCGCCAGCCGCGAGGTCCCCTTGTCCAGCGTCAGCACGTTGGGATTGCCATGCCGGCAGCCGGGCCGCCCCTCGGCATCCACCGCCGGATCGTACCAGGCCCCCGTCGCCATCTGCACCACGCCGGGCCGCACCCCGTCGCTCAGCGCCGCTGTCGCAAGGCACCAGCCGCGCGCGTTGAACACCCGCAGCCGGTCCCCGTCACCGATCCCCCGCGCTGCGGCATCCTCGGGATGCAGGCTCAGCACCTCGCGCCCGTCGGGCCGCAGCGAGCGGCAATGCGCCCCGTGGTCCAGCTGCGAATGCAGCTTGCCCTTCGGCTGGTTCGACATCAGGTGCAGGCCTCTCCCCTGGCCCAGCCATTCCGCCGGCTCCAGCCAGGCCGGATGCGGCGGGCAATCGTCATAGCCGAAGCCCGCGATCACCTCCGAGAACAGTTCGATCCGTCCCGAGGGCGTGTCCAGAGGATGACCGTCCGGATCCGCGCGGAAGCCCTTCAGCATCACATGCGGTTCCTCCGATGGCGGGATCTGGTGCGTGCCCTTCTCGCGCAGCTCGTCCAGCGAAGGCAGCTCGATCTCGCGCTCCGCCGCGCTCTGCCGCGTGCGGTCATAGATCCACCGGATCCACTCCTCGGGCGTGCGCCCCTCGGTAAAGGCCTCCTCCACGCCCATGGCCCGCGCGATGCCGGCAAAGATCATGTGGTCGTCCCGCGCCTCGCCCGGCGGCTCCACCGCCTTGTCCATGCGCGCCAGCCAGGGATCGCGGTTGGTCATGGCGATGTCGGTCCGCTCCAGCGGCACGGTGCAGGGCAGCACGATGTCCGCGTGTTTCGCCAGCGCGTTCCAGCACCATTCATTGGCGATCACGGTCTCGGGCTTCGTCCAGGCCCGGCGCATGCGGTTCAGGTCCTGGTGATGGTGGAACGGGTTGCCCCCGGCCCACCAGACCAGGCGGATGTCCGGGTAGGTCCGGTGCTGCCCGTCGAATTCATAGGCCCCGCCGGGGTTTTCCAGCATGTCGGTGATGCGCGCGACCGGCACGTAATCCGTCACCGCGTTCTGCCCCTGCGGCAGCGCGATCATCGGCAGCCGCGCCAGGTCGTTGCCGATGGCGTTCACCGCCGAGTAGCCAAATCCGATCCCGCCCCCGGGCAGGCCGATCTGCCCCACCATCGAGGCCAGGGCGATCGCCGCCCAATAGGCCATCTCGCCATGATCCTGCCGGGTCAGCGCCCAGGCGATGGAGATCATCGTGCGGCCCTTCACCATCCGCCGCGCAAGGTCGCGGATCGTGTCGGCCGGCAGGTCGCAGATCGGCGCGGCCCAGTCGGCGGACTTCGCCACGCCGTCGGTCTCGCCCGTCAGATAGGCCGCGAAACGGTCGAACCCGGTGGTGTAGCGCGCGAGAAAGTCGCCATCCTGCAGCCCCTCGGCCAGCAGCGTGTGGCACAGCCCCAGCATCAGCGCCGTGTCGGTCGAGGGCCTCGGCGCGAGCCATTCGGCGCCGGCCTCCTCCATCACGTCCGAGCGCAGCGGCGAGATGTTGACGAAACGCACGCCGGCCTGCGCCGCCGCCTTGACCGCGTCACGCTGCACATGCCGGCCCACACCGCCCTGCGCGATCTGGCCGTTCTTCAGCGGCACGCCGCCGAAGGCCACGAACAGGTCCGTTTCGGCCACGACGGACCGCCAGCTGGTGGCGGAATAGACCAGCGGGTAGAAATGCCCCATCACATGCGGCACGATCACCTCGCCGGCGGCGAAGCTGTAGGTGTTCACCGATGACGTGAAGCCGCCCACGCAGTTCACGAACCGCTTCAGGTTGGATTGCGCATGGTTGAACCGCCCGGCCGAGGCCCAGCCGTAGGATCCGGCATAGATCGCCCCGTTGCCATGGGTCCCGCGCACCCGGTCCAGCTCGGCGGCCACCAGCCGTTCGGCCTCGTCCCAGGAGACCTCGACAAAGGCCTCCTGCCCCCGCAGATCGCCGCGCGCGCCGGGGCCCTGCTCCAGCCAGCTCTTGCGCACGGCGGGCCGCTTGATCCGCGTCGGCCCGTCCAGCACGTCAAGGATGCCCGGCCCGATGGGCGAGGGATCGGGATCGGCCTCGAAGGGGCGCATGGACGTGATGCGGCCGTCCCGCGTCTCGACCCGGTAGGTGCCCCAATGGGCCGATGTCAGAAGGTCCTTACGGTCGGACATGCGGTCGGACACGGGGTCGGACATGGGGCGCGCGCTCCTTGCAGAAGATCGGCGCATCCTTCGGCCAAGCCCCCCGCGACGTCAATGGCCTCGCTCGCGAAACGCCCGGTCCCGCGGTTCCCGCCCGCGCACCGGCCGCCCTTCGGGGCACAGCGGTCGCCGCCGCGCCGCCCGGCCCCGGCCGGGCAGCGCCCGGGCCCCCTCGATGGGGGCCCGGGCGCTTCGCCCCCTATTCCACTGCAAAGAGCGTGACGTGCACCTTCTCCGCCTGCCGCGCGCCGGTCCCGACAAAGAGCGTCCGGTTCACCCAATCGTACCGTTCGTCACCGGTTTCCAGCCGCGCCATGGTGCGCATCGTGTAAGATGTCGGCGCCACCACCTCGCCGCGCGCCAGCGCCGCGATGACCTCTGGCGGGCCGAAGCGGTAGCCGTAGTTGATGATCTCGATCGTCGCACCGTCTTCCGTCTCCATCGCATAGCGCGTGTCAAGCTCGGCCAGGCCGTCATCGAAGATCGTCTGCCAGTCGGCGCCCACGTTCAGGATCTTCCCCTGCAGCTCGGGCCCCTGCACGGTGCCTCCGACGATCGGGATGATCCGCCGCTGCCCGCCGCGCCCCCGTCCCATGTCTCGGATCGGGGCAAGCTCCACGTCAAGGTCGCAGACATGGCGCAGGTTGGGCTTCGGCAGTGGCATCAGGGTCTCCCTCTTCATCAGTAGATCGCCCAGACCAGACCCAGCGTCAGCGCCGGGAACAGCGTCAGGATCACGACGCGGACGATATCTGTCAGGACGAACGGCAGAGCGCCCCGAAAGGTTTCCGATATCGGCACGTCACGCGCCATGTTGTTGATGATGAACAGGTTCATGCCGACGGGCGGCGTGATCAGGCCGACCTCGACCACGATCAGAACCAGCACGCCGAACCACAGTCCGAAATCGTCGAAGCTCATCCCGAAGTCGAGCGTGATCATGATCGGGTAGATGATCGGCACCGTCACCAGCACCATCGACAGCGAATCCATGATGCACCCGAAGGCGAGGTACATGACCAGCACCACCGCCAGCACGATCCAGGGCGACAGGTCCTGCATCGACACCCAGGCGGCGGTTTCCTGCGGCAGCTGGGTCAGCGCCAGGAAGGAATTGTAGATCCCCGCCCCCAGCACGATCATGAAGATCATCGCCGTCGAGGCGGCGGTGGAATAGACCGATTGCGAAAAGGTCTTCCAGCTCATCTGCCCCGAGAACAGCGCCGCCACCCCGGTGCCGGCCGCGCCCACAGCCGCCGCCTCGGTCGGGGTGAAGATGCCGAGGTAGATGCCGCCCACCACGGCCACGAAGATCACCAGCACCGGCCAGATCCCCGCCAGCATCTTCAGCCGTTCGCCCCAGGGCACGCGCGGCGCCAGCGCGGCGGAATTGGGCGAGACCCGGACCCAGACCGCCACGGCGATCATGTAGCCCAGGGCCGCCAGGATCCCCGGCCCGATCGCGGCGACGAAGAGCTTGGCGATATTCTGCTCGGCCAGGATCGCGTAGATCACCAGGATCACCGAGGGCGGGATCAGGATCCCCAGCGTGCCGCCCGCGGCCAGCGCGCCGGTGGCCAGCGTGTTGGGATAGCCGTAGCGCCGCAGCTCCGGCAGGGCCACCTGCCCCATCGTGGCGGCCGTGGCCAGCGACGATCCGCAGATCGCGCCGAAGCCCGCGCAGGCGCCGATGGCCGACATCGCCATGCCGCCCTTGCGATGGCCCAGGAACCCCTCGGCCGCGCGGAACAGCGAGGCGGACATGCCCGAGAGCGTCGCGAACTGCCCCATCAGCAAGAACAGCGGGATGATCGAGAAGGAATATTGCGAAAAGGTCGAATAGGTCAGCGATTTCAGCTGCGCCAGCATCATCATCGGCGAACCGGTGACCATCCAGGTGCCGAAGAATCCCACCAGCAGCATGGCCAGCGCGATGGGAAAGCGCAGGAAGATCAGCAGCAGAAGGACCGGGAAGGACCAGAGCGCCAGATCGAAATCAGACATGGCCCGCCTCCTCCGCGTAGCCGGCCAAGGCCCGGGCCGAACGCAGCACGCAGAAGGCCGCCACCAGCGCGAAGGCCACAGCCCCCACCAGAGCCAGCGCATAGGCCTGCCACATGTCGAACTGCAGGATCAGCGTGGTCTCGTAATAGCTTTTCTTGTCCAGCATCCCCAGCCACAGCCGCCAGGCCATGACCACGGCAACGCCCAGGAAGGCCAGGTCCGACAGAAGGTCGATCACCCGGTTCACCCGCGCCGGAAAGCGGGTCAGGAACAGGTCCACCGTGGCGTGGGCACGGGCATAGAGGCCCCAGGGCAGAAAGGCGAAAACGGCAAAGCCCATCCCGATCGAGATCAGCTCGAAATCGCCCTTCACCGGCTGCAGGCCGACCGGGATCAGGGCGCGCCCGGTGATCGACACGCAGGTCATCACCACCAGCGCCACAAGGGCCAGCCCCCCCAGAAGGGCCATGCCACGCGCGATCAGCTCCGCGAGGCGGGACAGCAGGGCATACATGCGGGATATCCCATGAAGGGGGGCCAGGCGCGCGCCCGGCCCCAAGGCGTCAGGAGCGGGTTACTCGGTCTCGTTCTTCTTGATCAGGCCCTGGGCCTGGTCAATCAGCGCCATGCCGTCGATGCCCTTGCCGTCCATCTCGGCGACCCAGCGGTCCACCACCGGCAACGCCGCCTGCTGCCAGCGCGCCACCTCGGCCTCGTCCAGCGTCACGATGGTGTTGCCGGCGTCCTCGGCGATCTTGCGGCCCGGCGCATCGTATTCCCACATCACTTCGGCGGCGAGTTGCGACAGCTTTGCGCCGCTCTGTTCGTCGATGATCGCCTTCAGGTCGTCGGGCAGGTTGTCGTAGCTGCGCTTGTTCATGACCATGACAATCGCCGCCGTGTACAGCGCCCGGTCGCCGCCGAACTCGGTGTGGTTGTCCAGCAGCTCGGCCAGCCGGATCGAGGGCGTGACCTCCCACGGGATCACGGTGGCGTCGATCACCCCGGTCGAGAGCGCCTCGGGGATCCCCGGCAGCGGCATGCCCACCGGCGTCGCGCCCAGCTCGGCCAGCAGATCGTTGATGACCCGGGTCGGCCCGCGCAGCTTAAGCCCCTGCATGTCCTCCAGGCTGGTCACGCCGTCGCGGCTGTGCACCAGGCCGGGCCCGTGAACCCAGGCGCCCAGCACATGCACGTCCTTGAACTCGCTCTCCTGCAGGTCGCTTTCGACCAGGTCCCAGAAGGCCAGCGAGGTGGCAACGGGCGAGGTCATCATGAACGGCAGTTCGAACACCTCGGAGCGCGGGAAACGGCCCGGCGTGTAGCCCGTCAGCGTCATCGAGATGTCGACCACCCCGTCGCGCGCCTGGTCCATCAGCGAGGGTGGCGTGCCCCCCAGCGCCATGGCGTCGAAATGCTGGATCTCGATCCGCCCGTCCGAGGCCTCCTCGATGCTCTCGGCCCAGGGCTTGATCACGTGGGCCGGCAGCGGCGCCTGCGGCGGCAGGAACTGGTGCAGGCGCAAGGTGACGTCTTGTGCAAGTGCGGGACCGGCGGCCAGCGCAACAGCGCCGGCGGCCACGGCCGCCATCAACGAACGTCGTTTCATGTAATCCTCCCTCGAAACGCGATCTTATTCAAATCTGGTAGCATCCGGGGGGGCTCCATCCAACTGAGGAACACGACCGGATAGATGAATAGTTTGGAAACTATCCCGTCGCCGGGTCCGGCCGGCAGGCGATATGGGCGGGGCCTGTCGCGGGTCCGCTCCCCGGCGCGCCCCTTCCACGGATCGCCGCCGGGGTCCGGACCGCCGCCGCGATCCCCCGTCCCGGGCCGCCCCGGGTGCCCCGCGACCGGGGTCCGAGAGACCGGCACGCCGGGGTCTCAGCCGACCGGAACCGGCCGCACCTTCGCCTCCAGCGCGATGGTCCGGGGCGCGGCGTTCAGCGTCTCGATCGCGAAACCGGCGGCGGATTTGTAGGCCGCCATGAACTCCGCCCGCTCGGCGGGAGAGACAACCGCGTCGATATCGTCGAACGTGCCGCCGCAGCGGTCGTCCACCAGGTTCAGCAGGCCGAAGGGCCCGGCCCCGCGATTGCGCAGCACCACCTTCGAGATCGGGCCGCAGAGCCGGGCGTCGAAGGCCGAAAGCGCCTGCGGCGTGATCCCGTGCTCCAGCAGGCTGGAGCCCAGCACGCGGGCATCCACGATCGCCTGGCTCGCCCCGTTCGATCCGGTGGGATACATCGCATGCGCCGCGTCGCCCAGCAGCGCCACGGGTCCGTCGACCCAGGTCGGCACCGGGTCACGGTCGATCATCGGGTATTCCCAGACATCGCCGGCACCGCGCAGCAGCTCGGGCACGTTCAGCCAGCCGTAATCCCAGCCGTCGAAATGGTGGATGAAATCCTCGACCGCGACCTTCTTGTTCCAGTCCGAATTGGTCCAGCCCCGGGAATTGTCGACGGTGACCTCGGCGATCCAGTTGATGTCGGCCAGGCCATCGGCATCGGGCTGCGAAATCGGGTAGAAGACCAGCCGGTGGCGATGGGTGCCAAGCCCCACGAAGGAGGCGCCGGTGCGCGCTGGCCGGGCCCGGGTGGTGCCGCGCCACATGATCGCGCCGCCCCAGTTGATCGGCGGCTGGTCGGGATGCATCTGCGCGCGGATCGCCGAATGGATCCCGTCGGCGCCAATCAGCAGCCGGCCGCTGGCCGTGCTCTCGGCGCCATCCGACGCCCGCAGCGTGACGGTGACGCCCTCGGCCGTCGCCTCGTACCCGGTCACCTTCTGTCCGGTGCAGATCGCCTCGGGCCCCAGACGCTCCAGCGCCGTGCGGTAGAGCAGCATCTGCAATTCGCCCCGGTGGACGGAATATTGCGGCCAGTTGTAGCCGGCATCGAGCCCGCGCGGCTCGGCATAGATCTCGGCCCCGTTCAGGCCGACCAGCGCCCATTCACGGCAGGCGATGCCGATGCGGTCCAGCTGGTCGGGACCGATGCCCAGGTCGAAAAGCTCGCGCACCGCGTTCGGCTGCAGGTTGATCCCCACGCCCAGCGGCTTCAGCTCGGAGACGGCCTCGAACACGCGGCAGGGCACGCCCAGCTGGTGCAGGGTCAGCGCGGTGGCAAGCCCGCCGATGCCGGCGCCGGCGATCAGGACGGCGGGCGCGTCGGGCTGCGCTACGGGGGCGGTATCGGGCATGGATCGGAACCTCCGGAACAGTGTCGGACTTCTGCGATAGCGCGGGAGACGTGGCCGTGGCCAGCCTCCTTTCCGCCGCATCGCGGCGCCCGTCCATGCCGCATCCGAAAGAAAAGGCCGCCGCCCGGGGAGGGAGACCCGGGCGGCGGTCGCAGGTCCGCAGCCGGTGTCAGTTCGGTGCGGGCCAGACGAAGTCCGGGCGCAGCGCCTCGTAGACCGGGCGGCCGTCCGTGGGCGCCGGTTCGCCCGTGCCGGGATCGTAGAAGGCGTGGTACGTCGCCGGCATGTCGGCCGAGAAGCCCATCAGGTTGGGCACGATGGCGCGGATCCGGCTCTGCTTGTCGTCCAGCATGATCGGCGCGCCGCACTCCCCGCAGGTGCACAGCTCAAGCGGGCCGTCGGGGTTGTTGGCATTGAAGGGCTGGCGGTTCATCGCGCCGCCCTCCGCGTCGAGGTCGGAGTGCTTGAAGAAGACCACATGGGTGGTCGGCTGCCCGGTCACGCCCTTGCAGACGGAACAATGGCAGGTGTGGTTGTCGATGGGCTCGGCATCGGCATGTGTCGAGATGTGATCGCAGCCACCTTCATACTTGTGAGACATTGTTTTCCTCCCTGGGATGGCGGGGCCCGACCGGGTTCGGCCAGGGCAGTCCCGCCATCTTATCGGAGGACAGAATGTCACCTTGCGTCAATTCCACCTTTGGGTAGTTGCGCAGCATGTCCGCCCTGCGCCTGCCGGCCGCGTGCACGACTCAGAGCTTCAGCAGCCTGCGGGCGTTGTCCTTCAGGATCAGAGGCTTGACCTCGTCCTTGATGCCGATCCCGTCGAAGTCGGCCAGCCAGCGGTCCGGCGTGATCGCCGGCCAGTCGGAGCCGAAGAGCATCTTCTTCTTCAGGATCGAATTGGCGTAATGGACGAAGATCGGCGGAAAATACTTCGGCGACCAGCCCGACATGTCGATGTAGACGTTGGGCTTGTGCTGGGCGACCATCAGCCCCTCTTCCGTCCAGGGAAAGCTGGGATGGGCCAGAACGATGGGTGTGTCGGGGAAATCCACCGCCACGTCGTCGACATGCACCGGGTTGGAATATTTCAGCCGCATCCCCATGCCGCCGCGCATGCCCGATCCCACCCCGGTCTGGCCGGTGTGAAACAGCATCATCGAGCCTTCCTCGGCAATCGCCTCGTAAAGCGGATAGGCCCAGCGTTCGTTGGGGTAGAACCCCTGCATCGTGGGGTGGAACTTGAACCCCTTCACGCCGAACTCGCGCACCAGCCGCCGTGCCTCGCGGGCGCCGGCCTTGCCTTTGGCGGGGTCGATGGACGCGAAGGGGATCAGGATATCGCTGTTCTCGGCCGCGATCTGTGCGACCTCCTCGTTGGAATAGCGGCGGAACCCAGTCTCGCGCTCGGCATCGACCGGGAAGATCACCGCGCCGATCTTCCTGTCGCGAAAGTACTCTGCTGTCTGCCGGACCGAGGGCAGCATGCCGTCAGCCCCCGCCGGGTTGCGGAAGTATTTCGCCATGCCGGCCTGGAAATCGTCGTAGCCATCGTCGCGCGGACCGCAGCAGGGCTCCTCGGCATGGGTGTGGAAATCGATCGCGACAAGGTCGTCGACATTCATGATCCGCTCTCCTCCAACGGGTCGTGTCCGGGCCCGGAGGGGTCCTCCGGGATGTTCAGGTAGGCCCGAAGCAGACGCTTCAGCTGTGCCGCCTCGCGCTGGTCGAGACGTCCCTGAGCACGGCTCTCGTGCGCCAGGACCGGGCCGGTCAGTTCCGCCACCCGCGCCCTACCCGCCGCGGTCAGCCACAGTTCCACCGAGCGGCGGTCATCCTCGGGCACGGTGCGGTGCACCAGCCCGGCGTCCTCCATTGCGCGGATCATCTTGGTCATATGCGCGCGCTTGATCCGCAGGCTGCTGGCCAATACGCCCTGCCGCACGCCGGGGTTCTCGGCGACCAGGAACAGCACCGACATCTCGCCCGGGCGCACGCCAAGCGCGCCGATCTCGTCGTAATAGGCCTCGAAGGCCGACAACTGCCCCAGCCTCAGCAGGAAGCCCAGTGAGTCCGTGAGGGGGCCGAACCGGACACCAAGGGTGCCGTCGTCGCTGCCCCCGCCGTCACGCATCCTTCGGCGCCGCGACCTTGGCCGCGCGTTTCTCGAGGAAGGCGCGCAGCCGTTCCTCGGCCTCGGGCGTGCCGGTGGTCAGCGCCGACATCAGGCTTTCTGTGAACAGCCCGTCCTCCGACGACATGTCGCGGATGCGCGGCAGGGCGTTGAGGATGGCGAAATTCGTCATCTCGGCATTGGTCGCGGTCTGCGTGGCCAGTTCGATGGCCTTCTCCTTCGCCCCGCCCTCGGGCACCACGTATGACACCCCGCCCCAGCGCTCCATCTCCTGCGCGCTCAGGACCCGGCCGGTCAGCATCATGTCACCCATCCGCCCCGAGCCGATCAGCCGCGCGATCCGCACCGATCCGCCGCCGCCGACGAAGATGCCGCGCTGGCCCTCTGGCAGGGCGAAAAAGGCGTTCTCTTCCGCCACGCGGATATGGGTGGAGGCCGCCAGTTCGAACCCGCCGCCCACCACGGCGCCCTGCAGCGCCGAGACGAAGGGGATCGAGCCGCGTTCGATCAGGTCGAAGATCCGGTGCCACCGGCGCGAGCCCTTGACCGAGTCGATCAGCGATTTCTTGGAATGCTCACCCAGGTCGAGCCCGGCGCAGAAATGCGTGCCCTCGCCCCAGATCACCCCGGCCTTCGCCTCGTCCGTGGCGCGCAGGACGGCGGCGCCGATGGCTTCGACGACGCGGTCAGATATGGCGTTGCGCTTGTCGGGCCGGTTCAGCCCGATGATCGCGACATCCCCCTGCAGGTCGTAGGTGACAAGATCGTCCCCGTCCGCCCCCGTCGCGTCCGGTCCGCTGTGCTCGGTCCCGCCCATCGACTGTTCCCCCCCTGCTCCGGGCCTGCCCGGTCAATTCTGTTTCCAAGTAGACAATATTCGAACGCCCTGTCAACGCGGCCGAGGCGGCCCGGGCCCTGCGCCGATATCGGGATTTGCCAAGCTCCGTGCATCGGGACTAGACCGGGGAGGCAATGTGTAACGGAGGATGCACCATGCCCACCCCGCCCTATCGCGCCGACCATGTCGGCAGCCTGTTGCGGCCCGAAAGCGTCAAGGCCGCGCGCAAGGGCTACTTCGAGGATCACAGCATCACCGCAGCCGAGCTGGAGGCGGTGGAGGATGCCGCGATCCGCGAGCTGATCGCCATGCAGGAAGAGGTTGGCCTGATGGCGGTGACCGACGGCGAGCAGCGCCGGTCGTTCTGGCACTACGATTTCATGGGGGCGCTGACCGGGCTCGACCTGGACGAGCGCGACCCGGAGGGCGGCGTGCAATTCGCCGGGGTGAAGCTGCGCCCGATCTTCCCGACGATCACCGGCAAGCTGGGCTTCCCGGCCGATCACCCGCATCTCGCGCATTTCAAATTCGTGGCCGAAAACACGAAGGTCACGCCCAAGATCTCGATCCCCGGGCCGTCCTGCTGCCATTTCCGCACGGCGCCCGAGGACATCCACGTGCCGGAATACCGCGACATCGAGGTGCTGACCGCCGATATCGCCGCGACTTACAAGGCGGCCGTGCAGGCCTTCTACGATGCCGGCTGCCGCTACCTGCAGATGGACGACATCTTCTTCGCCTATCTCTGCGATCCGAAGCACCGGGCCGAGAAGGAGGCCGCCGGGCAGGACCCGGACTGGCTGATCGACCGCTACGCCTGGATGATGAACGAGGCGATCAAGGACCGCCCCGACGACATGGTGATCGGGATGCACATGTGCCGGGGCAACTTCCGGTCGACCCACGCGGCCGAGGGCGCCTATGACCCGGCGGCGGACGCGATCTTCAACAAGACGGATGTCGATATCTACTTCATGGAATACGACACCGACCGCGCCGGCGGGCTGGAGCCGCTGCGCCTGCTGCCCAAGGGCAAGAAGCGGGTGCTGCCGGGGTTCATCACGACGAAGACCGGCGATCTGGAGAGCATCGACGATCTGAAGGCGAAGTTCGAGGAGGCGTCGAAACATGCCGACCTCGACCAGCTGGGCATCGCGCCGCAATGCGGGTTTGCCTCGACCGAGGAAGGCAACACCGTCACCGCGGACGACCAGCGGCGCAAGCTGGAGCTGGTGGTGAAGACGGCCGAGGCGATCTGGGGCGGCGTGGACGCGTGATCCGGGGCGCGGCCGGCGTGGTGAATCAGGCTGGCCGCGGTCCGCTTGCCGGTGTTGCGTTGAGTATTTGGGCAAAGGTGAAGACAGGGGGTGGTGAGAGCCGCCCCCTGTTCGTGCGCGCGGTGGGTTTGGGGACCCGCAGGTGGCAGTGGCGGCCGCGTCAGTCTGGAGGACCGCCTTTGGCCGGGGCCGCGCTGGAGTATTTGGACCAAGAAGAAGCAGGGGGACGGTGAGAGGCGTCCCCGGTTGGGGCTTGTGACGCATCGTAGGAGCCGCCGGGGCGGGCCTTGGGCGCGTCAATCCCTGGCGGGGGGCGTGCCGTGGGTGTGGAAGGTCTCGATCGTCTTCAGGCCCCAGGCCTGGCCCTTCCTGCGTTCGGTTTCGGTCCAGGTGACGGTTTCCCAGTCGGGAGCGAGGATTAGGCGGGCGCCGGCATTGGCCAGCTCGACCCGGTTGCCGGCGGGTTCCCAGACGTAGAGGAAGAAGGTGCCCTGGATCGCGTGCTTGTGGGGGCCGGTTTCGATGTGGACGCCGTTTTCAAGGAAGATGTCGGCGGCGCGCAGGATGTCCTCGCGCTGATCGGTGGCGTAGGTGACATGGTGCAGGCGGGCCTCGCCGCGCCCGTGTTCCTCGGTGCAGGCGAGATCGTAGGTCTTGTTGTTGATGGTGAACCAGCAGCCGCCGAGGCGGCCGTTGTCGAGCAGGATCTGTTCGGTCACGCGCGCGCCGAGGCAGGTGGTCATGAAATCGCGGAAAGCGGTGACGTCCTCGGCCAGCAGGTTCAGATGGTCGAGCCGCCGTGGGCAGGCGCCCTGGGCGTGGAAGCGGCTGGACATGTTCTTCAGCGCCGGCGTGTCGTCGGGGCCGGGCTGGTAGCGGGTGGTTTCCCAGTAGAGCTCGAAGATGTGGCCGAAGGGGTCGCGGAAGCGGAACGACGGGCCGTGTCCGGCGTCGCCCTCGGTCCAGCCGAGGGTCTCGTAGGCGGAGGCCTCGATGGCGGCGACGCGGCGGGCAAGGGCCTCCGGTGAAGAGGTGCGGTAACCGATGTGGCCGACGCCGGTGGAGTCGGAGGCGGTGAGCTTGAGCGTGTGGTACTCGTAATCGTCCCAGGCGCGCAGCCAGGCGATGCCATCTTCGACCAGGCTCGCCTTCAGCCCGTAGACGCGGGTGAAGAAATCGAGGCTTTCATCGAAGCGGTCGGTCAGGAGTTCCACGTGGCCCAGGTGGGCGACATCCAAACAGGGCTCGGTCATGGATGGCTCCTTCAGTTCATCATCGTGTCGGGCAGGAAAAGCGAGATCTGCGGGAAGGCGATCAGCATCAGCAGCGTCGCCAGCATCGCCAGCCAGAAAGGGATCACTCCGCGAAAGATGTCGCCCAGCGGCACCGAGGGCGCGACGGATTTCACGATGAAGACGTTGAGCCCCACGGGCGGCGAGATCAGCCCCATCTCAAGCGTCAGAACCACCAGCACTCCGAACCAGATCGGGTCGATGCCGAGGTCCAGCACGACGGGGAAGAAGATCGGCAGGGTCAGCACCAGCATGGCGAAGCCTTCGAGGAAACAGCCCAGCACGAGGTAGACCGCGAGGATCACCGCCAGCGTGCCGAGGCGCGACAGCTCCAGCCCCAGAAGGGCCTCGCCCACGAAGGTGGGGATGTGCGACAGCGCCAGGAACGGGTTGATCATATGCGCGGCGATCAGGATCAGCATCACCGTCGCCGTGGTTACCACGCTGTCGCGGGCTGACTGGAACAGGATGCGGAACGACAGGCGGCGGGTCACCGCGCCGTAGAGGATCACCGCGCCGGCCCCCACGCCCGCCGCCTCGACCGGAGAGAAGAGGCCGCCGTAGATGCCGCCGATGGTCAGCAGGATCACCGTCAGGATCGGCAGAGCGCCGGCGATGGCGCGGGCCTTTTCCGACATCGTGGTCGAGGGGCCGCGCGGCCCGGCGCCGGGCCGCAGCAGGCAGATGATGGCGATGGCCGTGACGAATGACGTCAGCAGCAGCAGCCCCGGCAGCACGCCGGCGAGGAACAGCCGGCCGATGCTCTGTTCGGTCAGGATCGCGTAGATCACGAAACCGGTGGACGGCGGGATGAGGATGCCCAGCGTGCCGCCCGCCGCGACCACGCCGGTGGACAGGCGCTTGTCGTAGTCGAAGCGGTCCATCTCGGCCAGGGACACCTTGCCCATGGTCAGGGCCGAAGCGACGGACGACCCCGACAGCGCCGCAAAGCCGCCGCAGCCGATCACCGTGGCCGAGGCCAGCCCGCCCCGGATCTGGCCCACGATCGCATAGGCCGCATCGTAAAGCTGCCGGCTCATCCCCGTGGCCGAGGCGACGTTGCCCATCAGGATGAAGAGCGGGATGATCACCAGTTCGGGCGAGGAGGCCAGCGTGAAGCTTTCGGAGGCCAGCAGCGCCATGGCCGAGGAGACATTCTGCAGGATCGTGATCCCGGCGAAGCCCACGGCGAACATCGCGAAGGCCACCGGCACCCTCAGCAGCAGGAGCACGAGCAGCACGACGATGCCCAGCGTGCCGGTCAGCTCGGCGCTCATGCGGGGCTGTCCGTCAGCCGCGTGTCATCCTTGCGCACATCGCGCCCCGTCGCCGTCAGCTCGGCCGCGCGCAGCAGCAGCCCCAGCGCGGTCAGCGCGGAAAACCCGGCCAGGGCCCATTGGAACCACGCCTTGGGCAGGCCGATCAGGTTGGTCGACAGGTTCAGCATCTGGCTGATCTTCGACGACTCCCACACCGCCCAGGCGATGGCGGCAAAGATCGCCGCCCCCAGCAGCGCCGAGACGATGTCGATCCAGCGGTTCAGCCAGTCCGGATAGCGCGCCTCGAAGATGTCCACGCCGATATGGCCCCCCACCCGGTCGCACAAGGCCATGCCGCCGAAGACGACGACGACCATGGTCATCGTGATCACGTCCTGTGACCCGAACAGAGGCGATCCGAAGGCGCGGCCGATCACGTCGATCAGGATCACCCCGGTCTCGACGAAAAGGCCCAGCGCGCCGATGGTCGCGGACAGGCCGATCAGCCCGTCCGCAGCCCGCCTGACAGCGCGCATTTACTCGCCCTTCATCGCGGCCAGCGCCGCCTCGCCATCCACCTCGGCCACGTAGGCGTCGGTCACCGCGGCCACGGCCTCGGCAAAGGCGGCGATCTCGGCGTCGCTCAGGTCGATGACGGTGTTGTCGCCCGATGCGCGTGCGGCCTCCAGCGCGGCATCGGCGGTGGCGTTCCACGCCTCCTCGGCGCTTTGCGACAGGGGCATTCCGGACACGGAATCCAGCGCCGCGCGCTGCTCATCTGTCAGGCTGTCGTACTTGGCCTCGGTCATCACCGTCCAGAACACCAGCCGGCCCAGGTTGGCGCCCAGCGTGTAGGAATTGGCGACTTCGTCCAGCTTGAAATCTGACAGCGTCGAGGCCCCGGTGATCACCCCGTCGATCAGCCCGGTCTGCAGGGCGTTGTAGACCTGGTTGATCGGCATCTGCACCGGGGTTGCGCCCATGGCGCTGGCCACCTCGGCCGCCGTGGCCCCGGCCACCCGGATCTTCAGCCCTTCCAGGTCCGCGGGCGTGCGGATGTCGTGGTCCTTCATGATGAAGATGTTGGGCTCCGACGTCCAAAGCGCCAGCGGCACCGTGCCGGGGAACTCGCCCGAGATCTCGTCATAGGCGGCCCAGAGCGCCTCGTAGCCCGGCGCGTCCAGCGGGATCGCGTTGGGCATCTCGGCGATCATGGTCTTGCCGAACTGCGACGAGGTATAGCCCGGCAGCCCCCAGCCCATGTCGGCCACGCCCTGAAGGACGCGCACGTACTGCTCCACCGGGCCGGCGCCCAGCTCTCCGCCGTGATAGCCGCGCACGGTCAGCTCGCCACCCGTCGCCTCGGACAGGTCGGCATTCAGTTTCTCTATGACGGACGCGTTGATCGTGTGGAACGGCGGGGTAAAGTTGGCAAAGCTCAGCTCTTCTGCCGCAAGGGGCATGGCCAGCGCCGCCGCCGCGGCGCAGGTGGCCGCAAGGGTCTTGATCTTCATGGTGTCCTCCCAATACGGGCGCCTCCTCTGCGCCCATGTCCAGGCAAGGGGCGCTCTCTCCCGTCGCCCCCCGCCACTCGTTTGGTCTGCGGTCAGTTCTGTTGGGTCTTGGTCTCAGGCGGTCTTGGACCGCCAGCTGTCCGCATAGTTCTCGCGGGCTTCCCGCGCATAGGGCGTGGGCGAGACGCGCACCCGGATCTCGGCCTGGTCATGCGGCTCGGCCGAGGTCTTGGCGGTATCGTCCGGTTCACCCCATTTCAGCGTCAGGACATCCCCGACCTGAACACTGGCATCCACCACGCCAAGCGACAAGAGGCAGCGTTCGTTCCAGGAATAGCCGTTGAACATGGACATGCCGACCATCCTGTCGCCGTCCATCACCATGTCGGCCGAGGACGAGGCATAATTGGGCTGCGGGAAGTCGATCCACTTGGCCGGCCGGCCCTGTTCGAAGGCGGTGGCGATGACCTTCAGCACGTCCTCCTTGTTCCACTCGAAGGTGACCTTCTTGCGGTTGGTCTTGCTCTCCTTCATCTTCAGAAGGGCGTCCTTGCCGATGAAATCGTCCTTCTTCCAGCCGATGTAGAAATCATAGCCCAACTCGAACGGATTGACGTAGTAATCCTCGATGTTGTCGCTGACAAAGCTGCCGCCGATCGCGCCGGCGGCCTCGTACATGTCGGCACCCAGCCAGTCGCGGTACTCCTTCAGCATGCCATCGCCGGTGTAGATCCCCGGCAGCGGGCTGGGGATCCAGCCGCTTTCCAGCGTGTTGGTCGAATAGGCCCGGCTGCCACATTGCACGAGGGTCACGCCGGCGTCCTTCGCGGCCTGCATGATGGTCGAGTGGATGTAATCCTTGTCCTTGTAGGGCCCCCAGACCTCCAGCCCCGGCGCGCCGGACATGCCGTGGCGCAGGGCCTGCACCTTTTTCGATCCGATGTTGATCCAGTCGACATGGAAGAACTTGATCTCCGGGATCGGCCCGCCGTTCATCTTCTCGAAGATCTTCGGCGCGTCCGGGCCCTGGATCTGGAAGCGGTAATGTTCGCGCAGCACCCGCTCGCCCTCGGGCCGGGACGGAGACCGCGGGTCATAGCGCAGCCGCACGTTCCAGTTGCCCCAGGCCGCGCAGAACATCAGCCAGTTCGAGGTCGGCGCGCGGCCCACAAGGATGAACTTGTCCTCGCGCTCGCGGAAGATGATGTGGTCGCCGATCACGTGGCCATTGGGCGTGACGGGGACGAAATGCTTGGCCCGGTTCAGCCCGAAGTTCGAGAAGCTGTTGATGCCGTGATGGGCCAGGAAGGCCTCGGCCTGCGGGCCCTCGACGATCAGCTCGTCCATGTGGTGGCTCTGGTCGAACAGCACCGCGCTCTCGCGCCAGGCGGCCTGTTCCGTCCGCCAGTTGGTGAATTCCGGCGTCACCACCGGGTAGACATACATGCCGATCTGGCTGTTGCGCAGCATCTCGACGGGGTTGGCATAGTCCGCCATCTTCTCGGTCAGACTGGTCATCCTGGAACTCCTCCTGTCTCAGGTGTCTTCACTGGACACAAGCGCCAGCCCCGGCACTTGCGGCGCGAGGCCCGGCTCGGTCCGTGTCAGGTATTCGAGGTTCTGCCGCGCCAGCCGTGCGTGCTCGCGGGCGAGCGCCTCGGCCCGGCTCCCCTCGCGGGCGGCGATGGCCTCGATCATGGCCCGATGCTGGACCTGGGCCCGGGTCAGCGAGGCCTGGAAATCCGGCAGCAGGTCCTGGCGGTGCAGGAAGGCCGAGGGCGAGGCCAGCGGCAGGTTGCGGATCCGCGTCGCCTCGCGCTGGATCACCGGGCTGCCGGCCAGCTGCGCCAGAAGGTCGTGGAAGGCGGCGTTGCCCTCGACATAGGCGTCGAAGTCGACCTCTCCGGCCAGGGCGCTGTCGATCCGCGCCAGGATCCCGTCGGCCTGCGCCATCAACGCCTCGGGCACGCCCCGTTCGGCGGCCAGCCGCGCTGCGGTGCCCTCGACGACACCGCGCAGCTCGATGGAATCGATGATGTCCTGGAAGGTGAAGCGCGCGACCCGGCAGCCGCCGGTCTCGATCCGCTCCAGCAGCCCCTCCTCGATCAGCCGGTCCATGGCGCGGCGCAGCGGCGTGCGCGACAGGCCCAGCCGTTCCGACAGGGCGACCTCCGGCAATCTCGAATTGGGCTCGAACGCGCCTTCCAGGATCAGCGATCGAAGTCCCAGCAGCGCCTTTTCAAATTGCGTGGACCGGTCGGCCATCGCGGCACATCCCCCTACCCTCGGTGAAGGACGCTAGGTTGTATACATTAACCTGTCAATAACGCTAAATAGGGGCTCTCTGGCCCCATAATGCATACAAACCCCTGCGGATCCCCGCCCGCCCAGGTTGCACAGCCCCAGGTGCGGCGCCCCTGCCCGATGCTTCCAGGGCCCCTCACAGCGTCCCCCGAAAAACCGCTTGACCTCAAGTGCACTTGAGAAACCATCTTCGCCAGCGTTCCCCGTACGTGAAAGGACAAGACCGTGAACGCTCCGACCCGCCCCGCCAGGCTCCGCTCCCTCGCCGCCGCAGTGCTGGACACCGCTCTCCGCCGCCGCCGCCGCGCCCGGCAGCGCACCTACCTCCTCGGCATGACCCCGCACCTGGCGCGCGACATCGGCGCCCCGGCCCGCCTTTCGGACCGGCGCCGCGCCGATCCGGCGACGGACGGCTGCAGCTGGCGTCTGCGCCGGCATCCCCTGGTGCCCCGACGCCGCTGGTGACCGGGGCGCGCCAGCGCCCCGCCCCCGGAAAGCGCGCGCAGCGCGCCACCGTCACCCCGCGCGCAGCGCGCCTCGGCCTCCCGAACGGGAGGCCGCTTATCCCAATCCTCACGAACGGGAGGCCGTTCACCCCATCCCTCCCGAAGGGGCGGCCCCGGGAAACGCGAAAAGGGCGCCGCAAGGCGCCCCCGTCCACTCAAACCTCCGGCCGCGGACCTATCTGCGCCGCATGCTCTGCCCCTTGTGGAACAGGTGAACCTTCGCCGGATCCGCCGCCAGGCTCACGTCGTTGCCGCGCAGATCCCGATGGATCCCCGGCAGCTTCGCCGTCATCGCCGGCGCGCCGTTGACCTCCTCGAAATAGATCAGCGTCACCTCGCCCAGCGCCTCGGTGAAATCCACCCGGCCCCGGAACAGCGGCGTGTCCTCTGTCGGGACCAGATCCTCGGGCCGCACGCCGATATTGACGATCTTGCCCTTGTCCTCTTCCGTCGTCGGAATGGCCGAGACCGCGACCTCGCCATGGGCCAGCTCAACCGTCGTCTGCTCGCCCGTGCCGGTGATCTTGCCCGGCAGCAGGTTCATCGCCGGAGAGCCGATGAACTGCGCCACGAACTCGTTGTCCGGCGTCTCGTACAGTTCCAGCGGCGTGCCGACCTGGGCGATGCCCTTGTTGGCCAGCACCACGATCCGGGTGGCCAGCGTCATCGCCTCGACCTGGTCGTGGGTCACGTAGATCATCGTGCGATCCGGCATCGCCTCTTTCAGATGCGCGATCTCGATCCGGGTCGCCACCCGAAGCGCCGCGTCGAGGTTCGAAAGCGGCTCGTCGAAGAGGTAGACCTTCGGATCCCGCACGATCGACCGGCCGATCGCCACCCTCTGCCTCTGCCCGCCGGACAGCGCCTTGGGCAGGCGGTCCAGATAGGGCTCCAGCTGCAGCGCGGCGGCGGCGCGGTCCACCGCCTCGTCGATCTCGGCCTTGGATTTCTTGGCCAGTTTCAGCGCAAAGGCCATGTTCTCGCGCACCGTCATATGCGGGTAAAGCGCGTAGCTCTGGAACACCATGGCGATGCCGCGCTGTGCCGGCGGCACGTCGTTCATGCGCTGGCCCTCGATCGTCAGCTCGCCGCCGGTGATCCGCTCCAGCCCCGCGATCATCCGCAACAGCGTGGATTTCCCGCAGCCCGACGGCCCGACGAAGACGATCAGCTCCCCGGTCTCGATCTCCAGGTTGATGTCGCGCAGCACCTGCACGGACTTGCCGTAGGTCTTCTCGACATCTCTCAGAACCAGCTCGGCCATGGTCTCACTCCCCTTCGCGCTTGGCGATCACGTAGCCCCACCCGGGCAGGTCCATCGGCCCCGCCGACAGCTCCGTCTGTACGCCGGCCACGGCGCGCCACTGCCCCTCGGGCATCTCCAGATGGGCGGCGATGTCGCTGAGGTTGAAGGCACAGAACAGCTCCTCCTCGCCATCCGACCGGGTGAAGGTCAGCAGGTCGCCCTCGTTGACCGGGCTGCTCTGCGCGCCCTTGGCCAGCGCCGGGTTATCGCGCCGCAGCGCCACCGCGCGGCGGTAATGGTGCAGCAACGAGCCGCGATCGTCCTCCAGCCGGTCCACCGCCCATTCCAGCTGCGCGGGGCTCACCGGCAGCCAGGGGTGATCGTTGGTCGTAAAGCCGCCGAACTCGTCCTGCGCCTCCCAGACCATGGGCGTGCGGCAGCCGTCGCGGCCCTTGAATTCGGGCCAGAATTCCTTGCCATAGGGATCCTGCAGCGCCTCGTAGGGGACGTCCGCCTCGTGCAGGCCCAGCTCTTCGCCCTGGTACAGGCAGGCCGAGCCGCGCAGGCACATCATCAGCATGACATAGGCCCGGTTGGCTGCGTCGCTCAGGTCCCAGCGGGTGGCATGGCGGCGCACGTCATGGTTCGAAAACGCCCAGCAGGCCCAGCCGTCCGGCGCATGGGTGTCGAAGCGGCGGAAGGTCTCGACCACCCAGTCAGCCGTGGCGCGGCGGTTTTCCAGGAACTCGAAGGCGTAGCACATGTGCACGCGGCTGTTGCCCTTGGTGTATTCGCCCAGGATCTGCATGCCGCGCTGCGCCTCGCCCACTTCGCCCAGGCAGGCGCGGGCGTCGTAGGCGTCGGTCAGCTTGCGCAGCCGTTCCAGGAAGGCGATGTTCTCGGGCTGGTTCTTGGAATACAGGTGCTCCTGGTGGTTATAGGGGTTCACCTGGGGCGCGATGGAATCGTTGCGCAGCTCGTAGGGCAGCGCCGGGTTCGACCGCAGCTCCTTGTCGTGGACGTAGAAGTTGATCGTGTCCAGGCGGAAGCCGTCGACGCCGCGATCCAGCCAGAACCGCGCCACGTCCAGCAGCGCCACCTGCACCTCTTCGCAATGGAAGTTCAGGTCGGGCTGCGCGATCAGGAAATTGTGCAGGTAATATTGCTGGCGGCGGCTGTCCCATTGCCAGGCCGGCCCGCCGAAGATCGACAGCCAGTTGTTGGGCGGCGTGCCGTCCTCCTTCGGATCGGCCCAGACGTACCAGTCGGATTTCGGGTTGTCGCGGCTGGCGCGGCTTTCCTGGAACCAGGGATGTTCGTCCGAGGTATGCGACAGCACCAGGTCGATCATCACCTTCAGGCCCAGCTTGTGCGCCTTGGCCAAAAGCCCGTCGAAATCGCCCAGCGTGCCGAACATCGGGTCGACGTCGCAGTAATCGCTGACGTCATAGCCGAAATCCTTCATCGGCGAGGTGAAGAAGGGCGAAATCCAGATCGCGTCCACGCCAAGCCCGGCGAGGTACTCCAACCGCCGGGTGATGCCGTTCAGATCCCCGATGCCGTCGCCGTTGCTGTCCTGGAACGAGCGCGGGTAGATCTGGTAGATCACGCCGCCGCGCCACCAGTCCTGGTCGGCCTGAGTCTCGGGCTGCACAAGGGTTTGGTCGTTCATGATGTAAACCTTACTTCACCGATCCGGCCAACAGGCCGCGGACCAGGTATTTCTGCATGAAGAAGAAGACGAGCAGCGGCACGAGGATCGACACGAAGGCCGCCGTCGCCAGGATTTCCCAGTTGCCGCCCCGCGTGCCCATCAGCTCCACGATCTGGGCGGTCATCACCGTGGTCTGGCCCGTCGCGTCGATCAGGAAGACCTTGGCCACCAGCAGGTCGTTCCAGGTCCACAGGAACTGGAAGATCGCGAAGGAGGCCAGCGCCGGGAAACTCAGCGGCAGGATGATGCGGACAAAGATCTGGTACTCGGTCGCGCCATCCACGCGGGCGTTTTCGATGATGTCGCGCGGCAGGCCGGCCATGTAGTTGCGCAACAGGTAAATCGCCAGAGGCAGGCCAAAGCCGGTATGCGCCAGCCAGACGCCCAGGTAGCCCTTGCCGATGCCGATCCCCAGATGCAGCTTCAGCAGCGGGATCAGCGCCAGCTGCAGCGGCACGACCAGAAGCCCCACGATGACCGCGACCAGCAGCGCGCGGCCCGGGAATTCCATCCACGCCAGCGCATAGGCCGCGAAGGCCGCCACCAGGATCGGGATCACCGTGGCCGGGATCGACACGGTCAGCGTGTTGAAGAACGCCCGGCTCATCCCGTTCACGTTGCTGTCGTCGAACAGCATGTAGCGGTAGTTCTCCAGCGTCAGCTCAGGCGGCACCATGGCGGTGATGAACACCCGCTGCCCGCGCCCGCCCTCGAAGGGTTCGGTGTTCTCCATCCGGTAGGCGCCGTCTTCGCCCACCGTGATCGTCCCGCCGCCGCGCACCTCGGCCACGTCGCCGGGCTGATAGGCCGCCACATCGCGCGAGGACGTGCCCCAGGACGCAATCTTCTCCGCCTGCGTCTCGTCCAGCAGCTGGCCTTCGATCACGTAAAGATCGCCCTCCTGCACCTGGGTCCCGGGATCGGCGGTGCGCACCTGCAGCACCTGTTCCGCCGCGAAGGGCGCCTTCCACCAGCCGGTGGACGAGATCTGGTCGGCGGTCCGGAAGGACGACACCAGCAGCCCCAGCGTCGGCACCACCCAAAGCAGCACCAACAGTCCCACCGACAGGTGGACCGCCCAGGTCAGGATCGCCTTCTGCCCCGCAACCCCGCTCGGCCCGTAATGCATGTCCGACATCCGGGTTACTCCATTTCCTTGCGCGCGTTGCGCACGTTCCAGACCAGGATCGGCAGCACCAGCACCATGATCACGATGGCCGAGGCCGATCCCACGCCCCAGTCATTGGCGACGAAGAGCTTGTCGAACATGTAATTGGCCAGAACCTGCGTCTGCCACTGGCCGTTGGTCATCGCGTAGACGATGTCGAAGACCTTCAGCACCACGATGGTGATCGTCGTCCAGACCACCAGGATCGTGCCGTAGATCTGCGGCACCTTGATCTTGAAGAAGATCTGGAACGGGTTGGCGCCATCCACGATGGCCGCCTCGATCGTCTCTTCGGGGATGCCGCGCAGCGCCGCCGACAGGATCACCGTGGCAAAGCCCGTCTGGATCCAGATCAGCACCAGCATCAGGAAGAAGTTGTTCCAGAAGGGAATGGTCAGCCAGGTCTGTGGCTCGCCGCCCAGCGTCACGACCAGCGCGTTCAGCATGCCGATCTGCTCCTGGTCGATGGGACGCGCATCGTAGACCAGCTTCCAGATCACCGCCGCACCCACGAAAGAGATCGCCATCGGCATGAAGATCAGCATCTGCGCGATGCGCCCCCAGCGGATCGAATCCGTCAGCTGCGCCACCAGCAGCCCGAACCCGGTCGAGGCCGCCGGCACCACCAGCAGCCACAGCATGTTGTTGCGCATGGCCTCCCAGAACTTCGCCTCGCCGCTCATGCGGGCATAGTTCTCGAACCCGACCCACTGGTATCCGCCCCCCGGCACCCGTTCCAGCAGCGACAGGCGCAGCGTCTCGAACACCGGGTAGCCCAGGTAGAGCCCCAGCGCGAAGAGCGCGGGAAACAGGAACAGCCAGGGCCGGATCATGTTGGCGCGGTTGATGTTGCGCCCCGCGTTGGCGCCGCGCGGCGGCCAGATCACGTCCACCAGCTTGTTGGACAGGAAAAAGTAACCGACACAGGCGCCCAGGCCGATCAGGATCGTTGTCAGGGCTTGCAGGGCTTGGGCCATCACGCGCTCCGCTGGTCAGGAGGGAAAGGGGGCATCCCGATCATGCCGGAATGCCCCCCTCTTGTCGTCGGTTATCTACTTGATGCCGTCCCAGGACGACTGGATGTCGTCGGCCACGGCCTGCGCATCCTTGCCGCCCACGTAGTCGACCATGCCGGTCCAGAAGCTGCCCGCGCCCACCGCGCCGGGCATCAGGTCCGAGGCGTCGAAGCGGAAGGTGGTGGCGTCCAGCAGGATCTCGTTCATCTGGCGCAGGGCCGGATCGGCGAAGACTTCGGGATCAACACCGGTGTGCGGCGTCAGGAAGCCCTGGCGTGCCATCCAGATCTCATGCGCCTCGGGCGTCTTGAGATATTCGATCAGCGCGTTGGCCCCGTCGCTCTCGTCGGTGATCGCCCAAAGCGTACCGGCGCCCAGCACCGGCGTGCCCAGGTCCTTTTCCTCGTAGGCCGGGAAGTAGAAGAAATCCGCGTCCTCGCCCATCATCGTGCCTTCCGGGAAGAAGGACGGGATGAACGACGCCTGGTGGTGCATGTAGCATTGCGGCGGCGCGTCGAAGAGGCCCTTGGGGCTGTCGCGGAAATCCGTGGTGGCCACGGCGCCCGCCCCACCGGCGACGAAATCGTCGTTGCGCGCGAACCATCCGAATTCCTCGATCGCCTCGACCACGGCGGGGTCGTTGAACGGGCGCTCGTTGCTGACCCATTCGTCATAGACTTCGGGCGGCTGGGTGCGCAGCATCATGTCCTCGACCCAGTCGGTCGCCGGCCAGCCGGTCGCCCCGCCGGAGCCCAGCCCGATGCACCACGGCGTCTCGCCATCCGCGGCGATCTGCTCGGTCAGCGCCTTCAGCTCTTCCATGGTCTCTGGCACTTCGTAACCCGCGTCCCAGAAGTTCTCCGGCACGTACCAGACCAGCGATTTCACATCGACCTTGTAGAAGAAGCCGTAGAGGTGATCCTCGCCGTCCGGGCCCGCGTAGGTGCCCAGGTCGACCCAGGACTGGCCGGCAGCGTAATTCTCCTCGACCCATTCCGCCGTGCCCTCGGGCAGCGGCGTCAGGAACCCGGCCTCGGCCATGTTGGCGGCCAGCCCCGGCTGCGGAAAGATCGCGATGTTGGGGGCCGATCCGGCCTCGGCGTCGATGCGGATCTGCTGTTCGAAACTGTCAGAGCCGACATAGGAATAGGTGTGGTCGGTCGCCGCGGCGAAACCGTCCAGCACCGCCTCCACGTCTTCCTGGTCCGGGCCCAGCCAGGGGCCGAAGACCGTCACGTTGTCGGCCCATGCGGAACCGGCAATCAGGGCAGCCACGGCGGCCCCGGCGAATAGTGTCGTCTTTGTCATTTGTCTTTACCTCCCGATCAGACCTCGGCGCCCTCTCACCAGCGTCCAAGGCGAATCGTTTTCAAAGCGCTTTGGATACCGGGGATAAACGCGCTTCCGTTACCTTCTGTCAACACGGGCGTCCAAATCCCCTGGAAGTTTCGTGTTTTCAGTCCTTTTCCGACCAATCGGAACTTTGCCACGACAAATGCGTTGACGTTTTGCGCCGTTGCACCCACACAAGGGGTCGTGTTTCCCAAAGCGCTTTGAACCCATGAACCTCAAGAGACTCGCCGAAGAACTGGGCCTGTCGCAGACCACGGTGAGCCGTGCGCTCAACGGGTATCCGGAGGTGTCCGAAGCCACGCGCAAGCGGGTCGAAGAGGCCGCGCGCCGGTACAATTACCGGCCCAACAGCCGCGCCAAGGGGCTGGCCACGGGGCGCGCCATGGTGATCGGACAGGTGATCCCGACCTCGGTTCAGCACGAGATGGTCAACCCGATCTTCGGGGATTTCGTCGCCGGCGCCTCGCAGACCTTCTCGCGCTATGGCTACGACATGATGTTCAGCCGGGTTCCGGACGTGGACGAAAGCGACATCTACCGCGAATACCGCGCGCGCGGCGCCGTCGACGCGGTGATCCTGCAGGGCCCGCTGGTCAACGATCAGCGCATCCCGCTGCTGAACAGGATCGGCCTGCCCTTCATCGTGCATGGCCGCTCCACCGGCATCACCGAACCCTATGCCTTCGTCGACGTGAACAACACCCGCGCCTTCCAGCACGCGACCGAGTTTCTCGTGCATCTCGGCCACCGCCGCATCGCCCTGATAAACGGGCTGGAGGGCATGGATTTCGCCCAGCGCCGCCGCGCCGGCTACGAGGCCGCGCTGAAGGCCGCCGGCATTCCCGTCGATCCCGCGCTGATGCGCTCGGACGAGATGACCGAGTATTTCGGCTACCGCGAAACCCGCGCCCTGCTGGCGCAGGAAGACCCGCCGACAGCGATCATGGCCGCCTCGATGATCGCCGCCCTCGGCGTGCGCCGCGCGATCGAGGAGACCGGCCTGACCATGGGCCGCGACGTGTCGGTCATCACCCATGACGACGACCTCAGCTACCTCAAGAACGGCCAGGACGTGCCGATCTTCACCGCCATAAGGTCATCGGTCCGCAAGGCCGGCGAGATCCTCGCCCAGTGCCTTGTCGACCAGATCAACGCCCCCGACGCCCCGCCCGAGCAGAGGATGCTCGAGGCAGACCTCCTCGTGGGCCGTTCCACCGGCCCGGCACCCCAAAGGACCTGATCCCATGGATTTCACGCGCAAGGACTTTCCCGAAGACTTCCTCTTCGGCACCGCCACCTCGGCCTACCAGATCGAAGGCCATTCCTTCGGTGGCGCCGGATCGACCCATTGGGACACCTTCGCCGCCACCCCCGGCAACGTGGTGCGCGGCGAAAACGGCGACATCGCCTGCGACCATTACCACCGCTACGAGGAAGACCTCGACCTGATCGCCGCCGCGGGCTTCGACTGCTACCGCTTCTCCACCTCCTGGGCGCGCGTCCTGCCCGAGGGCCGCGGCACGCCGAACGCCGACGGCCTCGATTTCTACGACCGCCTGACCGACGCGATGCTCGAACGCGGCATCAAGCCCTGCGCGACGCTCTACCACTGGGAACTGCCCTCGCCGCTGGCCGACCTCGGCGGGTGGACCAACCCCGACATCGCCAACTGGTTCGCGGACTTCACCGAAGTGATCATGTCCCGCATCGGCGACCGCATGTATTCGGTGGCCCCGATCAACGAGCCCTGGTGCGTCGGCTGGCTGAGCCATTTCATGGGCCACCACGCGCCCGGCCTGCGCAACATCCGCGCCACCGCCCGCGCCATGCACCACGTGCTGCTCGCCCATGGCCGCGCCATCGAAACCATGCGCGGCCTCGGCATGGGCAACCTTGGCGGCGTCTTCAACATGGAATGGGCCACCCCCGCCGACGGCAGCCCCGAGGCACAGAAGGCCGCAGCCCTATACGACGGCTATTACAACCGCTTCTTCCTTTCCGGCGTGTTCAAAAAATGCTACCCCGACAACGTGATGGAAGGCTTCGCACCCCACATGCCCAAGGGCTGGGAGGACGATTTCGACACGATCGCCGCCCCGCTCGACTGGTGCGGCGTCAATTACTACACCCGCAAGGTCATCGCTCCCAACACCGGCCCCTGGCCCTCGCTGGACGAGATCGAAGGCCCCCTGCCCAAGACCCAGACCGACTGGGAAATCTACCCCGAGGGGCTCTACAAGTTCCTCGTTCGCACCGCGCAGGACTATACCGGGGACCTGCCGCTCCTCGTCACCGAGAACGGCCTGGCCAACAACGACGTGCTGACCGGCGGCGTGGTCGACGATGCCGCCCGCATCGCCTATATCAACGACCATGTCGCCCAGGTCCGGCGCGCCATGGCCGACGGCGCACCCGTCAAGGGCTATTTCCTGTGGTCGCTGCTGGACAATTACGAATGGTCGCTGGGCTATGAAAAGCGCTTCGGCCTCGTGCACATGGATTTCGACACGCTGGCGCGCACGCCCAAAGCGTCCTATCACGCGCTGCAAAAGTCCCTGACCTGACGGAATCCGATCCCATGACGACCCCCTGGCTTCTCTGCGCCGATATCGGCGGCACCAACGTGCGGCTGCGCGCCTTCGCCTGTGACGGCGGGGCGACGCTCGCCACCGAGCAGCACGACACCCGCGGCGCCCGGGAACTGGCCGACATCTTCGGCACCTTCGCCGCGGAACGGGGCTCCGCACCCGAGCTGGTCGCCGCCGCCGTGGCCGGCCCGGTCTCGGACAACCGCGTGCAACTGACCAACGCGGCGAAATCCCTCTGCGGCGAGGATCTGAAACGCACCACCGGAGCGGCCGAGGCCTGGCTGATCAACGATTTCGGCGCCGCCGCCTGGGCCACCGCCCGGGTCGCGCCCGAAGACCTTCTGTGCCTGCAGGGCGCCCCCGCCCCCACCGACGAAGGCATCCACGTCGTCGTGGGCCCCGGCACCGGGCTGGGCGTCGGCACGCTGATCTTCCGTAACGGCGTCCACACGGCGATGCCCGGCGAAGGCGGCCATGTCTCGCTGGCGCCCAATTCCCGCGAAGAGGTCGAGATCTTCGAAGCCTTCCGCGCCCTCTGGCCCGAAACCTTCTTCGGCGACGGGCTCACCTGCGAGGCCGAGGCCATGCTCAGCGGCACCGGCCTGCCCCTGCTGTACCAGGCGGTTCAGGCGGTGATGGGCGATACCGGCCCGCATCTCGACGCAAAGGGCGTGCTGACCGCCGCGCAGGAGGACCGCTCGCCGGTCGCCCATCGCGTCGCGATGCTGTTCAAATCCCATCTCGCCCGGCTTGCCGGCGATCTCGGGCTCGCCTCCGGCGCCGACAGCGTCTTTCTCGTGGGCGGCGTCGCGACCAAGAACCCCTGGCTCTTCGACGACAGCTTCGTCGACGGGTTCAACCAGGGCGGCCGGTTCACCCGCCTGCGCGGCGAAATGAACCTCTACCTGCTGCGCAATCCCGATTTCGGACTGCTGGGCGCGCATAATTACGCCACGCACCGGATGGAGGAACGGCGCCACTAAGGCGTCCCGGGCCCTTGGAACCGGGGTCCCGCGCCCTTAGCTTGCGTCCCGAAAGGGGCTCCACATGCAAAGCTATTCCCTCCTCGATCTCTCGCCGGTGCCCGAAGGCGGCACCGTCGCGGATGCACTGGCCAACACCACGGATCTCGCGCAACACGCTGAAAAGCTTGGCTATCACCGCTACTGGCTGGCCGAGCATCACAACATGCCCGGCATCGCCAGCGCCGCGACCGCGCTGGTCATCGGCCAGGTCGCGGCCGTCACCTCCACCATGCGCGTCGGCGCCGGCGGCATCATGCTGCCCAACCATTCGCCGCTGATGGTGGCCGAGAACTTCGGCACGCTCGCCACGCTCTACCCCGGCCGCATCGACCTTGGCCTTGGCCGCGCGCCGGGATCGGACATGAACACCGCCCGCGCGCTGCGCCGTCACATGGCGCCCGAAGACAGCTTTCCGCAGGATGTCATCGAACTGCTGGGCTTTCTCGGCGACGGCGACCCGAACCAGCCGGTCCGCGCGATCCCCGGCGAAGGCACGCATATCCCGGTCTGGATCCTCGGCTCCAGCCTCTACGGCGCACAGCTCGCAGCGCATTTCGGCCTGCCCTACGCCTTTGCCTCGCATTTCGCGCCCCAGGCCCTGACCGAGGCGCTGCGGATCTACCGCGAGACGTTCAAGCCCTCCGTCTTCCTCGACCGGCCCCACGTGATGGTGGCGGCCGGTGTCTGCGCCGCGGATACGGACGAAGAAGCGGCCTATCACAGGTCCTCGCAGATGCTGTCCTTCGCGCGCCTGCGGACCGGCCGCCCCGGCAAGCTGCCCCACCCGGTTCGCGACGTCGAGGCGCAGATCCCGCCGCAGGTGATGCACCAGGTGCAGGCCGCGCTGTCGGTCTCGGCCACCGGCAGCCCGGCGACGGTCCGGCAACAGCTGTCCCGGATCATCGAAGCCCACGCGCCCGACGAGCTGATCATCACCGGCATGATCCACGACCACGGGGCGCGGATCCGGTCGCTTCAGATCGCGGCAGAGATCCTGTCGGACCTGTCGGAAGGCAGCGCTGCCGCCTGAATGTCCGGCGTCGCGGCGGAGGCGACGGTGCAGTGAGGTATTTTTGCCAAGAAGAAGACAGGACCGCGTGCCCTGTCTTCGCCGGCAGGGATATCTGCGACCCGTCTGCACCGGTTCCGAAACGAAGACAGGCGCCGGGGATAAACCCGACGCCTGGTTCCGCACCCCCGGAAACCCGGAGGTGGCGTATCGCGAAAGCGATGTTACTTGTTCATGATCATCGCGCGGGCCGGCTCGTTCGCGTCGCCTTCGTCGCCCACGGTATCAACGCTGATGTCCTGCATCGTGGCGTTGACCACCAGGCCCGAGGCGTCCTGCCCCAGCATGCCTTCTTCGACCGTCAGGTACAGTTCTTCCTCGGTCAGCGTGGATTCGGGGTTCACGTCGACGATGAATTCGGCCTTGTTGGCGTCCACGTTGGCGTCCGAAACGGTGCCGATCAGCTTGCCGTCGATCGTGTGCAGCTCGGAGCCGTTCACGCTTTCGATCACGGCGGTGTCGCCGAAGTCCATCGGGGCAAATGCGCCCTGCGCGAAGGCGAGCGAAGCGGAGAGTGCGGTGGCGCTGGCGAAGGTAATGAGTGCGGTCTTCATGACGTTTTCCTTTCGTCTTGCGTTGCTGGTGAGACAACGGCGACCTCGTCGGATCGTTCCTGAAAATCGCTCTGCCACAGAGGGTTACCTTACGGCACCCGGCGCCCCGGTCGCCCTCTCCTCACGACATCACACGCCGGCGTGACCCCGTCCGGCACCGCCCTCCCGATCCCGCTCGGCCCCCTCCATGATCGCTCCGCCGGGCGCCTCGACACCACACCGTCCGTCCCACCGCACCGCCCGGCCACCCCGGGTCCCGGCCCCCCGGACCCACAGCCTCGTGAGCGGCCAAAAAAGTCCCGAAACGCCGGCAGGACCCGCCCTTCAAGGGCGCCTGCATCGCTCCGGCGCGCCGTCCCCCTGCTTCATCTATGCAAAAATATATGCAAAAATACTCCACCCCGACGCCCGCCAGCGGCGCCGTCCTCACCCTGCCAGGTGCTCGAACAGCCGCGCGACCGCCTCGGCCCCCGGATCATTGTGCCCCGCCAGCTTGTCCTGCCCGACGTAAGAGGCCCGCCCCGCCCGGGCCCGGGTGATCGTTGCGGTGTGATCCGCGCCGCAGCGCGCCGCCTGCGCCGCCGGCCCGAAGCCCTGCGGCAGGGCCTCGAGAGCGGGGGCCAGCGCGTCGATCATCGTCCGGTCCCCCGGCCGCGCGCCGCCGACCTGCATCACCCGCTCCAGCCCCGCCGACAGCGCGCCTATCGCATCCCGCCCGCTGGCCGAGGCATCGCCGGCGGCGGCGAAGAAGATCGCCAGCAGCACGCCCGAGGATCCGCCCATGGTCTGGCTCAGCTCCAGCCCGATGGCCCGGTAAAGCTGCGTCAGGTCCGCCAGCGGCAGCCGGTCCAGCGCGCCGATCAGCGCCCGCGCCGCCGTGGCCAGCGTGCTCCCGGTGTCGCCATCGCCGGATTTCGCGTCCAGCGCGTTCAGTTCCGCCTCCGCCGCGATCAGCCGCCTGCAGCAGCTTTCGATGAAGGCCCGCGTCTCAGGACTGGCCGAGGGCATCGGCTGGATCGGGCTCAGCCCGTCGGGCAGCGGCAGCACCGCCACCGGCCCGACCGAGAGGCACCCCGGCCAGGCCCAGGGCGCCGCCGGCGCGCTCAGCGCCGCCTCGTCGGCCTGGCTCACCGGCATAAGCGACACCGAAAAGCCCTGCATGTCGAGCGACGTCATCATCGGCGCCGGGCCCACCATCCACCGGACCTGGGATCCGATCCGCGAGCCCAGCAGTTCCTCGGCCAGCACCGCCATCTCCAGCGGTGTCGCCCCGCCAAGGTTGTTCAGCAGCGCCACATGCGGTCCCGGCCCCAGTTTCGGCGCCAGCCGGTCCACCACCATCTCCATCGCATCCGCGGCGGTCGAGAAATCGACCTGTTCCACCCCGGCCTCGCCGTGGATGCCCAGGCCCAGCTCTGCCTTGCCCGGCCCGATCCGCGCCTCCTTGGGCGAGCCCGGGATCGTGCAGGTGTCCAGCGACATGCCGATCGACACGACCCCGCCGATCACCCTTTGCGCCGCCTTCTCCACCGTTTCCAGGTCCGCGCCCTGGTCCGCCAGCGCGCCCGCGATCTTGTGCACGAACAGTGTCCCCGCCACGCCGCGCGCCTGCGGCAGATCCGGCAGCGCCACGTCGTCGTCCACGATCACCATCGCCACCTTCAGCCCCTGCGCCCGCGCCCGTTCCGCCGCCAGGCCAAAGTTCAGCCGGTCCCCGGTGTAATTCTTCACGATCAGCAGGCAGCCCGCCTTGCCGGTCACCGCCAGGATCCCCGCCAGCACCGCGTCCACCGACGGCGAGGCAAAGACCTCGCCACAGACCGCCGCCGTCAGCATGCCCTGCCCGACAAAGCCCGCATGGGCCGGCTCGTGCCCCGATCCCCCGCCCGAGACCAAAGCCACCTTCGACTTGTCCCAATCGGTGCGCAGCACGACCTTCACATGCGGATAGCCGTCCAGCCGTGCCAGCCGCCCGCCGCCGGTCCGAAGGGTCCCGTCGATCGCCTCGGTCACAAGCGTCTCGCGCGTGTTGATGAACTGGGTCATGTCTGTCCTCCCTCAGCCGATCCGCGCGCCCGCGGCGTCGAAATACAGCGCATTGCGCGGCGCCACCGCCAGCCGGTCGCCCGGCGCCAGATCCGTATGCACATCCGTCAGCGTCACGATGTCATGGCCCGCCAGCCGCAGATGCAGCCGGGTCTGATCGCCCAGCTGTTCGATCCGCGTGACCTCGCCCTCCTGCCCCGCGCCATGCACCAGGTGTTCGGGCCGCAGCCCGATCGTCCGCGCCCCCGGCGGCGCGCCCGGAAAGACATCCGCCGGCAGCGCGTTGATCCGCGGCAGGCCCAGCCGGCTCGCCACGTACAGGCTCACCGGGGTCTCGTAGATCTCGCGCGGTGTGCCGAACTGCACCAGCCGCCCATGATCCAGCACGCCGACATGGGTCGCCATGGTCATGGCCTCGATCTGGTCATGGGTCACGTACAGCATCGTGGCCCCCAGGCTCGACTGGATCCGCTTCAGCTCCACCCGCAGGCCTGATCGCAGCTTGGCATCAAGGCTCGACAGCGGCTCGTCCATCAGGTGCACCGCCGGATCGCGCACCAGCGCGCGCCCGATCGACACCCGCTGCATCTCGCCCCCCGACAGCGCCGTCGCCTTGTTGTCCAGCTTGTGCGCGATATGCAGCACCTCGGCCACCTCGCCCACCTTGCGCCGGATCTGGTCCTCCGGCGTCTTCAGGATCGGCGAGCGCAGGGGAAATTCCAGGTTCTCCCGCACCGTCAGATGCGGATAAAGCGAATATTGCTGGAACACCATCGCCACGTCCCGCTGCGCCGGCGTCTCGCCCACGACGGACCGGCCGCCGATGCGGATGTCCCCCGAGTCCAGCTTTTCCAGCCCCGAGATCAGCCGCAGCATGGTCGTCTTGCCCGCCCCCGTCGGCCCCAACAGCACGACAAAGGCGCCATCGGCGACCTCCATGCTCACGTCATCCACCGCGACGGTCGACCCGAACCGCTTGGTTGCGCCCTGCAGGATCACCTCAGCCATGGCCCAGCACCCCCGCGTTCAGCTCCGAGCACAGCGCGCGCCCGCTCGCCGCCTCGAACAGCGTGATCGTCCGCCGGTCAAAGGCCAGCCCGACCTGGTCGCCCACCGTCACCCTCTGGTCCGAGGGCGCCCGCACCTTCAGCTGACCGCCCTCCGTGTCCACCGTGACGATCTGCGTCGTGCCCAGGTATTCGGTGGCCAGCACCCGGCCGCGGTAGGCCGCCGCATCGTCAAAGCGCACATGCTCCGGCCGCACCCCGAACACGAGATCGCCGCGAAAGCCCTCCTCGGCCAGGGGCACGCCGAGCTCCACGTCATGCATGCGCACTGCGCGGTCGCCTCTGGCCAGAACGCCCGGGAACTTCAGGAAATTCATCGGAGGCGAGCCGATGAAATCGGCCACGAACATGCTGGCCGGCTTGTCATAGATATCCTGCGGCACGCCGAACTGCTCGATCACGCCGTGGTTCATGACCACGATCTTGTCGCCCATCTGCATAGCCTCGAGCTGGTCGTGGGTGACGTAGACCGTCGTCGCCCCCATCCGGTCATGCAGCGCGCGCAGCTCCTCGGCCATGCGCTCGCGGAATTCGGCATCCAGCGCGCCCAGCGGCTCGTCCATCATGAAGGCCTTGGGCTCGCGCACGATGGCCCGGCCCAACGCGACGCGCTGCCGGTCCCCGCCCGACAGCCCGCCCACCGGCCGGTCGAGAATATCCTCGATCCCCAGGATCCGCGCCACCTCGGCCACCCTGGCCTTCACCTGCGCCCGCTTCATCCCCTGGCTGATCAGCGGGTACGAGATATTCTTGCGCACGTTCATATGCGGATAGAGCGCGAACATCTGGAAGACGAAGGCGATGTCGCGCTGGCTGGCCGGGCGATTGGCGACCTCCTCGCCGTCGATATAGATCTCGCCGCTGGTCGGCAGCTCCAGCCCCGCGATCATGCGCAGCGTCGTGGTCTTGCCGCAGCCCGATGGCCCCAGCAGCATGAAGAACTCGCCATCCTCGATCCGGAAGGACGAGGATTGCACGGCGGTAAAGTCGCCGAACTCCTTGCGCAGGTTCTCGATCACGATCTCAGCCATGCGCCACCTTCCGTCCCGTTGCCGCGCCTGCGCGCTTGTCCCTGTGATAGCTCAGCGCCATGGCCACGCAGATCTCCAGCGCCGGCTCGTCCACCGCACCATCGGCCGGGATACGCACCGCCCGGCTCCCCTCGAACGCCAGCCGGTCACCGAACATCGCCCGCCAGTCCTCGACCAGGCTGGTCCGGCAATTCACCAGCAGTTTCACGTGATCCCCGGCCCTGTCCGGCCCGATCCTCACAGTCGTTCCGCCCGGCCCCGGCAAATAGGCCGGCTCCCCCCATTTCAGCGTCTCTTCCACGGCGATCCCCTCGGCCTCCGCCACGCGCAGAACCAGCGCGCGCAACGCCAGCGCGCGGTCCCGTTCCGGTTTCTTCATGGCATCGAAGACCGCCCGCACCCCGGATGTCATGTCTCGTCCTCCGGGAAATGGCTGACCACCAGGAACATCACCGTGCCGGTCAGCGTGACGGCAAAGGAATAGGTGTAGAGGATGAGCACATAGGGTTGCATCAACATGACAATGCCGACGCCGATCAGGATCGAGGCGATCATCTCCCAGGGGCCGCGCCTGAGCCTGAACAATCCGTTAAGAAACGCGCGCATGGGGGCCTCTTCCGACTTTGTACAAAATGGTCAAAACGCTGTTTCCGGGCTTCGCGGGCTTGTACAAAACGGTCATTTCCGCACCGCCCCAAAGGTGATGCCGCGCAGCAGGTGCTTGCGCAGGAACACGGTGAACACCAGCACCGGCAGCAGGAACAGCGTCGCCCCCGCGGCCACGGCGGGCCAGTCCTGGCCGCCCACGCCGATGATCGTCGGGATGAACGGCGGCGCCGTCTGGGCGGTGCCAGAGGTCAGCAGAACCGCGAAGGCATATTCGTTCCAGCTGAAGATCAGGCAGAAGATCGCGGTCGCCACGATCCCCGTAGTGGCCTGAGGCAAAACGACTTTTCGGAACGCCTGGAAGCGCGTGTAGCCATCGATCAGCGCCGCTTCCTCGTATTCTCGGGGGATTTCATCCATGAACCCCTTCAGCAGCCAGACCGCGAGCGAGATGTTGACCGCCGTGTACAGCAGGATCATCCCCAGATGCGTATCCGACAGGCCAAGTGTCCGGAACATAAGGAAAATCGGGATCGCCACGGCAATCGGCGGCATCATCCGCGTCGACAGGATAAAAAACAGCAGGTCATCGCTCAGCGGCACCTTGAACCGGCTGAACGCATAGGCCGCCAGGGTGCCCAGAAAGACCGACAGGAAGGTCGACCCGAACCCGATTATGACAGAGTTTACAAACCTTTCGCCGTATCTGGATGGCCCCGCGATGACCATGTCATACTGCCGCACGATCTCCTCGTACCAGGTCTGCGGCGGGTTCGCGGCGAGGTATTCCTCGGTCTGCCGCGTCCGCGTGGTAAAGAGATTGACGTATCCCTCCAGCGTCGGCTCGAACAGCACCTTCGGCGGGTAAGAAATCGCATCCGCCGGCGACTTGAACCCCGTCGCGACGATCCAGATCAGCGGGATGATCGTTATAACCGCATACAAAACAACAAGAATTCCCGCGATCCATTTCTGCCGCGACGTCGGCTCGGTGATCGACCAGGCGCTCATGCGACCCATCTCCGGACCATGGCGCACCCTGCTGCTTCTTCTTGGGCAAAATACTCCAAAACGACATCCGCCATCTCAGCGCTCCTTCACCTTGTTGAGCGCCTTCACGTAAATCGACGCCAGCCCGAAGACGGTGACAAAGAGGATGATCGCATAGGCCGATGCATAGCCCGTGCGCCACTTTTCAAAGGCTTCGCGCTTGAGGTTGATGCTGGTCACCTCGGTCACCGACCCCGGCCCCCCGCCGGTCAGCTGCACCACAAGGTCGAACATCTTGAAATTCTCGATCCCCCGGAACAGCACCGCCAGCATCAGGAAGGGCAGCACCATGGGCACCGTGATGGTCCAGAACTGCCGCCATTTCGAGGCACGGTCGATCTCGGCCGCCTCGTAGATGTACTCGGGGATCGACCGCAGTCCCGCGAGACAGATCAGCATCACGAAAGGGGTCCACATCCAGGTGTCCACGATCACGATCGCCCAAGGGGCCAGGTTCACGTCCCCGATCATCTGGAACGAGCTTGGGTCGACGCCCGTGAAGAAGGAGATGACGTAGTTGAACAGCCCGATCTGCGGCTGGTAGAGGAAGGTCCAGAAATTGCCCACCACCGCGGGCGAGAGCATCATCGGCAGCACGATGATCGTGGTCCACAGATCGTTGCCCTTGAACTTGCGATTGATCAGCCAGGCCAGGGTAAACCCTATCAGAACCTGGAAAAATATCGTCCAGAACAGGAAATGCGCGGTCGCCTGCATGGACAGCCAGATGTCGCTGTCGGTCAGGATGCGCTCGTAATTCCGGGTGCCGATCCATTCGACGGGACGGTTCCGGTTGGCCTTGAAATTGGTGAAGCTCAGCCGGATCGTCCAGATCAGCGGGAAGATGTTCACCGCCAGAAGCAGGAAGATCGTCGGCGCCACGAAGATCCAGGCGATGGCGCGGTCGCTGAGGCCGCGCACCTGGCGGGCCATGCCGGGGGGCGTCGCCCGGGCCACGCGGGTAATGGGACTGTCGGTCAATGTTGGGTGCCTCGGCTCGAGTGGGGGCGGCGGGGAGATCCCCGCCGCGCCGGTCTCAGATCTTGCCTTCGTCCTCGAAGACCTCGGTCCAGTCCTCGATCAGCATGTCCAGCGCCTCCTGCGCCGTGCCCTGGTCGGCCACGATGTAGTCATGCAGGCGTTTCTGCATGGCCAGCAGCAGTTCGGCATAAGCCGGCTCCTGCCAGAAGTCCTGCACCGCATCCATCGCCTGCAGGAAGTCCGGCGCAAAGGGCGCGCTGTCCTTGAAGCCGGGCGCGTTCAGCACGTCGACATGGCAGGAATAGCCGCCCAGGTCCCACCATTTCTGCTGGACCTCGGGCTGCGCGAACCACTTGATGTACTCCAGCGCCGCGTCCTGCTTGTCGGAATAGGAGACAACGGAAATCCCCTGCCCGCCCAGGGTCGAGGCCGCGACCTTCTGCGGCGGGTTCACGAAGAACCCGATCTTGTCGCCGCCCACGTCCGGGTCCGCATAAAGGCCAGGGAAGAAGGCGAACCAGTTCATCGCCATCGCCACCTGGCCGGATTTGAACGCGTCGAGAGATTGCTCCATGTAGCTGTCGGTGTAGCCCGGCGGCGTCGCGGTCTCATAAAGTTCTTTATAGAACTCAAGGGCTTCCACCGCGTCGGCAGAGTTCACCGCGCCTTCCATGTCATAGCTGCCGGGCTCGTTCTCGTACTTGAAACCCCAGGCATAGAGCGCCCCGGTCGCGCCCATGGTGATCCCTTCCGAGCCACGCTCGGTGAAGATCGAAACCCCGTATCGGGTCTGCCCGTCGATCTCGCGGCCCTGGAAGAACTGGGCGATTTCCATCAGCTCCATCTGGGTTTCCGGCACGCCCAGGTCCCGGCCCGTGGCGTCCTTGAAAGCGGCCTGGATGTCGGGATCCTCGAACCAGTCCTTGCGGTAGAACCAGCCGTTCGCGTCGCCCATCGCCGGCAGCGCATAGTAGTTCGGCTCGCCCTTGGGCCAGGTCGAATAGGCATAGACGGTCGCGGGCGCGAAATCGTCCATGCTGATCCCTTCGGTCTCGAAGAACTCGTTCAGCTTCACGTAATGGCCGTTCTCCGCCCCGCCGCCGATCCACTGGCTGTCGCCGATCAGCAGGTCGCACAGTTTCCCGCCAGAGTTGAGTTCGTTCAGCATGCGGTCGGCGAAATTGGGCCAGGGCACGAATTCGAAATTCATCGTGTGGCCCGACTGCGCCTCGAAATCCTTGGACAGTTCGACCAGCGCATTGGCAGGATCCCAGGCCGCCCAGCAGAGCGTCAGATCCTCGGCCGCGGCTGTCGAAGCCGCCAGCCCGGCCGCCGACAGGATCGTCGCGGCCAGAAGTCCGGGTCTTGTCATTTGCTTTCCTCCCTATTGTCGATCCGCACCGGCCACCTCCCCGATCGACGCCCGCAGGATCTACGGAAAGCGTAGTTGAGGTACGCTCATCACGTAAAGAAAATTCTTGAGGTACGCACCTCACAGATAGATTCTTGCTGAGAGGAATGAGGTTAGCGATATCTGGCCATGCACCGCGTCACCTGGTCACGGGCTATGAAGCTACCGAATCGAGGGCGCATTGGCCCGTCAGGGCAGGTTCTCGCGCAGGACGATGTCGATGCGGATCCGCTCCTGCGCCTCGAAGATTTCGGCCCCGTCGCACTTGGCCCGAAGCACACGCAGGGCGCTGCGGACAAGGTGCCCCACGTTCTGGTTGATCACCGCGTCGACCTCGCGGTTCAGCAGGGCCGCACGGGTGGTCGGCGTCAGCTCATGCGCCACGACGACAAGGTCGCGGGCCCGGCCGATGCGGCGCAGCGTCTCCAGCAGGGGCACGTTGCCCGGCCCCATCGAGTAGACGCCGGCGATGTCGGGGGTGGAGCGGAAGGCTTCCTCGACGATCCGGGCCATGCGTTCGGGATCGTCGTGGGATTCGATGGACGGCAGGACCGCCATGCCGGGAAAATCCTCGGCCATGACCTGATCGAAGCCGAGGCGGCGTTCGATTGAATCCCGCGCCTGCATGGAATTGGTCACGGCCAGGATCCGCGCGGCATCGCTTCGGATAAAGCGGCCCATCAGGACGCCGGCGGTGCGCCCCGCCTGGAAGCTGTTGATGCCGACGAAATGGTCCCTTGGGGAATTCGGCAGGTCCGAGACCAGCGCCACAACCGGGATCCCTTCGGCCTTGAGCCGGCCCACCGCGTCGCGAACCTGCGGCGTCTCGGGCGTCATGATCGCCACACCGTCGAGCCGCGACAGGGGTAACCCGTTCAGCATCCGCACCACCGCGTGGGGATCGTGGGCCGGAACCGCCTCGATCCTTGCGGACAGACGATCGGCGGCCTGGGCCTCGGCCGCCTCGCGCAGGGCGGCGCGGAAGGTGTCGAGAAACTGGTTCGGCCCGTCCGGCAGCACGAAGGCGAAGCGGTAATGCCGCTGCCGTGCGAGGTTGGCGGCATAGGTGTCGCGGACATAGCCCAGCCGCTCCACCGCCTCGCGCACGCGGCTGACGGTCTGCGCGCGCACACCCGGGCGCGCGTTCAGCACGCGGTCCACGGTTGCCAGGCTCACACCCGCCTCTCGTGCGATGTCATGAACGGTCGGCCGTGCCATGCGCCCTCCTGAAACAACAAGGGTGGCGCGATTTCTGAGGTACGTCAATCAGTTCCGGGAACCGGCCACGACAGGCCCGCGGCATGGCCCGCAAACCGCCAGTTGAGCCGCCCTTTCGTGGCGGATCAGAACAGCCCGACCTCGCGCGCCAGAAGTGCCGCCTGAGTCCGGTTGGCCGCGCCGATCTTGCGATAAAGCGTCTTCACGTGCAGCTTGATCGTGGGTTCGGACAGGTCGAGATCGCGGGCGATCTCCTTGTTCGACTGGCCCTTCGTCAGGCCCTTGAGCACCTGTCTTTCACGCCCGGTCAGCTGGCTGGCCATGGGGTGTTCGGCGGTCGCGGGCTCGGCCGTCATGAAATCAACCGGCGCGTATTGTTCTCCCATGGCCATGAACTTGATCGCGTTGACCAGCGATTTTGCCGGCAGGGTCTTGGGCACGAAGCCGGCGGCGCCGCATTCCAGTGCCTTTTCCGCCACCTCGCGCGAGGCCTGGCCCGAGATCAGCGCCACGCGTGGCGCCTTGTCCATGCTCAGGGCCCGTTCCAGGCCATCCAGCCCGTTCATCCCCGGCATGTTGAGATCCAGCAGCACCAGATCGAAGGGCCCGCTGCTGTCCACCAGCGAACAGGCCGTGTCCAGGTCGGGTGCGGTTTCCGTCTGGATATCACCGCACGCCTCGACGAAGGCGACAAGCGTATCCCGGACGAGGTCATGGTCATCGGCTATCAGGATCTTCACGCCAACCCCCTCTGGCGAGCCTTGCTACTGGTCGCCAATCTGCGCGGCAGAGGTTAATCAAACGCGAATTTGCCCGGGACAATGCGGAGAATGCGCCTTAATTTGACTGCGGATTTCACGGGATCCGACAGTCCTTTCTTAACATCCTTTCGCTACCTCGAACGGATAGGGAGCTATCCCCATGCCCGCATGATCCCGAGATCGGACCGGGCTAAAGAGGTTTCACGAGAGAGGACCGCCGGAATGTTCAGCTTGCGCAGGATCATTTTCGGCCTGGCCGCCAGGCTTATGCCGCCACTCACGACCGGGGTATTGTCCCCGGAGGCAACGCCAGCGCCATCCGGGCAGGGTCTTCCGACCGTGTCGGGCGATATTCACGCCGCGACGCATGGGGATGCGGCACGGTTCGACCGGGAGCAGCTGCGGGCTTTATCGCAAGCGGACTTCAGGAAAAGGACCATATGCCCCGATGGCGAAAAGTCGTTCCTCGGCGTTCCTCTCTCGACGCTCATTCAAAAGCCGGGCGGAGCGGCCATGAAGGTCAGGGCCTATGCCGCCAGATTGTCCGTGATCGATCTGACAGACAATTTGCGGAACTCCTTTCGGCCGATGGACGGTGACTCGCTGTCGCGGCGCACCAAGCGGCCTGGGTGGATCGTCCATCCCCACGACGTCCATCTCCACGACACGGGCGCGGACTGTCGCACCGAATTGATCTGTCCCCCCCCAGGCCGGCAATTGGACCGCATCATCGTCGCCACGTAATCGACGCCCATGGCCAAGGCGCCCGATCTTACCCAGAGACATACGCCCCGCGACTTCGACGTCGTGCTGGGCTGCTGCCTGGCGCTCATGCTGACGGTCGTCCTGTCGCTGTCTCTGTTCTACAGCCGCGATGTCCTGAACCGTCTCGAACAGCTTCAGTCGGCACGATCGGACAACGTGCAATGGACGCTGACCCAGGTGGAGGTCGAACATCTCTCGTTCCTGAACGCGCTGGAGCGGCGGGAGGCCGACGGAGAGGCCGACCTGCCCCGCGTGCGCGAGGCTTACGACGTGCTCTTCAGCCGGCTCGCCACGCTGCGCAACGGGTCCCTGTTTCATGATCTCGTGGCGACCAAACCCGAGTTTCGGGCCGCGCTCACCGGTGTGCACGATTTCATGAAGGCCGCCATGCCCCTGATCGACGGGCCGGACGAGGCCCTGCGCGCGGCCCTTCCGGCGCTGGCCGAGCAGACACGCGCCGCCCGGCAGGAAGTCCGCAGACTGTCCACCACCGGGCTGGCCTATTTCGCCGTAAACGCCGATCTTCATCGCCGCGAAATCGCCGCGACCCTGCGCCGGCTGGCTTTCGACGCCGCCTCGCTGCTGGTCCTGTTGACCGCGCTCAGCCTCTATCTCCTGCTGGTGAACCGTCAGAAGTCCCGCCGCGGCATCGCGCTGGAACAGGCCAACCACCGCATGAACACGATCCTTTCCACGTCCCTGGACGGGGTGATCGTCACCGACGCCACGGGCCGCGTGCTGGAATTCAACGGCGCGGCCGAGACGATCTTTCGCCTCAGCAGCGCCGAGATGAAGGGCCGGCTTGTCACCGACCTGTTTCACACCGATCGCCTGCGAGACGGCGGCCCGGCGGCGATGGCCCAACTGCGCGAAGGCGGCGCGCGCCAGATCGTCGGCCAGGGACGGGTCCGGCGCGAGGCACGGCGCAGCGACGGCGAGATCTTTCCCATGGAACTGGCCGTGCAGGCCGCCCACGACGGCGAGGACGAGATCCTGATCGCCTTCGTGCGCGACGTGTCCCAGCAGGACGCCGACGAGAAGAAACTGGTCGAGGCCCATGACCGCGCGCTGGCAGGCGAGAAGGCCAAGGCAGATTTCCTCACGGTGATGAGCCACGAGATCCGCACGCCGCTCAATGGGTTGCTGGGCAACCTGTCGCTGCTCGGCGGCTCGGACCTGACCGAGGAGCAGCGGCAGTTTCTTCGCAACATGGATGTCTCCGGGCGAATCCTGCTGAAACACGTCGATGCCGTGCTGGACATCGCCAGGTTCGAGGCCGGCAAGCTGCAGCTGGCCCAGGAGCCGGTGCACGTGGACGAGCTGATGCAGAACCTTGTCGGCGGGCAGATCGGCAATGCCGCGGGCCGCGGCAACCGGCTCGACTGGGCGTGGGTCGGCCCGCCGCAGCACTGGGTGAACTCGGATGCGCAGCGGATCTACCAGATCTTGCTGAACCTCGTCGGCAACGCGATCAAGTTCACCGAACAGGGCCGCATCACGATCGAGGCCGAGACCGATCCGGCCCCCCTGCCCGACGCGCCAAAGCGCCTGATGATCGAGTTCCGGGTCAGCGACACCGGCCAGGGCATCGCCGAGGACCAGATCACCACGATCTTCGACGATTTCCACACCAGCGACACCTCCTTCGGGCGCGCCGCCGGGGGCGCGGGGCTGGGGCTGGGCATCTGCCGGCGCATCACCAACGCCATGGGCGGCGAGATCGGGGTGGAGAGCATGCCCGGCGAAGGCAGCACCTTCTGGGTCCGCCTGCCGGTCATTCCGACAGAAGCACCGGCGCCGAAGGACAAGCCGCCCAGTCGCCATCCCGTGCGCGGCGCGCTGTGTATCCTTGTGGTCGAGGACAATGACATCAACCTGCAGGTCACCTGCTCCATGCTGGAACGCGAAGGGCATAGTGTCACCTGTGCCCGGGACGGGCAGTCGGGGGTCGAGAAGGCCAATGCGCACCGGTTCGACCTGATCCTGCTGGATATCTCCATGCCCGTGCTCGACGGGCTGGAGGCAACCCGGCAGATCCGCGCAGGCTGCGGCCCCTCGGCGCAGGCGCCGATCATCGCGCTGTCCGCCAACGTTCTGCCGCAGGATACCGAACGCTTCCACGCGGCGGGGATGGACGATTTCCTCGGCAAGCCGCTGACGCTCGATGCCCTGCGCCGCGCGCTCTGCACCGTTTACAGCGGACCGACCGGCGTCGAAGAGGCCGGGAGCGGGCGGGCAGCAGAACCGCGACACGCCGGGGCGCCCGGCGACCGCGCGGCCGCGGCGAAAGACCCCGGCGCGACGGACCGGCCATCTTCCAACCCAACTTCCAACGCTCAGACGTCGTCGATTGACGCCAACAAGATCAGCGATATGCGCCAGACCCTTGGCGACGCAGGATTCGAGCGCTTGCTCGGCCGCTTCCTGGACGAGGCGGATACGCTGATCAGGGATCTCTCGGCACAGGACCCGCAAGAGGATATCGCCGAGCACATGATCGGCCGCATCCACAAGGTCTCGGGCAGTGCCGCGAGCTTTGGCACCACCGAATTCCGCAAACTGCTGAACGACACCGAGCGCGCCGCCAAAGGCGAGCTGGACATGCCCCTGCCCGAACTGCTGGCGCGCCTGGCGCCCTGCTGGCAGCGCACGCGCGTACTTCTGGAGGCCTGAGCGCGACCCGCGATCCCGCGCAACCGCATCCCCTTGCCGCGCAGGCCGCCATCGCCACGGCACAGCGCCCCGCGGAAAACACTCCCGACAACCGCCAGAACAGCCCCAATCGAACAGGGCTTCGACACCATCGGATAGTTCCCGACCCGTACGTCCCCGCCGGCCCTCCCTCCGCTCCCACGACAGGTCCCAGGCCGGCGCGTTAAAAGATCTTACACCAAGCGAGATCACCGCCCCATGACCCAGCCTCAGTTCTGCACCGGCTCATTCCAGCGCTCCCCCCAAGCGCCTGACATCCTTCCCCCGGGAATGGCCGCTGCCGCACCGCACATGGGTTCGGGTCGGTGCATTTCCACCACGCCGGCCACCCAACCGGCAACCTCGATGGCGACGGTCGACCCCAAGACGACCGTCGCCGCCCACAGACTTCCAGCCGCGACGCGAGCCTCCACCATGCCCTACTTCTCGATCATCGTGCCCTGCTACAATTCCGAAGCCACGCTGACCGCCACACTGGACAGCCTTGTCGCGCAGACCTTCCAGAACTGGGAAGCCATCATCATCGACAACGGCTCGACCGACCGCAGCCCCACGCTGCTGCGGGACCGCGCCGCCCGCGATCCGCGCTTCATCGTCGTCTCGAACCCCGGTCAGGGCCCGAGCGCCGCGCGCAACCATGCCGCCTTCGCCGTTGCCCGCGGCCGGATCATCGCCTTCTGCGACGCCGACGACATCTGGTCGAGCGAGAAGCTCTCGCAGCTGCACCGCTTCTACCTGAACAACAGCGCCGAGGGCGCCTATGGCCAGGTCGCCTTCTTCGACGCGTGCCCCCGAGACGTGCGCCGCCACAGCACGGTGCGGCGCGACCCGCTGACCGTGTCCGCGCTGCTGCGCGACAACCCGGTCTGCACGCTGTCGAACCTCTCGCTGCGCCGCGACGCCTTTGTGGCCACCGGCGGCTTCGACGAAGAGATGATACAGAATGCCGACCTCGATTTCCTGGTTCGCATGATCGACGCCGGCGCCAGGATCCAGGGCATCGACGCCCTGCAGGTCTGGTATCGCCGCAGCCGCACCGGCCTGACCTCGGACCTGGTGGCCGAGTGCCGCAGCCGGGCCCAGGTGCTCGCCTCGGCCGAACGGCTGGGCTACCGCGCCTGTGCCCGCGCCGAGGCCCGCCACCTGCGCCGCCTGGCAGAGCGCGCCCTGCGCGTCGGGGCCGGCCCGGTCCACGCCATCCGCCTCGGTCTCGCGGGACTGGCCCGCAACCCGGCCGCCTTCGTCTCTCCGCCCGCCCGTGCGCGGCGCTCTGCCCCCAACCCTGCCTACGCCTGAAGCTTCGCCTGACCGGCTCAACAGAAAGGTCGTTTCCATGCCCAAATGCTCGATCATCGTTCCCGCCTTCAACGCCGCGCCGACCCTGCTGGAAACACTGGATTCGCTGCTGGCCCAGACCTTCCCGGATTTCGAGGTCATCCTCGTCGATGACGGATCCACCGATGCGACCCGCCGCCTGGCCGAGGCCTATTGCGCCGATCCGCGCATGCGGGTGGTGCGTCAGATCAACCGGGGCGCGGCGGCCGCGCGGAACACCGGCATCGCCGCCGCACGCGGGCGCTACATCGGCTTCTGTGACGCCGACGACGCCTGGCATCCGGAGAAACTCGCCCGCCACGTCGCCCACCTGGACGCGAACCCGGACATCGGCGTGAGCTTCTCGGCCGCCGCCCTGGTGGACGAGGCCGGCCGTCCGCTGGGCGAGGTGCAGCGCCCGAAAGGCCAGAGCCTGTCGCCCTCGCTGCTGTTCAAGCGCAACCCGGTCGGCGTGATCTCGACAGTTGTCGCCCGGCGCGAGGCGCTCGAGGATGTCTCGTACCGCCCCTATTGCGAGGATCAGCGCGACTGGGTCTTCGACGAGATGCTGAAAGGGTACGACGATTTCGAATGTTGGCTGCGCATGGCGCTGACCACCGGATGGGAGATCATGGGCCTGCCCGATGTCCTGACCCGCCAGCGCGTCAGCCTGGACACGATCCGGCGCAACGCCGGGGCACGCGCGGCCGCCTGGGATCAGATGGTCGCCGCCCTGCGCCCCGCCGATCCGCCGTTCTTCGAGAAATACGAACCCGCCGCCCGCGCGCATCAGCTGCACTTCCTGACGCGCAGCCGCCCGGCGGACCCCGAAGCGGAAAATGCCATCGCCATGATGCGCGAGGCCCTGACCCAGCAGGACGACCAGCACACGACCCACGCGAATTTCGCCGCCATGATGCGCGAAGCCTTCTCGGGCGGGCCGATCCCCTCTGTCTCGCGCGGTGCGCCGGCCAGCTGGGTCTGATCCCGAGAGATACCCCGGGCAGGATAAGGAGGAGGAGTTTACCCCGGGGATCATCTGGCGCGCCGCGTCTGCCCTGTTCATGCGGCGCGCCTTCAAAGACACCGCACCTACGGCCATCCCCGGGCCGCGCCTGAAACGGCACGTCCCGGGACGGCCTTGGCGGCAACGGGTCCGGACACGCTGGGCCCAGCCCGACAGGCCACAGGCCTTCCCCGGCCCTGCTGCAGGACAACCGGGGCAACGAACGGAGAACCCGTGACACAGAACCGGCGCCAAGTCCGGCTGTCATGAAAGGATGATCGGGCCCGCAGTCCCGATCCGGCCTCGCCGTCTCAGGCTCTTGTCGGCAAGGCCCCCCGGTCCCTTCTGCCCCGTCCGGGACCGGGACCCCGAGCACCTGGCCGCTTCTTCTCCCTCAGGCGGCCAGGTGCCGACGCCCTTCCCGGGCCAGCACCCCCTCTTCATCCGTCGCCAGCGTCAGCACTTTCACCCGCCCGCCGGGCGCCGTGAGATCCGGGCCATGGGTCCGGTTGGCCTGACGATCGAGGTCGATGCCGATCCAGCCCATCCCCTCGCAGACCGCCGCGCGCACATGGGCCGAATGCTCGCCGATGCCGCCGGTGAAGACGAGCCCGTCGATCCCCCCGAGCGCCGCGGCCAGCCCGCCCAGCTCGCGCCGGATGCGGAACGTGAAATATTCGATCGCCTGTCTCGCCGCCGGGTCGTCCGAGGCTTCCAGGGTGCGCATGTCGTTGGACAGGCCCGACAATCCCAGCAGCCCGGAGCGGCGATAGATCAGGTCGGTGATCGCCGCAGCGTCCATCCCCTCTTCCGTCATCAGGTAAAGCAGGACGCCCGGGTCCAGCTGCCCGGTGCGCGTTCCCATCGGCAGGCCGTCGACGGCCGAGAACCCCATTGTCGAGGCGATGGACCGGCCGCCATGCAGGCCGCACATCGAGGCGCCGTTGCCCAGGTGCGCCACCACGACCCGCCCCGCGTAAAGGGTCGGATAATCGGCGGCGAGCCTGGAGGCGATGTAATCGTAGCTGAGCCCGTGGAAGCCGTATCGGCGTACGCCCTTGTCGTAATATTCGCGCGGCAGGGCGAAGGTGTCGTTCACCCAGGGGTGGCCCCGGTGAAAGGCCGTGTCGAAACAGGCGACCTGCAGCGCGTCGGGAAAGGCCTCCATCGCGCCGCGCACGCCCGACAGGTTGTGCGGCTGGTGCAGCGGGGCATAGGGCGCCAGGGCCGAGAGCTCCTTGATGATGGCCTCGGTCAGCACCACGCTGTCGGTCCGGTCGGGGCCGCCGTGGACGATGCGATGGCAGACCGCCTCGATCCGCGCCTCCGGGGCGCCCTCCTCGACCAGCCGCAGCACGGCCTTCATCGCCCCGGCATGGCCAGCCTGGGGATTGTCCAGGTCACGTTCGACCCGGGTGCCATCGGCCCAGGTGGCCTTTAGATGCGGCGCCGAGCCGATCCGGTCGACCTGGCCGGTCATCAACGACGCACCGCCCGTCGCGGTGTCGTAAAACGCGGTCTTCAGAGAGGATGAGCCGGCGTTCAGCGTGAGGATGAAGGAATTCAAGATGTCACTCGGCCGCCTTGGACAACGTCGAGGGCTGTTTCGTGCGCGCGTAATGCAGGGCGGCGACGGCGCAGGAGGCCAGGCGCGCCATGTCGTCATCGGCGCGCGAGGTCAGGATGATCGGAACCGAGGCCCCCAGCACCAGCCCGGCCCCTTCGGCATGGGAGACGACGGCCAGCTGCTTGGCCAGCATGTTGCCGGCGTCGATATTCGGCACGATCAGCACCTCTGCCCGACCGGCAACGGGGGACCGAATGCCCTTTGTCCGGGCCGCGCCGAGGTCCATGGCGTTGTCCATCGCCAGTGGCCCGTCGACCAGCCCGCCGGTGATCTGGCCGCGCTCGGCCATCTTCGACAACAGCGCCGCGTCGATCGACGAAGGCATGTCGGGGTTCACCGTCTCCACCGCCGACAGCACGCCGACCTTGGGTTCCTCGATGCCGATCGAGATCGCCACGTCGATGGCGTTCTGCACGATGTCGACCTTGGTCTTCAGGTCCGGCTGGATGTTAACCGCTGCGTCGCTGACCAGCAACGGATGCGCCAGCCCCGGCACGTCCATCACGAAGACATGGGTGAACCGCCGCCCGGCCCGCAGCCCGCGTTCCTTGCGAAGTGCCGCGTGCAGCAGGTCGTCGGTATGCAGGTGCCCCTTCATCAGCGCCCCCGCCCGGCCATCGGCCACCAGGTCGACGGCCAGGTTCGCCGCCTTCCGGTGATCGGGCTCGTCGATGATCTCGATCCCGTCGAGGCTGCGGCCCAGGATCTCGGCCGCGGCGCGGATCTTTTCGACCGCGCCGACAAGGATGGGCAAGATCACCTTGCGCTCGCCCGCCAGCAGGGCGCCTCCCAGCGAATTGGGCTCTTCGGGGGCGACCACGGCAGTGACCAGCGCAGGCAGGTCCGTGACCCGGTCCAGCAGCTTCTCGAAATGGCGGTGGCGCTGGACCACCAGCCCCGGCACGTCGAGCGCGTCGAAGCCAAGCTTGTGCGCGGGCGCCCGCACGATGGCCTCGCCGGTGACGACGTTAACGCCGTCCGACAGCCGCGTCACCGAGGTGACCAGCCGGACGCAATCGCCGGGCATCTTCTCGGCCACCTCGACGGCGACCTCCAGCTCGTCTCCGGCCTCGACCTTGCCATGGAACGCAAAGCTCTGGCCCATGTAGACGGTTCCCGGCCCTGGCAGCACGTTGCCCAGCACCGCCGAGATCAGCGAGCCGACCCAGAGCGAGGGCGCGATGGCCTCGGCCTGGCCGTCTCCATCACCGTCATAGGCCGCGATGTGCAGGGGGTTATGGTTGCCGGAGGCATTGGCGAAGATCAGGAAATCATCCTCGCGCGCGATGCGCTTGAGCGTGGCGGAGTCGCCGACGCTCAGCTCGTCGTAGGTCTTGTTCTCGAGTTTCATTCCGCTCTCATTCCGCGGCCGTTACCAGGGGCGCCCCGGCGGTCAGGTGCGCCAGGGGATCCTCGGTAACATCCGACGGCTGGCCCTCCAGGCCAAGGGTCTTTCGGAAACTTTCCAGAAGCGTCACCGTATGCGGCGCCATCTCGGCCAGGGGGCCGGCGATGAAGGACACGGCGTCGACGGCCAGCCGGCGCTCTTCCGGCTCGATCAGCAGCTCCGGCAGGGTTTCCAGCGCGCGGTCGGGTTCGAAGGTGGCGACAAGCGTCTGTTCGTGGATCATCTGCGCCTTGCATTCCATCGTCAGGGATTTGAACGGTTCGTCCTGCGTCATCACCCGGGCCGACCGTTCCAGCCGGTCCCGGCGCACGCTGTGGCGGCTGTCGGCCATCAGGACCAGCATGCGGATCACCGCCTCGACAAAGCCCCCGCGCGCGATCTGGCGCAGCGCGGTCTTGACCGCCGGCAGGCCGCGCAGTTCTTCGTGGGTCTTCAGCGTCCGTGCCGCATAGCGCGGTGCGCCGAAGCGGTCCGCCCAGGGCGTCCCCCAAAGCGCAAAGAAGGTCTCCTCGTATCCCGCGTCGCGCACGTCGCGGCCCATGTCGATCAGCTGGCCGACCAGCTCGAACCAGGTCTTTTCCAGCTGCACGAAGGGGTTGTCGGGCTCGGCCCTCTGCCGGCGCTCCTTTACCGTCGCGGCGAAGGCGGTGGCCATCTGCATCCAGGGGTTCGCGCTCGACATCAGCTCGCGCTGGAAGCGCATGGGATGGAAGCGACGCAGCGCCTTGGCGCTTTCCGGCGTGACCATGGATTTCACGAAGGGCCGCATCGCGATGTCGTAAAGCTCGGCCTGGATCTCCGAGAACCGGGCCACGGCGGCGAAGGGGCGTTCGTCCGAGCGCCCGTCGTCCACCGCGCGGATATCGTCGAAGGTGCGGGCGTGGAAGCTGACGAGGAAGGACTTGTCCTGCCCCTCCCCCTCGACCTTGTCGATCTTCATCTCGTACAGGCCCGGTGCCAGCGCCTCGATCGTCTTCAGGGTCGAGGTGACCTCGGTATGTTCCTTCTTCGCGATCGAGGAGGAGACAAAGATGCCCAGATGCCCGACCTCTTCATGGACCATGTAGACGATGCGCTGGCCCCGGATCTGGATCTCCTGCTCGTCGGTGTAGCTGTCGATGATCCAGTTCAGCGCCTGCTGCGGCGGGGTGATGTTGTCGCCGTGGCTGGCAAAGACGATGATCGGCGCCTCGACCTTGCTGACGTCGACGGAGCGGCCCGGCTCCAGCTGGGCCATGTTGCGCGTGAGCTTGTTGCCGACAAAGAGGTTTTCCACGATCCAGCGGATCTCGGCCTCGTTCATCAGGAAATAGCCGCCCCACCAGCGTTCGAACTCCAGGAAGCGTTCGCGCCCGTCGTCCACCGTCTCGTAAAGGTCGGTGTACTTGCGGAACATGGTCCGGCTGGGGTTCAGCATCTCGAAGTTCATCACCAGGTTGGCCCCGTCGAAGACGCCGCCGCCCAGGTCCGACAGGAACATCGGGATCCAGGTGCCGCCCAGGACGCCCGCGTTGTAGCGCATCGGGTTCTTGCCCACCTCGCCCGACCAGGGCGCCACCGGCGCACCGTTCAGCACGATGGGGCCGACGATATCGCGGTTTGTCGCCGCCAGAAGCAGCGTGGCCCAGCCGCCCTGGCAATTGCCGGTGACCACGGGCTTGGGGCTGTCGGGATGCAGCTCCATCACCTTGCGGACAAAGGCGGCCTCGGACCGCGTCACGTCGGCCAGAACCTGGCCCGGCTCCGGGTCGCGCTTGAAGTTGACGAAATAAACCGGGTGCCCGTCCTTCAGCGCGACGCCCACCTGGCTGTCGGGCTTGAAGCCGCCGATGCCGCCGCCGTGGCCCGCGCGCGGGTCGATGATGATGTAAGGGCGTTTGTCCTGCCGGACCTCGACGCCTTCGGGCGGGATGATGCGCAGCAGCACGTAGTTGCTGGGCCGCGGCAGGTCGGCGCCGTCAAGCACGACCTCGTAATCATAGATCAGAACCGGCGGGCAGCCGGCCGCCTCGTGCTCCAGAAAGATATCGCCCCGTTCGCGCAGCGTATCCATCGTCAGCACCGCGCGCTGCGCCGCGTCCACCACATAGGCGCGCCAGGCGTCCAGGATCGTGTCGGGGGTCATGCCGTCGATGATCTCGGACATCCGGTCGAAACTGGCCTTGCTGCGCTTGCCATGGGTGCGCGAGATCGCCTCGGAATGCATCGCCGAGGTCCGCATCAGCAGATCCATCAGCGCGCCCGAACGGGCCAGCCGCTCGGACCTTGCTTCAAGGCGGCGCTGCAGCGCCTCCATCGGGGCGGCGGTCAGCTCTGCGGCGTCGAAAGTGTCGGAACGTTCAGGCGACAATGCCATATCCTCCGTCGATCAGGTGAACCCCACCGGTCACGTTCGCGGCCTCGCGGCTGGCGAGAAAGGCGCAATAGGCGCCGACATCCTCGATCGTGGCCAGGTGATGGGTGGGCGCGCGGGCAGCGGCGGCCTCAAGCAGCTCGTCGAATTCGGCGATACCCGAGGCGGCCCGCGTCTTCAGCGGCCCCGGCGACAGCGCATGGACCGAGATGCCCTTTGGCCCCAGCTCGGCCGCGGCGTAGCGGACGCTGGCCTCCAGCGCGGCCTTGACCGGGCCCATCAGGTTGTAATGCTCGACGACCTTTTCCGAGCCCTGGAAGGACACGGTCATGCAGGTCCCGCCCTGCGGCATCAGCGGCTCGGCCCGGCGGATCATCCGCAGGAAGGAATGAACCGAGATATCCATCGCCAGCCCGAAGCCATGGGCCGAACAATCCACCACCCGGCCGTGAAGGTCCTCTCGCGGGGCAAAGGCGATCGAGTGCAGCAGAGTGTCCAGCCGCCCCCATGTCTCGGTGATCTCGTCGAAGAGCGCATCGGCCTGCGCCTCATCCCGCACGTCGAGCGGCAGGAAAATCTCGGCCCCCAGCCGCTCGGCCAGGGGTTCGACATGGGGCCGGGCCTTTTCGTTGAGGTAGGTGACCGCCAGTTTCGCGCCCTGCGCTTTCAAGGCGGCGGCACAGCCGTAGGCGATGGAGTTTGCATTGGCGATGCCGATGACGAGAGCAGTGGTTCCGTCGAGCGAGAACATGGGCGTCTCCTGTGTTATCTGCAGTGCAGCACAGCTCTGTAACAACCGCGCTAATGGGAACGGGTCAAGGAAGGCCTTTTACCGCAAGGCGTCGCCGGCAGCTTGTCGCAGCTTTGTAGAAAAGACCTGCCAGTCTATTGTGCAGGTGCAGAAACTTGCGACGGAGGTTGCGAATCCCATGAAAGTGGCCATTTCCCCGGCCGAGGCGGCCGCCCTGATTCCCGACGGCGCGACGCTGCTGATCGGCGGCTTCATGGCGGTGGGGTCTCCGCATCGCCTGATCGACGCGCTGGTCGCGGCCGAGCGCAAGGACCTGACGATCATCGCCAATGACACCGCCATGCCGGGCCGCGGCATCGGCAAGCTGATCACGGCCCGCGCGGTCCGCCGTGTCGTGGCCTCGCATATCGGGCTGAACCCCGAGACGCAGGCGCAGATGATCGCCGGCGAGCTGGAGGTCGAACTGGTCCCCCAGGGCACGCTGATCGAACGCATTCGTGCTGGCGGCGTGGGGCTGGGCGGCGTGCTGACGGCCACGGGGCTGGGCACGCCGGTCGCAGACGGCAAGAGACAGATCGAGGTCGACGGCAAGACCTACCTGCTTGAGACGCCCCTGCGCGGGGATTTCGCGCTGGTCGGCTGTCACCAGGCCGATTACGTCGGCAATCTCGAATATTCGCTGACCGCGCACAACTTCAACCCGATCATCGCGCTGGCCGCCGATGTGGTCATCGCCGAGCCGCGCTCGATCGTGCCGGTCGGTGTCATACCGCCGGACGCGGTCAAGACCCCCGGCATCCTCGTCGACCACCTGCTGGAAAGGGCCCCGTCATGAACGACAAGGAACGCATCGCGCGCCGCGTGGCGCTTGAGGTCGAGCGCGACACGCTGGTGAACCTCGGCATCGGGTTGCCCTCGTTGGTGGCGAATTACCTGCCTGATGATGTGCATGTCTTCTTCCAGGCCGAGAACGGCGTGATCGGCCTTGGCGCGCGCCCGCCCGAAGGGATGGAGGACCCGGACCTGACAGATGCCGGCGGCGGGTTCGTGACGGCGGTGCCCGGCGCGGCCTCGATCGACAGCGCGATGAGCTTCGGGCTGATCCGGGGCGGGCACCTGGACATGACGGTGCTGGGCGGGCTGCAGGTGGATTCTCACGGGCATCTCGCGAACTGGATGGTGCCGGGCAAGATGGTCCCGGGCATGGGCGGCGCGATGGACCTGGTGGCCGGCGCGCGCAAAGTGGTGGTGGCCATGGTCCACACCGCAAAGGGCGCACCCAAGATCGTGCCGGATTGCACCCTGCCCCTGACCGCCCTGCGCCGGGTCGACCTGATCGTGACCGAGATGGCGGTGATCGAACCCACGGAGGACGGCCTTGTGCTGCGCGAGGTGGCCGAAGGGCTTTCGGTTGATGACGTCCGCGCCGCCACCGGGGCCGAATTGCTGGTGCCCGTGGCCCCCGGCCAGATGCGGCTGGCCTGAGCCGGCGCCCTGCCTGCGGGGCTGAAAAACCCGGCAGGCGAAAGGAAGAGGGTCGAAAACCGTCGGCTTGGTCCGGTCGATTGTCGCAACGCGGCATCCTTTGCTTGATTTTTTCGCTGCACTGCGGCATCGGTATCGCATAGATATCGAAGCCCTTTACCGACCCGGGCGGGCGCGCACGCCCGGGCCCACTATCAATCAGGTGAAGCCCCCATGTCCGAGACACAGCCCCGCATCCTTCGCATCGGTGAAGACGATGGTCTGACTTTGCGCATCTGGGACGGCGACACCGACCAGGCGGTCCTGCTGATCCACGGGATGGGCGATTGCAGCTGGATCTGGGCGCCGCTGGTCGATCGCTGGCCGGGGGCACGGCCGACGTTCATCGCGCTCGATCTTCCCGGCCACGGCGACAGCGCCCCGGTGTCGCGCCGCGAGATGAAGAGCGATGCGGTCGCCGAGCGCATCGCCGGCGCTCTGGCGGATTTCGCCGCGACCCCGATGTGGCTGGTGGGCCATTCCGCCGGCGCCAAGGTGGCGATCGGGCTGGCGAAACGCGGCGCGGTGCCGGTGCAGGGGCTGACCCTGCTGGACACAGCCGACGATCACGCCCCCAACGTGCGAGACCGGCTGTTCGCCCATGTCGCCGGGATGCGAAAGGGCGCGGCCAACGTGAAGGGGCTGGTGCAGCTGGTCACCGGCACGGATCCCTTCGCCGACGAGGACCTGCTCGACACCTATTTCCGCGCTGCCGCCAAACACGACGGCGCCACCTGGAAGGTCCCCGTGGTCCGCGGGATCGAGGCGATCCTGGGCACCGATATCGACATGACGGGCGATCTGGCCGGGCTGGACTGCCCGGTGCAGGTCATCCGGGGCGCGAAATCCTCGATCTGTCCCGAGGAGATGGCCGCAAGGTTCCACGCCGCCTGTGCCCATCCCCTGCCGCTGGTCGCGATCCCCGAGGCCGGGCACGGCATCACGATGGAACAGCCCCAGCCCCTGGCAGAGGCGCTCGCCGCCGTGATGCCGGAAGCCCAAGAGCGGATGCGCTCTTCGGGGTGAACCGCCGGCCAGGGGCCACCAGGCTCAAGCCGCAGGCTTGAGCCACCGATACCCCAGGCTCAGGCGAATGCCTGAGCCTTCTTCATCTTGACCTCAGGCCGGGGCCTGCTGCGACAGGATCTTCTCCAGCGGATCGTGCTCTGCCACCCAGTGCCCGGGCGAGACCTGGTCCAGCTTCGGCACGTAATCCTCCTGCCCCGCCGCCAGTTTCGACGGCATGAACCGCAGCGCCGCGCGCAGATCCAGCGGCGAGGGCAGCTCTCCGGGGATGCGGATCCGGTCGCGGGCACGTTCTTTCTCCGGATCCGGGATCGGCACGGCCGAGATCAGCGACTGCGTGTAGGGATGTAGTGGCTGGGCGCAGATCGTGTCGCCATCGCCCATCTCGACGATGCGGCCCAGATACAGCACCATGATCCGGTTCGAAATCTCGCGCACCACCGAAAGATCGTGCGAGATGAACAGCATGGACATGCCGAACTCGGCCTGCAGATCCTTCAGCAGCTTCACGATCTGCGCCTGGATCGACACGTCGAGCGCCGAGACCGCCTCGTCGCAGATGATCAGCTTGGGCCGATTGATCATCGCCCTTGCGATGCCGACGCGCTGGTTCTGCCCGCCCGAAAGCTCATGCGGATAGCGGTTCTGCATGATCGGATCGAGGCCCACGCGCGCCATCATCTCGGCCACCGCCTCGCGCCGTTCGCGGGCGGTCATGTCGGGGCGGTAGGTCTTCAGCGGCTCGGCGATCGACGCCGCGATGGTCATGCGCGGATCGAGCGAGGCCAGCGGGTCCTGGAAGACGATCTGAAGGTCCTTGCGCTCCTTCTTCAGGGCCTTTTTGTCCAGCTCCGTCAGCGGCGTGCCCAGCCAGGTGACATCGCCATCCGTCGGCTCGATCAGCCGCAGCACGGCACGGGCCAGCGTGGACTTGCCGCAGCCGGATTCCCCCACGATGCCCAGCGTCTCGCCGCGCGCGAGCGAGAAGCTCACCCCGTTCACCGCTTTCAGCGGGATCGGCTTGCGGAAGAACCCCGACTCGGGCCGCACCGGGAATTCGACGCGCAGGTCGTCGACATCCAGCAGCGCCGGCGTCTCCGCCGGCAGGGGCCCTGGTGCGGCGCGGTCGTCGATGCGCGGCATCGCGTCCAGCAGGCGGCGGGTATAGGCATGATCGGCATCCGCGAAGATCTTGTGGACCGAGCCGCTCTCGACCACCTCGCCGTATTGCATCACCTCCAGCCGGTCGCACATCCGCGCCACCACGCCCATGTCATGGGTGATCAGCGCGACGGCGGTGCCGTGCTCCTTCTGGAGCGCCGCGATCAGGTCAAGCACCTCGGCCTGCACCGTCACGTCCAGCGCCGTCGTCGGCTCGTCCGCGATCAGCAGGCGCGGCTCGCACAGCATCGCTTGGGCGATCATCACCCGCTGGCGCATGCCGCCCGACAGCTCGTGCGGATATTGCTTCAGCCGACGCTCGGCCGCCGGGATCCGCACCCGCTCCAGCCAGTCGAGGCAGAGCCTGCGCGCCGCCGATCCGGTCATGCCGCGGTGCACCTTCAGCACCTCGGCCATCTGCTCGCCCACGCGCAGATGCGGGGTCAGCGCGGTCAGCGGATCCTGAAAGATCATGCCCACATCCGCGCCCCGGATGGCGTTCAGCTTGTTCACCGGCAGGTTCAGGATTTCGCGCCCGTCCAGCTGGACGGATCCCCTGGCCACGCCATTCGGCGGCAGCAGCCCCATGGCGGCCATGAAGGTCTGGCTTTTGCCCGACCCGGATTCACCGACGATGCCCAGGCATTCGCCGGCCTCGATATGGAACGAGGTGCCCTTGACGGCCTCGACCTTGCCATCGGGCGTGTCGAAGCCCACGGTCAGGTCCTTCACGGTCAGAACGGCCATGTCAGCGGTCCTTCGGATCAAGCGCGTCACGCAGCCCATCGCCGATGAAGAACATCGTTATGATGATGGTGACATAAAAGAAAAGCGGGAAAAGCAGCTGCCAGAGCGTGCCATAGGCCATCGTCCCGGCGCCCTCGGCAATGAGCCGCCCGAGAGAAGTGTTGGGCTCGGCGATGCCGAGGCCAAGGAAGGAGATGAACGACTCCGCCAGGATCATCTCGGGCACCAGGAGCGAGGCATAGACGATCACCACGCCCAGCAGGTTTGGCAGGATATGCCGCGTGATGATCGCCCATTCCGAAACACCCCCGGCGCGTGCGGCCTCGATGAATTCGCGCGATTTCAGTGCCAGCGTCTGGGCGCGCACGATGCGCGACATGGTCAGCCAGCTGACCGCCCCCAGGGCGATGAACAGCGTGATGAAGGACCGCCCGGCCACCACGAGGATCAGGATGATGATCAGCGTCGTCGGGATCGCCAGCAGGATGTCGACGAAACGCATCATCGCGCCATCAAGCCGCCCGCCGTAGAACCCGGCCAGCACGCCATAGGCCGTGCCCACCAGCAGCGCCATCGCCGCCCCGATCAGCCCGACCAGAAGCGAGGTGCGCGTGGCCTGGATCACCCGGGCGTAAAGGTCGCGGCCCAGCTCGTCGAGGCCGAAGTAATGGCCGTTCTCGATCGACGGGCGCCCGTCGCGGGCGATGTCGCCCATGCGGTTCCAGTCGATTTCCTCGTTCGACCATTGCGCCAGCAGCGGGCCGAAGATCACGAAGAGAACGATCAGACCCAGCACGAAGACGCAGGCCATCGCGGCCTTGTTGCGCACGAACCGGTCGCGCGCGTCGCGCCAGAGCGAACGCCCTCTGATCGCCTTGGCGTCGGTGATCTCTCCGGCGAGATCGGCGGCCTTGTCGGATTTTGCGAACATGGCAGCCCCCTCAGTACCGGATCTTCGGATCGAACCAGGCATAGGCCAGGTCGGTCAGAAGGTTCACGAGAATGGTCAGCGCGCCGTAAAGGATCGTCACCCCCAGCAGCACCGCATAGTCGCGGGTCAGCGCCGAGTTCACGTAGGACTGGCCCAGCCCGCCGGTCGAGAAATAGAGATCGACGAAGACCGACCCTGTCAGCACATAGACGAAGACGGGCCCGAGGTAGGAGATCACCGGCAGCAGCGTCGGCTTCATCGCGTGGCGCCAGATCACCGAGCGCGCCGGCAGGCCCTTGGCCCGGGCGGTGCGAATGAAGTTGGAATTCATCACCTCCAGCATCGAGGACCGCGTCAGCCGCGCGATGTTGCCCATGTAGGAGGTCGAGAGAGCGATCACCGGCATGATAAGGTATTCCCACTGTCCGCCGTTCCAGCCGCCGCCGGGCAGCAGGCCCAGCCAGAGCGTGAAGGTCAGGATCAGGATCGGACCCATGATGAAGTTCGGCAGCGCCTGAGCCACGATACCCAGCGAGACGGCGAAGTAATCCACCCAGGAATTGTGCCGGATCGCGGCGGCGATCCCGAGGCTGACACCGACCAGGGTGGCGACGACGAACGAAAGCGTGCCGTAGGTCAGCGAGATCGGGAAGCCCTGGGCGATGATGTCGTTCACATCGCGGTCCTTGTAGCGGAAGGACGGGCCGAAATCGAAATGCAGCACGATGCCGGTCACGTAATCCCAGAGCTGTTTCCACAGCGGCTGGTCAAGCCCGTACTGCGCCTCGATATTGGCGAGCACTTCGGGCGGCAGCGGACGTTCGGAGGTGAAGGGCCCGCCGGGGGCCAGGTGCATCATGAAGAAGGCGGCGACGACCAGGAACAACAGGGTCGGTATCGCGCCCAGCAGACGCTTGACGATGTAAGCAAACATGTGGGGGTTCTCGGAAAAGCGGCCGCCCCGCCCCCGGTCAGGGGACGGAGCGGACGTGGTTGGGGATCGCCCCGATTATTCGGCGATCTTGTACAGGTTCTTCGAATACCAGTTCTGCTCGACGTTGTTGACGGGCCAGTTGCCCACGTCGCTGTCCAACATGTAGACGCCCGCATAGTGGTAGATCGGGATGACCGGCATGTCGGCGGCCAGGATCTGCTCGGCCGAGGTGTAGAGATCGGTGGTGTCACCGGCCGTCTTCGCCTTTTCCAGCAGCGCGTCGTATTCCTCGTTGGAATACTTGCCGTCGTTGTAGCCGCTGTCGCTGTCCAGCAGGTCGAGGAAGGTCGAGGCTTCGTTGTAGTCGCCGCACCATGCGCCGCGGGCCAGTTCGAAGTTCTGGTTGCCGCGCTCTTCCAGGAAAACCTTCCATTCCATGTTGGCCAGCTCGACCTCGGCGCCCAGCTTCTGTTTCCACATCTGGGACAGGGCGACGGCGACCTTCTGGTGCGCTTCCGAGGTGTTGTAGACCATGTCGAAGGACAGCGGGTTGTCAGGGCCATACCCGGCCTCGGCCAGCAGTTCGCGCGCCATCTCGTCCCGCTCGGCCTGGGTCATCTCGGCCATTTCGACGGTCGGCGGGGTAAAGCCGGCGACGGCCTCGGGGGTGAAGGTATAGGCCTCGGGCTGTCCGCCGGCCATGATGTTTTCCGTGATGATCTTGCGATCCACGGCCAGCGCCAGCGCCTTGCGCACGTTCACGTCCTTGAAGGCCTCGGGGCCGCTGTCGGACAGGTTGAACGTGTAGTAGTAGTTGCAGAGCCGCGGGAAGCTGATCGCCTCGTCCGGGTATTCCTCCTTCAGCCGCGGGAACTGGCCGGCCGGCACTTCGGTCCGGTCAAGCTCGCCGGCCATGTAGCGGGTCAGGGCCACGTTCTCGTCGTTGATGACCAGCGTCACCACCTTGTCGAGGATCGTGTTCTCGTTGTCCCAGTACATCTCGTTGCGGACGCGGGTGGAGCGTTCGTTGGGCAGGTGCTCTTCCAGCACGTAGGCGCCATTGGAGACGATGTTCTCCGGACGGGTCCATTCCTTGCCGTGCTCCTCGATCACGGCCTGCGGCGCCGGGAAGGTGGTGGCATGCGTGGTCATCTGCGGGAAATACGGCAGCGGCGAGGACAGCGTGACCTCGAACGTGTGATCGTCGACCGCGCGCACGCCCAGCTCTTCGGGCGGCAGGTCGCCTGCGATGACCTCTTCGCCGTTGGCGATGGACATCAGGCCCATGTACCACTGGTAGGGCGAGGCGGTCTCCGGGTCGGCCGCACGGCGCCAGGCGAAGACGAAATCGCTGGCGGTGACCGGATCCCCGTTGGACCAGACGGCTTCGGGGCGCAGGTGGAACGTATAGGTCAGCTTGTCGTCCGAGACGTCGTAATCGGTGGCCACGCCCGGCACCAGGTTGCCGTCCTCGTCCTGGCTCATCAGCCCTTCGAACAGGTCACGCGCGAATTCCGAACCGATCACGTCCTCGACGATCTGCGGGTCGAGCGAGCTGAGCTCGTCCAGCACGCGGTAGGTGAAGGTCTGGTCGTCGGCCAGCTGCTCGCCGGTCTCGGGGTGAGTTCCGGCGGCCAGCGCGGCGCCGCTCAGGAACGTGCCGGACAGCAGGGCTGCCAGGGCCAGTTTCGGGGTATGTTTCATGGGTCGGGACCTCCTAGTTACACGCGCCGGGGCGGTTGAATTCCACCCGTTCTGACGCACCATTTCTTGTTGTCTACGGAATGAGACTATCCCCGTTGCTCAAGCCTGCAAGCATTTGCAACCCTGGACGTAGAGGAAAGGCGGCAATCCTCCGCTTGCCCTATAAGGCGAACCCTACGGCAGTGGCATTCTCGGAGGTTGCGGCAATTGCGCGGCGGCGAAATCAGGCTTTCGCTGCCGTCACAATGACTTCGACAAGGTACTCCGGGGTCGCGAGACGCGATTCCCCGCAGGCCCGCGCGGGGGCATGGCCCTCGGGGACCCAGGCATCCCAGACGCCGTTCATTTCCGCGAAATCGGCCATGTCGGCCATCCAGATCACGGCCTGAAGAATCCGTGTCCGGTCCGATCCGGCCCGCGACAGAAGGGCATCGACCTTGTCGAGGCACTCCTGCGTCTGCTCCGCCACCGAGGCGCCCGGCGTTCCGACCTGGCCGGCCAGGTAGATGGTCTGCCCATGCTCGACGATCTGGCTCATGCGGGTGTTGGTGTCGTGGCGAATGATATCGGTCATGTCCGGTCCTTTCGGGAAATGCCTGCGTGAAACAACTGCCCGCAACGTTCAGACCAGATCGCCCGGGACCGCAAGAGGAGGTCGGTGGTTTCCCGAAAGGAACATCCGTTCAGTTGCGTCGCGGGCGGACCTCCGCCGACAGCGCGGGCATCGGGGCGGGCCATGCCCTTTCAGGCCCGCGCCTCCTTCTCAGGGCACGCGGGGTGGGCACGGTCGCCGCAGGCGCCGGGGCCCGCCCCGCGCAGCAGCGCCGCCCGTTCCGCCCGGTCGAGCCGGTCCAGCGCCGCCTCCACGCTGTCGCCCCGCGCCCGCGCCGCCTCCCAGATCCGGCGACAGGACACCGGCGACCAGGGCAGCGCCGCCCCCGCCATCCAGCGCCGCAGCGGCCCGGGCAGCGCGTCGAAGCTGCGCATCGGATCGCCCTGGCGCCGGCGCCGTCTCAGCCGCGTCTCGCCCAGGTTGCCGCTGCCACGCGCGTACCGTCCGCTCATGCCCGCCGCCAGGCCGGGAAGGGATCGGGCAGATCCGGCAGCGCCTCGACCGTATCCCCCTGCCCCTCGGGCAGCAGCGCCGCGTCCAGCCGCGCCTTCAGTGCCGGCCAGTCGATCCCCGTTCCGATGAACACGATCTCCTGCCGCCGGTCGCCCCAGGGCTCCTGCCAGTGCGCGGCCATGTACTCTTGTGCCTGCGGATGATCCGGCCGCCGCTCCTGCGGCACCGTCGCCCACCAGGTGCCCAGCGGCGCCACGCTCGACAGCGCGCCTGCCAGCGAGAACTCGGCCACCCAGTCGGGCCGCGTGGCGATCCAGAAATGCCCCTTGGCCCGGATCACACCCGGCATGTCGCCCTCCAGCACTGCCTTGATGCGCTCCGGCACGAAGGGCCGCCGCGCGCGATAAACAAATGACGTGACGCCGTATTCCTCGGTCTCCGGCACGTGGTCGGCAAACCCGTAAAGCTCCTTGGCCCACATCGGATGCTCATGCGCCCGTTCGAAATCGAAAAGCCCGGTGTCGAGGATCGCCGCAGGCGTCACCTTCGAATGATCGGTCTCGATCACCACGGCGTCGGCGTTGAGGCTTCGGATGATCTTGCGCGCCGCGTCGACCCGGTCACGCCCGGCATCGGTGACCTTGTTCAGGATCACCACGTCGGCGAATTCCACCTGGTCGGTGAGCAGGTGCACGAGCGTCCGCTCGTCCCCCTCGCCCATGACCTCGCCCCGGTCCGACAGCAGGTCGTGGCTGGAGAAATCCCGCAGCAGGTTCACCGCGTCCACCACCGTCACCATCGTATCCAGCCGCGCGACATCTGACAGGCTCTGCCCGGCCTCGTCGCGGAACTCGAAGGTGGCGGCCACGGGCAGCGGTTCGGAGATGCCGGTGGATTCGATCAGCAGGTAGTCGAACCGCCCCTCCGCGGCCAGCCGCCGGACCTCGTTCAGCAGGTCGTCACGCAGGGTGCAGCAGATGCAGCCGTTCGAAATCTCGACCAGCGTCTCGTCGGTGCGCGACAATTCGGTGTCGGCCCGCACGAGGTCGGCGTCGATGTTCACCTCGGACATGTCGTTGACGATGACCGCGACGCGGCGGCCCTCGCGGTTGTTGAGAATGCGGTTCAGCAGGGTCGTCTTGCCGGCCCCGAGGAAGCCGGACAGGACGGTGACGGGAAGGCGGGGATCGGTCATGGCTATGCGCTCCTTGTGGGCTCAGGCGACACGCGGCCGTGGCGCCGCCGAATACTGTTACGTTATAACATTACGCCTCGCAAGCCCGTCAGCCATGCAGTCACCCGGCGCTTCCCCCTCCCGCAGACACGGGAGCCCCTGCAACAGATCGCCCCCAAGTCGCGCACCGTCATCCGCTATCATTGATCGGGCGCAGGTTCACGTGCAGTCTCTTACCGACACCGCAGGTTTCATGGACCATGACGCAGCACCCCGGACCGCGCCTTTCGGCCCTTCTTGGCCCCATAGCCCTTGCCGGGCTTGCCGCGCTCCCGGCGGCCCCGGGCGCCATGGCACAGGGCGTCTTCGGGACGGATGTCCCCTCCAGCCAGATCGGCGAGGAGAAATCCGCGACCGGGCTGCGCAACGGCTCCTTCATCCTTGCGCCGATCCCGATCAGGAACCCCACCATCGGCACCGGCCTCGCGCTTGGCGGGGCCTATCTCTTCACCATCGACAAGGGCTCGGATCCCTCGGGCTTCGGCATCGGGGCCTTCCGCACCGACAACGGCAGCCAGGGCTACGCGATCGGTGGCAGCGCGAATTTCGGCGCGGGACGCTGGAAGGTCCAGGGCATCGTCGGGGACGCCGATCTGAACTACGATTTCTACCAGGACGGCCGCGCCTTCGCGATCGAGCAGACCGGGCTGATGGGCCGGCTGGGCGTCGCCTATCGATGGTCCGACAGCTGGTCCCTGGGCTTCGATCTGGGCGTCATCGAAAGCGAGCTTGGCCCGAACCCGCCCCTGGTACCGCCCGAGCTTCGGCCCGATTTCGGAATTACCTCGCTGACCGCCGATCTGACCATCGGCTACGACACCCGCGACGACACGATCTATCCGACCAGCGGCGTCGACAGCACGCTGCGGGTCGGCTGGGGCGGCGCGCACCAAGGGCTGTCAGCCGATATCTTCGGGGGCAGCGACCGGGAGTTCACGCGGGGGCTCTTCAAATACGCCCATTATACCCCCGTCGGGCGCGACAGCGTGCTGGCCGGGCTGATGACGGCCTGCGGCGTGGACAAGGAGACGCCCTTCTACCTCGCCTGTTCGCTGGGCGGGTCGGACAGTTTCCGCGGCTTTTCCTCGACCGAATACATCGACAACGCGCTGGTTTCGCTGCAGCTGGCCTGGCGCGGGCGCGTCGGGCAAAGCCGGTTCGGCTATGCGGTCTTTGCCGGTGCGGGGCGGGTGGCCGAAGACATGAATCATATCGGCGATGCCGACACCCATTCCGCCGCCGGGATCGGCCTGCGCTATCGGGTGTCGAAGAAGTTCCCGGTCGATTTCGCCGTCGATGCCGCCTACAACGACGAGCATTCGTTCACGACCTATATCTACGTGGGCCAGAGGTTCTGACCGGGCCCGCGCGGCGCCGCGTCAGGCGCCGGGCCAGACCGCCTGGATCTTCAGCCCGCCAGCCGGGGCGCTGCCCCGGAAGACGCCGGCCACCTCGTCCAGTGGCAGCCTGTGGGTGACAAGCCGCAGGATGCTGTCATCGGCCCCGCGCAGCAGATCCAGCGCCTGCGGAATGTTGTGGTTCAGCGAATGCGACCCGGCCAGCGTGACCTGGCGGCGGAACAGCTCGAACGGAGAGATCTCGATCCGCGCCTGAGACGGACAGACACCGAAGAAGAGCCCGGTGCCGCCATTGGCCACGTGGTCGATCAGCCCGGCGGCCACGGCCGGAACGCCGGTGGCGTCGATGGCAAGGTCGAAGGCATGGCGCAGGTCCGGGTTCGGATCCCGCGCGCTGACAGTGCCAAAGCCCAGCTCGCGCGCCAGGTCCAGCCGCGACGGCTCTAGATCCGAAAGCGTGATGTCCGTCACGCCCACACCGCGTAGCCCGAATGCCAGCAGCAGGCCGATCGGTCCCGCGCCGATGATCAGCGCGTTGCGCGCCTGTTCTGCCCGCGCGGCACCCAGACCGTTCAGCACGCAGCCCAGCGGCTCGGCCAGGGCGGCTTTGTCATAGGCCATGTCGCCTATGGGGTGCACGGCGCCCGCGCGAACCACGCTGCGGTCGGCAAAGCCGCCGTTCTGGGTGACGCCATAGGCGCGCAGGTCCTCGCAAAGATGCGCCCAGCCGCGCGTGCAGGCGGCGCATCGGCCGCATTCCACGTTCGGGTCCACGGCCACGCGGTCGCCCGGCGCCAGCCCCTGGACCCCTGCACCGATCTCTTCGATCACCCCGGCATATTCATGCCCCGGCACCACCGGGAAGGCCGAGGTGCCGTAATTGCCGCGCAGCACCTCGATGTCGGTGTGGCAGATGCCGCTGGCACGCACCGCCACCAGAACTTCGCCCGGTCCGGGGCGCGGATCGGGCAGTGTGGCAAGGTCGACCGAGTTGCGCTCGGGGAATAGAATCGCCTGCATTGGAATTCCTCAGGTCAGGTAGGACCGCAGGGCGGCCTCGGTGCCCTCGTCCCAGATCTGCCGCAGCCAGGCGGCGAAGGCCGGGGCAAACACCGGATCATCGGCCAGCGACCCGTAGAAATGCCGCTGTTCGAGCCAGGCAGCGGGGTCGTCCTGCGCTGCTTGTGCGACGGCCTGCAGGTCGTCCCAATCCGGGTCGTTGGGCTCGATCGTGCTGCCGTTCTCACGCCGGCCGGTGCACATCCGCGCCCAGAGCGCCTGCGACAGGGCGAGCCCGCTGACCGGCGTGCCGGCCTTCACCGCGTCGTGGATCCCCGGCACGACAGCCCCGGTGTGGCGCGACGACCCGTCAAAGGCCACCCTGCGCACCGTGTCGGCAATGGCCGGGTTGGAGAAGCGTTCGTCGATCAGGTCGACATAGGCTTCGGGCGTCATGTCGGGGACGGCGTGAAGATGTGGCGACACCTCTTCCAGCGCGATCTTGCGGAACAGGCCCCGGATCAGCGGGTGCTCCATCGTCTGGCTGATCGTCTCCAGCCCCAGGATCTCGGCCGGGGCGGCGATGACCTGGTGGCCACCGTTGAGGATCCTCAGCTTCATCGCCTCGTAATCGTGGACATCGTCGGTGATCGTGGCGCCGACCTCTTCCCAGGGCGGGCGACCGGCGCAGAATTCGTCCTCGATCACCCATTGGCGGAAGTTCTCGTGCGTCACCGGCACCTGGTCGGCAATGCCAAACTCTCGCACCAGGGCCAGCTCGCGCGGGCCGGTGGCGGGGACGATGCAATCGACCATGGAATTGGGGAAGGTGACATTTGCCTCGATCCATGCGCCCAGCTCGGGATCGGCAAGTTGCGCCAAGGTGACGATAACCTCGCGCATGATCCGCCCATTGCCGGGCAGGTTGTCGCAGCTGAGGCAGGTGAAGGGCCCCGTGCCCGCCTCGCGCCGGCTGGCCAGCGCCGAGACGATGGCGCCGAAGACGGTGCGCGGCGTGTCCAGATGGGCGATGTCGTGGCGGATGTCGGGATGTTCGGGATCGAACCGCTTGGTCGCCGGGTCGAGGTAATAGCCGCCCTCGGTCACGGTCAGCCCGACGATGCGAATCGCCGGGTCGAGCATCTGGGCGATCAGCGGGCCGTTGCCCTGCTCCACCGGGACATAACCGATCATGGACCCAACCACCTCGGCCGAGCGGCCCGTCGGGTCCAGCTCGATCAATGTGGTCATGTAATCCTGCGCGGCAAGCTTGAGCCGCTGCGCCTCGTCGTTGGGGCGGACACCGGCCCCCATGATGGCCCAGTCCAGCGCCTTGCCCTGCTCCATCAGCCGATGCAGGTACCAGGCCTGGTGCGCGCGGTGAAAATTGCCGAGTCCGATATGGACGATGCCCGGGCTCAGCGCGGCGCGATCATAGCCCGGGCGCCGGACCTCCTCGGGCAGGTCCGGCAGCGTGGCGTTGGAAAGCTGGATCGGCATGGGGGCCTCCGCGATTGGAACAGGGGATGAGCGCTCAGCTCATCCACTGCCCGCCATCGACATTGTAGGTCTGCGAGACGATGTAGTCGGAGTCCTTCGAGGCCAGGAAGACGGCCATGCCGGCAAGATCCTCGGGCGTGGCATAGCGGCCCGCGGGCACCCCGGCCTCGACCTCGCGTTTCTTCTGGCCCGGTTCCTTGCCTTCAAGCTTGGCAAACATCGCATCCACGTGGACCCAGTGTTCGCCGTCCACCACGCCGGGCGCGATGGCGTTCACGTTGATCCCGTGCTTGATCAGGTTCAGCCCGGCGGATTGCGTCATTGAAATCACCGCCGCCTTGGTCGAGCAATAGACCAGCACAAGGCTTTCGCCCCGACGCCCAGCCTGGCTGGCCATATTGATGATCTTGCCGCCGTGGCCCTGGGCGATCATCTGGCGCGCGGCCGCCTGCATGGTGAAAAGCGTGCCGGCGACGTTGACGGAATAAAGCTTGTCATAGCTTTCGCGCGTGATGTCGACCGTCTCGGCCGCGTCGAAGAGCGCGGCGTTGTTGATCAGGATGTCGAGCTTGCCGGCCTTGTCCACCACCGTGGCGATGCCCGCGCCGATGCTGTCCTGGCTGGTCACGTCCAGGTGCACGGCATAAGCGCCCTCGCCCAGTTCGGCGGCGGTGGCCTCGGCGGCCTCCATGTTGATGTCGCCGATTGCGACCGTCGCGCCTTCGCGGAGATAGGCGGCCGCGAAGCCCTTGCCGATGCCGCGGGCGGCGCCGGTAATGAGGGCGGATTTTCCGTCCAGTCGTTTCATGTGATGCGCAGCCCTTTCGCGTCGAACTTGTGGATCTTGTCGGGGTCCGGCGTCAGCCAGACGTCATCGCCGGCATGCAGGCCGAATTCGCCGTCCACGCGGACGGTCATCGTTTCGGCCAGCCCGGTGTCGTGGACATGCAGGAACGTGTCGGAGCCCAGGTGTTCGGACACGCCCACCCTGCCCTTCCAGGCGCCGCTTTCGGTCGAGGCGTCCAGGTGCTCGGGCCGGATCCCGATGGCATGGGCGCCGTGGTTCGCAGCCTCCGGGCCTTCGATGAAGTTCATCTTGGGCGAGCCGATGAAGCCTGCGACAAACCGGTTCTGCGGCGCGCGATACAGGTCCAGCGGAGTGCCGACCTGCTCGACCACGCCGGCCTGCAGCACGACGATCTTGTCGGCCATGGTCATCGCCTCGACCTGGTCGTGGGTGACGTAGATCATGGTGGTTTCAAGCTTTTCGTGCAGCTCCGAGATCTCCATCCGCATCCCCACCCGCAGGGCCGCATCGAGGTTCGACAGCGGCTCGTCAAACAGGAAGGCCGAGGGCTCGCGCACGATGGCGCGGCCGATCGCGACACGCTGGCGCTGACCGCCCGAGAGCTGGCCCGGCCGCCGGTCGAGGTAATCGGTCAGGTTCAGCGCCCGCGCCGCGTCGCTGATGCGTTTCTCCTGCTCGTCCTGCGGCACCCCGGCCATCTTCATCGGGAAGGCGATGTTCTTGCGCACGGACATGTGCGGGTACAGGGCGTAACTCTGGAACACCATGGCAAGGCCGCGCTTGGCGGGCGGCAGGCCGGTGGCATCCGCACCGTCGATCTCGATCACGCCACCGGTCACGTCCTCGAGCCCGGCGATCAGGCGCAGCAGCGTGGACTTTCCGCAGCCGGAGGGGCCGACGAAGACGACGAATTCCCCGTCCTCGATTTCCAGGTCCAGCGGCGGAATGACCGTCACATCGCCAAAGGCCTTCTTGACCTGTTTGAGCTGAATGCGTCCCATTGTGACCTCCCTATTTCACCGCGCCGAAGGTCAGGCCCCGGACGAGTTGTTTCTGGCTGAACCAGCCCATGATCAGGATCGGCGCGATCGCCATGACCGAGGCGGCGCTGAGCTTGGCGTAGAACAGCCCTTCGGGGCTGGAGTAGCTGGCGATGAAGGCCGTGAGCGGCGCGGCATTGGCCGCCGTCAGGTTCAGCGTCCAGAAGGCTTCGTTCCAGGCGAGAATGACATTCAGCAGCATGGTCGAGGCCATGCCCGGCACCGCCATCGGCGTCAGGACATAGATTACTTCGTTGCGCAGGGACGCCCCGTCCATCCGCGCGGCTTCCAGGATCTCGCCCGGGATTTCGCGGAAATAGGTGTAGAGCATCCAGATGATGATCGGCAGGTTGATCATCATCAGCACGAAGACCAGACCCACGCGGCTGTCGAGCAGCCCGAGGTCGCGGAAGATCAGGTAGATCGGCACCAGCACGCCGACGGGCGGCAGCATCTTGGTCGACAGCATCCACATCAGCACGTCCTTGGTCCGCTTGCCGGGGACAAAGGCCATGGCCCAGGCCGCCGGGATCGCGACGGCCAGGCCCAGCACCGTGGAGCCGACCGAGATGATGACCGAGTTCCAGAAGTGCTTGAAGTAATCCGACCTCTCCTGCACGGCGCCGTAGCTTTCCGTGGTCCAGCCGGTGTTGAACAGGATCTCCATCGGAGCCTTGATCGCGTCGCCCTCGGATTTGAACGAGAGGATGAAGATCCAGAGCACCGGGAAGAACATCATCAGGCCCAGCAGACCGGCGACGACGGTGGTGAAGGCCTTGCGGGATGGGGTGACAGCGCGTGCCATGATGTCCTCCTCAGGCGTCCAGGTTCTTGCCGATCATCCGCATCAGGAAGATCGCGACGATATTGGCCAGGATGATGGCGATCACGCCCCCCGCGGACCCCATGCCCACGTCGTATTGCAGCAGGGACGAGACGTAGATCAGGTAGGTCAGGTTGGTTGTCGCCGTGCCGGGGCCGCCGTTGGTTGTCACCAGGATCTCGGCGAAGATCGACAGCAGGAAGATCGTCTGGATCAGGATCACCACCGTGATGGCGCGGGCCAGGTGCGGCAGCATGATGTACCAGAAGCGGCTGGCCCAGCTGGCCCCGTCCATCTCGGCGGCCTCAAGCTGTTCCTGGTCCAGCGATTGCAGCGCGGTCAGCAGGATCAGCGTGGCGAAGGGCAGCCATTGCCAGCTGACGATCAGGATGATCGACAAGAGCGGGATCTGGCTGAAGAAATCCAGAGGTTGCAGCCCGAGGCTGGAGGCCAGGTGTCCGAAGATCCCGTTCACCGGATTCATGAACATGTTCTTCCAGACAAGGCCCGAGACCGTCGGCATCACGAAGAAGGGCGCGATCACCATGATCCGGATGATCCCCTGCCCCCACATCGGCTGATCCAGCAGCAGCGCGAAGAGCGTCCCGCCGATGACGGTGATCAGCAGCACGCCGCCCACCAGCAGCAGCGTGTTGATCATCGCGTCCTTGAAGCTGGGGTCGGTGAAGAACCAGTAGTAGTTCTCCCATCCCACGAAGGGATTGTCGCCCGGCATGATCAGGTTGTAGCGCAGGAATGAGAAGTAGAGCGTCATGCTCAGCGGTACGATCATCCATCCAAGCAGCAGCAATACGGAGGGAGAGATCATCAGCCGGGCAGCGGCGCGGGATGCCTTGGTCGCCATGCGGGCCTCCTCGATACGGTCGAAGGGGCACCAGGTCTGTAGCAGTCCATGGGCCTTCGGCGCGCATCGTTCACGGGTACGAAGGAATTCTTGCGTAACGGGGGGAAACGGGGGCGGACCGATCCCGGAAGACCGGCCCGCCCCCTTGGGAGGTTACTTGATGTAGCCGGCCTTGGTCATTTCCCGCTCGGCAAAGCGCTGGCTGTTGGCCAGGGCCTCGTCGACGGTCTGCTGACCGGCAAGCGCGGCCGAGATCTGCTGCCCCACGTAGTTGCCGATCCCCTGGAATTCCGGGATCGCGACGAACTGGACGCCGGTATAGGGCACCGGATCCTTGGTGGCGTCCGCCGGGTTGGCGGCAAGGATCGAGTTCTCGACCGTCTCGGCGAAGGGCGCGGCCTCGAGATAGGCCTCGTTGGCGTAGGTCGACTTGCGCGTACCCGGAGGTGCGGCGACCCAGCCTTCGCTTTCACCGACCAGCTCGACATATTCCTTCGAGGTTGCCCAGGCGAGGAAGTCCTTCGCGGCATCCTGGTTCTTGGACGAAGTGGGGATCGCCAGGGCCCAGGCCCAGAACCAGCCGGTGCCCTTGTCGGTCACCTGCTTCGGCGCCTGGAAGAAGTCGGTCTTGTCGGCGACCGAGGATTCACTCGGGTTGAAGATGTACCCGGCGGCCGAGGTCGCATCGACCCAGGTGGCGCATTTGCCATCCGCGAAAAGCGCGCGGTTCTCGTTGTGGCCGTTGGCGGTGGCACCCGGGGGACCGTAGTTGTTCATCAGGTCCACGTAGTAGGTGATCGCCGCGTTCCATTCGGGGCTGTCGATCGTCGGGTTCCAGTCCATGTCGAACCACTTGCCGCCAAAGGCGTTCACCAGCGGGCCGACAAAGGCCATGTTCTCGCCCCAGCCGGCCTTGCCGCGCTGGCAGGTGCCGAAGACGCCGTTGTCCGGGTCATGCAGCTGGGCGACGATTTCGGCGAAATCGTCATAGGTCATCTGCTCGTCCGGCAGCTCGATCCCCGCGGCGTCGAACAGGTCCTTGCGGTAGAAGGTGAAGGAGCTTTCCGCGTAGAACGGCACCGCGTAAAGTGTGCCATCGGCCGACAGGCCGTTGCGGACCGGCTCGAAGATGTCGTCGTAATCGTAGTCGTCGCCCAGGTCATCCAGGCCCACCAGCCAGTCCTGCGCGCCCCAGATCGGGGCCTCGTAGGCGCCGATGGTCACGATGTCGAAGGACCCGCCATCGGTGGCGATGTCGGTGGTGACACGCTGGCGCAGAACGTTCTCTTCCAGCACGACCCAATTCAGCGTGTTGCCCGTCGCCTCTTCCCACTGGGGCGACAGCTTCTGCATGATGATCATGTCGGAATTGTTGACGGTGGCGATGGTCAGTTCTTCCGCGATCGTGGCGGTCGCGGTGACACTTACAAGCGCCGAGACCGCATATAATGCGCTCTTCAGTTTCATCCAGGTCTCCTCCCATTGGCATGGCAACTGATGCGCCTCACCTAAGGGCATGCCCCGATTCTAGTCAACAGAAAATTTACGGGTGTAAAGTTTAGTGCTGCGGCGCAGAATGTTTCAGGCAGATGCACGCAAGACAAGGCGCCCCTGGAAGTAATGCATCTGGCGCTCTTCGCCGAGATCCTCGCCGTCGATCAGCTTGAACAGGATCTCTACGCTGCGCTCTGCGACGGCGCGGTAATCCTGCGCCACGGTGGTCAGTGGCGGGCAGGAGAACTGGGCCCAGGGGTGGTCGTCATGGCCGGCGATCCGCAGCGCGCAGCCCGGGCCGTGGCCGACGCGCAGACCCTTCTGGTAAGCGGCAGCGATCAACCCTATAGCGAGCCGATCATTGGAGCACAGGATCGTGTCCGACGGCAGCGCCCGTTCCGAGATCAGGCGCATCCCCTCGTCGAGACCGATGCGCTCGAAATCCCAGTCCCCGCCCCGGACCGATACGACCTGCGGCTGATGTCCCAGCCGCTCCATCGATTGCACGTAGGTATCGCGGCGCCTGTTGGCATTCGGGTTCACGGGCGGCATCTCGAAGAAGCAGGGCGGTTCGCCCGTGCGGCAGAGGTAATCGACGATCAGCCCGATGGACTGGACATTGTCGTTCCCGACAAAGGCTTTACCCACCTCCAGGTTACTGTCGAAGACGACGGTCGGCACCTCTTCGGTGAACCTCTCGACCACCTCGAAATCCGACGACCGCCCCAGCGGCGCGATCAGCGCACCGGCCGGGCGCAACGATTCCAGCGTCGCCAACGCGTTGTTTTCCAACTCGGTCTCGCCATGGGCAGAGAAGACGACGGGCCAGTACCCGGCATCGATGCAGAGCCGTTCGATCAGGCGCACCATCTCGGCAAAGAACGGATCCGACAGGTAAGGAACCAGGATGCCGATGGTCTTGGTCAGCTTGCGGTTCTGGTTGATCGCAAAGATGTTTGGGCGGTAATCGTATTGCTCCAGCGCGCTTTCGATGCGCTCGCGGGTCGTCGCCCGGACAGACCCGGGATCGTGAAAATACTTCGACAGCGTCGGCCGCGAGATCCCGCTGACCGTCGCGAATTCCTCCATGTTCCTGATGCGCTTCTCGACCATGCGGCCCCCCCGCTCTTCTTCCTTCCGCCCCGCCGGACCGCCGGAACCGGACCCGAAGTCTGCCGTTCCGGGAGCCCTTTGTCCAACCCGGCCGTTCTTTACGCGCGTAACTATTTTATTGACAGTAAAGGGGTGGCGTGGCAACGGTCAAGGCGCTGCCCCGGGGGGAGACCGGGGCGTTCCGGCCGTCTCGCGCGGCCTGTTCCGGCGCGTATCAAGGGCCGGCGGCACACGAGGGGGACCATGAAGAAGATCGTCATCATCGGGGAAGTCCTGGTCGAGATCATGGCCGACACGACCGGCCATGGCTTCACCGCGCCGCAGCCGCTGACCGGCCCTTTTCCCTCGGGCGCGCCGGCCATCTTCGCAGCCCAGGCAGCCTGCCTGGGACAGCCCGTGGGCTTGATCTCGGCCGTCGGAGACGACGATTTCGGACGGGTCAACACCGACCGCCTCGCCCGCGAAGGGGTGGACACCAGCGCGATCTTCACCGATCCCGACCGGCCCACCGGCAGCGCCTTTGTCCGCTATCGCCCTGACGGCGCACGGGATTTCGTGTTCAACATCCGCCACAGCGCCTGTGGCACGCTGCATGACACGCCACAGGCCCGCGCGCTGCTGGACAGCGCCGATCACCTGCATGTCATGGGCTCATCGCTGTCGGGCCCCGATTTCGTGGCGCTGAACCTCGAAACCGCCCGGGCGATCCGGGCGCGCGGCGGCACCGTCTCCTTCGACCCGAACCTGCGGAAAGAGATCCTCTTCGCCCCCGGCCTGGCCGAGGCCATGGCCGAGATGATCGCGCTAACCGATCTCTTCCTGCCCAGCGGCGATGAACTCACGCTGCTCACCGCCGCCAGCACCGAGACCGAGGCCATCACCGAGCTTCTGGACCGGGGCATCCGCGCCATCGTCCACAAGAACGGCGCTGCCGGGGCGGCCTTTCACGATGCCAGGCAAAGCCTGTCGGCCAGCGCCTACCCGGTCGACGAGATCGACCCGACCGGCGCCGGCGACTGCTTCGGCGCGACCTTCACCACGCTGTGGCTGCGCGATACGTCCCCCGCCCGGGCGCTGGACCTCGCCATGGCCTCGGGCGCCATCGCGGTCACCCGGCGCGGCCCGATGGAGGGCACCTCCGACCTCGACAGCCTCGACACCTTCGCCTCCAGCCGCGAGCCCAGATCATGACCCATCCGCTTCTTGCCCTGCCGCAAGCGCGTCAGCGCGGCGACCATCTTGGCATCACCTCGGTCTGTTCCGCCCATCCGGTGGTGATCGAGGCCGCGCTGCGGCTGGGCCAGGCGCGCGACCGGACCGTGCTGATCGAGGCGACCTGCAACCAGGTGAACCAGGACGGCGGCTATACCGGCATGGCGCCCCGCGATTTCCGCGCCTTCGTGGAGGCAATCGCCGAACGTGTCGGCTTTGACCCCGCGCGGATCGTGCTGGGCGGCGATCACCTGGGCCCCAATCCGTGGAAAAAGCTTGATCCCGAGGCGGCGATGCAGAAGGCCGATGCGCTGATCGCGGCCTATGCCGAGGCCGGGTTTTCCAAGCTGCATCTGGACACCTCGATGGGCTGCGCGGGCGAACCCGTGGCGCTGGACGATGCCGAGACCGCCAAGCGCGCCGCCCGGCTGGCCGAGATCGCCGAGGCGCACAAGACAGGGCGCGACCCGGTCTATGTAATCGGCACCGAGGTCCCCGTGCCCGGCGGCGCGACCCATGGGCTGGACATCGTGGAGCCTACCGAACCGGACGCCGTGACCCGCACCCACGAGGTGCACCGCGCGGCCTTTGCCGAACGCGGGCTGGAGGCCGCCTTTGACCGGGTGATCGCGCTGGTCGTGCAGCCCGGGGTGGAATTCGGCCATACCGACGTGATCCATTTCGACGCCGAAAAGGCGCAGGCTCTGTCGGCCACGCTGACCGCCTACCCCGGCGTGGTCTTCGAGGCCCATTCGACCGATTACCAGAGGCCCGAGGCCCTGCGCGCGCTGGTCGCCAATGGCTACGCGATCCTGAAGGTCGGCCCCTGGCTGACCTTTGCCCTGCGCGAGGCGCTTTACGCGCTGGACGCTCTGGCCGACGTGATGGAAGGCCATGCGCCGCGCGGCGGGCTGATGGCGCGGATGGAAGAGGTGATGCGCGCCGAGCCCGCCAATTGGAAAGGGTACTACCACGGCAGCGATCACGACACCTGGCTGCAGCGCCATTTCAGCTTCTCCGACCGGATCCGCTATTACTGGCCCGCGCCGGATGCCGCGACGGCGGTGGACGCCCTGATGGACCGGCTGGGCGACCGGGTGATCCCGCCGCCCGTGCGGCAGCAGTTCTTCCCCTCGCTCGGGCTGGACGAAAGGCCGATGACCGGCCGCGACCTGCTGCTGCGGGCGGTGACGGATGTGCTGAAGATCTACGACGACGCGATCTGAGGCGGCCTAGGGCTCGGAGAACAGGCCGGCCTTGACGGTGGTATCCACCAGCTCGGCCACCGATCCCACGCCCATCTTCTCGAGGATCCGCGCACGGTGGTGGTCCACGGTCCGGGGAGAGATGTCGAGCCGCCGGGCGATATCCTTCGACGAATTGCTGCCCGGGTGCGTCACCATCAGCCGCGCGATCTCGCGCTCGCGGTCGGTCAGGCTGTCGAACCGCGCGCGCGATGCCCAGGATTTTCGGTTGGCCTCGCGGTACTTGCGATCCTCCTCGAAGGCCGCGTCGATCCGCTCGATCAGCACCGATTGCTTGAAGGGTTTTTCCAGGAAATCCATCGCCCCCATCTTCATGGCGCGCACCGATTCCGGGATGCCTCCGTGGCCGGTGATGAAGATGATCGGGATGCGGATGCCCTGCCCGGCAAGGTGTTCCTGCAGCTGCAGACCGTCCATCCTCGGCATGCCGTAATCCAGCACCAGGCAACCCGGCGCGTCCTCGTCATAGGCGTCGAGGAAGTCCTGCGCCGAGGCAAAGGCCTGCACCTGGTAGCCGCGCAGCCCCAGCGCCCGCGACAGCGAGATGCGGACATCCGCCTCGTCGTCCACGAGAAAGATGCAGGATGTCTCCTTCAGCTCCTCGGCCATCGTCGATCTCCCTCTCCCCTGCTCAGGCGGCCAGCGGCAGTGTAAAACTGAACTTCGCGCCGGTGGACGTGCTTGTGCACCAGATCCGGCCGCCATTCGCCTCGACCAGCGAGCGGCTTATCGACAGGCCCAGCCCCATGCCGCCCGGCTTGGTGGTTTCGAATTGTGTAAACACTTCCAGCCCTTCGGCAATACCCGGGCCGGTATCCTCGACATCGATCTGCAGCTCACCGTCCACCAGCGCGGTCGAGACAACGACACGCCGTGGTGAGCCGCCCTGATCGCCGATGGCCTCGATCGCGTTGCGCATCAGGTTCACCACGACCTGCGCGATCTGCACGCGGACCCCGGCCACCCGGACCTCGGGGCCCTTCTGGATCAGGATATCGACCGAATGCTGTCGCGCCTCGGACAGGACCAGCCGGCGCGCCTGTTCCAGCAGCTCGCGGATGCCGAAGGCCGTCGCCTTGTTGTCCTCCTTGCGGATAAAACCCCGCAACGCGCGGATGATGTCGCCGGCCTGGTGCGCATGCTGGTCGATCTCGGCCAGCAGGCTGCGCACCTGGTCGGCCGAATCCTGACGGTGGGCGACCAGGTACATCGCCGCATCGGCATTCTGGGTGATCGCGGTCAGCGGCTGGTTCAGCTCGTGCGCGAGGCCGGTGGCCAGCTCTCCCATGACCTGCTGGCGCGAGACATGGGCGATCTCGCGGTTCAGCGCCTCGATGGTTTCCTCCGAGGCCCGGGCCTGGGTGATGTCGTCGATCGTGGCCACGATGTAATACTCGCCGTCCCCCTCGGCCCGGAAGGAGACACCGTTGAAGCTGATCCAGATCGGTGTGCCGTCCATGCGCAGGGCCCGCGCCTCGAAGCTGAAGGCGGCGTGATCCTCGATCCGTTCGCCGAATTCCTGCAGGATCTCGGGTTCGTCGGGATGCAGAAGCGACTGGAATTCCACGCCCACCAGCGCCCCGGGATCGCGGCCCAGCAGTCGGGCGAAGCGCGAGTTGACCCGCTGCAGCCGCCCCGTAGCGCTGTCGATATAGACCATCCCGCGCGAGGCCATGTCGAAGGTCAGGCGGTACTCCGTCTCGGTCTTCTTGCGCTGCGAGATCTCGTTGACCAGCGCGGTGTTGGCGTTCTCCAGCTCGCGGTAGGTACCGGGCATCGGCTCGTTCGGGTCGACCTCGCCCTGCGAAATCAGGGCCGAGCGCACGGCAAAGGCGCGCACCGGGGCATGGATCCGGTTGGCCAGCGCCAGCCCCAGCAGGCCGGTGGCGGCGGCGACGCCGATGGCAATCAGCGTGTTCTGGAACCGGTTGTCCTTGATCGTGCCGATGAAATCGCCCTCGGGCGCATAGACGACGATGGACCAGGGAATGTCACCCAGCCCGAAGGGAATGATGAGAGAGACATATTGCACCCCGTCATGTTCGAAATCGCTTTCGATCTCGCCACCGGCAAAGACATCCTCGTCCGACAGTCGGTCGCCGAAGGCCGCGCGCGCGATCGGGTCGGCGATATCCTTGATCGAGGGGAATTCCAGCGCGCCGCCCTCGCCCGTTGTCGTCAGCAATTCCGGATTGGGATGCGCGATCACGTCGCCATTGCGGTTCAGGATGAAGGCCGCACCGTTCTTGCCGATCCGAAGCTGGGCCAGGAAGCTCGACAATTCCCGGATCTCGATATCCACGCCGATCGCACCCTGCACATTGTCCTGGAAATCCAGAACCGGCGTCGCCGCGGTGATGCCGGGCGACCGCGAGGTGAAGAAGATATAGGGATCCGTCCAGATGCTGCGCATTTCGGTCTTGGCGGCCTCGTACCAGGGGCGCACCCTGGGATCGTAGCTATCTTCGGGATCGGGACGGCGGCTCAACTCGGAGAAATCCTCGGCCCGTTCGATCAGCGTGGTGCTCGGAACCTCCGTCGTGTCGATGATCTTGGTCAGGTACACGCCGTTTCCGTTGCGCTTCACGTAGACGAAATTTCCCGATTCATCCCCGTAATAGGCCCCGGCGAATTGCGGGGCAGACCGCAATTGCTGAAACAGCAGGCCTTCAAGCAGGTTGCGTTCCTCGCGCCGCACGATCTGGTTCTCGGCCAGCGCCGTCGACAGTTCGGCGGCACTGCGCGCCGGGGTCAGAAACCCCTTGGTATGCTGGATCACGTTGGTGCCCACGTCGAAGAGCTGGTTGCGGGCATGTTCGAGCAACGTGCGCTCCGAGGTGAAATAGGAAGTGAAGACCACGACCGTCACCGCGAACAGCTGGATCCCCGCCAGGGCGAGGGCAAGGATGACACCAAGGGATCTGATCACAGCATCGGTTCCGCATTTGCCGGCTCGACCGCCGGATACAGGCATTCTGGCGGCCGCGTGGCCACTTCATTCGGGTTTAAACGGATCTTGCCGCAAAAATCACCTGCAAAGCCGCGCCGCGCCATTTTGCCAACCCGGCCGTGGCATTTCGAGGCGCCGCGCGAGGGCGGAAACGGGGACAAAAAAATGCGCCCTGCCGCAAGCGGCAGGGCGCAAATTTGGGACTCACTGGGTAAAAGAGCACTTGTTATTGTTTAAAAGGTCTTGATCAAAATAAATCCGGATAGGGATGATTACCGGAGTGTTAACAGGCTACGCCGGGGCACCTTTCAACTCCATGCGCATGATTGCCTAGGCAAATCTGCCTACCCGGATGCCGTGGGCCAGATCCGCCGCGTTAGCCCTGCAGGGCGGGCCGGTCATCGCCGAAGACCCTCGACCAGCCCACGTCGATCACACCGCGCATGGCATCCTGCGCTGCCACCGTGTCGCGCGCACGGATCGCGTCGGCGATCCGCTGGTGCCCGTCGCAGATGGAATTCTGCTGCTCGGGCCGAAGTTCGGGCGAACTGAGCCGCAACAGCGACAGCAGCGCCGCGCCCACCAGCGAGACCACCGAGAAGAAGAAGGCATTGCCCGCCGCCTGCAGCGCCACGCGGTGGAATTCCAGATCGGCCATGGCAAAGGCCTTCTCGTCCTTGGCAGCCCGCATCTCCTGCACGCAGGCATCCAGCGCGTCGAGCTCTTCAGGCTTCGCCTTCTCGGCGGCCAGCCCGGCGGCAAAGGGTTCGAACGCCAGGCGCATCTCGAAGAGCTGGGCGTAGAAACTGTCGCTCTGCTTCACGTCCTCCAGGTGCCAGCGCAGGACCTGCACGTCGAACATGTTCCATTCGTGGCGCGGCCGCACCCGGGTGCCCACCCGCGCCTTGGGCACCACCAGCCCCTTGGCCGCAAGGGTCTTCATCGCCTCGCGAAGGACGGTGCGCGAGACGCCGAATTCCTCGGCCAGTTCCTCGTCGCGGGGCAGCAGATCGCCGGGCTGCGGGTTACCCGACACGATGGCCTGGCCCAGCCCTTCGACCACCCGTTCGTGGCTGCTCCCGCTTGCGGGGAGGCCGGGGTCCAGACGGTCGAAGAGTTGTTTCATCAGGTGGCTCCGCTGCGCTGCCTTTGACCAAGGCTCAGAAGCCCTTTTTGTAACAGGATGAACAAAAGTAGAAGAGCGCCGATGACGATCTTTGTCCACCAGCTGGACAGGGAGCCGTCGAAAACGATGTAGGTCTGGATCAGGCCCATGGTCAGCACGCCGATCAATGTGCCCAGCACGAAGCCAGAGCCGCCGGTCAGGATCGTGCCGCCGATCACCACGGCCGCGATGGCGGTCAGTTCGGTCCCGACGGTCGCCAGCGGATAGCCCGAGCCGGTGTAGATCGAGAAGACGATGCCCGACAGCCCCGCCATGAAGCCCGAGAAGGCGTAGATCATCACCGTGGTCCGGCCGACGTTCACACCCATGAGGCCGGCGGTCTGCGCTCCTCCGCCCAGGGCGAAGACCGCCGTGCCAAAGCGCGTGCGGTGGGCCAGGATCATGCCGCCCAGGACACTGAGCAGCATCAGCACCCCGATCAGGGTCAGACGGCCGCCGCCGGGCATCTTGTAATAGGCGCCCTGCAGCAGGTCATAGAAGGAATGGTCGATCGGCACGCTGTCGATGGTCAGCATGTAGGCCGCCCCGCGCGCCAGGAACATGCCGGCAAGCGTCACGATGAAGGGCGGCATCGCCAGCCCGTGGATCAGCCCGCCCATCGCCGCGCCGAAGGCGGTGGTGACCGCCAGCAGCAACGGAAAGACGATCAGCGGATGCAGCCCCGTGTCGCGCAGCATCACCGCGATGAAGACCCCGGAAAAGGCGATGACCGACCCCACCGAAAGATCGATCCCCCCCGACAGGATCACGACCGTCATGCCCACGGCCACGATGCCAAGGTAGGCATTGTCCGTCAGCAGGTTGCCGACCACCCGTGTCGACAGCATCGCCGGGAACTGCAAGTAGCAGATCAGGTAGGCGACAAGGAAGATCGCGATGGTGGCATAAAGCGGCAGCGCGCGGGCATTGAGAGCAGTCATTCCGTCACCTTGCTGGTCTTGGTCGTGGAGGCTGACGGCGCCCGTCCTCCGGGCAGCCACGCAAGCGACGGGCTGATCCGCGGCGATTGCAGCACCAGGATGATGACTACCAGCCCGGCCTTGATCACAAGGTTGAACTCGGACGCGAAGCCCGCCAGCAGGATGCCGGTGTCGATGGTCTGGATGATCAGCGCCCCCAGCAGCGAGGCCACGATCGAGAAGCGCCCGCCCAACAGCGACGTGCCCCCGATCACCACCGCCAGGATCGCGTCCAGCTCCAGCCAGAGCCCTGCGTTGTTCGCGTCCGCGCCGCGGATGTCGGCGGCGACGATGATCCCCGCGACGGCAGCGCAAAGGCCGGACGCAATGTAGACGGCGATCAGCAGCACCTGGGCATTGACCCCTGCCAGCGCGCTGGCGGGACGGTTGATGCCGATGGCCTCGATCAGCAGTCCCAGCGCCGTGCGCCGCACCAGCAGGCCGAAGGCCAGCCCGACGCCCAGCCATATCAGGATCGGCGTCGGCACGCCGAAGACGTCGCCGGCGCCGAAGAATGCCAGCCCCTCGTGGCTGAAGGTCAGGATCCGCCCCTCCGTGATCATCTGCGCCACGCCGCGCCCGGCGACCATCAGGATCAGCGTCGCGACGATCGGCTGGATCCCGAAGACCGCCACCAGCACCCCGTTCCACAACCCGCAGGCCAGCCCGGCCGCCAGCCCGACGGCCAGGGCCGCGACCAGCCCGTATTCGTTGGAAATCGCCCAGGCCGAAGCCGCCCCGCAGATCGCCATCACGGCGCCCACCGACAGGTCGATGCCCCGCGTCGCGATCACCAGCGTCATGCCCACCGCCAGGATCGCCACCGGCGCGCCGCGCTTCAGGACATCGACGGCAGAGCCGACCAGCCGCCCGTCGCGCATCTCGACCGCGAGAAAGCCGGGAAAGAACAGCGACACCAGAACGACCACCGCCAGCAGCGTCAGCAGCTGCGGCAGCAATCGGCGCAGACCCTGGCTCATGATGCGACCTCCTCGTGCTGGGCAATGGCCGAAATGATGCGCCCGGTTTCGACATCCTCGCCGACCAGCTGCGACACATGGGTCCGGTCGCGCACGACGATGATCCGGTCCGAGGCCGCAATGAGTTCATCGAACTCCGAAGAGATCAGCAGGATCGACATGCCCTGCTCGGTCAGTTCACCGATCAGGCGCAGGATCTCGGCATGGGCGCCCACGTCGATGCCGCGCGTCGGTTCGTCGAGGATCAGGAACCGAGGGTTCATCGCCAGCCAGCGCGCCAGAACCACCTTCTGCTGGTTCCCGCCCGACAGCTCGCCCACCGGTTTCTCGGGCCCGGACGTGCGGATATCCAGCCGGCGGATATACTCGTCGGCCAGCGCCTTCTGCTCGGATCGCGGGATCGGCCGGCTCCAGCCCCGGCGCGCCTGCAGCGCCAGCGCGATGTTCTCGCGGATCGACAGGTCGGCCACGATGCCATCGGTCTTCCGGTCCTCCGGCGCATAGCCGAAGCCCGACGCAATGGCCGCCCGCGGGTTGCGCAGGTCCAGCGGGCCATTGGCATCGGTGACCTCGCCCCGGTCCGCCGGGGTTCGGCCATAAAGCACATCCGCCGTCTCGGTCCGGCCCGAACCCAGCAGCCCGGCCAACCCCACGACCTCGCCCTCGCGGACCTCAAGGTCGAAGGGATGGATCCGTCCGCGCTTGCCCAGCCCATTTGCCGTCAGCAGCGTCTTGCCGCTGCCATGCCGGGCCTTCCGGCGCTCGGCCTCTTCCAGCTCATGGCCGAGCATGTGGTGGATCAGCTCTACCCGGCCCATCGCGGCGGTCTCTCCCGTCACGATGTGGCGGCCGTTGCGCAGCACTGTGATCCGGTCGGTCAGGTCGTAGACCTGGTCCAGGAAATGCGAGATGAAGATGATCCCCAGCCCCCGCTCCCGCAGCCCGCGAACCACGCCGAACAGCGTCTCGGTCTCGCGTGCGTCAAGGCTTGCGGTCGGCTCGTCGAGGATCAGCACCTTGCCGGACAGCGCCACCGCCCGCGCGATGGCCACGATCTGCTGCACCGCCACCGAATAACTGCCCAGCTCGCGGCCGACATTGACGTGGTCCAGCCCGTAGCCTGCCAGCATCTCGCGTGCCTCGGCCCGCATCTGCCGGCCGGACACCATGCCGAACCGAGTGGGCTGACGTCCAAAGGTCAGGTTCTCGGCCACGGTGAGGTTCGGCAGCAGGTTGACCTCCTGGTAGACCGTGCCGATCCCCAGCGCCTGCGCCTCCAGCGTGGAGGATGGAGAGATCGGCGCGCCGTCCAGCCGGATCTCGCCCGTGTCGCGCTGGTAGGCGCCGGTGAGGCACTTGATCAGCGTGGATTTCCCCGCGCCGTTCTCGCCCAGCAGGGCATGGACCTCGCCGGCGCGCAGGTCGAACTGGACGTCGTCGAGCGCCAGTGTGCCGGGGAAGGATTTCGTGAGTTCGCGTATCGACAGCAGCATAAGTCGCCTTTCCGGACCGGCGCGCCCCCGTGCGGGGGCGCGCCCTGCCGGGCAGCACGTGGCCGCCCGGCCCTGCTCGAAGGTCAGTAGCCGAGATCCTTGCGGGCTTCGTATTCGGCCATCGGGTCATCGGCCTGCGTGTAAAGCGCCGATTCCGTCTGGATGAACTTCGGCGGCGCCGACTTGTCGGCCATGAAGGCTTCCAGCGCGTCGAAGGCCGGGCCGGCCATGTTCGGCGTCAGCTCGACCGTGGCATTGGCGTCGCCGTCGGCCATCGCCTTGAAGATATCCGGCACCGCGTCGATCGACACGATCAGGATGTCGTCGCCCGGGTCGATCCCGGCTTCCTTGATCGCCTGGATCGCACCCAGCGCCATGTCGTCGTTATGGGCATAAAGCGCGCAGATATTGTCGCCGCCGCCCTCGGCCTGCAGGAAGCTCTCCATGACTTCCTTGCCGCCCGAGCGCGTGAAATCGCCGGTCTGGCTGCGCACGATCTCGATGTCATCGTGCCCTTCGATCGCCGCGCGGAAGCCGTTGGCCCGGTCGATCGCGGGGGACGACCCGGTCGTGCCCTGCAGTTCCACCACCCGGCATTCGCCCTCGGGCTTGTTGTCGACCAGCCACTGGCCGGCAACCTCGCCTTCATGCACCAGGTCCGAGCCCACGGCCGTCAGGTACAGGTCGTCCGAGCTGTCGACCTTCCGGTCCAGCAGGACCACGGGAATGTCGGCCTCCTTGGCCTCTTCCAGAACCGAATCCCAGCCGGTCGCCACCACGGGCGCCAGCAGGATCGCATCGACCCCCTGCGCCACGAAGGAGCGGATCGCGGCGATCTGGTTCTCCTGCCGCTGCTGTGCGTCGGAGAAGCGCAGGTCGATCCCGCGGGCTTCCGCCTCCTGCTTCGTCACGGTGGTTTCCGCCGCGCGCCAGCCGGATTCAGAACCGATCTGCGAAAAACCGATGGTCTGAGCGGACACACCTGTAGAGAGCGCAGCCAAGGCCGCACCAAGCATCAAAGTCTTCATGATTTCCTCCCTGTTCAGGCCGAAGCCTCGACCCGAATAAGTCATATAATAATACTTTTTTCAACCGTTGCGTTGTTCGCGGGTGTCCCGGACCGCAAGAGCGACACAGGGCCTGCGGAAACAGGCCCAAAGGCCTGTGTCAATTGACCTGGACACCCGGTTGAAAGGCGGGAAGGGTCGCGTTTGCCCCGGCTGTCGGGGCGGCAGATCGCCGGCGGGGGACACCATTCAAATGGCCCGGAGCGCGTCCCGGATCGCCATGATTCCATCGGTTTTCGCGATAACCGGCCCCAGCCGCCGGGTTTCCGCATCCACGGCCACCGTCTGGTCGCCGGTCAGGAAGACGACCGGAAGTCCGGGCGCCTCGGCGCGCGCTTTCCGCGCCACGTCAAGGCCCGACACATCCTCCGACAGGATCATGTCCAGCACGAGCGCGTCAAAGCTCTCTCCCGCGCCCAGCACGCCAAGCGCCTCGTCCGGATCGGACAGGGCCCGCGTTTCATAGCCCAGCAGTGCCAGCGCATCCGAAAGGACGGTAAGGAAATCTTCGTTGTCATCGACAACCAGTATGACGCCCGTGTCCGGCATGATGCCCCCGATTGCCCGGTTCTGTCCGCCCCGCCGCGACCTCCCCGGATCCTCCGCAGGATCCGACAGTCAGCCGAAGCACCCGGAGCGAGAATGCTCTTGGACAGCACCCGCCCACGGTTGTAGCGTGAAATCCACCTATAGTTGCAGTATCCATTCCGTTTCGGAGCCCTCATGTCAACTCGGCACTTCAAGCGCATTGTCCGCCGCGCCGTGAGCCGGATCCTGCCGTGCCTGCTGGCCATCGCCCTCCTCCTGACCGTCCCACTGCCCCTGCGCGCGCAGGGACAATCTGCGGACCCGGGCGCGACGCAGGCGCCTTTGCGGGTGCCCTGGGTATCGGCGCCCGGCTTCGGCACCCTGGCTCCGGACGGCAAGGTCATAAGCTTTGCCGCCGACGTGGCGCGCATGGTCGCGGACGAGGCCGGGCTGGAGCTGGACTTCGTCGAATACGACACGCCCGCGGCGCTGATCGAGGCGGCGCGCGACGGCGAGACGGACATGATCGGCTCCATCGGCCGCCTGCGGGCGTTGCAGGACATCCACCTGTTCTACGGACCGGTCGCTCAGCTCCATTTCGTTCTCTATGTCCGGAATGACGCGCCGAACGATTGGACCATCGACACGTTCCAGGGCCGGCGGATCGGTGTGATCCGCAACACGGCCGCCGCCGGCATGTCCTTGCCCGAGGGCGCCGAGCTGATCACATTCGACGAACAGATCACGGCCCTGGGCAAGCTGCTGATCGGAGAGGTCGACGGGGTCGTCATGGTCCATGCCCGCGGCGATCGGACGATCAGAAGCGCAGGGATCGGCGAGCTGGTCCGGGTCACGTCGCCGCCGGTCCTGTCCCGGCAGTTCTACCTGGCCCTGTCCGACAGCCGGGCCGGGCTGGGCCCCCGGGTAAGCGACGCGCTCGAACGGATCGAAACCTCCGGCGCGCTGGAGGTGCTGCGCGAACGCTGGGCGATGGTGCTCCCTCCGGAGCCGCCCGAGGCGCTGACCGTGGGGGTGACGCATTTCCCGCCCTATCAGGTGATCACCGAGGACGGCCAGCTCACGGGCTTCTCGGTCGAGGTTCTGCGCGCCCTCGCCCAACGGGCCAGCGTCGATCTGCAGTTCGAGCCGATCACCGGCGAAAGCTGGGCCGCCGGACCGCGCCCCGGCGCCTTCGATCTGGTCCCGGCGCGCAGCGTCAATGCAGAGGAAAGCCAGCAGCTGGAGTTCTCGCTGCCGATCCAGACAATCGATTATGCCCCGCATGTGCGCGCCGGGTCCAACCTGCAGATCACGGCGCCGACCGACCTGGCCGACCTGCGCGTGGGGTTGCAGTTCACCAGCCCCATCCGGGCCCGGATCGAGGCGGAGATCGGCGCGCCGGTGATCCCCATCGAGAACGTCGCCGCCGGCATCGACGCGCTGCGCAACGACGAGATCGACGTGCTGATCTATCCCGCGCTCTCGGTCTCGGACTTGCTGGACGAGGAAGGCCTGCAGGACGAGGTCACGCGCCTGAACGCTCCGATCTTCAGCAACGGGCTTGCCATCGCCATGCGCCCGGGGGTTGGCGATCTGAAGCGGCGGCTTGACGTCGTCATTCCCGGCTATCTCGGAACTTCCGATTATCGCCGCCTGTCGCGCACCTGGCTGGAGACGCCGCCCTACTGGACGCCCGAACGCCTGCAGCGTCTCTTCCGCGCCGGGGGGGTCGTGTTGCTGCTGGCCCTGCTGGCCTTCCTGGCCCAGAACTGGCGCGCGAAGACGGTGGCCGAACGCCTGCGCGCCGAAGCGCTGGCCGCCAACGAGAGGCTGAGCTCGATCATGGCGAACACCCGTCAGGCGATCTTCGGCTTTGACGCCGGCGGCGAGATCGCGGTCATCAATCCAAGCGGCCGCGCATTGCTGGCCTCCACCGACGCCACCGCGCCCGCCCGCTGGCCCGATGAGGCCGAGTTCCTCGACCCCGTCAGCCGCGCCCCCTTCACGAACGGCGACGACCCGCTGCAGCGCGCGCTTTCGGGCGAGCCGGTCCACGGTCACGTCTGCCTCTTTCGCCGCGACCGCAACCACCAGCCGCGGTTTGTCCGCGTGTCCGGAGACGCGATCCACGACAGCCGAACCGCCCTGCGCGCCCTGCTGATCGTGGAGGACGAACACGACAACGAGCTGACCCGGCAGAAGCTCGACCGCTCGCACAGGCTGTCGTCGATGGGGCAGCTGACCGGCGGGCTGGCCCATGACTTCAACAATATCCTGGCCACGGTGCTCTACAATGCCGAGCTGGCGAAGATGATGGCCGAAGTGCCGGACCAGCCGCTTCTGGACCGCATCATCGACACCGTGCGCAGCGGCAGCGACCTGACCCGGCGGCTGCTGGCCTTCGCCCGCCGCTCGCCCGAACCGGCACGCGCCGTCAACGTCGCCCGCAGCCTGAAGGAGACCGAGGCGCTGGCCCGCCCCGTCATCGGCGAGACGATCAGGCTGGACATCGAAGAGGTGGCCGAGGATGTCCACATTCATTGCGACCGGAGCGAGCTGGAAACCGCGTTGCTGAACCTGATCCTGAACGCGCGCGACGCGATTACAGGCGCCGGCAAGGGCGACACGGTCTCGGTCCAGCTGCGGTGCTACGACCTGCTTGATGCCGATACCGGGCCGGGACGGCAACCGGTGGTCGAGATCTCGGTCAGCGACAACGGCCCCGGCATGACCGAGGACGTACGCCAGCGCGCCACCGATCCGTTCTTCTCGACCAAGACTGAGACCGGAGGCACCGGCCTGGGGCTGGCCATGGTCGAAAGCTTCGTCACCCGCAGCGACGGGCTCCTGTCGATCTATTCCGAACCGGGGCTGGGGACGACGGTCCGCCTGCGCGTACCCCGCGTCACCGCCGAAGACACCGCCCCGCCGACGCAGGCCGCGCCCGAGCTTGCGCGCGGCAATGATGAACGGATCCTGCTGGTGGAGGATCAGCACGACCTGCGCGAACCGATGGCCGAACTGGTCCGCGGCCTGGGCTACCGGGTCGAGACCGCCGAGACCGCCGATGCGGCGATCGAGAGGCTCGACAGCGGGGCATCCTTCGACCTGGTGCTGAGCGACATCGTCATGCCTGGCACCCATTCCGGCCTCGGCCTGGCCGAACACCTGCGGTCCCGGCATCCGGACGTCGCGGCCGTCCTGATGACCGGCTTCGCCGATGTCGGCGCCGACGAGGTCGCGCATCTCGACCTCAAGGTGCTGCGCAAGCCCTGCCCTCTGCCCGACCTGGCCCGGGCGCTCCGCGATGCCCTGGCCCGCGCGCGCGCCGCCGACACGACCGGAACCGGCGCGGATCCGGACACCCCCCGCTGACGGCTCCCAAGTTGGTCCGGGCGATGGTCCTGCCGGCGCCGGGCCCGACCCGTATCGCCGTCGGTTTCCAAGGGGCGTGAACCACCCGCAAACACCCCCCGCCACGCCCTCGCAGAGCCCGCACAGCGGCCACTTTTCTTTCGACTTTGGTCGCCAATTCGCCCAAGTCTTGCGTTAGCCAACTTCGGAACGCTGGCCCCGGCCGATCCAACCCAATGGGAAATAACGAATTTTCCCCAGACCACAGGCGAGACCCAGATCATGACCCTCGTGTCCAAGGACGACATCCGCGAAAAGCTTTACGACAGCACCTATGCCGCCCGCGACCTGGCGCGGCCGCTGCCGAAATACGCCTTCCCCGAGATCGAACACGATCCCAAGGCGATCATGCAGGTGGTCGAGGACGAGCTTTTCCTGGACGGCAACCCGCGCCAGAACCTGGCGACCTTCTGCCAGACCTGGGAGGAGGAAGAGGTCCACAAGATCATGGATTTCTCCATGGACCGGAACATGATCGACAAGAGCGAATACCCCCAGACCGCCGAGCTTGAGATCCGCTGCGCGCATATGCTGGCCGACCTGTGGAATGCCCCCGATGCCGAGGACACGATCGGCACCTCGACGACCGGCTCGTCCGAGGCCTGCATGCTGGGCGGGATGGCCGCCAAATGGCGCTGGCGCGCGAAACGCCAGGCCGAGGGCAAGCCGATCGACAAGCCGAACCTCGTCTGCGGCCCGGTGCAGGTCTGCTGGGAAAAGTTCTGCCGCTACTGGGACATCGAAAAGCGCGAGGTCGAGATGACCCCGGACCGCCTGCAGATGGACCCCGCATCCATGCTGGAGCTGGTGGACGAGAACACCATCGCCGTGGTGCCCACCTTCGGCGTCACCTACACGGGCCATTACGAGCTGGTCAAACCGCTGTCGGACGCGCTGGACAAGCTGCAGGAGGAAAAGGGGCTGGACATCGACATCCATGTCGACGCGGCCTCGGGCGGGTTTCTCGGCCCGTTCTGCGCGCCCGAGATCGAATGGGATTTCCGCCTGCCCCGGGTCAAGTCCATCTCGACCTCCGGGCACAAGTACGGGCTGGCACCGCTGGGTGTGGGCTGGATCGTGTGGCGCGACAAGGCCGAGCTGCCGGATGACCTGGTGTTCTCGGTTCCCTATCTGGGCGGCTCTGTCGGCACCTTCGCGATCAACTTCTCGCGTCCTGCCGGGCAGATCGTCAGCCAGTATTACCTGTTCAACCGGCTCGGCCGCGACGGCTATCGCCGGGTGCAGGACGCCAGCTACCAGGTGGCGCAGTTCCTGTCGTCGCGCCTGGAGAAGCTCGGCCCCTTCGACTTCATCAACACCGGCGATCCCAAGGCCGGCATCCCCGCCGTCTGCTTCCGCATCCGCGACGGCGCCGATCTGCCCTACACGCTCTACGACCTGTCGGCCAAGCTGCTGGAGCGCGGCTGGCAGGTGCCGGCCTTCAACCTCTCCGGCAAGGCGTCCGATATCACCATCATGCGGGTCATGGTGCGGCAGGGCGTGTCGATGGACATGGCGCAGCTGCTGGTCGAAGACATCGAGCGGGCCATCGCCCATTTCGACGCCCACCCGGTGACCACCCCCCTCACCGAGGAAGAGCGCGGCTCCTACAGCCACGGCTGAGGCCCCGGATTGCCTCCGCACCGAGGAAGGGCGCGGGGGCAGGATGGCCAGCCGGCGACGTGGGGCTTGAAACGCATTGCCTCCGGTGCTGCAATCACGGCAGCAACCAAGCGGAGGGCCAGGTATGCTGAGATTAGTGAGCCTTGGACTGCTGCTCGTGGCCGGGGCGGCCGCGGCGCAGGATGCGGATCCATCCGACGGGCAGGAGCTGTTCCGGCTTCATTGCGCGCAATGCCACGGAGCGGATGCGACGGGCGGCGGCCCGATGGCCGAGATGCTGGCAGTCGCGACACCCGACCTGACGGTGCTGGCGGCCAATAACGGCGGGGTTTTCCCGACCGCCGAGGTCGCCCGACAGATCGACGGGCGCGACCGGATGCTGGCCCATGGCGGGGACATGCCGATCTTCGGCCCCTACCTCGAGGCCGACCAGAACATCCCCCTGCGCCTGCCCAGCGGCCAGACCATGCTGACAGGCCTGCCGCTGGCCAATATCATCGTCTACCTGGAGAGCATCCAGTCGGAGTGACCCCCAGGCGGTTCTACCGACCGACCGCATAGGCCTGCATGAGCCGCGGCGTCGCCGCCGCACGCAGCAGGCCGGCCGGATCGCGCGCGGCGGCCGTCAGCCGCCCGATGCTCCAGTCTTCGCCGACCTCCACGTCATGGCCCTTCGCGCGCAGGGCGGCGATGGTCTGCTCGCCCACGCCCGGCTCGATCATCATCCGCCCCGGCTGCGCCACGCGCGGATAGAAGGACGGCGTGAAATGCATCGAATGCCACAACGGCGCGTCGATCGCCTCCTGCAGGTTCGCCTGTCCGTGCACCAGGCGCAGGAAGAAGATCAGCTGCCACTGGTCCTGCTGGTCTCCGCCCGGCGTGCCGAAGGCCATGGCCGTGCCGTCCTGATGCACCGCCAGCGAGGGCGACAGCGTCGTCCTCGGCCGCCGGCCCGGGGCAAGGCTGGTGGGCAGCCCTTCGTCCAGCCAGAACATCTGCGCCCGTGAGTTCAGCGGAAAGCCCAGCCCCGGCACCACCGGCGAGGATTGCAGCCATCCACCCGAGGGCGTGGCCGAGATCATGTTGCCCCAGCGGTCGATCACGTCGATATGCACCGTGTCGCCGCGCCGGTTGGCCAGGTGCGCCATGGTCGGCTCGCCCGCATCCGCGCCGACCGAACGGTCGGTGATCTGCGCGGCGCGGGTCACGGCGGCCTCCGCCAGGTGGTCCAGCCCCTCGATCCGCCCCGGCCGCTGGTCCAGCGAAGCCTCGGCGCCGATCAGCGCCGCGCGCGCCTTCGCGTAGTCGTCCGACAGCAGGCTGGCCAACGGGATGTTGCCCTGTTCCGGATCCCCGTAATAAGCCTCGCGATCCGCCATGGCGAGTTTCAGCGCCTCGACGCTGGTATGGATGAACTCCGTGCTGCCCGGCTCCATCTCTGCGATCCCCGTGTGACCGAGCATCTGCAGCGTCTGCAGCAGCACCGGCCCCTGCCCCCAGGCGCCGGTCTTGTTCACCGTCCAGCCGCCGTAATCGACGCTGACCGGCGCGTCGTAGCCGGCGCTCCACCCCGCCATGTCGTCGGCGGTCAGCACACCCTTGCGGCGCATGCCCTCGCCGTCCATGACCTCGGCATTCCTAAGATACGCCCCGATCGCCTCGGCCACGAACCCGCGGTAAAAGGCATCCCGCGCCCGGTCGATCTGCGCCTCACGGCCCGACACCGCCCCGGCCTCGGCCACGACCCTGTCCCAGGTATCGGCCAGGTCGGGATTGCGGAACAACGACCCCGGCGCCGGCGCCTCGCCCCGCAACAGCCAGGTCGCGGCCGAGCTGGGCCAGTCCGCCTCGAACAGCGCTTTCAGCCCGGCGATGGCCAGCGACACGCGTTCCAGCACCGGATGCCCTGCACGTGCGTAATGGATCGCGGGGGCCAGAACCTCGGCCAGGGCCACCGTGCCGTGATCGCGCAGCAGCAGCATCCAGGCATCGAAGGCCCCGGGGATCACCGTCGCCAGCAGACCGGAGCCGGGGATCATCTCAACCCCTTCGGAACGATAATGTTCGATCGTGGCGCCAGCGGGCGCACAGCCCTGCCCCATCAGCACCTTCACCGGGCCATCGGCGGTGCGGATCAGCGCCGGGACCTCGCCGCCGGGGCCGTTCAGATGCGGCTCCACCACGTGCAGGACGAAGGCCATGGCGACAGCCGCGTCAAACGCGTTGCCGCCGCGTTCGAGGATCCCGAAGCCGACCGAAGAGGCGATCCAGTGGGTCGAGGTGGCGACGCCGAAGGTGCCCGTGATCTCCGGCCGCGTGGTGAACTGGCCCATGGCTGATCCTTTATGTCGAGGGACGCGGCACAATCGCCTGCGGAGTGAAGGCCTCCGGCCCCACAGCGTCCAGCAGCGAGGGCGCCCAACGTTCCAGCACGTTGCGCAGGTGGTCGGCAATGGCGGTGGTGGCACGGGCCTCGTCGCCGGACGACACGGCATCCAGCAACAGCCGGTGTTCCTCGGCCACGCCGCTTTCCCGGAAGAATTCGCGCGGGACTTCCAGCCCGCCCAGGGTGAAGCGATGGATGTGCAGCGAGCAGCGTTCGAGGATCGGCGACAGCAGCGACATGCCCGAGGCCCGGGCCAGCCGGGCGTGGAAGGCCCGGTCGAGTTCGCTGGCCTGCAGGTGATCCTCCCGGTCCTGGGTCTGGTCCATGGCGGCGATGATCTGTTCGATGCCTTCGCGGTCGTGATCGGCCAGCCCGTCCCTGGCGATGGCACGGGCCACGGCCTGTTCGATCGACAGGCGCACGCGCACCATCTCGGCGGCCTCGGCATGGCTGATGTCGGTGATCTGCGTCCCGCGATAGCCCGACCGCTCGACCAGCCCGTCCTCGTCCAGCCGCATCAGCGCCTCGCGTACCGTGCCCTGGCTGCACTGGAACTCCCGGGCCAACTCCTGCTCGCGCAGCAGCATCCCGGGTCCGAAGTTCCGCAATATGATGGCACGCTTGATTATTGCGTATGCGACATCAGACTTTTTTCCGCCGATCGCCGGGCTGGCCGCCAGCAATTCCTTCAACCCGTTTCCAGACACCATTGACAGGGACGTTCCGCTCACCGTTAATATCGATAATGATAACGATAATGCGAAATGACCCCCGGTGTCCAGCGTGACATCACCCTGACAGAGAGGACCTGAATGCCCCTTCTCGGCGTGAAAAACCTGGCAATCGACGTGGAACGTGACGGCGTTGTCCATCGCCTTGTTCACGACGCCAGCTTTTCCGTCGACCGCGGTGAAACGCTGGCGATCGTGGGGGAATCGGGGTCCGGCAAATCGCTGAGCGCCCTGGCCGTGATCGGCTTGCTGAGCGAGGGGCTGACCGTCTCGTCAGGGTCGATTCGCTACGCTGATCAGGAAATCACCGGTCTGGACGAGCCCGCAAGAAACGCCCTGCGCGGCAGCGAAATCGCGATGATTTTCCAGGAGCCGATGACATCGCTGAACCCGGTGCGGTCCATCGGGCACCAGATCACCGAAGGCATGCGGCTGAAGCTGGGGCTGACCCGGCGGCAGGCGAAGGCGCGCGCCATCGAACTTCTGGAAGAGGTCGGAATTTCAGATCCCCAGCAAAGACTTAAGCAATATCCCCACCAGCTTTCGGGCGGCATGCGCCAGCGCGTGATGATCGCCATCGCGCTGTCCTGCAAGCCCAGCCTGATCCTCGCCGACGAGCCGACCACGGCGCTCGACGTGACGATCCAGGCGCAGATCCTGTCGCTGACGGCGCGCATCTGCCGCGATCATGGCGTGGGGCTGGTGCTGATCACGCATAACCTCGGCATCGTGGCGCGCTACGCCCAGAACGTCGCGGTGATGTATGGCGGGCGCATCGTCGAAAAGGCCGCGGCCGCCGAACTCTACCGCGCGCCAATGCATCATTATACGCGCGGGCTTCTGAACTCGGTCCCGCGGCTCGACATTCCACGCGACGTGCCCCTGCGGCCGATCTCGGGCGCCCCGCCGGACCCGATGCAGCATGTCCCCGGCTGCCGCTTCCACCCCAGATGCGGCGCCGCGACCGACCGGTGCCGCCGTGACGTGCCACGGCTAGAGATGCATGGCGACCACGCCGTCGCCTGCTGGCATCCCGACACCGGCGAGCAGTCCGACACCGTGGCTCACCCCGTCGCCAAATCCATGGGGGCCGCATGAGCGCAGCACAAACTCTCCTGGAATTCGATGATGTCCATGTCCATTTTCCGATCCGAGAAGGGCTTTTCAAGCGCGAGGTCGGGCGGATCCGCGCCGTCAACGGCGTAAGCTTCGAGATCAAGCGCGGGCAAGCCTTCGGGCTGGTCGGCGAAAGCGGCTGCGGCAAGTCCACCGTCGCCCGCGCCGCGCTGCGGCTGGAAGAGGCGACCTCGGGCAGCATTCGCTACGCGGGCGAGCATGTCTCCCTGATGCTGGGCCCCGACATGATGGACTACCGCCGCAAGATGCAGGCGGTGTTCCAGGATCCGTTCTCCTCGCTTAACCCGCGCCAGAAGGCCGGCCAGATCATCGCCGAGCCGATCCGCGTCCACGGGCTGAAGCCACCGACCGAGATCAAGGCCGAAGTCCACCGCCTGCTCGACCTCTGCGGCCTGCCCCGCCGGTTCGAGGGGCTCTATCCGCACGAGATGTCCGGCGGACAGCGCCAGCGCATCGGCATCGCCCGGGCGCTGGCCATGGACCCCGAATTGATCGTCGCGGACGAGGCGGTCTCGGCGCTCGATGTCTCGATCCAGGCGCAGATCATCACGCTGCTGGAGGACCTCCAGCGCGACCTGGGCCTGACCTATCTCTTTATCGGCCATGACCTGTCGGTCGTGCGCCACATCTGCGATCACGTGGCGGTCATGTACCTCGGGCGGATCGTCGAAAGCGCACCGTCCGAGGTGCTGTTTTCGAACCCGACCCATCCCTATACCCGCGCGCTGATCGACGCCGTGCCCAACCCCGACCCCGCGGTCGAGGCCGGCCGGCATGTCGAACCGCTGGCCGGCGAAGTGCCCAGCCCGGCCAACCCGCCCTCGGGCTGCGTCTTCCATCCCCGCTGCCCGCTCGCAACCGAGCGTTGCCGCATTGAATCGCCCGCTCTCCTGACCGTCGCGTCGGAGCATTCTGTCGCCTGCTGGAACTCTCCGCAGGCGCCTGACCATCCAACCACCACGCAAAGGACATCATCATGACCACGGACGACCCGAAACTACGCCGGACGCTGCGCAAGCTCTGGGATGACGCCCATGATTTCGACCCGAAGGATCCGCTGTTCGGGCTGACCGCGAAGGAGATGTCCGGCCCGAAACTGTCGCGCCGCGCCACGCTGCGCCTGCTGGCCGCCAGCGGCACGCTGACCGCGGCCCACCTGGTGCCCGGCGGGCTGACAGGGGCCGCAACGGCGCAGGGCGCAGCCGGCGGCACGCTGAATTGCGGCTGGGCCGGCGTGACCGAGATCGTGACGCTGGACCCCGCCAAGATGGACCAGGTGCTGCAGTTCCAGATCACGTCGAACGTGCTTTCGGGCCTCATGCACATCGACAACGAGCTGGTCGCCCAGGGCGACCTGGCCGAGGACTGGACCGTGTCCGAGGACGGGCTGGAATACACGTTCAAGCTGCGCGAGGGCGTCACATTCCACAACGGCGATCCCTTCACCGCCGATGACGTGCTTTACACCTACGAACGCTCGTCCAACCCCGACATCTCGATCCACGCCGGCAACCTGGCCAACGTGGCAAGCCTTGAAAAGCTGGGCGATTACGAGGTGAAATTCACGCTGAAGGCGCCGCAGGCGTCCTTCCTGGCCAAGACGCTCGAACGCGCTTCGGGACGCGCCATGACCATCGTCAGCAAGCGCGCCATCGAGGAGATGGGCGAATCCGATTACGGCCTCGCCCCCGTCGGCACCGGCCCCTTCATGATCACCGAACATGTGCTGGGCCAGGGCGTCACGCTGGAGAAATTCGCCGATTACTTCGACCCCGAACGGCCGAAGCTCGACAAGGTGGTGATCCGTCCCATCGACGGGGTCGAGCCCATCGCCGCCGCGCTGGAGGCCGGTGACATCCAGTATATCGGCGGCAACCCGATCGCCTCGCAGCTGATCGACCGGTTCAAGGAGAACCCGGATCTGGTCGTCGACATCAAGCCGGCGCCGGGCTTCCAGTCCGTCTGGCTGAACCCCTGGCGCGACCCGATGAAGGTCACCGATTTCAACAAGCCGATGGAAGAGCTGATGGAAGAGCCGGGCTTCAAGGTCCGCCTCGCGCTCGCCAAGGCGCTGGACCGCGACACCTATGTCCAGCAGGCGCATTTCGGCTATGCCGTGCCCGGCTACGGCACGATCAACCCGGCCATGGCCTTCTATTACGACGAGGACATCGCCGAGAAATCGCAGCAGGCCTTCGATCCGGAAGGTGCGCAGCAGCTGCTGGCCGATGCCGGCTTCCCCGGCGGCGAGGGCTTCCCCGAGCTTGAGCTGATCACCACCCCGGCGCAGAAGCGCAACGGGCTGGTGCTGGCCAATATCTACAAGCAGGTGCTGGGGATCACGGTGAACGTGACACCCAAGGAATTCTCGGTCGGGATCGAGGATTTCAACAGCAACGAATATGACATGCGGCTCGGCGGATCGGGCGGGGATTACGACCCCGACGATGGCATCGTCGACTGGATGATCACCGACAGCAAGTTCAATGGCCGCACCCGCGACAAGGAGAAATACGCCTTCGGATACTTCTCAAACGCCGAAGCGGACGAGCTGATCATGGAGCAATCGGTGACCGCCGATCTCGAGAAGCGCAGGGAAATGGTCCAGGCTGCGAACCAGATCACCTCTGACCGGGTAGCCTGCGGCTTCCTCTATCATCCCGTCGACGTACAGGTTCGCCACAAATCGGTGAACTTCCCGGCCGAAAGCCGCATCCCCGGCTTGCATGATTTCGACCGCGTCACGCTGGGCTGACCAGTCGCCGGGGCGGGTCTCCCGCCTCGGCACCCCACTGTAACGAAAGGGCTTCGCACTTTGGGTGGCTATATCCTGCGCAGGTTCATCGGATCGGTCATCGTCATGTGGGCGGTGGCGACGCTGGTCTTCTTCATGCTCCGCCTTGTCCCCGGCGACCCGATCGCCGCCATGCTGGCCGATGCCGGCGGCCCCGAAGAGATGGAGGCCATGCGCCGCCGCCTCGGGCTCGACCGGTCGCTGGTGGTGCAATACGGGATCTGGTTCTGGAACATGCTGCAGGGCGATCTGGGCAATTCCATCTACGGCAGCCGCATCCCCGTTACCCAGATCATCGTCGAGGCGATCCCCCGCACCCTGTCGCTTTCGCTTCTGGCCTTCGTGATCGCCATGGTGATCGCCCTGCCCGCCGGGATCCTCTCGGCCACGCGGCGCAACACGGCGACAGACACGACCGTCTCGCTCTTTGCCTTCCTCGGGCTCTCGATGCCGGATTTCTGGCTGGCGATCCTGCTGATCATCGTCTTTGCCGCCAACCTGCAATGGCTGCCCGCCATCGGCTATGTCCCGATCGAGGACGGGCTCTGGCAATGGTTCCGCCACCTGATCCTGCCGGCCATCGCCATCGGCACGGCCTTCTCGGCCATCATCGCCCGGATGATCCGGTCCTCCCTGCTCGAGGTTCTCAGCTCCGACTACATGCGCACGGCCCGCGCCAAGGGGCTGACGCCGCGGATGCTGATGTTCGGCCATGCCCTGCCCAACGCGATGATCCCGGTGATCACAGTCATGGGCATTGCCTTTGCCCTGCTGATCTCGGGTGCCGTGGTGGTCGAGAACGTCTTTGCCATCAAGGGCCTCGGCCGCGTGCTGATCGAGGGCATCCTGAACCGCGACTACCCGGTCGTGCAGGGCGCGGTGCTCGTCGTCTCGGCGATCTTCGTCTTCTCCAACCTCCTCGTCGATCTGCTCTACGGCGTGATCGACCCCCGCATCCGGCTGCACTGATGACCGATATCGCTCAAGACGTCTCCGCCCCGCCGAAACGCCGCTCCCGCCTGGTGTCGACACTGGCCGCCGACCGAAAGGCGCAGGCCGGGCTCTTGGTGCTGGTGCTTTTCGTGCTGGCCGGGACCTTCGCGCCACTGCTGGCGCAATACGACCCCAACGAGATGACGCTCGACATGATGGGCGGCCTCAGCTGGGCGCACCCGCTGGGCACCGACGACCTCGGCCGCGACCTGCTCAGCCGCATCCTCTACGGCACGCGCGTGTCGCTCTTCATCGGCTTTGCCACCGTGGCGCTGGCCCTGGTGGTCGGTGTCGCGCTGGGGCTGGTGGCGGGCTATTTCGGCGGCTGGGTCGATATGGTCATCATGCGCTACATCGACTTGCAATGGGCCTTCCCGAACTTCATCATCGCGGTCTACCTCGTCGCGGTCTTCGGCACCGGCCTGCTGAACGTGATCGTCGCCATCTCGCTCGCCTTCGTCGATGATTTCGCCCGCATCGCACGGTCGATGACCCTGACCCTGCGCGAGGAACAATATATCGACGCCGCCCGCGTGCTGGGCTTTTCCAAAGCCCGTACCCTGCTGATCCATGTCATGCCCAACGCGGTGGCGCCGATCATCGTGCAGGCCACAGTCAGCGTCTCCTACGCCATCCTGGGCGAGGCGAGCCTGTCGTTCCTGGGCCTCGGCGTCGACGCCAATACACCGACCTGGGGGCTGATCCTGGCGGACGGGCGCGGCTTCATCACCCGGGCCTGGTGGCTGGGCGTCTTCCCGGGGCTGGCGATCATGCTGGTGGTGCTGTCGATCAACTTCATCGGCGACTGGCTGCGCGACGCGCTCGACGTGCGCCAGCAGGTCTGAGCCATCACGAGGCCGGCCTGCAAGGGACGGACGAGTAGCAGCGGGAACAAGGGAGAAGGCCATGGCGAACAAGGGGATCACCGAGCAGGACATCGAAAGCGCCGAGAAGCTGCTTGGCATCGCCTATACACCGCGCGAGCGGGCCCAGATGGCCGGCAATCTCGACGGCCAGATCGACAGCGCGGTCGCCCGGCGCAAGATCGACATTCCGAACGCCGTCCCCATGGCCACCCGCTTCGACCCCCGCCTGCCGGGGTTCGAAATGCCCACCGCCTCCGGCGTCACCGGCAGCACGCCCGACACCCCGCTGCTCGCGGCGGACGAGGACATCGCCTTCGCCACCCTGCCCGAGCTTGGCGTCTGGATCCGCTCCGGCGCCCTGACCAGCCGCCGCCTGACCGAAATCTACCTCGCCCGGATCGAGGCGCTGAACCCGCTGCTGAACTGCTACGCCACGGTCACGCCCGACCTCGCCCTGGCCCAGGCCGACGCGATGGACGACCTGACCGCGAAGGGCGAAAACCTCGGCCCGCTGCACGGGATCCCCTACGGCGTGAAGGACCTCTTCGACACCGCCGGCATCACCACCGGCTGGGGCGCCGAACCCTACCGCGACCGGGTGCCCGACACCGATGCCCGCGTCGTGACGCTGCTGCGCGAGGCCGGCGCGGTGCTGCTGGGCAAGACCACGCTGGGCGCGCTGGCCTATAACGACATCTGGTATGGCGGCCGCACCAACAATCCCTGGAACCCCGAGGAGGGCTCCTCCGGCTCCTCCGCCGGCTCCGGCTCGGCCACCGCCGCCGGTCTCTGCGGCTTCTCCATCGGCACCGAAACCCTCGGCTCCATCACCTCGCCCTGCCAGCGCAACGGCACCACCGGCCTGCGCCCCACCTTCGGTCGGGTCAGCCGCGCGGGGGCCATGGCGCTCTGCTGGTCGCTCGACAAGATCGGGCCGATGTGCCGGGGCGTGGAGGATTGCGCGCTGGTGCTCGACGCGATCAACGGCGCCGATATCGACGACCGCTGCACCATCGCCGCCCCCTTCGCCTTTGACGCGACCAAGGGGACCCATGAGCTGACGCTGGGCTACCTGCCCGAGGCCTTCGGCAAAGGTTCAACCGACGTGGACCACGCGGCCCTCGCCGCCGCGAAACGGCTGGGCATCGAGGTGGTCGAGGTCTCGCTCCCCGATCTGCCCTATGGCTCGCTGATGAACGGCCTCTACGCCGAGGCCGCGGCCGCCTTCGAGCACCTGACACTCTCCGATCTGGACGACACGCTCACCTGGCAGGACGACGGCGCTTGGCCCAACACCCACCGCAAGGCACGCTTCCTTTCGGCGGTGGACCACGTCCAGATCGACCGCCTGCGCTACCTGGTGATGCAGGCGCTCGACGGCATGTTCCGCGAGGTCGACGCGCTGATCGGCCCCTTCATGACCGGGCCGATGCTCGTGGCCTCCAACTTCACCGGCCATCCCTGCCTGCACCTGCGCGCGGGCTTCCTGCAGGTCGCCACCCGCGGCGCGGCCTCCCTCGGCGAGGGCAAGCTGACCACCGGCAAGGCTGGCGAGGGCGAGACGCATCGCGTGCCGCAAGGCATCTCTCTCTGGGGCCGGCTGTTCGACGAGGGCACGATCCTCAACCTCGGCCAGGCGCTGGAGGCCGAGCTGGGCGTCGCCGCCGAACGCCCGCCCCTGCCCGCCTGATCCCGGACGCCCGGGTACCGGACCTTACCCGGGGGGAAGGTCCCGCACAGCCCGGCCGGATCACCTTACCCGGGCATCTGGTTCTGCAGGGCGAGAGTCCAGGGGCGTGAGGGGCGCCTGCGGACATGAGGCAGCCTGGAAGGGCTGACGAAGGGGAAAAGCCGCCGCCGGCCGGGGGATGGCCGTGCGGCGGCTTCCGGTTCGGCGCAGGCCCCCTGGGGGACGGGGGTGCCGGCGCCGTCTGCGCGATGCGTTATGTGCTCTGCCTCTTCCCCTTCTTGCCGATGACACGCCGCGCCTGCCCGCTCCGGCCGTGACTGGCCGGCCCGGAACCTCAGATCAGCAGGATATCCTGCGCGATCTCGTCGAAGGTGACGCCGTTCAGCTTGATCAGGTCGCCCTCCCCCAGCCGCAGCACCAGCATGTCGTCCTTCTGCACCGACAGCCGCTCGATCCGGTCCAGCGTGAACCGGTCGCCCAGGTTTCTCAGCACGAGTTCGTCGGCGCCGGCCTCGAAATCAAGGATCCGGTCCTTGTCGTCGCCCCGGCGAAAGATGAAGCGGTCGTTGCCGTTCATGCCGTAGAGCACGTCGTTTCCATCCCGCCCCAGCAGCCGGTCATTGCCGTTGTGCCCGAAGAGCCGGTTTCTCCCGTCATCGCCGTTCAGCGCGTCATCGAACCGCGTGCCGAACAGATCCTCGATACCGACGAAGCGGTCGCCATCGGCCTGGCCCGTGTTCCGGCCGCTGACCTGCAGGTCCGCCACGACCCCATGTTTCGAGTTGATGTATTGCGCCCGGTCGCGCCCCGGCCCACCGGCCAGAAGATCCCCCCCCGAGCCACCGATGAGCACATCGTTGCCTTCATTGCCCTGCAGCCGGTCGTGCCCGCCCTTGCCGATGATCACGTCCCGGCCGGCACCGCCACGCAGGACGTCGGCCTTTGGGGTGATCGCGGTGGCTTCCAGCTGCAGGATTTCCCAGTCCTTCAGCTTGATCTCGGCAATGCCGTCGCGCCAGTTCATGTCCCGCGCCGTCGGGTGCGAATAGACGACCCGAGACGTGACCAGTTCCTCGGCGCTGGCATGGGCCGGGGCATCGTCGCCCAGGATCGTTGCCGTGATGAAATAGGACTTTCCGAAATCCTCCACCAGCGCGCCGAAATCCACGGTCAGCGATTGCTGATAGGGGCTCTGGTTGACGATGAAGGCAACATTCTTTTTGGCACTGACATAGGTGGAATATTCGACGTCATATTCCCCCGGTATGTCCAGCAGATCGCCGCCGGCACTTGCCACCAGCCCCTGGACGGACGACGACAGCATCTCATAGACGGCGCCCGAGTGTTTCAGTGTCGGCCCCTCCGACGAATTCACCTCCGGCGTATGAACCAGCGCGGTGGATTTCATCGACGAGCCCATGACCTTCCAGATCTGCGCATTGTCGATGCCGCTCGTCGCCGCCTCGTGGAACATCTCGACGATGATGCCGGCCTGCTTCAGCCCATACCCGTACTCCCCCGCCTTGGCCGCCTGCAGGTTCCATTCGGTCAGCCCGTAGCTCAGCTCGCCGGCATTGGCGGACCGTCCGTTGGGACCCGCCGACAGCGCCGCCTCCAGTTTCGCATAGGAGCCGAAGGCCACATTCTTTCCGCCGTCGTCGACGCTGAAATTGCGCGCGTAGACGTGGTTCACGATGCCGTCGATCAGGTCGGCGGCACCGGCCGCCTTGATGCCGGCGGCGATCTCGCGGGGCTGCTCGTTGAAGGACGAGGCGTTGGTGTTGTATTCGTTGCGCGAATGCACGGTCTGGACCAGGATGTCGGCGTCGTAGCGCGCCGTCTCCAGCGCGTCGTGAATCCGGACCGCCGCCAGGCCGGCCAGCTTGCCGTATTCGACCTGGTTCATCTGGCCCGAGCCCCAGAATTCGTTGCCGATCTCGAAGGCCTCGATCTTCACGCCCCAGTATCGCGCGATTTCAACGGCTTCACCGATGAACTCCGACAGTTCGCGCAGGTAAGCCTGGCTGACCTCGCGGACCACGGCCTGCTGGTGGACACCGGTCTTCACAGCATCTCCGATCAACCCTTCGCGGGTCGGCACGACCATGGTGATCGAAGTGTTGGTCCGCGCGGCAAGCTCGAGGAAACGCGACATCGGGACGACGGTATCGCCGCTGGGCGCGTCGATGAAATCCGCGGGCGTCCGGTCGAAATGGCGCCTGTCGGTCATGTCAAAGGACTTCTCCGAGATGGAGCCGCCCGGGTAGCGCCAGTGGGTCACGCCGGCCATTGCCTGCGACCACGCGAAGCTGGCGTCGCTGATGTTGGCGTTGCCGTTGGCGAAGAAGTAATTCCCGCCGAACATGGCGTCGGTGATACGGCCGCTTTCGGCCCGGCCCGTTTCGATGACGAACGGGCCCGCCTCGGCCGCGGCGCGGCTGGCAAACTTGGCGATGTCCAATTCCTCGTCGGAATTGCGCACCAGGTCATCGACGTCCCGGTGTTCAGCGGCGGTGCCACGCATGTCAAATCCCCCTTGCGATCAACCGGGGTCGGTTTTCGCCGGGGATTGGGGCCGAAATGTGCGCGCCACCGGACCGGGAGGCGGCGCAAAGTTTCGATTTTAGTAAATCCGATCAGGACAGATATCCTGAAGTATAGAATTAAAATCAAATACTACGAAAATTGATTTCCAATTTTGCGAATCCATCCCGCCAGATGGCTTGCACCGGTCAGGCGGATTCCATCCCAAGGACAGCCACGCCTGGTCCCCCGCCATCCTGCCCTGCCGCCGCGCCAGTCCGGAACCACCCCAGGACCCGACAGGACGGCCGACGAAAGTCTCTTCCCGGATACCGTCCTGCCTGTGCTAGGATACAACCGGGGGAGGATCGACATCATGAGCGATCGTCAGCACGTCGAGGAGATCGAACGGGTGCTGAGCGGCGGCCAGACCGGGCGCGATGGTTTCGTGTCCGCGTCGTGGAAGCGCTGTGTCGAAATCTACGGCATGGATCCGATGCGGCGCGATCCGGCCCATATCGTTACGGAAACAGAGCTGCGCGATCACCGCCAGCAGGCCGAGCGCATGGTCGGCGCCGCGCGCTCCAGCCTGCAAAGCCTGTTCCGGCAGGTCGCCGGGCAGAACTACGTGCTGTTGCTGACCGACGCCGAAGGCGTCTGCGTCGACTTCTTCGGCGACGCGCTCTTCGTCGACGACCTGCGGGCGGCGGGGCTCTACCTGGGATCGAACTGGTCCGAGGACCTGGCCGGCACCTGCGGCGTCGGGGCCTGCATCGTCACCCAGGCGCCGGTGACCGTCCACCAGGACGACCATTTCGGCAACGCCCATACCACGCTCAGCTGTACCGCCGCGCCGATCTTCGACAGTCTCGGGCGGCTGGCCGCGGTGCTTGACATCTCGCTTTTGCGCTCGCCCGCGCCGAAGCGCAGCCAGAACCTTGCGATGAGCCTGGTGACCAATGCCACCCGGCGGGTGGAGATGGCCAACCTGATGGCCGAAAGCCGCCGCGACTGGGTGCTGCGCCTGTCCGACAGCCCGGAGTTCCTGGACGTGGATCCCGAGACCGCCGTGCGGCTCGACGGGTCCGGCCGGGTGCTGGGATATACGAGGGGCGCGCGGCGGCTGTTCCCGGACGGGCAGGAGGTGCTGGGGCGGCGCATCGACGAGGTGCTGAACCTGACCATCGACGACCTGCCCGACCTGATGCGCGACCGCCCGACCGAGGACAGGATCATCGAGATGCGCGATGGCGGCGCGCTCTTCGGCCATGCCATCGCGCCCCAGGCGCCGCGCACCGCGCCGCGCAGCAACCGGCGCGGCGGGCCGCTGGCCGGGCTGGCCGGCGACGACCCGGCGATGGAGCAGATGCTGACCCACGCCGCGCGGCTTGCCCCGACGCAGGTCCCCCTGCTGCTCACCGGAGAGACCGGGACCGGCAAGACGAAGCTGGCGCACACGATCCACATGACCGGCGCCAACCGCGGTTTCCTGGGGATTGACTGCGCCGGGCTTACCCCGCAGGCCTTGCGCGAGGCCTGCGCCACGCTCACCGGCCCCGCCACCCTTCTGCTGCGCCGGATCGAAGAGCTGGCGCCTGACACCGCCTCGGCCCTTGCCTCGGTTCTCGACGGCGACACCGGGCTGCGGCCGGTCTCGACCACGTGCCTGGCGCCCGGCGCGCTCGACCTGCCGCGTCCGCTGTTCCATCGCCTCGCCGGTGCGACGCTTGCCCTGCCGCCGCTGCGGCAGCGGCAGGACCTGGGGTGGCTGCTCGACCGGCTGCTGTGGCGGCGCGCGCCCGAGGACATGCGCCTGTCGCCCTCGGCCCGGGCCGACCTGCTGGGCCGCCCGTGGCCCGGCAATATCCGCGAGTTGGAACAGGTGCTCGACGTGGCCGTGGCCCTTTGCGACGGGCGTGTGATCGATCAGCCGGACCTGCCGGCGCCGGTGGATGCGGCGGCCGGGGCGGGCGCGACCGAGGAGACGCTGGAGCAGGTGATGGAGGCCTGCGGCTGGAACATGGCGCGCGCGGCCCGTCGGCTGGGCGTGCACCGGTCGACCGTGCTGCGCCGCATGCGCCAGGCCGGGTTGCAGCCGCACGGCTGAGCGGTTGCGCGACGTTGCGCGCGCAACATGCCGCGGCGCGGCACCGGGATTTCCGGCGCGCGCGCGCATCCCGCGATGGATCGCGCGCCGGATGGGCCGCGATACTGCGCGACAGCGGATCGTTCAGAGGAGGAAACGCGATGCTCGACACAACCGTTACGACCCAGACCCAGGAGGTGCTGGACACCCTCAACGCCGCGCTGGACGCCGGCGACGTGGCCCGCGCCGCCGGGCTCTTTGCCACCGACAGCTACTGGCGGGACCTCGTGGCCGTGACATGGAACCTCAAGACCGTGGAGGGGCCCGACGGCGTGACCGACATGCTCACCCAGCAATTGCCGCTGACGCAGCCCGGCCATTTCGCGATCCAGGACGGCGAGACGCCGGCGGAGGACGGCGGCATCATCACCGCCTGGATCACGTTCGAGACCAGGCTGGGCCGGGGCTGGGGACTTATGCGCCTGAAGGACGGGCGGATCTGGACCCTGCTGACCGCCATGCAGGAGCTGAAGGGCTTCGAGGAGAACCGCGGCACGCGCCGCCCGATGGGCGCCGAACACGGGGCCGAGAAGAACCGCGCCAGCTGGAAGGAACGGCGCGAGGCGGAGGCCGCCACGCTGGGCTACGACACGCAGCCCTACACGGTGATCGTCGGCGGCGGTCAGGGCGGCATCGCGCTTGGCGCCCGTCTGCGCCAGCTTGGCGTGCCGACCATCATCCTCGACAAGCACGACCGCCCCGGCGACCAGTGGCGCAGCCGCTACAAGTCGCTCTGCCTGCATGACCCGATCTGGTACGACCACCTGCCCTACATCAAGTTTCCCGACAACTGGCCCGTCTTCACGCCCAAGGACAAGATCGGCGACTGGCTGGAGATGTACACCAAGGTGATGGAGCTGAACTACTGGACCCGGTCCGAGGTGAAAAAGGCCAGCTTCGACGAGGCCTCGGGCACCTGGACGGTCGAGGTCGACCGCGACGGCGAGACCGTGGTGCTGAAACCCACGCAGCTGGTGCTGGCCACCGGCATGTCGGGCAAGGCCAACATCCCCTCCTTCCCCGGCATGGACAGCTTCAAGGGCACGATCCAGCATTCCTCGCAGCACGAGGGGCCGGACGCCTGGACCGGCAAGAAGGTCGTCGTGATCGGCTCCAACAACTCGGCCCATGACATCTGCGCCGCGCTGTGGGAGGCCGATGCCGATGTCACCATGGTACAAAGGTCCTCCACCCATATCGTGCGCTCGGACACGCTGATGAATATCGGGCTGGGCGCGCTTTATTCCGAAGAGGCGGTGGCCAACGGCATGACGACCGAGAAGGCCGATATGGTCTTCGCCTCCCTGCCCTACCGGATCATGCACGAATTCCAGATCCCGCTATACGAGCAGATGCGCGAGCGCGACGCGGACTTCTACGCGGGGCTGGAAAAGGCCGGCTTCGATCTCGACTGGGGCGACGACGGCTCGGGTCTTTTCATGAAGTACCTGCGGCGCGGATCGGGCTATTACATCGACGTGGGCGCCAGCCAGCTGATCATCGACGGCAAGGTGAAGCTGGTGAAGGGCCAGGTCGATCACTTCGACGAAACGGCGGTGGTGCTGGAAGACGGCACGCGGCTGGAGGCCGACCTGGTGGTCCTGGCCACCGGCTATGGCAGCATGAACGGCTGGGCCGCCGACCTGATCAGCCAGGAGATCGCCGACAAGGTCGGCAAGGTCTGGGGGCTGGGATCGGACACGACCAAGGACCCTGGCCCCTGGGAGGGCGAGCAGCGCAACATGTGGAAGCCGACCCAGCAGGAGAACCTGTGGTTCCACGGCGGCAACCTGCACCAGTCGCGGCATTATTCGCTCTACCTCGCCCTGCAGCTGAAGGCCCGGATGGAGGGATTGGACACCCTCGTCTACGGCCTGCAGGAGGTGCATCACCTGTCGTGATGCACCAGGCGCCCGGTTTTCTTCTCCCGAACCGGGCGCTGAACCTTCCCTGAGATCGGCGCGCCCGGCGTGGCGCCGGCGCTATTCGCTGAGGTCCAGTTCCTCGTTGATCGCGTCCAGCGTCGCGATGCGCCGGGTCGCGGCCTCGGGCGTCTTGCCCAGGTAGGCCAGCGCCAGAAGCCGCAGCATCGAGATCATCGTCGCATGGGTCGGCAACAGCCCGTAGCTGGCGATGTGGCAGGGCAGCACGTAGTTCGAGAACCGCCGCGCCTGGGCGGCATAGGCGGGGTCGGTGATCGTGATGATCTGCATCCGCGTGGTCCGTGCATGGGCCAGCAGCACCGGCAGAAGCCGCGGGCGCGGCGCGAAGGTCAGCAGGATCAGCACGTCGCGCGGCCCGGTCATCGACAGTTCCGACGCCCAGTCCTGCCCCGATCCCTCGATCTGGTGCACCCCGTGGCGCAGCCGCGTGAACATGGTCCGCCCCAGCCGCGCGATGCCGTATTCGTCGCCGAAGCCCAGGAACCAGACGCGCGGCGCGGCCTCCAGAACGCCCGCGATCTCGGGCAGCAGGTCGGCGCGGATCTCTTCGAAGGTGCGGGCCAGGTTGCGCTGTTCCAGCTCCAGGTGATCGGACAGCGTCCGCCCCAGCGAGGCCGTTTCAGTCCCCGTGTCACGCCGCAGGTAGGGCTCGCGGCTGTTGCGCTCCTCGCGGGCCTGAAGCCGTACCTCCTCGAAATCCGCATAGCCCAGATTGCGGAAAAAACGGGCAGTCGTCGCCTTGGACACTCCGGCAAGAGAGGCGAGCTCCGTCGCCGTATGAGTTTCAACAAGCCCTTGGTTTTCCATCAGAACCGCCGCGATCTTCTTCTCGCTCGAGGTCAGCCGGGCATGTTTTTCCTGGATTCTCAGGATCAGTCTGGAGGCCATGTCTACCGCTTTCCTCTTGACGAATGAAACCAAAGTTTCACAAGCATGAAACACTGAAACGGCAAGGGCGACAAGATGACTTCCTCCAGGATGATCCGCGAAAGAATATGGACGAGGCTTCACGAGGTGGCGAGGCCGGATACCCGGTTCCACATGAACTTTGCCGAGGTCATCCCCGATTTCGAAGGATCGGAGGCAGCGACCGACCGGCTGGTCGAGGATCCGGCCTACCAGGCCAGCACCTTTGCCTTCATCACGCCGGATAATTGCCTTGTCGACCTGCGCCGCCGCATGATCGAGGCGGGCAAGCCCTTCGTCATGTCGACCTACGGGATCTACCGCGGCTTTCTCTACCTCGACCCGGCGAAGGTGCCCGAGGGCGCGGCGCTTTATGCCGCCTGGCTCGACGGGATGGAGCATTTCGGAGACCCCGTGACGCTCGAACAGATCTCGCGCATGGGGCGGTTCGATTACCTAGTGACCGGCGCCTCCGCGGTGTCGATGAACGGTGTGCGCTTCGGCAAGGGCCACGGGTTCTTCGACCTGGAATGGGGCATGTTCACCGACCTGGGCTTCGTCGACGAAACCACGCCGGTACACGCCGTCGTCCACGACATCCAGCTGGTCGAAGAGCAGCTTCAGCCGTCGGAAACCGACATCCTCGTGGACAAGATCTTCACCCCCGGCGGCACCCATGTGGTCGAACGCCGGGCCAAGCGGCCCAGCGGCGTGAAATGGCCGCTGCTGGAGCCCAGGCAGATCGACCAGACCCCGCCCCTGCAGGAGCTTCAGCGCCTGCAGGGCCTCGCCTGACGCACCGACACCCCAACAACAGGGAGACTTCACACATGACCATATCGCTCAACCGTCGCGCCTTCCTCGGCACCGCCGCCGCGGGCCTTGCCGCCTCGGCCCTGCCCCACACTGCGCTGGCCGCCACCTCGCCGCTGACCATGCAGGCCGCCTGGATCAACGACGCCGAATTCGCGGGCTATTTCCTGGGCATGGACCAGGGCTATTACACCGACGCCGGGCTGGACCTGGAATACCTCTCGGGCGGGCCCGACGTGATCCCCGAAAGCACCATCATCGCCGGCCGCGCCGACCTGGCGCTGACCACGCCGGATACGACGATCAAGGCGATCACCGAACAGGGCGCGCCCTTCAAGATCATCGGCGCGCAGTACCAGAAGAACCCGATCGGCATCGTCTCGCTGGCGAAGAACCCGATCAACGAGCCCAAGGACCTGATCGGCAAGACGCTGGCCGTGCCGCCGGTCAACGTGATCTCGGTCGAGGCGATGCTGAAGATGAACGGGATCGACCCCTCGGAGGTCAACATCGTGCCATACGCCTATGATCCGACCCCGCTGGTCCGGGGCGAGATCGACGCCAGCCTGGATTTCACCACCAACGTCCCCTTCACCATCAGCCAGGCCGGCGAGGAAGCAACCTCGTTCCTGCTTTATGATTTCGGCTACACGATCTACAACGACACCGTCGTCGTGACCGAGGACGTGCTGGCCGAGAAGCGCGACCTGCTGGTCGCCTGGCTGTCGGCCTCGAAGAAGGGCTGGGAAGAGAACCTTGCCGATCCCACGGTATGGCCGCCCAAATTCGCCGATACGTACTTCAAGGGCACCGGCCGGTCGATCGAGAACGAGGTCTATTTCAACACCGCGCAGAAGCCGCTGATGGAAAGCCCCGAGGGCTATTTCGCCCTGACCGGCGACGGGATCGAGGCCTGCCTGAGCGCGCTTGGCGAGGTCGGCATCGTCGGCAGCGCGGACATGTTCGACACCTCCCTGCTGGCGGAGGCCTGATGCGACAGCCTGACGGGATCGCGCTGACCGGTGTAAGCAAGACCTTCACCGGACGGGGCAAGGTGGTCGAAGCCCTGAGGGAGGTCACGCTGGCCTGCCCGCCGGGGTCCTTCACCTCGATCATCGGCCCGTCAGGCTGCGGCAAATCCACGGTGATGCGCATCGCACTGGGGCTGGAAACCGCCGATGCGGGCGAGGTGCGCGTCGCCGGACAGCGCTCGCTGGAGGCCGCGCGGCAAGGCATCACCGGCGTCGCCTTCCAGGATGCGGCCCTGCTGCCCTGGCGGTCGGTCCGCCGCAATGTCGAGGTGCCGCTGGAGGTACTGGGGCGCACGCCCCGGGCCGAGGCGGCGCAGGTTCAGGCGATGATCGACCTGGTCGGTCTGAAGGGCTATGAGAATTCCCTGCCCGGAGAACTGTCGGGGGGCATGCGCCAGCGCGTGGCCATCGCGCGGGCCTTGGTGACCCATCCGCAGGTGCTGTTCATGGATGAACCCTTCGGCGCGCTGGACCAGATCCTGCGCCGCCAGATGAATGTCGAGCTGCAGCGGATCTGGGCCGACACCGGATCGACCGCGCTGCTGGTCACCCATGGCATCGACGAGGCGGTGTTCCTGTCGGACCGGGTGGTAGTGATGCATGCCAACCCGGGGCGGATCGCGGGCGTGATCGACGTGCCTTTCGACCGTCCGCGCCAGCCGCCGCTGTTTTCGGATCCGGCGTTTCACAAGGTCTGCGATCGCGTGGCCGAGGCCCTGCATGGCAACTGACGCGATCCGGCGCCATGCGGTCTGGCAGAGCACGGGGCTGCGCAACGCCCTGATCCTGCTGGCCCTGTGGGAGATCATCGGCCAGCTGGGCCTTGTCGCCGGAGGGGCCCTGCCGCCGCCAAGCGACATCCTGATCCGGCTCTGGCAGGACCGGGGCGATTACCCCAACCATATCGGCGCCACGCTCTATGCCTCGGTCATGGGCTTCCTGATCGGCAATGCCGTCGCCATCGCCGCCGGCGTGGCCTTCGCCCTGTCGCCCGCGCTGCTGCGCCTCTTCCGGGGCATCAACATCGCCGCCTTCGCCCTGCCCCCCATCGCCATCGCCCCGATCCTGGCGCTGACCATGTCGGGCATGGCGCCACGCATCACGCTGGCCGCGCTCGGCGTCTATTTCGTCACCATGACCGCCACGGTCATCGGCCTCTCGCAGGCCGACAGCCGGGCCGAGGACGTGGTGCGCGCCTATGGCGGCTCCCGCTGGACCGTGCTGCGGCTGGTGCAGTTCCGGGGCGCCGTACCCTCGATCCTCGCCGGGCTGCGCATCGCCGCGCCCAATGCCGTGCTGGGCGCGATCCTGGCCGAATTTGGCGGCGGCGGGCGCTGGGGCCTTGGCACCTACCTGCTGGGCTCGCTGGGACGGGGCGAGCCCGACCGGCTCTGGGGCATCGGCCTGATCGCCACGCTGATCGCCGGGCTGAGCTATGCCGGCTTCGCCCTGCTGTCACGCCGCCTGCTGGGCGCAACGAAGGCGGTGACGCTGAACACCGCCGTGCCGACGGGGGGCACCGCCAGCACCTGCCTTTCCGCGCGCGTCCGCATGGCGTTGGCGACCGTGCTGCTGCCCTTCGCGCTGTGGTGGGCGCTGATCAAGCTCAGCGGCGCGCCCGCGATGATCGCCAAGACGCCGGGCGATGTCTTTGAATACCTTTTCCTCTCGCAAGGCGCCGCCGCGGCGCAGGCCAGGCTGCTGGCCGCCCTGGCCGAGACCCTGCCGATCACGTTCATCGGCATGGCCGCGGGCCTCGCCTTCGCCTTCCTGCTGGCGATCCTGTCGCGCCTCATGCCGCGGTTCATCGAGGCCTTCATGCCGGTGGCCCTGATCACCCAGACCATGCCCCTGGTCGCGCTCACGCCTCTGCTGGTGCTGATCCTGGGGCGCGGGCCTTCGCTGACGCTCTGGATCACCATCTCGGTCACCTTCTTCCCGGCCTTCGTGACGCTGGCGCAGGGCATCGCCCTGGTCCCCAAAAGCGCCGAGGACCTGCCCCGCGCCTATGGCGCCAGCCGCTGGACCGAGATGCGCATGGTCACGATCCCGGCCTCCCTGCCCTATCTCTTTGCGGCGACCCGCCTGACGGTGCCGCGCGCGCTGCTGGGGGTGATGATCGCCGAATGGCTGGCCACGGGCCGGGGGCTGGGCAACCTGCTGAACCAGTCGCGCGGCTACCTCGACTACGGGATGATCTGGTCGGTCGCCGCCGTCTCGGTGATCCTGTCGGTGGTCTTCTACCAGCTTGTGGTCGTGGCCGAGCGGCAGGTACTGGCCCGTCTGGGCATGGCGACCCCGGAATAGGCGCCGGGCCGGCAGGTGTCGTGTCCCGGGCCACGGCGGCCTGTTTCGGTGACACCAATGCCGCGCCCGGGCCGGATCCGTTCGGCCCAAACACATTCCGGGTTGAATTTCCCCGGACATGGGCAGATCCTGCCCTCTGGCGAATATACAACCCCTTGATATCCTTGGAGCTTGAGGACAGGTGTACAAGATCCTCTACGTTGACGACAATGAAGAGCTCCGGAGCATCGCGGAAATGTGCCTCCAGCTGTCCGGGGAGATTTCGGTCGAGACCTCCGCCTCGGGTCAGGAGGCGATCGAGACCTGCATGCGCTGGTCTCCCGATCTGGTGCTGATGGATGTCATGATGCCGGGGATCGACGGCGTGACCGCCTACAAGATGATGAAGGAGCGCGAGGACATCCGGGATATCCCCGTCGTCTTCGTGACGGCCCGGGTTCAGCGCGCCGAGGTGAACGAATACCTCGACCTGGGCGCAGTTGGCGTGATCGAAAAGCCCTTCGCCCCGATGGAGCTCGCCGACCAGGCGCTGGCCTTCATCCGCTGAACACCCGGCCGTGGCACGCGGCGAAATGCCCGGCCGCAACGCGCAGCTCGGCCTGTTCCGCCTCGGTCAGCCCGCGCTCGGCGACGGTGGCCTCGTAGATGGCCTGTTCCACCGCCGAGGCCACCTGCCCCAGCTCGGGGTGTTCGAACATCGGCGCGGTGCCGACGAGGCTGTGCACGAGAAAGCGCAGCTGGATGAGCTCCTGCACGTCGAGCTGCGGCCGGTCCAGCAGCTCCAGGATCGTCGCGCAATCTTTCTCGGCGCCCTTGAGGAACTGCACCTTGAGGCGGGCAAAGGCCTCCTGGAACGGGATGTCGGATGTCATGCGGTCTCTCCCCGGCGTCGCCCCGGCATGGACCTGGCCAGCGCCGCCTTCAGCCAGCCGCCCTTCTGTTGCGCGTTCAGCGCCTGGATCTCCTGCGCCGCGCGATTGCGGCCGATGCGCTGCGCCGCAAGCTCGGCATAGACGCGGTCCGCCCGGTTCCGCCTGCGGATCGCGGCAAAGGCGTCAAGCATGCCTTCCACCGTCTGCAGCACCGGGGCGAGGAGCCCGCCACCTGCCTTGCCGCCCTTGCCCCCCGTGTCCGGGCCAGGCGCCGTGGCCGGGGCCAGCCCGTACCGCAGCGCCGCGCTGCGCGGCCCGATGGCTGCCGGCAGGCGCGAGGCCTCTGCATCAATCCCGTCCAGGGCGCGCAGAACACGGTCCCGGCCCAGGCGGCCGATGACCGGCCCGGTCTCCAGCGCGCGCAGACCGGCCTCGATCCGGTCGGGCTGGCCGCTTTCCAGATCCACGAGCGCGGTATTCTGCGCGTCGTAGTCCTGCCATTTGTAAATGAAGCCCAGCCCCGTCCCCTTGATGTTCTGGATGCCCATGACCCGGGTCAGCAGGCCCGGAGGCGCCAGCGAGACCAGGCGCCCGACGACCTCTTCCCCCGTCGCATGGTAATCGTCAACCACGTGAAAGCGCGCGCGGAACCAGCCGCCAAAGATATCGCGGCAGCGCGCCTCCAGTGCCGCGTCAACGTGCTGCCCGGCCGCCGTCAGCAGTGCCTCGGCCTCGTCCAGCTGTCGGGCGCGGCGCTCCATCTCGGCGCGGGCGAACGCAGCCTCCTGCGGATCGGCGCCCCGCGCGGCCAGGGCGGCGGCCAGCGCCGCGGGATCGGTCGGCGCCCCCGGCTCGCCCAGCATCGCCGCGGCCATCGCGGCCAGCTGCGGTGCCTCGTGGAAGACCCGCAGCTTCCGGGCCTCTGCCCGGATCCGGTCCCCGGCGGCCGCCGCCGACAGAAAGTGCCCCTCGCCGTCGCGCAGGCTGAACCGCGCCGCGCGCTCGGCCCAGGCCCCTTCGATGAACCCCTGCATCCCCGAGAGGTTCGAGCCGATCAGCAGATGTGCATCGGCCATGAAATCATTGGCCAGGATATCCGCGAAGACCCGGCTGCGCGGCACCCGGTCGCCGCGGTTGTTGACCACCGTGACCAAGTACTGGCCCGGATCCTCCAGCAGGTCATGCGCGGCAAAGCCGGTGCGCCGCCAGTTGCCCATCGCCCCGAAGCGTTCGTTGGCCGACATGCCGTTGACGAATTCCAGCCGCCGCCGCCCCACCGGCGCCTCGGGGTAGATCTTGAGCACGCCGAGGTCCGGCACCACCCGGTCGGCCATCTCGCGCAGCGACCGCTCGCGGTCCAGCCCAAGCTCTTCGGCCATGCGCAGGACCAGCGCGATATTGGCCGGGTGTTCGGCATAGGGAAAGCGCGCCAGCGCCTCGTCCGGGATCATCAGCGGCGCGCGCCAGTCCACGGGGATCAGCCGGGTCCGGCGGGCCCGCGCGCCCTGCGCCAGGATCGGCAGCATCTGCTCTTCGGTGGTCAGGACGGTGGAGCGTTCGGGAATGAACTCGGTCATCACCTCGGGGATGTTGCGCCCGGCCGGGCCCTGCAGGTCCTCGTGGTCGGGATAGGTGTTGGTGATCGTCGACAGGTCGTCCCGCATCCATTGCCGCTGCAGGATCGACACGTAGCTGGGGGTCAGCCCCATGCACTCCCACAGCACCACGGCCGAGCCCATGTCCCGCCCCATCCGCGCCACCCGCGCCTGTTCCCAGATCGTGGCCTTGTCGAAGGGCCGGAACAGGAACAGCTCCTTAGTGGGGCCATAGGCCTCGGCCTGCAGGAACATCGCCTCGCATCCGGTGGTCTTCGACATCAACGGCAGGCCCAACCCGTTGAAGACCGCCGCCTTGAGCCGTTCGGTCCCGGATTTGCCGCGCGTGCCCCAGCCGCCGATCACCAGCGGCAGCGCCCGGCGCACCCGGCGGATGCGGCGGCTGAGCACGTAATGCCGCCCGAAGAACCAGGCGACCGCAAGCGCGATGAAGACGGCCAGCTGGCCCAGCGTGTTCTGGTAGATCGAGTAGATGTAGCTTTGCCAGCGCTCGTCCATCCCGGCCAGGATCGGCAGCGCAGGCAGGCTGAGGGCCGGGAAATAGCGATCGAGCCGGGTATCGCTGCCGGCCCCGGCATGCGGGGCCAGTTTCACCGAGATGCCATGTTCGGCCAGCGCCGCGAGGTAGGCGCCGCTGCCCGGGGTGTTGCGCAGCTCGGCCAGGCGTTCGAAATCTCGGCTGATCCGCAGCCGCGCGCGCCACCGGCCGAAGCCCGAGCGCGGCGGCACGATCCGGGTGATGCCCTCGGGCGTGTAGATCTTGTGCGGCTCGGCCCCGCGGGTCGCCGAGATCACCAGGTCGAGCAGCGGCAGGTAATTGTGCCAGCCCTGCTCGGTCTCGTCGAAGAGCGGCTCGCCCGGCACCTTTGTCTGCGCCAGCTCGGCCAGCACGCCCGACGGCGCGGAAAGATGGCCGCCATTGACCCGCCCGATGGTGTGTCGGAAGGCCTGGCGTTTCTCGGTGCCCGGGTGGCGGAACTCGTGCAGGACGCGCCACAGCCGCATGCCGAACCCGTCGCCCCGCCGCAGCCGCAGCCGACCCAGCGCGGCACGTTCCAGCGAAAGGCCGAAATCCCGCCGCGCCAGCACCGCCAGCACGCGTCCGGCCAGATCGCCGTCGCGCATCGTCCGGCTCAGCGTCCGCGACAGGCGCCGCGCGCTGCCCTCGCCCATGGTCCGGGCAAAGGCATCGAGCGCCTCGTGCAGCGCGAAGGCCCCGGGCGTCGTCGCGCACCAGATCCCCTCGCGCGCGGCCGCCGCGCGGCGCCGCACGACATCCGATGCGGCGGTCTCGTGGTGCCGGGCAATCCCGGGCAGCACCCGCGCGGCCCAGGTCCGCGCCTCGTCCTCGGCGCCCGAGCGCACCCGCGCGAAGGCCTCGGCCTCGGCCAGCTCGAAGATCAGGCGCAGCACGTCCTCGTCGGTTTCGGCCGACAGCGCGTCGATGAAAGCCTGCTCGGCCGCCGCCCCGTCGCGGCCCCGGAGCTGCCCTGGCAGGCGCGAGAGCGCGGCAAGCCGCACCTTGCGATCCGGGTCGCCCGTGGCAAGCCGCCGGGTGGCCGCGTCCTGCGTGCCGTTGGCGGCGGGACGGAAGAGGGCCAGAGCCTGGCGCACCGCCGCGCTTGGGCTTGCCTCGGCCCGCGCGATCACCTCGGCGGTCTCCTTCCGCTCGGGGCAGCGTTCCAGCGCCAGCCGGACCGCCGCGCGCTGGATCCAGAAGGCATCGCCCTGCGCCGGACGTTCCATGTGACGCGCGAGCGCCACCGCCCCGCTCTCGGGCACAAGCCGGCACAGGCAGGCCAGCGCGGCCTCCTGCACCAGTGGATCGGTCTCCTGCGCCAGGGCTGCGCGCGCCACACGGTGCGAGAAGGCGGCCGCCAGCGCCCGCTGGCTGCGCTCGCCGGTCATCGCGGCGGTCTCCAGGCAGCGCAGCGCCGCCGCAAGGGTGCGCGGGTCCAGCGCCGCGCCCAGCACCCTGTCAAAGAGCTGCCGCAGCGCCACCAGCGTCTCGTGCGGCGGATCGGTCTGCGACAGCACGATCCCCGCCAGCCGGTCCAGCCCGACCGATGCGGCCCGCGCCTCTTCGCCCTGCAACCGCTCTGCCCGGTCGATCACGGCGTCGACCTCGAACCATTTCCGGAAGGCGCGCGCATCGCGCCACTGGTCGCGCCGGGACCGGTCAAGCGCGGCCGCGAAATCCAGGATCGCGGTACGCCGCGCGGCCGGGCCGGTCGCCACGGCCACCTGCGCCTCGCCGCGCCGCTGCAGCCCGCGCAGCTCGTCGATGCGGTCGACCCGCGCGATGATCCAGGAACACAGCAAAACCGACAGCTGCGTCTCGGGGTCCAGGGTCCGGGCCAGCGCGGGAAACAGCGCAGCCGCACAGCCGGCCACGATCCCGGCCTCCGCCGCCTTCAGCCGCGGATGCAGGTCCGGGGCCGCCGCATCGAGCCGGACGGCCACGTCGCCCGCGCCGGTGGGCTGCCAGATCACGCCGCTGCTGCCCTGTTCAGTTGCCATAGCGTTCCTCGAGCCATCCATACCGCGCATCCTCCCTCAGCCCCCGGAAGGCCACCGCATCGGGGGCGAAATCCTCGAACCCGCCGCCGAAATGCCAGGTCAGGAACAGCTCCCCGGTGATCCCGTCGAGATCGCTGCGTCGGGCCAGCACACCGCCGATCTCGAGCCGGTCGGCACCGGGCAGCCAGCTCTCCCAGGTCGCCTCGAGCGCGATCCGGCTCCAGGCGCCCTGCGCGCTGCGGTCGCTGTCCTTCAGAAACACCCGGTGCGTGGCGATCACCCCGTAGCGCAGCCCGCGCAGGTACTGGCGCAGCCCGGCCTCGAACCGCAGCTGGTCGAGGCTCAGCAGGTCCGGCGCCGCATTGCCGCGCAGTTCGGTCCCCGCGAAAAGACGCAGATCGTCATAGGGTTGCCAGTCAAGCGCCGCCGCCGCCGAGAGTCCGGACCGGTGGGTGTCGAGGTAGCTGGAATAGACATCCGTATCGACCTCGTCCCGGGGCGCGTCCCGGGCGCCACCCGGCTGCAGGGCCTGCACGAAGAACCCGCCGGCGAGACCGAGATCGAGCCGGTCGGACAGCGCAAAGTCGCGCTCTGCTGCCAGGGCGAGCCGCAGGCGCCAGGCGGTGTCGTCGAAGGTCTGCGCCAGCAGCGCGGCCTCGGCGCTGAAGGTGGTGCCGCCGAAGCGTTCGGGCCAGGTCACGAGGCCGCTCAGCCCGTAAACGACGGGGCCATTGCGTCGCGGGCGGGCGAAGCCCTCGGCATCGGTGTAAAGGTCGGGGCCGGACCAGTAGCGGCGATGCCGGGCCGAGAATTGCAGCTCGCCAGCGGCCTGTGCCCCGTCATCGGAATTGGCGTCGGCGCTGCGCCGGGCGCGCAGGCCAAGGCTCCAAGTCCCCGGGCGGCCCGGCTCCAGCTCGATCCGGCGCTGGTTCAGCACCGCCTCGGGATAGGAAAGCGCGAGTGGACCCGACAGGTCGGTCCGGGGCGGCCGGTCGACCATGGTGCGCGCCGCGGCGACCGCCTCCGCACCGGCCGCTTCGGTCTCGGCCTCGGTGTCGACCGGCAGGTCCACGCCGCCGGGATCCGGCACCAGACGGAACAGCCGGACCAGCGCCCGCGGACGCCCGGCCTCCGGTTGCAGCACCAGCGGCGCATCCGGCGCCGCCAGGACCATGCGCGTCAGCATCTGCCCGTCGCGCCATTCATCCACGCGCACCACTTCGGGCGCCGCCGGGACATAGCGCACCGGCTCCCCGGCGGTGGCCACGTCGAAGACCCTGCTGCGCTCTTCCGCCTCTCCGTCGGCGTCATCCAGGCGAAGCTGCACGAAACTGTTCGGGCTCGATTGCTCCAGCCGCAGCTGCGCCGCGCTGTCTCCGGCAGCGAAGTCCAGCGACAGCTCGGCCTCGCGGCGATCCGGGCCCAGACGGATCCGCCTCACCGCGCCGGAGCCGTCGGTTACCGCGACGATCGCCTCGCCGACCGGGCTGGCCGCCACGACCGACATGCTCAGCATGCCCGACAGGCGGACCGCCTCGGCGCCCTGCCGCCGGATGGTCAGTGCACCCTCCGATGGCAGGGTGCGTGCGGCGGGGTCGAACCCCTCGGCCAGGATGGCCCGGGCGCGCAGGTTCGGGCTGTCGAAGGGCAGGCCCGGCGTCTCCGCTTCGGTGATGCCCGCGCTGGTGGTGACCCGGGTGATCCGCTCCCAGCTGGACCGGGCCCTGATCGTGGCCCAGAGCCGCCGGACCTCCGGATCCTCCGCCGCCGGCGCGATGCCCGGCGCGCCGAGGCGGGCGGCCCGTGGCAACAGCGCGGCCTGCGCCACGGAATCGGCCCGGTACTCGAACAGCAGCCGCGACAGCTCGGACACCACCGTGGCCGGCGCGCCGCGCGGTGGTGCAGCGGCGCCGGGCAGGAACCGCGCCTCGACGCCGACGGCCATCCCCTGCGGCCGCACCGTGATACGTTCGCCCGCCGCAACCGTCCGGCTCCAGTCGGTCCCGGCGCCCAGGGCGCCGGCGCCCGTCAGGTCCACGAGCCCCGGGGAGACAGGGTTGTCCGCGACCATCCGGAACTCCGTCCCGCCACCGGTCTCGAACGTGACCGCGCCCGAGATCCGCCCGGACGCGTCGGCGCCGTGGATGGGGCGGATCGTGAGCTGTACGACCCCCTGGCCCGGCGCCGCGAGGACCACCGGGGTGCCCGGGGTCGCACGGTAGAGCGTCGTCACCAGGTCACGGGCCGGCACCCGGACCGGGATCGCCCCGGCGCTGCGCTGCACGAGCCCGGCCGCGCCGACCGGATGCCCCGGCGCCAGGGCGGCGAGATCGGGCGCACCCGGCCAGCCTTCGCGTGCCGCCGCGGCCCCGAGCGGCGCGGCAGGCGGGCGCGCGGCCAGGGCGGCCATGCGCAGGGCATCGCCGTCGCGCCCGGCCGCGGCCAGCAGCGCGGCGAGCCGGTCCAGGTCGCGCCGGTCTTCGCCCGCGCAAATCAGGCCCCGCGCCTCGACCCCCAACTGACGGTCGATATCGGCGCGCTGCGCATAGCGCGCGTCCAGCGCCACGCGCGCCGCCGCCCCGGTCGCGGTACAGGCCATCCCGGCCTGGCGCAGCATCCGCTCCGGCAGGAAAGGCTCGCCCAGTGCATCCAGCGCCGCCACCTGCCCCAGCAGGGCCGCCGCCCCGTCCCCCCCGCGCGCCACGGCCCGCGCGCGGGTGAACCGCTCCAACGCGCCAAGGGGATTGCCGGCCTGCAAGGCCTCGCGCCCACCGGCCAGAAGCGGCGCGGTCCCTGCGCCATCCCCCTGCGCCACCGCCGGGCCCGGCGTGCCCCGCACCGGGCCGAAGACCAGCTCTTCCCGGCTGCGCAAAAGCCGCAGGATCGGCACGAGCTCGTTATACAGCTCGGCCTGCGCCGCAAGATCGCCGCCTACGGGGGCGATCCGGCAGGCCGCCGGCGCATTCAGCCAGGGCGCACAGTCCAGCGCCGCGCGCAGCCCGTGAAAGAAGAGATGCCGCGCGCCGGGCGCGCCCAGCCTGTTGCGCAGCGCCAGGAAGGCCGGCGCGTCAAGCTGCGATTGCCGCGAGGCGCGCGCCGCCAGGGCCACGCGCAGCGGCCGGCCCGTGGCGCTCTCGGCACTCAGGCGCAGGCGCGACACCGGGTGATCCAGCGCCAGGTCCAGCGCCACGAGCCGGGCGCGCCGCGCCTCCGGCATACCCTGCGCCGCGAGGACCCGCGCGGCCAGCGCCTCCGGCGAGAGCCCCCGCCGCTCCGCCGCGCGACGCAGGCCCTGTTCGGCCGGCGAGGCGACCAGCAGGCCGAAGAGGCCGGCACCGTCCGGGTCGAACTCCAGCACGATCGGCGGATGGGCGTCCGCCGCCAGCCGCAGGCGGACCGGGCCGGCCAGGTCGTCGCGCGCCACGATCAGCCGCAGGCGGGCCGAGGCGCTGCGCTCGGGCACCACGTAGCTCAGGCCCTGGCCTGGGCGCAGCTCATGAAAGCGCCCGGAGAGGATCCCGGTCAGCAGAACGCCGTCGGGTACACCCTCGCCCGGGCCGGTGCGCGGGCTTTGCCCGGGCTCGTCCAGCTGCGGCGGCATATCCCAAAGCGCCGCCCCGCCCGATGTGCCGTTCAGCGGCTCCAGCATGCGGTAGAACCCGTAGGCGCCCGAGAACCGCTCGGCCGCTGCGGACACGGCCGTAACCTGCGGCAGCTCCAGCGCACGGGCGCGTAGCGTGTCGGCGGCAAGCAATCCGCCACCGGAATAGCTGTTGGACCGGGCCAGCGCCCTCAGCTGGGGTTCCAGCACGCCAGGGGTCAGCGCCCGCGTCGCGACACGGCTTTGCGGCGCGCCCTGCATCACCCCCATCAGGATGTCGGCTGGCGCGGCCTGGCCGATCCGGGCGGCAGCGTCCAGAGCCGCGTCCAGCCCGGGCGCGGCATTGGCGCGCGGGGCCGACAGCGTGCCGCCGAAGGCATCCGCCCGCAGCAGCATCTGCCGCGACGGGACAAGCGAGACCACGTGGCGGCCCGGCGGCACGTCGAGGTATCCGGTCTGTGCCCCGGTGACCGCCGCGGTGGATCCGTCGGCCCAGCGGTAGGCCCGGCGCAGGTCCCAGGCGGCCTCGAAGGTCATGGCGCGCCGGGCCTGCCCGTCCAGCGTCCAGTCGATCCGGTAGGGCCGGTAGAGCGCGTCGGTCTCTTCGCGCAACAGGCGGGTTTCCAGCCGCAGGCGTTGCGGCCCCTCGACGGCAAAGGCCAGGCTGGCGCCGGGCTCGGCCAGAACATAGTCACGCTGGTCCGCGCGGGCGGACAGGCGCGGCCCGAACTGGCGGGGCGCATCGCCCGGCAGCCGGATATCCTGGTGGCGCGGCTCCTGCCAGAGCAGGCGGTGGCGCGGCGCGTCCAGCGGGACCTCGCGCGCATAGCCGTAGCCCGCGTCGTCCATCACGAAGGCGCCGGTCGCGATGGCCAGCGGGATCGCGGCGCCGGGGCCGGCGGGGCGGCGCAGTTCCACGATCCGGGGGTCGGGCGCGGCCGGCAGGACATAGGCGCCCTGCTCCATGCGCGGCTCGACGACCCGCCGCAGCCCGCCGCCATTGCCCAGGCCGAACCGAAGGGGCACAAGCGCGCCCGCCGCATCGCGTGCCGAGACCCGCAGGTCGCGCCCCCCGGCCAGGTGCAGCAGAACCGCCTCGCCCGGCGCAAGCCGGGGCGCGCGCACGCCGGCCGGATCCCAGTCGCGCAGGACCGGACCGTTCGACGCCAGCAGCACGCGCAGATCGTCGATACCCGCCGGCGCCGGCGCCGCGACCATCCCGGCCGCCGCGACGATCATCGCCCGGATCATCCTGTCCGCCCGTGCCATGCGCCTCTTCATCCCGCCTCTCCGGTCCCCGCGCCGAGGCAGGCGCCGAACACCCACCGAAGATCCGCGTCATCCGCCAGCAGCTCGCGCAGCTCCAGCGAGATCTCGACATGCAGGAAGGTGCCGGCCGGCGCCCCCGCGTCGCGCAGCCGCGCCCAGGTCACGTTGCGGGTGCCGCCCAGCTCGGTCACCGTTTCGGGGTAGAGACCGGCGCGGAACCCGGCACGGACAAGACAGGACCGGACCGCGCGCGTGCCGGGGTCCGGGCGGCGGGTGGCATTGCTGACGATCACGTCCTGACCGCGCGCCGCCGCCGTCTGCCGCTTGCCCCGCGCGAAGCCGTGCAGCTGGACGATCCGCGTGTCGGGATAGGCCGCGCGCACGGCCAGATGGAAGAGGTTGAAATGGGTGTCCTCCAGCTTGCCCAGATCGGAGAGCCCGCCATCCGGCTCCACCGTCAGGTCGCGCGGGGCGGTGTTGAAGGCGACGGCGCGCGCCTCCTGCTCGCCAGCCAGAAGCGCGGCGATGCGGCCGGTCCCGAGATCCCTGAACTGGTGCGGAGCGGAAATCATCAGCGGCGCACCATCGGGCCGTATCACGTACAAACCGCGCCCCGCCGGTGCCCCGGCCACATCCGCCAGCGCCGCGAAGCCTTCGCCGGAATGCGGCTCCAGCCCCGCCTGCCGCAACATCTCCGCCTCCGGCGCGCGCCCGGCCACGAGATCCGAGAGCACCTGCCCGGCGGCGGTCAGCTCTGCCGGGCCGGGCTGGACGAATCTGTCGCGCTGGCGCGTGGCGCGCCGCAGCTCGTCGATGCTGATCATGTCGGCGGCCTCCACCCGCGGGTCGGGCTGATCCTGCGCCTGCGCCGGGCCTGTCACCAGCGTCGCGAGCGCGATCAGAAGGGCAAGTCGCGTCATTGCCCCACCTTTCCACTGTCGTATCTGAAGACGATCTGACCGTCCGTGCGCGGCAGTGCGCGCGAGATCAGCACGAGCAGTTCCGCGTCATGATCCAGATCGACGGTCATGTCGTAACGCCCGGGCGGCATGTCCTCCCCCAGCACCACGAACATGCGTTGCTCCGCGCCCAGCCGCAGCCCCGTCTGTTCGAGGATCGCGCCCTGCGAGGATCCGTCGAGCCGGATGTTGAAGCTGCGGCCTTGGTCCGTCCAGGACGTGATCGGCGTGTTCAGCACGCGGTCGAAGTCCAGCGTGACCGCCATCTCGGCCCGGGCGGCATGAGGCGTCTCGGCCGCGGTGGCCGGAAAGACGCGGATCGCCAGAACCTCGCGCGCGGCGCTGCGTTTCTCGACGGTGAAGCCGGAGCGGCCCGGCGGAAAACGCAGGAGCCGCCGCTCGATATAGCCCGCCCGGTTCAGCGCCAGCCCCGACAGCAGCACCTCGTCCCTGCCCGGCCCCTCCACCACGATCCGCTCCGTGCCCTCGGGCAGGAGAGGCAGGTTGGCCCAGGCATTGCCGGGCAGCTCGGCGCGCCAGATCTCCTGCCCGTCGGCCAGCACACGGTAGGCGGCCGGTTCCGCCCGGGGCGGCACGATCAGGACCGGCGGCCCCTCGAAATCGGCGCGCGTGGCCGCCGGCACCGCCTCGCCGGGCGCGACCGGCTGATAGAAGACCGCCCGCCCCGCAAGGCCCAGGCCATCGGACGGCCGCGGGATCAGTGCGCGGCGCGCTATCCAGTCGCCGAGCGGGGTGAAATCCTCCCAGTCGAGCGTGTCGGGATCGGTCGTCTCGCGCGTGTCCCCGGCCCGCACCGGGCGTTCGACCATCACGTGGCCCTGTCCCGGCCGCGCCTCGGCCCGGACGCCGAACCAGCTCTGGTTGCCGCCCCGGGTGGCGGAGCGGGCAAAGTAATCCTCGGGCACGTCGATGCGCCGGGGCACGCCCACCGGCCGCATGTAGACGGCGGCGACGATGTGGGCGTCGGCGGCGATCTCCAGCTCGGCGACCTCGGGCGACAGCGCGAGGTAGAGCGTCTCGGCGTCCGACAGCGGCTGTTGCGGCGTGTCGGTCAGCCGGTCGTACTCCGACAGGAGCCCCGCCAGCGGCACGATGCGTTCGGCCACCGGCTCTCCGGCGGCATCGCGCATGGTCAGCGTCACGCGCCGTGTCCCACCCCCGAAGACCCGCAGGTCGAGCCGCACCGGAACCGGCTCCGGCAACCCGAAGGCGGTCTGCACAACCAGCGGCGCGCCGGGCTCGGCGATCTGGTAGCGGATGCGCGGAAGCTCCTCGGTCAGGACGCGGGTTTCGCCACCGGCGTCGAGCGAGGCGATGCGGATCCAGGCCGGTTCATCCGCCGACAGGATCAGCCGCCCGCCCGGAAGCCCGCCAAGGGCGGCGGTGCCCTTTTCATTGGTCGCGAAGGAAAACCTGCGCGGCTCGGTGTCGAAGGGGCGTTCGACCGCGGCGTGGAAGGTGATCGGCGAGCCGCTCAGCCCTTCGTCGTCCAGCAGCGCGGCGGGCCGCGTGGCGGTGATCTGCAGCACTTCGAAATCCTCCGGCAAGAGCACCCCGGCCCTGCGCTGCGGATCGAGATAGATGCCGCCCCGCAGGGTGGTTTCGGCCGGCACGACACGGGCGCCGGGCGGGTCGTAGATCTCGAGCCGCCGGCTGACATAGTCGCGTGGCTCGATCCCCACCGGACCGAAGGGCAGCCAGCGGTGCGACAGGATCGCCAGCCGTTCCTCGGCGGTGAGGTACTCAGGCGGATAGACGTAGCCGACCGCCAGCGCGCGGCGCTCTGTGGGCGCCAGGCGTTCCCAGAGCGCGTTGACGTTGCCCTCGTTATAGGGCCGGGGCCGGTAGAGGCGGACGTTCACACCGGTCAGCGGCGCGTCGGCATGGGCCGAGCGCAGGCGCACGGCCCGCGCCTCGGGCAGGTCCTCCAGCCCCAGGATCAGCCGGTCGACCGCCAACGGCAACGCCGGATCGTCGCTGTAGCGGCGCGCGACCACCTCGGCACCGTCGGCGACGTCGCGGTAGACCACCAGCTCGGTCCGGAAGTGACGGTCGATGCGGCGCAGCACCTGGCCCGCGCCGTCCAGCACCTCGATCTCGATACCGTAGCGGTATGCCTCGCCCGGCACGGGCTCGTGGTCGGGGGCGACGTCTGGATGCGCGAGGATGCGCAGCGCCTGCAGCCGCCCCGGCAGGGAGAAGGTCGTCCAGCGCCGGGTGTCGAGCAGGTAGGAGATCGTGCCGCGCTCGGTTTCGTCGCGGGTACTGGCGTCGGTCAGGCCCGGCGGATCGGTCGTGACCTCGGCCGACCGGGACAGGATCCGCGCGGCAAGGTCCGGCCGCAGGACCGACAGGGCATAGGCCGCCGCGCCCAGGATGACGACAACGCCCAGAAGTTTCATTGCCCGCCCGGCTCTCATGGCGCGACCTCCGAGACGGTGAGGATCGCGGCGCGCGATTCCGCGAAGGCCGACAGGGCGGAAGCGGTCAGCGCGTCGCCGGAGATCTCGCGCGCGGAGGCCGGGTCGGCCGGCGCCAGGTTGGCGATCGCCACGAGGCAGCCGCTTTCGGGCGCGCGCAGGATCACGAAGCTCTGCCGGGTCGGGGCATCCTCGAACCGGTGCAGGGTGACGCCCTGCCCGGCCAGCGCCTGCAGGGCCATCGGGCTGCGGGTTTCGTGATAGATCCGCAGCCGGTCGCCCAGCGCCTCCGGCAGCGGCCCGGGCAGGACGCAGCCCCCGGCGAGTGCCCCCAGACGGCCGCGCCGGTTCGGGAGGCCCAGCATGCGGAAAAGCGTCAGCTCGGCGCTGGGGCCCAGCCGGTCGGCATAGTGATCCAGCAGCCCGGGCGACAGCCACAGCGACATCAGCCAGGCATCCGGCCGCGCGCTCAGGACCCCGGCCTGCGGCAGCGCCCCAGGCTCGAACCCGGCGAAGGCCTCGGTTCCCTCGTGCAGCACGTAATTCAGCCCGAAGACGTCGAAATCGGCCATCACCCCGGTGATGACGGGTCCCGAAGGCTCGCCCCCCAGGACATTGTCCGGCGACAGGATCAGGTCGATATCCGGCAGCTCGTCCACCGTGTCCGTGTCGATGTTGCGCAGCACCAACGACACGCTCTCGCCCCGGTCGGACTGGATCAGCAGCTTTGCCACCAGGTCGAAAAGCCCGGGCGGATGATCGGGGTTGAGCACGTTCAGATCGGCCGCCGGCAGCCCGTCACGGTCGATCCGCCCGGCGATCAGGATCGCCTGCGCCCCGAGCCGGTTGAAGACCGAAAGGCCGAAGTTCAGCGTGCGCTGGTCGCGCAGCCCCGAGGGCACATGCACGAACACCGGCTTGGCGGGACCGATGCGAAAGGCGTAGCTGCCCCAGGAGACGCTGTCGCTGCCCAGGATGACATGACTGGCGCGCCCCTCGGCATCACGCAGCAAGCGCAGGGAATAACCGATGGACCCCGCCGCCACGTCCAGCGACACGAGCGTCCGGATCGTCGCCTCGTCGATCCCGGTGCCGTCGCGGAGGTCGGGCAGGACCTCTTCGAACAGCGGAACCAGGATCTCGGTCTCGGCATAGACGAGATCCGCGAGGCCCGGCGGCGCCACGGTGGCGGCCTCGGCGTTCCGGGCCGCCTGGCGGCGCATGTGGCCGGCGAAGCCGCCGACATCGGGCACGGCGTAGATATCGTCGCTATGGATGGCCCCGGTCAGCGCATGCAGCGCGTCGGGCGCCAGGTCGAGCAGGGCAAAGCCCGTCGCGGCCACGGCGCGCTGCGGGCTGCGCCGGGCATGGGCGCCGCCGACCAGCGACACGGGGCCGACGTGGCGTTCGAGATCCACGAGATCGAAGGCCTGCGGGTAGCGCCCCGCCACCTCCAGCACCGGCCGGCCCGGACCCGTCGAGGTCAGCTGTACAATCGACCCGCCAAGCGCCGCGTGGGCCGCGTGAAACAGGCTTTGCGGCCCGGTCGACTGCGCCGTGTCCGCCCGGCCCTGCACGATCAGCGCCCGCGCGCCGGTCAGCTCGAACAGCGCCGCCGCGGCCGAGGTCAGGCCCCGTTCGCGCTGTGCGTCGGGCAGCGAGACGGTCAGGTCGGTCGCCGAGGCCGGGTCGATCAGGATCACAGTCCGCCCGGTCTGCGGCAGGACCGGCTCGATCACCAGCCGCGTTTCGGGCGTCACCCGCACGGCAAAGCCGGCGCGCGCGATCCTGCGCCGGGCCTCGGCCAGCGCATCGAGGTTCGAGGCATCGGGCGCGATCCCGGCCACCAGCATCGACAGCCCCTCGCCGAACTCCAGCAGCACCTCGGGATCCGGCAGTTCGGGCGCCTCGGTCCGTGCCGCGGCGGCCGAGCGCTGCACCGCCATTGCGATCATGTCGCTCTCGACCTCGTCGGGCTCGGGCCGCAGCTCTTCGGGTTGCTCGACCATCGGGCCGAGCGCGCGCGCGCCTTCGGACAGGGCAAAGCCCGCCACCGTGCCCGCCACCGCGCCCTGGGCCGAAACGACGGTCAGCGCGGTCAGCATCCGCGCCGTGCCGCCCTTGTCGTGCAGCTTCAGCGCCACCAGCGTCGACAGCAGGTAGCCGAACCCGTAGAGGTCCGCGGTCTTGATCTCGTATCCCGACCAGAGCACAGCGTAGCCCACCAGCATCTTCCAGGCGAAGCTGATATTGAAGAACAGCAACAGCTTGCGCCCGCCCTCGATCGTCTTGTCCGCGAAATAGGGCGTCCGCAGCAGCGCCGAGGCCAGCGCCAGGATGATCAGCGCCTCCCCGATCGAGGTGACGATCTTCATCGGTTCGTACCATTGCAGCGCCACCAGAGCCGGGATCAGCAGGCCGTTGAAATCCAGCCCGGCCCGCAGGTTTATGCGCGAAGCGATGAAGGCGGTCAGGATCAGGATGACATAGGCCTTGGAACTGGCCAGCAGCGAAGCGGCGAGCAGCTCGTAGAGATAGCCGATGTCGCTGATGCGGAAATTCGTCACCTCCATCAGCCCGTAGCGCACGATCAGCACCGTCAGCAGGATCGTCACGCCGCTGGTGAACAGCCCGCGCACCAGCCCGGTCTTCCAGAACTGGTTGGCATAAAGCGCGATGATGATCAGGCCGAAGCTTTCCAGCTGCCGGGTCCAGTCGAAGCCGATATCGTATTGCGTGTTCAGCCACGCGGCGATGGGCGGCAGAACCAGCCCGTCCATCACCAGCCGCACCGCCACCGACACGACCACCAGCGCGAAGAACCGGTCGCGCCCGAAGAAGGTCGTCCAGCCGATGGCATCGGCCAGGTAGACCGAGATCAGCCGCACGATGGCATAGGTGATCACCGCCTCCACCGCGACCACGGCGGCCGAGACCGGCTCAAGCAGGATCAGCGGCGCCAGGTAGCCCGGCACCACCAGCCCCGACAGCACCCAGCCGAAGCGCAGGTTGAAGAAGACGGTGACCCAGACACCGACCAGAACCGTCGTGATGACGGAGCTGGCCAGCGCGCCTTCGGGGAAGATGGCAAGGGGAAACCAGCTGGCCAAGTGTCAGGGCCCTTTCAGGATCTTCTCCACGGCCGCGAGGATGACGCCCGCGCTCGCCGGCTTGCGCAGGGTTTCCACGTGGAGACCGTCGGTGTCGGACAGCTTCACCTGCTCGGCCCTGGCCGCCGACAGCACCAGGATCGGCGGAACGGCCCCCTCCAGCCCCTGCACGGCGGAGAGGAAGGCCAGCCCGTCCATCTCGGGCATCAGCAGGTCGAGAACGACCACGTCGAACGCCTCCTCGCGCAGCCGCGCCAGCCCGGCCTTGCCGTCCGGCGCCTGCACCGTCTCGTAGCCCTTGGTGTCCAGCCGCAGCGCCAGCAGCTCGCGCACCATCTCGTCATCGTCGATCAGAAGAACCCGGTTCGCGGTCATAGTACTTTTTCCAACGTCAGTTTGCAGGTGATCCCCTCGTCCAGCCCGGTTTCGATCGACAGCGCCCCGCCCCAGCGCCGGGCCTCGCTGGCGATGGTCGCGATGTCCTGCAGCTCTTTCGGCAGATGCGCGCCGGAACCGTTGGCGATGGCATCGACCAGTTCCGCCGGCAGGCCGGGCCCGCGCGAGGAGAAGGCGGTCTCGACCGTGCCGGGTGTCTCGGTCACCGAGACGCGGACCACGCTGTCGCGCATGGCATCGGCGACGCAGAGCTTGCCGAGGTTGCGGAGAGCCGGGGTCAGTTCGTCCGCGCCGGCCCGCACCAGCGACAGCAGCTCGGGGCGGGAATAGTCGATCGTGACATCGAAGAACCGGCCTTCGCGAAGCATGCTGTCACAGGCCTCGTCCAGCGCCCGGCGCAGCTCCTGCGGGACGACTTCGTTCCCGCCCTGCCCCGGCAGGCTCCAGAGCGCGCCGTCGAAGGTTTCCATCCGCCGGGTCATCCGCGTGATGATCGCGCTCATCCGGTCCAGCAGCTGCGCCTGAATCGTGTCGCTGAGGGCGGGATCGCGGAGCATCTCGAACACCAGGTCGATCGCCTCGAAATCGTTGCGCAGCTGCTGGTCGAAGAATTCCGCCACGCTGCGCCGCGCCTGGTCGAGCCGTTCGCTTTCGGTGACGTCCAGCAATTCGCACAGCACGATCGGGCCCAGCGCCTCCATCTCGCCGCTGTCGGCCCGGCCAAGATCGAGCGACAGGCGCAGCACGTAGGAGCCGCGCGTCTGCAGGCCCGGCGTCAGGAGCCTGCGGCTTTCGCCGTCTGTCAGAAGCTCGGAGAAGATCATGCTGACGACTGTCGCATCGATCTTTGTCAAAATCGCGACCGTCTCGACCAGCGAAAGCTTCGAGAAATCCATGTCGCCCTGGCGCCCGATCTCGCGCATCTGCTCGTTTTCACGGACAAAATTGCCGACGAGGTCAAAGACCGCCAGCGCCGTCGAGGAAATGTGCATCAGTGCGTCGAGCGTGGCGGCCTCATGCGCCAGCACCCGGGTGCGGTTTTCGATCTGCTCGTCCAGCGTCAGCCGCAGCTGCCGTTCGGGGACATCGGGATGCATGCTCAGCAGGCGTTCGGCCGCGGCGATCAGCATCGCGCGGCGGCGCCCCGAGCCCGACAGCAGCCCCTCGGGGCAGCGGATGATCCAGCTGCCCCTGCGGCCGCCGGTGACGCGCAGGCGCACGCACCAGAATTCCTCATCCGGGGGCGCATCGGCGAAATCGGTGGAGGGCAGCGGCAGAAGCGCCGTGCCGCCCTCGCCGCCTGCGCCATTGCGGGCGCCTGCCCGGCGGGTGCGCGGCGTCATCTGGATCGCACCGCCCGAGGCCACCACGCGCTGCCGCCAGGGCCGGTCATGCAGCACGAAGCTGTAGCCGGTGAGCCCGATCGAGGCGGCGCTGTCCTCAACCCGGCGGGTCCAGTCGGACCCGGACAGCACACGGGACCGCAGGCTGCCGGCCGTGGCCAGGTCCGCGCGCAGCAGTTGCCGTCGCTGCCGGCGCCGCCGGTTGGCGTCCAGCACGACACGATGCGCGAACCAGGCGATGGAAAATGCCACCAGGGCCTCGGTCACCGGGAACATGACCTGCGCCGCCAGGGCACAGAGCACGGCGAGCCCCGCGATGCCGGCCGTGGCCACCCAGTAGATCCAGGCCCCGGCCCGGTCGCGCAGCCGGACCAGGATCAGCCCCGCCTGGACCGCGGCCAGCAGGATGATGACCCGCTTGGCGAGCGTCCCGGGCGCCATCAGCAGGCGGCCGTCTTGCAGCGCCTGGAGCGATTGGGCCACGTAGGTCGCCGCGGGCACCGGCTGCGAGACCGGCGCAAAGCGCAGGTCGGGCGGCGCGGCACCGTCCTGCGCCGCCATCCCGACCACCACGATCCGGTCCGAGAGGAATTCCGCGGGAATATGCCCGTCGAGCACGTCGTTCCAGTAAAAGACCGGCAGCCCGTTGGCTTCGGGCAGGTAGCCGATCCACCAGGCCTCCTGGTCCGCGTCGGCCACCAGTGTTTCGAACGCGGGCCGCCCGCTTTCCGCCAGCAGCATCCCGGGCCCGGCCGGCCGAAGGTGGCCGAACCAGCGGGAGAGATCGGGACGGACCGCGATGCCGTCGCGCGGGGCTTCCGGATCCGTCGCGCGACGGTCCCGCTCGGACAGGACGGTCATGACCGGTGCGGTCAGCGTCTCGCCATAGGATGCCGGTGGCATGGTCCGGGCGTCCTGGCCCGGCACCACGACGATCGCCTCGGGCCCGGCTGCATCAAGTCGCGCGAGCAATTGGCGCAGCTCTGCCTCGGCCGGTTCGGGCCGTCCCGCGGCTGGGGTCACGACGACGACATCCTCGCCATAGACGGCGTCCCACCGGACGAGCCAGGCGGCCACGTAGCCATTGGCAATGTCCATCGCGGTGCGCAGCGCCGGCAGGGACAGGACGAGGCTCAGGGCAAGCGCGATTACCGCAACTCGAAACAATCTGCCCCAATGTATCACGATTGGCCACAGACACTGAACGACAGAAAAAGAAGGAGGTCAGACACGACCGTTGAACCTCGCCACCCGATGAGCCCGTGCCGCAGGAAGACTTCGCTTTCCGCGGCAGCCAATCACTCGTCAAACCCTTATACATTCTTGTCAAATCTACGAAAAAGCCGATAATGGGTCAAACATCAAACGCTACGGAAATCGGACTGTCGGCCGTTTTCCGCATCAGTGCCCGCAGCTTTTGCGGCTTGACATCCGCCCGGCAACTGACAAGGCCCCCTCGCCGCAATGCACGCCACAGATGACAGCCGGAGTGCCGGCAAACCGCGCAGCTGGCTCGCCCGCGGAGCCGTCATTCTGACCCTTGCGCTGGTCAATGCCGCCGCCGGACTTCTGGGCCTGCAGCTGGCCGTGCCGCCGGGCTTCGCCACCATCATCTGGCCACCCTCCGGCATCGCCATCGCGGCGCTGCTGGTGTTCGGCGCGCCGGTCTGGCCGGGCGTCTTCCTCGGCTCGCTGGCGGTGAACCTCTACATCGGCGGCGCCGTCTCTTCCGACGGGATCGTCTGGCCGGCCGTTTGGGTGGCCGGCGCGATCGCCTCGGGCTCGACCCTGCAGGCGGTGCTGGCCCGGGCGCTGCTGATCATGCGATTCGGCCGCCTGCTGGAGCTGCGCACCTGGATCGAGCTTGTCGTCGCGATGATCATCGCCGGCCCGCTCTGCAGCCTTGTGGCGGCCAGCATCGGCACCGGCACGCTGATGCTTACTGGCGTCGTGGCGCTGCCAGATGCCGCCCACAACTGGCTGGTCTGGTGGTTCGGCGACACCTTCGGCGTGATCGTCTTCCTGCCGCTGGCCCTTCTGGCCCCCGGCATCGCCGCGCCGATCCGCTTCCGCGATGCGACCGTGCGCGGCTTCAACGCGCTCTCGGTCCTGAGCGTCGTGTTGCCGCTGGGCATCAGCTTCTACAGCTACGTCCTGCTGTCCAACGTCCACCACGACCGGGCGGTTTCGGATTTCAACAAGCTGACCGACGACAACCTCTTCGCGCTGCAGTTCCGCTTTGCCAAGTACGAACAGGCTCTGGACGCGGGCGTGGCGCTGTTCCGCGGCTCCGACAGGGTCACGCTGGAGGAATGGGAGGACTACTTCGACACCGCCCGCCTGACCGAGAACCTGCCCGGCATCAACGGCATGGGCCTGATCGAATACGTGCCTCCCGGCGAAGAGGACGCTTTTCTCGAACGGGCCCGGCAGGACGGCGCCGGCGCGATCGAGATCAAGGGCGAAGGGCCAGAGACCTTCGTCATCAAGTACATATTGCCGGTCGAGCCCAACCGCGAGGCCGTCGGCCTGAACATCGCCTTCGAGGACAGCCGCTACCAGGCGGCAACGCGATCGGCGGAAACCGGGCAGGCCGCGATCACCAACCGGATCGCCCTGGTCCAGGACAAGACCCAAAGCGCCGGCTTTCTCATCATGAAGCCGATCTACGCCGAGGGCGCCCCGCTTGCCACCGCCGAGGACCGGCGCGCCGCGATCGAGGGCTGGGTCTATGCGCCGCTGGTCTCGCACCGCTTCCTGAGCGATCTGACGCAGCGCCAGGGCGTCGATTTCGAACTGTACGTCCACGACGGATCCGAACCTGCCCGCGAAACGCTGATCTTCTCTACCGCCGACCCTGACGACACGGGCGCCCCCGAAGAAACCCGCGTGTCCGACCGCGACCCGCGGTTCCGCACCGTGCAGACCATCGAGACCCTCGGCGTGCCCTGGACCCTGGTGTGGGAAAGCCTGCCGGATTTCGAACGGCGCCACCGCACCGAATTGCCCTTCCTGCTTCTCGGGATCGGGCTTGTCGTGTCGGGCCTTTCGGGGTCGCTGATCATGTCCTACGTGCGCCGCGAAGACGCGGTGACCCGCCAGGTCCAGGCGCAGACCCTCGTCATCGCCGCCCGCGAGCGCCTGTCGCAGTCGCTGCTGGACACCTCGGAAGGGATCATCCTGCTGGTGGATGGCGACGGCGTCATCCGCCGCGCCAATACCTATGCCACCAACCTGTTCAGCCCGGAGGAGACTTCTACGGGCTTGTCGGGGCGCAGGCTCGACGACATCATGCCCGGCTTCGACGCCGACCGGCTGGCCGCCTTCGCCTCCGGAGAACCCTCGGCCAAGGACAGCCCCGACACGTTCAGCACCCTGCGTATCGACAGCGCCCGGGGATCGCGGCTGTTCAACGTCCGCGTCACCGCCTGGACGGACCAGGACAACGCGCAGCGCTTCAGCGTGCTGGGCGACGACGTGACCCTGCAGCATGAACAGGCCCGCGCGCTGGAGGTGATCAACCGGCGCTGGACCACCGCGCTGGCCGGCAGCGGCATCGGCGTCTTCGACGTGGATCTGGAAACGAATACCTCGATCGTGAACGACACCTGGTGGCACATCCTGGGGCTGGATCCCTCGGACCGGGACCCGCAGTCGATCTTCATGTCCCATGTCCATCCCGACGACCTCGGACGGATGCTGCAGAACGACAGGGATTGCATCGAGGGCAGGACGTCGCTGTCCAACACCGAGATCCGTGTGCGCCACAGCGACGGCCAGTGGCGCTGGCTGCATTCCAACGCGACGGTCTTCACCAACGGCACGGACAGCGGGCGTCCGTCGCGCCATCTGATCGGAACGCAGCAGGACATCACCGCCCTGAAGACCGCGGAAGCGGAGCTGCAGGAAAGCCTGGAAACCTTCCGTATCGCACATGCCGGCGCGCCCGTGGGCATCGCCCTGCTGGACGAGACCGGCCGGTTCTCGCGCGTGAACGAGGCGCTCTGCCGCCTCGCCCGCCGCGACGAGGCGCAATTGCTGTCCAACTTCCGCGAAGAGCTGGCCATCCCCGAGGACCGCGGCATCATCGACGAGACCATGGCCGCGGGTCTGGCCGGCGATTCCGAGGGGGCGACGCGGGAGTGGCGCATGGCCCGACCCAACGGCGACCATGTCTGGGTGCGCAGCTCGATCGCTCTCGTGCGCTCCAGCGACGGGGAACGGCGGCTGTGGGTCGAGTGCTTCGAGGATATCGACGCCGCGCGCCAGATCGACCAGATGAAGACCGAGTTCATCTCGACCGTCAGCCACGAATTGCGCACGCCGCTGACGGCCATCCGCGGCGCCCTCGGCCTGATCACGGCGCTGGCAAAGCATCAGCTGGACACCAAGCCGGCCCACCTTCTGGACATCGCCTCGCGCAATTGCGAGCAGCTGATCCACCTGGTCAACGACATCCTCGACATGGAAAAGCTGGCCTCGGGCAAGATGGACATGGCGCTGGAACGCCGGGAGCTTGATGCGCTGATCGGCGAGAGCATCGAGGCCAATGCCACTTACGCCACCGAGCGCGAGATCACGACCGTGGCCGACCTGGGCTGCGATGGGGCCATGGTCGAGGTCGACGCGGTGCGCTTCCAGCAGGTGATGTCGAACCTGCTGTCGAACGCGGTGAAGTTCTCGGAACGCAGCAGCGCGATCACGGTCCGCAGCCGGCCGGTCGGCGCGGACATGATCCGGATCGAGGTCATCGACACCGGCCCGGGTATCCCCGCCGACATGCAGGAGGCAATCTTTGACCGGTTCAAGCAGATCCGCCGCGCCGAGATGGAGAAACAGAAGGGCACGGGCCTTGGGCTCTACATCTCGCGGATGATGACCGGCGCGATGAAGGGCACGATCGGCGTGGACAGCACACCCGGAGAAGGCTCTACCTTCTGGCTGGAATTCCCGCGGGCATGATCCGACGCGAGGGCCGCACGTGGCCGCTGCGCGTCGCCCCCGAGATGGGTCTTGCGCCAGGTCAGTATCCCTGTGGTCGGACGAAAGCCCGTCGTCATTGCCGACGCTCTGTGCAGAGGGCGCCGGCTCCGGGAGCCAACGGCAGCACAAGGGATACAGTCGCCACAGGTTGCCGCCAGGCCGGCGGGCCTACTGCGCCGCCATCGGCAGCCGCGCCAGCTGACACTGCGCCCAGAGATCGCCCAGCGCATTCACCAGCGCCTCCACCTCCTTCGGCCCGTGCAGCGGCGACGGCGTGATCCGAAGCCGCTCGGTCCCCCGGGGTACGGTGGGATAGTTGATCGGCTGGATATAGATCCCGTGATCGCGCAGCAGCAGGTCGGAGATATAGCGGCACTTCAGCGGATCGCCGACGATCACGGGGATGATGTGGCTGAGGTTCGGCAGATGCGGGATACCGATGACATCGAGCCTCGCCCGCACCTCTGCGACCACGGCCCGATGCGCCTCGCGCTCCGCCGCGCTTACCTTCAGATGCGCGATCGAGGCCCGCGCCCCCGCCACCACTGCCGGCGGCAGCGCTGTGGTGAAGATGAAACCGCTGGCGAAGCTGCGAATGAAATCGCAGAGCGCCGCCGAAGCCGCGATATAGCCGCCGACCACGCCATAGGCCTTGCCCAGCGTGCCCTCGATCACCGTCAGCCGATGCGCCAGCCCCTGGCGTTCCGCGATGCCGCCGCCGCGCGGACCGTAAAGTCCCACCGCGTGAACCTCGTCCAGGTAGGTCATGGCACCGTAGCGGTCGGCCAGGTCGCAGATTTCGGCGATGGGGGCGATGTCGCCGTCCATGGAATAGACGCTCTCGAAGGCGATCATCTTCGGCACATCGGCGGGCAGCGTTTGCAGCTTGACCTCCAGGTCGGCGAGGTCGTTGTGCTTCCAGACAAGGCATTTGGCCCGGGAATGCCGGATCCCCTCGATCATCGAGGCGTGGTTCAGCGCATCCGACAGCACCACCATCCCCGGCACCTTCGCCGCCAGCGTCCCCAGAGCCGCCCAGTTGGACACGTAGCCGGAGGTGAACAACAGCGCCGCCTCCTTGCCGTGCAGGTCGGCCAGCTCCGCCTCGAGCAGCACGTGTTCATGGGTGGTGCCCGAGATGTTCCGCGTGCCGCCCGCCCCCGCGCCGTAGCGGTCGAGCGCGCGATGCATCGCCTCCAGCACCGCCGGGTGCTGGCCCATGCCGAGGTAGTCGTTCGAGCACCAGATGGTGACGTCCCGCTCCTGTCCCGCGACATGCTGGGTCGCCGCGGGAAACCCGCCGCGATGGCGCCGGAGATCGGCGAAGACACGGTAATCGCCATCCGCCTTCAGCCGGTCGAGCGCGCCGGCGAAATACCCGTCGAAATCGAAACTCATTGGCCGGCGGCATCCGCGATGATCGTGTCGAGCAGGTCCGCGACCGCCTCCATGGGGCCGACCGGATAGGTGCTCCGGCCGATCATCACGCCGTCCGCGTCCTCGGCGACGAAAATGCCGTAGGGACAATGCGCGATGTTCATCGGGTCGGCCTCCATCACCTCGCGCGAGACGACGGCCGAGCAGAAGATGAAGATGTCGGCGGCCTTGAAGATCTCGATGTCGCTGCCGACATCGGCACCGGTCCGGTTCAGCATGTCGCCCACGTGGCTGACGTAGTCGATCACCAGCCCCTGGTTCACGATGGCGCTTTCGACGGCAAAGGTCGCGTCTTCGAAGCTTCCTTCGTAGGACGTGGTGACGGCCTCCTCCGCCGCCACCGGCGCCGCGAGCATCATGAGCCCTGCAATCATCCGTTTCATTGGTCTTCCCCCTCCTCATGCCCCTGTCGGGGCGGTGTCATGTCCACCTTCTCCCGCGTCCCGGCGCGTCCCGTCCGGTGGCGGCAGGGAGCCCCGCACCGGACGGGACGCGCCGGGACCGGGCCGCGCCGGATCACTCCGATGCGGCCTGGAGATAGGCCAGGATCGCGGCCATGTCGGCCTCCTTCTTCAGGCCGGCGAAGGCCATCTTCGTCCCCTTCATGAAGTCGCGCGGCTTGGCGAGATATTCGGTGATGCTGACCTCGTCCCAGGTGCGGCCCTGGTCATGGGCGGCGACGAAGCCCTTGGAATACTTGAAATCCTCGACCGAACCCATGACCCGCCCGACCACGCCGTTCAGCTGTGGGCCGGACTTGTTCCGGGCGCCTTCGCCGATCTCGTGGCAGGCGGCGCATTTCCTGAAGACCTTCTCGCCCGCCTCGACCAGCGCCGGATCGATCACGGCGACTTCTTCGACCACTTCCTCGGGCTCCGAGGTGTCTTGGGTCACGGCGGCTTCGGTCACCTCTTCCGTGCTGCCCTCCTCTTCGGGCGTCACGTCCAGCACGGTGGCGCGCATGGTGATCTCGACGCTGTCCTTGCAGTCTTCCATGCAGGGCTCGGTCCGCCACATCGGGTATTCCGTTTCGGCCCGGTCATCGACGATGAAGCCGTCGGCATTGGGCATCTCGATGTCGAGGAAATTCTCGTTGGTCAGGACGAAATCGTCTTCGACCAGGTAGTTGGAATAGAGGATATAGGCCACGATCGCGTAGACATCGTCGGTCGTCAGGCTCTGCGCATTGCCGTAGGGCATCGACCGGTGGACGTAATCCCAGGTGGTCGACAGGTAGGGCCAGTAGCTGCCCACGGTCTTCACCGGGTCCGCGTCGGCCAGCGTATCCTCGCCGCCCGCCAGTTCCGGCCAGTTGTCGACGCCTTCGGCGAATTCGCCGTGGCAGGCCGCGCAATTGTCGGAAAACAGCATCTCGCCATCCTCGACCGAACCGGAGCCCACGGGCAGCCCCGTGCCGTCGGGCAGCACGTCGACGTTCCAGGCGGCGACCTCTTCGGGCAGAGCCGGGCGGCCGAGGCCCAGCTTGCCGCCTTCGGCCAGCGCGGGTGCCGCGGCCAGCGCCAGGATCAGTGCGACAGAGTTACGATACTTCGACATTTTCGGCCTCCCCGCCGGGCTTGACCCACCAGGTCTGAATGCAATTGTTGTGGTAGATCGAATTCAGCCCGCGCACCTCGCGCAGCTGCGTCTTGGTCGGCTGCACGTAGCCAGTCTCGTCCATGGCGCGGGATTGCAGGAGCATCTCTTCGCCGTCCCACTCGGTGTCCAGGTAGAAGCGCGTCAGCGCCTTGTCGGCCCCGGGAGCTGCCAGCCGCGCGGTTTCCCACGTCTTGCCACCATCCTTCGAGACATCGACCCGCGTGGTCGCCCCGTGACCCGACCAGGCCAGCCCTGTGATCACAAGCGGGCCGGGCCCGTGGGTGATCGGCGATTGCGGCGAGGGCGATGTAATCACGGATTTCGCATCCATCACCCAGGTCCACTTGCGCGAGGTCCCGTCGGCCAGCGTGTCGGTGTATTTCGAGGTCTCCTCGCGGCTTTGCACCGCCATCGGCGTCACCTCGATCCGGCGCAGCCACTTGACCCACATGTTGCCTTCCCAGCCGGGCACGACCAGCCGCACCGGATAGCCATGTTCCTTGCGCAGCGCCTCGCCATTGGCCTTGAAGGCCACCAGCACGTCGTCCAGCGCCTTTTCCATCGGGATCGAGCGGCCGTTGGAGGAAGCATCGGCGCCCTCGACATAGACCCACTTGTCCGCCAGATCCCCGGCCGCATCCAGCCCGGCTTCTTCCAGCAGCAGCCGCAGCGGCACGCCGGAATACTCCATGTTGTGGATCATGCCATGGGTGAACTGCGCGCCGTTCAGCTGGGCGCCGGCCCATTCCATGCCGGTATTGGCCGCGCATTCGCAGAAATAGACATGGGTTTCGCGCGGGAAGCGTTCGAGATCCTCGTAAGTGAAGACCAGCGGCGTATCGACGAGCCCGTTGATCATCAGCCGGTAGTCGGGCTTGGCCAGCTCGATAGCACCGGAATGGTGGCGTTCAAAGGCGCAGCCCTGCGGCGTGATCGTGCCGTCCAGCGCGTGGATCGGAGTGAAGTTGATCGAGCTGGTCGCATCCGCCGTCAGCCAGGGCACGTTGCGCCGGATCACGTCGGATTCGAACTCGATCGGCAGGCCGTAGGGCGTGGCATCGACCCCGTCACCAAAGGACTGTGCCCAGGGCTGGATCTCGGTGATCAGGGGATCCGCCGTCTGTGCCCGGGCGCCCCCGGCCGCCACCAGAGCGGCGCTGGTCGCCACGCTGCCTTTCAGGAACTCGCGCCTGCCTCGTCTCGTAACCATCTGTACCTCCTTGCATTCACGTCCCGCCGCTCAGGGCCGGACGTAGCTGTATCCCTGCTCCTGCAGTTCCATCAGCCGCGCCACGCCCGAGGGGACGATGGTGGCCTCGGACAGCAGGGCGATGTCGTGGCCCGCCTTCGCCGACATGGCGGCAAGGGTGTTGCCGCAGGCCGCAAAGGTCAGGTTGTCGTATTGCAGGCCCATGTGTTCGATGCGGTCGCCCATCGGGGTCTTGTCCGCGACGAAAATGTTCATCCCCGGCCCGTAGGCGACGAGCTCGACCGCCACCGTCTCGCCCTGGCTGGCGAAGTAGGAAATGGCGTTTTCGACGTTGTTGAGTGCCATGTTCATGACATGCGGGTCGTTCTCGTCGACATGGATGGCCAGGTAGTGATCCGCCTCCTGCGCGCAGACGGGGCCCGCCATCATGGCCGTTGCCACCGCCAGCCCTGCCAGCATCTGTCTCATCATGTCCTAGCCTCCTCCCTCTGTGACCGGTTTCAGGTTCCGACCACGTCCACGTTGTCCCGCTCGGGGACCGAGACGGTGCCGGCCTTGCGGATATGCGCCTCGACCACGTCCCAGATCGGCGGGCCTTCGGTGCCCTCGTTGACACTGGCCCAGCCGGCGACCCGGTAGCTCTTGGCCGCGTCGGTCTTCTCGCCCGTCTTCAGGAGGGTCATGTCGCTGATCCGGCTGCCCTGCGGCTTGGAGATGTCGATGCGGTAGCCGAGCCCGCCGGTGCGGACCATGTCGCCGCCCTGCTGGTAATAGGGATCGGGGTTGAAGATGTTGTCGGCCACGTCTTCCAGCACGACCTTCAGGAACTCGCCGGTCATCTCGGTGCGATAGGCCTGCGGATAGGTCATCGAGGTGACGTTCCAGATGTCCTCGCGCGTGATCGTCTGGCCGGGCACCAGGCTCGGGCCCCAGCGCACGCCGGGCGACAGCGCGATCTCGGCCTCGCGCTCGGACAGGAGCGCGTCGCAGATCAGGTCGTCCCAGCTGCCGTTGAAATTGCCCCGGCGGTAGAGCAGCGTGTCGGTCACGCCGATCTCTTCCTCCAGCGCGTCCTCGAAGGGCGCGCGCTGTTCGTCGATCAGGGCGACCATGTCGGGATCGGGTGTGATCACATCCGAGAAGATCGGGATCAGCTTGTGCTTGTAGCCCATCATGCGGCCGTCGCGCACGTCCAGGTCCACGCGGCTGACGAACTTGCCGTTGGAGCCGGAGGCGATGACGATCGTGTCGCCAACCACCACCGGTTCGGGCAGCGCATCGTGGGTGTGGCCGGACAGGATCACGTCGATGCCGGTGACAACCGAAGCCATCTTCTTGTCCACGTCGAAGCCGTTGTGCGAGAGCAGGACGACCAGCTCGGCCCCCTGCCCGCGCACCTCGTCGACCATCTCCTGCATGTGTTCGTCGCGGATCCCGAAGGAATATTCCGGAAACATCCAGCCGGGGTTGGCGATGGGCATGTAGGGGAAAGCCTGGCCGATGACGGCGATCTGCGTGCCGCCGCGTTCGAACATCTTGTAGGGCGGGAACAGCTCGGCCGGCTCGTCCCATTCCGCGTCGAAGACGTTCTGGCCCAGCGCGGCGAAGGGCAGCCCCTTGACCAGCTCGTTAACCCGGTCGGAGCCAAGGGTGAATTCCCAGTGAAAGGTCATCGCGTCGGGGGCCAGCGCGTTCATGACGTTGACCATGTCCTGCCCCTCGGTTTGGTAGCAGGTGTAGGACCCGTGCCAGGTGTCGCCGCCATCGAGCAGCAGCGCATCGGGCCGCGCGGCGCGGATCGCCTTGATCACGGTGGCCACGCAGTCCAGCCCGCCGACCTTACCGTAGCCCTGCGCGAGCGAGGCGAAATCGCCCGAGCTCAGCGCGTAGTGGGACGGGCTGCCATCACTGATGCCGTAGAACTTCCGGAAATCGGCGCCGGTGATATGGGGCACCACGCCCTTGTTGCCGCCGACGCCCAGGTTCACCGACGGCTCGCGGAAATAGATCGGCTTCAGCTGGGCGTGGATGTCGGTCACGTGGATGAGCGAGACATTTCCGAAGGTCTCGAATTCAAGGAGCTGGTCCTGTGTCAGGGCCTGCTGGGCCGCCAGCCGGGCCCAGTTGCCGAAGCCCGAGGCACCGGTCAGCGCCGCGGCGGCCATCGAGACCTGCAGGAAATCGCGTCGGGAAATCATGCCAAGGCTTGCCTTTCTGCAAAATCGCCCCTAACGCATTCCAAATTCAGAATACGTCAGAGCAGGAAAACCCCGCACGGGTCCGGCCGCGCGGGGCGAGTTGCGTTCAGTTGCGGACCGAGGGTCCTTCGACCGACAGGCCGTTGCCGCGCGAGGCGACGTAAAGTTCCAGCGCCACGAATTCCGGGCTGCCGGGCTTGAAGGTCTCTGCCCGCGTGTCGCGGATGCAGCCCTGGAAGCGGTTGTGCTGCTGGATCAGCTTGGCCTGTTTCAGCCGGTAGGTCGGAAAGGCGTTGATCTGGCCCTGGCTCAGGTGGTCGGCGCGGATGTAATTGCCGTAGTTCTGTTCGTGGCAATTCGCGCAGGACAGCTCCAGCTGGCCATAGCGCGTGTAATACATCTCCTTGCCCTGCTCCCAGGTGTCGGCCGCCGGGCCGTCGATGGCGACGTTGACCGGCATGCCGCGCGACTGAACCGAGATCAGGGCCTCCATCGCCGTCATGTCGGCACTGGTATAGCCGTAGGGCTCGGCGCCCATCTGGTTCTGGCGACAATCGTTGATCTGCATGGCGAGGGTGCGGACCTCTCCGGCGTCCTCGTTCCACTTCGGATAGACGGCGCGGACGCCGGTCATGCTCTCGGCCGGATCGTCGCCGTGGCAGGCGGCGCAGGACTTGCCTTCGGTGCCCTCCACGGTGCCCCAGCTGTCCATCGCCTGGTCGACGAAGATCATGCCCGGGTTGTCGAAATCATCAAGCTGCAGCGCCTGCGTCTCGTCGGTGCGGAAGCGCCAGCCGGAGTAGATCGTGTCCAGCTCCTCCAGATGCGCGGGCGCGTCGGTTTCGGTCACGATCTCGATGTCGCCGTTGATGACCAGCTCGTCGTCGTCCGGGCCTCCGGCCCAGGCGATCGGCGCCAGCCCGATGAGAGCGATGGAGACGGCCGTCACGGTCCTGATATTCATTGTCTTCCTCCCTTGCGCTGGCGTTGGGGGCCTCCACCCCCGCCGCTGGCAGCCTCCCGTTCAGCCGATTTCGATCGGCTTTGCATCCTCGTAGACAGAGCCATCGTCGTCGTACCAGGTGAACTTGAACTCGCCGGCTTCCGGGACGGTGGCGGCGAATTCGAAATAGGGGTTGGTCGAGATCGCCGGTTCCAGCGTGATGTCGATCACGTTCTCGCCGTTGAAGTCGCAGGTGAAGCGGTTGATGATCGACCGCGGGATCGGGTTGCCGTCCTTGTCCTTGCGCTGACCGCTTTCCATCGGGTGGCTGATCAGGGTCTTGATGGTGATCGCCTCACCCGCCGACGCGGTTTTCGGGACCTTGACGCGGGGTTTCACTCCGGATGCCATGTGTCGCTCTCCTCTCTCAGCCGCCGCAGCCGCCGATGGTGACTTTCACTGTCTTCGCGGCCTGGGCAAAGCTGCCGTCGGCCATCTTCGCCACGGCGATCACGTCCTGCGTGCCGGCCAGGCGGATGCGGGTGGCGGCGCGCTGTTCGGCCGCGAGCGGGCCGAAGTTGAACGTCGCCACGGGCGGTGTCGGGTTGCCGGCGGCCAGCACCATGACCGACACCGCGCCGGGGGCGCTGACCTCGATCGGGACGGTGTTGCCGTTTTCGGCGATCTCGGGGGCGGTCAGGTCGATGCCCGCATCGGCCGTCCCGGCGCCGCCGGTGAATTCGGCGATCAGGTCGTCCACCGCCGCATTGGCGCGGAACGGCAGGACCGTCAGGGCGATGGCGCCCAGTCCGAGGGCCAGCGTGTCGCGTCGTGTCACTTGCATGTGTTTGTCTCCCAGTTTCGGCTCAGCCGTCCTTCAGGGTCTGCAGGAAGGCGATGACGTCCTCGATCTCCTGCGCGGTGAGGATCGGCGGCAGGTCGGCGGGCGCCGCGTCTCCGGTGTAGGCATCGCCGGGCCGGATGAAGCCGCTTGTCTTGTAGAAGGCCGGCATGACCGAGCCTTCGAAGGTCATCTTCGCGTTGGCGACGATGCCGCGCAGTTCGGCGGCGCTGCGGTATTCGCCGACGTAATCCAGCGGCGGGCCGACCTCTCCGTGGAACGGGGCCTCGCTCAGGGCCTCGACCTGGTGACAGGCGATGCAATTGCCCTTCCCGCGCGAGGTCATGATCTCTTTCCCCCGGTCCGGATCGCCCGCGCCATCCGTCAGGGGTTGTTCGATGGCACCGTCCGCGAACGTCACGTCCCCGGGCAACACCGTCTCCGCCGCCGCCACGGTCGCGCAGAGCGCCACCGCCGACGGAATCAACACCGTGATCCTCATGTCTCCTCCCCTTTTGTACCGTTACGCTAGCAAGCTCGACGCCAGGAACGCAACATTAAATTCATTTGTATGAATATTTAGATCTGAGACACTCCCGGCTCGCGGTTGTCTCTTGCCGGTTTTCAGTTTGCCCGGGCCTCGATCATCCGCGCGTGGTATTTCTGGAACGGCTCGTCGCCGTCATAGCCATTCTCCAGCACCCAGGTGAGCAGGTCGAAGGTCGTCGACTTGCCGAAGGCGCCAGGCATCGTGGCGACCGCCACCTCCGAGGCAACACCATCCTCCGGCGCCTCCTCCGGCAGGAACATCATGGTGGGCGTGAAGAGCATCCCCCAGCGGCGCACCATCTCTTTCTCGGGCAGCGCGGTGCCGTCGAAATCGGTCACCTCCACATCCCCGAACATATTGATCTGTATTACGAAATACTTCTCGTCCAGCAGCGCGGCAATCTCGGGGTCGACAAAGACCTCCTCGTGCATCTTGCGGCAGTAGATGCATCCGCGCTGCTCGACCAGGACCAGCAGGCGCTTACCTTCCGCCTGTGCCTCGGCAAGGTCCTCGGACAGGTCGCGGAAGGTGTCGTGCATCCAGTGCGCCTTGTGCAGCCCGTCATCGCCGATCTCCGCCGCCGCCACGGGCAGCGCCAGCAGCAGGGCGGTGGCCAGCGCGGCCAGGCTGCGCTTCGGGTCCGGTTTTCTCATCATAGTCCTCCCTTCGGATCATCACCCGACGTTCGCGAACCACGGCACGTGGTCCAGCATCCATTGCGCGATCGCGTTGACCGAGTTGGTCGCGATCAGCACGGCGAAAAGGATCAGCAGAACCCCCATCGCCATCTCGACCTTGCCCATGTGCCGTCGGAACCGCTGCATCCAGCGCATGAACGGCCCGACGAACAGCGCCGCCAGCACGAAGGGTGCCGTCATCCCCACCCCGTAGGTAAAGAGCAGCATCGCCCCGCGCGTGGCCGCCTCGGCGCCCGCCGCGGTGAACAGGATCGCCGCCAGAACCGGCCCCACGCAGGGGGTCCAGCCAAAGGCGAAGGCCAGCCCGATCAGGTAGGCGCCGACGAGGTTCACGTCGTGCACGTCCCCCGCCTCGGCCCGCCATTCGCGGTAGAGCAGCGGGATCCGCACCACCCCGAGGAAGTGCAGCCCCATGGCGAAGATCAGCGCCGCGGCGACCCAGCGCAGCACGTGGAAATACTCGCGCATCACCTGCCCCAGCGCGGTCGCCGTCGCGCCCAGCAACACGAAAACCGTGATCACGCCCAGAGCGAACAGCACCGAAGCCAGGACCGCGCGGCGACGCACACGAACCGGAACCGCACCTTCGGCCGACAGCTGGCCGACGCTGGTACCGGCGAGGTAGCCCAGGTAGAAGGGCACCATCGGCAGGATGCACGGCGATGCAAAAGACAGCAGGCCAGCCAGAAGAGCACCCAAGAACGTGACATCGAACATTTCAGCGGGCCGCCTTGCTTTACTAATTCATATATTAGATTATGTATCTTTAAATTCGCGGGTCAATCAGGCAAAGAGATAATCGTGGCAAGACTTCTGGTTGCGGCCCTGTTGGCGGCCCTGTCCGCTCCGGGCTGGGCTGACGTTGCCCTCCTCATGGGTGAGGAAAAGGGCTGCCCCTGGTGTGCGCGGTGGCATGCCGAGATCGGCGATGCCTACGCCAGGACCTCCGAAGGCCGGGCTGCTCCCTTGATGCGCTACGACGTCCACCGTCCGCTGCCGGATGGGGTAACGCTTTCGAAACCGGTGTTTTTCACCCCTACGTTCGTTCTATTGATGGATGGCGCGGAGGTGGCCAGACTCGAGGGCTACCCGGGAGAGGATTTCTTCTGGGGTCTTCTTGGACAGATGCTCGCCGACGCGAATGTGCAGTTTGTAGATACGCAGGACGACTGACCGATGCCGGCAGACAACGACAGGATGAATGACGCGGACGAACCGGACACCAAGCTGCCCGTCTTCGACAAGAACACCTCGTCCGATGACATGGAGCGAATGATGCGCAATGCGATGCGCGCGTCGAACTTCCTCAAGGCGCTTGGCCACGAGGGCCGGATGATGATCCTCTGTCACCTCGCCTCGGGCGAGAAATCGGTGACGGAACTGGAGGAACTGCTCTCTGCGCGACAGGCCGCTGTCTCTCAGCAACTGTCGCGGCTGCGGCTGGAAGGACTGGTCACACCAAGGCGGGAGGGCAAGACCATCTACTACGCCTTGACAGACGAACGGCCGCGCAAAATCATGGAAGTTGTCTACGACCTGTTCTGTCGGGAGGAGTGACCGCATGCCTCGTGCGGTCGGGCACAGGGCGATGAAATGCTGGATTATCTATCCGAGGCGCAATTCGTTGCGCTGATTGGGCTGGCCGGAGGGATCGTGCTGGGCCTGGCCGCCCGCTGCGGCCGGTTCTGCACGCTCGGCGCCATAGAGGATCTGCTTTACGGGGCCGACGACCGGCGCATCAGAACGTGGGGCATCGCCATCGGCACCGCCGTGATCTCGGCGCATCTGGCGATGTGGGCCGGCCTGATCCGTCCCGAAGACACCGCCTATGTCGCCATGACCTGGAGCCCGCTGGCCACGATCGTCGGCGCGCTGCTCTTCGGCTACGGCATGGCGCTCAGCGGCAACTGCGGCTACGGCGCGCTGGCCCGCCTCGGCGGCGGCGATCTGCGCTCGCTCGTGATTGTCGTCGTGATGGGGGTATCCGCATATATCCTCATGTCAGGTCCGCTGGCCCAGCTCAGGGTCGCCGTGTTTCCGGTGTACGAAGCGAACAGCCCGCAAAGCCTGTCGCTTCTGATCGAGTCCCGAACCGGCCTGCCGGCCTGGGTCTGCGGCGTGGCGATCGGCCTGATCCCGATCGGCGTCGCGTTTTCCGGTCAGCGGGTACCGATGCGGCCCCGCCAGGTCTTCTGGGGCGCCATGGTCGGGCTCGCCATCGTATCGGGCTGGATCGGCACGCAATGGATCGCCGATGTCGGCTTTTCAACCTTCCCCGCCCGCACCCACACCTTCGCCGCGCCACTGGGGGAGACCCTGATCTATCTGATGACCGCATCCGGCACACCGCTCTCATTCGGCGTCGGCTCCATATTCGGTGTCCTGCTGGGGGCCCTGATCGGGGCGCTGTTGCGGCGCGAATTCCGCTGGGAGGCCTGCGACGATTCCCGCGAACTCAAACGGCAGATCCTCGGCGCGGCGATGATGGGCGCAGGCGCCATCCTGGCCTTCGGCTGCAGCATTGGCCAGGGCGTCTCGGCGTTTTCCGTGCTCGCCTACAGCGCCCCTCTTACGCTTCTGCTGATCTTTGCCGGCGCGGCCCTTGGGCTGCGGCACCTGATCGTCGGTTACTCGGTCTGACTCTGGCGGTCCGGGGCGGCCGGGATTTGGCCCAGGCTCGATGCTCCGAACCCGTCCTGCCCGTCTGGACCAGAGCCCTTCTGACAGAGCCCGGCAGAGCCATCGACCTGCAGGATACCCTGCCCCCCCTCCCGTATCCGTTCGGCATAGCACCCGCCACGAGCCGTCGCGTGGCAGCCCGAGACGACCGCCGTGCAAAGGCGGTCCCGTGGGGCTGCAAGACGACCACGAACCCGACTGCGCAAGGACAGGATGGCTGTCCCATACATCGCGCCGAGCATCGCGCGTTCCTGTTTTCGAAATTTCCCGGGCCCGACCTCACCACGATCATTCAGCCAACGGCCAGTGTTGTGCAGATCAGCAGCGCGCAGACAAACAACTTTCGCATCAAGGCCGCGAATTCGCAGATCGGTGCGCGCGAATTCGAAAGCCGGGCCGCCCAGGCCGACCACCTTCCGCAGGTGATGCTCGGCGCGACCGCCTCGGTCGGCGATGACCTCGACGGCTCCTACGGCACCGACAGCCGGGCCTACCTGGGCCTGTCGATGAACTGGAACATCTCCAACGGTGGCCGCAGGGAACGCATCGCGGCCCTGCTCGAACGCAAGAACGAGGCGCTCTACGAACGGATGTAGGCTGCAGCGCCTGGCGGCCTCGATCGAGCAGGCCGAGAACGAGCTCGCGGCGGCCCGGACGGTCCATACCCTCAGCGCCCGTCAACGGCTGGCGCAGCTGCAGGTCGAACTCGCCGTGGTCCAGGAGGCCCTGCGCGCGGCGCAGGCGTGCCTGGCGTGGTTCGGATCCTCCAGCGGCGCGTTCCAGAGGGCCATCACCGCCTCGCCCATGAAGTTGCCGATCGTTCCGCCACGCTCCATGATCTCCGTCGACATCTCGGTAAGGAAGCGGTTCATGAACCGGGTCAGCTGACGGGGATGATCCCTGAAGCTCTCTGCCACGGCCGTGAAATCGCGGACGTCCGAAAAGAGCACGGTCAGGTCCTGCCGCTCTCCCCCCAGCTGAAGCGCCCCGGGCGTGTCCGCCATCCGCGCCACCAGCGCGGGCGAGACGTACTGGCCGAACACGCTGCGGATCTGCTGTTTCCGGAATTCCTCGCGCAGGTAGTTCGATCCGGACAACAGCATCAGCACCAGGATCGTGGCGCTCGCCGGAAAGGTCGGGTCCAGCAACTGGTTCCGGTCGATGAAGATATAATAGCTGAAACCGATGTAACCCCCGATCAGCAGAACCGAGCCGAAGATCAGCCTTCGGGCCGAGATCATCGGCGCCAGCACGATGACCAGCAGGCCTATCGCCATGGCGATGGTCAGTTCCAGCGCATCCGAGAAGTTCGGCCTGAGCAGCAGCTCTCCGGCCAGCACGTTTTCCAGAAGCTGCGCATGGATCTCGACCCCCGCCATCGGCACGCCCAGCGGGGTCGCCCGGAAATCCTCCAGCCCGATCGCCGAGGTGCCGACCAGGACAAGGTGCCCGTTCAGCCGCCCCGGCGGCACCCGGTCCGCCAGGAGATCGCCGGCCGACACGAACCGGTCCGGGTCCGAGTACGAAAACCGGGGCCAGACCGTGGCGTCCGCCTCGGTCCGGATAAACTGCCCGGCGACCACGATCCCGTCTATGCCGGCCTCGTTCGACCGGATGGCAAAGGCCTGTCCCCCGGTTGCGACCCGCAGCAGTTCCATCGACAGGGTCAGGCGCAGTGCGTCCTGCACCTTCATGGCGATAGGCACGCGACGATAGACACCGTCGGCGTCCGGCCGGACGGTGAACTCGGTGCGGCGGAGTTTGTCCAGCTGGGCGGCGCCGCCGATCTCGTGCCTGTCGGCCAGGTCGAGAAGATCTCGGGCCCGGCCACCGTGCCGCGCGCCGACGGGACGGTCGAACCGCTCAATGTCGGGGTGAAGATCTTCCAGAACGACGTGCTGTCGACGGGACCCGGCGGAACGCTGTCGACGACCTTCGCCGACGGCACGACCTTCTCGTTGGCTCCGGATTCGCGCATGGTCATCAATCAGCTCGGCTATTCTCCCGGCGGCGGCAACGACACCGGCAAGTTCGACCTGATCCAGGGCGGCTTCGTGTTCATCGCCGGCCAGGTGGCCAAGACCGGCGACATGGATGTCACGACCCCCGCCGCCACCATGGGCATCCGCGGCACCAACGTGTCGACCCAGATCTTCCTCGAGAACGGATCGCGAAGATCCTCGTGGCGCTGAACCCCGATCCGGACGGCCAGATCGACCTGTCGGGACTGGACGGCGAGCTGATCGGGATCATCACCTCGATCTCGACCATGTGGCGGGTTTCTCCGGTTCCCGGCGAGACCCAGGAACTGCCCCGCACGATGGAGGACTTCCCCGACGGCAGTTCCCTGATCGAAGAAGCCCTCACAGCCTTCCGCCTGGCCATCGCACGGATCGACGCCGGGCAGACATTCGTCGAAATGGGCTCGTCGCGCAGCCCGGACGGCGGGTTCGGCACCGGGCCGCCGACCGAGTTCGACAACCAGGACTTCGCTCCGCCCCCGGCACCGCCGCCTCGCAATGACAATGGCGGCGGACCGGGACGGCGCGACACGGGCGATGATGCGAACCTCGACATCGACAATCAGCCTGAGGACGGGTGGTGCGGGACGGGTTCGAACGCGTTTCGGCTTGGACAGCGGCCCTGCCTTTCAGCCGTGCTAAGCTGGCGCCGCTTGGCAAGAGCGGCGGCGCGGCTAAGCTTGAAATTCTGACGTGAGAGGCTTGGATGGCGGCAAACATCTGAGGACTTCGCATCCGCCGGAAGCGTCGCATCGCGCGAGCTCGTCGTCGGACTGGTAAATGCGGGGTCGCCGCTTGGTTGTTCAGCCAGTGGCCGGTTTCGCGAAGGTGTTCGGCGCCGATCGCCGTCAAGGCCGCGGTGCAGGACCGAAGCAAATGAGAGAAAGGGCTTTTCGATGAGCTACACGATCAACAGAATGATTTCTGGCGCGGATATCGACAGCATCGACGACCGGACGCGAAAAGCGCTGGCGGACAATGGCTTTGGCGTGCTGACCGAGATCGACGTCAAGGTGACGATGAAGAAGAAGCTGGACGTGGACATGCCGGCCTATCGCATCCTCGGCGCCTGCAATCCGAAGATGGCGCATCAGGCGATCGGGATCGAGCCTCGGGTGGGCGCGATGCTGCCCTGCAACGTCATCCTGCGCGAGGTCGAGGGTGGCGTGGAGGTCAGCGCCATCGATCCGGTTGCCTCAATGCAGGCGATCGAGAACGCCGAACTGACGGCTGTTGCAGGTGAGGTCCGCGATCTTCTGGCGAAAGCCGTCGCCGCGATCTGAGATGCGCCTGCGCGGCGGCAGTTTCGCAGGTCTGGCGCTTCTGGCTGCCGGCCTGTTCGGCGTCTGGCACTCTGCCCTAGGTGTTCGCCGAAGCGCGGGGCCTTCTAAGCCGTGATCGCCTGGAGGTTCCCGTGACGCGCGCAGGCGCCTGGGGACGGCCTTGTTGCGCCAATCGAACGACAGGCAGTCCGGCTTCCAAGCCCGGCCATTGCCGCGGATTGGGACAACCGGCTCCGCGGTGTGATCGACGAGCTCGGCATGGCAGCGACGGGTGTCGCAAGCACCGTCCGCAGTGACAGAACACTCGACAGAAATTTTACAACCCTGGCGGGCCTGATCGAATCGGGCCGGTGCCACGGGATGGATTTGGGCTTTGCGACGCACGAGCCTGCCGGAAATGCCTTTTGCATGCGCTGAATCGGACATGGATCGCCTGACATTCGTGTCGGACCACCGGAAAGCTTGCCGCAAATAGCGCTTCGGGCCATATGAAAAAGACATTCTCGAAAATGGCCGTCAATTCTGCGGCACATCTCTGATTTCACGATTTCATATGTGCGGCCGCCTGAATTCCGGCACTCACCAGCACGCCGTACCAGTTCCCGGAGCACGCGGATGAGCCCCAGGCCTCCCAACAAATGGAGCAGCGAAACCGGGGGCGCACGCGGATTTCTGGTCAGCGTCGGATCGCTGGCCTCGGCCCGCGTTTTCCTGGCGGTCTCGCAGATTCTGGTGCTGCCGATCATGGCCCGGCAACTGTCCATCGAGGATTTCGCCATCATGGCGCTGGCGATGACGGCCGTGATCCTGACCCAGACCCTTAGCGATTCCGGTCTGGGGCGCTCGCTTATCCGCGCGTCCGAGTATGATCACGAGGAATGGTCCAGCGTTTTCTGGCTGATGGTCGCGGTGGGCTTGGGGCTGGCGCTGATCACCTGCGCCCTCGGCCCGGTAATGGCCTGGTTCTACGACGAACCACGGCTGGTCGGGCTGCTGGCTGTGCTTTCCACTGTGCCCCTCGTCCAGGCGATAACGGCTGCGCCAAACGCGGAAGTCGAACGGCGCGAGAAGTTCAACGCAATCGCGCGGGTGCAGATGACGACCACGACGGTCAGCCTGGCGCTGGCCGTGGGGCTGGCGCTGGTTGGCGCCGGCGTCTGGGCGCTGGTGGCGCAGCAGCTGGCGCTTGCGCTCGTGCGGCTCGTCGGCATTGTCCGGCTCAGCACCTTCCGCCCCGCCTGGGTGTTCCGCGCCGACAAGCTGGGCCATCACCTGGTTTTCGCCCGCGACACGATCATCCAAAGCATCCTCTCAACGGTGCGCCGGCAGTTCCTTGTGTTGATCATAGGTCGCGTGCTGGGGGCCAAGGATGTGGGCTACTTCGCAATGAGCCAGCGCTTCAGCCGGCTTGCGCAATTCGGTATCGCCGGGCCCATGTCCAGCATCGTCTATGTCCGCATGGCCAAGGCCCAGGGCAATCCCCAACGGCTGGCCGAGATATATCTGGGTTCCATGCGTCTCCTGGCGCTTATCCTTATCGTCCCCATGGCCATGCTCGCCGCCGGCAGCGCGCCGATCTTCGCGCTTTTCCTGGGCGATGAATGGCGACCGGTGGCGCCGATCTTCGCCATGTCGATTGGCGGGCTGACGCTGGAAGCCATCGTGCTGTTCTTCCTCAATTGCTTGTTCCGGGCGCTATCGCGCACCGACCGGCTGGTGCGGATCACGGTCGAGGGTATGGTGCTGCAGATCGTGCTGGGCCTGTCGGCCTTCCACAGCCTTCAAGCGGTTGCCATATCGATGACTGTTTGGTCCTTCATCATGGTGCCGCGCGGCTGGCAGATGGCCCGGCAGCTGATCCCGCTGAGCTACCGGGACGCCATCGCGGTGCTGGTGCCCGGCCTGGCCGTCGCCACGGTGAGCATCGCGATCTATTGGCAGCTGACGCGTATCCTGGCGCCATCCGACTGGGGTGCAGCCGGGCTCGCCATTTTGATCGGCATCGCCGGGCTTGGCGTGGAGGTCGCGATCAATTGGAAGGGCCTGCGCCGCGCGGTCGGTATGTTCCGTGCCGATGACGCTCAGTCGGCCCGCCCCATCAACACGAATAGCGCCCCCATGCCACCGCCGCTGAGCCCCCAATAGCCCGCTGTCCAGCGCGCCCGGCAGACCCGCACGCACCCTATGTCCCGCAAACGGAGGAGACCCCAAGGTGACACATACGCCGCTCACCCGCCGCCCCGCTTCGGCCTCCCGTGCCCCCGCACCCGATTTCATCATCGGAGGGGCTCCTAAATGCGGGACGACCTCTTTGCATTTCATCCTGGATCAGCATCCCGAAATCGCGCTGCCGCAGGATGAAGTGAATTTCTTCGATGCCGACGATCCGCTCAACTGGCCGGATTTCTTCCGAGTAGAGGGCGGACAATTGCACTGGCTGGACACGGCGACGGATGATGGTGCGCGGGCCGAATGGTATCGCGGGCTCTATGCGAAGCTGGGCAATCACAAGCTGCTGGGGGAGGATTCCACGCAGTATCTGTTCTCGCCGATAGCGCCTCGTCGGGTGAAGGCGCGGTTGCCGGACGCAAAGGTCATATTCATGCTGCGCGATCCGGTGCGGCGGGCCTATTCGCAATACTGGCACGAAATGAAGATGATGCGCGCGACCTGTTCCTTCGAGAACGCGCTGACGGCGATGCCGCAGATCGTGGCGCAATCAACCTATGCACCGCATTTGCGGACATGGTTCGACGTACTGGGCAGTGACAAGGTGCTGGTGATCCTGATGGAGGATTTCCAAAAGGACATTCAGGCCAACATGGACCGCATTGCCGATTTCATCGGGATCGAGCGGTTCGATGTGTCGGATTACGATCTTTGGTTCAACCGAAGCTATTATCCGGTCTGGCCGCGGGGCCAGATGCTGATGAACCATGTCGGCAAACGCGTCGCGCGCCTGCGCTACCGAACCCACATGAAAACCGACTGGACCCGACGCGACGACATCAACAACAAGATCTATCAGAAGTGGTTTCACAAGGTGAACCCGATCCTGTTCCGGGCCGAGAAGGCGCCGCCGATGAAGCCCGAAACCGAAAGCTATCTCGCCGCGCATCTGAGCGAACGCAACGAAGGGCTCGACACCTTGCTCGACATGAATCTGCGGAAGGTCTGGAAATCGTGGCAGCCGATGGATCGCGGTCAGGCGGCCTGAGACCGAGCGCCGGATCCGTCGCCCCCCGCAGCCGTCCGGCAAGCGGGCCAGAGCCCGGCCACGATCGGTCTGATCTCAATCACACCAGCCAAGACAGACCCGCCCGCGCCAGCGCGGCCTGTTTCATCCCCGCCCGTCAGGTTACGCGCGCACCGACTTCCCGTCCCTCGCCTCGGCGCGGCGTCGCAGCACACCCTCAGCGGCCGCTCAGCGGCCTAGGGTTTCGAACAACTCGAGATAACGGCGAGCGCCGGCGGCGAGGCTGAGGTTTTCGAGAACGTATTCGCGTGGCCGATAGCTTGGCAAAGCATCGTAGAATGGATCGAAGGAGGCGAGCAGGTCGGCCGCCTTGGCCCGCATCCCGCAGCGCTCGTCGAAATAGGGCACCGACGACACAGCCAGCCCCGGAGGGGCCTGTTCGCGGTCCTTCGGCGAAGCAAGCTGGCCTTCATCCCAAGCGAGGATCGGCAGGCCGGCCGACATCGCCTCCTGATAGGCCAGCCCCTGGGTCTCGTGCTCGCAGATGAAGACCATGCAGCGGGCCTGGGCGCAGGCGCTGCGGAACTGGCTCAGGTGATGCTCGCCATAGCGCAGCACCACATAGCTGAGCCCGCGCGCTTCCAGATGTGCCTTGAGCGGATCCAGCAATTCGGGCACCCGGTCCGTCCGGAACCAACGGATCTTGTCGTACAGGATCACATCGATTTTCTTGTCCCGACCTGACTGATCGGGCCAGGCGTCAGTGTCGATGCCCACGAACATCGGCTTGACCCGATCGCCGAGAACCGGCCGCCACAGCTGGCAGTACCATTCGCAGGGTTGTGTCACGATCTCCAGGTTGCAGGCGTCCACCACGTCCAGAACATCCTTCGGATCGGGCACCTGCCCCGGCCCGAACATCGCCGGGTTCCCAAGGCGCACGTTCTTGTAGACCGTGTCGAAGCCCGTCAGCCCGATCGGCATGTTCGGATTGGACCGCGCATAGGAGAAATCGTTGATGCGCACGCGGATGCCATCGGATTCAAGGCTGCGCTTCAGATTGAGAAATGCTGTGTAAAAACCGGTATAGGGCTGCAAGTTCCTAAAGCGCCGATAGGCCTGACGCATCATGCCCCGCGCTTCGCTGCGCAAGCGATCGAGTGGCTGTTCCGCGGCACGCTTTTCGTAGCCATCGTAGAACAAGGCGAGGGTGTCAGGTTTTCTCATGGGGCAGTCCGATCCGAATTGTCCGCCTTGAATGTCGAGGTGTCGCTCCGATCAGGCTGGCCCGATTGCCGGAGCGACCGGTTCAATGCGTTGCAGTCTCAACGCCGTAGAAGGCGCTCTTGGGGCGGGAGAACACGCCTGTGACCACGCCGGCATGAAAGCCGGCGCGCATGATCCAGAACACCGTCCGGCTCAGGCCCCAGGGCGGCAGGATGGCCTGGACCCCGCAATAGAGCCCCTTGGCCAGCGACCGTGCCATGAGGCTCAATCGCGGACCGAGGCCCGCCCGCGTGCCGCTGGTCATCGCGCAATGGCCATAGATCTGGCCCGTCCGGTACCTGCGCCGCAACACCCATCCGCCCGACATGCGCTTTTCCTCGACCGGTTCGCGGACGGAGGCCTCCATACAGATATGCATCGGTACATTGCGCCGATGCGCCCTGAAGAAGAAATCGATATCCTCTCCGCCGGTCTTCCCGTACTCGAGGCTGAAGCGCAAACCCCGCACCGAAGGGTTCCGAAGATCGAGCAGCACGTTGCTGGAAAAGCCTGTTTCGATCACACCTCGCGTGGGCGCCGGGATGTTGGAATGGAAATCGTTCTCGACGATCCAGCCCGGCGCATCATCGGCATAAACTGCATGCGCCGGCCCAAAGACGACGCCGGCCCCTGTGTCCTTAGCGGCGTCGATGATCGTCCGCAGCCAGTTCGGTTCTGCGATCTCGTCGTCATCGATGAACACCAGGAAATCACCATCGGCGTGATCCAGGCAAGCATTGCGCGCAATCGATATGTTGCGGTCTGGCGCGTGGATGTACTCGATATCAAGTTTTCGACCGCGAGCGAAGGCGTCAAGTTCGTCTCCCAGCGTCGCCACCTCATCGTTGTCGGACACAACAATCTTGACGAGATGTTTTTGGATACCAGTCTGTCCCGCGATGCTCTCGAGTGTCAGAAAAAGCGAAGGTCTACGGAACGTGCAGATGCCGACGGTGATTTTCCGCCGTTCACAGGAGACATCACTTTCGCAATTCACACCGTAAGTTGAGTGTGTTACAGGTCTCATCATGCTCCTACGAAATCTGGTACGACCCTTGGCGGTCTCCGCGGTAGCGGCGGCCGTTGGCTACTTCCTCTTCGGGGGACCGGTTGTATATTGGGTAATTGGCGCATGGATCGCGAGTATCCCGGTTACTGTCGTTTGGGTCTGGATTCTCCCCGAAAAGAAAGGTCAAGACCCCGAGGAAAACCGCAAACCCTGGTCGCGGGTCCGGCGCTGATCAGCGACCTCCGCTTAAGCGACCCGACATGAAATACTTTGCAGTCCTGAAAAGGATCGTTGCATCGGTCGCCAGTGACGCATTCTGGCAATACCAGGTGTCCATTCTAATTCGTTCGTCATAGGACGAATCCGACCGGCCACCTATTTGCCAGGCCCCCGTCAATCCCGGCCGCAGGGACAAATAGTGGATCTTGTACGGCCCATAGCGCTCGAGCTCTTCGCGGGTCACGGGACGCGGACCCACCATGCTCATTTCACCTGCGAGGACGTTGAAGAGTTGCGGCAATTCGTCGAGGCTGGACTTGCGCATGAGATGTCCGACGAACGGAATGATCCTCGGGTCATCTGATAGCTTCTGATCCCTTTCCCATTCCTCGCGCATCGCCGGATTGGTCTCGAGCATGCTATTCAGCACTTGCTCGGCATCCGGCCGCATCGACCGGAACTTCAGGCACATGAACGGAACGCCATCCCGCCCGATCCGCTGGTGGCGAAAGAACACGCCACCCTGGCTGGTGAGGGAAATGGCCGCCGCGATGAAGAGCATCAGCGGTGCGAAAACTATGATCATCATTATTGCAGAAACAATATCGAAGGCGCGTTTTCCAACAGGGGCAAGTTCGGAATTCAGGTCACTGGTATGAAACGACATGAAAAACTCCAAGGCAGAAACAGAGGCAAGCACTTTAAATTAGACCAGGCGCGATTAGACTTAAGCTTAGATGCTTCCCCCAACAGGCAAATGCGCATAATGCGCCACTAAAAGCTTTTCACAATCTACTAAGCCTTGGCGATCATATTAACACCTTTATGGGCCATAATAGAGTCACGGGATAGAGAGACTCACAATCGTTTCAAACTTGCCCGGATTATAGGCGGGAAATCCGAAGAAATCGGCAAAACTGTGGCGAGACGCCAATGCGTTTGGATCGGCGAGTATCCACCGATTCTCTCGGTCCGTGCGATTTGTGCATGGCCGGAGGCAGGCCAAAGCCTAGGCGGATCTGATTGATTCGACGATCTCGAGAACGCGCAAGGACTCGCCCATCGGCATCTCGGACGCTTCGATCCGGCCGTCGCGCAAGCTTTGCGCCATGCTTTCGGCGGCAAATTGCATACCGGTACCGGGATAGGACGTTCCAAAACGTTTACCCGATCCGACCAGCAGCCGTCGCGCCTGGGCAAAGGCGATCCGGCCCATTGCACTGGACTTCAACCTGCGCTTCCATCCGCTGCCTTCGCGACCGTCAGGGGACACCGGAGAAAATCTCGAGATCCGGGCAGAGTTGGCCGCAATGAAGGCCGGATCGATCTCGATCCGGCCGCGGGTTCCGACGATCTCCATCGTATTGCGAAGAACCGCAGAATGGCTGGCACGCAGCGTGGCCATTACTGTCCCCGCCCCCGATCGAGAGGTCAGCAGGGTGGCCATGTCGCGATCGGCCCCCAAGGCCGAATATTCTACCGCTCCGCTTTGAAAAGAGACGTCGCCCAGGAAATGCAATGCCATGGAGATCGGGTACACGCCGAGATCGAGTAAAACCCCGCCACCGAGCGCGGGATCGACATTCGATTGCCCCGGGGTTTCGAATTGCGGATAGCCCAGGCTGCAGTCGAACTGCACGATGTCACCGATCTCGCCGGCGGCCACGATCTCTCGGCAGGTCCTGGTCACCGGCAGGAAACGGGTCCACATGTTCTCCATGCAGAAGACCTGCGCCGCTTGCGAAGCTTCAAGAATCTCGCGCACGGCGGCTGCCGAGTCCGCCAACGGTTTTTCGCAGAGCACCGCCTTGCCCCCGGCAATAGCGTCCAGCGAGACCTGCTTGTGCAAGCTGTTCGGCAGAGCCACGTAGACCGCGTCGACATTGGGGTCGGCAAGCAACGCCTCGTAATCCGTGTAAATCGTGGCGTTGGCCGCGATGGCCCCGCCGAGGTCACGGCAATGGCGCGCGCGTTCACTCTGGCGCGAGGCGATTGCCGACACCCGGATGCCGTGCGACGCAGAGAGGTCGGCGACAAAGCGGCGCGCGATACCGCCCGCGCCCAACACACCTATGGATACGGTTTCTGGCATTCAGGTCCTAATCTGGTGTTTCACCCTTCTGAAGGCGTCTGTTCAAAGCAGTCAGGGCGCGTTCGCGCGACCGCAAGACGACCTGTTCGGACATGCAGGACACGAGGTACTTGCCCACCGGGATCGGAACCAGGAAAGAGCGGAAGCATTCGCCGACATCACGCGCCTTGACGGCATCTATCAGTCGCATCCAGGCCCATCGTTTCATGGTGTCGATGCGGTGCCGCTTCAGCGCGCCACGTTCTTCCGCCGACAGGTCCGCCCGCATCAAAAGCGCTTCTCCCGCATGCACCAGGGCATGCAACGCGGCAGTGTCATGCTGCCCGCTGAGGGACGTCTTGCGCATGACCGCAAGGTATCCCGCCGGTTTGACCAGGCAGAACCGCGCCCCCTCGACCAAGGCTTCGGCGTAAAACGCGAAATCCTCGCCCAACCGCATATCCTCGCGGTAGCGCAGCCCGGTCTTGCGGATGAACTCCATCGACATCAGTGGCTTCAGAAAGCCCAGCTCTCCACGCGCACCGTTATAGGTCGTGAGGTTGCCCTCGACAAAAGTGGCGAGGTCGATGGGCTCGTGCCCCTCGATCGTCCCACCCAGCAGCCGGGTGCGCTCGCCTTCTTCCTGCCCTTCAGTGACCCGGTAGAGGTCATCCGCGGTGAAATCCCAGTCACCGTCTTCGGCAGCCGCGACAAGCTGCATCAGGCGATCGGGATCCATCATGTCGTCACTGTCGAGCACGGCGGCATAACGTCCCCTGGCCACGTCCAGCGCCAGGTTCCGCGCCGCCGACGGCCCGCCGTTGCGCTCGGCCGACAACACCACGACGCGGGAATCCCCCTCTGCCAGCCGGTGCGCGAGGGACAGTGTGCCATCACGCGACGCATCGTCTGACACCAGCACCTCGACCTCGCAGCCCCGCTGCACCAGGCAGCTTGCCACCGCCCTCTCCAGTGTCGCCTCTGCATTGTAGGCTGCGATGACGACGCTTACGTCCGGAACCGGACCTGAATTATCGGGACCGGCACTCATGGCCGCGGGTTGACGAGGTCGGTGCAGGTCTGTCCGGGGTCGCCCAGCGGCCGGTATGAGACGCAGTAGTATCGTGCCTCGGTGCTCTGTTCGTAAACGACCGGACCGGCCCAGGCCTCCTGCCGGGGGGCAGCATTCCAGATGTTCATGAAAAGTTTGCCGGGGACGGAAGGAATGACGATGTCATCCGAGGTCAGGCGATGGACTTCCTGGCCGCGCACGAACCATGCGACGTAATCCTCTCGCCATTCGAACCGGAAGAGGGTCGGCTCCTCAGCGACATCGAAGCCCAGCGGCACGTAGGTCCCACCGCTCTGCTCACCGTCCACGAAGGTGTTGACGTATAGCGCGTCGGTCCGGCGCCCCATGATCTCGACATCGATCTCATGATGGGGATCGCCGAAATGCGGGCCTGTATAAGTGAAGAAGGACGAAATTACGCCGGTGCCGCTTCCGGCCTTCATCACGACGTCGTAGTCGCCATAATGATGCAACGCGTCCCGTTGGACCTCGGCGCCGAAGAATGCCTTTTGCTCTTCTTCCGGCGCCGGCGCCAGTTTCAGCACCAGCTCACCGCCATTGATCGCCTGTTTGGTGACTGGCATCTGAACCCCGGCCATTTGGCGGCGCCAGCCGGTGATAAAACGATCGCCGCCGAAATCGAAATCGGAAAACCACCAACGCGTCCGAAATCCAACATCTTCAAAGGTTTCAATGAAACCCTCGGCCTTTGGGGTCTGAGCCTGTGCCGAAGTGATGGATGAGGAAAAAAGGCTTGTGCCACAAAGGGCTAAGAAAGTAATCGCAAAAAACGCGCAATGTTTAAATGAGTACAAAATATGCCCCATAGAGCCTCGCTCCTGGTTGACGAAACAATATTCCCTGTGTTCGATACAATGCTATTACATTCCGCAAGGTAGTCCGAGATGTTACCCCGCGCAACTGCCATAATTGCAGCGTATAATGCCGTAAATGAGCTGCCAACAAGCATTGCGGCAGCATTGTGCCAAACTGATGTGCAGATGGAAATCGTTGTTGCAGATGACGCGTCCTCGGATGAGACACCGGCACTGATGGCACAATACCCGGAAGTGAGCTATTTTCGGCTTGAGCAGAATGGTGGCCCTTCCGCCGCACGCAATGCCGCCATCGAGGCCGCCACCGGCGACTGGATCGCCGTGCTGGACGCGGACGATACGATGACACCGGGCCGCCTAGCCTCAATGATCGCGATGGCCGAGGACAAGAATGCCGACATTCTGCTGGGCAATTTCCGGCGGGTAGATGACAAGGGCCGGCCGATTGACGATGAGGCCTATCTCGATCCCGCCAGCTTGGATGCCGACACGCCGCTGAGCATCGAGGATTATGTCGGCCACAACCAGCTGGCGCCGGGCACCCAGAATTGGGGCTACCTCAAACCGCTATTCCGCCGCGACTTCCTGAATCGCCACGCGATCCGCTATGATGTGGGCCTGCGCAACAGCGAGGATTACCACATCATCCTGGCGGCCATCATGGCCGGTGGCCGGGTGTTTGTTTCGCCCGAACCGGATTACCTCTATCGCGTAGCCGAGGGATCGATTTCCCACATCGTCGCGCCGCACCTGTACCAGGCACTGATGAAAGCCGAGCGCGCCTTTGCCGCCGCGCTCGGCTCCGATGTCTCGCCCGAATTGCGCCGTCTTCTGGCAAACCGAATTCACAATCTCGCCATCCTGATGCACAGTGAAGAAGTGATGTTCGCGCTGAAGTCGCATCGCCCGGACCGGGCGGTGATGGCGCTGTTGCGGTATCCGCCCGCGGCTTTGCGCGTGGTGTCACAGTTGAGCGAGGCGGCGGGCAAACGTATGGCGCCTTAGGCCCACGCCGCGCCCGAGCTGACGGCATAAGAATCGCAAGGCAAACTCACACACTGCTTCATAGGGCACCCGGATCGTCGTTCAGAAGCTGCATTCGGGAATGTGGTGTCCGGGCCCCCACCCAGCATCAGTTGGCGGGGTCAAGCGCGCGGCGCTCCACGCGCAAGATGTCACCTGGTCCAATATGGGTCGCGCGGCTCGCCCGCTCTTCGCTGCCATCGCCACCCGCCCTGATCAAGACATATTCGGTGACGAATTCCTGCTCCGACTGAGGCACATCTAGCCCAGAGACCTGCACCAGATTGGTCAGCATGCCCGCCCGCACGGCCAGTTCCTCAATCTGCGCATTCATCCTTTGCAGCTCATCCGTTACCTCGGTGGCAAGCCGCGTGTTCAGCCCCACGATGTCGCGGTCCGCCTCCTTGATGCGTTGTTGCGATCGGAAAAGGGCGTTCTGAAGGTCGAAATCCTGGCTCTCCAGTTCGAACATCGCGCGCAGCGCATCGCGGATCCGATCGTCGCGCACGAGGCCGCGCTCGCCCAGCGCCTGCACATCGTCGATCGCCTCCTGCGCCGTCATGATCTGGCTCTGGAGCCGGTCGCGCTTGGCCTGCAGGTTCCGGATCTCGGTGGTCAGCAACACCTTTAGCTCTTCGAGGTTCTGTGTCTCAAGCATGCGGCCCCGGCGGCGGGCGTCGAACACCGCGCGCTCTTCGTCCACCAAGGCGGTCAGCGCCGCGCGCCCGTCGGGGTGGAAAATGTCGCTGGTGTCGGGGGCAAAGCTCTCCCTCCCTTCAAGCTCGGCCAGCAGGCGCATCACGCGGATGCGCGCCCGCACCTGTTCACGCCTTACGTGCGACAGGCTGCCAGCATCGCGCAGGACAGACCGCAGATCGCCGTTGAGCGCATCGCGGAGCGCCGGCGCGCCGCCCGCCACGGCATAGGCCTGGATCGCGTTGAGCCCTGGCGTCGCCTCATAGGCGCCGGGTTGATCGACGTCACCCAATATGAAGAACGACCGGTACTTCTCAATCTCCAGCGTGACCGAAGGCGGTTCAACCAGTTTCACCCGGTTCTGCAGGTTCTCCGAAACAAGCGCGGAAAGGTCCGGCAAGCTGAGCCCCGAGGCCTCGATCCGGCCGGCCAGCGGGATGTTCAGAAGCCCCTCGGCCGAGATCGTGAAGGTCCCGTTAACGGCGTCCCAAGGCACGTGGGCCAGCTGAGTTTCATCCCAGATTACAGCGCGGAGCTGGATCCGGTCGCCGGAGCCCAGCGTATAGGCCACCACCGATTGCTCAGATTGCCCCGGAGCCGACTGCGACACGAATTGCGCGGACTCTTGTGAATGAGCAGGCTCGCAAATCGCCAGAAAAAGAAGCAAGAGGAAAGAAAAGGCGGCCAAAATACGATCAATACAGGATTTGCCAAGCGTCCAGCCCGGAACTTTCGAATCCATCGTGAAGAACTCCCGCTTAAAGTGTTAATATGTCACTAAGGCCTTTGGCTCTGATATTTGCATTGATTTTAGCAGCTGTATAGCGCCGCCAGAATTTGTGAGTAACGCGATCAACGTTGATTGCACTTTATCGGCCGGGGATTGTACACTTGGCACGTCAGATCACCGCAATTGTACCGACTTTCAATCGCAGCACGCTGCTTATTGAGGCGCTCGACGCCCTCGACACCCAGACCCGCCCCCCTGCGCAGGTCATTGTCTGGGATGACGGTTCGACCGACGGCACCGCACAGGCGGTGGCCGAGGTGCAGGGGCGCAGCAGCCTGCCTATCCTCTACAAACGGGCCGAGAACGGCGGCAAGTCCCGGGCGCTGAACGCCGCGCTGGCATTGGCCGATCAGGATTACATCTGGATCTGCGATGACGATGACGCCGCCCTGCCGGACGCGGCGGAGCGTCTCGGCGCGGTACTTGACAGCGACACGGCCGATATAGCCGCGGGCAGACATCAGCGTTTCTCCGTCGCCCCCGAGGATGGCCGCCGCGAGATCACCGACACCGGCTACTGGCCCGATCCGATCGACGGCTCAATCCTGCGGCATACGCTCGAGGACATCTTTTTCTTCCAGAACGCGACCTTCGTGCGGCGCGGTTGCTACGACAGGGTTGGCCCTTTCGATACCGGACTCAAGCGGTCGATAGATTACGACATGACCGTACGCCTGCTGGCCCGCTTCCCGGCCGAGCTGGTGCCGGAAACCGTGTTCCTGCAGCGCAAGCACGATGGCCTGCGCGGGCCGGCTGACGCGCAGCACGCCGCCGCGCGCTCCGAGGATGTCTGGCGCAAGACCGACCGCGAGATCTTCGCGAAACTCCGCTCTGTCCTGCCTCTTTCGCTCTACGAGGCGATGTATGACAGCACCGATCCGACGCTGACGCGGCGCGCGGCATTGCTTCAGCGCGGCACGGTCTATGCGCGTCGCTGCGATTGGTCGGCCGCACTGGAGGATTTCGAGGCAGCCGCCGATGCTGCGCTCGACAGGCCCCTGACCGATGCCGAGCGCGGCATCGTAATCCGCGCCATGGCCGGCAAGCACGGCATCGAAGACGTGCTCGAGGCCGACTTTCGTGGCCGCATAGCCGCGCTTTCCACTCGAAACGCCGCAGGCCGAGAGATCGCCCGCCAACTGTCGCGCGGCATGCTCTGGCGCGTGCGCAACGCGCTCACCGAGAGGGATGCCGGCGCAGCAATGCGCCTGCTCCGCCACCTGATTGCACTGCCACCCGCCCTGTCCGGCCCGCCTGTGGCGGCCGGGGCAGACGTTAACGAGAGACGTAAACTCCCCCAGGAGGCTTATCAATGGTAACCAAGGCTATAGTCGCAACGCGTCCCGAAGACGTCGTTGTTCTGATCCCTACTCTGAACGAAGCGCAGCATATCGAAACCGTTCTGGGCGCGCTGCTGGACGATGATGCCTTTGCCCGGCGGACCAGGGTGATTGTCGCCGATGGCGGCAGCACCGACGCCACGCGCGACATCGTCGGCGCCCTGCAAAGACGCTATGCCAATGTATCGCTGATGCACAATCCGGGGCAGACCCAATCCCACGCCATGAACCTACTGCTGGGTCCCGATTTCGCAGACGCCAGGGTCATTGTCCGATGCGATGCGCATGCCGACTATCCGCGGGGCTTCCTGTCGAGGCTGGTTGCCACGCTCGACGCCCACCCCGACGCAGCCTCGATCGTGATTTCAATGGATGCGGTGGCCAAGGACGAATTCTTCCAAACCGGCTTGGCGCTGATCGCCGACAGCAAGCTTGGCGCGGGCGGCTCGCCGCATCGCGGTGGGGCAGTGTCGGGCTTTGTCGATCACGGACATCACGCGGCCTTCCGGGCCGAGGTTTTTCGCACCCTGGGCGGCTATGACACGACCTTCCGCGCCAATGAGGATGCGGAATACGACCGGAGACTGACCAACGCCGGTCACCTGATCTGGCTGCAATCGGACATCCGCATCGGCTATTACCCCCGCTCCAACGTGCAGCGTCTCTGGCGGCAGTATCATCATTATGGCATGGGCCGCGCGCGCACCTGTTTCAAGCATGGTGTCCGCCCCGCGGTTCGGCAGTTGATCCCGTTGTGCCACGCGGTTCTGCTGATCATGTCGCTGGCAATCCTTCCATTCACAAGCCTTGGCCTGGTCTGGCCGGCCTTCTATTTGGGCGTCGTGGCGACGGCGGCGGTCTCGGTCGCCTGGGCCAACCGCTGCTGGTGCGGTCTGGTGGCCTTTCCGGCGCTGATCTGCATGCACACCGCCTGGGGGCTTGGCTTTCTCAGCGCCGTGCCGATTGGCCTGCGTATGCGATCGACAGAACAGGCCGCAACGCCGGCATGAACCGAGCGGAAGGCCTGGTCGCGTATTTCGGCCACAATTGCAACGATGCCGCCGTGCGACGTCGCGCGGTCGCTTGCCGGAGGGCCGGGTTTCAAGTGCTGGGCTTCATGCACCACCGGGGCCCGCCCGGGGATGTGCCCTTCGAGATGGTGAACCTGGGCGAAACCGCCGACAACGCCTATCGCAAGCGGGTGCAGGCGATATTCGAAGGCGCGCGACTGGCCTGCGACCATGCCGAGGCGCTGCACGCGGCCGATGTGATCCTGGCCCGCAACCTCGACATGCTGGCCACTGCCGTTCGGGTGAAGACGCAACTGGGGCTTTCCGCGCCGCTGGTGTTCGAATGTCTCGACATCCACAAGCAGTTGACCGGCGGCGGCTGGAAGGCCGTCGTGCTGGAAGCCCTCGAAGCCCGGTTACTGAAGAAGACCGCACTGGTCGCGGTCTCGTCTCCCCGCTTCGAATCCGAACATTTTCGTCAACGCCACCCCGGCCGCTATCGGCATGTCCTGATCGAGAACCGGCTTATCGAGGGCGACGCCTTTGGTGACCGGCCTACGGCACCGAGGCCGGCGGTCCTGGGACGGCTGCGGATCGGCTGGTTTGGCAACCTGCGCTGCCGGCGTTCGCTGGATCTGCTGAAATCCGTGGCCACCGCCTATCCCGATCAGGTGGAGATCGTGCTTCGCGGCTATCCGGCGCTGAGTGAGATCCCCGATCTGGACGGAGAAATCGCGCCCCACCCCAACATCACCTATTACGGCCGCTACCGGGCGCCGGACGACTTGGAAAGCATCTATGCCGGAGTGGATCTGATCTGGGCTGGCGACTGGTACGAGACCGGGGCGAATTCGGTCTGGTTGCTGCCGAACCGGATCTACGAAGGCGGCTATTTCACGACGCCCGCGCTCGCGCCGGCCGGCACCGAAACGGCGAACTGGCTGGACCGGCACGGTGCGGGGCTCATCATCCCCGACCCGGTGGCCACCGAATTGCCAAAAGTCGTGGGTGCGTTGCTGGAAGATCCCGCACCGTTACTCGCCTGCCAGGAGCGGCTGCTTGCACTGCCGCGCGACACCTTTGTCGAGCCGCCTGAGCTGATGCATCACGTGGTCGATGCCGCGCGGGCCTGTCAGGGCAGCTGAGCGCCAACGCCCGAAGGCCGAACTGGTAATTGAGGCGCACGACCCAATTCGACGAAGACAGCAATGCGCTCCGCCATCGGCATTATCGTATTGAAGCAAACGCCGGCTCGTCACGCCCGCGGCGCCGCGCAGGGGCGACGGACAAAGCGGACAAATCACGACATTGGGATGATCGCCTGCGACCGGCTTCTGGGCTCGTAGGGCGTGCCGTAGACCTCGGGGTACTGGATGGCCAGCGACACCTCGGTGATATGGAGCGAGAAATCCCCGGCCAGCCGCGGCGCCTGGCCGACCTTGATTGCCTGAGCCATTTCGGCGGGACCGAGGGCGAAATCCATCGGATGGCCGCGTTTCGAATAGATGACTTTGCGCGTGGGCGTCTTGTTCAGGTTGCGCCCTGCTTCCCAGCCCAGCCGTTTCTCCAGCTGCCGCGCGAGCCGCGAAGTGGCCAGTGGCACTGATTTTACAGGCGTGCCAAAATCCCAGATCTCCTTGGCAAAAAAGTGGCCTTCGTCGCAAAAGACCCGGAAATGATGATCATGGGGCGCGATGATTGAATTGGTCAGGCGCCCCACCACGCCGCTCTCGAACTTCAGCAGTGCACAGCTGAAATCCGGGGTCACGTAATTGTCCGGCGTATGGGGTCCTTTCTGGGGGATCAGCAGCGCGGCCACGCTGGTGACCTCGGTGACCGAGCCGAACATCGCCACCATCCAGGTTAGCGCGTAGCCCGCATGTTCCAGCGTGCATCCCACCGAAAATTCGTCTTTCGCGGGCCAATAGGCGCCCGTCACGCTTTGCCAGGTCTCGTAGCCAATGCGATGGACCATGCCGTCGTCGATCTCGGCGTAGACCAGACGCGGCGCGCCGAGCTGCCCGCTGCGCACACCCTCCCAGAGCCTCTGCGCCGCATCGCCCAGCACACTCGACGGCGCCGAGACAACCTGCAGCCCGCGCTCGGCCGCCAGCGCGACGAGCTCTTCGGCCTGGTCGAGCTCCATCGCCAGGGGCTTTTCAGAATAGACATGCTTTCCCGCCTCCAGGGCCGCTTTCGAAATGGCGTAATGCTGCGAGGGGTTTGTCAGGTTGACGACAATCTCGACCGCGGGATTCGCCAGCAAATCCTCAAACGAGGTGAATGCGTGCAGATCGTAGGTGCGAGTAAAATGTTCCAGCCGCGCCGCGTCGATATCCCAGACACCGAGATGCTCCAGCACGTCGGTCCAATTGGGCAGCGTCTCCATGTAAAGATCGGAGACAAACCCGCAGCCGACAAAGGCGATGCCTGTCCGCCTGGGCGTATCATTCATGCCCCTGCCTCCGAAATCGGCTGAGGACGCGACGGCAGGGCACGCCGGGCCGAAGAAAACGCGGTTTTTGTTGAAGCTAAAAAAGAACAAATGGCAAAAAGCATCAGGGGCTGAATCCTCATTCAACAACGGCCGTCATCGTATTGGAAAGTATCTTGGATATCTTTGAATGCGCCAAGCTTAAAGCGCGCTGCGTCCAGCCTGCGCATCATGAAAGCGCAATCCGATGACCCTTGCGAACATGAACGGTGCATCTGCCGACCGCGGAACCGTTCGCATTTCCGCGACAACGCGGGACCACGTGCTGGTAACGGGTTGGCTTGTCGTCTCTTTCAAGCAGTTTCCCGGCGACGAACTACTGCTTTATCCTATGGCGCTCTATTTTGGCTGGATTTTTCTCCGCGATTTCGAGGCCTTGTTTCCGATTCTGATGCGCAACTGGTTCCTGTTCGCCTTTCCGGTCTGGTGCGGGCTGACGGTTCTGTGGGGGCCCGACAAGGCGGCGATCATCAAGGCCACGGCCCAACTGTTTCTGACCGTGCTGATATGTTACGTCGCGGCGCTGCGGCTTGATCGCAGACAAATCCTGCAATCGCTGCTGCTGGCTGCTGGGATCTACGGGCTGGCGAGCCTGCTGCTGCCATCAACCGGCGGTGTCGCCGCACGCGGCGTCTTTGCCAGCAAGAATTCGATGGGCCTGGCCATGGTCCTCCTCTGGGCCGTATCGCTCTGCGTGCTGTTTGATCCGCTACAACCGAAATGGATGAGGATCGCCTCTGCCGGGCTCGCCGCTGTTGCGATCAAGCTGGTGTTCCAGGCGCAGTCCGCCACCGCTGTCCTGCTCGCTTTCGGGGTGGCTGCGCTGATGGTTTTCGGCCTGCTGGTGCGGGGACGCGGGTTGTTTCACCCAATGGTACTTGTGGTGTTTTTCGGTTTCATGGCAACGACATCCTTGGCGCTCGCAACCATCCTCGCGGTGCATGACGTGGATCTCGTCAGCCTGGTGCTTGAAAAATTCGGCAAGGATGCGACCCTGACAGGACGCACGGTGCTCTGGGGCTACGCGTTTGAGCAGATCCGCGAACACCCCCTTCTGGGCGTCGGCGAAGGCGGGTTCTGGAGGCCGCAAGACTGGACCTCGTTGTCGCGGCGCATCTACATCGATTTCCACAAGGGCTTCCATTCGACCTTCACATTTCACAATTCCTACCTGCAGACTGCGGTGCACCAGGGTTTGATCGGCTTGGCGATCGGCATCACCGGGTTTTTATGGGCGGTCTGCAAGGTCATCGCGGCGACGGTACGAAATCCGACGATGCCCTGTATCTTCTTCGTTCTGATTGCCGCGGTTATCCTGGCCCGCAACAATACCGAGCCCGGATTGCTGCGACCGTTTTCAAACTTCACGATGCTGCTCTACATGGGAGCACTGATTGCGGTGCGCGACACGCTTCAGCCCCGGTTCGGCTCACGCTATCCGGCCCAGGCTTTCACCCCGCCCCCTTTGCGACAGCCCTGAAGATTACCTGTTTTTTGAGCACTGCGGTTTTTCCTGCGGCGCCCGGTGGGGAAAGGGAACATGATAATAGGCCCAAAACAACAAGCGATTCGAGAAATACGGCGGACGCTGGAATAGCCAGATTGCGATCAAAAAACATGCGGATATCAGTCTTTGGGGGTCAATCCCGCCGCCCTTAGGCCGCAAGCGATGCCAACATAAACACAAGCCATGGCAATCCCTTCCCGGTGGCGGGCTCAGCTTGACTCTTGTGCGCCTCTAACGACGATAATCAGCAGTATTTCGCCCAGTTTCTTGTTTTTCCGGATACCAACGCGTCATGTCCATCAGCCCTTCCGAAACAAGGCCAAAGATCGCATTCAACCGAGAAGACACCAGCAGCCTGTCACACCCACAAGATTTCCTGGCCGATCTCGCAAACTTGCCGCGTCCCCGCGAAGAGGCGGCGCATTTCCGACCCCGCGACCTGATGCGGGCTCTGCGCGCGAAGGCCTGGATCATTGTGACCTGCACCGTTGTCGCCGTCGCTGCGACGATTGTCATGCTGGCCGGGGCGACGCCACGATATGCCGCCTACTCGCAGATGCTGCTGGGGGAACAGGGTCTAAGCTCGCGCAATACCTTTGACCTGGTCGAGTCCCAGTCGCTGTCGAACACGGTTATCGAGGGCGAGCTTGCGGTGCTGCAATCGAACGCTCTGCTGGTCCGTGTGGCGCGCCGGCTCGAACTGGACACTGTGCCCGAGTTCAACCCCGACCTGCTGCCCCCCGAAGAGCCGAGCGCATTGAAGTCGACCGTGCAGGGCATCGTGTCGGGCACCACCAACGGGATCAAATCGATCCTGGGCATGGCAGAGGAACCGGTCGAAGCAGCTGACGAGGTTGATGATGCCGAGCCCTCGGCCATCGACCAGGCCGCCGTCACCGGAAGCGACGAACTGGGCGCCATGGAATCCGTAGTCGGCAAACTGCGCAACAGTATCTCCGTCCGCCAGCTCGGCAGTTCCTACGTGGTACAGGTCTCCGCCTCGTCCAGTGATCCGAGGGTTGCTGCGGCCATCGTGAACACGCTGATGGACGAGTATATCAGCTTCCTTTCGGACAAGCGGTTCCAGGCCGCGCGGCGCTTCTCCACCTGGCTGGAAACGCGGGTCGAGGGGCTGGCCGAACAGCTCGAAGCCTCGGAACGGGACGTATTCGAGTTCCGGGCCACAATGGATGCTGAGGCCGACAGCCGCGAGCGACTGGACCAGCAATTGAGAGAGCTGACTTCACGACTGGTGGCGCAACGCTCGGAGCTGGCCGAAGTCACCGCCACGCTGGAAAAGATGCGCAATGCCATGGACAGCAGCGGGCCGATGACCGCCGCCAACCTGATCAGTTCGGACGAGGCTTTCGAATATCGCGCCGAGCTGGGCGAACTCAACCGCCGCAAAGCGGCCGCGATCAGCAATTTCGGCGAAGACTCCCCGCAGGTGTTGTCGATTGAACGGTCCATCAACAGCGTTGAAGAGGGTCTTTCGCTGGAAGTGGAACGTGAAATCGCGCGGCTTGAGAACAGCACTGCGGTGCTGGGCGTGGTCGTGTCTTCGCTCGAAGCGAGCATGCGCGAGCTGTCCACCACGATCCTGGGGCTCACCGGGGAGGAGATCGAGCTTAACCAGCTACAGCGGATCGTCGACGCCAACCAGCGGGTCTATCAGGAATTCCTGGGGCGCTTCCGCGAAGCCAATGAAATTCAAAACCTGCAGACCCCGGATGCCGACGTCATCTCCTACGCCGGCGTGCCAAACAGCCCTGTCTACCCGCGAAAGAAACTCAGCGTAATCCTTGCCGGTGTCGGTGGCATGTTTGCCGGGATCATGCTGATCCTTATGATGGAAATGGCACCCAAGAAGATCTCGACCGCCGAGCAGCTGTCACGCCGCACGGGCGTCAGCGTTTATGGTCGGATCCCGCGCCTCGCGTCGCGGTCGTCCCGCCCGAGCAACGTGCTCAGCGCGATGCGGACACGCCCCGACGGGCCGCTGGCGCATGCGGCGCTTCGGCTGGCCAGCAACGCCGACATGCGTTCGGGGGGGACGGCAAGATCCATCGTGCTCAGCTCGATCGAGGCCTGTTCGGACAAGTCGCTGGCCGCGCTCATGCTTGGCTGGGCGAAGGCGCACAGGGGCTATCGCTGTGTCGTGGTGGATGCAGACATCCGCCGTGCCGAACTGACGACGCTGCTGGGCGACGATTATCCGATGCCCGAAGGTAGCCTGGCGCAGGTTCTCTATGGTGAATGCCACATGAATGACGCGGTGATCGAACTGAAGGATCTCGGCTTCTACTTCATGCCGACCATCCCGATGGGCAGCGACCCGGCGGTGGTGTTCGACACGGCAAAGTTCCAGACGATCATGGATTCGCTGCTCGATCTCTTTGACGTGGTGATCCTGGATGCACCGGCTGCGGTTGATCTGTCGGATGCCTTTCTGCCGACCGAGCAGCTGGACATCGGGCTGTTCATCGTCCCGGCCGGCCAGTCGACCGCTGACGACCTGGAAATGCCTTTGCGGATATCCCGCTCGGCCGGTGTCCGGAACCATGGTCTGGTGCTGTCGCGGGACCGGACGCTGACGGCATCCTGATGCCCCCCTGCGGGAAGACGGCCTCTTACAACAAAGGGCCGAGCGGGGCATGCGTCATGCGCACTCTCCCAGGCGGTCCCGCTTGGTCAGGCTCAGGCGGTGCGACACGGCCCCTTCCGTGCTGTGCCGCCTCCGTAACTCTGCTGCAACGTCCCCCTAGAGGCCCATGGCAGGTCAACCACGGGCTGGCGGCCGGTCCCTCCGCCGGAGATGGCCCTAGCCACGCCTTGGGTTAGATCACGATCACATCCGGCAGAATGAGCTCGCCAGCAAGTCAGCTACGCCCTCGTCTTCCATGACCCAACTCATCGTGGTGCCGGGCGCCACGGCCTCGGTATCCAGAAGGAAAGACTTCAGGCTCTCCTGCCCCCAAATGCCACCCACTGAGGATAGCGCGCCGGAATAACCGTCGAAAGAGCTCGACCCGGGCTCGCGCCCGCAGACCTGATAAAGCGACGGTCCCGCGCCGTGTTCGCCTTCCAGCATGCCATGGCATTGCAGGCAGGCGTTGAACGTGTCCTCTGCTGCCTCATGCAATTCCGCGGTCGGAGCAAGTTCTGCCAGCTGCATCTGGAATTCGGCGTTGGGATCGGGCGCGCTGTCCCGAGAGAGATAGACGATGCGGCGATCGTCCGACCACAGCACGATCTTCCTCGGATCGCTCAGGTAGGCCATGTCCCGGATCCGGATACCCAGCGGGATCGCTTCGACATACATTCCCCTGCCGTCCTCGATGTGCACCCGGTGCACCGCGCCGCTCAGCGCCCCCACCAGGACATCGCCGTTCCAGGTGTAATGGAAATCGTCGATCGCCAGAGCCGACGACGGCGCGATCGAAGGGACGAAGGCAACCACCGGCTTGTCAAAGCCCTCGTGGTTCTTGTGGGTCTCCTGATTGCCCGCTGGCTCACGGTTGTACTTGGTCCCGTAGGACACCACTGGAAAGCCGAAATTCGCACCCTCGAAGACGAGGTTGAGCTCGTCCCCGCCTCGCATCCCGTGATCCGTCACCCAGATCCGCCCTTCTGCATCGACAGACACGCCCTGCGGGTTGCGCAGCCCCCGCGCCAGGTGCCGATGCTCGCCGGTCAGGAAATCGACCTCCATCAGCTTTCCATAATCGGTCGCCTCGTTCTGAGCCAGCGCCGCCTCCTTGAAGTCCAGCCCGGTCACCCGGTCGTCACGTTCATAGGAGCCCGAGCTCCAGGCCACCGTCGTCTCTCCAAGGCGGTCCAGCCGGCCGCCCGCCTCGAGCCCGAAGATCCCCTTGCCGCTGGTGAAGGGTGGCAGACAAGGTTCTGTGCGCAGTATGACGTCCCAGTCGTCCGGATCGCCGGTCCAGGTGGCCGGGTCACTGCCGGAAAGCGCAATACGGGCCAGGGCGGATCGGAAACACAATTCCTCCGGATTCCATTCCGTGTACGAGGCGAGAAGGTATTCCTGACCGTCATGAACCACCGGAAGAATATCGTTGTATCGAAACCAGTTGAAATCGACCTCGATATTGCCCAGCAGACCTTCGTCAAGCTGCTCCCGCAGCTGATCGGCCTTATTGTCCGGCGATTGCAGCGCCAATTCAGAAATATCCGGCCCTGTAACGGAAAACAGCTTGCCCAGTCGGTCCGTCACCAGCACCGTGTTGCCGTTAATCGCCGCGATGCCACCCGCGAAGTCCGTGGCGGAGAGCGGCAGAAAGACGGTTTCCTTTTTCATGATCAGTCTGTTGGAGATGACTGTCTCACTGTTGTCAGATCTGTTTCCGCGGTAGGAATTGTACATGCCATTGAGCTTGTACGCTATCTGAGACGGAAAGCTGAACCGGTTCTGCAAGGCGGTGTTCAGAGAATAGCCGGCCCATATGCCGCCGGCAATTAGTAGCATGACAATAAAGAGGAAGGCGGCAGTAAAGCCCAGAATACGCAAAACACGCAAATCAATACTCTCCGCTCAGGCAGATCGGCGGCCAGTGACGCTCGCGCGATCCGAACCAGACATGAAACGACAGGATTTACCGAAAGCAGTCATTCCAAGCGGTAGATAAAGAAGATCCGTGAGTCGAGTCGCCAGGCCAATCACGACCACCCCGTCCAGCCTTGTGACGTAAGAGTGACCGCAAATGGTGCAGAGTTCGGCACGGCTGCAGGTTACTCCTCATCCTTTTGAATAGGATCAGGCATGAATTGGCTTCAGAAGGCATTGATTTGGTCCTGACAGCGTGATTCACAGTCGGAAACAGGACCGAAAACGGGCACTGAAATCATTACGGGAAATGCTGAAACGGCCAAGCTATGTCTCTGATGCCATCGTGACGGACCGGCTTCGGTCCTGCGGCGCCGCCCTGCACGGTCGCCAGGATCAGCCGCACCGCGGAGACAGGCGGGGCTTAAGCGATCAACGACCCGCCGCAGGTCTGCCGCGCGCCGTTGATCTTCACGGACACTTCGTCCAGATGCCACCTCCAGTGGCTTGACCGCATGCCGTCGATCCGCCGCTTCCGGATCTCGGACACGAACACCGGACCAAAGCGATGGAACCAGAACCGCGCCGTCTGGTGGCTGGCATCGCCGCCCCGCTCGTGAAGCAGAGTCTCGACGTCTCACAGAGATGCCGAAGACGGATTGCCATCACAACCGCCCAACAGATGATCCCCGGGCCGGACTTGAAGTCCCTGAACGGCTCACGTTTCTTCACCCGGCGGCGCTATCCGGGCCCCCTTCCCTGCCGCAAGCAAGGTTGCCCAGACAGAGCCCGCCGGTTTCCCTGACAGGGTCCTACTGCGCGTTCATCCGAAGCGACCCCCAGAACTCCTCCGGGACCGACAGCAGGTCGGCAAGCCCTCCGCGCTCAATCATCAGGTCGGTCTCGCGTTGTGCCGCATCCAGGATCTTGTCCTGGTCCACGCGCGTCACCTCGCCTCCATGCATCAGGATCTGTCCGTCGCAGATCACCGTGTCCACGTCGTTGCCGTTCGCGAAATTGACCACGTGGCTGACGTGCATGTTGGCCGGGTAAAGATGCGGGCGGCGCATGTCGATCAGGATCATGTCGGCCTTTTTGCCGACCTCGAGAGAGCCGATGTCATCCGCCATCCCCAGCGCCTTCGCACCGTCGATCGTGCACATTTCAAGCACCTTACCGGGCGGGAACCAGGACGGATCGCGGAAGTGGCGGCGATGGTAGTGCATCAGCTGCTGCATGTGCCGGAACATGTCGCCCGACCGGTCCGGCGCGGTCGCGTCCGACCCCAGCCCGACGGTGACACCTGCCGCCATCAATTCGGGCGCGGGGCATCGGCCAAAGACCGAAGCGATGGCCGAAGGGTTATGCGCGATCTTGGTATCGGTCTCGGCACAAATCGCGATTTCCGCATCGGTGAGGTCCGTCGAATGCGACAACAGCGCCTCGGGGCCGAGAATCCCCATCTCGTGCGCGTAGGCGACGGATCCGTTGCGGTGCCCGTCCTGAGTAAAGACGATCCCGTAGTCCCGAGCCCGGGCCGAAACCACCTGCGCCTGGCGCCGCGCCTCGGCAAGATTCTCCTCGCCCAGCGTATCGACATGTTCCGAGCGCAGCGTCGGGGTCAGCAGGGCAAAGTTGATCCTCCGCCCCTCGCTGCCATGCCGACGCTTGATCAGGTCGTCCGAGGTTGCGAGCTGACGATCGAAATCCACCGGGTACTCGGTCGCCGTGTCACCATCCCAGCGTGCATAGGTCAGCGGATGTGGCGGGCGGGTCGTCCCCACGGCCACGACCGAACGTGTGCCGACCTCGACCACGCCATCGCAATGGGCGTCTCCGTAATCGGGATCATCGGTGCGCATTATGGAATCGCCACCGCCCAGCAAGGACACCCCTGTCGTGACCCCGAACCGGACCCGCTCCAGGGCCGCCAACTGCGCTTCGGCGAACCAGAAGTCCGGCGTCGAGGCGATCGTATAGGCGATCCGGCACGCGTCGAACCACTTCGGGCTGTCGCCCGAAGCCAGTGTCTTGATCAACCCGTGTCCGGCGTGGGCATGGACATCGACCAGTCCGGGCAACACGACCTTGCCAGTCCCGTCGATGGTCGTCATCCCGGCATACTTTGCCTCCAGATCGGCCGAAGGCCCGATGTCGGCGATCCGGTCATCCTTGATGACGATGGCAAAATCGAACAGCACGCGCCTTTCGGGATCGACCGTAACGACAATGGTGTTTGTGATGATCAGGTCAGCCAAGTCATGCTCCTGCAAGTTGTGGCGCCGGGGCAAGGCCATCCAGCGTCGGGATAAGGGAAAGCAGGTCGCGCGTGTAGGGATCGCGCGGCCGCGTAAAGAGGGTCTCGGCCTCTTCCAGCTCGACGATGCGGCCGGATTTCATCACCGCAACCCGGTCGCACATCTGGCGCACGACACTCAGGTCGTGGCTGATGAAAAGCATGGTCAGCCCGGTCCGGTCGCGCAGATCTTTGAGCAGGTTCAGGACACGGGCCTGCACGCTTACATCGAGCGCGCTTGTCGGCTCGTCACAGATGAGCAAGTCGGGCTGCCCGGCGAGTGCGCGGGCAATGGACACCCGCTGGCGCTGCCCGCCGGAAAAGGCATGGGGGAACCGACCGGCCGCCTCTTGCGGGAGGCCGACGGCCTCGAACAGGGTTTCGGGTGTCAGGCCATCGCCGGCGCCGAAGAAATCCAGTGGCTCACGAATAGCAGCTCCGGTCCGCAGGCGCGGATTGAGCGAGGAATAGGGATCCTGAAAGATCATCTGGATTGCCTGGCGCACCGACTGGCCGCGACGCATCTTGAGGGGTTGCCCGCAAAAGCGCATCTGACCCTCGTCAATGGGCAGAAGCCCCGCGATGGCGCTGGCGAGAGACGACTTGCCGCTACCGGATTCCCCGACGATTCCGAATATCTCGCCCCGTTTCACGGTAAAGCTGGCGCCTGTAACCGCCTTGAACCCTGGTGCACCGAAAAAGCCACCGCCATAGGTGATCCCGACATTGTCGAGCGACAGCAGGTCTGTTCCTTCGTCCGTTGCCCCGCGCACCCTGCCGGCCAGCCGCGCCTGCGCGGCGGTTTCGGCTGTGTTCTGGGTCTCGGTCACCGGGAAACGGTGCAGTTTACGGTCGAGCCGGGGCACGGCCCCGATCAGCGCGCGGGCATAATCGGCCCTGGGCTCGCCCAGCACCTGTCGCGAAGCTCCGTGCTCCACGATGCGCCCGTGGCGCATGATCGTCACCTTGTCCGAAATCTGCGCGACCACGCCCATGTTATGAGTGATCAGCAGCACGCCCAGTTTGCGCCGGCTGGCGAGATCACGCAGCAGATCGAGTATGGTCGCCTGCACGCTGACGTCCAGCGCCGTCGTCGGCTCATCCGCCACCAGAAGACCCGGATCGCAAGACAGCGCCGAGGCGATCACCACCCGCTGCCTTTGCCCACCCGACAGCTGGTGCGGGTATTGGTCGAACCGGGTCTCGGGGTCCGGGATCTCGACCGCGCGCATCAGTTCAAGGGCCTTGGCGCGCGCTTCGGATCTGCCAATCTTGAGGTGATGGCGCATACCCTCGCACAATTGCCGGCCGATGGTGAAGAGAGGGTTCAGCGCGGTCATGGGGTCCTGGAAAATCGCACCGATATCCCGGCCCGGGCGCAGCCCCTCGACCTGGCCCGTCGCGATATCAAGCGACCGGCTCGCCACGCGGATCGACCCCGCCGTGATACGTCCCGGCGGATCCAGCAGGCCCATGATGCAATTGCCCACCGTCGATTTCCCGGCACCGGATTCACCCACCAGCGCATGAATCTCCCCTGCCCCGATGACCAGCGACAGATCGTCCACGGCAGCAAATGTGCCGTCCTCTCCGCGCGGGTATTCGACGCGCAAGCCGTCGATCTCGAGTGCGGCGGTCATGACTTGCCCTCAAGCTTTGGATTGAACCGGTCGCGCAGCCAGTCTCCGGTAATGTTCACGGCCAGCACCAGCGCCACCAGCGTGACGGCCGGGAAGAGCGTGATCCACCAGATACCGGAAAAGGCGAATTCATTGCCGATGCGGATCAGGGTCCCCAGCGACGGGTAATCCGGTGGCATGCCCACCCCCAGGAAGGACAGCGTTGCTTCGGTCAGCACGGCCGCGGCGAGGTTGATGGTCGAGATGACCAGGATCGGCCCCACGATATTGGGCAGGATGTGGCGGAACAGGATCCTCCACCGGGGCAACCCCATGATGCGCACCGCGCGGACATAATCGCGCGACGCCTCTACCATGGTCGAGGCGCGCGTCGTGCGGGCGTATTGCACCCATTCGTTGATGCCGATCGCTGCGATCAGGATGATCGGCGCCCAGAAGACGCTGTCGGCATCCGGGATCAGCGCGCGCGCGATGCCCGCGACCAGCAGCGCCAGCAGGATCGCCGGCAGGGACAGAAAGACATCCGCGACGCGCATGGCGACGGTCTCGGCCCATCCGCCGAAGTACCCGGCAACCAGCCCAAGCGAGACACCGACCGTCGCGGCCAGAAGAACCGCGCCGGCCCCGATCATCACGGAGATCCGGGTCCCGTAAAGGATCGCCGACAGAAGGTCCCGCCCCTGGTTGTCGGTGCCCAGCAGATAGCGTGGATCGCCGCCCTCGACCCACATCGGCGGCAGTTCGCTGTCCATCAGGTTGAAGCTCATGGTCGACGTCGGATCCTGCGGAGCGATCCATGGCGCGAAGATCGCGGCAAGGATAATCAGCAGGCCCACGGCAGCGGCGACCATCACGTAGGGCGGCATCACCCGTGTCAGGCGTTTCATCGTGCTGGCCATGTCAGACGCCCCGCGTCCTGAGCCGCGGATCGACAAGAGCATAGGTCAGATCGACCAGCGTGTTGATGACCACGAAAACGCCGGCGACCAGCAGCAGGTAGGCCGTCATCACGGGTATATCGACGAAGATCACCGCCTGCATGAACAGCAACCCCAGCCCGGGCCATTGAAAGATCGTCTCGGTCACGATGGCGAAGGCGATCAGCGACCCGACCTGAAGTCCGGTCACGGTGATCACCGGCATCATCGCGTTCTTCAGCGCGAGCCGGAAGTGGATGTACCACGACGGCAGGCCGCGTGCCCGGGCAAACCGGACATAATCGGTGGACAGGATGTCGATCATTTCGGAACGGATCAGCCGCATGATGAGGGTCATGGAATAGAGCGCCAGCGTCAGCGACGGCAGCACCAGGGCCGCCCGGCCGGACGGCGTCAGAAAGCCTGTTGTCCACCAGCCCAGGTCAACCGTCTGCCCCCGCCCGAAGGATGGCAACCAGCGCAAGGTCACCGAAAAGACCAGGATCAGCAGCGTGCCGGTGACGAAGGTCGGCACGGATATCCCCACCAGCGACCCCGACTGCACTAGCCGGCTGAGGACGCCGTTGGGTCTGAGCGCGCAAAGCACACCTGCCGGAATGCCCACCAGCAGCGACAGGATCGTCGCGACAAGGACCAGTTCAAGCGTCGCGGGCGCTCGCTCGGCGATCAACTCGGCCACGTCGCGCTGATTGCGGAAGCTGATGCCCAGGTCTCCGGACGCGATACGGCCGAGGAACCGGCCGTATTGCACAAGGATCGGATCGTTGAGCCCCAGGCTGTCACGGAGCGCCTCGCGTTCCGTGACGGATGCATCCTCTCGCGACATAAGCTGCACCGGGTCGCCCACGAAGCGGAACATTGTAAAGGACAGCGCGGTGACGGCCAGCATGACAAGCATGGCTTGCGCCAGTCGGGAGAGGAGCATTCGGACCATCAGTTTACTCGGTGGTCGCGAACCACAGGCGGATGTATTCGTCCGGGAACTGCGGCACGGTCACGCCGTCACGCAATGCCATGGCCACCGGCTGCTGGTGCAGCGGGATGTAGTAGGCTTCGTCGTGGACGATCTGCAGCGCCTCGGACATCAGGGCGCGGCGCTTGTCCTCGTCGAGTTCGACAGCCACCTGCGCCGCGATCTCGTCGATGCGCGGATCGGACAGACCGTTGTAGTTGTTGCCGCCCATGCTGCCGTCCTGGGTGGCCAGCAGTGCACGGATGACGCTCCAGCCATCCATTGCCGGCAGGGTCGCCCAGCCCAGCATGTAGATGTCGGTTTCCCCATTGGATGCCTTGGGGAAATAGGTCGCGCGGCTTTCGGTGTTCAGCGCGACCGACAGGCCCATCTGCTCCCACATTGCCTTGACGGCGACACAGATCGCCTCGTCGTTGATGTAGCGGTCATTCGGGCAATCGAGCTTGACCGAAAAGCCATCGGGATAACCCGCATCGGCAAGCATCTGTTTCGCCAGCTCCGGGTCGAATTCCAGCGGGACATCCGAGTCTTCGGAGTAGCCCGGAACCGGCGGCGCGACCATGCTGCCCACGGTGCGGGAATTGCCCCGCATCACCTTTTCGCGCAGGCCATCGTGATTGATGCCATGCCAAAGTGCCTTGCGGACATTCACATCCAGCAGAGGGTTGGGCTCGCCCGGCATGCCGAGCAGCTCGTCGCGATAGTTGAGGCCGAGGAAGATCAGCCGCAGCGCCGGTTCCTGCTCCACGCTGAAGCCCGGTGCGGCTTCCAGCCGGTTGATATCCTGCAGCGGCACGGGCGCGATCATATCCAGCTCGCCCGACATCAACGCGGCGACGCGGGTGGCGTCCGAGGTGATCGGGCGGAACTCGATGCCCGTCAGGTTATGCTCGGGCTCGTCCCACCAGCTGTCGTTCACCGACATCACGGTGCCCACGTCCGGCGCATAGCTGTCCAGCACGAACGGCCCGGTGCCGTTGGCATGGGTCGAGGCATAAGACGTCTTGCCGGTGGCGATGTTGCCCGGCTCCAGCGCGTCGTGCTCGGTCATCCACTCGTTGTCCATGATGAAGACGCCCGAGAGGTCGTTCAGCAATAGCGGATAGGGGCCGTCCATGATGAAATCGACGGTGTAGTCGTCCACCTTTTCGACGCCGGTCACCTGCGACAGGTTCCCGCGCGACCGCGAATCCGGGTGCAGCATCCGTTCGACCGAGGCCACCACGTCATCGGCGGTGAACGGCGCGCCATCGTGGAACGTCACCCCCTCGCGCAGCGTGAAACGCCAACGGGTCGGATCGACGATTTCCCAGTCCGTGGCGAGAGCCGGCTCGATCTCGAGCGTCTTCGACCGGCGCACCAGGGGTTCGTAGATGTGATGCAGCACGCTGGACGTGAAACTTTCGGTATGCGCATAGGGATCCAGGGTGACGATGTCCCCCTGCGACGACCAGCGCAGCACCTCGGCCGACGCCGTGCTCGCCATCAGCCCGGCGACCGCGAAGGCTGTGAATGTGTTTCTCAAGCTCATCGGAAAGCTCCTTTTGATGGTGGCCTCGGGCATCCACGCAAACGGGTCGAGGCGCGTCAGTTGCTGTTGGGCCTCAGGGTACCATCCGCCACACGAGGATCGTGTTCGAGCAGGTCAGCACGCCCGATCCAAGCTCGCAATATCACTATTGATTAATAAACGGCCTCAGTTGATAAATCATACTTATAACGCCGCAGGATTTGGCAGGTTACGGAGCGCGCATGCTAACATTTCGACAACTCGAGTTTTTCCGGGAAGTCATGCGCAGCCGCACCACTCAGGCGGCTGCCGCGACCTTGAGGGTTTCGCAGCCGGCTGTCTCTAATGCCATACGCCAGATGGAAACCCAGATCGGCTTCGAGCTGTTCGAACGGGTCGGCAAACGCCTTGTCCCCACGCCGGATGCCGAAGAGATCTTTCGCGACAGCGAGGCGATTTTCGAGCTCTACAATGTCTTTGCGCAGCGGCTGGAAAGCCGGAAAACCAACACGATGGGCACGCTTCAGATCGTATGCACCCCACCTGTAGCCAATTCCCTCATACCGCCTGTGATCCGCGACTTCATCGCCGACCGGCCAGAGGTGCGCATCAACCTGGATTCGCGGCGGATCGACGGGCTGTTCGAGTCACTCGAAACGCGGCGCGCCGATATCGGCTTCGCTCTCAATCCCCCGCAGCGGCCCGGACTGAAAATCGAGGAACTGGCCAAGGCACAGATGGTCTGCGCCTTTCCGCCGGGCCATCCATTGTCCGAAAAGCTGGCCATCGCAGCGTCTGACCTGACCGACTATCCGCTGGTCCTGTTCGAACCCGCCAGCAAGCTGAACCTGATCCTTCAGGACAATTATCTGACCGAAAGCCTTCGTGCCAATGCCAGGGCCGAGGTGCGCTACACCTCGCTCGCTTGCCTGCTGGCCGAGGCCCGCGTCGGCCCGACGCTCGTGGACTCGCTGACCGCCGTCGCCGGCCGTCGCTATCAGCTTGACTATCGGCCCCTGTACCCGACCCAGCCCGTGTCCGTCTGCGCCGTGGTCCGCGACACCGAACCGCCGAAACGCGTCCTGACGGCGTTCCTGGACGCCGTTCGAAGTTCGGATGCTCTTGCCGGTATCGAAGAGTTCGGCAAGACCGAAGACGTGCTCCCGTGACATGTCCGCGGTCTGACGTCAGCCCGTGACCTGCCGCAGGGATGTCCTCCTCCGGTCATGAGTGCCCAGATCAACCTTGTACTGCTCCCCAAGTTTGGAGCGCTGCATTCTCCTCCTCCAGCGAGGCCATACAACGGCGTTTCCAGAAGCTGCTTGTCGATGATCTCCATGAACCGCAGGTTCTCGGCGCTTTCACCAACGGGCTGGTAGTAAAGCCGCGACCGTGACAGCTGCAACAGTTCGCACTGTTTACGCATGCTTAACTTATGATCTCGGCTCACCATTTTTTTGTCCCGTTGACCGGCAGTGCCTTGCCACCGGCAAGGTCACGAGAGGGACGCGTCCCGAGCAACTGATGCGAGGCTTCGGCCAAAAAATCCCGTTCCACCACCGACTGACCGATCTTCGAGTGCAGCTTGTCGACGTCAGCGGCGCTGACTGGCTCGGGCACTGAACCTTTGCGGGTAAAAGCCGTCGCCATATTTGCTGTCGCAGCGCGCTTCCACGTGCCGATCTGTGTTGGGTGAGCGCCATACTTCTTGGACAGCTCCGCCAGCGTCATCTCCTCCCGGATCGCTTCAAGCGCAACCTTGGCCTTGAACTCTGGCGAGTGGTTCTTTCGTTTCTTCATCTTGGATCACTTCTTTCGTCATGCGATCCATCTTGACGACTGGCCCAAATCTCCGCGACCACCTCTGTTCGCACCATCGAATCGTGGGATCAAACACCTGGTTTGGCAAAGACCTCTTCATTGCCTTCCACACGTTCAGTGAACATGCCTTCACGCATTGAAGTTGAAGACCAAGGAATATTTGTCCAGCGTGTTCGCCCGTGCGGCTTCGCGTAATTTTTCCTTCCCTGTCGCACGGCGGTCAGAGCCCGCCGAAGTGGAACGCCTTCGTCTCGAGGTATTCCTCGATGCCTTCCTGCGCGCCTTCGCGGCCCAGACCCGAAGCTTTCACACCGCCGAAGGGCGCCTCGGCGTGGCTGACAACGCCGGTGTTGAGGCCGACCAGCCCGGCTTCCAGCGCCTCTCCGAAGCGGAAGGCGCGGGCCATGTCCGTGGTATAAAAGTACGCCGCAAGGCCGAAGGGCGTGCCGTTGGCGATCGCCAGCGCCTCGTCCTCGGTCTCGAACTTGAAGATCGGGGCGACCGGTCCGAAGGTTTCCTCGCCGGCGAGGCGCATGTCCTGCGTTGCGCCGGTCAGCACCACCGGATCGGCGAACTGCGCGGGCAGGTCGCGGGTGGCCGTGGCACGGACGGCGCCCTTGGACAGCGCGTCTTCGACATGGGCGTTGATCTTGGTGATCGCGGCGGTGTTGATCATCGGGCCGATCATGGCGCCGTCTTCGGTGCCGGGGGCGACCTTCAGCGCATCGACCCTGGCGGCCAGCGCCGCGACGAAGCGGTCATGGATGCCCGACTGGACCAGGATCCGGTTGGCGCAGACGCAGGTCTGTCCGCCGTTGCGGAACTTGCTGGCCATGGCGCCCTCGACCGCGGCATCAAGATCGGCGTCGTCGAAGACGATGAAGGGCGCGTTGCCGCCCAGCTCCAGCGACATCTTCTTAAGCGTCGGCGCGCATTGTTCGGCCAGCAGCGCCCCCACCCGGGTCGAGCCGGTGAAGGACAGCTTGCGCACCACGGTGCTGGCGGTCAGCATCGCGCCGATGTCCTCGGGGCGGCCCGTCAGCACGTTCAGCACGCCCTTGGGGATGCCCGCCCGTTCGGCCAGCACGCACAACGCCAGCGCCGAGTAAGGGGTGAAGTCCGAAGGCTTGATCACCATGGTGCAGCCCGCCGCGAGGCCCGGCGCGACCTTGCGCGTGATCATCGCGATGGGGAAGTTCCAGGGCGTGATGATCGCGCAGACCCCGACGGGTTCCTTCATGGCGAGGATCTTCTTGCCGGGCACCGGGCTGGGGATGATGTGGCCGTTGATCCGGCGGGCTTCCTCGGCGAACCAGCGCACGAAGGAAGAGCCATAGGTGACCTCGCCCCGGGCTTCGCCCAGCGGCTTGCCCTGTTCGGCGGTCAGGATCAGGGCCAGGTCGTCCGCGTGGTCCAGCATCAGCTGGTACCAGGCCATCAGCAGATCGGCCCGTTCGGCGTGGGTCTTGGCCTTCCAGGCGATCATCGCCTGTTCGGCGGCGGCGATGGCCTGCGTGGTTTCCTCGGCGGTGCAGTCGGGCATGTGACCCAGCGTGCCGCCGGTGGCGGGGTTGGAAACCGCCATGTCGTCGCGGGCGATCCAGGCGCCGTCGATCAGCGCCGCTTCGCGGAACAGGTCGGGGTCGTTCAGGTTGTCACGGATATCCGAGGCGAATGCGGTGTGAAGGGTCATGTCTCAGGCCTCCAGGGCGGCGATGACGGCCGCGGTGATTTCTTGGGTGGTGTTCAGGCCGGGGCGGATGCCGATGCCCTTGCCGGTGGCCGTCTCGATGGCGCCCAGCACTGCGGCGGCGGCGTCTGCCTCGCCCAGATGCTCGAGCATCTGCGCCACGGACCAGATCGCGGCGATCGGGTTGGCAATGTTCTTGCCGGCAATGTCGGGCGCCGAGCCGTGCACCGGTTCGAACATCGAGGGCGCGGAGCGGTCGGGGTTGATATTGGCCGAGGCGGCAAAGCCGAGGCCCCCCTGGATCGCCGCGCCCAGGTCGGTGAGGATGTCACCGAACAGGTTCGAGGCGACGACGACGTCCAGATCCTGCGGCGCCATCACCATCTTGGCGGCCATGGCATCAATGTGCATGTGGCTGACGGTGACATCCGGGTATTCGGCGGCCAGTTCGCGCGTCACCTCGTCCCAGAACACCATCGAGTATTTCTGGGCGTTGGATTTCGTCACCGACGTCAGCAGGCCACGCCGGGCGCGCGCCTGCTCGAAGCCGAAGCGCAGGATGCGCTCGACCCCGGCGCGGGTGAAGACCGAGGTCTCGACCGCAACTTCGTTGTCCTTGCCCTGGTGCACGCGGCCACCGGCGCCGGAATATTCGCCTTCGGTGTTTTCGCGAATGCACAGGATGTCGAAGCCTTCCGTCTTCAGCGGCCCTTCGACGCCGGCCAGCAGCCGGTGCGGGCGGATGTTGGCGTATTGGTTGAAGGCCTTGCGGATCGGCAGCAGCAGCCCGTGCAGCGAGACGGAGTCCGGCACCGTTTCCGGCCAGCCGACAGCGCCGAGGTAGATGGCGTCGAAGCCGCGCAGCGTCTCGACGCCGTCGTCCGGCATCATGCTGCCATGTTCAAGGTAGTATTCGCAGGACCACGGAAACGTGGTCGTCTTGAAGGCGAAGCGGTCCTTGGCGGCGGCGCCCAGTACCTCGATCGCGGCATCGGTCACGTCAACGCCGATCCCGTCACCGGGGATGAGGGCAAGATTATAGGTCTTCATGGAAAATTCCCGGGTTCAGAGGTCGATCAGGACGGATTTGGTGCGGCGGTTGGCAAGGTAGGCCTCGCGGCCAAGATCCTTGCCCAGGCCCGAGGCCTTCCAGCCGCCGGTGGGCAGGATGTGATCGCGCGAGCGGCCGTAGCGGTTGACCCAGACGGTGCCCGCTTCCAGCCGCCGCGACAGGCGCAGCGCGCGGCTGACATCCTTGGTGAACAGGCCGGCGGCCAGGCCATAGGTCGGGTGGGCGGCCAGCGTCATGGCCTCATCCTCGCCGTTGAAGGTCTGGAAGGTGGCGACGGGGCCGAAGATCTCTTCGGTCACGGCGGGGTTGTCCTGCGTGACGCCGGCGATCAGCGTGGGCTGATAGTAGCTGCCCTCGCGTTCGAAGGCTCCGCCGCCGCAGAGGATCTCGGCCCCCTGCCCCACGGCCGCCTGCACGATGCTGTCGATGCGGCCCATCTGCCCGGCCGAGATGATCGGCGAGAAGCCGGCCTCGGGGGCCAGGGTGTCGGCGGGCAGGTGGCGGGCGAAACGCTCTTTCAGGCGGTCCGAGAGCGCCTCGGCGATGCTTTCCTCGACGAGGATGCGCGATCCGGCGACGCAGAACTGCCCGGCATTGGGCAGGATGCCCCGCTCGAGGCACTCGGCCGTCAGGTCCAGGTCGGCATCGCCAAAGACCACCATCGGGCTCTTGCCGCCCAGCTCGAGCGACATCGGCTTGATGCCGGTGCGGGCGATGTTTTCCATGATCGCGGCGCCGGCGCGGGTGGAGCCGGTGAAGGAGACCTTGTCGATCTGCGGGTGACCGGTGATCGCCGTGCCGGTGACCGGCCCGTCGCCAAGCACCACGTTGATCAGGCCGGCGGGAATGCCCGCGCGCACCGAAAGCTCGGCCAGGTAGAGCGTGGTGTAGGGGGTCATTTCGGAGGGTTTGATCACGACCGCGTTGCCCGCCGCCAGGGCCGGGCCCAGCTTCCAGCCGGCCATGTTGATCGGGAAGTTCCACGGCGTGATCGCACCGACGACACCGTAGGGTTCGTCCGCGATGAACCCGAAGGCGCTATCGGCGGTCGGCACCAGGTTGCCCGCTTCCTTGTCGGCGAATTCGGCGAAGAAGCGGATCTGTTCGGCGGTGACCAGGATGTCACCGACCTTGGCCTGCGCCAGCGGGCGCGAGGAGCAGACCGCCTCGAGGTAGGCCAGCGTTTCGGCTTCGGCTTCGATCAGGTCGGCCCAGGCGTGCAGCGCCTTCAGGCGTTCACGCGGTGCGATGCCGCCCCAGTTCGACGAGGCCCGTGCGGCACGCGCCGCCTGCACCGCCGCGTCCACCAGCGCCGCATCGGCGCGCGGGATTGCCCCGATGCGCTGGCCGGTCGAGGGGGATATCACCTCGATGGCGTCCGCGCCGGGTACGTAGCGGCCCGCGATGAAATGGCCGCAGGGGAGCGGAATATCGAAGCCGGACATGGGCCTCTCCTGTCTTGTCTTGTCTTGTCTTGCGCCAAACTGCGGGCAGGCGTCCGGCGGAAGGTGCCGAAAGCCGCGCCGCAGCAGAATTCTCTGCGGGATGCGTCAACGTGGCAGACTATTCTGCCTCGCCCTCCGCAGGTGTGTTCAGCCAGGCACCGATCGGTGCGGGCCGGGCCGGAGGCTGGGCGCGCAGTCGCCCCACGTCGCGCGGTGCCGATCCCGCCGCCGCGGCGATTATCTCGGCTCCGGCCAGCTGGCAATAGCGCCCCTGGCAGCGCCCCATGCCGACCCGCCCAAGCGACTTGGCGCGGTTCGCCTCGGGGCCCGACAGCGGCAGTGTGCCGCGCAGGTCCCCGGCCGAGATCCCCTCGCAGCGGCAGACCGTGGCGGTATCGGGCAGGTCGCGGACCATCTGCGCAGGCCAGGGGAAGGCCTGCATCATGCCCTGCGCAAAGCGGTGCATCCGGCCAAGGCGGCGCAGCGTGCGGGCCGGGTCTGGATGCGGCAGGCCGAGATCCTGAAGACAGGCGGTGGCCGCGGCGCGCCCGGCAAGCTCGGCTCCGTCGGCGCCGAGGATGCGCAGCCCGTCACCGGCAAGGTACAGCCCCTCGCCCGCGCGGCCCAGCGGATCGGCTCTGGGCAGCCATTGCGCGAAATCGGTGTCCCAGTCGAAAGCGGCCCCGGCAAGATCGGCGATCGTGCCGTCCGAGCGCAGGTGCCAGCCAAGGCCGACTGTATCGCAGTCGGTCCGCCGGTCCCGGCCCTTCGCATCGCGCCAGGCCATGGCCGTCGGGCCGGTTGCATCGCTTTCGATCCCGGTCAGCGTGACACCCGCATGGTAGCGCCGCCCAAGCGCCGCGCGCAGCCGCAGGCCGCGCAGTGTCACCCAGGGGCGCGCAAGCGCCATGCGCAGACCGCCCCGGACCTGTTGGCGCATCGGCGCGGTGTCGAGCACCGCCGCGACTTCCGCGCCCGATGCCACCAGTTGCGTGGCCAGCAACGTCAGCAGCGGGCCCGAGCCAGCCAGCACGATCCTGCGCCCCAGGGCAACGCCCTGCGCCTTCAGCGCGATCTGCGCGGCGCCAAGCGAATAGACTCCGCCCGCCTGCCAACCGGGCACCGGGGCAAGCCGGTCGGTGGCGCCGGTGGCGACAATCAGCCGGTCATAGGGAATTTCCTGGCGCGTCTCGCCCAGCACATGCGCCGTGCCACCGTGAAGCGCCATGACCGAACGCTGCGGCAGGTGCGTGACCTTGCCCTCGGCAACCAGCCTGTCGAAGGTGGCGTGCAGCGCGCGCGCCTTCGCGGCCTCGGAGCCGTACAGCTTTTCCGGCGTGCGTGTGAAGCCTTCGGGCGGGCGACGGTAGATCTGGCCACCCGCGCGGGCGGCCTCGTCCACGACGACGGGATTAAGCCCCGCCGCCGCGAGGGTTTCGGCCGCGCGGATGCCCGCGGGGCCTGCACCGATGATCAGGACACGGGTCATGCGCTGTCTCCGGAGCGATCCCGTTCGGCATCCGCAGGCGGGCCGGGCCATTGCGTGCCACCCGGTGCGCTGCGCAGGCGCATGCCTTCGCGCAGCGGGGTCGAACAGGCCCGCAGGCGCGCGCCGCCTTCCTGCCAGACCCAGCAATCCTGGCAGGCGCCCATCAGGCAGAAGCCCGCGCGCGCCTCGGGGCCGAATTCGGCATCGCGCAGGGCGCGGCGCGACAGCAGGATCGCGGTCAGCACCGTGTCACCCTCGAGCCCCGTCAGCGCCTCCCCGTCGAAGATGAATTCGACGGGGGCGCGGGCGGACTCGGCCAGTCGGACGAGCCGCCCCCCGGTCATTCCGCGGCCTCGGCGCGGGCTGCGGGACGCGGCAGTTCGGGGAAGCGCGCACAGGTTGCATCGAAGGCCGCGTTCACCGCGCCTGCGCCCGTGCCCTCGATCCGGCGGAAGATCTCGGTCTTCGTGAAGAAGCGCCAGTGGATCGGCAGCCCGGCAAGGATCTCGGTCAGCCGGTCATAGGCTTCGTCCGTCCAGCGCGCCTCGTAACCGTCACGTTCGGGGCCGTAGTGGAAGAACGCCTCGCCCGGGGCCGGCATCGCCGCCCGTGCCTTGGCGGAGGCATCCTCGTCGATCTCGCCGTCCTTCAGGATCACGCCGTAGTCGCGCTCGGCTGCCTCGGCCGAGACATAGCCCCGCGCCACGTCGCGCACGACACGCCAGGTTTCCCGATCGAGCGGGTTGCCGCGCCCGCCGCCGCCCGCAGAGCGGACCGAGAGCACATCGCCCGGCTGCAGGATGGCCGTGTCTTTCGACCCCATGCGGCGCTCGTCCGGCGTACCGGGGTTGACCACCATGTCGGCCAGGCCCGCAGCCTTGCCGCCGCCCGTGCCCCAGGGCCGGAAGAACGACCGGTCGCGGTTGCGCGCGGTGATCCGGCTGTCGGGTGTGAACACGCGGAAGGCCATTTCGGTGGCCAGGCCGCCGCGCCAGCGACCGGCGCCGCCGGTGTCCTGGGCCAGGCCGTAGCGGACGAATTCCACGGGCACCTCGGTTTCGGTGATCTCGATCGGGGTGTTCTTGAGGTAGGCCGCATCGGCGCCCGACCCGTTGGACCCGTCGCGATGGGGCATGCCGCCGCCGCCGCCAACCACGGGGTTCACCGCCGCGATCACCGTCTTTTGGCTGCGCTCGTCACGCGTCATGACGTTGATGATGCAGTTGTTGCCGGCGGGAGCTGCGGGCATCCGGTCGGGGATCGCTTGCGCGAAGGCCCCGAAGATCACCGAGCGCAGGCGCGCGCAGGTCAGCGAACGCATGCCGACCGCCGCCGGAGCGACCGGGTTCAGCACCGTGCCTTCGGGCGCGATGCAGGTGAACGGTTTGGTCAGCCCGGTGTTCAGCAGGATGCGCGGGTTCAGCGTGTAGAGCACGTAGTAGATGCCCACGAGCAGGATCGTGTGACGCGGATCACCGCCCGAGGGCACGTTCAGCGAAGACGCCAGCTGCGGATCGGAGCCGGTGAAATCAAGCAGCGCCTCGTCACCGCGGATGGTCAGCGTCAGCTTCAGACGGCAGGGGTTTGCCTCGTCGCTGTCCTCGTCGGCGTAGTCGGCGAAGATGTATTCGCCGTCCGGGATCTCGGACAGGATCGAGCGCGCCTGCGCTTCGGCCTGTTCCTTGAGCGCCGCGACGCCCGAGAGGAAGCCCTTGTGACCGAAGCGGTCGATCATCGCGTGGACCTTGCGCTCGCCGGTGCCAAGTGCGCCGACCAGCGCCTTGATGTCACCGTTGTTGAGCGCGGGCTTGCGCACGTTGGTCGCCATGATCTTCATGATCTGCTCATCGAAGACACCTTCGCGGACCAGCTTCATCGGCGGAAAGCGCAGGCCTTCCTGGTGGATTTCGGTCAGCGAGCGCGACAGCGAGGCCGGCACGGCGCCGCCCATGTCGGTGTTGTGGATGTGCCCGCCCGTCCAGGCGACGATCTCGCCTTCGGAGAAGACCGGCTTCCACAGGTGGGTGTCGGGGGCGTGGGTGGCCACGTGACCCGAATAGGGATCGTTGGTGAAGGCGACATCGCCGGGGCGGTACTCTTCCTCGACCATGTTGATCGCGCGGCCATAGGTCAGGCCGGGATACCAGGTTGCGCCCAGTTCCATGGGCACGGCGAAGGTATCGCCGATCTGGTCCATGATCATCACGGTGAAGTCCTGCGTCTCCTTGACGAAGGCCGAGTGTGCGGTGCGGTGCAGCGTGTGGGCCATGTTCTCGGCCGCGGCGCGGGCATGGTTGGCGAGCACCTGGAGGGTCATCTTGTCGAACATGGATCAGTCCTCGAACTGCAGGTGGATGTTGAGATTGCCGTCGACACGGGCATGGGCGCCCACGGGGATGGCGAAGGTGGTGTCTTCCTGGCTGACGATGGCCGGGCCGTCGAAGACGGTGCCCGGGGCCAGCGACACGCGGCTGTGCAGCGGCACGGGGCGCCAGCCACCGATATGCACCTGCACGTCACGGGCTTCGCCCGCCTCGACCTCGGCCAGTTCGGTCAGGTCGGGCTTGGGCCCTGCCCCGATCGCCGAAAGGCGCAGGTTGACCATTTCGATCCGGCCTTCGGGATCCGCGAAATCGTAGATGCGGCGGTGCGTCTCGTGGAAGGTCTCGGCCATCTTCGGCAGGTCCGACAGCCATTCCGGCTCCAGCGCCACCTCGATTTCGTAGCTTTGGCCGGCATAGCGCATGTCGCCCGAAAGCTTCAGGTCGATGGCGCCTTCGTGGCCCTGTGCCTTAAGCCAGGCCTTGCCTTCCTCGGCCAGCGCCTGGAAGTGGTCGCGCAGCAGCGGCAGGCGCTCTTCGTCGAGATCCGCAAAGACGGTGCGGATGAAATCGCCCTTGAGGTCGGCCACCAGGCCGCCAAGCGCCGAGACGACACCCGGACGGCGCGGCGCCATGACACGGGGCATGCCCAGTTCCTTGGCAAGGAAGGCACCCAGCATGGGGCCGCCACCGCCGAAGGGCATCAGCGCGAAGTCCCGCAGGTCGACGCCGGCACGCGAGGACAGCTTTTCGACCTCGACGAACATTTCCGACACGGCGATGTCCAGGATCGCCTGCGCGGTCTCTTCCACCCCGCGGCCCAGCTTCCCGGCCAGTTCCCCGACGACTTCACGCGCCAGGTCGACCTTCATGTCAAGCTGGCCATAGGCCATTTCCGAATGGCCCAGCCAGCCGCAGACCGCCATGGCATCGGTCACCGTGGCGCGGGTGCCGCCCCGGCCGTAGCAGGCCGGTCCGGGGGTCGAACCGGCGCTTTCCGGGCCGACGCGCAGCACGCCGTGGTCATCCACCGAAGCGATCGAACCGCCGCCGATCCCGATCGAGCTGACCGAGACCGAGGGGATGTGCAGGGGGAATTCGCCCACCAGCTCGTCCGAGCCGAACTGCACTTCGCCGTCGATGATCAGCGCGAAGTCCGCCGAGGTGCCGCCGATGTCGAGCGTCAGGATGCGGCTTTCGCCCGCCTGACGCGCCAGCCATGCGGCGCCGATCACGCCCGAGGCCGTGCCCGAAAGCAGCATCGACACGCAGTCGCGGCTGCCTTCACCGGCGCTCATGACGCCACCGTTGGACTTGGTCAGCATGGCGCGGGCGGGCACGCCCTGTGCCTTCAGCCGCGCCTCCAGCGCTTCAAGGTAGCCCGACACGCGCGGGTGGACGTAGCCGTTGAGGATCGCGGTCGAGGTCCGCTCGTATTCGCGGATCACCGGCCAGACCTCGGAGGAGGTGAAGACGAAAAGCTCGGGCGCGAGGGCCTCGATCTTATGCCGGATTTCGGCTTCCTGCGTGCTGTCGCGCCAGGAGTGCAGCAGGGAGATGATGATCCCTTCGGCACCCGCGGCCTGCGCCTTGGCCACGGCTTCGGCCACCGCGCCCTCGGGGGCATCGGTGCGGCGGCCATCGGCGCGCATGCGCACCGGCAGGCCGAAGATCATGTCGCGCGACACCAGCGGATCGGGGCGGTGGCAGAACAGCGAATACATGTCGGGCATCCGCAGGCGGGCAAGCTCGATCACGTCTTCGAAACCGGCGTTGGTGAACATCGCCATCTTCGCGCCCTTGCGCTGGATGATGGTGTTGATGCCAACCGTGGTGCCGTGGACGAAGCGGCTGACCGCCGCGGCATCCAGGCCTTCGCGCTCGGCCAGCAGGTCAAGGCCGGTGCGCAGTTCGGCGCCCGGATCATCCGGCGTCGTCAGAACCTTGAGCGAGGCGATGCGCCCCGAGTTGGCTTCCAGCGCGCAGAAGTCCATGAAGGTGCCGCCGATATCGACGCCGATCTTCCAGTCTTCGCTCTGCCTGTCTTTGCCGGGGGTTTGGCCGTCCATGGGTCATCGCCTTTCGTTTCGTTTGCCCTAATCGAGCAGACGACGCGACGGCAGTCCAAGTCGGATGACAGCCCATCCCATAAGGCAAGCCTATGGGCCGGTCCTGGGCGGGGCGGAGGACGAGGCGGAGGACGGGGTCGGTACGGGGTCGGTACGGGGTCGGTACGGGGTCGGTACGGGGCCGGGCCCGGGGACGCGACGGGTACGTGGCCCGGAGGCCACGCTTGCGAATAGGCTTACGGGTGAGCCAGCCCATCGGGCAGCAGCGCGCGAATCTGGCCGCGCATCAGCTCTTCGGCGCGCGACAATGTCTTGCCGCGCAGCGTCAGAAGCGACAGTGGCAGCGCCGGAGAGGCCGCCAGCGGGCGGATCTGGATGCCGTCGAACTGATCCCAGGGCAGCAGGGAATCGACCACCGCGATGCCCAGCCGGGCCTGCACGAAGCCGACCGCCGAAATCGACGTGTCGATCTCGAGCCGCGGTTCGAAGCGGTGCCCGGTGCGGCGCGCCGCCTTGGCCAGCTCGTCATGGGGGCGGGTGGCGGCGCGGTAGGAGATCACGAACTCCTCGCTTAGTTCGCCAAGGCTGATGGCCTCCTGCGCGGCCAGCGGGTGCCCTTCGGGAAGCAGGCAGCAAAAACCGGTGAGCCCCAGAACCTCGACCTCGATCTCGTCGGGCATCCGGTCGGTCAGCGCCAGCGCCAGCGCCGCGTCGCCCTCGCGCAGCATGGTATGGAGCGATTGCACCGGCGCCACGTTGCAGCGCAACGCGATGTCGGGGTGGCGCGCGCGGTAAGCCGCCATGACCCGCGGCAGCAGCGACATGGCGGGCGGGGTGGAACAGCCGATCCGCACCAGGCCCGCGCGGCCAAGCTTGAGATCGGCGGTCTTGCGACGCAGCCCTTCAAGCTCGCCGAACAGGCGCTCGGCTTCCGGGTAAAGCTCCTGCGCCTCGGGGGTGGGTTTCAGCCGGCCCTTCTCGCGGTCAAACAGCGCAAAGCCCAGCTCGTCCTCGGCATGGCGCAGCACCTGGCTGAGCGCGGGTTGCGAGATGTTGAGCATCCGCGCCGCCTCTGTCACCGTCCCGGCCCGCATCACCGCGGTAAAGACCTCCAACTGACGTGCACGCATGGGCCGCTCCATAGGTTTGACTTATACCCTTGCTCATATCCCGTCTTTGACGGTGGGGTCCATGCCGGGTTTTCTGGAGGCGCACGGAAAGGAGCTCTCATGCAGGTGATCGTACTCGGTGGCGGGCTGATGGGCAGCGCCACGGCTTTCTTCCTCGCACGTCGCGGTGTGCGCGTGCAGCTGATCGAACGCGGCCATATCGGCGCGGGGGGCACCGTGGCCTCCTTCGGCAATATCCGCCGCACCGGGCGCGCGCTGCAGCAATTGCCGCTGGCGCGTCGTTCGCTTGGCCTGTGGAACCGCGCCGAAGAGCTGCTTGAGCGCGACGTCGAGTTCCGGGCCACAGGCCACCTGCGGCTGATCTTCGACGAGGCCTCGCGCGCCGACATGCTGCGCTATTCCGATGACGCGCGCCCCTTGGGCCTCGAGCTGGAGCACCTTGAACCCTCCGAGCTGCGTCATCGTTTTCCCGGGCTTGGCCCCTCGGCGATCGGCGCCAGCTATTCGCCGCGCGACGGCAGCGCCAATCCGCGCCTGATCGGCCCGGCCTTCGCCGATGCCGCCGCCCGCGCTGGTGCCCGGATCACCGACCAGGCCGGCGTTCCGCAGATCACGAAAACCGACAGCGGCTTCCAGGTGAGCACGGCGCAGGGTGACTTTGGCGCCGATGTGCTGGTGAACTGCGCCGGCGCCTGGGGCACCGAGATCGCCCGCCAGTTCGGCGAACCCGTCCCGCTGACCGCCCACGGCCCGCAGATGGGGGTGACCGAACCCCTGCCCCACCGCATCCTGCCGGTGGTCGGCATGTGGTCGCAGGACAGCGGCGCCTACCTGCGCCAGGTCGAACGCGGCAATGTCGTGTTCGGCGGCGGTGTGCCGCGCCAGCCGGTGGGTGACACCGGGTTTGCCACCTACGACCCTGCCGGCCTTGCTCCGCAGCTTGCGAAGGTGGTCAAGCTGTGCCCGGCCCTGGCCAACGTGGCGATCATCCGGCAATGGTCCGGCTGCGAGGGCTACACGGCGGACATGCTGCCGGTGATGGGCCCCTCCGGCACCACGCCCGGCCTGTTCCATGCCTTCGGTTTCTGCGGGCACGGTTTCCAGCTTGGGCCGGGTGTCGGCGATGTCATGGCAGAGCTGATCGCGACCGGCACCAGCGAGACGCCGATCGGTGGCATGTCCATCGACAGGTTCGCGGCGTGATCTCAGAACTGCGCCACTTTTCCCCATTGCGAGGCATCAAAGCGGCTCAGGCTGTACTGGGCGACATCGGTGATCGGGCTGCGCCCGGTCAGCAGGTCGGCCACCAGGTGCCCCACGCCCGGCCCGATGCCGAAGCCGTGCCCCGACAGGCCTGCGGCCAGTGTCACCCCGGGAATGCCGATATCGCTGTCGATCACCGGCACGCCGTCGGGCGTGCTGTCGATGTAGCCCGCCCATTTCGCCTGCACCGGCAGACCCTTGAGCGCCGGCAGCAACCGCTGCGCGCGGCGCAGGGTTTCGGCCACCAGGGCCTCCGAGGGCCTGGGATCCAGGATGCGGACCCGTTCCATCGGGGTTTCGCGGTCAAGCGCCCAGATCCGGCGGGTCTCGAAACCGGCCTGCCAGGCCTGAAGCCCGCCCGGCGCGAGCGCGCGCCAGCGCTTGGCGAACATCGGCAGGAAATGCCTGGCGCCGCGCAGGGTGCCCGGGGTCGGATCAAAGTTGCTCTTGCCGGAAATGGCCAGGGTATGCGCGCCGTCGCCGCGGCGGGTGATCGAAACGGCCGCGGTGTGCAGCGCGGGCGGCAGCCCTTCGGCGCCGGGCGCAACCGACAGGATCGAACTGCGCACCGAGGCTTGCGGAAAGAAGATGCCCGACTGGTGCAGGAAGCTGCCCGCCCAGGCCCCGCCGGACAGCACGACCTGCCTGGTACGGATCGTCCCCTGTTCGGTCACGACCCCGCAGACCGCGCCGGCTGCGGTTTCAATGCCCCGCGCCGCGCAGTTCTGGATCACCGTGCCGCCATGCTTGAGAATGCCGCGGGCAATCAGCGGCGCCGCCCGCGAGGGATCTGCCGTGCCATCGGTGGGCGACCAGACGCCGCCCGCCCAGCTTTTGCCGGTGTCGCGGGCGCGCTCGGTCGCCTCGGCAGTGCCCAGCATCCGCGTGTCCACGCCCTCGCCGCGCGCGAAGGCGCCCCAGCGGGCCCAACCGTCAAGCTCGGCCTGGTCATCAGACAGGTACAACAGCCCGCAGCGGCGAAAACCCAGATCCTCGCCGATGTCCGCGGCCATCTCTTCCCAAAGCGCGAGGCTGCGGGTCGAAAGCGGCAGTTCGCGCGCGTCGCGGTTCTGCTGGCGGCACCAGCCCCAGTTGCGGCTGGACTGCTCGGCCCCCACGCGGCCCTTTTCGACAAGCACCACCTTGTGCCCGGCACGCGCCAGCCAGTAGGCGGCGCAGGTGCCGACGATCCCGGCGCCGATAACCACGCAATCGGCGGACTCGGGCAGCTGTGTCTGGGTGTCGATGTGCAACAAGGGGGAAGGCATTATTTTCACCTTTATTTCCGGCAACTTCTACGACGGGGCCGCCAGATGCATCTGCCGGATCACGGGGGTGTCACGGCATTTCCTGTCGAATGCAATTGACTTGCGAGATGGGGTGCCCTTCACAAGACACGTACGGTGCGCAGACTCCGAGGACCGAGGACAATGACCGCAAGCTACAAGCTCGACCGGATCGACCTGAAAATTCTTGCCGAGTTGCAGCGCAATGGGCGGATCACCAATGTCGAACTGGCCGACCTGGTGCACCTGTCGCCCTCGCCCTGCCTGATGCGGGTCAAGAAACTGCAGAAGGCGGGCTATATCACCGGCTATGCGGCGCAGATCGACATGGCCAAACTGGGCGAAACCCTGACGGTCTTTACCGAATTCACCCTGAGCAACCACCGCCAGATCGACTTTGCGCGCTTTCAGGAGGCGCTGGAAAAGGTCGATTGCTGCGTCGAATGCCACCTGGTGTCGGGGGGCTATGACTATCTGGCGAAATTCGTCACCGCCTCGATTTCGGATTACCAGACCATCGTCGAAGGGCTGATCGACCGCAATATCGGGATCGACAAGTACTTCAGCTTCGTGGTGATGAAGACGCCCTTCTCGAAGACGCAGATGCCGCTGACGCACCTGTTTGCCGACAAGGTCTGAGCCGCCATCGCAACCGCCGCCTTCGTCCGGGGGCCGGACCTGCGCGGGCCGACCTTCTTGCATGCGGGTGCGAACACTCAGCGGTTGGCGAACTGCGCCAGCAGCTCCGGGTCCTGCTCGAGCCCGGACAGCCAGCCGGTATCAAGCCGCGGCACCGAGGAGATCAGCAGCCGCGAATAGGGATGCGTCGCCTCGGTGGACATGCGCGCGGCGGGCAGTGCCTCGACCACCTCGCCCTTGTACATGACCAGAACGTCATCACAGATCGCCTCGACCGTCGACAGGTCGTGGCTGATGAACATGTAGCTGAGACCCAGTTCCCGCTGCAGTTCCTTGAGCAGCTCGAGGATGGCCGCGGCCACCACCGTATCCAGCGCCGAGGTGATCTCATCGCAGAGGATCAGTTCGGGGTTGGCGGCCAGGGCACGGGCCAGGTTCACCCGCTGCTTCTGCCCGCCCGACAGCTCTCCGGGAAGGCGGTGGCGCAGGGCGGCCGGCAGGTGCACCATGTCCAGCAGTTCGGCCACCCGCGCATCGCGCGCCTTGCCGCGCAGCCCCTCGTAGAAGGTCAGCGGACGGGCCAGGAGTGTGCCGATGGAATGCGTCGGGTTCAGCGCCGTATCGGCCAGCTGGAAGACGATCTGCATCCGCCGCAGCTCTTCCTTGGAGCGGCTTTTCAGATCGCGCTTCTGCTCCATGCCATCGACCATGACCGCGCCCTGATAGGCGGGCAGGATCCCGGCGACAGCCCGCGCCAGCGTCGATTTGCCAGAGCCGGATTCGCCGATCACGCCAAGGTTGCGGCCCCGTTCGATCTTGAAGTTCACGCTCTTGAGGATCTTCGCCGCCGGCACCCCGTTGCGCATGTGGCCGTAGCCCGCGCTCAGGTCGTAGACCTCGAGGATGGGCTTGGGCCGGGCCGGCTGGGCGGTTGGTGCGACCGGCTGATGCGGCACCGGTTCGAAGGCGGCAAGCAGCTGCTTGGTATATGCATGCTGCGGCGCGTTCAGGATCTGCTCGGCGGTGCCGACTTCCTGGATTTCGCCGCCCTTGAGCACGATGATCCGGTCGGCGATCTGCGCCACGACAGCCAGGTCGTGGCTGACGTAGACACCGGCGATCCCGCCCTTCTTCATCACCGACTTGAAGGCGCGCAGCACCTCGATCTGGGTGGTCACGTCCAGCGCCGTCGTGGGTTCGTCGAAGATCACCAGCTTGGGATCGCCGATCAGGGCCATCGCCGCCGAAAGACGCTGCAGCTGGCCGCCCGACACCTGGTGCGGATACCGCTGACCAAGGGTGTCGGCGTCCGGCAGGGCAAGCGCGCGGAACAGCTCGACCGCCTTCTTCTCCGCTTCGGCGCGGGGCATCAGGTCGTGGATCGCGGCGATCTCGATCACCTGGTCCATGATCCGCTTGGAGGGGTTGAAGGCCGCCGCCGCCGATTGCGGCACATAGGAGACCTCGGTGCCGCGCACCTGCATGCGGTCGCGTTCGCTCATCGTGGTGATGTCCGACTGGTCAAGCCGGATGGACCCGTCGTCGATGCGGCAGCCGGTGCGGGTGTGGCCCATCAGCGACAGCGCGATGGTCGTCTTGCCCGAGCCGCTTTCGCCGATCAGCGCGACGATCTCTCCGGGGGCGATGTCGAAGTTCACGCCCTTGATGATCTCGACCTTGCGGCCGGCGTCGGTGGTTGCGCCAATGCGCAGGTCACGGACGGAAACGAGGGGTTCTGTCATCATTCGCTCCTGTCGCGGATCTTGGTGGGCAGGTTGTCGATGAACATGTTCACCGAGATGGTCAGCGAGGCGATGGCGATCGAGGGGAAGATCACCGCCGGCGCGCCAAGGCTGAGCCCTTCGATGTTCTCGCGTACCAGCGCGCCCCAGTCGGCATTGGGCGGCTGCACGCCAAGACCCAGGAACGACAGGCCGGACAGCACCAGCACGATGAACACGAAGCGCAGACCCAGGTCGGCCAGGACCGGACCGAGGATGTTGGGGAAGATCTCGCGCAGGATCAGGTAGGGCGTGCTTTCGCCGCGGGCCCGGGCAACGGTGACGAAATCCATGGTGTTGACGTTCACGGCCAGCGCCCGGGCAAAGCGATAGGCGCCCGGCATGTAGATCGCGGTCAGCGTCAGCACCAGCACCGGGATCGACGAACCGACGGCAGCCACGACGACCAGCCCGAACAGCAGCGAGGGGATGCCGTTGAACGCGTCAAGCAGCCGCGACAGGATCATGTCGAACCAGCCACCGGCGACAGCGGCCACCATGCCAAGGATCACCCCCAGCGTGCAGGCCAGTGTCACCGCGGCCAATGCGATGCCGACGGTATAGCGTGCGCCCATCAGGATGCGCGAGAAGATGTCGCGGCCAAGGTAATCGGTGCCCATCCAGTAGTCACCGGTCATCGGGCCGAAGAAGTCCCAGTCGACGATCTCGCCGGGGGGATAGGGAGAGAACCAGGGACCGACGAGCGCGACGAGTGCCCAGAACAGGATGATCCCGAGGCCGATGCGCCCGACCCAGTTGAAGCTCCAGCTTGGGCCCTTGATCGTGGTGGTGGTGGAGGAGGAGTCAGCCATCATCAACGCAGCCTCGGGTTGGAGAGAAGGGCGATCACGTCCGCAAGGGTGATCAGCGACAGGTAGCTGACGCAGAAGATCATCGCGCAGGACTGGATCAGCGGCAGGTCACGGGTGCTGACCGCATCGACCATCAGCTTGGCGACGCCGGGATAGCTGAAGATCGTCTCGACGATGATCACACCGCCGACAAGGTAGCTGAGCGACAGCGCGACGGCGTTGGCGATCGGCCCCAGGGCATTGGGCAGCGCGTGGCCCAGAACCATGCGCTTGCGCGAGGCCCCCTTGAGCAGCGCCATTTCGACGTAGGGCGTGTTGATCGTCTCGATCACCGCGGCGCGGGTCATGCGGATCATCTGCGCCGAGATCACGAAGGACAGCGCGATCACCGGCATGGCATAGGCCTTCAGCATCGCGGAAAGCGAGCTGACATCGACGCCGTAGCTGAGCGCGGGCAGCCAGTCGAGCCAGACGGCGAAGATCAGCACCGCCAGCGTGGCGACCATGAACTCGGGCACCGAGATGACCGAGATGGTCAGCACCGTGACGATCCGGTCGAACAGCGAGCCGCGCCACATGGCGGCCCCGATGCCGAGGCTGAGCGCGATCGGCACCGAGACCAGGGTCGTCAGACCGGCAAGCTTCAGAGAGTTGCTGAGCCGACCCGAGATCAGTTCTGCCACGTCCATGTTGTTCACGTAGGAGTTGCCCAGATCGCCCTGTGCCAGTCCCAGAAGCCAGCCGACGAAGCGGCTGATTGCCGGTTCGTTCAGCCCCATGGCCTCGCGCAGGCCGGCGACGGCCTCGGGGGTGGCGGCTTGGCCAAGCAGGATTTCGGCCACGTCACCGGGCAGAAGTTCGGTGGCGAAGAAGACGGCGAAGGACACGATGACCAGCGTCAGCAGGGCAATTCCAAGCCGCTGTATCACCAGGAACCATGGCTGAAGCGATTGGGGCAAGTGGGCACCTCTTTCGGCCGGGGGTGTCAGTTCAGGTATCGAAAACAATGAATGCCGGGCCCGCGTCTGTCACGCGGGCCCGGCTTGCCAGGGGCGCTGGATCAGTTGTTGAGCCAGACGTACTCGGCGAAGGCATAGCCCATCATGCCGCCCAGCGGGTTGGCCTTGAGGCCGCCCAGCTTGGCCGAGAAGGCATCCATGTTGGAGATGTAGACCGGAATGGCGGTACCGGCTTCGTTGGCAACCATCTCCTGCATGTCCCAGTAGATCGATGTGCGGCGCTCTTCGTCGAGCGCGCCACGCGCTTCGATCAGCATCGAATCGAACTTCTCGGACTTGTACTGGCTTTCGTTCCACGGAGCATCCGAGGAGTAGAGCAGCGAGAACAGGATATCGGGGGTCGGGCGGGGGTTGATGTTGCCGAAGTGGATCGGCGCCTTCAGCCAGTAGTTCGACCAGTAGCCGTCGGAGGGCACGCGATCGACCTTGATGTTCATGCCGATCTGGCTGCCTGCCTGCTGCACGATGGTCGCCATGTCGACCGATGCGGTGGCGGCGTCGGATGCCGTGATCGGGATCTCCGTGCCCAGCACACCGGCCTTTTCGAACAGCGCCTTGGCGCGCTCGGGGTCGAATTCGCGAGGCTTGATATTGGGGTTGTGGTAGCGGTTCGCGGGCGAGACCGGCTGATCGTTGGCGATCTCGGCGAAGCCGCGGAAGGCGGATTTCTGGATCGCTTCACGGTTCAGCAGGTACTTCATGCCTTCGACGAAGCCGGCCTTGTCACCGGGGTTCATGTCCAGGCGCATGTTCAGGTTGGTGTAGTTGCCCGAGGTGCTGACCAGGGTCGACACGTCGTCGCTGCCGTCAAGCAGGCGCGAGGAGCGCGGGTTGACCGCCGCCGCATAGTCGATGTCGCCCGAAAGGAGGGCGTTGACGCGGGCGTTGTTGTCGGGGATCGCGAAGAACTCGAAGCTGTCGAGGTAGGCGCCCTGCTCCTTGAAGTAGTTCGGGTTCTTCACCGCGATCGAGCGCACGCCGGGTTCGAAGACCTCGCAGATGAAGGCGCCGGTGCCGTTGGCCTTGGAAAAGTCCGTGGTGCCGTCGGCGACGATCATGAAGTGATGCAGCGCCAGGATTGTCGGCAAGTCGGCGTTGGGGGACGCCAGTGCGATCTTGACCGTCAGGTCGTCGACCTTGGAGATCTCCGTCATCTGCGCGGCGATGGAATTCACCTTGGACCCGACAGCCGGGTCGAGATGGCGGTTCAGCGAGAATACGACATCTTCGGCCGACAGGCTTTTGCCATCGTGGAAGGACACGCCCGACTTCAGCTTCACTTCCCAGGTCTTCGCATCGTCCGAAGAAATGGTGTCAGCCAGTTCCATCTGCACCTGGCCGGCCTCGTCGAGGAAGGTCAGGCGGTTGTAGAAGGCGCAGCAGCGCACGTAGTCGGTCGACAGCGATGCCTTGGCCGGGTCCAGCGTGTCGGCGGTCGAGGAGGACCAGCCCGCAGCCTTGAGCGTGCCGCCCGAAACCGGGGTGGCGGCGACGGCGGAAGAGGCGCGCATCAGCAGCGAACCGCCGGCGGCAGCAGCAACGCCCGAGGACATAAGCATTTTCAGCAGATCCCGGCGCGAGGCGCCGCGGCGGATCATGTTCTCGACCATCGCATCATCGCGGCTGGTCCAGTTGTTGGGGGTCTTGGTCATGTCAGTCTTCCCTGTTGCCATGATTGAAGTTGAAAAACCGGACGATCTTCCCGCCGCCTCGGATGGTTTGATGCGCCGGGCTCAGCCGTCGAAGGCGTCGTCGGCCGCAAGGGCCAGTTCGATCAGCGCGTGAAAGTGGTAGCCGGGCTCGGTGAATTGGCGCGGCTCGATGGTTGCGCCATAGCCCTTCTGCGCGTGCCGGCGCTGGATCCAGGCGTTGGTCATGCCCAACTCGTCCGAGATGCCGATATCGTGGTGCTGGCTTTGCGCGGTATGCAGGATGTCGTCCTTGCTGCCGCCGTCTTCGCCGACATGGGCAAAGACCTGCAGAAAGAACGCGGGGTTCGGTTTCTCGCAGCCGGTATCGTCGGTGGTGAAGCTTGCCCAGAACGGCTGGCCCAGCTTCTCGGCGTATTTGTCGAAGGCCCAGCGGCGGGCGTTGGTCATCGCGATCAGCTTGTAGCGCGCCTTGAGACGGGTCATCGCCTCGGCGCTGTCGGGGAAGGGCTTTGCCTCGCCCACCGCGTCGATCATCAGCTGCCGGTATTCCGGGGTGTCGGGCAGGCCGAAAGCATCGGCGATGCGCGCGTAGCAGCGGCCCAGGTCATCGGGGAACAGCCCCGCGTCGCGCGCGTACCGGGCATCGCGGTAGACCGAGAGCGCGGCCTCGCCGTCCACGTCGACGCATTCGCGCGCGGCGATCGTGGCCAGACCGTCCTTGATCGCCGCCTCGAAGTCGATGAGCGTGCCGACCACGTCGAACGAGACGTAGCTGAAGGCCGTCAGCGGCTTTGTGGCGGTGGTCGTCGGCATCCCGTAAGTCCTTTCAGCGATATGTCTGCGCGAGACGCGCCGTGATCCGTGCCGGGAAGCGGGCCTGTCGCAGAATCTTCTGCCTTGCCTGAGTTTCCTGGCCGATTCCCCCCGGCTTGCGCCGGTTTCCCCGGGATATCGGCGGAAACCTGCATGTTCCCGTGGAGACGTCACGCCTCCGTTCTTTTCAATTTCCCTCAAAGTGGCGCTTGCGAAACTCCGAAAGCAGCCGGGGCGGCGGCATTTTCTTTCGTATTCCCCGGGCAGGCAGCATTTCTGCACCACGAACGAGGAAGGGACGTTTGCCTGGCTCAGTACCCCCGCGCCTGGTCGACCAGCCCGGGGATGGGCGCGCCGCTCCGGCTGGCGCGCAGAACCTCAAGCACCTGGGCCGCGCCTTCGCGGGCATCGGTGTTGGCGGCGACATGCGGCGTGATGACCAGCCGCGGATCGGCCCAGGCCCAGTGATCCGCCGGCAGCGGCTCGGGGTTGGTGACATCAAGCATGGCAGAGGCCAGTTGTCCCGTATCCAGCGCGCCCTTCAGCGCCGCCATGTCAAGCTGCGCGCCGCGGCCCGCGTGAACCAGCATCGCCCCCCGCGGCAGTTTCGCGAAGAACGCCGCATCCATCAGGCCCCGCGTTTCGGCGGTGAGCGGCAACAGGCAGATCAGGATGTCGCTGCGCGCCAGGAAGGTCTCCATCGCCCCGGCGCCGAAGGCCTCGATCCCGTCCACGGCGCGCCCCGAGCGCGACCAGCCGGCCACGTCGAAGCCCATGGCGCGCAGGGTCTCTGCGGCGCGAAGCCCGATCCGGCCCAGCCCCATGATCCCCACGCGCGCGCCGCCGGCAAGCGGCACCGGGTGGGCCGCCCAGCTGGCCGCGCGCTGCTAGTCGATATAGGCCGGCATCCCGCGGTGCAGCATCAGCGTGGCCATGACCACCCAGTTGCGCACCATTTCCTCGATCCCGGGAGCCAGCATGCGCACGAGGCGCACGCCGTCAGGCATCACGCGCATCTGGTCTACCCCCGCGCCGGACGAGATCACGATGCGCAGGTTCGGATAGCGCCGCAGATCCTGCGGCGGCTGCCAGCAGACGATATGGGTGATCGCGGCGGGGTCGGTCACCGCCGCCTCGCCCACGATCATCTCTTCGCCCGCCGCCGCGAAAAGCGGCTTCCAGACCTCGGCGCGATCCGCCGTCGAGAGGTAGAGCAGCGCCATCAGGCCATGGCCGCGCGGATTTCCGGATCTTCCAGCGTCTGATCAAGAACGGTCCGGGTGCGTTCGACGATGGCGTCGATTTCCGCATCGGTGCAGCACAGCGGCGGCGCGTAGCCGAAGATGCCCTGCGCGAAGCTGCGCACGATCAGGCCCTGTTCCCAGGCGCGGTCGAAAAGGCGCGTGGCAGGCTGCACCGAGGCGGGCAGCGGCGTCTTGCGTTCCTTGTCGGTCACCATCTCGACGGCGGCCAGCATGCCGCGGCCGCGCACGTCGCCCACCAGCGGGTGATCGCGCAGCGTATCGAGGCCCGCCAGCAGCCGCGCCCCGGCCTTGCGGCCATTTTCCAGCAGCCCGCCTTCGTAGAGTTTCAGCACCTCGAGCGCGACCGCAGCCGACACCGGGTGTGCCGAATAGGTGAAGCCGTGGCCCACGGCCTTGGCCCCTGCCCCTTCGGCAATGGTTTCATAGACATGATCGCGCATGAAGACCGCGCCCATCGGCACATAGCCCGAGGTCAGCCCCTTGGCGCAGGTCATCAGGTCGGGCACGATGCCCTCTTCCGCGCAGGCGAACAGCGGCCCGGTACGGCCGAAGCCGGTGATGACCTCGTCGGCGACGAACAGGATGTCCAGCTCGGCGCAGGCATCGCGCATCGCCTTGACCCAGCCCTTCGGCGGCACAAGCACCCCGCCCGAGCCCTGGATCGGCTCGACGTAGAAGGCGGCAACCTTGTCTTCGCCGATGGCCGCAACCTTGGCCTTCAGCTCGGCGACGGAGGCATCGATGATCTCCTGGTCGGTCGTCAGCGGGTTGCGGTAGGTGTAGTGCGACGAAATCTTGTGCTGCCACTGGTAGGGCACGCCGAAGCCGTCGTGGAAGCCCGGCAGCGCGGTCAGGCCCGCGCCCATGGTCGTCGAGCCGTGATAGCCCTGCTCGACCGAGATGAACTGATCGCGGTCCGGCTGGCCCTTGGCGTGCCAGTAGTAGCGGATGAAGCGGATCGTGCTGTCCACCGCGTCCGAGCCGCCAAGGCTGAAATAGATGTGGTTCAGATCGCCCGGGCTGCGCTCGGCCAGCGCGGCGGCAAGCCGGATCGGCGCTTCGGAGCCCAGATCGAAATAGCCGGTGGCATAGGGCAGCTGGCGCATCTGTTCGGCGGCGGCCTCGACAACGCTTTCATGGCCATAGCCGGCGTTGACGCACCACAGGCCGGCGAAACCGTCGATCAGCTCGCGGCCTTCGGCATCGGTGACGGTCGCGCCCTTGGCGGAACGCAGCACGCGCACGCCGCGCTCTTCGTGGCCACGGAAGGACGAAACCGGGTGGACAAGGTGCTGGCGGTCCAGCTCGATAAGGGAATTGCTCAGCATGATGCTCTCCGAGTGGTCAGCCCATCGCCTGCGAGACGAGGGCGTAGGTTTTGAATTCCGTTTCGGCCACGGGGTCTGTCGCGGGGTCTGCAACCGGGCGCGCGGCCTTCTTCATCGCGGTGCCGCCGCCCGCATGGGCCAGGCCAAGGCTTTCGGCATGGGACGCGAGCGCGGGATCGGACAGGTCGATGCGCAGGAAGTCCCCGGCGCAGCGGCTGGCCCCGGCGGCGATCAGCGCGCGGGCGGTCGCGGCATCCTGCGCCACAACCGGGCCAAGCACGCTGCCGCGTCCGAAGGCGCGCAGCAGGGCAAAGCCGCGCTCGGCCTGCAGCAGGGTGCCCTCGCGCAGGATGTCGGCAATCAGGCCCGCCCGGGCAAGGCCGCTGGCGGACGTGTCCATTGCCGCCAGCACGGCGACATCGGTCGTATCGGCGGCCCCATCGTCCACCTGAACGGGCACCTCGGGCGCGGCGGACTGCGCGATGCCCTGGTGCTGGAAGACCTGGCCGGTGACCGCGAACCCCAGTTTCTCGTAAAGCGGCAGCCCGTCGACGGTGGCCGTCAGGCGCATCTCTGCCGCGCCGGCAAGGTCAAGCACCGCCTGCATCAGCTTGCGGCCCACGCCCTGACCGCGCATGCGCGCATCGACGATGATCATGTTGATCGTCGACACCGCGCCGAAGGTCGAGCAAAGCGCGGTGCCCAGCACCTCGCCTGCCCTCAGCGCCACGATGCCTTGCGACACCGAAAGCGTCAGCGCCCAGTCCTCGGCGCGGTGCGGCCAGCCGGCCTCGCGGGACAGGCGCAGCGCGCCCTCGATATGGCCGGCCTCGAAGGGGACGATGGTGATTTCGGGCGCGGCGGCCGCAAGGGGCGAGGCAGAGGTCATCGGCGGGGCTCTGTGTCAGGGGCTATCGGGGTCAGGCTAGATCACGCAGGGCGGCAGGTTCGCCCTGATCCGTGGCGCGCACGGCAGGTTTCCCTGTGGCGACCCCGGGCCGCCGCAGGATATGCCGCGCTCAGCAGAGCTGCCGGCCAAGCGCAAGGACCATCTCGGTCGCGCCGGCAAGCTCGGCTTCGGTCAGGTACTCCTCGGGCTTGTGCGCGCGCGCGATGTCGCCCGGGCCGCAGACGATCGAGGGCACGCCCGCCTTCTGGAACAGCCCCGCCTCGGTGCCGTAGGAGACCGCCTGACGCGGCGCATGTCCCGAGATCCCGGCGACGAGCGCCGCAAGCGGGTGATCGGCATCAAGCGCCAGCGCCGGGTAATCCGACAGCCAGTCCGCCTCGATGCCATCAAGCGCGCTCAGCGGCGCGAGGATCTGCGTCGGGTCGACGCCGGGGATGGCGCGCGCCTCGATGCAGGCCTCGGCATGGCCCGGAATGATGTTGAGCGCCTGCCCGCCCGCCACGGTGCCGACCTGCACGGTCGAATGGTCCGGGGCAAAGCGCGCATCGCGTGGTCCGCCCGCCAGGTCCGTGGCCAGCCGCACCGCGGCGGCAAGCGCCGGGGTCAGTGCATGGATCGCGTTGTGCCCCAGGTCGGGCCGCGACGAATGCCCGGTGACGCCCCTGGCCACCAGCCGCAGCGCCGCCTTGCCCTTGTGGGCAAGCACCGGCTCCAGTCCCGAGGGTTCACCGACGATGCAGCCAAGCGGCGCGGCGCACAGCTCGGGCAGCCGGGCCAGCAGGTGCGGCACACCGCGGCAGCCCGCTTCTTCGTCGTAGGACAGCGCGATATGCACCGGCGCGGTCAGCGCCATCGCGGCCAGTGCCGGCACGGCGGCAAGAACGGCGGCATCGAATCCCTTCATGTCGCAGGCACCGCGGCCTATCAGCCGATCGCCCGCCCGCCGCAGCACGAAGGGATCCGCCAGCCAGCCCGGTTCCTGCGCGGGCACGACATCGACGTGGCCCGACAGGATGTAGCCGGGCACCGAGGGATCGCCGATCGTCGCGAAAAGGTTCTCGCGGTCGCCCTCGGGTCCGACGATCCGGGTGACCCGCGCGCCGTGCTGCGTGAGATACTGCGCGACATGATCCATCAGCGCCGTGTTCGGGGTGCCGACGACAGTCGGGAAGGCGACCAGCCGCTCGAGGATCTCTGCCGCCAGCATCAGGAGGCGATCACGAAGATCTTGCGCAGCGGCTCGAGCGTGTTCCACGTGCCCTTGAAGCCCGGCTTCATCACGAAGCTGTCGCCGGCGCCGAAGATCCGGGGTTCGCCGCCGTCTTCGGTGATCTCGCACCGGCCCGAGAGGATGTGGCAGAATTCAAAGGTATCGCCCTTGATCGAGATGGTCTTTCCTTCGGTGGTCTCCCAGACGCCGGTGCGGATCGTGCCCCACTTGGCGGCCTCGGCCAGCGCCGTGTCCAGTTGCCAGGTCTTGTAGGCGGGCGCGCCCTCGAGCAGGCGGTCGGGGGCCGCGGTGCCTTCCTTGGGCGCGAATTCGGGAGCGGTTTCAACGGGAACGAGCAGGGCCATGGGAGTCTCCGGTATTGATCTTGGTTGCCTGGCGGCACAATGCCCCGCCCCGCCCCGCGACAGGCACCGAAAGCACGCGCCGTGCGGCAGTCCGTGCCGCGACCTGAGCGACAAACGCAATATCCTGCGCTGAAAGCGGGAAACGCGGCAGGCGCTGTCGCAGCGGGCAGGCCATGATCACGGCATCACGCATCCCGGAGACTGACATGACCTTCCGCCCCAAATTCATCACCTTCGACTGCCACGGCACGATGATCTACTTCGACATGGCCGGTGCCGCACGCGACTTCTACGGCGAGCAGCTTGGGCCCGAGAAGATCGAAGTCTTCATTCGCGATTTCTCAGCCTATCGCCTGGACGAGGTCCTGGGTGCATGGAAGCCCTATGCCGAAGTGGTGCACAACGCGCTGGAGCGGACCTGCAAGCGCAACGGTGTGGCCTTCGATCCCGATATCGCGGCAAAAGTCTATGACCGCGTGCCGACCTGGGGCCCCAACCCCGACGTGCCCGCCGGCCTGGCCAAGATCGCACCGCATATCCCGCTGGTCGCGCTGACCAACTCGATGAACAGCCAGATCCCGCACAACATCGAAAAGCTGGGCGCGCCGATCGAGCATGTCTTCACCGCCGAGAGCGCACAGGCCTACAAGCCGCAGATGCGCGCCTTCGAATACATGTTCGACATGCTGGGCTGCGGTCCGGAAGACGTGCTGCACGTCTCCTCTTCGTTCCGCTATGACCTGATGACGGCGCATGACATCGGCATCAAGAACAAGGTCTGGGTCAACCGTGGCCACGAGCCGGCGAACCCCTTCTACGGCTATACCGAGATCAAGGACGTGTCCGGCCTTCCCGGCGTCGTCGGCCTCTGACGGACCTGTCGTGATGCAATATCAGTCCTACTGGCACGCCACCTCGACACCCTTCGCCGCGCCGCAAGCCGGCCCGGTCGAAGGCAAGGTCGACGTGGTCGTGATCGGGGCCGGGTTCACCGGTCTCAACGCCGCGCGCAAGCTGGCCCGCGAGGGCGTGAGCGTCGCGGTACTTGAAGCCCGTCACGTTGGTTTCGGCGGTTCCGGCCGCAATGGCGGGCACCTGAACAACGGCATGGCCCATGGCTATGGCGAGGCAAAGGCCCATCTTGGCGCGGACCGCGCCAAGATGCTCTGGCAGGCCTATGACCGCTCGATCGACATGATCGAGGACGTCATCTCGGAAGAGGGGATCGATTGCGATTTCCGCCGGTCCGGCAAGCTCAAGCTGGCCTCCAAGGCAAGCCACGTCGCGGGATTGCGCGCCAATTTCGAGACGATCCATCGCGAGGTCGACCCCGACACGCGCTTCCTTGAAAAACACGAGTTGACCGGCGAGATCAACTCGGACCAGTTCCACGGCGGCATGCTGTATGGCAAGTCGGCGATGATGCACATGGGCCGCTACGTGAACGGCCTTGCCGAAGCCGCGCATCGCCATGGTGCCAGGATCTGGGAAGAGGCCCCGGTCACCGGGCGCACACGTGACGGCACCGGCTGGAAGATCGACACACCCAAGGGCACGATCCGCGCCGAGCGGGTGATCGCGGCGACGAACGGCTATTCCAACAGCGTCGAGAAGGCGCCGCTGGACTTCTTCAGGAAGCGGATCATTTCCGTGGGCTCGTTCATCGTGGCAACCCGCCCGCTCAGCGATGCCGAGATCGCGGCGACCCTGCCGGGTGATCGCACCTATGTCACCTCGTTGAACATCGGCAACTACTTCCGCCTGTCGCCGGACAAGCGGCTGATCTTCGGCGGGCGGGCGCGGTTCTCGGCCACGTCGGACCAGAGCTCGGACGCCAAGTCCGGCAAGGTGCTGCGCGCGGCGCTGACGCAGATGTTCCCGCAGATGGCAGAGGTCGACCTGGACTACTGCTGGGGCGGCATGGTGGGCATGACCAAGGACCGCTATCCCCGCGCCGGCGAAGCCGACGGCATGCTGTACGGCATGGGGTATTCCGGTCACGGCGCGCAGATGTCGACGCTGATGGGCCAGGTTCTGGCGGACATGGCCATGGGCCGCACCGACACCAATCCGCTGGACGGCCTGTCCTGGCCGAAGGTGCCGCTGCATTCCGGCAAGCCCTGGTTCCTGCCGCTGGTCGGCATGTACTTCGGCCTGAAGGACCGCATTTCCTGACACGGCCGCCTGGCCGAAGGATCTTGACGCGCGGCGGTACCCTGGTGACAACATCCGGGTGCCGCCACAGGCATATGGCGACATCCAGAGTGTCAGCCCCTGTCGGATCTTCCGTGATTGCCGCCTGATTGCATGCGTCCGCCAAAGGCGCCGGGCTTGCCCCACTGCACAGGCAGGAGGCAGCTGCCCCTATCCCAGGGACTGCATCGCCATCGCGTAGGTCATCGGTCCGCTGGTCGCGCGGCGCAAGCGCCCATAGCGCATGTCCGTCACCGTGTCGAAGACGCCTAGTCCCGCTGCCGCCACGAAGGCCTCGAAGCGTTCGCTGGCGATGATCGTGTCGATCCGCAGGAAATCGCCCTCGCGCGCCGTGATGAAGGCGGCGGCAAGCTGCATGGCGACGGTATCCTGTTCGGCCACAAGGGGGCCGATAAGCCGGCCCTTGCCAAACTTGCGCATCATCGCATAACCCTCGATTTCGCCACCGCGCTCGGCCACGACGACGTCGGAGACCTTCAGCAACCCGTCGAGGATGCGGTCGCGGGCGGCGCCATAGGCATGCAGGTCAAGCGCGCGAAGGGCGGCAAGGTCGGCCTCGATCATGGGACGGACCGATACACCCCGGGCGGGCTCGGGCGGGCGGATCGCCCGCGCAACGCCCTGATGCTGATGAACGGGCGCCACCGGCGTGAAGCCTGCGACCTCGTAAAGGCGGTAGCCTTCGCGCGTGGCGGTCAGCCGCAGATCCCGGCCCGCCTGATCGCGCATCACCCGGCGCAGCAGGCGGCCGCCCGTGCCATGGGATTGCAGGCGCGGCGTGGTCACCATCATCCCGAGCGTCGCGAAATCCTCACCGCTGGGAAAGCCCATGGCGGTGCTCAGCAGCCGATCGATCTGATCCAGCGCCACGTAGCCCGATCCCAGCCCAAGGGCCAGCGCCAGGTCCGGTGCCCGGTGCGGCCAGAACACGCTGACAGTCAGTGCGTGCATCTGCCGGATCATCGATGTGTCGATCGGCTCGATCCGCGCCTTGAAGGTATCGACCTGCATCCAGTCGCTGTCGACCTTGGGCGCCTCGCGCCGCATGAAGGCGCCGTGGCGGGCAATTGCCTCTGCAGGCATCAGTTCGGCGCTGCCCGACGGCAGCGCGACCTCGGCTTCGTCCTGTGCGACACTCATGCTCATCTTTACCAATCGCCTGCCAAGTTGCCTGCTGACAGCCCTCTAACGGACCACTCAAACCATTTATCCACCGGATCGCGTGAAACGATCTGCCGTATGCCGCGCACAACCCGAAGTTTCTGCCGTTCTCGCGACATCCTGGCCAGGCCATCGCGGCGCGCATCAAGGCCTTCCAGATACCAAGATCCAAGGCCTGTTCCAAGGCTCGACACGGCAAATCACGCGGCTGCGGCCAACATACCAGGCCGCTGGCTAGGTCCGTGATCATGGTCGAGCGGCATCACGAACCAGGTTACGCGCGCGTCTGAAAGGCGCAGGAGCCATGATAGAGGGCCGTTTGGCACACGCCGGTCATCAAAAGCTGGGGCTTGGCGTGAACCTCGGGACGACGGCCTCAGGACGCGCCACCTGAGCGTCTGTCAGCCAAGAAAGATCAGACATGGCACCGTGCGTTTTCCGGAACGCTGGATCAGGGGCCAACCGGGAAATCAATCAGTCCTGGGCCCAGGGTTCTGGTGGCCCGCCTCGGTCAGATGACCTAGTACGATCACCGGCGCGGCCGTCAGCCCGAGCTGCGTCGCGGCCAGAACCAGGCCATAGCCCGCGATCAACTCACCGTCTTTCGCGACGATGCAGGGAACGGTCCAGCCAAACTCGGCCATGCTGGCGGCGATCTTGGCGACTTGATCTGCGCCATGCGCCTTTGCGTTCTTGGCATAAGGCTGGAGCTTGGATAGCGGCCAGGTCTCGATCGCGTCCGGGGCAAAGCTCAGCGTCATTCGGTTCGCCTCAATTCGGTGGACCCCTGGACTCCGGACCCCGGAAGCCAGCCTGGACTCCGCGAGGGGTCCAGCGGCCACGGGGCGCATCCGGTACCAAAGGTTTGTTTTGTTGCGGTTTTCAGACGATTGCGGGTGGATGCCTGCTCGGGTGGTTTCCCAAAAATCCGGCCCTGTCGCTGGCGATGTCCCGCGCTTCGCCCGCCAGCATACGAATTTCGCCAGGAAGGAACCAAGAACTCAATGGGTTAGCCCATTGGACCCCGGATGGACCCTTCGCTGGACCCCGGAAGCCAGCGGCGCGGCGTCGGCCTGCGCGCTCCTCTCCCGAGCATATTGGTTTTCTAACGGCCTCGTCGAAATGTGAAAGGCCCGGCGATGTACACCCGAAAATTTCCTCAGAGGATGATTTTTCTTGACAGGCGATTGGCGTTTTCGATGACGAACTGCTGCGAGCGTCGGGACGACGGCACGCGACCGTTCAGCCGCCAAGTGATCACCGCCAGACCGTATTGCCAGCGCTTGGTCGCGGCCGTGCGCGACAGGCCGAACTGCCAGCAGATCGGCTTCCACGCCATGCCGTCGGCGCGGGCCCAGACCAGGCGCCCATCCTCGGGCTCGAGCCAGCGCAGCCAGAGCATGGCCTCCTCGGCCTGCGTGATCTGGCGCGGGCTGGGCCTCGGGCGACGCATCTGCGGTTCCTGACCGACCTTGTCGGCGAAGCTGTGGAAGTACTCGGGCCATGCGTTGAAGAAGCCCTGCGGCATCACGCCCGGCATCTGCCGCATCACGCCCGCCGCGAGCTCCAGCCGGTCCTGCACCTGTGCTGTGGTCCACTCACCCATGGCGCGCATCCCGTTCCCGCTTGCCGTAGAGACGCTCGCCGAGCTGGCGCACCAGCTCCCGCTCGGGCCAGGTCAGGCGGTCGTCGTCGACGGCGACGGCCAGCAGCCCCTGTTCCTTCCAGCCGTCGCGCTTGACCTCGTCGGGGTTGCGGCGGTGACCGCCGTAGCCCTTGGGCGTGAACCGCATGCCGCTCACTGCACACTGAGCTACCCCCCATCTCTTGGACAAGATCTGGCGTAAATTAAGCTACTCGTTGCACCTGCTGATCGGGTTGGTTGATATCATTTCTCTGCCAGTAGACCAGCGCCGGAGGCTGGCCGCGCTGAAGACGGCGACGACGCCGGAGCTGAAGGCGCAGTGGCGCGACCTGTTCGACACCGAGCCGCCAGCATTCAATCGCCGCTACCTCGAATCCCGCTTGGCCTACCGCATCCAGGAACTCGCCTATGGCGGGCTGAAGCCCGAGACGATCCGGCGGCTGGAGCGGCTTGGCGAGGAACTGGACGGCGGCGACAAGAGGAAGCGCGGCATCCGCGCCGATCGCGACCGCCCGATCACCGGCACGAGGCTTCTGCGCGAGTGGCAGGGCGTCGAACAGATCGTCACCGTCACCGCCGACGGCTTCGAATGGCAGGGGCGGCCCTACAAGTCGCTGTCCGCTATCGCCCGCGCCATCACCGGCACTCGTTGGAACGGGTGGACCTTCTTCGGGCTCAAGAACCACAGGGGGCGGACATGACGAAGCCGCCCGAGAAATCGAAGGTCGTCCGCAAGCTGCGGTGTGCCGTCTACACCCGAAAATCCTCCGAGGAAGGGCTGGAGCAGGAGTTCAACTCGCTCCACGCCCAGCGAGAGGCCTGCGATGCCTACATCGCCAGCCAGCGATCCGAAGGCTGGGTGCTGGTCCGCGATCAGTATGACGACGGCGGCATCTCGGGCGGCACGCTGGATCGCCCTGGCCTGAAGCGGCTGCTAGAGGACATCGAGGACGGGTTGGTCGATGTGGTGGTCTACAAGATCGACCGCCTCTCTCGGTCGCTGGCGGATTTTGCCAAGCTGGTGGAGGTGTTCGACCGGAACGGCGTAACCTTCGTGTCGGTCACGCAGAGCTTCAACACGACCACGTCGATGGGCCGGCTGACGCTGAACATCCTGCTCAGCTTCGCCCAGTTCGAGCGCGAGGTGACGGCCGAACGCATCCGCGACAAGGTCGCCGCCAGCCGCAAGAAGGGCATGTGGATGGGCGGAGTGCCGCCCTACGGCTACCGCGTCGAGAACCGCAAGCTGCTGGTAGACGAGGAAACCGCCGCGCATGTGCGCTGGATCTTCGACCGCTTCCTCGAGATCGGGTCCTGCACGGAGCTGGCGCGAGAGGTCGGTATGCGCGGCATCCGGACCCCGCGCGGCAACCGGATCGACAAGAAATACATCTACCGGATGCTCAGTAACCGCGCCTACATCGGCGAGGCGGTCCACAAGGGCGACAGCTATCCCGGCGAGCACGACGCGATCATCGACCGCGAGACGTGGGACAAGGTTCACGCCATCCTCCAGGAGAGCCCGCGCAAGCGCGCCGCGCGCACGCGCGCCGACACGCCCGCGCTGCTGAAGGGGCTGCTGTTCGGTCCCGATGGCGCCGCGTTCTCACCGACGCATACCCGCAAGGGCGACAGGCTCTACCGCTACTATGTGAGCCAGACCGTGCTGAAGCACGGTACCGGATCGTGCCCGGTGGGTCGTGTCCCCGCAGGCGAGATCGAGGCCGCCGTCATCGACCAGCTCCGCGCCGTGTTTCGCCAGCCGGAGATTGTGGCGGGCACATGGAAGGCGGCCCGCTCGCAGGATGGCGAGATCACCGAGGCCGACGCCCGTACGGCCCTGCAACAACTCGACCCGCTATGGGACGAACTGTTCCCCGCCGAACAGGCGCGCATCGTGGCGCTGTTGGTGGAGCGGGTCGACATCGGCGTGGACGGGCTCAACGTCCGCCTGCGCGTCGACGGCCTCGGCGGTCTGGCCCGCGAGATGCTGGTCGGTGGAATCGGAGAAGCTGCGTGACACGCGGCGCGCCAGTCCCCGACACCGTGACACTCCACGTCCCGTTCCGCGTCTTGAAGCGCGGCGGGCGCAAGGAGATGCAGTTGCCCGACGGCGCGATGCCGTCGCGCCGGACCGACAACGCGCTGGTCAAGGCGCTGGCCCGCGCCTTCCGCTGGAAGAGGATGCTGGAATCCGGCGAGTTCGCCACCATTTTTGAACTGGCCGAGCGCGAGGGGATCGCACCCTCCTACATGACGCGGGTTCTGCGGCTCACGCTGCTCGCGCCTGATATCGTCGATGCGATCCTGGACGGGAAGCAGGGACCGGAGGTGACGCTGGCGCAGATGCTCAACTCGTCTACGGTTGAGTGGATGGAGCAAGCCAACAACATCGGATGACTACTTCGAAGCAGGCCGTTTGCAAAGGGATTCTCGATTGGTTCAACGGATATTGGCCGGCGCCTCGCTCATTGAACCAGTTCGATCTCTCCGGGCCGCCAGCTCTGGTCGATCCAGGGTTCGAGCGGGCCATACATCCGCAGGATCGTGAACCAGCTCTTGCCCGGAACGGTCTGCAACCAGTTGCCGTCCTTGCCTTCCGGCGCCTTGGGCCCGAAATATATGTCGTAGGAGCCGTCGGCGTTGGCGGTCATGCCCTGCGTCTGGCTGCCGATGGTCGGAAACTCCTGGCCGGTCTGCAGCAGGGAGCGCGTCTGGGTGTCGTAGAGCGTTACCGCCCAGAAGTTGTTGACCGGCACATCGGGCGGCAGGTGCAGCCTGTAGGTCTTGGCCCCGTCGAGCGGTTTCTTGTCCGCATCGAGGTAGGCAAGCGCATAGTCCGATCCTTGCCCGACCGTGGTGGCCGCCATCGCCTGCGTTACGCCGGTCGCATTGTAATAGAACAACACCCGCGCATCGAGGCCCATCGCGCCATTTGCCTCGAAGGTGGTGTTCTTGTTCGCGTAGGCGGTCGTCCAGGCACTGTCGGTGTCGGGATAGATGTATACGCCCTTGATGCGCGGCTGATAGGTGATGGCCCGCGCCGTCGCCGCACCGAGCGTCGCCGCTTCGCCAAGCAGCTTCTTCATGCGCGCATCGGGGCTGAAGGGCTGGCCCTTGACGATGCCGATCGCGGCCAGAAGCCCGCGCGCCTCGGCGCCGATGGCGTCGATCGGCTCTTCCTGGACCACCTGGTTGATGCCCTCGAAAAAGCTGAAATCGTTCGGCGCGACCGTGTTGTAGCTCTTGGCGGAGATGTTGACGAACTCCGTCTCGGGCGGATTCTCCGCCTGCGACAGCGGATAGACCTTGAGGTTGGACTTGATGTTCTCGACCGCAGGTGCCAGCCCCTTTGCGATGGAGCCGCGCAGGAACACGAGGTTGCTGTAGGTGTCGGGTCTGATCACGAAATACCCGTCCGGCACCGCCCCCTTGTAGTCGGGCGGCAGCATCAGGTACTTGCCACCCTTCCCCTTGTCCGGGCCGATCGCGCCGAGGTTCTCGACATAGCGAAACCAGGCGTCATCGACGAAACCCAGCATGCCGGGCGGCAGTTCGATGACCAGCGGGCCATCCTTTTTCAGATCCATGTAGCCAAGCGCGTAAAGCGTCGATGTGTTCCCAGTCAGGTAGAGGGACTCGGGCTGGAGCAGCTGTTCGGTGATGGTGATCTTGTTGGACGCATCGGCACCGATGCCCGCATTTCCCATCCGCATGGCATGGAGCGAGGCCGCGCCCTGATTGTCTAAGAATACCGCGAGACCGCGCATCCGGTCGAGATTGTCGTAGACCTTGTCGACCGTGTCGCCGACCGGCACGCCGTCGAAGAACTCGAGTGTGCCGATCGACGTCTCAACCTTGTCTGGGATGGAAATCGCGTCCAGTTCGGCCTTGCTGACCTCGGCTGACGCAGGAAGCCCCGCGAAACACGCCAGGACCGTCGTGGAAAGAAGAAGCCGCTTGATCATGTCGTTGCCTTCCGGGCTTGATCTTGAAGAAGGGGGCACCGCGCCGGTGCCCCCTTTGTCGCGCTCACTGAACCTTGACGACCTTGGGCATGTCATAAGTGCCGTTCACCAGCGGGGCATAGGGGCCGTAATAGCGCGAGGTGAAACGGAACCCCTTGGCCGGCGCAGGCAGCCAGTTCTTCGCCTGATCCGGGTCCGAGGGCTTTTCGTTCTGAATGTAGATCACCAGCTTGCCGTCCTTGGCCACCAGCTCGCCGGATTTCAGCATGAAGCTGTTCACGGTGTAGCGGTTGATCTCGTTGGCGACGAAATAGCCTTCGGCGCTGTAGATCGGGATGGACCAGAACTGGGTAACCGGGGGCAGATCGTTCATGTCGAAGGTCAGGGTGTACTTGTTGCTGCCATCGAAGGTGTTGCCGTCGGAATCGGTGAACAGGAATGCACCAGCATGCGAGATGTTCTTGTCCGGTGCGGCCCAGGCTGCGTCGGCAATGATCGCGCGGTCCATCCAGCGGGTCTCAAATCCGCCGTCATTGCGCACGACGCCCCAGCCATTCATGTTGATCATGTTAGACTTCAGCGTCTTGCGCACGTTGTCGAACCCGGCCTTGAACCCGGTCTCGAGCGCCGTTTGTTGATCTGCCGTCAGCTTGGACCAATCAAAGGTCAGGCCTTTGCCGATGTTGAACGTCTCGAGTTGCTTCAGCATTTCGGCTTCCATGATGGAGTCCTTGAGCGTCGGCATGGTCGGATCGTTCAGGATGACACTGAGCAAGGTGAAGTATTGCTCGGCTGTCTGCTTGTCGACCTGACCGAACTGGTATTGCGGCAGACCGTCGGGGATGAGGAAATCACCCTTCACGATCTTTCTGTCGGCTTGGGCAATACCCTTTTTGCCATTGGACAGCCAGTCGGCCAGGGGCGTGATGGTGGTTTCATCCTGATAGCCGTTGATTTCCTTGATCTCGGCCTCGGTCCCGGTTTCGACGGCCATCCGCACGACGCCATACGCGGTCAGCGACGGCCATTGCACGATTTCGGTCGTGGGAAAATCGGCCGGGACATTGCCGGTCCACCCCGGCGGCACCAGGATATACTTTCGCGCCCTCGTTCCGTTGAACGGCGACCCCACGATCATCCGGAAAATGCCGTACTGATCCATGATCTGGACGCTGAAGTAACGGTCGGTGATCTCTGGCACTTCGATGACGACCGGGCCCGCGCGCAGGTCGAGAAAGCCCGCGCCGTAGAGCGTGGTCGCGTTCGGGGTGACCACCGGGTAGTCGGGGGTGATCTGCTTACGCACCCAGGAAAACTGGTTCAGGCCCGCGTAGACGATGTTGTCCTTGCTGTCGTTCTGGGTGTAAGTCCAGCGCTGGCCATAATAAATCGCCTGTTGCAGGCCGTAGATATAGGCCTTCTCTGCGATCTCTTCCGGTGTCGGGTCCGTCGTCTGGGCGGATGCCTGCCCGCCGACCATCAGTCCGATAAGGGCCGTGGCCGCCACGGTTTGCCGGGCGAGGCCACCAACACGTTTCAGCGTTCCCGCCGAACGGTTCAATGCCCGTCGAAACAGCGCTGTCGCACCGGGGCCGTCGTTCAGTCTCTGGGTGTGTTCCATGTTATCTTCCGATTCTGGTCATTCATCTCGGTCGCAGGCGAAGCGCATTGGCGGCGTTGGCACGAAAAACCGGAGACACGCAGGTTTTCCTGCCGATGCCGCCGATCCGTCGAAGGGTCTGTCCTTCGCGGCCCGACGGCATCGTGCCGTTCACTCCACCGGTTCGATTTCTCCGGGCCGCCAGGTCTGGTCGATCCAGGGCTCCATCGGGCCGTACATCCGCAGGATCGTGAACCAGCTCTTGCCCGGAACAGTCTGCAGCCAGTTGCCGTCCTTGCCCTCCGGCGCCTTGGGCCCGAAATACACGTCGTAAGAGCCGTCGGCATTGGCGGTCATGCCGTCGGTCTGGCTGCCGATCGTCGGGAAGCTCTGGCCGGTCTGAAGCTGCGAGCGGGTCTGAGTGTCATAGAGCGTGACAGCCCAGAATTCCTTGACCGGTACGTCCTTGGGTAGAGTGAGCTTGTAGTTCTTCGACCCGTCGAAGGCCTGTCCGTCGCCATCGAGAAACGCCAAAGCGTAGTCTGACCCTTGGCCTGCGCGCGTGGTTGCCATGGCCGGCGTCACGCCGCCGGCATTGAAGTAATAGAGAACCCGCGCGTCGAGGTTCATGGCCCCTTCCGCCGCGAAACTGGTGTTCTTGTTGGCGAAGGCGGTGGACCAGACACTTTTGGGGTCGTCGGGGTAGATCCGCACGCCGGCGATGCGGGGATGGTAGGTGATGGCGCGTGCCGTAGCGTCCGCGAGGGTGGCGGCCTCGGTCAGAAGCTTTTTCACCCGCGCGTCCGGGGCGAAGGGCTGGCCCTTGACGATGCCGATGGCGGCGATCGCGCCGCGCACCTCGGGGCTGATGGCGTCGATCGGTTCTTCCTGAACGATTTCGTTGAGGTCTTCGAAATAGGAAAAATCGCTGGGAAAGACCGTGTTGAACGCCTTGCTCGACATGTTGACGAATTCCGTCGCGGCGGGGCTCGCTGCGTCCTTCAGCGGATAGACCTTGAGCATTGAGGTGATGTTTTCGACCGCGGGCTTTAGCCCCTTGGCGATCGAGCCGCGCAGGAACATGAAGTTCCGATTGGTCGGCGGCTTGAGCAGGAAATAGCCATCGGGAATATCGCCGCTATAGCCCGGGGGCACGACGAGATATTTGCCGCCCTTGCCCGCATCCGGGCCGGTGACGCCCATGTTGCCGACGAAGCGCTGCCAGGCATCGTCGAGAAACCCGAGCATCCCCGGCGGGATCTCGATGACCGTCGGGCCATCCTTGGCGAGATCGGTATAGGTGTAGGCGTACAGCGTCGAGGTATTGGCGGTCACGACAAGCGTCTGCGAATCCAGCAGCTGTTCGAAGAGCGCGATCCGGTTCGCGCCTTCGGCCCCGGCGTCGGCTAGCCCCTTGCGCACGCTGTACATCGACACGGCGCCGATGTTGTCGAGAAACACCTGCATCCCGCGCATGCGGTCGAGGTTGTCATATACGGTGGCGACCGTGGCGTCAGTCGGCACCCCGTCGAAGAACTCAAGCGTCCCTATGGGCGTCTCGACCTTGTCCGGAATGGATATCGCCTCAAGCTCCGCGGATGAGACATCCGCGAGCGCCTGGCCCATGGTGATAGCGACGGCGAGCGCGCTCATGGTGGTCATGCGGATCATGCTTCAGGTCTCCTTGGACAGCTTGGAGTGTAGGGTTACAGGCTCACGTCGATTCCTTCTGCCCATTTCGCGCCATTTTGGCCACCGGCTGTTGTTGCCGCGTGCGAAGGGTCCGAAACGCGCTCGGAGAGGCGCCCGACCACTTTGTGAAGGCGCGGGCGAACCCGCTTGGTGTACTGTACCCTAGTCGGGCGGCGATTTCCTGGACTTTCAGGTCCGTCTCACGCAGCAGAGCCGCCGCGATCTCAAACCGGCTGTGCTCCAGCAGCGCCCAGAAGCTGATGCCATGCTGGTTCAATCTGCGCTGAAGCGTTCGCGGGCTGGTCCCGAGATGCCCTGCCACTGCCTCGAGCGAGATCGTTCCCGCCAGCGCGAGCCCGGCAACCACCGAACGGACCCTTGCGAGCCCCGGATCACGCCGCTTCTGTCGACGGGTCATGTGTGCCGCCCTCGTTTGCAATGTTGTATGAGTACTTTGACAGGTTTGGGAATCGGTCTCAGACCATTGCGCGCCAAAAACGGGGCGCCCCCCCGGGGAGAACGCATTTGCACGGCAGGCTCGCGCTCGTGAGGGCAACGCATCTGAACGACTACATCTCGGTGTTGCGCGAGATCGGTGCCCCCGTGGACCGCGACCTGTCGCATTCGACGCTTCCGCCCCGCATCGCAGAGACGCCCGATCTGTACGTCAGCATTCCCGCCGCCATTGAATGGATCGCGAAGACGGGCCGCGACCTCGAGCCCATGGAACTGGGGTTGCTCGCCGCCGGAAAGGCGTCCCTTTCGTCGCTGCGTCCCTCCCAACAGACGGCCATCGTCACGGCCCAGACCGGCCTGAAGCGTCTGGAGGCCCTGGCCGCGGTGGCCCGGTACGAGGACAGTATTCTGGACATGCGCATCCTGCCCGAGGCCGACAGTGTTCGCGTCGTCTGCGCCATGACGGGCACGGGCCGCCATCCCTTCCTGTGCTTTGCCGAATGGCTGAACCTGCAAGCCGTCCTCTCGGTCGTCCGCAGCGTTTCAGGGCCAGCCTGGTGCCCGCTCGAATTGGCCTTCGTGTCGTCGAGCCGTCCTCCGGAAGCCGTCCAGGCCGCCTTTCCCAATACGCGTATTCTGGTGGGCCAGCCCGTTTCGTCGGTCCTCGTCGGTCGCGCGGAACTCGCCCTGTTGACGGAAGATGCAACCACATCGACAAGGGATCCATCGGCACACTTGACCTGCGAAGAATCTCCGGATGGCGGACCTGAGGTCTGGGAATTCATCAGCCTTCTTCGAACGATGGTTCAGCCTTATCTGGCCGAGGGCCGCACCGATGTCGCCTTCGTGGCCGAGATGGCCGGGGTCAGCACGCGCACGTTGCAAAGACGGCTGATGACGTCTGGCACGTCTTATTCGAGGATCCTTCAGGAAGCGCGGTTCGAGCTTGCACGCGCCCGTCTCTCCGATCCCGGCCTAAAGGTCATCGACGTCGCCATGATCGCCGGCTACGAAAGCCCGCAGCATTTCACGCGCGCCTTCCGCCGGTTCACGGGGGTCACACCATCGGAGTATCGGCAGAGCAGCGTCCGGCTCGAGACTGGGGCGTGAAAGGCCGAGCGGTCGTGAGCGCTTTACCATGCGACACGGGTGCACGAAGGTCGGCGAGCGCTGTCAGGAAGTCCGGAAAGTGGCGACTCGCTGACATCGCGAAACGCATCAATGACCCTATTGGTCAAATGTCTGGAGCCGTCGACCGGCATGCGCGGTCCGATGAATGTGCAGCCTTCGTCTTGCGCTCACAACGTCTCCCGATCAAAGCAGCCATTCGCCGCGATGGCGACGAGCGTCCGACAATATGATGGGCGCCTATACAGATCCGAGCTAAACCGACGGAGGTTTGGAAGGTTCGCGACCTGATCGGTCAGGCGGGCCGTAACAAATGGCCGCCATGGCGAGATACGGGTGCGAATTGAGGTCGATGCTCTTGCGGTAGTCGGATCAAGAGCATTGGGGAACGTTCGATGTCTGGTCCATCTCGGCTAGCGCCACTGGCATCGAAATGTTTGAGCGAAGATTCCGGAAAGCAGTCCGATTTCAAGTGGTTGGAAGCTATTCACCAAAACTGCGCAGTCATCAGGTCCAGAGAATACGGGCCCTGAGAGACCGCTTTCGGGCCTCTCAGCGCCGCCGCCGGTGCTCAGCCCCGCCCGCATAACCCTCGAAAACAACGAGAAAATCCGGCCACGGCCGGATCGGGAGAACGCTTTCGCGGGGGCGAGTGGCGGTGCTGGCAGACGAATGCGAACCAGTCTCTACAAGGGCAGGATGGCTGCCCCTTATGCCGTGCAGAGACGGCGCCACTCAGCGAGAGCAACGGCGCGGTTCTTCTTGAAATGGGCACGCGAGGTGAGGCTGCGCTCCAGATTAAAATGGTTGTAGACCGAGGCATGGACGGATGCGAATTTCTGTAAACTTCGCATCCGCCTGAAGCGGAGCATGGCCCGCTCCCGTCGTCGAAATGGCTGGTGCGAATTCTCACCCCGATTGTTCAGCCAACGGCCGGTTTCTTGACGTGCGGCCGCTCCAATTTCCCTCAATGCAGCTCCATAGGACCGAAGCTGGTCGGTCACGAGAACCTCCGCCGGGCCATGCTTCTTCATGGCTTTCTCGAGGAATTTCAACGCGGCCTTCTTGTCCCGTGTCTTCGTCACGAAGCTTTCCAGCACCTCGCCTTAGTGGTCGACGGCCCGCCACAGGTAATGCCGCTCGCCATTGATTTTCACGAAAACTTCATCCAGGTGCCACCGCCAATGGCTGGATCGCATACTCTCGATCCGCCGTTTCCGGATCTCGGACGCGAACAGCGGGCCGAACCTGTGCCACCAGAACCGCACAGTCTCATGGCAGATGTCGATGCCGCGTTCATGCAACAGATCTTCGACATTCCGGAGTGACAACGGGAAGCGGACGTACATCATGACCGCCAATCGGATGATCTCCGGGCTGGTCTTGAAATATTTGAACGGGTCGCGTTTCGTCATCCCGGGACGCTATCCGAGCCCCCTTCCCTGCCGCAAGCCAGGTTCGTCTGACACTGCCCTGAACCGGCCAAGCCGCTCCATCGCCGGCCGGATGATACGGCCGACGGACCACACTTCTCACAGAGGCGGCATTGCGTTAGCGTGCCCACAGTAAACAAAAGGTGGTTAACCAATGCCTACGGATCTTTTCCCGTTTACCCAGGACGAGTCTCGGCTCGGAATGCCACCTGAGCTTCTGGACAAGATCAACGCGGGCCTCGCCGGCGAAGCCGTTCCGGACGTCAAGATCCTGTCGGTCGTCGAAGATCCCGATCTCGTCTTCGAGGGCGAGGTCGTATATGGCTCCATCGCCTTCATCGACGGCATGTTGGTCCTGATCCTCGAAGACGGCTCCGTCGTTGTCCTCAAGGATCTCGACGGGCGCGACTATGCTATCGAGCCGGTGGCCGACAATCTTTCCCGCAAACAGATCGTGATCCTCGAAGACGACGGCAACGCCACCTCCATCGGTCAGGGCAGCTCGGGCGAAGAACTCGCGGTCTCCAATCTGGACCCGCTCTTCGGCCTGCCGATCAACCTGTTGCTCCCACCGACGGACTACCCGATCATCCCGCAGCGTGACCGCGACTTCGCCGCCGACAACGGCGCCTTTTCAGACGTCTCGATCGTCGAGCTGTCTCCGACGACCTCCGCCGAGACCGACGCGCCGGTTTCACTGCGCCTTGCCGATTTTGTCCGGATCACCACCAACACCGAGGGCGGCGAGGACATCGACACGGTCACCCTGACCATAACCGACCTGCCCGCCGGCACCACGTCAACCGCCGGCACGCTCTCCGCCGCGTCCGACGGCACGCTGACGCTCGATTTCACCGGCGATGGCGCCGCCTGGGACGCGCTCACCCTCACCTTCCCCGCCGATTTCTCCTCCGCCAGCCGCTCCGACATCGCCTCCGGCCCGATGTCCGGCACCATCTCGGTGCTGACCACGTTGGATGGCACCGCCAGCCTGGATTTCCCCGTCACGCTGCTGGCCGAGGCCGACATCGCCCTCGACGGTCCCGGGTCGCTCGCGCTGGCCGAAACCGACGCGCCTCTCGATTTTCGGCCGGCCGACGCGCTGCTCCCGCGTGCCAGCGACATCGACGGGTCGGAAAGCATCACGCAGGTCACCCTCTCCCTGCCCGATCTGCCCCCCGGCACGCTTTACTCCACCGACAACGGCGCCAGCTTCCGCGCCGCCGGCACCGAATTCACTCTGACCCTCGCCGAATATCAGGCCATGATCATCCGCCTGCCGGCTGATTTCTCGACTCAGAACCCGCCCAGCAGCCTCTCAGGCCTGCTGACCGCCACCACCAACGAAGGCGGCTTCATCGAGGGCCCCATCAACATTTCCGTCACCTTCGAGCTCGATGTCGACCTCTCGGCGCCAGCTGTGATCACAGGCACCGAGGACAGCAATGGCGTCGACGGGTCCGGCGTCACCGTGGACCTCGGCATCGCCGTGGCGGCCACCGACCAGGACGGCTCCGAAGATGGCACCACGGTCGAGATCGCCTTCACCGGCCTGCCCCCCGGCGCGCTGGTCAATGGCGGCACGCTCGATCCCGCGACCGGCATCTGGACCGGCTCGATGGCCGAGGCGAATGCGTTGGGCGTCTTTCTTCCGGGAGATTTTTCCGGATCCGTGACAGCCGTGATCG
>NZ_AQQR01000049.1 GCF_002210095.1 Marinibacterium profundimaris | reverse complement strand
AAATTCTACTTCCGCATCCCACTAAGATCGGGGGGGATTACCAGATCATGGAGCCGGAAATTGCGGCTAAGATTCGAGATAATCGTGCGCGTCACGGCATAACACTGTCCGTTGTGGAAGCCCGCCCAAACCGAGGGGACAACGGGCGCGACCTCATCCGCAAATGGCTCCACAGTTCTGACGGCAAAATCGCTCATGGTTTTCTGAAGTTTGTCCGACGCTTCTTGATAGCCAACGAGTCTGAATTGAGAGAATTCATGACGGCATCCGAGTCCGTCCTTGAGAAACGCCAAGCATATCACAGCATGTCTTTGCACGACATTTCGCAGGCAGACCTATTTCGGGCGTCACTGCGTGAGTTGGTGGAGCCAAATAGAATCCACCACTTTCTGCTTGAGCAAGAAGAATCTGCCTTTGCATCATCGGATCGCAAGCTTCTGGAACTTAAATTCCATGAGAGCGGCATCGGATATTTCCTGATTTACGCCCTACCAAGGGAAGTCGGGGACGACGATTTCAACGCCAATTTTTCAGCCGAATGCGAGGGACTCGGACTTGAATATCAGGGTTATCTTTGGGCACCTCAGCAGAAAGTGCAGAACCCAGGAAATGAGATCGAACTTCATGTCGTCTTCGCAAGAAAATTCTCAAAAACGACGAGCATGCCGCCCTGCCATCCTTATCTGTTATCCCGGCAGATTGACCTGCGGATTCTCTACGATGTGGAACCCATTGCCGGGTCACAAATTGCAGTTTCGAGAAGTCATCTGACGGGTGGCAAGCTAAAGATTACAGGGGAATTGCTCCCCGAAATGTACCGTTTCAGGATAGTGGAAATTTCACCGGAACAGTCGCAGACGCTAAAAAAACTTGAAGGAATTCAAATAAATGTCTAATGTGGCGGTTCGATTTGATGGTGATATGAGTAAAGAGGACCCAGACATTTTCCGTGCAGCAGAGAACGGTGACTTGGACGAGTTGCAGGCCGCGCTCGACGCTGGGCAATCCCTTCAGGACAGAAAAGCCACCCAAGCCTTCATGACTCCGGTTCACGTGGCCGCCTGGAATGGACGGCAGGACTTTGTTGTTAAAGCCTGCGAACTCGATCCCGAGGCAGCCAACATGGTCGATGGATATAACAACTACCCAGTCGAATATTCTATTCAACGAGGCGACTATACCGCTTCCGATGCACTTCGAAATGTCATGACCTGGCTGACTCAGCCTTTCGAAAACGCAGACTACAACTTCGACACATAGCGCTACAACTCCACCTGCATGAACAGGCTGGCGACCTCATCGGACTGGATGCACAGATATTCCAGCGTCTGCTGTTGGCGGGCATGGCCGTAGGCTTCCATGAGCAGCGGCAGGACGAGATGCGGCGGGGTCTTCGTGTTGCCACGCAGCTGGTGATACCCCCATGTCTTGCGCAGGGTGTGGCTGCCATAGTTGCCCTTCAACTCCGCATCCTTACACCAACCTTTCACCATGTTGATGAAGGGCGAGACGGTCAGCGCCTTTCTGGTCTGCTGCGACGGGAAGAGCGGTGCAACATCTTCTGGATCAGGGTGCTTCTTCAACCAGTGCTGGATGGCGTTCGCAGCCGTGCTGTTCAGCGTAATCATCCTGTGCCGCTGATTTTTTGACTGCATCAGGTCGAGCGTATCGCCTGCCTTCAAGTGCGCTACCTGTCCGACGCGGATGGAAAGGAGTTCATTTGCCCGGTAGGCGGTGTTGATGCCGAGGGTGAACAGGCACAGGTCACGCGGACGTGCCGATAAGTTCTTCTTGATAGTCGCAATCGCGGCAAGATCACGGATCGGCTCCACCTTGGTCGTGGAACCCGCTTTCGGATGATTGGAATTTCGGAGTCTGTTCAGGGACATAGACCCGACAAAGCGCCCGAAATTGTCGGATGTCAACTTCTACTCAAAACTTGACATACGTGAGTATGTAACGCTGGGTCAACCCTTTAGGACGGCATTCCTATGGTCTTTCCCTCCTGAAAACAGCGCTGATATTGACCTACGGCGATTACCCCAACTTCTGAGTAGAAGTTGAGGAGAAGGTCCGATGCTGAACCGCCTGAGCATCCCCGTCACAGCCGCTTTTCTGGCAATGGGATTGCCCGCATCCGCCGAACTGAACCCCGGTCATCAGGTTGATGAGGGCGTGGATATCATCATCGGGGAAGCGGACGCGGCACACGAGCTGATCGTATATTTTTCGCCGGGCTGTCCGGGCTGCATCATCCTTCATGACTTCCTGTCAGACTTCTACGAGCCAAGCATATCGGAGAACCGCCTGCGCATCATCTATCGCCTTGTGCCGGACTTCTACCACAGGGGGGAGAACAACCAGCTTGCCGAGGAACGTAGCGACTGGATGGCGCGCTGGCTGCAATGCAGCTATACGACAGGCGGCGAAGACAGCTTTGACGCGGCGCTGGACGTGTTCATTTCCTATGCCATGGCAAGCAATCGCCGCTTTCAGGGGCGCGAGACGACATGGCCTGCGATTACCAATGCCCGCAACTTCTCGTTCCGCAGTCTGTTGCAGGAACGCGGCGTCTATACTGATCCCGACCAGCCTGCCTGTGATACGGAAAGAGCGCGCGACATTTTCGCCCGCAACTTCCTCTTGCTGGACAGGGCGGCGGGAGACGACCGGAACCGTGTCCGCGCGCCCATGCTGATACTGGATGGCAGATGGCTGGATGACCAACTGGACAGCTTTGATCTGAACAGCATCGCCAGAACTATCATCCTCTATACGTCCAGCATGTTCCCCGGAGGTGACCAATGACCACTTGGCAATCCGTACAAGCGTCCCTTCGCACCTCCCGCCCTGTCCAGATCGGCCTTGCGGTTGGGCTGGCTTACATCATCCTGACATGGGGGCTGTATCAGAGCTGGACGGGCAGCCTTGAAGCCTATCTCAGCAGTGCCGGAAACCCGAGCGCACAAGGCGCACCCCGCCAGTCAATCTTCCTGAAGCTCTTGTCATGGCCGCTGCCCGGTCCTGCCACGGTTGAGAACGGCGGGGCCATGCCGTTCTGGTCGGTCTTGCTGCAAGGCGTCTGGATGGGTGTGGTCACATGGGCGGGCTTTGCCCAGACGAACGGAAAGCTGATAGCGCTTCTGCTTCCCCCGTTCATCGTTCTGTTTCTGATCAGCGGAAACGTCATCTCAAGCTTACTGGTCGGGGCATCAGGGCTGCTGATCATCGCCGTTATCTGGGGTATTATCCGGGGAGTTCGCAAGAAGTCGGCATAGAGGACGTTCTGACATGCAGGTCACACATACCGGGCACGGCACAGCCGCCCATCATGCCAAGGACATGGAATATCTCGCCCACCTGTCCGCCATCGGCAGCGACATCATCGACCGGAGCGTTTATGCGGGCGAAGACTGGACGCACGTTCATGCCGCCCACGGCAGGTTCTTGAACGCACTGAGCCGGGCCTATGAGAAGAAGTGGGCCGTCGGCAGACAGCACAGAGCACGATGAAAACCGCACCGCCCCCGAAATATTCCCACGCGTGGTGGCTGCAACAGCCGCCGCGACCTCTGGTCGAAACCGTCAGGCTGTTCGAGGCGAAAAAGGACACGCTGTCGCCCGCCGTGCGACGTTCTCTTGAACAGCGACTGCCGCCGCTGGAGGTTGCGCAGCAGATCGACCGTGACATGAAGAGGCTGTTCGGATGAGCGGCAAGGCGAACATTCACTGGGAAGCCGCCCAAAAGCGCCGCCGCATTCTACCGTTCCGTGGACTTGTCCGAGAGGCTGCCTTCATCTGGCGCATGTGCGAGGTGCGGTACAAGGGCATGACTGACAGCAATCATGTGAAGGGCGTGATCGAGGACAACCTTGCCGCCAGCCGGAAGCACAGGTTCCCGCAACGTGCCGGAAAGTGAGCCATGACTCGGCAGTGAGCTACTCCCCATCTCTTGGACAAGATCTGGCGTAAATTA
>NZ_AQQR01000048.1 GCF_002210095.1 Marinibacterium profundimaris | reverse complement strand
CCCCCTGGTTTGTGCCCCCGGACCACATGGCCCGGGCCTCCTTCTCGCGAACTTACGGAGGTATTTTGCCGAGTTCCTTCAACATCGTTCTCTCAAGCGCCTTGGTATGCTCTACCAGTCCACCTGTGTCGGTTTAGGGTACGGTCTGATGGAGGGCTATTTCCAGGAACTGTCTTGGATACGCCCCAATCCGATAAGGGACGCACGCCGCCACAATCCGTCACATCCTCCTGGCCCAGTAATATTAAACTGGTTCCCATCGCCTACGCCTTTCGGCCTCGGCTTAGGGGCCGGCTTACCCTGCTCAGATTAGCTTTAAGCAGGAACCCTTGGACTTTCGGCGAGAGTGTCTCTCACACTCTTTGTCGCTACTCATGTCATCATTCTCGCTAGTGATCTCTCCACCGGATGGCTCACGCCCCGGCTTCATCGAAAGCCTCGCGTCTCCAATGCGGGCGAACCCGCTAAGGAGACATGAGACTATGTCACACTACGCTCTGCTACCATGCCTTACGGCATCCTCAGCTTCGGCTCATGGCTTGAGCCCCGTTACATCTTCGCCGCAGGACAACTTGTTTAGACCAGTGAGCTGTTACGCTATCTTTAAAGGATGGCTGCTTCTAAGCCAACCTCCTGGTTGTTTTGGTCGTCCCACCTGCTTTCCCACTTAGCCATGAATTGGGGGCCTTAGCTGGAGGTCAGGGTTGTTTCCCTCTCCACTACGGACGTTAGCATCCGCAGTGTGTCTGCCATCTAGTACTCCCGGGTATTCGGAGTTTGGTTAGGATCAGTAAGCCTGTGGGGCCCCATTACCCATCCAGTGCTCTACCCCCCGGGGCATTCGGATGACGGTCTACCTAAATAGATTTCGCAGAGAACCAGCTATCTCCGAGTTTGATTGGCCTTTCACCCCTAGGCACAATTCATCCCGACCTTTTTCAACAGGTGTGGGTTCGGACCTCCAATAAGTGTTACCTTATCTTCATCCTGATCATGCCTAGATCACTCGGTTTCGGGTCTGATCCCACGAACTCGACGCCCTATTAAGACTCGCTTTCGCTGCGCCTACACCTAACGGCTTAAGCTTGCACGTGAGACCAAGTCGATGACCCATTATACAAAAGGTACGCCGTCACCCCGAAGGGCTCCGACTGATTGTAGGCGTTCGGTTTCAGGTACTGTTTCACTCCCCTCGTCGGGGTGCTTTTCACCTTTCCCTCACGGTACTGGTTCACTATCGGTCAGTAAGGAGTACTTAGCCTTCGAGGGTGGTCCCCCGATCTTCAGACAGGATTTCACGTGTCCCGCCCTACTTAATACGTCCCATCGAGCTTCGAATACGGGGCTGTCACCCGCTATGGCCACGCTTCCCAACGTGTTCTTCTCACTCTCAAGGCTCGGCTGGTCCCCGTTTGCTCGCCGCTACTAGGGGAGTATCATATTGATGTCCTTTCCTCCGGGTACTTAGATGTTTCAGTTCCCCGGGTTTGCTCTTAAAACCCTATGTATTCAGGTAATAAGTACCAGATTAAGCAGGTTATAAGCTGCCATACGGCAATTATAACAAACTTTCTGGTGGGTTGCCCCATTCGGAAATTCCTGGGTCAAAGCTTATTCTCAGCTCGCCAGGACTTATCGCAGAGTATCACGTCCTTCATCGCCTCTTACTGCCAAGGCATTCACCAAACGCCCTTCTCGCGCTTGATCTGATCCAGAAAGAGACAGACAGCATATATGTCCTACCACTTCGTTACTTGAGGACGATGAACGCCCCGCCATACCCGGTAGAACACTGTCGGTCGCGATCGATACGGGAAGCTGGAACAACCCTCGATCCCTGTTTCCGAACCAGAAAGCATACTATCCCAGATCCGCTACTCTGCATCACCGCCACTCGTGCTTTCGCTTGCGATGACCCAGATCCAACGGACCCTTGGTTAGTGTACTTGACTTGGACAACTCTGTTCGTTTCAGCCGCGATACATGTGAGCGAGCGAGGAAACACTCGGTTCACTTGCCGCCTCTTTTCATGTGCTACCGCGCGGAGCGCTACTTGAGCACGAAGAGGAACGACTGAGATCTGACGCCACACTCGGCGCGATCAAACAGTGTTGATATTTTTCTCTCTAAACGATGTAAAAGACGTCCAACTGGACGATAAAACACTGCAAACGCAGTGCTTTACGATCCGGCTGGCATTGCCTGGATATCGGGATCCGAAGAGCTTCGCGCAAGGATGATGGTGGGTCGAGGAGGACTTGAACCTCCGACCTCACGCTTATCAGGCGTGCTCTCTAACCACCTGAGCTACCGACCCATCTGACCTTGCTTGCGCAAGCTTGGTTGGGCCCTCTCAGTGGTGGAACAAGGGCCATAACGTGGTGGAGCCTAGGAGGATCGAACTCCTGACCTCCTGAATGCAAATCAGGCGCTCTCCCAGCTGAGCTAAGGCCCCTTGCTGAACCCAGCGCCATGCTGGATCCCGATGTTCTGAAGAGATATGAGGACGGCCTGGTCCGTCTGATGTGACCGGTTTTGATTACCGGGCGTGCTAAGTGATCCACGATCAGGAGCAAGCTCCATGATACTAGGATCATCCTTAGAAAGGAGGTGATCCAGCCGCAGGTTCCCCTACGGCTACCTTGTTACGACTTCACCCCAGTCGCTGAGCCTACCGTGGTCCGCTGCCTCAAAAGTTAGCGCACGGCCTTCGGGTAGACCCAACTCCCATGGTGTGACGGGCGGTGTGTACAAGGCCCGGGAACGTATTCACCGCGTCATGCTGTTACGCGATTACTAGCGATTCCGACTTCATGCCGTCGAGTTGCAGACGACAATCCGAACTGAGACATCTTTTTGGGATTAACCCACTGTAGATGCCATTGTAGCACGTGTGTAGCCCAACCCGTAAGGGCCATGAGGACTTGACGTCATCCACACCTTCCTCCCGCTTATCACGGGCAGTTCCCCTAGAGTGCCCAACTAAAGGCTGGCAACTAAGGGTGTGGGTTGCGCTCGTTGCCGGACTTAACCGAACATCTCACGACACGAGCTGACGACAGCCATGCAGCACCTGTCACTAGGCCCCGAAGGGAGGCTCCATCTCTGGAGTTGTCCTAGGATGTCAAGGGTTGGTAAGGTTCTGCGCGTTGCTTCGAATTAAACCACATGCTCCACCGCTTGTGCGGGCCCCCGTCAATTCCTTTGAGTTTTAATCTTGCGACCGTACTCCCCAGGCGGAATGCTTAATCCGTTAGGTGTGTCACCGAATAGCATGCTACCCGACGACTGGCATTCATCGTTTACGGTGTGGACTACCAGGGTATCTAATCCTGTTTGCTCCCCACACTTTCGCACCTCAGCGTCAGTATCGAGCCAGTGAGCCGCCTTCGCCACTGGTGTTCTTCCGAATATCTACGAATTTCACCTCTACACTCGGAGTTCCACTCACCTCTCTCGACCTCAAGACTACCAGTATCGAAGGCAGTTCCGGGGTTGAGCCCCGGGATTTCACCCTCGACTTAATAGTCCGCCTACGCGCGCTTTACGCCCAGTAATTCCGAACAACGCTAACCCCCTCCGTATTACCGCGGCTGCTGGCACGGAGTTAGCCGGGGTTTCTTTACCAGGTACCGTCATTATCTTCCCTGGCGAAAGAGCTTTACGACCCTAGGGCCTTCATCACTCACGCGGCATGGCTGGATCAGGCTTGCGCCCATTGTCCAAGATTCCCCACTGCTGCCTCCCGTAGGAGTCTGGGCCGTGTCTCAGTCCCAGTGTTGCTGATCATCCTCTAAAACCAGCTATAGATCGTAGACTTGGTAGGCCATTACCCCACCAACTATCTAATCTAACGCGGGCCGATCCAAATCCGATAAATCTTTCCCCCGAAGGGCGTATGCGGTATTACTCACCGTTTCCAGTGGCTATTCCGCAGATCTGGGTACGTTCCCACGCGTTACTAACCCGTCCGCCGCTCACCCGAAGGTCCGCTCGACTTGCATGTGTTAGGCCTGCCGCCAGCGTTCGTTCTGAGCCAGGATCAAACTCTCAAGTTGAAAGCAGTTTACACTGCTATCCTTGACGTTCGAACCTCTGCACATCTCCAATACTTCACGACCCGCTTTGGGGGCTGGCCGCTATATCCACCCGGCTAAGGAAGGATACGTACTGGAAGTCATCTGTCTGTCTGTGCTTCAGGTTTCATCAGAAACCGAAAG
>NZ_AQQR01000047.1 GCF_002210095.1 Marinibacterium profundimaris | reverse complement strand
AGGGCGTTTGGTCGTTCACAACACATTCATACCCCCTCCTTTCGTTGATCCGTATACCGGAATGTCGCCGGTCCGGAAAACAGGAGAGGGCCGGATGCCCGGCCCCCTCCCTATCGATCCGCGGGCCGCGATTACTGCGGGTTCACCGCGTGGTTCATCACGTGGAAGATGTAGTTCTGCTCCAGCGTGCCATCGACCAGATGCGCCCAGGGGCCCTTGGCATAGACGGCGACGTCGACGCCCGAATGGGTTTCAGAGGACATCGGGATCAGCGCCTGCTGCAGGTAGTCGATGTCGGTCGCCTCGTCCTGCGACACCTCCGGACGCTCGCCCGAGTAGCTGCCGTCTTCCTGTTCGATCAGGACTGAACCGGCACCGTTGAGGTAGCCCATCACGGTGTAGGGCTTGCCGTCGGCGGCGGTCAGCGGGGTGCCGTCGTGCTCGACGCCGGTCTGCGAGACGCCCATGCACAGGCCCAGGATGTCCGAGCCGCGGCCGCAATAGCCGTTGAAGGCGATGGCATGCTCGTGGTCGGCGGTGACGATGATCAGCGTGTCTTCGTCATTTGTCAGCTCGTCGGCCATGGCGGCAGCCTCGGCAAAGGCCACACCGTCGGTCAGGGTGCGATAGGCATTGCCCGCGTGGTTGGCGTGGTCGACACGGCCGGCCTCGACCTCGAGGTAATAGCCGTTCTCGTTCTGCGACAGGTACTCGATGGCCGCCTTGGTCATCTCGGCCAGCGAAGGCTCGTCCGCGCGGTCGGCCTCGTACATCATGTGGCTGTTTTCATAAAGCGCCAGGATCGGCGAATCCGCTGCGAGATCCAGCGCCTCGAAGCTGGCCTGGTCGGTGGCGAATTGCGCGCCGAGTCCGGTGGCACGTTCGACCAGGTTCAGACCGTCGGCCCGGCGGCCGGTCAGACCGCCCAGTTCAACGCCCTCGGGCAGGAAGTAGCGGCCGCCGCCGCCCATGGCGAAATCGATCGTGCCGGCTTCCATTGCGTTCAGCAGCTGCTGGGCGATGTCGACCTGTGCGGTGCAATCCTCGGGAACGGAATCTTCCCAGTTGCGGTTGGCGGTCTTGGCATAGACAGCCGCCGGGGTCGCGTGGGTGATGCGCGCGGTCGAGACGATGCCGACCGACTTGCCCGCGTCCGACACGATTTCCGAGAAAAGCGTCAGTTCATTGCCTTCGACGGTCGAGCAATCGTCGTGGATCGCGTCTTCGCCCAGGTTGATCAGGTTGAACCGCTGCTTGACGCCGGTGTTCAGAGCGCCGGCGGTGGGCGCGGAATCCGGGGTCTGGGCGTTGATGTTGTAGGTCTTGACCAGGGCCGAATGGAACTCGGGCGTCTCGTAGGGCATCACCCATTCTTCGCCCAGGGCGCCGTTCTGCTGGCCCATGAAGATCCGGGTGGCATAGTTGGTGCCGACGCCGTTGCCGTCGGCGACCAGCACGATCACGTTCTTGGCGGTGCCGGTGTTGGGGGTGCGGGCCAGATGGGTTTCAAGGGTGGCCTGGGCATCGGTGAACCAAGTGCTCGACTGCTGGGGCAGATCCTGCGCCATGGCCGTGGTCCCGGCGAGCATCGCAACAAGCGACAGCGTCTTTTTCATGTCCGTCTCCATCGGATTGAGATGGGCGGGGTGTAGGTCCGCCGTGTAACAGGAAGATCAATTATGCCGCGTTTTCTGGGGATAACTCGGGAAATTTCCATTTATTAACAATATGTTATAACGTAACACGGCAAGCCCGCCGCTCCCCGCTTGCAAACCTTGCCCATTGTGCCAGTCTCGTCGCCGGGTTCCCCGTTGCGAATACAAGGTTTTTCGAAAATGCAGGCCGTTCTCCTTATTCTCCTGGGCCTGCTTGCCGTCACGGCCGTTTGGTTGGCCCTGGGCGCGGTAAAAACCCGCAAGCTGGCCGCAGAGGCCCGCGCAAGCGTGCCGCAGGCCGGCGAGCGGATGGATGTGTCGGGCGGAGCAATCCACTACCTCGATCTCGGTCCGCGTGAGGCGCCGGTGCTGGTGATGATCCATGGCCTTGGCGGGCAGATGCACCACTTCACCTACGCGATGACCGGGCTGCTGGAGGATGACTTTCGCCTGATCGTCATCGATCGCCCCGGTTGCGGCTATTCCCTCAGGGACGACGAGGCGCAGGCCGCGCTGACAGAGCAAGCCCGCATGATATGGGAGATGCTGGACCGGCTCGGCGTCACGCGGCCGGTGCTGGTCGGGCATTCGCTGGGTGGTGCCGTCTCACTGGGGATGGCGGTGCAGCGCCCGGCGGAGACCGGCGCGCTGGCCCTGCTGGCGCCGCTGACCCATCCCAACACCGCCGCCTCGCCGGCCTTTGACGGGCTGAACCAACCCAACCGCCGCATGCGGCACCTGCTGGCCCGGACCTGGGCCGTTCCCATGGCCCGCCGCACCGCGATCGAAACCCTGACAGAGGTCTTCCGCCCGGAGCCCTGGCCCGCCGATTTCCTGGACCGCGGCGGCGCGTCCCTGGGTCTGCGGCCCGAGGCCTTCCTCGCCTCGGTCGAGGATTACATGGCCTCGGCCGGGATCGGCGCGATTGCGGCACAATACGACAGCGCGCTGACCATGCCGGGCGGGGTGCTGTTCGGCAGCGGGGATGCCCTGCTCGATCCTCAGGAACAGGGCGCGGCGATGACAGCCCACGGCCTTGAATTCACTGCCCTGCCTGATCGCGGCCACATGATTCCGATCACCGCCCCCGCGGACTGCGCCACCTTCGTGCGCCGGATCGCCGGGCGCCTGGGCTGACCGGCAGGGCCGACCACCGGGGCGCGGGCGACGCCCATTTCGTAAAATTCGACCGTTAAGACCGTCGCAGGACTTCGTCGCTAAGGCTCGGGTGCTGAAGTATGCGACGGAGGTGTCCAGCACATGCGAATTCTACCAATCGCCGCCCTCATGGCCTCACTGGCCATGCCGGCGGCAGCCGACGATTTCACGCCGGTTCTCCAGGACTACCTGGAAGCAGAGATCCGGCCATGGGCCACGAACCCGATCCTGATTAGCGCCATCCGGGCCCAGAACGAACGCCACGCCGGGATGAGCCTTGCGCAGGTCGAGGAAATGGACCGCACCTGGCGGGCCGAAATCGGCGCCGCCGACACGCCCACGATCACCCCTGTGCTGGAAAACAGCGCCTCCGACTACCTGCGTGAGCGGGTCGAGGCCGCAGGCGGCATGATCACCGAGGTGTTCATAATGGATTCTCACGGGCTGAATGTGGCCGCCTCATCGGCGACATCGGACATGTGGCAGGGCGACGAGGCGAAGTTCAACGAGACCTATCCCAAGGGCGCCGATGCCGTCCACATCAGCGACATCGAATTCGATGAATCCTCGCAGATCTTCCAGGGCCAGATCTCGATCCCCATGGTCGATCCGGACACCGGTGAGGTCGTCGGCGCGATGACCGTCGGCGTGAACGCCGAAGCCCTCATGTGAACCCAAGGGAGGATTGGACAATGAAAGCGGAAAAAGTGAAGCGGGCCGGTGTGCCGGTCTTCGTGAAGGCCCTGCTCTTGGTCCTGATCAGTGCATCGTCAGTGACTGCGATCATGTCGGTTCAGTCTTCCCGCCTGATCCACCGGATGACAGACACCCGGCTGATGGATCATTCGAAACTGTCGTCCGAAAACCTGGCCGAGCAATCGGCCGGTGCCCTGCGCTTCTCGAAATACGATTCGATCGAGGCAGGGCTGGGCGCCGTGCTGGACAAGAACCCCGAAGCGATGACGGGCGGCTATGCATTCGATGCGACGGGCGAGATCGTCGCCGAAGCAGGCCGACTGAGCAACGCGGAAGCTTCGACACTAAGCAGCCTGGCCGCACAGGCGATCGCCACAGGCACGATGCAGCGCGACCCATCCGGCTTTCTTATGGCGTTGCCAGTACTGATCGGCGCCGACAACACCCCGGTCGGCGCGATCGCAACCGCCTGGTCGGTGGAAAGCGAGATGGCAAACATTCGCGCCCAAACTCTCAAGTCGTGGGCCACCTCGCTGATTATTCTGGCCATCGGTCTGGCAATCACCGCCCTGCTCATGCGGCGCTGGGTATCCCGCCCGCTGGGTGAGGTGACCCAGTGCATGAGCCGGGTCTCGGACGGGGAACTGGACCTGGAGATTCCCTACGTCAACAAGGGAGACGAGGTCGGTAAAATCGCGCGCGCACTGGAAGATCAGCGCCAGAAGCTGATCCTGGCGCAGGAAGCGGATGCCCTGGCCAAGAAAGCCGCCGAACAGGCCGAGGCCGCGAACGACCAGATCGCCCGCCAGCAAGAGGCCCAGCAGGCCGCGGTGGAGGCGATCAGCAAGGGCTTGAAATTGCTCGCCAGTGGCGATCTGACCTGCAGCATCCGCCAACCCTTCGGAGAGGAATATGAAATGCTGCGCGCGCATTTCAACCAGACGCTTAGCGGGCTGCAATCCGCCATGATCACCGTGCGCAACAACGCCGAAAGCATTCGAAACGGTGCCGAGGATATCAGCCAGGCCTCCGACGACCTTTCGGGCCGGACCGAATCCCAGGCCGCCACGCTCGAGGAGGCCGTGGCCGCTCTGGACGAGCTGACCACAAGCATCAAGGCCGCCGCGAACGGCGCCAAGGAGGTCGAAGGCATCGTCATGGTCGCGCGCTCGGACGCCGACCGCTCCGGTGAGGTGGTGCGCGACGCGGTCGAAGCGATGACCGAGATCGAGACCAGTTCCAACCAGATCCAGCAGATCATCGGAGTGATCGACGACATTGCTTTCCAGACCAACCTGCTGGCGTTGAATGCCGGTGTCGAGGCGGCGCGCGCGGGAGAGGCCGGCAAGGGCTTTGCCGTGGTCGCAACCGAGGTCCGGGCCCTGGCGCAACGCTCCTCCGAAGCCGCCCTGGAGATCAAGTCGCTGATCGGCGGGGCATCACAGCAGGTGGAACGCGGCGTGGCGCTTGTCGGCCGCACAGGCGAGGCGCTGACCTCGATCGTCGAGCAGGTCAACGACATCTCAGCCCATATCTCCCGCATCGCCTCCAGCGCGCGGGAGCAATCGGAGGGCCTGAGCGAGATCACCTCCGGCATGAACCAGCTTGACAGCGCCACCCAGCAGAACGCGGCCATGGTCGAAGAGGCCACGGCTGCGACACATACACTGAAGGCGGAGTCCCGTGAGTTGATGGACCTCGTCTCGCGCTTCAAGACGGAAGGTGGCGTCGGGGCCGATTTCGATACGGGATCCAGCAGCTTCGCGGCGTGAGATTTTCGGCTCTTGGAACAACAAAAGGGCGCCATCTTTTGGATGGCGCCCTTTCTTATGGATCTTCTGGATGTCGCGTCGCGATTGGTCGTACAAAGCAAAAAGCGCCCCTTGGGGCGCTTTCCATGAAGATTTGGTTGCGGGGAGAGGATTTGAACCTCTGACCTTCAGGTT
>NZ_AQQR01000046.1 GCF_002210095.1 Marinibacterium profundimaris | reverse complement strand
GAGGCAGAGCCGATTTAAGGGCAACGCGACAGCCGCGCCCGGATGCGGGTGATCGGGGTGCTCGAACTCCAGCGTGGAGTGGCGAATGCCGAACTCACTTGCCAGCATTGCCTTGATATCGCTCTTGATCGCTTCCAGCCGGTCCCAGTGGTCGCGGGCGACGACAATATGCGCGTCCACGGAAATCTGTTGCTCGTCGACTTGCCAGAAATGAACCCGGTGCATTTCCTCGACGCCCTGAACGCCCAGAACCACCGCAATCAGCGCCTCGTTTTCGATCTGGGGCGGGCTGGCCAGCATCAGCAGGCGCACGGTGCCGCCGATCTCGGTGAAGGCAAGATAAAGGATGTAGACGGCGATGCCGATGGTGATCGCCGGATCAATCCAGCGCATGTCGTAAAGCAGGATCAGCGTGCCGCCGATGATGACCGCGACCGAGGACAGCGCGTCCGAGAGATTGTGCAGAAACAGGGCGCGGATGTTCACGCTGCCCTTCTGCATCGAATATGTCAGCATGGCCGTGAGCGTATCGACGACCAGCGCCACGCTGCCCAGGATCACCACCCACCAGCCCAGAACCTCGGGCGGGTCGATCATCCGCATCACGCCCTCGTAGACCAGATAGAGACCGATCACGATCAGCGTGGTATAGTTGATCAGTGCGGCGACGATCTCGATCCGCTGGTAGCCGAAGGTCATCTTGTCGTCGGCGGGGCGGCGCGAGATTTTTCGGGCACCGAAGGCGATGACCAACGCGGCCATATCCGAGAAATTGTGGATCGCATCGGCGATCAGCGCCAGCGAGCCTGCGAAAATCCCGCCAACGATCTGCGCCACGGTCAGAATACCGTTCGCCCAGATCGCGATTGCAACGCGCCGGTCACCGGATGCCGGGTCTATATGGGTGTGGCCAGAGCCGTGATCATGCGGCATCGGTTATCTCTTCGCTGCGTCCTGCGCCCATCTCCGGCCCTTACCATTGTTGAGGGCGGACACCGGTTTCCGGAGCCCGCCCGTCGCTTTGTTGCACACGTATAGCCGCATCTAAAGCGTTTTGCGTTAAAGTTGAATCACAGGTTTAACGCAAAACGCGCATAACATGTTGATGTCGCGAGCGTTTCGAAATCAAGTTGTGATCCAACTTAATCCCGAAACGCTTTAATAACCGTATCTAGTCGAAGATTTCCATCAGCCAGGACTTTCGGCGGGATCCATGCTTGCCGTATCCGCCGTGTTTGCCATGCTTGCCATGGCTACGGCCTCCATAGTCGCCCGGATCATTGTCATAGCCGCGCCGGTCGCGTTCCCGTTCGCGCGGCGGCGGTGCCATTTCGGTCGCGCTGCGCTCGATAATCTTGTCCAGTTCGCCCCGGTCCAGCCAGACCCCGCGGCACTCAGGGCAGAAATCAATTTCCACCCCCTGCCGGTCCGCCATGCTCAAGGGCACCTCGCAGACCGGGCACATCATCCTGCCTTTTGCATTCATGTTTTTATCGGGCTCCTTTCCCGGTTCCTTCAGTTCAATGACCATGCGCCAGCGCCCCCTTTGCCGTGGTTTCGCTCGCCGGATCGCCGCCTTTCGGCGCGCCGCTGTCGGCCTTACTGTTCAGCAGCCGCAGCGCGTTCATCACCACCAGCAGCGACACACCGACATCGGCCGCAATCGCCCCCCACATCGAGGCCATGCCAAAGGCCGTGAGCCCGACAAAGACCGCCTTGGTCGCCAGCGACAGGCCGATGTTCTGACGGATGATCCACATGGTCCGGCGGGAATGGCCGATCAGCCAAGGCACCTTGCCGATATCGTCGGTCATCAGTGCGATGTCGGCGGTCTCGACCGCCGCGTCCGAACCGATGGCGCCCATTGCGATGCCAAAATGCGCCCTTGCCATGGCCGGCGCGTCGTTCACCCCGTCGCCGATCATCGCCACCATGTCGTGGCTTGCGACCAGTTCCTCGATGGCCGCCACCTTGTCTTCGGGCAGCAGTTCGGCGCGCACCTCGTCGATGCCGACCTCGGCGGCCACGGCGCGCGCGGTGCGCTCGTTGTCGCCAGTCAGCATAACAATGGTTTTCACCCCCTGTGCGTGCAGGCGCGCCACGATGCCTTGGGCGTCTTCGCGGATCCGGTCGCGCAGTTCCAGCACGCCCAGAAGTGTCTCGCCGTCGCCAACAGCCACCAATGTGCTGCCAGCGCCTTCGATCCGCTCACGCAATTCGGTCGGCAATCCGGCGTCGAGGCCTTTCTCGGCGGCGAACCGGTCAGAGCCGAGCCAGACCTTGCGGCCGCCAAAGCGTCCCTCGACCCCGCGGCCCGGCACCGTGCTGGTGTCCTCGGCCGCCTCGCCTTCAATCCCGGCGACCCGGGCCTGCGCCAGAATGGCGCGCGCCAGCGGGTGAGACGACCGCGCTTCCAGCGCGGCCGCCACTTCCAGCAACTCGCTCTGGGAGGTGCCGCCCAGAGGATGCACCGAGGCGACCTCGGGCTCGCCCTCGGTAATGGTGCCGGTCTTGTCCAGCGCCAGCGCAGTTGTCCGTCCCGGTGCCTCGACATAGGCGCCGCCCTTGATCAGCACGCCGTTGCGCGCCGACGAGGCAAGTGCTGCGACGATGGACACCGGGGTCGAGATGACCAGCGCGCAGGGGCAGGCGATCACCAGCAGCACCAGTGCGTTGTAGAACCAGTAGTCCCAGGCGCCGCCGGCCAGAAGCGGCGGCAGCAGCGCGATGGCAATCGCCAGCACCATCACGATCGGCGTGTAGATGCGGGCGAACTTGGCCACCCATTGTTCCACGTTGGCGCGCCGCGAATGCGCCTCGCCGACCATGCGGATAATGCGCGACAGCACCGTGTCCGAGGCCGGCTTGGTGGCGCGCACCGTCAGCGTGCCGTCGCCGTTGATCGTACCGGCATAAATCTCGTCGCCCGGCTCTTTTGTCACTTCCGCGCTTTCACCGGTGATCGGTGCCTGGTTGACGCCGCTGATCCCGTCCAGCACCTCGCCGTCCAGCGGAATGCGGTCGCCGCCGCGCACCACGAAGCGGTCGCCCACGGTCACCTGCGCGGCCAGCACGTCCTCTTCGGTGCCATCATCGCGGATCACCCGCGCCGTCGGCGGCGCAAGATCGAGAAGCGCGGCCACGGCATTGCGCGCGCGCCCCACGCTCCAGCTTTCCAGATAGAGCGACAGCGAGAAGAAGAAGGCCACTGTCGCCGCCTCGAAATACTCGCCCAGGAAGATCGCGCCGGCTACCGCGACAATCATCAAGAGGTTCATGTCGGGCGACAGCCGCCGCGCCGACGACCACGCCTTGGGCGCCACCAGCCAGGCCCCGAAGATGATCGCGGCCAGAAACAGCAGGCTCTCGACCAGCGGCATCGCCGCTTCGCCATGCCCGGCAAAAATCCCGATTGCGCCCTGAAATCCGGTTTCGACGATGTGATAGCCGAAACCCACCGCCCAGAACCCGCCGGACAACGCGGTGAAAAGCTGTTGCCGTTTCAGATGCGCGACCTGGCTGGCCGCGGCGCTCTCGGCATCCCAGAGGCTGGCGCTCATGCCGGTGGAACCGATCAGCTTGATAACCTTTTCGTCGCTCATCGCCTTGCCGGTATCAAGCACCGTCATACGGCCGTTGATCACATCAAAGGCCAGATGCTCTTCGCCGCCGACCTCAGGCCCCAGCACCCGGTTCAGGATCGCCACCTCCTCGGCGCAATCGAGCCCGTTCACCCGAAAGCTGCGGCCCTTGGCGTCAACATCGCCGACCGGGCCGATGTCGCCGCACATTGCACCCTCGCCCGAGCCGCAGCAGGCACCGCCCTCGCCCTCGCCCTCGTGCTTGTGATCGTGGCCATTGGCCTGGTCGTGTTTGTGCCCGTCATGCGGCATCGGTCTCTCCCGGAGCGAATCATCCCTTGATCCGCAAGATAGGAGCTACAGCTACTAGAGCTTCAAGAGCCGGAGGGAGGTCTCGGGAACTTTTTTCGCTCTGCTCCTCGATCCAGAGCGCCAACACCAATTTGCAGACGACGCCTGCGTCGGGTGGTCAGTGTCATGTGGCACGGCATTCGCCCGGAGCAGTCGCGGCTGATCAACGATGCCATTCGCAATCTCGAGGATTGCTCAACATTTTTCAAAATCACGTCGCGAAGCGCCGACACCGGCCGTCCAGCCATCCGGCTCAAACGGCAGCAGGGTCCCGCGACCTGTAAATTCTACGTTTGATCCACGCTGCGAGCCGCATGAAGGGCTGTTTCTTCCGCTGCGTGGCGGCATCGGTTTTTTCGCTCTTGCCGCATTTTCCACGCTGTGCGCGCAGCACGAAATTGTAAGGACCGGGTCAGACTCTCTGCCGTCGTTCTCTGCGCGCAGAACGAATGGCTGCATTCCCGCAAGGCCGGGTTGGCGCAGGGTTTGTCAAAGCACCTAGATGTCGATCCGCCACATCCTAAAGCGCCCCTGCCCTGTCATCTCACGGATCAAGCCCCTTTCTTCCAGCCTGATCAGATTGCGTTGCACAGCAGCACGGCTCGCACCGGTCAAGGCCTCGGCCATAGGAGCCGAGGTCAAAGGCCATTCCGTGAGGACTTTGCGCAACGCTACAGGTGTACGACCCGACAGTTGCGCCATCGCACTCTTCGCGCGAACGCCCCATTCTTCAATGCCATCCAGATGACGCATCGCAGTCAAAATGGCGCTGTCCATGCCATCCAGCCAGCGGTCCAACCGCTCTAACGGCAAGCCGGAGGCACGCAGCCCCCCTGCCCCACCCATGGCCAGCGGTGCGAAGACGGCACCGCTTCCGTCGCTGGCCGCGATCCTGGCAGCTGTGACGGCCGCTTCGATCTGGTCGCCGTGTTGCCCGAGACCCGCCATGCTCCAAAGGTGATATCCCATACAGGCGCGTGTAATTGGGTGCAGATCGGAAGCTGCCGTCATCACAGCTTGCCATCCGCCCGCGCGATCTTCGAAACGCTCGGCGCTGTCCTCGATGTTCTCGGGATCGCGGCGGTCAAGAAACGCTGCAAGATCGACCTTCGGGCCGGGACCACCTGTCAGGCGACGAACAGCCCACCCAATTCGGGCCAGCGCTTCCGGATCATCCTGCGCGCCAGACAATCGCATTGATATCCAAAGAGCGAGGCGGTCAGAACTCACCCGATCCCCTGCAAGCCAGCTGAGGTCTGCCGTCTCGATCAGTGCCAGTCTGTGTCGCCAGCCATTCGGGCCACGCAGCAACCGGTCATCCAGCGCACCCAAGCGTCCAGCCACCTTTGCCAGCCGCGCAGCGTGAGTCCCCTCTGCCTTTGTCCAATCGTCGATGACCGAGGTATCAGGCGGTTCCGCCCGTGGCCCGGGAGGCAAATCATCCGGTCCTTCTTCGAGCGGCCCCGGCAGGAACCAGAGATCGTCTTCGTGTGTCGCAATTGCTTTGCCGTTTCATCAAAAAGTTCTTACAGGATTCCAGCAGGATGAAGCGTAATCCGACGTGGTATTTTACGTTTCGATTTCAATTTTTAGCTCGCGTTTCAACAAGCGAGAACATGGGGCAGAAGATGGGGTTTAGAAATCGTGGAGCAGCGGGTTCATGACGCTGCGCGAAAACGAAGCGTCTGACGAGGCTTGGGCCAAGGCAACGCGTATCGCGCGAGAGCTGGATCGCATTCTGGACCGGCAAGAGCCTATGCGCCCCGCAGTTTCTCGCGCCGCATCCGAATTGCGTCTCTCGACGCGCCAAGTCTACAACCACCTGCGCCGATATCGTGCCGAGCGCCGGGTGTCTTCGCTGTTGCCAAAGACAGGTGGAGCCAGGCGCGCAAGGATCAGCCCGGCTGTTGAGGAGATCATTTCGGTAACGCTTCGAGAGATGTGGCTTCGGCCCGAGCAACCGGACCTTGCGCCGATTGTCGATGAAATCCGCACCCGTTGTGTAAGCGAGGGTCTTGATCCGCCCGCCTATGTCACCGTTTCCAAACGTATCCCACGGCTGTTCACGCCCGAGGAGATTGCACGACGGCGACATTCAGGAGGGAAAAGCCTGCGACGTCTGAAACCCCGCCCAGGCTATATCCGAGCCAAGCACGCACTCGATGTCGTCCAGATAGACCATACCCCTGCCGACATCCAGTTTGTGGAAGTCATCGATGGTCAGGGCATTTATGTCGGACGCCCCTATCTCACTATCGCAGCCGATGTTGCAACAAGCGCGATTGTTGGCTTCTGCCTGACCCTGGAGAAGCCCTCACGCCTGTCGGTCGCCCTCTGTCTGGCGCAAGCGATGTGCCGCAAGGAGGACTGGCTGGCAGCGCGCGACATCAATCATTCCTGGTCGATGTTTGGCCGCCCGAAGAAGGTCGTCGTGGATTCCGCCATGGAATTCAGAAGCACCAGTTTCATCCGGGGTTGTGCCGAGTACGGCATTGTAATTCAAAGCCGGAACAAGGGGACCGTCCATCGTGGCGGGGTTGTCGAGCGGCTTCTCGGCAAAGTGAACACGGTGCTGCGCTCCCTGCCTGGCAAGACTGGGCGTTCCATCGCGGATCGGGGTGAGTACCTGTCTGAAGACCGTGCGAGGCTCAATTTTGCAGACCTCGAACGCTGTATCGCGCTGGCGATTATCGATCACAATCTTAGCCAGAATGAACGCAAGCTGACTGTCGCGTTGCCCTTAAATCGGCTCTGCCTCACTTTGTGTGG
>NZ_AQQR01000045.1 GCF_002210095.1 Marinibacterium profundimaris | reverse complement strand
AACTTCCCACGCTTGACAAGGCCGCAATCAGAGAACGCTCTACAACCGCTGGAAGCGTTGGAGCGATAGGTGGATCTTCGCAAAGATGATGACAGGACTGGCCGCCGAGCACGGCGAGAAGAAGACCGTGATGATCGACGCGACTTACCTGAAAGCCCACAGAACGGCGTCCAGTCTGGGCGTCAAAATGGGGGGCGCGGCCGCCTGATTGGACGCACCAAGGGCGGTATGAACACCAAGCTGCACGCCATCTGTGACAGTCAGGGGCGGCCGATCGATTTTTTCGTCTCTGCCGGACAGATCAGTGATTACATTGGCGCGCGGGCGCTGTTGAGCAGCCTGCCAAACGTCAAATGGTTGCTCGGAGACCGCGGCTACGACGCCGACTGGTTCCGAGAGGCCTTGCAAGACAAGGGGATACGCGCCTGCATCCCAGGTCGGAAACAACGCAAGACCCCGGTCAAATACGACAAGCGCCGCTACAAACGCCGCAACCGGATCGAGATCATGTTCGGCAGGCTCAAGGACTGGAGGCGCGTCGCGACCAGATATGACAGATGCCCCAAGGCATTCTTCTCCGCCATCGCTCTCGCCGCACTCGTCATCTACTGGCTGTGAAACTCAATGAGTCCAGAGCCTAGGTAATCTTACATCATGTTAATGATGCATCAAATTTCGTTGCTCTTATGAAGACTGCAACATCTTTCGCTGTCTGCGCCATGGACCTGAAACATGTTCTTCGCTAGAACCAGCCCGACCGTGATAATCTCCAACATGACCGCCTCCCAATACGGATTGTTGCGATCCCACCTTGGCACGTCGATGCCGCCGGGGGGCGGTTACAGCATCAGAGCCCTTGAAGACATCCGAAGGTTGTTCTTGTTTTGATGACCGTTCGTCAAAGTCGAGCACGGCGAAGTGGTCGTGAGATCGACGAAGACCTATTGCCTGCGCGCACCGTCGCATCGGTGAAACCCCACCAAAGGTACACATTGGTACCGCATTGTGCGATCAATGCATGAACATACACTGCACTCGATTTGCCGTAACTATCGGGTTTTATTCAGAATCATCAAGAAATACTGGACGACTCATACTCCTGCAGCTTTCCACATCCTGAACCGCTCTTGCCCTGTCACCTCGCGGATCAAACCGCTTGCCTCCATCCACGCCAGATTGCGCTGAACGGCGGCGCGACTGGCTCCAGTCATGGCCTCAGCCATTGGGGCGGAGACCAAGGGCCACTGGGAAAAGGCTTTCCGCAAGGCGACCGGCGTACGGCCAGACAATTGCGCCATGACGCTTTCTGCCCACCCGGTCCACGCCTCGATATCGTCAAGTGTTCGCATCGCCGTTAGAATTGCGCTGTTCATCCCATCAAACCAGCGGACCAAGCGTTCCGTTGGCAAGCCCGAGGCACGCAGCCCCCCTGCCCCGCCCATGGCGAGCGGTGCAAAGATGGCACCGCTTCCGTCGCTTGCCGCGATCCTGGACGCGGTGACGGCGGCTTCCATCTGGTCGCCGTGCTGCCCGAGGCCCGCCAGGCTCCAGAGATGAAAGCCCATGCAAGCCCGCGTGATTGGGTGGAGCTCGGCTGCTGCGGCCATTACGTCCAGCCATCCGCCCGCGCGATCTTCGAAACGCTCAGCGCTGCCTTCAATGTTCTCGGGATCGCGGCGATCCAGGAAGGCGGCCAAGTCAGCCTTCGGTCCGGGACCGCCTGTCAGACGCCGAACAGCCCATCCAACTCTTGCCAGGGCATTTGGGTCATCCTGTGCACCTGACAGCCGCATCGATATCCAAAGCGCCAGACGATCAGAACTCACCCGATCCCCTGCGAACCAGCTAAGGTCTGCTGCCTCGATAAGAGCGAGGCGATGCCGCCAGCCTTCCGGGCCACGCAGCAGCCGGTCATCCAGAGCACCCAAGCGTCCAGCCACTCTTGCCAGTCGCGCAGCGTGAACGCCTTCTGCCTTTGCCCAGTCTTCGATGACGGCAGTGTCCGGCGGTTCCGCACGCGGCCCGGGAGGCAAATCATCTGGTTCTTCTTCGATTGGCCCAGGCAGAAACCAGAGATCCTCGTCGTTGTCGCAATTGCTTTGCCGTTTCATCAAAAAGTTCTTACAGGATTTCAGTAGGATGAAGCGTAATCCGACGTGGTACTTTATGTTCCGATTTCAATTTTTAGCTCGCGTTTCAACAAGCGAGAACATGGGGCAGAAGATGGGGTTTAGAAACCGTGGAGCGGCGGGTTCATGACGCTGCGCGAAAATGAAGCGTCTGACGAGGCTTGGGCCAAGGCAACGCGTATCGCGCGAGAGCTGGATCGCATTTTGGACGGGCAAGAGCCTATGCGCACCGCAGTTTCTCGGGCCGCATCCGAATTGCGTCTCTCGACGCGCCAAGTCTACAACCACCTGCGCCGATATCGTACCGAACGTCGGGTGTCTTCGCTGTTGCCAAAGACAGGTGGAGCTAGGCGCGCAAGGATCAGCCCGGCTGTTGAGGAAATCACTTCGGCAACCCTTCGGGAGATGTGGCTTCAGCCCGAGCAACCGGACCTTGCGCCGATTGTCGATGAAATCCGTGCCCGTTGTGTCAGCGAGGGTCTTGATCCGCCTGCCTATGTCACCGTATCCAAGCGTATCCCGCGCCTGTTCTCGCCCGAGGAGATTGCCCGACGGCGACATTCAGGAGGGAAAAGCCTGCGGCGTCTGAAACCCCGCCCAGGCTATATCCGGGCCAACCACGCACTCGATGTCGTCCAGATAGACCATACCCCCGCCGACATCCAGTTTGTGGAAGTCATCGATGGTCAGGGCATCTATATCGGACGCCCCTATCTCACTATCGCAGCCGATGTTGCAACAAGCGCGATTATCGGCTTCTGCCTGACCCTTGAACAGCCTTCACGCCTGTCGGTCGCCCTCTGTCTGGCGCAGGCGATGTGCCGCAAGGAGGACTGGCTGGCAGCGCGCGACATCAATCATTCCTGGCCGATGTTTGGCCGCCCGAAGAAGGTCGTCGTGGATTCCGCCATGGAATTCAGAAGCACCAGTTTCATCCGGGGTTGTGCCGAGTACGGGATTGCAATTCAAAGCCGGAACAAGGGGACCGTCCATCGTGGCGGGGTTGTCGAACGGCTTCTCGGCAAGGTGAATACGGTGCTGCGCTCCCTGCCTGGCAAGACCGGGCGTTCCATCGCGGATCGGGGTGAATATCTGTCCGAAGACCGTGCGAGGCTCAGCTTTGCAGACCTCGAACGCTGTATCGCGTTGGCGATCATCGATCACAATCTTAGCCAGAATGAACGCAAGCTGACGGTCCCGACCATTGAATGGATACGAAAATGCCGTCAGCCGGATGGCCCGGAAGACAGCCCTTTCGACGTATTGCTCAGCTTTCTCCCGAACAAGACACGCAGGATTTCTCCTCAAGGTGTCAGCCTGTTTGCCAACGACTATTTCGATCCATGGCTGGGTCCATTGGTCGCCCGCCGTGATCGATTGGATGCTCTCGATGTTCGTTATGATCCTCGGGACATTAGCCACATCTACATCAAGGATCCCGATACAGGAGCCTGGCGCCCTGTGGCGCGTCGGGATGGACTGCTTGAAGGGGTCACCCTCTGGCAGCACAGGGCCGAGAGAAGCCGAGCGCGCGAAACCGGTCGGCGCCCGATTGAGGAGAAGACCGCGATCCGCCGCGAAATCGCGGCGACCGTAGATGCCTCGGCATCGAAGAAGCAAAGGCTGAAGGAAGTCGCACGGGCCAGGCATGCGGCTCATGCGCCGAAACCCTACCAGAGCCTCACTTCTTCCCCGACACCAATCCGCGAAACGCCTGACCCTGAGCGCCCGCGCCGCGTCTTTCCGGTTGAGGATTGGTGAAATGACTGATCACCTCCTGGACTCCGCCGCATCACTTCTTGATGCCGGTGACGCGTGCCGCATCGCCCATATCCGGACGGCCCGTTGGATCAGCCATCCGGTGGCAAGTCGCGCCCATAACGCCATGAGTCTGCTACTCGATCGGCCAGTAACCTTGCGTCCCAGAGGGCTCTTGCTGACAGGCCCCTATCACAACGGCAAGACGATGATCGCCGAACGCTTTGCGATTGAACATTTGCGGCAGTCAGAACGTCAAAGGATCTGGGTGATCCAGACCCGAGAAGGTGCCGGACTGTCTCACTTCTATGCCAGCATTCTTGCCGGGTTGCGCGCGCCTCAGGCATCTGGTTGGCGGAGCCTGTCGCGCGCGGGCGAGCAGGTGGATCATTTGCTGGACAGCTTGAAACCCCGCCTGCTCATCTTCGATGAGTTTCACAGCGCCCTTCGAGGGCGCCGACAGGACGTGAAGGCTATCTTTTCGTTCCTGCGCGCCGTATCGCACGTGTCCACGACATTTCGCCCGTACTGGTTGGCGAGGTTGCGGTCTATGACGCGGTACACGACACCGAGGAAATGGGATCGCGGTTCGATACGATCCCTGTTCCCAGATGGGCGTATGACGAGGATTTCGCGACGCTCCTCGATAGTCTTGAGACCAGCATGCCTCTCGCCCGAGCCTCGGACCTGTCGCGACCGTCACTGGCCGAGATCATCCATGATTTGTCAGAGGGCTTGATCGGAGAGGTCGTCGATATCGTGAGCAACGCGGCTATCAAGGCGATAAGGAACGGCGAGGAACACATTTCTGAAGCGACCATCACCACTCTTGGTTATACGCCCCTGTCGAAACGCCGAAATGCTCCTTTGCGCCGCGAAATGATTTGAACCAGTCTGCGTCCGAGATCACAGTCACACCTGCGCGCGACTACGGCAACGAGGTGGGGCAAGGCTGGCCCGTCGTTGTCGCACCGGTACCCGGAGAGTTGCTGTCGAGCTGGTTGCATCGGCTGGCCATGGCCAATGGAATTCCTCCTCAATATTTTGGGCGGGTTCTGGATGTCGCAGGTGCAGATTGGTCTGCGAAGCTTGATCGAAATCTTCCCGGACGGGTCCTCAGTTTGCTGGTCGAGCGAACCCGGTTGCCCGCCGAGGAGATTGATGGCCTGGCTTTGCACCGCGACCCGCTGGCCCGGTTGCGAGTGCGGCTGATCACAGGATCAGGAGATGCCCGCACATCGACCGCTCGGGTCAATCGCCTGCAATATTGCCCGGCATGCCTGAAAGAGGATCGCGCACCGTTCTTCCGGCGCGGCTGGAGCCTGGCGACGCGCGTTTCCTGCTTTCGGCATGGATGCCGCTTGCGCGACCAATGCCCTGCCTGCGGCGGCGGCATTGCGCCTGCTCGACAGAACCGGCTTCTGCCGCAACATTTCTGCGTCTGGTGTGATGCTGATCTCCGAAAACCCACCCTGCCCGCCGAGTATGATGTGCAGCGTCTCGAACGGCTCATCGACGATTTGCTTCGAATGCATGTTGCGGGACATGGACGGCATGGAAAGACATCCCTGCCCGCCATGCTTGGGGCGGCTTGTTTCACGTTCAATCGCCAGCCGACGTCAATTTCGCGCTTGCCGCACCGGGTCCGCTACGAATTGTTCCGCCAGTTGGCCGATGGAATGACGCACGTCCAAAAACGTTCCGTGCATCCTGCAATTGATCTCTGGACCCGCATTGCACGGGCTGCGCCCAAGCAATCCGACTTGGTGGCGTCATTGAGTGCAGAGATCACGTCACAGATCACACCGGGAACAAAGACGCGCTCCAGACATCCTGATTTGGCGGACTTACAACAGGTCATCGTTCGCCTTCATTCAAACCGCCGCACATCATTGGCAACGGCTATGCCTGCGAATTGATGACCCCTGCATCCTCCATCTGCTCCCGATCGGGCAGGTCCTGCAGCGACTCCAGATCGAACGCGACCAGGAACTGCTCCGTCGTCACATAGGTATAGGGTGCTCCACGCCGCGGCGACCGTGGGCCGGTTCCGATCAACCCGCGCGCATGCAGTCGCCCGATCAGATCGCGGCTGATCTCCTTGCCGAAGATGTCCTTCAGCCCGTCCCGTGTGACCGGCTGGTGGTAGGCGATGGCAGCGAGCACCGCGACATCGTATTCGTCCAGGTCCAGAAGCTGTTCGCCCACATCCGCAGCGGCCCTGATCGCCGGGGCGTAGGTGGGCCGCGTGCGCAACATCCAGCCGCCGGCCACCTGCGCCACTTCGAAGGATCGTCCTTCGAGATCGGCGACCAGGTCTTCGACCAACAGATCGACCGAAGCCCCCTGCCCCACCACGCGCGCGAGGTCCTCGCGCGGCACCGGCGATGCACTGGCGAAGAGAACGGCTTCAATCCGCCGCATCCATTCACGCCAGCGCAATTCGGTTGGCAGATCGTCCAATTCCCGATCGAAGTCAGTTTCGGCTTGATCCTTGGCCTTTTTTGGTGGTCGCATGTCCGAACCGCGAAACCGGTTCCCACTTTCGCTGGACATGCTCATGCTCACATCCCGTAGAGCCGGAACGTGTCGCGGCCGGTCAGCTCGCGCACCGCGCCGAGATCGACCAACCGGTCACAGAGCCGCCGTGCGGACCGGTCCGGTAGTGGGAGGGCCGCAGGCGCGACGGCATTTTGGGTCAGGAACATCGCGACGGCGGCCTCTGCGCCCTTGGCGCGCAGCTTCGGCGCGACCGCTTTGAGATGCGCTGCCCGCCGCGCGAGGTCAGTTGAGAGACGCGCGGCATCGACCGCCGATGAGACGAGCGCACGATGACAAGCCGAGCGTAGGCATTTGCCTCGCTTGCGCATGTCGGCGCGTTTCAGGCCTGCTGCCAGAAGCGGCACGACATGATCCCAACTGTCGCGTTGCCCTTTAATCGGCTCTGCCTCACTTTGTGTGGTCAAACGGTAGCATTCTTGCC
>NZ_AQQR01000044.1 GCF_002210095.1 Marinibacterium profundimaris | reverse complement strand
ATGGTGCCGCATTCCTTCGCATTATCGCGTCCTCGCGATTACGGACGTTATGCGCAGCTGCGCATAAGGTGCGGAAGGCCCCGGCATAGGCGTCGTAGATCTCGATCTGGGCGGGCGTGAGCGCATGTTCGAGCACGTCGTATTCGACGCCGTCGAAGCTGAGCGCCCGTGCCGTGTAGAAGCCGAGCGTCTTCAGATCGCGCGCCACCACCTCCATCGCCGCCACCCCGCCGGCCTCCATCGCCGCGACGAAACTCTCGCGGCTCGGGAAGGGATATTCCGGTCCCTGCCCCCAGAGCCCGAGGCGTGAAGCATAGGCCAGGTTCTGCACGCTGGTGGCGCCCGTTGCCGAGACATAGAAGACCCGCGCCCGCGGGGCGGCGAGCTGCAGACGCAGCCCGGCGAGGCCCTGCTGGGAGGGTTTGACCCCCCTGCCCTCGTCGGACCCGGCGGCGTTCTGCATGACATGGGCCTCGTCGAAGGCCAGCACGCCGTCGAACCCGTCGCCCATCCAACCGAGGACCTGGTTCAACCGGGTCGTGCCGCATTTGCCGGCTGAGCGCAGCGTCGCGTAGGTGACAAAGAGGATGCCGTCGCCCATCGGGATTTGCTGGTCAGGCTTCCATTTGGAGAGCGGCTGGATGTCGGCGGGCGAGCCGCCGAGGTCGGTCCAGTCGCGGATGGCGTCTTCGATGAGCGTGGCGGATTTGGAGATCCAGACCGCCTTGCGACGGCCCGCGAGCCAGTTCACCAGGATGAGCCCCGCGCATTCCCGCCCCTTGCCGCAGCCGGTGCCGTCGCCGAGGAAGTAGCCGAGGCGATAGGCGCGGGCCTCCGGATCATCGTCGGCGCGGGTCATCCGGGTCTGGTCCTCGTCAATGGTAAACCGCCCCGGCAGGTCGCGCTCGTGGGCATCGTTCGCCATCAGGATGGTCTCGAGCTGGGCCTCGGAGAGATGGCCCCCCTCGATCAGACGGCCGGGCAGCCGCAGGTGCGCGGCAGCCTCGCTCGACGGTGCCGGCGGCGCCACCGAGGCCATGGCGATGCTCTCGACCAGCGGGGTCGGATGTTCCTGTGCCCCCGCGATCTCGATCCGCTGCGGACGGTAGCGGGCATAGATGTCGGAGACGGGCGTGTTCTCGCGGGGCATGGCGAGGCAGGTGAAGGCCAGCGGGATGGCGGCATGCGATTTGGGTTTGGCAGACGCCGCCTGGGCGATTGGGCGCTCGCGTGCAATAGGGACACCGGCCCGGCGCGACCCAGGCCGCGCCTGCGCAGTGGCCTGGATAGTAGGAGTGGCGGGTCGGGTCGCGGCGACGTCGTCGACGATTTGCCGCGCCGCATCCAGATCATCGACAACCGCGCGGACGCATTCGACCTCCTCCTGCACCTTGTCGAAGACCATGAGCTGGGTTTCGACGGTGGTGCCGAGCTTGGCGTAAACACGGCCGGGGATCGTGAGCGCAAGGCGAGGCTTTGCGATTGCCGAGGCCCGTGCCCAATGCGCCGCGTCCCTCTCCGGGGTGAAGCCCATCGGCATGATCGCCACGAGACGTCCGCCCGGCGCGAGGCGTTTTGCGGCGCCAATCAGATGTTTCGCCGCGATGTGTTTGTCGCGCGACCGATCGACCGAGGAGGCGAAGGGCGGATTCATCACGATGACACCGGGAAGGTCGGGCACCGTCAGGAGATCGTCGATATGTTCGGCGTCGAAACCGGTCACCTCGCTCCCGAACACGGCCTCGAGCAGCGCCCGGCGGAAGGGATCGATCTCGTTGAGCATCGGCTTGCCGCCCGCGCGGACGGCAAAACTCGCCAGCGCGCCGGTGCCCGCCGAGGGCTCCAGCATGGTTTCGCCGGGTCGGATGGCCGCGGCACACGTGACCAAGACTGCATAGGCCAGCGGCGTCGAAAATTGCTGCAGGCGGATTTGCTGTTCGGAGCGCCGGGTCTCCGTCAGGAGCCGCGTGGCGAGCATTTTGGCGGATGTGATGGCGTCCGGATCGCTGCCCTGCAAAACCTGCATCACGGCTGCGGCCTGCATCACGTCATAGGCCATGCGCCAGGACCACGCTCCGCTGGCATCGCTGCCATCGAAGGTTTCACGCATGACCCGCGCCAGCGATGAACTTCTGAGGGGCTGGTGATCGATCTCTCTGGCGATCTGTGAAAAGGCCTCACGGAGGCGGGCTTGGGATGGGATATCGGGTCCATGCTTCGGTCTTTGATCGGCCATGTCGTCAGTCCTTCCAGTCAGGTTACGGGTCTGACAGGACAGAAAGCCTCCTTTCCCCTTTCAGGCGTTGGAGGCAGCTGGAAGTTTGGAAAGTGAGGAGGTCCGAGAGATCGGACCGCGGTCTCTCGCGAAGGCGGCGAGACCGGGGCGTCCGTTTTACCGGTGTTCGGGACTCAGGTCCGGCGCGACAGCTTCAGCCCGCCGGCGGTCCGAAGGCGCTGCACCTCGTGCAGGATCGCGTCGGTGAAGGCCGCACCGAACGATCCGCGCGGTGACCGCTCTTCGAGCGTATAGGAGGTCTCGAGAACGTCGGCGTTCAACTCGTCCAGGATGACCCAGAGCGGTACGTCGGTCTCGAGACGCGCTCGCCGCGCCTCAGTCTCGGGGATCTCTAGGGCCGTCCGCCCCGGAGCCGGGGACTTGCTGGTGATCGGCGCGATAAACATGACGTGCTGTCCGGCCTGATTGGTGACGACGACTACGACGCAGCTCGGCCGCTTCTTCCGCCCTTCCGTCTCGCCGCGCTCCGCCTGCCACTTCCAGAGAAAATGATAGTCGAAGACCTGCCCCGCGGCGGGGAAGTCAGCGGTCACGGAAATGCTCTTCGATACCCCGGTCAAGAAGGTCGCCCAGTTCTTCGGGCATGTCGGCCACATCGAGCGCCACCTGCGACCCGCGACCGGCCGTCAGGGCCTGGAATCGCTCCATCGACATAACCACGAAGCGCGGTTTACGGTGCTTCGTGATTGCGACCGGGGCAACGGTCGCCGCCTCGAAGAGATCGCCCGTGTTGCGGGTCAGTTCCCCTGCTGCAAACTGCTTCATCCTGGCTCTCCACAGATTTTCTGGTTTAGCAAGAATATACGTAATCTCTTAATATTCTGCAAGAGGCAGGATAGACAGGAGGTCAGACCCTCAAGGTGGCGCATCGTCAGCACTCCGTTCGGCGAAAAACTCGGCCAGAACCGGACTCGCCTCACTCTTCGCCGAGCCGAGGAGCTCGGACCCGGCGAGCGAAGCTTTCGACAGACGCACGAGGCCGCCTGTCTCCTCGATGCGGTAGCAGCGACGCTTTTGCCCTCCGCGCCGGTAATGGGTGGCGGTCACGATCTGGCAGGTGCTGCCATCGGTCAGCGTTACCGGTGCGGCCAGTTTGATCTTGTCACCCTCGTCGTAGTCCGGGATTGCTGCCCAGTCGCGGCAGCGCTGACGCCAGGCATTGGCATAGCTGTCGGGATCCTTCAACTCGGAGAGCAACGCCAGAAGGCTGAGCGGCGCGCGCGACTCCACGGGCCCGGCGCTCTCCTCCATGTCCTTGTAGCCCCAGCAGCCCTCGTCATAGCGGGTCAGAAACACGGCTCCAAAGGTGATCGACCCGTCGGCATCGGTCACGTAGGTTCTGTCTTCAATCGGCACGCCAATGGCCTGCCCCCTGAAAAGTGGTCCTCCCTGAAGTAGGCTTTCGAGCCAGATGGAGGATCAAGGAATGCCCCAGAAGAAGCATAAGCCCGAGGAGATTGTCGTGAAGCTCCGGCAGGTCGATGTGTTGGTATCGCAGGGCCGGTCGGTGGCCGAGGCGGTGCGATCGATTGGAGTGACGCAGTTCACCTACTATCGGTGGCGCAAGGAGTTTGGCGGCTTGAAGACCGACCAGGTGAAGCGGCTGAAGGAGCTTGAGAAGGAGAACGAGCGTCTCCGGAAGGCGGTCTCTGACCTGACGCTCGAGAAGCTGATCCTGGCTGAGGCAGCCAGGGGAAACTTCTGAGCCCCGCCCGCCGCCGTGCTTGCATTGAGCATATCAGGAAGAAGTTCCGGGTCTCGGAACGCCTCGCCTGCCGCGTGCTCGGGCAACATCGCTCGACCCAGAGAAAGGTGCCGCAAGGTCGGGCCGATGAAGAAGTCCTGACGGCGGACATCATCGCGCTCGCGTCGCAATACGGGCGCTACGGATACCGCCGGATCACAGCCCTGCTGCGTGAAGCCGGTTGGGCGGTAAACGTGAAGCGGGTCGAGCGGATATGGCGGCGGGAGGGGCTGAAGGTTCCCCAGAAGCAACCGAAGAAGTCGCGGCTCTGGCTCAACGACGGGTCCTGCATCCGTCTGCGGCCCGAGCGCCCTAACCACGTCTGGTCCTACGACTTCGTCGAGAGCCGGACCCACGATGGAAGGAAGTTCCGGATGCTCAACCTGATCGACGAGTTCACCCGGGAGTGCCTGGCGATCCGGATCGATCGGAAGCTCCGATCGACCGACGTCATCGACATGCTGTCAGACCTGTTCATCCTGCGGGGCGTGCCCGATCACATACGATCCGACAACGGCCCAGAGTTCGTGGCGAAGGCAGTGCGGGACTGGATCGCCGCCGTCGGCGCGAAGACCGCCTACATCGAGCCCGGCAGCCCTTGGGAGAACGGCTACTGCGAGAGCTTCAACGCAAGGCTCCGCGACGAGCTGCTCAACGGCGAGATCTTCTACAGCTTGGCCGAGGCGAAGATCATCATCGAGAGCTGGCGCCGGCATTACAACACAAGGCGCCCACACTCATCTCTGGGCTACAAACCGCCAGCTCCTGTGGTCGTCTTGTGGCCGGCTTCGCCACCCGGAACCGCTTCGCCAGCCACGCCAGCCGTAGCACCAAGACCCGTTATGCACTAAGACTGAAACCGGACCACTCGATCGGGGCAGGCCAGTGTCATGGCCGCGGTCGATGAGCATCTGCACGTCGTCGAGGATGTCCGTGTAGAACTGGCCGGTCAGATCGCGAAACGCCGCCTGCCGCGCCGCCATCCAGTCCGGATCCCGGAACGGGTTGATGCCCTCGGCAAAAGCGTAGGAGGGATCGGCGCGTTCGGTGGTGACGATCCGTGTCGACGTGCCATCGATGCCGTTCGAGCGCAGATGGACGCCATTGCCGACGATCAGGATCAGGGCGGGTTTGCCGACCGGCCCGTTCCAGTTGGGAAGGAAGGTGGAGCAGCCGCGCGCATGCGCGATCTGCGCCGCGACGCTCGCCGCGGTGAAGCTGAGAAGTGCCATGGGATTTACCTGTAAGATGGAGAGAAGGGTGTGACCCGCCCCGGTCGGAGCGGGTCGTCTGTAGGGTCAGGCCGCTTCTGCGACGTCGGCTTCGTCTTCGGGTGTCTCGGCCTCGCTGGCATCAACCGGCTCGACACCTGCCGTCTGCATCATCGGCGGGCACCAGGCTGCGACCGCCGCGCGCTGCGCCTCCGTCAGCGTGGCGAAAGGCTCGGAGAAGAGCTTGTCGCAGAATTCGACGACTTGCTTCTTGGTCGAGGAGGCCAATGTCACCGCCTCCTGCGCGAGCCCCAACTCCTCACCCAGAATCTTCAGGAGCCAGGCCTTCTTGAAGCGGTTGAAAAGCGCCGCATTCGGCGTCCAGTGCGCCCGGATGTCCGGCATGATCTCCACCTCGAAGTCAAACATCAGGCTGTCGCGCTGCCGGTCCCGTGCGAAACAGGATTGCGTGGTCGCCGCCGTGGCATAGGCGACGAGTTTCGCCTTCTCGCCCGCATCGAGCGCCCGGAAGAGCGCGAACTGGTCGGCGGGGGATTTCGCGTCATCGGCCCAGGAGAGGTCGAGCGCGTCATGGGCCTCGGCCGCCTGTTCAAGCGACGTGCCGTCGATCTCGTCCATCTTGGCGTGGGTGCGATACTCCTGTCGCGCATCGACCTTGATCGCCTGGGTGACGCCCATACCGCTGGTCAGCACATCCGTGACCAACTTGAAGAGCGTGAGATCGAGCGTCGCCTCCGGGTGCATCGTCATCGCCGCACCGAGCGCCATCGCCCGCTCGGTCTTGAGATCCTCGGTCAGCGAAGCGGGATAGGTGATCTCGTCACTCTCCGCCGTGCCCTTCTCGCTTGGGCCGCCGGTAACTTTGCCGGAACTCTCGACCTTGTCTTCGGGGCGCACGAGGCCGACATGGCACGTCACCTGCCCGTTCGACCAGGAGGCGATGACGCCGGATCGCGCAAGATCCTCCGCGCCATAGGCCTCCTGCAGATCCCGTGCCTCGGCTTCCAATTCGTCCACCCGTTCGTAGAGATCGTTGTAGGCCTCATCCTCGAGCTCCTCGTTCTCCATCTCGCGCTCGAGCGTCTCGAGCACGGCAGTAATCTCGTCCAGGCGCTTCTGGCCCTCCTCATCCGGCTCGACCGGACCGGGATAGACCCGGCCATAATCTGCCATGGCGGAATAGTCGTAACGGATCACCGCATCCGCCCAGGCAAAGCCCATCTTCGCGCGGGTCTCCTCGGCCGCCGCCGCCAGCTTCTCGAGCAGGATCGTCTCGACCAGCTCGGAATCTTCGAGCACGGAATGCTCATCAAGCAGATCGGCCGCGATGCCACCGCCGCGCGCCTCGTAGTCTTTGCGCACGAAGGCCCCGATATCGTCGCTGACCTGGACGCCGCGGGACTTCAGCGCGTTGCGAACCGTATAGGCCTGCAGGTAGCTGTCCTCCTTGGTCAGCGCCTCGAAGACCTCGCGTTGCACCTCCTGGCTCGGATGATCGGCGAAGGCTTTCATCGTATCGAGCGTGATCGACTTCGCGCGCGCCGCGGCACGGATGTCGGGGTGGATGAGCCCGTAACGCAGACGGCCTTTGACGGCAGCGACGGTCGTGCCGAAGGTCTTGGCGATGGTCTCGGGCGTCTGGCCATCGACCTCCATCATCCGGGCGAAGGCCTCGAACTCGTCGATGGCATTCATCGGTGCCTGGGTGATGTTTTCCGCGAGCGAGAGTGCGGTGGTCACATCGCAATCGTCCGGGACCAGGCGGCAGTCGATCTTGGTGCGGTTGGTGAAGCCCTTGACGGTCTTGTCCGCGACGAGCTCGATCAATGCGGCATGGCGACGGCCACCGGCCAGTAACCCGTATTTTCCATCGATCTTCTGGACGAGCAGCGGCTGCAGGAGGCCCAGAACAGCGATGCTGGCCTTCAGATTTGCGATGTTCTCCGAGGCATAGGTCTCGGGGGAATTGGTCCGCACATTCGCGGGATGGGCGACGAGGTCGCCGATGGCGACGGTGGTGGGTTTGAACGTGTGAGTCATGACATGTCCTTCTCGACGTGTTTGAGAGGGCCGCGCGTTTCCGTGCGACCGATCCCCGGATCCGGGAACTAACAGGACAAGAGGCCCACTTTCCCTTTCGAAGGGTCAGCGGGCCTGTCGGTGATGGAAGGTTGGGGTGCGGCCTGCCCTACCAGTCGCGCGCCATCATGACGGTCAGCACGCGCATGGTGGTCTCGGGGTTCTCGGGCGTCTCCGCCCCATAGCGAAAATCGGAACTGGCTTCATACAGATCCAATTTCCAGAACACGGTCTCACCCCGGATCGTCACCGCCCCGAAATCGTGCCAGCCCTCGGGGTCGTTGTCCGGCTCGAATGTATCAAAAGCACCGGTGGCCTGGACGGCTTCCATCACGAAGCCATCGCCGGCCTCGATCAGGGACTGGGTCACGACGAGGCGGCCATGGATCGGCTGATCCGGGGTGACACCAAGGCAGGCAAACCTGCGGAAGGCGTCGTTCTGGGCGGCGATGACGGTGGCATACGGGCCGTGATAACCTGCGGGTTCGGCATGGCTCATGGGTCTGTCCTTTCCGGATGGGTTGAAACCACCAGACCCAAAGCCAGCTTTTCCTTTCACCACACCCTACCAGCCCGGACAGCCCCGGCCTCAAGCGGCCTGTTCCCCCTGCCCCGCCTCCGAGGCCGCGACGAGATAGTCACAGGCACGCTGCGCGTCCGCCGCATGTTTGAAGATCGCCCGCTTGTCCGAGCGGAGTACGCGAACCCAGTTGTCGAGATAGGCCGCGTTCAGCTCCAGCGTATGCGCGGAGAACCCCAGCTTCTGACCCAAAAACACCGTACAGAGCTCGGCCACGATTTCTTCGCGGGCATAGGCCGTGTTCCCGAACCGAGCGTCGCCATAGCTGCGGTTCAACCGATGCCGGGGTTTCGTCCAGTGACCCAGCTCGTGACCCCAGACGGCGTAGAAATTCCGCGGATTCTCGAAGAGCTCGATCGGGGGCATGTAAATCTTGTCGAGGTTCGGGACGTAACATGCTTCCCGACCAGAGAAGCTGACATTGGCACCGATTGCCTCGAAGAAGCTCTGCATATGCGGGATCCGTGCGCGTTCGGGATGGATTTCCGGTTCGGCCGCAGCGGGATGGAAGCGAGGGTCCAACCCCTCGATCTGATCGGCGTTAAAGACGCGATAGGATTTCATGAAGGGGATGGTTTTGGGGTCTTTGTTTTCCGCCTCCCCGCCGTGGGCGCTTTCGGCCTGTTCGCGCTCGGCCGTCCCGTAATAGACGACCACCGACGATTTCGAGCCCTTGATGACTTTCGCATCGAGCTCGTTCGCCTGCCTCAACGTCATCCAGTAAGGCGAGGCGTATCCGGCCATCATGGTGCGCATGGTCAGCAAGAAGTTGTTGACGCCCTGGTAGGGTTCGCCATTCTGGCGAAGCGGCACGGAACTGCCGCCGACCGTCCATGGCTTGCGCCAGGGCAGCACGCCCCGGTCGATGATCTTAATGAGTTCGTTGGTGATCGATGCCGCGGCGTCGAACTTTGGTTTGCTGGATTTGGCCATGATGATCTCCGATGTCTGGTAAGTGTGCAGACCCGGAGGTACCGTCAGGGAAACACCCTTGGAGGGGACGGCAGGGTCCGTCCAGAACCCTGCCTGACCCCCAACCCCTTGGCTCCGGATCCGGCAAAACCCAAAGCTCGCTTTTACTTTTTTCATATCGCTGACACGAAATGTCTTTCGGCACCCGTCCAGCGGAAGCCCAGAAATCGCGCCAAGCTGACCCTTCTGTATCGTAGATCTGCTAGCGTGACCCCGTCACGTGTCCCGGCCAGGACCCGTGACGGGGTGGTGCGCGACGTCTGACCCTTGTGGCATGGCCACGCTTCTTAGCCTGTCGGCACCGCCTCTCCTTCATTGTCTCGAACAGTTGCCAGCGGCCCTCGTGGGACCGCGTATCAGAAGGAGGAGAGCATGGAGAAGGTAACACACGGTCGGATCATCGGGATAGATGTGAGCCGAGACTGGCTGTAACCGCCCGATTGAGGCCGCCTGCCTGACAGCGGGGTTCC
>NZ_AQQR01000043.1 GCF_002210095.1 Marinibacterium profundimaris | reverse complement strand
AGGGCGTTTGGTCGTTCACAACACATTCATACCCCCTCCTTTCCGCGGTTTTGTTTCCAAACAGTTTCCCGCGTCGGAGGTTCCTGATCCGCCTTTCCGCGGTCGCACGGCCTCGGCGCCAGGTGCGGAGCGCTTGTGGTTTCGGGTGGATCCCTTTCCGCCCGGCGCGCGTTGACCGACGAGAGCGCGGATGACAGGATAAGGATGAACCAGATGAGCCAGTCCATGGATGCCGGCCGGGGCGCGACGCCCTCGTCGATGCAGGAGCTACTTGACAGGCTGGATGAGGCAGCCACCGGGGACGAAACCTCGCTGGAGGACATCATCGAGACCATGGGCGGGGCGTCCTTCGTGCCGGTGCTGATGGTGCCCGCGCTCGCCGTGGTCACGCCGCTGTCAGGCATTCCGGCGTTCTCCAGTATCTGCGGGATCTTCATCGCGCTGGTGGCCGCGCAATCGCTCTTCGGGCGTGATCACCTCTGGTTGCCCGGCTGGCTGACCCGGCGCACCGTCCCCTCGGACCGTCTCAGGTCCTCCATGGACAAGCTGTGAAAGCCCGCCGCCTGGATCGACCGGCATTCCGGCGAGCGGTTGAAATTCTTGGTCGAGCCTCCGGCAAACTGGTTGCTGTATCTGGCCTGCACGCTCTGCGGTCTGGCGATGCCGGCGCTCGAGATCGTTCCGTTCTCATCCTCCATCCTCGGCGCGGCCGTCGCGCTCATGGCGTTCACGCTTCTGGCGCGGGACGGTCTCTTCGCGTTGCTGGCCTTCGCGGTCATAGGCTGCGGCATCACAATCGGCGTCACGGCGATCTGACGGCTCCGGTTCAGCTGCCGGACCGTTCGAACCGCAGGCTAACTGAAACGCCCGGCGGGGCGCCGTCGTGCTGGACCTCTGCCTGCAGTTCCGCTGCCAGCAGGTCCATCAGGTTCGATCCCAGCCCGCTCGGCGTTTCCGGTGCCTCCGACATGCCGATGCCGTCATCGCTACAGGTCAGCACCAGCTCGTCCTCGCCCGACAACTCTATGCTCACAATCCCTTCGCGGCCGTCGGGGAAGGCGTGCTTGAACGAATTGGTCACGAATTCACTGACGAACGTCCCTGCGGCTATCGCCACCTTTGACGGGACCGACACGGAGGGCACGGACTCAGTTAGCACTACGTTCGGCGGGGCAAGCTGCTGAAGGTCCCGGCAGATGGGCGTCAGCGTCTCGCGCATGTCGACCCGGTCGGAACCGTTGTCGGAATAAATTTGCTCGTGCACGCGGATCATCGCCTGAATGCGCGCCATCACGCCGCCGAGCACCTCCTCGGCCGAAGCGCCCCGCGCAATTTGGCGATCCTGGATCCGGATGAAGGACATCAGCGACTGGAGAGAGTTCTTGATCCGGTGATCGGCCTCCCGCCGGTGGATATCGGCCATGTCGAAGGCGCGGCGCAACTCCAGCAGTGTCATCACCTGACGCCCGAGCACCCTGAGGGTCTTGCGCTGTTGATCGGTCAGGCTGCGGGGCTGACGGTCGAGCACGCAGAGCGTGCCCAGCGGTAGGCCCTCGGGCGATTTCAGTAGCACACCGGCATAGAAGCGCAGTCCCGGCTCGGCGAGGCAGAGCGGATTATCCTGCATGCGCGGGTCCTGCAGCGTGTCGGCGATCTCGACATAATCCTGCTCAAGGATCACGTGCGAGCAGAGCGAGGTCTCCAGCGGCGTCTCGCGCACGCCCAGACCGACCTCTGCCTTAAACCACTGGCGCTCGGCATCGATGAAATTCACCACCGCTATGGCAGTTCCGCAGACGGCGGCGGCAAGGTCGGCGATCTCGTCGAAATCCGCTTCGGGATCGGTGTCCAGGATCCCATAACCGTGCAAAGCCTCGAGGCGCTGCATCTGCAACGGGTGAGTCTGAGCTTTCAAGTCGCGTTTCACGCCCTTTCCGGCGACCGGCGCGGAAAGGCGGTCACTGTATGTGCCGAGATTAAGGTGGTGGCATCGGAATTGCACGGCTCGGCCCCCCCCCGAATGTGGGCGAGCGGGGATATGCCGGTTTTTCGGGCGCTGGGGCGCTGGCGCCGCCCGCCTGTTTGAAGGGGAGATCCATACCGACGGCGCCAAGTACTCCTTGGGCCGGCGCCCCTGTCAGCCGAGCCCGCCACTGTCTACGTGATCCGGGCCGTTGCCGCGTCCAGCTGCACCTCCGGCGCCACCGTCGTCTTGCCGTCTGGGGGGCGAGGAACCGGCGGCAGGTTTTCTTCGGAACAATCGAGAACCGCCAGCTGTTCAGAGGGCATGAACAGGGTTAAGCGCGTACTGCAACGCTTCGGGTTCCGGCGCTCGGGCGCAATGCTGCTCGGACGTTTGTCCGCGAGTGGCGCCCTGTTCATTCCGCTCTCGGCCTGTGGCGGTGAACAATCCGCGCTGAATATCGCCGGGCGAGACGCCGCTTCGATCGGTCAGCTCTTCGCAGTGATGCTGGTCGGCGCCGTGCTGCTCTGGCTGCTGGTCAACGGCGCCTTCCTCTTCATGTCGCGCATCCGCCCCCGGCCGGTTCGACGAGCGCTACGCGCGTCACCTGCTGATCGGCGGCGGGATTGTGTTTCCAACGATCGTGCTGACCGCGCTGCTGGTCTGGGGCCTCAGCCTGCTACCCGATCCGCGCCGGACGGGCGACGGGCTGGTGATCCGGGTCATCGGCGAGCAATGGTGGTGGCGGGTGGAATACTGGCCCGAGGGCGCAAGCGAACCGGTGGTTTCCGCCAACGAGATCCGACTGCCCGTCGGCCAGCGGACCGAATTCCGGCTGACCTCGGACCGCGTCATCCATTCCTTCTGGATCCCGGGCCTTGGCGGCAAGATGGACATGTTCCCCGGCCGCGAGACGATGATCAGCCTGCATCCTGAAACCGCTGGCAGCCACCGTGGCCAATGCGCGGAATTCTGCGGCGCCAGCCATGCCTGGATGGCCTTCGCGGCGATCACCATGGAGCCCGGGGATTTCGATGCGTGGCTTGAGGCCGAGGCCGGCGACGCGCAGCGGCCCGCCGATGACAGGGCCACGCGGGGCAGCCAGGTGTTCATGGAACAGGGCTGTGGCGCCTGCCATGCGATCCGGGGCACCGAAGCGGTTGGCCAGGTTGGCCCCGATCTGACCCACGTGGGCAGCCGCGCGACGTTGGGCGCCGGGCGCATGGGGCTGACGCTCGACAATATCACCCGCTGGATTGCCCATACCGAGGATCTCAAGCCCGAGGTGCGCATGCCCGCCTACGATTTGCCCGAGGACGACCTTGCCGATTTGGCCCAATACCTGGAGGGGCTGAAATGAACCGCGACACCGCTCTGCCGCACCCTTCGGGACCCTATCCACCAACCGAGGCAATGCTGGCCGAGCCGGTGCCCGAGGCGTTGCGCACCGCCCAGGCGGAGCGGTTGCGCAACGCCTGGGAGACACCGAAGGGCTGGCGCTATGTGACCGCGGTCAACAACACCGAAGTCGGCAAGTGGTATTGCATGACGGCGCTGGTGTTTATGCTGCTGGCTGGGGTCATGGCGCTGATCATCCGGCTGCAGCTTGCCGTGCCCGAGAACGACCTGGTCTCGGCCGACCGCTTCAACCAGCTCTTCACCATGCACGGATCGGCGATGATGTTCCTCTTCGCTGTTCCAATGTTCGAGGCGATCTCGATCCTGCTGCTGCCGGCGATGCTGGGCGCGCGCGACATGCCGTTCCCACGTCTCTCGGCCTACGGCTACTGGTGCTTCCTGATCGGCGGCATCTTCGTGATCGGCTCGATCCTCTTTGACGTGGCGCCGCGCGCGGGATGGTTCATGTACCCGCCGCTGGCGACCCGGGACGAAGGGCCGAGCAGCGATATCTGGCTGCTGGGCCTCAGCTTCATCGAAGTCGCCTCCATCGCCGCCGCCGTCGAGCTGATTGTGGGCACCCTGAAATGCCGCCCGCCGGGGATGCGCATCAACATCATGCCGCTCTATGCCTGGTACGTGCTGGTGGTGGGCGGCATGATCCTCTTCGCCTTCCCGCCGCTGATCGCCGGGGACTTCCTGTTCGAGCTGGAACGCTCCTTCGACTGGCCCTTCTTCGATCCGACCCGGGGCGGCGATCCGATGCTCTGGCAGCACCTGTTCTGGATCTTCGGCCACCCGGAGGTCTACATCATCTTCCTGCCGTCGATCGCCATCGCCGCGATGATCATCCCGACTGTCGCGCGCCGGCCGATCTTTGGCTATTCCTGGATCGTGCTGTCGGCCGTGGGCACCGGGTTCCTATCCTTCGGGCTCTGGGTGCACCACATGTTCACCACCGGGCTGCCGTCGATCTCGCTCGGCTTCTTCTCGGCCGCCTCCGAGGCGGTGGTGATCCCCACCGGTATCCAGATCTTCGCCTTCCTCGCCACGCTGATGGCTGGACGCGTAAAGAAAAGCCTGCCGATGCTCTGGATCGCCGGGGCGCTGGCGATTTTCACCATGGGCGGACTGACGGGCGTGATGCTGGCGCTGGCGCCGTTCGATTTCCAGGCGCATGACACCTATTTCATCGTCGCCCACCTGCATTACACGCTCTTCGGCGGCATGGTCTTTCCGGTGATCGCAGGGGTCTATTACTTCTTTCCCTTCATCCAGAAAAAGCTGCTGTCCGATCGGCTGGGCCGCTGGGCTTTCTGGCTGGTCTTCATCGGCTTCAACCTGACCTTCCTGCCGATGCACCTGACCGGGCTCTGGGGCATGCCGCGCCGGGTCTATACCTATCCGACGGGGTTGGGCTGGGACGAGCTGAACCTGATCTCGACGCTGGGCGCCTTCGTCATCGCGGCCGGTTTCCTGATCTTCGTTTGGGACCTGATCCGCCCCAAGCATCGCCAGCCGCAGATCCCGCGCAACCCATGGGACGGCGGCACGCTGGAATGGACCCATGACGTGCCCGAGGAGGCCTGGGGCGTGCGCTCGATCCCCCATGTGACCAGCCGCTATCCGCTGTGGGACCAGCCGAAGATGCTCGAACGCATCGATGCGGGGCGCTACTACCTGCCCGATGCCGAGGAAGGCCGGCGCGAGACGCTGGTGACCTCGGTGATCGATGCCGAGCCGATCCAGGTGCAGCGGGTGACAGGGCCGGCCTGGATCACCCATCTGGCTGCTGGCTTCACCGGCGGCGCCTTCATCTTTCCGACCTTTCACTGGTATCCGCCCGCCATCATCTGCGCCGTGCTGGCGATCTACTGCATCATCTGGTGGCTCTGGACCGACACCGCCCGCCCGCCCGGGGCCGATACCAAGGACGCGGGCCTTGGCCTGCGCCTGCCGACCTATGCATCGGGGCCGGCCTCGGTCGGCTGGTGGGCGGTCTGGATCACCATGCTGGGCGATGCCACGGCCTTTGCCTCGCTGATCTTCGGCTTCTTCTTCTATTGGACGGCAAGCCCCGGTTTCCCACCGGAGGGCGCGGCCCATGCCGTGCCGCTGCTGGTGGCGCTGGCGGCCGGCCTGCTGGCGGCCTCGTGGGCCCTGACTCTGGCCGCAAGGCACCTGAACCGCCGGGGCGGGGTTATCGCTGCCCGCGCCTGCCTTGGTTTCGCCCCGTTGGCCGCGGCCGGGGGTGCGGCGGCGATGATCTTCTCGGTCCTGCCGCTCGATCCGGCGTCCCATGTCTATCCGGCAATCCTCTGGGCGCTGGCGATCTGGACGGCGGTCCATGCCGGGGTCGGCGTGATCATGCAGCTTTATTGTCTGGCCGGATCGCTCTTCGGCAAGCTCACCCCACGTTATGATGCGGATATCTGGAACGTCTCGCTCTACTGGCATTTCCACGTGCTGGCGGCGCTGGTCGCCTGCGCAACCATGGGCCTGACCCCGGAGGTGCTATGACTGCAGAGCATCAGCCACGCCGCGACGAGGATCAGGCGGAATTCTCGGAGGAGCAGGCGAGCTTGTTGAAGATCACGCTGGGCCCGCTGATCTGGGCCGGGCATTTCGTGATCTGTTATGGGCTGGTGGCCGTCACCTGCGCCAAGGATTGGGACATCGCCACCATCCGCGCGGGTCTGCTGGGCTTCAGCGGCGCGGCGCTGCTGGCTATCGCCTGGGTCGGCTGGACCAGCTGGCGGCAATGGAACCCGCGCGAGACCGGGGATTTCGTCAACCGTCGGGGCCGCTCCGAGGACCGCCACCATTTCCTGGGCCATGCCGCCTTCCTGCTGTCGATCATCGCCGTGATCGGCGTGATCTTCGTCTCGCTCCCGCTGGTCATGCTGGACAGCTGCCGATGAGACCCGCCTTCCTCCTGCCCGGGCTGGCGATACTGGCCGCGATCTGGCTGCTGCCGCTCGAGACCATGATGCCGGTCTTCGCCGCCCACATGCTGCGGCACATGACGCTGGTGGCCCTGGCCGCGCCGCTGATCGTGCTGGGCCTTCCGACGACGGTGCAGAGGCTGGCCGTCCCGCCGCTGCTGGCGGCGGCGGCGGAATTCATCGTGGTCTGGAGCTGGCACCTGCCCGCCGCCCACGGGCTGGGCCGCACGGCGCCGATGGGCTTCGCGGCCGAACAGGCCAGCTTTCTCGACGTCGGGCTGCTGACATGGGCCGGGTGCCTGCGCGCCGACCGGCCACTGGCCGGGGCGGGAGGGCTGCTGCTGACCTCGATGCACATGACGTTGCTGGGCGCGCTCATCGTGCTGGCCCCGCGCGATCTCTATGCCGCGATCTGCGGCACCGCGCCCGATCTCGACGGCCAGCGCATCGGCGGGATGCTGATGCTCGCCATCGGCACGCCGGTCTATCTGGTGGCCGGGCTGGCGCTGACGGGGCTCTCGCTGCGCGAAAGGGCCATGGCATGAGACAGGTGCTACTTACCCTTGCCGTGCTGGCCGGTCTGGGACTGTCCGGAGCGGTCGCGGTGGTGGGCCTAGGGCTTTACAACGTCTCGGCGCAGGTCGGGCACCTGCCCGGCGTCAGCTGGGTTCTGCACACCACCTTCCGCAATTCGGTGAAGCTGCGCGCGCCCTCGATGGAGGAAGCGCCGGACCTGCAGGATCCCGACCTCATCGCTCTGGGCGCCGGGCATTTTGCCACCGCCTGTGCGCCTTGCCACGCCACGCCGGACAGCCGCCGCAGCGCCACGATGCGCGCCATGGTCCCCGCCCCGCCGCGGATCCGGGACGCGATTAAGCACTGGCAACCCAACCACCTGCACTGGATCGTCGAGAACGGCGTCAAAATGTCCGGCATGCCCGCCTGGCCGGCCACGGGGCGCGGCGACGAGGTCTGGGCCGTGGTCGCCTATCTCGAAGCGCTCCGGTCGGATGCCCGGCCCGAGGCGCCCGCGACGGTGCCGGAAACCGAACCGCAGCGGTACTGCGCCACATGCCATGGCCCGGTGGACGGGCCCGTGCCCCGGCTCGACATCCAGACGCCAGCTTATCTCGAGGCGCAACTGCAGGCCTATCTGTCCGGCGCTCGGCCCTCTGGGATCATGGCACAGGCCGTGAGCCTCGTGCCCCGCGACAGCCTGAGCGAACTGGCCCGCCATTTCGCGGAGACACCAGACCGGCCCGCCCCGCCGGATCTTGATTTGCAGGCCGTCTCGGAAGGCGAAGCGCTTGCGCAGCGCGGCACCCGGGATGTGCCGGCCTGTCTGTCCTGCCACGAGGACGGTCGCCGGGGCCCGCCGCTCGATGGGCAGCACCGCGCCTTTCTCGCCGCTCAACTGCAGCTCTGGCGCGACGGGGTGCTGAACCATGATCGCGTCATGCACGCCGCCGCCCACGATCTGAGCGATGCCGACATCCACGCCCTGTCCGCCTATTTCGCCGGTCGCTGACGCCATCTCGGCCCCGATCATGGAACCCTGCCGCCAGTTCGGTTGTTGAGGCCGGCGAACGAACTGCCCGGGCAGGACCCGTCATGCGGGTCCGCGGGCTATCGAACAGCAGGAGGATACGTTGGCGACATCTCACAATCCCCGTTTCGACAATTTTCGCGTTCTGATCACCGGTGGCGCGTCAGGCATCGGCGCCGCCGTGGTCCATGCCTTTGCCGAGCAGGGCGCGAGAGTGGTGTCCATGGACAAGGCGGACCCCGACCGGCATCCGCCTGATGCCTGCCGCGCACTGACGGCCGATGTTTCGCATCGCAGCGAGGTGCGGCGCACCGTGGCCGAGGCAAGCGCCGGGATGGGCGGGATCGACGTTCTTGTCAACTGCGCCGGCTACCCGGTAACCGATGCCGGCGGCGCGCTGACGGATCAGGAGTGGCGCGCTCATTTCGAAGCCGATGTCCACGGGCTGCGCAACATGTGCGATGCCTGCCAAGACGAACTGCGGGCGAGCGGCGGCAATATCGTGAACGTCACGTCTGTGGCCGGGTTTGGCGGCGACCGTGGGATGGAGGCCTATGACGCCGCGAAAGGTGCGGCGCTACAGCTGACGCGGGCGCTGGCCATCGACCTCGGCCCCAGTGGTGTCCGGGTGAATGCGGTCTGCCCGACGGTCACGCGCACGCCGATGGGCCGGTATGTCGAGGAGGATCCGCAAAAGCTGCGGGCGCTGGAACAGGCGATCCCGCTGGGGCGCATCGGCGAGCCCGAGGAGGTCGCGGATGCCATCCTGTTCCTCGCCAGCCCCGCCGCCCGGTTCGTCACCGGCGCGGCCCTGCCGGTGGATGGCGGCGTGACCGCGTGGAACGGACAACCGCCATTGACATGAGCCCGGCAGGCTGATCATGACCTGCACACCTTCGCGAACAGAAAACGGCGGCTCATCGCAAGATGGCCGCAGTTTTGTTTATTGCCGGGCAGTCTCAATCGGCGGGCAGGGCCCAGGCCATCACTTCGTCACCGACGCCGCTTTCCATGAAATGGTGGCCCATCGCCGTCACCATCACATATTGCTGGCCATCGACCTCGTAAGTGATCGGGTTGGCCTGACCGCCGGCGGGCAGCTCGGCCGACCAGAGTGTCTCGCCCGTCTCGATGTCGATTGCCCGGAACAGGTTGTCTGTGGCCGCGGCGATGAACACCAGGCCGCTGGCCGTCACCACCGAGCCGCCGTTGTTGGGCGTGCCGATGTCGAAGGGCAGCATCGAGGGGATGCCGAAGGGCCCGTTGCGCCGCGCCGTGCCCAGGGGCCGGTCCCAGAGCGTCTCGCCCGTTTCCAGATCGATCGCCCTGATGCCGCCGTAGGGCGGTCGGGTGCAGGGCATGCCGGTGACGTCGTTGCGCCAGCCGGCATTGACGTTGATCGCGTAGGGCGAGCCCGATTGCGGATCGCCAGCGCCTTCGGGCGCACCTGCGCGCTGTTCGACCTGATCGATGGGCTTCAGCCCCACTTCGTCGGCATCCGCGCGTGGGATCAGCTGGTTGTAATTGGGCACGTCATTGTAATTGGCCACGATCACGCCGCGCTCCACATCCACCGCGACCGATCCCCAGTCGGACCCGCCGTTATAGCCCGGATACTGAATCCAAGGCCTTTCGGCAGAGGGCGGAGTGTAGAACCCTTCGTATATCGCGCGGCGGAACTGGATCCGGCACCACAGCTGATCGATGGGGGTGAAGCCCCACATGTCCTTCTCGGTCAGCGGCGCCTTGCGCAGGGTGTGCCAGGCCGAGACGGGCTGGCTGTCCGAGATGTAATCTGGTTCGATCTTGCCCTGCGGCAGGCCGGTCAGTTCCTCGACGGGGGTCAGGGGCTCGCCAGTCTCGCGGTCGAGGAGATAGATATCGCCCTGTTTCGACGGCAGCAGGATCGCGGGCCTGCCCTGCCAGTCGAGCAGGGTCGGCTGGCTGCCCAGGTCGTAGTCCCAGACGTCGTTGCGCACGGTCTGGAAATGCCAGACCTCCTCACCCGTTGTGACGTCGATCGCCACCAGCGAGGTGGCATATTCGTTCTCGGCCTCGCTGCGGTTGGACCCGTAGTAATCCACCGCCGAATTGCCGAGCGGCATGTAGACATAGCCAAGTTCCTCATCGGCGACGCCCATGGTCCACATGTTCGGCGTGCCGCGGGTATAGGTCTCGCCCTCGGGCGGCCCGTGCCGGTTCTGTTCGGGCGCGGCCAGGTCCCAGGCCCAGGCTAGCTCTCCCGTTACCGCGTCATAGCCCCGGATCACGCCCGAGGGCGCATCCTCGGCCTGGCCGTCCAGCACCTGCGCGCCGGTCACCAGGATGCCGCGCGCCAGCGTCGGCGGGGCGGTGACAGCGTACCAGCCCGGCACACGCTCGCCCAGGTCCTGCCAGAGATCCACGGTGCCGTTCTCGCCGAACGCCTCGCAGGGTGCGCCGGTCTGCGCGTCCACGGCCACCAGTTTGGCGTCGAGCGTTCCCTGCACGACGCGGGTGGCGCAGAGATCGTCCGGCGCGGCCTCGGGGTCGGTATAGATCGTCACGCCCCGGCAGGTAGCGCCGTAGGGGATGGCCTCGTTGGGGACCCCGGGGTTGAAACGCCAGTTTTCCTCGCCCGTGGCGGCATCGACCGAGATCAGGATGTTCATAGCTGAGCACATCAGCAGATCGTCGCCCAGCTTCAGCGGCGTGACCTCGGGCGAATACATGCCCTCGGCCTCGCCCGTCGGCAGGTCACCGGTGTGATAGGTAAACGCAGGCTCCAGCCTGGCGACATTCTCGGGCGTGATCTGATCCAGCGTCGAAAACCGCGTCGCCTGCGCATCGCCGCCGTAATAGGGCCAGTCGGACCCCATCTGCATCAGCGGTTCCGGCGCCGGGGCGGCCATCTGCTCTGCGGATCCGCCTTCCTCCTCGGCGGCGTCGCCCTCAAGCAAGTCCGCGGTCGGCAGCGTTTCCTGAGAGGGTGGTGGCGTATCCGCCTGCTGGGCCTGGAGTGGGACCGCGGCGGTGATCAGAAGCGCGGCAAGCGATAGAACAATGCGGGGGAGCGGGTGGCACATGGGAGACCTCCGGTCGGGGAAATTCGGTCAGCGGCGGCGGGACAGTGCGGGAATGCAGATCAGGACGAGAACTAGGATCAGCGTGGGCGCGACCAGCCGGGGCACCTGCGCCCACAAATCTGCGCCAACCTCCCACCAGGCCCAACCGAGCGTGCCGACCCAGACCACGAGATAGAGCCAGACGGCCGCCAGCCTGTGATGGTTCAGCAGTACCCCGGTGGCGAAGAGCCCCGCCCCGGCCAGCGCGTAGTACAAGCTGCCGTCTAGCGTGATCAGCCAGACGCCGCCCGCCGCAAGCACAGCGCCGAGCAAGATGCAGACCCAGCCCAGTACCAGCACGAGGCCGTTCCGGGACCGGGCATCGAGATTGGACGGTAACGTGTCGCGGTTGGTCATGTCGGCTCTCCCTGGACGTGCACCTTGGCGTGGGCCGGTGTCAGATGCTTCGTCAGGGGAAACAGGCAGGTTCCTGCTGATGTTCCGAAATTAGTCAAAACTTTCGGAGCGAACTGGCATTCCGTTGGAAAATCCTGGGACGAGCAGGGAGTTCTGCCAACTTTTCCGTTTAATCACCTTGTCGCTGCTTCGGCCCAAGACCTGGCCGGAGATGCCCGGTCTTCGCGTTGGACGACCAATACTTTGCATCGGCGGACGGCACCGCAGCGGCTTTGGCCCTCATCTCATATCGCCCCCTCATGGGCACCGCGAGATCTGAAGCGGAGGCTCGATCGGCCAGGGGTAATGCGGCGAATGAACTCGGCCCGCGCCGCAACGCATGTCGCCGAGGGCGGCGAGCCACCCGCGAGACAGAGCAGGATGGCGCAATCGATCTTGTAGGCGGCGGCAGGCTGCGGGACTGCGGTCAACAGTCCGGTCACCGCAAGCATCTGGGCAACTGCGGACAAGGTCGTCCTCATGTGCGTTTCCTTCGAAGGGGATGTGACCGGGCCTATCAGCCGCATCAGTTGTCGCCGTCTCCTAACCGACGGGTGTAGTCCGCAACGGCGGTGTCGATCTCCGTTCGAGCGGTGGCTTCGGCCCGCGCCAGACACTGCAGGTACCGCTGCGCCGCATCGAAGCACTCCGAGTAATCGAGGCGCAACTGGTCGCGATAGGCGTCGACGACGCCCGCCGGGAGGTCGGCATAGGGCAGGGGCGGCGGGATACAATCGAGCGCCGTTGTCTGTGCGGACGCAACGGCGGCCCAGGGTCCGAGCAAGATGGCGACAATCAGGCCGTCCGCCGTCCGAGGACTTACCCGGCGCGAGCGCTTCGGGGGCGGCGAAGGTCCGGAGCAGACCAAGAGCTTGCCTCCTCGGAGAGAATCATCTTGAGCTACCCCCCAAATTTCGGACACTGACATAAGCTATGAT
>NZ_AQQR01000042.1 GCF_002210095.1 Marinibacterium profundimaris | reverse complement strand
CCTTCGCATTATCGCGTCCTCGCGATTACGGACCATCCATCACAATCTCGAGGCGGCGTTGACCGCGACCGGGGTCAATGATGTCTCCGGTCAGACCAACGCGTCGGCCGCCAAGGCCTCGGCCAAATCCCGGTTCGAGAGCACCAAGCAGCGGTTCTTTAACCACCTGCTGATGGGCATGAAGGCCCGGACCGTCATCCGTGCCATTGAAAATGATTTGGCCGAGGGATTTGCCTGCGTGATCCAGGTGGTCTCCACGGGCGAGAGCTTGTTGAAGCGTCGGCTTGAAGCGATGGACCCCGAAGACGAGCTGGTCGAGGGCGCGTTGACGCCTCGGGATTATGTGCTTTCCTATCTCGAACAGGCCTTCCCGATCCATGCCCAGAAGCTCGTGGAAATCGACGGGAATGTCGTGGCCGAACCGCTCCGGGATGCGAATGGCGCCCTGGTCGTCTCGCGCGAGGCGCTGGCCTTGCGCGATGCTGCCATGATGGAACTGATGGCCCTGGCGCCGATCCCCGCCGCGCTCGACCAGATCCTCTGGGCCTTCGGGGATGAGGTCGTGGCCGAGGTGACCGGGCGCTCCGTCCGTCCGCTGAAATCCAGCGACGGTGCCCTCTTCATCGAGAAGCGGTCCGCCAGCAGCAATTCCGCGGAAACCCGCGCCTTTATGGATGGCGAGAAGGACATCCTGATCTTCTCCGATGCCGGCGGAACCGGCCGGTCCTATCACGCCGCTCAGACGGCGAAGAACCAGAAGCGGCGGCGGCACTATCTGCTCGAACCCGGCTGGCGGGCCGATGCCGCGATCCAGGGGCTCGGGCGCACGCATCGCTCCGCCCAGGTCAGCGCGCCCTTCTTCCGGGTCTGCACCTCGGACGTGCATGGCGAGAAACGCTTCACCTCCACCATCGCCCGGCGGCTCGATCAGCTGGGGGCGCTCACCAAGGGGCAGCGCGAGACCGGCTCGCAGGGCATGTTCCGGGAGGAGGACAATCTCGAAAGCCCGATCGCCCGGGGCGCGCTCCGGGGTTATTACGCCGATCTCGCCGCCGGGCGTGCCGGGGCGATGAGCTATGAGCAGTTTACGGATTGGACCGCGCTCCGGCTGATCGATCAGGACGGAGTGCTGCTCGAAGAGCTTCCGCCAATCCAGCGCTTCCTCAACCGGGTGCTGGCCCTGCCGATCCACATGCAGAACGCGCTCTTTGCCGAGTTCATGACCCGGATTGCCGACCAGACCGAGCGGGCGCGGGCCGCAGGCACGCTCGATCTCGGCGTCGAAACGTTGCGTGGCGAGAAGATCGAACAGGTCTCGGGGGAGGATCTCTGGACCTGTCCGCGTTCCGGCGCGGTGACGCGGATCATCGGGCTCGAAGTGACCGACCCCGTCCATGTCCTCCCGGCCGAAGAGGCTTTGGACCGGAACCCCGACAAGCTGCCGATGATCAACCGCGCTTCCGGACGCGCGGCGCTGATCTCGTCGCGTCCGATGCAGATGTATGACGAGGAGATCGTCACGCTCATGCGCAAGGTCACGCGGCCGAGCGGGTCGAATTATGTCGAAGAAGGGAGGTTCGCCAACTCTGCCTGGGAGGAGATCAAGCCGCCGGAGTTCCTGCGCCTCTGGGACGAGGAGGCCGACAGCCTCCCCAAAACCACCACGACGAAGCTCTATCTGCTGACGGGGCTGCTGCTGCCGATCTGGAAGGACATCCCGTCAGGCAATGAGCGCATCTACCGAGTCACGCCCGAGGGGCGGGGGAGCATGATCGGCCGGACCGTCAGCGAGGACGGCGCCGCGGCCTTGCGTGCGCGGTTCATGGTCGGCACACCGAAAACCTCGCAGGACATGCTGACGGCCGCGCTCGGATCCACCGCGCCGGTCGATCTGGGCCGGGGTCTCACGCTCACCCGCCGCCGCGTCGCGGGCGCGGCCCGCCTCGAGATCGACGGGGCCGATAAGGGTGCCATCGAGGGTCTGAAGGCGGTCGGGTGTTTCACCGAGATCATCGCCTTCCAGCTTCGGGTCTTCGTGCCGCACGGGGAGGGCGTCGATACCGTCGCCATCCTCGCTCGGATCGTGGGGGAAGGGTCTCCAACCGCGGCGGAGCGAGCCGCCTGAAAGGGAAAGTGGGCCTTGGGTCGAGGGAACGCGGAAGGGTGCTTTGCCCCGTCGCGTTCCGCCGCCGTGGCGTGTCTCCAGACCCCTCGGCGCCTTCCCCAATCCCAGACAAGAGGACAAAACCCATGACCAACTCCGAGACCACTTTCGCCGAGACGATGGCAAAATGGCATGCCGACCGCGAAGCCGCCAACAAGGCCACCCGAAACGAGCTGCTCCCGCAATTGCGAGGCTTCGGCATCACCGAGGTCACCGCCGAATACGAAGGCTACGGCGATTCCGGCAATATCGAAGACGTAACGGTGCAGCCCGCAGGCATTGCGCTCCCTGACGAACTCTCCACGAAGCTCGGCGACTTCGCCTGGTCCGTCGCCTATCACCAGCATCCGGGGTTCGAGAACAACGAGGGCGGCTATGGCACGCTGACCTGGGATGTCACCGCCGACAGCATCGCGCTGGATCATGCCGACCGATATGTCGAGTGCTCCCACAGCCGTGACGAGGGTCTCTGACATGGCCCATCCCCTCCATCATGCCGAAAGCTCGGCCCGGAAGTTCGGCGGAACGCCATCCGACTATCAGGCCGTTCACGACTGGTTCGATGCCTCCAAGGAGCATCTCGCCATCTTCACTCACCGTGCTCTGCGCCATCACACGCAAGGTATCTTCGAGGCCGAACGGGTCTTCGGGCTTTCGCTCACCAACGAGGCGGGGCGTGAGATTCCCATCCGCTGGATCGGCGAGCAGCATGTCCGCGAAGACTGTCAGGGCCGCATCCCGAGCCTCGCCGACTGGCTCGGACGGATCCAGCCCGAGCCCTGGATGGCCAACGGGCATATCGACCGGCAAGCGCATGAACCCGTCGGCGATCCACGGACGACATGGCTGGGCGAGGTGGCTGGGGGCAAGACGATCCTCGGCCTCAAGGACTGGATGGAGGCGAGGGGATCTTGATGCGCAACGTTCGCAGGTTCTACGATTGCAGCACCGCACATCTGCCTGAACAAACCGTCCAGGCTATCGAGAACGGGCTCTTTGCCAAACCGCCGAGCATGCAGAATGAGTATGGCTGGCTGTTCTCCGTCCCTGAAACCCTCGCCGACATGCCTGAAGGCGTCGACTGCGACGCCTTCAGGGCGGTCATGGCGTTGGCGATGGATGCCGGGTGCGACTACGTCCTGTTCGATCGGGACGTCCCGCCAGCCCCCTATCTCGAGGTCTTCGACTGGTAGGTCAATCGCGGTTGCACAGAGGCCCGATCCACGGATCGGGCCTCTCTTGTTTCCAACACCAATACTGAAATGGAGATCCAGATGAACGTCGCGGAGATCAAGGCCGCCGTGGATGCCGGCAAATCCGTCCACTGGGCGAACGAGGGCTACCGGGTGCATCGGGACGGCCTCGGCCAATACCTCATCACCTTTGTGCCGAACGGCAGCACGATCGGGTTGACCGACCGGAGCGGCCGTAGGCTGAACGGAGCCGAGGCCGACTTCTTCATATCGGAACCGCGCCATGGTGCCGCGGCGGAGAAGGGGAGGGAAGTGCGCGGGGCAACGCCAGACACCTCTTCCAGCGCCGGGCCGTGCTGAGGGTCAGGAGAGAAAGGAAAGAGGGCTTTGTGGTTTTGCGATCCCATGAGGGGTCGAAAAGCAATCCCGCGTGCTCTGGCCAAGTGTCGGGCAGCGGCAAACCCAAGGAGAAGACCCATGTTCGCAGGAACCCTAACCAAGAACGCCGAGACCGCAGCCACCGCCTATTCCGGCATGATCCACTCGAGCCAGTTCGACATCGCGATCCAGCTCGAGACCCGGACGAAGATGTCCGAGCGGAGCCCGGACTTTGACGTGACCGCGGTGAACAAGTCGGGCCGCAAGGTGCGCATCGGCACGGCCTGGAACGAGACCGGCAACACCACCGGCAATCCGTACATCTCGATGCAGATCGATGTCGGCCTCGGGCCCTTCCGGGTCAACGCCGTGCAGACCAAGGAGGCCCGCGACGCGCAGAGCGGCGCGTACGAGATCATCCCGCTTGTGTCGAACGGCACAATGAAATCCGGCTCGATCTCGGGCGAACTGACAGCGATGGATGCCGACAACGCGTTCGCAGGCTACATCGCCAACATGATGTTCGACCTCGACTTCATGCTGATCGAGAACGAGTTCAAGACCGAGGAGACCCATCCCGACTACCGGATCGAGGTCAGCTCGCCGCGCGGCCACCCGATCCGTGTGGGTTCGGCCTGGATGGCGAAGAGCAACCGGACCGGGAACGACTATGTCTCGCTCCTCATCAATACGCCCGATGGCGATCTGCGGGTGAACGCCGTGCAGAACGAGGAGCAGCGGGGCGGTCAGACCTTCTCGATCATTCCCTTCGTCGAGAGTGCAGGCCAGGACCGGTCGGACAACGCCGGGCTCGCCCTGGTCGGCTGACAGGCAGCGACTGCTACAGAACCGGCGCTCCGGGCAACCGGGGCGCTTTCGCCCGTGCAGGCCTGATCCTCCTCCCATGAAACAGGCCTGACGGAGCGCTGTCGGCATGTCTCCAGTCGGCCAGCGTCCCCTGTCCGCAAGAGGCAGGTCCCGTGAGGGGAGCCGCGACAGCGCGGCTCCCCTCTTTTCGTATCACCCCATCAGTAGGACTAGACGCATGTTCAATCTCACCCGTCCCAAGCTGGTCACGCTCGCCGAGGCCGAAGGCTATGCCGATGTCGTGGACTTCCTGGAGGACTACGCGCAGTGCAGCGTCGTGCCCGCGATCTGCATTGCGCCCGATTGCGACCACACCGCCGAGCTCGAACCCGACCAGCGCGCGGGCTTTTGCGAGGTCTGCGGCCGCCCTTCCATGAAATCCGGCCTCGTCATCGCTGGCATGATCTGAGTGCCGAAGAAGGAGGGCTTCCCATGACACAGTATAGATACACCACGCCCGGCACGCGCCTTGTCTGGTCCGACGTCAGCCAGTGGGTCGATGCGGTTCACTGGATCGGCAGTCGCCAGTTGAGTGCGGCGCGTAACCGGGCCTACGCCGCCCATGCGGCGGCTCTGCCCCGCGAACTCATCGACCGCGAGACGCATGTCCCATCGCTCGAGACGGCGCTTCACCTCCTCAAATATGGACGTCCCAGTCTCGCCCGGCCGCAGAGAGGCCATCGCGCCGATCACCCGACCACGCCGGTCATCATGGATCTGATGAACCGTCTCGCCGTCCTGAAACGCCAGGACCAGATGCCCGCCGGGGACAACTGGACCGCCATGCTCGGAGGTTCCGATGCGCATTCCGACTGACATCACCGACATGATCGAGCGCGGCGCCCTCGTGGCGATCATCCATTCTGGCGGCAAGGACAGCCAGGCCATGACGATCAGGCTGGTCGAGGCCGGAATCCCGCGCGACCAGCTCCTCATCGTCCATGCCACCCTCGGCGACGTGGAATGGCCGGGAACCATCAGCCATATCAGGAAGACCACCTTCGGCCTGCCGCTGGTGATCGCACGACCCCGCCGGTCGTTCTTCGAGATGGTTCGGGCGCGGGGTATATTCCCCTCCCCGCGATATCGCCAATGTACCTCCGACCAGAAGCGCAGTCCGATCGAGCGCGAGCTGCGCCGCTATCTCGCGGCCAACCCCCGCTTCGCCGGGCGCATCGTCAGTGCGATGGGGATGCGCGGTGAGGAAAGCGCCGCACGCCGAAGCCGTCCTGTCGTCAGCTTGAACGCCCGGGGCAGCGTGGCGGGACGGACCTGGATCGACTGGCTGCCGATCCATGGCCTGACACGGCGGGAGGTGTTCGGCACCATCGCCGCGGCGGGGCAGAAGCCGCATTGGGCCTATGGCCGCGGCATGTCCCGTCTGTCCTGCAGCTTCTGCATCATGTCCTCCCTCGCCGATCTGCAATGCGCCGCGCGACTGAGGTCAGATCTCCTTTCCACCTACATCGCGCTCGAAGAGGAGATCGGCCACACCCTGCGTCCCGATGGGACGAGCCTCCGAGAAACGCTCAACCGATTGGAGGCCGCATGACCGTGCAAGACCCCAAAGAGATCGCCGAACGGACCGCACTCGGCTTTTCCGAAGCCGAGATCGCAACCATCGACGCCGCCCGCGCCATCCTGCGCAGGCACGCGCGCTCGACCGCAGCCTTGCAGTCCTGGACCATGCTGACTGACTTCCTGGCTCTGAACGCCGTCCACGAACGGGTCGAGGTGTTTCGGGTGCTGCTGCTGGACCGGAAGAACAGGCTGATCCGCGACAGGGTCATGAGCCGCGGCAGCATCGATCACGTCCCGGTCTATGTCAGCGAGGTGCTCCGCTCGGCTCTGGTTCTTGACGCCTCTGCCCTCATCCTCTGCCACAACCATCCTTCCGGCGATCCGCATCCCAGCCAGATCGATATCGATCTCACTCGAAAGATCGTGGAAGCCTGCAAGGTGATGGAGATCGTCATCCACGATCACATCATCGTCGGCTTCGGACGGGAGAAGAACGCCTTCAGCATGCGTGCTGCAGGGATGCTGCCCGACTAGTGCGATGAGCTTTCACACGACCAGGCATTTGGACCACTTTGAAAGGCCGAATTCTCCAGCCGCCGTGGCGAGGGCGAAAGTTGACTGCATGCGATATCCGTTCCCGTCTTGTTGATTGCGGGTCTACGGAAGTTTTGACATCGTTGGGTCCCACGACGTTTTCGAGGTCACGGACCGACATGGGGTAGGTCCTTTCGAGCGGAAACTCCGCAGCGAATAGATGCATCTCGTGATTGATAGCAGAGGTTTTCCGTTGTCCGCTGCCGCACGCTCGGCGTCACTCAATAAGCGACAATTATATATATTTTGACAAATCATATAGCATTGCATGAAGTGCATAGCTGCAATGCAGCATTTGACATTGTTGCGGCGCAGCATTTTGAGCTACCATTTCACTAAGGTTGGCCTCCTCTCCTCCTCCCTGGGGACCAGCTGACGGTCTGTGCCACACCTCCTCCCGTGGCGTGGGCGATAATATCAGACGCCGTCCCACCTCCCGGGATGGCGTCTTTCCTTTTTGTCTGCCCTAAAGCCTTCACAGGATCTCGGGTCGCGAAATCATCGAAACTGTCTTATCGTCGTCTCAGGACCAACGATTTTCCGATGATTTCAATTCCGAGAAGAGGGTTTTGGATGTGGGGTTTTCATTTCGTCTTTCCATGTTTGCTCGTGCCGACCATCGGTCTCGCGGAACCCTTCACGGTGGCCAGTTGGAACATCGCGAACCTTGGCGCTCCGGGCTCGGAACTGCGCGGGTTCGACCGCGACGCGGATGACTACACCCGCATCCGGGAGATCATATCATCCATCGACGCGGACGTGATCGCGTTCCAGGAGATTGGCAGCGTCGCGGCGCTGGAAGCGGTCCTCCCCGACGGGTACAGCTTCCGGTTCGAGACCCGCTGCTATGAGAACGCACAGAAATGCGCGGTGGATGCCGACGACATATACAACGCGATCGCGATCAGGGACACGTTCGCCCACGGTTTCTTTCAGATCGATGAGCTCGCCGTGCCGCATCAGAACGAATGCGGCGCGCCCGCGCGCCCGGTACGCGGCGGCGTGGGCGTCGATCTGTCGGTCGACGGGCGACGCTACCTGGTCCCGTCGATCCACCTGAAGGCAACCTGCAAGAACAATTCTGTCGAACCTGGCACGGAGGACGACTGTGCGACGCAGCGCGAGCAGGTGCGTCGCCTGCGCGCCTGGATGGACGCCCAGGACGACGATACGACGATCATCCTGGCGGGGGATTTCAACCGGCAACTCCTCGAGGGGGCGGACAACATCCGGGCGGAGTTCTTCCCGAACGTGCCGCAGGGGCACATCCTGCCGGGTGCCGAGACGCGCGCGTGTTGGTCCTCGTTCGCGTTCGATTTCGCTCGATTGGGCGAGGAAGCCATGGCGAATAACCCGCAGTTCGAGGCCGAGGGGCTGCGCCCATGGCTCTTCACGCCCCGCAGCAGCGCCGAGATCGACTTCTTCGTCGTGGAGAACCTCGCGGAAGGTGTGACGCTGAAGGCGGATCAGATCGAGTTGACGGGTGACTACGTGTTCCGCGATCCCGGCGCCGCGCTGACCCGATGCGACGGGAGCCTTCAGCCCTTCGCCGACGGGAAGGTCCTGACCTTTGCGGAAGCCTATCCGAGCGATCATTGTCCGATCGTGATGATCGTCTCGGAGTAGGCGGATGTTTTCAGAGAGTCTTGGCGGGCAGATTCTGGTCGGTGTGACAGTGGCCTCGATTGTGGGGATTGGCGGGTGGGTCCTGGGACGTGCGACCGCCCCTGCGGAGCCGCCGTCCCTCGAGATCACCCCCGAAAGCGTCACGGCACAGGTCGGGCTCGACACCGAATTCAACGCGACTGCGGATCCGGATGTGACGACACTGACATGGCGTGTCGCGGGGCAACCGGTGGGCCGCTCGCATGTCGCGCAATGCGATGCCGTGGCCGCGCAACTCATGTGCAGGTTCCTGGTCCCCGGTACGTATTCGATATCTGCCACGGCCACCACCGCAAACGATTTGGAGGTCACGAGGCACAGTTCCGTCTCGGTGGTGTTCCCGGACAGGTACTACACAGTCTTCATCCAGAACCCGGATCGACAGGTACGCAGCGATGCCTACCGGGTGTTGTTGCGTCGGATCGACTGGGTCAGGGTTCAGCAATCCATCACCCCCTTGATCCTGCTCTACGACCCGGACAAGGGCCGGAATGTGTTCGCAGCCGACACGGTCTTTGACCCGGAGTTTGAGGGCGTGGACGTGTTGCAGGGCCTTAAGCTGCGGATTCCGAGGTTCGCGGAACCGGCGCGCGGCCTCGTCGTCAGCGCGCTGGAGGCGCTCGGCGTCACCGTCACCGAGATTCCCTATGCCGAGGCGATCCTGTCGATCGAACGAGGCGCGGTCGATGGCGGCTTCGTCACCCTGGGCGATCCCACGATCGATCTGCTCGACGCGGACCTCGGGGACATGCGGGCGGAGTAGCATAGCAAGTGGCTTGATCCCTGATGTCCGCCACATGTCTTCCTAAGCCTTACGGCCTCCCCCGCTCGGTACGCCAAGTCGCAGGGGAGAACGGCCCTTCGGTCCGTCGCGCATTCGGCCATGCGGCCTCACCGCGGCGTAGCACCCGGCGTCCCGGTTTGCCCGTCTCGCGAGCACGTCGCCCCCCGGCCGCTCCGCCGGATTGCGCTCCGGTCTGTTTTGGCCGGAGGCCAAAACGATCCCGCCGCTCCATCCGTCTCCCGCGTCCGGTCGCGCCCTTTGCCTGCTCGCGTCGGGCAAACCTACCGTCAACACACACACACATGAGTGCGGAAGCATATCCTCCGGATGGCCCCCAAATCAGCCCGCGTCAAGGATCGCAAAACTTTTCGGCGAGGGCGGCGGGGGTGAAGAGGGCAGTCCAGTGGTCGATGACGCGCCTGTGGTGGGCGATGCGCCCGGAAAACTTTTGCGCCCGGCGCGCCGGCGGCTGCGCCGTCCCTGACCCGGACAGATTCGGTGAACCAGACGTACGGCCATGCCACCACACTCCCGTGGTGGTTCCTCGAACATCTGGAGACACCAACATGACTTACGAGAACGCGAACGCCTACGAGACCATCGAACTTTTCGGCCTGACGGAGAAAGGCGCGGAGCTGCCGATCCCCGACGATCACATCCTGACTGACAGCATCACCCGCGAGACTTTCGAGGCCCTGCTTGGCCAGCTGCGCGGCACCGGTCTTGAGGCCGAGATCGAACCGCTCGCGCACGGGCTCGCCACGATCCTGCAGCGCCGGAAGATCGCTCTGGGCAAGGAGCTCGACCGCACCGCCGACAAGATCGGCGCCCTGGCAAAATCCCACGACGGATCGGAGATCGCCGAGACCGCGCTCGAAGAGGCGCAGGTCCGCTTCCTGCAGGTCCGCGAGATTGTCGGGGCCATCGAGGTGATGAGCGAGGCGGCGGCGGAATGCTACGAGGTCGAGACCGGCCATGCCTTCATCCCGGCCGCGGGATCGCGCGCCAGTGCTCGCGCTCAGGAGACCGGAGCGGTCTTCGAGGCCCGGCAGTTGCTAGAGCAACATGATCGTGAAACCGCCGCGAAGTCGAAGGTCGAGGGGGTTCCCCTGATCGTCTCGGGGGCGACCGACTGGACCGATATCGACGTCATCTTCTCGACACTCGACAAGGTTCGCGAGCGCATCCGGCAGAACCGCAACCAGGAGATATTCCTCTGCCACAAGGGTGGCAAGCACGGGGCCGAGATGATTGCCGCCCGGTGGGCTCGGGCGCGAGGCGTTGCGCAGGCGCGCTTCGATCCGCGTTGGTCCGCACATGGGCGGGCGGCACCCTTCAAGTGCAACGACGAGATGCTGGACGACAAGTTCGCCGCGACCGGGGTCGTGCTCTTCGGTGGCAACGGGGTCGCGCTCAACCTCGGACAGAAGGCCGAGGCGAAAGGCCTGACGGTGATGCGGGTCGCCGATCCGGCGAAGAAGACGGCAGACGAGTGAAAGAGAGAGGGTCGCGCGCGGCGCGGCCCTTTCGTCGTTTTCATCTGCCTGCCCGTAAACTGGCGGTCTCCTCCGCACAGTAAGCCAAGTCGCGGTGGAGATATCGGCCTGAGGCCGATCGCGCATTCGGCCATTCGGCCTCACCGCGGCGTGGCACCTGAGGATCCGGTTTGCCCGTCTCGCGAGCAGGTCGCTCCCCGGCCGCTCCGCCGGATTGCGCTCTGGTCTCATTTGCGGGGCAAAACGATCCCGCCGCTCCATCCGCCTCCCGCGTCCGGTCGCGCCCCTTGCCTGCTCGTGTCGGGCAAACCTGTCGTCAATCACACACATGAGTGCGGAAGCATATCCTCCGGATGGCCCCCGAACCCGCCCGCCTCAAGGATCGCAAAACTTTTCGGCCAGGGCGGCGGGGGAGGCGAGGGTGGTCCAGTGTTCGATGACGCACCTGTGGTGGGCGATGCGCCCGGAAAACTTTTGCGCCCGGCAAGCCGGCGGCTGCGCCGTCCCTGACCCGTACGGATTCGGAAACCAGAAATTCGGCCATGCCACCACACTCACGTGGTGGTTCCCCGAACATCTGGAGTTGAGATGATGACCAACGAGAACAAGACCGAGGACGACCTTTGCCGGCACTGCGACCGCACAGGCACGTCGCCGCCCGGAACGGCCACCGGGAAGGACCATCACGATAATGGCGGCTATGTCGTCCCCTGCACCGCCTGCGGCAAAGACGCGTTGCGGACCGATTGGGAGACCATCGATGGCGGGAGTGTCAATTTCCACTGGCGCGAGGTCTGTGCGCATTGCGGGCATCTCAGCGAGTCTCTTTTCGCCTGAAGAAAGCCTTTCACCGGGCGGACCCGTTGCCCGGTGATCCCTCTCTCGAAACCTTCCGCGTCACCGATGACTGCGACACCATCCACGAGAGCAGTCCCGCCCGGCCTGGGCCGGGCGGGACTGCTGCACTATTCAACTGTCTGTGGCCCCTCAGTCAGACGCAGATGACATGAAGGTCGGTGATGATCGGTCGTCGGTCATGACGGGCCCCTGCCGGCGGTTGCACCGCCGTCACCGCGCTCGCAGGTTCCGGCCGTGCCGGCCTCCACCCGGAACACGAGGCCTCTGGCCACGCTGAGCGGCATACCCCGGCGGCGGTCTCCTGACGGAGCCGGCCGCCGGGGTTGCCTTCATGCGCGCCAGAAACCCCGCGATCCGCCCGTCCGGGTGCAGATCGCTGGGGCGGGCGCAGCGCAGCAACCGCGCCGCCCGATGACGGCGACCCGTCCGGGCGGGCAACACTGCTTCCAGACCCGCGGATGCATCACCGCCCCGGATGATCGCGAGACCGGCGATGGGGATGCTGAGCTTGAGGCAGACGATCGCGGACGTTCCGATCGGGCGCACGCGAACCATCGCGCCGACGCGTTGGATGAGAGGGGCGCGGACCTGGTCAGGTCTGACATAACTCGACAGGACCGAAGGCGGCTGAGGGGCGGGGTGCACATCCGGGTCTCCCCTCTTTGCTCATAGATGTGGATCGCACGGGGGCGGGCGGTCCGTGCCCTCCGCTCACGCTCCGGCAAACACAAATACGGTTTCCACGCGCGGAGCGCGCGGACCCTCCGCATTTGTGTTTGCGGACCTCCCTTTTCCCCCGTGCCGGGTGATCCCCATCGCAAAAAGGAGGGGGTATGAATGTGTTGTGAACGACCAAACGCCCT
>NZ_AQQR01000041.1 GCF_002210095.1 Marinibacterium profundimaris | reverse complement strand
AATTTACGCCAGATCTTGTCCAAGAGATGGGGAGTAGCTCACATCTCGGATGCAAGGGAGAGGCTGGCCGCAGGACGTCAGACCATCCAAGTTGCGGCATTTTCTGCAGCGAAGCTCCGAAATGATCCCGGTGAAGTTCCGGTCAGCTGCGCGACCCTAGCCGTCGTGCGATCTTCGGCACCCGCGCTGATCGTTTCGTCCATATTCGCGAGCATGCGGGCGTAATCGGTAGGCAGTCCCTGTTCCTCGAAGCGATCGGCCAGGTCCTGGGTCGTGAGCGCGACATGACGGATCGTCCGGCCCGTCACATCCGACAGTATCCGGGCCGTATCCTCATAGCTCAGCGCCTCGGGGCCCGTGAGGATCCGGTCGTCGTTGAGCGGCGTGGCGGAGTTCAGGCAGGCCACAGCGGCGGCCGCGATATCTTCAGCGTCAATGAAGCCGACACGGGCGGTGCCAGTGGCGCTGTAGATCGCATTCTCCTCGCGGACCGTGTGGGCGTGCGGCCCGTCCGAGAAGTTCTGCATGAACCAGGAAGGGCGCAGCACTGCCCATTCCGGGGCGGTATCGGCCAGCCAGGCATGAACGCCGCCCATCATCGGGCCATCACGGTCCAGCATAGACGAACTGAGAAGCACGAAGCGGCGCACCCCACGCTCAATCGCGCTTTCGAGGATGGGACGCATGACGTCGAGGTGGTCGGTGCGATCCGTCGGTGCCACGAGATAGACTGCGGAGCAGCCCTCAAACGCCTCCACGGAGGCCGAATCCGCCCAGTTGAAGAAGCGGTCCCGCGCCCCTGTAGGCGTGCGAGTCCCGACGGCGACCTCGGCTCCGCTGTCCGTGAGACGATCCACCACCCGCTGGCCTGTCTTGCCCTTGCCGCCGATGACGAGAATGTCCTTACCCATCTGCCTTCCCCCCGGCATAGGCCGTTGCTGCTGCCTGCGCGCCCCCGAGGGCAGAAAGCGCAACCAGCGGGTTCCAGTAGTCGCGATAGCGGCTGATGCGACCGTCGCGGAGAGTTACGACGGAAATGTAGTCCTGATCATAGGGCAAGCCGGTGGAAATGCCGGCACCATCGCAGGAGAATTCGAAAATCACCGTGTCGTCGGAAGGGTGAACCGCATGCAGCGTGAATTCGCTCAGCTTCAGCATCGGCTCAAGCCGCATCAGGTGATCGGCAAGGGCCGACATGCCGTCCAGTCGTCGGGGTAGCCCCTCTGGGGCATATGGAAATTCAAAGACCACGTCTTGGGTAAAGAGGTCCGCCATTTCCTGGCTGGCTGTCAGGCGGGAACCAAGGGCCCCCCGCAGCAGATCGGAAAAACTGTCAAACTTGTCGTTCATGGGGAAAGCTCCTATGGATGGAACGCTAGCGTATCGACCACCTAGGAATTCAATGGATGAAACGCAACCGTTCCGACGAAAAAACACGGCGCGCCCCGTCTGGGGCGGCTGTCCCGCGTCCCGAACTGACAGAGGCGCTTTACCGCGCTTTCTTCGAAGAGTGGGCAGACCGTGGTTTCGGGGCCCTAAGTCTTGAACGGGTCGCCGCGCGCGCGGGCGCTGGCAAGGCTGCGATCTATCGACGGTTCCCGTCGCGCCTGGCTTTCGCCGAGGCGGCGATTTCGACACTTGGTCTGCGGATCGCGCTACCGGAAGTTGAGGGCACCACGCTGCAAGAGGACATCCTTAACCTGCTAGTACAGACCCGCGTCGTGCTTCGGCATCCTATGGTCCGTAGGATCCTGCCGGATCTGCATGCCGAAGCCGCGCGATCGACCGAGATGCGTGTGATCAACGACCGGGTGGCGCAAGCACGGCGGGAGCGGGCGGAAGTTCTTCTGGACCGTTGGGTGTGTCGAGGTGAGCTGCCTGAAGGCCTTGACCGGGACCTCGCGCTGGATCTGCTTGTCGCACCTCTGTATTGGAGAATGGTCGTCCGGGGCGTAACACCGACATTCGCGGAACTCGAGACGCAGAGCCGCGCGATCATGGCGGGCTTGTCTGCCCTGGGAATGACAACCACGTCACAATAAACCTACGCGGACGGATACTTCAGCTTGCATGAAAGTATGAGCTTGAAGCAGACATGCGGCAGAGCCAAACGCCTGGTCACCCTTAACGCGACAGGCCCTGGACGCTCGGATCTGCTGTCGCTCACGGCCCATTCCCGCTGAACATTGGTGATCTCAATGCCGCAGCGAGGCCGGGCGAACCGGCCATACGCCGCGCTCACAAGGCGTAGCAGTGAACGAACTCGCACTATGCGGGACAGAGTGAGTTTTCACTGCGGCTCCGCCACCGGCCGCTTTCGGCAGATTTCCACGAAATTTCTCGTCGCCTGATCGTCGATAGAGGTCCGGCGGCGCCAGTCTGCGGATTGACACCTAAGATCCACCTTTTTATTTCCGAACGTTCGGAAATAAACAGGTGGTGCATGGCACGTCCCAGAAAACATGATCAGGATCAGATCCTCGATGCGGTAGAGCACGTGATTGCCCGCGATGGCGTACTGACCATCGACGCAGTCGCGAAAGTAGCCGGCGTGTCGAAAGCTACGGTGCTTTATGAGCATACCAGCAAACCTGATCTCCTTGCTGCGCTCGTGGATCGGACGATAAAGGCCGACAACGACTATAATGCGTCATGCCAGGCCGAGTTTGCCGGTGAGCCTGACGCACCACTTCTGGGGCGCATCGAGGCCGCGCGGCGCCAACTCCCGATGCCGGGCGAGAACGGTGCTGTCCTAAGCCTTGTTTCAGCATTGATGCAGGACACAGCGCTGCGTGCCAGATTTCGCGGCAATCAAAACGCCCTCCGCCTGGAACTGTTGGACCACGCGAGCCATCCCCGTGCAGCTCGGCTGGCTTGGCTGGCGCTGGAAGGCCTCAAGTTTCAGCAACATCTCGAGTTGCACGACTGGACAGAGGCTGAGCGCGCCGAGGTTCTCCAAGACATTGAAAAACTTGCCCGGAAAGGCACGGACAGCATCGAGGAACGTGATGCCTGAGCGTGACATCTTCATCACTGGCGCGGCGGGCTACGTCGGGCGAAATTTGTTGCGCCACTTCATCGCGCGGGGTCACCGTGTCATCGGGCTGGTCCGCACCGCGGAGGCGGCAGACCGCGTGAGGTCCTGGGGCGGGAAACCGGTCCTTGGTGACATGCTGAACGCCAACCTTGTGCCACTTATGGCAGGGGCGGATATGTTAATTCACACGGCCGCGAGCGTCGATCATGGGCCCGGCTCAACCGCTGATTTCGTCAACCCTGAGGGCACTCGGCGCGTTCTGGACGCCGCCAGACAGGCGTATGTCGGTAAGGCAATTCACATCAGCACAGACTCCGTGCTTCAGGACGGCCACCCCCTGTGCAACGTCGACGAGACTACGCCGTATCCGTCCCGACCAGCCGGAGCCTATTCGGCTGGCAAGGCAGAGGCGGAAAAGGTCGCCCGACGCGCGGCTGTTTCAGGTCAGCACGTCGTCATCCTGCGTCCTCGCATGGTCTGGGGCCGCGATGATACCACAGCCCTTCCGACACTGGTCGAGGCTGTCGAAAGCGGAAAGTTCGCGTGGATCTCTGGCGGGGGGTATCGCTCATCCACCATGCACATAGCCAACTTGTGTCACGTCGTCGGCTTGGCTCTGGATCGCGGACGATCTGGCGAGATCTACCATGTCTCGGATGGCCCGGCCCGCACCTTCCGAGAAACCGTCACCGGCCTCTTAGCAAGTCAGGGGATTCCGGCTCCCACGAAGGTGGTGCCACGCGGGGTGGTTCGCACGGTCGCACGGGTTGGGGATGCGATCCATCGCGCAAGCGCTGGCAGATACCGCGGACCGATGAGCTACCAGGACTATGCGACCAGTGCGGTCGAGATCACGCTCGACACCTGGAAGGCGGAACGCGAACTTGATTATGAACCGCTCATGGCCTGGGAGGACGGGCTGGCTGAATTGCGATCATATCAGGCATAGCGGTCCGCAAGTTGCAATGATCGAAACAATTTTCGACACTGCGGACCTTGAGCATCCCTCAAGAACATTTGATCTTGAGGGATGCCACGCGGCCCTTTCTGTTATTCGCGGCTTCAAAGCACGGGTAGCGCTTCAAGGTTTTTGGCTATTTAGGGCTTTGATGATGTGACCGCCCCCCGACGGCATCTGTGTGCCAAGGTGGGTCTGCGATGATCCATAAAGGAGGCGGTCATGTCGGAAATTTTCATGGTCGGGCTCGATCTTGCGAAGAATGTCTTTCAGGTTCATGGAGCCGACGCCGCGGGCCGGGCGGTGCTGCGCAAGAAGCTGAGAAGAGACCAAGTCGCGGCATTCTTCGGACAGCTGCCGGCCTGCGTTGTCGCGATGGAAGCCTGTGGCGGTGCGCATTTCTGGGGCCGGGAGATCGGCAAACTTGGCCATGATGTAAGGCTCATCCCACCGGCCTATGTAAAGCCTTTCGTCAAACGCCAAAAAAACGATGCGGCTGATGCCGAGGTGATCTGCGAAGCGGCGCAGCTCCCGACGATGCGCTTTGTGCCGGTGAAGAGCGAGGAGACACATGGCGCTGCAATGGTCTTTCGCGTCCGCGAGTTGCTGATCCGGCAGAGAACCCAGGCTATCAATGTCCTGCGCGGGCATCTGGGTGAGTTTGGAAAGATCGTGCCGCAGGGCGCGGCTAACGTGTCGAAGCTGATTGCTATTGTGGAAGACCCGGACAGCGGTCTGCCTGCGGACGCCATCCTCACGCTCACGGTGCTGGTGGCGTCCCTCGCCCATCTCGAAGCAGAGCTCGGCAAGCTCGATGCCGAGATCGCCCGGTGCGCCAAGGAGGATGAGGTGGCGCGGCGACTAATGACAGTCCCGGGGATAGGTCCTCTGATTGCCACCGCCATAGCAGTTCTGGCTCCGCCCCCAGAGACGTTCTGCAAGGCGCGCGACTTCGCCGCTTGGCTGGGTCTGACACCCCGCCAGCATTCCACCGGAGGCAAACAGCGCCTCGGGGCCACGACAAAGATGGGGGAACGCTCCTTGAGGCGGCTGCTGATCATCGGCGCGAACAGCGTTATCATCAAACGGCATGTCCATGCCTCCGCACAGCCGGGGACTTGGCTGGGTGGAGTGCTGACGCGCAAGCCACCAATGCTGGTGCGCGTGGCGCTGGCGAACAAAATGGCGCGGATAGTCTGGGCTCTGATGGCCCGGTGTGGCGTCTACAAGGCTCCGGCTACGGCGGCGTAAGCCGTCCGTCAGTCGCGAGGACGTCGGCGCGTGACAGATCCACATCGGCATTGATGAGTAAACGCTGGAAATCAGAGCGGTTGAGATCACGGGCAGCAACACCGGAGATGCGCCAATGCTGCCTCATCTCCTCAACCAGATCCCGCGCGATCAAGAGATTGGCAGCGTGACCGCGGACGGTGCATACGACACGCGCCGGTGCCACAACGCCATCGCTGACCGCGGTGCGGCCGCAGTCATCCCACCACGCCGTAATGCCCAACCATGGAAGCCAACCACTGCCGGCGCCATCGCCAGGAACGACGCGCTGCGCGCATCAAGATACCTGGGCCGCGCACTCTGGCGGAACTGGAGCGGATATCACCGCCGGAGCCGCGTCGAGACAAAGACGCACTGCGTGAAACTTCTAGGCCAGCGCCTGATGGCCCGCGACTTCGACCGCCAAGTCGCCGAGATTCAGGTGCGCGTTGCGATCCTGAACGGCTACACAGCCCTTGGCAACCCCGTCACAAAAGCAGTGGGATAAATCCGTCTGGGAAAGGGGAGAACCGTCCGTCAGCTGATTTGCGCAACAGAGTCCATGATGTGCTCCTTTGCATTTGGCACCGGGCCAAGGGTGGGGGCCGGGGCGCATTACCGGTAGCCGCCCCCTCATGGATCCAGCGGTTAGCTTTGCTTGACAATTTCGGTGCCGCCGGGGCTATTGACAAGACATCCAGGAAAGGAGCCAGCATGGACCTGAACCTTTTGGCCCTCTTCCAGGCCGTTGCGGAGGCGGACAATTTCCGGGCCGCCGCCGACCGTCTCGGCGTGACGCGGTCGGCTGTCAGCCAGGGCATGCGCCGGCTGGAAGACATGATCGGGGTGACGCTGGTCACGCGCACCACCCGCGCGGTGCGCCTGACCGAGGAGGGAGAACGGCTTTACGCGTCCCTTTCCACGCCGCTTGCGGAGATCTCCCAGGCACTGGACGTGGCATCCGGAGACAACCGGCCCCGGGGCGTTCTCCGCCTGGCCGTGACATCCATCGCCGAGGCGGTCCTGTCCGGGCCCTTGCTCGTGAGCTTTGCCGAGGCGCATCCTGAGGTCGTTCTCGACGTGACTGTGACCGACGAGGAGGTCGACATCATCGCGGCCGGCTTCGATGCGGGGATCCGACTGGGCGAGGTGATCGAGCAGGATATGATCGCCGTCCAGGTCACCGAGCAGGAGCGCGAGGCCGTCGCCGCCGCTCCGGCCTACCTGGCCGCGCATGGTGCCCCATCGCATCCGCGCGACCTGATCGCGCATCGCTGCATCGGCTGGCGTCCGTCACCGGACTCCGCGCCCTACCGGTGGGACTTCTCGGATAAAGGCGTCGCGTTTGATGTCGCCGTGGCGCCGCAGATCACGACGAATGATCTGCGCCTGATGCTGCGTGCGACCCTTGAAGGCGGCGGGATCACCTTTGCCACACGCGAGACGTTCCGGCCTTTCGTGGACCGCGGCGAACTGGTCTGGCTGCTGGAGGATTTCCTGCCGCCCTTCCAGGGTTTTTCCCTCTTCTACCCGCATCGGCGCAACATGGCCCCGAAACTGCGTGCCTTCGTGGACCACGTGAAAACCCGGCGACCTTGAGGTGCCGTTCTGCCGTGACTGGTTAGCGGGGCTAACCACGATGTCCATCATTCGATGAATACCGGCGACGGTGCAAATTGCTCATGTTCCTCGGCACTGGGCCAGCGGCCCACATGCAATGAAGGACATAGACATGAAGACCACTTTTATGACGCTCGCGATGCTCATGGCGGGCTCCTCCCTCTCCGCAGAGACCTGCGCGCAAAGTGGACCGGACTCTCCCGCCGTCCTGCACGCCGACTGGATCATGGAAGGCTGGGAACGCCGCGAGGGCGAACCCGACTTCATCTTCGAAGAGAAGATGGCGCGCTACTGCAATCTTCAGGATACCCGGGGCGTCTTCTACGACAATTTCGCCCCCGGCCAGACGCAACTGTTCGGCGATGCCGCGGTCTATGGCGCGAACTGGGAAGACCTGCAGAACGCGGCGCGTAGCGTTCTGCACGGGCTGACCGAGGCCAACGAGACGCTCGTGGGCGATGGCGTTGCCTCGACCACCTTGGGGTTCGTGGGACTGATTAACCGGCTCGACGGCGAGGTGATCGCCTTCGACGGTCGCTCGCAGCTTGGATGGGCCTGCACCGGGGAAGGCTGGAAGATCCGGCACGAGCTGAACTACGCCTGGATTGTCGAGCCGCAGGAGATCGCCGACACGCTCGGCCAGCGCGGGAACCGGCAATGAGCGACACGCCAACCCAATTTACCGGACTCTGGATCACCGATGACGGCCATGTCCGCCACGAACTCCTTCCTGGCGGCCGATATGTCGAAGCGCGAGGATCTCGCGAACGCGCCTACCAGGGCCGCTACGAAATAAGCGGCACCCATATCGAATACTGGGACGACACCGGATTCACCGCGAACGGCGACTTCATTGGTGGTGTCCTGCATCATGCCGGGATGATCCTTCGACGCAACTGAGAAGCACGCCGGGCCATCGCCGCCCGGCGCATCCCTAGGCCAAGCTCTGCCCAACCACGGCCCAATCGGCGCCGGTCAGCTGAGAAAACCGATCTCGCCGCTGTTCAAAGCGGTCAACTCTCCCTGAAAAAACACGAAGTGTGATTATCAGCCGGAAGTCGTCGGTGAGTTTTTCAACAGCATCAGCCCAGAGTGACCGATGCTGCGCTGCGAACGAATGACGGCTTTGTCTTTGGCGCTAGCTGTCAGCCCGATCCATTTACGAATGATCCGGCCAGCCGCTTAATGACGCTTGCGCGATGGCGATGAGCGCATTGCGATCTGCACCATCGCGAGCGAGGATCGACATGCCGTGCGTTATCGCTAGGGCGGTATCGGCTAGAACGGAAGTCTTGGTGTCCGGCGGCAGTAGGCCCGACTCCACGTCGCTTTCGATACGCTCGATGATAATGGTCCGGATCACTCGCCGCTCTCGCGCAGCCGCATCCCTCACGTCGGCAGCATCCTTCGATCCCGTTGCCGCCGCACTGGCGAGGAGGCATCCTCTGGGTGTCGCATCGCCAGTGTATAGGCGCGCCGCGTCTTCCATCATCCGAGCAACGGCTTCCTTAGCTGTCGGTGCGAGTACGAACGCTTTTTTCAGATCGGCTGCGTCGCCGACATAGCGCCGCATCGCTTCGAGGAACAACTGCTTCTTGTCGCCGAAAGCCGTGTAGATGCTGGGTGCAGTAACACCCATCGCGGCTGTCAGGTCGCTGATCGAGGTTGTCTCATACCCGCTTTCCCAAAACGCCAGCATCGCCTTTTCGAGCGCTGCCTCCCTGTCAAAGGACAAGGGACGACCAGTTTTTCGAGACTGTGTGCGGGGGACTTTCATAACGATTGATATTAAACTCATTGACGCCGCCAATCAAGAGGTGCATAGCGTTTCGTAGCGAGCGATATGAAATCAGGAGCTACGCTATGTCCCTCTCTAACTTCCGCGCCCTTGGCCGTTCCGGTCTTGTCGTGAGCCCCCTGTGCCTTGGCACGATGACCTTCGGCCCCGGCGATTGGGGCGCGGATGAGGATGCCTCGCGAGAGATTTTCAACGCCTACAGAGACGCTGGCGGCAATTTCGTGGACACGGCGGACATCTATTCCGGCGGCGTCAGCGAGGAGTTTGTCGGCAAGTTCATCAAAGAGACCAAGTCCCGCGACGACATCGTTCTGGCGACGAAGTTCGGTTTTAACGGATCGTCCAGCCCGCTGTCCGGGTCCTCCGGTGGGCCGGGCAACCCCCATGCGGGCGGTGCGGGTGCCAAGAACATCCACCGGGCGCTGGACGCCTCACTCAAGCGGCTTGGCACCGATTACATCGACCTCTACTGGATGCACATCTGGGATGGCGTCACGCCTGTCGAAGAGATCGTGCAGACGTTGGGCGATCTGGTCCGAGCCGGAAAAATCCGCCACTACGCGCTTTCCGACATGCCCGCATGGGTCGCCATGAAGGCTGCAACACTTGCATCGGAGCGGCGCGTGCCGGGGCCTATAGCTTGCCAAGTTGAATACTCGCTGGTCGCCCGCGACGTGGAAGCAGAGCATTTCCCTGCCGCGCGTGCGGCAGGTATGGGTGTCATGCCGTGGAGCCCGCTGGCCGGTGGATTTCTGACGGGCAAATACAAACGCGAGGACACGAGCGGCACTGGACGGCTGAGTGGCGCGAACCCGTTCGGCGACAGCAAGTTCGCGGATCGCAACTGGGATATCCTCGACACGCTGCAGGATGTGGCGGCCGAGCTGGATTGCGACCCTGCCCAGGCCGCACTGGCTTGGGCGATGGCGCGTCCGGGTGTAGCGTCAACCATCGTCGGTGCGCGCAAGGTCACGCAATTGACTGGCAACGTCGAGGCCGCAAGCCTGCAACTCAGCGATGATCAGATGATCCGGCTGAACGAGGTCAGCAAACCGACTGAGGGCTTCACCTCATCACTTGCCTCACCGATGATTCGGCAGATGATCTATGGCGGAAATGAAGTGACCGGATGGGGTGAATAGCCCCCCGCACATGCAGGGTTTAAATGTAAGCAGACCTTCAGCAAGCGAGTTCGGACGGCAGCAAAGTCCCGCTCTGCCGACCTTCACCCACGAAAAATGCTGCGCGATGCACGAATGGCTGCTTCGGTGACGGTGCGTTGCCGCATCGACGGTCGCTTCGAACGGCAGGTCTGGGCCGGGAGCGACGCCGCGCGAGCGACGGGCAGTCTAGCCAGGCAAGCGCGGGTCACGCTGCACCGCCGCAAGACCGGTTCGAGCCCGTAAAGGACCTCGCAACTTGAACGCCGGTGATGCTTAGATCTCCTGCTGCAAAAGGTCGAGGAAAAGCGTCACCGCCGGGGGCGGATGGCGTCGGCTCGAGTAGTAGGCGTGATAGCCGGAGAACGGTGGCGACCAGTTTCCGAGAACCTCGATCAGCTGGCCGTCCTGCAGAAACGGAGCTGCCAGATCCTTCAGCATGTAGGCCAGTCCCATCCCCGCACAGGCCGCTGCGACAAGCGCGTCGCCATCATTGACGATAATCGACGATGCGACCTTCACCGTCTCGGTCCGGCCATCCCTTTCGAACGACCAGGGCGACAAGATACCACCCGCATTCCGGAACCCGATGCAGCGATGCCGAGACAGGTCGCGGGGCGTGTCCGGAGCTTTGCAGGCGTCAAGATACCCGGGCGCGCCGACGACGACAGAGCGCAGGGATGGCCCGACGGGGACAGAAATCATGTCCAGTTCCAGGTTGTCGCGCATTCGGATTCCGACATCGAACCGCTCTGCGACAATATCGACGTATCTGTCCTCGACGCTCAACTCTCCCTCGATATCAGGATGCGCGGCAAGCAACTTGGAGAAGGCCGGCCATACAAACGTATCCGCCGCGTGTTTGCCGCAGGTCACCCTGAGCTGCCCGCCCGGCTCCTCGCGCAGCCGTTCGAGATCGGCGAGCTTTGCATCAAGCTCCGCAACATTCGGCGCGAGGGTGGCCAGCAGCTGCTCGCCCGCTGCTGTCGGTGTCAAGCTGCGCGTGGAGCGTGACAGCAGCCTTATTCCCAGGTCCGCTTCAAGCCGCTTTACCGTCTGGCTGACGGCAGACTGGGTCACCCCGAGGCTCTGCGCCGCCACGGTGAAGCTTCGCGTCTCTGCCACGCGGCTGAAGGTGATCAGGTCGGAGAATCTACGTGGGTCCATTCATTAGATAAGCTACTGATCGCGACAATTTTCAAGGATCTAATCAGCAAGCACGAAGATCCCCTAATATGACAGGCAACAAACGAAAGGACTGACAGGATGACTGACAAGGTGTGGTTCATCACAGGCGCCGCCAAGGGGCTGGGGTATCTCATCGCGCGGGACGCATTGCGCGCAGGCGATACGGTCGTGGCGACTAGCCGAACCGTCGACGGGCTGGGCGACCGCCTCGCCGTGTCCGACGACCGGCTGCTTGTCTTGCCCCTTGACGTGACAGATGCGGATGCCGTCGCAAAAGCCCATGACGCGGCCATCAAGACCTTTGGACAGATCGACGTGCTGATCAACAATGCCGGTCGCGCGCAGCTTGGCTTTTTCGAGACGATCCGCGACGACGACGTGCGGCGGCAGTTCGAGATCAACGTCTTCGGGGCGATGAACGTGGCCCGCGCCGTGCTGCCGACGATGCGCCGCCAGCGGTCTGGTCTGGTGGTGACGATCTCGTCCGTAAACGGCCTCGTCGCCAACCCGGGTGGGTCGATCTATTCCGCCTCCAAGTTTGCCCTTGAGGGCTGGATGGAGGGCCTTGCCGAAGAGATCGCGCCGCTCGGCATTCGATCCCTGGTCGTCGATCCGGGCATGATGCGCACGAACTTCCTCGATCCCTCCACCGCGCGGCAGGGCGACCTGGAAATCGAGGATTATGCCGAAGCAGTTTCGGCGTTCCGGGGATTTATTTCGCAGGCGAACGGCGCGCAGGACAACGACCCTGAAGAGCTTGCTGCGCTGATCGTCAAGGAGGCATCGTCCGACGCGCCAGCCCGGCGGCTGCTGTTCGGTGCGGACGCCCATGAATGGGCCGGTGCGAAATGCCGCCAATTGGCCAGTGAAATCGACGCATCGAGGGCACGCACTTGATCCGAGGTCAGGGCAGCTTTGTCCCGCACTGCTGACCTTGGGCCCCCGACCGAATTCGCCGGCGCGGCGAACGGCAGCTTTGACAGACTGCGTTGCAGCATCCTGATTTAGGGCTGAAGGTCGGCTCTGGGCCGTCATCGCCCGCATGCTTGGCACGCCAAGACGAGGTGTTCGCCGCACCGCCGCAGGTCAGCTTTGAGCCCATTCTGTTGAAAAGCTCATCCGGTCATCCGCAGCAGTCCTAGATGTAGAACGGTGTTTTTCTGGGGGATGTGAAACACCGAAATTCAGCCCGGAGGGGTGCGAAGGTGGAACAGTTTCCCAGCAAGCGGACCGCCAAAGCCCACTAACAGAGTTCTTTAACAGAATAAGCCCGACGCCGTCCTTCGTCAGATGCCTTAGCCGCGGCTTCCGGGGCGGAAGCCAGACCTGCGCGCACCAAATGTGACAATGACGCCCGCAACCGCCAGGATAAAGACCGCCCATGGAAACGCGCCCGCTCCTGCGGCATCGAGAAGAATACCGCCCACGATGCTTCCAGAGGCAATCGCGGAATTCCACACCACGACATTCATTGACAGAGCAACGTCCGCGCCTTCACCGGCGGTATCGGCAAGTGCCGTCTGAAGGAACGTTGCAGCGCCCCCAAAAGTCAGGCCCCAGATCACGGCGCCAATGAGGACCGCTTCAGGATGCTGTCCGAACAGACCCAGAGCAAGAGCCATCAGAGCGAAAACCGACAGGCTGATCAGTACCGAACGGCGCAACGCGCGATCTACCAATTTGAGCTACTCCCCATCTCTTGGACAAGATCTGGCGTAAATTA
>NZ_AQQR01000040.1 GCF_002210095.1 Marinibacterium profundimaris | reverse complement strand
ATCAAAGAAAATCAATGTCCTGCTGGACAACCATCATAGGAGATCGCGCATGAAGCTCTATCAATCCCCCGCCTCGCCCTTTGTCCGCAAGGTCATGGTCGTCCTGCACGAAACCGGCCAGCTTGACGATGTCGAGCTCGTGCCGCTCTCGATCACCGCGCTGGAGCCTTCGGACGCGCTGGTCGCGAAGAACCCGCTGTCGAAGATCCCCGCGCTGGAGCGCGATACCGGCCCGACGATCTACGACAGCCGCGTGATCTGCGCCTTTCTCGACGATCGGGCGGGCGCAAAGCTGTATCGGCAGGGGCCGGGGAAATGGGACCAGCTGACGCTGGAGGCGACGGCGGACGGGATCCTCGATGCCGCGGTGCTGATGGTCTACGAGGGCCGCGTGCGCCCCGAGGACAAGCAATTCGCCCCCTGGGTCGAGGCGCAACGGGCCAAGGTGGACCGCGCGCTGAGCGCCATCGAGTCGCGCTGGATGCCGCACCTGACCGGGCCGCTGGATATCGGGCAGATCGCCGTGGGCTGCGCGCTGGGATACCTGGATTTCCGCCATGGCGACCGCGACTGGCGCACCGGCCGACCCGAGCTGACCGCCTGGTACGAGACCTTTGCCAAGCGTGACAGCATGCAGGCCACGGCGCCCTAAGGCGATGCGGGCCGGCATCGCGGCGCTGGCGCTGTTCGCGCTGCTCTGGGGCTTTGCGCGGGTGGCACCGGGCCTCGGGGCCTGGGCCTTCGGGCTGGCCGGTGTGGTGATCGCCCTGCCGCTGGCTCTGGTGGGCGCGCATGGGGCGGCGGCGCGGCGGCAGAGGATGCTGCAGGTGCTGGACCGGGACAGCTGGGCCCGGCGATGGCTGTCGGGACCGGTTCTGCGGCTGGCGCTGGCCCTGCTGGTCGCGCTGGTCCTGGCTCTTCTGCTGCTGGTGCGGCTGATCGGACAGGGTGTCGCCGAATGGGCGGCCGTGGCGGTCACCGCCTTGGCCGTGCCGCTGGGCGCGGCGCTGTGGGACAGGCTGGCGGGCGGGCAGATCGCGCCGGAATTCCGGGTGCATGCCCGCGTGACGGCCGGGCGGATCTTCGGCGCGTTGCTGGCGCTTGGCCTTTACCTTCTGCTGCGGGGCGCCCCGGCCGCGATGCCGCCGGGCCCTTTCACCAGTGCGCTGGTCGAACAGGCGGTCCTGATCGGCACCCAATGGCGACTGCTGGAGGAATTCGCGCTTGGCCAGCTTTCGGTGCTGGGCGACTGGGGGCGGCTGGCGGCCGGAGCGATCGCCGTTCTGGGCAACCTCGCGCTGGTCTGGACGGCCGCCGGGCTGGTCGCGGCCTTCCTGCTGCCGCCCGAGGCGCGGCAGCGGGCGCTGGCGCCTGTGGGGACGGACCGGCCCGGGCCGGCGGCGCTGGGATGGGCGGCGGCGGTGGCCACCGTGATCCTGCTGTTTCTCTACACGCCTCTGCTCGCGGCGGGCGAATCCCTGTTGCGCAGCCTTCCGCGCGCGGATCGGCCATCGGAAATCTTCGTCACCCAGGTCGAGGAGATCGGCGGCCAGTTCTTCGAACCCGGCACCATCGCCGCGCTGACCGGCCACCGGATCGCCGCGCAGGCCGAGGCTGCACCCGATGCCGCCGCCACGCTGCACCGGCAGATCGACACGGGCTATGACGCGATGGCCGCCAATATCGATCCGTTCCTCGACTGGTATTACTCGCTGCCCGCCGAATATGCCCAGATCGCCCACCTGCTGGCCGGGGATTTCGAAGGCTATCTTGCCGGCAAGGTCTCGGAACACCTGTTGCAGGGCGATCCCTTTGCAGGGCTGACCGCGGAACTGGCGCGGCTGGAAACCCTCGACACGGCGCTGCAGCCGGACTTGTCCCGGCAGTTGACGGCCATGGCGGCATCGCGGCAGGTCACGCTGGATCCGGGACAGCCGGTGGCGGTGACCGGGCGGGCCGAGGCGCCGGTGATTTTGGGACTGGACGGCGTTGGCCTGGCGGACCGGATCGCCGAAGGGTTGCAGACGCGGCTGGCGGTGGCGGGGGGCAGCGCGGGGCTGGCCGGGGCGCTGACCGGCGCGGTGGTGGCAAAGCTGGGCGCCAAGGGCGTGACCAAGGCCGCGGCGAAAGCGGCGATCAAGGTCGCGGCCTCCAAGGGCGTCGGCGGCAGCGCCGGCGCGGGGGCCGGGGCCGCGGCGGGCGGTCTGGTGGGATCGGTCGTGCCGGGGATCGGCACCGTGGCCGGCGCGGTGATCGGCGGCGTGGTCGGCGGGCTGGCCGTCGGCGTGGGCACGGATTTCCTGCTTGTCAAACTCGAAGAGACGCTGTCGCGCGACACGCTGCGCGCCGAGATGGTCGCCGCGCTTGACGAGTCCCGTGCCGAGATGCTCGGCTTGATCGACAAGGCTTCGTTCGGAAAATGACGCATCTCGGCCACCGTGACCGACCTGCGCGCCTATGACCGCTGGACGTAAGCCTCCTGCGGCATTATGCAACCGCGTTGAGGCGCCATGTCCCTGATGACCGTGGCGAAAGGTGAACCGCCCCCGAGCCCGGGGCGCTGAAATCGGAGACGAAGGCCCGTGTCCCACGCAGATGATCACGAAGGTTCCCGGAGAGACTTTCTTTATTATACCACGGCCGGCGCCGGTGTGGTGGTCGCGGGAGCGGCCATCTGGCCGCTGGTCAACCAGATGAACCCATCGGCCGATGTGCAGGCGCTGTCCTCCATCATGGTCGATGTGTCCGGCGTCCAACCGGGGACGCAGCTGACGGTTAAGTGGCTCGGCAAGCCGGTCTTCATCCGGCGCCGCACCCAGGAGGAGATCGACGCCGCACGCGAGGTGCCGATCAGCGAGCTGCCCGATCCGGACGCCCGCAACGAAAACCTGTCCGTCGGCGCCGAGGCGACCGATGCGAACCGCGCGCTCCCGGCGCCCGGCGACGAGAATTCCGAGGAATGGCTCGTGATGATGGGTGTCTGCACCCACCTGGGCTGCGTTCCGCTTGGCGATGCCGGCGATTTCGGCGGCTGGTTCTGCCCCTGCCACGGCTCGCATTATGACACCGCTGGTCGAATCCGCCGGGGACCGGCGCCCGAGAACCTTCCGGTTCCCGTGGCCGCCTTCACCGACGAATCGACGATCAAACTGGGATAAGGAAGCTTCTCATGTCCGGAATTCCGCACGATCATTACGAGCCGAAGACCAAGGGCGAGAAGTGGGTCGAAAGCCGCCTTCCCGTCATCGGTCTGCTCTATGACACCCTGATGATCCCCACCCCCAAGAACCTCAACTGGATGTGGATCTGGGGTATCGTCCTGACCTTCTGCCTGGCGCTGCAGATCATCACCGGCATCGTGCTGGTCATGCACTACACGCCCCACGTGGACATGGCATTCGCCAGCGTCGAGCACATCATGCGCGACGTGAACGGCGGCTTCATGCTTCGCTACCTGCACATGAACGGCGCCTCGCTGTTCTTCGTCGCCGTCTACATCCACATCTTCCGCGGCCTGTTCTACGGATCCTACAAGTCCCCGCGCGAGATCACGTGGATCATCGGCATGCTGATCTACCTGTGCATGATGGGCACCGCCTTCATGGGCTACGTTCTGCCCTGGGGCCAGATGTCGTTCTGGGGCGCCACGGTGATCACCGGGCTCTTCGGCGCCATCCCCTTTGTCGGCGAGGCGATCCAGACCTGGCTGCTGGGCGGACCCGCCGTCGGCAACGCGACGCTCAACCGCTTCTTCTCGCTGCATTATCTTCTGCCCTTCGTCATCGCGGGCCTGGTGATCGTGCACATCTGGGCCTTCCACTCGACCGGCAACAACAACCCCACCGGTGTTGATGTCCGCCGCGGATCGAAGGAAGAGGCCAAGAAGGACACGCTGCCGTTCTGGCCCTATTTCGTGATCAAGGATCTCGTGGGTCTGTCCGTCGTGCTGGTGATATTCTTCGCCATCGTGGGCTTCATGCCGAACTACCTCGGCCACCCCGACAACTACATCGAGGCGAACCCGCTCGCGACGCCCGCGCATATCGTGCCGGAATGGTACTTCCTGCCCTTCTACGCGATCCTGCGCGCCTTCACCGCGGACGTCTGGCTGGTGCAGATCGTCAGCTTCCTGACCGGCGGCATCGTCGACGCGAAGTTCTTCGGCGTGCTGGCGATGTTCGGCGCGATCGCGGTCATGGCGCTGGCGCCCTGGCTCGATACCTCCTCGGTGCGCTCGGGCCGCTACCGTCCGCAGTTCAAGTGGTGGTTCTACCTGCTGATCATCGACTTCATCGTCCTGATGTGGTGTGGCGCCATGCCGGCCGAGCCGCCGTATTCCGGCATCTCGCTGATCGGCGCGACCTACTGGTTCGCCTACTTCCTGGTCATCCTGCCGCTGCTCGGCGTGCTGGAGAAGCCCGAGGCGCAGCCGGAGACGATCGAGGACGACTTCAACGCGCATTACCCCAAGGCAGCCGACGCCGGCAAAGGTGCGGCCCCCGAGGCCACCCCGGCCGAATAAGAGACAAGGACGATCATGATGTTCAGAAATCTTCTTATCGGTGCGGCTGTTGCCCTTTCGCCCATGGCCGCACTGGCCGCCGGCGAAAGCGGCCATATCGAGAACGTGCGCTTCTCGTTCGATGGTCCGTTCGGCACCTATGACCAGAACCAGCTGCAACGCGGTCTGCAGATCTACACCGAAGTCTGCTCGGCCTGCCACGGGCTGCGCTACGTGCCCTTCCGGACCCTGGCCGACGAAGGCGGCCCGGGTCTGCCCGCGGATCAGGTGCGCGCCTACGCCCTGTCGTTCCCGATCATGGACGAAGGCGCCAACATGCACCTCTATGACCCCGACGCGGGAGAGCTGCGCGGCCTGTCCGAGAACGACCATTTCCCCGCGAACAACGCCATGGACGCGCCGGACCTCAGCCTGATGGCCAAGGCCCGCGCAGGCTTTCACGGGCCCTATGGCCTGGGGATCAACCAGTTCTTCAAGGGGATCGGCGGCCCGGAATACATCGTGTCGCTGCTGACCACCTACGAAGACCCGCCGGCCTGCGCGCCCGAGGACTTCCCCGGCAGCTACAACACCACCTTCGCGGCAGGCGGCTTCCCGGCCGAATGCATCGACGAACACGGCCGCCACATGGTGCCGGGCTCGTGGATCGGCATGGCGCCGCCGCTTTACGGTGAGGACGTGGAATATGCCGACGGCCATTCCAACGATCTCCACCACGAGGCCGAGGACGTCGCCGCCTTCCTGATGTGGGCAGCCGAGCCGAAGCTGGCCGCGCGCAAGCAGGCCGGCCTGACCGGCGTCGTCTTCCTGGCGATCCTCTCGGTGCTTCTCTACCTCACCAACAAGCGCATCTGGGCGCCGGTGAAAGGCAAGGAGACGGCCTGACCGCAGGGGCCTCCCAAAAGACAGCTGAAGGGCGTGGAAGAGATCTCTTCCACGCCCTTTTTGCATCCGGCACCAGGGTGGGGGACAGGCACCGGACCGCAGCCTGTTCTGTTCCGGGGGGCCCTCCCCGTCAGCCAGGCGGGTCCCGGGGCCGAGCGCACTCCATCGGAACGCCGTGGCCATGACGCCCCATTATCCAACGGCCCGGCCGGCGCTACTTCATCACACGCAGGCGCGGGCGCTCGCCGGTATTGGCCTGGGCGCAGCGGTTCATCTCCGACAAGGCCTCCCACAGGGCGTCATTGGTATGGATCTGTTCGCAGTTCCACTTGGAGACCGAGCGCAGCACGCCTCCGAAAAGGTGATCGCTGGGGCTCAGCCGGTGAAGCATGCGGTTCAGCGCGTCGAGCTTGGTCCGGCACAGGGCCTCGCGCGCCTTGAGTTCCTCGAACCGGGCGACGGCTTCTTCGTATTCTGATGACATCCCACTCATTTCAACATTCCCGAACTTGTACCTGTAACGTCTGAAACCAGATAAACGTGTCCACGCCGTGGGGTCTGTGAAGCGTGTCACACCGGGAAGGAAATCTCGAAAAAGAACGCAAGCGAGATTTTTCGGTTTTTTCAAAGGATAGCCGCCCGCGGGCCGGCGCCTTCGAGCGGGCCTGGTCGGGTTCCATGGTACCGAAAATCGGTATGAAAACGATGCAATGCTGTCACAGCGAACCGAAACGGGGCCGGCAGGGTCAGGTCCGTTTCCCGAACGGCGGCCGTGGCGGAGCCGCCCGTCAGGACGCCTGTCAGGCGGCGGTCAGACTGCCGTTCTCGTAGCCCGAGATCGTGGCGTTCACCATCTCTCCGGCCTCGTGCGGCCTGGCGAAGGTAACCTCGGCGAATTGCCGGGTGCGACCCAGCGTGGGGCTTTCCATCAGGATGTCATGGGTCCGGCCGACCTGCGCCTGCAGGTGCCGTTCGACCTGTGTCGCACCGGCGGCCCGCAACTGCGCGGCGCGTGCCTTGATGGCGCGGCCGTCGACCTGGGGCATCCGCGCCGCCGGAGTGCCGGGACGCGGCGAATAGGGGAAGACGTGCAGCCAGGTCAGGTCGCATTGCTCGACCAGCCGCAGCGAGTTTTCGAAATGCGCCTGCGTTTCGGTCGGGAACCCGGCGATGATGTCGGCGCCAAAGGTCATGTCGGGCCGCAGCCGCCGCGCCTCCTCGCAGAAGGCGATGGCGTCGTCGCGCAGGTGCCGGCGCTTCATCCGCTTGAGAATCAGGTCGTCCCCGTGCTGCAGCGACAGGTGCAGGTGGGGCATCAGGCGCGGCTCGGTGGCGATGGCCTGCATCAGGTTGTCATCCGCCTCGATCGAATCGATCGAGGAGATCCGCAGCCGCGGCAGATCCGGCACCAGCTTCAGGATCCGCATCACCAGGTCGCCCAGGCGCGGCTCTCCGGGCAGGTCGGCGCCCCACGACGTCAGGTCGACCCCGGTCAGAACGACCTCGTTATAACCCTTCTGCACCAGCCGCTTGATCTGATCCACGACGACCCCGGCGGCGACCGAGCGTGAATTGCCCCGGCCGAAGGGGATGATGCAGAAGGTGCAGCGGTGGTCGCAGCCGTTCTGAACCTGCACGTAGGCGCGCGCGCGGGTGCCGAAGCCGTCGATCAGGTGGCCGGCGGTTTCGGTCACGGACATGATGTCGTCGACCTGCACCTTCTCGGTCTCGCCGATGAAATCGGCGGCCATGCCGGCCCAGGTCGCGGGCGTCATCTTCTCGGTGTTGCCGATCACGCGGTCGACCTCGGCCATGGCGGCAAAGGTCTCGGGTTCGGTCTGGGCGGCGCAGCCGGTAACGATCAGGCGTGCGCCCGGGTTCTCGCGGCGCAGACGGCGGATTTCCTGCCGCGCCTTGCGCACGGCTTCCGAGGTCACGGCACAGGTGTTCACGATCACCGCGTCGCCGACGCCCGCTTCCGCTGCCAGCGCCTTCATCGCCTCGGTCTCGTAGGCGTTCAGCCGGCATCCCAGCGTGGTGAATTTCGGCGCGCTCATGCGAGGCTCTCCAGGAAGGCCGGCGTCAGCACGCCGTCGAAGACATGGGCCGTGCCGCCCGTCATCCAGACACCGTCGTCGCGCCAGTCCACGATCAGCGTGCCGCCGTCGAGCACGACCTCGACCCGGCGCCCCGTCAGCCCCCGCCGTGCCGCCGCGACGGCGGTGGCGCAGGAGGACGAGCCCGAGGCCAGGGTGATCCCCGTCCCGCGTTCCCAGACCCGCATCCGCAGACGGTCCGGGCCGATCAGCTGCGCGACCTGGACGTTGGTGCGCTGGGGATACAGCGGGTGATGTTCGTGTTCGGGCCCGAACTGCGCCAGATCGATGGCCGTGACATCGGCGACGAAGAAGGTGCAATGCGGGTTGCCCATGCCGGTGGCGACCGGGTCGCCTTCGATCGGCAGGTGCAGGGTATCCATCTCGCGTGCCAGCGGGATCTCGGCCCAGTCGAGCTGTGGCGGCCCCATGTTGACCGAAGTCAGACCCCCTCCGGCCTCCTCTGCCAGAAGGACACCGCGGTCGGTGGTCAGCCGCAGGGCGGTGCGCCCGGTCTCGTCCATGATATGACGGGCGATGCAGCGCGTGGCGTTGCCGCAGGCCGCCGACAGCGAGCCGTCGGCGTTGTAGAACGTCAGATGCGCATCCGATGCGCCCTCGGTGATCACGGCCAGCTGGTCGAAGCCCACGCCGCGATGCCGGTCTGCCAGCGCCGCGGCCAGGGCCGGCGTCATGTCGATCGGGCGCGCGCGGGCATCCACGACAACGAAATCGTTGCCGAGCCCGTGCATCTTCATGAAGGTCCAACCGCCGGTGTCGCGCATGGGCGGCATATAACGACCCTGGCGGCGGCAATCCAGCCTTGGCGAGCAGGTCCGCCCCGACATGTCTGTCGCGCGCTCCCGCGCCCGCCTGGCGCCGCCCTGCGCCGCCGCGCCTTGTCAGACCCGCAGAGCGGCGTCAGAACGGCTGCACCTTCAGCCCGACCTCGGTCCCGTCCCGGTCGAAATACTCGCCCGGCCGGTCGAAAACCTGGCAGGCGCCCGTCTCGGTCACGAAATTGAACCCGCTGCAGCCGTCGTCCTCAAGGCATTGCGTGGCGCAATCGTCGAAGCTTTGCCCCTGGAAATAGAAGGCGGGGCGGTCGAAGAACCCCTTGCCGGGGCGGCGCAGGATCACGGGGTCGGCCTGTGCCGGGCGCAGGGCGTCGATCCGGGCGCCGACGGCATAGACCTCGGATTTCGGCTGTTTCGACAAGGTGTTGCTGCTTTGGCCAAGGTCCTTGAGGAAGCAGATTTCGTTCCACCGGTCATAGGTCGCGCCGTCGCACTCCCCGGTCTCGCGGCAGGCCTGCAGGCAGGCCTCACCCGTAGGGACCGCGCTGAGCGTCTCCAGGTCGCCGCCGGCCAGGTCCATCCCGTCAAACCGCACGAAGTCCGGCGGCGGCGGCGGCAGGGCCGGCCCGCCCTCGGCCCGGGCGGCCATGGCAGTGTCGGTCGGCGACAGGTCGTCGAGCCTTGCGTGGAACGGATGCATCAGCAGCGGCGGCACGTCATAGGCGCCGACCAGCCGCGTGCCCGAGAGCCAGCTTTCGGGATCGAAGGCCGCAACGTCGCGGTCGGCGCCGCCGTGATCGCGGAACTCAACCGCGATGCCGGTGATTCCCAATGCGGCATTGTCCCCGCCATAGGCGGCCACATCATCGGGGCGAATCGTGACGTAGCATTCCCGCTGCCAATAGCGCGAGCCGGCCCAGTAGGGCCCGGCATAGCCGTGGATCGTGCCGTCCTCGCCGGCCGCGACCGCGCCCCGGATCGGCCCGATCCGGTTGCGCCGCAGATTCGAGATGCTGTGCGCCGTGTTGCGGAAATCGGTGTCGAGCGGTCCGGCGGTGCCGTCATGCAGCCGGTACCGCAGGTAGACCGCGTCGCAGATATGGGTGATCTGCTCGGCCCCTATGGGATCCGGCGCGGCCACGCCCATGACGGGGATATTCGACAGATAGGCATCGCCGACCGTGTCGATCATGTAGGGGTCGCTGCCGCGGTGGCGCAGGATCTGCAGGAATAGGTGATCCTCAAGCAGGCGATGCCCCTGCTCCTCGGTCACTTTCAGGGCAAAGAGACCCTCGACCATGTCCAGCGCCGTGTCCACGGCCGCCCCGGCCCCGGAGAAGCCCAGCCGCGCCCCGGCCCAGATCTCGCGATGCGGAAAGCGCACCAGCCCCGCGCCATCCTCGGTCGCGCCGCCCAGGAAGATCAGCGCGCAGGCGCCCTGGCAGGCGTGGCCCGGCAGGACCCGGGTGCGGATATGGGCATCGCGCACGCGGGTCAGAATCTTCAGCCCCTCGGCCATGTCGCCGCCCGTGCTGTCGAGACACAGGGTCGTACCGCGGGGGCTGGCGGGAATCGCGTCGAAAGCCGCAAGATCGCCGGCCTCGACCGCGCCCGAAAAGCGCCAGTCGCAGAACCGAAGTTCCGAATCGTCCAACGTCCCCGCCATGGCCTGGCCGCTCAGCCATGCCACCACGACGGTGAAACCCCACATGCGCTGCAGGTGTCGCCGCATCCTTGCCTCACTGCTCTGTTTTTTCTTTTTCTTAACTTGGGGACATTCCGGGAAAAAGTCTACAAATGAGGCCTTGACGGCCCCAGGCACCATGGGTAGGTAGCCCCCCTGTGGGCCGTTAGCTCAGTTGGTAGAGCAACTGACTTTTAATCAGTGGGTCGCAGGTTCGAATCCTGCACGGCTCACCACTGAACATCAGTTTTCCTTTCCTTTAAGGGACTTGGTGTCGATATTGGCGAACCAATCAGGAAGGTTCGCCAGATTTTGTTCTCCATTCGGACGTGCGAGCAGCTTCTCGAAAGCTGAATCAGCCAATCCTTCGCGTTCTGCCGCAGCCGTGTAGTGCTGCACAAGCGCCAGCGTCTTGTGGCCCGTCACAGACGCGATCTGGTTCGTGGTTGCTCCAGCCTCCGCGAGTCGCCGCGCACAGGCCTTCCGCAGGCCGTGAGAGGAGCAGGCGGGCAAATCTGCCTCCCGGGTCCAGCGCTGCATGAGATTGCCCAGGCCGGCCGCTGTGCGCGCCGTGCCGCGCCTCGTGGAGATGTAGGGGCGGTCGGACGGCAGTTTGGCCAGGACCGCCGCCAGGTCCGGATGCACGGGAATCGAGATCAGGCGCCCGTTGGTCTTCTTCGTCTTCTGGCGACGGTACTGAAACCGCCCATCCTTGATGTTCCAGGGTCCAAGCTGGACCGCATCCACGCGGGCCGCCCCGGTGTAGGCCATCAGCGTCATCACCCTGTGCGCCTCGGTGCCCTCAGGATGCGTCTGGATGAATTTCGCGATCTCTGCCTCGGTCCAGGTGTGGAAGCCCTCCGTGGCGACCTTGTAGGGCTTCGTGGCGCGTGCCGGGTTGTCGGCCCGCCATTCCAGCGTGATCGCATAGTCCAGAAGCTGGATAAGCCTCTTGCGCAGGTTGTTGGCCGCTGCAGGCGTGTCCGCCTTGGCAGCCAGAAGGTCCTGCACATGACGGAGCTGCATCAGGTGCACGGGCTTGTCGCCGTGCTGCTGGCGAAAGCTCTCGACCACACCGCGGTAAACGCGCTGCGTCGATGCCTCGAGCGCCAGGAAGTCCTGCGATCGGTACCATTTCGAGACGAGCAGACCGACACTGCCGGGTTTCGCGCGGCCGGCGCCAACGCCTCCGCGCGTCCGACGCCCCTCCAGCGCAGCCTCGTATCGCCGGATGAAATCCTCTGAGCCGTAATCCGATCCAAGCTCGGCCGAGAAGCCGCCCTTGCGGAAGCGCCAGCGGCGCTTGCCGTGCCGGTCGAAATAGGAGGTCGCGCCGGGATACTGGCGGCTCCGTTTCAGGCCTGATCCCACGGGTTCTCCTCCTCCTGCGCCTTCGGCGTGGCCGTGTAGATGACGACGGTGCCGTCGCGGCTGATCTCCGAACGCCCGATGGGGATCCCGGCATCCCGATACGCCTTCAGGTATCGGGTCAGTTCGGATTGCGTGATGCGTGCCTTCTCTGCCGCCATCTTCGCCTCCTCAGGCTCTCTGGTCAGCCTGGGGCCGCCCCGGCATCAGCAATGCCTCGATCTGTTCCGGAGACAGGAGCATCAGGTTGCCAAGCTGGTAGTAGTTGCCGGTCTCACGCGCCCTCGTGCGGATGAGGCGCGGCGACACCCGCACACCGTGCTCGAGCAACTGCTTCGCCCAGTTCTCCGGGGTTTTCCCTTCCATCAAGAGTTCCGACATCGGTGCCTCCGGTTTCATACGCTGTCGGGCTGATGCTACCAGCCAAATGCACAGCTTCACAGGCTTTCTTTTTTCGGGCACAATTGCCGGAACGATTGTTCCTATCCCGCGAGGCCGTGACAATGGCGTTCAAATTCACCCCGGTCGACCCGGACGAGTATGCCCGTGCTTTCGAGGAAGAGGAGGAAGCCCAAAGCCAGGAGGAGGCCCTGGCGGCCGCGCTCGCGGTGGAGCCCCACGCCAACCTCGAACGCTTCAGGAAGAAGCGCGGCTTCACCAAGACCGAGATGGCGGAGATGATGGATATCACACCACGGAGCTACTACGCCTATGAAAGCGGGAAGCGATCGATCCCGACCGAGGCGCTCGTCCGCCTGAACATGTACACCGGCGTTGATCTGAACGAGATCCTGACCGGCCGCCCGTCAAGCGAGGGGTACGAGCGGGTCGTGTCCACGACGATCTGGATGCTTCGCGTTCTCCTGACCGACTACAAGGGGATACCCCTTTCGAGGCAGGAGAAGATCATCAATGAAACGATCGGCTATGCGCAGGAGCGCGGGCTCATGATCGACAAGCGCCTGGTCGATGAGATGGTCGCGAGCGAGATGGTGTACAAATTTCATCCGGAAAACATCCCGGCGCCGCCGGACGCTGAGTCATATGGGGAAGATCAATACGAGCAGTATGAGCGGGATGAAGCGGCTTGGCAGAAGCACGTCGATGAGGGTCTGGAAGGGCGCTTGTCGCCGCTGTGAGTTTTGCGCGGCGCTCCTAAGTCTTTGCCTCGCAAATGACGCGGACTTGCGCGGCTTGTAGCATGCCTTGTTCCTGGTCTCACCCATGCGCAATCTTAGACCAAAGCAATCGGTCAATCGAGGCGAGCGGAGGGCGAGGCCGTTCATAGCGGACGGACAAGTCGTTCGCAGCGAAGGCTCACGGCCAGGCCTTAGCAGTTAGCTTTGCTAGCTGAACCAAAGGGAAAGGGTGAGAGCAGCATCAAAAGGCAGGGATCACTCCGATGAATTGTTGCGGACAAACAGTTGACGTGATCGCACATTTCTGATTTCCTTAATTTAATCCTATTAACCACTGGTTAAGCGGTACATCAATGCACTCGAGGACGCTGGTGTCAGACATTTTACAGTTTTCTGTGAAAGTGATTATCCGTAGAGCTAGTTCCGGCATAAATCGTCGCGCGACGATGTCCGGATCGAGGTCTGCTATCAATGTGCCGCCAATCTCACCCATTCGGATATAAGCACGATTTCCGTCGTGCTTAGCGTAGAGCTTCTCCATTGCGGTTGCGGGTACATCAAAAGTAATGACTGGCTGTTGGTTTCCAAGTCCCGGCCATGCCTGTAGCGCAACGTCGCCCGGCTCGCGGTGATGTAAGTTAGGGCGCATCAGCCATTTTATCGCTTCCGCGAGAAGTTGATCTTGATAGCCATAATTTTCGACAATCCGCCTCTCCGTCAGCAGGATCTGAAGAGCGCGTTGAAGGTGCCCGGTTCGCTTTCTGTATCGGGCTAGAAGGTCCTCGCGCATGAGGGCATCGCGCCGTTCGTCGGCCGACGGCTCCGTACGGTCTCGGATCGAGTCAATACTGGCAACAAGATCGGGCTCTTCCTCTAGCTCGATTAGGACGCGTCCCGTTTCGCCGCGCAGGACGGCACGACTGAACTCCAGAGCGCCTAGAGCCTCAGACCTTTAACCTGAGACATATCCGGCAG
>NZ_AQQR01000004.1 GCF_002210095.1 Marinibacterium profundimaris | reverse complement strand
AGGGCGTTTGGTCGTTCACAACACATTCATACCCCCTCCTTTTGCGGCGAACCCTAGAGAGTTCGCCGCCCCGCGCAAGATGACAGGCGCGCGCCCATGGCGGGACGTCGCCGGAGCAGGGGACAGCGCTGGTGTTCGGGGGGCATAGGGAGAGCCCGGCCTGCCACCACCGGGCGGCAGGGGCGTTGCATGCCCGGGGCCGGGGCCAGCCCGCAGGCCCGGGGTCAGACGCCCCGCATCATCGCCGCGATAACCCTTGGACCGGCGCCGAAGCCATAGGCGTCCATATGCGCCGCGGCTTCCTCGCGGACCTCCGTGGTCTTGTTCTGGCCCAGCTTCCAGGTGCCGTCGACCTCTTCGACGGTCATCCGCACCGGCACGATCATCCGCATGAGCCGCTCCAGCGCCTCGGGGTCCATCTTGGCTGTGGTCCAGGCCGGTTTCGGGGCCAGGCGGCCCTCGAAAAAGGCCGATTGCCGGTCGATCAGCCCGCGCAGCTCCTCCTGCGGGCGCAGCTCCAGCATGCCGGTCAGGTGCACGGCGACATAGTTCCACGTGGGCACCTGGTCCTCGATTCCGTACCAGTCGGGCGAGACATAGCTGTCGGCCCCCGACACGGCGATCCGCGCGGGCAGCGGCCCCCGGGTCAGCGTCCGGGCAATCGGGTTCGAACGGACCAGATGCAGATCGACCTGCGCGCCATCCCCGGACAGCAGGAAGGGCACGTGGCTCAGCAGCGGCGCGGTGTCGGCGCCACCGGTGGCCAGCACGCCGAACCCGCGGTCGCGCGCGAAAGCGAGGTTCTCCGCCGCTGCGGCGGTATGGAAGACCGGGTTGGGGTGCATGTGCGGACCTCAGGCGCTGGACGCCAGATACTCCTGCAGCGCAGGGGGCGGCTTGTCCAGCACCTCAACCGTCGGTTGCGGCGATGCGGCGCGGCCCTCGGCGACGACGATGGTCTGACCGGCGATGCGGCGGGCATCCTCGGGGTCGTGGGTGATCATCATCAGCGTCGCGCCCTGGTCGCGGGCAAGTTCGGCCACCAGGTCCAGCATCTCGGCCTTCAGCGCGGGGCCAAGCGCGGCAAAGGGTTCGTCCAGCAGGATCAGCGGCCGCTGCTGTACGAGGATTCGGGCCAGCGCCGCACGGCTTTGCTGTCCACCGGACAGGGTGCCCGGCTTGCGCGCGCCCAGCCCGTCGAGGCCCACGCGGGCCAGCGCCCGCGCGACCGTGGCGCGGGTGTCGGCATCCAGCTTGCCGCGCGGGTCACGGCCAAGGGCCACGTTGCGCTCCACGCTCAGGTGGGGAAACAGGTTGCCGTCCTGGAACAGCATCGCCACCGGCCGCTTGCCGGGCGGCAGCGGGCCAAGATCGTCGCCATCCCACAGGATCCGGCCCGAGGCGGGCGGCAGGAAGCCTGCGATGGTGTTCAGCAGCGTTGACTTGCCCGCGCCCGATGGCCCGATCACGGCGGTAATGCCGCCCGGGGCAAGCGAAAGGTCGGCCCGCAGGCGAAAGTCGTCGGACTGGCAGGTGAGGTCGTCAAGCCACAGCACGGGCACGTCCCTTGTGATCACAAATCCAGAAGGCGCCGAAGGCCAGCGCCATCAGCAGCAGCGCGGCGCCCGAGGCGGCCTCCATACGGTAGGCGCCCATCAGGCGGTAGATCTGCAGGGGCAGGGTGGCGGCCTCGTGATTGGCGAACAGCGCGATGACCCCGAGATCGCCCAGCGACAGCGCCATGCCCAGCCCGGCGGCAAAGCCCAGCTGCGGCGCGAGCCGGGGCAGCAGCACCAGCCGGAAGAACGGCCCGCGCCCCATGTCGAGCTGCGCGCCGAGCCGCCCGTGATCGGCGACCACGCCGCGCGCCGCCGGCACGAGGATGCGCAGGGCGAAGGGCAGGGCCATGATCGCGTTGACCCCGGCGGTCACCGGCAGGGCCAGCGCCGCGGGATCGGCCAGCGGGTAGAGCAGGATGAAAAGCCCCGTCCCCAGCGCGAGCGGCGAGACGGCGAGGCCCAGCAGCCCGGCGAGGTCGATCCAGCCACGCCGGCCGGTCGACAGGGCCGCGACCATCGGCAGGGCGAGGGCGGCAAGCACGACAAGGCTGAGCGACGCGACACCCAGCGAGGTCAGCACCGCGCGCCAGACCGAAGCGGGCAGGGAAATGAGACCGGGCGCCCCCTCGACCGCGACGGCGGCCATGGGCACGACGAGGAACAGCGTGGCCAGCGCAATCGCCACGGCGTCCCAGATGCGCAGGGGCCATGTGGCGGCATCCCAGCGGTCCACGGGGCGGTCGAGCCCGGCGCCAAAGCCCTCTCCGGCGGCAAGGCGCAGGGCGATCAGTGCGGCGCCGAGGGTCAGGGCGATCTGCACGCAGGCCAGGAAGGCAGCGCGGCCGAGGTCGAAATCGAACTGGAAGGCCTGGTAGATGGCCAGTTCCACCGTGGTGGCGCGCGGGCCGCCGCCCAGCGTCAGGGCCACGGCAAAGCTGGTCAGGCAGATGCCGAAGACCACGGCGAAGGCGCCGGGCGCGATGCGCGCCAGCATGGGGCGTTCCAGCAGGCGACGGATCTCGGCCGGGCCCAGGTTCAGCTGCGCGGCCAGGCGGAAGCGTTCGGCGGGGATCTCGGCCCAGCCCTGCAGGATCAGGCGGGTCGCGAGCGGCAGGTTGAAGAAGACATGGGCCAGAACGACCCCGTGCAGCCCGTAGACCTGTACCGGCGGCAGGCCAAGCGCGCCCAGCCCAAGGTTCACCCAGCCCGCACGTCCGAAGACGGCGAGCAGGCCAAGCACGGCGACAATGACCGGCAGCAGGAACGGCGCGCCCAGCAGCGTGACCAGCAGGCCGCGCCCGGGGAACCGCCGACGCGCCAGGGCGCGGGCCACGGGGATCGCGAGGACAAGGCTCAGCGTGGCCGAAACCAGCGCCTGGAGAACGGTGAAGCGCACGGCGGCCCAGTCGGCCGGGCCGGGGCTGACGCCGCCGCCGGCGCGCCAGAACACGGCGCCGAGCGCCCCCAGTACAACCGCCGCGACCAGCCCGGCCGCGACGATGCCCGCGCCCGCCCTTACCGGCTGAGCGCGGTCAGCCATTCGTTCAGCGCATCCTCGCGGAGGGCGGGCACGTCGTCGGGGGCGATCAGAAGCGCCTTGCCGGGCACCATCAGCCCGTCGAACCCGTCAGGCAGGCCGCCTTCGGGGGTGACGGCGGGGTACATCCAGTTGGTGGTGGGGATCGCCGACTGGAACGCGTCGGAGACCATGAAGTCAAGGAACTGATCGGCCAGCTCGGGCTGGTCGGAGGCGGCGAGCTTGCCGGCGACCTCGACCTGCAGGTAATGGCCCTCGTCGAATTCCGCCGTGGTCTTGTTGTCATCGTCTTCGGCGATCACGTGGTAGGCCGGAGAGGTGGTGTAGGACAGCACCATGTCGGCCTCGCCTTCCAGGAACAGGCCATAGGCCTCGGACCAGCCCTTGGTGACGGTCACGATGTTGTCGGCCAGCCCCTCCCAGATGGCGGGGGCGTCGTCGCCATAGGCGTCCTTGACCCACATCAGCAGGCCAAGGCCCGGGGTGGAGGAGCGCGGATCCTGGATCACGATGGACAGGTCGCTGTCGGCCAGCGCCTGCAGGCTGGCGGGGGCGTCGAGATCCTTGTCATGGACAAAGGCGAAGTAACCCCAGTCGTAGGGGACGAAATCGGGATCGTCCCAGGTCAGCGGCAGGTCGTAATCCGCCGTCACGCCATGGCGGGCGAAAAGCCCGGTGTCACGCGCGGCGGCGACCAGGTTGCTGTCGAGGCCAAGCACCACGTCGGCGTCCGAGCGTTCGCCCTCCAGCCGGACGCGGGCCAGCAGCGCGGCGCCGTCGCCGACGCCCACCAGGTTCAGGTCGCAGCCGCAGGTCTTTTCGAATTCCTCCTCGATCACCGGGCCGGGGCCCCATTCGGTGACGAAGCTGTCATAGGTATAGACTGTCAGCGTCGGCGTGTCGGCAACGGCCGCCGTGCCGATAAGACATCCTGCTGCAAGTGTGAGATGTGACGAGCGGAAACGGCAGGTCATGCGTGCATCCTCCATTTGCGGCGTCAGGGTAAAGGTGAGGCGCAAGTGGATTGCGTGACCTTCCCTCCGCCGGTACGAGCCGGGTCAGGTTCAACGGGTTCGCGAGACGCATCTCAGCCCTGACGGGCACCCCGAGGTGGAATCTTAGGTAATCCTTGCCGGTGGCATTGGCAAGCGTGGCATACCACGCCGGTCGGCCGCCTCGGCTTGGCCTATTCGGCGAAGTCGTAGACCGGTTTGCCCTTGTCGACCACGTGGACGGTGATCAGCACGATCTCGTCCGCGCCGCTGGCGGTCAGGCCGCCGTGCACCTGCCCGCGCGGGAACATGAGATACCCGCCGTCCTCGAAGGTGATCGTCTTGCCGTCCTTGTTGGTCAGCGGGCCGCCCTTGACGACGAAGATATGTTCGTCGCCGGGATGGGTGTGCAGGCGGATATAGGCGCCGGGCATCATGCGCAGCTCGGACAGGATCGAGGCTGACTCTGCCGTTGTCTCGGTCACGCCCAGCTCCTGGCGGGTCATCAGGTCTTGGGCGGTGGCGGACCGGGCGGCCAGGGCCAGTGTCAGCGACAGTGTCGCGCTCAGCGCGATGGACAGGGAACGGATCATCTGGGCTCTCCTCCGGGGGTATGGCGCCAGGATACAGGATGTCGGGCCGATCACCGACAGCCATGAGGCCTCGGGGCAGGGTAACCCTCCGACCGTTGAGCCGGTTGCGGCCCCGGAGGACGCAGCGTAAAGCGGCAGCAACATGGACACCATCGGTTCGGGCTTTACATGGGCACGGCGCGTCCCGCCCCCCGTTGTCCCGCCCGACGGGGCGTTCTTCGCCCGAACTGACAGAAAGCCGCCTTATGGATCTTCTTCGCGACCCGCGCGCGATCGCGCTGCTGCTGGCAGCCTCGCTTACGATCATGTCGAACGCAACGATCAGCCCCTCGTTGCCGGGGCTGGAGGCGCTTTACGGCGACACGCCCAATGCCGGGATGCTGACCCGCCTTCTGGTGACCGCGCCGGCGCTGCTGATCGCCTGCACCGCGCCCTTCGCGGGCATGGCCGCCGACCGGTTCGGGCGCAAGCGCCAGCTTCTGGCCGGCGTGATCCTCTTTGCCATCGCCGGCAGCGCGGGGCTGTGGCTGCATGACCTGCACGCGGTGCTGATCAGCCGGCTGGTCCTGGGCCTTGCCGTGGCGGCGGTGATGACGGCGCAGGCGGCAATGCTGGGCGATATCTTTGCAAGAGAGGACCGGGGCCGGTTCATGGGCCTGCAGATGTCGGCGGTCAACTTCGGCGGGTTCCTCTTCATCGGGCTGGCCGGGTGGCTGGCCGGGCTCAACCCGCTTTACCCCTTCGCGCTCTACCTCGTGGCCGCTCTGTACCTGCCCTTCCTCGTCAAGGCGTTGCCCGACACGCATGGCGGCCCGGCGCCGGAGCATGGCCCCGTCGCGGGCGACGGCGAAGGCAACTGGTTTGCCATCCTGTGCTTCGTGATCTTCCTGTGCGGGCTGTCCTTCGTGCTGTTTTACGTGATGCCGACGCAGATGCCCTATTACCTGGCCGCCAACGGCCACGAAGACCCGTCGCAGGCGGGGCTGGTGATGGCCTGCGTGGTGCTGGCGGCCGGGGTGGCGTCGTTGTTCTTCGGGCCGATCCGGGCGCGGCTGGGGCGGGGCGGCACGCCTGCGCTGGGCTTTGCCATCATGGCGTCCGGGTTCTTCGTGCTGCAGCTGGTGCATATCATGCCGGTCTATTGCGCCGGCGCGCTGCTGGTCGGTGTGGGCGTGGGGCTGGTGATGCCCAACTTCATCGCTGTCGCTCTGGATATCGCGCCGCCGAACCACCGCGGCGCGGTCAGCGGGGCGATCACCACGGCGATCTTCCTGGGCCAGTTCATCTCGCCCCTGATCAGCCAGCCGGTGATCAACAGCTTCGGCTATGACATCGCCTTCGAGGGGACGGCGTTTGTCCTGCTGATCATCGTGCCCGCGACGTACTTTGGCCTGCGGGCCCCGCGGCGGACGCTGGCAGAGGCGTGACACCGGGGCACGCGCCGACACCGGCGTGACATTGCGCGGCCGGGGGCAAGGCGCGAGTGGGTACAACCCGCAACCCTCGCGCGTCCGGGGCCGACCGACATCCCATGCGGCCCGGGGACGGCCGACAGCCACCGCGCCCCTTCCAAATCCGCCCGCCCGCGTCTAAACCGCGCCAACGCGGAGGGACGCACATGAGCATGAACACGTTCGGACACCTGTTCCGGGTCACCACCTGGGGCGAAAGCCACGGCCCGGCGTTGGGCGCGACGGTCGACGGCTGTCCTCCGGGCGTGCCGGTGGACGAGGCGATGCTGCAGCACTGGCTGGACAAGCGGAAGCCGGGGCAGAACAAGTTCACCACCCAGCGGCGCGAACCGGACCAGGTGAAGATCCTGTCGGGCGTGTTCGAGGGGCGGACCACCGGCACCTCGATCCAGCTGATGATCGAAAACACCGACCAGCGGTCGAAGGATTACGGCGACATCGCCGAGAAATTCCGCCCCGGCCATGCCGACATCACCTATTGGCAGAAATACGGGATCCGCGATTATCGCGGCGGCGGACGCTCCTCGGCGCGCGAGACTGCGGCGCGGGTGGCGGCCGGCGGAGTGGCGCGGGCGGCGCTGGCCGAACTGATGCCGGGGCTGAAGATCACCGGATACATGGTGCAGATGGGGCCGAAGGTCATCGACCGCGACCGCTTTGACTGGGACGAGATCGCGCGCAACCCGTTCTGGACACCGGATCCGCAGGCCGCCACCGACTGGGCCGATTATCTCGACGAGCTGCGCAAGGACGGCAATTCGGTCGGCGCGGTGATCGAGGTCACCGTCTCGGGCACGCCCGCGGGGCTTGGCGCGCCGATCTATGGCAAGCTCGACACCGATCTTGCCGCCGCGATGATGTCGATCAATGCCGTGAAGGGCGTGGAGATCGGCGAGGGCATGGCCGCCGCCGCCCTGACTGGGGTGGACAATGCCGACGAGATCCTGATGGGCGAGGACGGCCCGGTCTACACCACGAACCATGCCGGCGGGATCCTGGGCGGGATCTCGACCGGGCAGGACATCGTGGTGCGTTTCGCGGTGAAGCCGACCTCGTCGATCCTGACCACCCGGCGGACGATCACCAAGTCGGGCGAGCCGGCCGAGATCATCACCAAGGGGCGCCACGACCCCTGTGTCGGCATCCGCGCCGTCCCGGTGGGCGAGGCGATGGCGGCTTGCGTGGTGCTCGACCACCTGCTGCTGGATCGCGGCCAGACCGGCGGGGTGCGCGGGCCCATCGGCTGATCGCCGCGGGGCTCTTGCGGGCATGACCTGACGTCTCGCGGCTGCGGGGCGGTCCTGCGGGCCGTGTCGCGCGCCATGCAACACTGTCGACCGGGGCCGTCGCGTCCCGGGCACAGGGGCAGAGCGGCTTTGTGGCGCCGTATCAACGGACTGCGCCCGACACGGCAGCACCTGCGGTGCCCCTTGCCCTCGCGCGGGGAAAGGCGCATTGGAAGGCACATGACACCCCCCTCCACGCAGTCCAGTCCCGGGCTTGCCGTTTTCCTCAAGGTCTCCTCCGTCGCCGTCTTCACGGGCATGGCCGCGATCGTGAAGGTCGTGTCCGAGGTCGTGCCGGCGGGCGAGGTGGTGTTCTTCCGGTCGCTCCTGGCGCTGCCGGTGATCCTGATCTGGATCTGGCAGCGCGGCGATCTTCGAGAGGCGCTGGTCCCCAACAACATCGGCGGCCATGTCTGGCGCGGGCTTTTCGGCACGGGCGCCATGGCCTGCAACTTCGCCGCGCTGGGCCTGCTGCCGCTGCCCGAGGTGACGGCTCTGGGCTATGCCGCGCCGATCTTCACGGTGATCTTCGCCGCCGTCCTGCTGGGCGAGCGCATCCGCTTCGTCCGGATCTCGGCCGTGGCGCTGGGGCTGATCGGGGTGATGATCGTGGCCTCGCCCCGGCTTAGCCTGACGGCGGATGAACTTACCGCCGGCGCGCAGCTGGGCGCGATCCTTGTGCTGGTCTCCTGCGGGCTGCGGGGGCTGGTGCAGATCCATATCCGCACCCTGGTCAAGACCGAGCATACCGCCGCCATCGTCTTCTACTTTTCGCTGACCTCGGCGACGCTGGGGCTGCTGACCCTGCCCTTCGGCTGGGTCATGCCGGATCCGATGACGCTGTTGCTGCTGTGCCTGACCGGGCTGATCGGCGGGGTCGGGCAGATCCTCGTGACCTCGGCCTACCGCTTCGGTGGCGCCTCGATGCTGGCGCCCTACGATTATGCCTCGCTGATCTTTGCCATCGGGATCGGCTATTTCTTCTTCTCCGAGGTGCCGACGCTTGTCATGCTGCTGGGCGCGTCGCTGGTGATCGCCGGCAACGTGCTGGTGCTGTGGCGCGAACGGCAGCTTGGGCTTATCAACGAACGCGCCCGCGCGGCGCGGCAACGCGACTGACGAAAGGGAGAGCGTCATGACCGACAGCGAGACCACCGGCCACAAGGAAAAGATGCAGAAGGTCCAGGCCGAGCACCGCGAGAAGGTGTCGAAGGCCTCCGACCCGGGCCGGGGCCTGATCCTGGTGCATACCGGCAAGGGCAAGGGCAAGTCGTCCTCGGCCTTCGGCGTGCTGGTGCGCGCGCTGGGCTGGGGGCAGAGCGTCGCCGTGGTGCAGTTCATCAAGGGCAAGTGGATCACCGGCGAGAAGCGGTTCTTCGACAAGCTCGGCAGCGTGACCTGGCACACGATGGGCGAGGGGTTCACCTGGGACACCCAGGATCGCGCGCGCGACATCGCGGCGGCCGAGGCCGCCTTTGCCAGGGCGCGCGAGCTGATGGAAAGCGGCGAGCACGATCTTGTCCTGCTGGACGAGATCAACATCGCCATGCGCTACGATTACCTGACCGTGGACGCGGTGCTGGAGGGGCTGCGCGCCCGCCACAGCCGCACCAGCGTGATCCTGACGGGGCGCGATGCCAAACCCGAGATCTGCGACGAGGCCGATCTGGTCAGCGAGATCGAGGCGGTTAAGCACCCGTTCGAGGCCGGCATCAAGGCGCAGCGCGGCATCGACTTCTGAGGCCGGGGGCCGGGGCGCGGCCCTCGGCCCCTGCGCCTGATGTTGAGCGGCATGTGCCGGGCCACGTCACGGGCGTCCCCTTGCCGCGATGACGGGATCGGGTGGCTCTGGCTTGCGCGGATCCGGCCAGCGCCGCCGCCGCACCCGACCGGGCAAGGCGTCCTGGCCGGGCCGGCGCGATGATCTGCCGCGCCGTTTCGCCAGCCAGACCCCGGCCAATCTGTCCACACAGCTCAATTCAAAACGTTACACGCCCGGGGTCTTTTTGCCCCGGATGACCCCGTTTCGGAAACGAATGGTTCCGGATCCTGCCGGGATATCAATGCCCCCGACAGGCAAGGCGCGAAACGCGAAGTGGATCACCCCGATCACGCGCTTGTGTGATCAGCGCAAGGGCGGATGACGAACTCGTGATCATGCTTGAAGACCTGCTGCCGCAGGCCAACTCGCACGATCAGAGGAGAGGGGACGGTCCCGATCCCGGACAACCGGAGCAACCGGGGCGGGAGAAGCCCGGTTCGCCCGCAGAAGACAGGCCTGGCCTGCAAGGAGGATTTCGCATGTCACTCGGTTCCACCCTCAACGCCGCATTCGATCCGATGCCGGCCGATCCGACGTTGAAGATCGCCCAGATCGCCAATTCGCCGGATTTCGACATCCTTAGCCTGGCGCTGTTCGCGACCGGCCTGACCACGACCTTCAACCGCCCCGGCGATTTCACGGTCTTCGCGCCCACGGATGACGCCTTCCGCACGCTGGCCGAGCAGACGCTGGGTCTTGATGTCTCGGATCTGAGCGACAGGCAGGTCGCGTTTACGCTGGTGGACACGCTGGGCGCGGAATTCGTGACCGACGTGCTGACCTACCACGTGACCGCCGGTGCGACCTCGTTGGCGGATCTGCAGGCGCAGGGGGATGTGACGACGTTTTTCGGGACCGACGTGACCGTGTCGCGGGATCAGATCATCGACGCCGATCCCGATGTCGAGAACCCGGAATTCCTGAACGGCCTGACCGACATTGCCGCAACCAACGGGGTGATCCACGCCATCGACCGCGTGCTGCTGCCGCTTGATGTGGCCGAGGCCGAAACTTCTCCGACCATCGCCGACGTGGCCACGACGGATTCGCGGTTCGAGATCCTGACCGCCGCGCTCGTGGCGACCGGTCTGGATGCCGCCGTGGCCGACCGTGACGCCGATCTGACGGTCTTTGCGCCGACCGATGTCGCCTTCCGCAAGCTGGCGCGCGATCTGGGGCTTGATGACACCGGGCTGACACCGGCACAGGTGGCCGAGGCGTTGATCGACGCGGTGGGCATCGAAACCGTGACCGACGTGCTGCTGTACCATGTATCGCCCGAAAGCCTGAGCGCTGCCGAGCTGACCGAGGAAGGGATCGTCGAAACCGCGCTGGACAACGGGCGCCTGCTGTTCGACGAGGGCAAGGTTCTGGATGCCTCGCCGCAGACCGATGCCTCGGTCTATCCGGCGCTGGTCGATATCGGCACGGCGAACGGGACGATTCACATTCTGGATTCGGTCCTCCTGCCCTTCGATCTCGATCCGCAGGACACGGTCGGCCGGGGCACCGGCATGGCGGACCGGGCCTTTACCGGCGGTGGCAATGATCGCTACTGGGCGGCCGGCGGCGATGACATCATCATCGACGGGGCCGGCGACGACCAGCTGTTCGGTGCCCAGGGCAGCGACACCCTGTCGGATGGCGCGGGCAACGACATCTACGTCGGCGGCGAGGATGCGGATATCTTCGATTTCACCGCCATGCAGGGCCGCAACGGCGTGCGCGATTTCACGTCCGAGGATGTGCTGGTCTTCTCGCGCGACGATTTCGCGACCGAGCAGGACGTGCTCGACTCGGCTATCCTGCTGGACAAGGGGCTGCGCATCGATGGCGAGGACGGATCGGTCCTGCTGGGGGGCGTGATGTCCCTGACCGCGGACGATTTCATCCTTTACTAAGGGATGATGGTGCCGCAGCCCCCGGATGGGGCTGCGGCCTTTCAGTCAGCGCTCAGACCTGCGGGTCGAGCGTGATTTTCCACAGTTCGGTGTCGTCACGGTCCATCAGCCGCACGGTCATCTGCTGGGTGGCGCCGTCGATATCCACCAGCCCGAAGAACTGGAGCCCCTCGGACGGCGACAGGTTCTGCCCCTGGCCCTCTTCCGGCGCCTTGATGTACTTCAGCTCGGGGCCAAAGGTCATGTCCAGCGCGTTGGGCCCGAAGGTCCCGGCATGCAGCGGGCCCGAGACGAATTCCCAGAACGGTTCGAAATCCTGGAAGGCCGCCTTTTCGGGGTTGTAATAATGCGCGGCGGTGTAATGCACGTCGGCGGTGAACCAGACGGTGTTCCTGATCCCGGCGGTCTTGATGAAGCGCAGCAGCTCGGCGAATTCCAGCTCGCGCCCCTTGGCGGGGCCGTCATTGCCGTTGGCCACGGCCTCGGCGCCAGCCTGTTCGGCCCAGTTGTCCCAGACCACCAGGCCGATCGGCATGTCGCAGGCGATGACCTTCCAGGTCGCCGTAGAATTCACCAGCTCGCGCTTCAGCCACTCCATCTGCGCCGCACCAAGGATCTGGCTTTCTGGAGTGATCGTGTCCTCCATCGATGGTCCGTTCGGGCCGCGATAGGACCGCAGGTCCAGGAAGAAGACATCGACCATCGGGCCATAGGCGATCTTGCGATAGACGCGGCCCGGTTCGGCCGGCTGGTAGCGGATCGGGGTCAGTTCGTGGAAGGCGCGCGCGGCGCGGGCGGCGAGGACATGCACCGACTTCTCGGAATAGCGGTCGTCGCCCATCAGGTCCTTGGAGGCGGACCAGTTGTTGACCACCTCGTGGTCGTCCCATTGGAAGAAAGTCGGGCAGACGGCGTTCATCGCGCGCAGATGCTCGTCCATCATGTTGTATTTCCACTGGCCGCGATATTCGTCCAGCGTCTCGGCCACCTTGCGTTTTTCGTCGATCAGGACCGTGTTCTTCCAGATCACCGCGCCGTCGCGTGTCACCTCGTCCTGCATCGGGCCGTCGGCATAGATCGTGTCGCCGGAATGGATGAAGAAGTCGGGACGGTGCTGCGCCATGGTGGCGTAGGTCTTCATGCCCGTCTCGTCGATGCCCCAGCCTTGCCCGGCGGTGTCGCCCGACCAGGCAAAGCGCACGTCGCGGCGCGAGGCCGGCGCGGTGCGGAACTGGCCGATGATCGGCTCGGAGGTCGCCTTCAGGTCGTTCAGGTCGGCGGCGACGAAGCGATAGAAGATGTCCTGGTCCGACGGCAGGCCCTCGACCAGGCGCTTCACGGCGAAATCGGTTTCGGGCGTGGCGGTCAGCGGGGCAAGCTGGCGCGCATCGGCAAAGCTTTCGGTCGTGGCGATCTCCATCCGGACCTGCGCGGGGCGGTCGGTGCGGGTCCAGATCATGCCGGATGTCATGTCCACATCCCCCGATTGCACGCCATGGGTGAAGATCGGGCGCGCCTGCGCACGAGAGATCGACGGCATGGCGAGGCTGGCGGCAAAGGCGGTGCCACCGGCCAGCACGGCGCGGCGGGACGGGCGGAGAAGCTTGGTCATGGGCGGTCTGTCCTGTCTGCTGGCCCGGATGCGGGCAATTCGAACGCGACAGCTTGAACATGCCCAAGGTGACGCGAGCCCGTCAGGATCGTAACACTTCGGCGAAGGTTTCGTGAACTCTTCCGCCGGGCGTGCCGGGAGGGGCAAGGCCCCGACCGACAGGCGCGGCCGTGACGGGGCCGATCACGCGGGCGGGCTGCTGCGCGAGATGTCCACCCTGCCGTCCTGCAGGAAACAGGTGGCGGTGAAACACGACAGGTCGGCGGGGTTGGGCAGGCGCACGTCGGGCAGGCCGGGCATGCTGCGCCCCGATAGGTCGAACGCCCGGTCGATCTGCGACACGGCCACCACGATCAGCCCCTGCCGTCGCGCCCCCTCGCGCAGCTGTGCGACCTGGATTGCCAGATCGGGGTGGCTGCGCTTCTGGTCCAGCAGCTGCAGGTAATCGATCGCCGCCAGAGATCCCTCCGGCCCGCGCGATCTGGTCCAGCGCATGGGCCAGCGGCACCTCGCTGTCGCGCGCAAGATCCCGGGCGCGGCGCTTCAGGCGATGGATGGGGGCGGTCAGTATATAATGTGTCACGATGCGACCCTTCTGCACGGGCCCGCGGCGCATCCCCTCCTTCTGCACCGGCCCGGATGGTCGGATGACAGGTTGTCCGTTTTGCCCCGCAGGTCGGCTGCTTCCCCGTGACGGAGGGGGGAGGCCCGGGCCGGGCCTGTAGCGCAAGCCTAGGTGCCGTGGCACAAGGGGGCTAGCGGGAACCAGCATGGGTCTCGCGCGTTGGCCATCGCCAGCGGTTACGGAGGCTCTCCCCGAATGCGCATCTTCTCTTGTCCGAATTGCGACGCGCCCGTCAATTTCGCCAATACCGAATGCCTGAACTGCGGCCAGGCCCTGCATTACGACATCGCCGCGCAGGATTTCGTCGCCGGCGGCGCGGATTGCGTGAACCGCCCCGCAATCGGCTGCAACTGGATCGCGGGCGAGGACGGCTATTGCTGGTCCTGCGCGATGACCTCGGTCATCCCTGAGACGGTCGAGGGCGACAACCAGCTGCACTGGGCCAAGACCGAGGCCGCCAAGCGCCGGGTGCTGGCGACGCTGGGCCGCTGGGGCTGGTTCAATCCCGCCGATCCCGGGCGCCTGCCGGAATACCGCATGCTGTCCGAGGTCACCTCGGACGGGCCCAGCGATGTGCTGATGGCCCATGGCGACGGCGTCATCACCATCAACGTGACCGAGGCCGACGTTCTCGAACGTCTGGAACGGCGCGAGGACCTGGGCGAGAAGCTGCGCACCATGATCGGCCATATCCGGCACGAGACGGCGCATTTCCTCTTTGTCCGCCTGCTGGATGTGCCGGGCTTTGACAAGGCCTTTCGCGACCTGATGGGCGATGAGCGCACCGATTACGCCGCCGCTCTGGACCGCCACTATTCCAACGGCCCGCCCGACGGCTGGACCGAAACCCACATCACGCCCTACGCCGCCTCGCACCCGCACGAGGACTGGGCCGAGACGGTCGCCCACCTGCTGCACCTTGTGGACATCATCGATTGCGCGGTCGCCGCCGGCTGGACCATGGCGGAGGCGCCGGCGGGCTATGATCCCTATGCCGAGGCGGATGGCGAGCGGGTGATCACGCTGGGCGCGGAATACGCTTTGGGGGTCAATCACATCAACCGGTCGATCGGGCTTGGCGATATTTATCCCTTCGTGCTGACCGACGGGGTGCGCGAAAAGCTGGATTTCGTCCACCACTGGCTGCAGCCGGGCCAGTCCACGTGACCGGTGCAACCGCCACGGCAGTCCAGTCGATTCTGGTTCCGGAAAATAAATCGCACGCGATTTAATCGTGCTCTATTGAAAAGCCGGCAAGAGGCGCTAGCTATGTCCTGCACGCCGGCGCCATGGCGGCGGCACAGATGATACGCACAACCGAAATGGAGATATCCTGATGGCGAATGATCCTCTCTACTCCACCACCGCTACCGTGACCGGCGGTCGCGAGGGCAAGGCCAGCGTTTCCAACGGTAACCTCGACCTGACCCTGACGCCGCCGAAGGAAATGGGCGGGTCCGGCACCGGCACCAACCCCGAACAGCTCTTCGCGGTCGGCTATGCGGCCTGCTTCATGAGCGCGATGAAGATGATGGCGTCGAAAGATGACTCGCTGTCCAACGTGCCCGACGATGCCACGATCGACTCGACGGTCAGCATGGGCAAGCGCGACGATGGCGGCTTCAAGCTGAAGATCGACTTCGTGCTGAAGATGCCGGGCCTCGACGCCGCCGAAATCGACAAGATCGCCGAGGCCGGCCACAGTGTCTGCCCCTACACCCACGCGGTGAAGGGCAATATCGACGTCACCACCACCGCCGGCTGACCCCTGTCCGGCACCGGCAAACATGAAAAACGGCGCGAGGTTTCCCTCGCGCCGTTTTCGTCTGTGACCGAGGGCGACGGTGCCCCGCGCGGTGTCTCTCAGGCCCGGACCAGCTTTTCGTAGCTGTCCGAGATATCGCGGGTCAGTGCGCCGACCTCGAAGTTGTAGTCGCCGATCTGGCCCACCGGCGTGACCTCGGCCGCGGTGCCGGTCAGCCAGCATTGTTCAAAGCTTTCCATCTCGCCGGGATCGATGTGGCGCTCGTGCACCTTGATCTGGCGATCCTTCAGCATGCCGATCACCGTCTGCCGCGTCAGCCCGTTCAGGAAGACATCCGCGTCCGGCGTATGCACCTCGCCGTCCTTCACGAAGAAGATGTTGGCGCCGGTCGCCTCGGCCACGTAGCCGCGGTAATCCATGAACAGCGCGTCCGAACAGCCCTTGGCCTCGGCCGCGTGCTTGGACATCGTGCAGATCATGTAGAGGCCGGCGGCCTTGGCATGGACCGGGATGGTCTCGGGCGAAGGGCGCTTCCACTTGGAGATGTCGAGCTTGGCGCCCTTGTACTTGGCGTCGCCGTAGTAATTGCCCCATTCCCAGCCGGCGATGGCCAGCCGCACCGGGTTACGCGCCGCCGAAACGCCCATATCCTCGCCCGCGCCGCGCCAGGCGACCGCGCGGACATAGGCATCGGTCCAGCCGTTGGCCTCGAGCATGGCGTATTTGGCCGCCTCGATCTCTTCCACGGTGTAGGGGATCTCGAAATCCAGCATCTGGGCCGAGGCGCGCAGACGCTCGGAATGCTGGACGCCCTTGAAGATCTTGCCATTGTAGCAGCGCTCGCCCTCGAAGACCGAGGAGGCGTAGTGGAGCCCATGGGTCAGAATGTGTACATTCGCGTCCCGCCATTCCACCAGTTTGCCGTCCATCCAGATCAGGCCGTCGCGATCGTCATATCCTGCCATGAGATTTGCTCCCCTCATGCTTTACGAAAGTTTCGCCTCTTGGGGCCGCATCGGACATAATGTTGCGCCAAGGACGCGATTCGTTACCGCTTCGGTCTTGGAATGTCAACAAGGCTGACGTATACAGCTTAAACGAGAGGCGAAAGGACGCGTCATGGCCGATGGACGGAGCCCGCAAGGCATCAGCGGCGAGAATCTGCTTTACCTGACAGATGAACAGCTTCGACAGGGAATCGAGGCGATGTTCTTCGCTTACAGGGGCTTCACCGCCGATCCGGACCGGATCCTGGCGGACCATTGCTACGGCCGCGCCCATCACCGGGCGATTCACTTCATCAACCGGGCGCCGGGGACGACGGTCAACAACCTGCTGCGAATCCTCGGCGTGACCAAGCAGTCACTCAATCGTGTCCTGCGCACCCTGGTCGAGGATGGCCTGGTCGAAAGCCGCATCGGCGCCCAGGACAAGCGCGAGCGCCACCTCTACCTGACAGAGGCGGGCGCGGCGCTGGAAAGCCAGCTGTCGGATGCGCAGCGGGCGCGAATGCGGACCGCCTACCGCGAGGCCGGGCCGGAGGCGGTGGCGGGCTTTCGAAAAGTGCTCGAAGCGATGATGGACGCGGATATGAGGCGTGCTTATAAACGGCTGAAAGAACAGGCCGGTTGACCGCTGCATGAATGACCTGGACGCCCATCTGCTGATCGTCGACGACGACGAACGGATCCGTGATCTGCTGAAGAAGTTCCTGATGCGCAGCGGGTTCCTCGTGACCGCCGCGCGCGATGCCGCGCATGCGCGGCGGGTGCTGTCGGGGCTGGATTTCGACCTGATCGTCATGGACGTGATGATGCCGGGCGAAGACGGCATCACGCTGACCAAAGCCCTGCGCGAAACCTCCATGACGCCGATCCTGCTGTTGACGGCGAAGGGCGACACCGAACACCGCATTCAGGGGCTCGAAGCGGGGGCCGACGATTACCTGTCCAAGCCCTTCGAGCCGAAGGAGCTGCTGCTGCGCATCAACGCCATACTGCGCCGCATGCCCGAAGCCCCGCCCGAGGTGACGACGCCCAAGATCCTGCATCTGGGCCCGATCCGCTACGACATCGAGAAGGGCGAGATGTGGCAGGGCGATCAGCCCGTGCGCCTGACGGCGACGGAAAGCCAGCTGATGCGGATCTTCTCCTCCTGCCCCGGCGAGCCGGTCAGCCGCACCCGCCTGGTCGAGGATCTCGGCCGCGACAGGGGGCAGGCCCAGGAACGCGCCGTCGACGTTCAGATAACGCGCCTGCGCCGCAAGATCGAATCCGACCCGAAACAGCCGCGCTACCTCCAGACAGTGCGCGGCGCCGGCTACATGCTGGCCCCGGACTGAGCGACCGAGGACTGTGCCACGTGACTGAGCGACCGGGGGCGCTGCCCGTCGCCATTGTGCTCGAACCAATGGCGCATCAATGGCGACCCCCGGAGGTATTTTCCCAAGGTGAAGAGAGGGCGTGATCGCGGTCCCTCCCAGGGCATCGCGTTTGGCCAGCCTGCGGATCCGACATCTGCAAACAAGACGACGGGTGCAAGGCTCGCGCTGGCCCCTGTCTTCACCTTTGTCCAAATACCTCAATCCGGCCCTCTCGACCCGCGCCAGGGCCGGATCATCGCCGCCACACCGACGACCATGCCCAGCTCTGTTGCCCGACGCCGACCCGCTTGCTAGCGTGCTCCCATGACCACAGCTCTCATCACCCACGCCGATTTCCACGGCCACGTCACCCCCCAGGGCCACCCGGAACGGGTGCCGCGCCTGGAACATCTCTTGCATGCTCTGGAGCCGCTGGAGCTTAACCGGGTCACCGCGCCGCTGGCGGCCGACGACGACATCCTGCGCTGCCACCCGGCCTCCTACGTGTCCGAGGTCAAGGCCGCGCTGCCCGCCGACGGGTTCGTGCAGCTCGACGGCGATACCTACCTCTCGCCGGGCTCTCTCGACGCGGTCTACCGCGCGGTGGGCGCCGCGATCCGGGGCGTCGACATGGTGCTGGGCGGCGAGGCCCCCAACGCCTTCGCCGCCGTCCGCCCGCCGGGGCACCATGCCGAAACCGCCACGCCCATGGGGTTCTGTGTCTTCGGCACCGTCGCCATCGCCGCCAAGCATGCACTGGACCATCACGGGCTCAGCCGCGTCGCCATCGTCGATTTCGATGTCCACCACGGCAACGGCACCCAGGACCTGCTGTGGGACGAGGCGCGCACGCTGCTGATCTCCTCGCAGCAGATCCCGCTGTTCCCGGGCACCGGCACCGCGTCGGAAACCGGGGCGCATGGCAACGTGCTCAACCTGCCGCTCGCGCCCGGCACCGGCGGGGTCCAGATGCGGCAGGTCTACGAGGCCCAGGCCTTCCCCCGCCTGCGCTCCTTCCGGCCCGAGCTGATCCTGGTGTCGGCCGGGTTCGATGCCCATGCCGACGACCCGCTGGCCAATCTCAACTGGGAGGTCGAGGATTTCCGCTGGCTCACGGCCGAACTCTGCAAGCTCGCGGACGAGTTGTGCGGCGGCAAGATTGTGTCCTCGCTCGAAGGCGGCTACGACCTCGATGCGCTTGCCGCCTCCGGGAAGGCGCATGTCGAAGAACTGATGAAGGCCGCGGGATGACCGAGACAGACGTCAACGAACTGAGCTTCGAAGAGGCGATGAAGGAGCTGGACAGCGTGGTTCAGCAGCTCGAACGCGGCGATGTCGCACTCGAGGCCTCCATCGGGCTTTACGAACGGGGCGCCAAGCTGAAGAAGCGCTGCGAGACCCTGCTGAAAAGCGCCGAGGAGAAGGTGGCCGCGATCACCACCGATGCCGAGGGCAATCCCACGGGGCTGAAGCCGGTCGAGGGGCTCTAGGCCCATGTTCGCCGAAACGCTGGAGGCGGATGCCGTCGCCATCGCCGCGCATCTCGACGGCGTGCTGTCGGAATATGACGACCTGCCGGTGACGCGGGCCATGCGCTGGGCCACGGACGGCGGCAAGCGTCTGCGCGGGTTTCTCGTGCTGGAAGGCGCGCGGCTGCATGACGTGTCGCGCGACCGTGCGATCTGGCCCGCCACGGCGATCGAGGCGATGCATGCCTATTCGCTGGTCCATGACGATCTGCCGGCCATGGACGACGACGATCTGCGCCGGGGCCAGCCCACGGTGCACGTCAAATGGGACGAGGCCACCGCGATCCTGGCCGGCGATGCGCTGCAGGCGCTGGCCTATGAGCTGGTCGCGCGCCCCGAGGTGGGCGGCGCGGAGGTCCGGGCCGAGCTTGCGCTGACGCTGGCGCGCGCCGCGGGCGCCCATGGCATGGTGCTGGGTCAGGCGCTGGACATCGCGGCCGAAACCGCCGGCACGCCCTTGACGCTGGACGAGATCACCGCACTGCAGGCCGGCAAGACCGGGGCGCTCTTTGCCTGGGCCGCCATGGCCGGGCCGCGTTTGGCCGGGGCCTCGGCCGCGCCGATGCGGCTTTATGCCGATGCGCTGGGGCTGGCGTTCCAGATTCACGACGACATTCTCGACCTCGAAGGCGACGTGGAGAAGACCGGCAAGCGCCTTCACAAGGACGAAGCTGCCGGAAAGGCGACCTTTGTGTCCCTTCTGGGGCTGGACGCGGCGCGCAAGCGCGCCAGTTCGCTGGTGGAGGACGCCTGCGACGCGCTGGCGCCCTATGGCGTGCGGGCGGATCTCTTGCGGGACACGGCCCGGTTCGTTATTGCCCGCGAATGCTGAATTCCGCGCCGAAAGGGGGCGCCGATGACCGACAGACCGAAGACCCCACTTCTGGACAAGGTCCAGGCGCCCGCTGACCTCAAACGGTTCAGCGATGCCGAACTCACGCAGGTCGCGCATGAACTGCGGGCCGAGACGATTTCTGCCGTGTCCGAGACCGGCGGCCACCTGGGCGCTGGCCTGGGCGTGGTCGAACTGACCGTGGCGCTGCACGCGGTGTTCGACACGCCGCGCGACCGGCTGATCTGGGACGTGAGCCACCAGAGCTACCCGCACAAGATCCTCACCGGCCGCCGCGACCGCATCCGCACGCTGCGCCAGAAGGACGGCCTGTCGGGTTTCACCAAGCGGTCGGAAAGCCCCTATGACCCGTTCGGCGCCGCGCATAGTTCGACCTCGATTTCCGCCGCGCTCGGCTTTGCCGTGGCGCGCGACCTTGGCGGCAAGACGCCCGAGGGGATCGGCGACGCCATCGCCGTGATCGGCGACGGCGCGATGAGCGCGGGCATGGCCTTCGAGGCGATGAACAACGCGGGCCACCTGGGCAAGCGGATGATCGTCATCCTCAACGACAACGAGATGTCCATCGCACCGCCCACCGGTGCCCTGTCGACCTATCTCTCGCGGCTCTATGCCGAGGCGCCGTTCCAGGACCTGAAGGCCGCCGCGAAATCCGCCGTCTCGATGCTGCCCGGTCCCTTCCGCGAAGGTGCCAAGCGGGCCAAGGACATGCTGAAGGGCATGGCCGTCGGCGGCACCCTGTTCGAGGAGCTGGGCTTTTCTTACCTTGGCCCCATCGACGGGCACGACATGTCCCAGCTGCTGCCGGTGCTGCGCACCATTCGCTCGCGCGCGACGGGGCCGGTTCTGCTGCATGTGATCACCAAGAAGGGCAAGGGTTATTCCCCGGCCGAGGGTGCGCGCGACAAGGGCCATGCCACGGCCAAGTTCGACGTCATCACCGGCAAGCAGAAAAAGACGCCGTCCAACGCGCCCAGCTATACCTCGGTCTTCGCCAAGGGCCTGCTGCAGGCGGCCGAGGCCGACGATGCGGTCTGCGCCGTCACCGCGGCGATGCCCGATGGCACCGGGCTGAACCTTTTTGCCGAACGCTATCCGTCGCGCTGTTTCGACGTCGGCATCGCCGAGCAGCACGGCGTGACCTTTGCCGCCGGCCTTGCCGCGGGCGGGATGAAACCCTTCTGCGCGATGTATTCCACCTTCCTGCAGCGCGGATACGACCAGGTGGTGCACGACGTGGCGATCCAGCGCCTGCCGGTGCGCTTCGCCATCGACCGCGCCGGGCTGGTCGGTGCCGACGGCGCCACCCATGCGGGCAGCTTCGACATCGCCTTTCTTGCCAACCTGCCGGGGTTCACCGTGATGGCCGCCGCCGACGAGGCCGAGCTGCTGCACATGGTCGCCACCGCCGCCGCCCATGACGAGGGGCCCATCGCCTTCCGCTTCCCGCGCGGCGAGGGTGCCGGGGTGGAAATGCCGGAACGCGGCCAGCCTGTCGAAATCGGCAAGGGCCGCATCGTCCGCGAGGGCGGGCGTGTGGCCCTGCTGTCCTTCGGCACCCGGCTGTCCGAGGTGATGAAGGCCGCCGAGGCGCTGGCCGCCGCCGGCCTGGCGCCCACCGTGGCCGATGCACGCTTTGCCAAGCCGCTGGACCGCGACCTGATCCTGACCCTTGCCCGCGACCACGAGGCGCTGATCACCGTGGAGGAAGGCGCAATCGGCGGCTTCGGATCCCACGTGGCGCAGCTTCTGGCCGAAGAGGGCGTGTTCGACCGGGGGCTGAAGTACCGGTCCATGGTGCTGCCCGACATCTTCATCGACCAGGCAAGCCCGGCCGACATGTATGCCGTCGCCGGCATGAATGCGGCCCAGATCGAGGCCAAGGTGCTGGAGACGCTGGGTGTCGCCAAGCTGGGCGAGTTGCGCGCCTGAGATGGAGATCCGGACCCGCCCCGTCCGGATCTACCGCTGGATCACCCTTGTCCTGGCATTGGCCTACTTGGCGTGGCAGGGCTGGACCGCCACCAACTGGCCGGCGGGCGGGCCGTTCCGCTACCTGACGATCTGGGCGCTGACCCTGTCGGCCTACAGCGCCTCGCGGATGCTGGCGCTGAGCTATGGGCGGATCACCCGGCGTCACGAGGTGACGGCGATCTGCGCCTCGGTCCTGAACGTCATGGTGGTGTTTCTTTACTGGAAGCTCTTCTTCGAGGATCCGGCGCTGGTGAACGGCAACGGGGACATCCCGTTTCTAGAGCAATATTATCTGCACGCGCTCGGCCCCGCGCTTCAGATCCTCGACGCGGGGCTGATCGCGCGAGCCTACAGGCGGGTCTGGCGCGGGGTGCTGCCGCTTTTGGGGATCATCCTGGCCTATGTCGCCTGGGCCGAGCTTTACGTGCAGCCGCGCGCCGACATGCCCGCGGGGCCGGTGACGAGCGGGCTGCCCTACCCGTTCCTCAACGCGCTGGACTGGCCCGACCGGCTGGTCTTTTACGCCTCGAACGGGGTGGTGGCGATGCTGGTGCTGGGGGCGCTTGGCCTGCTGGGACTGGGGATCGGACGCCTGTTGCACGCGGAAAAGGCGCATCCGCCGGCCTGAACCTGCCGACGATGGCGCGAAATCCGTGCAAATTTCGCATAATCCCGCGCTTACGCGAAGAAGGGCATGGACCGGCCTTGCCAAATCGCGCATCCTTCCCTTGTTTTATTGGTCCCCGCAGCATTTGGGGATACCTGTTTGATAATGTCTGGAGTTTCTCATGGGTTGGACCCTCACCTACGATTGGTGGGCACAGAACAAGCCGACAAAGCTGGGCCGGACCGGCATGGGCGCCGCGCTCAAGGCTTACACCACCGCCGAGAAGACCTTTCTTTCCTCGCTGGCCGATGCCTCGGTCGAAGATGCCGAACCCTATGCCGCCTACCGCGCCGCCTGGGCCGCGCTGGAACAGGTGGAGGAATGCCGGCTGGAAGCCGTGGGCCAGGCCGGTCTGGCGCATATGGGCTTTGCGCCGCTGCTGAAGCCGCAGGTGATCACCACGCGCCAGCAGCGGCTGCGCGACGCAATGTACGATTTCCTGGCCAACGGGCCGGGCGGCATCGATGAACTGGTGTACCTGTCGGAACGCTGCAAGGACCACATGTGCAGCCATGCCTCGAAGGTGTCGCGCTTCGAGCGCGCGCAGATGGCGGCGGCGCGCTGCCGGATCCCTGCCGCCGTGCGGCGCCTGCAGGCGCTGCGCTCGGATATCGAAGCGGCGATGAAAAGCGGGCTGATCGCGCCCGAGGCCGTGGTCGACCGCTCGAGCCTGTTGCACGAGAGGCTGAAGGCGCTGCCGGGCGATTTCTCGGCCCACCTGAAGGCGCTGGCGAAGCTGCGCAGCGCCGGGCTGCGGCTGAGCCACCAGAAGAAGCCGCTGTGGGAGTGGCTGAAGCGCGCCGACGCCGTTCTGGCCGAGGTCTACTGACCCTTCAGTCCGCGCCTTCGCCTTCTGCCGCCAGCAGCGCGGCAAGCCCCGAGCGGTAATCGGGATAGCGCAGCGCGATCCCCAGCTCTTCCTTGATGCGGTCGTTCTTCACCCGCTTGCTTTCGGCATAAAAGCTGCGCGCCATCGGCGTCATCTCGGCCTCGTCAAAGGGAATTTCGGGCGGCAGCGGCAGGCCCAGCAATTCGGCGGCATGGGCGATGACCTCCTGCGGCGGGGCTGGGTCGTCGTCGCAGAGGTTGTAGACCGCGCCCGGGTTCGGGCGGTCGATCGAGGCCAGCAGCACCTGCGCGATGTCGTCCACATGGATGCGCGAGAACACCTGTCCCGGTTTCACGATCCGTCGCGCGGTGCCGTTGCGCACCTTGGCAAAGGGCCCGCGTCCCGGCCCGTAGATCCCGGCGAGCCGGAAGATATGCAGCGGCAGCCCGGGGATCGCCTGCCACTCGGCCTCCGCCGCCTGCCGCCACTTGCCGCGGCGGGTCGAGGGCTCCAGCGGCGTGTCCTCGTCCACCCAGCCGCCGTCATGGTCGCCGTAGACCCCGGTGGTGGAAAGGTAGCCCACCCAGTCGAACTGGTCCGCGCGGGCGGCGATCTGGTCGCGGAAGGCGTTCAGAACCGGATCGCCCTCGCCCCGGGGGGCCACGGACGTCAGCAGGTGCGTGACCCCGTCGAGCGGGATCTCGGCGTCGCCGGGCCAGATCAGCGGCTCGACCCCGGTCGCGGCGATCCCGGCCGCCTTTTCGGGCGAGCGGGTGGTGCCGATGACGCGCCAGTCGGAGGGCAGGAGCGGCACAAGCGCGCGGGCCGAAAAGCCGTGGCCGAAGGAAAGCAGGGTCTTGGTCATGGGACCTTTGTGCGAGGCGCGGCGCGGGATGTCCAGTGGGGGAAGGGGGCGCTGCCCCCGTCGCCCTCGGGCGACTCCCCCGGAGGTATTTGCGGCCAGGAAGACGACATGTGGGTACATCATGCCCGGGACCTGCGCTGCTGTCGGCTGTCGGGATGAGGTATTTGGGCAAAGATGAAGCAGGGGGACGGTGAGAGGGGGCGCTGTCGTGCGGGTGGTGGGGTTGCACTTCGGGGCCGGGCGCGGTTGTTTGGGGGATGACTTCCAAAGATACGGGCCTCGAGGCCGCTTATTCCCTGCAGACCCCCGACGACAATCGCGATCTCTATGCGCGGTGGGCGGAGGATTACGACAACAGCTTTGCCGCGGCCGAGGCCTATGCCCTGCCGCAGGCCACCGCGCGCGCCTATGCGGATGCGGGCGGCGCCGGGCCGGTCCTGGACGTGGGCGCGGGCACCGGGCTTTGCGGCGTGGCGCTGGCACAGGCGGGGATCGCGCCGGTGGATGGCGTCGATATCTCGCCCGAGATGCTGGAGGTGGCGCGCGGCAAGGGCTGTTACCGGGATCTGCTGGAGGCGGATCTTTATGTCGGGGTCGGCGTGGCCGATGGCACCTATCCCGGCGTCGTCTCGTCCGGGACCTTTACCCATGGCCATGTGGGTCCCGAGGTGCTGGAGGAGCTGTTGCGGCTCGCGGCGCCGGGGGCTGTGTTTGCGCTGGCGATCAACGGGGCGCATTTCGAGGCGCATGGTTTCGATGCCGCGCTGACGGCGCTGGGGGACCGGATCTCCGGGCTGTCGCTGCCCGAGGTGCGGATCTACGGCGACGGTGCCACGGGCGAGCACAAGGACGACATGGCGAAGATCGCCGTCTTCCGGAAGGTCTAGGCCGGCTGCGGCATCCCCGTTCCCGCCCCTTTGCGCGGGCGGGACCGGATCAGCAGCATCGTCATGATCGCGATGTTCAGCCCGTTCCAGGCGATGCCGTTCAGGAAGGCCAGCTGATAACTGCCGGAGATGTCGTAGATCCAGCCGCTCATCCAGCCGCCGAGCGCCATGCCGAGGATCGTCAGCATCAGCAGGAAACCCACGCGCCGCCCCGCCTCGCGCGCGGGGAGGAATTCGCGCACCACCAGCGCGTAGGAGGGCACGATGCCGCCCTGGCTGAGGCCGAAGACGGCCGAGACCACGTAGAGCGACGCCATCCCGTCCCACGGCAGGTAGAGCATCAGCGCCAGGCATTGCAGGACCGAGCCGATCAGAACGGTGCGCACGCCGCCGAAGCGGTCGGCCACGAGGCCCGAGAGGATCCGGCTGATCACGCCGCCCAGCAGCATCAGCGACAGCATCTCGGCGCCCACGGCGGGGCCATAGCCCAGGCCCACGCAATAGGCCACGATATGCACCTGGGGCATCGCCATCGCCACGCAGCAGCTGACCCCGGCAACGCCAAGCGCCAGCTGCAGCATCCGCGGCGACAGGCCGGTGCTGCGAGCGCGGGTGGCGGCGGCGGCCTCGGCGGCGGTGTGGGCCTCGTCCGGCAGGCGCCGGCGCAGCATCAGCGCCAGCGGGACCACCACCGCCAGCGTCACCGCGCCCAGCACCAGGTAGACGTCGCGCCAGCCGCCGCTTTCCAGCATTCCGGCCAGAAGCGTGGGCCAGATCGCGCCCGAGAGGTAGTTGCTGCTGGCCGCCAGGGCCACGGCGATGCCGCGCCGGCGCAGGAACCAGTGCGAGATGTCGGCGATCAGCGGCCCGAAGCCCGCCGCCGTGCCCAGCCCCAGCACCAGATGCGCCAGCGACAGGGTCATCAGCCCCGGCGCCAGCACGGCGACCCCGTAGCAGCAGGCCGAGACCAGCGCCGAGGCCAGCAGCGAGCGGGTGATCCCGACCCGGTCCACCAGCCGCCCGACCACCAGGTTGCCGACGGCAAAGCCCACCATGGTCAGCGTGTAGGGCAGGGCCGCCTCGGCGCGGGTCAGGCCCAGCTCGGCCTCGACCGCGGGCATGATCAGCACCACGGCCCAGATGCCCACATTGGCCACGATCCCGACGACCATCGTCAGGCCGAGGCGCATCCAGGCATAGCGGCTGTCGTGCAGGGCTTCGGTCATGGCGGCACGCTAGTGCGCGGGCCGCGGCTTTCCAAGCCCGCTCAGCCGGCCCAGTCGGCAAAAGCCGCCGGCCCGTCGCGGAAGACGTTGATGTCCACCGGCCCCGTCACGCCCGGGACCGAGCCCGTCCCGGTGTATTGCCAGATCTTCCAGTCCTGCCCCGGGTAGGTGATATGCGGCTCTCCGGCGACCGAGCGCAGCCAGAAATCCACCCGCCGCAGCCTGCCGATATAGGTGTCCTCGTAGAAATCGAGCGCCGTGTAGATCACCGGGCGCTTGCCGTAATGCTGCTCGATCATGCGGACGAAGATCTGCGCCTCGGAGCGGACGACGGCGGCCGGGGGGCGCGTGGTGCAGGTGGGCGAGAACGGGTTCCATTCCATGTCCAGCACCGGCGGCAGGGCCTGGGGATCGCGCGGCACGTTCTGGATGAACCAGCGGGCCTGTTCCTCGGCCGAGCGGCAGAAGTAGTAGAAGTGATAGGCGCCACGGGGGATCCCGGCGCGGCGGGCGTTGCGCCAGTTCTCCTCGAATTTCGGGTCGACCATGTCGCCGCCCTCGGTCGCCTTGATGTAGGCGAAGGAGATGCCGGCGCGGCGCACCTCGGGCCAGTCGATCGTGCCCTGATAGCGGGCGACGTCGATGCCGTGGATGCGGTAACGGTCGGGGCCGCCGTTTTCCCACGCGTGCGGCTTGTAATCGTCGAAGCGGCCGGCGGGATAGGCCGTGCCGCCGTCATCGGACGGCGCGGGGCCGCGGCTGCCGCAGGCTGCGATGACCAGCGCCAGGGCCAGCGCGCCCAGCCAGGTGCCGCGTTTCACTGCATTCGGTTGACCCATGGTCCTGCTCACCTCGTTGCCCGGAACGGTTGATCCGCTCTTGGGCTGACTATAGCGCGCGGCGGTCGGCCTCGCCACAGCGACAAGGCCCGGACCGGGGCGGATTTGCGCCGCGCCGGATCGGTCCGCGGCGCCAGGGCCGGACGGGACTGCACGGGTTATGATTTGAATTGCCCGCGTTTAGATGCACGTCAAGGTTGAGCATCGGGCCCGTGTTAACGGGTTGGCAGGGATATTTTGCGACCCCTGAAAGCGGAACGGGGAGCGGGCAGGTCCGAAGGGCTGCAGGCAGGCCGCGTGTCGGGGCTGGCACGGCACTGGCGTGGACGACCGTGCTTTGACCTCGCTCGTTGTTGCTTGCGCACGCCATGGTGGCGCGCGCGATTCATGCGGCCCGGGGCACGTTGTCGCCGGACCGCCCGATCAGGGAGCGACCGGAAGAGGAGGCCCCTCGCCGGGTGACCACTGACCGGATGATTGACCGGAGTTTGAACATGGCACCCACGAAAACGGAACCCAAACAGACCGCGCCCGGGACCACCGGCATGCGCCGCATGACGCGGGCGCTGATCCTGGACGACAGCGAGATCGACATCCTCCGCCTGCGCAAGTTCTGCCGCAAGGCGGGGCTGGATTTCGACATCGACGCGGCGCAGACCATCGACCAGATGCGCGACCTGCTGGATGGGGCGGAATACGACATCGTCTTCATCGACTATCACCTGGGCTTCGACACCGGGCTGGATGCGCTGGCGGTGGTGCAGGCGCATCCCGACCAGGTCAGCGCGCTGCCGATCATGGTGACCAGCGTCACCGATCATTCAACCGCGATCGAGGCGATGCGCAGCGGCTGCGCCGATTACATCGTCAAGGAAGAGCTTACCGTTTCGGCCCTGCAGAAATCCGTGGCCTCGGCGCTGGAGCGGCGGATCGTGCTGGCGATGACCAGCGAGGCGCAGGTGATGGCCTCGACGCTCAAGGCCTCGGTCGAACGCTTCGTACGGTCCTGCGGGCCGGAAACCCGCGAGCTGATCGGCGGGCTGCTGGCCGGGATCGCCCGGCTCAAGACGGACGAGATCGACGGCGATCTGCGCATGCGGCTGACCATGGTCGAACGCGGCTGCCTCGACATCGTGACGCTGTGCGACGACATCGCCACGCTCACGCTCGGTTTCCAGGACGAGCGGCTGGTCCTCTCCCGCCTGCAATAGGGGGGCGCATGGGGGGCATGCTGCACCGGGTGACGCTGAGGTTTCGGATCCTGGCCGTCATTGTCGCCCTGGCCTGCGGCTCTGTGATGGTCCTGGCCGGACTGCACCAGCTGGGGTTCCGGACCTGGCTGCAGGCCGAGAGCCTGGCCCGCCTGGAACTGACCGGCACGCTTTACGCCGAGGGGGTCGGCGCGGTCTTCGACATGATGCAGGAGGACGCGGCTGAAAACGCCCGTTTTCCGTCGGTGGGCGCGATCGTGCGCGCCTATGCCGAAGCCGGCGGGATGGATCCGGCGATGGGCGGCGATGCCACCGCCCAAAGCGAAGAACGGTTGGCGGCCGTGTTCGCCGTCTTCCTGCGCACGCGGCCGCATTACACGCAGATCCGGCTTATCGGCCGGGCCGATGACTGGCGCGAACTGGTCCGGGTCGACCGTGGGCCGGACGGGCCGCAGATCATGCCGGCCGAGATGCTGCAATCGAAAGGGCACCGCGACTACCTGGACGGGATCGCGCGAATGGGGGTGCGCAGCAGCTATTTCTCGAACGTCGATTACAACCTGGATTTCGGCGAGAGCGACGGCACCGTCACCATCCGCGTGGTGCAGCCTGTGCTGGACGATGCGGGCGATCTGTTCGGCGCGATCGTGATCAACGCCGATTACGAGGCCATGCTGCAGGGGGCCGCGCCCGACCTGCCCAAGGGCCTGGCCGTCACGATCATCGATCACGATGGCGCCTACATGACCTTTTCCGATGACCGGCCCCCTCCCGTTCTGCGCTTCCGGGACGATCCCGGCTGGACCCTGCCGCGCGACTGGGAGCTGGCGAACCAGCGGCCCGGCGAACAGCGGTCGGGGATTGTCGGCGATCAGGCCTATGCCTCGGTCCCGATCCTGCGCGAAAAGGCCGGCAGCCCGCATTGGCTGAACGTGGTCACCCGGATGCCGGCGGCGGCGCTCTTCGCCCCGGCGCGGCAGCAACTGCTGCGCGACGGCGCGACATCGCTGGCCCTGCTGCTGGTGGTGGGCCTGCTGGCGGTCCTGTTCGCGCGGAGGCTGACCCGGCCTCTGACCGCTCTCGACAAGGCGGTGCGCGCACGCGGCTCGCGCGGGGAGCGGATCGATTACGAGATCCGGTCCGAGGACGAGGTCGGCACCCTGGCACGCAGCTTCATGGAGATGACGGACGACCTGATCCGCGAATCCGCCCGGCTGGAGGCGCTTCTGAACAGCGCCTCCGAGGGGATCATCATCATCGGCGCCGATGGCATCATCAGCGAGGTGAACCCCGCCCTGGCGCGGATGTTCCGCCACGACCGGGACGATCTGGTCGGCGCGCCGCTGACGATGCTGATGCCGCCCGAGGAACGCGCCGACCACCAGAGCCACGTCGCGCAGGCCGCCGCCCTGGGCCGCGCGCCGGCGATGAAGCCGCTGCGGGTGGTCTGGGGCCAGCGCAAGGATGGCAGCCGCTTCCCGCTTGAGGTGTCTCTGGGCCGGGCCAGGTACGACGGGCAGGTGCATTTCATCGGCGTCGTGCACGATAACTCGTTCAAGCACGAGGTCGAGCGGCAGCGCGAGGTCCTGATCGACGCGCTGCAGCGCTCCAACACCGAGCTTGACCAGTTCGCCTATGTCGCCTCGCACGATCTGCGCGCGCCGCTGCGGGTGATCGACAATGCCTCGCGCTGGCTCGAGGAAGACCTGGAGCCGCACCTGACCGAGGACACGCGCGAGAGCCTCGACATGCTGCGCAACCGGGTGCAGCGGATGGAACGGCTGCTGGACGACCTGCTGGAACATTCGCGGATCGGGCGCGTCGACACGCCGGCGGTGATGGTGCGCGGCGATCGCATGATGGAGGACCTGCGCGCGCTGGTGGCCATCCCCGAGGGGTTCACGCTCGAAGTCTCGCCAGCTTTTGCCGACATCGAGCTGCCCTCGGCGCCAATCGAGACGGTGCTGCTGAACCTGGTGAGTAACGCGTTCAAGCACCATGACCGCGATACCGGCCTGGTCCGGGTCGAGGTGGAGCAACGGCCGGGTGCCTTCGTCTTCCGGGTGGAGGACGACGGCCCCGGCATTCCGGAGGAATTCCAGTCCAAGGTGTTCGAGCTGTTCCAGACCCTGCGTCCGCGGGACCAGGTGGAAAGCAGCGGCATGGGGCTGGCGATGGTGCGCAAGTACGTGGACCTGGCGGGAGGAGAGATCTCGATCCGCTCGGACGGAGAGCGGGGCACGACCTTCGTCCTGATATGGCCGCGCACCAATCTGACTGTGAAGGAGGCAGCAGCATGATGATCCGAACGGATCTGCAGGGCGACAAGCGGGCGCCGGGTGACCGGCCGGACGACAAGGGCCTGCTGAACATCATCCTGGTCGAAGACGACGATGGCGACGCCAAGGCGGTGCGGCGGGCCTTCGACAAGGTGAAGATCGCGAACCCGATCCACCGGCTGGTCGACGGGGTCGAGGCGCTGGCGTTCCTGCGGGGCGAGACGGGGACGCCGCCGGCGACCTATGTCATCCTGCTGGACATCAACATGCCCCGGATGAACGGGCTGGAGATGCTGGAAGAGCTGCGCAAGGACCCCAAGCTGCGCCGCGCGGTGGTCTTCATCCTGACCACCTCGAACGACGACCGCGACCGCTGTGCCGCCTATGCGCGCTACGTGGCGGGCTACATCCTGAAGAGCCGGGCGGGGACGGATTTCCTCGAACTGATCGAGACGCTGGATCACTACTGGCGAATCGTCGAACTGCCGGACATGTCGCGCCCGGCGATGGGAGGCTGAGATGTCGGGCGGCTCGGGGGGCGAGGCCGGTGTGTCGGTGCTGATCGTCGACGACGACGCGGGCGACCGCAAGCAGCTTCGCCGCCTGCTGGCCCAGGCACTGCCGCGGGCGCAGGTGTTCGAGGCCGAGGATGCCGGCGCGGCCGAGGCGTTCGACGCCTGCGAGCCGGACCTGATCCTGCTGGACCACATGCTGCCCGGCACTACCGGGCTGGAGCTGATGAGCCGGCTCTCGGCGCCCTGGCCGAAGGCGGCAGTGGTGATGATGACCGGCCAGGGGTCGGAGGAGATCGCGAAGGAGGCGATCCTGAACGGCGCCATCGACTACCTGCCCAAGACGGGCCTGACCGAGGAGCTGCTGCGCCGCGTGGCGCTGTCGAGCATCGGCATCGCCCGCTCGCGCTGGTACGCCGCCGAACGCCAGGCCGAGCTGTCCTCTTTCTGCGATGTTCTGATCCACGACTTCAAGGCGCCGATCCGGTCGGCCGAATTCCTCGCCGAACAGATCGTGGAAGACCTGGAGGACGAGGACCTCGACAGCCTGAGCCAGTCCGCCCAGCTGCTGCAGAAGACCGCGCGCCAGATGTCGGCCCTGGTGCAGAGCCTGGCCACCCATATCCGCGCCGACCGCAGCACGGCACCGGTTGAAAGGGTCTCATTGGAGCGCGTGGTGGATACCGCGCTGACGGCCCTGCAGCGCGAGATCGCCGAGAACGGTGCCGAGGTCACGGTCGACACCGCGGCGCTGCTGGTCTGCTGCAACCCGGCGGAGCTGGCGCAGGTGCTGCAGAACCTGCTGGCCAACGCGATCAAGTATGCCGGTGGCCGCCGCCCCGAGATCCGGATCACCGCCGCCCGGCTCGACCGCCCCGACGAACCGGAGCGGGCCGAGATGCTGCGGCTGTGCGTGGCCGACAACGGAATCGGCATCCCGGCTGAAAACGCCCGCGCCGTGTTCGACCCGTTCAAACGCCTGCCAAGCGCGCTGGCCGTCCCGGGCACGGGTCTGGGGCTGGCCACCTGCCGCAAGGTCGTGAAACGCTACGGTGGCCGTATATGGTGCGAGCCTGGGCGCGAGGTGGGAACGGTGTTCTGCATCGAGCTGCCGGTTGACCTGCCCCGCGCAGCGGAAGACGTGGCCCCGACGTCAGGTCAGACCGCGCGCGCCTGACGCGCGACCAAGCCGCGCGCGCCTGAAGCACGACACAGGTCCCATCTACTTCTGCGGCCCGGCCCTGGCACGCGCGGTGGAGGCATCATCCTGATCCGAATTGGAATCCTCCTGTCGGTGGCCGATTGGGTTGCGACTGCGCACGCGGGCCGATCGCAGCGTTTCACCTGCCGAGGGGAACGGACCGCGCAGCGAAAGCCCGGGCCCGAATCAGAAGAGCACTGTCAATTGGAATTTCATGTATCTCTGCCGATAAGCGGGTCGGCGCCGTCCGTGTCGCACCGGATTTGCCGCATTCTGGCGGCGCAAAGGGGGTAATTTAACACTTTAAAGTTGAATATGACGCGAATTAGAGACAGACTGTCTGGATGCAGGAAATGGCCTTTTGGGCCGGAGGAGCAACATGTTTTTCACGACGTTGCGCGCATGACCGGGGCACTGGACAGCATTGTGCGGCTGGAGGCAGTGGATGTTGCCACGGGCAGGTCCGAGACGCTGTTGCAGACCAACCTGCCGCTTCAGTCGCCCTCGTGGTCGCCCTGCGGCCGCTACCTGATCGCCAATGCGGCGGGGCGGCTCTACCGGATCATGCTCGACCGCGAGAAGCGGGTGCTAGAACAGATCTTCGTCGACCTCCTGCAATCCTCGCACAACGATCAGGCGATATCGCCCGACGGGACCCGGCTGGCGCTGACGCACAAGACGGAGCTTGGCCGGGCCGCGGTCTATGTCATGCGGATGGACCGGTGCTCGGCCGAACTGGCGGTGGCCGAGGTGCCGGCCTGGTTCCACGGCTGGTCGCCCGACAGCAGCACGATCATCTACGCCTGCGAGCGCAAGGGCCGCTGGGCCATCGGGACCTGCGCGGCCGAGGGCGGGCGCGAACGCATCGTGATCCAGGCCGAGGAGGGCACCGGCCACATTTACGACGCGCCGGAATTCTCGGCCGACGGCAAATGGATCTGGTTCAACTCGGACCGCTGCGGCCAGATGGCGCTGTGGCGGATGCGCGTCGATGGCACCGGGCTGCAGCAGATGACCGAACCCGAGGGCGAGGACTGGTTCCCGCATCCATCGCCCGACGGGCGCCATGTCTGCTATCTCAGCTATCCTCGCGGGACGCGCGGGCACCCGGCGCGCCAGCCCGTGGCGCTGCGGGTGATGCCGGCCGAAGGCGGGCCGTCGCGCCGGCTGCGCAGCGCCATCGGCGGGCACGGCTCGATGAATGCACCGTGCTGGTCGCCGGACGGCCGGCGCTTCGTGTTTTCCAGTTTCGGCCTCCCGGTCGATGCCGCCGATGCGATGCCGAATGGGGCCTACAGGGGCGCGTGGCCATCACCGACCCGGATGCAGGGCGCATAAGACGGCCCCGTAACCGATGCTGCGGGCGGTATCCGGTGCCATTCTGCGCCCCTCATGCAAAAGTGCATTGTGGAAGGCGAATTGCACGCCCAGCGAATGATCCGGATGAATTGCCAGCCAAGTGCCGTTTTGCGGGCGATAGCGTCTATTGTGTCTAGGTGATTGTTTCTGAATGAAGGATTGCCTTTTCATCCGGATTCGGGATGAATGTCGGCACCTTTTTGTTCAACTACAGGGTGATAATGTGATCAAACTCTCGCGACTGGCCGCTCTTGCGGCGCCCGTCCTTTTCGCCACCGCGGCCTTCGCCGAGGATCCCAAGCTGCCGGCCCAGGGCGACACCTTTACCGCGTTCGGGCACAGCGGCGACTGGTATGTCTTCACCGACGTGAGCCGCGGCAGCTGCCTGGTGGAAAAGACCGACGCCTCCGGCAATGTCGTGCAGATCGGCCTGACCGAGGACAACAAGCACGCCTATATCGCCGTCTATGCCCTGATCCCCGAGGATCTGCGCGGCAAGCGCGAGAAGCTGACCGTCGAGGTCGCAGGCCAGACCCACACCGGACGCCTCTGGCCCTGGCAGCGGCACAAGTCGGACGCCTATTCGGGCGGCTACCTGCTGGCTGACAGTTTCGATCTCTTTGCCCAGTCCGAAGAGGTGACCGAGATCATCGCCTTCCCGAAGGAAGAGATCGAGGTGACGATCAGCCTGGACGGCAGCGCCGAGGCGATCGAAATGGCCAAGGAATGCATCGCGGCGCAAAGCTCCTGACCGGGGGCGGTGCCGCGTGACGGCGGCGCGCCGATGACATGAGACGGAACAGGGGCTGCGGGACCATGGAGGTCCCGTGGCCCCTGTGCCATTGAGCTGGCGGCCGGCAGACCCGCGTGTCGGCCAGAACATCTTGCCGCGCGTTCCCCGGGTCCTGCCAAGCCGGTTTGTCATCCACCAGAAGTGGTTGCGGCTGTCGAGCGCCGCAAGTTCTGGCTGTCAGGCCACGCGGTCCAGGTAGGCCATGCCCATCTTGTAGAAATCGTCCATGTACTGGCCGAAATGGATGGGCGGATAGGCCGCCTCGGTCCCCGGCTCGATCAGCTGCGGGACCGGGGCGATGATCGCCTCGTAATCGGGGTTGGCGAAATACGGCATCGAGTAGCGCGCGGTCGTGGCGCGGTTGACGACCCGGTGCAGCGTGGACACGAACCGCCCGTTGGTCCAGCGCATCATCATGTCGCCGATGTTGATGACATAGCTTCCCCGGATCGGCGGCGCGGCGACCCATTCATGCTCCAGGTGCCCGACCTCTAGCCCGCCTGTCTCGTCCTGCATCAGGATGGTGAAGGCGCCGGTGTCACGGTGTTCGCCCGCGCCGATCTGCACGTCCTCGGGCCTGTCGGCGGGCGGGTAGTAAAGCAGGCTCTGCTGGATCAGCGGGCGGCGGTAGAAGGGTTCAAAGAACTCCTCCGGCAGGTCCAGACCCAGCGCGAAGGCGCGGCGCAGCACGTTCGACAGCACCTCCATCTCGGCCATATAGGCCTGTACAGTGTCGTTGAAGCCCGGCAGGTGATCGACCCAGCGGTTGGGCTGATGCATCGGCTTGCCCATCAGCACGTCGGGGTCGTTGGCGGCCAGGTCCAGCATCAGGCGATAGGTCTGGATCGACCCGCCCACCGCGCCGCCTTCGCCTTCCATCTTCGACGGCACATAGCCCCGCCAATGGTCGCGCGTCGCAGCACTTTCCATCCGCTTTTCAAACGGTTGGTCAAAGAACGCCTTGTTGGCGCCAAAGGCGTCGTCGATCAGCCCCTGCGAAACCCCGTGGCCGGTGATGTAGAAGAACCCGACCCTGCGGCAGGCCTCGGCGATCTTGGCGGCGACCTTCTGCCGGGCCGCCAGCCCGCCGGACCGAAAGGGATGCAGGTCGATCACCGGGATCTCGGTCACGTCGATGCCCCGGGCCTGATCATAGGCGGTGGGAAGCTTGGTCATGGGGTGTCTCCCTCGTCTGGCAGAAGCGTTTCAAGAAGGATCTTCAGCGCCGCGGCCTGGTCGGCCAGCGCCATGGACGGCAGGGCGCGCGGGGTCATCGGCGCCAGGTCACCGCCCGGGGGTGCGGTATCCATGAAGCGCACGACCTGTTCGGGCAGGTAGGGCAGGTGGAAGAAGCCGGTGGGTCCGCCCAGCCCCTCGGCCGCCATCGCGCCAAGCGCGCAATAAAGCGTGGCGTTGCACAGATGGGTGCCGGCGAAATGTGACACCCGCGCCGGGTGCCCGGCGTCGCGCATCGCGCGCACCAGCGCGCCGGCATCCCAGGTGGCCAGCCGCCCGTCCGGCCCGTCGGGTTCGATCGGGCGGCCATCGGTGGGCCGCTCGCCGAAATTGTCCGCCACGCCGAAATCCAGCCGGTTGATCGACGCCGTCTCGCAGCGCAGCACCGGCTCTCCGGGAGCGAGGCCAAGGGCCACGAGCCCCACCGGCCGGTGCTTGGCCACCAGCCGCCGGATGTTGCCCGGCACCTCGGCCAGCTTCACCTCGGTCGCGACGGCGACGACCTTGTGCGGGCCGATCTCCAGCCCGTCGACCTTCGCCAGCAGCTTCTGCGAGGGGCTGTCGGGCAGCCCGGCAAAGGGCTTGGACCCGGTGACAAGTATCGTGCCCATCAGCTCTGTCCCCCGCGCTGGCATTCGATTCGCATGATCATGTTCCGATCCCTCCCGCGTTCAGGCGTCCTTCGTCCATCCGACCATGACAGGCCCCCCGTGCACAATTCACGTGATGCGCAACATCTGTGCAGCTGCGGGCGGAATGGGCGAAATGATCGACAATGTCAGGATTATCGAAAATCCGGACCATGGCTGGACGCGCGGCGCTTTGTGCAGGGCTGATCCGGTGCTTGGCTCGGGGCAAGGGTGCCCTCACCGCCCGTTCCGATCGATGCTTCGAAAGGCCTGCTCATGACCTCTCCCAAGTTCCGACTGCTGTCCGCCCCCCGCCTGTCCCGCCGCCACCTTCTGAAATCCGCGACCGCCGGGGCCGGGGTGATGATGCTGCCCATGGGCCTGCCCGGCCGCGCCGCCGCGCAGGACATGGACAAGGTCACGCATCAGCTGGGCTGGGTGAAGTCGATCCAGTTCGGCGGCCATTTCGCCGGGATCGAACAGGGCTATTTCGCCGAAGAAGGCATCGAGGCCGAATTCCTCGCCGGCGGTCCCAACGGTATCGGTTCCGACGTGGCCGTGGCCTCGGGCCAGGCGACGACCTCGGACACCGACGTGCAGGGCGTGATCCGGGCCAATATCCGCGACGTGCCGGTGATGGCCTTCGGCGCCATCATGCAAAAGGCCCCGGGCGCGGTCATGTCGCTGGCCGAAAACCCGATCAAGGGGCTGGAGGATTTCCCCGGCAAGACCATCGCCCTGCCCGACGGGGTGCGGCCCCAGATGTCGGGCCTGTTGGAGGCCGCGGGGATCGACCCGGCCTCGGTCACCTATGTCCCCGTCGGCACCGATCCCGGCATCCTCGCCGCGGGCCAGGTCGATGGCTACTACGGCTGGGCCACGAACCAGGGCGTGATGCTGCAGACCCGCGGCGTCGATATCGAGGTCGCCTACATGAACGACCTAGGCGTGCCCGGCTATGCCGGCGTGCTGATCGCCACGAAGGAACAGGTCGAAACTGACCCCGACCTGCTGATCCGCTGGCTGCGGGCCGAGATCCGGGGCTGGCAATGGCACCTCGACCACCCCAAGGAGATGGCTCAGCTGATGGTCGAGAAATATGGCCAGCGCGGCCTCGACCTTCAGGCGCAGACGGCGGAATCGCTGATGATGTCCGACTTCGTGCCCGTGGGCGACGCCGCCGAGAACGGGCTGCTGTGGATCGACCCGGGTGTGTTCGAAGAGGGTATCGCCTCCATCGTCGCGGCGGGCGAGGTCGAGGAGGGCGCGATCACCGTGGATGACGTGATGACCCAGGACCTGATCCGCGAAGCTCACGCATCACTCAGCTGATGGCCGGCGGCGTGACCACCCTGGAGTGCGATGCCCTGCTGCGCGGCCCCGGCGCGGGTGGCCCGAAACGGGTCAGCTTTGGCGAAAAGGTGACGGCGGTCGAACCGGGCCCCGGCGGCAGTGGCCTCGTGATGATGCCCGCGCTGTGCAACGCCCATGACCATGGGCGGGGCCTGCGCAGCGCGGCCTTCGGCGCCGGTGACGACACGCTCGAGCTGTGGATCGCCCGGCTGGAATTCGAACCCAAGGTCGATCCCTATCTGCGCGCCGCCGTGGCGCTGGCCCGCATGGCGCAATCCGGCATCGGCGTAATCAACCATTGCCACAATGCCCAGGATCCCGCGCGCCTTGTGCAGGAGGCCGAGGCCGTCGCGAAGGCCGCCAGGGATATCGGCGTGCGCGTCGCCTTCGCCGTGCCGATCGCCGGGCGCAACCCGCTGACCTATGGCGACCCCGCCGCCTTTCTCGACGCTCTGCCGCCCGCGCAGGCCGAGGCTCTGAAGGCGAAGGTCGCCAACCGCCCCAGCTGGGACAGGCAGCTGGAGGATGCCGAGCGCATCTTCGACCTCGCCTCGCCCTGGTTCCTGCCGCAATACTGCCCGACCGGCCCGCAATGGGTGGATGACGACGTGCTCGCCACCATCGCCGAGCGCTCCGAGCGGCTGGATCGCCGCGTTCACATGCATCTCTTCGAAACCGAGACGCAGCGGCAATGGGCCGACGCCACCTATCCCGGTGGCCTGATCCCGCATCTCGACCGGATCGGCCTGCTGTCGCCCCGGCTGACCTTGGCCCATGGCGTGTATCTGGATGCCGACGATTGCGCCCTGCTGGCCGAACGCGGCGCGATGGTGTCGGTCAACACCTCGTCCAACCTGCGGCTGCGCTCGGGCATCGCCCCGGTGAAGACCTTCATGGACACCGGTCTGGGCTGGGGCATGGGCCTGGACGGCATGGCCTTCGACGATGACGAGGACGCCCTGCGCGAACTCCGCCTGCTCTGGCAGCTGCAACGCGGCTTCGGCCTCGACCGGATCGTCTCGCCCGACCGTCTCTGGCAGGCGGTGCTGTCCGACGGCCGCCGCGCGATCCTCGGGCCCAACGACGGCGGCACCGTCACCCCCGGCGCCCCCGCCGACCTGCTGGTGCTGAAGACCGGGCGCATCCTGCACGACGTCCTGCCGGGCCGGGCCGATGTCTTCGACATGTTGCTGACCCGGGCCACCAAGGCGGATGTCGAGGCATTGTATGTCGGTGGCCGCGCGGTGGTCGAGCATGGCCATGTCACCGGCATCGACCTGCCCGCCGCCGAGGCCGCCCTGCTGGACGAAGCCCGCGCAAAGATGACCGACATCGACACCGATGCCGCCGCAAGGGCCGAGGCCGCGCGCATCGCCTATTACGGCGCCGGCTGCCATTGCCACGCGCCCGACCGCGAAAGGCAGGAGGCATGAGCGACATCACCCTATCGGATGTCGGCATGATGTTCGACATCGGCCACCGCAAGATCACCGCCCTGCGCGGCATCGACGCCGTCCTGCCCTCGGGCAGCTTCACCGCGCTGATCGGTCCGTCGGGCTGCGGGAAATCCACGCTGCTGCGCCTGATCGCCGATGTGCTTGCGCCGACCTCCGGCGAGATCCGGATCGGCGATCACGCCCCCGATGCCGCCCGCAAGCGGCACGAGATCGGCTTCGTCTTCCAGGATCCGACCCTGCTACCCTGGCGCTCCGTGGTCGAGAACATCCGCCTGCCGGTCGAGGTCGCCGGCCAGCCCGCCGCCCGCCAGCCCGAAGAGCTGGTGGAGCTTGTGGGGCTCAAGGGCTTCGAACAGGCCCGCCCCGCGCAACTTTCGGGGGGGATGCAGCAGCGCGTCGCCATCGCGCGGGCGCTGGCCCTGTCGCCGAAGGTGCTGCTGATGGACGAACCCTTTGGCGCGCTTGACGAAATCACCCGGCAGAAGATGAACATCGAACTGCTGAACATCTGGCGTGAGACCGGCACCACCGCCGTTCTGGTCACCCATTCGATCAGCGAGGCGGTCTTCATGGCCGACCGCGTGCTGGTGCTGTCGGCCAACCCGGGCCAGGTGGCGGACCGCATCGACATCGACCTGCCGCGCCCCCGCGCGCTGGACCTGATGCAGGACCCCGCCTTCCACGCCCATGAAAACGCGGTCCGCGCCGCGCTGTTCAGCGGGGAAAGGACAGCCGCATGACCGCCGGCCTGCGCAGCGCATTGCCGCCCGCGCTGGTGCTGCTGGGCCTCGCCCTGCTGATGGAGGCCGCCAAGGCCGCCGGCCTCCTGCCCATCACCGTCCCCGCGCCGACCCAGGTGCTGGCCGTCATCCCTGCCCAATTCGCCGATCTCGTCTACCATGGGGCCGCGACGCTGCGCTCGGCCCTGCTGGGCTATCTCTGCGCCGGGCTGGTGGCGGGGGCGCTGGCCTCTGTCGCCCTGCGCTTCCACGGCGCCGAACGCCCGATCATCAGCTTCGGCCTGCTGGTCGATTGCTTTCCGCTGATCGCGCTGGCGCCGATCTTCGTGATCTGGCTGGGGCAGGGGATGCTGCTGCATGTGACGCTCTCGGCCATCGCCTCGTTCTTTCCGCTGCTGCTGGGCACTGTGAAGGGGTTTCGCGCCACAGATGCCAGCACGCGGCAGCTGTTCCACGTCATGGCCGCCACGCCCATGCAGCGCCTGCGCCTTCTGTCGGTCCCCGCCGCGCTGCCCTATATCTTCCAGGCGATGAAGATCGCCGCGCCGCTGGCCCTGCTGGGCGCGCTGATCGCGGAATGGATCGGCGCCGAACGCGGCCTGGGCGCGATGATGATCTATGCGCTGTTTTCCTTCAACGTGCCGGTGGTCTGGCTGACGATCCTGACGGTCTGCGGCCTTTCGGCCCTGGCCTACGGCCTGATCGCGCTGGTGGAATCCCGTGTGATCACATGGGAGGTCCGGGGCGATGCCGGGGGGACCGATGGCTGAGGCGACCTCCGACGCGCCCGCCCCGCCGCGCCGCCCCTTCGCCATGGCGCGGTCCGGCAGACTGACGGGTCTGGTCAAGCTCTTGCTGGCCGTCGCGGTGATCGTCGCGCTTTGGCAGGCGATCATCTTCTGGTGGCAGGTCCCCGCCTTCATCGCGCCCACGCCGGGTGCGGTGGCCGGGGCGTTTGTGTCCCATTTTCAAGAGATTGTCTCATCTATCGCCTATACCCTGCGCTCGGTCCTGCTGGGCATGGGGTTGGCGCTGATCCTTGCGCTGATCCTCGCCGGGCTGTTCACCCTGTCGCCGCTTCTGTCGCGCGCCCTGCTGCCGCTGGTCATCATCCTGCGCACCGCGCCGATCCTGGCCATCGCGCCGATCCTGATCCTGATCTTCGGCCGGGGGCTCACGACCTCCATCGCCGTCGTGGTCATGGTCTCCTTCTTTCCGATCATGGTGAACGCGGCGAAGGGGCTCGGCTCAACCCCGCCGAACGCGCTTGAGCTGATGCGCGTCGCCGGTGCCACCTGGGGCCAGACCTTCCACAAGGTCCGGCTGCCCTACGCGCTGCCTTACGTCTTCACCGGCATCCGCCTCGCCTCCGCCGGGGCGGTGCTGTCGGCGATGCTGGCCGAATGGCTCTCCGGCGCGCCGGGGATCGGCACCTTCATCCTCGAAGCGTCGTCCTACCGGGACCAGCCCAGGATGTGGGCCGGCGTCGTCACCTCGGTCATCTCGGCCGTGGCCTTCTTTGCCCTGACCACGCAGGCGGAACGGAGGCTGGCAGGATGAGCGGCGCGCTCGCGGGGCAGACGATCTTTGTCACCGGCGCGGCCAAGGGCACGGGGCGTGTGATCACATTGGAACTGGCCGGCGCCGGGGCGGACATCGTGCTGGCCGGACGCGACACCGCAGCCTGCGACCGCGTGGCCGAGGAGGTCCGCGCCATGGGCCGCCGCGCCGCCGTGGTGCCTTGCGATGTCACCGACGAGGCCGCTGTGATCACAGCCGTGGCCAAGGCGCAGCGGGCGATCCCCTCGGACCACTGGGGGCTGGTCAATATCGCCGGCGGCACCGGGCCGTCCGGGAAGATGTTGTGGGATCATGACCTTGCCGAATTCGAAGAGGTCTATGCCGTCAATGTCACCGGCCCCTTCCTGACGATGAAACACCTGCTGCCGGTGATGAACGGCCAGGGCCGGGGCTGTGTCATCAACATCGGCGGCACCTTCGGTTTCAAGGGCGTGCGCCAGGCCTCGGCCTATGGCTCCACCAAGTGGGCGCTGCGGGGGCTGACGAAATCCGCCGCGCTCGAGGCTGGGGCATATGGCGTGCGGGTCAACATGGTGTCGCCCGGCGGGGTCGAAGGCCCGCGCCTGACCCGGCAGCTGGGCGAACAGGCCGCGCGCGAGGGCATCGCGCCCGAAGAGGCGGTCGACCGCTTCCGCGCCACCTCGGCGCTGGGGCAATTCAGCACGGATCAGGACGTGGCGCTGGCGGTGGTGTACCTGATGGGCCCCGGCGGGCGGAACGTCACCGGGCAGGACCTGCTGGTGGACGGGGGCACGATCGTCTGATGTGTCCCATTCTCAGCGGTCCGTGTCCCATATCAGAGAATCCGCTTCAGCGCTTCCCCGACCGCGTCGCAGGTCATTTGAATATGCGCATCAAGCACTTCGCGCGCCTTCCACCCCTCGCGCGCCAGCGCGGCTTCGAGCATCTCGTCATGTTGTCCGGCCAGCACCTCCTGCACGGCGGGCGCAGGCATGGCAAAGCGGCGATAGCGGTCGAACTGGTCCGACAGCAGGCCGATGAACCGCATCGTCCAGGGCGATCCGCAGGCCGATATCAGCGTCGCGTGGAACGTCCGGTGGTGGTCCTCCCATTGCGCCGACGAACTGGCCTGCGCCAGTGGCCGCACCAGTTTCGACGGCGGGCCAAGCCGCTTCAGCCGGCGATGGGCCAGCAAAAGCTCTTCCTCCCAATCCTCGCTTCCGGCCAGGATCGACGCCTCGGCTGCCGCCGGTTCCAGCCGCCGCCGCATCGCCACCACGTCGGCCCATTCGGTCCGCGACAGCTGCGGCACGCGAAAGCCCCGGTTGCTTTCCTGCAGCACCAGGTGCTCCGAGGTCAGCCGGAACAGCGCCTCGCGCAGGGGGCTGGCGCCAATGTCATAACGCCGGCGCAGCTCGGCAAAGCGCAGGTGGGTGCCCGGGGGAAAGACCCCCAGCAGGATATCGCGCCGGATCACGGCATAGGCATGATCGCTGGCCAGCAGCGCGCCGCCGGCGGCCATGCCGGCCTTCTGCACGGGGTTTTGACCCGCCCTCGGGATCCTGCCAGTCTCCGTCACGTCGCTCCGACCCATCCGCCTGCCGCGTCGGATCAGCTTTTCCCGCTTGGGATACGGAATGCAAGGATCGGGACTGCAAAGCCCGGGCAAGGCGAACGAAGGAATACCATATGACCACTTTGATCACCGGGGCGACCATCGTGAACGCGGATGGCCGGCAGCGCGCCGACATCCGGATCGAGGAGGGGCGGATCGCCGCGCTGGGCGCGCCCGGCACCCTGGGCGCGGCGGATGAGGTGATCGACGCCGACGGGCTGTATGCGCTGCCCGGGATCATCGACGTGCATGTGCATTTCCGCGATCCGGGCATGACCCACAAGGAGGATTGGCTGACCGGCAGCCAGGCCGCCGCGCTGGGCGGGGTGACCACGATTTTCGACATGCCGAACACGGTGCCGCCCGTCGATACGCTGCCGCATTTCCGGCAGAAGGCGGCGGAGGCAGAGGCGAAAAGCATCGTCGACTACGGGATTTACGGGCTGCTGGGCGAACACAACCTGGATCAGTTGGAACCCCTGGCCGAGGCCGGTGTCATCGGCTTCAAGCTGTTTCTCGGCAACACCACCGGCGATCTGCCCTGCCCGTCGGACGGGGCGGTTCTGGAGGGGTTCGAGATCCTGGCGAAACTGGGCCTGCGCTGTTCGATCCATGCCGAGAATTCTCCGATCCTGTTCTGGCGCCAGAACAAGATGAAGGCGGCGGGGCGCACGGATGCCTATGCCCATCTTGCCGCGCGGACCGATGTCGTCGCTGTCGAGGCGCTGAACCGATCCGCCGTGCTGGCGGACTGGACCGGCGCGCGAATTCATATCGTGCATGAAAGCTGCGCCGCCTCGATCCCCTATATCCAGTGGTTCAAATCGCGCGGCGTCGACATCACGGTCGAGACGCTGCCGCAGTACCTGTACCTGTCCGCCGAGGAGATGCTGGAGCCCGGCGGCCATATCCTGCGGATGAACCCGCCGATCCGGCAGAAATCCCACCAGGAGCCGATCTGGGCTGCGCTTCTGGACGGCACGATCGACATGGTCGCGACCGATCACGCGCCGCACGGCGTGGACGAGAAGGACGGCGAGACGATCTGGGACATGGCCTGTGGCTTTCCCGGCGTGCAAACCTCGGTCCCGCTGATGCTGCACGCGGTGTCCGAGGGGCGGATGACGCTGGAGGATCTCGTGCGGGTGATGAGCGTGGCGCCGGCGAAGGCCTTCGGGCTTTATGGCCGCAAGGGCGTGATCCGGGTGGGGGCCGAGGCGGACATTACGCTGGTGGATCCCGGCAAGAGCCATGTGATCACAAATGCGGGCCTCGCCTCGCGCGGGAAGCTGACGCCCTATGACGGCTGGACGGTCACCGGGTCCGTGGTGCGCACGCTGGTGCGCGGGCGGACGGTGGCGGTGGACGGCGCGGTGGTGGCGGACCCCGGCACGGGCCGGCAGCTGCGCCCGGAGATGCCGGCGCCCGCGCCGCGCAACACCGCCACGACGACCGAGGCGGTCCTGCAGCCCGGTCAGCGCCCGTGGTGATCCGGGTCGGCGTGATCGGCTGTGGCGCGATCGGGTCCTGGCATGCTCGGATCGTTGCGGAATCCGGGCGCGGGGCGCTTGTCGCGGTGTGTGATCACAACGCCGACCGCGCGGCGGCCTGCGCCCATGGCGCGCAGGTCTTCACCTCGGAACAGGCGTTCTTTGCCTGCCCGATGGATGCGGTTGTCATCGCCACGCCGGAATCGGAGCACCTGCACCAGCTTGCGGCAGCGGTGGGCGCCGGGCGGCATGTGCTGGTGGAAAAGCCCGTCGCGCCCTCGCTGCGGGAAATGGAGGCGATGCAGGCGCTGGTGCAGGACGCCGGGATCTGCGCCATGGCGGCTCATGTCGAACGGTTCGAGCCGGGCTCTGCCGGGCTGATCGAGGCGGTGCGCCAGGGCACGCCGGGGCGGGTGTCGACGATCGTGGCCCGACGGCAGTTTTCTCCCGGCGGGGTTGAGCGGTTCGCCGGCATTTCCTCGACGCTGCGGATCCTCGCGGTGCATGATTTCGACCTGGCGCGCTGGGTCCATCCCGCGCCGGTCGACAGCGTCTTTGCCATGGCCGCGCGGGGCGCGATTCACGAGCGACACGGCTTGGACGACCATGTGTTCACAATAATACGTTTTTCGGACGGTATTGTCGCAATGGTTGAAAGTGGCTGGACTTTGCCACCGGGCTATGCCGGGTTTGACACGCCTGAAGGATGGCAGGGAGCCGGAAACAACCGGCTGGAGGTCTTCGGGGAGGAGGGGTTCGTGTCGAACGATATGGGACTGAGGATGCAGCCGCTGGTGGCATTCGCGGGGGCGGAGGGCTTTCGCGCCGCCGGGATCCGGCATCAGCCGGTGGTGCATGGCCGCGTGCGCGGGGCGCTGCGGGCCGAGGTGGATCATTTCCTGGATTGCTGCATCTCGGGCGAGACGCCGGCGGTGACGCTGGAGGATGCGCGCCGTGCCGTGGCGCTGCTTGACGCGGCCGAGGCCTCGCTGGTCAGCGGGGTGCCGGAGAGGCCGGTCGCATGATCCCCGTCTACCAGGGACCTGTCTTTGACGCGCATCATCACCTGTGGGATTGCACGTCCGGCGCCCGGCCGTGGCTGGACGAGCCGGAGATGCGGGACCTGCGCGGATCGGGCCATGCGCTGGCGCATCGGGCGGTCTTTGGCGGTGCCTTCGCCGGGACGATCTGGATCGAGGGGCTGTCATGCGATCCCGAGGCCGAGCTGGCCGAGGCGGAGGCGCTGCGGCTTGCCAGCAACGGGCGCGTGAACACCGGGCTTGTCGCCCATGCGCCGCTGGACGCGCCCGATATCGCCCGGCGGCTGGACCGTCTGCAGGCGATCAGCCCGGCGCTGCGGGGCATCCGCGATATCGTCGCCCACGCGCCCGGGACACCGTCTCCGGCCCGCGCGCCGGATCTGCTGGACCGGCCCGGGTTCCTGAATGGCCTGAAGGAGCTGGAGCGCCGGGGCCTTGTCTTTGACCTGATGCTGCGACCGGGACAAATGGAAGATGTGTCCCATTTGCTGAAGTCTGTCCCTGATTTGATTACGGTTGTCGAACATTGCGGCAGCCCGAACGACCAGTCCGAGGAGGGGCTGCGCGCCTGGTACCGGGGCATTGCCCTGCTGGCGGCGCATCCGGGCTGCCACATGAAGGTCTCGGCCCTGCATTGTCTGGTCGAGGATTGCAGCGACCGGTGCCTGGCCATGGTGCTGGACCCGCTATATGTCGCCTTCGGGGCAGAGCGGATGGCCTTTGGCACCGACTGGCCGGTGCACGACCGCCATTGCCCGGGACCCGAGTCGCTGGCGGCGGTGAAACGGATCACCGCGCGCTGGCCGGAGCCGGATCAGCGTCACCTGTTTCACGACACGGCGCGCCGGGTCTACCGGGTCTAGGGTGCCGCGGCTGCGGTCGGGTTTGACAGGCTCCGCCTTTCCCGGAAAGGTCGCGCGCACACCCGAGGAAACACCCATGACCCAGGACCAGAGCCGCGACCCGCTGCTGCAGCCCTACCGGCTGAAACACCTCACCCTGAAGAACCGGCTGATGATCACCAGCCACGAACCGGCCTATGCCGAGGACGGCATGCCGAAGGACCGCTATCGCGCCTATCACGTGGAACGCGCCCGGGCGGGCGTGGCGATGACGATGACGGCCGGCTCGGCCTCGGTCTCGCGCGACAGCCCGCCGGCGTTCAACAACATCCTCGCCTGGAAGGACGAGGTCGTGGGCTGGATGAAACAGCTGGTGGACGAATGCCACGATCACGGCGCTGCGGTGATGATCCAGCTGACGCACCTGGGCCGGCGCACGCGGTGGGACCAGGGCGACTGGTTGCCGGTGCTGTCCCCGACGGCGGAACGCGAACCGGCGCACCGGGCCTTTCCGAAGGTGATCGAGGACTGGGACATCGCGCGGATCGTGGGCGACTATGCCGACGCGGCAGAGCGGATGCAGGCCGCCGGTCTGGACGGGATCGAGATGGAGGCCTACGGCCACCTGATGGACCAGTTCTGGTCGCCCGCGACGAACCAGCTGGAGGGCGACTACGGTGGTAGCCTCGACAATCGGCTACGGTTCACCTTCGACGTGCTGCGCGCGATCCGTGACCGGGTGGGGCCGGAATTCATCGTGGGTGTCCGCTATTCCGGTGACGAGGTCATGGCCGGGGGGCTGACCAGGGCCGACGGTCTGGAAATCTCGCGCCGGCTGCGGGACAGCGGGATGGTCGATTTCCTGAACGTCACGCGCGGGCATATCGAAACGGATGCCGCCCTGACCGACGTGATCCCGGTGCAGGGGATGCGCAGCGCGCCGCACCTGGATTTCGCGGGGGAACTGCGCGCGGCGACCGAGTTCCCGACCTTCCACGCCGCGCGGATCCAGGACGTGGCCACGGCGCGCCACGCGATCGCCGCGGGCAAGCTGGACATGGTCGGCATGACCCGCGCGCATCTCGCGGACCCGCATATCGTCGCCAAGATCCTGCGCGGCGAGGAGGAGCGGATCAGGCCCTGCGTCGGGGCGAATTATTGTCTCGACCGGATCTACCAGGGCGGCATGGCGCTGTGCCTGCACAACCCGGCGACGGGGCGCGAACTGGAACAGCCGCACGAGGTGCCGAAGGCGGAGACGCGGCGCAAGGTGGTGATCGTCGGCGCCGGGCCGGCGGGGCTGGAGGCGGCGCGGGTCTGCGGTGCGCGCGGGCATGATGTCGTGGTGCACGAGGCGGCGGGCGATCCCGGCGGGCAGGTGCGGCTGACCGCGCGGACGCCGCGACGGGCCGAGATGATGTCGCTGATCGACTGGCGCGTGGCGGAATGCGAACGGCTGGGGGTGGCCTTTCGCTACAATTCCTTCGCCGAAGCCGACACGGTGACCGGGGACGCGCCGGACGTGGTGATCGTGGCCACCGGCGGGCTGCCGCACACCGGCGGGATCGCGGGTGAAGAGCTGGTGGTGTCGGCCTGGGATATCCTGTCGGGCGATGCGCAACCGGGGACCAACGTGCTGATCCATGACGATGCCGGGGATTCCGCGGCGCTGCAGGCGGCCGAGACCATCGGCGCCACCGGGGCAAAGGTGGAATTCGTGACGCGCGACCGGGGGATTTCATCCGAAGTGATGTCGATGACGCTGACGCCCGCGATGCGAAAGCTGCAGCAGATGGACGTGAGGTTCACCGTGACCTGGAAGCTGGAGGCGGTGCGGCGCGACGGGAATGAGCTGGTGGCGACGCTGGGCAGCGATTTCACCGGGGTCACGCAGGAGCGGCGCGTGGACCAGGTGGTGGTGAACGCGGGCACGCGGCCGCTGGACGATCTCTACGTCGCGTTGCGGCCGCTGTCGTCCAACCTGGGCGAGGTCGATTACGCCGCCCTGATCGAGGGGCGGCCGCAGGCGGTGGCGCGCAACCCGGAGGGGCGGTTCCGGCTGTTCCGGATCGGCGACGCGGTGGCGGCGCGGAACACCCACGCGGCGGTCTACGACGCGCTGCGGCTGTGCAAGGTGCTTTAGGCGGCCGGATCAGGGAAGGGGGCCGGGGGACCCGGGCGGATCGCCGGGGCCTCAGTGCTCTTCGTCGATGCGGGCGGCGAGGAGGACGGCGCAGAACCGGGTCGCCGGAAAGGCGCCCAGCACGATGGTGATCATCGCCGTCATCGGTACGGCCAGGATGGCGCCCGGCACACCCCAGATCGCCGACCAGACCGACAGGGCCACCAGCACGACAAAGGGGCTGAGGTTCATCTGGCGCCCGATCATCCGCGGCTCCAGCCAGTTGCCGACCACGACCTGCGCGGTGATCAGGCAGCCGGCCAGCAGCGCGGTGTGAAGCAGCGACCCGGTCTGGGCCAGCGCCAGCGCCACGGGAAAGGCCACCGCCAGCAGCGAGCCGACATAGGGAATGTAGTTCAGCAGCGCGATCACGATCGCCCAGAACAGGGCGAAATCCGCGCCGAAGAACAGCAGGATACCCAGGCAGATGGCACCGAGGATCAGGTTGATCAGCGTCTTGACCGAAAGGTATTCGCCGATCCGCCGGTTGATGTCCCCGATGATCCGCGTGATCTGGTCCGAGCGGTGGGGATCCCCGAAGGCGGCGGTGATCTTGGCCGCGAAACTGCTGCGTTCGGCCATCAGGAAGCCGGCGTAGACCACGACCAGGAAGATCGACATGCCGACGATGGTGAAGCTGCCCAGCACCGACAGGATCGTCGCCCGCAAATCGAGGCTGCCGAAGGTGACCGAAACCGCGTCCGAGATCACCTCGCGCGCATCCACGTCGATATTCGCGGCGTCGATGCGGGTTTCGAGGCGCGAGATCAGCGTCTCGACGTTTTCCTGGTAGATCGGGGCGACGGCGGCGATGTCGCGCACGGTGGCGGCGACGACGACGGCGAAGACATAGACCACGGCGGCGAAGACAAAAAGCACGCAGGCCCGCAGAAGAACGGTGGGAAAATGGCGCAGCACCGGCAGGCGGCTGAGCGCTTCGGTGGCCGAGCCCATCAGGTAGACCGAGATCACCGCCGTCACGATGGGCACCAGGATCGACCGGCCAATGACCAGAAGATAGCCGACCACCAGCACGAGGATCAGCGACAGGACAAGGTTGAGCAGCGGTGCGTCCTTCATCGTCGCCTCTCTTGCGGTTCGTCCAGGAGTGGCACGCGCGTGCTGCCACCGCAATCACCGAAACCGTCGCAGGGACGTCTTTGCGGGGCTTCAATCCGTGGTGTCATGTCGCTTGCCCATTGCCGCGCCCCCTTGCAAGGCGGCATAGTCCGCGGGAATCGGACGGGCCGCCAGTTTCGGGCATCCCGCCCGTCGCCCGTTCTCTAAATTCAGCCCGGAGGTCCGTCTGATGAACCGCATTCCCAACTCTCTCCATGCATCGGACATCGCCCACAGCATGCATCCCTACACCAACATGAGGGCGCATGAGCAGCAGGGGCCGATGATCATCACCAAGGGTGACGGCATTCATGTCTACGACAGCGAGGGCAAGGAATACATCGAGGGCATGGCCGGGCTGTGGTCGGTGGCTGTCGGCTTCTCCGAGTCCCGCATCGCCGAGGCGGCATACAAGCAGATGCTGGAGCTGCCCTATTACCATTCCTTCGCGCACAAGGCGCATGCGCCGTCGATCAAGCTGGCCGAAAAGCTGGTGGAGATGACGCCCGAGGGGCTGAACCGGGTGTTCTTCACCAATTCCGGGTCCGAGGCGAACGACACCGTCATCAAGATGGTCTGGTTCATGAACAATGCGCTCGGCCGTCCGGAGAAGAAGAAATTCCTCGCCCGCAACAAGGGCTATCACGGGATCACCATCGCCAGCGGGTCGCTGACCGGCCTGCCGGGCAACCACAAGGATTTCGACCTGCCGGCGATCCCGGTGATCCACCTGACCTGCCCGCATCACTGGAAATGGGCCGAGCCGGGCGAGAGCGAGGCCGAGTTCACCGCGCGCCTGCTGAAAGAGGCCGAGGACACGATCCTGTCCGAAGGCCCCGAGACCATCGCCGCCTTCATCGGTGAACCGGTCATGGGCGCCGGCGGCGTGATGACCCCGCCGGAAGGCTACTGGCCCGGCATCGCCGAGCTGTGCAAGAAATACGACATCCTGCTGGTCTCGGACGAGGTCATCAACGGCTTCGGCCGCCTGGGCACGCCCTTCGGCTGTCAGAAGTACGGGTTCGAGCCGGACATCCTCGTGACCTCGAAGCAGCTGACCTCGTCCTACATGCCGCTTGCCGCGATCCTGGTGAACGACAAGGTCTACAACCCGATCGCCGACAACACCGAAAAGCTGGGCACCTTCGGCCACGGCTTCACCGGGTCGGGCCATCCGGTGGCCTGCGCCGCGGGCCTGGAGAACCTGGCGATCATCGAGGAAAAGGACCTGATGGGCAACGCGGCCCGCATGGAAGCGCCGTTCCAGGCCATGGTGCAGTCCTTCGCCGATCACCCGCTGGTGGGCGAAGCGCGCGGCACCGGCCTGATCGCCGGGCTGGAGCTCGTGGCGGACAAGGCGTCGAAGACCGCCTTCTCGCCCATCGGCAAGGTCGCGGCCGCCGTGGCCCGCGCGGCGCAGGATCACGGGCTGATCTGCCGGTCTGTCTACGAGACCGTGGCGCTTTGCCCGCCGCTGATCATCAACGAGAGCGACATCGAGCGCATCGGCCAGCGGCTGGGCACGGCGCTGGACGAAGGCCATGCCTGGGCCAAGGCCGAAGGATTCCTGTGATCCCCGGCCCCTGAGGCAGAGCATTGAAGGCGGGCCGGAATTCTCCAGAATTCCGGCCCGTTTCCGTTTCCGGCAACGCGATCCCGTGGGCAAGCGCCGCGCCAGAACGCCGGCCGCGCATGTCCCGGTTTCCCGCGCTTCGCGTTCTTTTCTCGCAACTCCCCCGCGCAATCCGTGGCGGGAATCGCTAGATTATTGTCACGCAACGTAACCTTGGGGGGAATCCAGATGGCGGATCAGACACCTGTGCGCACGCCCGGGCTTTATGGCTCGATCCTTGAAACCGTGGGGGGCACGCCCGTCGTGCGGGTCAACAACCTCGCGCCCGAGGGCGTGGAGATCTACGTCAAGGCGGAGTTCTTCAACCCGGCCGCCTCGGTCAAGGACCGGCTGGCCCTGTCGATCATCGAGACCGCCGAGAAGAGCGGCGCGCTGAAACCCGGCCAGACCGTGGTCGAGGCGACCAGCGGCAACACCGGCATCGGGCTGGCCATGGTCTGCGCGCAGAAGGGCTATCCGCTGGTCATCACCATGGCCGACAGCTTCTCGATCGAACGCCGCCGGCTGATGCGGATGCTGGGCGCCAAGGTGATCCTGACACCGCGCGCGCAGAAGGGCTTTGGCATGTACCAGAAGGCCAAGGAGCTGGCCGAGAAGAACGGCTGGTTCCTGGCCCGGCAGTTCGAGACCGAGGCGAACGCCGACATCCACGAGGCCACGACGGGGCCCGAGATTGTCGCGGATTTCGCGGGCAAGAGGCTGGATTACTTCGTCACCGGCTACGGGACCGGCGGTACGGTGACCGGCGTGGCCCGCGTGCTGCGGCGCGAGATGCCGGACACGAAGATCATCCTGACGGAGCCCGCCAACGCGGCCATCGTGGCCTCGGGCATCGCGCAGGAGCGGGACGCGGATCACAGCCCGGCGGTCAGCCACGAGGCGTTCGAGCCGCACCCGATCCAGGGCTGGACACCGGATTTCATTCCCTTCGTGCTGCAGGAGGCCATCGACAAGGCCTATTACGACGACCTGATCCCGATTGCCGGTTCCGACGGCCTGCACTGGGCGCGGGAACTGGCACGGAAGGAAGGCATCCTGACCGGTGTGTCTGGCGGATCGACCTTTGCCATCGCGATGAAGGTGGCGGAGACCGCCGAGCCCGGCACGGTGATCCTGGCGATGCTGCCCGATACCGGCGAACGCTACATGACGACCCCGCTGTTCGAGGAGATCCCCGAGGACATGGACGAGGAGGAGACGGAGATTTCCCTGTCGACGCCCGGCTACCAGATGGGCTGAGCCCTGCGCGGCGGGTCATTCGTCACCCTTCGCAGGGTGCCTCATTGCGGGTGGTCCGGCGCACCTATTCGTCGATGAACCGCTTCATCATCTTCACCTCCTGGCCGCGCATCAGGCGCCAGGCGGTGTCCATATGGGCGTTCATCACCGCGCGGGCGGCGCCCTTGTCGCCCGCCCGCAGCGCCATCACCAGCCGCACCTGGTAGTCGCGGCCCTTTTCCCAGAGCTCGCGGTTGATGGGTTCGTAAAGCTTGCGGTAGACGGTCAGGTCCGCCAGCAGCTTGACCATGAAGTCGATCACGAAGCTGAGCAGCGAATTGCCGGACTGCTCCGCCAGGATCGCGTGGAATTGCAGCGAGGCGACGTGCTGTTCGCGTTCCTCGTCCAGCGTCGTCGCCGGCTCGGAATATTGCGCGATGTTCTCTTCAAGCGCCACCAGCACGTCCTCGGGCAGGGTCCCGGCCAGCGATGCGGCCAGTTCCGGTTCCAGCGCGCGGCGCAGCTGATAGATGTCGCCGACGGTCAGGTCCTTGAAGTAAAAGTAGTTTCCCAAAAGCGCCTTGGCCCGTCCGCGGCTGACCTCATGCACGAAGGATCCGCCGCCGGGGCCGGTGCGCGTCTTGATCAGGCCCTGGGCCTCGAGGATGCGCATCGCCTCGCGGATCGTGCCCTTGGCCATGGAATAGCGGGCCATCAGCTCGGCCTCGCCCGGCAACCTGTCGCCGGGTTGCAGGCCCTGTTCCACGACCCAGTCCTTGATCTCTTCGGCGACCCGGGCCGGCCTGCTTTGCCGTGGCTCAGTCTTCGATCGGGTGGTGGCAGGCGGCAAACTGATCGTCTCCCATCAGGGTCAGGGCCGGATCGTCGCGCCGGCAGATGTCGGTCGCCCGCGGACAGCGCCCGGCAAAGGCACAGCCGGGCGGCGGGTTCAGCGGATCGGGCAGCTCGGTGCCCTTCTGCTCGGGTGCCGTGAGCGGCCGGCCGACGACAGGGGCACTGTCGGCAAGCAGTTTCGTATAGGGATGTTTGGGCGCGTTGAAAATCGTCTCGGCCCGGCCGATTTCGACAACGGCGCCAAAGTACAACACCACGACGCGGTCGCTGACCGCCTCGACCACCGCCAGGTCGTGGCTGATGAACAGGTAGGTCAGGCCGAATTCGCGGCGCAGGTCGGCCAGCAGGTTGAGCACCTGCGCCTGGACCGACACATCCAGCGCCGAGACCGGTTCGTCCAGCACGATGATCTCGGGCGCCGCCGCCAGGGCCCGGGCGATGCCGATCCGCTGGGCCTGCCCGCCCGAGAATTCATGCGGGTAGCGGTCGAGGAATTCCTCGCGCAGGTTTACGCTGTCGAAGATCTGGGCAATGCGGGTGTCACGCTCGGCCCTGGCCATGCCGTAGAGCTGCCTCAGGGGCGCTTCCATGATCTGGCGGATCGTCTTGCGCGGGTTCAGGGACGAGATCGGGTCCTGGAACACGTACTGGATCAGCTTGCCGAAGGCCGCCGGATCGCCAAGGTCGGGCTTGGCGCCGGCGATCTGGATATGGCCGGTTGTGGGCGTCAGCAGCCCCACCAGCATCCGCGCCAGCGTGGATTTCCCGCAGCCGGATTCCCCCACGATGCCAAGGGTTTCGCCCTTGGGCACGTCAAAGCTCATGGGACGGACCGCGCGCACGCCGGGGGGGGCTGCGCGAAACAGCGGCTTGGCCAGCGGGAAGGTCTTGGACAGGTCGGTGACTTTCAGCGCCAGATCGCTCATGCCACGGCCTCCTCTGGATGGATGCAGCGCACGGCGCGGGCGCCGGCGCCCTCCAGCGCGATCTCGCCGCGCTGGCAGTCGGGCGTCGCCTTGGCACAGCGGGGCGCAAAGGCGCAGCCTTCGGGCAGATTGTCGACCACCGGGGGCAGGCCGGGGATCGCCTCCAGCCGACGGCGACCACCGCCAAGTTCGGGCACGCAGGCGATCAGGCGGGCGGTATAGGGATGCGCCGGCGCGTCGAGCACGGCGGCCGTCGGGCCTTCCTCGACGATGCGGCCCGCGTACATCACCGCGATCCGGTCGCAGAGCTGGGCCACGACCCCGAAATCATGGGTGATGAAGACGATCGCCAGCCCGCGTTCGCGGCGGAGATCGTCGAGCAGGGCGAGGATCTGCGCCTGCACGGTGACGTCCAGGGCGGTGGTGGGCTCGTCCGCGATGATCACCTCGGGGTCGTTGACCATCGCCATGGCGATGCCGACCCGCTGGCGCATGCCGCCCGACATTTCGTGCGGGTAATTGTCCAGCCGGCTTGTCGGATTGGGGATGCGCACCGCCTCGAACAGCTCCAGCGCGCGGGCGCGGGCTTTGGATTTCGACACCTTGTGGTGGGACTGGATCGCCTCGATCATCTGGTCTCCGACCTTGTAAAGCGGGTGCAGCGTGGCGAGCGGGTCCTGGAAGATATAGGCCACCTTGTCGCCGCGCTTTCGGCGCAGGCTCTCGTAGGAGGCGCCAAGCAGATCCTCGCCGCCGAACTTCACCGCGCCGCCTGTGATCACACCGGGCGGCGAGGCGACAAGGCCCATGACCGACAGCGCCGTGACGGATTTGCCCGACCCGCTTTCGCCGATCACGCCAAGGCATTCGCCGGGTTCCACATGAAGCGAGACACCGCCCACCGCGCGGTAGACGCGCGGGCCGACGTGGAACTGGGTTTCAAGCTCCTGCAGGTCCAGCACGCCCTTCTGCGGTGTCGCGGGCGCGGGGGACGTGCGGTCGACCTGCGTGATGGCGCGCGGCCGGCTGAGCGCGCCGGATTTCAGGCGCGGGTCCAGCGCGTCGCGCACCCCGTCGCCCAGAAGGTTCACGCTCATCACGATGAGAAAGATCATGATGCCCGGCACGACCGAGGTATGCGGCGCGGTGATCAGCGCCGCGCGCGCCTCGCCCAGCATGGAGCCGAGATCGGCCTGCGGCGGCTGGCTGCCCAGCCCGAGGAAGGAGAGACCGGCGGTTTCCAGGATCATCCAGCCGACGGTCGTGGACATGGCGATCACGATGACCGGCAGCACGTTGGGCAGGACCTCGGTCAGGATGATGCTGGCGTGGCCCTTGCCTGCAAGCCGCGCGGCATCCACGAATTCGCGGCCCGCCAGCGACACGGTGATGCCCCGGATATTGCGCGCGAAGAAGGGGATGTTGACGGCGGCCACGGCGATCAGCGCGTTCAGCAACCCGGGGCCGAGGGCGGCGACGATGGCCAGCGCCAGCAGGATGTAGGGAAAGGCCATCAGCATGTCGACGCCGCGCATGATCAGGTTGTCGGTGCGCCCGCCGTAATAGCCGGCGATGATCCCGATGGCCGAGCCGATGGTGGCGGCGACAAAGGCCGCGGCGATGCCTACGGCCAGCGACAGCCGCGTGCCCCAGAGGAGCCGCGAGAGCAGGTCCCGGCCCAGGTGGTCGGTGCCCAGCAGGTGGCCCTCGGTGAAGGGGCGCTGGAACCGGTCGGCGGTGTTGGTGACATTGGGCTCGGGCAAGGGCAGCAGCGGCGTGAGGATGGCCAGCACGAGGATGCTCGCGATCACGACGGCCCCCATCGCGGCCAGCCGGTTGCGGAACAGCAGCTTCAGGAAGGCGGTCATGTCTTGATCCTCGGATCCAGCAGGCCCTGGGCCACGTCCACGGCGATGTTGAAAAGCACGTAGCAGCCCGCGACAAAGACCACGCCGCCCTGCACCAGCAGGATGTCGCGCTTGAGGATGGCGTCGACGAGCATGCGGCCGATGCCGGGCCACTGGAACACCATCTCGATATAGACGGCGCCCGACAGGACGAACCCCGCCTGGATGCCAAGCACGGGGATGATCGACACCATGGCCGCGCGGAGCGCATGGCCATAGATCACGCGGCCCTCGGGCACGCCCTTGGCGCGGGCGGTGCGGATGTAATCCTGGCGCAGCACCTCCAGCATGGCCGAGCGCGACAGGCGGGCAACAACCCCGGTGGCGACGGCAGCCAGCGCCAGGGCGGGCATGATCAGGTGATAGATCAGGTCGGGCAGATCCCCGCCGCCATAGATGGCATACATGCCCGAAACCGGCAGCCAGCGGAGTTTCACCGCGAAAAGCAGGATCATCATCATGCCGAGAAAGAAGCTGGGCACCGAGATTCCGATCAGCACGGTGAAGGTGATCGCCTTGTCGGCAAACCCGTATTGCCGGGCGGCCGAAACGACCCCGGCAAGGATGCCGAGCAGCGAACACAGCACGAAGGAGACGCCGGCAAGGATTAGCGTGGCCGAGAACCGTTCGAGGATCTCGTCCAGCACCGGGCGGTTGAGGCTGAAGGAGCGGCCGAAATCCCCGGTCAGCATGTTGCCGAGCCAGATGAAATACCGCTGCACCATGGGTTTATCGAGCCCAAGGTCTCGGTTCAGCTTCTCGACATTCTCCGGCGTGGCGTAAGAGCCCAGGATGGCGGTGGCCGGGTCCCCGGGGATCATGGCCATGATCAGGAAGACGATGACCGTGATGCCGAACAGCACCGGGATCGCCGAGATCAGCCGTTTGACGATATATGCGCCCATCTGTCTTCAAACCTCCGCTGGGCCCGCGCGGGACCGTGCCGTTTGAAAGACTTTTCCTGAAAAGTCTTCGCAAAACTTTCAGGGAAAGTTTTGACCCGCGGGCCGGGGCTGGCGCCCGGCCCGCGGCAGGATCAGTTCTTCACGACCGAGGACAGCTGCAGCAGGAACGAGGGTTCCAGTTCGAAGCCCTCGACGCGGTCGCTGGTCACGGCATTCTGTTTCCAGTTCGCCACGAAGACCCAGGGCGCATCCTCCTGCACGATCTCCTGCATCTGCTTGTAGAGTTCGGCCCGCGTCTCCTGGTCGGTGGCGGTGCGGGCTTCTTCCAGCAGGGCGTCGACCTCTGGGTTGGAATAGTAACCCGAGTTGAAGCCCCCCTTGTCGGGCCAGGCATCGGTGCGCAGGGCAAGGTAGGGCAGGGTATCGGGATCGTTGGTCATCCAGGCCATCTCGGCCATGTCGGCCTTGCCTTCGAGCCCGGGGTTCACCTCTCCGAGGAAGGTGTTCCATTCATAGGTTTCGATGCTGACGTCGAAGCCCACGGCGTTCAGGTCGGCCTGGATCGCCGTGCCCATCGGGATCGGGTCCAGCATGCCGGATCCGCCTTCGGTGACAAAGAAGGTCAGCTCGGCGCCCTCGGCCCCGGCCTGGGCGAGCAGGTCCTTCGCCTTCTCCGGGTCATAGGGATAGGGATCGAGATCCTCGTTATAGGCCCAGGCGAAGGCCGGCGGCGTGGGGCCGGCGGCGACCTCGGCTGTGCCTTCGAGCACGTCGTTGACGATCGCTTCCTTGTTGATCGCGTAATTCGCGGCCTGGCGCACGGCCTTGTCGGCAAAGGGGCCTTCCTTGGCGTTCAGGATCAGGAACCAGACATGCGGGCCCGCCTGTTCGACCACGTTGAAACTCTCGCCCTGGAACTGGCCAAGTGCCGTGGGCGGCACCTCGACCATCATGTCGATGCCCCCGGCCAGCATCTCGGCCACGCGGGTATTGGCATCGGTGATCGGACGGAAGACGACGGCCTCGGTGCCGGCCGGTTCGCCCCAGTAATCGGCGTTCTTCTCGATCACCACCGCCTCGTTCGAGCGCCATTCGGCGAAGGTGAACGGCCCGGTGCCCACCGGGCTGCGCCCGAAATCGGCGCCGCCGGCTTCCACGGCCGCGGGCGAGACCATGAGGCCCGTGGGATAGGCGAGGTTGGACAGGAAGGGCGCGTAAGGTGCGCTCAGCGTGAACTTCACCGTCATGTCGTCGACCACTTCGGTCTTTTCGACGGAGGAGAAGAAGAAGGCCAGCGGGAATGGGCCGGTGTCGTGGAACGGATGGCTTTCATCCAGCATCCGGTCGAAGTTGAACTTCACCGCCTCGGCGTTGAACGGGGTGCCGTCGTGGAAGGTCACGCCCTCGCGCAGGGTGAAGGTGTATTCGGTCCCGTCCTCGGAAATCTCCCACCCGGTCGCCAGCTGGGGTTCGACCTCAAGCGTGCCGGGCTTGTAGCGCACCAGCCCCTCGTAGAGGTTCACGAGGATCCGGAAATCGTTGACCGCGGTCACCGCCGCCGGGTCCAGCGACTTCGGCTCGGCGATCTGGCCGACGATCAGGACACCGGGCGGGGTCTGAGCGCTGGCGGGCAGCGTCGCGGCCCCCAGTGCCAGGAAAGAGGTCGCGGCGGCCATCACGGTCCGGCGCGTCAGGCGGAAAAGGCTCATGTCATTGGCTCCCGATTGGATTTTTTGTTAATCCCTAATTTATCGTGATAATTTGTACCGGTCAATTTTTCATGATAATTTGTTGGCCGACCAGACGGGATGACGCATGACTTTCTCTTTACTTGCCAAGGATTCAGACAGCGGGGCGCTGGGTGGTGTCGCCGCGACGGGCTCTCTGTGCGTGGGCGGCTGGGTGCTGCGTGGGCGGCTGGGCGCCGGCATGTCGGCCAGCCAGGGCGCGGCGCCCTCGACCTTCTGGGGCGAGGACGTGCTGGACATGATGGCGGACGGTCTCGACGCCGGCACGGCGGTGACCCGCGTCACCGGGCCGGACACGGGGCGCGACTGGCGGCAGCTGTCGGCTCTGGATACCTCGGGCCGCGCCTCGGCCTTCACGGGGGTCAGCAACACGCCCCTGATGCACAGCCGCGCCTTCGAGGGCGGGGTGGCGGCGGGCAACATGCTGGCCTCAATGGATGTTGTGGAGGCCCTGGCCGACACCTACCTCGCCGGTCAGGACGGCTTTGCCCGGCGTCTGCTGTCGGCGCTTCGGGCGGCGCAGATGGCGGGAAGCGACATGCGTGGGCTTTATTCTGCCGCGTTGCTGATCCTGCATCCGGACCAGGCGCCGCTGACCCTGCGGGTGGATTTCCACGAAAGCGACCCGATCGGCGCGCTGGAGGCGTTGTACGAACGGGCGACGACCGGGGAGTATGGCGACTGGGCCAGGCAGGTGCCGTGCCGGAGCGATCCGATGCGGGTGCTGGACGAGGCGCACCAGGACTGAGGGCGCGCCTGCGGCGGGGGGCGTGCCGGAGTATTTTGGTCCAAGAAGAAGACAGGGGGACGTGCTCTTGCCCCTGGGGCGGCGCACGGGGATGGGCCGAGGTATCTGGGCAGGTGACGACAGGGGCGCGGCGTATGTCCCACGCGTGGGACAGGAGCCCGGGCGTTATGAATCAAGGGGTTGCGAGGGCGCGTTAACGATCCGTTCAGGATCTTCGCGCCACGCCGCTGTCTTCACCTTTGGAAAAATACTCCATCCCGCCGTCGCGGCTCGCGCACCCTCGGGGTTACTCAGCTGCCCTCGGGCATGAGGTCTGGCGGGCTTCCGGCGACTGGGCGAGGGCGGCCCAGGCGTGGTATTGCGACAGGAAGATCTCTCCGTTCAGATGGTCGAGGAAATGCGTCTTGCGCAGGCGGTCCGTGACCGGGCCCTTGACCTCGGAGAGGTGCAGGCCGATGCCCAGCTCGGTCAGGCGCTCGTTCAGGGCCTCGAGGCTTTCGAGCGCGGAGAAGTCGATTTCGTTCACCGCCGAACATTGCAGCACGACGTTGCGGATCCCGGGGCAATTGGCGATGCGGCGCAGGACCAGGTCCTCGAGGAAGCGGGCGTTCACGAAATAGAGGCTCTCGTCCACCCGCAGGGTCACCATGGACGGGTCGGTTTCCACCCGGTGGCGGTTGATGTTGCGGAAATGGTGGGTGCCGGGGACCAGGCCGACCTCGGCCACATGGGGGCGGGCGGTCTTGTTCAGGTGCAGCATGATCGAGATGATCACCCCGGCGGACACGCCTGCCTCTACCCCGAAGCCGAGCGTCAGCAGGATCGTCGCCGCGACCGCGATGAAATCGGCGCGGGAATAGGCCCAGGTCTTTTTCAGGATCGAGAAATCGACAAGGCTGAGGACCGCGACGATGATCGTGGCGGCCAGCGTGGCCTTGGGCAGGAAATAGATCAGCGGCGTCAGTGCGACGGCGGCGATGGCGAGGCCCACGGCGGTATAGGCGCCCGCGGCGGGTGTTTCGGCCCCGGCGTCGAAATTCACGACGGAGCGCGAAAAGCCCCCCGTGACCGGGTAGCCGCCGGTGAAGGCCGCGCCGAGGTTGGCGGCGCCCAGGCCGATCAGTTCCTGGTCCGGGTCGATCTTCTGGCGCTTCTTGGCGGCCAGCGTCTGCGCGACCGAGATGGATTCGACGAAGCCGATGACCGAGATCAGGATCGCCGGCATCAGCAGCGCGCCGATCAGGTTGGGCGAGAAGGACGGCAGCGTCAGCGGCGGCAGCGCCTGGGGCACGGAGCCCACGATCGAGACGCCGCGCGCTTCGAGCCCGAAGGCCCAGACCGCGACAGTGGTGACGACGACGGCGGCCACGGGGCCGGCCTTCTGCGCGATGTCGGCGGCTTTCGGCGACAGGCCGAGGCGGCGCAGCAGCGGCTTCAGCCCCTTGCGGACCCAGAACAGGAAGCCGGTCGCGGCGACGCCGATGATCAGCGTGATGAGGTTGGTGTCGGGCAGGTGCCCGACCAGCGAGACGACGAGTTCGATCAGCGTGTGGCCGCCGGCCTGGATGCCGAGGATATGCTTGAGCTGGCTGGCCGCGATCAGGATGCCGGAGGCGGTGATGAAGCCCGCGATCACCGGGTGCGACAGGAAATTGGCCAGAAAGCCCAGCCGGAACACGCCCAGCAGTAGGAGGAAGCCGCCCGACAGGAAGGCCAGCGTCAGCGCGGCGGCGACATAGCCGGCGGTGCCCGCTTCGGCGACCTCTCCGATGGCGGCGGCGGTCAGCAGCGAGACGACGGCAACCGGCCCCACGGCCAGGGCGCGCGAGGTGCCGAAGATGGCATAAAGGATGATCGGCGCGATCGAGGCATAGATGCCCGCCTCGGGCGGCAGGCCCGCCAGCAGCGCATAGGCCAGCGATTGCGGGATCAGCATGATCGTCACGATCACCGCCGCGATCATGTCGTTGGAAAAGGCGTTGCGGTCGTAGCGGCTGCCCCAGTCGAGAATGGGCAGGTAGCGGCGGAGGCTCGTCATCGGGGCACCTGTCAGGCAAGGCGGGCGGGGCCGGTCAGCCCCGTCCCGGGATCGGATGGCAGGCGGCATGGCCTGCCGGGGGGGCGGACCGTCACGGTCCCTGGGGCCCCCGGGGTGGGTGCGGTGCGGTCCCGGGTCAGAGCCCGTTCAGCGGCACCTTGAGGAAGCGCTTGCCGTCCTCGTCCGCGGGCGGCAGGTCGCCGCCGCGCATGTTCACCTGCAAGGAGGGGATGATCAGCTTGGGCATGGCCAGCTGGGCGTCGCGCTCGGTGCGGAACTTGACGAACTCTTCCCTGGTCTTGCCGCCGCCCACGTGGATGTTGTGCGCCTTCTCTTCGGCCACGGTGGTTTCCCACTGGATGTCGCGGCCATTCGGGCCGTAATCGTGGCACATGAAAAGCCGGGTCTCGTCCGGCAGGCTCAGCACCTTCTGGATCGAATCGTACAGCGTGCCGGCATCGCCGCCGGGGAAATCGGCCCGGGCCGAACCGCCGTCGGGCATGAAGAGCGTGTCGCCGACGAAGGCCGCGTCGCCCATCACGTGGGTCATGCAGGCCGGCGTGTGGCCGGGCGTGTGGATCGCCAGGCATTCCATCCCGCCGACCGTGTAGGTGTCGCCGTCATCGAACAGCTTGTCGAACTGCGAGCCGTCGCGCTGGAACTCGGTGCCTTCGTTGAAGACCTTGCCGAAGGTGTCCTGCACCATGGTTATGTTGCGGCCGATGCCCAGCTTGCCGCCCAGCTTGCTCTGGATATAGGGCGCGGCCGAGAGGTGATCGGCATGGACATGGGTTTCGATCAGCCATTCCAGCTTCAGCCCGTTGGACTGGACGTAGTCGATCAGCTCGTCGGCATGTTCATAGCTGATGCGGCCGGCGGCATAGTCGATGTCCATGACGGAATCGACGATGGCGCAGGCATTGCTGCCCGGGTCCTTCACCACATACGAGATCGTGTTGGTCGCCGGGTCGAAGACGGCATGGACGTCGGGTTTGATATCAAGGTTCACATTGTAGGTCATAGGGGTCTCTCCTCCGATGGGATCAGCAATCGCGGCAGGTCTTGAGGCCGATGATGCTGTAGAGCGGACAGAGTCCGACGAGGGATGTCAGGACGAAAATGGCCGCCACCGCGATGGCGAGCCAGTGCAGAAGTCCGGCCGCGGCCAGCGCGGTGCCGAAGGCCAGGTACAGAAGGACCGCGGCGATCGCGATGCGGATGGCGCGGTCGGCCTTTCCCATGTTCACGTGCATGACAACCTCCTTGGAATCAGCGTCAGGCAGGCTTTTGCCACAGGTCCGGGCAAATCGACGGTGACATCGTCACCGTTCGCACAGATTACTGCATATCGGCTGCGCGCGCAGGCGGCGAGTGCAAAGACTTTCTGGCGCCAAGAGGCCCGGCTGACGCGGTTTTTTATCCGCCGCCGATCAGCGCCCCGGCGGCAAAGACCAGCGCGCCGCCGACCACCACCTGTAGCGTGGCGCGCCAGAACGGCGTCTGCATATAGCGGTTCTGGATCCAGGCGATGGCCCAGAGTTCGACGAAGACGACGGTGATCGCGATGATCGTGGCGGTCCAGAAATCGGTGATCAGGTAGGGCAGCGCATGGCCCAGCCCGCCCAGCATGGTCATCACGCCCGAGGCCAGGCCGCGCTTGACCGGAGAGCCGCGGCCCGAGAGCACGCCATCGTCCGAGGCGGCCTCGGTGAAGCCCATGGAGATCCCGGCGCCCACGGAGGCGGCGAGCCCGACGAGGAAGGTCGTGTGGGTGTCATGGGTGGCGAAGGCGGTGGCGAAGATCGGCGCAAGGGTCGAGACGGAGCCGTCCATCAGCCCCGCCAGTCCCGGCTGCACCCAGGTCAGCAGGAAGCGGCGGTGCGCGACCAGCTTCTCGTCCTCGGCGCCTTCGTCGGTGACATGGGCGGCCTCGGCCTTCAGCGCGCTTTCCTCGTGGCCTGCCTCGGCCACCGCGAGATCGCCCAGCAGCTTGCGCGTGTCGGCATCCTGCGTGCGCCGGGCGGCGTTGAGATAGAATTCGTGGGCCTCGCGCTCCATCAGCAGCGCTTCCTCGCGGATCCGTTCCAGCGAGAGGTTCTCGACGAGCCAGACCGGGCGGCGCTGGTAATAGCCCGAGACGTGTTCGCGCCGGATCAGCGGGATCGTGTTGCCGAAGCGCGCCTTGTGCCGGTCGATCAGGCGCTGGCGGTGCTCGTCCTCTTCGCCGGCCATGGTGTCAAAGACCGCGGCGGTATGGGGAAATTCCTCGCGCAGGCGGTCGGCATAGCTGCGGTAGATGCGGGCGTCGTCCTCTTCCGAGGAGATGGCGAGCGCGAGGATTTCCTGTTCGGACAGGTCCGAGAAGCGTTTGCGGGCAGAGAGGATCGGGATCATGGCCGGGCTCCGGTGAGCTGATGCTGATGTTGCAGGGGCGGCTGGCGGTGCGGGGGCGGGGCGATCCGCCCGGACCCGGTCACCGTTCGCCCGCCGAGCGCGCGAGCCGGTCCAGCCCGGCGCGGCCCACCAGGTGGACCTTGCCGCGCTCCTGCTCGACCCAGCCGCGGCGCTGGAATTCCGACAGCGTGCGCGAGACCACCTCGCGCGCGGTGCCCAGTTCGTTGGCCAGCACCTGATGGGTGGCGTTGACGGTGTCGCCGTCGTCGGCGAGCTCCAGCAGGCGGGCGGCCAGGCGCACGTCCATCCTCTGGAAGACGATATCGTCGATCAGCGAGAAGAGATCGGTGATCCGCCTCGAATAGGCGGTGAAGATGAATTCGCGGAACACCGGCGATTGCGCGGCGAGCGTGTCGAAGGTGGCGCGCGGGATGGCCACGGCGCGCACGTCCGTCTCGGCGATGCCGTCGGCGGCGTAATCCTCGAAGGCCAGCATGCAGGCGGTGGTCAGCACGCAGCTTTCCCCGGCATGGACGCGGTAGAGGAAGACCTCGCGCCCGGTGTCGGATTTCTGCTGCACCCGGACCGTGCCGTCGAGCAGCAGCAGCAGGTTGTCGGCCGATTGTCCCGGCGCGAAGATCTGGGTGCCGGCGGGCACCTCGACGACCTGGCTGCCCTCGGTCAGGGTCCTGCGCAGATCCTGCGGCAGGCGGGCAAGCCCTTCGAACCGGTCGATCCAGCTGTCTGTGTGCGCTGCCATTTTCGTCCTCCGTACCGATGGGTCCGGGCCAAAGGCTATCACGCCGGCAGGGCCGGGTGTACCGCCCCGGGGCTGTCCCGCCCCGGGACGCGGTGTCAGGATCCGGTGCCTGGCCCGCTTGCGTCGGTGCGCTGGCCATCGGCTTCGGCGGCCAGCTTGCGATCGTTCTGCATCTCGATCCACATCGCGTTCATGACCGCGAAGACCGCGGCCAGCGGCAGGCCCAGGACCCATGCGAAATACCACATCTGTCGGTTCCTTTCCTCAGTAGCTGTGCGAATTGCCGGTGACCTCGTCCTCGGTCACCTTGCCCCAGAGCACGGAATAGACCCAGGCCGTGTAGGCCAGGATCAGCGGCATGAAGATCACCGTGGCGACCATCATGATGAACAGCGTCTGGTGCGAGGATGAGGCATCCCAGACCGTCAGCGACGACGTGGGATCCAGCGTCGAGGGCAGCAGGAAGGGGAAGATCGTCAGCCCCACGGACGAGATCGCCCCGAAGATGCCGAGCTTGGACCACAGCAGCGTGGCGACCTCGGCCCGGTCCTCGCGCAGGCCCTTCATCACCATGAACATGCCAAGGAACCCGCAGATGGGCGCGATGACGATCCAGGGCCGGTCCAGATAGGCGGCAAGCCAGCTGCCCGTGCGTTCGACCTCCGAGAAATGCGGGTTCGAGGGGCCGTCCTTCACCACCTCGCCGACGATCGCGTAGCCGTCGATGAAGAAGAGCAGGATCAGCCCCGCCACCGCGTAGCCGACGATGGTGACCAGCCCGCTCATCGCGCCGATGTCGCGGGCGCGGGCGGCGATGTTGCCCCGGGTCTTCAGCGACAGCCAGGCCGCGCCATGGGTCAGCAGCATCGACAGCGACACCGCCCCGCAGAGCAGCGCGAAGGGGTTCAGCAGGCCGAAGAGCTTGCCGAAGGCGCTGCCGGGGTACATCGGGATCAGCTGGGGCGTCAGTTCGAAGGGCACGCCCAGCAGCACGTTGCCCACCGCCACGCCGAAGACCAGCGCCGGCACCGCGCCGCCGATGAACAGCGCCCAGTCCCAGCCGTTGCGCCAGGCGGAAAATTCGCGCTTGGAGCGGTACTTGAACGCCACGGGCCTCAGGATCAGCGCGGCGAGCACAAGGAACATCGCCAGGTAGAAGCCCGAGAAGCTGACCGCGTACAAGGGTGGCCAGGCGGCGAAGATCGCGCCGCCGCCGAGGATGAACCAGACCTGGTTGCCTTCCCAGACGGGGCCGACGGTGTTGATGATGACACGACGTTCCACATCCGTCTTGCCGACGAAGGGCAGCAACGCGCCGACCCCCATGTCGAAACCGTCGGTCATGGCAAAGCCGATCAGCAGCACGCCCAGCAGCAGCCACCAGATCACGCGCATCACGTCGTAGGAGATGAGTTCGTAAAGGATCATGTCAGGTCACTCCGCGGGGGTTGCGATGGTGCCGGTGCCGCGCATGCGCGCCTCGTGGCGGCGGGTCCAGTCTTCGGTTTCCTCGACATCCTCGGTCGGACCCTTGCGGATGTATTTCAGCATCAGGCCCATCTCGACGATGAAGAGCAGCGAATAGAAGGTGACGAAGCCGGCCAGCGTCAGCGCCACGTCCTGGATCGTCAGGTGGCTGACCGACAGCGCGGTCGGCAGGACGCCGTCCACCGTCCAGGGCTGGCGCCCGTATTCGGCGACGATCCAGCCCATCTCGGCCGCGATCCACGGCGTCGGGATCCAGATCACCGCGATCCACAGCGCCCAGCGGGGATAGCTTTGGTTGCAGAAGCTGGAGCGCCAGAAGAAGAAGGCCATCAGCAGGATGAAGGAGAAGCCCAGGCCCACCATGATCCGGAAGCCCCAGAAGATCGGGAAGACCTGCGGCACCGTGTCGTTGGCGGCCTGGGTGATCTGGGCTTCGGTCGCCATGCGCGGGTCGTCGGTGTAGCGCAGCAGCAAAAGCGCGTGGCCCAGGTCGTCCTCGTGGGTGCGGAAGGTGTCGCGCACCGTCTGCGGCACGTTCTCGCGGTCGGCCTGGATCTTCATCAGCGCGTCATAGGCGACGATGCCGCTGCGGATCTTCTGGTGCGCCTGATCCACGAGGTTGTCGATGCCGGGGATCTGTTCGGTCAGCGACCGCGTCCCGATCAGGCCCATGACCCAGGGAATGCGGATCGCGTATTTCGTCTCGCGCTCTTCCTGGTCGGGGATGCCGAAGAGGGTGAAGGAGGCGGGCGCCGGCTCGGTCTCCCACATGGCCTCGATCGCGGCCATCTTCATCTTCTGGTTCAGCCCGGCGTCATAGCCGGATTCATCGCCCAGCACGACGACCGACAGCGAGGCTGCCAGCCCGAAGGAGGCCGCCACGGTCATCGACCGCTTCGCCAGTTCGATATGCCGCCCGCGCAGCAGGTACCAGGCCGAGACGCCCAGCACGAAGACCGAGGCGCAGACATAGCCGGCCGAGACGGTGTGCACGAATTTCGCCTGCGCGACCGAGTTGGTCAGCACCTCGTAGAACGAGGTGATCTCCATCCGCATCGTGTCGGGGTTGAACCGCGCGCCCACCGGGTGCTGCATCCAGCCGTTGGCGATCAGGATCCACAGCGCCGAGAAGTTCGACCCCGCGGCCACCAGCCAGGCCACCGCGCAATGCGCCGTCTTCGACAGCTTGTCCCAGCCGAAGAAGAACAGGCCGACGAAGGTCGCCTCGAGGAAGAAGGCCATCAGCCCCTCGATCGCCAGCGGGGCGCCGAAGACGTCGCCGACGTAGTGGCTGAAGTAGGACCAGTTCATGCCGAACTGGAATTCCATCGTGAGGCCGGTCGCCACGCCAAGCACGAAGTTGATCCCGAAGAGCATGCCCCAGAACTTGGTCATCTGTCGCCAGATCGGGCGGTCCGTCATCACGTACACCGTCTCCATGATCGCGACGAGGATCGACAGACCCAGCGTCAGCGGCACGAAGAGGAAGTGGAACATCGCCGTCATCGCGAATTGCAGGCGAGACAGCTCGACAATATCGAGGTCCATTCAGGTCTCCATTGCTTCGGTCCACGCGGGCCCGCGATGGGTCGGGGGCCCGCGTTGGGGGCGGGGGCCGCGATCGGGCGGGGGCCGCGATGTCGGCGGGGGCCGCATCGGGCCCTTGGTGCGGCAGGCTTACCCGTCGTCGGGCAGAGTATTGTGTGACTTCGTCACAAAGAAAGTCCAATCCGTCTTGCAAAGATTGCATGACGGTCCCCCCGGTGGAGCGCGGCCAGAATTGCCGTTTCCGGCAGCGACTTGCGCAGGTTCGACATGACCCGGTCCGCGGTCGCCGCGTCCAGCCCCTCTGTCGGTTCGTCGAGCAGCAGAAGGCGCGGGCGGCGCAGGATCGCCCGGGCCAGCGTCAGACGCCTTGTTTCCCCGCCCGAGAGTCCCGAGCCGCCTTCGCCCAGCCGCGTCTCAAGCCCGTCGCGGGCGCGGAGCGTATCGGCCAGCGCGACGGTGTCGAGCACCTCCCAGAGCGCCTCGTCCCCGGTGTTTTCGGCTGCGGCGAGAGAGAGATTGTCGCGGATCGTGCCCGCCAGAAGTGCGCTGCGCTGCGGCACCAGTGTCACCATGTCGCGCAGCTCCGCCTCCGCAATCGCCTCGGGCGGGCGGCCTTGCAGGCTCAGCCCCTGCGACTCGCCCGGTGCCAGCCCGGCGATCGCGATCAGCAGCCGGGTCTTGCCCGCGCCGCTGGGCCCGGTGAGCGCGGCCGCCTCGCCGGGGTTCAGGGTGAGCGTCAGGCCGGGGCGGTCGATGACCAGCAGCGGGCCGTCGGTGGCCGGGGCGGGTGGCACGGGTTCGGCGGGTGTGGACTGATCGAAAAGGCGCCCGGCGGCGGCGCGCATCCGCCCCATCTCGGCCATGGCGCGTTGCAGCGGGGGCCAGCATTCGGCCAGCGCCAGCGCCACGAAAAGCGCGATGGCTGCGCGGGCGGGATCGAGCCGTTCCGCCTGCACCAGCAGGGCGCCGGCCACCAGAGCGGCGGCGACAACGCCCGTGGTCAGCAGGGCAAACCCCGCTGCGGCGGTGCGTTCGGCCCGGTCCTGCGCGGCCTGCGCCGCGCGGGCCTGCGCGTCGGTCTCGGCCAGCGCCTCGGACCGGGCCGGAAGCCGGCCCGCCAGCACCAGGGCGGTGCGGTCGCGCATCGCGTCGATCAGGCTGCGCTGCAGGTCCTGCAGCCGCACCTCGCCCGCCTCGGACGGCGCGGCCGCCCGGCGTGCCAGGGCGCGCAGCAACAGGCCGGCCAGCGGCAGCGTGCCCAGGATCAGCACCAGTGCCACCACCGGCCCGGCAATGGCCCAGATCAGCAGCCCGGTCAGCGCGTAGGTCACCACGGCCGCCAGCCCCGGCAGCAGCAGGCGCAGCAGCAGCCCGTCCAGCGCATCGACATCCGAGGTCAGCCGCGTCAGTGCGCTTTCGCCTCGCGTCCGCGCCAGCGTCGCCGCATCCGCCTGCGTCAGCCGCCGCAGCAGCGCCACGCGCAGCGCCGCCAGCGCCCGCAGCGTGGCGTCATGGGTCAGCAGGCGTTCGCCATAGCGCGAGACGGTGCGCCCCAGCGCGAAGAAGCGGATCCCGGCGGCGGGGCGGAACGTGTCAAAGGCCACGCCCACACCCGCCAGCCCGGCGATCCCGGTCGCCGTGATGAACCAGCCCGACAGCCCCAGCAGCGCCGCGCCGAAGGCCAGCACCAGCACCGCCAGCGCCGCGCCCCGCGCAAAGGCCCAGGGTGAGGCGCCCAGCAGCAGGCGGATGGCCCGCCACAGCGGGCGGTTGCGGGCGCTCATGCGCAGTCCTCCAGCCGGGACAGGGCAGGGCAGCGATGCGGGCTCATGCCGGGAACTCCACGCGCCGGTCCAGCGCGGCGGCCAGCGCCGGGTCATGGGTGGCGACCAGAAGCGTCATGCCCCGCGCCTTGAGCGCAAGCAGCGCCTCGGTCACCAGAGCGGCGGTCTCGGGGTCCAGATCGGCGGTGGGTTCGTCGGCGACCAGAAGGTCCCGGCCCATCAGCACGGCGCGGGCGATCATCAGCCGCCGCGCCTCGCCGCCCGACACGCCGCCGCCGGTTTCGCCCAGGCGGGTGGAAAGGCCCTCGGGCAGGCGGTCGACAACGCGCCGCGCGCGGGCAATCGCCAGCGCGGGCATCGGGTCGGCGCCGGTCTCCAGCGGATCGAGGAAATCCGACAGCGGCGCGTCTGGGAAATGGACCCGCTGCGGCAGGAAGGCGAGCCGCGCGCGCCAGGCGTCGGCGGTCTCGGGCGTCAGATCGGTGCCGCAGACCGTCAGCCGGCCCTCGGCCAGAGGCGTCAGCCCGGCGATCACCGACAGCAGGGTGGATTTGCCCACGCCGGACGGGCCGGTCAGCGCCACCGCCTCGCCCGCCGTCAGCGCGAGATCGGGCAGGGGCAGGGCGCGGCCCGGCAGCCCGGCCTGTGCATCCGCCAAGCGCAGGGAAATCGGGCCGGGAAGGGGCGCGGCCGGAGCGCCGGTGCCGATGAGGGGCACGCGGGGCGCGGCCTCGGCCTGCTCCAGCTCGGCGGCGACGGCGCGGCCCGAGGCGCGGTCGTGCCAGGCTGCGGCCAGCGCGCGCATCGGCTGGAACACGTCGGGCGCCAGCAGCAGGATGAAGACCCCCTGCCAGATCGTCAGCGGCGTGCCCCAGGTGCCGAAGCGCAGCACGCCCAGCAGCGAAAAGCCGACGTAGACCGCGACCATGGCCACGCCGATGGCGGCAAAGAGCTCCAGCACCGTCGAGGACAGGAAGGCCACCCGCAGCACCGCCATGGTGCGCCTGCGCAGCGCCTCGGCGCGACCGGCGAAATCGGCGATGGCGCGGTCGGCGGCGCCCAGCAGGCGGATGTCGGCCATGGCCGAGACGCGCTCCATCACCATGCCGTTCAGCGTGCCGATCTCGTCGAGCTGGCGGCGCGAGGCCTCTTCGGCCGCCATGCCGATCAGCGCCATGAACAGGGGGATTACCGGCAACGCCACGAGCAGCACCAGCGCCGCGGCCCAGGACAGGCAGGCGGTCAGCGCGATCAGCACCAGCGGCAGCACCATGACCCGGCTCATCGCCATGTGATAGCGGGTGATCCAGGGCTGCAGCATCGGCAGTTTCTGCACGGCCAGGGCGGCAGTGGCGGCCGAGCTGTCGGCGCCGGGGCTCAGCAGGGCGCGGCGGGTGATGCGGGCGCGCTGATCTGCGATCACGGTGTCGGCGGCGCGGAACAGCCAGCCGCCGGCCCGGTGATCCAGCCCGGCCCGCAGCGCGCCGGCCAGCACGAAGACGGCGGCCGCCCACAGGCTTTGCCCCAGCGGCGCGCCATCGACCCATCCGGCAATCGCCGTGGCGATGGCGGCGGCCTGCACCGGCCACAGCAACCCGGCGGCCACCGACAGCAAGGCGGCCCGGCGCAGCAGGCCGCGCACGGGCGCCAGCAGCCGGGTTTCGGGCGTGTCCTTGGATCGGGCCATGGCGGGCGGCTTCCTCGGGAGAGTTCGGGGCGGACAATCCTGCGGTGGGCCGGGAACGAAAAGGCGTCATCTTACCGCGCCTTGCGGGATACGGTCCGGCGTTGCCTGCGCGGGCCAGATTGACATCCCTGTCCCGCCGGGACCAGACTCGCGCCGGATGATACTGGATCGGGCCGGGGGCGGCCCGACGGGGACGGAACGGACAAAAATGGTGGAGCTTATGGAGGCGGCGCGGCTGCCGGACGATCACCCGGCATTGGTGCCCGATCTCTGGGCCCGCGCGATGCTGAGCCACCGCAGCGTCACGCCCGAGGCCCGCGCTGCGGCGCTGAAGGCGGCGCATCTGCCGCCGGAGCTGCCGCAGAACAGCACGCTGAAACTGACACAGGCACACGAGGCCATCATGCTCGAGGTGCTTGCCCGCGCGCTTGGCGACCCGGCCTTCGGCGCGCGCGCGGGGGTGGAACACGACCCGCACAACGGGTCGATCCTGGGCTATCTCGCCTTCTCGGCCTCTACCCTGCGCGAGATGATGCAGCTGGTCGTGCGCTACCTGCCGATCACCCGGTCCCGTTCGCGGATCTCGATCGACGAAACCTCGCTGGGCGCCACGATCGAGCTGGGCTTCGGCGACGTGGCGCTGGCCGGGCAGGAGCAGTTCGGGGAATTCGCGCTGGGCTCGGTGCTGGCGATGATGCGCGCGGCGGTGGGGATCAACGTGCCGCTCGACTGGGTTTCGGTCGCGGATCCGCAACGGCTGGAGCCCGGGGAGCTGGAGACCATCTATCGCTGCCGGATCTACCGTGACGTGCCGCGTTTCGCCATCGCCCTGCCGACGCGCGCGCTGGACCTGCCGGTGCAGGGCGCGGACGAGAAGCTGCTGCAGCACCTGACGGCCTACGGCGACATCCTTCTGGCGCAGCGCACGGCGCTGGCCTCGGGCATTCTGGAAGAGGTCGAGGATGCGATCGTCATGCGGCTGAGCCATGGCGCGCCAAGCCAGGCCGACATTGCCGACCAGATGGGGATCAGCACCCGCACCCTGGCCCGCCGGCTGGAACGCGAGGGCCACAGCTATCGCGAGGTGCTGGAACGGGTGCGTTATGGTCTGGCGCGCGGCTACCTCGCCGATGCGCGGCTGCCGCTGGCCGAGATCGCCTTCATGCTGGGCTTCGCCGACCAGAGCAGCTTTGGCACCGCCTTCCTGCGCTGGTCGGGCTTCACCCCGGGCCATTATCGCCGGACCCTGTGACGCCGCGCCGCCGCGCTTTTGGGCGGTGCGGGGCAGATGACGTTCGGTGCCTGGTCTGGTTGTGCGGCTGGCCTCCGGCGCGGCCGTTGCGGTGATCCGCAGTCCGCATCGGCGCTGACCATGGCGCCCGTCCGGGTGGCGCGCGCCTTGTGCCATGACGCCGCGTGCGGTGCCGCGGGCCAAAAAGGCTCGCCCGAAGGGCGGGCCCGTGCCATGATCCTGTCGCCCGTGGGTTGTTTCATTGATCCCGATACGGGCACTGTTTCCATCGCGGTTCAGGCCGCGAGTTTCCGTTCCGGCCGGTGTCGCGGTTTTCGGGCGCCGGCGGGCAGATTGGTTTGTTAAGGATTGGCGGAATGCTGGATATTTCATGGCTTATTGAGCCTTGTGACGCACATGGTCAGAGCGGCTTGCAGGATGTCGTTCGGGCAAAGCGCAGAAGACGCCCGGGGCCGCATCGCTTGCCCGCGCTGGCGTGCCCGGGCGGAAGTCTCGACGTCGAGGGGGGTAGATGATGTCGGCCTCCGGAAATGCAGCGGCCTATTTCGTCGACCGGCACGTTGCCGAGGGGCGGGCCGACAAGGTCGCGTTCCGCGAAGCGGCGGGCCTGCGGCGCAGCCTCAGCTACGGCGCGCTTGCCGATGGTGCCGGACGGGTCGCCACCGCGCTGGACCGCGCCGGGATCCACCGCGAGGACCGCGCCCTGATGCTGGTGCTCGACCAGGTGGAATTCCCGCAGACCTTCTGGGGGGCGATCAAGGCCGGGATCATTCCGGTGCCTCTGAACACGTTGCTGACCGCGCAGCTCTACCAGGTGATCCTGGACGACAGCCGCGCGTCGATCCTTTTCGTCAGCCAGAGGCTCTGGCCCGTGGTGCGCGAGGTCGCGCTGGCCTCGCCGCATCTGCGCCGGATCGTGGTGATCGGCGAAGAGGCGCCGGACGGCACCACCAGCTTCCCCGCCTTCCTCGACGGTTGCGGCCCGTCTGAGACACTTCGGGTCAACGAGGACGAGATCGCCTTCTGGCTCTATTCCTCCGGCTCCACCGGGCAGCCCAAGGGGGTGAAACATGTCCATGCCGCGCTGAAGGCGACGTCGGACAGCTATGGCGCGCGGGTGCTGCGGATCGACGAGAATGACGTGATCTTTTCGGCCGCGAAGCTCTTCTTCGCCTACGGTCTGGGCAATGGCATCACCTTCCCGATGGCGGTGGGCGCGACAACCGTTCTGTTCGACGACCGCCCGACCCCGCAGGCGATGTTCGATGTCCTTGAGGCCGAGAAGCCCACGATCTTCTGCGGCGTCCCGACGCTGTATGCCGCCATGGTGCAGCATTTTCGCAAGACCGGCGTGCCGGACGCGCCGCTGCACACCTGCATTTCTGCCGGAGAGGCCCTGCCGGCCGAGATCGGGCGAAACTGGCACGGGCTTTGCGGCGTCGACATCCTCGACGGGGTCGGGTCGACCGAGATGCTGCACATCTTCCTGTCGAACACGAAAGAGGACGTCGTCTATGGCACCTCGGGCCGCCCGGTGCCGGGCTACGACATGCGGCTGGTGGACGAGGCGGGGCGCGATATCTCTCCGGGCGCGATCGGAGAGCTTCTGGTCCGTGGCGCCAGCGCGGCAGAAGGTTACTGGAACCAGCGCGACAAGAGCCGCGCCACGTTCGAAGGCTACTGGACGCGCACCGGGGACAAGTACGAACTGCGGGAGGATGGGCGCTATATTTATTGCGGCCGCACGGATGACATGTTCAAGGTCTCGGGCATCTGGGTCTCGCCGTTCGAGGTCGAACAGGCGCTGGTCTCTCATCCCGCCGTGCTCGAGGCCGCCGTGGTGGCCATGCGCGATGACGAGGGGCTGGAGAAGCCGAAGGCCTTCATCGTGCTCAAGGAGGGGCAGGAGGTGGACCGGGACGCGCTGAAGCAATTCGTCAAGGACCAGATCGGCATGTGGAAATACCCCCGGTGGATCGACGTCGTGACCGAGCTGCCCAAGACCGCCACCGGCAAGATCCAGCGCTTCAAGCTGCGGGAAGCCAGCTGATGGGCCGGGGCTGCGACCGGACGCCCGGGATCGCCGCCCGTCTCTGCCGGACCGGGCGGTCCGGCCCGAACCGGACGGATTGCCGATGACGGGCCTGCCGTTTCATGCCCATGTCCCCGGCCAGACCCCGCGCCATGCCGAGGGCGCCTTTGACGCGCTGCGCGCCACCGCGCGGCCGGGCATGGCGCCCGAGGATCTTGCGCAATCGGCGGCCTTCGTCTCGGGGCTGATCTATGTCGAGAGCGGCTATTACTGGGAGGCGCAGGAGGTGCTGGAGCCGGTGTCGACGGCGCTGCCCGAAGGGTCGGCCGACCGCAGTGCCGTGCAGGCGGTGATCGAGATCGCGCAGGCCCGTCTGATGGCGCGGATGGAGATGGCCGGCGCGGTCTACCGCCTGTGCGACCTGGCCGAGGACCTGGCCGACGCGGCGCGCGGCAATGCCATGGGGCTGAATCCCGCGCGGCTTTCGGACTGGATTGCCGCGACCCGGCTGATGACGGAGTGTCTTACGAAAACCGCCCCGTGACGCCCGGGTTTTCGATGGGGTTCAGGGCGGAGTGCGGGGCCCCCGGAACTTCCCTTTGCTTTCACGATGCAATCCCAAGGCGTGACGGAGCGTGAATACCCGAGGCTTCGGCGAGATCCGGGCGCTTTTACCCCTGCATCCCAGGGGAGGGTTTCGGAACCAGTTGACAGCCGGCCCCGGGTTTTGTCACAGCTGATCTGTCCTGTCACAGACCGGAACCCAGACGATGAAGATCGACCGCAGCTTTCCGCCCTCGCCCCGCTCGCAGGAGCTTCTTGCCAAGCTCAACGGGATCTACGGCCCCTGTGTCGGCTGCACGGTGTGCGACGGCCTTTGCCAGGCGCTGATTGATGCGCTGATGCTGCCGGATGTCATCGTCAGGCACGATCGGACACGCACTGACAGAGCCGCGCCCCGGAGAGACACCGGGACGGCATCTGACCGGCCCTGAGACCCGCATTCGAGCCCGCATCCGCGACATGACTCGCCCGGTCGGGGCGATCGGGCCTAACGCCCTCAACGTCGTTGTCGACCCCGGAAGCCGCACCCTTCGCATGGATTGTATGCCGGTCTGCTCCGTCGGTCCCTGGCGCGCGGGGGCAAGGCCCGGACCGCTTGATTGTGACCCGCAGGGCGTGGCGTAGGCTCGCGAACGGACACCGATTATCGTCGCCGAAGACACGGGGCCCGCATCGGTCCGTCTGGAGCGGCGCGATGCGCGAGTAAGGGCGCTATCACGAGCCGACAGACTGAGCTACCATGCCGTCGACGCGGGAGGACGGCCAAGGGGAGGGAAGGGCATGTCGACCTATGTGATCGTTCACGGCGCCTGGCATGACGGCAGCCTGTTCGAGGAGACCGCAGCGCCGATCCGCGCCGCCGGGCACCAGGTGCATCTGCCGACGCTGGCGGGCAACCGCCCCGGCGATGCCAAGTCCTCGGGCCTGGACGACGCCATTTCCAGCCTCGTGGACTACATCGGCGAACATGGGCTGCAGAACATCGTTCTGGTCGGGCATTCCTACGCCGGCATGGTGATCTCTGGCGCCTATGACCGCCTGCCGCGCGGCACCATCCGCCGGCTGGTCTACTGGAGCGCCTTCGTCCCCAACAGCGGCGAAAGCCTTGACGACATGGTGGCCGATTTCATGAAGGCGCTGTTCGACGAGATCGAGCAGCCCGACGGGTCGGTCGAGCTTCCTTTCGTGATCTGGCGCGAGGCCTTCATCAACGACGGCGACGCCACGCTGGCGCAATCGGCCTATGAGCGGCTGAACCCGCAGCCTTACCGGACCTTCACCGACAAGATCACGCTGTCGTCGAACCCGGCGACCTGGGAGGTCGGCAAATCCTACATCCACAGCCAGGAGGACATCGCGCTGCCCGCCAGCCTGCCGTGGCATCCGCGCCTGTCCGAGAAGCTGGGGCTTTATCGGTACGTCCTGATGACCGGCGGCCACGAGGCCTGTTTCACCGCGCCCGACCTGCTGGCGCGCAAGATCATGGACGCGGGGCGCGATTAGGCCCGTCCGGGACGCGGTTCGACCGCCGGATGCGCTCCGAATGCGGCGAGCGACGCGATTGAAGCCCGGTGCGGATCGCTTCGGCCGGGAAAATCCCGACGCGGGCCCGGGTGGCGCCTGGCGCGCCGGGCGGCAGCAATGGCAGCGGCGCCCAACCGGCCACGGGCCCGGCCCTACTTCGGCTCCCGCAGCCAGCCATCCTCGAACGTGATCGTCGAGACCCCTGCAAAGCGCGTCACCCGCTCGAGCTCTGCCTCGAACCGCGCGTGCCGGCCCTTGCCCCAGCCGACCCCGCGTTCCGGCCAGAGCGCCGTCACCCGCAGCATATCCGCCTCGCGGTCCGCCTTCATGTCGACCCGGCCCACCAGCCGGTCGCCTTCGAGCAGGGGGAAGACGTAATAGCCGTATGTCCGCTTCTCCGCCGGCACGAAGATCTCGATCCGGTAGTGGAAGCCGAAGAGCCGCTGCGCCCGTGCCCGGTCCCGCAGCGCCGGGTCGAAGGGCGACAGGACGCGCAGCCGTCTGGTCGGTTCGGGCGGTTCTTCCTCCAGCACCTCGGGCCGCAGGATCACCTTGCGGTCCGACCCGTCGGCGCAGTCCACCACCGCCGGGACGATCCGCCCGGCTTCGGTTTCGCGCGCGACCCAGGCCTTGGCCTCGTCGGGCGTCACGGTGGCCCAGAACGCCGCGATCTCTCCGCTGGTGGCAAAGCCCAGACGGTCCAGCGCGCCGTTGCAGAACCAGTCGATGCTGTGGGCTGCCTCGGGGGGCTTTTCCAGCAGATCCGCGCCGATCACCCTTTCGGTCAGGTCATAGCGCTTCTGGAACCCTTCGCGTCCCGTCACGGTCAGCGCGCCGGAGCGCCACAGGAATTCCAGCGCCGTCTTCGACGGATGCCAGTTCCACCACCCGCCGGAGTTCTTCGGCCCGTCTCCGCCCAGGTCGCCCGACCCGCAGGCGCCATTCTCGCGGATATGCGACAGGACGCTTTCCAGCTCGGCCTCGAAGTCGTGCTTGTGCCAGTTCCGCCACCGCGCCGGCAGATGCGCGGCATCGCGGGCAAAGCGCAGCTGCCAATGCGGGTGGAAGCGCATCGGGATGACGGCGGCATCGTGGGTCCAGTGTTCGAACAGCCCGCCATCCGCATAAAGCCGCGTCAGGTGCTTTGGCCGGTAGGCCGGGCGGCGGGCGAAGAGGATCATGTCATGCGCACGCGCCAGCGTGTTCACGCTGTCGATCTGGACGAAGCCCAGCCGTTCGATCAGCCGCGCCAGATCCTCGCCCCGGCCGGGACCGGCTGGGGCTTCGGCCAGGGCGTGCCGGTCCAGGAACAGCGCCCGGGCGCGCCGGTTGTCGAGCCGGGGCAGGGTCACGGGATCAGCGCCGCCGCAGCGTGTCGCCGTAGGAGATCGTCGGCGTCAGGGTGACCTGGTTCTCGCAGGGGACCTCGGGCTCGGACAGGCGGTTGACGATGATCTGCGCCGCGGCGCGCCCGATCTCCAGCCGGCAGGCATCCATCGTCGCCAGCTGTCGCGGCAGGCCCTGCAGCAGTTCGACCCCGTTGAACCCGGCCAGCCCGATCTGGCCTGGCACGTCGATCCCCTGGTCCAGCAGATACAGCAACCCGCCAGCACCGATCATGTCGTTGGAGTAATACAGAAAATCCAGCTCGGGCGAGCGTTCCAGCATGGCCTGCGTCATCTCGCGCCCCTTCAGCAGCGCGGAGCCTCCGGAATAGAAATCGCGATCCTCGATCTCGATCCCAGACTTGGCGAGCACCTCGGTAAAGCCCTCGAACCGCTTTCGCGCGCGGTGGTCCAGCGGCATCTTGGTGCCCATGAAGCCGATGTGCTGGTACCCGGCCTTCAGGATCGCCTTGGCCATCTCGCGCCCGGCGCGGCGGTGCGAGATGCCGACCATCGCGTCGACCGGCTTGCCGTCGGTATCCATGATCTCGACGACCGGAATGCCGGCCGCCTCCATCATCGCGCGCGCCGCGTCGGAATGTTCCAGACCCGCTATGATCACCCCCGAGGGCCGCCACGACAGCATCTCGTACAGCACCCGCTCTTCCTTTTCGGGCATGTAGTCGGTCACGCCGACGACCGGCTGCAGCTCGGTATCCTGGAGCACCTCGTTGATGCCCGACAGCACCTCGGGAAAGACCATGTTCTTGAGCGACGGGATGATGACCGCCACCAGGTTCACCCTTGACGAGGCCAGCGCGCCGGCGATCTTGTTGGGCACGTAGCCCAGCTCTTTCGCGGCGGCGAGAACCTTCTCGCGCGTGGCTTCCGACACGTCGCCCCGCTTGCGCAGCACCCGGCTGACCGTCATTTCGGAAACACCCGAGGCTTCGGAGACATCGCGAAGCGTCAGGGGGCGTTTGGGGTGGTTCGTCACGGGGGTGATCCCTTTTGTCGTGGTCCTGTAACGCTAGCCCAAACCAAGGCACGGGTTCAACAATTCGAAGGACGGTGACAAGCCTTTGGATGGCGGTTAAGAAGACCCCGGCGGCCCCGTGGCTCAACTGGATAGAGCAGCCCCCTCCTAAGGGGCAGGTTACAGGTTCGAATCCTGTCGGGGTCACCATTTCCCATGGTCCAGGCCGTCAGGGGCAGGTCCGGTGGCATCGTGCCGCGAGCCCGGGCCGCCCTTATCCCGCAGCCTTCCTGCGCGGCAGAACCGCGTCGGGGTCCATGCCGCGGGTCAGGGCGCTGGCGCGGACCGCTTCGCGCAGGGTGCTGCTGCGGTCGAGCAGGGCGCGGAAGCGGTCCTCGTCCAGAACCAGAAGCGTTGTCGGAGCGATTGCCTTCACATGGGCCCGGCGCGCCCGGTTGGTCAGGATCGCCATCTGCCCGAACATCTCGCCCCGGCCCAGCCGCCAGGTCTGGCCAGCGACTTCCAGCTCTACCGCGCCCGAGGCGATGAAGCACACGCTTCCCGCCACGTTGTCCTTGCGCAGCAGCACTTCGCCCGCATCGACGTAGCGCGTCTTCAGCGCCCGGCCCAGCCGCCGCAACGCCCCGTCGTCGAGGTCGGCGAACAGCGGGAACTGCTGCACGAAGGCCGTCCGCTGCAGCGCAACGTCCAGCTTTGGACGTTCCTCGGCCGCCAGGCGGCGCGCGCCCAGCTCCTGCATCAGCGCGGTATAGACCTCGGCCCCGATCAGCCCGTCCTCGCGCATTGCCACGTATTCGCGTTCCTCCATCCGCAGCGCGGTGCGGCGGATGAAGCGGCGTTCCAGCTCCTCGGCATAGCCGGGATATTGCAGGCGCAGCCCCTCCAGCGCGGTTTCCACCGCGTCGACGCGGCGCGACAGCAGGTCATGCAGCAGCTCGGCCACCCGCCGCCCGTGGATCCGGCGGATGCGGCCGTCGATGAAGGCGCCGAGATCGCGCAGGATCAGCCGCTGCGACAGAAGTTGTTCGAACCGGTTCGCGGTCAGCCGCGCCAGCGGCCCCGACAGGCCGACCCGGCCGTGCAGCACCACGGCGGCCCGGAACCCCGGGCCGTAGGACACGCTGCGACGCGCCGCGCGCTGGTAGCCGTTGCGGCCCTGGGACCGGGCGCCCTCGATCAGGCGGTCGGCATCCGACAGGACCAGTTCGGCCATCCGGGCCGAGATCGTACGTTCGCGCACGCGGGCCAGGATCGTGTCGCGTTCGTGGCCGGCCAGCGCGATCAGGCCCAGCACGATGCGGTCACGGTCGAGGATCTCGGCCTCCTCGGCCATCTTGACGGTCTGGTCCAGCCGCTCGCCGAAGCGCTTGGCCTCGGACCGGACGGTGTCGTGGTTCAGCTCGTAATTCTCGGTGGTGCGGGCGACGTCCTCGCGCACGGTCTGCAGCGCCACGGCGACCACCTGCCGCGACAGCGCCTCGTCGATGGGCGACAGCCGGTTCAGCCCCAGCCGCCCGATCACCCAGCGCAGCGTCGTGCCCTGCACCAGCAGCGTGAACAGGGTGAAGCCGGTGGCAAGGATGCCCACCACCCGCTGGATGTCGTCGGGCACGCGGAAGCTTTCGGTCACCGCCAGAGCCAGGGCCAGGGTGACGGCCCCGCGCAGCCCGCCCCAGAGGATCGCGACGCGGTAGGGCTGTTGCACCGGGGGCGACAGTTTCAGCGCCGACAGCAGCGGCAGCAGCCCGAACAGGATCACCGCCCGCGCCGCCACCGCGGCCACGACCACCACGCCCACGAGGATGAAATCCTCCAGCCGCACCTCTTCCAGCAGGCGCGGGATCAGCAGGGCGGCAAGGATGAAGATCAGCGCCCCGGCCCAATGCGCCAGCACGCCCCAGAGCTCGCGCAGGTTGGTCCAGGATTGCGGCGGCAGCCGTCCCGGCGCGGTCAGGTTCATCGTCAGCCCCGACGCGACGACGGCGATCACGCCCGAAACGCCGACCCCCTGTTCCGCCCCGATGTAGACCAGGTAGGGCAGCGCCACCGAGATCGAGACCTGCGCCAGTTCGAACCGGGCGAAAAGCGCCATGACCCAGACGCCGATGCGGGCCGCCAGCCAGCCGGTCAGCGCGCCGCCCAGGATCAGCACCGGGAATCGGGTCAGCGCATCGGTCAGGTCGGGATCCGGCAGGCCCAGCATCACGAAGCCCATGAACAGCCCGAACAGCGCGATCGCCGCGGCGTCGTTCAGCAGGCTTTCGCCCTCGATGATCCGCGCCAGCCGCCGCGGGGCCGAGATCGAGCGGAATATCGAGACCACGGCCGAGGGATCCGTCGTCGACACGATGGAGCCGATCAGCAGGCAGGCCGCCAGCGGCAAGGTGCTGGCCCAGGCCAGCGCGTAGCCGACGCTAAGTGTGGCCACGACCACCGCGACCACCGCCAGCATCAGGATCGGCACCCAGTCGTCCAGCATCCGCCTCAGGTTCATCTCCAGCGTGGCCTGGAACAGCAGGGTGGGCAGGAAGACGTAGAGGAACACGTTGGACCGGATCGGCAGGCCCAGGATGGCCTCGGCCACCGGGTTCAGCGCGTCGGTCAGCTCGGTCCTGAGAAAGAAGATCGCCGCGGCGCCGATCAGCACGCCGATCACGGCGAGGATCACGCTGTAGGGCAGGCGCAGGCGCGCGGCAAAGGGCTCGGCCGCCCCTATGACAAGGAACAGGGACGCGATGACCGTGGTGACGAGAATGATGTCCATGCACTGGAAATAGCAGAAGAAAGCGCAAGCGCACCTGCGATTTGCGGGCCACGGGCGGCCGCGTGCCCGATGGGCGGGAGAACGCCCGCCGGTTTCAGGCCATATGTGTCACGGCTGGCGTCCGTGCGGGGCAGGCCTAGCCGGCGCGCGCCAGCACCCAGGGCACCAGCTCGGCCAGCATCTGCCCGGTGGCCACGTCGAAGGCGGCGGCGATGCTGTCGGCGTCGGTATCCGCGCTGGCCGCGATCGCGGTGAAGGTGCGCGAGGCAACGACCCGCGCGTCACGCTCGCGCACCAGCCGCACGATCAGCCGCACCGTGACGGTGGCGCCCGGCGTGGCGTCGTTCACCGCCGCCTGAAAATCCGTAAGCTCGCTTAGCAGCGCGTAATCGCCGATCGCGCCCAGCGGCGCCCGCCCGACCGAGGCGAAGGCGCCGGTTTCCGACAGGCTGCGCAGCATCAGCGTCTGCAGCATCGCCGGCGCCGGATCGGCCCAGCGGACGCCCGGCAGGTACTGCACCTGCAGCGCCGCGGGCCGGATCGCGATCCGTTCGGTCGCCAGCGCGCCAGAGCCCACCGGCGGCTCCACCACCAGCTCGACGCTGCGCGTGCGGGACTGTGCCTGCGCGGGCGCTGTCTGCAGCTCGTAGATTTCCAGCGTCTCGCCGCCAAGGGCGGAAAGCGCGGAACATCCCGGCAGCGCCAGCGGCAGCATCAGGGCAAGGAAGGCGAGGCGGGCGGGCAGGGTCATCGTCTGAACTCCGGTGCGCGAGGTTCAAGGAAAAAGCGGCTGGGGTTGCGGCGGATCTGGTCGGTCAGCGCGTCGAGGTTGGAGATCAGCGCGCGGGTCTCGGTCGCGAGTCGCCCGTATTGCGGCAGCGCGTCCACGGCAAAGGCGCGCACGGCCGGGGCGCTGGCGTTCACCGCCTCTTCGATGCGGGCAAAGGCGGCCTCGGCCGAGCGGCTGGTCGCGCGCAGGTCCTCGGCCACGGCGGGGATCTCGGCGGCGACGGAGCCGACCGCCGACTCCAGCGTGTCCAGCGTCTGGCCCAGCTGGGCGACGATGGCATCGACATCCTCGTTCAGCACCCGGTCGGCCCCGTCGAAGGCGCGTTCGGCGGCCTCGAGCGCGCGGCCCCCGGTGTCGAGCGCGCCATTGATCGCGGCCAGCGTGTCATTCGCGTTGCGCAAGGTGATCCGCGCGTCCTCCAGTGCCGCACCGGCGCTGCCGGCCAGCGTGTCGAGCTGGCCGGACACCGAGCTTAGATCCGCGCCCACGGTGTCGATCACCGAAGAGGCCGAGGCCGCCGCGCCCCGGATATCGGCCATGATCTCGGGCAGGTCGTTTTCGGCCGTGGCGCCGATGGTGCGGATCACCTCGGTCGCTTCCGCCGTGGCCACGCGCAACTCGGCAACCAGGGGTGTCGCGCCGTCGGCGATCAGCGTGTCGATGCCCTGCGCCGCGCTCTCGACGCTTTGCAACGTGGAATCGACCCGGGCGATGGCGGCATTGGCGGCGGCCAGGGTCTGTTCGGCCTCGACCAGCCGGTCGGTGGCCACCTCGCCGGTCCTGGCATAGGTCGTCATCAGCGCCTCGGCGCTTTCGCTGAAGCGGGCGACCCGGGCTTCGATCTCGGCGACCGTCTCGCGCAGCTGGTCGGTCGCGGGACCCAGCTGCCCGGTGATGTAGCCATCGGCCGAGACGATCGCGCCACTTGCGCGGTCCAGCGTCTGCCTGCCCTGGCTTACCAGCCCCCGCGTGTCTTCGGCCAGCCTGTCGATGCCGTCCAGCGTCCGCTCCGCCGCCGTCAGCATGCTCGCCGCGTCCTGCGTGATGGTTGCCAGCGTTGTGTTGAACCGGTCGATCTCGCTTGCGAAGGTGCCCACCGTATCGCTGATGCCCGAGAAATCGTTGAGCGCCTCGGAGAAGGCAGCCGAGGATTGTTCGACGTTGCGCAGGATGTTGTTCACCCTCTCCTGGTTCTCTCCGCCCAGGATGCGGCGCAGCTCGCGCACGACTTCCAGCGTTTCGGCCATGATCTCGGGCGCGTCCTGCGACAGCGATTGCAGGATCGACTGGCCCGGCTGCAGCATCGGGACCTCCTGGTCCGAACGTTCCGTCAGCAGCGGCGACGAGGGCGTGCCGGCGGAGATGCCCACATAGGCGACCCCGGTGACGCCCTGCGCCTCGATCGTGGCCTCGCTGTCGGTGCGCACGGGGGTATCTCCGCCCACCTCGATGCGCACGCGCACGGTGCCGTCGCCGGTGGGGGACAGGCCCACGTCGACGACCCGTCCGACCAGCAGCCCGGCGAACCGCACGTCCGAGGCGTCGCTCAGCCCCGAGACGGTGGGAAAGTCGATGTCGTAATAGTCGAACTGCCGGTCCAGCTGCAGGTTGGCGAACCACAGGAAGAAGGCCAGGATCCCGAGGAATCCGGCCAGGGCGAAGGCGCCGACAAGTACGTAATTGGCCCGGGTCTCCATGGTCAGGCGTCTCCCTCGGTCGGGTGGGGGCTTTGGTCCGGCCGGGCGTCGGATCGGGCGTCCGGGCTGTCCTGGGCGGTATCCAGGACGGCCCGGGCCCGGGGCCCGTGGAAATATTCATGCACCCAGGGGTGATCGACATCGAGCATGTCGCGCAGCGAGCCGCTGACCAGCACCTTGCGCTCGGCCAGCACCGCGATGCGGTCGCAGATCGCAAAGAGCGTGTCCAGGTCATGCGTGACCAGGAAGACGGTCAGCCCCAGCGACTGGCTCAGGTTGCGGATCAGCGTGTCGAAGGCGGCGGCCCCGATTGGGTCCAGCCCGGCGGTGGGTTCGTCGAGGAACACGATCTCGGGGTCCAGCGCCAGTGCGCGGGCCAGGCCCGCGCGCTTGCGCATGCCGCCCGACAGCTCGGACGGGTAATTGTCGCCGGACAGATACGGCAGCCCCACCATCGAGATCTTCAGATCCGCCAGTTCGCGCCTCAGATCCGGATCCAAGCCGGGAATGGCACGCATCGGCACCTCGACATTCTCGCGCAGCGTCAGGGACGAGAACAGCGCGCCGTCCTGGAACATCACGCCCCAGCGGTCGTCCAGCGTGTCGCGCCCGGCGCCGTCGCGGGCCAGCACATCGACGCCGAACACCTCGATCAAGCCCGCCTTCGGCCGCTGCAGCCCGGTGATCGAGCGCAGCAGAACCGATTTGCCCGTCCCCGAGCCGCCGACCACGCCCAGGATCTCTCCGCGATAGACATCCAGGTCGAGATCCTCGTGCACCACGTTGGATCCGAACTGGTTCTTCAGCCCGCGCACCTTGATGATCGCCTCGCGCCCGGTCACAGGTCCACCTGCGCGAAGAAGACCGAAAACAGCGCGTCGGCGACGATCACCGCAAAGATCGCTGTGACCACGGCGTTCGAGGTCATGCGGCCCAGCGATTCCGCGTTGCCCTTCACCTGCATCCCCGCGTGGCAGCCGACGATGCCGATGATCAGCGCGAAGAAGGGCGCCTTCACCAGCCCGACGAAGACATGCGAGATATGCGTGCCCTCGATCAGCCGGATGCGGAACATCGAGGGCGATATGCCCAGCTCGATCCAGGACATCAGCGCCCCGCCAAGCAGCCCCATCAGGTTGGCGATCAGCCCGAGGATCGGCAGCATCAGCAGCAGCGCAAGGATCCGCGGCACGAACAGCACCGTCGCCGGGTCCAGCCCCAGCGTGCGCATCGCGTCGATTTCCTCGCGCATCTTCATGGACCCGATGGCGGCGGTGAAGGCCGAGGCGGTGCGCCCGGCGACGATGATCGCCGTCAGCAGGATGCCCAGTTCGCGCAGCACCGAGATCGAGATCAGGTCGACCACATAAACCTCGGCCCCGAACTGGCGCAGCTGGGCGGCGCCCTGGAAGGCCAGCACCACGCCGATCAGGAACGCCATCAGCGACACGATCGGCACCGCGCGCAGGCCCACGTCCTCGCAATGGGCGACCAGCGCGGTCATCCGGAATTCGCGCGGGTGGATCACCATGCGGCCCAGCCGCGCGATGAAGAGGCCGAAATAGCCGGTCAGTTCCGCCAGGAACCCCGCGCCCTCGGTCACGCGGCGGCCGAGGTTTTCCAGCATCGCCGTCAGGCCGCGCGGGGCGGCGGGGGCCTCGGTCTTCTTCGGCAGGGCGCTGCGGACCTCGTCCAGCAGCAGCCGGGTCTCGGCCGTGGAATGGGTGATGCGCACGCTGCCGCCGGCCTGTTGCAGCCGGGCCTCGACCATCGCGATCAGCCAGGCGCCCGAGGTGTCGATCCGCTCCAGCGCGGCGAGGTCGATGGTCAGGACCGGGGCCACCGCGGTGCCGCCGGTCAGCTTGCCCGGCGCAATCGCCTCCAGCTGCTCGTAAAGGTTCGAGACGGTGCGGATCGTGACCTCGCCTTCCAGCCGCAGGCACGGGTCGCCGGCCTGCGGGTCGGACGCCGGGTCCAGCCGCACCCGTGCGCCGCCGCCGGTGGGCGACGGGGCAAGCGCCCTGCTCCTGTCTGACACGTCGTTCTGCACCCGGCCCTGCACCCCTGTGGTCGCTGTGGCGATCATACTGGTTTCAAAGGGGATTACCCTGCGTCGAACCGGCGCTGGTCCGTCCTGCGACGGGCACGGCACCGGCCTGATCGTCCCCCCGAAGACCTTACGAAGCGCGGGGTGTCAAGGAAAGCCGTCACCGGTTTCGCGGCCCCTCATGCCCACCGCCGCTCCACCTCCGCGCAGAGGGCTGACGAAGCCTCCGGTTGCGCCTGGGCAAGTCTCGGCCCCGTCCGGCTTGCCTGCCGAAGCAGAGGCGGGGCATCAATCCGGGCAGGCACCAGGTGCAGGGCGCCTTCTCCTGACCCTAGGTAGCGGTGGGGTGTAACCCCACCCTACACGTCCCCCGTCCGACTGCGCCCCATGCCCGACCACGTCGCGGGCCGAGCCGTGGGCGTAGGGTGGGGTTTCACCCCACCGCCACGGCTCGCCGTCTCACGCCGCCGCGGCCAGCCCTTCGGCAAAGGCCGCACCTGCGAGTTTCGCCACCGCGATCGCCCGCCGGTCCTCGTAGCGCCGCGCCACGAAGGATACCCCGATCGGCATCCCCACCGGCCCGACGAGCCCCGGCGCCGAAACCACCGGCACCTGCAGCACCGTCCACATCGAGTTCATCGCCGGGTTCCCGGTCGACTCGAGCCCCACGGGCGCTTCCGACGTGGCGGAGGGGGTCATCACGATGTCATAGCCGCTGGCGATATCGTCGAAATGCCCGCGGCAGTCGTCCGCCAGCCGGTAGGCCTCGCGCAGGCTTTCCGGCGTCTCGCCCTGGCGGTTCTCCACCTTGGCGACAAATTCGTCGTGGATGCCGGGCGTGGTCCGCACCTCGTTCAGCACCGCGGAGCGCCCCTCGCAATCGAGGATCGCGCGATGCGCCTCGTGGATCCGGTCGAAGGGGCCGGCCAGGTCCAGGTCGCTGACCACGGCGCCGGCGCTCTCCAGCAGCCCCGCCGCCTTCTCCATCGCCACCACGACCGAGGGCTCGCACGCGTCCCAGGTCGGGGTCCGCGCGAAGCCCACCCTGAGCCCGGCGAGCGTGTGCGGCAGATCCTCCAGCGGGAAGAAGTTGAACACTTCGGCCAGGATCTCGAAATCCGCCGCCTCGCGGGCATAGAGGCCCAGCGTGTCGCAGGTGGCGGAATACATCTTCAACCCCTCGCGACTGATCGCGTTCCAGGTCGGCTTCCAGCCCCAGACGCCTGTGTAAGACGCGGGCCGGATCGTCGATCCGCCGGTCTGCGTCCCCAGCGCAAGGCTGGCCATCCCGGCCGCCACCGCCGCGCCGGAGCCGGAAGAGGATCCGCCCGGCGTGCGCGACAGGTCATGCGGATTGCGGGTGACCGAGCCACGCGCGGTGAAGGCGAATTCGGTCGTCACCGTCTTGCCCACGATCAGCGCGCCGGCGTGGCGCAGCGTGTCGACGCAGGCCGCGTCCACCCCCGGCAGGCTGCCCAGATATCGGGCGGAATTGTGTTGGGTCGGCATGTCCTTCGTGTTGATCACGTCCTTCACGCCCACCGGCACGCCATGCAGCGGCCCGCGCTCGGGCCGCGCGTCCAGTTCGGCGGCCTGGGCGCGCACCGCCTCGGCATCGAAATGCGCCCAGGCCCGTATGTCGGGCTCTTTCGCTTGGATCATGGAAATAACGGCCTCGGCGGTCTCTGCCGCCGACAGGCCAGCCGCGCGGATGGCGCGGGCACTCATGGGATCTGACATCTGCACCTCATCTTTTTTCCTATCCTGCCACGTTGCCACGGGCTTGCGAATGCTGCGCCGCAGCTTTCTTCACGGAGCCTGTGAGATTTCTTCAGTTGTTGCAAAAGCCGGGCGTGCGGAAGCGTGGAGCCAGACGATTTCCCCACGCGCAATCGCGGGGGCATTCGCGCTGCGGCGCGTGCCATGGTCACGCGGTAAGGCCCTTGCGCTGCCTGCGAAAATTCGGACACTCCGTCGTCGCGACGGGAAAGGGCCGAACATGCTGATCCGGGTTGGCAACGAGCGCACCAAGAGTATCGACCTGGCCCTCGCCGGGTTGCTGTCGTCGGTCGCCGGTGCGCTGAATGCGGTCGGCTTCCTTGTCGCCGGGTCGTTCACCGCCAACATGACCGGCAATCTTTCGATGTTCGCCGATCACCTGGCCAATGACGGCCTGCTGCTGGCCCTGTCCTTCGCCGGGCTGGTGCTGGCGTTCATCTGCGGCGCCGCGAGCGCTACGTTGTTCATCCGCGTGGGCGAGCGCAGGCAGATGCGTTCGGTCTATGCCCTGGCCATCGTGGCCGAGGCCGGGCTGCTGCTGCTTCTGGGCGCGGTCCTTGTCAGCTGGCCCGGCGCGCGCGAGACGGCGGTGGTCATCGTGCTCAGCTTCCTCATGGGGCTTCAGAACGCGGTCACCACGCTGATTTCAAGCGCGCGGGTGCGCACCACGCATGTCTCGGGGATGGCCACGGACATCGGGATCGGGATCGTCGAAAGCCTGGGCGGCGGACCGGCCGGCACCGAGGCCCGGCCGAAACTGAAGCTGCACGGGCTGACCCTGGCCAGCTTCGCCACGGGCGGCGTCGCCGGGACGGTGCTTTACGGGATCATCGGCTACTGGCTGTTCCTTCTCGCAGCGCTGATCCTGCTGATCGTCGCCGTGCCCGAGGTCATTCGCGCCCGGACCCGCTGACCCGCCGCTGACACCGTCGCTTGCCCTGACCGTCTTCAGGGTCCTCGCGATCACGCTGGCCATCTACCTTCACCGTGGGCTTCGCGCTGAGCCGGTCCAGATGGATCATCTGGACCGTGACCACGGGAACGTGAAGGCGTTGGCCATCCCGCACCCAGCCCTGTGGGACGGAATTCGCGAAAGAATAGCGATGTTTGCGCTATCTTGCCCCGCTTGCCCTGACGTCACCGCATAGCGACTATGCGGCCGCCCCCGTAGGAAGTGTCGTCGGGAATGCATAGCACGGGACTGCCGCGGTGCAGCAAAGGCCTGCTCCGATCCCAAGTCACGGAGTCCCGCATGACCGCCGACACCCGCCAGGGCCAGCTGGCCATCCTGTCCTTCGCCCTTGGCGCTTTCGCGATCGGGGTTTCGGAATTCGCCACCATGGGGCTGCTGCCCTACTTTGCCGCCGATCTCGGGGTGCCGGACCATTATGCCGGTCACGCGATCAGCGCCTATGCGATCGGCGTGGTGATCGGCGCGCCGGTGCTGGCGGTGCTGGGGGCGCGTCTGGCGCGCAAGCGGTTCCTTCTCATGCTGATGGCCGGGTTTGCCATCGCCAACCTGCTGGGCGCCGTCGCGCCGGACATCACAACGCTGATCCTGACGCGCGGTCTGGCCGGGCTGCCGCATGGCGCCTTCCTGGGTGTGGCAATGCTTTTTGCCGCCGACATGATGCCAAAGGGCAAGCGGTCGGCCGGGGTCGCCCGGGTGCTGATGGGGCTGACCATCGCCAACGTGGTGGGCGTGCCCGCCGCCGGCGCGCTGGGCCAGGTGATCGGCTGGCGGTCGATGTTCATCCTCGTGGGGCTGCTGTCGCTGGGCTCTGTCCTGATGATCGGTCGTTTCGCGCCGCATGTGCAGCCCGATCTGCGCGCCTCGCCGCTGCGGGAACTGGGCGCGCTGAAGAACCGGGCCGTGTGGCTGACGCTGCTGGTCGGTGCCGTGGGCTTCGGCGGGGTCTTCGCCGTCTACAGCTACTTCTCGGCGGCGATGATCGACGCGGCGCAGGCGCCGGCCTGGGCGATTCCGCTGGCGCTGTCGGCCTTCGGCATCGGCGCGACGATCGGCAATTTCTACGCAGGCCGGCTTGCCTCGTGGTCGCGGATGGGCGGCACGCTGGTGCTGCTGCTGGGCATGGTTGGCGTGTCCGTCGCCTATGCGCTGGTGATGGGCAGCTGGCCGTTGATGACGGCGATGATCTTCCTTCTGGGCTCCACCGCCGGTCTGGTGATCCCGCTGCAGATGCGCCTGATGGATGTCGCCGGAGAGGCGCAGACGCTGGCGGCCGCGCTCAACCACGCCGCGTTCAACTTTGCCAATGCGCTGGGGCCCTTCGTGGCCGGGGTCGCGCTGGCCGGCGGGGCCGGATGGGCGGCCACCGGCTGGACCGGCGCGGCGCTGTCGATGGCGGGGATCGCGGTTCTGGGCCTGGCCTGGGCCGAGGCCCGGCGCCACGACGGCACCCGCGCAGGCATGGTTCCGGCCGAATAGGCCGGGATCGCGGCGATCAGGCGGCGTTCAGCCGCGACCCGGGCGAGGCGCCGACCTTGTCGAAGAGCCAGTCCTTGAACCGCTCGATCACCTTGTCCCGGCCCACCTTCCACGGCGAGAGCAGGCAATAGGGGCTGCGGATCGGGTAGCTTTCGGCCACCCGCCCCAGCGCGTCCCGTCAGCAGCGCCCCGTTGGGCGAAGACCCCAAGAGGAGCGGCGTCACGATCGAGGCCACAGGCCCGCGCATCTGGCGCGCGGTCAGCAGCTGCGGCGCGGTCTGGACCGAGGTGGAAAACACCACGGCCGAGACCCCCACCGCCAGGAACAGGTGTCGATATCCCGGCGTTCGCTCAGGTCGGCCCGCTGTGTCATGTCGTTGTCGGCGGCGACCCGGTTCAGGACCTTGCCGGCCGGCCCGCAGAGGAACCAGCCGCGATGAAGCAAATGCCGGGCTCGACCCCGGTCTGGCCGGCGGCGACGCAAGGTCCGGTGTCGGACCCTGTCACGGCGGGGCTCCGGTTATTCGGCCACGGCGGCCACGGCGGCCGCGGCCGGAGCGCCGATGATCTGAAGCGCGCGCGCCTCGTCGATCACGTTGCAGATCTTGAACTGCATGTCGAAAAGCGCCGCGGCATGAGACAGCTCCACCCGGTCGAAGACGCCTTCCTCGACCACGTTCATCCTGAAGCCGTAGCCCGCCCCATCCACGCAGGTCGCGCGCACGCAGCCCGAGGTGGAATTGCCCACCACCAGCAGCCCGTCCAGCTTCAGCTCCTTCAGGATCAGCATCAGGTTGGTATGGGCAAAGCACGAGGGCGTCTGTTTCTCGACCAGCAGGTCGCCGGGCATCATCCTGACCTCTTCCGGCACCTCGGACCGGGGATCGGAGGCGGCAAAGACGCCCTCCTTCGACAGTGCCAGCCCTGTGTAGCCGTGGAAGACGTGCTTGGAATAGATCACCGGCATGCCCGCGGACCGGGCGGCGGCCAGCAGGCGCTGCTGCACCGGGATCGCCTTCCACGCATGCGGCCCGCAAGAGCCGGGATAGCGGTCCAGCTGCTCGACGATGGGGCGGTCCTCGCCGCAGGCGGTGACCTGCATGTCGATCACCAGAAGGCCGACGTTCTCGCCCGGGCCGGTCTCTTCGCGCAGATTGTGCTGTGCGACGAGCTTCTTGTCGTCCTCGGTCAGAAACTTTTCCCAGACGCGTTCCATGGTGGGCTCCTCGTGATCCGTCTTTGTGGTCCTGTCGCCGCGCCGCTTTGCGGGCGCGCGACGGCCCGCAAGTGCGGGGGATGCGGGGTTGCGTCAACCCTGGGCACGGGGTCGCGGGGGCAGCCAGTGCAGAAAACTTGCGCCGCGGCTGAGAAAAGGTCACCCGGCCGTCCAGCAGCTTTCCATGGGGCTTGGCATCTCGCTTTCCGCCGCGCTGCTGGACGGCTGTGCAGCTGCCGGTGCTGAACCTGCCGGTCCGGGACGCCCGTGCCTGCCGCCGGGCCTGTCGCTGATCGCGCAACGGGCGGATGACCGCAGGCTTCTCTGCCTTGGCGCGCGGCTTGAGGGCATTCTCAACCCAAAGCACAATTGACGCAGCGTCACTTGTATTCTGTGCGCCGCTGCGCGGTTGCAATGGCCGGGGCGATCCCGAACGCTTGGGCAAAGCAAGGAAGCAGGCCCGGCACGGGACCTTCGGGCAATGACCCGGTGGAAGGATGAAGGGCGAGCCCCGCCGGAGCACAGGAGGCCAGATGCAGGAGACGTCCGTTCCGACGCCGCCCCCGGTCGAGCGCATACGCCACGCGCAGCGCCGCCGCACCCTGACCGTGGCCGCGCGTGAAAGGCTTACGCCACACATGATCCGGCTGACGCTGAAAGGGCTGGAGCTGCATGGCTTTGCCTCGCTGGGCGCGGATGATCACCTCAAGCTCATCGTGCCCGACGCCGACGGGGGCGAGGTGCAGCGCGACATCACCCCGCGCCGTTTCGATGCCGAGGCGGGCGACCTGGTGATCGACATACTGGATCACGGCGCCGGTCCGGCGGCAGACTGGGCGCGCTCGGTGCAGCCTGGCGATCCGGCGCGGATCGGCGGGCCACGGGGCTCTGCGGTGATCGGCGGCGGCGTGGTGCACTGGCTGCTGATCGGGGATGAAACCGCCCTGCCGGCGATCGGCCGCCGGATCGAGGAGTTGCCCGCCGGGATCCATGCGACAAGCCTGGTCGCCGTGCCGGGGCCCGAGGACGAGCAGCTGTTTCGCACCCGGGGGACGCACCGGCCGGTCTGGATCCACCGGCCCCTGTCCCAGGCGGCGCGGTCCGAAAGGTTCCTGGCGGCGCTGGACGGTCTGAAGCTGCCGGCGCGCAGCTTTGTCTGGATCGCGGCCGAAGCCGCCATCGCGCGCGAGATCCGGGCGCGTTTCCTGCTGGAAGGGCATGATCCGGCCTGGATGAAGACCTCGGGCTACTGGACCGCGCGGGACCGGGACGCCGCAGAGGCACCATAGCCTATTGAGCATGATCGGCCGTGGCCGGTTCCGGTGGTCGGCCCGGTGGCAGGCGCCCTGGCCGCCCGGGTCAGCCGAACAGGTGTTCCGCCACGCTGTCGGGCCGGCCTGTCACCGGAGGCGGCGCGGTGTCGCGCAGCGAGGACAGGGCATAGCTGTCCACATCGTCCGAGACATTGTGCAGGCGCAGCGCGCCCAGCGGCCGCGCATCCGGCGCGCCCCGGGCCAGATCTCCGGTGATGACGATCCGTTCGCCCGCGCTCTTGCCGTAATCCGCCAGCCGTGCGGCGATGTTGGCGGGCTGGCCGATCACCGTGAAATCCAGCCGCTCGCGTGAGCCGACGTTGCCGTAGGTCACCTGCCCGAAGGCGATGCCGATGGCGCAATCGTAGTGATGCGCAATGTCGTCGGTATTCTCGGCCAGCCTGTCGAGCTCGGTCGCGATGGCCCGCGCCGCGGCAAGAGCCTGGTCGCGGGCCTGATCGGTGTCGTCGCCGGCCGGAAACACGGCCAGCACGGCGTCGCCGATGAATTTCAGCACCTCGCCCCCGGCCGATGTCACCTGGGTCGAAACGGTGTCGAAAAAGCTGTTGAGCAGCTCGATATAGGCGGCCCGGCCCAGCGTCTCCTCCAGTGCGGTGGAACTGCGCAGGTCGCAGAACATGATCGCGGCGTCGATCTCGTCCCCGTCGCCGCGCCGGATTTCGCCACCCAGCACGCGGGCGCCGGTGCGCTTGCCGACATAGGTTTCCAGCAGCGATTGCGCCGTGCCGCGCAGGTTGAACACTTCGAGGTAGCGGCTGAGGACCGGCGAGATTTCGAAGATCAACCCAAGGTCGGAGGTCGAGAACCCGTCGGGATGGTCTGTCGTCAGGGTCAGCACGTTGATGCGCCCGTCCGAGAACGGGAGCGGCATGGCGACGTAATCGGTGGCGCCCATCGCGCGCAGATCCTCGATCACAGGGAAGCTCGCGTCGCCATGGTTCATCCCGATCTTCTGGCGCACCCCGCCCAGCCCGTTGGACACATGACGCAGGGGGCTGGCCAGGTATTCGGGCTGGTTGTGGATGTCGTTCGAGGGCGCTACCACATCGACTTCGTCGATGCCCCGCCTCCACAGATAGCGGCGCCCGGCGATCATCGGGTGCAGCGACCAGATCATGACCGCAAGCCGGGACAGCGGCACGCCGGTCGCCTGAAGCTTCGACGCCAGCTGGATGATCAGCTCTTCGGGCGTGGTCACGCGCGATGCGTCCCGCAGAAGCCAGTCCACCATCTCGCCCGCGAGATTGCCGCCCGCGGGCGGGTGGATCACATTCTCGCCCAGGTCGAAATCTGTGACGTAGCCGGGCATGAAGGCCACGTGGCCCTCGATCTCGGCCGCGTCGGGCAGGGCGTGGGTATAGCTCCAGACCGCGTTCTTCACCGTCTCGCCGCCGATGGTGGCATCCAGATGCTGGGCGGTGCCCTTGAAGGGGCAGAAGGTCTGAAGGTCGGATGTGGCGCAATCGCACAGCGACAGATCCTCGCGCGGGAAGTAGATCGCCGCCGGCAGGCGGGTTTCGTACATCACCTTGGCGCGGGTGCTGGAGGCCAGCACCTTGCCGTTGCGATAGGCCGACACGCGGCCATGAAGCGGCTCGATCTCGATCCCGTAGAAAGCTTCTGTAATATCCGCGCGAACGTTCATCGGACGTCCCCCTGTCCTGATGGTCCCCCCATCCTGCACCATAAGCGTGCCGATCCAAAGGACCGGGCGCGCAGACCTGTTCGAGGGGTCAGGGTCAGATGGGGACGCGGCGGGCGGAATCCAACCCCCGTGTTTCCGGTCTGTTCAGACCATCTTGATCACATCCTTGTCGATGGACAGCATGTAGCCCTTGCGCGCGATGGTCCGCACAAGCAAAGCCGCGACGATCTGGTTGCCGAGCGCGTCGCGCAGCCGCTTGATCCGCGTGGCACCCGCCGCTTCGTCGCAATCGGCGGCCGCGCGGCCCGAAACCATCGCCTCCAGCTCGGCGCCCGACAGGACATCGCCGTCCATCCGGGCCTCGGCCAGCACGCCAAGCGTTTCCATCGCGGCGGAGGTCAGCTTGAATTCCATGTCATTGAGATAGACGGTGTTCTCCTCGCGGCTGACAACGAGAGAGCTGACGCGGATCCCGGCGCGCTCGATCTGGGCCATGCGGCGGTTGAGCGTGATCAGCAGTACAAGAAAGACCAGCGCGGCGACCAGCAGCGCGCTGGCGAAGACCAGCAGCACGAGGATCACCATGCGGTAGCTGGTCAGCGTGTCGGCGAAGGCGGTGCCGGACTGGGCGAGGATCTCGAGCAGCTTGATCTCGGCCGGGCTGGTGAGCCCGTCGTTCTCGACGAAGATGCGTTCGACCCGGGCGTTGAAGGCATTGGCATCGGGCAGCGTCAGCAGCAGAACCGTGGCCGCCCCGCCCAGCAGCGCCAGGATCGCGGCGATGCCGATGGCTGCAATACGGCCGGTGGTGCGGCGGGTGACGGGCTGTGCCTCGGGGGCGGGCTCAGAAGCGGAGGTAGTAGCTGCCGGCATTCGCCTTCCTTTCGTCGAGCCCCTCGGCGCCGAAGACCGACACCACGTTCAGCAGGGTCCAGCCCTTCGCCTTCAGCCGGGCGGCAAGGTCTGCCTTCGCCGCGCCCTTGCTGCAGGGGCCCGAGATCTCGGCCACGCCGTAATGCAGTTTCAGCGGGTTGTCCTGCTTGGCCTTGTAATCGGCATAGCACTCCTGGGCCATGGCCTGCGCGGGCAGCAAAAGCAGGGCGAGGCAAAGCGCGGGTCCCGCGGCCCCCCGGGGCCGCTGTGCCGCGCGGGCCCTGGCGCCGGGCGCCGGGTCTCTTGATGTGAATGGCCTTGCCGTCGTCATGCTGGCGTCCCCGCGTTCTATCTGCGCCCGGCACAGGCCGGGACGGCTGGTCCGAGACTGGCGGCGCGGGGGTGGATATTCAATAACCATGGGATCCTTGCGGTGGTGTTATCGGATAGCAGGGCGGTGTTATTGCCTGCCGGACGGGGGTGAAGCGAGAGATGGGCCATGCCGGCGGGCGAAGGGCCCGGCCGGAGATACCCACCTCAAGGAGATCCGACATGTCCCGATTTTTCATCATCCTCGCGACCTCGATTGCCCTGGCGGGCGCCGGCGTCCCGGCCCGCGCGCAGGTGCGGATGGACAACGGCAACGTCATATTCGGCGCCGTGACGCTGGGCCTGCTGGCCGCGATCCTGGGCGACCTGAAGCGCAAGGGCGACCAGATGGCCGCGACCGCGCCGGTGACAAGGCCCCTGCCAAACTCGCGCCCCGTGCCCCGGAGGGATCCGGCGCCGCGCCCGTTCACGGTCAAGACGGTGCGCACCGACCTGACAGGCAACGGCAAACCCGGCCAGTGGCACCGGCCGAAGCCAAGTTCCTACTACGTGTCAAAAAGGCTGGTGCCGGCGCACTGCCTGCGCGACGTGTCGCGGCCGGGGCAGTCCATGCGGCTTCTGGGGCGCCATTGCCTGGCGCAGGCCAACGTGCCGGCCCGGTCGCTGCCCGCGGCCTGCAAGGTCGAGGTGCCAAGCTACGACGGCACCTATGTGGGCTACCGCCCGCATTGCCTGCGCGATCGCGGCTATCGCCTCGTCCGCAACTGAGGCGGCCGCGCTGTCGCCTGCACCATGCGCACCGCGGGTCAGAACATCGCGGGGCGTTTGGCGCGGCGATGGGGCCGGACGCTGGCGAAGGCCCCTGTCCGCCTCCTTCGGCTGCGACTTCGCCCTTGATCCCCGGCGCCGACCGGGGTTGTCATTCGGCCCATGAGAAAGATTGCCTTGCCGCCGAATTTCGATTTCGAGACCCGCCTGACCGGCACCGGTGCCCTGCGCGTGGCCGGCACCGACGAGGTCGGGCGCGGGCCGCTGGCGGGCCCGGTGGTGGCCGCCGCCGTTGTGCTGGACCCCAGGGCGATTCCGCCGGGGATGAACGACAGCAAGACGCTAAGCCGCAAACGCCGTGCGCGGCTGGCGGCGCAGATCATGGAGGTGGCCGAGGTCTCGATCGCGCAGGCCACGGTGGCCGAGATCGACGAGATGAACATCCTGCAGGCCTCGCTTCTGGCGATGGAGCGGGCGGTGGCCGGGCTGATGCATCTTCCGGACCACGTATTGGTCGATGGCAAATGGATCCCGCAGGGGTTGAGCATGCCGGCCACGCCCCTGATCGGAGGAGACGGCCGCTGCCTGTCGATCGCGGCGGCCTCGATCGTCGCGAAAACCTGGCGCGATCGGGTCATGGTGGATTTGGCGCAACAGCATCCCGGCTACGGCTGGGAGACCAACGCGGGCTACCCGTCAAAAGCGCACAAGGCCGCGCTCCGAGATCTTGGTGTGACCCCACATCATAGACGTTCGTTCCGACCGGTGCACAATATCTTGTATCAAGAGAAACTGTAACCCCCTGACTCCAATAAATAAATTGACGGTGATTCGGCTTTGACTCATCCTGTGGACAACCAATGAGCGCACCAATGCGCCGGGGACAGAGGCAGACGATGACGATGACAAGGACGACGCGCGTGGATGAAGCGCTGCCGTTGAATACCGTTTTGGCGGGCGATTGCATTGAGGTGATGAACGGCTTGCCGGCAGGCTCCGTCGATCTGATCTTCGCGGATCCGCCTTACAACTTGCAGCTGAAGAACCAGCTGCATCGCCCCGACAACAGCCGGGTCGACGCGGTGGACGACGCCTGGGACCAGTTTTCCAGCTTCGAGGCCTATGACGCCTTTACCCGCGCCTGGCTGGCGGCGGCCAAGCGGCTGCTGAAGCCCGGCGGCGCGATCTGGGTCATCGGATCCTATCACAACGTCTTCCGCCTGGGCGCCGAGCTGCAGAACCAGGGCTACTGGATCCTCAACGACGTGGTCTGGCGCAAGTCGAACCCGATGCCGAATTTCCGCGGCAAGCGGTTCACCAATGCGCATGAGACACTGATCTGGGCCTCGGTCGGCGAGGGAGCCAAGTACACCTTCAACTACGAGGCGCTCAAGGCGCTGAACGAGGGCATCCAGATGCGCTCGGACTGGGTGATCCCGATCTGCAACGGCCACGAGCGTCTGAAGGACGACCAGGGCGACAAGGCGCATCCCACGCAGAAGCCCGAGGCGCTGCTGCACCGGGTCCTGGTCGGCACGACCAACCCGGGCGACGTGGTGCTGGACCCGTTCTTCGGGACGGGCACGACCGGCGCGGTGGCCAAGATGCTGGGCCGCGATTTCATCGGGATCGAGCGCGAGGAGGCCTATCGCAAGGTGGCCGAGAAGCGGCTGGCCAAGGTGCGCCGCTTCGATCGCGAGGCGCTGACCGTGTCGGCCGGCAAGCGGCAGGAGCCCCGGGTGCCCTTTGGGCAGCTGGTCGAACGCGGGCTGCTGAGCCCCGGTGAGATGCTGCAAAGCCCGCGCGGCAAGATCGCCAAGATCCGTGCGGACGGGACGCTGGTGTCGGAGAACGTGAAGGGCTCCATCCACCAGGTGGGCGCGGCGCTGGAAGGCGCGCCAAGCTGCAACGGCTGGACCTACTGGAGCTTCAAGCGCGAGGGCAAGTCGGTGCCGATCGACGTGCTGCGCCAGCAGATCCGGTCGGAAATGCACGACTGATCCCCAACGGACATAGCCGGAACACCAGAAGAACACCGCCCGTGCCTGCGGCCTGACGCAGGCACGCCACCTTGCCCCGCCTGACCGGCGGGGCTTTTTTCGTCCGCGCGGGCCTCGGCTGCGCCTCGGGGCCCGGGGGGCCTCCGGGCTGACGCCCGTTCGGCTCTCGCCCTCGGGCGCCCTTGCGGGCTAGGCTTCGGCAAACGCCAGCGAGGACCGCAAAATGTCCGACGTCACCGCCCCGCGCAGGGGCCTTCTGCAGGCGCTGCGCGCCCGGTTCCGGCCCGAACCCGGTCGAGGCGAACCGCTTTACCGAGGCCGCGCTGCAGCGGCACAAGCGCGAGGGGCTGGAGATGGCCGTGCGCGCGCGCTGGATCGCGCTGGCGGTCGTGGCGGTGATGCTGCCGTTCCTCAATTTCTCCTGGGAAATGCTGTGGTACGAGGCGCTGCTGGCCGCGATGGCGGCGATGGGCTGGTTGCAAAGGCAGGTCGGGCGCGTGGGCCGGTCGCTGCCCGAACTGGCAGTGCTGTTCGCCGACCTGGCGCTGATGACCTTCATCGTGGTTTATCCCAACCCGCTGCAGGATTCCGTCTGGCCCGCGCCGCTGTACTATTCCTTCGGCAATTTCCAGTATTTCTTCATCATCCTGGCCGCGGGTACGCTGGCCTATTCCTGGCGCACGATCGCGGCGATGGGCACCTGGACCGCGGTGCTGTGGACGCTGGGTGCGGTGTGGATGGCCGGCTGGGGGCGCGCGGTGCCCGAGCTGTCGGAGGCGGCGCAGGTGGCCTTTGGCCATGATCCCGACCTTCTGGCGCTGCTGGATCCGAACCGGATCAAGGCGGATATCCGACTGCAGGAGATCGTGATCTTCATGATCGTGGCCTATGTGCTGGCGTTCTCGATCCGGCGGCTGCAGCGGCTGGTGCTGAGCAACGCGGCGCTGGAGCGGGAGAGGTCGAACCTGTCGCGCTATTTCAGCCCGAGGGTGGTGGAGGAGCTGTCGCGCAACGACGAGCCGCTGAAGGAGATCCGCGAAAGCGAGGTGGCGGTGCTTTTCGTCGATATCGAAGGCTTTACCGGCTTTGCGGCCGGGCGGTCCCCGCAGGAGGTGATCGGGACGCTGCGGCGGTTTCACGGTATGATGGAGGCGCAGGTCTTCGGCCATGGCGGGACGCTGGACAAGTTCCTGGGCGACGGGCTGATGGCGACCTTCGGCACGCCGGTCGCGGGCGAAAGGGACGCCGCGAACGCGATGGCGGCGATGCGGGCGATGATGGCGGATGTCGCGGCCTGGAACCTGACGCGCGAGGCGGAGGGGCAAGAGCCGGTGCGGGCACGGTTCGGGCTGCATTTCGGCCCCGTCGTGCTGGGCGATATCGGCGCGACGCAGCTGGAATTCGCCGTGATCGGGCACAGCGTGAACGTGGCGAGCCGGCTTGAGGCGATGACCCGGGACCTGGGCGTGACGGCGGTGGTGAGCGACGCGCTGAGGGAGGCGGCCCTGGCGGAGGGGGCAGACGGGCTTGATGGGCTGGTCAGGCGCGAGGGGCAAAGGATCCGGGGGATCGACGGCGAGATGACGCTATGGACCTTGTGACAAGGGCCGGGTTCCGAGGGGAGCCAGCCCGGAAAGGGCAGCGGTCAGGCCCTACCGGGGCATCGGCAACCCGCCCTTGAAATACGGCTTCCAGTCCTCGATGTCGGGATAATACCGCCTGCGCCACGCCCGGACCCTTGGGTTCATCACCCGGCGCCAGAGCGGAGGGATCATCGCCGCCACGGTCATCACGGGGTAGCCGTAGGGCAGCTGCGGCGCCTCGTCCTCCTCGTAGTTCTGCAGCAGCGGAAAGCGCCGGTCGGGGCGGTAATGGTGATCGGAATGGCGCTGCAGGTTGATCAGCAGCCAGTTCGACGCCTTGTGCGCCGCGTTCCACGAATGATGCGGCCGGACATGTTCGTACCTGCCGTCGCCCAGGTGGCGGCGGGTCAGCCCGTAATGTTCGACGTAATTGGCCAGCTCCAGCTGCCAGATCGCAGTGATCGCCTGCAGCAGGAACAGGCCAAGCCCGGTCCAGCCTCCCAGTGCCACGGCCAGCGCCAGCATGGCCGCCTGAAGCGCCAGATAGCGCCAGATCGGGTTTGACCGGTGGTACCAGGGCCGGCCCCTGCGGGCGAGCATCGCGGCCTCGGCCCGGAAGGCGGAGGGCGGGCATTGCCGCAGGACCCTCGGGAAATAGCGGTGGAAGCCTTCGTTGTAGCGGGCCGTCACCGCGTCACGCGGCGTGGCGACATGGCGGTGGTGGACCAGAAGATGTTCCGTCCGGAAATGCGAATAAAGCACCATGGCGAGGAGCAGGTCGGCGAGGCTCCGTTCCAGGCGGTTGGTCTGATGCATCAGCTCATGCGCGTAGTTCAGCCCGATCGTGCCCGTCAGGATGCCCACACCGAAGAAAAGCCAGCCCTTTTCCCACCCGGTCAGGTGGGTCGCGGGGGCGGCGTACCAGATCAGCCCGAAGAGCGTGACGAACTGCACCGGCACCCAGAGCGTGGTGATCAGACGATAGCCGGTCAGGGCGCTGTCCGGTGTCTCGGGATCCGCATTGGCCTTCTCAAGCCCCGTGGCAAGGTCGAAGCCCCAGAACAGCCACCAGGCGCAGAGCGGCATCAGCACCAGCGTCCAGCCGCCGTGGATCGCGGCGATGACCGCCAGCGGCGGCAAAAGGAAAGAGATCCAGAACGGCGCGGTATGCGCAAGGCTGCGCAGGGTGGCGGGGGCGAGATAGGGGGCGGTCATGGTCCGGCTCCGGAGGGTCGGGGCAGCCTAGCGCAGGTTGCGGGGCTTGGAAAACCGGTCCCGAGAGGCGTGACGTCGCGGGGGGCGTCCTTTTCTGCAGGGGCGTGTTGTGGTGGCGGCGTCGGGCCGGAGTATTTGGACAAAGGTGAAGACAGGGGCGCGGCGCGCGGGGACCGGCCGGAGCGTTGGCTGCGGCGGGTGGCGGCGTGGTATGCGGGATCGAGCCTTGCGGCTGTGGCGTCTTCGGGAGCCTCCGGCGGGAGGTATTTGGGCCAAGAAGAAACAGAGGTGTTGCAAATAGACGGAGCCAGCGGCCGGGTCAGGTGCCGCGCCAGAGATTGAAGGCCTTGCGCATCACCGTGGGGAGGTCGGAGGGCCGGAAGGCGTGCTTGTCGACGAAATGGCCGTGGGCAGGGCGGGTGTCCATCGGCAGTTCGGAGTGGAACACCGTCAGCACCAGGTGAAAATGGGTGAAGGTATGGCGGACCTCGCCACCGAGCGGCTGCCAGTCGGCCGGGGCAGGGGGCGCGGGTTGGGGAGCCTCGGACCAGTCGGAGCCGGGAAAGCCCAGCATGCCGCCCAGAAGCCCCTTGTCGGGGCGGGTTTCCAGAAGCAGCGCGCCGTCGGTGCGCTGCCCGATGTAGAGATAGCCGTGGCGGATCGGCTTGGGTTTCTTCGGGGTCTTCTTCGGCAATTCCGGCGCGGTGCCGGCGCGTCGGGCGGCGCAGGGGTCGCGCAGCGGGCAGATGCCGCAGGCCGGGCTTTTCGGCGTGCAGATCGTGGCGCCCAGGTCCATCACCGCCTGGGCGTGGTCTCCGGGGCGTTGTGTCGGCGTAAGCTCGCCGGCGCGAGCCTTGAGCTCGGGCTTGGCGGCGGGCAGCGGCGTGTGGATGTCGAAGAGGCGGGACATGACCCGTTCGACATTGCCGTCCATGACGACCTCGGGCTGATCGAAGGCGATGGCCGAGATCGCGGCGGCAGTATAGGGGCCGACCCCGGGCAGGCAGAGAAGGGCGTCGTGGTCTTCGGGGAAATGCCCTCCATGCTCGGCCACCACGGCGCGGGCGCATTTCAGCAGGTTGCGGGCCCGCGCGTAATAGCCAAGGCCCGCCCATTCGCCCATCACCTCGGCATCCGGCGCCGCCGCCAGCGCCGCCACGTCGGGCCAGCGCGCGGTGAACCGGGCAAAGTAATCCTTCACCGCCGCCACCGTCGTCTGTTGCAGCATGATCTCGGACAGCCACACCCGGTAGGGATCCGGCCGCACCCCGGCCGCCCGCGCCGCGGGGCTTATCCGCCAGGGCAGATCCCGCGCATGGACATCGTACCACTCCAGCAGATCTGCCCCTATGATCGTCGTATCGTCACGCAACTTTTATGCCCTTCCGCGGCGGTTCCGCTGGTTCCTGTCGTTCAATCGCATAGAATGGAGCACAAGGAGACGAAAACCACCATGGCGCGGCGTCAGACATCGACATACGGCTTCAAGCAGACCGCTTCGCTCTTGGGCACGCGGATCCGCAAGGCCAGTGAAAGCCGCGGCTTTGCCGTCTCCCGCGTTCTGACCCACTGGGACGAGGTCGCGGGCCCCGAGATCGCCGCGATCGCGCGCCCGGTGAAGGTGGGCTATGGCCGCAAGGGGTTTGGCGCGACGCTGACCCTGCTGACCACGGGCGCCCAGGCGCCCATGCTCGAGATGCAGAAGGAGGCGATCCGCGACCGCGTGAATGCCGCCTACGGCTACAACGCCATCTCGCGCATCCATATCACCCAGACGGCGCCGACCGGCTTTGCCGAGGGCCAGGTGGCCTTTGCCCCCGCCCCGAAGCCCGACGCGCCCGAGCCCGACCCCGAGATCCGCAAGGCCGCCCATGACACGGCCGAAGGGATCGCGGACGAAGGGCTGAGACAGGCGCTGGAGCGCCTGGCACAGAACGTTCTCGTGAAATCCAGAAGTTGAGAGAGATCCGATGACCCGTACCTTCCTGCCCGCCGGGGCCGCTGCCCTGCTGCTTGCCGGCGCCTATGCCTTCCTGAGCCAGCCGGCGCCGACCGCCCCGGGCCAGGCCCAGCTGCTGCCCGGCGCCGCCATGGCCCAGGACGCGGATGCCGCCGAGGCCGAGGTCGACACCTCCACCATCGTCGAGATGACAATGGGCGCCGAGGACGCGCCGATCACCATGATCGAATACGCCTCCTACACCTGCCCGCATTGCGCGGCCTTCCACGCCGGGCCGTTCAAGCAGATCAAGGAAAACTACATCGACACCGGCAAGGTGCGCTTCATCTACCGCGAGGTCTATTTCGACCGCTACGGGCTCTGGGCCTCGATGATCGCGCGCTGCGCGGGCGAGGACCGGTTCTTCGGCATGAACGACCTGATCTATTCCAGCCAGGACGAATGGACCCGCGCCGGCGATCCCCAGGCGATCGTGGCCGAGCTGAAGAAGATGGGCAAGATGGCCGGGCTGGACGATGCCGCGCTGGATGCCTGCCTGCAGGACGGCGAAAAGGCCCGCACGCTGGTCGCCTGGTTCCAGGAGAACGCCGAGGCCGACGACGTCACCGGCACGCCGAGCTTCGTCATCGACGGCGAGAAGGTGTCGAACCAGCCCTATGCCGATTTCGCGGCGCTGTTCGACGAGAAACTCGGAGAATGAGCGACGCGCCCCTCAAGGGGCTCAAGGTCATCGAGATGGCGCGCATCCTGGCCGGCCCCTGGGCCGGCCAGACGCTGTCGGACCTGGGCGCCGAAGTGATCAAGCTGGAATCGCCGCGCGGCGACGACACCCGCAAGTGGGGCCCGCCCTTCGTGGAACGGGACGAGGACGTCTCGGCCAGCTACTACCATTCGACGAACCGCGGGAAGGCCTCTGTCGTGGTCGATTTCGCCACGCCGGAAGGCCAGGCCAGGGTGCGCGAGCTGGTGGCCGATGCCGATGTGGTGATCGAGAACTTCAAGGTCGGCGGGCTGGAGAAATACGGGCTCGACTATGCCTCGCTGGCGCAGGTGAACCCTCGTCTCGTCTATTGCTCGATCACCGGTTTCGGCCAGGATGGCCCCTATGCCCACCGCGCGGGCTACGATTTCATCATCCAGGGCATGTCCGGGCTGATGTCGATCACCGGAGAGCCCGACGGCCAGCCGCAGAAGACCGGCGTGGCGATCACGGACATCTTCACCGGCGTCTACGCGGTTACCGGCATCCTCGCCGCGCTGCGGATGCGCGACCGCACCGGCCGGGGCCAGCAGGTCGACATGGCGCTGCTGGACGTGGCCGTGGCGGTGACGGCGAACCAGGCGCTGAATTACCTGACCACCGGCCAAGCACCCGAACGCATGGGCAACGCCCATATGAACCTGACCCCCTACGAGGTCTTCGACTGCGCCGACGGCCATATCATCATCGCCACCGGCAATGACGCCCAGTATCAGCGGCTCTGCCGGCTTCTGGATCTTGCCGACATGGCTGAAGCGCCCGAGTACCTCGAAAACAAGGACCGCATCGCCAACCGGCGGGTGATGATCGCCCGGCTGAACGGGGCCACGGCGACCCGGACGATGAACGACCTGCTCGCCGCCTGCGAAGCCCAGGGCGTCCCGGCCGGCCCGATCAACACGCTCGACCGCGTGATGGCCGACCCGCAGGTGATCGCGCGCGGCATGCAGATCTCGCTCGACGGCGTCCCGGGTATCCGCGCGCCCTTCCGCTTTTCGGATGCCGACCTGGCCCTCACCCGCCCCGCGCCGAAGCTGGGCGAGGACACGGACCGCTACTGAACCGCGACCGCGACAGGGACGGCCCATAACACCCGGCCGTTCCTGTGCGCCCGGCCCCTGTCTTCTTCTTGGCCCAAATACCTCCCGCCGGAGGCTCCCGCGCTCTCCGCGCCGCCACGGCCGGCCACAAGGGCGCCGCACCGCTCTCTTCACCTTTGGAAAATACCTCTCGCCGAAGGCAGCGCGCGTCAGCGCGGTTCCGGCGCGACCTCTGCCAGCCGCGCCCGCAGCCAGCCGTCTTCCGCAACCCGCAACCGCACCGGCAAGGTGATCACCTTGAACCGGAACTCCTTCGGCAACCGCACCGCGTCCTTCTCCGTTGTCACCAGCTGCGCCCCAAGCAGCTTCGCCTCGCCCTCCAGCCGGGCCATCAGCGCGCTGGACAGCGGCTGGTGATCGTCCAGCGCTTCGGCCCGGACCAGCTCGGCGCCCAGGCCGCGCAGGGTGGCGAAGAACTTCGCCGGGCGGCCGATGCCGGCGAAGGCCAGGGCGCGGGTGGTGGACCAGTCCATGCCGGTGTTCAGCGGCTCCAGCGACCCGCGCAGGCGCGGCAGGGGGATCTGTGTGCCCCAGGTGGCGTCAAAGTCTTCCTGCGCCGCCTCGGGGCCCATCGAGAGCACCGCATCGGCGCGGGCCAGCCCGGCCGCGACCGGTTCGCGCAGCGGGCCGGCGGGCAGGCAGCGGCCGTTGCCGAAACCGGTCTGGGCATCGACCACCACCAGCGACAGGTCCTTGGCAAGCGCCGGGTTCTGGAACCCGTCGTCCAGCAGCACGACGCTGGCGCCCTCGGCCTCGGCCAGCTGCCCGCCGGCGGCGCGGTCCTCGGCCACCACGACCTCGGCGAAGGCGGCCAGCAACAGGGCCTCGTCGCCAACCTGCGAGGCGGTATGCCGGCGCGGGTCGACGCGGACGGGGCCGGTCAGGCGACCGCCATGGCCACGGGTGACGACCCAGGGGCGGTGGTGCATCGCCGACAGCAGTTCGATCAGCCAGATCACCGTCGGCGTCTTGCCGGTGCCCCCGGCGTTGAGGTTGCCGACGCAGATCACCGGCACGCCCAGCCGCGCGCCCGGGCCGCGCGCCACGCGCCGGGCCGTCGCGCCGGCATAGACGGCGCCCAGCGGCGACAGCAGCCGCGCCGCCAGCCCGGGCCGGCCGGGCGGGTTGGTCCAGAAATCAGGTGGCTGCATCGGTCATCTCGGCGGCGTCGTGGAAATCCAGCACCAGGTCCGAGAGCCGGTCGATCAGCCAGGCGCCTTCGGTCACCACATCCCATCCGGCCAGCGCCATGCGCGCGGATTCCTCGGGCTGGATCAGCCGCAGCGCGACCTCGCTCAGATGGGTGGAGCCGCGCACAAGCTGGGTGCCGCCGGCCTGGGCAAGGCGTTCGTAGGCGGGCGCGTGGGCGCCGGTATGGCTGCCGTGCAGCACGGCAGAGCCGAGCGCGGCGGGAATGAAAGGGTGGATGCCCGGCTCCTCCTCGGCGCCCAGCGTGCCGCCCATGATCGAAAGCGGCGCCAGCCGGAACCACAGCGCCAGGCTGTCGGCTTCGCGCGCCACCAGGACCTGGACGAATTCGTCGATCGGATCGCCCGGCTCCCATTCCGCGTGGCGCAGCCCGGCGCCGCCCAGAAGGGCCTGCAGCGCGGCGGGGTCGAAACCGTCGGCCGGGGTGATCACCAGCAGCAGCCGATGCGACAGGCGCACGGCCTGCCGATGGGCGCTCAGCACGCCAACGGCCTCTGACGCGCAAAGCCCGGCGGCAAACCAGACGGGGCGGCCGGCCAGAGTCTCTCCGGTTTCGGTCAGGTCTTCCTCGGCGCAGGACGGGGGCGCGAGGCTGTCCTGCAGGCGGGGCGCGACCTGCAGATCGCGGGTCGGGATGCCGATGCGCTGAAGACGGGAAAAGGTCGTGATATCAAGGGCAAACACCCGGCGGAACATGCGCAGCGCGGCGCGTTCCGGATCCGGCATCCACGGCAGCCCCTCGCGCCCCAGCCCGGATTCGTCGATATCGGCAAGGATCAGCGGCACACCGGCAGACCGGGCCGTGAACAGCAGGTTGGGCATCAGCGGCCCGCCGGTCCACAGCCCGACGGCGGGGCGCCAGTACTCCAGGAACTCGGCCGCCGCGCCGGGATGGTCGCCGTCCAGAGGGATCTCGTACAGCATATCGTCGTGCCGGGCAGGGCGCGGCCCGGTCAGGTGGCGCCGGTCGAAGGTCAGCAGCACGGGCATGCCCGGCCGCTGCGCCCGCAGGCGGTCGGCCAGGTCCAGAAGCGCCGCCGCCCGCATGTCCGAGGTCGCGTGGAACCAGGCCACCGGCCGGTCGGGCCTGGGACCGGCCACGGTCAGATCCCCGGGCGGCTTGCGCGCGGAAAGCGCCCTGTAGGCGGTCAGGCTCAGAGGCCGGATCACCGGTGTCTCAGCCGAATTCCTCGGTCGAAGAGGCCTCGGCCTCCTCGTCGCGGAGCCGGTGGATATGGGCGATGAAGTAGCGCATGTGGGCATTGTCGACGGTGCGCTGCGCCTCGGCCTTCCAGGCGTCGTAGGCCGAGGCATAATCGGGGAACATGCCGACGATGTGGATGTCGTCGACATCCTTGAAGGCGGTTCTGGACGGGTCGATGAGCTCGCCGCCGAAGACGAGGTGCAGGCGTTGGACCATGGGGCGGTCTCCTTTCGCAATGCGGGTGTGCGGGACCCTAAGGATGGCCGCGCAGAGGTCAAGATTGGGTAAGCGCGGCCAATAGCCCGGCATGGACGGCTGCCCCGCCGGCAAGCACGCCGTTGACCGAGGGCTGCGGATTGTTGAACCGCAGGGCCTGTCCCAGCCGGTCGGAGACCCGGGCGCCGGCCTCGCGCAGGATCAGGTCGCCCGCGGCGACATCCCATTCCCAGGTCCGGCGCAGGGTCAGCATGCCGTCAAAGCGCCCCTCGGCCACGGTGGCCATGCGATAGGCCAGCGAAGGGCGGTATTCCCGCTTGAACGGCGGCGGGCCGGCCTTCCAGTGGCGTGACTCCAGCGCCGGGCGCGCGGCAAGCACGGTGGCGTCCTTCATCCCGGCGGTGTCGCTGGGCGCGATCGGCGCGCCGTTCAGCGTGGCGCCCTGGCCGGCGGCGGCGGCGAAGAGTTCGTCGCGCATCGGCAGGTAGATGACGGCGGCGGTGACCACGCCGGCCTCGGCCACGGCGATCGCATGGGCCCAGGTCGAGGATCCGTCGATGAAGCTGCGCGTGCCGTCGATCGGGTCGATGATGAAGACCCGATCCATCGCCAGACGGTCGGGGCTGTCGGGAGATTCCTCGGACAGCCAGCCGTAGTCGGGCCGCGCCGGTTTCAGGATCCCGGCGAGCCGGTCGTTCACGGCAAGGTCGGCCTCGGTCACCGGCCCGGCGTCGCCGGGTTTGTCCCAGCTGCGCGCGGTGGCGCCGGTGAAGCCGAGCGCGACTTCTCCGGCGGCCCGGGCGGCATCGACAAGAAGCGCAAGATCAGCTGCCGGCAAGGGTCATCCCGTCGATCAGCAGCGAGGGCACGACCCGGCTGAGGTAGGTCCGCGCGTCGTTGGCGGGGCGGATCCGCAGCAGCATGTCATGCAGGTTGCCGGCGATGGTGCATTCGTTGACCGGGTAGGCGATTTCGCCGTTCTCGATCCAGAACCCCGAGGCGCCGCGGCTGTAATCGCCGGTGTTGGGGTTGATGGTCGACCCGATCATCGAGGTCACCAGCAGCCCGGTGCCCATGTCGGCCATCAGCTCTTCGCGGCTTTGCTGCCCCTGGGTCAGCGCGATGTTCCAGTTCGACGGCGAGGGCGGCGACGACGGCCCGCGCGTGGCATTGCCGGTCGATTGCAGCCCCAGCTTGCGCGCCGAGGCAAGGTCCAGCGTCCAGCCCGTCAGCACGCCGTTCTGGACGATGGCGCGGCGGGCGGTGGGCAGGCCTTCGGCATCGAAGGGACGCGAGCCGCCGATGCGGGGGCGGAACGGATCCTCGATGATCGAAAGCGCTTCGGGCAGGACCTGTTCGCCCAGCCGGTTCATCAGCCAGGACGACCCGCGCGCCACCGCGCCGCCGTTGGCGGCCGACAGAAGGTGGCCGATCAGCGAGCTGGAGATGCGTTCGTCGAAGAGCACCGGGTAGGTGCCGGTCTTCGGCTGGCGGGCGTTCAGTGCTGCGGCCGCGCGTTGCCCGGCGCTGCGGCCGATCTCGGCCGGGCTGCGCAGGTCGGCGGCGTAGGTGCGGCTGTCGCCGTCATAGTCGCGTTCCATCCCCGTGCCTTCGCCGGCGATGGCCACGCAGGAGACCGAGCTTCCGGTGCGTGCATAGCCGGCGGAGAACCCGTTGGTGGAGGCGAGGTGGATGTCGTTCCACCCGTAAGAGGCGCTGGCCGATTGCACCTGGCTCACCCCGGAAATGGCGCGGGCGGCGGACTCGGCCTCCAGCGCCATGTCGCGCAGGGCTTCGGCGGCGGGTTCGGGGGCGGGATCGAACAGGTCAAGCGCGGCCGAGCCGGTGTCCTGCGTCAGCTGCGAGGGATCGGCGAGGCCGGCGTGGGGATCGTCGGGCGCCTCGCGCGCCATGGCAACGGCGCGTTCGGCCATCAGCGCCAGCGTCTCGGGCCGCGTGTCCGAGGCCGAGACGATCGCCTGCTTGCGCCCGATCAGCACGCGCAGTCCAAGGTCCGTGCTTTCAGAGCGCTCCGCCTGTTCCAGCTCGCCCTCGCGCACGTCGATCATGACCGACCGGCCCTCGATCGCCAGCGTGTCGGCAGCCTCGGCCCCGGCCTTGCGGGCGGCGTCGAGAAGGGCGTGGGAAAGGGCGGCGAGATCCTGGGTCATGGGGCGTCTTTTTTCGGTGTCGGTTCCGAAGGCAGGTAGACCTTCGCTGCGCGTCCCGCAAGGTTTGCGGGCGCTTTGCAGGGGCTGGCGGTGGTGAAAGCCGCGGTTCTGCCGGGACGGGCCGGGCGGACGAGGCGGTCGAAATGGCAACGGGCCGCCCCATGGGGCGGCCCGGCCCTTTCAGGCGGCGCTTACTGGATGCGCTGGCCGTTGGCGGTGATGTGACCCTGCTCGTTGATCTCCAGCTTGGAGTTCAGCGTGTCGGGTTCGTCGCCGGGGACGGCCAGCAGGCCCATCATCATGCGCGCGCCGCCGGCTTCCTCTTCGCCGATCACGCCCAGCGTCATCAGCTTGTCCAGCAGCGCGTTGCCACCCGCCAGGCTGAGGTCGAGCGAACCGGTCGGCTTCGGCATGCCGCCGAAGGTCGCCAGGTCACTGTTGTCGAAGGTGAAACTCCCCGAGCCGTTCAGCGAGGCACCGACCAGGTCAAGCTTGATCGCGTTGATGTCGATCGCTTCCAGCTGGCCGGGGGCCGCGCCGGTTGCGGCAAGCTCCTCGGTCTCTTCGGAGTCGAGCAGGTTGACGAAGAGCTTCGCCTGGCCGGCCAGGTCCACCATCAGCGAGGCGGGATCGCGGGGCAGCACACCTTCGGGGTCGAACATCATCCAGATCATGTCGGACATCACGAAGTCCTGCAGGTTGACCAGCAGGGCGAAATCCTTCGGCTCCTCGCTTTCGGCCAGGGGCAGGGTGAAACCGGCCTCGAGCCCGGCGGCCTGCACCTCGAGCGGGAACGGCAGGTCCGAGGTGGTGACCGCGATGGACGACGCGACCTGGCGCAGGGCGTAGGTGAGGCTTTCGGCGTCGACGTTCATGTCGAACTCGCCGCTTTCCGAGCTGGACTGCGCCTCGAAGGTGGAGCCGTCGCCTTCACCCGAGAAGGTCACGGTGCTGCCCTGGTGCGAGAAGGTGCCGTCGAGCATGTAGCCGTCCTGCATCAACTCGACGAGGTCGCCGCCGGCGCTGGTTTCACTGGGCAGGGTGGCGGTTCCCGTGAAGCTGACGTCGGTCATCTCGCCCTTTGCAGCGCCGGAGCCTTCGTCTTCCATGTCGACGCCCATGTCGAAGCTGACCGAAGTGGCCTTGGCGCTCATCTCGACCGGGCGCGGCTCGCCGCTGCCGATGGTGGTGTCCGAGGTCAGCCCCTGCATGATCATCGACACCTTTACCGCGTCGGGTGCCAGCGCCTCGTCGGGCGCGTCGATCGAGGTCAGCGCGACCTCGACCGAGGAGGCGGCGTAGGTTTGCGTGACGTTGTCGGGATCGCCCGACAGGGCCAGGCTCGCGCCCTTCTGGATCACGTCCATGTGCAGCGTGACCTCTTCGCCGGTCTCGGGATCGGAGAACGACGAGATGACGGGCAGCACCTCGGGCATCTCGACCGTGACTGAGCCGTCGCCGGTCTCGACGAAGCGCAGGGTGCCGAAATCGACCGAGGTGGTCGCGTCGGCGTCGTCGCTGGACATGGTGAAGACGGTGTCGGAGATCACCAGGGCGTCGCCGTCCCGGCTTTCGGTGGCGGAGCTTTCATAGCCCGAGCCGGTCATCATGTCGCGCAGGGTGGTCCAGGCCTCTTCGGCGGTGATGTCAGCGGCGGCGCCCTGTGCGAAGGCGGCCGACATCAGCGCCGCAACGGCGCAGGACGATGTCAAATGTCTCATGGAAAAAGGTCCTCTCCTGGAACGGTGCCTTATGCTCCGACGTCGGGCCGGTCGCGTCAACCGCCGAGATGGGGTGGCCGATCACCCGGGCGCGAGGAGAGGGCCGGCCCCGTGCAAGGTCCCGTGAAAGGTCCGATACACGGCCCCGGAAAGGCGTATGCGAGGCGTGCGTGCGGCGCGGCCAGGGGCCTGATCGCGTGGCCGCAGGGCGGGACGGTGACGCAGGGCAGGCGGCCGGTCCTTGCAATCCGTGGGCTGGCCCGCATTCTGGCCCAAGCGCCCGTCAGGGCAGGCCAAAGCCCGGAGCTTCCATGATTCGCCACGACACAGCCGACGGCATCTGGACCGTCACCATCGACCGGGCCGAGAAGGCCAATTCCCTGACCCATGCCATGCTGACCGAGCTGGCCGAGCTGATGGAAGCCGCGCAGGAGGCCCGGGCGGTTATCCTGACGGGCGCGGGCAAGGTGTTCTCGGCCGGGGCGGACCTGGAGGAGGCGCGGGCGGGGCTGGCGACCTCGGACGTGTGGGAGAGGCTGTCGGGCGCGGTGGCGGCGCTGCCCTGCCTGAGCATCGCTGCGCTGAACGGGACGCTGGCGGGGGGCGCCATGGGCATGGCGCTGGCCTGCGACCTGCGGCTGGCGGTGCCGGGTGCGAAATTCTTCTACCCGGTGATGAAGCTGGGCTTCCTGCCGCAGCCTTCGGATCCGGCGCGGATGTCCGCGCTGGTGGGGCCGGCGCGGACCAAGCTGATCCTGATGGGCGGCCAGAAGATCCCCGTCGAGGAGGCGCTGGCCTTCGGGCTGGTGGATCGGATCGTCGAGCGCGAGACGCTGCTGGAGACGGCCCGCGAGATCGCCGCCGACAGCGTTGCGGCCGATCCACGGATCCGCGCGGCGATCAAGCGCATGTGCGGCTGAGACCGCGGACGCCCCCGCGCCCGGCTCCGAAGGCCGCTCCCACCCGCCCGCCCCGCGGCCCCCGGACCCGGGCGCGGGGGCGCGATATCGGCCGGCGGATGGTTCAATGGCCCGGTGTAGCAGGCGTCAGAGCGGTTGGAATTCTGCTGGTTGCCGTGCCGGTGAATGCAGGCTGCCGGCGGCCTTGCCCCTGGCACAAAAAAAGACCGGGCGCGAAGCCCGGCCAGGTCCAACAGGGAGGTGCATGTCAAACCCGGACATGCGCGGGATAATTAGAATTTAGCGCATAATTGCTACCAAATCCTTAAGCATTACGTCGCACATCAGGCGACGAGCCGGTATCCGCCGCTTTCGGTGACCAGAAGCCGCGCATTTGACGGATCGGGTTCGATCTTTTGGCGCAGCCGGTAGATGTGGGTTTCGAGCGTGTGGGTCGTGACGCCGGCATTGTAGCCCCAGACCTCGTGCAGCAGCACGTCGCGGGCGACCACGCCGTCGGTCGAGCGGTAGAGGAACTTCAGGATGTTCGTCTCCTTCTCGGTCAGGCGGATCTTGCGCTCGTCCTCGGTGACAAGCAGCTTCATCGACGGCTTGAACGTGTAGGGGCCAAGCTGGAAGACGGCGTCTTCGGATTGTTCGTGCTGGCGCAGCTGGGCGCGGATCCGGGCCAGAAGGACCGGGAACTTGAACGGCTTGGTCACGTAGTCGTTGGCGCCGGCATCCAGGCCCAGGATCGTGTCAGCGTCGCTGTCATGCCCGGTGAGCATCAGGATCGGCGCCTTCACGCCCTGCTTGCGCATCAGCCGGCACAATTCGCGCCCGTCGGTGTCGGGCAGGCCGACATCGAGGATGATGAGATCGTATAGCGCCTCTTTCGCGCGTTCCATCGCGCTGTGGCCGTCGCCGGCCTCGAAGACGTCGAAATCCTCTGTCATGACAAGCTGTTCGCTCAGCGCGTCGCGCAGGTCGTCGTCGTCGTCCACCAGAAGGATCTTCTTGAGCTGTGCCATGTCGCGTACTCCTGTTTCGTCTGTAGATGGAAGATGTTCACGGAAGGGCAAGTTTTCCTGCAAACCCATCACGCCGACGTGTGTACAGGGCGGGTTTTGTTTCACTTCCATGTCAAAATGGCGTAGCCGACCGTTGGAAATTCCTTAAACGGGATCAGCACAGTGACACTTACCCTCACCCTGCCCGAACGGCTGGCGCGCGCGCGGGCCGATCTGCGCATGGGCGTGCCGGTGGTTCTGATCGCGGGCGGCCGTGCCGTAATCGCCCTGGCGGCCGAGACCCTGACCGCCCCGAGGCTGGAAGAGCTGCGCGCGCTGGGGCAGGCGGTGGTGGCCGTCACGGTGCGCCGGGCCGAGACGCTCAAGGCGCGGGCCTATGACGGCGATCTTGCCCGGGTGCTGCTGCCGCGCGGCGCGGACCTGGCCTGGGTGCAGGCGGTGGCGGACCCGGCGGATGACCTGAAGGTGCCGATGAAGGGCCCGCTGTCGACCGAGCGCGACGGCAAGGCCGATCTGCATCGCGCTGCCCTGGTCCTGGCGAAATCGGCGCGGCTGCTGCCCGCCTGTGTCGTGGTGCCGGTGGAGGACGGGACGGCGGTGGCCGCCGCCTTCGGGCTGACGGTGATCGACGTGGAGGGCGCGGGCCCTCACCTGCTCGAACGCTCGCCGCTGCATGACGTGGTCTCGGCCCGATTGCCGATGGAGGTGTCGGAGGCCGGGCGGCTGCATGTGTTCCGACCCGAGGACGGCGGCGAGGAGCATTACGCGATCGAGATCGGTCGCCCGGATCGCAAGAAGCCGGTTCTGGCGCGGCTGCATTCGGCCTGTTTCACCGGGGACCTGATGGGCTCGCTCAAATGCGATTGCGGTCCGCAGCTGCGCGGCGCTCTGGCGATGATGGGCGAGGAGGGGCAGGGGATCCTGCTGTATCTCAACCAGGAGGGGCGGGGGATCGGACTTGCCAACAAGATGCGGGCCTATTCGCTGCAGGACCAGGGCTTTGATACGGTGGAGGCCAACCACCGTCTGGGCTTCGAGGATGACGAGCGCGATTTCCGGCTGGGCGCGGATATCCTGAAGGAGCTCGGCTTCTCCTCGGTCCGGCTGCTGACGAACAACCCGGGCAAGATCGCGATGATGGAAAAGACCGGCATCAAGGTGACCGAGCGCGTGCCGCTGAAGGTGGGCGAGACGCATCACAACCGCGCCTATCTCGCCACCAAGGCGGCGAAGTCGGGGCACCTGTTGTGAGCCTTCGGTCATGAGCCCCGCAGACCTTGTCCTGACGCCCATGGGGCTGCGGTTCCTGGGTCGGCGGCTGCCCTGTTCGATCGGGCGCGGCGGGCTGAGCGGTGACAAGCGCGAGGGCGACGGGGCGACACCGCGCGGCGTGCACCGGGTGGTGGGGATGTATTATCGCCCTGACCGGCTGCCGGCCCCGGTCGACTGGGCGGTGCCCATCGGGCCGCGCGATCTGTGGTCCGATGATGTCGACGATCCGGCGTACAACCACCTGGTCCGCGCGCCCTGGCCCTTCAGCCATGAACGGATGCGGCGGGCCGATCCACTGTACGACATCGTGCTGGTGACAGACTGGAACTGGCCCGATGCGGTGCCGGGGCGGGGCTCGGCGATCTTCCTGCACCAGAGGCGGCGGCCGGGTTATCCGACCGAAGGCTGCGTGGCCTTGCGGCGCGACCACCTGCGCTGGGTGGCGGAGCGGCTGACACCGGGAACGCGGCTGATCGTGCGTTAAGATACTGTAATATATCCGGAAAGAGATCCACTTCCGGATATGGCGTTGGGGTCATCCGGCGGGCGGAACTCGGTCTCCGAAGATGGCGGAGCCGACACGCACATGGGTGGCCCCCAGCGCGATGGCGCTTTCGAAATCCGCGCTCATCCCCATCGACAGGCCGTCGAGCCCGTTGCGTTCGGCGATCTTCGCGAGCAGCGCGAAATGCAGCGCGGGTTCCTCGTCCACCGGCGGAATGCACATCAGCCCGTGGATCGGCAGGTCCAGGTCCCGGCATTCGGCGATGAAGGCATCCGCATCGGCGGGCAGGATGCCGGCCTTCTGCTCCTCCTCGCCGGTGTTCACCTGGATGAAAAGGTCGGGGCAGCTGCCCAGCTCCTGCGCGATGCGGGCGATGCCCTTGGCCAGTTTCGGGCGGTCGACGGAATGGATCGCGTCGGCCAGTTCCATCGCCTGGCGGGTCTTGTTGCTTTGCAGCGGGCCGATCAGGTGCAGTTCGATCCCGTCATAGCGGGTGCGGAAATCCGGCCATTTGCCGGCGGCCTCCTGCACCTTGTTCTCGCCGAAGATGCGGTGGCCCTGCTCCAGCACGGCTTCGACCCGGTCGAGCGGCTGAACCTTCGACACGGCGATCAGTTTCACCGATCCGGGCGTGCGCCCGGCGTCGGCCTCGGCCTTTGCGATACGGTTCTGGATGTCCTCAAGCGCCATTGTCGTCTCCTGTGCCGGATTCGCGGGGACAAAACACCGATAGGGCGGAAAAGGGAAGGGGCCGGCCGTTCGGGGCAGGGGCCGTTGAGGAAAGGCGGTGGGGCGTCGCGCAAGGACGGCGGGGCCGTTGGCCCAAAGAAAAAGGGCGCGCTCGCAAGAGCACGCCCCAATTCGGTGGTCAGGTCAACTTATCAGAAGTTGAACAGGACACCCAGGTCGCCGACCATGTAGCTGTCGTCTTTCGGGCCTTCGGCACCGATGCCGCCCTTGAGCGAGACACCGCCGCCCAGGTCGTGCACGAATGCAACGCCGTAGCCTTCGTCGTCGTCATCGCCGGTACCCGTACCGTAGGATGCGAGGATCGAGGTTGCTGCGCCCACGTCGAAGGAGAGCGACAGACCGTAGACGGTGCCGTCGATGTCCGGTGCGCCAGCTGCCAGGTCCAGATCTTCGTCGCCGACGAACAGGGTGCCCGAGAAGCGGTCGAAGTCAGCACCCAGGGTGAAGACGAGCAGGCTCTGGTCGATTTCGTTTTCACCGTAGGTCAGAGCCGCGGTGAAGTTGTTGAAGGTGTACGAACCACCGATATCCCAGCGGTCGTTGTCCAGAAAGGCTTCCTGGTCGTACGATGCGCCGAAGAAGAAGCCGCCTGCGGTGTACGAAGCGTACACGGCGTTCGAGCCGGAACCGGTCGAGGAGTAGGCGAGGAAGTCATAGTCAACACCGGTGTACTGGCCGGTGAAGGCTTCCAGGCCGGGCTCGAAGCCGTAGTAGTTCGGCATGTTGTCGAACGAACCTGCGACGTTGCCGGCGTCGACGCGGAAGCCGCCGTACTGAACCGAGTAGCGTGCGCCGTTCAGGCTTGCGCTGTTCTGCTCGTTGAACGCCGGGGAGTCGTCAGCCTGCAGACGGACACGAGCCGAGAACTCGACGCCGCCGTCGGTGACGGCCATGCCGTCGATGTTCAGACGGAAGCGCGAGACCAGCGACACGTCGGTGTCGGTCACGTCGCCGTTAATGTCGGTGATCTGACGGTCTTCCTGGTAGCCCAGACCAAAACGGCCGTAGCCGCTGAACGACACCTGTGCTGCGGCCGCGCCGGCCAGCAGGACCAGTGCAGTCGAGGTGAAAAGGGTCTTTTTCATGATGTTCCCTCGGTTTAAGATTTCGCGGCCCAAACGAATGCGGACAGGCACCTGCTTGGGTATGAACACCGTGTCGCTCTTTTGGGGGTCGTTGCACAAGGTAGCGCGTCAGAGCAGCGCCCAATCCCCCCGAAATTGGTGCAAGGATGTCACAGTGATGTCGGGGAGGGGGAAAGGGCGCCAAAGCCCGTCCTGGCAAGGCTCTGACCGTCCTTGCGTCAACTGGGCTGCGGCCTCTGTGACCGCCCGGCGCGAGGGTGTTTCCACCCTGCCCACGCCCGTGCCGGTCAATCCTGGCATCGGCCCTGTCCGACAGATGCCGCCGGCGGGCGCGGGATCCGGGGGAATCGGCATCGTGCGAGGGAGCACGACACTGCCGCGAAATTACCCTTTTCCGGACGCGCGCAGCCGTGGCGCGCGTCCGATGGTCTGACCTCTGTCCGGTTGGTCGCGGCGCCCGGCCTGGGCCGGGCGCCGCGACGTCGGGATCAGAAGTTGAACAGCACGCCGAGGTCGCCGACCGTGCTGGACGAGCCGTTGCGCGGGCCTTCGGAACCGATGCCGCCCTTGAGCGCGACGCCGCCGCCGAGATCGTGCACGAAGCCGACCGCGTAGGCTTCGGTGTCGGCGTCGCCGCTGCCCGAACCGTAGGAGGCCACGATCTGCGTCGCTGTGCCAACATCGAAGCCGGCCGACAGACCGTACACGGTGCCGTCGGTGTCTTCTGCGCCCGGCGCCAGGTTCAGGTCTTCGTCGCCGAGGAAGGCGTTGACGGTGAACCGGTCGAAGTCGGCGGTCAGGACACCGATGAGCAGGCTCTGGTCGTTGTCGTTCTCACCGTAGCCGACGTAGAGGGTGTAGGCATCCGCGAAGGTGTATTGCGCGCTGATGTCCCAGCGGTCGTTGCCGGTGACTTCATCGGGGTCGTACGAGCCACCGACCAGGAAGTTCGGGCCGGTGTAGAACGCGGCCACGGCGTTGGCGCCGGATCCGGTGCTCGAATACTCGAGGAAGTCGTAGTCGACAGCCGCGTATTGCCCGGTGAAGGCTTCGAGGCCCGGCTCGAAGCCGAAGTAGGCGTCAGAGGCGTCGAAGGCACCCGACACGTTGCCGACGTCCAGGCGGAAGCCCTGGTAGATCGCCGAGAAGCGTGCACCGTTCAGCGTGGCGCTGTTTTGCTCGTTGATCTCCGGGTCGTCGTCGGCCTGCAGGCGGACACGGGCGGAGAATTGCACGCCGCCGTCGGTGTAGGCATCGGCGTCGATGTTCAGACGGAAGCGCGAGATCAGCGCCGTGTCTTCGCCGCCGGCGTCACCGTTGGCTTCATTGTAGCCAAGGCCGAAGCGGCCGTAGCCGCTGAAGTTCACTTGGGCAGCCGCTGCGCCAGCAACCAGGATCAGGGCGGACGTCGTGAGTAGCGTTCTCATGATGTGCTCACTTCATGTAACGAGATGATTTCGGTTTTCATACATCCAGGCAGTCAGTTGGCAGCGACGGTCGGTCGCTCGTCCCTGACCGGGTGTGGCGCCGATATCTGCTGACAGCATGTAAATCGCAAGGCATCGGAAACGCATTTTCGAAACCGATGTGTCTTCGACGCAGACATGCAACCACGATTTCGCGAGCGGTTCGTGAGCAAAAGTGTAGTCGGAGAGGACATAACGCTGCGTCACCCCTCTCGAGCTTGGCGACATAATCCGCGGTGGCGGCCTCTGCAATCTGCGGGCGATGAAAAACGGCGGACCTGCGGGGGGCTTGTTGAGCCGGGCGCGCTTCTCTAGAGGTATGTCGGAACGGATCTGGCTTTCGGAAGACGCGGATAATGAGCACGACGAAGATCATTGCAGGCCTCGCCGTGATGGCGCTGCTGGCGGCATGCGGGAACAGCGCGACTCAGTCGGCGGCGACAGAGCCGCCCGTTGACCTGTCCATGGACAGTGACGAACGCCGCAACCAGACCGAAAGCACGATCTGGACGCTCTTCGACCGGCCCGACGTCGAGGCCGAGGTTCAGGTGAACCGCTATCTCTGGTTCGCCTCGCTCGACGTGCTGGATTTCCTGCCCGTGCAGACGGTGGATCCCTTCACCGGCCTGATCGTCACCGGCTACGGCACGCCTCCGGGCGGCGGCGGCACCTATCGCGCCACCGTCCATATCTCGGACCCGGCGCTGGACGCACGGTCGCTGTCGGTGTCGCTGCAGACGCGCGGCGGGGCGGTCAACGCCGCCACCACCCGCGCGATCGAGGATGCCATCCTGTCGCGCGCCCGCCAGCTGCGCCAGGCCGACGGCCGGCTCTAGGCCCGGGCCTTTCCGTTTCTCCGGCGTCAGGCCTCTGGCATCGACCGCCGGTTCGCATTATCAGGACGCCGGGCCGCCCGCAGCCCGGCGTTTCTTACGTTATCCGAGGACCAAGACCGCATGTCGCGATATTCCGCAGCCGAGATCGAGGCCAGATGGCAGGAGGCCTGGGACAAGGCCGATGTCTTCAAGGCCGTCCGCCAGGAGGGCAAGCCCAAGTATTACGTGCTCGAGATGTTCCCCTATCCCTCGGGGCGCATCCACATGGGCCATGTGCGCAACTACACGATGGGCGACGTCATCGCGCGCTACAAGCTGGCGACAGGCCATTCGGTGCTGCACCCGATGGGCTGGGACGCCTTCGGCATGCCGGCCGAGAACGCGGCGATGGCCAGCGGCGGCCACCCGAAGGATTGGACCTACGGCAACATCGCCACGATGAAGGACCAGATGAAGCCACTGGGCCTGTCGATCGACTGGTCCCGCGAATTCGCCACCTGCGATCCCGAATATTACGGCCAGCAGCAGGCGCTGTTCCTCGATTTCCTCGAAGCCGGGCTCGTCTACCGCAAGAACGCCGTGGTGAACTGGGACCCGGTCGACATGACCGTGCTGGCCAATGAACAGGTGATCGACGGCAAGGGCTGGCGCTCGGGCGCGGATGTCGAACGCCGCGAGCTGACGCAATGGTTCTTCAACATCTCCTCGATGGCCGAGGAACTGCTGGACGCCATCGACGGGCTGGACAGCTGGCCGGCCAAGGTCAAGCTGATGCAGCAGAACTGGATCGGCAAGTCGCGCGGCCTGCAATTCGCGTTTCAACGCACCGACGGCGGCGAGATCGAGGTCTATACCACCCGCCCCGACACGCTGATGGGAGCGTCCTTCGTCGGCATCTCGCCCGATCACCCGATTGCCAAGCAGCTTGAGGCCGAGAATCCGGAAGTCGCCGACTTCGTTGCGAAATGCCGCCGCGGTGGCACGACCGAAGAGGCGCTGGAAAAGGCCGAGAAGCTGGGCCTGGATAGCGGTCTGAAGGTCAAGCACCCCCTGAACCCCGACTGGGAACTCCCGGTCTGGATCGCGAACTTCATCCTGATGGATTACGGCACCGGCGCCATCTTCGGCTGCCCGGCCCATGACCAGCGCGACCTCGATTTCTGCCGGAAATACGACCTGCCGGTGAAGGACACCTTCTTCGCGCTCGACAACCCGACGCCGGTCGCGACCGAGGCCTTCGTGCCGCCCAAGACCGAAAAGGTGAAGTGGGTCGACCATTTCGCAGGGCTGGACGAGGCGACCGGGCAGGAGGCGATCGACGCCACCATCGACTTTGCCGAGGCGCAGGGCTGGGGCAAGGGCGTGACCAACTTCCGCCTGCGCGACTGGGGCCTCTCGCGGCAGCGCTACTGGGGCTGCCCGATCCCGGTGGTGCATTGCGACACCTGCGGTGTCGTGCCCGAGAAGAAGGAAAACCTGCCCGTCCAGCTGCCCTATGATGAGGGCAACGGCAAGCCGATCGACTTCTCGATCCCGGGCAACCCGCTGGACCGGCACCCGCACTGGCGCGACGTGGCCTGCCCGAAATGCGGCGCCCCGGCGAAGCGCGAGACGGACACGATGGACACCTTCGTCGACAGCTCCTGGTACTACGCCCGCTTCACCGCGCCGCGCGCTGATACGCCGACGAACATGGCGGATGCCGAGTACTGGATGAACGTCGATCAGTACATCGGCGGAATCGAGCACGCGATTCTGCACCTGCTCTATTCCCGCTTCTTCGCCCGCGCGATGAACGTGACCGGCCACCTGCCCGAAAGCGCGCGCGAACCCTTCGACGCGCTCTTCACACAAGGCATGGTGACCCACGCGATCTACCAATCCGTGGGCGACAACGGCCGCCCGGTCTATCACTATCCCGAGGACGTGGACCTGCGCGACGGCAAGGCCTTCCTCAAGGACGGCGGCGCCGAGGTCGAGATCATCCCCTCGGCCAAGATGTCGAAGTCGAAGAACAACGTGGTCGATCCGCTCAACATCATCTCCTCCTTCGGGGCCGACACGGCGCGCTGGTTCGTGCTCTCCGACAGCCCGCCGGAGCGTGACGTGGAATGGACCGCCTCGGGCGCCGAGGCCGCGTCGAAGCACCTGTCGCGCGTCTGGTCCCTGTCGGTGAAGATTGCCGAGACGGACCCGCAAGGGGGCGGCGAGGGCGACGAGGAGCTGATCCGCGCCACCCACAAGGCGATCTTCGACGTGACCCAGGGCGTCGAAAGCTTCGGCTTCAACGCCGCCATCGCCAAGCTCTACGCCTTCACCAACCTGCTGTCGAAATCGAAGGCCGGGAAAGAGGCGCAGCGCTTTGCCATCATGACGCTCGCGCAGCTCATGGCGCCGATGACCCCGCACCTGTCGGAAGCGATCTGGGAAGCGCAGGGCGGCGAGGGCATGATTGTGACCGCACCCTGGCCGGTGGCCGAGGAAAAATACCTGGTCGAGGATACGGTCACCCTGCCGGTGCAGGTCAACGGCAAGCGCCGGGCCGAGATCCAGGTGGCCAAGGATGCCGACAAGGCGGAGGTCGAGGCGATGGCGCTGGAAATGGATGCCGTGCAGAAGGCGCTGGATGGCGGGACGCCCAAGAAGGTCATCGTCGTGCCCGGCCGTATCGTGAATGTGGTGGTCTGATCGCAGAGCCCTGCTGCTGGCCCTGCCGCTTCTGGCGGCGGGCTGCGGCTTCACGCCGGTCTACGGACCGGACGGGATCGGCACCGCGCTGCAGGGGCAAATCCGCGCGGACGAGCCCGACAGCGAAGAGGCCTACATGCTGGTCCGCCGGCTTGAGGAAAAGCTTGGCCGGCCGGCCAACGCGGCCTATCGCCTGAATTACGACATCACCACGATCGAATCGGGCCAGGCGGTGACCGCCTCGGGCGACATCACCCGCTATAACCTTGTCGGGCGGGTCGATTACGTGCTGGTCCGCGCCTCGGACGGCGCCGTGATGGCGGCCGGCAATGTCGAGAACTTCGCCGGCTATTCCGCCTCGGGCTCCACCGTCGACACGCTGTCGGCGGAACGCGACGCCGTGCGCAGGCTGATGGTGATCCTCGCCGATCAGCTGGTGGCCGAGCTTTATACCTCCGTCGACACCGCGCAGCCGCTGCTGCCGCCGGATCCCACCGCAACCGGGGCCAGCGGCTCGTGAAGCTCTCCGCCCGCGACGCCGAGGCCTTCCTGGCCAAACCCGACGCGGACCGCTCCGGCCTGCTGATCTACGGCCAGGACGGAATGCGCGTCGCGCTGAAGCGCCAGCAGGTGCTGAAGGCGCTGCTGGGCCCCAATGCCGAGGAAGAAATGCGCCTGACCCGCATGCCGGGCGCCGAGCTGCGCAAGGATCCGGCCGCGCTGCTGGATGCGGTCAAGGCCACCGGCTTCTTCCCCGGGCCCAGGTGCGTCTTTGTCGAGGAAACGCCGGACAATGCCCATGTCGCCGTGGCGCAGGCGCTTGAAGACTGGGCGCCGGGCGATGCCTTTGTCCTGGTAACCGCCGGCGCGCTGAAACCGGCGTCGAAACTGCGCAAGCTGTTCGAGGGTCACCGCCGCGCGGTGGTCGCCGCGATCTACGACAACCCGCCCACCCGGGCCGAGATCGAGCGCACCCTGGGCGAGGCCGGTCTGCGCGACATCCCCGCAGACAGTGCCGGCGCGCTTGCGAGCCTCGCGCAGGAGCTCAGCCCCGGGGATTTCGCCAAGACGGTGGAGAAGATCGCGCTTTACAAGCTGGGCGATGCCTCGCCGCTGAGCCTTGAGGATATCGAGGCCTGCGCGCCGCGGTCGACCGAGGCCGGGACCGATACGCTGATCGACATGGTGGCCTCGGGGCAGGGGGGCGAGGTCGGGCCGCTGGTGCGGCGCCTGCAGGGGCAGGGGATCAATGCGGTGACGATCTGCATCACCGCGATGCGCCATTTCCGCATGCTTTATACCGCCGCCGCCGATCCCGGCGGGCCTGCCGCCGGCGTCGGCCGCCTGCGCCCGCCGCTTTACGGGCCGCGCCGCGACAAGGTGGTGCGCCAGGCCCAGGACTGGGGGCCGGACAAGCTGCAGACCGCCCTGACCCTGCTTACCGACACCGATCTTGCCCTCAGATCCGCCGGACAGACCGCCCCGGCCATGGCGGTGATGGAACGCGCGCTGATCCGGCTCGCCATGTTGTCGCGGTCGCGCTAAGCCTGTCGGCGCAAGGGATGACCCGGGCGCGCAGACTGCGGATCCCGGGGCGGCCCGCGAACAGGGAGTGACAGATGATCAAGGTTTATGGCCAGGTGGCCTCGCGCGCGTTCCGGGTGTTGTGGGCACTGGAGGAGATCGGCCTGGAATACGAGCTTGTCGATGCCGGGCCGCAAAGCGACACGGTGCGCGCGGTCTCCGGGCTGGGCAAGATCCCGGCGCTTGAGGTCGACGGCGCGATCCTGACCGATTCGGTGGCGATCATGACCTTCCTTGCCGACCGCCACGGCGCCCTGACCTTCGAGGCGGGCACGGTCGAGCGCGGCCGCCAGGACGGGTTCACCGAGCGGGTGAACGACGAATTCGACGCGCTGCTCTGGATGGCGGCGCGGCACGGGCGGATCCTGCCCAAGGCGCATCGCGTGCCCGAGGTGATCCCCTCGCTGAAATGGGAATTCGGCCGCAACATGGAGCGGCTGGCGGCGGAATTCGAGGGCCCCTACCTGATGGGCGAGACGATGACGATCGCCGACATCCTTCTGGGCCATTGCATCGGCTGGGCGACGCTGGCCGAATTCCCGATCGAGAGCGAGAAGATGCAGGCCTACGGCAAGGCCCTGCGGTCGCGCGATGCATACAAGGCGGTCCGCGCGAAGGCGTAAGGCCGGGCGCGCGCGCCGTGCAAAGCCCACCGTGCAAAGCCCGCCCGCGCCCCGTTCCCGAGGACGCTCCCACCCGCCCACCCCGCGCCTCGCTCCGGCGCGCGGGCGGGCTTTGCTGGGAGGGCTTGCACAGGGGTGCTCAGTCCCGCCCTGACAGCCAGTCCAGTGCGCCCTGTGCCGCCCAGCGGCCCGTGGCCAGGCAGCCGGTCAGCAGGTAACCACCCGTCGGGGCCTCCCAGTCCAGCATCTCGCCCGCGGCGAAGGTGCCGGGCCGGGCGCGCAGCATCAGGTGATCGTCCAGCGCGGCGCGGGTGATCCCCCCGGCGGTGGAGATCGCCTCGTCCATCGGGCGCAGGCTCGCGACCGGGACCTTCAGCGCCTTGATCACGCCGGCCAGCGCCTTCGGGTCCTGCGGCAGGGGCCGGGCGCATTCCATCAGCAGGGCGCGTTTCACCGGGTCGAGCTTCAGCACCTTGCGCAGGTGATTGGCCCAGCTTGCCTTGCCCCGCGGCCGGGCCAGCCGCTGCTCAAGCGCCTGTGCGTCGAGGTCCGGCGCCAGGTCCACCAGCAGCGGCGCGCCTTCGCGCAGGCCCCGGCTGACCGCGTAGATCCCGCCGCCTTCCAGCCCGTGTCGCCCCAGGATCGCCTCGCCGCGTGACACATGCGCTCCGGCGCGCCAGGCCACGCCCTTCACCGGCTGGCCCGTCAGCGGCGCCATATGCGCCGACCAGTCCACGCAGGCCGCCGCGTTGGCGGGGGCGAACGGCGCGACCTGCACGCCGTCTTCCGCGACCACCGGCGCCCAGAGACCATCGGCGCCAAGCCGCGCCCAGCTGGCGCCGCCAAGCGCCAGGATCGTGACATCCGCCGTCACGCGCCGCACCGCCTCGGGCGTGTCGAACAGCGCCGCCGCACCGTCCCAGCCGGTCCAGCGCCAGCGGACATGCGCCTTCACCCCCGCCGCGTCCAGCCGCGCGAGCCACGCGCGCAGCAGGGGCGAGGCCTTCATCGCCACCGGGAAGACCCGCCCGCTGGACCCGGTAAAGAGCGGCTGCCCCAGCCCCTCGGCCCAGGCCATGACCTCTTCCGGCCCGAAGGCGTCCAGCATCGGCGCCAGCCAGGGCGTGGCCTCGGCATAGGCGGCGCGGAAGGGCTCTCGCGCCTCGGCCTTGGTCAGGTTCAGCCCGGATTTGCCGGCCATCAGCAGCTTGCGCCCGATCGAGGGCTTGGCCTCGGCCAGGGTCACATGCAGGCCTGCGCCCGACAGCACCTCGGCCGCCATCAGCCCGGCGGGGCCTCCGCCGATCACGAGGGCGGTCCTGGGGGATGTCGGTCGGGTCATGGCTTGCCTTGGCTGCGGAGCCCTTCATCTATGGGGGATGGCGCGACAGGGAAAGACGTGACGGTGAACGACGCGATGGAGGACCCGATCTGCCCGCTTTGCGGCCGCCCGATCCCGGGAGAGGCCAGGCAGAGCCTGCATCACCTGATCCCGAAGCTGAAGGGCGGCAAGGGCGGGCCGGTCGTGTTGTTGCACCATATCTGCCACCTGGAGATCCACGCGACGCTGACCGAGGCCGAGCTGGCGGCGCAGTACAACTCGGTCGAGGCGCTGCGCGGGCATCCGCGGCTGGCCAAGTTCATCGCCTGGGTGCGCAAGCGGCCGCCGGGGTTCCATTCGAAGGTGCCGGGGCGGAGGCGGAAACGATAGGGCCTCAGGCGATGGCGGCGCGGACGGCATCGATGGCGGCACGGATGTCCGCCCCGGTTGTGCGGTGGTTCACGATGGCGGCGCGCAGGCAGGGGCGGTCCGCGACCTTGCCGGTGGAGAAGACCGCCGTGCCCTCGGTCTGCAGCCGCGCCGCGATGTCGGCCGGATCGGCCTTGCCCGGGTAGAAACAGCAGATGTTCGAGATCACAGGGACGGCGAGTTCAAGCTCGGGCGCCTCCTCGACCAGCTGGCCCATCAGCGCGGCCTGGCGGCAATTGTCGGTGATGGCGCGGCCGAAGGCTTCGGTCCCGTGGGCGGCGAAGGCGGCCCAGGCTTTCAGCGCCAGGAATCCGCGCGACAGGTCCATGCCGTAATCGCAGAACCACAGGTCGCCGCCGGCCAGCCCCTCGGCGCCCGAGGCAAGGTAATCGGGGCGGCTGGTGAAGGCGGCGCGGTGCAGGTCGTGATCCGCGATCAGGCAGGCGCCGCAGGAATAGGGCACGCCGATCCACTTGTGCAGATCCAGCGCGATGCTGTCGGCCCGGCCGATGCCCCGGGCAAGGTCGCGCCAGGGCGCCTCGGCCAGCTGGATCCAGAAGCCGAAGGCGGCGTCGATGTGCAGCCAGATATCCTCGGCCGTGGCCAGATCGGCGAGCGCGTCCAGATCGTCGAAGGCACCGATGCCGACCGATCCGGCGGTGCCGACGATGGCCAGCGGTTCGATCCCCCCGGCCCGGTCGGCGGCGATCCGGGCGCGCAGGGCATCCAGGTCCATGCGGTGACCGGCATCGGTGGGGATATGGGTCAGGCTGTCGGTGCCGTGGCCCAGGATCTCCAGCGCCTTGTCGATGCAGGAATGGCCGCCCTCGGCCACGTAGACCCGGACCGGCGGCAGCCCGGCCAGGCCTGTTTGGCGGATCCCGGCGCCAAACAGCTTCGTGCGCGCCGTGGTCAGCGCCAGGATCGTCGCCTGCGAGGTGCCGCCCGTGAGGATGCCGAAGGCGTCCCCGGCCATGCCGGCGGTGTCGCGCAGGAAGTGGAGCACCGCGCGCTCGACCTCGGCCGCGCCCTGCCAGCGGCCGCCGGTATTGGCGTTCATCGTGGCGGCGACAAGCTCTGCGGCCAGGCCCACGGGCAGGCCGGTGCCATGGACCCAGCCCCAGAAACGGGGATGGGTGTTGCCGGTGGCCTGGGCCATGATCGGGCCGGTCATCCGGTCCAGCACCCCGGGCAAGGGCTGCGCCGTGCCGTCGAGCGCGACAGTCTCGGCGAACCCGGGCGGCACGGGTTGCCAGGGCAGGTCGCGGGCGGCCTGCAGCCGGGCGAGGCAGGCGTCGAGCACGCCGTGCATCGCGGTCGCGAAATCGTCCCAGTCGTCGGGGTCGATATGGTGGCCCTCGTGGCGGGTCTTGTCGCTCATGGGGCTGACTGAAACCGGGGCCGGCGATGCCGTCAAGCCGGTTGGATCGGCCGGTCGCATGCGGTAGGGCAGGGGTGCTTTTCCGGAGACATCCCATGCCCTTCACCATCGCCACCTGGAACATCAACTCGGTCCGCCTGCGCGCGGCGCTTGTCACGCATCTGATGCGCGAGGAGGCGCCGGACGTGCTGTGCCTGCAGGAATGCAAGTCGCCGGTCGAGAAGATCCCCTTCGATATCTTCGAGGCACTCGGCTACCGCCACATGGTGGCGCGCGGACAGAAGGGCTACAACGGCGTGGCCATCCTGTCGAAGCTGCCGATGGAAGACGCGGGCGAGAAGGATTTCGCGAAGCTCGGCCATGCCCGCCACGTGGCGGGCAAGCTGGAGAACGGGGTGACGATCCACAATTTCTACGTCCCCGCGGGCGGCGACAAGCCGGACCGAGAGGTGAACGAGAAGTTCGGGCAGAAGCTGGACTACCTGACCGAGATGCGGGACTGGTTCCGCGCGGAGGCGCCGGAGAAGGCGATCCTGGTGGGCGATCTGAACATCGCCCCGCGCGAGGATGACGTGTGGAATCACAAGCAGCTGCTGAAGGTGGTCAGCCACACCCCGATCGAGGTCGAGCACCTGGCCGAGACCCGGGAGGCCGGGAAATGGGTGGATATCACCCGTCAGGACCTGCCGGAGGGGAACCTCTATTCCTGGTGGTCCTACCGGTCGCCGGACTGGGACGCGGCGGACAAGGGACGGCGGCTGGACCATGTCTGGGCGACGCCCGACATTTCGAACGCGGGCCATTCCAGCCGTATCCTGCGCGCCGCGCGGGGCTGGGACAAACCGTCCGATCACGCGCCGGTCTTCGCGATCTTCGACCTGTGAGACATCGGGTGTCCCACGCGTGGGACACTTTCCGGGTCCAACAATAACAATGGGTTGCGAGGGCGCATTTACCGTTTCTTAGGGATTTCCGCCGATACGTTCGGCGGTTCCACGCGCAAGACATGCCGCGATCCATCATATGTGGGGGACAGCGGCCGCGCGAATCTCCATGCTAAGCGTTAACGCACCAAGCATGGAGGCCCATTTTGATGGATACCCCAACATTCAATACGGATCCATTGCGTGTCGCGGAGATCAGTCACCGCATGAGCAATGGGTTCCAGATGATTCAATCCTATACCCGGCGTCAGCTGGCCGAGTGCCAGGACGACGAGGCCCGGCGCCGCCTGGGCGAGGTGCTGGACCAGATCCGCTCGGTCGCGAGCCAGTCCAAGGCGCTGGCGCGTGCGGATCTGGGGGACCTGGGCGGGTTCCTGGACCTGATGGAGCCGCACTGGGTCAGGCTTGGCGTCGCCGAGGGGATCGGCGTTGTCCTGCGCCGGGACCGAAACACGACGATGCCGCCGCAGATCTCGGAATACGCCGCCCGCATCCTTCTGGAAGCGGTGTCCAACAGTCTGGAACATGCCTTCCCGGACAATCGCACCGGCGAGATTCGCATCGAGGCCACCTTGTCCGAGGACCAGACCTGCCGTTTGCGGGTCGAGGACAATGGCGTGGGGCTGCGGCACAGCGCGTCCCGGCCTGGCCACGGCAGCGGAACGGGGATCGTGCGGTCTCTTGCCGGGGAAATTGGCGGTTCGGCCGTCTGGCAGGACCGCACCGACGGCGGAACCGTGTTAATCGTCGAATTTTCAGTTAATATCCCGGAGTCGATTGCGACGTTGAACAACGCAAATGGCTGAATGGATCGCGAATGCCGAATGTGCTGGCCCGAAAACTGAGCAATGCCGGACCGCTTGGACAGGAAGACGTGAAGCGGCTGGCCGAGGTGGTGTCCGACGATTTCCGCATGGGGCCGCGTGAGGATCTGATCCGGCATGGTGAAGACCCGGAATGCGTCAACCTCGTGCTTAGCGGGATGGTCTGCCGGTACAAGCTGCTTCCCGACGGGCGGCGGGCCATCGTGGCCCTGATGCTGCCGGGCGACATCTGCGATCTCAACGTCGCGATCCTGGGGCGGATGGATCACAGCATCGGAACGCTTACCGATTGCCGGCTGGTAAAGATCCCGCGGGAGACGATCGACGACCTGTTGGACAATTTCCCCCGGATCCGCCGGGCCCTGTTCTGGTCGACGCTGGTGGACGAGGCCATCCTGCGGGAATGGCTTGTGAACATGGGGCGCCGCCGGGCCGAACAGAAGATGGCGCATCTGTTCTGCGAGGTCCATTCGCGTCTGCGGGCGGTCGACGAAATGTACGATTCCCTGCTGCCCCTGACCCAGGACGAGCTGGCCGACATCCTGGGAATATCGACGGTCCATGCGCAGCGCGTGTTGTCGCGGCTGCGCAGCGAGGGGCTGATCAACGTACAGGACAGCCGGGTCGCGATCCCGAACTACGACGCCCTGGAGGCATTCGCGGAATTCGAGGGGGATTACCTTCATCTCCCGCCCCCACGGGCGGATGCACCGGGCGCCTGACTTAATAAAACCCGAAAGGAGGGGCCGACATGACGCTCTTCTACTTCGATATCAAGACCGGTGAAGATTATTACGACGAGGTCGGGACCGACCTTGCGAACCGTGCCGAGGCCCGCCAGGAGGCCCTGGCCGTCCTTGCCCCGATTGCCGGGGAGCAAATGCCGGCGGATGCGAATTATTCGGTCTGCGTCACGGTCCGCGATCAGAACAAGCGCCCGATCTTTCATGCCAGCCTGTCTGTCGTGGAGGACTGGATCGAATAGGCTCGCGCGCGGAGGACAATCAACGTGCGCCCGTGGGCGGGGCGATAAATCATGGACGCCCGTGGGCGGGGCGATGCAGCGGCGCGGGAGCGGGCAAAACCCAGCGGGACCGGCTGACAACCGCCGATACACGGCTCCGTGAAGTGAATCCTTTTGGCACTGCCGACTCACGCCCTAGGCTCAGGGGTGTTGGAGCTTCAAACGAGGGAAATTCCGAATGAAAACCGTTTACTTCGCCGTTGCCGCAATGGGCATCACCCTGGCCGCCTGTTCGCAGCCCGAGCCCGAGCCGGTCTATGTCCAGCCGACCTACGACAAGTTCGGCACGCCGAGCTGCAGCGTGGGGTACGACCTGGCGACGCTGGAATCGGGCGCCCTGGTCTGCGCGCCGCTTCCGCCGGCCTGAGCCTGAGCGGATCGCGTCCTGACGTCACCGCGTGACCGGAGCCCCGGTCGCGCGGATGGTTTCTGACGGCCGGGCGCGCCCGCTGCTCCGGAGACGGGACGGCAACGGACCGGCGACGGGGACGGATCATGATTCCCGGCCCGGTCCATCCGTCGGACCCGGAAAGACAAAACCCCCGGACCTGTCCCGGTCCGGGGGCTTTTCATGTCGCACTACCATGTGATGCGGGGCCGAAGCCCCGGCAGGGCCGCGTCACGCTCCGGTCACGCGCCAGATCACGTCGCCCACGTCATCGGCCATCAGCAGCGACTTGCCGTCCGGCCCCACCACGACGCCGACGGGCCGCCCGTACGAGGTCTGCTCGTCCTCCGACAGGAAGCCCCAGAGGATGTCGCGCGGCACGCCCGAAGGCTTGCCGTCCGAGAAGGGCACGAAGATCAGCTTGTAGCCGCTCAGCGTCGACCGGTTCCACGATCCGTGCTGGCCGATCACCATCCCTTCGCCGAAGCCCGGCAGCGTGCCCTCCGGCATCCAGCACAGGCCCAGCGACGCGGTATGCCCGCCAAGCGCGTAATCGGGCTTGATCGCCCGGGCGACCAGCGCTTCGTCCTGCGGCACGCGGTCGTCCACGATCCCGTCCCAGTAGCAATAGGGCCAGCCGTAGAAACCGTCTTCGACCACCGAGGTCAGGTAATCCGGCGGGGTCTCGTCCCCCAGCCCGTCGCGTTCGTTGACCACGGTCCAGAGCGCGCCGGTCGAAGGCTCCCATGCCATGCCGACCGCGTTGCGCAGGCCCGAGGCGAAGATTTTCGACCCGCCGGTCTGCAGGTCCAGCTCCCAGATGCAGGCGCGGCCTTCCTCGGCCTCCATCCCCTCGTCCCCGATGTTCGACAGCGATCCGACCCCGGCATAAAGCTTCGTGCGGTCGGGTGAGAGCAGCAGGCTGCGGGTCCAGTGGCCGTGCGGCTTGAAATCGATGATCTTTTCGCCCGGGCCGGTCAGCTGGGTGGCGCCGTCCTCGTAGGAAAAGGTGACGATGCCGTCGGTGTTGCCGACGTAGAAGGTGCCGTCCTTCAGGGCCATGCCGAAGGGCTGGTTCTGGCCTTCGACGAAGACATGGCGTTCCTCGGCCACGCCGTCGCCGTCCGGATCGCGCCAGAGCGTGATGCGGTTGGCGCTTTCGCCGATGGCGCGGGCGCGGCGCATGGTGGCCTGGCGGACCTTCTCGATGAAGGTGTCGGGCTCGGTGGTGCGGCCAGTGGCCTCGGCGACCAGCACGTCGCCGTTGGGCAGCACCTCGATCCAGCGCGGATGCAGGAGATCGGTGGCGAAGGCGTTGACCTTCAGCCCCTCGGCCGCCGTCGGCACCTGGCCCGGGGCCCAGCCCTTCGCGGTCGGCATCTTCAGTGTCATGATCCCCTGCTTGCGCGCTTCGGGGATCTTCGGCGCCGTGCCGAAGGCGGCGACGCCGGGCTCGGACATGTGGCGCAGCCGGATCATCGCGCCCCCGACAACCTCGGCAACTCGGGCGTAGAAATCCATGATGGTCCTCTCGATCATTCTGGCCGTCGCGTCAGCGCGGCATCGGAGACCTGTTAACAGGAACGCCGGGGCGGCGTCATCCATCCCGTGGGCGCGGGCGGGTGCGAAGACCGCCCTGAGCACAATTGAGTGGCAGCGCGGGGCCGGCGGCAACGGCAAGGTCCGGCCTGCGCGGACCGCGACGGGGGCAGGGGCCGGCTGCGCGCCCTTCTGTCCAACGCGCCCCTTGGTTTCCGCGGCCGTCACCTTCATATAGGGGGCAAGCGCGAAGGAGATACGCTCATGATGGATTTGATGTCCGGCGCCGAGGGCGCCCCCGCGGACGACCTGATCAAGGAAAGCAGCGAAGCCACCTTCATGGCGGACGTGGTGGAACAGTCGCAGAGTGTTCCGGTGATCGTCGATTTCTGGGCCCCCTGGTGCGGGCCGTGCAAGACGCTGGGGCCCATGCTGGAAAAGGCCGTCACCGCCGCGAAGGGCGCGGTGAAAATGGTCAAGGTCAACGTGGACGAGGCGCAGATGCTCGCCGGGCAGTTGCAGATCCAGTCGATCCCGACGGTCTATGCCTTCTGGCAGGGCCAGCCGGTCGACGGGTTCCAGGGCGCGCTGCCTGGGTCCGAGATCGACGCCTTCGTCGACCGGGTGATCGCGGCCGCGGGTGGCGAGGCGCCGGGCGCCGGGCTTGACGATGCGGTCGAGGCGGCCGAGGCGATGCTGACCGAGGGCGCGGCCGTCGACGCGGCCCAGACCTTCGCGGCCGTGCTCGAGGAAGACCCGGCACATGCCGGCGCCTACGGCGGGCTGGTGCGGGCCCATATCGCGATGGACGATCTCGACCAGGCCGAGGCGATCCTCAACGGCGCCCCGGCCGAGATCTCGCATGCCGCCCCGCTGGAGGCGGCCCACGCCCAGCTGGAACTTGCGCGCCAGGCCGCGGGAGCCGGCCCGCTGGCCGATCTGATGGCGGCGGTCGAGGCGGCACCGGAGGATCACCAGGCGCGGTTCGACCTGGCCCTGGCGCTGCATGCCAACGGCAAGGTCGACGAGGCGGTGGACCAGCTGCTGGAGCTGTTCAAGCGCGACCGCGAGTGGAACGAGGGCGCGGCCAAGGCACAGCTTTTCACCATCTTCGACGCGCTCAAGCCCAACGATCCGGTGGTGCTGAACGGGCGTCGGAAACTGAGCTCGATGATATTTGCCTGACGGGACCAGAGGGCTAACTATCCCCACATGATAAAGCCCGCAGATCTGCCCGAGACGCTACCCGTGTTTCCCCTCCCCGGAGCGCTTTTGCTGCCCCGGTCGCGCCTGCCCCTGCACGTGTTCGAACCGCGCTACCTGCAGATGTTCGAGGATGCGCTGAAAACGCGGGAGCGGCTGATCGGCATGGTCCAGCCCAACCATGTGCCGGGGCGCGAAGGCGGGCCGGGGCTTTACGCCATCGGCTGTGCCGGCCGGGTCACGCAATTCTCCGAAACCGAGGACGGGCGTTACCTGATCACGCTGACCGGCGCGTCGCGCTTCCGGATCCGGCAGGAGGTCCAGGGCTTCACCCCCTACCGCCGCTGCGATGTCAGCTGGGAGGGGTTCGGCCGCGACCTCGGCGAGGCCGAGGAGGACCCCGCCTTCGACCGCGCCGCCTTCCTGGCGTTGCTGGAACGGTTCTTCGCGGCGCAGAAACTGTCGACGGACTGGGACACGCTGAAAGAGGCGGAAGACGAACTGCTGGTCAATTCCCTGTCGATGCTTCTGGACTTCAACCCCGAGGACAAGCAGGCCCTGCTCGAGGCGCCCTCGCTGACGACCCGCCGCGAAACGCTGGTGACCCTGATCGAATTCGCGCTGCGCGGCGGTGCTTCGGAGGAAACCCTGCAATGAGCCGGGGCCACGGCGATGCCGACCGCCACATGCTGGAGGCGTTGGTCTGTCCCCTGACGCAGGCCACGTTGAGCTACGATGCCGCGGCGCAGGAGCTGATTTCCAAGCCCGGCAAACTGGCATTCCCGATCCGCAACGGGATCCCGATCATGCTGGTGGACGAGGCGCGCAAACTCGACTGACAGTGCCGGTGGCACGGTCGGATTGAGTATTTTTGCAAAGATGAAGATTGGAAGACGGCGCCAGGGGGCGGCCCGCCGCTCCGTCCATCCTGCGAGAATGCCGGCAGCGGCGCGGCGTCCCCTGTCTTCATCTTTGTACAAATACTCCAAAGCAACGCGTCAACCGGCGCTGGCCTCAGAGGGGGACCCCCTTCAGCAGCAAGGGGACATCTCCGGCGGTGCCGGCCGCTTCCCGGATCAGGCCGCGGCGCAGGGCGGGCAGGGCGTTGACCAGCCCCATGCCGATCCCGCGGCTCGCGCGGAGCAGGGGGTTGTCGTTGGAAAACAGGCGGTTGAAGGCGTCTGTAGCCAGAGCGAGGCTGACCGTGTCGGCGCGGCGCCACAGCGCGTAGCGGTCCAGTACGTCAGGCGCGCCGATGTCTTCGCCGCGGCGCAGGGCCTCGACCAGGACCTGGGCCAGTGCGCCCACGTCGCGAAAGCCCGCGTTCAGACCCTGGCCCGCGATCGGGTGGACGCCATGGGCCGCGTCACCGACCAGCGCCAGGCGGTCGTCGGTCATGCGGCGAGCCAGCGTCAGGTTGAGCGGATAGGTGAACCGGTCTCCGGCCAGGTCCAGGTCGCCCAGCACATCGCCGAAGCGGGGGGCGAGGGCGGTGAGGTAATCGGCGGGCGACATGGCCTGGATCTCGGCGGCCAGGCGGTCTTCCTCGCTCCAGACGATGGAACAGCGGTTGCCGGTAAGCGGCAGGATCGCCAGCGGCCCCTGCGGCAGGAAGATCTGGCGGGCCACGCCGTTGTGGGGTTTTGCGTGCGACAGCGCACAGACCAGAGCGGTCTGGCCATAGCCCCATTCCACCCGTCCGATGCCCGCGCGCCGGGCGGTGCCGGAGCGGCGGCCGTCGGCGCCGACCAGCAGGCGGCCGGTGAGGGTGCTGCCGTCGGAGAGCGTGATCGAGGCGGCGCCGGGGCTGGTGTCCTGCGCGGTGACTGTCACGCCGTTAAGCATGGTGACGCGCGGCTCGGACGCCATGGCCGACAGGAGCGCGCGGCGCACGTGCCGGTCTTCGACCATGTAGCCCATCGGGCCGTCTTCGGTTTCGGCATGGTCGAAGGCAAGGCCGAAGGGCCCGGGGCCCTGGCCGACCTGGCCGTCCGAGACCTCGATATCCAGGATCGGCTGCGATTGATCCGCCATCGCCTCCCAGGTGCCGAGGGCCTTCAGAAGGCGCTGCGATCCCAGCGCCAGCGCGTAGGAGCGCCCGTCGAAGCCCGCATCGGCAAGCACCGGTTCGGGCAGGGCGTCGATCACCGCGCTGCGCAGCCCGGCCTGGGCCAGGGCAAGGGCCAGTGCGGGGCCGGTCAGCCCGCCGCCGACGATCAGGATATCAAAGTCCGTTTTCATGCTCTGCAATATGGACAGAGCTTCGGGATTGTCCACCGGTCGTGCTGTCGCTACCGTCTCTGCAATGCAGCGAACGGAGTGGACATGTCGGACTGGTTGAGCATGAGCGCGGGGGACCTGGGGCGCGGGATCGGCAAGGGCGAGATCGACCCGGTGGAGCTGACCGAGGCGTTCCTTGAGGCGATCGACGCCTCGGAGCTGCGCGACCGGATCTATGCCCGCGTCACCCATGACCGCGCCCGGGCCGAGGCCGGGGCCGCGCGGGCGCGCGCGCAGGCGGGGCAGCGGCGCTCGGTGCTGGACGGGGTGCCGTTCAGCTGGAAGGACCTGTTCGATACCGCGGGCGTGGCGACGGAATCGGGCACCGCCCTGCTGGCCGACCGGATCCCGGCGCGCGATGCTGTTGTGCTGCAGAACGCGACGGCCATGGGCACGGTCTGCCTGGGCAAGACGCATATGTCCGAACTGGCCTTTTCCGGGCTGGGCTACAACCCGGTCACCGAGACGCCGCCGAATGTGAACGACAAGGATGCCGTGCCGGGCGGGTCGTCTTCGGGGGCGGCGGCCTCGGTGGCCTTTGGCCTCGCGCCGCTGGGCGTCGGGTCGGACACCGGCGGGTCGGTGCGGGTGCCGGCGGCCTGGAACGACCTGGTGGGGCTGAAGACCTCTTCGGGCCGGCTGAGCCTGGAAGGGGTCGTGCCGCTTTGCCTGAGGTTCGACACGGTGGGGCCGCTGTGCCGCACGGTGGAGGACGCGGCGCTGGCGATGGCGGCGATGGCAGGGACCGTGGCGCCCGACCTGCGGGGCGCGAGCCTGTCGGGCGCGCGGATCGGGGTGCTGAAGACGGTGGCGCATGACGATCTGCGCGACGGCCCCGCAGAGGCCTTCGAGATGGCGCGCGCCAGGCTGGAAAAGGCGGGCGCGCGGATGATCCCGCTGGATGTGCCCGAGCTTCTGCCGGCGATGGACCTGTCGCCGGTGCTTTACGCGCCCGAGGCCTATGGGCTGTGGCGCGACGTGATCGAAGCCGCGCCGGAGAAGATGTTCCCGCAGATCCTGGCGCGCTTCCGGGCCGGGGCCGAGGTTTCGGCGCCGGACTACGTGGCCGGCTGGGCGGCGCTGCAGCGCTACCGGATCGCCTGGGATGCCGCGACGGCGGCGCTTGATGCGGTGATCGTGCCCTCGGCGCCGAACCTGCCGCCGAACCTGCAGCGGCTGATCGACGACGAGGATTACTACCGGACGGAGAACCTGCTGACCCTGCGCAACACGCGGATCGGCAACCTGATGGGGCTGTGCGGGCTGACCCTGCCGACGGGCGTGCCGTCCTGCGGCGTTACGCTTCTGGGCCCGCCCGAAGGCGAGGAGGCGCTGCTGCGTCTGGGTGTCGCGGCCGAGGCCGCGCTTCGGGGCTAGGCACCGCCCCGGCGGCCGGTGCCGGGCGCTGGCCGCCGGGCCCGCATGGCCCGAATGCCACATTCGCACCGGATTAACCGCGTTTTTGTGGACGGGGGGCCGGGCGCTGGCTATCCTTCGGGGTAACGGGGCGTGAACGACCCCGACCCGAGGCATGCAGATGAATTTTCCTGAGCGGTTTTCGCAACTGCCGGCATACGCGTTCCCGCGTTTGCGGGCCCTTCTTGATCCCCACGCGCCGGGCGGCGACGTGGTGCACATGACGATTGGGGAACCGAAACACAAGTTTCCCCAATGGGTTACCGATGTGATCATGGAAAATGCCGCAGGGTTCAACGACTATCCCGCCAATGACGGCACGCCCGACCTGCTTGAGGCGATCGCCGGCTGGATCGCGCGGCGCTACGACGTGACGGTCGATCCCGCCACCCAGGTCCTGCCGCTGAACGGCACACGCGAAGGGCTGTACAACGCGGCCATGGCGCTGTGTCCCGAGACGAAGGCCGGCGCGAAACCGGTCGTCCTTGCGCCGAATCCCTTCTACCAGGTCTACATGGTGGCCGCGCTTTCGGTGGGGGCAGAGCCGCGTTTCGTGCCCGCCACGGCCGAGAGCGGGCACCTGCCGGATTTCACCGGCGTCGCCCCGGAGGTGCTGGACCGCACGGCCATCGTCTATATCTGCTCGCCGGCCAATCCGCAGGGCGCCATCGCCTCGCGCGCATACTGGACGACGCTTCTGGGGCTGGCGGAGAAGCATGATTTCAAGGTCTTTGCCGACGAATGCTATTGCGAGATCTACCGCGATGCGCCCCCGGTGGGCGCGCTGCAGGTCGCGCAGGAGATCGGCGCCGATCCCGAGCGGGTGCTGTCGTTCCATTCGCTGTCCAAACGGTCGAACCTGCCGGGTCTGCGCTCGGGCTTCGTGGTCAGCGGGCCCGAGAACATGAAGCGGATGAAGCAGTTGCGGGCCTATGCCGGCGCACCGCTGCCGAACCCGCTGCAGGCGGCCGCGGCCCGGGTCTGGGCGGACGAGGCGCACGTGGCCGAGAACCGCGCCCTCTACCAGGAGAAATTCGCCGTCGCGGACGAGATCTTTGGTAACGTGCCGGGTTACGAGAGCCCGCAAGCCGGGTTCTTCCTGTGGCTGCCGGTCGAGGACGGCGAGGCGGCGGCGCTGAAGGCCTGGACCGAGACCGGCGTGCGGGTTCTGCCCGGCGCCTACCTGTCGCAAACCGTCGATGGCGCCAATCCGGGCGCCGGGTATATTCGCGTCGCCATGGTGGCGCCCAAAGATGACATGCAGCGCGGGCTGATCACGCTACGCGACTGCCTTTTTTCATAAGAACCGAGGTCTGGTATGGCATACAACACCCGCAGTCGCGATCCGCTCCTGGACAGCAACATGCAGGCCGCCATCGAACGGCGCGGCAAGGAGCTGATCGGCATCGTGCTTCTGGGCCTCGGGGTCGCCGCCATGGCGATGATCCTGTCCTACACGCCCGATGACCCGAATTGGATGGTTTCGACCGATGCCGCCGTGCAGAACTGGCTGGGCCGGCCGGGCGCGTCGATCGCGGCGCCGCTGTTCATGGTTGTGGGCTGGGGCGCCCTGGGCTTCGGGGCGATCTTTCTGGCCTGGGGACTGCGGTTCCTGCTGCATATCGGCGAAGAGCGCGCGGTGAGCCGCCTGATCTTCGCGCCGATCGCGGTCGGCGTGCTGTCGGTCTATGCCGCGACGCTGGTGCCCGGCGCGGACTGGCGCGCGACGCACAGCTTCGGGCTGGGCGGGCTGTTCGGCGATACGGCGATGGGCGCGCTGCTGACGCTGCTGCCGATCGGGTCGCACCTGGCGGTGAAGCTGACCGGGCTGTGCATGGGGCTGGTGACGCTGGTCCTGGCCTTCTTCGTGATGGGCTTTACCCGGGCCGAGCTGTCGCGGATCCTGCGGCTGTTCGTGCTGGGGATCGTGATGGGCTACAGCGCGATCCTGTCGGTTCTGGGCAAGGGCGCCAGGGGCGCGTCGGACGCCGCGCGGATGCGCGCCCAGATGCGGGCGCAGCGCCGGGCCGAGGCCGAGGCCGAGGCCCAGGCCGGGGCCTTCGCGGCAGAAGCGGCCGCGGCTCCCCGGGTCTCCACTGCGCCCTCGGTGGCAATCAACCGGTCCATCCCCGCGGCGCCGGCCCGGTACGATGACGCCTATTCCGCGCAGGACGAGATGCCCCCCCTCGCCGCTCCGGCCCCCAATGCCGTCCCCCCGGCGCCGGCCGCGCTGCGCGCCACGCAAGAGCCCCGGGTCGAACCGCAGCCCGAGCGTGGCGGCCTGCTGTCGCGGATGCCCTCGCTGATCCGCCGGGCCGAACCGATCGCGGACGAGATGCCCGATCCGGAGCTGGTCGAAACCTATCCGCCGGACTTTGAAGACGACGAGATCTCGGACGACCGGATCCGCGCCCGCATCGCCGACGCGGTGCGCAGCCGCACCCGGCGGGGGCAGCCCGAGCCCGAGGCGCCGGTGGACGATCCGACCAAGCCGCTGACCCGGGGCAGGGGCCGTGGCCCGCAGCCGCTGATCTTCAAGGCGGCGCCGCCGGTCGCGGCGGCCCCGACGGTGGCCCAGGCGATGTCGGCCGGACAGGACGAGATCGCGCTGCCGCCTGAGCCGCCGCTGTCGCGCCACGTGCCGGCCGCCGCCGGGCTGAAGCCCGAACCGCCGCTTCGGGCCCAGGCGCCTGGCGCGCGCCGGGCCGAGCCCGAGCAGATGGTCGCCCCCGGCTTCGAGGGCGCGCGCGAAGACGAGGCCGCGTTCACCGAGGTGCTGGAAGAGGATTACGGCGACTATATCGAATCGAACGTCACCCCCTACCAGCCGCGCCGCGCCGTGGGTCCCGTTGTGGCGCCCTCGCCCGCGCCCACGCCCAAGCCCGCGCCCATGCCCGAAGGCATGGCGGAGCAGGACGATTTCGGCGGCAGCGACGATCACGACGACGTCGATGCCTACGACGACGCCCACGACAGCCTTGATGACGCCGGTCACGACACGGGCCCCCGCGTGATTCCCCGTGCCGCGCCGATCCCGGTGGCGGAGCCGAAGAAGGTTGTCCAGAACCCGACCCGCAAGGCGCCGCAACCGTCCAAACGTGCCCGGGCCGAGGCCCAGCCAAGCCTCTCCTTCGACGAGCAGGAGCAGAAATACGAGCTGCCGCCGCTCAGCCTGCTGATGAGCCCGGACACGATCCAGCGCCACCACCTGAGCGACGAGGCGCTCGAGGAGAACGCGCGGATGCTGGAGAACGTGCTGGACGATTACGGCGTGAAGGGCGAGATCGTCTCCGTCCGCCCCGGCCCGGTGGTCACCATGTACGAGCTGGAGCCGGCGCCGGGCCTGAAGGCCAGCCGCGTGATCGGCCTGGCCGACGATATCGCGCGGTCGATGTCGGCGCTGTCGGCGCGGGTGTCGACGGTGCCGGGGCGGTCGGTGATCGGGATCGAACTGCCCAACGACAAGCGCGAGATGGTCGTGCTGCGCGAGATCCTCGCCAGCCGCGATTTCGGCGACACGAACATGCGCCTGCCGCTGGCCCTGGGCAAGGACATCGGCGGCGAATCCATGGTGGCCAACCTGGCCAAAATGCCCCACCTGCTGATCGCCGGGACGACGGGGTCGGGCAAGTCGGTGGCGATCAACACGATGATCCTGTCGCTGCTCTACCGCCTGACGCCGGACGAATGCCGGCTGATCATGATCGACCCGAAGATGCTGGAACTGTCGGTCTATGACGGCATCCCGCACCTGCTCTCGCCGGTGGTGACCGACCCCAAGAAGGCGGTTGTCGCGCTGAAATGGACCGTGGGCGAGATGGAAGAGCGCTATCGCAAGATGTCCAAGATGGGCGTGCGCAACATCGACGGCTACAACGGCCGGGTCGAGGATGCGCTGTCCAAGGGCGAGACCTTCTCGCGCACCGTGCAGACCGGCTTTGACGACGAAACCGGCGATCCGGTCTTCGAGACAGAGGAGATCATCCCCGAGAAGATGCCCTATATCGTGGTCATCGTCGACGAGATGGCCGACCTGATGATGGTCGCGGGAAAGGAGATCGAGGCCTGCATCCAGCGCCTGGCGCAGATGGCGCGGGCCTCCGGCATCCACCTGATCATGGCCACGCAGCGCCCCTCGGTCGACGTGATCACCGGCACGATCAAGGCGAACTTCCCCACGCGGATCTCGTTCCAGGTGACCTCGAAGGTCGACAGCCGCACGATCCTGGGCGAGATGGGCGCCGAACAGCTGCTGGGCATGGGCGACATGCTCTACATGGCCGGCGGCGCCAAGATCACGCGCTGCCACGGGCCCTTCGTCTCGGACGAAGAGGTCGAGGACCTGGTGAACCACCTCAAGGCCTACGGCCCGCCGGAATACATGGCCAACGTGCTGGAAGGCCCCGACGAGGAACGCGAAAGCGACATCGACGCGGTGCTGGGCCTGGGCGGCAATACCAACGGCGAGGACGCGCTCTACGATCAGGCGGTGCAGATCGTGATCAAGGACCGCAAGTGCTCGACCTCCTACATCCAGCGCAAGCTGGGCATCGGCTACAACAAGGCCGCGCGCCTGGTCGAGCAGATGGAAGAAGAGAGCCTGGTCTCGCCCGCCAACCACGTGGGCAAGCGCGAGATCCTGGTGCCGGAACAGCAATAGGCGTCGCGCGGGATGGCGCGCCGTTCATCGCCGGCTCCCCTCCCGCCCACCCACCCCGGTGCGCCGGCGATGCCCGGCACAGGCCTGCAAGAGCGTTCCCCCAACCGCGGACCATGCCTGGCAGCGCCACGGTCACAGCCTCGCGCCGTCCCCCTGCTTCTTGGACAAAATACTCCGGACCACCCTCTGCGGCCCTCCGTCCATCCGCAGCAGGGCGCCACCCCCCCCTGTCTTCACCTTTGCCCAAATACCTCAAACGCTCCGCCTCGACCGGCCCCACGCCGGCCATGCTGGCGCGCCCGTCCATCCCCGGCCCGGGGAACACCGCGCCCGTCACCGCGTTTCACATTTCCGCTCACGGTGCCGCGCCGGACTTGGGCCGGACGCCGGAACACATTACATGAGACCCATGCTGAAAAGACGCCATTTCCTCGCCGCCGCTGCGGCCCTCTGCGCCGCCGGCCCCGCCGCGGCCGAGAAGATCTCGCTGCCTGCGCTGTCGGCCTATCTCAACGGGGTAAAGACGGCCCGGGCGCCGTTCACGCAGGTCAGCGACGACGGCTCGCTCGCGACCGGCACACTTTACCTGATGCGGCCGGGCCGCGCGCGGTTCGAATACGACCCGCCGAACGACGCGCTGATGGTCGCGGGGGCGGGGGCGGTGGTGATCGTCGACCCGAAATCCAACCAGCCGGCCGAAAGCTATCCGCTGGACCGGACGCCCCTGTCGATCATCCTGGCGCCCCGGGTGGACCTGGGCCGGGCCAACATGGTGGTGGGCCACAGCTACGATGGCACCGCGACGATCGTCACGGCCCAGGACCCGGAGAACCCCGATTACGGCCGCATCGAGATGATGTTCACGGACGACCCGATCGAACTGCGGAAATGGGTCATCCATGACAGCTCGGGCATGGCGACCACGGTCATCCTGGGCGGGATGGAGACGGGGATGTCACTGTCCTCGGGCCTGTTCTCCACCAGCCGGGCCAGGTCCGGGTCGAATCGCTAGCACCGCCCGGCCCGGCGCCGGGCCTGCGCCTCTTCGGGGGCGCGCGGCTGTCCCATGACAGCCCCGTTCCGGGATCAGCGGCAATCGGCCAGTTGCAACCCGTAGACCGTGGCGCGGCTGTCGACCTCGTTGGCCACACGCATCAGCCAGGCCTTGCTGCGATAGGAGCCGCGGGCATAGCCCGAATGGCCCTCGTGGTAGGCCAGGTACTGGCGCTCGGCATCGTCCAGCGGAATGCCGTTGGTCTTGAGCGTACGGTTGAAATACCAGCCCATGAAATCGGTCGCGTCACGGATCCGGTCGCGCTTGGCGCCGCGATTGCCCGTGACCCGGCGGTATTCGTCCCAGGTGCCGTCCAGCGCCTGACCATAGCCATAGGCCGAGGATTGCCGGCCCACCGGCACCACGCCCAGCACGAATTGATGCGGCGTGCGCGCGTTCGAGATGAACTTGCTCTCCTGGTAGATGGTGGCCATCTGCACATGCACCGGCACACCCCACTTGCGTTCCGCCTTGCGGAAGGCGCGCATGTATTCGGGCCGCTGCGCAATGATGCTGCAGGCGTCGTCGAGATTTGCGGGCGCGGTCTTGTAGCCGGTGCTGCAGGACACCAGCAGAAGAACCACGCCGAGGGCGAGGGGAAACCTGATCATGATCGGACTGCTCGGTCTTTGTTATTGGGGTCATTTTACGCGAATTGGCACAAATGTGGAATCACATTTGCATTGTTCACGGAACCATGCAGAAGGTGCCGGATCGGCCCATATTGGCATATCCCCGCTGGCCCCGGTTTTGATCTTGGTTCCCAGGGGGTTGACTGGTTTTCAACCGAGTGTTTCCCGCAGGTCTCGCGACGTGATTGGACAGAATGGCTTGTCCCCGGTAAAAACGGAAGGTAGGGGCAAAGCGATGTTGAAGACAAAAGCCAAATACCATCTCGGCCAGGTCGTGCGGCACCGAAAGCACCCGTTTCGCGGGGTGATCTTCGACGTCGATCCGGAATTCTCGAACACCGAGGAATGGTACGAATCCATCCCCGAGGACAGCCGGCCCCGGAAGGAACAGCCGTTCTACCACCTGCTGGCCGAGAACGATCAGACCTATTACATCGCCTATGTGTCCGAGCAGAACCTCGTGGCCGATTACTCGGGCGAGCCGGTCGATCACCCGGATATCCCCGACATGTTCGGCCCGTTCCAGGACGGATCCTACCCCCTGCATTTCCAGCTGAACTAAGCCGCCGGACGCGGGCGTAGGGTGGGTTTCCAACCCACCGCCAGCCTGGCAACCGGTGCGCAGGGTGCGGTGGGGTGAAACCCCACCCTACAGCTCTTCGCGGACGCCGCTCAGAAGCCGATCGCGCAGCCGTCCTTGCGGGGGTCGCTGGCCCCTTCAAGCACACCGCTGTCGTGGATGCGGATCGCCTGGGCGCCGCCGATGGGCGCATCGGGGATGATCACCTTGTGCCCCATCTCCGCCAGCTCGGCCCGGACGGCGTCGGAATAGCCGCGTTCGACCTTCATCTCGCCGGCATCCGAGAAGCAGCGCGGCGCGTCGAGCGCGTCCTGCGGATCCATGCCGAAATCCACCATGTTCGTCACCACCCGCGCGTGGCCGTTGGGCTGGTAGGCCCCGCCCATCACGCCGAAGGGCATCTCGACCTTGTCGCCGGTCGCCAGCAGGGCCGGGATGATCGTGTGCATCGGACGGTTGCCGCCTTTCAGCTCGTTCGGGTGGCCTTCTTGCAGCGTGAAGCCGGCGCCGCGGTTCTGGAACAGGATGCCGAACTTTTCGGACGCGATGCCCGAGCCGAAACCGTGGAAGATCGAGTAGATCAGCGACACCGCCATCCGGTCGCGGTCGACCACGGTGATGTAGATCGTGTCCTTGTGGACCGCTTCGGTGATCGGCGCGGCCGCCGCCATGGCGCGTTTCGGGTCGATCAGCGCGGCGAGCTTGTCGGCGGTTTCTTCCGAGATCATGTAATCCAGCCGCGTGGTCTGGTCCGGATCGGCCAGGAAACGGTTGCGCGCATCATAGGCAAGCTTCGCGGCCTCGGCCTCGATATGGGCGCGTTGGGCGCCGAAGGGATCCATCCCGGCGATGTCGAAGCGCGACAGGATGTTGAGCATCAGGATCGCCGTGGCGCCCGTGCCGTTGGGCGGATGCTCGATCAGGTCCTTCGACTTGTAGCGGCCCCGGATCGGCGCATCGCTGCGGTGCGAGACGGCGGCGAAATCCTCCAGCGTGTGGACCCCGCCAGCGGCCTGCAGTGCAGTGACCATGTCTTCGGCCACCTCGCCCTGGTAGAAGGCCTTTGCCCCATCCTTGGCTATGCGGCGCAGCACCTCGGCCTGGCCGGGGGCGTTGAAGACCATGCCGGTGGTCGGCGGCTTGCCGTTCACCAGGAAATGCATCCGCGCGGCGCCGGTCAGCTTGGCCGATTCCCCGGGCCAGTCGAAGGCGACGCGCGGGGCAACCGGAATGCCGGCTTCGGCGTAGTGGATCGCGGGGGAGAGCACGGTGTCGAGGCCCAATTTCCCTTCCGTCTCGGACATGTGGCAGAAGGCGTTGACCGCGCCGGGCACGGTGACCGCATGGGGGCTGTAGAGGGGCACCTCGGGCAGCCCCTCGGCCCGCAGCGCGGCGGCCGAGGCGGCGGCGGGCGCCTGGCCCGAACCGTTGATCGCGGTGACGGGCGCGCCCGGGCGCGAGATAAGGGCGAAGCAATCGCCGCCGATGCCGGTCATCTGGGGTTCGGCGATGCCGAGGATCACGGCGCCGCAGATCGCGGCGTCCATGGCGTTGCCGCCCCGGCGCAGGATGTCCAGCGCGGCCTGCGCGGCCACGGGATGCGAGGTGGCGACCATGCCGTCGGTTGCGAAGACGGCCGATCGGCCGGTTTGGTGAAAGTCGCGCATCTGGCCCGGTCCCTTGCTGTTCTGATCGCGCGGAGACTACGAGCGGAGACCGGGAAAGCCAAGTCGTCCCAATGGTGGACAGCGGGGAAGGGGGGATGTGGGGGAAAGCGTCGGGCTGGCTTGGGAAGTCCTCGGCGTCACGCACTGGGTGGGGGCTGTTGATAACGCGACGCCGAGGGAAGCTCAAAGCAGCTACAGTCGTGTATATGGCGCTGGTTCTGGGCGCGAGTTAGGAGCGAATGGGGCGGTTTTGAGGCGCGGGCCCGGGGCGCGCGACAAGGTGGGGGTCTTGGCCCTCGTCAGCGGTGAAGCCGTGGCGCGGGCCCCGTCCGGCGGAAGGGGGAGGACGGGATCAGTACAGGGCGGGACAGGATCTTGTGGGTCGGGCGAGACCGCGGCTTCAGCGCGCGACGGGCCAGGATATTAGATGCCGGACGCGGCCCGGACCCCGAGGCGTCGCGCGTTTTCAAGGACATGGGGCGCCTCGGGCCTGTGTAAGGGCCAGAGGGGAAACGCGACCGAGGACAGTCTGGCGTTTTGCCGGTCGCCTCCTAAGGCTGCAGGTCCGTCAGGTCGCGGGGTCGGCGGGCCGCAGGTCAAAGGCCACGTGCAGCCGGTTGGTGCCGTCGCGCCGGTCATAGCGGATGTCGCTTGCCATCGCGCGGATCAGCAGCCAGCCGAACCCGCCCTCGGGCAGGCTGTCGCGCGGGCAGGTCAGTTCGGACGAGCGGCCGTGCGGCAGGACCCCCCCGGGCAGCGGATCGCCGTCGTCGGTGATGTCGAACTTCAGCGCCGGGCCCTCGACATGCGCCGACAGCCGGATCTCTCCGCCGTCATGGCGCCGGTAGGCATGTTCGACGATGTTGTTGATGATCTCGGCCAGCGCGATCTCCACCATGCCGGCGCGTTCGGGCGAAAGACGCTCGGCCAGGTCGGCGCGCAGCTGCCGCATGATCCGCGACAGCGCGGCGCGCGTTCCGGTCTCCGTCGCCTCGCTTGTCAGGGACAGCATCGGACCGGATCCGCCCATCTCAACCCGTCTTTCCCAGGATTGGGTCATCTGTCACCTCGCCTGTGCGTCCAGCGCCTCTCCCAGCGTGGGGTAGAGGGTGAAGACCGTGTCCATCCGCGTCAGCCGGAAGACCTTGTCGACGGTCGGGGTCAGCCCGGCCAGGTCCAGCCGGCGATCGGGGTCCAGCTGTTTCATCGCGGCGACGATGGCGCCCAGCCCGCTGCTGTCGATGAAGGCGACCTGGCTGAGGTCCAGCACCACCCGGTTCGGCCCGCCCACCGTGGCGGCGCGCATGTCGTCCTTGAACCGGATGGCCAGCGCGGCGTCGATCCTTTCGCTCAGGACGGTCACGATCCTGGTGTCCTCGGCGTCGGATGTGGTCAGCGTCATGCCATGCCTCCGCGGTCGCATGTTCCGGCACGAAGGCTAGAACCGAATCGTTACCATCCTGTATATCTTCCCGCCTTCGCAGCCCGCTTGCACACGCGCCGAAGGCGCGCCTCCCCTGGCCCGCCCCGCAGGGGCGCCTCCCCGGGCGTCCCGCAGGGGCGCAACGACCCGACCGGAGGGAGGGGAAATTTCCTTTGGCATTTCGCAGACCGCACGGCATGGTGCCGCCCTATGCGCAGGACACTTCCCTTTCGCCCAGATTTCACGCCGCCGGGGTCCGCCACCGGCATCAGCCCCGCTGCCCGGACCGCATGAGCTTCGAGGCCTGGACCGTCTTCGCGCTGTTCTGGGTGGTCTTCGTGACCACGCCGGGCCCGAACGCGGTGAACTGCATCCAGAACGGCATGACCCTGGGCTTTCGCCGCGCCTTCGTCGGCGTGCTGGCGATCCTCACCCAGGCCGCGGCCTTCCTGACGCTTTCCGCCCTTGGTGTCACCGCGCTGATCGCCGCCTCGCCCACGGGGTTCTTCATCGCCAAGCTGACAGGCGCCGGGTTCCTGGTCTGGACCGGCATCCGCAACTGGCGCCGCGCGGGCGATCCCGCACCGGTGGATCCGCGCCCGTCGTCCCATGTCTACCTGCATGCGCTCGCCACCGCGACGATCAACCCCAAAAGCGTCGCCGGCTACCTTGCCGCCTTCTCGGCCTTCGTGCAGCCCGACGTGCCCATCCGCGACCAGATGGCGGTGATCGTGCCCACCGCGCTGACGCTGACCACGCTCAGTTATTCCGGCTTCACCCTGCTGGGCGTGCTCATGGGGCGCTCGGCGCTGGCGGCGGTCTTCAATGCCTGGGTGCGGCGGCTCCTGGCGCTTTGTTTCATCGTCTACGGGGTGCTGCTGGGCTTTGCCGCCACCCCCATGAAAGGTTGATTCCATGTCCGACAGCACGATCACCGGCGCCTGCCTCTGCCGCGCCACCACCTTCGAGATCACCGGCGACCTGTCGCCCGGCACGCTGTGCCATTGCGGCCAGTGCCGGCGCCAGACCAGCCATGTCTACAGCTCGACCCATATCCCGCAGGCCAGCCTGCGCCTGACCCGCGACGACCGGCTGGCCTGGTACCAGGCCAGTCCCATGGCGCGGCGCGGCTTCTGTTCGGCCTGCGGATCGGTGCTGTTCTGGGATCCCTTCGACGAGGATCGCATCTCGGTCTCGCTTGGTGCCCTGGACGCGCCGCATCCGGGCCGGGTGGTCAAACATATCTTCACCGCCGACACGGGCGGCTACTACCCGATCGACGACAGCCTGGAGCGTGCCGATGGCGACTGAGATCCGCAGCAGCGGGGGCCCTGCCCGATGACGCTGCCTGCCCATGCCCGTGCGGTCGTCATCGGCGGCGGTGTCGTCGGCTGTTCCGTCGCCTATCACCTGGCCCGGCGCGGCTGGACCGACGTGGTGCTGCTGGAACGCAAACGCCTGACCTCGGGCACCACATGGCATGCGGCCGGCCTGATCGCCCAGCTGCGCGCCAGCGCCAACATGACCCGACTGGCCAAGTACAGCCAGGAGCTTTACGGCAGCCTCGAGGAGGAGACGGGCCTGGCCACCGGCTTCCGCCGCACCGGATCGATCACCGCCGCGCTGACCGATGCGCGGCTGGAAGAGCTGCGCCGCTCTGCCGCCATGGCCCGCGCCTTCGGCGTGGAGGTCGAGGAGATCTCGGTCTCCGACATCGGCGAGCGCTATCCGCACCTGAACCTCGACGGGGTGACCGGCGGGGTCTGGCTGCCGAAGGACGGGCAGGGGGATCCGGCCAATATCGCGCTGGCGCTGGCCAGGGGCGCGCGCCAGCGGGGCGCGGCGATCATCGAACATGCCAAGGTCACGGGCCTCGGCCGCCAGGGCCGCCGCGTGCGCTGGGTCACGGTCGAAACCCCGGACGGCCCCCAGCGCATCACCTGCGATCACGTGATCAACTGCGCCGGCATGTGGGCGCGCGAGGTCGGGCGGATGGCGGGCACCAACGTGCCGCTGCAGGCCTGCGAACATTTCTACGTGGTGACCGAGGCGATCCCCGGCCTGAAGGACCTGCCGGTGCTGCGGGTGCCCGACGAATGCGCCTATTACAAGGAGGACGCGGGCAAGATCCTGCTGGGCGCCTTCGAGCCGGTGGCCAAACCCTGGGGCCCGCCGCCCGAGAGCTTCGAATTCGACCAGCTGCCCGAGGATGTCGACCATTTCGAGCCGATCCTCGAACAGGCCATCAACCGCCTGCCGGTGCTGGCCGAGACCGGGATCCACACCTTCTTCAACGGTCCCGAAAGCTTTACCCCCGACGATGCCTATCACCTGGGCCGCGCGCCCGAGATGGACAATGTCTGGGTCGCGGCCGGGTTCAACTCTGTCGGGATCCAGTCCGCCGGCGGTGCCGGCATGGCGCTGGCCGCCTGGATGGACCTGGGCGAAAAGCCCTTCGACCTGGGCGACGTCGACATCGCGCGGATGGAGCCGTTCCAGGGCAACGCCCGCTACCTCAGGGCCCGCGCGACCGAAACGCTCGGGCTGCTCTATGCCGATCATTTCCCCTACCGGCAGAAGGCCACGGCGCGGGGCGTGCGGCGCTCGCCCCTGCACGGGGCGCTGGCCGAACGCGGCGCGGTCTTCGGCGAATTCGCGGGCTGGGAACGCGCCAACTGGTTCGCCCGGCCGGGGCAGGCGGCGGAATACGACTATGCCTGGGGGCGGCAGAGCTTCTTCGACAACGTCGCGCAGGAGCTTCACGCGGTGCGGACCGGCGTGGGGATGTACGATATGTCCTCCTTCGGCAAGCTGCGGGTCGAGGGCCCGGATGCCGAGGCCTTCCTGAACCGGATCTGCGGCGCCGAGATGACCGTACCCGTGGGTAAGATCGTTTATTCACAAATGCTTAACCATTCCGGCGGGATCGAGGCCGATGTCACCGTCACCCGCCTGTCCCAGACCGCCTTCCTTGTCGTGACCCCGGCGGCCACGCGGCTGGCGGACGAGACGCGGATGCGCCGCCTGCTGGGCGATGCGCGCGTGGTGATCACCGATGTCACCGCCGGCGAGGCTGTGCTGGCGGTCATGGGGCCGGGCGCGCGCGCGTTGCTGCAGGCGGTCTCGCCCAACGACTTTTCCAACGCGGTCAATCCCTTCGGCACGGCGCAGCAGATCGAGATCGGCATGGGGCTGGCCCGCGCGCACCGGGTCTCCTACGTGGGCGAGTTGGGGTGGGAGCTCTATGTCTCCGCCGACATGGCGGCACATGTGTTCGAGGTGCTGATGGAGGCGGGGGCGGATCACGACCTGACGCTTTGCGGGCTGCACATGATGGATTGCGCGCGGCTCGAAAAGGGGTTCCGGCATTTCGGCCACGACATCACCGCCGAGGATCACGTGCTGGAGGCCGGGCTGGGCTTTGCCGTGAAGACCGCCAAGCCCGATTTCATCGGCCGCGACGCGGTGCTGCGCAAGCGCGACGAGGGGCTGAACCGGCGGCTGCTGCAATTCCGCCTGACGGATCCAGAGCCGCTGCTGTATCACAACGAACCGATCCTGCGGGATGGCGAGATCGTCGGCCACCTGACCTCGGGCGCCTATGGCCATACGCTGGGCGGCGCCGTGGGGCTGGGATATGTGCCCTGCCAGGACGAAGACGCGGCGGCGCTGCTGGCCTCGGGCTACGAGATCGATGTGGCGGGCAGCCGGGTCCGGGCCGAGGCGACGCTGAAACCCTTCCTCGATCCCGGCGGAGACCGGTTGCGCGGCTGACCGAAGGGCGTATGACGGGCCCCAGGCTCCGGGCGGCTCAGGCGCGCCTCGGACGAGGGGACGGCGAGCGCGGCGGATGACAGCAGACAGGGCAACGGACCAGGCATTGGATCAGGCGACGGGCGGGGCGTCGGGCCAGGCCGTGGACCAGACGGCGGGCCGGGGCGGAGACCGGACGGGCACCCGGACGGGCGACGCGCCTCTGGGGTTCGTCTATGCCGTTCTGGCCTATCTGTGCTGGGGCGTCCTGCCTTTGTACGTGAAGGCGGTCGAACACATGAGCCCGGCCGAAGTCGTGGCCCATCGCTGCCTCTGGGCGGTGCCTGTCGCGGGCGCGGTGCTGTGGTGGACGGGGCGGACCTCGGATCTCTGGGCGGCGCTGCGGCGGCCAAGGCAGCTTGGCATGGCGGCGGTGACGGCGGCCCTGGTCACCACGAACTGGGGGATCTACGTCTGGGCGGTCTTCGCCGACCGCGCGGTGGATGCGGCGCTGGGTTATTACATCAATCCGCTCTTCAACATCCTTCTTGGCGCCCTGCTGCTGGGCGAACGGCTGACCCGGCTGCAGATCGGGGCCGTCGCGCTGGCCGGGCTGGCGGTGGTGGTGCTGGCCGTCGGGCTGGGCCGGCTGCCGATCGTGCCGCTGGGCATCGTGTTCAGCTGGGGCGCCTATGCCTATTTCAAGAAACAGCTTCCGATCGGCCCGAACCAGGGCTTCCTGCTCGAGGTGCTGCTGATCTCCGGCCCGGCGCTGGCGCTGGTCCTAGTCCTTGCGGCCCGGGGCGAGGGGCATTTCGGCACCAACGTCCCCGACACGCTGCTGCTGATGCTGGGCGGCGTGCTGACGGCGACGCCGCTGATGCTTTATGCCAATGGGGCCAAGCTGCTGCGGCTCTCGACCATCGGGATCCTGCAATACATCACGCCGACGATGATCTTCCTCGTCGCCGTCTTCATCTTCGGCGAACCGGTGGGCACTGCCCGCGCCATCGCCCTGCCGATGATCTGGGTGGCGCTGGCGCTCTACACGACCTCGCTGTTCCGCGAGACGTCGCGGCGCTGAGCGCCCGCGCCTTCCAGCGCCCCCGCCCCCCCGCGGTCCCGCATCGTCGTTGCGTCTGCGACCAGGGTAGCCGTTGCGCCCGCCGCGGCAGGGAGTACTTTGTGGCGATCAACCTCATGACCGCCCCAGAAGAAGGACATTCCGCCATGACCGGACCCGCCAATGAACATGCCATCTGGCCCCTGGTGGAGGCGGCCGCGCCCCGGCTGGTGGACCTGTCGCACCGGGTCTGGGCCACGCCCGAGACCTGCTATGCCGAGCGCCAGTCCGTCGCCGCCCATGCCGAGGAGCTCCGCGCCCAGGGCTTCGAGGTGACCGAGGCCCCCGCCGGCATCCCCACCGCCGTCATCGGCGAGGCCGGCCACGGCGGGCCGGTGATCGCCTTCCTGGGCGAATTCGACGCGCTGGCGGGCCTCAGCCAGCAGGCCGACCTGCCCGAGCAGCGGCCCGTGATCGACGGCGCCAACGGCCATGGCTGCGGGCACAACCTGCTGGGCTCGGCCTCGATGCTGGCCGCCGTCGCCCTGCGCGACTGGCTGGAGCAGACCGGCACACCGGGCACGGTGCGCTACTACGGCTGCCCGGCCGAAGAGGGCGGCGCGGGCAAGACCTTCATGGTGCGCGACGGGCTGTTTTCCGACGTGGACATCGCGATCACATGGCATCCGCATTGCATGCCGGTGGTGCTGCGCGGCTCGTCGCTGGCCAACACGCGGGTGGATTTCACCTTCGAAGGCCGCGCCGCCCATGCCGCGGGCGCCCCGCATCTGGGCCGGTCGGCTCTGGACGCGATGGAGCTGATGAACGTCGGGGTGAACTACCTGCGCGAACACATGCCCGACAGCGCGCGGCTGCATTACGCGATCATCGACGGCGGGGGGATTTCGCCCAACGTGGTGCAGGCGCGGGCCAAGGTGCGGTATGTCGTGCGGTCGGACACGGTGCCCGAGATGATGAGCCTGCTGGACCGCGTCGGCAAGGTGGCGCAGGGCGCGGCGCTGATGACCGAAACGCAGGTCACGCAGGAGGTGCTGGCGGCGGTGTCGAACCTGCTGCCCAACGATCCCCTCTGCGCGGCGATGCAGGCCAACCTCGACGCGCTGGGGCCGGTGCCCTTCGACGCGGCGGATCGCGACTATGCCGCGCGGTTCCAGGCGACGATGTCGCCGGAGGACATCGCCGACAGCTACCGCAGCCTTGGCGTGACCCAGGCGGAGCCCAAGGTGCTGGCCGATTTCGTGGCCGGAGCCGAGACCCCGGTGCGCGACCTGGGCGGGTCGACCGACGTGGCCGATGTCAGCTGGGTCGTGCCGACGGTGCAGCTGATGGATGCGACGGCGGCGATCGGCACGCAGCTGCATTCCTGGCAGATGACCGCCCAGGGCAAGAGCGCACCGGCGGCCAAGGGCATGATCCATGCCGCCCAGGTCATGGCGATGACGGGCATGGACGCGGTGCTGGACCCGGATCTGCGCGCCCGCGCCTGGGCCGACCTGCGCGCGCGCGGCGGGGCCGAAGGCTATGTCTGCCCGCTGACGCCGGATGCCGAGCCGCCGGTCCGGGCGATGGCCGCGGAATGAGGCCCGGGCAGCCGGGCTGATTGCCGGTCGGGTACTCCGCCGAAACGGGGTGCCCCGGTCAGCGATGTCCCCCGCCGCCCCACCGCGACGATCCGACCGCAGGGCGGATCGGCGCAACCGCTGCCCTTGCCCCGCGGGGCGCTGGCCGCTATGGCCGCCGGCATGAGCGACTACAATCCCCCGGACACGCCCCTCGACATCCTGCATGACGATCACGAGCTTCTCGTGGTCGACAAGCCGGAGGGGCTGCTCTCGGTCCCCGGCAAGGGCGAGCACCTGGCCGATTGCCTGTTGTCGCGCGTGCAGGCGGCCTTCCCCGAGGCGCGGCTGGTCCACCGGCTGGATCGCGACACCTCGGGCGTGATGATCTTCGGCCGCACGCCCCATGCGCAACGCCACCTGGGCCTGCAGTTCGAGAAGCGCCAGACGAAGAAGACCTATGTCGCACGGGTCCACGGACGGCTGGAGCCGAAGACCGGCACCGTCGACCTGCCGCTGATCGTCGACTGGCCCAACCGGCCGAAGCAGATGGTCTGCCACGAAACCGGCAAGGCCGCCGTGACCGATTGGCGCGTGCAGCGCTACGGAGACGACGAGACGCGGGTCAAGCTGATGCCCCAGACCGGGCGGTCGCACCAGCTGCGCGTCCACATGCTGGCGATGGGCCATCCGATCCTGGGCGATCCCTTCTATGCCGAGGGTCCGGCGCTGGAGGCGCCGCGCATGATGCTGCATGCCGAGGAGCTGCGGGTGAAACACCCCGACGGAGGCCGCAGCATGAGCTTTCGGGCCAAGGCGCCGTTCTGACGGCTGGTGCCGTCCGGCTGGAGACCGGCCCGCGCCGGGCGTGCCTTCCGTGGCGTTGCCAGTTGGCATTCGGCCGGGCCGCTCACCTTGATATCAGCGCATTAGGGCCGCCGCCATAGGCCGGGGGCAGGCATCGGGGAGGCGGGGGCGGTCGTCTCCGCCCCGGCCTGTCTGTATCTGTGGCGCGGTTTCCCCCCGTTACTCGGCGGCCCAGCCCGAGACGGCCTTGATCTCGAGGAAATCCTCGATCCCGTAGGCGCCGCCCTCGCGGCCGTTGCCCGAGCGTTTCATCCCGCCAAAGGGCGAGCCCGCGCCGCGCGACTTGCCGTTGATCTCGACCATGCCCGAGCGCAGCTGGCGCGCGATCCGGTTGGTGCGGGCGCCGTCGGTGGACTGGATGTAGTTGGTCAGGCCGTAGACCGTGTCATTGGCCATGGCCACGGCCTCTTCCTCGGTCTCGAAGGGGATGATCGACAGGACCGGGCCAAAGATCTCTTCGCGCGCGATGGTCATGTCGTTGGTCACATCGGCAAAGACCGTGGGCTTCACGAAGAACCCCTTGTTCAGCCCGTCGGGCCGCCCGGTGCCGCCGGTGGTCAGCCGCGCACCCTCGTCGATGCCCTTCTGGATCAGGTCCTGGATCTTGCCCCATTGGGTGGCATTGACCACCGGGCCCATGTGGCGGCCCTCCTGCGCGGCGGGGCCCACGGTGATCTTGCTGGCAATCTCGGTCGCGGTCTCGACGGCGGCATCGTAGATGTCGCGCTGGACGAACATCCGCGAGGGCGCGTTGCAGCTTTGGCCCGAGTTGTTCATCATGTGCAGCACGCCGCGCTTCACCGCCGTCTCGTCGGCATCGGCGAAGATCAGGTTGGCGCCCTTGCCGCCCAGCTCCAGGTGGACCTTCTTGACGGTGTCGGCGGCGTTCTTCGAGATCGCGCTGCCCGCCCGGGTGGAGCCGGTGAAGCTGACCATGTCCACGTCGGGATGGCCCGAGAGCCGCGTGCCGACGCCCGCCCCGTCCCCGTTCACCAGGTTGAAGACGCCGGGCGGGAAGCCCGCGTCATGCACCATCTGGGCGAAGAGCATCGCGTTCAGCGGGCTTTCCTCGGAGGGTTTCAGCACCATGGTGCAGCCCGCGACGACGGCGGCGCCGAACTTCAGGGTGATCTGGTTCTCGGGCCAGTTCCAGGGCGTGATCAGGGCGCAGACGCCGACCGCCTCGAAGATGATCCGGTCGTTCGGGTCATGGTCGCCCAGCGGGCGTTCAAAGCTGAAGCCCTTGGCGGCGTTGATGAAATTGGTCAGGTGGCTGACCCCGGCCATCACCTGCTGCTGGCGCGCGAGGTCGATCGGCGCGCCCATCTCCATCGAAGTTGCCTGCGCCAGCTCTTCCAGGCGGCTCTTGTAGACCTCGAGCAGCTTTTCGAGCAGCGCGATGCGCTCGGCCGCGGGGGAGGTCATCCAGCCGGGCAGGGCAGCCCTGGCGGCGGCCACGGCGGCATGCGCATCGGCGTCCCCGCCCAGCGAGATCACCGCGCAGGGCTCTTCGGTCGACGGGTCGATGACCTGGTGATCCCGCCCGGCGACGGGATCGACCCATTGCCCATTGATGTAGAACTGACGCTTCTCGATCATGACTTGCATTCCCCTCAGGTGACAGATCCGGATCCCTGGCTGATGGCTCTGGGCGCCGTCGCGCGCACTCTGTCACCGGCCCGTGCCGGGAACAAGGTGAATGCTGTGCGCGCGGCGGGATGCGGCTTTGCGCCGGAGCGGCGGGGGAGGCGGAGCTGGATTTTATTATGAATTACAGCTGCTTGTGGCATGGCGGGTCGAGGGTCTCCCCCGGGCGTGAGCCGCCGCGGCCGGGAGCGCGTGCCGCGCCGGGGGGCGTGAGTGCGGGGCTGCCCGGGCCAACCCGTGACGGACAGGGCGAGCCGTGTTGCGGTGCCGTCGCGACACCTTGTCGCCCGGCGCCGGGACGGCTGGCTGACCGGGGCACATTCCGTTACCCGAATATCAGGAGAGAGACCCCGCCGCCCCCGGAGACCGCGATCGCCTCTTGTCATTCGAGCCGGGGTGGCGGAAGTCTTCCCTTGTGAACGGACCCGCGGCGGCGCCGGCTGCCTCGGGGCATTGACCCGGGGCGGTTGCGGCCGCCTCTTCGTATCGGAAAGGAGCCTGTGATGGGCCTGCGTATCAACGACACCGTCCCGAATTTCACCGCCGAGACCGACCAGGGCACGATCACCTTCCACGACTGGATCGGTGACAGCTGGGCGATCCTGTTCTCGCATCCGAAGGATTTCACCCCGGTCTGCACCACCGAATTCGGCGCCGTGGCGCAGCTGGCCGACGAATGGGCCAAGCGCGGCACCAAGGTGATCGGCGTATCGGTCGATGGCGTCGAGGAGCACAAGGGCTGGAAGGGCGACATCGCCACCGTGGCCGGGACCGAGGCGGGATTCCCGATCATCGCGGACACCGACCTGGCCGTGTCGAAGGCCTTCGACATGCTTCCCGCGGAAGCCTACCTGCCCGACGGCCGCACCCCGGCGGACACGGCGACGGTGCGCTCGGTCTACATCATCTCGCCGGACAAGAAGCTGCAGCTGACCATGACCTACCCGATGTCGGTGGGCCGGAACTTTGCCGAGGTGCTGCGCGCGCTGGACGGGCTGCAGCGGACCTGGGGCCAGCCGCTGGCGGTGCCGGCGAACTGGGAAACCGGGCAGGACGTGATCGTGGCGCTGTCGCTGGACGACGCCGCGGCCGAGGCGAAATACGGCAAGCTGGACAAGAAGCTGCCCTATCTGCGCTTCGCGAAGAACCCGGGCTGAGGCCCGGCGGACCGCATCGCCAGGGCGATGCGGCCGAGGTGTTTCGGATCGCTGACGCGATCCGACCGGGGCGGGGGGCTGCGCCCCCCCCCCCCCCCCGCCAAAGCGTCTATCCCCGGCGCAGGCCCTGCCGGTCGAGAAAGCCGAGGATCGCACCTGCCATCGGCCCGACCACGCCCGGATCGAGGTGAAAGTGGTGATCGCCCGGCATCTCGATCCGCTCGTAGTCGCGCACCAGCGCCTGGCCCAGCTCTGCCAGCTCGGCCGCGGTGGGACGTCGGGCGAGGATTCCCTCCGCCGCCCAGATGTTCAGCACCGGGCAGCGGATCGCGCGGAGCACGTGTTCGACCTGCGCCCGCGTCAGTTTCACCGCCGAACTTGCAAAGAGCCGGTTGTCGGCGCGCATCCGGACCTCTGCCCCGGTGATGCGCAGGGCACGGTCGGCCAGCGCCTCGGAGGTCTGGCGGGAATTGCCCTGGGCGCAGCGGCGGTCGACATAATCGGCGCGGGTGGGAAAGCGGCGCTGCGGGCGGGTGAGCGCCTTGCGGGTCTGGTCGATGAAGGCCGACAGGGTGCGGACCACGTCGTCGTCCGACGGCTCGGGCACAAGCGAATCGAGAGAGACCAGCGCGCGCACCCGCTCGGGCCGCGCGGCGGCGTAGAGGGCGGAGATATTGGCGCCCCGGGAATGGCCGAGCAGCACCGCGCTGTCCCAGCCGAGCCGGTCGAGCAGCGCGTCGATCTGGGGCAGGTCGTCCCAGATGTTGTAGGTCGCATGGGCGGCTCGGTGGTCACTGTGGCCCTGGCCGGAGAGATCCAGTGCCACCACCCGGCAGCCGTCCAGGCGCGGCGCGAGGGCCGCGAAACTGTCGGCATGATCCATCCAGCCGTGCAGCGCCAGCACGGGCAGCCCGTCCGGAGGCCCCCAGAGCCGCCCCGAATAGGTCAGCCCGTCGAGGGTCCAGCTGTCGTCGCGCGGTGGGATGGGAACGGTCGGCATCTGCTGTTTCTCCGGGGTCTTCGGGACGGGACATAGCGCATCTCGCCCCCGAAGCTGAAGCGGGCTATCGAAGGGGACCGGGAAGACCGACAGCTGCGATGGAGGAGGCCGGCATGGCATATGTGGTACTGGTGCTGGCGGTGGCGGGCGGCCTTTGGCTGGCCTGGCGCGTCCGGCAGAGGCGGCAGCGGCAGGCGGACCTGCTGGCCAGCCCGCTGTCGCAGGCCGAGCGTGAGATCGTGGTCCGCGAGGTGCCCTTGGTGCGGCGCCTGCCGGAGGCGTTGCAGGCGCGGCTGGAGGGGCGGATCAACCGGTTCCTCGACCAGGTGGATTTCGTCGGATGCAACGGGCTGGAGGTGACCGAGGAGATGCGCCTGTCGATCGCCGCGCAGGCCTGCCTGCTGATCGCCAACAATGACCTCTGGTACGACAACCTGACCAGCGTGCTGATCTACCCCGGCGCGTTCAAATCGCGCCAGGCCCGGCGCAGCGGCTATGTCGTGACCGAGCGGGAGGTGGTGCGCAGCGGAGAGAGCTGGATGCGGGGGCCGGTGATCCTGTCCTGGGCGCATGCGCATCTTGGCGCGGCGAACGATCATGACGGGCACAACGTGGTGTTCCATGAATTCGCGCATCAGCTGGATGACCTGTCGGGACGGACCGACGGGGTGCCGGCGCTGGACACGGCGGAGGATGTCATGGCCTGGCGCAGGACATTCGCGGCCGCGCAGGAGCGGCATGCGCGGGCCGTGGGCGCGGGACAGAGGACGGTGATCGATGCGTATGGTGCGGAGGGGCCGCAGGAGTTCTTTGCCGTGGCGGTGGAGGCGTTTCTTGAAACACCGGGGGCTTTGAAGCGGGCGGAGCCGGAGGTCTATGCGCGGCTGGCGGAGCTTCTCGGGCTGGAGCCGGTGGAATGGGCGGCGCAGGGGCGCTAGGACGGCCGGTTGTCGCGCGGGTCGAGGGCGGGGGAGCCTCCGGCGGGAGGTATTTGGGCCAAGAAGAAGACAGGGCGCGGCACGCCTGGGGCGGATCGGGGCGCGGCCTGGAGCGATGGCGGGCGGGCGCGGGAGGATCGGGCCGGGGGTCTTGTGGCGGGGTCGGGAGCCTCCGGCGGGAGGTATTTGGGCAAAGATGAAGACAGGGCGCGGCGCGCCGGCCCAATGTGGTCACGGGGCGGCGCGCGCGGTCCGGCGGTGGTTTCGTGGAGGTTTTGTGACAAGGTGACGGAGCGGCTGGTCAAGACGCGAGGCTTGTGTCAGAGGCCTGGACACCAGGTTCTTGCGGAGCACGAGAGAGATGTTCGACGCCACCGATGCCCCCGAATACCGGCTGACCGATGCGCGGATCGTGACCGCCGATGCGGTGATCCATGGCTCTGTCATCGTGGCCGACGGGCGGATCGCCCGGATCGGCGCGCCGGATGAGCCGGGGATCGGGCTGGGCGGGGATTACCTGATCCCGGGGCTTGTCGACCTGCATACGGATCACGTCGAGACCCATGTCTTTCCGCGCAACGGCGTGACCTGGGCGCCCGAACCGGCGCTGGCCGCCCATGACGGGGTGGTCGTGGCCGGGGGCGTGACCACGGTGTTCGATTCGCTCTGTGTCGGCGCGGCGATGCACAACGCGGCGCGGCGGGAGCTGTTGCTGCCGCTGATCGAGGCGCTGGAGGCGGCCCGCGCCGAGGGGCGGTTCCGGGCCGAGCATCTGCTGCACCTGCGCTGCGAGGTCTGCGATCCGGCGACGGTGGAGCTGGTGGACCGTGTGATCGGATCGCCCTCGGTGCGGCTGGTGTCGGTGATGGACCATGCGCCGGGGGACCGGCAGGTTCTGGACGTGGAGAGCTGGGTGCAGGAGACGGCGCGCGACATGAAGGTGCCGATGGACGAGGCCCGCGCGCTGACCGAGGAGCTGATCGCGCGGTCGAAGCGGGTGAGCCCGGAGGTGCGGGCGCATGTCATGGCGGCGGCAAGGGCGCGGGGCATCCCGGTGATGAGCCATGACGACCGCAGCGAGGCGCACGTGGAAGAGGCGCAGGCGCAGGGTGTGACGGTGTCGGAATTCCCGGTGACGCGCGAGGCGGCCATGAAGGCGCGGGAGCTGGGCCAGGCCGTGGTCATGGGGGCGCCGAACTTCGTGCGGGGCGGGTCGCAATCGGGCAATATCTCGGTGCGCGAGCTGCTGGAGCACGGGCTGGTGGATGCGCTGGCCTCGGATTACGTGCCGGGCAGCCTGCTGACGGCCGCTTTTGCCATCGCCGAGGACGATGGGCTGGGGATCGGGTTGCCGGAGGCGGTTGCCATGGTCTCGCGCCGCCCGGCGGAGATCGCTGGGCTGGAGGATCGGGGGACGATCGCGCGGGAGATGCGGGCCGATCTGGTGCGGGTGCGGCGGTCGGCCGGGCACAACCACGTGGGCGCGGTCTGGCGCGAAGGGCGGCGGGTGTTCTGACGTCCGGGCGGGGGGCGAGAAAATTCGTCGAATTTTCTGGCCGTGTCCCGCCGTCGCGATGGTTCAGCCCGGGTAGACCGGGTTCGTCCAGGCGCGCTTGCCGGCGCGGTCGATCACCGACAGCCGCAGGAAGGGCGAGCCCTGGCAGCGGCCCAGCGGCACCTCGGTCCGGGTCATGCTGTCGCCATGCACCGCCACGGCGGCCGAACCGATCCCCTGCACGATGACCGAGGCCACGGCCGAGCTTTCGACCACCACGCGGCCGTCTTCCCAGCCGACGTTGTGGATCAGCGGCCCCTGGCTGGAATAATGGTGCCCCGCCTTCAGCGCCTCGACCAGCGCGTCGGGGTCGTTTTCCTGCGCCTTCACCATGACCCATCCGCCGAAATGGTCGGGTTCCGAGAAATGCGCATCGTCGGTGGCGCAGAGGTCCAGCCGCCGCCCCTCGGTCAGCAGCTGATCCAGGGTGTAGAACCCGTGCGGCCGGTCGCAGCCCATCGCGCAGCCGTGGTTGTAGACCTCGACCGCATGCGCCGCCTCGATCGAGCGGGCGTCTTCGGTCGTGAGCCCCGACCATTCCGGATGCGCCACGGCGACGAAGGCTCCGGCGGCGCGAGCGCGCGCGGCGATCTCGGGGCCGGTTTCCTGCCCCTCGACCGGGCGGAAACCGGGGGCGTTGCCGGGCGCGAAATCCGCGGGCAGGCCCACGGCCAGGATATGCCAGAGCTCGCCATTCTGCATCGCGCCGGAATGCAGCTCGGCCCCCGGGATCGTGGTGAAGCGGTTGGTCCGGTAGGCTGTCGTATCGGTGATCGGGTAATCGAACTGGCCGATGAAGTGATCCGTCAGAGAGATGAAATCGTAGCCCTCGGCGGCATAGCGGCGGCAGACCTCTTCCGGGGACAGCACGCCGTCGGAGCGGGTCGAATGCGTGTGCAGGTTGCCGCGCCAGAACGTGCCGGGGGCGGCGAACATCGCGTCGGTCATGGGGCTCTCCTTGCTGGTCCGGCCCGACTGATCCGGCCTGTCTTCATCCGGTCAGTCTCTGACCTGCTGCGATGACAGGATCATGACAGGCGCGCCGCTGGCAAGCCGCGACGACGCGGCGGCCCGGGATGGCTTTGCGTTCCGGGCTGGCATGGATAAGCTTTTGCGCAACCGAAGCAAAACAGGCGCCCCGGCCCGACATGACCGTTCCTGCAATGATCTTCACCGACCTCGACGGCACGCTGCTGGATCACGAGACCTATGACTGGTCGCCGGCCGCGCCGTTGCTGGGCCGGCTGACCGCGGCGGGCATCCCGGTCTGCCTGGCCAGTTCCAAGACCGCGGCCGAGATGGTGCCGCTGCGCGCCGCGATGGGGCTGAGCGCCGCGCCGCTGATCTGCGAGAACGGGGCAGGGATCGTACCCGGCGGCGAAGCGACCGCGACCGGGGCGGACCGGTCGGCCTATGCCAGGTTGCGCGCGGCGCTTCAGGCGCTGCCCGTGGAGCTGAGGCAGGGGTTCGAGGGCTTCGGCGACATGGGGCCGGCGCGCATCGCCGAGGTCACGGGGCTGACCCCGCAGGCCGCCGAGGCCGCCGCCACCCGCGCCTTTTCCGAGCCGGGGCTCTGGACGGGAACCCAAGGAGAGCTGGCCGCGTTTCTCGATCTGCTGGCCGGGCAGGGTGTCACCGGGCGGCGGGGCGGGCGGTTCCTCACGCTCAGCTTCGGCGGCACCAAGGCGGACCGGATGGAGGAGATCGCCATGCACTACGGTCATCCCCCCACCATCGCGCTGGGTGACGCGCCCAACGACCGCGAGATGCTCGAAGCCGCCGGCCATGGCATCGTCATCGCCAACCCGCACGGCGCGCCGCTGCCCGAATTGCGGGGCGAGGCCGAGGGTCGCATTCGCCGCAGCACGGAGACGGGCCCGAACGGTTGGAGCATCGAGGTCTCTCGCCTAGTGTCGGACCTGGACATCGCGATCTGACAGACCGCATTCCCTAGCACCCCAGATCAAGGATCGCGCCCGTGGCAGACTTTCACCAGAACGGCAACATCGCCACGCTTCACAACCTGCGCTCCGTCAGCTCCGAGGCGATGACGCAGGAGCTGACCAATTTCGCCCGGACGCGGCGGATCTCGCTGATCCTGCCCTCGCTCTATTCCGAGCTGGAGGCCGACGCGCTGAACAACATCGTCGAGGAGCTGGCGCAGGTGCCCTATCTGCACCGGATCATCATCGGGCTCGATCGGGCGAACCGCGACCAATATGCCTATGCGCTGGAGTATTTCTCGCGCCTGCCGCAGGAGCATGTGGTCATCTGGAACGACAGCCCGCGACAAAAGGCGATCATGGGGCGGCTGGAGGCGATGGGGCTGAACCCGGCGGAGCCGGGCAAGGGCAAGAACGTCTGGACCTGCATGGGCTACCTGATGGCCTGCCAGGACAGCGCGGTGATGGCCATTCATGATTGCGACATCGTCACCTATCACCGGGACATGCTGGCCCGGCTGGTCTATCCGGTGACGAACCCGAATTTCCCCTACCAGCTGTCCAAGGGGTATTACCCGCGCATCGGCGGCGGAAAGCTGAACGGGCGGGTCACGCGGCTGCTGGTCAGCCCGCTGCTGATCGCGCTGCAGAAGGTGATAGGCAGCCGCGATTACATCGACTACCTGCGCAGCTTCCGCTACCCGCTGTCGGGCGAATTCGCGATGCGGACCACGGTGCTGCCCGATCTGCGGATCCCCTCGGACTGGGGGCTGGAGATCGGCGTATTGTCCGAGGCCTGGCGCAACCTGGCGCGGAAATCGGTCTGCCAGGTGGAGATCTCGGACGCCTATGACCACAAGCACCAGGAGCTGAGCCAGGAGGATGCGGCCGCCGGCCTCAACCGGATGTCGACGGATATCTGCAAGGCGATCTTCCGCAAGCTGGCCGCCGATGGCACGGTCTTTACGCCGAACGTGTTCCGCACGCTGAAGGCCACCTATTACCGCTCTGCGCTGGACCTGCTGGAAAGCTATTACAACGACGCCGCGATGAACGGGCTGAACATCGACAGGCACAAGGAAGAGCAGTCGATCGAGCTGTTCGCCGACAACATCATCAAGGCCGGCGATACTTTCCTGACCTTTCCCTCGGAAACCCCCTTCATCGCCACGTGGAGCCGGGTGCATGCCGCCGATCCCGACCTGATGCGCGACATGCTGATGGCGGTGGCGGCGGATTACGAGGATATCACCGGCGGACCGTCCAAGGGCTGAGGCGCCGCCGGGTCCGGAGCCGGGCCGGCACCGGTCCGGCGACGGGGCCCCGCGCCGGAAAACCCGGCATCCGGCGATGCGCAGCGCGCACATCCGGAATTTCCGGCCCGGTGCAGGGACTCCGCCGGCCTGCCGTGCTACGCAGGGGCGCGCGGCTGGCCGATTCCGGCCCCGCGAGACGGAAGGCAGCGCGCCATGCGATTGCGACTGGGCTGCCGGATGCGGTTCCGACTGCCGGCGGACACCCCGATGATCCTGATGCTGAGGGTCCACCCGTCGCGCGACGGCGACGTGGTCCTGGCCGACGATCTCGCCACCCGGCCCGCCGTGCCGGTGGAGCCCTATGTCGACGGCTACGGCAACCGCTGTGCCCGGGTGCTGGCGCCCGCCGGGCGGTTCGAGGTCGCGACCTTCGGTCTTTTCCACGACGCGGGCCTCTCCGACCCGGTCGGCCGGGACGCCCGGCAGCAGCCCGTGCAGGACCTGCCGTCAGAGGTGCTGACCTATCTCCTGCCCAGCCGCTATTGCGAGACGGAGCTGGTCTCGGACTTTGCCTGGGCGCATTTCGACGCGCTTCCTCCGGGCTGGGACAGGGTGCAGGGGATCTGCGATTTCGTGCATGATCACATCACCTTCGGCTACCGGCATTCCCGCGCCACCCGCACCGCCGCCGAGGCCCTGGCCGAGGGTGTCGGCGTCTGTCGCGATTACACGCATCTGGCCATCGCGCTCTGCCGCAGCCTGAACATCCCGGCGCGCTACTGCACCGGCTACATCAGCGACGTGGGCCAGCCGCCGCCCTATCCGCCGATGGATTTCGCGGCCTGGATGGAGGTCTGGCTGGGCGACCGCTGGTGGGTGTTCGATCCGCGCAACAACGACACGCGCTTCGGCCGGGTGCTGATCGCCCGGGGGCGCGACGCGGCCGATGTGCCGCTGACCCATTCCTTCGGGCAGCATGAGCTGACGGATTTCCTTGTCTGGATCTCGGAAGGCTGAGGGCAGCGAGCGGTGGGGTGAAACCCCACCCTACGGGGCCATTGCGGCGGTGGCTTTGGGGGCCGAAAGGCCGCGCTGGCGGCCTGCGGGGCGTGGTGGGGCAAGCCCCACCCTACGGGGCGGCCGATACGCATCATGCTGGCGCCAGCCTGCGGACCGCGCTATGCCGCGCCCATGTCCCAGATCGAATCCCTCTTCGCCACCCGCCTCTACCGCGCCGCGCTGTCCGAGCACGGCACGCCCATCGATCCGTCCGAGCTTGAGAACTCCTGCCTGGTCATCGCCGAGGATGACGAGGCCGGACAGGAATGGTGCGAGGGAAACGGCTACCCCGGCTACACCTCCTATGCCTCGCTGACCGACCTGCCCTGGCGCTTCCCGATCTTCGCCGAGCTGGTGAAGGTCCTGGACGCCCATGTCGCCGCCTTCGCCGAGGACCTGGAATTCGACCTCGACGGGCGCGAGCTGAAGCTGGAGGACATCTGGATCAACATCCTGCCCGAGGGCGGGATCCACACCAGCCACATCCACCCGCATTCGGTGATCTCGGGCACCACCTATGTCGCGATGCCCGAAGGCGCCAGCGCGCTGAAGCTGGAAGACCCGCGCAGCCAGATGATGATGGCCGCCCCGGTCCGCAAGAAGGACGCCCGGCGCGAGCTGCAGAGCTTCGTCTATGTCCGGCCCAGGGTCGGCGACGTGCTGCTCTGGGAAAGCTGGCTGCGCCACGAGGTGCCGATGAACATGTCCGAGGACGAACGGATCTCGGTCAGCTTCAACTACAGCTGGAGCTGAGCCCGGCAGGCGGACGGCGCGCCGGACCCGGCGCGCCACCCGGGATCAGGCGAAGACGATATCGTCGATAAACATGACGGCCCCGCTGCCGTTGTCGTCGGGATCGGCGTCGGTTCCGCCCGAGGCGAAGAACAACACCTCGTCCACGTCGCCGAAGATCTCCTGGTCCAGCTCGATGAATTGCCGCGTGGCGTGCTGGGTGACATAGCTGCTTGACCCCACCAGCTCGCCCTCGTCATAGGCCTCGATCCGCACGGTCATGTCGTCGTTCTACGCCGAGCCGATATAGAGCGAGTCGATCCCGAAATTGGTGTCGCGCGAAATGCCGGGATTTCCGGTGATATAGCCATAGATCACGTTGTCGCCGGATTGCGGGACAAAGCTGTGGTCCGGGAAATAGTCCGCAAACTCATCCGTCTCCATCAACCAGAAGTCGGTCCAGGTGTAGCCAAGGTAACCCTCGGGCAGCGGATCGGAGTGATTGACGGGATCAAGCTCGGTCGGGGCGTTCTCCAGCTCTTCGAAATCCACCACCACGACGGGTTCGGGCGGTTCTTCGGCGAAGATGAAATCCCCGGCCGTGATCTGGCCCCTGGTCACGTAGTCCAGGGTCAGCTCGTGCCCGTCGGCCAGGATCATGACGCTCCCGGATTGCTGCAGGACCGTGATCCCCTCAATCGATGTGATGCCAAGTGCGGAGACGTCGATCCGGTCGGCGCCGATCTCGAAATCGCGCACCACGGTGTTGCTTGAAAACGTGTCGGTAATCTCGATCACGTCATTGCCGCGGCCGGTGAACAAGATGTTCGTGCTTTGCGGATCGAGCACCGAAATCGTGTCGTCGCCGCGGCCGGCGAAGACGCGGTTGACGCCGCCGGTCAGTTCGATCCGGTCGTTGCCGAAAAATCCGAAGACGTAGTCGTTGAAGGATGTGCCGGTGATGAAATCCGCGCCGAAACTGCCTAGGCGAAGGGGCGTGCTGGTTACTCTCATATGAAAATTCAATCCGCGAGGAATGGCATTTATGAAAGGGTTTCTCAAGTAAGGGATATTTTCACTTTCTCCGGACATCTTGCAGCCCATCCCGGGCAGACCTATTCAGATGCGCGACCCTTGTCCGAGCATGCCCCCAGGAGCTCAGCCCATGTCGACCCGCCCCGCCTTTCAGATCGGTTCCACCCGGGTCCCCCCCGGCAGCCAGCGCACCGTGGAACTGCCGGTCAGCATGTTTTCCGACCACACGCCGGTGACCATGTCGGTCCACGTGGTCCATGGCCGGTCGCCGGGGCCGACGATGTTCGTCAGCGCCGCGATCCACGGGGACGAGATCATCGGCGTCGAGATCGCGCGCCGCCTGTTGCGCAGCCCGCAGCTGGACCGGATCGCCGGTACGCTGATGGTGGTGCCGATCGTCAACACCTTCGGGTTCCTCAACCATTCCCGCTACCTGCCTGACCGGCGCGACCTGAACCGCTGCTTCCCGGGCTCTGAAACCGGGTCCCTGGCCGGGCGGCTGGCACATATCTTCATGACCGAGATCGTGGCGCGCGCCGATCTCGGCATCGACCTGCATTCCGCCGCCATCCACCGCGAGAACATGCCCCAGATCCGCGTCTCGCCCGGCAAGCCCGGGACGATGGTCCATGCCGATGCCTTCGGCGCCCCGGTCGTCATCCGCTCGAAGCTGCGCGACGGCTCGCTCCGGAAGGAGGCGCAGCGCCATGGCGTCGACATCCTGCTGTACGAGGCGGGCGAGGGGCTGCGGTTCGACGAACAATCCGCGCGGGTCGGCGTGGCCGGGATCCTGCGGGTAATGCATTCGCTGGGGATGATCCCCCAGGACGGCGTGCCGCTGGCCGAGGCGGTGCCGGTCAAGGCCTCCGTGACCGCCTGGGAACGCTCGCCCGCCGGCGGGCTGCTGCGCGCCTTCAAGGCAACCGGCGAGATGGTCGAGCAGGGCGAGTTGCTGGCGATGATCTCGGACCCCTTCGGCGAGGTCGAGGAAGAGGTCCGCGCCGAGGAATCCGGGCTGATCATCGGCCGCACCAACCTGCCGCTGGTCAACGAGGGCGACGCGCTGTTCCACATCGCCCAGATTTCGGCCGAGGAGGAAAGCCGCATCGAGAGCCTCACCAACCAGCTCGACGGGGCGTCGATGTTCGACGAGGACGAGATCATCTGAGGCGCTCCCGCCGCGCCGGGCCGCGAAGGCGGGGCCCGGGCGGATTTGGCCTTGAAACACGGGCGGCCGGGCCCTCAGGGTGGCGCGACGGGCCCCCGGCCGGGCCGGGACCAAAAGACAGGAGCAACCGATGGAACTGACGACGCTTTGGCGGGACTTCATCACCATGTTCGTGGTGATCGACCCGATCGGGTCGATCCCGGTCTTCCTCTTCGCCGCCGCCTCGGTGCCGCAGCACCTGCACCGGAAATTCGCGATCCGCGGGGTGCTGATCGCGGGGCTCGTGCTGATGGCCTTCCTGGTCGGCGGGCAGTTTCTGCTCGAAGGGCTGGGCCTGCGCCTGGGGGCGTTCCAGGTGGCGGGGGGCCTTGTGCTCTTCCTGTTCGCGATGACGATGATCTTCGGCGAAAGCAAACCCGAGGTCGAGATCGCCGAGGCCGAGCGCGAGGAGGCCGAGAAGACCATCGGCACCGGCGTCATGGCGCTTGCCGTCTTCCCGCTGGCGATGCCTTCGATCGCCTCGCCGGGCGCGATGCTGGCGGTGGTGATCCTGACCGACAACCACCACGTCTCGGTCCCGCAGCAGGCGCTGACGGCGGCGCTTCTGGTGCTGGTGCTCTGCATCACCCTGGGCTTCCTGCTGGCGGCCTCGAAGATCCAGAGAATGATCGGCGAAGGCGGGGTCAGCGTGATCAGCCGGGTCATGGGGATGATCCTCGCCACGATCGCCGTGGATTCGGTCCTCACGGGCCTCGACGTGCTGGGCGTGCTGACGATGATGGAATGATGTCCCACGCGTGGGACACCCTCCGCCCCCAGCAAGATCAAGGACTTGCAGAGACGGATTAACCAATCCGAAAGCTTTGCCCGCCCTGCCATCCAGGCCGGCACACCCTCTCGCGCTCGCCTCTCTCGCGGTCCCCCGGTCTTCTTCTTGGCCCAAATACCTCCCGCCGGAGGCTCCCGCCCTCTCCGCCGCCGCCACGGCCGGACCGGCTCGCCCCTCCGGCCCCGCCAGGGCGGCACCACCTTCGCCCCCGGCGCGCCACGCCCCTGTCTTCACCTTTGTCCAAATACTCCTGCCCCACGCCCACGGCCCGCATCGCCTCCGGGACAGGGCGCCATTTCCCTCGAAGGGCTTGGAGACCCGCCCCGGATGTGGTGAACTCCGCTCAAACCCGCCGGATCCCGGGCCCGCCCGCACGGTGGGCGACCTGGCGTGGTGAAGGCTCCCGATGACGTTCCTGAAGACTCTCCTGACGATCCTGGTGCTCTGCGCGGTGATCGTGTTCGGCTTGAAACTCCTGTTTCCCCTGCCCGAGGAGACCTTCGCCGAGGCCACCGAGCGCCTGCCCGCCGCGCCCGACAGTCCGCTGGGCCGCGCCATCCTGCCCGCGCTGGAGCGTCACCCGGACCAGAGCGGGATCCGACCGCTGGCCGACGGGCGCGCGGCCTTTGCCGCCCGGGTGATCCTGGCGCGGCAGGCGGTGTCCTCGATCGACGCGCAATATTACATCTGGCAGGACGACACGACCGGGCTGATGCTGCTGGAGGAGCTGCGCGCCGCGGCGGAGCGGGGCGTGCGCGTGCGGCTTCTGGTGGATGACAACGGCATCCCGGGCATGGACGCTCTGATGGCCGAGCTCGATGCCCTGCCCACGGCCCAGGTACGGATCTTCAACCCGTTCACCCTGCGCAGCCCCAAGCTTGCCTCTTATGCCTTCGACTTCCGCCGCCTGAACCGGCGGATGCACAACAAGTCGATGACCGTGGACGGCGTGGCCACGGTGCTGGGCGGGCGCAACATCGGGGACATCTACTTCGCCTACGGCGAGGGGACGCATTACTTCGACGTCGATGCCATTGCGGTCGGGCCGGTGGTCGACGACGTGGCGGACAGCTTCGACGATTACTGGAACAGCGGATCCGCCTATGCCGCCGGGAAGATCCTCGCGCCCGCGGGCGTGCCGCAGATCGCGCAGCTGGCCGGGCTGGCGCGGGACTCGGCGCTGGGCGCGGGCTATCGCGAGGCGATCCGCGAGGCGGTGCTGACCCGGCAGATCGAGGATCACTCCCTGATCTTCGAATGGGGCGACGCGGTGCTTTACGTTGACGATCCCGCCAAGGGGCTGGGCCAGGCGAGCGACGACGACCTGGTGGTCGAGGACCTGATCGCCATGGCGGAGGCGACGGAGACCTCGCTGGACCTGGTGTCGGCCTATTTCATCCCCGGCCCGCGCGGCGCCGAGGTGCTGGAGGGACTGGCGGAGAGTGGCGTCCGGGTCCGGGTGCTGACCAACTCGCTGGAGGCGACGGACGTGATGCCGGTCCATGCCGGCTACATGAAATACCGGCAGGGGCTGGCGGACAGCGGCGTGGAGCTGCTGGAGCTGCGGGCGATGCGGGAGGAGGCTGTGGAGCGCTCGCTGCCGGAGATCCTGGCCGGCTCGGCCTCGGGGCTGCATGCGAAGGTCTTCGGCTTCGACGGCGCGCGGGTCTTCATCGGGTCCTACAACCTCGACCCGCGCTCGGCCCGGCTGAACACCGAGATGGGCGTGCTGGTGGACAGCCCCGAGATGGCGGCCTCGCTTTCGGACCAGCTGGAGCGGATGGAGATGTATTACCGGGTGGAGCCGGACGGGGACGGCGGGCTGGTCTGGATCGAGGAGACGGAGGGCGGGGAGACCGTCACCTACGACGACGATCCGAAGACCAGCGGGTTCCAGCGGTTCATGGCCCGGGTGGTCGGCTGGCTGCCGGTGGAATGGATGCTCTAGGATATGCCGCGGGGTGCAGGGTCGTTACGACGCCCTGTCACGCCCCGTCACGCCCCTGAACCCCCGTCATCCCGCCGGAAACGGCCATTCGGGGTTGCCATGCGGTCCCCGGGCGCGTAAAGGGGCCGCTCATCCACGAACTCCACGGGAATCAGGGTGACCCAATGCTTTGGGGCCTGCCCGTGATGTTGAAAGGAACATAGGCGATGAACGCCCAGGAACTGCGTAACAAGACGCCGGATCAGCTTCGTGAGGATCTGGTGAATCTCAAGAAAGAGGCCTTCAACCTGCGTTTCCAGCAGGCGACCGGCCAGCTCGAGACCACGGCCCGCATCCGCACCGTCAAGCGTGACGTTGCCCGCGTGCTGACGATCTTGAACGAAAAAGCCAAAGAAGCAGCGGAATAAGGAGCCGACCTGATGCCCAAACGTATCCTGCGCGGCACCGTGACCAGCGACGCCAACGAACAGACCGTCACCGTTTCCGTCGAACGCCGCTTCACGCACCCGGTTCTGAAAAAGACCATCCGTAAGTCCAAGAAGTACCGGGCTCACGACGAGAAGAACACCTTCAAGAAGGGTGACACGGTCCGCATCATCGAATGCGCGCCGAAGTCGAAGACCAAACGCTGGGAAGTGATCGAGGCGTAAACCGTCTCGGGCACAGCCCGGTTTGAACGAAACCCTGGGGGACTTAACCAGAACAGCCCCCACAGGTCGGGAGAAACCAAATGATCCAGATGCAGACCAATCTGGATGTTGCTGACAATTCCGGTGCCCGGAAAGTTCAGTGCATCAAGGTCTTGGGCGGATCCAAGCGGAAGTATGCCTCTGTTGGCGACATCATCGTGGTGTCCGTCAAGGAGGCCATTCCGCGTGGCCGTGTGAAGAAAGGTGACGTCCGAAAGGCCGTCGTCGTTCGCACCGCCAAGGAAGTCCGCCGTGAGGACGGCACCGCGATCCGCTTCGATCGCAACGCCGCCGTCATCCTCAACAACAACAACGAGCCCGTCGGCACCCGTATCTTCGGGCCGGTGGTTCGTGAGCTGCGCGCGAAGAACTTCATGAAGATCATCTCGCTCGCTCCGGAGGTGCTCTGATATGGCAGCCAAGCTGAAGAAGGGCGACAAGGTCGTCGTGCTCGCCGGCAAGGACAAGGGCAAGGAAGGCACCATCACTTCCGTTGACCCCAAGGCCGGCAAGGCCGTTGTCGACGGCATCAACATCGCCATCCGCCACACCCGTCAGTCGCAGACAAGCCAGGGCGGTCGCATCCCCCAGGCGACGCCGATCGATCTGTCGAACCTGGCATTCCTGGACGCCAACGGCAAACCCACCCGCGTCGGTTTCAAGACCACCGACGACGGCAAGAAGGTGCGGTTCGCCAAGACCACCGGAGACGTGATCGATGCTTGATACCGCCGGTTACACCCCCCGCCTGCGTTCCGTCTACGCCGACACGATCCGTCCGGCGATGAAGGAAGAATTCGGCTACAAGAACGACATGATGATCCCCAGGCTGGAGAAGATCGTTCTGAACATCGGCTGTGGCGCCGAAGCCGTGAAGGACAGCAAGAAGGCCAAGTCGGCTCAGGATGACCTGACGCTGATCGCCGGTCAGAAGGCCGTTGTCACCAAGGCCAAGAAGTCGATCGCCGGCTTCCGTGTCCGCGAGGACATGCCGCTGGGTGCGAAGGTTACCCTGCGCGGCGACCGGATGTACGAATTCCTCGATCGTCTGATCACCATCGCGCTGCCGCGCGTCCGCGACTTCCGCGGCGTGTCGGGCAAGAGCTTCGATGGCCGCGGGAACTATGCGATGGGCATGAAAGAGCACATCGTGTTCCCCGAGATCGATTTCGACAAGGTCGACGAGACCTGGGGCCTCGACATCGTGATCGCCACCACCGCGAAGACCGACGCAGAAGCCAAGGCGCTGTTGAAGCATTTCAACATGCCCTTCAACAGCTGAGCCAGGGAGAGACATCATGGCTAAGAAAAGCATGATCGAACGCGAGAAGAAGCGTCAGCACCTGGTGGAGAAGTACGCCGCCAAGCGTGCCGAGCTGAAAGAGGTCGCGAACGATGAATCCAAGCCGATGGAAGAGCGCTTCAAGGCGCGTCTGAAGCTTGCAAAACTGCCGCGCAACAGCTCGCCCACCCGGCTGCACAACCGCTGCCAGCTGACGGGCCGTCCGCACGCATATTACCGTAAACTCAAGATCAGCCGGATCGCGCTGCGGGAACTGGGCTCCTTTGGCCAGATCCCCGGTCTGGTGAAATCGAGCTGGTAAGGAGGGTTTAGGAACATGAACGATCCTATCGGCGATATGCTCACCCGGATCCGGAACGCACAGATGCGCCGCCGGTCGACGGTGATGACGCCCGCGTCCAAGCTGCGGGCCTGGGTCCTCGACGTGCTCAAGGACGAAGGCTACATCCGTGGCTACGAGAAGGTGACCGGCGAGAACGGCCACCCGGCAATTGAAATCAGCCTGAAGTACTACGAAGGCGAACCGGTGATCCGCGAACTTCAGCGCGTGTCCAAGCCGGGTCGTCGCGTGTACCTGGGTGTCAGCGACGTTCCGCAGGTCCGCCAGGGCCTCGGTATTTCCGTCGTGTCGACCTCCAAGGGCGTGATGTCGGATGCAAACGCACGCGCGGCCAATGTTGGCGGCGAAGTGCTTTGCACCGTATTCTAAGGAGGCTTCAACATGTCTCGTATTGGTAAGAGGCCCGTCGAACTGCCCAGCGGCGTGGAAGCCAAGGTCAGCGGCCAGACCATCGAAGTGAAGGGCCCCAAGGGCACCCGCAGCTTCACCGCCACGGATGACGTGGCGCTGGTCGTGGACGAGGGCGCCGTCAAGGTGGAGCCGCGCGGCAAGTCCAAGCGCGCCCGCCAGCAGTGGGGCATGTCGCGCACCATGGTTCAGAACCTGGTGACCGGCGTGACCGACGGCTTCAAGAAAGAGCTCGAGATCAACGGCGTGGGTTACCGCGCCGCGATGCAGGGCACCACGCTGAAGCTGAACCTCGGCCTGTCGCACGACGTGGATTATCAGGCGCCCGAAGGCGTCACGATTGCCGCGCCGAAGCCGACCGAGATCGTGATCGAAGGCATTGATGAACAACGTGTTGGTCAGGTTGCCGCCGAGATCCGCGCCTGGCGCGCGCCCGAGCCCTACAAGGGCAAAGGGATCAAGTACAAGGACGAGTATATCTTCCGCAAGGAAGGCAAGAAGAAGTAAGGACGCGAGAAATGGCAAACAGCAAACGGACCCTGTTCCTGAAGCGCCGTCTGCGCGTTCGGAACAAGCTGCGCAAGACCAACGCCGGACGGCTGCGGTTGAGCGTGCACCGGTCGAACAAGAACATCAGCGTGCAGCTGATCGACGACGTCGCCGGCAAGACCCTGGCCGCAGCCTCGACCCTGGAAAAGGATCTTGGGCTGATCGGCAAGAACAACGTCGAAGCGGCCACCAAGGTCGGCTCCCTGATCGCCGAGCGCGCGAAGGCGGCTGGCGTGGCGGAAGCGTATTTCGACCGCGGTGGCTTCCTGTACCACGGCAAGGTGAAGGCTCTGGCCGACGCCGCGCGTGAAGGTGGCCTGAAGATCTGAGGCAGCGGTGGGTTGAAAAACCCACCCTACCCGGACCCCCGGCGCCGGGGCTACGTTCCGCCGCCGACACAGATGTAGGGTGGGTTTCCAACCCACCGTCACGACCTCGGCCGCCGGCCCCGGCATCGGGATCCGGCGGAAGATGTGAAGACGGGACCGGCCCCATTGGGCGACCGACCCGTCTCGATGACCGGGGCGCCCTGTCGCAAGGCGGCGCACTGCGGTCGGATCACTTGGCGCCCGGGCGCCGGCTTGAAAGGATGCCTAATGGCAGAACATAACGAACGTCGCGGCCGTGGCCGCAACCGTGACCGGGACGAAGCCCCGGAATTCGCCGATCGCCTGGTCGCGATCAACCGCGTGTCGAAGACCGTCAAGGGCGGTAAGCGCTTCGGTTTCGCCGCGCTCGTCGTCGTCGGCGACCAGAAGGGCCGCGTCGGCTTTGGCAAGGGCAAGGCCAAGGAGGTCCCCGAGGCCATCCGCAAGGCCACCGAGCAGGCCAAGCGCAACATGATCCGCGTGCCGCTGCGCGAAGGCCGCACGCTGCACCATGACATGTACGGCCGCTGGGGCGCCGGCAAGGTGACCATGCGCACCGCACCGGAAGGGACCGGGATCATCGCAGGTGGTCCGATGCGTGCCGTCTTCGAAATGCTCGGCGTCAAGGACGTCGTGTCGAAGTCGTTGGGCTCGCAGAACCCCTACAACATGATCCGCGCCACGCTGGACGGCCTCAAGAAAGAGCAGTCGCCCCGCAACGTGGCCGCCCGCCGCGGCAAGAAGGTTTCGGACATCCTGCCGAAGCGTGACGAAGCCCCGGCCGAGCAAAGCCAAGTCGCCGAGGAGGCCTGAACCACATGGCAAAGACCATCGTCGTCAAGCAGGTCGGTTCGCCGATCCGCCGCCCCGCCAAGCAGCGCCAGACGCTGATCGGCCTCGGGCTGAACAAGATGCACAAGACCCGCGAGCTGGAAGACACGCCGTCCATCCGCGGCATGGTGAATTCGATCCCGCACCTCGTGGAGATCGTGGAAGAGCGTGACGCGTAACCGCGTTACGCAACGTCTTCCTTAACTTCGAGAAACGTCCCGCCTATCACGGCGGGACGTTTTTTTTATTTCAAACCAGGATATTGCCACGATGATCGGAATGCTTCCCATGATGTTCGCCGTCCAGGCCTGGCAGGACACCGCCTTTGCCTACGGCCGCATGTACCTTTCCGCCCAGGAGGTCATTCATCGCCGTACCATGCAGATGGCCTTTGGCCGGATGGGCCCGGAGGAAGCCGCAAGGATGGTGTTCGAAAAGCCCGCCGCCCTTGCCGCCTCCTTCGAGCGCGCCGCCCGCGCCACCGCCGCCGGGCGCGATCCGCTGAGCGTGGCCCTGGCCGCGGTGCAGCCGATCGGCGCCAAGACCGTGGCCAACGCGCGGCGCCTGCGCAAAACCTGATCCACAGGACCTGACGTCCCCCCGCAGGACCTGATGCAAGGTGCCCGGGCCGATCGGCGCAGGCACGGGGCGTCACCGGCCAGACGCCGACGGCCCAGAGGGCCGCGCGCGCGGGGGAGGGGCCGGGGATCGTCCTTCGTCCACCGGAGGAACGCGGCGGGTTCCCTTGCAAAGCCTGCCCGCAGGGTCTATACGCGCGCGGTGGTCTCGTACGAGATCCGGAATCATAAACCAAGAAACGCCGTGGCTGGCCCCAGATCGCTTCGGGGGTCACATCCGGCAAGGAGAAGCGACATGAAACTTAACGATCTGCGCGACAATCCCGGCGCAACCAAATCCCGCAAGCGCATCGGTCGTGGCCCCGGTTCGGGCTACGGCAAGACCGGTGGCCGCGGCATCAAGGGTCAGAAATCGCGTTCGGGTGTGGCCATTAACGGCTACGAGGGCGGCCAGATGCCGATCTACCAGCGTCTGCCCAAGCGCGGCTTCACCAAGCCGAACCGCAAGCAGTTCGCCGTCGTCAACCTGGGCCTGATCCAGAAATTCGTCGACGCAGGCAAGATCGACGCCGGTTCGCCGGTGACCGAGGACGTGCTGGTCGACTCCGGCCTCGTCCGCCGCAAGCTGGACGGTGTCCGCGTCCTGGCAAAGGGCGATTTCACGGCCAAGCTGGACCTGCAGGTGACCGGCGCATCGAAATCGGCCGTTTCGGCCGTTGAAGGTGCCGGCGGATCGATCACCGTTGCGGCAGCCCCGGCCCCCGCGGCCGAGTAAGCGCCAAGTAACGGGTTGTGAGCGGCCCGGGCGCCGCTTACATCTGCGCATGACCTTTTGACGCCGCCCGGGCCCAGATGTGCCCTCGGGGCGGCGTCCCCACTTAAGAAAGAGCCGGTTCATGGTATCAGCAGCGGAACAGATGGCGGCCAACACGAGCTGGGCCGCGCTTGGCAAAGCCACCGACCTGCGAAACCGCATCCTCTTCACGCTCGGTCTTCTGATCGTCTACCGCCTTGGCACCTATATTCCCGTTCCCGGCATCGACGGTGCCGCGCTGCGCGAATTCATGGAAAGCGCCGGGCAGGGGATCGGCGGCATGGTCTCCATGTTCACCGGCGGCGCGCTGGGACGGATGGGGATCTTCGCCCTGGGCATCATGCCCTACATTTCGGCCTCGATCATCGTGCAGCTTCTGGCCTCGATGGTGCCCCAGCTGGAACAGCTGAAGAAAGAGGGCGAGCAGGGCCGCAAGAAGATCAACCAGTACACCCGTTACGGCACCGTGGCCCTGGCCATTGCGCAGGCCTATGGCCTGGCGGTCTCGCTGGAAAGCGGCGACATGGTGACCGATCCGGGGCTGTATTTCCGGCTGGCCTGTGTGATCACTCTGGTTGGCGGCACCATGTTCCTGATGTGGCTGGGCGAACAGATCACGGCGCGCGGCGTCGGCAACGGCATCTCGCTGATCATCTTCGTCGGCATCATCGCGGAAATCCCGGCCGCCTTGGCGCAATTCCTGGCCTCGGGCCGGTCGGGCGCGATCAGCCCGGCGGTCATCATCGGCGCCATCATCATGGTTGTCGTGACGATCATGCTGGTGGTGTTCCTGGAACGCGCTTTGCGCAAGATCCACATCCAGTACCCGCGCCGCCAGGTCGGCATGAAGGTCTATGACGGCGGGTCCTCGCACCTGCCGATCAAGGTGAACCCGGCGGGCGTCATCCCGGCGATCTTCGCCAGCTCGCTGCTGCTGCTTCCCGTGACCATCTCGACCTTCAGCCAGGGCGCGGCGCAGGGCCCGATGATGTCCTGGCTGCTGGCCAACTTCGGCCCGGGTCGTCCGCTCTATCTGGCGTTCTTCACGGTGATGATCGTGTTCTTCGCCTATTTCTACACGTTCAACGTGTCGTTCAAGACGGATGACGTGGCGGAGAACCTGAAGAACCAGAACGGCTTTGTCCCCGGTATCCGCCCCGGCAAGAAGACCGAGGAATACCTGGATTACGTGGTGACCCGCATTCTCGTGCTCGGCTCCGGCTACCTGGCCGCGATCTGTCTTCTGCCCGAGATCCTGCGCGGACAGTTCGCCATTCCGTTCTATTTCGGGGGGACGTCGGTCCTGATCGTCGTGACCGTCACGATGGACACGATCCAGCAGGTCCAGAGCCACCTGCTTGCGCATCAGTACGAGGGACTGATCGAGAAATCGCAGCTGCGTGGCAAATCGAAGAAACGTGGCAAGCGGAGCCCGGCACGTAAATGAATATCATCCTTCTCGGCCCCCCGGGGGCCGGCAAGGGGACGCAGGCGCGTCACCTTGTCGAAACGCGCGACATGATCCAGCTGTCCACGGGCGACATGCTGCGGGACGCCAAGGAAAGCGGTACCGAGATGGGCCAGCGCGTGGCCGAGGTCATGGCCCGCGGCGAGCTGGTGACAGACGAGATCGTGATCGGCCTGATCCACGAGAAGATCATCGCCGGCGGCGGCACCGGTTTCATCTTCGACGGTTTCCCCCGGACGCTGGCCCAGGCCGACGCCCTGGGCGAGCTGCTGGAGGCGACCGGCCAGGAGCTGACCGCCGTGATCGAGATGGCGGTGGACGACGATGCCCTGGTGGCGCGGATCACCGCGCGGTCGACCTGTGCGAATTGCGGTGAGGTCTACAACGACAACACCAAGCCTGTTCCCGCGGATGGCAAATGCGCCAAATGCGGCGGGACCGAGTTCAAGCGCCGGGCCGACGACAACGAGGAAAGCCTACGCACGCGGCTGATGGAATATTACAAGAAGACCTCGCCCCTGATCGGCTATTACTACGCCAAGGGCGACCTGACCCGGATCGACGGACTGGGCGATATCGACACTGTAAAGACGGCGATCGCGAATATTCTTGACAAATAGTTCAGGCAAGGGTTGACCCGTTTCCCGAATGCCCCTATCCACCACCGTCGCTTCATGGAATCGACGACAGGAGACGGTATTCCCAACTCCTGACCACCTCGACAAAATGCCAGGCCAGGACCGAACGGTCCGTGGCCTTGCGTTGTGAAAAAAGGGCCTGGAGCTACGGGCTCGCAACGAAAGGACATATACACGTGGCACGTATTGCCGGCGTCAACATCCCGACTGCAAAGCGGGTGCCTATCGCCCTCACCTACATCACCGGAATCGGCAACACCTCGGCCAAGGCCATTTGTGAAGCCGTCGGCATCGACCCCACCCGCCGGGTGAACGAGCTGTCGGATGCCGAGGTTCTGCAGATCCGCGAACATATCGACGCCAACTTCACCGTCGAAGGCGATCTGCGCCGCGAAGTTCAGATGAACATCAAGCGCCTGATGGACCTGGGCTGCTACCGTGGTCTGCGCCATCGCCGCAACCTCCCCGTGCGCGGTCAGCGCACCCATACGAACGCACGCACGCGCAAGGGCCCTGCCAAGCCCATCGCCGGCAAGAAGAAGTAAGGGGAGGCTGAGCAATGGCACGCGATAAAACCCGCGGGAAGCGCAAGGTTTCCAAGAACATCGCCGCAGGCGTGGCGCATGTGAACTCGTCGTTCAACAACACCAAGATCCTGATCTCGGACGTGCAGGGCAACGCCATTTCGTGGTCGTCGGCCGGCACCATGGGCTTCAAGGGGTCGCGGAAGTCGACCCCCTACGCCGCGCAGATGGCCGCCGAAGACGCCGGCCGCAAGGCTCAGGAACACGGCGTGAAGACGCTTGAAGTCGAAGTCCAGGGCCCCGGTTCGGGCCGTGAGTCGGCGCTGCGCGCGCTGGCCGCCGTCGGCTTCAACATCACGTCCATCCGCGACGTGACGCCGATCGCACACAACGGCTGCCGCCCTCCGAAGCGTCGCCGCGTCTGATCGCAGCAGGTTAACGACTGGGGGCCGGGCCATAGCTCGGCCCCCGTCAGTCATTCGTAATCCTCGGGACGCTCGCCACATCGGGTCAGGCAGGCGAGCAAGCATGGAGGGACTGCATGATCCATAAGAATTGGGCCGAATTGATCAAGCCGACGCAGCTTGACGTCAAGCCGGGCAACGATCCGGCGCGCCGCGCCACCGTCGTCGCCGAACCGCTGGAGCGCGGCTTTGGCCTGACGCTGGGCAACGCATTGCGCCGCATCCTGCTGTCCTCGCTGCAGGGCGGGGCCATCACCTCGGTGCAGATCGACAACGTGCTGCACGAATTCTCGTCGGTGGCCGGTGTCCGCGAAGATGTGACCGATATCGTGCTGAACCTCAAGGGTGTGGCACTGCGCATGGAAGTCGAAGGGCCCAAGCGCCTGTCGATCTCCGCCAAGGGGCCGATGGTCGTGACCGCCGGCCAGATTTCGGAAAGTGCCGGGATCGAGGTGCTGAACCCGTCCCACGTGATCTGCCACCTGGACGACGGTGCCGACCTGTACATGGAACTGACGGTCAACACCGGCAAGGGCTATGTGTCGGCCGACAAGAACAAGCCGGAAGACGCGCCCATCGGGCTGATTCCGATCGACGCGATCTATTCGCCGGTCAAGAAGGTGTCGTATGACGTGCAGCCGACCCGCGAGGGCCAGGTGCTGGATTACGACAAGCTGACGATGAAGATCGAAACCGACGGCTCGATCACGCCGGATGACGCCGTGGCCTTCGCCGCGCGGATCCTGCAGGACCAGCTGTCGATCTTCGTGAACTTCGACGAGCCGGAATCGGCTGGCCGCCAGGACGAGGACGACGGGCTGGAATTCAACCCGCTGCTCCTGAAAAAGGTGGACGAGCTGGAACTGTCGGTGCGGTCGGCGAACTGCCTGAAGAACGACAACATCGTTTATATCGGCGACCTGATCCAGAAGACCGAAGCCGAGATGCTGCGCACCCCGAACTTCGGCCGCAAGTCGCTGAACGAGATCAAGGAAGTGCTGTCCGGCATGGGCCTGCACCTTGGCATGGATGTCGAGGACTGGCCGCCCGACAACATCGAGGATCTTGCCAAGAAATACGAAGACGCATTCTGAGGTAGTGGTGGGGTAGAACCCCACCCTACACCAGCTGCGTAGCGTGGGTTTTCAACCCACCGCTTCGGAGAAATGCCCGGATCATGCCGGGGACAACAGGGCGCACAGCCCCAAGGAGAGGGCCCCGCAACGCATGGGGCTCCGGACAAAGCATAAACCGTAAGGAGAAACGACATGCGTCACGCCCGCGGATACCGCCGCCTCAACCGCACGCACGAGCACCGCAAGGCGCTCTTTTCGAACATGGCCGGCTCGCTGATCGAGCACGAGCAGATCAAGACGACCCTGCCGAAAGCCAAGGAACTGCGCCCGATCGTGGAAAAGCTCATCACGCTCGCCAAGCGCGGTGATGTGCATGCCCGCCGCCAGGCGGCCGCGCAGCTGAAGCAGGACAAGGACGTCGCGAAGCTCTTCGAGATCCTCGGCCCCCGCTACAAGGACCGCGCCGGTGGCTACTGCCGCGTCCTGAAGGCCGGCTTCCGTTATGGTGACATGGCCCCGATGGCGATCATCGAATTCGTCGACCGCGACGTCGATGCCAAGGGTGCCGCCGACAAGGCGCGCGAAGTCGAGGCCGAAGGCGCCGACGACTGATCCCGGATCACCGGACCAGATACAAAAAAACCCCCGCTCAGGCGGGGGTTTTTCGTTTTTGGGGGGTGGGAGGCTCAGGCCGCGCGGCTTTCCACGGCTTCATGTTCCGTCACATGCAGCAGGCTGCCGTCGGGATCGCGAAGGAACATCCGGCGCTGGCCCCAGCTTTCGGTGCGCGGCGGCTGTATCACGTCCGCGCCCAGGGCGACCGCCCGGGCATAGACCGAATCCACGTTCTCAACCTCGATCGTCTGGTCGCCGATCCCGGCGCCCATGTCATCCCCGGCATCAAGCTGCGCCATCGGCGCGCAGCCCGGCTCGAGCGTGACGACCCAACCCGTATCCAAAGCGCAGTCCAGCCCGAACAGCGCCTCGTAGAAGGCCGTTCTTTCGGGCCTCAACGCGGCCCCTCCGCAGAGCGGGGTGGTGTCGAGCGGCGATGCCGCGGTCACGGGGGTTTGGATGGGGTTGGTCATGGTCAGTCTCCTCGCGGTCAGGCGGCTTCGAGTTCTGCCTTGATGATGGATTCGATCTTGTCGATCGGATGGTTGGTCAGGGTCTTGGGAATCTCGGCGATCACCCGGTCGGCGACTTCCTTGTGCAGGTCATCCCGCAGGGCCCCCAGAACCTGGGGCGAGGCCACGAGGATCAGCCGGTCAAAGGCGCCCTTGTGGGCCAGCGCGTAAAGCTTGTCGGACAGGTCCTTGGCGAACCGTTCCTTGGCCAGTTCGTGCCAGTCGGTGTCGTCCATGGCCGAGCGCTGGTTCACGCCGGTGTCGTTCATGCGCCCGGGGCGATTCGCGGATTGCTCGCGGTCCGACGGGTTTTCCTGTTCCTCTTCATCGAAGACGTCGAGGTTGGGATTGTCGTGGTCGGTGAGGTTCTTGAGGAACAGCGCCTTTTCGCTGTCCGTCACCACCACCCAGGTGCCGTGCTTGATGCGTGTCATCGCTCTCCCCTTCTCAGGATCCGCTTTTGTCGCCGGTGCCGTGCAAACCACCCAGGTTGCCTTCGCCCTTCTCGTCGGACTTGGTCACCCGGGTCGATCCGTCGCCCTTCTCGGCGCGCTTGAGCAGATCGCGGGTGCCGACCTTGCGTTCGAGGTTGCCGCCGGCCCGTCCCTGCTGCGAGGGGGTGTCCGCATCGTCGAGGAATTCGCGCGTTTCCTTCACGCCGTCCTTGGATCTTAAACGCTCGGCCATAAGAGCCTCCTTCGTCGTTTCTTGACGGGTCAACGCATCGATCGGGGCCGCTGTTCCATCCGGGCCGGTCACGGCGGGGTGATGCTGTGGGAAAAGTCAAGAGAAAGACGCACGTCCCCGAGATTTCGGGGAGAGTGTGGGCGGCTTGCAATTGGGCGCCGCGGGAAACATATCTCGGCCATGACCCGCTCCCCGATCCGTGCTCAGATCCTCGCCCCGGACCCCGTGCCGAGCCCTGTCGGGGACTGCGCCGGGTCGTCCGCAGCGGCGCGCGGCCATCCGGCGGGTCCCGCCATCACCAGACCACTTCAGAGCAGTAATTCGAGCCTCGTCCCATGATCCGATCCCGCCTGTCCCGCCTTGCCGGTCTTTCCCTTGCCGCCCTTGTCCTGGCTTTTCCGGGGGCGGGCGGCGCCGAAACCAGGGTGCCGGTCTCGCAGGCCGAGATTTCGCTGGGCTTCGCGCCGGTGGTGAAACAGGCGGCGCCGGCGGTGGTGAACATCTATGCGCGGATCGTCACGCAAGGATCGGCCAGCCCGTTCCGCGGCGATCCCTTCTTCGAGGATTTCTTTCGCGGCTTCGGCCAGTCGCGGCCCAGGGTGCAGAATTCCCTGGGGTCCGGCGTGATCCTGTCCGACGACGGGATCGTCGTGTCGAACTACCACGTGGTGGGCCAGGCGACCGAGATCCGCGTCGTGCTGAACGACCGGCGGGAATTCAGCGCACGCGTCCTGCTGGGCGACCGCGAATCGGACATCGCTATCCTGAAGCTGGACGGGGTGGAGGACCTGCCCTCGCTAAGCCTGCGCGACAGCGACCATGTCGAGGTCGGCGAGCTGGTGCTGGCCATCGGCAACCCCTTCGGCGTGGGCCAGACCGTCAGCAGCGGCATCGTCTCGGGGCTGGCCCGTTCGGGGACGGCCACGGGCAATGCGCGGGGCTATTTCATCCAGACCGATGCGCCGATCAACCCGGGCAATTCCGGCGGCGCGCTGATCGACGTGAACGGCGACCTGATCGGGATCAACACGTCGATCCTGACGCGCTCGGGCGGGTCCAATGGGATCGGCTTTGCCATTCCGGCCAATCTCGTGCGGGAATTCGTGCATCAGGCGCGGGCCGGCAACGACAGTTTCGAACAGCCCTGGGCCGGGGTCTCGGGTCAGGACGTGGACGGCGATCTTGCGGCTTCGCTGGGTCTGGACGTGCCCGAAGGCATCCTGATCGCCGATCTGCATCCGAAAAGCCCGCTGGCCGAGGCCGGGCTTGAGGTCGGCGACGTGATCACCGACGTGGACGGGCAGCCGGTGAATTCAGGGCAGGAGATGCTGTTTCGCATGTCCGTGACCGGCATCGGCGAGCGGGCCGAGGTGACCGCCTGGCAGGGCGGCAAGGAGCGCCGTTTCGACGTCGCCCTGATCCCCGCGCCCGAGGATCCGCCGCGCGAGGCACAGGTGCTGGACGAGCGCACCGTGCTGCCTGGGCTGCAGGTGGCGCGGGCCAACCCGGCGGTGATCGCGGAACACGGGCTGTCGCTGAACACCGAGGGTATCGTTGTGACGGACCCGGGGCAAAGCGGGCTGCGCGCCGGGCTGCGGCAGGGCGACGTTCTGCTTGCCGTCAACGGTGTCGAGATGGAGGCGCCCGCGGACGTGGCCGCGATGCTGGCCGATCCGGGCCGACGGCTGGTGATCGACCTGGGGCGCGAGGGGCGGCGCCTGACCCTGCGGTTCCGGTTGTAGCCCGTGGCCGATCTGTTCTCGCGCAATGAGGGCGACGGCCCGCCGCGGCCCGAACCGCACCGCCCTCTGGCCGACCGGCTGCGGCCGCAGGCCCTGGGCGAGGTGATCGGGCAGGAACAGGTGCTGGGCCCCGACGCGCCGCTGGGCGTGATGCTGGCGGCCGGATCGCTGTCGTCGTTGATCTTCTGGGGGCCGCCGGGGGTGGGCAAGACCACCATCGCGCGGCTGCTGGCCGAACAGACGGACATGCATTTCGTCCAGATCTCGGCGATCTTCTCGGGCGTGCCCGAGCTGCGGAAGGTGTTCGACCAGGCCAGGATCCGGCGCGGCAACGGCAAGGGGACGCTGCTGTTCGTCGACGAGATCCACCGCTTCAACAAGGCGCAGCAGGACGGGTTCCTGCCACATATGGAGGACGGGACGATCCTGCTGGTCGGGGCCACGACCGAGAACCCGTCTTTCGAGCTGAACGCCGCGTTGCTGTCCCGGGCGCAGGTGCTGATCCTGACGCGGCTGACCGACGATGATCTTCAAAGGCTGATCGAACGGGCCGAGGCCGAGATGGGCCGGCAATTGCCGCTGGACCAACGCGCGCGCGAGTCCTTGCGCGAGATGGCCGATGGCGACGGGCGCGCTCTGCTGAACCTGGTGGAGCAGATCGCCGCCTGGGAGGTGGATGCGCCGCTGACGCCCGAGCAGCTGTCCGCGCGTCTGATGCGGCGGGCGGCGCAATACGACAAGTCGGGCGACGCGCATTACAACCTGATCTCGGCGCTGCACAAGGCGGTGCGCGGGTCGGACCCGGATGCCGCCATGTACTGGCTGGCGCGGATGCTGACGGGGGGCGAGGATCCGCGCTACCTGGCCCGGCGCATCGTGCGCATGGCCTGGGAGGATATCGGCCTGGCCGATCCGCAGGCCTTTACCGTGACGCTGCAGGCGTGGGAGACCTATGAACGCATGGGCTCGCCCGAGGGCGAGCTGGCGCTGGGGCAGGCGGTGGCCTATCTGGCGCTCGCGCCGAAATCCAACGCCGGGTACAAGGCGTTCAAGGCGGCGATGGCCCACGCCAAGAAGACCGGTTCGGCCCCGCCGCCGATGCATATCCTGAACGCGCCCACCGACCTGATGCGGCAGCAGGGCTATGGCGCGGGCTACGACTATGATCACGATGCCGAAGATGGCTTTTCGGGGCAGGATTACTTTCCCGAGGGCATGGACCGGCCGGCGTTCTACAAGCCGGTCGAACGCGGCTTCGAGAGGGAGTTGGGCAAGCGGCTGGAGTATTTCGAGAAGCTGCGGGCGAAGCGGCAGCAGGGGAGCGGTTGACTCCGCCCCGCTTAGGCGCAAGGGAAGCGCCATGATCGGAACAGTTCTTCAGGTAGCCCTTGGCGGGGCCATCGGCGCGTCGGCGCGGTATCTGACAGGGGTCGCCATCTTCAAGGCGATGGGCCCCATGGCGATGCCGCTTGGCGTGCTGACGGTGAATATCGTCGGCTCGGCGCTGATGGGCGTCTTCGCGGCGCTCGCGGCGATGCGCGGGCTTACCCATCTTGGCCCCTTCGTGATGACGGGAATCCTGGGCGGGTTCACCACCTTCTCGGCCTTCTCGCTTGAGACGATCACCCTGATCGAACGCGGGCAGACGGGGACGGCGGCGCTATATGTGACGCTGTCGGTGGTCTGCTCCGTCGGGGGGCTGTTCCTGGCAATGAGCGCGGCACGGATGGTATTGTCATGAGCGGTGTGCAGAACGTGACCGTCGAGGCGGGCGAAGGCGACCAGCGGCTGGACCGCTGGCTGAAGCGGCGGTTTCCGCAGGTCAGCCAGGGCCGGATCGAGAAGATGTGCCGCAAGGGCGAACTGCGCGTGGATGGCGGGCGGGTGAAGGCCTCGACCCGGGTGGAAGAGGGCCAGCAGGTCCGCATCCCGCCGCTGCCCGAGGGGCAGGCGCCGCCACCGGACACGGGGCCGAAGATTTCGGATGCGGATGCGAAGATGATGCAGGCGGCGGTGATCTACCGCGACGACCACATCATCGCGCTGAACAAGCCGCCGGGGCTGGCGGTGCAGGGCGGGTCGGGCACGGTGCGGCACGTGGACGGTTTGGCCGGCGCGCTGCGCTTCGGCTATGACGAGGATCCGCGGCTGGTGCACCGGCTGGACAAGGATACCTCGGGCGTCCTGATCATGGCGCGCACGCGGGCGGTGGCGGCGGGGCTGACCGCCGCCTTCCGGCATCGCGAAACGCGCAAGATCTACTGGGCCGTCGTGGCCGGCGTGCCGCATCCCCGGATGGGCACGATCAAGACCGGCCTGGTGAAGGCCGGCGGTCACGGCCCGAAGGGCGAGGGCGAGAAGATGCGCGTCGTCCTGCCCGACGAGATCCACGACACGCCCGGTGCCAAGCGGTCGATCACCGATTACGCCGTGCTGGAGAATGCCGCGCAGCGCGCCGCCTGGGTGGCGCTGGTGCCGATCACCGGGCGCACGCACCAGCTGCGCGCGCATATGGCCGAGATCGGGCATCCGATCGTGGGCGATGGAAAATATGGCGGGTCGGGGCAGGAGAACCTTGGCGATGGCTGGGGCGCGCAGCTGGGCGGGGATATCTCGCGCAAGCTGCACCTGCATGCCCGCGCGCTGGTGCTGGAGCATCCGGTGACCAAGCGGAGGCTGCACCTGGTGGCGCAGCTGCCCGAGCACATGGCGCGGACCTGGACCACCTTCCAGTGGGACCCGGCCGAGGTGCCGGAGGACCCGTTCGAGGACGAGGCATGAGCGACCTGAAACTGGTGATCTTCGATGTCGACGGCACGCTCGTCGACAGCCAGGCGGCGATCGTCGGCGCCATGCACGCAGCCTTCGAGGCGGTGAACCTGCCCGCGCCGGAACGCGCGGTGCTGCTGTCGATCGTGGGCCTCTCGCTGGATCAAGCGATGAGCCGGCTGGCGCCCGCGCTGGATCCGGCCGGCCACGCGCGGATGGTCGAGGCCTACAAGGACGCCTATCACAGCCATCGCGTGGCGACGGGGGCGGCGTCTATGCCTCTGTATCCCGGCGCGCTGGAGGTGCTGCAGGAGTTGACCGCGATCGACGAGGTGCTGCTGGGCGTGGCCACGGGCAAATCGCGGCGGGGCCTGGATGCGATGATCGAGGTGCACGGGCTGGAGCGGTATTTCGTGACCCGGCAGGTGGCGGATGACCATCCCAGCAAACCGCATCCTTCGATGATCCTGACTGCCATGGCGGACACCGGCGTCGACCGCGACGCCACGGTGATGGTCGGCGATACCGAGTTCGACATGGAGATGGCCGCCGCCGCCGGGGTGACCGGGCTGGGCGTCAGCTGGGGCTATCACCCGCCGCACCTGCTGACGGCGGCGCACACGGTGCTGGACCGGTTCGATCAGCTTCCGGCCCGGCTGCGGACGATCTGGAAGGAGCCGGCATGAGCGAATGGGCGATGAAACGCTTCTGGACCAATGTGACGGTCGAAGGGGCAAAGGACGGGCACCGGGTGCTGCTGGACGGGCGGCGCGTGAAGACGCCGGCGAAGACGGACCTGGTGCTGCCCACCGAAGGCCTGGCGCAGGCGGTGGCCGGCGAATGGGCCGCACAGGAGGGCAAGGTGGACCCGATGTCCATGCCCTGCACGCGTTCGGCCAATTCGGCGATCGACCGGGTCGCGCCGCAGCGGACGGAGGTGGCCGCGATGCTGGCGGCCTATGGCGACAGCGATCTGCTGTGCTACCGCGCCGATGCCCCCGAGGAGCTGATCGCGCGGCAGGCCGGGCACTGGGACCCGGTGCTGGACTGGGCCGAAGAGGCTCTGGACGCCCGGCTGGAGACCCGCACCGGCGTGATGCACGTCCCGCAGGACGGCACCGCGCTGGCGGCGCTGGAGCGTCGGGTGCACGATTTCGGGCCGTTTCACCTCGCGGCGTTTCACGATCTCGTTGGTCTGACGGGGTCCCTGGTGCTGGGGTTCGCCGCCGCATCGGATTGGCGCCGGGCGGAAGAGATCTGGACCCTGTCGCGGGTCGACGAGGACTGGCAGGCCGAGCAATGGGGCGTCGACGAGGAAGCCGCCGAGCTGGCCGAGCGCAAGCGGCAGGAGTTCCTGCATGCCAAGCGGTTCTTCGATCTGGCCGGTCCCTCGGGCGTGATCTGAGCGCCGCTGCCGCTGCCGCCGTGCTCCTGGCCATGGGCCGCCCGGCCTGACAGGCAAAGGACTATTCCAGTTTTCCCGCCCGGCAGGCCGCGGGACGGGGCCGCGCGCCGGACCGGGCATGGCACGTTCTCAGGGCACCGCCCGGGGCGGGGGCATGACGGGGCCTGCGGCGTCGCCATCCCGCGTTCCCGCCCTGTTCCAATCTGCCATTTTCAGCCCCGCGCCAACGACCCCTGTCAGCGGGCAAGCGTCCGGGAAAGGTGCAAAAAGCTTCATCTTACGCATGGGCAGGTGCCTTCTAACTAGGCGGATGGGCTTGATCCGCCCTTGACCTGCCAGCTTGAATCCGAACACACTTGCCTCGCCGATAGGCTAAATCCTGCCTGTCGCACGACCGCCGGCTGCTTGAAGCAGCTGGACTGCACGCCCATGAATGGGCGGCTCATCAGGAAGAGGTAAAGATGAAAAAAACCGTATTCTTTGGCGCGCTGACCGTCGCCGGCATCGCAGCCGGCGCAGCTTCGGCCGCGACGCTGGATGACGTTAAGGCACGCGGCACGCTGAACTGCGGCGTCACGACCGGCCTGGTCGGTTTCGCGGCCCCCGACGCCAACGGCGAATGGCAGGGTTTTGATGTTGCTGTCTGCCGCGCTGTCGCAGCAGCGGTCCTTGGCGATGGCAGTGCCGTCGAATTTGTCCCCACCACCGGCAAGACCCGCTTCACCGCACTTGCGTCCGGCGAGATCGACATGCTGGCCCGGAACACCACCTGGACCTTCTCGCGCGATGTCGACCTGAAGTTCGAATTCACCGGCGTGAACTATTACGACGGTCAGGGCTTCATGATCCCGAAAGAGCTGGGCGTAAGCTCGGCCAAGGATCTGGACGGGGCCACCGTCTGCATCCAGACCGGCACCACGACCGAGCTGAACCTGGCCGATTTCTTCCGGTCCAACAACATCGGCTACGAACCCGTGCCGATCGAAACCAACGCGGAAGCGCAGCAGCAGTACCTGGCCGGTGCCTGTGACGTCTACACCACCGACGCATCGGGCCTTGCCGCCACGCGCGCCACGTTCGAAGCGCCCGGCGATCACGTGATCCTGCCGGAAATCATCTCGAAAGAGCCGCTGGGCCCGCTGGTTCGCCATGGCGACCCGGAATGGGGTGACATCGTCCGCTGGACCCTCAACGCGCTGATCGCCGCGGAAGAGCTGGGTATCTCCTCGACCAACATCGAAGAGCTGGCAGCCGGCACCAACAACCCGGAAATCAACCGGATCCTCGGCACCGAGGGCACCCTGGGCGAGATGATGGGCCTGGACGCCGACTGGGCCAAGCGCGCCATCGCCGTGGGCGGCAACTACGGCGAGATCTTCGCCAAGAACATCGGCGAGTCGACCCCGATCGGGCTGGCGCGCGGTCTGAACGCACAGTGGACCGAGGGCGGGCTGCTCTACTCGCCGCCGTTCCGGTAACACTCTGACAGCGAAGGGCGCAGAAAAATCTGCGCCCTTTTGCTTTGTGACCAAATAGATCCGGATCGCGTGGAGCAGGGACAAACCTTGCCCGAGGGGAAATCCGGATTGCCACGGGGACATCCAAAATGACAACTATTACTGATCCGCCGAAGGAGCAGTTTCGTCTATCGATGCTGCTCAGCGACACGCGGTATCGTTCACTTACATTCCAGGGCATCGCGCTGCTTCTGCTGATCGTCGCGATCGCCTACCTGTCCAGCAACCTGATCCGCAATCTCGAGGCGGCGGGGCTGAACATTTCCTACGAATTCCTCGGCAACCCGTCGGGCTATGACATCAACCAGACGCTGATTCCCTATGACAGCCAGTCGCCGCACATGCGCGCGGCCTGGGTCGGGATCCTGAACACGCTGCTGGTGTCCTTCCTGGCCTGTGCCACCGCGACGATCTTCGGCGTCGTTGCCGGTGTTCTGCGGCTGTCGAACAACTGGCTGATCAGCAAGCTGATGGCCGTCTATGTCGAGATCTTCCGGAACATTCCGGTGCTGATCTGGATCATCATCATCTTCACCATCATGACGGCCGTGCTGCCCGGCGCGCGGTCCTACCTGGGTGAGGACCCCGAGGCGAAGATGCTTCTGGGCATGTTCGCATTCACGAACCGCGGCATCTATGTCCCCGCGCCGATCTGGGGGCCCGGGTCGATGGTGGTGGTGGTCGTGTTCCTGGCGTCGGTCGTGGGCGTCTTCGCCTATCGCCGCTATGCTACCAAGCTGCTTTACGCGACGGGCAAGCTGCTGCCGACGGGCTGGCCTTCGCTGCTGATCCTGATCGTGCCGACGGTTCTGATGTTCTTCATCATGGGGCGGCCGATCACGCTGGACATGCCGGACCCGCTGGCCAACCGTTTCAACCTGCGCGGCGGCCTGCAGATCGGCGCGCCGCTGATCGCGCTGTGGTTCGCGCTGGCGATCTATACCGGTGCCTTCATCGCGGAAAACGTCCGCGCCGGGATCCAGGCGATCTCTCGCGGGCAGAGCGAGGCGGCCGCCTCGCTGGGCCTGCGTCCGGGGCGGATCATGAACCTGGTCATCCTGCCTCAGGCGCTGCGGATCATCATCCCGCCGCTGATCTCGAACTACCTCAACATCACCAAGAACAGCTCGCTCGCCATTGCCGTCGGCTATGCCGATATCACGGCCACGCTGGGCGGCATCACGCTGAACCAGACCGGCCGCGCGATCGAATGTGTGCTGCTGATGATGCTGTTCTACCTGACGATCTCGCTGGCGATCTCGGCCGTCATGAACGTCTACAACAATTCCGTCAAACTGAAGGAGCGCTGAGCCATGTCCGATGCACACGCACACAGCATTGCCTTCGTCCGGATGGAGACGCTCCCGGAATCGCCGCCGCCGGCGCGCCAGACCGGGATGCCGAAATGGCTGCGCGACAACCTGTTCTCGGGCTGGGCCAACACGTTGCTGACCCTTGTCGGGATCTGGGCGATCTACACGATCCTCTCGGGCGTCCTGCCGTGGATCCTGAACGGTGTCTGGAACGCCTCCAGCCTGACGGAATGCCGCGAGATCCTGGCCGGCCAGACCGGCGCCTGCTTTGCGGTTCTGAAGGACCGCTGGCACCAGCTGCTGTTCGGGTTCCAGTACCCGTCCGAGCTGTACTGGCGTCCGATCCTGGCCTTCTTCATGATGCTGGTGGCCATCGCTCCGGTGCTGTTCTTCGATCTGCCGCGCAAGCTGCTGATCTTCACCGCGCTGTTTCCCTTCATCGCCTACTACCTGATCTGGGGCGGGCCGCTGGCCACGCCGCTGGTGGCGCTGGCAGGCTGCGCAGCGGCCTACGTGGTCTTTGACCGCTACGGCAAGGAAAGCTTTGCCGCCGGGTTCCTCGGCGGGGTGGCCGTGGCGCTGGTGGTCTGGATCATCGGCGGGATCGTCGTGGGGATGGTCGCGTCCGAGACACCATGGATGACCGCCGTGCCTTCGCGCGATCTGGGCGGCTTCATGCTGAACATGATGCTGGGGGTGACCTGCGTGTCGCTGTCGATCCCGCTGGGCATCGTGCTGGCGCTGGGGCGCCAGTCGGACATGCCGCTGATCAAGGGGATCTGCGTCGTTTTCATCGAGTTCATCCGCGGCGTGCCGCTGATCACGCTGCTGTTCGTGGCCTCGGTGATGCTGGCGTATTTCTTCCCCCCCGACAGCACCGTCGACCTGTTCCTGCGGGTGGTGATCATGATCACCATGTTCTCCTCGGCCTATATCGCCGAGGTGATCCGGGGCGGGCTCGCCGCGCTGCCGAAGGGCCAGTACGAGGCGGCCGACAGCCTTGGTCTGGATTACCCGCAGGCGATGCGGCTGATCATCCTGCCGCAGGCGCTGAAGATCTCGATCCCGGGCATCGTCAACGTCGCCGTCGGGCTCTTCAAGGACACCACGCTGGTCTCGGTCATCTCGATGTTCGACCTGATCGGCATGATCCGCGGCCCGATCCTGGCCTCGACCGAATGGAACGGCGTCTACTGGGAGCTCCTGGGCTTCGCCGCCTGCCTGTTCTTCGTCGTCTGTTACGGTATTTCTCAATATTCCCAGTGGCTTGAGCGTCGCCTCGCCACGGATCACCGGTAAGGAGACCGGATATGGCAAACGCACCTCAACTGCAGGTCTCGGACGAAATCGCCATCGAGATCAGCAAAATGAACAAGTGGTACGGGACCTTCCACGTGCTGCGCGACATCGACCTGACGGTCTACCGAGGCGAGCGGATCGTCATCGCGGGCCCGTCGGGCTCGGGCAAGTCGACCCTGATCCGCTGCATCAACCGGCTGGAGGAACACCAGCAGGGGCGGATCATGGTGGACGGGACCGAACTGTCGTCGGATCTGAAGAACATCGACAAGATCCGGTCCGAGGTTGGCATGGTGTTCCAGCACTTCAACCTGTTCCCGCATCTGACGATCCTGGAAAACTGCACGCTGGCCCCGATCTGGGTGCGCAAGACGCCCAAGCGCGAGGCCGAGGAAACGGCGATGCATTTCCTGGAGAAGGTGAAGATCCCCGAGCAGGCCAACAAGTATCCCGGCCAGCTCTCGGGCGGTCAGCAGCAGCGGGTGGCGATCGCGCGCTCGCTCTGCATGAAGCCGCGGATCATGCTGTTTGATGAACCGACCTCGGCCCTGGATCCGGAGATGATCAAGGAGGTGCTCGACACCATGGTGTCGCTGGCCGAGGAGGGGATGACCATGATCTGCGTGACCCACGAGATGGGCTTTGCGCGGCAGGTGGCGAACCGTGTGATCTTCATGGACCAGGGGCAGATCGTGGAACAGAACGAGCCAGAGGAGTTCTTCAACAACCCGAAATCCCCGCGGACGCAGCTGTTCCTCAGCCAGATCCTGGGGCACTGATCCTTCGGGATTTTTCCTGCCTATCAACGAGCGGCCGGGCCTTTTGGTCCGGCCGTTTGCGTTTGCGGATGGGGCGGGCCGTGCCTGCCCTAACCTCCCGCCCGTCGCCATTGTCGCTCGGACCAATGGCGCGATAATGGCGACCCCCGCGTCGGGCAGGCACGCGGCGCTCAGTCCGTCAGTTCGCGCGGGATGACGAAATCGATGACCTGGCCCGTGTTCCAGGCCACGTCGGCCCAGCCGGGCACGTCGAAGCTGGCGACCAGCGTGGCGCCGGTGGGATAATCGCCGAAGCGGTCGTGATCCGGCGCGGTCTGCACCAGCCGGTCGGCGAACTCTGCGATGCCGGGATTGTGCCCGATCATCAGCACGCAGCGCCCGGTGGCCTTCTGCAGCACCTGCAGCATCGCGCCCGGCTCGGCATGATAAAGCGCGGGCACCGCCGGTGCGGGCAGCCCCAGTTCGAGCCCCTGGCAGGTCAGCTGCGCGCGGGTGGCGGACGAGCAGAGGATCTGGTCGGGCACGTGGTCATGGCCGCGCAGCCAGTCGCCCAGGGCGCGGGCCGAGCGTTTGCCGCGCTTGTTCAGCGGGCGGTTGTGATCGGCCATGGCCGGTTCGGCCCAGCTTGATTTTGCGTGACGCATGAGGATGAGAATGCAGGTCATGTGGGATGGAAGGCGGCCATGTGATGAGCGGATTGGGCGGGGTCGCGGCCGAAGGCCTGGCTGACCGGGCAGGCCCGGCGGGCGATGCAACCCCGGGTGAGGCAGTCCTGCCCGGCTTCGCTGTCGAGAAAGCCGTGGCAGGCGGGAACGTCGTAAGGCCGGTCCGCCGACAGCGCGCCAACCGGGCAGGCGGTGGCACAGGGCTGATCGGGGCAGGTGAGGCAGGGGCTTTGACCGAGCGCGGCGGGCACGGGGATATGCCCGGGCAGCGTCAGCGCGCCGCGGTAGGAGATCATCAGCCCCGCCGTGTCATGCACGAGCATCCCCGTCGGGCTGGGCCAGGCGCGGCCCGAGGCCCTGGCCCAGGCGATGAAGGGCGCGTAGGGCGGCCCTCCGAACGGGAAATCGGCGGTTGCGCCGAAACGGCTGGCCAGCGCGGTCATCACGCGGGTCGAATAGCGGTCGACCGGGTCGGGGGCGCCGTCGCGCCCTTCCGGTGCCTGTCGCAGGATGTCCCAGAAGGCGGGGCCGGTGCCCAGCAGGATGCGGGTGGCCGGCGCGTCAGGCGGCGCGTCGGCGATATGCTCCGCGCCCATGACCATCAGGCCCAGGCCCTCGGCCGCGGTTTCGATCGCGGCGTAGCTCATCGGGCCGTGTCCGGCCCGGGGCAGGGAAGTGGCGGGGCGAGGGTGTCCGTAGCCATGACGCAACGCTTACCCGCGGCCCGCCGAAACTCAAGCCTGCGCGGGGCGGACCGGGCGAATGAGCGTGCCGGCCCCGTGTTCCGTGAAGAGTTCCAGCAACACCGCGTTGGGCGCGCGCCCGTCCAAGATCACGACCGCGCGCACCCCGCCCGCGATCGCGTCCAGAGCGGTCTCGGTCTTGGGGATCATGCCGCCGGCGATGACGCCGTCGCGGGTGAGCTTGCCGATCTCTTCGGGGGTGAGTTCCGTGATCACGGTGCCCGAGCCGTCCTTGACGCCCGACACGTCGGTCAGCAGCAGCAGGCGGTCGGCGTTCAGCGCGGCGGCCACGGCACCGGCGGCGGTGTCGCCGTTGATGTTGAAGGTTTCGCCCTCGCGCCCCGCGCCCAGCGGCGCGATCACGGGGATCATGTTCTGGGCGAAGAGCGTGGTCAGCACCTTGGTGTTCAACTCGGCCGGTTCGCCGACAAAGCCCAGCACGGGATCGGCCGGATCGCAGGTGATCAGGTTGGCATCCTTGCCCGAAAGGCCCACGGCCATGCCGCCCTGCCGGTTGATCGCCTGCACGATGCGCTTGTTGACGACACCGGCGAGCACCATCTCGACCACCTTGATCGTCTCGGCATCGGTGACCCGCTTGCCGTTGACGAATTCAGAGGTCACCCCCAGCTTGCCCAGCATCTCGTTGATCATCGGGCCGCCGCCATGGACGATCACCGGGTTCACGCCGACCTGGCTGAGCAGCACGACATCGCGGGCAAAGCTTTCCATCGCCTCGTCGCTTCCCATGGCGTGGCCGCCCAGCTTGATGACGACGGTCGCGTTCTCGTAGCGCTGCAGGTAGGGCAGCGCGTTCGACAGCGTGCGGGCGGTGGCGATCCAGTCGCCGGTCTGGGGTTGTGTCTTCATGGGGCGGTCCTCCGCCGGAGGTTATCGGGAAAGCTGCGCGGGCGCGCAAGCCGGTATCATGGGAATGCCCCGGGGGGCGTGGCCTAAGGGGGCCGGGATCATTCGAGCGTGGCGATGATCGATCGGAGCGTCGAGATGCCTTCGCCCTTTTCCGAGCTGGTCAGCACCAGTTCGGGATAGGCGGCGGGATGCGGCGACAGCTTTTGCCGAACCTGGGCGAGGGTCCGCTCGTGATCCCAGGCCTTCACCTTGTCGGCCTTGGTCAGCACCACCTGGAAGGGCACGGCGGCCTTGTCCAGCAGGGTCATGATCTCTTCGTCGACGGCCTTGATACCATGCCGGAAGTCGATCAGCACGAAGGCCCGGCGCAGGGTCTGGCGGCCCGAGAGATAGGATTTCAGCAGGCGCTGCCATTTCTCGACGACCGGCAGCGGCGCGTTTGCAAAGCCGTAGCCGGGCAGGTCGACAAGATAGATGTCGGGCCCTTGGGTGAAATAGTTGATTTCCTGCGTGCGGCCCGGCGTGTTCGAGGCGCGCGCGAGCCCCTTGGTCCCGGTCAGCGCGTTGATCAGCGAGGATTTCCCGACGTTCGAGCGCCCGGCAAAGCAGACCTCGACCCGGTCGGCGGGCGGCAGGCCGTCCATGGCGACGACGCCTTTGACGAATTCGGATTCGCCGGCAAACAGCTTGCGCGCGCGTTCGGCGGTGGCGGGATCGGGATCCTCGGCCATGGGGAAGGGCAGGGTGGTCATGACAGCGGGTCTCCGACCGAAACGGTGCCGGGGGTGGCGACCTTGAAGTAGACACCGAAATCGCGCGTCGACCAATGGTCGCCGAGCAGCTTCAGCATGGCCACGTCGCGTTCGCCGGTCGCCGGGTTGGCGTCGGGCGCGCGGCAGCGTCCGATGGGCTCCACCGGGATCAGCCGGGCGCTGCCCAGGGTGATGTCGCCGTCCAGCAGGTCGCGCTCGGCCCAGGGATCGAGCCCGTCGAGCCAGAGGTTGATGCGGAAGCGGCGCATGTCGATCTCCTGGCCGGCGGCCTTGCTCAGTTCGCGGAGCGAGGCGAGGTTGCCGATGGAGACCGAGGGGAAATCCATGTCCGTCATGCCCTGCCGCGGCGCGCGCACCAGCCGGGCAGGGCCGGGGCGGTTGTCGGGCCAGAGATCGCCCAGCCAGGCGGAGAGCTCGGGGCCACCTGAAACAGGGTCCAGTGCCAGCGGCGGACGGTCGGGATGTGAAAGGTCGATGAGGGAACCGTTGGTGCGGGCTGATACCGCCGCCAGGCGCGGGCCGGAGGCCACCTGCAGGAAGTTCCGGCGCGGCTGCCAGGCGTCGGTGTCTTCGGCCGCGTCGTTCAGAAAGGCCCAGGCGCGGTCACCTTCGACCGCGCCCTCGGGGCTCAGCTCGACCGACTGGCAGGCTTCCGATCCGATTCCCTTGATCGGATGCCGCCAGATATGGGCGAGCCGCGCCGTCACTTGGTTTCGTCGGATTTGGGCGTTTTCTTGAAGCCCGACTTGATGTTGCCGAACACGTCCGGTGTGTACCCCTGGCTGCGCATGATCAGGTACTGTTGGGTGAAGGTGATCATGTTGTTCGAGATCCAGTAGATCACCAGCCCGCTCGCGAAGGAGCCCAGCATGAACATGAAGACCCAGGGCATCCAGGCGAAGATCATCTGTTGCGTCGGGTCGGCCGGGGCCGGGTTCAGCTTCTGCTGAAGCCACATCGAGACACCCAGGCAGAGCGGCAGGATGCCGATCAGGATGGTCGCCATCAGCGTCCCTGCCTCGGGGCCCGCCCAGGGCATCAGCCCGAACAGGTTCATGATCGAGGTCGGATCCGGCGCCGACAGGTCGCGGAACGGTCCGAACCAGGGCTGCTGGCGCAGTTCGATCGTGACGAAGATCACCTTGTAGAGCGAGAAGAAGATCGGGATCTGCAGAAGGATCGGCAGGCAGCCCGCGGCGGGGTTCACCTTTTCCTTCTTGTAGAGTTCCATCATGCCCTGCTGCAGTTTCTGACGGTCGTCGCCGGCGGCTTCCTTCAGCTTCTCCATCTCGGGCTGCAGTTCCTTCATCTTCGCCATCGAGATGTAGGACTTGTAGGCCAGCGGGAAGAGAAGCGCCTTGAGCAGCAGCGTCAGGCCGATGATCGACCAGCCCATGTTGCCGATCAGGTTGTGGATGTTGTGCAGCAGCCAGAAGATCGGCTTTGTCAGGAAGAAGAACCAGCCCCAGTCGATCGAGTCGATGAACCGGTCGATGCCCTGTTCCTGGTAGCCGCGGATGGTTTCCCATTCCTTCGCGCCCGAGAACAGCTGCGTGGTGACGCCGGTGCTTTGGCCGTCGGACAGGGTCTGCGTCGGCAGCACGGTTTCGGTCTGGTAGATGTCGCGGCGGCCGTCGTACTTGGCCACCGACTTGAAGGCGCTGCCCGGTTCGGGGATCAGCGTCGACATCCAGTAGTGGTCGGTGAAGCCGATCCAGCCGTTTTCGGTCACGCGGGTGACCTCGGCCTGGGCGCCTTCTGCGGGATCGACCTCGAAATCGGGCATGTCGTCATAGTCGATTTCGGTCAGCTCGCCATCGGCCATCGAGATGACGCCCTCGTGGACGATCCAGAAATTCTTGAGGTTCTGCGGCTCGCCATGACGCGCGAGCACGCCGAAGGGGGCGAGGCTGACGGTGCCGGCGCCGGTGTTCTCGACCTCCTGGGAGACCGTGAACATGTAGTGGTCGTCGACCTCGATGATGCGGCGGAAGGTCAGGCCGTTGCCGTTGTCCCACACAAGCGTGATCGGGCTTTCGGTCGTCAGCTCATCGCCGCTTTCCAGCGTCCATTCGGTGTTGGCGCCGGGCACGTCGTCCAGGGTCAGACCCTGGCCCGGGGCCCAGCCGTACAGCGCGTAATAGGGCGCGGGCGTGCCGACGGGCGACAGGACGGTGACCTTCTCGGGATCGTCCAGAGAGACCTGATAATCCTTCAGCTGCAGCGCGTCGATGCGCCCGCCCAGCAGCGAAATGCTGCCTTCCAGCCGGGGCGTATCGATCTGGACGCGCGGGGCGTCGGCGATCGCGGTTGCCGTTTCGGCCGCAGTGGTTCCGGCGGGTGTGCCGGTGGCATCGGGCGCCACAGAGGGCGCCGTTGCGACGCCGTCACCGGCGTCGAGAGGGCGGGTATCGCTGGTCTCGGGCGCCTCGGCGACCTGCTCTTCAGGCGGCGGTGGCGGGAACAGCAAAAACCACACCAGGATCACCACGAAGCTCAGGCCCGTGGCCAGAAGCAGGTTCTTGTTCTGATCGTCCATGAGGGACCGGCACCTTTCCTGCGGAAAACGACAGGGCAGGTTCAACAGAGTGCGGCCTGAAAGGTCAAGGCGAAACCGGGCGAAACCGGGCGCGATGGCGCGCGGAATCTGGTCACATCCGGCGTGAGTCAGCCGGTATGCCGGCCGATCTGGGGCGTATCCTGCAGCTTGGCGGCATGGGCTGCGATCCAGTCCAGCGTCTGGTCGAAGGGCATCGGCCGCGCGATCCCGTAGCCCTGGACGTGGTCACAGCCCAGCTGTGCCAGCAGCGCGTGCTCGCCCACCGTCTCGACCCCCTCGGCCAGGGTTTCCAGCCGGAGACGTTCGGCCATGGTCAGGATCGCGGCGATCATCTGTTGCTGCTTGGGGTCGCGATCGGCCTTGGCCACGAAGCTGCGGTCGATCTTGATGCAGGAGACCTGGAACCGGCGCAGCGACGAGATCGAGGCATGGCCGGTGCCGAAATCGTCCAGGTCGATGCGGCAGCCGATGCTGGAAAGCCCTGCGATATTTCGCGAAATCACGTCGTCGAGCGTATCGGAGACGACGGTTTCCAGGATCTCGATGCTCAGCCGCTCCGGCGTCAGGTCGAAGCGGTCGAGCTCCCACCGGATCTTGTCGACGAGGCGGGGATTGCGCAGTTCGGAGTGGCTGGCGTTGATGCCGACGCGCGGGATGTCACAGCCGGCGGCGTCCCAGGCCTTCAGCGCAGTGAGCGCGTTGAAGAGCATCACCTCGCCCAGGCGTTCGAGAAGGCCGGCCTCTTCGAGGACGGGCAGGAAGGTATTGGGCGCGATCGTGCCGTGCAACGGGTGCAGCCAGCGGGCCAGCGCCTCGAACCCGGTGATCCTGCCGGTGTCGGTGGAAATCTGCGGCTGGAACCACGGCTGGATCTGGCCGTTCTCCAGCGCTGCCGCGGCTTCTTCGCGCAGATCGCTGCGGGTCTGGTTGCGGCGGTGCATGTCCGCCGAATAGGCGCGAATCGTCGAGGGGCCGACGCCCTGCGCCTCGATCAGGGCGGCGGCGGCGGCGCCCTGCCATTCGCCCGCGCGGCCCGAGGGCGCCCGGCTGCGCGGGCAGAAACCGACGCAGGCGGTCATCTGAAGCCCGGTGCCATCCACGGCGATAGGTTCCTCGACCGCCGATTGCAGGCGCCCGGCCAGCTGTATGCAAAGTTCGAGGTCAAGCTGGCGCACCGGGGACAGGCAGATCGCGAAGCGGCTGTCGCCCAGCCGGGCCACGGTGTCGCCGTTGCGCAGGGTGGCCACCAGCCGTTCGCCGGTGCGCGCCATCACCAGGTCGCCGGTGGCCTGACCGTTGCGTTCCACCACCTGGCGGTAATCGTCGATTTCGATCATGTAGCAGGCCGAGCGCAGGCCGGTGACTTCGGTTTCCTCGTGGATCTGTTCGAGAATCGCCTCGAACCCGTCGCGCAGGGGCAGGCCGGTGACCCCGTCGCGGGCCGAGCCGGCACGCCCGGACCAGGAGCCGACAACGCCGGTCATGGCATAGAGAACCGGCAGGCCGAGCGCCACGAGGATCAGCGCGGTTTCCCCGGCGATCCAGTAGGCTGCCAGCGTGACCGCGGGCAGGAAGGCCAGGATCGGCGGGCCTGTCACGACAGACAGGAATCGCCCGCGATACGTGTCGAACGGTTTCGTGTCCCGGAGTGCCATGGCCGCCCTTTGCTTCGTCGTGCCGTTGTTCGTCTCGGCACAGGCTAGGGCGTAATTTGGTAGTGACAGGTTAACGCAAGCGCGGAACTTGCACCGAATTTTCGGAATCCTGCGTGGGTTGTGGCGAAAGGTCGCGGCTTAACCCCATGAAATCGAAGAGCTTCGGATCCAGCAGATGCGAGGGCCGTGCATTCATCAGCGAGCGGAACATCACCTGGCGGCGGCCGGGGCTGTTCTTTTCCCATCCGTCGAGGATCTGCTTGACCTGCTGGCGCTGCAGCCCGTCCTGGCTGCCGCAGAGGTCGCAGGGGATGATCGGGTAGTCCATCGCGCGCGCGAATTTCTCGCAATCGGCCTCGGCCACGAAGGCCAGCGGGCGATAGACGAAAAGGTCGCCTTCCTCGTTCAGCAGCTTCGGCGGCATGGTCGCGAGGCGCCCGCCGTGGAAGAGGTTCATGAAGAAGGTCTCGAGGATATCGTCGCGATGATGGCCCAGCACCACGGCGGAGCAGCCCTCTTCCCGCGCGATGCGGTAGAGATTGCCGCGGCGCAGGCGCGAGCAGAGCGCGCAGAAGGTGCGGCCCTGCGGGATCTTGTCCATGACGACGGAATAGGTGTCCTGGTATTCGATCCGGTGCGGGACCTGCATCTTTTCCAGGAATTCGGGCAGGACCGTCGCCGGGAAGCCGGGCTGGCCCTGGTCGAGGTTGCAGGCCAGGATCTCGACCGGCAGCAGACCGCGCCATTGCAGTTCATGCAGGGCGGCCAGCAGGGTATAGCTGTCCTTGCCCCCCGAGAGGCAGACCAGCCATTTGGCGCCGCGTTCGATCATGCCGTATTGCTCGATCGCCTCGCGGGTCTGGCGGACGATGCGCTTGCGCAGCTTCTTGAACTCCGTCGAGGAGGGCGCGCCGGCAAACAGCGGATGGATATCGTCGGGGGTGTCGAACATGGGTCGCGTTTACGCCTTTGCCGGCGCTCCGGCAAGCGTCGGCGCGTGTGTGCAGGCGCCTGGGCGGGCCGCGGCGGACGGGATCGCCCCCGGAGCCGCTCCCGCCCACCCACCCCGCGTCTCCGGGGGCGATCCGCGGGCGGTGGCATGGAGAGGCCCGGCCGGGGTGACCGGCCGGGCCCAGGGTCAGCGAAAGCGGGCGAAATGGCTGGGCGGCGTGCGCACCGGGGGCAGTCCGATGTCACGCCGCAAATGGTTGCTCAGCCCCTTCGGCTCGGGCCGCCGCCGCCGCGGCGTCCGCCCAGGTGGCGCGTTCAGTCGCGCACCGATGGCGGCCAGCAGCACACGGGCCAGCCCGTGGGTGCGGATGATGGCGGCCAGCGCCTTGTCGAGGTCTTCTGCGGGCGTGAAATTCTGCGTATGGGTCATGTGTTCGTCCGGCCGCGCAAAGACGGACCGGTCCCTATGATCAGAGATGGAATGGAGACAGCCGAAGACACGCGCGCAAACGCGCGGAGGCAACGGACATGTCGGGTTGAGATGGTCGGGTTCTGCTATCCGGACGGATCGGGAGACAGCGCGTCAGGCGACCGTCCGGTCGGGGGTCGGATGATTACGAGGCTGAATAGCCGCAGGTCATCGATCGCACCCCGGGGCGTGTTTGACGGTAGAATACGTTCATGCAGCCCCTCCCTTCATTGCAGATGTGGTGCGATGGGACGCGCAATAGCTCAAGTTGACGTTACTGCCAAGCAAGGATTTCCGGACCCGTAGGAAATTGCACATATGTGCCGATCGGTCGGGCCGTGCCGAACGACTGTTCAGGCAGGACAGGTGCCGGGCCCGGGTTGCCGGACGGCGCCGGGTCAGCGCCGGGGCCGGTCGTCCTTCGGCGCGGGCACCGGATCGTAGCCCGATCCGCCGAAGGGGTGGCAGCGGGCGATCCGGCGGAATGCAAGCCAGCTGCCGCGCAGGGCGCCGTGCCGTTCCAGCGCCTCCATCGCATAGGCCGAGCAGGTCGGCTGGTACCGGCAGTTGAAGCCGACCCAGGGCGAGAGCAGCAGGCGGTAGGCCCGGACAGGGAGGGAGATCACGAAGGCGGCGGGGCTCATGACCGGTTCACCCTTGGCGGATCATGGCTGATGCGGCGGTTTGCGGGTCGCGTGGATGCGGCGCAACGCCTCGGAGAGGTCGGATGTCAGGGCCTCGAAGGGGCGGTCGGCGGTGACGCCCGCGCGGCCCACGAGCACGTAATCCCAGCCCGGAAGGCCCTCGGCGGGCAGTAGGGCGCGCGCGATCTCGCGCAGGCGGCGCTTGGCGCGGTTGCGGGCGACGGCGTTGCCGACCTTCTTGGAACAGGTGAAGCCCACGCGAATGCCCTCCGCTTCGCCGGGGGCGCGGCGGCGGGCCTGCAGGTGAAAGCCGGGCATGGCTTGCCGGCGGGCACGGGCGGCCCGCAGGAAATCGGCGCGCTTGTTCAGCACGCTGAGCTTTTCAGAAGTCCGGGTGGTCATGGTGTCCGCAGGCGCTGCCCCGGGACCTGCAAGGTCGTCGGGACGCTGCGCGGCCGCGGACATGACCCCGCGCCTTACGCGCTGAGCGACTTGCGGCCGCGGGCGCGGCGTGCGTTCAGGATCTTGCGGCCGGCCTTGGTGGCCATGCGGGCGCGGAAACCGTGGCGCCGCTTGCGGACCAGGTTCGAGGGTTGAAAGGTGCGTTTCATCGCTCCGTCTCTCCGTTGTCACTTGTACGGTCGGGTACGGGGCGCGAGTCGCCCTCCCGTCTGTTCATCGAAGACCGCGCTTTAAAAGGGCTTGGCGCCGAAGTCAAACCCGAAGAAGAGGGGTCGTGGCGGAAAAACACCCCCGTCCCGGGTGGGGCGCGGCCGGAAAGACACGGTTCCGCCGCCTCACGCCGGGCGAGCCGGGGCCGCTTGATTGCGGTTTTGCACCGATCCCGGGGCGTTCGCCAGCCGGACGTCGCCGCCCAAGGCGCCAGCGGGCGGGGGCCGTGTCCAGTCACCGGACATCAAGGCCGCGTGATTTCGCTGTTCGGCACCGCGCGGCCGCCGCATGTTTGCCGGGAACGAAGCCGAGGTCGCAAGGGGCGGACAGACGCATGGCACAGGCAACACGCGGCACGGCGCGCCACCGCAAACATCTTCTTCCCCTGGTCGTGCTGGCGGCCATGGCGGTGGCTGGATGGGCGCTGCTGGGCGATGCGCTGACATTCGATACCCTGCGCGACAACCGCGACTGGCTGCTGGCCTTCCGGGACGAGAATTACCTGGGGCTCGCGCTGGCCTTCGTGGGGATCTATGTCGCCATCGTCACCTTCTCGCTGCCCGGCGCTTCGGTGGCCTCGGTCACCGGTGGGTTCCTGTTCGGCCTTGCCGCCGGCACGGCGCTGAACGTCACGGCGGCGACGATCGGCGCCTCGCTTCTGTTCCTGGCGGTGCGCTGGGGATTTGGCGCGGCGCTGACCGCGCGGATCGATGCCTCCGAGGGGCGGATCCGGTCGCTCCGCGAGGAGCTGAAGGTCAACGAATGGAGCGTGATGTTCCTGCTGCGTCTCGTGCCGGCGGTGCCGTTTTTCGTGGCCAACCTGTTGCCGGCGCTGGTGGGCGTTCAATTCCGGACCTTTTTCGTCGCCACCGCGTTAGGCATCATTCCCGGCGCGCTCGTTTACACCTGGATCGGCGTCGGGCTGGGCGAGGTGTTCGACCGGGGCGAAGACCCGGATCTGTCGCTGTTGTGGGAGCCGCATGTCATCGGCCCGATCCTGGGGCTGGCCGTGCTGGCGGCGCTGCCGATGGGGGTGCGCGCGGTCCGGGGTAGAAGGAGAAAGACATGAGCATGGACCGGATCGAGACGGATATTCTGGTGATCGGCGCGGGCTCGGGCGGGCTGTCGGTGGCGGCGGGCGCGGTGCAAATGGGCGCGCGGGTCGTGCTGGTCGAGGGCGGCGAGATGGGCGGCGATTGCCTGAACGCGGGCTGCGTGCCGTCGAAGGCGCTGATCGCGGCGGCCGGGGCCGCCTGGGCCCCGAGCAGGGCCGGGGCCTTCGGGGTCACGGCGCAGGTGCCACAGGTCGATTACGCCGCGGTAATGGCCCATGTGCAAGATGTGATCTCGACCATCGCGCCGGTCGACAGCCAGGACCGGTTCGAGGGGCTGGGCGTGCGGGTGATCCGCGCCTGGGCCCGGTTCACCGGCCCGCGCGAGGTCGAGGCGGGCGGTCACGTGATCCGGGCGCGGCGGATCGTCATCGCCACCGGAAGCCGGCCCGTGGTGCCGCCGATCCCCGGGCTGGACGATGTGGACTATCTGACGAACGAGACGCTGTGGGACCTGAGGGAGCGGCCGGGGCACCTGATGATCGTCGGCGGCGGGCCGATCGGGATCGAGATGGCGCAGGCGCATCGGCGGCTGGGCTGCGAGGTCACGGTGGTCGACGGCTCGCGGGCGCTGGGGCGCGAGGATCCGGAGATGTCGGAGCTGGTGCTGGCACGCCTGCGCGAGGAGGGCGTCGTGCTGCGCGAGGGCGTCTCTGTCAGCCGAGTGGCGCGCTCTCAGGCCTCGGGCGAGGCCGGCTCGCAAGGGCCGGACGAGCCGGGCCGCGGGATTACCCTGACGCTGGACGACGGCAGCACTGTCACCGGAACGCATCTGCTGATCGCCACGGGGCGCAAGGTGGTGACCGACGGGCTCGGGCTTGAGGCCGCGGGCGTGCGCACGGGTGAAACCGGGATCGTGACCGATGCCGCCCTGCGCACCAGCAACCGCCGCGTCTATGCCATCGGCGATGCGGCCGGCGGGGCGCAGTTCACCCATCTTGCCGGCTACCACGGGGCGACGATCATCCGGCCGATGCTGTTCGGCCTGCCCGCCAAGGCCCGCACCGATCATATCCCGCGGGTCACCTATGCCGATCCCGAACTGGCCCAGGTCGGCCTGACCGAGGCCGAGGCGCGCGAGATCCACGGCAGCCGGCTGGAGGTCGCGCGGTTCGACTTTGCCGACAACGACAGGGCGATCGCCAGCCGTCGTCCGGAGGGGCTGATCAAGGCCATGGTGGTGCGCGGCAGGCCCGTCGGCGTGTCCATCGTGGGGGCCGATGCGGGGGAACATGCCAACCTCTGGGCGCTGGTCCTTGCCAACCGCCTGAAGATGAGCCAGATTTCCGCGATGGTTTCGCCCTATCCGACAGTCGGAGAGGTTTCAAAACGCGTGGCGGGGGCCTATTTCTCCCCGAAGCTGTTTGACAGCGATATCGTGAAACGCGTGGTGGGGCTGGTCCAGCGATGGGTGCCCTGACGCAATCTGGACGGACGGCATGCTCAACACCCTCTCGGGACGGTTCCTGGCGCTGACCACGATCTTCGTGATGTTGGCCGAGGTGCTGATCTTCGTGCCCTCGGTGGCGCGGTTCCGGGTGGATTACCTGACCGACCGTCTGGAACGCGCGCAGATCGCCTCGCTGGCGCTGCTGGCCGACGACATGCTGTCGACCGAGCTTGAACGTGAGCTGCTGGAGAACGCCGAGGTCTACAACGTTGTCCTGCGCCGGGACGAGGTGCGCCAGCTGGTGCTGTCCTCGCCCATCCCCGAGCCGATCAGCGCCACCTACGACATGCGCGAGACCAGCGCCGTGGTGCTGATCCGGGACGCGCTGTCGCGGCTTTTCACGACGGGCAGCCAGGTGATCCGCGTGATCGGCGCGCCGGTGCGCGATGCCGGGCTGCTGATCGAGGTCACGATGGAAACCGGGCCGCTGCGAGATGCGATGCTGGAGTTCGGGCTGCGGATCCTGATCCTGTCGGCGGTGATCTCGGCGTTCACGGCGCTGCTGCTGTTCGGTGCCGTCCGCGTCGTGCTGGTCCGCCCGATCGAGGGTGTCGTGGACTACATGCGGCGCTATGCTGCCGCGCCCGAGGACGCGCGCGGCATCATCACGCCCCGTGCCAAGGTGCGGGAGCTGCGCGAGGCCGAGGAGGCGCTACAGAAGATGCAGACCGAGCTGACCCACGCGCTGCGCCAGAAGGAGCGGCTGGCCCAGCTGGGCGCGGCGGTGGCGAAGGTGAGCCATGACCTCCGCAACATCCTGGCCAGCGCGCAGCTGTTCACCGACCGGATCGAGATGTCGGAAGACCCCGTGGTGACGCGCATGGCGCCGAAGCTGGTCGGCTCGATCACGCGGGCGGTGTCGCTGTGCGAAAGCACGCTGGCCTTCGGCCGCGCCGAAGAGCCGGCGCCGACGCTGAACATGATCGCCCTGGCCGACGTGGTCGACGACGTGGTGGCAAGCGAGACGCTGGCCGCAGAAGAGGCCGAGATCACCTTCGAAAACGACGTGCCGCCGGCGCTGCGGGTGCGGGCGGATCCGGAACAGCTTTACCGGGTGCTGCTGAACATCGCGCGCAATTCGTGGCAGGCGATCGCGGCGACACGGGTGCCGGGTGTGGTGCGGATTTCGGCCGCCGAGGACGACCGGAGCTGGCGAATCGAGGTGTCGGACACCGGTCCGGGGCTGCCGCCGAAGGCCAGGGATCACCTGTTCACGCCGTTCCAGGGCGGGGCGCGCAAGGGCGGTTCGGGCCTGGGCCTGGCCATCGCGGCCGAGCTGGTGCGCGGCCATGGCGGCGCTCTGTCGCTGGTCTCCACCGGGCCCGAGGGCACGGTCTTCTTGATTTCCCTGCCGAAGGGCGACGGCGGCCTCTGACGCGCGTCCCCTGACCGCGCGCCCGCCATGCCGCCCGGCCCGCGCTGGTCTGTCCTCGGGGCCGGCGCAGGGCTTTGAAATGGGAAAAACCCTTTCTGTTTAGAGGCTTGAGATGCGGCGGGGTGGGTGGCTAAAGTTTTTTCACCTTTTCGGCTTGCAATGCCCCGCCACCAAAGATAGATCGCACCCCACAGTGGTCCGATAGCTCAGCTGGATAGAGTACTTGACTACGAATCAAGGGGTCGGGGGTTCGAATCCTCCTCGGACCGCCACTGTGCCTTCAAATAGCTAGATAGTTTTGAGGTCTGGGTAGCTTACCCGCCTTTGGTGCCGCCATGTTGCTCGCGCTTGGACGCGACGCGGCGATCACGGCGACACAAGCATTCTACAGCAGGACGCTGCAGGTTTTTCCGCCTTGGTGTGGGTGGATCACCGACCGGGCCCAATGCTGGCGTTCTCTTCGTGCTTTGTTTTCGTCGCGAAGGGGGCAGCGGGGGGCATTCACGGTGTTTCGGCAGGATGCCTCCCATGCGGAACCTGCTGCCGTTTCGAGCCTGTCCCGACCGTCTGATTCCGGTACGCCTGGGCGTTAGCCATGCGAATACTTTTCGATAGCGGATCGGTCCGCCTCGGCAACCTGGAAGGCCCATGATCGAAATGCTTCGACCTTCGGCACGTGGAGTTCGTCGCTCGCACCTACGAAGCCATGGTGACGCGCTGCGGCTTCAAAGGCCCTTAGGGCATTGAGAGGTGGCAGTCTTGGCATGTCCAAGGCTCATTTTTCCTGACCCTATGGGTGCAAAAGCTTGGTTTGCCCGGAAGTCTTTGCTCGCGGTATCACTCCGTCAAGTCAGCAAACGTGGGAAAACGGCTATGTTGACCGGCCTGCTTGAGAATAATCTGTCGGTCAGGCGAATGTTGGACGCGTTGGCGCCGCGCAGAAAACTCGTCCATCGGTCCGGGGGGGGGGAAGCCTGACGTGCAGCTTCGAAATGACCTGGAGCGTCTTGCGCTATGCGCCCCGCACCTGCTGTCCGATATCGGGTTTGAGCGCGACGCGAAGGCTTGTTCGGGCGAAAAGGTGGTGTGGTGCCGGGGCACGCTTCGCGTGATCATCTTCGTGACCAGCCACACGGCCTCCGTTCAGCTCTGAACTTTCTTCAAGCATGGGACGGCGAGAGGTAACTTGTCTCCACATTCCGTCTTCTCGTGGCCTTCAAAGACCCGACATTCGGAGACACTGCGCAGCATCGGTCGATATGGGCTCTGCGCCGTCATGCGGCGGCGCGGCAGAAGGCGCTGGCGCGGGTCACGCCACGGGATCAGCCCTTGCCTTTCCAGGGGACCAGCAGCCGCTCGGCCCACCGCATCAGGATGTCGATGCCGAAGCCGATGACACCGATGAGGATGATGCCCATCAGCACGATGTCGGTGTTCTGGAACTTCGAGGCGACCATGATCATCATGCCCGCGCCCTTCTCGGCGGCGACCAGTTCGGCGGCCACGACGGTGCCCCAGCAGACGCCCATGGCGACCCGCGCGCCGGTAAAGATCTCGGGCAGTGAATTCGGCACGATGACGTAGCGCATGATCTGCGCCTTGCTGGCTCCCAGCGAATAAGCGGCATGGACCTTCGAGATCTTCACGCCCGACACGCCGGCGCGGGCGGCGATGGCCATGATCCAGAGCGCGGCCAGGAACAGCAGGATGATCTTGCCGCCTTCGCCGATCCCGGCCCAGATGATCACCAGCGGGATCAGCGCCAGCGGCGGAACGGGGCGCATGAATTCCACGATCGGATCGAACCAGCCGCGGAACCAGTCGGACAGGCCCATGGCATAGCCCAGCGGAATCCCCACCAGCGCGCCGCAGACAAAGCCCAGCACGACACGCATCAGAGAATAGCCCAGGTGTTCCCACAGGGTGGAGCCGCGAAAGCCCTCCCTGGCGATCTCGACGATCCGGTCGACGACGGCCTCGGGCGGCGGCAGCCAGATCGGCTCCATCTGCCAGCCCTTCTTTGGCTCGAAGTTCAGCGTGCCCTTGGGAGACATGCCGACCCGGCCATAAGGGGTTTCGACACTGGTTCCGGGCGAGATCGGCTCGCCGTTGACCGCGACGACCACAGCGCCCTCGTCGCGGCCCAGCTCGTCATTGCGGTCCACCCGGATCAGGCCCGACCGCCAGACGCCCACCGTGGCGGCGTCGTTCCTGGCCCAGCCCTCGCCGGGCTCGACCTGCGGCTCATCGACCTCCTGATCGATCGGGTGGACGAGGACCGTGACCGTGGCGGTATCGCTTTGCCCGTCCGGTGTTTCGGCCGTGTAGTCAAAGGTGGCGACGCCCTCGAACGGCCCCGGCGCATGCATGAACCGCGGCAGCCAGTCGGACCCGGTGAAGGCGGCCCAGAGGACGAAGATCGTGACGACGGAAATGACGCTCGCCGCGCGGTCCGGCCGCACGGTGCTTTCGTCGCCGAAGGTCACCGTCTTGAGCGAGGTATAATCGCTCTGGATGGCGCGCTTGCGGATCTGGTGGACGATGACATAGGCGCCGACGAAGATCGCGACGTAGATCAGCAGGGGGATCATGCGCCGGCCTCCGTGCGGCCCATGATTTCCTCTTCCATGTCCCAGATCATGTTCAGGATCTCTTCGCGGCGGGGGCCGAATTCGGGGTGCGTCTTGACCTCGCGCAGGTCGGCGCCGACGCCGAGATCGGCAAAGGGCAGGCGGTATTCGCGGTGGATCCGGCCCGGGCGCGGGGCCATGACCAGCAGGCGTTCGCCCAGCAGCAGGGCTTCCTCGACCGAGTGGGTGATCAGGATGATGGTCTTGCCGGTCTCCTTCCAGAGCTTCAGCACCAGCGCCTGCATCTTCTCGCGGGTCAGAGCGTCCAGCGCGCCCAGCGGTTCGTCCATCAGGATGACATCGGGATCGTTGGCCAGGCAGCGCGCCAGGGCCACGCGCTGCTGCATGCCGCCGGACAGTTCATAGACCGCCTTTTCCTTGAAATCGCCCAGCCCCACGACCTCCAGCAGGTGATCGACGATCTGTGCCTTCTCGGCCCGGGGCATGTGCTTCATCGAGGGGCCGAAGCCCACGTTTTCGCGCACCGACATCCATTCGAACAAGGCGCCCTGCTGGAACACCATGCCCCGTTCGGCGGCAGGCCCCGTGACCCGGTGGCCGTTCATGACGATCTGCCCCTCGGTCGGCGCAAGGAAGCCGGCCACGATGTTGAGAAGCGTGGTCTTGCCGCAGCCCGAGGGACCGAGCACGCTGAGCAGCTCTCCGGCCTGCAACTCGAGCGAGACATCCTTCAGTGCCTGCACCGCGCCGCCGTTGGGGAGGTTGAACCGCATGGAGAGGTTTTCGATGCTGAGCCCGTTCATCACGTCCCCAAAACTTTTGAAGAAAGTTTTGCCAAAAGTCTCAATGAGACTTTTGACGCCGGTGGGGGCCGGAGCGCGATGGCCCGGCCCCCGTCCAGTCCCGTCCAGTCACATGCCGTGCGCGGACGTCAGCGGCCCCGTGTTCACGGCATTCTCGTAGCTGCCCAGGGCGGAATCGATCGACCCGGCCTCGACAAAGACTTCGGCCACGCCCTTCATGAAATCCTGGCTGCCGCCGCCAAGCCATTTGTCCGACAGCTGCGTGTCGACGTCGGGGAAGACGAAGGTCGAGATCGTTTCGGATGTCGCATCCTCGTCCATGCCGGCGTCCTTGGCGATCACGGGCAGCATCTCGGCCTCGTGCTCGCCGGAATTCCACATCGCGTTGGCATCCGCCGTCACCTTCAGGAAGCTCGCCACCAGGTCGCTGTTCTCGGCCACCCATCCGGCGGGGCCCGAGGTCACGTCGAAGACGAGGATCCCCAGCTCTTCCTTCTCGGCGCCGGTCAGCAGCACGTTGCCGTGTTCCTTCATGCGGCGCAGCGATCCGCCCCAGCCGCAGGCCATGTCGACCGAGCCCTGCGCGATCGCGGCGGCACCGTCGGGCGGCGCCATGTCGACGATTTCAAGGCTGTCGAGCGGCACGCCGAAATGGTCCATCTGCTTGAGAAAGCCGTAATGCGCCGCGGTGCCCAGCGGCACGGCGACCTTCTTGCCTTCCAGCTCGTCGGCGCTGCTCTTGTCGATTTCCAGATCCGAGCGCACGACGCAATTGTCATTGTCGGAATAGCTGACGGCCACGTCCAGCACCTGCAGGTCCTGGCCCGCGCTGGCGGCCACCACAAAGGGCGGCACGCCCTGGCTGACCGACAGCTGCACGTCGCCCGAAGCCATCGCCGCGCTCATCGCGGTGCCGGTATCAAAGCTGACCCAGTTGACGGTCACGCCCATCTCTTCGTCGTAGGTGCCCATCTGCTTGGCGTATTGGAACGGCATCGGCCATTCGAGGAAATAGCCCACCGTGATTTCATCGGCGGCGAAGGCCGGGCTGGCCCCGGCCAGAAGTGCGAGGGCCGCTGCGGCGCCCTTGAGGCTGCGCGTCGTGCTCAATGTTCTTCTCCCGTGTTGTCCGCCGTGTTCGGCAGGTGTTGTGGGCGGCCGCGGCGCCGGGGCGCCCGTCCGCGAGGCGGGGGCCGGACCCCCAATTCGGACCGATCCGAGCCGATATTGCCTAATGGATCAACAATTTTTCTGCCGGTTTTTGGGCGGTGGCCACGGCGCCAGGGTCCTTGCTTCTGGTGGTCCCGCGCCGCGGTGGCGCCGAGGGTGCCCTGTAAGTCTTTGTGATGTATTTGTTTTGCAGAAAGATCCTGTGTTGGGCGCCGACCCATCCCCATCATCTGGACCTAGCGGAGCCTGTCGACTGGCCCTATATGTCGCCGAAAAAACAGGATCCATCTGACATCTGTATTACACTCGCGCAGGCGGGCGTTTGGCCTGCGGCCATTTTCAGCACAATGAGGATAAGCGCCATGGACGGCAAGTTTACGGAAAACGACATTTCCCACATCGTGTCGGCCGACAAGGCCCATGTCTGGCATCACCTGAGCCAGCACAAACCCTACGAGACGAACGATCCGCGCATCATCGTCGAAGGCCGCGGCATGTCCGTGTGGGATCATGCGGGGCGCGAGTTCCTCGACGCCGTGTCGGGCGCGGTCTGGACAGTGAATGTGGGCTATGGCCGCGAGCGGATCGCCGATGCGGTGCGCGACCAGATCCTGAAGATGAACTATTTCGCGGGCTCCATGGGCACCGTGCCCGGCGCTGTCTTCTCGGAAATGCTGATCGACAAGATGCCGGGGATGAACCGCGTCTACTACTGCAACTCCGGGTCCGAGGCCAACGAGAAGGCCTTCAAGATGATCCGGCAGATCGCGCACAAGAAATACGGTGGCACCAAGCACAAGATCCTCTACCGCGAGCGCGATTACCACGGCACCACCATCGGCGCCCTGTCGGCCGGCGGCCAGGACGAGCGCAACGCGCAATACGGCCCCTTCGCGCCCGGCTTTGTCCGCGTGCCCCATTGCCTCGAATACCGCCGCCACGAACAGGAGGGCGCCCCGGTCGAGAATTACGGTCTCTGGGCGGCCGAGCAGATCGAGAAGGTGATCCTGGCCGAGGGCCCCGACACCGTCGGCGGCCTCTGCCTTGAACCGGTGACCGCCGGTGGCGGCGTGATCACCCCGCCGGAGGGCTACTGGCAGAAGGTGCAGGAGATCTGCGACAAGTACGGCGTGCTGCTGCATATCGACGAGGTCGTCTGCGGCGTGGGCCGGACCGGCGAATGGTTCGGTTACCAGCATTACGGTGTGAAGCCCGATTTCGTGACCATGGCCAAGGGCCTGGCCTCGGGCTATGCCGCCATCGCCGCGCTGGTCACCACCGAGGAGGTCTTTGATGCTTTCAAGGACAATGCCGACGATCCGCTGAACTACTTCCGCGATATCTCCACTTTCGGCGGCTGCACGGCCGGCCCGGCGGCGGCGATCGAGAACATGAACATCATCATCGAGGAAGACCTGCTGGCCAACACCACGGCCATGGGCGCCCGGATGATGGAGAACCTCGCCGCGCTGCAGGAGAAGCACGCGGTGATCGGCGACGTGCGCGGCAAGGGCCTGTTCTGCGGCGCCGAGCTGGTGGCGGATCGTACCACCAAGGAGCCGGTGGCCGAGAAGCTGGCCCAGGCGGTGACGGCAGATTGCATGGCCAACGGCGTGATCATCGGCGTGACCAACCGCTCGGTGCCGGGCTACAACAACACGCTGTGCTTCTCGCCTGCGCTGATCGCCACGGCGGACGACATCGACCGGATCACCGACGCGGTCGATGGCGCGCTGGGGCGGGTCTTCGGGTAGGGGGCTCTGCCCCCGTCCTCCTGCGGAGGACTCCCCCGGAGGTATTTTGACCAAGAAGAAGCAGGGGGCGTGGATGTTTGCTGAACCTGTCACGCTGAAGGGGCGGAGCGTTGCCTTGGTGCCGCTCGCGATGTCCCACGCGGAAGAGCTGGCCGAGGCGGCGGCGGATGGCGAACTGCACCGGCTTTGGTATACCGCCGTGCCCTCGCCGGAGGGGGTTCCGGCCGAGATCGAGCGGCGCCTGGGGTTGATGGCGAAGGAGAGCATGGCGCCCTTTGCGATCCTCGACGCCGATGGCCGGGCGGTGGGCATGACCACCTACATGAATATCGATGCGGTGAACAGGCGGGTCGAGATCGGTTCCACCTGGTACCGCAAGAGCGTGCAGCGGTCGCCACTGAATACCGAGTGCAAGCGGATGCTGCTGGGCCATGCCTTCGAGGTGTTGAACTGCATCGCGGTGGAGTTCCGGACCCATCGCATGAATGTCCAGAGCCGGCGGGCCATCGAGCGGCTGGGCGCGCAGCTGGACGGGGTCCTGAGGGCGCATTCGGTGCTGCCCAATGGCACGATCCGGGACACGGCGGTCTACTCGATCACGGCGGCGGAATGGCCGACGGTGCGCGCCCATCTCGACTGGCAGCTTGAGAAACCCAGGGCCTGAGGTGCAACCGGCACGCGCGCCCTGGCGCGCGTGCCGGGCCCAACGGGACGCCCCGCATCTGGGATGCGGGGCGGACGGGCGGGAGTATTCGGGCCGGTCAGATCACCAGCGAGAACAGGATCCCCGACAGGATCGCGCCCAGGATGCCAAGCCCGAGGTAGGCCGCGAAGACCCGCGGTTTGACCAGCGACCAGACCGCCGCCATAGCCGGGATCGAGCTGACCGCGCCGGCCACCATGAAGGCCATGGCGGACCCCGCGCTCATCCCCTGTTCCATCAGCCCGGCCAGAAGCGGCGGCGCCACGTAGGAGTTCAGGTAGGCGGGCATGCCCACCAACGCCGCGATGCCGATCGGCACGATGCCCTCGCCACCGACCACGCCGGCGATCAGCTCGGCCGGCACGTAATGCACCAGCAGCGCCTCCAGCGTGTAGGCGAAGGCCAGCCACTTCAGCAGGAACAGCCCGTTGGTCAGCAGCTCGCTCCGAAACGTCTCGCGCCGTTTCACCTCGGTCCAGAAGGACCAGACCGGCTTGCCGTTCAGCTTCGGCCCGCCGCAGCAGCCCGAGCGCTGGTAGACTTTCAGCGGGGACTCGAAGGCCCCGGCGCCCAGCATCGCCTTCACCGCGAAGCCGCCGAACAGGCCCAGCCCCACCGCGGCCACCGCCTTGGCGATGGCAAAGGGCCACCCCAAGGCCGCCGCCGTGATCAGCAGCGTCGGCGGGTCGATCAGCGGCGACGACAGCCAGAAAGCCATGACCGCCGACAGCGGCGCGCCAAGCGCCAGCAGACCGGCGATGAAGGGGATCACCTGGCAGGAACAGAAGGGCGCCAGCCCGCCGAACACCGCGGCCAGGAAGATCATACGCGTCTCTCGCCCCTCGAAGGCGCGCGCCACCATGACCTCGGCCCCCGTGGCCTTCAGGTAGGCCAGCAGCAGCACGGCCACCACGATATAGGGCAGGGTGTCCAGCAGCGCCCGGGCCGCGAAACCGGCGGTAAAGCCCAGGTTGCCGGGATCCAGCACCGCCACCCCGGCGAGGATGTAGAGGATGAACGCCCAGGGGGACTTCACGAAATCCGTGACCGCGCGCCACGGGACCCCCGGGCTTTGTGTCGTGTCAGACATCGTTTGCCGCCTTTCGTGTCATGTCGGCGCAGCATTCGCTGAGAATGAACCGCGCCAACTGGTCCAGGGTGTCAAGTTTCGCCCGGTTGATCGTCGTCCGGCCCGCCTTCTCCTGGCTCACCACCCCGCCCGCGGCGAGGAACTTCAGGTGATGCGCCAGCGTCGAGGGCGCCATGCCCGTACGCTCCTGGATCTCGCCCACGCTCAGCCCCGGGGCGCCGGCGCGCACCAGCGTGCGCAGCACCTGCAATCGCGCCTCGGACCCCATGGCCGAAAAGCCCTGGGCCGCTTCTTCCCATTCCATGCGACTCACCTTGCAATAAACTATAAAACTAGTTTTATGGATTCAAGCCGCGCCGCGCAAGCAAAATTGCCATATTGTGCCCCCGGTTCGCCTTGCTACGCTCGCCCCGAGCGGAGGGATGGACATGGAATACGACTATATCATCGTCGGTGCGGGCAGCGCCGGCTGCGTGCTGGCCAAGCGGCTGGGCGAGGCCGGGCACAGCGTGCTGCTGCTCGAGGCCGGCAAGCGCGACAATTACCACTGGATCCACATCCCCGTCGGCTACCTCTACTGCATCGGCAATCCCCGCACCGACTGGCTGTTCAGGACCGAGGCGGAGGCCGGTCTGAACGGCCGCTCGCTGCTATATCCGCGGGGCAAGACGCTGGGCGGCTGTTCCTCGATCAATGGCATGCTTTACCTGCGCGGACAGGCTGCGGATTACGACGGCTGGCGGCAGATGGGCCTGCCCGGCTGGGGCTGGGACGACGTGCTGCCCTATTTCAAACGGTCCGAGGATTACGTCGACGGCGCCTCCGAGATGCACGGCGCGGGCGGCGAATGGCGGGTGGAGAACCAGCGCCTGCACTGGGACGTGCTCGATCACTGGTCCGAGGCGGCGCAGGCCTGGGGGCTGCCGGCCACGACCGATTTCAACACCGGCGACAACGAGGGCGTGGGATATTTCCGCGTGAACCAGCGCAACGGCTGGCGGATGAACACCGCCAAGGCCTTTCTGCGCACCAGCAAGGCCGCAAGGCTGAAGGTCGAGACCGAGGCGCAGGTGCACCGGCTGATCCTGGATGGCGCCCGCGCGGTGGGCGTGGCCTATGACCTGGGCGGCACGAAGAAAGAGGCGCGGGCGCGGGCCGAGGTGATCCTGTCGGCCGGGGCCATCGGCACGCCGCAGATCCTGCAGCTGTCGGGGATCGGCCCGGGGGACCTGCTGCAGCGCCACGGGATCGGGGTCGCGCGCGACATGCCCGCCATCGGCGCCAACCTGCAGGATCACCTGCAACTGCGCTGCGCCTGGAAGCTGACCGGCGTGAAGACGCTGAATACCCTGGCCGGCACGCTGTTCGGCAAGGCGAAGATCGGCCTGGAATACGCGCTGACCCGGTCGGGGCCGATGTCGATGTCGCCCTCGCAGCTGGGCGCCTTTTCGAAATCCCGGCCGGACCTGGCAACGCCGGACCTTGAGTATCACGTGCAGCCGCTGTCGCTCGATGCCTTCGGCGGAGAGCTCGACCGCTTCGACGCGATCACCGCCAGTGTCTGCAACCTGCGCCCCGAAAGCCGCGGCGTGGTCGAGATCGCCTCGCCCGATCCGAAGGCTGCGCCGCGCATCGCGCCGAACTACCTGTCGACCGAGGGCGACCGCCAGGTGGCCGTGGCCGCGATCCGGCAGGCGCGGGCGATCATGGCCCAGGCCCCGATGGCCCGTTACGCGCCGGAAGAAACCAAGCCGGGCATCGCCTCGGACGACGCGAAGGACCTGGTGAAGGCCGCCGGCGACGTGGGCACGACGATCTTCCACCCCGTCGGCACCGTGCGCATGGGCCCCGGGGACGACGCGCCGCTGGATGCGCAGCTGCGGATGCGCGGGGTGCAGGGGCTGCGGGTTGTGGATGCCTCGATCATGCCGTTGATCACCAGCGGGAACACCAATTCTCCGACGATCATGATCGCCGAGCGCGCCGCCGACATGATCCTGCAGGGTTGAGAGGCCCGAGGGTCAGACCCGGATCAGATCGCCGCCCGCGCCGTCGGAATGAAGACATCCGCCTGCTGCGGATCGGTCCGGGCGCAGAGGTAGCCGTTGATCGCAATCGCCATCATGCTCAGCACCGAGCCATAGGACGGATCCGAGCGTTTCGAGATCGGGCTCGTCGCGGTGAATTCAAGTGTGCCGAAAGTCAGCCCGTTGGTCACGATCGGCGCGCCGAAATAGGCCAGCGGCGGCCGGCCAAAGAGATCCCGGCGCAGGGGTTCGCAGCTCATTGCCGTGTCGGGCATGCAGATCTGGCGGTCCGTGGCGAGAATGTCCGCAGTGTAGCGCTGGCTGATCTCGATATCTGCCAACGGCTCGTTTGTGGGCGCCGACTTGCTGGCCGCGATGACCCGTGCCCGCCCGCCGGAGACCTGGGTCAGGATGCCGTAATCGACCTTCAGCGCCGCGCAGCCCGCATTCAGCACCGACCGGAACCGGGCCGAGGGCGACAGTCCGGGCGTCGCCATCGCCTGAAAGATCGCCTCGCGCTGGAAATTGTGAAGCCGCTCGCGCTCCAGCCGCAGGCGCAGCATCGACAATTCCGCGGATTGATCGCTGACCAGCAGCCTCTGCCGCATCTCGCGCGAGATCAGCGTGGCATAATCCTTCAGCGCCTCGATGTCCCCCTCGGACCAGTCGAAGGGCGTCTTGTTCGCCACGCAGAGCACCCCGATCATCCGCGAATCGGCGCTTAGCACCGGGACGCAGAGAAAGGCGAGGCACTGGCTGTTCTGCACCAGAGGCAGCGCGCCAAGCTCGGTCTGCATCCGCGAATCCGACAGCACAAGCGGCCGCTGGCTGCGCCGGAGGGCATCCATCAGATGCGCGCCGAAAGCGATCGTTTCCTCGTAGGTTTCGGGGTTGGGCAGGCCATGGGTGCTGATCGAATTCTGCCCGGGCCTCTGCAGGTCGGGCAACACCAGGATCGCCACCGGCATCTGCATCCGTCGGGCCACCAGGGCCACCAGATCGTCGAACATCACGGCCTGCGTGTCCTTCGGCCGGGCGCCGCGGCCCGGGGTCAGTATCGTGGACTGCTGCATGGGCCGTGGGTCCTCTACCAAGGGTCCGATCTATTAACCAAATAGGCGAAACTGGTTAGCAATGTGTTAACGGTGCCTCGACGTCAGTCGTCGCCGGGCCAGGGTCCCGACACCTGCGACAGCCTCGACGCCGCAGTATCGCAAGGTCCGGCGGTCAGCGGACCATGTGGGACTGTCGGATTTCGCTCAGTGTACAGATGTTTGTGGGATTCGGTCACGCGAAATCGGCGGGATTTCTCGTTTGGGTTGATCTGGCCGAATGGGGCGGGACCGGTTTGCGCGGGGCGCTCGCCCGCGCGATGCGATCCGGCCGGGCGGGGCCGGGGACGCGAAGCGCCCGGTTTCCTGAAGAAGACGCGGACCCCCGGATACGACAAACCCCCGTGGCTTGCGCCCGGGGGTCGTCAACTTCGGTGTCGGACAATCCGACCGTGGCGTCATCAAGACGTGCCAGGAAGTGGCTTCGAAGGAAGAGGCCTCAGAGGAGCCCTTCGCGCTGCGCCTTCTTACGCGCGAGCTTGCGCGCACGGCGGATCGCTTCTGCCTTCTCGCGCGCTTTCTTCTCGGACGGTTTCTCGAAATGTTGCTTGAGCTTCATCTCGCGGAACACGCCTTCGCGCTGAAGTTTCTTCTTCAGGGCACGGAGCGCCTGGTCGACATTGTTGTCGCGAACACTGACCTGCATGTGGTTGTCACCACCTTTCTGGTAAAAGTTGCAAGGAAGAATTGCAGGAGGCTGCGCTATAGCAAACCCTCACCCCGCTTGTCCACCCCCCGGCAGGGATTGGGACAAACGCGGCAGATGCCCTATATTGAGATACGACACTCACATCGGAGAGCGCCCATGACAACGCCTTATGACGACATCAAGTCGAAAATCCTGGACGCCGCCCTGATCCACGTGGCCTTTGACGGCTGGACCGATGCCACGTTCCGGGCGGCCGTGGCCGATGCGGGGGTGGAGCCCGCTCTGGCCCGTGCCGTGCTGCCGCGCGGCCCCGTCGATCTGGCCCTGGCCTATCACCAGCGCGGCGACCAGCAGATGCTGCAGAAGATTCGCGCCATGGACCTGAGCGAGATGAAGTTCCGCGACAAGGTCATCGCCGCCGTCCGCGCCCGGATCGAGGTCGGCGACAAGGAGGCCGTGCGCCGGGGCATGACGCTGTTCGCGCTGCCGCAACATGCCGCCGACGGGGCCAAGGCGCTTTGGGCGACGGCGGACCTGATCTGGGACACGCTGGGCGACACGTCGGAAGACGTGAACTGGTACACCAAGCGCGCCTCGCTGTCGGCGGTGCTGTCCTCGACGGTGCTGTACTGGCTGGGCGATGACAGCGAAGGCTATGAAAAGACGTGGGATTTCCTGGATCGTCGCATCAACGACGTGATGCAGGTCGAAAAGCTGAAGGCCCAGATCAACGACAATCCGCTGCTGAAGCCGCTGATGACCGGGCCGAACTGGCTGGGCAAGCAGATCCGCGCGCCCATGCGCAAGCCGCGGACCGACTGGCCGATGGGGGCAAGCGGATCCTGAGCCTTTCGGCTTGCGCTTCGGCGCCCCGGCGGCGACAGCTGTGCCCAGCCGAACCAGGAGAACCCAATGACTGAAACGATGCGCGCCGTCGAGATATCCGCACCCGGCGGGCCCGAGGTGCTGCAGCTGACCGACCGGCCCGTGCCACGGCCCGGGCATGGCCAGGTGGTGATCAAGGTCGCCTATGCCGGGGTGAACCGCCCCGATGCGCTGCAACGCGCCGGATCCTACAATCCGCCTCCGGGCGCCAGCGATCTGCCGGGGCTCGAAGCCTCGGGCGAGGTCGTGGCGCTGGGTGACGGCGTGACCGAGGTGGCGATCGGCGACCAGGTCTGCGCCCTGCTGCCCGGCGGCGGATACGCGGAATACGTGGCGACACCGGCGGCCCATTGCCTGCCCGTGCCCGAGGGGCTTGGCCTGAAAGAGGCCGCCTGCCTGCCCGAGACCTTCTTTACCGTCTGGTCCAACGTCTTCTCGCGCGGGGGGCTGCGCGCAGGCGAGCGGTTTCTCGTCCATGGCGGGTCGTCGGGCATCGGCACGACGGCAATACAGCTGGCCAGGATCTTCGGCGCGCGGGTCTTCGCCACCGCCGGTTCGGCCGAAAAGTGCAAGGCCTGCATGGCGCTTGGCGCGGAACGGGCGATCAACTACCGCGACGAGGATTTCGTCGAGGTCCTGCGCGCCGAGGGCGGCGCGGACCTGATCCTGGACATGGTCGGCGGCGACTACCTGCCCCGCAACGTCAAGGCGCTGGCCGACGAGGGGCGCCTGGTTCAGATCGCCTTCCTTCAGGGTCCGAAGGTGGAGCTGAACTTTGCGCAGGTGATGATGCGGCGGCTGACGATCACCGGATCGACCCTGCGTCCGCAAAGCGATCTGGCCAAGGCCCGCATCGCCGAGGACCTGCGCGCCCATGTCTGGCCGTTGCTCGATTCCGGGCGCATCGCCCCCGTGATGGACAGCGAGTTCCCCTTCGCCGAAGCCGCGAAGGCGCACGAGCGCATGGAAGGCTCGGGCCATATCGGCAAGATCGTCCTGAACGTGGCGGGTTGACGACCGGCGCGGCCCGCGCAACACCCCACCCTGCACAAGAAAGGGCCGCATCCCCGGATGCGGCCCTTTTTCCGTTCGGTCCCGGCAGGTTACCCCACGGCCCGGCGATAGAGGTGCCAGGTGGAATGCCCCAGCAGCGGCAGCACCACCACCAGCCCCAGCAGGAAGGGGATCGAGCCCAGAACCAGCAGGGTGATCACGATGGCGCCCCAACCCAGGATCACGCCCGGGTTCTGCTGCGTCACCCGGATCGAGGTCACGACCGCCACCGGCAGACCGACCTTCCGGTCCAGCAGCAGCGGGAAGGAGACCACGCTGATCGCCAGAACGACGAAGGCCAGGACCGCGCCCGCGACCACGCCGATCACGACCATCTTCCACCCGGCCCATGTGGTGAAGGCGGCGGTCAGGAAGGCGCCGATCGAGGCCGGCGGCTCGGGCCCCAGCGTTGCGCCGTAGATCTGGGCCGCCAGCAGCATCCAGACCAGCATCGTCCCGGCAAGGTAAAGCCCCAGGACCGCGATCGCCCCGAAGGAGGGTGCGCGCATCACGGCAAAGGCGTCGCTCCACCGCGGGTCCAGGCCCTGTTCGCGCCGCCGGCTCATCTCTTCCAGCCCGACGGCGGCCACCGGCCCCAGCAGGGCAAAGCCGGTGATCAGCGGCACGATCAGCGGGATCAGCCCGGCGTTGAAGCTCATGGCGATCAGCGTGATCCCGATCAGCGGATAGACCGCCACCAGGGTCAGCGCATCCGCCCGAAGCGCGGTCATGTCCTCCCATCCCGCCTGCAACGCATGCCGGATGTCGTCCCGCGTCAGCAGCTGCACCCGGGGCGGGCTGTCGTCGAGATGGCCGCCAAGCTCGCCGGCCGTGTCAGCCAGGTGCGATCCGGTGGCGCCGACAGCCTGGGCGGTCCAGCTAAGCGGGTTTCCGATTGTATTGGTCATGTCCTCCCCCTTTCCGCCGAAGTGCTTCGACCCGACGATAAAGATCGTCGCGGCAGGGGTTCGGTCGCCGGTCAGAACACCGTACCGGGGCCGAACCGCCCCGCGACACTGCCTAAATCATACCATGGATCTCGCCACATGGCTCTCACGATCTGCTGAGACGGGTCATGGACTATCGGCCGGATATGCGCATGATCGGGCCGGACAGGGACCGGCGAGGGGGCGGCATCCGCCCCGCGGCCGGACCGGCAGCAAAAACCAAGGCAACGGAGGCGAGACATGGCCCTGACCGCGATCATCGAAGAGCACGGCGGCTCGGACAAGCTGAAGCTGGTGGATCTCGAGGTGGGAGAGCCCGGCCCGGGCGAGATCCGCATCGCGCACAAGGCCTGCGGGCTGAACTTCATCGACATCTACCAGCGCTCCGGCCTTTACCCGATGGAATTGCCCCATGCGCTGGGGATGGAGGCCGCGGGCGTGATCGAGGCGGTGGGCGAGGGTGTGACACACCTCAGGCCCGGCGACCGCGCCGCCTATGCCGCCATGCCGCCCGGCGCCTATACCGAAGCCCGGGTGATGCCCGCAGCCCAGCTCTGCCCGCTGCCCGAGGCGATCTCGTTCGACGAGGGCGCGGCGATGATGCTGCAGGGGATGACGGTGGAATACCTCTTCCACCGCACCACGCCGCTGAAGGCCGGGGACACGGTGCTGTTCCACGCCGCCGCCGGCGGTGTCGGGCTGATCGCCTGCCAATGGGCGAAATCCGAAGGCATCCACTTGATCGGCACCGCCGGCAGCGACGAGAAATGCCAGCTCGCGCTCGATCACGGGGCCGAGCATTGCATCAACTATTCGACCGAGGATTTCACCGCCCGGGTGAAGGAGCTGACGGATGGCAAGGGCGTCGACGTGGTGATGGATTCGGTGGGCAAGGACACCTTCATGGGCTCTCTGGACTGCCTGAAGCCGCTGGGGATGATGATCTCATTCGGCAATGCCACGGGGCCGGTCGATGCCTTCAACCTCGGGATCCTGGCGCAGAAGGGCTCGATCAAGGTCACGCGGCCGACGCTGTTCGCCCATACCGCCGATCCGGCCACCTGTCAGGAGATGGCAAGGCACCTGTTCGACAAGGTCGCCTCGGGTGCGGTGAAGATCCGCATCGACCAGCGCTTCCCGCTGGCCGAGGTGGCCAAGGCGCATGACGCGCTGGAAGCCCGCAAGACCACCGGCTCGACGATCCTCGAACTGTGAAGGCCCCGAATTTGTGAAGGAAAGCGCATGAGACATCTCGCATTCGGCGCGGCGCTGCTCGCCCTCGGGCTTGCGGCCCTGCCCGCAAAGGCCGACCTGGTCGATCAGGGCTATTGCAATGGCTGGAACGTCATGGTGGACACGGACCTGGGCAATGGCTGCCTGATCCAGACCGCACGCGACGGCAAGTCGCTGACCCGGATCGGCTATGACGCGGTGAAAAAGCAGGGCTACATCGCCGTGTTCGAACCCGATTGGACACGCCTGCGCGAAGGCCAGGCCTATCCGCTGGTCTTCGACCTCGACGGTACGCGCTACCCGGCGGTGGCCACTGGGCTGCAGCTGGGGCGGGTGCATGGCGCGGGGGTGATGTTCACCAACACGTCGGTCTTCGACGCGATCGCCAAGGCTCAGAGCCTGACGGTCTTCGACGCCAAGGGCGCGCCGGTCTTCCAGCTGGACCTCAAGGGCACGGCCGAGGCGCTGGCGGCGGCACGCAAGTGCCAGCAGCAGGAAAGCTGAGCCCCCTGCCGGGGGTGTCTGCGTGAACTGTCGGGCGAGGGGTTGCGCGCGGCTTCGCCGCGCGCCCCGGCCGGCCTTCGGCCGGCAAGTCCTCATCCCGGCCTTCGGCCGGCACGCCCAAAGCCCGGTCAGCGCAGCGGCGTGAACAGCGCGTCGTTCAGGCGGCAGTCCCTGCGCGCATCCGGGCCGCAGGGGCGGGGCTCCAGCCCCCGGGTGAAACAGATCCGCACCTCCTGCACATAGCCGTCGCGGCAGGTCACGGTCAGCATGTCGGGCGTCAGCTGAGGATTGTCCTTGAGAAACGCCTCTTCGACGACCGAGGCCGGCAGGCGCACCGCGTTGCTCAGCTTGCGGAACACCTCGGGCCGGACCACGCGGCCATAGGCCACCCGCGACAGGCGAAAGTAGTCCTCCGGTGCCAGCCCGGAACAGGAGCCATGCTTGCGCCACTGGTGCCAGGCCAGCCCGGCGCTGCCCATGATGTCGGTCATCTCGCGGGTCATCTGCCGCGATGGAGAGGGTTCGGAGGTGTCGCAGGTTTCCGGCCACCCGGTCTCGAACTGGGGCCAGAGCCCGTGCAGCAGCCAGCCGTGATCCTCGTCGCATTGCGGCGCCCGGCGCTGGTCCCCTTCCAGGGCGCACCAGTTCGGCGACCAGCTCAGCGCCATCACGTAATAATCGAACCGCCCCGGGGCATTTTCGGCCTCGCTGGCGCGCGCGGCCATCCCGACGGGCCCGGGCGCCGCCGCCAGGGCCAGCGCAAGGATCCAGCTGCCGAAAGCCTGCCGCATTCGCCTCTTCCCTTTCCGGTCATCGCCGACTATACAACGCCGAAGTTCCCCGACAACGGAAACCCGCCCGTGGCCTGAAACCCGGGCAGCCTGGTCCGCCCAGGCGCCGGGGAAGATGTATGTGTTAAGGAGCATGACTATGGCACGACTGATCAACGCGCGCGCGACGGCGGTCTGGCTGGTGGACAACACCACCATGACCTTCAAGCAGATCGCGGATTTCGTCGGCATGCACGAGCTCGAGATCCAGGGCATCGCCGATGGTGACGTTGCCGTGGGCGTGCGCGGGTTCGACCCGATCGCGAACAACCAGCTGACCCAGGCCGAGATCGACAAGGCCGAGAAGGATCCGCTTTACCGGCTGCGGGTCAAGACCAACCCCGCCGCCGAGGGCGAGGAGAAGCGCCGCGGCCCGCGCTACACCCCGCTGTCGAAGCGCCAGGACCGTCCGGCTTCGATCCTGTGGCTGGTGAAGTTCCACCCGGAACTGGCCGACAGCCAGATCTCGAAGCTGGTGGGCACCACGAAGCCGACGATCCAGGCGATTCGCGAACGCACGCACTGGAACATCGCCAACATCCAGCCGATCGACCCGGTCGCTCTGGGCCTCTGCAAGCAGTCCGAACTGGACGCCGCCGTGCAGAAGGCCGCCGCCAAGAAGGCCGCCGAGGGCGAGGTCATGGACGACGACGCCCGCCGCCGTCTCGTCTCGACCGAGCAGTCGCTGGAGATGGAGGCCGAGCCGCGCATCCCGACCGCGATCGAGGGGCTCGAGACCTTCTCGCTCAGCGACAGCGACGAGGACGACAAGGAAGACAGCGAGCCGATCGTGGACGCCGACAGCTTCTTCAACCTGCCCTCGGGCGAGGATGACGACGACGACGAGGACGACACGTCGCGCTGAGCCGCGCCGCCCTCCGGCACCATGCCGCAAGCTCACGCGCCCGCCCGGGATCCCGGCGGGCGCGTTTGCGTTTCGGGGCCGGGGCCGGGGCCGGTGCCGCGCCTGCACAATTTCCCCGCGCCCGCGGGGGACAGGGCCCGCGCCGGTGTCGAAACCATCTCTGCCGTTGAAGCCACGGGGGCGAAGCTGCTACGCCTGTGCGGCAGGGCCGAAACGGCAGGGCACAAACGGCAGGGGGCAGGATGCGCATCCGGATCGACGTCGACATGCACTACCGGTTTACCCGGCCCAACACCGTCTTCCTGGCGCTGGAGGCCGCCCGGACCGAGGGGCAGGAGATCCTGCACCAGAACCTGACCATCACCGAGGCCAGCCTGACCCGGGTCGAGGGCGACGCCGGGGTCGGCGAACGGATCTGGGCGCAGGTCACCGCCACCGAGATGGCCCTGTCCTACGATGCCGAGGTCGATATCACCCGGCCGGCGGTTTCGCTCAACACGCTCGAGGCCGCGCCGCTGCACCGGATCCCCGGGCCCGTCGCGCCCTACCTGCGGCCTTCGCGCTATTGCCAGTCGGACAAGTTCGTCACCTTCGTCGGCAAGCGCTTCGGAGACCTCTCTGGCGGCCGTAAGGTCGCCGCGATCCGCGACTGGATCGAGGCCAACCTGACCTATGTCCCCGGCAGTTCCGACGCCGACACCAACGTGCTGGAAACCTTCGCCGGCCGGCAGGGTGTCTGCCGCGACTACGCGCATCTGGCCTGTTCGATGATCCGCGCCGCCCAGATCCCGGCGCGCATGGTCGCCGTCTACAGCCCGCAGGTCACCCCGCCGGATTTCCACGCCGTGGCGCAGGTCTGGCTGGACGAGGCCTGGCACCTGGTGGATGCGACGGGCATGTGCTCGGCCGATACGCTGGCCGTCATCGCCATCGGCCGCGATGCCTATGACATCGCCTTCATGGATTCCGAGGCCCCGGCCGAACTGATCTCGCAATCGGTTTTCGTGACGCCGGCCTGAGGCGGGCAGCGTTCTCCGCCTCGCGTCACACCGCCTCGGCCGAGGTCACGTTCGCCGGGATCGGCACCCGCCATTCGGGCCCTGTCCCATGCGCCGCCAGCACCCGTTCGACCACCGACGCACGGATCGCGGTGGCGTTTTCCTCGGGCTGGGGCCGCAACAGGGCCCCGCCGCGCGCCGTGCCTTCCAGGAAATAGACATAGGGCGCCGCCGGATCGTCCACCTTCCAGGCCGATGGCACCGTCTCGCAGTGACACCCCGCAAAGCCGCGCGCCTCCAGCACCGGAAAGGCCAGCGCGGGATCGGCATAATCGGTGGCCCCGGGGCCGGGCGGCAGCGTGATCCCGGGGTCGCCATGCGCCGCGATCGCCTCGAAGACATATCCAAGGGCGCTTTCTGCCCCGGCGCCGCACCAGACCGAGAAGGCCAGCCGCCCGCCGGGTTTCAGCACCCTGCGCGCCTCGGCCAGCACCTGCGGCGGATCGGGCACATGCGGCACGCCGAAGCCGATCGTCACCGCGTCAAAGGTGCCGTCCTCGAACTCCAGCGCCATCGCGTCGCCCTCGACGAACCTGGCCCCCGGCACCGCAATGCGCGCCATTTCCAGCATCGCGGGCGAGAAATCCACGCCCGTCACCTCGGCGCCGGCGCCGACAAGCCCCGCGCTGACGTTGCCATGGCCGCAGCAAAGGTCCAGCGCCCGCGTCCCGGACCCGGCCCGGACCGCCGCGACAAGCGCGGGCACCACCATGTCCGAGGCCTTCGCGAAGGCCTGGGCATAGGCGCGCGCCACATTCGGGTCCGACCATTCCCGCCGTTCCAGTGCCGCGAAGCCCGTTGTATCCGTCATGCCCGTATCCTCCCCACCTGCCGACCGACGCAGACTTGCGCGCAGGCCGGTTACCTTGCGTCACTCTAGCTGCAAACCCCCCGCCGCGCCACCTCCCCGGGCGGGCGCATCTTCTTGAGCCTCCGCCGCCGCCCCGGCGCACAAGCCCTGTGCATCTGCCCGGCGCCGCGCCCCGGGCCCGGGTCATCGGGTTGACGATTGCCTGCCACGCCCCGACATTGTCCCGGCACCCTTCAGACGGAGCCATCCCGGACCCTTCCATGCCCCACCGTTCCTCCACACGCGCCATTTCCCTGACCGAATCCCACGTGGCGCGGGTCTACCGCGAGGTGCCCGATCCCGGCCCTTCGGACACCCACACGCCGATGACGGATGACGACAAGGCAGAACTGGCGCAGCGTCTGCTGGAGGAGAACGCGGGCCGGCCGTTCTGGGTCTTTGCATATGGCTCGCTGATCTGGAAACCGGCCTTCGAATACGACGAAAGCCGCGCCTGCATCCTGCACGGCTGGCACCGGTCCTTCTGCCTGCACATGCAGGGCTGGCGCGCGACCCCGGAAGAACCGGGCCTGATGCTGGCGCTGGACAAGGGCGGCGCCTGCAAGGGCGTGGCCTTCAAGATGCCCGAGGATGACCAGCTCAGCCGCATGATCCGCCTGATCGAACGCGAAGGCGCCTTCCGCGAGATGATCCCCTGGATCCGCTGGGTCACCCTGCGCGCGAACGGCGAAAGCTTCCGCGGCCTGGTCTTCTACTGCACCCCGCCCGCCGACCGGCGCCACGACGGCGAGGGGCGGCTGGTGCGCCTGCCGCTCGACGACCAGGTCCACCGCCTGGCCCGCGCCGTGGGCCACGCCGGCAGCTGCGCGGAATACCTCTTCAACACGGTCAGCCATCTCGAAGAGCTCGGGATCCACGACAGTTACATGTGGAAACTGCAGGCGCTGGTCGCCGACGAGATCGACGCCGTGCACGGCCCCGAACCCCGCGCCGCGGCGGAATAGGGCAGGGGGCGCTGCGCCGCCCCGGCCGCCCCGGTATCCCGGAACGTTACAGCCCCCGGATCTCGCCCAGTCCCAGCACCTCGCCCGAGGGGCCGCCCTGCTGCGAGCCGCCCGGCGGCTCTTCGGAGATGCCCATGGTGAAGGTCCCCTCGATCCCCCGCAGCGTGTCTGGCAGCTCCAGCCGCGCCGTCTCGCCCGCGCCAAACAGCCCGACCGAGATCGCCGGCTGATCGTCGCCATGCGCCCAGACCTGCAGTACCCGGCCCTCGGGCGCGGTCCCGGATATCCGCGTGACCTGCAGAACGCCCTCGGCCTCGTCCAGCACGGCAAGGTACCGGAAGCTGCCGTCGTCCGACGCGATCTCGGCCGCGCGCAGCGGATCGGGGCCCGGTCCGCTCAGCCAGAGCCAGCCCAGGATGGCCGCCAGGAACACCGCCACCGCGCTCAGCCCGCGCCAGAACCCCAGCGCCGCGCGCATCCGCGACGACACCGGCGCCGGAGACGCCCCGAACAGCCGCATCTCCAGCCGCGATTTCACCTCGGCCGGGACGGGTTCGGGCGGCAGCTCGACCGCTAGGTCGGCCAGCTCGATCTCCCACCGGGCGACGGTGGCCGCAAAGGCGGGGTCCGAGGTCACGCGCCGGTGCGCCTCTGCCAGCTCATCGCCGGTCAGAAGGTCCAGGGCGTATTCGGCCGCCAGCATCTGGTCGTCGTCGTGGGCCATCTCCTCGCTCATCGGGACATGCACTCCCGCAATGTGGTCAGCCCGCGCCGCAGCCAGGTGCGCACCGTGTTCAGCGGGATGCCGAAATGCGCCGCCAGGTCGGCATAGCTGTCACCCTCAAGGTAGGCGCGCCGCACCGCGTCGCGCCGGTCGTCGGGCAACTCGGCCAGGCAGGCGCGGATCCGCGCCAGCTCGGACGCGGCCACCGCCGCCGTCTCGGGCCCGGCGCCGCTGCCGGCCAGGTAATGGGCGTGATCCTCGATATCCTCGTGTCTCTTTCGGCTGCGCAACCGGTCGATCGCGGTGTTTCGGGCAATTGTGACGAGCCAGCTCATCGGGTGGTGATCCGTGACTTCGAAACGCCCGGCATTGCGCCAGACCTTCACAAAGCTGTCCTGCAGCGCATCCTGCGCCTCGGACCGATCCTTCAGGACACGCAGGCAAAGCGCGAAAAGTTTCGGCCCCGCGCGATCGAACAGGTCGGAAAACGCCTGCCGGTCGCCCAGACCGATCCGTCCCAGTAGCCGCTCCAGCTCTTGCCGGTCGTCGCTGTCCATCCATTCCCCTCGGGCGGCCGCGCCATGGCCGCCCTGCTTGCCCTATCCATAGCAGGCCGGGGGGCGGAGGCGTCAAAGAAATTGTGTATCGGGGTCAATCACTTGTTCGAAAAGTGCCGGAAGCCCGCGAATTCTTTGAAACTTCGCGCGGTTGCGGCTCGTGCCTGTCTGTATCGCTCCGGCGCTTGTGCCGGACGCTTGCACTCAAGGACGAAAAGGGAGTTCTCCTATGCAGACGCGTATCATGGCCGCCGCCACCGCAACCACGGCCCTTGCCATTGCTCTTGCCACGACCACCTTCGCCGCCGAACACGCGATGGCGCCGTCGGTCCAGGCCTCGGACCAATCCGTTGCCAATGGCGTCGTCAGCGCCGACATGATCGCCGCGGGCGAAAACGGCTGGATGGTCGTGCACCGCACCGATGCCGAGATGAAGCCGGGCCCCGTCGTCGGCTATGCGCCGCTGCGCATGGGCGAGAACGTGGATGTCGCCGCGATCCTGACCGAAGAGGTCGCCCCGGGCGACATGCTGATGCTGATGGTTCATGGCGAGACGGGCGGGATGGAGACCGGCGTGTTCGAATACACCCTCGGCGCCACCGAAGACGGCCCCGTCCGGGTCGACGGTGACCTGGTCATGACCGTGATCACGGCCCAGTAAGGGCCTCGGGTCCGGGGCGCACGCGTCCCGGAAACCTGTCGCGCATTTTCGCGGCAGGGCATGCGGCGGGGCGGCCATTGCTCCATGAACCCTCCGCTTCGCTGCATGCGGCTGTCCCGTGACGGTCAGGGCCGCACCTGCCGGTCTCTCGCCGTGCCGGGCATGGAACCCGCCTCACAATATGAAATCCTCCTCGGTCAGGCCCAGCGACTTGACCACCAGGATCTTCATGTCAAAGCTCCCGTCGCCATCCGCATCCACGTTTACCAGCGTGTTGCCGTTGGCTTCACGCGTCGCGACCGAGGCGCCGTCGCCCGTCAGAGCGCCATTGCTGACAAAGGTCCAGTCATCGGCCAGCGCCGCCAGGTTGATCCGGTCCTCGCCGCTGACAAATCCGTAGATCCGGTCGAACCCGGCCTCGGCGGTGCTTTCCGAGGTGGACAGGAAGCGGAATTCGTCCGCGCCGGAATTGCCGCGCATGCTGTCCTGGCCTTCGCCGCCCAGCAGCAGGTCGTCCCCCGACCCGCCACGCAGGTCGTCGTTGCCGGCCATGCCGACCAGCCGGTCGTTGCCGCCCCCGCCCAGCAGCAGGTCATCCCCGTTGCCGCCGTTAAGCGCGTCGTCCCCGGCGGCGCCGCGCAGCTCGTCCGCGCCGTTCTGCCCGATCAGCTGGTCGTCTCCGGCGGCGCCCAGCAGCAGGTCGTTTCCGTTCCCGCCCCGCAGGACATCGTTGCCCTGAAAGCCGTAGATCTCGTCGTTGCCGCCCATGCCGGACAGCTGATCGTCGCCCGACCGCCCGGCCAGCACATCGTCCGCCCCGGTGCCGCGGGTCAGGGGCTGCGGCGTGGTCTCTCCGCCGCTCAGGACCTGCCGGACCCAATCCGTGACCATGGCCTGCAGCTTCTCGGGCTCCGTCAGGTCGGCGAAGGCAAGGATCGCCGCTGTGACGTCATCCCCGAACTGCACGAATTCCACCATCGCATCGACGTAGTCTTCGGGCCAGATCTCGGGGTCGATCGTCTCCAGCAGGTCGTCGACGGTTATGTCCTTGTTGGTGCCGGCCAGCGCGGCGACGTCCCGCAGCTGGTCCATCACCGCCTGCAGCTGTTCCTGCAGCAGGCGCAGTTCGTCCAGGTTCAGGTCTTCGGCAAGGGGCAGCCCGACCGCGGGATCGGCCCAGAAGGCCAGAAGCTGCGCCAGCGCCTCGCTCTCCTCCCCCGGAAGGGGGGCGGTCAGGGCGCTGAATGGATCGGACAGGCTGGAGAGGATATCGGACAAGCTCGGCATGAGACCCCCGGGGCTGAGTCGGCAGAATGAACCGCCTGACCGGCGCCCCGGCAGTGCGACAGCCCGGGCGCCCTTGCGGGACCCGGATTGGCCGGGCACCGGTGACGGCCCGGCCTGCATACCGCGCTGATGGTTAATCAGACGTTAGCGCCGCCCGGCGCAGGCCCGTTCCGCGTCAGCGCGTCACAGGTCCTTCCGCGCGCGCAGCGCCGCGGTGATCGTGCCGTCGTCGAGGTAGTCGAGCTCTCCGCCGATCGGCACCCCCTGCGCGAGCGAGGTCAGCCGGACCCGCCCGTCCAGCTGGTCGGCGATGTAATGCGCCGTGGTCTGGCCATCGACCGTGGCGTTCAGGGCCAGGATCACCTCGGTGATGGATTCTTCTTCCACCCGGGTCAGCAATTGCGGGATCCGGAGGTCCTCGGGTCCCACCGCGTCCAGCGCCGAAAGCGTCCCGCCCAGCACGTGGTAGCGACCCTTGAAGACCTGCGACCGTTCCATCGCCCACAGGTCGGCGACATCCTCGACGACACAGAGCTCGCCCGTCGCGCGTTTCTCGCTCAGGCAGATGTCGCAGATATCGGTCGTGCCGACATTGCCGCAGCGCAGGCATTCGCGCGCGGTGGCGGCCACGGTCTGCATCAGGTCCGCCAGCGGGGTCAGCAACAGCGCCCGCTTGCGGATCAGGTGCAGCACCGCGCGCCGCGCGGACCGGGGGCCAAGCCCGGGCAGCCGGGCCATCATCTCGATCAGCGCGTCGATATCCCGGGTCGAGGACATGGGGGCGTCGTGGACCGAAGCTGCCTCAGAACGGCAGCTTCATGTCCTTGGGCAGCCCGAGGCTTTCGGTCAGCTTGGCCATCTCTTCCTGCTGCCCTTCCGCGGCCTTGGCCTGCGCGTCCTTGATCGCGGCAAGGATCAGGTCCTCGACCACTTCCTTGTCGTCGCCGCCCAGGATCGACGGATCGATGTCCAGCGATTTCAGCTCGCCCTTGAGCGAGGCGGTGACCTTCACCAGGCCCGCGCCGGATTCGCCGTCGACCGTCATTTCGGCCATCTGCTCCTGCAGCTCGCCCATCTTGGTCTGCATGTCCTGCGCGGCCTTCATCATCTTGGCCATGTCGCCAAGTCCGCCGAGTCCTTTAAGCATGTCGTGTTCCTTCAGAAGAGTTTGATCGTCGCCGGGTAGACCGTATCAATGAATCTAAGCTCGCCTTCGATGGCATCCCCGTGGGAATATGCCATGTCTCCGCTCAGAAGCTGCCATCGGCCGCCCAGGTTGATCAGGTTGTAAACACGGATTCCCGATCCCATCAATTGCAGATGGTGGTTCTGATTGCACGCGGCCCCGCCGGGCGCCTGGAAAGAGATGGAGCCCGCCACGTCATTTGTCGCGCTCACCGGCAGTTCAAGCACCCGGCTGCTGAACTCGCCCGAGGTGCCGTCGGGCTTGCGTCCGTCCCCCAGCTCCACGCGGATGATCTGCTGCTGCGTCAGGGCGCGGAACAGGATCTGGCTGCGCACGTCCGCGCTGCCCGAGCTCGCGCCGGCCTTCAGCGCCATGTTGCGCACCACCGGGTTGGACGCGCACATCAGGTCCTCGAAGGCAAAAAGCTGCTCCAGCGGATCCGCCTCGGGCGCGACCATAAGCGACATCAACTCGCGGGTCTCATCCCGCGTGAACTGCTGCACCTGCGCGCATTGCGCCTGTGCGCCGGCCTCGGAGGCGGTGAACAGGGTCAGGGTGGCCAGAAGCGCGGCGAAAGGAGGCAGGAAATTGTGCAAGGGACTAGTCCTCAGAACAAGCGGATCGTGGCGGGATACCGGACGTCGTTAAAGACCACTTTGCCTTCGACCGTGTCACCGTGATCGTAGTCGAACCGGCCGGTAAGCAGGAACTTGCGCGGGCTGCGATCGACCTTCATCGTCATGGTCGTGCCGGAAAATTCGGCGATCGAACTGGCGGAACAGGCCCCTCCGGCCCCCGCGTCGAAAGACATGCAGCCGCGCGCGGGATCTCTATACACGACGTCCAGCGTCATGACGCCAGGCTCGCGCAGGTTCCGGCGGTATTTCGGGTCCACCGGCTCGCCTTCGCCCAGCTCGATCTGCAGCACAACCTTCTCGAACAGCGACCGCATCAGGATCTGGCCGCGCACATCCGCACTGGGCGAGCTGGCACCGGTGCGCAGCGCCATGTTGCGCAGCACCGGCTCGTCGGCGCACATCAGGTCCTCGAAAGCAAAGAGCTGTTCCAGCGGGTCGGCTTCGGGCGCCATCATGACCGACATCATCTGCCGCGCCTCGTCCCGGTCAAGCGGGACCAGCTCGGCGCATTGCGCCCGCGCCAGGATGGGCAGTGTCAGCAGGCTCATGGCAAGGGCCAGTCGGATCATGGCGGTCTCCCCTTTGTCGGATCATGGTCAGTATAGCGCGATCCACGCCGGGTAGGTCGCGCCGTCAAGCGTGACCTGCCCGTTCAGCCGGTCGCCATGTTCGTAGGCAAAGGAGCCGACAAGCTTGGGCGACCCGCTGGAGATCGAGATATCCAGCGTCGTGCCGAAGACCGTGGCCAGCGAAGATGCGTCGCAGATCCCGCGGTCCACGAAGCTCATGCAGCCCTGCGCGGGATCGCGGTAGCGCACCGGCAGAGATATCATCGGGTCCGAGGCCAGCCGTTCGGCCTGGGTCTCGGTGGGCTCTTCCGGCTGGTCGAGGCGGATGGTCAGGATCTCCGTCTCGAAGATCGACCGAATCAGCACCTGGCCCCGGATCACCGGGTTCTCCGACAGGCTGGCGGTGCGCAGGGCCAGCTCGCGCAGGCCGGGCTGGCCGGCGCACATCAGGTCCTCGAAGGCAAAGAGCTGGTCCAGCGCCGACACCTCGGGCGAGACCATCGCCGCCAACATCTCGGCTGCGCTCTCGCGGTCGAGATCGACCATCTCGGTGCAGTCGGCCAGCGCCGCGGCGGGCAGAGCCAGGGCCGCGAGACCGGCAAGCCACCTAAGACCGGAAAGGCCCCTATGCTCCGGGCCTGTTCTCTCGGGGCGCAATGTCTCGGGGGTGGGCCGCATCGGTAGTTCTCCCGTTTCGGGGAATGTCACTGGTTACTCTCTTGCGAGGTTAACCGAACCGAGCGTCATTTCAACATGGGGCTCCTCGGGGCCGCCTCACTCGTCCTCGAACGGATCCCATTCCTCGCTGACCTCGGGCAGCGCCTCGGTCTCGGCTTCGGCGGTCAGCTGGGCGCGGGTGCGGATGTCGGTGATCTTCGCGGTGGGGAAATGCGCGCGGACAGCTCGGATCAGCTCGCTTTCCTCGGCCTCGGCCTCCATCGCCAGGCGTTCGGCGTCGCGCACCTCGGCGATGCTCGGCGCGCCGCCCTCGCTGGTGACGATCACGGCCCAGCGGTTGCCGGTCCAGCTTTGCAGCTTGCCGCCCAGGCGCTGCGCCAGGTCGGCGGGCGCGCCGGGGGCGGGGCAGAACTCGATCCGGCCGGGGCTGTATGACACCAGCCTTACGCCGCTCTCGACCTCCACCAGAAGCTTCACGTCGCGGTTGGAGCGGATCAGCTCCACCACCCGCTCGAATGTCGTGTAATGGGCCAGCGCCTCGTCCGGGGCCAGCGCCCGTGCGGTGGCGGGGCCGGCATGTCCCCTTCCGCTGCCGCCCGCGCGGCCTGAGGGCACGGCGGGTGGGCGCGTCTCGGCCCGGGTCTCCGGGCCGGAGGGGGCCACGCCGCCACCGCCGCCATTGGGCGCGGGGCCGGGGCCAGACTGGGGCGTCTCGCGGATGCGGCGCACCAGCTCCTCGGGCGAAGGCAGGTCGGCCACGTGGGTCAGCCGGATCACCGCCATCTCGGCGGCCATCATCGCGTTGGGCGCGGCGGCGACCTCTTCCAGCGCCTTGAGCAGCATCTGCCACATGCGCGTCAGCACCCGCATCGGCAGGTTCTCGGCCATGGCGCGGCCGCGCTCGCGCTCGTCCGGGCTGACCGTCGGGTCCTCGGCCGCGTCCGGCGTGATCTTCACGACCGAAACCCAATGCGTGATCTCCGCCAGGTCCCGCAGCACCGCCAGCGGGTCGGCCCCATCGGCATATTGCGCGCCCAGCTCGGTCAGCGCACCGGCAGCATCGCCGGTCAGGATCATGTCCATCAGGTCCAGCACCCGGCCGCGATCGGCCAGCCCCAGCATGGCGCGCACCTGCTCGGCCGTCGTCTCTCCGGCGCCATGCGAAATCGCCTGGTCCAGCAGCGAGGTCGCATCCCGGGCCGAGCCCTCGGCCGCCCGGATGATCAGCCCCAGCGCATCCTCGGCGATCTCTGCGCCCTCGGCCGTCGCGATCCGCTTCAGCAGCCCGGCCATGTCTTCCGGCTCGATCCGGCGCAGATCGAACCGCTGGCAGCGCGACAGCACCGTGACGGGCACCTTGCGGATCTCGGTCGTGGCGAAGATGAACTTCACGTGCTCGGGCGGCTCCTCCAGCGTCTTGAGCAGCGCGTTGAAGGCGCTGGTCGAGAGCATGTGGACCTCGTCGATGATGTAGATCTTGTAGCGGGCCGAGGCGGCGCGATAGCGCACTGAATCGATGATCTCGCGGATGTCGTTCACGCCGGTGCGGCTGGCGGCGTCCATCTCCAGCACGTCGACGTGCCGGCCCTCCATGATCGCCTTGCAATGTTCGCATTGCCCGCAGGGCTCCGTCGTCGGCCCGCCGGTGCCGTCGGGGCCGATGCAGTTCATCCCCTTCGCGATGATCCGCGCCGTCGTGGTCTTCCCGGTGCCCCGGATGCCGGTCATGATGAAGGCCTGCGCGATGCGGTCCGCCTCGAAGGCGTTCTTCAGCGTGCGCACCATCGCATCCTGGCCGACGAGATCGGCAAAGGTCTCGGGGCGGTACTTGCGGGCGAGTACCTGGTAGGCAGGCTGATCGGTCATGGGGCTTCCTTCGCGGGGACAGCGGCAGGCTACCGGCTTGGCCGGGGGCTCCGCAAGCGGAACACGCGCGGGCGGGGCATCCGGCGGGCCGTCGGCGCGGGACCTGCCATGGGACTTGTCACGAGGCGCATCAGCGGCTAGCAAGAGCGCAGCCGCCCCGGGGGCGGCATCCGGGTCCGCGGACAGCCGTATCGGCACCCCCGACATCGACGGACGACATCCTTTCGGTTGATCTCCTGCCCGGACAGCGGACCATCGGGCCTGTGGTGAGGGATACCGATGACTGATTCCACGCAATACCTGCGTCGTGCCGCCAAGGCGCTGCGCAAATCCTTCGACGCCGGCGCGCCCGAGGCGCGGGCCCGCGTCCATGCCGTCCTCCCCGGCGCGACCGCGCTGCGCCATGCCGACGCGCTGCACGTGATCGCCCGCGAGGCCGGGCACGACAGCTGGCCCAGGTTGAAATTCGCCGAAGAGGCCCGCGCGCTCGACCGGGCCGCGCGCGCCCGCCAGCTGGGCCAGGCCCTGGAACAGGGCCGCCGCTGGGCGATCGAGGCGCTGCTCTCCGAAGATCCCGCGCTGGGGCGTGACACGCTGGCGCTGGCCTGCGCCACCTATGACGTGGCCGAGGTGCGCCGCCGCCTGTCGCGCGATCCGGATGCCGCGACCCGCGCGGTGGCGGGGCGCCGGCCGATCGCGGATCTGGCCTTCTCGCGCTACCATCTCTGCGGCGGGGAAGAGGCCGACATGCTCGCCGTGGCCGAGGCGCTTCTGGCCGCCGGCGCGGATGTGGACGACAGCATCCCGGCGGGCGACGGCAGCGATCACCGGCTCTCGGTGCTCTACGGGGCGATCGGCCACGGCAACAACATGGCGCTGGGCGAATGGCTGCTGGATCACGGCGCCGACCCCAATGACAACGAGTCGCTCTACCACGCGACCGAACTGGGCCATCGCGGCGGGCTGCGCCTGCTGCTGGCCCATGGCGCGCGGCCAGAGGGCACCAATGCGCTGCTGCGGGCGCTGGATTTCGACGACCGCGAGGCGGTGGCGCTGCTGCTGGCCGCCGGGGCCGACCCGGCCGAGCTGCCGGCTGGTCATCCCTCGGGCGAACCCGCGCTGGTGGCTGGGGCGCTGCACCAGGCGGCACGGCGGATGTGTTCGGGCGCGACGGCAGAGCTGTTGATCGCGCATGGTGCCGATCTCTCGGCGCGGTTCTTCGGCCACACGGCCTATGCGCTGGCGCGGATGCATGGCAACGGGCCAGTGGCCGGGGCCATCGCCCGGGCGGGCGGCGACACGTCCCTGACCGCGGCCGAGGCGCAGCTGGCGCGCGCCGCCGACGGCACGCAAGGCTCCCGCGACTGGATCGACATGGCGCTGCTCTCGGACGAGGCGCGCCGGCTGCTCTGCCGCATGGCGGGGAGGCCCGGGGCCCTGCCGCACATGCGCCGGCTGGTGGAGATGGGGTTCGACACCAATGCCACGGACGAGATGGGGCTGACGCCGCTGATGCTGTCAGGCTGGGAGGGGTTGGGGGAGGTTTTTGCCTTCTTCCTGTCGCAGGGTCCGGACCTGGGCCATGTGAACGGCTTTGGCGGAACCCTGTTCGAGACGATCCTGCACGGGTCGATGAACGCCCCGCAGCGCGCGGCGCGCGATCACATCGACTGCATGGAGCAGGCGTTGCGCCACGGCGTGGCCCTGCCGCGCGGGGCGCTGTCGATTCAGGGCGAGGCGGCGATGATGGCCTTCCTCGCCGACTGGGCCGAACGCCATCCGGGCCAGGTGGTGGAGAGCCCCGCCGCCTGACCGGAGGCGCCCGTGGCGGGGCGCGACCAGCGCGCGTCCCGCTCCCGCCCACCCACCCCGCGAGACGCGCGCTGGCCGCGGCGCGGGGTGGCGAAGGCGGGGCCTTTTGCATGGGCGAAATCGTGAACCAATGGTAAATGCGCCGCTGTAACCCGTTGATTTCAAGCAGGGCGACCCGTGTCCCACGCGTGGGACATCGCGCTGGCGGCGGCGGCAGTATTCGGCAAAGGCCCCCCGGCAGATGCCCCGATATCAAAGCGATGATCGGGCATGCCAAGCGGGGGGAAAGGTGAGAGGCTGGACAACGACCCAAGCGGGGCTCGTTACGGCTGCTTCCTTCCGGACCTGACCGGGTTGGCGAGGCGCTCGCCCGCGCCAACCTCTCGATGGGTTATCTAGGGATCCCGGCGGCGGAATGCAACCGTTGCGTTGGCCGCGGGAGCAGATCGGCCCTGCGGGCGACGGGCGCTGGCCGGGCGATCAGAACCGCAGGCGCAGCTGCAGGAACCCGTCGGGCTCCAGTCCCAGGTCTTCCGGCGCCAGCGGGGCGATTTCGTCCAGCAGGGCGCGCGCGGCGGGGCCGGTACGAGCCAGCGCCCGGGTGCCCGGCGGGGCGGTCAGCCGCCAGGGCGGGGCAAAGCCTGGCGCGGGATCGGTGCGGATGTGATCGGCCACCGCCTCGCGCAGCTCGGTCGGGGCGACGGGCACCTGGTCCGCGCCGCGCAGGGCCGCGAAATTGCCGCCGCCGCCGACGCGGTAACTGTTGGCCACCACCAGCAGGTCGGCCCCGGGATGCAGCTCTGCGCCGTCCAGCCAGGCCCCTGTGACGCGCCGCGCGCCCGCATCCCGCAGACGACCGTCGGGCGCGTAGCGGGCCGGACGCGTGGGGTCGATGACGTAGTCCAGCCCGTGGATCACGTCGAAGTTGTAGCCCGCGATATCCTGCGGGATCAGCGGCTGATCGGCCGCCCCGGGCGCGATCTGCGACAGCAGGCTCGCCGACATCTCCAGCCAGTCCAGCACCTGCGCGCCGCTCAGCCGCACGACGCGCAGCTCGTTGCGGTAGACATGCAGGTCCGACACGTGCCGCAGGGTGGCGGGCCCGCCGGGCACATCGGTGAAGGCGGCCGCCCCGGCGCGGGCGCCGAACTTGCAGGGCGCCACGGCCGACAACAGCGGCACCGAGTCAAGCCCGGCCGCGTCCACCGCCGGACGCACCGCCGCGGCCTGGGCATCGGCGACAAGCGCCAGGCCGTGATCCGGACCGAAGAGGCTGAAGTAGCTGTGCAACCGTCGCGGCACACGGCCGACGGGCTGGTCCAGCGCGCTGCGCGTGGCCTCGTGCACCGGACCCAGCAGGCGGGTGAGCGACGGGTCCTCGGGCGTCGGCGCATCGGTCTCTGCCGGGTCGGCGCCGTTGATCCCCCGCAGCGCCACCGTTGCGCCGTCCAGCTGCCAGCCGCCGGCCCCCCGCCGCAGCCGAAGATCCATCACCCCCAGGTGCGATCCGGCCGAGCCCGGCATCACCACCGGCCGGCCATGGATCGTGCCGCGCCCGGCGTTGACCGCGTCAAGGCCCTGGTGCGCGGGCCCGGGCAGCTGCTGATGGGTGTGGCCCGCCACGACCGCGTCGACCTGCGCCAGTCCGGCGATCGGGATCGCCGCGTTCTCGGCCCCGGCGCCGGGATCCTCGGCACCCAGCCCGGTATGGGCCAGCACGATCACCAGGTCGCAGCCCCCGGCCTTCAGCCGCGCCGCACCCTCGCGCACGGCCTCGACCATGTCGTCGATCTCGAACCGGTTGGCCACGTGATGGGCGTTCCACAGCGCCGTCTGCGGCGGCAGCACGCTGAGCAGCCCGACGCGGATCGCCTCTTCGCCGGGCACCGCGACCTCCAGCCGCAGGTCCCGGCGGATCGGCCCCGTCTCGCCCCGCAGGTTGGTCGAGATCACGGGGCAGGGCGCGTCGCGCAGGATCCGCATCAGCATCTCGGGGCCGAAATCGAAATCGTGGTTGCCCAGCCCGATCGCATCGTAGCCAAGCGCTGCGAAGGCCTGCATCAACGGGTGCACCGCGCCGGCGGATCCGCCGTGCTCGGCGACCCAGACATCGCCCAGCGGCGTGCCCTGCAGGCTGTCGCCGTTATCCAGCAGAAGCACCGCGCGGCCCTGGGCCTCCGCCTCGGCCCGGGCGGCGCGGATCAGGCTGGCGGTGCGGGTCAGGCCGCTCGCCGGGTCGGGGCTGTCGGTATAGTAGTTGTGCGCGCACAGATGCATGTGCAGATCGGTCGTCGCCAGGATCCGCAGCCCGACGCTGCCGGCTTCCCGGTCCGGGCGCGTGTCGGCCGGGGCGGTGGGGTCCAGAGCGTCTGGCCGGGCCATGAAACCTATGCCTTTCGGGGGCTTGCGAGGATGTGCTTTCCCTGCCCCGGCGTCAACTACAGCCCGATGGCCGCGCCCTGTCAAGCGACGGGAGGGCGCAGGCAAGGCCGACCGCAGCGATCACGCCGCGGATCCGGCCGCCACGGGTCTCGGCGATTGAAATGTCCCGGCAGAAGTGCCATCGACAGCGCACCGGCGCAGGCGGACCCAGGGCCCTGACCCGGGTGCCTGAAAAGCGGGCAGCAGGCGGGCGACAGACCGGAAGACACGGGCGGAGAGCGGGCATGAAACGGGCGGAACAGGTGACATTCGGCGGATCCCGGCTGGACCGGGCGGCGCATCTGCGGGGCAACCCCGCCGCCCTGGCCGAGGCGCGGGCCCATCCCGATGCCGCCTCGATCCTGATGTGGCGCGGCAAGCCCATGGTCTGCGGCCCCGATGGCGACAGGCTGGCCTTCGTCACGACGCAGCACCCGGTGATCTCGGCCGGGCATGACAGCCTGATCGGCGGGCCCATCCTGCTGGGCATCGACGACACCGGCCCCTTGTTCGCCACCGACCTGTCGGACTGGACGCCCGGCGATATCGACGAAAGCGCGCTCGACCATTTTGTCGACACCTCCCTGCAACGCTACCCGGGCTTCCCCGAGGATCACGTCTTTGCCGAGCTGCGCCAGCTGATGACCCGCCTGAACCCGCGCCATGCCGAGCTGGTCGCCGCCGCCAAGGCGCTGATCGGCTGGCACGGGATCCACCCGTTCTGCGCCCGCTGCGGCGCCCGGTCCGAGATCACCCAGGGCGGCTGGCAGCGCACCTGCCCGGCCTGCGGCGCGCATCACTTCCCGCGCACGGACCCCGTGGTCATCATGCTGATCACCCACGGCAATTCCGTCCTGATGGGCCGCTCACCGGGCTGGCCCGAGGGGATGTATTCGCTGCTTGCCGGCTTCATCGAACCGGGCGAGACGCTGGAGGCCGCCGTGCGCCGCGAGGTCTGGGAGGAATCCGGCGTGAAGGTGGGCGAGGTCGGGTATCTCGCGTCGCAGCCCTGGCCCTTCCCGGCCTCTTTGATGTTCGGCTGCTGGGGCCGGGCCGAAACGCGCGAGATCACCGTCGACCCGGTCGAGATTGAAGATGCGCTCTGGGTCACGCGGTCGGACATGATGGACGCCTTCGCCGGGACCCATCCCTTCATCAAACCCGCGCGAAAAGGGGCGATTGCCCATTTCCTTTTGCAGAACTGGCTTGCAGATACCCTGGAATGACCAGACACTTTCCGCAAAACACGAGCAGGCGCAGATGAAATTCTCGAGCAAGGAAGATGTCGAAGCCCCGATCGAGCATGTCTTCGATATGCTCGCGGATTTCGACTCCCACCAGCGTCAGGCCTTTCGCCGCGGGATCCAGGTGCAGCGCACCGACACCCGCGCGGAACCGGGCGTCGGTTGTTCCTGGCACGCGGTGTTCGACCTGCGCGGCAAGACACGGGATATCGACGTCGTCGTGGCGGCCTTCGACCGGCCCGAAAGCATCCATTTCGCCTCGGACAGCCAGGGGCTGATCGGCGAGATGACGATGGAGCTGAAGGAACGCTCGCCCACCCGCACCCGCATGGCGATTTCGGTGGAGCTGAAGCCGAAGACGCTGTCGGCCCGGCTGCTGGTGCAGTCGATGAAGCTGGGAAAGAAGACGCTGAACAAGCGCTTCAAGCTGCGCGTGGCGGAATACGCGAAGACTCTGGAAGAGCGGCACCAGGCAAAGACGGCCTGAGCCTGGCAGTCCGGCCGGGCGGCAGCCTCTGCTACATCACAGTATATATAGTGTGACATGCCCGGGTCCGGACCGCGCGGGCCCGCACCAATGCCCCGTCAGATGATCAGCATGATCGCCGTCAGAAGCAGCAGGCTGATCACCAGGTAGCCGGCCAGCGCGAAGAGCCCGTCGCGCACCAGCAGCGTCAGCGACATCAGCAGCACCGCCAGCGCCATGATGGACGAGGTGAAGGGCAGCAGCTCCATGAAGGGCATGGAGAGGCCGCAGAAGATGCAGGCCGCATAGATCACCCGGTTGAACGGCGCGGCGGCCAGGAAGGACAGGCGCGGGCGCGTGTGAGTGTCCAGCCAGCGGGCCGGGTCATGCAAACTGTCGGCGACCTTCTCGACCCAGCGCGACGGCACCCGGCGCCGGCGCAGGACGCCCGGCAGCCAGAGCTTGCCGCGCCGGCCGATCAGAAGCTGCGTGCTGATGACGGCGATCAGGATGCCGGCGGCGCTTGAAAACCCCGGCACCCCCGACAGCGGCGACACGATCGCCAGGGCCGGAACCATCAGCACCGGCACGAAGGAGGTCCGCCCCATCGCGTCCAGCAGGTCGCCGACATTGGTTTCGCCGTCCTCGACCGCCTCGTTGATCTCGTCGATCACGGCGGACATGCCGTCCGGCGTTGCAACCTTGTCGGGGTTGATGGGGTCTCTCATGGTCACGTCCTAGAACACCGGGCCGCGACCGGATGCGGGCGACCTCTTGAAAGGTTAACTCGGTTTCGCGCGGGGGTGTTCCCTGCGTTTGCCGCAGGGCGGGCGCGGGACCGGTTGCGCAGGGGACGGGGGCGCGGATGCGTAAGGCGTGGGCAGGCGGCCAGGGTCGTTGCCGGGCGCCGCGCAGGGCGGCGTTTCCGGCCCGGACCCGGGCGGGGCCAGCGGCGGGACAGCCATGCGACCGGGCAAGGCCGGGGCCTGCGAAAAAATGCGGTCCGCAGGCGTCCCGGTGTGACCGTCTTACCGGCGGGGATCGGCAGGATAGGTGCCGAGGATCCGCAGGTCGGTGGTGAAGTAGCCCAGCTCGTCCAGCGCCAGCGCGACGTTGGGATCGTCGGGGTGGCCCTCGATATCCGCGTAGAACTGCGTGGCCGTGAAGGACCCGTTGACCATGTAGCTTTCCAGCTTGGTCATGTTCACGCCGTTGGTCGCGAACCCGCCCATCGCCTTGTAGAGCGCGGCGGGAATGTTGCGCACCTGGAAGACGAAGGTGGTGATCATCTTCTCGCTGCGGCGGGTCTTGTCGGGCTCGCGCGTCATGATGAGGAACCGCGTGGTGTTGTGCGCGTGATCCTCGATGTGGCGGGCCAGGATATCCAGCCCGTAGATCTCGGCCGCGAGGTCGGAAGCCAGCGCGCCGATGTTGCGCTGCCCGCTGCGCGCCAGATCGGCGGCGGCGCCCGCGCTGTCGGCGGCGGCCTCGCCCGTGATCCCGTGCCGCGCCAGGAACGCGGCGCATTGCGGGATCAGCACCAGGTGGGCATGCACCGTATCGATCTCTTCGATCTGGACGCCGGGCAGGGCCATCAGCGAGATATGCACCCGCACGAAGGCCTCGTCGACGATATGCAGCCCCGATTCCGGCAGCATCCGGTGGATGTCGGCGACCCGGCCATAGGTCGAATTCTCGACCGGAAGCATGGCCTGTTCGGCCTCGCCCGAGCGCACGGCCGCGATCACGTCCTCGAAGGACCGGCAGGGCAGCGCCTCGAATCCGGGCCGCGCTTCGCGGCAGGCGGCATGGCTGTAGGCGCCGGGTTCTCCCTGGAAGGCGATGCGACGGGTCATGTCTGTGTCCGATCTGGCGGTTTGGTCGTTTGGTCGCGGTGTCTATACCTTGCACGACGGAGGGGGAAGCCTTAGACACTCCTCCGACACCTATCAACAAGGACAGGCGATCCATGGACACGATGACCGTCACCAAGGTTGCAGCGTCGCTTTGCGGAGCCCTGCTGGTCTTCATGCTGGCTGGCTGGGCCGCGGAAGGCATCTACCATGTGGGCGGACATGGCGAAGCCGCTTACGTGGTTGAAACCGGTTCCGACGACGCGGCCGAAGAAGAAGTCGATGAAGGCCCCGCCTTCTCTGAAGTGCTGGCCTCGGCCGATCCGGACAAGGGCGCCAACGTCTTCAAGAAGTGCCAAGCCTGCCACAAGCTGGAAGAGGGCGCCAATGCCACCGGCCCGACGTTGTACAACGTGGTCGGCCGCCCGATCGGGGGCGTCGACGGCTTCGGCTATTCCGACGCGATGGCCAGCCACGGTGGCGACTGGACGCCGGAGGCGCTGAACGAATTCCTGACCAAGCCGTCGAACTACATGCCCGGCACGGCCATGAGCTTCAACGGCCTGAACAAGATCGACGACCGCGCCAACCTGGTCGCCTATCTGCAGACCATCGGCGGTTGATCCCGGCGACGGCCAGGAAAGCTGGACAGGCACCAAGTTTCGAAAAAGGCCGTCGCGCAACTGGCGCGGCGGCCTTTTTGCATTGCGGAGTGGCCTTGCATTGCGGAGTGGCGCGCGGACCATGCGGGCGGTCGCGGTACCGGAGGGGTGCGTTGCCGCAGGTTGTGTTTCGCGCGCGAAACAACCCTTGGTTGATCGTGGGGTAGATCGTCGCCATTCACGGAAACTCACTTGAATGTTGGCGCTGTGGGCTTTTAGCCTAGTATCAAATGCATAATATCCCGGTTCGACCCGGTAGAGCCCATAGAGGATGAGCCCCATGACACGACGTGGCCAACGACGTTCCGCACTCGGCGCCGCCCGAGGCACAACCGCGCTGCCTGCGATATCATGGGACCTGGCGCAGACGATGCGGATCGCGCTGCTGGGGGGGCTTTTGCTGATCGGTGGCGCATTGGCGGCGCGGGCGCAGGACGCGGCCGAGGCTCCTGCGGGCGAAGAGGCCGAGGCCGGCGCAGTCGAGATGATCGAAAGCCACGGCTATTCCTTCTACGGCGACCTGAAATACCCCGCCGATTTCGAACATTACGACTACGTCAACCCCGACGCGCCCAAGGGCGGAGAGATCTCTTTCGCGCAGCTTGGCACCTTCGATTCGATGAACCCCTACACGATCAAGGGCCGCGCCGGATCGCTGAGCTGGAGCATGTACGAAAGCCTGCTCGCCGACGGGCCGGCCGATGCCTATGGCGAAGCCTACGGCCTGCTGGCGGAAAGCGTCGAATACCCGGCCGACAAGTCCTGGGTCATCTTCCACATGCGCCCCGAGGCGACCTTCTCCGATGGCTCGCCCGTCACCGCGCATGACGTGGTCTTCTCGCACAACCTGCTGCTGGAACAGGGCCTGCCGTCTTATGCCGCGGCGGTGAAGAAACGCATCCCAAAGGCCGAGGTGATCGACGATCACACGGTGAAATTCTACTTCACCGACGGCATCTCGCGCCGGTCCCTGATCGATCAGGTCGGCGGCGTGCCGGTCTGGTCCAAGAAATGGTACGAGGAAACCGGCGCGCGACTGGACGAAAGCCGGATCGAAACCTCGCCCGGCTCCGGCCCCTACATGATCGAAAGCGTCGATGTGAACAATCGCATCGTCTACAAGCGCAACCCGGACTACTGGGGCTGGGATCTGCCGGTGAACCAGGGGCGGCACAATTTCGACCGTATCCGGATCGAGTATTTCGCCGATGACGCCCCCGCGTTCGAGGCCTTCAAGGCCGGCGAGGTCACCTTCCGCAGCGAGGGTGACAGCAAGAAATGGGCGTCGAACTACAACTTCCCCAAGGTCCAGAACGGCCAGATCATCAAGGCCGAGCTGCCCGACGGGACCCCGCCGACACCCACCGGCTTCGTCTTCAACCTGCGCCGCGAGATCATGCAGGACAAGCGCATCCGCGAGGCGCTTGCGCTGGGCTACAACTTTGAATGGACAAACGAATCGCTGCAATACGGGTTGTTCGAACAGCGCGCCTCGTTCAGCCAGGACACGCCGCTGATGGCCACCGGCGTGCCCGAGGGCGACGAGCTGGCGCTGCTGGAAAGCCTGGGCGATATCGTTCCGCCGGAGCTGCTGACCGAAGAGGCGCGGATGCCGCACAGCTCGAATGCCGAGCGGCTGAACGACCGGCGCAACCTGCGCCGCGCCATGGGCCTCCTGGACGAGGCCGGCTGGCCCGTGGGCGACGATGGCAAGCGCTACAACGCCGATGGCGAGCCGCTGAGCATCACCTTCCTGTTCAACACCGCCGCCGAGGGCACGCTGGGCGGCGTGGTCGAGAACTATGTCAAGAACCTGGTGACCATGGGCGTCGATGCCAAGCTGGAGAAGGTCGACCCGTCGCAATACACCCTGCGCGAGCGCGAGTTCGACTATGACATGGTCTACGACAGCTACGCGTCCTTCCTGGGCGCGGGCACCGGGCTGATGCAGCGCTTCGGTTCGGACGAGGCGGCGTTTTCCGTGTTCAACCCGGCCGGGCTGGCCAGCCCGATGGTCGACGCGATCATCAACGCGGCGCTCTTCGCCGAGAACAAGGAAGACGAGGAAACCGCCCTGCGCGCGCTGGACCGGGCGCTGCGCTACGAATTCTTCATGGTGCCGGTCTGGTACAACCCCAGCTACTGGGTCGCCTATTACGACCAGTACGAGCATCCCGAAACCCTGCCGCCGCTGGACCTGGGCTATCTCGACTTCTGGTGGTACGACGCCGAGAAGGCGGACGAGCTGCGCGCCGCCGGCGCACTGAGGTAATCCACAGCCATGGGCGCCTATATTCTCCGGCGGCTTTTGCTGATCATCCCCACGCTGCTGGGCATCATGATCATCAACTTCACGCTGGTCCAATTCGTCCCCGGCGGGCCGGTCGAACAGGCCATCGCCCGCGCGCAGGGGCAGGGAGACGTCTTCGGCAGCTTTGCCGGCGGGCAGGGCGACACCGAGATGGCGGGAGAGAACGCCTTCGAGGATCGCTATGTCGGTGCGCGGGGTCTGCCCGAGGAATTCATCAAGGAGCTGGAGAAGGAATACGGGTTCGACAAGCCGCCCGTGCAGCGGTTCCTGATCATGCTGGGCAATTACATCCGCTTCGATTTCGGAGAGAGCTATTTCAGGTCGATCGGCGTGACCGAGCTGGTGGTGGAAAAGCTGCCGGTGTCGATCTCGCTTGGGCTGTGGTCGACGCTGATCGCCTATCTGGTGTCGATCCCGCTGGGCATCGGCAAGGCGGTGAAGGACGGATCGAAGTTCGACACCTGGACCAGCGGTATCATCATCGTGGCCTACGCGATCCCGGGATTCCTGTTTGCCGTGCTGCTGCTGGTGCTCTTCGCGGGGGGGTCATATTGGCAGATCTTCCCGCTCAGGGGGCTGACCTCGGACAACTGGGAGCAGCTGAGCCTTTTGGGCAAGATCGGCGATTACTTCTGGCACATCACGCTGCCGGTCCTGGCCTCGACCATCTCGGCGTTTGCCACGCTGACGCTGCTGACGAAGAACAGCTTCCTCGACGAGATCAAGAAACAATACGTCATCACCGCCCGCGCCAAGGGCCTTTCCGAACGGCAGGTGCTGTACGGCCATGTCTTCCGCAACGCGATGCTGATCGTGATCGCCGGCTTCCCGGCGGCCTTCATCGGCATCTTCTTCGGGTCCTCGGTGATCATCGAGACGATCTTCTCGCTCGACGGTCTCGGCCGGCTCGGGTTCGAGGCGGCGGTGGCGCGCGATTACCCGGTGATCTTCGGAACGCTGTTCATCTTCGGCCTGATGGGCCTTGTGGTGGGCATCATTTCGGACCTGATGTATGTGCTGGTCGATCCGCGGATCGATTTTGAAAGCCGGCAGGGGTAGGGCATGGCCGAGACGACACTGGACACCCCGGCGCGCCGCAAGCGGCCGTTCCTGTCGCCGCTGAACCAGCGGCGCTGGCGGAATTTCAAACGCAACCGGCGGGCCTATTTCTCGCTGATCCTGTTCTCGATCCTTTTCGGCCTGTCGCTGTTCGCCGAGTTCATCGCCAATGACCGGCCGATCCTGGTGAGCTACCGGGGCGAGTATTACACGCCGATCTTCAACTTCTACCCCGAGACCGCCTTTGGCGGCGATTTCCAGACCGAGGCGATCTATCGCGATCCGGAGGTCGAATGCCTGATCGTGTCGGGCGGGATGGATGCCTGTTTCGACGATCCCGAGGGGATCATGGAACAGGCGAAGACCGGTGTCGTGGATGGCGAGGAGATCGAGCGCGGCTGGACCCTGTGGCCACCGATCCCCTATTCCTATGACACCTCCGTCGAACGCCCGGGCGCGGCGCCGCTGCCGCCCGGGGGCAACAACCTGCTGGGCACCGACGACACCAAGCGCGATGTCTTCGCGCGGGTGATCTACGGCTTCCGGCTGTCGATCCTGTTCACCATCATCGTGACCGGCTTCGCCTCGATCATCGGGATCGCGGCGGGGGCGGTGCAGGGCTTCTTTGGCGGCTGGCTGGACCTGATCTTCCAGCGCATCATCGAGATCTGGTCGGCGACGCCCTCGCTTTACATCATCATCATCATGTTCGCGATCCTGGGGCGAAGTTTCTGGCTGCTGGTCATCCTGCTGGTCGCGTTTTCCTGGACGGCCCTGGTGGGCGTGGTGCGCGCCGAATTCCTGCGCGCGCGGAACTTCGAATATGTGCGCGCGGCGCGGGCGCTGGGGGTCAGCAACCGGACCATCATGCTTCGCCACATGCTGCCCAACGCCATGGTGGCCACGGTCACGATGCTGCCCTTCATCATCACCGGCACGATCGGCTCTCTGGCCTCTCTCGATTTCCTGGGCTTCGGGCTGCCGTCCTCGGCGCCGTCGCTGGGCGAATTGACGCTGCAGGCCAAGAACAACCTGCAGGCGCCCTGGCTGGCCTTCACCGCGTTTTTCACCTTTGCAATCATGCTGTCGCTGCTTGTCTTCATTTTTGAAGGCGTGCGCGATGCCTTCGACCCGCGAAAGACCTTCTCATGAGCGCATTGCTTGAGGTGAAGGACCTCACCGTCGCCTTCCGCCAGGACGGCCAGCTGATGCAGGCGGTCAAGGGCGTGTCCTTTTCCGTCGACCGGGGCGAGACCGTGGCGCTGGTCGGGGAAAGCGGCTCGGGCAAGTCGGTCTCGGCGCTGTCGACCGTGTCGCTTCTGGGCGAAAACGCGGTGGTCGGCGGATCGGCGCGCTACAATGGAACCGAGATGATCGGCGCGGGGGCGGAAACGCTGCACAGGGTGCGCGGCAACGACATCAGCTTCATCTTCCAGGAGCCGATGACATCGCTGAACCCGCTGCATACGATCAGGAAGCAGCTGGGCGAGGTGATGGCGCTGCACCAGAACATCACCGGCAAGGCGGCGGATGCGCGGATCATCGACCTGATGACCAAGGTCGGCATCCGCGATCCCGAAACCCGGCTGGACGCCTATCCGCACCAGCTGTCGGGCGGGCAGCGGCAGCGCGTGATGATCGCCATGGCGCTTGCGAACGAACCCGACATCCTGATCGCGGACGAGCCGACCACGGCGCTGGACGTGACGATCCAGGCCCAGATCCTTGAACTGCTGGCGCGGCTGAAGGACGAGGAGGGGATGGGCCTGCTGTTCATCACCCATGACCTTGGCATCGTGCGGCGCTTTGCCGACAAGGTCTGCGTCATGAAGGACGGCGAGATCGTCGAGGCGGGGCCGGCGGAGGAAATCTTCTCCAACCCGCAGCATCCCTATACGCAGAAACTGCTGGCGGCCGAACCCACCGGCTCCCCCGAACCGGTTGCGCCGGATGCCGACGAGGTGGCGCGCACGGAGCACCTGAAGGTCTGGTTCCCGATCCAGCGCGGCTTTCTGCGGCGCACGGTGGGCCACGTGAAGGCGGTGAACGACGCCACGATTTCGGTCCGCGCGGGCGAGACGCTGGGCATCGTGGGCGAAAGCGGCTCGGGCAAGACGACGCTGGCGCTGGCGCTGATGCGGCTGATCCCGTCGGAAGGGCCGCTGTGGCTGGGCGATCAGGACCTGCGGACGCTGTCGACGGGCGAGCTGCGGCGGATCCGCAAGGACATGCAGATCGTGTTCCAGGACCCGTTCGGCTCGCTCTCGCCCCGGATGACCTGCGCCGAGATCATTTCCGAAGGGCTGACGATCCACAAGGTCGACAAGCATCGGTCGCAACGCGAATTGGTGGCCGAGGCGATGGTGGAGACCGGGCTGAACCCCGCGGCGATGGACCGCTACCCGCATGAATTCTCGGGCGGGCAACGTCAGCGCATCGCCATCGCGCGGGCCATGGTCCTGCGCCCGAAGCTGCTGGTGCTGGACGAGCCGACCTCGGCGCTGGACATGACCGTGCAGGTGCAGATCGTGGAGCTGCTGCGCGGGCTGCAGCGGAAATACGGGCTGGCCTATCTGTTCATCAGCCACGACCTGAAGGTGGTGCGCGCGATGAGTCACCGGATCCTGGTGATGAAGCAGGGCGATATCGTGGAGGCCGGGGAGGCCGAAGAGCTTTTCGAACGGCCGAGCCATCCCTACACGCGGGAGTTGCTGGCCGCCGCCCTCTGAGCCTGTGGCGCCGCTGCGCGTCTGATCGAATGGCGCGCGGGCGGAGAGGTGGGGAGCCTCCGGCGGGAGGTATTTGGGCAAAGATGAAGGATGGACGTGGCGCGCCGGGGGCTGGCCGGTGCTTGGCCATGCCTGGTTGCGGCGTGGTGCGTCCGGTCAGGCGGCCGGGCGATGGCCCCCGCGGGAGCCTCCGGCGGGAGGTATTTTGACCAAGAAGAAGCAGGGGCTGGGTGCCCGGGTTTCGGAGCGGGGCGCGGACCCGTGTCTTCACCTTTGGAAAAATACTCGTCGTCTCGTCATGGGCCGTCGCGACGCCTGGCCTGAGGCGCTTCCGGGCCGCTGGCGAGAGGGACGTGATCTGCGGATGTGTCGGGACTGTGCGACCGGTTGGCGGTGTCGCGGGGCCCGTGTCGGGCCGGAGTGGATGTCAGGGGCGCGTGAACGTGAGGGCCGCGCCCCTGGCGATCTTTCGGGTCGGTTCGTCCGTCGGGAGGCTGCTCACGGGCGGCGCGTGACCTTGGTGGCGACCGACGGCTTCGTCCAGTGACGCGGCGCGTTCCAGTCCTTGGGGGCCTTTGCCGGGCGCTCGGTCATGCGGGGCGGATCGATCCGGGTGGCGGTGTGAAAGCTGCGGGCGAGAATTCCGAACATTGTCTTGCTCCTTTGGTTGGCGTTGCAGGTTGTGAAATAGGCGCTGCGGGATCATTGTGCTACTCATGAAATTTCGGGGCAGTTAAGCAGGAGTTACATGTGGACTGGCGAGATCTGCCACCGCTCGCGGCGCTGCGGGCCTTCGCCGCCTATGCAGAGACGCGTTCCGTGGAGGAGGCGGGGGCGGCTCTGAACGTCAGCCATGCCGCGATCAGCCAGCAGTTGCGAAAGCTGGAGGAACACATGGGGGTGGCCCTGCTGGACCGGTCGGGGCGGCAACTGGCCTTGACGGCGGAGGGGGCGGAGCTGGCGCTGGCGCTGGGCGAGGGATTTGAAGCCATCGGGCGGGGGGTGGCGGCCCTGACGCAGCGGGAAGACGACCGGCCGCTGCAGATCACCTCGACCGCGATGTTCGCCGCGGTCTGGCTGGTGCCGCGGCTGCCGCGGTTCCGGCACGCCTATCCCGAGATCGACCTGATGGTCGACCCGTCGGTCACGCTGCGGCCGTTGGAGCCGGGCGGCGTGGACGCGGCGCTGCGGCACGGGGACGGGAACTGGCCGGGGCTGGACGCGGAACTGATCGTGGACAGCCCGATCGCCATCGTGGCGGCGCCGGACCTGGTGGGGGAGGCGGAGATCGGGGGGCCGGAGGAGCTGCGCCGGATGCCCTGGCTGCAGGAGCTGGGGACCAACGAGGCGTCGGCCTGGCTGAAGAGCTATGGCGGGGACGGGGTGTTGGCGGGGGGCGTGACCTCTTTGCCCGGCAATCTGGTGCTGGAGGCGGCGCGGCAGGGACAGGGGGTGGCGATCACCACGCGGATCGCGGTCACAGAGGATGTCGCGGCCGGGCGGCTGAGGCTGTTGTTCGAGGAGGACACCCACAAGGGTTACTATCTGGTGACGCGGCCCGGGGTGCATCGTGCGGCGCTCAGGGCGTTTGTCCGGTGGATCCGGGCGGAAGCGGCGCGGGCGGGGTGATGCGGGTGGCCGGGGCCGGGGCGGTGGGGTGAAACCCCACCCTACGGGCCGTGTCGAATGAATGGGCCGGGACGGGAGGATCCGCGCGGGATCCGGTGGCGTCCTGCCCGCGAGGGCCGCTGGGCATGGGGCGGTGGGGAAAACTCCACCTGGCGGATATGGGGCGACCGCGTCTGTCGGGGGGGAGCGGGTGGATCCCGCTCGGCGAGGCCGGCCGGGGACAGGTAGGGTGGGGTTATACCCCACCGGTCCCCGGGGCGGCCTGACGGTGACGGGGCCTCAGCTGGGCCCCATCATGAAGCAGGTAACGTTGCGCGCCTGCAGGCGGCGGCAGGCCAGGTCGGCCATGTCGCGGGTCATGCCCTGGAACGTCGCATCGTAGCCGCGCGCGTTCTTCAGAACCGCGCGGTCGACGCCGTCCAGCGTTGCCATTTCCGACAGGGCCGTGCGCAGCAGCACCTTCTCCGCCTGGTAGCGGCTGGTGTAGCGGCCGACGTTGATGCCCCAGAGCGCCTCGCCCTTGGTGGACAGTCGGGTCACGACCTCCTGTTCGGGCTCCGGCTCGGGCCGGACGGCGGGGGCGATCGGCGTCTTGGCGGCCTGCTGCGGGTCGTCGCCGTCATCGCTGCCCTGGGCTTCGCTGACCAGCGAGGCGATCTGCTCCTGCAGCGCGGAATTGGCCACCTCGGCCACCACCGGCAGCGGGCGTGCCGAGGGCCGCAGGCTGCGCGCGACCTGGCCGCTGACGCGGACCGTCTTGCCGCCGTCGCCGATTGCTGCCGCATTGCCGATATAGACCGGTTTCTGCGGCTTGCGGACGCGCGCGTTGGACGGGGCGCGGCTGAAGCCCATGTCGAGCAGTTCCGCCACCCGGGCGTTGCGCGCCGCGGTGGAGCTGCCGCCGAAGACCGTGGCGATGATCCGTTCGCGGCCGCGCTCGGCCGAGGCCACCAGGTTGAAGCCGGCGGCGCGGGTGTACCCCGTCTTGATCCCGTCGGCGCCCTTGTAGGCGGCCAGCAGGCGGCGGTTGGTGTTGGGCACTTCGCGCAGGCCCGCGTCCGTCGTGCGGCGCGAGAACAGGTTGTAGTACTGCGGGTAGTCGTAGAACAGGTGCCGGCCCAGCGTGGTCATGTCGCGCGCGGTGGACAGGTGCCCCTCGGCGGTCAGGCCGTGGGCGTTCTTGAACGTGGTCCGCGTCATGCCCAGCTGCTTGGCCGTGGCGGTCATGCGCCGGGCAAAGGCCGCCTCGCTGCCCGAGATCGCCTCGCCGATGGCGGTGGCCGCATCGTTGGCGGATTTCACCGCCGCCGCGCGGATCAGGTAGCGGAAGGCGATGGTCTGTCCCGACCGAAGGCCCAGTTTCGACGGCGGCTCGCTGGCCGCGTGGCTGGAGATCCGGACCTGGTCGTCCAGCCCGATCTCGCCGTTCTCGACCGCCTGGAAGGCGATGTAGAGCGTCATCATCTTGGTGAGCGAGGCCGGGTGAAGCCTGGCGTCCGCGTTTCGGGAATGCAGCACCTTCCCGGTGCGTGCGTCGATAACCATGGCCGCGTAGGGAGCCGCAAGTGCGGGAAGCGCAGCGAACATCATCGCCGCGATCAGAAATGCGAACCCCAGACGGGCCGGCGAGAATAGCCGAACCTGCACGATTTTTGCCTCTGTCTGCCTCTTGGCGCCTGTTGTTCAGGTGCCTGTTTTGGAATTCTTGGCATAAAGGTAACACAGAGGAAATTTGAAATAAACCTGAGACTTGCGAGGAAAGGTTGAGGCAGATTCATGATGAATCAAGATGTAGTTGCCTCCTCGCGCGTATCCGCAATCTGGGGTGGTGCGCTGGTCGCGGCATTCAGCCGCTGGCGTTCCGTTATGATGCGTCTTTGCAGCAGTTCGATGTGAACGCGGGCCTGAAAGGCGGTCTGGCGATAGGCCGCGGGCAGCTTCAGGTGGGCCAGCCGGGCATCGAGGGCGCGCAGGCGGCGGGCCATGGCATCGAGCGTTTCCAGGTCGCTGCCTGATTCGAGCCGGTCCTCGATCTCGCGCATGGTGGGGTAGTTCTGCCAGACGCGGTAGTTCTGGGCATAGGCGTAGAGGCTGGGCAGGGCGCGCAGCAGCGGCAGCACGATGAACAGCAGCGGCAGCAGCAGGATCAGGACACGGTTCAGCTGTGCCGCCATCCAGTAGGGCACCCACTCCTGCACCACCGGGGGTCCGTTCAGGATCAGGCTGCGCGCGGCGTTGTTGATGGGAATGTCGGAATTGGTGACCGAGGGGAATTCGCCCTCGTCCTGCAGGATGCTGCGTCCGCCGTGGATTTCGAGAGCGGCCATCGCCAGCCGGTTGACCAGGGCCGGGTGAAGGTCGTCGCGGATCGCCAGCCGCGCTTCGAGCGCGAGCAGCTCGCGGCGTCCGGACGGGAAGGGCGGGTTGAAGCTGACCGCGGCGGGCGGGATATCGACCAGCGAGGCGCTTGGCATCCGGCGCGACAGGGCCTCGACGAATTGCGGCTGCAGCACGCCGAGATTGCCGGCAGCATAGGCGTTGCGCAGGTAGGGGGCGTCGATCGGGGCGACGAAGACGGCGATGTCGATCTCGTTGGCCGACAGGGCGGCGACGGCGTCGGAATAGCCGAGCTCGGTATGGATATTGGCGTCCGGTGACAGGCCCACGGCGCGTTCGAACTGGGCAAAGGCGACGCGGGTGCCCGACCCCTCGACGCCGGCATTGATCCGCAGGTCGCGCCAGTCGGCGGGGTTCGGGCTGATCGGGTTCGAGGTTTCGTAGAGCAGCAGCAGCGGTTCGCTGAAGACGTTGCCGATGGATTCGACATCCGCCGAGGGCACACCGACCCCGCCCTGCAGAAGCGCGGCGTCGGCCTCGCCCTGCGCCAGCAGCATGGCGTTCTCGGCGGATCCTTCGGTCTGCAGGATCCGCACCGTGATATTGTCGCGTGCCAGCACCGAACGGTACCTGGCCGCCACCCGGTGATAGGCGCCGTCCTCGGGCCCCGCCGCGAGAACCAGCTCGCCGGGCGGGCGCAGGAACAGGATGCTCCAGACCACGACCCCGACAATTCCGGCGGCGATCGCAATGCTCCAGAGCAGGCGCGTCGGCAGGGTCATCCGGGGCTCCGACCTGAGGGATCGGGCTCAGGCTAGCCGCAGGGTGACCCCGGGGCAAGCGTGCCGGCCGGCGGGCTGCCGGGCTATGGCATGAGGGCCGGTCAGCCGATCTCGTCCACCAGGGCGGGCAGTTCGCCCAGATCGGCGATCTCGCGGAAGCGGGGCGCGTCGGTGGGCGGATCGGCGCGCTCGATCTCCCACACCAGGCCGAAGGGGACATGCACGCCCCAGCTGCCGGCCTCGATGCTGGGCACCACGTCCGAGCGCATGGAATTGCCGACCATCAGCGCGCGGTCGGGCCCGTCACCATGGCGGGCGAAGATGGCGCGGTAGGTGTCGGGCGTCTTCTCCGACACGATCTCGACCCCGTCGAACAGCTCTCCCAGCCCGGATTGCGCCAGCTTGCGTTCCTGGTCCAGCAGGTCGCCCTTGGTGATCAGGACCACGCGATGGGTTCCGGCCACGGCCTCGACCGCCTCGCGCGCATGGGGCAGCAGTTCGATCGGGTGGCGCAGCATCTCGCGGCCCGCCGCCATCAACTCGGCGATGACCGAGGCCGGCACGCGCTGCTCCGTGACCTCGATCGCGGTTTCGATCATCGACAGGGTGAACGCCTTGATGCCATAGCCGTAATGCCCGAGGTTGCGGCGCTCGGCCGCGAGCAGCCGTTCCGCCAGGTGATCGGGATCGGCATGGTCCGCCAGCAGGTCGGCAAAGCGCTCCTGCGTGAGCTGGTAGAAGCGTTCGTTGTGCCATAACGTGTCGTCGGCATCGAACCCGATGGTGGTGATGTTGTGACCCATCCGTTAGCTTTCCCTTTTCCATTCGGGCGTATCGGTTATATAACACCGACCAGCCCTGCGAAACCGGATCCGGGTGATTTGCCAATGATGACCGCACCATTGATGATGTCGGACAAGGATGACGACGAGTCCGACGCCTCGATCCTTGTCGAGACGCGTCCGAAGACGAAGCGCCCGCCGCTCTACAAGGTGCTTCTGCTGAACGACGACTATACGCCGATGGAATTCGTCGTGCACGTGCTGGAACGGTTCTTCGGCATGAACCATGCCCAGGCGTTCGAGGTCATGCTGACCGTCCACAAGAAAGGCGTCGCCGTTGTCGGCGTGTTCAGCCACGAGATCGCCGAAACCAAGGTCGGCCAGGTGATGGATTTCGCCCGCCGCCACCAGCATCCGCTGCAATGCACGATGGAAAAGGAAGACTGAGCGCGGGGTTACATCCCGGGGCCGGTCCTGTTTCATGATATGCGCTGACACTTTCGCGGCGGGGGTTTCATGTCTGCCCGCCTGAGTCTCGTTCTGGAGAACGGGGATCTCGTGCTGCCCGATGAAGGGCAGATCCTGCTGTTGCATCCCACGGCCGGGGCCGAGCTGTCGGCGCTGCCGCGCGAGCGTGTGCTGGCGGTGCAGCCGATGCGGCCCGATCACGATGCGCTGGCCGCACGCGGGTTCGAGATGGCAGTCGCGGTGCCCGAGGGCGAGCGGTTCGCGGCGGTGGTGGTCTTCCTGCCCCGCGCGAAGGACCTGGCCCGCGCGCTGGTCGCGCAGGCGGCCGGGGTCTGCGACGGGCCGCTGGTGGTGGATGGCGCCAAGACCGACGGGATCGAATCGCTTCTGAAGGATCTGCGCAAGCGGGCCGGGGTCGAGGGCACCCTGTCCAAGGCCCATGGCAAGATTGCCTGGACCGTCGCACCGGATTCGGAAGCCTTCGCCGACTGGCGCGAGACGCCGGGCGAGGCGGACGGGTTCCGCACGGTGCCGGGCGTGTTCTCGGCCGACGGGGTGGACCCGGCCTCGGCCCTGCTGGCCGGGGCGCTGCCGGGCAAGCTGGGCCGCCACGTGGTGGACCTGGGCGCGGGCTGGGGCTTTCTTGCGGCCCGGGTCCTGCAGGACGCCGGGGTAAAGCGGCTGGACCTGGTGGAGGCGGATGCGCGGGCGCTGGATTGCGCGCGGGCCAATGTGACGGACCTCAGGGCGCGGTTTTACTGGGCCGATGCGCGCAGCTGGATGCCGGACGCTGTGCCGGATGTCGTGGTGATGAACCCGCCCTTCCACACCGGCCGCACCGCCGATCCGGAGCTTGGCCGTGGCTTTATCGCCGCGGCGGCGCGGATGCTGTCGCCGGGCGGGCGGCTGTTCCTCGTGGCCAACCGGCAGCTGCCCTACGAGGCCGATCTGTCCGCGCTGTTCACGACATCCGAGCAGATCGGAGGCGACGGACGGTTCAAGATCCTGCGCGCCGAGCGTCCCTCTCGCGGTCGCCGCGGATGAGGGTTAGACTGACGCCAAGTCGATAAGGAGCCTTTCATGTCCTTTGCCATAACCGGCAAGACCGCCATCGTGACCGGCGCCGCCAACGGCATCGGCCTCGCCATCGGGCGGCTGTTCGTCGAGAAGGGGGCCAACGTGATGTTCGCCGATGTCGACGAGAAGCGCCTGAAGGAGGAACTCGGCGGGGCCGAGCAGGCCGAGAACGTGCGCTATTTCGCCGGAGATCTGCGCGAGAAGCTGACCATCGCCAACCTGCTGTCGGCCACGATCGACGCCTATGACCAGGTCGATATCCTGGTGAACGGCGCGCGGCAGGTGGTGCCGTCGGATCCGCTGGATCCCGACGACGACAGCGTGATCGCCCTGCTGAACCAGAACCTGATGCCCTCGCTGCGGCTGTCGCAGCTGGTGGCGAAACGGATGATCAAGCAGGCCGACGACGACGACAGCGACCGGCCGGCCGGGTCGATCATCAACCTGTCTTCGATCGCCGCGCGGCGGACCCATCCGGACCTGATGGCCTATTCCGTGGCCTCGGCCGCGCTGGACCAGATGACGCGCTCGCTGGCGGTGGCGCTGGCGCCCAGCCGGATCCGGGTGAACGCGGTGGCCTTCGGCTCGGTCATGAGCGCCTCGCTGAAATCGACGCTGAAGGACAACCGGGAATATCGCCGGGACATCGAGGATCACACCCCCCTGTCGCGCATCGCCGCGCCCACCGAACTGGCCGAGGCGGTGCAGTTCCTGGCCTCGGACGCGGCGGGCTTCATGACCGGGCAGATCCTGACGCTGGACGGCGGCCGCACGCTGCTGGACCCGGTGGCGGCGCCGGCGCATTGACGCGTGGTCGAGATTTTTCGTCCGAAAAATCTTGTCCGGCGAGACGAAGGGAAAGGAAAAGACCAGATGGGCTCTGACACGGTTTCGGAGATCGGCGCAGATTTTTCGGACGAAAAATCTCGGGCCGCGCAGTGGTTCCGCGCGCTGCGGGACGAGATCGTCGCCGCCTTCGAGGGGCTGGAGGACAGCCATGACACCGGCCCCCTGTCGGATGCGGCGCCGGGCCGGTTCGAGGTGACCGAAACCAGGCGCGCGGCCCCGGACGGGCGAGATGCCGGTGGCGGGCTGATGAGCGTGATGCGCGGTGGCCGGGTCTTCGAGAAGGTCGGCGTCAATGTCTCGGAGGTTTACGGCACGCTGGGCGACCGGGCGCAGGCCGCCATGGCCGCGCGCAAGGGCATTCCGGGCATGGCGGAGGACCCGCGCTTCTGGGCGTCGGGCATCTCGCTGGTGGCGCATATGCAGAACCCGCATGTTCCGGCCGTGCACATGAACACCCGCATGTTCTGGACGCCCCATGCCTGGTGGTTCGGCGGCGGGTCCGACCTGAACCCCTGCCTGGAATACGACGCCGACACCGCGCATTTCCACGGCCAGCAGAAGGCGCATCTGGATCCGCACGGCGCAGACCTGTACCCCCGGCTGAAGGACTGGGCGGACGAATATTTCTTCATCCCCCACCGCAAGCGCGCGCGGGGCGTCGGCGGCATTTTCCTCGACGACCATTGCACCGGCGACTGGGAGGCGGATTTCGCCCTGATCCAGGATATCGGCCGGGCCTTTCTGCCGGCCTTCGTGCCGCTGGTCGAAAAGCGCCGGGTGCAGCCCTGGGACGAGGCCGACAAGGACGCGCAGCTGGTGCATCGCGGGCTCTACGCTGAATACAACCTGGTCTACGACCGCGGCACGAAATTCGGCCTGGAAACCGGGCATGACGCCAATGCCGTGCTCATGAGCCTTCCGCCGCTGGCGAAATGGGTCTGAGCCCCTACACTTACCCGTGAACACCGATGACCCCGGGGCCGCGCGGCCATAGATCCGGGGCGAACCGCCAACAGGATATCCACCATGACCGACACATATACACCCCCCGCCGTCTGGACCTGGGACAAGGAGAACGGCGGCCGCTTCGCGTCGACCAACCGCCCCATTGCCGGGCCGACCCATGACAAGGAGCTGCCGGTGGGCGAGCATCCGCTGCAGCTTTATTCGCTGGGAACGCCCAACGGCGTGAAGGTCACCGTCCTGCTCGAAGAGCTGCTGGCCGCCGGCGAGAGTGGCGCGGAATACGACGCCTGGCTGATCAAGATCGGCGATGGCGACCAGTTCGGCTCGGGCTTTGTCGAGGCGAACCCGAATTCCAAGATCCCCGCGCTGGTGGACCGCTCCGGCTCCGAGCCGATCCGCGTATTCGAAAGCGGCGCGATCCTGATGCACCTGGCGGAGAAGTTCGGCCAGTTCCTGGGCAAGGCCAAGGACCGGCCCGAGATGCTGTCCTGGCTGTTCTGGCAGATGGGCTCGGCGCCCTTCCTGGGCGGCGGCTTTGGCCATTTTTACGCCTATGCGCCGGAGAAGTACCAATACCCGATCGACCGCTACGCGATGGAGTCCAAGCGGCAGTTGGACGTGCTGGATCGTGAACTGGCCGAGAAGCAGTTCATCGTGGGCGACGAATACACCATTGCCGACATGGCGATCTGGCCCTGGTACGGGCAGCTGGTGCTGGGGCGGCTGTACGATGCCGCGGAATTCCTGGACGTGGAAAGCTACACGCACGTGCTGCGCTGGGCGAAAGAGATCGACGCCCGCCCCGCCGTGCAGCGCGGCCGGATGGTCAACCGCACCTTCGGCGATCCGGCGATGCAGCTGCATGAACGCCACGCGGCCTCGGATTTCCTGACCAAGACGCAGGACAAGGTCGAAGCCGCCGAGTGAGCAGCGCCTGACCCCGGGCTGGCCCGGACCCGCAAGGAACGCCCCCGGCCCGCATCGGTGCAGGGGGCGTTTTCGTGTCGACCGGACGGGCTCAGGCCTTGCGCCAGCCGGCCTCACCCAGGGCGTGCCAGTAGCTGGGCGCGACGCGCATCTTCGCCACCACGCCCTTGTCCGCCAGAAGCCGGTGCATCCGGGGCAGGCGGTAACAGGGCACATGCATCACCAGGTGATGTTCGAGGTGGTAGTTCACCCAGTAGGGCGCGAGGAAGAACCGCATGACCGGGCCGGCCAGCGTCGTGCGGGTGTTCTGCAGGGGATCCTCGGACTGTTCCGTGGCGCCGTGTTCGGCGATGTTGCGGATCCGCAGGACAAGCTGGAACCACGTCAGGTAGGGCAGCAGCCAGAAGGCCAGCCCCCACCACCATTGTCCCGCCAGCCCCATCGCCACGATCACCGCGAGGAAGACGGGCAGGGATTTCCACAGCTCCGGCGCCTTGAAGGCCTGCGCCATGTCGCGTTCCGCCGCCTCGACCGCGTCGTGATCCCCGGCCAGCCGGACTGACATCACGATCTGCCCGGCCAGCTGTTTCACCCCGGTCTGCCCGGTGAGATCGCGCAGGAACTTGCGCCGGAGCGAGGCGCGGGTGGTCGGGAATTTCCGCGACAGGATCAGGTCGGGGTCCTTGTCGGTCTGGGTGTGGCGGTGGTGGGTCAGGTGGTAATGGCGGTAGGTCGCCAGCTCGGCCAGGATCGGGCGGCCGCACAGCCATTCTCCGATGATGTCGTTCAGCCGGCGCGACCGGAACAGCGCGTTATGCGCCGCGTCATGCATCAGGATCGCCAGGCCCAGCTGGCGCGAGCCGATCACCATCACCGCGATCAGCGCCGTCAACGGGTTCGGCCAGAGCGCGAAAAGCGCCAGGGCGGCGCCGATCACCGCCCAGCAATGGGCCACCAGCAGCGCCCCGATCAGGTCCGAGCGTTCGGCCAGCGGGCGGATCTCTTCGCTGGTCATCCAGGCCTTGCCCGGTGTCGCAAGCCGCCGTGCCGGTTGTGTTGGATGTGTCATGCGGTCGTCTCCTCCTCGACCCACGGGTCAAGGGTGACAAACCGGGCAGGCCTTGGTCAAGCAGGCCGCGACGTCACGATCTCCAGTCGAAGAAGCCGGGGCCGGCCCTGTCCAGCAGGCGCTGCGCCATCTCGCGGCCCATCTCGGGGCCGTCCTCGATCGGGGCCGAGGCGCTGTCGGCATGGGCATCGGACCCGTCGGGGCGCAGCACCTCGCCGCGCAGGCGCAGGGTGGTGCCGTCAAGCTCGGCCAGCCCGGCGATGGGCGTTTCGCAGGACCCGTCGAGCGCGGCGAGGAAGGCGCGTTCCGCCGCGAGCCGCTGGCCCGTGGGCGTGTCGTGGATCGCCTCCAGCATCCCGGCCACGCGGCTGTCGTCGGCGCGCCGCTCGATTCCGATGGCGCCCTGGGCCACGGCGGGCAGCATGTCCTCTGGCGCGATCGGCGTCGCGGGGATGCCGCCATCGCCCAGCACGGCACCCAGCCGGTTCAGCCCGGCCATGGCGAGAAAGGTGCAATCGGCCACGCCGTCCTGCAGCTTCTTCAGGCGCGTCTGCACGTTGCCGCGGAATTCCACCACCTGCAGGTCGGGGCGCCGGTTCAGCAGCTGCGCCCGGCGCCTCAGGCTGGACGTGCCGACAACGGCGCCCTGCGCCAGCCCGGCAATCCCCGTGCCCGAGGGCGAGACGAAGGCATCGCGCACGTCCTCGCGCGGCAGGTAGCAGTTCAACAGCAGCCCCTCGGGCTGCTCGCCCGGCATGTCCTTCATCGAATGCACGGCGATGTCGATCTCGCCCGAGAGCAGCGCGGCCTCGATCTCGCGGGTGAACAGCCCCTTGTTGCCGATCTCCTTCAGGGGCCGGTCCGCGGCGATCATCGCGCGGTCGTCGCCGGTGGTCTTGATGACCACGATGGTGAAGGCCTCGGGCGGCAGGTCGAAGGCGGCGGCCAGCCGGTCACGGGTTTCATGGGCCTGCGCAAGCGCAAGCGGGGAGCCGCGCGTGCCGATGGCAAGGGGGGCGTCGGGGGAGGGGAGCGGCATCGTCATGGCTCATCTGTATTCGCGTCTTTTTGCCCTGACAACCTGCCGGTGCTTGACATCCGCCCTGACAGGCCGGACCCAAGGACGGAACGAGAGGCGGGTCAGGAGGCGGAGATGAGCGACCAGAAAACAATCTTGCGGGCGCTTGCGGGCGAAACGCTGCCGGTGCCCCCGGTATGGATGATGCGTCAGGCGGGCCGGTACCTGCCGGAATACCGAGCCACGCGGGCCAAGGCGGGCGACTTCCTGTCGCTGTGCTATACGCCGGACCTGGCCGCCGAGGTGACGCTGCAGCCGATCCGCCGCTATGGCTTCGACGCGGCGATCCTGTTTGCCGATATCCTTCTGGTGCCGCAGGCGCTGGGCGCGGACCTGTGGTTCGTCACCGGCGAGGGGCCGCGGCTGTCGACCATCACCTCGCAATCCGATTTCGACGCGCTGAAACCGGTCGAGGCGATCCACGAGACGCTCGGCCCGGTCTACGAGACGGTGAAGATCCTCTCGGGCGAGCTGCCGTCGGAGACCACGCTGATCGGCTTCGCCGGCGCGCCCTGGACGGTGGCCACCTACATGATCGCCGGGCGCGGCACGCCCGACCAGGGCCCGGCCCATGCGCTGAAAGCGGAAAACCGGGCGCTGTTCTCGGCGCTGATCGACCGGCTGACGGCGGCCACGATCGAATATCTCTCGGCCCAGGTCGAGGCCGGCGCCGAGGTGGTGAAGATCTTCGACAGCTGGGCGGGGTCGCTGAACGGCGCGGATTTCGAGGATTTCGCCCTGAAGCCCTGCCTCGAGATCACGGCGGCGCTGAAGGCGCGTCACCCCGGCCTGCCGGTGATCGGCTTCCCGCGCGAGGCGGGCGAGGCCTATGTCGGGTTTGCCAAGGCCACCGGGGTCGATTGCGTGGCGCTGGACAATTCGGTCGACGCGGCCTGGGCGGCGAAGCACGTGCAGGTGGATGGCTGCGTGCAGGGCAACCTGGCGTCGTCGCACATGGTGACGGGTGGCCAGGCGCTGGTGGACGAGACGCGGGCCATCGTCGAGGCGTTCTCGAAGGGGCCGCATATCTTCAACCTGGGCCACGGAATCACGCCGGACGCCGATCCCGAGAACGTGGCGCTGATGATCGAGACGGTGCGCGAAGGGCGCTCCTGAAGCGGCGTCGGCGCCCGTGGCGGGTGACGGCGCCGGAGGTATTTGGGCAAAGGTGAAGACAGGGCGCGGCGCGAGGGCGGCGGGCCCAGCTGCGGCTGTGGGCGCTGCGCCGGGCGTGTTGGAAAGGTGGGCGGCAGGCTGGTCGGTTACGCCTGTGCCATCGGTGGTCCGCGGACGAGACGCGGCAGGCGCGCGGCCCGTCCGCCGGGGGTGAGACGGGCCAGTGTGACGTGGGGGATCTTTTCGCGATCGGGCCGGAATTCCCACTTGACGCCGCTTGGCGCATTCCTTACGTCGGCGCTCACGTTTGGCGGAGTAGCTCAGTTGGTTAGAGCAGCGGAATCATAATCCGCGTGTCGGGGGTTCAAGTCCCTCCTCCGCTACCAAATCCCTTCATGGTCTGCCATATTCACATCAGCAGTTCGGCGCTCTCCGTTGGAGGCCTTCCGCTCGCGTGAAAGTCTCATGCTGCGGCTGTCCGAATTCCATTCGTGATGGTGGTGAACGATACTCTCCGATGCCGCTGCGATGACGCGGGAGCGTGGGTGTCCGCGCCGCCAACGAATGTCGCTTCCCCGTCTTTGCAGCACATGCAGCAGAATTCTCAGATGGGGTGCGTGTTCTTCCGTTTCGTTGACCAGGTGAGGATTTCCGTGGGGATCCGGTTCAGGGGGCGGGCCGTATCCGCGCCTCCACAGGCAAGGGCTTCCTTTGGCATTCCGAACACGACCGACGAGGCTTCGTCTTGTACCAGCGTGACGGCCCCGGCCTGCCGCATCTCGAGCAACCCTTTCGCGCCGTCGTCTCCCATGCCTGTCAGGACGATCCCCATGGCCTTGTTTCCCGCGTTCTGGGCGACCGAACGGAACAGCACATCGACTGACGGGCGGTGCCGTGAAACACATTCGCCGGTAACGATGTCAAGAATGTAGCCAGCTCCGCTGCGCCGCAGCAGCATGTGGTGGTTGCCGGGGGCGATGAACACGCGATCCATTTCCGGCCTGTCACCGGATTGCGCTTCGGACACTGTCAGTCGGCATAGCCCATCGAGTCGCTGTGCGAAGGTCCGCGTGAAATGTTCGGGCATGTGCTGCACGATCAGGATGGGTGGCAGGCCCGTGGGCAGGGCCGAGAGAAGTCTGACCAGTGCCTCGGTTCCGCCGGTCGAGGCGCCGATGGCGATGACGTCGCCGCTCGGCGGACCGGCGTTCGGTCGTGGAGGCAGGGGCGGCAGGATCACGTCGGCGGTCAGCTTGGGGCCGGGGCTGAGCGTTTTCGGAGCCGGTTTTGCCTTGCGCTGCGGATGTGTCGATGCCGCGGCCCGGACCGCGTCGCACAGCCTGACCTCGGCTTCGGCCCAGTCGGCATCGCTGGCCAGGCGAGGCTTGGCGACAACCTCGGCGGCGCCCGATTCAAGCGCGCGCATGGCGTTCTCGGATCCCTCGGTCGTGAAGCTGGAGCAGACGACGACGGGCAGGGGGTGCTGGGCCATGATGCGGCGCAGGAAGACCAGCCCGTTCATGCGCGGCAGGGCCAGGTCCAGGATCATGACGTCCGGCAGGGCGATGCGCATTTCCTCGGCGGCCTCGAACGGATCGCTCGCCATAGCGGTCACGACAATGCCCTGATCGGCGGAGAGCAAACGTTTCAACGCCGCGCGCGCGGCTGCGCTGTCATCGACGATCATAACGCGGATCGGCGCGCGGTGCGGGCTCATGCGTTCGCCTCCATTTTGCGAAAGACGGCCGGCGCCACCTGGCTCAGACGCGGATCCTCGACGATCATGGATTCAGCATGTCCGACGAAGAGCCACCCGCCCGGGCGCAGATGGTTCGTTACCTCGCTCACGACCCGGGCCTGCCGGTCCGTGTCGAAATAGATCAGCACGTTGCGCAGGAATATCACGTCGACGTTCTGCGCCACCGGGAAGGGCGGATCGGTCAGGTTAAGTTCGGCGAACCGGGTTCTCCGTCTAAGTTCGGGCACGATACGGGATTGGCCAACCCCGGTGGGACCCCTGCCGGTCATGACGTAACGCGTCCTGAGATCGGCCGGAACCGGGTGCAGCTGCTCGGTCGGGTAGATGGCCCGCTCTGCCTGCGTGAGAACATTCTTCGAGATGTCCGTTCCGAGAATGGCCCAGTCCAGCCGGGCATCCCTCAGCGCCGCATCCGCCAGCACCATGGCAGCCGTATATGCTTCGGCACCGGTGGAGGCGGCCGCGCTCCACAACCGGAAGCGGGCAGTGGCGCCGGGCCGGGCGCGGCCCAGCGCTTCGGGGACGGCCTGGCGCAGGAGGATATCGAAATGGCGCGGCTCGCGGAAGAAGTCGGTCTTGTTGGTTGTTACCTGATCGATGATCAGGTCCCATTCGTCGCGCAGGGCGCCCGAGTCGAAGAGATGGCCGAGGTAATCGTCGAACGTGCGGAACCCGCCTTCGAGGAAACGGCGGCGCAGGCGTGAGACCAGGAGATTGTCCTTGGTTTCCGGCATCTTGATACCGGTTTCCCGATAGATCATCTCACGAAGTTGCTGTCGACGCCCGGGCGCGGTCAGTTCGGGCATTGCGCTGGCCCGGCCGTGGCGTTTAGGGCTCGTGTTGCCGACATCAGCGTCGGGTCAAAGATCGCCCGGATATCCAGGAGCGCGATGATCATGCCGTCACGGCGGCCGATGCCAAGCAGCATCCGGGGATCCCAATCGAGCATTTTCGCTTCGCCGAGCGGCGAGACATGGCCGTTGTCGTCCAGTTGAGCCACCTCGATCACGCGATCGACGCGCAATGCGATGTGATGCCTTTCGCCCTGGGCGTCGAAACACAGCAACATGATGCGCGTGTCCTCGTCGTCGGGGCGAGGGTCCTCGCCGAGCAGGCAACGCAGGTCCACCAGCGCCACAGAAGTGCCCCGGACATCGATCAGCCCCAGGAAGTGCGGCGGCGCTTTGGGCAGGCGAGAGGGCTTCTGGGGCGACAGGATTTCCTGGACGATGCCGACCTCGACAGCGAAAAGGGAGTCCGCGACTGCGAAGGTTACGACCGTTTCGACGCGTTCCATCGTGCCGGGCTCACGCGGCGTTGCTCTTGCCGGAAACCTGTCGCATGAAATCCGCGTCGAGGTCGTCTTCGGACCCCGACATGTCAAAGTCGAACCCGCCCCCTTCAAGCATGCTCGATTTGCGGGTGGGTTTCGACATGGCTTTCCGTTTGGCTGTCGGCGCCACGGCTGCCGAAGCCTCGGCTGCCAGGGCGGTCTTGTCGGTGCGGAAATACGAAATCGCGGCGCGAAGCGTCTCGGACTGCGCGGACAGTTCTTCGGCGGTTGCCGACATCTCTTCGGAGGCGGAGGTGTTTTCCTGGGTGACCTTGTCGAGCTGCTGTATCGCCAGGTTCACCTGCGTCGCGCCCGATGCCAGCTCCTGGCTGGCCGAGCTGATCTGGCTGACCAGTTCCGAGGTCCGCTCGATATCCGGCACGAGGCCTTCGAGCATCTTGCCGGCCTCTTCGGCCGCACGCACCGTGTCTCCGGAGAGCGACGATATCTCGCCCGCGGCGGTCTGGCTGCGCTCGGCCAGCTTCCGCACCTCCGAGGCAACGACGGCGAAGCCACGCCCATGTTCGCCCGCACGCGCCGCCTCTACCGCGGCATTCAGCGCGAGAAGGTCGGTCTGCCGGGCGATTTCCTGCACCACCATGATGCGTTCAGCGATGGTCTTCATGGCCTCGACAGCCTGAGACACGGCGCGGCCGCTGTCGCGGGCGTCAGTGGCCGACTTGCGGGCCATGTCTTCGGTCTGAGTCGCGTTGTCGGCGGTCTGCTTGATATTGGCGGTCATTTCCTCCACGGAACTTGACGCCTCTTCGGTCGATGACGCCTGTTCGGTCGCACCCTGGCTGAGCTGTTCGGCGGTCGAGGCCATTTCGGCGGCGCCCGAGGCAGCCTGCCCGGCGCCGCTGGTCACTTCGCCCACGACCCGGCGCAGGGACTGCGTCATCTCGTTCATCGCGCCGAGCAGGTCCGCAATCTCGTCATTGCTGTTGATCTTCGCGGTTTCGGTCAGGTCGCCGGCGGCCACCTTGCGCGACAAGGCTATGGCACGGGTAAGGCCCCGGGAAATGGTCAGTACGATCCACAGGCCCGCTACGGCGCCCACCGCGGCGATTGCGACCATGACCGTGAAGGTCAGGTTGCGCGCCTTCAGGTAGTTCTCTTTGGCTGTTTCTGCTCCGCGCGCCAGGCCTTCACGATTGGTTTCAAGAATGGAGCCGATCTCGGCCTCCATCTTCTGCCAGGCGGTCTTGCCCTCGCCGTTGACAAGCCGAAACGCCGTCAGAGCCTCTCCCCGGTCGGCGATTTCCATCGACCGCCTGTTGATGTTGCGGATATCGGCGAGGACGGCCTCATACGTGTCAAGCCCGCGCTGGCCTTCCTCCGACGCGATCGTCCGCATCTTCTGCATAATGTCGTCATGCGCGGACCGTGCCGCATCCATCGCGGCCCTCACTTCTCGCTTCATGGTCAAGGTTTCCGCAAGGATGTATTCGCGCACATCCCGCTGGATGCGCAATTGCTCGCGTCCCATCTCTTCGGCCAGCCTGACCCGTTCGGCTTGCACGTTGATCGCGTCATCCATCCGGTTCTGCATGCCCGCCATGCTGTTCAGCGTCATGAAATTGGCGCCGATCGAGGCAGCGATCAGCAGGATAAGCGTCAGGGAAAGCTTGAGTTTCAGCGTCAGGCGCATGGCTGGTCCTTAATTTTGGAGGGCAGCGATGTCGGAGCCAGCCAGGTGGCCCGCGAAGATCGCAGCGAGGTCGGGAATGATGAAAAAGCGGCTGTCCTTTCGGCCGATGGCCTGGACGAACTGGCGGGGCCAGCGGGCACCGACGCTTGGAACGTCTTCAAGGCTGGCCCCCGCGACATCCGTCACCTCATGCACCTGTTCGGCCAGGATGCCGACGACCGAAGGCCGGCCGTCCAGCATGAGTTCGAGCACGAGGATGCGAGTATCCTCGTCCGGCGGGCGGATCGGCATCCGAAGTGGGATGCGCAGGTCGGTCAGGGGGACGACCATGCCGCGGACGTTGATCAGGCCCTTGGCAAAGCCGTGGGCATTGGGCACGCGGGTGATCGTTCCGGGTTCGATCACTTCGCGCAGGATGGCGGTTGGAACAGCAACAAGCCCGCCGCCCAGGCTGAGCGTGACCATCGTCTTGTCGCTGTGGCCCGGGGTCTGGGGGGCATGAGCGGTCGCTGACTGCATCAGGCGGCCTCCATGCTTTCGCGGCTCTGCCCGAACGCGACCAGTTGGGGGACATCGAGGATCAGGGCGACGGACCCGTCGCCAAGGATCGTTGCCCCGGAGAAGATCTTAAGCCCGCTGTGCAACGGCGAGAGCTGCTTGATCACCGTCTGGCTGGAGCCGATGATCCGGTCGACGGTCAGGCCGACACGCAATTCGCCGGCTGTTACCACGATCACCTTCTGGAAGGGAGCGGGAGGGCCCGAGCTGTCCAGCAGGTCGCGCATGCGCAGGAAGGGCACCAGCTGGTCGCGGATGTTCAGGAACCTCGTGCCGTCGTCGTGAGCCGCGTGGTCCTCGGGCAGTTCGATGATGTGCTCTACGGCCAGAAGGGGGATCGTGTACCTTTCGCCCGCGATTTCAACCAGCAGCCCGTCGATGATTGCCAGCGTCAGGGGAAGGCGCATGTGGATCTGCGTGCCGTGGCCGGGTTCGCTTTCAATGTCGATGCTGGCACGCAATTGCTCCATGGTGCGTTTGACCACATCCATCCCGACACCACGCCCGGACAGTTCCGTGACGGTATCGGCGGTGGAAAACCCGGGTTCCAGGATCAGGGCCTGGATCTTGGCGACATCCATGTCGGCATCCGGCGCGATCAGGCCTCGCGCCTCGGCCCGGGCGCGGATACGGTCGGGGTCCAGGCCGCGTCCGTCGTCCGACAGGGTGATCACCACCTCGGCCCCGGAATAGCGTGCAGCGAGCCGTATCGTGCCGGTATCGGGCTTGCCCATCGCCCGGCGGTCCGGGGCGGCCTCCAGGCCGTGATCGGCGGCATTGCGGATCAGATGCATGAGCGGGTCGGCGAGCATCTCGATCACGGTCTTGTCCAGCTTGGTGTCTTCGCCGTCGGTCTCGAATTCTATCTGCTTGCCCAGCGTTGTGTTCAGATCGTGGATCAGGCGCCGGAACCGACCGGTGATCGACCCGATCGGTGTCATGCGGATGGACATGGTCGTTTCGCGCATCCCCGTCGCAAGCCTCTGGATTTCCTCGGCGACGGCAACCAGTTGCGGATTTCCCGCCTGGGCGACCAGCTCTGACAGGCGCGCCTCGGCGATCACCAGTTCGCCGACCCGGTCCATCATTTCATCCAGACGCTCTGCCGGGACGCGCATCATCGCGCGTTCCGGCGCGGCCGAGCCACCCTGTGGCGATGGCGCCGTTTCCTTGACGTGGGGCGTCGGATCCTCTGTGGCGCGGCTGAGGTCGAACACAAGCTCCGTTTCATTGAACACGAAGACCTCGCGGATCTCCTCCTCGGTCCGTGAACCGGGCAGGACCATGCGCCAGCCGATGTGCAACAGGTCGGGGCGGAGGTCCGGCAGATCCGGAAGCCTGTCCAGCAGAGGTTCGATGTCCGACGCGCCCATCTCGCGCAATTCATCGAGCAATGTGTGCGGCCTGGTTCCCAGGACCAGGCAATCGGGCGCCAGGCGGAAGGTCAACCGCCAGTCTGCCGGCGCGTCGGTGTCGGCAGGCACGGCGCCCGTGACCAGCGCGTCGAGCTCGGCCAGCAGAGGCGCGCCGGCGTCGGGCGGACCTCCTTCCAGAAGGCTGACCGCGTGATCGCGCGCCCTGAGACCCAGGTTGATCAGCACCGGCGTGACGGGGAACTGGCCATCGCGCACCGCTTCGAACGCCGTTTCGAAATTGTGCAGGAACTGCGCAAGTTCGGTCTGGCCGAACATCGCGCCCGTGCCCTTGAGCGTGTGCAGGTCGCGGAACACACTGTCGATCAGCGCCTTGTCATCCGGGCGCGACTTCATGTCGAGCAATCCGGCTTCGAGACTTTCAGCCAGTTGGCGGGCCTCGATCTGGAACAGCTCTTCGGTCTCGTCGGTCATCTGCCCAGCACTTTCTGCACCACGCTCATCAGCTTGCGGTCGTCGAAGGGCTTGGTCATCCAGCCGATTGCCCCGGCTTCCCGCGCCTTGTGCTTCAAGGTGTCCGCATTTTCCGTGGACAGGAAAATGACCGGCACGCCGGCGCTGCCGGGCAATTGGCGGAAGGCCCGGATGAAGCCTATTCCGTCAAGGTTTGGCATGTTCTGGTCGGTGATCACCGCCGACGGCATCTTTGAGCGCGCCTTGTCCAGCCCGATCTGGCCGTCCGGCGCCTCGACCGTCTGATAGCCGGCCAGTCGCAGCGCCGAAGTGACGAGGCGCCTGACCGAATCGGAATCGTCTATCACCAGGATTTCGCCGCTCATGACGTGCCGCCCTCTGGGGCAGTGAAGCCCGTGGTGACGGGTTCGGCCCGGCAGAGTGCATCCAGACCGAGCGACTGCCACAGGCGCAGCGCTTCGCCCCCCTCGGGCATCTGTATCGCCAGGTCCCTGCCGCGCGACCTGGCTGTCTGGACCGCACTGGCCAGCAGCTGGGCACCGCATGTGTCGAACGTGTCCGCCTCGGTCAGGCGCACCACCTCGACACCGTCATCCAGACTGGAGGCAAGACGAAGTCGGCACTCCTCGATCCCGCCTATTGCGAACGATGCCATGACATCCCTCCTTTTGTGACAAGGATGCTCCGTCACTAGCGCCAAAGTCTTACCAGTTACTGAATCGCCCTTTGGCCTGATCGAACCCGTCTAACCAAACATTAAGACCGCTGTCCTATCCTGCCCTCTGGCGTGCGATCCGATGCGTGTCGGGGCCGATTGTGCTGAGAACGGAAGAGCGAGGACATTGACCGAATGGTGAACTCGGCCAGCCCAGCGTCCGGCGCACATGAAGTACTTGCGGGCTGTGACGAAGAAATTCGCGCGGTCGAGGCCGTCTTCACGGAAGCGGCGGACGCCCTTGCCTCCGGGCAGGCACAGATACTCGATCTTGTCGGTGTGCTCGGGTCCTATCGTGACGGCCTTATGGCCATGTCCGCCGAAGATATCGCGGCTGCCGTCAAGGCAATGGCGCGGCAGTTCGCCGGGACCCGTGAAGCCTTTGGCCGCGAATGCAGCGCGATTTCCGAGATCGAAAGCAATCTGCAGACGGCGATGCCGCCTCTGGCGCGGCTTCAGGACCGGGTGCAGACGTTGCAGGTCTTCACCAGCACTGCAAGGGTGGTGGAGGAAGAGTTCGGCCTGGATGGCGAACACGCCTTTTCTCACAAGATCAGAGAGCTGACCGCCAGCAGCAGGACCGGATACGAGGAACTTCACCAGCACAGTCAGGCAATCCTGGGACAAACCCGCGAGGTTCGGGCCGGGCAGGCGAGTTTTGCCGAGGCCGGGCTTGATGCGCTCGCCAGCCTGAGCGCGGATCTTCTTGACCTTGCGGAGACGATCGTGCCGCGGCTGAATGCCGCCAAGCAGGACGCCGACCATGTGGCCGGTGTGACCACGCAACTTTCTGATCTGATGTCGCGCGCGATCTCTGCCCTGCAGGTCGGCGACAGTTTCCGGCAGAGGCTGGAACACGCGCGCGCCGGCATCGCGTCCTGCCCGCCGAGACGTGAAGCGCCCGAAGCACATGACCTGATCATGCTGCTGGTTTCGGCGCAATTGTTCGCCGCCGGGCGCGCGCTTGGCACCGATCTGGACCGTGTGTCGATGGCGATGTCGGAGGTGTCTGCGAAAACGGGAGGGCTGGTCGAATGGGGGCGGTCGCACCTGGGCGGGTCCGATATCGCGGACTTGCTGCAGTCGCTTCAGGATCTGTGCGGATCCGGCCTCTCCAAGCTGTACGCATCGCAGGCAGAACGGCGCATCCTGGACGGAAAACTGCGCAAGCTGCGGCACATCACGGGCAACATGCAGCGGGTCATGGCCGAGCAATCGGCTGTCGATATCGAAATGAAGCTGGGCAGTTACAACGTGTCCCTTCGCAGCCGGGCGTCCACCGAGAAGGGCGCGGCGATATCTTATGTCGCCAAGCAGATCAGCGAGCTGGTCGATCATTGCCTTGCTGCCCGTCAGGACATTGTTGTCTGCCTCGAGATGGTCAGATCGACAATCGTGGGAACGATCGAAAAGAGCGAAGGCAGCGTCGCGGACGAACTTGACGATATCGGAGACCGGCTCGCGGGATTGGGCCGGATGATGTGCCTGTGGCGCGATTTCGACCACAATCTCAGAGCGACGACGGAAATAGGCCCATCCGCGATCGCAGATTTCTCGCGCTGCGCGCAGCAGATGCGCGCGCAGCAATCCGCGGCGCGATCCGTGCAGGGCCTGGCCGAGGCGCTGTCGGATGGGCTGTCGCCTTCGGATGCGCCCGCTCTGCTGAAGGTGCCGCAGGCGCGAGAGGCCGCCGAAGCGCTGCGGGCGGTTTATTCAGTGCCCGAGGAACGCGAGATCCACGACAACCTGTGCCGAGGATCGGCTGACATCCCGGCCCCGGCCAACAACGCGGAGACCGAACAGGAGAGCGAGGAAGAGTTCGAGTGGTTCTGAAACCGATGGAAACCGAGGTAGACGACAAATGCTGACACAGACAGAGATCGCAGCCATCCGTTCCAGCTGGCTTGCTGTCGTGGCCGATCGCGATCGCGCAGGTGAATTGTTTTACGACAATCTGTTCCGCACGGCGCCTGAGACGAAGTCCATGTTCAACGCGTCCGCCCGGGTCCAGGGGCGCAAATTGATGGAAACGCTGGCAATCGTGGTGGAGGGGCTGGATCAGTTCGATGCGCTCCTTCCGACTCTACGCCATCTTGGACAGGTCCACGCCGAACTTGGTGTGCGGCGCGAACATTATGAGATCGTCGGGACGACCCTGATCAAGACACTTGGGGACGCTGCCGGTGGCAAGCTTGATCCACAGCAGGAAGCCGCCTGGCGCAAGGCGTACTGGACGGTCGCCGACATCATGAAGGCCGCTGCTTGAATTAAGGCCTGCTGGATATAGGTGTCCAGCGGGGCCGGAAAGGCGTGAATTTGACAGCCTGCGGCCCGCGAAGCGCTATATCCGGCTGACGAGCCACAATTCGCACTGTTTACGTCTGCATGATGCGGATCGTGACGTTGCTTTCGGTCTTCCAAGATCTGCTCTTCGCGTCGGTTGCCGCGTCGTCCACGTCCTTCATCCGCACCTTGGTCGCGGCATCCATCTCCGCGCCTGTCACTTGCAGACCAAGTATATCGACGGGCAGGTCGTGACCGGACAAACACCACGATGCGTGGAATGCAGCTGCACAACGCCGTTCTCCCATGCCGAGCCCGTCCCGTTTCCCGGCGCCAGCTGGGACAGGGCCCTTCGCGTGTTGCAATACGAAATTGCACGCCGTCGGTTTTTGCGTTTGTCTGACGATTGTCGGCCCGACACGAGGAGACACAAGATCCATAGCGACCACTTCAAGAAGCAGCTCAGCTTGCGGCATTTGCGCGTGATTGCGGGCCTGGCCGAACACAAGCTTGTCGCGCGTGTGGCTGATGCATTGAACGTGACGCAGCCGGCGGTATCCAAGCAGATCAACGAGTTCGAACAGATCGCGGGCACGCCGATCGTAACGCGCGAGCGCAATCGCCTGTTCCTGACGCCGGTCGGAGAGCGCCTTGCGGAACACGCCCGTCTTGTGCTGGGCCAGATCGACCGCGCGGCGTTCGACCTTGATGCGATGGTCAGCGGGGCCTCGGGGCCGGTGCAGGTGGGGGTGGTGGCCTCGGTCGCGCCGATCCTTTTGCCGGGCGCGATCAGCCTGTTCAAGCGCAGTGCCCCCCGTTCGACCATTGCCATCAGCGAGGGGCATTTCGTATCGCTCTTTCCATCGCTCGAAGCCGGGCAGATCGACCTTCTGATCGCGCGGATATGGCAGCCCAACACGTTCGAGGGCGTGGATCAGACCATGTTGTTCCGCGAACCCGTGGTGGTGGTCGGCGGGCGCGCGCAACAGCTGGACAACGTCGAAAGCATGACCTGGGCGCAGGCGGCGGCCTGCCCGTGGATCCTGCCGCAGGCCAATTCGGTCGCCCGTCGGGCGCTGGATGCCATGTTTGCCGGTCACGGTCTGGCCCCGCCGGCCAACATCATCGCCTCTTCGGCGTTGTCGCTGAACATCGAATTGCTCAAGCAGACGCCGACCCTGGGCTTCTTCCCCAGCAGTCTCGCGGCGTCCCATGCGGCCCGGGGGGATCTGGTGATCCTGCCGCTTGATACCAAGGGACTTTTGTCCGAAGTGCGCTGTTTCTGGCGCAGCGAAGACACAGACGTGAACAGCCCGGCGACCTTGTTCCGGAAGTGCCTGATCGAAGCCGCCTCGCAGCGTCAGACCATTCCATTTGGTTAATGTGTCTTAGCCAAAAGTCATTATCGCGCGGGAAAATCGTCCTGTAACCTCACCCGACGTTCAAAAGGGGGGCGGGCCGAGACGGCCCGGGGCGCATGACGACAAGCGATTCAGCGCAGATGTCCGCGCGGCACATCATGGCCGCTTTCGCCGATGGCTCTCTGACTCCCAGTGTGTTCCTCGAAGCCTGCCTGGACCGCATTTCGGCGCTGAACCCGGCGATCAACGCGCTGACCGCCTTTGACAGCGAACGCGCGGCGGTCGAGGCGGCGCAGGCGACCCGCCGTTGGAAAGACGGCACGCCCAGGGGGCTGCTCGACGGGCTTCCGATCGGCGTCAAGGATCTGCAGGATACCGCCGGGTTGCTGACCTCCCATGGCAGTCCGCGCGCCCGGGGCAACATCCCCAGGGTCGATCTGCCAATGGTCGCGCGCCTGCGCTCCCAGGGTGCGACGGTGCTGGCCAAGACGAACGTGCCCGAGCTGGGTGCGGGCGGCAACACGCGCAACCCGGTCTGGGGCGCAACCGGCAACCCGTTCAACCCGGCGCTGGTCGCGGGGGGGTCTTCGGGCGGATCGGCGGCGGCCCTGGCGGCGGACTTGCTGCCGCTCTGCACCGGGTCGGACACCGGGGGCTCGTTGCGGTTGCCCGCCGCGCTGTGCGGCATTGTCGGCTACCGCCCGTCGGTCGACGTGATCGCGCATCCGACACGGCCCGTGGGCTGGTCGGCGATCTCGGTGCTGGGGCCGATGGCGCGCGACATGGACGACCTGATCCTGATGCTGCGCGCCTGCCATGGCTTTGACGCAGGCGATCCGCTGTCCTGCCCCTCTGACCCCGCCCGGTTCGATGCCTTGCCCGACGTGCCCTTGTCGTCCCTGCGGCTGGGCATCAGCGAGGATTTCGGCGGCGCGCCGGTCGATCCGGATATCCGCGCCACCTTCCGCGCCCGTGTCGCGGCGCTTGCCCCTCACGTCGCCGAACTGCGCGAGGTCGATCTGAACATTGGCGAGATGGACCGCGCCTTTGACATCCTGCGTGCCGAAAGCTTCCTTGCCGGGTTCGACGAGGCGACCCGAGCCTTCCCCGATGATTTCGGCCCGCATATCCACCGCAATGTCGAACTGGGCCGGACCATGACCCTTGCGGACAGGGCGTGGGCGCATCTGGAACAGACCCGTATCCTGCGCAGGTTCAATGCGCGGATCGAAGGGCTGGACGCGATCCTTGTGCCCACCTCTCCCGTGTCGCCCTTCCCCTGGACCGAGGCCTATCCTGCCAGCATCGACGGTACCGAGATGGACATATACTACCGCTGGCTTGCGCTCACCTATCGTGGCTCGATGAGTGGCGGGCCGGTGATCTCTCTGCCCGTCGGACGCGACGGGGCGGGCATGCCGTTCGGATTGCAGATGCTGGGGCCGGTGCGGGGCGATGTCGGGCTGCTGGCCGCGGCCCGTAGCGTCGAGACGTTCTTTGCCCGGGACCCGGCAACGGCCCGGCCACGCCCGGACCTTGATGCCCTGCAGCGCAGCACCGTCGACCTGCGCTCGATCGTGACCCATCCGCCGGTGACCAACACCGCAGGCGGTCCCGAGATGACGACCGCGGTATAAAGGACCGGACATCATGTGGCCCATTCCTGTCATCTTCGTGCTGCTGCTGATCAGCGGGACGGCCTTTGCCTACCTGATGGGCGCGGTGTCGGTGCTGTCTTTCGTGATGGCAGGCAAGGCGCAATTCCTGTCGATCCTGCCGCAACGGATCTTTGCGCAGCTTGATGTCTTTGCCTTCATGGCCATGCCCTTGTTCATCCTGACGGCAGAAATCATGACCCGCGCGGGTGTCACCCGCAGCCTGATCGACTTTGCCCTGTCCGTGGTCGGGCGGTTCCGGGGCGGGTTGGGCCATGTCAACGTGCTGACCAGCGTGTTCTTTGCCGGGATCTCGGGCTCGGCCATTGCCGACAGCGCCGCATTGTCGCGGACATTCGTCCCCGAGATGGTCGAGCGCGGCTATAGCCCCTACTACGCCGGCGCGATCACGGCGGCCTCTTCGATGATCGGGCCGATCATCCCGCCGTCCATCATCATGATCATCTATGGCGGCCTCACCGGGGCCTCGGTCGCGGCGCTGTTCGCCGCCGGTATCGTGCCGGGCATCCTGCTGGCGGTCTCGCTGATGGTCCTGAACGCGGTCATGGCGCGCATCGGCAACCACCCCGGCGGCGCCGCGGCGGATGCGCCCGCCTTCTGGCCCAGTCTGCGCCGCGCGGCTCCGGCCCTGCTCCTGCCGGTGGTCATCCTCGGGTCGCTCGTGCTGGGCCTTGCCACGCCGACCGAAGGCTCGGCCATTGCCGTTCTCTTCGCCCTGATCGCGGGCCAGTTCTATACCGGCCTGTCATGGCGCATGCTGTTCGACGCGCTCGAGGCCACGGCGCGGCTGACGGGGACGATCTTCATCATCCTCGCGGCGATCTCGGTGCTGGGGTTCCTTGCGGGGCAGATGGGCTGGTCGCAAATGCTGGCCGACTGGGTCGAGTCCATCGGTCTGACCGGTCCGCGCTACCTGTTCTTCCTGGTGGGCATCTTCCTGATCGCGGGCATGTTCATGGACACGCCCGTCGCCATGACCCTGCTGATCCCGCTGTTCGCACCTCAGGCGCTGGCGCAGGGGATCGACCCGGTGCATCTGGGCGTGGTCCTGTGCTTCAACCTGTGTGTGGGCCTGATAACACCGCCCCTGGGCAAATGTCTCGTGGTGGTCGCCGCCCTGACCGAGCTGAACTACTGGCGCCTTGCCTACGCCGCGCTGCCCTTCGTGGCGGTGCAGATCCTGCTGCTGCTGGCGCTCGCCTACTGGCCCGAACTCACTCTGACGGTTCCGCGGCTGGCCGGATTTTCCGTGAACTGAAAACATACTGGGAGGAACCTCTATGCAATTCAAAGCCTTTGCCCTGTCGGCCCTGATGCTTGCGGCCACCGCCGCCACGGCCGAAGTGAAGATCGCGCTGGACAGCGCGCCCGACCTCGAAACCTCGGGGTCCTATAACTGGGCGGCCACCTTCGGCGCCGAGCTGACCAAGGCCGGGTTCGACGTGCGCGAAATGCCGCGCGGTGCCGTCGGCAACGAGGCCGAGAAGTTCGACCAGGTCACCACGGGCCTGCTTGAAATCTCGTTGTCGGATATCCGTTCGGTCGCGCAGGTCGAGCCCTTCGTCTACGGGCTTCGTCTGCCGTATCTGTTCGACGATGCAGCCCACATGCAGCGCGCATTGCACAAGGGCGCCATCTTTGATCGCGTGAACGAGGCGCTGGCCCCACAGGACGCCATGCTGCTGGCCATCGCCCCGCTCGGGCCGTCCTCGGGCATCATCACCACCGACACGGCGGTGCGCGCGCCTTCCGACATGGCCGACCTGCGGATGCGCGCGCTCGACGATGCGCAGATCGCCATGTACGAGGCCTGGGGCAGCTCGGGCACCATCGTGCCCTGGGGCGAAGTCCCCGCTGGCCTGCAAACCGGGGTGATCGACGGCTATCTGAACTCGCCCTTCGTGCCGATCATGTTCGGCCAGACCGACTTCGTGAAGAACTTTGCCGACGCGGGTGTCATCATGCCTGCGCGCGCGGTTCTGGCATCCCGCATGTGGTATGATGGCCTGAGCGACGAAGAACGCGCTGCCGTGGATGCCGCCGTCGAGACCGCCGATTCCGCGACGCAGGAATGGCTGGACCGCGTTTCGGTCTCGTCTCTCGAAGCACTGGAAGAGGCCGGTGTGTCCGTGCAACGACTCGATGCGTCCGAGCGCGACGCCTTCCGGCAAAAGTCTCTGGCGGTCTACGACTCGGGCCTGATGCCCGCCGATGACGTCGCCGCGTGGCAGGCGCTGGCCGCCGACGCCCGCTGACCCCAAACGCGCGTCCCGTTTGCCGCGGGGCGCGCATAGCCTGACAGACGGAACCCGCCATGCGCGCCTTCATCATCGGACTGAGCGACCTTTTGCACCGCATCGCGCGGGGCGTTGCCGTGGCCGCCCTGGCCGGCATGTTCATCACGGTGATGATCCAGGTGATCGCGCGCTATGGCTTTTCCTCGCCGCCCATCTGGACCGAGGACGTGGCCCGCTACATGATGGTATGGACCGGCCTGCTGGGCGCGACCCTGTCGTTCAAGACGCGGTCGGACGCGGTGCTGATGGCCAGCGTCTTTCCCCCGCGCCCGAACTGGCCTGGCCTGATGGCCGAAGCCATCCAAACCGCCGCGGTGCTGACATTCGTCCTGCCCACGGTCTATTTCTGCTTCATCGGGCTGCGCGGCGGCTTTGCACGCGGCTACCTTGCGCGTCAGGCGGCGCTGACGATGGACACGCTGGGCATCGCAATGGTGTGGGTCGCCGTGATCGTGCCGATTGCAATGATCATCATCCTGATCCACCTTGCCGCCCGCTGGGCCTGCGCCCCGGCGCAGTCGCATGGCGAGGCGCAGGCCAGTCTCGACTGATGCCCCGACCGAACAAGGACCCCCATGACATCCGTTCCCAACCTGCCGTTTTCGAAGACCCGCCGCGTCGACAACCTGCTGTTCCTGTCCGGCGAACTGGGTTTTGACGCCGAGGGCAAGATCCCCGATGGAATCGAGGCGCAGACCCGCAACTGCCTGGAGCGCATCGGAAAGACTCTCGCGTGCGAAGGCGTTGGCCTGCAGGACGTGGTCTCCTGCACCTGCTACCTGACCGACAAGGCCGATTTCGCGGCCTTCAACGCGGTCTATGCCGAATATTTCTCGGACCCGCTTCCGGTGCGGACCACCGTGCTTAGTGGATTGATGCTGGATGCCTGCGTCGAGATAACGGTCATCGCAAAGGTATAACCACGCACGAAGGCAGGGCGAAGGAGGCAGGGCATGGCCGAAATCCTGGTGATCGGGGCCGGAATGGTCGGCGTCTCGACCGCGCTTGCCTTGCAGGACCGCGGCCACGCGGTCACGCTCGCCGACCGGCGCGCGCCGGGGCAGGAAACCAGCTTTGGCAATGCCGGCGTGATTCAGGTCGAGGCCGCAGAGCCTTACCCCATGCCGCGCGCGCCGTCGGAGCTGTTGCGCCATGCGCTGGGGCGGACCAATGATGTGACCTGGTCGCTCTCGGGGCTGGCGTCGATGGCGCCTGCGCTCTGGCGGTACTGGCGCGCGTCCTCGTCCGCCCACCATGCGCAGGCGGCCGCGACCTATGCCCGCCTGACATCCCGCGCCACCGAGGATCATGCGCCGCTGATCGCGGCGTCGGGGGCGGAAAACCTCGTCGCGCGGCAGGGTCTTGCCCTTGTGTTCCGCAACCCGGAAAAGTTCGAGAAAGAATGTGGCTACGCGGCCCATCTGGCCGATCGCTACGGTGTCCGTTACCGCGCTGTTTCCGGGGCTGACTGGCGTCGCGAAGAACCCGCGCTCCGGTCCGACCCCGTGGGCGCGATCCACTTCACCGACAGCTGGAGCGTCTCGGACCCGGGCGCCCTGACAACCGCCTACGCCGCGCTTTTCGAGAAGCGCGGCGGGCGTATCGTGATCGCCGATGCCGCGACGCTGGCAAGAACGGAAACCGGCTGGCGCCTGACCGGGCCGGAGGGTGCGATCACGGGCGAGACCGCCGTGCTGTGCCTTGGTCCATGGACAGGCGTGGCACTGCTGCGGTTCGGCCTTCGTGTTCCGATGGTGCTCAAACGCGGCTACCACGCCCATTATGACGCGCCGCAGCAATTGCGGCGGCCCTTTCTGGACACCGACAATGGCGTGGTGTTGTCATCGATGCGCGCGGGCCTGCGCATGACCTCCGGGGCTGCCCTGGTCGCGCCGGGCGCGCCCGCAGATCCCAGGCAACTCGCCCGTGGCGAACGGGCCGTGGGCGACCTTGTCGCGCTTGGCCCGCGGATCGACGGATCGGACTGGTTCGGGACGCGACCCTGCCTGCCGGGCATGTTGCCCATGGTCGGCGCCGTGCCGGGCAAGCCCGGGCTCTGGGTAAATTTCGGGCATGGGCATCAGGGGTTCACGCTCGGCCCGACAACCGCCACCCTGTTGGCGGAGAGCATCGACGGTGCAAGCACCACGCTGCACAAGGCTCTCTCGCCCGCGACACGACTTTGACCGGGACCGCGTGGCGTCCGTCGGAAAAGCGGGACGACGCGGCGGACCGAATGACATCCCGCCATCAGCCGACGGACCTGGTTCGACTTTCCGGATCTGCCGGTCTTGGCGAAGTGGGATCGGGGCAAGACCGACGAGCCCGGCCTGCGTTGTTGAGGTAGACTTGATTGAGACGGCCGGCCGCCAGTCTCACAAAGGACCAAGTGATCGCACCTCTGGCCGGATGCTGCCGGCGAAGGTCCGATGAAAACCACCTTTCGCAAGTGGTATCGCGGATGGCTGCCGCGCGCTCAGCGCATCAACCCGGCTGCGGCTTTGACTTAGAGAAAGTCGACATGTGTGGTACCTTGTGGGTAAATGGCATGACGACGGCGGAAGTTGCGGTAGACAACGGGGTTAACGTCGCCGCGCTGCTGGAGGCGCGGGAAGCGCTGACAGATGCGCCCGAAGCCGCGCAGTTCCGGTGGACCGCCGTGTGCGAATGGCGGGCGGGGACGCACAGCACCTAGACGGTCGAGGGGTTTCATGGCCTGGGCGCCGCGCAGGCGCACCGGCGGAAGTTCAGTTTCGAAACCGACCATCCCGAACTCTTTGCCTCGGAGGACAACGGGGCCACGCCGGTCGAGTTGGTTCTGTGCGGGATCCTCGGTATCGACAGCGACGTGCGCAACGGGTTCTACGGGATCCACGTGCGCTACCGCGTCGACGCGGACGCCAGCCGTGAAGATATCGAGGCACTGGTGGCGCAGTCCCAGAAACGGTCGGCAGTGTTCGACATCATCAGCAATCCGACGAACGTGACGGTCAGCGTGGACTGATCCCGGACCGTGCCGGGTTGGCAGAGCCAGCTACGGACGACGGTGGTCGTCGTCGGCGCCGGCCATGCGGGGCTGGCCATCAGCGCCTGCCTGTCGATGCGCGGGATCGACCACGTGGTGCTGGAAAGGGGTGAGGTCGCGAACAGCTGGCGGACAGAACGCTGGGACTCGCTCAGGCTTCTGACGCCCAACTGGTGCAGCCGGCTTCCGGGGCATGGATATCGCGGGCCCGACCCGGACGGGTTCATGGACATGGCCCAGACGGTGGCCTTCATCAGTGATTTCGCGCATGCCGTATCGGCACCGGTTTTGACGGGCCGGAGGGTGATTTCGGTCAGCCGGCACGCGCCCGGGTATCGTGTCAGAACCGATCTCGAGACCTGGCAAAGTCGCGCCGTTGTGCTGGCCTCGGGCGCGTGCAACCTGCCGAACGTTCCGTCCCATGCGGCTGATCTGCCGTCCGGCATCCTGTCGGTCGACACGGCGCATTACCGCCGGCCGGATGAGCCCTATTCCGGCAGTCCCGCCTGGCGAAGTCCGTCAAGAAGCTGCTCGATCAGCGCGGGATCGACGACCATCGGGTTCTTGCGAACGGCCGAGAGCGAAAAGCGCGGGATGTCGCGCACCAGCTGATCGATGGCGCGCCGGGCCTCTCTGTCCCGCCCAAGCCGGGCGTTGGCGCAGGCCAGTGTTACCAGAGCCCCGAACAGCCCGGGGTCGCGCTGCAGGCCCTTCTGGGACAGTTCGATGGCCTTTTCGTATTCGCCGCGGAAGTAATAGCCGTGCCCGATCGCGTCGAGCAGCCAACTGCCGCGGAAGTCCCTTGGGGTGCTCTTCAGGGCACGCTGGCAGGCGGCGATGCCATCGTCGAGTTCGCCGCAGAAGATCAGCGCATGACCCAGGATCGCGTAGCCGTCGGCGTAATGCGGATTCAACTCGACCGCGCGGCGGGCGGTGGTGACCGCTTCGCGCGCCTGGCCCGTGTAAAGCTGAACCGACGCAAGCGCATAGACGCATTCCGCGCTGGCCGGGGCCATGTGCACGGCCTTGCGCACCAGGTCGCGCGCAAGGGCATAGGCCTCGCGCGCCGGCCGCGTCCAGCCATGCATGGCCTTGTGCGCATGACATAGGCCCGTCAGGGCATGAGCCATGGCGAAATCCGGGGCCTCTTTGACGGCCAGTTCCAGATGCGCGATCCCCGCTGTCAGCTCGGCCTCGGTCATCGCGAAATAGCCGCGCAGTCCCAGGAAATAGTGGCCCCAGGCATCAAGCTGCGAAGCTGTTGCGTCCGCCGCCCGGGCGATCTCGGTGCGCAGGATTTCAGGCGCCAGGGTAGAGGCGATACGGGCGACGATCTCGTCCTGGGCGGCAAAGGGATCTTCCATGTCGGCATCAAGCTGATCGGCCCAGACGTGACCGAGCCGGTCGGTATCAATAAGCTGGGCATTGATGCGCACACGCGCCCCGGCCGACCGGACGCTGGCCTCAAGCACGTAACGCACGCCCAGTTCGCGGCCGGCCTGTTTGACGTCGACGGACTGGCCCTTGTAGCGGAACGCCGAATTCCGGGCGGCGACAAAAAGCCAGTGAAATCGCGACAGGGCCGTGGTGAGGTCCTCGGCGACACCATCGCAGAAATACTGCTGGCCCGGTTCGTCGGACAGGCTGTCGAACGGAAGGATGGCCAGCGAAGGTTTCCGAAGCGGCGTTCTGGCCGTTGCCGGCGGGGTCCAGGGCGAGTACGGCGGAAAGCCTGCGGCGTAAACGATCCAAGCGCGATACCTCTTTAGTTCAAGAACACATGAAGTGTAATCGCCGGGCTTGCGGAGTGTCCATTGCCTCGTATGGGACACTTTTGTCGAAGACGCGGCTGGTTGTCTGGTGCCCCCCTGCGCGGATCGGTCCGGATGACGCACCCCGTGCCGGCGCCCTGCGGGCCGTGGAGACCGGATGCGAACGTTCGCCAGATAATGTCGAATGGCGGCCTTGAGCGGGCGGTGTGTCGCCGGGCACCTGCGACGTCAGGCAGCCGGCTGTTGGCTTGATCCGAACCGGGCCCGGACCCTGATTTTGCCGAAGCGGTCTGGCAGGCAGCGCTTGACCAGACAGATCGTCCGCGTTTCCCGGCAGACCGAGGGGGTTCAGCGGTCGCTGAACAGGCGGGCGCGCGGCGGCGCGGGCCGCGCCGCCGCCGGTCCGAGGTCGCCGCCTAGAGGCTGCCTTCGCTGCCCATGAACATCAGAGACGGGTTGGATCCGTCATTGGACACCAGGCAGCGCCAGGGCGCCCCGTTGGTCCCGACCCGCATGTAGACGGCGGTGGCAGCCTGAGAGAACTCGCTGCCCACCACGCGCACCGCGCCATCCGTCTGGGCATCGAGCGCATTGCTGCAGCTGCTTATGGCCGCGTTGCTGACCGATCCGTCCATGCTTTCGATGAACGGCGGGCCCGCGGGGCTTGGCGCCATCTGGCCTCCGCCGCTGGGGACTGCTGTGTCGTCGCAGCCGGCCAGCGCGGCCGCGCCAAGGGCAAGGGCCGCCAGGGTGAAGCGTATGGTCATCGTGTCTGTCTCCTTCTCTCAGGGGGGTGGCCGTCCGGATCCGCAACATGTCATCGCAGGTAGCGTGCGTTGACCCATCCGCGTCCCCGCATGTCGGTCATCATCTCGATCTCGCACCAGCGCGACGCTCCGACATCCTGACACCCCAGCCGGCGGACCCTGTCGCCATTGGCCAGGGCGCCCACGATCGGGTTGCCGGTTCCCGGCCCGCTGCGCACGTTCAGGACATCGTTTGCCGGCACGCCAGCGATCTGAACCGTGTCGGTCCCACCGCCACCGGACGCGGCCCCGCCCTGGTCGCCGGGACCCGGCAGGCGCAGGAACCGTGCCGCGACCCAGCCGGTCACGCCGCCGGTCGAGGCCTGGACCTGGCACCATTGCTGCCCATCCGACATCGTGCAGCCGCCCGCGTTGCGCAGAACGGTACCGTTGCGGTGTTCGCCGATCTTCTGGCCACTGGGCCGCGGCGCATCCCGGACGTTCAGCACGCCGCCGCTCCCCGAAAGGCGCACGACAAAGAAATCCTCTTCCGGCAACAGGCCGGAGGGGCTTGATCCCGGCGATCCCGTGCTCTGCGACTGGCCGCCGGGTGCGATGTAGACGTCGATGGAATATCCGACGGTCTTGCCGGCGTCGGCGTCGTTGCCCATCAGGTAGACCCGGATCGCCCAGTTGCCGCTGGACGGAAGCGTGACCTCTGCGCGCCGGCCCTCGGTGCTGCCGTTGAAGAGCGCCGGATAGTCCTGACCTGCGGGAAGGATGTTGAAAAAGGCGGATCCATTGCCGTTGGTGCCGGTGACCGCGAGCGATACGACCATCGTCTGCCCGCCCTGCGCCGCCAGAACATAGTCGATATACGCGTTGCCCACGATCGTGCCGTTGATCGTCGTGCTGCTGGCGCCGGCCGCGAAGCTTATGGGCACGCTGTCCTGTGCCCTCGCGGGGGTCATACCCGCCAGTGCTCCGGCGGCCAGGCCGAGTGCGGCCGAGGTGAGCAGTGCGGAGAAACGTTTCTTGCTCATGACCATGATTGGCGTCGTCCCTTGGTGACGACACGCCACCCGACGCAGACGGTGTTAAATCTGTTCCGTGCTCTCATGCGTTTGCTCCCCCTGTCTTGAGTGAGACGCTTTGGACAAAGCACCTTCGCGCCAGTGTCGCGACCCGGATTGCGCAGACGCCGGGGCCGGGCTGCGCCGCCTGCCGGACGGTCCAAAGGGACGCTCAGCAATCCTCGGCGGGAAGCATCGTCACCTCGGAATAGCGCCCGTCGGATGTCACGATCCGGGCGCAGGCACCGGTGTCGCGGTTGAACCACCACGTTGTCAGCCCTTCGCTTCGGATCGGCTCATAGCCTAGGTTCTGCAGGCCCATCTCGGCCTGGCCGGCCCGCGCGCCCTGGAAGGACGACAGGTCCGTGGAGCTGCCGACCGTCGGGGCCGAGGCCGATCCGCCGGTGTCCTCCATGCACCCTGCCACCGCTGCTAGCCCGATGAGGGCGACGAAGATCTTGCGGTCGATCATGACCAATCCTTTCCTGTTCATGAAATATCCTGCCGTGCGCCTCCGCCCGGGCTACCGGATGGCGAATTCGATCGAATAGCCGATCCGGCCTCCGGTCCGGTTCATTCTCCGCCGACCTCTGCCAGCTTAGCCAGGATCTCATCGCATTGCGCGGCGCTGCCCACGATTTCGCCGGCATCGCCCGTCGCGCCGCTCACGTTGGAGGCCGCGCGGGTCAGGACCTGGTCGACCTGCTCGGCGGTCAGAAGGTCTTCATCCATCGCGGCCTTCACGGTCGAACAGATCCCGGCGCTCAGCCCGGTGGCGATGCCGATGCCGGCGGCCGCGCCGGTCATCAGCGGGGCCACGACGAGGCTGCCGGCAAACAGGCCGATGATCAGGAACAGCAGCGGGATCAGGATCTTGCTCATGTCGCTCTCAGTTGCGTCCTCGGCGCCAGTCCGACCGGCTTCAGCCCGGGCAGGGCGCACGCGACCGGCCATGACCGATCCGCGAGAAACCGAAACGTTGCATGCCGCGTGCCCCCCTTTTGGGCCGCCATTCCGGCGCCGGCCCACATCTCTTGAATGTCAGTTCACAGAAGGCGCGCGGGCCGTGCAATCCGGATCGCGATGTCGCTGTCCATATTGCGCAGGCCTTGGTTAATAACGCTGGCGCGCCAGTGTGGCCGAGGGGGCCTCGCCGTATTTGGTGGCATAGGCCTTCGCGAAACGCCCGAGATGTCCGAAGCCTGCTGCGTAGGCCGCGGATGCGACTGTCATCTCGATGTCGTCCGAAAGCAGCAGCTTCCGGGCCTGCTCAAGGCGGATGTCGGTCAGCATCGCCCAAGGGCTTCGGCCAGCGACGGCGCGGAACGCTGTCTCGAGCGTCCGGTTGGAAATCCCGCAGGCAACGGCGATATCCGAGATGGTCCCGATGTCTTCATAGGCCGCATGCATGAACTCGAGAGCCTTCCGGACATGCCGGTGCGCCGGTCTGTCCGCCCATCCGGAGGCCGCGGGCAGAGCGTCCGGTTGCATGAGGGTCAGCAGTTTGTCCGACAGGATGTCTTGCCAGTGGACCTGGCTTTCCGGCCGCAGGGGACGTTGCGCGAGCGGATCCAGATCTTCGGTCAGCATCTGCGCCAACTGGAGAAAATGCCGCGCGGTGGGCGCGGCGGTCTCGTTGATGACCTGAAAGAAAGTGTCGGGTGTCAGTTGCCGCCCACCGGCACCGCTTTTGCCCTGCATACCAGTCAGGTCGGACTGGTCGAACAGCAGGACGATCGCATCGTAGGTGCCAGGCGTGGTTGGCATGACCCGTGTGGACCGTATCCCGCGACCGACGATCAACAGCTGGCCGGGCCGGGCGTGCAGGGTCCGGTCGGAGAGTTCCGAGGTGATCGTCCCGACCGTTGGAATGATGACCGAGATCTTCCTTTCCTCGATCACCCGGATATCATGCCCGGTGGACCGGACTCGCCCGACGCAGACGGCGTTCACGAATGCCTTCTCCACGGTCATGCGCTGCCGGGCCGCGTCATGCAGGACCGGGCGCTGCCCGCCTGCGAAGAGCCCGCCGTAGCGGAGCGATGCCTGGTTTGATCGGTAGTCGGCAACTTGGTGGAAGCACGTCATTCGATACCACGCACGCTCGTCTTAAGGTGGACGCCGTTGAGTCAGGGATCATCCTAGAGGTGCATGCGTCTGTTTCAAGACTTGAAGGATTCAAACTGCGATTCGCGCTCAAGCTCTGGCGCTCGGCCTGTGCCTGGTCGCCCAACACCACGCGGGACCCTGTCCGGTCAGATGGGTGAAATCGGGGCACACTGGGGCGATCAGGCGCGGGAGCATGTCTTTACCGCCGAACTGGCCGGGGAACGGGCGCCATCGGGCGGCACCCATGCTGTCGGACCGGCGTGCAATCAGCCGGCGAGGTCCGCAAGGTTGGCGTCGAGCAGCGCCTGCTGATCGGCCGGGGCCAGCCCTTCTTCGAGGATGTCGCAGAGCACTTCGAAGACCGCGGCGGCCCGTCCGTCCGACGCGGTCTGCCAGATCCATTCGGATCCCGCCACGGCGACATCCATCATGTCGCCCCGCGCCTCCTCGAGCTCGGCCTCCGGCAGATCGAGCGCGATGCGAACATCTCCGATCCCCTGCCGCGGGACGTTCGCGTCTTTGGCATAGTGCTCGAAATTGGAGAAAAATTCCTGCTGGATACCGGTAGAGACTGCCCGGTTCACGATCTCCAGTATTGGACGCAACAGGTCCTTGGTCTCTTTGCCTCCCTCCACCGCCTCCAGCGCATTCAGCATCTCGGTCTGCCCGCGAAGGCTCGTTGGAACAGTCAGTTCGAGTCTCACTCTGCCGCATGCCTTTCGGTGATGTTCATTGTGCTGAACCTATCGTGACGCGAGGGTATAGCAAGGTCGGTCGGAAGGACTTCGGTGTTCAGAGGGCGGGAGCCGCCTGAAACGCCACTTCGATGCGTTGCGGTGACACTATGAAGAGCAGTGTTGCCGAACCCTGCCGGCGAAGGACCGCGTCCGCGTCGCCGCATGGGCGGGCGCGCCGGGCGCTGCGCGTGCCGAAGGGCTGTCCGAGCCGGGCATGTTGCGCGGTGCATGGGGCGCTCTGTCAGCCGGACAAGGTGCGGTCCCTTGCTAATGCCGACCGCAGGTTGCTGCGCCCGCTTGCAGCTGCGGCAACGGCCATGGCCCGCCGGTTGCGCGGCAATGGCCAGCTTTCGGACATCTTCCGGGTGTCACCGCCCGAGAACGATCGTCGAAAGGGGCAATTGCGGGCGCACCGCGACGCGCTCGAGGGCGAAGAGAGAATTGACACTTCGGATCCTCGCCCGCGCGGTCAGGTCCTCCAAAAGAGCATCGAATGCGGCGGTGTCGGGCACCACGACGCGCAGGAGGAAATCGTGGCTTCCGGCAAGCCGATAGACGTCGCGGACCGCATCGAGGGTCGCGACGACGGAGAGGAACTCGGCCCGCCATTCCCGCGTGCGCTCCATCGCTTCGACCATGATGAACGCCGTGAGGTTCAGCCCGAAGGCATCCGGATCCAGCAGCGCGACGCGGGCGCGGATGGTCCCGGCCTCCTTGTGCCTCTGGATGCGTTTCCAGCAGGGCGTCTGGGACAGGCCCACCTGGTCGGAGATCTGGGCCACGGGCATCGTCGCGTCCCGTTGCAGCAGGTCGAGGATCTTCAGGTCGATACGATCGAATGTCATCATGTCTCCTTGGCCCTGCGGGGCCAGCTCGCGAAGAGTCGGATGCATGATGACAGGTTTATCCAAAATGTCGATCATGTTTATCGTGTATTTGGAAATGGCTCGCTTTTCCCGCCGGGCGTGTTAACCTCAACACCGACGGTTGCCTGTTCGAAGGACCCTTGCGCCGATGATCACCCTCAAGACGAAATACGCCCTGAAGGCGCTAACGGTCCTGGCGGACGAAAAGGCGGGCGAGGCGGGGCCGCTGCGCATCGAACAGATCGCGGAACGCTCCGGCGCGCCCAAGCGGTTCCTTGAACATATCCTTCTTGACCTAAAACGCGCCGGGGTGATCGGCAGCCGGCGTGGCCGAAACGGGGGCTATGAGCTGATCAAGGATTCGCGCCGGGTGTCGCTTGCCGAGATCCTGCGCCTGATCGACGGGCCGCTGGCGCCTTTGCCCTGCCTGTCGCGCCGCGCCTACCAGAAATGCGAAAATTGTGACGAGGAGACCTGCAGCGTGAAGGCGGTCTTCGGCGGGTTCTACGCCACCTATCTGGTGATGATCGAATCCCTGACCCTGTTCGATCTGCAGGCCGAGTCCCGTCCTCTGGAGCGGTTTCCCCTCCTGGAGCCCCACGCCGGAGGATAATCTTCTACCGCGCCGCAAAAGAATGGCAGGGATTTGCCTTTGAAAAACACGACTAAGTCTGTCGATATTTAGGTATCAGGCCGGCGCCGGTGCCCCCTGAGCCAAGGCCCCCGAGGATCACCCCGACGGCCTGGCACGAAACCCGACAGGCTCAGCGAGGTAATCTCCATGTTTCGAAATGATCAGTACCGCCGGCAGCCGCAGCGCGGCGTGTCGCGCCGGAATGTCCTGGCCGCGCTCGCGGCCGGCGTGACACTTGCCGGCTCTCTGCCCGCCGCCGCGCAGGACGCCGTCGAGATCCTGAACGTCTCCTACGATCCGACGCGGGAATTCTACCGCGACTACAACGCGCTTTTCGCCGAATGGTGGAGCGCGCAGGGCCATGGCCCGGTCACCGTCCGTCAGTCGCACGGCGGCTCGGGCGGGCAGGCGCGCGCGGTGATCGACGGGCTGGACGCAAGCGTCGTGACGCTGGCGCTGGCGGCCGACATTTCGGCCATTGCCGAGCGGACGGGCCGTATCCCCGAAGACTGGCAATCGCGTCTGCCGCACAATGCCGCGCCCTACACCTCGACCATCGTGTTCCTCGTCCGCGAGGGCAACCCGAAGGGCATCGCCGACTGGGGCGATCTGGCGCGCGACGACGTCGAGGTCATCACGCCGAACCCCAAGACCTCGGGCGGGGCGCGGTGGAACTTCATGGCAGCCTGGGCCTGGGCGCAGGTGGAATTCGCCGGGGACGAGGCGAAGATGCGCGCCTATGTCTCCGAGCTCTACCTGAACGTGCCCGTTCTGGACACCGGGGCGCGCGGGGCGACCAACACCTTCGCGCAACGCGGGATCGGCGACGTGCTGCTGGCCTGGGAGAACGAGGCCTTCCTCGCGCTGGCCGAACAGGGAGAGGACGCGTTCGACATCATCGTGCCGTCGGTCTCGATGCTGGCCGAGCCGCCCGTCGCGCTCGTCGACGGCAACATCCGCTCCGATGCGCAGAGGGTGGCGGCCGAGGCCTTTCTCGAACATCTCTACAGCCCCGAGGCGCAGGCGCTGGCGCTGAAACATTACTACCGGGCGTGGGACACGTCTGCGGCGGCGCCCGAGGATCTCGCGCGGTTGCCGGATCTGCGGCGCCTCACCATCGACGATTTCGGCGGCTGGAACCAGGTGCAGCCCGCCTTCTTCGGCGACGGCGGGCTGTTCGATCAGATCTATTCGGAGCAATAGGTCATGAAGGCGGGTCTTATGCGCGCGCGCTCGCCCCTTCCGGGGTTCGGGCTGACCTTCGGGATCACGATGGCGGCGCTGTCCGTCGTGGTTCTGCTTCCCATCGGGGCGCTGCTGGGGCGCGGCATTGCCATCGGCCCCGCCGAGCTGTGGCAGATGATCGACACGCCTCGGATCTGGGCCGCGCTGGCGCTGTCGTTCCGCGCGGCGCTGATCGCCTCGCTGTTCAACCTGGTCTTCGGGCTGCTGCTGGCCTGGGTGCTGGTGCGCTACCGGTTTCCGGGGCGCGGTCTGGTCGACGCGGCAGTGGATCTGCCCTTTGCGCTGCCGACCGCCGTGGCCGGCATCGCGCTTGGCGCGCTTTATGCGCCCAACGGGGTCTTCGGGCAGCTGCTGGCACCCTTCGGCATCCGCGTCGCCTATACCGAGGCCGGCATCTGGCTTGCGCTGATCTTCATCGGGCTGCCCTTTGTCGTGCGCACCGTGCAGCCGGTGATCGCCGAGATCGACCACGAGCTGGAAGAGGCCAGCGCCACGCTTGGCGCACACCGGGCCTATACCCTGCGCCGGGTGGTCCTGCCGATCCTTACCCCGGCGCTGCTGACGGGCTTCGCGCTCGCCATGGCCAGGTCGGTCGGCGAATACGGGTCGGTGATCTTCATCGCCGGGAACCTGCCGTTCACGTCCGAGATCGCGCCGCTGCTGATCGTGATCCGGCTAGAGGAATACAATTACGACGCGGCGGCGGCGATCGGGATCGCCATGCTGGTGATCTCCTTCGCGATGCTGCTGGCCATCAACCTCATCCAGATCTGGAGCCGACGGAGGATCGCACATGCCTGACCCCCGGAGCCACGCCCACGCGCCGACCCGGTGCCAGCATGCAAGGTGCCGCCTTCGCCCCCGTCCGGCCATCATGGGAGATCGCTGAATGCCTGACGTCATCCTCGTCCCGCACCGGGACGTCACAACCGAGCCGCGGCTTGTCCGGGGCCTGCTGGTCGGTGTCGTCCTCCTCCTGATCGGGATCCTGCTCTTCGCGCCGCTGGCCGCCGTCTTTGCGTCGGCCCTGTCCGAAGGCCTGCGCGCCAGCCTTGAAAGCCTGACCCTGCCCGAGGTCCGGTCGGCGATCCGCCTGACGCTCATGGTCGCGGCCATCGTCGTGCCGCTGAACGCCGTCCTCGGCATCGCCGCAGCCTGGGCCATCGCCAAGTTCGATTTTCGCGGCAAGGCGGTGCTGATCACGCTCATCGATCTGCCGTTCTCGGTCTCGCCGGTGGTGGCGGGGCTTTCGCTGGTCCTGCTGGCCGGTGCGCAGTCCTCTCTCGGCGCGTGGTTTGCCGCGCATGACATCCGGATCGTCTTTGCCCTTCCGGCCATCGTTCTGGCCACGCTCTTCGTGACCTTCCCCTTCGTGGCCCGAGAGCTGATCCCGATCATGATCGAACAGGGCCGCGCCGAGGAAGAGGCGGCGCTGACCCTCGGCGCCTCGGGCTGGCGGACCTTCCGCACTGTGACCCTGCCCAACATCCGCTGGGCGCTTCTGTACGGGGTGCTGCTGTGCAACGCCCGCGCGATGGGAGAGTTCGGGGCCGTCGCCGTGGTATCGGGCAAGATCCGGGGCGAGACGACGACCATGCCGATCATGGTCGAGATGCTTTACAACGAATACCTCTCGGTCGCCGCCTTTTCCCTGGCGGGCGTCCTCGCGCTGCTCGCGCTTGTCACCCTCACGCTGAAATCCCTGCTGGAATGGCGCCATGCCGATGTGCTGGCCGCCACCCGCCGTCACTGAAGGATCACGGACATGAACATCGACATAGATTGTCTCGAAAAACGGTTCGGCGCGGACCGGGCTTTGCATCCCGTCTCGCTTTCCATCCCCTCGGGGGCGCTTGTCGCGCTGCTGGGGCCGTCGGGGTCGGGCAAGACGACGCTGCTGCGCATCCTGGGCGGGCTGGAGTTTCCGACCGCCGGGCGGGTGCGGTTCGACGGGTGCGATGCAACGGGCCTGAGCGTGCAGGAGCGCCGCGCCGGTTTCGTTTTCCAGCACTACGCGCTCTTCCGGCACATGACCGTGTTCGAGAACGTGGCCTACGGTCTGCGGGCCATGCCGCGAAAAACACGCCCGGGCGCGGCCGAGATCGACCGCCGGGTGACCCGGCTGCTCGACCTTATCCGGTTGCCGGACATCGGCCGGCGTTACCCGGGCCAGCTGTCCGGCGGACAGAGGCAACGTGTGGCCCTGGCGCGCGCGCTTGCCATCGACCCGCGGATGCTGCTGCTGGACGAGCCCTTCGGCGCGCTTGACGCGCAGGTCCGCAAGGAGCTGCGGCGCGGCCTCCGCGAGATCCACGACAGCACCGGCCTTACGACCGTCTTCGTCACCCACGACCAGGAGGAAGCGATGGAGCTTGCCGATCTCGTGGTGGTCATGTCGATGGGCCGGATCGAGCAGGTCGCCCCGCCGTCAGAAATCCGCGCGAAACCGGCGAGCGATTTCGTTCGTCAGTTCACGGCGGCATGACACTTCGGGTAGGGGAACCGGCTTACCACTCGGCGAAGGGATCGACGGGCAGATGCTCCCGTATCCGGTGGAAGAAGATGTCGATCTCCAGCGCCAGGCCCATTTCGAACGCGTTGAGCTCCGTCCCGCTCCAGCGGTGCTGTTCGAGCCGGGCAAGGAAGTCCCGGCGGGCCTGCGCGTCCTGCGGCTCAAGCGGGGCGTCTTCGACCGCGCGCAGCATGTCGATCCGCTTGTGGACCTCGCGCATGGCCGAGAAGGCCTCAATCATCACCCGCGCGAGGCGCGGTTCGTCCTGCCACGAGCGGCCGCCGAACACCTCCTGGACAACACGGTTTCCGGCGCCCAGGCAATCATAGGCCACGCAGCCGGGGAAACCCTCTTCGGTCAGCCTGTCATGGATCGTGCAGCTGTGCCGCGACAGGTTGCGGCAGGGTTCGCCGGGGTTCTTGTCAAAGGCGAAATCCTTGCCCTTGTCGAATGCCAGAGCAAGGCAGCACAGCGCCGCGCACTTGGAACAATCGGTCCTGAGGGGATCGGTCTGGGGCATCCTGGCTGTCGGTCCCTTTGGGGGATGTGGCTGATCCGCCGTATCCCGCGGAACGGCCCCGGAATGCAAGCGCCGCGCCACGGCTGATCTGGTTGGAGCCATGTCACCCCATTGCGCATGTCGGGTGCCCGCAGGCTGCGGCCACGACCTGCGCCGGGCGTCAGAGCGCCCGGACGATCGCTTCCAGTACCTCCTGCGCCCGGTCTCCTGCGACCCAGCGCAGGACGACCACGACGTCATGGTCCGGGTCGATCCAGATCTGGTGCGTTCCGGCGCCCTGGGCGGCAAAGGACCTTGCGGGCAGGGCGGGATTGGCTTCCGGCCCCCGGTTGAGCCACCACAGAAAGCCGTAGTTGGCCAGCGTGGGCGACGGCGTGACCGCCTGCGCCATCCAGCCCTGCGGCAGCAGGCGCCGCCCCTCGTGGACACCGTCCCGCAGGATCAGCTGGCCGAACCGCGCGTGATCGGCGGCCGAGATGAACAGCCCGCCGCCCCAATGCCCGCCGCCGGGCACGGATTGCATGCGCCGGCCGTCGATCTCGACCCACGAGGATTCGTACCCTTCCCAGCGCCAGTCCCGCGAGGCGCCGATCGGGTCCATGATCCGGTCGCGCAGCACCTCGGGCAGCGGGCGGCGGAACAGAGACATCAGGGCGAAGGACAGGGCGTTCACGCGGACATCGTTGTATTCGTAATGGCTGCCCGGGGTCTGCATCGGGCGTTCCTGACCCTTGCGGGAATTGTCCGCGCCGACGCCGATCTGGCGGTAATGGTCGACCTGGTCGGACTTGCCGAAGATCTCGCCGCGCCATTCGCTGTTCATGTTCAGGAAATGGCGCCACGTGACCTGCCCGTTGTGCGGCCCCTCGAAGACCGGGCCCGGCACGCGGACACGGACCGGCTCGTCCAGATTGGGCAGCAACCCGTCGCCATGGGCCAAGCCCGCCAGGGTCGACAGGTAGCTCTTGGCGATCGAAAAGGTCATGTCGGCGCGGTCGACATCGCCCCAGCGCGCGATCTCGTGGCCGCCGCGCAGCACCAGCCCGGCAGGCCCGCCCCGAGGCTCCACGGGGCCGACGATCTCGGTCCAGGGGCCGGTCTCGTTCCATTCGACGTTCCCGACATAGCTGCCGTCTTCGTAATACATCGACCGTGGCCAGGGGGAGTCGCTTGCCTCGGCCAGGGCTGTCGCCCGGGCCATGCGGTCGGGGTCGAAATCGGGGGTCATGCTGTCATCCTTCGCGGCGGGCTGTTGCTGTCCCGGCTTGGCCGCTGGCGCGGGCGGCTGCAAGGGCCGGCGGCCTGTCAGGCGGCCCGGCGCGTCGCACGCACCCGGTTTCGACCAGTAATATGGCGGTCCCGTCAGGCGGCCGTGCCGCGGCGGCCGGCTCTGTCGCCCCAGCGCCGCGCTGCACTCGCGCATCGCGTGCCGGGACACCCGCCGCTCGCCGGGTCGCACCGCCCAAAAGGTTGAGTTTGCGCCGTTTTTCCGGACGTCCGCAAAATACCGATTATTGTCCGGCCGGTCGGGGCAAGGCCCTCATTATTGGGCGTATTTCCGGCGCAATCGGATATGCGCGCATGCCCTGACGTCATAAGACTTAGCTGGCCGGTTGAAACCTGATATGTAAACTCCCCAAACCAACAGGGGGAACAGAAAAGAATGAATAATCGTTTGCGCAAGATCACCATCGTCGGCGGCGGAACGGCCGGCTGGATGACCGCGCTGATCATGGAGACCGAGTTTTCCCGAACTTCGGCGCCAAAGGATCGCCCGCGCATCTGCCTGATCGAAAGCCCCAACATCGCGACGGTCGGTGTGGGTGAGGCCACGGTGCCTCATATGCCGCGCACGATCCGCAAGGCAGGAATTACCGAGCGGGATTTCTTTCGTGAGACCAATGCGTCATTCAAGCTGGGTGTGAAATTCTGCAATTGGAACAAGGATGCCAGAGGCAATCGCATCGATTACGTGAATCCCTTCGCTCACGGCCAGATCCTGGAAGGGCTGGAGGCGGCCGAATATTTCCTGCGCTTTGGCAACGGCGACCGGGATTTCACCCAATCCGTCGCGCCTCACGATGACCTGGGCCGCCTGTGCAAGGGCGCCCGGGAACTGGGTCAGCCCGAGTTCGAACAGCGCTTCGGCTATGCCTATCACCTGGACGCGGTGAAATTCGCCGGCATGCTGTCGCGCGTCTGCACCAGGCGCGGGGTGGAGCATATCCAGGACGAGGTGCAATCGGTCGAGCTGGACGAACAGGGCAACGTCAGCCATCTGATGCTGGAACGGAAGGGCCGCCACGATGTCGAGATGGTCGTGGATTGCACCGGCTTTCGCGGGTTGATCATCAACCAGGCGTTGGGCGAGCCGTTCCTGGATTACTCGGATTACCTGCCCAACGACCGTGCCATGGCGTTGCAGATCGAACATCCGGACCCCGAGAAGATCGAAAGCGTTACGCGCTCCACCGCGCTGGGCGCGGGCTGGACATGGCGGGTGCCCCTCTACAACCGCGTGGGCACGGGCTACGTGTATTCCTCCGCGCATCGCACGGACGATCAGGCGGCGGATGAATACCTTGAATGGCTGGGCGACAGCGGCAAGGGCGCGACGCCGCGCGTGATCCCGATGCGCATCGGTCGCGTGCGCAATGCCTGGGTCAAGAACTGTGTCGCGGTCGGCCTGTCCGGCGGGTTCATCGAGCCCCTGGAAAGCACCGCGATCCACATGATCGAACACGCCGTGCGCTGGTTCACCGAACATTTGCCCACGCGTGAGATCGAGCCCGCGCTGCGCAGCAGGTACAATCGGCAGATGAACAGGCTCTATGATGAGGTGCTGGACTTCATCTGCCTGCACTACCGGCTGGGCAACCGCACGGACGACCAGTACTGGATCGACGCGCGCACCGAGATGAAGATCCCCGACCGCCTGGCCGAGAACCTGGAGCTTTGGCAATACCGCCTGCCGATGGACCACGATATCGGCTTTGCGACGCTGTTCGATTTCCGCGTCTACCAGACCGTTCTGCTGGGCAAGCAGGTCTATGACACGGGCTACGGGCCCGGGATCCGCGATCGTCTGCGGCCGGTGAAAAAGCCGATCTGGTTCCACTACACCAAGGGCGCAAAGGCGCATCTGGCGCAGATCCTCAAGACGATGCCGGATCACAAGACGCTGTTGCGGGACATTCGCGGAGAGCTGGAGCAGCCGGCCTATGCCAGGGTGGCGGCCATGAAACCCACGGTGCCGATGCCGGGCGAGGCGCCGGAGCCGGTGAAGATCCAGAACATGCCGAACCATGCAGAGATCCGGAGCGGGGCAAAGGACCTGCAGCTGTTCTAAGGCACCGCGCGGCGTCGCGGCCCGGGGCCGGAGAGGCCCTGGCCGTCCCGCCGCCCGCATGACCCAGGGCGGGTCCCCAATCGGGGCCCGTCTTTTTCTGTCCTGTCCCGCGTGCCGGATGCCGGTGCCGCGCAGGATCGACCGAGCTTCGATTTGATCGGCCACCCACTGGCCTTCGCGGTGGAGCCGGGTGTAGAGGACAGGCAGGTGACCCCATGGTCCCGCGCCGGGCCGCCGGATATGCCGGTCGCCTGGTCCGCACGAGGATCATGCAAGGCGAAGGAGACAGGATGAAAGACTGGAAGGCATCGGCCTCGGCGCTCTACGATGGCGAATTCCGCCCGATGTTCATCAACGGCAGCTGGTGCGAAGCCCGCTCCGGCGAGGTGATGGACGCGCGCAACCCGGCTGACGGGACGCTTCTGGCGACCGTTCCGAAAGGCGGCAAGGCCGACATCGACGCGGCCGTCTCCGCGGCCCGTACCGCGTTCGAAGGCCCCTGGTCCAAATGGACGCCGTTCGAACGCCAGGCCCTGCTGCTGCGGATCGCCGAGCGGTTCGAGGCGGAGTGGGAAAGCCTCTGCCTGTCCGACACGCTGGACATGGGCATGCCGATCCAGCGCACCCTGGCCAACAGCCGCCGCGTGCTGGGCATGTTGCGCTTCTACGCCGGGCAGGCCGTGACGATCCACGGCCAGACCATCCCCAATTCCTTCCCGGGAGAGATCTATTCCTCGACCGTGCGCGAGCCCATCGGGGTCGTCGGCGCCATCATCCCCTGGAACGCGCCCATCGCGGGCTCGATCTGGAAGATCGCGCCGGCCATCGCCACCGGCTGCACCGTGGTGCTGAAACCCTCCGAAGAGGCCTCGCTGACCGTGCTGATGATCGCGCGGATCATGCAGGAGGCCGGGCTGCCGGACGGCGTGCTGAACATCGTGACCGGCCTTGGCGCTGACGCGGGCGCGGCGCTGGCCGAGCATCCGGGCGTGGCCAAGATCGTCTTCACCGGCTCGACCGCGACCGGGCAGGCCATCGCGCGGGCGGCCACCGGCAACCTCAAGCGTGTCTCGCTGGAACTGGGCGGCAAATCCCCGGTCATCGTCTGCCGCGATGCCGATATCGAAAAGGCCGTGCCGGTCGCCGCGATGTCGGTCTTCGCCAATTCGGGCCAGATCTGCATCGCCGGCTCGCGCCTTTTCGTGGCGCGCGAGATCCACGACGAATTCGTCCGCCGCGTGGCCGAGTTCGCCGCCAACCTGCGCATCGGCCACGGCATCCAGGACGACACCGACATCGGCCCGATCATCTCGGCCCGCCAGGCCGAGCGCATCGCGGGCTACCTGTCGGCCGGCCCGACCGAGGGCGCCGAGATCGTCACCGGCGGCGCCCGCGTCGAGGGCGCGGGGTTCGAGGGCGGACATTTCTTCCACCCCACGGTCTTCGGCGGCGTCACCGACGACATGTCCATCGCGCGCGAAGAGATCTTCGGCCCCGTGATCTCGGCCATGCCCTTCGACGATATCGACGAGGTGGTCGCGCGCGCCAATGCCACGCCCTACGGGCTGGCGGCGGGCGTGTTCTCGACCCACCTCGGCACGGCGCACAAGCTGGCGCACCGGCTCAAGGCCGGATCCGTCTGGGTCAACATGTACCACGCCATCGACCCCGCCGTGCCCTTCGGCGGCGTGAAGATGTCGGGCTACGGCCGCGAAGGCGGGACCGAGCACATGGAGGAATACCTCGACACCAAGGCGATCTGGATCAACACGGACTGATCGCCGGCCCGCCCCGAAGACAATCGCCCCGGGCCGCAGGTCCGGGGCAGGGGCCGCGCGTGGTCGCGGCTTAAGGACCTAAGGACACATATCATGCATGTCGGTATCATCGGCGTCGGGCTCATGGGCCACGGCATCGCCCGCAACATCCTGTCGCGCGGAGGGTTCGCGCTCAGCTTCCTGGATCATCCCGGCAACCAGCCGGTGGACGAGATCACCGGCCTGGGCGCCAAAGCCTGCGCCACCCCGGCAGAGATCGCGGCGGTGTCGGACGTGGTGATCCTCTGCGTCACCGGTTCGCCCCAGGTCGAGGCGATCGTGACGGGCGAGGCCGGGCTGGCGCAGGCCCTGAAACCCGGCGCGGTGGTGGTCGATTGTTCGACCGCGCTGCCCGACTCGACCCTGCGCATGGGCGAGGCGCTGCGTGCGGCGGGGGGCGATTACATCGACGCGCCGATGAGCCGCACCGCGAAACACGCGCATGAGGGGCAGCTGAACCTGCTGGTCGGCGGCGATGCCGCGACGCTGGACAAGGTGCGCCCGGTGCTGGCCTCCTTCACCGAGAGGGTGGACCACGTGGGCGCCCTGGGTCACGGCCACCGCCTGAAACTGCTGCACAATTACGTCTCGGTCGGCTTCATGACCCTGCTGGCCGAAGCCTCGGCCCAGGCCGCCGATGCGGGGGTCGATCCGCAGATCCTGGTTGACGTGCTGGCCGGCGGTGGCGGGTCCAGCGCCGCGCTGGACCGGCTGGCGCCCTACATCACCGCGCATGACCGCGAGGGGCTGCCGTTCTTCGTCGCCAACGCGCAGAAGGACATCGATTATTACCGCGCCATGTCCGAGGCCTCGGGCGCGCAAAAGACAATTGCCGATGGCGTCTCAAGCGCGCTGGCCGGGGCGGTCGATGCGGGACATGGGCAGGCCTATGTTCCTGAACTTGTTAGTATTTTCCGGAAGGCGGACAGCTGATCCGCTGCCCCGCCCGTGCCCGCCCACAGGCCGGCGCGCGGGCGGGGTTGCCCCGGATAATTCGCTTGTGTAGCTACGGCTGAAACTTGATGGGAGGATATCCATGACGTTCGTAATCCGCGGCCTGGCCGCTGCCGGCGCCCTTGCCGCATTCGGCCTTCCGGCCCTTGCACAGACCGAAGTGAAGATCGGCTATGCCCTGGCCCCCGACAGCCACTATGGCGTCGCCGCCGCCAAGCTGGAAGAGGTCGTGCTGCAAGAGACCGGCGACCAGTTCACCTTCACCCACTTCCCGTCCTCCGGCCTTGGCGGCGAGCGTGAAGTGATCGAGGGGCTTCAGCTGGGCACCATCGAGGCGACGATCGTCTCGTCGGGCACGCTGGCCAACTTCGTGCCGGAAACCGGGGTGTTCGACATCCCCTTCCTGTTCCGTGACCTCGACCACGCGCGCGCCGTGCTCGACGGTCCGATCGGCGAAGAGATCCTCGGCCAGTTCGACAGTGTCGGCCTGCATGGCCTGGCCTGGGGCGAGCAGGGCTTCCGCCACATCACAAACAACCGCAACGCGATCCACACCCCGGATGACGTCCAGGGCCTGAAGATCCGCACCATGGAGAACCCGGTTCACCTGGCGGCCTTCAACGACATGGGCGCGGCCCCCACGCCGATGGCCTGGCCCGAGGTGATCTCGTCGCTGCAGCAGGGCGTGATCGACGGGCAGGAAAACCCGCTGTCGGTGATCGTCTCGGTCAAGCTGGACGAGGTGCAGGACTACCTGACGCTGTCCGGCCACGTCTATTCGCCGGCCATGCTGCTGGTGTCGAAGCCGTTCTGGGAAGGTCTGGACGACGACCAGAAGGCCACATTCGAGACCGCCGCGACCGAGGCAGTGGCCGCGATGCGCGGCTATGTCGACAATGTCGAGACCACCGGCGTCGAGACGCTGAAGGAGCGCGGCATGGAGATCAACGAGCTTTCGGCCGAGGAAAAGGCCGCGTTCCAGGAATCGATCGCCGGCGCCTACGAAGGCTATTACGAGACCTACGGCAAGGACCGTGTCGACGCGATCGTCAACTTCGAGTGACGTGACACCGCCGGCGCCCTCGTGGCGCCGGCCCGCTTTTCACTGGCGCCGCACCCGGCGCCGGCCTGCTTCCCGCTGGCGCCCATCGCGGCGCCAGCCTGCTTTCCGAGGGCGCCGCATTGAGACGTCTTGAACACTTCTTCGTGGCGCTGAACGGCTGGGCGCTGATCCTCATGCTGGGGGCGATGTCGCTCATTGTCGGGGCGAACATCACGATGCGCTACCTGACCTCGCATTCCTTTCCCTGGGCCGACGAGGCCGCGCGCTACCTGATGATCTGGCTGACTTTTTCCGGCGCGGGGCTGATCCTGCGCATCGGGGGGCATGTGGCCATCACCAACCTGCAGGACGCGCTGCCGGCCACGGGGCAGAAGATCCTGCGCGGCCTGCTGGTCCTCGGGCTGCTGATCTTCTTCGGCTTCATGGTGCAGGTCGGGCTGCAATACGCCCAGCGGATGCAATACCAGGTCACACCGGCCCTGCGGCTGCCCTTCAGCTATGTCTATGCGGCGATGCCCGTGGGCTTCGGCCTGCTGATCGTGCACCTGCTGCTGATCGCTCCGAAATTCATCATGGCGGGCACCTACAAGCGGCTGGATGACGACGGCACCGACGATGGTGCCCTGCCCGGAGGCGCCAATGGCTGAAATCCTGTTCCCCGCGCTGTTCATCCTGCTCGCGCTTGGCCTGCCGGTGGCCTTCGCCATGGCGATCGCGGTCTTCGTCGCGCTCAGCTTCGGCTCCAGCTATCCCCACCTTGTCGTGGTGAAAGAAATGTTCTCGGGCCTCGACAGTTTCCCGCTGCTGGCGGTGCCCTTCTTCATCCTCGCCTCCGAAATCATGACCGGCGGCGCCGTGACCTTGGCGATCCTGCGGCTGGCGCAGTCGCTGGTGGGCCATCTGAAGGGCGGGCTGGGCCATGCCAATGTGGTCAGCTCGGCCATGTTCGCCGGCATCTCGGGCAGCGCGCTGGCCGATGCGGCCGGGCCGGGCACGATGATGATCCGGATGATGGAAAAGGCCGGCTATGACCGCAGCTATGCCGGTGCGCTGACCATCGCCAGCTCGGTCGTGGGGCCGATCATCCCGCCGTCGATCACAATGATCATCTACGCCATGCAGGACAAGGAGGTCTCGGTCGGGTCGCTGTTCATGGCGGGCGTGCTGCCCGGCGTGCTGATCACCGTGATGGTGCTGCTGGCCAATGCGCGGGTGAGCCATGCGCGGGGCTATTCCTCGGGCGCGCCGATGCCGCCGCTGGCCGAGATCGGGCGCATCGCCTTCTATGCGCTGCCGGCCCTGTTCCTGATCCTGCTGATCGTGGGCGGCATCCGCTTCGGCATCTTCACCCCGACCGAGGCCTCGGTCATCGCGGTGTTCTATGCGCTGATCGTGGGGCTTTTCGTCTACCGGACGCTGAAGCTGCGCGATCTGCCCGACATCATCCTGCGCGGGGCGCTGACCTCGGGCGCGGTGCTCTTGATCCTGGGCGCGGCGCGGGCCTTTGCCTGGGTGCTGATCATCGAAGGCATCCCGCAGTTCCTGGCCGAAACGATCATCGCCTGGGACCTGACGCCCATCGTCTTCCTGCTGGCGGTGAACGTGCTGCTGCTGGGCTTCGGCCTGTTCATGGACCCGCTGCCCGGCGTGATGATCCTGGTGCCGATCCTGGCGCCGATCAGCTTCGCGCTGGGGATCGACCCGAACCATTTCGCGATCATCGTGATCGTCAACCTGACGCTGGGCCTGACGACGCCACCGGTGGGCAGCCTGATCTTCGTGGTCTCCTCCACGGTGGGCATGAAACCGTCCGAGCTGATCCGCGAGATGCCGCCGTTCTTCCTGGCGCTTGCGGCGGCGCTGCTGGTGATCACCTTCGTGCCGGCCCTGTCGACCTGGCTTCCGGGCATCAGCGGGTTCTGATCCACCTCCCCGGTCCGGCAGGGTCGGGGGGGGCGGCTGCACGGGGGGCAGCCGTCCGGGGCCTAGCCCCGGACCTTGCGCTCGCGCCAGATCACGTAAAGCCCGCTGCCGATGATCACCGCCGCCCCGACCAGGGCGGTGCGGTCGGGCACCTCGCTCCAGATCAGCCAGCCGAAGGCGGTCGCCCAGACCATCGCGGTGTAATCCAGCGGCGCCACCACCGCCGCGGGCGCCAACCGGAAGGCCTGGGTCATCAACGTCATGCCCGCCGTGCCGAACACCGCGATGGCCCCGAACAGCCACAGATCCCCGATCTGCACCGGTTGCCAGACAAAGGGCACGACAAGCGCGCTGAGCACCGCGCTGGTCCCGGTCAGATACAGAAGCATCGTCCAGACGCTTTCGCGCGGATCGACCCAGCGCGCGCCCAGCATGAGCAGCGCGTAGATGAAGGCGGTCGCCACCGGCAGAAGCGATACGGTCTGGAAGGCCGCCGTTCCGGGGCGGATCACGATCAGCACGCCGACGAAGCCGGCACAGACGGCCATCCAGCGGCGCGGGCCGACCTTCTCTTTCAGGAAGGCCGCCGACAGGGCGGTGATGAACAGCGGCGCGACGAAGATCAGCGCCGTCGCCTCGGCCAGTTCCAGGTGCATCATGCTGGTGAAGAACAGGATCGTCGCCGAGATCCAGAGCACCCCGCGCACCAGGTGCGCGGCCGGGCGATAAGACCGCAGCGCCGCGGGGCCGCCCATCCGCAGGGTCAGCAGGATGGCAAAGGGCAGGGCGATGATGTTGCGCAGAAACAGGATCTGAAGCGGCGGGTAATCCGCGACCAGCGTCTTGGCCAGCGCGTCATTGGCGCTGAGGCTGGCCACCCCGGCCAGCATCATCGCGATGCCCACGGCCGTGGTGTCCTGCGGTGCCGTGGATGTTCCTGTCGTATCGCCTTGCAAACCGGGCCTCCCTGAATGTCGGGGGCATGGCATCCGACGACACGGGTGTGCCTGCGCGACGCCTCGACCTCGCGCTGCCGGGCGCCCCCCTCTCCGGCCCGGCGGGCGCACCATAGGGGGCGACGGGCCGGCATGAAAGACGCAGTGACACCATCTGGACACGCCCCCGGGTACAGCAGGGGCGCCGGTGGTCCGCCCCTTGCGCTACCGCGCCGGGCGCAGCGGCGGCAGACGCGGCTCGAAGATCGAGGATTTCACGATCGAGGTATGCGTCTCGGCCCGTTCGTGGAACGGCAGCAGGATGTCGTCGAGCTCTGACACATCGGCGATGGCCAGGCGCGTGACATAGCAATCGTCGCCCGTGACCCGGTCGCAGGACATGAAGCGCGGCTGCTCCTGTATCATCTTCTCGACCGCATGTAGCTGCCCGCTGCGCGGCTTGATCCGGACCAGCGCCTGGATCGAGTAGCCAAGCGCGCGCAGGTCAAGCCGCGCGCCGAAGCCGGTGATGTAGCCCTGCTCGCGCAGGTGGCGCAGGCGCTCGCCGACGGCGGGGCCGGTCAGGTCGACCTCCTTGCCGATGTCGGCGAGACTCAGCCGCCCATCGGCGTCCAGCAGTTCGATGATCCGGCAGTCTGTCTGATCCATGGGTTTCGGCATGAAGGTGCGCGCGCCTCGCGGGTTATGAAGTGAAGGAACTTTCACCGTTTGGCCTTCGGCCTCAACGGGACGAAAAATAGGCGCGTCACTAGGATCCTGTCAAACACACACAGGAGACGACAATGGATATTCAACGTATCGCCGCGTTCAGCCAGGGCAGCTCGGGCGGCAATCCCGCCGGGGTGGTGCTGCTGCGCGATCCCGCGACCGAGGCCGAGATGGCGCGTGTCGCCGCCGAGGTGGGGTTTTCCGAAACCGCCTTTGCCCTGCCCGAGGATGCCGGCGGCCGGGCCTGGCGCGTGCGCTACTTCTCGCCCGAGAGCGAGGTGCCGTTCTGCGGACACGCCACGATCGCCCTTGGCGCGGCGCTGGGGCAGCAGAACGGGGCGGGCCGCTACAAGCTGACGCTGAACGACGCGCGGATCACGGTCGAGGCCGCGACCGGGCCCGAAGGGATGCAGGCCACGCTGTCCTCTCCGCCGACGCACAGCCGCGCGGTGTCGGAGGAGGAGCTGGCCGAAGTGCTGACGCTCTTTGCCCTGACGCGCGGGGATCTCGATCCCCGTCTGGCGCCGGCGCGCATCCATGGCGGGGCGGATCACATCGTCCTTCCGCTGAAGGATCGCGCGGCGCTGGCGGCCATGACCTATGACCTCGACGCCGGGCGCGCCGTCATGCGGCGGCACGGGCTGGTCACCGTGATGCTGGTCTTCATCGAAGGCGCGCAGGACTTCGCCGTGCGCAACGCCTTCGCCTCGGGCGGGGTGCTCGAGGATCCGGCGACGGGCGCGGCGGCGGCGGCCTTCGCCGGCTACCTGCGCGACGCAGGCTGGCCCCATGGCGGCGCCTTCACCATCCGCCAGGGCGAGGACATGGGCAGCCCCTCGCTGATCCGGGTGGACCTGGACGACACGAAAGGTGCGCCCGTGCGCGTGTCGGGCGGCGCGCGGGTGATGGGCTGAGCGCATGCGCCCCGGTCCGGGCCGTCCGGTCCCCTTGCGGTCCCGGCCCGGCTTTGCTCAGGCGCCGGCCCTCGGCGTCTCAAGCGTCTTCGCCAGCTTGCCCAGCATCGTCAGGCACTCGGCCAGCTGCGCCTCGGACAGGAATTCATCCGCCTGGTGCGCCTGCGCGATGGAGCCCGGCCCGCAGACCACGACATTCATCCCGCGCTCCTGGAAGATCCCCGCCTCGGTCCCGAAGGACACCACGTCGGTCGAATTCGACCCGGTCAGCGCGGCGACCAGGTCGCGCGCGGCGTTGTCGTCGACCACCTGCAGCCCGTCGACCTCGCCGATCACGTCCGTCAGGATCGAGGCCTCGGGCGCGACCGCCTGCATCGCCGGCAGCAGGTGATCCTCGCAATACGCCCGCAGATGCCTTTTCACGTAATCCGCATCCTCGGCGCTGACGGGCCGCATCTCCCAGTCCACGCGCGCCTTGCTGGCGATCACGTTATGCGCCATGCCCCCGGTCAGCGCGCCGACGTTGACCGTCGTCCAGGGCGGCGAAAACCGCGATTGCGGCGTGGCGCGGGCGCGCAGGTCGTCCTTCAGCTCCAGCAGCCGGGCGACGTAGCGCACCGCGTATTCGACGGCGTTCACCCCCAGCTCGGGCTGCGATCCGTGCCCCTCGGTGCCCTTGAAATGGGTGGAATATTCGTAACAGCCCTTGTGCCCCTCGATGATGCGCATCTCTGTCGGCTCGCCGATGATCGCCATCGCCGGAGAGATGCCGGTGCGGTCCAGCGTCTCGGCCAGGGCCTGCGCGCCGAAACAGCCGATTTCCTCGTCATAGGTGAAGGCGAAATGCACCGGCCGCCGCAGATCGCGCCCGGCGAACTGCCCCGCCATGGCGACGGTCGCCGCGATGAACCCCTTCATGTCGCAACTGCCCCGGCCATAAAGCAGGCCGTCGCGCGCCGTCATCGAAAAGGGATCGACGGTCCAGGGCTGATCCTCGACCGGGACGACATCGCTGTGGCCCGACAGCACGATGCCCCCCGGCGCGTCCGGGCCGATGGTGGCAAACAGGTTGGCCTTGGTGCCCGAGGGATCGGGCAGCACATCGACCCGTGCGCCCACCGCTTCCAGCCGCGCGGCGAGGTAAGAGATCATCTCGAGGTTGCTGTCGTGCGAGATCGTCGGGAAGGCGATCAGATCGCCGAGTATCTCCCGCGTGGTGTCGAGCTGTTCCATGCCGGGGCTCCTTTCTTCGGCGCCGGGGCCGCATCGGGCGGCCGGGCGCGATTGGCAGGGGGCAGGCCAGCGGGGGCCGCCGCCGTCCTGCCCGTGGCGCATGAAAGGCACAAGGGCCCCCGGTTGCAAGGCCGCGTCGCGCCGCAGGGGCAGGGGGCGGGTGGGATGCCGCGCAGAGAGCGCGGGCCGGGAAGCAGGGTCAAAACAGGGCACTGCGTCATCGCGGCGCCGGTGTTTCCGGGCGTCCGGCATGGACATCCCGGCCCGGCTGCGACACGATCCCGCGTCCGGAATTGTCCGGACGCTCTTTCGCCCCGTCCGGCATCGTCCGGACGCCCCGCCGCCCCATCCGGCATCGCTTTGGAGACGCGACATGACCCTGGCCCCATCGCCCATCCCCGCCACCCGGACGGGGGCCCCGGGCCGCGCCTGATGCAGCTGGACGATCGCGATATCCGGATCCTGCAGGTGATCGCCCGCGAGGGGCGCATCACCAAGGCGGCGCTGGCCGAGCGCATCGGCCTCTCCCCCACGCCCGCCTGGGACCGGCTGCGCAAGCTGGAAAAGGCCGGGCTGATCGAAGGCTACGGCGCGCGGATCAACCTGCGCAAGCTGGCGCCGCATGTCACCGTCTTCGTCACCGCCGAGCTCACCGATCACACCGCCGCCCGGCAGCAGGCCTTCGAGGCCGCGATGCAGACCTATGACGAGGTCGTCGGCTGCTGGGCGCTGGGCGGCGGGTTCGACTACCTGTTGCAGATCGTCACCCCGGATATCGACGCCTACCAGCGGCTGATCGACCAGATGCTGGACGACCGCATCGGCCTGTCGCGCTACTTCACCTACGTGGTGACCAAGCCGGTCAAGGGCAGCGCCCCACCCCCGATCGAGCTGCTGCTGGGCCCCGCCGCGTCCTGAGCGCGGCACAGCCCACATGAGTGGTCCGGCCCCCTTGTGACAGCCAGACGGGCTGTCCGGGCGGGCAAGTTCAGTCTCACCTTCTGCGGCGGATGCCGATGATGGCCCCGGAACAGGCCGCGCAAACAGGAGGTAGCCATGCCCGGAACAGCCCTGTCCGCCCGCGACGACATTTCAGACAAGTCGCTGGTGCGGTCCTTCGCCTATGTGAACGGCAAATGGTGCGCCGGAGTCACCGGCGAAACCTTCACCGTGACCGACCCCGCCAACGGCGCGCAGCTGGGCGAGGTCGCCAGCCTTACTGCCGATCAGTCCCGCGCCGCCGTGGATGCCGCGCAGGCGGCCTTCGACCACTGGGCCGGGCTGCTGCCGCAGGAGCGGTCCGCGATCCTGCGCCGCTGGTTCGACCTGCTGGGTGCGCATCGCGAGGACCTCGCCCGGATCATGGTGCTGGAACAGGGCAAACCGCTCTCCGAGGCGCTGGGCGAGATCGACTATGCCGCCGGGTTCCTCGAATTCTACGCAGAGGAATCCAAGCGCCCGAACATCGAGGGCGTCACCAGCCACCTGCCCGATGCCGAGGTCGAGCTCTGGCGCGAGCCGGTGGGCGTCGTGGCGCTGATCACCCCGTGGAACTTCCCCTCGGCCATGCTGACCCGCAAGGCGGCCGCGGCACTGGCGGCGGGCTGCACCGTGGTGGCGCATCCCTCGGCCGAAACGCCGTTCAGCGCGCTGGCCCTGGCCGAACTGGCCGAGCGCGCGGGCGTGCCTGCCGGCGTGTTCAACGTGATCACCGGCGACGGCGCCACCGTCACCGGGCCCTGGACCGAAGATCCCCGCGTGCGCGCGCTGTCCTTCACCGGCTCGACCGAGGTCGGCAAGCTGCTCTACCGCCAGTCCGCGCAGACGGTGAAGAAGCTGGTGCTGGAACTGGGTGGCCACGCGCCGGTGGTGATCTTCGAATGCGCCGATCTCGAGACGGCGGTCGAAGAGACCATGAAGGCCAAGTTCGCCACCTCGGGCCAGGATTGCCTGGGCGCCAACCGGATCTACGTGCAGCGGCCGGTCTACGACGCGTTTCTGGAAAAGTTCAGCGAGGCCACAGGCCAGCTGACCCTCGGCAACGGCATGGACGATCCCGACATCGGCCCGCTGATCCACGAACGCGCGGTGCAGCGGCAGGAGGCGCAGGTCGCCGACGCGCTGGAGAAGGGCGCGCGGCTGGTCTGCGGCGGCAAGCGGCGCGAGGCGGGCTCGCTCTTTTATCAGCCCACCGTGCTGGTCGACGTGCCCGACACCGCCCTGATCATGCGCGAGGAGACCTTCGGCCCCATCGCCGCGATCCTGCCCTTCGACACCGAGGACGAGGTCGTCGCCCGCGCCAACGACAGCGAATACGGCCTTGTCGCCTATCTGCATGCCCATGACCCGCGTCGGATCTACCGGGTCAGCCGGGCGCTGCAATACGGCATGGTGGCGGTGAACCGCACCAAGGTCACCGGCGCGCCGATCCCCTTCGGCGGCACCAAGCAATCCGGCCTGGGCCGCGAAGGCGCCCGCCTGGGCATGGAAGAATTCACCGAAGTCAAATACGTCTGCCGCGACTGGGCATGACGCGGAAAGGAACCGATGATGTTGCGCAATGACCAGCTCGATCAATGGGATCGGGAAAACTTCTTTCACCCCTCCACGCATCTGGCTCAGCATGCGCGCGGCGAAAGCCCGAACCGGGTGATCCGCACCGCCTCCGGCGCACATATCGAGGACCGCGACGGCAAGCGCCTGCTGGACGGCTTTGCCGGGCTTTATTGCGTCAACGTCGGCTATGGCCGGCCCGAGATCGCCGAGGCCATCGCCGCGCAGGCGAAGGAGCTGGCCTATTACCACGCCTATGTGGGCCACGGGACCGAGGCCTCGATCACGCTGGCCAAGATGGTGCTGGACCGGATGCCGGCCAACATGTCCAAGGTCTATTTCGGCCTCGGCGGCTCGGATGCGAACGAGACCAACGTCAAGCTGATCTGGTACTACAACAACATCCTCGGCCGGCCGGAGAAGAAGAAGATCATCTCGCGCTGGCGCGGCTATCACGGCTCGGGGCTGGTGACAGGTTCGCTCACGGGGCTTGAGCTGTTCCACAAGAAGTTCGACCTGCCGGTGAGCCAGGTGAAACACACCGTGGCGCCCGATTATTTCCGCCGCGAGGATCTGAACCAGACCGAAGCGCAGTTCGTCGCCCATTGCGTCGCCGAGCTGGAAGCGCTGATCGACCGCGAAGGCGCCGACACGATCGCCGCCTTCATCGGCGAGCCGGTTCTGGGCACCGGGGGTATCGTGCCGCCGCCCGCAGGCTACTGGCCCGCGATCCAGGAGGTGCTGCGCCGCCACGACATCCTTCTGGTCGCCGACGAGGTCGTCACCGGCTTCGGCCGGCTGGGCAGCATGACCGGCTCGGCCCATTACGGGATCGAACCGGACCTGATCACCATCGCCAAGGGTCTGACCTCGGCCTATGCGCCGCTGTCGGGCTCGGTCTTGGGCGACAAGATGTGGAAGGTGCTGGAACAGGGCACGGATGAAAACGGCCCGATCGGCCATGGCTGGACCTATTCCGCCCATCCCATCGGCGCCGCCGCCGGGGTGGCCAACCTGAAACTGCTGGACGATCTGGACCTTGTCGCCAACGCGGCCGAGGTCGGCGCCTATCTGCAAAAGGGCCTGCGCGACGCGCTGGGCGATCATGCAAACGTCGGTGATATCCGGGGCGAAGGCATGCTGGCGGCCGTGGAATTCGTCGAGGACCGGGCCGACCGGCGCTTCTTCGATCCCGAGCGCAAGATCGGTGCGCAGGTCTCGGCCAAGCTGCTCGAGACGGGCAGCGTGATCGGCCGCGCCATGCCGCAGGGCGACATCATCGGCTTCGCCCCGCCGTTTTGCCTGACCCGCGACGAGGCCGACATGATCGTGGCCGCCATGACGCGCGCCGTGAACGAGGTTCTCTGATCCACGAAGATCCGGAGCCGTGCCCATGTGGGACGGCTCCGGCCCGGTGCCAGGCGCCCCCTTCCGCGCCCCCGGACAGGGCCGGGCCGCGCCCTTTGCGATTACACAACTTCCCGGCGCCCGCCGCACCGATTTCGCCCTAGGATTTCCCCGCCGAAGCGGTCACTCTGTCCCCGGCGAAAACGCGGCAGCCTCCCTGTCCGCACCCGGGGAGACCGCACATGGCTTTCGATTTCATCCTTATGCTCACCTCGAACGACTGCACCATCGCGGATGCGCGCGCGCGGCTGGACGAGGCGCTGGAAGGCGGGGTGCGCCATATCGGCTTCAAGGACGTGGGCCTGCCCTTTGCCGAGCTGAAGGGCCTCGCGGATGCGATCCGCCGGGCCGGGGGGCGGTCCTACCTGGAGGTGGTCAGCCTCGATGCCGAGAGCGAGCTGGCCTCGGCCCGGGCGGCGATCGACCTTGATGTGGATTGCCTGCTGGGGGGCACCCGGGCCGAAGACGTGACGGCCCTGACCCGGCACCACCCGCTGCGCTACTTTCCCTTTCCGGGCCGGATCACCGGCCATCCCAGCGTGCTGGAAGGCCCGGCGGAGGCGATCGTGGACTCCGCGCGCAAGCTGGCGGACCTCGAACACGTCCATGGGCTGGACCTGCTGGCCTACCGGTTCGACGGGGCGGTGCCCGCGCTGATGGCGTCGGTCTGCGCGGCCGTCGAGAAGCCGGTGATCATGGCTGGCAGCATCGACAGTCCGGACCGGATCTCCGATGCCGCGCAGGCCGGGGCGGCGGGTTTCACGGTGGGGACGGCGGCGCTGGCCGGCGAATTCCCGGCCGAGGGCGAAGGCTTTGCCGAACAGGTGCGCGCGATCCTCGACCTGACGCACAAGGCGCGCGCCACGTCGATCGCGCCGCGGCGGCTGGCGCTGTCGGCCCATGACACGCGCAAGCCGCAGCTGCGCGCCTGGGTGCTGCGGCACCGCCGGGCGCTGGCGGGGCACCGGCTGATCTGCACCGGCGGCACCGGTCGCATGATCGCCGAGGCAGCGCCCGAATTGCAGGTCCAGCGGCTGCAGCGCGGCGGGCGCGGCGGCGATCAGCAGCTGGGCGCCCTGGTGGCGACCGGGGACCTGGACGCGATGATCTTCTTCGCCGATCCGACCTTGCCGCACAGCGGCGACGCGGACCTGCAGGCGCTGACCCGGCTGTCGGTGCTGCATGACACGCCGCTTGCGCTGGGTCCGGCGGCGGCGGACATGATGGCGGGGGCGCTGCTGGCGCGGTAAGGCGCGCGCGTTCGGCACGCTCTGCCCGGATCTCCGGGATCCCGAACCGGCAGACTCCGCCGGACCCTCAGGCGGCCAACGCGTTCGGCAGCCCGCAGATCAGGTCGCTCGCCCGTTCGGCCAGCGCGATGGTGGGGGCGTTGGTGCTGCCTGACGGGATCCGCGGGAAGGTCGAGCTGTCAGCCACGCGCAGCCCGGCGACCCCATGCACCCGCAGGTACGGATCGACGACCGAGCTGGCCGGATCGAGACCGATCGGGCAGGTTCCCACAGGGTGGTACGAGGTCCGCGACGCGCGGCGCACGAAGGCCTCCAGCCCCTCGGGGTCATCCGCCGACAGGCCCGGCCCGATCAGGCCCGAGACATGCTCGCGCAGCGCCGGCTGGTCGAGGAAGCGCAGCGCCAGCCGCATCGCGCGCACCTGGCCCTGCACGTCGTCGGGATGCTCCAGGTAGCCTGCGCGGATCCGCGGCAGTTCGGTCGGATCGGAGGAGCGGATTTCGACCGTGCCGCGGGATTTCGGCTGCAGGTGGCCGGCCTTGATCGTGATCCCGTGGCGCCAGCCGTCCCGCAACAGCCAGGGGTCCGACCAGGTGTCGAGCAGCGGCATGAAGTGGAACTGCACGTCCGGGCGCCCCTGTCCGGCCGTGTCGACAAAGGCAAAGGCGTCGACGGCCGGCTGGGCCAGCTGGCCCGAGCGCCGCAGGGTCCATACCAGCTCGTCGCAGAGCATCTTCAGCCCGGTCTCCCGCCAGTGCAGCGAGACCGCTTCGCGGGTCGCGGCATGGACCGACACGTTCAGGTGGTCGTGGAAGTTCCGCCCCACCGGCAGCTCGGCCTTCTGCCGCACTCCGGCGCGCGCCAGCACGTCGCCGGGCCCCACGCCCGAGAGCTGCAGCAGCCGCGGCGAGCCGATGGCCCCGGCCGTGACGATCACCTGCTTGCGCACCCGCGCGGTGCGCCGCTCGCCCCGGCGATAGGTCACCCCGGTGGCGCGGCCGTGCACGATCTCGATCCGTTCGACCAGCGTGTCCATTTCAAGGCTCAGCGCCGGGTTGTCCCGCACCGCCGCCAGGTAGGTGCGCGAGGCCGAGGCGCGTTCGCCGCCATGGGTCGTGGTCTGGTAGAACCCCACGCCCTCTTGCGAGGCGCCGTTGGGATCGAGGATATAGGGATGGCCCGCCTGCTGCCCGGCCCGCACAAAGGCTTCGGACAAGGGGTGGCGATGGCGGTTCTCGGACACGTGGAGCAGGCCATTGGTGCCGTGATAGGCATCGGCCAGGGCCTCGTTCCGCTCGGCCCGCTTGAAATAGCGCAGCATCTCCGCGCCGTTCCAGCCCGCTGCGCCGAACTCCGTCTCCCAGGCGTCGTAATCCGCCGGGTGCCCGCGCACGTAAAGCATCGCCCCGATCGAGGACGACCCGCCCAGGACCCGGCCCTGCGGCATCGGCATCTCGCGGTTCCCGGTCGGCGCCTCCGGCTCGCCCGCGTAGGGCCAGGAATTGGCAGCAACCGCCTGCGGTATGGCCCCGGGCGCCCGAAGCGGCCAGCTGTCGTCGCTGCCGCCGGCCTCAAGCAGCAGAACCGTTCCGCGGCCGCGGCTGACGATGTTATGCGCGATGACGCAACCGGCAGACCCCGCGCCGACGATGATGTAATCGAACGTATTCGTGGACAAGTCTGGATCCTTCGACTCAGGCCCGGCGCGTTCTGCCCGCTCCGTAGGTGCTCAGTCGCCTACCTCTCGAACTGATCGTTTTCCAGAGGCGGAAACAGCATTTATCCGGATCGTGGCGACACTGTTCCTCTGCAGTGCAGCAAGGCGCATTTATCTGAATTCATGTCATAAATCAGGACCGCGCGCAACCGGACGCGCCTGGCCTGCGCCCAGGGGCGGTTGCTGTCGGGATCCGTAATAAATAGATAGCCAACCTATCTGGATGGAGCGTTGCGATGCCTCGGAAAACCGCAAGAGCCCCCGGCTCCCGGCGCGATCCGGGCGCGATTCATCTTCGGTCAGGACTTCTCGGTTAGGTCTGGATCCCGAAGGGTGAGGGGCCGGATGACAGATGATCGACATGAAACCGGTTCGGGTCGGCGGCGTGCCGTTGTCCCTGGCCTGGCGCCGGGGCGACCCGGCCGCACCCTGGCGGTGGTCATGGCGCCCGGCGGCCTCGCCGGGACCGGCCGCTGAGATCCGGCCGTCGGGGGAGCCAGCGCAATGCCCATCATGTCCAGGACAGTCTCGCGCCTGAAACAGGCCGTCCCGTGGCCATCCGGCCCCGCCCGCGCGCTGCTGCTGCGCGGCCTTTTGGTGCTGGCGGTGCTGGCCGGCTGCCTCCTGCTGCTGGGACAGCGCATGTCCGGCATCCGTCCGACCCAGGTGATGGAGGCCATGGCCGCCATCCCCGTCGGCGCCTGTGTCGCGGCGCTGGCCTTCGGCCTGCTCAGCCATGTGGCCGTGTCGGGCTACGATCTGCTCGCCTTCACCCGGATCGGCCGCCGCGTGCCCTGGCCCCGGGCGCTGGCGGGCGGCTTTTCCGGCACCGTCATGGCCGAGGTGCTGGGCTTCGGCCTGGTCACCGGCTCGCTGGCCCGCGCCCGGATCTACCGCGCCAACGGCATCGGCGCGGCCGAGGCGCTGGCGATCTCGGGCATCGTCGCCGCCGGCTTCTTCGCGGGGCTGGCCCTGCTGCTGGCGCTGCTCCTGCTGTGGGACCCCACCGTCGCGGCCAGGATCACCGGTCTGCCGCCCGGCGGCATCCGCGCGCTGGCCCTCGTCGCGCTGGCCGTCATGGCGGTCGGCGCCGCCCTTGGCACCCTGCGCCCCCGCCGCCTGCGCGCCGGCCGGCTTGACCTGCGCATCCCCGATGCGCGCTGGCTCGCCAAGGCCGCGCTGCTTGCCGCCGCCGACCTGGTGCCCGCCGCGCTTTGCCTTGCCATCATGCTTCCGGCCGGGACGCTGCCGCCGCTCGCTGGCTTCGTGGCGATCTACATCACCGGTCTTGCCCTGGGCTACCTCGTCGGCTCGCCCGGCGCCGCCGGCCCGTTCGAAGGCATCCTCTTCCTTGCCCTGCCGGGCGTCGCACCCGCCGATCTGGCCGCCGGCATCCTGATGTACCGGTTCATCTACTACCTGCCGCCGCTGGCCGCCGCGCTGGTCCTGATCCTGCGGGCGCCATCGGCGCCGCGCACCCCGCTGCTTTCGGGCCCGCCGCTGCGCGAACGCATCGCCTGGACCATGGACAGCGCGTCCCAGGCCGAGGCCGAGCTGGTTCTGCTGGGCGACAAGCACGCCTATTTCCCGGTCGAGGGGCAGGGCTTTGTCTTCTACGGGATCTCCGGGCGGATCTGGCTGGTGATGGGCGACCCGGTGGCGCCGCGCGCCGCCTGGGACAGCCTTGCCGCCGGGATCGAGGCCGAAGCCCGCGCCGCCGGCGCCACGCTGGCGATCTACAAGGCCTCGGCCCGCGCCCGCCCGATGTGGGAGACGCGCGGCTACCACCTGCAGTCCCTGGGCGAGGAGGCCGCCGTGTCCCTGCCGGGGTGGAGCCCCGAAGCCCCCGCCCGCCGCGAACTCCGCCGCAAGACCCGGGGCGCCCGGAAGGCCGGCGTCACCCTGCGCCGCCACCGCCCCGGCGCCCATCCCGTCGAAGAGATGGCCCATGTCGCCCGGGCCTGGCACGACAGCAAGGGCGGCCAGCAGAGCTTCTCCATGGGCCACTGGGCGCCGGCCTTCAACCGCCGCCACATGGCCGTCACCGCCTGGCAGGGCGAGAGCCTGATCGCCTTCGCCACCGTCTGGGTGTCGGGCGACGGGCGGGAATGGATGCTGGACCTGATGCGCCAGCGGCCCGAGGCGCCCAACGGCACGATGTACGCGATCATGGCCGAGGCCATCGCCATGGCGTCCGAGGGCGGGGCCTCCAGTTTCAACCTGTGCATGGCGCCGCTGTCCGGGCTCGACCGGGCCGATCCGCCGGGGCTGCTGTCGCGGCTGGGGCACCGGGCCTACACCGGGCTGAACCACCGCCACGGCCTGCAGGGGATGCGCCGGTTCAAGGAGGTCTTCCGCCCCGACTGGTCCGCGCGCTACCTTGCCGTGCCGCATCCTCTGATCCTGCCCGAGGCCCTGCTGGCCGCCCGCCAGCTGGTTCACCGCCAGACCGCACCGGGCGAATGCGGCGGGCTGCGCACGCCCTGGCTCGCGCCGCTGCCCGGCGCCGCCTCCGCCTGGCCGGAGCAGGCCGGGACCCGCAGGCCGCGCAAGTCCGCCCACCGCGCCGCCTGACCCGGCGCCCCCGCGCGATCCGGATGCCCTCCTGTCCTCCGACCCGTGGCATCGTTTCGATCCGCGGTGTAATCCGGGGCGCCAGGCGGGCTTTCCATGTCCGGCCGGGGGCGTATACGCGTCTGATCCTTGTCTTCTGCCTCGTGCATCGGCCTGCGCTGCGCCTGTCGGTCCGATCCGCTCTATTGCGAGGCGGCGCCGGGATGGTTACCTCGGTCACCAGACCCAAGGGAGACAGCACATGGACCACCAGACCGAGATCGAACTTCAGGCCGCCGCCTTCCGCCGCCTGCAAAAGCACCTGATGGAAGAGCGTCTCGACGTGCAGAACATCGACATGATGAACCTGGCCGGGTTCTGCCGCAACTGCCTGAGCCGCTGGTACAAGGAGGCCGCGCTGGAGAAGGGGATCGAGATGGACGATGCCCAGGCGCGCGAGACCTTCTACGGGATGCCCTATTCCGAGTGGAAGGCGAAGCACCAGACCGAGGCCAGCGCCGATCAGAAGGCGGCCTTCGGCAAGGCCTTTGCCGAGAACGTCACCGACAAGGGCTGAGGCCCCACCGGCCCGGGCGACGCGGATATGCCGTGGCCCGGGCCGCGCTCCGGGCTTCGGGTGAGCCACTGCACAGACCCTGTTCGATTTCGGCTCTTACTCGCGGGATCGCACAGTCCTACCTTCTGACCAGGCACGGAACAGGAGAGGTTCGGCAAGATGAGTGAACGGCTGCCCACCTATTTCATCTCCCACGGCGGCGGCCCCTGGCCCTGGATCGAGGGGATGGCCCGCGAGCTGAAGCCACTGGGCGATGCGCTGGCCCGGATGCCCAACGAGATCGGCACGCGGCCCAGGGCGGTCCTGATGATTTCGGGCCACTGGGAAGAGGATGCCTATACGGTGCAGACCGCGCCGCATCCGCCGATGCTTTACGACTATTACAACTTCCCGCCCCACACCTACGAAATCGCCTATCCCGCCCCGGGCGACCCGGCGCTGGCCGAGCGCGTGGCCGAACTCGTGTCCGCCGCGGGCCTGCCTGTCGCGCGCGATGCGGACCGGGGCTATGACCACGGCACCTTCGTGCCGATGGCGGTGATGTACCCCAAGGCGGACATGCCGCTGATCCAGCTGTCGATGCGGCGCCATTACGATCCGGCAGAGCATTTCAGGCTGGGCCAGGCGCTGGCGCCGCTGCGCGACGAGGGCGTGCTGATCGTGGGGTCGGGCCTGTCCTACCACAACCTGCGCAACTTCGGACCCGGGGCCAAGGCGCCGTCAGAGGCCTTCGACGCCTGGCTGTCCGAGGTTCTGACCCATGCGCCCGACACAAGGACCGCGGAAGTCCTGGACTGGGAACAGGCGCCCTCTGCACGGGTCTGCCACGCGGAAGAGGATCACCTCGTGCCGCTCTTCACCGCGCTTGGTGCCGCCGAGAACGATCCGGCGGAGCGGGTCTATCACCAGGTCGACATCTTCGGCGGGGTCACCGCGTCAAGCTGGAAGTTCGGCTGAGCTGAACCGGCCGAAGACCTGGCCGAACGCCCGCCCGCCCACCCCGTCCGGCCAGGTCTTCGGCCGCGCGGGGTGCAGGGTCTCGGGTGTAGGGTGGGGTTATACCCCACCGGCCGCAGGGCGCGTTAAAACGAAAGGCGGCACGCGCCCCGGGTCGGGCACGTGCTGCCTTTATTGATACCTGTTTGGACCGGCCTCAGACGGCGGTCTTGAGGCTTTCGTCCAGGTAGATCTCGCGCAGGCGCCTGGCCACGGGGCCCGGCGTGCCGGCACCAAGGGCCGCGCCGTCGATCTCGACCACCGGCATAACGAAGGAGGAGGCGGAGGTGATGAAGGCCTCATCCGCCGCCTTGGCTTCCTCGATCGAGAAATTGCGCTCCTCGACCTCCATCTGCGCCTCTTCGGCAAAGCGCAGCACCGCGGCGCGGGTGATCCCGTGCAGGATCTCGGTCGACAGCGCGCGGGTGATGATCTTGCCGCCCTTCACGATATAGGCGTTGTTCGACGTCCCCTCGGTCACGAAGCCGTCCTCGACCATCCAGGCGTCATCGACGCCGGCCTTCTTCGCCATCATCTTGCCCATGGAGGGATACAGCAGCTGCACCGTCTTGATGTCGCGGCGGCCCCAGCGGATGTCCTCGATCGAGATCACCTTGATGCCGGCCTCGGCCTGCGGGCTTTGGGCCAGCCCGGGCTTGTTCTGGGTAAAGAGCACGATGGTCGAGGGGGTCGTCGCCGGATCGGGGAAGGCGAAATCGCGATCACCGGCGGAGCCGCGGGTGATCTGCAGGTAGACGAGACCGTCGGTGATCCCGTTCCTGGCGACCAGCTGGCGGTGGATCTCGAGCAGGTCGTCCATCGTGACCGGCGCGGCCATGTCCAGCTCGCCCAGCGAGCGTTCCAGGCGCTTTGCGTGGCCGTCGAAATCGATCAGCTTGCCGCCCAGGACGCTTGTCACCTCATAGACGCCATCGGCCATCAGGAAGCCGCGGTCGAAGATCGACACCTTTGCTTCGGTTTCCGGCAGGTAATCTCCGTTCACATAGACGGTGCGGGTCATGGGCGTGTCTCCGAATGTTGCGCGCTGGTCGTGGTCGATCGGGGGCGGCGCGTCAAGATAAGCGTTGGGATCGGGTGGCGGATGCCGTGTTGGAGTATTTTTACCAAGAAGAAGACAGGGCGTCGGCGCTCAGCCCCAAAGCTCCGGGGCAGGGGGGTGCACGCCCTTTTCGTCGAAGATCAGCGGCGTGGCGCGGTCTCGGGCCAGCAGCAGCGGGCCGTCCAGGTCGGTGATCAGAGCGCCCTGCGCCACCATGACCGCCGGGGCCATCGCCAGGGACGAGCCGACCATGCAGCCCACCATGATGTCATAGCCCTCGGCCAGGGCGGCCTCGCGCAGGGCCAGCGCCTCGGTCAACCCGCCGGTCTTGTCGAGCTTGATGTTCACCACGTCGTACTTGCCCTTGAGCTTGGGCAGCGAGGCGCGGTCGTGGCAGCTTTCGTCCGCGCAGACGGGCACCGGGCGGTCCATGCCGATCAGGGCGTCGTCCTCTCCGGCGGGCAGGGGCTGTTCCACCAGCGCCACGCCGAGGCGGACCAGATGCGGGGCGAGGTCGGCATAGACCTCGGCCGACCAGCCCTCGTTGGCGTCGATGATGATCTTCGCATCCGGCGCCCCGGCGCGGACCGCTTCCAGCCGCGGCATGTCGTCGGGCGTGCCCAGCTTGATCTTCAGCAGCGGGCGATGGGCGTTCTTCGCCGCCTGCGCGCGCATCTCCTCGGGGGCGGCCAGCGACAGCGTATAGGCGGTGATCTCCGGCCCCGGCACGGGCAGGCCGGCGAGATCCCAGGCGCGTTTGCCCGCGCGCTTGCATTCCAGGTCCCAGAGCGCGCAATCCACCGCGTTGCGCGCCGCGCCGGCGGGCAGCAGATCGGCCAGCTTTTCGCGGTCGATGTCCCCGGGCAGGCCGAGGATCTGGGCCTCGACGCTCTCCAGCGTCTCGTCATAGCGGGCGTAGGGCACGCATTCGCCCATGCCCCGCATGTCGCCGTCCGTCACCGTCACGGTCAGCACCTTCGTCTCGGTGCGCGAGCCCCGGCTGATCGTGAACACCTGCGCCAGCGGGAAGACATCCCGCACAACCTCGATCCGCATCTTGCGCTTCCTTTCCCGGGCCGAACCCGTTCCGTCCCGGGCGTGTGTGGCGGCCCGGGACGGTCATTCCTGATGCTGTCGCACATACCCCGGCCGGGCCCGGCGCGAACCGGGCGGCCAGGGTGCCGGCCCCTGCTTACAGGGCCTTCAGCGCCTCGACCAGACGGTCGGCGCCCTGGCGGAACGGATCCACCGTCGGCAGGCCCATACGCTCCTCGACCTCGGCCATGTAGGTCATCGCCTCGTCCTCGGACATGTGCTGGGTGTTGATCGAGATACCGACCACCTGGCACGACGGGTTCGCCACCTGCGCCAGCGCCAGCGCCGTGTCGCGCACCGCTTCCAGCGTGGGCATGCCGTAATCGGGCAGCCCGCGCATGTGGGTCCGGGTGGGTTCATGGCTGAGGATCAGCGCATCGGGCTGGCCGCCATGGATCAGCGCCATGGTCACGCCCGAATAGGACACGTGAAAGATCGAACCCTGGCCCTCGATGATGTCCCAGTGGTCATCCTCGTTGTCGGGCGTCAGCCATTCGACCGAGCCGGCCATGAAATCGGCGATCACCGCGTCCAGCGGCACGCCTTCGCCGGTGATCAGGATGCCGGTCTGGCCCGTGGCGCGAAAGCTGCTCTTCATGCCGGCTTCGCGCATGCTGTGGTCGATGGCCAGCGCGGTGTACATCTTGCCGACCGAGCAATCGGTGCCCACGGCCAGCAGCCGCTTGCCCGAGCGTTTCTTGCCGTTGGCGATCGGGTAGACCACCGTCGGCACACGGACGTCATGCAGGGTGCGGCCGGTGGCTTCGGCCACGGCCACCAGGTCGGGTTCGTTGCGCAGCAGGTTGTGCAGGCCCGAGGCCAGGTCGAATCCCTCTTCCAGTGCCTGGATCAGCACCTTCTTCCAGGCCTGGCTGATCATGCCGCCGCGGTTGGCGACGCCGATGACCAGCGTCTTGGCACCGGCCGCCTTGGCCTCGGCCAGGGTCATGTCGGTCAGGCCCACGTCCGCCTTGCAGCCCTCCATCCGGAACTGGCCGACGGCATTCTCCGGGCGCCAGTCGCGGATGCCCTGGGCGACCTTCGCGGCAAGCTGGTCGGGCGCATCGCCAAGGAACAAGAGGTAGGGGGTGTGGATCATGATAGGCTCCAATTCGTTTGACGCGCATTATCCCGCGCCGTTCCGTGGATGTCCTGTCGAACCGCGCCGTCAAGGGGGGCGGGATGCGAAGAATGTGCGCGGAATGGGCGGGTTTGTCGAAGAATCGTGCGTTCCCGAGTCGTCCCGCCGCAAGGCCGCGCCCGGTCCCGTCCCCGGGCAAACGCTCTTGGAAACGCCCTTGTCGTCCAATGGCTCAGGCCGGGCGACACCCTTCGGTCACGTCACCGGCTTTCTGCATCTGCATAATGACTCTTGCATGCGGCCGCGCAATTTAATAGCAGATTTTCCCAAGTCCTGCGCAACAATCTGACCCAAAGGCTATCACATGAGCTTTCGCATCCAGCCCGCCGCCCCGGCCCGGCCCAACCGCTGCCAGCTGTTCGGCCCCGGATCGCGCCCGGCGATCTTCGAAAAGATGGCCAGCAGCGCGGCCGACGTGATCAACCTCGATCTCGAAGACGCCGTGGCCCCCACCGACAAGGAGGCCGCCCGCGCCAACATCATCGAGGCGGTCTCGGACATCGACTGGGGCAAGAAGACGCTTTCGGTCCGCATCAATGGGCTGGACACGCCCTACTGGTACCGCGACGTGGTCGACCTGCTGGAACAGGCCGGCGACCGGCTGGATCAGATCATGATCCCCAAGGTCGGCTGCGCCGCCGACATCTACGCCGTCGACGCGCTGGTCACCGCGATCGAGGCCGCGAAGGGCCGGACCAAGAAGATCGACTTCGAGGTCATCATCGAATCGGCCGCCGGCATCGCCCATGTCGAGGAGATCGCCGCCGCCTCTCCGCGCCTGAAGGCCATGAGCCTCGGCGCCGCCGATTTCGCGGCGTCGATGGGCATGCAGACCACCGGCATCGGCGGCACGCAGGAAGATTACTACATGATCCGCGAGGGCCGGAAATACTGGTCCGACCCCTGGCACTGGGCCCATGTCGCCATCGTCGCCGCCTGCCGCACCCATGGCGTGCTGCCGGTCGACGGCCCCTTCGGCGATTTCTCCGACGATGACGGCTTCCGCGCCCAGGCCCGCCGCTCGGCCACGCTTGGCATGGTCGGCAAATGGGCGATCCACCCCAAGCAGATCGCGCTCGCCAACGAGGTCTTCACCCCCTCCGACGCCGCCGTCACCGAGGCGCGCGAGATCCTCGCAGCCATGGAAGAGGCAAAGGCCAAGGGCGAAGGCGCCACGGTCTACAAGGGCCGCCTGGTCGACATCGCCTCGATCAAGCAGGCCGAGGTCATCGTCCGCCAGTCGGAAATGATCGCCGGCGCGTAAGGCGCCCTTCCAGGTCCCGGGCCGCCACCTCGCGCCCCGGGCCAGCCCCCCGACCGGCACCATTCCGCGCCACGCCCCTGTCTTCTTCTTGGCCCAAATACCTCCGGGGGAGGCGCCGCAGGCGACGGGGGCAGCGCCCCCAAACCCCCCTCGCGACCCCGCGCCCGACCTTTGTACAAAACGGACAAACCCCACCCCGGCCGATGTACAAAACGGACAAAACCCCTCAGGCGCGCAGGTCCTTGGGCGAGCCCATCACCACGTAGGACGTCAGCGCATTCACATGCGGCAGCGTGCCCAGCACGTCGGTATGAAAGGTCTTGTAGCTCGGCAGGTCGGCGCATTCGATCCGCAGCAGGTACTCGATCGTGCCGGTGATGTTGTGGCATTCCACCACCTCGGGGGACCGCGACACCGCCCGTTCAAAGCTCTCCTGCGCCTGCTTGGTATGGCTCGACAGCCCCACGCCGATATAGGCGACGAATCCCACCCCCATGGCCGCCGGGTTCAGCACCGCGCGATAGCCCGCGATCACGCCGGATTGCTCCAGCTCCCGCACCCGCCGCAGGCAGGCCGAGGGCGAAAGCCCGACCCTTTCGGCCAGCTCCAGGTTGCTGATCCGCCCGTCCTGCGCCAGGACATGCAATATCCGGCGGTTTATCTCGTCTGTCTTCGCCATTTGTTGCGAATAATGCCTTGGCCCGCGTCGCTTTGCAATTTCATGGCGCCGCATACGCGCAATCCTTGCGTCCATGACACATGACCTTCTCGCCGCACTCGTGCTTTTCGTCTTCGTGGCCACCGTCACCCCGGGGCCGAACAACCTGATGGTGATGGCCTCGGGCGCCAATTTCGGCTTCCGCCGCACCGTGCCGCACATGCTGGGCATCGGCATCGGCTTCTCGCTGATGGTGCTGCTGGTGGGCGTCGGGCTGGCGCAGGTCTTCAACGCTTTTCCGCCTTTGTATCAAGTGCTTAAGGCCGCCAGCATCGCCTACCTGCTCTACCTCGCCTGGAAGATCGCCCATGCCGCCCCGGTCAAACAGGGCGCCGCCGAGGGCCGCCCGATGACCTTCCTGCAGGCCGCGGCCTTCCAATGGGTCAACCCCAAGGCCTGGACCATGGCGATCACCGCCACCACCGCCTATGCGCCCAGCCAGACGCTCGCGGCCATGGGCCTCATCGCGCTCACCTTCGGTCTCGTCTGCTTCCCGGTGGTCAGCACCTGGACGCTCGCCGGCCAGCAGCTCGCCCGCCTGCTCACCAGCCCCTCGCGCCTGACGATCTTCAACTGGACGATGGCCACCCTTCTGGTTGCCTCGCTGATCCCCGTGATCCTGCCCTGACCGGGCAATCCCTTGACCGCCCAGGGAAAAAGCGCCACCCGCTCCTTCATCTTTGCAAAAATACCTCCCGCCGGAGGCTCCCGTACTCACATCCGGCGCAAGGCCCTGGCCCGGTGCGCCCGCGTCGCGTCCAGCATGTCTCGGCCTATGTCCATGTCCCGGAGCGACCAAAACATGCGACCGATAACCAACCCCGCCGTCCCGTCTGGCCAGCAATGTCCCCTCGGTCTGTGGGTCCCGCGACGGCCCTTGCAGGCGTCGCTCAGTTGCACTCTTTCGCGAGCTTCTCCATATACGCCCCCAACACCGCATCTGAGGGGCGCTTGATGACCCAATACCTGGACTTCGAGAAACCGCTTGCCGAAATCGAGGGCAAGGCCGAGGAACTGCGCGCGTTGGCGCGGACAAACGAAGGCGCGGATGTCTCCTCCGAGGCCGAGGCGCTGGACGCCAAGGCGGCCGCGATGCTGACCGATCTCTACAAGGATCTCAGCCCCTGGCGGAAATGCCAGGTCGCCCGCCACCCCGAGCGGCCCCATTGCAAGGATTACATCGAGGCGCTGTTCACCGAATACACGCCGCTGGCCGGCGACCGCAACTTCGCCGACGACCTGTCGGTGATGGGCGGTCTGGCGCGGCTGGACGACCGGCCGGTGATGGTGATCGGCCACGAAAAGGGCTCCGACACCAAGTCCCGGATCGAGCGCAATTTCGGCATGGCCCGCCCCGAGGGCTACCGCAAGGCGATCCGCCTGATGCAGATGGCCGACAAGTTCGGCCTGCCGGTGGTGACGCTGGTGGACACGCCCGGCGCCTACCCGGGCAAGGGCGCCGAAGAGCGCGGCCAGTCCGAGGCGATCGCGCGCTCGACCGAGGCCTGCCTGCGCCTTGGCGTGCCGCTGGTCAGCGTGATCATCGGCGAAGGCGGCTCGGGCGGCGCGGTGGCCTTCGCCACGGCCAGCCGCGTGGCGATGCTGCAGCATTCGGTCTACTCGGTGATCTCGCCCGAGGGCTGTGCCTCGATCCTGTGGAAGGATGCCGAGAAGATGCGCGAGGCCGCCGAGGCGCTGCGCCTGACCGCGCAGGACCTGATGAAGCTGGGCGTGATCGACCGCGTGATCGAAGAGCCCAACGGCGGCGCCCATCGCGCGGCGAAGGTGACCATCGCCTCGGTCGGCCGGGCCATCGGCGCCATGCTGGACGAATTGTCGGGCATGGACCGGGCGCAGATCCTGCAGGACCGCCGGACCAAGTTCCTCAAGATGGGTGAACGCGGGCTGGCGGCGTAAGCCCCTGGTTCCGAACCGGAACCAGGGGCGCGCGGCGGGGCTTCAGCTGGCCAGAAGCCGCAGCCCCTGCGTCACGTCCGAGCGCACGGCCAGCCGCAGCCCCGGCTCGTCCCCGGCCTTCAGCGCGGCGACGATCAGCTTGTGATAGCGCGGCGGCTCGGTCCGCCTGAGCTTGCCGTAAAGCGCGTGCATCGTCGGGCCCAGCTGCAGCCACACGGTTTCCGCCATGGCCAGCATCGCCGGCGCCTGGGCGCGCAGGTAAAGCGTGCGGTGGAATTCCAGATTCGTCCGGATGTAGCCCACCGCGTCCCGCTGGGCGATGCGCTCGGCGATCCCGGCATCGATGGTCTGCAGCCGTTCGATCAGCGCGATATGGGCGCGGGGCAGCGCGCGCGAGGCAAGCTCGACCTCGATCAGCGCGCGCAGCGCGGCCAGCTCCTCGATTCGCTCGTTCGACAGCTCGGGGGTCGAAACCCGGCCCGAAGAGGACAAAAACAGCGCACCCTCGGCCACCAGGCGGCGCACCGCCTCGCGCGCGGGCGTCATCGAGACATCGAATTCCTTGCCGATTCCGCGCAGCGTCAGCGCCTGTCCGGGCGCGATCTCGCCATGCATGATCCGGGTGCGCAGGCCCCGGTAGACCCGGTCGTGGGCGACGGGCAGGGCATCGGAGGATCTGGCGGCGGCTGTCATGCGATACTTGTGATCACAAATCCCGGCAGGGTCAATCTCCGGCGTCGGCAGCCGCTTCGGTTTCCAGGTCGAACCGGTAGCGGTGCAGTCCCGCGCCCTCGGCCCGAAGCCAGGCGCGCGCCGCCTCGTGCGGGCCGTAAAGCCGGTTCACCACAGACCAGAACGCCGGGGAATGGTTCATCTCGGCCAGATGCGCGACCTCGTGCGCCGCGACGTAATCCAGGACCTCGGGCGGGGCCATGACCAGCCGCCAGGAATACATCAGCGCCCCGGCCGACGAACACGATCCCCAGCGCGAGCGCGTGTCGCGCAGTGTCAGGCGGGTGTAGCGGCGGCCCAGGGCGGCGGCGTGCCGGTCCGAGGCCTCGGCCAGGCGGTCGCGCGCCACGGCCTTCAGCCAGGCCTGTGCGCGGGCTCCGGGGCGGCTGGCGGGCAGGACCAGCGCGTCGGGCTCCAGCCGCACGCGCCGCGTGCCCTCGCAGACCACCTGGCGCAGGCGGCCCTCGACCGGCAGCGCGGCGCCCGGGCCCACGATCACGTCGCCCGCGCGGCTGGCCAGATGCCCGCGCACCCAGTCGGATTTCGACACGGCGAATTCCAGCGCCTCGGCCTCGCTGACGCCGCGTGGCACGGTCAGCGTCACCCGCCCGTCCAGCTGCGACACCCGCAGCGAGATTCGCCGCGCCCGGGCCGAGCGGCGCAGGAGCAACGGCACCGGAGGCGTTCCGGGCAGCACGTGGTCGACCATTCGGCAGGGCTCCGTACCTGTTTGGGCGCGCGTTGGAGATGCCAAAGCCTTTGACAGCTTCGGTCCGCTGTGGCAGTTGGCCAGAATCTCCGAAACGACTCATACCTCTTTGACTAAGGATAGTGACATGCCCAAGGAAGAATGGGGCGTCAAACGCGTTTGCCCGACCACCGGTAAGCGGTTCTACGACATGAACCGGAACCCGATCGTCAGCCCGTACACGGGCGAGGTCGTGGAGCTCGACACCGGCAAGAGCCGGATGATCGCAGCCGACGCCGAGGACGCCGCGACGCTGAAGGCAAAACAGAACACGTCGAACGACGACGTGGAACTGGATGATGACGACGATACGGTCGACGTGGACCTGGGCGATGATGTCCTGGACGACGACGATTCCGAGGACAACGTGTCCCTCGACGACCTCGCCGACGTCGCGTCTGACGACGACGACTGAGGGACGGACCGGCAAAAGAACCGGGGTGCGGGCCGGGCTGAAATTTCTTCGCATCGGGTCGGATTTTTCGCTTGATCCCACCCGATGGAGGGCATATCAGCACTGCACCTTAAGGGGCCTTAGCTCAGCTGGGAGAGCGCTACAATGGCATTGTAGAGGTCAGGAGTTCGATCCTCCTAGGCTCCACCAAATACCCAGTGAAAAGCACCGGATAACTTTGGCTTTGCAGTCAGAGGCTTACTTTTCCCGCACGAACCGGTGCTGTTTTTCTTTCGAAATCCCGTAGTGTTGTGACCCGCGTCACCGGCGCGGTCGTCACTCTGCAATCCCCCCTCTGTCAGACCCGAGGATGGCCCATCAGCGACCATGTCCCCGTCGTGACGGGTGCCCTGGGAGCGGGCAAGACCGGCCTGGCCACCGCATTCGCCGGCTGCGGCATGCACACCGTGCCCGAATCGGCTCGCGCGATCATCCGGCAGGAGATGCCGAGCGGCGGAGACGCGCTGCGCCGAGCGGATCGCATGGCCTCGAACGGACGCCGGGGCAGGACCTGCGCGCCCATGGCGCCGCACAAGCCCTCTCGGGTCCCGTGAACTCGACCATTCCCGACCTCCTGCTGTCTGACGCTCTGGCCCATGCCGGAGGTTCGGCAGCCTCGCGTCAGTCTCTGTACGGCAGTGGAGGTAAAACCGCTTGGCAGGTGATCCCGAAGGCGCGGCACCGCCTTCGCCACCAACAGGAACCGCGCCACCGGATTCGCCCGGCAGCGCGGTCCATTGATCTGCAAAAAGGACTGGGATCGGTCCCCGTGGACCCCCGATCAGTTCGTCGGCACGTAGATCACGTCATCGTTGTCCAGCACGATGACCCTGTCGCCGCCCAGGAAGATGACCTCGTCGTCCCTGTCGAACCGGTATCCGTCGTAGTAATCGTAGTTTGCACCGACCGTCGCCACACCCAGCGCATCGGCCACCGTGCCTGCGTCCGGATTGGACGCCCGGACCGCGCTCAGCAGGTCGTTCTCGTCCTCTGCCGGAAGCGATCCCTTGTAGGCCGAGAGGACGGAGGATTCCGCGCCCCGTACCGACAGGGCTGCTGCAAGAAGATCCTCCTCGCTCGGGGAGCCGATCGCGATGACCTCGCGCGCGTCCAGCACCTCTGACCGGGTGGGGCGCTCCATGCCCGCGATCAGGGCCTCGGCTGCAGAGGTGTCGGGATAGTCGAGGACCTCCTGCGCCGCCAGGCGCTGCTCCCGCGTTGCGCTGGGGTCCGCGAGGACCGCCTGCGCCGCGTCTATCTGCGCCGCGGTCGGGCTGTTCCCGACGAGGTTGAAGGCCCGGGCCAGATCGATCGTGCTCTGCGCCGCCTGGTAACTGTCGTAGGCATCGGCCGTCGATGCCAGGTTGTAATCCGCGACCGCAAGCGCCGCGGCGAGGCTGACCGGTCCGGAACCGGAGAGATAACTGCCGTTGGCGATATGCGCCTGCTTGGCGCGCGGGCTGGAGTTGAGGGCGCCGGTCAGCTTGCCGGCATTGCGCGGGAGCGTGACATCGGGGTCGATCGCAACCGAAGGAGCAACCGGGCGGACCGAAGTCTCAGGTGCCATACGCGACACCTGCTTGACCGTCCCCTGGCGGCCGTGGCCATTGCCCGGCGTGCCGGCCGTGGCACGCGACCTGTCAGAGCCTTTGGGCGCGAAAAGCCCGGCCACGCCGTTGGCTTTCAGGTTGCGGCCGAGGCTGCGGAGCTCGTCGCCGACACTGGCGCTGCCATGGCCCGAGTTGCCGCGCGACTGGCCCTTTCCGCTGTTGCCCCTGCCGGCGCCGTTTCCGTTCCCGTGTTCACCGCCATGGCCGTTTCCTCGGCCATTGCCGCCGCCATTGCCGCCGTTGCCATTGCCGCCGCCGTTGCCGCCTCCATTCCCGTTGTTGTCGGCAAAGGCGGCTTGGGACATCGTGATCGTTGCCAGCGGTGCAACAGCTAGGGTGGACAGGGCAAAGGCGGACACCGAGACTCTCAGAAACTTCAGCATGACGTATTCCTTGTCTTTCTGACGTGGGTAGGCACTGCCGCTGCATCGCCATGTGAATGCCGCGCACCGGTGCGACCGTACGGGACGCGAACGGTGCGCAAGGCCATTTCCTGATTTCCAGAACTATCAGCAGGCACGGCGCGTTCCACGGTTCCGTGGGGGTGGGCCCGCGGGGCGCGGTTCTCCGCCGGGAAAGCACGTCCGATGACAGTCTTCCGCCGATCTCCACCGGAACGACCGATGGCGCGCGGAAATCGGCGCGTGGCGTCGAACGGCCAAGGCGTGTCTTCTCGGGACCTGGAGTGGTGGTTCACTCGACGCGTTCGGTGAGGAAGGACGCGATGACCTCGGTCAGGCGCTGGTGAACCGCTTCGCGCGATGCAGCGGACGTGCCGCAGATCGCTCCGGCGCCGTCTTCCTCGAGGATGGCGGGCCCGGCCTCGGTGCAGGCGGCGAAGCCATCGTAGATGCTGGCCTCGGGCAGGGTGACGGACCTGGCGGCGGCGGCCGACGCGGCCAGCGCCTCGGGGCCAAGCGCAATCAGCAGGGCGGGGGCGGTCATCGGGGCAAGGTCCAGGCTGGCCATGTATTCCGGGCCAAGGGCCACGGCGGCCGTCACGCGCGGATCGGGTGACAGGCGGGCGAGACCTTCGGGGCTGGTGTCGGTCAGTGAAACGCCCTGGGCGGCGAGCCAGCCGCAATCGGGAGCCTGGCCGCCGGAGCAGCTGTCCATGTAGCCCTGCGCGTCCATCCCGGCCCCGGCGAGCGACAGCGCCGCCGTGCCGCCCAGGGCGAAGCCGATCACGGCGATCCGGTCGGCGTCGATCCGTCCGCGCCAGGTGTCATTGCCCAGGACGATGTCGATGGCCCGGCGGATGTCCTGCGGTCGCTGCCAGATCTCATCAAGGGCGGCCGCGGCGCTCTCCGGGCGGGGGGCGTTGACTTCGGCGACCACGAACCCGGCCTGCGCGAGCGCGGCGCTCAGCCACGCGCCGGAATTGGCCGCCGAGCGCAGACCGCCGTGGGAGACCACCACAAGCGACAGCTGGCTTTCGGGCAGGACGGCACCGGTGGCGGCGGGGACGCCCTGGAAGACCGCATTGCCGCCGATGCTCCCCGATGGCTCCTCCGCCGACGGATACCACAGCGACAGCGCGAGGGGGCGGTCCGCATTGGTGGCGTCCGAGAGCGGGGCGAGGCCGGGCGCCGGGTCGGCCAGGCAGGGAAGGGCGGTCAGAGCCAGGACGAGGGCGAGCGGGAATTTCATGTCAGGGCTCCGTGCCAATGCGAAACTTGCCGTTTCCTAACATGTTCCTGTGGGGAAAACAGGGCCGGGCCCTTCAGGGCCGTGGGCGACCGGACTGCCCGCCGGCCGGGGCGGATTGCGTGGATCCCGGGCTTGGGGCGCGGCCTGTCTTCGGCTCAAAGGTCAAAACCAGCAGGGGCCCTCCGGTCCTGATCCGGAGCGCCCCTGTCCGTGGAGACATCATGCCTGTGGCCCTGCGGTGAACCCCGAGGGCCCCGGCGCCGGGTCTCACTGTGTGCCGGGGAACACCACCTTCCAGTCCTTGGCCATGTCGAACAGCGTCCAGCCATAGGTCGAGGCGGCACTCAGCCCCTCGTCCAGCTGTCCGACGTTGCTGTCCTTGTCGTACGCCCATTCGCGCGTGCCGTCCGTGTGATGCACGAAGGCGCAGAAACGGGGGCCGTCGGTGATGCAGGTGTATTGCAGCATCTGCAGGTCGCCGTCGGAATTGCCGAAGGCGGCGATGGGCTGCTTGCCGATATGCATCTGGATCCCCACGGGCTTGCCTGGGCCGTCGTCGATGAAGTCGACGTCCGGCTCCTTCAGCAGCTCGGGTTTGCCGTCGACGATATCGAACTTGAGCTTGCCCGAACTGCCCACGATCTGCGGGTTGGGGATGCCATAGGCCTGTTCGGTGAAGGCGCGCATGAAGTCGATGCCGCCGCCGGAGACGACGAAGGTCTGGAAGCCGTTGGCGCGCAAATAGGCCAGAAGCTCCAGCATCGGCTGGTAGACCATGTCGAGGACGGGCCGGCCGGTTTCGGGGTTCTTCGCCGTGGTGATCCAGTCCAGCACGGTGGAGTTGAATTCCTCGGTCGTCATGCCCGAATGGGTCGCCCCGATGACCTCGGCGATGGCCTTGTGGCCGCCGGCGAACGCCTTGTCGATGTCACCCTTCAGGATCGAGGCAAACGGCTCGGTGGTGGTCCAGTCGGGATGCTGCGGCGCCAGCGCCTTGACCCGGTCGATGGCGAAGTAAAGCTGCACGTAGGCCGGCTTCTCGGCCCAGAGCGTGCCGTCGTTGTCGAAGACCGCGACGCGGTCGGCCACCGCGACGAAGTCGTCGCCGCCTTCGGTCGTCACGCCGTCGACGAAGGCGATGATCGCGGCCTTGCTGTCGCCGTCGTTCCAGGACGGCAGCGGGTCGGTCTGGGACAATGCCGGAAGGGCGAAGGCCACGGCGGCTGCAGTGATCAGGGGGCGCATCAAACGCATGAATTCCTCCAGTCTGTCCGGCGTCAGGGCCCGAGGCCGGTCACTTGAAACGAAAAGATCAGGCCCGTTTCCGGACCCGACCATATCACAGAACCTCGGCAAGAGCCGTATGCATCAGTTTCCTGTCGGCATGCCGATGCTGACGCCGTCCTTGGCGAGCTGGTCGCGCACCCATTCGAACCGCTGATAGTTCGAGATGGTGATCGGCCCGGTGTAGGTCTCGCTCTGCAGCTTGCGCGGCGGGTACGTCACGTAGCTTTTCATCAGCTTGGCCACGACCTGGTTGGCGGCAACGGTGGTCCAGGTCGCTTCGGTGAAGGTCGTCATGAAGATGTCATAGCGTTCCTGCGGGTCGGACAGCAGGTTGAACACCTGCGGCACGGTCGCGACGTATTCGCTGGCGCCTTTCCAGCCGAGGTTGGTGTCGACCGCCAGACCGCCCGTGGAGGCACCGTCGCCGCCGCGCAGGTTGAACACGAACTTGAACTGGCCGACGCGCACGGCACCCGGGCTCAGCTCGTCCTCGGTGAAGTAGAACCATTCGTTGCGCGGGCTGTCGCCCGAGCCGGTCCAGACCGGGGTCATGTCGTAGCTGTCGAAGATGATCGGCTGGCCTTCGCGGTCCTCGGTCGGCAGGTCCTGACCGGCCAGCGACGCGAAGGAGGCCATCAGGTCGAGACCGCCGGTGATGTCGTTGTTGACGACATTGGCCGGCACCTGGCCCGGCCAGCGCACGATTGCGGGAACCAGGTTGCCGCCTTCACGCACGGTGCCCTTGGTGCCCCGGAACGGGGTGTAGCCGCTGTCGGGATAGACGTCCTGCCAGGCGCCGTTGTCCACGGTGTAGAAGACCAGCGTGTTGTCGGCGAGGCCCAGTTCATCGAGCTTTGCCAGCACGTTGCCGATGCGGGTGTCGAGCTCGATGACCGAATCCGCATAAGGAAGCTTGGTCGTCGATTTGCCCTCGAAATCCGGGTGCGGCAGGTTCGGCTGGTGGTTCTTCATGAAGTTGACGTTGATGAAGAACGGCTCGCTGGTGTCCTTCGCGGCGTCCTCCAGGAATTCCATCGTCGCCTCTTCGACGTATTTGTCGAGGAACGGAATGCCGACGACGCCCTTGTCGGGAGTGTCGACATATTCACCGCTGACCTTGAAGACCTCCTTCGCGTCCTCGCCGGCGTTGCCGGACAGCGCGCCGCGGGTCACCTTCTGGAACATCTCGCGCTGTTCCTTGGACATGGCCTTGTGCCACTCGGGGTCGGTGTAGGTGTAGGCGTTGAGGTGATAGAGGAAGGCGTATTTCATCACGTCGTAGCCTTGGGCATTCGGCAGCGCGTAATCGCTCTCGCCCAGGTGCCATTTGCCGGTGAAATAGGTCTTGTAGCCAGCTTCCTTCAGCACCGACCCCAGCGTCCATTCCGCCTTCGGCAGGCCGCCGCCCTGGCCCTGGAAGGCCACGGTGGTCATGCCCGAACGGTTGGGAATGCGTCCGGTCTGGATCGCGGCGCGGCCCGGGGTGCAGGAGGGCTGACCGTAGAAGTTGGTGAAGGTCATGCCTTCGTCGGCGAGCTTGTCGAAGTTCGGCGTCGGCATGCCGCGCGCCTCGCCGCCCAGATAAGGGCCCAGGTCGCCCCAGCCGGTATCGTCCGAGACGATCAGAAGGATGTTGGGCTTGGTGGTGGGCTGGCTGTCCTGTGCCATGACGGTCTGGGCCGCCAGGCCGCTTGCCGCCACGGCCAGGGTCAGGGCCAGTATCTTGTGTCGCATGTTGCTCTCCTTGTCGCAGTCATTCTTCGGTCTGGGCCAATGCGCCGGGGTGGGCGAGGCAGGCTGTGTCCGGGTCCTGGGGGCGGATCCGGCTGCCGTCAGTGGCGGCGGACCTCGGGGACCCGTTCACGCCTTGCCTCGCTTGTTGCCTCGGTACGGGCCGTGGTCCGGTCGGGGGCTCTTGCCCGCCTCCCGCTTCGGTGCCGAGGTCGGGCCGTGGCTTCCTCCGGCGGTAACGTCCCCGGAGGACGGTGCGATTGATAGTTGGACCTTGTAAGTACCCCTGGGTCAGCCGGGGGCGGCGGCAGCGGGTCGTCCGCCGCGGTCCGGCCGTGGTTCAGGGATGGCACGGGACCGGACGCGGCGTGCCCGCCAATCCGGCGTCACACCGACTTGAGGCTGTGCTCATGTCCCGCCCGCAAGAAGGGGACCAGGTCATCCTGTCCGATCGGCTTGTTCAGAAACCCGTGCGCCCCGGCATCGAGGCAGCTCTGCCGCATTCCCGGCTGTTCGCGCCCCGTGATCACCAGAACCGTCGCCCCCGGATGCCGCCGCAACGCCTGCCCCAACAGCTCCAGACCGCTCAGCCCGGCCAGGTTGAAATCCAGCAGGACCAGGTCCGGCACCTCCGGCCCGCCGGGGGTGAGGAAGGCCTCGCCCGACGCGAAGACGACCGTGCCGCAGTTCATGGAGCCGAGCAGGCGTGCCAGCGCCCTGCGGCTTTGCGCATGGTCATCCACGATCGCGACAAGGCAGGCGAAATCCGTCATGATCCGAGTCCTATGGCGCGGCGAACCGGCCGAACAGTTGGACCTATGCCTTACCCCCGGCGGATCCCCGCCGGCGCATTTCCCGGTCGTCTGACGGCTCCGCGCCGCCGTCCGCGGAGGCCCGTGGAGCCTGTTCGGGCTCCTGATGACGCAGCACCAGCCCCACCAGCTCCGCCAGGGTGCGCACCTCGAGCTTGTGCATGACCCGCTGCCGGTGCACCTTCACCGTCTTCTCCGAGATCCCGAGGTCCCCGGCGATCTGCTTGTTCAGCCGGCCCGTGACGATGCGTTCCATCACCTCGGCCTCGCGCGGGGTCAGGCGCGACAGCAGGCTATCTCGCAGCGCCCGCGCATCGACGGCGGCCCGGCGCTGGCGGTCGAGCGCCAGCGCGCGGTCCACTGCCGCGAACAGTTCTGCCGCCTGCACCGGTTTTTCCAGGAAATCCACCGCGCCCAGCTTCATGGCCTCGACGCAGGAGGCCACGTCGCCATGGCCGGTGAGGAAGATCACCGGCAGGTCCACGCCGCGGGTCTCAAGCATGCGCTGCAGCTCCAGCCCGCCGGTTTCGGGCATCTGCAGGTCGAAGACCGCGCAGCCGGGGCCGTCATTCCCCTCCAGAGCGGCCACGAAAGCCGCCGCGCCGCTGTGCGGTTCTACGGCGTAGCCCTCGGCGCGCAGCACACGGCTGAGCGCGGTGCGCACCGCGCCGTCATCGTCCACGATGTGGATCACCGGATCCGGTGCGCCGGGGGGCGTTTCGGGGGACATCTCGGCGGACGTGCTCATGCGCGCGGCAACGCGAAGATCGCCCGCGTCCCTCCGCCCTCGGCCGGTTCCAGCGTCAGCCGGCCGCCATGGGCTTCGGCGATGGTGCGGCAGATCGGCAGGCCCAGCCCCATGCCGGAGGACTTCGTCGTGGCGAAGGGGCGGAACGGATCGACACCGGCGTCCAGCCCCGGCCCGAAATCGCGCAGCACCAGGCCCACCATCCCGTCGTCCCGCGCCCCGGTCGACAGGATCACGCGCGCCCGGCCCTCCCTGAACTCACTCATGGCTTCCGCCGCATTTATCAACAAGTTGAGCACCACCTGCTGAAGCTGCCCCCTGTTGCCGTTGATCGCAATGGGGTCGCGGGACAATTGCAGGTCGACTCGCAGGTCGCGCCGGGCGATCTCGGTCGCGGCCAGCGCCAGGGTCGCGCGGATCACCGTGTTCAGCTCCAGCGGCTCGAAGATGCTGTCGCCCTTCGACATCAGCCGCCGCAGGTCCGTGATGATGGCGGCGGCGCGCCTGTCCTCGGCGGCGATGTCGCCGAAGATCTCGCTGATCTCGTCCAGGTCCGGCGCCGCGCGCGCGATCAGGCGCGATCCGGCCTCTGCATTGGCCAGGATAGAGGTGAGCGGCTGGTTCAGTTCATGCGCCAGCGCGCCGGACAATTCGCCCAGCTGCGCCACCCGCGCCAGGTGCGCCATCTCCAGCCGCTGGCGCGTCATCTCCGCCTCGGTCTCGCGCCGGCGACGGTTCTGGATCACCAGCGCGGCGATGGTGCCCGATTGCGCCAGGATGATCGCGGTGGCCAGCAGGATCTGCGGCGCGAATTCCTCCCACAGCGTGGGGGTGTAATAGCGGATCTCGGTACCCGGCGGGACGCGTTCAGGGTCGATATCGAAGCGCTCCAGCTGGCGCCAGTCCACCACCCGGCGCGAGGGGGCCACGGCGTGCGCCGGGACGCTCTGGCCGTCCAGAAGCCGCAGCGCGGTCTCGCCCATGGCCATGCCGAGGTCCTCGAAGGTGTCGACCTCGCCGCCGGTGATGCCGCCGCCGATGAAGGTTTCGTAGACGCCGTAGGTCGGCACGCTGGCCGCCTCGGCAATCACGCCGGCGGCATGGAGCGGCGCGTAATCGGTCCCGTCGGCGTCCTTGAAGATCGTCAGCACCAGCAGGATCGTGTCCGGGGGCAGCGCCGCGGCCCGGTCCACGAAGCCGTCGAGCGTGAGGTCCGTGACCAGTTCGTACTCGATCCCGTCGAGATCCGAGAGCTGGTCGTTGGAATAGCTCTTCCACAGCTCGTCCTGCGGCCCGTTGCCGGCAAAGACCACCAGCCGCCGCGCGTCGGGCTGCAGCGCGCGGGCCAGCTCGACCGTGCCGCGGGCGTCGTATTCGTTGGTGAAGCCGTGAAAGCCCGGGGGCAGATCCAGATCCCCGAGGTGCCGCGCACTGAAGCCGCCGTAGATCACCGGCACGTCCGGGCCCAGCATGTCGTGCTGCTCCAGCGCGACCTGCAGACCGTTCCGGCCCAGGGCCAGGATCGCGTCCAGGTGGAAGTCGCTATAGCGGTCCTCGAGCCGTTGGCGAAAGCGCGCATCCTCCAGCGGGCCGGGAAAACGCTGGATGTCGCGGTACTCGGCATAGACCTCGTAGGAGGATCCCAGCGCGGCACGGAGCCGCTCTTCCAGCCCGCGCGTCGTCTCGAGGTTGGCGGGCAGGGTGCTCTGGTTGGCATAGAGGAAGAGAAAGCGCCGGCGCTCCGGCGGGTCGGCCTGCGCCCGGGCGCCGGGCACGTCGGCCAGCAGCGCCAGCAGCAGCGCGGCCAGCAGGGCCGGCGCCAGATGCCGGGAGAGACGCAGGAAAAAATGCGCGACGGAATACTGGGCACGATGCTGGGCAAGGGGCCGGAAAGCGGGGCGGAACCGGAACATGGCACCTTTCAACCGTAACGGTGGAGGCCACGGTCCCCGGGGCGCCATGGCCCCGGTGTTCAGTCACCGCAACGTCCGTCCGGCCGACTTAAGCAGGTCGGCCGGGCGGGGTTCAAGTCCGGTCTGCCGGGAAAAGCGCGGCACGTGTCACGGCGCCTGGCGTCTTTTGAAATTTCCGGTTTTCGCACGGTTTAGTGCCCCCATTGCGGTCGGCGAGGCGGGGGGTCTTGCGATAGACGCCGTTTCTCATGGAGTTCAGGAGATTTATTCAGGTTTTGGGCTCCCCCGGCCAGAATGGCTTACGGTTGCACGAGACCGTGACATCGCAGCCCATAGCGCGGTCGTGACGGCTTGTGGTAGAATCATGCCACCGGTCCTGCACGTGGAGGAGAAAGCGATGCAGTCAGAACTGGCCACACGGCGTCGCGCGCTGCGCGTCACCTACTTGCGATACATCGAGGCCGATCGCGCCTGGCGCGAGGCGCTGGAGGAGATGCGTGCCTGGTTCCCGGCGACACTCCGGCCCAACCGCGACGCGATGGGCAATCCCGGCTCCCGCATCCGGCGACTATACGAGGAACGGGCCCGGGCGCTGGTGCTGCTGGAAGCGGCGCATGCAAAGCTGGATACGGCCCGCGCCCGTCTGGACCAGCGGCGGCCCGACGCCACGATCCGGGTGACGGTCCTGGCCTGAGGGCCGCGATCAGATCTACAGGGACAGACCCGGCCTGCGAGGGGCGGGATCTTTGCGCATCGGGCACAACGCCCGCGGACTGTCCCGCAAAAGGGCGGGCGCGCAGTTGCGACGGACGACATTCCGACTGACGACCCCGGTTCAGAGGGAGGCAAGCTCCGCACGCGTCGCCTCGGCCAGGCGGCGCACGCCCTCGGCCAGTTTCTCGGGCGGGTTGAGGGTGAAGTTCAGCCGCGTCGCCCGGTGGTCCTTGCCTTCGGGATCGAAGACCGAGCTGGGCGAGATGCAGACCCCGTGGTCCAGCCCGCGCGTCATCAGCGCATCGGTATTCAGGCGCGGATCCTTTGCCACGGCCCAGACGAACATGCCGCCCTTCGGCACGTCCCAATCATAAAGATCGCCCAGATGCTCGGCCATCGCGGCGCAGAGCGCGTCGCGGCGCGCGCGGTACAGATCGATGATCTGCGGCAGCACCTGTTCGGGCAGCCCGTCCTCCAGCGCGGATTGCGCCATGCGCTGGCAGATGCCCGAGGTGAACATGTCCGACCCCTGCTTGGCCGTGGTCAGCGCCACGATCATCTCGGGCGCGGCGATGACCCAGCCGATGCGCATGCCCGGCGCCAGTTCCTTCGACAGCGTGCCAAGGTAGATCACCGGCCCGTCGTAGGGACCGTCGCCCTGGCCCTTCGCCGACAGATCCAGCAGGCGCGGCAGCGGATCGCCGTCGTAGTAGAGCGCGCCATAGGGATCGTCCTCGACCAGCCAGCAGCCGGTGTCATGGGCGGCTGCGACCAGCTCCTGCCGCTGATCCGCCTCGACCAGGCGGCCGGAGGGGTTGGAAAAGTTCGGCACCGTGTAGGCGAATTTCGCGCCCGCCATGCAGCCGGCGATATCCACGTCGTTGGTGTCCAGCCGCATCGGCCGGTAGGCCGGGCCGCGCGGCATCCAGGCGTCGAGCGCGCCAAGGTAGGCCGGCGATTGCGCGGCGATGGCATCGCCCTGGTCCAGCAGCACCTTGCCCACCAGGTCCAGCGCCTGCATGCCGCCGGTCGTCACCATGACGTTCTCGCGGCCCAGCTTCAGATCGCCCCGCGAAAAGCGCGCGGCGATGACGTCGCGCAGGCCCGGCAGGCCGTCGATCGGCGAATAGGCCAGGCTGTCGCCGGGGTGGTCGGCCACGGCCGATTGCGCATAACCGGCCAGCGCGTCCACCGGCCAGACCGACGGATCGGGCAGCCCGCCCGCCAGGTTGATCAGCCCCGGGATCCGCCCGGCGGCCAGAAAGGTCTGCGTGACGTCGTTGGTCTGGCTCAGCCAGCGGGCAAGGGCGGGGCGGGACATGGCGGCTCCTGTGATCCGGGCGGCAGCTTAGGGCAGCAATCTGAACGCAGGCTTTAAACCGCACCGCCGGTCTTGGCCACCGTCACCGGATCAATACGCGGCCGCTAGCGCAGCTTGACCTGCCCGCGCGCGATGCGCCGGGACAGCTGCCGCTCGCGCAGGAAGACGAACAGCCCGGAGCCCATGATCAGCGCCATGCCGATCCAGACCTCCCAGCCCGGCAGCGTGTCGAAGATGACGAAGCCCCAGAACACCGCCAGCGGCAGGCCGATGTATTCGAACGGCGCGATGGTGGCGGCATCGGCAGAGCGGTAGGCTGCGCTCAGCGCGTAGCCGATCACCGCCGCGTTCAGCCCCAGCCCGACGAAGTACAGCCAGTCCGAGCCCTGCGGCCAGACCCAGGCCCGCAGCAGGAACACGACCGAGGCGCTCTCGACCCCTTCGGCAAAGCGCCCGTCCCCGGCCACCAGCCAGAACAGGGTCGATACGATGATGAACGTCCCCTGGATATAGACCGACAGCGCCGAGGCCTTGGTGGTCGCGCCCAGTCTGCGGGTCATGAGCTGGTTCGTGGCATAAAGCAGCGCCGAGAAGACCGGCAGCAGCAGCACGATGCGGCTGACCTCCAGCGCCTCGCGCCCGGCCCAGGGGCGTTGCATCAGCACGACGCCGGCAAAACCTACCAGCACCGCGCCCATCCGCAGCGGGCCGACCTTCTCGCCCAGGATCGGGATCGACAGCACGGTGATAAAAAGCGGCGCCACGAAGAACAGAGCCGTGGCATCGGCCAGCGGCAGGGCCGCGAGGGCGGCGAAATAGGTCATGTTGGCGGCCACCAGCAACAGGCCGCGGAAGGCATGCAGCCAGGGCTGGCGCGTGCGCAGGATGGAAAACCCGCCCTCCAGCTGAACGAAGATCAGGCTGAAGCCGAGCCCGATGAGCGAGCGGACAAAGACCATCTGGTGCAGCGGGTAGCCGCCCGACAGCTCCTTGATGAGCATGTCGTTGATCGAGATGCAGAAGATCCCCGCCGTGATGAACGCGATACCCGCCGCCGCCCGGTTTTCCATCTGCCCTCAGCCTCATGTTGCCCGGCACCGCTATCACAGCAGGCATGCTTGGCAAGTCCGGCGCGCGGCCGGCCCCCTCCCAAAGACCGATTGGCGCAGGCGGCCCGGCGCGCTACTAGATACGATACCAGGACAGGAGGACCCCTCAATGCAGATGAGCGACACGCGCGAGATCAAGGCCGATCCGGCCACCGTCTACGCCGCGCTTCTCGATCCCGAGATGCTGAAGGCCTGCATCCCCGGCGCGCAGGAGGTCGAAGGCTCGCCCGAGGAGGGTTACAGCGCGACGGTGACCCAGAAGGTCGGCCCGGTGAAGGCGACCTTCAAGGGCAATGTGACCATGTCCGACATGGTCGAGAACGAGAAGCTGACCATCAGCGGTGAAGGCAAGGGGGGGGCCGCGGGCTTTGCCAAGGGCGCGGCCGTGGTGACATTCGCACCCAATGCCGATGGCGGCACGACGCTGAGCTATGACGTCGATGCGAAGGTCGGCGGCAAGCTCGCGCAGCTGGGCAGCCGGATCATCGACGGCTTTGCCAAGAAGATGGCCGACAATTTCTTCACGCGCCTGCAGACGGCTCTGGAAGGCCCCGCCGAGGGCGACGATGCCGGAGAAGCCGCCGAGGCAGAGGAAGTCGCGAAGAAAAAAGGTTGGTTCGGCCGCCTGCGCGGCTAGATCCATCCGCATCCCGCGGCACGGGCGGGGCAAGAAGGGGGCAGCATGGCGGACATCGTCACGATCCGGGACCTGAAAAAGGTCTACGCGGAAGGATTCGAGGCGCTCAAGGGCGTCTCGCTCACGATTCGCGAGGGCGAGATCCTGGCGTTGCTCGGGCCCAATGGCGCGGGCAAGACAACGCTGATCTCGACCGTCTGCGGCATCACCATGCCCACCTCGGGCAGCGTGATCGTCAGCGGGCATGACATCGAAACCGACTACCGCGCCGCGCGATCGCTGATCGGCCTTGTCCCGCAGGAGATCGCTCTGGAGCCGTTCGAGACGGTGATCCGCACCGTCCGCTTCTCGCGCGGGCTGTTCGGCCGGACACGCGACGACGCGCTGGTCGAAAAGATCCTCACCCGGCTGTCGCTGTGGGACAAGCGGGACAGCGAGCTGAAGCAGCTGTCGGGGGGCATGCGCCGCCGCGTGCTGATCGCCAAGGCGCTGGTCCACGAGCCGCGCGTGCTGTTCCTGGACGAACCGACGGCCGGCGTCGACGTGGAACTGCGCCGCGACATGTGGCGCATCGTCGAGGACATGAAGGCCGAGGGCGTCACCATCATCCTGACCACCCACTACATCGAGGAGGCCGAGGCCATCGCCGACCGCGTTGCCGTGATCAACGACGGGCAGATCCTGCTGGTCGAGGACAAGGCCGACCTGATGCGCCAGATGGGCCGCAAGGAGATCATCGTGCACCTGAAGGATCCGGTCACGGCGATCCCCGACAGCCTGTCCGGCTACGACCTGGACCTGGGCGAAGGCGGCGACCGGCTGATCTATGGCTACGACACCCGCAGCGGCGACCGTACCGGGATCACCGCGCTGCTGAACGATGTCGCGGCCGCCGGCCTCGTGCTGCGCGACGTGGAAACCCGGCAGAGCAGCCTTGAAGACATCTTCGTCGACCTCGTCGCCGCCGAGGAGCACAAGAAGGAGGGCGCCGCGTGAACCTCACCGCCGTCTGGGCCATCTACCACCGCGAGATGAGCCGCTTTTTCCGCACCTTCATGCAAAGCTTCCTGTCGCCGGTGATTTCGACCTCGCTCTACTTCGTGGTCTTCGGCGCGGCGATCGGCTCGCGCATCGACGAGGTCGAGGGCGTGAGCTATGGCGCCTTCATCGTCCCGGGGCTGGTGATGCTGTCGGTGATGAGCCAGGCGATCTCGAACGCCTCGTTCGGGATCTATTTCCCGAAGTTCATTGGCACGATCTACGAACCGCTCTCGGCGCCGATGAACTTCCTGGAAATCGTGCTGGGCTTTGTCGGCGCGGCGGCGACCAAGGCGCTGTTCATCGGGGTGGTGATCATCGTCACCGCCTCCTTCTTCGTGGAGTTGCAGATCGCTCACCCGCTGCCGATGGTGGCCTTCCTGCTGCTGACCTGTCTCAGTTTTTCGCTTCTGGGGTTCATCCTGGGCATCTGGGCGAAGAATTTCGAGCAGCTGCAGATCGTGCCGCTGATGGTCATCACGCCGCTCGTCTTCCTGGGTGGGGCGTTCTATTCGACCTCGATGCTGCCGCCGGTCTGGCAGACCGTGTCGCTGTTCAATCCGGTGGTCTACCTGATCTCGGGCTTCCGCTGGTCCTTCTATGCCGTGGCCGACGTGCCGGTGGGCGTCAGCCTTCTGGCCATCGCCGGGTTCACCGCGCTTTGCCTCGGCCTGATCTGGTGGATCTTCCGCACGGGCTGGCGCATCCGGTCGTAACGGGCGTGGCATTCCTGCCGATCACCGTAAAGAATCGTCCTTCCTGCTGCCTATCGTCGCGGCGCCCGCCTTGTTTGTGGGCCGTCGCGGTTCTACATCGGGCTGCATGATAGACAGGCTGCCCTTCCTGCGCTCCCGGCCGACCGTGGCCGTCGTCCGGCTTAGCGGGGCCATAGGCATGTCAGCCCGCGGCGGTCTGAGCGACGAAAGCATCGGTCCCGTGCTCGAGCGTGCCTTCACGAAGGGCAAGCCCAGGGCCGTTGCCCTCCTGATCAACTCTCCTGGCGGATCGCCCGTGCAATCGGCGCTGATCGGCGCCCGCGTCCGGCGGCTGGCCGAGAAGAAAAAGATCCCGGTGATCGCCTTCGTCGAGGATATCGCGGCCTCTGGCGGCTATTGGCTTGCCGCCGCAGCCGACGAGATCCACGCCGATGCCAGCTCCATCGTCGGCTCCATCGGGGTGATCTCGGCCAGCTTCGGCGCCAACCTCTTCCTGTCGCGCCACGGGATCGAGCGGCGGGTGCATACTGCCGGCACGTCGAAATCCATGATGGACCCGTTTCGCCCCGAGAAGGAAGAGGATGTCGCCCGGCTGCACAGCATGCTCAACGGCATCCATGCCAATTTCATCGACCACGTCAAATCCCGCCGCGGCGACCGACTGGTCGAGGGCGAGGACCTGTTCAACGGCGAGGTCTGGCTTGGCGCGCAGGCGCTGGAGCTGGGGCTGATCGACGGTATCGGCCACCTGCGCCCGGTCCTGGAAGAGCGCTTTGGCGACAAGGTCCAGTTCAAGCGCTACGGGCCGAAGAGAACCCTGTTCTCTCGTCTGGGCGCCCGGATCATGTCCGAGGCGACCGGTGCCATCGAGGAGCGCGCGGCCTTCGCGCGTTTTGGCCTCTGACGTGATCGTCAAGATTGTCACATTGTTTCTCATCGCGATCGCGGTGCTTGCCATGTTCGGGCGGCTGAAGCTGCGCCTGCCGGGCCGTGATCGGCTGACCGACAAGAAATGCCCCCGCTGCGGCCGATTCCGCATCGGCAAGGGTCCCTGTCCCTGCAAAGGAGGGCATTCGTGATCCTGCCATGGTTCTACAGCGCGCTGGGGCTGCTGATGCTGGTCCTGGCGGGCGATCTTCTTGTGAAGGGCGCCGTGAACCTCAGCCTCCGCCTTGGCGTTCCGGCCCTGATCGTCAGCCTGACGGTGGTGGCCTTCGGCACTTCGGCGCCGGAACTTCTGGTGGCGATCAAGGCAACGCTGAACGACGCGCCCGGTATCGCGCTGGGCAACGTGGTGGGATCGAACATCGCAAACATCCTGCTGGTGCTGGGCATTCCCGCCCTGCTGGCGACGCTGCACACCAGCGAATGCGACACGCGCAAATCCTTCCTGCTGATGATCGGGGCCTCGGTCCTGTTCATCGGCATCTCGGCCCAGGGCGTCATCGGCTTCGGCTCGGGCCTGATCCTGCTGGGCGCGCTGGCTCTGATCCTGGGCGAAAACATCTGGGAGGCGCGGTGCCACCGCCGGAGCGGCCAGCCCGACGAGATGGACGAGATCGAGGAAGCCGATCCCGACATGCCGTTCTGGCGTATCGGGTTCTACCTGGTTCTGGGCCTCGTGGGCCTGCCCATGGGGGCCAGCCTGCTGGTCGACAGCGCCTCGGAAATCGCCAGCGCCTACGGCGTGAGCGACACGGTGATCGGCCTGACGCTTGTGGCCGTGGGCACCTCGCTGCCCGAACTGGCGACCACCGTGATGGCGGCGCTGCGCCGCCAGGCCGACGTGGCGCTGGGCAATGTCATCGGGTCGAACATGTTCAACCTGCTGGCGATCATCGGCGTCGCCGCCATGTTCGGGCCGATCCGTGTCGATCCCGAGTTTCTCGATTTCGACCTCTGGGTCATGCTTGGCTCGGCCCTGCTGATCGTGCCCTTCGTCTTCTTCCGGCGCGACATAACCTGGCCCTGGGGGCTTGCCTTGACGGTGCTCTATCTGGGCTATGTCGCAACTCTGTTGTTCTGACCGTTCACTTCGGAGGATCTCATGACTGGACGCGCATTGGTGACCGGTGCCGGCAATCGGCTGGGCCGGGCGATGGCGATCTACCTCGGCTCCCGCGGGCATGACGTGGCCGTGCATTACGCGGGCTCGCAGGAGGGCGCAGAAGACACCGCGTCCGAGATCCGCGCCGCCGGGCGTTCCGCGGTTACCCTGCAGGCCGACCTGTTGGACCTGGACGCGGCCGAGGCGCTTCTGCCCCGCGCGGCCGAGGCGCTGGGCGGGCCGATCACCTGTCTGGTCAACAACGCGTCGATTTTCGAATACGACAATATCCGCACCGCCACGCGCGACAGCTGGGACAGGCACATCGGCTCGAACCTGCAGGCGCCCTTCCTGCTGACTCAGGCGATGGCCGCCCAGGGGCTGGAGCCCGAGACCGACGACATGGGAGAGCCGAAGGCCACCGGCCTGATCGTCAACATGGTCGACCAGCGGGTGCGCAAGCTGACGCCCGAGTTCATGACCTACACGATCGCCAAGGCCGGGCTCTGGACCCTGACGCAGACCGCCGCGCGGGCGCTGGCTCCGGCGATCCGGGTCAACGCGATCGGCCCGGGGCCCACGCTGCAGGGCGCGCGCCAGTCCGACGAGGCCTATGCGAAGCAGCGCGGCGCCACCGTGCTCGAGCGGGGCGCCAACCCCGCCGACATCACCGGGGCGCTGGGCTATTTCCTTGATGCGCCGGGCATCACCGGGCAGCTCCTGTGCGTCGACGGAGGCCAGCACCTGGCCTGGCGCACGCCTGATATACTGGGTCCGGAATAACCCGCCTGCGGGGCGCATCGCCCAAAGTTTTGCACTGAACGTACAGTTGTCACGCGCGCGTTACAAAAGACCCTTTCGATTCATAGGTTTGGTTCGGTTTCGGTTTTTTCTGGAAGAATTTCAGCCGGTTACAGGAGCGCCCATTTTTTCGGCAAGTTAACGAAAGCCCCGTTTTACAAAGAAAAATCCAACAAGCCCCAAACATATGCTCAGACTTATCCACAGGAATGGTGGATTTGTTTTGGCTTGAACCCGCCGCTCCGAGATTGCAGCGAACATCCGGGAATCATATCTGTCGTCCATGACCGCCGATGCCGAGCCCAGACCCGAATCGTCCGATGGTCCGTCCGCCCCTCCGGCGCCCACCGGACACACCTGTATCCAGGGCTACCTGAAGACGCTCGACAGCTCTCCGGGCGTGTACCGGATGCTGGATGCGCAGGCGCGGGTGCTTTATGTCGGCAAGGCGCGGAACCTCAGGGCGCGGGTGTCGAACTATGCGCGGCCGGCGGGCCACAGCCCCCGGATCGCGCGGATGATCCGCGACACCGCCTCGATGATGTTCCTGACCACGCGGACGGAAACCGAGGCGCTGCTGCTTGAACAGAACCTGATCAAGCAGCTGAAGCCGAAGTACAACGTGCTGCTGCGCGACGACAAGAGCTTCCCCAATATCCTGGTCGCCAAGGACCACCGCTTTCCGCAGATCCGCAAGCATCGCGGCGCCAAGTCCGACAAGGGCGCCTATTTCGGCCCCTTCGCCAGCGCCGGCGCGGTCAATCGCACGCTGAACCAGCTGCAGAAGGCCTTCCTGCTGCGCAACTGTTCGGATTCCATGTTCGAAAGCCGCACGCGTCCCTGCCTGCTCTACCAGATCAAGCGCTGCTCGGCCCCTTGTGTCGGCCATATCTCGGACGCGGCATACGCCGAGGCCGTGCGCGACGCCGAACGCTTTCTGTCGGGCCGGTCGACCAAGGTGCAGGAGGAGCTGGCCGAGCAGATGATGGACGCCTCGGAGGCGATGGAATTCGAACGCGCCGCCGCCCTGCGCGACCGGATCCGCGCGCTCACCTCGGTGCAGACCAGCCAGGGGATCAACCCGCGCGGGGTCGACGAGGCGGACGTGATCGCGCTGCACATGGACAGCGGGCAGGCCTGCGTTCAGGTGTTCTTCATCCGCTCGGGCCAGAACTGGGGGAACAAGGATTTCTATCCGCGTCTCGCCGCCGATGTCAGCGCGGCCGAGGTGATGGAGGCCTTTCTCGGCCAGTTCTACGACAACAAGGAGCCGCCGAAACAGGTGATCCTGTCGGATGCGATCGAGGACGGCGACCTGATGACCGAGGCGCTGAGCCAGAAGGCCGGCCGCAAGGTCGAGATCCTCGTGCCCCAGCGCGGCGAGAAGAAGGAACTGGTATCGGGCGCGCTGCGCAACGCGCGGGAATCGCTGGCCCGGCGGATGGCGGAAAGCGCCACGCAGGCGAAGCTGCTGGCCGGCATTGCCGAGGCCTTCGACCTGGATGCGCCGCCGGAGCGGATCGAGGTCTACGACAACTCGCATATCCAGGGCGCCCATGCGGTGGGCGCGATGATCGTGGCCGGGTCCGAAGGGTTCCTGAAGAGCCAGTACCGCAAGTTCAACATCAAGGGGGACGAGCTGACCCCCGGCGATGACTTCGGCATGATGAAGGAGGTGCTGTCGCGCCGCTTCGCGCGCCTGCAGAAAGAGGATCCGGACCGCGAACAGGGGCACTGGCCCGATCTGCTGCTGATCGACGGCGGCGCCGGGCAGGTCAGCGCGGTGGCCGAGATCATGGCGCAATACGGGGTCGAGGATATCCCGATGGTCGGCGTCGCCAAGGGCGTGGACCGCGACCACGGCAAGGAGGAATTCCACCGTGTGGGCAAGATGCCCATGGCGCTGCGCCACAACGATCCGGTGCTCTATTTTATCCAGCGCCTGAGGGACGAGGCGCACCGCTTTGCCATCGGGACCCACCGGGCGAAGCGGGCGAAATCGGTGGCGGCCAACCCGCTGGACGAGATCGCCGGCGTGGGGGCCACGCGCAAGCGCGCGCTGCTGAAGCATTTCGGTTCGGCCAAGGCGGTAAGCCGAGCGAACCTTGTGGATCTGAAGGCGGTCGACGGGATTTCGGACGCGCTGGCCGAAAAGATCTACGACTATTTCCAGGACAGGTAGGGCGGCGGGCCGGGCAGTTCCGCAGAGCTCCCGCCCGTCGCCAATGAACTTGAACCAATGGCGCATCAATGGCGTCCCAGCGCTCTCCGGGGCTGCCCTATTCGCCACGTGGCGCGGACCGACCTCAGGTTCCGCTTGTGCCCGCCGCGCAAACCGGCTTCGCTGCGGAAAAACGGAGGTAACTCATGGACCTGATGCAAGGCTTCCCCCCGGCGCCCGAGGCGCGGGTGACGCTGGCCAACTGGCGGACACGGCCCTTTTCATCCTGGGCGTTCCACCATGTGCGCGAGATCGTGCCCTCGGCCGGGATCCGCAATGCGCCCGGGGATGTCTGGCAGGTCGAGGAGGCCGGGCCGCTGATAGATCCGGACGAGGTCGCGCGCATGGTGGCCGGCACGAACACCGACGCGCTGGTGGTGATGCACCAGGGCCGCGTGGTGCACGAGCTGTATCGCAACGGGATGACGGCCGAAGATCCGCATACCCTGATGTCGGTGTCGAAATCCGTTCTGGGCCTGCTGGCCGGGATCCTTGCGGGCAAGGATCTGCTGGACGTGTCCCAGCCGCTGACCGAATACATCCCCGAACTGCGCGGCACCGGCTATGAGGGCGCCACGGTGCGCCAGGCGCTGGACATGCAGGTGGGGGTGGCCTTTTCCGAGGATTACACCGCCGCCGGCGGGCCGATCATCGCCTATCGCAAGGCCGCCAACTGGAACCCGCTGGAGCCCGGCGAGGAGCCGCTGGACCTGCGCAGCTTCCAGCTGACGCTCAAGGACAGCGACGGGCCGCATGGCGACCGTTTCCACTATGTCTCGCCGGTGACGGACCTGATGGCCTGGGTGATGGAGCGGGCGACGGGCACGCGCTATGCCGACCTGCTGTCGGAGCACCTGTGGCAGCCCATGGGCGCCGAGCGGCCGGGTTACATCACCGTCGACCGGATCGGCGGGGCGCGGGCGGCGGGCGGTGTCTGTTTCACCGCGCGGGACCTGGCGCGGCTGGGCACCGTCATCGCCAATGGCGGCCGGCGCGGCGACGGGCGGCAGGTGGTGCCCGAGGCCTGGATCACGGACATCTTCGACAATGGCGACCCCGCGCTTTGGAACAGGGGCGATTTCGCCGCGTTCTATCCCGGGGTCGACATGCATTACCGGTCCAAGTTCTACATCCATCGCGGGGCCGAACCGCTGCTGCGGGGCGTGGGCATCCACGGGCAGTACCTGTTCGCGGATCCGGCGCGCGGGCTTTCGGTGGCCTGGTTCGGGTCGGAGGCCGATGCCGCGACCTCGGGCTATTTCCCCGCCCGGCTCGCGCTGGTCGAGACGCTGCGGGCGGCCTGCTGATCCGGCGCTGCACGGCAGGGGGCGGTGCCGGGCCGGCGGCAATGGGGCGTGGCGACCGGCGCCCCTCCCGGGGAAAGGCAGGGCCGGATGGCCGGTTTCGCGCAGGACGCGAAGCCTGGCGGCAGGTCCCCCGTTCGAGGCGGTTTCCGCCGGCGCGCAAAAGGGCTAGGAAGACGGCATGACAGTGACGACCCCAACGATCCTGACCCTTCTGCGGCTGCTGGCCTCGCCGGCGCTGGCGGTGGTCTTCATGGTGCTGCCCCGGCCGCTGGCCGACTGGGTGGCACTGTTCCTGTTCATCGGGGTCTCGGCCACCGACTGGATCGACGGCTACCTCGCCCGGGCCTGGGGCCAGGTCACGCGGCTGGGCACGATGCTGGACCCGATCGCCGACAAGGCGATGGTGACCTCGGCGCTGTTGACGCTGTGCGCGGTCTCGTCGCTGAACTGGGCGATCCTGTTCCCGGCGATCCTCATCATGTTCCGCGAGGTCTTCATCTCGGGGCTGAGGGAATTCCTGGCCGACGTGGCGGGGACGTTGTCGGTGACGCTGATGGCCAAGTGGAAGACGACGGCGCAGATGGTGGCCCTTGCCGTCCTGTTCGCCCACGGCATCGCCGAGCATCACGCCGGGCTGTCGGCGGCGGGGATGGATCCGCAGATGGTCGCGGCGGTTCTGTCCGGCAAGATCGTCGACAACGGCGACCTTGGCTGGTGGATCGAGGTGGCGCGCTGGTTCGGTCTGATCGGCCTGTCGCTGCTGTGGATCGCGGCGGTGCTGACGGTCTGGACCGGGGTCGATTACTTCCGCAAGGCGCTGCCCCATCTGAAGGAGCCGGAATGATGGATGTTCTTTACTTCGCCTGGGTCCGCGAGCGGATCGGCCTGCCCAAGGAACGGGTGGAGACCCGGGCCGCGACGGTATCCGAACTGGTGGCCGAGCTGTCGGCGCGGGAGGAGCGCTATGCGCTGGCGTTTTCCGACCTGACGGCGCTCAGGGTCGCCCTGGACCAGGAGCTGTCGGATTTCGACGCGCCGCTGGAGGGCGTGCGAGAGGTGGCGTTCTTCCCGCCGATGACCGGGGGCTGAGCCGATGCGGATCGTGGTCGATGACGCGCTGTTCGATCCGGGGGCGGAGCTGAACCGCTTCACGGAGGCGGCCGAGGGGATGGGCGCTGTCGTGAGCTTCTCCGGGATCGTCCGGCAGAACGCGGCCGGGACGCTGAAGGCGATGGAGATCGAGCATTACCCGGGCATGACCGAGAAGGCGATCGCCGCGATCGCCGAGGAAGCGGTGACCCGCTGGAACCTGGGCGATGCGCTGGTGATCCACCGCTACGGCGCGCTGGAGCCGGGGGCGCCGATCATGATGGTGGCCACCTCGGCGCCGCACCGGGCGGATGCCTTCGCGGCGGCGGAATTCCTGATGGATTACCTGAAGTCCCGCGCCCCCTTCTGGAAGAAGGAGACCACCTCGGAGGGCGAGGGCTGGGTCGCGGCGAAGGATGAGGACGAGGCGGCTCTGGACCGCTGGTAAGATCCCGGGCCGCCCGGGATGTCCCACGCGTGGGACACTCCGGCGGAATGAGTGATTTCAAAGGGTTACAGCGGAGGATTTACCTTTTGTCAGGAAATGACGGGCGTGTGGCCGGGGGGCTGCGCGCCCGATTTTTCGTTGACCGGGAGCAGGGACCGGTCGTGAAGCCAAGGACCATGCGGTCGGAGCGCCGTGACGTGAAGGCGGGGTTGCCCCGGGCCAGCGCGCCGGGCTGGCAGGGAGGAGGGCTGCGGGGGGCATCGGGATAGCAGGGGCCGCGCCGGGGCGTTTCGTGGTAGGATGAGCCGCGCGTGCTGCAGGGAGGTCCGTCATGACGACCATCGACACCGAATTCCGTGGCTCCATTCCCGATATCTACGACAGCCACCTCGTCCCCATCCTTTTCGAAGGCTACGGCGCCGACCTCGCGCGGCGGGTCGCGCGGGACAGCCCCGGGGCGGTGCTTGAGATCGCCGCCGGCACCGGCGCGGTCACGCGGGCCATGGCGCCTCTGCTGGACGAGGGCGCGCGCTATGTCGTGACCGACCTGAACGAGGCCATGCTGGCCCGCGCCCAGGCCCACCACTGGGACGACCGGATCGAGTGGCGGCAGGCCGATGCGCTGGCGTTGCCCTTCGGGGACGACAGTTTCGACGTGGCCTTCTGCCAGTTCGGTGTGATGTTCTTCCCCGACCGCGTCGCCGGGTTCTCCGAGATCCGGCGCGTGCTGCGCCCCGGCGGGCGGTTCGTCTTCAACAGCTGGGGGCCGATAGAGCGCAACGATTTCTCGAACATCGCGACCGAGACGCTGATCCGGATCTGGCCCGAGGACCCGCCGTTGTTCCTGGCCCGCACGCCTTTCGGCTATGCGGACAGCGGCCTGGTCGAGGCGGACCTGCGCGCGGCCGGGTTCGAAGAGGCGACGATCGAGGAGGTCGAGCGGGACAGCCTGGCCCTGGCGGATGATTTCGCCTTTGGCCAGACCCATGGATCGCCGCTGCGGCTGGAGATCGAGGCGCGCGGCACGCCGAAGCTGGCCGAGGTGCGCCAGGCGATCACCGATGCGATCGAGCAGCGGCTGGGCGCCAGCCCGGTACGGGGGCGGATGCTGGCGTTGGTGGCGGAGGCGGTGGCCTGAGGCCTGCGCGCGGCGGGCCCGCCGGGAGCCCGCCGCGATCCAGACGCGATCCAGACGGGGCGGTCAGTTCGCCCATTCACCGTTGCGGAACACCGGCACGCGGCTGCCGTCGGCGCGGATCCCGTCGATGTCGGTGTCCGGCCCGCCGATCATCCAGTCCACGTGGATGATCGAGCTGTTGCCGCCCTGTGCCGCGATCTGGTCGTCCGACAGCGAGGCGCCGTCGAGGAAGCACTTGGAATAGCACTGTCCCATGGCGATGTGGCAGGCCGCGTTTTCGTCGAAAAGCGTGTTGTAGAACAGCAGGCCGGTCTGCGAGATCGGCGAGCTGTAGGGCACCAGCGCGACCTCGCCCAGGCGGCGGGCGCCTTCGTCGCTGTCGATCATGTTGTGCAGCACGGTTTCGCCCTTGCCCGAGCGGGCCTCGACGGCGCGGCCGTTTTCGAACCGCATCTCGATCTCTTCGATCAGGGCGCCGTTGTAGGACAGCGGCTTGGTCGCGCGGACGGTGCCGTCGACACGCTGGGCATGGGGCGTGGTGAAGACCTCTTCGGTGGGGATGTTCGGGTTGCAGGTCACGCCGTTCTGCGCCTCGGAGGCGCCGCCGTGCCATTCGTGGCCCTCGGCCAGCCCGACCACCAGGTCGGTGCCCGGCCCGGTGAAATGCAGCGCGTCGAAACGTTCGGCGTTGAGCCAGCCGGACCGGGCCCTGAGCGCGGCGTTGTGGTCTTTCCAGGCGGCGACGGGATCGGCACCGGTGACGCGCGAGGCAGAGAAGATCGCGTCGGCCAGCTTGAGGATGGCCTCGTCCTCGGGGAGGTCCGGGAAGACCTGGCGCGCCCAGCCCGGGGTCGGGTAGGCGGCGATGGTCCAGTTGATCTCGAAGGTGGAGATCTTTTCGAGCGCGGGCTTGTAGGCCAGCGAATTGGCCTTGTTGGCGCGCGAGACCTTGGCGGGGTCCTCGGCCGCAAGCGCCATCGGGTCGGCGCCGGCCACGGCCATGCGGGCGGCGCCGCTGTCGAAGGCCTGCGCCATGCCGCGATAGAGCCAGTCCGGCGCGCGATCGAAGCTGGCATCGGCGGCGTTGCGGAACCGGGCGCGGGCGATGTCGTCGTCCGACAGCAGCGGCGTGACGATCCCGGCCCCGGCGCGATAGGCGCTGGCCGCGATCTCGCGCACCAGGGGCAGTGAGTCGACCGGGGCGGTCAGCACCAGGTCCTGCCCCGGCTGAAGATTGAGGCCGACATGCACCGCGACATCGGCAAGGCGGGACAGGAGGACGGGATCGAGATCGGGGGCTGTCATGGCGGCTCCTTCGAGGCGGTCGATGCGTGGGGGCCCGGGCGATGGCCGGGCCGGTCCATGGAAACCTGCCGATAAGTGCGCGGAGTTCAAGCGGATCGTGGCGGAGCGCGGGCGGCCTGCTTGTCGGCCTTGACCGGCCGCCGCGCGGCCCGGGGGCGGCGGGTGCGATGCGTCGCGCGGGGTCTGGGAGGCGCCGGGCGCCGCAAAAGTTAACGTTGTAACGATGGGGCTTACACGATCGGGGCCTATGTTGTATGGTCCGCGACTTCGACAGGCGGGAAATGAACGTGGAACAGGACGGCGTGACAAGCGGACGGATCAACGGGGGTGGCGCGCTCAGGAAACTGGGTGCACGGATCGCTGCGGCGTTCGATGCCTTCGTGCGGCCGATGCTGCAGCGGCCGAACCTGTTGCAGACCGGCGCGCTGTGCCACAGGCGGGAGGGGGACCGGACGCAGGTCCTGATGATCTCCAGCCGCGGCACCGGGCGCTGGATCATCCCCAAGGGTTGGCTGATGCGCGGCAAGAACGCCGGCGAGGCCGCCCTGGTGGAGGCCTGGGAAGAGGCCGGCGTGCGCGCCGTCCTGGCCTCGGACCGGCCGATCGGATCCTATGTCTATGACAAGATCACCAAGCGCGGCCTGCCGGTCAGCGTCGAGACGCTGGTCTTCTCGGTCGAGGTGCAGGCGCTGGAGGACGATTTCCCCGAGACCGGTCAGCGCCAGCGCCGCTGGGTCGATCCGGACGAAGCGGCCGGGATGGTCGCCGAGCCGGGTCTGAAGCAGATCCTGCTGGACCTCGACACGCGGCTTCGCCACTAGACGCCCACACCGTCGCGCGAGGCCTTGCCCCGGATCCTTGCTGCCGACCTTGCCCCGACACCGAACCGGAAAGCGGAGGGACACATGGCCAACAGGGACGTAAACAGGGATCTGAACCCGAGCCACCTGGAGACACTGGACCGCGACCTGGGCCGCCTGTCGACGCTGGAGACGGCGACGGCCTATGTCAGCCGTCCGATGATGGGCATGGGCATCGCGCTGCTGTTCATCGTCTTCGCCGGGCTGATCGCGGCGCTGGTGCTGGGACATTCGGGCAGCACCTTCATCGTGGTCGTCGCGGCGGCCTTCGGCGCCTACATGGCGCTGAACATCGGCGCCAACGACGTGGCCAACAACATGGGCCCCGCGGTGGGGGCCAACGCGCTGTCGATGGGGCTGGCGATCGTGATCGCGGCGATCTTCGAAAGCGCGGGCGCGCTGCTGGCCGGGGGCGACGTGGTGTCGACCATCGCCAAGGGCATCATCGCGCCCGAGAGCATGGGCACCTCCTCGGGGTTCATCTCGGCCATGCTGGCGGCGCTGCTGGCCTCGGCGCTGTGGGTCAACCTGGCGACCTGGATCGGGGCGCCGGTGTCGACGACGCATTCGGTCGTGGGCGGTGTCATGGGCGCGGGGATCGCGGCGGCGGGCTTCGGCGCGGTCAGCTGGGGACAGATGAGCGCGATTGCCGCCAGCTGGGTGATCTCTCCGTTGCTGGGCGGCGTGGTGGCGGCCGGGTTCCTGTGGTTCATCAAGTCCTGGATCATCTACCGCGACGACAAGATCGCCGCGGCACGGGTCTGGGTGCCGGTGCTGGTGGGGATCATGGCCGGCGCCTTCAGCTCCTACCTCGCGGTGAAGGGGCTGTCGAAGGTCGTGTCGATCGACCCGGTCATGTCTCTGCTGATCGGGCTGGGGGTCGCGGTCGCGGCCTGGCTGATCATGATCCCGGTGGTGCGGCGGCAATCCCAGGGGATGGAGAACCGCAACAAGTCGCTCAAGGTGCTCTTCGGCATTCCGCTGATCGTCTCGGCCTCGCTGCTCAGCTTCGCGCATGGCGCCAATGACGTGGCCAACGCGGTCGGGCCGCTGGCGGCGATCGTGCAGGCCTCGACCACCGGCGATTTCACCCATGACGTGTCGATCCCGCTTTGGGTGATGGTGATCGGCGCGCTGGGGATCTCGTTCGGGCTGTTCCTGTTCGGGCCCAAGCTGATCCGCATGGTCGGCAACCAGATCACCAAGCTGAACCCGATGCGCGCCTTCTGCGTGGCGCTGTCGGCGGCGGTGACGGTGATCGTGGCCAGTTGGCTGGGTCTGCCGGTCAGTTCGACCCATATCGCCGTGGGCGGCGTCTTTGGCGTGGGCTTCTTCCGGGAATGGGATGCCGAGCGGCGGATGCGCAAGGCGAAGACTGAGATGGCCGGCCTGCCGGACCTGGCGCCCGAGGAACGGCGCCGCCGCAAGCTGGTGCGCCGGTCGCATTTCCTGACCATCGTGGCGGCCTGGGTCATCACCGTGCCGGCCGCGGCGATCCTGTCGGCGGCGATTTTCATGGTGATCCAGGGCATCGGCAGCGGTGGCGTGACAGGCTGATCGCCCCGCGGCCCGCAGCAGGGCTACGGCTGCTGCGCGCCGGCGCGCGGACCGGGCCGCTGCGCCGGTGTCAGGGCCGGGCGAACGGCGCGGTCAAGGCCGCGCGCGCGGCGTCAGCCCAGGTCGAACAGCCCGAAATCCTCGACGAAATTCGGCGTGTCATCGGACCCGGGCCGGAAAACCGGCAAGTCGCGATCCCAGGATCTGCCGAATTCGAACCGCTCTGTCGCGATCCTGAACGAGCCCATGATGCCGTCGTCGCTGCGTTCGTTCATGATGAAGAACTGGAATTCCTCGGTTTCCAGCTGGAACGTGCGAGAGATGCCATCCTCCAGCGGCTCGCGCGCGAGATAGAGCAGGAAGTCATCGGTTTCGATCCGGATGCTTCCCGGGCTCAGGTCTTCTGCCATCTTGTGGTCCCCCCGTGGTACGCCGCACGGGACGCGCCGGGGCGGCACGTCTCGCCGGCATATACGAAAAGCGTAATATCATGCCGGTGTCCTGTCGAGGCTCCGTCGATCCGGCGGGCGCCGTCGGCGCGTTCACGCCATCCAGGACGCGGGCAGCCTGTCACCGAAACGCGTCCGGCAGTAATCGTATTGTGCCGCGAGCGTGGTCCGGAAGGTGTCGCGCGCCTCGGCCGGCAGGTCGAGCGTCAGCCCGGTCCGGTTGCGCACCACCTCCGGCTTGCCCGGCTGGTAGGGCGCATCGGCGAAATCGGCGAGCCGGCGCAGCGCGGGTTCCCCGAAGAGATCCTCGTAGAAGAGATAGAGCACGTCGTCGGCCGGAAACACCGCGTCGATGTCCTGCAGCGTATAACGGTAATCTGTGCGTGCCATGATGCGCGGGCTTTGCAGCGCCTCGGCCCAGCGGTCGGTCAGTTTCGTGGCGGGATTGGCATGGGTGATGTGGCGCAACTGCGACCAGAGCCGGTCCACCGGGTCCCGCATCACGAAAAGGATCCGCAGGCGGATGTCCTGCGTGGCGCAGAAATCCCGCATCCAGGCAAAGCCGTCGGGGCCAAGCGTGGAATAGGCCGGCGTGATGTCGCAGAAGGTCCGGATCCCGGGTGTGACCAGCCGGGCGAAATGGGCGAAATAGGCATTGTCGTCATAGATCATCTGCACCCGGTCGACGCTGGCCTGGTAGGCGGGGCGCCATTTCAGGTTGTGCACCGGGTCGCCCTCCTGCCCGATGTGATACTGCAGGCGGTTGATCGCGATGGCCTCCATGTCCGACAGCGCGTTGGAGGCGAATTTCGCGTTGAAGAAGTGCAGCTCCTTCAGGGGAGAGACCAGGACCCCGGGCAGGGTCGCGAGGTAATGGTAGATCCAGCTGGTCGCGCATTTCATCGCCCCGACGCAGACAAGGAAGGTCCGGCCGTTCAGGGCGTCGAATTTCTGAAGCTCGGGTATGTCCGACATGGCGCCTCCCCCCGGCCGTGCCCAGGCAGGCCAAAGAGTGGCACAGGGGCCGGACCCGCTCAACAGCCGTCACGGCAGCAGGGGACCGTCCGGGGGAGGGGCGCTCAGGCTGTGCCCTGCACCCGTTCCACGTAGGAGCGCAGCTCTTCCGCCTCGTGGCGGGCCTCGCGCAGGCCGTCCATGGCGGCGCGCAACTCGGCCTCGGTCTGGGTCAGCTGGTTGGTCAGCTCGGCCTCGCGCTGCTGCAGGTAGGTGATCGCCTTGTCGCGGGTTTCCTCGGCCTCGTGCAGTTCCTGGCTCATCCGGTCGAGCTCTCCCATGTCGGAGGCGCTGACACGGGTGAAGCGGTGCACCAGCCAGTTGGCGAACCAGCCCAGCACGAAGGCCAGGAACAGAACACAGGCGGTGGCGATGATGAACTCAGTCCTGTTCACTTTCGGTCTCCTCGGGGGCCTCGTCGTTGGCGTCCTCTTCGGACGCGTCCCCGGGGTTATCGCCCGTATCGTCCGCCGCGTCAGCCTCTGAATCGGCCTCCGCGCCGCTATCTGTGTCGGAATCCGCGTCCCCGCCTTCCGCGCTCATGCTGTCGAGCGTCGTTTCGTCGTCGGCGGAGGCATCGGTGCGGATCACCCGGAACTCGATCCGGCGGTTGGCCTCGCGGCCTGCCTCGGTGCCGTTGTCCGCGATCGGGTTTTCCTCGCCGTAGCCCTTGGCGCGGAAGCTGGAGGTGCGGATGCGGCGCGCGGTGAGCTCGGCCAGCACGGCGTTGGCGCGCTGCTGGCTCAGGTCCAGGTTCATGCTCTCGCGGCCCTGGCTGTCGGTGTAGCCCTGGATTTCCAGCGGGACCGAGTGGCAATTGTCGAGCACCTCGGCGATGGCATCGACGATCTCAAGGGAGGTGGCGTCGATCCGGGCCGATCCGGGTTCGAAGGTGATCTTGCCCATGGTCAGGATATCGGCGATCCGCTGTTCGCATTCGTCGGCCGTCAGCGGCACGTCCGTCGGCGGGGGCGGTTCGCGGTAGGCGATGTCCAGCTCGAAGCTGGCGGTCTCGCCCAGTTTCGAGGTGAAGAGCCGCGACATCTGCGCGCTGGCGTCCTCGAAATGGCTGACGCCGCGGACGGTGATCGTCTCGGGCCCGACATTGACCACGCCGTTGACCATGAGGCCAAGCGCCTCCAGCCCGGCGAGGACCCGGGCGGACCAGTCCGCCGGCAGGTCCTCGACCACGCGGGCCGAGGTGTGCACCGTGTCCGAGCCGAAGCGCGCGCGGGCGAAGCTGTCGGTCAGGGCGCGGAAGCCTTCGCTGGGCACGCGGCCGCGCAGCTGCACGAGGCCCTCGGGGCTGAGGGTGGCGATGAATTCGGCCGGGCCGGTGTCGGCGGTCTCGTCCGGGACGGGCAGGGTGGCATGCAGCGCGAAGACCTCGGGCAGGTCGTTTTCCAGCCCGCCGACGATCTGGTCGAACTGCGACGGGTCGAGGCCCATGGGCGCGACCATGGCGATGTCGGCATCGGTCATGGTCAGTGTGCCGCCGCCCAGGCGCGACAGCGCGGCGAGGCTGAGCACGGCGGCCTCGTCCCAGCGTTGGGAGGGCACGCCGAGGCCGATGGTGCAGCTGCCGTCGCCCTCCAGCCCCGCTTCGCGCGCGGCGGCCAGGATGATGTCGGCGCTTTCGTCGTCGGGGGCCGAGCAGGCGTCGAAACGCCCCGCGCCATCCTCGTCGAGGATGTAGCGCAGCGAGAACGGTGTGATCACCGGGCGCGGTGCCGTGATGTCCAGCACGACATTCAGGGTCGAGGGCGCGGCGCGGCGCAGGGTGCGCTCCAGCCGGGCGCGGGCCTCGGTGCTGTCGGCGGTGGCGGTCACGTGGACGCGGCCGGCCGAGACCGAGATCTTGGCCCGCGGCAGTTCTTCGAGGGCGAGCATGGCGTAGGCCAGCGCGTCTTCCCAGCCCTCGGGGACCGGGTAGCTGGCGGTTTCCAGGAACTCGGCCACCTTGTCGGGGCCGGCGATGCGTTCAAGCCGCCGGGCCAGGGTGTCGCGGTCGACCGCCTGCGGCACCAGGCCGATGACCGAGATGCCGGTCTCGCTGCGCAGGATCTCGGCCGAGAAGCGCGGCGGCGCGATGGCGGCGGTGGGGGTGACATCCATGCGGTCGATCACCCGGGCCGAATCGACGACGCTGCCGGCAGCGCTGAGCGCCTCGAAGCGGGTGGCCTCGTTCGGAGCGGTGCCGGTGAGGATGACCTGCAGGCCGTTGGCCTCGACCTCGGCCCAGTCGAACATCGCCTCGTCCAGCGCGCGGCGAATGCCGATTTCGCTTCCGTCCTCGATGGCGCTGACCGCGAAGCTTGCCGCGACCAGCGACAGGCCGGCGGCGGCGGCGAGGGAGACGGTGGAGATCAATACGGTCTTTGCACGCATGCGGATGTCATGTGTTTCATGTCCGGTCTCTTACGATGCCCCGGCGGGCGGTTCAATCAAGCGAAGAGCGCGCCCAGGAAGAAGATGAGCGGAATAAGGCCCGTGTCGCGGTTGGCCCGGAAGAGCTGCAGCAGCTTGGCGTTGTTTTCGAGGTCGAGACCGCGCAATTGCCACGCCATGTGCCAGCCCATGGCCCACGGGCCGCCGAGCGCGATCACCAGCGCCAGCACCGAGGCCTCCGGCATGCCGGCGCCGATCACGGCCAGACCCATGAGCGAGACGGTGCCGACGAGGAAGTATTTCAGGTAGCGCGGCGTGTCGGTGCCGAAGAGGCGGGCGGTGGATTTCACGCCGATCAGCGCATCGTCCTCGGCATCCTGGTGCGCGTAGATCGTGTCGTAGAACAGCGTCCAGCAGATGCCGGCCACATAGAGCAGCACGGCGGGCCATTGCAGCGCGCCGGTATGCGCGGTGAAGGCCAGCAGGGCGCCCCAGTTGAAGGCGAGGCCAAGGAAGATCTGCGGCCACCAGGTGAAGCGCTTGGCGAAGGGATAGATCGTCACCGGCAACAGCGACAGCACGCCAAGCGCGATGGCCGCCTGGTTGAAGGTGAGCAGGATTCCGAAGGCCAGCAGCGACTGGATCACGCCCCAGGCCAGCGCCTGTTTCGTGGTGACGGCGCCCGAGGGGATCGGCCGCGAGCGGGTGCGCTCGACCGAGCCGTCGATGTCGCGGTCGGTGATGTCGTTCCAGGTGCAGCCCGCGCCGCGCATCAGCCAGGCGCCGATGCCGCAGCCCAAGGCGATCCAGGCGTCGTGCCAGCCGATGGTCTGGGTCGACAGGATCGCCAGCGCCAGGCCCCACCAGCAGGGCAGAAGCAGAAGCCAGGTTCCGATCGGCCGGTCGGCGCGCGACAGGCGCAGGTAGGGCCGCGCCCAGGCCGGCGCGCGGGTGTCGACCCAGTTGTCGTCGACGGCGTCGGCGACGCGTGTCTCTGGCGGTGTCTCTGGTGTCGGGCGGTCAGCTTGCATATGTAGCCTGTTATGAGCGGCACGGTGCGACTGTTTGTTAATGACGATCTGGGCGAGGGGCAATCCGTTCCTCTGTCACGGGACCACGCGCATTATCTCTTTGGCGTGATGCGATTGACCGCCGGGGACAGGATCCTGCTGTTCAACGGCCGGGACGGAGAGGTCTCGGCCCGGGTGGTCGAGGCCGGCAAGCGCGGCGGCACGTTGCTGGTGGAGGCGGTGACGAAGCCGCTGCAAATGCCGCCCGACCTGTGGCTGCTGTTCGCGCCGATCAAGAAGGCGCGGACCGATTTCATCGTCGAGAAGGCGGCGGAAATGGGCGCGGCCCGGATCTGCCCCGTGGCGACAGAATTCACCAATTCCGAGCGCATCCGGCAGGACCGGCTGCAGGCCCATGCGGTCGAGGCGGCCGAGCAATGCGGGGGCACCTGGGTGCCCGAGGTGGCCGGGCTGGAAAAGCTCGACCGCGTGCTGGACGACTGGCCCGCGGACCGGCAGCTGATGTTCTGCGACGAGGCGCTGGTGGGGGAGGCGGCCTCCTCGTCCGCCCTGACAGGCGGCCTCGGGCGCGGCGGCGATGCGCCCTGGGCGATCCTGATCGGGCCGGAGGGCGGGTTTTCCGACCGCGAGCGGCAAAGGCTGCGGGGCTTCGACTTTGCCCATCGGGTGAGCCTGGGGCCGCGGATCCTGCGCGCGGACACGGCGGCGGTGGCCGCGCTGACACTCTGGCAGATGCAGCTGGGAGACTGGACATGACGGCGGATCGTCCCGACCGGGCACCGGAGAGGCTGCGGCCGGCCGCGGCGGCGGACCGGGACGCGATGCAGGCGTTTCTGGCCGGCCATGCCGAGACCTCGATGTTCCTGCGGTCGAACCTGGCCGCGCACGGGCTGGACGAGCGGTGCCATCCCCACGGCACCACCTTCTGGCTGCTCGAGGCGGCGGGGGAGCTGACCGGCGTGATGGGCGCGACCAATGCCGGCTATCTCATGGTTCAGGCGCCCGGGGCGGGGCCGGCGGCCTGGGCGGAGTGGAACGCGGCGCTGCGGGGGCAGCTGATACGCGGTATCACCGGCGAGGACCGGCAGGTGCGCCGCGCGCTGGCCGCGCTTGGGCTGCGGGCCGACCGCTTTGCGATGAACCAGGCCGAGCCGCTTTATCGGCTGGAGCTGGACGTGCTGCCGTCGCCCTGCGACGTGATGCGCCCGGCACAGCCGGAAGAGCGCGACATGCTGGTGGGCTGGTACACGCGCTACCTGCTGGAAACCGGGCTGACCGACGATCCGGACCGCGCCCGCGAGGAGGCCGGGGCCCGCGCCAGGGTCGCCTGCAAGCCCGGCGCGTCGGAACGGCTGCTGATCGAGGATGGCCGGCCGGTGGCCGCCGCCGCGCTGAACGCGCGGGCGGGCGACATGGTGCAGGTCGGCGGCGTCTTTGTGCCCGAGGCAGAGCGCAACCGGGGCCTGGGCCGCCGGGTCACCGCCGCGCGGCTGACCCAGGCGCGCGACGACGGCGCGCGGGTGGCGATCCTGTTTGCCAACAACCCCGCCGCGGCACGCGCCTACGAGGCGATCGGCTTCCAGCGGATCGGCGACTACCGCGTCGCGGTGCTGTCGGAACCGATGTTCGTTGGGGTCGCGCCGGGAGAGCGGCCATGAGTTTCATCCGACCCGAGGCGCGGGCGCAGCTGATGCGCTGGCGCGAGGTGCTGATCGGTGCCGCACTGGCCCTGCTGGGGCTAAGCTGGGCGACGGGGCCGGGCGGGCTGCTGGGCTGGGTCGGCTGGGCGCTGATCCTGGGCGGCGCGGCGCTGGCGGTGACGGGGCTGCGCCGGATGCGCTTTCGCCAGGACGGGCAGGGACCGGGCGTGGTGCAGGTGGACGAAGGGCAGATCTCGTACTTCGGGCCGCTCGACGGGGGCGCGGTGGCGGCCTCCGAGCTGGAGCGCCTGATCCTCGACCCCACCGACCACCCGGCCTGCTGGGTGCTGGAGCAGCCGGGCATCCCGGCGCTGCACATTCCCGTGAACGCCGCCGGCTCGGACGCGCTCTTCGACGCCTTCGGCGCGCTTCCGGGGCTCGATACGCGCCGCCTGCTGGGACATCTCGATAATAAGGCACCGATGCCGGTGGTCGTGTGGGAACGCCGCACCGCGCGGCCCCCCAACTATCGCCTACATTGACACTCCGTCGCATTTCGGGACAGGTCAGGTCGCAGGTGAAGACCCAAGGACCGGAGAGCAAGCATGTCCATTCCCCAGAGCGGCGGCGGGCCGATCGAAAGTCACGACCAGCTCGCGGGCTACCTGGCAGACGGGTGCAAGCCGAAGGAAGACTGGCGCATCGGGACCGAGCACGAGAAGTTCGGCTATTGCAAGGACACGCTGCTGCCGATCCCCTACGAGGGCGAGCGATCGGTCAAGGCGGTGCTGGAAGGCCTGCGCGATGTGCACGGCTGGGCGCCGCTGGAAGAGGGCGGCAACCTGATCGGGCTGACCAAGGGCGGGGCGAACATCTCGCTTGAACCCGGCGGGCAGCTGGAATTGTCGGGCGCACCGCTGGAGACGATCCACGAGACCTGCGACGAGGTGAACGAGCACCTGCGCGAGGTCAAGGACGTGGCCGACAAGGTCGGCGTGGGCTTTATCGGGCTGGGCGCCGCGCCCGAGTGGACGCACGATCAGATGCCGCTGATGCCCAAGGGCCGGTACAAGCTGATGGATGCCTACATGGGCAAGGTCGGCACCATGGGCCGCGTGATGATGCGACGGACCTGCACGGTGCAGGTGAACCTGGATTTCGGCTCCGAGGCCGACATGGTGCAGAAGCTGCGCGTGGCGCTGGCGCTGCAGCCGGTGGCCAATGCGCTGTTCGGCAATTCACCGTTCTTCGAGGGCAAGCCCAACGGCTGGAAATCCATGCGCGCGAAGGTCTGGCAGAACCTGGACGAGGCGCGGACCGGCATGCTGCCCTTCGTCTTCGACGAGGGCTTCGGATTCGAGGCCTGGGCGGAATATGCGCTCGATGTGCCGATGTACTTTGTCTACCGCGACGGCAAGTACATCGACGCGCTCGGCATGTCGTTCCGCGATTTCCTGAAGGGCGAACTGCCCGCGCTGCCGGGCGAGAAGCCGACCCTGTCGGACTGGGCCGATCACCTGACCACGGTTTTCCCCGAGGCGCGGATCAAGAAGTTCATCGAGATGCGCGGCGCCGATGGCGGGCCGTGGCGCAGGCTGTGCGCGCTGCCGGCCTTCTGGGTCGGGCTGATGTACGACCAGTCGGCGCTGGACGCGGCCTGGGACATGGTCAAGGGCTGGGACGCCGAGACGCGGCAGGCCCTGCGCGAGGCGGCGGGCCGCGACGGGCTGGAGGCGAAGGTCGGCGGGCTGGACATGCTGACGCTGGCGCGCGAGGCGGTCGACATCTCGCGCGCGGGGCTGAAGGCGCGGGCCCGGCCCGGCCTTGGCGGCATGGTGGCGGACGAACGCCATTTCCTGCATGCGCTGGAAGACAGCATCGAGACGGGCAAGGCCCCGGCGGACGAGCTGCTGGATCACTACAACGGCGACTGGAACGGCGACCTGAGCAAGATCTACGCCGCCTACAGCTATTGATCTGACATTGACGGGCGTCCGGTGTCGGGCGCCCGTTTTGCGTCCCCTGCGGCTCGCGGGGCTCAGGCCGTCGCGGGCTGCGGGCCGGGGCCGAAATCGTTGGCGCCCTCTTCGCTTCTGGTGGCGAACCAGACGATCAGGATGATGAAACCGATCACCGGGATCAGCACCAGCAGCAGCCACCAGCCCGAGCGTCCGATATCATGCAGCCTCCGCGCGCCGACGGCGAGCGAGGGCAGCAGCGTGGCCAGCGAGAACAGCGGGGCCAGCAGGCCGACACCGGGATCGGAAAACCCGAAGATGGCGCTGTCGATCAAGCCCAGCACGGCATTGGCGATGAACAGGAACAGAACGAACCACCAGTATTCCGAGCGCCGCGCCCGGCCGCTGAAATCGGCGTACTTGCGAAAACAGGTTCTGACAGCTGTTTGAAAATCCATGACCTTTTACCTCCCGACTCCATGTCTTCCCCAAGGGTAAGGTCCCGGGAGTGTTTCGCAAAGGTGTTTCGCGGCCTTTGCCTGACGCGCCCTGGTCGAGGGCGCGCGCCCAGGTGCTGCGGACAGGTTACTTCCGCCGTGCGCCGATGCGCGGTTCGGTCCCGTCGCGCAGGCGCTGGATGTTCTGCCAGTGCCGCCACAGGATCAGCGCGAGCAGCGCGAAGGACAAAAGCACCGCCGTCTGCGCGCCGAAGAGCAGCGCCCAGAGCGGCGACAGCGCCGCGGCGGCCAGGGCGCCCACGGAGGAGATCCGCGACAGCGCCGCCGCCAGCAGCCAGGTCGCGCAGCAGGCGATGCCGACCATCGGCGCCAGCGCCAGCCAGATGCCGAGGAAGGTCGCCACGCCCTTGCCGCCCCTGAAGCCCAGCCAGACCGGGAAGCAATGGCCGAAGAAGGCCGCCAGCGCCGCCAGCTGCACCGCGTCCTCGCCCGCGAAATGCCGTGCCAGCAGCACCGCGACCGCGCCCTTGGCGGCATCCAGCACCAGCGTCAGCGCGGCGGCGGGCTTGTGCCCGGTGCGCAGCACGTTGGTCGCGCCGATGTTGCCCGAGCCGATCTTGCGCACGTCGCCCAGCCCGAAGATCCGCGCCGAGACCAGGCCGAAGGGGATCGAGCCCAGCAGGTAGCCCACGGCGATCCAGAGGATCAGCCACAGGTCGGGGGTGGTGAACTCCGGCATCATGCGGCCCGGTAGATTTCGCGCCCGGCAAGCCAGGTGCCGGTGACGCGGCCCTGCATGCGCTGCAGGTCGAAGGGCGTGTTCTTGGATTTCGATTCGAGCGACCAGCGGTCCATGACGAAGGGCTTGTCGGGATCGAACAGCACCAGGTCGGCGGGCGCGCCCTCGGCCAGCCGCCCGGAGGCCAGGCCCAGCCGCGTCGCGGGGTTCAGCGCCATGGCGCGGAACAGCTGCGGCAGCGACAGGGCGCCGGAATGATAAAGCCGCATCGCCGCCGGAAGCAGGGTTTCCAGCCCCACGGCGCCCGAGGCGGCCTCTTCGAAGGGCAGGCGCTTCGATTCCTCGTCCTGCGGCGTGTGCATCGAACAGATGATGTCGATCAGACCGGTGCCCACCGCCTCGACCACCGCCTGGCGGTCGTCTTCCGAGCGCAGCGGCGGCGTCAGCTTGAAGAAGGTCCGGTAATCGGCGACGTCGAGCTCATTCAGCGTCAGGTGATGGATGCTGACACCGGCGGTCACATCGAAGCCGTTGGCCTTGGCGCGTTCCAGCGCGGGCAGGGCGCGGGCGGTGGTGATCTGATCGGCGTGGTAACGCACGCCCGTCATCTCGACCAGCGCCATGTCGCGATCGAGCCCCATGCGTTCGGCCATGGGCGACACGTCGGGCAGGCCCCGCAGCGAGGCGAACTTGCCCGCCGTGGCCGAGGCGCCGCGCGACAGGCCCGGATCCTGCGGATGGGCGATGACCAGCGCGCCGAGGCTGCGCGCGTAGGTCAGCGCCCGCGACAGCACGCGGGTGTCGCGGGTGACGTGGTCGCCATCGGTGAAGGCCACGGCGCCGGCATCCATGAGAAAGCCGATCTCGGTCATCTCGCGGCCCTCGCGCCCCTTGGTCAGGGTGCCCATGGGCAGCACGTTGACCGGGGTGTCGGCCTGGGCGCGGCGCAGGACGAATTCCAGCGTCTCGGGGTTGTCGATCGCGGGCATCGTGTCGGGCCGGGTGATCATCGTGGTGACCCCGCCCTTGGCGGCCGCGCGCCCGGCGGTGCGAAAGCTTTCCTGGTGGCGTTCGCCCGGCTCGCCGACCTTGACGCCCAGGTCGATGATCCCCGGTGCGAGGCACAGGCCGTCGCAGTCGACGACCGTGTCGGCGGCGGGGCTGTCATCCGGGCCGGGGCGTCCGGCGATGGCGCCGTCGCGGACCAGCAGGCTGCCGGTCTCGTCCGAGAGCGTCTCGGGATCGATCAGGCGGGCGTTCGTGAACAGGATCGACGACATCAAGGCTCCGGTTTCAGAGGACCAGCACCGCGACAACGACCACCAGCAGCATCACCAGCACGAAGAACAGGGCTCCGGCCCGGCGGGATGCGGCGCGGGTGTCGCGCGGGGAAGGTTTGGGCGCGCCGGTATAGGGGGCGGCGCTTTGCGATTCGACGGGGGCAGAGGGCGGCGCGGGCCGGACCTCGTCATAGGTGCCGATCAGGGTCAGCGCGGGTTCGGGGTGCAGGGTGACGTCGCCCTCGGGAAAGGCGCGGCTGAACAGCAGCATCACGTGGCCGTCCAGCGCATCGAGCCGCGAGCGGTCGGGCGCGATCTGGCTCTCGGCCACGCCGCAGCCCTCGATCAGGTATCCGGCCAGCCCCAGCCCCTCGAGGTTGGAGACGGGAAAGACCTCGACCCGCGACGGATCGTCGGGGGCCTTGCCAAGCGCGCGGCCAAGTTCGAGGTTCTCGGCCTCGTCCTTCGACATCGACAGGGAAAACACCCGGATGCGGCCGCGTTCGCCGCGCGGGATCTCTATTTCCAGGCCGCCGCTCATGCTGGCTCCGCGTGCAGGTTGCGGGCCAGAAGCTCCATAGCGGCCATGCGCACGGCGACGCCCATCTCGACCTGGTCCTGGATGACCGAGCGGTTGATGTCGTCGGCGATCTCGCCGTCGATCTCGACGCCGCGGTTCATGGGCCCCGGGTGCATGACGATCGCATCGTCCTTGGCCAGCGCCAGCTTGGCCGCGTCCAGCCCGTAGCGGTGGTAATATTCGCGCTCCGACGGGATGAACCCGCCGTCCATGCGCTCTTTCTGGAGGCGCAGCATCATCACGACGTCGACGTCGCGCAGCCCTTCCTCCATGTCCTGGTAGACCTCGACGCCGAACTCCCCGATCGCCTCGGGCATCAGGGTCGGCGGGCCGATCAGGCGCACGCGGTTTTCCATCTTGCCCAGCAGCAGGATGTTGGACCGGGCCACGCGGGAATGGGCGATGTCGCCGCAGATCGCCACGTTGAGCCGGTGCAGCCGGCCCTTGGCGCGGCGAATCGTCAGCGCGTCCAGCAGGGCCTGCGTGGGATGTTCATGGCGCCCGTCGCCGGCGTTCAGCACGGCGCAGTTCACCTTCTGCGACAGAAGGTCCACGGCGCCCGATTGCGGGTGCCGCACCACCAGCAGGTCGGGATGCATCGCGTTCAGCGTCAGCGCGGTGTCGATCAGCGTCTCGCCCTTCTTCACCGAGGACGTCGCCATCGACATGTTCATGACAACCGCGCCCAGCCGTTTGCCCGCCAGTTCGAAACTGGCCTGCGTGCGGGTCGAGTTCTCGAAGAACATGTTGATCTGGGTCAGCCCCGACAGCGCATTGCTGCGCTTGGTGTCGCTGCGGTTGAGATCCACGTAGGTCTCGGCCAGATCGAGGATCGTGGTGATCGCCTCGGGTCGAAGCGGCTCGATGCCGAGCAGGTGCTTTGCGGTGAAACTCATGATGCCCCTCGCCGGTACGGGGCGGTTATAGAAAGGCCGGTCCGGGGCGGCAAGCCCGTGCGGCGCCCCCATAAGTGCGGCTGCCCATTTACCTTGGACGGGCGGGGGCATAGCTTGCACCCATGGGGATCTATCCGGATATCGAGGCGGCCGAGGCGCTGCTGGCCTGGCAGGTGGAACTGGGCGCGACAGAGGCGATCTGCGACGCGCCGGTGAACCGGTACGATCTGGAACAGCGCAAGCCGCCCCAGAAGGCCGCGGCCGGGGCGCCGTCCGTGCGGCCGGGGGTGCCGGTGCCCCTGGCAGAGCCCGATCCGGTCGAGGATGCCATGCGCGCGGCCCGCGCGGCCGGCTCGCTGGAAGAGCTGCGCGCCGCGCTCGAGGCGTTCGAGGGCTGCGCGCTGAAGAAGGGCGCGCGGTCGACCGTGTTCTGCGACGGGGTGCCGGGCGCGCGGGTGATGATCATCGGCGAGGCGCCGGGCCGCGACGAGGACCGCGAGGGCAAGCCTTTCGTCGGCCGCGCCGGCCAGCTGCTGGACCGGATGCTGGGGGCGGTGGGCCTGTCGCGGGCGGACTCGGCCTATATCACCAACGTGCTGCCCTGGCGGCCGCCGCAGAACCGCGATCCGAAGCCGGACGAGATCGCGATGATGAAACCGTTTCTCGAGGCGCATGTGCGGCTGGCGAAGCCGGAGGTGCTTGTGATCATGGGCAATATCTCGTGCCAGGCGATGCTGGGCAAGCGCGGCATCACGCGGCTGCGCGGGCGCTGGGACCAGGCGCTGGATCGGCCGGCCTTGCCGATGTTCCACCCGGCCTATCTGTTGCGCAACCCGCAGGCCAAGCGCGAGGCGTGGGCCGACATGCTGGAGCTGCGCGCGAAGCTGGGCATCTAAGGTCGGGGGCGCGCCGCGCCAGACGGCCATACAGGAGAGACCATGAAGATCCTCGCCTTTTCCGACCTGCATGCGGCGGCGCCCGCGGCGCGCGCACTGGTGACGGCCAGCGCCGATGTCGATCTGGTGATCGGCGCCGGGGATTTCTGCAACATGCGCCAGGGCCTGCCCGAGGCGATGGCCCTGCTGGCCGGCCTGCAGGCGCCGATGATCGCGGTGCCCGGCAATGCCGAAAGCGCCGACGAACTGCGCGCCGCCACCGGGCCGGGTGTCACCGTGCTGCATGGCGAGGGCTGCGAGGCCGGCGGGCTGAAGATCTTCGGCCTGGGCTACGGCATCCCGGTCACGCCCTTCGGGCCCTGGTCCTGCGACATGTCCGAGGCGCAGGCCGACACCGCGCTGGCGGGATGCGAGGCCGCCGACATCCTCGTGTTCCATTCCCCGCCCAAGGGGATCGCCGACCGCACCTCGGCCGGGCAATCGGTGGGCTCCACCGCGATCCATGACGCCATAAGCCGGATCCAGCCGCGCCTTGCCGTCTGTGGCCATATCCACGACAGCTGGGGTCAGCGCGGCATGATCGGCGCGACCGAGGTGGTCAACCTTGGCCCCGGGGGCCATATGTTCGAGATCACGCCCTGATCGGGGCGAGGCCGCCTGTCAGGGCGGATGAGCGGACAGCGCCCGGAGGTTCAGATGTCCCGAATTGACGAAAGCCGCGAGTTCATCCCCGTCCGCATCGCCGTGCTGACGGTTTCCGACACCCGCACGCCGGGCGACGACCGCTCGGGCCAGGTGCTGGTCGACCGCATCGCCGAGGCCGGCCACATCCTTGCCGCGCGCGAGATCATCCCCGACGAACGCGACCGCATCGCCGACCGCCTGCGCGCCTGGATCGCGGACCCGGAGATCGACGTGGTGATCTCGACCGGCGGCACCGGGCTGACGGGGCGCGACGTGACCGTCGAGGCGCATCGCGATGTCTACGAGAAGGAGATCGACGCTTTCGGCACGGTCTTCACCATCGTTTCGATGCAGAAGATCGGCACCAGCGCCGTGCAAAGCCGCGCCACCGGCGGCGTGGCGGGCGGCACCTATCTCTTCGCGCTGCCCGGCAGCCCCGGCGCCTGCAAGGACGCCTGGGACGAAATCCTGGGCCGCCAGCTGGATTTCCGGCACCGCCCCTGCAATTTTGTCGAGATTTTTCCAAGATTGGACGAACATCTGCGACGGAAATGACGGGCCGGCGCGTTACTTGGTATAATCTCCACTGATCCCCGCGGGATCGTACCAGTGAATTCGGCTCCGGGGCCGAGGGAAGTCGGTTATGAAATTCTTGCGACAAAGCCTTGTCGGCGTGTTCCTGGCGGCGCTTACGCTGGCGCTTCTGATCTATTCCGGTCAGGTGATCGTCAGCGCGGTGCAGGAGCGCATGAGCCAGGAGGTCCGCCCGCCGCAGGCGCAGGAGCGGGTCTTTGCCGTCAACCTGCAGACCGCCCGGCCGGAAACCGTCACGCCGATCCTCGAGGCCTTCGGCGAGGTCCAGAGCCGCCGCACGCTGGAACTGCGCGCCGCCTCGCAGGGGCGGGTGACCTACCTGGCCGAGAGCTTCGTGGAAGGCGGCACCGTCACGGCCGGCGAGCTGCTGATGCAGGTGGACCCGGCCGATGCCGAGGGGGCGCTGGACCGGGCGCAAAGCGACATGCTCGATGCCGAGGCCGAGGTGCGCGACGCCGATCGCGGCCTGATCCTGGCCCGCGACGAGCTGGAAGCCGCGCGCGACCAGTCCGCGCTGCGCGAACGGGCCTACCAGCGCCAGCTGGACCTGTCGGACCGGGGCGTGGGCACCGCGACCACGGTGGAATCGGCCGAGCTGGCCGCCGCGCAGGCCCGGCAATCGGTGCTGGCCAGCCGCATGTCCGTGGCCCAGGCCGAGGCCCGCGTGGACCAGGCGCAGACCACGCTGGCGCGTGCCCGGGTCGCCCGGCGCACCGCCGAGCGTGACCTGGAAGACACCCGCCTTACCGCGCCCTACGACGGCACGCTGAGCGAGGTCACCCTGGTCGAGGGCCGGCTGGTGCAGCTTAACGAACGCATCGCCAGCCTGGTGGATCCCGAACAGCTGGAGGTCGCCTTTCGCATTTCCACCGCGCAATACGTGCGCCTTTTGGACGAAGACGGCAGCCTGCTGGACGCGCCGGTGCGCGTGTCGCTGAACATCGCCGGCGTCGACCTGATGGCCGAGGGCCGCATCAGCCGCGACAGCGCGGCAGTGGGCGAGGGGCAGTCGGGGCGGCTTTTGTTCGCGCGGCTTGGCGCGGCGCCGGGTTTCAAGCCCGGAGATTTCGTCACCGTCCATGTCGAAGAGCCGCCGCTGGACAACATCGTGCGCCTGCCGGCCTCGGTGCTGGATGCGGGCGGCACGGTGCTGGTGCTGCAGGGCGAGGATCGCCTGGATGTGCTGCCGGTGACACTGGTGCGCCGCCAGGGCGACGCCGTGCTGCTGCGCGGCGCGGGACTGGCGGGGCGCGAGGTCGTCGTGGGCCGGACCCAGTTGCTGGGCCCGGGGATCCGGGTGCGCCCGATCCGCAACGAGGCGGCGGATACCGGGGCCGAGCAGCAGGCCGAGGCCGGCACCAGCGCCCGGGCCGACGCCGCGCCGGACGGGGACGCGTCGAAGGCGGACACGCCAGTCGCGGACAGGCCCGACGGTGACGCGCAGCCGGACGGCGCCGTCGATCTTTCCTCCGCCGTGCCGGGAAACCAGCTGTCGATCGGCCCGTCGATGCTGAAGCTCAGCGACGAGCGGCGCGCGCGACTGGTGGCCTTCGTGACCGACAACAAGCGCATGCCCGAGGATGTGAAGGCGCGCCTGCTGGGCGCCCTGCAGCAGGACGAGGTGCCCGAACCGGTCGTCCAGCGCATCGAATCCCGGATGGGAGGCTAAGCCCGTGCTGCGCAACCTGCCGCCCGCCGCCGGCGGGATCCTGTCGTATTTCACCCGTCACCGCACGGCGGCGAACCTGTTGCTTGCGGTGCTGCTGGTGCTGGGCACCGCTGCGATCCCCAACATGCGGACGCAGTTCTTCCCGGACGTGGTGATCGACAGCGTCTCGGTCTCGGTCACCTGGGAAGGGGCGGGCCCCGAGGACGTGGACGGCGCCATCGTGCAGGTGCTGGAACCCTCGCTGCTGGCGGTGGAGGGGGTCGAAAGCTCCAACGCGACCTCGCGCGAGGGGGCGGCCACGATCGTGCTGGAGTTCGAACCCGGCTGGGACATGTCCCGCGCCGCAGACGAGGTGCAGACGGCGATCGATGCGGTCACCACCCTGCCCGAAGAGGCCGACGATCCCGAGGTGCGCCGCGGCGCCTGGGCCGAGCGGGTGACCGACGTGGTCATCACCGGCCCGGTCACCCCGCAGCAGCTGGGCCTTTATGCCGACGAGCTGGTCACGCGGCTGTTCGCGGTGGGCGTCACGCGCACCACGATCCAGGGCGTCGCCGCGCCGGAAACCATCGTCGAGGTGCCCTCGGTCAACCTGATCGCCCATGACATCACCATGGAAGAGATCGCGACGGCCATCGCCGGCGAGGTCAACGCCGACCCGGCCGGCGACATCACCGGCGCCAATGCCCGGGTCCGCACCGGGGTCGAAAAGCGCAGCGCGGAGGAGATTCAATCCATCGTGCTGCGGTCGAACCCCGACAATTCCGCCCTGACCATCGGCGACGTGGCCACCATCCGGGTCGAGGGCACGGACCGCGAGCGCGCCTATTTCGTGGCCGACGACCCCGCTGTCTCGCTTCGCATCGACCGGTCCGACACCGGCGATTCCATCGAGGTGCAGCACGTCGTCGAGCAGGTGATCGAGCAGATGCAGGCCTCGATGCCGCAGGGTGTCACGCTGGAGCTGATCCGCACCCAGGCCGAGGCGATCACCGAGCGGCTGGATATCCTGGTGGACAACGGGGTGATGGGGCTGGGGCTGGTGGTTCTGCTGCTGTTCCTGTTCCTGAACGCGCGGATCGCCTTCTGGGTGGCGGCCGGGATCCCGGCGGCGATGTTCGCGGCGATCGCGCTGATGTTCATCTTCGGGATCACGATCAACATGATCTCGCTCTTCGGCCTGATCATCACGCTGGGCATCGTCGTGGACGACGCCATCGTGGTGGGTGAGCATGCCGATTTCCGCGCCCGCAAGCTGGGCGAACACCCTGTCGTCGCCGCCGAACGCGCGGCGCAGAAGATGTCGATGCCGGTGTTCTCGGCGACGCTGACCACCACCATCGCCTTCTTCGGGCTGACCGCCATCGGCGGGCGGTTCGGCGACCTGATTCAGGACATCCCCTTTACCGTGATCGTGGTGCTGGCCGCCTCGCTGGTGGAATGTTTCCTGATCCTGCCGAACCACATGTCCCACGCCGTGGCCCATTCCGCGAAAGAGCATTGGTACGACTGGCCCAACCGCATGGTGAACCGTGGCTTCCGCTGGGTCCGTGACACGCTGTTCCGGCCGCTGATGGTCTGGGTGATCCGGGGCCGCTACGTGGTGCTGGCCGGCGCGGTCGCCCTGCTGGCGTCGATGGTGTCGATGTTCTTCACTGGCGAGGTGCAGTGGCGCTTCTTCAACGCGCCGGAACAGGGCTCGATCACCGGCAATTTCGCCATGGCCGAGGGCGCCACCCGCGCCGACACGCTGGAGATGATGCGCGAGATGCAGCGCGCCACCAACGCCGTCGCCGCCCGCTACGAGGAAGAGCACGGCGTGAACCCGCTGGATTACGTGATGGCCGAGATCGGCGGGAACGCCGGGCGAGGTCTCTCCGGTGCCGACAGCAAGGATGCCGACCAGCTGGGCGCGATCTCGATCGAGCTGATCGACCCCGACCGCCGGCCCTATTCCAGCTTTGCCTTCGTGGCCGATCTGCAGGAGGAGGTCGTCAATCACCCGAAGGCCGAGACCGTGTCGTTCCGCGGCTGGCGGTCCGGGCCCGGTGGCGATTCGCTCGACGTGCAGTTCTATGGCGCCGAGGTGCAGACCCTGAAGGACGCCGCCGAGGACCTGAAGCAGGCCGTCAGCCGCTATCCCGAGGTGTCGGCGGTGCAGGACAACCTGGCCTATGACAAGGAAGAGCTGATCCTCGACCTTACGCCGCAGGGGCAGGCACTGGGCTTCACCATTGACAGCCTGGGCCGCGCGCTGCGCGCCAGGCTCAACGGGATCGAGGCGGCCACCTATCCCGACGGCCCGCGCTCGGCCGCGATCCGGGTGGAGCTGCCCGAGGGCGAGCTGACCGCCGATTTCCTTGACCGCACCCGGATGCGCACGCCGTCGGGCACCTACGTGCCGCTGTCGGATATCGTCACGGTCGAAAGCCGCTCGGGCTTTTCCACCGTGCGGCGCGAGAACGGGCTGCGGCTGATCTCGGTCACGGGCGACGTGTCCGAGGACGATCCGGCCCGCGCCGAGGAAATCAGCCGCGCGCTGGAGGAGGAGATCCTGCCGAAGATCGCCGAGGAGCGGCAGGTGGAATGGCGGATCTCGGGCCTGTCGGAGCAGGAGCGGGAGTTCCTGGAGAACGCGCGCACAGGGCTGATCCTGTCGCTGACGGGGATCTACCTGACCCTGGCCTGGGTCTTTGCCAGCTGGACGCGGCCGCTTGTCGTCATGGCGATCATTCCTTTCGGCCTCGTCGGCACGATCTGGGGGCATTACATCTGGGGCGTGCCGCTGTCGATGTTCACGGTGGTGGGCCTGCTGGGCATGACCGGGATCATCATCAACGATTCCATCGTGCTGGTGACCACGATCGACGAATATGCCGAGGACAGGGGGCTTGTCCCCTCGATCATAGACGGCACGTCGGACCGGTTGCGGCCGGTGCTGCTGACCACGCTGACCACGGTGCTGGGCCTGGCGCCGCTGCTGTACGAGACCTCTGTTCAGGCGCAGTTCCTGAAGCCCACGGTGATCACCCTGTGTTACGGGCTTGGCTTCGGCATGGCGCTGGTGCTGCTGGTGGTGCCGGCGCTGATCGCGGTGCAGGCGGATGTGGCGCGGCCCTTCGCGGCGCTGCGGCGGGTCTTCCGCGCGCCGCGTCCCATCGCCCGCGCGATGATGGCGACCTGTGCCATGGTCGGGGCCTGGCTGGTCTTTACCGTCGGCCTGACCCTGCTGAGCGGTGCGCTGCCCTGGCCGCTGGGCACCGGGCTGCCGGCGCTGGCCGCGATGCCGCCGCTGTCGGCCGCGCTGCTGCTCTTCGTGCTGGGCACGGCGGTGATCGTGCTGGCGGTGGGGATCGTGGCCGGGATCACCGCACGGCCGCGCGCAGGGAAGGTCTGAGCGACTCCGGTCCGGGGCGGTTCCTGTGCCCCGCCGCCTACGCGAGCCCTGGTGCCTTTGTGCCGGTCCGGTCCCGCTCCGGCCCCGATCCCAGCCGGTCCGTGGCGAGGGTGACCACATCGTCGACCTGCGCGCTCATCGGCAGGTCGCCGGACAGGACCGTCTCCACCGGGATCCAGGCCGCGTCCGAGACATCGTCGTCGGGCGAGGGTACGCCCGCCTCGTAGCGGCAGAGCACGGCGGCCAGCAGGTAATGCACCGCCGTGGCGCCATCGGGGCCGGGCAGGATCACGTCGATATTGGTAAGATAGGCCACCGGCTGCGCGGTCACGCCGGTTTCCTCCAGCAATTCCCGCGCCGCGGCGGCAAGGGCGGTTTCGCCCAGCTCCACATGGCCGCCGGGAAAGCCCCAGAGCCCGGCGTCGGGTTCCTTCACCCGACGCGCAAGCAGCACGTGGCCCTCGTGGACCACGACGGCGATGGCGCCGAGGAGAGGCCGCGCCGTCATCGCTCAGCCCGGCTGACAGCCGCGGATGTCCACGGCATAGCGTTCGCCCAGCACCGTCAGCCGCAGGCGCGACCGGTCGAGCGCAAAGGCGCCGCCCTCGGCATGGATCAGCTCTCCGGTGGCGGTCAGGGTCTGGCCGTCGCGGCGGGTTTCGGTCTCCGACGCCCAGATCTGCGGATTGCCCGGCTCGATCACCGCGACCTCGGTGCCGCCGGCCGGGGGCATGGCGATCCGCGCGGTGATCTGCAGCCCGTCGTCGGAGGGCGCCAGGGTGCAGGTGACCGAGGTGACCCCCGCCTCGGCCGCCGAATAGGGACGGGCCGCGAGTGCTGCGGCGATGGCGCTGCTGCGCGGGGCGTCGGGGGTCAGCGCAGCGTCGACCTCAAGCTGGGCGGGAATGCAGACATCGCTGCAGACGCCAAGGTCGATCAGCCCGCGCAGGCGGATCGGCCGGGCGGCCTGCGCCGGGGTCAGTTCAAGGGGCAGAACCACGCTGCCCTTGTAGCCGATGGAGCGCAGGCCGGACTGGTCGAAGGCATGCGGCGCGGGCCAGGACATGGCAACGGCCCTGAGATTGTCGGAGCCGCGCCAGTCGAATTGCGGCGGGATGCCGGCGTCGCCGGGGCTGCGCCAGTAGGTCTTCCACCCCGGCGCGAGCGTCAGCCGCAGACCGGCCAGGTGGGTGCCGCGATCGGTGGCGCCGCCGTCGATGACCTCAAGGCGGATGACATTGTCGAGTGGCCCGGCCTGTGCCGTTCCGGACTGCACGGTCAGCAGGGCGCAGGCGGCGGTCAGCACAGAAGCCAACACGGGGCCCAAAACTGGGGCCAGCGCCGCGCGCAGGGCACGGGCGCGCCGGGCGTGGCGCTGGTGCCGCCGCGCCGGGCGGCGAGGCTGGCCGGCAGGTACGGGCGAGCGGAGGGCCGGGTGTATCTCGCTGGGCTGTGTCATGCCCCTGTCAATGGCGCGACCGGACGCGGTTGCCAAGTCACGATGCAGTCAAAGCAGCGCCATTCGCCGATTGCCGGATGCGGGGCCGGGCGGGGTTGCACCCGGGCGCCCGGGTCGCCATTCTCAAAGGGTGCGCTGCGATGCACGCGGCCCGCGACACGGCCGGAACCAGACGGCCGCAAGGAGACCATGGATCTTACCGGCACACTTCTGATCGCCATGCCGGGCATGGGGGATCCGCGATTCGAGCATTCGGTCGTGTTCCTGTGCAGCCACGGCGATGACGGTGCGATGGGGCTTATCATCAACAAGCCGGCGCGCGACGTGCGGCTGGCGAACCTGTTCGAACAGCTGGATATCGAACCCGTGGTCGGCGGTGTCGACGCGCCGGTCTTCTATGGCGGCCCGGTGGAGGGCGCCCGGGGCTTCGTGCTGCACACGCCGGATTATGCCTCGCGGCTGCATACGATGGCCGTCCCGCAGGGCTTTGCGATGACGGCCACGCTGGACGTGCTTGAAGACATCGCGCGCGGCGAGGGGCCGGCGAAATCGCTGATGATGCTGGGCTATGCCGGCTGGGGTCCGGGGCAGCTGGAAAGCGAGATCGTGCAGAACGGCTGGCTGACGGCCGAGGCGACGCCGGAGCTGGTCTTCGACCTGCCCGACGGCGAGAAATGGGGCGCGAGCCTGAAGGGGCTGGGGGTAGATCCCCTGAGCCTGTCGGCCAGCGCCGGACGGGCCTGATAGGGGCCAAGTTTCCAATACAAGTTTGAGAAAGGTGGCCGGGGCCGCGCGTCTGCTGTCGTGCCGGTGGCGAGGATGCGCCCGCGCGGGATTGCCGGTGTCGTGCCCGTGGTACGGTTGCCCGTGGCCAGTGTCGCAAAGGTGGCCGTGCGGCAGGCGGAGCAAGGGTGGAGAGCGGGGCCTAGCTGTCGCGCGGCGCGGCGGCGCGGCGGAGGCGGTCGTTGAGCGCGGCGCCAAGGCCGGTTTCGGGGATCGGGGCCACCGCGATGGGCCGCCCCGTGGTATCCAGCCGGTGCAGCATGTCGAACAGCCGCGCCGCCGCTTCCTGCGGATCGCCGGTCTCCGACAGGCTCATGTCGCCGCGCACCGCGCCGAAACCCAGCAGCAGCTCGCCCTCCCGCGCCTCCTGCGCGTTCAGGCGGACGGCCGCGCGCGGCGCGTAATGCGACGCCAGCTGCCCGGGCGCCGAGGGCAGGTCCCCCGCGACGGGCCGCGTCAGCGGCGTGGCGAGCGCGGCCTCGATGGCCTCGCTCGCCACCCCTCCGGGTCTCAGAAGCACGGGCGCCCCGCCCGGGTCTTCGCCGACGATGGTCGATTCGATCCCCACGCCACAGGCCCCTCCGTCGAGAACCGCGGCGATCCGGCCCGACAGCCCGTCCAGCACGTGATCCGCCGTGGTCGGGCTGATCCGCCCCGAGGGATTGGCCGAAGGCGCCGCAACCGGCCCGCCGAAGGCGCGCAGCAGGGCCTGCGCCGCATCGCCCGCCGGCACCCGCACGCCCAGCGTCGGCAAGCCCGCCGTCACGATGGAGGCGATCCCGTGCCCCTCGCGCAGGGGCAGCACCAGCGTCAGCGGACCGGGCCAGAATTCCGCCGCCAGCCGCTCGGCCTGGTCGGTGAAATGCACCAGCTGCCGGGCCGCCCGAAGATCCGCGACATGCACGATCAGGGGGTTGAAGGCCGGCCGTCCCTTGGCCGCGTAGACCCGTGCCACGGCGGCCCCGTTGCGCGCATCGGCACCCAGCCCGTAGACCGTCTCGGTCGGGAATGCGACGCTTTCGCCCGCCGCCAGCAGGGCCGCGGCGCGGGCAATCCCGGCGTCATCCGCGAAAAGACGTTCCGTTACATCGCTGTCCATGACGCCGCGTTCGAGTGTCCGGGGACCTCTGTCCCACTTGGATTGGTGAAGATTTCGCTACATACCTGTGGACGAGGATGGTGCCAAGCCCGGACCGGAGGAGGGTCCTGGCCCAGCAAACCGGAGGAAGAAGAGACATGCCATACCGCGCCCCCGTTGCCGATATCCAGTTCCTGCTGACCCATGTGGTCGGCTACGACCAGGTTGCATCCACCGACCGCTTTGCAGAGGCCGACGCCGACGTGGCCGCCGCCATCCTCACCGAGGCCGCCAAGCTGTGTGACGAGGTCATGGCCCCGCTGCAACGCAACGGCGATCTGCATCCCGCGCGGCTGGAAAACGGTGTCGTGCGCACCTCGCCCGGCTTCGGCGAGGGGTGGGCCGCGATCGCCGAGGGCGGATGGGTCGGCATGTCCGGATCGCCCGATTACGGCGGCATGGGCCTGCCGATGACGCTGGCTGCCGCCGTCAACGACATGATGTCGGGCGCCTGCCTGTCGCTGCAACTCGCCCCGCTGATGTCGCAGGGCCAGATCGAGGCGCTGGAGCATCACGCCTCGGACGCGCTGAAGGACCTCTACCTGCCCAAGCTGATCTCGGGCGAATGGACCGGCACGATGAACCTGACCGAGCCGCAGGCCGGGTCGGACGTGGGTGCGCTGAGTTCCAAGGCCGAGCCGAACGGCGATGGCACCTACGCGATCACCGGGCAGAAGATCTACATCTCCTGGGGCGACAACGATTTCACCGACAACGTCTGCCACCTGGTGCTGGCGCGGCTGCCCGACGGGGTGCCGGGGACGAAGGGGATCTCTCTGTTCCTGGTGCCGAAATACATCCCGGACGAGAACGGCAACCCGGGCAAGGCCAATGACCTCAAGGTCGTCAGCCTCGAGCACAAGCTGGGCCTGCACGGCTCGCCCACCTGCGTGATGCAATACGACGGCGCCACCGGCTGGCTGGTGGGCGCGGAGCACGGCGGCATGGCGGCGATGTTCACCATGATGAACAACGCGCGCCTCGGCGTCGGCTGCCAGGGCATCGGCTCGGCCGAGGGCGCGTACCAGCACGCGCTGGCCTATGCGCTGGAGCGCAAGCAGGGCAAGACGCCGGTCAGCGGGACCGGCACCATCGCCGACCATGCCGACGTGCGCCGCATGCTGATGACCATGAAGGCCGAAACCTTCACTGCCCGTGCCATCGCGCTGTCCTGCGCCGTGGCGATCGACCTTGGCAATGCCACCGGCGAGGCCGAGTGGAAGGCCCGCGCCGCGCTGCTGACGCCGATCGCCAAGGCCTTTGGCACCGACACCGGCAACGAGGTCAGCCAGATGGGCCTGCAGGTCCATGGCGGAATGGGCGTGATCGAAGAGACCGGCGCGGCGCAATATGCCCGCGACGTGCGTGTCACCGCGATCTACGAAGGCACCAACGGCATCCAGGCCATGGACCTCGTCGCGCGCAAGATGATGGACGGGGGCGAGGCCGCCATGCGCCTGATCGACGAGATCCAGGCCCAGGCCGAGCGCGCCCGCGCCACCATGCCGGACCTGGCCGAGCCGGTCTGGGAGGCCGCCGAGACCCTGCGCGAGACCACAGAATGGCTCGTCGAGCAATCCGACATGACCCAGCGCTTCGCCGGCGCCGTGCCCTACCTGCGCGGCTTCGCCCGGGTGCTGGGCGGGCATTACCACCTGGCCGCCGCGCTGGCCGATGCCGATGGCCCGCATGCGGCGCTGGCGCGCTTTTACATTGCGCGGCTGCTGCCGGATCACGCCGGTCAGCTGGCGCATACGCGCGCCGGGGCCGACGGGCTTTACGCGCTGGGGGTCGACGACCTCGCCGCCTGACGTAAGGGCCCGCGCCGGATGCCGGGGCGGGCCTTTGCATAACCGGGCCATGGAACCTGCCCGTTCGACGCCCGGCCGCATCTCCGGCAAGACCGCACGCGACAGACAATCTGCACGACACAATCTGCACGACCCGAGACCCTCCAGAGAGCCAGCCGCCGCCAGCCACCTAAGGGCCCCGATCCGCAGCCGAAAGCCATCCCATGAACCGTATCGCCGAAGCCGCCCTGCAGACCTATCCTTGGCCCGATCCCCCCGGCCGGGGCGAGGGGATCGAGGTGGCACCGGGTGTTCTGTGGATGCGACTGCCGCTGCCGATGCGGCTGGATCACGTGAATGTCTATGCGCTGGACGACGGCGATGACGGCTGGACCCTCGTGGACACGGGGTTCGACACGCGTCTGACCCGCGAGATCTGGGAGGCGCTGTTCGCCGGGCCGCTGGGCGGGCGGCCTGTGCACCGGGTGCTTGTGACCCATCACCACCCCGACCACGTGGGCCTGGCCGGCTGGATCGCGGGCCAGACGGGCGCAGAGCTTGTCACCACGCGCACCGCCTACCTGATGGCGCGGATGCTGACGCTCGACACGCAGGAGAGCCTGGCCGGGGAAACGCTGGCCTTCTACCGCTCTACCGGCATGCGCCCCGACCTGCTGGAGAAGCGGAAGGCGGAACGCCCGTTCAACTTCTCGGACGTGGTGGCGCCGCTGCCGCTGGGCTACACCCGGATCCGGCAGGGCGACGTGATCCGCGTCGGCGGGCGCGACTGGGACGTGCATATCGGCAACGGCCACGCGCCCGAACACGCCACGCTCTGGAGCCGCGACGACAATCTCGTGCTGGCCGGCGACCAGATCCTGCCCTCGATCAGCCCCAACATCGGGGTCTACGCGACCGAACCCATGGCCGATCCTGTGGGCGAATGGCTGGAGGCCTGCGAACGGCTGCAGGCGCTGGCGCGGCGCGATCACCTTGTGCTGGGCGGGCACAAGCTGCCCTTCACCGGGCTGGAAACCCGGATGCGCCAGCTGATCCAGAATCACCACGGCGCCCTGCGCCGGCTGGAAGCGCACCTCATTGAGCCCAAAAGCGCCGCTGAATGCTTCCCGCCTCTGTTCAAGCGTGAGATCGGCGAGGGCGAATACGGGCTCGCGCTGGTTGAAGCGGTGGCCCATGTGAGCCATCTGTTCCAGCAGGGGCGCGCCACGCGTCAGATGCGGGACGACGGCGCCTGGGTCTACCAGCGCCGGGGCTGATCCGCTCACGCACCGCCAAACCGGGAACCCACCGCATCCCGGCCCCGTTGACGACAGGGCAGGCGTTGTGGGCAGGCTTCCCCGACAGGGCACGAGCAGAAAAGGACGCCGCAGGCATGGACCTCAGCCGAGACACCGACAGCACGGAACCGAAGACCGGTGGCCAGGATCCCGACTCCGCCATCCCGCGCCGCCACGAGGTGCATTGCTCTGACGAGGCGCGGCCGCCCTCGACGGTGCCGGAGACGCTGAAAAAGCCGGTCGACGCCAAGAGCCCGGCGCGGTGGGCCTATGAACGGCTGGTGGTCTACCTGAAGAATTTCGAGGAGCAGCTGAACGCCGACCAGGAGGTCGCCATGGGCTTTGCCGGCAGCGATGCCGGCGTGCTGCGAATCGAGGGGATGGGCTATTTCGATCCCGATATCGTCACCTTCTACGGCGCCGATGCCAGCGGCGCGCGGACCCAGCTGATCCAGCATGTCAGCCAGCTGAACGTGCTGTTGCGGGCCACGCCCCGTCCGACCGAGGACGAGCCACCCGTGCGCATCGGCTTTCGCCTTGCCGCCGACCTAGAAGACGACAGCGCGGACGGCGGGACGGACAAGCCCTAGGCGCGGAAACCGGGGCGCTTGCGCAACAGCGCGCCGCCAGCCCCCCGGCACCTGGCCCCGCGCAGAATTGTCATCGTGACAGCGGCGCCGGGATCCGGTAATCGCTGAAAGACCCTATTTTCGAGGAGGCTCCGCCATGGCCGAACACAAGCTTGGATCGATGGACATCGAAGTGCAGGAAAAGACTTTCGACGGCTTCATGTCCTTCGTCAGCAAGACCGTCGTCTGCATTCTTGTCCTGCTGGTCCTCATGGCCATCTTCATCATCTGACGGGATCGCTCCCTTGCGCCTGACCCTGACATGCGTGGCGCTTCTGGCCGCGCTCTCTGCCTGTTCCGCCATCGCTCCAAGCGCCAGCGACGAAGAGATCGCGGCCGTCGCCTTTCGCAACGACGGTCCGGCCTCGGTCACGCTGATGACCGTGATCAACACAAGCTCGGGGTCCGGCGCGCATTCGGCGCTTCTGATCGACGGGCCGCAACGGGTGATCTTTGATCCCGCCGGATCGTTCGAATATGACCCGATCCCGGAGCGCAACGACGTGCTCTTCGGGATCACCCCGCGCAACGAGCAGATCTACAAGAGCTCGCACGCCTCGGAAAAGCGTTACATCCAGCTGCAGACCATCCCCCTGACCGAAGAACAGGCGGCGGTGGCCTACCAGACGGCGGTGAACTGGGGCGCCTCTCCGGCGGCGCATTGCACCACGGCGACCTCGGGCGTTCTGAAATCCATCCCCGGCCTGCAAAGCATCCAGAGCACCTGGTATCCGCGCAAGCTGGCCGAGCAGGTCTCGCGTATTCCCGGTGTCCGCGAGGAGATCTACTCTGAAGGTGGCACCGAGTCGGTGCAGGAAGCCGTCGCGGCGCTGGACGAAGAGCTACGCCAGCAGCGCTGGCAGCAGTAACACCGCAGCCCCGGCGAACACCGCCGGGAGCACCGAGCGCGTCAGGTAGCCCACGGCAAGGGTGGCCAGCGCGGCGCAAAGCTTCACCGGATCCGTCTGCCCGTCGTTGGATTGCGGCCAGATCACCAGCGGCGTCACCAGCGCCGGCAGGATCGTGACGGCCGTGTAGCGCAGCAGCCGCAGCATCCAGCGCGGCAGCGGCCGGTCTCCGACGAAACCCAGGAACAGGAAGCGCAGCCCGAAGCTGCCCAGGGCCAGCCCGATGATCACCGTCCAGAGGACGGCATCGCTGAAATGCTGTTCCGGTGTCATAGCAGCCGCCCCGTGCGTTTCTCGATCTCGGCCTCGACCACGGCGCCGGTGATCATGCCGGCGATCCCGGCGATGATCAGGCCAAGGTTATGCGGCACCCCGGCGGTCAGGATCGACACGGTGATCGCCACGAAGGCCGCCGCCATGTGGGCCGGCGTGCGCAACATCGTCGCGGTGATGGCGATGAAGGCGATAGGCACGGCGAAATCCAGCGACCAGGTCTCGGGGATTCGCCCGCCCACCAGGGCGCCGAGCAGGGTCATGCCAACCCAGAGCGGCGCGATGATGATGTTCGTTCCCCAGAAATAGGCCCATTTCTCGGCGATGCTCATGTCGGGCTTGTTCTCGAATTCGACGATCGACAGGGCATAGGACTGGTCCACGATGAAGAAGGACCCGAACGCCCGTTGCCACATCGGCACGGCGCCCATGTGCGGTGTCAGCGCGGCGGAATACATGGCGCAGCGCAGGTTCACCGCCAGCGCCGAGACCAGCACGATCAGCGTGGGCGCGTTATCCTCGAGCAGCTGCAGCGCGGTGAACTGCGCCGCGCCGGCGAAGACCGCGATCGAAAAGGAGAAGGATTCGAGCACATGCAGCCCGGCCTCGGAGGCGACGACGCCGAACAGCAGGCCGAAGGGCCCGGCCACGAAGATGAACGGCAGGCTGTTGCGCGCGCCTCGCCACAGGGCGCGATTGGTGGTGGAGGATGTCATGGGTAGACTCTAGACTGTGCCCGACTTGGGTAACGGTGAATGCGGGAGGACGCAATTGGGCAGGCAGGAGGATATATCGGAATTCGTGATCGCTCCGGATCCGAAGGCGCCGGGGCTGACCCGCGCCGTGACCGGGCTTGACCAGGCCGGACAGCCCACCGAGATCTCCGTGGTCGAGGAGCGTCCGCTGACGATCTACCTGAACCGGCAGGAAATCGTGACCGCCATGACTATCGGCGATTACCCCGAATACCTGGCGCTGGGATTTCTGAAGAATCAGGGCATGTTGCTGGCCGATGACGTGATCACCGGCGTCGATTACGACGACGAGATCGAGACCGTCGTGGTGCGCACCGAACGCCAGACCGGCTATGAGGAAAAGCTGCAGAAAAAGACGCGGACCTCCGGCTGCGCCGTGGGCACCGTCTTTGGCGACATGATGGAGGGGCTGGAGGGCGTGACCCTGCCGGCGACCCCGGTGAAGACCTCGTGGCTTTATGCGCTGGCGGCGCGGATCAACCGGACGCCGTCGCTGTACCTTGAGGCCGGGGCGATCCATGGCACGGTGCTGTGCCAGGAGGACCGCCCGCTGGTCTACATGGAGGACGTGGGCCGCCACAACGCCGTCGACAAGATCGCCGGCTGGATGCTGAAACATGGCGTCGGGCCCCAGGACAAGATCCTGTACACCACGGGCCGGCTGACGTCGGAGATGGTGATCAAGACGGCGATGATGGGCATTCCGGTGCTAGCCTCGCGCTCGGGCTTCACCGCCTGGGGCGTGGAGATCGCGCGCGATGTGGGCCTGACGCTGATCGGGCGGATGCGCGGCCAGCGCTTTGTCTGCCTTGCCGGAGACGACCGGCTGGTGCGCGACGTCGATCCCGCCTCGATCCCCGAGGAGGGACGCAAGCACAGGCGCAAGAGTGCCGGCGAATGAACACCGGTCTGCTTCTTGGCCTGTTCCTCGGCGCGGCTTTCCTGCTGTGGGCAGGGTCGCTGGCGCTGTTCTGGATCGTGTTCCGGTCGTGGCAATACACGGTCGATGCGATGTCGCGCTGCCCGGCGCCGGTGCTGCGCCGGCTGAACTGGCCGGTGCTGTCGCCCTTCGACGAAGGCGCGGTGGCCGACATGCCGCGCACGCAATCCATGGCGCTGCAGGCGCGGGTCTTCATCTTTGACCTGCCCGGCGATTGCCCGGCGGACGCACGCCGCTATGCCCGCCGCTTCCGCTGCGCCGTGCTGGCGCTGACGGTGGTGCTGAGCGGGCTGACGGTGGCGGTGTGCTGGCTGGAACCGGCGTTGCTGAAGGCGGGGCGGGTGTTCTTTGCCGCGTTGCTGGGGTGGGGGCTGCTGCATGTGGCGCTGTTGTTCCGCTGGCGGTTGTGGCCCGGTCAACAGGCGGTGGATGCATGAGTTCAGACATGTCGAAGACCGCCGGCGTGATCCTGGCCGGTGGCCTCGCGCGCCGCATGGGCGGCGGGGACAAGGGCCTGCTTGAGCTGGGCGGGCAGCCGATCCTGCGCCACGTGATCGACCGGCTGTCGCCGCAGGTGGGCGCGCTGGCGCTGAATGCCAATGGCGATCCACAGCGCTTCGCGGCCTACGGCCTGCCGGTGGTGGCCGACAGTATCGAGGGCTTCGCAGGCCCGCTGGCCGGCGTGCTCGCCGGGCTGGACTGGGCGGCCGGGCAGGGGGCGGAGGCCATCGTGACCGCGGCCGCCGACACGCCCTTCTTCCCGCGTGACCTCGTCGCGCGCCTGAACGCCTGCGCCTCGGGACAGGAGCACCCGCTGGTGCTGGCGGCCACCCCGGACCCCGAGCGCGGTCGCGTGCGGCACCCGACCTTCGGTCTCTGGCCCGTGGCCCTGCGCGACGACCTGCGCGCGGCGCTGGAGGGGGGCCTGCGCAAGGTGGTGCTGTGGACCGATGGCCATGACGGGCGCGAGGCCCTCTTCGAGGACGGTCCGCCCGATCCCTTCTTTAACGTGAATACGCCCGAGGACCTGGCCACGGCCCGGGCACTGATGGAGCGCACCACATGAGGATCTACGGTGTCGTCGGCTGGAAGAACGCCGGCAAGACAGGCCTGATGGAACGCCTGGTGACCGAGATCACCGGCCGCGGGATCACCGTATCGACGGTCAAGCACGCGCATCACACCTTTGACGTGGATCACCCCGGCAAGGACAGCCACCGTCACCGGACCGCCGGCGCGTCCGAGGTGCTGCTGGCCTCGCGCAACCGCGTGGCCGTGATGCAGGAGCTGCGCGACGGGCCCGAACCGCCGCTGGCGGAGCTGCTCCAGCGTCTGCAGCCCGTCGATCTGGTGCTGGTCGAAGGCTACAAGCGCGACGCCCATCCCAAGGTCGAGGCCCACCGCGCCGTCACCGGCAACCCGCTGATCGCGCCCGAGGATCCGACCGTCCGCGCGGTGGCCAGCGACGTGCCGCTGACGCTGGACCGCCCGGTCTTCGACCTGAACGACACCGCCGCGATCGCCGATTTCATCCTGGCCGAGGTGGGGCTTTGATGTTCGACACCTTCGCCATGGTCGACTGGTCGGGGGGAAATGACACCGGCCCCGAGGAGCGCAAGGATGCGATCTGGGCCTGTATCGCGCGGGGCGGGATCGCGGAACCGCCCAAGTACCTGCGCAACCGGCAGGTGGCCGAGGACTGGCTGGCCGGACTGATCGAGGCGGAAGCCCTCGCGGGGCGCCGGCTCTGCCTGGGGTTCGATTTTCCCTTCGGGTATCCGCAGGGCTTTGCCAGGGCGCTGACCGGGTCGGCGGATCCGCTGGGGGTCTGGGCCTGGATCGAAGCGCGGCTGCAGGACGGACCCAGGGCCAACACCCGGTTTGACCTGGCGGGCGAGATCAACCTCGCCTTGGGCGGTGGCAAGGGGCCGTTCTGGTTCAACGGGCTGGGGCGCGAGATCGACGGGCTGACCCGCACCCGCGACGGCTATGCCAATCCCTTCCCCGAGCGCCGCGCGGCGGAGGAGCGGGCGAAGGGCACCTTCACCTGCTGGCAGATGGGCGGCGCGGGCGCCGTCGGCGGGCAGGTGATGACCGGGCTCGCCGTGCTGCAGCGGCTGCGGCGGCGCTTTGCCGGACAGGTCGCCGTCTGGCCGTTCGAGCCGCTCGACCGTCCGGTCGCCTTTGTCGAGATCTGGCCCTCGCTGCTGGAGCAGGTGGTGAAGGCGCGCACCGGGCCCGGGGATATCCGCGACGCGGTGCAGGTGCAGGTCGTGGCCGAAGCCCTGTCGCGCCTCGCCCCGGCGCAGCTGCAGGAGATGCTGGACATCGACGCGCCCGAGGAGGGCTGGATCCTGGGGCTGGGGCACGAGGATGCGCTGGCAACAGCTGCCGGAGCCCTGCAGCCGCCGCCCCTGCGCAACGATTGTTTCGCCCTGCCGGCGGGTGTCGACTGGACCCCGGTCGACGCGGCGCTGGCGCTGCTGCGCGAGCGGCTGAGGCCTGTGACCGGCGGCGAGACGCTGGATGTCACGGCCGCGTTGGGGCGCGTGCTGGCCGGGCCGGTGACGGCGCGGCGGTCGAACCCGCCGCTGCCCAACACGGCGGTGGATGGCTATGGCTTTGCCGGGCCGGCACCCGAAGGACCGCAGGCGCTGCCGCTGGCCGAGGGTCGCGCGGCGGCCGGGCTGGCCTTTGACGGCGTGGTGCCACCGGGCCATGCGCTGCGGATCCTGACCGGCGCGGCGCTGCCCGAGGGCGTGGATACCGTGGTGCTGGACGAGGACGTCTCGGTCGGGCAGGGGCAGGTGGCGTTTCACGGGCCGCTGAAGCGCGGCGCCAATACTCGCAAGGCGGGCGAGGACGTGGCCGAGGGGGACGAGATCCTGCCCGAGAGCCGGGTTCTGACCCCGGCGGACCTGGCGCTGCTGTCGGCGGTGGGCGTGGGGCAGGTGCGCGTGCGCGCGCCGCTGAAGGTGGGTGTGCTGTCGACCGGCGACGAGATCGTCGACCCGGGCGGGGCGGCGGCGCCGGGGCAGATCTACGACGCCAACCGTCCCATGCTGCTGGCGATGCTGGAGCGCTTCGGCTTTGTCCCCGTGGACCTGGGCCGCGTGCCGGACGATCGCGCCACCCTGCGTGCGCGGCTGGATACGGCGGCGGGCGAGGTGCAGGCCGTGCTGACCAGCGGCGGCGCCTCGGCGGGGGACGAGGACCATGTCTCGGCGTTGTTGCGCGAGAGCGGGGCGCTGGCGGAATGGCGGATCGCGCTGAAGCCGGGGCGGCCGCTTGCGCTGGGGATGTGGGACGGTGTGCTGCCGGTCTTCGGCCTGCCGGGCAATCCGGTGGCGGCGATGGTCTGCACGCTGATCTTCGCGCGGCCCGCGCTGGGGCTGCTGGCCGGGCGCGGCTGGGAAGAGCCGTGGAGCGTCGAGGTGCCGGCGGCCTTTCAGAAAAACAAGAAGCCGGGGCGGCGGGAATACCTGCGCGCGCGGCTTCGCGACGGGAAGGCAGAGGTCTTCAAGTCCGAGGGATCGGGGCGGATCAGCGGGCTCAGCTGGGCCGAGGGGCTCGTGGAACTGGGCGACGGCGGACGCGAGGTGAAGCCGGGCGACATGGTGCGGTTCCTGCCGTTCCCGGCCTTCGGGTTGTGACGGGCGAGAAAATTCGCCGAATTTTCTGGACCGGGCCCTGGTGACATCGCCGGGGCCCGGCGAGACCCTCAGTCGAAGGTGCCCGCCACCCGGCCCAGCAGCATGAAGGCGCGCGCGGTGCGGGTGTCGCCGAGCGCTTGGATGTCGGCATCCGTGGCCTCTGCCTCGAATTCCGCGAACATGTGGTCGAACTTGCGCAGGAAGTGATGCGCCGCGTCGCGGAAGATCGGGTCCTGCTTCATGCGGGCCGCCGTCAGCGCCAGCGATGACCGGTCGCGCACGCCGCCCAGGGACGCCACGGCCCGGCCGCGCACGCCGTGGGCGAACTGGCGCCAGACGTCGGGCCTGGCCTGATCGGGGCGCAGGTCGTCCATGTAGATGCCTTCCTGGCTGAGCAGTGTCAGCACGTCCTGGCTCGCCTGGATCAGCTGCGCGGACTTGCGGTCGCGCAGGGCGCGGCGCAGGGCGGCAAAGCCCTCCTGGTCCTCTGCCGTTTCCGGGAAGTTCAGTGCGCGGATGAAATCCGACACCGGCGGCGGCGGCTCCAGTGCCTCGGCCGGGGTGCCGAGCGCCAGCAGTGCCTGGCCGTCCTCGGCCGGGGCCGGCGCGGCGGGGGCAGGCGCTGGCGCAGCAGGGGGGGGCGCGGCAGGGGGAGGCGCACCGCCGGGCTCGCGGTCGCGCACGGTGTGGAACATGGTCAGCGCGGTTTCGGCCTTGCGCGTGGCTTCGGCGATCTCGTCCAGCTTCTTCTGGATCGAGGCATCGGCCGAGGACGTGCCGCGCTGGTTCTGCGCCATGTAGGCCTGTCGGATCGCGTCGATCGCGGTCTGCAGCCGCAGGCTTTCCTCGCGCATCACCCGGCTGGCCCGCGCCGCCGTCGCAGCGACCCAGATCATGCCCACCGGCAGGAAGATCGCGAGGATGGACATGAGGAACCGCAGCGTGTCGACCGCGGTCCCGTCCTCCTCGGGCACGAACAGGAAGAACAGCAGCGTCGCACCCAGCCACACCAGGGTGAGCGCGATGGCCGCGATTTCGATCCCCGTCACCTGAGGCGGACGGGGCCGGTCGTAAAGCCCCAGCGGCGTGGAGCGTGCGGTTTCGAAGTCTGAAGGCGTCGGTCCGGTCATGGCCGTTTCCTGTCACTGGCTACCATGCGGCCCGGCCTGCACGAACGGCAGGCTCAGACATAGGAGATGGTCAGGACCTCGTAGGATTTCTCGCCACCCGGGGTGCGCACCTCGACGCTGTCGCCCTCTTCCTTGCCGATCAGGGCGCGGGCGATCGGGGATTTGATGTTGAGCAGGCCCTTCTCGATATTGGCCTCGTGCTCGCCCACGATCTGCCAAGTCTTTTCCTGGTCGGTGTCCTCGTCGACCAGCGTCACCGTGGCGCCGAACTTGATCGGGCCCGAAAGCTTGGCCGGGTTGATGACCTCGGAGAGGCTCAGCACGCCTTCGAGCTCCTTGATCCGGCCTTCGATGAAGGACTGCTTCTCACGCGCGGAATGGTATTCGGCATTCTCGCTGAGGTCGCCATGCTCGCGCGCCTCCGCAATGGCGGCGATGATGGCAGGACGCTCGACAGCCTTCAGCTGCTTCAGTTCGGCTTCTAGGGCGGCATAGCCCTTGGGCGTCATCGGGATCTTGTCCATTAGGTCCTGTCCTGGAATTGCGTCATGTTCAGCCTTGGTCCGACCCGGTTTCGAGCCAATGCCGATTAGCATTGCCACGGGATAGCGGAAACGCAAGGGGCGATCAATCGGGCAGCGACAGGCCCGGGCGGCGGGTATCCGCGCGCCGGTTTTGCCGGCGGCCGGGGGCCCGACGCCAGGGGCGCGGCGGTCCGGCGGCGCACCACAACGCCGCGCCGGGCCGACGTGACGGTGGGCGCCCGGGCAGATGGGACGGACCGGTCTGTCGGCAAGACTTCGCGCCCCAAACCGGCGGCTGGCCGCGCCTTTTGTGCCGTCCTGAACGAATCTGCGCATTCGGGGGGTGTCATTGCCGCGGCGCATTGTAACCCAATGTGCGGCGCGCGCCCGGCCACGGGGCGCAAAGAAGGCGGACATGATCCGCGCGCCTTACGTCGCAACGGCGCAGGTTGCCATTGATCCTTGGTCCTGCCAGAACATCGTCCGAGCAAGATAATGTCGCGCGGTCCGGTGACGGACGCGCCCATACGCCACGGGGGATCAGCCAGTATGGCCGAGATTGAACGCGAAGCAATGGAAGTGGACGTCGTCATCGTTGGGGCCGGCCCGGCCGGCCTTTCGGCGGCGATCCGGCTGAAGCAGCTGGACGAGGATCTTGCCGTCGTGGTCTTGGAGAAAGGCTCCGAGGTCGGTGCGCATATCCTGTCGGGTGCGGTGCTGGATCCCTGCGGGCTGGATGCGCTGATCCCCGACTGGAAGGAGAAGGGCGCGCCGCTGAACGTGCCGGTCAAGGACGACAACTTCTACATGCTGGGCGAATCCGGCGGCATCCGCATCCCCAACTGGCCGATGCCGAAGCTGATGAACAACCACGGCAACTACATCGTCTCGATGGGCAATGTCTGCCGCTGGATGGCCGAACAGGCCGAGGCTCTCGGGGTCGAGGTGTTCGCCGGCATGTCCTGTTCCGAGCTGGTCTATGACGAGGCCGGCGGCGTGAAGGGCGTGGTTGCGGGTGAATTCGGCCGCAACCCGGACGGCACCCCTGGCCCGAGCTACGAGCCGGGGATGGAGCTTCACGGCAAGTATGTCTTCCTGTCCGAAGGCGTGCGCGGCTCGCTCGCCAAGGAGGTGATCGAGAAATACGATCTGTCGGAAGGCCATGAGCCGCAGAAATTCGGCCTTGGCATGAAAGAGATCTGGGAGATCGACCCGGACAAGCACAAGGAAGGGTCGGTCACCCATACGATGGGCTGGCCGCTGGGCAGCAATGCCGGCGGCGGGAGCTTCATCTATCACCTTGATAACAATCAGGTCTACGTGGGTTTCGTCGTCCACCTGAACTACAAGAACCCGTACCTGTATCCCTACATGGAATTCCAGCGGTTCAAGCATCACCCGATGGTGGCCGAGCTGCTGAAGGGCGGCAAGCGCATCGCCTATGGCGCGCGGGCGATCTCGGAAGGGGGCTACCAGTCGATGCCGAAGATGGTGGCGCCGGGCGTGGCGTTGCTGGGCTGTTCGGTGGGCATGGTCAACGTGCCGCGGATCAAGGGTAACCACAACGCGATGCTTTCGGGCAAGGCCGCGGCGGAGGCCGCCCATGCGGCGCTGCAGGCGGGCCGGTCGGGCGACGAGCTGACGGATTACGAGACCGAGGTGCGCACAGGCGCGATCGGGCAGGACCTGAAGAAGGTGCGCAACGTCAAGCCGCTGTGGTCGACCTATGGGCTGCAGGCCTCGCTGGCGCTGGGGGGCTTCGACATGTGGACCAACGAGCTGTTCGGCGTGTCGCTGTTCGGCACGATGAAGCATGGCGAGAACGACGCCCAGGCCACGCGCCAGGCCTCGGGGTTCGAACCGATCGATTATCCGAAGCCGGACGGCAAGCTGAGTTTCGACCGGCTGACCAACGTCAGCTTCTCGATGACGAACCACGAAGAAGATCAGCCCTGCCACCTGAAGCTGAAGGACAAGAACGTCCCCATCGCGGTGAACCTGCGGGCCTATGCCGAGCCGGCGCAGCGCTATTGCCCGGCCGGCGTCTACGAGGTGGTCGAGGAAGAGGGCAAGGAGCCGCGCTTCGTGATCAACTTCCAGAACTGCGTCCATTGCAAGACATGCGACATCAAGGATCCCAGCCAGAACATCGTCTGGACGGTCCCGCAGGGCGGAGACGGGCCGAATTATCCCAACATGTGACGGGGATGTAGGGTGGGGTTTTACCCCACCGATGCTCGGGTGGCGGTGGGGTAAAACCCCACCCTACATTAGCGGCCATGCCCGGGCGCCGGTCGGGCCGGGCAGCGGCGTGGGCCGGGTCGCGCGCTGAACGGGCCGGCGAGTCACCGGCGTGGCAGAAATGCGCAGATGTGATGCAACTGCGCCACTGTGGCCATTGCACGCCGCCCTGCGATCCCATAGCCTCCGTCGCATCAAATAATGAGGCAGTCTATCGTGAGTGTGTTGACCTTGTCCCGCGCGGCGATCGCGGGCCTTCTGATGGGGGCCGTGGCGCCCCAGATCGCCCCCGCCGAAACCGCCGCAGGCGCCTACCTCGCCGGCCGCGTCGCGCTGTTCAACAGCGACTTCGACGAGGCCGCCGCCTATTACACCCGGGCCCTGACCCGGGATGCGGCCAATCCCGGGCTGATGGAACATGTGGTCACCGCACAGCTTGCGCTTGGCCGGATCGATGCGGCCCTGCCCGTCGCCAGCCGCATGCAGGAGCTTGGCCTGGAAAGCCAGATGGCCAACATGGTCATCATCGCCGACCTGATCGACCAGGGCAAATTCGAGGCGCTGCTGGATCGCGCCACCCCCGAACAGGGTGTAAGCCCCCTGGTCGACGGGCTGATGCTGGGCTGGGCGCATATGGGCGCCGGCTCTGTCAGCCAGGCGCTGGAGCAGTTCGACGCGGTCGCCGACGACAACGGCCTGCGCGGTTTCGCCATGTATCACAAGGCGCTGGCCCTGGCCTCGGTCGGGGATTTCGAGGGGGCCGAAGCGATCTTCGCCGACACCTCCGACGGCACCGCCGTCCTGTCGCGCCGCGGCGCGCTGGCCTATGCCGAGGTCCTGTCCCAGCTGGAGCGCGACGGCGATGCCGCCGACATGCTGCGCGACGCCTTCGGCCCCGGCGCCGACCCGGCGGTGAGTGACCTGATCATGCGGCTCGACGCGGGCGAGACGCTGCCCTTCACCCATGTCCGTTCCGCCCGCGACGGCATGGCCGAGATCTTCTTTTCCATCGCCGTGCTGCTCAGCGGCGAGAACGCGTCGGATTACGGGCTGATCTACGCGCGCATGGCCCATCACCTGCGTCCCGACCACATCGACGCGCTGCTGCTCTGCGCCGAGCTGCTGGACGATGCCGGCCAATACGACCTGTCGGTCGAGATCTACAAGCAGGTGCCCAAGGACAGCCCCGATTTCCACGCCGCCGAACTGGGCCGGGCCGAGGCCCTGCGCCGTGCCGGCAAGCCCGATACGGCGATCGAGGTGCTGGAACGGCTCGCGGTCGACTACCCCGGGCAGGCCTCGGTTCAATCCGCGCTCGGCGGGCTGTTCCGCGAGCAGGAGGATTACGCCTCGGCCGCCGGCGCCTATGACCGCGCGCTGGAGCTGACACCGGAGAACGGGCGCAACCGCTGGTTCCTGCTGTATGCCCGGGGCATCGCCCATGAACGGCTGGATCACTGGGATCAGGCCGAGGCCGATTTCCGTGCCGCGCTGGAGCTGAACCCAGACCAGCCGCAGGTGCTGAACTACCTCGGCTACTCGCTGGTCGAAAAGCAGGAGAAACTCGACGAGGCGCTCGACATGATCAAGCGCGCCGTCGCCTCGCGTCCCGACAGCGGCTATATCGTCGACAGCCTGGGTTGGGTGCTCTACCGCCTTGGCCGCTACGAAGAGGCCGTGGGCCACATGGAGGACGCGGTGTCGCTGATGCCGGTCGACGCGGTGGTCAACGATCACCTCGGCGATGTCTACTGGGCCGTGGGCCGCCGGATGGAGGCCGAGTTCCAGTGGCGTCGCGCGCTGTCCTTCGTCGACCCGACCGACGCCGATTCCGAGGCCGATCCCGAGCGCATCCGCCGCAAGCTGGAGGTCGGGCTGGACAGGGTGCTCGAGGAAGAGGGCGCGCCGCCGATCTCCGTCGCCAATGACGGGGGCTGAGGCCGCGCTGCGCTGATCCGGTCCCGACGGCCGCCCGCCCGGGCGCCGGGCCCTTGCCCGTATCGAAAGACATGTTCACAGAACGGCCCCCGATGCCCGAACCCCTTGTCGAGGTCTTCGCTCCGGCCAAGATCAACCTGTCGCTTCATGTCACCGGCCAGCGCGCCGACGGCTATCACCTGCTTGATTCCCTTGTGGTCTTTGCCGGCGTGGGCGACAGCATCGCCGTTGCGCCGTCCGACAGCCTGTCGCTGACCATCGACGGACCCGAGGCCGCGGGCCTGGCCGCGGGTCCCGACAACCTGGTGCTGCGCGCCGCGCGCTTCCTGTCCCCGGACCGGGGCGCCGCGATCCGCCTGACAAAACGCCTGCCGCTGGCCTCCGGGATCGGCGGCGGCTCGGCCGACGCGGCCGCCACGCTCCGCGCCCTGTCGCAGCTCTGGGATATCCCTCTGCCAGAGCCTTCGGCCACGGCCCGGATCGGCGCCGATGTCCCGGTCTGCCTGCTGGGCCGCAGCTGCCGTATGGAAGGCATCGGCGACCGCCTGTCGCCCACGGCCCTTCTGCCGCCGATGGAGATCCTGCTGGTCAATCCGCGCGTCGCCGTGCCCACCGGCGCGGTCTTCGCCGGGCTCTCGCGCAAGGACAACCCGCCGATGCCGGGGTCCCCGCCGTCGGACCCTTCGGCCTTCGCCGCCTGGCTTTCCGCCCAACGCAACGACCTCGCGCCGCCGGCAATCGCCTGCGCACCCGAGATCGCCGAAACTCTCTCCGCCCTGGCGGATCTGTCCCCGATCCACCACGCCATGTCGGGCTCCGGTGCCACCTGCTACGCGCTCTTGCCTCCGGGGCAGGCCGCCTTGGCGCGGGACGTCATCCGCAGCACACGGCCCGACTGGTGGTGCGCGCACGCGCCTCTCCTCTGAGCCCCGGACGCAACGTGCCTCTCAGGGGCCAGAGGCCCGGTCTTCTTTTAGTAGAAATACCTTCGGGGAGGGCGGCATCGGATCAAGCAGGATGGCGACGACAAAGCCCCCGAAAATCCGGTCAGCTCAGCCGCGACACCACGTAATCCGCCAGATCCGACAGCATCTCGCGCAGCGGGTGCTCGGGCAGCACCTCCAGCGCCTCGCGGGCCGTCCGCGCCCAGGCCTCGGCCGTCAGCCGCGTGTCTTCCAGCGTGTCATGGGCCCGCATCAGCTCCATCGCCGTGTCCAGGTCGCCCTCGTCCTGCTGGCCCTTCTCGATCGTGCGCTGCCAGAAGGCCCGCTCCTGCTCGGACGCCAGCGCCACCGCGCGGATCACCGGCAGGGTCAGCTTTCGCTCGCGGAAATCGTCGCCCACGTTCTTGCCCGTGGACGAGGCATCTCCGACGTAATCCAGCAGGTCATCCGCGATCTGAAAGGCGATCCCCAGCGCGTCGCCATAGGCGCGCAGCGCATCGACCTGCTCTTCCGGGGCGCCGGAAATCACGCCGCCGACCTCGCAGGCCGCCGCGAACAGCGCCGCGGTCTTGCCGCGCACCACCTGCAGATAGACCTCTTCGGTCGTCTTCAGGTCCTGCGCCGCGGTCAGCTGCAGCACCTCGCCCTCGGAAATCGTGGCCGAGGCGTTGGACAGGATTTCCATCACCCGCATCGACCCGGTTTCGGTCATCAGCTGGAAGGACCGCGCAAAGAGATAGTCGCCCACCAGCACCGAAGACTTGTTGTCCCACAGCAGGTTGGCCGTCGGCCGCCCGCGCCGCTGGGCGCTTTCGTCGACCACGTCGTCATGCAGAAGCGTGGCGGTGTGAATGAACTCCACCGTGGCGGCCAGCTTCACATCCGCGTCGCCCTGGTGGCCGCACAGCTTCGCCGCCGCCAGCGTCAGCATGGGCCGCAGCCGCTTGCCGCCGGCCTCGACCAGGTGCTTGGTGATCTCGGGAATGCGGGGCGCGTGTTCCGACACCATCCGGTCGCGGATCAGACGGTCCACGGCGCGCATCTCGTCGCTGAGAGCGTCGGCAAGCCGATCATGCGGTTTCGATAGTGTGACCTGGTCCATGACGCCTTTGCTACACGGCTCGACAAGTCCGACCCGTGCCCTTAGATCCATCTCATGAAGGAACTTCTGCGCACCACCGACCCGACGATCATGGCGTTCGCATCCGCCCTCCTTGCCGGGGAGGATATAGAGTGCTTTCAGATCGACGTAAATATGAGCGTCCTCGAAGGCGGGATCGGTGTTTTTCCGCGCCGGCTCATGGTCCGCGAGGAGGAATACGAGGCCGCGCTGACGGTGATCACCGACAACGGCATCGACACCGGGCAATAGGGCGGCCGCGGCATGCAGGATGACGCGCCCGGATTTGCCGACGAGGATCTGAGCCGCGATGCCTTTCTAGGCGGCAAGCTCCTCTTGTTGCAGCCGAAATCCGGCTATCGCGCCGGTGTGGACCCGGTTCTTCTGGCCGCGTCCGTGCCCGCAAGGTCCGGCGAGTCGGTGCTTGACCTGGGCTGTGGGGCAGGGGCGGCGGCACTGTGCCTGGGCACAAGGGTGCCGGGGCTGAGGCTGACCGGGCTGGAATTGCAGCCCGCCTATGCCGATCTGGCGGGCCGAAACGCCGCAGGCGCGGGTCTTCAAATGGAAGTGATGACGGGCAACCTCGCATCGCCCCCGCCCGCGCTGCGGCAGCTGGCCTTTCACCACGTCATCGCCAACCCGCCCTATTTCGATCCCGCCGCCAGCATGGCCGCCGCCGATCCGGGCCGGGGCAGCGGGCGGGCGGAGGCGGTGCCGCTCTCGGCCTGGATCGACTGTGCCGCCCGCCGCCTGCGGCCGCGCGGCTACCTGCACGTGATCCAGCGGATCCAGCGTCTGCCCGATCTTCTGGCCGCCGCAACGGCCGCCCGGCTGGGCGCGATCGAGGTCCTGCCGCTGGCCGCCCGCACCGGCCGCGCCCCCGAACACGTGATTTTCCGCGCCCGGAAGGACGGGCGGACGCCCTTCAGGTTGCATTTCCCCCTGATTCTCCACCATGGCGAGAAACACCTGTCCGACAGCGATGACTACAGCCCGATCATTTCCGGCGTCCTGCGGGACGGCAAAATCTTGCCCTGGCCCGGCCGAAAAATGCTTTGATTCTCGTGTGTGACAATTTTGCTAAGACATACGCGTGACAGGTGAAGCGATTTGTGCTGCGATGATGGGGCCCGACAGAAAAGGAGATCCTGTATGACTCTCAGCACGCATGTTTCTGAACTGAAGCGGAAGCACCAGACCCTGAGCAAGAAGGTCGAAGAGGCGCAGCGTGCGCCAAGCATCGACGGCCTGCAGATCGCCGAACTCAAGAAGCAGAAACTGAAGCTGAAAGAGGAAATCGAGCGCCTTTCGACCTAACGTCGCACGCTCGCGCGGGCTGCGGTCAGCGCGCCTCCGGTAATCAGGAGGGTCGCGAGGGCCAGTGACCAGCCCGGGTCCGCCGCACCGACAAGAACCAGTATCAGCGTGGACAGAAGCGGGGCGGCATAAGAGCTTGTTCCCAGAAGCTGGATGTCGCCCTGCTTCACCCCGATGTCCCACACGTAGAAGGCCAGCCCCACGGGTCCGAGCCCAAGCCCGATCGTCGCCAGCCAGGCGCCCGGGCTGCCGGGCCAGACCGTGGGTTCCAGCATCAGGTGCAGCCCCGCCGACAGTACGGCAGTGGCCAGGCAGAAGATTGCGACCGAGGCTGTCGGTGCCGTGCCGATGCGGCGCGACAGGACCGAATAGCTTGACCAGGTTAGCGCGCAGAGCAGCGCCAGCAGGTAGCCGGGCAGATGCGCCGGATCAAAGCCTCTGGCCCCGCCCGAAATCAGCAGAGCGGCGCCGGCAAAGCCCAGCAGCCCGCCGATGATATGGCCGGCGCGCAGCCGCTCTCCGGGCAACAGGCCCGAGAACAGGATGATCAGCAGGGGCCAGAGATAGGCGATCAGCCCCGCCTCGGCCGCGGGCGCCAGCCGCAGCGCCGAGAAGTAGAGCGCGTGGTAGCCGAACAGCCCGATCGTGCCAAAGATGTAGACCCGCGCCCGAACCTGCCGCAGCTGGCCGAACCCGCCGGTGGCCGCAAGCCAGATCAGCCCCAGCGCCCCGCCGATGGCAAAGCAGATCGCGTTCAGCAGCAGCGGCGGCGTGGGCGCGGATCCGACGGTCAGGACCGCCAGCAGCGCCCAGAGCAGGACGGCGATGAAGCCGATCAGGGTGGCTTGCCGGCGGGGTATCGCGGATGTCATGTGGAAGGCAGGTCCCGCGGCACATCTTCGGAGGGGATGATCGTCAGCGTGTCGGACACGGCCGAGGTCTTGTCAATCTCGGAGAGGATCCAGTCGCGGAAGGCGGCGATGGCCGGGCGCGTTTCGTTGCCTTTGGGGCAGATGAACCGGAAATGCGTGGGCGGTTTCAGCGCGATGCCATAGGGCGCGACCAACCGGCCCTCGTGCAGTTCCTTGATCACCATGGATCGGCGCCCCAGCGTCACGCCGGCCCCGGCGAGAGTCGCATCGACCGCATGGTCGGACTGGCTGAAATGGGTCGCGCCCTCCGGCCGGTGCGAAATCCCAACGGCGCGGAACCAGGCGGCCCAGTCGCAGGGCGGATCCACGAAATCCAGCGCGTCGTCCACCAGCAGGGGCGCCTTGGTCAGGCTCTCCGGTGTGGGGTAGAGTTCGGCCATCTCCGGCAGCATGACCGGGGTGACCCATTCGAAGGCCAGCGGCACCGAATACGTCTGGTCATCCGGTCCCCGGCGCAGGCGGATCGCCACGTCGATCGCGTCACGCTCGAAATCGGTCGGGCGCAGGCTGGCCGAGAAGCGCAGCTCGATCTCGGGATGGGCGCGGGCGAATTCGTAGAACCGCGGCGCCATCCAGCGCGCGGTAAAGGCCGGCCCGGCGGTGACGGTCAGCGTGTGGTTGTTGCCCACACGGCCCGCGTCGCGCCACGCTGCCTGAAGCGAACGGAACCCTTCGGCGGTGCCGGGGGCCAGCACGCGCCCGGCCTCGGTCAGTTCGACCGCCCGGTTGAGGCGCCGGAACAGGGGCTGGCCAAGGTGTTCCTCCAGCGTCTTGATCTGAAAGGAAAGAGCGGCGGGGGTCACACCGACTTCTTCGGCGGCGCGCGCGAAGGACATATGACGCGCGGCGGCATCGAAGGCGCGAAGGGCCTTCAGGGGCGGCAGTCTCGTAGGCATTTTTCAGTTAAGCTCACCTTGTCTGAAGGTCGCTAAAGTTTCGTTTGTAAAAAATACCACATACCACCAAATAGGGTCCTGAGGGAGACAGGAACACACACAGGAAAGTCGAAAAGATGAGCACTTCCAGCACCGCAAATCACCAGTTCCACGGCACCTTCGGCGGTGAGAACACCTGGACCTTCGGTCAGCTCCTCCGGGCCTTTGTAAACACGATCACCTCTTCGGACTGGTCGCGTCGTGGCCCCGGTGCCATCCGGTGGGCAAACTGACGCCCGAAGGCGTCAGCCCAGAATGTGCAGACATGCATGACAGACACGCACGGCGGATGGTTCAGACGAAGAACTGACCGCCGTTTGCCGATATGGTGGACCCGTTGATGAAGCCCGCGTCGTCCGAGGCCAGGAAGGCCACGCACCGCGCGATTTCTTCGGGTTCGCCCAGTCGGCCGGTCGGGATCTGGCCGATGATGGCGTCCCGCACCTTTTCCGGCACGGCCATGACCATGTCGGTGGCGATGTAGCCCGGGCAGATCGCGTTCGCGGTGATTCCCTTGGCCGCGCCTTCCTGAGCAAGCGATTTCACGATTCCCAGGTCACCGGCCTTGGTCGCGGCATAGTTCACCTGCGCGAATTGCCCCTTCTGACCATTGATCGACGAGATCACGATCACCCGGCCGAAGCCGCGCTCGCGCATGCCGGGCCAGAGCGGGTGGACGGTGTTGAACACGCCGGTCAGGTTGGTGTCGACCACCTGGTGCCATTGTTCCGGTGTCATCTTGTGGAACGGCGCGTCGCGGGTGATGCCGGCATTGGCGACCACCACGTCGATCGGGCCAAGATCCGCCTCGACCTTGGCGATGCCGGCGGTCGATTCCTCGTAATCGGCGACATTCCACTTGTAGGTCTTTATCCCGGTCTCTTCGGTGAACTTGGCGGCTGCCTCGTCATTGCCGGCATAGCTGGCAGCGACAGAGTAACCCGCGTCCTTCAGGGCTTTTGAAATGGCGGCACCGATCCCTCGGGATCCGCCGGTGACAAGGGCCGTACGCGACATTTATGGTCTCCCTCCACTTTCCTCACGAAATCTTCCTACACGCGCAAAGTGGATCGCGCAACAAAGTTGCGTGATCCTACAGTGATTTACGCGCAGGTCAGGGCCGCTCAAGGCACATGGCAACGCCCATGCCGCCGCCGATGCACAGCGTGGCAAGGCCCTTCTTGGCGTCGCGGCGCTTCATTTCGTACAGGAGGGTGTTCAGGATGCGGCAGCCCGATGCGCCGATCGGGTGGCCGATGGCGATGGCGCCGCCGTTCACGTTCACGATCGAGGGGTCCCAGCCCATGTCCTTGTTCACCGCGCAGGCCTGGGCGGCGAAGGCTTCGTTGGCTTCGACCAGGTCCAGGTCGCTCACCGACCAGCCGGCCTTGTCCAGCGCCTTGCGCGAGGCATAGATCGGGCCGACGCCCATGATCGACGGGTCGAGGCCCGCGGTCGCGTAGGAGGCGATCCGCGCCAGCGGTTCCAGCCCGCGCTTTTCCGCATCCTCGGCCGACATAAGCAGCACGGCGGCCGCGCCGTCGTTGATTCCGCTGGCATTCGCCGCGGTGACAGAGCCGTCCCTGGTGAAGGCCGGGCGCAGCTTGGCCATGGCGTCCATGGTGGCGCCGTGGCGGATGTATTCGTCCTTGTCCATCACGATGTCGCCCTTGCGGGTCTTGATGGTGAAGGGGATCACCTCGTCGGCGAACTTGCCGGCGTTCTGCGCTGCCTCGGCCTTGTTCTGCGAGGCCACGGCGAATTCATCCTGCTGGTCGCGGCCGATCTGCCATTGCTCGGCGACGTTCTCGGCGGTCTGGCCCATGTGGTAGCCGTTGAAGGCGTCCCACAGGCCGTCCTTGATCATCGTGTCGATGTAGCTCATGTCGCCCATCTTGTGCCCCTGGCGCAGCGCGGCTGCGTGGGGGCTCATCGACATGTTCTCCTGGCCGCCGGCGATGACGATGCCGGCATCGCCCAGCTGGATGTGCTGTGCGCCAAGCGCCACGGCGCGCAGGCCCGAGCCGCAGACCTGGTTGATGCCCCAGGCGGCGGCCTCTTTCGGCAGGCCCGCGTTGATATGTGCCTGGCGCGCGGGGTTCTGGCCCTGCGCGGCGGTCAGCACCTGGCCGAGGATGGTTTCCGAGATCTCTTCCTTGGCCACGCCGGCGCGCTCGACCACCGCCTCGATCACCGCGGCGCCCAGGTCATGGGCCGGGGTGTTGGCGAAGGATCCAAGAAAGCTGCCGACGCCGGTGCGTGCAGCCGATGCGATTACAACATTGGTCATGAGTTCCGTCCTCTACCATGCCGGCGGAGGCCGATGGCAGACCGCTGATCGTCAAACCCCCGCCCGTCCATGCCGGAATATCGAATTAACCGCCCAGCGGCAACGGTCAGCGTGTCTCAGTCAGCGGTAACGGCACAACGCCGCGGCCCGGTGTCGTTGATCGCGGCGGGTGTGGCAGGGTTCAGGCGCGGTGGCGATGCGCTTTGCGGCTGGCCCAGGGCGGGCGCAGCGTGGGCGCGCCATAAAGGTGCCCTTGCGCGCAATCCACGCCCAGCCGGGTCAGAACCTCGGCGTCGCGCGTATCCTCGACCCGTTCGGCGACGGTGAACATGTCGAAGCGCCGGGCGATGTCGACCAGCGCGGCGGTCAGGACCTGGTTGTCCGGATTGGCGTGAATACCGCGCACGAATTGCCCGTCAATTTTGGCCAGGTCGAAATCAAGGTCGCGGAAATGGCGAAAGGCAATTGTCCCGGCACCGAAATCATCCAGCGCAAAGGCGATTCCCTTCAACTGCAGTTCGGATATGAAGCCGGCGACCACGTCCGGGATGACAAAGGCGGAATGCTCGCTGATTTCCAGAATCAGCCGCGCGCCCAGATCGGGATGGCGTTTCAAAGCCCGGTCCAGCACCTGCATCCATTGGCTGCAGCCGATGGACCGCGTGGACACGTTTATCGACAGCCGGATATCGGACACCCGCGCCAGGGCTTTCAGCGCGGTCTCCAGGCTGATGCGGTCGATCATCCGACCCAGCTCGGTCGGGTCGATCACGTCGATGAAATCGCGTGCCGGGATCACCCGGCCGGCCGGATCCAGCAGCCGGATCTGGCCTTCGTAGAACGCCGTGGCCTGCGGCGCGCGCAGGCCCATAACTGGCTGGTAGGCCAGCATCGTGTCGCCGCGCAGCAGGGCTTCGCGCACGATGTCCAGCGTTGTGTCATCGTTCCCGGCGGTCGCCCTGTCCGGGACCATGTCCGGGACGGCGTCCTCCGCCACGTCGTCCCGGGCGGGCCCTGTCGCGGCCGACGCAGAGGTCCCGTGGCCAAACGTCATGTCGGGTGTCGTGTCGGATCGCGCGGTCATCTGGTGCTCTTGCCGAAGATCGGGAGCATGATTGGCGGCGACTGGTAAAGGTCCGCTTAAACGCGGATTTCTCGGAAAATTCGATGCGACATGCCCAAGTTATCACACAGGCAACGCGATCCCGTCAGGGCGGAGGCAGTCAGCCGCCGCCCGTGGTGGGCCGGCCTGCTCAGACCGTCTGGTTGCGCAGGTCGGACCGGACGGGTGCGTCGTCCCGAAGGAAGGCCAGCGCCGCCTCGCGTGTGTCGAAGATGCGCGCCTCGAGCGTGGCGAGGCTGTTCAGCGCGTCGCCCAGGACCCTGGAATAGATCCGCCCGGGCCCCGTCGGTGCCAGCATGGCAATTCGTTTTTTCCAGCCCGACCGCAGGTAGGCCCCGCGCATCAGCTGCGCCAGGTTGTTCAGCTCCTCCCGCTCCAGGACAAGCTCGGTGATGTCGCTGTAATCCCGAAACTCGCCCAGCTCGGCGATTTGCCGCGGCGTGTCCTCAAGCGCGTCCAGGTCGTTCAGGATGCAACCGCGGGTCACGCGGCCACAACATGTCATTTCGATAAGGTTTTCATCCGCATTCAACTCGTAAGTGCAAGGCATGCATTTTGTCTCACTATGCTCTTTTGGGTGAAAGTTCACAGCTGCCTACAACCACAAAACGTACCAAATTCGATAAAAGCTGTCTTCCCTTTTCTCCGGAGAGAGCCGGTTGGCGTTGCGTCAATTTCGGCCTGCACCAATTTGGGGCCTTTTGGTGCCGGGCCGTATTTCACCTGTCACCGCCCATGACAGGGCATTACCCGGTCAACCGCCGGGTAGCCGGACATAAGGGGATGGCACATCGAAACCGGAGAAGCCGCCGGGATACAAGCGGACCCTGAGGTCCGACGGATCAGTCGCCGGGGCTGTCCAGCAGTTCGGCAAGAATCGCCCGCGCGCTGTCGGAATGCCAATCGGCATCGCCCTGCAGGCGCGCGATCTCTTGTCCCTGCGGGTCGATCAGCACGGTGATCGGCAGGCCCAGAACGGCCATCTCGCGCGCCACCTGCTGGCGCGGATCCTGGTGGCGGGGCAGGTTGTCGACCCCGGCCTCTTCGAAGAACTTCACGATGCCGGTGGGCGAATTGCGCCCCGTGGCCAGGGTCACCACCTCGAAATCGTCGCCGCCGAACTCGGCCTGCAGCGCGGAAAGCTGCGGCATTTCCTTGCGGCAGGGGGCGCACCAGGTGGCCCAGAAATTCAGAAGGATATACTTGCCTTCATAGTCGGCCAGCGTGCCTTCGCCACCGTCTTCAAGCGTGAAGGCGGCCACGGCTATCGGCTTCGGCTCGGAATGGAAGGACAATTTCTTCATGTCCCCGTCCCGCAGCGCCTCCAGCGTGGGTATATCGGCGGCAACGGCGGTATTTGCACCAAGCGCCAGCGCGGTATAGACGAGCGCGATCAGGACCTTTTTCATGTTTCCTCCGAAGGAAAGCGCGATGACCGAGACGAAATCGAACCAGATGTGGGGCGGCCGCTTTGCAGCCGGCCCGGACGCGATCATGGAGGCGATCAACGCCTCGATCGGGTTCGACCGACGCCTCGCGGCGCAGGATATCGCCGGTTCGCGCGCCCATGCGGCGATGCTCGCGGCGACCGGCATCCTCACTGATAAGGATGCCGAGGCGATCCGGGAAGGACTTCTCACAATCTTGTCAGAGATCGAGGCGGGGGAATTCACCTTCTCCACCGCGCTGGAAGACATCCACATGAACGTGGAGGCCCGCCTGAAGGAGATCATCGGCGAACCCGCCGGGCGCCTGCACACCGGCCGGTCGCGCAACGACCAGGTCGCCACCGATTTCAAGCTGTGGGTCCGCGATCAGCTGGATGCGGCGGACGCGGGGCTGACCGCGCTGATCGAGGCGCTGCTGGTGCAGGCCGAGGCCGGCGCCGATTGGGTCATGCCCGGCTTCACCCACCTGCAGACCGCGCAGCCGGTCACCTGGGGCCACCACATGATGGCCTATGTCGAGATGTTCGGCCGCGACCTCGGCCGTGTCCGCGATGCGCGCCGCCGGATGAACGAAAGCCCGCTGGGGGCCGCGGCGCTGGCCGGCACCTCCTTCCCGATCAACCGCGACATGACCGCCGAGGCGCTTGGCTTCGACCGGCCCGCGGCAAATTCGCTCGACGCCGTGTCGGACCGCGACTTCGCGCTGGAATTCCTGGGCGTCGCCTCGATCTCGGCCATGCACCTGTCGCGCTTCGCCGAAGAGCTGGTGATTTGGTCGTCGGCCCAGTTCCGCTTCGTCACCCTGTCGGATCGCTTCTCTACCGGCTCCTCGATCATGCCGCAGAAGAAGAACCCCGACGCGGCCGAGCTGATCCGCGCCAAGATCGGCCGGATCTTCGGTGCCAACGTGGCGCTGATGACGGTGATGAAGGGCCTGCCGCTGGCCTATTCCAAGGACATGCAGGAGGACAAGGAACAGGTCTTCGACGCCGCCGACAACTGGATGCTGGCGCTGGCCGCGATGGAGGGCATGGTCCGCGACATGTCCGCCAACCGCGAGAGCCTGGCGGCCGCCGCAGGCTCCGGCTTTTCCACCGCGACGGATCTGGCCGACTGGCTCGTCCGTGTCCTGGGCCTGCCCTTCCGCGAGGCGCATCACGTGACCGGCAGCCTTGTGGCACTGGCCGAATCCCGTGGCTGCGACCTGCCGGACCTGTCGCTGGAGGACATGACGTCGGTCCATTCCGGGATCACGGCAGAGGTCTTCGACGTGCTGGGCGTGGACAATTCGGTCAACTCGCGTACATCCTATGGGGGAACCGCGCCGGCGCAGGTCCGGACGCAGATCGCCCGCTGGAAGGAGATCCTGGGATGACATCCCGCCGCCCCGCCGCCCTGATGGCCGCAGCCGCGCTTGTGCTGGCGGCCTGTGGTGCCGACGGCGTGCCCCAGACCCCGCCAACGCCCCCCGACCGCATCCCGACGCCGCAGACGCGGACCAACGTCGGGATCGAACTGTCGACCTCGGGCTATGCCTCGGTCGGTGTCGGGATCAACCGCGGGCCCGCCACCCTGGCGCTTGGGTTCTGAGATGTCGGTGTTGCGGCTGATCTACCTTGGGTTGGCGATCTGGGGTGCGGTGCATCCGATGATGTGGTTCGTGCGCTGGTTCCAGGCCGAGGGCTGGGACATCATGGCCATGGTCGACGCCTGGCACGCCAACATGGCGACCACCGGGCTGGTCTGGGACCTGACCATCGCCGCCGTGACGCTGACGGTCTTCGTGATCTCCGAGGTCGCGGTGCGCCGCAACTGGATCGCCTTGCTGGCGATCCCGGCGACCTTCTGCATCGGGGTCAGCTGCGGATTGCCGCTTTACCTGTTCCTGCGCAGCCGGCCCGTGCAGTGAACCCGCGCCGTGGCTGGGCGCCCTGACCCGAGGGGGTGTGGGGTAGCTGGCGTCGTGGCGGAGTATTTTTGTCCAAGAAGAAGCAGAAGAGGGGACGCATTGTCCTGACGGGGCGCGTGTGGCCGGTGGTGTGTCGGAGTATTTGGGCAAAGATGAAGGACCTGGGTGCGCGCTTGGGGCAGGGCGGGGCCTGATTGCGGGACGTGGGGGGCTTGGAGCGGTTGCGGTGTGATGGCCGTTGATTTGGCGCGCGGCATTGCGTAAGCGCCGGGACCATGGATCACTTCTTGTACCGCGACGGCGTCCTGCACGCCGAGGACGTCCCCGTGGCCGATATCGCGGCCGCTGTCGGAACGCCGTTCTACCTGTATTCCACCGCCACGCTGCTGCGGCACTACCGGCTTTTCGACGAGGCGCTGGAGGGCACCGACCACCTTGTCTGCTACGCGATGAAGGCCGCTTCGAACCAGGCGATCCTGAAGACGCTGGCAGCGGCGGGTGCCGGGATGGACGTGGTCTCGATGGGGGAATACCTGCGCGCCAAGGCCGCCGGTGTGCCGGGCGACAGGATCGTCTTCTCCGGCGTCGGCAAGACCGAGGACGAGATCGCCTGCGCGCTGGACGGCGGGGTCCGCCAGTTCAACGTCGAGAGCGAGCCGGAGATGGCCGCGATCTCGCGCGTGGCCGTGCAGATGGGCAAGGTCGCGCCGATCACCATCCGGGTGAACCCGGATGTCGATGCCAGGACCCATGCCAAGATCGCCACCGGCAAGTCCGAGAACAAGTTCGGCATCCCGATCGCGCGCGCGCGCGAGGTCTATGCGATGGCGGCCGGCCTGCCCGGGTTGAAGGTGGTGGGAATCGATGTCCATATCGGATCGCAGCTGACCGAGCTTGCCCCCTTCGAGACCGCCTATAAAAAAGTCGCCGATCTGACCGCGCAACTTCGTGCCGACGGGCACGACATCCGCCGGCTCGACCTTGGCGGGGGCCTGGGCATTCCCTACACCCGGTCGAACGAGGCGCCGCCGCTGCCGGTGGATTACGGGGCGATGATCCGCGACACGCTGGGCCACCTGGGCTGCGAGATCGAGATCGAGCCGGGCCGCCTGATCGCCGGCAACGCGGGCATCATGGTCAGTCGCGTGATCTACCTGAAATCCGGCGAGGGGCGCGATTTTCTCATACTGGACGGGGCGATGAACGATCTGATCCGCCCCGCCATGTACGAGGCGCACCATGATATCGTCCCCGTGACCGAACCCGTCCCGGGCGCCGAACAGCAGCCCTATGACATCGTCGGGCCGGTCTGCGAAAGCGGCGATACCTTCGCAAAGGGGCGCATGATGCCGCCGCTGGCCGAGGGCGATCTGGTGGCCTTCCGCAGCGCCGGCGCCTACGGCGCGGTCATGTCCAGCGAGTACAATTCGCGCCTGCTGATCCCCGAGGTTCTCGTTAACGGGGATCAATTCGCGGTTATCCGCCCAAGGCCGACCTTTGACGACATGATAAATCGCGATACGCTTCCCCAGTGGCTTTGACGCTATCCCGCGCCAGAGCACCTGGAGAGATTGATGCCCTCGACCGACCGCTCCGCCTCTGCGCTGCGTGATCTTCGCCGTCCGCTCTTCCTGACCCGGCTGGGCCTGGCCGCCGAACGCATGTGGCGGGCCTTCTGGCCGGCGCTGTCGATCGTCATGGTCGTGCTGGCCTGTCTGATGCTGGGCCTGCAGGACCTGATGGCGGTGGAAATCGTCTGGGGCGCGGCGGTGGTCTCGGTGATTGGGCTGGCCGTGACGCTGGTGCGCGGCATCCTGCGCTTCCGCCTGCCGTCGCGGGCCGAGGCGCTCGCGCGGCTCGACGCGACGATGCCGGGCCGCCCGATCCAGGCGCTGATCGACGAACAGGCGATCGGCGGGGACGACCCCGCCTCGATCGCCGTCTGGCAGGCGCACCAGGCCCGGATGAAGGCGCGCGCCGCCTCGGCCCGCGCGCCGCAGCCGAACCTGCGCATCGCCGCGCGCGATCCCTATGCGTTGCGCTATGTCGCGGCGCTGTTCCTTGCCGTGGGGCTGATCTTCGGGTCGGTCCTGCGCGTGCAATCGGTGGCCGAGATGACGCCGGGCGGCAGCGCCCGGGCCGCGGCAGGCCCGTCGTGGGAAGGCTGGATCGAGCCGCCGCGCTATACCGGCCTGCCGACGATCTACCTGGCCGACGTGCAGGGCGATACGCTCGAGATCTCCGAAGGCGCCCGGATCACTTTGCGCTTCTACGGCGAGGTCGGCGCGCTGACGCTGTCGGAAACCGTCTCGGGCCGGACCGAGGATCTGCCCTCGGCCAGCGCGCCGAGCCAGGATTTCACCGTGACCCGCGCCGGCGAGATCACCATCGACGGGCCCGGCGGGCGCAGTTGGCAGGTCGCCGTGATCGACGACGACGACCCGCATGTGGACATCACCGCTCCGCCGGAAACCGAGGCCGCCGGCCAGATGAGCCTGCCTTTCGCCGCCTCGGACGATTACGGCGTGGTCTCGGGCTCCGCGACCATCGCGCTGGACCTCGACGCGATCGACCGGCGCCACGGGCTGGCGATCGACCCCGAGCCGCGCGAGGCGATCATCGTCACGCTGCCGATGCCCATCGCCGGCGACCGCCGCGCCTTTTCCGAAAGCCTGATCGAGGATTTCTCGGAACACCCCTTCGCCAACCTGCCGGTGACCTTCACGCTGCAGGTCGAGGACGAGACCGGCCAGACCGGCACGACCGAGGCGTTTTCCCATGTGCTCCCCGCCCGCCGGTTCTTTGACCCGCTGGCGGCGGCGATCATCGAACAGCGCCGCGACCTGCTGTGGAACCGCGACAATGCCGGCCGGATCTCGCAGATCCTGCGCGCCGTGTCGCACCGGCCCGAGGACGTCTTCCGCTCCGATACCGCCTACCTGCGGCTGCGCGTGATCCTGCGACGGCTGGAGCTGTTCGACGATTACGGCATCACCGACATGCAGCAGGAGGAGCTCGCCCAGGCGCTCTGGGACCTGGCGCTGATCCTCGAAGAGGGCGACCTGGGCGATGCGCTGGAACGGCTGCGCCGCGCGCAGGAACGCCTGGCCGAGGCGATGCGCAACGGCGCGTCCGACCAGGAGATCGCCGAGCTGATGCAGGAGCTGCGCGAGGCGACGGACGACTACATGCGCCAGCTGTCGCGCCAGGCCCAGCAGGACGGTCAGGACGGCGACCAGAACCAGCAGATGTCCGAGAATTCCATGCAGATGACGCAGGATGACCTGCAGCGCATGATGGACCGGATCCAGGAGCTGATGGAACAGGGCCGCATGGCCGAGGCAGAACAGGCGCTGCGCGAGCTTCAGCAGATGATGGAGAACATGCGCGTCACGCAGGGCCAGGGACAGGGCCAGCAATCCGAGGGCCAGCAGGCCATGGAAGGCCTGGCCGAGACGCTGCGCGACCAGCAGGGCCTGTCGGACGAAGCCTTCCGCGACCTGCAGGAGCAGTTCAACCCGGGCGAAGGTCAGCAGGGGCAACAGGGCCAGCAAGGTCAGCAGGGCCAGGGACAGCAAGGCCAGGGCCAGCAACCGGGCCAGGGCCAGCAACCGGGCCAGGGCCAGCAACCGGGCCAGGGCCAGGGACAGGGCAACCCGCAAGGCCAGGCGCAGGGACCCGGTCAGGGCCAGCCCGACGCCGACACCCTGGCCGAACGCCAGCGCGCCCTGCGCGACGAGCTGAACCGCCAGCAGCAGAACCTGCCCGGCGCCGGCACGCCCGAGGGCGACGCGGTGCAGCGCTCGCTCGACCGCGCCGGCCGCGCCATGGACCAGGCCGAGGAGTCGCTGCGCGAGGATGACCTCGCCGGGGCGATCGACAACCAGGCCGAGGCGATGGATGCGCTGCGCGAGGGCATGCGCGAGCTGGGCGACCAGATGGCGCAGCAACAGCAGCAGAACGGCCAGCCCGGCCAGGGCAATTCGGAAGGCGATCGCCAGGCCCAGAACCGTGACCCTCTCGGCCGCGACCAGGGCTCCAACGGCTCGCTCTCGACGGATGAATCGCTGCTGCAGGGCGAAGACGTCTATCGCCGCGCGCAAGAGCTTCTGGACGAGATCCGCCGCCGCTCCGGCGATGGCGAACGCCCCGACGTGGAGCTCGACTACCTCCGCCGCCTGCTCGAACGCTTCTGACCGCCGGGCGGCCCCGCTCGCCCGGCCTTCCGGCACGGTCTCGCCTCCTGCAGCGCGCCGGTGCCACCCCGCGCTGCGGCCCATGTCTTCACCTTGGAAAAATACCTCCGGGGGAGTCGCCGCAGGCGACGGGGGCAGCGCCCCCAGACCCCGCGCTCAACCCGCCCCGTCCGCCGGACCGGGGCACGGCCCGATCAGCCCGAAAAGCTCTTCACCTGCGCATCCAGCCACAGCCGGACCCGGTCCACGCCGTTGACCAGCCCGTTCAGGAAGGCGTCCAGCACCGGCACCTTCTGCGACAGCATCGGCGCATTCGCATACAGCAGCACCAGCAGCACCGCCAGGATCAGCATGGTCGCGAACCCGCGCGAGAACCCGTTGCGCCGCGGCGCCTCGGCCTCGTCGTCCTCGTCATAGACCACCCGGCGCGCGACCGACCGGCTGTTCTCGGACCGAAGGGTAGAGTTGATCTCCTCGATATCCGGCAGCAGGTCGCGGCGCGACGATCCCACCGGGTCCTCCATCGGATCGCTCTGGCGGGCCGGCTGGGTCCGGTTGCGGGCGCGGGTGGCGGGGCTTTCGGGCGCGGGATCTTCCAGCCCAAGGTCAGGCTGGCTTTCCAGAGGCTCCGATCCGCGCAGCCGTGCCTCATGCGCGGCCTCCTGCCTCAGGATATCGGCGATCCCGGGGTCAAGCTCCCGGCGGGCGCGCTCCGCCTCGCTCGCCGGAGGTTCCGGCGCATCGCCGCCCTCGCCGTAATCCCCGTAATCTTCGTCCACGGCCTCCTCAGGCCCGGGGGGCACGGCCGCCGCGGCCCGCTCGGCGGTGTCCGGGTCCATGGCATGGTCGGGATGGGGCTGGAACCAGGTTACGCCACAATTGGAGCATTGCACGTCACGCCCGTCCTGCGGGATGACCTCCGCAGGAACCTCGTACTGGGCGCCGCAATTCGGGCATGTGATCCGCATCCTGCCTCCGCTCCGCTGGCTGCGGTCCGTCGCCGCAACAGGCTTGTCCCCTCCGGCGTTAGACGATTCCGCAATCACCGGCAATTCCCGGCACCGATTCCGTCCGCCAAAGTCGCGCCATTGCAACTGCTTTGCGGCTGAGGCATGACTTTCCGCAAAGCGAGAGGGGCAGACGTGATCGAGCTGGAGCAGGTGGGCTATTCCTATGGCGGGGCCGAGTTGTTCGGCGATGTCTCGCTGCAGCTGGCGCCCGGATCATTTCACTTCCTCACCGGCCCCTCGGGGGCAGGCAAGACGACCTTCCTGCGGCTGCTCTACGGGGCGCTCAGCCCGACCTCGGGGCGGGTCCGGATCTTCGACACCGACCTTGCGGCGCTGGACCGCGACGGGCTGGCCCGGATGCGGCGGAGGATCGGGGTCGTGCACCAGGATTGCCAGTTCCTCGACCACCTGCCGCTGATCGACAACCTGGCCCTGCCGCTGACGGTCTCGGGCCGCGATGTGGCCGCCGAGGCCGACAACCTGGCCGAACTGATGCACTGGGTGGGCCTGTCCTCGCGCGCCGAGGCCCTGCCGCCGGAACTGTCGGGCGGCGAGCGCCAGCGCGCGGCGCTGGCCCGGGCGATCATCATGTCGCCCGACGTGATCATCGCGGACGAACCCACCGGCAATGTCGACTGGGACATGTCGCAGCGCCTGCTGCAGCTGCTGATCGAACTCAACCGCATGGGCAAGACGGTGGTGATGGCCAGCCACGATCTTGCCCTGATCCGCGCCACCAAAAGCAAGATCCAGGCGCGCGTTCTGCGGATCTCCAAGCGCAGGCTGACCACGGCGGGGGCGGACCTATGAAGGTGACCGACCTGCGCGCGCTGGTGCTGGGCGATGCCCAGGCCGACCGGGTGGTGCCGCCGACGGGATTCACCGCGCGGCTGACGCTCTTTGCCTCGGGCGCGATGGCCTTCCTGGCCGTCTTCGCCATGGCGCTGTCGATGGCCTCGGGCCGCCTCGCGACCCGCTGGTCCGAAGAGCTGGCCCGGTCGGCCACTGTCCGCATCTCGGCCCCCGACGACCAGATGGCGGCGCAGACCGACCTGACCCTGCGGCTGTTGCGCCAGACCCCGGGCGTGCAATCCGCCCGCGCCTTCACCGACGAGGAACAGGCCGCGCTGCTGCTGCCCTGGTTCGGCCCGGATCTGCCGATCGACACGCTGCCCGTCCCCCGCCTGATCGAGGTGATCGAGACGGCCGAGGGCTTCGACGCGGCCGGGCTGCGCCTGCGGCTGCAGGCCGAGGTGCCGGGCGCGGTGCTTGACGACCACACGCGCTGGCGCCGGCCGCTGGTGGTCGCGGCCGACCGGCTGCGCCTGCTGGGCTGGATCTCGATCCTGCTGATCGGCGGGGCGATGGCGGCGATGATCACGCTGGCCGCCAATTCCGCGCTGGCCGCCAACCGACAGGTGATCGAGGTGCTGCGGCTGGTGGGCGCGCAGGACGGCTATATCGCCCGCGCCTTCGTGCGCCGCTTTACCCTGCGCGGGCTGATCGGCGCCGCGGCAGGTGTGGCCGCCGGGCTGCTGGGCATCTTCTTCCTGCCCAGTGTCTCGGACGAGGGCGGGTTCCTCACCGGGCTGGGCTTTTCCGGGGCGGGCTGGCTCTGGCCGCTGGTGATCCCGCCGCTGGCCGCCGTGGTCGCCTGCCTTGCCACGGGCTTCGCCGCCCGCCGCACGCTGAGGTCGCTGTCATGAGCTTCAACACCGCTCCCACCGGGCTGCGCGGCGCGGTCCGCTGGGTCGTTTCGCTGATCTTCACGGTGCAGATGTATCTCGTGATGCTGATCCTGGGTATCGTCTTCGCGCCCTGGGCGATCGTCTCGCCCGAGGGCGCGCGCAAGGCCTGCAACCTCTATTGCCACTGGGTCTTCTGGACCGCGCGCTGGATGGTCGGCATCCGCACCGAATTGCGCGGCCCGGTCCCGCAGGGCGAGGTGCTGATCGCGGCCAAGCATCAGTCCTTCCTCGATATCCTGATCCTGTTCGAGGCCCTGCCGCGCCCGAAATTCATCATGAAACGCGAGCTGATGTGGACGCCGGTCATCGGCGTCTATGCCAAGCGCCTGGGCTGCGTGCCGGTCGACCGGGGCAAGCGCGGCGCGGCCATCGCGCGCATGATCGAGGACGTGGCCCATGGCCGCGCCGATCCCGGCCAACTGGTGATCTACCCGCAGGGGACCCGCGTCGCGCCGGGCAAACACGTGCGCTACAAGTCCGGCGCCGCCGTGCTTTACACCCAATTCGCGCACAGCTGCGTGCCGACGGCGACGAACGTGGGCCTTTTCTGGCCGCGCAAGGGCATCATGAAACACCCCGGCACGGCGGTGGTCGAGATCCTGGAAACCATCCCGCCGGGCGTCGAAACCGCCGCCTTCATGACCCGCCTGGAAACCGAGATCGAAACCGCCAGCGACGCGCTGATGGCCGAGGCGGGCTTCGCCCCGGACCGCGCCGCCTGAGCCGACGGGGACCTGCATCTGAGCCGTCCCGGTGCGGGGGCGGACCGTAACGCGCCAAACAGGGAGCCGCGCCCCATGGACTACATCACCGATCTTTCCGCGCTCGAGGCGCTTTACGGTCAGCCCGGCCAGCCCGCCTTGCGCAAGGTGGTGACCCGGATGACGCCGCTCTATCGTCAGTGGATCATGGCCTCGCGCCTGTGCATCCTGGGCACGGTGGGGCCCGAGGGCACCGATGGCAGCCCGCGCGGGGACGATGGCCCCGTGGTGCAGGAGCTGGACGACACTACGCTGGCGCTGCCGGACTGGCGCGGCAACAACCGGCTGGATTCGCTGCGCAACATCGTCCGCGACGGGCGCGTGTCGCTGATGTTCCTGGTGCCGGGGTCGAACAACGTGGTCCGCGTGAACGGGACGGCGCGGCTGACCGCCGATGCCGGGCTGTGCGCCCGGTTCGAAAAGGGCGGCAAGCAGCCCGCGACGGTGATCGTGGTGTCGATTTCGGAGATCTACAGCCAGTGCGCCCGCGCGCTGATGCGCGCCAGGACCTGGAAAAGCGGCGACGAAAGCGCGGACCTGCCCACGGTGGGGGCGCTTCTGGCCGAGGCCTCCTCGGGCGAGGAGGGCGGGGCGGCCTATGACGCGGAGTGGCACGGGCGCGCGGAAAAGACCATGTGGTGAGCGCCATGGCCGAGGGGTTGCGGCGCCTGACGGCGCCGCCCGGGGCCGGAGGCTTCGCCTCCGGCCGGCTCAGAGGACGCAAAAGGGCCGCCCCGCAGGGCGGCCCTTTTGCTTTTTCGGACAGCACGGCGCGATCAGCTGTGGATCGGGCCGTCGCCGCAGGCCAGGGCCGCTTCGCGCACCGCCTCGGAATAGGTCGGGTGCGCGTGGCAGGTCAGCGCCAGGTCCTGCGCCGCGGCGCCGAATTCCATCGCCACGCAGATCTCGTGGATCAGGTCGCCCGCCGCCGGGCCGATGATATGGGCGCCGAGGATCCGGTCGGTTTCCGCATCGGCCAGGATCTTCACGAACCCTTCGGCGGCAAAGATCGCCTTGGCCCGCGCGTTGCCCATGAACGAGAACTTGCCCACCTTGTACTTGCGGCCCGCCTCCTTGAGGCTTTCCTCGGTCGCGCCCACGTTCGACACCTCGGGGTGGGTGTAGATCACGCCCGGGATCACGTCGTAATTCACGTGGCCATGCTTGCCGGCGCAGACCTCGGCGACGGCCATGCCCTCGTCCTCGGCCTTGTGGGCCAGCATCGGGCCGGCGATGCAGTCGCCGATCGCGTAGATGCCTGGAACCGAGGTCTGCCAGTGGGCATCGACCTCGACCTGGCCGCGATCCGTCAGCTTCACGCCCAGAGTGTCCAGCCCCAGGCCTTCGGTGTAGGGCTTGCGGCCGGTGGCGACGAGGACGGTCTCCGCCTCGATCTCGTGCTCGCTGTCGTCCTTGCGCAGCTTGTAGCTCACCCTGGCCTTGCCGCCCTCGGCTTTGGCCGATTGCACGGCGGCGCCCATGACGAAGTTCAGCCCCTGTTTCTTCAGCATCCGCTGGAACTGGCGCTGCACCTCGGCATCCATGCCGGGCGTGACCACGTCGAGATATTCGACCACCGTCACCTCGGCGCCGAGGCGGGCATAGACCGAGCCCAGTTCCAGCCCGATGACGCCGGCGCCGATCACCACCATCGACTTCGGCTTGTCCTTCAGCGACAGCGCGCCGGTGGAGGTGACGATGGTTTCCTCGTCGACCTCGACGCCGGGCAGGCTGGCGGGAACCGAGCCGCTGGCGATGATGATCGACTTGGCCTCGTGCACCTCGTCGCCGACCTTGACCTTGCCGGCCTCGGGGATCGAGCCCCAGCCCTTCAGCCAGGTGATCTTGTTCTTCTTGAACAGGAATTCGATGCCGCCGGTGTTGCCGTTCACGACATCCTGCTTGTAACTCTGCATCTGCGCCCAGTCGACTTCGGGTTTTTCGACCTTCAGGCCCATGGTGGCGAAGTTATGCTCGGCCTCGTGGAGTTCATGGGTGGCATGCAGCAGGGCCTTGGACGGGATGCAGCCGACATTCAGGCAGGTGCCGCCGAGCGTCTCGCGCCCCTCGACAACGGCGGTCTTCAGGCCGAGTTGCGCGCAGCGGATGGCGCAGACATAGCCGCCGGGGCCGGCTCCGATGACGATGACGTCGTATTCTGCCATTTGGGTCGTCCTTTCTGTTTGGTGGGGAAGGGGGCGCTGCCCCCTCTGGGCCTGTGGCCCATTCACCCCCGGAGGTATTTTTGCAAAGATGAAGATATGGGGCGGGTCATGGGACCCCCGGACCGTGGTGTCCGGCGCGACGCGGGATGGCGGCGTGCAGCGCAAGAGAGGGCCCCGCGCCGGTTGCAGCGCGTTCTGGTGAAGTGGCCGGCCGGGTCCCGCATCACGCCACCAGCCCGGCGATCAGCATCACCAGCGTCGCCAGGAAGCCGACCGCCCAGATCAGCGAACGTCCGGGGGCGAGCCCCGCGACATAGGCCGGCACATAGGCGATGCGCGCCGCCAGGTAGACCCAGCCACAGATGGCGGTGAGCGGCGAGGTGGCCTCGCCCAGCACCACCACCACGACGGCGATGGTGAAAAGGATCAGCCCTTCGAAATGGTTGTTCAGCGCGCGTTGCAGGCGCCCGGCGGTGCCGGTCAGCTGGCGGGGTTCGTCCCGCGGCGAGGCGGCGTATTTCGAGCCGACCTGTTTCTGCGCGGCAATCGAATAGGCACCGAACTGCGCCACCTGCAGCAGCGCGGCCAGGGCCAGGGCGGTGAGTTCGGGTGAGGTCATGCGCCTGTCCCTGCTGCGGCGGGTGTCGCGTGCGGTGGGGTGAAACCCCACCCTACACGGGCATCACCCACGGCCCGGGCGGGGGCATTTCCGTCCGGGCCAGCGGTGATCCTGTCATGTCTGGCCGTGCATGTTGCCATGGGCGGTCGGGCGGGGTCTCCCCCGCCGCTCCCTGTTACAGATCCATCAGCAGCCGGCGCGGATCCTCGAGCGCTTCCTTGACGCGCACCAGGAAGGTCACCGCACCCTTGCCGTCGACGATACGGTGGTCGTAGCTGAGCGCCAGGTACATCATCGGGCGGATCTTGATCTCTCCGCCGATGACCATCGGGCGTTCCTGGATCTTGTGCATGCCCAGGATCCCCGATTGCGGCGGGTTCAGGATCGGCGAGGACATCAGCGAGCCGTAGACACCGCCGTTCGAGATGGTGAAGGTGCCGCCCTGCATTTCCGCCATCGACAGCTTGCCGTCGCGGGCGCGCTTGCCCTTCTCGTTGATCGCCTTCTCGATTTCCGCGAAGGACATCGAATCCGCATCGCGGATCACCGGCACCACTAGGCCCTGCGGCGTGCCCGCGGCGATCCCCATGTGCACGAAGTTCTTGTAGACGATGTCGGTGCCGTCGATCTCGGCGTTGACCTCGGGGACCTCTTTCAGCGCGTGGCAGCAGGCCTTGGTGAAGAAGGACATGAAGCCCAGCCGCACGCCGTGCTTCTTTTCGAACAGGTCCTTGTATTCGTTCCTGAGCGCCATGACCTCGGTCATGTCGACCTCGTTGTAGGTGGTCAGGATCGCGGCGGTGTTCTGCGCATCCTTCAGGCGGCGGGCGATGGTCTGGCGCAGGCGGGTCATCTTGACCCGTTCCTCGCGGCTTGCATCCTCGGCCGGAACCGGGGCGCGCGGCGTGGGGGCGGGCCCGGATTTCGACGCATCCGGCGCCGAGGCGGCGGCCGCCACGGCCTTGGCCACGTCGTCCTTCATGATGCGGCCGTCGCGGCCGGTGCCGGTGACCTTGTCGGCCGAAATCCCGGCCTCGGCCATCGCCTTCTTGGCCGACGGCGCGTCTTCGACATCCGAGCGGCCCGAGCCTTTCGGCGCCTCGGCGGCAGCCGGCGCGTCAGAGCCGGAATCGTCGGATTTCGCGGCCGGCGCGGCGCCGGAGGAGGAGATCACGCCCAGCTTGGCCGAGGCATCCACGGTCGTGCCCTCGGGCGCGGTGATCTCGGCCAGCACGCCGGCGGAGGGGGCGGGCACCTCGACCGAGACCTTGTCGGTTTCGAGCTCGCAGAGCATCTCGTCCTGTTCGACGCTGTCGCCCACGGCCTTGAACCAGGTCGACACGGTCGCTTCGGAGACGCTTTCGCCCAGGGTCGGGACCATCACGTCGACGCTGTCGCCGCCCGGGGCATCCTTGGACGCCTCCTTGGACCTGGTGTCCGGGCTGCCCTTGACCTCTTCGACGTATTCCGCGTCCTGCTCGGTCTTTTTCGCGCTGGCGCTGGGGGTCTCGGACGCTTCGCCGCCCTCGGCGATCGTGGCCAGCAGGGCGTCGACGCCCACGGTCTCGCCTTCGGCGGCGACGATCTCGCCCAGGGTGCCGGCAGAGGGCGAAGGCACTTCGACGGTGACCTTGTCGGTCTCCAGCTCGCAGAGCATCTCGTCCACGGCGACGGCATCGCCGGGCTTCTTGAACCAGGTGGCGACCGTGGCCTCGGTGACGGATTCGCCCAGGGTGGGCACGCGCACTTCAGTGGTCATGTCTTCAGTTTCCTTTGATCGTCAGCGCGTCGTTCACGAGCGCTTCTTGCTGTGCCTTGTGCTGGCTGGCGAGACCCGTCGCGGGCGAGGCCGAGGTCGCGCGGCCCACGTAGACGGGACGCTTGTGAACCGCGTCCGTGCGGCCCAGCACCCATTCGATATTCGGTTCGATGAAGCTCCAGGCGCCCTGGTTCTTGGGTTCTTCCTGGCACCAGATCATCTCGGCCTGCGGGAAGCGCTCCAGCTCCTTGACCAGCGAAATCGCCGGGAAGGGATAGAACTGCTCGATCCGCAGCAGGTAGATGTCGTCGATCCCGCGGGCGTCGCGTTCTTCGAGCAGGTCGTAGTAGACCTTGCCCGAACACATGACGACGCGCTTGATCTTGGCGTCGGCCACCAGCGTCGTGTCCGAATTGCCGTGCTCGGCATCGTCCCACAGAACGCGGTGGAAGCTGGATCCGGTGGTGAATTCCGACGCCTTGCTGACCGCCAGCTTGTGGCGCAGCAGCGATTTCGGCGTCATCAGGATCAGCGGCTTGCGGAAGGACCGGTGCAGCTGCCGGCGCAGGATGTGGAAGTAGTTCGCCGGCGTCGTGCAGTTCGCCACGATCCAGTTGTCCTGCCCGCACATCTGCAGGAAGCGTTCCAGCCGGGCCGAGCTGTGTTCCGGGCCCTGGCCCTCGTAGCCATGCGGCAGCAGCACCACGAGGCCCGACATCCGCAGCCATTTCGATTCGCCAGAGCTGATGAACTGGTCGAACATGATCTGCGCGCCGTTGGCGAAATCGCCGAACTGGCCTTCCCAGAGCGTCAGCGCGTTGGGCTCGGCCAGCGAATAGCCGTATTCAAAGCCCAGCACCGCGTATTCCGACAGCATCGAATCGATGACTTCGTAATGCGCCTGGCCCGCGCGGATGTTGTTGAGCGGGTAATACCGCTCTTCCGTCTCCTGGTTGATCAGGGCCGAATGCCGCTGCGAGAACGTGCCCCGCGCCGAATCCTGCCCCGCCAGCCGGACCGGATAGCCCTCGGTCAGCAGAGAGCCGAAGGCCATGGCCTCGCCGGTGGCCCAGTCAAAGCCCTCTCCGGTCTCGAACATCTGGGTCTTGGCCTCGATCAGCCGCGACACGGTGCGGTGCGCCGGAAACCCTTCGGGCAGGCGGGTCAGGGCGGTGCCCAGATCCTTCAGCGTGTCCTCGCTGATCGCCGTCTCGCCGCGCACGTATTCCTCGCCGTGGCGATCCAGGTGCGACCAGCGCCCGTCCAGCCAGTCGGCCTTGTTGGGCTTGTAATCCTTGCCGGCCTCGAACTCCTCGTTCAGGTGCGACTGGAAGGCGGCCTTCATGTCCTCGATCTCGCCCTCGGGGATGAGGCCATCCTTGACGAGACGTTCGGTATAAAGGCTCAGCGTGGTCTTGTGGGTCTTGATCTTCTTGTACATCACCGGGTTGGTGAACATCGGCTCGTCGCCTTCGTTGTGACCGAAGCGGCGGTAGCAGAAGATGTCGATGACCACGTCCTTGCGGAACTTCTGGCGGAATTCGGTCGCGACCTTGGCGGCATGCACGACCGCCTCCGGATCGTCCCCGTTCACGTGGAAGATCGGCGCCTCGACCATCAGCGCGATATCCGTCGGATAGGGCGAGGTGCGCGAGAAATGCGGCGCCGTGGTAAAACCGATCTGGTTGTTCACGATGATATGGATCGTGCCGCCGGTGCGGTGGCCGCGGATACCCGACAGCTGCAGGCATTCCGCCACCACGCCCTGGCCGGCAAAGGCCGCGTCGCCATGCAGAAGGATCGGCAGCACCGCGGTGCGCTCGTCATCGTGCAGCTGGTCCTGCTTGGCCCGCGCCTTGCCCAAAACGACCGGGTTCACCGCCTCCAGGTGCGACGGGTTCGCGGTCAGCGAAAGGTGCACCGTGTTGCCGTCGAATTCCCGGTCGCTCGACGCGCCGAGGTGGTATTTCACGTCGCCCGACCCGTCGACATCCTCGGGCTTGAAGCTGCCGCCCTGGAATTCGTTGAAGATCGCGCGGTAGGGCTTTTGCATCACGTTGGCCAGGACCGACAGGCGGCCGCGGTGCGGCATGCCGATGACGATCTCTTTCACCCCGAGGTTGCCGCCCCGCTTGATGATCTGCTCCATCGCCGGGATCAGGCTTTCACCGCCGTCCAGGCCAAAGCGCTTGGTGCCCATGTACTTGACATGCAGGAACTTTTCAAAGCCCTCGGCCTCGACCATCTTGTTGAGGATGGCGCGCCGGCCCTCGCGGGTGAACTGGATCTCCTTGCCCAGCCCCTCGATCCGTTCCTTCAGCCAGCTGGCCTGTTCGGGATCGGAAATATGCATGTACTGCAGTGCGAAGGTGCCGCAATAGGTGCGTTTCACGATCTCCAGGATCTGCCGGAGCGAGGCGACCTGCAGGCCCAGGACGTTGTCCAGGAAGATCGGCCGGTCCATGTCGGCATCGGTGAAGCCGAAGGTCTTCGGCTCCAGCTCGTGGTGGTTGGTCATGTCGCGCATGCCCAGCGGATCGAGATCGGCGGCCAGGTGGCCCCGGATCCGGTAGGCGCGGATCAGCATCAGCGCGCGGACACTGTCCAGCACGGCCTGCTTGACCTGCTCGTCCGAGACTTCGACCCCGGTGGACTTCGCCTTGTCCTTGATCTTCTTCGCGGCGGCCTTGGCCTCTTCGGGCGGGGCTGCGGGCCAGTCGCCGGTCAGCGCCGCGGTCAGGTCGTCGCCGGGCATCGGCGGCCAGTCGGCGCGCGCCCAGGACGGGCCCGTGGCCTCTTTCTTCACGTCGGTTTCCGCATCGCCGAGCGCCTTGAAGAACTCGGCCCAGGCGGCATCGACCATATTGGGGTCGTTGGCATACTGGGCATAAAGCTGTTCAAGGTATTCCGCGTTGTGCCCCTGCATGAAGGAAGAGGCATGGAACAGGTCGTTCGGGCTTTGGTCGGTCATGTGTGGACCTCGTGAAGGTTGGGACCGGGGGTCGAGAGGCGGGCGGGGCGGCGCAACGCGCGATGGCGGGGCAGGCCGGGGCGCGCGTCGAGGCACAGGGCCGGTGCCCTGTCCTGAGGCCGCGCCGGGTGGCCGGTGCCGTGTCGGAGTATTTGAGACAAAGATGAAGCAGGGGACGCCGCGCCGATGCGGCGGGCGGTCTGCGGGGCAGGGGCCGGGCTATCCGGAGCGGGGATCACAGGAATTGCACCGTCACGCCGCTGCCGAAGCCGCCGACGCAGCTGGTGCCGGTCGACGAGGTGTAATGCACCCAGGCCTGGCGGGATGCGTTGACGGTGAAGCCGCTGCAGCTGTCGATGGTGCCGGACGGGCTGCCGTTGGTCACGCCGCCGGGATAGAGCGATTGCGCCAGGCCGCGCACGGCGGTGTCGGCATCGCTGACGCTGGCGAATTCCGAACGGAACACGCAGTGGCCGGCGGGCAGGATCTGGGCGCGGACGTTGTTCTTGGTGAAGAGGCGGTTGCCGCCTTCGTTGCCGCCATCGGCCCAGCCGGCCGACATCAGCAGCTGCGCGGCCTGGGCGGCGTTGCCGGCGGCGCGCAGGCAATTGCCCATGCCCTCCGCCTGCGCGGCGCTGTCGGTGGAGCGGCTGTCGGCGTCGTAGCCGGCGGCAAGGCCGAGGCCCACGGTGCCGGCGACCAGGCCGGCCGAATTGACGCCCGCGCTGGTGCCCGCGGCGGTGCCTGCGCCGGCGGCGCCCGCGGCACTGCCCGCCGAGATGGCCGAGGATGTGGCGGCGGCGCCGGCCGAGACCGCGCTGCTGCCGGCGGAGACGGCAGTTCCGGCCAGGTTGGCCGCGCCCGAGGCCGCGGTGCCCGCGACACTGGCCGTGGTCGAAACGGCGCTGCCGGCGACATTGGCCACCGTGCCGACGACCGATCTCCGGCCGCAGCCGGACAGAACGACGGCCGCGCTTAGCGCGGCCATTGTGGCGACAACAAGCGGGCGACGCCCGCGCGGGCGCCGGGCCCGAACCTTAACGAATTGTGAATCTGCCGCCATAACCCATTGAATCTCCTCATGTGCCGGGGTGTCCCACGCGTGGGACACCCCGTCGGTGCTTAGCCCTTGATGGCCTCCAGAACGGCCTCTCCCAGGCCCGCGGGGCTGTCGGCGACGACGATACCGGCGGATTTCATCGCCTCGATCTTGTCGTCCGCGCCGCCCTTGCCGCCGGCGACGATCGCGCCCGCGTGGCCCATGCGGCGGCCCGGAGGCGCCGTACGGCCGGCGATGAAGCCGGCGGTGGGCTTCCAGCGGCCCTTCTTCTTTTCCTCCGCCAGGAAGGCGGCGGCGTCTTCCTCGGCCGAGCCGCCGATCTCGCCGATCATGATGATCGCCTCGGTCTCGTCATCGGCCAGGAACCATTCCAGCACGTCCAGATGCTCCGTCCCCTTGATCGGGTCCCCGCCGATGCCGACACAGGTCGACTGGCCCAGGCCCACGTCGGTGGTCTGTTTCACGGCCTCATAGGTAAGCGTGCCCGAGCGGGAAACCACCCCCACCTTGCCGCGCTTGTGAATGTGGCCGGGCATGATGCCGATCTTGCAGGCGTCGGGCGTGATCACGCCGGGGCAGTTGGGCCCGATCAGGACCGACTTGCTGTCATTCAGGGCGCGTTTGACCTTCATCATGTCGAGCACCGGGATGCCCTCGGTGATGCAGACGATCAGCTCCATCTCGGCGTCGATGGCTTCCATGATCGAATCCGCCGCGAACGGGGGCGGCACGTAGATCACCGAGGCGTTGGCGCCGGTCACGTGCTTTGCTTCGTGGACCGAATTGAAGACGGGCAGACCGATGTGTTCCATTCCGCCTTTGCCCGGGGTCACGCCGCCGACCATCTTGGTGCCATAGGCGATGGCCTGTTCGGTGTGGAAGGTGCCTTGCGAGCCGGTGAGGCCCTGACAGATCACCTTTGTGTTTTCGTCGACGAGGACTGCCATTGTGGCGTTCTCCTTTTTGTGGCGGGCTGGCCGCCAATTCCGTTCGGTGTGGCGGGGCAGGCCCCGCCCTGCAAATCTCGGCTCAGCCCTTGACGGCCTTCACGATCTTCTCGGCGCCGTCCTTCAGGTCGTCCGCGGCGATTACGTCCAGGCCGGAATTCGCGATGATGTCCTTGCCCTTCTCGACGTTGGTGCCTTCCAGGCGCACGACCAGCGGGACCTGCAGGCCGACCTCTTTCACCGCGGCGATCACGCCCTCGGCGATGACGTCGCAGCGCATGATGCCGCCGAAGATGTTGACCAGGATGCCCTTCACGTTGGGGTCCGAGGTGATGATCTTGAACGCCTCGGTCACCTTCTCCTTCGTGGCGCCGCCGCCGACGTCGAGGAAGTTGGCCGGTTCCGCGCCGTAGAGCTTGATGATATCCATCGTCGCCATGGCCAGGCCCGCGCCGTTGACCATGCAGCCGATTTCACCGTCGAGCGCGATGTAGTTCAGATCGTACTTGGAGGCCTCGAGCTCTTTCGGATCCTCTTCCGTCGTGTCGCGCAGGTCGGCGATGTCGCCGTGGCGGTAGATGGCGTTGCCGTCAAAACCCAGCTTGGCGTCCAGCACCTTCAGATCGCCCTTGTCGGTCACGATCAGCGGGTTGATCTCGAGCATCTCCATGTCCTTCTCGACGAAGGCCTTGTAAAGCAGGCCCATCAGCGAGACGCATTGCTTCACCTGCGCGCCCTTGAGGCCCAGCGAGAAGGCGATGCGGCGGCCGTGGAACGGCTGGTAGCCGGTGGCCGGATCGACGGAGAAGGACAGGATCTTCTCAGGCGTGCTTGCTGCGACCTCCTCGATGTCCATGCCGCCTTCGGTCGAGCAGACGAAAGAGATCCGGCTGGTCACGCGATCGACCAGAAGCGCCAGGTAAAGTTCCGTCTCGATGCCCGAGCCGTCTTCGATATAGATGCGGTTCACCTGCTTGCCGGCGGGGCCGGTCTGGTGCGTGACCAGGGTGCGGCCGAGCATCTTCTTGGCTTCCTCGGCGGCTTCTTCCACCGATTTGGCGATGCGCACGCCGCCCTTTTCGCCTGCATCGGCCTCTTTGAAGGAGCCCTTGCCACGGCCGCCGGCGTGGATTTGCGCCTTGACCACCCAGAGCGGGCCGTCCAGTTCGCCTGCCGCGGTCTTCGCCTCATCCGCCTTGAGAACGACCCGACCGTCCGAGACCGGCGCGCCGTAGCTGCGCAACAGCGCCTTTGCCTGGTATTCGTGGATGTTCATGGAAATCCGTCCCGTCTTGCTTGCGTTGGCTCACCTATAAGCCTGCATGGCGCACGGGTTTAAAGAATTTATTGCCGCAGGACGGATTTCGGCGAAAAAAATCCAATTTTGTGATCACACGATTTCTGGGTGTGATCACAAGCGTCGGGATGGCGGGTCGAAGCTGATTCGCGGTCGCCCGGGAATGCCACGCCCCGGGTGTCGGGCCGGGGCGGGTCAAAGCCCGGGCGGGAGGGGGACGTTGCGTCGTCCTCTCCGCGTCATAAAGGGCGAATGGCACGGCGGCGGTCATCGGTCGCGCCTCGGCGCAACAAAACAGTGCGGAACTGCAGCGCTGTCGCGGCTCTGGCGATGTCTGCCGGAACAGGAGGCTTGGTGTGTCAATAGCGCGCAGTCTAGCATCGTGACATGGACACCGATACCGCGTCGACACCGCCCCGGTGGGGCATTGCCTCCATGGTCAGCGAGCCGGAGCCGCTGATCCTGGCCTTCGTGGCGCATTGGCTGGAGCTGGGCGCCAGCCGCATCACGCTGTACTTCGACACCGCGGCGCCGGCGATCGGGCGGCGGCTGGAGCGGATCCCGGAATGCGAGGTGATCCAGTGCGATGCCGCCTTCTGGGGCGCCTCGCCGCTGGACCGGCCGGCGCTGAAGGTGCATCGGCAGGCCGACAACCTGAACCGCAGCTACCGCGAGAGCGACCTGGACTGGATGGTCCATGTGGATGCGGATGAATTCCTGGTGCCCGACCAGCCGCTGGCGCAGATCCTGGCCGGGATGCCCGACGATGTGGATGTCGTCTCGATGCCCGTGGCCGAGCGCATGTATGACGGCGCGCCGGAACCGGACACGATCTTCGGCGGGGTGTTTCGCCGCTCGCACCGCGCCCGCCTGGCGGAGGAGGTCGCGCGGATCGACGGGCCGGTGGCCGCCTACCTCGACCGCGGACTGGCGGGGTATCCCGGGGTCAAGTCGGCCACGCGGGTCGGGCGACCGCTGACGCTGGGCATTCACGGGCCGGACGAGGTGAGGGCGGTGCGGCGGGTGATCCTCAGGCAGGCGCATCTGCTGCATTTCGACGGGCTGACGCCGGGGCACTGGATCTGGAAGAAACGCCGCTTCATCGCGCAGCGCAAGGACCTGTCGGGGCTGCGCCCGTCGATCCGGACGCAATGCGAGGCGATCGCGGCGGCCGGCGAGGCCGAGGCGCTGGCGCTGCACGACCGGATCAAGGTGCTGGATGCGGACCGGTTGCGGGCGCTGGAGGCGCTGGGGCTGATCCTGCGGCCGGGTCTGGACCCGCGGCAGGCGGCCTGGGACCGGTTCGGGCGCGCGGGGCAGGATTTCACGCCGAAGGGCTTCGCCTACGAGGACATCGCCTTTTCGCCCTTCTCGATCCTGCATCACCTGCGCAGCCGGGCGCGCAACCTGAAGCGGCGGCTTTTGCCGGGCTGAGCCGGTTCAACGAAAAAGGCCGGGCACGGGCCCGGCCTTTCGCGAAACAGCAGGGGTGCCGATCAGGCGAGGCTTTCGTCGATGCCCTTGCAGGCATCCACGAGGCCCTTCACCGCGCTGACCGAGCTGTCGAACATTTCCTGCTCTTCCTTGGTGAGCGAGATGTTGACGATCTTCTCGATGCCGCCGGCGCCGATCACGGTGGGCACGCCCACGTACATGCCCTTCACGCCCAGTTCGCCATCGCAATAGGCGGCGCAGGGCAGGACGCGCTTCTGGTCCTTCAGGTAGGCTTCGGCCATTTCGATGGCCGAGGTGGCCGGCGCGTAGAAGGCCGAGCCGGTCTTCAGCAGGCCGACGATCTCGGCGCCGCCGTCACGGGTGCGCTGCACGATGGCGTCCAGCTTCTCCTGCGTGGTCCAGCCCATCTTCACCAGGTCGGGCAGCGGGATGCCGGCGACGGTGGAATAACGGACCGAGGGGACCATCGTGTCGCCGTGACCGCCGAGAACGAAGGCGGTGACGTCCTTCATCGAGACGCCGAATTCCAGCGACAGGAAGTGCCGGAAGCGTGCCGAATCGAGCACGCCGGCCATGCCGCAGACCTTGTGCGGGGGCAGGCCCGAGAACTGCTGCAGCGCCCAGACCATGGCGTCGAGCGGGTTGGTGATGCAGATCACGAAGGCGTCGGGGGCATGTTCCTTGATGCCCTCGCCCACGGACTTCATGACCTTGAGGTTGATGCCCAGCAGGTCGTCGCGGCTCATGCCCGGCTTGCGCGGGACACCGGCGGTGACGATGCAGACGTCTGCGCCGGCGATGTCGGCGTAGGACTGGGTGCCCGAAAGAGCCGCGTCGAAGCCCTCCGAGGGGCCCGATTCCGCGATGTCGAGCGCCTTGCCTTCGGGGGTGCCCTCGGCGATGTCGAACAGGACGACATCGCCCAGTTCCTTCAGCGCGGCGAGATGGGCAAGCGTGCCGCCGATCTGACCTGCGCCGATCAGCGCGATCTTGGGTCTGGCCATGAGATGGGTCTCCAAATCCGGTATGAAACGCCGTTTGCCTAGTGCGGAATGGTCCTTGGCGCAAGGGAGGCGTGGCGCGGCTCATTGCGGCAGGGGCTGTTCGGGCGCTAACGGCCGCGTTAAACCGGGCGGGTCGCCTGTATTCTGGCCCTGTTTCCCGCCGATGCCACGCATCCGGCCGGTCTCCGGGCGCCTGGGAGGATCCCGCTTGCTTGAACTGACCCCGTTCTTCTTCGCCGTCTCCGTGCCGGCGGTGCTGTTTGCCGGAATATCGAAGGGGGGCTTCGGATCGGGGGCGGCCTTTGCCTCGTCGGCGATCCTGGCACTGGTGCTGCCGCCGGGTCAGGCCCTGGGCGTGATGCTGCCGCTGCTGATGCTGATCGACGCGGCGACGCTGGGCCCGTTCTGGAAACGCTGGAGCGTGCCGGATGCCAAGCTGCTGATCCTGGGGGGGCTGCCGGGGGTGGCTCTGGGGGCGCTTCTGTACCAGATCGCCGAGCCGGACGTGTTCCGGGTGCTGATCGGGGCGATCGCGCTTGGGTTCATCGCCTGGCAACTGGCGGTGCAGTACAAGGTCTTCCAGGCCCCGGCCGAGCGGCTGCCCGGCTGGGTCGGGCTGATCGCCGGGGCCACGGCGGGCTTCACCAGCTTCGTCAGCCATGCCGGCGGGCCGCCGGCTGCAGCCTACATGCTGTCACAGAGGCTGGACAAGACGACATACCAGGCGACGACGGTTCTGGTCTTCTGGGCGATCAACATCGCCAAGTTCGTGCCCTACGTGCTGCTGGGCCTGTTCACCGCGACCTCGCTGACGGCGAATCTGATCCTGGCGCCGGTCGCGCTGATCGGGACATGGATCGGGGTAAAGGCGCACCACAGGATGAACGAACGCCTGTTCTTCGGCATCACCTACGTGGCGCTGGGGGTCACCGGCGTAAAGCTGGTGTGGGAGGGGCTGACCTGAGCGGTCAGACCCCCTGTCCGGTATAGGGAAAGACATCCACCGCGACGCTGCCGCGCGGATGGGCGGCCAGCCAAAGGCTCTGTCCTCCGGGAATCGAGAGGCTGATGCTCTCGCCCGAGCGCAGCATGGCGGCGACCTGCGGGTCGAGCAGCGGCTGGAGGATGTCGGCCGTCCGGGCCCAGCGGATGTCGTAGGCGCTGGTGTTGGTCATCAGAAGGGTCGCGGCGGTCGTCACGTCGTAACGGTTGGCCGCGTTCCAGTCGGGGGTCAGGTCATATGCGGTGGTCATCTCTGCGATCTCCCGCGTTCAGGCCGGATCGCCGGCGGGCCGCGGCTCGTCCAGCCGCTCGAAGGCATCGCCGGCGGCGACAAGGCAGGTGGTGCCGTCGGGCATCGTCACCGTGATCGTCCAGGATCCGGTCTGCACCGAGGCAAAGACCTCGACCACCGCGTTGTTCGAGCCCAGCCCGATGCTCTGGCGGGTCTCGCCGTAGCTGTCGGCGAGGCGCTCCAGCACCGTGGGGCGGGGGGCGCAGTTGCGGGGGGCCGTCTGGCCGGCCGCCTCGTGGGCGCCCAGGGCCAGCAGCCCAAGGCCTGTCGTCATTCTGATCGCCATGTCGCGCATCGTCTGTCGCCTTTCCGTGGTTGTGTCCGCGCGGTCCGGGCGCGGGCCGGTGATGGCGGTATCGTTGCGCGCGGCATGGCTTCATCGGCGTAAAACCACCGCGCGCCGGGGTCGCAACAGCATGGCCGCTGCCGTGGCTCCGGGCCGTCGGGACGGGCAGGGCGGGCCAATCCCGCTGCAGGCCTGAGGCTGTCGCTGCGCTGCGGCGATTTCGGGGTTGATCTTTTCGTGCGGGGATGACCATCAATGCGCAACATTATGTCTGAGGAGGTTACAATGGATCCGCGCAACCGCCCCTGCCGCTCCGTGCTTTACATTCCCGGCTCGAAGGAGCGCGCGCTGGACAAGGCGCGCGGGCTGGCGGCCGACGCGATCATCTTCGATCTCGAGGACGCGGTAACGCCGGCCGAGAAGGTCACCGCCCGCGAGACGCTGACCGCGCAGCTGGCGCAGGGTGGCTATGGCGCGCGCTTGCGGCTGGTGCGGATCAACGGCTTTGACACCGAATGGGGCCGCACCGATGCCGAGGCGGTGGCGCGCATGGCGTGCGACGGGGTGCTTCTGCCCAAGGTCGAGAGCCTCGCGCAGCTGGACGAGCTGGCCGAGATCACCGGCGATCTTCCGATCTGGGCGATGATGGAGACCCCTCTGGGGATGCTCAACGCCGGCACCATCGCCACCCACCCGAAGCTGCAGGGCATGGTGATGGGCACCAACGACCTCGCGAAGGAGCTGAAGGCGCGCTTCCGCCCGGACCGTGAGCCGATGCTCACCGCGCTCGGCCTCTGTCTTCTGGCGGCGCGGGCGCATGGGCTGATCATCATCGACGGTGTCTACAACGCCTTCAAGGACGACGAGGGGCTGATGGCCGAATGCGTGCATGGCCGCGACATGGGCTTTGACGGCAAATCCCTGATCCACCCCGCACAGCTTGAGATCACCAACCGTGCCTTTGCCCCGTCCGATGAAGAAATCGACCTGGCCAAGCGTCAGATCGCCGCGTTCGAAGAGACCGAGGCCAGCGGGCAAGGGGTTGCGGTGGTCGACGGCAGGATCGTGGAGAACCTGCACGTTGCCACGGCGCGGGAGGTTCTGGCAAAAGCGGAGTCAATCTCAGCAATGCACGGGAGCTAGCCATGGGTTGGGTGCTACTTGTACTGGGCGTCGGTCTGTGGTGGGCCGCGCATCTCTTCAAACGGGTGGCGCCTGCGCGCCGCGACGCCATGGGCGACAAGGGCAAGGCGGTTGTCGCGTTGGCGTTGCTGGTGTCGATCGTCCTGATGGTGTTCGGCTATCGCGACACCGGCTTCGTCAATATCTGGTTCCCGCCCGGCTTTCTGGTGCACGTGAACAACCTGCTGGTACTTATCGCCATCTTCATGATGAGCCCGGCGCCGAAAAAGGGCCGACTTCTGAACGGAATGCGGCATCCGATGCTGACCGGCTTCGCGATCTGGGCGATCGCGCACCTGCTGGTGAACGGCGATCTCGCCTCGGTCCTGCTGTTCGGCGGGCTGCTGGTCTGGGCCGTGGTCGAGATGGGCATGATCAACGCGGCCGAGCCCGAATGGACCCCGCCCGCGACCGGCACCTATGGCAAGGATGCCATGTTCTTCGCTGCCTCGATCGTCCTTCTGGCGATCATCGGCTACATTCACGGCCTCGTCGGCCCATCCCCGTTTGGCTCATGACAACACTCTACCGTTTCCTCTCCGAAGACGACACATCCGCGTTCTGCCACAAGGTGTCTGCCGCGCTGGCGGCCGGATGGCAGCTGCACGGCGGGCCGACCTATGCCTTCGACGCCGCCAATGGCGTGATGCGCTGCGGCCAGGCGGTCACCAAGGAAATCGAGGCCGACTACAGCCCCGACATGAAACTGGGGGCGCAGTGAATGGCCAAGACCAACCCGGGGCGGTTCTTCGAGGATTACGCCGTCGGCGACGTGCTGACCCATGCGGTGCCGCGCACGGTCTCGGGCGGCGAGCGGGCGTTGTACCACGCGCTCTACCCGGCGCGGCATGCGCTTTATTCCTCGGATGAATTCGCGAAGGGCTGCGGGTTGCCGGCCAGTCCCGTGGATGACCTGATCACCTTTCACATGGTGTTCGGCAAGACGGTGCCGGATGTCTCGCTGAACGCGGTGGCGAACCTGGGCTATGCCGAGGGGCGGTGGCTGAAACCGGTCTACGAGGGCGACACGCTGACCTCGGTGTCCGAAGTCATCGGGCTGAAGCAGAATTCGAACGGCAAGACCGGGGTGGTCTATGTCCGCACGACAGGCCGCAACCAGCATGGCGAGCCGGTGCTGGACTATTGCCGCTGGGTGATGGTGCGGAAGAAGAACGTCGACGCCCCGGCGCCCGATACCGTGCTGCCGGAGCTGAAGACCGTGCTGGCGCCCGGGGATCTGGTCATTCCCGAGGGGCTGGATTTCTCGACCTACGACACCGCGCTGGCCGGAGAGCCGCATCGCTGGGGCGATTACGAGATCGGCGAGACGATCGACCACGTGGACGGCGTGACGATCGAAGAGGCCGAGCACATGCTGGCCACGCGTCTGTGGCAGAACACCGCGAAGGTCCATTTCGATGTCTCGGTTCGGCCCGAGGGGCGTCTGATCTACGGCGGTCATGTGATCTCGATGGCGCGGGCGCTGTCGTTCAATGGCCTGGCCAATGCGCAGATGATCGTGGGGCTGAACGGCGGGGCGCATGCGAACCCCTGCATGGCCGGTGACACGGTGAGGGCCTGGTCCGAGGTACTGGACAAGGCCGAGACCTCGGCCCCCGGTGTCGGAGCGATCCGCCTGCGGCTGGTGGCGACGAAAGGGGGTGAGCCCTTTGCGCTGAAGGACGAGGGCGGGAAGTACCGCCCGGAGGTCCTGCTCGATCTCGATTACTGGGCCTTGATGCCGATCTGAGAGACTGACGGCCTGAGAAGGCGCGCGCCGGTCGTGGCCGACCGTCTGGGGGCGCCTGTGAAAGAGTGCCCGTACTGCGGTCGCATGGTGCGCCTTTCGGCGTGAACGGATCCGGGCGAATCCCTGTGCGGTCGCGCCGGGCGATACGTTGTAAACCGGTCCGAAAGCACGATCTGTGGGTCCGTGCATCGCCCGCGAGCGGGCTTGTGTGGCCCAGAGAATTTCTGTAGCCGATCCATGCGTTAACCAGGACCAGTGTGCCGTTCTCGCTTATCCACAGAATCCGTGGAAAAACCTGTTCAAAACGGGACTCGGCGAGATCGCGATGCCGTGCCTTGTGGATAATTCTGCAGTGCAGCAGCGCCATTGTAACGATTATGAAAGAAAGCTAATCTGTGGTCACTTTGGAACTGGGGGTTCTGAACATGTATGACACGCTCGAAGCGGCGCCGGCCGAGCATATTCTTGGCATGGGCAACGAAGGCGAGGTCTTTGGCCTGATGTCCGAGCTGACCCGGTCGCGGCGCCTGTCCGTCATTGTCCGACAGCTCAACGAAGCCGTTCTCGACGGTGAAATCGACGAACGCGATCGCGCCATTGCCGCGCTCTCGCGCATGGGCCTGTGGTTCGAGTAACCCGCGCGCACGGCTAGACCCGAAGGGCGGAGAATCGCCCCGGGTCGCCCATATCTCCTCTCTTCACACGGATCCCAGGACGCGACGCCCACGGAGACACCTCCGAGGGGCGCTTTGCCGCGTGTCTGAATCAAGCGTTAAAATTTTGTGATCACAGGTTCCATTGCTGTGATCACATCGTTCGAAAAAGTATCAATCCGTGCCAAAAAACCGCGCTGCAGAGCAGCGAGATGCCGTGACAGGCGCGTAAAAAACCTTAGAACAGGGGTATCAAACGGAAAGGACATGCCATGGCCGACGTGAATCGCGGCAGTCGCCCGCTGTCGCCGCACCTGACGATCTATCGTCCGCAGCTGACCTCCTTCAGTTCCATCATGGTCCGGGTGACCGGCATCGCCTGTTTCGGCCTGGCCATCCTGGTCGTGGCCTGGTTCCTGGCCGCGGCCTCCTCCGAAGGCGCCTACGGGATCGTCGACGGCCTGATGACCAGCTTCCTGGGCGACCTGATCATGTTCCTGGGCGCCTGGGCGCTCTGGTACCACATGCTGGGCCGGCTGCGTCACGTGATCTGGGACCTGGGCTATGCGCTTGAGGTTCCGATTTCCGAGAAGATGGCGATCGGCATGGTGGCCGGCGCCACGATTCTCGCCCTGTTGACGGCCATCGTCCTCTGAGGAGCCCGGATATGAGATTTCTGACAGATCGCAAGCGCGCCGAGGGTCTGGGCGCTTCGGGGGCCGGTACGCAAGATCACTGGCACATGATGATCACCTCGGCCGCGCTCGTCGTGCTGGTCCCGCTTTTCATCTTTACCTTCGGCTCTGCCCTGGGCGGCACCTACGAAGAGGTTCTGGCCTATTACAGCCGGCCTTTCCCGGCCGTCGTCGCGGCGCTGACCCTGGTGGTTGGCGTGATCCACCTGCTGCACGAGGTGCAGGACGCGATTGTGGACTACATCCATGGCGTGGCCGGCAAGCTGACCTACGTGGCTGCGGCGGCCGTGGCCTACGTGCTGATCGCCGCCGGCCTGTTCGCGCTTGTCAAACTCGCACTCTGAAGGACCGGAAATAATGGCTGAGTACGAATACGAGACGCATGAATATGACGTCGTGGTCGTGGGTGCCGGCGGGGCCGGTCTTCGCGCAACGCTGGGCATGGCGGAACAGGGGCTGCGCACGGCCTGCGTGACCAAGGTTTTCCCGACGCGCTCGCACACGGTTGCGGCGCAGGGCGGGATCGCCGCGTCGCTGTCCAACATGGGGCCAGACCACTGGCAGTGGCACATGTACGATACCGTCAAGGGGTCGGACTGGCTGGGCGACACCGATGCGATGGAATACCTCGCCCGCGAGGCGCCCAAGGCGGTCTACGAGCTGGAACATTACGGCGTTCCGTTCTCGCGCACCGAGGAAGGCAAGATCTATCAGCGTCCCTTCGGCGGCCACACCACCGAGTTCGGTGAAGGCCCCGCGGTGCAGCGCACATGCGCCGCCGCCGACCGGACCGGCCATGCGATCCTGCACACGCTTTACGGCCAGTCGCTGAAGAACAACGCGGAATTCTACGTCGAATACTTCGCGATCGACCTGATCATGTCCGAAGACGGGCAGTGCCAGGGCGTGGTCTGCTGGAAGCTCGACGACGGCACGATGCATGTGTTCAACGCCAAGATGGTCGTGCTGGCCACCGGCGGCTACGGGCGCGCCTATTTCTCGGCCACCTCGGCGCATACCTGCACCGGCGATGGCGGCGGCATGGTGGCCCGCGCGGGGCTTGCGCTGCAGGACATGGAATTCGTGCAGTTCCACCCCACCGGCATCTACGGCTCCGGCTGCCTGATCACCGAAGGCGCGCGGGGCGAGGGCGGCTATCTGACCAACTCCGAAGGCGAACGGTTCATGGAGCGCTACGCGCCCCAGTACAAGGACCTGGCGCCGCGCGACTACGTCAGCCGCTCCATGACCATGGAGATCCGCGAAGGCCGCGGCGTGGGCGAGCACAAGGATCACATCTTCCTCAACCTCAACCACCTGCCCGCCGAGGCGCTGGCCGAACGGCTTCCCGGCATCTCGGAATCGGCGAAGATCTTCGCCGGCGTCGATGTCACGAAAGAGCCGATCCCGGTTCTGCCGACCGTGCATTACAACATGGGCGGCATCCCGACGAACTACTGGGGCGAGGTGCTGAACCCGACCGAGGACAACCCGACCGCCGTGGTCCCGGGCCTGATGGCCGTGGGCGAGGCGGGCTGTGCTTCGGTGCATGGCGCGAACCGGCTGGGCTCGAACTCGCTGATCGACCTGGTGGTCTTTGGCCGCGCCGCCGCGATCCGCGCCGGCAAGACCGTGGATCACGAGGCGCCGAACCCGACGCTGAACCAGGCCTCGATCGACAAGGCCTTCGCCCGGTTCGACAGCCTGCGCTATGCCGATGGCGGCACGCCGACGGCCGAGCTGCGGCTTGAGATGCAGCGCACCATGCAATCGGACGCCGCCGTCTTCCGTGAATCGAAGACGCTGGAGGAAGGCGTGGTGAAGATGACCGAGATCGCCGCCAAGCTGGGCGATCTGAAAGTCACCGACCGCTCGCTGGTCTGGAACTCGGACCTGATGGAGACGCTGGAGTTGACCAACCTGATGCCCAACGCGCTGGCCACGATCTATGGTGCCGAAGCCCGCAAGGAGAGCCGTGGCGCCCATGCGCACGAGGATTACTCCACGCGCGACGACGAGAACTGGCGTGTCCACACGGTCAGCCGTGTCGAGGGCAACGAGGTCACGCTGTCCTACCGCCCGGTGATCGTCGATCCGCTGACCACCGAGGACGAGGGCGGCATTTCCCTCAAGAAGATCGCGCCGAAGGCGCGGACCTTCTGATGATCCGATCCCGGGGCCGCAACGCCGCGCCGCGCGGCCCCGGATCCGGCATTGGCCCGCGCGAGGCATCGTCCGGGGGCAGGGCATGAACATGGTCCTGCGCCCCGTCACATCCGTTGCGCCCGATTTCGCCCCAGGCCGGGTGATCCGCGTCTACGGCATGCGCCGCTCGGGCAACCACGCGGTGCTTGATGCCTTTCTGCGCAACGCGCCGGGGGGCGACGCGGTGTTCTTCAACAATTGCAAGCGCGCTCAGGATCCCCTGGGCAGCCACCGCAGTCTGGACATCCGCCAGGGCGGGGCGAAGGTGCAGGCTGCCGGCCTGCCGCTGGGCGAGGCGCTTGCCCTGGCCGGGCCGACCCCGCTGACCATCGTGTCCTGCGAGGACATGATGCCCCGCCCCGACGCCCGGGCGATCTGGCATGACGAAGAACAGACCGTGCTGATCTACCGCAGATTCCTGAACTGGGCGGCCTCCCTTCTGCAGAAGATCAAGGGCAACAGCGGCTATGGCGCTGTCGAGCGGATGCGGATCATGACCCGCGCCTGCCGCAGCTATACCGTCGCGCTGCAGATCGCCTCGGGGCGCGAGGACGTGGTGCCGGTGCTTTATGACCGCTGGATCGCATCCGACACGTACCGGGCGGACCGGATGGCCGCGATCGGACTGGAGCCCCACGATTTGGATCTGGGCGAGGTCCAGCGCTACGGTCGCGGCTCCTCTTTCCAGCCGGAGGTCAGGGATGCCGCCGAGCTGGGCGCCGACAAGCGAGCCGAGCTGCTGGCCGGCGATCCCGAATTCGGCATCCTGCTGTGGCTTGTCGCCCATGACTTCGAACTGTCCGAACTGATCGCGGCGCATTTCCCGCAGGATGCCGCCCGCATTCTTCAGCTGGCCGAGACGGCCGGGCTGACCTTCCACCTGCCAGAGGCGGGCCGATGACCCGCTTCTTCCGACCCCAGAGATCCCGGCCCACGGCCGGAGACGCGCACCAGGAGACGAGACATGGTTGAACTCACGCTGCCGAAAAATTCGCGCATCCGCACCGGCAAGACCTGGCCCAAGCCGGAAGGCGCGAAGAACGTCCGTAAGTTCCAGATCTATCGCTGGAACCCCGACGATGGTGAAAACCCCCGGGTCGATACCTATTTCATCGACATGGACAAGTGCGGGCCGATGGTCCTGGACGCGCTGATCAAGATCAAGAACGAGATCGATCCGACGCTGACCTTCCGCCGGTCCTGCCGCGAAGGCATCTGCGGGTCCTGCGCGATGAACATCGACGGGATCAACACGCTGGCCTGCATCTACGGCCTGGACGAGATCAAGGGCGACGTGAAGATCTACCCGCTGCCGCACATGCCGGTGGTCAAGGACCTGATCCCCGACCTGACCCATTTCTACGCCCAGCATGCGTCGATCATGCCGTGGCTGGAAACCAAGACGAACCGCCCCGCGAAAGAGTGGAAGCAATCCATCGAGGATCGCAAGAAGCTCGACGGGCTGTATGAATGCGTGATGTGCGCCTCGTGCTCGACCTCGTGCCCCAGCTATTGGTGGAACGGCGATCGCTACCTTGGCCCCGCCGCACTGCTGCACGCCTACCGCTGGATCATCGACAGCCGCGACGAGGCCACGGGCGAGCGTCTGGACGAGCTGGAGGATCCCTTCAAGCTGTACCGTTGCCACACGATCATGAACTGCGCCAAGACCTGCCCCAAGGGGCTGAACCCGGCCAAGGCGATCGCCGAGATCAAGAAGATGATGGTGGAACGGGTCGTCTGAGCCAGACCTCCGCGCAATCGAAAAAGGCCGTCGGCGGGACCAGCCGGCGGCCTTTCGCGTTCCTAGACTGGCGCGGCAGCCGGGCCGGACCAAGGGCGCGGGGCTCATCTTTTCCCGGGCCGTCGTCCGTAAGCACGATCGCGCCGCTGTGGGCCCCGGACCAGCGCGCGCAATTTTTTGAAAGCTCGCGCAATTTCCCCCTTGATCGACTCTGCATCTTGCCCGATATGCGCGAACAGTGACGCCAACGCACGCGCCTCTGTCCCAGGGCCCCAGGGCATGACCCCAAGGCCAATGGTTACGTAGCGACGGTAACGTCTCCCTTGGAATTTTGGCCCCTTCCCGGGCTGGGTCTACTGGAGATGCCCATGACCGCCTATGTAACCGAATTCTCGGTGCGCGATCGCGCGCGCGATCTGTCCCGCGTCGAAGCGTTCATCGAACTCAACAGCTTCGAGCGTCCGACCCTTGTTCTGGACACCGACGTGGTCACCGACAATTTCCACGCGCTGCAGGCCGGCCTGGGCCACGCCCGGATCCACTATGCCGTGAAGGCCAACCCGGCCCCGGAAATCATCGACACGCTTGTCGCGCTTGGCAGCCATTTCGACGCGGCCAGCCGTGGCGAGATCGAGCTTTGCCTGTCGCGCGGCGCGCCCGCATCGCATATCTCCTTCGGCAACACCGTGAAACGGGCGTCCGACATCGCCTTCGCTCACCGCGCCGGCGTGACCCTGTTCGCCGCGGATTCCGATGAAGAGCTGGCGAAGATCGCCGCCCATGCCCCCGGTGCACAGGTCTACATCCGCCTGATCGTCGAGGCGTCGGAAGCCGACTGGCCGCTCAGCCGCAAGTTCGGTTGCGACCGCGCCATGGCTCTGGAGCTGCTCGACCGTGCCGTCGACCTGGGCCTGGAGCCGGTGGGTTTCAGCTTCCATGTCGGCTCTCAGACCCGTCGCGCCTCGATGTGGGCGCCGACGCTGGACGAGGTGGCCGGCACCTGGGAGGCCGCCCGCGCGGCCGGGCATGACCTGCACCTGCTGAACATCGGTGGCGGCTTCCCGGCCTTCTACGGCGAAGTCATCGAGGCCCCCACGCCCTATGCGGCCAGCGTCATCTCGATGGTGCGCGACCGCTTCGGCGATGTCGAGGTCATGGCAGAGCCGGGCCGCGGCATGGTCGCCAATGCCGGCGCCATCGCGGCCGAGGTCATGCTGGTCTCGCGCAAGTCGGACAGTGACCTGCACCGCTGGGTCTATCTGGACATCGGCAAGTTCTCGGGCCTGGCCGAAACCATCGACGAGGCGATCCGCTACCAGTGCGCGACCGACCGTGACCACGAGGCCACCGGCCCCTGTGTCCTGGCCGGCCCGTCCTGCGACAGCGCCGATGTGCTCTACGAAAAGACCCCGGTGCAGCTGCCTGTCGGCCTGACCGCCGGCGATCGTGTCGTGATCCGCAACTGCGGCGCCTACACGTCCAGCTATGCCTCGGTCGGGTTCAACGGCTTCCCGCCGCTCGACGTGGTGGTGCTGTAAGGCCATATCGGGATAATGCTGCATTGCGGCAAGTGAATGCCTGCAATGCAGCATTGTCGGGTGACCCGACCCCGGCGAGCACCTAGATAGCGGGGCAGGGAGGAGCTCTGACAGTTACGGAGTTCCTGATGGATCTGTCGAACACGCAAGCGGCCCAGGCCGCGCCCGCCGTCGAAGTGCAACACGCGCTCGATATCCTGAACGAGGCCTGGGCCTATTATTCGCCCGAGCCGGCCATCGTGCAGAACGACGAAGAGCCCGATCTCTTCGAGTACTACGCGGCGGCCTGATGGGGCTGAGCTGACCCGGCAGCGCGGTCGCACCTGCGACGCGGGCTGCCGGTGGCCTCACTGTCCTCTTGTCCGATTGTCGCCGGGCAGGTGTCTGGCCCTGTCATTGGACGCCGACCCCCGGATTTCTCCCTTGACCCGATCAGCCGAAGGCCGCCCCTCTGGCGCCCGGTCGCATGCAGGGCTAACCTGATCGTCCACCGCTTTCCCGCAGCAGCCAGGACGATCCCCATGTACCCGCCCCCCGCAGATGCAGAGCAACGCCGTGCCGTCGCGCCGGTGATATGCTACCCGACGCGGACGCTCCCGCGGCCCGATCTGGACCTGTATCGCACGGCACGGAAGACAGCGCAGAAGATCTCGGAGGTGCTGGTCGCCCCGAGAGACGCCGCCACCTTCACCGTCACGGCAGGGCAATTCTTTCGCATTTCCTCGGTCGAGGGTCCGCAGGTCGGTGACCTGAACCTGTGGAACGCGGCCGATCTTTCCGGACGCTTCTATTCCGGCAAGACCCGCGCCCTGCATGGCACGCACCTGACGACGGGCGAGCGGATGTGGTCCGCCTTCCCGCATCTGCGTCCCATGGCCACGATCGTCGAGGATACGCTGGACTGGTACGGGATCGACGCCTTCGGGGGCAGCGTGCACGACGTGATCGGCACCCGCTGCGATCCCTATACCGGCAACCTGCTGGCCGGCACGCAATATCACCATTGCTGCCATTCCAACCTGACCCGCGCCCTGGCCGACCACCTTGGCTGTTCCGTGGCCGAGGCCGAGCCCCATGTGCATGACGTGCTGAACGTCTTCATGTGCACCGGCTTCACGCGGGACACGGGCCAGTATTTCATGAAGGCCAGCCCGGTGCGCCCCGGCGATCACCTGGAGTTCTTCGCGGAGATCGACCTGCTCGGCGCGCTCAGCGCCTGCCCGGGCGGCGATTGCTCGGCCGAGCATTCCAGCGATACCGCCGCCTGTCACCCGCTGCTGGTCGAGGTCTTCGCGCCCTCGGACGGCGCGCTTGCGGGCTGGGCGCAGCCGCAGGTCAGCGGCTACGACCGGTCTCACGGCCGCTAGGGCTCAGGCGAAGGCGGCGCTCAGGGCGATCTCGACCATGTCGCCAAAGCTCTTCTCGCGGTCTTCCGAGGGCAGCGCTTCGCCGGTCAGCAGGTGGTCGGACACGGTCAGCACGGCCAGCGCGCGGCAGCCGTGGCGCAGGGCGAGGGTGTAGAGCTCGGCCGCTTCCATCTCGACGCCCAGGATCCCGTGGCGCACCATCTGCTCGTTCAGGTCGGGCCGTTCGTCATAGAAGACATCCGACGAATAAATCCCGCCCACATGGGTCGGCGTGCCCTTCGACTCGGCCGCGGCGACGGCGGCGCGCAGCAGCGACCAGTCGGCGGAGGGGGCGAAGTTCAACTCGCGGAAAATCCCCAGCGACGGTGTGCTGACGCTGGTCGCGGTCATGGCGACGATCACGTCACGCAGGTTCACATGTTCCTGCATCCCCCCGCAGGAGCCGATGCGGATCAGGGTCTTGGCGCCGTAATCGCGGATCAGCTCGTTCACGTAGATCGACAGCGACGGCATCCCCATGCCCGAGCCCTGGATCGTAACCCGGTGGCCGTTCCACGTGCCGGTATAGCCCAGCATCCCGCGCACCTCGTTGACCAGTTTCGGCGCCTTCAGAAAGGTTTCGGCCGCCCAGCGGGCGCGGTAGGGGTCGCCCGGCATCAGGACGGTTTCGGCAATGTCTCCGGCGGCGGCGCCGATATGGATGGTCACGGAAGAATTCCTTTCTTGTCTTCGCGGATCGGGGCCGGCGGGCCGCAATCGGTCCGGATCAGGTTTTCCAATGTGGCGGTGGCGTCAAGCCCGGATGGCGGCAAAGGCCGGTCGCGTCGGGGAAGACAATGAGAAAGGATCGGGGCGAGAAAGGATCGGGCCCGAACACCGGCCCCCTTAAAACAGGAAACCCGGCGCAAAGCCGGGTTTCGTTGCTGAGCACTTGGTTCGGATCCGATTTCGGGTGAATGGCCGAGCGGAGCGGACCCGGCCATTCCTGGCCGTGACTGCCGAACATCTCCGGCAGTGGCTCTTTCAGAGGTCTGCGTCAGATTTCCATGTCTTCCGGAGCAGCCCCATTGGCCAGTGCGTCATTGAACCAGCCGGGTTTGCGCCCGCGGCCCGTCCAGGTCTGGGTCGGATCGTCGGGATTGCGGTATTTCGGCGGCGAGACCGGCTTGTCATCCGATTTGCGACGGGACCCGTCGGGGCCTCCGTTCAAAACATCGGACAAGGAAAATCCAAATTCTGCAGCTGCCTTTTCGGCGGCTTGCCGGGCTTGGGCTTTCTCACGGACGACCGCATCGCGCAATGCAAGGTCCACCTGGCTCCGAAGATCTTCCAGTTCCTTGCTCGTCATGGAGGTCAGGTCAATAGGCATTTTTTCTCCTTTTTATCCCCATCGAGTTTGTAATCATAGATTATTTCGGGGAGAAGAAAATAGGCACCAATCCTTTTTTTACAAGATGACGTGGCGGAGAATTGACGCTCCTTAGCATCAAATTCCCCGCGCTGTATTTACTATTCTGCAGCCACTGATGCCGGATCCGCGAGCCTGACGATGTCCATCATTATCGAATTCAGCTCGAAATCTTTTGGTGTGTAGACTTTGGCGACTCCCCCGGCCCGCAGCGCATCGGCATCCTTGTCCGGAATAATGCCCCCGACGATCACGGGAATATGACCCAGTCCGCTGTCGCGCATTAGCGTCATGACCTCGTGAACCAAGGGCAAATGACTGCCGGAAAGAATTGAAAGACCAAGCACGTGGCTGTCTTTTTCCTTCAGATCGGCCACGATTTCCGCCGGCGTGAGGCGAATCCCGTCGTAGGTAATGTCCATTCCACAGTCGCGCGCGCGGAAGGCAATCTGCTCCGCGCCATTGGAATGGCCGTCGAGGCCGGGCTTGCCAACCATGAAATTCAGCCGGCGCCCAAGCCTGTCGCTGACCGTGTCGACCATCTCGCGCAAGTCGTCCAGACCCTCGGTCTTGTTGGACACGCCACGCGATACGCCGGTCGGGCCGCGATAGGTGCCGTGGGCCCGCCGCATCTCTTCGGCCCATTCCCCGGTTGTCACACCCGCCTTTGCTGCGGCAATCGAAGGTGGCATGATATTGGCCCCGGATGCGGCGGCTTTGCGAAGGGATTCCAAGGCTTTGATCACCTTTTCCTCGTCCCGCTCCGCGCGCCAGGCATTCAGTCTATCAATCTGTTCCTGTTCGACCTCGGGATTGACGACCATGATATCGCCGCCCTCGGTCATAAGCGGAGAAGGCTCGGACGTGGTAAAGCGATTGACGCCGACCACAACTGTTTCCCCGGCTTCGATCCGGTTCAGCCGTTCGGCATTCGACTCTACCAGCCGGGACTTCATGTAGTCGATCGCGGCAACCGCGCCGCCCATTGAATCGAGATTGGCCAGTTCGGCGCGGGCGCCGTCTTTCAGCGCCTCCACCTTGCGGTCCACCGCGGGATTGCCGTCGAAGAGATCCTCGTACTCCAGCAGGTCTGTCTCGTAGGCGAGGATCTGCTGCATGCGCATCGACCATTGCTGATCCCAGGGACGGGGCAGGCCGAGCGCTTCGTTCCAGGCCGGCAATTGCACGGCGCGGGCTCTGGCCTTCTTTGAAAGAGTGACAGCCAGCATTTCAATTAATATACGGTAAACGTTGTTTTCCGGCTGTTGTTCTGTCAGTCCAAGAGAATTGACCTGGACACCATAACGAAACCGGCGATACCGGGGATCAGTCACACCGTAACGCGTTTCACAAATCTCGTCCCAAAGATCCACAAATGCGCGCATCTTGCACATTTCGGTCACAAACCGGATACCCGCGTTAACGAAGAATGAAATACGACTGACAAGTCGCGGAAAATCGGCGTCTGCAACCCTTGGTTGCAGCTCGTCCAAAACGGCCTGTCCCGTCGCAAGGGCAAAGGCCAGTTCCTGTTCCGGAGTCGCGCCTGCTTCCTGCAAATGGTAGGAGCAGACGTTCATCGGATTCCACTTCGGTACGTGGGCATAACAATACTCGGCGACGTCCGCAATCATCCGAAGGGATGGCTTTGGCGGGCAGATGTAGGTGCCGCGCGACAGGTATTCCTTGATCAGGTCGTTTTGCACCGTGCCCTGCAGGGTCGCGATATCCGCGCCCTGTTCCTCGGCCACCGCAATGTAAAGCGCCAGCAGCCAGGGGGCCGTGGCATTGATCGTCATCGAGGTGTTCATCTGGTCCAGGGGGATCTGGTCGAACAGCACCCGCATGTCGCCCAGGTGGCAGACCGGCACGCCGACCTTGCCGACTTCGCCACGGGCCAGCACGTGATCGCTGTCGTATCCCGTCTGGGTCGGCAGATCGAAGGCCACCGACAGGCCGGTCTGCCCCTTGGCCAGGTTGCTTCGGTAAAGCGCGTTCGATGCCTGGGCGGTGGAATGGCCCGCATAGGTGCGGATCAGCCAGGGGCGGTCTTTTGGGGTCTCGGTCATGACAGGGTCCCTCAGGTCAAATGGGGAAATAATCTTGCGTTTCGTCCGTCTAAACCGAAAGTATCAGTCCTTGTCAATTCGCTGCAATGCGGCGTCGGCGGATTGGCGTCGGTGTGGCGTTCACAACCGTCCTCTTGACCCCAATCCGACGCATCTCAGGGCATATCCGGGCGGATGCCGCAGGCGCGAAGGCTTTTTCTGCACCTGCTGGGTCATAAAATTACAAAACAGATAGATTTGGTGTTGCAATATTGCGCGGATATTTCTAGGTCACGTTCTGACCAGCGCCTTCTGCGGCGCGGCACGACATGGCTGAGGATCAGGAGGCTCTAATGGCATTGGATACCGAAAGCGGCATTGCCCAATACGAGGCGCCGGAGAAGGACCTGTACGAGATGGGGGAGATGCCCCCGATGGGCTTCGTGCCCAAGAAGATGTACGCATGGGCGATCCGCAAGGAGCGCCACGGCGAACCGGACACGGCCATGATGGAAGAGGTCGTCGACGTGCCCGAGCTCGACAGCCACGACGTGCTGGTCCTCGTGATGGCGGCCGGGATCAATTACAACGGTGTCTGGGCCGCGCTTGGTCAGCCGATCTCGCCCTTTGACGGACATGGCGCGCCCTATCATGTCGCGGGCTCCGATGCGTCGGGCATCGTCTGGGCCGTCGGTTCAAACGTGAAGACCTGGAAGGTCGGGGATGAGGTCGTCATCCACTGCAACCAGGACGACGGCGATGACGAGGAATGCAACGGCGGCGACCCGATGTATTCACCCAGCCAGCGGATCTGGGGCTATGAAACCCCGGACGGGTCCTTCAGCCAGTTCACCCGCGTCCAGGCGCAGCAGCTCATGCCACGGCCCAAGCACCTGACCTGGGAAGAGGCCGCCTGCTATACGCTGACACTGGCCACCGCCTACCGGATGCTCTTCGGCCACCCGCCGCACGAGCTGAAGCCGGGCATGAATGTGCTGGTCTGGGGCGCCTCGGGGGGCCTTGGCTCCTATGCGATCCAGCTGGTGAACACTGCGGGGGCGAATGCGATCGGCGTGATCTCGGACGAGACAAAGCGCGACTTCGTCATGAGCCTGGGCGCCAAGGGCGTGCTGAACCGCAAGGATTTCGACTGCTGGGGCCAGCTGCCCACCGTGAACACGCCGGAATACGCGACGTGGTTCAAGGAGGCGCGCAGCTTCGGCAAGGCGATCTGGGACATCACCGGCAAGGGCAACAACGTCGACATCGTCTTCGAACACCCCGGTGAATCGACCTTCCCGGTCTCCACCTTCGTGGTGAAGAAGGGCGGCATGGTTGTCATCTGCGCCGGCACCACCGGCTTCAACTGCACCTTCGATGTCCGCTATCTCTGGATGCACCAGAAGAGGGTGCAGGGGTCGCATTTCGCCCATCTCAAGCAGGCGGCCGCGGCCAACAAGCTGATGCTGGAACGCCGGCTGGACCCCTGCATGTCCGAGGTCTTCGAGTGGAAGGAGCTTCCGGCCGCCCACATGAAGATGCGACGCAACGAGCATCTGCCGGGCAACATGTCGGTCCTGGTTCAGGCGCCGCGGACCGGACTGCGCACCTTCGAGGACGCGCTGGAAGCCGGCCGCCGCTGACCCGGCCCTGTGGATAACTGCCCGAATCGCCCGCTCGACAGAGCGGGCGGTTTGCGTTTCAAAGCACGGTCGCCGCATTTCAAGACCTTGGCCCGGCCCCCCCTCACCAGATCTGGGGAGAAAAAACCCGCGAATGTCCTAACACAAGGGCGCATGCTATGGTTGTGTTAAGCACTCATTAACTCTCTAGGAGCGAGCATGACCATGCAGAACGATTGGATACTGGACGTTCTCGCCGACCTGAAATCCTTTGCCACGGCCAACGGAATGACAAACCTGGCCGAGCAACTGGATGATGCCACTCTCATCGCGGCGGCCGAGATTGCGTCCCAGGCGGAGAATGCGCGTGGACGGCTCCAAGATAACGCGACAGGACGACCTGAACAGGATTCTCGAGGCGCTGGACGACACCAGCGAGCTTGAGGGACTTCAACGGGCCACCGAGGAGATCCGCGATCTCTACGGGATCAATCACGTGGTCTATCACTGGGTCGACAGCGCCGGCGAACAATATGGCTGCGGCACCTATGCGAACGCCTGGCGTGAGCGATACCTGCAGCAGAATTACATCCGCATCGATCCGGTGATCATCGGCTGCTACCAGCGGTTTCACCCGGTGGACTGGAAGCGGCTGGACTGGACGGGCAAGGCGGCGCGCGCCTTCCTGCAGGAGGCGCGGGCATACGGGGTCGGCAACCAGGGGTTTTCCGTGCCGATCCGGGGGCCGAACGGGCAATTCGCGCTCTTCACCGTCAGCCACGATTGCGACGATGATGTCTGGTCCGCCTTCACCGCCGCCCACAGCCGCGATCTGATCCTGATCGCCCACTACTTCAACCGGAAGGCTCTGGAATTCGAACCCAACCGGCAGCCCGAGGCGGCCCAGACCCTGTCGCCCCGCGAGGTCGATGCGATGACCCTGCTGGCCATGGGCTACAGCCGCGCGCAGACCGCCGAGACTCTGTCGATCTCGGAACACACGCTGCGGGTCTATATCGAAAGCGCCCGGTTCAAGCTGGGTGCGATGAACACCACCCATGCCGTCGCCCGGGCGCTGGCCCGGGGGCTGATCATGGTCTGACCCGCCCCCTGTCCCCGGGGACCGAGACCGCCTGCCAGGGCGGGCGAGGGGGTGTTGCGCCCGAAACAGTTAACACCAAGACCGCCGGTCCGAGGCGATCTTAACCAAGATCAACGCAGGCTTTCCCCATCGCACGACGAAGGGGACATCCAATGCTGCGCTACATCTATGCTCACGACCTTCACAAGCATCCCGCACTCGCCCGCTCCATGTTCCGCGACCGCACCTGCCAGTTCCGCGATCGCCTGGGCTGGCCTGTCCAGGTGAACGACGCGGGCGAGGAACGCGACGCATATGACGCGCTCGATCCGCTCTACGTTATCTGGCAGAACGACGACGGCAGCCATGGCGGCTCCATGCGTTTCCTGCCCACCACCGGCCCCACCATGGTCAACGATGTCTTCAGCGACATCATGGGCGGGGGCGCCGTCGTCTCGCCATTGATCTGGGAATGCACCCGCTTCTGCCTGTCCAAGGACGCGAAATCCAATGTCGCCGCGGCCCTCATGCTCGGCGGCGGAGAGGTCATGACCGGCTTCGGCATCCGCCATTTCGTCGGTGTCTTCGACGCCCGCATGCGCCGCATCTACCGCGCCATCGGCTCCTGCCCCGAAATCCTCGGCAGCCGGGGCGAAGGCCGGGACGAAATCTCGGTCGGGCTCTGGGAATTCTCCGAAGCGGCGCAATCGAAGGTCGCGGTCCGCGCCCGGGTCTCGCCCACGATGTCGCGCCGCTGGTTCGATCGCGATTTCGGCGGCCCTGTCCGCCCGATGTTCGCCAAAACCGCCTGAGCCCATCTGGCGCCCGTGCAGGCGCGGCCTTATGGTCGCGCCATGACGGTCCCCGCGCTTACCTTTTCCGACGACCAGGCCACGGCTTACGACAGCGTCACCGAGATGCTGCGCAAGGCCGGCGTCAACCTCGACGATGGCCTGCTGATCCCGCCCAGATCCGACGGCGCCGGCGTCGCCGCCGTGATCGGCAAGGCCGGATCGGGCAAGACCCTCCTTCTGGCTGAACTCTACAAGGCCCTGGCCGAGGCGGGGGTCGAGGTCGTCTCCGGCGATTACGAAAGCCGCCGCAAGTCCGACCGCCGCACGCTGGCGATCCTGGCGCCCACCAACAAGGCGGCCTCGGTCCTGCGCCTGCGCGGGGTGCCGGCCACCACGATCCACCGCATCCTCTACACGCCCGTCTATGATCCGGAATACGAAAAGCTCGCCGACTGGCTGGCCGGCAGCGTCGAGGAGCGCCCCGTGATCGAGGACCTCTCGGACGAAACGCTCGACCGCGCCGCCGCGCTTTACAAGGCGAACAAGTCCATCCCCGGCACGCTGGCCGCGATCGGGCTGCGCGGGTCCGATTTCATCACCGGCTGGAAGCGGCGCGAAGGCCCGCTGGACATCGGATTCGTCGATGAAAGTTCGATGCTCGACGACCGCCAGTTCGAGGATCTGAAAGAGATCTTCCCGACCCTCCTCCTGTTCGGCGATCCCGCGCAGCTGGCCCCGGTGAACCAGTCCGGCTCCATGGTCTTTGACGCGCTGCCCGAGCCGCGCAAGCTGATGCTCTCGCGCATTCACCGGCAGGAGGCCGACAACCCGATCCTCGACCTCGCCCATGCGCTGGCCGACCCGGACCTGCGCTTCGAGGATTTCGAACGCATGGTCGAGGAGAAATCCCGCCAGGACGACCGCGTCGTCTGGGGCCAGCGGGTGGAGGTCGACCTGATGGCGCGCTCGCCCGTGCTGGTCTGGCGCAATGTCACCCGGATCCGCCTGATCAACGCCTTCCGCACGGTCTATGGCGCGCCCGAGGATGCGCTCCTGCCCGGCGAGCCGCTGATCTGCGACGGGATCGAACTGCCCCTGAAACACCGCAAGCGCCGGTTGGATCTCGAGGCGCGGGGCCTGATCAAGGGGGCGCAGGTGGTCTATCTTGGTCCCGGGCGCAAGCCGGGGTTTTCGCGGCTGCACGTGATCGGCGCCGAGGATCCGCAGGTCTCTGCCGCGTCGATCGTGAAGATCGAGAAGCCGGAAGAGGAAGAGCCCTTCATCCCCTTCGCCGCCCGCATGGGCGCGACCTTCCTGCACGGCGCGGCGGTGACGATCCACAAGGCGCAGGGCTCGCAATGGGACACCGTTCAGGTCTTCGCCCCCGACCTTTTTGCCGCCGCGCGGACAGGGCGGGTGGAGGCGGGGCAGCCGCTGTGGAAACGGCTGGCCTATGTCGCGATCACCCGCGCACAGGAGCGGCTGATCTGGGTGGTCCGCAACCGGCTGGCAAAACCGACGATGCCACTGAGCACCGAAGACCTGCGCGCCGCGCCTGCAGCGGCACTTGAACTGGAAGGGGAGGAACCATGAGCACCATCATCATCACCGGGGCAAGCTCCGGCATCGGCGAGGCCACCGCGCGCGCCTTTCTCGATGCGGGCTGGACCGTCGGCCTGATCGCCCGCCGTGCCGACCGGCTCGAGGCGGTGGCGCAGGGCCAGGACCGCGCCGTCGTCCTGCCCTGCGACGTGACCGATCCTGACGCGGTGGAACAGGCCTTCGACGGTTTCGTCGAACAGACCGGGCGGCTGGACATGCTGTTCAACAATGCGGGCATGTTCGGCCATGCCGGCCCGATCGACGAGGTGCCGGTGGAGAGCTGGCTGCAGGTGGTGAACGTGAACCTCACCGGCATGTTCCTCTGCGCGCGGCAGGCCTTCAAACACATGCGGCGGCAGGATCCGCAGGGCGGGCGCATCGTGAACAACGGCTCGATCTCGGCCCATGTGCCGCGCGACGGGTCGGTCAGCTATACCGCGACCAAGCATGCCGTCACCGGGCTGACCCGGACGCTGAGCCTTGACGGGCGGCCGTTCGACATCGCCTGCGGGCAGATCGACATCGGCAACGCCCGCACCGACATGGTGGCCGAGCAGCACGAGCGGGCCATTGCCGCGGGGCAGGAGCCGGATCCGTCGATGGACGTGAAGAACGTCACCGACGCGCTTCTTTACATGGCGGGCCTGCCGCTGGAGGCGAATGTCCAGTTCATGACCGTCATGGCGACAAAGATGCCCTATATCGGCCGGGGCTGATCCCGGGGCGCCTTCTTCTGTTCTGACGGCGCCAGGCTGGGGCCGGGGAATGAGGTATTTGGGCAAAGATGAAGCAGGGGACGGCGCGCGAAGGGTCCGGCCGTGGTGCGGCTGCGGGCATGGCGTCCCTGATCGGTTCGTGGCGCCGGGGGAGAGTGCGGACGCCTCCGGCGGGAGGTATTTGGGACCAAGAAGAAGACAGGGCGTGGAGCGTGTCCCACGCGTGGGACACTTGGCCGCCCTTTGGAAATCAAGGGGTTACAGCGGCGTTTTAACGGTGCGTTAGGGATTTGCGCGCCACGCCCCTGGTTTCACCTTTGGAAAAATACTCCGGCGCAGCCTCTCCGCCCGCGCGACTTTCGCAGCAGGGCGACCCCGGCGGGCGCGCCCCATTCCGCCGCCACCGCGAAGAACGGCGAGGGCAGGGCGCAGACCATCGGCGGCCCCGCCTGCGCTACTTTCGCAGCTGAGCGACCCCGGCGGTCGCGCCCCATCCCGCCGCGACCGCGATGAACGGCGAGGGCAGGGCGGAGACCATCGGCCGCCCCGCCCGCGCTACCGTCGCAGCAGGGCGAACCCGGCGGACGCGCCCCATCCCGCCGCGACCGCGATGAACGGCGAGGGCAGGGCGGAGACCATCGGCCGCCCCGCCCGCGTTACCGTCGCAGCAGGGCGAACCCGGCGGACGCGCCCCATCCCGCCGCCACCGCGATGAACAGCGAGAGCAGGCCGTAGACCATCGGCTGTTCGCGCGAGAGCTCGAATATCCAGCGTTCCAGCCCGACCTTCTGCACGTCGATCAGCGTCTCGTATTGCGAGACCACGTTGCCGCTGCGGGTCAGGAAGATCCGCGTGACATAGGACCCTTCGGTCAGGTTCGCGGGCATCGAGATCGAGGTGCGGAACAGCGTGTGTTCGTCCACCGCCACCGCGCCTTCCAGCCGTTGATAGAGGTCCGAGCGGGTGCGGATCCGCACCAGCGCCTCGGTGAAGTTGTAGGCGTCGGTGATGCTGGGCGGGGCGCCGACCAGGCGGATCGCGCGGTTGATCGTCACGTTGTGGCGCAGGTTCTCGGTCGCGCTCAGCACCTCGTCGAGAGGGCCGGAGGAGGCGACGGCGTAGAAGCTGGGCGCGAGATCGACCTCGACCGCGTCGGTGTTGACCCAGATGCCCGCACGCCGGTCCTTGCGCCGGACCATCACCGGCTCGAACGGGCCCGAGACTGTGATCACCACTTCGATCGGCGGATCCTCGACGATGGGGGCCTCGCGCTTGACCGCGCCGAAGATCAGCAGGTCGGAGCCGTCGAAACTGGTGGTGATCGAGACCTTGTCGCTCGACAGGCCCAGCACGACCTCTTCGGCCCGGGTGGACAGGGGCACAAGCAGCAGCAGCGGGATCAGCGCCAGCCAGCGCATCAGTTCAGCACCGGGTTCAGCGAGTAGATCTCCGCCGGTTTCAGAAGCAGGTCCAGCGCGAGCTTGCCGCAGACCGCAAGAACGAGGCTGGCCAGTAGGATGCGCAGTTGTTCGGCCTTGAGCCGCAGGCCGATCTGGGTGCCGAACTGCGCGCCGACCACGCCGCCGACCAGCAGCAGCAGGGCCAGAACCGCATCGACGGTGTAGTTCGTCGTGGCATGCAGCATCGTGGTGAAGGCGGCGACGAAGGTGATCTGGAAGAGCGAGGTGCCCACCACCACCTTGGTCGGCATGTTCAGCAGGTAGATCATCGCCGGCACCATGACAAAGCCGCCGCCGACCCCCATGATCGCCGAGAGCACGCCCACCAGCCCGCCGACCAGCAGCGGCGGGATCACCGAGATGTAGAGCCCGGACGTGCGGAACCGCATCTTGACCGGCATCGCGTAGATCCAGCTTTTGTGCCGGCGGTCGCGGCGCGGCTGGGGCCCGACCTTTTTCGCGCGGCGGATCGCGTTCAGGCTTTCGACGAACATCAGCGCGCCGACGATGCCAAGGAAGACCACATAGGAGAGCTGTACCAGCAGGTCCACCTGGCCCAGGCTTTTCATGTAGTTGAAGATGTAGATGCCGGAGCCGGACCCGACGAGTCCGCCCACCAGCAGCACGGTGCCCATCCGGAAATCCACCGTGCGTCTTCGGAAATGTGCAAGCAGCCCCGAGACGGAGGAGGCGACGATCTGATTCGCCTGTGTCGCCACCGCGACCGCCGGGGGGATGCCGATGAAGAACAGCATCGGCGTGGCGAGAAACCCGCCACCGACCCCGAACATGCCCGAAAGGACGCCCACCAGCCCGCCAAGGCCGAGGATCAGGAACGCGTTGACCGAGACCTCGGCGATGGGGAGATAGACTTGCATGACCCTACAATAAATCCCCCCCGCAAGGAGGGGCAAGCGGGTATGGCGCGCAAGGCGCGCCATCGGGTTTCACATCGGCGGGAAGAGCCTGGTCAGCGTTCCTTGACATAGGGTTCGCCACCCGCGCGCGGCGGGATCGCCTTGCCGACGAAGCCGGCCAGGATCACGACCGTCAGGATGTAGGGCAGGGCATCCATCACCTGCACCGGGATCACGATCCCGCCCAGGTCGATGTTCTGGAAGCGCAGCGCCACCGCCTGGAGCAGGCCGAACAGCAGGCAGGACCAGAGCGCGTGCCAGGGCCGCCACTTGGCGAAGATCAGGGCGGCCAGCGCGATGTAGCCGCGCCCCGCGGTCATGTCCTTGACGAAGCCGGCCTGCAGCGCCGTGGACAGGTAGGCGCCGGCGATGCCGCAGAGCACGCCGCAGATCAGCACGGCGGCATAGCGCAGCCCGGTGACCGAGATCCCGGCGGTGTCGACCGCGGCGGGGTTTTCGCCCACGGCGCGCAGGCGCAGGCCGAAGCGGGTGCGGAACAGGATCCACCAGGTCAGCGGCACCATGGCGAAGGCCAGGTAGACCAGGATCGAATGGCCCGAGATGAGCTCGGCATAGATCGGGCCGATGACCGGGACGGGTTCAAGCGCGTCGGCGAAGGGCAGGGTGATGCCGGTGAAGCGGCCTGCGCCGGTCAGCGAGGGCGTGCGGCCGCCCTGCTGGAACCAGTCCTGGGCGACCAGAACGGTGAAGCCCTGGGCCAGCATGGTGACCGCGAGGCCCGAGATCAGCTGATTGCCCCGGAAGGTGATCGAGGCGAGGCCATGCAGCGCCGAAAGCAGCACCGAGGCGGCGATGCCCGCCAGCAGGCCCAGCCAGACCGAGCCCGAGACATAGGCGATGGCCGCCGACAGGAAGGCCGAGGCCAGCATCTTGCCCTCCAGCCCGATGTCGAAGATGCCGGCGCGTTCGGAATAGAGCCCGGCGAGGCAGGCCAGCAGAAGCGGCGTGGTCAGGCGGATCGTGGAATCCAGGACCTGGATGAGGGTGATAAAATCCATCAGGCCCGTCCCTTGCGCATCGACAGGAAAAGTTTTTCAAGCGGCATCCGCACCATGTTGTCCAGCGCGCCGGTCAGCATGATCACCAGCGCCTGGATCACCACGATCAGCTCACGCGGGATGTTCGTCCAGAGCGCCAGTTCCGCGCCGCCCTGGTAGAGGAAGCCGAAGAGGATCGCGGCGAGGAAGACGCCGAAGGGATGGCTGCGGCCCATGAGCGCCACGGCGATGCCGATGAAACCCGCGCCCTCGGTGGCGTTGAGGACCAGGCGCTCGGCCTCGCCCATGACGTTGTTGATCGCCATCATGCCGGCCAGCCCGCCGGAGATTAGCATGGAGATCATGATGATCTTGAAGGGCGAGATCCCGGCATAGAGCGCGCCGGGTTCCGAATGGCCGTAGGCGCGGATCTCGTAGCCCAGGCGGGTGCGCCAGATCAGGACCCAGACCAGGATGCAGGCGAGAATGGCGATGACGAGGCTGAAGTTGACCGGCGCGGCCTTGGAGAACTGGATGCCGAAGGGCAGCAGCATCTCGTGCAGGGTGGGCAGGTTGACGGCCTCGGGGAAGCGTTCGGTGGCCGGGTCCATGGAGCCGGCGGGGCGCATCACGTTGACCAGCATGTAGTTCAGGAAGGCGGAGGCGATGAAGTTGAACATGATCGTGGTGATCACGATGTGGCTGCCGCGCGCGGCCTGCAGGTAGGCGGGGATCATCGCCCAGAGCGCGCCGAAGGCGGCGGAGGCGGCGATGGCGAAGACCAGCGCGATGGTCCAGTGCGGCCAGGGGACGTAGAGGCAGACCAGCGCGACGCCGAGCCCGCCGAGCATGGCCTGCCCCTCGCCGCCGATGTTGAACATGCGGGCGTGGAAGGCGACGGCCACGGCGAGGCCGGTGAACATGAAATTGGTCGCGTAATAAAGCGTGTAGCCCCAGCCGTAGGTGGAGCCGAGCGAGCCCTGGACCATGAGTTGCAGCGCTTCGACCGGGTTCTCGCCGATGGCCAGGATGACCAGCGCCGACAGGAACGCGGCCAGGATCAGCGAGATCAGCGGAATCAGGATGACGTCGGCCCAGTGGGGCATCTTGTCCATGTCAGGCGGTCTCCAGGTTGGTCGTGCCCGGGTGCGGCACGGGGGCCGCGACGGTCAGGGACAGGCAGGCGGCTCCGGCGCGCGGGCAGAGGCGGGTCATGCCGTGGCCTCGCGGGGCCCGGAGACACCGGCCATCAGCAGGCCCAGCTCTTTCTCGTCGGTCTGGTCGGGCAGGCGTTCGCCCATGACGTGGCCGTCGAACATCACCGCGATCCGGTCGGAGAGCGAAAAGATCTCCTCCAGCTCGACCGAGACCAGCAGCACGGCCTTGCCGGCGTCGCGCAGGGCGACGATCTGCTTGTGGATGAACTCGATCGCGCCGATGTCGACGCCCCGGGTGGGCTGACCGACAAGCAGCAGGTCGGGATTGCGCTCGATCTCGCGGGCGACGACGATCTTCTGCTGGTTCCCGCCCGAGAAGTTCTTGGCCGAGAGCCAGCCATCGGCGGGGCGGATATCGAACTTTTCGATCTTGCGTTCGGTGTCGGCGCGCAGTGCGGCGTTGTCCATCAGCAGGCCGCGGTTGTAGGCGGGGTCGTGATGATAGCCGAAGGCCACGTTTTCCCAGGCGTGGAAATCCATGATCAGCCCTTCGCGCTGGCGGTCCTCGGGCACGTGGGCGATGCCCTTGTCGCGGATCGCGCGGCCGTTGGCGCCGACCAGTTCGACCGGCTGGCCGTTCAGCAGGACCTCTCCGGTGCCGGGGCGCATGCCGCCCAGAACCTCGAGAAGCTCGGATTGGCCGTTGCCGGCGACCCCGGCGATGCCCAGGATTTCCCCGGCGCGGACCGAGAGGTTGATGCCCTTGACCCGTTCCACGCCCTTCTCGTCGCGGACATGCAGGTTGCGGATCTCCAGCACCTTGCCGCCGGGCTGGGCCGGGGCCTTGTCGACGCGCAGCAGCACCTTGCGGCCGACCATCAGCTCGGCCAGCTCCTCGGGCGTGGTCTGCGAGGTCGTGCGGGTCGCCACCATCTCGCCGCGCCGCATGACAGAGACTTCGTCGGTCGCCTCCATGATCTCGCGCAGCTTGTGGGTGATGAGGATGATCGTCTTGCCCTCTTCGCGCAGCCTGTGAAGGATCCGGAAGAGCTGATCGGCCTCGGCGGGCGTGAGCACGCCGGTGGGCTCGTCCAGGATCAGGATCTGCGCCTCGCGGTAGAGCGCCTTGAGGATCTCGACACGCTGCTGCATGCCGACGCCGATCTCGTCGATACGGGCGTCGGGATCGACGTTCAGCCCGTATTCCTGCGCGAGGTTCAGAAGCGACTTGCGGGCGCGGGCCAGCGAGGGCTTCAGCAGCCCGCTGTCCTCGGCGCCGAGGATCACGTTTTCAAGGACGGTGAAATTCTCGACCAGCTTGAAATGCTGGAACACCATGCCGATGCCGGCGGCGATGGCGGCCTGGCTGTCGGGGATCTGGGTTTCATTGCCGTTGATCCAGATCTCGCCCGAGTCGGCCTTGTAGAAGCCGTAGAGGATCGACATCAGGGTGGATTTCCCCGCGCCGTTCTCGCCGATGATACCGTGGATCGTGCCCGGCCGGACGCGGATCGAGATGTCCTTGTTGGCCTGGACGGGGCCGAAGGACTTGGAAATGCCCTTCAGTTCGATGGCGGGGGCGGTCATGCGGGCACTCTTTTGTCGGAGGGGCGCTCGTCGGGCCTGACGGCCCGCCTCGCCGGGGACGGATCCCTGACGAGGCGCGCCTGCAAGGGCGCGACGAGTGCCCCGTCCAGTCTTATCAGAAGGAGACGGCCGGGCAGCTTTCGTCCGACATGTAGTCGTGCACCACCATCTCGCCCGAGGCGATCTTGGCCGAGGCTTCGTCGACGGCGGCCTTCATCTCTTCGGTGATGAGCTCTTCGTTGTACTCGTCCAGCGCATAGCCCACGCCGCCGTTCGCCAGGCCCATCACGTAGATCCCGGTTTCCAGGTCGGTGCCGTCCGAGAACGCCTCGTACACGGCGTTGTCGACGCGTTTCATCATCGAGGTCAGGACCTGGCCCGGGTGCAGGTAGTTCTGGTTGCTGTCCACGCCGATCGACAGGATGCCTTCGTCGGCGGCGGTCTGCAGCACGCCCACGCCGGTGCCGCCGGCCGCGGCATAGACCACGTCGGCGCCCTGGCTGATCTGGGCGTTGGTCAGTTCCGATCCGCGCACCGGGTCGTTCCAGGCGGCCGGGGTGGTGCCGGTCATGTTGGCGATGACGGTGGCGTCGGGCGACACGGCCTTCACGCCCTGGGCATAGCCACAGGCGAATTTCCGGATCAGCGGAATGTCCATGCCGCCGATGAAGCCGACGGTGTCGGTCTCGGAGGCCATCGCGGCCAGCATGCCGACCAGGTAGGACCCTTCATGTTCGTTGAAGACCACCGAGCGCACGTTGGGCTGTTCGACCACCATGTCGACGATGGCGAACTTGGTGTCCGGGTAATCCGGCGCGACTTGGTTCAGCACGTCGCCGAAGGCAAAGCCGGTCATCACGATCGGGTTGGCCCCGGATTCGGCGAAGCGGCGCAGCGCCTGTTCGCGCTGGGCCTCGGATTGCATTTCGGTTTCCAGGAAGGACCCGCCGGTCTCGTCCGCCCAACGCTTGGCGCCGCCGAAGGCCGCCTCGTTGAAGGATTTGTCGAACTTGCCGCCAAGGTCGAAGATCAGCGCGGGCTCTGCCATCGCGGCGCCGGTGCCCAGGGCAACGGCGGCTGCGGCGCCAAGAAGTTTGGTCATCGCGGTCATGTGGAATACTCCCGGTTGGTTCGTCTTTTGGGGCGCGTGACGCGGCACCGCCCGTGTTGTTCGGATCGGGTTTGATCGGACCAATCAAAGACAAGCCCCGTGCAGGGGGTCAACCGCTTTCTGCCGCGGCGGCAGAGGTTTCCGGAACGTCTAGTTGCTCAGGTCCCGGGACATGGTCAGAGCGTCGGCAGACGTTGCGCCGGGGCGCTGGTAATAGTTCTTTCGCCGTCCGACCTCGGTATAGCCGCAGGCGTGATAAAGCCGCAGCGCGGCCAGGTTGTCGGCGGCCACCTCGAGAAAGGCGCGCGTGGCACCGCGGGCGATGGCTTCGCGCTGCCAGACCGTCATCATCGACCGGGCCAGCCCCATACGGCGGCGCGAGGGATGGGTCGCGATGGTCAGAAGCTCGGCCTCGTCGGCGATGACGCGGGCCACCGCGAAGGCCTCGGCATGGCCGACGGCGTAGGTGCCGGTGGTGCCCAGAAGGTCGCGGAATTCGGCCTCGGACCAGGGCCGCGCGGGAGAGCGGGCGAAGGCCAGGGCATGCAGCGCCGCCATGTTCGCGGGAGAGATCAATCCAGCAGCACCGGCGGCACGTCCCGCGACGGCGCGGCGTCGGCGGGGCGGATGTAAAGCGGCGCGGGCCGGGGCAGGGCGGGATCGGTGCAGCGCCGGGCGGCGATGCGGGCGATCGCCTCGACCTGGCCATGGGCGGCGCGGGGTCCGGGCAGGTCGAAGGACGGCAGCGGCATTTCGGGACCGAAGCGGCGGGCGACATGGTCGAGGCCGGTGCCGTCTTCGTCCGCCGGCATCAGGTCGGGTGTGCCGGGCGTGGTGCCGTCGAAAAGCTGGAAGAAGGCGCCGTCGCGGGCCGCGGCCGCCGTGGCCACCACCGGGCGGGGCGCGTCGAGCGCGGCGGCCTCCAGCGTGCTGACGCCCACCGCCGGGATGCCCAGCCCCAGGGCCAGGCCGCGCGCTGTGGCGACGCAGATGCGGATGCCGGTGAAATTGCCGGGCCCGATGCCGACACCGATGGCGTCAAGCTGGTCCCAGCCAATGCCGGCCCCGGCCATAAGCTCTTGAAGCGCGGGAACGAGGCGTTCGGCCTGACCGCGTGTCATGGGCTCGTGGCATTCCGCAACGACATCGCCGCCCCGAAGCAGGGCGGCGCTGACATGCGGTCCGGAGGTATCGAAGGCAAGCAGCAGCGGCCCGTCGGTCGGGGCGCTGCCGCCGGGGGCAGCCGGATCAGACAAGAACCGGGCGCACCTCGGTCACTTCCGGAATGTAGTGACGCAGCAGGTTCTCGATCCCCATCTTCAGCGTCAGCGTGGACGAGGGGCAGCCGGCGCAGGCGCCCTGCATGTGCAGGTAGACGACGCCGCGGTCGAAGCCGTGGAAGGTGATGTCGCCGCCGTCCTGGGCCACCGCCGGACGCACGCGGCTGTCCAGCAACTCCTTGATCTGGCCGACGATTTCGCCGTCTTCGCCGGTATGCTCGGCATGGGCCGGGGCGATTTCCTCGCCGCCGTCCATCACCGGCAGGCCGGATTGGTAATGTTCCATCACCGCGCCGAGGATGGCGGGCTTGATATGGTCCCAATCGGTCGCGTCGGCCTTGGTGACCGTCACGAAGTCACTGCCGAAGAACACGCCGGTCACGCCGTCCACCGCGAAGATGCGGGTGGCGAGCGGCGACTTCGATGCGGCCTCGGCCGAGGGGAAATCGGCGGTGCCGGCTTCCAGCACGGTCTGGCCGGGCAGGAATTTCAACGTTGCGGGATTCGGGGTCGATTCCGTCTGGATGAACATGCGCACCTCCGTTTGCTTGCCAAGGATATGCGGTCTGGGGCCGCTCAAGTCAACGTTTAGAACAGTTTTAAACTGGACGCCAGTGCGTGACATCCCCGTGATCCACCCAGGTGAGCCCGGCCCGTACGGGACAAACCCGACCTGGCCCGGCTGCGCGCGGTCAGGTGATGGCTTCGAGCTTTTCCTTGCTCAGGTCGCCCGGCACGATGGTGATCGGCACCGGCAGCGAGCCGGCCGAGCGCGTCAGCTGGCTGACCAGGGGGCCCGGCCCCTTCTTGTCGGCCCCGGCGCCCAGCACCAGAACGCCGATTTCGGGATCGTCCTCGATCTGCTGGATGATTTCGTCGACGGTGTCGCCCTCGCGGATCACCAGCTCGGGCTCAACCCCCTGACGGTCGCGCATCCACTTGGCGAAGACCTCGAAATGCGCCTCGATCCGCTCGCGGGCTTCTTCACGCATGATGTCGCCCACGCCGATCCAGTGGTTGAACTCATCCGGGGGGATGACCGACAGGATCTGCACGCCGCCACGCGTGTTGGCGGCCCGCATGGCGGCGAACCGCATGGCGTTCAGGCATTCTCGGCTGTCGTCCAAAACGACGAGGAACTTGCGCATCCCAACTCTCCCGTGGCGCGGATCATGGCGCAAGCGACGGGGCGGTGCAACCGATTGCCGGCGGGCGCCGCTCGCCCGCCCTGACAGGCGGTCTCGCGCTCAGGCGGAGGCGGCCCAGTCCCAGTAGAGATCGCGCGCGCGGCGGGTGATCGGACCGATCTGGTAGCGGGTGTCGTCGAAGGCGCTGACCGGGGTGACCTTCTGCAGGTTGCCCGACAGGAAGATCTCGTCCGCGTCGTGGAAATCCTCGAAGCTCAGCACGCCTTCGTGCACCGTCACGCCGTCGGCGCGCAGGTTCTCGATATGCCGCGCCCGGGTGATTCCGGCGAGAAAGGTGCCGTTGGGGATGGGGGTGAACACCTCTCCGTCCTTGGCCATGAAGACATTGGCGGTGGCGGTTTCGGCCACGTTGCCCATGGCATCGGCGACCAGCGCGTTGCCGAAGCCCTTGGATTTCGCCTCGGCCAGCATCCGCGCGTTGTTGGGATACAGCGCGCCGGCCTTGGCATTGACCACCGCGTTTTCCAGCACGGGCCGGCGGAACCGGGTCCGGGTCAGCGTGGTCGCCGCGGTTTCGGGCGCCATCGGGATCTCTTCGAGGCAGATGGCAAAGCCCGTCTCGCCCGGGTCCGGGACGATCGCGCTGGGATCCCCGTCGATCCCCCAGTACATCGGACGGATGTAGATCGGCGTTTCTTTGGCATAGGCCGAAAGGCCCTCGTGCACGATCTCGACCATCTGTTCGGTGGTGACGGTGGGGCGCAGCATCAGCGCCTTGGCCGAGGCATTGACCCGCGCGCAATGCTTGTCGAGATCCGGCACCAGCCCGTTCACGGCCCGCGCCCCGTCAAAGACGGTGGAGCCGAGCCAGGCCCCGTGATCGGCGGCGCGCATGATGGGCGTGTCGCCCTCGTGCCATTTTCCCTCGAAATATGTGCGGATATTGGTGCCAACGGCCATGGTAGTCTCCTTTCGCGCAGACCCTATGCCCGGGGGGCGGGAGGGTCCAGCCGCAGGCGGGGACCTGCGGCGTCCTTTTCGGTCTGGCTGGCCGGGCGCCTGCCGGATGGGCGCCTGCCAGATGGGCGCGGCAGGTGGTGCGGGCCGGTCATATGGCCGGGCGCGGGGCCGGCCGGATGTGTCGGGTCGGATCAGGCCGGCGGGGGCACCATGCCGACGATATCGTAGGTCTTGCGCAGGATCGGCGCGGTGATCTCACGCGCGCGCAGGGCGCCGGCGGCGAGAATGCGGTCGATCTCGGCCGGGTCGTCCATCAGCCGCGCCATCTCGGTCGAGATCGGCGCCAGCTTTTCGACGGCCAGATCCACCAGGGCCGGTTTGAACTGGCCGAACTGCTGGCCGGCATGGTCGGCGATCACCTGCTCGGCGCTCATGTCGGCAAGGGCGGCGTAGATGTTCACCAGGTTGCGCGCCTCGGGGCGGTCGTCGAGCCCCTTGAGCGTGTCGGGCAGCGGCTCGGGGTCGGTCTTGGCCTTGCGGATCTTCTTGGCGATAGCGTCGGCATCGTCGGTCATGTTGATCCGGCTCATGTCCGAGGGATCGGATTTCGACATCTTCTTCGACCCGTCGCGCAGCGACATGACGCGGGTGGCCGCGCCCTCGATCACCGGCTCGGTGATTGGGAAGAAATCGACGCCGTAATCGTGGTTGAACTTGGTCGCGATGTCGCGCGTCAGCTCAAGGTGCTGTTTCTGGTCCTCGCCCACGGGCACATGGGTGGCGTGGTAGATCAGGATGTCGGCGGCCATCAGCGCCGGGTAGGCGAAAAGGCCCAGCGAGGCGGCCTCGGCATTCTTGCCGGCCTTGTCCTTCCACTGGGTCATGCGCCCCATCCAGCCCATCCGTGCGACGCAGTTGAAGATCCAGGCCAGCTGCGCATGTTCGGGCACCTGGGACTGGTTGATCAGGATCGACTGGGTCGGGTCGATGCCCGCGGCGATGAAGCCGGCACACAGCTCGCGCGTGTTGCGGGTCAGGTCCGCGGGATCCTGCCAGACGGTGATGGCGTGCAGGTCGACCATGCAATAGATCGTCTCGAACGCGGCGCCCTGCATGTCGACAAAGCGCTTGATGGCGCCCAGGTAATTGCCGAGCGTCAGCCCACCCGACGGCTGGATGCCGGAAAAGACGCGCGGGGTGAAGCCGGCGATACCGGCCGCTGCCTCTGACATGTGATCTCTCCCGTCTGGAAATTGCTGCGCGTTGCGCTTACCCATGGGGTCCGGTGCCGTCAAGAAGCCCCAACCCGGCCCGCAGCAGGAGAGACCCCTTGTCCAATGGCAAACCAGAACCGGCGGTGAACCCGCTGCCGCCCGTTGTCGTCGCGCTGTTCATCGCGATCGTGGTGCCAGAGGCGATCTTTTCGCTGGGGGCCTCCGGCGTGATCGGCGGGCCCGGGGCGGTGGGCTGGCGCCAGGCCGGGATCCAGACCTACGCGTTTTCGAGTGACATCTTTGACTGGATGATGGCCAATGGCGTCTGGCCAGGCGAGCACCTGATCCGCTTCGTGTCCTACCCGTTCGTGCATTTCTCGCTGACCCATGCGGCGATCGCGGGGGTCTTCGTGCTGGCGCTGGGCAAGATGGTGGCCGAGAAGTTCGGGCAGTGGCAGATGCTGGCGATCTTCGTGCTGTCGGGCGCCTTCGGGGCGCTGGTCTATGGGCTGGTGCTGAACGATCCCTACCCGCTGGGCGGGGCGTTTCCGCCGGATTACGGGCTGGTCGGCGCCTTCACCTACCTGCTCTGGCGCGGCCTTGGCGCGGTGGGCGAAAACCAGGCCCGGGCCTTCACGCTGATCGGCGCGCTGCTGGGGATCCAGCTGCTGTTCGGGCTGATCTTCGGCGGCTCGGGCGACTGGGTGGCCGACCTGGCCGGCTTTGTCGCGGGCTTCGGGCTGAGCTTTTTCCTGGCACCGGGGGGCTGGGCTTCGATCCGGGCGAAGATCCGGCACGATTGAGCCCTTGCCCGCGCGGCGCGCTGTTTGGCGGGCCGGTCGCGGGAGTATTTTCATCCAAGAAGAAGCAGGGGGACGATGCTGTGTCCCACGCGTGGGACATCTTTCCGCCCTTTGAAAATCAAGGGATTGCAGGTGCGTTTTAGGATTTCGTTAACGATCCGGAGTACCACGCCCTGGCTTCTTCTTGGCCCAAATACCTCACTCTAACCTCTCGGTCAGCGCAGCGTCAGGACCTTTTGAACGCGCGTTTGAACTCGGACAGGCGCAGCGCTCCGATCATGTGGGCGATGGCGAAATACGAGACCATGCCGGCGCCGACCAGGCCGGCCAGCGCCAGGTAGCGGATGCCTTGCGTGTAGAGCGCGGCCGCCATCAGCTGCGCGAGGGCCCAGCAGATTACGCCCATTGCCAGAGAGGCGGCGACGATGCGCCAGATGCGCCTGTGGAATCGGGGGTCGAACTGCGCGACCTCTCCCATCGGTCTTGCGCCTCGGACCAGCAGGACCACCATGGCCCAGCCCGCGATCGTCGCGGCCCAGGCCGGTGCCGTCCAGCCGACGACGGGCGCCAGGCCCAGGGCGATCACCGCGTTCACCGCCATTGCCGCAAGGGCGTAGCGGAAGGGCGAGCGGGTGTCCTCGCGCGCGAAGAACAGCGGCTGGTAGATCTTCTGCAGCACGAAGGCCGGCAGGCCGAGGCCGTAGATCGCCACCGCCTGGGCGATGCTGGCGCTGTCAGCGGCGGTGGTGGCGCCGCGCTCGAAGAGCACGGAGACCAGCGGCAGCGGGATCACCACCAGCGCCACGGCGCAGGGGATCGTCAGCCCAAGCGATACCTCGCCGGCGCGGGAGAGCGCATCGCGCGAGCCGGTGTGATCCTCCGCCGCGAGGCGGCGCGAGAGATCGGGCAGCAGGACAACGCCGATGGCGATGCCCACGACCCCCAGCGGCAGCTGGTAGAGCCGGTCGGCGGCGTAGAGCCAGCCGACCGCCGTGTCGAAATGCGAGGCCACCTGCTGGCCAACCAGCAGGTTGATCTGCACCACGCCGCCGGCCATGGCCGCCGGAACCGCGATCCGGACCAGCCGCTTCAGCTCGGGCGTCAGCCGGGGCAGGCGGGGGCGCAGGGCGAAGCCCGCGCGCGACGCCGCGACCCAGACCAGTGCCATCTGCGCGACACCGGCGACCGGGATCGCCCAGATCAGCGCGCGCGCCACGTCGCCGCCCAGAAGATGCGCGCCCACCATGGCGCCCACCAGCAGCACGTTCAGCAGCACCGGCGCGGCAGCGGCGGCCGCGAAGCGGCCCGTTGCGTTCAGCACGCCCGAGAGCAGCGCGGCCAGCGAGATGAACAGGATATAGGGGAAGGCGATGCGGCCGAATTCGACCGAGAGCGCGAATTCCGGCTTGCCCGCGAAGCCGGAGGCGAGCGCCAGGATCAGCCAGGGCATCGCCAGCTGCGCCAGCAGGGTCAGCACGATCAGGATCGAGGCCAGGCCCGACAGGGCGTCTTCGGCGAAGGCGCGGGCATCGTCATCATTTTCAAGCTTCTTCGAGAACATCGGCACGAAGGCCATGTTGAAGGCGCCCTCGGCGAAGAACCGGCGGAACATGTTGGGCAGCCGGAACGCCACGACATAGGCCTGGTACACCGGCCCGGTGCCCAGGAAAGCCAGGATCATCGCGTCGCGGACAAAGCCCAGCACGCGGCTCATCAGCGTCCAGCCCCCTACCGTGAGGAAGCCGGACATCAACCGGATCGGCTTCATCGCGCGGCGCGTTCCGCGCCGTCGGCCACGGCCTTGATCAGCCGCTCCTCCAGGCGTTTCTGTTTCGAGGGCGTCTGGAATTTCAGCCCGAACATGTCCTTGACGTAGAAGGTATCCACCGCCTGTTCCCCGTAGGTCGCGACCACGGCGCTCGCGACGTAGATATTCGCCTCGGCCATGGCGCGGGCCAGGTCATAGAGCAGACCGGGCCGGTCGCGCGTGTCGACCTCGATGATCGTGTAGATGTCGGACCCGTCGTTGTCGAAGATGACCCGCGTCGGCACCTTGAAGGCCTGTTCGCGCGGCTTGATCTTGTCGCGCGACTTCAGCGCCTCGCGGGCGACGACCTCGCCCTTGAGGGTGCGGTGGATCATCTGGGTCAGGCGCGGCAGGCGCGAGACCTCGAACGGGTTGCCGTCGTGGTCCTGGATCCAGAAGGTCGCGGTGACATAGCCGTCCTTGGTCGTGTAGGTGCGCGCATCGCAGATGTTGGCGCCGACCAGGGCCAGCGCGCCGGCGAGCCGGGCGAAGATGCCCGGGTGATCGACCATGGCGAAACAGGCGCGGGTGACGTCCATGTCCTCTTCGGGATGCAGGTCGATGCAGATCTCGGCCGGATCGCCGGTGGCCACCAGGTCGCGCAGCAGCCGGGCAAAGACCATGTGCGCGGTGATGTGCAGCCCCTGCCAGTAGGGCGGGTAATGGCGCGCGATCTCGGATTCGAGCTGGCGTGCGGGCCAGTCGCGCAGGGCGTTGCGCAGGTTGGCGATGGCCTCGGTCTCGCGGGTTTCGCGGGTCAGCTGATCGGTGCCGGTTTCCAGCGCGCGCGCGGTCTGGCGGTAGAGCGCGCGGATCAGCGAGGCCTTCCAGTTGTTCCAGATGTCGGGGCCCACGCCGCGGATGTCGCAGACCGTCAGGATCAGCAGCAGGTCAAGCCGCTTGCGGGTTTCCACGGCGCCGGCGAAATCGGCCACAGTGCGGGGATCGGCGATGTCGCGTTTCTGCGCCATGTCGGACATCAGCAGGTGGTTGCGCACCAGCCATTCGACGGCGTCGCATTCATCCAGCGTCAGGCCGAGGCGGCGGCAGACCACATGCGCGATCTCGGCGCCCAGGATGGAATGATCCTCGGGCCGGCCCTTGCCGATGTCATGCAGGAGCAGCGCGATGTAAAGCACCTTGCGGTTCACGCCGTTGTGGATCGCGCGGGTGGAGACGGGCAGATCGGCCTCCAGCGCTCCGCGTTCGAGGCGGGCCAGCTGGCCGATGCACTGGATCGTGTGTTCGTCCACCGTGTAGGCGTGGTACATGTTGAACTGCATCATCGCGACGATGGGTTCGAATTCCGGCATGAAGGCCGCCAGAACGCCCAGTTCGTTCATCCGGCGCAGGGCGCGTTCGGGGTTGCCGTGGTTCAGCAGCATGCCGATGAAAAGCTGCGCCGCCTCGTCGTCGTTGCGCATCTCGTCGTCGATCAGGTGCAGGTTGGCGGCGACCAGGCGCATGGCGTCGGGATGGATCAGCAGGTCGGTGCGCAGCCCTTCCTCGAACAGGCGCAGAAGGTTCAGCTTGTCGGCCAGGAAGGTTTTCGGGTCTTCGATCGCCAGGCGGTTGTGCTGCAGCACGTAGCCGGGCGACAGACGGGGCTTGCGCCGCAGCAGCCGATCGATCAGGGGGCCCGAGCCGCCGGCATGGGTCGCCTCGAGCTTGGTCAGGAAGATGCGGGTCAGGTCGCCGACGCGGGTGGCGTGGCGGAAGTAATCCTGCATGAAGACCTCGACCGCGCGGCGCCCGGCCTTGTCGGTGTAGCCCAGGCGTTGCGCGACCTCGACCTGCATGTCGAAGGTCAGCCGTTCGTTGGGCCGGCCGGCCAGCAGGTGCAGATGAGAGCGCACGGCCCAGAGGAAGCTTTCGGCATCGGCGAAGCTTTCGAATTCCTCGGGGCGGAAGACGCCCAGCGGCACCAGCTCGGCGGCATTGTCGACATTGTGCAGGTACTTGGCGATCCAGAACAGCGATTGCAGGTCGCGCAGGCCGCCCTTGCCTTCCTTGACGTTGGGCTCGACCATGTAGCGGGCGCCCTGGCGCTTGTGCCGGCGCTCGCGCTCGTCGAGCTTGGCCTCGATGAAATCGCGGTTGCCGCTGGAGAAGAGATCGGCGCGAAGCCGTTCGTCCAGCTCTTCGGCCAGGGGGACATCGCCGGTCAGGAAGCGGTGTTCGAGGAAGGTCGTGCGGATGGTGAAATCCTCGCGCCCGAGGCGGAGGCAATCCTTGATCGTGCGGCTGGCGTGGCCGACCTTCAGCTTCAGGTCCCACAGCATGTAGAGCATCGTTTCAATGACGCTCTCGGCCCAGGCGGTGATCTTGTAGGGGGTCAGGAACAGCAGGTCGACATCCGAGAACGGGGCCATTTCGCCCCGTCCGTAGCCGCCGACGGCGACGGCGGCGATGCGCTCGGACGAGGTCGGGTTGGGCAGCGGATGGATGTAGCGGGTCGCGGTGTGGAAGGCGGCGGCGACCAGCCCGTCGGTCAGATAGGCATAGGACCGCGTGAGCGGCCGCGCGGCAAAGGGATCCTCGGCGAAGGCTGCGGCGATCGCGTCGCGCCCGCGGGTCGTGGCCTCGCGCAGGATGGCGACGACCTCCGATTGCAGCCGGGCCGGTTCGGGCTTGTCCGCGGCCAGCGCGTCGATGCGGGCAAAGATGTCCCCGGCGTCGAAGATCGCTTCGGCCGGGCAGATCAGGGTGCCCAGCGGAACGGGGCGTCCATTGGATCCGGCCGCCGCGCGGGAGGCGGCGGCCAGGTCTTGTCCGGTGTCTCCGGGGGTCATGTCGGTCGTGTCGTCGGGCATGTGCGGTCTCGGATTCCCGGGTTCGTATCGGCGGTCAGGCAGCGATGCGGGACGGCGTCAGAAGCCGATGCCGCCAAAGCTGCGCGGTGCTGCGTCGATCACGGTCACCTGTTGGTTCTGGATCGTGGCGATTGCAAGCGCGCGTTCGTTGCTGCCGTTGGACAGGAAGCGGAAAGCGCCGAAGACGCCCTGAAAGCCCGCGCCCTGGGTCAGCGACTGGGCGTTCAGCGGCCGCCCGGAGGAGGCCAGCGCGCCCACCGCGGCGATCCCGTCATAGCCGAGCCCCGCGATCGGGTGCGGCGGGCCACCGTAGGCGGCGGCGTAGCGCTGCGAGAACTGCTGCGAGGTCGTGGGATCGGGCAGAGCGAACCATCCGCCCTGCACGCCGGGCAGGGCCAGCGTCTGTGTCGGGATGTCCCAGCGGGTCAGGCCGACGTATTGCACAACACCCGGCCCCGCGCCCGCATCGGGCAGCAGCTGCGAGAACAGCGGCAGCGCGCCGGCGGTGGTCGAGGTCAAAAACAGCATGTCGGCATTGTTGCCGGTCACGGCCGAGGCGACCTGCGGCACGGCGGCGATCACGCTTTGCTGCGACAGGTCGTAGGGCACGGAGGCCACGACCGAGGCCGAGGTGCCGGACACCGCCTGCTGGATCGCGTTGCGGCCGAGCTGGCCGGAGACATCGGTGCTGTGCACCACGACGACGCGGCGCTTGCCCTGCTTGGCGGCATAGGAGGCAAGGCGGTTCGCGGTGTTCTCGAAGGTGTTGCCGAGGACGAAGACGTTGCCGCCGGCGATCGAGGCGTTGTTCGAGAAGGACAGGACGTTGACGCCCTGGCCGGCCACGGCGAGGCCCGCGGCGTTGGCGGCATCGGCGCGCAGCGGGCCGAGGATGATCTGGGCCCCCTCGCTCACGGCCTGCTGGGCGGCGGCGGCGGCGGTGGCCGAATTTCCGGCGGTGTCGTAGACGCGCAGGTCGATCTGGGCGCCCTGCAGGTCGGCCATGGCCAGGCGGGCGGCGTTTTCCAGGCTGGCGGCCAGGACACCGTCGCCCTGGGTGGGCGAGCTTTTGGGGACCAGCAGCGCGACGGTCACGGGACCGGAGGAGTTCGCCGACGGCCCGCCACCGATCGGTCCGGGTTCACAGGCGGCCAGCGCGAGGGCGGCCACGACGGCGGCGCCCCGGAGCACCGCCTTGCGGGCAGGGGCGAAAAAGGCAAGCATGGACAAAGGACACTCCAACTGTTGCGGGCGGCGTGCCGCCGCCTTTGTTGTCACCCTAAATCATAAAGATCCGTGAAGGAGGGTCTACCATTGAATTTCCGCACCGAGCCGCTGGCGCCGGGACTTTATTTCGTCGGCACCCCGATCGGGACGGCGCGCGACATCACGCTGAGGGCGCTGGACGTGCTGGCCTCGGCCGACGTGCTGGCCGCCGAGGATACCCGCAGCCTGCGGCGGCTGATGGAAATTCACGGGGTTCCGATGAACGGGCGCACGGTGCTGAGCTATCACGATCACAGCGGCGACGGGGCCCGCGCGCGGCTGATGGCGGCGCTGGCGGATGGGCAATCCGTCGCCTATGCCTCGGAAGCGGGCATGCCGTTGATCGCCGATCCGGGCTATGCGCTCAGCCGTGCGGCGGCCGAGGCGGGGCATCGCGTGACCTCGGCCCCCGGGCCGTCGGCGCTGTTGACGGCGCTGACGCTGGCCGGGCTGCCCACGGATGCCTTTTTCTTCGACGGGTTCCTGCCGTCGGCCAAGGGCGCCCGCCGCAGCCGGCTGGAGGCGCTGCGCGCCATCCCCGGCACGCTGATCTTCTACGAAAGCCCCAAGCGCATCGCCCAGGCCCTGGAAGACGCCGCCGAGGTGCTGGGGCCGGACCGGCCGGCGGTGGTGGCGCGGGAGCTGACCAAGAAATTCGAGGAGCTGCGGCGCGGCTCGCTGCAAGAGCTTGCCGAAAACCTGGCGGAAAATCCCGTGAAGGGCGAGATCGTGCTCCTGGTGGACCGGGGATCTTCAGAGTCTGTTAATCAGGGTGACATAGAGTCGGACCTGCGCGAGGCGTTGACGACGATGACCCTGAGGGATGCGGCGGATCTGGTCTCGCGCGCTCATGGCCTGCCGCGACGGAAGGTCTATCAGACGGCGCTGAAGCTGGAAAAGGACGGGACGTGATGACCGACAGGGACAGGGTTGCGCGAGGACGAAGCGAATATCATGCCGGGCTCGCCGCAGAAGAGCGGATCGCGCAGGATTACGAGCGCCGGGGCATCCCGGTGGCCCGGCGCCGCTGGCGCGGGCAGGGCGGCGAAATCGACCTGATCGCCCGGGACGGCGAGGCGCTGATCTTCATCGAAGTGAAGAAAAGCCGCGATTTCGATCGGGCCGCCGAACGGCTGGGTCGCCGGCAGATGGCCCGGCTGTGCCAGACGGCCGAGGAATTCCTGGCCGGGGAACCGCGCGGATTGCTGACCGAAATGCGCTTTGACGTGGCGCTGGTCGATGCACAGGGGCGGCACATGATCCTGGAAAACGCCTTCGGCGCGGTCTGAGCGCCCCGCCTCCCATTGATCCTGCCGGCGCCCTGCGCCATGAAAGGCGGGCCCAATCGGAGTGACGCGGAATGAAGATCGCCTTTCAGATGGACCCGATCAGCGGGGTCGACATCAACGCGGACAGCAGCTTCCGCCTGGCCGAAGAGGCCCAGGCGAGGGGTCACGAGCTGTTCTACTACGCGCCTGACGACCTGGCCTTCGAGGCCGGCCGCGTGACGGCCATCGGCCACGACATGACGATCCAGCGCGTGGCGGAAAAGCCGGCGATTCTGGGCGAGCGGCGCAAGGTGGACCTGGGCGAATACGACGTGGTCTGGCTGCGCCAGGATCCGCCGTTCGACATGCATTACATCACGACGACGCATCTGCTGGACATGCTGCCCGACAGCACGCTGGTGACGAACGATCCGTTCTGGGTGAGGAACTACCCGGAAAAGCTTTTGGTTCTGAAGTTCCCCGAGCTGACGCCGCCGACGGCGATCGCCCGCAACCTGGACACGATCAAGGCGTTTCGGGATGAACATGGCGACGTGATTCTGAAACCGCTGTACGGCAACGGCGGCGCCGGGGTGTTCAAGCTGGCGCGCGACGACCGGAACCTGACCTCGCTCTTCGAGCTGTTCACCGGCTTCTCGCGGGAGCCGCTGATCGTGCAGAAGTTCCTGCCGGATGTCAGCGCGGGCGACAAGCGGGTGATCCTGGTGGATGGCGAATGCGTGGGCGCGATCAACCGGGTGCCGGCGGCGGGTGAGACGCGGTCGAACATGCATGTCGGCGGGCGGCCCGAGAAGGTCGAGCTGACGGACCGGGATCGCGAGATCTGTGCCGCGATCGGGCCGCTGCTGAAGGAAAAGGGCCAGATCTTTGTCGGGATCGACGTGATCGGCCGTTACCTGACCGAAATCAACGTGACCTCGCCGACGGGCATCCAGGAGCTGGAGCGGTTCGACGGGATCAACGTCGCCGGCAAGATCTGGGAGGCGATCGAGGCGCGGAAGGGCTGACGCCTTTCGGGTCTGAAGGTCCTATTCAAATCAATGGCATGGAAAGCCCCGCCCGGTTGCGGAACCGGCGGGGCTTTTCTTTCGCGCGGGTTCAGGGGGAGACCGTATGGGCCAGGCGAAAGCTGAGGGCCTCGGCGACATGGGGGCGGCGGACCTCGCCGGAGGCGTCGAGATCGGCGATGGTGCGTGCGACGCGCAGGATGCGGTGGTAGCCGCGCGCGGAGAGGCCCGTTCGGTCGGCCATCTTGTGCAAAAGCCTGCGGCCCTCGTCGTCGGGCGTGGCGATGTCTTCGAGCGCGCGTCCCGAGGCGTCGGCGTTCTGGAACAGGCCCGGGGCGTCCTCGAAGCGGGCGGCCTGCAGGGCGCGGGCGTCGGCGACACGGGCCGCGACCGTGGCGGAGCTTTCGCCGGAGGCGGGCAGATCCAGGTCCATGTAGTCGACCGGCGGAACCTCGACCCGCAGGTCGAGGCGGTCCATCAGGGGCCCGGAGATGCGGCCGAGATATTCCTCGCCGCAATCGGGCACGCGGGCGCAGGCGCGGGAGGCGTCGGAGAGGTAGCCGCAGCGGCAGGGGTTGGCCGCGGCGACCAGCATGAACCGGCAGGGGTAGGTGACATGGGCATTGGCGCGGGCGACCATGACCTCTCCGGTTTCCAGGGGCTGGCGCAGGGTGTCGAGCACCTTGCGCGAGAATTCCGGCAATTCGTCGAGGAAGAGCACGCCGTTGTGGGCGAGGCTGATTTCGCCCGGCCGGGCGGTGCGGCCGCCGCCGATGATCGCCGCGGGAGAGGCGGTGTGATGCGGTTCGCGGAAGGGGCGGGTGCGGTTGATGCCGCCCTGGTCGATCAGCCCGTAAAGCGAATGGATCATCGAGGTTTCAAGGGCTTCGGCTGCCGTCAGCGGCGGCAGGATCCCGGGCAGGCAGGAGGCGAGCATGGATTTGCCCGAGCCGGGCGTGCCCACGTAGACCAGGTGGTGCCGCCCGGCAGCGGCGATTTCCATGGCGCGCTTGGCGCGTTCCTGGCCCTTGACCTCGACCAGGTCGCGGCCACCGGGATCGGTGGCGACCTCGCCCGGGCGCGCGGCCTCGATCGGGGCCTGGCCGGTGAAATGGCGCACCACGTCCGACAGCGTGCGCGCGCCCAGCACATGGGCATCGCCGACCCAGGCGGCCTCGGCCCCCGAGGCATGGGGGCAGAGCAGCTGGCGATCTTCCTCGGCCGCCGTCAGGGCGGCGGGCAGGGCGCCGATGACCGGCCGGATCGCGCCGTCGAGCGACAGCTCTCCCAGGGCCATGGTGCGTTCGACCGCCTCGTTGGGGATGATTTCCAGCGCCGAGAGCAGGGCGAGCGCGATGGGCAGATCGAGATGAGAGCCTTCCTTGGGCAGGTCGGCGGGCGAAAGATTGATCGTGATCCGCTTCGAGGGCAGCGCGACGGACATCGCGATCAGGGCGCTGCGGACGCGGTCGCGGGCCTCGGAGACGGCCTTGTCTGGCAGGCCGACGATGGAGAAGGCCGGCAGGCCTGCCGAGATCGCGCATTGCACCTCGACCGGGCGGGCGCGGACGCCTTCGAAGGCCACCGTATAGGTGCGCGCGACCATGCTGCCTCTCCCGTCCGGACTACCCGGACATGGCTAGCCCCGGCATGGTTGAGGAAGGGTTAACGCGCGGAAGGGAACCTTACCACGCGGGGGGCGCCCGGCGCGGAGGATCAGGCGATCGGCCAGGGATCGGAGGGCAGGTCGCGGGGATAGGGTTCGGGGTCGTAGGCGATCCGGGCGGCCTCGCGGCGCCAGTCGCGGACGGGATCGGTGGCCAGCAGCGCCTCGCAATAGGCGCGGGCGCCGGGCGAGACGGGGAGGTCGTAGCCAATGATCCGTGCGGCGACGGGGGTGTAGAACACATCCGCCAGGCTGTAGACGCCGAAGAGCCAGCCGGTGTCGGCCCCGGAGACTGCGCGGGCGTGGGACCAGAGGGTTTCAATCCGGTCGAGATCGGCGCGCAGGGCGCCGGAGACGGGCGTGCCGCGATAGATCCTCTGGAACTGCATCGGGCAGTCGCCGCGCAGGGTGGAGAAGCCGGCGACCATTTCCGCACAGAGCCAGCGGGCGGTGGCGCGGTTGCCTGGGTCCGAGGGCCAGAGGCCGGCGTCGGGGTGACGTTCGGCCAGGGTTTCGGCGATGGCGAGGCTTTCGCCGATCACCGTGCCGTCGGGGGTGCGCAGCACCGGCACCAGGCGGGCCGGGGCGAGCGGGGCGAGGTCGGCCGCCATGGTGCCGGTGTAGAGGCCGACGAAATGGGGGCGGACAGGCAGGCCGAACGCCGCGCAGCAGAGCCAGCCGCGCAGGGACCAGCTGGAATACATGCGGTCGCCGAGGAAGAGGTCATATGTCATGGCAGGCAGTTAATGCCGGGTCGGCGCGCTGGTCCAATGCCGTTTCGTGCGCCGGGTCATCACGGCTGGTGAGGTCGGGCGCAGGGACCGCCCCTGCAGAGCGCCCGCCCACCCACCCCGCTCTGCAGGGGCGGTCCGGGAGAGGGAGGGGCCGGTGCCACGCATCGGGCGGAAGGGCAGGGTTGATCGGTTGGATCGGTATGCCCGCTTGCGGGTCAGGGGCGGTGGTTGACCTGGCCCACGCGCCAGCCGGCGGGATGATGTTCCAGCTCGGTCACCGAGAGGTTGTCGATCTTTTGCGCGAAGACCTCGGTCGTAGGCACGCCGAGCGCGCGTTCGAGCTGCCCCAGGATCATGCCGAAATGGGCGACGATCACCAGGGTCTCACCGGCATGTGCCGCCAGCAGGCGGTCGACGGCGGCATCGGTGCGCGCGCGCATGTCGTGCCAGCTTTCGCCGCCCGGCGGTCGGACCGGACCGGGTTCCCGCCAGAAGGCGGTGATGTGGTCGGGATCCTCGGCCTCGATCTCGTCGAAGCGGCGAAGTTCCCAGTCGCCGAAGTGGATTTCGCGCAGACCGTGGTCGTGGGGCAGGCGCCGACGGTCGCCCTGCAGCGCGTCGGCTGTGGCCACGCAGCGGGTCAGGTCCGAAGAGATCACCAGCGCGTCGTCGGGCAGGTGCGCCGAAAGCCGGTCAAGCGCGGGCGTGTCGGCCAGGTCGGCGGGGAGATCGGTCCAGCCCACCATGCCCTTGGCATGGGTGGGCGCGTGGCGGACAAGGAACAGACGGGTCACAGCTGCCCCTTCAGGATGTTGGGCAGCCCGGCGATGACCTGCGCCACCGTGTCGGCCCGGGCGGCCAGCGCCACGTTCAGCCGGCCCTGCGCCTCGCGGAACCGCCGGCCGAGGACGTTGTCGGGAACCAGGCCCTGCCCGACCTCGTTGCTGACCACGAAGACCGGCAGGGGCGAGGTGGAGATCGCCGCCAGCAGAGCCGCCTGTGCCGCGTCGAGATCCTGTTCGGCCAGGAGGAGGTTCGACAGCCAGAGCGTCACGCAATCCACCAGCACGGTTCCCTCCGTGCAGCCCTTGATCGCCGCGGGCAGGTCCAGCGGGGCCTCGACGGTCTGCCAGCCGGTGCCGCGCCGTCCCCTGTGACGGTCGATTTTCGCTGTCATTTCAGCGTCGAAGGCCTGTGCGGTCGCGATGTAGACCCAGGGCTGCGGCATGGTGCAAACCCGGGCCTCGGCAAGGGCGGATTTCCCTGACGCCGCGCCTCCTAACAGAAAAGTGAACGGTGAAGCCAAGCTTTTTGCGCCTTGCAGATGATCTTTTTGGGCCGCTCGTGCGTAACCCCTGTGAGACCGCGGCACAAGACGACTGCGGCTTGCAAGTTAAGACAGGGGATCGACATGGCACTGGATACACCCCGGGACATGCAGTTGTCCCGTCAGGCAATGAAAGCGGAACTGCTTGATGCGGAGACGGAACTGGAACTGGCATACGCCTGGCGCGACCGACGGGACGAGCAGGCGCTGCACAGGCTGATTACCGCGTATATGCGGCTGGCGATATCCATGGCCTCGAAATTCCGGCGCTACGGGGCGCCGATGAACGACCTGATCCAGGAGGCCGGGCTGGGCCTGATGAAGGCCGCCGACAAGTTCGATCCGGATCGGGGCGTGCGCTTTTCGACCTACGCGGTCTGGTGGATCCGGGCCTCGGTCCAGGATTACGTGATGCGGAACTGGTCGATGGTGCGGACGGGGTCGACCTCGGCTCAGAAATCGCTGTTCTTCAACATGCGCCGGGTCCAGGCGCGGCTGGAACGCGAGGCGGCCTCGGCCGGGGAGCACCTTGACCGGGACCAGCTGCACCAGTTGATCGCGACCGAGATCGGCGTGCCGCTGCATGATGTCGAGATGATGGGCGGCCGGCTGTCGGGTTCGGATTTCTCGCTGAACGCGCCGCAATCGACCGATGAAGAGGGCCGCGAGTGGATCGAGGCGCTTGAAGATGACGGCGTGCAGGCGGCCGAGGTCGTGGAGGACAGTCACGACCGCGCGCATCTGCGCGGCTGGCTGGCCGAGGCGCTGGGCGGGCTGAACGACCGGGAACGGTTCATCGTCAAGGAGCGCAAGCTGCGCGAGGATCCGCGGACGCTGGAAAGCCTCGGGACCGAGCTGGGCCTGTCGAAGGAACGTGTCCGACAGCTGGAGGCGGCGGCGTTCCAGAAGATGCGGAAAGCGCTTGAGACCCGGTCCGGCGAGGTGCAACACTTCCTTGCATGAAACATATGGTCCTTGCCATCGCCCTCTGCGCGTCGCCGGCCCCCGACATTGTCTTGGCCAGTACCGCGACAGAGGATCTGATGCGGGGTCTGGACGGGGCCGATGTGCTGTTCATCGGCGAGATACACGACAATTCCGAACACCATGAACGGCAGGCCGAGGTGACGGCCTCGGTCGCGCCCAGAGCGATCGTTTTCGAGATGCTGACGCCGGAGCAGGCCGAAGCGGCCGTGCCCGAGATCATGGGCGACAAGGCGGCGCTGGAAGAGGCGCTGGGCTGGTCCGGGAGCGGCTGGCCGGATTTCGCCATGTATCATCCGATCTTTGCCGCAGCACCCGGGGCGCGCGTCTTTGGTGCGGGCGTGCCGCGAGAGGCGGCGCGGGCGGCGATGGACGGCGGCGTGGCCGGCTGGTTCGGCGCGGCGGACGCGGCGCGCTTCGGGCTGGACCAGCCGCTGCCCGAGGCACAGCAGGCGGAGCGGGAGGCGATGCAGATGGCCGCCCATTGCGACGCGCTGCCCGAGGAGATGCTGCCGGTGATGGTAGATATCCAGCGGCTTCGCGACGCGGCGCTGGCGCGCGCGGCCGCGCAGGCCCTGGAAGAGACCGGCGGCCCCTTGGTGGTGATCGCCGGCAACGGCCATACGCGGTCAGATATCGGGGCGCCGGTCTACCTGGCCCGGGCGCTGCCCGACATCGAGATCCGAACCCTTGGCCAGTCCGAAGACGGCGCGTTGGGCGGGGCGTTCGACGTGAGGGCCGACAGCCCCGCCGTCGAACGTGAGGATCCCTGCGCGGCCTTCGCCAGCGACGGATAAGGCGGAGCGCGCTGGCGCGCGAGGGGGCCCGCCGCTGACGCGGCGGCCGGGCGCGCCTTCGGCGCGGGGCAGGGCGCTTCGCGCCGGTTTGTCATGCGATTGCGGTGATAGGGCCGAGGGCTCTGGCCCCTGCCGTGCCGCTTGCCTATGGTCGGGGCGATCAGCCCTGCAGGAGCACGACCATGCTGGCCGGAAAGCGCATCCTTCTCATCATCGGCGGCGGGATCGCGGCGTATAAATGCCTCGACCTGATCCGCCGCCTGTCGGAACGCGGCGCGAGCGTCACCCCGGTGATGACCGCCGCGGCGGCGGAATTCGTGACGCCGCTGTCGGTGTCTGCCCTGGCCGGAGAGAAGGTGTTCACCGCGCTTTTTGACCTGACGGCCGAGGCCGAGATGGGCCATATCGAGCTGTCGCGCTCGGCCGATCTGGTGGTGGTGGCACCGGCGACGGCGGACCTGATGGGCAAGATGGCGCATGGTCGGGCGGATGACCTGGCCTCGACCCTGCTGATGGCGACGGACACGCCGGTGCTGATCGCGCCGGCGATGAACGTGCGTATGTGGGAACACGCGGCAACACAGCGGAACCTGAAGACGCTGAAGGAAGACGGCATCCGCGTGGTGGGCCCGAACGAGGGCGGCATGGCCTGCGGCGAATACGGGCCGGGGCGGATGGCCGAACCGATGGAGATCGTCGAGGCGATTGCCGGCGCCCTGGGTGAGGGGCCGCTGAAGGGACGCCGCATCCTCGTGACCTCGGGGCCCACGCATGAGCCGATCGACCCGGTGCGCTACATCGCAAACCGCTCGTCGGGCGCGCAGGGCACGGCAATCGGCGCGGCGCTGGCGGCGCTGGGGGCAGAGGTGATCTTTGTCACCGGTCCCGCGGACGTGCCGCCGCCCGAGGGCGTGCAGGTGGTGCGCGTGGAAAGCGCGCGCGAGATGGAAGCCGCGGTACAGGCGGCGCTGCCGGTGGATGCCGGGGTCTTTGCCGCGGCCGTGGCGGACTGGCGGGTGGCGCAGGCCTCGGACCGGAAGCTGAAGAAGACGCGCGAGGGGCTGCCGGTGTTCGAACTGGCGGAGAACCCGGATATCCTGGCCGGTGTCTCGCAGATGGGCGAGGGGCGGCCGGGGCTTGTGGTGGGCTTTGCCGCCGAGACTGATGACGTGATCCCCCACGCCACGGCGAAGCGCGCGCGCAAGGGCTGCGACTGGATCGTGGCCAATGACGTGTCGCCGGCGACGGGGATCATGGGCGGGACGGAGAATGCCGTCGTTCTGATCACCGGCGAGGGCGCAGAAAGCTGGCCGCGGATGGGCAAGGCGGATGTCGCCCGCGCGCTGGCGGCGCGGATCGCGGCGGAGCTGGAGACGTCGTGAGGGTGGCGGCGGTGCTTTGGAGTATTTGGCCAAGAAGAAGCAGGGGGACGGCACGCGGGTCCGGGCTGTGTTCGGGCTGAGGCGTCGCGCCGGGCTATGTCGGCAAAGGTGCAGACGCGGGATGGCACCTGGGGGCGGTACGGGTGCTTGTGCCGCATGAAGCCGGGATGCCGGCGCGGCGGCGGATGCCATGATGACCAAAGGGAAAAAGGCGGATGACCGAGATCAAGTTCAAGCGCGTCGAAGGCAACCGGGATCTGCCTGTGCCGGCCTATGCCACGGATGGTGCGGCGGGGATGGATCTTCGGGCCTTTCTGCCGGACGGCCCGGTTACCTTCGAGCACGGAGATCTGGAGATCATTTCGACCGGCTTTTGCGTCGAACTGCCGCCGGGCACCGAGATGCAGGTGCGGCCCCGGTCCGGCCTTGCCCTCAAGACCGGGTTCATCATTCCGAACAGTCCGGGAACGGTTGACGAGGATTTCCGGGGCTGCGTGATGGTGGGGCTCTATTACCTTGGGCGAGACCCCTACACGATCCGTCACGGGGACCGGATTGCCCAGGCCGTGATCGCCGAGGTCCGGCGATATCCCACCGTGGTCGTGGAGGAGCTCTCTGGCACCGAGCGCGGGTCAGGTGGGTTCGGGTCGACGGGACGGAATTGATCGTCTGAAGGTCATTTGGGGCGGGTCCTTGTCGGGCGGTCCGGGGGAAAGTCGCTACAGAGGTCTCGGGCTGTCGCTCAGCTGAGCCAAATGTGTGCCCCGGCAGGCTTCGGGGCCGTCTGGCAGGCTGGTCAGCCTGCTTCGCTTAAGTGCGGGCTCAGCCGGTGGCCCGTGCCGGGGCCAGAGCGTGTGCGGCATAGCCTGGGGCTGCAACGGCGAGCGCGGCCTCGGCGGCCTCGCGTCCCTTCGTCAGGAAATGATCGGAGAAGAAGGCGACATGGTCGTCGGTCGGCTGGAAATGATGCGGCGTGAGCGAGATGGAGAGGATCGGAACATCGGTCTCCAACTGCGCCTGCATAAGGCCGGACACGACGCTTTGGGCAACGAAATCATGCCTGTAGATGCCGCCGTCGACGACCAGGGCGGCGGCCGCGATGGCGTCGAACCGGTGGCTGCGGGCCAGGCGCTGCGCGGCGAGAGGCAGTTCGAAGGCGCCGGGCACGTCGAAGACCTCGACCGTGACGGGGCCGGGATGCCGGGCCAGGCGGTCCTGAAAGCCGGTCAGCGCCCGCGTCACGATTTCGCTGTGCCAGTTGGCCTTGATGAAGGCGAAGCATAGGGGTGCAGTCATCTGAAGCTCCTGAAGTGTCACTCCGGTTGCGTTTTCTTGTGTGCGGCGAAGGCCATCAGGCGCTGGTCGCGCCAGACGCAGCGGTCGGCGAGCTTGTCGAGCGGAAGGCTGGCGCGCCGTTCGGCATCGGCACGGGCGATCAGATCGGCGCTCCACGGGGCATGTTCGCTGCGTTCGGCGGCGATATCGCGGTAGAGCGCGCCCAGGCGATGGGCATAATCGGCAATGCCGCCGGGCGCGTTGAGATCGATGGTTTCGAAGGGGCCCATGAAGGCCCACCTGGGGCCCAGGCCCTTCGAGATCGTCGCGTCGATGTCGTCGAGGCTGCAATAGCCTTCCTCGTAGAGCGCCCATGCTTCGCGCGGGAGCACGCCCTGCAGGCGGTTGAGCACGAAGCCGCGCAGCTCGCGCGCGATGCGGATCGGGTGCTGACCGACCGCCTGCATCAGGGCATGAACGCTGTCGACTGCCTCGGGCAGGGTCCATTCGGCGGGCACCAGCTCTACCACCGAAAGCAGGTAGGGCGGGTTCACCGGATGGGCGACAAGGCAGCGCGGGGCAATGGACAGCCCGGCGGTGAATTCCGACGAGGGAATGCCGGAGGAGGACGAGCCAACATGCGCGTCGGGCGCGAGAAGTGGCGCCATTTCGGCATAAAGCGCCCGTTTCACATCGACCCGTTCGAGGATGGATTCCTGCACGTAGACCGCGCCGCGCAGCGCCTCTGCCAGCGAGCCGGCAATGGTGATGCGCGCGGCGATCGGGGCGGGATCCCCGATCAGGCCATGGTCGGCGAGATCGGCGAGCGCGGTCTCCAGCCGGTCGGGCAGGTCGGCCAGCAGGTCGGCGCTGGCGTCGTGGACCTGCACCTTGCGGCCGGCGCGGGCAAAGACGATGGCCCAGCCCATGCCGACCAGTCCGGCGCCGATGATTGCGATAGGCCTGTCGCCGGAATTCTCCATGGCGGGCTCCTTTTGAACGGTTTGGTCTTTGCGCGGCCGGCGCGGCATCCGCCGGCGGCCTGTGCGCCCGTGACGGTCCGGACGACCCGGGCATACCCGCCGCGCCGAGAGATCGGCGGGTATGGCCATGGGCTTGTCTTTGTCTGGCCTGCCGGTTCAGAGCGGGATGTCGACGTCCAGCAGCGGCGCGTGCTGCTGGCAGCCGTAGACATCGGTGTCGCCGAAATCCCCGGCGGGCACGGCGCGGGGAAAGGTGACCTTGAAGGCCGCCGCCGCGTCGTAGGGGGTGAAGAGGATATCCGCCTCGTCCACGCCGTAGAGCGTCGAGAACAGCGCCGGGGTCAGGACGCCGGTCGCCTTGACCGCGCGATAGACCTCGTGATCCTCGAACAGCACGTCGACGGTGACGTTGAAGGGACCGGCATTCTTGCTCTTGCAGATCTGGGCGATGTCTTTGATGCGTGCCATGTCTCAGCCTACCTTTTCATATTCGATCGGGAACATCGCGCAGGGATCCGTGACCGCGACGGTGTGGAACACGCTGAACCGGTACATCGGCCCCATGGGGATGTCGGAGGGGCTGAACGGGAAGGCCATGTTGCCTTCCTTGCAGAGCCGGCCGGCGAAATCCGCGTGCAGCATCGAGGTCCGCGCCATGGCCAGCACCGCGTCGGCGATGTCCTGGGTCTTGCCCACGACCTCGATGACGAAGCCCAGTTCGTGCGCGGCGGTCTCCTTGACGGGTTCCCACGGACCCATGACGCCGTTGCGCCCGTAGGTGCGCACGATCAGGCGGTAATCGTCGCGGGGGACGCCGAAGGATTCCGCCTTCATCGCCACCTTTTCGCGATGGGTTTCGAGGTAGCTATCGATCTGGGAGATCAGGACCGGATCGCGGGTGCCGCAGATGGTGATCGTGCGGTATCCGGCCTTTTCCACGCCTTCCAGCTTGATCGTGTACTGGTCCGCCGGAGTCCAGGTCATGCCGTCGATCTTGACGGCGCGGTCGGACACGGCGGTGAAGGTGCAGGCGCTGGTATCCAGAAGGCCGCCGGGCTCCACGTGGTGGATCGGGCTCGAATTCTCGTGCAGGGCAAAGTTCGACACGGCCAGGGGGGTCGAGCGGCGGATCGGGTTGGGCGGCTCGCAGATCACGTGATCGTCGAAGACGCGAAGGAAGATGCAATCGGGCTCCTTGGGGACCGAGGGTTCGGCCCCGCATTCCAGCATCTTTCCGGCATACCAGGACGGGGCAGGGGCCATGCCGGCCCGGATGGCGGGCGCGGCCCATTGCGCGGGGTCGCTGCTGCGGCCGGTCAGGATCACCTGGGCACCGCCGTCAAGCGCCTTTGCGATGGGCTCGGGCCCCATCATGCCCACGACCCGTTCGGCCCGGCGCGCGGTGTCGGCGTCCAGAGGCGCCATCTTGACCAGCGGCTTGGTCAGCCCGGCGTCGATCCAGCTGATCAGGTCGTCCGCGCCCTGTTCGGAATGGATCAGCGCCATCTTGAAGGACAGGTTGTCTTCCTTCGCGATCTCGCGCACCAGGGCGGCGGTATCCTGCAGATGCGGCTCGCCGCCGGCGCCGCCGGCCGTGCCGACGATGCATGGGATGCCCGCCGCCGTCGCGGCCTGAAGCATCAGCCGCAGGTCCCGCTTGACCGACAGGCGCGAGCAGAAGGATTTGCCGGCGCCAAGGTAATAGGGCCCGGGATCGGTGCTGCCGCCGTCGCAGCCGATGACGTGGGGATCCCAGCTCATCCCGATCTTCAGCGATTCCTCGGCATAGCCGTAGCCGAGGATGCCGCTGGTCGAGAGCATGCGATATTCTTGCAAGATGTCCTCCTCTTCCGGCCGGGCCGGACAATGGTCGAACCCGATGCGCCGGGCCGGTGTCAGGGGTTGGTCAGGGCGGGCAGGCCGAGGTTCTCGCGCAGGGTCGTCCCCGCGTAATCTTCCTGGTAGAGACCGCGCCGCTGGAGTTCGGGCACCACGAAACGCGTGAAATCCTCGAAGGCGCCGGGCGTATGGGTGGCCGCCAGTACAAAGCCGTCGCAGGCGCCCGATGTGAACCAATCTTCCATCTGGTCGGCGACCTGGGTCGGCGTGCCGCAGAAGATGGGGAATTCGCCGATCGTGCCGCGCTTGGAATATTCGACGAAATCGCCCACCGTCGGACGGTCCTTGCCCGAGAGCGCCACGACCCGTTCGCGGAACCCGGTCCACGAGATCTTCTCCAGCTCCTCGTCGGTGAATTCATCGTCGAGAGACTTGCTGCCGAAGTCGAAGTTCAGCGCCTCGGACAGCAGGACAAGCGCGTCGATGGGCTTGGCCAGGTTCATGATGTAATCGCGCTTTTCCTTCGCGATGTCCTCGGTTTCGCCGACGCAGACATAGCAGGCCGGGCAGATTGCCACCTCATCGGGGTTGCGGCCGGAGGCCTTCACCTCGTCCTTGACCGCGGCGTATTGCTTGAGGCCGATTTCCTTGGTCGGGTAGACGACGAAGATCAGGTTGCCCCAGCGTCCCGCGAATTGGCGGCCCCGGCCGCTTTGGCCGGCCTGGATCAGTACCGGCTGTCCCTGGGGCGAACGCGGCACCGGCAGCGGACCCTTGACGTTGAAGTACGTGCCCCTGTGGTCGAGCTTGTGGACCTTTTCGGGGTCGGCAAAGTCGCCGGTGGTCTTGTCGAGGGTGATGGCGTCGTCTTCCCAGCTGTTCCACAGCCCGGTCACGACTTCGAGGAATTCATCCGCCCGGTCGTATCGCTGGGCATGCGGCAGATGACCGTCGCGGCCGAAATTCGCGGCCTCGGAATCGTTCAGCGAGGTGACGACGTTCCAGGCGGCGCGGCCCTTGGTCATCAGGTCGAGCGTGGCGAAGAGCCGGGCGACGTGGAAGGGCTCGTAATAGGTCGTGGAATAGGTGATCCCCAGACCGATCCTGCTGGTCGCCATGCCGATCGCGGTGATGATCGACACCGGGTCCATCTTGACCACGCGCACGCCGTTGGCGACGGCTTCCTTGTGGTCGTCCTGGTAGATGTCCGGCATGGCGAGCCGGTCGTCGAAGAACGCGAGGTGGAACTTGCCGTCTTCGAGGATGCGGCCGATGCGCTGGAAATACTCCGGCCCCAGGAAGTCCGTGGCCCCGGCCGGGTGCCGCCAGGACCCCGGCGCGATGGAACAGTTCTGAGCCTGGAGAAAGCCCACCATTTTGATCTGTCGCTTGCGCGCAGTCATGTTTCACGCCTCCCATTTCATGCTTGCCCGAACGTCTCGGGAGCGGTTCGAAGTAGTGCGCAAACGTGTGCGCAATGATGGTCAATGAAGCGCCGGCGTGTATGAATGTCAAGCGTCGGATCGGCCTGTCGTTCAAAATGGCGGTTGATCGGCCCGGCAGGGCTGATGCAGGAGACCTGGGGATGAAGGGCATGAAACGTTTTCACGCGCGGCGGACCGCTGCGAATCGCAAGGGGAGGGGAGCGGATGACTGACGAACCCGATCAGCCGAAGCCGCGCCGGCCCACCGTGGTCACCTTGTCCCAGCGCGCGGGGGTCGCTCCGTCCACCGTGACGCGGGCGCTGAGGGGAGACACGCGTATCTCCAAGAAGACGCGCGACCGCATCCTCGGCCTGGCGCGTGAACTCGGCTATACGCCCAACATCCTGGCGCGCACATTGTCGTCGGGGCGCAACGGGCTTTATGGCCTGGTTCTGGGGCCGGTTACCAACCCGTTCTACACGCAGCTCATGTACGCGGCGACGGCGCTGGCCGAGGAGCTTGGGTTCCGGCTGCTGATCATCCACGCCGGCGAAGGCCCGATCGAGGAACGGACGGCCCAGGCGCTTCTGAACTACCAGGTGAACGGCTGCATCATTTCCTCGGCGGTGATGTCGTCCCAGGCGGACAAGATCTGCGCGGCGAACCGGGTGCCTCTGGTGATGGTGAACCGGGTCGCCTATTCGCAGGGATGCGCCGTGACCTGTGACAACCGCGCCGGCGGGGCGGAACTGGCGCGTCTTCTGCTGTCCAAAGGGCGCCGCCGGTTCGGCATCATCCGGACGACCAACTTCAGTTCGACCTCCAAGGATCGCGAGGAAGGCTTCGTTGCCGAAATCAATGCCGCAGGCCTGGACGTGGCTCTGCGGGTGGATGGGCAATCCAGCTATGACGGGGGGTTTGCCGCGGCTGCGGAGATCGCCGCATTGCCGGACGACACGCGACCCGACGCGCTGTTCGCGCTCAGTGACATCATGGCGATGGGGGTCATGGACGGGCTGCGGCTGAAGGGGCTGCGCGTGCCGGAGGATACGGCGGTCGTGGGCTTCGACGGGCTGCCGGAGACGGGCCGCGAGATCTATGGCCTGACGACGATCGAGCAACCGTTGACGCTGATGCTCAAGCGGGCCTTCGAGATGGTCGAGGCCCGCGTGGCCAATCACGACATGCCCGACGAGGCGGTGTCGTTGCGCGGTCGCCTGATCCTTCGCGGATCAAGTGGCTGAGGCAATAAGGAGCGTCGGCCGGACGGGCGCCCGGCCGACGCGCGGTCACCCGAAGAACGGGATGTAGAGAACGATCATCGGGAAGGCGTAGATCAATGCGACCATGGCCATCATGATCACCGCGTAGGGAATGACGCCGTAGATCACCTCGCTCAGGTCGGATTTCGCCACGGACTGGATCACGAAGAGGTTCATGCCCACCGGTGGCGTGATCAGGGCCAGTTCGATCATCAGCACGAAGAAGATGCCGAACCACACCGGGTCGATCCCGTGCACGCCCAGCGCCGGCAGCAGCACGGGCAGCACGATCAGGATCATCGCGATCCCTTCGAGGAAGAGCCCAAGCACCACCAGCAGTAGCACGACGACAAGGATGAAGACGCCCGCGCTGGCGATGTTGTCGGTGATCCAGGTCGAGATTTCGAACGGGATCCGGTAGAGCAGGATCGCCTTGCCGAAGACATTGGCCCCGCCGATGATCAGCAGCAGGTTGGCCGTTGTCGCGCCGGACTGGAAAACCGCGCCCCTCAGCTCGGCAAAGCCGAAGCTGTCCCGGAAGGTGAACACGTAGACCAGCGTCATGATCAGGCCCACGGCGGCGGATTCGGTCGGGGTGAAGATCCCGGCATAGATGCCGCCGATCATCGTGATGGCGATCAGCATCGTCGGAAACGCCTTGAGCGAGACCCGAAGAAGCGATTTCCGCTGCTCCGTCTCGTCGCCCGTCTCGGTGACGGGGGCGCCGCCAAGGAAGGACTTCACCACGCAATAGGCCACGAAGGCCGCGATCAGCAGCAGGCCCGGGCCGACACCCGCCAGGAACATCGACGCGGTGGATTGCTCTGTCACCGAGGCATAGACGATCAGCGGGATCGACGGCGGGATCAGGATGCCCAGCGTCGCGCCGGCTGCCAGCGTGCCCATCACGAACCTCTGGTCATAGCCGCGTCGCGTCATCTCGGGGATGGCGACGGTGCCGATCATGGCGGCCACCGCCACGGACGAGCCGGAGATCGCCGCGAAGATCCCGCAGGACAGGATGGTCGAGACGGCGACGCCGCCCCGGATCGAACCGACCCAGCGTTGCACGGCGTCGAACAGGTCCTTGGCCACGCCGGCACGCAGCAGGATGTTCGAGGTCAGCAGGAAGATCGGCACGGCCAGCAGGATGAAGCTGTTGAAAGAGCCCAGGAAGTCTTCGGGAATACCGGCCAGCGGGATGCCCTTGAACAGGAACAGCAGGGTGCCGACGGCCGTCAGCGACAGGCCGACCGGTATTCCGCAGAACAGCAGCAGGAACAGGGCGGACAGGATCAGGACGGAGTCCACGTCAAATCTCCTCTTGTCCGAAGCCACCTCTGGGCCGTGTCCCTGTCACGGCCATCACGATGATGTCCGTCAGCGCCTGAAGCAGGAGCAGGGCAAAGCCGATGATGATGGCGAGGTAGAACACCCAGTAGGGCATGGACATGACAGTATTGGTCCGCCGATTGACGGAAATGGTCTGCATCATGGACTCCAGGGCGTACCAGGCGATGACCGCGGCAAGCACGGCGACCAGCGTGAAGGTGATGACTTCCTGGACAAAGCGGGCCCGCGGGCCGAGCCTGTCGAGCAGCACGGTGATCGTGATCATCTGACGCCGGTTCAGGCAGGTTGCCAGGGCCAGGAACGTGCCCCACACCATGCCAAGCCGCGACACTTCCTCGACCCAGTGGGTCGGATTGTTGAAGCCGTAGCGGACGACGACCTCGTATGCGACGCAGCCGCCGACGACAAAAAAGATCCATGAACCGATATGGCCGGACGTCAGGACGATCCGGTCCGTGACGGACAGCAGCCAGTGCCGCTGGCGCGGACCGGCCGGTGGGGTCTCAGCAGACATTGTTCACCTTTGGGTAGGAAGATGGGAAAGGCATTTCGGGGGGCATTCGGGGCCGGCAGGGATGCGGCGCATCATCCTGCCGGCCCCGGAGGCCGGACGGGACGGGGAGCTTACTGGATCTTCTCCGCTTCGTCGAAGACGGTCCTGGCGACGTCATTGGCATTGGCCAGGAAGTCTTCGGCAACCGGCCTGGTCGCGTCCTTCCAGGCAAGCTTTTCGTCCTCGGTCAGTTCGATGATCTCCATCTTGCCTTCAAGCTCGTCCTTGGCGTCCTGAGCAAGCTGGATCACGCCGTCCAGAAGCTCGGCCTCGAGTTCCTTGCCGACTGACTGGAACACCTCCTGCACCTCGGGCGACAGGCTTTCCCACATGGTCTGGCTCATCAGGGCGAAGTGGGTTTCGTACATATGGTCCGTCGCCACGACGTAGTCGGCCACGTCGTAAAGCCTGCGCCCGGTGACCGAACTCCAGCCGGTCATGCCGCCGTCGACGATACCGCGCTGCAGGGCCAGGAACTGTTCGCCGCCACTTGTCACGACCGGCGCCGCGCCGACCGTCTCGATGAACTGGCTGACCGTCGCGCCGAAGCTGCGGATCTTGAGGCCTTCCATTTCGGACGGCAGGCGCACCGGCTTGTCCCGCATCACCATCGTGATGGAGCCGAACGGGATCCAGAAGGCGGCGTTGAGGCCGGTCTTGCGGATCTCGGCATCCAGCGTGTCGCGGATCGGGGTGCCGACGGTGACCGAATTGTCGAGCTTCTCGCGCGTGTCGAAATAGAAGGGCACGGCGAAGATGTTCAGCGCCGGAATGGTCCCCGCGAGGATCGACGCCGACCCGACGCCGATATCAACGACGCCGCTTGCGACGGCCTGGTCCATCTGTTGGTCGGTCACGAGCGACTGGGCCGGGTAGATGTCGAAGGTGACCTGTCCATCGGTGCGTTCGGTCACGCGATCCGCGAATTCGGCAATGCTGAGGGTCAGGTAATGGTCCTGTGGCACGCTGGTGGCGATCCGAAGGCTGCGATCCTGCGCCGCGGCTGCACCGGCCGAGAGTGTGACGGCAGCGGCCAGCACGCTGCTGAGCAGATGTTTCATGGATGGTCCTCCTCTATCTCTTGCCGCCCGATCCGTCGGGCTGGGCGAAGATCTCTGTCCTTTGGCGCGCCGCCCTCAGTCCCTGCGGTGCGCAAATTTGAATGCGCAACCGTTTGCGCAACATTTGGGGATCAGATGAAAGTTTCGGCCATCCGTCAACCGAAAATCCCTGGCCGGGCGAAGAAGGCTTAGTCCATGATAAGGAGGCTGAAAAAATTTCACGGATGACATTTGCCATGGCTGCAACCAGGTCCCGGCACCGCACCGTTTTCCGTGAATCGTGTTCCTGTGCTGAAATCACCGGGGCCTGTCCCCAGCTCATGACGGAAAGACCAATCGCGTTAAGGTCGCCCTTCAAACGGCAGCAAGCATGCCTTCCAAACGGTTCGGCCTGCGCTTAGAAGAGAAAAATGACGAAATTGCATATAGACAAAGGGTCGCCGGACGCATGTGGCACGGGCCCAGTCCGAGGGATCGGCAGTGGGTCTTTCGTAGCCGGCCGTGACGACCCGATCGCGCAGACGGTGCTCGCGCCAGAGTTTCAGGCCCGCCTTGCCCCGGCCCGGGGCGGCGTCGGCCCGGACGGGGCAAGCTGATGCTGCTGGTCCTGGTCTTCGCGGGCGCGCTCTGGGCATTGGGCGCGGCGATGGGCGTGCCGGCGCGGGCGCGCTGGCAGGCGATCGGGCTTGTCTGGCTGGGGGCGCTTGCGATCAACGTGGTGCTGCCGGCGGGCCATCCGCTGCGCCAGGTCACGGGGCGCGAGCCGGAGCTGTGGCTGCTGATCGGGGCCTTCGCGGCGATGGTGATGCTGTACCGGACAGGGCTGAAGTGGCTGAAGGCGCGGGCGCCGCAGGCCGAGGAGACGCCCGAGGTGAAACCGGGGCGGTTTTCCCAGACCGAGCTGGAGCGCTACGCGCGGCATATCGTGCTGCGCGAGCTGGGCGGGCCGGGGCAGAAACGGCTGAAAGACGCAAAGGTGCTGGCGATCGGCGCCGGGGGGCTGGGCGCGCCGGCGCTGCAATACCTGGCCGCCGCCGGGGTCGGCACGATCGGGGTGATCGACGACGACGTGGTCGAGAACGCGAACCTGCAGCGCCAGGTGATCCATACCGACGACCGCATCGGCATGCCCAAGGTGTTCTCGGCCGAGATGGCGATGCGCGCGCAGAACCCCTTTGTCACCGTACGGCCCTATCACCGGCGGCTGGAGCCCGACATGGCCGAGGCGCTGTTCGCCGATTATGACCTGATCCTCGACGGGACCGACAATTTCGACACCCGCTATCTGGCCAACCGCACCGCGGTGGATCTGGGCAAGCCGCTGATCTCGGGCGCGTTGTCGCAATGGGAGGGGCAGCTGTCGGTCTTCGATCCGTCCTGGGGCGGGCCCTGCTACCAGTGCATCTTCCCCGAGCCGCCGGCGCCGGGGCTGGCGCCCTCCTGCGCCGAGGCGGGGGTGGTCGGCCCGCTGCCCGGCGTGGTGGGCGCGATGATGGCGGTCGAGGCGGTGAAGCTGATCTCGGACGCGGGCATGCCGCTTCGGGGGCAGATGCTGATCTACGACGCGCTTTACGGCGAGACGCGCACGATCACGCTGAAGCCACGGGCGGATTGCCCGGTCTGCCATGGCAAGGGCGCGCACAAGGCCGCCTGAGGTCCGACGTCATGCAGCGCCTCTCTGGACCTTGGCCGTGGTCGTGCCTAGCTTCTGGGTCAAAGGAGATACCACATGTCAAACCCCATCCTGGCCACCTGGACGACCCCGTTCGAGCTGGCCCCTTTCGACGCGATCTCCGACGAGGATTTCGCCCCGGCGCTGGACGAGGCGCTGGCCTTGCATAATGCCGAGATCGCGGCCATCGCCGATGACCCGGCCGCGCCCGATTTCGACAACACGATCGGCGCGCTGGAAGCGGCCGGCGCGGCGCTGGACAAGGTGCTGTCGGTCTTCTTCACCGTGGCCGGCGCCGACAGCAACCCCAAGCGCGAAGAGCTGCAGCGGGCGTTTTCGCCCAAGCTCTCGGCGCATTTCTCGGCCATCACATCGAATGCTAAGCTTTTCAGTCGGATCGACGCCGTTTGGCAGGGCCGTCATGGCGCGGGCCTGACAGAGGAGCAGGAGCGGGTGCTGATGCTGACCCACCGCAACTTCGTGCGCGCCGGCGCCGCGCTGCAAGGGGCCGAGGCCGAGCGGCTCACGCAGGTGAAATCGCGGCTGGCCGAGCTGGGCACGCAGTTCACCCAGAACCTGCTGGCCGATGAACGCAGCTGGTACATGGAGCTGTCGGAGGACGACCTCGAGGGGCTGCCCGCATTTGTCGTCGCCTCGGCCCGTGCGGCGGGCGAGGAAAACGGCGCGGGCGGCCCGGTGGTGACGACCTCACGCTCGCTGATCACCCCGTTCCTGCAGTTTTCGCCCCGCCGCGACCTGCGGAAACAGGCCTATGCCGCCTGGGCCGCGCGCGGCGCCAAGGGGGGCGAGACCGACAACCGCGCCATCGCCGCCGAGATCCTGAAGCTGCGCGAGGAGCGCGCCAAGCTGCTGGGCTACGACAATTTCGCGCAATACAAGCTGGAAACCGAGATGGCGCGCAGCCCCGACAAGGTGCGCGAGCTGCTGACGAACGTCTGGACCCCGGCGCGCGCGGCGGCCGAGCGCGATGCCCAGGTGCTGGAGCGGATGCTGGCCGAGGATGGCGTGAACGGCCCGCTCGAACCCTGGGACTGGCATTACTACACCGAAAAACGGCGCAAGGCGGAGCATGACCTGGATGAGACGGCCCTGAAGCCGTATTTCCAGCTGGAGAACATGATCGCGGCCAGTTTCGATTGCGCCAACCGGCTGTTCGGACTGGAGTTCAAGCCTCTGGACGTGCAGCTTTACCACCCCGATTGCCGGGCGTGGGAAGTGACGCGCAACGGCAAGCATGTGGCGGTCTTCATCGGCGACTATTTCGCGCGCGGCTCGAAACGCTCGGGCGCCTGGTGTTCGGCGATGCGCAGCCAGGCGAAGTTCCCGAAAGAGCAGGCGCCGGTGGTGATCAACGTCTGCAACTTCGCCAAGGGCGATCCGGCGCTGCTGTCCTTCGACGACGCGCGCACGCTGTTCCACGAATTCGGCCATGCTTTGCACCAGATGCTGTCGGACGTGACCTATGAAAGCATCTCGGGCACGTCCGTTGCGCGCGACTTCGTGGAACTGCCCAGCCAGCTCTACGAACACTGGCTGACCGTGCCGGAAGTGCTGGAAACCTTCGCCACCCATGCCGAGACCGGCGCGCCGATGCCGAAGGCCATGCTGGAACGCCTGCTGGCGGCGGAAACCTTCGACATGGGCTTCCAGACGGTGGAGTACGTGGCCTCGGCGCTGGTTGACCTGGAATTCCACGACGGCCCGGCCCCGGCCGACCCGATGGTGAAACAATCCGAGGTGCTCGAGGCGCTTGGCATGCCCCACGCCATCGGCATGCGCCACGCGACGCCGCATTTCGCCCATATATTCTCCGGCGACGGCTATTCCTCGGGCTACTACAGCTACATGTGGTCCGAGGTCATGGACGCCGACGCCTTCGCCGCCTTCGAAGAAACCGGCGACCCCTTCGATCCGCACAGGGCCGAGGCGCTGGAGGACAACATCCTGTCGACCGGCGGGTCGGTCGAGGCAGAAGAGCTCTATATCGCGTTCCGTGGCCGCCTGCCGGGGGTCGAGGCCCTGCTGGCCGGGCGGGGCCTGATCGCAGCGGAATGACACGGGAGGAGTTCAACAGCTTCTGCGCCGGGCTGCCCGGCACAACCCACGTTGTGCAATGGGGCAACGCGGATGTCTGGAAAGTCGGTGGCAAGGTCTTTGCCATCGGCGGCTGGGCCGAGGGACGCGATGCCTTCACCTTCAAGGTGTCCGACCTGGGGTTCGAGATCCTCTCCGAGATGCCCGGCCTGCGCCCCGCGCCCTACATGGCCTCGCGCGGGCTGAAATGGGTGCAGCAGTTCGAAGCCCCGGGCCTGCCGGACGCCGAGCTGCGCGACCACCTCACGGCGTCGTACGAGATGATCCTGGCCGGCCTGTCCCGCAAGAAAAGGCAGGAACTCGGCCTGGGCTGAGAGCGCGTCTGCTGCTTCTTCTTGGATCCAAATACTCCAGACCGACCGTGCCGCCAGCGGAACGGTGGGATTGAGGTATTTTTGCCAAGAAGAAGACAGGACGTCAGTATCCCGCGGAGCGGTCGACGAGATGGACGAATGGTTCGCCCGCCTCGCCCCGGCGGACGTTCTCCGCGATCACGCGCGAGGCCGAGGCGGGGCGCGTTTCGCTGGCGATATGCGGCGTGACCGTGACCTTCGGGTGCAGCCAGAAGGGGTGATCGGCGGGCAGGGGCTCGACCCGGAAGACATCAAGCGTGGCATGACCGACCTGGCCGCTGTCGAGCGCGGAGAGCAGGGCGGTGTCGTCGATCAGGGGACCCCGGCCGGGGTTCACGATCATCGCGCCCTTGGGCAGCCGGGCGAGGCGGTCGGCGTTCAGCAGATCCTCGGTGCCCGGGGTGAGGGGCAGGAGCAAAACGAGGATCTCGGCGCGGCGAAGGGCCTCTGCCAGCCCGTCGTCGCCGGTGAAGGTCTCGATCCCGTCGAGGGTCTTGGGGCTGCGGCTCCAGCCCGCGACGTCGAAGTTCAGGGCTTTCAGCGCGCGGGCCGCATCCGCGCCAAGTGCGCCGAGGCCGAGGATGGTGACCTTGCGATCGCGCGCCAGCGGCGGCACGTCCTTGCGCCACTTGCCCTTCAGCCCGCGGATATGAGCATCCATCCCGAGGTGATGGCGCAGCACGTGGCCCGTCACCCATTCGGTCATGCCCTCGGTCAGGCCGGGATCGACCATGCGGGCCAGCGGCACCTGCAGCGTCTCGTTGCCGACGATCTTCTCGACCCCGGCCCATAGGCTGAGCACAGCCTTCAGCGACGTGAAGGGCGTGAAATCCAGCAGGCCCGAGCTGGGCGCGTAGACGACGTAATCCACCGTCTCTGGCGCGGCGTCGGAGACCAGGTCGTAGGCGACGCCGGTCTCGTCGAGGGCGGTGCGCAGGGGCGCCTCCCAAGTGGACCAGTTTTCAGCGGAGAAGAGGATCTTGCAGGGCATCAGCGGGGCCTGTGTATATGGGCGCTTTGCACGAGGCCGAAAGCGCCGAGGAGAACGAGCATCGCGGTGCCGCCATAGGAGACCATGGGCAGCGGCACGCCGACGACGGGGGCAAGCCCCATGACCATCGACATGTTGACCGCGAAGAAGAGGAAGAAGGTCACCGCGATCCCCATCGTGAGAAGCGAGGAATAGCGGTCCTTCGAGGAGAGCGCAGTGACCAGGCAGAAGGCGATGATCAGCACGTAAATCACCAGAAGCGAGACTGCGCCGACAAAGCCGAATTCCTCGGCCAGGGTGGTGAAGATGAAATCGGTGTGTTTCTCGGGCAGGAAGTTCAGCCGCGATTGCGTGCCCTGCATGAAACCGCGCCCCGTCAGCCCGCCGGAGCCGAGCGCGATCTTCGACTGGGTGATGTGGTAACCCGCGCCCAGCGGATCGGTCGAGGGATCGAGGAAGGTGTCGATCCGGCGGTACTGGTAATCCTTCAGCAGCTGCCAGTCGGTGCCCCGGCTTTTGAACACGGCCACCACCAGGCCCACGCCCGCGCCGATCACCACCGCGAAGTAAAGCCAGTGCACGCCCGCCAGGAACAGGATCGCGCCACCGGCGGCGACCAGCAGGATCGCGGTGCCAAGGTCGGGCTGGGTCAGCACCAGGAAGGTCGGCAGAAGGATGATCACCAGCGGCAGCAGCACGTAGAACGGATGCGAGGTGCGTTTCGCGGGCAGCCAGTCGTAATAGGCGGCCAGCAGCATCACCATGGTGATCTTCATCAGCTCCGAGGGTTGCAGCCGCATGAAGCCCAGATCGATCCAGCGCTGCGCGCCCATGCCCACCGTGCCGAAGAATTCCACCGAGATCAGCAGGACGATCGACACCACATAGGCCACCACCGACATGTTCCGCCAGAACCAGATCGGCACCATGGCCACCCCGATCATCAGCACGAAGCCCAGCGCGAAGCGTTCCATCTGCGGCTCCGCCCAGGGGGTAAAGGACCCGCCCGCCACCGAGTAGAGCATCAGGAACCCGGCGCCCGCCACCGTGCAGACCAGCAGCAGCAGCGGCCAGTTCAGGTAGAGCAGCTTGCGCGGCCCCGAGGGGACGGATTTGACCGCGTATTCAAGGTAGCTCATACGCGGTCGCTCCGCTGCTCCTCGGCCTGCTGCAGTTCGCGGCTCAGGCGTTCCTGCTGGGCCTTGACCTTGTCACGGTCGGACGAGGGATAGGCCTCGAGCGGGGGGAAGCCGCCGTAAAGCGCCTGCAGTATCACGTCGCGGGCGATCGGCGCCGCGACGGCTGACCCGCCGCCGCCGTGTTCGACCACGACCGACACCGCGTATTTCGGCGCCACGTAGGGCGCGAAACAGACAAAGAGCGCGTGGTCACGGCGCTCCCAGGGCAGGTCCTCGTTGCGGATCACGCCGCGGGCGCGTTCGTCGGCGGTGATGTTGCGGACCTGGCTGGTGCCGGTCTTGCCGGCCATGCGGAAGGCGTCCTCGTTGATGCGCGCCCGCCAGGCGGTGCCGCGGCGGTCGTTGGATACGGCGTACATCGCCTTGCGCATCTTGCGCAGGTTGTTCTCGTTCAGGCCCATGCTTTCGCCCGCGCCCGAGGGCTGTTCGATCCCGTCGACGGACTTGATCAGCCGCGGCGTGACCTCGCGCCCGGTGGCGATACGCGCCGACATCACCGCCAGCTGCAGCGGCGAAGCCAGCATGAAGCCCTGCCCGATGGAGGCGTTGGCGGTGTCGCCCACCAGCCAGTCCTGTCCGTGGACCCGGGATTTCCAGGCACGATCGGGCGCCAGCCCCTCGGCCACCGCCGACATCGGCAGGTCGTGGCGCTGGCCCAGTCCGAAACGCTGCGCCATGGCCGAGATCTTGTCGATCCCGACCTTCAGCGCGAGATCGTAGTAATAGACGTCGCAGCTGTGCTTCAGCGAATTCTCCAGGTTCACGTGGCCGTGGCCGCCACGCTTCCAGCAATGGAACCGCCGGCCGGCGACCTGCAGGTAACCGGGGCACCAGACCGTGTCGTCCGGCCCGACCAGCCCGGCCTCCAGGGCCGCCATCGCGGTCATCATCTTGAAGGTCGAGCCGGGCGGATAGACGCCTTGCACCGACTTGGAGGCGAGCGGGCGATACGGATCCTCGGTCAGGCCCCGGTAATCCGCGACCGAGATGCCGCGCACGAAGAGGTTGGGGTCGTAGCTGGGCGCCGAGGCGCAGGCCACGAGATCGCCGGTCTCGCAATCGATCACCACGGCGCTGGCGCTTTCGCGGCCCAGGCGCGCCTGCACGTAGCTTTGCAGCTGGGAATCGACGGTCAGCTGGATATCCGCGCCGGGCTGGCCCTCCTGCCGGTCCAGTTCACGCATCACGCGGCCGGCGGCATTGACCTCGACCCGCTTGGACCCGGCCTTTCCGCGCAGCTGCTCTTCCTGCCGGGCCTCAAGCCCGACCTTGCCGATCTGGAACCGGGGGATGCGCAGGACCTGGTCCGGGTCCTCGATCTTGGACAGGTCGTAATCGCTGACCGGGCCGACATAGCCCACCACGTGGGCAAAGGCGTCGCCCTGCGGGTAGACACGTGTCAGGCCGACCTCGGGCGTGATGCCGGGCAGGGCCGGGGCGTTGACCGCCACGCGAGAGATATCGTCCCAGGTCACCTGGTCGGCCAGGGCCACCGGCAGGAACGGGGCCGAGCGGCGCACCGAGACCAGCGCGCGCTCCAGGTCCTCTTCGGGGATATCGACCAGCTTGGTCAGCCGCGCGACCACCTCGTCCACGTCGCCGGCATCCTCGCGAACGATGACGATCCGGTAGGATTGCGAGTTGCGCGCGATGATGACGCCGTTGCGATCATAGATCTCGCCCCGCTTGGGGGGGATCAGGCGGATGTTGATCCGGTTTTCCTCGGCCAACAGGCGGAACTGGTCTGCCTGGTCAACCTGCAGGTGGCGCATCCGCATGGCCAGGGCTCCGGCAAAGCCGGTCATCACGCTGCCAAGCAGGATAGCCCGGCGCGTGGTCCGGGTCTGCAGGCCGGCCAGTTCGCGGGGGTTGCGTCTCATTTGCGGGCTCCCATGGCATTGCTGTCGGCGGGCGTCGGCTTTCGCACCCGCATCGCCGATTGCGAGATGACCACCGCCAGCGGGTAGATGGCGATGGTCAGCAAGAGCTGCGTCAGCGTCAGCGTCAGGGGCGGATCCTGCAGGACAACAAGGCCCAGGGCCGTCCGATACAGCAGCATGACCCCGCTCAGCACGATGGCGACCGTAGCCCATTCGCCGAGAAAGCTCGCCTCGCTCATACCGTTCGCGCGGGATTTGAGGAAGTCGCAGCCCAGCACGACCAGCGCGGCATAAAGCCCCGGTGGCCGCTGCAGCAGCAGATCGACCAGCAGGAAGACCCCGGCCACCAGAACCACGGGCACGTAATCGGGCCGGCGCAGGACCCAGGCGAAGGTGAAGGCCAGCAGCACGTCGGGCGGGGCCCATTGGCGCGGCACCGTCTCAAGCGGGAGCAGGTGAAAGAAGACCACCACCAGGCCCAGGGCGACGAAGGCCAGGCGCATGGGCCAGGTGCGGCGCTGCATCAGCCGTCCTCCGCCCGCCGGGTAAGCTCGTCCAGAGAGGTGATCGCGGGCTGCACGAGATCGCCGTGATCGTGCGGCGCCTCGATCCCGTAGTGGCGCAGCACGCGCAGGAATTCGAGCCGTTCGTATTCCGCCGCCAGCCGCACGCGCAGCCGGCCCTGCGGATCGGCCGCGACCTGCCCGATCAGCAGCCCGGCGGGAAAAACCCCGCCATCGCCGGATGTGATCACGCGGTCACCCGGGCGCACCAGCTCGGGGTTCTCGATGAAACTGACCAGCGGCGCGGCTGAATTGTCCCCGGTGACCAGCGCCCCCTCGCGTGAGGGCTGGATCACCGCCGGAACCGAACTGGTCGCGTCGGTCAGCAGCAGCACCCGCGACGTGTTGCGCCCCACGCCCGAGATTCGGCCCACCAGCCCGATCCCGTCCATCGCGGCCCAGCCGTCGACGATCCCGTCGCGCGCGCCCACGTTGATCAGCACCGATTGCCGGAAGGGCGAGCCGCTGTCGGCCATCACCACGCCGGTCACATAGGTCAGCCGGGGATCGAGCCGCACATTGTTGAGATCCTTGAGCCGCGCGTTCTCCTGCTCAAGCTGGAGCGCGGCCTCTTTCCAGGCCTGCATCTGCCGCAGCTCGCTGCGCAGCTCGCGGTTCTGGTCGGCCAGGGCGCTGTAGCTCTGGAAATCGCGGAACAGCTTGATCGTCGCGGTGACGGGGGCCATCGCCCAGTCCATCGAGGGCACGACGCGGTCGACCACCTGCGCGCGGAAGCGTTCCACGCGCGGGCTGTCTATGCGCCAGAACAGGAAGATCCCCATCAGGCACAGGACAAGGATCCCCACCAGAAGGCGACGCAGCGGGGTCGCGTAATCCTCGCGCTGTTGTCGGTCCCGGGCCATCGGACTCCCTTATGGCGTCGTTGCCTCAAACCGGAGAGGTCAGCGTGCGCCCCTCAGCTGTCGTAGTCAATCGCGTGACGCAGCTGCTTTTCGTATTCCAGAGCTTTTCCAGTGCCAAGCGCGACGCAATTCAAGCTTTCGTCAGCGATCGACACGGCCAGGCCGGTCTGCTCGCGCAGCGCCAGGTCCAGGTCGCCCAGCAGGGCGCCGCCACCGGTCAGCATGACGCCCCGGTCGACGATATCGGCGGCCAGGTCCGGCGGGGTGGTTTCCAGCGCCGTCATCACCGCTTCGCAGATCTGCTGGACCGGTTCGGCCAGAGCCTCGGCCACCTGGGCCTGGCTGACCTCGATTTCCTTCGGCACGCCGTTCAGCAGGTCGCGGCCGCGGATCTGCATCGAGGCGCCGCGCCCGTCGTCGGGCATCCGTGCCGTCCCGATCGAGGTCTTGACCCGCTCGGCCGTCGATTCCCCAATCAGCAGGTTCTGCTGGCGGCGCAGGTAGGAAATGATCGCCTCGTCCATGCGGTCGCCACCGACGCGGACCGACCGCGCATAGACGATATCGCCCAGCGACAGCACGGCGACCTCGGTGGTGCCGCCGCCGATGTCGACGACCATCGAGCCGGTCGGATCGGTGATCGGCATGCCGGCGCCAATGGCGGCGGCGATGGGTTCGGCGATCAGCCCCGCGCGGCGGGCGCCGGCGCTAAGCACCGATTGCCGGATCGCGCGCTTTTCAACCGGCGTCGCACCATGGGGCACGCAGACGATGATCTTCGGCTTGGAGAAGGTCGAGCGTTTGTGCACCTTGCGAATGAAATGCTTGATCATTTCTTCCGCTGTATCGAAATCCGCGATGACGCCTTCGCGCATCGGGCGGATCGCCTCGATCGAGCCGGGCGTCCGGCCCAGCATCAGCTTGGCGTCCTCGCCCACGGCGAGCACCTTCTTCACGCCGTCCTTCACGTGGTACGCAACCACCGAAGGTTCGCTGAGGATCACGCCGCGACCCTTGACGTAGACAAGCGTGTTGGCTGTCCCAAGGTCGATCGCCATGTCCGCCGTGAAAAGGCCACCGAATACGTCGAAAATGCCCATGAAGGTCCTGTCCCGTCCTGCCCCGTGCTGAGTTGCCGCGTGCCTCGCGATTCAGTGGCCGCGGGGTCACTGCCTTATATGCCTCGGCCCCGTGCGGTGAAAGGGGCTATTCCGAGGCTTCTCGCGGCTTTCCGCCATGTCGGATCCGACTGATGAAGTAAACCGCGTTTCCTGCACGGGGCCGCAAAGCGGCAGGGCCCGGCCGGCGGTTCGGGCGCGGCGATGTTTGACCTGCCGAGGTTTTCATCATGACAGATGGCGCACCCCGGGTCAGGCCGTGGGCGCCTCGGCCGGGCGTGGCCGCGTTGAGGTCCAGGCCTGCAGCCAGAGCTGGTCCAGCCGGTCGATCTCGGCCGGGTCGAAGCGGTCGCTTTCTTCCCAGTAACGGCCGTGGCTTACGACGTAGCCAAGCTCGGCCTCGCGCCGGTGCGCAGGCTGCAGGGCGTCGGTGGCGCGGCGGGGCGGGCGGGCTGCCAGCTGGGGCAGCACCTCCGGCAGGCGGTCCGGCGCCAGCCGGGGCATGACCAGCCGGCTGTGCGGCTCTTCGGAAAGGTTGACCGCGTGGCAGCCGGCCTCGGCGGCCAGCAGCGTCAGGCGGGCGCTCTTGGCTTCGAGGTTGCGCAGCGAGATGTCGTCGCGCAGCGGATCGGCCGCGCCGGTGCCGTAGAAATGCGTGCGCCCGGCGCCGGGATAGACCATGTCGCAGCCGAAGAAGGCCAGCACGTCCGGCCGCAGCGCGCCAAGCGCCCAGTAGCCGGCGGTGAAGGCCATGGTGCCGCCGGCATAAAGCACGCCGCCAAAGCGGTTCTGCTCGGGCACGTAATCGTCGGATGTCACCCGCAGCTGACCGGGCGCAAGGCCGGGGGGCAGGCGGTCGGGCGGGAAATCGTCCGGGTATATCAGGTGGGTAAAGTCGTCGCGCAGGGCCCAGGCGTTGTTGATCGCCACGATCGCATCGAATCGCTCACGCGGCCAGGCGCGGCAGGCCGGTGCCGAAGGGGCGCTGCCGAGGATCAGCACGCAGCGCACGTCGGATCGCGTCATGGTCGAACCCTCCCGGGTCAGGAACAGAAATCATCCCGGCCGGTTGTAGCGTATTTCCGCCGTGCCGCCAGCGGGTTGCCGCCCATGCGGACACGGAGTGACATCGCAGTCGAAAGGCTGGGCGAAGGGGCGCGCCTTGACGGGGGCGCGCGGCCTGTCTGTGGGTAGGCCAAAGCATCGGGGGCGCCGCCGATCCCGGCCGCGCCCCCGTCGCAAGGTCGTTGATGGCTAAGGCCGGTCAGCTGACGTCCTTGTAGCTGATCTCGCGCGCGTCGCTGCCCGGGCCGGCCTTGTCGCGCCGCGTCAGAAGACGGTTGAGCGCGTTCACATAGGCCTTGGCCGAGGCGACCACCGTGTCGGTGCTGGCCGACTGGCCGGTCGCGATCATGCCATCCTCTTCCAGCCGCACCGAAACGGTCGCCTGGGCATCGGTTCCTTCCGTCACCGCGTGCACCTGATAAAGCTGCAGATGCGCGTTGTTCGGATGGATCTCGCGGATCGCCTTGAACGAGGCATCCACCGGCCCGTCGCCATGCGCCGTTGCCGTCACCTCCTTGCCGTCGATCTCCATCTCGACCGTGGCTTCGGCCGGGCCGCCGGTGCCGCAGACCACCTTCATGGTCAGGATCTGAAGGCGATCGTTCTCGGAATCCTCGCCCACGCGCATCAGCGCGATGAGGTCCTCGTCATAGACCTCCTTCTTGCGGTCGGCGAGCTCCTTGAAGCGGACGAAGATGTCCTTGAGCTGGTTGTCCCCGACCTCGTAGCCGAGCTGGTTCAGCTTGTCCCGAAGCGCGGCGCGGCCGGAGTGCTTGCCCATCACGAGGTTCGATTCGGTCAGGCCCACGTCCTCGGGGCGCATGATCTCGAAGGTCTCGGCGTTCTTGAGCATGCCGTCCTGGTGGATGCCGCTTTCATGGGCGAAGGCGTTCTTGCCGACGATCGCCTTGTTGAACTGCACCGGGAAGCCCGACACCGTCGCGACGCGGCGCGAAATGTTCATGATCTTCGTGGTGTCCACCCCGGTCGACCAGGGCATGATGTCGTGCCGCACCTTAAGCGCCATGACGATCTCTTCGAGCGCGGTGTTCCCGGCGCGTTCGCCCAGCCCGTTGATCGTGCATTCGATCTGCCGCGCGCCGCCGGCGACAGCGGCCAGCGAGTTCGCCGTCGCCATGCCAAGGTCGTTGTGGCAGTGGGTCGAGAAGATCACGTCCTCGGCGCCCGGCACCTCGGCGATGAGCCGCCGGATCAGGTCCGCGCTTTCCACGGGCGCGGTATAGCCCACGGTATCGGGGATGTTGATCGTGGTGGCGCCGGCCTTGATCGCGATCTCGACCACGCGGGCAAGGTAATCCCATTCGGTCCGCGTCGCGTCCATCGGCGACCATTGCACGTTGTCGCAAAGGTTGCGGGCGTGGGTCACGGTTTCATGGATCCGCGTGGCCATCTCGTCCATGGTAAGGTTCGGAATGGCGCGGTGCAGCGGCGAGGTGCCGATGAAGGTGTGGATCCGGGGCTGCGCGGCGTGGCGCACGGCCTCCCAGCAGCGGTCGATATCGGCGAAATGGGCGCGGGCGAGGCCGCAGATCACCGAGTTGCGGGAATTCTTGGCGATCTCGGCGACCGCGTTGAAATCGCCCTCCGAGGCGATCGGAAAACCCGCCTCGATGATGTCCACGCCCATCTCGTCCAGAAGGCCCGCGATCTCGAGCTTCTCTTCATGGGTCATGGTCGCGCCTGGGCTCTGCTCGCCATCGCGAAGGGTCGTGTCGAAGATCAACACGCGATCGGTATCGGTTGTCTGGGTCATGTCTGTCGTCTTTCGATGTCTAATCCGGTGTGCCGTTTTCCCGTTCCGGCCTGTCGTTGCTGTGACAATGTCCGGTCGGGTATGAAGTCAGGCGCGCACGTTGTCTCCTCTGAGCGGGCGCGCCGAATGGCACGCTCAGAGGCGGATTAGCAGAAGCAGCAGGCCACGCAGGGACGCGCCGGTGGCGGCGGACGTCTCGATGATATGCGCGGTCGTTTTCATGGCGCGAACCATAAACCAGCCTTCGGGGAAAAGGAAAGGGCGAATTGTGTCGCCTTGAAGCGGTCCCGCCCTCCCCTAGGTCAACGCCCATCTGAAAGGCAGGCGCCCGGGATACCCGGGGGACCAACCGTGGCAGAAGGGCAGGGCATGACAACAGGCGAGGCATCGGACGGCGGCCGTGCGCTCATCATCGGTGACAGCGGCGGCATCGGATCGGCCCTGCGCGCGGCGCTGGAGGCGCGGGGCACGCAGGTCACCGGCCTGTCGCGCCGCCGCGACGGCTTTGACATCACCGACGATGCCGGGGTGAAGGCGGCGCTCGACCGGCTCGATCCGCCCTATGACATGGTGCTCGTCACCACCGGCGCGCTGGAAATCGACGGCGCCGGGCCGGAAAAGACCATCCGCGCGATCACCGCCAGGGCCATGCTCGACCAGTTCGCGCTGAACACGGTCGGCCCGGCCCTGATCCTGCGCGAGGCCGGTCGTCTTCTGCCGCGCGAAGGGCGCTCGGTCTTCGCCGTGCTCTCGGCGCGTGTCGGATCCATCGGCGACAATGGCTTGGGCGGCTGGATCTCCTACCGCTCGGCCAAGGCGGCGGTGAACCAGGTGGTGCACACGGGCGCCATCGAACTGGCCCGCAGCCACCGCGAGGCGATCTGCGTGGCCCTGCACCCGGGCACCGTCGCCACGCCCTTCACCGAGGATTACCTTGGCCGCCACCCCGCAGTTCCGCCGGAAGAAGCCGCGCAGAACCTGCTGTCCGTCCTCGCCGGCCTGACCCCGACTGATACCGGCGGTTTCTACGACTGGGCCGGCAAGGAGATCCCCTGGTGAGCGGGGAGGCGCGCCTGATCCTTGTTCTGGGCGACCAGCTGTGGACGGACATCGCCGCGCTGAAGGCCGCAGACAAGGATCGCGACGTGGTGGTCATGGCCGAGGTCGCGGACGAGGCCACCTATGTCGGCCACCACCCGAAAAAGATCGCCTTCTGCTTCGCTGCGATGCGCAAGTTCGCGCAAGCCCTGCGCAAGGCGGGCTGGGAGGTCGCCTATACCGAGCTTGACGACACCGACACCACCGGCTCGATTCCCGGAGAGCTCGCGCGGCGCGCCGAGGACCTCGGCGCGACACGCATCATTGCCACCGAGCCCGGCGAATGGCGCCTGATCCAGGCCCTGCGCGACATGTCGCCCAAGGTCGAGCTGCTGGAAGACGACCGCTTCCTCGCCTCCCATGCCGAATTCGACGACTGGGCCGAGGGCCGCAAATCCCTGCGGATGGAGTATTTCTACCGCGAGATGCGCCGCAAGACCGGCCTGCTGATGCAGGGCGACAAACCCGCCGGCGGCGACTGGAACTACGACAGCGAGAACCGCAAGCCCGCGCCCGACAAGATCACTTTCGACGGTCCCCTGCGCGTGACCCCGGACGACACCACGCAGGAGGTGCTCGATCTCGTCGCCACCCGCTTCAAATCGAACTTCGGCACCCTCGACGACTTCTGGTTCGCCACCGACCGCGACGGCGCGCTCAAGGCGCTCGACCGCTTCATCGCCGATGCCCTGCCGAAGTTCGGTGACTACCAGGACGCGATGCTGGACGACAACCGCTTCCTCTACCACGCGGTCATCTCGATCTACCTCAACGCCGGACTTCTGAACCCGATGGAGGTCTGCCGCGCCGCCGAACGCTCGTATCACGACGGCGCCGCGCCGCTGAACGCCGTCGAAGGCTTCATCCGCCAGATCATCGGCTGGCGCGAATACATCCGCGGCATCTACTACCGCGAAGGCCCCAACTACGTGAAGAGGAACGAACTGGGCCACACCCGCAAGCTGCCCGACGCCTATTGGGGCGGCCCGACCGACATGCGCTGCCTGTCGAAAGCCGTCGAGCAGACCCGGGACGAGGCCTATGCCCACCACATCCAGCGCCTGATGATCACCGGCAACTTCGCCCTGCTGGTGGGGGCCGATCCGCAGCAGGTCCACGAATGGTACCTGGAGGTCTATGCCGATGCCTATGAATGGGTGGAGGCCCCCAACACGATCGGCATGAGCCAGTTCGCCGACGGCGGCATCATCGCGTCAAAGCCCTATGTCTCGTCGGGCGCCTACATCAATCGCATGTCGGATTACTGCAAATCCTGCGCCTACAAGGTGACGAAGAAGACGGGCGAGGGCGCCTGCCCGTTCAACCTGCTCTACTGGCATTTCCTCGACCGGCACCGTCCGCGGTTCAGGGACAACCACCGCATGGGCAACATGTACCGCACCTGGGACCGGATGGACGAAGGCAAGCGCAAGACGATCCTCGACGAGGCGCAGCACCTTCTGAACAAGCTCGACGCCGGCTCCAGTTTCTGAGGCGTCAGCCGCCGGCCTGCCATTCGTATTGCGTATCCAGCGCATCGCGCGCCACCGCCCGGAACCCGAGGCTCTGATAGAACCTGCCCGCCGGGCTCCCGTTCAGCGCCAGCAGCCGCACCGGTATCCCGCGCCGTCGCGCCTCCTCCTGCAACGCGCGCACCACGCGCCCGCCGATCCCTTGGCCCTGGAAGGCCGCGGCCAGGTAGAGATGATCGAGATAAAGGTGATCCCCCCGGTCCCGGACGACAAAGAACCCGGCCAGCTCGCCCTCGGACCGGATCACCTGTGTGTCCCGCGCCACGAAACCGCTCAGGAACCGCTCCCGCGCCCGCACCGGATCGAACCGTCCCGCCGCCTCCAGGCTGGGCCGCATCGCCTCCACCCTCAATGCCGCCAGTCGCCCTGCATCCGCCGGGGTGGCCGGCGTCATGTCAAGACGTCCCGGATGCCCGCCCCCTGCCACAAGCGCCGCCCAAAGCCCCGGCGACCCACGCCCTGCTTCTTCTTGGCCCAAATACCTCACTCCAACGTGCGCATCCCGCGCGACGCCCGCCGACAAGGCGCTGCCCATCTGTTTCACCTTTGGCAAAATACTCCGACGCAACGCCGCCCACCCAGGCGCGCCGCATCAGAAAAGGGCACCGGACCTGGGGATCAGCTGCCGTCCGACAGCGCCCCGTTCTCCCAGTCGCCGGTGGCTTCCTGCCCCGAGGCGTAGGTCATTGTCCCGGCCCCCTGGCGCTTGCCGGACTTGAACTCGCCCTCGTAGATGTCGCCATTGGCGTAATAGGCCGTGCCGGTCCCGGAAATCTCGCCCCGGTTCCATTCGCCGACATAGCGGAACCCGTCCGGCATCACGATCTCGCCCTGGCCGTGGCGCTGGCCGTCCTGGAAGCCGCCGGTATAGACCGTACCGTCCGCGTAGGTCGCCGTGCCCTCGCCGTTGCGCAGCCCGTTCTCCCAGCCGCCTTCGTACCGGTAGCCGTCGGGGTAGGTCATCACGCCCTGGCCGTGGTTCAGCGCGTTCAGGAACTCGCCCTCGTAGACGATCCCGTTGGCAAAGACGGCCCGGCCCTCGCCCTCGATCACCCCGGCGACCCAGTCGCCCTCGTAGCTCGACCCGTCGGGATAGGTGATCTTGCCCTCGCCATCCGACAGATCCGCGCGGAACTGGCCCTCGTAGACGGACCCGTCGGGATAGGCGACCTGGCCCTCGCCCTCGATCTGGCCGGCCACCCAGGAGCCGGTGTAGACATAGCCGTCCGCCCCGGTGAAGGAGCCCTGGCCGTGGCGCCGGTCGTCGAGGAACTGGCCCTCGTAGATGTCGCCGTTGGCATAGGTGACCTTGCCCTCGCCTTCGCGCCGGCCGCCAACCAGCTCGCCTTCGTAGACGTCGCCGTTGGGCTGGGTCAGCGTGCCTGTCCCGTCGATCTGGCCGTCCTTCCAGGTGCCGACATATTCCAGCCCGTCCGGCAGGGTCAGCGTGCCTTCGCCCTCGCGCTTGCCGGCCAGGATCTGGCCCTCGTAGACCGCGCCGTCGGGATAGGTGATGGTGCCCATCCCCTCCTTGCGGCCCTCGACCCAGTCGCCCTTGTATTCATATCCGCCGGGGCTTTGCATCGTGCCGGTGCCATGGTGTTTGGCGTTCAGGAACTGCCCCTCATAGCGCACGCCGTTGGCATAGATCGCAATGCCCTGGCCGTTGATCACACCGTCGACCCATTCGCCTTCGTAGGTGCCGCCGTCGGAAAAGGTGATCCGGCCCACGCCGTTCGGCTTGCCCTTGGAAAACTCGCCCTCGTAGACGGACCCGTTGGGAAAACGCGCCGTGCCGATGCCCTTGATCTCGCCGTCTTCCCACTGACCGGTATATTCGTAGCCGTTGGGCAGCGTATACGTGCCCTCGCCATGCTGAAGCCCGCCGCGGAAGCTGCCGATATAGACCCCGCCGTCATCGTATTGCTTGGTCTGGACCTGGCTGTCCTGTGCCATCAGGGGCACGGCAGCGATCCCCGCGGCCATCGCGATCGCCAGGGCGGGAAGAAGTGCATTCCGTCGATAAGCCATTGGGAAGTGTCAGGCCTTTCATAGCTGCACAGCAAATGCGTGGGTGCGCCAAATCTAGGCGAGAGGACCCAGCGGAGCAACGTCTTTTGCGCCGCCCCGCCTTTCACCCCGCTGCGCATCCCGCTATGGAGCGGAGAGGAGCACAAGGGACCCTGACCGCATGGCCGACCGTTTTCGCGTGACACTGGCGCAGCTCAACCCGGTTGTCGGAGATATCCCCGGCAATGCCGCCAAGGCCCGCGCCGCCTGGGAGCAGGGCCGCGAGGCCGGCGCCGACATGGTGGCGCTGCCCGAGATGTTCATCACCGGCTACAATTGCCGCGATCTCATCATGAAACCGGCCTTTCACACCGCCGCGATGGAGGCGGTGAAGGAGCTGGCCGCGCAATGCGCCGACGGCCCGACGCTGGCCATCGGGGCGCCGTGGACGGAAGGCACCGGGCTCTACAATGCCTACCTGATCTGCCGGGGCGGCAAGATCGCGACCGCCGTGCTGAAGCACAACCTGCCCAACGAACTGGTCTTCGACGAGGTCCGCATCTTCGACAGCGGCCCGCTTGGCGGGCCCTATTCGGTCGGCAACACCCGCGTCGGCTCGCCCATTTGTGAAGATGCCTGGCACCCCGAAGTGCCCGAAACCCTGGCCGAGACCGGGGCCGAGTTCCTGATCGTGCCCAACGGCTCGCCCTATTACCGCAACAAGTTCGAGGTGCGGCTGAACATGATGGTCGCCCGTGTGGTCGAGACCGGGCTGCCTCTGATCTACCTCAACATGGTGGGCGGCCAGGACGACCAAGTCTTCGACGGGGGCAGTTTCGGGCTGAACCCCGGGGGCGCGCTGGCCTTCCAGATGCCGGTCTTCGACGAGGGCATCGCCCATGTCGACCTGACGCGCACCGACGACGGCTGGCGGATCGAGACCGGAGAGATCGTGGCCCATCCCGATCCGTGGGAGCAGGATTACCGCGTCATGGTCGACGCCCTGCGCGACTACATGGGCAAGAGCGGGTTCAGGAAGGTTCTTCTTGGCATGTCCGGCGGTGTCGACAGCGCGCTGGTCGCCACCATCGCCACCGACGCGCTGGGACCCGAGAACGTGCGCTGCGTGATGCTGCCCTCGGAATACACCTCGGCCGACAGCCTCGAGGATGCCGAGGCCGCCGCCAAGCTGCTGGGCGTGCATTACGATTACGTGCCGATCACCAAAGGTCGGGACGCGATCACCGAAACGCTGGCGCCGCATTTCGACGGGATGGAGCCGGGCCTGGCCGAGGAAAACATCCAGTCCCGCCTGCGCGGCCTGCTGCTGATGGCGATGTCCAACAAGTTCGGAGAAATGCTTCTGACCACCGGCAACAAGTCCGAGGTCGCGGTGGGCTATGCCACGATCTACGGCGACATGGCCGGCGGCTACAACCCGATCAAGGATCTCTACAAGACCCGCGTGTTCGAAACCTGCCGCTGGCGCAATGCCAATCACCGGCCGTGGATGATGGGCCCGGAGGGCGCGGTGATCCCCGAGCGGATCATCTCGAAGCCGCCCTCGGCAGAGCTGCGCCCGGATCAGAAGGACAGCGACAGCCTGCCGGATTACCCCGAACTCGACGCGCTGCTGGACATCCTCGTGGATCAGGACGGATCCATCGCCGATTGCGTGGCCGCGGGGTTTGACCGCGAGGTGGCGCAGAAGGTCGAGAAGCTGATCTACATCAGCGAATACAAGCGGTTCCAGTCCGCCCCCGGCGCGCGGCTGACCAAACGGGCCTTCTGGCTGGATCGCCGTTATCCCATCGTGAACCGCTGGCGCGACCCGTCCTGACGCCGGGCGCCCGGCGCCCCCCGGGCTCTTGCAGAGCCGGGGCCCATCCCCTGCGAAAGCTTTTCAACCGGCGCTTGAGACCTGTGGCACCGGTCAGCCGCCACAGACGCCGGGCCGTCGGCTAGGATCTTCTCGAAAGACGGTCGCGTCGCGTCCGGTGATCCTGCACCAGCACGATGGCGACCATGCCCATGGATACCCCGTAGACCATGTTCTGCAGCACCGTGGTCCCCGGCAGCCTGTTCCCGCCCGAGGCGGCCTGCGCCACGGGGAACAGATCCCAGCCCGCGTGGACCAGAATGGGCGCGATCAGCCCCCCGTTCAGCCGGCGCACGAGGTACAGGCCCGTGCCCATCATGAATGCCACGACCGCCTGCACCAACACCGAGCGCATCTCGTATACAAAGGCCCTGGTGGGCAGCTGCACCAGCACGAAGAGCAAGGTCGAGATTGGCCAGACCCAGGTTTCGGCCAGCCGCGAGCCGCGCAGGCCCACGATGATGACACCGCGCGTCAGGACCTCCTCGCTGACTCCCATCAGCAAAGCGGCGAATGCCAGCAGCCCCAGGTGCAGGGGCGCCAGCGCCGACCACTGGACTCCGATCGCGTTCAGCAGCATCGCCGCAATCATCAGGGCCAGCAGAATCGGAAGCATCCAGCGCGGATGGCCGCGTCGGCGCTCGGTCAGGATCGGTGCCCACCAGACCAGCTGAGTGACGGCCGAGGCCAGGAACAGCGCGCCGATCAGCTGCGGCAGCACGATCTGGTCGTAGGCCATCCCCACGTCGGCGGGCTTGCCGTTATCGAGGTCGATCGCAAGCCGTATGCTTAAAATCAGCCCGGCGTAGGCACAATAAATGCCCAGCGCGGTCTTCCAGTTCGGTGGTGTCACGCCTGACTTCCCGGTCGTCCGCTCGGCTTGAACTTGTTATTCGTACACATTCTAACACAAAACCAGCGCCATGCCGGACAATATTCACGCATGGGTTGCGCAGCCGGCCAAACCCCAACCAGGGGGCGCAGTCGGCGACATGCCTGGGCGCTTAGCCTGATCAAGACTCTGGCAAGACTGCGGCGGCCAGTGGGTAAAAAATGGGCAGTGGTGGGAGGCTTCGGGGCCGCGGCTGGCGGACAGCGGCCGGTCGTGGCCGCTGGCTGTCGCCTCGGGGGGCATCGGAAAAGCGTCGGCTTGGCGCCTGGAGCACGAATGGCTGGAGCGACGCTGATCCGGTCGGCGTCATGCGCTGGCGGACGGCGGGGAGATGATCGGGGACGATGGACAGGGACGGGCGGGTCGGCCACTCTGCCGTCCGTGGCCCGGCCACGCGGATCCGGTCCCGCAAGGAGGCAAAGACATGACCCGCAAGGATTTTGATCCCGGAAGCGTACAACCTGACGGGCGTGCCCCGGCGAAACGGACGCTCTTTACCGCCGACGGCACCACGCCCTGGCGCGGCAACGTGCCGGGCGCGGAGCTGGGCGGCGAGGTGACGGTGCTGACCTATGGCACCGACGAGATCGGTGCGGGGCCGCGGCTGCACGTGCATCCCTATGACGAGACCTTTGTCGTGGTGGCCGGGCGGGCCCGGTTCTTCGTGGGCGACGCGGTGATCGAGGCCACGGAGGGCGAGGTGGTCTTTGGGCCCAAGGGCCTGCCGCACCGGTTCGAGAACATCGGCCCGGGGCGGTTGCAGACGGTCGACATCCACCATTCGCCGCGCTGGATCCAGACGGACCTGGACTAGCGTCGGCAGCCCCGACCGCTCCCGCCCACCCACCCCGCGCTCGGGGGCTGCCCTGCGGCGGAGACGGGCGGTGGGCGTCTGGTGACGGCCTGTGGTTGGGCTGGGGTGCTGTTCGGGTCGCCGCCGGTGCGGTAGGCCGCTGCGTTGTGGGACAGGCATGTGGTGGATGAGGCCGTGGTGAGCGGCTCGGACGCCAGAGCCGGGGCCGCTCGTGACCTTCGCGGGGGTAAATCAGAGCCGGGTGATGGCGCAGGCGGACAGCAGGGCTTCGGTCGCTTCGCGGTCGCAGAGCCGCGTCGCTTCGGTCGCACAGGCGGCGGAGGCGGCGGCGACGCCGTAGCGGAGGGCGTCGTCGAGCGTGGCGTCGCGGGCGCGGGCCAGGGCGTAGCCGCCGACAAAGCTGTCGCCCGCGCCGACCTTGCTGATCACCTCGACCTCGGCGCCCGCGCAGTGCCAGCTGGCCTCGTGCGTCGACAGGACCGATCCGTCGGGGCCGCGCGCCACGATGACCTGCCGGGCCACGCCCCTGGCCGCCAGGGCGCGGGCGAAGGCGGCGCTGTCCTCGCGCAGGGGCAGCGGGCGGCCGGCGAGCTCCTCGGCCTCGGCGTCGTCCATCCGGAGCGTGTCGATCGCCGCACGGGGCGCGCGGGCCAGGGCGTGCAGGGCCGGGCCGGAGGTGTCGACGATCAGCTTCGCGCCGCGATCCGTCACATGCTCGGCCAGAAGCGAGCGGAATTCCTTGGCCACGCCCGGCGGCTGGCTGCCCGACAGGATCACCAGCGTGCCGTCCGTGGCCGACCGGTCGACCGAGCGGAGCGCCTGGGCGACATCGGCGGCGGTCCAGTCGGGGCCGGGCATGACGAAGCGGTACTGGAGGCCCGAGGCGGTCTCGGTCACCGAGAGGCTCTGGCGGGTCTCGCCGGGGCCCTGGAAAGCGACGGTGGGCACGCCTTCGAGCGTCAGGAGCTCCAGCAGCCGCGCGCCGGTGGTGCCGCCGATGGCGAGCAGGGCGGTGGCCTGTCCGCCCAGCAGGCGCACCGCCCGGGCCACGTTGATTCCGCCGCCGCCGGGGTCGACCTGGGGATGGGTGCAGCGCAGCTTGAGCTCGGGCAGGACCTCGGCCGCCGAGGTGGCGAGGTCCACGGCCGGGTTCAGGGTGATGGTCAGGATATCGGTGCGCAGGGGGCTGCTCATGGGGCTGCTCCGGTGAGGTTCATCCACGCTAGAGGCCGGGGCGGAGCGGGTCAAACGGGATGCCGCGGCCCGGGGTGTCCCACGCGTGGGACAGGGGACGGGTCACGCGGAATCAAGGGGTTACAGAGGCGGATTTACCAAGCCTTAAGAAATTGACTCCGCGTCAGCGCGGCCTGGGCGGGCTGGCCCGAAGGGCCGTTTCCGCGGCCCCGAAGGGGCCGCCCCGCCAAACGGTCGGCCGCGCTCCGCAGGGCCGCAGGCCCGCAGGGCGCGTCATTCCCACCAGCGGTCGATGCGGGCGATGTCGTCGTCGGACCAGCCGAAGTGATGGGCGAATTCGTGGATCAGCACATGGCTCACCAGGTCCGCCAGTTCCACATCGCCACGGTCGCGCCATTCCTCGAGGATCGGCTCGCGGAAAAGCCAGATCACGTCCGGCCCGAAAGGCTGGTCGAAGCCGCTTTTCTCGGTCAGCGGAATGCCGTCGTAAAGGCCGGTGAGATCCAGTGGATCCTCGATCTCAAGCTCGCGCAGCATGTCGGCGGGCGGCCAGTCCACCACCTGCACGACCACCTCGCGCGCGGCCGCGCGCAGGGGCGCGGGCAGGGCGGCGCGGGCGGCTTCGGCCAGGGCCTCGAAATCGGGCAGGGTCGGGTCGGTCATGGGCCGGATGTAAGCGCTTCGGCGCGGGCCGGCAATTCCCCCCGTGACACCGCCGGGCCGATGGATATGGTGCCGCCATGCCAGGACCATCCCCCACCCCCGTCGCCTCCGATCCCACCCTGCCGTCCCGCGTCGATGTCGTCGTCATCGGCGGCGGGATCATCGGCACCTCCACCGCGCTTGAGCTGGCCGAACGCGGCCACAGCGTCCTGCTGGCCGAGAAGGGCGAGATCGGCGCCGAGCAGAGCTCGCGCAACTGGGGCTGGGTGCGGCTGTCGCTGCGCGATCCGCGGGAAATCCCCCTGATGATCGAGGCGATCCGCCTGTGGGAGGGGCTGGAAGAGCGCACCGGGCGCAAGCTGGGCTACACGAAATGCGGCATCCTCTTTGCCGCCGCCGGAGAGCGGTCGCGCGCGGGCTACGAGGATTGGGCCAGGCACCTTGAGCCGCACCAGATCGCCTGCAGGGTGGTCGACGGCGACGCGTTCGACGACCTGCTGCCGGGCCACCGGATCAAGACCAGCGGCGCGCTTTACACCCCCGTCGACGGGCGGGCAGAGCCGCAATGGGCCGCCCCCGCCATCGCCGAGGCGGCGCGCGAGAGCGGCGCCCATGTCATGACAAATTGCGCGGTGCGCTCGCTGGATGTCGAGGCCGGCCGCGTCACGGGTGTCTTTACCGAGAAGGGGGGCGTGGCCTGCGACAGCGTCGTGCTGGCCGGTGGGGCGTGGTCACGGCTTTTTGCCGGGAACGCGGGGATCGAGCTGCCGCAGCTGAAGGTGATGAACACGGTGCTGCGCACCGCTCCGGTCGAGGGCGGGCCCGAGACCTCGGCCTGGACCGACGATTTCGCGATCCGCAAGCGCGCCGACGGCGGCTATACGATCGCCACGGGCGAGGGCAACGTGGTCGATATCGTGCCCGACAGCTTCCGGCTGATGCGCCAGTTCCTTCCGGCGCTGCGGGCGGAATGGAGCGCGCTGCAATTCCGCCTGTCGGACCGCTGGTGGACCGAGGCGCGGATGAAGCGGCGTTGGCGCCATGACGAGGTCACGCCCTTCGAGGAGACGCGGATCCTGGACCCGGACCCGCACGAACGCCTGCGCAACCGCAGCTGGGCGGCGGCGCAGAAGGCCTTTCCGGCGCTGAAGGGCGCACAGGTGGAGCAAAGCTGGGCCGGGATGATCGACGTGACACCGGACGCGGTGCCGGTGATCTCGGCCGTGGACGAGGTGCCGGGCTTTTACATCGCCACCGGGTTTTCCGGCCATGGTTTCGGCATCGGGCCTGGGGCCGGCAAGCTGATGGCGGACCTGGTCACCGGGGCCAGCCCGGTGGTGGACCCGCATGCGCTGCGCCTCTCGCGCTTCTCGGACGGCACGCCGATCACGCTGATGGAAGGGTTCTGAGGCCCACCTTTGGGACGGGGCGCCCGCCGGGGCGGGCGCCGCAGCCTGTGTCGGGGCGGAGGCCCCGGGGCGGGCTCAGCCCATCATCTGGTAGCTGACCGGCACGAAACGGAAGCCGTCGCCGCGCGGTTCCACGAAGCCCGCGGCCGGGAACGGCATGTGGTAGCCGATCATCGGCACCTTCTCGGCGGCCAGCATATCGAGCACGCGGCGGCGCGAGGCCGAGGCCATCTCCTTGTCGCTGTCGAAGGAGGTGTGCCAGTCCGGGTTCTGGAACGGCCAGACGTAGTGGTTGGCCAGGTCCGCCGTCAGCACCAGCTGCCGTCCGTTGCTGTCCAGCATATAGGTCATGTGGCCCGGCGTATGGCCGAAGGCGGCCATGGCGGTGATGCCGGACACTACGCTGTCGCCGTCTTCGACAAAGGCCATCTTTTCGGCCAGCGGGTCGACATGGGTGGCCATCTGCTTGGCCGGGCCGCTGTCGGGCAGGGCCTTCCAGCCATCGTATTCCGCGCGTCCGGTGACATAACGGGCATTGGCGAAGGTGGGCGCGCCGTCGGTCATCAGCCCGCCGATATGGTCGCCGTGCATGTGGGTGATCACGACGATGTCGATGTCGTCCGTGGTCTTGCCCGCGTCACCCAGCGCCTTGGCGATGCCGCCCTGGCCCAGCCCGGTGTCGAAGAGCACCAGTTCGGACCCGGTGTCGACGAGGGTGGGGGTGAAGAAGAATTGCGCCATGTCGGCGGGGATGAAATTGGCCTCGGACACCTCTTCGAAGGTCTCCTGGTCGACATTGACGCCGAAGATGTCCTTCACGCCGTCGCGCGGGAAGGTCCCGTCGAGCAGGGTGGTGACGGTCAGATCGCCAAGCGCGAAGCTGCGGGCGTTGGGCATCGGGGTCGCGGTCTCGTGTGCCTCGGCGCGGGCCGGGCTGGCGAGCGCTGCGGCCATCGGAAGCGCCGCGCCCCCCGCGAGGGCGGCACGCCGGGTCAGGGACAGTGTCATGGTACATCCTCCGTGTTGATAGGGCGAAGATAGACCCGGACGGCGGATCGGCAGCGTGACGGGCGGCTCAACTTTCCGTGTGCCGGGAACCTGCGGCATTCCGGGGCGCGGGCCGCGCAGGGCGTCAGGGCCGGTGAAAAGCGCCCCGAACTGGACATTTCACGCGCTCCGTGACAAAGCCCGCACCGGATCCAGGAGACAGACATGACCACCACTCGCTTCGCGCCGTCGCCCACCGGCTATATCCATGTGGGCAACCTGCGAACCGCGCTGATGAACTTTCTCATCGCGCGCAAGGCCGGGGGCACCTTCATCCTGCGCATCGACGACACCGACCCGGAGCGGTCGAAGGAGGAATACGTCGACGCGATCAAGGAAGACCTGGAGTGGCTCGGCCTGCACTGGGACCGGCTGGAGCGGCAGTCCGAGCGGCTGGACCGCTATGCCGAGGCCGCCGACCGCCTGCGCGAGATGGGGCGGTTCTACGAGGCGTGGGAGACCCCGACCGAGCTGGACCTGAAGCGGAAGAAGCAGCTGAACATGGGCCGCCCGCCGGTCTATGACCGGGCGGCGCTGGCGCTGAGCGAAGAGCAGAAAGAGGCGCTGAGGGCCGAGCGCGGGCAGGGCGTCTGGCGGTTCAAGCTGGACCAGGAGCGGATCGAATGGGCCGACGGGATCCTCGGCGACGTGTCGATCGACGCGGCCAGTGTCTCGGACCCGGTGCTGATCCGGGGCGACGGGCAGGTCTTGTATACGATCGCCTCGGTGGTGGACGACACCGAGATGGGCGTGACGGATGTGGTGCGCGGGTCGGATCACGTGACCAACACCGCGACGCAGATCCAGATCATCGAGGCGCTGGGCGGCACCGCGCCGCGGTTCGCGCACCATAGCCTGCTGACCGGGCCGCAGGGCGAGGCGCTGTCGAAGCGGCTGGGCACGCTGGCGCTGCGGGATCTGCGCGAGGCGGGCGTGCAGCCGATGGCGCTGCTGTCGCTGATGGCGCGGCTGGGCTCGGCCGATCCGGTGGAGCTGCGCGGCAGCGTGGACGAGCTGGTCGAGGGGTTCGACATCACGCGCTTCGGCGCGGCGCCGACGAAGTTCGACGTCGACGACCTGTACCCGCTGACCGCGCGCTACCTGCACACGCTGCCGCTGGAGGCGGTGGCCGATGACGTGAAGGCGGCCGGCGTGCCGGACGAGATGGCCGCGCCGTTCTGGGCGGTGATGAAGGACAACATCACCACGCTGAAGGATCTTGGCCCCTGGTGGGACATGCTGCGCGACGGCGCGACGCCGGTGGTCGAGGACGAGGACCGCGATTTCATCGCCTTCGCCTTCGGCCTGCTGCCCGAGCCGCCCTATGACGAGACCACCTGGAGCGCCTGGACCACCGCGGTTAAGGAGCAGTCGGGCCGCAAGGGCAAGGGCCTGTTCATGCCGCTCAGGAAGGCGCTGACCGGGCAGGCGCGGGGGCCTGAGATGGCCGCGCTGATGCCGCTGATGCAGAAGGTCACGCGGACGTTTTGACGAGATGCCCCCGCCGCTGGCGGGGGTTTTCTCTTGCGGGGCCGGGCAGCGGGCTTACCTCCCGCCCGCCCATCCCCGGTGCGCCCGCTACCCTTCGCGCAGGGCGGCAAAATGGGCGCGCAACGGTCAGCGAAACCGGCTGTCAGGCCGGGTGAGCGGGCCGCTCAGCGGGTGACGATGGGCACGTTCAGAGCGGCGAGCTTGTCGTCCACGAAGGCGCGCTCGGCGGTCGAGAGGGTCTGGTGGCGCGGGTAGTGCGGCTTGGCCCGGTCGTTCAGGATCGGGCTGTCCCAGCCTTCGGTCGTCTCGAAGAAGCGATGCGCGCCGGCCTCGCCGAAGACCCGCAGGTAGCCCTGCACCACCACGTCGAGATAGCTCATCAGGATCGGATGCGGCACGTCCGGCACGTGCTGGTCTTCCTCCGCCACAGCGTAGATCGCGATCGACAGGGGGCGGGTTACCGAGTGGCGCACCTGGTCGGTCACCCGGTGCCGGCCATAGGCCCATTCGCGTTCGTCCAGAGCGGCCCAGTCGTCGCCCGGCACATGGGCGATCATCCCCTCGATCTCGGCGTCGGGGTCCGGCACGGCGGTCAGAAAGGCGACCTCGCGCAATGGCGTGTAGCGCCAGGCCCGCCGCCAGCCCCGGATCGAGGCCGGATGGGCATCGGAGAAATCATGGGTGGCCAGGTTCACCAGGCTGCCATAGCCGAAGAAAAACGGGTCGGACATGAGGCGGTCGGGCTCCTCGGGCTGAAGGATGGGGTCAGTCGTTCGCGCGCAGGATGCGCGCCGGACGGGCGGCCAGCGGAGCCCAGGCATAGGCGAGCCCGGCCAGCAGCGTGGCGCCGATCCCCCCTGTAACGATGATCAGGGCCGAAGGCCAGATCACCGCGAAATCCGTATCCAGGATGAACCGGCTGACGGCCCAGCCGCCGGCGATGCCGGAGGCCAGCGCCACGACCCCGGCCGCCAGCCCCAGGATGGCCGCCCGCAGCGCGAAGCTGGCCAGGATCCGGCGACGGGGCGCGCCCAGCGTCTTCAGCACAGCCGCCTCGAAGGTGCGCGCGCCGACGCCCGAGGCCGCCGCCCCGATCAGCACCAGGAACCCGGTGAGCAGCGTCGCCAGCGCCCCGTAGGAGGTCGCCGCCGCGAGGCCAGAGAGCAGGTCGGCCACCCGCTCGATCGCGTCGCGCACGCGGATCAGGGTCACGTTCGGAAAGGCCGTGCCGATATCGCGCAGGATCGCGGCCTCGGCCTCGGGTTCGGCATAGACCGTGGCGAGGAAGGAATGCGGCGCGGCCGAGACGGCGCCGGGGTTCATGGCCAGGGTAAAGCCCATCCCGGCGGTGGAAAAATCGACCTCGCGGAACGAGGCGATCGTGGCTTCGATGTCGCGGCCGAGGATGTTGATCGTCATCGTGTCGCCGATCTGCAGCCCGATCTCGCGCGCCTCCTCGTCGGCGACAGAGATCAGCGGCGGGCCGTCGTAATCCTCGCCCCACCAGGTGCCCTCGGTCAGGCGGCTGCGCTCGGGCAGGGGGCCGGAATAGGTGATGCCGCGGTCGCCCTGGATCAGCCAGTGATCGCCCGCGACCTCGCGCGCGGGGCGGCCATTGATCCGGGTGATGATGCCGCGCAGCATCGGCGCGCTGTCGATGCGGGAGACCTCGTGCCCGGTTTCCAGGCGGTCGGCGACGGCCTGCATCTGATCTTTCTGGATGTCGACAAGAAAGTAGGACGGCGCCACGTCGGGCAGGTTGCCGGCGATGGCATTGCGCAGGTTGCCATCGATCTGCCCGACGGCGGCCAGCACCGACAGGCCAAGGCCCAGCGACAGCACGACCGAGGCGGCGCCCTCGCGCGGGCCGGAGATCGCCGAGAGCGCCCAGCGAAGCGCCGGGCGGCCGCGCGCCCAGGGTGTCAGCGCCCGGGCCAGCCAGCGGATCGCCAATGCCGCCAGGGCCAGCAGCAGCAGTGCGCCGCAGATCCCGCCGGCGGTCCACAGGGTAAGCCAGAGGTTGCCGCTGAACCACGCGGCGGAGCCGAGCAGCAGCGCGAGCCCCGCGCCCAGGGCTGCGAGGTAGCGCGGGCGCGGCAGCAGGCGGCCGGCCGACAGCGCATCGCGGAAGAGGGTCGCGGCGCGGATGTCCTCGGCCCGGGCCAGCGGCAGCAGGGTGAAGAGGAACGCGGTCAGCGCACCGTAAAGCGCCGCCTCGGACAGCGGGCCGGGGTAGATGGTGAAGCGCGCGGGCACGGGCAGCTGCGCCTCGATCAGGGGCGACAGCAGCAGCGGCACGAGCGCGCCGATGACAAGGCCAAGCGCGATACCCAGAAGCGACAGCGCGCCGATCTGCAGGAAATAGGTCTGGAAGATCGTGCGCCGGTCGGCACCCAGCGTGCGCAGGGTGGCGATGGTCGATGTCTTGGTCGCGAGATAGGCGCGCACGGCGGCCGAGACGCCGACACCGCCGACGGCAAGGCCCGAGAGGCCGACCAGGATCAGGAAGGCGCCCAGCCGCTCGACGAATTCGCTGACGCCGGGGGCGCCGTTGCGGGCATCGGTCCAGCGCAGGCCCGAGGTCGCGAAGGTCGCCTCGGCCTCGTCCTCCAGCGCGGCGAGATCGGCGTCGGGCGGCAGATCCAGCCGGTATTTCGAGGAAAAGAGCGTGCCGGGTTCAAGCAGGCCGGAGCCTTCGAGATCGGCGCGCAGCACGATGGTGCGGGGGCCAAGGCCGAAGCCGCCGGAGGCATTGTCGGGCTCGCGGACCAGGGCGGCCATCAGGATGAACTCCTGCTCGCCCATGCGGAAGGTGTCGCCGGGGGAGAGCGCCAGCCGGTCGGTCAGGATCGGGTCCATCACGGCGCCGGGGCGGGTGCCGTCTCCGGCAAGCGCCTGTGCCAGCGGCATGGCCGGGTCCAGTTCCGGCGTGCCGAGAAGGGGATAGGCGCCGTCGACCGCCTTGACCTGCGTCAGCCCGCGTTCGGTGGTGCCGTCGCGGTCGACCACGGCCATCGACCGGAAATCGGCGATCTCGGAGACGCGGGAGGCGGTGTCCTCCATCCAGGCGCGTTCCTCGGGCGTGGCGAAGCGATAGGTGAATTCCATCTCGGCATCGCCGCCGAGCAGCGCCGCGCCCTCGCGTTCCAGCCCGCCTTCTATCGCGGCGCGGACGGTGCCGACGGCGGAGATGGCGGCGACGCCAAGGGCGAGGCAGGCGAGGAAGATGCGGAAGGCGCGCAGGCCGCCGCGCAATTCCCGCCGGGCGAAGCGGGCCGAGAGGGCAAGGCTCATGCGGCGGCCTCGGACGCGGATCCGTCGATGCGGCCGTCGCGCAGGCGGATCACCCGGTCACAGCGGGCGGCGAGCTCGGCGCTGTGGGTGACCAGGACCAGCGTCGCGCCATGGGCGTCGCGCAACTCGAACAGCATGTCCATGATGGCGGTGCCGTTGGCGGCGTCGAGGTTGCCGGTGGGCTCGTCGGCCAGCAGGATCTTCGGCCGGGGGGCGGAGGCGCGGGCGAGCGCCACGCGTTGCTGTTCGCCGCCCGACAGCTGCGTCGGGTAGTGATCGGCCCGGTGCGAGAGGCCCACGCGCTTCAGCTCGGCCTCGGCGCGGTCGAAGGCATCCGCCGCACCGGCCAGTTCCAGCGGGGTGGCGACGTTTTCGAGCGCCGTCATCGTCGGGATCAGGTGGAAGGACTGGAACACCACGCCCATCGCATCGCGGCGAAAGCGGGCCAGCGCATCCTCGTCCATGGCGGTCAGGTCATGGTCCAGCGCGTGGATCGTGCCGCCCGTGGCGCGCTCCAGCCCGCCCATCAGCATCAGCAGCGAGGATTTGCCGGACCCGGACGGGCCGACAAGGCCAAGGGTCTCTCCGGGCTCTACATCAAGCGTGATCCCGTGCAGGATGTCGATGCGCCCGGCATTGCTTTCCAGCGAGAGCGCAGCATCTTTCAGTGAGAGAACGGGCATGGAATTTCCTTCGTGGGTGTGCCCTTGGATATGGAGCGAGGCAGCGTATGCGCAAGATTGGCAGGATCGGTATGGCAAATGGGTCGCATCGTGGCCGGGCCGCGACGGCGATGGCGTGGACGGTCGCAGCGGCCCTGTGCCTTGGGTTTTGCGGGGCCGGCGAGGCCCGGGCCGAAACGGTGATCGCCGCCCTGGGCGACAGCCTGACGCAGGGCTACGGGTTGCCGGAAGAGCAGGGATTCGTCCCGCAGATGGAAGACTGGCTGCAGGCGCAGGGCGCCGATGTGCGGATGATCAACGCGGGCGTGTCGGGCGACACCACCGCCGGCGGCGCCGCGCGGGTCGACTGGACGCTTGCCGAGGATGTCGACGGGATGATCGTGGCGCTGGGGGGCAATGACCTGCTGCGGGGGCTCGACCCGGGGCAGGCCCGGGCCAACCTGGAAAAGATCGTGATCGCCGCGCGCGATGCCGGGGTGCCGGTGCTGCTGGTGGGCTTCGAGGCGCCGCAGAATTACGGGGCCGAGTACAAGGAGGCCTTTGACGCGATCTATCCCGAACTATCGGTCACTTATGGCACGCTTTATGCCGAAAGCTTCTTCATCGGGCTCGAGGAGGTCGCCGGAGAGGCAGGGGAGCTGCGTGGCTATCTGCAATCCGACGGGCTGCATCCGAATGCCGAGGCGGTGAAGCTGATCGTCGCGGGGCTGGGGCCGGAGGTTCTGGACCTGGTCGCGGCGGCAGAGGACTAGGCGATGCCGGGGCGGGTGTTCCAGGCGCGGCCGCTGGCCGATCTGGCGCGCGCGCTGGAGGGCGCTGGCCCGGGTGACATCGCCGCGCTGGGGGAGGAGCCCGCGCGGTACAACATCGCCCCGGGGCAGATGGTCGTCGCGCTGACGCCGGACGGGCTGCGGCGGATGCGCTGGGGAATGATCCCGGTGGGCCGCCGGAACGCGCGCGGGCGGCCGGTGATGGAAACCATCGTGAACGCGCGCTCCGAGACGGTCTTTGACAAGTCGGCCTTCGAGGGCGTGGGCCGCGCGGTTCTGCCCGTGGAGGGCTGGTACGAATGGACCGGGGAGAGGCGGAAGAAGACCGCCTGGCGCATCCGGCCGCGCGACGGCGGCTTTCTGTGTTTCGCGGCGATCACGGATATTTGGGCCGCGCCGGGCGGGCAGGAGGTCGCACAGATCGCCACGGTGACCTGTGAACCCAACGCGGATGTGGCGCCGGTGCATCACCGGATGGCGGTGATTCTCGACCCCCGGGACATCGGCACATGGCTGACCGGCCCTCCGGAGATGGCCACTCCGCTCATGGTGCCATGGCCGGACGGACGGCTGGAGGTGACCCCGGCGGAGGGTGTGGACTGGTCCGCCCCGTAGGTCCGTGAGGGGGGCTCGAAACGCGAACGGCCCGGCGCAAGGGCCGGGCCGCGACATCATGTGAGAGGCCGCGCCTCAGAGCACGGTGACGACGGTGCCGATCTCGGTCCGTTCATAAAGGTCGGCCACGTGTTCGTTCCGCAGGCGGATGCAGCCGTTCGAGATCGAGCTGCCGATCGTGCTGGGCGCGGTGGTGCCATGGATGCGGAAATAGGTGTCGCGCCCGTTCTGGAACAGGTAAAGCGCCCGCGCTCCCAATGGGTTATCCGGTCCGCCGGGCTGGACGTAATCGTTGTCCTTGAACCTGCCATAGGCGACGGGATCGCGTTCGATCATCTCGTTCGTGGGGCGCCAGGTGGGCCATTCCTTCTTGGCGCCGATCACGGCGGAGCCGGTGAATTCCAGCCCGGCCTTGCCGACACCGACGCCATAGCGGATCGCCTGGCCCGGTTCGGTCACGTAGTAAAGGTAGTAGGACCGCGGCAGGACGAGGATCTGGCCGGGCGCGTAATCCTTCTTGATCCGCACGGCTTGCGGCGTGGGGTCGAATCCCAGGGTCTGCGCCCCTGCGGCGAGCGGAAGGGCTGCGGTAGCTGCGGTTGCGGCCATGAACGTGCGGCGTGTCAGCATGCACGGACCTCCTTCTGTGTTTTGTGACAAGTATCGCGAATCGGTGACCAACTGGTCAAGATCCGAGCCGCCTGGGGCGGCTGTTCGGGAAAGGGTGTTGTTATCGGGACGGGTTGTGCCGGAGGGCGGGACCCCGAGGGCGCGCGGCTGTTGGCGCGCAGGGGCGGCGGATCCGGAAAAGTCGACGTCATGACTGCGTAACAGGACATGGCGCGGGTTTGTTCCCGATCGGCCCGAAACGGGGACTGGGTGGCGCGCGCCTGCGGGCTTCGGTGGGCGTCTTTCGGGCCGCAGGTTTCTGGGCGCAGGGCCGAACGGAAAGGGGCAGGCCCGCAGGCCTGCCCCGAAATGTCGCGTGGATCCGTCTGGATCCGGGCCTGGCCTCAGGCCAGTTGCAGGTCGTCGGCGCTTTCGCGGCCGTCCCGGCCCGAACGCAGCTCGTAGGACACCTTCTGGTTGTCCTTGAGGCCGGTCAGGCCCGAACGTTCGACGGCCGAGATGTGAACGAAGATATCCTTGCCGCCATCGTCGGGTGCGATGAAGCCATAACCCTTGGTGGCGTTGAACCATTTCACGGTGCCGGTGGGCATGTCCGTGGTCTCCTATTTGGTGCCGCCCGAAGAAGTCGGCGGCCTGGCGTCAGTCGTAGCAATCGAGACTGAAGCCGGGGCACGGAGACAGTGGGTCGAGATGCGGTAACGGTCGCGTGGTTAATATGACGGCCGAAGGTGTGAAAATCAAGGCTGTCGCAGCTGGAGGTCCGGGGGCGACCGGGGGCAGGACCCTGTGGAACGTTCCGCGGCCGTGCGGGATTTCAAGGGCTTAGGGGGCGCCGGGCGCGGTGGTGTTCGGGGCGGCTCAGGGCCGCGTGCGGCGGGGTGGGGGAATCACCCGGCGGCACGAGGCCGCGTCAGGGGCGCGCGTTGTGGGGCACGGCGGGGTATCGGCCTGCTGTCCGGGTCGGACCGTTAGGGGAGGTCGTCCGGAATTGGTATCTTCGATGCCGGGGGCGAGAGGGTCCTGGCCGGGACGCGCAGGCCAGGGCCACGAGCGGGGGCGCCTGGACCTGGGTTGGCCGGGCCCATGTCGCGCCGGCGACGCATATCCGCGGCCTGACGCGCGGCGACCGGGGCCTTGCCCGGTCGCCGCCATTCCTGTCTTGCGCCGGCTTTCGCGGCGCTGGCGCGGGTTACGCCAGTTCGATGTTCGACGCGCTTTCGCGGCCATCACGGCCGGATTCGATGTCGAAGGTCACTTTCTGGTTGTCTTCCAGGGTGGTGAGGCCTGCGCGCTCGACGGCCGAGATGTGGACGAAAACGTCCTTGGACGCGCCGTCGGGGCGGATGAAGCCGAAGCCCTTGGTGGTGTTGAACCACTTCACGGTACCAGTTGCCATGATGATGTTCCCTAATGGAATGCTGCCCGCACTATGCGGCAGCCCGGCGTCGTCGTCTAATCGAGACTGAGGCCGGAAGGGAAACAGTGGTCGAGGATAGAGAGTAGCGCCGCTGCAATGACATCGTTGCCCGTCAAAAGCAAGTGATTCCTGCAGCGGCGCCCTGGTGTCCCGGCGTCAGGGGGGGATGCGCCGGGGCCGGGCGGGGCCTCCGGGAGGGTCAGGCGCCGCCGTTCATGAGCACGATGATCAGCACCACGAGCAGCGCGAGCCCGACGCCGCCGGCAGGCCCGTAGCCCCATCCGTTGGAATAGCGCCAGGTCGGCAGGGTGCCGATGACGGCCAGGATCAGAAGGACAATGAGGATGGTGTAGAGCATCTGGGCGTGTCTCCATGTGACATCTGGCAGGGGAACGCCGCCTGCAGTGCGCCGGTTCCGCGCGCGTCAGGGGGCACAGGCGCCTCGGGCGGAAACCTGCCATGAGGGTGGTATTGGCAGGTGTTTGGGGTTGGCCATGCGGGAGCCATCGGGTGCTGGCCGGCCGGGGCGGAGACCTGCCAACCGATGGAACCGGGATACCCGGTGCGGCCTGGGCCATCCCCGATGCGGGCTGGTGGGGGGCTCCTGTCCGGAGATTGGCGATTCACCGGGTGTTAACCAAGTGGGCGCAGTTTGCCGGTCATGCCGAATTACATTCGCCCCAGACGTGCCGGCGCGACGGTCTTTTTCACGGTCTGCCTGGCCCGGCAGGGCAGCGCGCTGCTGATCGATCACGTGGACCTGCTGCGTGAGGCGGTGGCGCATACGCGGGATCTGCGGCCCTTCGGGATCGATGCCTGGGTGGTCCTGCCGGATCACATGCACACGGTCTGGACGCTGCCCTGCGACGACGCGAACTATTCCCAGCGTTGGGGGATGATCAAGGCGCGGTTTTCGCGGCACCTGCGCATCCTGGCGCGGGCCGGGAAGGCGCGCGAGGTGGCGGTGGGTTGGAAACCCACCCTACGGCAGGAGGCCGGGGCGGGGACGGAGCTGCTGGAGGTGGAGCGGCTGCGGGCCGAGCGGTCGCCGAGCAAGGTTGCCAAGAAGGATGCGGGCATCTGGCAGAGGCGGTTCTGGGAGCATCACGTGCGCGGGCCGGCCGAGCATGCGGAGATCCTGCGCTATTGCCACGTGGACCCGGTGACACACGGGCTAGTGGCGCGGCCGGAAGACTGGGTCTGTTCCTCGATCCACCGGGAAATCCGGGAAGGCCGATGGGTGGCGTAGGGTGGGTTTTCAACCCACCGCCCGGGGTGCCCGGGGCGGGCTTTTCGCACCGGCCGGAAGAGGGAGGGACGGTGCGATTGCGTGACGGAGGCGGTGCAAGGTGGGTTGGAAACCCACCCTACATGACGCGGCTCAGCGGGCGAACTTCTTGTATTTCAGCCGCTTGGGTTCCAGTGCGTCCGGGCCCAGCCGGCGCTTCTTGTCCTCTTCGTAATCCTCGAAGTTGCCTTCGAACCACTCCACGTGCCCCTCGCCTTCGAAGGCCAGGATATGGGTGCAGATCCGGTCGAGGAAGAAGCGGTCGTGCGAGATCACCACCACGCAGCCGGCGAATTCCGTCAGCGCGTCTTCGAGCGCGCGCAGGGTTTCCACGTCCAGGTCGTTGGTCGGTTCGTCGAGCAGCAGCACGTTGCCGCCGGCCTTCAGAAGCCGCGCCATGTGGACCCGGTTGCGTTCCCCGCCCGACAGCAGGCCGACCTTCTTCTGCTGGTCGCCGCCCTTGAAGTTGAACGACGAGCAATAGGCGCGGGAATTCACCTGGGCGTCGCCCAGTTCGATGATTTCCGCCCCGCCCGAGATCGCTTCCCACACGGTCTCATTCGCGTTCAGGTCATCGCGCGACTGGTCGACATAGGACAGGTCGACCGTGTCACCGAATTCGACGGTGCCCGCGTCGGGCTGTTCCTGTCCGGTCAGCATCCGGAACAGCGTCGATTTGCCGGCGCCGTTTGGGCCGATCACGCCGACGATGCCACCGGGCGGCAACGAGAAGGTCAGATCCTCGATCAGCAGCTTGTCACCATAGGCCTTGGTCAGGTGGTCGACCTCGATCACCTTGCCGCCCAGACGCTGCGAGGCCGGGATGACGATCTGCGCGCGCGCGATCCTCTCGCGCTCGGACTGGTTGGCCAGGTCGTTGTAGGCCGCAATCCGCGCCTTGGACTTGGCCTGCCGCGCCTTCTGGCCCTGCCGCATCCAGTCCAGCTCGCGTTCCAGCGTCTTCTGCCGCGACTTGTCCTCGCGCGCTTCCTGCTCCAGACGCTTGGCCTTCTGCTCCAGCCAGGCCGAGTAATTGCCTTCGTAGGGGATGCCCCGGCCGCGATCCAGTTCGAGGATCCAGCCGGTGATGTCGTCGAGGAAATAGCGGTCGTGGGTCACGATCAGGATCGTGCCCTTGTAGTCGATCAGGTGCTGCTGCAGCCAGGCGATGGTTTCCGCGTCCAGATGGTTCGTCGGTTCGTCGAGCAGCAGCATGTCGGGCTGTTCAAGCAGCAGCTTGCACAGCGCCACGCGGCGTTTCTCGCCACCAGACAGCGTCGTCACGTCGGCATCGTCCGGCGGGCAGCGCAGCGCTTCGAGCGAGACGTCGATCTGTGAATCGAGATCCCACAGGTTCTCGCTGTCGATCTTGTCCTGCAGTTCCGCCATCTCCTCGGCGGTTTCCTCGGAATAGTTCATCGCCACTTCGTTGTAGCGGTCGAGGATGGCCTTCTTCTCGGCCACGCCGAGCATGACGTTCTCGCGCACCGTCAGGGTCGGGTCCAGTTCCGGCTCCTGCGGGAGGTATCCGACCTTGGCGCCCTCGGCGGACCAGGCCTCGCCCGAGAAATCCTTGTCGATGCCGGCCATGATCCGCATCAGGGTGGATTTACCCGACCCGTTGACCCCCACGACGCCGATCTTCACGCCGGGCAGGAAGTTCAGTCGGATGTTCTCGAAGCACTTCTTGCCCCCGGGATAGGTCTTGGAGACACCGTCCATGTGATAGACGTATTGATAGGCTGCCATCGATCCCTCCGTCGTTGGGTTACGTGCTTGGGTTTCACGGGGATGTAGCTTTCGTGCGGGGCAAGCGCAATCGGCGCATGCGCAATGTCAGGCGGAAAACGCCGATCGTGCCGGTGTTACCGGGGTCACAGGCCGCCGGCGGCGCCCGTGGGCGGTGCCGGGGCAGTCCGCGAGATACGCAGGGGACGCGGGCCGCGGCGGAAAAGGGCAGGCGCAGGGGCCGGGAAAGATTGACTTGGCCGCGGTTCTTGCCACAGGTGAGGCGCGATGAAAGCTGGATATCCCTTTCTGCGCCCGGGGTTGGCCGTCGGTCTGCTGGGCGGATCGTTCGATCCGCCGCACGCGGGCCACGTCCATATCACCCGCGAGGCGTTGCGCGCCTTCGGGCTGGACCGCGCCTGGTGGCTGGTCTCGCCCGGCAATCCGCTGAAGGCGCGCGGCCCGGCACCGATCGCCGCCCGGCTGGAGGCCTGTCGCGAGATCATGCAGCATCCGCGCGTCACCATCACCGATATCGAGGCGCGGCTGGGCACGCGGGTCACGGCCGAGACGATCGCGGCCCTGCAGGAGCTGTACCCGGGCGTGCACTTCGTCTGGCTGATGGGCGCGGACAACCTGGCGTCGTTCCACAAGTGGCGGGACTGGCGGGTCATCATGGACACCGTGCCGGTCGGCGTGCTGGCCCGGCCGGGAGACCGGATTTCGGCCCGGATGTCGCCGGCGGCGCGGCTCTATGCCCGGCGCAGGCTGGCGGCGCAGGACAGCCATCTGCTGGCCCGCTCGGTGCCGCCGGCCTGGTGTTTCGTGAACGTGCCGATGATGGACCTGTCGTCCTCGGCGATCCGGGCGCGCGGCGATTGGAGGGCGTGAGGGCCGGCACCGCGTGGCGGAAGCCGTCGCGGGCCGCCGGGACGTTGCGCATGCGGCGCGTGAAAGCAGCGGTATCCGGGGCGGTAAACGCGCGGGGGGCACGCCGAACGGCCGCCCTGGCAGGGTTGTGACACGGTGGCCGCAATCGGGGTGGGGACCGTTCGAATGTCACGGGTTTTTCGGTTGTTCGCCCCGGGAAGCTCCTGTTTAGTGGCGCCATGAAACGGCTTGTTTCCCGACGGTTTGCCCTGACAGGCGGGGCGGCACTCGCGCTGTGCGGGCCGGCCTTTGCAAACGCGCCTTCGCGCTCGCTCAGACCCGTGGCGCGGGGCGATGACCTGCTGGCCATCACCCTGGGCGGGGTCGAATCCCTGGTCGCCGGATACCGGCTGAGCGGGGATGTCTCGCTTTCGGTTGCCGATGTGAAGACCGGGCTGGTGCTGGAGGATCTGAACCCGGCCCGCGGGCTGCCCCCGGCGAGCGTCACCAAGTCCCTGACCGCGCTTTATGCGCTGGATGCGCTGGGGCCCGATTACCGGTTCGACACGCGGCTGATGGCGACGGGCCCGGTGCAGGACGGGGTGCTGCGGGGCGATCTGGTGCTGCTGGGCGGCGGCGATCCGACGCTGGACACCGATGCGCTGGCGACCATGGCCGCGAACCTCAAGCAGGCCGGGATCCGCGAGGTGAGGGGCGATTTCATCGTGGACGAGGGCCTGTTTCCCTATGTCCCCACCATCGACCCCGAACAGCTGGATCATGTGGGTTACAGCCCGGCGGTGTCGGGCATCGCGCTGAACTACAACCGGGTGCATTTCGAATGGCGCCTGGGCGGGTCGGGCTATGCGATCTCGATGGATGCCCGGTCCGACCGCTACAGGCCGGACGTGACCATGGCGCGGATGCGCGTGGCCGACCGGTCGCTGCCGGTCTACACCTATGCCGATCGCGACGGTATCGACGACTGGACGGTGGCGCGCGGGGCGCTTGGCAACGGCGGTGCGCGCTGGCTGCCGGTGCGGCGCCCGGGGGCCTATGCCGGCGACGTGTTCCGCACCCTGGCGCGCAGCCATGGCATCGTGCTTGGGCCCGCGCAGATGCGGCCGGGCGCCGGGCAGGGCGCGACCGAGCTGGTCGTTCACCGCTCGGACCCGCTGACCCGGATCCTGCGCGACATGCTGAAATGGTCCACCAACCTGACCGCCGAGATGGTCGGCCTGTCGGCCACCGTGGCGCGGGGCGGGCGGCCGGGATCGCTGGCCGACTCGGCGCGCGCGATGAGCGACTGGGCCGCCGCGCAACTGGGCATGACCGGCTCGCTGCTGGTCGATCATTCGGGCCTGGGCGTCGACAGCCGGATGACGGCGCGCGACCTGACCTCGGCGCTGGTGACGGTGCGCAAGGCGGGGAAGCTGCGGCCGCTGCTGAAGCGGATCGACCTGCGCGACAGCCAGGGCCGGACGGTGCAGAATCATCCGATCAAGGTGGATGCGAAGACCGGGACGCTGTTCTTCGTCTCGGCGCTGGCCGGGTTCATGACGGCGCAGGACGGGACCGAACTGGCCTTTGCCATCCTGACCGCCGATACCGACCGCAGGGCGCAGGCCGTGGCCGCCGGATCGGAACGGCCCGAAGGCGCGCGCGGCTGGAACGGCACGTCGAAACGGATGCAAAGCGCGCTGATCGAACGCTGGGGGCTGCTGTACGGCAGCTGATCCCCGCGCGGCGCGCCGCGGCCCGGTTGCTCCCGCCCGCCCACCCCGCGCCCGGACCACGGCCCGCCGCGCGGAGGCTCGCGGTCTTCTGGAGGCGGATCAGGTCAGGTGACGGGCCCGGGCGCCGCGTTCGATGGCGGCGGCATGCAGCCGGTCAAGCTCCAGCTCATAGCGCATTTCTTCCAGCAGCCGCAGCTCTGTCTCGGCCAGGTTGCCGTCGGCCGCGGCCACGTCGCAGGCCAGCGCATAGGCCGTTTCGTTCAGGCGCTCCGGCAGGTTTTCCCGGATCAGGCCGAACAGCGCGTCCAGCCCGTCTTCCTGTTCGAACAGGTCGAAGACGATCTGGCTGACCGTGTTCAGCCGGTCGATATCGTAATCCGCGAAGACCGGAAGCATGTTCACGGCCGACTGGATCTTGACCAGCTCGGCGGTCCGGATGTTTTCGTCCGAAGCGGAAATGGCCACCATGAGGGCCACGAGGCAATCCTGCGCGCTCATCAGGCTGTCGGGGTTCTGGGCTTCCATGCTCATCCTTGGGCTCATCCTTCGGGCCTGGTCATTGGGTGCGCAAAATATTGACGCCCGCCCGGGCTTACAATAGGCAAGCCGCGCTGTCAGCGGGGGATCCCCCGCCGGCCCCTTTTTCCGTGGAGATGAATATGTCCGACCTGCGCGATGCCGCACTTGCTTCCAAAGCCTGGCCTTTCGAAGAAGCGCGCCGGTTGCTCAAACGCTACGAGAAGGCGCCGCCGGAGAAGGGGCACGTGCTGTTCGAGACCGGGTATGGCCCGAGCGGTCTGCCGCATATCGGCACCTTCGGCGAGGTCCTGCGGACCACGATGATCCGCCGCGCGTTCGAGGTGATCTCGGACATTCCCACGCGCTTGATCTGCTTTTCCGACGACATGGACGGCATGCGCAAGGTGCCGGGCAACGTGCCGAATCAGGAGCTGCTGAAGGAGAACCTGCAGCGGCCGCTGACCGCCGTGCCGGACCCGTTCGAGGAATTCGAGAGCTTCGGCCACCACAACAACGCCATGCTGCGGCGGTTCCTCGACACCTTCGGGTTCGAATACGAATTCTACTCCGCGACCGAATTCTACAAGACCGGCCAGTTCGACGAGGTCCTGAAGCGGGCGGTCGAGAAATACGACGACGTGATGAAGGTCATGCTGAAATCGCTGCGCGAGGAGCGTCAGCAGACCTATTCGATCTTCCTGCCGATCCACCCCGAGACGGGGCGCGTGCTATATGTGCCGATGAAGTCGGTCAACAAGGATGATTACACGATCACCTTCGACGACGAAGAGGGCCGCGAATGGACCCTGCCGGTCACGGGCGGCAACGTGAAGCTGCAGTGGAAGCCCGATTTCGGCGCCCGCTGGGCGGCGCTGGACGTCGATTTCGAGATGTACGGCAAGGACCATTCGACCAACACGCCGATCTACGACCGGATCTGCGAGATCCTGGGCGGCCGCAAGCCCGAGCATTTCACCTATGAGCTGTTCCTTGACGACAAGGGGCAGAAGATCTCGAAGAGCTCGGGCAACGGCATCTCGATCGACGAATGGCTGACCTATGCCTCGACCGAATCGCTGTCCTATTTCATGTACCTGAAGCCCAAGACCGCGAAGCGGCTGCATTTTGATGTCATCCCGAAGGCGATGGACGAATATCACCAGCAGCTGCGCGCCTATGCCGACCAGGATGCCAAGGGGCGGATGGCCAACCCGGTGTTCCACATCCACGGCCACAACGTGCCGGTGTCGGACATGGTGGTGCCGTTCTCGATGCTGCTGAACCTGGCCTCGGTGTCGGGCGCCGAGGACAAGGAGACGCTTTGGGGCTTCATCCGCCGTTACGCGCCGGATGCCTCGCCCGAGGGCAATCCGCAGTTGGACCAGGCCGCCGGCTTCGCGGTGCGCTACTACAACGATTTCGTGAAGCCCAAGAAGGTCTTCCGCGCGCCGACCGAAGCCGAGCGCGCGGCCCTGGAAGAGCTGCGCGATGCGCTGAAGGCCTATGACGGGCCGCTCGACGACGAGGCGTTGCAATCGGTGGTCTATGCCGTGGGCCGCGACAAGTTCGACCCGCTGCGCGCCTGGTTCACCGCGCTCTACGAGGTGCTCTTGGGCGCGTCGCAGGGTCCGCGCTTTGGCGGGTTCATCGCGCTTTACGGCGTGGACGAGACCGTGGCGCTGATCGATCAGGCGCTGTCGGGCGAATTCGCCTGAGCCCGCGCGCCGCTTCGGGCCGGATCTTCCGGTCCGGGGCGGGGCCGTGGGCTGCGGGAAAGCGGCACGCACGTATCGAATTGTCCGGAGCCTGTCATGAGTCGGTTCACGCGAATCTGGTAATCTGGGGCTGATCCCGAAGGGCAGCAGGCAGCGATGACAACCGGATACGAGCCCCTCAACACGCTGAAACCGGTGGTCTTCGGGGTCTGGCTGATCGACGGGCCCGCGATCCGGTTCTACGGGGTGCCGTTTTCGACCCGCGCCACGGTGATCCGTCTGAGGTCCGGCAATATCTGGGTCCATTCGCCGACGCGTCTGACCGAAAGCCTGCGCGCCGAGGTGGCCGAGCTGGGGCCGGTGCGGCACCTGGTGGCGCCGAACTGGATCCATTACGCCTATCTGACGGAGTGGCAGGCGGCTTTTCCCGGGGTCACGACCTGGGCCGCGCCGGGCGTCGCGCGGCGGGCGCAGGCAAAGGGGATGGAGCTGCATATCGACCACCGGCTGGGCCAGGATGCGCCGGACGACTGGGCCGGCGAGATCGACCAGATGATCGTCGAGGGCAGTTCCACCCACCGCGAGGCGGTGTTCTTCCACCACGCCACGCGGACCCTGATCCTGACCGACCTGATCGAGAATTTCGAACGGGAAAACATGCCCTTGCTGATGTGGCCGCTGCTGCGGATGGTGGGGATCCTGGATCCGCACGGCTCCATGCCGAAGGACATGCGGGCGACCTTTCGCGATGGCCATGAGCAGCTGGAAGCCGCAGTGCGGCAGATGATCGACTGGGGGCCGGAACGGGTGATCCTCGCCCATGGTCGCTGGTTCGAGACGGGCGGGACGGAAGAGCTGAAGCGCGCCTTCGGCTGGATCCTCTGACGGGAGGCCGCGCGCCCCGGTTTTGACGAGCGCGCGCGCAGGGCTAGGTTCCCTTGGGTCAATCGAACGGGCCTGGGTCGGCTGCCGGGCGGGGTGCCCGGGGCTGCAGCGGCCTGCAGGAGGAGATTGCCCGATGACATCCATGCGCGCGTTGCTGATGCCGCTGCTCATTTGCCTGACGTTGATCCTGGCGCTTCCCACCGGGGCAAGGGCCCAGTCCGCCGATATCGAGGCCACGATCGGCGCGCAGCTTGAGGCCTTCAAGGCGGATGCGTTCGACGAGGCCTTCACCTTCGCCAGCCCGACGATCAAGGGCCTGTTCCGCACGCCCGAGATATTCGGCCAGATGGTCCGCAACGGCTACCCGATGGTCTGGCGCCCCGGCGCGGTGCGCTACCTCGACCTGCGGGACGAGGGCGGGCGGCTGCTGCAACGGGTGGAGATCACCGACGCGCGGGGCGCCCGGCACCTGCTGGAATACGAGATGATCGAGCTGGAAGAGGGCTGGAAGATCAACGGGGTACGCCTGCTGAAGGCCGAGGGGTTCTCGGCCTGAGCCGGGCCGCCGTTGCGCGGTCACCGTCACGGTGGCGGCAGGTGGCATTCATCGCCGGCTGCTAGATCCTTCCCCGTGTTCGGGATGGTCCCGGGCCGGGAAAGGGACGGAATGCGCGACACCTATCACATCACAGCTATGGCGATGTCGGACCAGGCCGGAACCGCCTGGTCCGGGATGCGCCCGGGGCATGCGTCAACTGGGCTCTGACAGGCCCAGATCGACAGGCGTGAGGATGAAGGCCTTGCCGAAGCCGCCATTGAGAAAGGCGCCGGTGACAGAGAACAAGGCGAAGTGAAAATCGCCGAAACCGATATAAAGCTTGGCCTTGGGATGGTCGCGCAGCCAATGCGCGGCCATCTCTTCGTATTCGGGGGTGCCATGGTCGATGAATCGCGCCTGCGCCTGGATTGTCAGGCGCGGATGGGTCAGCGGATCGCCCTTGTCGCCCGGCTCTCCCACCAGAAGCGAGGCGGCAGGATCGGCGCGCAGGGCCCGGGTGTGCTGTGCAAGGTCGGAGACCAGCGACAGGGGTGTCCCGTTCGGGGCGCGGCCGAAGGCGACACGCGCCACCATGGGCGCGCCGTCCTGCAGGGTGCCGAGCGCGCAGAAGCGCGCCTCGGCCATCAGGCGGCGGGCGAGGTCTCGGGCCTCGTCATCGGTGGGGCGGATCGGGCTGTCGGTCTTGCTCATCGGGGCGACACTAGGTCCGGGCCTGTGCGGGGGCAAGCGCTGCCGTGGCGCGGTGAAGGGGCGCGCCGCAGCCGCGCACCTGTTCAGAAATCGATCCAGTAGCCGATGCGCAGGCCGGTCGTCATCTCGGACGGGCCGCCTTTCTGTTCCAGCCCGAACAGCCAGGTCCGGCCCTCGGTCTTGCCGCGCACCAAGGCGCCGGGGATGACCGACCAATAGAGATCCTTGCCCGGCGACAGGTAGGTTTCGACCGACAGGATCGGGTTCACCGCGCGGTCCGCGCTGAAGCCGATCACCCCGTCGGCCTTCCAGGCCGCGCCGCCGTTGCCCTGCCGCCATTCCGGCCCGACGTTCAGCGCGGCCCAGCCAGGCATGTCCCAGACCTCGATGTTGCGGCCGATCCCGAAAAGCACGCGCGCCATCGATCCGGTGTCGTCCTTGTAGCGGTGCCCGCCAAGCGCCAGGTCGAACGACGCGACCCAGTCGTTGCGGCTGACCGGGAGGCGCGCGAAGGCCAGGGCGTGGCCGGATGTGCCGTTGTCGTTCAGGTCCAGCCCCAGCGTCAGCCAGGGCGTCATCCCGCGTTCTCCGAAAAAGCCGTATTCGACCTGGCCGTCGCTGCGCGGGGTCGCCTGGAAGGACAGGAAGGACACGCGGGGATCGCGCAGCCAGGGCCCCGCCGACGCCGGCAGAGCCAGCGCCACGAGCACCAAAAGGGTCACCAGGACAAGGTCCGGCCGGCAAAGCGCCGCGATCCTGCGCATCTTCGCTCCTGTCCCTGCGCCATCCCCGACCCTGATGGCGCAAGCGGTCCCACTCCTCCCTATTACCCGTTGCGCGCCCATAACTCACGGGTATTCTTCCCTTCAGCACGTCGGAGGGACAATGGGCCACGTCATCACCGTTGCACAGCAGAAGGGCGGAGCGGGAAAGACCACGCTGGCCATCAACCTCGCCGTCGCCTTCACCCGCGCGGGCAAGTCCGTCGCGCTGGTCGATATCGATCCGCAGGGTTCGGCCGGACGCTGGTTCATGACCCGGTTGGAGGCCATGGGCGAAGACGGGGGCGAGCCGGATATCGAGTTCTCGACCGCCTCGGCCTGGGGCGCCTCCTACGAGGTGAAGAAACTGGCCGCGCGCCACGACATCGTCATCATCGACACGCCGCCCAAGGCCGACGGCGACCTGCGCCCTGCCATGCGCACCGCCGATCTGGTGCTGATCCCGGTGGCCACCAGCCACGTGGATCTCTGGGCGGTCGAGGTGGTGCTGTACATGGCCGAGCGCGAGAAGAAGCCGACGATGATGGTGCTGACCCGCGCCCGCCCGGGCACCCGGCTCGCCGCCGAGATCGCGGAGAAGATCGCCGAGATGGACGCGACGGTGGCCGAGGCGACGATGGCCAACCGCGTGGTCTATGCCGATACGATGGGCCACGGGAAGGCCGCGCTGGAGGCGCCGAAGGGCCCGGCCCACGCCGAGATGACCGCGCTGAGGGCCGAGATCCAGGAGGTGCTGGACCGGCTCTGAGAGCGGTCCGGTTGACAGGCCGGCGCGGGGGCCCATATCGGGATCGAGGAAGAGGAAGGATATCCCGATGAAATGTCCGATCGACGGAACCCAGCTTGTCATGACCGATCGCAGCGGCGTCGAGATCGACTATTGCCCGCAATGCCGGGGCGTCTGGCTGGACCGCGGCGAGCTGGACAAGATCATCGAGCGCAGCGCGACCGAGGCCGCGCCGTCCCACGCCTATGGCGATCCGCGCCGGCATGACGGGCGCGACAGCCGCGATGACCGCCGGGATCACGACGATCGCCGCTATGAAGCGCCGCGCCGCTACGACGACGATTACCGCTACAAGTACAAGGGCAAGCGCAAGAAACGCGGCGTGTCCGATTTCCTTGATGACATCTTCGATTTCTGATCCATGAGCCGTCACCGCGATCCCTTCGGCCCCGAGCTTGCTCTGGGCACCCGGACCGGTCTGCCGGACGCGCTGCGCGTGCTGGTGGAGAGTTACCCGCGCGAGGGCTGGCAGGGGCACGAGAATTTCGGGGAACTGGTGCGGTTCTGGATGGACCGCCACCTGATGTTCCGCAAGATCACCCAGGCGCTGCATGACGATGCGCTGGCGGTGCAGGCCGGGGACCTGGACCCGCGCAGCCACGGCAACCGGCTGGTGCGTTACGGCGGCATGCTGGTCAACGAGCTGCACAATCACCACCAGATCGAGGATCATCATTATTTCCCCCAGCTGATCGGCCTGGTGCCCGAGATCGACCGCGCCTTCGACCTGCTGGAAACCGACCACGAGGCGATCGACCCGATGCTGCACACCCTGGCTGGGGAGATGAACGCGGTCCTGCGCGAAGGCGGCTCGGTCGGGCAGCTGGACGAGGCCCTGTTGCGGTTCGAGACGCTGCTGGACCGGCACCTGACCGACGAGGAAGAGGTGGTCGTGCCGGTAATCCTGAAATCGGGGTTCGTGGGCTAAGCTGAGGCCGGCCTCTCCATGATCCGGGGGCCGCGCGCGTGGCGGGCTGCCCGATGAGGTATTTTTGCAAAGATGAAGACAGGGGCCGCGCCCCGGACCCGGCCTTTGCGCCGGTTCAGAGGGGCGTTTGGCGGCCTGTGAGGATGGCCTGGGTGATGGGGTCGAAGGCGGTTGCCTGCGGGGTGGCCGCGATGGCGGCGGCGGTCTGGTCGAGCGTGGCGGCGGTGTGCTGGCGGAGCGCGGGCGTCGCGGAGGGCTGGACCGGGCGATAGTATTGCAGGCCGTTGAGCCGCGGGAGCCGGGCGCGGTCGATCTCGGCCTTCACGGTGGCGCGGATGGTGCGGGCGGCGGATCTGAGGATGGATTCGGGGGCCGTGTAGGCCGGGTTGCCCTTGAGATCGGTCGCGGCGCGGCTGAGCGCGTAGGCGGTGCAATCGAAGCTGTAGACCGCGGTGATCCTGTCGCAATAGGCAAGGTCGATGCGAAGCTGGTCGGACACGGATGTCGTCACCAGCGCCGAGAGGCCGAGCCCGCTGGTGCGGTCGCGGTGGTCGCCGCTGCGGGTGCTGTCGGCGGCCTGAAGCGGGGCGCCGTGGCTGCATGCGAGCGCCAGGGCGCTGGCGAGGAAGAGAGTTCGAGTCATCGGCGTGCTCCTGTCGCGGGCAGGCTAACATGCGGCGCCAGGTGGGGCCATGGGGCCTGTGTCGCCGGGTGGGGGCCTTGTCAGGCGAGGCGCAGGAGTGTGCCGGGCTGCCGGCGTGCCGGGCAGGGCGGGGCCTTGTTCGAGCCCCGCGCCGAGGTGATGCGGGCGGGCGAAATTGCCGCCTTTGACCTCGGGCCGTGCGGAGCAGGACGGTCTGGCCCTGATTGATCGCGGTGGCGGCCCGGGCCCTGGAGGTGGGCGCGGCGGCTGGCGCCGCGCCCCCGGTGGCCGGCTTAGCCGACGACGTTGTATCCGCGGCCGCGCATGCAGTTGCGGATGATCTGTTCCTTGGACTGCTGCTGCTGGATGGCGCTGCCGGCGAGGCCGGCGATGGCGCCGATGGCGGCGGCGTCACGGACATTGTTGCCGCGGTTGTTCACCAGGGCGGTCGCGCCGGCGGCGGCGCCGGTGGTGATGGCGGTGTTCTGCGCGGCGTCCGAGCCCAGCACGCCCTGCGAGGAGGCGAGCTGCTGGCAGGAGTAGAGATCGGCGCTGTAGTTGGCGCTGACCGGGCCATCGACGACGGGCTGGTAATTGGCACCCGTGTTCGTGCAGGCCGCGGCGAGCAGGAGACTTGGAATGGTGGCGATCGTGGCTATACGGCGCATTGGAAAGTCCTTGATAGACAAGTGGGTCACTCACTGGAGACAGGCCCCGTCCGCGTCGGGCGGGCGGGGCCTTCCATTGCTGACCACGATGCTGCGATCTTGCCGGGGTTGCAAGTATCAGGGTGGAGCAGGGGCGGAGAAAACCGCGGTGGGGCGGGGCGGTGTCCCACGCGTGGGACAGGGCTGCGCCTGAGTGATTTCAGTGGGTTGCAGCGGCGGATTAACCATTCGGTAACGATGGCGGTCTCCCGCCTGCTCAGGCAGAAAACGACATTTGCGTCGCGGACGGGGGCGCGGAGCAGAGCGCGGCATGGCAGGAGAGGCCGATTATCGGGCGGGGCGCGGATGCTGGAAAGTCATGGAATAGCGGGGGCTTTCACGGCCGCCGAATGCGACGCGATCCTGGTGCTGGTGCGCGAGCGGCAGGCCGAGGACGCGCGGCTGGTGGGCCGGGCCTCGGATCACAACCTGCGACGGGCGGAGCTGGTCTGGCTCGACGAGGTCGAGGGGACGGGTTGGATCATGGAACGGATCATCGATCTGGTCCGGGTGGCGAACCGGGATGTCTATGGCTTTGACCTCACGGAATTTGCCGAAAGCCCGCAGGTGGCGCGCTATGGCGCGGAACGCGAGGGGCATTTTTCGTGGCATGCCGATATCGGCGACGGGCGGCTGGCGGCGCGGCGCAAGCTGACGATGGTGGTGCAATTGTCCGACAGCGCGGATTACGCGGGCGGGGCGCTGGAGATCATGCCTTCGGCCCAGGCGGTTTCGGCCGCGCGGGAGCGGGGGAGCGCGACGCTGTTCCCGAGCTTTCTGCTGCACCGGGTGACGCCGGTGACGGAGGGCGAGCGGTATTCGCTGACGACCTGGGCGCATGGGCCGCGGTTTCGGTGATTTGAGGGCGGTGGCGGTGGTTTGAAAACCCACCCTACGCTTCGGGCAGGCGGGGCGCCGGTTACCTTTGTTTAACCATTTAATCCCATTTTGTTCTCAATATTGAGAGCGCAAGGGGAATCTGATGCATCCTGCAGATGAGTTTGCCGAGATCCGGTCGCAGATTGCGCGGTTGGAAGCTCGGAGCAAGGCGCTGAGGGCGGCGTTCTTATCCGGAGCGGTGCCGCTGACAGGCAAACAGGCTGAAATCGTCGTGGCACGCCGATCACAAAGAACGTTCCAGCGGAGCAGGCTGCCCGAGCACATTCTGGCTTCTCCGGACCTATGGGGGAAACGTGAGGTTGTGTATGTCACTGCCCGAAGCCTGACCGAAAAGCCGACCGGCGAGGTAACCTCTCGCGTCAAGGCGGGTCCGGTCAGCGCCGTATCGAAGTCGGTCCGCCCAATAACGCGACAGATGGAGGACGACGAATGCGTCGTTATCGAGCCATTCTGAGGGCTACCGCTTCCGCCGCTTCACATTCCCCCCACGCTGCCCCGGGCGCCCGGCCGTGCTGCGCCCCTTGCTCTTCACCGCGGCCTCGGAGGCCTTCTCCACCGCCTGCTGGCGCGCCAGCGGATCGTCGTGCACCGCGAGGTCCACCGCTTCCAGGCGCTTGACCTCGTCGCGCAGGCGGGCGGCTTCCTCGAATTCCAGGTTCTCGGCCGCTTTGCGCATGTCGTTGCGCAACCCGTCCAACACCGCCTGCATGTTGGAGCCCTGCAGCTTGGGGTCGATCGTCGCGGTGACGCGGGACATGTCGGTGTCGCCCTCGTAGAGCCCGGCCAGCACGTCGTCGATGTTCTTGCGGACCGTTTCGGGCGTGATCCCGTGTTCCTCGTTATAGGTCATCTGCTTGGCGCGGCGGCGGTCGGTTTCGCCCAGGGCGCGCTCCATCGAGCCGGTGATGCGGTCGGCATACATGATCACGCGGCCGTCGGCGTTCCGCGCGGCGCGGCCGATGGTCTGGATCAGCGAGGTTTCCGAGCGCAGGAAGCCTTCCTTGTCGGCGTCGAGGATCGCGACCAGCCCGCATTCGGGGATGTCGAGCCCCTCGCGCAAAAGGTTGATGCCGACCAGCACGTCGAAGGCGCCAAGGCGCAGATCGCGCAGGATCTCGATCCGTTCCAGCGTGTCGATGTCGGAATGCATGTAGCGGACCTTGATCCCCTGTTCATGCATGTATTCCGTCAGATCCTCGGCCATGCGCTTGGTTAGCACGGTGGCGAGCGTGCGATAGCCGGCCTGGGACACGCGGCGGACCTCGTCCAGCAGGTCGTCGACCTGCATCTCCACGGGCCGGATTTCGACCTGAGGATCCAGCAGCCCGGTGGGGCGGATGACCTGTTCGGTGAAGACGCCGCCGGCCTGCTCCAGCTCCCATGCCGCCGGGGTGGCGGAGACGAAGACGGATTGCGGGCGCATGGCATCCCATTCCTCGAACTTGAGGGGGCGGTTGTCCATGCAGGACGGCAGGCGGAAGCCGTGTTCGGCCAGCGTGAACTTGCGCCGGTAGTCGCCCCGGTACATGCCGCCGATCTGGGGCACGGAGACGTGGGATTCATCCGCGAAAACAATGGCATTGTCGGGGATGAACTCGAACAGGGTGGGGGGCGGTTCGCCGGGGGCGCGGCCCGTGAGGTAGCGGGAATAGTTCTCGATCCCGTTGCAGACGCCGGTGGCTTCCAGCATCTCGATGTCGAAATTGGTGCGCTGTTCCAGCCGCTGGGCTTCCAGCAGCTTGCCTTCGCCGACCAGCTGGTCGAGGCGCTGGCGCAGCTCTTTCTTGATGTTGATGACGGCCTGATTCATCGTGGGCTTCGGCGTCACGTAGTGGGAATTGGCGTAGACGCGGATGCGGTCGAAGGTGTCGGTCTTTTCGCCCGTCAGAGGGTCGAATTCGGTGATGGTTTCCAGCTCTTCGCCGAAGAAGGAGAGTTTCCAGGCGCGGTCTTCGAGGTGGGCGGGCCAGATTTCGAGGGAATCGCCACGCACCCGGAAGGAGCCGCGCGAAAAGCCGGCGTCGTTGCGGCGGTATTGCTGGGCGACGAGGTCGCGCATGACCTCGCGCTGGTCGTAAAGTCCGCCGGCCTTCAGGTCCTGGGTCATGGCGCCGTAGGTCTCGACCGAGCCGATGCCGTAGATGCAGGAGACGGAGGCGACGATGATCACGTCGTCGCGTTCAAGCAGGGCGCGGGTGGCCGAGTGGCGCATCCGGTCGATCTGCTCGTTGATCTGGCTTTCCTTCTCGATATAGGTGTCCGAGCGCGGGACGTAGGCCTCGGGCTGGTAATAATCGTAGTAGCTGACAAAGTATTCGACCGCGTTGTCGGGGAAGAAGCCCTTGAATTCGCCGTACAATTGCGCGGCCAGCGTCTTGTTCGGGGCAAGGATGATCGCCGGGCGCTGGGTCTCTTCGATGACCTTGGCCATGGTGAAGGTCTTGCCGGTGCCGGTCGCGCCCAGCAGGACCTGGTCGCGTTCGCCGGCATTCACGCCCGCGGTCAGCTCGGCAATGGCGGTGGGCTGGTCACCGGCGGGGGCGAAATCGGTCTGCATGCGGAATCGGATCCCGCCTTCAAGCTTGAGGCGGGCGCGCACGTCGTCGGCGGCGGCGTGCAGGATGGGGGCGTCGGTGTCGGGCATGGGGGCGACTCCTTTTGCCATAAGAATGGTCTGTTTTTGTTCCGGTGCAAGACCCTGACGGATGCTGACAGATGGGATGCCGATGCTGCTTTGCAGCGCAGCTCACACCAACGTGATACAAGGGGGTGCCCGGGGAGCTGTTGAAATAACGGGCATTTGCGACTTTCGTCCTGGCCAGAATGACACGCCACCTTTGCGGGATGCTGCGGAGTGCGGTAATCTTTCTGCACGTGCAAAGTCATGGATGCCGGTGGGGCGTGTCTCCTCTCCTCCCTCCTCCCGGTAAGCGTCTCACCGGCAGCCATGCATGTTCTCCCGTCTTCACAGGACTTTACCAGCGACGAAATCGTCCCTTGCCCGCGCCGGGCCGGTGGGACATATATCGCAGGACGCTTTCTTATGCCTCATCCAGGGAGCAAGCCCATGCGCGCACGCATCTTTCAGCCCGCCCGCACCGCCATGTCGTCCGGCACGGCCAAGACACGCGACTGGATTCTGGATTACGAACCGGCTTCGGCGCGCGAGATCGACCCGCTGATGGGCTGGACCTCGTCGACCGACACCCAGAAGCAGGTGCGCCTGCGGTTCTCGACCAAGGAAGAGGCGCTGGAATACGCGCGCGACAACGGCATCGACGCCGAGGTGTTCGAACCGCACAAGCGCAAGCCCAACATCCGTCCGCGCGGCTATGGCGAGAACTTTGCCACCGACCGGCGCGGTGCCTGGACCCACTGACAAGTCCACGACAGACGGTGATTGCGGCGCCGGGGCGGATGCTCCGGCGTTTTTGCATTTGGACGGGCGTTTGCCCGCTCTGGCAGGGCCTCGAGACCTCTGGCCAAGCCGGTGGTGAACTGGCAATCTTGGCCCATGACCTGTCCTATCTGCCAATCCGAAACCGACCGAAAGTACCGCCCGTTCTGTTCGCGCCGCTGCGCGGACCTGGACCTGGGGCGCTGGATGACGGGCAGCTACAGCCTGCCGATGGTCGAACAGGACGACGACCTGGAAGAGCTCCTGGAGGAGCCGACGCGGCGTTCTGATCTGCACTGAAAAAAGGTTCGAAATGCCTCTGGACACCCCCGTCCGATGCGCCTAGAACACCGCGACCCAGAGGCGAGCGCCTCTCCCGTGCCCGGGTAGCTCAGGGGTAGAGCAGTGGATTGAAAATCCTCGTGTCGGTGGTTCGATTCCGCCCCCGGGCACCATTTTAAGCAACTGAGATGTATAAGTTTTCTCGGAATGGGTTTCCGATGTGATAACTGGGAAAGTTCCTGGGGACGTGCTGGGGGCGCTCTTTCGCTTGCGTGGCCATCGGGATCGCCTTTGCCTTCCAATTCCTATCAAGGCGTCAGTGAGAGAAGAGAAACGACCGGCGCGGTAGAAGCCCGCGCTGAGCGATCCGGGCGGCAGTCGCCGGCACGAGGGAGTACAGGCGGTCCTGGGCCGGATCCGTTTCTGGGGCCGCACATGACCGCTCCCAGTCGATGCTGTTGAAAAGCTCCGGTCGACGATCGCGTTGACCCCCGCCCAAGACTGCGGCTTCGGTTGCCTGTCTTCTCTCAGCCGGCTGCCTGGGGGTGTATTGTCAAATTCCTTTAAGGCAATCTGACGGCCTAAACCAATCGATTGCGCAATTGCTCTTGGAATGGCCGGGCCGGATGCGGCTTATTTCAGAGTCTTCTATCGAATTCGCATCTGGATCATGACGGTAGGCAGGCAAATGCGACGCCGGCAATCTCAGATAGCCAGGGCTTCAAGTCCTCTTCCTTGGCCTCACGTTCCTGCACGAGATGCTTTGCCAGCCTCCAGCTCCCGAACGAGCTCTCGATGATCGGTACGCTGGCCGAGAGGGCGATTCCGCGTGCCAGAGCGCTCTTTGAATGGCCCCGTGTATCGTGGACGCCTTCTTCGCCATTTTGAGACAAGGAAGCCATGATGAGTAGCAGGTTCAGCGATGAGTTCAAGCAGGACGCGGTCGCGCAGATCACCGAGCGGGGGCTACACGGTCAGGTAAGTGACGGCGCGCCTGGGATGACCTCGCCTATGCCGTTGTTGCGCCGCCTCATGGGCGGTTGCAGTCCGAAACGTCTTGATGCTGCGATCATCACGAATGTCCGCTTCTCAAGCCGCGGCCAAAATCCGTCGAAACAAAAGTCAGCCAGTTTGAGAACAAACTTTGCCAAATCGACACTGATATTCTTTTCTTTCAGCATGGCGTCCATTCAGGGTCGTGGTCTTCAACGACAGCCATGCTGGCAAGGCGAGATGCTGTCTGGGGAGGGCGGCAACCATCCCATCCGCAACTCTCGGCCAACCCTGGATTTCCTCTCGTTATTTCTGTTGCCGCGAATCCGGAATTGTCAAAAGACTGGCCCATGACATCCTTGCCGCTGGTTCACGTTCTGGACGACGATGCCTCGATGCGCCTTGCCGTATCGACCCTTTTGCGGTCCGTCGGGCTCGGGGTGGCGACCCATGGCTCGGTGCAGGACTTCCTCGACAGCGACCGTCCGGATGTCGAAGGCTGCCTCGTGCTCGACGTCCGGTTGCCGGGCATCAGTGGGCTCGACTTTCAAGGCCAGCTCGCCTCACACGGGCTTCACTTGCCTGTCGTCCTGATGACCGGGCATGGCGACATCCCCATGACGGTACAAGGCATGAAGGCGGGTGCCGTGGATTTCCTGTCCAAGCCCTTCCGCGACCAGGACATGATCGACGCCGTTTCGACAGCGATCGAGCGCGACAAGGCACAACGGGCACAGCGCCAGCAGTCGAATGATACCTTCGCCCGCTATGCCACGCTTTCGCCACGCGAACAGCAGGTGATGGCACTGGTCACGACGGGACTGCTGAACAAGCAGGTCGCGGGCGAACTGGGCATCAGCGAGATCACGGTCAAAATCCACCGCGGCGCGGCCATGCGCAAGATGGGGGCCCGCACGCTGCCCGAACTGGTGCGGATGGCCGATGCGCTGGGTCTCGCGTGGCGCGACCAGGGGCCTGGCGTGAACCGATGAGTAACACCCATGTATGATATTCAACCGGCCCGATATGTCGGATAAGCCTTGCAACAGGTCCAAGCGGCCCGCCCGCTGGAAAAGGAACCATGGTGTCTGCAACTTCTCTGATCGCCATCGTGGACGACGACACCTCGTTCCGCACCGCCCTGGAAAGCTTTGCCCGGTCGCTTGGCTACCGGGCGCGGGGCTTTGCCTCGGCCGAGGATTTCCTGGGCTCGGATGCGGTGCGGGATGCGGATTGTATCGTCTCGGACATCCACATGTCGGGCATGAGCGGGATAGACCTGAAGCACAGGCTCGACGCCCAGGGCAGCACCACGGCGGTCATCCTGGTGACCGGCCATACCGAGCCCGGCACCTGGAAACAGGCGCGCGCCTGCCACCCGCATTGCTTTCTGCTCAAGCCCTTCGATCCGCAGCAGATGACCGAATGCCTGGCCGCCGCCACCGGCGCCTGACCGCGCCCGCCGGAGCGGTGGCATGAGCCTTGCGGAGAACCCCGAAGAGGCGCTGCGCAAGAGCGAACACCGCTACCGCAACCTGTTCCAGGCCATGGCCGCCTCGTTCTGGGAGCTCGATTTCTTTCCCGTAGGCGACATGCTCTACCGGTTGAAGAAGTCCGGGCTGGCCGGGGATTTCGGCGCCTATTTCGCCGAACATCCGGAATTCGTCCGCGACATGATGCGCGCGACCCGGGTGATCGACGTCAACGACCAGACCGTGGCGTTGTTCGGGCGGGGCGACAAACAGGAGCTGCTGAGCAGCGTCGAACCGTTCTGGCCCGAATCCAGCACCCATGTCTTTGCTGCCTCGGTGGTGGCCGGTGTCGGCGGCGCGCCGAACTTTTCGACCGAAACCGTCCTGCGGCGGATCGACGGGCGAGAATTCCCCGCGCTTTTCACCGTCTGCTTCCCCGAGGACACGATGAACAAGGGCACTCAGCTTATCGGCGTGATTGACCTCTCTGACCGGGTTGCCGCGCAGGAGGCGCTGGCCCGGATGCAGGCCGAGATGGCCCATGCCGCCCGCGTGTCGCTGCTGGGCGAGCTGGCCGCCACCATCGCGCACGAGGTCAACCAGCCGCTTGGTGCCATCGCCGCCAATGCCGCCGCCGGCCAGCGCTGGCTGGCGCGCGACGTGCCCGACCTGGACGAGGTCCGCGCCATCACCGGCCGGATCGCCGAAGATGCCCAACGCGCCGCAGGCATCATCGCGCGGGTGCGCGCCATGGCCTCGGGGGCGGCGCCCGAGGCCGTGCTGGTCCCGGTCAACGAGGTGGTCGAGGACGCCGCCACCTTCCTGCGCCACGAGATCCGCCAGTCGGGCACGCGGCTGAAACTGGCGCTGGCGCCAGACCTGCCAACCGTCCGCGCCGACCGGATCCAGCTGCAGCAGGTGCTGGTGAACCTTGCACTGAATGCGCTGCAGGCCATGGCCGGGCGCGAGGCGCCGGTGCTGACCCTGCGCACCTCTGGTGATGGGGACAAGGTGGTGCTGACCGTCGAGGACAACGGCCCCGGCATCGCCGCGGATCACCTGCCGAAACTTTTCGAGAGCTTCTTCACCACCCGCGCCAATGGCATGGGACTTGGCCTGGCAATTGCGCGCAGCATCATCGCCCAGCTCGACGGCACGATCGCGGCCACCAACCGTACTTCGGGCGGCGCGCGCTTCACCATCGTGCTGCCGGTGCATGTCTCCGGCACCCCGGATCATACCAAGGTGTGAACGCAGCACCCGCCCGTACAATTTCGCAAATGCTGACCCTGGGTCATCCTGATCTCCAGAAGCGCCGCTCCGAGGCGCCGGACAGGGAGACGACAGGATGGACACCACCCCCCGGATCTACAGGCCCGAACGCACTGCGTTGGTGTTTCTCGATCCCTACAACGACTTCCTGGCCGAAGACGGCAAGCTCTGGCCGCGGTTGGCCGAGGTGGCCGAAGCCACCGACCTGCGCGCCAACCTGAAGGCGGTTCTGGCCGCGGTCCGCGCCACAGGCATCCCGGTGGTCATCGCGCCGCACCACCGCAGCCGGCCCGGCGACTTCGAGGGCTGGGACCATCCGACCCCCTACCAGCTTGGCGCCGCGCAGATGAAGATCTTCGAGCAGGGCTCGCATGGCGGGGAATGGCATCCGGATTTCGCGCCCCGCGCCGGCGACATCGTGGCGTCCGAACACTGGACCGCCAGCGGCTTTGCCGGCACCGATCTCGACTACCGGCTCAAGCAGATCGGCGCCACGCATCTGATCTTTGTCGGCCTCATCGCCAATACCTGCGTCGAGGGCACCGCCCGCGCCGCCACCGATCTGGGCTACCACGTCACGTTGGTGCGCGACGCCACCGCCGCCTTTTCGCCCGAGGCGATGCACGCGGCCCACGAGATCAACGCCCCGAGTTACGCCCACGCGGTGCTGACCAGTACCGACCTCATCACCCAACTCGCCTGATCCAAGGAGGACAGAATGGACCAGATCGTCACTCACACCGCCGCGACCGTGCCGACGCAATTCGTCGAGACGGGCGGCCGACGCCTTGCCTATCGCCGCATCGGCTCCGGCCCCGAGCTGGTGCTTGCCCTGCGGTTCCGCGGCGTGCTCGACAGCTGGGATCCGGCATTTCTCGACGCACTTGCCCGCGATTTCACCGTGACCACGTTCGAGTATTCCGGGCTCGGCCAGTCGACCGGCACGCCGTCTTACATCCGGACCGACATGGCCCGCGATATCCTCGATCTTGCCGATGCGCTGGGGCTGGAACGGTTCGCCCTGGGCGGCTGGTCGATCGGCGGGTTCGGCGTGCAGGTCTTTACCGCCCAGCACCCGGAGCGGGTCAGCCACCTGATCCTGATCGGCACCGCCCCTCCGGGCCCGCAGCAACACGGGATCCACCAGGTCTTCTTCGATCACGCGCTGAAACCCGACTACGATCTCGCCGACGAGGCGGTGCTGTTCTTCGAACCGGACTCGCCCGCCAGCACCGCCGCCGCGAAGGCCTCGCACGACCGCATCGCCGCACGCACCGCCGATGTGAGTCCCCCGATCCCGCCCGAGACCTTCCTCGCGATGCTGGAGGCCTCGAGCACGCCCGACGCCGCATTCTCCGACCCCGAGGACCGCTACGGCGCCTTCTTCCGCAAGGGCGGTCTGCCGGTGCTCGTCATCTCCGGGGATCACGAGATCGTCTTCCCGGTCGAGAACTGGCACGCGCTTAACCGCGTCTGGCCCGACCTGCACATCCTCACGATCCCGCAGGCCGGACACGGTCCCCAGCACCAGCAGCCCGAACTGATCGCCGGGCTGATCGCGGGCTTCACCCGTACCACCCCCCTCTGAGGAGAGATCCCATGCCCTTCATCACCACCGCCGACGGAACGCAGATCTTCTACAAGGACCAGGGCTCTGGCCAGCCGGTCCTCTTCTCCCACGGCTGGCCGCTCTCGGCCGATGCCTGGGACGCGCAGATGGTGTTCCTCGGCCGCCAAGGCTACCGCGTGATCGCCCATGACCGGCGCAGCCACGGACGGTCCTCCCAGACCTGGGAGGGCAACCACATGGATCAATACGCCGACGACCTGGCCGAGCTGATCGAGACGCTGGACCTGCACGACCTGATCCTGGTCGGCCATTCCACGGGCGGCGGCGAGATCACCCATTACATGGGCCGCCACGGCACCGCCCGCGTCGCCAAGGCGGTACTGCTCGGCGCCGTGCCGCCGCTGATGCTGAAGACCGAGGCCAATCCCGGTGGCCTGCCGATCGAGGTCTTCGACGGCATCCGCAAGGGCACCTACGACGACCGCTCGCAGTTCTACATGGACCTGACGATGCCGTTCTACGGCTACAACCGCCCCGGTGTCGCGATCTCCGAAGGCGTGCGCCACGGGTTCTGGCTGCAGGGGATGATGGGCGGTCTCAAGGGTCAGCTCGACTGCATCGCCGAGTTCTCCGAGGTCGATTACACCGAGGATCTGAAGAAGATCCACATCCCCGTGCTCGTCGCCCATGGCGATGACGACCAGATCGTGCCGATCGGCGCCTCGGCCCTGAAATCGGCCGAGATCCTGAGCAATGCCACGCTCAAGATCTATCCCGGCGGTGACCACGGCTATGCCCAGACCCACCAGGACGCGTTCAACGCCGACCTACTGGCCTTCATCCGGGATCAGGCGGCCGAAGCGGCGGCCTGATACCCGGCGGCCGCCTTCCCCCGGCCGCCCGGGCGGCGCGCATGTCCCGGTGCGCCGCCCCACCTCTCCGAAACCTCCAACAGGAAAGGCCCCTCCGATGACCCATCATCTGCCCCATACCTACCTCGAGGACCGTCACCGCCAGCCAGACGGGACCCGCATCTTCTATCGCGCCTGGCGCCCCACTGCCGCTCTGCGCGCGACGGTCGTGATCTGCCCCGGCTTCAACTCCCACGGCGGCCAGTACATCGAGACCGCCGAGAGCCTCGTGGCCCAGGGCTTCCAGGTCTATGCGCTCGACCTGCGCGGGCGCGGACGCTCCGACGGGCCGCGCTTCCGGGTCGGTGACATCGCGGCCTATGTCGAGGACGTCGACGCGGTGGTCGGGATCGCCCGGGCCCGCGATCCCGGCCTGCCGGTCTTCTTGCTTGGCCACAGTGCCGGCGGCGTGGTGTCCGCCACCTATGCGCTCGACCATGGTGAGAAGCTCGCCGGGCTGATCTGTGAAAGCTTCGCCTTTCGCGTGCCCGCACCGAAGGTCGCGCTGGCTGTCATCAAGGGCATCGCCCGGATCTTCCCTGGCCTACCGGCGGTGAAGCTGAAGAACCGCGATTTCACCCGCGATCCCGAACGGCTCGATCGCCTGAACGCGGACATGATGATCCTGAACGAAACCCAGCCCGCGATCACCGTTGCCGCCATGGTCCGCGCCAACGAACGGCTCGAACGGGACTTCGTCCGGTTCACCCTCCCGGTGCTGATCCTGCACGGCACCGCCGACAGGGCGACCCTGCCAGCGGGCAGTGAATTCTTCGCCCGGAATGCCGGTGCCTCCGACACGACGCTGAAGCTCTACGACGGCCACTACCACGACCTGCTGGCCGATCTCGGCCGCGAGATCGTCCTGCAGGACATTTTCACCTGGATCGACAGCCGCCTTCCACGTTGATCGCCCTCCAAAGGAGACCTGCCAATGCGACGGACACAGCGACTGCACTTCGCGTCCGCCCGCCTTCTCGGCGCCACCATACTGATCGCCTTGCTGGTCCAGCCCCCTTCGGCTCGGACCGGGGCGACAAAGCCCAGCGTCCTGTCCACCGGCGGCCACCATAGCGGCAACGGCCGCTTAAAGCCTCGGGATCTTCTTCAAACATGCGACGATCCCCGATCGCCCGCCTTGGGCCTATTGGCCGGGGACCGCGCCGAAATCGAAGCCGTCGAGATCCCGGATATAGGCTTCGAAGAAATCGGTGAAGGTCTCCACCAGCGGCGGCAGCTTTTCGTAGGGCGGATAATAGAGCATCAGGTTCAGCGGCGCGATCTGCCAGTCCGGCAGCACCACCTCCAGCGTCCCCGCCTCCAGCCCGTTGCGCACCAGAAGATCCGGCAGGTTCACGATCCCGTTGCCCGAAAGGGCCAGGGCGTAAAGGAATTCACCGTTGTTCGATGCCACCTCGGTGCCGGCCCGCACGGTGCGCCCAAGCCCGCCCCTGGTGAAGGCCCAGTTTTCCGCCGCGCCCTTCGACCCGTACGACAGGCAATATTCGGGCAACAGGTCGTCGGGGGTGTTGGGGCGCGCCATGCGCTCGAACAGGGAAGGCGCGGCCACGACACGCCGGGGCATATGGCAGATCCGGCGCCAGATCGTCGACTTGTCCTGCGGCGGATCGGAAATGCGGATCGCCAGGTCGCAGGTGCCTTCCAGGATGTCGACCAGCGTGTCCGTCAGCTGCAGATTGATCGCGATATGCGGGTAGGCAAGGCGGAAGCTTGCCACCAGCCCCGGCATCAGCCGCATCCCGAAGGACATCGGGGCATTGATCGTCAGGCGGCCCCTGTCTGGCCGCGTGGTGCGTGTGACCTCTTCGGTGACGCGGTCGAAGTCTTCCAGAACCGGGCGGTAGCGGGCGGCGACCATCGCCCCCACGCCGGTCAGCGACACATGCCGGGTCGTGCGCAGCAGCAGCTGCTGGCCAAGATCCTCTTCAAGCTGGGCGATGATGCGGGTGATCGAAGCGGGGGTCATCCGCAGGCTACGGGCGGCGCCGGCAAAGCTGCCCTGTTCGACGACGGCAAGGAAGACGCGGATGGGTTTGATGCTTTGCATCGCCAATCATTGTTATCATCATTCGCAATAGTAAATGAAAAACAGTTTCTATTTATGAAACTTATTGACGGGCCTACCTTGACTTCAACACGGACACACTGAGTGAGGACAAGAAATGATCAAGGACATCAAGGGCCTGCACCATGTCACCTCGATGGCGGCGGACGCGGCCGAGAACAACCAGTTCTTCACCCGGACGCTCGGCCTGCGCCGGGTCAAGAAGACCGTCAACTTCGACGCTCCCGAGGTCTATCACCTCTATTACGGGGACGAGATCGGCACCCCCGGTTCGGTGATGACCTATTTCCCCTTCGGCCGGATGCCGCAGGGCAAGCGGGGCACCGGCGAGGTCGGCGTGACCGAATTCGCCGTGCCCGAGGGCGCCCTGGACTTCTGGAAGGAACGGCTGGCGGACAGCGGCGTATCCGGCCTCACGGAAAACAGTTTCCTGGGCGAGAAACGCCTGGAATTCGACGGCCCGGACGGGGACGGGTTTGCCCTGGTCGAAAGCGCAGATCGCGGCCGCACCGCCTGGACGGGCGCCGACGTCCCCGAGGAGGCCGGCATCCTGGGCTTTCACGGCGCACGGATGCGGCTGCGCGACAGTGCCGCCACCGCCGAGCTGCTGACCTTCATGGGCTACAGCAAGGATGAGACCGACGGCGATGTGACCCGCTACCGGATCGAGGGCGGCAACGCGGCCGATACCATCGACCTCGAAACCGTCGCGGGCGGCAAGGCCGCTTCACAGGGCGCCGGTTCGGTCCACCACATCGCCTTCGCGGTCGAGGATCGCGCGGCCCAGCTTCGGGTCCGCGAGGCGCTTGTCGATACGGGCTACCAGGTCACGCCGGTGATCGACCGCGACTACTTCTGGGCGATCTATTTCCGGACTCCGGGCGGCGTGCTGTTCGAGATTGCCACGAACGAGCCGGGCTTCGACCGGGACGAAGACACGGCGCACCTTGGTCAGGCCCTGAAACTGCCGACCCGCTACGAACCCTATCGCGACCAGATCGAACCCCTTCTTCCCGCCATCGAAGCGTGAGAGCCATGGCCACCAATGCAACCTATCACGCCCGAATACGGGCTCCCGAAGCAGGGGCCCCTCTCATCTTTGCTTTTCACGGCACGGGCGGGGACGAGAACCAGTTCTTCGACCTGGCAAGGCAGCTCCATCCCGGAGCGGGCATCGTCTCGCCCCGGGGGGATGTAAGCGAAGGCGGCGCGGCGCGGTTCTTCCGCCGCACCGGGGAAGGCGTCTACGACATGGACGACCTTGCCCTGCGGACGCAGCGGATGGCCACCTTCATCGCAGAGGAGGCCGCCAGGCATGCCGGCGCCCCGGTCTACGGCTTCGGCTATTCCAACGGCGCCAACATCCTCGCCTCGGTGATGATGGCGAAGCCGCAGCTCTTCGAGAGGGTCGGCCTGCTGCACCCGCTGATCCCATGGGAGCCTGCGCCGGTCGACCTGACCGGGCGGCGGGTTCTGATCACCGCCGGGCGCCGTGATCCGATCTGCCCCTGGCCGCTGAGCGACCGGCTGATCCGCTGGGCGGCAGCGCAGGGCGCAGAGCTGAACACGGAGATCCACGACGGCGGTCACGAGCTGCGGCAAGGCGAGCTGCAGGCGCTGCAGGCACTGCTGACCTGACCGACGAGGGGGCGCTGGCCTTTATCGAGGGCTGACCCCCGCTTGCGGAGCGGCTGGTCCGCCCCGTGTTTCCCTGACTGTCGCCTAACCCCTCTCTCAATCCAAGGACTCTTCCCATGTCGAAACTTGACCTGCTCACCCCGCTCAACAGCCAGTTGATTTTCGTTGACCATCAGCCCCAGATGGCCTTCGGCGTCCAGTCGATCGACCGCCAGACGCTGAAGAACAACGTCGTTGCCCTCGCCAAGTCGGCGAAGATCTTCGACGTGCCGACCACGATCACCACCGTGGAAACAGATGCCTTCTCGGGCCACACTTTCCCCGAACTTCTGGATGTCTTTCCCGAGGCGCCGCTGCTGGAGCGCAGCTCCATGAACTCGTGGGACGACCAGAAGGTGCGCGATGCCCTGCTTGCCAACGCGGCGAATGGCGCCACCAAGGTCGTGGTATCGGGGCTTTGGACAGAGGTCTGCAACTGCACCTTCGCGCTGTCGTGCATGAATGACACGGACCTTGAGATCTACATGGTGTCCGACGCCTCGGGCGGCACCACGAAGGAAGCGCATGACCAGGCCATGGCCCGCATGGTGCAGGTGGGCGTGGTGCCGGTGACCTGGCAGCAGGTGCTGCTGGAATGGCAGCGCGACTGGGCCCGCCGCGACACCTATGACGCGGTGATGGACCTGGTGCGCGAACATTCCGGCGCCTACGGCATGGGCGTCGATTACGCCTACACGATGGTCCACAAGGCGCCGCACCGGTCGAACCACAAGGGTGAACGTCACGCGCCTGTGCCGGCTGCCGTCTGATGCCCTGCGCCCGGCCGGGTCGAGCCGGCCGGGCGCAGTCCTTCAGGGAGAGTATCCATGTCCACCGACCGCCGCACCTTGCTGGCCGGGCTCGGGTCCACCACGGCCCTTGGCCTTGGCCTTGTCCTTCCGCGCCTGACCCGGGCGCAACAGGAGACCGACGTCATGAGCAATACCACGACCATTCTCAGGAACGGCAGGATCACCACCCTTGATCCCGACACGCCCGAGGCAGAGGCCCTCGCGATCCGCGACGGCCTGATCGTCGCCGTCGGATCCGAGGCCGACGTCATGCGCCTGTCCGAGGGCGCGCAGATCATCGACCTTGGCGGCCGCCGGGTGATCCCGGGGCTGAACGACAGCCATACCCACGTGATTCGCGGCGGGCTCAACTACAATATGGAGCTGCGCTGGGAGAACGTGCCCTCGGTCGCCGACGCGCTGGCCATGCTGCGGCGGCAGGCGGCAAACACGCCCGCGCCGCAATGGGTCCGGGTGATCGGCGGCTGGTCGGAATTTCAGTTCGCCGAACGCCGGATGCCCACGCTGGACGAAATCAACGAGGCCGCGCCCGACACGCCGGTCTTCGTCCTGCACCTCTATGCGCGGGCGATGCTGAACCGGGCCGCCCTGCGGGTCATGGGCATCGGGCGCGACACGCCCAACCCGCCCGGCGGCGAGATAGAGCGGGACGCGCGCGGCAATCCGACGGGCATGCTGATCGCGCGCCCCTCGGCTTTGATCCTCTATTCCACGCTGGGTCAGGGGCCGAAGCTGCCGCGTGAGGACCAGGTGAATTCCACCCGCCACTTCATGCGAGAGCTGAACCGCCTTGGCGTCACCTCGGTGATCGACGCGGGCGGCGGCGGCCAGAACTATCCGGAGGATTACGATGTCGTGCAGGAGCTGCACGAAAAGGACCAGCTGAGCTTGCGCATCGCCTACAACCTCTTTGCCCAGACACCGGGCGAAGAGTTAAATGACTATGAACGCTGGATCGCCATGACCGAACCGGGCGCGGGCGATGGCTGGCTGCGAATGAACGGCGCAGGCGAGAATCTGGCCTGGTCCGCGGCAGATTTCGAGAACTTCCTCGAACCGCGCCCCGAGCCCGGCCCCGTCATGGAGGCGGAGCTGGAGCGCATCGTCGCGCTGCTGGCCGACAACGACTGGCCATTCCGCATCCACGCCACCTATGACGAGACGATCGACCGGTTCCTGACGGTGTTCGAACGGGTGACCGGCGGCGCGCCTTTCCGTACACGCTTCATCATCGACCACGCCGAAACCGTCAGCCCCCGCAACATCGAGCGGATCAAGGCGCTTGGCGGCGGCATTGCCACACAGCACCGGATGGCCTTCCAGGGCGAGTATTTCGTTGCGCGCTACGGCGCGGATGCCGCACAGGCAACCCCGCCGATCCGCGAGATGCTGAAGACCGGCCTGCCGGTCGGCGGTGGCACCGATGCGACGCGGGTGGCCAGCTACGACCCCTGGGTGGCCATGCACTGGCTGACCACCGGGCGCACCGTCGGCGGCCTGCCGCTTTACGGGGACGACGCCCTGCTGACCCGTGAAGAGGCTTTGGCGATCTGGACCACCGGGTCGGCCTGGTTTTCAGGCGAGCAGGAGGTCAAGGGGCGGCTTTCACCCGGCATGTACGCAGACCTTGCGGTGCTGTCCGATGATTTCATGACCGTGCCGGACGACCGCATCCGCGGCATCCGCGCGGTGATGACCATCGTCGGCGGACGGATCGTGCATGGCAGCGACACGTTTGCCGGGCACGCTCCGCCGCTGCCACCGGCAAGCCCCTCCTGGTCGCCGGTTGCGGCCTTTGCCAGCCCCGCCGACCGCGCCGCACCGCTGGCCCCCGCCGCCCTGGACATGCGTGCCTGCCATGACGGCTGCGCCTCGGGCTGCGACCTGCATGGACACGCCCATGGCATCGCCTGGGCCTCCCCGATCCCCGTGCAGGACAAGGGGGCGTTCTGGGGCGCTCTCGGCTGTTCCTGCTTTGCGCTCTGAAGGAGACGCCAGATGACCGAACCGCACATCTCCTACACCGAGACCGACACCAAGGCGCGCTATGTCGCCACCGTGCCCGGCGTCGAGGGCGAGGGAGAGCTGACGATCTCCAAGGTCTCGCCAGAGCTGATCATCGCCGATCACACCGCCGTGCCTGACAGCATGCGCGGCATGGGCATCGCAAAGGCCCTTGCCCTGAAGCTCATGGCGGATGTCAGGGCACGCGGACAGCGCATCGTTCCGCTGTGCCCCTTCGTGCGCGGCTATGCCATGCGCCACCCCGAGGAGACGGCCGATGTCATCCAGTGGTAGCCAGCCCGAGGCAAGCGCGTGGTCCCCGTTCACTCAGCGCGCTTTCGCACTTCTCTGGACGGCGACGCTGATCTCGAACATCGGCACGTGGATGCATGACGTTGGGGCGGGCTGGCTGATGACCACGCTCGACCCCAGCCCGGCGGTGGTGACACTGGTGCAGGCGGCAACGACGCTGCCGGTCTTCTGCTTCGCGCTTCTGGCCGGGGCGCTGGCGGACCGTCTGGACAAGCGGCGGATGCTGCTTGCGATCAACATCTGTCTTCTGGGGGTGGTCAGCGTCCTGACCCTGCTGGTCTGGGCCGGGGCGATGACGCCGGTGCTGCTGATCCTCTTCACACTGACGATCGGTACGGGCGCGGCTTTCGTTGCGCCCGCCTGGCAGGCGATCGTCCCGCTGCTGGTGCCGCGCGCGCAGCTGAAACCGGCGATCGCGCTGAATTCCATGGGCATCAACATCGCCCGCGCGATCGGCCCGGCCGTGGCGGGCGCACTGATCGCCACCGTGGGTCTTGCCGCGCCCTTCGCGCTCAATGCCGCCAGCTTCCTCGTGATCATCGGTGCGCTGCTGCTCTGGCGCCCCGAACCTGTCACCCGACCGCGTCACACAGGCTCGCTCCTTTCCGAGATGCGCACCGGCCTGCGCCATGTGCGCCACAATCAGCCGATGCGGGCAACGGCGGTGCGGGCGATGGCCTTCTTTGTCTTTGCCTCTGCCTACTGGTCGCTGCTGCCGCTGATCGCGCGCAGTGTCGAGGGTGGCGGTTCCACGCTCTACGGCCTGCTCATGGGTCTGATCGGGGCGGGGGCCGTCACGGGGGCGCTGCTGTTGCCGCGCCTGCAGGCGGTGGCCTCGCTGGATGCCACGGTACGGATCGGCACGGGCGGCACGGCGCTGGCGCTGCTCCTGATGGCGGTGGCGCAGGGACCCCTGGCATTGCTGCCGGCGGCTTTCCTGGGGGGCATGGCCTGGATCGCGGTGCTGACCTCCTTCAACGTCTCAGCGCAGACGGCGCTGCCGAACTGGATCCGGGCGCGGGGGCTGTCGGTCTTCCTGATGGTCTTCTTCGGATCGATGGCTCTCGGGTCGATCCTCTGGGGGCAGATTGCCTCTTACACATCGGTTCCGGTGGCTCTGCTGATCGCAACGGGCGGGCTCGGGCTGGGCCTTCTTGTGACCAGGGGCCTGACGGTCGGGCTTGCCGAGGGGCTTGATCTTGCCCCTGCTGCCCTCTGGCCCGAAGCGCCGGTGCCCGCCGAGGGGCAGGCCGATGATCAGCCGGCGATGGTCATGGTGGAATACCGCATTTCTCACGAAGATCGCGCGGCCTTCGTCAAGCGTATGCGGGCCGTGTCGAAGGAGCGGATGCGGAACGGTGCCACCCGATGGTACGTGCATCAGAGCGTCGAGGACCCCGGCCTGTGGCTCGAGACGTTCCACCTGCCCAGCTGGGCCGAGCACCTGGAACAGCACGCGCGCGTCAGCGTATCCGACATGGACCTGCACCGGGGCCTGCGGGAGCTGCACGAGGGGCCGGACGCGCCTGTCGTCCGACACTTCATCGGACCACGGCGGTAGCCGACATGCAGACAGCCGAGAATGCCGCATCGCCGACTACAACACCACCCAGAGGCGCTGCTTATGCAGTCCGAGCAAATGCGGAGCCTTCAGGGGTCCGCCGGGAAGCTGCTGAACAGACTGCCGGACGATTTGTCGGCGACCGGTGCCGCAGATACCGAGGAACTGCTGGACGAAGCCCTTGGCGAGGTGGCCAAGGGGATGGAGGAGCCAGCAATCCTCGCGATGATCCAGTCCTATGCCGCATCGGTCGGCCAAGCCCAGAACAAGGAGGATATCGAAGCCTTCGTGTCGGCGAACTTTCCGCAGACCGAGTTGCCGCGACTGCTTGCGCTGGTATCGGCCATGTCCGACGCCGATGTTGCAGCCTTCTACGAGCGCGCGGTCATCGACGCGGCGCGCCTGACGTCCATCGCCCGGATGCAGATGTCACTGGGGATCATCGCCTGCCAGGAAGACTTCCCGTTCAACTCGCCAGAAGGATTCGATGCGGTCTCTGAGCTACTCCCCATCTCTTGGACAAGATCTGGCGTAAATTA
>NZ_AQQR01000039.1 GCF_002210095.1 Marinibacterium profundimaris | reverse complement strand
CGAAGGCCGTCGCTTGAGCTGTGGTCCTTACCGGCCGGTTACGGAAGATCTGAACACGAAGGGAGCGTTCTGGCATATCATCCAGACCTTTGTTGGCAGTCTGTTGATCATCGTGACCGCCCTCGCAATCGAATTCACCGGGTTTCTGCTGATCGACCCGCTGCTTGGCATGGCGTTCGGGTTTGTCCTGCTATGGGCGAGCTGGGGATTGCTGAAAGAAGCGGCGCATCTTTTGATGGAAGGCACGCCTCCCGAAGTGAGTCTGCCTGAAATCAAACGTACCCTTGAAGAACTGCACGAGGTTTCCGATGTTCACCATATTCATGCCTGGGCGCTGACAAGTGGCAAGCATGTCTTCTCCGCGCATCTGCGTGTCACAGATCAAGAAGAGGTCCTGCAAACCGCCTACGACATGCTGCGTAAGGACTTCGGGTTCTTTTTCGCAACCCTGCAGATCGAAACACGGTGCTTCGACGAAAGCGGCGCTGAGGCAATCGACCTTTCAGCGGCGAGCAGTAAGACAGGGCATAACGGCGATCTTTGAAAACAGGTCATCGTCGCGGGCAGCAATTCTCATTGTTATCGGGCAAGCGAAATACCCGCCAAGCTTTGCTACCGCACCTTTTGTTATCTCGAACCGGGCATGGTCCGGCTGATCCATTCAGGGGCGCAAATGATACGTTCCCCGGGTCGGATTTGCGATCCGGCCATCATTCACAAGCTTTCGCAAGGCCCGATAGGTGGCCTCGTGCGAAAGGTGCAGCGCGCTGGCAAAATCGACAACGGAGCTTTCAAGCAGGCCCGCCACCATACCGGCATAGACCCGTTCTTCTGCGCGGCGGATGCCTACGATCTCAAGCGCCTGACGTTGCGCTTGTATCTGCTGTGCCGCTTGCCGCGCATAGGCGCGTGCAAAATCCGGATCTGCAAAGGCAGACAAGACCGCCGCTTTGTCGATCTGTACAAACGCCCCAGCCTCCGCCACGACCGCATCGCAGTGGTATCTATCCGAAAACACCGATGCTTCGGCAAGGCTCATCCCGGGCTCGGCACGGTAGATGATAAATCGTTCGCCATCCGGGCCGACACGCTCAAGATGAACGCGCCCGCACTTAACAACATAAAGGCCGCAGGTCCACGCGCCCTGACGAAAGACCGTATCCCCTGCGGCCCTCGTCAGCGGACGCAAGGCGGAGGGCGGTATGAGATTATAGGGTTCAGGCATCATATGATCCAAATCATATTTCAGGGTCCGATCAGGTACTAGGCTGAATCCGAATACACTCAGGAAAGGCTGGTCCATGCGACTGATACCCGTTCTCTTCGCTGTCTTGCTTGCGACACCCGTTACGCCGCAACAAATGCATTCATCCATGGGTCACGCGTCCGACGCCCCAGGAAACCGGCCAGTCCGCCTTCGCCGCATTGGCCGAAATAGTTGTGCTGCTCCAGGCCGATCCCGAAACCGATTGGGGCGCCGTCAATATCGACAAACTGAGGGACCATCTGGTCGATATGGACCTTTTGACACGAAAGGCAGAGGTCACCCGCATTCTGCGGCCCGACGGGGCACGGTTCGAAGTGCGTGGCAGCCCGCGTGTCCTGTCGGCCATCAACACAATGGTTCCCGCCCATGCACCGTTCCTTGCCGGTGAAACAGGCTGGAGTGTTGCGTCAGAAGAAATGGAGGATGGTGTCGCACTGATCGTGGGTGGCGATGGTGAACAAATACAGGGCCTTGGTTTCTTTGGTCTGATGACAATCGGTGTACATCATCAAGAGCACCATCTGATGATTGCGAAAGGACGCAAGCCGCATCATTGAGCACGCGCCCAAGGCTCATATGCGGACCCAGGCCGCAATGGTCACTTCGCCAACACTACGCTCGGATATTCACAAAGAATCTGATGTCGACACCAGATCCGCAGAATTAACCGTCACACGCCTGCGGGACCATACGATCAGGGCCGCGCCAAGGATAATCATCGGCAACGACAGCAGTTGGCCCATTGTCAGCCCATAGCCCGCCCAATGAACCGCATGTCCAATCGGGTTGTCCTGCGTGACGAACTGCATATCAGGCTGCCGGAAGAACTCGACAAGGAACCTTGCGCTTCCGTATCCCGCCAGGAACAGGCCAGTAAGGCTTCCGGGAAAGCGCAGCCAACCGCGTTTCCAGGCCAGAAAGATCAGGACCGAGCCAAGCAGGATACCCTCCAGAAGAGCCTCATAAAGCTGGGACGGATGGCGGCCACACAGGCCCACGACGCCCGCACAGGACTGGGCCGCCTCGCCGGGGAATGCCACCGCCCAGGGCACATCGGTCGGACGGCCCCAAAGCTCGTTATTGGTGAAGTTGGCCAGCCGACCGAGGAAAAGACCCGGTGGTGTTGCAACAGCGAGCAGATCCGCCGTTGATAGAACGGGTGCGCCGTTGCGATAGCAAAAAAGCAAGGTGGCCACGACCACGCCGAAAAAGCCGCCATGAAATGACATACCACCCTGCCAGACCATGAAGATTTCGACGGGGTTCTGAAAATAGTACTGAGGTTGATAGAAAAGCACGAACCCCAGCCTGCCCCCCACGATCACGCCCAGAATGATCCATGTCAGCAGGTCTTCCAGTTGCTTGGGTTGCAGCGGCGGCGCCCCGGCCCCCCAGACTGACGAAGAGCGGACCAATGCGACACAGATGCGCCAGCCGATAAGGAGGCCAACAATATAGGCCAGCGCATACCAACGCAGGGCAAAGCGGAACGATCCGATATCAACGGCAAAAATCTCTGTTCCGATGTCAGGAAATTGGATAATCGAAGTCAGCATTCTTTGTTACCTTTGCCTGTTTCACACAAGGCCACATTTTGTTTCCCGCAACGGACGTTGGCGCGTTCAACCCTGTTGTCCCCAGCCCAAAGCGCTGTGGTGAATGTGCCATCCTTGCGTGCGGGAGTCGGTTCCGTTGAACCAGAGATGACGCACATCGGCACCCGCGTCCATGTGTTCAGGCGCTTGTATCCCATGAGTTTTGTACTTGTTTGTAACGGTTGGAAGCTCCGCCGCCTACTGGATCCGTCCGTCGCGGGAAATCAGCCGATCAAGGTCGCGCTCCATGATCTGAATTCGCTCCCGCGTCCTGCAACGACCATTGCGCAACCACATCTATGATCACGGATATGTTCATTGAAGTTGCGCGCGCCCGGCACAATTCAACGGATCATGACGGCACATAATGGTGATAACCGGGATCAAAGCAGGACCAGCGGCATCGCAAAAGGAGTTCAGATGTTTATACGGTCCCTCGCAGCGACACTTTTCATCGCTTTTGTTGCATTAGCTGCAAACGCCCCGCCCCTCTATGCGCAAGGAAAGACAATTCCATTCGATGGAAGCTGGAAAGAACAGGGCCTCTTGCGGCTCTTTTCGAACGAGTACGGCCTGCAAGGTCGGCGGCTGGACGTGATTTCCGATGGCACGGTTTCGGTTCTCTGGCGTCCGGTCAGCGCAGCCCTTGGCACCGCAAAGGCAGCAATGTGGGAATGGTCCGTCACGCAGGGTGTTAAGGGAACCGACCTCACACGGCGCGGCGGCGATGATCGCAATCTTGCTTTGTACTTCATATTCGTCGATCCGCAGACCGCAAGCACGCTTGGCCGAACAACGGCGCGCAAATTGCTGCGTGATCCCAATACGCGGGCGCTGGTTTATGTCTGGGGTGGCAATCATGCGAAAGGCGCATTGCTGAACAGCCCCTACTCGACGGGTCTCAAATCGAAAATTCTGCAAACGGCGCAAACCGGCAACTTCACCGAGAATGTGAACCTGGATCGCGATTTCGTGCGTGCGTTCGGGGACATGCCAAAGGTTCTGGTCGGTCTTGCGGTGACAGCCGACAGCGATGATACCGACGGAAAGATCCTTGCGGCCATTCAGGACCTGCAGATACGTTAGGTGCTCTCCGGTATTCCGCCAAACCTGGGCGCCGATCTGCAATGTATCAATATATCTCGCCGGGACGCCCTTCCGCAACGGTGGGGGATGTGGGTTGCAGGCCCCAGAAACGGAATACACGGAAACCCATGCTTAAGCGTCTTCAGATGATGGTTGCGCTTGGCGCAGCCACGCTCCCCCTGCCCCTGAGTGCGGCTTCGGTGCCTGTCACCCTGACGCCCGGCCTTCACCCGGATCGGGTCGCGGGACATTGCAATGCTTGGATTCAATGGCACCTGTCCCGGCCCCGAAATCAGACAGCGCCAGAACGATATTCTGCGGGCGCGGGTGGAAAACGGGCTGGAGGACGGGACCCTCGTACACTGGCATGGCATTCGGTTGCCCAACGCGATGGACGGCGTAAACGTGCTGACACAGGATGTCATCATCCCGAATGAGGGTTACGAGTACCGGTTTCCGGTTTCCGGTTCCCGATGCCGGAACCTACTGGTATCACTCCCACTACCTTTCCTACGAACAGGTCGCCCGCGGACTGTTCGGCCCCTGATCGTCGAAGAACCTGCCCCGCCAGACGTGGATCAGGACATCACGGCCATCCTCTTCGACATTCGGCTTGATGACACCGGCCAGTTCGACATGGAATTCGACCGCGCTGATTTCATAACAGCAGGTAGGCTGGGGAACTTGATGACCACCTTCCTGTCGTCTGAGCAGGCGCGGCTGGGGGATCACATCCGGTTGCGTCTGATCAATCCGACACCGGATCGCATTTTCGAGATACGTATCGACGGGCTGACGGGCTTTTGTGTGGCCTATGACGGGATGCCGCTGCCCGAGCTGGTTTCGCTGGGCAATCTAAAACTCGCACCGGCGCAGCGCATCGACATCATCGCAGATGTGACGGGTGATGTGATCCTAAGAGAAACCGTGCCTTCGGGTGGCGAGGAACTGGGGGGCATTATGTTGAACGGTCAGCGACAAATCCGGTCTGCGCCGATAGCTCCCCTCCCCGCGAACCTCGTGCCCGCGCCCGGAGAGATCACGCAAACGGCAGATCTCTTCATGCAAGGCGGTGCCGGGGACGGCGCGCACGGCGGGTTCGGGGGCTGGGCCTTCAACGACGTGAGCGGTCTGCCGAACAAACCGCTGATTTCGGCAAGACGTGATGAAGCAGTGCAGGTGCGGATGGTGAACGACACTGCTTTTCCGCACGGTATCCACCTGCATGGCCACCATTTCTGGGAAACCGATCAGAATGGTGCGCGAACCCACCTTCGCGACACGACCCTCGTAGCGCCGGGCGAGACGATGACGATTGTGTGCGTACTCGACAATCCCGGCGCGTGGATGCTGCACTGCCATATGCTGAGCCATCAGGCTGATGGCATGGCGACCTGGATGCAAGTCAGCTGAGGTCGGAGCGGTGGTTGCGCCAACCGTTGACGCGAAGCTGTGCCACAACGGGATATCGCTCTTAACAACAAGCACAGGCCCGTCATACAAAAGTTTACATGGCACTCGCCAAAATTTGCCTATGCTCAGGTTGTGAATGACGCTGGTCTGATAATCGGAAAGGTGCGCAATGCCATCAAAAATCCATTCTGGCGTGATTGTGGCCCATCTGTTCATGGGCATGACGGCGGGCATGGTCCTTGCCGAGCCATTGGAGTTCGCCGACCTAGACCCACCGGTCGGGAACAATGCGCAGGAACCCACCCTGTTCGCACTGCAGGATGATCGGGTCCTGCTGGGTTGGACCGAACCACACCCTGCCGGGTTTGCGGTAAAATTGTCGGTCCTTGAAGACGCAGAATGGAGCGCGGCCCGCACTGTTACCGTGTCCGACGAACTCTTCGTGAACTGGGCCGATTTTCCGTCCGTTGTTGCGCTTGATGACGGTACCTTTGCGGCTCACTGGCTGTGGGAAAATTCCAAAAACGACTATGCCTATGACGTCAAGATCTCTCTTTCGCCGGATGAGGGCCTGACATGGAGCGCACCGATAACGCCACATGATGATCGGTCGGTTAGCCAACACGGTTTTGTCACGCTCCAGCCGCTCGAAGACGGTTCCTTGATGTCTGTCTGGCTTGACGGACGCGCATATGACAAGCCGCTTTTCACCAGCGCAGCCAGCAACTACCCGGATGCAATGCAGTTGCGCGCAACCCGGATCACGCCCGAAGGTACGCGAACCGATGATGTTCTTGTCGATGCGCAGACCTGTTCATGCTGCCAGACGTCCGCCGCATCGCTGGACGATGGCACCGTCCTTGTCGCATACCGCGACAGAACAGATGCGGAAATCAGGGATATATCTGTCGTAAGACACCAAGGCGGCATGTGGTCAGAACCAACAAACGTCCACAATGACGGCTGGGAAATCTCCGGCTGCCCGGTCAATGGCCCCGCCATCGCGACCGCCGGTCAAACAGCCGCCGTGGCCTGGTTCACGGCTGCAAATGACAAGCCGGAAGTCAAGGTTGCGTTCTCTTCCGATGGTGGCAGAAATTTTGGCGATCCGGCGAAAGTCAGCCTCGGGATTCCCGCCGGTCGGGTCGATATTCTCATGCTGGACCCTCAGACTGCGTTCGTGACGTGGGTCGAATGGGCAAATGAGAGCGAGGTGATCCTTGCTTGCCAGATCACAACCGGTCAGCAGTGTAAGGACCTGCAACTGATTGCGCGAAACAACGGCGCAGGTTCGGTCAACTTCCCGCGCACGGCGCGAACGAATGAAGGGGTTTACCTGTCGTGGACACAGCCCAGCAACTCGGATGATCCGGAACCGAGTTCGACTATACGCACGGTTTTCGCTTCCTATTGAAGGTTTCCGGACGAAAGCTGATGGTTCTTTCGCTTGGCTCACATCAGGAGTGGGTCCAACGATCACCGTCAACAAGAATTGCATTTCCTGCAATAGAGCTACCGGCAAATGACGGTGATTTCTCATCCATAGTGACTGGTCTCTGGCCCGGAAATTGTAGCGTGCCACGCTTTTTCATGATCCCGGTCCCGAGCATATGACCCACCAGCGCTACCCAGGCAATGCCGGTGAAATTCAGAAAGAAGGGAAGATCTGCGACAGAAGTAGTGCCCCCGATGGCCAACACCCACAGGCCGAACCCATAAATCGCCGAGGGCAAAAACCAGTTCGTCTGCCCCGCGATACGGTGCCAAATTGGTCTAAAGACGAACAACCAACCGACGGGATAGCCAATCAGGCCAACAAGATAAAAATGTACGAAATATCCTGCGAAATCACCGTTCGGCAGACCAAGGCTGCCGAGTAAGCTCCTCGCTAGCCCGTGCGGTGACAACCGCGAAAAGCCCAAGCCCGGGCTGATGATCTGACCCAACAGATCGAACGCGACGGTCGCAAAGAAACCTGCGACGAACATTAACCCTAAAGTTCGGGCGTTGAATGCGGGTAGTGAACCTGTTGTGCGAGAATCAGTATCAACTGTATTCATGGCGATTCTTTCTTTGTATTGCGGGCGATCAAATAGACAGGGCTAATGTAATGACCAATTGTTGACCCAGCGACGTTCTCGGCAACTCCCGATCACTTTCCATCTTGATGAGATCGGTCTGTTTATGAACCCCGCCACAATAACCAACCTAATGACAGAACGTGGGATGTGCACTGCTGGCTCTAATATGTGATTATCCGTTACCGCCGTCAGCCTCCATGCCGAGAGAATGCTGACCGCCACAAGCACTTTGTGGCTTTGTACGCGCTGGTTCACAATGAGCGCTGCTTATGAGTCGGTGTCGCCGGAATTTCTCGTCTTTTCACCCCGCGCAGCAGCTGAGTTTGGCTACATCCTTGTCGAAGGTTTGTGCGGCGAGTTTCAGCCCTTCGACCGTGGTCAAATAAGGAAAGATCGTCTCTCCGAGCGCCCGTGCGGTCATGCCGAATATCAGCGCCATTGCCAGTGTCTGAATCGTGTCCGACCCCTCCGGTGCTGCGATCTGACCGCCCAGCAGGCGGTCGGTCTTCGCGTCGGCCACCAGCTTAATCACGCCGCGGGTATCGCGTGCAGCGACGGCGCGGGGCACGTTGTCGAGCGTGATCACACTGGTTTTGACCTTGTGCCCCGCCGCCTTGGCCTCAACCTCCGAAAGGCCGACGCCGGCCACTTGCGGGTCGGTAAACACGACCCACGGCATCGCCGCGTTGTCATAGCGCATCTGCTCCAATCCAAGGGCATTGTTGATCGCCACCTTGGCACCATAGGCCGCCATGTAGACGAACTGGTCACGGTCAGTGACATCGCCCGCGGCCCAGACGCCGGCACGCGTGGTCGCCATGTCCTGACCGACCTTGATAGAGCCGCGTGCGTCGGTCTCGATGCCAAGCTCTTCCAATCCAAGGTTCTCGGAATTGGCGATCCGGCCGGTGGTCACAACCAGCCGTTCGGCGGTCAGATCCTCGGTCTTGCCACCCCGTTCGACAATCAGATTGACGCCGCCCGCAGCTTTCGCGACCGAGACGTAAGCAAGACCGGTCTCGACCGCGATGTCTTCGGCCTTCAGCGCTTGCGTCAGCGCCTGGGCCACCTCCGGTTCGGCGCCCGGCAGGAGGCGCGAGCGGGTCACTAGCGTGACCTTCACCCCCAGCCTTGAAGCCATTTGCGCCAGCTCGCAGCCGATATAGCCGCCGCCCAGCACCAAGATGCTTTCGGGCCGGTCAGGCAAAGTCAATAGATCGGTGGAATCGAGGGGCTCCACTGTGTCGATCCCCTCGATCGCTGGCAGGTGGGGGCGCGAGCCGGTGGCGATCAGGACGCGCGGGGCGGATATCACCCGTCCTCCAACAGCGACGCCACCCTCGACCAATCGCGCCGGGCCATCCTCGATATAGGTAACGCTTTTATAGGCGGGCAGCAGGTCTATATATTTCTTGTGCCGCATCTCCTCGACCAGATCGGTGGTGCCTTGCACTACGGCACCCCAATCCACCGCATGATCACAGGGCTCGACGCCCGGGAACCGGGCGGCCGACGCGCCGCCATGCACCGCCTCTGCGGCGCGGATCATCGCCTTGGACGGCACGCAGCCGACATTCACACAGGTGCCGCCGGTGGTGCCGTGCCCGATAAGCGCCACGCGCTTTCCGGCATCGGCTGCCGTGATCGAGGCAGAAAACCCGGCCGAGCCGGCACCAACGACAATGAGATCGTAGTTGTCATCGCGGGTTTCACTGGCAGTGCAGCAATCGTCTTTCGTTACAGTTTGGTCCATTGGTTCTTCCTTAGCTTGCGATCGGTATCGCGACACGGCCCCGATCAATAATTTTGAATCACACCATCGAACCGATGTCGGAGGCATAGCTCGGATAGGCGAAAATCATGGCCTTGATCTGGTTGGCGGTCTGCCCGGCACCCATGGCCATGGCGAAAAGATTGATCTGCTCCTCGGAGCCCGGCCCGATCAGATGCGCGCCGAGGATCTGTCCGCTGCCCTCTTCGACAAGAACCTTGAATCCGGTATGTTTCGCGCCGACGCGCAGCGACGAATACCAGTCCCCTGTCTTTTCGAAATGGGTGTCGAACTTCAGCCCCTGTTCCCTGGCCACCGCTTCCGACAAGCCCACGGTGGCCACCATCGGGAGGGTGAAGACTACCGACGGGATCGGCGGATAATCCACGGTACGCTCGTCTTCTCCAGCCAGCAGGTTCTTGCCTGCCACACGCCCTTCGAAGGCGGACACCGGGGTCAGCTTGGGCCCACTGGCAGCGCAGTCGCCCGCGGCGAAGATCGCCGGATTGGTGGTGCGCATCGCGTCGCTCACCTTGATGCCACGGCGTGAGTATTCGACGCCGGCGGCCTCAAGGTTAAGGCGATCGATATTGGGCACCCGGCCCGTGCCATGCACCACCAGATCGCAAGTGATCGTTTCGGTGCCGTCGGGAGTTTCCACCGTGACGGTGAATTCGTCGCCCTGCTTTTCGATCTTCGCCACCTTCGCCTTGGTGCGGAGATCGACGCCGAGCTCTTCGGTTGCCTCAACCAGCATTGCGACCAAGTCGGGATCGAAAGGACCCAAGGGGCGGTCCATCATCTCCAGCACTGTCACTTCGCGCGCGCCCGCCCGCTTGACAATATGGGCGAATTCCATGGCGATGAAGCCGCCGCCGACAAAGGCGATGCGGTTCGGTCGCTCAGGCAGTTCCAGGAATTCGGTGCTGGTGGTCAGATGCTCTTCGCCCGGGATGTTCAGCGTCATCGGCCGCGCGCCGGTGGCGATATGAAAATGCTTCGCGGTCAGGGTCTCGCCGTTCAACTCGATCGTATTGGGGCCGGTGAACCGTGCCAGCCCATGCAAGACGTCGATCCCCGCTTTTTCCAACCCGGCTTCGATGCGCGGTGGCATAGCTTCGGTGAAGCTGCGCTTGAAGGCGATCATGTCGGGCCAGTTGACCGAAGGTTGCGCCTCCAGCCCCTTGCCTTCCATGTTTTCGGCCCATTCGACACCCTCGGTGACCGCGACCAGCATTTTCTTGGGGTCGCAGCCGCGCAGGGCGCAGGTGCCGCCATGGGGTTCGCTGTCGATGCTGGCGACGCTCCAGCCTGCATCCGCGGCCATCCGGGCGACGCCATTTCCAGCGGTGCCGCCGCCGATCACGATGAGGTCATAGGTCTTGGTCATACCTGTTCCTTTCCTTGTGCCAGTTTCTCTTGATCCGGCTCACTGCTGAACTGCCTGATTTTCTGAGCCAGAGCGCATATCCCGCCACCGCCAAAGCGGCGGCAACCGAGATCCGCAGAGCAAAGCGGAACTCCAGCCAGAACAGCAGAGCCGAAAGAACAACCGCCAAGCCGATGAGAAGGGCTTTCGGACTGTGCCCTGGTCTGCCGGCTTGCTGCCACAGGGCATATGCAACCGCACTCAGCGAGGCGAAGAGCATCGGGAAAAGCGCGTAGTCGAGCCAACCAACAACGGCAGAAAGTCCGACCCCGGCGACGATCAGCACCAGGAACGGCGTGAAGCAACAGATCGCCGCAAATACGCTGCCGATGAGGCCGCGCCGCAAAAGGGTCGTGGGTTCATTGTTATTGTTCATGTCTGTCATGCTGTCTCCAGCTCCGAGTGCGGGTCGGTGAATGCGATCAGAAATCGCCGGACTCGACGATGTCCGCCGAATAGCCGGTGGCGCGGATTGCTTCGACGATCATGTCCTGATCGGCGGCCTCGTCATCAAAGGCGACGATGTAGGTGCCGGTGCCGAATTCCTCTCCTTCCATGAAGTCGATGATCTCGACCGAGGGAACGCCCCGCATGGCCGCCGCCACCGTGTAGGAGCAGGTCGGGCATGTCAGTTCGCCTACCCCGATATTGATGCGCTGTTCGGCGGCGCTGGCGGGGGAAGCTGCGAGAGTGCCAACGACCGCAAGGGCAAGATGGAGTGACTTCATGGGTTCGGCCTTTCAGTAGGACAGAAGGTATGGGGTGAGATAGGGAAAGATCATCGCGACGGTGACGATGGCGGTGGCAATCCAAAGAATGGATCGCATGAGTTTCCGGTTCATGGGGCGCGCGCAGGTGCCATCCGCGCAGGCCTCAGTCGGGATCGGACGGTAGGCCTTGTAGAATCCATAGCCGATGCAGGCGGCACTCAGCGCGAAGGTGATCCATTTGTACTGGTAGAGAACGCCCAGCTGCGCAATGAAAACGCCGGTAACGCCGAAGCTGACCAGCACCAGCGGCAGGATGCAGCATGAGGTCATCGCCAGCGCGCCAAGCGCGCCGAGCCAGGTTGTCGTCCATGCCTTTTTGTCGGCAGCCCCTGTTTCGTCCATTGCCGTCTGCCGGTCGGCGGATGTGGTTTCAGTCATGGTTCGAATCATCCTTGCCTCAGTGATGATCTCAATCTAGGGTCTGTAGCAGGTACAGGCTCAAGAGGGTCAAACGTGAAAAATCGTCACAGATCGGTGAAGGTCCTCAGGCGCGGAGATCTGGCCAGGCTGACCGGCTGCAATCTCGAGACCATTCGCTACTACGAGAACATCGGCGTTATGCCCGAGCCGCCGCGCTCCAGCAAAAACTATCGCGTCTACGATGATCGGCATGTCGCGCGCTTGTGCTTCATCATGCGCGCGCGCGAGCTTGGGTTCACGCTCGACGAAGTCCGCGATCTGCTCGCCTTGGTCGATGGCGGTGCCCAGACCTGCGGCGAGGTGCAGGGTCTGGCAAATTCGCATCTCGCCTCGGTCCGCGCCAAGATCGACGATCTCAAACGCATCGAACGCGTGCTGTCTTCCACCGTGGCGCAATGCACCGGTGACGATGTCCCTGAATGCCCTGTGATCGACGCGCTGACGGAGGTGACCTGAAGGGCCATAGTTGAGGACGCCCATGCATGTCAGCCAAGCGGACAATGGTGCCAGCGCCGTTGTTTGCGATCATTCGTTCCCCGCGGAGTCCTGCGTGGTCGCCGCATGTTCGGGGACCAGATAGCGCGGCACGATCCACAGATAGGCGACCATGCCGAAGAGCTCGACGAGCGACTGGAAGACGATGACCACGGCCGCCACGTTCCACTCCGGTCCAAGCACCAGCACCAGCGGAAGTACGACGAAGGAGTTGCGGGTTCAGAGCGAGAAGATGACCGTTCGTCACCCGCTAGTGGACAATCCGGCCGCCCGCCCGGTCGCCGCACCGAGAAGTGCTGCGGCGACGAGGTAGGCGACGTAGGCGCCCGCCACCTGCGCCAAAACCGGCAGCGCATCCCGTACCGCGTCGACTTGCGAGGCCGCGATCAGGAACACCACGACAGCCAGAAGCGGAACCGGCAGCCAGGCGAGGCGATTTACGATCGCGGCCCGCTCCGGGCGCGCCTCTGCCCAACGCTCCAGCAGGAAAGCCGCTGTGAGCGGCAGCAGGACAAGCGCCGCAAAGACGGCGGCAATGCGGTCGGCGGCGAGAAGCTCAAAGAATGCCTCGCCGAGAAAAAGCCAAAGGAAGAGCGGCAGACTGGCGAACTGAACCGCGAGGAGGATCGGTGTCGCGGACGCGGCACGCACCGCATCGCCGCGACCGAGATGGGTGAATGTGATGAACCAGTCGGTGCAGGGCACCAGCAGCACGACAAGCACCCCGAGCCGAAGCGCAGGATCGTCAGGCAGGAACGCGATCAGCCCCCAGACCAGCAGCGGCACCAGGACGAAATTGCCGATCAACATGGTGCCGATGAAACGCCGGTCGCGCGTCGCGCGCGGCAGGTGCGCTAGCGGCATCTGAGCGAAGGTAGTGAAAAGCATAAGCCCCAACACCGGCCAAAGCAGCGCCTCGAACACCCCCGAGATACCGGGGGCGAGCGAGCCCAAGACCAGACCGGAAAGGATGGCAGCGAGGTAGATCCAGGCTTGATGGCGTTCGAGATTTTGCAGCTTCATGTCCTGCCCCTGCTCTTTCCGAAGGCGATTTTCAAGAAGACATCACTCGACATGCCATTGCGACAACGGCTCGTTCGTCGCTTGGAGCGTTGTATGGTCTGTCCGGTTTATACCCGCAGACCGGTCACGACCCAGTCGACAATGCTTTCATGGTAGTTGGGGACGTGGCGATAGCCGAATTGTCTCAGCCGATCAGCCGAACTCTTTGACCTCGAGCATCTGCAAAACGGTGCTCCTCACCGTTTCAGCCGTGCTGCGGATAGACGCAACATCGGCGCGCACAGATCGCTTCGACAATCAGTTTGTGGCGCGCCACATTCGGAACCGTCCTTGCCCTGTTAGCTCGCGGACCAGATCCCGCGCTTCCATCCAGGCGAGGTTGCGCTGGACAGCGGCGCGGCTGGCTCCGGTCAGGGCCTCGGCCATAGGGGCAGAGACCAGGGGCCATTCGGTCAGCACTCCGCGCAGGGCTGGCGGCGTCTTGCCCGAGAGTGGGGTCATCTCGGCTTCCGCCAGCGCCGACCATGTCTCGATATCGTCGAGGTGCCGCATCGCGGTCAGGCAGGCCGTTTCCATTTTCTCGAGCCCGCGCGCCAAACGTTCAGCCGGGGGGCCGCCGGCGCGCAGCGCCCCCGCCCCACCCATGGCCAGGGGTGCGAATATTGCCCCCTCGCCCTCATGCGCGGCAATGCGCGACGCCGTGACCGCCGCTTCCATTCGGTTGCTCTGCTGTCCGAGGCCCGCGAGGCTCCAGAGGTGAAACCCCATGCAGGCACGCGTGATCGGGTGCAGGTCGGCGGCTTGCGCCATCAGGTCAAGCCACCCGCCCGCGCGATCCGCGAAGGGCTCGGCTTCATCCACCATGTTCTCGGGGTCACGGCGATCGAGGAAGGCGGACAGGTCCACGTCTGGGCCGGGACCGCCTGTCGCGTTGCCCTTAAATCGGCTCTGCCTC
>NZ_AQQR01000038.1 GCF_002210095.1 Marinibacterium profundimaris | reverse complement strand
TAATTTACGCCAGATCTTGTCCAAGAGATGGGGAGTAGCTCAGTTCCCGACTGTTTGCGGTTGTCCAGGCAGTGACTGAAGAAACTCGATGATATCCTTCGCCTTGATGGTGGAACAGGGTAGATCGGCGATCGGGTAGGTGGCGATGGTCCTGAGGACCTGCGCCTTGGTACGACCGATGTCCTTCACCGTTTCTTCGGTGTAGCGCTCGATCGCTTTGGACAACGGGGGGTCACATACGTTCGACTCCTCCAAGGCACCAGGTTTTGCTAGCTCTTTCTCGCGCTTCCTTATCCAGGCGGTTGCGGCAGGGCGTCTGTCAAAGGTCTTCGTCTCATGATAGGAGGTTCCTTCTCGCATCACTCGCACGCGTGCAAGGTAGCTGCTGCTGCCATTCTTTCGCTTGCGTATACTGATCGAGCCCATGTTCCTATTTGGTACATTGTACCAAGTCCAGCGTCGAAATCGGCGTATTTGGTACAGAACTGACCGGGACGAGACGAACGGGAGGCGCATATAAGTGGCTGATAAAATTAAACAACAAGATTTATCAACGGCCGCACGCCTGTCCATTGCACCTATGATGGATTGGACGGTTTGATCCAGAATATATTCATATAATCAATACACTAAGCGGTCATCTTGTGTACCAAGTACCAAATTTTTCGCGGATGCCTTTTGTGAAGATCGCGGCGACGACATGTTAGGGCTAGTCCAAGTTTGGCCTGCTGCTCCTTCAAGGCCACCGCGGCGTTGTCGCGGAACGATGGCTTGAGGCTTGACGGCCCCTTTACCGGTCTTTGTCAGGCGATGCAGACGATCCCGGCGGTGCCGAGGGCCGAGAAGCGGTTCATCAGTGCAACGCGCATCTTGATCTCGGCGGATTAGCGGCCGGGGTTTCTAGCGGCAAAGCGTTTTTCGAAGGAGTTCAGGCAACGCATCTTTGCCTCGATACGCCTCCGTCCAGTCCAGGTCCGCCATCTTCAACGGGCTGGCCACTATCTCAGTCGCTTGCAGTAGCGGCAGCTTGAGCAGGACCTTGGTGGTCAAACGAACTGGATCGCCGCATCCGAGGGCAATGCAGGGCGACCGGGGCTACCATCATGCGGCGGGAGGGCAGTCTGGGGTTGATGTGCAGCTTCGGTGGCGCTGGTGCCAGTCAACGCGCGAGATGAATGCGTTATCCCCAATACCACCCACTCCCTCTGTGATCATCTCCGTGGTGGCGAGCTCAGATGAGGGGGGCGGTGAAGTGCCTCAAGTGCTTGGGGCATGACCGCTGTCACCTCATTGGGCAGTGGACGGTGGCCGGAAAACTGTTCAGGCTCTGCTTTAATGATTGAAATGGTGTTCGTGTAAAATAGTGTGACTGAAGGGGGAGGGGCGATAGTGTCTTCATTACTCAAGTTTTTCCGAATTTCATTCTTTCTTTTTGTCTACTTCATCTTTTGCATGATCGTGGTGGTCACAGCCCTCCAGGGGTGGCCCGTGGGTGGCCAAATGTTGTTCGCATTCGGTGCTCCTATCATTTTGGTCTGGTGGCAAGAAAAGCGGAGATCGCGGAAAGTCGCTGCAAAAGCGCCAGCCGGGGGAAGTTCCGAAACTCGAACATCGCGACCTGAGTCGGTGCCGCGCCCAAGTGCCTACGACAAGCGTATCGAGCGTGAGCGCGAACGAACTCGCGAAGCCATTGCGTCCAAAGCGCCGGCTGCCGTTCAAGCCTATTCCCCACCAAAGCAGGACTACGGTGAAATCGTTCGGGTTGGAAAGGCTGCGGCGCCGGCACTTGCGGCCCTCGCAGAACGAAACCAGCCCTCACGAGTGGCGTCGAACGCATCGACCCGATCAACGAAAAGCGGGTGGGTTCCGTCAAGCGAAGCTGCTAGCATGGCCGGCCGCAACATCGGTGGGATGGTCTATGTTGGCGCGCCTCCCTTGCTGAACACCTACGGGTATCGTGACAAGTGCCGAGCCTATATCGATCCGTCCCTGTCGGTCGCGCGCTCTGGAGCCGACAAAGCTGGAGAAGGTATGCCCTACTGGCCGGGGTACTCGGATATATGGACGCAGAAGACATGGATCGCCGTGGCCTTCTCCCAAAATGTCCGCTCGGCATGCATCACGCGCGGTGTCGCGGTCGGAAAACTCACGCCCTCGATCAGCCCGTTCGCGTCGCAGGCGACGTCACGCAGGCTCGCCGGTTCGCCCGTCGACCTCGCGCCGAATTCCAGCATGACGCTGGGGGCGACATAGCCTGAGCCAGAAGAGGCGGCCTCGTAATCGATGAAAAGCTTGTCGCCATCTGCCCGTGTCGAGGCTGATAGCCGTTGCGCTGCAATGGCGTCCTGGATCAAGGGCTGCGTCGTTTCGACGACCCATTTCGGCAATCGATCCCGGACAGCTTTCGACCAGCGCTTTTCCTCACTGCGTGTGGTTGGCAGGGCTTCGGCGCGTTCGCCTACCAGATCAGGCGCGATTGCCCGAATGTCATAGGTCAGATCAACATCTTCAGAGAAGCGCTGGATCACCCCATCGGCTTTGGAAAGGGATGTTCCGCCCTTGAAAACGAGGTGCTCACCAAGCTCGGAACTGAAGAGGGTCTGAAGAGCCCAGACAACCCAGACGTCCTTTTCGAGCAGGTGCGCGGGCCGCCCGGAGCGATCTGCAGCTACGGCCAGGGCCTCCTTGCGGTCTGCAGAAGACAACGACACGAAGGGCTCAGGCATGCGCCTCCTTTACGACACTGCGTGCAAGCCAGGTCGGGAACTGCGGTGCTGCGGTTACCAATTCGTCAAACGCCGCTGCGGGCAGTTTCTGCTTCAGCGATCTAAGAGCTGTCTCTGCCTGTTCCGGCCCGAGCCAGGCCAGGGCGCGAACGGCACTGCCAGCCGGCCTCTTCCCCAGGGCAAGCTGCCATCGGGGGGCGTGGCGCAGTTCCACGAGTTGTTTGCCCAATGAGAGCGTGCGGCTGCGACCCGAGGTCAGGTACACGGATCGAACAGGCACTTGCGTGGTCAGGCCGAGTGCATTCGCTTCGGCGGCGCCGGTTGGTACGATGACTTCGCCGCGTTGCGCCGCGAGAGCCTCGACGGCCTGTTCTACGGACGGTGCGCGCGTTCCAAACCGGCTTTTGATCGGTCGCAGGTAAACCCCGCGCCCGGCACGGATCAACTGGCCGCGCTCGGCAAGGCGCGACAAGGCCTGGTCCACACCGGCACGGCTGCCGAGGTGCAGCAGGCCCTTTGCGGCTAGTGGCGCTCCTTCCGGAAGCCCCTCTGCATGAGTCAATATCTGTTCGGCAAGGCGCTGCATGATCGTTCTCCTGTCAGAAATATACGTAGATTTCTGACAGAATTCAATCCGTGCTGTCGAACGTGGTGAGGAGGGTGGTTGCTTCGTGCCATGGGTAGGTAGCAGGCTGGCCTTCGGCGATTTTGAGAGGGGAACACGCTTACCGAAGGCCCTGCAGTTGCAGGCATTCCTTGACGGTTGCAGCCCGCCTCTTGTCCAGGTACTCGGCCAGATCGTCGATATGGACGCCTTTGGCGCATTTCTGCGACGCTTCCATGCGGACGAGAGGAAGGGCGATGGAACCAGCCGAGACTTTGCGGATGAACTTGTCGGTACTCAGACCGAAAAAATCCCTGGCGACATCCTCAGCGGGAATGATCGGTCGCCCGGAATACATCGCTATCAAGAGAAACGCCGTGTTCATGATCCCGGAATGAAACACGATCGCATAGATGGGAGAAGGGCGCGCAGCCGGTTGTCGGGGAGACGGATAGCATAGAGCGCAAATCGGACGGGAGCGTTGGATCGGGGAGATTATCTGAAGCGTGTGAAGGGGTAGGGAACCCGTGCCTGACTAAGTCGCTCGGGAGCCTCGACGCCAAGCAACGCTACTGGGAAGGGCGCGACATCAGTGCACCATTTGCGGTGCAGACAGCCCGATATCCGCTGGAGGCGCTACCACTCTGACGATGCCAGCAGGAGGAGGGTCATCCAGGCTCGCGGCACCGCCTTGAGGGCAGAGACCTCTGCGCTCACCGACCAGAAGGCTTTGGCTTGGGCTGATGCAGGCGTCGGCTGGTGTTCTTGCGGAAGGTGTTGCGCAGATCCCTGTTGATCAGGTCAATGTCGAACCAGTCCGGGTCGAAATGCCCGCCGGCCCAGCGAAGGTTGGAGCTGTAGTCCTCATGGTTCGGATCGCGGATGGTCTTGAGGAAATCGGCATAGGACCAGGGGCCGCCGACGTCCTCGGGCGGCCGGGCACGGGCACCTTCGGTGCATTCTGCGTGGCGGGGCAGGGGATCGAGGGACAGCCACCCCTCGATCCGGATCACATGGGTCCAGTCATCGCCAAAGTCGTAAAGGTAGGTGAAGGTCAGATCCTGGCCGGAGAAATCCGCCAGCCTGACGCCGGTGTAGTCGAAGGTCTGCGGCCCGCCGAAACCATCCTCAAGCTGATCGGGGTCGCCATATCGCAGCCCACCGATCCCGAACTCATGCAGATGGCTGTCGGTCCAGCTGAACGCGGCCTGCAGCACCAGGTGCAGTTTGTTGAGCGTCCAGTCCGACGGCACGACAAGTCGCCGCCAGATCGGCGGGTCAATCTCCGCCAGAGAGACATGCAGGCGGACGGCATTCGCGGGCTGGTGCAAGGCAGGCCCCCCGTTCAGATCGCAAAATCGTCTAGCGATTTTCCCGCAGTCAGCGCTTCAGCGATCCATGCCGGTTTGCGCCCACGGCCGGACCAGGTGATTTCGGCGTCTTCCGGATGGCGGTACTTGGGCGCAGACGCCGCGCGTTTCCGGGTGGGGGCGGCTTCCGCAAGCTCGTCGAAACTGAAACCGAGCTCGCGGGCCAATTCGTCCACCTTGGCGCGGGCCTCGGCCTTGCGACGGTCCTCGAAACTGGCAATGGCCTTTGCGACATTCTTTTGCAACTGCTTCAGCTCGGGGAGCGACAAAGCGTTAAGATCGATATCCGTCATTTGGTCCTCTTTTATTGCCCGTTGGCTTTGAGCCCGAACTCTCGGGAAGGAAGGCGTCTGGCGCTGGAAAGCAGGCACCGCGATTGCGTGTCAGATAAGCGCAGATATCATGGGGATTACAACACGTCGGGGATTGACGGCTCGCGGTTGGTGGCTTTTGCCTTTTTATGCCTGCCTCGGCTGAATACGAGGATTGTCTGGGGAAAGCCTTCCCCCTGGTCGGCACTGGCGTTGCCGACGCACCCCCATCAGCGGGGAGACCCCGCAACGCCCCTGAGAGTGAAAGTGCGGGCGGGTTTTCCGTGACGGGTTGAGGGCTGGAGGAGAGGCCTCCGGCGCCCGTCGCGGAGATCATCCCGATGGCCAGAGAGCATCGCGCGGCCCGCAAGAGCGGCCTGCGCACCAACCTTTATGACGACATCACCGACAAGATCATCGCCGAGCTGGAGGGCGGCCGGCTGCCCTGGGTCCAGCCCTGGGGGACGGCGGCGGCGCAAGCGCCGCTCGCTATGCCGCGCAACGCCAGCACGGGTCGGCAGTATTCCGGGATCAATGTCCTGATCCTCTGGGGCGCCGTCATTCAGCAGGGCTATCCAACCCAGCATTGGCTGACCTTCCGCCAGGCGCTGTCGCTCGGCGGTAATGTCCGCAAGGGCGAGCGGGGCACAACCGTCGTCTATGCCGACCGGTTCACGCCTGAAGACGAGAAGCGCCGCGCCCGGGAGACCGGGGAAGATGCAAACAGCATCCCCTTTCTGAAGCGCTTCACCGTGTTCAACGCGGCGCAATGCGAGGGTCTGCCAGACGACATCGCCGTCGAGGCGCCGCCACCGCCGTCCGGGCTGATCGAGCCGCGGGTCGAGGCATTGATCGCGGCGTCCGGTATCGACTTCCGGATCGGTGGCAACCGCGCCTTCTATGTTCCCGCGCTCGATTACGTGCAGGTGCCACCTCCGCAGGCCTATTTCGAGCCGATCAACTGGCACCGGACCGCCCTGCACGAGATGGGGCACGCGACAGGACATGCCTCACGGTTGGGGCGGGACTTCTCGGGCGGTTTCGGTACGAAGAAATACGCCTTCGAGGAGCTGATCGCCGAGATTTCGAGCGCGTTCTGTTGCGCCTCGCTCGGGATCGTCCCGACTGTGCGCCACGCCGATTACATCGGCTCCTGGCTGGAGGTGATGCGCGAGGATTCCCGCGCGATCGTCCGCGCCGCCTCGCAGGCCAGCAAGGCGGCCGACTGGTTGCTGGCTTATCTGCCCGACGACAGCACCGATGTTGATCGGCAAACCTCGACGGAAGGGAGGGCCGCGGCATGATCCTCCTGACCGACACACAGCGTGACCGTTTGCTGGCGAATGGCCGCGATCGCGATCAGGATCACATTCCGGTCGTGAAGTTCTTCAATCCCTTCGGCGCCGGTGTCTGGCTTGCGACCGAGCTCGACGAGGACGGTGACATCATGTTTGGCCTGGCCGACATTGGCTACCCGGAGCTTGGCTCCTGGAGCCTCAACGAACTGCGCTCCATTCGGCTGCCCTTCGGCATGGGCATCGAGCGGGATCTGCTGTTCACGGGGGACTTCCCGATCTCGGTTTGGGCCGAGGCCGCCCGCGAGGCCGGCAGCATTCGCGATGCCGAGCGGCTGCTTTATCGCTCGGGCCGTCTGCCAAGCGGGACACTCCCCGATGCGGAGCCCCCACGTTGCTGAGATCCACGCTCTTCAGCTTCGGCGCCGCTCTCTTCGCAGGAAGAGGGCGGCGCTTCTCCTCGTGACGCGGTGAAAGTTCGGCGCCTGGCCGGCTGCCCGTCGGAGAACAGCACCATGACACGAAACACGAGAACACCCGCCATCGAACCGCAGCCGCTCCGGTTCTCGGCCCAGGAGCAGGCCGTGGTCTATGAGGCCCGACAGATCCTGCTGCGCCATCTCAACCAGAACCCTGTCCTGACGTCCTGGCAGGCGGTGCTCGACTATTGCGCCTTGACCATACGGGGCGATGTGGAGCGTTTCCATGTCCTCTATCTCGACCGGAGGAACCGGCTGATCTCCGACGAGTGCCTCGCCATCGGCACGGTCGATCATGTCCCGGTCTATCCCCGGGAGGTGCTGCGGCGCTGCCTGGCGCTCAATGCCTCGGCGCTGATCATCGTCCATAATCATCCGGCCGGCGATCCCGAGCCCTCAGCCGCCGACCTCGCGATGACCAAGGAAATCCGAAACGCCTGTGTGTCCCTGGGGGTGATACTGCACGACCACATCATCACCGGCGCCGGCCGGGAGACCAGTCTGCGCGCCAGCGGCGAGCACTGATGGGGCTGTGTGTTCATCCGCGGCTCGGCCACGAGAGGGAAAGGAGTGGGGGGAGTTTCGTGACGGGCTGGTTGCCGGAGAGAGAGGCTCCCCGGCGTCCGTCATGGAGATCCTGACATGGCCACTGCCACGCAGAAAATCACCCTGTCGTCCTCGCGCGACATCCCCTTCAACAAGCTGGTGCTCAGCCAGTCCAATGTCCGGCGGGTGAAGGCCGGCATCTCGGTCGAGGAACTGGCCGGGTCCATCGCCCGCCGCGGGCTGATCCAGTCCCTGCATGTCCGGCCCGAGCTCGACGCCGAGGGGCAGGAAACCGGCCTCTTCGAAGTGCCGGCTGGCGGCCGCCGCTATCGTGCGCTGGAGCTTTTGGTGAAACAGAAGCGCCTCAATAAGACCACGCCGGTGCCCTGTATCGTCTCGGAGGCCGGAGACGACATCCTGATCGACGAGGTCTCGCTGGCCGAGAATATCGAGCGCGCGCCGCTGCATCCGCTCGATCAGTTTCGCGCCTTCCAGGTCCTTCGTGAGAAGGGCATGAGCGAGGAGGAAATCGCCGCCGCCTTTTTCGTCGATGCCAAGGTGGTGAAGCAACGTCTGCGCCTGGTTTCGGTCTCGCCGACGCTGCTCGAGACCTATGCGGAGGACGGCATGACGCTGGAACAGCTCATGGCCTTCACAATCTCCGACGACCATGCCCGGCAGGAACAGGTCTGGGAGGCGATCAAGGATAGCTGGCAGAAGGAGCCTTACACGATCCGCCGCATGCTGACCGAGACCACGGTGCGGGCCTCCGACAAACGGGCGCTCTTCGTCGGCATCGAGACCTACGAGGCGGCGGGCGGCTATGTGCTGCGCGATCTCTTCCAGCAGGACGATGGCGGTTGGCTCCAGGACCCGGTGCTGCTCGACCGGCTGGTGGGTGAGAAGCTGAAGGCTGAGGCGGAGATGATCGCCGCCGAGGGCTGGAAGTGGATCGAGGTCGCCGTGGACTTCCCCTATGGCCATACCAGCGGCATGCGCCGTCTGGCCGGCACCACCATCGACCTGACTGACGACGAATGTGCCGAGCGTGAGAAGCTGCGGGACGAGCTCGACGCGCTGGAGGCGGAGTATGCCGAGGCTGACGAGTTCCCCGACGAGGTTGATGCCCGCCTCGGCGAGATCGAGGGGGCACTGGAGGCCTTCGAGGCCCGGCCGATGCGCTATGACGCCGATCAGATGGCGAGGGCCGGTGTCTTCGTCAGCATCCGCCACGACGGCAAGCTCGCCATCGAGCGCGGTTATGTTCGTGCCGACGACGAGGCGGTGGAAGGTCAGGAAGGACAGGGGGCCGATGGGTGTTCTCCCGAGGGCGGCGTGTCCGGTGGTGTGCAGCGCGCGGTCATCATGGTGGGTGGCACGGCGACGGAACCTGAGGAGGACGATGAGGTCGAAACCATCCGGCCTCTGCCCGATCGCCTCGTCAGCGAGCTGACCGCGCATCGCACGCTGGCGCTCCGCGACGCCGTGGCGGCCAACCCGCATGTCGCCATGACGGCGCTGCTGCACCGGCTGGTCACCGATTGCTTCCTGCCGCACTCCACCAGGGGGTGCCTCGAGGCCCATGTCCGGGAGGTTCATTTCCCGGCGCAGGCCGATGACCTCGGCGAAAGCGTCTCGGCGCGCGCCATCGCCGAGCGGCACGAACGCTGGGGCGATCACATCCCGGCTGACGATGCCGCGCTCTGGGGCTGGCTCTCCGATCAGGACGATGACACCCGGATGGAGTTGCTCGCCCATTGCATCAGCTTCGGCGTCAACGCGTTGCACGAGAAGCCCAACCCCTATGGCGGCATGGGCGTCAGCCAGCACGGGCTCGATGTGCGCCTGTCCCAGGCCGACCGGCTGGCGCGGGCAACGGGCCTCGACATGGTGGCGGTGGGCTGGCGGCCGACCGTCGGCAACTATCTCGGCCGCGTGACCAAGCCGCGGATCATCGAGGCGGTGCGCGAAGGCGCCGGCGAACGGGCGGCGCAGCTCATCGACCATCTGAAGAAGGGCGATATGGCCAAGGAGGCCGAGCGCCTGCTGGCTGAAACCGGCTGGCTTCCGGAGCCGCTGCGCATGGTCGATCGCGATGCCGATATCGCTATGGACGCCGGGGTCGACACCGAGGCGGATGATCTGCCTGAATTCCTTGCCGGCGATGGCGAGGATGAAGACGCCACGGAGGACGAGGAGCAGTCCATGGTCGCCGCCGAATGATGCTCAGGCGGGGTGGCCTTTGCTGCCCCGCCACATCCCTTCCGTTTCCGCAACTTGCCCGGTCCCCGTGATCGGGCTTTTTCTTTGGAGAACCCGATGCCCGCAATGATCGATATCGACCGGATATTCCGTGAGAACCGCGCCGGTCCGCCATCCGAACGCACGCTGCCTTGGGAGGAAACCCGCGATGGCATCACTGTGGTCGTGGAGCCGAAGCCACATTGGGCGGATGACATGCGCGCCTTTCGTCTCGAAGCCCGCGAATATTGCCGCTACGCCGATTGGACCGCGAACGGCGGTCATGCCCGGTTCTACGGTCATATCGATACCAGCGGCGATGAGGTGATGATGAGAGCGCGCGCGATGATCGCCCGCGAGATTGCCGATGGACTCTGGGGCTGAAGGCCCGTCCACGTCTTACGATAGTCGCCACCGTTTTCCTGTCATGGGCCTCCATGGTTCCAGTTCCAGCATCACCACGGTGCCGGTCATTATGTTCGGCATCGGTGTCCGCCCCCGTCCTCGAACACGCTCCTGATGCCAGCGCGACGGCAAGGCTGGCCGGGCGAAGCATCTGCAATGGGGGAATCGGGCGCCTGTCGGATGCAAGACACCACCCCCGCTTCCATTCGCTAACCTTGGTCTGTTCCGTCTCTTTGACATTCAACCCCGGAGGGGTCGGCTTACGCATACGTGCCGCCCTCGGAGATTCGGAAAAAGTCCGAACGCCCGAGGGTGAGTGCAGATCCGGTCAGACACGTCGGGCGCCTGTCGCGCGGGGGATGGTCCCCCGCCTCCAGAGACAGGAGCCAATCCCGATGTCCTATGCAGATGCCACCGCCTTCGCCGCCAGCCTCGCCACCTCGCTGATGGTCGTAATCGTCGTGTTCCAGGCCGGGGACGGAACCCACGGTGCCATGCCGGCCGACGAATTCGACGGCGATGAGGACATGGTGAAGCTGGAACTGGATCCATGGGAGTAAGGCGCGAAAGCGCCTCACCCCAAACGGCCCGAGCGCGGAGACCCGCGCTTCGGTCCTTCAGTGCCTCTCGATGGTCCCCCATCGTCGGCAGCGGAACCGGGAACAAGCCCGGTCAGAGAGGAAGAGTGCGGGCCTTTCGGCAGTGACGGGTTGAGGGCTGGAGAGAGAGGCTCTCCGGCGCCCGTCATGGAGTGATCCCGATGACCTTTGCCCGTTCCGAAACCTTCCGCTCCATCGGCCAGATTCTGGCGGCCGATGTTCTGCCCGCGCTTTTTCGGTCGCAAAAGCTGCCGCTGCGCATCTCTTGCCTCGGCGTCGCCAGCTATGACGCCAGTGACGCGGCGAATAGCTTTGATCGCGTGATCCCGCTTGGGGAATGCCCGTCACCGGAGGAGGCCATCGAGGCCGCAGCCTTGCGCGTGTCGCGCGGTGATATTTGCACGGGGCCGAATAGCTTTCCGTATTTCCAGCCGCGCATCATGCTCATTCAGGACCGCGATCAGCGCCTGGTCCTCGCCGGCGCAATCCGCGGCGGCATTATCCTCTGGCAACAGCCGGTCGCATCCGATGCCGAGGCACGCAGGATCGTGACCAAGGCCAGCCGACTGCGCGGCATGGCATTCCGAGCCTTGGAGCCCGGTGATGCGAGACGGCTGCGTTACCGCGCCGCTGCGCTGGAGGCACGGTTGGTCGATCCCTTCTGGCGCGAGATCGCGGCCGATCTGCTCCGCCTGCCGCAGGCCGCCTGAGTTTCACCCTTTCCATCCCATTTGGCTCGGTTCCACGCCGGGCCATGTCATGCCCGGAGACCATCATGGCCGACTATTTCACCCATTTCTCCTGCCTGCTCGATGTGGGCACCCCCGAGCAGGCCGCCCGCGCGCTCGATCTCTACAATGCGCTCTCGGATGAGAATGCCGCTGGGGATCCGCCTTCGGACGGGTTTCTGCTTTCCATTCAACCCGAGCATGGCGGAACCCAGCTCTGGATGCGCGATGATGGCACCGGCGATCCTGAGCATGTCATCCAATTCGTCAAACGCTGCGCGAAGGAGTTCGGTCTGACGGGTCTATGGGGGATGCAATACGCCAATACCTGCTCGAAGCCGCGTGTGGACGGGTTCGGCGGCGGGGCGCACGTCCTCGATCTCGCTAACGGCGAGACGGTGGACTGGATCAATACCGATTGTTGGCTTTCCATCGTTCTGGAGGGAGGCAATCCCTATGAGTGAGGTTATCGAGATCACTGTCTATCACCTCGAAGAACTTTCCGATGCAGCCAGGGACAAAGCCCGCGCCTGGTATCGCGAAGGTGGCTTCGACGATGACTGGTACGATGCCGTCTATGAGGATTTCCAGCGCGTCGCCGAAATCCTCGGGCTGAACCTCAAGACCCGCACCGTCCGGTTGATGGGCGGTGGCACACGGCAGGAACCCTGCATCTGGTTCCGGGGCTTTTCCTCTCAGGGGGACGGTGCCTGCTTTGAATCGTGGTATTCCCACCAGAAACACGCTCCGCGCCGGATCAGGGAATACGCCCCCCAGGACACCGCGCTTCACCGCATCGCCGACGCCCTTCAGGCGATCCAGCGGCGCAATTTCTACCAGCTTCGCGCAGAGGCCGGCCATCGCGGCCATTATTGTCACGAATATTGCATGGGGATCTCGGTCGAGCGCGACAGCCCGTCGTATCAGGGCATGACCGCCGATGCCGAGGACATCATGATTGAGGCGCTGCGCGATCTCGCCCGCTGGCTCTATCGCCAGCTCGAGCGCGAGTTTGACTATCTGTCGTCGGATGACGTCGTCGATGAGACCATCGTCGCCGACGGTTACACCTTCACTAAAGCCGGCCAACGGTTTGGGTGAGGAGGTTCGGCCTCAGAACTCCTCCCGCAACTCCGCATAGATAGCTTCGATCCGGTCGGCCTCCTCGTCGGTCAGAGCGGCGAATTCTCTCGCTCTGGCGCGTCCGGAGAGTCTGCCACCGTTCTGGTGCAGGAAACGAAACAGCAGGTCGAGCACGCGGTCGGGCATGTCGATCAGGCCCGAGACGCGGGACTTGAACCCGTCATAGGCACGCAGGAACCGGGTCTCTGCAGGCAGGTCATGGTCGATTGTCTGGGCCACGCAGGCGAAGAGGAATTCGGCATGGGGCGTGGCATCGAAGAAGCGATAGAAATCGCCGGTGTCGTTCAGCACCCCGACGTTCCCGCGATCGGTTGGGCGCCAGCTGACATGGGGCAGCAGTCGACGCGAATAGCTCTCGAGCACCTGCCGATAGGCCTCGATCCGTTCGAGGATCACCGCCGACACCGGAAAGACCAGCCCGGGCGGATTGAAGCCGCGTGCAGCAAGCACGTGGTGGATCAGGTAGCGATGAAGGCGCCCGTTGCCATCCTCGAACGGGTGGATATAGACGAAGCCGAAGGCGAGGCCGGCAGCCGCCAGAACAGGATCGAGCCCCGGGGCGATATCGCGGTCGAATGCTTCGAGCCCGGCGATCAGCGCAGGCAGGTCTTCATGCCGGGCGCTGACGTGATCGGGCAGGGGGGCGCCGGTCGCGCGGTCGTGCTCGCCAATGAAGCCGCCCTCCTGCCGCAGGCCCAGATGGACGAAGCGGGCATCGCCGATGACGATGCGTTGGAGGCGTTCCAGCTCTGCCCGGTCGATTGGGTGTCGCCCGGCTTCACCGATGATCTGGCCCCAGCGCCGGATGCGATCCTGGGGCGGGTTCTCGCCTTCGATCTGAAAACTCGACCGTGAATCCTTGAGCAGCAGGAAGGCCGCCGTGCGCGCCAGCAGATCGGCGGGCACCTCGGCCAGCACCGCGCGGGCCTCGGCTGCCAGATCGCGGGCGATGAAGGCTTCGATTGCCGCTGTGCGGAAGATCATCGGGCAGAAATCCGGGGTGCCGGGCAGGTTGTTGCGGACCCGGTGGCGCGGCGAGGGGGCGCCCTCTGCATCCCATTGGAGCTTGGCATCGACCACGGGCGCGTAATTGCCGCGTGTGGCGTCGGGCAGCTCCAATTCCGCGCCGAGGAGCCACTCGTAGAGGAACCAGATCCTGCGCGCGTAACTGCCCGTCGGGGCGGCCTCGACAATGGCCTGGATCGGCTCCGGGCCGGTTGCCTTGAAAAGCCGCTTGAGAACCGCCAGATCCAGCCCCTCGTAACGCAGCGCGAAGGTCAGATGACCGATGAGGCTCGCCTCGGGTTCATGACGGGGCGTGTAGAGGCGCCAGCCGTCGGCCTCGTAGACCTTGTGCCGTGGGCCGATGGCGGAAAGTGTCCGGGGCAGGGGCGTTGCGAGCGCATAGGCATCGATCAGCGCAGCATAGCCCGCAGGTGTGGCCTCCTCGGGGAGCCAGCGCTCGTGAAAAACGGTTACGGCACCTGAAAACGGATTCCTTTGCGCCTGCTCCATGAAATTCAGTTCTTGGTCCCGATGATTGATCTCAAGTCGGTATTTCTCATGAATATCGCTTACAATCAATGAAACCTTGAGAAATCTGATGGTGGGGCGCTGTCGCCGTCAAGTCTGCGAGGCGATGGGGCATGAGGTGCCGAGTCAGAGAGGTACCGGGACGAGTTGAGTCCGGGTGGTCGAGAGAGAGCGCCGTCCGGGTCCTCCCCGTTCCCGCTCTCCGAGGTTCCCCGACATGAATATCTCATCTCCCGTGACCGGTCCGGCCACCCAGCCGGCCCCCGTGATCCTGGCCGCCGCCCATCTCATTCTTCCCCATCTCGAACGCGGTCAACGCGTCGATACTGCGGACCTCCGCAGTGCCATGGAAAGCGCTTTCGGCGCCTCCGACGCCAGCGGCGCGTGGGACTGGAAGCTCGCCTATGAGGCCTGCGAAGTCGCCACGGTTCTGTTCCTGCGCAAATACGGAAAGGCGCTTTTCCGTAAAGCCGCGTCTCCGGCTGCACGGATTTCCGTGTTGGCAAAGATCGCGGCGCTGTTGCCCACGCAGACCCGGCGTTCCGAGGAAAGCCAGAGCTTCCAGCAGTTCAGCACGCCTCTGCCTCTCGGCCTTGCCGCGCTGGCGGCGGCCGCGATCACGCTTGATGACGTAGTGCTGGAACCCTCGGCCGGCACCGGCCTGATGGCTATCCTGGCCCAGACCGCCGGCGGTTCGCTGATCCTCAACGAACTCGCCGAAACCCGCGCCGATCTTCTCTCTTCCCTCTTTCCGGCTTTTCCCGTCACCCGGTTTGACGCCGCCCAGATCGACGATCATCTGACCCCGGAGGCTGTGCCGTCCGTGGTGCTGATGAACCCGCCTTTCTCGGTCATGGCCAATGTCGAAGGGCGGATGGCGGATGCTTCCCTTCGCCATGTTGCCTCGGCGCTGGCCCGTCTTGCTCCGGGCGGTCGGCTGGTGACGATCACCGGCGCTGGCTTTGGCCCCGAAGCTCCGGCCTGGCGGGAGGCTTTCATCCGCTTGCAGGCGCGTGGCCGTGTGGTGTTCAGCGCCGCCGTCGATGGTGCGGTCTTCGCCAGACATGGCACCCGCATCGACACGCGGCTGACGGTGATCGACAAGCTGCCCGCCGACGATCCGCTCCGTTTCCCGGCCTCACCGGGGATCGCCCCCGATGTTGCCACGCTGATCGGATGGATCGAGGCGCATGTCCCGCAGCGTTCGCCGGTATCATTGCCGAAAATCGTGGTGCCCGCTTCGACCGCCACGCCGAAAACCGTGCGAGGCTATCTGTCCCGCGCGACAGCGGCGCGGCCTGCCGCTGCTCCTGCCAACGACCCCGAGGGCGTCGAACTCGCCTATGAGACCGTGGACTGGACGCCACCGGAAGGCGCTCGCCTGTCCGATGCCATCTATGAGGAATATGCACTGCAATCGCTGCGTATTCCCGGCGCCGCGCCGCATCCGACCAAGCTGGTGCAATCCGCTGCCATGGCCTCGGTCGCGCCGCCAAAGCCGTCCTACCGGCCCATGCTGCCGTCCGACATCCGCACCCGTCTGTCGGACGCCCAGCTTGAAACGGTGATCTATGCCGGTGAAGCCCATGCCGATCACCTCGCCGGTGCCTGGGCCGTGGACGAGCAATTCGACAACGTGCGCGCCGCCGCCGAGGATGCCGCCGGTGCTGTCCGCTTCCGCCGGGGTTTCATGCTCGGTGACGGCACCGGCGCCGGCAAGGGCCGTCAGTCGGCCGGGATCATCCTCGACAACTGGCTGCGCGGCCGCCGCAAGGCGATCTGGATCTCCAAATCCGACAAGCTGATCGAGGACGCGCAACGCGACTGGTCGGCGCTCGGCATGGAGAGGCTGCTGGTCACGCCGCTGTCGCGCTTCCCTCAAGGCGCAAAGATCACGCTGTCGGAAGGCATCCTGTTCACCACCTATGCCACGCTGCGCTCCGATGACCGCGGCGAGAAGGTTTCGCGCGTCAAGCAGATCGTCGAATGGTTGGGCAGCGACTTCGATGGTGTCATCATCTTCGACGAGAGCCATGCGATGCAGAATGCCGGGGGCGGCAAGGGAGACCGCGGTGATATCGCCGCCTCGCAGCAGGGACGCGCGGGCCTGCGGCTCCAGCACGCCCTGCCGGACGCGCGCGTGGTCTATGTCTCGGCGACCGGCGCAACCACAGTCCACAACCTCGCCTACGCCCAACGGCTCGGTCTCTGGGGTGGCGAGGATTTCCCGTTTCAGACCCGCGCCGAGTTCGTCGAGGCGATCGAGGCCGGCGGTGTGGCGGCGATGGAGGTTCTGGCTCGCGATTTGCGTTCTCTCGGCCTCTATACCGCGCGCTCGCTTTCCTATGACGGTGTCGAATACGAACTGGTCGAGCACAAGCTCACTGAAGAGCAGCGCCGCATCTATGACGCTTACGCTGCGGCGTTCCGGACCTTATGCGCAGCTGCGCATAAGGTGCGTAATCGCGAG
>NZ_AQQR01000037.1 GCF_002210095.1 Marinibacterium profundimaris | reverse complement strand
GCTGCGCGTGATGTGCTGGTCAACAATGTCGTCACCGTCTCGGGCACCGGTGCCCTCACCGTGAATACGGCCACCACTAACGGCGCGGATACCGGCGTGTCTGGCGGCGCACTGAAAATGGACCTCGACAGCTCCGGCTTCAATGGCCGCATCGACTACAGCGCCTCGGGTAGCCTCATCATCAACAGCAATACCTATACGGTGATTAACGATCTCACCGCTTTGCAGAATATGAACAATGACCTCACAGGCCATTACGTCCTCGGCAGCAATATCGACGCCACCGCCACCTCTGGCTGGAATGCGGGTGCGGGCTGGGTTCCCGTGGGCGATAGTGTCACCAGTTTCACTGGCACGTTCGATGGACTCGGCCACACTGTCGATGGTCTGTTTATTGATCGATCAACAACCGACTTTGTTGGATTGTTTGGGTATGCGGTTAATTCCAACATAAACAACGTGGGCATCACCAACGCAGATATAACAGGCAGAAATCAGACGGGCGGCCTCATCGGCCAAGCAAATAATCAAAAAATCTTTAATAGTTATGCTACTGGTACGGTTAATGGCAAAACTAGTACGGGCGGACTAGTAGGCGACCAATCAACTAATAGCGCAATTACTAACAGTTATGCCACGGGATCAGTAAGTGGAACTGGTACAGTAGGTGGTCTTGTTGGGAGAAATTATATAAGTAGCATAACTAGCAGTTACGCCGCAGGAAATGTTAGCGGAACTTCTAGCAGAGTAGGTGGTCTTGTTGGTACATCAGTTACAAATGCAAGTATTCTTAACAGCTACGCCACCGGATCGGTCAGCGGCACGACTGATACCGGCGGGCTGGTCGGCTATAGTGGCAACAGTAGCATTTCAGGCAGCTATGCGACCGGTGCGGTTGACGGTGTTGATTATACCGGCGGATTGGTCGGACACAGCAAAACCAACAGTAGCATTTCAGGCAGCTATGCGACCGGTGCGGTGACGGGCAACGACTGTGTTGGTGGCTTGGTCGGGATTAGTGGCAGTAATTCCAGCATTAGCAAAAGCTATGCGCTCGGCACGGTAAATGCTAGCGGCAATGAGGTCGGCGTATTGGTCGGTAGAAATTATGGCGACGCTGCGAGCACAATTACAGATAGTTACGCTTCTGGTAGCGTTACAACGAGTGGCAGCTATGTCGGCGGATTGGTCGGTAGAAATTATGGCGGCCATGTGGAACGTTCCTACGCTGTCGGAGATTTAAGCGCCAGCGTAAATGGGCAAGGACTCATTGGCCAGACTATTAGTGGCGGCACTGTTGACAATGCCACCACTTTCTGGGACACGGAAACCTCTGGCATCACCACAAGCGACGGCGGCACGGGTAAGACGACCGCCGAGATGATGACCGCGACGACCTTCAGCGGTGCAGGTTGGGACATTGCCACGGCGGGCGGTTCATCGTCGGTCTGGCGCATTTATGACGGCGATACTTATCCACTGCTTCGCAACTTCCTGACAGCGCTGACACTCACCGCAGACGATGTAACAAAAACCTATGACAGCAACGCCTTCACGGCTGGCGCGGCCAGCGTCAGCGGCAACAATTTTAAGGCGGGTGAGTCAGTCGCTAACCTCTCCGGCAGCTTGGCGATTGGCGGCAGTGCGGCAGGGGCGGTGAATGTTGGCAGTTATACCATCACCCCATCGGGCTATTATTCCGGCCAACAGGGCTACGACATCAGCTATACGGATGGCACACTCACGGTTAATAAAGCCACGCTCACTGCCACGGCAGATGATGCCAGCAAATCCTATGGCGACCCGAATCCGGCCCTCACCATCAGCTATAGTGGTTTCGTCGGCAGCGACGATGAAAGCGACCTCGACACCGCCCCGACCGCCAGCACATTGGCCGAGCTCAGCAGCACCGCAGGCAGCTACGCCATTACCGTCGCGGGCGGCTCCGATAACAATTACAGCTTTGCCTATGTCGATGGTGCACTCACCGTCACCTATGTGCCGTCACCTGCTAGCACCCCCATCACGGTAGAGCCTGTGCCGTCACAGCCGAAAGTGATCATCATCGAACCATCGGACAGCATCAGCCAACAGACATCTGAACCTGCCGCCCAACCGGTTAGCGCATCGCCAGCATTCAAGATACCTTCTACGGTCGAGCGGAACTCGCAAGATCCAGCCGCAGGCGGGCAGGCTTTTACAGGTTCACTCCATTCGCGAGAGGGTCGCACCTCCCGTACCTCTCCAGCTTCGCCGTCTAAACAGCGACAGGGCAGCCTGATTTCCATTCACCCTGCCCTTGTCAAACTCTTCGGCTTGCAGGACTTCGTGCTTTAAGCGGTGCTTTGCACCTACAGAGCGCAATACATGGGCCGATTGTCCGATCCTTTGGTCCGCGAGCCCCCTGCCCCTTCGCTTCCCGTTTTCTGCCTTTCTGACATCGCCGACCGGCTCGGGCTGTCCAGCGTTCGCTGCGGACTCTGCTGCGCAGGCCGGGTCTCGGGCGCACCCTCGACCGACAGCGCCGGTTCCGCGCTGTGCATCGTCTGGCAGACGGTGCGAAGGGCGCATCGTCCCCAACTAAGACGGAGGACACCATGTCTAAACCCACTCACAGCGTCGTCTATAAGGCACGTAGCTACACCGCTTCAGACGGACAACAACGCAACGCCTACGACACTATCGGAGCCGCTTGGCCCGATGATGCAGGCCAGATTAACCGCATCCAACTCGATACCATTCCCATCAACTGGGATGGTGCCTTGTACCTACGTTCACGCGAGGAGGCGACCAATGAAGCCGCTTCCTAAAGCCTTACTGGATCAGATGATTGCCAACAGCCGCGCAAACCAGAGCGGAAAAGCAGAGGTCGATCATCACCCGGTCGTCAAACTCTTCACGCCGGACGCGCAGGCGACATGGCTGCTTTCTGAGTATGATCCCGAGGAGGCGCAACAAGCCAATGGCTGGAAGATCGAAGACCAACTTTCTTTGTTTTGATGCGCCCCGAAATGGGAGCAGCCCGAAAGAACCATCTTTCGGGCCTGCCCCTCGGCGAGAGTGGGGTAGCAAGGGCAAAGGCGCGAAGCGGGAGCAGAGCCACGCGCAGCATGGCCCCATGAGGCCATGTGAGCATGGCGAGCACCCACCCTTTGACCGCGCGAGGGCGAAGCCCTTAGCCCCTCATTGCTTTGGAGCCGGTCTTTCGCCAACGAAAGGGCGCGTGCGGCCTAGCACACTGAGAAAAAGCAACCGCTTCGCGTCACTACCCTACCCGCTTTTGCAGTCGGGAAATGGTCGAGTGTGACACGCCCATGTCGCGGGCTATCTCGCGGATATTGTCGCCTGCTGCGATCCGTTTCAGAGCCTTGTTGGCCTGATGCTCGCTCAGAGCGGCAGGGCGGCCCATCAGTCGCCCTTTGGCCTTGGCTGCGGCCCTACCCTCCGCTGCACGCTTGAGGATGCGTTGCCGCTCATCTTCGGCCAGAGCAGACAGCAGTGCCAGAAGCCCCTGTCCTATGGGTGTGGTTAAATCCAAATGCGGCTTGTCGAGAACCTTGATCGCCGCACCGCGCTCCGCCACGCGCTGCATGATCTGGATGCCATCGAGCATCGAGCGCGTTGCCCGATCCCATTCCGCAACAACCAGAACATCCTTGCTCCCGAGCTGGTCAATCGCGCGGGCCAGCTCCGGCCTGTCCTTCACGCTCTTGCCCGAGGCCGCTTCCCTGAAAATCGTCTCGCAACCGGCATCGCGCAGCGCCGCGATTTGGCGGTCGAGATTTTGGACTGTTGTCGAGACTCTGGCATATCCGATGAACATACGTGCATTGTCTCAGAGGCACATAGTTTTGCACCAAGATAATGCGCCAACTCGGGGCATTTATTTCATTTGCTTTTGCGCTGTGGTGCAAAAGTCATAACTTTTGAAACATCGGCCAGATTCACCACGGGAATTGACCATGAAGCAGAAGCTTTCCTCCCTCGCCTTCGTCATGCTCGCCTTTTTAGGGATCGGTTACTATCTGATCGCCTATGAACAGGCCGACCCCGAAATGGTCGCTTTGATCTTCGGGCCGGTCTTTGCCCTCTGGTTTGTGTTCTGGTTCGCGTGGGCCTTCCGCTGGGTGATCGTCGTGGCCCCTGTCGTGATCTGCTATATTCTCTTCGCCTTCTGGGGCATGGATCGGGCCGTGGTCGGAACCGGCGCGACCATTTCCGGCGTGCTGTTCGTGCTCGTCGGTTCTCACTACTGGTACTCAACCCGCAAGGAAAAGAAGGCCAAGCGCAAAGCCCGCAAGCAACTCAACACCCTCAAGCGCCAGCTAGGCGAATAGCCATGTTGCCATGGGTACATGGCCCCATGGTGTGGATAGATCGCCCCTCATAGCTGCGCTTGTCTGATATTGCTGTTAGCGTCAGTTTCATGATTCTAAAGACTTTTCATGCACCATCAGTTTGGCCTTGCATTATGTACCAAAATAGGTACATAATGTGACTGGCGAACTGAAAAAGTTACCTGCAAAGTTCTTCCAGCAGGAAAGCGGTCGGGAGCCGGTACGGGATTGGTTGCTTGCGCTATCCGAAGATGACCGCAAGTCAATCGGTGACGATATCCGCACTGCCGAATTTGGCTGGCCGGTCGGGATGCCGCTTTGCCGGAAGATCGCAGGTCGCCGTGGATTGTGGGAGATCAGAACCGATCTTTCAGATGGGCGGATCGCACGGGTGTTTTTTTGCGTCCATGACGGCAGCATGGTGCTGCTGCATGGCTTCATCAAGAAGACGCAGAAGACCCCGCCCAATGAACTGGACACGGCAGAACGCCGGATGAAAGGACTATAGGCATGGCTGACAATATCGAACGCGGCTCCGTGGGTTCATCCTTCGATGATTTTCTCAAGGAGCAAGGCACCCTTGAAGAAACCACTGCGCAAGCCATCAAGCGTGTACTGGCGTACCAACTCGCGGAAGCGATGAAGGAAAAGCGCATCAGCAAGGTTGAGATGGCACGCAAGCTTGCCACTAGCCGATCTCAACTTGACCGTCTGCTTGATCCCGAACAGGACGGGGTGACGCTTGGCACCTTGTCTCGGGCGGCAGAGGTGCTTGGGCGCAAGCTCACGGTCAATCTTCAATAAAATTATAGCCAAGTAACCATGGGAGCATGGCCCCATGGTTACTTATGCTTTTGATATATTTCCCACATTTCCAAGAAGAGCTTGGACTTTGAGCCGTTGCGGTGCTCGAAGCGCTCGTTCGCTTCGCCGTTAAACTCGCTCAGGATGCTTTCAGGCACTTGCACCTTTAGCGGGCGCGTCTTGCCTTCACTGCGCCGAGGATCGGCCTCGATGACGTTGCTCGTCACTTCCCGGGCCGGAGGTGCGCCTTTCTTTGCCAGACCAGCGGTTTTTGCCATTATGCGACCTCCTGCTTCGGAGCCAGCGCCGCCAGACGATCAATGATCGACTGCGCCAAGGTCTCCGCTTTGACGTTCAGGCTCTTGTGCGTTGTCTCTGTCACCGCCCGCCCGACATCGTGCGCCGTACCGTAAGCGGTCGAAACTGGCAAATGCCCGTCCAGCACCGTGTAATCCGTCTGGTCGAGATATTCCCTCGCCGCCATCAGCTCTGCTTGGCTGTTGGTCGTCTTCACCAGCGCGAAGGCGATTTTTTCCTCGGGGATGCCTGCATCAGCAAGGCTATGCGCCAGCTTCACCGCCGGTCGCAGATCGTCCTTCGTCTGGCCGGTCGGGATGACGATCAGGTCAGCCGCTTTCGCGATCTGCATGGTTTGATCCGACGAGTGAGGCCGACCATCGAGGATGAATGCATCGAAACGCGAAGCTTCGCGCAAGGCCGTCTCGATCTTGGCATAGGCTTGCACCTGAATTTCCGGCTCGATCCCCGCTTCCGCGCGATCCGCCGCCCATTCTGCGCAAGTGGTTTGCTGTGTGTCCAGATCGGCGATTTTGACCGCAAAGTCATCCGCCGCCAGCTCCCGCGCAAACAGCCGCGCTAAGGTACTCTTTCCGGCCCCGCCTTTTTGCGAAACCATGCCAATAATATACGTCATGATGATACTGCCCTGTTATCGTTATGCTTTTTTCATACCATGAATGGCAGATTCTCACAACATGGGGCCACGGTTCCAACGGGCCATGTGTGCATGATTGCATGATGGCGTGGTTTCATGGTAACAGGAAGCCATGCGACCATGGTCCCATGGCGGTTAGGCCGTTCGCACCGGACTGTGTTATCACACACCCAACGTGCGATCACACACCAAGGGTCGTCTGTTCACCCTGCCGGATCATGCCTTGAACCTCCTTCTGGGCCATGCTCCCATGAGGCCATGGGAGCATGAAGCCATAGAAATCAATCCACAACCCGCGCTTAGCGTTTGCCTGCAGGGCAGGGTGACAGGTAGGATTGCCTGATCCTAGGTATTGTATGGCCCCGCGAAAATCGTTGAAAAAACCTCCCTCTACGCCCCGCAACAGCGTTCAATATGACCTGTTCTCGCAGTTCGTCGCGAACAACACGGCAGAGGTCTCCAATGCTGTCGAGATATGGGACAACATACCCAAATACTTTTTTACGCCGCAGCAGGTTGCCAAACTGCGCACCAGCAGCGGCCATGCCGATCCGTTTGAGTGGTCTTACACTCTGGACGGCAAAGAGTTCTCCGTGCGTGTCCAGCCCGCATTGATCGAACAAGATGACGGCAGCTATAAAGCGTTCTTCCCCGGCGCGACTGAAGAGCTGGTTGAAGAGGCGCTTAAGAAAATTCTCGCTGATCAATCCTATGGCCTGCACGATGTCGAAAACAATGCGACATGGGTGCGCTTTACCCTGAACATGATCCGCCGCGAGCTGAAGCAGCGCGGCAGATCGCGCAGCGTGGTCGAAATCAATCAGGCCATCGAGTTCATGGCCTCAAGCGTCTTGTCTGTCTCTGTCAACGGCAAACGCCGCTGGAAAGGCGCGATCCTGCAGGATTTGGTGACGGTCGGGCGCGAAGAGTACCGAGCCGATTCCGAAGCACACCACCAAGCACGGCTTCCTTTGTTCATCAGCCATAGCATCAATCACTTGGAGTTCCGTCAGTTCAACCTTGATCGGTTGCTCTCCTGCGACGAGCAGCTATCGCGCTGGATTTATCGCAAGCTTATTCACCGCTAAAAACAAGCCTCGCTCCTGAATGACTATCACTTCAGTTTTACGACTATCGCCAAGCATAGCGGCCTGTTGCAGCAGGGTAGGGCCGCCGACAACCGGCGCAAGGTGCGTGCTGCTCTGGATGAGCTGAAGGATCGCGGCGTGGTGCTGAACTATACCGAGGCCCCGTTGCTTGAGGGCCGTAAGGTCATCGACGCACGCTACACCGTTAAACCTACGCCGCACTTCGTTTCGGAGCAAAAAGCGGCCAACAAGCGCTCTTCAGACGCTTTGCAGGCGGCGGGAAAGACCGGCCTTGTCATTAAGCCGAAGCCTTGACCAAAGCTCCTGTGCATAACTGGCGCTAGGGTGGATGGTATAGCTCACACTAGTGGATGGTATAGCTCGCAGTAAGTAGATGGTATAGCTCGCAGTTGGGATTATCGCATCTTGTGGCAGGGATTATCCACAGGCCAGAAGGCCCCAAAGTGGATGGTATAGCTCACAGTTAGCCGAAAAAGTGGATGGTATAGCTCACACTTCCGCGCAAGTGGATTGTATAGCTCACACATAGACATTCATTTCACACCACAAGGCGCTGGTTTTATTTGCTTTTTTCCGACTACCCATCTCTCCTATTCTTTTCTTCTTTTAATCATACTTCGTATCTTTAACCTTGAGACTTCACTACGCCCTTGCTGCTAGGCGAGCAGACCCCCACCAGATCGGCCGACCGCATTCCCTGAATGCAAGCGGCTGCGAAGCAGCCGCAAAAATTGCGTCCGGCTAGTCGCCGGACAAGCAAAGCAGTGAAAAGGCATCGGCCCGCTGGGCCGATTGCCGCTTCCCCTCCGTCGCCTCTGGCTCCTGCGGGTAGAGGCTCGCTCCGCTCACCAAAGGGAAAGGGGGATGTTCCCGCGCGTCCCTCTCGCCGCTTTTCGCTTCTTTAGCCCTCTAGGGCTTACAGGAACCCCCTTGCAAAAGGTGGGTGCTCGCCATGCTCGGGGCAGGCCCCTGCGCGTGGCTCTGCTCCCGCTACGCGCTTTTGCAAGGTGAACCCTTCCAGCCCTTTCACGAGGGCAAGCGAACGCGGCTCCGAAGGGAAAGGGAACAAACAAGACCCCCTCAGGGCCTCAAAGAAGGCCCACAGATGCCCTTGTCGGTCATCTGTGGGGGGTAGGGGTGCAACAAGCGCCTAGCGGCCTCCTGTGGCGCCCTTTGGCCCTTCATATCAAAAAGTCTGAATTTTTTGCAGTAGGGCAACAAAACGCAGCTTCACACCACGCATAACGAATTTCTTCGCCCGCCTTCAGGTTGAAGCCAGATATACCAGTAGGGAATTCGAGTGAGGGATTCGCACCGCGAAGAGTAGGCATCTTGCCTTGTGGCTCCGCGAATTGCCGTTCCGGCAATCCAAATGAAGTTGAAATATGACTAACGACCAATTTCTGGGCTATCTATCCCTTGGAAGCTTTTTTCTCCCCGCAATCATCGGAATCACGCGCGATATTAGAAGCTACAAAGTCCCAAAGACGGGGAGTTTTCTCGCGGCGATCTTAGTTGGCGCTCTATGCTTCCTCGCATTCAACGGATTACATGAACGAGGTGACGAGTTTTTTCCAACCTTCAAATTTCTCGTTTGGTTTCTTTCGCCTGCCTTCGTTCATGACATCATCTATCCGATTATCATTCCTATTTTTCTGACGCTTACTTACTTTTTCGTCCTAGAAGATCGTTATTTTTCCGAACGCGGAAAATTTTTCAAACCATTTAACCATGTCGATACAAACGCAATCCTCACCGCAACCCGAACCACCGGCGTTGAAGAGGTGGAAGAACGGTTTCGCTCTTACGTTCTACAACCCTACATCGCGGCCAACCGAACCACCCACGCGGGCAGGGAGGGCTATGTCAGACTGCCTTACCAACTTGCGTTGCTGCACCCTCACTTTCGAGGGACTGGGGCCGACCGGCTCGCTTGGAAAATCATCCTTTACCCCTTCATCCTTAAAATCGGCGCAGTGGTTATCTATCTTGTAGCTGAACTGGCTTTCGCCCTTGGCGTTGAGGCATATTTAGAAAACGCCTCGACCACTGAAAACATCTTATACACCTTGTTTTCTGGAACAGTTACTTATGCGGTCAACGCGATTCATGCGACGATCCGAGACTTTTTCTCATACTTCGTTATTCCCGTAATTGACCTTCTACCGCTTCTTTTTGGTGGCGCTTTTTCAGAAGACCCATGGTTTTGGAATTCTCCTATCGGTCGCATTCACATGAACCAATGGGCTGTGCTTGTTTACTATGCATTGATCTTTGTTCTGGTGACACCGATCCGCTCTTGGGTAACGCCGCAAGTGGCCCATCGTGTCATTACGTCGCTGATTTCCGTGAATATCGCGCTGATCATGCTGTTTGTCTGGACGGAGTACGACAACTATGCCGCCCGCTACAGCTTCCGCGAGACCGTCAACGCGCTGATAACCTACCAAGCGCAGCACAGCTATCTGGATTGGTTTGTGTCTCCCGCGACAATCTCCACGGTCGGCAACGCCATTGAAAACGCTGTCGATTTCGTCGCCAATAATGGAAAATGGCCTGTCACGATCCTATGGGCCGTGTTGGGCGGGTTCATACAGTCCCGTATGCATTCACCGACAACCGCTATCCGCGTCAGTCTCAGCGTTCCCGAGCCGGATTTTTACCGCACCGCCTTCACCAGCACATTGGAAGTTGATGTGCAAAAAGAGCTTCTTGCGCAGGCCCAAGCGACCGCTGAACACCCTGCCGATGGTGAAGCCGTCACACCGCCTGAGCAGGCCGCGCCGCCGAAACTATGGATGCCCGGCGACAAAGACCCAGACGCACCGCAGCCTAAGCTATTGCTGGCAGACGGTCCTAAAGGCCAAGAGTGAAGACCCTTTCAGGGCAAGCCCTGTCACATCTCCGGTTCAGGTTCTTCACGGCCTTGCCCATAGACCTCATGCGCCTGCGCTTGCTTCATTTCCCAAGCCTTTTGTTGCTCTGCCGTGTGGCCCACGCGATCTGCGCCCGCCTCGCTATGCGAAGCCTCTTTGACGCTCTGCCAGTTGGGCGAGCCGTAAAAATCTTGCGTATGGCCCTCGTTCTGCCCCGACACTGTACCGGCCTGCACTTCATCCGCAGGGCCATGAATGCCATGCCCTTGCTCAGTCTCCGGCGACATCCCTTGATAGGTCGCGCCTTGGCCGTCCGCGCTGCGACCGAACCAGCCTTCTTCGATCAGCTTTTGCCGGACATCTTCCCGCGCATTGAGCAAACCAACCGCGCCGCGCTCACCAGCATGGCGCAAAGCCGATTGTTTGCTTTGATCATTGAGCTGTGCGCTCCAACGTCTTGTTCCACCCGCCATAACGGCCCGCCCTTGGCTGATTTCGTTTCCTTGCGAATCTGACATCATCCTACAGGATTTCGCGCCAATTACGCCGACAGGATTTTCAATAGAGGTGTGACATGACCCGTTTCGGAAAGAACAGCCCGATCCCGTATCACTACGAGCCTAAAACGCCGATGTTGAAGGTCGGAAAACGCGACGTGCTCACCCTCGATGACTGTCTCCGTGGCACCGTGATCCTTGGGGGCACTGGCAGCGGGAAGACCAGCGGATCAGCCCGCACACTGGCCAAAGCCTACCTGAAGGCCGGTTGCGGGGGGCTGGTCATGTGCGCCCATGACGCAGAGCGGGCGCAGTGGGAGGAACTGGCGAAGGAGACGGGCCGCGAAGGCTCGATCATCGTCATGGATGCGACCGCCGCGCGCCGCATCAACTTCCTCGATTACACCATGGCAACGCTCGGGGCAGGGGGGTTCAACACCAACCTGCTGGACATCATCAAACGGATATCCGAGGCCGGAGACATCGCCGAAGGGCGCAGCAGCAGCGGGGAAAATAAGTTTTTCTATGACTCCGCCTTTGAAATGCTGGGCAACGTCTTCCCGATCCTCCACGCCGTTTACGAGTCGATCCGCTTGCGCGAGGTCATGTCCTTCATCGACACCGCGCCCAAGTCACCCCAGCAGCTGAACGACCCCGAATGGACGGAGCATTCCTTTTGCGCGAAGACCTTGGCGCTTGCTTCTCAGCTACTCGATACCTATCCCGACCTTGAAATCTATTGCGACTACTGGACGGAGCGCTTCCCCGACATGGGCGACCGGATGCGATCTTCGGTGATCGCGACCATCAGCAGTATGCTTTACCCCTTCATGACCGGCAAACTGCACGAGCTGTTTTGCACCGATACCAATCTTGTGCCCCAGCTCGCTGGGGAAGGGGCGATCATCATTCTGGATTTGCCCGTTCACCTCTACGGTAAAGCCGGAGCGACCGCGCAGGCGATTTTCAAATATCTGTTCCAGCGTGCCATGGAGCAGCGCGAGCGCGATGCGGGAAAGGATTTCAAAAAGTCGCGTTGCGTCGTGCTGTGGGCCGACGAGTGCCAGTATTTCTTGAGCGACCAGGACACCAAATTTTTCTCGAACGCCCGCCGTTACCGCACCTGTGGGGTCTATATCACCCAAGATGTTAAGAGCTTCTATGCTGCGCTTGGCAGCGGAAACGAGCACGCCGCCGATGCGTTGCTCGGGAAATTCCAGAACCGCATTTGGCACGCGAACGCCGATCACACGACCAATGAAGATGCTTCGCGATTGATCGGCGAGCGATTGCTCGATCAGATGTCAAAGCAAACGTCAGACGGGTTCTCGGCCAGTGGCGGCAACACGCAGGCCGAAGGCAATAACACCCAGAGCGGCCAAGACGGCCACAATGTCGGTTCAAGTACCACCGTCTCGCAATATCTGGCGAGGATCGTCCCGCCGAACTTCTTCACCAACAAACTGCGCACCGGCACCGCCTCCAACAAATACAAGGTGGATGCGGTCATGCTCAAAAGCGGCCACACATGGCGACACACCCGCGAAAATTACGTTATCGCGGCGTTCGATCAGCGTGTTTGAGCCGTCATGATCTGGCTGATCAGATACCTTTTTTACCTGCTGCGCCGCATCCTTTACCTGCTGTACCAGCTTCTCGTTTTTATCTCGAAACCCGCCGCTAGGTGGCTCTTGCCCCTCGCTATCATTGGCCTTGCCGGATGGCAGGCCGATCCTTTGCTCGAGGTGTTCGCACTGCCGAGTGTTACGATGGTCTTGCAGCAATGGATTCCGCTCCCGCCCAATGAAACAGAGCTTTACGCGGTCACCACCCTGCTCGCCGTTATCGTCGGGTTGATCATGTTGTCGGTCATGCTGCGCTGGTTTCTGGGGGCCTTTCCGCCCCTGCGCAAACCGCTCCCGCCGTTGCGGCGCTTGCGCGTGAGGAACTTTATCAAACGGCCCGTGCCGGTATCGGTTGCTGTGCCCCCGCTCAAACACGCCTTCCAGCACCAACAGCAAGAGCAATGGGCCGAACGGTTGCCTCCTGCCGTCCAGAGCGTTCTACAGGCTTCACAGAGGCCCACGGAGGCCCTTGGCGCGGTTCTGGCCGTGCCGCCCGCGCTATCATCGTCTAAGGCCGAGGACGGGCCTTTGCAGACCCTTACGGAAGCGCCGGCATCGAAGCCGCAGCCGGCACCTTCCGAACCCGCTCCCATGCCACAGCCGGAACAGCCCGCCGCGCCGCAACCACGCAAGCCAGAGGCCGCGGATGATTGGAAAAAGCGGGTGCCGCCGCGCAACCGAAAACAGGTCGAGAAGACCCCACAAGCGGCCAAACGGTTGGAGACGGAGATATTAGACGAGCCTGAGCATTAACGCCTAGTTCTGGACTTCGGTAACGCAGCAGAGAAGGTGTTTACTAAATTGATGGGCCTAGGTTCTTATCTGTACCCCTGTAAAATCCGATAGAACTACCAACGACTGCGCCAATCGCAGTTCCTGTCACTAGCGAAAAAACAGTTTTGGTGGGCGATTTGGGGAACGAAGAAAGAGAGTAGTAAAATATAGGTGCCATGAAACCTGTGGTGGCGCCTACAAGGCTATACTTTCCAGATGTATCTAAACGAGATGCCCAATCTTCAAAACTCATATTCTTATACTAGTTCGACATCCGCATGATTGCAAACGATTTTCTAATATTCTAAGGAAGGCCCCGCGGTCGGCATTCATGTCCATATAAATATAGTTTAAGCCACTTAGATCACTTGCAGGCCTGCAGCTAGCCATCTGGACTAAAACCACTCGGTCACGTGAAAGTCCAAGCGCCATACCAGCCTCCACCCAAACGTTTGGCCTAGCTTGCTGTCCTATGTCCTGTTGGCCTGAGCGAAACTTTTCCCTTAGTGATACATCTTCATCAGGAGAGAAAAGAACGACGGCAATGTCAGCGGCATTTAGACCGGTCTTTACCACGTCAAGGGTGTAAGGTGAGGCAGATGACGGTAAGCGAACAGCATCTTCCCATCGCACGATCAGTACGTCTAAATCGTCTAGGCAGCACCTCAACCAATCAGCGGCTTCTGCATCCCTCCCATGAATAAGGAATGCCTTACCTCTGTTTCTGTTTAGTTTTCGTTTCTCCGAAACCTTCCGGACGGAAGTCTTTATCGGGTTTAGTATTTTCTTCATTCAATTTATGTGACCACGGGCTCAATTAGAAAGTACCCACCAACCAAACCATGTCTATCAAGCTCGTCGTATAAATCAGGGTTGCTTCTTTTTAGACGATCTGCAGCCGCACCTGATTTTCCGGCAAACTCACTAACGGTCAGAATAGTGGTTACGGCGTTAACACGCCGCTTCCGGGCGACACTTTTGGCTGCATCTTTCGCGCCGTTGGAAATTGCTGTGGCGCATGCATTAACTATAGCCTTCTTTCCAACCATTCCCCCTCCGGCAGAGGCTATTGCGCTTGCGAATTGACCCGGGTTTTCTCTGATCATATAGTCTGCTACGATCACTGCCATATTCCGAATGGCAGAATCGAATGTCGCGCGCTGCACAAACGTAACAAAATTTGCAAAATTCTGCACATGCTGTGAATCGTTAGATGTAAATCCTGCTGTCGAGAGTATATTGTCGATACCGGCTGCGATTGCACTTGGTGCACCTAATAGTCCATTTACGAATGATTGCGCGGGGTTCGACATAGTGACGATCCTCTTGAATTAGGAGTAAGTCTATGTCTTCGGCGTTTTTGAAACCCTAGGTGCTTGATTTTGATTCGAGCAAGGTGTTTTTTCCCCTGAACTCTTATCTTTGGTGATCCTGAGCGTTGACGCTTAGTTCAACGCCCTGTCGCCGGGGAGCCGGTCGTCAAAATCTTCTTCGTCTATGGGCTGGCGACGTTCCTGCCCCGGTATGGCCAGCGTGTCGATCGCTATGCGGTCGATCGCTTCAACCCCCTCGGGAACTCCGTCCCATATCTCGGGGTGAAAAACGGTCAGTGTCGCCAAGTTACAATCTTCAATCGCCTCAGCCACCGCGTGCATACTGAACCCGCCGCGAAGCGTCACCGCGCGGTTGTCCGAGTAGAAGGACAGCAAAACCCCGCCGTGCTGGCCCTCGCGCAAGCGCAGGCCCTTCACGCTATGGAAATAGAACGAGTCCCGCTCTAGCAGCCCCTTGCGGTTATAGTGGAAGATGCGAAACGCCGTGCGCGGCATCTGCTCGATTTCAAACGGCTGATAGGTCTCGCCTGCCATCGGTCTCCCGCCATAATTTTCCCGAGCGCCATCCGCCGTGGGTGGCCCCCCACGTTGCTTGATTATGCGTTTCTGGATCGGGACGCTATGGCCGGAAGAGTCGATCATCTATCGTGCTCCGGCTCAGTGCGTTGCGGTTCTGGCGGATCGGCCCCGTTTCGTGATGCCGTGTCCTCGGGATCAGGCGGGCTATATCCGAACCATGCCTTTAGGCGCGGTTTCATGGATTGCAACCGCTCTTGCCACTGTGCGGCCTTCTCCGGCACGGCATCGCGCCATCCTTCCAGCCTGCGCCCGACATTCCGATACCACTCCACAATGCGATATTGCTGCGCCTCCGGCGCATCGCCGCTATTTTCCTCTTGGAACTGGTCGATTTGTAGCTCGCGCAGCGTTTCTTTATGAACCTCGCGAAACTCGTCATCTATCGCGAGTTTTTCTTGGGCCTCTTGGTTCCGCTCGCGCTGTTTCTCGCGCTCTGCCGCAACTTCCTCGCTGATTGGCTCAGACTTTTCGCTTAGCCGCTCTTCGATATTGCGCGTTACGGGATCTTTTGTTTCCGTCTGGACGTGAAGCGGATAGCCGTCTTGAACCTCCGGCGTACAGGTGACGCGCACATCGGAACCGGCTCGCTCCAAATAGGTGTTCTGTAGGTGTTCCCAGTCATAGCGCAGGTTCATCGCGAAATTATGTTCATTCAGAACCCGAGAGGCGAATTTGTCATTAGACCATTCGCCATTTTCAACCGTTCTCGGGGTGATCCTAACATGGGCGTGAGGCTGGTATATCTGATAAGACGTGATATTGCCGTGCCGGTCGTGGTTCTCCCGCACATGGGCACTTTCCATGCCTTTGGCATCCTCAGCGCTCACAAACGGAATACCGGCCTCTGCCCAGTTCCGTATCTTTGCCCTTTGCTCGTCGCTCGCGCCAGCAAACGGGATGCGCTTGCCATAGTCGTGCATCGCCACATCGGCGACGAAGTTTATTTGAACCTTCTTCGTGTCGATTCGTGTTCCGGCTTTCGTCTTTACCTGAACCTTGATTTCGCGCTCGCCGCCTTCCGTCGCATAGCGTTTAACAAACTCTTCGACCAAAGCGCGTTGATCCGCATGGTTCAGCTCGTAGGCAAAGCCTAGCTGTAGCTCGCGTCCGAGGCGGGCCGTTTTGCCCTTCTCGCGGGCCTCGACATCGTTCCAAAGCTCCATACGCTGCTCGCGCAGTTGCGCCTTCGTTGGGGCCTGCTCAGAGGTCAGGTAGTCGGGCGCTCCTTCCTTCGGTGTCATGATGAAGGTCTCCCGCACCACGTCGCGCCGGTTGCTATATCGGAAGGTCTTATCTTGGCCGTTTTCGCCTTGACCATAGGCACGCAGATTTTCGCCAGCGCGGTAGGCCGCACCACCGATGGCGGTATGGCCTCGCGCTCGCGAAACGGGCGTTGTGCGACAAAGTACATTCCTCAACATTACCGGAAAGCCTAGCTGAGAAGTGTGAAGATTGGGTTAAGATGCTCGTCTACACAAATCTGCGATTTGTACGAGCATCAGTCAACCCCCTCCGCCCCCTAGTCAGGGGGAACGCGTTCAGTTGCCACGCAGGCTAACGGCCCGTCTCAACCAGATTTCACAATCCCATTCGGGAGCATGGTGCGGCGCACCATGCAGGCGAAATCCGGCCTCGGCTGGCCGTGGTCGCTCTACCGCCGCTAGGCGGCACCTCCGAAGCCGGTGAGGCATATTCCGCTAAGGGGGAACCCCTCGCACTGGCTACCCCAAGCGCTAGTGCGCTGGTCGCTCTGCCGCCGCTCAGGCGGCCCCCTCCAAAGCCGGGGAAGGCTTTTCTGGCACATCGGATAGGGCTGGAAGAGAACGTGTCTGGCGGGCTTGTCGCTCGCCATGCGGGGACATGACGAGCGATCTCACCCTTTCTCTTGTGAGAATGAAGCGGGGGGGGATAGTTAATAGGCGTTTCGGAAGGCGATAGCACAGAGGATATCCGATGAGGTCAGCGCATATTCTGCCGTGTCGGCATCATCGGTCGTCGTGCAGCCCGGAGTTGCGGTATTCGTTGATAGCCAGTTGAAAACCTGTCCTGTTGCCGGTTTTCCATCATCCACTTTGCTGTCAATGCTCCACGCTTCTTCGGGCTTGAAAGTTGGACCTGCCAATAGCCCCAAAAGTGAGGCATCCGTATCTGCGCCCACTCCCATGATGTGCCCATAGCTACCATCATAATAGATCGTACTTCCCGATACGCCGCCAATATAGCTTGTTTGCCAGCCGCCATTCCCCGACTTGCTGGAAGGAGAGTTAATATCAATCTCAGCATCATCAACATCCAAACTACCCGCGATGCCATTAAAACTACCAGAAACCAGCCCTGCATTGGCTAAATGTTGCCAGAAACGAAACATTTCATTACCGGTTGTACCGGCGGCTAAAACTTGGCCATTACCATCACCGTTACAGGGTTCTGTACCCGTTGAGGCCGTGGTGCGGCAGGTAGCCGGGTCAGAATCCGCTGCACCCCAGAAGTTGGTAGCGTTTTTCAAATCACCAGGCAGTGCGAGATATTTCTCTTTGAAGGCCATAATAGCCGTTTGATAGCTCGTAAATTCGCTAGTGACGGCCCGCAATTCAGCGGCGCGAATAAGATTTTGTCCCGCGAGAATTCCCCCCGTTAACAAACCCAGAATAACAAGAACTATCGAAAGCTCTACAAGTGTAAAACCGTTACGCATATCATCCTCCCCCTCAAATTACCGGGTCATCCTAACCGATAGACCATTAATAAAACGCTAAAAATCTGCTGCCGCCAGACTCCGACCTTATAATTCATCTACTCCTGTGGCGGACTAACCACCCCCGCTAAAATCATTTCCAGAACTTTTTGCGAGATGGATGAATCCGCCTCCCCGAGCGCCAATCCCATTTCGCGATGACTCAGGCCGTCTATGACGAACAGTTTACTCGCTGCCCCTCGCGCCGATAGCGCCTCATGGAATGCCCGCGTTTTAGGCAATGCCTTATCGTGCCCTTGCGCGACAAAAATCAAAAATGCGGGCAGGTTTGGGTTACTCTCGACAAAGTAAATCGGTGATGCTGCCATAAGGGCCTCTTGGCTGG
>NZ_AQQR01000036.1 GCF_002210095.1 Marinibacterium profundimaris | reverse complement strand
AGGGAATCCCTTGCGATTCAGGTTTTGAGCCGGACGCTTTAGGATCGGATACGGCCGGTGCGTAGCGAGACGCTCTTGCAGCCAATCAATCCTTAAGAAAAAATGAAGGTACACAAGAACCAGTGAGTGTTAACAAGGAAGAAGCGGCTCCGGTCGCTCGACTGATCTGTAGTCGCATCAACCGGACGGTTGGCTGGGTTTATCGGTGGAACACGTCCGAGCTGTCGATCCTCTGGATCGGCGCCGCCCGCACCGCAGACCACATCGATCCACCTCTGCGCCCGGACATGCTTGCAGCTGCACAGGCCGTTACTTCGGATGAGGCAACACGCTTCCTGGAAAAGCTGTCGCGCGGGTGAACGATCTCATAATAGTCGCTCCATGTGCGATCGGCGGAATAATAGCGACAGACAAATTGACCCCCAAACAATAGTATATTATTGCAGGGTGCAGATTCGACCGTCAGCCGACTGAGTTCCTCGTCATGCGCAGTTTTCTTCGTCATTTTGCCTTCGCAACGATTGTGAGCACGGCTTCCCTCTTCGGCGCCTCGACCAATGCGTCGGCCCAGACCTACCCGATCGATTGCGCCATCCTACTCTGCCTCTCCGGCGGCTGGCCGGCATCAGAGCCCTGCTCCCGGGCGCGTGCAGAGTTCATCCGCCGGATCACGCCGTGGCCTGTCGAGCCCCCGCTGCAGATCTGGCGTTGCCCCATGGGGGCCTCCTTCAAACCTGAAGACGGTCCCGGTCGCACTCCGCGTGTCTTTGACATCCTCTTCTCCAACGCTGCTCCTCTGCCTCAGAGCCTTGCGGAATCTGACCCCGAGAAAGCTGACACCCTCTTGCCCGTCGTCCTGCGGTCGCAAGGTGTCCACCCCCTACCCCATCCTGACGGGTTCGCATTGCATCTGATCCAGGACCGCGCAGACATCGACATTAGTGGACCGGACTTCAATTTCGTCCGTTCTATCCGTGTCTACGATGTGCGTTACGCACGCCAAAACGAGTCCCGTGACAGCGATTGCAGCCGTTACGAATCCGTCCTTATCGGCACCTATGGAATCCAGGGCGATTTTTCCTGGTCTCGTTCGTCCGTCGCGGCGTTGCCCGAGGCCCATGTCGGCTTGGAACGTTGGGGCGATCATTGTCCCTCCATCTATCACCGCTCGGTCTTCGTCGACTGGCGCGACTACGAGGGCAATTACGGGTTCGAGCAGGTGAATTACTGAGCCGTTTGCCTCTGCGCCAAACCTGTACCAAAGACCGTGCATCGCAGCGCCCCATAACAATTCGTTTTTATCATTGCCCTTCGGTCCCACCGGGGCTTGATCTCGTCATACCGTCCGAGGCGACAAGCCAATCGCCTCGTCCTAAATCCGGTGATCGAGTTCCGTCGCCGCCTCGGCTGCCGCCAATAGCGTAACCGCATCGATCTGCAGAGCACGAGCGAGTACGATCAACTCAACCACGTCGACCCTACGCTCTCCGCTTTCCAGACGGGCGACGAAGGACTGGTGACATCTCAGACGCAAAGCGAGCTCCGCCTGCGTTAAACCAGCCACCTTCCGCGCCGCAATCAAAGCGTCGCGAAGTGCCTCATGTCCCGAACTCCTGATCGTTTTCGCCACGTGTCACAAACCTCTTGTGACAGGGCTAATCTACTTTATAGATTATCTAAAAAGTGGATAATGGGTATTTACTTGATGATAGAGACTCCGAATTGCTCGCCGCCGATACGGACGGTTATCACAAGACGGCGGCCCTTCGAAAAGGTCGCGGCCAATTCACTCGTCCATCAACTCCAGGAAACGCCCGTAGTCCTGGCTCACCTCCCGCGCCTCTTCGAACGCCCGGGCGCGCTCAACTTCAAGGCACCGAAAGTAGCTTTGGATGTCCTGGATGTAGAGTTCAAAGTCGCTGCGGATGAGATCGGCATAGTCCCGCGCGACTTCGGAATCGCTCGGCACGAACGGCCTGGGCGGCGGCAAACAGGACGTGGCGAAGGCTTCGCCCGCAAGGCACGCGACCATAAGTATAGCTTGTGTCATGGCCGACACGCACAACCTGAGGGCGTCTAAACCCCATATTTTCTTGATCAAATGCATGGGAACTGTCTATTCGTTAATTGAGCAAGAATCCGCTTGTCGCATCAAAAGTTTATCTTGTGCGTCAATACTATATCATCGTATGACTTGGCTTCAACACCTGAAGCCCGGTCATTCGCCCTATTGGAGAACGTGATCCGGGTGATGGACCTAGAAAAAGAAGCCCCGAATGTGGTCACCGAACCCAGATTCCGCGATCTGGTCGCCAGCGGCTATCGCGTCGAAGTTGTCTGCAAGGAAGACGCCTTCAAGAAAGGCCCCAACTGGCATGGGGTCTGGATCATGCGCGCCGTCAGCGACGACGGAATCGAGAAACTTCTGGTTACGGCCAGGACCCGGACCTCGCGCAACGACATCAAGATCCGCGAAATCAAGACCGTCACCGGGGTCATCTCCTTCCTGCAAGGAATCGGTTTCTCACACGCCGACGTGCCCTTGGAAGAGGGCAAGCGGACGGTTCACAAGCTCTCCAGCGAAGAGATGGCTGCCAGCCGGGCTTAGCCTCCTTTTCTTTTCCTCCCTGGGCTTCCCGGCATCGGCAGACATGGTCCTGGTGATGGCGGGGGACGGCTCTCTTTCGCCGTCACGCCCCCAGGAACGGTTCGCGCGCAACTACAATGACGGGGTCGGCGTTGGCTCGACCTCAGACGGGTTGCGCATCTTGGGCGAAGAAAGCCGCTCCGAGGGACGTGAAGGGGTGCGCATCGCGGCCTTGGCCCCTCGCGCGCTCACACCACGCCCGGATATCCTCGCCGCGATCGAGGAGACCGGACTGCGCTACGCGAGCCACCCTGGGCTCCGTGCAGCCGATATCACAGTCACGGACTGGCTCCACCTCTATCGCGCCAATATAGAGATCGAGAGTGCGTACAATCCGAACGCCGTCTCCCATGTCGGGGCGGTCGGTCTCGGGCAGTTGATGCCTGACACCGCCCGTGCGCTTGGCGTTGATCCCAACAACTGGCGGCAGAACCTCGATGGCTCCGCGCGCTACCTCGCCCTGATGTTGACGGAGTTCGGCGATGCTCGTCTTGCGCTGGCCGCCTACAATGCTGGGCCCGACGCCGTGCGCGAGCATTCCGGCATTCCCCCTTACCGAGAAACCCAAAACCACGTCCAGCGGGTGCTGGCCGTCTTCAACCGGCTGGAAGGAGCGTCCCCATGAAGCCATTGACGAAATCCCTGATCACCCTTGCCGCTCTCCTCATCGTTGCGGCAGAACCGGCCCTGGCCCAGAGCATCGACCTCTCACCGATTCAGAGCTTGCTTCAGGGCATCGTGGACGCGCTGACCGGACCGCTTGGAGTCGTCATCGCCACCCTCGCGGTCCTCGGCGTGTTCCTCAGCTGGTTCTTCAACATCATCGATCTGCGCCAAGCCCTCTGGGTGCTGGTGGGCATCGCGGGTGTTGCGGCCGCGCCGACCATCGTTGCCGCCGTCTTCGGGTCGTGAGAGGAGGCGAACGTGGCCGAACGATCGCCGCTCTTTCTGGGCCTCGTACGCCCGCCGAAGCTCCTCGGCCTGCCGATCATGTATGCCATGGTCTGGCTCTTCGGCTCTGTGCTGCTGTTCGTCTGGGTGCAGCACCTGGTTGTCCTGGGCATCGCGGCGGTGCTCTATCCGGTTCTCTGGAAAGCGGCTGACTGGGATCCGCGTTTCATCGACGTGATGATGACGGCGTTGCAGGAGACGCCGCCGACGCGGAACCGGTCCATCCACGGGGGCGACAGCTATGCGCCATAGTGAAGCCCTGGACGAGACCGTCGATGAACGCACCCTCATGCCAGACTGGTATGCCCGCGAGAAACGCCTCGCGCATATGCTGCCCTATGTCAGCCTGGTCGACGACCATACGGTCCGGACCCGGGTCAACGAACTCTTACAATGCGTTCGGCTGAGCGGGGTCAACAGCTACACGACGGACGATGCCTATCTCGACAAGGTGACGGCGCTCTTCGCCCGGATCATCGCGCAGCTGGGACCCGAGTTCAGCTACTACGTGCACAAGGTCTCGAAGTCGATCACCCCGGACCTGCTCCCGGTCAAGGGGGACGGCTTCGCGGCGGCGGTGGATGATGCCTGGCGCGCAAAGCTGGCCTCGGCAGGTCTCCGGGACAAGACCCTCACACTCACAATCATCCAGCGCCCACCGCCCAGAAGCTTCCTCGGCTTCGTGAACCGTTCCGCACCGGAGCGATTCAAGGAAGAGACCGCGAAACGGCTCAGACGCCTCAAGGAGGCGGTCGGGGTCTTCAACTCCGGCCTGGCGGAACTCAAGCCCCGCATCCTCACGGCGACCTCTGGCGAGTTGGTCGGGTTCCTCGGTGCGCTCAACACCGGCCGCGAACTGCCGCTCTATCCCGCAAACCGCTACGGGTTTCTGGCCTACAACGTTGCCAATACTCGCGTGACGTTTCTGGAAGATCATTTCGAGCTCTCTGACGGCGTGGTCGGCCATCGCTTCGGTAAGAGCTTCACCATCGGCGAATATGCCGAAGGTACCACCTGCACCATGTTCGACATGCTGAACCTGCCGGTCGACATGATCGTCACCCATTCCTTCACACCGATCAATTCGAACCTGATGGCGGGCCGGATCAAACGCCAGAAGCGCCAGATGCAAGCCTCGCAAGACGCCGCTCTGTCGCTCCTAGAGGCACTCGACATCGCGCATGATGATCTTGAGGCCAAACGCCAGAGCTTCGGTGAGCACCACATGGTGGTGACCGTCTTCTGCGACAGCCTCGACGAGTTGCAAACCCTCGGGGCCGAGATCGTGAACGCCGCGGCCGCCGAAGGCGTGAAGATGATCGGCGAGCGGATGGCCGCGAAATCGCATTACTTCAGCCAGCATCCGGGCAACCAGCCGAAGCGGGTGCGCGCCAGCGCCGTTACCAACCGCAACTTCGCGGATTTCGCAGCACTTCATCGCACCCAGCTCGGCAAGGAGAAACACCAGCTGCCCTGGGGCCAGGAGATCACGCTCTTCCCGACGCCGGAACAGAGCGCATATCGTTTCTCTTATCACGAACAGGGCTCGCCAGAGAAAGAACCGACCAGCGGGCATACCCTGATCCTGGGCCGTCCCGGTTCTGGTAAATCGGTCCTCTCGGCCTTTCTGATGACTCAGGCCCGGCGCGTCGGCGCCCGCATCTTCGTTTTTGACTATCGGCTCGGGATGGAGATGGCCGTCCGCGCCAATGGTGGGCGCTACGCCTCGATCAAGGCGGGACAGACGACCGGTCTCAACCCGCTCTGGACCGAAATCGATGAGCGCGGCACCGCCTGGCTCTCGGATTGGCTCGCCTCGCTCCTCTATCGCTCTGACAAGCCCCTGACCCCGGCCCAGACCAACCGCATCCAGGAGGTGGTCCGCCAGAACGCCACAGCCACCAACCCGGCCTTGCGGAACTGGAAGGACTTCGCCTCGCTCTTTGTCTCGACCGACGACAATGGCGACCTGCACCAACGGCTCCTCGAATGGACGGAGGATGGCCGCTACGGCTGGATCTTCGGCCAGAGCCTCGAGGACACCTTCTCCCTTGATGGCGATGTCGTGGGGTTTGACCTGACCGGTATTCTTGACAGCGAGAGCGAAAAGGAACGCATGGCGGTACTCTCCTATCTCTTCCGCCGGATCGAGCGAGAGATCGAGGACCGTCGCCCCACCATCATCGTGATCGACGAGGCATGGAAGGCGCTCGACAACCCATACTTTGCCGAACGGCTCTCGAACTGGCTGGTGACCGCCCGAAAACAGAACACCGTCGCGGTGATGATGACGCAATATGCGAGCCAGCTCGAACGCACGCGGACCGGCAAGACCATCGTCGAGGCGGTGCCGACGCAGATCCTGCTCCCCAACATCCGGGCCCATGCCTCGGACTACGCGATGCTGAACCTCTTCGAGAAAGAGCTCGACGTGCTCCTGAACACCGGCAGCGACAGCCGTCTCGCCCTCATCCGCGACGACAGCGGCTCCGTGGTGGTCGACGCCGACTTCTCCGCCCTCGGCCCCCTCCTCACCATCCTCGGCGGCATGGAGAAGGGCGAGGCCCTCACCGGCCCCGACTACCGCGACAGACCTGATTTCTGGAGGCTCTCATGATCCGACCCCTCATCCTCCTCGCCGCACTCGGCGTTCTCTCTTCCTGCGCCGAATATCGCGAGCCCCAGGCCAACTGCTTCGCCTTCCGCGCCTCGCTAGATCAGGTCGAGCCGGATTGCATCTTCACACCCATCGGAAACCCGGAAGACGGCGTTGAGGTCTAGGGTCGCACATATCCTCCTGGCGGCTCTCCTACCGGCGGCCGCGCTCGCCCAGGGCGTTCCCACCAACGATTCCGGGCTGACGGCCCGCGATATCGTCGAGACGGGCGACCGGGACGCCGACCTCGCCGTCCAGCGTGAGAAACTCACCGTCGAAGAGTTGCTGACCGAGATCGAACGGGAACAGCTCGCCACGCTGCGCGCCATCCTCGACGCTCAGACGAGCTTCGGAGGCCAGGGTCTTCCGGGCATGGTCGCCGATCTGGAAAGCGGCAGCGGCGCTTCGGACCGGTCCGCGGCGGCGGTCTATGGCTCCGGCGATGTCGATCCCAATCCGGGCGGCGCGGGTATGTTCGGGGATGCGGCAGAAAACATCGAGCAGCTGATCATCCGGGTCGCCCAAGAAACCCACGGGCGGCCCGGGGTCGGGCGGGCCGGTCTTTCCGTCGTGCAATGGCGCGCCCTCCTGCAGGCGCTCATCTGGCAGGAGAGCCGCTTCTCCATCGGCGCACGCTCGCCCGTGGGCGCCTTCGGCCTCACCCAGATCATGCCGGGCACCGCGAGCGATCTCGGAATCAACCCGGAATATTATGACAGCCCCTACTTGCAGGTCGAGGGTGGCGCGCGCTACCTCGCGGCCCAGCTCAACACCTTCGACGGCAACGTCGTCAACGCGCTAGCGGCCTATAACGCCGGGCCTGGCCGTGTGTTCGAATATGGCGGCGTACCGCCCTTCAAGGAGACCCAGCACTACGTCACGGTCATCCCCGAACGCTACAATCTTTACCTTGCCCGGATCGGTGGCATCGAGGCGCTCGGCACGATCGACCCCGCGCTTCTCGCCAACGCCCATCTCTCGCTCAGCGGGTTCGGGGCCGCCTTCTACGGCAGCAATTCCCCCACCGCCATCCGGCAAGCCGCCTTGCGCATCCAGGACATCGTCACCCGGATCGGCGGCACCGAGGACCTCCAGGAGAGCATGGCACTCAACACCTATGCCCGCGCCGAACTGGTCCGGCTGATGGCCGCGCGCATTCGCCTGAAAGCCGCACGGACCCAACCGCTCAGTGCCGCCCAATTGGCTCAGGCCGCGGCCCGCATTGCCGAAAACGAATTCATGGAGTTCACATTGGAGGATCTGGATTGATGCCCCGCAGAATGTTCATTTCAGCACCACTTCGCACGTTGACCCTGGCCAGCGTCTTGGCGCTTTGCTCACCTTTCGTGACCAGTGCCCCCGTCCTGGCCCAGGGCGTGCCGGTCGTGGACACCCAGAACATCGCCCAAAACATCCAGCAACTCCGGCAGATGATCGAGGACGAGATCCTGCAAAACGAGCAACTCGTGCAGCTCCGCGAACAGCTTGCAACGCTCACGGAGCAGCTCGCCGAGCTACAACGAACATATGAGGCGCTGACCCGTCTCGCTGAACTGCCCGAGATCATCCGGACACAGATGGAAGACGAACTGAACGGTCTGCTGGACCAGGAGTTCGGCGACATCATCGCCACGATTCAAGCGATCAAGACAGGGGATTTTTCCGGGCTCACCGGTTCCGGCGCCAGTGAAATCGAAACCCAGATGGATAGAGTGCTGGCCGATCTCGGTTTCGACGAGGACACGCTCTCGGAAATGGCCCGCAGTGGCAATCCCGGTGCCGAGCGCGTGGCAACGCAAGCCACGACCGGCGCGCTGGTCTCGGCCGCGGCCCAGAACAGCTACGAGGATGCCGGGCAATCGCTGGAACGTGTCGACCGGCTCGTCGGGCTCATCGACGACATGGATGAGCTCAAAGAGAGCGTCGATCTCAACACGCGAGTGACGGCCGAGCTTGCCATTGCGCTCGTCGCCATGTGGCAGCTCGAAGCGATCCAGACCGTAGGAGATGGCACCGGCGGCGTGATCGATGCCGCCACCATCGCCGAAGAACAACGCTTCATGGAGTTCACGCTCCCGGAACTGAGCGCGGATTGAGGGCTGATTGTTGGACGAAGAAACCGCCATCATCGAGGAGGAACTGGTCTACGGCGCGCTGAGACGGGAACGGCTCTGGCAGCGCCTGGGACTCTTCGGCCTTGGCTTTGGCATCCTGGGCTGCCTCAGCGCGGCCGCCGTGGCCATCCTCGATGTCGATCCGCCCCCTGTAGTGGTACCTTACGACCCCGCCACCGGCTTCGCCCTCCCCGAAGCCACCGTCGGGGCCACCACCGTCACCGAGAACCGCGCCATTATCGAGGCGGAAGTCTTCCGCTACGTGACCGACCGCGAGGTCTACAACCAGCTCGACAATGACGTGCGCATCCGCAGCGTGTTGCGCCGTTCAGACCGTGCAGCAGGGGCCTCACTGCGCCAGATCTGGAACTCGGCCAATGCCGACTATCCCCCGACCGTCTATGGACCCAACGCTCGTCTGGACGTCGAGATCCTCAGCATCAACCTGATCGGCAACAACCGGGCCACGGTGCGGCTTCGCAAGCGCCTCACCTCGATTCAGGGGGTTCAGGCGGGGCTCTTCACCGCGACGCTCCTCTTCGAGTTCCGCCCCGAGGAGAGCCGCTCCATCGACCAGGTCTGGACCAACCCGTTTGGCTTCACGGTTGTCGAATACGCGATCCGCTCGGACAGATTGGAGAACCAGTAAGTGCGCTTCCGGAACAAGAAATCAGGGAACGCCTTGCCAGCGTCCCAAAAGCGCGAGACGCGCCAGGGTATTGGCAATGCGAAACACGCCGGACACGCTCGGGCGTTCGTCGCGGCCTTTTTGCTGGTCTCTCTGTTTGCGTCCCACGCGTCAGCCGAGGCGATCCCGCGCGGGGGAGCCAACGACCACCGCGTGCGGGTCGCCTCCTATCAGGAAGGCCAGGTCTACAGGCTGAACGTTTCCCTGACCCATGTCACGACCATCGAGTTCGGGACAGGCGAGAGCATCCGCTCAATCATCGCCGGCGACACGGAAGGCTTCGAGATCGACGGTGTGCCCGGCGGGCGGGCCTTTGCGATTAAACCCGTCGCGCGCGGCGTCCACACCAACGTGACCGTCTACACCAACAGACGGAGCTATTATTTCAACGTGAACGAGGTCTCGAGCCCGACCTTCTATGTCGTGCAGTTCCGCTACCCCGAGGACAATCGCCGCCCTTCCAACGCCATCGCCCGCGCCGCACCGAACACCAATTACGGGGCCAGCGCACGGACGGAGTTCACGCCGACCCGGGTCTGGGACGACGGCACCTTCACCTATTTCGCCTTCCCAAGGAACGCACCCGTCCCGGCGATCTTCCGGTACACGAACGGGCGCGAGCGCACGGTGAACACAGGCGCGGTCGAAGACGGTGTGATCCGTGTCTCGGGCGTGGGGCGCCAATGGGTGCTGCGTCTGGGCGAGGACGTGGTCTGTATCGAGGCGACGCCGCCCGCGGAGGCCGCCTCATGAGTGACAACAACCCGGATCTCGAACAGCGCCTCGCCGCACTCGAACGGGGCAACCCGCGCCACGGACCCGCTCCGAAACGCCGCACACCGCTCCTCGCCCTCCTCCTCGCAGGACTGATCCTGGCGGGCGGCTTGGTCCTTTTGCTGTTTTCGGGCCCGGGGCAAGAGGTCGCCCTGCCGACGGCCACCCCGGACGAGTTCCAAACCGAGGGTGACGGGTTCGGAGAGATCGAACCCTTCGTGCCGCCGCCCGCCCCGGAACCCGAGATCGTTCTCGTCGAACCAGAACCCAACGCCGAACTTCTGGCGCAGATCGCCGCACTCCAGGCCCAGATCGAGGAACTGCGCGACGCGCCGGACACCGACGCCGGGGCGGACAGCGCGGCAGCGGAGGCGATCGATGCGCTGACCGCACGGATCGCCGCCCTACAGGACGCCTCCGAGAATGCTCAGGAACAATTCCAGGCCGAACTCGCCAAACGAGATCGGGAGCTGCAACAGCTGCGTATGGACCTGGACCTCGCGCGGCTGGAGGCCAACAAGCCGGCACCTGCCCCGCTCGGACCCACCGACGAAGAGTTGCGCGCCCGCGAAGAAGAGCGGCTGCGGCGCGAGGAAGAGGCACGCCGGCTGGCCGAGCTGCAACGCCGGGCCGAGGAGGAGCGTGCCTTCCAGGAACGGCGGATTTCCTCCTCCGTCATCGCCTTCGGCGGAACGGGCGGCGCCAATGCGGGCGAGACAGAACTTACCGAACGCACCTTCGGCGAGGTGACAGACTTCGTGCTGAACGGCGCGTTGCCGAGCGCCATCACACAAGCCGAAGTCATCGCAAATCCCTCGAACACGGTCATCCAGGGCACGATGATCCAGGCCGTGATGGAGACCGCACTCGACAGCTCGCTCCCCGGACAGACCCGCGCCATCATCTCCGAAGACGTCTTCAGCTATGACGGCTCACGGCTTCTGATCCCGCGCGGCTCGCGCCTTATTGGACGCTACCGCTCCGGTATCGAGATTGCGCAGAAACGGGTGACCATCGCCTGGGACCGGATCGTCCTGCCAAACGACCAGACCGTCCAGATCAGCGCCTTCGGGGGAGACGCGTTGGGCCGATCGGGTGTCACCGGTTTTGTTGATACCCGCTTTGACGAGCGGTTCGGCTCCGCCGCGCTGATCTCCATCATCTCAGCCGCCCCGAGTGTGGCCGCCGCGCAGGTCGAGGATGAGACCACCGCGGACGTACTTGAAGATGTGGGCGATGACCTGGCCGACGCCACTGACAGTGTGATCGGCGAATATCTCTCCATCGGCCCAGTCATCTATGTCGACCAGGGCGCGCGCGTCACCGTCATGGTCGACCGGGATCTGGAGATTTTCTGAGATGACGCTCTCCTACCTCCAGACCTCGCTCGACAAGCTGAAGAACGCCGCCCGCGATGACGTGATCGAGATATGCATCAACCCGGATGGCTCTTGCTGGGGTGAGTTCCAGGGGGATCACTTCATGCGGGCACTGGATCAGCGACTGTCGGTTACGGAGGTGCGCGATCTTGGCAACCAGATCGCCTCCTCAGCCAACACGACAATGAGCAAGGACAAGCCCATCGTCTCGGTCTCGATCACCTATCGCGACCGCCCCATCCGCGCCCAGGTCGTAACCCCGCCCGCCGTGCTTTCGGGCATGTCGATTTCGCTCAGGTTCTTCTCGAGCCTACCGCTGGACCAGATCGAGCTTCGTTTCCTCTATGGCGAAGAGCGCAAGCTCGAGGAACTGCGCCAGGAGAAAAACCGCGCGCTGCGCGAGGTCGTTGCCGCCGGTGACATCTACGCGGCCATCCGCTTCTGCGTGGAGAGCAAGCTCAACATGATCGTCTCCGGCGGCACCTCGACGGGCAAGACCGTCGCGGCGCGCAAGATCCTCTCCTACGTTCCCGATGAGGAACGGATCGTCACCATCGAGGAAGCCGCAGAGCTTCTCCCCGCTCAGCCGAATGCGGTTACCCTGATCGCCAACCGCGACGCTGAATTCCAGTCCGCCGACGTGCTCCTGACCGCGACGCTGCGCATGCGGCCCGACCGGATCATCCTCGGCGAGGTCCGCGGAAAGGAGGCCATGACCTTCCTCGAGGCGATCAACACCGGCCATGGCGGTTCGATGACAACCCTCCATGCCGAAACCCCGCAGCTCGCCGTCCAGCGTCTCGCCATCGCCGCGCTCAAGACCGAGATCCCGATGGCCTACCAGGACATGGTCCAATACATCGAAAGCTCGATCGATGTGATCATCCAGGCGGGCCGCGAGGACGGCCAACGCGGCATCACCGAATTCTACCTCCCAGGAACCGATCTCAGCGGAGGCATGACCCATGAAGCGGTTTGAATACCAGATCATCACCTATCCGATGGACAAGAAAACCAGCCTGATCGCGATGCAGGACGATCTGAACGCACGTGGGAAAGAAGGCTGGGAAGTCGTATCGGTCAGCTCGTCAGAGTTCGCGAATATCGGGCATACGGCGTTTCTGAAGCGCGCCATTCCCTACGAAGGCGGCACATCATGAGGGCCGCCCTAATTGCTTTTTTGATTGCAGTTCCAGGACTGCCAGCAACCGCTGAGAGCAATTTCGTCCCGTCCCTCGACAGCGAACCGGATGTCTGCACTGAACGGCCCGCAGAGCCGGACTGGATGAAAAACATCGGCGTGCGAGAGGCCTACAAACGCGTGTTGGTCCAAGACATCTATCGGGCTCAGAATCTGGAACGGATCGTCGAAGCAGGCTCCTGCGCCTGCGACATTCGCTTTCCAAGCTGGGAAGCTGCGGAAACCGTGTTTCTCGAGCGCTTCGCCGCCGCCGAACGCTGGAAGATGCTTGAGGCTTCGGACAGGTACAACCGGCGCGCCAACGCTGTGAGACCGGAAGCGATGGCAATCTGCGAAGCCGAGGGCAACTGGTAGCGAATTATGAGCGTCGTCACCTACTTCGTCGAAACCTCGCAAGGCTACCTGGATTCCGCAGCCGAGACCCAGTTTGGCGCGGTGGCAGCAACGGTGGGCACTATGCTCGTTCTCGGGACGACGCTTGTGGTCATTCTGGTCTGTGTGAACATGATCTACCAGTACCGTGCCATGGACGGGCGCACTGCTTTCTGGCTCGCGGTGAAGGTCGGCCTCATAGGGGTGTTCGCGACAAATTGGGTGCAGTTCAACGCCTTCTCTTCCGCCGTGCTGAACGGAATCGACAGCATCGCCGGATCGCTTGTCGCCTCGGTCGGCGGCGGCACGCCCGGACCGTCGGGGACCTTCGCCGAGGAATTCGACCGGCTGATCGCCGAGCTTGGCGAATACCTGAACGCTGCTGGCTCAGAACTGAACTGGATGGCTGGTGCATTGCTTGACGTTCTTGGCGTGCTACTTCTCTCGATCCTTGGCGGGCTCGCGGCGTTTATTCTCGTGGCATCCCGGCTGATGATCGCGCTCCTGATCGGGATCGCGCCGGTCATGATCTTCCTCACCCTCTTCGAGGTGACCAAGGACTATTTCGCCCGCTGGCTTTCGGCGCTGGTGTCCTTCGCGCTTTATCCGATTGTTGTCGCCGGTGTCTTCGCAACGATCACCGGTGTAAGCGCCGCGCTCATCGGCGAACTCGGCGATCCCGAGGGCGCTTCCAATATCGGGGCGCTCATCCCCTTCTTCATGATGGTACTCATGGCCAAAGGGTTCATCATTGCCACGCCGTTCATTGTCCGATCCATCTCGGGGAACATCATGATGCCAGCACTCTCGGCAGGCCTTGGTGGAGCCTACGGGTTCGGTCGGGCGCTTGGGGGCAGCCAACAAGCTTACAATCGGTATCTGATTGGTGGGGCAAGTGGTGCAGAATACGCAGCACTTCGTGCGCGGCAGTTCTTCGGGGTGCAGACAATGCCGCAGAGGCCGGGTGTTAGCCAAACCGTTCCGACGAACCCTGACACTGGTTCGAGCAGCACAGGTGCGCGAATGCTGGCACAGTTGGCCCGCCTAAGCAGGCTGGGCCGAAGGTAGCATTGACCGTCAAAGGCTTCACCAGCGGGAACATGTTCTCTGCGAGCCCATACCTTTGCCTTCAGCAGAGCTCACGGCAAACTGCCTGAACGGATTTACCTTGGCACCATCTTGCCATGTCCGGGTGAAGTGGAACGGCATCCGCGCCGGTGTTGCTGTCTGGGACGTCTATCCTGTATCCCCTTCTTACATCAAAGCATTTGACGGCAAGCTTCCTTTGGGAAATTGCCGGTAACGGGCAGTAAATTGCCGCGATGTTCTCGTTGAATTTTTAACTTGTCACTTGACAATTTAAGAGGGTGGAGTATCTAAGGTGCCAAGGAAGAAGCACACATCAAAGGAAATCGAGGCCGTCATCCAAGAGCTCGAAGAGCTGGGATGGGACCTTATTGAGGGAAAAGGGCACGCGTGGGGGATCCTCCGATGCCCGGCCAACGATAAGGATTGCCGCTGTGGCGAGTTTTGTCAGATGTCTGTCTGGTCGACCCCGAAGAATTCACAGCAGTTCGCGAAAAGGATCCGACAGAAGGCTCTGGCATGCGTAAAGCTTCAGAAGAACGACGAAGGTAAATCCGATGGCTGAAGAATTCGAATTCGAACTGGTCTTTGCGCTCCCCGACGGGGAGCACGATGCGTTTGCGCTCTCCGACGCCATCTATGAGGCGGGTTTTGAAGATGCGCTCGTGGGTACCGGTCACGCCGGTCTGCTGGGTGTAGAACTGGAACTTGAAGGGGATGAGGCCGAGAGCGCGATCCTTGAAGCGGCGCGGGCGCTGATCAAGGCGTTGCCGCACGGCACAGTCCTGCGCGAGGTCCGTCCCGACCTGGTGTCTCTCGCGGATGTCGCCGAGAAGCTCGAGGTGAAGCGACAGGCGCTCCAGCAGCGCAAGATGCCCCTCCCAGTTGCGGGTGGCCTCTACCGCATCGATGAAATGATCGAGGTTCTGATGGAGGCCTCAAACCCGGCAAAGGGGCAGCGTCGTCCGCGTTTTAACCTGGCTTCCGCCGCGAAGTGGTTTCGTGCGGGCCCCGCGGCCCGCAGGGTGAACGCTCAGTTGACGATGCGTGAGATCGACCCTGCGACGATTGAGCGAGCCCCTCGACCAGAGCGCGACGATCCTGGTTTTCTTCACCCGTGACAATGGTCGACTCAAGGGCGTGGCCACAAGACGCCATCGCAACATTCTTTCGTGTCGCCCGCATGGCGGCTTAGCCAAGCCCGAATTTCTCGCCCGCCTCGCCGACATGTGGTTCCGAGCCGGACATCTCCGCCTCCAACCGCTCGAGATCACTCACGGCGTCCTGTACCCGGACGACATCGTCTTCTGTCGCAGCCACCACCTCCAGATCTGCTTGCCTCCCGAACTCCATCTCCAACTGCCGCTGATCGTCCGCAAGAACAGCGGCGCGACCGCGCCGAGGCGCTTGAGCCGAACCGGGATCAATGGGTGAGTTTCCACCGGGTTCCGTGATCCCCATCCTGGCCTCAAAATCGCGTTCCGTCAGACCTGACCCACGCGGAGCCGAAGGCATCGCCCGGACACTCAGAGGCAATTCCCCCATCGGAGGAACTGGGCCTTTAGGAAACGGCAGATCCCCCTCCTGCGCCGCGAGGATGCCTTTGAAAAACGGATCCTCGTAGTAAACAACCCGCTTCGCCCGGACCGGCATCTGCGCGTCCACGACCACCACAATCTCATCAAGCGGCAGACGTCGCGCCTCATCTTCCGGCAGGAGTGCGACCTCTTCTGTCCGCTCGGACTGGCTGCGTCCTTCGAACGGGTTCTTCCCGACCGCGCGGGAACGTGTGACCACGGTCTTCGTGGTCTTGCCGACGGCCTTGCTCAACTCCTCGACGGTCTTTTCGTCCGAGGGCGTCAGGTAGAGCTTGATCCCGGCATTGCCCTGCAAGGCGCGCCGCGTGTTCTCGCCGTAGATCTCGTCGATGGCCGGGATGGTCTGGGTGACCACCGCGAGATGCCCGCGATAGGCGCGCAGCACTTCGATGCTCTCGGCCACGATCGGCATATTTCCGAGCCGATTGAACTCGTCGAGCATGATCATGACCGGCCAGGGCTCGTCCGGACCCGGCTCCTTGTCCTGAAGCGCCGACAGCAGGTCCGAGAAGAAGAGCCGGATCAGCGGCGCCAGCGGTTTCACCATGAGGGGTTGGACGACGAGATAGACGCTGAAGGGCTTCTTGCGGATCGTCCGGAAGTCAAAATCTGAGGTCGCCGTCGCGTCATCTATCGCCGGGTTCTGCCACTGGTCCAAGCCGGACGTCATCAGGAGCGAGACATAGGAGGTCAGCGTGTCGTTGTTGGTCGAGGCCAGCCGCGTGAATATCAGCCGCGCCGCGGCGTTCTGGACCTCGTGGGCGCGCGCGAGATATTCCTTCTGCTTCTGCCCGCCCGAAGCGGCGATGCGGTAGATCTCCCCGAGCGTCGGTCGGCGGCGCTGGAACGCGAGTAGCCCGGCCGCGACGAAGAGATCGATCCCGCCCTTCAAAAGACCTTGCACCCGGTCGTTGTCGTTCTGCAGGAAGAGCGTGGCCAGGAGCTGCAGCTCCATCTGCTGGCGGGCCGGGTCTTTGAGCTCATAGATGCGCAAGAGTGGATTGTAGCGATGCGTGCGCCTGTCCTCCCAATCCGTGGGCGCGAAGCGGAACACCGCGTCACCCTGTGCCGCCCGGTGGCGGGCCGAGGCCTCGAAGCATTCGCCTTTCACGTCGAGCACGACCGCCGAGCCCTGCCAGCTCAGAAGGTTCGGAATGACGAAGCCGGTGGTCTTGCCGCGCCCGGTCGGCGCCACGATGAGCGCGTGCGGGAAGGTCCGGGAGCAGAGGAACGGTGCTCGGGAGTTGGGCTTGCCCAGCTTGCCGATGACAAAGCCGGTGCCGGGCGCGCCGAAGAAGCCATTCCGCTTCATCTCCCTCCGGGTCTGCCAATGGGTATAGCCGAAGCGAGTGAGGGCCGAGCCCGACATCGCCAGGCTCATCATGAGGCCCGCCACCCCGGCCCCGCCCATGATCAGGTTGATCAGGCGAAAATCATCGGGGCGGGCGGCCCCGATGGCGCGGTAGTTCTGGGCGATATAGAAGAAGTCGATCTCGGCCCGGAAACCCAGATCCCGGAACGTCACGACGGCCGAGGCGATGACATAGCCGATCGCGATAGCGACCAGTGTGACCAGCGCGACGCCGAGGGCGAGGCGGCCCTTCCCCACCCCTCCCATCAGTGCGTCTCCCCGCGCTCGGTCTCGCCGTCGACAAGATCGGCGCGGTGGAGCTCGAACTCGCGGTCGGCGATCTCCTCGACGACGACACGGGTCGCCTCGCTGTTGGCGGTGGCCGCGTCCGACTGGAGATAAGTCTTGGCGGCGTAGAGCCGGTCGAGACGGTCTTCGATCTGGGACTTCAGCACGTCGACATCCCCGTCCCGGAGCCGCTCGATCTGCGCCGCGTCGAGCTCGCGCTCGACGGCGTCGCGGTAGGTCAGTCGCTGACCGTCATCCTGGAACGGCGACTGCAGATTGCCGGCCCGTTCATGGTCGACGACCCGCCGGATGTCCGGATCGGCGATCGGTGCCCCCTCGACAGCGTCCCCCTCGCGCGCGTCCGAAAGCCGCCCGTCGCGCAGGTCGAGCGCCACCTCCCGCAACTCGTTGTCGCGGCGGACCTGGTTGAGGGCCTCGGTGTCGCGCAGATCGGTGACGGAAGCATAGGTCGCGCCAAGCCCGCGGGCGAGATGCGACGGCATATCGGGATAGCGCGCGCGGAACTCGTCCGTGACGGCATCCGCAACGGGGGTCCGCGCGTCGCGACCTTCCATGATGCGGTCAACCTCGCGGGTGATCTCGCGGGCCCGGGCCTCGTCGGTGATGCGCTCCCGGTAGGGCTCGGACCGGTCGATCACGTCGCCCGGGCGCGCGAGCAGTTCGGGATGCGCATCGAGGTAGCTGCGTTGCTCTTCTTCGATACGCCGCTCCGCGCGGGAGACGATCTCCCACTCCCGCGCCTCGATCTGGTCTTCGGTCAGACCTTCCGAACGCATGTCCTGGCGGATCGTGCGCTCCATGTCCTCAGTGGCGTCCCGATGATAATGGACTTTCTCCGTCACAGTGCGATCTTCCACGACACCGTCTTCGCGCAGGACCCCTGCCCGCTCCAGCGCGACACCGAGCTGGACATGGGCCCGATTGAGGGTCTCGCGCGCCGTCTCCAGATCCGCGCGGCGCTCGAGGTTGAGACCGTCCCTCTCCGCCACCCGCGCCAGATCGTCAGCGATCCATTGCCGCTCGAGCGCCGCGTTCTGCGCGCCCGTCTCCATCCGCGCGACGACGACGGACGAACTGATCCCGGTCCCGCGCAGCGCGGTGTCGACCTGCGCCCGCACCTCGGGGTCGCGCAACCGGTCGAGCCGCGCCGCATCGATGTTGGTCTCGGAATAGACCCCGCCCTCCGAGGGCTTCTCGGTCAGTGTCACGGAGCGCAGCCCCAAGGGCTGCATATGCGCGAGCCGCGACTGGATCTCGTTGAGGCTGCGCTCGAGCCTCGGCCGTTCGGTCTCCGGCTTCGCATCAATCATGCCCTGGACGCGCGCGACCTGATCGGCATAACGGGTCCGCAGATCCTCGAACGATTGCTCCTCTGCCATGTAGATGCCTCCTTCCAAATTCAGCTTGCCGCCCTTGGTCAGAAGCTCTCCGGACCGGAACAGCGCATCGGCGATGTCCTCGCGGTTGTCCGCAGAGGCCTCGGCGGCAAGCGAGTGATAGATGATCCGTGTATTGGCGATCTCTTCGAGGGCGCGATCAAGATCGGCCCCGACCCGTGGCCGCGGTTCCGCGGCCCGCCCCTCAACCTTGGCCGCATAGACCTCGCGGGGGCGCGGCGGGTAGTGCACGACACCTCGGTCGAGCCGCCGCGTGGCCTCCAGACGCACGCCGAATTTCTCGGCTTCCTCGACCATGGCGAGGCGGAAATCGTCGTAGTTGAACCGGTGATCCCGGCCCAGGAAGAAGAACTCTCCCTCCTGCGATCGGCGATTCAAAACTATATGCGCGTGGGGGTGGTCCCGGTCCTCATGGACAGCGATGATATAGTCGAAATGCCCCTCTTCGGACTGAAAGAACCGCTCCGCCACATTGGCGGTGATGTCGCGCACATCCTCGCCCCGGGTCCCGATCGGATAGGACATGAGCATATGCGTCGTCTGTCCGAGCTTGGGCTTGAATCCCGCGCTCCAGCGCTTGACGAAGCGGTCGGTGAGGTCCTTGATCTCCGAACCCTCAAGCCTCGTCTTCCCGTCCAGGAACCCGCTGCTGTCCACGATATGCGAGGACTTGGTGGTGAGGTAATCGAGCTGGTTCATGAGCTGGGATTTGGTATGCGTGCCCCCGCCCCGGATCGCCTTGAAGACCGCCGCACGATGCCCCGCCGCCGCCCGCACGAGCTGCCTCTGCCGGGACGCCTGCAGCCCCTGCATCGAGCCCCGGATGCGGCTCCAACCATCCCGAAAGATCTCTCCGGTGACGTCATGGACGGCATCATTCAGCCGCATGGGCAAACTCCCTCAGCGCGGCGGTCGCGGATAGCTGCATCGCATCCCGACGACGGCGCAGCAGCAGATCGATCTCGTCAGCGGAATCAAGAATGAACCGCGCCAGTCCACGCATCTGCGCGAGGCGCAATTCGGACAACTCCGCGTTCGCTGCGGAGCCTTCCCCCTGCCCCGCCCGGCTGGCCTTCATCATCTGCTTGGCGATCTGAACGACGCCGTTGCCGACCTCGTGCAGGGAGGCCCGGTAACGCGCCATCTCAGCCGCCAGCTGCGCATCCGGAACGAAGGTTCCCCCCGCCGCCTGGATCAACCGCCGGACCCCCTCCGTGCGGGTCTCGATCCCCGCCGCGGCCAGCACCTCATCGAGCGCACTAAGCTCTTCGGGGGTCAGTTTCACGGTCACGGCGGCGGTCGCCACGGCCGCATCCCGCTGGCGTTCTTCGTCCGCCTTCAACGTGTATTGGATGGCCCGCGGCGTGACCCCGAACCGCTCCGCGAGCACGGAAGTCCCCACACCTTCTCCGGCCTCACGGATAATCTCCGCTCGCTCCGTCTGTGTCAGTCTCCTGGTCCGGCTCATACGAAGAAAGCCACCCTATTTCCTGCCACCTTCATTCAAGGTCGCTTTCATCATACGAAACTATATGTCACGGTCAATGCAATATTATTGTAGATTGCCCCCAGGCGACCTTGAATTCCGCTTCGAGCCGAGCACCGCAGGTGCGAGGCCCGGCCCGAAGGGCCCAGAAAACCCAACCATCTCCAACCGCACCTCGGCCGCCCGTTGTCATGCCCGCGCCCGAGGGTCTGGCCGAACACGGACCCGTGTTCGGACGGAAGCGAGGGGCGGCGCATCTCTTCACCGACGGGGCTGACGGACAGGGTCAAGGGCGGCCAGATTTGGCCCGCCAAATCTCTGCCGGAAAAACCGGCGGGCTTCAGCCCGACTGTTATTCCGGATGGCCCCCTTGAGGCTGGCCGGCAGACCTGTTCCAGGCGATCTCTGAAATCCCCCGTCAGGACCGTGCACGGTCCTGACACCTTATCGGGGACACCGGCCGAAGGCAGGGGTCCCCGGTCTTGGCGCAGCCTTCCCTGAGACAGGGAAAGGGCCGCTTCTAGGGCGGCCCATCCTCCTGGGAGGATTACTCCTGCGGCTCCTTGGAGCTCGGCGGGAACATCACCAACTCCTGGACCGCGACGGGGAAGTCGAGCTTGAGGCTGAAGAACTCCGAGCCGTCCCCGTTGCGGGTGTTGCGGAACATCGCGCCGACGCGCTGGAACCGGGTGCGCTCCTGACCTTCGTTGTCGGTGAACTTGACGGGAACGGTGGCGACGTAGTGGTTGGTCATTTGGGTCTCTCCTATGATGGTTGTCCAGCAGGACATTGATTTTCTTTGAT
>NZ_AQQR01000035.1 GCF_002210095.1 Marinibacterium profundimaris | reverse complement strand
GCGCTCCACGACGTAATCCACGGCCTTCTGCGCCTCTGACGCAGCGCGGAAAATCGCGCGGCTGTCTTCCTTCATCGCCTCAAGCCATCCTTCGACATAGGCCGCGCTCTGATCGAATTCAGGCTCCACTCCGATCTGCGCGCAAAGCATGCAGTTGCCAATTTCCGCGACCAGCTCCTCGAACGCGTAGGCCTTGCGGTCATTGAACCTACTCAAGCGGTCCAGCCGCTTTGTCGCCCCTGTCCAGTGGGTCAGCTCGTGCGCCAAGGTGCCGTAATATCCTGCGGCCCGGTGAAACGTGCCAATCGGCGGCATGTGGATGCGGTCGGTCTTGATGTTGTAGTAGGCGCGCGGCTCCTCGGTCACGTCGATCTGCGCGCCGGTCGCGGCAAAGAACGCCTCCAGCTCGGGATCGGCCACGGTGCCAAGATCACGGGGTGGATCGGGCAGGATGTAGTACTCGGCGGGCAAGCCCTCGATCTGGTCGGCGTTGAACACACGGTAGGCCTTGGCATAGGGGATCTGACGTTCCTCGCCGTTCTCGTCCTCGCGCTCGACGGTGCCGTATTTCACAACGGTTGCAGATTTTTCGCCCTTACGGACATGGCCCCCAAGCTGCTTGGCCTGATTGAACGTCATCCACCGGGCTGAGCTGTAGTCTTTCGCCATCGCTGTTGCCCAAAGCATCAGGATGTTGATGCCCCGATAAGCCTCGCCGTTGAACCGTTCCGGCAAGCTGACCCCTGTCCCTCCGCCTGTCCACGGCTTGCGCCAGGGCGGAGTCCCCGCCTCGATCTGCGCGATGATCTGATTTGTGACATGGGAATAAACGTCAAACTTCTCTGCGGTCATTTGTGACCCTCCTTCGCGTGACGCGGGCCGGGTCTCTTCCCCTTTCCGCCAATGGGCGGGCCTTCCTTCTCTGTTGTCTGGAATGCCCATGCATTCCGGACGGCAGAGCAGGTAAGGGCAAAGCCCGTCCTGCGGCCCGGCGGGGCCGTGACAACCGGGTGGAGGGCGTGAATTTGGGAGGGAACCGCGCGCCTGCGCGTGGGAGGAACCGGAATTCTCGACCGGAACCGACGCCAAAGGCGGCGCTTGCCGGTTTTCTCGGACCTGCCGGGATGGCAGGCGGATCAACAGGATATGGAAGCTGTCAGGGTTGGGGTGAGCGGACGCTATTCCGTCGATCCCCTGCCCTGGCTACCACTCAAAGCGAGACCGGCAACTAGCCGGGATCACTGAACTCTATCAGCTTTACAGGCGTGCACCGAAGTGAAAGGCAGCCATAATCTTTTCAAAGTCTTAGGTTATTGTTCTGGGATAGGAGTTTCAAATGACAGCCGACGCACTAGGGCCAGACAACGCATTTTGGATCGATGGCGAATGGCTTGGTTGGGATAGCATTATTGACCCAGAAGAAACCAAATACAGCCGCCTCGCTGAACTTGAGCGCGAGGCTGAACTACGCCTGAAGTACCCAAACGCAGACCCAACTCTGGTTCCGTACTTTCAGGACCTGCTGACGCTTGCAGAGGCCTATTTCCGCGATACTGGGCAGCACCTCAACGTCTACGGCGACATTGGTGAGCTTTTCGGTGCGATCATGTATGGAATCAAACTTCACAAGAACCATGCCCAAGGCTCCGATGGTAGATTGGGAAACGACTTCGTTGAAATCAAAACAATCTCGCCGATCAACAGCAAAGAAAAGACCAGCGTGCGTCTCGACAGGCATTTCAATAAGTTGCTCGTCGTAAAGATTGACGATGACTTTGAAGTTTCGGGACGTCTCATAAAGCGGGCCAACTTGCCAAAAAGAGTGGGCAACAATCTCCGGCTGTCATGGGCAAACATGCCTGAAGCCAACTGATCTCAAACTGCTTACCTCTCCAATAATATACTATTGAGTGCATTGCTGAATTCCACCACACTGAGACAGTCTCTCCTTTCTCAGTTTATGCGATGAACCAAACGACTGAACTCGAACTCAACGTGACCACCGAACAAGGCCTTCGGGCGCTTGCCGAAGAGGGCCACACCGTCGAAGTGCTGTGCAAAGCCGATCCTGAACGAAAGGGTCCAAGCTGGTACGGCCTGTGGATCATGCAAACGGTCGGAAACGATGGGAAGGAGAAAATCCTTGTCACAGCCAGGACGCGCGTGACACAGAATGCGATCAGAGTGCGCGAATTCAAGACGGCCACCGGCGTGATTTCGTTTCTGGTCGGTGTCGGCTTCTCTCAGGCGAGCATTCCCATGAAGAACGGGGAAACGACCTCACATCGCCTCGTTAATGACTGAGGCCTGGATCACGGTCGATATCCCGATCTTTCTCGACCTCCTGATCCTTCTCCTGTTCGCGCTCGTCTTCGCCTTCCAGCCGCTCACGCGGCTTGTTCAACACGTCTTTGAGCCGCTCGTTCACTGACGGCTTGCGGTCCTCGCGCCCAGTATCACCTGCAAGCTCAGATTCGCTGTGACCGTCCAGCTTGTGAACCGCCGCCTGACCATCGCGCCCGGCGTCCTTCTCCATGATCTCTTTCAGGCGCTCCCGCGCATAATTGCGGCCTTCCGACTTGGGCGTGTCGTCCTGGTCCGGTGACCGGCCCACAACGCGCGCCAGCCGCTCCCGGAAATCCTCCGGGGTGCGGTCGCGATCTTTTGCCGTCGCGGCCCTGAGCGCTGCCAGACCAGCAGAGACACGACCCTGCCCAGCCTCACGCTCGATGCCATAGGTCTCGCGCGCCAGTTCCAGCCGTGCGCGCATTTCGCGGAACGCGGCACGAGCCTGGCGGGCGGCATGGACGACAGCGCCACGTTCGGTGACGGGTTTGTATTCCCGTCCCTGGCGCTCGGCCATCGCCTTTGCCCGCCGCTCCATAGAATTGGCCGCCGGTCCCAGCTTCAGCTCAGGGTCGCGGTCCAGCTCCTCTGCCGTCAGCTCGTCACCCCGTTCCAGCGCCGCCTCGCGCTGCGCCTCAAGCGACCGGTGATCGACACGCTCCACCTCCCCTGCCCGCTCCAGCGCGCGGTTCTGCAACTCGGCCCAGAGGCCGCGCATCTGCTCGATCTCGACGCCGCCGGTTTTCGCGGAATCGAGCACTCGGGTTTTGGCCGTGAAGCCCTCCGCTTCCAGCTTGCGGGTGGAGGTCAGGACGTGGGCGTGATGGTTTCGCTGATCGCCTTCCCGGTGCGGCGCGTGGATCGCCACATCGACGGCCACGCCGTAGCGGCTGACCAGCTCTTGGGCGAAGTCGCGGGTGATCTGAGACCGGGCCTCGGCGCTGATCTCGGAGGGCAGGGCCAGCTCCCACTCGCGGGCGGTGACGGAGTTGCGGCGGGTCTCGCTGGCCTCGACTTCGTTCCAGAGGCGGGACCGATCCGTAGCCCAGTCCGGGGCGTCCTTCGGGGTCAGGATGAAGGTCTCTTCGATGCCCTGCTTGCGGGTGTAGTCGTGGACGCGGCCTTCACGCTGGCACTCGATGCGCTCCCCGACACGGTAGGCCGCAGCTGCCGTGGCAGAGCGCCCGGCGCTGCGTTTGATCGTCTTCACAGAGAGGTGGTAGCTCGCCATGCGCCCTCCTCTCTCAAAGGCGATAGTTGCCGCCGTGGCAGAGCGCCCAACTCTTGGCTCGTGACAAGAGCTGAGGTGTTGGTGCAGAGTGGGGATGAAGCCCAACCTCTTCTGGTTCCCTTGGGAAAGGGCTTCGTCCTCCCTGTTGGGCGTAAGACGGTGGTTTTGGAGATCAGTGATCCAAGACCGCCGCAGCTTTGCGCAACCGTCTTTTCCCCGGAGGCCCGCGCCCCAAATCGCAGTGCGCGTTCGCACCGCTGGGGCTGGAGGGGAAAAGACAGCCCGTCCGAAGCGAGCCTCTGGCTCTCCGAGGCGCGGGCTTGCCAGTGATCTGCCCCCAAATCCCCAGCCTTGTGGGGGGCGGGATATGGGGACAAATCACTGACGGTTTGCCGGGGGCAAACCCGGTTCGTGTCGGCACCATGAGGTCCGACGACACGAACCTCCCGCAAGGGAGACGCTAGCGGCAGACCGGCCCCCATCGTGGGGCATCGGGCGATACGCTGACGCGACATTGCGGGACGCGATCCAACTGCCAAAGTTGGCCCTGGAGAGTTTGAGAGGCCGGGAGGGCCTTTCATTCCGGCGCGCATCGCGTCGGACGGAGTTCGCCATCGGCTGAGGCCCTGCCTCAAGGAGATCGCACGCAAATCTTGGAACCGAAGGTGGAGAGTTTGCATAAGTGCGCCCTTGTCCTTTACAGGCCTACGGGTAAGCGCTATCGCTGGTTGTGGCAAGCCTAACCTTTACACCTGCCCTCTTTGAAGTGGATTCCCGAATTGGCCGAGACTGAGCTTGAACGTGCCGAGAAACGCTACGCCCAGGCCAAGGCCCGGCTGCAGGCTCTGAAGAACCGGGAAGCCACCAGACAGCGCAAGCTGGATACACGCCGCAAGGTGATCCTGGGCGGGGCGCTCATGGACCTGGCGGAACGGGATTCCAATGCTGCGGCCATGCTCGACCGGCTGATCCGGAACCTCTCCCGTGAACAGGACCGCAAGGCCTTTGCAGAGTGGGACGCCCCCTCCCCTGCCCCTACCGATGATGGCGCGTCCTGATGCGGAGCGTGATGCTCGTCTTCGGGGGTCTGTTCCGGTTCTTCGGGCGGCTGATCTTCACGCCCATCCTTTTGGGCTGGATGATCGGCGCTGTGCTGTTCGGGGCGATGCTCGGCTCACTGGTGGCCACGCCGTTCATCTTCGCCTTCTTTGATCAGACGCCGGGCGAAAGTGCCTGGCAATGGCTGGTCTTTGGTCCCTTCATGTTTGTGGGCGCTGTATTCGGATTTCAGTACTGGCGCATGGCTTCCGGGGCCGATGCCTATTTCGGGCTGACCGGGGACAGCCACGGCTCGGCCCGGTTTGCGAACCGCAAAGAGCTGAAGAAGCTGGAGCGGGGCAAAGGGCAAGAAGATGCCGGTCTTCTGATCGGACGCAATCCGCACACAGGACGGCTGCTGCACTATGACGGCCCGGCCCATCTGATCACCCTCGCCCCGACCCGCGCCGGGAAAGGCGTCGGCACCGTGATCCCGAACCTGCTGGCGGCGGAACGCTCGGTTCTGGTGATCGACCCCAAGGGCGAGAACGCGCGGATCGCGGGCGAGGCGCGGCGACGGTTCGGAACGGTCCATGTCCTCGATCCCTTTGAGGTCAGCGGTCATCCTTCGGCTTGCTACAACCCGCTCGACCGGCTGACGCCGAACAGCCTCGATCTGGGTGAGGATGCCGCCTCCCTGACAGAAGCGCTTGTGATGGACCCGCCGGGACAGGTGACGGAAGCGCACTGGAACGAAGAAGCCAAGGCCATCCTCGGCGGGCTGATCATGTTCTGTGTCTGCCACGAGGATCGCGACCGCCGGTCCCTCGCCACCGTCCGGGAATATCTCACCCTGCCCCCGGAAAAGCTTCGGGCGCTGCTGGAGCTGATGCAGGACAGCGACGAGGCAGGCGGGCTGATTGCCCGCGCCGCCAACCGTTTCCTCGGCAAGGCAGATCGGGAAGCTGCCTCGGTCCTGTCGAACGCGCAGCGCCACACCCATTTCCTGGACAGCCCCCGGATCGCGAAGTGCCTGGCGCGGTCAGACTTCGCCTTTTCCGATCTGCGCCACCGGATCACCTCGGTGTTCCTTGTGCTGCCACCCAACCGGATGGACGCATACAGCCGCTGGCTGCGTCTCCTCGTCTCTCAGGCCCTTCAGGACATCGCACGGGACGCTGAACGGCCTCAGGGCGCGTCAGAGGGCCATTCTGAGCGCCTCAAGGCCCCCGCCCTCTTTCTCCTCGATGAATTCGCGGCCCTGGGCCGTCTGGAGGCCTTAGAGCGCGCCATGGGGCTGATGGCAGGCTACGGGCTTCAACTCTGGCCGATCCTGCAGGACACGAGCCAGCTCAAGGACCTCTACGGCGACCGTGCTGGCACCTTCATCGCCAATGCCGGGGTTCAACAGGTCTTCGGGGTGAATGACTTCGAGACGGCCAAGTGGCTGAGCCAGAGGATCGGCCAGGAAACTGCCGGGTTCCAGAACGACAGTTTCAAACAGGGAGATGGCCCCAGCTTCTCGAACAACCTCACAGGTCGCGACCTGCTGACCCCTGATGAAATCATGCAGCTCCCCTCGGAACGCCAGCTCCTGCGCATCCAGGGGCAGGCCACCGCCATTGCGCAAAAGCTGCGTTACTACGCCGATCCTGAATTCTCCGGGCTGTTCACGCCAGACGCCCGATAATCCGAAAGCAATCCGCCATGTCCGACACGCCCGCCTCCCCTGCCCCGCTCTCAGATGACGATCTGCGCGAGACGCTCGATCTTCTCGCTACGGCAGTCGCCAGCATCTCGGATCGGGTGGATGATCAGACACGGGTGCTCGACCGCGTAAACAAGACGGCGACGGAAGCACGTTCTGCCGCCTTCGCCGCTCAAAAGCAAACCGACCCGGAACACTATGGCGAGGTTGTCGGCGCAACCATTGATGGCAGGATCGGCGATACCCTCACCCGCGTTGGCCAGATGGCCGGTGATCTGCTCCGGGCCTCCAACCACACTCAGGAGGTTCTCAGGAAAGCTGAGGATGCCAGATCGGACATCATGCGTCAGCTTTGGGAACGGGAGCAAAAGCTGGTTCGCTTCAAAACCCGTCTTCCTTGGTTTGGTCTGGGTGCTGTCGTTCTGGCTCTTATCCTGACGGTGACGCTTCCTCGTTTCTTAGCAAGCAACGCTTCCATGTGCGCTGTCCTCGGAGCGTCCTGGACTACGACAACCACGGGTGTCGATGCTTGTGTGTTCTACCAACGGTGAGCGGTGAAGCGCTAATGGTGGTTGGCTCTGTTTGAGATGCTGGGTGTTATATAGGTGTTAGAATCTGTGTTACGGGCCTGAAAGTTTTGCGTAGATGCTTGAAAAGAAATAAATTTTCTAGCCGCGTGGTAACTGATAACACGAATCCCGGTAACTGAAATCCCGCTTCTGGTAACTGATAACACGAATCTTGACTGCGGTAACTAAAACCACGAATGTCGCCTCATGGTAACTGATAACACGAATGCCCTCGCCCCGCTCCTGCCGGATCGCCATCCGCAGCATGATCTGTTCATCTGTGATGTGGCTGACGCTGTCCTGAAGGACGTGATGCAACATATGGAGCATCCGTTTTATTCCCTCTCAAAGAAGCCTGAGACGACGGTCAAGCGCTACGAGAATGGCGATAAGTGGCTTCAGATTACGCCGAGCGTGAAGGGTCTGGCGACGATCTACGACAAGGACATTCTGATCTACTGCATCAGTCAGATCATGGCGAAGCTGAAGGAAGGCGAAGCCGTTTCGCCCCGTGTCCGCATCAACTCCAGAGAGCTGCTGATCTTCACCAACCGCGGCACAAGTGGCCGGGAGTATCAGTCCCTGCTTGATGCCCTTGATCGCCTCGAAGGGACGCGGATCAGGACAAACATCGTCACTGGCGATGAAGAGCAAGTCGATGGTTTTGGTCTGATCGATGCGTCGTCGATCAGGCGAAAACATGGCCTCGATGGCCGTCTTCTCTGGTGTGAAGTGAAGCTGTCAGACTGGGTTTTCAACGCAATCCGAAACGAAGAGGTACTGACCCTCCACCGGGATTACTTCCGCCTGCGCAAGCCCATTGAAAGACGGGTGTACGAGATCGCCCGGAAGCATTGCGGGCAGCAGAAAACCTGGCGCATCACGTTGGCTAAGTTGCTGCTTAAGACCGGGTCGCAAAGCCCCCAGAAGCGCTTTCGGCAGATGATCCGTCAGCTCGCAGAGCATGACCATTTGCCGGATTACCACGTAACCTTTGAGGATGAAGCCGACATGGTGGTGTTCACCAATCGCGGCACGATGTCTCCCGCCCAGCTTGTTGAAGGCAGTATTCCACCGCTGCAGCCCGACACCTACGAAGAAGCGCGCCATGCAGCGCCGGGTTGGGACGTTCGTTTCCTGGAGCGTGAGTGGCGCGACTGGTGTGTTGAGCCGCCCCGCAACGCTGACCGCGCTTTCATTGGGTTCTGTCGAAAGTGGTTTGAGAAGCGAGGTAGGCCCTGAGATTAAAAACCGGTAACGGAAATAAAACCGGTAAAGGAATGATTTCCGGTGTTGGATTTAATTCCGGTATGAGATATAAATCCGGTAACAAAAAAGTGGCAGGATCGAGCAATGCCCGTCATCGTTATGGCAAGCCCCAAAGGTGGGGTTGGAAAATCGACATGCGCCGTTCTTCTGGCGTCTGAGTTCGCCCGCATGGGCGCGGATGTCACGGTGCTTGACTGTGACCCGAACAAGTCTCTTACCCGGTGGGCATCTCATGGCGCACCTTCCGGTGTGACCTTGAAGAGCGATGTTGGCCGTTCAGAGATCGTTCCGACCATCCGGAGCGCAGATGGTGACGGCAAGATCGTCATTGTGGACCTCGAAGGGGTTGCCTCTCAGCTCGTCAGTCGCGCCATCTCCCAGGCGGATTTGGGGATTGTCCCGATGCAGCCGACAGCGCTGGACGCGGAGATCGGGTCCGAAGCGTTGGCGTTGGTTCGCGAAGAGGAAGAAGCGCTTGGGCGGTCAATCCGTCATGCTGTGGTGCTGACCAAGACCAGCGCAGCCGTCAAAAGCCGCGTCCAAAAGGAGTTGGAAGAACAGCTCAGTGGGGCAGGGATCGATGTGATCGAGCCGTCCCTGGTCGCGCGCGCAGCGTTCTCGGAACTGTTCGCCTATGGGGGCGATCTGACAGCGATGATGAATGACCCGGAGATGGTCACAGGCGGCAAGGTAGATAAGGCGTTGGCAAACGCTCAGGCATTCACGGAGGCGGTTTATGAGCGGCTCAAATAGGCTTGCGGGGCTGAAAGCCCGTCCGAAAGGGACGACCGTTGAAGAAGTCCGGCGCGTAGATGAAGTTGGCGAAGCGAGAGGCTTTCTGGATCGAACCCCACGAAAGAAGCCGGGCCGCAAACCAAGCCCGCGCACGTACCAGTTACATCCCAAAGTGCTGCCGGAAGTTGGTGAAGCAATAGCTTCTGAGGCTGAAGCGCTTGGGATCACACAGGGACAACTCATAGAGCGGATGTGGTCTGCCTATCGTGGCTAGCCGTACTCGCCACTCATATTTTCCCTAAATGTTCTTGCCTTTAGGGAATCTTAACGTCAGAGTGTCAGAAAAATTCCCAGATAAAGACAGAGCGGAACTGACCTGACATGACAGAATTTGAGATGCTGCTGACGCAGAGCGGCTGGTCGATGCCTGAAGCCGCCAAAGCTCTGGGATATTCCGAAGGCCATCTCTACCGCTGGAAGCGGGGTGAGGAAGTGCCGCGCGAAGCTGTAATGAAGCTGCTTCGGATGGAAGTGCGTTCAAGGCAACGCCATGACAGCAACGCATCATTCTCTTTCATTGATCTCTTTGCGGGGATCGGTGGCTTGCGAAGAGCCATGGAAGGGGCAGGGGGCCGTTGTGTCTTCACATCGGAATGGGACCGTTTCGCCCAGCAGACCTATCATGCCAACTTCCCGGACAATCGCCCAATCGCGGGAGATATCCGTGAGGTAGACCCAGAGGATATCCCGGATCACGATGTTCTTGTGGCCGGTTTCCCGTGCCAGCCATTCTCGATCGCTGGTGTATCCAAGAAGAACGCGCTTGGACGCGCACACGGCTTCCTCGATGAAACCCAGGGTACGTTGTTTTTCGACGTGCTGCGCATCCTGATGCACCACCGCCCGGCAGCTTTCATGCTGGAGAACGTCAAGAACCTGAAGAGCCATGACAAGGGTCGGACGTTTGAGGTGATCCGGCGCGCTCTGACCGAGGAGCTGGGGTACACTTTGCATACCCAGATCATCGACGCGGCCAACTTCGTGCCACAGCACCGGGAACGGATCGTTATGGTTGGCTTCCGGGAAGCCACGGACTTCAGCTTTGAAGAGCTGAATCTGCCCGGACGGCAGGGCAGGGGGATGCGGGATATCCTGCACCCAGAGGACGGGACAGAGGCCCCTGAGGGACATTACACGGTCGGGCTGGATGCGAAGGTCAGCGACAAATACACGCTCACGGACAAGCTCTGGACGTACCTGCAGGACTATGCAGCCAAGCATCGGGCCAAAGGCAACGGGTTTGGGTTTGGCCTCGTTGATGGCAACAGCATCGCGAGAACGTTGTCGGCGCGCTATTACAAGGATGGCTCAGAAATCCTGGTCAGTCGCGGTGAAGGCAGGAACCCTCGCCGCCTGACGCCTCGTGAATGCGCAAGGCTGATGGGATTTGATGACAGTTTCAGGATTCCGGTTTCGGATACCCAGGCCTACAAGCAGTTTGGGAATTCTGTTGCCGTGCCGGTCTTTGCGGAAGTCGCCCGGCTGATGCAGCCGCACGTCCTGAAGCTGATGGATCAGCCCCGGCTGCAAAAGGTTGGCTGACGTTCATTCTGCCGACGCGCGCCGCCGCAACATGGCGGCGATCCGGGGGAAGGACACGAAGCCGGAGCTGATGATCCGGCGCGGGCTGCACGCCAAAGGATTTCGCTACAGATTACAGGGCAGGGGCCTTCCCGGCAGACCTGACCTTGTTCTGCCAAAACATCACGCCGTGATCTTCGTGCATGGCTGTTTCTGGCACCGGCATCATTGCCCTTTGTTCCGTTGGCCGCAAACCCGGCAGGAGTTCTGGCGTGACAAGATCAACGGCAATGCCCGGCGTGATGCTGAGGCTCTCAGCCGCCTTCTCGATGCAGGCTGGAGAGTGGGCATCGTATGGGAATGTGCTCTCAAAGGGCGCGGCAAGCGGACTTTGCCTGAAGTGATTGACTCCCTTTCTCTCTGGCTATCCTCTGACACAAAGCAGTTTTGTGTTGAAGGCCAATGGATTGACTGACCCTGTTGTTCGCATTCTCGATCAGATGACAGCTCATGGAGCGACGCGTTTCTACGCAAAGCAGCTCGCTCCGAATGATAATTCCAAGAACCAGGTTTATCTCGGCGGCGGGTTTGGCGCGCTTAACATCATTCCGCATGGTGAGATCGAAGAGGACGGCAGTCAGGTCGCAGGGTCTGTGCGGGATCGTGCAAAAGCGCCGGTGGATTTTTGGTGGATGGACGAACAAGGCATAGCACCTGCGCCGGATGCTCAACTGATCCTCTACCCCAAGTACCCTGAAGTGCGCATGTCCGGCTTTCTGCGCGGCGCTGCGCGCGCGCCAGCGCCGCTGATGCGGTCACGTGATGAAGGGCGGGTGCTGTTCTTCGGGGTATGCCCGGACGGGCGGGTTATCGGCCATGTTGTCGGCAGAGAGACACCGGAAGCGGCGTCTCTGACTGAGAAAGTGGGCACGCTGGAAACCTCAGGGGTCTTCCTTAATCTGCAATCGCTTCGGCAGAAGGGAACAAGCTCCCGCCAGATGCTGCTCGATGCCCTGCGGCGCATCCACGCCAAAGGCTGGGTGCCGTCACAGAAGATGGGCAAGAACGGCGTGGCTGCCCCTTACAACGCCCGGAATGGCGGGGGATACACCCTGGAGGCGGAACTTGGCATCTCGCCCAACGGGTATGCTGAACCGGACTATCTGGGCTGGGAGGTCAAACAGTACGGTGTGCGGGATTTGGTGAAGTATCTCGCGAAAAGCCCGGTCACGCTGATGACGCCGGAACCGACCGGCGGGGTGTATCGGGATGATGGTGTCGAGGCTTTCTTGCGCCGGTATGGCTACCCCGACAAATCAGGCAAGGAAGGCCGGATAAACTTCGGCGGCGTCTATGCCAGTGGTCGGGATTTCCACACTGATACAGGTCTGAAACTGGTCCTGGAGGGGTTCGACCCCGATAAGGGCAAGATCACGGATGTGGATGGGCAGATCGCGCTGATCGACCGGGAAGACAGGGTTGCCGCCTCGTGGGGCTTCAAAGGCGTGATTGGTCACTGGAACCGGAAACATGCAAAGGCTGTCTATGTACCGTCCCTGATGCGCGCGCCACCGCCCGAATATTCCTACGGGGCGCGGGTTGAGCTGTGCGAAGGAACCGACGTGCTGCTTCTGTTGCAGGCATTGGCTTCAGGCTCTGTGTACTATGATCCTGGAATAAAGATGGAGAGAGCGGATACACTGTCTCCGGCAATCAAGCGTCGGAGCCAGTTCAGAGTGAAACACAACAACCTCAGCGGGCTGTATCAAACCAGCGAGAGAGAGCGCCTGGTTTGAGGTGATCCGAGGGCAAACAACTAAAACTCGGCCATGCAACTTTGCATGTAGATGTAAGGTACGACATCATAGATTCTGGGATTTTGGTCCACCGGGTGAACCTCATGGACTAAAACAGAGACCTATAAAGACGGTTACTATTGGATGCAAATATCTGATCTAAAAAGGAATAGATGTTAAAGTCCCCTATACTTCTGTGAAGTGTATCTAGATATGATTGGTGGGAGATCGCATTTTTTCGGCATGATCGACTGAAATTTTGCGAAAGGACCGCTGATATGCCTTCTGATGACGTTCTCTCTTCCTTGCTGGATGCGCCCCCAACAATTCTCGCCCTGCTGCTCGGCATTGCCGCCGTAGGGGTAGCCGGTCTTGCCCTGCATGTTGTCCTGCGCGCCATCACAAAGGAGCGCGGCGAATGAATATGCGAAAATGGGTAGAGCTCCCGTCCGCATGGATTGAGGAAGGTGGCCTGTCGCGTTTCAAGTGGCGCGCGGAAACAGGAGCCTCGGAAACAGCCGCACTGATGGTGCTGATGGCAATCGCACATCGCGCTGATCTCACTGACGGGCTTGCGCGGACAACCTATGACGAGCTGACCACCGCAACGGGCATCAGCCGTACCAAGGTTTCCTATGGCCTCGATTTGCTGGAAGCGCGCAAACTGGTGGTGAGGGAAGCTCATTGCCGCAGCACATACCAGCTCACCAACTACGGTGAAGGTCATGTCTGGGCCGCGTTGCCCGCAAAGCCACTCTATGATCGTTCCGGCGAGATGCCGATGTTTGACGATTTCTATCTGCGCAAGGCGGCAGAGCTGGATGCACTGAAAATCTCCCTCACCCTCGCGGCCCGCCGCGACACGTCGCAGAACGTCACGCGGAGCACCTACGATCAGATCGCTAGTTATGCCGGCATCCATCTGCGGAAGATCAAGAAGGCGCTTGGAGTTCTCAACATCAATGGTCTTGTCACGGTCGAAAGCTATGAGCGTATGGATGGGCTGCCTGGCGCATCACATGGATATCGGCTGGCTCATCTTTTCCCGCGCCTCCATGCGGGAACAACGGGGCGCGCAACGCGGGGGCAGGGAGACGATTCAAGGAACTACGAATAATGCAGCCGTCGATGCAACAAACTAGAATACGAAACAGAGTTTATCACGGAGATTTACGTTGAAGAGAAAAATGGCGGCTTTGGTTTTGGGCAACGCGGACTATCCAGCAGGTGATGAGCTAGACAATCCGGTCAACGACGCCGAGGATATATGTGCAAAGCTCCAGTCATATGATTTTGAAGTGATTCTTGGCACGGATTGCTCCAATGCAGATATGGAGAAGAAACTTAAGAAATTCAGAAAACTGCTAGAAACCCATGATGTCGGGATGTTTTTTTTCGCCGGTCATGGAATGCAAATTGATGGCAGCAACTATCTGCTTGCCGTAGACACCGACGGATCGTCTGAAATTGATGCGAAACACAGCTCCTTGTCTTTAGATAAGGTGGTTGACGTAATGGCAAAATCGAATGCCTCAACGAAAATCATCGTCCTAGATGCGTGCCGAAACAACCCATGGGAAAGAGCTTGGCACAGGGATGTTTCCATGCGCGGACTGGCATCGGTCTATGCTCCAAAGGGCACGATCATTGGCTTTGCAACGTCACCCGGCGAACTCGCGTCAGATGGAACCGGACGGAATGGCACTTATACCGAAGCCCTCTTACAGCACATTGATGCAGAGGACTGCCCGGTTGAGACGATGTTCAAGCGGGTGAGGAACACGGTTGCTGCCGCCACAAAGGGAAAACAGACCACGTGGGAACACACCTCCCTTGCTGGGGAGTTTTACTTCAACATTGGGATCGACAAGCTCGTTGAAGAGTACGATGAGACAGCACTCGCTGACGGCCTGTTCGGCCTTGACACTTCGAAATTGTCTCATGACATCATCAAAGATTTGAAGAGCTATAATTGGTATGTACAGAATCCAGCGCTTCTGAAACTTGATGAAAAAAGCGTAAAAAGGATGAGCCTGAACAACCTGTTTGTTCTAGGCAGAAACATATATCAGGCAGCTTGTGGGTCATCCGGCGCAGCGGACGTCTTTATTGAAGATTTTGTAGCGCGCACTGCAAAGTTCCAGACAAAAAAGCGCAAGGCGCTGCTGGACGGCATGCTGTTCGAAATTTTCTTTGATTCAACTGGACATCTTCGCCCCAAGATCAAAGGCGGCTACTTCGATGAGGTGTTTGACCTGCAAAAAGTCCCGGCGTTGAAGGCCAGTTTCGATTTCATTGCAGACACTCTTGCGGCTGCGGGTGCCAACTTCATTGAACTTCCAGGTCGGGGGCATGAACTCAACGTCACCGTCTCCACAAAGAAAGAGAAGAAAGGATATCTTGTTGAGGCTGTGTTTGTCGGAGGAAAGGATTTATTGCAGCCTCCAGAAGCCGATTGGGATGACCTCGATGGCATCCCCTCCTATTCAAAAACCGTCATAGAACGGCTGAATGGAAACTTGTCTCAGCAACTTGTTGTCCCTCAACGCCTGCTCAATGTGACTTACACTCCAGCAACCGTTGGTGAAGATGATGTACTGCTGATCCCACGGGGGTGGACCATTAAACAAACCTGACGGCCTAGTTGGAACGTGCCGATGCCCTAATGGCTCGCTGAAGGGTACTTCGATTCACGCCTAGTATCTCGGCCATCCCGGAAACTGTCTCGCGCTTCGTCTCAATGGCAGCCTTCGCATGAGCGATTTGAGCGCCTGTGAGTGCAGGGGGCCTGCCCAAGCGTTTTCCGCGCTTCTTCGCTGCGCGCAAACCGGCCTTGGTCCTCTCCTGGATCAGATCGCGCTCGAACTCGGCCAGCGCGCCCATGATATGAAACACCAGCCGCCCGCCTGCGGTCGTCGTGTCGATCCCGTCTGTCAGGCTGCGAAACTCGATGCGGCGATCCCCGAACAACTTCAGCAGGTGGATCAGATCGGCAATAGACCGGCCTACACGATCCAGCTTCCAGACCACCAGCAAGTCGCCTGCGCCTAGCAACTCCATTGCCTCGGCAAACCCGGCTCGGCTTTCGGCTGCCGTCGCACCGCTTTGCGCCTGATCGGTGATGATACGGTCACATCCGGCCTCGGTCAGCGCCTCGATCTGTAGATCAAGGTTCTGTTCCTCTGTGGACACTCTTGCGTAGCCAATTTTCATAGACTCTTTTTGCACTAGGTTTTTGCACCAGTCCAGCTTGTGGAAAATCAGACACTTGGCAGCGCGCTATCCACTGCCGCAAAAAGGGTCCTTTTTGCAGCAAAATGGGCTGGCCACAAACCTGCCAGAACCGCACCGGTTTTGCCGGGTAGTTCTGGCTGCGCTAGGTCACTGATCCTGCGAGGTATGGGGCAGGGGGGCAGAATCCACCGATTTAGGTGAAAAACTCGACCTACTACATCTTGTGTTTGACCTGAGTGAGGTTTTTCAACCCGCTGTAATCGCGGTCAAAGGCAGTATTTTTGAATGTATCTGATTGCTGTTGTTGCGGTCCTCAGCACGGAACCATTTTGGCAAGACGTTTTAGGTTCTGGGCGGTGGCGGCGAGGAGGAATTCTTCGTTTGCTCCTTTGAGGCCTCGGAGCCGGAGGCGCTTGAAGCCGAGATGTCGTTTCAGATGGGCAAACAACATCTCCACCTTCTTTCGTCGTCGTCGGCTCTCGTCATAGGCTGCTGTGTTGCGCAGATCGCGGACCGTCTGGCGGGCCTCTTCGTCCAGGTGTCGCGTGACGGTTCGGAACGACGCATCGGTGCAGGCCTTCTTGATCGGACATGCGCCGCAAGTGTCTTTCCCGGCGGAATAGCTTTTGATCCGGTCTGCCTGCTTGATCCGGCGCAGCGGCATTTCATGGCCTTCAAGGCATGTGTAGCTGTCGCGCTCCGGGTCGTATTGGAAATGGCTGAGGTCGTATTTGCCCTTGGTCTGATGCTGGCGATCCAGCACCGGCACATGCGGTGTGACTTCGCGCTTCAGGAGCCAAGCAAGGAACGGGCCGGTGCCGTATGATCCATCTGCCGCCACCCTGTCGGGATAAAAGTCGAGACGGTCCCTGCTGCGGTCGAGCATCTTCTTGGCCGCAACAATCTCTTGGCTGAGCCGGGCGGGTGTGGCCTCGACATCGACGATGATGCCGTGATCCGTGTCCACCAGGTAATTGGTCTCGTAGCTGAACCGGCCAGGGCCGTCCTTCAGCGACCATGCCGCCTCCGGATCGGTCTCCGAGATATACTTGGGCGGCTTCTTTCTCGGGCCGGATTGCGCTGCCCCATCGGCGTCAGCCAGTTTTGCCAGATAGTCGGCAACCGGGCGCTGCACTTGGTCCTTTCGAGACCAGATTTTCTGAACCACCTCCGGCGCATCCTTGCGGTCCCGGTTCGCGTCCGCCTCGATGGTGCTGCCGTCGATGGCCGCGTCCGTGCCGCCGACGATCCCGAAGCCTATGCACTTTTCCACGACGCTCTCGAAGAGGCGACGCAAGACATCGCCATCGGCAAAGCGCCCGTGGCGGTTCTTGGAAAAGGTCGAACGGTCCGGCACGCGGCCTTCCAGCCCAAGCTTGCAAAACCACCGGTAGGCAAGGTTGAGATGTACCTCCTCGACCAACCGCCGCTCCGACCGGATGCCGTAGAGATAACCGATCAGCAGCATCCTGAGCATCAGCTCGGGATCGACGGACGGGCGACCTGTGTGGCTGTAGAGTGCCGCCAGCTCCGTGCGGATCACGCCGAAATCGAGGAGCCAGTCGATCCGACGCAAAAGGTGGTCCTGCGGGACATGATCCTCGATCCGAAACCGGTAAAACAGGTTATCCTGCGTCTCCAGTCATCCCATCATCGCCTGACCCTCCTTGCCGATATGGCAAGTGAATCAGTCGGTTCGGCCTCGATCAAGGCTGGAGTTTTTCACCAGCATCGACCGCTTTTGCCTTCGAGTTTATAGCACGCGGCTTCTGTCCAAGACGAATGATGGACGCAGGTTAAAGAGTTTCTTAAGCTCTATGGTTTAGCCTTCGCCTCAAAGCAAAATGAGTCGAAAGGATAGAATATGGATAGCCTCTTCACCTTGGTGCTGATGCTCGTTGCAATCACAGTCTTCAGTATTATGCTGCTTGCAGTCTTCGGACTTCCTGCCACCTTCGCCGGGACACTTTCCGCTCTTTGCATTGGCTGCGTCACAGCAGCGCTGCGCTTCTGGCCTTCAAAGAACAAGGACTAAGCGCTGAAGTCTGATGCCACCGGGCGAATGCTCTTGGTGAGGCACCTGACCCACTGACGGGTCTGCGTACTTATAAACGTCAACAGGCTACGGGCGCTGTAGCTTCGCAAGTCGGAGGTCAATAATGCAAGAGTTACGAGTATTTGTTCTTGGGCGTATGGTGCCCGAAGGAGCCTTTTCGGGTGACAGTTATCGGTACGTAAGGCGGACAAAGACAGTCCAAATAGCAAGCATCGTTGAAGGCGCGGCAAAGGCGCTTCACGCAGATGAGAAAATCGATAGTACCGATAAAATTCGGGTCCTTGCCCCAGAAGGCGATGATCGTACGAACATCGTACATTCTGTACTCAACCATGTTGAGGGTAGCGATCTGATAATTATTGATGTCAGCGATGAAAGCCCAAGTGTTATCTATGAACTCGGTTCTGTAAACGCGCTCGGCAAACCGTACATCCTCGTAACTGGAGAGAGCCTGCCATTCTATCTGCTTCAGAGCAGATCAATAATGAATTTTTCGTTCAAAGATGAATATGACCCTGGCGACCTTACGCACGTTGAGCTGCGGAATAGACTTCTTAGCAACTATACAAGTGAAGACGGAGTAGGGTTCAGCGAAAGCGTCTTTTCTTCCTATTTTCAAGGACTACCGATTGTTAACATTGCGGGTCCTGCAGGTATCGCGACAGGGTATCACGTAAACACACTGAATCGATTTGGGCGGCAAGGGGCTGGTTTTCTTCAGAAAGTTGTAAAAGTTGTAGAAGACGATGGCGGACAAGAACCAGTTGTAAGAGAGGGGAGGCTTTCGGCGCTTGTCGTCGTCATTCCCGATATTGTCAAAACCGATAACTACGGAAAGGCGAGAGTAGATTTGGAGGATGCCATGGCGGAGAAAGGGTTGCCGCTAATGTCGGCCTCTATTCTAGAAAAGAAGGATGGTGAGTATAACAATCTCGGATTTGGCGCAATGATGTTGCGTGAACATCCGGATATTGTAGTTGATATACCCCGTACGGTGTATCCACTATCTATGGTTCCTAGGATTCGAATAGCGCGGGAAAATGAACAGAGGTTTGGCGCTCCCGCTGGGCGTCGCCGTCAGCTGAGGCGACTGATGCGAGAATTTCGAGCAATTCTCGATTGGAATATGGCCAATGAGAGAGCGCAGAATGATGGCGCGTGGGGACAGATACATTTCGTAGAGCAAGCAGACGTAGCTGACTATATCCACAATTTAGTCAATGAGACATCAAGTTGAACGAGCAGGGGGCGGTCAAGCCGCCCCCTTCACCACTACAGTTTTCACTGCCAGGTCGCTGTTTGTGGTCCGGACTGTCTCTTCACCGTAGCACTAGCCGTAGGTGGGCACCGTTCAGTCTCTACACCTTCTCCCTCGCGGAAGCTTGGCTCGCGATCACCAGTTAAGGCTCTCCCGAATTTGATGCCAGAACCTACGCCGTTTCCAACGTAGGCGCCCTACCTCATTTAGCGTCGATAGATTGCTTCGTGTCAAGCCCGTTTCATGGTTGGTTAACGTCTGGCAGCAGGATCGGTTTGTTGTGTGCCGGGGCGAGGTGGAGTTAACCTACCCTTGCTAAAGCCTTTGATCTGTTGGTGGGTATGACATGGAAAAGAAATATAATTTCGACCTTTTGTGTAACGAAGGTGACGAAGCATACCTACGCTCTCAGTATCCTGACATAGCTGACAGAATAATTTGGCCTGAGCTGAGAGCCGCGTTTGAGGAACATGAGGAGTGTGCGAAGGCCACCAAGCGCGTATCCCGCCGCAGTTGCTTCGTCGGTATACTTCTCATCGTCCTTTCTCTTCTGATAACGCTTGTAGGGACGGCGGGGTTGTCTCGCACCTATCTGGAATCGAACCCGCAGCTTAGTGATTGGTTGGCAGGCACTGCAGCGATACTGCTCGTCCTAGGTTTATTCCTTGGCCGAGGTTTCGTCCTGAGCGCAAAGCGAGACGAATGGCTTGTTGCACGGCAGAAGGCAGAACGTCTGAGGCAGTTCTATTTTCAACTCATGGTAGTTCATGCCGATCTAGTCTGTACAGGTGGAGTACGCGCTGAAAAAAAATGGAATGAGGTTCGGCAGAAAGAGCTTGAACGAGTCCAGAACACTATTTCCGGAAACACGTATACGGAGCAAATTAAAGACGACCAGCGACTGGAGGAAACGTATCTAGTTGGTCATGAGCAAGTTATGGACGCTAGCCGACCGCGAACCTTGAACCAAAGCCTCTTTATTCAGTTCAAGGCATACTACCGCGAATTCCGGATCGATTGGCAAGAAGACTACGTCAATCTACAATTCAGGGAAGGCGCTGCACCGTTGCCAATTTTTGGCTCTCTATTCGAGCGCGAAAAGGCATCTAACCTAATAGAAAGTGTTGCAACGATAGGAATCGTATTTGTACAGGTTGGGGCTGTAATCAGCCAGCTAGTTGGCGGAGCAGCAAGCCCAGCGACGGAGGTTTTCGTCCTCGGGTCAAGTATTCTGGCAATTGTTATTGTTGGCCTTCATGCCTTTCGTGATGGAACAGCGGTGACGTCAGACCTTCTTCGCTACCGTCACTATCGCTCCCATTTGGAGTACGCTCGGCGTTTATTCGATGAAGCAGATCGGGCTGAGGAAACGGCCACTGTCCTTGAAGCTGCGCTTCGGGTAGAGGAAGCCGCGTACTTTGAGTTGCGCGAGTTCTTAATAGGGCACAGTAAGCTTAAGTTATCGCTCTGATTTGGGAGGCGTGAATGGCTAACGGGTGGACATACCAAAAGAGCGGGCTTGGTCTGCGTGAGGACGAGTTCTCATGGCAGGGCTCTGTTGAGAGCGATCCCCGTTTCTTCCTAAGGCGGTCCAAGGATGAACCTGAAAAGGTCACGGACCTTCTGTTTGGGGAGCTTTCGGACGATACCGCCGAGGCGATGCTTGCTGAGTTCTTGCGCCTCTCGGGTGGCATAAGAGGAAAGCGGCTTGTGTTCACCAGGATCAGCCGACGGGGCGATAGCCACGACGCCACGGTTGCTACCTTTGATCGTGTTGCAAGAGTTGGAACGAATGCCGTAGTTCTTTCAGGCTGGCTAGTTGACAACAGGTTTCTCGACCAAGACGGCAACCACTGGAACGCCGTACTAGAGCTTCGACGTGACGTAGTTTAAGGCGTGGGGCGGCTTGAACTTGGGTTTGTGGGACAGGGCACAACGGACCTTATTCGGGCAGGTCATGCCCGTCCGCGCGAAGCGCCGGGCCTGTCGGCGGGTGGCCTTCAGGTTATCTGCCGACAGGTCACCCTGAAACCACCATCACCTAGATCACACCAGAACGCAAAAGGCCCCCGCCTGCTGACGGGGGCCTCGATCATTGTGGCGGTGCGGGCTGTTACTCGGCGGCCATCCGGTCGGCCTGCGCGG
>NZ_AQQR01000034.1 GCF_002210095.1 Marinibacterium profundimaris | reverse complement strand
ATGAATCCCGGACACCTTCGCATTATCGCGTCCTCGCGATTACAGATCATCCACACCAACTTGGAGGCCGCCCTTCAGGCCTCGGGTATTTCCTCCGAGACCGGTACGCTGAACCCCCAGGCGAAATCCGCTGCGCGCTCGGCCTTCGAGAGCAACAAGCAGCGTTTCTTCAATCATCTCATCACCGCCATGAAATGCCCTTCGCTCATCCATGCGATCGAAGCGGACCTGGCCGCGGGGCATTCGGCCGTGATTCAGGTGGTCTCGACCAGCGAGGCGGTGATGGAACGGCGCCTCGAAGAGATCCCGCCCTCGGAGTGGGACGACCTGCAGGTCGATTTTACGCCGCGCGAGAACATCATGGACTACCTCATGCACAGCTTCCCGACGCAGCTCTTCGAGCCCTACTCCGACGAGAACGGCGACCTACGCTCGCGTCCCGCCCTCGATGGTGATGGCAATCCGATTATCTGCCGTGAGGCGGAGCGGCGGCGGGATGAGCTTGTCGAGCATCTCGGTGCCCTTGCCCCGGTGCAGGGCGCGCTCGATCAGATCCTGTGGCATTTCGGGGGCGATGCGGTGGCCGAGGTCACGGGGCGCAAGCGGCGCATCGCGAGGACGCGTGAAGGGCGGCTCAAGGTCGAGAACCGAGCCGCCTCCTCCAACCTCGGCGAAACCCAGGCCTTCATGGATGACGCCAAGCGCATCCTGATCTTTTCTGACGCCGGTGGCACGGGGCGCAGCTACCACGCCGATCTTGGTGCAAAGAACCAGCGCCTCCGGGTGCATTACTTGCTTGAGCCTGGCTGGAAAGCCGACAATGCGATTCAGGGGCTGGGGCGTACCAACCGCACGAACCAAGCGCAGCCGCCGCTCTTTCGCCCCGTTGCCACAGACGTGAAGGGTGAGAAGCGGTTCCTCTCCACCATCGCCCGCCGCCTCGATACGCTCGGGGCCATCACCAAGGGGCAACGCGAGACGGGTGGGCAGAACATGTTCCGCGCCGAGGACAACCTCGAGAGCCCTTATGCACGAGCGGCGTTGCGGCAGTTCTTCTACAAGCTGCGCGCGGGCAAGATCGACGCCTGCTCCTACTCCAGGTTCCAGGAGATGACCGGGCTGACGCTCGATGAGGCGGATGGCACGATGAAGGAAACCCTGCCGCCGATCCAGCAGTTCCTGAACCGCTGCCTCGCGCTCCGCATCGACATGCAGGACGCGATCTTCGAGGCCTTCGGCGGGTTTCTTTCGGCGATAATTGAGGACGCGCGTCAGGCAGGCACCCTCGATGTCGGGCTAGAGACCCTGCGCGCCGAGAAGTTTGAGATCGTTGATCGCAAGGTCATCTTCGAGCATGAGGCGACGGGCGCGACGGCAACTGCGCTGACCGTGGAGCGTATCGATCGCAACGATCCGCTCACTCTGCCCCGCGTCAAAGCCATCTGCGCCGACACAAGAGGCGCGACGCTGTGCTGGAACAAGACCTCCAAACGCGCGGCCCTGATGGTGAAAGCGCCGGCCTTCATGGACGAGGATGGCGTGCCGATCTTGCGGGTGAAGCTCCTGCGGCCCATGGCGACCGAAATCCTCGCGCTGACCGAGTTCTCGAAGTCGCACTGGGAAGAGATCGATGATGCGATGTTCGAGCAGCTCTGGCAGGCCGAGGTCGACGCGGTGCCGGAGTTCACTACATCGAAGATCACGCTGATCTGCGGCCTCCTCCTGCCGATCTGGGACCGGCTGCCCGCCGACAACATGCGGATCTATCGTCTGCAGACCGAGGACGGGGAGCGCGCCATCGGCCGCTTGGTCAGCCAGGAACAGCTTCTCAATGTCTATGCGCGCCTTGGTCTCGACTGCCAGATTGAGATGACGCCGCAGGAGGTGTTCGGCGCGGTCATGGACGCGAAGACGACCCTCAGCCTGCTTGGGGGCTACCAGTTGCGTCGCTCTCTGGTCATGGGACAGCCGAGGCTCGAGCTGATCGGAGCGTCGGGCGCGGCACTGCCCGCATTGAAGGCCTTGGGCTGTTTCACCGAGGTGATCCAGTGGAAGACGCGGGTGTTCATCCCGGTGGATTGCACCGAGGTGCTGGCGCGGGTCCTTGCCGCGCATCCGGTTGGCGCAAGCGCAGCGGATGCAGCCGCATGAGCGCGCGGCGCAGCATCGCAGACCTCTCGGCTGATCTTGCAGACCGCGCCGAGAGTTTCTGCCGCCAGTATTTCCCCGAGGGGTCCAAGCAGGGCAACTATTGGCAGGTTGGCGACACTTCGGGCGCAAAGGGTCAGAGCCTCGCCATCCGGCTGCAAGCTCAGGGTGGGCGCAAAGCCGGATCTTGGACCGATTTCGCGACCGGTGAGTATGGCGATCTGATTGACCTGATGCATGAACGGCTTGGTTCGGTCACGCTCAAGGAAACGCTGAGGGAGGCCCGGTCCTTTCTCGGCGAGGCCCCCTGCCCTTCCTTACCTTGTGACACCCAAAGGGCTGAGTGCCCCGATGCTGCCTCTAGCAAACGCATTGCGCGGGCGCGGAAGCTCTTTGCCGCTGGCAAGCCGGTTCTCGGCACCTTGGCTGCCACCTATCTGCAGGGGCGCGGGATCACACGGCTGGGTCCGGCGCTGCGTTATCACCCGCGGGTTTTCCTGCGGCAGGGCGAGGACGACGCCGATCCGCCGCAAAGGGCCCCTGCCCTGCTCGCGAAGATCACCGACAATCGGGGCCAGATCACCGGCTGCGCACGCTTCTATCTCGACCCGTCCACCGGCGGTTTGGCCGAGATCGAGAGCCCGAAGCGGATCCTCGGACAGCTGCACGGCCATGCCATCCGCTTCTGGTCCGGCAAGGCGCGCAGCGATCTCATCGTCGGTGAAGGTCTCGAGAACACCCTCTCGGTCGGCACGGCTCTCTCCGAGTTTGACCTCGCCTCCTGTCTCACTGCCACCCATCTCGGCCTCTTCATCCCGCCGCCGGGGATCAAGCGTATCTGGATCGCGCGGGACAATGACGAAGCGGGACGAACCGCATCACTGAGACTGCGTAACCAACTGGAATCGCTTGGTATTGCCTGTGGTGGTCTCGTGCCAAACATGGGCGATTTCAACGACGATCTGCGGGCATTTGGCAAAGATGCGCTGCGCCGGTCGTTGCTTGAGGCCATGAAAGTACAAGGTCTGGAGATCGAGGACGGGTGAGCGCCAGCCCCATAAGTGACGTCCGACAGGGCAAAGGTTCCGCGGGTTCGATCTGAACCCGTTTGGAAAAGAGGAGCGATGGACCGGCGGGTCGGAGCAGAGTGCTCCTCGCCCGGACAGCAATGCGCCCCGCACCAGAAAATTCCCCTGAGCCTTCGGCTCATTCCTCGCGGGAGCAATTTTCCGGCCCTGGGCGCATTCTCCGCTGCGCTCCGATCCTGACGGATGCGGCCCGGTCGCCGCCGGTCCTGTTATCGCCCCATCCAAATCGGGTCAGATCAATCAGAGGAACCAGACAATGCCCCATCAGACAGACATCCCCGAGGAAACCGGCGTAACCTCCGCCATCCTCGACCACCTCGCACTTCATGGCGCAACACCAGGACCCGGCGAGACCGATCATCGCCCCCTGCCCCAGCCTGACGAGGTCGAGCTCGCCATGGCGACACTTTTCGACACCACTATCGGCCTCCTCACCGGCAGCCAGTTGGAAGACAATCTCGAAGAGATGCTCTGGTCCCTCACCTCGATCTTCCATCGCCGGCTTGCCCATATCCAGAAGCTTCTCGACGATAACGAATTCGAGGTCCGGGAAAGTTTGGCCATCCAGGACGGTTCCGAGGTCGCTTCGGTTGAACTGGAACGCCTCCAGTTGATCGGGCTTAAGCTCTGGGACCATCGCGACGCCTTCGAACAGATGCGCGATCTGGCCGTGGACCACTTCTCGGCCGCCACCGGGTCTCCTTGGCTGCCCCGCACCGGTTCCAAGGTCTCGCATCGCGGCCTGACTTCCGCCGTGGTGGACAGCCGGGCCTATCTCTCGGCCAAGCGCCGCAAAGAGACCGAGGTGCACTGCCCCGAAGGCACGCGGATCGCTTTCTCGGGCGGGGATTATCACGCCTACGATCTGATCTGGTCCGTCCTCGATGCCACCCATACGAAATATCCCGACATGGTGCTGCTGCACGGCGGTACGCCCAAAGGTGCCGAGATGATCGCGGCCCGCTGGGCAGATACCCGTGGCGTTACCCAAGTGGTCTTCAAGCCCGACTGGAAGAGCCACGGCAAGGCCGCCCCCTTCAAGCGCAACGACAAGATGCTCGAAACCATGCCACAGGGTCTGATTGCCACGCCCGGTTCGGGCATCACCGAGAACATCGTCGACAAGGCCCGCAAGCTCGGAATCCGCATCAAGAGGATCGGGGCTTAGGCCCCGGTTCACGCCCCGCGCAAGAGGTCCTGTACGACGGAAGGCTTCTTGGCGATCAATGCCAGCAGAACCTGTGCTGGGCCTGTCGGGTGCCGGCGCCCGTGTTCCCAGTTCAGGAGCGTACCTTTCGCGACGCCAATGCTCTTGGCGAACTCGGCCTGGGACAGGCCCGTCCGTTGCCGGACTTCGGCGACATCGACCTCCGCCACGGACACTTCATGCACTTTGGCGTCGGCCAAATCGCCATTCGCGAAGGCCAGAGCCTCTTCGAGGCCCTTGGATACAGATTTGAATGCACTCATTTTGCGTCGATGCTCCTTGGCCACGGCTGTTTTGCTGGGGCAGTAAGATACTTCGGCTTGAGCAACTAGCTATGGCCGTAGGTAAGATTAACCTTGCAAATCTTCCGTATCGTGGAGTAATTGCAAGGTATGTACAAACGCAAGACCCAACAATTCGTTCAGTCTTCCTTGGAGAGCCAAGCGGCTGTGGTCCTTCTCGGCCCCCGACAGGTCGGAAAGACAACACTTGCACTCGACATCGCATCAGAGCGCCCATCTGTCTATCTCGACCTTGAGCGTGAGGCGGACAGGCAAATCCTGACTGAACCAGATCTCTATCTGGACGAACAGGCGGGCAAACTCGTCATCCTCGACGAGGTGCAGCAGATGCCTGACCTCTTCAGAACCTTGCGCGGCCAGATCGATCAGCGTCGGCGGGCCGGGTTTCGGACGGGACAGTTCCTGCTATTGGGATCGGCTTCCAATATCCTCTTGCACCAAACGGCGGAATCCCTCGCCGGTCGTGTTCGATATGTTGAAATGCCCCCCTTGCAGCCTGACGAGGTGGGGGCCGATCAGTTGAACTTGCTCTGGCTGCGCGGCGGCTTTCCCGACAGCTTTCAGGCCGCGAGCGATCGGGCAAGTATGGACTGGCGTCTGGATTTCCTGCGCACCTATCTGGAGCGAGACATCCCTGCCCTCGGACCTCGGATTCCGGCAGCGACCTTGCGGCGGTTCTGGACGATGCTTGCGCATGTCCAGGGCGGCCTTCTGAACGCCGCGGCCCTTGCCGAGGGATTGGGCGTGTCCGGCCAGACCGTTGGGCGCTACCTCGATCTGCTCGTCGATCTCATGCTGGTGAGACGCCTGCAGCCCTGGCACGAGAATGTCGGCAAGCGTCTGGTGAAATCGCCAAAGGTCTATGTGAGAGACAGCGGCATCGTGCATGCGCTGTTGGGCATCGGCACGACAGAAGGCTTGCTCGGGCACCCGGTCGTCGGTGGCAGTTGGGAGGGGTTCTGTATCGAGGCGCTTCTTGCTGCCGCCCCTTTAGGCACCGAACCTTTCTTCTATCGCACTTCGGCCGGTGCTGAACTCGACTTGGTTTTGCGTTTGCCAAGCGGCGACATCTGGGCTGTTGAGATCAAACGGACGACTGCACCAAAGGTTTCGAGAGGATTTCACACAGGGGCCGAGGACATTGGAGCCAACCGAAAGCTCCTGGTCTATGCCGGTGAGCATGAGGTCCCCGTCGCGAAGGACATTCGAGCGTTACCACTGGCACATGCAATCGAGTTGTTGAGCGCGCTATGACCTCGTTTTTATCTCTGGCTCAGGACACTTCCATTGGTCTGAGGATAACAGCGACACGCGAAGAATCTCAGAGCCAGGTCTGGCCATTAGTCGGGCACCAGAGCGGATGAGTGTCTGGCAACTCGATGGTATCTGGACGCCTGCATCTCCGAATGCGAACGCAAACGCCCCTGTGATGCCACGGAAGGATGGGCGAATGCTCTGCCGTTGCCATCGATTTGTGATCTGACGGCTTTGGTCTTCGAAGAGTCTTGAAGTTTGGATGGACGAGAAGACAATCCCTACTCCTTGCGGCATCTCTCTCGTCTGTTCCCCTACTTTCCTTCATGGCCACCGCACTTCTCCCTTTGTCTGAGTTGCATGACATGCTGGTCGCAGCTGTCGTCCCGTCCACAAAGGTTGTCGCCGATCTTTTTCCCCTGACCCTGCGGGTCATTCCGCGCGGACCAAAAAGACCGGCGCCTGCCCCTCTCCGCTGCGCTCCGCCTTCGGTGTGGCCGGGCCTTGGCCAGCTGCAAGGTGACCATCATTGCAACGCAAACAAGGAGAAGAGCAATGACCACGAACTGCATCAAATTCACCAGCGCCGACATCGAAACCGCCAAGGGCGTCGGCTCCATCTCGACCCTGACCTTCGACCTCGACATCACGGTCGAACCCGTCGCGAGCTCGAACCCGATGGCCCCCACGCACCGCGTCCTCGGCCGCTCCCCGCGCGGCAAGTTGGTCGAGTGCGGCGGCATCTGGAAGAAGCAGAACAAGGAGACCGGCGCTGACTACTACACGCTGACCATCCGCGACCACGGCTTCAACGCCAACCTCGGCAAGGCCGCGAACCAGGACGATCTGTCCCTGCAGGCCGTCATCCCCTGGGGTCCCAAAGACGCCGCGTGACGGCTAAGGCCGGTCGGTTCTCCACCGACCGGCCCATCAAGACTCCAATCTTGAACGCGTTCAAGATTGGAGTTTTAGGGGTGGTGGAGCTTCTAAATAAGCGCCTGAAACTCATAGGCGCGTGGTATCTTTATTTTTCCTCCAAAACCGTGCTACCATAGAAGCAGAATCGAGTCGAACTCGGACCCAACCGAAGTCAGGGCTTAGGAATGAGCGGTAGTCTAGAACAGTTTTTGACGGACCTGTCACGTGGGCTTGAGCGCACGATGGTGGCAGTGAACAAGGAACTCACCTTGCGTCAGCGCATCAAGCGCACGTGGTCAATGCGCCAGTGCGCAAGGTTTATGAACGTCAGTATTCAGTATCTAACCAAGTTCGCCAATTCGAGCGACGACTTTCCCGCGGGCGAATATGTTGGAAGAGAGCGTGTTTTCACGCTTTCCGAATTGATGCACATGCGGGCCCTTCTGGCGGCCTCGGCAAAGCGGCCCTACGACTACCTAGCCTGGCGCAAACCCGACGCCCCCTTACCCGTCATCTCGTTTGCCAGCCAGAAAGGGGGCACGGCTAAGAGCCTGAGCGCCGCGCATTTTGCGCAGTATCTCAGCTTGCATTACGGCATGCGCGTTGGTGTCATGGATGCAGACCCGCAAAGCACGATAACGCTCTACTTTGTCGGGGGTGAAGGTCTTCCCCAGATGCCCGACGAAAACACCGCCTCCATGGTGGACTTTGCCGGCCTCTTCCAGTCGGAAGATGCGCCATACACTGATCACGATGCGCAGACGCTCGACAGCTTCTTTCTAAAGACCTCCTGGCCGGGGCTGCGTCTGCTGCCGGCACATGGCGAAACGTCTGAGGGAGAGATCCAGATTGCGCGCCTTGTGCGAGAGGCCCCCGCCGGAAAGAGCTTCTATCGCTACCTGCGCGATGCCCTTGATCGCTGGAAAGCGGGCCACCCGCCAAAAACGCTGCCCAACGAATTGGTAGTCGAGGGCAAGGTCGATCAGCAGCGACTGAACGCTGCGCTGACCGAGACCCTCGATGTCATCATCATCGACTATCAGCCTGCGTTGACACTTTTCCAGCTGAATAACGTGATTGCGTCGACTTCGCTGGTCATCCCGCAAACCATGAAGGGGTTTGACATCGCAACGCTGTCGACCTTTGTGACCGGCCTGCTGGGGATGCTTCAGCATATTCTGGCCCATGAACGGATCGAAATAGGAACTGGTGCCAACATGCTGTTGCCGACGATCGTCCAACGATCCAATGCGCAGGATCTAAACCACATCGGAAACCTGCTGGAACACTGCCCCACGGAAATTCTGCCGGTGTTTTATCTGCGTTCCGACGCAATCTCGAATGCGTCGGACGTCTATCAATCCGTATACGAATATGAGCCGGACACGCCGGGAAAACGCAAGGGGATCAACCGGTTCATCACGAATGCCGATGCGGTTAACGACGCCATAGTATCGCGACTCTGGCCGGGCTTCGAACGCGGTTATGCCAATACATGGATGGACGAGTTCTATGAAGATGACGGCGAGGGTGAAGCATGAAACGCAGTATTCCAAGGTCGCTGGTCAGCAAGGCTACTAGTCCCGACACATCCAAGGAGCGCACGCCCGGTCCCGAAGGCCGGGCAGAAACGGGCGACGCTGTTTCTACTCCTTTCAAGGGGGCCGGCAGTGCTTGGAAATCAGGGGCGCTTGCGCAATCGCAAGCCGCTGTGGAGCGAAGCAGAGCTGAGCTTTGTTCGGATATCTTAAACGGCCGCCACGAAATAAGCCTGTCGCCAGACCAGATATCAGATCCGATGGGGACAGACCGCCGTCAAGACTGGATGTCCCAGGAAGCATTCAGGTCTCTGGTAAACAGCATTGCCTCGAACGGGCAGGACACACCCATTCTGGTGTGGCCCGAGGATCCGGATTGGGAGCCGGATCCGTTGGAGCCGTCGAACGTCACTGGTGTTCCATTTGTCATGCTTACAGGACGCCGCCGACTGGCGGCCGCGTCGGAGTTGGGTTTACCTCTTCGTGCAATCCTCGCTTCGCCGGAAGCGCGAAACGCCGAGAACAGCAAGTTTGAGATGTTGTTTCTGCGGTTCCGCGAGAATGAGGAGCGCGAGAATCTTAGCCCATTTGAGCGTTTGGTTTCGATTGGTGAAATGTATGAAACGTTGGCTTCTGGGGCAGACAAGCTGACAGCTGTGGCCTTCGCAAAGAAAATTGGCGTGCATGAGAGCCTAGTCTCACGAGCGAGGTCTGTTTTCGCTGCGCAGGATCAGATCTTGAACGCGTTCAAGAATGTCTACGACATGAGCTTTCGTGATTTGCAGGGAGCCTTAGCGAGCTTGGAGAGGGTGAACAAACCCAAGCTCAAACCGAAGGCAAAGCCCAGAAAGCTCACGGTCAAACGCAAGGTGGGCAACCGAAATCTTTCGGCGACTTCAGTCGATGGAAACCTATCCATCAAGGTTGCAGGTGTGCCGATAGACCAAGAGCGTCTCGAGAAGCTCGGAGATTTAGTCGCCGACTACTTGAGCGCCGAAGGTTCGGGGAAGGAAACCGACTGACGACAATGTCAGCGACATATCCTCCAGAACGACGAGGCAAGGAGCAAAAAGGAACGACAATCGAAATAAAGGCAAAAGAAAAGCCCCCAAGCGGTGTGGCCTGAGAGCTGATCTTAATGGTTTGGTCACCTTCAAGATAAGTCTCGCAGGATTCACTGTCAACGACGAACGCTCCTGAGCGAACGGCTTTCTTTTGCCTCCACATAAACGGAGGTGAGATACAGGCATGAAACATACAGGTTGGCGCAAGCCGACACCGGGTCTTGGGGTTGCTGAGCAACTTGCCCAAGCCGGTGAACGGGTAGCAGTACCCAAAACACGGGCATTCGTGGCACTTAAGCGCGTGGGGGCACATATCGGCTTGAAGGCCGGAGACATGTTGCTCCTCGACACGCTCGGGGCCTTTACCCAGGCCCAGGACTGGGAGGAGGGGCAGCGTCCGATCGTCTGGGCGTCGAACGCCTATCTGATGGAGCAAACGGGTTTTTCGCTGTCTGCCCTCAAGCGCCACGCGCGGCGCCTTGCTGAGATCGGCGTGATCTCCTTCCAGGATAGCCCCAATGGCAAGCGGTGGGGCCGCAGAGACGTCGATGGCCGCATCGTCGAGGCCTATGGCTTCGATCTGTCGCCGCTCTCAGCCCGTGTCGAGGAGTTCGAGGAGCTTCATGCTGAGTTGCAGGCTGAACGCGAGCTCTGCCTACGCCTGAAGCGCCAGATCACTGTGGCGCGCCGGATGATCCGAGCCCGGATCGAGGCAGCTCTCAGCAGCGCTCTGCGTGGGCCCTGGAGGCAATTCACGGGGCTTTTTGAGGAGCTTCTGGAACGACTTCCGCGCCGTCATGAAGCTTCAGAGCAGTTGGAGCGGCTATTGGCATGGTTCAAGGAACTCCAAGAACGGGTCGAGGCGGCTTATCTTAAGGCGACTGTTGCGACAAAACCTGTGGAAAACACCGATGATAAACACGCCCAAGTCACGAAGAAGACTCAAGAAATGAACCCCAGGGAGGTCATTTCTGAACCTCATATACTAATTACAAACCAACTTAATCCTGTAACTAGTAATTCCTCTGAAAAAGAGGAAGCGGCGGGTGTGGTGCCTAATGCCCAACCCGAAGAGCGGGTTGATAGGGAGCTGGAAGACTGGGTTGCCGAGGTACGCAAGAAGCGGACAGCGCTCGATCTGCCGACAATCATGCAGGCCTGTCCGGAATTCGCATCCTGGGCGCGGAATTTGGGTGGATTCCTGAAAGATTGGGGCGATCTGCACCGGGTTGCCGGTCAACTCAGGCCGATGATCGGGATCTCTGAGCATGCCTGGAACGTGGCGCAGGACCGAATGGGCACCCAGGTGGCCACGGCCGCGTTTGCCCTCGTCTTCGAGAAGCACAGTGCGGGCGAGGTTGCCTCGCCGGGCGGCTATCTGCGGGGCATGGTCGAGAAGGCCGGGGCAGGGGAGCTGCATCTCGAGCGCAGCTTCTATGGTAGGCTCAGTGGGCAGGCGGCGTGATAGGGCAGGGGCTCAGAGACCGGCGGCTTTGGTCAGGTTCACCCGGAACCGGTCCCGGCGGCGCTGATAGCGGCGGGTCATCTCGGCGGAAGCGTGGCCGAGGTGTTTCTGGACGTAGCGCTCGTCGACTTCGGCGGAGCTGGCGAGACCGGCGCGCAACGAATGGCCGGAGAACAGCGCCAGGCGGTCTTTCTCAGGCAGGTCCGACCGGATGCCGGCGTCGAGCACGGTGCGCTTGATCAGGCGCGCGACGTGTTTGTCGTTGAGGCGTGTCTCCAGCGCCTTCTTGCCGTCCCGCGAGGTGCCGACAAAGATTGGGCCAAAGTCGATCTTGGCGAAGTGCAGCCATTGTTCGAGCGCATGGACAGGGCAGGTCTGATCCTTGGAGCCGCGGCCGATCTCGACCTCGCGCCAGCCGGTCTTGGCATTGAGGGTGAGCAGGGTGCCCTTGTCGAACACTTCAACCCAGCCGCCCGAGTCCGGCGTGTCGTCCTTGTGGACATCGAGGCTGACGATTTCCGAGCGACGAAGGCCGCCGGCGTAGCCCAGCAGCAGGATCGCGCGATCCCTGAGGCCGCGCAGGTCAAAAGGCAGGGTGGCCACCATCGCAAGGATGTCATCGGCCAGGATCGCTTCCTTTTGCACCGGCGGACGGGCGTGTTTGCGTTTGATCCCGGCCAGCACGGTGGCGATATGGCGGTTCTTGCGATCGAGGGCAAAGCCGCGCTGCGCATAGTTCCAGGCGAGGCCCGACAGGCGGCGGTCGATGGTGCTGACCGATAGGGCAGGGGAGGGGCCCGCTCCGGACGCCAGGTCCGCAAGGTAGAGCCCGATCATTTCGGGCGACGGGGGCAGAGTCTCCGCGCCCTTCATCCGGCACCAGCGCGCGAAATGCGCCCAGTCTTTCGCATAGGCCTTCAGCGTATTGTCCGAGGCCGCGGCGCGCGCATAGTCGCGCGCGGTATCCACCAGCCGATCGAGCGTGCCTGAACCAGCCACAAAGGAAGGAAGGCTCAAAGCCTCGCTGCTGGGATGATCTCTCTCGTTGTTCTCGCTGACCGAAGGCCCATTTGGCGGCTTTGAGATCGATTTCTCGTTGTTTTCTGACATGTCGCTGAGCATATTCTTTGGTGTCCGATAAGGCAAACTTATTGGACATAACTACGAACTTCAAAGCGAGGCGGTTTAGATGCTATTATCTGGTAAAAAGCGCCGTTCGAGTGTAGGCTCTGTTCATGACATTTGCCCGACCGGATCCTAACTGCGACCTCGACACGCTACCTCGGATGCCTACCTGGGTCACCGCCCCGCGGGCTGAAACCCTTGAAGATGTGGCGTTTTTGTCGGGCGCCGCGCTGAACCATCTGCATCTTGTGTTGGGGCGTGAAGAGGTGCCCCAAGCCTTGTTACGGGACCGGCTGGCGCTGCGCGCTGCGGAGGCTTCTGTCGCGTTCTCTGGCCGACCAGAGAGGGCAGGGGAGCTGCGCGACGCCGTACATCTTTTGCGCCCCGGCGACCTGCCCGGACCTGCAGGCGAGACATATCAGAAATGGCGTCGCGCAGTGGAGCGGCCGGTGTCGGTCGAGGCGCTGGGGCGCGCCTTGCCGACCCTTGAGACGGACAATATCGTCACGTGGCTTGATGCGGGGAAAGGGGCACCTGTGACCCGTGCCGCGATGGTACTGGAAGCGGTTCTGACGAAGGCGCCGCGTGCGGATGTTCCGGTGCTCATCCTGGCCGATGCGGCGCTCGCGCAGGCGCTCGGTTGGGATTACATCGTGCCGTTGCTGGCATCTGGTCTGAAACGCGCCGACCTGCGCAAGCGGGGCGAGGACCTGACCTTCGCCTGCCATCGCGCGCTGATCTCATCGGCAACAGGCGCCGTGCGTCATTCGGCAGACCTCGCGCGTCGAGCGGAGCATCTCAAGGTGGTCGCGCCGAAGCTGCGTGCCAAGGGCGCGGCGGCCGCCGTCGCGATGTTCCTGACCCGGGATGCTGTTGCTCCCTCGGCCTTGCCCCTGCCGGATCGCGCCGCGCGGCGGCTTTGCGACCGGCTGGTCGACCTCGGCGCAGTGTGCGAGCTGACCGGGCGCGATACTTTCCGGCTCTACGGGGTGTAGGGATGAGTATGTCCAGCAAAAGTGGGAACCGGGCTCAAAGTTCGGACATGCGACCACCGAAAATGGCGAAGGATCGTTCTGAACCGGAGCTTGATCGCGAGTTGACCGACCTGCCGCCGGAGCTGCGTTGGCGGGAATGGATGCACCGGATCGAGGCGGTTCTGTTTGCTAGCGCCTCGCCCGTACCGCGTGAGGATCTGGCCCGCGTGGTGGGGCAGGAGGCGTCGGTTGATCTGCTTATCACCGGTCTCGCAGTCGATCTGGAGGGGCGGGCTTTTGAAATTGCGCAAGTCGCGGGTGGCTGGATGTTCCGGACGCGGGCCGTCTATGCCTCCGCGATCCGCGCAGCGGCGGATGTGGGCGATCAGCTGCTGGACCTGAGCGAGTTCGACGTCGCAGTGCTGGCCGCCATCGCCTACCACCAACCGATCACTCGAGACGGGCTCAAGGACATCTTCGGGAAAGAGATCAGCCGCGATCTGATCGGGCGGCTGCATGCGCGCGACTTGATCGGGACTGGGCCACGATCGCCTCGGCGCGGGGCGCCTTATACCTTCGTCACCACGGAGCAGTTCCTTGTTGCCTTCGGGTTGGAGAGCCTTCGCGATCTTCCCGATCGGGAACAGTTGGAGGATGCTGGGGTTGTGGCGGAAGCACCACAAGTCGATTTCGGGTAACGCGTTATCGGTCTCCGTTGCCGATGCCTGACGCAATCTCGGTCGTCCTGCTTATCGTTTCATTTGCTGTGCAACGATTCATCTGCGCGCCAAGAGAGTCGCGTGATTGCAATGTGATAATCGTTTCACGATTTCTGAACGAAGCCTCGTGCATTTATTAGCGACAAGGCATTCCCTCCTCATCGTTGTGGGCGGAGAGCCGACTTTCGGCGGCGCAGCGCAGCAACGGCAGCATTCCTGAGAATGCGGTCACCGGTGCACGGCGCAGCGATGATCCGGCACCGCGCATTGTGATCGGGTGGGGAGCGGACGGATGCCGAATGTATCTAATTTATTCCAAAAACGAAATCGTGCGAGCCACTCTCGGTCTAGTGTTTTGCATCTACGACGTAAAAGTTGTCACCGGCCGCTTCGATTACCTCGTCCGGCTGATCTTCGACGACAGTTAACGTGAGGACGCTGCAGTCATCCCGGTCTTCGGAAGGCTGGAACGCACCGCCCCGAAGAAACGCGGTCTTCTGTTCGGGATCGAGTGAGGCCCAGAACCCATCAGTCGTGAGAACCAGGCGCTGACCCGCCCCGAATGTTTGGACGGTCTCTTGGGGAACCATGAATCGTTTTGTGCGAAAGCTCCGCGTAAGGAGGTTACGCGACGGTGACCGTGCGAGCTCATCAATCGCTACCGGCGATATGGCGTTTGCCAGGGTGTGCGGCTGTATCGACCACTCGATATCAGACGTCTCTTGAACCAATCCTGCAAGACAATCACCGGCGTGGAGAATGCAGGTCGCACCCTGCCTTTCGATAAGTGCAATCACGACACTCGCCGAGTCTCGCCGATATGTGCGTGAAAGTTCCGCGTGGATCACGCGCAAACGGTCGATGATGGTCTTCGGTGTCACGACTTCCGCAACGACGAACCAGTCAATCAGATTGCGCGCCACGTAGCGAGCGAAAGCGCCACTGGCTTTCCCGTTCGAGGAGCCGTCGAGCACAACAGCAAGAACAGCATCGTCACGAAGTCCAACCCCGCAACAATCGCGATTGTCATCGGTGCGATGTCCTTGTTCGCTGCGCCACCTGATCTCTACTCCCATCTCAGCCACCGCCATCGCAATTCGCGAGCGCGTCGATACGGTCGCGGACAATGTCGACGCGTCCAGCCGGGCCTCTGATATTCCCTTCCAGGAAGTTGTCGAAGTCCGCGTGTTCTTTGAATGCCCGGAGTTCTGAAGCGATAAAGTTGCGCACGTCTTCGTCTGCGCCTTGAACTTCAGCAAGAAGTTCCTCCCGCCCGTCCACGACGATTACGACATCTTCGAGATCATGGCTCCCCAACGGGTCGTCGCCACCACGCCCGCGGTAGGCTTCGAGCTTCGTCGCGATAAAGAGCGGCGCAGTCAGATGCTTGATCTCCAGCTCGCCCGTCAACGGATGTGACACTGCTGTTTCGATGCCCTGCGCATACCAGCGGTTCGAGAAACCGAGGATGCGTTCGTCGTCTGGCATGAAATCGACGATGAGTTCGCCAAGTCTCATGCGACAGATGACCTCGTCCTGCGGGGAAATCGTGAAGCCCTTCCCGAACAGTTGTTCCTCCAGCTCTATCCACTCGCCGTAACCGGCCAGGTCGACGATGAGATCGACATCATTTGTCAGTCTCACGTCTTCCAGCGTGATCGGATCGGTGATGAAGAGTGCCGTCGTACATCCGCCGACAAACACAAGGCGATCGCGCAGATCGTCCCCGATGGCCTCGGCCACGGTTTCGAGCATATAGAGAAGCTGCCCCTGGACTGTCATTTGTTCAGGAGCCTTTGCTTGAGCCGCTCGACGGCAAGATTGGATTCACGCTGCTTGCCAAGCCTGATGGCGTCGACCAGTGCGAGATATTCGTACAGGCGCTGGTCTTTCTGGACGGCCTCGGGGACAGATTTGAACAGCGGTTCAATCGAAAGTCCGCGCACTCGACCCTCCGCATAAGCCCATACATAGATGTCTTGGCCGACACTAATGAGCTGACCTTCGAGCATCGGCGCAGAGAACCCAGTTGGAACGCCTCGCTCTGGCGCGCCGGGTTTCGCCGGAAAGACAAACTTCAGACCATTGGCGATAAACTCGCACAGGTCACGACGATTTGGCTTCACCCGCCGATAGCTACGATCCCTTATGGCCAGGCCGGACTCTAGGCTACGGTTGAGCGAAGCGCTGACTTCTGTCTTGCTGATGCCAAGAGAATTGCCCAGACCACGGACCGAGTAAGGCTCTTCGCGACCCGAGGACCAGTCGGGGCTATCTAGAAGATCGGAATCTTCCTGATTTTGCAGGCTCACAAGCTTGAGCAAAATGACAATATCTTGACTTTTCATCATCTTATACGAAATGTCCTCTGTCCCCGGACCAAGGACACTTAGCCACACGAGGGACGTTTTGTCAAATTGCAAGTCCACACCGCTGTTGCAGGTATCGGTGAGAGGGGCTATGAAGCGTTCCGGGCTTTCCGGCAACTGTACTCAGGTTGGCTGAACTTCCCGGAAGTAGGTGCCGTTCACGACCATGCTGTTGAGCACGCTGAGCAGCTTTCTGGCCGTCGCAGCCAAAGCAGCTTTCACCGGTTTCCCTGCCTCCTGCAGCTTCTGCCAGAACGCTCTGAACGTCGCCGAGTGACGAGACGCGTGGCGCCGCCGCCACCGCCGGCAATGCGCTGCGCTTTGGCGCCGGTGATGCCGCCTTCGATGGCGGCGGCAATCCGGTCCATCGCGTCGTTGATCTCGACGAGGCTTTCGGCGCGATCCTTGAGGGGCAGATAGGTCAAATCGATATCGACCGAGATGCGCGGAAGGTCGCGATAGAAGAGGTTGATGGCCGTCCCGCCCTTCAGCGCAAATATCTCCTCCTTGGCCACATATGGGAGTATCCGCACGAGCAGGGCTACTTGGGCGGCATAGTCCTCACGCGCCATGACCACGTTCCTTTCTTGCAAACTCTTCGGGCACCATTATCCTGTAGCGCGGATGTATCTTGCCGCCTTTGACTAATGCGCGATCCCCGCTGCCGAGGTCGAACTCTTCCGGATCGAGTCGCTTGCGCCAGGCATGGTCGTGGCGGTCGGCGAACACGAAGAACAGGCGTTTGACCTTGATCTTCTTGCAACTGCTGAGCAGTGCCGAGAGGGTTCTCGGGCGCAACGTCGTCAGGCTTTCGAACGCCATGTCGAGGTTGTGAAAACTCTCTTGATCCGGCAACTCGTCCAGCGCCTCAAACACCGCGCGTTCCGGCGAAGACATCACCAGTTTCCAGTCCCAGGGCAGGGACGATGCTGTCTCGTCGGGATTCCTTCGTGCGCCATCGACACCCAATTCAAGATCGGAGAACAGTGATACGCTGCGTGTGCGGAGTTCGGCGTTGAGCGGCAGTTTTTCGAGCCAGTTGGGGATTTTTGAGCCGTAGAGCCAGACTGTGCTCTTGTCGCCGAGGGAGAGATAGTGCGCATAGCCTTGCAGGCCCAATGCCGTCACCCCGCCGATATGGACAGGGTAGTGCATGATGTGCTGGAGCGAGAGCAGGCAGGTCTTCCAGTCGAGCGTGTTCGTGGTGGCGTTGCCTGGTGCCGGGCGGCGGAAGACGCCGCGGCCAAGGCGTTCTAGCCAGCCGCGTTGGACATAGGCGTAGGACGAACGCCGGCCTATCCCGTGGTGCTCAAGCCAGGCGGAGTCCACGAGGAACCCCGTGGGAACAGCCTCAAGAAGGCTCTTTAGTTTTTCGTGTTCTTGTCCACTCATGCGCGACACAATGATATATTTTTAAAGAGGAGGCCACATGTTTCTGTGAAAACCTGTGAGATAGTCCGTCAAGGATCGACAAATTCTGGAAATTTCAAAGAGACTGGTGGTTGTCAACTCTGAAGCTCACCAGCAAAGCAGGGCGTGGATGCCCTCGGAGGGCTGAGAAGACATCCGGCCATTCGGATCGAACAGTCGAAGCTATGTGCCCCTGTCGAAGCCGCTGCGCCAAACCAGAGTCAGGTTTCACTTTCGATTGTGGCGTTCTTTTGCCCATACAAACATCGCACCGACGGCAGCATTGGCTTGCTGCACGCTGAACACTTCCGGTTCGAACGCGCCCGCCCATTGCTTTGTATCGCGATGTTCCGGGTGGTGTTTGTCGGTCAGCGCGTCGAGAAATTCTTCGTAAGAATAGGGCCCGCCACTATCCTCTGGCGGGCACGCTCGCTCTCCGGCAACACAGGCGGGGAAGTCCAGATCTGGTCTTCCGGTTGGTTTGCTAATCTTCTCAACGGTGACGAGATGCCGCCAACCATCGCCGAAATCATAAGTGTATGTGAACTGACTGCCTTTCTTGACCAGCTCTCCAAGAGCAAACTTCTTTTCGTCCTTCCGGCCATCGTTTGGGTCCCAGCTGTCGTCACGTTCGTCGCGGGCCTCGAACCTGTCTTCGCCAATCTCGAACTCATGCAGATGATAGTCTTGCCAAGGCATAGCGCCTTGGAGAACGGAATGCAGGATGTCCAAGCTGATGTCATTCGGCACGAGGATCCGGCGCCAGATCGGTGGTTTGATGCCAATAAGTTCGATTTTCAGCTCAATCAAAGTGTGTTCCGCCTGTCTCAATGGCCCTGCCGTTCAAGTAATTTTTGATTCTTAAGCTGAAGCATTCAAGGGGAACATTGGCCCCTCCTGCCCTTTGGTCAGGACCGCGCCCTACTCGGTCGGCTGCACGCAGCCGCCCTCCCCGAGGTGAAACGCCGCCTCTCCCTGCGACGTGCCGCTGGCAGTGCAGTCTCCTCCGGAGCCGGCCCAACCAGCCGTCGCATGGTCGTGGCAACGCTCCATCTCGGCCGTTCCGGTTACGGTCACTGGGGCGGGGGTGTGCCCTCAACGGTGCGAACAGATGTATGTGGCCATCGGCCCAATCAAGCATAAAGCATGGGAAATGCTTCAACCATGACGTTAGTCGTTGCAAAGATGGCTGTGCAAAATAGTGTGGTTCGGAGAGGGTTCCGATAATGTCTTCAATAATCAAGTTTTTCCGAATTACATTCTTTCTCGTCCTATATTTTTTCTTATGCATGGTCGTGGTGACCACAATGCTTCGGGCTTGGCCGATTGGCGGCCAGATGTTGTTTGCATTTGGTGTTCCCGTCATTCTGGTCTGGTGGCAAGAAAAACGGAGATCGCGGAAAGTCGCTGCAAAGGCGCAAGCCGAGGGGAGTTCCGCAAACCTACCCTCCCGACCTGAGCCGGTGCCGCGCCCAAGTGCCTACGACAAGCGTATCGAGCGTGAGCGCGAACGAACCCGCGAAGCCAACGCGTCCAAACAGCCGGCTGCCGTGCAGGCTTACTCCCCACCAAAGCAGGACTACGCTGAAATCGTTCGGGCTGGAAAGTCTGCGGCGCCGGCACTTGCCGCGGCCGCTGAACGAAACCAGCCCTCGCGAGTGGCATCGAGCGCATCGGCCCGATCATCGAAAAGCGGGTGGGTCCGGTCTAACGAAACAGCTAGCGTCGCCGGCCGCAACATCGGCGGGATGGTCTATGTCGGCACGCCTCCCTTGCTGAACACCCACGGGTATCGTGACAAGTGCCGAGCCTATATCGATCCATCCTTGTCTGTCGCGCGCTCTGGAGCCGACAAAGCTGGTGAAGGTATGCCCTACTGGCCCGGATACTCGGATATCTCACCTCAGTGCCGGGCGACCTACCTCGACTGGTTGGCCAGCGGGCGAAACGATGCCTCCTACAACCCCGGCTACATGTTCCTGTACTTCTACGGGCTGGAGCGTCGCTTCTTCGTCGATCAGTCCAACGAAGATGCCAAAGATATCGTCCAGGAAGTTCGGCGGCTGCAGTCACTTTACCCTGACAACCATTCCGTCAGGCGGTACTTGGGCGAGTTCCTCGATATTGCGATGCTTGCAGAAGCCGACCTCGACACTATCGAGCCGATTTTCGAGAAGCAGGGGTGGGAGCTTCCGTTCTCACTCAAATACGCAATCGGAGCTCGGATCGACAAAGGCGAGAACCTGACCGCTGACTGGTTGCTGAGTTGGTTCATCTGCCATCCGGAAACATATTTGAGAACTCCCGCGACGCGGTGCCGTGACGAGTTCGTCGCTCTTTTCCGTATGCGGTTTGATCGGCGTTTTCCTGATGGGCTCAAAGTGACAAAACCCCGGAAATCACTCACCGGTGTTGTCACGTTAACTCGCCGAATTTGCAAGTTGGCAAGCTGTTCGTTGATCAAGCGGCCTGTGCCGCGGATTTCCACGCCTCGAATGCTTCGAGCCGATGGTAGCGGATGGTGAGCGCAGAGCGGCGGCGGGCTGGGACAGAGAAACTATTGCGGGTTGCAGACTTCATAGATACGAAGCGTTGTAATCCACCCGGCGATCGGAAGCCTTGCATCACCCGCTCTCGTTTTCGGAAGGGCAAGTGGCTGTTTTCTGCGCGGTTATTGAGTCCCTTGTGTGACCAATGATCAAGGCCAGGCGCGACCTCGCGCTTTGCGGCACCATAGGAGCGCAGCTTGTCCGTAATGATCCTTTTTGGCACGAAGCCCCAACGTTTCATCAGCTTGACCAAAAGCCGCTTTGCGGCGCGCTTGTCTCGTCTCGATTGGAGAATTTCCTCAAGAACAAAGCCGTGTTGGTCGACCGCGCGCCAGAGCCAGTATGACCGACCCGCGATCTTCACAACGACTTCGTCCAGATGCCAGACATCGCCGGGGCGCGGCTGCCGTCGCTGTAGAACGTGGGCGATCAGGGGGCCGAACTTGACGCTCCAGCGCCGGATTGTCTCATACGAAACGTCGACGCCACGTTCCAGCATCAGCTCTTCGACCTCGCGCAGGCTCAAGTTGAACCGGACGTAAAGCCAGACAATATGAGCGATGATCTGAGGCGGAAACCGGTGGCGTTTGTAGCTGATCTTTTGTGTCTGCATCGACACCGCCTACGCCCAGATCAATGAACCAGCAACCTCAGGACCGTTAATGTGACAACACCCCCGTAGGATGTCGCTTGGTCGGTCAGTCTGAAGGTACTACCCACGAAATAGTCTGTGACGACGGCCGGACCGGATGGGCTTTCGATTAAGCGCCAAACCTTGATCCTGCCTCACATTCACCTGCACAGCGACGGTCGCCCACGCCACTACGGGCGCAACCGTTCCAACGCGCTTTGCACGGCTTGACGGCGCGGGTCATCTCCCGGCACCTCCGACAACAGGATTTCAGCGTGTTCAAACGCCGCGATTGCCGGCGCGGTATCACCCAGAACCGAATAGGCATTGCCAAGCCGCATCCATCCATCAAGATCGTCAGGCTCATCTTCCAGCCGCGTGGCCAGCCGTTCGACCATCGAGCGGATGAAATCCTGTCGTTCCTCCACACTCATGTCCTGCGCGTTTTCGATGTCTTCCTGTGTCGGGCCGGACGCACTGGTCTTCGGGGCATAGTCGGCCAGCGAGATCGGAGCCTTGCCGATCTTCGCGCCAATCCGGTTGGCTTCGCCAACAAAGCTTTCCATCCACGGGAAAAACCTATCCGCATCGTCCAGCCGGGCCACCAGCGTTTCGTGAGCCCGAGCCTCATCGCCCTTCTGCTCGAGCGAGACTGCCTTGAAAAAGGCAGCACCGGGATTGGAAGGATCCAGTTCGTACGCCCGATCAATCGCGGTGTCCGCTTCAGGTGTCACCACACCTTGCTCTGCGTAGATCAGAACCTCGGCCAACATGGAGAAGACGGCGGAATCGGCCTCCGGTCGTTGTGCGACAACTCTATATGCATCGGCTGCATCCGCATACCGGCCCATTTTCGAATAGGTTTGCCCCAGCAGCATCCAGCCTTCCGAAGGCCCGCCTTCGGGGTCTGAACTGAGCCGGACGTACAGACGATCTGTCAATTCGGCGATTTCCGCCGCTTCCTGCCGTTCAGTGGCACGTTCGGCAAAGGCGACACCTGGGATCTCTGGCGAGCCCATTGCGGAGTAATATCCAAAAGCGAAGACCGGCACGAACACTGCGCTCAGAACGACCATCAAGCGGCCCCCTGCCGCCGGTTTCCCATCTGACAGAACGGACCGGCGCGACTGCACGAGGATCCGTCTCTTGATCTCCTGCTCCGCCGCCGTGGCCTCGGTGTCGGAAATGACACCGCGCTCAAGATCCCGCCGAACCTCATCCAACTGATCCATGAGGACCGCATCCGTGGCGTCAGCCGGGACGGGTGTCCGCGACGACCGATGGCGCAGCGGCAGGCCCATGAAAAGCAGACCTACAACGGATAACAGGGCGAAAACCAACCAGATCATGAACCGTCCTTTGAAGCGTTCTCTTCAATGAAACGCGCAATTTCCGCTTTTTCGTCATCGGAAAATCCCGTTGCGGCAGCCCTGCGCCGGCTTCTCGAAATGACGGTCCAGCCGACAAGCAGCGAAACAAGCGCAAACACGAAGGGCGCCATCCAGAGCGCGAGAGTGGCGCGATTCAGGGGCGGGCGCATCAGGACATAATCGCCATACCGGGCGTGGATGTACGCGATGACCTCCTTGTCGCTGTCACCGGCAACAAGCCTTTCGCGCACCAGTATGCGCAGGTCCCGCGCAACCCCGGCGTTGGAGCTGTCGATGTCCTGATTCTGGCAGACAACGCAGCGCAGTTCCCGTGATATTTCACGGGCGCGTTGCTCCAGTACAGGATCCTGCAACATCTCGTCTGGCTCGACCGCCAAGGCCGTCACCGGAAGCAGCAGGAGGAAAGCAAATGCGATATACCTCATCCGTTCTGGCCCCTTGCTAACGCGCCAGCCTGGATCAATGCTTCCCTGAATGTGGAAATCGCCGTTTCGCCCACGACGGGGCCGACATATCTGAACAACACCGTCCCGTCAGAGCCGACAATGAATGTTTCAGGTACGCCCGAAAGGCCCCATTCAATCCCCACTCTGCCGCTCAGATCAGACCCGATCCTTTCGTAGGGATTGCCAAGCTCAGCAAGCCATTTAGTCGCATCCTCCGGCTTGTCCTTGTAATTGATCCCGAACAACGTCAGCCCGTCCTTTTCGACCATCTGGGTCAGAACCCCGTGTTCGGCCCGGCAGGGCACGCACCACGAGGCAAACACGTTCACGATGACCGGTCGCGGGTTCCCGACCAGATCGGCGCGGGAAAGCCCTGGCGTCTCCAACCCGTCGACAGCGGCCAGATCGAATTCGGGTGCCGGCTGCGAGATCAGAACCGAAGGAATGTTGTTCGGGTCCCGGTCCGGGTTCAAGCCCCACAGAAAAAACCCCCCGAAAATGGCCGCGATTGCCAGCGGAATGAATGCCAGTATACGTCCCATGCCTACTCCGCAGGAAGTGCTGCGGGCGCTGTCGCCTTGCGACGGGGTGCCCCGACGCGCAACCGCCGGTCAGACAGCGAAAGACCCCCACCAAGCACAAGCATCGCCGATCCGATCCAGATAAAGTTGACCAGAGGTTCATACAGGATGCGCAGGGTCCAAGCCCCTTGCGTGCTCTCGTCCTCGGCGGCCGGATTTGCGATGGACGCATAGAGATCACCGGCCATTGTCGATCTGATGGCGCTCTCTGTGGTGGTGGTTTGCGCGACCGGATAGGTACGCCGCTCCGGGAAGAGATCGGTGACATAGTTCCCCTCCCGGGCCACACGAAGCGTGCCACGATCCGCGAAGTAATTTGGCCCACGCACACGTTCGGCCCCCTCAAAGGTGACATCGAACCCACCAATGCTGACCTCTGTACCGGGCCGGACAAAGATGATTTCCTCGGATTTCCAGACCGTCGAGCCGATAAATCCGAACATCGCCATCGCGAGCCCCGCATGAGCCAGTGTCATCCCATGAGAGGATCTGGGCAGGTTGCGTGCACGGCGCACCGATTCCGGGAACGGTGCCTCAAACAGCTTTATGCGCATCGCCCATTCCCGCAGGGTTGAGAAAAACAGCCAGAATGCAAGCATCAGCGACAGATACCCCAACACCGGACCGCCCTCGGCGAGATACCAGGTCACCAATGTCGCGAGCACGGCCAGAACGACCACGAAACGCAACCGCTGCAGAACGCCCGCCAGATCGGCACGTTTCCAGGACAGGTAAGGCCCCAGCCCCATCGCAAAGACGAGCGGCAGCATCACGGGAATAAAGGACGCATTGAAGAAGGGCGGCCCCACCGACAGTTTTTCACCGCCCGTCGCGGCTTCGTAGAAGAGCGGGTACAAGGTGCCGAACAGCACAATGCCGGTGGCCGTGGCCAGCAGCAGGTTGTTCACCAATAGCCCCGCTTCCCGGCTGATCGGCTTAAACAGGCCGCCGGGCTCCATTGTCGGCGCGCGCCAGGCAAACAGAGCAAGGGAACCGCCGATCGAAACGGCCAGCAATCCAAGGATATAAAGTCCCCTTTCCGGGTCGACCGCGAATGCATGCACAGAGGTCAGCAGGCCCGATCGGACAATGAACGTGCCCAAGAGCGATAGGGAAAAAGTCAGGATCGCCAGAAGGATTGTCCAGCTTTTGAACGCATCCCGTTTCTCCGTCACGATTGCGGAATGCAGCAGTGCCGTGCCCATCAGCCATGGCATGAAACTGACGTTCTCAACGGGATCCCAGAACCACCAGCCGCCCCAGCCAAGCTCATAATAGGCCCACCAGGATCCCAGCGCGATGCCTGCGGTCAGGCTCATCCAGGCAGCCAGCGTCCACGGACGTACCCACCGTGCCCAGGCCGCGTCCACCCGCCCTTCGATCAGGGCGGCAACCGCGAACGAAAAGACAATCGAGAACCCGACATACCCGAAGTAGAGAAGCGGCGGGTGCATGGCGAGACCGACATCCTGCAATAATGGGTTGAGGTCCTGACCGTCGTCTGCCGGAGGGAAAACGCGGTCGAAGGGATTGGACGTCAGCAGCATGAAAGTCAGGAAACCGACACTGATCCAGGCCTGCACCGACAGCGTTCTTGCCTTCAGCGACAGAGGAATGTTCGATCCGAAGAGGGCGACCGCCGCACCAAACACCGTCAGGATAAGGGTCCACAGCAACAGGGATCCTTCGTGACTGCCCCAGGTGCCTGCCACCTTGAACAGCATCGGTTTGAGTGAATTGGAATTCTCCACCACGTTCTTGACCGTGAAGTCGCTTGTGACGAAGGCTTGCATCAGCGCCAGAAACGCGATGCCGACAAAGAAAACCTGACCGAACGAGGACCATCTGGCAGACTGCATCCACAGGATGTTTCCGCGCCCCGCACCGAGGATGGGCAGCACACTTTGAACAAGCGCCATGGCCAAGGCCAGTGCCAGCGCGAAATGACCGATTTCAGGTGTCAAAGGATCATCAGCCTCTTCAATGAATTCACTGGATCGACGTCTGTCTAGCAAATCGTCCGGCGAACTGTGAGTGGTTGCTTTGTCACCGTTTGTAACAGGATGCTGTGACAAATGATTACAAAACGGCCCGCGCTTGGCCTTTAATCAAAGCGCTATAACGCCAATGTATCTAGGGTAAGTCTGAAAGGAATGAGAAATGAAAAAACAAGAAATTATTGCGCTTGGCGTGGTGATCGCGGTTGGCATGGCGCAAACAGCATTTGCGGAATCCGACGGGGCTGCCGACAGCAAGCCTGACAGCGGGAATATGTCCGGCATGGCGATGGGCGATGGCGACAATCAGATGGGCATGATGGGCGGGGACATGATGCCGATGATGCGAAAAATGATGAAGATGCATGCCGCTATGATGGGTGGCCAGGGCAACATGATGGGAATGATGGATCGGGACATGATGTCGACAATGATGTCCGGTGGACAGCCTCATGAAATGGCCGCGCAGATGTCCGAAAAAATGCGGGAGTTCGATGCGAATTCCGATGGAGCGTTGACACTTGACGAGTTCGAAGCCTTGCATATGGACGCAATGCGCGCGCGCATGGTAGATCGCTTTCAGCATCTCGATGCGGACGGTAACGGCCAGATCTCTCAGGACGAGATGGAAGATGCCGGTACACGGATGAGCAAAATGAACGGTACTTCCACCGGAACGGACATGGAAGGTCATCATGACAGCGAATAAGGGTCAAGCCTGCGGCACTCAGCTTGATGGGGGCAAATTATGGCCTTCTTTCTGACGCGCCGCGGCGCAAGCCTTGCGATGTTGGCCAGTTCCGTTGCACCTTTCTCGGCTGTCGCCCAGACCGCCGAGGTCTGGTCGGCGGACATGGCAGCAGATGCGCTGCAACAGGACCTGATCCGGATGATCGACGTTCGGTCGCGACCGGAATGGACCGACACCGGCGTTGCCGACGGTACCTGGCCCATCAGCCTGCATGAGGACCGTTTCGCCGAGCGGCTTTTTGCCGCCCGGGAACGGGCCGAAGGGCGGCCTGTCGCGCTCATCTGTGCGACAGGCGGGCGGTCTGGCCGCGTCATGCGAAGTCTTCGGCAGGCTGGCTACAGCGGCTTTCTTGACGTATCCGAAGGCATGCTCGGTTCTGCCGCCGGACCGGGCTGGATCGCGGGCGGTTATCCGGTCGTCAGTGTCGATATGGCTCTGGCGGCGCTGCCAGAGGAATTGAGTTGAAGTGAAACTGTTGAACCGTCGAGAACTGTTGGGCCATGCCGCAGGCTTTGGGGCTGCATTTGCCCTGCCATCGGCTGCATTCGCGGCATCGGACAAGAGGCTCGCGTATCCTCCCCTTCTCGATGCGACGACATCCCGGCTTTTTCAGCTGGAAGCCCGCACGGGCGAGACCCGTTTTGACGACGGTGCCGCCAGCGAAACGTTCGGCTACAACCAGGGATACCTTGGCCCGACGATCCGGGTGCAGGCCGGGGTCGAGACACGGGCAGAGGTGCACAACACGCTTGGCGAGCCGATGTCGGCGCATTGGCACGGGTTGGTTGTTGCCGGTGAGTTCGATGGCGGACCACATCAGGCCATCGCACCGGGAGACACCTGGAAGCCGGTGCTGGACCTTGACCAGCCCCCGGCAACGGCCTGGTATCACAGCCACATTCACGGCGCGACGGCACGGCAGGTCATGCTGGGGCTGGCGGGTGTTCTGCAGGTGACGGATGACGCGGATGACGCCCGTGGATTGCCATCCGCCTACGGGGTCGATGATCTGACCCTTGTATTGCAGGACCGTCAGTTCAACTGGCGCGGACGCCTGAAATACGATCCCGGCATGCACCAGTCCATGAACGGGTTTCAGGGCGACACAATGGTTGTGAACGGTCAAATCGGCGCGTCGGCAGCGGTTCCGAAGGGGATCGTGCGGTGCCGTGTCGTCAACGGCTCGAATGCGCGGGTTTACCGCCTGTCCATGTCTGACAGCCGGTCGCTTCATCTCATCGCGACAGATGCCGGATTTCTGGATCGACCGATTGCGCTGAACCGCCTGACCCTTGCACCAGGAGAGCGCGCAGAAGTGCTTGTGGATTTCACAAGCGGGCGGGACAGTGTTTTGAAGTCCGACGATATCATTAATTCGGCCATGGGCGGAATGATGGGCGGCGGCGGTTCCGGCAGTCCATTCACCGTGCTGCCTTTCGCTGTCGACACAACCCTTCCGGTTCGCATCGACGCCCTGCCCGGCTCTCTGGACGGGCAGTTGCCTGATCTTGCGGTCAAGGACGCGCCAGTCCGACGTCTGTCACTGGATATGTCGATGGGCATGGGGATGATGTTCTCGCGGTCCGGTAACCGATTTTCGATCAACGGCGCGTCATACGATTCGGGAACGCTCAATTTTTCCACCAAACTCAACAGCATCGAGCGTTGGATTGTGCGTGGGGCCATGATGATGCACCCGTTCCATGTTCACGGCGTCCGGTTTCAGGTCCTGTCGGAAAACGGTACGGCACCGCGTGCAGAGAACAGGGGTTGGAAGGATACGGTACTGGTGGATGGTGAAGTGGAGCTTGCGATGAAATTCGAAAAACCTGCCTCAGCGGCTGCGCCCTACATGTATCACTGCCACATTCTGGAACACGAAGACGGCGGCATGATGGGGCAATTCAGTGTTGCTTAGCGCAGAAATCCCTTTACCCTCCGCTGACAGGAACCTTTAGGGGAATCCTATTCCTCGATAGAGGTTTGAGATGAAAACCGAATTGCACATCAAGCGGCTGACCCTCGCCGGCGGGCTGTTGATCGTCATCTCTGCGCCTATGCATTTCATCTTGCCCGAGCAAAGGCCAATTGTCTTCGCAGCTCTCTTTCTTTTGGTGCTCCATGCCGCTTAGCAAACCGCGCCTGCATCGGGTTGGGCTATGGTTGGTGGTTGCGCTTGGCGTACTTTTGATAGCCATATGGGCAATGGGATATGGCCCGGCGATAGCCCGCGAGACTATCGAGGTCTGGATAGAGCGGGCCGGCGCTTTGGGACCGTTGCTCATCATCGTGCTCATGATGGTTTCGATCGTGGCAAGCCCCATTCCAAGTGCACCGGTCGCACTGGTGGCAGGCGCGGCGTATGGTCATGTTGCCGGAGCTGTCTATGTCGCCATCGGGTCGGAACTGGGTGCACTCGTGGCATTCATCATCGCCCGCTATATCGGGCGCGACCACGTTGAGCGCTGGCTTGGGGATAAGGCCGGTTTCGGGTTATTGGGCTCTCAAAATCTGTTGATGTTGACGGTGTTCGCGTCTCGCCTCTTGCCCTTCATCTCGTTTGACGCAATGAGCTACGCTGCCGGTCTCAGCCGCCTGCGCCTTTGGCGGTTCCTGATCGCAACTCTGGCAGGCATTCTTCCAGCCAGTTTCCTGCTCGCGCATTTCGGAGCAGAGGCCATGTCGGGAGATTTCGGCACTGCTGAGTGGATCATCATCGGTCTTGGATTGATGACTGCCGCACCGTTGCTGGTCGCAGCGCTCTGGCGAACAAATCGGTCAACCAACGCTTCCTAAGTCTGAGTATGTCAGCAAAAATGAAAACCGTGATTGCCTACTTTACCATTGACCTTCCCCCACAGGAAGCTGCGACCGTGAATCGCTATGGATACACAAACACCACAACTCCGCCGGGATTTCCTGTACTACGCCACCGCCGGAACGGGCGCGGTTGCCGTAGGGGCTGCGGTCTGGCCATTGCTCAATCAGATGAACCCATCCGCCGATGTCCGCGCGCTGTCCCAGATCCGCGTCGATATCTCCGGTGTGGAACCCGGAACGCAATTGACTGTCAGTTTTCTCGGCAAGCCGGTGTTCATCCGGCACAGGACCGACGCGGAAATCGCGCAGGCCCGTTCGGAAGATGTGCTTTCCCTTCCTGATACCGTCGCCAGAAATCCCAACATATCCGGAGATGACCTGGCCACCGATGCAAACAGGGCAGTGGCGGGAAATGAGAATTTCTTGGTCATGATAGGCGTTTGCACGCATCTGGGATGTGTACCACTTGGTGACGGAGCCGGCGATTTTGGTGGTTGGTTCTGTCCCTGTCATGGCTCCCATTATGATACAGCAGGACGCATTCGAAAGGGTCCGGCACCGGAGAACCTGCATATTCCCACGATGTCCGTTTCGGAAGACATGATACTGACCCTGGGCTGACAGGAGCTTCGCGCATCGCGAAGGCCCATAAAATTCATACGCAGCGTTGTCGGAAGAGTCTTGACCCTCCAGTAACTGGAAGGGTTATGTGTTCAATTGTCTTGAAAACGGGAATTAGAAGATGGCCACGGACCAAGAACATCATCACGACATGACGCGCACCTCGACCGCATCAGACCCAGATACAGCGACCGACCCGGTGTGCGGCATGACCGTCGAGATAGACGAAGACACGCGCAGTGCCGAGTATGATGGAGAGGTCTTTCATTTCTGCTCGGAAAACTGCGAAACCAAGTTTGGCAAAGACCCATTTTACTATGCGTCGGGAAACGCCCAAAAGACACCAGCACATGGCGAGGCCGGTACGCAATGGACCTGCCCGATGCATCCGCAAATCCTGAAGGATGAGCCCGGGTCCTGTCCGATCTGCGGCATGGCGCTTGAACCGATGCTTCCATCGGACGAGCCGTCAGAAGAGTTGTCCGATTTCACAACACGCATGTGGATCAGCGCGGCAGCCGCCGTTCCGCTGGTTATCCTGACGATGGGTGAACTGGTCGGCCTACCTGTGCGGGAATGGATCGGACATCAGACGGCTGTCTACATCGAATTCGTCCTCGCAACCCCGATCATTCTCTGGGCGGCTCTTCCCTTCTTCAAAAGGGGGTGGGAATCGATCAGGAATATATCGCCGAACATGTGGACCCTGATCGCGCTTGGCGTCGGGGCTGCCTATATCTATTCGCTTGCCGCAACATTCCTGCCCGGCATTTTCCCCGAAGCGTATCGAAACGGCCAAAGCGTCGGGACATATTACGAAGCTGCGGTTGTGATCGTTGCGCTGATCTTTGTCGGTCAGGTGCTCGAGTTGCGCGCCCGCGAACGGACGGGTGATGCCATCCGTGCATTGCTCGATCTCGCACCAAAAACGGCGCGGCGGATCCTGCCGGACGGGACGGAATATGACGCACCTCTCGAACACATTGTTGAGGGTGACAGGTTGCGGGTACGCCCCGGCGACAGCATACCCGTCGATGCCGAGGTCCTCGAAGGGCATTCATCTATCGACGAAAGTATGATCACCGGAGAGCCGTTGCCGGTCGAGAAAACACAAGGCGACCGGGTCACAGGCGGCACGATCAACAAGAACGGCACATTGGCGATCCGGGCCACACAGGTCGGTGCGGACACGGTCCTGTCCCAGATCGTGGACATGGTGGCAGGTGCAAAGCGGTCGCGCGCGCCGATTCAGGGTCTGGCGGACCGGGTATCGTCCGTCTTTGTTCCGACGGTTGTCGTCATTGCGATCATATCCTTCGTTGTCTGGCTGTTCTTAGGGCCCGATCCCGCGCTCGCCTTCGCTGTTACTGCAGCCGTATCCGTTCTTATCATTGCTTGCCCCTGTGCCTTGGGCCTTGCGACGCCCATTTCGATCACAACGGCGGCGGGCCGCGGGGCACAGGCTGGCGTTCTGATCAAAGACGCCGAAGCACTGGAACGCATGGCGCGTGTCGATACCGTCATCGTTGACAAGACCGGAACACTCACCGAAGGGCGCCCCAAGCTGACAGACGTGGTGCCCACGGGGGACAAGGCTGAAAATGACCTGCTGACAATGGCTGCGGCCCTCGAACGGGGCTCCGAACATCCGCTGGCCGAAGCAATAGTCGAGGGTGCGCTGGCACGGGGGCTGACGCTTCCGAACGCAACGGAATTCGAAGCCGTGACTGGCAAGGGCGTGAAAGGCATGGTCGATGGCCAGGTCGTGGCACTTGGGAATCCCGCCATGATGGCAGAGATCAACGTTGACGCTTCGATTGCGGAATTTGCTGCGGACGACCTTCGTGAATCTGGAAAGACAGCAATGCTTGTGGCGATAGATGGCACTTTTGCCGGCATTGTCGCTGTTGCCGATCCCATCAAGGAGTCCACGGCAGACGCCATCGATGACCTTCATCGCCTCGGTCTCAGGGTCATAATGGCAACCGGTGACAATCAGAAAACCGCCGAAGCCGTCGCCGCAAAGCTGGGTATTGATGAAGTCCACGCAGGCGTCTTGCCCGAAGACAAGAAGGCATTGGTGGACTCCCTCAGACAAGAAGGGGCCCGGATCGCCATGGCAGGAGACGGCGTGAACGATGCCCCTGCCCTGGCGGCGGCTGATGTGGGCATTGCGATGGGCACCGGTGCCGACGTTGCCGTGGAAAGCGCAGGCATCACCCTTCTGGGTGGTGATCTTGTCGGCATCGTGCGTGCGCGCCGATTGGCAAAGGCAACGGTGCGAAACATCAAGCAGAACCTGTTTTTTGCCTTCGCCTACAATACCGCAGGTGTGCCCATCGCGGCTGGTATTCTCTACCCGTTTTTCGGCCTTCTTCTGTCGCCGATGATCGCCGCCGCCGCGATGAGCCTGTCTTCGGTCTCCGTCATTAGCAATGCACTGCGGCTGCGACGGGTACGGCTTTAGTCGCAAACTAAGGAGATAGATGATGGCAGGCGGACATCAGGGGCATATGCCGTCCGGCGGCAAGGGGCTGGCGATATCAGCCTAGTTGACCGGCATCTATTTTGTGATTGAACTGGCGATTGGCCTATGGACAGGGTCAATCGCGGTCATCTCCGACGCGTTCCATACCTTTTCGGCCGTGGGCGGTGTGCTGGTCGCCATTGTCGCGGCGCGTATGGCGTTGCGTCCGGCGGATGAAGAGCGGAGCTTTGGCTGGGCGCGCGCCGAAATCATCGGCGCCCTTGTGAATGGCGGCTTCTTGCTGGCCATGGCGGTTGTTGTCATCGCGATGGCTGCCATGCGCATGTCTGCGCCAATTGATCTTCCAACGGGTCCGATGCTGATTGCGGCTGCCGGGGGGCTCTTTACGGAGTTCATTTCGCTTGCGCTGATCTGGAAGCAAAGCAAGGAAGATCGTAACCGCCCGATTGAGGCCGCCTGCCTGACAGCGGGGTTCCG
>NZ_AQQR01000033.1 GCF_002210095.1 Marinibacterium profundimaris | reverse complement strand
GGAACCCGGTGCCCACGGCCGACAGCACGATCCAGGAATAGCCGACGATGGGACGGCGCGCGACGGTGGGGATGATCATCGCTGCGATGGCGATCGAAGGCAGGAAGATGATGTAGACCTCGGGATGCCCGAAGATCCAGAACAGGTGCTGCCACAGCATCGGATCGCCGCCCCGGGTCGGATCGAAGAAGGGCCAGTCGAAGGAGCGTTCCAGCTCGAACAGGAAATCCCCGGCGATCAGCGGCGGGAAGGCGAAGAGGATCATGGCCCCCACCACCAGCACGTACCAGGCATAAAGCGGCATGATGTTCACGCGCATCCCCGGCGGCCGGCATTTCAGAGAGCCCACGATCAGCTCGACCGCGGCGGCGATCGAGGCGACCTCGATGAAGCTGAGGCCCAGCAGCCAGATGTCGCTGCCCGGGCCTTCGTCCTCGGTCGCCAGGGGCGGGTACATGAACCATCCCGCCCGCGGCGCGGCATCGAAGAAGATCGATCCGATGACGAAGATGCCGCCGATCAGGAAGCACCAGTAGCCATAGGCCGACAGGCGCGGGAAGGGCATGTCGCGCGCGCCCAGCATCCCGGGCAGCAGCAGGATCGAGATCGCCTCGAACAGCGGCACGGCGAAGAGGAACATCATCGCCGATCCGTGCATGGTGAAAAGCTGGTTGAACCGGTCGGCCGGGATCAGGTCGTTTTCCGGCACCGCCAGCTGGGCGCGGATCAGCAGGGCCATCACCCCCGCCATCAGCATGAAGACCAGCGCGGTCATGCAGTACCAGCGCCCGACCTCGGAATTGTTCACCGCCGTCCAGTAGCGCCAGCCCGACGGCGTTTCCCAGGCCTTGCGCAGCCGGTCCGCCTGGGCGGTCCGTACGGCCTCGGGGACCGGTTCGTTCAGCATCGCCTCGGTCGGGGGCCAGGGGCCGGAGGGGCCGGGCAGGGCGCTGTCGGGCGGGGTGCGGGTCATTTCAGACCCTCCAGGTAATGCGCGAGATCGACAAGATCCCGCTCGGGCAGGTCGTAGGCGGGCATGCGCACCCCGGGCTTGAGATCCCCGGTATGGGCGATCCAGTCGGCGATGGCGTCCAGGTCAAGCGGGGACCGGCCGGCACCCAGGGTGGCGCGGCCGCCCACATGGGTCAGGTCGGGGCCGACCTGGCCCACCGCCGGGGTACCCCGGATCGTGTGGCAGGCGCCGCAGCCCTGGTCAAAGAACACCGTCTGGCCGCGCATGGCGGCGGCGCCGGTGGGCGGGGCGGCATCGGCGGCTTCGGCGGCCAGCCAGGCGTCGAAGGCGTCCGGCTCCATGGTGATCGCGGCAAAGGCCATCCAGGCGTGGCTTGCCCCGCAGAACTCGGCGCATTGGCCGCGGAACCGGCCGGGGGTGTCGGGATGCAGGCTGATCATCGTCTCGCGGCCCGGGAACATGTCCATCTTGCCGCCCAGGGCCGGGATCCAGAAGGAATGGATGACGCGGTCCGAGGTCAGGCGGAATTCGGTCCGCTGGCCGACGGGCAGGCGGATCTCGTTGGCCGAGACGATGGGCGCATCGGCCCCCTCGGGCCAGTATTCCACGCGCCACCACCATTGCTCGCCGGTGACGCGCACCACCAGCCCGTCGCCGGGGCGGCGCGGATCGGGCAGCAGGCTGAGCCCCCAGACCAGAAGCGCGCTCAGCACCACGGCGGGCAGGACGATCCCGCCGCCGATCAGCAGGGGGCGGATGTATCTTTCGTCGAAGCGGTCCGACGCGATGTGCGACAGGATGTAGAATGCGCCGTTCAGTGCCAGCCAGAGAAGGACGGCACCGGCCAGCATGACCCAGAACAGCTGCCCGATAGAGGCGGCGTCGCGCCCGGCCAGGTTCAGCGCCGATTGCTCGCCCCCGCAGGCGGCCAGCCCGAGAAGCGGAACCACCCGGCCGATCGCTGCCGCACGCGACAGATCACGCCCAGGTCGCGCCGGGTCACGCTTGTGTCTTGTCATGCCCCGTGAACGGCGCGGCGGTCCGGATTGTTCCCGGGATTTTGATCGCCCGTGTCCGGGGCCTCCGGTCAGATCGACCGCACCGCCAGTGTCAGCCCGCCTGCGATGACCACCAGCGCCAGCAGCGCGAAGAGCCCGTCGCGCGCCAGCAACGTGAAGGCCATCAGCGTGACGGCGGCGCCCAGGATCGAGGACGAGAAGGGCACGACCTCGAGCAGGGGCATGGCCATGCCGCAGAGCAGGCAGGCGAGAAAGATCAGCCGGTCGGCGGGCGGCGTGACCAGAAAGGTCAGGCGTTCCCCGGAATGGCGGTCGATCCAGGCGGCCGGCTTGCGCAGCTGGTCGATGCCCTTCTTCAGCCGCTTGGTGGGCACCGCCCGCCGGGTCAGCCAGCCGGGCAGCCAGAGGTGGCTTCGCCCGATCAGGGACTGACCGGCCACCAGCGCAATGAAGATGCCGCAGAAGCTGGAGAACAGGGGAATGCCGGACAGCGGCGTGACCACCGCGAGCGCCGGCGCAAGCAGGACCGGCACGAAGGACGCCTGCCCCAGCGCCTCGACGATGTCATCGAGCGAGGTCTCTTCGCCATGAGCCGAGTCGGACAGGCTGTCGAGCATGTCGCGCATCGAAGACGGTGCGGAAGATTGTCGGTCGGCGCTGTCCGGGGCCTGGCTCATGTGGGTGTCTCCTCTTGCTTTTTTCGGACAACGCGCGCCGACCGCGTTCGGATCCGCAGGAGGCGGTCGTGCCGTTGCGTAGACGGAAGGACAGGGGGCCACAGGGGGGGCGGTGCCGGGACACCGGGTCAAGCGCATCGGGCCCTGCGCCGTGGGGCGCAGGGCCTTTTACTGGAAGGGCAGGGTGGGAGGCTTGCGGTTACTCCGGGATCACCGCGCAGGCGACCCGGTCGCCGGCCGCGCCTGACGGCTGGCTTTCATAATCGTCCGCGCCGCCGTGCAGCATCAGCGCGCGCCCCGAGACGTTGTCCTGCTCTCCGCCCAGAATGGCCATGGTGTTGAGCACCTGCGCCTTCAGAGTGCCATCCGCGGCGACATACTGGTTCGGCATGTCACCCACGTGGGGGCCGCCTTCGACCATGAACCCATGTGCCGTGGCATCGCCCGCGAAATGGCCGCCGGCGGTCTTGAAGCCTTCGCCGGGATCGCAGGCGCCGGTTTCGTGGATGTGGAACCCGTGCCAGCTCTCGGGCGTCAGGTCGTGCAGGTCGAGCTCGATCAGCAGCCCGGCGGGGGTGGATGTGAGGGTGGCGGTGCCGATGTCGGCGCCCTCGGCCGAGACAAAGCTGACCTCCTCCCCGGCCTCCTGAGACGCGGCGGGACCCGGCAGCAGGCCGGCGCCAAGGGCGGTCGCGGCGAGCAGCAGCCCGCCCGTCAGAAGGCCCGTCAGGCCGGGCGACCGCGTCAGCGCATCGGTGCGGGCATGGGCCCGGCGGGAGGGTGTGGTGGCGGAATGAAGCATGATCAGGTCCTTCCTGGTGGTCGACGGGGGCGGGCCGGTCCGTCCCCCGGTCCGTCCCCTTGTGATCCGACCGCGGTTTTTCGGCCCGCGGCGGGCCGGAAACGCCGGATGCGCAGCAAGTGCGGATCGCCTATCAGGCGGGACGGCGCGGCACTCCGCGTCCGACATGCGCGCGACGACATCATGAACCCAACCCGTGCCGTATGGCAAATGTTCCGGTCGCGCCGCATCCCGTGACGGAAAGCGCGGGCGCCTGTGCCCGGTCCGGAGGGCCGGACGATGGGCCTTTTGGAACTTTTTGGAACTAAATAGCGATGGATAACGCCTGATCTCCGGGATTCACAGTTGACAGACGCCGTCTCAACGGCAAGTTTGTTCTGCAATGGAACGAATGGAAGGGCCGCCAAGGTGTCCACTCTGCCGACGCCGGATAAGATGATCCTGCCGATGATCGATGCGGTTCCGGCTCCGGTCGACGTGAGCTGGTCGTTCCCGCAGGTCGCGGCGGCGGACTGGTCCGGCCTGACCTGCGCCGGTCTGGACGGCGAGGGCCGGTTTCAGCCCAGCCTCGGCTGCTTCCTGCTGCGGATCGATGGCCGGGCGGTGATGGTGGATACCGGGATCGGGCCGGGCCCCAACCGCTATCTGGGCGGCCTTTACGGCAGCCTTACCGTGGGGCTGGAGATGGCCGGGGTGCGCCCGGACGAGATCGACCTGGTGGTCTTCACCCATCTTCACATGGACCATATCGGATGGACCATGGGGCCGGAGGGGCCGTTTTTTCCGAAGGCCCGCCATGTCGCCCCGGCAGCGGACCTGGCCCATTTCGAGGCCGGCGCGCCGGGCATGGGAGAGCATCACCTGATCGCCTACGAGACCTGCCTCAAGCCGCTGGTCGAGGCCGGCCGGGTCGAGGCGCTGGAGGATGGCGCGCGGATCGCCGACCGGATCCGTTACCTGCCGACGCCGGGTCATACGCCGGGCCATCAATCGGTGCTGATCGACACCGGGCGCGACACGATCGCGGTGGCAGGAGATGTTTTTCACTGCCCCGCGCAGGTGGAACGGCCCGCATGGTCGCACCGCGCCGACCATGATGCCGAAACCGCGCGGGCCAGCCGCGAGGCCTTTCTCGCGCGGGCGGCCGACGAGGACTGGCGCATCGGGGCCGGGCATTTCCGGGACGGGCTGCAGCTGGGCCGGATCGCACGGGACGGGGGCGGCTATGTCTATCGCCCCGGGACAGGCTGACAAGACGGAACAACAGACCAAGCCGCAGCCGAACTGCGGCATCCCACAGCAACACGGAGGTTGACACATGACCCATAAACTCAAGCTTACCACGGCCGCGGCGGGCCTTGCCGCCGCACTGACCGCCGCGCCCGCATCGGCGGTCGAAATCGAATACTGGCAGTATTTCTTCGACGGGCGCGTCAAGGCGATCGACCAGCTGATCGAGGCCTTCGAGGAGGCGAACCCCGACATCACGGTCAAGCACACGCATTTCCCCTATGCCCAGTTCCGCACCAAGGTCGCCGCCGCCGTGCCGGCGGGCGAGGGGCCGGATGTCATGCAGTTCTACTATGGCTGGCTGCCCGATTACATGAAGGCCGGCCTGATCCAGCCGCTCTCGACCGAGGCCTTTCCGCCGGCCGAGATCGAGGAAGAGTTCTTTCCCATCGTCGAGCGGATGAAGATCGACGGCGCCTATATGGGCCTGCCGACGGCGGTGCGCTCGCTGGCGATGTTCTACAACAAGGACCTGTTCGAGAAGGCCGGGCTGGACCCCGAAAACCCGCCCGCAACCCATGACGAGCTGGTCGAGGCGGCGATGGCGATTTCCGAACGTGACGCGGGCGGCAACCTGCTGGTCGCGGGCATCACCGCCACGCCGGTGTCGCAGGACGCGCATTACTGGCGCGAGGTGCTGATGCGCCAGTTCGGCGGCCAGCCCTATTCCGACGACGGCACCGAAGTGACCTACAACACCGAGGAGGGCGCCCAGGCGCTGCACGCCTACACGGACCTCTTCATGGAGGACAAGGCGACGGATTACGGCTTCATGAACGAAAGCCAGGCCTCCTTTGCCGCGCAGCGGGCCGGGATCCTGATCGACGGGTCGTTCCGGATCGGCGCGGTGCAGTCGATGGAAGGGCTGAACTGGGGCGTGGCCCCGCTGCCCAGCCACAACGGCGTGACGTCGAACTATGCGTCCTACTGGGTCAACGGCATCGCGGCGGGCGTCGAGGGCGAGGAGCTGGCCGCGGCCGAGAAGTTCCTGGCCTACCTGACCACCGACGAGGCGATGCAGCTGTGGCTGGACGTGGTGGGCGAGCTGCCGGCGAAGCCGTCGGTCGCGCTGACCGAGGCGAATGCGAATGATCCGGTCTATGGCCCGTTCATCGCGGGGCTTGAAACGGCGCAGACCACCGAGTTCGTCAACGAAAGCGCGCAGCGGCAGATCTGGCTCGACATGATCGACCGGATCAACATCGGCGGCGTCTCGGTCGAGGACTCGCTGGCCACCGCCGCCGAGGAAGAACAGAAGCTGCTCGACAGTTTCTACACCGAGTAACCGGCGCCGGGTGGCGGCCACGGCGCCGCCACCCGCACCGCACCGGAGGCCCCCATGTCCTTTCGCGATACCATGACCGTCGGCCAGAAACGGGCCGCGACCGCCTGGATGTTCCTGATCGTCCCGGTCCTTTTCTTCGTCGTGGTCCGGTTCTGGCCCACGTTCCAGTCCAGCTGGATTTCCCTGACCGAGGGGCCGATGATGGGCCCGCGCGACTTCGTGGGCCTCGACAATTACGTGCGCATGTTCGGGGATCCGGTGTTCTGGAAGGTCTTCGGCAACACGTTCAAATACCTGGCGATCGGCCTGCCGGTCAGCCTGACGATCTCGTTCGCGGTGGCCTATTACCTGGATCGCGTGCGCTTCATGCACGGCTTCATCCGGGCGCTTTACTTCGTGCCCTACCTGACCACCGCCGTCGCCATGGCCTGGGTCTGGCGCTGGTTCTATGAACCGGTGCCGATCGGGCTTTTCAACCAGATCCTGTCGGCGATGGGCCTGCCGCAGCAGCCCTTCCTGCGGTCGATGACGCAATCGCTGCCCTCGGTCCTGGCGCCGGCGGTCTGGGCGGGTCTGGGCTTTCAGGTGATCATCTTCCTGGCCGGGCTGCGCGCGATCCCGGACACCTATTACGAGGCCGCCCGGATCGACGGCGTGGGCCCATGGACCATCCTGTGGGAGATCACGCTGCCGCTGCTGAAGCCCACGCTTCTGTTCCTGATCGTGGTGTCGTCCATCGGGTTCCTGCGGATCTTCGACCAGGTCTACAACATGACGGTGGACGGGCAGGGCGGGCCGCTGAACGCCACGCGGCCGCTGGTGCTGAACATCTACAATTCCGCCTTCGTCGATTATGAAATGGGCTATGCCACCGCGCAGACCATGGTCCTGTTCGTGGTGCTGCTGGCCATCACCGTCGTGCAGCTGCGCCTGCTGAGGTCCGAATGAGCATCACCGACATCACCGCCTTCCGCAAACCCGTCCGCCCCGTCCGGGTCCTGACCTGGACCCTGCTGGCGATGGGCGGGATCGTGATGATCATGCCGTTCCTGTTCATGATCTCGACCTCGCTCAAGACACCGGACCAGGTCTATGACCTGCGGTTCATCCCCGCGCGCCCGACGCTGGCGAATTATGCCGAGCTTTTCGCCGACGGCCGGTTCACCGCGTGGTTCGTCAACTCGCTGATCACCTCGACGATCGTCACCGCCTCGGTGCTCTTCTTCGACAGCCTGATCGGCTACACGCTGGCCAAGTACAGGTTCCGCGGTCGCGGCCTTGTCTTCATCGCGATCCTGTCGACGCTGATGATCCCGACCGAGATGCTGGTGATCCCGTGGTATGTCATGAGCTCGCACATGGGCTGGCTGGACAGCTACTGGGGCATCATGTTCCCCGGGCTGATCACCGGCTTCGGCGTCTTCCTGATGCGCCAGTTCTTCGGCACGGTTCCGGATGAGCTGATCGACGCGGCGCGGATCGACGGGCTGTCGGAATTCCGCATCTGGTGGGAGATCGCCATGCCGCTGGTCACACCGGCGCTCTCGGCGCTGGCGATCTTCACCTTCCTGGGCAACTGGACGGCCTTCCTCTGGCCGCTGATCGTCACCTCGGACAGGGACCTGTTCACCGTGCCCGTGGGCCTGTCGTCGTTTGCGAGCGAGAACCTGACCCGCTGGGAAATGGTGATGACCGGCGCGGCCGTCTCGACCATCCCGACGCTGATCGTCTTCATCCTTCTGCAGAAATACATCATCCGGGGCGTCGTGCTGTCCGGACTGAAAGGCTGACATGAGAGACCCTTCGCACCACGACACCAGCCGCTTTCCCGACCCGGTCTATGCCCGCACCGTGCTGGCGCCGCTGTACGATCACGCCAAGGCGCTGTTCGGCGAGCCGCTGATCCGGATCAACCGGGCGCATTGCGTGATGCTGGCCGAAACCGGCGTGCTGCCGCAGGCCGACGCCGCGCGCATCGCCGCCGCTTTGGCGCAGGTCGAGGCCAGCGACATTCTGGAACCGGCTGAATACACCGGCGCCTACGAGGATCTCTTCTTCGAGGTCGAAGCCGCGCTGAAGGCCCATGTCGGCGCCGAGCTGGGCGGCGCCCTGCACACCGCGCGCAGCCGCAACGACCTGGACCATGCGATCCTGCGGATCCGCCTGAAGGGGCTGCTGGACGATTTCCTGGCCAAGGGCCGGGCGCTGGCGCAGGCGATGCTGGACGCGGCCACGCGCAACAGGGCCGAGATCGTCGTCGCCTATACCCATGGCCAGCCGGCCCAGCCCACGACCTATGGTCATTACCTGTCGGGCGCGCTCGAGACGCTTCTGCGCGATCTCGAGCGGCTGGAGGACGCCCGCGCGGTGGTGGACCTGTCGCCCATGGGCGCGGCCGCCATCACCACCAGCGGCTTTCCCGTCGACCGCCATCTGATGGCCGAACTGACCGGCTTTGCCGCGCCCACGCGCAATTCCTACGCCTCCATCGCCGGGGTGGATTACCTCACGGGGACCTATTCGGCCTTGTCGCTGATGATGCTGCACCTCGGCCGTTTGGTGCAGGATTTCCAGTACTGGACCGCCTTCGAGGTCGGCCAGCTTTACGTCAGCAACGCGCTCGTCCAGATCAGCTCCATCATGCCGCAGAAACGCAACCCGGTGCCGATCGAGCACCTGCGCCACCTGGCCTCCACCGCCTCTGGCCAGGCCGATGCGCTGGTGCGGACGATGCACAACACGCCCAACACCGACATGAACGACAGCGAGAGCGAGGTGCAGGTGGCCGGCGCGCGCGCCTTCGACACCGCCGGGCGGGTCGCGGAGCTGCTGGCCGCGCTGCTGGCGCAGGCCGAGGTGCGGCCCGACAACGTGCGCCGCAACATCGACCGGTCCTGCATCACCATCACCGAACTGGCCGATACGCTGGTCCGGTCCGAGCGGCTGTCCTTCCGCCAGGCGCACGAGATCGCCACCGCCACGGCCCGCGCCGTGGTGGCCGAGGACAGCGTGCTGAGCCAGGGGTTCCCGGCCTTCCGCGACGCCTTTGCCCAACACGCGGGCCGCGCCACGACACTGGACGAGGCCGCCTTTCGCGAGGCCGTCGGCCCGGAACGCTTTGTCGCCGTCCGCGACCGGTTCGGCGGGCCCGCCCCGGCAGCGATGGACGAGGCATTGGAAAGCTATGGCGCCACGCTGGCGGCACTGGACGCCCGCGCCGCCGCGCATCAGGACCGCCAGCAGGCCGCCGATGCGCTGCTGCAAGACAGGTTCGACGCGCTTCGCACCTCGGCGCAGGAGGTCTGAGACATGGCAGACGTTGCACTTCGCAAGCTGGTCAAACGCTTCGACGAAACGGTCGTCCTGCACGGAATCGACCTGGAGATCGCCGATGGCGAATTCGTCGTCCTCGTCGGGCCCTCGGGCTGTGGCAAGTCCACGACCCTGCGCATGCTGGCGGGGCTTGAAGAGGCCTCGGGCGGCGAGATCGCCATCGACGGGCGGGTCGTCAACAACCTCGAACCCAAGGACCGCAACATCGCGATGGTCTTCCAGAACTACGCGATCTACCCGCACATGACCGTGCACCGGAACATCGGCTTCGGCCTGCGCACCTCGCCGCTGAGCAAGGTCGACAAGGACAGGCGGATCCGCGAGACCGCCGAGATCCTCGACCTGACGCCGCTTCTGGACCGCAAGCCCTCGCAGCTGTCGGGCGGGCAGCGCCAGCGCGTCGCCATCGGCCGCGCCATGGTGCGCGACCCGGCGGTGTTCCTGTTCGACGAGCCGCTGTCGAACCTCGACGCGCAGCTGCGCGCGCAGATGCGGCTTGAGGTCAAGCGCCTGCACCAGCGGCTGAAATCCACCATCGTCTTCGTCACCCACGACCAGGTCGAGGCGATGACGCTGGCCGACCGCATCGCCATCATGCGCGACGGACGGATCGAACAGCTGGGCACGCCGGACGAATTGTACGCGCGGCCGGTCAACACCTTCGTCGCGCAGTTCATCGGCAGCCCGTCGATGAACCTGCTGCCCGGCACGGTCGATGCGGACGGCCGGCTGACACTGGACGGGATCGAGGGCGCGGGCGGCCGGCTGCCCGGGTCCGTGCGTCCCGGCGCCGTCACCGTGGGCATCCGCCCGCCGGACCTGAAACCGACGACCGGGGCCCCGGACGGCCTGACCATCCCCGGCCAGGTCGAGATCGTGGAACGCCTGGGCCACGAGGCGCTCGTGCACCTGTCCGCCGGGCGGCACCCGGTGGTGGCACAGGGCGAGGGGCTGACCGGCGTGGACCTCGACACCACGCTGTCGGTGAGTGTTCCGGCGGCGTCGGTCTACCTTTTCGATCCCGAAACCGGCAAAGCACTGGAAACCGCATGAGCCAGCCGGACCGGATACGGGAGCCAGGCGGCGACATGACCGCCTTTCCCGGGGCCACTCACAGCCGGCGCAGTTCGCAGCGCGCCATCCTGCGCGAGATCGTCTCGGGCGGGCCGATTTCGCGGGCCGAGATCGCGCGGCGCACCGGCCTGTCGAAGCAGACGACGTCCGAGGTCGTGCGGCTGCTTCAGAAAGAGGACTGGGTCTGCGAGGTCGGCCAGCAGCGCGGGCAGGTGGGGCGCAGCGCGACCAACTACGAACTGAACGGCAAACGCGCCTATGTCTGGGGCGGCGACCTGGGCGGCACCAAGCTGAGCATCGCCTTTTCCGACCTGTCGGGCGAGATCGTCGCAGAACGGGTGGAGCCGACCGATGCCGCCGGGGGGCCGGCCGTGATCGCGCAGATCGCGCGGATGACGCTGGCGCTGGCCGAGGAGAACGGCTTGCCGGTCGACCGGATCTTCTGCGGCGCGCTGGGGGTGCCCGGCGCCTATGACCGGGCGACGGGGCGGTTCAGCATGGTCACCAACCTCGCCGGGCTGGAAGACATCAACCTTGAAGAGGCGCTTGGCGCCGCGCTGAACATGCCGGTGTTCGTCGAGAACGACGTGACGCTGGCGGCCAAGGGCGAGATCTGGCGCGGCCATCCCCGCCCGACGGGCACCTTCGCCTTCCTCGCCATGGGCACCGGGGTCGGCCTTGGCCTGGTGTCCGAGGGCCGGATCGTGCGCGGCGCGCATGGGGCCGCGGGCGAAATCGCCTGGCTGCCCGTCGCCGGGGACCCGTTCGACAGCCGCAACCACCGCGCCGGCACGCTGGAGACGGCGATTTCCAGCGCCGCGATCCTCGACCGGTACCGCGCGGCCGGTGGCGCCGCGGACGTCACCATGATCGGCCTGTTCGACCGCATGGCCGAAGGCTGCCCCATCGCGCTGCGCGTCATGCGCGAGGTCGCGCGGGCCCTGGCCATGGCCATCGTCGCGATCCGGTCGATCTTCGACCCCGAGGTGGTGATCTTCGGCGGCAGTATCGGCGCGCGGCCCGAACTGCTGGAGCTGGTGCGCGAGGCGCTGGCCGGCTGCATGCCCGATCCCGTCGCGCTTGAAATCTCGGGCGTCGGCAATCGGGCGGGACAGATGGGCGCGATCTCGATGGCGCTGGACCATTTCCGCGACACGCTTTTGGGCGAAGAGACCCTTGGGGTGGTGCCGCAAGGCTGACGCCCGCCCGGGCGGCCTGTTCATGAAATTTACATAAGTCTCATTACGGGCGCTTTCCGGCGCCTCAGCCGGCCACCCGTCGCGGGCGCAGCACGAAGGCCGTCAACCCGCCCAGCACAAGCGCCCAGACCGGCGCGCCGATGTTGAGGAAGGTGATCCCCGACACCGTGGTCATGAAGGTGACAACCGCCGCCTCCCGCTGCCCCGGATCCGCCAGCGCGGTGCTCAGCGCGCCCGAGATCGTGTTCAAGAGCGCCAGCCCGGCGATCGTCACGACCAAAGCCTGGGGCGCGATCAGGAACAGGCTGATGACCGCCGCGCCCAGCAGGCCCACGATGCAATAGACCACGCCCGTCACCACCCCCGCCTTCCAGCGCGTCGCGGGGTCCTCGTCCGCCTCCGGCCCGGCGCAGATCGCCGCGGTGATGGCCGCCAGGTTGAAGGCATAGCCGCCGAAGGGCGCCAGGATCAGCGTGGTCAGCCCCGTGACGGTGATTGCGGCCGAGACCGGCGGCCGGTAGCCCGCCGCCTTCAGCGTCACGACACCGGGCATGTTCTGCGACGACATGGTCACGATATACAGCGGCAGCGCGATGCCGATCGCGGCGGTCAGCGTGAACTCCGGCAGCGTAAGGACCGGCTTAGCCAGGGTGAAGGTGAACGTCGCGCCCGTGTCGAAGGCCCCGGTCGCCAGGCAGAACAGGATGCCCACCAGCAGCACTGCCGGAATGGTGAACCGCGCGAACCAGCGCCGCCCGGCCAGGTAGGTGGCGCACATGGTGGCGACCAGCGGCAGGTTGTCCTCCATCGACGAGAACACGCCCAGACCGAAGCGGAACAGGATCCCCGCCAGCATCGCGCTGCCGATGGCATCCGGGATCAGGTGGGCGACCTTCTCGAACCACCCTGTCACCCCGGTCAGCGTCAGCAGCGCGCCGCAGACCAGGAAGGCGCCGGTCGCCTCGGGCAGCGACACGCCGTCAAGGCTGAGTACCAGCAGCGCCGCCCCGGGCGTGGACCAGGCGGTGAGGATCGGCATCCGGAACCTGAGCGACAGAACCAGCGTCGACAGGCCCATCCCCAGCCCGAGAACGAGCATCCAGCTGTTGGCCTCGGCCTGCGTCAGGCCCAGCACGTCGATCGCCTGGAAGATGATCGCGACGCTGCTTGTATAGCCCAGCAGGACCGCGATGGCGCCGGATACGACGTGGGAAAGCTTCAATCCTGACATGGGGCCTGACATGGGGTGTCCGTGGGTCTGCGGTGAGGCGCCCGCGCGGGACGCAAAGGGTTTGAACGGGACGCCATGCGTGCGCTATAACGGCCATGGCCGTCATAACGCACGGACGCTATAACGCACAAGAGGGTTTCTGCCCGCGGCATCCGCACGCGGCACGCGGCAGGCCCGGACAGGATGATCCATGACCCCCAAGGCCACCACCGACACCGCGATCCCGAAGGTGACGCTCAGGGCGGTCCGGACCCGCGCCGGGCTGAGCCTGGCGCAGGCGGCCGAGGTCACCGGCGTCAGCAAGGCGATGCTGGGTCAGATCGAACGCGGCGAATCCTCGCCCACGCTGATCACCCTGTGGAAGCTGGCCAAGGGGTTCCACCAGCCGCTGAGCGCCTTCATCGAGGGGCTGGACCCGGCCGCCCCCCACCGCCTTGCCCCGGCCAGCCGGGTGCGGTTCGACGACAGCATCAGCTTCGACACGCTGTTTCCCTACGATCCCGCCTTCGGGTCGGAAACCTTCCTGATCCACCTGCGGCCGGGGCAGACCCATGTCTCGCATCCCCATGACGATGGCGTGGTCGAGGATATCTTCGTGACACGAGGGGCCGTCGAACTGAAGCTGGACGGCCGCTGGACCCGCTATGACACGGGCCAGGCGGTGCGTTTCCGGGCGGATCGGCCGCACAGCTACCGCAATCCCGGGGACGGCCCGGCACAGTTCCACAACACGATCCACTATCCCGGCACCGGCCTTGGCGCGGGTCCCGACCGGGATGGATGACCCCCCTGGCCGGGCCGCCCGTTCCGGCACGACGGATGGTTCCGTAGCGTAGCCGTGACCGGCCGAACGGAAACATTCCCGCCCTCCCCTCGTTGAGCCTGCAACAGATTCAACGAACATGGAGGCTTCGATGGCCAGTCCGATCACGACGATCAACCCCGCCACCGGCGAGACCCTCGCCACCTACGACCTGATGACCGACGCCGAAGCGCGCGAGGCTGTCGAACGCTGCCATGCCGCCTTCGAGGCCTGGCGGCAGGAGCCGCTTGAGGCGCGCGCCAAGGTGATCTCTGCCATCGGGCAGGCGCTGCGCGACAGCAAGGAAGACTTCGCCAGGCTGATGACCGACGAGGTCGGCAAGCTGATCGGCGACAGTCGGCAGGAGATCGAGCTTTGCGCCGCGATCTGCGATTACACCGCCTCTGCCGGCCCGAAGGAACTGGCCGACGAAGAGCGCGAGATCCAGGGCGGCACCGGCGTCATCACCCATGCGCCGATCGGCGTGATCTACGGCATCCAGCCGTGGAACTTCCCCTGTTACCAGGCCGTGCGTTACACCATCGCCAACCTGATGGCGGGCAACGGCGTGCTGCTCAAGCATGCCGCGAACTGCACCGGCAGCGGGCTGTTCCTGCGCGACGTGATGGACAAGGCGGGCCTGCCCCAGGGGCTCTTTTCGGTTCTGGTGATCGACCACGACCAGTCGAACGCCATCATCGCACATGAGCTTGTCCGCGGCGTGACCCTGACCGGCAGCGACGGCGCCGGCAAGATCGTGGCCGAGCAGGCGGCCAAGCACCTGAAGAAGACGGTGCTCGAACTGGGCTCGAATGATGCCTATATCGTGCTGGACGATGCCGATCTGGACATGGCCGTCGAGACCTGCGTCGCCGGGCGGATCTTCAACAACGGCCAGACCTGCGTGAACGCCAAGCGCTTCGTCGTGACCGAAAAGAACTATGACACCTTCGTCGAGCGGTTCACCGAGAAGATGCGCGCCATCGAAATGGGCGACCCCTATGACGACGCCACGGGCCTGGGCCCGATGTCGCGCGACGACCTGCGCGACAAGCTCGACGACCAGGTCCGCAAAAGCGTCGACAACGGCGCGCGCGTGCTCTGCGGCGGCGAGGTGCCGAACCGCAAGGGGGCGTGGTATCCCGCAACCGTGCTGGTGGATGTCGCCCCGGGTCAGCCGGCCTACGAGGACGAGCTGTTCGGCCCGGTCGCCTCGGTCATCCGCGCCAGGGACGACGAGGACGCGATGCGCATCGCCAACGACAGCCGCTACGGCCTTGGCGGGGGCATCTTTTCCCGCGATGCCGAAAGGGCCCGCAAGCTGGCCTCGCAGCATTTCGACACCGGCATGGTCAGCATCAACGGCTACAACATCGCGATGCCGAACATGCCCTTCGGCGGCGTCAAGGATTCCGGCTACGGGCGCGAGCACGGCGGCTACGGGATGAAGGAATTCGTCAACGTCAAGTCGCTCTACATGGCGTGACGCCCGCGCCCCCGCAGACCAAGACCGCGGCGGCCCCGCATATGCCGGACGCCGCGGCGCGACGAGACTGCCACCAAGGAGAAACGACATGAACCATCCCAAGCCCCCCTTCCCCGAACAGCCCCAGTCCCTGCCGGGCGACACCGACCGGATGGACCCGCGCCCGGATCATGGCGAGGACAGCTACAAGGGCTCCGGCAAGCTGACCGGCATGGCGGCGCTGATCACCGGCGCCGACAGCGGCATCGGCCGCGCCGTCGCGCTGGCCTATGCCCGCGAGGGCGCCGACGTCATGATCTCGTACCTGGACGAGCACGACGACGCGAACGAGACCCGCGCCCTGGTCGAGAAGGAAGGCCGCCGCGCCTATGTCATGCCCGGCGATATCCAGGACGCCGAGCACTGCCGCACGCTGGTGCGCGACACGCACGAGGCATTCGGGCGGCTCGACATCCTGGTGAACAACGCGGCGCACCAGATGCATGTCGACACGATCGAGGACATCACCGACGAAGAGTGGGAGACGACCTTTCGCACCAACATCCACGCGATGTTCTATCTCTGCAAGGCGGCGGTGCCGGTCATGGAAAAGGGCGGGTCGATCATCAACACCGCATCGGTCAATTCCGCCCGGCCCAACCCCGGCCTGCTTGCCTATGCCACGACCAAGGGCGCGGTCCGGAATTTCACCAATGGCCTGGCCCAGATGCTGGCGCCGCGCGATGTGCGCGTGAACTGCGTTGCGCCCGGCCCGGTCTGGACACCGCTGATCCCCGCGACCCTCCCGGCCGAGTCGGTGGCGCATTTCGGCGAAAGCAATCCGATGGGCCGGCCGGCACAGCCCGCCGAGCTGGCGACCGCCTATGTCATGCTGGCCGATCCGCTGTCGAGCCACACCAACGGCGCGACGGTGGAGGTCACCGGTGGCATCCCGATGATGTGACGGAGCCAGACGCCGCCGGACCGCCGGGCGCCAAAGACCCGGGGGCATCCGGCGGTGGCAAGGGGTCAGGCATTGCAGGGCTCAGCCCTGGGACCATGTCTCCAGCGCATCGACGGCCGTGGCCCCCACCCCGGACGCGTCGGCCGCGTCCAGGGGGCAGGACCGCGACAGGCGGTCGGCCATGTCGCCGATGTGGAACCCGTCCGGCCGCTCCAGCCGCGCAAGTTCGTCCCAGGTGACCGGCACCGCGACCGCCGCACCGGGCCGGGCCCGCAGGGAATAGGGCGCGATGGCGGTGGCGCCGCGTTCGTTGCGCAGCCAGTCGATGAATATCCTGCCCTTGCGCTTGGCCTTCGACATGGTCGCGGTGTAGCGGTCGGGCGCGCGCCCGGCGAGCACGGTGGCGAAGGTCCGGGCGAAATAGGTCACCGTTTCCCATTCCGAGATGCGGCGCAGCGGCACGATGACATGCACGCCCTTTCCGCCGGTGACCATCGGCACGCTTTCCAGGCCACAGGCCTGCAGCCCGTCGCGCACGTCCTCCGCCGCCGCCTTCACCGCGTCAAAGCCCAGGCCCTCGTCGGGATCGAGGTCGAAGACCATCCTGTCGGGCCTCTCGATCCGGTCGCGGCGGGCGCCCCAGATGTGGAATTCCAAAGTGCCCATCTGCGCCGCACCCAGAAGGCCCTCGGGTCGGGTGACATACATGTAATCCTCTGTCCCGCCGTCCTTTTCCTCGATCGGCAGGGTCTTTATCCCGTCGGGAAAGTCCTTGCCGGCGTGTTTCTGGAAAAAGCAGTCGCCCGACAGGCCGTCGGGGCAGCGCAGCAGGGACAGCGGGCGATCCGCGATGTGCTCCAGCATGCGCCCGGCCACGCGCGCGTAATGCTCCGCCACATCCCCCTTCGAAATCTCGTCGTCGGGGTAGACGACGCGCCCACTGCTCGAGATCCGCACGCCTCCGATCTGCCGGTCGTCGTCTTCGGTCCCGCTGTCGGTCCCGGCTTCCGCCTCTGCACTCACGTCACGGGCCTCCTTGTCTTCGCGCAGGCCCTCATAGACCCCATGGCGGATCCGGCCCTCGCTGGTGAATTCGGTATAGGCAACCTCGACCACCAGCTTCGGCGTGACCCAGCGCGACCCCTCCGCCTCCGACGGCAGGTCCTCGTCGAAGGGTGCGGTCTTGCGCGACAGCGGCTTCAGCGCCGCCATGAGATCATCGAGGTCCTGCTGGTCGAACCCGGTCCCCACGCGGCCCCGGTAGACAAGCCGGTCGTGTTCGAAACTCCCCAGGACAAGAGAGGAAAACGCCCTGCCCCGCTTGTCCGAGGGCGACCAGCCGGCGACGACGAATTCGGCCCGGCGGATGCACTTGGCCTTGATCCAGCTTTGTCCGCGCCCGCCGCGATAAGGCGCATCCCGGCGCTTCGAGACGATCCCCTCGCCCCCCGCCTCGCAGATCGCGGCAAGGGCCGCCGCGCCGTCCCCGTCGATCACCGGGCTCAGCCGCAACGGCCCGCGCGGCGGCTGGTCGCGCAACAGATCCTCAAGGACCGCTCGACGTTCCGACAGGGGCTTGCCGGTCAGGTCATCGCCATCAAGCGCAAGAAGGTCGAAGGCGTGGAAGGTCAGCGGATCGCCCGCCTTCAGCGCCGTTTGCAGCGCCGAGAAATCGCCGCCCCCTGCCCCGGCGATCACCTCGCCGTCGATCAGCGCCGACCGGCAGTCCAGCGTCGCCGCCGGGGCGCAAAGCGCGCCGAACCGGTCCGACCAGTCCTTGCCGTTGCGGGTGTAAAGCCGAACGCCGCCCTTGCCCACGGCGATCAGGCAGCGATAGCCGTCGAACTTGGCCTCGTGCTGCCATCCGTCGCCCTCGGGCGGGGCGTCGCGCAGCGTGGCAAGCTGCACCTTGCGAAAGCGCGGCAGCGGCTTGTCGTGCGGGACCGGCTCATAGGGGTCCCTTCCCTGCCGGATCGCCCGCATCGCACGGCCCGTAGAAACACTGGTCCGGTGTTTGTTGGTCAGCGCGTCGGCGCTGCGCCCCGCATGGCTGTCGCGCTCCTTGATCAGAAGCCAGTTGTCGCGCGTCTCGCCCTTCTTGCGGCGCATCCGCACCAGCGCCCAGCCGCCCCTCATGCGCGTGCCGTGCAGGCGAAAATGCAGCTTGCCCGCCTTCAGCCCCTCCTCGGGATCATGCAGCGGCTCCCACCATCCGGTGTCCCACAGCATGACGGGGCCGCCGCCGTATTCCCCCTCGGGGATCGTGCCCTCGAAATCGCCGTAGGACACCGGGTGATCCTCGGTGCGCACCGCCAGCCGCTTCTGCGACGGGTCGGCGGACGGCCCCTTTGTCACCGCCCAGGACAGCAGCACGCCGCCCCATTCCAGCCGGAAATCGTAATGCAGGCGGCTGGCATCGTGTTTCTGCACCGTAAAGGACAGCCGGTTGCCGCCGGCCTCGACCAGGGCGGCGCGCGGCTCGGGCGTGACGTCGAAATCGCGCTTCTTCTCGTAGGCGTCGAGCGATCTCATGATGCCTTCTTCCGGCGGCCCGAGCCGCCCTTGCCCTGCTTGAGGCTTTTCTTCAGCGCATCCATCAGGTCGACGACGTTTTCGCCCTCCCCGCCGTCGTCCTCCGGCGCCTTGGCGCGCGGCGTCTTCTTGTTCTTCATCTTCGCCGCGATCAGATCGCGCAGCGCCGAGGCGTAATGATCCTCGAAGGCCGAGGCATCGAAGGGCGCGGTCTTCTTCTCGATCAGCTGGGTCGCGACCTCCAGAAGCTCCTCGTCCGAGGCCTCGTCCTCGATCCCGGAAAACAGCGGATCGGCGTCGCGGATGTCCTTCTCGTAATGCAGCGTTTCCATCAGCAGCCCGTCGCCGCAGGGGCGGATCGCGCAAAGGTATTCCTTGCCCCGCATGGTCAGCTGGCCAAGCCCCGCCTTGCCGGTGCTGCGCAGGGCGTCGCGGATCACGCGATAGGCATCCTCGGCCAGCTCGTCCGAGGGCACCACGTAATAGGGCCGGTCGAACCAGATCGGGGCGATTTCGCGGGTCTCGACGAACTGCACCAGCTCAAGCGTCTTGCGAGTTTCCAGCTTGATGGCGTCGATCTCGTCCTTGTCCAGAAGGATGTAATCGCCGTCGTCCGTCTCGTAGCCCTTCATGATGTCGTCGGTCTCGACCGGCCCGACACCCTTGACCGTCTTCTGGTAGCGGACGGGTTTGCCCGAAGGCGCGTGGATCTGGCGGAACGACACCTTGCCCGAGGCGTTCCGGGCCGAGTGGATCTCGACCGGGATGGACACCAGCGACAGCCGCAGCTGCCCTTTCCAGACTGCGCGCGATGCCATGATCGTTGCCTCCTCGGTCCGCTTGGAGATGTGCCTTACACATCCAACGCGCAACGGGTCGACTGGTTTCACCGGCCCGATCCGGGCCCCGGCTGAAACGATCCTCCGCGCACCCAGGTGATCCACCGGGGCCCGTGCGAAGGTCCCGGCCGCAACAACATTGCGACCGGGTCAGTCCCTTGTTTTCAAACGTCTATGGTCTCCGCCAGACCCGGTCAGCTGCGCCGGCTCAGCAGCCAGACGAAGAACGCCCCGCCGATCAGCCCGGTGACAATTCCGATCGGCAGGTCGTCGGGCTTCATCACCGTCCGCGCCGCGATATCCGCCCAGACCAGGAAGATTGCCCCGATCAGGGCCGAAAACGGCAGGACGCGGGCGTAATCCCCGCCGACCAGCATCCGCACGATATGCGGGACCATCAGGCCGACGAACCCGATGATGCCCGAGAACGCCACCATGCAGCCGGTCAGCAGCGCGCCGACGAAGAACACCGCCAGCCGGAACCGCGCCACCGGGATCCCCAGGGTCGAGGCGGTCTCGTCCCCCATGGTCATCGCGTTCAGCCGCCGGCTTCGCGACATCAGCCAGGCGCCGCATCCGATCAGAACCACCAGCGGATAGATCAGCTGATCCCACTGCGCCAGGCCAAGGCCGCCCAGCATCCAGAAGATCACCGTGTGGATCGCGCGCGGATCGCCAAGGTAAATCAACAGGTTGCCGCAGGCCATCACGATGAACGACACGGCCACGCCGGCCAGCACCAGCCGGTCGGCGCCGGTGGACCGGGTGGCGCTGGTGATCCCCAGCACCAGCAGGGCCGTGGTCATGGCCCCGGCAAAGGCCAGCAGGGGCACCGTCAGCAATCCGATGAACAGGCCCGTATGCAGCAGCGCCAGGATCGCGCCAAAGGCGCCGCCGGCCGAAATCCCGAGAAGATGCGGATCGGCCAGCGGGTTGCGCGTGACCGACTGCAGGCTGGCGCCCACCAGCGACAGCCCGGCGCCGACCATCGCCGCCAGCAGCGCGCGCGGCAGGCGGATGTCCCAGACGATGGCCGACTGGCCCGTGCTCCAGGAGGGCTCGATCAGGCCGGGCAGGATCCGGTCGGCCACCACGCCCCAGACCGTGCCCAGCGGCACCGTCACCGCCCCCACGCTGACCGCGACCGAGATCGACATGATCACGGCGGCCAGCCCCAGAACCGACAGCGACGGCAGGACAAACGCGCGGCGCGCGGGGACCGAGACGGCGCGATCCGTCATTCCGCCCGGAACCCTTCGGCCAGCTTGCGCACGGCGCGGATGTTGCGGGGGCCCGGCGTCGCCTCGACGTAATCCAGAACCACGAACCGGTCGTTCTTCACCGCGTCAAGATCGGCGAAGGCCGGCGTTCCCATCATGAAGGCGCGTTTCTGTTCGGCCGTGACCTCGCCGTAATCGACGATCACGATCACCTCGGGGTTGCGCTCGATCACTGGTTCCCAGTTTACCGTGCCCCAGCTTTTCTCGAAATCCTTCATGATGTTGGTGCCCCCGGCGGCCTCGATCAACGCGTTCGGCATGGCATAGCGCCCGGCGGTGAAAGGCGTGTCCTCGCCGCTGTCGTACACGAAGACGCGCGGCGCGCGGTCCAGCGGTGGCAGATCGGCAAGGACCGCGTCAAGATCGGCCCTGTAGCCATCGACCAGCGCCTGCGCCCGGTCGGGCACACCGAAGATCGCGCCAAGGTTCAGCAGGTCGTTGTACATGTCGTCCATGCTGGCCTCGGGCTTGTCCATGATATGGATGCAGCTTTCGGTTAGCTCGTAGACCTGGATGCCGAAGGGCTTCAGCGTCTCGGGCGTGACCTCGCCGCCGACGCGCATGCCGTAGTTCCAGCCGGCAAAGTAGAAATCGGCCCCTGCCCCCAGCAGCACCTCTTTGGAGGGGTATTTCTCGGCCAGTTCCGGCAGCGCGCCGATGCCTGCGCGCATTTCCTCGTCGATCTTGTTCCAGCCGTTGATACCGGTGAAGCCGACCATGTGGTCGGTCAGCTCCAGCGCCAGCATCATCTCGGTCAGGTTGATGTCGTTCGACACGGCCGCTTGCGGCGGCGCGTCGAAGGTGACCTCGCGGTCGCAGCTTTGCACGGTGACGGGATCGGCCAGCGCGGGGGTGACGGCGACAAGGGCAAGCGAGGTGATCAGGTATTTCATGAAGCGGGCCTTTCCGGCGCGGTAGTGATGGTCATAGGTGAAAGGTCAGATGCGCATCGCCGCTGGGCTTCAGCGACTGGCGGTGCACGCGGACGCCGAAGGCACGGGCGATCAGCTCTTCGGTCAGGACATCGTCGGGGCGGCCGCAGGCCATCAGCTGCCCGCCGGCCAGAACCAGCACCTCGTCCGCCACCCGGGCGGCCAGGTTGATGTCATGCAGGCTGGTGATGATCGTGGGGCCAAGATCGCGCATCAGCGCCAAAAGCTCCAGCTGGTGTCGGATGTCCAGGTGGTTGGTCGGCTCGTCCAGGATCAGAAGGCGCGGGTTCTGCGCCAGCGCCCGGGCCACCATGACCCGCTGGCGCTCGCCGCCCGAGAGCGATCCGAACAGCCGGTGCGCGAAGCCGGCAAGCCCCAGCCGCGCCAGCGCATCGCGCACGATGGCCGCGTCGGCCTCGCCGCCGCTGGCGCTGGCCGGCAGGTGCGGGGTGCGGCCCAGGGCCACGATCTCGCCCACGGTCAGGGCAAAGTCGGTCGGCTGCTCCTGCAGGACGACCGCGACCGACCGCGCGACCTCGCGCGCGGACAGCGCCCAGATGTCCGCCCCGTCCAGCAGGACCCGCCCGGACGTGGGCCGCAGGTAGCGGTAAAGCAGCCGCAGCAGGGTCGACTTGCCCGCCCCGTTCGGCCCGACAACGGCCAGGATCCGGCCCGCGCCCACCCCGAAGGTGGTCGGCTGCAAAAGCGTCAGGCCCCGTTTCGGACCCCAGCTCAGCCCCTCTGCCTGCAAGGTGGCGGCGTGCGGTGCGGTCATCCCGCCCGTCCCTGTGCCGGGCGCGCCGCTGCCGGCTCAGGCCGCGTGACAGCCCAGCGACCGGCGATGCAGGACGGAAACGAGCCGGGAATGGCCCGAGATGGCTTTGCCCGACCGGCCGGGCTGTCGTTGCTGTGTTCCATGGTTCCGGCGCCCTCCGCGCGACCGCGGGGAGGAAAAGGAACGCATGACACTTTGCGGCTGTCGCCGTCGTACCATTTCGGACCTCCTGCCGGAGCACCCCGCCCGGTCAAAGTTGATGTCACGATGGCAGGTCTCCTGACTCGCGGGTCACGGCTTGCCCGAGCCTTCCCGACCATGTCTGGCCAGTGGGTCTCCCGGGGTCGCTCACCGCTCACAGTTGCGGGGGCAGTCGCGGAATTGGCGCCCTTGGACGCCGCACCGCATTCCCTTTTCATCCGGAAATGCAGACCATCCCGGACACCATCCCGTGCAATAGACCGGGTCGCGGGCCTTTGGTCAAGCCGCAACCCGACGGATGGGTCCTGGGATCTCAAACCTGTCTTCATCGCGGTGCTGCCGGTTCGTCTCTGCGCGTGTGTGTAATGTTATAACATTACATATCCTCACATCGGCAGTGCAAGCAGGTTTTGGGGGCCAGGCGTCCTGCGCCACGGCCCCCGATTCAAGTACGTTAAGACATTGATATATAATGGTAAAAGGTCTGCGCCGCTGGGTCGCCCCCTGCCCTATTCGTCCTCCAAAGCCTTAAAGAACGCCGCCACCGCGCGTTCCAGGCTGTGTCGATCGACCGACGAGAAATCCAGGTCGTGCCGCAGCTCCAGCCGTCCGTCCGAGGCGTTGCACCGTGCGACACCGGTGTCCACCGGCACCTGGAAGGTCGTCTTGGCCTGCCGGGGCTTGGCGGGCTTCGCAGCCGCAGTCTTACCCGTGGGTAAGGTCCCCTCCCCTTCGCCCAGGAACCCGCGCAGGATCTCGACCTCCTGCGCCGCGTCCCGCTCGGGCGCGGAACGCAGCGCGGTCGAGATCCGGGCAACCAGCCCGTCGTCGTTGTCCATCCGGCGTTTCAGCTCCACGCCCAGGTTGCGCGGGATCTCCTGCGGGAACATCAGCACCTTGTCGAGCCGCGCAAGCAGTTCGGCAAAGGCGCGGATATAGCTGCGCTTGGTGTAGCTGGCCGATTTGAACAGCTGCGCGACGGCCTCCGACACCTCGGCGCAGTCGTTCGCCGGATCCTCGGCATAGCGCCGCGCCAGCGTCGCCATCTCGGCAAAGGAGATATCCTTGCGGATCAGGTTCTCGTCCACCATCCGCCGATAGCTCAGCTGCGTCTCGGCCTCCTGCGCGCCGATGCCGGCGGGGATCCTGGCAAAGCGATCCTCGCCGGTTTCCTCCAGCAGCGCGCGATAGGCCTGCAGCCGCCGCATGCCCTGCACCAGCTCGAACCGGCCGTCCTCGCGGCGTTCCAGCCGCACGGGGTTCGACAGGCCGATCTCGCGGATCGATCCCTTCAGTTCGTCCAGCTCTTCGTCCGGGCCGGGCTTGCGGTCCCGCACCAGGCGTTCGGTCACGATCTGGTCCAGCGGCACCCGGTCGACGATCAGACCGGCGCGCTTGAGCTCCACGAATTCCAGCGCCAGCCTGTCGTTTTCGGCCCGGATGCTGTCTTCGGCCGCCTGCCGGTCGCGCAGCGATCCCGCGTTTTCCGAGATCGCCGCCGCCATCGGACCACGCCGCGACGGCACGATCGTCTCGGGCGCCTTGCCGACCGGAATGCTGTCCACGTCGGGCACGTCGATGTCGAACATCCTGCGTTTCCTGCTCATTCCCCTGCCTCCATTTTCTCCCAGGCGCCGTGGACCGAGGCGCGAAATTCGTCATAGGCATTATCGAAGGTGGACCGGGCGCGGCGCCAGGTCTCGCGTGTCATCTCGCGGTAATCCATCTCGTAGACCGAGCTGAGGAACCGCCCCGATTGTTCGACCGCGCGGGTCATCTCGACCGGGTTGTCGGTCACAAGATCACCGAACACCTTACGAAAGGCTTCCAGCATCGCACGGTGCAATTCGTTGCCGGGCTCGTACCGGGTCAGCAGGAAGCGGATGTCGTAGAACGCCTTGGGCAGCGCGATCTTACCCGTGGGTAAGGTCCCGTCGAACCCGTAGGAGAGATCTTCGAGCGCCTCGGACAGCTGGCCGATGAAGGAGGTGGTGCTGTCGTATTCCCAGTAGCCGGGCCCCGACGGGATATACAGCACGTCGGCCGCGAAGACCGCGTTCATCGACTGGTAGCCGATGGCCGGCGGGCAGTCGAAGACGATCAGGTCATAGCTTTCGTCCGGGATCTGATCGAGGTACCGCGACACGGCGGCGAAAAAGGACCAGTCCGGGTTCAGGTGGCGATACTGGGCGCTGGCGAATTCGACGAAGGCGGCATTGGCGCAGGAGGGGATCGCGTCGATCGTGGGCCAGGAGGTCGGCTTTATGAAATCGTCGATCCGCAATTCGCCCAGGCCAAGGCCGGTGATCGCCTCGGGCAGGTGGCGCTGGGGCAGGGCGGTGCCGCTCTCGGCACCGACAGGGCCGCGGTTCATCCGCTCCGTCTCGCGGATCAGGTCGCGGGCCATGATGCCCCAGACGGTATGTTCCTCGGACACGTCGGTCAGGCCCATGGAATGGCTGAGCGTGGCCTGCGGATCGAAATCGACGACCAGAACCCGGTACCCGTCAAGCGCCGCGGCATGGGCGAAATGCAGCGCCACGGTGGACTTGCCGGCGCCGCCCTTGAAATTGGCCACCGCCGCGCGCACCGCGCGCTTGCCGGCGGGACGGGTGGGCATCAGGCTCTTGCGGTTGATCTTGAGCCGGCGGCGCAGCTCGTTGATCTCTTCCAATGAGAACCAGCGCTGCCGCCCGTCCGGCTCGACCTCGCCGGCGGGCAAAGAGGGATCGGCGGCCAGCTTGCCGCGGAACGTGCTCTGGTTCACCTTGAAGATCAGCTCGGCCACCTCCCAGGACGAAAACCGCCTGAGCGTCTTCTTCAGCTCGGGGGAAAAGGTCTGCTGCCGGATCCAGCCCTGCAGTTTCAGCGACTGGTTCTGCAGCGTGCCGAGATCCTCGTGGGTATACATGCCTGCCTCCATGATATGCCGGACGTTGTTTCGCCTCGTTTCCGCATTTACGCCGGATTTGCGTTCTCTGTAAAATGAAATAATCTGAAACGGGTGTCTTACCCGTGGGTAAGACCGGCGCCGGAAATTGCCGGATCTTTCAAGAGGCCGCGCGATTCGCCCGCCGTCGCGGGCGGCCCTGTCCTTGGTCGCCGGGATCCTGCCGGACCCACCACAGATGGGGGGACACCACCGGCCGCGGCTCGAGGTCTTGGGGGGACATCACGGCCCGTTGGGGGGACAGCCTGACCGTCCCCCATCACCATTATCTTCACCGAATTCATTTTGAATTGGGGAAGGGGATGCGGTGGCCAAGGGTCTGATCCGGCACGCCTCTTGACAGAATCGCGCTCTTGGACGCTAATTGGGCTCAAGTCCGGAAAAGCGTTGGGGCAGGGGCTGCCCCCGGGTCCAGCGCCGATCATAACCGGATACCGAGGCGGGGTTGACCCCGGACACATCGAGCGGAGCCAAGGATGCTGGCGACACGGGCGGTCGGGCGCAATGCCGCGGCCATGAAGTACGATATCCTCTCGGCGCTTGGCGCGCATGCCCTGTCGGGTGACAAGCACCGGCAGAGGATGGTTTTGCGCGTCATGATCCTGGTGACGACCCGCTACAACTGGCAAAGCGGCGAACTGTCGATCGGACGGGCCGAGATCGCGCGGCTGTGGTCGGTGGACGAACGCACCGTCAAGCGCGAGCTGGCAAAGCTGCGCGCCGCCGGCTGGCTGCGGATCAAGCGCGCCCCGGCGAAGGGGCGGGTGACGGTCTACGAGATCGACTTCGACCAGGTGCTGTCGGACACCCGCGCGGTCTGGGACAGGCTGGGTCCGGATTTCGCGGACCGGCTTGGCGCGGCGCCGGCGCCCGAACCCGAGGCCGATCCGACGGTGGTGCCGTTCCAGCGGCCCGCGCCGGCGGCAGAGCCGGGCGACGACACATGGACCCGGGTGCTGCGGATGCTGGCCGAGCGCGACGCGGCCACCGCGCGGGTCTGGTACGCGCAGCTGACCGAGGTGGAGGTAAGCGACGGCGTCGCGGAACTGGTCGCGCCCAGCCGGTTCGTGGCCGACTACGTGCGCACGCACCTGACCGCGCAGCTGCTGGCCGGGTTCCGGCGGGTCGATCCCGCGATCCGGGCGGTCAAGATCGGGTGTTCGGCATGACGCGGGCAGGGGGGCCATCGGCATGTGAGCTTGCGATACACACCGGCGATGTGTATCCTTGTGGGCAAGCAGGAGGGACCGCCATGCCCCGAGCCGCCGAGAAGCAGCGGACCAACATCACCGTCGACGCCCGGATCCTGTCGGAGGCGCGGGCGCTGGATCTGAACGTCTCGGCCATAAGCGAGGCGGCGCTGGAGCGTGCCGTGCGCGAGGCCGCCGCGCGCAGCTGGGCCGAGCAGAACGCCGCCGCGCTGGACGAACGCCGCGCCTGGATCGCCGCGCAGGGCGCGCCGCTGGCGGCCTGGCAGGTGCTGAAGACCGACTGATGCAATTCCACGCCTATCGCCTGCCGGGCGGGCCTCTGGTGCTCGACCTGCAATCGGACCTGATGGACACCGGCACGCGCCTCGTGGCCCCCCTGGTGCCCGTGGGCGAGGGGCCAAGCCCGCTGACCCGGCTGGAACCGATCCTGGAGATCGACGGCACGGCCCAGGTCCTGCACACGGCAGAGATGGCGGCCGTGCCCTCGCACCTGCTGAAGGCGCCGCCGGTGGCCGACCTGCGCGACAGGGATTACGAGATCCGCGTCGCCCTGGACATGGTGTTCTCGGGGTTCTGAGCGCCGCCCATCGGGGCAGGGGAGGGGGCCAGAGGTTGCACGATGGCCCCCCGGACCCCAGATTTGAGGGGTCAGCGTGGCAGCCCGGGCCGGGTCTGTGACATTCAGGCGGCCCGCCCGGCGTGGCTGGCTGACCAGATCACGGATCAACGGGAGGACACACAGATGGAACGGACCAAGATCAGCGAATATGCCCGCGCCCTGCTGGATGTGCATGGCGACAAGGCCGAGTTCGAGGCCGCCCAGAAAGCCAAACAGCTGGAAGATGCGAACAACGCGCAGGAGGCCGAGACCTGGCGCGCGGTGCAATTGTCGATCCGCGAAATGCGCGGTGCCCGGCAGAGCTGAGGCAGCCGGGGCCGGGCCAATGCGCGCCCGGGCCGGCTTTGCGAGACCCCGGAAGACGAAGACGGGGGCCACCTGCGGCCCTCGTCCGGTCGCGCCCCGACCCGTAAGGGTCGGGAAGCGGGCTGGCCGACGACCTGAGAGGTTAGCGGCCCTGACCTTCGGCACGACCAGCTATCGGACCAGATCAGAAGGGCGGCCTGAACGCGGCCGACCTTATTTTCACGCGCGCATTCAGCGTCATGCCGGACCGGGGCAAACGCCCCAGCCTTACTGCCGCGGTTTGTTGATGAACTCTTCCACGACATTCGACATGTCGAAGGACGAACCGCCCTGCACCGGCGGGTATTCGGCAAGCGATTGCAGGTGTTCGGTCATCAGCACGTTCATCGGCTGGAAAAGCCACGAGATCTTTTGCAGAAGATGCGCCTGGGCGTCGAGACCATCGTAGCTCTCGTAGGGATCGGCCCGCAGGTTATACATGGGCGGAAAGGTCTGCGACTGGATCGGTGCGTAGTAATCCTCCTTGGTCGAGAAGTGCATCTTCCAGGGGCCCATGCGAACGGCCATCAGCCGGCTTTCGTAATAGTGGAAGATGTGCTGCCGCGCGGAGGCGTCCGTGTCTCCTGTCCAGTATGGCAGGTTGTTCACCCCGTCGATGTACTGGTCCATCTCTTCCCGGACCCAGGCGACCGGGTCTTCGATGCCCGCCGCAACCGCAAGCGTGGTGAACATGTCCTGATGCGCCTGCATGCCGTTGAGCGTCACGCCTGCGGGCAGGACGCCGGGCCAGCGGATCGCGGATGGCACCCGGACGCCACCTTCGTAGGTGGTCATCTTCTCGCCCCGGAACGGTGTCGTGCCACCATGCGGCCAGTGCGAATGTTCCGGGCCGTTGTCGGTCGAATACCACACGATCGTATTGTCGCTTAGACCCTGCTCTTCGAGCCAGTCGAGCACCCGGCCGATGTCATTGTCGTGCTCGATCATGCCGGAGCCGTAGTAATCATATTCCGAGGTATATTCCTCGGCGAGATAGCGCGATTCCTCGCTCAGGCGGGTGTAAAGGTGCATCCGGCTGGTATTCAGCCAGACGAAAAAGGGCGCGTCGGCTTCCTGCGAGGCCGCCATGAAATCCAGCGCCTTTGGAATCATCTCGTCGCTGTCGAAGGTTTTCATCCGTTCCTGGGTCAGCGGACCGGTGTCTTCGATGGTCTGATAGCCGACCACGCCAAAGCGTTCGCTTTCGGTGTCGTCGAAGGTCTCGGTGGCAAAGCTGTGCAATACCCCACGGGTGCCGAACTGTTCCTCGTAGGCTTCGAGCGAGCCGGCATATTGTTCGGCAAACCTCTGGTAGTCGCGTTGCTCGGATTCCTCCTGGGTATTGAGGTGATAGAGATTGCCGAAGAATTCGTCGAACCCGTGCACTGTCGGCAGATGCTCGTTTCGGTCGCCCAGATGGTTCTTGCCGAACTGGCCCGTGCGATATCCTTCGGCCTTGAGCACCTCGGCCAGGGTCGGGCTTTCGGCCTGCAATCCCAGCGGTGAGCCGGCCTGTCCTCCGACAAGGCCCGGTTGCAGGCTGCCTTTGGCCGGGTGCGGGTGGACAAACCGGCCGGGTGATCGCGATGGCCTGAGGCCGGTCCCCGACCGGATCGGGGAAATCCGCAGCGCCGGGTCGGACGGGCCTGCCCTCCGACACCGGCTCAGGGACGGCGAGAGGCGAAATAGGCTGCCAGCGCGCGGATCCCGTCCTCGTCCAGCGCGCGCGAGGCGGCCTGCATGAGCGGATCGTGGTCGAGGATCCCGTCGCGCCAGAGCCGCAGCTGGATCTCGAGATAGGGTTGACGCTGACCGTCCAGCACGGGGCCGCGCGCCGGGGCGGGGCCGTCGTGGCAGGCGAGGCAGGCGGGTATGTCACGCGTGCCGGTGCGGGCCAGCGCCGCGCCGCGTGCGGCCAGCGCGGGGTCCGGGACCGGCATCGGGGCGCGGTCGGGCCGTGCGGCGAAGGCGCGGGCAAGGGGGGCCAGGCGGTCGCGCGGGACAAGGCTGGCGGCCTGGGCCATGATGCCGCCGTGCCGGGTGCCGATGAGATAGGCCTGCAGCTGCGCCTCGATATAGGCCGGGGACAGGATGTCGAGCCGGGGCACGCGGCCGCCGATCCGGGTGTGGCAGCTGGCGCAATAGGCCTGCGGATCGGTCTCGGGGGGCATGCGCGGGGCAGGCGGGGCCGTCCCGGAGCGGATCGCCACCAGGTAGGCGACGACGGACCAGACCTCGTCGGCGCGGCCTTTCGCGGGCCAGGCGGGCATGCCGGACATCTTCACGCCGTTCTCGACAATCCAGTGCAGCTCGTTCGGGGCCCAGTCCCCGATCGCCTCGCGAAGCCGGGGCGGGGCCGGGGACATGGCGCGCATCGTGGCGTTGCGGCGGGTGTCGGGCGTGGCGTGGCAGGGGGCGCAGGCGGTGGCGACATGGCCGGCGCCAAGGGCGATCAGCTCGGGGTCGGCCAGGTCGGGCGCCGTTTCCATCGAAGGCGCGCGCAGCCGGACGGAGTTGCGGAAGGTCGTGTGCAGGACCCAGCTGACGCCGGGCAGGTGGCCGACCTGGGCCGAGACATTGTAAAGCCCGAAGCCCACGACAGCCGCCGCCCCTGCAAGGCCGAGGCCGGCGAGCACGGCAAGGGTCAGCAGAACCTGTCTCATGCGGTTCCCCGGTCGCGCAGTGCCAGCCCGGTCAGCGCCAGCCCGGCGCCAAGATAGACCGGCGTGCCGATGGCCAGCATCAGCATGCCCCCGATCTGCTGGCCGGCGAGGTCCGGCGCCGTGCCGCAGATCGCGGCATAGAGATCGCGCGGCGCCAGCACGATCAGCGCGCCCAGCAGCGTCATGTGCATCGAGGTCAGCAGCAGCCCGCCCGCCCCGGCCAGCGGCCGGTCGGCGCGCAGGCAGCCGGCCCAGGTCAGGAGACCGACGGCCAGAAAGCTGGCCTGTTCCGCCAGGAAGCCCGGCGGCGCGGTGCGGCCCGCCCCGTGGGCGGCGGGCAGGTGCCAGCCCCAGACCACGACGAACTCGGCCACGGCGGCGGCCAGCGGCGGCACCGCCAGGCGCGCCGTCAGCCCGGGCAGGCCCAGCACGATCAACGGCGCGGCCAGTGCCACCAGCGTCATGTGGCGCAGCATATGCGCGGCGAAGTCCGGCATCATCGCCTGCAGCGGCAGGACCCAGATCGCCGCCAGCATCGCCAGCCCGGGCAGAAGCAGCGCCGGTCTCATCTGCACCCCCCGATCATCACCAGCGGCAGCGAGACGAAGACAACCCCGAGAAAGGCGATGATCGCCAGCAGGAAGGCTGCATGGCCCAGGAAATGATGCCGGTCCTCGGCCCGGCCGTGGCGGTCGATGGCATCGCCGGTCTTGCGCGGGTTCCACTGGTGCCAGGCGCGCCAGCCGATCCAGGCAACGCCCAGCAGGGCGCCCGCGCTGAAGATCAGCAGGCCGCTGCGCACCGCCGTGTAATCCCAGCCCTTGGCGCAGGTCACGGCGACCAGCCCGTAGCAGACCACGAAATGCAGCGCCCAGGCCAGCGGCCCCAGCGTGATGGTCCAGAGCCGGGACTGCTCCTCGGCGAATTCCGCCGCGTCCTCGCAGGGGCGGGGGGCGTGATCTTCGGTCATAGCACCCCCGGGCTCAGGCCCATGACGGCGCAGGTGACCAGCACCGACAGGGCGTGGAAATGCCAGTAGAGCGAGACGTTCCAGATGTCGGCGTCATAGCGCGGCGTGAGCTTGCCGAAGAGCATCCCGGCCAGGCAGTACAGCTGCATGATGACGCCGACGCCGGCATGGACGGCGACCCAGATCGCCAGCGCCCAGAGCACCGCCGGATAGACATGGGTCGAAGGTTCGAGCCCCAGCACGGACCCCATCAGCGCCGCCGCCCCGCCAAGGGCCGCCAGCGGCGCGACGGCAAGGCAGGCGCGGGCGGCCCCGGTGCGCGCCGCGCGGTTGAGTTGCCGCGCGCCCACCGTCAGGGCCCAGGAGAGGCTCAGCAGCGCGGCGGCCAGCGCCACCAGCCCCGGCGCGGCATGCAGCGCGCCCTGGGGCGGGAAATCGGGGCTGGCGGTCCAGTAGAAGAAGAAGCCGAAGACCAGCGAGGCAAAGGCCGTGGCATCGCCCAGCATGGTGATCCAGACCGCCCACCAGCCGACCGAGGCCGGCCCCGAGGCATAGGTGGGCAGGGTCAGGCCCAGGCCCGCGTCCTTCGACGGCGCCTCGGGCGGGCGCGCGGTCGAGGTCCAGAGCCACCAGATGATGCAGCCGATGGCCAGCACCACGCAGAGGATCGCCGGCGGATACCAGTGGAACGTGGGAAAGATGAAGGCCCCGCCGGTGAAGAGCGCGGCGAGATGGGTGATCCAGGCCGGCCCGGTGACCCGCTGCACCTGTACCGGGCGCGCATCGATGACCGAGGTCACCAGCGTCTCGCGCAGCCCTTCCTCGGCATCGGGCAGGTAGTAGCGGCCGGCGTCCATCCTTTCCACGATCTTCGGCTGGTCCCAGAGCGGGTAGCGCGACGTGACATGCGGGATCGAGCGCACGCCCCAGGCCTGGTCGGGGATGTCGTGGCTCCATTCCAGGGTGCCGGCGTCCCAGGGATTGCGGTCAAGCGGCGGCTGGCGATGCTTGGGTCGGACAAGGTCCCAGACGAAGACCGCGAAGCCCGCGGCGATGATGAAGGCGCCCACGGTCGAGACCAGGTTCAGCCCGTCCCAGCCCAGACCGGTGGGATAGGTGTAGACCCGGCGCGGCATGCCCCAGAGCCCGGTCAGGTGCATCGGCAGGAAGGTCAGGTTGAAGCCGATGAAGATCAGCCAGAAGGCACGGCGGCCAAGCGTCTCGGACAGTTTCTTCTTCTGGATGAAGGGGAAGAAGTAATAGACCCCGGCGATCACCGGGAAAACCATGCCGCCGAACAGGGTGTAATGCAGGTGGGCGACGATGAAATAGGTGTCATGCGCCTGGAAATCGAAGGGCGCCAGCGCCAGCATCACGCCGGTCAGCCCGCCCATGGTGAAGATCGCCAACGCGCCCGCGATCCAGAGCATCGGCAGGCTGGGCTTTACCCGGCCGGCCATCAGCGTGGCCAGAAAGGCGAAGATCTGAATGCCGGTGGGGATCACCACCGCCTCGGACGCGGCCGAGAAGAAGCCCAGAGAGATCGACGGCAGCCCGGTGGTGAACATGTGGTGGACCCAGAGCCCGAAGCTGAGGAACCCGGTGCCCACGGCCGACAGCACGATCCAGGAATAGC
>NZ_AQQR01000032.1 GCF_002210095.1 Marinibacterium profundimaris | reverse complement strand
TCATAGCTTATGTCAGTGTCCGAAATTTGGGGGGTAGCTCAAAGGCCCCACATATCAATACGTTCGAGCTTGGACAACATGGTCGTTACAGAACCAACGTGTGGGAATACCGCGGGGTCAACACGATGCGGGCCGACCGGATGGAGGAGCTGGCGTTGCATCCGACGGTGAAGCCCGTCCAGATGATCGCCGATGCGATCCGGGACGTGTCGGGACGGGGAGACATCGTCCTCGATCTCTTCGGCGGCTCTGGCTCAACCCTGCTCGCGGCGGAAAAAACCGGGCGTCGTGGCTTTCTCTGCGAACTGGATCCGGTCTATTGCGACCGGATCCTCGCCCGATGGGAAGCCTATGCCGGGGACGAGGCCGAGCAGCTGGTCTGCGGCTGGTCCGCGCCCGGCGCGGCCGAGGTGGCGGCCGAGTGATGGGCCGGGACAGGACGAAACTGCCGATCACCCGGCCCGATGCCGCCTATGAGGTCGGCTATGGCAAGCCGCCCTCGGACAGCCGGTTCAAGCCGGGCCAGTCCGGCAACCCGAAGGGCCGGCCCAGGGGGGCGAAGAACAAACGCCCGGCGCTCAACGAGGAGCGGCTCAAGGGAATTATCCTCGACGAGGCGTATCGGGACATTACGGTGCGGGATGGCGAGCGCAACGTGACCGTGCCCATGGCGCGGGCGATCATTCGTGCGCTGGCGGTGAATGCCGCCAAGGGAAATCACAGGGCGCAGCAGATGTTCGCGGATCTGCTGTCGACGACCGAGGCGCAGAACAAGGCCCAGGCAGACGAATTGCTCAAGACCGCCATCGACTACAAGCTCGGCTGGGAGGAGGAACTCCGCCGGCGCGAGGCCCAGGGGATCACGCACCTGCCGCCGCCGCGGCCGCATCCCGACCAGGTAAAGATCGACATGAAGGCCGGGACGGCCCGGATCCAGGGACCGGTCACGACGGAAGATGTGGCGGAGCTGGCCCTCTGGGAACAGCGGCGCGATGGCTGGGTGGACGAGCTGGCCTGGCTCCATGCCCAACTGGCGAAAGATCCGCCGCCCGAGGAGCGGGCCCGGCTGGAGGAGGATCTGCGTCAGGGGGCGAAGACGCTCGCGATCATCACCCGGCTGTTGGAGCTGACCGGGTATTGAAGCGGGCGTCGGGGTCCGGCGGTCAGACGTCGCGGAACCCGAAGGTCAGCTCCTGCGCGTCCCAGTTGATCGGCATCGGGCCGCTGACCAGGCGCTTCAGCGTCAGTTCCGGTGGCTGGGTGCCGTCGAGGATGGCCTGCTGGATCCGGGGGGAGAGGAAGGCAAGCGGCGCCCGGGTCCGGATGTAGGAGCCCGGCACCTTGTCGCGACGGGCGAGGGCGGTGAGCGGGGTGCCGGAGCGGAGCGCTCGGGCCCAGCCATGGGCGCGGATCAACATGGCGCGCAGGTGCGGATCCGGGGCGGGTTTGACCTCGCCGGCGATGATCTTCACCTCGACCCCGCGCCGGCGCAGCGAAAAGGGCGCGGTGAGGGTGAGGAAAGCTGGATCCAGATCTTTGGCCGGGATCCCGAGATCCGCGGCCAGGGCGGGAGCCTCCAGGGACAGGTCGATCCGGTCGCGCTGCAGGGTGCCGGCGGCGATGAGCCGGGCCCCGAGCCCGCCACCCGCTGTCCGGAGGCGAGCCCTCAGGTTCTCCGCCGCCCCGCGCGTTTCCGCCGCGCGTCCGGCATCCGGCCGGGCGAGGACCCGGTGCGAGGTCGCGGCGTTCTCGAGATGCGCGGCCAGGATGTCGAGGACCGCCGTTTCCAGTGCCGGGGCCGGCAGCCGCCAGCCGCTCGGATCCGTCCCGCCCGAGATCAGCCGGTTGGAGACGTAATAGCGCAGCTGCCGTCCGCTGCGGGTGGTGTGGCTGGGCGTCAGCCGGTCACCGGTCTCGTCACGCAGGAGCCCGGTCAGCCAGGACCCGGGATCGTCGCCACTCGGCCCGCTGGCCCGCCGTCCGGCAGATCGGGACCGCTGCGCAGCCTCCTGCATCCGCGCCTGCACCTGGTCCCAGAGCGCCTCGTCCACGATGGCCGCGTGCAGACCGGGCCAGGTCCGGTCCTTGTGGCGGATCTTGCCGAGATAGACCGGGTTGCGCAGCAGCGAATAGATCTGCCCGCGGGAGAGAGACCCGCCTCCGCTTGTGGATCCATTGGCCCGGACCCGTAGCTTCGAGCACAGACCTTCCCCGTTGGCACGTTCCGCCACCTGGCGCAGGCAGCCGAAAGCGGCATAGAGGTCGAAGAGCCGGCGGACGGTGCGGGCTTCGTCGGGGTTCACCACCAGTGTCCGCGCCTTCGGGTCGGGGTGACGGTCGTAGCCGAGAGGCAGGTTGCCACCCATCCACAGCCCCTTCTTCTTCGAGGCCGCGATCTTGTCGCGGATCCGCTCCGCGGTGACTTCGCGCTCGAACTGGGCGAAGGAGAGCAGCACGTTCAGGGTCAGCCGTCCCATGGAGGAGGAGGTGTTGAAGGCCTGGGTGACGGAGACGAAGGAGCAGTTGGCTTTCTCCAGCCGCTCCACCAGCCGGACGAAGTCGGCAAGCGACCGGGTGAGCCGATCGATCTTGTAGACGACAACCATGTCGACGCGCCGGGCATCGACCTCGTCGAGCAACCGTTGCAGGGCGGGGCGCTCCAGCGTGCCGCCAGAGAGACCGCCGTCATCGTAGCGTGCCGGCAGCAGGGTCCAGCCTTCGTGGCGCTGGCTGGCGACATACGCGACGCAGGCCTCGTACTGGGCGTCCAGCGAGTTGAAGTCCTGGTCGAGCCCGTCCTCGGACGACTTGCGTGTGTAGATGGCACAGCGGATCTTCGGGCGCGGGCTCACCGGGGCGTCTTCCCGTCCAGGCCGAAGAAGCGGGGCCCGGACCAGCGGGCACCGGTGATCTCGCGGGCGATGACCGAGAGCGAGCGATGGGTCCGGCCTTTCCAGACGAAGCCCTCCTCGGTGACATCGACGACATGGGTCACGCCGTTCCATTCCCGCAGCAGCCGGCCGCCGGGCCTGAGGGCAGGGCGCTTGCGCTGCGCCGGTTTGCCCGCCGCGTCCTTCGTCAGCGTCGTCATCGCGGCGCGGGACAGCCCACCCTGGCGCCGGGCCTGCAGCTCGAAGGCGAGGAACCGGCGCAGGAAGGTCTGGCTCATGCCGCGCGGAGCGGGAGATCCGAAGATCTCCCGCCAGAGGGCAAGCAGGTCCTCCCGTACCATCCCGTCGAGGTCGCGGTGGTCGGGCAGGGCGGTCACGCTTGGCGTTCCCGGTCAGCGACAAGGTGGTACGTGGTCGGTCCATCGGTTTCCGGCCACCTCCGCTCGATCGCATTGCCCTTCTTGCGCAGGGTGCTCAGCGCGGCACGCGCCGAATGTGCCTGCCAGCCGGTTGCCTTGCAGATCGCCGCCAGGCTTGCACCCTCGGGCCGTTGCAGCAGGGCCATCACCCGGCCCATCTTGGTCTGCTTCGGTTTGGACATGATAGTTCTCCTCGGCTTGCGGGCCGGCGGAAGGCCAGCCCCGGTACCGAGCAGAGCCCGAACTCATCGGGCACAGGTCACTGACGCGTGCTTTGAAGAACGTGTCCAGTGGAATGTGGGGCGCGCGTACCCTTGGGTTCTAATCCCATCCGATCCGCCACTTGCCCTCGTGAAAGCGTTCTCCCGATCCGGCTACGGCCGGATTTTCCCGTTGTATTAGAGGGTTATGCGGGAGGGGCTGAACACCGGCCCATGCGCCAGGAGACCCGGCAGCGGTCTCTCAGGGCCGATATTCTCCGGACCTCATGACTACGCTAATTTGGTGAACAGCCTTCAAGCATCTGGAATGCCAATGTTTTCTCCAGGCTTCGGCTGAACACTTTGATGCCGGTGGCGTTCGACGAGATGGAACGGAGATCGAACGTTCGCCATTGCGCCAGTTCGCTGTGCGAGCTTCGAACGAACGGGACGCGGGCTTTCCAGCCTTTCGCCCGCGGAGCATTCCTCGCGTCGGTGTGGGTCCCTCGGCGGGCCGTAGCGCCGCGCTCACCGCTGCGCCGTACCCAGACCGAGACTACGGCTTTGAAAACACCTTGTGCGTTTCGTTGAATTCATCGCGAAATTTCACGATCTCGTCGACCGATACCGGCAGATAGTTCCGGAACAGTGCGTTCCAGTTCGCTGGCGCCTCGACGTTGTTAATCGCGTCCGCGCCGCCGTTGACGGTGATTGTGACCGTCCCGTCGTCGTTGATCGTTGCAGTGCGGCTGTTGACGACGAAGGGATCTGTCTCGACCCAGCCATCGGCGTTGTAGAAGGTCAGTGACCAATAGCCGGCATCGTCATAGCGAAGGTCGGGCGGCTCGAAGGTGACGCTGGCCGTCTCGCCCCCGGCCGCACCCTCGTCGCCGGGAAGCACGACGAAGTAGAAGGCGTGCTGGGCTGGCAGACCGCCCCATCCGGCGAGATTGGTCAGCTGGAACTGCGGTTCGGAAATGTCGTCGATATCGTCGACGAAGCCCTCTTCGATGACCACTTCCGTCGGTGCGCGCCGGATCAGGTCATTACGCAACGTGTTGAAGCTGGCGAGATCGTACTGCACGTCGGGCTCGTAGGGCGCATCCGACCCGGCGGTCACGGTCACGGCGTCCTGCCGCTGACGCATCTCGTCCATCCCGGCCTCGGTCCGGTCCCGGGGCTGGGTCCGCATGAAGAGATAGACATGATTGCCGTAAGTGACGTCGTCGGGACCGATTTCGAGCGTATCGCCGGGATAGGCGACGCCGATCGTGACGGAGTTCTCGTCAAGCACCTGCACCAGGTGCAGAAGGTCGTAATCGGGAACCTCGATCGTCAGGCCCTCGCTGACATCCCAGACCCCGTAGGAATAGACCAGGTCGAAATTCGACCGGATCACGGTCTGATCGTCGAGGTCGATCCCCTCGCGTTCGTGCCTGAACGTGTTGGGACCGGTGGTGAGGGTCTCCGCCGCGAGATACTTGGCGGTTTCCGCGCGCACCACGTTCTCCATGGTCACCGGCTCCCCGCCTTCTTCGATAAACGCGGGGCTGGATGGTAGGGCGACGCCGTTTTCGCCGACCCCCGTGTCAACGGCGCCGCCCTGCGCCACGGCCGGTGACGGAGCGGTTGCGACTCCCAACGCGGCGGCCATTGTCATGCTCAACACAAGTCGCTTCATGTCATTTCCTTTCGCGGTGATCGCCCGGCTCTGCGATCCCTCTGTTTTGTCCATGTCACCAGACCCCCAGAGTGACGCTGGCTGTCTCGCCAACTGCCGCACCCTCGTCGCCGGGAAGCAAGACGAAGTAGAAGGCGTGCCGGGCTGGCAGAACGGCCCACCCGGCGAGAATGGAGATTGGTGAGCTGGTACTATGGTATTGTGCGCTGAACGCGGTCATTTGGCGCCGGGCATGGCGACCGTGATATTCGGTGGATACTTTGCCAGAACCCCGGCGTACCGAGCGACTTCCTGGCCCATCTGCGTGACTATCGGCAGATAGCGGTTGCCGATGCCGAGGTTCTCCTGCGGGTTTTCATAGAGGTTGACCATAACTGACCCGCCTGTCTCGGATACAATGGCGCCGCTGAACCCGCCCTTGAGGCCCTGCGAGAAGATCGCATCCTGCAATTGAACGACCATGTGATACTTGAACTCGTCGATGCGCACTGCCGCCAGATGCGCGTTCATCGTATAGATCATGCTCTTTCGGGCTGACTGACCTTCATCGGCCAGAAGGAAGGCGGTCTGGTCGATGCCGTCAACATAGCGAACTTCTGGGATGAATTGGGTGACCTCTGCGCCGGGAGCGCCCGCAAGCGACAACGCCGTGTTGAACAGGTCGCCGTAGAAGAACAGACCCTCCGACTTGCGGGGCGTGATCATGTCCTTCCAGTAGAAGAAGGTCGGAACGCGTGTGCCGCCTTCCCAGGTCGACCCCTTGCCACCGCGGAACGGCGTGCGGCCATAGGGCGCCACTTCCTGTTCGGGACCATTGTCCGAACCAACGAAGATGAAGGTGTTTTCCAACTGCCCGGTCTCTTCGAGCTTCGCGATCAGCCGCCCGAAGATGTCGTCGAGTTCGACGATGCTGTCTGAATAGCTGTTTCGCGCGCGCGATTTCCCAGCGTAGTCGTCGTTCGGGTAATTGTCGAAATGCGCGCCGCGTGTGCCATGATACAGAAACCACGGCTGGTTGGCGTCAACCTGAGACTCGATGAACTCCTCAGAATAACGCGCCCAGTCCTGATCGAGATTCTTGATCGATTCGAGGTCGATCTCGTAGACATTCTCGATGCCACTCTCAGGTGTGGCATGGACATTGTAGTGGTTGAAGTCCAGTTCCTCCATGAACTTCATCCGTTCGGGGCTGAGCGCGATTTCCGGGTTGAAATAGACATCGCGCCATTCGGTATACATGTCCGAGACACCGAGGAAGCCGTAGTAGTCGTCAAAGCCGACATCGTTCGGGACGGAACCCTCGACCTCGCCCATATGCCATTTGCCGACGCCCTGTGTCGTATAGCCCAGTTCCTTCAGGATCGAGGCGACTGTTTTTGCGCCGCCAAGCCCGCCTTTCTCGCCATACATCGGCGGCCGCAGCAGACCGTGATGCAGCGGGTTCTGTCCCGTCATGATGGATGCGCGCGTGGGCGTGCAGGATGGCGTAGAATAGGCCGAGGTCAGGATCATGCCTTCCGCCGCGAACCGATCGAGATTTGGCGTATCGTTGCCCACCGCGACCCCGCCGCCGTTGAAGCCGAAGTCCATCCAGCCAACATCGTCGGTCAGGAAGAACAGGATATTCGGCTTCTGGCCGGTACGTTCTTCAAAGTCGGCCAGCTTCTGCCGGGCCTGATCGACTTCATTTTGATGGATGATGACCGGTTCCATGTTGTCCGCGATCTGCGTAGCCTGAACATGGAGATACTGGTTCGGGTGCGAAAAGCCGGGTGCGGTCGTCGCGCCATCGCTCGAGCCGCGCGGATTCGCGGGCTGATTGGCGTAGTCCATCTCCTGCGCCGCCAAGGGCTGTACAAGACTGCACGCGGCCAAGGTCAACGCCGGCAAGTATGATCTGTTGAATTTCACCTGCATCCTCCTATGCTTGCGCACGAGTCCGATGGGAAATAGCGCTTTGCGCTAGGACACCTGCTCGGAGCACGTTTTCAAGTATAGATTGTGCGACCCCGTGGTCGGTCATGTCCTTCCCCGGTGGTCGGGCGGCTCTGCAATCATTCGGCCTTCTCGATGTCGCCGGGCTTCCAGCTTCCGTTCAGTGCTGGTTCCGAGGGCGCATAGAGGCGCAGGATCGCGAAGAAGCCGCGGTCCGGCGCCGTCGCGAGCCAGTTGGACTCCTGTCCGTCCGGCGCCTCGGGGCCGATATGGAGCGTGGTGCTGCCGTTGTCATTCTGAGCCGGCTCGTCGAGCTTGCCGAGCGAGGGGAAGGGCTGCCCGTTGTCGAGACCCGAGGCGTTCTCGGCCTCATATAGCGTGACCGACCAGAAGAGCTCCGCCGGGATGTCCGGCGGCAGGTCGAGCGTGTAGCTCCGGTCGCCCACCAGCGGATCGCCGTCGGCGTCCTCGAAACCGATCATGTAGAACGCGCCCTTTCCGGGCGTCATCGACACCATGCCGGGGCTGATCGAGAAATAGTCGGTGAAGAACCAGGCCCGCGCGTCGAGCTCGCGGTAGCCCGCCTCCGTCGACATCCAGTCCAGGCCTACCGGCACGTCGGGCCAGCGCGCCGAGACGTTGTTGACCGGGTTCAGCCACTGGCGATCTTCATAGACGCGGAAATCCACACCGTTCAGGCCGTGCTGGAAACCGATCACGCGGCTGGTCTTGTAGGCCGTCCGGGCCGCCGCATCGAGGATCGCGCGGGTCGCGTCATCGGGGGCGAAGTCGCGGTCGACCGCGATGCCGATCCCTTCGAGCATGCCCAGCCAGTCCGGCCCGGCGAGGTTCTCGCCCTCTGTGTCGACAAGGTACTTCAGCTGGTCGAAGGCCGTCGCGTCGGACCGCGGCAGCATGTCGTAGGATCCGCCCGCGGCGTCCGGAAACTCCATCGGCCGGGCCGAGTCCTTCTCGCCCAGCGGATAGATGACCGACTGCCTCAGCAGTTCGGAGGCCGGTTCGATTTTTTCGAGGCTCTGGTAGAAAGAGCGCAGAAAGAAGAAGACGTTGTTGGTCCCAGAACGGTAGACGTAGTGATCCTCCGGCGCCTCGCCGTCCCAGCCGGGCGGCACGATCAAGAAGTTCCCGCCTTCGCCACCATCCGGTCCGGGCAGGCCGAGATCGCCGAAATATTCCCCGCCATCGACCGGGGTCGGGCGTTGCCAGGCGTCGAGGATGATCCCCTGCAGCCCCGGCGGCGCTTCGAAGACCAGCGGGCCGGATTCGCCCAGATCGGCAAAGACCATGGCGTAGATCAGGTCCGAGTTCGGCGTGGTGATCCTGGTCTGCGCATCCAGCCGCTCGGTCCAGATCGGCATGATGTTGTAGCCGGTGCCGAAAGCCTCGGCCGCGCCGTCGCGCATGCCCATCGTGTTCAGCAGCGGCATCGCCCAGAGATAGGTCTGCGTGGCGCGCTGGAAGGTCAGTTCCTCCATCAGCGTCTGCGCGGTGTCCTCGGTGGGACGGTTGTTCTCGAACGGCAGGTTGGCGAGGCCCTCAATGCGTTCGGATTGCGCCGTGGCCATGCCGGCGACCGCGGCGAATGCACCGCTCCAAACCGCTACTTTCATGAGGTGTTGCATGATCGGTGTCCCTTGACTGGGTTCGGGGTGACCCGCCGAACGCTCCGGCGGGCCCGGTCATCATTCGACACGTTGGAAATCCTCCAGCCTGAAGCTCTTGTCGAAGAAGGCTTCCTCGGGCGCGTAAAGACGGAAATAGACGAACCAGCCATCGTCTCCGACGGTCTTGAAGTGGTTGCTTTCCATCCCCTCGGGCGCGTCGGGTCCGAAATAGAGATCCACGCTTCCGTCCTCGTTGGCCTGCAGGCTCTCGGTCCGGCTGCCCTTGGTGACGTCCGCGATCTCGGTGCCGCCATTGTCGTAGGGGCGGCGCGTTTCCTCGCTGTAGAGCGTGACAGACCAGAACTGGCCCACCGGCACATCGGCCGGAACATGCAGCGCGTAGTTGCGGTCGGCGCGCAGCATGTCGCCGTTCTGGTCGCGCTTCGAGGTCATGTAGACCTGACCTTCACCGGGCTGGGGATTGACCATGCCCTCGGTCGAGGCGACGGCTTCGTAGAACCACGTCGCGCGTTCGTCGATCTGCTGGATCGTGTCCGTTTCCTGCGCGACCTGGAAATCGAAGCTCTTGTACCAAGACGTGTCTTCCCACCACACCTCGGCATAGCGCGGGTTCACCTGCAGGTTGCGGGCCATCAGTTCGCCAAGGGCCGCGCCTTTCGTCAGGATCTCCTGTTGCCGGTCCGTCGGGGCGAAGTCCTGTCCCTTGACGATCCCGAGAGGGGCAATCATCGCCATCCAGGGCTTGTCGATCTCGCGCACGGGTTCTTCGTTGACGATGGCGGCGAGCGTCTCCCAATAGGCAAGGCCGCGCGGGGCCGTCGCGCTCCATTCCACGTCCCGTCCCTTGATGAAGTCGCTCGTGCTGGTCTCACCAGTCGGGCCCATCGCGTAGTCAGAGACGAAGCTGTCGTAGAAGGCCGGGTCCGGGTCGAGGATACGGATGCCGACCAGTATGTTGTTCGTGGCGCTCTGGTAGACGTAGACGCCATCCGCCTCGTAGTCTGCGGGATCCTCCTCGGGTCCGACGACGATATAGGTCGCGCCTTCGCCCTTGTCCGGCCCGGTCAGGCCAAGATCGAAGACGGGTCGCTGCCACATGTCCAGAACACCACCCGCCGTCTGGCCCGCTGGATAGTCGATCTGCAAAGGGCCATTCGACAGGTCGCTGAAGTTGAAGATGTAGGGTGTCGTCAGGTTGGCGGTGACGATGCCGCGTTTTTCCTTCAGCGTTTCCAGCACGGCGAAGGCCCCCGGAACATCCGTGCCGTAGGCTTCGCCCTGAGCGTCTCGCCAGGTTGTCATGCTGACAAGTGGCGTGGACCAGATATAGGCTTGGGCGGCGCGCTGAAGGTCCATCGCGTCGAAGAGCATCTGCGAGTTCTCTTCGCCGAAGTAGGAATCCTCCAGCTCGACTGTGCCATAGGGGGTGGCGATCGTTTCGTCGCCGCTGAGTGTGGCCTGGTCCAGCGGAACGGCATCTTGCGCCATGGCAGCGAGCGATGTGGTGCAGAGCAGCGCGGCGCCAGTGATCAATCTGATTGGGAATTCGGTCATGGGTTCCTCCCGTCTTGTCAGAATTGGAAATTGAGGCCGCCGAAGATGCCCCATTCGGGTTGGCCATCGCCCTCGGTTGCGACCGAGTATTGTGGCTCGACAAATGCGTTGACCGTCGCAAAATCCGTCTGGAACACTTTTCCGACGCCCAATCCGATCGGGACGGCGTAGTTGTCGGTCTCGAAATCATAGGTCCAGATTCCCGAGGATCGCAGGTACCAACCTTGTCCGAGTTGGTAGAACGCGAACGGCTGAAAGGCTCCTATGTTCACGTCGGCCCGGTTGTCGTCGCCCGCGACGCTGGCCTGCCATGTCAGCAGGTAGCCCCATTGGAATTTTGGGTTCGTCGCGTTGAACAGTACATTGGCAAAGCCTAGCGACCATTTCTCGGATCCGATGGCATCATCCGTGGCCGTCGGGATCGTGACCTGCGGCCCGACGCCGAAGCTGATCGCCGGATTGCCGGTGTCGAAGAGATAGGCGGCGAACACGTTGAAATCGCCGATCCCCGTTGTGTCGCCCCCTCCCGCTTCGGGGAAGGTGTTCACCGGCAGGGTCGCGCGCATCAGCCATTGGCCGCCGAAGGCGGAAAACGGTTGCGCATAGCGCAGGAAGAGCTGGTTGGCGTCGCGGTCCGTCCCGGAAAGCTCGCCCGTATACTGGTTCTGGAAATTGAGCGCCTTGGTGTTGGCGAGCGGGTTGTTTGCCTGAGCCGCCGAATCGCTCTGGGCTGCGGCCGGACCGGCCATCAGTATCGTCGCGATCAGGGCCTTACCAATTGTCCTCTGCGCCACGGTCCACCTCCTTTGCCGCGTCCTCCCCTCGCGGGCCGAACTTGCCTCTACGGTAACAGTGCGCTCCGCCCTGCCGTCTACGTAGATCGTGCCAATCCGCCTACAACCATTCGGGCTGTCGCGACCGCTCACGGGCGGCTGCGAGAGTCATGCTCGGCTTCCCGCCGAAAAGCTCCCTGTACCTGACGGCGAGACGGCCGGGGTCGCTGCCGGCGCCCCAGCGCGCGGCCGCATCGCCGATCGTGCAGATCACTCCACGCCGGGACACCAGATCGCGTCGTACGCGGTGAAGGCGCGCACGACGAACATAGCCCTGCGGGGTCTCCTCGAGGATATCCTTGAAGGCCCGGTGCAACGTTCGCGCCGAGACGCCAGTCGCGAGCACGAGATCCGACATGCGGATCGGCGCTGCGAGGTTCTCGTGGATATACTCCCGCGCCTGGCGGACGATCCCCGCCTTCCTGCTCGAGCGGAACGTGTCGCTCGTCGATGAGGAGCACGCGAAACGGCCGATGAGCAGGCGCAGGGTCGCCGAGTCGAGCCCGGGTCGGACCGCATGAGACGCCGACTGGTGGATCAGGGCGACCTGCCGCCTGATCTCTTCCAATTCCGGCGACGGGATCGTGGCGCGGCGGATGTTGGCCCTGCCAGGCGTGCCGTAATCGCCCCAGTGGCCGGATCGTGCTATCTCGCTCCGCAGGCGGTCTTCGGTGAGAGTTGCGGCTATATAGGCGGAGCGCCCCGCGAATATCGTGTCGAGCTCGCCCCTGGGCATGACGATGACGGCTTCGCCCACCTTGGCTTCGTCAAGCCACAGGCGTGATCCGGACCCGAGGGTCAGACACAGCATCAGGGTCACCGCGTCCTCGGCCAGCGCCCCGCGCAGGTCGACCTTGCCGTCGATCAGCCCCGTGCTGAAAACGATGCCGCGACAGGCGCAAAAGGCGAGGCTGCCGCTGGGAGGCGGCCCCGCCATCTGCATCGCCTCCAGATGTGCGCCGAGAACGGCGTTGCGCAGGTCCTCTATTCGCCGGACCGGGAACCGCCGCCACGCCTCGCAACTCGAACTGGCCGCCCGCTCCAACGCCAAATCGACAGTCTCCCCGCTTGTGTCAGGACCAGAATGCGGCTGGAACGAGGAGCGGTCTGTGCAGTTCGTGCCAAAATTCTATGGCCCCGGCGCGCGTGCCGCCTGAAGGGTCTCGCTCGGCTTCTCGCCGAAGAGTTCGCGGTATGCGCCCGCCATACGACCGAGGTCGCTCATTTCCCACTCGTTCGCGATGAGCGCGATCGTGCAGACGCGTTCGGGAGCGTCGGCGAGGTCGCGCCGGATGCGATGCAGGCGCAGCCGTCGCACGTAGCTTCGCGGCGTCTCGTCCAGGATCTCCGCAAAAGCCCGGAAGAGCGTCCGCCGGGACGCGCCGGCCGCCGAGGCGAGCGCGTCGGCCGAGATGGGCTCCGACAGGTGCTCGGCGATGTAGGCGCGGGCCCGTCGGACGATGCGGCCATGACTTCCAGGGCGCGTCCCGACATTCATCGCGCGCGGGGGCCGTGCGAGGTGGCAGAGGACGGCATGGAGCATGGCTCGCGCTGGATCGCCGGGAACGGGATGGCCGCCGTGAACGGACCGGAATTGCTCGCGCAGCTGGGTCGGAATCGTCGGCGCCACCTTGCGCGGGTGGACGCCGGTGCCCCCAAGCGTCCGCTCATCGAGAGCGAGGTCGAGCTGTGCCGCCTCCGCCTCCAGCCGATCCGCCGTCAATGTCACGGTCGCGTAGAGCGATCCGGGCGCATAGATCGAGTCGTGCTCATCGCCCGGAAGGTAGACGCCGACATTCCCGGTCCCGACCTCGCTCAGCCAGTGCCGGGTCCCGGCGGGCAGATCGATACCGATCCCGATCGTGACCCGATCGCCCGAGAGCGGTCCGCTGAGCGCAACGGGTCCACCGACATACCCGGAGGTGAAGACCATCCCGTCGAGCTCGGCGAAGGCGATGCCACCGGAAAGATTGCCTCGCGATAGCTGCGTGGCGTCTAGGCCCGCGCCAAGCACCGCATCCCGGAGATCCTCGATCCGGGCAATCGGCACAGTGGTCCAGTCTATGGTGGCGTCTGACGAAAGCATGATCCCGAACTTCGTGAATTCTCCACGAACATAGCGGGTTATGCAGAACATTGCATCACACGAACCGGTATGCCGTCTTGCTGGACGCTCGAGGCATGAACGCAAGACGGTCGGGAAAGGCTAGCCGCGGAGGCGAAAGTTGCGATCGGCCGCAACCATTTCGGCGTACAGGCCAGGATCGGCGCGCTCGCCGTTCGCATAGTGGTGCTTGCCGTCAATCTCGAGGACAATCCTCTGTCGGCCCGGCAACCAACAGATCGGTCGGATCCACCAATCTCATTCCCGTCGCCTTTGCGAGAAGGATCCAGCAGGTTGCCTCGGTGACCGGCAGTTTCCAGGTAGACCCACCGATCTGCTTTCAATGAATGTCACAATGGATGTCCGAGAGATCTGAATAGGCGGGAGCTCGCACGCTCCGCTATCCAGGCGGGACGGCCTTGGAACTGCTGCCGCAGCTCATGGTCGTGGAGCCTGTCGTCCGAACGACAAGAACGCGCGATGAAGTTTGGGCGTGCCGAAGTTGCCCGGCCTCCGGCACGCCCCGATGAAACGCAGCCGCATGCGCGGCCACGCGGCCGGCGAAATCTCGAGCCGGCCTGGTGGGCTCCGAGCGGCTTCGCCGCCATCCCCACCACCGCGCTCGATCCGGCCCACAGTCCGGCGTCTCCCGCGGTCCCCGCGCTTATCGGGTCCGGGTCCCCATCAATGGCCGACGGGCCGCTACTAGACGTCGGCGGCCTCTGCCGGTGTGATCTCGGTGATGGTCTGGAACTCGCCGAGGAACTCGGGATGGTTCTGCGCCAGATAGTGCGCGACCCGCGCATTCCCGAGCAGCTTGCGGACATAGCCTTTAATCACGGTCAGGTGCAGATGATCCTGGCCGTATGTGTCCTGGATGGAGGCGATCCCCTCCTGCAGGCGGGCGAGTTCCTGCTCCATTCTCGCCATCGCCTCGGGCGTGATCCCCTTGACCTTCTTTTGCTTGGACGAGTCGACCAACTGCGCCTGCGGCGTTCCCGCGAGGATCGCGTTCACATAGGCGACGGAATAGTTGTTTGCGTTGACCAGCAGCTCGGCCGCCTCGATCTGGCGAATTGTCTTCATCTTGCGCAGTGTCTCGAAGACCGCATTGGTGCAGGGCTTGTCCTTCAGGATCGCGCCCGCTTCCTCGCAGATGCCATCGAGCAGGCGGGCCTTGCGCCGGATGCTGCTCATGTTGAGGTCGAGCGCGAGTGCGATCTTCTCTTCCGGCACGCCGCGTTCGATCGCCTTGCGGATCATCCTGTGCTCCTGGATCGGCGCGAGGCGGCTGACCTGCCGGTTGTAGGTGAACGCCTCGTCGTCGGTGGAGACGAGGCATTCCACCTCCTGGGCGTCGGCGTCCTTCAGGGCCTCGATCCGCAGATGGCCGTCGAGCAGCAACCAGGTCGCGGACTTGTCGGGGTTTCGAACGACGACGGGCGGCTCGACGATTCCGATCTGAGCGATGGAGGCCACGATCTGCCGATACTTTCGGCTCGACTTCGCGTTCTTGCCGAGGGTCCGTAACGGCAGGATCGCGTCGATGGGGAGAGTCACGCAGTCGTCCTCGAACCCGAGGTTGACGCCGGGCGGAGGCTGGTGCTCATCACGTTTCATGCTGGAGCCCCGTCCGTGACCGCGCGGGCGAGATCGGCGGGCATCGACTCGAGACCCTCGGCCCGCAGCAGCGTCATGAAGTGCGCGTCCGCGCAGAGCTTTCGGAAGGCTTCGCGCACGAACATCAGTCGACCCTGTGTCAGCTCTGCCTTCTTGATCAGCAGCTTCTGGCGAGTGGCTTCCTGCTGATAGGCGCGAACGAGGCCTTCGCTGGTCAGCGCCCGCTTCCCCACACGGCGACCGAGCGGATTGCTCTTGATCTGCGGGCCGCGCAATTCTCGCTGCTGGATCAGGCGTCGCACGAGCGCCAGCTTCCGGCCGCGTAGCTTGTTCTGCGTGTAGGCGTCCATTAGCGCTTTCTGCGCGCCCTTCGCATCCGTCTTGGAAATCTGGATGGCGAGGTTCAGCGGCAGGAGCCCCGACTCGACTGCGGCGACCAGGCGCTCTTCGCCCTTCTCCAGCAACCCAGCGATCATGTTCACATACTCGGTGGACACGCCGATCTTCTCGCCGATCTGGCGGTCGTTGTAGCCGCGCTGGCGGAGCGCGCCGATCTCGCGCATCAGGTCGATGGGGTTGTGCTGGCGCCGCGCACAGTTCTCGACGAGGCTCATGACGAGGCAGTCGCTCTCGTCGGCCTCGATCACGATGGCCGGGATGCGCTCCTGCTTGAGTTCCATGAAGGCCTCGAGGCGGCCCTGACCGCAGACGAGGTCGTATTCCTGCGGGGCGGTCCCGGCACGCGGCGCCACGGTGATCGGCCGCTTCAGGCCGATGCGGGCGATGTTCTCCACCATCGCCTCGAAAGTGCGCCGGTTGCGGACGCGGGGGTTGAGGATCCGGATCCTGTCGGTCGGGATCAGGGTCACCTGCTTCGGGCTGGTCTGCTCAATATCGTCGGGCATCACGCCACCTCCGCGATCCTGGCCCGCGAGGCGAGCGCGTAGAAGAAATCGAGCGTGTCGAACCGGTACGCATCGAGCGCGAGGCCGTTCTGCTCGGCGAATTTCAGTTTCCCGAGGGTCATGTCGATGCTGGGCAGCACGTAATAGTCGCGCGGCGTCTCGTTCACCTCGTCCATGCGAACAGCGATGGTAATGTCGGGCACTAGGCCAGTGTCGAGGCGGATGCGCCAGCGCAGCGACCCGGCGGCCGTCGCCGTGCAGCGGGCCAGCACGATGGACACCGTGAACTCGCCGTTGACGCGCACCAGGTCGGTGTCGGGGTCCTGCACGGCCGACCCGCCGTGCCGGGCGATGCCGGCGATGATCTCGGCCACGACCTGCGGATGCGCCTGCCGTAGGGTCCGGTTGATCTCGATGTAGCCGCAGTCGCGATCTGGTTCGTAACCGATCAACCGGTAGGCGCGCAGGAGGCTGCCGAAGCGGCTGCGATAGGCGCTGGAGGACGGCAGGTCGTCCTCCTCGTCGATGATCAGGCCCGACAACATGCCCTGTCGCTGAAGGATCGCGCGCAAAGCATCGAGCAGTTCCTCGTCCGAGAAATGCCGGCTGCGGGCATCCACGATTTCCCGTGCACGCAGGAAGAGCGCCTGATCGACGATCGCCGGAAACGCGCCCTCTGCCCGGATCCACATCTCGCGCGGGTTCACCACGCGGCGTTGCTTCAGCTTGAACGACACCTTCGAGAAGACATTGTTCCCGATGTATTTTTCGTTGGTCAGAACCTGATGGACGGTCGCTCGCGTCCATTGCCGGTTCAGATCGGTGCGGTATCCCTCGGCGTTCAGGGCCTCCGCGATCTGGCGCTCGGTCCGCCCCTCGTTCACGAACATCTCCTACATGCGCTGGACGACCCTCTGTTCCTCCTTGGGGCCGGGGACCAGGATCACGCGGTCGGTCTGCAGGCTTTTCTGCTCGCCGCGCGACAGTTCGCCATTCGGGTTGCCGTGCTCGTCGATCAGCACCCGCCGCAGCCCGTATCCGGCCGCGCCGCCCTGGCGATAGCCAAGCTCCACGAGGCGGCATTGCCCGGCGAAGACCTTCACCGAGAGTTCGCGACTGTATTCGCCGGCCATTACCCGCTTGACGGTCTTCAGAAGGTTCGAGCCGATGCTGCCGTCGTTCTCGAACTGCTCGCCGCAGTAATGGACCCGGATGCCGGCGCGGGAGCAGACATGCTCGTGATAGGCGCCTTCGTCGGCATCCTGAAATCGGCCCCAGCGACTGACGTCATAGACGAGGATTGCCTTGAAGTCGGCTTGGCCGGATTGGACCTCGGCCATCAGGTTCTGCAATGCCTCGCGGCCGTCGAGCCGCAGCCCGGAACGCCCTGAGTCCTCGAACACGCGCTGGATCTGCAGGCCGCGGGCGGCGGCGTAGCTGCGGAGGACGTCGAGCTGGTTCTCGGTCGAGTATTTCTGGTGATCGGTCGACATCCGGACATATGCGACTGCCGGAACGTGCTGTTCTGCCGCCGCGCTACCGTCCTCGCTGTTCGCCCGGCCGCTTCTCACACGTGCATCTCCCCATCACCGCCAACGACGCCAGCACCGCTGTGCGGGATGCTCGGCAATATCGTCGAACACAGGAGACACTCGAGCGTTCGAAAAGGCGATCTTCGATAAGGGCAGGTCCTTTCCCAGACCGCCATGCAGCCGTTGCACCCGTTGGGTGGCGCGGGGCGCAGATTCGAAAAACATGGTCGTCACCGTCCAATAGAGACCTGCTTGGCCAGACGAGGTCGGGGCGTCGTCTCGGGCGCAAAGCAGATTCTCCCGTTTTCATGGCTCTCCAAAGATTTAACGGAGAGAAACATGAAGTTGCGGGTGAAGATGGGCACAGTTGTGCCGAAGATGGGCACAGTTTTGCACCTGGACGGCATTCCCGGCGACTATCGCGCTGCGATAGCTTTGGCTTTGCATTCGGAACTCGGCTCGACTCATCGGGCGATCAAGACCGCGATGCGGTGGACGGGAGCCAGCGAGAGAACCGTGAAGTACTGGTTCGCGGGTGAGCGCGGGCCGACCGGCGAGCACCTGATTTCGCTCGCGCGGCATTCCGACGCCATCGTGCTGGTGCTCCTGGCGCTGGCGGAGCGGTGGATCAAGGACGACGACTAGGACGACGCGCCATCGCTAGGGCGGAGCCACCGTCTTGTCATGTGTTCGTTTTTGGTTATCTTGAAGACAGAACGAGGAGATCGGCCGCCATGCCGCGCACCACAACGATGACCGTACGCGTGAGCGGCGCTCTTAGCGAGTTCGTCGCGACGAACGTTGGCGAGGGCGGCGCCTATGAGAACGTCAGTGAGTACATCCGCGACCTGACCCGCCGCGACAAGGAGCGCGCGGAGCGCGAAGCCTTCGATCGGCTGAAGGCGGAACTGAACCGGGCCTTCGCTGCGCCCGAGGAGAGCTACACGCCTATGACCGCCGCCGAGGTGATCGCTCGAAACCGGCGGGCCTGAGCCCATGGCGATCCGGGTCCAGGAAGCGGCCTCGGTGCGTATCGACGAGATCTACCGCTACACCCGCGACCAGTGGGGCGAAGCGCAGGCCGAAACGTACATCACCGGGCTGTTCGACGCCTTCGAGAAGATCGAAAGCCGCGGGGTGATGTCTAGGCCTGTGCCGGCCGAGTTCGGAGTAGAGGGATATTTCTTCCGCTACGAGCGGCATTTCGTGTACTGGAGACCCCGGTGTCAGACGGATTCGAACCAGTCTCCACAAGGACAGTAGCACTGCCCCTTATCCCGCGCAGAGACCGCGCCGCCGCTCTCGCCGAGTGGCGCGGTCTCTGCGCGGCCTAAGGGACAGCCATCCTGCCCTTGTTAGAGACGAGTTCGAATTCGTCTGCCCGCACCGGGCGTCAGGGTGCCAACTGCCCCATCGCCACCTGCAGGCGCGCCGAATTGCACATGCAGCGCTTGGCATATTCCACCTTGCGGATCGCCTGCATGTCATAGGCCACGGCGATTTCGCAGGCTTCGCGCGCGGCGCCCGCAACCTCGAAGGCCGGCGTGTTCTGTCCGTTGGACCGGAACGCCGAGAACTGGGTCCGTGCCGTCGCGAGATAGTTGCGCAGATCGCCCTGCAGCTCTTCGCCAATGGATTGCCGCGTGATCGCGATCTGGCGGAAGCTGCGGCAGGCGGCCAGCATCTGGTCGAGCGTCACGTTTACCCGCCGGTTCGCCCGCTCGGGCGTCGAGACCGAGATCAGCAGATCCGCCTCGCCCCGGCTTTCCACCTGGCCGATCCGGTCGACCTGCACGCCCAGCCGCACCAGCTCGGCGGCGACCGCGTTGGCCCGGCGCTGGCCCAACCCGAGGTTGTAGCCGTTGGTGCCGACCGCATCGGTATAACCGACCACGGCGGTGGGTTTGTAGCTGTCGATGGTCTTCAACTCTTCGGCGATCTCGGCGATATGCGCCAGCGCCTCGGCGTCAAGGGCGGAACTGTCGAAATCGAAATTCACCGTGCCGATCACCTGGGCCTCAGCGGCAGTGATCACAATCAACGAAAATATGGCGAGAATCCATGTTCGAAGGTGTGCCATTTTTAACATCCCTGATTTCAATCGTTAATTCATGAAATTGCAGCCCCCGGCTGTGGCCGCAATCCGACAGGTTCTCCGCTTTCGGAAATGCCGCTTGTCACGGCGTTTTCCCATATGCTTCTCTAGTGTTAAGCTCAACCTAACCGAAAGCAACAGGAAACGCCATGTTACGAGTTCTCGCGCTTGCGGGCCTGAGTTTGTCAGCGACTTTCTGGTCCACCACCGCCTCTGCGTTAACCTTGCAGGACGTGATTTTCGCGGTTCTGGAAACCAATCCCGAGATCGAGGCAGCCGAAGCCAACAAGCAGGCGATCGAGTTTGAACTGGATCAGGCCCGGTCCTTCCAGATGCCTCGGTTCGAGGTCGAGGCCTGGGCCGGGTCGAGCTATGATGACGGCAGTACCACCAATGATCTCAGCGCCGCCGACGATCCGATCGGAGGATATCGACTGACGGGGCGGGTGTCGCAACTCATCTACGACGGGTTCCGGACCCGATCCGAGATCGAGCGTCAGGCCTGGCGTGTCGATGCCGCCGCGCTGCGGGTGCTGGAGCGGTCGGAATTTCTGTCGCTCGAGGCGATCCGGCTTTACGCCGACGTGGTGCGCTCGCGCGCGATGCTCGATCTGGCACGCAGCAATGTCACCTACCACCGCTCGGTCTATTCCCGGCTGGAGAATGCCTTTGGCACCGGGGCCATTCCGATCGGCGATGTGCAGCAGGCGCAGGAGAGGGTGCTCTTTGCCGAGGACACGCTGATCGATTTCGAACTCAGTGCATTGACCATCGAAAACGAGTTCCTCCAGATCGTGGCGCTTCAGCCCGACAACATGGGCAACGTGCCCAGCATCTCGTCGCAGGTGCATGGATCGCTGGACCAGGCGCTGGCCGTGGCGCGGCGGTACAATCCCACGATCCTGTTCTCGCAGGCCGATGTCGGGTCCGCCCAGGCACGCTGGCGCGCGGCCGAGGCCAATCGCGGGCCCACCGTGCATCTCGAGGCCGAGGTGACCACCGGCGAGGATGTGAACGGCTTCGAGGGCGGTGTCTTTGACGGCGAGGTCGGCGTGGTGCTGCGCTATGAACTGCAGGGCGACCGAAAGCGCGCCCGGCGGCAGGAACAGATCCGCCGCGCCAGCGAGGCCTCGGCCACGCTGCTGCACCAGACCCGGCTGGTCGAACGCGAGGTCCGCGACACATGGGCCGACTGGCAGACCGCGCAGCGCCGCGTGTCCACGCTGAGCCGGCAGGCCGATCTCTCGCGCGAATTGCGCACCACCTACGAAGAGGAATACCAGGTCGGCTCGCGCTCGCTGCTGGACATCCTCAACACCCAGAACGCCCTGTTCCAGGCCGAGGTCAACCTGATCAACGCCCGCTCGCTCGAGGTCTATATCCGCTATCGCCTTCTGGCGGCGACGGGTACTCTGTTGTCGACGATGGGAATCGAGCCGCCCGAAGATGCGCGGACCTATGCCCGCCAGCACATGAAGGCGCTCGAGGTCGGATCGGCGTACGAGCCCAAGCGGTTCGATGCGCGCACCTTCTCCGACTGGCGCCGCTCGGTCGACTGACGGCGGACAGACGGTGGACAAGCAGGGCCGCGCTTTCGCAGGCCGGTCCGGACAGGAGACGGTCGTGAACGACGGCAGCGCCGCCAGATCGCAGGCCCGCCGGTTGCAGGTGAAACGCACGGGCGCGCGTCCGGGGCCGGAGTGGAACTTTGATCCCGGCTCCGCCGATCCGCTGCTGCGCGCCCTGTCCGCCGCGATGCACGAGCTGGGGCGCGATATCGCCCCCCGGTCCCTGATCGCGGGCCTTGCCCTGCCGGCCGATGGCCGGTTGACCCCGCAGCTGGCGCTGCAGGCGGCCGAGCTGCAGGGGGTCCGCGCCCGCCTGTCGCGCCGCGCTTTGCGCGATCTGCCCGAGGCGCTGTTGCCTGCGGTTCTGTTCCTGAAGGGCCGCGAGGCCTGCGTGCTGCTGGAGCTGCAGGCCGACACCGCCCGCGTCATCTGGCCCGCACGCTCCGACGATCCGCTGACCCTGCCGCGCGCCGAACTGGACGAGGCCCATGTCGGCCACGCCCTCGTCCTGCGCCCCGAGGAGACACCGCTGGCCGCCCATGACGCGCCCGCACCGGGCCGCCACTGGTACTGGAGCGTCGCCGCGCGGTTCTGGCCGGAATATACGCAGGTGATCGTGGCCTCGGCGCTGGTCAATCTGCTGGCGCTGGCCACGCCGATCTTCACCATGACGGTCTATGACCGGGTGTTTCCCAATGCCGCGCTGGTGACACTGTGGTCGCTGGTGGTGGGGCTGGGCATCGCGCTGATCTTCGACAACCTGCTGAAATGGGTGCGCGCCGCCGTCACCGACCGCGTGGGCCGGCAGGTGGATCAGGCGGTATCGTCGACGATCTTCCGCCATGTCTCCAACCTGCGGCTGGAAAGCCAGACCATGCCCAGCGGAACGCTGGCCAACACGCTGAAGGATTACGAGCAGGTCCGCGATTTCTTCTCGTCCCAGACGCTGGCGACGCTGGTGGACCTGTGTTTCGCCGTGCTCTTCATCGCCGTGATCGCCTATATCGGCGGCCCGCTGGCGTTTCCGCCTGCCATTGCGTTCGGCGTCGTGCTGGTGGTGGGCGTGCTGGTGCTGCTGCCGCTGGGCCGGGCCTCCAACGCGGCGCGGCAGGCGCAGGGGACCAAGAACGCCGTCGCCGTCGAGACCCTGACCGAGCTGGAATCGCTGAAGGCCATATCGGGGCAGGGCCGCATGCAGACCCGGTGGGAGGCGCAGGTCGCCGAAAGCGCCCGCGCGCAGGAGCGCAGCCGCAAGATCGCCACCCATGCCACCACGATCACCGCGGTGGCGCAGCAATTCTCCTCGGTGGGCATAGTGGTGATCGGCGTCTACCTTGCACTCGAAGGCTCGATCACCATGGGCGCGGTGATCGCGGCGATGATCCTGTCGGGCCGGGCGCTGGCGCCGACGACGATGCTGGCCTCGCTCTTCGTGCGCGCCAATTTCGCCATGTCGACGATGCGCTCGCTGAACCAGATCCTCGCCATGCCCTCCGACGCCGGCCAGCGCAGTGGCGCGCTGAACGCGGCGCTGGATCAGGGGCGGCTGAGCCTCTCCGAGGTTTCGCTGCACTACCCGGTGTCGGAGCTGCCCGCGCTGAAGGAGATCAGCGCCGAGATCCCCGCCGGGGCGCGCGTCGGCGTGATCGGCCCGGTTGGCGCGGGCAAGACCAGTCTCGTGCGTGTCATGGCCGGGCTTTACGCGCCGACCGAGGGCAGCGTGCTGCTCGACGGGCTGAACATGGCGCAGCTCGACAGCGCGCGGGTGCGCGGCGCGGTGCAGCTGGTGCCACAGGAGGCGGTGCTGTTTTCCGGCACGCTGGCCGAGAACATCGCCTTCGGTGTGCCCATGGCCCGAAGCGAGGACATCCTGCGTGCCGCCCGCACTGCCGGGGTCGACCGCATCGCGGCGCATCATCCGGCGGGCTTTTCCATGCCGATCGCCGAGCGCGGCCGCAACCTGTCGGGCGGGCAGCGCCAGATGGTGGCGCTGGCGCGTGCGCTGCTGCAGAGGCCGCGCGTGCTGATCCTCGACGAGCCGACCAGCGCCATGGACATGCAGAGCGAGAAAGAGTTCATCCGCCGGCTCGCCGCCGCGCTGGACGAACACCCGATGACGCTGATCGTCTCGACCCACCGCATGGGGCTGCTGGACCTGGTCGACCGGCTGATCCTGCTCGACAATGGCGCGGTGCTGCGGGATGGCGATAAATCCGCCGTGCTGGCCAGCCTGCGCGATCCCGGTCGCGATCCGGAGCGTGAGGCCGGGACATGAGCACCGATTTCTGGGATCTCCGCGATTTCGCCACCGCCGGGCAGGGGGCCCGGATGGGCCGCAGTTCGCGTCTGCTGACGCTGATGCTGGTGGTGCTGGTGGCGCTGGTCGCCTGCGGCATCGGCTGGGCGCATTGGGCGCGGATCGAACAGGTGACGCGGGGCGAGGGCAGGGTGGTGCCCTCGGGCCGCGCACGGACGGTGGAAAACCTCGAAGGCGGCACGGTGCGCGAGATCCTCGTGCGCGAGGGCGACGCGGTGCGCGCGGGCGAGGTGCTGGTGCGGATCAGCGATGTGGGCGCCTCGGCCAACCTGGGCGAGCTGCGCGCGCAGCAGCAGGCCATGGCGGCGCGCAACCTGCGGCTGGAGGCCGAGGCGCGCGGCGATCAGGCGCTGGATTTCACCGGCACCGAGGTCGATCCGCAAAGCCCGCAGGCGCTGCGCGAGGCGGCGCTCTTCGTCTCGCGTCAGGCCTCCTATCAGGCGCAGCGGCAGGTGCTGGAGGCGCAGCTGGTGCAGCGGCAGGAGGAACTGGCCGAGATCGAGGCATCGCTGCCGCAGGTCGAGGAAACGCTGGCCCTTCTCGACGAGGAGATCGAGCTGCGCGCCTCCAGCGGCGTGGTCTCGCGCGCGCAGATCCTGCCGATCGAACGCGAGCGCGTGGTCAAGCGGCAGGAGCGCTCGACCCTGCTCAGCCGGCTGGCGCAGGGCCGTTCGGCCGAGGCCGAGGCGCAGGCGCGGCTGGCCGAGCTGGACCTGAACCGCCGCGCCGAGATCAGCTCCGAACGCTCGGACACGCTCAACGACAAGGCGGTGATCGACGAGAGCATCAAGCGCGCCAGAGATGTGGTCGCGCGCGCCAGCCTGCGCGCCCCGGTCGACGGGATCGTCTCGGTGCTCAACGTCAACACCATCGGCTCGGTGATTCAGCCGGGCGAGGAGGTGCTGCGCATCGTCCCCGACGAGGATCAGCTGCAGGTCGAGGCGCGGATTTCACCCAAGGACATCGCCTTCGTCCGTCCCGAGCTGCCGGCCAAGGTCAAGCTGACGGCCTTCGATTTCACCATCTACGGCGCGCTCGAGGGCGCGGTGCTGCGGGTCGGCGCGGATGCCGAACAGGACGAGGCGACGGGCGAGGTCTATTTCCCGGTGATCGTCGAGACCTTCGACGACACGCTGGAACATGACGGCCGCAGCTATCGCATCCTGCCCGGCATGGTCGCGCAGGTCGATATCATGACCGGCGAGCAGACGGTGCTGGACTACCTGCTCAAACCCTTCCGCAAGGCGCAATACGAGGCCCTGCGCGAACGCTGAGGCCCCGCCGGACGGCGGCTCAGATCACCGCCGATTGCTGCGTGTTGGCCGCGTCCTCGAAAATCACCTGCACCTGGTTGGCAAAGCCCGACCCGGTCTGCACCTCGGCCACCTGGCTGCCGTCCACGTTCAGCGCCCCGGTGCCGGTGTCATAGCTCACCCGGTCGGCGATGGCTTCGGTCCCCGACAATTGCACCAGCGACGACAGGTCGAGCTGGTCGGTCTCTCCGGCGGCCGAGGGCGAGCGGTAATCGGTGATCACGTCGCTGGCCAGCAGGTCGGTCATGGCAAAGATGTCGTCTCCGGCCCCGCCGGTCAGCGTATCGGCATCGGCCCCGCCCGAGAGCAGATCATCCCCGGCGCTGCCGGTGATCCGGTCCGCCCCCGCGCCGCCATCGACGCTGTAGCCTGCCGATCCGGCCGAGAGATCGACGATGTCGTCGCCCCCCAGCAGCGAGAAGCCCTCGACCTCGGCATAGGGCCGGGCGGAGGGATCCAGCACCACGCTATCCGCCGCATCGGTGCCAAGCGCGATGTCGTTGCCGCCCGGCGCGCCGGTCACGTCCGACAGCAGCGGATTGCCCAGCATCACCTGCCCGGTTTCGATCATCTGCATCGTGTTGATGTTCAGATCCGCCGTCGCCTGCGCCGTGGCCGGAACCCCTGCATCGTCGACCACATCATAGGTCAGCACCGGGTTGCCCACGTAGCCATCCGGCACCGTCACCCGCACCGCATCGGCCAGCAGCGTGACCGACACGTCGGGATCGTCGCTCGACGGGTTCTCCACCGTCAGATTGTCGCTGTCGGTCGCATTGGCCAGCAGCGTGGCGAAGTCGATGTCGAAGCTGGTCTCGGTGGTCGAGAAGCTCACCGGCCCGCTGATCTGCGGCTGATCGTTGAGATCGACGACAAAGGCCTGTGCCGGTGCGGTGCCGTGGTTGGTCGAGACCGTGATCTCTCCGCCAAAGCCGGCCGCGGCGGTGCCGGGCAGGGTGATCGACAGCGCCGCCACGGCGGCGGCGAAGGTGGCGATATCGGTGGTGCCACGGGTATAGGTCAGCGTCTGCCGGTTGGCATCGATCACCCCGGCCGAGGCCGTGGTGCCGGCGGGCAGGGGCGTGTCGAAGGTGATCACCACCTCCTCCAGCCATTCCGATTGCACCGCCTGCTGGTCGGTCACATCCGCGTCGATCCCGAACTCCACTACCAGCGGCGCGCCATCCTGCGCCAGCGCGATGGGCGTGGTGTTGGTCACCACCAGATCCAGCTCGCCCGCCACATCGATGGTGAAGGCGCCGGTCTCGTTGCCGTTCTCGTTGGTCTGCACGTTGAGCGTGCCGTTCAGCGGCGTGTCGTTGGTCGCGAAATCGGCCGGGAAGGTCACGGTCAGCGTGTCGAATTCGGCCTGTGTCCCGGTGAACACCAGATCTCCGCTGGCCGCCACGGGCGTGCCGCCGCCGACTGAATAGGTCGTGCCGTCGGGCACGCCGCTGATGGTGTAGGTCAGCTGGGTGACCACCTCGGACCCGTCGACATCCGCGACGTCGATGGTGAAATCCCCGGCCGGTGCGAAGCTGACCGCGTCGTCGGTCTCCTGCAGTTCCACGTCGGGATCATCCACCGTCACCACGAGGTCGGGCGACACGGTGACATCCAGCTCCAACGGCACCACCGCCGAGGCCTGCGTGTCCACGAAGGATCCGTTCAGCTCGGCATCCGAGGTGATCGCCACGGCGTTCAGCGCAACCTGCCCGCCGAAATCCTCTACCGGCACGAAGGTCACCGCGCCGGCCGGCGTGAACGGCCCGCTGCCGCCCGATTGCACGCCCGCAATGGTGACCATGCCATTGGCATCCGGGGTCAGGACATTGCCGTCGAGGTATATGCTGCCGGTCGCCGGGACCGAGACCTGGAACGAGATCGCCTCGTGCGGATCGGGTGTCGTGGCCGACAGCGTGATCGCATAGGGCTGCGGCTGGTCCTCGACGCCGGTCGCCGGATCGATCGAGGCGGTCAGCACCGGCACATCCGCATCCGGCCGCACCCGGATCGAGAAGGTCTGCGAACTGGCGGCCGTGTCGCTGTTGCCCAGCTCCAGCGTCGAGGCGCTGATCCTCAGCGGGATCGCGTCGGGCAGCGACGGGTCCAGCGCGTCGGGGGTGCGGGCGTGCTCGTCCCTCAGCTGCAGCGTGACCTGTTGATAGGCCCCGGCCGAGATGGTGTAGCTGCCATCGCCATTGTCGATGAACCCGGACCCCGAGGGGCCGGAGATCCGCAGGTAGGAAGGGACGTCGAAGATGGTGATCGACAGCGTCTCCGATCCGTCCTGGTCGGGGGTGTAGACGTCCAGCACATCGGCGAGCGTGAAGGCCTGATCCTCGACGATGGTGATGACCGGATCGCTGCCGCTGTCGTCGACATAGGGCAGGCCGGTGTCGGGGTCGGTCGTGCTGGTGTCGAAATCGAACACCGGCACATCGGCCACCGGAATGACCTGCAAGATCTTCTGCACCGTATTGGTCAGCTGCGAGCCGTCGATATCCTCGGAGGTCGCGCTGACCCGGATCGAGGTCAGCACGGCCAGGTGTTCGGTGGGAACCAGGCTGAGGCTGCCGATATCGTCGGGATCGACGAGGTAGGTCGTCACGCCATCCTGATCCACGGTGCCAGTCAGCGGCCCGTCCGGGCCGATCAGCTGGATGCCCGGATCGCCGCCGCCGATGACGATTTCCACATCGCCCACCAGCCGCTCGCCGCCGTCGATCCCCTCGATGCTGAGCCCGAGGTCATAGACCGTGTCCTCGTCGAAGACGTCGGCGCCGCCGAGGATGATGTCCGGCCCGTCGACCACCGGGTTGATGGTCAGATCAAAGGTCCCGGATCCGCTCTTGACCGTGTCGCAATCCACGTTGACCAGCCGCATCGCGTAGTCGAGCTCGGACAGATCGTCATAGGGATCATCCGGCCCCAGCGTCTCGTCGGGGTCGAAGGGGTTCACCGGGCTCGACTGATGCGGCGGAGGGGTGAAGAGGATGCTGCCTTCGGTCTGGGTCGGGTCAGAGGGGTCGACACCCAGCTTGGCGATGTCGATCACCCAGCGCCCCGAGGTCGGATCGGGCAGCACCGCGCCGCTGGGATCGCTGGACAGGGTCGCGCCGGGCGGCAGATCGATGGCCAGCGTGAAATCGCCATTCACCCCGTTGGGCAGCACCGCCAGATCGCCGATGCTGTCGTAGAAGCCCGGAACCGGGGTGATCTTCAGCTTCAGGGCGATCTCGGTATCCTCGTCTCCGCCGCCGATCAGCATGAGCTCGGGCAGGGGCAGGTCTTTCTCGGGCGGGCAGGGATCGGGGCCGGTGCCGGTCTGCGGCAGCACCACGACCGAGAAATCCTCGGACACCACCGCGCCGCCGGTCAGGCTGTCGAGATAGGCCAGGTTGTCCTCGACCGAATTGCCCGGCGGCAGGATGATCTCCTGGTCGTCCTCCAGCACGATCGTGTGCATCGTCATGTCGTAATAGGTGATCTCGGACACGTTGGTCGGCACGAAGCTCAGCGCCGACAGCTTGGCCGAAGTCACCAGATAGGTCTCGCCCGTCGCATCGATCGATTGCGCGCCCAGCAGGTCGACACGCGGATCGACGCCGGTGATCACGTGATAGAGCGTCTCGGACCCGTCGAACCCGTCGGGCGGGCGGGTGACGATTTCGGTCATCGTGCCGCCGGGCGGATCGGCGGCCTCGAAATCCTGCGCCGGATCGTCGGTGAAGCCGGTGCGCAGCACCTCGTCGGTCAGCCGCATGTTCAGCACGAAGGGCGCGGTGTCATAGCCGGCATAACCGTAGAGCCGGTTGTAGTTCTCGAGCCCGTCGATCACCTCGGATGGCCGATAGATCGCATCCACATCCGCCAGCGCGATGCCGCCCGCTGTGGTCGAGGGATCCTCGTTCTGCAGCACCTGCACCGGCGTGTCGGCCACCCCGGTGACATCGACCGTCACGGTGCCGGTGGCGACCAGCGTCTCGGAGGGGAGGATCGTCTCGTAATAGAGCACCCGCACGTCGAACTGCACCGTCTCGTTGCTGTCCTGCCCGGGCAGCACCCAGAGATTGGCCGCCTGTTCCGGCGTCAGCAGAACCTGTCCGGCGCTGAAGGTGATCTGCATGCCGCCCTGCGCCGGATCGCCATCGTAGAAGGTCGGCTGGCGACCGGCGGAATCCGGCTGCACGTTTTCCAGGATGATGTAGTTCAGGATCGCCTCGGGCGAGCCGGGCGAATTGGTCATGTTGTCGATGATATTGCCGTCGATCGACACCTGGACGGCGGTATCCTCCAGCGTCGCGGCACTTTCCGACGGATCGCCGCCATCGGCCACCGGCTGGATATAGAGCGGCTGGTTCAGCGGGGTGACCCGCGTGGTGCCGTCGTCCTCGGTGGTGACCACATCCACGTCCAGCGCCACGTTGCCGGCGGTATGGGTGGGGATGCCGCGGAATTCGATATCCAGCCATTCCCCGTTCTCGAGGCTCCAGCTGTTGAAGCCGGGGGGCGAATTCAGCTCGGTGATTAGCGCCGGGATCTTGGGGCCGGTCGGATCGTTGGGGTCGGTGACATAGACCGTGACCTCGGCCGGCACCTGCCGCAGCACCAGCGCGGTGATCTGTTCGGATCCGTCGGTGTCGGGGATCCTCACGTCCAGCGAGATGTTCCAGACGCCGTTGGCATCGTCGATGACCTGCTCGTTGCCGACCGGAATGGCCTGGATGATGGCAAAGTTGTTGACCGGGTCCACGTCCACATCCAACTCGGCATCGGCGCTGCGCGTCTGGGTGGTGGCGGTGTTGGTGTCGGTCAGGTCCAGCACCACGTGCAGATCGTCGCCAAAGAACGCCCCGGCCGCGCTATAGTCATCGCCGTCCTGCCGGTCGACGTCGTAATCCTCGTAGAGCGTCGGCTGCAGCAGGACCGCGCCTTCGAACTCCGTGACCCCGGGCACCAGCTCCAGCACCAGCTCGCCGGTGGTTTCGTCATAGGTCGCCTGATCGACCTTGGCCCATTCCGCATCCGAAATCGGCCCCGATCCGTCCAGCGTGTGGAACGCCGCGCGGTCGACCACGCCATTGCTGACGAAGGGCGCGATCCATTCCGTGGGCACGTTCCGGACCGTGATCGCAACCATCTGCTCCGATCCGTCCTTGTCGGGGGTATAGCCGCTCATCCCGACAAAGAACGCCGTCGCCCCGCCCGGGCTCGACCCGTCGGCGGTGGCCTCCAGCAGCGTCAGGATCTCGGCCCCGGCGATGGAGCCGTTGCGCACCGTCGCCTCGACCCGCGTGGGATCGCCATTGGCGTCGTCGGTATCCAGCACGAAGACCGAGGCCGTCAGATCGGCCTGACCCTGCGGGCTGACCGTCTTGACGAACTGGAAGGTCGCGCTGTTGAAATTGTCGCTCTGGTCCAGTTCCACATCGCCCGGCGAGGTCACCGGCGTCGTCGTCTCCTGCCAGTCGGCGGTGCCGTCCACCGTGATCACGCCGCTGAAATAGCGCGGCAGGATGATCTGCGCCGTGGCCAGCGCATCCGAGAATTCCTGCGTCGTCGCGCCATTGCCCGGCTCGAACCGGTAGGTGACGCTGTCGGCCGTCGATGACACCGCCGATGCCGCCACAAAGGACGCCACGGCCGGATCGCCCGACAGCAGCAGATCGGTCAGCGGGTCGAAATTGCTGCTCGCCGTGGCGATGGTAAATGTCAGTTCCACGGCCGAGAACACCTCGGATCCGTCGCTGTCCTCCAGCGCGATGCCGCCCAGCCCCAGGTCCATCACCAGGACGTCCGCGCGGTTCTCGTTCACCGTCTCGTCCGTGCCCGCGGGCGTCGCGCCATCGACGACCGCATCCACGTCCACATCCGTCCCGTCGCCGGCCGTCGCGGTATCGCTGGGCAGGCCGGTGGCGGTATCGACCGAGGTCACCGTCGCCACCAGATCGCCGCCCATCAGCGTTTCCACGTCGCGGTCATCGTCGGCCAGCGGCGTCACCCGAAGCGCCCCGTCGAACGCGGTCACCCCGGGCAGCAACGTGATCGTCAGCGTGGTGCCCGAGATCGTTGCGCCGGCCACATCCGCCGCGCCAGCCTCGAACAGCGCCAGGTCCACCGCGCCGCCGGTGCTGGCGACCCAGCCCGCCGGCAGGTTCTCGATCACGATCTGCGTCAGGCTCTCCGATCCGTCCCGGTCCGGCGTCTGCGCATCGATCAGCAGCAGGAAGCCCGCGTCTTCCTTGACCACGAACTGATCCGCCTCGGCGCCGGTCACCGCCGCCTCGTTGTCATCGACCGACAGCGTGATCGCCGGCTCAGCCACGGGCGTCACGTTCAGCACGAAGGCATCGCTGGTGCCTGCCGGGTCGCCCTCGTCGGTGATCACCGTCACGCTGATGTCGATCACGCCCGAGAAATGCTCGGGGAAGCTGGCCACGCCAAGGGCGGTCAGCTGCGCAGCAGTGCCGCTCCAGACTGCCTGCGGTCCGGTCAGCTGTGTGCCTTCGGTCAGCGTCGTCGGCCCGTTGGTCGGCAGCCCGTCGAAGGCCACGGTGATATCGGTGATCGTTTCGGACCCGTCGATATCCGTCACCGTCGCGGCGATATCCAGCGGAATGACCTCACCCAGATCCTCGATCACCGTGATATCGGCGACATCGATCCGCACATCCGCCTCCGAGCTTATCGTCACGATAAACTCGCGCGTCTCCACCCCGTCATCCGGCCCGCTGTCGGTCTCCCCGGCCAGGATCGACTCGTCGGTCCGCGCGGTCACGCTGCCGATCAGGTCGTCCACGGTCGAGAAATCATCCGGCAGTCGCACCTGCACCCGGTCGAATACCTGTTCGGTCAGCCCCGTCAGGCTCAGCGTGCCGCCCGTCGGCACCGCGATCCAGCTTTGCCCGTCATCGGTCGAATAGAATGCGCCGTCCGGCAGCCCGGCCAGCGTCACGTCGATACTGGCCACGGATTCCGAGCCATCCACGTCGGTCGCAACCGGATCCACCGCATCGCGCAGCGCAAAGATCATCGGGGCCGAGCTGGTCGCATCCTCGTCGCTGTCGTTCGGCGCATCATTCTCCCCCAGCACGATCGCGCCGGGCCCGTCCATGACGATATCGCCCTCGGCCCGCACCTCGACCGACAGCCGGCCGATCGCCCCGCCGTTTTCATCCGTCGCCGCCAGCACGAAGATATTCAGATTGCTCTGCGGGCTCTGGGTCGAGAAATCCGCAGGCAGTTCAAAGACAAGGTTGCCGTATTCCGCCTCGCTCAGCGACAGGATCCCGTTGGCGGGCAGATCCATGAAGCTCACGCCATCGAGCGAATAGCGCATCCCCTCCGGCGCCTGCGGCAGCACCACGCCAATCTGCTGGATGCTCTCGGATCCGTCCGCATCGGTGGCCTGCGGCAGCACGCTGTCGACGGGCCGGAACAGCACCAGGTCGTCTGTTTCGTCCAGCACCAGATCGGCGCCGTCGACCTCCACGTCGCCTTCGACCGCGATATGGATCGGAAAGGTCAGATCCTCGGTGTAGACATCGGTGCCGTCGCGGATCTCGACGCTCAGGTCGCCCGTGATCACATCGCCCGGATTGTCGGTGGAATAATCCGCCGGGAAGGTCACCGTCAGATCCTGCGGCGGCGGGAAATCCTGCGGATACACGTAGGTCAGCGTGAATGTCCCGGTCCCGTCCGCCGTGATCGTCCCGCCGTTCGATGTCGTCCCCGGGGGCAGCCCGGTCACCGTCAGGCTCCCCGATTCGACGAGTTCCCCCGGGTCGGTGTCGAGGATTTCGAGGTAATCCGAGAACCGGATCGTCACTGGCGCGTCGGTCTCCTGTTCGTCGATCGACTGCGCGATGATCGTGCCATCCGGCGTGGGTGTGATCACGATCTCCTGCGGCGTGACCTCGAACCCCTCGCGGGTCGTCACCAGGATCACCCCGGTCACCGTCCCGTTGTAATTCCCCGGCAGCGCCAGCGTCAGCGCCTCGGTTTCGGTCACGCTGCCGGTCCAGAGCGGGCCGACCAGCGTGCCGCCATTCACCGCCGCCCCCGTGGGCAACCCGCCGAAATAGATCCGCACCTGGGCGCCGAAAATGCTGGTGGGGTCCTCGGTCTCGGACCCGTCGGCGTCGTCGACGGTGATCTCGATCCCCAGGTCCACCGTTACACCCTGATCGCTGTCCTCGACCCCGTCATCCTCCGCGGCGGTGATCGTGTCGGGGGCCGCGAGGTCGATATCCTCCTCGAACCCGATATCCACCACGCGGCTGACCGTGGCCTGCCCGTCGTCCGGCAGATCGCTGGCCAGGTCCCGATCCTCGTCGCTTTCGGCGGTGAGCCGGAAGGTCAGCGGCAATTGCGTGTCGCCATTGCTCAGATCCGACCGGTTCGCGGTGGAAAAATCCCCGGCCAGCGTGATCTGGATGGACTGGTAGGCTGGCACCATGTCCGGCGCCGCCGGGTCCACGGTAAAGGTCGCCGTCACGCTCCCGTCCGCCGCGACCGTCGTGGACAGCGTCACATCCGGGCCGAAGACCGGGGTCGCATCCGGCGGCAGCCCCTCGACCACCAGCACCATCCGCGTGAAGCTTTCGGAGCCGTCGGCATCCGTGATCTCCGGGAACAGCAGCTCCGACGGGGTCAGCAGGGTGGGCCCGTCGGTCTCGTCCGGCACGGTGTCGGGCAGGCTGTCGTCGATGAACAGGTCGCCCTCGGGGGTGATCCGCAAGGTGACGGGGGCGGTCTGGCCGGTGGCATCCTCGGTCGAGGTGGCCGAGAGCGTGCCGGTGAGGACCAGCCCGTCGGCGCCGGGGCTTTCCGTTGAATAATCCGTGGGGAAGGTCAGCTGCAGGGCGTCGTATTGCGCGGCGGTGCCGGTGAAGGTCAGGCTGCCACCGGTGCTGGCGTCATAGGTCACCGTGCCGGCGGGCACGCCTGTGATCACAACGTCCGGGGGCAGGTCGTCCAGCGTCAGCGTGACGCTGTCGAGCTGCTCGCGCGGCAGGCCGGGGTCGGTGT
>NZ_AQQR01000031.1 GCF_002210095.1 Marinibacterium profundimaris | reverse complement strand
TTCGCCCCCGGAGAGCGACCGCCGCAATCATACCATGTCTTGTGAGGGCCGTATTCCTTTGGCGCATCCCGCCAGCGTAACCCATTGCGATTGATAAAGATAATACCACTCAAGACGCGTCTGTCGTCGACACGAGGTTTGCCGTGCGACTTGGGGAAGTAAGGGGAAAGACGCGCCATCTGCGCGTCGCTCAGCCAGAAGGGATCAGACATGTCACCGCTCCGTTTTCGGTGCCGTGAATCACGCAGAGCGTCTGAAATCAATGGGTCCAGAGCGCCTACAGCGACGAGGCCTTGATCACAACTGATGATGAAGACCTCTTGGATAACCTTTCTGGTTCGCGCTTCTTCGATGTTCAGATCATTCTCGACGAGGCTATTCCGAAACTGCACACTTCGACATCTCAGATAATGGCACTTGTCCGTCGCCTGGTTGAGAAGGGTGGGGAAGACATGGCGGCCAATCAACCCAATGCTGCCTTTCGAAAATGGCGTGCCGCTGATCAGACCCGCTCTGACGCGGTTATCACGGCTGCGCGAAACGGCGATGAAGATGCCCTACGTTATCTCGTTTTTGCTTTGGAGGCGAAAGGGAAGCCGGATAGTGCCATGCAGTCTGCAAAAGCCACCGGCCCGGAAATCCAGAAAACATGGCAAGACAAACTCAGAAAAAACGTAAAGTAGGAAAAGACAGGTAACGGGACCCAAGGTGCCTGCCATCCGGAGCAGAAACGGCAGGCACCTTTGTCTTCGCTCTTGACCCACCTCGATTGAAGGTGCGAGAGTGACCGCCTTGCGAAGGGTTGCATCGAGCCGGACAGCCAGAGATAATTTTTCGTGTTGGAAACCTCCGTGCGTCTAACGGACGCTTGGCAAGTGGAAATTATACTGGTCTAGTCAGGCGATGAGTGAAACGATAGATACCAAACCGGCGGGTTGCGCCGGCGATCCGAGCAATGAGCGTATCGCGCGGCTTGTCCGCCTTGCGGCACGCGGATTCAACCGTGCGCTTCAGCTTCGGTTGCAAACGGAAAATGTCACGTTCGGCCAATGGATATTCCTTCGTATCCTTTGGCAGGAAGATGGGTTGTCGCAACGTGAGTTGAGCGACAGGGCGCATCTTACGGAACCGACAGCGCATACTGCGCTTATCCGAATGGAGGAACTGGGCTATATCGTTCGGCGCAACGTGGAGGGCAACAAGCGCCGGCAGCACGCCTTCCTGACCGCGAAGGGCCAAAGGCTTCGCGATCTGCTTGAGCCGCTTGCGCTTGAAGCCAACGACATGGCGCTTTCGGGCCTTTCGGAGAACGAGCAGAATGTTCTGAGGAAAGCCCTGACCCTGATGATTCGGAATCTTGACGAAGATGAGCGAAACGCCGCGTCCCGCGGCATTCGTGTGCCGCCGACCAAGGGCACCCCGGCGTCTTAAGATATTCGAAGGCAGGCGAGAGGGGCCGGGGTGTTGTCCGCGGTTCCATGCGTTCCGATGCTGTCAGGCGCGCCATCGTGCCATGCCTGTTGGGGCTGATGGCTTTTTTGCCCAAGCCTTCGAGGGGCTTTGAGAACTGCTGCGCCAAGAGGGGATCGCCCGGGCGATATCAGGCACGGTGCCGGGTGCTGCCCAGGGCATTGGCGCAGGCGGCCCGACCTTTTGCACCCGAATACCCCCATCCTGTGATATGATAAATTGAGGTGCTTTTGGCTGCTGTACTATGAATATGTGTGGTCATGGCAGCCTCTTTTCGGTCGGGGCGATTGCGTAAAGTTTTGTAAATTCAGGGGTAATTTGCCTTTGATTGTTGCCTTGGATCGCAGTTGACGGAGGGTTTTCTATCCATTAAAGGTGTATTTGATAGATATCTAAAATTAGATGTCTATGACTGTCATAAGGGAGGAAACAATGAACAAGAGTTTTAGGGCCGTTGCTGCGGCTGTGGGTCTGTGCGTGCTTGGAAGCGGCGCAATGGCGGAGAGCATCAACGTGACGCTGTCCGGCGGGAACCCATCGGGTCTGTGGTCGCTTCTGGGGGCCGGTGTCGACCGGGCTGTGAAGGCAGACGATTCCAGCAGTGTCGTGACATATCAGGCAACTGGCGGCGGGTTCGCGAATATCGGTTTGCTGGCTGCGGGCCGGACGGACCTTGGGCTGGCGCATGATGCCGAGTTGAAGATCGCCCTTGCCGGGGATGAGCCGTTCAATGCACCGATCGAGAATCTTCAGGCCATCGGGTATATGTATAACTGGGCGCCGATGCACTTTTTCCTGAGGAAATCCATCGCCGACGAACACGGAATCGACAGTATCGACGATCTGGCCGAATCGGGTGTGGCGATCCGCGTTGCAAACAACAACCGGGGCAACATCACCGCGAATATCACGACCTTCATGCTTGACGAAGCCGGGTTTGACGAGGCCACGATCGAAGCCAATGGCGGGGTTCTGGTTCGCGGCGGGTCGTCGCAGCAGGCCGACCTGATCACGGATGGTCGTACCGACATGGTGATCAACGGTATTTTCGTCGGGCATTCGTCTTTCCGCAAGGTTGATAAAAGCAATGATGTGGTGCTGCTGAGTGTGCCGCAGGAGATCATCGAAAAGACCAATGAGCGGTTCGGTACGCGCGACTACACGATTCCTGGCGGAAGCTATTCCAACCAGGCCGAAGATATCGTGACGCTCGCATTGGGCGCGATGGTCGTCACCTCGGATGCGCTGCCGGAGGAAACCGGATATACCCTTGCCAAGGGTATCGCGTCGAACATCGACGAGATCCGCGGTGTACACAACGCGATGCAGGAGTTGACGCCCGAGCTTCTGGTGTCGCAGACGACGCTTCCGTTCCATCCCGGTGCAGAGCGCGCCTACAAGGAACTCGGGTTGATCGAGTAAAGTCCTGTACGAGTAACTTCACCGGCGCGCGAGAACAGCGCGCCGGTTTCGCATCCGTCGCCGGATACAATATTTGCGGGCTGCCCCTGTGTCGCTACAGGCGGACGTGCCGCGCATCCGCAATTCAAATTCAAACCAACAACACGTGAAACGGTGCTGGCATGAAATTCCCTTCACTTACAGAAACTGGCCGTCGCAGAAAGCTGGAGCCGACCATGCGAACCGTCGTCATGGTGCTGTCGGCAGCTTTCGCGATATGGGTGGTCCATTCGAACCTGTTCGTTATCGCGGACCCCCTGATCCAGGGTATTTTGTTCATCTCGGGAATATTCACTATTCTCTTCATGGCGATTGGGGCGACCTCCAGGGCGCCAGACCGGATTCCATTTTACGATTGGTTCCTGACGGCTCTCAGTCTTGCGTGCGGCGTTTATTTCTACATGACGTCGGATGCGATTGCGGACCGGATCAGTCTTCTGGACACGTTCACCGCTGACCAGATGTTCTTTGGGTCGGCACTTCTGTTCCTGACCATCGAGGCGACGCGACGGACCACTGGCCTTGGGCTTACGGGCGTTGTCATGCTTTTCCTGATCTACAATCTTTTCGGCTACCTGTTGCCGCCGCCGTTCGGGCATCGGGTCAGCGAGTTCAGTTACCTGCTGGATATCCTGGTGTTTACAACCGATGGGCTGTTCGGCGTTCCGATCCAGGTTGTGGCCAGCTACGTGTTCCTGTTCGTGATGTTCGGGACGTTCCTGGCAAAAGCGGGCGGCGGTGACTTCTTCTTTAACCTTGCGGCCCTGATTACCGGGCGCGCGCGGGGTGGCCCTGCCAAGATCGCCATCATCTCGTCGGGTTTGTACGGCACGATGTCCGGTAGCCCCACGTCCGATGTCGTCGCGACCGGGTCGATCACGATCCCCGTCATGAAGCGGCTTGGGTATCGTGCCCGTTTCGCGGGGGCGGTTGAGGTCGCGGCCTCCACCGGCGGCAGCGCGATGCCCCCGATCATGGGGTCGGCGGCGTTCATCATGGCGGAGTATTCGGGTATTTCGTACAACTCGATCGTGCTGGCCGCGCTTGTTCCCGCCTTGTTGTACTACACGGGTGTCTTCGCCCAGGTTCACCTGCGTTCGGTGAAATATGACCTTCGCCCTTCGGAAGAAGAGGTTCCGAGCGCCAAGGAAACCTTCAGGACCGGCTGGGTGTTCCTGTTGCCGATCATCGGCATCGTCACGGCACTTGTCCTTGGTTATTCGCCGACCTTTACGGCGGGTGTCGGGGTTCTTGTGACGGTCCTTGCGTCGATGATCCTGAAAGAAACGCGGCTTTCGCTGTGGCAGATGGTGGAAGGTTTCGGGACAACCACGTTGCAGATCCTGCCGGTGGCCGGGGCATGTGCTGCGGCGGGCCTGGTGATTGGCGGGTTGTCGATGACCGGTCTCGGGATGAAATCGGCGAATGTCATTCTGAACATCAGTAATGCCGAACCGTTCCTGACGCTGGTTATCGCCGCGATCGTGACGATCATCCTGGGGCTGGGTATGCCGACCCCGAGTGCCTATATCCTTGCGGCTGTACTTGTCGGGCCGGCGCTTGCAAAACTCGGCTTCCCGGTGCTGCCCAGCCAGATGTTCCTGCTTTACTACGCGATTCTGTCAGCCTTGACGCCTCCGATTGCGGTGGCGGCCATAGCGGCATCCGCGATTGCCGATGAAGACCCGTTCAAGATCGCGTTCTCGGCTGTCAGGCTTGCGATCGTCGGCTTCCTGCTGCCCTTCGCCTTTGTCTGGAACCCGGGTATCCTTCTGGAACTTGGCGCCCTGGCCAATGCTATCGCCGTGGTCGGTGCATTTGCCGGTGCAATCGCGATTGCCGCCTCCATGGAGGGGTTGATCAAAACCCAATTGCAGGGCTGGGAAAGGGTTGTTCTGCCACTTGCGGCAGTGGGGGCGGTAAGCCCGTACCTTCTGGTGGCCAGCTTGTGCATCCTGCTGATTGTCGGGTTGATCGCGCGCCAGATCGTGTTCACCGCAAGCGAGGGACGGGTAAACAAGGTATAGCCTTCCGATATACACTGAATGCGATACCGAAAGTGACCACCTTACGGGGTGGTCACTTGCTGTTTTGAAGAATTACGAGTTGCTGAACCGGCATGCAGGGGCTCGTTGAAACCAATAGGTGACCTACTCATGACAACTTTCAAGACGGGTCAGTCGTCCCCGCCAGAAAACAAGACTTCGGGCCTGATGTTTACCGTAAGCGCGCCGCCTGAACATGCCACAGATGTAACGCAGGCAATTCACGATATCACCGCCAGTTTTATTGCGGTGGAGGGTGTGCCGGAAAATGATTTGCAGGAACAGGACCGGACCCGGGGTGAGTTTACGCTTTCCTTTAAATTCGATGACCAACTGGCATCGAACGACAAGGACCTGCCCGAGATGATCAACCGGGAAATCAAGCAGCGGCTGAACGGGTCCGCGGCAGAGATTCGTTGTGATACCGTGGCGGTTGCGCCACCTGCAGGAAGCCAGAAAGAGCCTGCTTTCTGGAAGCGTTGGGCGGTCAGTATGCTGGGTGTCTATCCCTTGCTGATCATGATCTTTTACGCCTTGAGGCCGGTGACGGAAGGCCTGCCCGTGCCGGTATCGCTGTTCCTGGTGGCGCTTGTTTTGACGGGTCTCAATGGCCGGTACGTGATGCCGTTCCTGGCGCGGAAAATGCAATTCTGGTTCGCCCGTTAGAAAGGTGTAAACCCGGAACGTGCAGGCGGCATGTGGGGTCTTAAGTGGTCTGGTATGATGCTTTTGGGGCCTCCGGTGCTGCCTTGAGAACCTGTTGGTATGGACAGGGGAAGGCCGGGGCTGGCGTGCTTAATACCTTGAAATATCAGGGGTTCGAGACCCGGTAACAGACTGGTGAAAAATATGGGACAGCCCGTTGACAGACTAAACTTAGAAAGCTAAGAATAATACAGGAAACATAAGCCGCGCATTTAGCTTTAATGCGGCAGTCCGTGGAGGAGATCTAATGCTTACACCTGAAGAGAATGAACTGCTGACCCGCGTGACCGGGGATGCCCCGATGGCCAAGTTGATGCGTCAGCACTGGACACCCGTGTGCCTGATGGAAGAAGTCGAAGAACCCGACGGCAAGCCGCTTCGTGTTGAGGTTCTTGGTGAAAGTTACGTGGCGTTCCGCGATTCGAAGGGGCGTCTGGGTTTGCTGGATGAGCTTTGCCCGCACCGTAAGGCATCGCTGGTCTATGGCCGGAATGAGGAATGCGGCCTGCGCTGCCTTTATCACGGCTGGAAGATGGACGTTGACGGTAACGTCGTTGCCATGTCGTCCGAGCCCGAAGGCAGCCCCCTGATGGACAAGGTCAAGCACCGGTCCTACCCGGTGCGTGAGTGGGGCGGATTCGTCTGGGCTTGGCTTGGTGAAAAAGAAGACATGCCGGAGTTCCAGCCGCCCGCCTTCGCGCCGACCGAGGATACGCCGGTTGCGATCCTGAAGATTCGGGTGCCTGCCAACTGGGCACAGATCCACGAAGGTCAGATCGACAGCGCGCATTCGTCGTCGCTCCATTCCTCCACCATGGTTCCTGCCCGGGTGGAAGGGGCCGCGGCCGACGAAAAATCGTGGTACCGTCCGTCGACCGACAAATCGCCCCGCATGCAGACCGAAACCACGAGTTACGGTTTCCACTACGCGGCGATTCGCAAGCCGATCAAGAATGCGCAGACCCATAACTATTTGCGCATCACCGAATTCATCGCGCCTTATTATTCGCTGATTCCGCCCAACAACAATTACCGGGTGGCAAGCGTTATCGTGCCGATTAACGATGATGAAACGGCCTTCCACTTCCTTGCCTTCGGTGGTCCGAACGTTCCTTCGACCGAGGAATGGCGCAAGTTTACCTTTGCTGTGCCGGGGGAAGATCTGGATGACAAGTGGCGTCCGGTCCGGACGCTGGAGAACGACTTCCTGCAGGACCGCGAGAGAATGAAGGAAGGTCACTTCACTGGTGTGGATGGCATCCCGAACGAAGATATCGTGATGTGGGTTTCGATGGGAAGCCGGGTTCAGCGTCACACTGACGTTCTCGGGGCCTCTGACCTGGCAATCGTCGAGTTCCGGCGGCTGATGGCCGATGCGGCCAAGAAGGTTGCAGAAGGCGGTCGGGCCATCGGCACCGATTCCGATATCCCGCAGGGCGTGATCGCCTCTCATGAGGGTGTTTATCCGAAAGAGACCGATTGGCGCACCCTCGTCGATACCTCGGGTAAAACCGCAGCGGCAGAATAAGCCGGTCTACATTTATCCTCCCTGATCCGCCCGAAACCGAGCATGGTCTTGGGCGGATCGTTTTGTAGGTGTCAGCCTGCCTGACACGGGGGGATGGCTGTTTGCCGCTTGTGGAAAACGCCCTGTCCCTGACGGGGGCAGAGGCGTATCGCAGGACACCGACGAGCAAGATGACCCGAACCGTTAACATCGACGACTTGCGCCGCCGGGCCCGGCGGCGGCTGCCGCGCGTCGTGTTCGATTTTCTTGATGGAGGGGCGGAAGACGAAGTGACCCTTCGCAGAAACCGCCAAGCTTACGAGGATATCCGGCTCACGCCCAGAATCCTGAAAGGTGGCACGGTTGATCTTTCAATCGACCTGTTCGGCCAGAAGTTCGCATCGCCTTTCATGATCGGCCCGACGGGTTTGAACGGGATTTACTGGCCGAAAGGCGATTTGCATCTGGCCGGTGCTGCCGAAGATGCAGGCATCGGTTTTGCCGTTTCGACGGCCTCCAACTCTTCAATGGAAGAGATCGCACAACGGTCGGGCGGGCCACTTTGGTTCCAGCTTTACCCATGGGGGAAGGAGGCCTTTTCCCGGGCGCTGATCGACCGCGCCTCCGAGGCTGGCTATTCGGCATTGATCATTACGGTCGATTCGCTGGTCGGGGGGAAGCGCGAGCGGGATTTGCGGCACGGGTTCGCGCATGAGATCACCATGAGTGCGCCCATCGTTCTTGATGGGTTGATGCACCCCGGATGGCTGAAATCCGTCTGGCTCAGCAATAACAGGCCACGATTGCAAAACCTCGTGGCTTTCCTTGGGGAGAGAGCCAGCGACAAGGAACTGGCAGATTTCACCCGCTCTCAGCGCAATCCGCATTTTTCCTGGGAGGATGTCCGGCGCATCCGCAAGCAGTGGAACGGGCCGCTTCTGATCAAGGGAATCATGTGTGCCGAGGACGCCCTGCGCGCCCGGCAGGAAGGGGCCGATGGTGTCATCGTGTCGAACCACGGAGGCCGGCAACTCGACGGTGCGCCGGCGACTATCGATGTGATCGGGGATATCGCCGGGCAACTGGACAAGGACGCGAAAATCCTGCTGGACGGCGGAATCCGCCGGGGTAGCGATACCGTCAAGGCGCTGGCCTTGGGGGCGCATGGCGTTCTGCTTGGCCGGGCACCACTTTACGGCCTGGCGGCGCATGGCCGCGAGGGTGTTGCGCAAGCGCTTTCGATTCTGGAGGATGAATTGCGCAGAACGATGATTTTCGTCGGCTGCCAATCGGTACGGGACCTGGGCGCGCAGCATATCGCAGCAATGAAAACAGGGGTGGCGGGCCCCGGCTAAACGCCCGAACGGAATGAATGAAATGCGGGCATACCCGCCCCGAAGCCGCCGCGGCGAGCGGTTGACATCACGAACTTAGCTATCTAATTATTTCACATCGCGAACAGACCGGGAGGACTTCATGGAGCAGATCAGAATGCGCGTCGAAAACAGGCGCGATTTGACTCCGAGTATCGTAGAATTCACTTTGGCGCCGGTCGGCGACGACAAACTGCCAAGTTTCGATCCCGGTGCGCATGTCACTGTCGAAACGCCTTCGGGCGCGATGCGCCGCTACTCGCTTGTCAATGACGGCGAGGACCCCAAGGAATATGTCGTGGCCATCAAGCGTGAGCCGGAATCGCGAGGCGGGTCCGCGTCGATGCATGATGATGCGACTGTCGGGACCGAACTTACAATCGAGGTGCCCGAGAACGATTTCCCGCTGACCGATGTGCAGAAATACCTGCTGATCGCCGGTGGCATCGGTATCACGCCGATCTATTCGATGGCGCGGTTCCTCGATAAGAAAGGCAAGATGCTGCGGATCATCTACGTGAGCCGCAGTGCAGAAGAGTCGGCCTATCTGGATGAGCTGATGAAGGATTTCGACGGGCGTATCATCGTCCACCATGACAATGGTGATCCGAATGCTGTTTATGACTTCTGGGACGATCTGGTGACGCCGCGGGCAACGCATGTCTTTTGCTGTGGCCCCAAGCCCTTGATGGAAGAGATCAAGGCCGTGTCCGGACACTGGCCGGAAGGACGCATTCACTTCGAGGATTTCAAACCCGTCGATGTGGTGCGCGAAGACGATACGGCCTTTGAAGTGGAACTGAAGAAAAGCGGTGAGGTGGTGACGGTTCCGGAGGATCGCTCGATTCTCGAAGCGCTGCGAGATGCGGGCCATGCCACGTCAAGCTCGTGTGAGAGCGGCACTTGCGGCACCTGCAAGACCCGCCTGTTGAGCGGTGAGGCCGATCATCGCGACATGGTTCTGATGGAAGAGGAAAAGGGCGATCACATCATGATCTGTGTGTCGCGGGCCAAGTCGGGGAGGCTTGTTCTTGACCTCTGATCCCGTTCGCCTCGGCGTTGCGGGACTTGGGCGTGCGTTCATGCTCATGGTGCCGACTTTCGACGCCGATTCCCGCGTGAAGCTGACCGCCGCCGCCGCCCCCAGGGAAGAAAGCCGTAACGCCTTTGAAAAGGAATACGGCGGCACGGGGTATGCGGCTATCGAAGACCTCTGCGCCGATCCCTCGGTCGAGGCGATCTATATCGCGACCCCGCACCAGATGCATGTCGATCATGTTCTGGCAGCGGCGCGTGCCGGTAAGCATATTCTTGTCGAAAAGCCCCTGGCGATCTCGATGGAAGATGCCGACAAGATGGTTGCGGCTGTCCGCGAGGCCGGGGTGCATATGATCGTTGGCCCGAGCCACAGCTTCGATCCGCCCGTGGACCTTGCCGCGCAGTTGATCGAAAGCGGTGAGTTCGGTCAGTTGCGGATGATCCAGGCGCTGAACTACACGGATTTCCTGTATCGCCCCCGGCGCCCCGAAGAGCTTCGCACCGAAGAGGGCGGAGGCGTTCTTTTCAGCCAGGCCATTCACCAGATCGATGTCGTTCGCCGGTTGGCGGGGGGCATGGCCAAGAATATCTATGCCATGACCGGCGCATGGGACCCGAAACGCCCGACAGAGGGTGCGTTTACCGCGCTCATGAACTTTGAGACGGGCTGTATCGCCAACCTGACCTATTCGGGGTACGCCCATTTCGACAGCGATATCTGGATGAACGACGTCGGAGAGCTGGGGCAGCGGAAACAGCCCGGTGCCTATGGCGGGGCGCGCCGCGCCCTGATGGACCTCGACCCCGAGGAGGAAGCCCGGCTCAAGACGACGCGGACTTTCGGCGGCGGCAAGACGGTCGACGCCAAACACAATGAACATTTCGGGCCGGTCATCGCACTTTGCGATCGTGCCGACCTGAAACTCACGCCGGACGGTATCGAGGTGTTCGGGGATACCGAACGCAGCTTTATCGAAGCGAAATTCGGTCCTGCGCCGCGCAGGACCGTTATCGATGCACTGGTGGCCGCAGTTCGTGAGGATGAGCCCCCTGTCCAGACAGGGGAGTGGGGCCTTGCGAGCCTTGAGGTCTGCCATGCGATCTTGCAGTCCGCTGACACCGGCCAGCCGGTCGAGCTACAGCGGCAGTACAGAACAAAACACAGGGAGGGGACGCAATGAGCAATCTAAATCTATCACTTGCAATGGGAAACTACGACCGGACACGGGCAATCGTGGATGGACGGGTACAGATCGACGGGGTCGATCCCATTCCGATGCTGTTGTCGCCGGAAGAAATGTTCTTCCGGGCTTTCCGGCATCAAGCCTTTGATATCAGCGAGCTTTCGCTGTCGTCCTATTCGATCTCGGTTGCCCGCGGTGATCCGCATTATGTGGCCATCCCGGTTTTCCTGAGCCGTGCGTTCCGGCACACGTCGGTTTATATCCGCACGGACAAGGGCATTGAGAAGCCCGAGGATCTGAAGGGCAAGCGCATCGGTATCGCCGAGTATCAGCTTTCCGCCAATGTCTGGGTGCGCGGTATTCTGGAAGAGGAATACGGCGTGAAATCTTCGGATATCGTCTGGGTGCGGGGCGGTATGGATACACCGGGCCGGCCGGAGAAGATCAAGGTTCAGTTGCCGGACGACATCACGATGGAAGAGGCCCCCGAAGGCAGCACCCTGAACGGGATGCTGGCAGCCGGTGAGATCGACGGCTTTGTCGGTCCGCGCTGGCCGCGTTGCTTCGCCGAGGGGCACCCGCATGTCGGGCGGCTGTTTTCCGACAGCATCTCTGCCGCGGAGGATTATTTCGAGCGGACCAAGATTTTCCCGATCATGCATGTTCTGGGTGTCCGCCGAAGCCTTGCCGAGGAATATCCTTTCCTGCCCGCTGCGTTGCTCAAGGCGTTTACTCAGTCAAAGCGGCTGGCCGAAGAGGCGCTGTCAGACACGTCGGCCACCAAGGTCACGATGCCGTTTGTCGAGGATACCCTCAACCGGGTTCACACCCTGATGGGGGATGACCCGTGGAGTTACGGGGTTGGCGCGAACGCCCATGTGCTGGACAAGTTCCTTGATTACCACGCGAGCCAGGGCCTTTCGCCGCGCCGTGTCGGAATCGAGGAATTATTCCACCCATCGACTTTGGAAGCCTACAGCCTTTAACAGGAGTGTTAAAATGGAAGAGTATCAGCCCGGCGATATTGTCGAGGTCGAAACGCCCAAGGGGCTGGCCTATGTTCAGTTGACGCATACCCACCCGAGCTATCCGCCGGTGGTCAAATTTCTCTCGGGTCCGTACAAAAGCCGACCCGAGAATGTCACTGTCCTGGCAACCGAAGAGTCCCCCATGGCGATGGTTCCGCTATCGGGCGTTCTGAAGAAACTCGGGTTGAAGCATTCCCGTGTCGAGAATGTCGAAATCCCGCGTGGGGAACGGAAATTCCCGACATTCAGAATGCCTATTCGGGGAAAGAAAGGCGAAATCATCTATTGGTGGTTCTGGGATGGGCAAGGCCTGACCTTCTCGACCGAACTCATGGAGACGCAAGAAAAGCTGCCGATGCGCGAGGTCATGTCCTCTGACCGCTTCCTTGAGCAGCTTGTTGCTGATGCCAGGTAGCTTCGTGCTGTCGGAACATTCCCGATGACCGCTGGCTTTGGCGGCCTTCTCGCCATGCTCGGCGCATTTTGTTATGCGCTGGGTTCGGTCGCCATTGCCAAAAGTTCCCAGTCCGCCCAGGGCCGCGGAAATGATGTGTTCATTTCCGTTCTCATGACGGCCGTGGCCTCCGGCGTGCTTTGGCTGCTGCTGGGGCCGGAACTGCCTGTCTATGGCAACGCCGTCCTGATCGGCATCGTTTATTTCGTTGTTGCGGGGTTGCTGGGCAATGTACTCGGCCGGCTCACTCTTTTCCGGTCCGTCGAATTGGCCGGGGCCATCGAAACGGGATTCATCCGGCGATTGATTCCCGTCTTTGCCGCGGTCTTTGCATTCTTGTTCCTCGGTGAACTCATCACGCCGACAATCGTGATCGCCTTCCTTCTCGTGACGGGCGGGGTGCTGATCATGATGACGCGCACAAACCTTAAAACAGCCACGGCCATGGCCGTGGGGGATTTCGCGCCGAAGGAAAAGAACAAGGGCCGCGTCATGGCCTTTAGTTCGGCGGCGGGATACGGGGCATCGTTCGTTTCCCGGAAGCTGGCGATGCAGACCCTGCCCGATCCGCTTGCCGGTGTTTTCATCGGTGCAATGACCGGATTGCTGTGGTTCGCTGCCTCCGCGGGGGTGCGTCTGCGCAATGGCTCCGTGGCCCCATTGCGGATTGAAAGGCCAAGTGGCTGGCAATTGCTTGCGGGTGGGGCCATGACCATTGGGCAAGTTGCCCTGTTCTTTTCGCTGATGTTTACCAGTGTCACCGTGGTGGCGATCATATCGTCGGTCGAAATGTTTTTCGCGGCATGGTTGGCCGGGCATGTCTTCAAGACCGAACGGCGCCCGGGGCGGAAATTCTATATTGCCGCGACTCTTGCCGGTTCCGGGGTTGTTCTGTTGGCCGTCGCACCGGGCCTTGCATGATCGGACCTGTCCGCGTCAGGAGGAGAGATTCCCGATCAGTTTGTCCATCGCGGCAAAAAGCTGCAAAAGCTCATCTTCTTCGAAGCCCCTTGACGCACGATCAGCCGCAGTGCGCGCCGCTTTCATGGCCTGGTCAATCTTTTTCCGGCCTTGATCGGAGAGGCTGACAACGACCACGCGCCTGTCTTCGCGGTTACGTTCACGCAGGATCAGCTGCCGCTGCTCAAGCTCGTCCAGAACGCGCGTGGAAGAAGCCTTTTCAATACCGAGAATCGCTGAAAGCTCGGATTGGCTGAGCGCGCCTTCCTCCCGCAGGCTTCTGAGGTGGATGTACTGCGCCATGCTCAGATCAGAATCGATCAGCTGTTTCTGCAACAGCTTGCCATAGAGATGGTGGGACAGACGAAGCGATGCTCCGAGACCGCGTTTGCGGGAAGGGGAGTGATTCAAGCCGATATCGTAATGCCTTAGATTAGATTTCTTATTTTATTGACAATTCTAGAGCATATCTTATAGTAAGACAATCTTACCAATTGGTATGACCAAGCCAGGCAATAAACGGAGGAGCTTTTATGCCGGAAAAACTATTATGTGCTTCGTCCGACCTCAGCGATACGACCGTGAAAATCTGCGAGGTCGACGGAGTTGAGATCGGCATTATACGTCACAACGGGGATGTCGTCGCATACAAGAACGTATGCCCTCACCAGGGCGGACCAGTTTGCGAAGGCCTGAGGATGCCCCGGGTTTGTGTCGAATTCGACGACCAGCAGCGCGCGCTCCAACAGAACTTCGACGAAAGCGAGATGCACTTCGTGTGCCCCTGGCACGGCTGGGAATTCAAAATGGAAACCGGAGAAGCCGTGGGCGATCCGAAAATTCGCCTCAAGCGATACAAGGTGACCGAACGGGATGGAGAGGTCTATGTCGAAATTTGAGAAAATGACTGCTGAAGCCACCGGGTTGGACGCATCGGTTAACGCCGTTTTGCAAGCCCTGCGCGAGCCGGAAACCAGCGGGTTGAACCCGGCACAATTCCAGGCGGTGTTCGCCGAGGTTGTGACCGCGTTTGCCAAGTATCGGGAAAGCGACAAGGAGTTCCCTGCCTTTCCAGACAACAACAACGTTTCAGCGACGGATGTTGCAGTTGCCGCAACCGGGATTCTCGATGCTGCCGATGTGGCGGTATTCGAACTCGGTATGTGGCAGACGCTGAAACAATAACGATCAAGGGAGCGAGATAATATGTCTCTTACTGGGAATACGATGAACTTCAGCACGGATAATGATCCGGCGATCAAGGAGTTCAATACCACCAAACTTCTGAAAAACGCGCGCAAACAGGCAGAAGACCGGAACTACAAGGATTTCTTCATTTGCGACGTGGACAGCCACCACTATGAAACCGAGGCCCTGCCCGAAATCCTGCAGTACATGGATGACCCGGTCATGCGGCATCTCGGTCTGTCGGCGGGGAACGTGGGGCGTGCCGGCCTGATCCCGCAGGCAATCGGCTCTCAGGACATGGCCGGGCGCGTGACGCGCTATGCCGGTCGTAACAAGGAAGTGGTCCCCGAGAAACCGCATCGCGACATCACGCTGACCCGGCGCTGGATGGACGCGATGGGGGTCGACATGGCCTGCCTTTTCCCGACCCCGATGCTGCTGCTTGCAACCCATCCGCAAGTCGAGGTCGAGGTGGCGATGGCGCGGGCTTATAACCGCTGGCTGTGCGAACGTATCCTGGAAGAAGACAAGCGCATCGTGTCGATGGTCTATCTTCCGATGAACGAACCGCATGAAGCGGAAAAGATGATTGACGAGTTCGCCGAGAAAAAAGGCGTCGTCGGCTTCCTGTCGACGGGCTACCTCAAGCGACCGGTGCATGACAGTGTGAACATGCGCATCTATGCCAAGCTGGAAGAACACGGTATGCCGCTTGGTTTCCACGCGGCCTATCACTGGGCAGATACGTCCCTGGCGCAGCTGAACAAGTTCATTTCGGTTCATGCCCTCGGGTTCAGCTTCTGTAACATCATCCACATGACGAACTGGGTTCTGAACGGTATGCCCGAGCGGTTCCCGAAGCTGAACACCATGTGGATCGAAAGCGGCCTTGCCTGGGTTCCGTTCCTGATGCAGCGTTTGGACAATGAATACATGATGCGCACCTCGGACGCGCCGCTTCTCAAGAAGAAGCCGAGCGATTACATGCGCGAGATGTTCTATTCTTCTCAGCCGATCGAACTGGTGGACAACAAGGAAGCCCTGGAAGTCACGTTCAAGATGATGAACGCGGAGTCGCAATTGCTGTACTCGTCCGACTATCCGCACTGGGATATGGACCTGCCCAGCACGATCCACGACATTCCGTTCCTTGATGAAACGGCAAAACGGAACATTCTCGGTGGGAACGCGCAAAAGCTGTTCAACCTCGATCCGGTAATGTCCGAGTGGAAGCTTGAAGCCCGCAAGCAGGGCTGATGCAATAATTGCGCGGCCTGGTCTTGCCGGGCCGCGCATGATGTCCTGTCCCCATGAAAGGCCGCGTTCATCGGGGTATTCCGTGGGGTCGCGGCAAAGGCTGCGCCGATCACCATGCCATATGTTTGCCGACCTCGGGCATTCCGGAATAGGCGAGGATCATGGCCATTCGGCCAAAGGTTGCACCGATAACCCCGGCGATCCCAAATTCACAACCATAGACATCTAAGTATAAGTCTGGTAATCGGATTTGGAAAGATCGAACTGCGAGGCGAAAATGAGTATAAAAAACATCCTGCTTGCACATTCCGGCAGTTCTGGTTTTCCCAACAGTTTGCGGCATGCGGCAAGAATTGCCGCAACCCACGAGGCATGGTTGACCGGAGTTTATGGCAGTTCGACCTCGTACTTCGAACAAGTGCTGGGGCTGACCGAAGAATTGCTTGAAAAGCTCGGGCACGTGAGACGTGAGAAAATCGCGGCATCGCGGGAATTGTTCATGGAAGTGACGGCGGCTGCGGGTCTTGGTGATCGCGCCCGTTTCCTGATGCCCGATGAGATCGGAAAGCTCAGCATTACACAGGTCGCCCGCAACTTCGATTTTATCGTAACGGGCTATCAGCCCAAGTTGCCGTCAGACGAATTTCGCGCCGTAAGCCCGGACCTGATGGCACTTGAAAGCGGTCGCCCGGTCCTGGTTGTGCCCGATGAATACGAAGCCGATAAACCTGCGGCCCATGCTCTTGTCGCGTGGGATGGCAAGCGTTCGGCGGCCCGGGCCCTCAACGACGCCATGTATATTCTGGAGGAAAAGCCGCGCAAGGTCTCTATCGTGACCGTCGGTGGCGGCCTGCCTGACATGCCGGAAGGGAACGATATCCTGACGCATCTGGAGCGCCATGGAGTTCACGCCAAACACATAGAGCGGGCGAGATCCGGGAAAAGCATCGCCAGTACCATTCAGGAAACAGCCGCGGAACTGGATGCCAAGCTGATTATCATGGGTGCCTATGAACACAGCAAGTTTTCACAGGACCTTTTCGGCGGCGTGACCCACGAGGTGATCCGGTCGACGAAGGTGCCGGTATTCATGTCGCACTAATGCGTTTCGCCTTTCGCCGATGTGCCGGGCCAAGGGCGAAACACTTTAAGCCTTGCCAAGCCCCGTAATGGATTTGCAAAGGGCGCACCCGACATCCAAGGCCTTGCCCGTGGCCATCAGCATTTGCGGTAGCACCATCCATTCAAGAGACCAGGCCGCGCCCGAGCGTTCCTGTTCATGGATCAAGGCATGATGCATGGCCGAGACCTGCGTGGCGTTGAAGCGTGCCAGGGTGATGAGCAGTTCGGCGGAAACCGGGTTTTGCTTGTGCGGCATGGCCGAAGACCCGCCACCGCCAGACAGGGTGATGTCTTCGAGGCCTTGCTGGGTCATCAATGCGACGTCCTGCCCGAACTTTCCGAGAGTTCCCGAAATCAATGAGAGACAGGAGGCATAATCCGCGATGCCGTGGCGCATGGTCTGCCAACTCTTTTGCGTCGGGGCAAGGCCAAGGGTTTTCGCCACTTCGTCCACGACCATCCCGGCCTTGTCGCCAAGGGCCTTGCGGTCGCCCGAAGCCCCGCCGATCTGCACCTTTTCGATAGTCGCACGCTTTTGGCCGATGGCCGTGAGATGATCGGACAGTGGTAAGCGCCAGGCAAGCAGACGGTCCCGAACGGTGATTTGCGTGGCTGCCTGCATCCGCGTGCGGCCCATGAGGGGGACGTCACCGAACCGCTTTTCGAGGGCTTCGAATTCTGTTTCAAGGGTTTTCAAGCGGCCCTCGATCAGGATGGATGCCTCGCGCAGTGCAAGGACCATCGCGGTATCCACGACATCCTGCGACGTGGCACCCTTGTGTACGGCGTCGGCGGGTGCAATCGCCTTCAATTGTTTCACAAGACGCGGGATCGGTACGCCATCTTGCCCCATGCCTGTGGCGATATCGGCAAAGTCGATCGTTGCGGTCTCGATCGCCCGCGCGGCCTCTTCCGCCTTTGCCGTGTCGAACAATCCGGCCTTGCCGCAGGCGCGTGACCATGCCGCTTCGAAGGCGAGCATATGCGACATTTGCCGTTCGGCGGAAAGAATCCCGGCCATCTCCGCATCGCCGAAAAGACCGGAAAGCCAAGGGTGATCGAAAACCGAGATGTTCATCGGGCTACGTCCTCGCTGAAAGGCAAAAAGGGCGGTCGTTGCCGCCCCTTTTGAATGACTTGTTTCGGCTCAAATATCGAGGAAAACCGTTTCGCCCTCGCCCTGAAGGCGGATATCGAAGCGATATTTCCCCTCGCCGGTTTTCTTGGCGATAAGCGTGTCCACGCGCGGGCGCTGTTCGACCCGGTTCAGAAGCGGATCGTTTTCATTGTCTTCATCCTCGAAATAGATCCGGGTATTGAGACCGATGTTGATTCCGCGGGACACCACCCAAAGCGAGATATGCGGCGCGCTGTCTACCCCGCCACGGCCCTTGTAGGGGCCGGGCTTCACGGTGCGCAGCGTGAATTCACCGGTTTCCGCATCGGCGGCAAAGCGGCAATGGCCGGTAACGGCCGGATCGGCGCCCTCGGCCCCCGGGAAGATGCCGCTTGCGTCGCATTGCCAGCTTTCGATCAGGGCATCGCGCATCGCCCAGCCGGTGCCATCGTACACGGAGCCAACGATCTCGATGATCTCGCCTTGTGCCTTGCTTTCGTCGATGAAGGGGGTGGTGCCGATCTCTTCGTCGTAATACCCGGCATTCCCGGCGTAGGTTGGCATCAATCCGATGTGGACATAAGGACCCGCTGTTTGCGACGGGCTTTCTTGCAGAGTGTCGAGTTTCTGGACCATGATTACATACCCTCCAGCTTGTTCTCGAACATGGTCTGGCGGCGCCCGCGCAGAACGATGTCGAATTTATAGGCAAGGAAATCGAGCGGGCGCGACTTCGAGAAATCGAGTGGCGCGACCAGGCGGTCGAGCTGGCTGCGCTCCTTGATCGTCGCGGCGATCGGGCAATGGTTGATCAGCGGGTCACCCTCGAAATACATCTGGGTGATCAGGCGCTGACCGAAGCTGTGGCCATAGACGGACACATGGATATGCATGGGCCGCCAGTCATTGCCGCGGTTGGGCCAGGGATAAGCGCCGGGGCGCACGGTCAGGAATTCGTAATACCCGTTCTCGTCGGTGATGGTCCGCCCGCAGCCGCCGAAATTCGGATCGAGCGGTGCGAAATAGGTATCCTTCTTGTGACGGTAACGACCGCCCGCGTTGGCCTGCCAGATCTCGATCAGCGTATTGGGGACGGGGCGGCCCATCTCGTCCAGAACCCGCCCGTGCATCAGGATGCGCTCCCCCACGGCTGGGGCCTTGCCCTTGGTCCAGTTCAGGATCAGGTTGTTGTCGAGCGCGCCGAGCTTCCCATGCCCGAAGGTCGGGCCGGTCTCTTCCGAAGGGGTGCTTTCCATCGACAGAAGCGGCAGGTTCGGCGAGCGTGCAACGCTGGTCTTGTACCCCGGATTGTAGGGGTCGGGATGGATCGCGCGGTTTCGGGGGATCAGCGGTCCCTGATCCACGTTCAATCGGTCAGTCATTTTCACGTTCCTCCATTTCCGCAAAGGTCTGTTTGGCGAGTTTCAGGGCGTGGTTCGCCTTCGGTACCCCCGCATATATCGCCACATGCTGCAGGGCCTCCGCGATGTCGTCTTTCGACGCACCCGTGCGCAGCGTGGCGCGGATGTGCATCGGGATTTCTTCGAAGTTTCCCGTCGCCGCCAGAAGCGCAATGGTCAGCATCGACCGTTCCCGGCGCGAAATCTTATCCGAGGACCATACCGTGCCCCAGGCGCTCTCGGTGATGAGCGATTGAAAGGGCAGGTCGAATTCGGTTTTTGCCGCCTCGGCGCGGTCCACGTGGGCATCGCCCAGAACCTCGCGCCGGGTCTTCATGCCCTGATCGAATTTTTGGCTCATGCGCTGATCCTTTCCACAAATGTCATCAATGCCCTGGTAAAGGCTTCCGGCGCCTCGATCGCGGGCAGGTGCCCGGTGTCTTCGAACATGACCAGATCGGCACGCGGCAGCACGCGGGCCAGTGCTTCGACCATGTCGGGCGGGGTGGCCAGATCGTGCTTTCCGCCGAGTACGAGCGCGGACTGAGTGATTTCGCCCAAGCGCTCGGTAATGTCTGTTCCGGCAATCGCGGCACAGGTGGCGATATACCCCTCTTGATCGGTTCGTGCCAAAAGCGTCCGCCACAAGGGCGCGGTCCTGTCCGCAAGCATCTTGGGTCCGAACCACCGTGGCATGATGCCTTCCGCCATTGCCGCCATGCCATTTTCACGAACGGCTTGGATGCGCGTGTGCCAGCCTTCGGCGGCCCCCAGCATGGAGGCGGTATTGGACAGGACAAGGCCGGCAACGCGCTCGGGTGCCATCAGTGCGACGTGCTGCGCGATCAACCCGCCGATCGAGCAGCCAACGATGATCGCGCGGTCTATCCCGGTCCCGGTCATCGCGGCCAGAACATCTTCGGCCAGATCGGGAATCCCATAACCCTGTGGGGCGGTTTCCGATAATCCATGTCCGCGTTTGTCCATGCGAAGGCAGGCGCGGTCCTCGGGCAGGGCCGCGATAACCGCGTCCCACATCCGCAAATCCGTGCCGAGAGAGTTGACAAAGACCAACGGCACACCGCTGCCAGCCCGGTGATCGACGTGCATTATGCCCCAGTCGCGTGTGATTGCTTGCATTGGTACCTCCTGACTCAGACCTTTGCATAATATTTTCCCTTGAAAAAATACAATCTTGCGTCAAAAGTATAACCAAATGAATATACCACCCGGTTTGAAACTCCGCCATATCGAGGCGTTTCTGGCGGTCGCGCAGAATGGCACGATCTCGGCCGCAGCGCGGGCGCGCAATGTTTCGCAGCCCGCATTGTCCAAGACCATTGGCGAGCTTGAGACCTTTTTAGGCACAGCATTGTTTGAGCGGACCGGCAGGCGCGCGGTCCTGACCCCGGCGGGGGAGGGCTTTCGCGCCCATGCGCTGGTTGCGGTGCAAAGCCTCGAAGCGGGGGTGCGCGATCTGTCGGGCAAAGCCGCGCCGGGGCTGGTCAAGGTCGGGGTGCTGCCTACCGTTGCGGGCGGATTTTTCCCGTCTGTCGCGCTGGATTATCATCGCACGCAGCAGCAAGCGCGGATCGGGATCATCACCGGGCCGAATCGCTATTTGCTCGACATGCTGCGCTCGGGCGGGATCGACCTGATGGTCGGGCGGATGCCATCGGCCAAGGATATGCCCGGCCTGTCCTTCGAGCATCTTTACGACGAACCGGTGCTTTTGGTGGCGCGGGCGGATCACCCGGCACTGGCCCTGCCTGCGCCAGAGGCGCTGGCGATGTATCCGCTGATTGCCCCCAACCCCGGGGCGATCATTCGCCAGACCGTGGATCAATATCTGGCCGCGCAGGGGCTGAGCGGCCTCGTGCCTGCCTTCGAAACGGTTGCCCTGCCGGTTGCCCTCTCCCTGATCGAACGATCCGACATGCTGTGGTTCATCTCGCGCGGGGTGGTCGAACGCGAGTTGCAGCGGGGCACCCTTGCCGAGGTGAACCTGAAATCGGGTTATATGTCGGGCGCGGTCGGGATCACACGCAAGTTCGCCTTCAACGAAAACAGCCCCGCCGATTTACTGGCGAGGCTGCTGCACAGGCGAGCCGGGGAAATGGCCCGCGACGCGTGATCAGACCGCTTCGAGGGCGATGGCAATCCCCTGGCCGACGCCGATGCACATGGTCGAAAGGGATTTTTCGCCGGGTTTCAGATCCAGCATGGCGGTGCCGGTGATCCGGGCGCCGGACATACCCAGCGGATGGCCAAGAGCAATGGCCCCGCCGTTGCGGTTCACCCGGGCGTCATCGTCGGCAATGCCCAGATCGCGCAACGTGGCCAGCCCCTGCGAGGCGAAAGCCTCGTTCAGTTCGATCACCGCGAAATCCTTCTGGGTCAGGCCTAGGCGCTCCATCAGCTTTTGCGAGGCCGGGGCAGGGCCGAAGCCCATGATGCGCGGCGCGACCCCGGCAGTGGCACCGCCCAGAACCCGCGCGATGGGGGTCAGCCCGTGCTTTTCCGCGGCCTCCTTCGTGGCAAGGATAAGTGCGGCTGCCCCGTCGTTGACGCCCGAGGAGTTCCCCGCGGTCACGGTTCCATCGGCCTTGACGAAGGTTTTGAGCTTTTGCAGCCCCTCCAATGTGGTCGAGGGGCGGGGATGTTCGTCCTGCTCCACGATCAGCGGGTCGCCCTTGCGCTGGGGGATCGTGACGGGAACGATCTCGCGTGCGAGTCGCCCGTTTTCCATCGCCTCACCTGCCTTTTGCTGCGAACGCAGGGCGAAGGCATCCTGATCGGGCCGGTTGATGTCGAAATCCTCTGCCACATTCTCGGCGGTTTCGGGCATCGAATCCACGCCGTATTGCTTCTGCATCAGCTTGTTGACGAAACGCCAGCCGATGGTGGTGTCGTAAACGGCGTTGGCGCGCGAAAAGGCGGTGTCGGCTTTCGGCATCACGAAGGGCGCGCGCGACATGGATTCCACCCCGCCTGCCACAATCAGCCCGGCTTCGCCCGACTTGATGGCGCGGGCTGCCGTGATGATGGCATCCATGCCTGATCCGCAGAGCCTGTTCATCGTCGTGCCCGGCACCGTTTCAGGATATCCGGCCAGCAAGAGCGACATGCGCGCGACATTGCGGTTATCTTCGCCGGCCTGGTTGGCGCAGCCGAAGATCACCTCGTCGATGGCGGCGAGGTCCATACCGGGGTTACGTTCGGCCAGGGCCTTGAGCGGAATCGCACCCAGGTCATCGGGTCGGACGGAGGACAGCGCGCCGCCATAGCGCCCGATGGGCGTGCGGATATAGTCGCAGATATAAACTTCGGTCATCAGATATCCTCCGGTACGATCAGGTCGCCGACGGGGCCATCGGTGTGCAATGTGGCGCCGGTAACGGCCTGGAGTTCTTCCATCGAAATGGCGGGCAGTTTCTCACGCAGGTTGAACTTGCCATCCTCGATGTCGAGAACCGCCAGGGACGTATAAACGCGGGTCACACAGCCAACCCCCGTCAAAGGGAAGGTGCAGGCTTCGACCAGCTTGGGCTGGCCATCCTTGGTCACGTGATCGGTGACCACCGCAACGGCCTTGGCCCCATGGACCAGGTCCATCGCACCGCCCACGGCGGGAACCCCCTTGGAGCCGACCCGCCAGTTCGCCAGATCGCCGTTCTGTGCAACCTGGTAGGCCCCGAGAACGGCCAGGTCGAGGTGCCCGCCACGCACCATCGAGAAACTGTCGGCATGATGGAAGAACGAGGCCCCGGGCTTCAGCATGATCGCTTTCTTGCCCGCGTTGATCAGGTCCCAATCCTCTTCGCCCTCCTTGGGCGCTTTGCCAAAGCCCAGCACGCCGTTTTCGGTGTGATAGGTTACGTCGCGCCCTTCGGGTTGGAAGGTGGCGATCATTTCGGGAAAGCCGATGCCAAGGTTCACATAGGAGCCGTCTTCGAGATCCTGCGCGGCACGCCACGCGATCTGGGCATTCGTCAGCTTGTCTTCCATGAGGTTGAAATCGGACATCAGTAAACCACTCCCGTGCGGACAAGCACTTCTTCCTGTTGCGGGTCGGGCACTTCGACAATGGTGTCGACGAAGATGCCCGGCGTAACCACCTGCTCGGGGTCGATAGAGCCGGGTTCGCTCAGGCTCGATACCTGGGCGATGGTCTTGTCGGCGGCCATGGCCATGAGCGGGTTGAAATTGCGCCCTGCCAGGCGATAGGTCAGGTTGCCGAGGGTATCGCCCAGCTGCCCCTTGATCAGTGCGAAATCGGCGCGCAGCCAACCTTCGCGGACATACATCTTGCCGTCGAATTCCTCGGTCGGTTTGCCCTCGGCCAGTTCGGTTCCGTAGCTGGACGGCGTGTAAAAGGCCGGGATGCCCGCACCTGCGGCGCGGATACGCTCGGCCAGCGTACCTTGCGGCACAAGCTCAAGCGCGATCTGGCCCGACAGATATTTCTCGTTGAAGGCTTCGGCATTGGATGAGCGCGGGAAAGAGCAGATCATTTTCGCGACCATGCCGGCCTTGATCATGGCGGCGATGCCGATGGCACCGTTGCCCGCATTGTTGTTGATCACCGTCAGGTTTTTCGGGCTGCCGGTTGCGCGGAACCTGTCGATCAGCGCATGGATCAGTTCGATCGGCGCGCCGGAGCCGCCGAAACCGCCGATCATGACTTTCGCTCCGTCGGGGATATCCGCGACGGCATCGGCCACAGAAAGCGAGACTTTGTTCATGAGGACCCTCCGTTTCTGGCCGTAGCCATAGCCTGCGCCGCTGCGGCAGGCGAGATGATTTGGTCAATTATTGAGATTTGTTCATTATGTTGCTATCGCTGTTCGCATGTTGAACAAACCGACCGACTATGTCGCCTCCTTGGCCAAGGGGCTGCGCGTCATCGAAGCCTTCGGCGCGAATACGCCGCGCCTCTCGATCACCGAGGCGGCAGCGGCAAGCGGGCTTGACCGCGCCACGACGCGGCGTGTTTTGCTGACGCTCAACCGCGAGGGTTATGCCGATTACGACGGCAAGTTCTTTACACTGACGCCGCGTATTCTGCGTCTTGGCATGGCGGCGCTGGCCTCGTTGCCCTTGTCGCAGATCGTGCAACCTTGGCTGAATCAATTGTCCGAGAGAATCGGGCAAAGCTGTTCGGTGGCGCTGCTGGATGAAAGCGATATCGTCTATATCGCTCGTGCGGCGCAAAAACGGGTGATGTCCGTCGGGCTTATGCCCGGGTCGCGCCTGCCTGCGCATTGCACCTCGCTTGGGCGTGTCCTTCTGGCCGCGTTACCGCGAGAGGAGGCCGCAGGGCTGGTCGAAAGGTCCGACCTCACGCCGCGCACCCGGTTTTCACTCGTCGAACCCAAGGATATCATGACGCGCATCGACGACGCGCGCGACAAAGGGTTTGCGCTGGTGAACCAGGAGGTCGAGCTTGGATTGCGGTCCATCGCCGTCCCGCTCATGGGGCGGCACGGCACGGTCGTCGCGGCGCTCAACATCGGCCTGCCCGCGACGGACGCCCCCCCCGAGGCCACCGTCGATGAGTATCTGCCCCACCTGTTGCGCCTCCAGTCGGCCATGGGCCGAGTTCTTTGATTGACAATATTTAGAGGTCTAAGTTAACAGGTGTCAACGTGGGGAGGAAACATCTGATGGACATCTTGAAACTGGACGCGAACCTGACTCTTTCGAAAAAAGCAGACCTGTATTACGGAGGGGCATGGGTTCCACCCATCGAAGGACTTTACGAAGAAACCCTGAATCCGGGCACCGGGCAGCCGATCGGAACGGTTGCCACGGCGGGCCGCGCCGACGTGGACGCCGCGGTTGCCGCGGCGGGGAAGGGTTTCGAGGAATGGCGCGATGTCGCGCCGCTGGAACGGGCCCGCATCCTCAAGGAAATCGCGGCGCTGTTGCGCAAACATGGCGATGAACTGGCGATGATGGATGCCGCGAACTGCGGCAATCCCTACACGGAAATGCGCGGTGATGCCGCGATTGCCGCAGCCCAGATGGAATTTTTCGCGGGTCTCGTGACCGAAATGAAGGGTGACACGATCCCGATGGGGCCGGACCGCGTCAACATGACATTGCGCCAGCCGCTCGGCGTCGTTGCCCGGATTCTCGCCTTCAACCATCCTTTCATGTTCTGCGGCGGCAAGATGGCCGCGCCGCTGGCGGCGGGCAATGCCGTTATCATCAAACCCCCGGTGCAGGCGCCCCTTTCGGCCCTGCGTCTTGCCGAACTCGTCGATGGCCTGATGCCGAAAGGCACGTTCAGCGTTCTGCCCGGCGGGGTCGAAGCCGGTGCCGGGCTGGCCGAGCATCCCGACGTGGCCAAGGTGACGCTGATCGGGTCGGTTCCCGCCGGGCGCGCGGTGATGCGCAGTGCCAGCGACACGGTCAAGCCCGTCCTGCTGGAACTCGGTGGCAAGAACGCCCTGATCGCCTATCCCGACAGCGACCCGAAAAAGATTGCAGATGCGATTGTCGCCGGGATGAACTTCGGCTGGTGCGGACAGTCCTGCGGCTCGACAAGCCGGGCTTTCCTGCATCAGGATATTCACGATGAGGTGATCTCCCATCTGGCCGAGGCCGTCGCGCGGTATCAACCCGGCGTGCCGACCGATCCGGAAACCACCATGGGGGCCATCGTCAGCCAGGCGCAGTTCGACCGCGTGATGAGCTTCATCGACTCCGCCAAGAGCGAAGGCGCACAGGCCGTTACGGGCGGGCATGCCGTGACCGATGGCGCCTTGGCCGATGGCTATTTCATCGCGCCGACGATCTTTGCCGACGTGACTCCGGAAATGCGGATTGCGCGGGAAGAGATCTTTGGCCCGGTGCTCGCCGTTCGCAAGTGGTCGGACGAAGACGAGATGCTGAGCGAGGTCAATGCGCTCGAACTTGGCCTGACCTGCGCGATATGGACCCGCGACCTTGTCACCGCGCACCGAACGGCGGCGAGTGTCGAGGCAGGGTTCGTCTGGGTCAACGAGGTCGGTCGCCATTTCCTCGGGGCGCCTTTCGGCGGGGTCAAGCAATCCGGTATCGGACGCGAGGAAGGCATCGGTGAACTGATTTCCTTCACCCACGAGAAGAACGTTCACATCAACCTCGCCGGGCAATAAGCGGCTGGCCGGGGGGAGGCGACGCGGGCTGAAAGGCCGGCAATCACCTGCCCCGATCTTCCCTTAACGCCGATCATCCGGGCGGCGATCAAGAAAGAAAACGGCGGCGCCGCCGGTGTGCAGGTGCGGCTGAATGAAAAGAAACAGAAAGTTGGATGGAAACATGACTGATCAAAAACCTTCACGCGTTGAGACGCCTGTGCCTTCGGCGGGTACTGGTGTATGGGGTAGTGATGTATTTGCGGATATGCTTCGTGGCTTGGGTGTTAAGTATGTTGCGCTGAACCCCGGGTCGAGTTTCCGGGGGTTGCATGACAGTCTTGTCAATCACCTTGGGAACGCGGATCCGCAGATGCTTTTGTGCCTGCACGAGGAGCATGCGGTGGCGATTGCGCATGGTTATGCGAAGGTGACGGGGGAGCCGCTTGCGGTGATCCTGCACAGCAACGTGGGCCTGATGCATGGCACGATGGCGATCTTCAACGCCTGGTGCGACCGTGTGCCGGTGCTGATCTACGGGGCGACGGGGCCGGTGGATGCGGCGATGCGGCGGCCGTGGATCGACTGGCTGCACACCTGCCGGGACCAGGCCTCGATGATCCGCCATTATGTGAAGTGGGACGACCAGCCTGCCTCGATGGAGGCGGCGCTTGAGTCGATGCTGCGCGCGGATGTGATCGCGCGGAGCGAGCCGATGGGGCCCACTTATGTCAATTTCGACGTGTCGATCCAGGAGAAGCGGCACGAGGCGGCGCCGGCGCTGCCGGATTTCTCGCGCTACCAGCCGCCGCTGCCGGCCGAGCCTGCCGCCGAAGGGGTGGCACGAGCGGCAGAGCTGCTGAAGGGGGCGAAGGCCCCCGTGGTCCTGGCGGGGCGGGTATCGCGCGACCCGGCGGACTGGGCGCGGCGGGTGGCGCTGGTGGAGGCGCTGGGCGCGAGGGTCCTGACGGATATCCGGATCGGGGCGTCCTTCCCGACGGACCATCCGCAGCATCGCGGCAAGCCGGCCTTCTTCATCGACGATGCGGCGGGCGAGGTGCTGCGCGAGGCGGACGTGATCCTGAGCCTCGACTGGCTGGACCTTGCCGGGACGCTGAAGCTGGCGGGCGAGGTGACGGCGAAGGTCATCCAGGCCTCGCAGGATTACCAGTTGCACAACGGCTGGGGCATGGAACACCAGGCCCTGCCGGCGCTCGACCTGCACCTGGCCTGCGCGCCGGACCGGGCGATGCATGCCATCGCGGATGCGCTGGAGGTGGGTGCGGGCGCGGCGCCGGAGGCCCTGCCGGTCAAGCCGGCGCTGGAGGCGCCCGCGCCGGAGACGCCGCTCGACATCATGACGCTGGCCGGGGCGCTCGGCGAGGGGCTGGACGGGGTCTGCGCCAGCATCGTGCGCCTGCCGCTGGGCTGGGCCGGGGAGGCCTGGCACTTCCGCCACCCGCTGGATTTCCTGGGCTCGGACGGCGGTGCCGGGATCGGCTCGGGTCCGGGGATGCTGATCGGCGCGGCGCTGGCGCTGAAGGACAGCGGGCGGATGCCGGTCGCGGTGCTGGGCGACGGGGACTTCATGATGGCGGCCTCGGCCTTCTGGACGGCGGCGCATTACGGCACGCCGTTCCTCGCGGTGGTGTCGAACAACCGCTCGTTCTACAATGACGAGGTCCACCAGGAGCGCGTCGCGGTGGCCCGCAACCGCCCGGTGGAGAACAAGTGGATCGGCCAGCGGATCGGCGACCCGGATATCGACATTGCCGGTGTCGCCCGGGCGCAGGGCTGCGAGGGGATCGGGCCGGTGGAGACCGCCGGCGAGCTTGTCGAGGCGGTGAAGAAAGGCCTGGAGATGGTGCGCGAGGGCAAGAGCGTGGTGATCGACGCGCGGGTCCGGCCGGGCTACAACCCCAACATGGTCGCCGGCCTGACGCGGAGCGACTGAGCATGCCCAGGATCTACATAGCACAAGACCCGGTTCTGGACGAGGTTCTGGAGCGCGCCTCGGCGCGGCTGGAGGACCAGGGCTGGGAGGTGGTGCGCGGCCCGGCGATCACGCCGGGGGTGCCGCTGCGGCTGACGCCGGATCAGCGGCAGGCGCTGCTGGGGGATGTCGATATCATCGTGGCCAGCTCGCGCTCGCGGCTGGGCGAGGAGGATCTCGACGCCTCGCCGCGGCTGCGGGGGCTGGTGTTCCCGACGATCGGGGTCGATGCGGTCGATCTGGAGGCCTGCGCGGAGCGCGGGCTGATCGTGGCCAATGGCGCGACGCCCGAGAACTTCCTGGCGATGTCCGAGGCGACGGTGATGCTGATGCTGGTGCTGCTCTACCGGCTGCACCGGTCCGAGCGCCTTTTGCGTGAGAACGCGGGGCGCCCGCAGCAGATGTACGCGCGGATGCTGTGCGGGCGGCGCATCGGGCTGATCGGGTCGGGTCGGATCGGCGGCGGGGTGATCGACCGCCTGCAGGCCTTCGAGCCGGCGGAGATCCTGGTGCATGACCCGTTCCTGACGCCGCAGACCGCGCCGGAAGGCGTGCGGCTGGTGGCACGCGAGGAACTGCTGGCGCAGGCCGACGTGATCAGCCTGCACGTGCCGCTCAATGCCGGGACCCGGGGCCTGATCGGGGAGGCCGAACTGCGGGCGATGAAGCCGGATGCGATCCTGATCAACACCTCGCGCGGCGGGCTGATCGACGAGGCCGCGCTGGCGCGGGTGATGACCGAGGGGCACCTTGCGGGGGCGGGGCTGGATGTGACGGAAACCGAACCGATGCCCGCCGACCACCCGCTGCGCGAGATCGACCGGGTCGTCCTGACGCCGCATATCCTGGGCCACACGGTCGACCTCTACTCGGTCATGCCCGAGGTCCTCGTCGAAAACGCAACCCGCATCATGCAAGGCAAACTCCCCAAATACACACGTAACCCGGAAATCCAGAAAACATGGCAAGACAAACTCAGAAAAACGTAAAGTAGGAAAGCGCGGATAGGGCGTATTCCGCGCCCTTTTCCGATGCGAAATGGCACAACAGGTGTCGCGTAGCCCTTAATTGGGCTCTGCCTCAATCTGTGTGGCGGAACGGTAGCATTCTCGCCCGCAACAATTCTGGACCGGCTCGACCGTACATGGCGCGTTTGAGCGTCTTCAGGCGATTGATCTGACCTTCTGCTTGGCCGTTGCTCCATGGCATCTCGATGGCGTTTTTGACTGCATCGAAGTCCCGGTTCAATGTGCGGGCAAAGCGCACGATGGGCGCCAGATCGGTTTCGATCGCGTTGTCGATCCATGCTGGGAGCGGGTCTGCTTGGCGGCTGCGCAGGATACCGTTGAACCGCATGGCGAGACTTCGCATCGTTGCGAAGGCGGGAGAACCGGCCTTGAGCGCGTCGACTTTCCGCGCTTGATCCGGGGTGAGCTTTCCGCGGGGTTTGATGCACAGCGCGGCTGCGATGACCGGGGAAATCGCGTGCCCCGTTTCCGGGTCCCGGACTGGCTTAAGGATTTCGTGCTCTACCTTGGAGTCGCTCCCTTGCTGTTCTGCTTTTCGCCAGCCCGCCAACAGACGCTGCAAATGCGACTGACTCCCCTCGTAACCGCGCTCTCGGATCAGACGGAACAGGGCGCTGCCAGTTCGAATGCCCTCCTTCCAGCTTTGGCTCAGGAACTCTTCAAAGTACCACGGCGATGTCGGCTTCAAAGCGGCCCGCCTGCGGTCCGGTGGTGTCTCGAACTGCAGCCATTTCGCGATGCTGCGACGCGGGAACCCTGTTCGCCGCCCGATCTCGCTGCATGAAAGCCCCTGATTTCGGAGCGCATGAATGGTGGCGAAAATCTCTTCCCGAGACGTCCTATGCGCCAGGCGTGACTTCAGAAGGCTGCCGGCTGCGGTGATGTTGTCGGCGTCGGACAGCAGCGCCCTGCCGGTCGCACGGCCGTGAAGGTTCATTTGCTCCTCGATGGCCTGCCGCAGGTTTTGTACGATATGGAACCGGTCAGCGACCTGCTTCGCCTGCGGTGCCCCTTGCCGTGCTGCCTGGGCGTAGAGACCGCAGCGATCTCTGCTGATCACTTCCACCTCGGGGTGTCGCTTCAGCCAGTTGGTGCAGCTGACGACATCTCGATCCTCAAGAATGTCGATCACCACGCGACGCTCCAGATCCACAATGATCGTGCCGTAGGTTTGCGATTTCCGCCAACTCCAGTCGTCGATCCCGATGACTGTCGGCGACTCGCCACTGTCTTGGGCACGGTTCTTCAGCTGCCTAAGCACCGTGTCATCGCTGACTCCAAGGCCCAAACGATGCAACAACCGCTCGGCTGGCCGTCCGCCGGTCGCATGCCCAAGATGGGTGACAATCTCCCCGACACGCGAAGTACGACGTGCAAATGGACGCGCAATCGAGGCGATTTGGTCTGAGAATGTCCGGCGTGGGCAAGCGGGTGCCTGACATCGCCAACGGCAAATTGCGAGATCAACCGTTACCTCGTCTCCATGCGCGGGATAATCCTGCAGCCGCCGACGCCGCCAGCCGTGACGTCGGCGTGAATGCAATCCACAGTCTGGGCAAATGCCGTTGGGAGCCAAGACGCCAGATACAATCCACCCGCCTCTTTCACTTCGCTCAACGCTTTGAACGGCAACATCGCTCCCGGGCGACCAGTGCTTCTTCGAACTCACAACTATACCTCCTGAATTTTCCAGTTTCAGGATAGTTGCGCCACACAAAGTGAGGCAGAACCGATTTAAGGGCAACGCGACAGTTGCCTGACCATGCTGCGGCTGCCATCCATGCGTTGATCTGCCAAGCGGAGGCGATTGCCGATCAGGCTGAGGCCCTGGAGAAACGGATCCTCGAGTGGCACCGGACGCACGAGACGAGCCGGCGACTGGCGACCATTCCCGGTATCGGACCGATCACCGCCAGCGCAATTGCTGCAAATGTTCCGGATCCGAGCCTGTTCCGCTCGGCACGACAGTTCGCGGCCTGGCTAGGCCTGACGCCACGGGCGAACTCAAGCAGTGGCAAGGATCGACAGACCGGGATCAGCAAGCAGGGTGATGGATATATCCGGCGACTGCTCGTTTCCGGCGCGACTGCGGTGCTTCGCTTTGCAAGGCAGGGCGATGCCGGCAAGGCTTGGATGCTTGGGCTTAAAGCACGCAAGCGACCGAAAGTCGTTGCGGTCGCGCTCGCCAACAAGACTGCCCGGATCGCTTGGGCGCTCCTGCGCCGCAACGAGATCTACGCGGCCCCTGTCTCCTGAGCGCGGAACCGCTGACGGAATGCGTGAAGCTGAGAAGAGATGACAAACCGGTCGAACCGGGGATCGGGACACCCCAGGGGGTCAAGGCGCAGAAAGCGCGCAATTTTGATTGGGACCCGATCCGCGGACTTCATCTGGGCCAGCGGCTAGACCGCACCACAAAGGCCGTAGACATGACTGCTTTCGGCATAGGCGCGTCAATTCCCAGCTTGCGCAGCAGGGGTCGTCCAGACATGGGAACACTTGCCCTCGCCAGAGATGCCCACTGCGCGTTGGCGACGGTCCACCAATGACTTGCGCCACCGGACCTGTGGGGGAACCGGCGCAGCGCCAGTTCCCCATCGGCTCATTCTGCCGGAACCCAGGGCCGGTTATAGGCTGCCACGCGCCAATCACCGTGTTCGATGAACCGGGGGGCGCTCCCGGTTTCCAGCGCCTCGGCTGCGGCGTTCAGCGCCTCGGGCGATGTCTCGGGCCAGGCGCCCGTTTCGATCCGTTCGACCAGGGTCTCGACGATGGCCGTGCTTTCGGCAGCCGTGAACTCGCAATGGCCCGTGCCCTGGACCAGCGACTGCCGATACAGATCGCCGGTACCCTGCTCCTGCACCAGCGCGCCGTAGCCTTCCATCAGCGTGTAGGGAATGGCCCAGTCGCCCAGCATGTGGATGCGGATCGCCGGAACCTGCAGATCGCCGGTCGTCGTGCGCCCGTCTGCGGCCCAGAAATCGCGCGCATAATCCGAGGCCGCGATGCGGGGGGCGGCGTCGATCCTGGCAATGTCGGCCTGAAGGTCCAAACCGGCCTGTTCGTAGAGCGCCTCAACCGTCCGCGCCATCGCGGGTGCGGCATTCTGGTAGAAGGCGGCATAGTCGACCCCCTCGTTCCCGGAAAGTTGCTGCCCCGATGCGGCGTTTTCGAACAGAAGCCGCGAGGACCCGCCAACATTACCGCCGATGCGCAGCGCCGAGGCCACGATCATGTCGGCCATGGCGCCGGCATCCGCGGTGTCGGGTAGTTCGGTCCCCTCGACCATCCACGGCGACCACTGTCCGATGGCGAAGGCAAGCGCCAGCCGCGCGCGGCCCTCCGGGCTTTCGCCCGCCGTTTCGATGGCGGCCATCCAGGACGCACGGATCGCGTCAAGGCTGCGCTCGCCACCCGCTCCGGCATTGGGCAGGCCGACGATGGCGAGATCGCTGGCCGGACCGTGCCCAGCGGCCTCATAGCTTTCGCCCAGCAGGGTCTGCATGGCGAACCAGCCATCCAGGAAACTGCTCATGATCCAGACCGGCGTATGGGCGGCAAGCACGGCGGCACCGTCGATCCTGTCCGGGTAATCCTCGGCCGAAGCGAGGCTGTCGAGCCCTCCGCCAGAACAGCCGTATTGCAGCACCATGTCAGGAGCGCGCTCCAGGTCCGTGAAAATGTCCTGAACAGCTTGTAGATTCAGGATTTCACGCTGCGGATCGTATTGCCACAGGCGCAGCGGGTGCCGGGCGAGCCCGGCGAAGGCATAGCCACGACCGAGCAGGTCGTCATACCGCTGGACCGCTGACGCGACCGAAACGTTGCTGGCGAAATCCAGATCCCTGAGTAGTCGACCATTCCAGTTCTCGGGCACGCGGATCAGCCATGCCGTCCCGTCCGGCAGGGTTCCCGCATGTTCGTTGAAGGCGGGCTGCTCCTGCGCCGACGCGAGCGGGGCGAAGCCCGCGGTCAGAGCGAGGCAAAGCACCACCATTCCGGTCCGCGAACGCGGGCCGGCCAAATTGGCTGTCCGTGACATGAATTTCCTCCAGTTTGATGCAGCGATGAAATCCGGCTCCTCTTCCGGGGAACCATCGCCGGGAAAAACATAGATAGCTAATTATTAGTGTCAAGGGCTCTGATGCACAAATCGGCTTAAGGCCGAGGTTCCCCTTTCCCCGGACGGACTTATCCCACAGCTTCCGTGACGGGTATTCCGAGCGCGGTGTAGCCGTTCAGGACGGCGATGCGGACCTGGAGTTCGGCGACCTGTCGATCGAAGTCCCGTGCCATGAGCCGCTGGCCCAGCAACTTGATACAATGCATCTTTGTCTCGACGCGGCTTCGGCGGTGGTATCCACTCCATCGTCGCCAGAGCGCGCGGCCCAGGTATTTCGCCGCGCGCAGGGCCTCATTTCGCGCCACGGCTCCGGCGGTGATCGTCTTCCAGGGCTTCGCGTTCTTGCGGGGCGGGATGACGGCATGGGCACCGCGATCTGCAATCGCATCGTGGCATTTGCGCGTGTCGTAGGCGCCATCAGCCGTAACGCTACCGATTTCCTGGTCCTGCGGGATTTGGTCGAGAAGGTGGGTAGGATGGGCGCATCACCGATGTGGCTCCCGGTGACTTCGACGGCCCGGATCTCCAACGTTTCTTCATCGATCCCAAGGTGGAGCTTGCGCCAGACGCGCCGTTTCGGGCCGCCATGCTTGCGTGCGTGCCACTCGCCTTCACCTTCGACCTTGATCCCGGTGCTGTCGATCAGCAGGTGCAACGGCCCCTTGGAGCCGCGGTAGGGGATGTTCACGGCCAAGGTCTTCTGGCGGCGAGATAGCGTGCTGAAGTCGGGCACCGTCCAGTTCAGGCCGACCAGCCGTAGCAGGCTCTCGACGAACCCGGTCGTCTGCCGGAGCGCCATGCCGAACAGCACTTTCATCGAGAGGCACGTCTGGATAGCGGCATCGCTGTAGGTCTGCTGGCGGCCACGCCTGCCTGTCGGCGCGGCATCCCAGCTCATCTCGGGGTCAAACCAGATCGTCAGCGAGCCCCGGCGCTTGACTGCTTCATTGTAGGCTGGCCAGTTCCTGGTCTTGTAGGTCGGGGGTATGGGTCTGCTCATGCAGCCTGACTAACAGACTGGATTCGCAAGGTGAAACCTTCACAGCATTTGCGCAACATGTATAACCGCCCCTTGCGCAAGAGGGTTTCTGGATCAGTTTCGCGCGGTGTCGGGTGCTGACATGTATCCGGCCTCTGTTGCGGCCATCATCACGCCGCGGGCCCGTATGGTGTTCGCAGGTCGGGTCCAGATCAAAGCCGCGTGCTCGATGGCACTCTGTTGCGCTCTGGTTCTCCCGATCCCGTCTCACGACCGTGCGCCAAACGTCTCCTTGCCCTCTTCCGCTCCGACGTCCTCGCGACCAGTGACGGCTTACGCCGCAGCGGTCGGAGACTGGTAGGCGCCGCCTCGGGCCATCAGCGCCCAGACGATCCGCGCCATTTTGTTCGCCAGCGCGACCCGCACCAGCATCGGCGGCTTGCGCGTCAGCATCTCGCCAAGCCATGTGCCCGGCCGGGCAGCGGCATGAACATGCCTGTCGCGTAGCCCTTAATTGGGCTCTGCCTCACTTTGTGTGGT
>NZ_AQQR01000030.1 GCF_002210095.1 Marinibacterium profundimaris | reverse complement strand
CCTTCGCATTATCGCGTCCTCGCGATTAGCCGTCATTCACAACAATCTCGACGCGGCGATGGAGGCGGCCAATATCACCGGCAGTGAAGGCACGTTGAACCGCCAGGCCAAATCCGCCGCGCGGTCGGCCTTCGAGAGCACCAAGCAGCGCTTCTTCGGCCACCTGCTGACCTCGATGAAGACGCCGACGCTGATCCGCTCGATCGATGCAGATCTGGCGGCGGGCCATGCCGCCGTGATCCAGATCGTCTCCACCGGCGAGGCGCTGATGGAACGGCGGCTGGCGGAGATTCCGACCCAGGAATGGAACGATATTTCCGTCGATGTCACGCCTCGGGAATATGTCGGCTCGTATTTGCTGCATTCCTTCCCGGTGCAGCTCTACGAACCATTCACCGACGGCGAGGGCAGTCTTTCGTCACGGCCGGTGTTCCGGGATGGTCAGCCGGTCGAGAGTCGCGAAGCCGTGGCCCGGCGCGACGAGATGCTCGAACAACTCGGCTCGTTGCCGCCGGTCCCGGGCGCGCTCGACCAGATCGTCCAGCGCTTCGGCACGGATGTGGTGGCGGAGGTCACGGGGCGGTCCCGGCGCATCGTGCGAAAGGGCGAAGGCGCATCGGCCCGCCTGGTCGTCGAGAACCGCGCGCCCTCCGCCAACCTTGCCGAGACTTCGGCCTTCATGGATGACCGGAAGCGCATTCTGGTCTTCTCGGATGCGGGGGGCACCGGGCGCAGCTATCACGCGGACCTTTTGGCGCGGAACCAGCGGCTGCGCGTACATTACCTGCTGGAACCGGGCTGGAAGGCCGATACCGCCATTCAGGGGTTGGGGCGCACCAACCGAACCAATCAGGCGCAGCCGCCACTCTTCCGGCCGATCGCCACGGATGTGAAGGCCGAGAAGCGGTTCCTGAGCACCATCGCTCGCCGTCTGGACACCTTGGGCGCAATCACCCGCGGTCAGCGCCAGACCGGCGGTCAGGGCCTGTTCCGGCCAGAGGACAATCTGGAATCCGCCTATGCCCGCGATGCGCTGCGCCAGCTCTATCTGCTGATCGTGCGCGGCAAGGTCGAGGGCTGCTCGCTCGAACGGTTTGAAACGGCCACCGGCCTGAAGCTGATGGACTCGAACGGCATCAAGGACGATCTGCCGCCGATCACCACTTTCCTAAACCGTCTTCTGGCCCTCACCATCGAGTTGCAGGGCATCCTGTTCTCGGCCTTCGAGCAGCTTCTGCAGGCCCGGATCGACGGGGCGGTTGCATCGGGCACCTATGACATGGGGCTGGAGACGCTGCGCGCAGAGAGTTTCGTCGTCACCAACCGGCAGGTGATCCACACCCATCCGGGCACCGGGGCGGAAACCCGGCTCCTGACCCTGACAGCGCGCAAACGCAATCAGCCGATCTCGCTCGATGCAGCCCTGGCGGAACTGGATGATCCCCGCGCAAGATTGCTCATCAACGAGCGATCCTGTCGCGCCGCGGTGCAGATCCCGACAACCAGCGTGATGCTGGATGACGGCGAGATCGAGCGCCGTGTCCGCCTGATCCGGCCGATGGAAGCGGTGAGCTTCCCCGTGCGGGCGATGGAAGAGACCCATTGGCTCCAGGTTGACAGGGCCGACTTCGCCACGACCTGGAGGGCGGAACTGGCAGAGGTGCCGGAGTTCACCGACAGCATTCTGCATATGGTGACCGGGCTCCTGCTGCCGATCTGGAAGCGTCTGCCGCAGGAGTCGTCCCGGGTCTACCGGCTTCAGACCGATGAGGGCGAACGCATCATTGGACGCCGGGTTTCGGCCGCATGGGCAGCGAATGCCGCCACCAGTGGGGTTATGACCAGCATCACGCCCGATGAGGCCTATGCTGCGCTGATCGAGGGCCTAACGGTCTTCGATCTCGCCGAAGGGCTGCAACTGCGCCGGTCCCGCGTCATGGCCGCGAGCCGGATCGAACTCACCGGCTTCACCGATACCATGCGCGATCGGCTGCGAACCTATGGTCTCTTCAGCGAGATCATCTCCTGGAAGCTGCGTTTCTTCGTGCCGGTGGACGCATCGGGGCCGGCGATCATCGGCAAACTGCTCGACCGTTTCCCGATCGAGCGCATTTCCGAGCGGGAGGCCGCGTGATGGCACGTCTCAACGCTTCCGCACTGGCGCAGCGTCTCGGCCGAGAGGCCGAGGCGGTGTGCCGCTACTATCTCTCGAACGGGGTCAAGCAGGGCAATTACTGGCAGGTCGGGGATGTACGAAACACACCCGGCCGTTCAATGTTCGTCCGCCTGACCGGGCCAGAGGCTGGTAGAGGTGCGGCTGGAAAATGGACCGATGCCCAGAGCGGCGAGCATGGCGATCTGCTCGACGTGATCGGTGAAAGCCTTGGCCTCGTCGACTTCGCTGATATTGCCGAAGAAGCGCGCCGCTTCCTCAGCCTGCCGCATCCCGAACCGGAGCCAAAGTCCCGCAGGGCCCAAACACCGCCAGTACCATCGGGATCGTCCGAAGCCGCCCGTCGTCTCTGGCGTATGACGCAACCGCTCACCGGCAGTCTCGCAGAGGCATATTTTCGGATACGCGGCATTACGGATTTACGTGGAACCGCGAATCTGCGGTTTCATCCGAACTGCTATTGGCGCCCCGAGGGCGATGGTCCCACCGAAACCTGGCCCGCCATGATCGCCGCCGTCACTGACCTCGACGGCAGGATCACTGGTGCGCATCGCACCTGGATTCAACGTGACGGCTCCGGGAAAGCGCCGGTCTATCCGCCGAGAAAGGCGATGGGAGACCTGCTAGGAAACGCCGTCCGGTTTGGCGGGGCGCAGGATGTCATGGCGGCAGGCGAGGGGATCGAGACCATCCTCTCGCTGCGGCAGGTATTGCCGATCATGCCGATGGTCTCCGCACTCTCGGCCGGACATCTCGCTGCTATCCTGTTCCCGCCGCATCTGCGCAGGCTCTATATCGTCCGCGACAACGATCCGGCAGGTGACGTCGCGCGGGACAGCCTGGTGGACCGGGCCATCGGGGCCGGGATCGAGGCAATCACGCTTTCGCCCATGCTGGGAGATTTCAACGACGATCTCGTCAGCTTCGGCCTGGAGGCGCTTCGGGCGCAGATCCGGGTGCAGATCGCCCCCGAGGACGTCAGCCGTTTCATGCCGCGCGCACCATAGCCAGAGAGGGCCGTGATCGGGGATAACCGATCCCGCCATGGGCAAGGGGTTGCGGCACCTCGGCAAGGGGACCGCGCCTTGGCCTTCTTGAGAGGGCGAGCGGCCCACAAACGCTCCGGCCCGGCAATGGCGGCGCCCGACTGATTTCCGTCGGCGGGGAAACCACCCCACGCGACATGTCGCGTGTGGACCCCGGTCCGCCCGCCTTTACAGCGCGAAACAAATCAGCCGGGCTTTGCCATCAAGGCCCTCGCAAAGAGCTCGGGCTGCCAGACCGGAGCGCCCGTGGGCTTGTCGTCGCCATGAAGGCCGCGACGGTCGCGGTCCAGCCGAAGGACACATCCCATGTATGCCCATGACGAATTCGAACCTGATCACAGCACGTCTCCCACCGGCCATGTCATCGAAGCGCTCGAACTCTATGGCTACCGTCCCGCCGAGGGCGAGGCCGATCCCCGGATCACACCCGAGGACACCGCCATCCAGGGCGCGGTTGCCGACATCTTCGACGCCCTGATCTCCACCATGGCCGACACCAGCCTCGATTTTGACCTCGACGAGCTCCTGTGGTCCACCGTCAACACCTTCCACCGCGCCGTCGAGAGGATCGAACGCAAACTCGATGATAACGAGCAGGCCCAGAAGCGCCTTCAGCGCGAACAGGACGGAAGCGAGGTGAAATCCGTCCAATTGGAGACCCTGATCGGCATCGGCCAGAACCTGATCGAGCGCCGCGACAGCATGGAGACTTTCCGCGACACTGCCGCCGACCTCTATCTGCGCAGCACAGGCACGCCCTGGTCACCGCGCTCCGGATCACGGGTCAACCATCGCCAGATGACCTCGGCCATGATCGACAGCCGTGACTTCATCGCCACAAAGCGTCGGGCTGACAATGAGGTGCTTTTGCCCACCGGGCCGAAGATTGCCTTCTCGGGCGGGGACACCACCGATCACCGGCTGATCTGGGACAGGCTCGATCAGGTCCATGCCAAACACCCCGACATGGTGCTCCTGCACGGTGGATCGCCGAAAGGTGCCGAACGCATCGCGGCCACCTGGGCCGACAATCGCAAGGTGCCGCAGGTCGCCTTCAAACCGGACTGGGCGAAACACGCCAAGGCTGCACCGTTCAAGCGCAACGATCGCATGCTCGACACGATGCCGATCGGGGTCATCGTCTTCCCCGGTACCGGCATTCAGGAAAACCTCGCCGACAAGGCCCGCAAGATGGGTATCCCGGTCTACCGGCTCGCGGAGGGCAGCGCGTGAGCGCTGCACTTAAACGAAAGGGCCGCGTAGCTTACTGCATCCGTTAAGGTGGGCGTATTTCGTTGAAAAACTCGTGCTTGATTGAAGGCCCCTCGGCTGATTCAATTCCCGCAAAGGGTGGGAGGATCGGAGATGATGGGACCGCGGCAAGAGGCGCAGCCGGCGCTGTTCTACGAGTTCTCGCTCGAGGATCATGTCCCGCAGAACCACCTGTTGCGCTCCATCGACCGGTTCGTCGACCTCTCCGAGATCCGTGCCTACCTTGCCGATTTCTACAGCCACACGGGCCGCCCCTCCGTCGACCCCGAGCTCCTCATCCGGATGCTGCTGGTGGGATATTGCTTCGGCATCCGGTCGGAGCGGCGGTTCTGCGAGGAAGTGCATCTGAACCTGGCGTATCGATGGTTTTGCCGCTTGGATCTCAGCGATCGCGTCCCTGATCACTCGACTTTTTCCAAGAACCGACACGGCCGTTTTCGGGACAGCGAACTGCTGCGGCACTTGTTCGAGACGACCGTCGCGCGATGCATCGAAGAGGGTTTGGTCAGTGGACAGCGCATGGCGGTGGATGCCAGTCTGATCGAGGCTGATGCCAACAAGCAGAACTCGACCCCGAAGGAAGACTGGGACCCGGCGCAGGTCGATCCCGCTGATGCCCCGCGGGCAGTTCGCGAGTATCTCGACACCCTTGATGAGGCGGCCTTTGGCGCAGCCAGTGAGGTCCAGCCCAAGTTCACGTCCCATTCCGATCCGGCGAGCCAATGGACGGCAGCCCGCAAGGGACCGGCATTCTTCAGCTATTCCGACAACTACCTGATCGATACGGACCACGGCGTCATCGTGGACGTGGAAGCCACCAGGTCCATCCGGCAGGCTGAGGTCGGTTCGACCAAGACCATGCTGGAGCGCGTGAAGGCCAGGTTCGACCTTCAGCCCGAGCGCCTGATCGCGGACACAGCCTATGGCACAGCACCGATGCTGGCCTGGTTGGTCGACCGCAAGATCGCCCCACATATCCCGGTTCTCGACAAGTCTGGGCGCAATGATGGAACCTGGACCCGCGCCGACTTCGACTGGGATGCGGAGAACAACCAGTACATCTGCCCCGAGGGGCACGAACTGAGGCAATTCCGTCGGAATTATTCCGATCCGAACCGCGGGCCAACCGGCAAGGGCGTCGCCAAATACCGCTGCCTGAAGCACACCTGCCAGGCCTGCCCCTCGAAGGCGCGCTGCTGTCCGAACACGGAATTCCGGTCGATCACCCGCGAGGAACATGAAGACGCCCGGCAGGTCGCCCGGGACATCGCCAAAACCGAGCAGTACGTGATCTCAATGAAGCTGCGAAAGAAGGTCGAGATGCTCTTCGCCCACCTCAAACGGATCCTTGGCCTAAACCGCCTCCGTTTACGTGGACCATGCGGCGCAAATGACGAATTCCTCCTCGCAGCAACCGCCCAGAACCTCCGTAAAATGGCAAAGATCCTTCCTGCACCGCAGCAGCCGAAAAATGCCTGATAGGGAAGGCACTTGCGCCCTCCTCAGTGGTCGTTTTTCTGCGCTGGCGAACGGGTGTTTTTCCACGGAATCGGCGGGGAGCAGTCGTTCGCTGCGGTCTGTGCGAACTGCGGTGACGGGGGAGCAAACGCATTGGGTGCCCTGACGGCGATCAGACAAACATGATATCAGTTTGGCCCGCAGCCTGCGTCTCGGAGACCGGCGGGATATTCCCTTTCTCGATCAGGAAGCGCCGACTTCCGCGATCGTGTCCGCTTCCAACGCGCGCCGCATGTAGCGGCCGGGAGGCTCACCGACGTGGCGGCTGAAGGCCGTGCTGAACGTGCTCGCCGATCCATAGCCGATCCGATCCGCGATGTCGGCAAGCGACAACGCTCCTTCCCGCAGCAGCGACTTGGCGACGGCCATGCGCCAGGCCAGAAGATAGTCCATCGGCGTCATGCCGACGGTCCTCAGGAACCTGTCGAAAAAGGCGGAGCGCGACATTCCGACCTCCCGCGCAAGGCGGTTTGCGGTCCAGTTCCGCTTAAGATCGCCGTGCATCAGACGCAACGCCGTCACAACGCGGTCATCCGACAGCCCTCGCAACAGGCTTGGCCCGGACGTAGTACCGGGCACTGATCGCAGACCCTCGATCAACAGAATTTCAACCAGCCGCTCCAGGATCAACTCCCGCCCGACGTCGTCTCGGCCGGCCTCGTCGCCGACCAGATGCACAAGCTGCGTCAACCGCGCGGTTCCGCGGATGTGAATGACCTGCGGTAGCAGCTTCACGAGCAGGTCAGCGTCCGGGGAAGCAAAGGAGAAGTAGCCGCCGAACTGACGCATATCGGCGGGTACGCCTTTCCTGCCGTGGCGCACCTCCTGCCCGGACGGATGCAGGTCCCCGGGGGTGGCCCGGCGTCCGGTCGCGTCGGGCGACGACATGGTGAAGGCTGGGGTCGCGGGCAGAAGAACGAAATCGCCTTCCTCCAGCAGGATCGGCGCTTCCCCCTCCACTGCGAGCAGGCAACGTCCAAGCGTCACCGCGCAGAAGCCGGGATGGCGCATGGGCGGGTAGCGGACGGCCCATTCCCCCGCTCCGGAAATCCCTTTTGAGAATACGGCCTTCGGCCGCAAGAGGCGGATGATCTGCTCAAGAGGATCGGCCATTCTGGACCTTCGCAAACTAAAATTGGACTTTGAGTCGATGATTGTCCGGATTCTGTCCGCTATCTCAGTCTCGTCAATACAAAACACAGGAGACTGACATGAAGACCGTCCTCATCACCGGCTGCTCCTCGGGCTACGGGCTTGCAACAGCGCGCCACTTCCATGCCAAAGGCTGGACCGTCATCGCCACCATGCGTTCACCCCGCGAAGGGCTGTTCGCGCCATCCGATCGGCTCCGGATTCTCTCGCTGGATGTGACCGACCCCGATAGTATCCGGGCAGCGATCGAGGCCGCCGGTCCGATTGATGCCTTGGTCAACAACGCCGGAATCGGGGTCGTGGGGGCCTTCGAGGCAACGCCGATGGCGCATGTCCGAAAAGTGTTCGAGACGAATACGTTCGGCACAATGGCCATGGTTCAGGCGGCAATCCCGGGGATGCGGTCACGCGGATCGGGCGTGATTGTGAACGTCACCTCCAGCGTGACATTGGCCCCGATGCCCCTCGCTGCGGCCTATACGGCAAGCAAGCAGGCCATCGAGGGATTTTCCGGATCGCTCGCACACGAACTCGGAGCTTTCGGCGTCCGCGCCAAGCTGGTTGAGCCCGGCTACGCCCCGACCACGCGTTTCGCCGAGAACACCGACATCGATGTCGCGGATTTGATTCCTGAAGCCTATGCCGACTTCGCGGCGCCGATCTTCGCGGACTTCGCGACACCGGCCCTGACCACTTCGGAAAGCGATGTCGCCGAAGCGGTCTGGCTTGCGGCTCAGGACAAGACGGACCGCTTGCGCTTTCCGGCCGGCCCCGACGCGGTGGCCTTGGCGCAGGCAAGTTGACGCGAGCTGCGCCGTTACTTCATGGACAAACGGTGAAAGCCGTCATTCGCAGGGCAACCGGCGAATGACGGCTCTGGGCCGCTCGAGCCAGCGCAAGACGTCGCTGCGTGGGAATCGTCGCCGCGCCGCCGCAGGTCGGCTTCGAGCCCATTAAGGACCTCGCAATCTAAATGCGGATGATGCTCAGATCTCCTGACGCAAAAGGTCGAGGAAAAGCGTAACGGCCGGAGGCGGATGGCGTCGGCTCGAGTAGTAGGCGTGATAGCCGGGGAACCGTGGCGACCAGTTTCCGAGAGTCTCGACAAGCTGGCCGTCCTGGAGAAACGGAGCTGCCAGATCCTCCAGCATGTAGGCCAGTCCCATCCCCGCACAGGCCGCCGCGACAAGCGCGTCGCCATCGTTGACGATGATCGGCGATGTGATCTTCACCGTCTCGGTGCGGCCATCCTTTTCGAAGGTCCAGGGTGACAGGATGCCGCCCGCGTTCCGGAAACCGATGCAGCGATGCCGGGCCAGATCGCGCGGCCTATCCGGAGCTACGCAGGCGTCAAGATACCCGGGCGCGCCGACGACGACAGAGCGAAGCGATAGCCCAATGGGGACAGAAATCATGTCGAGTTCCAGATTGTCGCGCATCCGAATCCCGACATCGAACCGCTCTTTGACAATATCGACGTATCGGTCTTCGACGCTCAGCTCACCCTCGATATAAGGATGCGCGGCAAGCAACTTGGAGAAGGCCGGCCATACGAGCGTATCCGCCGCGTGTTTGCCGCAGGTCACCCTGAGTTGCCCGCCCGGCTCCTCGCGCAGCCGTTCGAGATCCGCGAGCTTTGCATTAAGCTCCGCGACGTTCGGGGCAAGGGTGGCCAGCAGTTGCTCGCCCGCTGCGGTCGGGGTCAGGCTACGCGTGGAGCGTGACAACAACCTTATTCCCAGTTCCGCTTCAAGCCGCTTCACCGTTTGGCTGACGGCAGACTGGGTCACCCCGAGGCTATGCGCCGCCGCGGTGAAACTTTGCGTCTCTGCCACGCGGCTGAAGGTGATCAGGTCGGAGAATCTGCGAGGGTCCATTCATTAGTTGAGATACTGATCGCGACAATTTTCAAGCCTCTAATCGGCAAACACGAAGATCCCCTAATATGAGAGGCGACAAACGAAAGGACTGACAGGATGACTGACAAGGTGTGGTTCATCACCGGCGCCGCCAAGGGGCTGGGGTATCTCATCGCGCGGGATGCATTACGCGCAGGCGACAAGGTCGTGGCGACCAGCCGGACCGTCGACGGGCTGGCCGACCGTCTCGCCGTGTCCAACGACAGGTTGCTCGTCTTGCCCCTCGACGTGACAGATGCGGATGCCGTCGCGAAGGCCCATGTCTCGGCCATCAATGCCTTTGGACAGATCGACGTACTGGTAAACAATGCCGGTCGCGCGCAACTTGGCTTTTTCGAGACGATCCGCGACGACGAAGTGCGCCGGCAGTTCGAGATCAACGTCTTCGGGGCGATGAACGTGGCCCGCGCCGTGCTGCCGACGATGCGCAGCCGGCGTTCTGGTCTGGTGGTTACGATCTCGTCGGTAAATGGCCTGGTCGCCAACCCGGGTGGATCGATCTACTCGGCCTCCAAGTTTGCCCTCGAGGGCTGGATGGAGGGCCTTTCCGAGGAGGTCGCGCCACTCGGCATTCGATCCCTGATCATCGATCCGGGCATGATGCGTACGAACTTCCTGGACCCCTCCACCGCGCGACAGGGGGACCTGGAGATCGAAGACTATGCCGAGGCGGCTTCCGCATTCCGCGGCTTCATTTCCCAGGCAAACGGCGCGCAGGACAATGACCCTGAAGAGCTTGCCGCGCTGATCTTCAAGGAAGCATCGTCTGATGAGCCCGCCCGGCGGCTGCTGTTCGGCGCGGACGCCCATGAATGGGCAGACACCAAATGCCGCCAATTGGCCGATGAAATCGACGCTTCGAACGCGCGCACTTGATCTGACATTAGGGTAGCCTAGTCCGCGTTGCGGTCATCTGGGCGTTGAAAATGCTGCGCGATGCGCGAATGTCCGGTTCAGTGAAGCCGCTCTGCAGCGATGATCCGACGGGCGGAGGGCAGCTAAGGGCCGCTCGCGCCAGCGCAGGACGTCGCTGCGTGGGAATCGTCGCCGCGCTGCCGCAGGTCGGCTTCGCGCCCTATCCCGTGAGCGCCTGACACTGCCGGCGCCCCCATGAAGCGGGACCCGATCAGGGCTGAACTGCCATCCCAATCGTCAGGATGCCGGTATGGGGGCGGTGCGCGGATCGGCATGAGGCCCGCGTCGCGGCTCGTGGTTGTGCGGTGGGAATGGCGGATCGTTCGAACGGCACATCGCATCTGGGATCGCGGGCAGCACGTCGGGCGGGGCGCCTGGAGAGTGATGCGCATGGCCTGTCGCGGGTGAGCCAATCCGCCGGTGAAAAGCCGGTCAGGCTGGCGGGCATCCGCGATCGCCATCGTCTCCGTTCTGACCCGAGCCATGTCCGCTCCAAACGGCCCTTTCAATGGCCTGATCTGGCCGAAGACCGGTTGTGCCACGACCGGCTTGGCGCAACAGCGCCGCCATTACTTTCTTCCCCTGGGCTGCGCCCATTCCGCGCGAAACAAGAAAGTTCTGCCTTTGCTGTCCGGCCCCCGGCACGCCGGGGGTGCGCCGTCGGTCGTCTCCGGCCTGTCGATCGCCATCGGGCCGCAATGGTGCGGACCCGGAAACGGAAAACGGAGACTTAAAATGGCTACCATCGGCACCTTCAAGAAGACCGGCAACGAATTCACCGGCGAAATCGTCACCCTCAGCGTCCAGGTCCAGGGCGTGCGCATCGTTCCCGACACCCGCGCCACCGGCGAGAACGCCCCCAGCCACCGCGTCCTGGTTGGCCGCGCCGAGATCGGCGCCGCCTGGTCCAAGCGCTCGGGCGAGGGTCGCGACTATCTGGGCCTCAAACTCGACGATCCGAGCTTTACCGCCCCGATCTACGCCAACCTCTTCGACGACGAGGACGGCGAGAGCTACGCGCTGATCTGGTCCCGCCCCAACGGTCGCCGCGGTGAATAACGCCGTCGCGAGGCCCCGGTCGAAAGGCCGGGGCCTCACTCAGCAATCTGAAGGCCGAAACGGGTCATGACGTTGGCCTTGTGCCGACTGATAGGCCAAGTTGTTCGGCGGGACGCTCTTACACTTTGTGTCTGGTGTTCGTACGGGCGGCAAAGTTCATAAGGCGTTTGAACTTCGGGCACTCCATATGTGTTTCGGCCGGGCAATCCGCTACATGATGCAGGGCGTCGCGCAACCGCGAGAGGTCGCGGATCTGCTGGTCGAGCGCATCGGCGCGCAGGTGCAACTCGGCGCGCGGCAATCGAGGTGAGCCGTCTTTGGCGAACATCCCCTTGATATCCTCCAGCGAGAATCCGGCCATTTTCCCCAATGAGATCAGCGCAAGTTGCGTGGCAGTCTGCGCATCGAACTGCCGCCGCAACCCATGCCGCCCGACCGATTGGATCAGGCCGATTTCCTCGTAATAGCGCAGCGTCGAGGGCGAGACGCCGCTCTTCTCCGACAGGACCCCGATATCGACCCGTTTCACGCTTGACCTCAAGTTGACTTGAAGTGGCAGGGTAGCCTCCGCCAATCGTCAACGCAAGAGATCCGACCATGACCCATACGAACGAGGCGCGTGCGCCGCTTCCGATCCTGGTAGCCCTCGCAGCTGCCTCGCTGACCGCTTCACTTGGGATCAGCGTCGCCTCGGTGCTGCTGCCGACACTGACCCGACGCTTCGATGTCACCGTCTCGGAAGCCCAATGGGTCGTGCTGGCCTATCTCATGGCGGTGACGGTCACCATCGTCTCGGTCGGGCGGCTTGGCGATCTGTTCGGCCATCGCCGGGTCATGATCGCCGGTCTGATCGTCTTCATGGCCGCGTCGGTCCTCTGCGCGACCGCGCCGAACCTCTCGCTGCTGATCCTCGGGCGGGCTCTTCAGGGGGTGGGCGGGGCGATCCTGATCGCGCTCACGATGTCGATCGCGCGCGATCTCGTGCCTTCCAGGCAACTCGGCAAGGCCATGGGACTTCTGGGAACGACCTCGGCTACCGGAACCGCGCTCGGGCCTTCGCTCGGCGGGCTCGTGCTCGCCTGGAGCGACTGGCGGACGGCTTTTTGGCTCCTCGCCGGGGTCGCCGGGCTGACTCTGGTTCTCGCTGTTCTCGCCATCCGGCGTGACGGCCTGCCGGCCCGGGCGTCGTTCCTGTCGCTGGACCTGCCGGGGACCGCCCTGCTGATTGTCGCGCTGGGGGCCTACTCCCTCGTCACGAGCGGCGGCGCCACAGGCGTCCCTGTCTCGCAGGCCGTACTCGTGGTGGTGGCACTGGCCGCGACGGCGTGCTTCGTGATGGTAGAAGCCCGCGTGAGCACGCCGCTTGTGCCAATGGCTGCCCTCATGGACAGGAAGACAGGGGCAGGGGTTGCCATGAACATCCTGGTTGGCACCGTCATGATGGCGACGCTGGTCGTCGGCCCGTTCTTCCTGACGTTCTCCCTTGGCCTGGGAGATGCCGTGGTTGGTATAGTCCTGTCCGTCGGGCCGGTTGTCGCGGCATTCTCCGGGGTGCCCTCGGGGTGGCTGACCGACCGTTTCGGCGCGCGGCGCGTGATGCTTGCGGGGCTGGTGCAGACCATGTTCGGGCTGCTCTGCCTTGCCTTTCTGCCGCGCCAGTTCGGCGTCGACGGATATATCGCGGCGCTGATCGTGTTGACCCCGGCCTTTCAGATGTTCCTGGCCGCCAACAACACCGCGGTTATGTCGGGTGCCTCGAAGGAGCAGCGGGGGCGGCTTTCGGGCCTGCTCGGCCTGTCACGCAATCTTGGCCTGATGACAGGCGCCTCCGCGATGTCGACCCTGTTCGTCGCCGTCATGGGGACGGGCGACGCGGCGGAGGCGCCGGTCGCGGATGTCTCCCGTGCCTTCTCGATGACCTTCTCCGCCGCCGCTGCCCTGGCCCTGATCGCCCTGTGCCTGGCGCTATGGAGCCACTCCGGGCGGCCGCGAGCGGCGGCGGACCCAGCGTGAAGAGCAAACGGAACGCGCCCATCTTGCGACCTTGGTGTGTGCCGTTGGACGCCGTAGGAGAGAACGGGTTCAGGGAGGGTCCTCATCTCGGACCCGCCCCGCCGTCAAAGCCGAGCTTCGGCCACCAGCGCGCGAGTGCGCTCCAGCGTCGACAGAAGGGCAGCTTTGTAGCCTTGGTCGCTGTCGAACTGCGCCTGCTCAGCCTGTTCGTCGGGGCCGTTCGGCACGGCGTCGCGCAGGCCGAGATAGCAGTAGAACCGCAGATGCAGTGCGCCCGTGTCGTCGGTGACGATCTCGTTGACGATGGCGCCTTCGCGCGGGCCGGTGGCCTGGAAGAAGGTGACCATGCGACGGGGCTCCAGGACGATGATCTCGCGCAGATCCTTGCCACCGATGGTGGCGTCGCGAACGAAATGCGTGGCGCTTTCCTCGGTCACGTCGCAGCGGGTGCAAAGTCCTGCGGGCAGGAATTCGCGGGCGTCACGCGCTTTCAGTTCCAGCCCCGCCCAGACCTGGTCGAGGGTGAGCTTTGCCTTGCCTTCGGGGTTCACGGGCACGGTGGCGGTCGAATAGATCATGAGGTTGGTCCTTTCGTGTGGGTAGGGGCACAGGGCCCGCAATGGTGGAGGAGGGGGCACGTGGTCCCCGCTTGGGAAAATCCGGATCAGCCTGCGATCTGGGCGGCGTAGTCGCGGTAGCTGCGCAGCGGGCGCCCAAGCAGTGTTTCCAGCTGCGCGACATCGCCGTCCTCGGGCACCATGCCATCGGACACGAAGCGTTCGGCCATCAGCCGCATGTCGAGCGCCATCCACGAGGGCATGACCTGCCGCAAGGTCTGTTCCAGCCCGGCGGTGTCGTCGCCCGGATAGGCGATGGGGCGGCCCAGAACTTCCGACCAAATCGCCGCCGTTTCGGCGCCGGTGATCGTGTCGGGGCCGACCAGGTTGAGCCGGGCCGTCGGTAGCGGTGCCGGGGCCTCTTCACGCCGGATCAACTCGATGGCCGCGATTTCGCCGATATCGCGGGCGTCGATCATCGCGAGGCCTTTGTCGCCGAGCGGCATCGGATAGATGCCATAGCTGGCGATGGCGTCCTTGATGGTGACCTCGTTGTCCATGAAGTAAGCGGGGCGCAGGATTGTGGCATGCATCTCCATTTCTTCGATCATCCGCTCGACCCCGTACTTGCCGGCGAAATGCGGCACATTCACGTAGAGGTCGCTGTGAATGACCGAGAGGTAAACGATCCGCTCGATCCCGGCCTCGCGGGCGACCGCCAGGGCAACGAGGGCCTGGGTGAACTCGTCTGCGACAACGCCGTTCAGCAGGAAGAGGGTGGACACGCCGGAGAAGGCGGTGCGCAGGGAGTCGACGTCGAGAAAATCGCCCTTGGCGATGTCGACGCTGGCGGGAAAGTCGGCCTTGGCCGGATCGCGGACGAGGGCGCGGACATCGGCGCCGCGCTGGACGAGGTGATCGACGACATTGCGACCGACATTTCCGGTGGCGCCGGTTACGAGAATGGTCATGGGAAGCTCCTGTTTCTTTGGTTGTGTGGTTCGTCGTTTAAACAAGACGGAATGTACTGTTTCACTTTCGTGAGAATAGGTGGTGAATATGGACACACCGTCTCGCTCATGAGACAGTATGCGCACCACTCGACCGCAGCGGGGATCTGACCAATGGACCTTCTTGCCCTTGCCGATTTCACCCTCGTGGCACGTCACGAAGGCTTCGGGCGCGCGGCCCGCGCCGCGGGGCGGCCCAAGGCCACGCTGTCGCGCCGGGTGGCCGAGCTTGAGGCGGCGCTGGACCTACGTCTGTTCGAACGGGGCGGGAGACTGCTGAAGCTGACCGAAGAAGGGCGTGCCCTCTACGCGCGGACCAGCCGCCTTCTTCTTGAGATGGAAGAGGCGACGGTGGCGGTGGCCTCGGGCGGCGAGAGGCCGCGCGGGACGTTGCGCATCAGCGCGCCGCTGCTGTTCTCGCAGACCGCCATGGGCCGGATCGCCGCCGATTTCGCGCTGGCCTACCCGGAGGTGCGACTGGAGGTTACGACCGAAGACCGCGCCGTCGACATGATCGAGGAAGGCGTCGATCTGGTCATCCGGGTCAACCCCGCGCCGGATGAAAGTCTCGTCGGGCGGGCGTTCCTGCGGGATCGTCTCGTTGTCGTGGCTCCTCCGGATCTGGCCCGACCGGAGGCGGACACAACTGTGCCAGCGGTGGTCCGGTCGACCGCGGACCGCGCCCTTTGGCGGCTTAAGGGCCCCGACGGGACACGGTCGGTCGAGATCGAGCCGGTCCTTGGCCTGGCCTCGTTGATCATGGTGCGTGATGCGGTGCGCGCCGGTGTCGGAGCCGGGCGCCTGCCCATCTCCCTGGTCAGCCGCGACATCGCCGAGGGGAGGCTGGTAAAGTGGGGCGACGTGGACGCGCCCGACATCGCGCTCTGGGCGCTCTACCCGTCGCGCCGCCTTCTCAGTGCCCGGGTCTCGGCCTTTCTCGACATGCTCAAGCGGGCTTTCCCCGAGGGCAAGCCCGAGGAGCTCGCGGCTTACATCGACCGGTAACCTGCATCGGCAGCGATCCACGGCGCGCGCAGGACTTGCCTATCATCGGTGTCGGGCGTGAACTGCCTTGGCCGTTCAGGTTATTCCACGTCTAGTGCACGCGCCAGTATGCGCATGTCAGCAGTCTCGCGACGTTTCACGCTCGTTGCCAATGGAAGGCTTACATTCAGAGCGGAAGCTGGGTCGTGTACTTGAGTTCATCCAGTAGTACGGAGCTCTGGATTTCGTGCACTCCGGGGAGCAAGACGATCTGATCGCGTAGAAGGGCGTGGAAATGATCCATGTCGCGCACCACAACGCGGACGTTGAAATCGTAATCGCCGAGCATGAGTTGAACGACCTGAACCTCTGGAATGCGCAACACGGCCTGCTGGAACTTCTCAAACGACTTGCGACCGTGCGACGTCAGTTTGATCCGCACCAGGACAATCGCGTTGAAGCCTAGCTTTTTCCGGTCGAGGATCACCGTCTTGCCAAGAATGATCCCTTGTTCGGTGAGCCGGGAAACGCGCCGCGAACACGGCGACTGAGAGAGCCCGATCCGGTCCGCGATGTCCGTGACCGAAAGCGCTCCATCCGCCTGCATGACGCGCAAGATGCGCCGGTCCACCTCGTCAATCTCGTGCATGGTTCATTCCTCCTTTTTGCGTCGGGCAGCTGCATCATGCTGGTTCTCGTGAGATTTGTAGCAATAAAGCAAAAAGAATTCCCGAAATCTTGCATAGAATATCCTTCGGATCGTTTGGTCCACGCAGACAGCCGGCTGAAAGCCTGCGATGGGACGGCGTTTTCGCAGGGGCAGGCACTGCCGGGGAGGATGACAATGAGTAATACGGCGTCCGGTGCGCAGGGGTTCTACACGCAAGGCATCCTACTGATGTGTGTGGGGGTGGCCTGTCTGAGCGCTAATGACGCGATTGCGAAGACATTGACCGCCGGCTATTCGCCGCTGCAGATCCTGTTCCTGCGCAACGTGATCGCCCTGCCGATCACCATAGTCATCGCGCTGTTCATGGGCGGCCCGTCGGCACTGCGCTCGCACCGGACCGTTGCGCACCTGCTGCGTGGTGCGCTTTGGGTCGGTGCCACGATGATGTTTTTCACCAGTTTCATCTACCTCGCGCTGGCCGAAGCCACCGCGTTGATTTTCGTCGCCCCCTTCTTCATCACCCTGATCTCGGCCGTTTTCCTGGCGGAGGAGGTCGGTTGGCGACGCTGGCTGGCCGTACTGGCGGGGTTTCTCGGGGTTCTCGTGATCATCCGCCCGGGGGGAGCCGCGTTTCAACTGATCCATCTGCTCCCCGTCGCGACGGCACTCGTCTATGCCCTTTTGATGCTGAGCGCCCGTTGGGTCGACCCCCGCGAAAGCGTGTGGACCCTGCTCGTGTATCTGACCGGGGCGGGTGCGTTGCTGAGTGCGCTGATCGTGCCGTTCGTCTGGGTTCACGTCAGATTGGGTGACCTGTGGCTGTTCGCCGGCATTGCCTTGTTCGGCACCGCCGGGATGACGATGATGACACAGGCCTTCCGCCTCGCCCCTGCGGTCGTGGTGGCGCCGCTGGATTACACCGCGCTCCTATGGGTCACGCTCTTCGGCTGGCTCATCTGGCGCGAGAGCCCGGACGCGATGACATTTCTCGGCGCGGCGATCATTATTGCGAGCGGTGTCTTCACCATCCTGCGTGAACAGAGGCAAGCCGGTTCATAGAATGCTGAGATGAAGGAAAATGGAGTGCGGACATGGTCTCATCTACCGAAACCGCAAAAGCGATAGAGATCCAGCCCGCAATCTGGGCTGATTTCGAAGCCCTCATGGGTGAGAAAGGGGGCTGCGGCGGCTGCTGGTGCATGTTGTGGCGGCGTACAGCCAAGGAGATGGAGGCCGGAAAAGGCGAAGGAAACCGACAAGCGATGAAGGCACTGTTCGATCAGGGCGAGGCCCCCGGGCTTGTCGCCAAGGCGGGCACGGACGTCATTGGCTGGATCCAGATTGATCGCAGGGCCGCGTTTCCGCGTCTCGCCTCGTCGCGGGTACTCAAGCCAGTGGATGAATTGGATGTCTGGTCGGTTTCCTGTTTTTTTATCGACAAACGGTTCAGGCGCACGGGCCTCTCGCTCAAACTTCTGAACGCGGCCGTGGACTGGGCGCACAGCCGCGGCGCAGCCATTGTCGAAGGCTACCCAATCGACACGCCGCGCCAGAAATTTCCGTCGTTCTATGCCTGGACGGGGTTCTTGGGAACGTTCAGACAGGCAGGGTTTGCCGAGGTCGCCCGGCGATCCGACACGCGGCCGATCATGAGAAAGGCGCTTGGCGATGACCGGGAGGATTGAAATGCTGACGGGCAGATGTGAATGCGGTGCGGTGGCCTTCGAGGTGAAACACGTTCGGGATACTGTCACCGTCTGCCATTGCAGTCAGTGCCGCCGCACCAGTGGGCATCTTTGGGCCTCGACACATGCTGCGTTCGACGACTTGACCTTCACGCAAGATTCAGGGCTTCGGTGGTATGTCTCGTCCGAGACGGCAAAACGCGGGTTCTGCGCCAAATGTGGTTCCAGCCTATTCTACCGCATGAACGGTGAACGCGGGATCGGGATCGCGGCGGGGTGCCTGGATGTCATCAATGGACTGCGCATCGGCAAGCACATCTATGTCGCCAGCAAGGGGGACTATTACCCTGTCCCTGCCGATGGGGACTCCTTCGAGGAAGGGTGACCCTTGCCAATTGCGACGCGCCGGCGTGTCGTGGCGCTGACCATCAGGGCGCAGGCCCCCGAAGTCCGCGCGCGATCTCGTCAATTGCGCGCCGTTTCCGATCTGTGCAACACTAGGCCTGACAGTGCGATTAGGGTGCCGCCGATGAGTGTTGCTGGGCCGGGAAGATCGCCGAAAACCGCGGCGCCGAATGCGATCGCGCCAACGAGTTCCAGATAGACCAGCGGAGACAAGCTGCTGGCCTCTGCATAACGGAAGGCCTGAATGGTTAGGAAGTGGGCGAGGGCGGAGATAGCCCCCATGGACAGGATCAACCAAAGCAGGTCAACGGAAGGTACTTCGAATGTGAGGGCCGCTTGCGGGCTGAGCAGAAGCGTTCCGACAAGGCATTGAAAGCACAGCGTCTGAAGGGAGTCGCTGCGGGACGCGGAGAGCTTGGTGACGACGAGGTAGACGCCATGAAAGCATCCGGCCAAGAGAGCGATGCCTGCGCCCAAACTGCCACCGCCGAACGGTTGCAGCACGATCAAGGCGCCGAAGACCGCAAGGACAAGGCTCGTGCCTTTCGCGATGGTCAGCCGTTCATTGAGGAACAGAACCGACAGCAGCATGGCGACGATGGGCCCGGAAAAGTAGGCCGCAATGGCGGAGGCGAGGGTCGTCCATTGTAATGAGACGAAGAAGAGGGTCATCGCGATGACCAGGCAAAGCGTCCGCAAGAACTGCATGGCAAGGCCCAGTCGTGGAAGGATCCTTCGGCCCCTCATCGCGACGGCGATCGGCAAGACCACAAGTGTTGCCGCTGCATATCTTGCCCAAGCGACCAGCAGGGGCGACAGCGTCTCTCCCAGCAGCTTCGCGATGCCGTCCACAATCGGGACGATCAATGACGCCGATGCCATGAGCGCGAGGCCGATCGTTGCGCTGTTTGCCTGACGGGGAATTGTGTTGTGCATGTCGAAAGCCCCTTGTCAAAATGCTGGCTACATCGCCGATTTGATTTTTGGGATGTTGGGCTTGCGTAAAAGCGCATCAAGGCGCTTGTGTTTGGCGCCCACCTTAGAGCTGTTCTAAAAGAGTGCAACCCGCCACTTTCGCGTGCCTTTACCATCTAAGCGCGAACGGATCAGTTTTTCCGTGTTCCGGTCTTCCCGTTGATATCTCGCCTCAATTAGCTTGGTTCAGCCCAGGAATGCGACTATAATAGTCGTAGTTCTGGCGTGCGCGCCGGGCCGGATGGGAGGTGATCTGCATGATCACCGCCCGACAATCACGGGCCGCGCGGGCGCTTCTTGGTTGGACACAGGAGCAGCTTGCGGATGAGGCCCGGGTATCTTTGACCGCGCTCAAGCGCCTCGAGTCCGAAAGCGGGCTCGAGGTCTACGAGACCACGCGCGACCAAGTCCGACGGGCTTTCGAGGCGAATGGCATTCTGCTCCTGAACTCCGACCAGGGGATTGGAGTGATGCATGTGCAGGCGAAAGCCGTCGCTAAGAGCTGACTGTTCCGGCAGGTTTCGCCGTGAACGGAATTGCGCTATTGCCGTGCTCACGAAAACGTCAACCTTCTGTGCTAGGAATGTACAGAAGCCGCAGTGGGGATGCGTGTGACGATCAGCAGCTTGCAGGATGTGCCGCCGCAGGGGGCCGTGGTGACGGACTATGACCGTCGCCACATGGCGCAGTATATGCGTTTGCTCGATGCTGCGGGCGAGGGCGCGAGCTGGCACGAGGCGGCGCAGATCATCCTTGGCCTCGATACGCAGAAAGAGCCGGAGCGGGCGCGCCTGGTCCACGACGCCCATCTTGAACGCGCACACTGGCTGAGTTCCGAGGGCTATCGGCAATTGGCGGCGGGGCGAACCAACTGAGAAGGTGATGCGTCCCACGCATCACCTGATGCCTTGCGGCGGACTTCCCAAGTGATTGATCTCTCGGAATCCTTTCTTGCGATCAACCCAAGGGAGAAGCGATGCCATGCAACCCGACCGCTCGAACTGGCGTAACCAGGCGGCCTATGACTATCTCGATGATCTGGCCGCGCCGGAACTCGGCTGGGAATGCCTGCGTCGCAATCCCGAATATCAACATGACTATGCAGAGCTTGCAGGGGGACCACCTGAGAGGGCTGACCTGAGGGATCAGGTCGGCCGTCGATGGGGTCTGTGCTTTCCCGGTTCGCCCCGGTCTGAGCGCGACTGTCGCAGAGATATTCTGGCGCCCCGAAATCGATACCAGCGCCGTGGTCCTTGCGGTCGCCCCCGAAGCACTCGCCGGAGAGACTGATACTCCCGGCGGTGAGATAGTCGCCCCGAAGGGCAGGGCATCCCCCATTGGCAAGCACCTGCGCCACAGGCTGCCGGACGGGACATACCTGCATCTCGTCGCTCCCCTGAAAGACCGTGGTCGGCTTGTTGCCACTGTTCCTCTCGGCCCCGAGGGCCTTGATCGCATCGAGGCGATCCAGCGGCTCCTGGCGGACCAGCACCGCCGTCGATCGATCCCCCGCGACACTCGCCTCACAGCGCAACAGAAAGCACGCCTGCGGCGGGTCCTCCAGGCCTCCGACGCCGCCTTCGACGGCGCGACCCAAAAGCAGATCGCCGAGGTGCTGTTCCGGACCGGTCGCCTGGATCGCGATGAATGGCAGGTCTCCTCAGCCCGCTTTGCGGTTTCCAGCCTCCTTCGCGAGGGCCGCGAGCTGATCGCCGGCGGCTATCGCAAGCTCCTTCGTCACCAGCGCCGCCTCTAGGTCGGCGATCGCGCGCCGCGGTGTGCGAATTTACCCCTGCCAACTCCCCACTGCATCTGACCGGACGCGCTTCGCCATCATGACCGTCATCCGCCGCTGTTTCGCGGCAGTGGTCACACACAGTAGGGAGACGCCCGATGTCCGCCATCTCAACCGAACTTCCCCCGCGCTATCTGCGCACCAAGGAAGCCGCGCAGTTCCTCAGCCTGTCTGCCCGCACGCTGGAAAAGCACAGAACCTATGGCACCGGTCCCGCCTACCACAAGCTGGGCGGGCGTGTGGTCTATGCGATTGAGGACCTGCAGACCTGGGTTGGACGCGGCGCTGTCACCTCGACCTCCGATCCGCGCGGACAGGTGCTCCCGGCGAAACGCCACACGCTCGCCAATCTCCAGCAGCCCGGCCGCTTCGTGCGCTGACGCAGCGGCAATGCCGTCATGACCGATGGACGCAAACCCCGCTCCGAGCGCGGACAGCTCGATCTGTTCCGCGCGCTGCCCGGTGACTTCGCCCCCAGAGATGCGCAGGACCTCATGGCCTATCCCTTCTTCTCGCTCGCCAAGTCGAAGCGCGTTGCGCCGATCGACTTTGCCGCTGGCAGCGTCAGCATCCGGGTCGAGGCTGTTCCTGATCACGGTATGGCCACGATCTGGGATGCCGACATCCTGATCTGGGCGGCGAGCCAGATCGTCGAGGCGCGTGACGCGGGCCTGCGTACCTCCCGGCTGATGGCTGCCACCCCATATGAGATCCTCACCTATGTCGGTCGCGGAACCAGTGCGCGTGATTACCAGCGCCTGAAGGCGGCGTTGGATCGTCTGCAGTCGACGACGATCTCCACCTCGATCCGGCAGCCGGCTGAAGGACGCCGCCATCGCTTCTCCTGGATCAACGAATGGCAGGAGCGCAGCGACAGGGACGGGCGCCCGGACGGCATCGAGCTGATTGTCCCCGACTGGTTCTATCAGGCCGTGCTCGACAATGCGCTGATCCTCACCATCGACCGGGCGTATTTCGACCTGACCGGCGGGCTCGACCGCTGGCTGTATCGCCTGGTCCGTAAGCACGGTGGCCGCCAGCGCGATGGCTGGCGTTTCGACTTCCACCATCTTCACCAGAAGTCCGGGGCACTGTCGCCCTTCAAGCGGTTTGCCTTCGAGCTTCGCGACATCATCCGGCGGCAGCCGCTGCCAGGCTACACGCTCTTTTTCGAGACAGAGGTTGGTGGCCGCAAGCTGCTGGCCTTCGAGCCTGCGCCGGGCTGTGGAAAACCTGTGAATGCGCTCGTGCTATCGGGAACCCGGACTATCGTGCCATCAGGAACCGGGGTCTCGTGCTATCAGGAACCCAAACAGGGTGTAACGCACGGAAGCAAAAGCGGAAATCGCGCCCTTAACTTAGAATCTAACGAAGACTCTAACTTTGAAGAGCGCGCGGATGGTGTGGAGAACATCATCCGCAGCGCAGCCGGGGGCCTTCGAAAGGCTGAGAAACCGGACGCATCGAGCACGCCTGGCGCTGCCGGATCGCTCCCGGACAGCCCCGCATCCGACACTGTCAGTCGCCGCGTCTTGGCACGCCTTCCACTCGATCCTCCGGGAGGTCGGTGATGAGTGTCATTCTGAGGCCCGGCAAATCATCCGCGATTGAGGCTTCCTCGCTCAGCTTCGACGGTATGACCCGCGTCGAATTGATCTGGCTGGAGCAGCAGAGCGAGTTCTGGATCCGGTTCGGCAACGGGGCAGGGGAGCAGGTCCTGGACCGCAGCCGACGTGTGGTCTTTTTCATGCCGGGTGCTGTCTTCGCCTTCGTTCGCTGGGCCGCGAATGAGTATGGAACCGTCGTCTCGTGCATCGACATCGTGCTGACGATGGCGCCCGGCCGTTCCTATCAGACGCTGCCCTTCGTGCGCCCAGGTGGTGAGATTTTGTTGAAGATCGAAGGCTGGCCCAAGGTCGAGAAGGTCCTCCGCCATGTCGATGCCATCGAGGGTCTCGGCATCGATCCTGCCGACGTCGATCCCGATCACTGGCGCCATGTCGCCCACTGGATGAAGGCGGGCGAAGCGCCGCGTCCCTATACGGCGGAAGGCCATGCCGCATGGCGCCGGCGTCGGGAGATCGGAAAATGACCCGTGCCCGCTACATCATGGTGACGGTTGCGGCGCTCGCCGCCGTCATCGTCGGCAGCATTCCGACTGCGCCACGGCTGGTCTGGAACGCCTCGGCCAGCGTGCCGATTGGTTTCTACACCATCGCGCCGACGGATCGGCTCGCGGTGCCAGATCTGGTCGTGGTCATGCCGCCCGAACCCTTTGCAGGTTTCATGGTCGCGCGCGGCTATGTCGGTCGCGATGTGCCGATCCTAAAGCACGTCATCGGGCTGCCGGGACAACGGGTCTGCCGTGACGGGGCCGCGATCACCGTCGATGGCAGACACCTGGGGGAGGCGCGAGAGCGCGACAGCCAGGGCCGCGATCTTCCCGTCTGGCAGGGCTGTCGCACCATCGTAGAAGGCGAGGTCTTCCTGATGAACCCGGCGGTCTCTGACAGCTTCGATGGCCGCTACTTCGGTCCGTTCCCCACCTCGGCGGTGATCGGCCGGGCCAGTCCACTGTTCACCGACGAGGGTGGCGATGGCCGCCTCGTCTGGCACGCACCGGAGCGGTGACGCGCGCTTATGGCGGGACGTGCCAGCGGCCTGCCTCCCATTCACCGCATGAGGAAGGAGCCTCCAATGCCACAGATCGGTCAATTCACCCGCACCCCGTCTGGCTATGCCGGACAACTGCGTACGCTCTCTCTCGACCTGGAACTGACCTTCGTTCCCACAGACAATGTCGATTCAGAGAAAGCTCCCGCCTACCGCATTCATCTCGGTGACGAGGAGGGCCCGGAAGTTGGCGCGGGCTGGAAACACACAGGCGAAACCGCAGGGGCGTTCGTTTCGGTCCTGCTCGATGATCCGGTTTTCCGGCATCCGATCCGCGCCCGCCTGTTCCAGTCGGATGAGGAGGGCAGGGACTGGGGGTTGCACTGGACCCGCCCGAAGAAGCGCGATGAGCGGGACTGACGATGATCATGTCCTGCACCCGTCCCGCCTCGGGGAGAGGTGGCATCTGCCGCCGCATACTCCTTCTTCTTTCCGGCCTCCTCATCCCGGTCACCGCCACGCAGCCGCTCTTGGCGCAAACCGGTGGGCCCGAACACGCAATCGCCGCGCATCCCTACGCCGCCCAAGTCACCGAGGCATCGCAGCGCTTCGGCATTCCGACGACATGGATCATGGCCGTGATGCGGGCAGAGAGTGCGGGCGATCTGCGTGCGGTTTCTTCCGCTGGCGCGATGGGGCTGATGCAGGTCATGCCCGACACCTGGGCCGGGCTGCGCATCCGTCATGGCCTAGGCGAAGACCCTTACGATCCGCGTGACAACATCCTCGCGGGCACGGCCTATCTGCGCGAGATGTGGGACCGCTATGGCAATGTCGCAGCGATGCTGGCCGCCTATAACGCCGGTCCCGCCCGCTACGATGAATACCGCCTGGCGGATGGTCCGTTGCCGGCCGAGACGCGCGCCTACGTCGCTGCGCTTGCACCCGTTCTGCTTGGCGAGCGGCCATCGGGCACCGCTATCACTGCAGGCCGGCCGCTCGATTGGCGTGAGGCGGCGATCTTCATCAGCCGCGACGACGGGACGTCTGCGACTGATCCTGTGTCGCCTCATCGGACGCTCGGCGGCGCTGTTTCACCCGTCCCGGCGGTGCCACAGGCGGGCATCACCCCGCAATCTGAGGGCCTCTTCGTCCAGCCGGAGACTAGTGAGGCCCGGCCATGATCCGCGCGACGACACTTCGCATTCTATCCTGCTCTGGCGTGTCTTGGAGGGCGCGAGGGGTGGCGGCGGGCACCACGACCGACGGATGGCAGGATAAAAGGGCGCACGGTGCGCGGCGGTTGGGCGGTTGTTTTTGTTCATGTTTTTGCTGCGTTCCGCACCGTATGGCGCGTGCGCGCAGCGTGCGAGATGTGTCCAACATTCTGATCTTTTGCGATGTTTCGCACTGTGTGGGGGCCTCCCATGCCCGATGATCGCGAGTTCCGCATCCGTCCGGGACGTATCCGTTCGACACGGGCGCAGCAGGCACGGCCCTTCATCGCACAGGCCCTGGCTACGGCAAAAAAGGCCGGGGGTGGCGTCTCGCGAGCGGGGCGCGTCACCCCTGGCAATCGGTCCCGCTTCGGGCGCGGTCAGCGCGCCAGCATTCAGGCCAACCGCCTCATTACCGCCCGCACGCGCGGCGCGGTGGTCAAGGCGCGCGTGGTGCGGCACAGCAAGAACACCGCGCCTCTCGGAGCCCACCTCGATTACCTGCGCCGGGACGGCGTGACCCGGGACGGGGAAAAGGCCAGGCTTTTCGGGCCGGGAGCGGAGGATGCCGATGGCCGGGCCTTTGCCGAGCGGTGTCGCGATGACCGTCATCATTTCCGGTTCATCGTCTCGCCCGACGACGCGCCGGACATGTCCGACCTGCAATCCTTCACCCGCGATCTCGTCGGGCGGATGGAGCAGGATCTCGGCACGTCTCTCGATTGGGTCGGTGTCGATCACTGGAACACGGCCCATCCGCATGTCCATTTGATCGTCCGGGGCGTGCGTGACGACGGCCCGGATCTCGTGATCTCGCGGGACTACATCAAGGAGGGGATGCGCGACAGGGCACGGGATCTCATCACCCAGGAACTGGGCCCGCGCAGCGATCTCGAGATCCGCCGGACGCATGAACGTCAGATCGGGGCAGAGCGTTGGACGCAGCTCGATCGACAGTTGCTGCGGGATGCGGGGCGTTCGCGCATCCTTGACATGGCGCCGGATACGGATCGGCAGCCGGATGCGCTTCACCAGCTGAAGGTCGGGCGTCTGCGCCGGTTGGAAGTCCTTGGCGTTGCCGACCAGATCGGACAGTCGCAGTGGCACATCAGGGATGATGCCGAGGCGGTCCTGCGCGAGATGGGGGAGCGTGGCGACATCATCAAGCGAATGCATCGTGCCCTGACGGACCGGGGGATCGAGCGCGGGTCCTCGAGTTACGTGCTTGCCGCGGAGAGCCTCGATGTTCCCGTCATCGGTCGTCTGGTCGAGCGCGGTCTCGATGACGAGCTGAAAGGGTCGGCCTATGCCGTCGTCGATGGTGTCGATGGCCGGAGCCACCATATCCGTCTGCCCCATCTCGACGCCGCCGGCGACAGCGCTCCGGGCTCGATCGTGGAGCTCCGCACCTATGACGATGCGCGCGGCCAGCGTCGTGTCGCGCTGGCGGTCCGGTCCGACCTGGACCTTGCAGCGCAGGTCTCCGCGTCGGGGGCCACCTGGCTCGACCGGCAGGCAATCGCGCGCGACCCGCTCGCCCTGTCGGACCAGGGCTTCGGTGCCGAGGTCCGGGAGGCCCTTGAATTCCGGGCCGAGCACCTGGTCACGGAAGGGCTAGGAGAGCGGCGGGACGGCAGGGTGGTCTTTGCCCGGCGCCTGCTCGGAACCTTGCGCGACCGGGAGTTGCAGGCGGTTGGCGCGCAGCTCTCGGCGGAAACCGGGTTGCCGTTCAACAAGGCGGATCCGGGTGACTACGTCAGCGGCATCTATCGCCAGCGTCTCGCGCTGGCTTCGGGCCGTTTTGCCATGGTCGAGGGCTATGGAGCTGACGGCGCGCTCGGGTTCCAGCTCGTGCCCTGGTCTCCGTCTCTCGAAAAGCACCTCGGCCGGGATGTCACCGGCGTCGCGCGCGGGGACAGCGGAGTGGACTGGGACTTTGGCCGCAAGCGCGGCCTCGGCCTCTGATCAACACACCGGAAAGGAGCGACAGTCATGTCCGCAACAAAGATCCTCTGGGGGCAGATCTCCATCGTCTTCCTCATCATTCTGGCCACCACCTGGGGCGCGACGCAATATGTGGCTGCAAGCCTCGGCTATCAGGCGCAGCTGGGCCCGCCCTGGTTCGTGCTGTTCGGGACGCCCGTCTACTATCCACCGGCCATCTTCTGGTGGTGGTACTTCTACGAGGCCTACGCGCCACCGGTCTTTGCGACTGGCGGGATCATCGCTGCCTCGGGGGGCTTCATCGCCATCGGTGTGGCCATCGCCATGTCGGTCTGGCGTGCCCGCGAGGCCCGCAACGTTGCGACCTATGGATCAGCCCGATGGGCCGAGAAGGGCGAGGTGAAGGCGGCTGGATTGCTGGACCCGGATGGAGTGGTCCTCGGTCGCTATGAGCGGGAATACCTGCGCCACGATGGGCCGGAGCATGTGCTTTGCTTCGCGCCGACACGATCCGGCAAGGGGGTAGGGCTCGTCGTACCCTCTCTTCTCACCTGGCCCGGCTCGGCCATCGTTCATGATATCAAGGGTGAGAACTGGCAGCTGACCGCCGGATTCCGGGCCCGGCACGGTCGGGTCCTGCTGTTCGATCCGACCAATCCGAACTCTTCGGCCTACAACCCCCTGCTGGAAGTCCGCCGTGGGGAGTGGGAGGTTCGCGATGTCCAGAACATCGCCGACATCCTCGTCGACCCCGAGGGGAGCCTGGAGAGGCGAAACCACTGGGAGAAGACCAGCCACAGCCTGCTCGTCGGGGCGATCCTGCATGTCCTTTATGCCGAGAAGGACAAGACGCTGGCCGGTGTCGCCAACTTCCTGTCCGACCCGCGGCGTCCCGTGGAGTCCACACTCCGCGCGATGATGCGGACGTCGCATCTGGGCGAGGCGGGGCCGCATCCCGTGGTCGCCAGTGCCGCCCGCGAGCTGCTCAACAAGTCCGAGAATGAACGCTCCGGTGTGCTGTCGACGGCGATGTCATTCCTTGGCCTCTATCGCGACCCTGTCGTTGCTCAGGTCACGCGCCGCTGCGACTGGCGGATCGGTGACATTGTCGGGGGATCGCGACCTGTCACGCTGTATCTCGTGGTGCCGCCCTCTGACATCAATCGCACCAAGCCGCTCATCCGACTGATCCTCAACCAGGTCGGCCGACGCCTGACCGAAGACCTGCAGAGCAAGGATGATCGGCATCGGCTGCTTCTGATGCTGGATGAGTTCCCGGCGCTTGGTCGGCTCGACTTCTTCGAGAGCGCGCTGGCCTTCATGGCGGGCTACGGGCTGAAGAGCTTCCTCATCGCCCAGTCGCTGAACCAGATCGAGAAGGCTTACGGCCCGAATAACTCGATCCTCGATAATTGCCACGTCCGGGTGAGCTTCGCGCCCAATGATGAGCGCACGGCGAAGCGCGTTTCTGATGCTCTCGGTACCGCCACCGAGATGAAGGCGATGAAGAACTATGCCGGGCACCGTCTGGCCCCCTGGCTCAGCCATCTCATGGTGTCCCGGTCAGAAACTGCGCGGGCGTTGCTCACCCCCGGAGAAATCATGCAGCTTCCGCCATCCGATGAGATCGTCATGGTGGCCGGCACACCACCGATCCGCGCGACCAAAGCACGATACTACGAAGATACGCGGTTCATCGAGCGGGTCTTGCCGCCACCCGACTTGGTGGATGTGGACGCTTCGGGGAAAGATGACTGGAGCAGCCTGGCAGTCCCAACCCAGGACGACGAACTCGAGCCAGTATCCGAGACGAGACCGGAGGATGAGGACCCGAAAGCCTCGGAGCGCCGTCATCAGCCGGAGCTGGCGCAGCCTCAGCCGGTCGACAGGCAGACGCCTCTCGAGAACGAGTTTGAATTCGACCCGCCCGAGGATGAAGAAGATGGCGCCATCCGCAATCGGCGCATCATGCACCAGATGCGCGGGGTCGCGCGTCAGGTCTCCCTCAATCCCGATGACGGGATGGAGCTTTGATCATGACCTCGAGCCGCAAGAAGACGAAGATCTCAGTCTACCTCGATCCTGAGGTCATGCAGATGCTGGCGGAGTTTGCCGCCCGGCGCGACAGATCCCAATCGATGGTGGCCGAGGCCGCCATCGCATCCTTCCTCACTCCGGATGACGCAGAGCGCCGCGACGCGGTTCTGGCCCGACGCCTGGATCAGATCGACAGGCGGATCACCCGGCTGGAACGCGATGTCGGGATCTCCGTCGAAAGCCTGGCTGTGTTCATCCGCTTCTGGCTTGCGACAACACCGGCTCTGCCGGAACCTGCAGCGAAAGCTGCGCGGGCGAAGGCTGGGGAGCGCTATGAGGCATTTATCTCGGCGCTCGGTCGGCGCCTCGCGCAGGGGCCGAAACTGCGGCAGGAGGTGTCGGAGGATGTGGAAGTAGGCGCAGGTGGCTGAAAGGATGTCACCTGTCTCAGCCGCAGACGTCGGAACTGTAGCCGTGATCACCGTGTCCGGGTTGATCGGCCCAAAGCCGCCGCCCGATGCCCAACCTCGGTGCTGCGCAACGGCACGTCATTGCGGACCTTCGCCGCAACCGAAAGTTCAGGTGATAGGCGAACTCACGCGTTGCGGGGTAGAACTGTCGTTTCTAGTCTCGGGATCAGTGACCAATGCTTTTCGCGTTCATCAATGGTTGCCCGAGCGGTCAATATGTTCTCGGCACGAGGGGCGCTATCGGAGGGAAGTGATGATCAACCTGAGTGCGGGCGAACGAGATGCCATTGAAGACATGGATGTGGATGCTCTTCGAATTGCCATCGAGGAAGCACGGAAAGCGCACAGCTCGACTGCAGTGACGCGCCTACAGCTTTATCGCCTTGGCGCTTACGTCCAGGAAGCCGAACGGCGGTTCGACTTGGCATTGGCCAACCTGCGCAAGGCGAATGCCGCGGCGAAGATCGCGAGTTCAGAGCAAGCAGCCATTCGTGCCGGATGGGATCTCGCCTCAGCAGTCGATCAGATGAAGAGTCGGGCAAGACAGGAGAGGCGCGATGGTGAGCGCTTTTATGTCGATGACCACATCCACGAACCCTTCACGTTCCGACCAGAGATGACCGTCTCGGTTTCGTACCGCTGGCGGACCACGGAAAACGATGACTGGTCTTATGGTCGGATAATCTTCCATCATCACCATGTTGCCCGGCCCCAACCCGGGGCTTTCGCTCATCGACGCAAGCTGACCGCGCGTCAGCGTGAGAAAGAGCTATCGGAGGCGCTCCAGCGGGAGTGGTATCATATGCGCGATCTAGCCCTTTTCAGCGTGCGGGATTTTTTCCGCGATGGTGGAAATGGGGCCGACATCCCGGAGACGTTCGATGCCGTCACTGATCGCGGTAGCTTGAATAACTCCAGTCTGAACTTCTGGGCGTGACAACCTTGCAGTTACCGATCTCCACTCCGCAGCGTTTCGTGGGACCATGACCGGGCAAATCCGTTGTTCGCGGCCCGAACCTGTCATTGAACCCAAGGCGTGTCGTTGCCGCGCATCGTCACCGAACTGGCCGTTCGCCTCCTGCGCAGCATACTGTCCCCAACAAAGGTCCGCAGTGCGGACAAAGTAGGTTTGATGTGCGGGACGAAATACCGTTACATCGGCCATCGTTTTTTTAAGTTTCATTACCCGCCAAAGGTAGGTGTATCCCATTCCGGAGGATCATAGATCTTCGAACGTTTGATCTCGCCGGTGTAACCGGTATTCTTTCGCAATCTTTCTCTGTCCGCCCGCCAAGTAGTGCGATCCCGGTTTGGATCAGCCATGATCTGTGTAATCATCTCATGCGGATTAACAGCGTAGCGATATAGACCCTTTTCCGTGTAACCTTTTGCGTCCCCAAAATAAATTAGACGAACTTCACTCTCATGCCTGAAGGATCTTCGCTTGAGCAATAGGCTCTCCGCGAGCCGCCGCGCATTGACCTTTGACACGCCGCCATTTCGGGCATATGCTTCTAGATCATTTTCGCGCTTGTATAGGACTTTTCCAATGAAACAGGTATCCTGTGGCATTTCCGAATGCGCTTCAATGAGAGCGGCAAGAAGTTTTCGGGGCGTAGATCGAACTCGAAGAAAGCGTAAGTCTGGCTTGTTAGCGTAGATGCCCCACATTGCTTCCGATAGATATTCTCTCGTCCAACATTGCCCGACAAAATCGTCCCGAAACGCGTATTCGAATGGCTCACCATTCAGGATGCCTCCAAGCTTGAGCTGAAAGTTCTCAAACTTGTCCTTCCAATTGTGCACTTGGCTCAGAACATTTGTCTGCTGGGAGAAAATATCGATCACATATTTTTCGGGCATGATTCTGTAGATGTGCTGATCGAGTTCATCATCATTTAAATTTAAGACACACTTATCCACGGCACCTGTTCCCATCATCTGCTTCCCTTCCGCGAGTTCTTAAAGAGCAACCTTACACGGGACGTTCCCGCTCTAAAGGTGTTGATCAAACGGCTGCTCTCCCATCTCGCATCATTCCTTCAGTATGAATGTCAGCTATACGGCACCCATGCGCCATCGTCGTCTTGCCGACGCTTCTTACAGGGTTATGGTTTCAAGAAACTCCGTTCATCTTACTTCGTAATTCTTCAGACCAGTCCTTTAACGACTTAATGTCGGCCATGATTTCGGATGGCTCCGGCGGCTCGGGATCATGGCCACGGGAAGGATCATGTGCATCGACAAAGTCACAGCACTTTTTAAACCCATTTTGGAAAATTTGCACATCGGAGTTTTCCAAAGCTGTGACACGCTTCAAATTTTTGGTGTCAATGTAATCGCGGTGACGCATTACAACATTGGCAAATAAGATGTCCTCAAGCGCCCGTTCCCAAGTCGCCCGCAATCGACTGTAGAGCGAAGATGCTGCCGCTTTATAGCCCTCGTCGTCATTTTCCTCGAACAAGCGTTTTGCAGCGCGGGCTTCTTTTTCAAGTTTGTCAATCCGGTCTCTAATACTAGAGGCCGTCCACGGCAAATCCTTGTTAACGATGCCGACGACATCCTGTCCGCGAGTGAGATGCGCCAGCGTAGTCGGCGTATTTCGCTCCGAAGCCAGCTGTGCCAGATCGTTCACGAAGATCATGTCATGCGTGAACACGATAACCTGCCGCACGCCGGCTTCCTTTGCCAGGCGCTTGGCGACTTTTGAGCGCCAGCGATGATCGAGTGATGAAACCGGATCATCGAACACAAGCGCCGATGTATGCGATGCATTGGCTAGTTCTGTAAGGTATGAGGCCAACGCCACACAAGTCTGCTCGCCCTCGCTGAGCACATCATGGACCTTGGCCTTGGGGTTGGCATAGAGCTTCACCTCGTATTGGGGTGAACCGAATTTGCCCCCCGAGCGCACGACCTCGACCCGCACGCGATTACCAGCCAGTGCGACGATCTCTTGTTGAAACCGGTCGCGCATACGCGGCGTGATGAGATTGTCGGCAATTTCGTTCCCGAGCCGCGTGATCGCCGTGGTAGCAGTGTCGCGCAAGCAGTCTTCATTGCGCTTTAGCTCTGCGAGCCTCGCGATCTCTGTTTTCGCAATATCCAGCAGATCGTGACTTTGTTTCCGATCCTGCAAATCAGCCAGTTCGTTCAGCACGGCTTCCCGTGCTTCGCCGCCGGATGCGTCATCGAGAGAAGCCGCATAGGCACGGGTCTGCGCGGCTTCGGTGTTTACGGCCTCCGCGACGGATTCAGGCAAAGCCAACGGATTCGGAACATCTTCGCCGGAGAGCTGCGCAAGCGTCTGGACCTGCACACGACGCGCGAGCGCGATGGATCTCAGCACTTGCCTTGCGAGCGTGAAGTTACCAGCTTTCAAACTCCGATAGGCGGCAGAGACCTTGTTGACGTGGATAGCAACAGCGCGGAATTTTTGCTCTGCTTCCTTGAAGACGCGTTCGGCCTCAGCCGCTTTGGTTTCTGTGTCCTTCTTGATGAAGTCTTCAAAACCAAGCATCCGCGCGGCGGTGGAATCGTCGATCTCCTGATGACACAGAACGCAGATATCCCCTTGCGGTGGTGGAAACGCCACTCCAACGTCCTTCGCCACCCGCGAATATGACCTGGCGGATTCCCAGAGGGTTCGCCAGACGGTTTCACCAACGCCCTCAAGCGCCAATCCGGAAAACGCCTCATGCGCTGCCGTGTTGGCGGCCGTCCGCATGTCGTCAGCACTCTTTTTCGTAGCACGAAGCGCCTGAATGGCCTCGTCATTCAGCGCCTGCTCGATCCGCTTCAAATAGGATTCCAGTTGATCGAGCTGGGACGCGTAGTCGCGCTGCGCTTTTGCCGCCACAGCGGGGTCTTGAGCGAGATCGGCTTGAAGCTTAGTCAAGCGTGCTTCGTCCGCATCCGAAAAGGGCGTCTTGGACTTCATGGCCGCGATATCGGTATCATGACGAAGCGAAGACAGGGCTTTGCCGAGCGCAGAGCGGCTCGACCAGATTGGATTGACGAAAACGGAGTTGCGCTTTTGCTCCAATTTTTCCTTCTCTGTTGTCAGGCGCGCCTTGATTTCCTGACAGACACCGGCGAGGTCATCCGGAATATCGAGGCCGAAGGGACGAAACCAAACCTCGTTTTTCTTCTGAACGTGTACCGAAGCTGCGTCACGGTCAAAGACCGTGATGGCGGAAAGCGCCTCGGCGGACCCGCCGTCATCTTCCCACGCGACCGTTTCCGCTGCGCCGCCAGTACGGGTGATTTTCAGATCGGCCTTTGCTGTATGCGTTGGGGAAGAGCTATAAACATCGGATATGATCTCACCGGCATGTCGTGAGCGGCAAGCCTTCTTAAGAATTCGCGTGTAGCCGGATTTTCCTGTGCCGTTCTGCCCGTAAACAATGGTCAGGCCGGACTCCTCAAAGTTTAGCGTCTGGCCGGTCGCGAGCTGGTTTACACCAAATACATTTGCAATGCCGGACAGGGAAATCGACTCACCGGCACCAGGATCAATCGGCAGGTGGTCCTTCGAAAGTGGTTTGGCCATCAGCGTCACTGTTGGGTCGCCATGCTCTTTTCTGCAAAGCTCCAATAACTCCTCGAGCGCCTCTTCATTCGGATAACCGTTCAAGACAATGCGGCGCAGCGCATCGCGTTGCCACAGTGGACGGCCCTCTGACCAAGCCAAGATTCGTCTTGGGACAGTATCTTCGCTCTTATCGATACTCGCGCTGTCCGACATCACCGTATTAATCTCTCTCAAAAAGTATGACCCTCAATATCAGAACGTTACAAGTGCCTAGCCAATGACGGAAGCTTATTCCTCTGTTCGCAGTTGGAATCGTTGTAGGATAGCAGAGCCCTGTGTGCGGATACATGCGCGACGCCAATGTCAGCTTTCTCTGGCGGCGGATCGATAGCTTGCAAGTGGGGCGAAGGACCTGTGTGGATGGCTCCCGCATAGCAAGTCCTAAATGATCTCATGTACCTTTTCAGAAGCGGTCTTGTGTCCGGCCTGTTTGCGCGGTTCACACCGCTGGTCCTGATGGGATCCGCAGATCAAGTTCCTATCTGCTTTGCGGGCAATTGCGCCCGGGTCATTCGGCGGAGCGTCCTGATCGTTGCGGCTGAAGGGTACACCATCACATCGTCGGTCTTGCTATCTCACTGTTTCTGTACGCCTCAGGCGGTATGCGGGCGGTAGGGTTCGTTCCTGGTCAGCACCGCCCACATGATCCGCGCCGTCTTGTTCGCCATGGCGACGGTCGCGAGCCGGGCCGGCTTTCTCTGCAACAGCTTCGTCAGCCAGGGATCGGCGCGCTCCGCATGATTAGTGACCTGCCGCACGCGCGATGTCATCCCGACGACGATAAGCTGGCGCAGATACCGATCGCCCATCTTGGTGATCTTTCCCAAGCGCTCCTTGCCACCGCTGGAGTGGTTGCGTGGTGTCAGACCAAGCCGCGCCGCAAATTCCCGACCACTCTTGAACTGGTGACCCGACCCGATCGTGGCGGCCACGGCCGAGGCGGTCACCGGCCTGACGCCGGGAATGGTCTGCAAGAGTTGCGCCTGGCGGCTGAGACGGGCCTGGATACGCATCGTGATCTCGTACCAGCGAAGGCGGTTGTGGAGCTCGACCAGCTGACGGTTGAGAACCCGCAGAACATCCTGGGCAAGGTCGGGGAAGCCGGACTGCTTGCCCTCGATGATCCCTTTCGCAAAATCGATGGGCCGCGCGACGCCCCGAGCAATGGTGATCCCGAACTCCGCGGCCAGGCTTCGGAGCATGTTGATCAGCTGGGAGCGCTGCCGAACCACCAAGTCCCGTGTGCGATGCAGGGAGAGAAGCGCCTGCTGGTCCTCGGACTTGATCTCGACAAAGCGCATGGTCGGCCGCGTCACGGCCTCGCAAATGGCCTCTGCGTCGACAGCATCGGACTTGCCCCGTTTCACGTAGGGTTTGACGTACATCGGTGGCATCAGCCGGACAGTATGACCGAGCTTCGTAAGCTCGCGGCCCCAGTGGTGGCTCGATGCGCAGGCCTCAACGCCGATGAGGCAGGGCGGTAATCCCCCCGTTTTTACGGGGACTTGGTCGTAGAGTTCA
>NZ_AQQR01000003.1 GCF_002210095.1 Marinibacterium profundimaris | reverse complement strand
GGCTGCCGGATATGTCTCAGGTTAAAGGTCTGAGGCTCTAGCCGCTCTGTGTCCGAAGGGCCGCTTCGGGGAAACTGGGCCGAGGCGCCGCCCGGCGGTCTAGCGCCAGAGATGCGCCCAGGTGGCGAAGGCGCCCTGTAGCTTGGCCAGGCTGCGGTTGCCGAGGCCGGGGCGGGGCAGGGGGCCGTGGGCGAGGCGGTCGACCACGACCTCCGGCGGGCAGGCGGTGCCGGTGACCGGGTCGAAGTAGCGCGGGTAGTCGATCAGCACCGCGTGGGTCAGTTGCAGCAGGTCGGGCCGGACCCCGCGCCGCACGGGCACGCGGCCCAGATCCGTGGTCAGGCCCCAGCCGGCGTAAAAGGGTGCGCCAAGGGTGGTGACGGGGACGCCGCGCAGGAGCGCCTCGAACCCCAGCAGGGAGGTCATGGTCCAGACCTCGTCCACCGCGCCCAGCAGCGCGGCGGGATCGGCGCTGCGCAGCACGACATCGGCGATCGCCTCGGCCTCGATCGCGCCGGGGCGCAGGCCGGCCTCGACATCCGGATGCGGCTTGTAGATCAGCACCGCGTCGGGGCGGGCCGCGCGCACCGCGCTCAGCAGGCCGAGGTTGGTCGAGATCCGGTCCGTGCCCAGCCGGATCGAGGCATCGTCCTCGACCTGGCCCGGCACCAGGATGCGATGGCCGGGCGGCAGGTCGGGCAGGTCTCCGGCCAGGTTGTACTTGCTCAGCCCCGCGCCGGTCAGCGTGGCGATCAGGCGTTCGGTGCGCAGGCGCTGATCCGCGCGCAGCTCGCAGCTGGCCTCGTGGATCAGCGTTTCAAGCCGCGAGGGGCGCGTCGGGTCGTAGTAGATCCCTTGATCATCCACCACCAGCGAGAGCGGCGGCACGAGGGCGGCGCCGAGGCCGCGCGAGCGCAGGAAGCCGTCTTCGACATACATCGCCTCCTGCGTGGCCTCGCTGCTTTTGCCGGCCCAGATCATCCAGGGGCGCCCGCTGCGGCGCGCGGCTTCGGGGTCGTCCATGAACCGGATCTTGCGGTACTGGCCGAAGACCTTCTGCAGGGGCGCGCGTTTCCACAGGCGCATGCCCGAGGCCACCCATCCGTGGCGGTCCTCGCGCCAGGCGCGGGCGCGGGCTTCGAGGGTGGCGAGCAGGTCTTCGAGCGTGCAGAGCCGGTCGCGGTAGGGGTCGTACCAGCGCGGGTAAAGCAGCATCGCGGCGGTGAAGAGCTGTGCGCGGGTCAGGCGGCGCTGGCGGCGGGGAAGGGGGTTTTCCTCGTCCGTGAGGCCCCAGCCGGCGTAGAAGGGATGGCCGAAGACACGGGGGCGGTGGCCGGCGAGGATCGCCTCGAACCCCATCTGAGAGGACAGCGTATAGACCGCGATGGCGCTTTCGAGCAGCGGCCAGGGGCTGCAGGGGCGGGTGTAGAGCGAGATGCGGTCGTTGGTGTCCTGGGGGCCGTAATGGCCGGGGCGGTGGCCCTGCGCGGTCTCGGGGTGGGTCTTGATGACGATGCGCGCGCCGGGGTGTTCCTCCTGCGCGACGAAGAGCATTTCGAGAAAGCGCGCGCGGTCGCCTTTCGAGGCGTTGACGGAGGCGTCGCCCCGGGTCTGGTCGATGACCAGCACGTAGCCGGGGGGCGGCACGGGTTCGTCGGGGTCGACGGCGGAATACTTCGTCAGATGCGCGTTCTGGATCCGGGTGATCGCGTCGCGGGCGCGATTGAGCAGCGCGGTGTCGTCCAGCGGATGGCTGGCGAGCAGGGTTTCGAGATCGGAGGGCTGCGCGGGGTCGAAATGTACGCCTGCGTGGTCGATCAGCAGGCCGAGGGGCGGCTCGCCCGAGCGGCCGGGGAAGAGGGAGCGGAGCCAGGCGTCTTCGACGGTGACCACGGGGACGCCGCGCCTGTCCGCCACGGCGCGGCCACGGTGGGAGGTGGGCGAGGCGCCCCAGGTGACGACGGCATCGTCGGGGCCGGGCAGGCCGAGGGGCAGGGAATAGCCCGAGAGCGTCAGGATGCGGCGGATCCGGCGACTGGTGAAGAACCCGCCGTTATAGGCGTAAAGGCGTGACGGCGTGCCGTCCGCCAAGATCAGCCGCCCGCGAGGGTCTGGACGTTGGCAAAGGGCGTCAGCGAGCCGGAGATCAGCGAGATCGTCTTGGTCCACTGGGCGTAGGGGGCCTCGGTCACGTAAAGCGTGTCGTCGTCGCGAATGACGAAATCGCGGGCCTCGAACATGCCGTTGGGCTCGGTCAGGTTGAGCACGTAGACCATGCGCTGCGCACCGATCAGGTCGTCGCGGCCCAGCACGATATTGGCGATCTCCGCCGGCTCGTTGCGGAAGATGAAGACGCCGGTGGGGTCTGAGGACGTGGGCACCAGGCCGCCGACCTGGGCGATGGCCTCGAGCGCGGAGAGGTCCTTGGTCTCGAACTGGACGCGGGCTTGGGAGCGGGTTGCGCCGAGGACGGAGAAGGCGCGGGTGTCGGGCTCGACCAGGATCTGGTCGCCGCCGCGCAGCGCGATGTCGAGTTCGGGGTAATCGTAGAGGTCCTGGAACCAGATCTGGCCGGTGTCCTGCCCGCGTTTCACGACGATCTGGGCGATTTCGGGTTCGATCGTGACGCCGCCGGCTTGCGCCAGCATGGTGGCGAGCGTCCGGGTGGGGCGTTCGATCGGGTAGATGCCCTGCGCGCCGACCGAGCCCACGAGCGAGACGGTGGAGCCGTCGCCGGCGAGGCGGCGCACCTGGACCTGGGGATCGGGTGTCTGGTCCTGGAGCTTTTCGGTGATGATCTGGCGCAGCCGTTCGGGGGTGTTGCCCGAGGCCTTGAGCCGGCCCGCATAGGGCACGAAGATGAAGCCGGAGCCGTCCACCTGCACCTCTTCCAGCGCGGTGGAGTTCAGACCCTGGTCGGCCAGCAGCCCGTCATCGACGTTTTCCCAGATGGTCAGGCCCAGCGTGTCGCCCGGCTGAATCGTGTCGGAGCCGAGGATGCCGGCCTTCTGGAAACTGGAGTTGAAGCCGAGCGCGGGGGCGACGGCGGTGGCGCGGGTGACGCGTTCGTTGACGTCGACGATGAAGGCATCGCCTTCGCGCTGGACGGAGCCGCGGAAGATCTGTGACTTGTTCGGGCCGACCTGCGGCAACCCGCAGGACGACACAAGGGCGCCTGCTGCCAGGACGGCAACCGAAAGCGCCCGCCGGACGGTTGGGGATGTCACTGCTCGGTCTCCTCGACCATGTTCTTGTTTGCCTGCGGTCTTTTGACCCGTTTTGGGAAAAGCTACCGGAACCGGGGTTCGAAATCCAGTGCGCGGCAAGACGTGGCCCGGGGAGGGGCATTTACTGTTGCCCATGAGCCGCTGTTGCGGATTTTTGCAGCGGCAGGGGACTTTGCGGGGCGAGGTTGATGTCAGCGCGGATGTCGGGGCCCGGCCGATCGGTCGGGGCGGTGGGGTGAAACCCCACCCTACGGGCGTCGGCGCGGGTTCAGGTGACGAGGCGCAGTTGCTGGCGGGGCGCGGCGGTGCCGGACTTGAGCGCGTCGTAGGGATCCTCGGGGGCGAGCATCATGTCGACGACCTGGCGCAACAGCTGGCGGCGGCCGCGCGCGGAATAATAGCCGCCCGGAAGCTGGGAGGTTTCCAGCAGGTAGCGGCGGTAATCCTTGTAGGCGCGGTTGTCGGGGCGGGCGGCGGCGGCGAAGAAGTCGGGCAGGGACTGGGTCGAGACGAATTCGGGCTTGGCATAGACGGCGGCACCGAAGACCTTCAGCGGGATGCCGCGCCAGAGCACCTGCTGGCCGGCGGTCGAATTGACGGTGACGGCGGTGCGGGCGTCGTTCAGAAGCTGCGCGAGCTTGCCGCCGCGCACGTAATGGACGCGGTCCGCGATGCCGTAGCGCCGGGCGAGCTGACGGACGACCTGGCGGACGGGCACGCGGCCGTCTTCCAGCGGATGGGCCTTTACCACCAGGTGGTGATGGCGCGGTGCGCCTTCGACGAAGCCCTCGATCACCTCTTCGAGGAACTCGGACATGGTGGAAAAGGGCGAATGCTGCTGGAACGCGCTGTCGTGTTCGAGCTGCAGCAGCGCCAGGTGATAGGGGAAGCCGCCGCGCCGGATGCGCCAGGTGGCGGCGCGGCGGTCGGCGGCATGGGCCGGGATCAGCAGCAGGCGCCGCAGGTACAGCCGGAACTCGGCCGTCACCGACAGCGCCCGGTGCGGCCGGAAATTGCGGTAGTCGCGGTTCCGGAACATCACGAACCAGTGGTAGAGCGCGCCGTAGAACATGTGCTGGCGCATGTCGCCCCAATGGCCGGGGGGCAGCGGTGCCTCCATGTCCGACAGGGCGAGCGCGACCTGCATGTCCTTGACCGACATGTCGATCAGCCGGGAATTGCCGTTCGACCCGCCGCGTTCGTAGGTCACCCAGTAGGGGCGCATGTAGCCTTCTTCGAAGACATGGATCGTCAGGCCGCGGGCGCGGGCGATCTCCACCGCCTCGCGGTGGATCGGGCGGGTGTCGCCGTAAAGGACGATATCGGTGATGCCGTGGCGCCCGATGAGGTCGGTGAAGGTGGCGGGCCAGTCTTCGGGCGTGCCGCGATAGGGGATGTAGCTGCTGGCACGGTCGGACCAGAAGGCGCGGTCGCCCGCGTTGAAGCCCACGCGCCAGACCCGGCCGCCGGCGGCGCGGACCATGCGGCCGAGCTGATGGAAGAAGGGGCCGTGCGGGCCCTGCAGGAAGAGGAAGGCCCGGGCGCTGCCGGCACCACCGGGGCCCTTGTCCTTCTGCGTGGCAGGGGGAGCGCCGGCCTTGCGCGCCGCCCCGGCGGACGGACCGCCCCGCCGGCCCCGCGACGCGGAAGGCGCGCGCGTGCCTGCGGCGGGCTGATCGCCCGGCCCCTCGGTCGGGCCGGCGCTGTCGCGAAGGACCGGGTGCTGCGTCATCGTCATCTCACATGGCGCCGGAACGGCTGGAGCGATCCTTAGAGAGCACCTGTGGAAAAACTATGGCGCAACGGGGGCGGTGCCGCAAGAAATCCCCTTGCCGCAGGGGCGTGGCGCCGGTAGGCCGGAGGCATATCAGACCAGGATCAACCTTTCGGGGGCTTACATGTTTACCGGGATCGTCACCGATATCGGCACCGTCACCGCCTTGGACCAGGGCGGAGACCTGACCGCGCGCATCACCACCAGCTACGACGTTAAGGGCATCGATATCGGCGCCTCTATCGCCTCGGACGGGGTCTGCCTGACCGTCGTGGCCCTGGGCGAGGACTGGTACGAGGTGCAGGTCAGCGCCGAGACCGTGTCGAAATCGAACCTTGGCGCCTGGGAGATCGGCAAGCGGGTCAACCTGGAACGCGCGCTGAAGGTCGGCGACGAGCTGGGCGGGCATATCGTGTCGGGTCACGTGGACGGCGTGGCCGAGGTGATCTCGATGCAGGACGAGGGCGACAGCACGCGGTTCGCGTTCCGCGCGCCCGAGGCGCTGGCGAAGTTCATCGCGCCGAAAGGGTCGGTGGCGCTGAACGGGACCTCTCTGACCGTCAACGACGTGCAGGGGGCGGTGTTCGGGGTGAACATCATCCCGCATACCAAGGAGGTCACGACCTGGGGCGATGTCGCCGTGGGCGACCGGGTGAACCTGGAGATCGACACGATGGCCCGCTACGTGGCCCGGCTGGCGGAGGCGTCTTGATGGAAGGCCGCAAGCTGCCGGGGATCGGGCACAACAACGGGCCGGCGATGGACCGGGGCGTGACCTATCGCGCCTACCAGTGGAAACGGGCGCGGCAGAAGCTGATGCCGAAGACCATTCCGCTGTTCGTGGTGAAGATGCGGGTGCGGCGGGCGGCCGAGCTGGGCATGAGCTATGCGGCCTATGCGAAATGCCGGCAGGCGACGGGGCACGACATCCTGGCGCTGCTGTTCTCCTCGAATGCGCTGCGGGTCATCGGCCCGGGGGCCGAGATGCCGGATGCGGAGACGCGGGCGCTGGCGCAGGTGCGCGCGGCGAAGAAGCTGACGCTGGTGCATCGGCCGGCGCAGCCCGGGGCGGTTCTGCAGGCCAACCCGGTGCTGGACGCCGCCGGCGCCGCACCGAAGTTCACCGAGAGCTGGAGCGCGATGCGCGAGCGGGTGCAGGGGTTCATCCGCGCGCAGGGCATGCCGGCGCGGCAGGTGCTGATCATCGGGGACGCGCCCCTGGAAGAGGAATGGAGCACGGCGGCGCAGGCCTGCGGCTATCTCAGGTCCTCGGAGTATTTCGCGCATCAGTGAGCGACTCGGTCGGGAAAGCCGGGCGGCCCGCGCGGGGGGCGGGGCCGGATCGCGGGGCCGCACTCCCGCCCACCCACCCCGTTTGGCCCCGCGATCCTTTGCGCTCGAAGAGCGTGGCGGGGGGACGGAGAGCGCAGGTCTTCATCGGACGGTAACGATTTGGAGCGATGGAGTTTCGTGGCGCCAGGGGGGCGGGGGCAAGGCGATCAATGCCGCGCTCCGGGCCTGTGCAAGATGTCTTTGCCGTGAGTTTTTCTGAAGATCGGATTAGACTTTTCGAAACATCCGCAGACTGGCCAAGGCCGGGCGAAACGGGTATCTGCGACGGGACTGGCGAAAGGCATATCCATGAGCTTTGAAACACCGGGTCCCGTCGAACAGGACTGGCGCGATGCGATCTCCTCGATCGAGGAGATCATCGAGGATGCCCGCAACGGCCGCATGTTCATCCTGGTCGATCACGAGGACCGCGAGAACGAGGGCGATCTTGTCATCCCCGCGCAGATGGCCACGCCCGAGGCGATCAACTTCATGGCGACCTACGGGCGCGGGCTGATCTGCCTGGCGATGCCGGGTTCGCGGATCGACGCGCTGGGCCTGGGGCTGATGTCGACGAACAATTCGTCGCGGCACGAGACCGCCTTTACCGTGTCGATCGAGGCGCGCGAAGGTGTGTCGACCGGCATTTCCGCCCATGACCGGGCGCGGACGGTGGCGGTGGCCATCGACGCGTCCAAGGGGCCGGCCGATATCGCCACGCCGGGTCATGTCTTTCCGCTGCGCGCCCGCGACGGCGGCGTGCTGGTGCGTGCCGGCCATACCGAGGCCGCGGTGGATCTTGCGCGGCTGGCCGGGCTGAACCCGTCGGGCGTGATCTGCGAGATCATGAACGAGGACGGCACCATGGCGCGCCTGCCGGACCTGATCGCCTTTGCCCAGAAGCACGGGCTGAAGATCGGCACGATCAGCGACCTGATCGGCTATCGCCGGCGCAACGACAACCTGGTGCGCCTGTCCGAGCGGCGCTCGATCGAGAGCGCGCATGGCGGGCACTGGGATCTGCGGATCTTCACCGACGAGACCAAGGGCGCCGAGCATATCGCGCTGATCAAGGGCGACATCACCACGGACGAGCCGGTGCCGGTTCGGATGCACGTGCTGGATCCGATGCGGGACGTGATTGGCGCCTGCGGGGTCGAACGGGCGAGCGAATTCTCCGACGCCATGAAGATCATCGCCGAAGAGGGGCGGGGTGTCGTGGTGTTGCTGCGCGACCTGTCGATGAAGCTGACCGACCAGAGCGACGTGTCGCCCCAGACGCTGCGGCAATACGGGCTGGGCGCGCAGATCCTGACCTCGCTGGGGCTGTCTAAGCTGGTGCTGGTGACCAATCACAAGGTGCCCAACGTGGTGGGCCTCGAGGCCTACGGGCTGGAAATCACGGGCACGCGCCCGATCTCGAAGGACTAGTATCATGGCCGGTTCCGAAACCCATTACGCGCTGCCACGGCCAAGCTTCGACGAGGCGCCCAAGGTGCTGATCGTCGTGGCACCCTATTACCGGGATATCGCCGACAACCTGATCGCAGGTGCAAAGGCCGAGATCGAGGCGGCCGGCGGCACCGCCGAGGTGGCCGAGGTGCCCGGCGCGCTGGAAGTGCCAACCGCGATCGGCATGGCGGCGCGGCTGTGCGATTACGACGCCTATGTCGCGCTGGGCTGCGTGATCCGGGGCGAGACGACGCATTACGACACCGTCTGCAACGATTCGAGCCGGGCGATCCAGCTGATGGGCCTGCAGGGCCTGTGCATCGGCAACGGCATCCTGACGGTCGAGACCCGCGAGCAGGCCGTCGTGCGCGCCGATCCGGCGGATCAGGACAAGGGCGGCGGTGCCGCGGCGGCGGCCTTGCATCTGCTGGCGCTCAGCCGTAAGTGGGGCGATCGCACCAAGGGCGTCGGTTTCAAGACCTCCGCGGGCGATTTCCTTTCTTCCGACCGTTAGGCCCCGATCCGTCCGATGACCGCAGACACGCCCGCCCGTTCCGGCAACCTCAAGCGCAAGATGAAATCCGCCGCCCGGCTTTATGCCGTGCAGGCCCTGTTCCAGATGGAGAAATCGGAACAATCCACCCGCCAGGTGGTGAAGGAGTTCCTCGATTACCGCTTCGGCGCGACCTACGACGGCGACGAATTCCTGGAAGGCGATGTCGCGCTTTTCGAGAAGACGATCGGGGATGCGGTCAATTACCAGGCGACGATCGACCAGATGACCGACCGCGCGCTGGTGGCCAAGTGGCCCATCGCGCGGATCGACCCGACCCTGCGCGGCCTGTTCCGCGCCGCGGGCGCCGAGATGACTCAGTCGGACACGCCGCCCAAGGTGGTGATCAGCGAATATGTCGACATCGCCCGCGCCTTCTTTCCCGAGGGCAAGGAGGCGAGTTTCGTCAATGCCGTGCTGGATCACATGGCGCGCGAGGCCAGGCCCGAGGCGTTCTGAGCGCCGGTTCTGGGTGCGCCGGTCGGTGTCGCGGTGACGCTGCGATTGGGCGGGCCTGCGACTCGCCGCGCTGCCGCATTGCGCCGGGCACGGCGCGCCGGACCCCCTGAGCCCTGACGGTTTTTCCGGCACGTGCCGTTTCTTTGACACTCCGGCCCGGCGACGGTCCGTCCCGAATCGCGGCGTTTTGCCATGATAGCGGTATATGGCCACGGGGAAGCGGGAAGGGCTGGACCCTTTGCTCAGACATGCTACCTTCGAGATGTAAGAGGGGAAACGCTCATGCCTGATCTTCTGAAACTCTACCTGCGCCAGTGCCTTATCGGCTTCGGGATCGCCGCGGTTTTCGTGGCCCTGCTGCTGGGCTTCAACGTCGTCAACCTGCGGGGGCTGATCCTTGGCTCTGACGTGGGACTGCTGGCCGCCTTCCTGCTGTGGTTCTTCAACGGCATCGTCTTCGCGGGCGTGCAGTTCGGCATCTACGTGATGTCGATGGCCGAGTCGGACGACACCGGCGGCGGCCGGGGTTACGGCGTGGTCGATTACGTGCCGGTCCGCGTGCCGGCCGAGCGCGATCGCAACCCGCTGCAACGGAACCTGCGCCAGCGGCGCTAACGCGGTCTTCGGCCCGGGCCGGGACACTGCAGAGAAAGACAGGCGGGATGCCCGGGCCAATGGCTGCGGGCATCTTTTTCGTTTTGGGGACAGGATGCAGCGTCTGATCGTCACCGGCGCCAACGGTGCGGGCAAGAGCCATGTCCCCGCCCGCCTGAGCTTCCGGAGGGCAACCGCGACTGGCCGGGACAGCAATACCGGTTCGCGCTTCGGAGCCTGAGCAACGGGCCAGGCTTTCGCCGCAGCAGTGTTGACGCGTTGGATGCTGACGCGGTGGAGGGGGCAGGGCCCGTGACCCTGTGGCACGCCGGGCGGTGCACCAGGTGGACGCCGCCGTTGCGGCCTGGGGCCGGGCAGCGTGATCCGGCCCCCCCTGTCAAACGCGGGGAACATGCCAAAAGAGGGGAATATGCGACGGGGGACCACCACAAACGTGCGGTATTCTCATTCCCGAGGACCTGTATATACAGGTGGGCGCCAGGTAACTAGACCAGGGCCTAGACAGAGCCAGCTCCCTCGGAATTGCTTAAGGCCACCGGAATGCACCCGTCCACAGGAAGGGCAGACCCCGTCGCCGGATGAACCTATGTGTCCGGAGGGGGCGCGACAACCCCTCCTTTGCGGTTGATTTCGTTCCCGGTTCGTTCATATCCTGTCCTCATGGATATGAACCCTGTTCCACAGCTTATGCCAGGCCAGCTTCTGGCGCGCGGTGTCAGCCGCCACCTGGCCGGTCTGGGCCTTGTCACGGTCGAGGAATTCGTGCCCGTGCGGGGGCTGCGCGTGGATGTGCTGGCGCTTGGCCCGAAGGGCGAAATCTGGATCGTCGAATGCAAATCCTCACGCGCGGATTACATGAGCGACGGCAAGTGGCATGGGTATCTGGAGTGGTGCGACCGGTTCTTCTGGGCGGTCGATACCGAGTTCCCGACCGATCTGCTGCCCACCGACACGGGGCTGATCATCGCCGACGCCTATGATGCCGAGGTGATCCGCATGGGCCCCGAGGACAAGCTGGCGCCGGCGCGGCGCAAGGTGATGATCCAGAAATTCGCCACCCACGCGGCCCGGCGCCTGCAGGCGCTGCGGGACCCCGAGATGGTCCTGGGATAAGCGCGGGCCGGGACAGGGGACAAGGGGCCGGGCGGGTCGGTCTGTTGGCAGCCCCCTTGCCGGCGTCGTGCCCTGTCAGCGCTTCACGCTCTCCGCGGCATTGGCGGCGGCCATGATCTCTTCGGCGATCTCGCGGGCCTCGTCGGGTTCGAAATCCATCGGAACCTCAAGCCCCTTCGCCTCGATGAAGAGCCGCACCATGCCCTTGTCGGTCGGACCGATCTGCAGGTTGGCCTCGATATCGCTTTCCGTGTTGATGCCCATGCTGGCCTCCGTCGATGACGGGTCTGGCTAGCGGCATCGCGCTTGAAAAGCAAGCGGGCTTGGGCTTCGCTGACGCCATGGATGCGCCTGTGATCAGAGAGTTCCGCGCCGGGGACGCACCGTGGCTGGTAGAGCGGCACCAGACGCTTTACGCGCGCGACGAGGGGTTCGACGACAGTTTCGGGCCGCTGGTGGCCGCGATCCTTGACGCCTTCATCGCCGGGCACGATCCGGCATGCGAACGGGGCTGGATCGCCGAGGCCGGGGACCGGCGTCTTGGCAGCATCTTCTGCGTTCGGCTGGATGACAGGACCGCCAAGCTGCGGCTGTTCCTGCTGGAGCCCGAGGCGCGGGGGCAGGGGCTGGGCAAGCGGCTGCTGGCGACCTGCATGGGCTTCGCGCGCGGGGCGGGCTATGGCGGGATGCAGCTTTGGACCCATGAAAGCCACCGCGCGGCCTGTGCGCTCTACCGCGCCACGGGGTGGGAGCTGACCGAGAGCAAGCCGGTGACGAGCTTCGGCGTGCAGCTGGTGGAACAGAGCTGGCGGATCTCTCTCTGATCGGGTTGGAATCGGGTTGCAAAGGGGGGCGGCCTTGGGTACATGAGCCGCCAGTGCCGCCTTAGCTCAGTTGGTTAGAGCGCTGGATTGTGGATCCAGAGGTCCCCCGTTCAAGCCGGGGAGGCGGTACCAAAAAATTCCTTGAAATCGGTGCTTTGCGTGTGCGGGCCTTTGGACCTGTGTTTGGGCCGGCTGCTTGCGGCAACTGCCTTGAACGCCCGGCAGTTGGAGCCGGCCTGAACAAGGCGCGCGCTGAAAACGGCCGTAGAGATGCAGGCAAAGGCGGGCTGGTCCTGCCTGATGGGCGCGCAGATTTGCGATCAAAGATATAAAGTCGGCAATTGCAGACGTCCGAAAATCCGTCTTGAGTCCTCCGATGCGGCGGAGGTCGGTCCCACCGGTATCGTCCGGATCGGGCTTGTCTTCTTTGCCGTTCCTGTCCAGGTCGAGAAGAATGCGGATCGGAGTTCCGGCCTTTTGAACGATCGGCCGGTCGAGCGTAATCGCCACGCCCTCGCACACCCCTGATCCGGGGTCTCCATGGCGCCGCCCAACCCGCGTTCCTTGCGAAAAGGGTCCTCCAACAGGCATCCTTGGGGTGATTCGACGAGGGAGGTTCGCCATGAAGACCGCACCCCGCACGCATCCCAACGTGCCCGGCGTCGATCAATCCGACCGATTGGTCCCGCGCAATCTGCGCCAATCCGGGCCCACGCCCGTGCAGATGCTTATCTCGACACGCGTGCGCAAATCGCCGTTCTGGCATCTGTCGGTCGAGGCCGGCTGCTGGCGCGCGACAGTCTACAACCGGATGTATCACCCCCGCGGCTACGTGAAGCCGGAGGATGGCGGCGCGATGGCCGAGTATGACGCGCTGGTCAACCGCGTGACGCTCTGGAACGTGGCGGTCGAGCGCCAGATCCGGGTCCGCGGCCCCGAGGCCGAAGCCTTCGTGAACCGCGTCATCACGCGCGATGCGACCGAGATCGCGCCCATGCGGGGCAAATACGCGATCCTCTGCAACGAGAAGGGCGGGATCGTGAACGACCCGGTGCTGCTGAGGCTGGCCGAGGACGAGTTCTGGTTCTCGCTGTCGGACAGCGATGTCCTGTTGTGGCTGCAGGGCGTGAACGTGGGCCTCGGCCTCGATGTCGATATCGCCGAACTGGACGTGGCCCCGCTTCAGATCCAGGGCCCCCTGTCCGAGGAGTTCATGGCCGAGCTTTTCGGCGATGCGATCCACGATCTGCCCTATTACGGGCTGATGGAGGCGGAGCTGGCGGGATGTCCCGTCGTGGTCAGCCAAACCGGATTCTCGGGGGAAAAGGGCTACGAGGTCTTTGTCCGGGACGCCTCGCTCAACGCCGAGTTGGTCTGGTACGAGATCCGGAGCCTGGGCGCGCGCTTTGGGCTGCGGGTGATCGCGCCGGCGCATCACCGGCGCATCGCCGCCGGCATCCTGTCGTGGGGGCAGGACATGGATATCGAAACGTCGCCCCTGCAGCTGAACCTTGCATACCAGGTGCCCCGCAAGAAGCAGTCCGACTACATCGGCCGTGCCGCGCTTGAGGCGCAACGGGCCGCGATCGACGAGGGTCGGTCGCCCTTTCGGCTCAAGCTTGTCGGCCTGGCCATGGGGGGGAAGCCGATCACCGACTATGCCCCTGATTTCTGGCTGATCAGCACGCCTGATGGCGCGCGTGTCGGTTACATCACGTCGCCCTGGTGGTCGCCGGAGCTTGGGCACAACATTGCCCTCGGGTATGTCCCCTGGGAGATGAGCGGGCCTGAAACCGCGTTTCGTGTCGAATTGCCGGAGGCCTATGCCGAAAGGACCGGCCAACCGGTCGACGCGGAGGTCGTGGAGGTCCCGTTCCGCCCGTCGAAAACGCCGAGCGCGCGCGAACGTGCCCATGCCGCCGGCCGCGACTGGGCCTCCTGACAGGTGGATGCACCGCGGGTTCCGCACCGGCGGACGCCCTTCTGCAGAGGCTGTTCGAGGCCGGCAGCGCCGCCCCGCAGCGACCGTCATCATGCGCTGCTTCAAACGGTCGATCGCCTCGCTTTCCTGGCCGGGAACGGCTTCTTCGGTACCATGGGCGCAGGCCGGTCGTGCGTGGTTTTCGGAGTGCCTGCCGACCTGCCGCGACTGCTTTTCGCGGCCGCCACGGACATCAGTCAGGCAGGTGTCTAAGATCCTAAATTCACAAGGAGACTTCCCCGCCTGTCGACCACACGCGTGCATGAATTGGTCCGACGTGCTATCCTGACGCTGGTCAGGGAGGAAAGACAATGGCTGAATGGCACATCGAGGGCGACTACATGGAGACCTGCAACTGCGATTTCCTGTGCCCTTGCATCACGTCAAATCTGACGGCGGTCCCGACAGAAGGCGATTGCAAGGCGGCGATCGCGATGAAAATCACCAAGGGCGAAAAGGACGGGGTTTCGCTGGACGGCCTGAGTTTCATCGTCCTTTTGCATGCGCCCGGCGCAATGGCTGACGGGAACATCAAGGTCGGTCTGATCGTGGATGAGAAGGCCAGCGATGAACAGACGGCCGCGATCGGTGACATCGCGACAGGGGCGGCCGGTGGTCCGATGGAGGCTTTGGGACCGCTTGTCGGCGAAGTGGCCGGTATGGAGAAACGCCCAATCCATTTTGTGTCCGACGGCAACAGGATATCCGTGTCGGCCGGCGACATGGTCGACCAGCAGATCGAGGTGATCACCAGCGCTCTTCCGGACGGCGGCCCTGTCAGGATCGAAAACGTTCCCCACCCGGTCAGCACGAGCCTTGCCCTCGCCAAGGCGTTGAACAGCCGTTTCAATGCGTTCGGGATTGACTGGGACGATGCCACCGGTTCCAGGAACGGGCACTTCGCCCCGTTTGCCTGGTCTGCTTGAACGGGCCGGGCATGAACGGGCGTGGCGCACGCGCGAATGATGGAGGCCCTTTCGAACGTACGCTAAAGCGGGACCGTTTCATCACCATGGCCGGGCTTGTCACCGTGGTGATGATCGCGGCGGCCTATACCGTCACCGGGATAGGTATGCCGATGTCCGCCATCGAGATGACCAGTATGGTGGTCAGGATGCCGGACATGATGATGGCATCGGTCGCGTGGACGCCGCGCTACGGGGTGCTGGTCTTCATGATGTGGTGGGTCATGATGGTCGCAATGATGGTCCCCAGCGCCGCGCCGACGATCCTGTTCTACACGACACTCGTGCGAAAGAATAACAAGGTTGACCACCCCTTTGCCGCCGCTTCGGTGTTTCTGTTCGGGTATTTGATGGTCTGGGGTGGTTTCAGCCTCGCCGCAACGGTCCTGCAATGGGGGCTGGTGTCGCTCGGTCAGGTAAACGCCATGATGGAGTTCTCGCAAGCATCGATGGCGGCGGCGGTTCTTGTCGGTGCGGGCCTCTATCAGGTCTCGCCGCTCAAGCAGGCCTGCCTGCGGCATTGCCAGCATCCATTCCTGTTCTTCCTTCACAACTGGAAGCCGGGACTCCTTGGTGCGCTTCGCATGGGGATGCAGAATGGGGTGGTCTGCCTGGGCTGTTGCTGGGCCTTGATGGTGCTGCTTTTTGTCGGAGGAGTCATGAACCTGCTCTGGATTGCGGCGCTTGCCCTCTTCGTGGGGCTGGAGAAGCTTGCCCTGGGTCTGCCGTGGCTGACGAAACTTTCATCGGCTGTCCTGATTTCCGGAGGACTGGCCCTGGTTGTCGCCTTATGGGGGGACGCGTAGCTGAGTGGAGAACTGGGTGGACCTAAGCTATTGATCACGGCCGTGACTATCAGGTTCGCTTAATGAGCAAACTGGCTATTGCCGCGCGCATTCGCCCGATGCCGGGCCGTTTCGGCGTAAACCGCTGTCGTTGTTTTGGGCCGACCGCAGCGAACGGACAAAGGGGTCCGCACCACCTGCGAACTGCACCATCAGGTCGAACCGTCGATCAACACCGGGACAAGCTGGTCCTGGAGCAATCGCAGGGCTCGCATATCGGCAAGTGGATGGGGCAGCGGCTGCCGGGGCCGGGATCAAAGATCGTCGCGGGCACGGATGCGGTCGATAATCGTCGAGGTGCAAAGACCGCCCCGGTAGGGCAGTCTCAGCATGATGCCCATCTCTGTCGGAACGCGGTAAAATTCGTCCCAGCCGGTGCCTGAATAGACGACCAGCCCGATGTCGTGGGCTTTCAGGAACGCTTCTGTCAAAGCCGCTCCGTTGGCGGTTGGGCATACGACGACCTCATCGGCCAGGCCTGACGCCCGCAGCGTTTCCATGCGTTCCTCGAGCGTCAGGATCGGAACCCGCTTGTAGGCCGCAGCGTCGGCATCCGGTGTGACGCCCACAATCAGGCGATCACCCATGCTTCGGACCTGCCGGAGCATCGCCATGTGATTGGCATGCAGCAGATCGAAGACGCCTTCGGTGAAAACCGTCAGCACGTCAGGCTCAGGCGAAGCCGCGTCCGATGTCCGATGGCCGGAACGGGCCAGTGCCTGCGACGGGATCGCCCGAGCCGGAGCCCCCGTCGCTCGACGTTGCGCCGCCATCTGTGGCTCCGCCACCCTCCGAAGAGCCGGCGCCGTCCCCTGTTCCGCCATCGCTCGAAGATCCGGCAGCGCCGTCCCCGGGTCCGCCGTCGTGACCGTTGCCGGGGTTCCTGTCGGTATCGACACCACGCCCGCCCTCTCCGGGCTCGGCCGGGCGGCGGTCAGGTCCCTGACCCTGTGCGCCAGGCGTTTCAGGCCGACCGCCGTTGCCCGCCGCATGCGCAGTCGTGGCCGACGTGAGCGTGGCGATCATTGGAACAGCATAAAGCGCGCCACCGGCCAGAACCGATGCCAGAAGCGTCCGCCGCTTCGGGTCGAGATCAGAACCATCAGCCATCGAAGTCCTCCCCATACGTCCAGTTCACGTGAACGCATCACGAAAGATGCATGTTTTGCAGACCCTAGCACACAACTTTAAAGATGGTAGATTTTTCCCATGAGCGTATATCTTTATACCGACAATCCCGAACGGATTGACCACTACGGGCGTCCATCGAAATGGTTCATGGACTACCCTTCGGAGTATCTCGATTCCCTGGTCCAGGAGCTGAAATCGGTTGAACTGATGTTCCAGGTCGAGTTCGGCCTGCAGTTGTTCCTGACCTGGGGCACGCTTCTGGGGGCCATCCGCGAGGGCGACCTTATTCCGCACGATTTCGATATCGATGTGGCCTATGTCAGCCGGGCACGTTCGGCCGCGGGGGTCACCCGCGAACGGAAACGAATCTTCGATCACTTTGCCGGCTTCGACCGGATCATGCCGGGGCACTCTCCGGGCCGCTTCATGCTGCGTGCGGTCCGGTCTCCAAGCGGCCGTTTCGACCATGGGATCGAGGTTTTCACCGGCTTCGTGACGGGCGCGCGTTTTTTCGGTTATCCGACGCTTCCGGGAACCCTTCCTTCGCGCGCGATCCGACCCTTCCGTCAGGCAACGCTGCGGGGCGTGCCCTTTGCGGTGCCGCGCCAGGCCGAACGGATGCTTGAGCAATGCATTGGCGCCGACTGGCGGATTCCCCGGCTGCCAAAGGACCATACCGATCCGGCGGGCCGGTACGCCTGTTTCGTTTTTCTTTATCCGCCTCGCTGAAGCAGCCCCTTGTCCGCCAGAAGATCGAGAGCGCGGGTGATGTCCTCGGTCGGAGGCTCGGAGAGGAGGAAGATGCGTGCGATCTCTGCGGCGATGGCGTCAGCATCGCGGCTGCCGTCTGCCAGCAGCCACACGGCAGCCGCGGTTTGGTTCAGGTAATGGATCGCCCCGTCGCCGCCTGCGATTTTTGCGCCCTGAGCGGCCGGAACCAAAGTAAGGCTCATGTCTGCCAGAGGGATGGTGCCATTCTTCATCTCTGTCCTCCTGCCGTGCGCAGACACAGTCTATACCCCGGACCCACCAGGAGAAGCCCCTACATGAGGATGGCAGCAGGTCGGCCGCATGGGCCTGTTGCGACCCCGTCGCCGGGAGGGCGGAGAGCGGGCCGAGCGCTCCACCAGACCGTGCCGGGCCACATCTGCGGATCCGCAAAAGGTGACGTCGCGGTCCCGGCTTTAGCATGCTGCCCTGTGGCGGCAGCACCCTACAAGGTCTTCAGATATTCGATGAGGGCCTGCACGGACGCATCGTCGAGGTCGTCGCTATAGCTGTGGCCGGTATTGGCGTAGCCCCGAAGCGTGGTGTCGTAGATCAGGCGCCGGGCGTCCGGGTCTGTCTCTTCTTCCTGACCGGTGTCGAGCACCTCGTGCGCCCAGCCCATGACTTCGGGATCATAGCGGCGCGGGTCGGTCCGGTGCCGCCAGAACGTCGGGCGGAGGCTGCTGGACAACAGCGCCGCCATGTTGGGGACCGACCCGTTGTGCAGATAGGGCGCCGTCGCCCAGACGCCGTCCAGCGGCGGGGCGATGTATCCCGGCGCCGGAGCGGCGCTTTGGTCATCGCCATAGGGGGACCGCGCGACCCAGTCGTAGAAGCGGTCGCGCGACCCGTCGGTCTGTTCGACCGCATAGGTCGGGTCGGTGCCGACCTCCTCGTAGGGGATGACGAGGTTGGGGTATGTCTCGTCCTCGCCATAGGTGCCATGGCAGGCGGCGCAGTCGCGCTGGAAGATCTCTGCCCCGCGCGCGGCCAGCGTCTCGTCAACGGGATAGGGGTAGTCCGGCGCGTCGAGCGACGTGATATAGGCGCGGATGTCCTCGGCATAGCCGGCGATCGCCTCGGCCTCTTCGGGGCTTTCGATGCAGAGCATCGAGGCCAGAAGCATGAACCGCGCATGATCGCCGCGCCCGATCGTGGTGTAGAACATGGCGTTCTTCTTCCGCATCCCCCACCAGGGCGGCACGCTGATCGGAATCGGATCCTCGGGCGGCGGTGCGATCAGCGGCTCTTGCGACCAGGCCAGCGTTTCGGGATCAAGATGCGCCATCAGCGCCCAGGTCAGGTTCGGCGCCGGGTTCACCCCGACCGTCCTGGTCTGCACATAAGGCCCGATGCCCTCGACCCGGTCGGCCCAGTGCTGCCAGGCGGCGGTCTCGGGCGCGCCGCGCACGTAATTGGCCGCCTGAAGCGCCAGGCGCCTCGGGTCCCGTGTGAAATCCGCGAATTCGTTGCCCAGGCCCACGATGACCTCGTCGCCGATCCGGTTGGCGTGGCAAATCAGGCAATTGCCCGAGACGATCTCGACCCCGTCGGCGTTGACATGGGCGGTCGAGGCATAGGGCAATTCGGCATTCCGGCCCGTCCGCCCCGGAACCGAAAGCCCGGGATCCGGATTGAGACGGCTGTAGGCCGACCAGGGGATCCCGCAGGACACGTAAGGTTCGTTGACAAGCGCGTCGTAGCCTTTTTCCGGATCGCCCGCCGCCTGTTCCGACCGTGCCACGGCGCCGGTCGGCGAGCGGTGGCGCGCGGCGTCACCCTCGGTCTCGGCTTCGTCCCGGCAGCCCGCCAGCAGAAGCGGCGCGGCGGCGACGATCAGACACAGTGGCCGCAAGAGGGGGGCATCGAACGCCCGGATCATGGTGCACTCCCGTCGGTCATCTGCAAGGTTCCCATGCCCGCCACCTGAACGCCGTCGTGGCGGCCGGAGACGGTGACGGCCCCGATCCAACCGGGAAGCGCGAAGCCGGGGTCCTGGTTCTCGATCATGGGCGCGACCGTCAGATCAAGCCCCGGCCCGGTCAGCTGCCAGGCCACCGGATAGGTCGCGGAGCCGTCCTGCGTTGTCCAGGACGCGGTCGCGGTCATGTCGATCGCCCCGGGCCCGTCGGGCGGCAGGGGCAGGGCCTCTCCGTCCGGGAACACCGCCAGGCCCTCAACCGTGGCCAATCCGCGCCCGTCGCTGCGCTGCGTGCGCAACAGCGTCAGATCGGTCCCGTCGTCGAGATGAAGGATCAGCCGCTGGTTCGACAGCGGGCCGCCGGGCAGGGGCAGGTCCCCCCAAAGCCGGTCCAGCCAGGCGACACCGTGGACACGGCGTTCCGCCTCTGCCTTGCCGATGGTCCCCTGGACGTTCAGCCTGGGGATCACGAATCCGCGGACGGGCGCGCCGTCGTCGCCGGCCATCGCCACCGGGGCCTTGGCGGGCGACAGGTGCAGCCGGACAGGAAGGCCATTGGCGCTTGCCGACAGGGTCAGGCCCTCTTGCGCGGAAGCGCCGCCATAGTCGATCTGCCAGTCGTCGAGCCACAGCTTGCGCGACGGGCTATCCGCTCCGGCGGCACCGGCCCCGCGGCTGAACCGTTCCTCGGCCTCAAGTGCTGCGGCGCCGTCTTCCGCCAGGCTCAGATGGCCTCTGTAAAGCGTTCGCAGCGCCCAGGGAGAGGCCTGCGAGCCGGGCGCCTGTGCCCTCAGCCCAAGCCGGACAAGCCCGAAGGTCATGCCGATCCGGGTGCCGGCCTCGTCTTCGAGATGCAGGGCCATCATCCACGTGTCCCCGCGCATCGCCTCATGCGCGCCGTAGTCCCGCGGCAAGGACACGCTCCAGGGGCCGGAGGGCCGCGCGAAGGGCTCGTCTTCGAAAGCGGCCAGCAGGTCCTGCAGGTCGGCCGCGCCGAACATGTCGTCCTCCTGCGCGCCCTGGCTCGGGCCCGGCTGCAGGAAAACCGCCAGGGCAAGACAGGCGATGGCAGCCGGAATTGCGAACATCGCGGCGCGGAAAGGGGTGAAGCGTGGGATGCGGCGGGTCATCCCTGAAACCTACCAGCCCACCGCGCGCGCGCCCATAGCGGTGTCCTTGGACGCCTGTTCCGCGGAGACGGGCGGCGCGGCTTGCGCGACGGCGCCGGGCGGGGCGCCGATGTCGGGCCAACAGACTGTAAAAGTTGGTGAATTGCGGGTCTTTCCGGGCCTTGGCGCCTGGTTCGCAACGCAGAGACGGGACGAAACCGGCATTCACTATGCCGCGATCCGGAGGGCCGGCCACGAGGCGGGGGCAAGGCCGGGTGCCACGGGAGTCGCCCGCGACGGCAAAGGTCGTCCGGGCCGCTGGCCGGAGGGGGTGAGGACCGTCGCCGCGTCGGAGTGCACGAAAATTCAGCACGTGCCTTCAGCGGCGGAGGGGGCGCCGGTGCCGGGCGCCAGTTGCCATCCGGCGCGGCAGAGCGCGTGTATCGCTCGTTTGGGTGGTGCGAAAATCAACGTCTTCACAAAGGGTTATCGGACTCCGAAAACGGACGCCGGCCATCGGGCGCCCGTACCCGTCGCCGCCGATGTATAATCTAAGACTATTATTATAGTCATAATATAATCTATTGTTCTATTGCCTCGCTCCCTCCCGGCGGCTTTGTGAACGGCACAGCCCGCGTCGACGACGCCACGAAACACCTCAATATCGCCAACCCAACTCGGAGCATCCCATGATCCCCAAGCACGTACTTCTGTCCGCCAGCCTGGCGGTTCTTGCCCTTCCCGGACACGCCGACGGCTACAAGGTCGCGCTTGACGGCACCTTTGCGCCGCATGCGATGCCCAGCATGTCCGGCGGCGTCGAAGGCTTCAACGTCGACCTGGCCGCCGCCATCGGAGAGGCGCTCGGCACCGACATGGAGGTCATCGCCGCGCAGTTCTCGGGCCTGATCCCCGCGCTGCAGGCCGGCACCTACGATTTCCTCGTGGCCCCCACAACCGTGACCGAGGAACGCGCCGCGAACCTGCTGTTCACCGAAGGCTTCATGGACACCAACTTTGCCTTTACCGTGCCGGCCGGATCCGATCCGATGGACGGGCTGGAGGCCTTCGAAGGCAAGACCATCGCCGTCAACAAGGGCTCGGTCTATGAAAGCTTCCTGAACGACCGCGCCGAGGAATTCGGCTGGGAGGTCGTGGCCTATGGCACCAACACCGACGCGGTCGAGGCCGTGGCCACGGGCCGCGCGGATGCCAACCTGGCCGGCGCGACCGTCTCGGCCTGGGCGGCAAAGAAGAACCCGCGCATCGACCTGAGCTATGAATACCCCACCGGCCTGGTCTGGGCCTTCCCGTTCCGCAAGGACGACACCGAGACCCGCGACAAGATCGACGCGGTGCTGGAATGCCTGAAGAGCAACGGCACCATGGCCGCCCTGTCCGAAGAATGGTTCGGCGTCACCCCGGCCGAGGGCACGACGATCGTCACGCCCACGCCGGGCTACGGCACGCCCGGATTCGACGGCTATGACGACACCGCTCACGACATGAGCTGCGAATTCTGATCCACGCAACCCTCGGGCGGGGCGCCTGACGTCCCGCCCGCCACCCCGAGAGCTTTCCCATGTCCGCAGCGCCGCACGCCGCACCCGGCACCCATCGCCCAAATTCCAGGGTCCACGACCGCCCGATGCTGGAAATCAACAAGCTGGAAAAGCAGTTCGGGGATGTCCGGGTGCTGACCTCGATCGACCTGAACGTCGAGGCGGGAGAGCTGGTTTTTGTCATCGGCCCGTCCGGGTCGGGCAAATCCACGATGCTGCGCTGCTGCAACCGGCTGGAAGAGCCGACCTCGGGTTCCATCCTGCTGGACGGTGAACACGTCACCGCCTGCCACGGCCGTGCGCTGGACCGGATGCGGCTGAAGATCGGCATGGTGTTCCAGGGCTTCCACCTCTACCCGCACAAATCCGTGCTGGCCAACGTGATGCTGGCGCAGGTCAAGGCGCTGAAACGCGACAAGGCCGTGGCACAGGCCCGCGCCATGGAGATGCTGGACACCGTGGGGCTGGCGCACAAGGCCGATGCCATGCCCGGCGAACTCTCGGGCGGTCAGCAGCAGCGCGTTGCCATCGCGCGGGCGCTGGCGCTGGATCCCAAGGTGATGCTTTTCGATGAACCCACCTCGGCGCTGGATCCGGAACTGGTCGGTTCGGTGCTGAAGGTCATGAAGCAGCTGCGCGAGCAGGGCATGACCATGGTCGTTGTCAGCCACGAGATGGAATTCGCCCGCGAGGCCGCCGATCGGGTGGTCTTTATGGATGGCGGTGTCGTGGTGGAATCCGGCCCGCCCGAGCAGATCTTCGGCAATCCCAGTTCCGAGCGGCTGCGGGCCTTCCTGTCGCGCCTGCGCAAGGGCGGGGAATAAGGACTGGGCATGAGGTTCCTCGACACCTTCTTTGACGGCGCGGTCATGGCGAAATACCTGCCGGACCTGCTGTCGGCCATCGTCACGACGCTTTGGCTGAGCGGGCTGATCGTGGTCGGCGGCCTTGCCCTTGGGCTGGCGCTGGCCTGCCTGCGCACGCTGGGGCGCTGGTACCTGACCATGCCCATCGTGGTCTTTGCCGACCTGGGCCGCGCGCTGCCGCCTCTGGTGGTGATCCTGATCTTCTATTTCGGCCTGCCGGGGCTGGGCATCAGCCTGTCGGGGCCTCTGGTCCTGATCCTCGTGCTGGGCGGCGTGCTGGCCGCCTTCGCCGAGGAGATCTTCTGGGCCGGTCTGACCGCCGTGCCCAAGGGGCAATGGGAAGCCGGCCGCGCCACGGGGCTCAGCTTTGCGCGGACGCTGTTCGATATCGCGCTGCCGCAGGCGGTGCGCATGGGCATCCCGCCGCTGGTCAACCGGGCGCTGGCGATCACCAAGATGACGGCCCTGGGGTCGGTCATCGGGGTCAAGGAGATCCTCGCCGTGTCGTCTTCGGCGCAGAGCTTTTCGGGCTCCGCCACGCCGCTGACCATGGCCGCGCTGGCCTACCTGGCGATCTTCCTGCCGGTCGTGATCCTGTCGCGCGGTCTTGAAAAACGCTATTCCTGGGCGGTGTGACGATGGCCAATTTCATCGACCTCTTCTTCAATCTCGACATCATGGCCCAGGCCTGGCCGCTGCTGTTCAAGGGTCTGATCGTCACGCTGAAACTTTGCGCTGTCGTGATCGGGCTGGGGCTGTGCGGCGGGCTTGTGCTGGCGCTTGCCGCGCTGTCGCCGCGGCGCTGGCTGAAATGGCCGGCGGTGGCCTTCATCGACCTCTTTCGCGCGCTGCCGCCGCTGGTCCTGCTGGTGTTCGTCTATTCCGGACTGCCCTTCGCCGGGCTGGAGCTGAGCCCGTTCTTCGCCGTGGTCATCGCCTTCTTCCTCAACAACTCCTCTTACTTCGCCGAGGTCTTCCGCGCCGGCATCCAGTCGGTCCCGAAGGGCCAGACCGAGGCCGCCCGCGCCACCGGGCTGAGCCAGGCGCAGTGCCTGGCCAACGTGATCCTGCCGCAGGCGGTGCGCAACGTGCTGCCGGACCTGCTGTCGAATACCGTCGAGGTCGTGAAGCTGACGTCGCTGGCCTCGGTCGTGTCCCTGTCCGAGCTGCTCTATTCCGCGAACATGGCGCGCTCGGTCACCTACAATTCCTCGCCGCTCATCATGGCCGCACTGATCTACGTCGCGATCCTGTGGCCCCTCGTGCGGCTGATCTCGCGCTATCAGCGCGGGCTGGCGATACATTGAACGATACTGAAAGGAAGATCGCATGACCAAACTCGTTATCGGCGGCGCGCAGATCGGCGGCATCCAGAAGGCCGAGACCCGCGAAGAGGTCGTCGCCCGGATGCTGAAGCTCATGGACGAGGCGCATGAAAAGGGCGTGCAGTTCCTGGCCTATCCGGAAATGACGCTGACCACCTTCTTCCCGCGCTTCTACGTCGAGGACCGGGCCGAGTTCGACCATTGGTTCGAAACCGAGATGCCCAACGCGGCGGTGCAGCCGCTGTTCGACCGGGCGAAGGACTATGGCATGGGCTTCACCTTCGGCTATTGCGAGCTGACGCCCGAGGGCGAGCATTTCAACACCTCGATCATCGTCTCCCCCGAGGGCGAGATCGTGCTGAAGTACCGCAAGACGCATCTGCCCGGCCATGCCGAGTATGAGCCGGAGCGGACGCATCAGCACCTGGAAAAGCGCTATTTCCTGCCCGGCGACACCGGGTTCGGCGTGGTGCGCAACCAGGGCGCCATCATGGGCATGTCGATCTGCAACGACCGCCGCTGGCCGGAAAGCTGGCGCGTGATGGGGCTGCAGGGCGTGCAGCTGGTGGCTCTGGGCTACAATACGCCGTCGCAGAACAACCTGTCGGCCGAAGAGGGCATGGAACGGCGGATCTATCACCACGAGCTGTCGGTCTGCGCCGGGGCCTACCAGAATTCGACCTACGCCGTGGCGGTGGCCAAGGGCGGGATGGAAGACGGCAACCACATGTTCGCGGGTTCGATCATCGTCGACCCGGACGGGTTCGTGGTGGCCCGGGCCGAGACAGAGGGCGACGAGCTGATCGTGCACGAGGCCGATCTGGCCAAATGCGATTTCGGCAAGTCGACCGTCTTCAATTTCGACGCGCACCGGCGCATCGAGCATTACGGGCTGATCGCCAGCCAGACGGGCGTGAAACTGCCGGACTGAACATGACGCACGGGGCAGGGGGCCTGCCCCGTCACGAGGGCCTGCCACGGGCAGGGTGGAAGGAGCACGAGAGATGCAATTCGACACGGTGATCCACGGCGGCACGATCGCCACGGCCGATTACGTGGCCAGGGGCGACATCGGCATCAGGGACGGGCGGATCGCAGCCCTGGCCGAAACCCTGACAGGCGGCGACAGGCGCATCGACGCGGGCGGGCGGATCGTCATGCCCGGCGGGATCGAGGCCCATGCCCATATCGCGCAGGAAAGCTCTTCGGGGGTGATGAGCGCGGACGATTACCTGTCGGGGTCGGTCTCGGCCGCGTTCGGGGGCAATTCGTCGTTCATTCCCTTCGCGGCGCAGCACCGGGGCCAGTCGGTCGACGATGTGATCGCGACCTATGATGCCCGCGCCGCGCGCTCGGTCATCGACTATTCCTACCACCTGATCATCTCCGACCCGGCGCCGGAGGTCCTGGAGGATCAGCTGCCCCGCGCCTTTGAGCGCGGCATCACCAGCTTCAAGGTCTTCATGACCTATGACCTGATGAACCTGGGCGATGGGGGCATGCTGGATATCCTGACGGTGGCGCGCGAACACGGCGCCATCACCATGGTCCATGCCGAGAACAACGACATGGTCAAGTGGATGAACCGCAAGCTGGCCGACAAGGGCCTGACCGCGCCGAAATACCATGCGATCTCGCGCCCCGAACTGGCCGAGGAAGAGGCGATCAACCGCGCCATCCAGCTGGCCAAGCTTGTCGATGCGCCGCTCTTCATCGTGCATGTCTCGACCATCGGCGGGGCCGAGATCGTGCGGCGCGAGAAGTTCAACGGCGCCAAGCTCTTTGCCGAGACCTGCCCGCAATACCTGGCGCTGACCCGCGAAGATCTGGACCGGCCCGGTGTCGAGGGGGCCAAGTACATCTGCTCGCCACCGCTGCGCGATCACGCCACGCAGGATGCGCTGTGGCACCATATCGGGCAGGGCACGTTCGAAAGCGTGAGTTCGGACCACGCGCCCTACCGGTTCGACGAGACGGGCAAGTTCCTCAACGGACGCGACGCGCCCTATCCGAAGATCGCCAACGGCATGCCCGGGATCGCCGCGCGGCTGCCCTATCTCTTCTCCGAAGGGGTGGCGAAGGGGCGGATCACGCTGGAGCAATTCGTGGCGCTGTCCTCGACCAATGCGGCCAAGACTTTCGGCTGCGACCGCAAGGGCCTCATCGCGCCCGGCACGGATGCCGATATCGCGATTTGGGACCCAGAGGCGCGCGTGACCGTGACCGCCGCCGACCAGCACGACAACATGGATTACACGCCCTTCGAAGGCATGGAGCTGACCGGCAAGCCCGAGATCGTGATGACCCGCGGCGCGGTGATCGTCGAGAACGGCGAGCTGAAGGCTCAGGAAGGCCAGGGCCGGTTCGTTGCCCGCCAGCCCGTCGACCTGCGCGGCAAGCCGGGCTTTACCGCGAAAGAGCTGGACCCGGCGCAGAACTTCGGCGCGGAGCTGCGCTGATGGCCGGCAAGATCCTGATCATCAACCCCAATTCCTCGGCGGCCGTGACCCAGGGCATCCGCGACGCGATCGCGCATCTGGCACCGCCGTCGGGGCCTGCCTTCGAGGTCACCGACCTGCCCGAGAGCCCGGCCACCATCATGTCCGGCGAGGACGTGGCCGTGGCCGCGCTGGGCTTCGCCAATGCCGTCCGGGCCCGCCCGGATGCTGCGGCCTATGTCTCGGCCTGTTTCTCCGATCCGGGTGTGGACATCTCGCGCCCGCTGGTGCCCGCCCCGGTGATCGGCATCCAGGAGGCCGGCATGCTGACCGCGATGGCGGTGGCGGACCGGTTCGGCATCATCGCGCTGTCGCCGATGTCGGTGGCGCGGCATCGGGTCAGGATCAGGGCCATGGGCGTCGAAAGCCGCCTGGCCGGAGAGCTGGCGCTGCCCGGCGTCTCGGCCGAAGCCTCGGGCCGCGATCCGGCGGTCTACGACCGCTGCGTCAGCCTGGGCCGTGAGCTGGGCGAGATGGGCGCGGGCGCGGTGGTTCTGGGCTGTGCCGGCATGGCGCCGGTCCGGGCGCGGCTGGAACAGGAAATCGGCATCAAGGTGATCGACCCGGTGCAGGCCGCGGCGGCCATGGCGCTGGGTCTTGCCGGGGCGGGCAGGTGACGGCCGAGGCCGGGCTGCCGGACGTCTCGCTCCGGCTGCTCGAAATCTTTGCCGCGATGATGCGCTGCGCCACCACGGTCGAAGCGGCGGAGCAGCTGCGCATCTCGCAGCCCGCCGTGTCGGCGGGGTTGCGGCAGCTGGAAAGCCAGCTTGGCCTGACCCTGTTCGAACGCACCGGGCGGCGGCTGCAGCCCACGGCCGAGGCGCGCGCGCTTTACGAAGAGATCCGCCCGATCTTCAGCCTGATGCGGGGATTTTCCCAGCGGGCGCGGGACATGCAGCTGGGTATGGCCGGCCGGCTCAAGGTGATCGCCACCCCGCCGCTGGGCTATTCCGTTGCCCCCGTGGCGCTGCGCCGCTTTCTCGAGGACCGACCCGACGTGTCGGTCGCCTTTGACGTGCGGCGGCTGGAGCAGGTGAAGGACGCGGTCCAGAGCGGACACGCCGACATCGGTCTGGCGCTGGATCACGACCGCCACGCGACGCTTAACAGCGACGTGCTGCACCGCGCCCACATGGTGGCGCTGGTGCCGCGGGGCAGCCCGCTGGCCGCGCGGCCCAACCTGACGGCGCTGGACCTGCAGGATCAGCCGCTGGTCGGGCTGGAGCGGGATTCGAACATGGGGCAGCTGGTGCGCAAGGCCTATGAACAGGTCGGCGCCCGCCATGTGCCGCGGATCGAGGTGCGCTATTGCGCCACCGCCACCGCGCTTGCGGCGCAGCACCTGGGCGTCACCGTGGTCGATCCCTATTCTGCCTCCACCCATGCCACCGATGCGCTGGTGTGCAAGCCGTTTCTGCCCGCCTGCGAGGTCAAGGCGGTGATGTACACACGGCGCGGCGTGCCGCATTCGGGCCTGCTGCACAGCTTCATGGCCGACCTGCGCGCGGCCTTCGCCGACAGCGATCTTCTCATCGCCGAGCCCCAGACCGCATAGGGGCCGCACCCTGCCGCCGGGCCGGCGCACCGAATACCAAAGGAGCCAAAGACATGACACTGACCGCGGACGCGAAAGGCGTCTACGTGATTTCCGTCACCCCCTTCACCGACAGTGGCGAGATCGATTTCGACAGCCTCGACCGTGTGGTGGATTTCTATTTCGACAAGGGCGCCGACGGGCTGACGATCCTGGGCATGATGGGCGAGGCGCCCAAGCTGACCCAGGCCGAAAGCCGCGCCGTGGCCGACCGCGTGATCCGTCGCGCCGGGGGCAAGCCCGTCGTGGTCGGCGTCTCGGCCCCCGGGCTGGCTGCGATCGGAGAGCTGGGCCGCGCGGTCATGGACATGGGCGCGGCCGGCTGCATGGTCACGACGCCCGGCAGCCTGAAGACCGATCCGCAGATCCACGGCTATTTCGCGCAGGTCGCGCGGACCCTTGGCGACGACGTGCCGATCGTGCTGCAGGATTTCCCGCTGTCGACCGGCGTTCACATCTCGGACGAGGTGCTGGGCCGGATCATCGACGAGGTCCCGCAGGTGGTGATGCTCAAGCACGAGGACTGGCCGGGCCTGGCCAAGATCACCCGCCTGCGTGCCGCCGAGGCCGAGGGCCGGCGCCGGATCTCGGTCCTTTGCGGCAATGGCGGGGTTTTCCTGCCAGAAGAGATCGCCCGGGGCGCCGATGGCGCGATGACGGGCTTCGGCTTTCCCGAGATGCTGGCCGACGTGGTGCGGCTGGCTGCGGCCGGCGACATGGACCGCGCGCAGGATATCTTCGATGCCTACCTGCCGCTGGTGCGCTATGAACAGCAGCCGGGCGCGGGGCTTGCGGTGCGCAAATACGTGCTGGCCAAGCGCGGGGCCATCGGCTCGGCGGCGCTGCGCGCGCCTGGTGCGGGGCTGGCCCGAGAGGCCATCGCCGAGGTCGAGCGTCTGCTCGCCCGGCAGGAGAAACGACTGAAGGAGCTGAACTGATGGATCTGGGACTGACGGGCAAGACCGCGCTGGTGCTGGGCGCGAGCCGTGGACTGGGCGCGGCAAGCGCCACGCTGCTGGCCGCCGAAGGCGCGCATTTGATCGCCGCCTCGCGCAGCGGAACGGCGCCGGCCGAGGGGATGGAAGGGCTGGCGCTGGACCTCTCCGATCCGGCCAGCGTCGACGCGCTGATCGCGCGGCTGGCCGACCAGCCGGTCGATATCCTGGTGAACAATTGCGGCGGTCCCGCCGCAGGCCCGGCCAGGGGGCAAAGCACCGCGGCCTGGGCGGCGGCGTTCGAGGCCATGGCCACGCCGATCTTCGCCATCACCGACGCCGCGCTGCCGGGCATGATCGACAAGGGCTGGGGCCGCGTGGTGACCATCGGCTCGTCCGGCATGGTTCAGCCGATCCCGAACCTGGCGCTGTCGAACGGCGTGCGCGGGGCGGTGGCCGGCTGGTCCAAGACGCTGGCCGAAGAGGTCGCGCCCCATGGCGTCACCGTCAACATCGTGATGCCGGGCCGCATCGCTACCGACCGTCTGGCGCAGCTGGACGGGATCAAGGCCGAAAAGACCGGCGCCTCGCTGGACGATGTGCAGGAGGCCAGCCGCAAGACGATCCCCGCCGGGCGCTATGGCAAGCCCGAGGAATTCGGCGCCATGGTCACCTTCCTGTGCTCGCAGCAGGCGGCCTATGTCACCGGCTCGATGCTGCGCGTGGACGGCGGCCTGATCCGGGGTCTGTAACCGGCACGACATCTTTCGCCGCGGCCGCGCCGCGAAAGACTGCCCGGGCGGCTTCGGTCACAGGGGCCGCCCGGGCGATTCGAGAGCTGCCGATCTGTCGCTTTCCGGGCCCGGGCTGGCCGCTCGTCTCCTCGCCCTGTTGCACCGGCCGGGATGAAACTGTTGCAATCGCAGCGCCTTCGCGCCCTCTGAGAACGGCATCGGGTGCGCGATCGAGCGACTGACGTGGGTGCATTTTTGCAATCGTATGCAAAAATTGCTTGCGTCCCCCCAGCGTCCCGTTTACCGAAGTTGCAGACGTATTCAGTCTTGCAGCAGAGGTGCCCCATGCCGCTTTCCCGAACGCCTTCGTCCCGGCTGAACGGACGCCGCGCGCGTGTTACGGGCGCGGCTTCGGGCACCGGGCTTGGCTGTGGCGTGGCCCTGGCCGGGGCCGGCGCCGATGGGACCTGCATGGCGCGGCCCTCTACCTTTTGTCGGGCGCCGCGCGGATGGTGACGGGCACATCGCTGATGGGGGATGGGGGCCGGACCGCCGCATGAGGCTGCCACTGATCTTCCTGCCCGGCATGATGTGCGACGCGCGGCTTTTCGCGCCGCAGATGGCCGCCCTGTCCGACCACGTGCCGGTCTGCGCCGACCTGTCGGCGGAGGACAACGTGCAGGCGATGGCCGCGCGGGTGTTGGACGATGCGCCGGAGCGGTTTGCCCTCGCGGGGCTGTCCATGGGCGGCATCGTCGCGATGGAGGTCCTGCGCCAGGCGCCGGACCGGGTCGCGCGGCTGGCGCTGATGGACACCAACCCGCTGGCCGAAACGCCCGAGGTCAAAGCGGGCCGCGCCGCGCAGATCGCCCGCGCCGGGGCCGGGGAACTGGCCGACATGATGCGCGACACCTTCATCCCCCGCTACCTCGTGGCGCCGAATGCGGCGATCGAACGGATCTGCGCCGAGATGGCCGACACACTGGGCCCGGATGCCTTCGCCCGACAGAGCCGCGCCCTGCGCGACCGGCCCGACCAGTGCGACACGCTGCGAGGCTACACCGGCCCGACCCTGATCCTGACCGGGGCGGAGGACCGGCTATGCCCGCGCGACCGGCACGAGCTGATGCACCGGCTCATGCCCCATGCCGCCTACACGGTGATCGAGGGCGCGGGGCACCTGCCCACGCTCGAACGTCCTGAGCCAACCACGGAGGCTTTGCGCCAATGGCTGACCTGACCGAAACCCTGGCGCTGCTGCGCAGCGTCGACAGCCCCACAGTTTGCGATGCGATCGAGGTGATTGACGGCAGGCGCGGCTTTGCGGCCTTCACGCGGGTCACGCCGGTCCCCAGCGACCCGCGCGGTGTCATCGTCGGGCAGGCGCGCACCGCGCGGATCTCGGCCGCGGCACCGCCCGCTGATGCACCCGAGGTCATCCGCGCCCGCCGCATGGACTATTACCGCCACATGGCCGAGGGGCAGGGGCCCCGCGTCGCGGTGGTCGAGGATATCGATCCGCAGCCCGTCGGCGCCTTCTGGGGAGAGCTGAACACCACCGTTCACAAGGGCTTCGGCCTGTCGGGCGCGCTGACCAACGGTGTCATGCGCGATATCGGCAACCTGGCCCCGGACTTCCCGGTGATCGCAGGGCACGTGGGGCCGTCGCACGCCTTTGTCCATGTCACCGAGATCGCGGTGCCGGTGACGGTCTTCGGCCTGAGTGTTGCGCCCGGCGACTGGGTCCATGCCGATTGCCACGGCGCGCTGGTGATCCCCGAGACCCACCTTGCCGAACTGCCCCGCGCCATCGCGCAGCTGCAGAGCACGGAGGCCATCGTGATGGAGGCCGCCCGCGCGCCGGATTTCGACTTTGCCCGGTTCGAAAACGCCTGGGCCGCTTTCGAGGCCGCCCGCACCTGACGCCCGGCCCCCGCAACGTTTCAACCCGAGAGGATATCATGTCCCGTCTTCCCCTTCCCGAAGGCCTGACCTTCGTCAAATCCCCGGCCCGAGATGCAGTGGCCGACAATGCGCCGGTCGAACAGCTGGTATCGGAGATCCTCGCCCGTGTCGGGGCCGAGGGCGATGCCGCCGTGCGCGACTATTCCGCGAAGTTCGACAAGGCCGAGCTCGACAGCTTCGAGGTCACGCCCGAGCAGCGCGAGGCCGCGCTGGCCAACCTTGATCCGCAGACCCGCGCGGACACGGAATTCGCCATCGCCAACGTGCGCGCTTTCGCCGAGGCGCAGCTGGGCTCGCTGTCCGAGGTCGAGGTCGAGGTGCGTCCCGGTGTCCACCTGGGCCACCGCAACATCCCGCTGGAGCGGGTGGGCTGCTACGTGCCGGGCGGGCGCTATCCGCTGCTGTCGGCGCCGATCATGACCATCGTGCCGGCCAAGGTCGCCGGCTGCGAAGAGGTCATCGCCTGCCTGCCGCCCAATGCGCACGAGGCGATGATCGCGGGCTGTCATCTGTCGGGTGCCGACCGGATCTTCCGCATCGGCGGCGCGCAGGCGATCGCCGCGATGGCGTTGGGCACCGAAACCGTGCCGGCCGTGGACAAGATTGTCGGCCCCGGCAATGCCTTCGTGAACGAGGCCAAGCGCCAGGTCTTCGGCCCGGTGGGGATCGACCAGCTGGCCGGCCCGTCCGAGATCTTTGTCCTTGCCGATCACACCGGCGATGCCGAGATGCTGGCGACCGATCTGCTGGCCCAGGCCGAGCATGACACGCGCACGCGGGTCGGCCTGATCACCACCGATGCGGCGCTGGCCGATGCCGTGCTGGCAGAAGTCGACGCGCAGCTGGCCACCCTGTCGACGGCGGAAACCGCCGGGCAGGCCTGGCGCGACTATGGCGAGATCGTCGTCTGCCCGGACGAGGCGACCATGATCGCCTATTCCGACATCGTCGCCGCCGAGCACCTGCAGGTGCATACCGAGGATGCCCACGGGCTGGGGCGCAAGCTGCGCCATTACGGCTCGCTCTTCATCGGGACGAATTCGTCGGTGGTCTATTCCGACAAGTGCTCGGGCACCAATCACACGCTGCCGACCATGGGCGCGGGGCGCTACACCGGCGGGCTGTGGGTGGGCACCTACATCAAGACGGTGACGCACCAGTGGCTGAGCGAGGAAGGCGTGAAGCAGGTGGCCCCGCCCGCCGCGCGGCAGGCCGCGTCCGAGACGCTGGAAGGCCACCGCCGGGCCGCGCAGCTGCGGCTGGACCGGATGCAGGTCGGGGCCTGAGGCCGGAAGACCTATGGGGCGCGCGCGCGGCAGACCGCGCGCGCGCCCCGGATCTTTCAGCGGGTCCCGAACGCCGGGGTCCCGAAATGCGGCCCGGCCTGTTCCAGCGCATGGGCCAGGCGGCAAAGCTGCGCCTCGCCATGGTGTGCCGCGACCAGCTGAGCGCCCAGCGGAAGGCCCCTGTCGGTCATCGCGCAGGGCACCGAAATCGCCGGATGCCCGCTCATGTTGAAGGGCAGGGTGCGCATGGCCGTCCAGACCGGCCCGTCCTCGAAATCCGAAAACCTTGGCGCGGGCGACAGCGTCGTCGGCGTCAGCAGCGCGGCACAATGTCCGAGCAGAGCGTCGACGCTGTCGCGAAAACCCCTTGCGACGGCGCGGGCGCGTGCGACATGGCCGGGCTCCAGCACCGCGCCGGTCACGAGGTTGCGGCGGGCGTCGACGCCGTAGCGTTCCCAGCGGTGGGCCAGTCTTTCGCGGTGCACCTCCCAGGCTTCGGCCTGCAGGATCACGGTGCCGGCCGCCTCCAGCGGGGCATAGTCCGGCAAGGCCACCAGCTTGATCCGGGCGCCCAGTTGCGACAGCAGCGCGGCGGTGTCGTCCATCGCGCGCACCACCTCTGGCGCGCAGGCGGGATCGTCGGCGAACCAGTCGCGCGCGTAGCCGATGTGCAGGCCGGCGATGTCCTGCTCAAGCGCGGCCGCGGCGCGGGTTTCCGGCGCCATCAGCTCCAGCGTCACGGCGGCATCCTCGACGCAGGCGGCCAGCGGGCCGATCACGTCGAGGCTGGGAGAGAGGGGGAAACACCCGTCCTCCGGCACCGCCCCGTGGGTGGGTTTCAGCCCGACGATGCCGCAATAGGCGGCCGGGGCGCGCACCGAACCGCCGGTATCCGTCCCAAGCGCCACGCGGAACAGCCCGCCTGCCACCGCCGCCGCCGATCCGGAGGAGGAGCCGCCGGTGATGTGGTCGGGGCTCCACGGGTTGCGCGCGGGCAGGTTGGGCTGGTCCCAGGCCGGGCCGGTGAGCGCGTATTCGTAAGTCGCAAGCTTCGCCATCGGCACCATGCCCGCCGCGCGCAGACGGGCGACCGCGGTGGCCTCGGGCCCGGCGCCTTCATGCGCATGAGAGCCGCAGCGCGTGGGCTGGCCATCGACGTCGAGGATGTCCTTCACGCCGAAGGGAACGCCCTGCATCGGCCCCTCGAGGGCCTCGACCTCGGCGAGGTGAACTACGCTGCGCAGCAGCTCGTCGCGGGCGGCGATCCGGTCCCGCGTGGCCTCTGCGAGGTCCCGCGCGGTGAGGGCTCCGGCGGCCATGGCGGCGGCCTGCTCCCTGATCGTGGTGTCAATCATCGCGCCGCCCGGGCAGCTGATTCGCCAGGTCGAGCAGCCTTTGCGCCGCCGGCCAGGCGGCCTTTGCCTCGGTTTCCGATACGGGAATCCCGGCGTCGCGCAGTCGCCTGCTAAAGTCTTCAGCTGTCATGTCGATCTTCCTCCGGGGCACTTGGGACCTTTTTGCATATGTATTCAATTGGCTCGGTGCAAGTGTTCCGATGGGGTGTTCGACGGGCCCGGCCGGCGCGCGACGCAAAAATTGCATAAGTATGCATTTTTCCGTTGAATGGGATCGGAACCTGCGTCAGTTTCAAATTGAATATGTATGCAAGATGCGGCGAGACCCGCGAAATGGACAGGATCCCGATGGCTTCCCAGGACGACAGCGCAACCCTTCCGAAAACGGCAAAGGCCACCCCGAAGAGGGAGACCGCCCGCGAGGACGGGCCGCACAACGGCCAGGTGATGAACGTCGAGCGCGCCGATTTCACCGACCTGGTGCCCGAAGGCCGCCAGCCGGTGCAAGGGATGGAGGGCTTCGATCCCTGCTACAGCGACATCGTCGATTACATCATCCGCTGCACCCACAAGATCTGGGACGAACGCGACGTCGGCCTGATCTACACGCATTACACGCATAACATCGTGCTCTACCTGCCGACGATGACGATCTACAACCGCGAGGACGTGGTCCGCGACACGATCCAGCGGCTGGTCAGCCTGCCGGAGCGGCGTGGCAACGCGACCCACGTGATCTGGAACGGCAATGACCAGGACGGGTTCTATACATCGCACCTGGTGACCGGGTCGGGCCGCTACACGCAGAACGGCCATTACGGGCCGGCGAACGGCCGTCCCTTCGTCAGCCGCACGGTGGCGGACTGCATGATCCATCGCAACAAGATCTACCGGGAATGGGTCGTGTCGGACCAGATGGCGATCATCCGCCAGCTGGGCCTCGACGTGGACGCCTATGCCGAGAAAATCGCGCAGGGCCGCCTGGCGCAGGGGTTCAAGACGCTGGATATCGGCGAGACCGGCCTGATGCTGGGCCAGTATCCGCCCGCCGAAGAGGCCGACCTTTCGATCGCGAACACCGACCTGGAGCGGCACACGCTGACCTGGCTGCACGAGAGCTTCAACAGGAAGATGTTCGGCTGCTACCGCGACATCTATGCCCCCACCGTCATGTGGCACGGGCCCCTGATGAAGGAGCTTTACGGCGTCGCCTCGGTCGCCCACCAGGCGCTGGCGCTGATCGGGGCCTTCCCGGACGCGCAGTTCGCGCCGCAGCATATCTGCTCCACCCCCTGCAACGAAGGCGGCACCAAGGTCGCCGTGCGCTGGGTGATGGAGGGCCACCACCTGGGCTTCGGCGGGCTGGAAAGCCTGGGCGACCCGACAGGCAAGCGCGTGCAGGTGATGGGGATGAGCCATTACCATTACAAGGACGGCAAGATCGTCGACGAATGGACCGTCTACGACGAGCTCGCCCTGCTGGCGCAGATCAAGATCGCGCAGCTCGCCGACACGCCATCGGCGGCCGAAGCGCTGGACAGCTGAAACGGGGACAGAGACACCCCGTTCCAACACGGCCAACCGGGCGGGCAGAAGCCCGGTGGCCCCCCAACATGGAGTGAAGACGATGAAGACACTGACCACGACGGCCCTGGCCGCGATCATGGCCGCCGGAATCGCCGGCACCGCGCAGGCGGGCTGTGGCATCGAGGGCGGCTCGGTCCGGATCCTCGCCAACGATTTCGACGCGCTGGGACTGGTCATCGACGAGGCCGCCAGCTGCGCCGGCGACGGCGTGACCGTCGAATCCAACATGACGACAGAGCACAAGTCGCTGCAGGTGCCGGCGCTGACCGTCGATCCGGCGCAATACACCGTCGCCGTGGTGGCCAACAATTCCATCGTGCCGCTGATGAACAACGACCTGATCCGGCCGCTCGACGACCTGGTCGAGAAACACGGCCAGACGCTTCAGGCCTCGCAGCTGATCAAGATCGACGGCCGGACCATGGCGATCGCCTTCATGGGCAACGGCCAGCACCTGTTCATCCGCGGTGACATTCTGGATGAGGCGGGGCTGGAGCAGCCGACCACCATGGAAGGCATCCTTGAAGCGGCGCAGGTGATCCGCGAGAAGGGCATCATGGAATACCCGCTGGCCGCCGCCGACCAGGCGGGCTGGTACCTGGCCAATGAATTCGTGAACACCTACCTCGGCATGGGCGGGTCGTTCTTCGAGCCGGGGACCGCGCAACCCGCGATCTCGGGCGAGGCGGGCGTGAAGACGCTGGAGATGATGAAGGCCATGACCGAGTACATGGAGCCCGAGTACATGACCTTCACCGCCGACGAGATGAAGGCGATGTACCTGTCCGGAGACGTGGCGATCATGAACCAGTGGGGATCGATGGTGAATGGCCATATCGACCCCGAGGGCCCGGCGCCCGAGATCGGCGCGGCCACGGTGCTGGCCCCCGCGCCGACCGTGGGCGGCGGTTCGGTCCCGGCCTCGGCCCTGTGGTGGGACGGGTTCACCATCGCCAAGAACATCTCGGACGAAGATGCCGAAGCCTCGTTCATCGCCATGGTGCACGGCATTCGCCCCGAAGTGGCGCAGGAGAACCCCTCGGCCGCGACATGGCTGATGAAGGACTTCGCCGCGCCCGAGACCGCCATGGGCGTGCTGGGCACCGCGCAGGCCGGGGCCAAGCCTTATCCGATGTCGCCCTACATGGGCCTGATGCACACCGCGCTGGGCGCGGAGCTGTCGGATTTCATGCAGGGCACCGAGAGCGCGGAACAGGCGCTGGCCGATGTCGAGGCCGCCTATACCACCGCCGCGCAAGAAGCGGGCTTCCTGCAATAATCGCCGCGCGCGCCTCCGGCCACGACAGGGCCGGGGGCGCCATCCCGACAGGAGACGGACATGCGCCATCGCGACTTTACCGCCTTCATCCTCCCCTCAGCCCTGGCCATGCTTCTGTTCATCGCGTTGCCGATCGTTTCGGTCGCCGTGCAGTCGCTGTTCGTCGAGCATGAGCAGGTGCTGGTGACGGTGGAGAACTGCGGCCCCTTCGGCTGCCAGGAAGAGACCAAGGTCGATCCCGACGCCACCGCCGCGCTGAAGGAGGCCGAGCCGCTCGGCCGGTTCAACGGGCTGGGCACCTATCTCAACCGCGCGCACCTGGCCGTGACCGAGGTGGGCGAGATCCTGTCGGACAATGACGGCATCGGCGACGTGATCTCGCGGATCTACAACCTGCCGTTCTACAAGGCGCTGTCCTTCACGCTGGTCTACACCTTCCTTGTCACGCCGCTGTCGATGATCGCGGGCTTCGCCGTGGCGCTGGGGGTCAACAGCATTCCCCGGATGTTCAAGGGGCCGGTGATCTTCCTGTCGCTGCTGCCCTATATCGTCACGCCGCTGCTGGGCTCGCTGATCCTGTTCTGGATGATCAATTCCGACGGGGTGATCGGGGCCACGCTGCAATGGATCTTCAACGATCCCGAGCTGTCGCTGAAGGCCTCGCCCGGGCTGACCTGGATCACGCTGATCGTCTACGGCACCTGGCACATGACGCCCTTTGCCTTCGTCGTCTTCTATGCCGGGCTGCAGACCCTGCCGCAGGACACGCTGGAATCGGCGATGATCGACGGCGCCAACCGGTGGGAACGGATCCGCTATGTCGTGATCCCGCATCTCGTGCCGCTGGCGACCTTCGTGGGGCTGGTCCTGCTGATGGACAACTTCCGCGTCTTCGAGCCGATCATCGGTTTCTCGGCCGAGGCGAATGCCACCTCGCTGTCGTGGTCGATCTACAATGACCTGAACGGGTCGGTGAACCAGCTCTTCGGCTCGGCCGCCGCGACCTCGATCCTCACCATGCTGGGCGTGATCGTCCTGCTGATGCCGGTGCTGATCCGCACCTGGCGCGAGTTCAACCGGAAGGCCCGCTGATGAACACCCAACTCGGACACTCCCGCACGCTGGCGATCACCTCGGGCCTCATCCTGCTGGTCTGGCTGATCGTCGCGGCGTTTCCCTTCTTCTGGACGGTCTGGGGATCGTTCAAGGTGCAGGCCGACTTCTTCTCGCGCGAAAGCTTCTGGAACGCGATATTCGGCCCGGCGACCCAGCGCCAGACGGGCGGCGCCTTCACCCTGGACGGCTACGAGGGCGCCTGGATCGAGCGCGAGTTCTACCACTCGGTCTGGAACACGGTGATCGTCACGGTCTGCGTGACCTCGATTTCGCTGCTCTTCGGCACGCTGGGGGGCTATGCGCTCAGCCGCTCGACGCGCAAGTACACGTTCTGGATCCTGATCGCCGCGCTGGTGTTCCGCGCCATGCCGCATATCACGCTGGTCTCGGGCTACCTGCTGCCGTTCTTCGAGCTGAACATCTGGGGCTACCTGCCCACCGCGATCATCGTGCTGGTGGCGATCAACCAGCCGTTCACGATCTGGATGCTGCACAGCTTCTTCATGTCGATCCCCAAGGATCTGGACGAAAGCGCCATGGTCGACGGCTGCACGAGGTTCCAGGCGTTCCGCTGGGCGATCATGCCGGTGATGTGGCCGGGTGTCATCACCACGGGGCTGTTCAGCTTCCTGCTGGCCTACAACGACTTCGCCGTGACCGCGATGCTGCTGAACCAGGACAACCAGACCATGGTGCCCAAGATCAATTCCTTCCTCGGCACGGTCCAGACCGAGGGCACGATCATGTATGCCGTGGCGGCCACCGTCTCGGCCACCGTGCCGCTCTTCATCCTTGTGATGTTCTTCCAACGCCAGATCGTCAGCGGCCTGACCGCCGGCGCCGTCAAGGGGTAAGCCAATGGCCGACATTCACCTCAAAAACATCTCCAAGAAATGGGGCCCGGTGGTCGGTGTCGACAATTTCGACCTGCATATCGCCGACCAGGAATTCCTCGTGCTGCTGGGCCCCTCGGGCTGCGGCAAGTCCACGACGATGCGCATGATCGCGGGGCTGGAGGACATCACAGAGGGCGAGATCATCATCGGCGGCCGCGTGGTGAACAAGCTGGAGCCGAAGGACCGCGACATCTCGATGGTGTTCCAGTCTTACGGGCTTTACCCGAACCTCAGCGTCTACGAGAACATCCGCTTCCCGCTGAAGGTGCGCAAGGTGCCGAAGGGCGAACACCATGAGCGCGTGATGAAGGCCGCCGAACAGGTGGACCTGCTGGAGCTGCTGGATCGCCGCCCGGCCGAGCTGTCGGGCGGACAGCGCCAGCGGGTGGCTCTGGGCCGGGCGATCGTGCGCGAACCCACCGTCTTCCTGATGGACGAGCCGCTGTCGAACCTGGATGCCAAGCTGCGGGTCAGCACCCGGGCCGAGATCAAGAACCTCCAGCACCGGCTGAAGACCACCACGATCTACGTGACCCACGACCAGATCGAGGCGATGACGCTCGCCGACCGCGTGGTGGTGATGAACAAGGGTGTCGTCCAGCAGGTCGCCACGCCGACCGAGATCTACGACAACCCCGCCAACACCTTTGTCGCCAGCTTCATCGGCTCACCGGCGATGAACCTTGTCGAGGGCCGTATCGAGAACGGCACATTCACGGCCGAGAACATCACCCTTTCCGGTTTGCCGGCCGGGCATTCGGGCCGCGTGATCCTGGGGTTCCGCGCCGAAGACGTGACGCTGGTGCCCGAGGGCGGCGACATCCACGCCCCGATCTTCGCGCTGGAACTGCTGGGCGAGGCGTCGATGGCCGCGGTGCGGGTCGGCAAGGAGCTGGTGAACCTCAAGGCGGCCAAGGATTTCCGTGCCGAGATCGGTGCCACGGTTCATGCCGATATCCCGGCCGAGACCTGCCACCTGTTCGATATCGAGACCGGGCAGAACCTGACGCGCCGCTAGGCGCCGGGCAGGGGTGACAGGCCGACCGGGCAGGGGTAGAGGGTTTAAGGGTTTCAGCAAGGAGCAAGTGGTGAGCGGCAAACCGGTGACGTCCGTCGATGTGGCCCGCAAGGCCGGTGTCAGCCAATCCGCGGTCTCGCGCTACTTCACTCCCGGGGCCTCGGTGTCGAAGAAGATGGCCGAGAAGATCAGGGTCGCTGCGGAGGAGCTGGGCTACCGCCCCAACGTTCTGGCCCGCGCGATGATCACCGGCAGGAGCCGCATCATCGGGCTTGTCGTCTACTACCTCGAGAACCAGTTCTATCCCGAGGCGGTCGAGAAACTGTCGATCGCGCTGCAGGAGAACGGCTATCACGTGCTGCTGTTCATGGCGTCGAACACCGTGGGCGATGTCGAACCCGTGGTGCAAAGCATCCTCGACTACCGGGTCGACGGGATCATCCTCGTTTCGGCCTCCATGTCCTCGACCCTGGCGGACCGCTGCAAGGCGCAGAACATCCCGGTGATGCTGTTCAACCGAGACCAGCCCTCGCAGGATCTGCGCGCGGTGACCTCGGACAATGTCGAAGGCGGGCGCATGGCCGCCGGGATGCTGCTGAAGGGCGGGCCGAAGCGGATCGCGCATCTGGCCGGGTTCGAAGGGTCCTCCACCCAGCAGCAGCGCGAGGAGGGCTTTGTCGCCGCCCTGGCCGAGGCCGGCCACCAGCTGCATTCCCGCGCCGTGGGCAACTACCATTATGCCGACGCCGCCGATGCCGCGCGCGAGCTGTTCGATGTGCCCGAGCCGCCCGACGCGCTTTTTACCGGCGATGACCACATGGCGCTGGCCGCGCTGGACGTCATCCGCATCGAACTGGGCCTGCGCGTGCCGGAGGACGTGGCCGTCGTCGGTTTCGACGATATCCCGCAGGCGGCCTGGCCGTCTTTCAACCTGTCGACCGTACGGCAGCGGATGAACGTCATGGTCTCGACCGTCGTGGACGAGCTGATCGCCGCGGTCGAGGGCGAGGACCGGCCCGAGCGCAAGCTGAGGATCGCGCCGGTGCCGGTGTATCGCGGGACCACACGGGACTGACATGAGGTGAGCGGAGGGCCTTCGGACCCCTTTTTTCCTTGGGCGTGGCGCAATTCTGCAATCGTATGCAAAATTGGCTTGCGAGACTCGGCCGGCTTCGTTATCTGAAATTTGCAATCGTATGCAGAAATCGCGAAGGACGTCATGGCCATCACCTATCCGAAACGCGGCCGGCTCGCGGCTTTGCATGCCTGAAGGCTTTGCCGGCCATGCCGCGCAATGCAACCTGCGGGCCCGTCGCCATGGCCAGGTCATTCTGCCCTGTGCCGAGGCCGCGCCCGCATTTCCGTCCGAAACCACCTCAGACCCCGAGAAAGCCTGATCCATGGACCTCTCTGCCAACATCGTCCGCTACGGCGAACTGCGCCCCTGCAAGACCGCCTTCATCGATGCCCACACGCCGGGCTCGGACCAGAAGGAGAACTTTACCATCATCGGCGGCGGCGTCTCGGAATCCCCGGATCAGCATGTGCACATCTCGGTGCCGCACGGCTTCAACATCGGTGCGGCCGGCCAGCCGCCGCATTGCCGCAACTCGCTGCATGACCACCACACGGCCGAGGCGTTCTTTGTCCTCTCCGGGCGCTGGCGCTTCTTCTGGGGCCGCTGGGGCACGGCGGGCGAGGTGGTGCTTGAACCGGGCGACATCTTCAACATCCCCACCGGCATCTTCCGCGGGTTCGAGAATATCGGCACCGATTACGGGATGATCATGGCGATCCTGGGCGGTGACGATGCCGGCGGCGGTGTCATGTGGGCGCCGCAGGTGATCGAGGAGGCCGCCGACCACGGGCTGGTGCTGGGCGAGAACGGCAAGCTCTACGACACCAAGAAGCAGCAACGCCTGCCCGAAGGTGTCGCGCCCATGCCGCTGATGACCGAAGAGGAGCTGGCCAAGCGCCCCGAGCCGACCACGGCCGAGGTCCTGCCGAACCACGTCGCGCGCTACTGGGACATGGTGGCCCTGGCCGATCGCGCGCCCTGCAAGGTGATCGGCGCGACCGGCCTGCTGAAGGACCGCCCCGGCTTCGAGGTCGATTTCATCACCCGCGCTTCCGCCTCCGCCACACAGTCCGCTTCCGGGCAGCCCTCGGTGCTGATGCCGGTCAAGGGGCACTGGCGGGTCGACTGGACGGAGGGCCATGCGATCCTTGCGCCGGGCGACACGATGAGTGTGCCCGCGGGCCTGGCCCACAGCGCAACTCCGTCGATGACCGGCGAGGCCGCTCTGTACCGGATCACCGCCACCGAGGACGCGGCCGGCCCGACCTGGAAGGGTTGACTGTCCATGGCTCCCGCCCGCGGACGTGGCGCCGGGAGCCATGATACCGGCGGGAAGGTAGCCTCGCGTCACTCGCCCCCACTTCCCCGGACCGGTCGCGTGCCGTTGAAACTCTTGCCGGGCTGCCGGAGCGCGTGACCAGGTCCACCAGTCCCGGCGCACGGGGCCCGTCGCGTGGGACGCAGGACCGGCTTGCGCCCAGGTGCACCGCGACACTGCCGCCAGGCAGGGGAGACAGGTCCGACGGGCGACGGCCGGTCTTCAGGACGCAGGAGCAGCCCATCCCCCATGGTCACACGCCGGGGGGACACCGTGTCAGGCGTGGACCACCGGCGTTCCGCGATAGCCAAGCGCGACCGAAAGCCGCTCGACCGTCTGCAGCACCAGGTCGCGGGTCTCGTCGAGCCGCGCACCCTGCAGGTAGTCCTCGGGCGCCGTCACGCTGATCGCGGCGACGACTTCGCCACTGGCGTCCCGGACCGGCGCCGCGACCGATCGCTTGTCGTCGTCCAGGTCGGCCTCGGACAGGTGCCAGCCATCGGTTCGGATCTTCTCCAGCAGGGCGCGCAGCGTGTCGGGGTCGCAGATCGTCTTCCGGGTATAGCGTGTCAGCTCTCCGGTCAGCACCGCCTCCTGGATCTCGCAGGGGGCATTGGCCAGCATCACCTTAGGCCCGCCGCCCGCGTGCAGGGGGCCGGTGCGGCCGAACTCGGCATAGATCTGGTCGCGGTCGGGCGAGGCGCGCAGCAGGACGCAGGCCGTGCGCATCCCGTGGCGGACGATCAGCAGCACGTTCTGCCGGATCCTCTCGTAGATATCGTTGATATGAGGCTCGGCCGCCGCGATCAGCGGTGATTGCCGGCGTGCCTGGTCGCCCAGCAGCATGGTCTGAAAGCCCAGCCGGTAGCTGCGGTCGGCATCCTTGGTCACGTAGCCCTGAGCCTCGAGCGTGTAGAGAATGCGGAACGTCTGGCTCTTGGTGCAGCCGGTGCGCTCGGCCAGTTCGGTGACGCCGCTGCCCGGAAGCTCGGACAATGCCTGCAGCATGCGCAAAGCGCGATCAACCGATGAAATCGTGTAGTCCAAACCCGGGTCTCCTCACCTTTTCACTTTCGGTTCACGCGTCTTGCTTCTAACTTAAACGAAACACTGTTTCGCACAATGAAAAACGGAGGCCATCTTGCCCGATCCCGACGCCCTGCCAGCGGATGACCCGGCGCCGATTGCCCGGCAGCCGGCTTGGGGCCTCGCCCGCCGGCGTCGCAAGAGGCCGGGCCGCGCCCGCGGGATCGAGGTGATGGTCCATGAGCCGCGCCTTTACCCTGCGTTACGGCATTCGGCCAGCGTTTCGGTGCGGGACATGCCGGTCGCGGCCCGGACAGCACCCTCCAAACCCCGCCAGGCCGCCGAGACCCCATTACATTCGTCTCGCCGATATGACGCATTCATGGCCGTCCCGGTGACGGCCCAGACCCGAGGACATTGATGCCACTGGACAGACCCGCCGCAGCGCTCTGCGATCCCGTCATGCTTGAAATCATCCGGGGTGCCATCATGGCCACCCAGCGCGAGATGGAGGCGCTGATAGAACGCACCGCGATCTCGGCCTTCATCCGCGAGAAAAAGGATTTCTACACCGCGCTCTTCGACGGGAACGGGACAATGGCCGTGGGCTCGATGGTGCCGATCTTCGGGGATCTGACCTCGCCGGTGTTCGAACATTTCCCGCGCGAGACGATGCAGCCCGGCGATCTTTACTGGTACAACGATTGCTACGGCTCCCGGGGCGCGGTCACCCATTCCAACGACCAGGTCCTGCTGGCGCCGGTCTTCTGCGACGGTGTCCTGTCGGCCTTCGTGATGTCCTGGGCGCATTTCGCGGATATCGGCGGGCTGATGCCCGGCTCGATCAGCCCCGATGCCACTTCGATCTACCAGGAGGGCATCATCGTCCCGCCCACCAAGCTGATCGATGCCGGCGTGACGAACGAGGCCGCGCTGGCGATCTTCCACCGCAATTCGCGCTACCCCGAGCAATCCATCGGCGACATGTCGGCCCTGATGGCCTCGGTCAACCTCGGGGTCGAGCGCATGGCCGAGGTCGTGTCGCGCCACGGCACCGCGATCTTCGCGGATGCGCTGGCACAGCTGCTGGACCGGACGCGCGGGCTGGTGCGCCGGCGGCTGGCCGAGACGTTCGATTACGGCACTTACCGCTTCGCCGATACGATCGACAGCGACGGGCATGGCAACGGGCCCTTCGCCCTGCGCTTCGCGATCACCCGCGAGAAAGGCGAGGACGGCGAGGACCGGTTCATCTTTGACGCCACCGAAAGCGACGACCAGGCGCCCGGCCCGGTGAACCTTATCATGAACGAGGCGGTGCCGGGCATGGCGCTGGGGCTTTACTACCTTGGCGGCGATCCGGCGCAGGTGTGCAACGCGGGCGGCCCGCTGTCCTTCGACGAGGTGCGGCTGCGCAAGGGGTCCATCGTGCAGCCCGAGTTTCCGGCGCCCCTGGGCATGCGGGGGCTGACGATGATGCGCATGCTTGCCGTCATCAACGGGCTGGTGAACGCGGCGGGCGGCGGCGCCCCGGCGGCGCATTCGGCCTATGTCATCACCATCATGCGGGGCAGCTATACCGACGGCAACGCGGGCAAAAAGAGCTTCCTTCTGGCCGACGGGATCGGCGTCGGCTACGGCGCGCGTGACTTCGCGGATGGCATCGACACGGTCTATTTCGTCGCGCAGGAGAATTACCCGGTCGAGTTCCTGGAGGCGGGCTATCCCTTCCGCCTGCGGCAATACGGCGTGGTCCCGGATTCCGGCGGCGCGGGACGCTACCGCGGGGGCACCGGCATCATCCGAGAATACGAGATCCTGGCCGACGAGGTCATCATGGCCGTGCGCATCGACGGGGTGCAGAACCCGCCCTGGGGCTATGCCCAGGGCATGTGCGGGGGCGTGGGCTCGGTCGTGCTGAACCCGGGCACCGATCGCGAGGCCGAGGTCAACCCGCTGTCGGACGGCACGGTCATGCGCCGGGGCGACATCCTGAGGATCCGGACCGGCGGCGGCGGTGGCTATGGCCATCCCCATGATCGCCCCGCCGAGGCGGTGCTGAAGGACGTGCTGGGCGGCTTCGTCACGGCCGAGGCGGCGCGCGAGCTTTATGGCGTGGTCGTGATCGACGGCGCCATCGACACCGCCGCCACCGAGGCGCGGCGCGCCGACCGTTACGAGGCCAAGGCCTTCCACCGTATCACCTATCGCGACGAGCTTCTCTGATGCCCAAGGACACCCCTTCCGCCCTCGCCATTGCCGTGGACATCGGCGGCACCTTCACCGATATCGCGCTGGTCGATCACGCCACCGGCGAGACCTGGCGCGGCAAGACCCCGTCGACGCCGGCGGACCCCTCCGAGGGCTTTGTGACCGGCATCCTGCAGACGCTGGAGGATGCCGGCCGCTCCGCCGCCGATCTGGGCCAGGTGCTGCACGGCACGACGGTCGCCACCAACATGATCCTCGAGGGCAAGGGCGCGCGCACTGCGCTGGTCACCACGAAGGGGTTCCGCCACGTGCTGTCGATCGGGCGGCAGGACATTCCGCGCAAGACCAACCTTTACACCTGGGTGAAACCCGAACCGCCGGTTCCGGCCGAGCGTATCCTCGAGATCGAAGAGCGCATGGGCGTGGGCGGTGTGGTGATCACGCCGCTGGACGAAGACACCGTGCGCGACGCGGCGCGGGCCATCGCCAAGATGGACGTGAAGGCGGTGGCGGTCAGCCTGCTGCATGCCTTTGCCAATCCCGATCACGAACGCCGCGTCGCCGAAATCCTGGCCGAGATGCTTCCGGGGCTTGCCATCACCACCTCGACCGATGTGCTGCCCGTGTCGCGCGAATACGAACGCACGCTGGCCACGGTGCTGAACGCGACGGTCATGCCCGGGGTCACCGCCTACGTCGCGCGCCTCGAAGAGCGGCTGGCGGCGGAGGGCACCGAGGTGCCGCTGATGCTGATGCAGTCGAACGGGGGCATCGCAGGGGCGCCCAAGATCCGTGTGGCACCGGCGCTCACCGCGCTGTCGGGGCCTGCGGCGGGGGTTGTCGGCGCGCGGGCCGTGGCCCGGGCCTGCGGGATCGACGATATCATCACCGTGGATATCGGCGGCACCTCGGCCGACATCTGCCTGATCCGCGAAGGCGAGATCGGCCTGACACAGGCGGGCAGCGTGGGCAACTGGCCGCTGGCCCTGCCCATGGTCGACATGATCACCATCGGCGCGGGCGGCGGATCGTTGGCCCGCATGCGCGAGGGCGCGCTGGTCGTGGGCCCCGAAAGCGCCGGCGCCCGCCCGGGCCCGGCCGCCTATGGCCATGGCGGAACAGAGCCGACGGTGACGGACGCCCACGTGGTGCTGGGGCAGCTGCCCTCGAACCTGCTGGGCGGCCGCATTGCTCTGGATGTCGAGGCGGCGCGCGCGGCGGTCGCCTCGGTCGCCGAGCCGCTGGGCCTGGACCTGGAAACCGCCGCCCGGGGGATCCTTGCCATTGCCGACAACCACATGGTCGGTGCGGTGCGGGTGGTTTCGGTCGAACGCGGCCACGATCCGCGCGACTTCGCCCTGGTGCCCTTCGGGGGCGCGGGGCCGCTGCATGGTTGCGCGCTGGCCGATCTGCTGGGCATCCGCCGGGTGCTGCTGGCGCCGGCGCCGGGGGTGCTTTGCGCCGATGGCTTGCTGGCGGCGGATCTGAAGGCCGAGTTCTCGCGCGCGCTGACCCGTCCCGGACCCATGGACCCGGGCGAGGCGCTGCCGCTGGTGGCCGAGCTGTCGGCCCAGGCCGAGGCGTGGTTCGAGACGGAAGGCGTGCCGGCAGAGCGCCGCCTGCTGACCCCCGTGGCGCTGATGCGCTTCGCGGGGCAGGGGGGCGAGCTGGCCGTGCCCTTCGCCGAGAGCCGCGCGGCGCTGGAGGAGAACTTCCGCACGGCGCATCAGACGCTTTACGGTTTCGCCCTTCAGTCCGCGATAGAGCTGGTCACCCTGCGGGTCGAGGCCACCGGCCTTGCCGACGCGCCCGAGCCCGCGCAGCTGGCCGAAGGGCCGGCCCCGGCGCCGTCCGAACATGTCTCGGTCATGATCGCGGGCGAGACCGTCGCCGTGCCGGTCTGCGACCGCGCGGGCTTTGGCGCGGGTGCGGCGATCGACGGCCCGGCGATCCTGACCCAGCTCGACACCACCACCTTCCTCGCCCCCGGCTGGCGCGCCACGGCGCATGCCTCGGGCGCCATGATCCTGACCCGGGAGATTTCCGAATGAACGCGCTCGCCCCTGTCTTCGACTACATCGACGCCCGGCACGACGATTACGTCGCCCGGCTGATGGATTACGTGAAGAACCCCTCGATCTCGGCCCAGAACATCGGGATCCGCGAGGTGTCCGAACTGCTGGTCAAGATGCTGGGCGAGATGGGGATGGAGGTGAAATCCATTCCCACCAAGGGCCATCCCTTTGTCCTTGGCCGCTACGAGGTCGACCCCGGCAAGCCCACGATCCTGCTTTACGGCCATTATGACGTGCAGCCGCCCGAACCGCTGGAAGAATGGCTGAGCCCGCCGTTCGAACCCACGATCCGCGACGGCCGGATCTGGGCGCGCGGCGTCGGTGACAACAAGGGCCAGCATTTTGCCCAACTCATGGCGATCGAGGCGCATCTGGCGGTGCATGGCACGCTGCCCTGCAACGTGATCTTCCTGCTGGAAGGCGAGGAGGAGATCGGCTCGCCCCAGATTGCCGAATTCGTGGATACCCACCGGGACGAGCTGAAGACCGACCTCGTGGTCACCGCCGACGGCCCGCTGCATGAAAGCGGCCGGGCGACGATGACCTACGGCGTGCGCGGCATGACGTCGTTCGAGCTGCGCGTGCGGACGGCGAAGCGCGATGCCCATTCGGGCAATTACGGCGGCGTCATGCCCAACGCGATCTGGACGCTGGTGCACCTGCTGGGCACCATGAAGACGCCGGAGGGCGAGATCACCATCGAGGGCCTGCACGATCCGATCATTCCGCCGTCCGATGCGGACCACGACGCGGTGTCGAAGCTGCCGCTGGACCTGGCCGGATACATGGAAAACATCGGCATCGACCGGCTGGATGCCCCGGCCGACCGCGCCTTCTGGGACCGGCTGATGTTCCACCCGACGCTGACGATCAACGGTCTGCACGGCGGCTATGGCGGCGAAGGCAGCAAGTCCGTCCTGCCCTGCGAGGCGGTGGCCAAGTGCGACATTCGCCTGGTCGAGGCGATGACGCCCGATCAGGTGATGGACTGTGTGCGCGCCCACGTGGCCAAACATGCGCCCGAGGTCGAGGTGATCGCGATGGGCGGCATGCTTCCGTCGAAGACGCCGATCGAGAACAGCTGGGGCCCGGTCATCCAGGACGCCATCGAAACCGCGCGGGGCGAGCCGCCGCTGGTCTATCCCTGCACCGGGGGCAGCCTGCCGGATTACGTCTTTACCAAGATCCTCGGCGTGCCGGCCTACGTGATGCCCTACGCCAATGCCGACGAGGCCAATCACGCGCCCAACGAGAACATGGAGATCAAGCTGTTCCTGGAGGGGATTCGCACCGGCGCCGCCCTGCTGGACCGGATCGGTCAGGCCTGAGGGCGCGGCGATACCCCGTTTCAGGTCCCCCGACCGCCGCGCGCGGCCGGGGGTCTTTCTTTTTCGGCGACCGCGACCGGCGCGGACGCAAGGCGCTGCACAAGAAGGGCGCATCGTACGGCAGGAGACGATTTCCTGGCCGGTCTGACAGCAAAAATCGTTTACCGAAATCCAACTCTCGCTCATCCTTACTAAAACAGTGTTTCACTCAATGAAAAAGTGAACCGTCGGGCCCTCCCTCACTCCGGCCCGAAACCAGCAAGGAGAGCGACATGAGGAATTCACTCAAAAGGCGCGGTGTCCTGCGCTGCACGGCCGCGATCGGCCTGGCCCTCGGGCTGGGCGGCGTGGCGGCCACGGCGCAGGCCGAGGGCGATCCCGTCCGCGCGATCGAGCTTCACAGCCGCACCCAGGCCGCCAACCCGCAGCAATACCAGGCCGCCGAACTGATCGCCCAGATCTGGGGCGACCTCGGCCTTGATGTCAGCGTCAACGCGCTGCCGAACACCCAGCTGTCGGATGTGGTCTGGTACAACCGCGATACCTGGGACGTGACCATGTGGCAGATGGTCGGACGGCCCGAACGGTCCGACCCGGATGAGTTCGTCTACAACCTGTTCCATTCCTCGACCGCGCCCACCGGCTACAACTTCGTCGGCTGGACCAACGACGAATATGACAAGATCGCCGAAGAGCAGCGCCTGGTCATCGACCCCGACAAGCGGCTTGAGCTGATCACCAAGGCGCAGGAGCTGGTGAACGAGAACCAGCCCTATGCCTTCCTGGTCTACCCGACCAAGGTCTTCGCCTTCGACAAGACGGTGTTCGATGAAACCACCGTGACCGAGCAGCCGGGCCTGGGCATCAAGAATTTCCACACCTTCACCGACATCACGCCGCTGGGCGAGCAGACCGACCTGATCATGAACAGCTCGAACGAGCTGAACGCGCTGAACCCGTTCTACATCTCGGGCGCCTCCGACAGTTGGATGACAGAACTGATCTGGGACCGGATGATGCGCATCGGATCCGATGGCCTGCCCAAGCCCTGGGCCGCCGAAACGGTGGAATGGAACGACGACGGCACCGTTCTCACCATGACCCTGCGCGACGGCATGACATGGCATGACGGCGAACCGGTGACGGTCGAGGATGTGGTGTTCTCGTTCACCGCGCCGCAGCAGGACATGGTCGCGCCGATGTACCAGCCCTTCGTGTCGGGCATCACCAGCATCGAGACGCCGGATGACAAGACCGTTGTCATGACGCTGGACAAGCCCAACGCGGCCTTCGAAACCTCGACCCTGTCGAAGCTGAACCTGGTGCCGAAACATGTCTGGGGGCCGATCATCGACGGTCTGGCCGAGGGCGAAAGCGCGGAATCGGTGCTTGAGGAAACCCGCATCGGATCGGGCCCGTTCAAGTTCGACCGCTGGGCCACGCAGCAGGAAGTCGTGCTGGATGCCAACCCCGATCACTGGGCGGCGCCCAAGATCGACCGCCTGATCCTGCGCGTCGTGCTCAATGTCGAGGCCGCGCTGGGCATGCTGCGCTCGGGCGAGATGAACTTCATGTCCGACTACACCGGCGATCCGCAGCTGCTGATCGAGGCCGCCGATGCCGACGGCGACCTGGCCGTGGTGGAATCGGTCGACATCGGCTTCCAGTACGTGGCCTTCAACGCGCGGCGCGCGCCGTTCGACGACCCGGCCTTCCGCAAGGCGCTGTCGACCGCGATCAACCGGGAACTGATCCGCAAGGCGGCGTGGAACGGCTTTGCCCAGACCGCCAACAGCCATGTCTCGCCGGCGCTGTCCTACTGGCACGCGACCAGCACCGACGACATGGAAACCGGCATGGACCTGGCCAAGCAGATGCTGAGCGACGCCGGCTACACCATCGTCGACGGCAAGCTGCACTACCCGGACGGGGTCACCGATCAGTACGCGGACTGATCCCTGACCTGATCTGACGACCAAAAGACTGGAGTGCCCGGCATGAAATACATCCTCACCCGCCTCGCGCACATGCTCATCGTGCTGTGGGCCGTGGGAACCATCCTGTTCTTCATGTTCAGGCTGATGCCGGGCACGCCGCTTGCGGCCTTCATCGACAACACCACCACCGCCGAACAGCAGCAGGCGCTGATCCGCCAGTTCGGCCTCGATAAATCGCTGGGCGAACAATACTGGCTGTTCATCACCAATGCGCTGCAGGGCGATTTGGGCCAGTCCTTCTTCTTCAAGCGCCCCGTCACCGACGTGGTCATGGAGGTGCTGCCCAACACGATCATCCTGACCATGGTGTCGCTGGTCGTGGCCTATGTCTTCGGCACGCTGGCCGGCGCCTACCTGGCCTGGCATCGCGGGCGCTGGATCGAAGGCATCGGCATCCCGCTGGCGCTGACCACGCGCGCGGCGCCGGAGTTCTGGCTGGGCATGGTCATGCTGGCCGTCTTCGCCTTCGGCCTCGGATGGTTCCCGGCGGGGGGCGCGAACACCTCGGGCGCGAATTTCGACAGCGAATGGGCGCGGATCTTCTCGCTCGACTACCTGCGTCACCTGGCTTTGCCGGCGATTACGCTGGCGGTCTATCTCCAGGGCCTGCCGCTGCTGCTGATGCGGTCCAACATGCTCGAGGTGCTGCAGGAGGAATTCATCACGATGGGCCGCATGAAGGGCCTGTCGAACTCCACCATCCTGCTCAACCACGCCGCGCGCAATGCGCTGCTGCCCGTGGCCACCGCCTTTGCCCTGGGCATCGGCAGCGCGGTGGGCGGCAACGTGGTGGTCGAGACCGTCTTCTCATGGCCCGGCATCGGCCGGCTGCTTGTGAACGCCGTGTCGGCCAGCGACTACCCGCTGGCGCAGGGCGCGTTCCTGATCATCACTTTCGTTCTCATCATCATGAACTTCATCGCCGACATCACCTATCACCTGCTCGATCCGAGGGTCCGTTTTGCCGCAAGCTCCTGATACCGCCCTCGCCATCGGCCGTCCGCGCACGAACGTCTTCAAGAGCGTCTCGCGCAGCCTCGGTGCCGTGTTCTCGGTGGCCCGGCGCGACCCTTACGCCGCCGTCGGGCTTGTCATCTACGCAGGCTTCGCGCTGATCGCGATCTTCGCGGACCAGCTGATCCACAACGACCCGCTCGAGATCCTGTTCACGCCGGATTACGACCTGGCGCGCAACCTGCCGCCCAGCCAGGACTTCTGGCTGGGCACCACCTACTCGGGGCGCGACATCTATTCCCAGCTGATCATGGGCACCCGGTCCGCCCTGATCGTGGGGCTGACCGCCGCGCTTTGCGTGGTGGCCATCGGCACCGTGATCGGGCTGATCTCGGGCTATTTCCGCGGCTGGGTCGACACGCTTCTGATGCGGATCGCCGACATCGCGCTGGGCGTGCCGTTCCTGCCCTTCGTCATCGTGCTGGCGGCCTTTCTGCAGCCCAGCCAATGGAACGTGGTCATCGGTATCGCACTTCTGCTCTGGCCTAATTCGGCCCGGGTCATCCGCGCCCAGGTCATGAGCCTGCGCGAACGCGCCTTCGTCGAGGCCGCGCGCGTCACCGGCGCCGGGCCGTGGCGGATCCTGTTCATCCACGTGGCGCCCAACGTGCTGGCGCTGTCGTTTCTCTATGCCTCCGTCGCGGTGGGCTGGGCGATCCTGACCGAGGCCTCGATCAGCTTCCTCGGCTTCGGCCCGTCCGACACCGTGTCCTGGGGCTACATGCTGCAGGATGCCTATGCCAGCCAGGCGCTGGGGCGGGGGCAGTATTACTGGTTCGTGCCGCCGGGCCTTTGCATCATCGCCATCGTCGTCGCCGGCTTCTTCATCAGCCGTGGCTACGAGGAAATCCTCTTCCCGAAGCTCAAGGCCTGATCCATGACCCTGCTTTCCATCGAAGACCTGTCGATCGAATACGTCACGCCGCGCGGCGTGGTGCGGGCGGTGGACGGGATCAGCTTCAAGGTGCCCCGGGGCAAGGTGATCGGCGTGGTGGGCGAATCCGGCTGCGGCAAGACCACCGCCGTGCGCGCGATCACCGGGGTCATGCCCTCGGTCGCGCGCTTCGGCGGGGGCGCCATCCGCTTCAAGGGCGAGGACATCAGCAACCTGTCGAAACGACGCCTGCGCGAGGTGCAGTGGCGCCAGATCTCCTATGTGCCGCAATCGGCAATGAACGCGCTGGACCCGGTTTGGAAGGTCGGCAAGCAGATCGAGGAGGTGCTGGTCAAGCGCGGCGGCTACACGTGGCGCGATGCGCGCAGGCGCGCGGCCGAGCTTTTCGACATGGTCGGGCTCGAATCCAAGCGGCTCAAGGATTATCCGCACCAGTTCTCGGGCGGCATGCGCCAGCGGGCGTCGATTGCGCTGGCGCTGGCGCTGGATCCCGACCTGGTGCTCGCCGACGAGCCGGTGACCGCGCTGGACGTGGTGATCCAGCGGCAGGTTCTGGACACGCTGAACCGCCTGCAGGAAGAGCTGCAGCTGTCGGTCCTGCTGGTGACCCACGACATCTCGGTCGTGGCCTATGTCTGCGATTACGTCGTCGTCATGTACGCCGGCCAGATCGTCGAGCAGGGGCCGGTGCAGGAGGTGCTGAACCGCCCCAGCCATCCCTACACCATCGGCCTCTACAACGCCTTCCCGGAGCTGTCGGGCGACGCGCATGACCTCTCGCCGATCGAGGGCTCGCCCCCCGATCTGCTGAACCCGCCCGAGGGGTGCCGGTTTCGCGCCCGCTGCCCCTTTGCGATCGCGGGCTGCGAGACCGTCCAGCCGGTCCTTGAGGTGGGCGACAACCACCGCGCGCTCTGCCACCGCGCGCCCGAGGCGGAGGCCCTGCGCGAAAAGGCCCGCCATACCGAAACCTGGACCGGAGTGGCCGCGCAATGAGTGCTCTCGACACCAACACACCCGATGCGCCGCTGATCGATGTGCAGGGCGTGTCGCGCCGCTTCGATCTGAACCGCTCGATGGGCGACATCCTGAAGGGCCGCTATCCCACCGTGGATGCGGTGTCCGACGTCAGCCTGTCCCTGCGCCGTGGCGAGGCGGTGGGCATCGTGGGCGAGAGCGGCTGCGGGAAGTCCACCCTCGGCCGGATCCTGGTCAAGCTGATCCCGCCCTCGGGCGGGCACGTGGTCTTTGACGGCGAGCCGATTGCCGGCATGGACCGCAAGCGCGAGCTGGCCTTCCGCCGCCGCGCGCAGCTGGTGTTCCAGAACCCGTTCGACGCGCTGAATGCGCATTTCACCATCCGCCGCAGCCTCTACGAGCCGCTGCACAACGCGAAGATCCCGGTCGAGGAACACGAAGAGCGCGTGGCCGAGGCGATCCGCATGGTCCACCTGCCCACCGCCGAGCATATCCTGGACAGCTATCCGCACCAGCTTTCGGGCGGCCAGCTGCAGCGCATCGTGCTGGCCCGGGCGCTGGTGCTGCGGCCGGAATTCATCGTCGCGGACGAGCCGGTCTCGATGCTGGACGTGTCGGTGCGCGCCGGGATCCTGAACGTCTTCCGCCAGATCCAGCGCGACATGGGGCTGGCGGCGGTTTTCATCAGCCATGACCTCGCGCTGGTGCGCTATGTCTGCGAACGCACCATCACCATGTACCTGGGCACGGTGGTCGAGGACGGCCCGACCTCGGACGTGATCGCCAACCCGCTGCACCCCTATACCCGCGCGCTGGTGGCCGCCGTGCCGGTGCCCAATGTCGACCAGTCGCATGATCCGCTGCCGATCAAGGGCGGCATCCCGGATGCGCGCAATCCCCCCTCGGGCTGCCGCTTCCGCGACCGTTGCCCCCTGGCCGAGGCGCGCTGCGCCAGCGAACGGCCCGTGCTGCGCGAGGTGCGCGCGGCGCACAAGGTCGCCTGTCACTTCGTGGATTGAGAGCGATGAGCAAGCCGACCCTCCGCGACACCCTCGGGCTGACCCGCCCGGACAACCAGCTGGCCGCCCGCCGCGCCGCCGTTGCGGCCGCGGCGCAGGGCGCCTGATCCATCCTGACCGAAAGGCTCGATACATGACCCAGAAGCAACTCAAACTCGGCGCCTTCTTCTCCTCCGGCCATCCCGCCGGTTGGCGCCTGCCCGAGGCCTTCCCCGAAACCGACATGTCCTTCCCGAACTACATGCACATGGCCCAGACCGCCGAACGCGGCAAGCTGGACTGCATCTTCTTCCAGGACACGGTCGGCGTGGTCGGCGGGGTCAAGGAAAACGCGACGCCGACCAAGTGCCGCATCGTCTGGCCCGAACCGGCGACGCTGATCGCGGCGCTGGCGGCGGTGACCAAGAACATCGGCCTCGTCTCCACCGCGACGACCACCTATTCCGAACCCTACACCATCGCCCGCCGCTTCGGTTCGGTCGATTGCATCTCGAACGGGCGCGCGGGCTGGAACGTGGTGACCTCGCAGGTGGAGCTGGAGGCGATGAACTTCGGCCAGGACAGCCACATGGAACACGGCGCCCGCTACGAGAAGGCCGAGGAATTCGTCGATATCTGCTTCGGCCTCTGGGACAGCTTCGAAGACGGTGCCTTTCTTCGCAACAAGGAGACCGGCATCTTCTACGACCCCTCGCTGGCGCATGAGCTGAACCACGAGGGCAAGTATTTCAAGGTCAAGGGCCCGCTGAACCTGCCGCGCACGCCGCAGGGGCGGCCGGTGATCGCGCAGGCGGGCTCTTCCGAGGTGGGGATCAGGTTCGCCGCCCGCTGCGCCGACATGATCTTTACCGCGCAAAGCACGATCCCCGAAGGGCAGGCCTTCTACAAGAAGGTCAAGGAGCAGGTGGCGTCATTCGGGCGCAACCCCGATCACGTCAAGATCATGCCGGGCCTGATGCCGATCCTCGGTGCCACCCGCGAAGAGGCGCAGGAGACCTATGACAAGCTGGTCTCGATGACCCTGGACGAGGTGTCGATCCGGTCGCTGAACCATTATTCGGGGGGCCTCGACCTGACCCAGCTGGACCCCGACATCCCGCTGCCCGATCTGCCGCCGGCCAACACCGCCAAGGCGCGTCAGGACCTGATCGTCGCCAAGGCCAGGGCCGAGAACCTGACGATCCGCCAGACCGCGCAATACGTGGCCGTCGCCCAGGGCCACCATACGGTCGTCGGCAGCGCGTCGGACGTGGCCGACCTGATGCAGGCCTGGCTGGAGGCCGGGGCCTGCGACGGGTTCATGCTGATGTCGCCCTTCTACCCCGTGCCGCTGGAGCGCATCGTCGACCACCTGGTGCCCGAGCTGCAGCGCCGGGGGATCTTCCGCACCGAATACGAAGGCACGACCCTGCGCGACAGCCTCGGCATCCCGGTGCCCGAGAACCGCTATACCGCGATGGCCAAGGCCAAGGCCTCCTGACCGAAGCGTCGCCCCCCGGTCGTTGACGGGCGGGGGAGGCGCCTTCTCGGGGCCGGACCTGTTGGCGCTGCGGCGTCAGGGACAGGTCAGGCGAAGCAGGCTCCGCAATGGTTGCAAAAGCAACCGCTTCATGGTGGTGTCCCGCGCGGACGCCACGAGCGGAGGAATCAGCGACATGACCCGGTATGAGCTGCCGCAGGGGTCGACCCAGGTCCGGAGTGGCAATCGGGACCCGTCCTCATGGCAGAGCAGATCGGCCACATGCGCGGCCCCGTCGACGCGGTTCATGATTTTAGCTGCAAGCAAGCCTTTCTGCGGCGTGAGGGCATCGACGGCCGGGACAGGACCCGGAACACCCAGCGCCATGCCCCCGGTGCGGACATGACGCTTTACGGCTACTGGCGCTCCACCACCTCTTACCGTGTGCGGATCGCCCTCGCGCTCAAGGGGATCGCCTGCAAGCAGCTCTCCGTGAACCTTGTCACCGGAGAGCAGGTGGCGGAGGGCTACGCGCGGCTCAATCCGGCGGCGGGCGTGCCGGCCCTTGTGCTGGACGACGGGCAGGTGCTGACCCAGTCGATGGCGATCCTGGAATGGCTGGACGAGACATATCCCAGCCCGCCGCTGCTGCCTTCCGATCCGCTGGACCGGGCCCGGGTGCGGGCGGCGGCACTTGGCATCGCCACGGATGTGCACCCCGTCAACAACCTGAGGGTGGTCGGGCGCCTGAGGTCCATGGGGCATGGCCAGGGCGAGGCTGTCGCCTGGATGAACGACTGGATGACGCGCGGGTTCACGGCCTTCTCACAGCTGATCCGGCCCGACACGCCCTTTTGTTTCGGTGACAGGCCGGGGCTGGCCGACCTCTGCCTGATCCCGCAGCTTTACAACGCGCACCGATGGGGCTGCGATCTGGCCCCGTTCGGGCGGCTGACCGGGATCGAAACCCGCTGCCTGGCGCTTGAGGCCTTCGCGACCGCGCGCCCCGAAGCCCAGCCCGACGCCATCCCGGAAAGCGCCCCGACATGAGCGAGCGATCCGGGCCCGATGGGCCGGAGCGGACGGCCACCCGTGCGGGCCATGGCTCCCCGTCCGTGCCCGCCATCGATCCCTGTCAGGACGTGATCGTCGGCGTGTTGCTCCGTGGTGCATGATCCTTCGGATCCGCCCACGACAGGTTCAGGCTCACTTCGCACTGGCCATTCTCGCGTTCGGCCTTGATCCGGACCGAGATCAGCTTGGCCGTCTGCAGAACCAGTTCCTTGTCCCCGTCGCTCAGGGTCATTTCTCCCTTCGACAGGCCCTTAGACAACGCGGTCAGCAGCGACTTGATGGTCTTGGCATCCTGAAGCGAGTCATGGATGAAGCGGGAGGTGTCATTGCTCATGGGACGTCACCTTTCGGTCATTCCGGAGGACAAGCAATGCGGTCGGGCGCGAAATGCTTGGCGCGAGGGTAATCGCGGCTCAGACCGATGACATCTCCCGACGGCAGGATCAAGGTTGCGCCGGCGCCGATCCCGTCCAGCCCTTCGCGGCTGCGCGAGGCCCGGTCGAGCGTCACGTCCGCCTCAAGGTGCAGCAGGCCGCGCTTGGCCAGAAGGCGCTGGCCGGTGTGGCTGTTCACATGGCCCTGCACGACCATGTGCACGCCGTTGCGGTGCAGAAGATCCACGCCGCGGTCGGTCAGGTCGAAATCCGAGGCGCGGTATTTCGTGCGCACCAGATTGGCGACCGGCCCGAAGTAGAAGGCCAGCGTGGCGCGGCGCGCCCCGGCCCGGTAGCGGGCGTTGACCGCCGCCGTGCCGCCCCGGTCCAGAAGGTCGCACATCGTGTCGCAGATCCCCGCATGCACGAAAAGCAGCGAGCCGCTTTGCGCGACCACGTCCATGTTGTCGTAGAACCAGGCATAGGGGCCGCCGGGGCGGAAGAAGACGTCCCGGCACTTGCGCCCGGCGGCCAGCAATTCGCGCGGCGACAGTCCGGTGTGCGCGACCTCGCGGTCGAACTGGTCGCGCTTGGCGTCCAGCTTGGCGATCTCGCGGGTGATGGCCTCGGGCTTCAGCTGGCCGCGCGCGGCTGTCGCGAATTGCGCGGGCCAGTCGGCGGGCGGCAGCAGCCGGGCCAGGCAGGCGGCGTCGTCCGGCAGGGCGTCCAGGTCGGCCGGTGTGACATAGCGCTCAAAGATCTCGCGCAGGGCCGGCAGGATCTTGCGGCCCATGCGCAGAAAGAGATGGTCGGTCAGCGCCGAGCGCGGGCCGCACAGCGCCTCGACCGCGATGCGCAGGCGCAGGTCGTGGTTGCCGGCCAGGATGCGCAGGTCGGCGCCCGAGCGGCGCAGCGCGTCCAGCGCATCCAGCATGGCCAGGTTGCTGGGCCCCTTGTCCAGGCAGTCGCCGCCGATGATGATCCTGGCGGTCTGCCCGAACGGGGTCAGCGTCAGCCCGGTGTCGCCCCGGCGCCGGATGACCCCGGCGCCGACCAGCGAGCGCAGGAACCCGTCGGCATCGGCATGGGTGTCCGACACGAAGACCAGCGGCCGCTCGGGCCATCGCCATCCGCCGTGGGCGCGGGCCCTTTCCAGGCAGGCGGCGATGCGCGGGCTGCGCGCCGGATCGGCGGCACAGGGCCAGGGTTCCAGGTCGCGCGGCAGGTCCGCCACCTCTTGCGCCAGGTCGTAGACCGGCGGCAAAAGCCGGGATCCGGCGGCGGCGAAACGGGCGGGTGGGGCGGCATGAACCATGGGTGGACCTTTCGGGGCTCTGTCAGAGCCTAGTCCGCCGGGTCCTCTTTTCGAGCCCTGACCTTCCAGGCGCCGGAGACGTGGCGCCAGCTACCACGGCCATTGTAACAGATCAGTAACGGATCGGCGTGAAACATCGACAGCCGCGGGATGTCGTCGGCCTCCAGCAGACCCAGGTGGCAGGCCGCGTGCCGGAAGGAGGCGCCGTGACCGACGAACAGGGTCAGCTGAGCGGGGCAGGGAGCGGCTTCGATCTCGGCCCTGAGATAGCCGGCGACGCGGGCACCGGCCTCCGACAGGCTCTCGGCCCCGTCCAGCGGGAGGCGGTAGCTGCTGTCGGATTTCCAGCCCGGCGGCGGGGGCGCGTGGCGGGGATCGGCGGCCAGGACCGCCTCGATCTCGGCCACCGTGAGGTTGGCGGCGCTGCCCAGGCCCCTTTCCGCCAGGGCCGAAGTTTCGTGCAGGCCGGTCACGCTCAGCCCCTGCGCGCGCAGCTGTCCGGCAATGGCATCGGCGGTCTGCCAGGCGCGCAGCTGCCTTGAGCAGCGGATCACCGGGTCGAGCGTCAGGTCATGGTCCGCCAGAAGCGCGGCCAGCCGGTCCCCGCAGGCGCGGGCCTGGGCCAGACCGGTCGCGGTCAGCGGATAGGGCTGGCGGGCCGAAGGCGCGCCGGGGCGCTGGTGGTAATCGCCATGCCGGATCAGCGCCGCAAAGGCGGGCCGGTCAGCCATCGAAGAGCCCGCGGCCGGCCTCGGCCAGCGCGTCGAAATCTATGCGGCCCGACACCTCGCTGACCCGGATGCCCTGCAGCGCCGCCAGATAGGGGGCCGGGTCGGGTCTGGCGCCGTCGGGTTCGAAGGTGCCGTCGGGGTGCTGGTAGAAGGGGCCGGGGGATTTCATGATCGCGCCCAGCAGGTCGGGGCGCGCGGACAGGTCGACCTCGGCGACGCGGGTCGGATCGGAGGCCGCGCGGCTCCAGTTCAGGACCCAGAAGTCGGTCAGCGGCGCCTCGTACCGGACGCGGCCGGGGCCGTAGACCGCGCCGATCATCAGGTCGTGCTTGTCCTCCAGCGTCCAGATCACCTCCGCCTCCATCGCGTCCAGCTCGGCGCGGCGGGCGGAGGTCAGCATCCCGTGCAGGCGCGGGTTGCCAAGGATCGTGCCGGGGTTGATCCGCGGATGTTTGGGAATGCCAAGCGCCCGCGCCGGGCGGCCGGCCTGCACCAGCAGGCGGTCGTTCGAGACGAAGGCGATCCCGTCCAGATCCATCATCCGCAGGACCGAGGTGGATTTGCCGCCGCCCGACAGGCCCGAGATCGCCAGCGTCCGGGTGCCATCGGTCACCGCGGCGGCATGGCACAGCTGCCACCCCTCCTGCTGGCACTGGGTCAGGATCTGGGTGTTGATGAAGTTGATCACCGTGCTGACGTTTTCGGTCAGCGGGCCAAGCGCCACCAGCGCGCCGGGCGATTGCAGGAAGGTCACGCCGCTGCGCAGCTTGCGGACCAGCCGCGCGTCTTCCAGATCGACAATGGCGTCCTTGCGGCCGGCCTTGCCCGGCTCGCGCGACCACTCGGTCCAGTCGGGTTCGGGGTCCAGTGCCTGGCCCGGAAGCAGGTTGACGACGGTCGGGCCCGGCGTCTCGCTCAGCGCCTCGTCGAAATAGGCGACCAGCATGCCGCGCAGCGGCTCGGGGCAAAGCACGGTCAGGCCGACGGGGCCTACCGAGAGGTAGAAGGGCTCGGCCCCGGTTGCGGGCGTCAGGTCCAGCGTGGCGATCACGTCCGAGGCTCTCATGACGCCACCCGGCGCAGGACATGCTCGGCCACCAGGGCCGAGGCGTCGATGCCGCAGCCGTCCAGCGCGCCGCGATACCCGCCGAAGGCGGACACTTCGAAGACGATCGGCCCGTCAGGGGTCAGGGCGATGTCCACCGTGGTGAAGGTCAGGCCGAAGGGCGCCTGCGCACGGCGGCCAAGCTCGATCAGCTCCGGGTCCGGCTCGAACGGGGCGTATTTGCCGCCCGAATGGATCGTCGTGTTCCAGCTGTCGGACTGGCCCACGCGGGAATAGGTGCAGATGTAGTCGCCACCGAGAAAGACCATGCCCAGGTCCTGGCCCGACAGATCCGCCTTCTGCTGGATATACATCACCGGGTTGTCGGCCGCGAATGCCGCGATCCGCGCCTCGGCATCCGGGGCGTCGCGGTCCAGAAGGACCATGCCGCGCGCCTTGGTGGAAAAGAGCGGCTTGAACACGGCAGAGCCGAAGCGGGTCAGCGCCGCCATCGCCGCACCCCTGTCCTCGGTGATTACGGTGGGGGGCATGGGAATGCCGGCATTGGCCAGCGTGACGGTGCAGGCCAGCCGGTCCATCAGCCGCAGGATCGCGCCCGGCGTGCTGAAGATCTTCACGCCGCGCGCCTCGGCCACGCGCAGCATTTCCAGCCGGTCCAGCGCATGGGGGCTGTAGACTTCGGAGATCTTCTTGATCACCAGCCCGTCGAGCGCGCAGAGGTCGATGTCTTCGAACATCAGCCGACCCGTGGCGAGGTCCAGCGTCACGTGGGCCATGTCGATCACCAGGCGATAGCCCGTCCGCACCTCAAGCGCGTCGGCCAGCGCCTCGGTCGACCATTTTCCGGGGGTGCCGATGACACCGATCTTCTCAGTCACTGAACAGCATCCTTGTAGGCAGTTTGAACCGTGTCTCCTTGCCCTCGGGCACGGCGAGCGCGGTTTCCAGAATGTAGCGGGCCCGCAGCACCATCCGCCTGGCCTGACCGGCATCGACGATGAAGCGGGTGGAACTGGCGAAGGACCGCGCGAGGCCCAGGGCCAGGCGGTATTCGAAGGTCCTGTCGCCCGCGCGCGCGGCGAACTTGGCGGCCATGGCGTGCATGGCGCAGGCCACGTCGGCGATCCGCGCCCGGGTGCCGGCGTCCAGCACCTGCAGCCGGTAGTTCGACACCATGAAGACCGACACGTCCTGCACGTAATCCTGGTAGCGGGACCGGTGCAGGTCGATGAAGCGGACCTTCTTGTCCAGCGGGTCGTAGATCACGTTGTCCAGGTTGAAATCCCCGTGGATCCAGACGGAGAACGGCGCCGACAGGCTCTTTTCGCGCGCGGCCGCGGTTGCGATCAGCTGGTCGAGGCTGGGGATATCCAGCCCCTGGATGCTTTGCGCGCGGCGCGGGAATTCGGGGTGCATGCGGTAGACATCGGCCATGCGGCCGGCCAACTGGTCCATCGCGCGCATCTCGGCCCGGTCCTCGGTGCGGGTGCGGCGCCAGATGTCGCGGACGGTCTTGTGAAGCGCCTTCTGCGCCTCGCCCAGCCGCGCGGCGGAGCCGCCCAGAACGATGTCCTCGAAGGTCTCGCCGCTGAGATGTTCAATCAGCAGCGCGGCGCTGTCGCCGCTTTTCTCGTATGAGAGGATCTTGGGCGCGAGCCCGGGATAGACCGAGTTCCAGCTTTTCACGCCGACGCGTTCTTCCTTGACCTTCTTGCGGTCGCCATCCTTGAACACCGCGTCCATCGGTGCGCCCTGCGCGTCCCGCATCGACACGCTCGACACGGCACTGCCCGAGCGCGTCTCGGCCAGTGGCTGAAGCGTTATGTCGTCATCGTCCCCGCCGAGCCCGGCCAGCACGCTGCGCAGGGTGAAATAGCGTTCGAACTGGACGGTCTGGCCGATGGTTATCGACAGGATCGCCTCGCTGATGCCCTGCAGCGCCTCGCCCATGCGGTGGACCTCGTTCGCGGTCAGCAGGGCGTGGGACAGGTCTTCGGTGTGCTTCGACCCCTGCATGTCGCGGGTATAGGTGCGAAAGATCTGGTCGTAGAACCGGTCAAGCTCGGTCCGGGTCTGGCCGATCTGCACGGCGCGGCGGCTGTCGCGCGACTGCAGCGCCTGGTGGACGCGCCCGACCTGCTTGCGGACGGCCTTGACCGGTTTGACGAACGCCTCGGGGCGCAGCAGCTTCTTGCGCTGCACGTCCTCGGCATGGCGTACCGCGCGGCGCGCCAGGCGCGAGATCAGGTCGAGGTTGCGCGCGACCGTGTCGATGCCCTGCAGGTGCAGCTGCCGGTCCTGGCTGCCCTTGACCCGCAGCAGCCCCGAGATGCAGGCCTTGCGCACCCGCGCCGACAGGTTCTGCGAATACCCGCCGCGCTGCATCAGCGCCTGCGCGATCTCCGGGGACGGCGCGTCGAAATAGCGCTGTAGTCGCAGCAACTGGCCGTCCAGCTCGGCCAGCAGGAAGGACATGTTCTCGTCTGCTGCCTTAGGCAGGTTCATTGCGCAGGGCTCCGAGGTAGACGGGCGCGTCCGGCCGGGTCAGCGCCAGATCGTAGCGCGGCTGGAACGATGTGCCCTCGGCCGCCGGATCGGCCCAGACCGTGGCGATCTGCCGCTTGTCGGGGGCCGCCCCCATCCTTGGGGCATAGCTGTCGGGCACGGTGCAGGCAAAAAGCACCTCGCTCAGGTGCCGCGTGCCGTCGGGGCGGATGCGAAGGACATCGGCCACGTGCAGCACATCGCTGATCTCGGGCGCCACGCCGATTTCCTCCAGGCATTCGCGCCGGACGCAGTCCGCCAGCGTCTCGCCCGGCTCCTGCCGGCCGCCGGGCAGGGTGAAAAAGCGGCGCCCCTCGGCATCCTGCTTCACCTGCACCAGGACGACGCCATTCCGGCGGATGACGGCGCGGGCCGTGGCGCGTATGGAAGGGTCGGGAAACATGGGCCCTTATCCCCGACCCCGGTGACGATTCCAAGACGGATCTCGGTCCGGGGCGGCGGGGCAGGCGGGGCCCAACGTGAAGGAACGGATACAAGAGCATGACAAGGATAAGGGTCGAGCGCGAGATGGATCTGCCCAGCGGCCTGCGGGTGCTGCGGGCGCTCAGCGCGCCGCACCACGGGCCGCGGATCCTGTTCTTTTCGGGGGGCAGCGCGCTGAACGCCATCTCGCGCAACCTGAAACGCTACACGTTCAACTCGGCCCACCTGATCACGCCGTTCGACAGCGGTGGCAGTTCCCAGATCCTGCGGCAGAGCTTCGACATGCCGGCCATCGGCGATCTGCGCAGCCGGCTTATGGCGCTGGCGGATGAAACCGTGCTGGGCCAGCCCGACATCTACAAGCTCTTCGCGCATCGCCTGCCGCGCGATGCCCCGCAGCGCGAGCTGGCGGCCGAGGTGCGCGCGATGACCGAGGGCAAGCATCCGCTGGTCAAGGCGATCTCGCAACCGATGCGCAAGCTGATCCAGGCCTTTCTTCAGGATTTCGCCGAACAGGCGCCGGCCGATTTCGACTATCGCAACGCCAGCATCGGCAACCTGATCATCGTTGGCGGCTACCTGGGCCATGATCGCGCGCTTGAGCCGGTGATGTTCCTGATGTCCAAGATGGTCGACGTGCGCGGCACCGTGCGTTCGGTCGTGGATGCCAATCTGCAGCTGGGCGTGGAGCTGGACGACGGCACGCCGGTGATCGGGCAGAGGCTGATCACCGGCAAGGAGGTCGCGCCGCTGAAACAGCGCATCACCCGGGCCTTTCTCAGCGACGGCCGGGCCGAGATCGCGCCCGACGCGATTTCCCTGCCCAAGCGGAATCGCAAGATGATCTCGCAGGCCGACGTGATCTGTTACTCGCCCGGCAGCCTGTATTCGAGCGTGGTCGCCACGCTGCTGCCGGCCGGTGTCGGGCGCAGCGTCGCGGCGCAGCCGGTACCAAAGCTTTACCTGCCCAGCCTGGGCCACGATCCCGAGGCACTGGGGCATGACCTGTCGGATCAGGTCGCGGCTTTGCTGGCGCCCCTGCGCGCCGATGCGGGGCAGGACGTGCCCGCGCACCGGCTGATCAGCCACGTGCTCTGCGACAGCTCGCGCAAGGCGGCAGAGTGCCGGGCGGTGACCGAGCGGCACGGCATTCCCTGCGTCACGCTCCCGCTCGCCGATGCCTCGGGCGAGAAATACGATCCCGGGAAGGTCAGCGAGGTACTCGTCTCGCTCGACTGATGGCGCGCAGCGGGGCCGGAGCTGCCCGATGTGCGGCCGCAGGCCGGGTGGCCCCGGTCGATCTGTTGGCCCGGGAACATTTCCCGCCTCGGCTGGATCTTGCGCGGCGTCCGTGACACAACCGGATAGCTCCTGCGCATCGCGGCGCGGCGGCGGAACGGGTAGGGACTTCGACATAATGACACGGCAGCCTCGCAGCCTGGATACAGTTCTTCTCGCCGATCCGGGGCTGGACGATCTCGCGGGGGCCAGTCTTGGCACGGCGCGTGTGCTGGCCGATGACGAGGACACGACCGAGGACTTCGCGCTGCTCGATACCTTCGACGGATCGTTGATGGGATCGGGCCGGATGCTGGTCGCGGCCGGGCCCGACATGCTATTGCTGCGCGCCGGCGCCGCGCCCCTGCGGCAGGCGGCGGCAGATCCCGGTTTCGTGCAGGCGATGCCCTACGGAGAGGTCACTGCGGAACTTGCCGCCTGCGTGGATCCGCTTCGGGTGTTGCTGCCGCTGGCCAAGGGCCAGGTGCGGCGCCAGGGCCTGAAGCTGGTCGACGACCTGGACAAGACCGTCGCGCGATGCCGCGTCCTTCTGTTTGCGACCGAGGCGGGCCGGCGCGCCGCGCTGGTCGAGTTCCGGCCGCTGCGCGGCTATGACGCCGAGATGGCGCAGCTGCGCGCGCTGGTGACCGCGCTCGGCCGGGAACCGGACAATCCGGGCGAGGTCGCTTGCGCCCTCGCCGGGCCCGAGGCGGCATACAGCAACAAGCCCCGCGTCGAGATGGCGCCGACCGACAGCGCCTTTCGCGTGGCCAATGCCGTCATAAGGGCCAATCTGGCCGCGGCCCGGCGGAACGAGCACGGGGTGATCGCGGATCTCGACACCGAGTTCCTGCACGACTACCGCGTCGCCTTGCGCCGGATCCGGTCGGTCGTCTCGCTCTTCAAGGGGGTCTACACGGCCGAGCAGACCGAAGAGCTCAGGTCCCGGTTCAACGCGCTCATGGCGCCTACCGGCCGGCTGCGGGACCTTGACGTCTACATGCTGGAACGCGGCCGCTACACCGCGATGGCGCCGGAAGAGTTTCGCCCGGGGCTGGAAAAGCTCTTCGACAGCCTCGCCACGGACCGCGAGACGGCGCGCAGGACGCTGGGCCGGCGCCTGCGCAGCGAGGCCTATGCGAAGGAGGTCCGGTCGCTTGAGAAGCTGGTCGCCTCCCGCAAGAAGCTGCACAGGGGCCCGGCAGCAGGGCGCGACGCCTTGGATTTCGCCCAGGCGCTGACCTGGAAACGGTATCGCAAGGTCTGCAGGATCGCCGCAACGATCGACGACGACACCGAGGACGAACAGATCCACGCGCTGCGGATCCAGTGCAAGAAGCTGCGCTACCTGATCGAGATCTTCGCGCCGCTCTTCGACCCGGCCGAGACGGCGAAGGTTCTGAAATCCCTGAAGAAGCTTCAGAATACGCTGGGCGATTTCAACGATTGCGCGGTCCAGCAGGCCGAGTTGCACGAGATGCTGGACCGGCTTGATCCGAACACCACGCCGGACGCGGTCGAGATCGCCGCCGCCGTCGGCGCGCTGATCTCGCTCCTGCACGGCAGGCAGCTCGACCACAGGGCCCGTGTCGTCAGCAGCTTTGCGGCCTTCGATTCCGACACGACCCGCACCCGGGTTCGGTCGCTCTTCAAGCCGGGGAAGGCCAGCGCATGAAGATCATCGCGAGCTATTCGAACAAGGGCGGCGTGGGCAAGACGGCCTGCGCGGTCAACCTGGCCTATTCCCTGGCGCAATCCGGGCACCGCGTCCTGCTCTGCGATCTCGATCCGCAGGGCGCCTCGGGCTTCTATTTCCGGGTGCGTCCGTCCAGGGGGCTGACGGGAAAGCGGTTCTTCACCCGGGCCGAGCGGATCTCGGATGCGATCCGGGGCAGCGATTTCGACAACCTCGACATCCTGCCGGCCAACATGAACTTCCGCGATTTCGATGTCTTCCTGTCGCGGATGAAACGCAGCCAGTCCCGGTTGGGCAAGGCGCTGCGCGGGGTCAGGGAAGAATACGATTGCGTCGTGCTGGATTGCCCGCCCAACATCTCGACCCTGTCCGAAGCCGTGTTCCGCGCCGCCGATGCGATCGTGGTGCCGGTGATCCCGACGACGCTGTCGGAACGGACCTTTGCGCAGCTGCTGGAGTTCTTCAAGGACCACGGGCTGGAGAAGCGCAAGATCCGGGCGTTCTTTTCCATGGCCCAGGGCACCAAGAAGCTGCATGGCGAGACCATGCGCCGGATGCGAAAGGACCATGCCAAGCGCTTCCTCGACGTGACCATTCCCGCCTCGACCGATGTCGAGAAGATGGGCGTGCATCGCGCTCCGGTCGGCAGCTTCGCCCCCTCGCACGATGCGGCGAAGGCCTACATGACCCTGAGCCGCGAAGTGGTCAAATCGCTTTAGGACCCCGAGGCTGCAGCCCATGCCAGGTTCGCCAGGCGCGGCCAGTCGCAACGTGCGAGGGACTTTGGCAGGGGCCGGGAGCAATCCGCCTCGAATTGACGGCACTTTCCGGCCTCTTTTGTCGCAAGCTAGCGCTTCGTTAAGGGTTTTGACGGACTCTCCGCCCGACGCATGACGCAGGAGAGCCCACATGAACCGAATAGCCGCCTCACTTGTCGCCGCACTGGCCACCGGCGCGATCGCAGTCTCGCCCGCACCGCTTCGAGCCGCCGAGGGCGTGAGCGCGGACCAGGTCACCTTTGCCCAGGTGGCCGCGCTGGAAGGTCCGGCCGCGGCGCTTGGCCTAGGGATGCAGACCGGTTTGCGCGCCGCCTTTGCCGAGGCCAATGCCGCCGGGGGAATCCACGGCCGGCAGATCGTCCTGGACAGTTTCGATGACGGCTATGAACCCGATCGCTCGATCGACCAGGTGAAGGCGCTGATCTCGGGCGACGGGCACCTGGGCCTTGTCGGCATGGTCGGCACCCCGACCGCCTCGGCCACCCAGCCGATCTCAACAGAGGCGCAGATGCCTTATATCGGCGCCTTCACCGGCGCGGGCTTCCTGCGCGACGCAAGCCATGGCAACATCTTCAATGTCCGCGCCTCCTACTTTGCCGAGACCGAAGCCTGGATCCGCTACCTGGTCGATGAACGGGGCATGGATACGATCGCGTTGCTCTACCAGGACGACGGCTTTGGCCGGGTCGGCCTGAACGGCGTGACAGAGGCGCTGGAGCGGCGCGGCATGACGCTAGCGGCCACGGGCACATACACGCGCAACACCGTCGCCGTGAAGAAGGCGCTGCTGGACATCCGCAAGGCCGAGCCGGATGCGGTGGTAATGGTCGGCGCCTACAAGCCGGTGGCCGAGTTCATCAAGCTTGCGCGCAAGCTGAAGCTCGATCCGACCTTCGTGAACATCTCCTTCGTGGGCTCCGATGCTCTCGCGCAGGAACTGGGCGAGGCCGGCGAGGGCGTGATCATCAGCCAGGTCGTGCCCTTCCCGTGGGACGACAGCCTGCCGCTGGTCGCGGATTACACCCGGGCGCTTGCGGCGCTGGACCCGGCGGTGGAGCCGGGCTTCGTCAGCCTCGAAGGCTATCTCGCCGGCCGTCTCGTGATCGAGGCGCTTGAGGCCGCGGGCCCCAGGCTGACCCGCGCGGGCTTTCTCGCGGCGCTGAACGGGCTGCGCGAGGTGGATTTCGGCGGCGTGACCATGACCTTCGGGCCGGACGACAACCAGGGCATGGACTCTGTCTTCCTGACGCGCATCACCGCCGAGGGTGATTTCCAGCCCGTCGCGGGCTCCGGGGGCTCCTGACCCTGGCGTGACCTCCCTGACCCAGGGCACGCCTCGGGTCAGGGGAACCAGCGCGACCAGACGATCCCGACGTGGCCGCTGCAGAAAGGCCGCCGCAACAGGTCCGCCACGCACGGGCCGACGCGGTCAGGCCAACGCGGACGGCCAGGCTGCAAGGATGTGACCAACCTGGCAGCCGCACGGTGGCAGGATCCCGAGACGGGACTGCCGTTACAGGACAGGCACAACAAGGGCCGATCATGACGCAACAGACCTCTTCGCCATCGGGCCGCGGCCATCGCGGTTTCCTTCCCAGTCTCAGTGCAAAGGTCACGGCGATCCTGCTGGCGATCGGCAGCGTATCGGCGGTGATCGGTGTGCTCGCCGTGGTCGTGTTCGTGCAGGTTTCGTCGGAAATGCGCAGCCTCTCAGAGGAGTGGCTGCCCGAGATGGAGAACAGCAGCCGCCTGCTCAAGGCCTCCTTCCGGGCCGAGGCGGCCGCCAACGTGGTTCTGCGCGTCGGACCAGACGGGCTGGCAGAGGCAGAGGACAATGCCGGCGCGGCGATACGCGGACTGCAGGAGGCCATCGCGGCCCTTTCCCCGGAGGACCGCCAGGCCTTCCAGGCCGAGGCGGATACGATCGGCGCGGCCCTGGGGGCCCTGATCGCCGCGCGGCGCGAGGTCGATGCCAACGAAGCAGCGATCGACACCGACCTGCAGGAGCTTCATGGCGTCTCCCAGGAGATGGAGATCAAGCTGACCGAGCTGGCCGACACCGCCTATTTCGATCTCAGCCTCGGCGCGGAGGCGGCGATCAACCAGATCGACGAGACCGTCGGCGGGCTGGTCGAGAACGAATTTCACATCTTGCAGGAGCTCCTGCGGGCGCAAGCCGAGATCAACATGCTCTCGGGGATGATCCTGGCCATGGGAACCGAACGCAACCCGGGCTTCAGGTCGATCATGCGCGATATCGCGATCGCGGCCGTCGACCATCTGGGCGAGATCACCGCGACGCTGGAGGCCGAGTCCGCCAACCTGGTTGATACCGCCCCGTTGCGGACCGCGCACGAGCTGTTTGTCGAGACGCTGGGGGGCGGCCATCGGCTCGATCCGGCCGAGCGGCGCGCGCTGTTGCGCGCGCGGCAGGACATTGCCATCCAGTTGTCCGGTCTGGTCGACGATGTGGATTTCGAGGCGATCATTGCCCTCGAGGACGTCAGCGCCGCGAACGGCGAGGCGGTTCAGTCGCTCCTGGACCATGAATTCACGGCCCTGTCGGACCTTTTGGATATCACTCTGTTGTATAACACCTATCAGGGTGCGGTCATGGACATGATCGCGGCCGAAACCATGCCGGTTGCCCGGCTGGCCGGCAGCGCGATGTCCACGTCGGCAGACGCGTTGCAGGCCTATGCCGATATGTCCGACGGTGCGCTGGCGGCGGAACTTGCCACGTTGTCGGTGCTGGCCGATGCCACGCAGGGCCTGCCTGCACACAGCTATGCGGCGCTGGAGGCGCGCGACAGGGCGGCCGGGGCCGCCGCGACGACCATCGCCGAGACGTCGCGGATCGTCGAGCGTTCCGAAGCGCGTGGCAGCCGTTCGCAAGCGGGAATCATGGCGATGGCCGGGGAGATCTCGAACCGGGTGTCCGGCGCGCAGGCGATGGTGATCGGGCTCGCGGTGACCTCTGCGCTGGCGCTGGCCTTCGCGCTCTACCTGTCGAAGCGGATGATCCAGGTGCCGTTGCGCTCGATCAGCGCAACCACCGAGCGTCTGGCCAACGGCGATCTCGCCCCGGTCACCGGTTTCGAGCGCAGCAGCGAGGAGATCCGGCGCATGGCGGGCTCTCTGGCCATCTTCCGCGACGGTATCGTCGAGCGCGAGGCGCTGGAGCGCCGCGCCGAGGCCGAGCGCGCGGCATCCGAGCAGGAGCGCGCGGCCCGCGAGGCGGACCAGGCCGCGGCCATGGCCGCCGTCGGCGTCGGGCTGACGGCCCTGGCCAAGGGCGACCTGACGGCGCGGATCGACCAGCAGCTGCCCGAGGGGTTCGGCCGGCTCAAGGTGGACTTCAACGAGTCGCTTGAGCAGCTCATGGGGACCATGTCCGAGGTGCTGGACTCCGTCTTCACCATCCGCGGCAGCGCCTCGGACACCACGCGGGTCGCGGCCGATATTTCGAAACGGATCGAGAGCCAGGCCGCCACGCTGGAGCAGGCCGCCGCCGCGCTGGACACGCTGACCACCAGTGCGCGCCACACGGCACAGAGCACGCGCAAGGTGGAGACCGCCGCGCAATCGGCGCGCGACAAGACCGAGGATGGCGCCGAGGTGGTGAACCGCGCCGTGCAGGCCATGTCGGATATCGAGGAGAGCTCGCGCCAGATCTCGCAGATCGTGGGCGTGATCGAGGATATCGCCTTCCAGACCAACCTGCTGGCGCTCAACGCCGGGGTCGAGGCGGCGCGCGCGGGCGAAACGGGCCGCGGCTTTGCCGTCGTGGCCTCCGAGGTCCGGGCGCTGGCCCAGCGATGCTCGGGCGCGGCGATGGAGATCAAGGGGCTGATCTCGCGCAGCACGGATCAGGTCTCGGACGGCGCGCGCCTGGTCAGCCATGCCGGCGATGCGCTCAAGGTGATCCTGGAGCATGTCGGCGAAATCTCGGGCCTGGTCACCGAGATCGCCGAGAACGTGTCGGACCAGACCATGGGGCTGGAAGAGATCAACAACGGGATCGGCCATCTCGATCAGGTGACACAGCAGAACACCGCCATCGTCGAAGAGACCACCGCGGCCAGCGTGCAGTTGAGCGAAGAGGCCAACAGGCTGTCGAACCTGATGCGGCGTTTCCGGACAGAGGGTTCGGATGAGGCCGTGCCGTCGGGCAACCGGGCGGCCTAGGCGCCGCTGCGAGGCCGGGCAAGCGGGCGGGGCCCCATGATGGCGCCTGGCAAGGGGCGCCGCCCGCGCCGGGCCGGGCGCGTGGCTTCTGTGGCGCCGTGATCGGCCCGGGCAGACCTGACACCGGGCAGCCCATCGCGCAGCACACCGGGCATGGCTCGGGGCAGGGCACCCCACGGGACAAAGGCAGGGCAGGGCGGACGTTCGGCCCGGGCCCTGCCTTTCCCGTTTCCGGTTGAGCGAGGCCGGAACGGGCGCTGCTTTGCCTGTTCATGGTTGATCCAGGGCGGCCAGGTTCGCCGGACCCGTGCAGGGGCCGATGACGACGGGCGCCGCGCCGTACCAGTCGGCGCCAATGCCACGAAAAAGCCTTGATCCGGCCCATCGGCAGACGCCTTCAGCGGCGAAGACTGTGCTCAGGGTCAGAATGTCCCGGTATCCCCAGGAAAAACCGTAACCGTAACCGGAGCCTGCTGGTCTCCCATCGCGACATTCATCATGGCCACAGCCGACACGACCCTGTCCGTCCCCGCCACGCCTGCACCCATTGCCCTGCAACCGGTGCGTGACAGCGGCGCCGACGCCCCCGTCTGCCCTTCGCTGATGACGGCGCTCACCGCGGCGTTCGAGGCGGCGATCACGGCCGAATTCGGCCCGGTCACCGTCACCGACACCCCGGCCGGGGGCCGGGCGTGCCTGCGCTTCGTAACCGAGAGGCAGGGCCGCAGCGTCCTGTCGGGCCACCTCGCCTGGCAGCGCGCCGATGGCGAAAGCGGGACGGGACCGACCCTGACGTTGTCGGTGTCCGATGCCGATCTGGATGTCACGATGCTCGACCGCTTTGCACGCGACCTGCTGCGCATCAGCAAGCTCCACCTCTGAGCCCAGGCTCGCCTGAAAGGACGAAATCCAATGTGCATGATGTGCCTTGCCCGCGATCCGGGCCAGACGATCTATGATTCTCATATCGATGCCCCGCTGACCGACGGGGGCATCTCGGCCAGCCTGACCGACGCGGGCAAGCCCACCTACACCGCCGACCAGATCGCGGATTACCTTGCCGTCGGGTTCTGGCAGGACAACGGCCAGCAGACGCGCTCCTTCGACGTGCAGGCCGGCGGGACGATCACGGTGAACCTCAACGGGCTCGACGCGACCGGCAAGGCGACCGCGCTGCAGGCGCTGGAGGCCTGGACGGCGGTGAGCGGGCTGAATTTCACCCAGTCCACCAACGCGATGATCACCTTCGATGACACGCAGTCGGGCGCCTACAATTCCTCGTACACCTCGGGCACCACGATCACCTCGTCGCATGTGAACGTGCATACCTCTTGGCAGAGCTACGGCGAATATTACCTGCAGACCTACATCCACGAGATCGGCCATGCCCTGGGGCTGGGCCACGGCGGGATGTACAACGGCAGCGCCAACTACGACACCCAGGCGCATTACGCCAACGACAGCTGGCAGATGTCGGTGATGTCCTATTTCTCGCAGCACGAGAACCCGAATGTCTCGTCCTCCTTCGCCTATCTCGCGACGGCGCAGATGGCCGACATCCTGGCGATCCAGTCGCTGTACGGCACGCCCACCAACGTGCAGTCGGGCGACACGATCTATGGTGACAACACCGGTCTCAGCCAGCATGGCATGGGGCTGAACACGGGCAAGGCCGTGACGATCTTCGACAGCGGGGGGACCGACCTTGTCGATCTCGGGTCGCGCGACTGGAACCAGCGGCTTGACCTGCGGGCCGAGAGCTTTTCCGACATCAACGGCAAGATCGGCAATTTCGCCATCGCCCGCGGCACGCTGATCGAGAACGCCCGCACCGGCGAGGGCAGCGACCACATCGGCGGCAACGGCGCGGGCAACCGGCTGGAGAGCGGGCTGGGCGCGGACACGATCCTGGGCAGGGGCGGCGACGACGTTCTGATCGGCGGTGGCGGTGCGGACACGCTGGGCGGCGGCAGCGGCAGCGATGCCTTCGTCTATGACACGGCCGGTGACGCGGGTGACACGATCACCGATTTCAGCCTGGTCGAGGGCGACCGGGTCGACCTGACCAATCTCTTTGCAAACCTCGGCTACAGCGGAAGCGACCCTGTCGGCGACGGTATGGCCTGGCTGGCGGCGGCCAGCGGCGGGTCCTGGCTGGCGGCGGCCAGCGGCGGGTCCTGGCTGATGGTGGACGGCGGCGGTCTGGGCGCGATGGCGATCGCCTTCCTGTCGGGCATCGCGTCGGATGCCAGCATTGCCGACATCATCGACGTCGAGAGCGTGCCCGTCGGCCCCGGCCCGACAGACCCCGGCACCGGCAATGTCGATACGGTCATCACCCTGACCAACATCTTCGCCCTGTCCTGGACCGAGGCAGGCAGCCTGATCCGTGACACCGACGGCGGCACCGACACGCTGGACATGAGCGCGGTGACCTACAGCACCAAGGTCTACCTGGATGGCAGCGTCGCGGGCAAGATGGGCAGCAAGCTGCTGAACATCGAGGTCGGCAGCGACATCGAGAACCTGCTGCTGGGCTCGGCCCGCGACCATGCCTGGGGCAACGCGCTGGACAATTTCATCGACGGGGCCGCGGGTGATGACCGGCTGTATGGTCAGGCCGGCAACGATACCCTGCGCGGCGGCGGCGGGCGCGACTGGCTCTTCGGCGAAGACGGTGACGACGTGATCACCGGCGGCGCCGGGGCCGACAAGATCTCGGGCGGGGCCGGCGCGGACCGGATCGACGCGGGCGCGGATTCTGACAAGATCTACGGCCAGGACGGCGATGACGTGATCGAGGGCGGCGACGGCCGTGACACGATCTATGGCGGCCTGGGCAACGACCGGCTCGATGGAGGGTCGCAGGCGGACAAGCTGTATGGCCACCAGGGCGACGACGTGATGATCGCCGGAGACGGGCGCGATTCGCTCTACGGCGACGCCGGCAACGACGACATGAGCGGCGGCGGCGATGCCGACAAGCTGTACGGCGGCGATGGCCATGACATCATGTCGGGCGGCGGTGACCGCGATTTCCTGCGCGGCGATGCCGGCAACGACGTGATGGACGGCGGCGGCGGCGACGACAAGCTTTACGGCGGCGACGGCGACGACGTGATGACGGCCGGGAACGGCCGGGATTACCTGAAGGGCGACGATGGCAACGACACGCTGGATGCCGGTGCCGGCGACGACCGGCTGTTTGGCGGGAAGGGCAACGACGCGATGTCGGGCGGCGACGGCAAGGATTTCATGAAGGCCGACGACGGACACGATACGGTGGATGCCGGCGCGGGCGACGACCGGTTCTACGGCGGCAGGGGCAACGACGTTATGTCGGGCGGTGACGGCAACGACATGGTCTACGGCGATAACGGCGACGACGTGATCGACGGCGGCGCCGGCAATGACAAGCTGTACGGCAAGGCCGACAACGACACCCTGCGCGGCGGCAACGGGCTGGACTTCCTCAAGGGCGACAAGGGTGACGATTACCTTGACGGCGGCGCCGGGGACGACCGGCTTCTCGGCGACACCGGCCTGGACGAGATCCACGGGGGGGAGGGGGCCGATTACATCAAGGCCGGCAGCCACGACGACACCGTCGATGGCGGCGACGGCAACGACAAGATCTACGGCGATTCCGGGGATGACACCATCGACGGCGGCGCGGGCGACGACATCATCGACGGCGGCTCGGGCAACGACGTGATCCTGGGCGGCGAGGGCGTCGATGTGATCAAGGCGGGCTCTGGCGACGACGTGATCACCGGTGGCATCGGGGCCGACAGGCTTCTGGGTGCCAGCGGCGCGGACATCTTCGTCTTTGCCACGCTGGACGATTTCGGCGACACCGTGGGCGATTTCTCGCTGCGCCAGGGCGACCAGATCTCGGTCTCCGGGCTTCTTCAGGGGGGCACGGTCGCCGATGCGCTCGCCCAGGGGCTGTTCGCGCTGGAGGCGGATGGCCGCAGCTCGATGCTGACCTTCGACTCGGCCGGGACCATCGTGGAGCTGGCCTATCTCAGGAACCTGTCTTCCGACACGGTCCTGAGCGAGGACTGGCTGATCTGAGGCACCACAACGCCGCGTGACAGGGCCGGATGCCGCAAGGTGTCCGGCCCTTTGCTTTTGCGATGGCACGGCGTGCGGGACCAGGCCGGCCGCAAGCTGGCTGCCCCGGACAGGCCGGTGCGCGCGGTCCCGTAGCCGGTGCCCAGGCCGTCGTGCAGGTGCGCCCCATGCACCGGAACCGGGCAGGCCCGGGTCAAGGGGACAAGGCGGCCGCGCCCGGCTTGAGCCGGGGCTGCGCGGCGATTACAGCTGGGGCACCGCACCGACCATCGAAGGAAGACCAGATGACCGCCGACACCTCTGTCCTGTCCAACGGCGAGCTCCGCCTGACCGTCGCGCCTCTGGGCGCCGAAATGCAGTCGCTGCGCGACGCGGCCGGGCAGGAGTATCTCTGGCACGGCGATGGCGCCTTCTGGACCGGCCGGGCGCCGGTGCTGTTCCCGATCGTGGGGCGCGCGGCGGGCGACAGGATCGCGGTCGGCGATCATGCCGCCCCGATGGGCCAGCACGGCTTTGCCCGGCGCAGCCACTTCGACCTGGTCGGGCAGACCGACACGATGTGCCATCACGTGCTGAACGCGTCCGATACGACGCGCGAGGTCTATCCCTTCGATTTCGCCCTGCACCTGGTGCACTGGCTGGAAGGGCGGACCGTGCAGTGCGAGGCGCGGGTCGAGAACACCGGTACGGAAGACATGCCCTTCGGCTTCGGCTTTCACCCGGCCTTCTGCTGGCCTCTTCCGGGCGCCGAAGGGCAGGATCACGTGGTCACGCTGGAAGCCGGCGGCGCGCCGCAGCGGCGCCCGTTGCGGGACGATGGCCTGCTGCGCCGCGAGATGGTGCCAGGCCCCTTCACCGACGGCCGGCTGACGATCGAAGAGGCGCTGTTCGCGGACCGGGCGCTGGTGTTCCCCAACGGATCGGACGCGCTGCGCTATGGCCCCGAGACGGGCGCGGGGCTGTCCTTCACGTTCCGCAACCTGCCGGACCTGGCTTTGTGGAAGCCGATCGGTGCGCCCTTCCTCTGTGTCGAGCCCTGGCATGGCACGGCGTCGGTCGAAGGGGACGGGCCGCAGATCGCGGACCGGCCGAACAGCATCATCCTTGCGCCGGGCGCCAGCGCCGAGTTCGGCTATGCGGTGACGCTGGAGGCGTGACGCGGGTCCCGGGGGGCCTCTCAGGGCTCGTCGATTTCCAGTACGAAGGCGCCCGGATCGATCTCGTTGCGGATCGCGCGGACGATCTCCTGCCGCAGCGCCGGGTCGTCATCGCGGAAAAGACCGGTCTGGCGCATTGCGCGGTGCAGGTTGATATCGGTGCCCAGGAATTCCAGCGCCACCCGGCTTGCGCCCGGCTTGCGCCCGCGCCGGGTCGGCCCGCCGGTCTGGATGCCCAGCAGGTAATCCACCCGGCTGAGATAGCTGGGATAAAGCGTCATCTGCGTGACCGAGTTCACCTCGGTCGTTTCATATTCGAACAGCTGGATCCGGTCCGCCAGCTGGAACACAACGCCTTCGTACTTGTTCGTATGGGTCCAGCGGCCGGTGTCGGGGTCGCGCAGGATCTCGATGTTCTTGAACCAGGCGCGGTCATCGCGGATCACGATCCGGGCAAGGGACCGGATGATCTGGCCCTTGTTCCCGAAGGAGTAGAAGTAGCGGAAGTAATAGCCAGCGTAGCGGTCGACCGGGCTGGCGCGGGCGAAGATCCGGTCGAGATGCCGCATCGGCATCTCCATCTGCGTGCGGGCGGCGGGCTGGCGTCGCAGGCCGATCACCTGGGCGAAGCGGGGTTCGTCCAGCAGCATCTCGGATTCCGTCACCCCGAAGAAATCGCAGATCCGGCGCATGTTGTGCCGCGAAGGGTGAACCTGTCCGTTGAGGTACTTGTTGAATTGCTGGCGATTGATCCCGATGCGGCGGCAGACGTCGGAAATGGAACGGTAATATCCACAGGCGAGCGTCAGGTTGGTGCTGAATTCCGACATGCCCCTATCGCATACTGACGCACCCTTGGTGTCAAGTAGCTTAAGGGAGCGAAATTGTCATTCGCCCATCACTTCCCCATCCTGTGCGGCGCAATGGGGCCGGGACGCCCGCCGGCGCGGCAGTGGCCGCCCGGGTCGGTGAGCCCGACCGGGACACACCAACAGGAGCGACGACCTTGATATCATCCAAGACCACGCGGCGTACCTTCCTCACCTCCGCCGCCGCCATGGGCGCGGCGGGGATGTTCCCCGGCGGCGTGGGACTGCTGCGCGCGCAGGAGGGCCAGGTGCTGAACCTGCGCCTCGACGGCGACAATTCGATCCTCGATCCCGGCTACATGGTCGGCGGCACAGAAGTCGAGGCCCAGAAGCAATGCCTTCCGTTCCTCGCGGAATACGTACGTGACGGCGATACCTTCAGCTGGCAGCCGACCGCCTATGTCACCCGGCTGGAATATGTCGACGAAACCCATCTGGAATTCGAACTGGCCCCCGGGCTGGTCTGGTCCGGCGGCCATGGCACGCTGAAAGCGTCGGACGTGGCCTATTCCTACGCCCGGATGAAGGACAGCGAATGGTCGGGGTATTTCGACGCGCTGGAAACAGTCGAGGTCACGGGCGAGCTGACGGGCACGCTGGTGCTGAACAAGCCCTTCGCGCCCTTCATCATGGTCACGCTCTGCCACGGCCCCGGCGCCATCGTCTGCGAGGCGGCGACCGAAGCGGCCGGCGGCCGCTTTACCACCGAGTTCCCCGCCGTCTGCGGCCCCTATACCTACAGCGCCACCCCCGGCCAGCGCGCGGTGTTCGAAAAGAACCCCGAATGGACCGGCCCGGCGCCGGGCTTCGACCGCGTGGTCTGCCACGTCATCACCGAAGTGCAGGCCGCCGAGCTGGCCTATGAAGCGGGCGAGATCGACTGCACCGAACTGGGCCCCGACAGCCTGGCGCGCTATTCCGAGAACATGCCCGAGGGCACGGAGATCACCACCGCCGGCGAGCTGCAGTACATGTGGATGGGCATGAATACCCAGCACCCCAAGCTGCAGGACATCCGGGTGCGCAAGGCGATCCAGCACGCCGTCGACGTGGATTCGATCCTGGCCGGCGCCTTTGCCGGCACCTCGGCCAAGTCGCACGGCATCGTCTGCCCCGGCCTGCTGGGCCACCGGTCCGAGACCTCGTACAGCTACGATCCCGCGAAGGCGCGCGAACTGCTGGCCGAGGCCGGTGTCTCGGGGCTGGAGCTGACGCTGCGCACGCTGAACTGGCAGGAGCGGCTGCTGACCGCCCAGATCATCCAGGCCAACCTGGCCGCGATCGGCATCACCGTGAAGATCCTGCCGATGGAAAGCGGCCCGTTCTGGGAAATGGGCATGGAGAGCGCCGGCGACACCTGGCAGGACCTGGAACTGTGGATCATGCGTTTTGCCACGGTGCCCGATCCCTACGAGGCGACCCAGTGGTTCGTGTCCGAGCAGGTCGGCGTCTGGAACTGGGAACGCTGGACCGATCCGGAATTCGACCGCCTCTACGAGGCCGGCCTGTCGGAGACCGACCTTGCCAAGCGGGAAGAGATCTATCTGCAGATGCAGCAGATCATGGAAGACACCGGCGCCTATGTCTGGATCAACCATGAACCCGAGGTCTATGCCCACCGGACCGACATCGAAGTCGTGGCGGCGCCGTCGGGCGAGCTGAACTATCACCGGTTCAAGCCGCTCTGATCGCCGCCATCGTGGCCCGCGCCGCCGGCCCAAGGGCGGCGCGGGCACCAACCGGACCTGAACCCCGGAGTGCCCTTTCGGCATGTTTTCCTACCTATTGAAACGACTTGGCCTGGCGATGATCGTCGTCGTGGCGGTGCTGCTGCTGCTGTTTTCCATGCTGCACATGATCCCCGGCAACCCGGCGATCCTGGCACTGGGGACCCGCGCCACGCCCGAGGCCATCGCGGAATATTCCGCGCGGATGCACCTGGACGAGCCGGTGCTGACGCAGTTCGTCTATTTCCTCGGAAACGCCCTGCAGGGCGATCTGGGCAACGACGTCTTTTCCAACCGTCCCGTGACGGCGGTGATCGGCGAGCGCATCGGCTTCTCGCTGGCGCTGATCTGCACCGGCATGGGCTGGGCCGTCCTGCTGGGCGTGCCGCTGGGCTGTCTTGCCGCCGTGCGCCCGGGATCCTGGATCGACCGCGTGACCGGGCTGTTCTCGGTCGGGATGATCGCGGTGCCCTCGTTCCTGGTGTCGATCTGGGCGCTGTTGCTCTTCGCGCTTCAGCTGGGCTGGCTGCCGGCCATCGGCGCAGGCGAGCCCGGCGATATCGCCGACCAGCTGAGCCACCTCATCCTGCCCGCCTTCGCCATCGGCCTGGGCTGGGTCGGCTACCTTGCGCGGATGGTGCGCGCCTCGATGCTGGAAGTCATGGGCGAGCCCTATATCCGCTCGGCCCGGGCCTTCGGCCTGAAGCCACGCCGCGTGGTGCTGGGCTATGCCCTGCGGATCGCCATCCTGCCGACCATCACGCTGATCGGCATGGGCTTTGGCGGGCTGATCTCGTCCGCGGTCTTTGCCGAGATCATCTTTTCCCGTCCCGGTGTCGGGAAGATGATCTTCGACGCGGTGTCCGACCGCAACTTTCCCATCGTGCAGGGCGGGGTGCTGCTGGCCACCGGCTTCTACATCCTCGTCGTGCTGCTCTCCGACCTCCTCATTGCCTGGCTTGATCCGCGTGTCCGTTCCTCCCTCTGATCCCGCATCCGCCCCCGCCGTCGCGGCCGAGCTGCGCGAAAGCGCCGGCCGCGAGCGGCGCGAGAAGCTCAGGGGTTTCCTGACCGACTGGCAGGCCGTCACCGGGCTGATCCTTGTCGTGGCCTTCTTCGCCAGCGCGATCTTCGCGCCCTGGCTGGCGCCCTACGATCCCAACGCCATGGACATTCCCGCGCGGATGTCCGGACCCACATGGGCGCACCTGGCCGGGACCGACCAGCTGGGCCGCGATACCTTCTCGCGTATCCTCTACGGCGGACGCGTGGCGCTTTACATCGCCGCCATCGGGGTCTCGGTCTCGCTGATCATCGGGCTGGTCCTGGGCATGATTGCGGGCTACGGGCCGCGCTGGCTGGACAACCTGCTGCTGCTGGCCTTCGACGCGGTGCGCTCGTTTCCCGCGATCATCCTGGCGCTGGCGACCGTGGCGCTGACCGGGCCCAGCCTGACCGTGGTGCTGGCCATCGTCATCATCACGACCATTCCCAGCTATGGCCGCGTTGCCCGCACCGCGACCATGGCGCTGCGCCATACCGAATTCATCCTGGCCGAACGCTCGCTTGGCGCCTCGACCCCGCGGATCCTGCTGCACCATGTCATGCCGAACGTGATCGGCCCGCTGCTGATCCTCGCGGCGATGGAGGTGCCGGTGGTGGTGTCGATCGAGGCGGGTCTCAGTTTCCTGGGCATCGGCGTGCTGCCCCCCAAGGCCAGCTGGGGCACGATCCTGAACGAAGGCTACCTGGTGATCCGCGATGCGCCCTGGATGGTGATCGCGGGGGGCATTCCGCTGATCCTGACGACGCTGGGCTTCACCTTCCTGGGCGAGGCGCTGCGCGACGTGTTCGATCCCCGCATGGGCCGGGGGCGCTGATGAAAACCATGACCGACACCGACACACTACTGAACATCGACGGGCTCACGCTCGACTTCAGGACCAACCGCGGCCGGGTGAAGGCGCTGCGCGACATCTCCTTCCCGGTACGCCGGGGTCGCATCCTGGGGATCGTGGGCGAAAGCGGATCCGGCAAGAGCACCGTGCTATGGTCGATCCTGGGCCTGCTGGCCGGCAATGCCGAAATCACGTCCGGCCGGATCGATTTTGGCGAGAACGACCTGCTGCGGATGGACGCCGAGGCGCAGCGCGCCGTGCGGGGCGAGCAGATCAGCGTGGTCTTCCAGGACCCGATGACCTCGCAGATCCCGGTGCTGCCCTACGCGCGGCAGATGTCCGACATTCTCTACCGCCGTTCGATGTCCGGGGCCGACAAGCGCCGCGCCGCCATCGACATGCTGCGCCGCGTGGGCATTCCCGATCCCGAACGCCGGGTGGACGCCTATCCGCACGAATTCTCGGGGGGCATGCGCCAGCGTGCGGGCATCGCCATGTCGATGCTGACGGGACCGAACCTGCTGCTGGCGGACGAGCCGACGACGGCCCTGGATGTCACCATGGAAGCCCAGATGATCGGGCTGATGCGCGGACTGCGCGACGATTTCGACACGACGATCGTGGTGGTGTCGCACAACCTCGGGCTTATCGCCGAGATGTGCGACGACGTGGTGGTGATGTACGCGGGCGAGGTGGTGGAGACCGGCGAGGTCCACGACATCTTCCATAATGCCCGCCACCCCTATACGCGCGCGCTGCTGGAATGCGACCCGGCGCGGATCGAGGACGTGAGCCGCAAGCTGCCGGTGATCCCGGGCGATATCCCCGACCTGACAAAGCCGCTTTCAGGCTGCATCTTTGCCGACCGCTGCCAGCGGGCGAAGCCGGAATGTGCCACCATCGCGCCGCCGCTGGTGGCGCGCGGCACCGGCGTCGCGCGCTGCCACCTGCTGGAGGGGCCGCTGGCCGATGCCTCCTGGCCGCCGCCGGCATCCGTGATGACCGTGGCGGGTGACCTTGGCGGGCCGGCTCCGGTGCGCACCGGGGCAGGGGAGGCGCCGCTGCTGGAGGTCTCCGACCTCAACGTGCGCTTCCGCACCATGGGGCCGATCCGGGCCCGGATGAAAGGCGTGTCCGATCCCTTTGTCGATGCCGTGCTGGATGTCAGCCTTGACGTGAAGCCGGGCGAGACGCTGGCGCTGGTGGGGGAAAGCGGATCGGGCAAGACGACGCTGGGCCGCACGATCCTGAACCTGCAGGCGGCCGCCGGCGGCGCGGTGCGCTACGACGGCAACCAGATCCTCGGCATGGCCGAAAGCCGCTTCAAGCCGCTGCGCCGCGACATGGCGATGATGTTCCAGGATCCGGTCGGATCATTGAGCCCGCGCAAATCGGTGCGCGCGCTGATCACCGAGCCCCTGGTGATCCACGGCGCCGAGGGCCGCGACCTGGATGCCGAGGCCGAGCGGCTGGCCGACATGGTGCGCCTGCCGCACAGCTTCCTGGCGCGCTACCCGCACGAGCTTTCGGGCGGGCAGGCGCGGCGCGTGGGCGTGGCGCGGGCGCTGGCGCTGAACCCGCGCCTGATCGTGGCGGACGAGCCGACGGCGGGGCTGGACGTCTCGGTCCAGGGCGAGATCCTGAACCTGATGGCCGACCTGCAGGCCGAGCACGGGCTGAGCTACCTGATCATCACCCACAACCTGCCCGTGGTCCGCCACATCGCCGACCGGATCGCCATCATGTACCTTGGCCGCATCGTCGAGGACGGCCCGGCGGCCGAGGTCTTTGCCCGGCCCGCGCATCCCTACACGCGCGCGCTGGTCGAGGGCGTGCCGCAACCCGACCCGGACCGACGCCGCCCGCAGACCGCCACCATCGAGGGCGAGGTGCCCAGCCTGATGCGCCGCCCGAAGGGCTGCGATTTCGCAACGCGCTGTCCGCTGGCCCGCGACGCCTGCCGCGCCGCCAAACCCGAACACCGGCAGATCGCACCGGAGCACAGGCATGCCTGCCTGTTCCCGCTGCGTGATGCCGGCGAACCGACAACCTGACTTCACTGATATCGACGGGGACCCAATGAGCTACGGGATCTATATCGGCCGCAACCTGACGGCGGACGGACATGCATGGCTGGCCGGATACGGCGACGAACCTTCCAGCCACTGGCTCGAGATCATCGACCGGGCCGAGCACGGGCCGGAGGCCACCATCACCGTGGGCGTGGGCCCCGACAGCGACATGCCCGGCCACCGGACCGAAATCCCGCAGGCCCCGCAGACGGCGCGGCACATGCGCGTCAGCTACAGCTATTACCTTGGTGTGCCGGCTCCGATCACCAATGGCGGGCTGAACGAACACGGCGTGGCGGTGCGCGACATCTGGTCGACCTCCTGCCAGGCGCTGATAGATATGACGCCGAAGCACCAGACCGGGCCCAATTATTCCGACCTCGCCCGCATCGTGGTGGAACGCGCCCGAACCGCGCGCGAGGGCGTCGAGATCATGGCCCAGCTCATCGCCGAGCACGGCTATTCCTGTTACGGCGGCAATTCCCACATCATCGCCGACCCAGATGAAGCCTGGGTGGTGATCCAGTTCTCGGGTGGCAAGGGGCTTTGGGTGGCGGAGCGTCTTGGCGCCGACGACATCCGCGCCTCGCGCCCCGGCTATATCGGCGTGGTGCCGACCGAGCCGGACGAGACCTTCCTCTATCCTCCGCATTTCATCTCAACCGCCGTCGACCTGGGCTGGTACGATCCGGATGCGGGGCTGCCCTTCGACGTCAACGCGATCTACGGCGACGGCAAGGGGCCGTGGAAGGGCATGGCCTGGGTCGAGGCCGAGATGCGCAAGCGCGCCGAAGCGGCGCCGATCACCTTCACGGATGTCTGCTGGGCGATCCAGACCGAACGCCTGACCGGCGACACCGCCGGGTACGGGCAGGTTGTGCCGCTGGTGCATCCCTCGCATTCCGACCTGCGCATGATGTGGCACGCGCCCGTCGGCCCGGTGACGGCGCCACTGGTGCCGGTGTTCCTTGGCCAGACCGAAGTGCCCGAGGAATTCGGCCAGCACCGGTACCTGACCACGGGAGAGGCGCACCGTTTTCTCGACTGCCGCAAGGAGGCGACCAACCCCGACACGGTCAGCCACGTGCCCCAGGGCGTCGAGGTGTCCGACAGCGCGGTCTACCAGTTCAAGCGCCTCATGCACCTGGCCTTCCAGGATGACGGCCTGCTGAAGGAGACCTGGGATCACTGGCGCCTGATGGAGACCCGTTTGGCCGAAGACCTGCCCCGGGTCCTGCGCAGCGCCGAGCTGCTGCTGGAGGCCGGAGAACCCGAGCTTGCCCGCCGGGTGCTGACCCGGGAAAGCGCCGCATGGCTGGCCGAGGGGCTGGAGGATTGCCGCGCGCTGGTCGCCTCGGGCCATGCAAGGCTGCGGATGCGCGATGCGCTGAACCGCAACGGCAAGCCGATGGCGCCCGAGCAGTATTGGTAAGACCGATGATGGGGCCGGGCGCGCCGTGGTGCGCGTGCGGCCCCGACTGGCGTCAGCCCAGCCTGTCCGACAGGGCGCGGGCGGCGGCCGGCACGGCCTCGGCCGCACGGTCGAGGTCCAGCTCCTCCAGCGCCACGACACCGACCGACAATTCCAGCCCGGCCTCGCCCGCCGTCGACAGGCGCACCGCGCTCGAGACGCCGATGGCCCCCTTGTGGAGCTGCCCGCGCGTGACGCTGTAGCCATGGACGCGGGCGAATTTCAGGTCCTCGCTCTCGCCCTCGGTTTCCGGACGCAGCGCCAGGATGGCTATACCGGCGGCGCCGCGGTTCAGCGGATGCCGGGTGCCCACGCGGTAATGGATCGCCACGCCGACCTCGCGCGGCTCGGCCGTCAGCGCGACGACGCATTCGTCCCCTTCGGCAATCGACAAGAAGGCGGTGGCGCCGGTCTGCTCGGCCAGCCGCTCCAGCACCGGGCGCGCCTGGTCGCGCACCCCGTCCGAACTGCGCGCGCCCAGCATGTAGGCCGCGGCGCCCAGCACGATCCGCCCGTCCTCCATCCGGCGCACCATGGCATGATCGGCCAGCGTCGCCACGATCCGGTAGGCCACGGCCCGGTGCAGACCCAGCCGGTCGGCCAGGTCGCCCACTTTCAGCCCGCCGGGCGTTCGGGCGACAAGCAGCAACGTTTCGATGCCACGGTCAAGCGTTTGCAACCGGCCGGTCGTCATGTGTGCAAGGCTCCTGTCCGTGATGTGAACCCGTTTTAAGCCATGTTCGCCCCCGGATGACAAGCTTTTGTAACTATATTCGTGACACGTGGTCGATGTAGGTGATTGAATGTCCATTATTGGTGAACTATGAAAGCACCGAACATCCGATCGAGGGGAGGCGACGAGATGGCTATCCAGACCCCGGCTTCGACCAAAGGCAGCTGCCCGTTCTCGGGCGCGGCCCCCGCCAATGCGGGGCAGGGCGGCTGCCCCGTCTCCGATCCCGAGGCGATGGCGCGGGCCTTCGATGCCTTCGAAGGGCCCTACCAGTTGGATCCGGCCGAGGCGCTGCGCTGGTCGCGCGATCAGCTTCCCGTCTTCTATTCGCCGAAACTCGGCTACTGGGTCGTCACCCGATACGACGACATCAAGGCGGTCTTCCGCGACAACATCCTGTTCTCGCCCCGCAATGTGCTGGAAAAGATCACGCCAGCCACGCCCGAGGCGATGGAGATCCTGAAAAGCTACGATTACGCCATGAACCGCACCATGGTGAACGAGGACGAGCCCGCCCACATGGAACGGCGTCGGGCCTTGCTGGATCACTTCCTGCCCGAGAACCTCGAACAGCAGCAGGACATGGTGCGCCGCCTGACCCGGGCGAAGATGGATGAGTTCATCGACGCGGGCCGGGTCGACCTGGTGGAGGCGATGCTCTACGAGGTGCCGCTGCTGGTGGCGCTGCATTTCCTCGGCGTGCCCGAGGACGAGATCGCCACGCTCAAGACCTTCTCGGTGGCGCATTCGGTCAACACCTGGGGCAAGCCGTCGGACGAGAAGCAGATCGAGGTCGCCCATGATGTCGGGCGGTTCTGGCAATATGCCGGCGAGGTGATCGAGAAGATGCGCGCCCAGCCCGAGGGCACCGGCTGGATGCATCACACGATCCGCATGAACGAGAAGATCCCAGAGGTCGTCACCGACAGCTACGTGCATTCGATGATGATGGCGATCATCGTCGCCGCGCACGAGACGACCTCGCTTGCCTCGGCCAACATGTTCAAGACGCTGCTGTCCCATCGCGGGGCCTGGGACGATATCTGCGCCGACCCGTCGCTGATCCCCAACGCGGTCGAGGAATGCCTGCGCTATGCCGGCTCGATCGTGGCCTGGCGGCGCCAGGCCACCGCGCCGACCGAGCTGAACGGGGTGGCGCTGCCCGAGGGCGCGAAGCTTTTGATCGTGCAGGCCTCGGGCAACCAGGACGAGCGGCACTTCGAGGATGGCGACACCTTTGACATCTATCGCGACAACGCGGTCGACCACCTGACCTTCGGCTATGGCGCGCATCAATGCATGGGCAAGAACATCGGCCGGATGGAGATGCGGATCTTCCTCGAAGAGATGACGCGCCGCCTGCCGCACCTGCGCCTGGCCGAGCAGGAGTTCACCTATATGCCCAATACCTCGTTCCGGGGGCCGGACGCGCTTTGGGTCGAATGGGACCCGGCGCTGAACCCCGAACGCGAGTCGCCCGAGGTGAAGGACGTGACCCGGCATTTCCCGGTCGGCGCGCCGTCGCGCCAGACCATCGCCCGCAAGGCGCGGGTGGTCGAGGTCCGGCAGGAGGCCGAGGGGATCCTTGGCCTGACGCTCGAGGATGCCCATGGCCGGCCCTTGCCGAAATGGAGCGCCGGGGCGCATGTGGAACTGTGCGTGGGCGACTTCGACCGCAAGTATTCCCTCTGCGGCGCGCCGGACACCGGCACCTACCAGGTGGCCATCCTGCGCGAAGAGCAGGGCCGGGGCGGATCGCGCCATATCCACGAGACCATCCGCGCGGGCGACGAGATCAAGCTGCGCGGGCCGTCGAACCTGTTCCGGCTGGACGAGGGGGCATCGCATTACGTCCTGGTCGCCGGCGGCATCGGCATCACCCCGATCCTGGCCATGGCCGACCGGCTGAAGGCCCTGGGCAAGCCCTATGAGCTGCATTACGCGGGCCGGTCGAAACGGACCATGGCCTTCCTCGACCGGGTGGCGGCCGATCATGGCGCGGCGCTGACGCTTTATGCCGACGACGAGGGCCGCTTCATGGACCTGCCCGGGCTGGTCGAGGCGTTGCCCGAAGGGGGGCAGATCTATTCCTGCGGTCCCCAGGGCCTGCTGACCGCGCTTGAGGACCTGACCGCCGACGCACCCGAGGGCACCTACCATTTCGAGCATTTCAGCACCGCCAATTCCGGCCTCGATCCCGAGAAGGAACAGGCCTTCGAGGCAGAGCTGACGGATTCCGGCATGGTCCTGCAGGTGCCTGCGGATACCACGCTGCTTGACGCGATCCTCGCCGCCGGCATCGACGTGGCCTGCGATTGCCGCGAAGGGCTCTGCGGCTCGTGCGAGGTGGCCGTGACCGAAGGAGAGATCGATCACCGGGACATGGTCCTGACCCGGGCCGAGCGCAGCGCGAACCGCCGAATGATGAGCTGCGTGTCCCGCGCGAAGAACGGGGGCCGGATCAAGCTTTCGCTGTAATCCGCACCACTTAACAGATACCCAACCGTCACCGACATCCAGGGAGGAACCACCAATGTCGATCGCTACACGCCTGATGGCCACCGCGGCCATCTCCGCATCCATGGCCGCCGCACCGGCGCTGGCCGAAACCACGCTGAAGATCAGCCACTACCTGCCGTCCGTGCACGGCATCCATACCGATTTCATCGTCCCCTGGACCGAGCAGATCACCGAATGCACCGGTGGCGAGGTCCAGTTCGAGATCTTCCCCGCCGGCACCCAGCTGGGCAATGTCGCGCGCCAGCAGGAGCAGGTCATGGCCGGGGTCGTTGATATCGCCCACGGTCTGCACGGCATCCCGCGCGGCCGCTTCCCGCGCACGTCGCTGATCGACATGCCCTTCCTGACCGACAGCGCCGGTGCGGCCAGCTACGCCCTGTGGGAACTTTATCCGGATTACCTGGCCGAGGAATACAAGGGCCTGAAGGTCCTGGCGCTGCATGCCCATAACGGCGGGCTGCTGCACACGAACGAGAAGAAGGTCGAGACCATGGAGGATATGGACGGCCTGCGCATCCGTACCCCCAGCCCGGCGGTGTCCGAGATGCTGTCCTACCTTGGCGCCGATCCGCAGGGCCTGCCCCCGGGCGAGGTCTATGAAAGCCTTCAGCGCGGGGTGATCGACGGCACCGTCTTTCCCTGGGACCCGGTCAAGAGCTTCGGCCTGAACGAGGTGCTGAACTATCACCTCGATCTCGGCGCCTATACCGTGTCGTTCTTCTACGTGATGAACCAGAGGTCGTATGATGCGCTCAGCGACGAGGCCAAGGCCTGCGTCGACCAGTATTCCGGCGATGCCCTGGTGTCGCAGTTCGGCGACTGGTGGGACAGCTGGGACGTGCCGGGCCGAGAAGAAGCCATCGCGGCGGGCCATGAGATCACCGAGCTGTCTGACGAGGAACGCGCCCGCTGGGAAGAGACCCTGCAGCCGATGATGGACAGCTACCTGCAGACGGTGAAGGACGCCGGCGTGGACAATGCCGACGAAATCTACCAGGCGATGCAGGACAAGATCGCGGAATACGAGGCGTCGCGGCAGAACTGAGCCGGCGAAGCCAGCCCCGGCCCGTGACAGGGCCGGGGCACGCGGAACGAGAGGTGACGTCTTGAACATCCTTGCTGGGCTCGCACGCGGGCTGATCACGGCGCTGGCCGCACTGGGGGTCATCGCCTACGGGCTGGCCGCGCTGGTCACGGTGGCCGACATCATCGGGCGGCGCTTCGGCCTGCCCATCGAGGGGGTCGTGGACCTGGTGCAGCTCTTCGTGGTCGGAGGCGCCTGGCTGGTGATGCCCTATGCCTTCCTCTCCGCCGCCCATGTCAGCGTGGATTTCCTGGTCGAAAACATGCCCCGGGGCCTCGCCGTGCCGCTGAAGCTCTTTGCCGGCGTCCTCGCGCTGGGGCTGCTGGGGCTGATGCTTTGGCAGGGGTTCCTGACCTTCCGGACCCGCACCATGTTCGGCGACACCTCGCAGCAGCTGGGCATCCCGATCGCCTGGTACTGGTACCCGCTGCTGGTCGGGCTGGCGGTATCGCTGATCGCCGTGGTGGTGGAACTGACCGCCTCCCTGCGCCGCGAGGCCCGGGCATGAGCGACGCGTTTCTCGGACTTTTCGGCTTTCTGGCCGCACTCGGGCTGATCGCGCTTGGCCTGCCGGTGGCCATCGCCATGGGCGTGATCGGGGGCCTCGGCTACTGGTACCTCAACGGCTGGATGGGCGTGGCCTATATCCTGGGCTCCAGCCCCTTCGAGGCGATCTTTCCCTATTCCTTCTCGGTCATCCCGCTTTTCGTGATGATGGGCGTCTTCGCCTCGCATGCGGGGCTGTCGCGGTCGCTCTTCGACGTGATCAACGCCTTTATCGGGCACCGTCGCGGCGGGCTGGCGATCACCACGGTCGGCGCCAGCGCCTTCTTCGGGGCGATCTGCGGATCGTCGCTGGCCACCGTCGCCACGATCGGCCGCGTGGCCCTGCCGGAAATGAAGCGCCACGGCTACGACGCCTCGCTGTCCACCGCCACGGTCGCCGCCGGCGGCACGCTGGGCGTGCTGATCCCGCCCTCGGTTCTGCTGGTGATCTACGGGCTGCTCACCCAAAGCTCTATCGGCCAGTTGTTCATCGGGGCCTTGCTGCCCGGACTGCTGGGCGCGCTGCTTTATGCTGCTGCCATCGCCGTCCGCGTCCGGCTGCGCCCCGATCTTGCCCCCAGCGCCGAGCGTCACGGCTGGAGCGAACGGCTGACCCGGCTGGGGCAGGTCTGGCAGGTCGTGCTGCTGTTCGCGCTGGTGATCGGCGGCATCTACCTGGGCTGGTTCTCGCCCACCGAGGCCGCCGCCGTGGGGGCCGTGGGCGCCTTCTTCCTCGCGCTTTTCTCCGGAGAGCTGACCCGCGAGACGCTGAAAGCCTCGGTCTTCGAGACCGCCGGGCTGACGGGCATGATCTTCTTCATCCTGATCGGCGCGGGGCTGTTCAACTTCTTTCTCGAGAACACCGGCCTGCCGCAGCTCTTGATCGAGCAGATCCGCTCTTCGGGGATGGGACCGATGGCGGTGATGGTGCTGATCCTGGTCTTCTACGTGGTGCTGGGCTGTTTCATGGATTCCATGTCGATGATCCTGCTGACGGTGCCGCTGCTGGCGCCGGTGGCGCTTGAGCTGGATTTCGACCTGATCTGGTTCGGCATCGTCGTCGTCACCGTGGCCGAGATCGGGCTGATCACGCCGCCGATCGGCATGAACCTCTTCGTGGTGCAGGCCTCGGCCGGGGACGTGCCGATGAAGACGGTGATGAAGGGCATCTTCCCCTTCATCCTGGCCGATATCGTCCGGCTGGCGCTGCTGGTGGCCTTCCCGATCATCGTGCTTTGGCTGCCGGGGCAGGCGTTCTGATACGGCGCTTTGCCCGGGGCCGGTAACGCCGTCTTGGCGGGGGGGCCGGGGCACCTGGATCCCGGGCGCGCAAACGGACCCGGGAAGACCGCCTTAATGCGGGACGTCCGAGGGCGGTGGCTTAAGCCGCAGGTCTTCGTGCAGGGGCACCGATTGCCGTTCGATGAACCGGTGCACCCTGGGCCGGCCCGGGCCGCGGTGCAGGGCGAGGAGTTCCTGGAACCCTTCGAGGTCCGATTTCGTCCGCCGCGCGTTGTGCCGGAGGTAATCGTTCCAGGTGGCCACGTGGAACCGTTCGGTCCAGAGGTCGGGGTTTTCCAGATCGCGCAGCAGCGACCAGTTGCGCGCGCCGTCACGGATCCGGACCCGGCGGCGGCGGTGGATCGCGGCGAGGAAGGCGTCCACGTCTTTTTCGTCGATCACGTAGTCGATCACGATCACGATCGGCCCTGAACGGGGTTTCAGGTCCAGCCGCAACTCGGGCTCGCGGAAGGTGTTCAACGGGTCGAGGTCGAGCTGGTCGAACTCTCCCAACCCGATCCAGCGCCCGACGACCGAGCCCACCAGCAGCAGCGCGCTGGCCACCAGCAGCGCGATGCTGACCGATTGCGACTCGGCCACCAGGCCCCAGTTCCAGGACCCGATCGCCATGCCGCCGAAGGTGGCCGTCTGGTAGAACGACAACGCGCGGCCCACGACCCAGCGCGGCGTCGACAGCTGCACCGTCACGTTGAACAGCGACAGCGCCATCACCCAGCAGGCCCCGGCGATCAGCAGGCCCGTGGCGCTGACCGCGATGTGGCGGCCCATGGCCAGGATCACCATGCCGACGGCAAAGCCCAGGAAGGCGGCCGAGACGATCCGTTCGTTGCGATAGCGCGACCGGATGTGGCCGTTCATCAAGACGCCGCCGATCGCGCCCAGCCCGAAAAAGCCCAGCAACAGGCCGTAGGTCAGCGCCGTGCCCTGCAGCATGTCGCGCGCCACCAGCGGCAGCAGCGCCATGGCCGAGGAGGCGGCGAAGCCGAACAGCGCGCTGCGGGCCATCACCTTGTTCAGGTGCGGCGACATCGACATGTAGCGCAGGCCGGCGCCCAGGGCCTGGCCCAGCGGCTCGCGCGGCAGGCGTTCGGTCTTGGGCTCGGGCTTCCAGGCCAGCAGGGCCAGCACGTTCGGGATGTAGGTGAAGGCGTTGAAGGTGAAGGCCGCCGCCGCCCCGGCCAGCGCCACCAGCGCCCCGCCAAGCGCCGGTCCGACCGAACGCATCAGGTTGAACCCCATGGCGTTCAGGCTGACGGCGGCTGACAGCACGTCGCGTCGGACGATATCACCCATGCTGGCCTGCCAGGACGGGTTGAACAGCGCCATGCCGCAGCCGATCGAGAAGGTGAAGCCCAGAAGCCCCCAGGGCCCCAGCACGCCAAGCCAGGCACAGACGGCAAGCCCGACGGACACGGTCAGCATGAAGAGCTGCGCGCTCAGCAGGATGCGGCGGCGGTCGAAACTGTCGGCCAGCGCGCCGGCGATCAGCGAGAACACCATGATCGGCAGCGTGTTCGAGGCCTGGACCAGAGCGACCATGGCGTCGCTGCCGGCCAGCGAAGTCATCAGCCAGCCGGCGCCCACCATCTGAACGAGGCTGCCCAGGTTGGAGAACTGGGAGGCCAGCCAGAGCCCGCGAAACGTCGGGTTGCGGAACGGGGCGAAGGTATCGGTCTTCTTTTCTATCGGCAGCTCTCGTGACCTGGCCTCTTGCTCCGTCCATGGGACGGGCGGAGGACGCGCGTCTGCGGCTTCATGCAGCGCTGCCCCATAACGCCCTTAAACCGTTCAGGATTCAAGAGGCAGCCGCGCAGCCGCCATAGAGCGTGACGGCCGAGCAGACATGCATCCCCCCGACCGGTCAGGTCCGCCCGGCGCGCAGCGGGCTTCGGATCGGCTGCCGCGTCCCGGGCTTTGGGCCGGCGACGCCTGCGCAACCGGCCATTTCACGCTGCTTTTCCCGGGCCGAAGAATCATCATGTACTTCTGCCGGGCTTTTGGCTATTGCGCCCCTTTCCCCTTGCAGGGCGACCAACGCGGCAATGGCAGCCGCCTCTCCTCGGATACCTCTTTCAGATGCTCACCTCCTTGTCCCAGGCGCTGTCCCAGCGCGGATACACCACCCTCACGCCGGTCCAGGAGGCGGTGAGCGCGCCCGAGCTTGCCGGGTCGGATCTGCTGGTTTCGGCCCAGACCGGGTCGGGCAAGACCGTGGGCTTCGGGCTGGCCATCGCGCCGACCCTGCTGGGCGACGAGGAACGCTTTGGCCCCGGCTCCACACCGATGGCGCTGGTCGTGGCGCCCACGCGGGAGCTGGCGGTGCAGGTGATGAACGAACTGGCCTGGCTTTATGCCGAGGCCGGCGCACGGCTGGCGTCCTGCATCGGCGGCATGGACATGCGGCAGGAACGCCGGACGCTGGAGCGCGGCGCGCATATCGTCGTGGGTACGCCGGGCCGGCTGCGCGATCACGTGGAGCGCGGCTCGCTCGACCTGTCCGGCCTGCGCGCCATCGTACTGGACGAGGCCGACGAGATGCTGGACCTGGGGTTCCGCGAGGATCTGGAATTCATTCTGGGCCAGGCGCCCGAGGAGCGGCGCACGCTGCTGTTCTCGGCCACGGTGCCGCCGATGATCCTGAAGCTGGCCGAGCAGTATCAGCGGGACGCCCAGCGGATCAGCACGATCACGAAGGGCGACCAGCATACCGATATCTCCTACCAGGTGCTGCGCGTGGCCGACAAGGATCGCGACCATGCGATCTTCAACCTGCTGCGCTTTCATCATGACCAAAGCGCCATCGTCTTCGCCAATACCCGCGCGGCGGTGAACCATCTTGCGGCGCGGCTGACCAATCGCGGTCTGGCGACGGTCAGCCTGTCGGGCGAGCTGAGCCAGACCGAGCGCAGCCATGCGTTGCAGGCGATGCGCGACGGGCGGGCCCGGGTCTGCGTGGCGACCGACGTGGCGGCGCGCGGCATCGACCTGCCGAACCTGGCGCTGGTGATCCATGCGGACCTGCCGACCAACACCGAAAGCCTGCTGCACCGCTCGGGCCGGACGGGCCGGGCCGGGCGCAAGGGGATCTCGGCCCTGGTGGTGCCGCCGAAGGCCGCGAAAAAGGCCGAGCGCCTGCTGAAATGGGCAAAGATCCAGGCCGAATGGACCCTGCCGCCCTCGGCCGAGGACATCCTGCGCGGCGACGAGGACCGCCTGCTGAGCGATCCCGACTGGGACGCGCCGGTGACCGAGGAGCAGCAGGCCTTTGCCGAGCGGCTGCTGGCGCAGCAAAGCCCCGAGCGGATCGCGGCGGCCTATCTGCGGCTGTATCACGCGCGTCATGCCGCGCCCGAAGAGCTGACGCCGCCCGACACCAAGCCCGCGAAACGCGAGGAGCGCGACTTCGGCCCGAGCCGCTGGATCGCGCTGTCGGTGGGCCGCGACAAGGGGGCCGAGCCGCGCTGGCTGCTGCCGCTTCTGTGCCGCGCCGGCAATCTCGACAAGACGTCGATCGGCGCGATCCGCATGCAGGATACCGAAACCTTCGTTGAACTGGCCGAACCCGCGCTGGAGCCTTTCCTGTCGGTCCTGGGGCCGCAGGGCGCGCTGGAAGACGGGGTGAATGCCCGCGTGCTGGACGGCGTGCCGGACTTCGCACCGTCGGGTCGGCCCCGTCCCAAGGCCGGTGCCGAGCGGCACGGCGACGCGCGGCGTCCGCAGCGCAAGGATGGCCCGCCGCGGGCCCGTCCGCAAGCGCGGGAGGATTCGCGGGTGACCGAAGCCCCGAAGGAGCCGGTCAGACCCACGGAACGACCGGCTCCGTCGGCCGAGGCGCCTGCGCGTCCGCGCAAGACCGAGGCCAGGGAAGCCCCGCGTGCCAAGGACGGCAAACCGGCGAAATACGCCAAGGCGGCCCCATCGGGAAAGCCGTCTGGAAAGCCGTCGGGGAAACCGGGAGGCAAACCTGCAGGCAAGGCGCCCTACAAATCCGCCGGCAAGCCCGAGGGACGCTCGGCCAGCAAGCCGGCGGGCAGCAAGCCGGCGGGCAGCAAACCTGACGCCAAGCCCGGCCGCAAGCCGGCGCCCCGTCCGGATGCCAGCGATACCTCCAAGCGGTTCGTGCGGCCCGGCCAGTCCAAGGCGGCCCCGCGCAAGGGCGCGAAGGGCAAACCCGGACCGGGTGGAAACGAGCCGCCGCGCCGCGGCAAGCGCTGAGCTCGGGGCCGGGCGTAGGGCGGATTGCTCAGTCCGGCATCCGGCTGCGGACAGTGGCCACGACGGCGCGCCGGACGTCGGCGGGCTGCGCGTCCAGCGCCTCGGCCAGCACGTGCAGGTCGCGGCGGGTCCGGTTCAGGTGGTCGATCAGGGTCAGCACCGTTGGCATCACGTCCGGCGGCAGCGCCATGTCCTTGCGCAGGTCGCACAGCAGCCGCAGCCGGGCCACGTCGAGATCGTCGAACTCCGGCCCGGTCTCGCCCTGCGCCGGCAGGACCCAGCCCTCGCGCATCCAGGCCCGCAGGTCGCGCAGGGTCAGGCGGTCGATCCGGGCGACGACGCTGCGTTCGTCCAGCCTCATGTCGTTCTCCTCAGCTCGGCCCGCGGGTCGAAATCCGAGGCCGCGCGCCAGCGTTCCGCCAGGGCCCGCATGTCGTCGTCGATGGCCTTCGGCAGCACGATCTTCAGCCGCACCACCTGGTCACCGGCGGTCTTGCCGCGCGTGATGCCCTTGCCCTTCAGGCGCATCCGCTGACCCGACGAGGCGCCCTTCGGGACCGTCATCGACAGCGGGCCGGAGATCGTCGGCACCTCGACCTTGGCGCCGAGGACGGCCTCGTCGAAGGTGATCGGCAGCTCCATCACGATGTCGTCGCCCTCGCGGGTGAACACCGGGTGCGGGCTGACGGCGATGCTGACCAGCGCGTCACCGGCGGGCCCCTGGCCGATGCCGGGGCTGCCCTTGCCGCGCAGGCGCAGGGTCTGGCCGTCGGCGGTGCCGGGCGGGATCGTGATCTCGATCGACTTGCCGTCCGGCATGGTCACGCCGCGTTTCGTCCCGCGCGCGGCCTCCAGAAAGCCGATTTCGAGGTTGTAGCGCTGGTCGCGGCCACGGGCGGCAAAGCCTTGCTGGCCCCCGCCGCCGCGCGGGCGCCGGCCGAAGAGATCCGAGAAGAGATCGGAGAGATCTTCCTCGCCCCCCGTGCCGAAGCCGCCGAAGCCCTGGCTGTACCCATGGCGCTGCCCGCCGCCGAAGCCACCGGCGCCCCCGTCGTAGCGGCCGCCGGCATCCTGCCCGGCGTATTGATGGTAATACTGGCGTTGCGCCCGTTCCTGGCCCGAGGCGTCGATTTCTCCCGCGTCGAAACGCCGGCGCTTCTCGGGGTCGCGCAGCAGGTCATGGGCGGCCGAGACCGCCTGGAACTGCGCCTGTTTCTCGGTGTCGCCGGGGTGCAGATCGGGGTGCAGGGATTTGGCCAGCTTGCGGTAGGCCTTCTTGATCTCGTCCTGCGTGGCCGTCGTCGATACGCCCAGGATCTTGTAGGGATCGTTACTCATTCTCGTCTGTTACCTCATCACGTCTTTGCTCCGGCGCCGACCCAGTCCGCGATCTCTTGCGCCGGTGTCACGCCGGTCCGCCGGCCGATTTCGCGCCCGCCGTGGAAGGCCACCAGCAGCGGGATGCCGCGAATGCCATAGCGGCCTGCGGCCTCGGGGAAAGCCTCGGTGTCCAACTTGGCAAACCGCGCCCGGCCCGTCAGGGCCTTCGCGGCCTTTGCGAATTCCGACGCCATCATCCGGCATGGTCCGCACCAGGCGGCCCAGAAATCCACCACCAGCGGGATCTCGTCCATCCGCGCGGCGGCTTTCAGGATGTCCGGCGATACCTCGACCGGCGCGTCCGCCATCAGGGCTGCGCCGCAGGTGCCGCATTTCGGGCCCGAGGCCAGGCGGTCTTCGGGCAGGCGGTTGCCTTGTCCGCAGTGCAGGCAGGCGAGTCTGATCGGCATGGCGGTCTGCTCCAGGTATTCGGTTGCATGAATATATAGGGTGCCATTGACGAAGCGTAAGGGGGCAACGGTGGGGCGGATCGAACGCTTGGGCCGGGCCACGGTCGACGGACCGCGCCCTGGTCTGCGCCGCGGGGTCGGCCGGTCGGGCGAAGACCGGCAGGCGGATCGGGATCGCATCCCCGACGGTCCGGCCGAAGGCGGCACGGAAAGACCTGCGCAACGGCGTGGCCCGGCGGTTGCGCGGATCCCGGTCCGGGCCAGGTGTGGTCGGGTTTTCAGACGGTTTTTAGCCTTAAAGTTGTTAACTAATTTTCGTTAAAGGAGCTTATTTTCAGCTTGTTATGTTGCCATCTTCCTGTATCGCCTGAAAAAGTGGGCAGACCCGGCATTGCCTTTGCCTGTCCCCCGCTTTGTCGCATTGAAGTCGTATTCTTCGACCACAGCGAACCTGAATACACGGGTCCGCCGGGGCGGACGCAGCGAACGACTGGAACGCCGAATGACCAAAGACAGCTCCTCGAAAACCGCAGCACCGCTCTCTGTCCTGGCGGTGCTGTTGTCCACCACGGCGATGTCGCCGGCGCTGGCAGATTGCGTCAACACCGGCAACAACACGGTCCTCAGCTGCACCGGCAACGTGGAGGCGATCACGCTCGACTACGGGTCCGACGCCAGCGCCAACCCCGATATCGAGAACCTCACCAAGGTGGAGGTGTCGGACCTGAGCGCCGACATGACGGATGCCCAGGGCAATTCGGCCTATATCCGGCTGGAAGCCCAGGTCGCCGCGGGCCCGACCGAGATCGACGTCACGCTGGACAACGGCCATGACATGAAAAGCGATGCCGGCATTCTCGAGGCGATCGTCACGGCGCAATCCGGCAGCGAGGGCGAGGAGAATTATGGCCGGGACAGCCGCACCGGCCCGAACGGTGGCGATGGCACCGACGGGCAGGGGCTGAGCTTTTCCGCGAAAGGGGACAAGGGCGCCACGCTGGGCGGCGAAAGCCACGCCGGGATCAACGTCGTCTATACCGCCGGCACCGGCGGTCAGGGCGGAGAAGGTCATGCCTGGGGCGGAACCGGCAACACCGGAACCGGCGGTGTCGGTGGCAGGGGCGGCAATGCCGGCGAGATTGACATCAACATCGACTCCGATGTCGTGCTGAATGTCGATACCACCGACGGCGGGCCCGGGGTTTATATCGTGTCGTCCGGCGGAACCGGCGGGCTTGGGGGCACGGGACGCTCGAACGGGGCGGATTCCGGCTATGGCGGGGTCGGCGGCAAGGGCGGAACCGGCGGCAAAGTGACCTTTTCCGCCACCAACTCCTCCAACCGGATCTCGGCGACGAAGGGCCACGGCATCGTCGCGATCTCGCAGGCGGGCGACGGTGGGCAGGGTGGCAAATCCATCGCCATGTACGACTACCCCGGGGCGGGCGGCAACGGCGGCGCTGGCGGCGATGTCTCTGTCGACTACCACGGAGCGGTCGAGACGAAAGCCGACAATAACATCGGCATTTTCGCACAATCGGTCAGCGGGGCTGGCGGGGTCGAGGGCGAGATGAGCGGCGGCAAGGCCACCCATCATCCGGCCGCCCCCTCCAACCCGGGATCGGCCGGCACTGTCGAGGTCGATACCACCGACGCCGATGTCTCTACCTCCGGTCACTCGTCTTTCGGTGTCGTGGCGCACAGCGTCGGCGGCCACGGTGGCAATGGTCCCAACTCGGACGGGCTGTCTGCCTATGGCGCAAGCGGCTCCTCGGGCGGTGATGGCGGGCAGGCCAGCGTGACAATGACCGGCAGCGAGGTCACCACGCAGGGCGATTCCGCGATTGGCGTGATCTCTGCCTCGGTGGGCGGCGGCGGCGGGTCGGGCGGATCGGCCTCGGGGCTGACGGCCCTGGGCGGCGAGGGCGCGGTCGGCGGCAACGCGGATGCGGCGCAGGCGAGCCTGACCGACACGACGATCACCACCGCGGGCGACAGGGCCGAAGGCATCACCGTGCTCAGCGTCGGTGGCGGCGGCGGCAATTCGGGCGACGCCGACGGGCTGGTCGCCTCGGGCGCCTCGGCCGGCAATGGCGGCAACGGCTCCACGGCCGCGCTGACGGTGAGTGGCAGCACGATCGCCACCACGGGCTACGAATCCGCCGGGGTCGTGGTGGCCTCGGTCGGTGGCGGCGGCGGCAATTCGCATTCCGGTTCGGGGCTGGAGACGATGGGCGCGACCGGAGGTAACGGTGGCGATGCCGGTAACGTCACCTACAGCTCGGAAGCGGATTCCGACGGCAAGGGGACCTCGGTCAGCACCAAGCAGGACAAATCCGAAGGCATTGCGCTGCTTTCGGTCGGCCATGGCGGCGGCAAGTCCGGCTCCACTCACAAGGTCAGCCTCGTGGGGGGCAACCAGATGGGCGCCTCGGGCTCGGGCGGCGGTCATGGGGGCGACATCTCGTTTACCATGGCAGACGGTGACAGTGTCTCGACCGAGGGGCATCTGTCGGAAGGGGTGTTCGCGCTGTCGCTTGGCGGGGGCGGCGGCAAGAGCGGCTCTGTCACCACGATCGATGTGGTCAACGGCGGCACTGCGGCGACGCAATCCATGGGCGCCACCGGGGGCAAGGCCTCGGACGGGGGCGACATCACCAAGAGCAAGCTGGCCGGTGAAATCACGACCAAGGGCGATGCCTCGGCCGGGGCGCTGGTGGTGTCGGCCGGCGGCGGCGGCGGGGTCGCGGGCAACCAGACCACGGTGACCGCGGCGGTGTCTCTGAACAACAACGTGGGCGCCGACGGCGGGCCGGGCGGCAACGGCGGCGAGGTCTCCTTTACCTCGTCGGCCGCGATCACGACCTCCGGGCACCTGTCAGAGGGGATCGTCGCGGCCTCGGTCGGTGGCGGCGGCGGGCATTCCAGCAACGTGCAGAACGTCAGCATCGGGGCCAATGTCAGCGATCTGACGATCAGCGGCGGCGTCGGCGCGCAGGGCGGATCGGCCGGCAATGGCGGCGCGGTGACCGTGACGCTGGACGACAAGAGCGACATCAAGACCAAGGGCGAGGCCGCCGGCGGTCTCGTCGCGCTGTCGGTCGGCGGATCGGGCGGCAATGCGGGGTCTGTCATCAGTTCCAACATCGGGGCGCTGAACCTCAGCGTGAACACCGGCGCGTCGGGCAGCGCGGGGGGCACTGGCGGCGACGTAACTGTCACCAACCAGGGCAAGATCAACACCGCGGGGCAGCTGGCGCCCGGTATCTTCGCCGGTTCGGTCGGCGGAGGCGGCGGCCGGGCCGCGACCTCGGTCGACGGGTCGATTTCGGCGATCGGGATCTCGATGAATTTCGGCGGCGCCAACGGGGACGGTGGCGAAGCCGGGACCGTGTCGGTGACCCATGACGGACAAATCACCACGGCCGGGCACATGTCGTCCGGGATCCTGGCGGCCTCGGTCGGGGGCGGCGGCGGGTCCGGCGGCGTGGCCGTGTCCGGAACCGGCGGGATCGTTTCGGCAGACATGTCGATGGGGGCGTCTGGCGGCGCGGGCGGCACCGCGCAAACCGTAACGGTCACCAGCTCGGGCGATGTCAGCACGGGCGGCGTGAAGGCGCCGGCCATCGCGGGCCTTTCGGTCGGCGGCAAGGGCGGCACCGGCGGCCTGGCGGTCAGCGGGTCCGGCGATGCCGGTCCGATCTCGGGCAGCCTGTCGCTGGCGGTCGGCGGCGGCGGCGGCGGCGGCGGCACGGCGGGCGACGTGAACCTCACGACGACCGGCGGCACGATCCAGACCACGCAACAGGCCGGCATCGGCCTGCTGGGCCTCTCGGTGGGCGGCCATGGCGGCTCTGGCGGGATGGTCGTGGCGGGCAATGTCGACGCCTCCGAGGAAGGCTCGGGCAGCTTCACGCTCGCAGTGGGCGGCGACGGCGGCGATGGCGGGACCGGCGGAAAGGTCGACATCAAGAACGCGGCCACCATCAACACAAGCGGCCACTATGGCTTTGGCATCCTGGCGGCGTCTGTCGGCGGGCATGGCGGCGACGGCGGGTCGAGCTATTCCGCATCGGCCACCGTCACCAAGGGCACCGACCTGGAGGCCAGCGTCAACGTCGGCGGCGGCGGAGCCTCCGGCGGGACGGGCGGTGACATCACGGTGGACAACACCGGCAACATCACCACGACGGGTGGCAACGCGCACGCGATCTACATGAATTCCATCGGCGGTTCGGGCGGCTCCGGCGGCTCGGGCGTGTCCTATCTTGTCGATTTCGGCACAACCGAAAACAGCCAGGCCAGCTTCCACGGCAATGTCCATGTTGGCGGCAAGGGCGGCAGCGGCAACACCGGCGGCAAGGTGACGGCCTCCAACAGTGCCAAGCTCTCGACCGCGCAGGATACGTCTTACGGGATCTTCGCCCATTCGATCGGCGGCAATGGCGGCGACGGCGGCAACGCGGGCGCCTTCACGGTGGGTTACACTTGGGAATCGGAAGCGCAGAAGAAAGACCCGCTGGAGCTGAACTACAACTTCAGCATCGGAGGCGGCGGTGGCGGTGGCGGCACCGGCGGCGACGTCTCGGTCACCAATGACCAGGGCGGCAGGATCGAAACCGGTGGCGTCGCGTCCTACGGCATGTTCGGACAGTCGATCGGCGGCGACGGCGGAACCGGCGGCAACGGTGAACCCGATGCAAAGGGCTGGGTCGCCGACATCTACAACGTCTACGAGGACGTCAACACGATCCACGAGCAATACGAGCAGTTCAAGAAGGCCAAGAAGAGCATCGCAAGCCTGCTGACCAACTTCTCGGTCAGTGTCGGCGGAAACGCGGGCGCCGCCAGCACCGGCGGTGACGTCACGCTGAAAAACAGCGGATCCATCGTCACGACCGGCAACAGTGCCACGGGTATGTATGCCCAGTCGACCGGCGGTGGCGGCGGTGTCGCCGGCGATGGCTCCGAAGGCCTTCTGACGTCGGTTGCGGTCGCAGGGTCGACCGGTGGCGGCGGCGACAGCGGTGCCATCACGCTGACCAACGACGGCTCCATCACCACGTCGGGCAGTGGCGCGATGGGCATCTATGCCCAGGCGCTCGGCGGCGGCGGCGGCACCGCGGGCGACATCGAAGGATCCATCATTTCCGCCTTCACCGACCTCGCGCAATCCGTCGGGGCGCAGGTCTTCGGCAAGGCGAACGGGGGCGATGGTGGCAGCGGCGGCAACATCACGATGACCATGGGCAGCGGGTCCTCGATCAAGACCACGGGCGACAAGGCCCATGGCATCTGGCTCCAGTCCACCGGCGGCGGCGGCGGGGCCCAGGGCCAGGTGACCATCGAAGGCGGCGACGACGACGATGGCCAGCAGCCGGCCAGCACCCCGGCCTATATCGGCAGCTCGGGCAACCCGGGCAACGGCGGTTTCATCGACATCGACATGGCCGGCGACATCACGGTGACCGGGTACGGATCGCACGGCATCTTCGCGCAAAGCGCCTCGGGCGGGGACGATTCGAGCGGAAGCGGCGGGATCCGCCTGAACGTCTCGGGCAATATCACTGCCGAAGGCGCGTCGGGTCGGGGAATCCTGGTACAGGCCGACGGGGTGGCGGACAATCTCGCCAAGTCCGGAACCTGTGCCAAGAATTCCGCAACCTGCGCGGGCACGGCTCATGTCAGCATCGCCGAAGGCGCCATCGTACACACCAGCGATGAGGACGCCTACGAGACCATCGGCTTCATGAGCGGCCAGCAGTCGACGCGCAGCGATGGCACGATCTTCGTGTCGAACCTGCTGGAAAATGCGGGCACCGTGTCCACCGCGAAACCCTACAGAACCGCCGTCGGAGCCGACGGCACCGCCTCACTGCGGATCCACAACCTGTCGGGCGGGCTGATCTCGGGTTCGGTCGTGCTGACCGGCGATCCGGACACCTTCAAGACCGGCCACCGAATGGAGTTCGAGAACCGGTCGGGCGCGCGGTTCGAGCCGGGCGAATACGTCAACCTGGGCGATCACGGGAACTACACGGGGGAAGCCGGCAGCACGATTGCTCCCTACGGTTCCGCAATTGGTATGTCGATTTTCGCCCTGGGCGAGGAGTATTCCGAAAGCGGCACCTACGAAGTTACCATGGCCCAGGTCACCAACGTCTACGACATGCAGGACGTTGGCGCCGACCTGATCAGGTTCGCCTCGGACAGCTACAGTAGCTTTGCCTTCAGCCCGACCGTGGTGCCCACCTGGACGAAGATGCCGACGGATCACAGCCTCAATTCCGGGCAGGAACTCATTGCGGACGGCCACGATTTCAGCAAGAGCGGAGCGACGGTGGAGAACACGGCGACCGTCACCTACGACCTCGAGGGGACCTATTCGGACCTGCGCCTGAACTACAGCATCGATCTGAGCGGGGCCAGCAACGGGGTCGAGCTGAACCGCAACGGTCAGGAATACGCGTCCTACTTCACCCGCGCGCTCGGGGCCGCCGGGGCAGAGCCCACGCAGGAGGGCACGGCCGCGAACGACCTGGCGACGCTGGGCGCGGATTACCTCAACGCCGCGACGGGGGAAGAGCTGCAGCAACGCTACAGCCACCATGTCCCGGACGAGGCGGTGATCGGCGTCTCGGGTGCCGTGCTTTCGACGCTGCGGCTGAACGACCTGCTGCAAAGCTGCCCGACGCTGGATCCCTCGGCGGGGCTGGCGTTCCTGCGGCAGACCGAATGCACCTGGGTGCAGGCGACCGGCGGCAAGCGGCACCAGGATGCGACGGACGAAAGCCCGCAATACGACTCGACCGCCTATGGCCTGGCCATCGGCTCGCAACACCAGATCGGCGCGGACCTGTTCCTGGAAATCGCCGGCCAGGCCGAAACCCTGTCGATCGGGGGCGAGAACTTCAGCCAGGACGGCGAACGCTATTCCTTCGGCGTCGCGCTGAAGAAGGAAGTCGGGCGCTATACCTTCTCGTCGACACTGGCCGGGGGGATCTACGGGCTGGATTACGAACGCGGCTACACGGTGTCCGGCGTCCGGCATCAGGCGAAGTCTGACATCGACGGCCGCTACCTGGGGGCCGAGCTGCGCGCCACGGCGGTCTACGAAGGGCAGGGCGGGTTCTATGCCAAGCCGTCGGCGGCGCTGGCCTACACGCAGGTCTGGCAGGACGGCTTCACCGAAGACGGCACCGGGCCGCAGGCCTGGGAGGTCGGCTCTGTCAGCGACAGCTGGCTGACCTTCACCCCGCAGATCGAGCTTGGCCGCGCCTTCGCCGTCGGAGACCGGGCATCGCTGGCCTTCGTGCGGGCGGGGATGACCGTCGCGCTGAACGATCCGACGACCTCGGTCGGCAGCCTCCTGGTCGGGACCGATGCCTCGGCCGGCCAGATGACCAGCGTGCTGGGCAAGGACCGCTACCAGGGCGACCTGACCGCCGGGTTCGAGGTCATGCTGCAGGAGAACCTGTCGGTCTCCGTCCTGGGCCAGACCTCGCTGTCTGAGAACAGCCACGACTACGGCGGGACCGCACGGATCGAGTTCCGGTTCTGATCCCAAGGGGCAGCGCCCCGGGTGAATATTCAAAGCAAGTGCGGGGGCCGGATGCGGCCCCCGTTGTTTTTCGGGGCTTCGCGGCCTTGGCTGGCAGGTCGTATGGGCGCTCAGCCCGAACCGACTGACTTTCGGTGGCAGCAGGCTGAACGGCCGGAAAGTGGCCGGGCCTTTCGAGCGCGAAACTCACCCCGGGCCGGATGTCACCCCATGAAGGCGTTGGGGGCCACGGCGTTGCCCAGGAAATAGAGATTGTCGCGCAGCGCCTCGCGCGTGACAGAGCCGCCCAGGCACACCCGCAGGTTCTCACCGGGCTCGCCATCGACGGTGAAGGCATCCGACGGCATCAGGCCCAGTTTGCGCCCGGTCATCCGCGCCACGATATCGGCGCGGCCCGTGCCCTCGGGCAGGGTCAGCCAGATGTTGAACGCATTCTCGGCCGAACGGTAGTCCATGCCCTCCAGCGCCTCGCGTGCGATGGCCTGCCGCGCGGCGCTTTCGGCGCGGATGAAACGGCGGATGCTGTCGGCGGTGCCATCCTCGATCCATTGCGTGGTCAGCGCCATCGACAGCGGAGAGGGCATCACCGCAAGCGCCCGGATCGCCTGCGCCAGCCGCAGGGCGCAGCGCGAGGACGGCGCGATGGTGAAGGCCAGCCGCAGCCCCGCGCCGATACATTTCGCCAGCCCCCCGATATGCCAGGTCAGGTCCGGTGCCGAAAGCGCGATGGGCGCCGGCGCCCGGGCAGGGATGAAGCCATAGGCGTCATCCTCGATCAGCCGCAGCCGCGCCTGCCGCAGCACGCGGGCCAGTTCCAGGCGCCTGTCCTCTGGGATGGTCAACGTCGTCGGGTTCTGCAGCGTCGGGTTCAGGTAAAGCGCCCGGGGCGCGTGGCGCGCGATGGCCTCTTCCAGCGCCTCGGGCGTGACCCCGTCCTTGTCCATCGCGACGCCCACCAGCGTCACGCCGAAGCGCGCGGCGATGTTGCGCAGGCCGGGGTAGGTGATGCTTTCGCACAGCACGACATCGCCCGGCTTGGTGATGATCGACAGGATCGCCGCCATGGTCGCATGCGCCCCCGGTGTCACCGCGATCCGGTCGAGCGAGGGCACCATGCCCCGCATGCTCAGCCAGGACGAGGCGGCGGTGCGGTCGCGCTCGGTCCCCGTGGGCGCCTGGTAGCGCAGCAGGTCCACGAGGTTGGCCGACACATAGTCCAGCCCGCCCTTCATCCGGCCGACCAGCTCCGGGTCGACAGGCTCGGGCGGCATGTTCATCGACAGGTCCTCGGCGTGCTGACGCTCGGGGTCGGGCTCGGCCCCCGCCGCGCCGGCGGCGACAAAGGTGCCCCGGCCCACGTGGCTGTCCACCAGCCCGCGCGCCTGCGCCTCGGCATAGGCGCGCGAGACGGTGGTGAAGTCGATGCCGAGATGCGCGGCCAGCTTGCGCTGTGGCGGAAGCCGGTCACCGCCTGCAAGCCGACCGCCTTCGATGTCGCGGGCGATCGCGTCGGCGATGGCCAGGTAGCGCGGCTTGCCGCTGTCGATCTGCGCCGGGGTCCAGTCAGTCATGTGTCGTCTCCTGCCCATGCAGGCGTAACGGATTGATTCTCTCAATTGAAGGGAGATTGTATGAATCCATGCACTCTGTTGCGGGGGGTGACATACGTCCGTCGAACAAAACCAGGTCGGAATGCGCGCATCTACCGGTCATTTCGCCCATAATTCGCGCGAGCCCTAGGGCCGGTGGTGTTAATATTGTATGCATATTGAACTGATTATTGATCGCATCAATGCGCCGATCCCATGCTTGATCCATCAACGGACAAGGAGGGTGTGATGCCTGCAGTCACCAAGGAAGCGTACAAGGACGGCGACTATTTCGTCGATTACGAAGAGAAGGTCTTCGAGGATGTGAAGGCCGAGGAGGGCGAGAAGGCCCTTGTCACCTTCCATACAGTTGCCTTCGAAGGATCCATTGGGCTGGTCAACATTCTCAATGCAATCCGGCTCAACCGGAAGGGATACGAGACCTCGATCCTGCTGTATGGCCCCGGCGTGACGCTTGGCATCCAGCGCGGCTTTCCCACGCTGGGCGATGAGGCCTTCCCCGGTCATCAGAACTTTGCCGTGAACCTCAAGAAGTTCATGGGCGAGGGCGGCAAGGTCTATGCCTGCCGCTTCGCGCTGCAGGCGCTTTACGGTCATGGCGAACCGTCGCTTCTGCCGGGCATCACGCCGATCGCGCCGCAGGACGTGCTCGACTGCATCCTGCTGCACAAGAAGGCTAACGCGGTGATCCTCGACACCTGGACGGTCTGAGACCGCGCCAGAACCATCCGCCGGACCGGCAGCATGCCCGGTCCGGCCCCGTTCCCGGAGGCAGACCATGAGAACCGACACGATCCGCGCCGCCGCCGTCCAGATCGCCCCCGACCTGTCGGGCCGGGCGGGTACGATCGAGCGTGTGCTGAACGCCATCGCCGAGGCCGCCGACAAGGGCGCGCAGTTCATCGTCTTCCCCGAGACCTTCGTGCCCTATTACCCCTATTTCAGTTTCGTGCTGCCCCCGGTGCAACAAGGCGCGCCGCATCTCGACCTGATGGCCGAGGCGGTCGTGGTGCCTTCGCCGGAAACCCAGGCCGTGGCCGATGCCGCCCGCAAGCGGGGCGTCGTCGTGGTGCTGGGGGTGAACGAACGCGACCACGGCTCGCTCTACAACACGCAACTGGTGTTCGACGCCGACGGCACGCTGGCGCTGAAACGGCGCAAGATCACGCCGACCTACCATGAACGCATGGTCTGGGGGCAGGGCGACGGCGCCGGGCTGAAGGTCGTCGACACCGCCGTTGGCCGTGTCGGTGCTCTGGCCTGCTGGGAACATTACAACCCGCTCGCCCGCTACGCGCTGATGACCCAGCACGAGGAGATCCACGCCGGCCATTACCCCGGCTCGCTCGTGGGCGACATCTTTCGCGACCAGATCGAGGTGACGATGCGCCACCACGCGCTGGAATCCGGCTGCTTCGTGGTCAATTCCACTGGCTGGCTGACCGAAGAGCAGATCGCGCAGATCCACCCGGACCCCGCGCTGCAGAAAGCCATGCGCAGCGGTTGCATGACCTGCATCATCAGCCCCGAAGGCCGCCACCTGGCCGATCCGATCACGACAGGCGAGGGAATACTGATCGCCGATCTCGACATGCGGCTGATCGCCAAGCGCAAGCGCATGATGGACAGCGTCGGCCATTACGCCCGGCCCGAGATGCTGTCGCTGCTGCATGACACACGGCCCGCCGTCACCCGCCACGCCTCCCGCGCCGATCAGGTGCCGGAGATGGACCCCGAGGAGGACACGACCGATGTTTGACCAGAGCTTTGACCAGGCCAATCTCATCAACGAATTGCAGACCCACGGGATGCGCCTCGTCGATCCCCGCGCGGGCCAGGAAAGCCGGCGGGGCGGGGCGGGGCCGTCGGATCACAAGGCGATCACCATCGGCGACCGCACGGTGATGATCCCGGTCCACACCGCGCCCAGCTTCGACAGCCCCTACCTGGTCGAGGCCCCCGACGACACCGGCGCCGCCCGCGTCACCCGCGACGGGGCCGAGGTGGCGCAGGTGCGCTTTCCCACCAGGGCGAAGTTCTACCAGCTGAAGACGGCCGACGGCATTCCCTACAGCCAAATCGCGGCGCTGCACTCGAAGGACGTGCTGGCCACCACAGTCCTGCAGACCTGCATCCGCTATGAAAGCCGCAAGAAGACCTGCCAGTTCTGCTCGATCGGGCAGAGCCTCGCCGCCGGGCGCACCATCGCCCACAAGACCCCCGCGCAGCTGGCCGAGGTGGCGAAGGCCGCCGTGGAGCTGGACGGCGTGACCCACATGGTGCTGACCACCGGCACGCCCGCCGGCAAGGACCGGGGCGCCAAGGTGCTGTGTGAGAGCGCCGAGGCGATCAAGGCCGCCGTCGACCTGCCGCTGCAGGGCCAGTGCGAACCGCCCGAGGACGACGCCTGGCACCAGCGCATGTTCGACGCCGGGATCGACACGCTGGGCATGCACCTGGAGGCGGTGACGCCCGAGGTCCGGCAGCGGATCATGCCCGGCAAGGCCTCGGTCCCGCTGGAGAAGTATTTCTCCAGCTTCGAGGCGGCGGTGAAGGTCTTCGGGCGCGGTCAGGTCTCCACCTACATCCTCGCGGGGCTTGGCGACACGCAGCAGGCGATCCTTGAGATGGGCGAAAAGCTGTGCGCCATGGGCGTCTATCCCTTCGTCGTGCCCTTCGTCCCGATCTCGGGCACTCCGCTGGAAAGCCATCCCGCGCCTTCGACCGAGTTCATGGCCGGGATCCTCGAACCGCTTGGTCAGATGATCGCCCGCGCCGGGATCCTGTCGTCCGAGATGAAGGCCGGTTGCGGCAAATGCGGCGCCTGTTCGGCTTTGGCAACCTACGAGAAGCTGAAGGTGCCGGCATGATCGAGCTTGAGCCGCGCCAGTTCCAGTGCCCCGGCTACTACGTTCGCGCCGCCTCGACACGGTTCGAGGCCGAGGGCGCGTCGGCGCTTCGGCATCGGGTCTTCGTGCGCGAACAGGGGATTTTCGCCGAGCATGATCGCGACGAGATCGACCTGATCGCCACTCATCTGGTGGCGCTGTCGACCTATGCGCACGAGGCCGACCAGGTCGTGGGTACCGTGCGCATCCACGAGGACAGCCCGCGCCTGTGGTGGGGCTCGCGGCTGGCGGTGGACCGCGATTTCCGTGCGGTCTCGCGGCTGGGGACCGAGCTTATCCGCCTCGCCGTCTGCACCGCCAATGCGCGCGGCTGCGACCGGTTCCTGGCCCATGTCCAGATGCAGAACGTGCCGCTGTTCCAGCGCCTGCACTGGCAGCCGCTGGAAGAGGTCGATTTCCACGGCACGCCGCACATGAAGATGCAGGTGGACCTCGATTATTACCCGCCCTGCAGCGACCCGGTGGCGGGCTGGTATCACCGCTCGGCCCCGAGGCCGGCGCCATGACACCCGACATCGGCTGCCTGGCCGAACGGCTCGCCGCCCATCCTTCGGTCCGCTCTAAGCTGGGCATCGCCCGGACGACCCGCGCGCTTGGCCTGACCTCGGATCACGCAGGTCGGCCCGGAGACGATGCCGCCGTTCTTCCCCGCGAGGACGGCTACGACTTGCTGGCGGGCGAGGGGTTCATTCCTGCCTTCGTGGCCGACGATCCGTGGTTCGCCGGCTGGTGCGCGGTGATGGTCAACCTGTCGGACATCGCGGCCATGGGCGGCCGCCCCACCGCCATCGTCGACCAGGTCTGGGCCCCCGATGCCGAGACGGCCGCCCCGATGCTGGCGGGCCTGCGCGATGCCGCCGCCGCCTATGACGTGCCGCTGGTGGGCGGGCACACGAACCTTTCGGCCCCCTCGGTCGGGCTGGCCGCTTCGGTCTTCGGCCGGGCGCAGAAGCTGATCACCAGCTTCGATGCCGCGCCCGGTGACCTGCTGATCGCGGCCATCGACCAGCGCGGCGCCTACCGCAACTTCGACAACTTCTGCGCCGCGCTCGAGGCGCCCCATGCCCGGCTGCGCGGCGATCTCGCGCTGCTGGCCGAACTGGCCGAGGACGATCTGGTCAGGGCCGGAAAGGACATCAGCCAAGGCGGCATCGTCGGCACCGCGCTGATGCTTGCCGAATGTTCCGGCGTGGGAATGGAGATCGACGTCTCTACCCTGCAGCCGCCGAAAACCGTGGAGACAGAACGCTGGCTGCGCAGCTTTCCCAGCTTCGGTTTTCTGCTCTCCGTCCCGCGCGAGGAGGCCAACGCCGTCAGCGCCCGGTTCTGCGCGCGCGGCATCGACGCCCATGCCATCGGCCGCGTGACCGAAGGCAGCTGCGTCACCCTGACCGACGGCGCGGACAGCGCGCTGTTCTGGGATCACGCCCGGACCCCGTATCTCGACCTTGGAGCATCCGATGCCTGAAACATTCTGGACCGTCCGCTGGCCCGACGGGGCCGAGGAACGGCTCTATTCCCCGTCCTCCGTCGTCACCGAACTGTTCGAAGCGGGGCAGAGCTATCCGGTCCCCGATTTCCTTGCCCGGGCCCGAACCGCGATGGAGCGTGCCTCGGGCCGGGTCGAACGCAAGTACGGCTTCGCCTGCAGCGCCGCGATGGATCAGCTGGGCCGGATCGAGGCCCGGGTGGCGGGCCTGCCCGATCAAAAGGGCAAGGTTGCCTGCCTGGAGATTTCGCAATGAGGACGGACCCGATGACAGACAGCGTGCCGCATATCCCCGTCGTCATCGTCGGCGGCGGGCAGGCCGGGATATCCACCGCGTATTGCCTGCAGCAGCAGGGCATCGACAGCATCGTCTTCGAACGCCACGCCCGGTTCCAGTCGTGGCGCGTGAACCGCTGGGACAGCTTCTGCCTCGTGACGCCGAACTGGCAATGCCGGCTGCCGGATTTCCACTATGACCGCGAGTATGGCGGCACCGATCCCGACGGCTTCATGCTGAAGGACGAGATCACCGCCTATCTCGACGCCTTCGCCGACAAGGTGCAGCCGAACCTGCGCGAAGGGGTGGATGTCACCCGCGTAGTGCCCGGGGATCACGGCTTCACGGTCGAAACCTCGATCAGCACCTGGACCTGCGACCAGGTCGTGATCGCCACCGGAGGGTACGACACGCCGATCGAACCGGGATACGCGCAGCGGCTCGATCCGTCGATCTTCCAGATGCATTCGGTCGATTACCGCAACGTGGACCAGTTCCCCGAGGGCGGCGTGCTGATCGTCGGCACCGGGCAGTCGGGCGTCCAGCTGATGGAGGATTTCACCCGTGCCGGCCGCGACGTGCATCTGGCCGTCGGCCCCGCGCCGCGCAGCCCGCGCAAGTACCGGGGCCGCGATGCGACGGACTGGCTTTACGATGCCGGGCATTACCGGATCACCATCGACACCCATCCCGATCCGCAGAAGGCGCTGACCCAGACCAATCACTACATGTCCGGCCGCGATGGCGGCAAGGAGATCGACCTGCGCCGCTTCCATCTGGACCATGGTGTGGAGCTTTACGGCTCGCTCTCGGACATGAACGGCACCGAGGTCTCGTTTCTGCCCGATCTGGCGAAGAACCTCGACGATGCGGACCGCTCCTATGTCGGCATCCGCACTCAGATCGACGCCCATATCGCGCGCGAGGGCATCGACGCCCCCGAAGAGCCGCCCTTCACCAAGGTCTGGGAGCCCGAGGCGGAACGCACCCGCGTCGACCTGGCCGAGGCCGGGATCGCTTCGGTTCTCTGGGCCATCGGCTTCCGGCCGGATTACTCGTGGATCGAGGCGGATGTCTTCGACGACCGCGGCAAACCCCGGCATCACCGCGGAGTGACACCGCACCGGGGCCTGCATTTCATCGGGCTGGGCTGGCTGAACACCTGGGGATCAGGTCGGTTCCTGGGGATCGAGGAAGACAGCCGCTACCTTGCCGCCCGGATTGCCGCGCAGATGGAGGAAACCCGGGATCTGGGGCGGGTTGTCGGCGGTCACGTCTGAGGCAAGCACTGGTGCAGTGCTCGCCATGCCTCCGGGCGGCGGTGCCACGGGCGGCAGGCCTCCTGGCGAGGAGGCCTTCGCCCGCTTGCCCGGATTGTTGGGCGCGCAATGCATCCTATATCTGTCGCAACGATAGCATTTGGACGATGTGAGCGATGGGTTACCTGAAAACTGCCATGCTGATGGCCGCGATGACGGCTTTGTTCATGGGGATCGGATACATGCTGGCCGGCAGCGGGGGCATGATCTTTGCCCTGGTGGCGGCGGCGGTGATGAACGTCTTCACCTGGTGGAATTCCGACAAGATGGTGCTGCGGATGCACAACGCGCAGCCCGTGGCGATGAACGATCCGGCCGGGCTGACCAAGATGGTGTCAGAGCTGGCCCGCAACGCCAACCTGCCGATGCCGAAGGTCTATGTTATTGATACGCCGCAGCCCAACGCCTTTGCCACGGGGCGCAACCCGCAGAACGCCGCCGTCGCGGTGACCACCGGCCTGATGCGGGCGCTTTCGCGCGAGGAGCTGGCCGGCGTGGTCGCGCATGAGCTGGCGCATATCCGCAACCACGACACCGCGATCATGACGGTGACGGCGACCTTTGCCGGTGCGATCACCATGCTGGCGAATTTCGCGCTGTTCTTCGGCGGACGCCGGGACGAGGGCCCGGGGATTGTCGCCTCGCTGGCGATGATGTTCCTTGCGCCGATGGCGGCGGCGCTGGTGCAGATGGCGATCAGCCGGACCCGGGAATATGCCGCCGACAAGGCGGGGGCCGAGATCTGCGGCCAGCCGCTGTGGCTGGCCACGGCGCTGGAGCGGATCCAGGCCGGGGCGTCGCGGATCGACAACGACACCGCCGAGCGCAACCCGGCCACGGCGCATATGTTCATCATCAACCCGCTGCATGCCCATGCCCGCGACAGCCTGTTCGCGACGCACCCGTCGACGGCGAACCGCGTGGCGGCCCTGCGCGAGCTCGCCGCCTCGATGCCGGCTGCGCGGCGCGAAACGCGCCAGGCTCGGCCGGAGATCCGCGAGCGGTCGTCCTCGGTGCCGCGTGTGCCGCGCAGGTCTTCGGGGTCGTCCGATCCGTCCGGGCCCTGGGGCTGACGGGGTTGGGGTGACGGGCCGGGCCTCGCCGGTCCTGCGCCCCGTCAGAGCGCGGCGAAAAGCGAGATCACGCCCACAAGCACCAGGCTGAGCGCCCAGACGAGATCGAGGTTGAACCAGCTTTTTGACAGGAATTTCAACCCCAGCCAGCGGTAGACACCAAACGCCACAAGCCCGCCCGATCCGGCCATGGCGAGGGTGTGGATGACCGCCACCATGGCCGCCACACCGGTGTTGCGCGTCATCAGGTCGGCTGCGGCCGCGTGGCCCGCATCGGTTTCAATGGTCCGGCAGATGCCAAGGTAGATCGGCACAAGCATCAGAGCCGCGCCATGCGCCAGCGCCGCAAGGAAGGACCAGAGCCCCAGCCGGCTGGGCGGCACACGGGACAGGAACCGGGGATGGCGGCGGTTGATCAGCAGGTAGACACCCAGCGCGATCACCAGCACCGAGGCGGCAAGCTGGATCTCTCTCTGCCGTTCGGCCAGCACCAGAAGCGCGGTGAAGGGAAACAGGATCACCACCATCGCCAGAAGATGCCCCGCCGCCAGCGCCAGCAGCGCGCGCAGCAGACTGCGCGGAGACCGGTCCATCAACGCGGCCGACACCGCCAGCGGCCACCCCATCCCCGGGTTCAGCCCGTGGTAGATCCCGGACGCGACAACGGCCCCCCAGAGGGCCGCTGCGCCGTTCGCTGCATCCATGCTCAGACGGAGGGATAGCAGAAACTGTCGGTAGAGCAGTCGCCGCCCTCGAGCCGGATCTGGTGGCTGCGGTAGCCTTTGGGAAAGGAGACGTAGAAGTCCTTGTCCAGCTCCAGCCCGCCATTTTCTCCGACATTGGCCATGACCATCTGCCCGCCCTCGTCATCGGGATAGAACTGGTCGTCCCACGTGGAATATAGCGAGTTGGTCCAGTAGACCCGTTTGCCGTCGCGGCTGATCTCGACCATCTGCGGCCCGTAGGCGAAGGGCTTGCCGTTCGGATGGGGCGTGTTCCGCGCGATCCCGCCCAGCTCCACCTTGCCGGTCAGCTTCGGGGCCATCGGGTCCGAGACATCGTATTGATGCATCTCGCCAAGCCCCCAGCAGGCGACATAGAGGAACCGGTCATCGAGGCTGAGGTCGATATCCGTGACCAGCGGCGGCACCGCCTCGAAGCCCTGCAGCAGGGGTGGCAGGTTCTCGGGCTTTTCGGGGCGCGGGTCGATGGTCAGGGTCTTCTTCGCCTCGAAGGTGCCATCGTCCTTGCGCCACCAGGTAAAGATCGACCCCTGCAGGTTGGTCGTGTCCACCACAACCCCGCAGAAGCCATAATCCTTCGACGGGTCGTGCGCCGGCCGGATTTCAAGTGCCATCTGGTGGTTCTCGCCCAGATCGATGGTCTGCACGTTGCGGCGTTCGCGCAGCTTCCAAAAATGGATCTTGTGCCCGTATTTGTTCGACAACAGGTCCTCGGCCACGATCCCGTTCTCGAACTGCGGCGGCAGGCCCCATTCCGAACTGACCATGTAGTCGCGCGGCAGGTTCCACCAGAAATCATAGTGCTTGTCCTGCTCGCCACGGTCCATCTCGTAGCGGCCGAGGATGTCGAAGGTCTCGCAATCCATGATGAAGATGCCCGGAGGCCCGTCGGTCCCGTCCGCCCCGCCGCCGCCCAGGGTCGAGACATAGATGCCTTCGGGGCCGCAGTGGATCGTATGGGGACGGGAATAGCCGGTCTTGGCAAAGACCTCCTCGGGTTCGATGATCTTGTGGATCTTTGCCTTCAGCGGGTCTTTCACGTCGATCACGTAGATCCGCGACGACCGGATCCCGGGAATGATCAGGTAGCGCCGCTCGAGGAAAGCGTGGCCCGACAGGGGTGAGAGCGAAGACGAACAGGCGTTCCAGCCGAAATGGTGAAACTCGTCGCCCTTGTTGGGCATGATCACCTGGTGGACGATCTCTCCGTAGCTCTTGGATTTCGGGTCAACGTCGACCACCGCCAGCCCGTCGGGTTGGGACCCGTCGGGGCTGAGCATCAGCGTGAAGGCAAGCGTTTCCGCCGGGGCCTCCATGGCAAGTCTTGGTGTGGCGTGGAATGTGGGATCGGGTCTCAGGTTCATCTTCATCTCCTCCCTGAAGTGCAGACTGCTCGGGCCTGCGTCTTCCTGCCTCGGGAGGATGGTGCCACAGAACCACAGCGCGGCTAAGCGAATTGCGACAGAGGCGTTGTGACGGGGGCGTTGCGATGGCGGTGGTCGGAGTGCCGGAGGTCCAGGGATGTCTCTACAGCAACTGTCCGGTGGCGGCTGCCGGAGCGAGGCGCAATGAGCCGCAGGTCCGGGCACCCGGCCGGCTGGGTTCCCCCCGGTCCCGAGCGCATTGCGATGGAAAGACGGGGCTGCCGAACCTTTTCGGTCAGTACCCCTTGCCGCGCGCGCTGACCGGCCAGAGGGTTTCGACCTTGCCGTCCCGAACCCCCACATACCAGTCGTGCAGGTTGCAGGTTGGATCGCAATGGCCCGGGATCAGCCTGAGCCTTTCGTTGATCTTCAGAACGCCGCCGGGGTCGGTCAGCACGCCGTGTTCGTCCGAGCAATGGATGTAGGTGACATCCGTCCGCCCGTGAACCACCGGCAGTCCGCTGTCGACCGCCTGCGCCTTCAGCCCCGCGTCACAGACCGCCCGGTCGGGCTTGGCGTGGCTCATGATGCTGGTGAGGATAAAAAGCGCGTTGTCCCATTCGCCCTGGTCGAACCGCCCGCCGGTGTCGTCGAGGATCCGCCCGTAATCGGCATCCATGAAGGCATAAGACCCGCATTGCAGCTCTGTATAGACGCCCGAGGCGGCCTCGAACCGGTAGCTGCCGGTGCCGCCGCCGGTGACGGTCTCTGGGGCGAGCCCGGCCTCCGTCAGCGCGGCGATGGTCCGCCTCACCTGGGCGAGGACGATGTCGAAGGCGGCCTGCCGCTCGGCCGGGGTGGGCAGGTGCTGCATCTCGCCCTGGTAGGCCTGGATCCCCTCGTAGCGCAGGCCGGGCGTTGCGGCGATGGCGCGGGCGATCTCTACCGCCTCGGCGGGGGTCTCCACGCCGCAGCGGCGGGCGCCGCAGTCGATTTCGACCAGCGCGCCCAGCGTCGTGCCATGGCGGGTGGCGGCCTCTGAGAGGTCGGCGACATTGGACAGCGCGTCAATGCAGACGCTGACATCGGCGCCCAGCTTTGGCATGCGCGCCAGGCGGTCGATCTTGGCCGGGTCGCGCACCTGGTTGGACACGAGGATGTCGGTGATGCCGCCGCGGGCGAAGACCTCGGCCTCGCTGACCTTCTGGCAGCAGACGCCGTCGACGCCGCCCAGCCGCTGCTGCAGCTTCAGCACGTCGACGGATTTGTGCATCTTGCCATGGGCCCGGTGCCGCATCCCGTGGGCGAGTTTGAAGTCGCCCATCTTGCGGATGTTGCGCTCCAGCGCATCGAGGTCGAGCACGAGGCAGGGCGTCTGCACCTGAGAGATATCCATGCCGGGCAGGGCCGGCAGGTCGAAGCCGACCTCGAGCCCGGCGAAGGGGGCGGGGATGTCATCTGCGGTCATGTCGTCGTCCTTGGGGTCGGGGCACGGGCCGGGTGCCGCCGGTCATGATGACATCGCGTGGCCGCCAGGAGAAGGGGCGCAAGGCGGACCGGGCCGGGGTGTGGCCTAGATCCGCAGACCCTCGGGATCGAAAAGGTGCACCTCCTCCGGCTGCACCGTGACCGTCACGTGATCGCCAAGCGAGAACGGATGATCCGGGCGCTGCTCGACCACCATGGTGGCGTCATCCGGGAGCGTGAGGCGCAGGTAGCAGACGTTGCCGAGGTAATCGATATCGACGACCTCCGACGTGTCCGCGCCGGCGCCCGGCGCGGGGTGCAGATCCAGCCCGTTGGCGCGCAGGCCGACGGTGACGGGACCGGAAAGCGCCGTGCCTTCGGGCAGCGGCAGGGGCGGAAGGCCCGGCGCCCGGATCACGCCGCTGTTGGCCTGGCCCTGGAACATGTTCATCCGGGGCGAGCCGATGAAGCCGGCGACGAAGGTGTTGGCAGGCGTCTTGTAAAGCTCGCGCGGCGTGCCGATCTGCTGGACCACGCCATCGTGCATGACGACGATCCGGTCGGCCAGCGTCATCGCCTCGACCTGGTCGTGGGTCACATACAGCATCGTGGCGCCAAGACGGCGGTGCAAGTCGGCGATCTCCATCCGGACCTGGTCGCGCAACGCGGCGTCAAGGTTCGACAGCGGCTCGTCGAACAGGAACACCTGCGGATGGCGCGAGATCGCGCGGCCGATGGCGACCCGCTGGCGCTGCCCGCCCGACAGCTGGCCGGGCTTGCGCTTCAGATAGGGTTCCAGCGCCAGGATCCGCGTGGCCTCGGCGATGCGCTCCTTGATGACATCCTTCGGCGTGCGGGCCTGTTTCAGGCCAAGGCTCATGTTCCCTTCGACCGTCAGGTGCGGGTAAAGCGCGTAGGACTGGAACACCATGGCGATGGCGCGTTTCGCGGGCGGCGCCAGCGAGACATCCGTGCCGCCGATGATCACCTGGCCCTCGGACTGGTCCTCCAGCCCGGCGGCGATGCGCAGCAGGGTGGACTTGCCGCAGCCCGAGGGGCCGACGATCACCACGAATTCCCCGTCCTCGATCTGAAAGTCGATGTGGCGCAGCACTTCGGTCTTGTCGAAGCGCTTGGTGATGTTGCGGAAGGCGAGTTCGCCCATCAGAGGTCTCCGTCATGGATGGGGTGGTGGGACGACCGGGTCATCATTTCACGGCCCCCGAGGTGATGCCGCGAATGATCTGGCGCGAGAACAGCATGTAGAGCACCAGCATCGGGATGATCGCCAGCGACAGGGCGGCGAGAACCGCGCTCCAGTTGGTGACGAACTGGCCGATGAAGAACTGCGCGCCCAGCGTGACGGTCCGCGTCTCTTCCGAGGGGGCGAGGACCAGCGGAAACCACAGGTCGTTCCAGATCGGGATCATGGTGAAGACGGCGATGGTGGCGATGGCGGGGCGCATCACCGGCATGACCAGCCGGAACAGGATCCGGTATTCCGACAGCCCGTCGATCCGCGCCGCATTCTTCAGGTCGTCCGACACCTGGCGCATCAGTTCGGACATCACGAAGATCGCCAGCGGCAGGTGCTGCGCTGTATAGACCAGGATCAGCGCGGTCAGCGTGTTCGAGATCCCGGCAGCGGCCATCATGTTCAGGATGCCCACCGTGCCCAGCCGGATCGGCACCATCAGGCCGAGGATCATGTACAGCGTCAGGATCTCGCGCCCGCGATAGCGGTACTCGGACAGGGCGAAGGCGGCCATGGCGCCGAAAACAACGGTCAGCAGAAGCGAGACGATGGTGACGATCAGGCTGTTCTGGAAGTAAAGCGGGAAGTTCCCGATGGTGAACACCGTCTCGTAGCCTTCAAGCGAGAAGGTCTCGCCCCGGGGAAACTCCAGTGGGGCACCGAAGATGCCGCGGCGCGACTTGAAGGAGTTCATGATGATCAGCAGGATCGGGGCCACGCAGATCAGCGTGTAGACGATCAGCACAAGATGCAGCGCACTCGAGCGCAGCGGGTTCTGGCGGGCGGAGGTCCGGAACATGCGCAGCCCTTACATCTGGTAGTAGGTCAGGCGGCGCTGGATCCCGAAGAGATACAGCAGAACGCCGATGACGATGATGCCGAACATGGCCGTCGCGATGGTGGCCCCCATGTAGGGATCGCCCAGCTGCGAGGTCGAGCCGAAGAAGGTCCGGAACAGGAAGGTGCCCAGCAGGTCGGTCGAGCCATCCGGCGCCGCAAAGGGCCCCTGGGTGACGTAGACCAGGTCGAAGGCGTTGAAATTGCCCACGAAGGTCAGGATCGAGATGATCCCGATCGACGGCCAGAGCAGCGGCAGCTTGATCTTGAAGAACTGCGCGACCCCGGTGATCCCGTCGCATTCGGCGGCTTCGATCAGCTCGTCCGGGATCGACAGGAGGGCGGCATAGATCAGCATCATCGGGATGCCGATGAACTGCCAGACCGAGATCAGCGACAGGGTGATGAGCGCGGTGTCGGTCTGTCCCAGCCAGGGCTGGTAGAGGAAGCCCAGCCCGATGCGGTCCAGAAGATCCGGCGCGATGCCCCAGGTGGGCGACAGGATCAGCCGCCAGACGAAGCCCACGATGACATAGGAGAGTACGGCGGGAATGAAGAAGATGGTGCGGTAGACCGTCTTGCCGCGCAGGGCCGGCAAGGACAGGATCGCGGCCAGCGCGATCCCGATCGGGTTCTGCACCAGCATGTGGATCGCGAAGAATTCGAAGTTGTTGACCAGCGCGTTCCAGAACTGGCCCCACCACAGGTCGCTGCCGAACAGCGCGCGGTAGTTCTGCAGGCCCACGAAGATCCGTTCGCCCGGCGCGCCCTCGTCGAAGAAGGACAGGCGGAGGCTGTCGACCAGAGGCCAGATCATGACCAGCGTGTAGACGATGGCCGCCGGGGCCAGCAGCAGGGGAATATGCCAGCGCCGCGGGCGTTTCCCGGTGGCCACTGGCGCGGTGTGATCGGTGGTCGCCATCTTGCATCCAAATCTTCTGCGAAACCGGCCCCGCCGGGGGGCGGCGCCGGTTGGTGTCAGGGATCCGTCCGGATCAGTTCTGCTGCGGCTCGTACCAGTCGGCCAGCGCCGACTGCATGCGCTCTGCCGCGCCTTCCGGGGTTTCCGAGCCGGCGATGACGGCGGCCGAGACGACCTTGTTCAGTTCTTCCAGGCTTTGATCGCCCCGCGACAGGATCTGGTAGAAGGGGCGGATCGTGGTCTCGCATTCGCTGCGCATGGCCAGGAAGTCCTGCGCCAGCGGGTTGTCGACGGTCACCTCGGCATCGGCCAGCGGGAAGAAGCCCGGCAGGTTCGTGGCGTAGAGCTGCGCGAATTCATCCGAGGCGACCCAGTTGAGGAAGGTCTTCACCGCCTCGGGATGCTCGGTCGCCGCGTTCATGCCAAGCGCGATGTCCGGGTGGTCGGTGACATAGCAGGGCTCGTCCGCACTCAGGCGAGGGGGCGGGAAGGCGCCCATTTCAAAGAAGGCGCCCTGGCCTTCGAACGGCGCGGTCTCCCAGGAGCCGCCGGGGAACATGGCGGCGCGGCCCAGGGTGAACATGTTCTGGCTGTCGGCATAGGACTGGGCCGAGTAACCGGGCCCAAGGTAATCGGCCCAGCGGGCCAGCACGCGGTACGGGTCGACCCAGGCGTCATCGGTCAGCGCCTCGGTGCCCTCGATCACGGCCAGGCGTCCCTCTTCACCCTTGTAATAGGTCGGGCCGATATTCTGGTAGCCCATCGAGGCAGTGCCCCATTCATCGGCCACGCCGATGGTCATCGGGATGTAGCTGCCATCTTCCTTGATCGCGTCGGCCACCGCCCAGAATTCGTCGATCGTGGTCGGCGTTTCCAGGCCAAGCTCGGCGAAGGCGTCCTTGTTGTAGATGAAGCCGTGCAGAACCGAAGCCATCGGCACGCAGAAGGTCGAGCCGCCGTCATCGGTGGACCAGGCGACCTTGGCGAGGTCGGAGAAGTTCTCCATCCCCTCGAGGTCGGTCAGGTCGGCCAGCTGGCCGCGCTGGAACATCGACAGCGACAGGTCGAAGGGCCGGCAGGTGATGATGTCACCGGCTGTGCCGCTGTCGAGCTTGGCGTTGAGCGAGGCGTTGTACTGCGTCGAGACGGTCGGCGCGAAGGTGACATTGATGTCGGGATGCGCGTCGTTGAAGGCCGGCAGGATCTCGTTGCGCCAGATCAGCAGGTCGTCGTTGCGCCAGCTCTCGATGGTCAGTTCGGCCACGTCCTGGGCCAGGGCCGGTCCGGCCGCGGCAAGGAGCGCCATGACGGAGATGGCGGGGAGACGGTGGTGTTTCATCGGATTCGGTTCCCTGATGGAATTTCTTGTATGCCGATCTCAGCCCAGATAGCGCCAATTATCAACCGATAAGGTTCCAAAAGGTGACCAATTTAGGGCCGGGCCACCCGGTGCACGGAAAATCACAGGATCGGGCGGCCCCTGACGAAGACCTGCGTGAGCGTGTGGGCGGCATCGAGCACGACAAGCGAGGCGGTCTGGCCGGGCATGATGCGGCCGAGATCGGAGAAGCCCAGGTAATCCGCCGTCCGGGTCGAGGTCATGGCCGAGACAAGCTCGATCGGCAGGCCCAGCCACAGAAGGGACTGGAACACCTTGATCATGGTCGCGGCACTGCCGGCGCGGGTCTCGGGGTGGTCCTTAAGGTGGATGTCCAGCCCGTTCTTGACCACGGTGCGCCGGCCGCCGCGGGTCGTGATCTCTCCGTCCGGCAGCCCGGCCACGCCCACGGCATCTGTGATGGCATAGATCTGCGGGATCGCGCGGACCGCCGCCAGCAGCGTGGCGGGCTTCACGTGGCGCAGGTCGCCGACGATCTCGGCATGGGTGGCATGGGCCAGCGCCCAGGAGGCAACGCCGGGGGCCTTGTGATCGACTGGCGACATGGCATTGAAGAGATGGGTGAACCCGGTGTAGCCGTTGGCGAAGGCGGCGTCGATCGTGTCCAGATCTGCCTCGGAATGGCCGATCTGGACGCGGGTGCCACCGGCGGCCAGCAGCTTCGCGACATCCATGCCGCCGGGGATTTCGGGCGCGACCGTAGCGACGCGCAGCGGCACCATCGCGGCCCATTTCGCGGCCAGTTCGACGTCGCCGTCCATCGGCGGATCCTGTGCGCCAAGCCGGCGCGGATTGATGAAGGGCCCTTCGAGATGGGCGCCGCGGATCTCGGCCTCGCCCGGCTGGGGGGCGGCCATGGCACCGGCGATGTTGTCCAGCGTGCCCTCGATCACCGGCGCGGTCGAGGTAGAGGTGGTGGGCAGGATCGCGACCGTGCCGTTCTCGCCATGGAAGCGCACCATGGTGCGCACGGCATCGACGCTTTCGAGACAATCCTTGCCGCCGCCGCCATGAACATGCGGATCGATGAAACCGGGCAGCACGAACGGCGCCTTTGGCGTCTCGCCCGTCGCCAGCTTCCGGCCCTCCAGCGCCCTGATCCGCGTGCCGTCAAAGAGGACACGGCCGTCGACCCAGCCATTGGGCGTGAGAATATGGCCCTCGGCGGCCTGTGCGTCGGTCATCAGATGTCCAGTTCGGTTGAGATGTAGAAGCGGTCGCCCTTGAAATAGGACCGGGTGAATTCGACCGCCCTGTCGTCCGAGGCGAAGCCCAGGCGGTGCAGCACCATCAGGGCCGAATCGACGGGCACTTCCAGATGGCGGGCCATCTCGGGCGTGGCCAGCGTGGCGCCGTAGCGTTGCACGACCTTCACCGGGCGCATACCGTTGGCCTCCATCGCGGCATAAAGCGATCCGGACGGGTCGAAATCCGCGCCGACCGTGGACAGCGGAACAACCGCGTGCTCCAGGCAGAGGATCGATTCCTCGGTCGCGCGCAGCCGTTCCAGCCGCATCACGCGCGAACCGGGCGCGAGCCCGAGGTTGAAGCTTTCGTCGGGATGAATCGCACCGACCTGTTTCGAGAGCACGCGGTTCACCGGCGTCATGCCCCGGCTCTGCATGTCCTGTGTAAACCCCGTGAGCGGCGCCTTGGGCGACAGGACGCGCGGGGTGATGAAGGTGCCCGATCCCAGGCGCCGGTCGACCACGCCGCTGTCTTCCAGCAGCGCCAGCGCCCGGCGCAGGGTGGTGCGCGAGACGGTCAGCTGTTCGCAAAGCTTGCGTTCCGAGGGCAGCGCGTCGCCGGGCATCAGGTGGCCTTCGCGCACCGCGCTTTCGATCGCGCGGGCCAGCTGGGCGCTGCGCAGGCCGGACGACGCGGTTTCCATCCGGGACGTCAGAAAGGCGATCAGCGTGTCGGTGGTCATGGCTTGCCTGCCTCCGGTCTGTCCTGGACCAGGGATGGGTCCGGGTATCCGACGGCGGCCGTGATCTCGCGCGGGGCCAGGCCCATGGCGATCAGGCGGCAGCCTTCGACCGCATCGGCCTGGGAGGTCTGAAACCCGCGCCCGATCCGCTCCGCAAGCCCGTCGCGCAGCGCCTCGGCCAGCCCGCCCTGGAAGTAGAGCGGCGCGTCCTTGGGCAGGTCCAGCAGGCCGACCAGTTCCGCCAACTGGCCGGTGGCATCGTTCAGGATCTGCCGGGCCCTGGGGCAGCCCGCCTCCGCCGCCTCCAGCGCCAGTGGAGCGAGCCCGGCGACATGGACCGGCCGCAGGCTGGAGGCCATGTCCTGGTAGCCCTGGAAGCCGCCAAGCCGGTCGAGCAGCACGCGCGACAGCAGGGTTTCGGGGGCCAGCCCCTCGAGCGTGCGGACGCCGTGGCGCAGCACCTTGCGGCCGATCCAGAAGCCGGAGCCCCGGTCGCCGCCGGCCCAGCCGAAGCCGTCGCGCCGGATCGAGCGGCCGTCTTCCAGCAGCCGGTGGGCCACCGCGCCGGTGCCGGCGATCAGCAGCCCGCCGGGCCGTCCGCCGCCGGCGCCGATCAGGGCGGCATATCCGTCGGTCACGATCTCGCAGCTGGCGAAGGCGGGCAGCGCAGCCTCGAAGGCGGCCCGGCTTTTCGGGGGCAGGGTGCCGGCGGCGCCGATGACGCTGCGCACCGCTCCGAGCTGGGCGGGGTCATGCGCGATGGACGCCGCGCAGTGCTGCCAGGCCTCCGCGACACTGGCCGCGGATTCCAGCGGATCCGTGGAGACGTTGCAGGATCCGGCCCGGGCCTCGGCCAGCCGGTCGCCGGAAGCGCTGTAAAGCCGTGCCCGGGTCGAGGTGCCGCCGCCGTCGACGCAGAGGATCAGCTCTGCCTCGAATGTCCCGCCGGCACCCCCGGTCATGCCTGCGGCTCCAGCCCGGGGATGCGCATGGCGGGCATCTGCCCGTCCTCTCCGTCGGGGTGGACGGTGTCGTAATAGTCGCGCAGCTCCAGCGCCTGGGCGGCGTCTTCGTCCAGCACCACCGTCGCGTGGCGGTGCAGCTGCAGCGCCGAGGCCGGGCAGCGGGCGCTGACCGGACCTTCGATCATGGCGGCCACGGCCTGTGCCTTGGCTGCGCCGGTGGCCAGCAGCAGCGCATGGCGGCTGTCTAGGATCGTGGCGATGCCCATGGTGATGGCCGTCGTCGGCACCACCTCGTCGGGTCCGAAGAAGCGCGCGTTGTCGTCCCGGGTGCGCCGGTGCAGGGTCTTGACCCGGGTGCGGGACGACAGCGATGAGCTGGGCTCGTTGAAGCCGATATGCCCGTTGGCGCCGATCCCCAGAAGCTGCAGGTCGATGCCGCCGGCCTCGGCGATGCGCGCCTCGTAGGCCTCGGCCTCGGCCGCCGGATCCGGCGCATCGCCGCGGGGCAGGCGCCAGGTACGGTCGGGCAGGTTCAGCGCATCGAAGAAATGCGTGCGCATGTAATGTTCGTAGCTGCGGGGATGGTCCGGGGGGACGCCGACGTATTCGTCAAGGTTGAACATCGTCGCCCGGTCGAACGCGACCTGTCCATCGCGCGCCGCCGCGATCAGCGCGGCATAGACCGGGTCCATTGTGCCCCCGGTCGCAAGCCCCAGAACCGAGGCTGGCCGCGCCTGCAGCTGCTGCACGATTTCCCCAGCCGCACGGACAACCGCCCGCTCGCGAGAGCGAAAGATGAGAACCTTCACATGTGCCTTTCCGCGCCACTCTGCCCGGCGCCATCCCGTCGTTGATGAAGCGCAGCATTGCAAAAAGGACCGCCCCGTTCAACCGGTATCTTTTTGGTACTATTTGTGTCTGACACGCATCGCCTGTGCCCTGCCGGAGGGCCGCGGGACGTGCGATATGCCATTGACCCTGTTGCGCGACTTGCCGGAGGACTCGAAGGAGCGCGGATCACTCGGTGGTGCGGAAGCGGGAGTTCTGTATGAAGAGGATCGTCAGCAGGGGGGCCACGACGCCGATGACCGCGGTGGTGATCAGCAGCCAGCCAAGCTGCGAGTAATCCGCGGTCGACACCTGCTCTCCGGTCGCGGGATCGACGGCTTCGCGCGTCACGAGGAAAAGCTGGTTGAGGTATTTCGTCCCCAGGCTGCTGGCGGAGAGCGCCATGTTGGTGAAGGATGCCATCACCGCGAAGAAGGTCGCCTTCAGGTGGTCGGGCGCGTTGCGCGCAATCCAGGCCAGCATGGGGACCATTGCGATCTGGCCCAGCGGGGATTCGATTGCCGTGTCCAGGATCGCGATAAAGCGCGCGTCCACGATGCCGCCGGTATGGGCCGCCGTCCAGTCCTGCACCCCGTAATACAGCGCCAGGTTCGGCAGCGACAGGAACCCCGAGGCCACCGTCAGCAACGCGACGATACGGGCGATGGACCGGCTGGCCATCAGCGGGCGCAGCACGATCAGCCCGACCAGCGCCAGCCCCGAGGTGATCAGCGACAGGATCGCGAGGAAGCGTTCGTCGAAGCCGAGCTCGTCGATCTCGAACCAGGTCAGCCCGGGACCGGGCAGGGGCACGGCGCGGAAGACGAAGATGACCGTCGCGGTGCCGACCAGAACGCGCGCGGCGTCGGGCTCCAGCTCTTTCAGGAGGCGCGATACCAGATAGAGGATCACGGTGAAGGAGGCGAGGAACACCAGCTCCTGCGCCAATGCGAGGCCCGATGTGCCGAGCCCGATGCTGAGGATCACGAAGGCGATGCCGCCGCCGAGGATCTGCCAGTTCACCTCCGTCTCTTCCTTGTCGCGCTGCACGGGCTGGCCCCGCCGGGCGCGGGCGCGCAGCAGGATCCCGTGCAGCACCGTGCCGCTGACCGAGATCACCGGGATTGCCAGTGCGATAAGGTAGATCCGCCCATAAAGCGCCAGCCGGGCCTCGCGGGCCATGTCTTCGGTGTCGTTGAAGACGAAGATGTTCACGGCGGCGACGAAGGCCAGGCCCGATATGATGGCGAAGCGGCCCAGCGTCTGCATCGTCGTGTGATGCGATTTTGCCTCGTCTGGGGTGAAGCGTCGCCCGTCCGTGTCGGCCTGTGGCACCGCCTCGACGGTCATCGCATCGGCCACCACGTCCTGGATGGCGTAGCCCGTCGGCGCCAGCAGCAACGCGATCACGTACCAGGTCTCTAGCGAAAGCATCTCCCGCATCTCGGCCGGGCGCGAAACGACGCCGTACATGATCAGAAGCGAGCCTGTGATGAGCCCCGCGCCGAACAGGATCAGCACCGCTTTCCAGCGCCAGAACAGATCGACGATATGGCCCATGGGCATCTTCATGATCCACGGCAACCCGGCCCAGAACGACAGGCTCGCCACGAAGGCCGCCGAGAGGTCGAGGTAATCCTTCAGGAAGAACGCGCCCACGACCGAGGTCAGTCCAGAGACGCCGGCGGCGAAATAGACCATCAGCGGAGGCAGGTAGGACCATTTCAGCTGCATCGGTATCTCCATGCTGTGGTCGGGCGCATGAAGACGACCCTATGCCGCCGGGCGGCCTCGGGCCAGATCGCTTGGCGGGGTTGGGGGCGACGGTGCTGTCGACCGTCCCGGTTGAGGAGGGTGCGCGGCCAGCCTCTTGTTGCGACACCGTCAGCCTCGCCCCAGCGCTGCCGGACAGCCGTGTCGAACCAGATGAGTCTATCCGCTGACCTCGATGCCGTCGCGATCGGGTTCGGCGCCGCTTGTGGGGCACCCCCGGCTGCAAGTGCCGGCTGTGCGGCCGGGCCTCAGAACTCCAGCAGGTTCTCGCGGAACTGGGCGTTGCTGAAGCCGGTCCGGACCAAGCCGCGTTTCTGCAACGCCGGGACAAGCCCATCTGTGATCTCGGCGATGTAACGCCGGTTCAGGTTGCCGGCGATCAGGAAACCGTCGCCGCCCACCTCTTCCATCATCTCCTGCATCTTGCCGGCCACGGTGTCGGGCGTGCCCGCCACGTCGTCGACCGCGAAGTGGAAGGAGTTGGCGATCTCGCGCAGCGTTCGGCCCATGGACATGAACCGCTTGAAGGTGCCCTGCTGGCCGTTGGTCGACATCTCGGAGAGCGGCTCGTCCAGGTCGAAGACCGAGAAATCGATGTCGAAGAGCGAGCCCATCGCGGCCAGGATCTCGGCCGGATCCTTGGCGGCACGGCGAGCCTCCAGGATCTCCTGCGCCTGCGTGTCGCTTTCGGCGACGATCGGCACGAACTGGAAAACGATCTTGGTCTTGTCCGGGTCACGGCCGTTTGCGGCGACGCGGGCGCGGATGTCGTCGCGGAAGGATTTCATTTCCTCCACGGTCGAAACGGCGGCCATGACCACGTCCATGTGCCTTGAGGCAAAGGCCCGGCCCTGGGGCGAACCGCCGGCCTGCACCAGCACCGGGTGCCCCTGCGGCGGCCGCGCGGTGTTGAGCGGACCGCGGGAGGAGAAGAACTTGCCTTCGAATTCGATCGGCCTGACCTTGCAGGGATCGACAAAGGTCTGGCCCGCGGCATCGGCGACGATCGCGTCCTCTTCCCAGCTGTCCCAAAGCTGCTTGACGACCTCGACGAATTCGTCGGCCATCTCGTAGCGGGTGTGGTGTTCGATGTGGTCGTTCAGCCCGAAATTCTGCGCCGCCCGGTTGGCCGTCGATGTCACGAAATTGCAGCCCACGCGGCCGTCCGACATCAGGTCCAGCGTGGCCATCAGACGGGCGAGAAGGTAGGGCGGGTAGAAGGACGTGGAGATCGTGGGAACTATGCCCACGTGTTTGCTGGCCTGCAGCATCAGCGGCACCAACGGCAATGGATCGTTCTTTGGCGCGCGGCTGGCGCGCTTGAGATAGAAGTCCATTGAACTTCCATAATTGTCGGGGACAAAGCTCGAATCTTCCAGCAATACGAAGTCGAAGCACGCCCGGTCGATGGCCCGGGCGAGGTCCATGTGCAGCGCCGGATCCGACCAGTTCCGGGCCGTTCCTCCGCCCCATTGGTCAAGCCAGCCATGGACGCCGTAGCTGTTGCCGAGAAACCAGCCAAGGTGAAACTGAGGGCATGTCATGTCGTCTTTTTACTCCTGAATATTTCGGATCACCGGACCGGCTGGGACCGGACTGGATTCATGAGATTTCGAATTGATGAGGTTGGGGAGATAGAGGAAATGGGGTCGGATATCGTGGAATCCGGATTCAAGAGCGCATTTCCGGACAGGCCCGGCTTGAAGCCTTTCGGTGTTTCCGTACCGATATTGCAATGGGGTCCTTCTGGACCGGCAGACCCTCGGCAGGAACCGGCGCGTATGGGTATCCATCGTCCAGTGGTCCTGGCCCGAACGCGCGAGATTCCAGGTGCACGGTACGCCGTTTTCACAGTACTTTTTAGGCTGGGTGGGGTCATGCGGCTTGGGTCGGCGGGACGGCCCGGCGGCCGCGGGAAAGCGCCGGACGTGGATCTTTGCGCACTGCCTGTTTCCTGTTTCGGTTTGGATATGTCGATAATGTGGTGTCCCGATTTGATTTCCGTGGAAATTCCCGGCGCCAAGCGAATAGCTTTCGTTCCGTCCCTGTCTGCGACTTGCACGGGAGGAAACGAATTGCCGCGTCATGTTGATCAAGATGTCGCGTGACCGGGTCTTTGAGCGCAATCCATCTTTTGGGGGACAGGGCGGGGAGGAAAGGAGAAAGCAGCCCTCATGTCATTGTCTGCTGCAATTCATGCCCAAACATCGGACACTCTTCGGAATGGTCCGGCGCCGGTCCAGCGCTGTGCGTCCCGTCACCCGACAATCCCGAACTGGCCCTGTTGCTATCGCGGACAACGGCGCAGCCTTGTGCTTCAATCATTGGCGTTCGGTATCATTGTGATCGACGGCAAGTTGGATTTCCTTGAGATTTTGACGTTTCAAGGCATCTGCTGAGCGTCATGGGCGCCGGGATGCGCCTGTTGCTTCTCTCAGCGGAAAGAACACGCGCCAGATGACAGATATGACAGCTCATGACAGTGCGACCGACAGGCTGACCGGTGTGCTTGACCTGATGCGCCAGTCGCTGAAGGCCTCGGCCGCGGTCATCTACTGGATCGACAGGCCGCTCGGGACGCCCATCGCACATCGCGGATTTCGCGGTGACTTCTTCCCCGGATACGATGCCGAGCACGGTTGGGAGGATCCGATCGGGGTCGACCGCGTGGTCAAGCGCGGCTCGCGCATTGCCTATCTCAAGCAGACGGTGAACCACGTGGCCTCGCGCTACACCAGGTTCATGGAGGACGCCGGGTTCTCGGATGCAATGACCATGGTGCTCAGCGACGCCGACGCGCCGATGATCGGGATTGGGGTGATGAAGGCGCATGACGATCCGCCGGTAGACCCGGAAACCACCCATGTGGCCGATGCGATCCAGACCTACCTGGAGCGTGACCTGATCTACAATCCGGCGATCCGGCGCCGCTACGTCGACCGCAAATTGTCACACCGCTTTGGCCTGTCGCCGCGCGAACGCGAGGTGGTGACGCTGATCGCGGACGGCGCGGCGAACCATGACATCGCCGTGGCCCTAGGCATTGCGCCGGCCACGGTGAAGACGCACCTGATGCGGTCCTTCGACAAGCTGGGCGTCGGCAGCCGGTCCGCCGCGATGCGGATGCTGCTGGAACCCAATCCCGACGTGCTGCGCGGCTAGCCCTTCAACAGCCGCGCGCGGGGGCGTTCAAAGGTCTGCCGGCCGGATTTCCAGCCCGCAATCACCGGGGCGATCTCGCGCACGGCTGAAGCCCGGTCGGGCGCGTCGATCAGCACGATGTCGGCAGCGCCACCGGTAGAGAGGCCGAAGTCGTCGATCCCCATCAGCCGGGCGGCGTCGGAGCTGACCATGGCGAAGGCGGCGGCGAGATCCTCGTCCCGGGCCAGCTGGGCGACATTGGCGAAGAGGTTCGCCATCCGCCCGAGCGAGGCATCACCGAAAGGGGTGAACGGGTTCAGCACGTTGTTGGTGGCCACCGTCGTCGTCACGCCCTGGGCCCGCAGCAGGTTGGCGGGGGCCACGCCGCGCGGCACGAGGTGATCGGCTGCACGGCCCATCAGGAACAGGTCGGTCGCCGGCAGCACCGTCAGCGCCACGCCCGCCTCGGCCAGCCTGCGCCCGATGGCGGCGGCCTCGGCCGGGGGCAGGGCCGAGAGCTTCGAGACATGGCCGATGGAGACGCGAGCGCCATAGCCGCGGGCATCGGTCTCGCGCAGGACGGCGGGGATGGCCGAGCCGCTGGGGTCGAGATCGAAATCCAGGTGGAAATCGACCCGCACCCCGTGCCTTTCGGCCAGGTCGAATATCAGCGCCACGTGCCGCTCCGGATCCGGATCGGCATAGGGGCAACCCCCGACAAGGTCCGCGCCATCGGCCAGCGCCCGGTCGAGCATGTCGTAGGTCTGCATCTCCTGCGTCAGCCCTTCCTGGGCGAAGGCGCAGATCTCCAGGTCGATGGCATAGGCGTAATCCGCCTTCAGCGCGGTCAGCGCCTCGAAGCAGCGGGTGCCGGCACGGGGATCGACCTCGGCAAAGGTGCGCATCCGGTTGGTGCCGTGCAGGATCGCCTTTTCCAGTACACGCTGCCCCCGGGCATAAATGTCCTCCACGGTGAACCCGGCCTTGGCCGCGGCAGTGGCCGAGATCGCCTCTTGCAGTGTGCCTTCGCAGATCGTGCAGCGGTCGAGGATGCAGGCCTTGTCCAGGTGGACATGGCTGTCGACGAAGCCGGGGAAGGCGAGCGCGCCTCCGGCGTCGAAACGCGGTGCCTCGGCCATGATCTCCGGTTCGATCGCTGCGATGCGCCCGCCGCTGATGCCGATGTCGATGCGGCCCGCCTGACCTTCGAGCCGCGCGTTCGTGATGATCCTGTCGAGTGACATGGTCTTCCTTTCCCTGGTCCGCCGGTTTTACGACGGACGCATCCGGGGGTCGATGAACAGGTAGAGAATATCCACCGCAAGGAAGGCCAGCACGTAAAGCAGCGAGGCGTAGATCACGAAGCCCTGCAGGGCGATGAAATCCGATTGCTGGATCGCCTGCAACGCATATTGCCCGACGCCGGGCCAGCCGAAGATCGCCTCGATCAACACGGCGCCGCCGAAGACGAAGCCGATGATGCCGCCGATCAGAGTGATGATCGGCAGCAGCGCATTGCGCAGGCAGTAGCGGAACCAGATCACGCGATCGGGATGGCCCATGGCATAGGCGGTGCGGACGTAGTCGCTTTGCAGCGCCTCGACCATGGTCGACCGGGTCACCCGCGCGATCGGTGCCAGCGTACACAGCGCCAGGGTGATCGAGGGCAGGACCAGCGCGCGCAGGGCTTCCAGAAACTTCGCCGGATCGCCGTCAAGCAGCGTGTCGATCAGCATGAAGCCGGTCACGCGCGGCGGCGCCTCGACCCAAAGCGGCAGGCGGCCGACCGGGCCCGGGAGCCATTGCAGCTGAACGAAGAAGATAAAGAGCAGCACGAGGCCGATCCAAAATTGCGGGATCGACATGCCAATCAGCGCGATGATCCGGACCAGGAAGTCCGGCAGCTTCTCGCGTTTCACCGCGGCAAGCACGCCCAGCGGCACGCCGAAGAGGATGGCCATCGCAAGCCCGAGCATGCCGAGCTCAAGCGTCGCAGGCAGGCGGTTCATCAGATCGGCCATCACCGGGTTCCCGGTGGAAAACGAGGTGCCGAGGTCGAAGCGCAGCAGCTCGCCGAGATAGCGGAGGTATTGCACGATCAGCGGATCGGCGAGGCCGAGGTCCTGCCGGATCATCTCCAGCAACTCGGCATTGGCTTCGGGCGGGGCATAAAGCTCGGTCGGGTCGCCGTTGAAGAGGCGGGCGGTGAAGAAGGTGATCGTGACCACACCGAAGGCGACCGGGATGATCCAGAGGATCCGTTTGAGGATCAGGCGCAGCATTGCCATGGGAGTGACTCCGGGGGTTGGGTCAGAATTCGAGCAGGTTGTGGCGGAACTGCGCGTGGCTGTAGCCCTTGCGCGTCAGCCCGCGTTTCTGCAGCACCGGCACGAGGCCATCGGTGATCTCGGCCAGGTAGCGGCGGGTCAGGTTGCCGGTGACGAGGAACCCGTCGCCACCGACCTCCTGCATCATCTCCTCCATCTTCGAGGCGACGGTTTCGGGCGATCCGTGCACGTCGTCCAGGCCGAAACGGAAGTTCTCGGCGATCTCGCGCAGGTTGCTGCCCATGGACATGAAGCGCTTGAACGTGCCCTGCTGGCCGTTGGTTGTCATCTCGGCCAGCGGTTCCTCCACGTCGATGGTCGAGAAGTCGATGTCGAAGAGGCTGCCCAGCCCGGCCAGCATCACCTTCGGATCGGCTGCCTTGCGCCGCGCCTCGCAGATCTCCTGCGCCTGGGCGTCGGTTTCTGCGACGATGGGCGTGAACTGGAACAGGACCTTGCAGCTGTCCGGATCGCGCCCGTGAGACGCGACCCGCGCGCGAACATCGTCGCGAAAGGATTTCATCTCTTCCACGGTGCCGACGGCGGCCAGGATGACATCCATGTGTTTCGAGGCAAAAGCCCGGCCCTGCGGAGAGCCTCCGGCCTGCACCAGTACCGGGTGGCCCTGCGGGGGGCGGGCGGTATTGAGCGGGCCGCGCGAGGAAAAGAACTCGCCCTCGAACTCGATCGGGCGGACCTTGCACGGATCGACGAACATGGCGTTCTCGGCATCGGCCACGATCGCGTCCTCGTCCCAGCTGTCCCACAGCTGCTTGACCACGTCGACGAATTCATCCGCCATCCGGTAGCGCGCGTCGTGTTCGATATGCTCCTTCAGGCCGAAGTTCTGCGCCGCGCGCGCCGCCGTCGAGGTCACGAAGTTGCAGCCGACGCGCCCGTCCGACATCAAGTCCAGCGTGGCGATCAGGCGGGCCAGCAGGAAGGGCGGGTAGAAGGAGGTAGAGATCGTCGGCACGATGCCCACGTTCTTCGTCGCCTGGTGCAGCAGCGGCACCAGCGGCAGCGGATCGTTCTTCGGCGCCCGCATGGCGCGTTTGAGGTAGAAATCCATCGACGCGCCGTAGTTGTCCGGCACAAAGGCGGAATCCTCCATCAGCAGGAAATCGAAACAGGCCCGGTCGACAGCCTGGGCCAGATCGATCTGAAGCTGCGGATTGGCCCAGTCGCGGGCGGTGTTTCCGCCCCAGGGTACATTCCAGCCGTGGACGCCGTAGGTGTTATTCTGGAACCAGCCAAGATGGAATGGATCGGTCGTCAATTCCCGTTTCTCCTTTTCAACTGCGATGCGGGGCATGGCAGTCGTGTTTAGTGGATCCCGCAGTGCGGGGCCGCGCAAGAGCGGCATATATGGGCGTATATTTAAGTTTGGGGAATTTTGCTGCGTGATTATTAATAATGCGCCAATTGACCCTCGTTTCAGATCATTGAAGTGGTTCAAAAGTAAATTTGAAATCCGGCGTAATGCGAATCTTTCCAAGATCGGGCTGTGGATTTGGAAATGGTGATTTGTCCGTGCCGGTCATGTCCAAAAGTCCGGACGGCCCCCGGGGAGAAAAGGCCGCCCGGCGCTGGCTTAATTGGTGTCGGCCAGCTTGAGGTAGGTGTACCGGGCATAGGGTTCCTGGGTGAAGGTCACCCCGGCGATCCGTTTGCTGGTGGCCACGGTGCGGCCCATCACCACGAGCGGGATCTGGTTTGCCGCGGCCTCGGCCAGGCGATCCTGGATCTTGTGGTAGGCTTCAGTCCGCGCCGCCTGGTCACCCGAGTTGCGGTAGGTGTAGTGCCAGTCGTCGATCTCGGGATCGTCGTAGCGGGACCAGTTGCCGCTGCCGCCGATGTCGGACCAGCTGACGATGCAGCAATTGGTCTGGGTCACCGGGTCGGGCAGCCAGAAGGTCGCCTCGTGCAGGTACATGCCCGACATGGTCTCGTTCTCGCGGTAGGTCCGGTCGCGGACGGCGGTCTTGAGCTGGACTTCCGGCGTCGCCTTGAGGTTCGCGGTCACACCGATCTGGGCCATCGAGGACTTGATCAGGATCGCCACGTCATCGTTGTAGGGCAACGAGTTCGAATACCACAGGTCAAATTCCAGGTCCTCGACACCGGCGTCCTTGAGCAGCTCTGCCGCCTTTTCGAGGTCGTAGCTGTACATCTCGCCGAAGCTGCCGTTACAGGTCGCGTCGTTGGGGTTGTAGAAGCAGTCCGAGGCAAAGCCGCGGCCGCCCAGTGCGACGTTGATGATCTGGTCGATCGGCGTGGCATAGATCATGGCCTGGCGCACCGTCTGGTTGTCGAACGGCGGTTTGTCGACGGCCATGGACATCCGCAGGATGTTCGGTGTGGGGCCGTGCAATACCGGGAAGCCCGCTGATTCCAGGGCGGAATACTGGCGGCCGGTCAGGCCTTCGCCGGCGTAGTCGACGACGCCGCCCTTGACCAGCGACACGACGTCGGCGTCTCCGGTGATCCGCAGGATGATGGTGTCAAAGTTCGATTGCGGGCCCCAGTCGCGGTCCGGGACGGCCGTCAGAACGATCTCCTGGTTCGTTGTGTGATCCGAGATGTAGTAGGGGCCGGCCGACGCGACATTCTTCTGCAGCCACTCGCGCGACCACGGGTCGTCCTCGGTCGCGTGCGATTTCGCCTCGACGGAATCGATGATGCCGAATTGCAGGAACTTGTACGAGGTCAGGCGCACGGCCACCTCGGCCGGGTCGCCGTCCGGACCATCCAGGTGGGTGATCTGGACGGTGTAATCATCGATCTTCTCGATCTGGTCGGCGGTGTAGATGCCGGCCACGCTGGCCTGGTTCTTGCCGTTGGCCGGGATCTCGACCAGGCGCGTGAACGAGTAGACCACATCGTCGGCCGTCATCGGGTTGCCGGTCGCGTGGAAGGTCACGTCGTCGCGCAGGTGGAAGGTCACGACGGGGCCGTCTACCTCCCAGGATGAGGCGAGGTTGGGGATGACCTCCATCGGGTCGCCGTCATAGGCGCCGTCGGGCCGTTCGTGCATCTTCATCGACACGAGCTTGTCGTAGAGGTTCAGCACCAGGTCCTGGTCCTGGGCGCTGCGCGTGTCGGCCGGGTCGATGCTGTTGAAATCAGCCGCGACCGCCCGGACAAGGGGCTTTGTATCCTGCGCCTGGACCACGCCCGCCAGGGGCAGGAGGCTCAGCGCGGCGACCAGGCCCCTGAGGGCGGTCCAGGGGGTTGCGCTTTTCTTCATCGGCAATGGTTTTTCCCTTTCTCGATGTAGAATTCATTGGGATTGGCCCGGCCGGTTCTCAATTTGAAAATTCCCATCGGGCGGGCGCAATTCAATTGGCCGCGTCAGGAGTTTCCGGTGAATGCCGTTTCGGGCGGGAGGAGGGTGTCCCGGGGTCCGATGCTGCGGTTCAGTGCCCCGAACAGGCAATCATACTTTTGGGGGACACGCGGGTTTTCAGCGCCGGACACGGCCGATCAGAATTCGCGATCTGTGGGGATGTGGGATGCGATCAATTCGCGATGCGATCAAATAGAACTCATCAGGGACCCCGTGCGAAGACGAATTGCGCAATTTTGCGTCAAAGGCAATATCAATTTCATGAAATTCACCAAATCCGCTGTGCGCGGGCTTGCCGGACATTTTGGACGTGGCTAGCTCCGAGAACAGGCCGCCGCGCCGGATGCCCGCCGGGGCGCCGCCATGCGGCCCAGGAAGACCACTCGTGAAAGGATGATCGAGATGCACCAGTCGCGCCGCGCACCCGTTGCCAGCCGCCCTGCGGTTGCGCAGAGCCGTCGTGAAGCCCGGGCGGGGATCGCCTGTTGACCTCTCGGCCGATCGATATCGAAAGCGCGGCCGTCGTCGCGCCGCCCCGCCGCCGCCCGCGCCGCCGCCATTCCCTGACGATGAAGCTCGGCGCCGGGCTGCTGTTGTTTTATGCCGGTGTCGCGGTGCTGTCCTTCTTCTGGACCCCTCATGACCCTTTCATGCCCGGCGCCGGGCCAAGCTATTCGGCACCGACCTGGGAATTTCCGCTGGGCACCGACCGGCTGGGCACCGATCTGCTGTCGCGGCTGATGGTGGGCACGCGCTATGACCTGGGTATCTGCCTGGCCGCCGTTGCCATCGCGCTGACCATCGGCACGATCCTTGGCACCATCGCCGGCTATTACGGCGGCGCCATCGACACCGCCATCATGCGGATGGTCGAAATCTTCCAGGCCTTCCCCGGCCTCCTCTTCGCCATGCTGATCGTTCAGGCCGTCGGGGCAGGGGTGGTGAACGTGATCGCCGTGCTGTCCTTTGTCGGCATGCCGGATTACCTGCGCCTTGCGCGGGCCGAGGTCCGGTCCCGCCGCGAATGGCAATTCGCCGAGGCCGCGCGTCTTGTCGGCAACCGGCCCATCGCCGTGGCGTTCAAGCACCTGCTGCCCAATTCCATGGGCCCGCTGCTGGCCTTCACCTCGGTCAATGCCGCCTTCTCGGTGCTGATCATCGCCAGCCTCGGCTTTCTCGGCATCGGGCTCAGCCCGGATGACCCGGAATGGGGCAACATGATCGCCCGCGGCCAGGATGGCGTGATGACCGGCGAATGGTGGGTCTCCATGTTCCCCGGCATCGCGATCCTCGGCATGACCGGCGCCTTCTACATGCTGGGCGACGCGCTCTCGGACCTCTTCGACCCGCGGAGGCGCACATGAGTGACGCCATTCTGGAGATCGAAAATTTCTCGGGGGGCTTCATGTCGCCCGCCGGGGAGTACAATCAGGTGCTGCATGATGTCGGCTATTGCCTGCCGCGCGGCGCCATGACGGCCGTGGTGGGCGAAACGGGCAGCGGCAAGTCCATCACCGCGCTTGCGGTGCTGGGCCTGCAGGCGCCGACCTTCCGGCACCGGACCGGCTCGATCCGGTTCGACGGCACCGAGATGCTGAACCTCGACGCCAGGGGCCTGCGCGACATTCGCGGCAGCCGGATCAGCATGGTCTTCCAGGACGCGCGCGCCGCGCTGAACCCGGTGTTCTCCATTGGCCGCCAGCTGGCCGACACCTGGATGCTGCACAATGGCGGCAGCCGGGCAGCGGCGATGGACAAGGCCGTCGACGCGCTCCGCCAGGTGCATATTCCGGAACCGGAACGTCGCGCCCGTCAATATCCGCACGAATTCTCGGGCGGGATGGCGCAACGCGCGATGATCGCCATGGCCGCGCTGATCTGCACGCCCGAACTGCTGATCCTGGACGAGCCCACCACCGGGCTCGACGTGACCACGCAGGCCGACATCATGGAGCTGATCGTGGATCTTGCGCAAAGCCGGGGCCTGACGGTCTGCCTGATCACCCATGACCTGGGCGTGGTGGCCGAAACCTGCGACCACGTGGTCGTCATGAACAAGGGCTGCGTCGTCGAGACCGGCACGACCGAGCAGATCTTCACCGCACCGCAGGATGCCTACACGCGCAAACTGCTGGCCGCGAGCCTGCTCACCGAGTACAGCGCATGAAGACCTATCCCGCGAATTACCCGATCGTCCAGGTCCGCGGCCTGAAGAAGCTCTTTCCCGTCGGCGGCGGCCGCAAGCTGCATGCGATCGACGGGGTTGATTTCGACCTGCAGCCGGGCCGGACCCTGGCGCTGGTGGGCGAAAGCGGCTCCGGCAAGTCCACCGTGGCCCGGTGCATCGTACGGCTGTTGGAGCCGACGGACGGCGATGTCGTCGTCCACGGCAATTCCGTCCGGCCGCTGAACCCGGTGCGCATGGCCACGATGTACCGCACGTTGCAGATGGTCTTCCAGGATCCAAACGCTTCGCTCAATCCGCGGATGACGGTGCGCAAGGTGCTGGAAGAGCCGCTGAAGCTGCACCTCTCGATGACCCAGGACGAACGCAACGCGCGGCTGTCCGAACTGGTCACGCTGGTGGGGCTGGGTGAGGAGCATCTGGCTCGCTACCCGCACGAGCTTAGCGGCGGCCAGAGGCAGCGGATCGGCATCGCCCGCGCAATCTCGATCAACCCCGAGGTGGTGCTGCTGGACGAACCCACCGCCTCGCTCGACGTGTCGGTGCGGGGGCAAATCCTCGATCTGCTCAAACGCATCCAGCGCGAGCTGAACCTGGCCTACCTCTTCATCAGCCACGACCTGCAGGTGGTGCGCCATGTCGCCGACGAGGTGGCGGTGATGTACCTGGGCCAGATCGTCGAACGCGGCCCCACGGCCGAGATCTTCGACAATCCGCGCCATCCCTATACCCGCGCGCTGATGTCCGCCGCCCCCGTCGCGCGCTATGGCGTGAAACGCGAGAGGCTGCGGCTGGCGGGCGAAATCTCGACCCCCGTGGATCCGCCCCCGGCCTGCCGGCTGTCGGGCCGATGCCCGATCGAACAGCCAGTCTGTTCGCAGCAGCGCATGCCGCTGGAGCCGATCAACGAGACCCACAGCGTCGCCTGTCCGTTCTCGGACCGCGTGGCCGAGGCGGTGGCACCGCCGGTTCCCGCGGCCAAGGCGGGCTGAGCAGAGACTATCCGGAAAGGACATCCCATGACCCATCTCAGGTCCCCCATTCCCGGGCCGCCGCGCGACGTGGTCGGCTACGAAGGCGCCCCGCCCAAGGTCAGCTGGCCCGGTGGCGCCCGTATCGCGATCTCGCTTGTGGTGAACTACGAGGAAGGCTCCGAGCTGGCCATCGGCGACGGTGACGCCACCCGCGAACCGGGCGGCCCCCCGTACTGGCCGATCACCGAACGCGACCTGGGCGTCGAGACCATGTACGAATACGGCTCTCGCGTGGGGTTCTGGCGTCTGATGGACGTCTTCGACGAGCAGGACGTCAAATGCACCTTCTATGCCTGCGCGCAGGCGCTGGAACGCAACCGCGACGCCGCCGCCGAGATGCGCCCCCGCGGCCACGAGGTCATGAGCCACGGCTGGCGCTGGGAAGACGTGACCCTGCTGACCCGCGAGCAGGAGCGCGAGCACCTTCTGCGCGCCATCGACTCGATCACCGAGACGACGGGCGAACGCCCGCTGGGCTGGTACTGCCGCTACGGGCCGTCGGTGAATACCCGTGAACTGGTCGTGGAAGAGGGCGGTTTCGTTTATGATTCAGACACCTACAACGATGACCTCCCGTATTTCGTGAAGGTCGACGGCAACAAGCACCTGGTCATTCCCTATTCGCTCGCCAACAACGACATGAAGATCCACACCGGCTGGATGGGCTCGCCGGTGGAGTTCGAGCGGCATCTGAAATCCGCCTTCGACCGGCTCTACAAGGAGGGCGCGACGCATCCCAGGATGATGTCCGTCGGCCTTCATCTGCGGCTTGCCGGGCACCCGGGACGGGCGCTCGCCCTGGCCAATTTCATCGAATATGCGAAGTCCTTCCCGGACGTCTGGTTCGCCCGCCGGATCGACATCGCCAACCACTGGATCGCCAATCATCCCGACACGGTCCAGCCGATCCAACAGGACGCGTGAGGCGACATGGATACCGCACCCAACACCATCCCCGGCCCGCCGCGCGATCTCGTCGGCTATAACGGTAAACCGCCAAAGGTCACCTGGCCCGACGGCGCGCGCATCGCGATCTCTCTCGTGGTCAATTACGAGGAAGGCTCCGAACCCGCCGTGGGCGACGGCGACCCGGCCAGCGAACGCGCGCTGTCGGAAATCCCCTACCGCCCCTGGCCCGATGGCGAGCGCGATCTCGCCATGGAATCCATGTACGAATACGGCTCCCGCGCCGGCTACTGGCGGCTGATGGACATCTTCGACGAGCTCGACGTGAAGGCCACATTCTACGCCTGTGCCGTCGCCATGGAGCGCAACCGCAAGGCCGCCCGCCTGATCGGCGAGAAGGGCCACGACATGATCTGCCACGGCTGGCGCTGGGAAGACGTGGCGCTGCTGACCCGCGACGAAGAACGCGAGCACATCCGCCTGGCCGTCGCGTCGCTGAAGGACACCATGGGCCAGCGTCCGCTTGGCTGGTACTGCCGCGGCCGGCCCAGCGTGAACACGCGCGAGCTTGTGGTGGAAGAGGGCGGCTTTCTCTACGACAGCGATGCCTACAACGACGATCTGCCCTACTGGACAGAGGTCCACGGCAAGCCGCACCTGATCATCCCCTATTCGCTGGTCAACAACGACGGCGGCTTCGGCACGGGGGCCTTCGGCTCTCCCGACAGTTTCGAGGAGCACCTGCGCTACACCTTCGACCAGCTCTACAAGGAAGGCGCGACACATCCGAAGATGATGAACATCGGCCTGCACATGCGCGTCGTCGGTCAGCCGGCCCGCGCGCAGGCGCTCTACAACTTCATCGAATACGCGAAATCCTTCCCGGGCGTCTGGTTCGCCCGACGGATCGACATCGCCAACCACTGGATCGAGCATCACCCCGCATGACCCCCGAACACGCGCGCGAGACGGCGCTGGCCACGATCGACCAATCCGCCGACCGGCTGATCGAGGTCAGCCGCAAGATGCACGCCGAGGTCGAGCTGGCCTTCGACGAATACAAGGCGCAGGGCTGGCTCTGCGACGTGATGGACGAGGCCGGGCTGGAGGTGACGCACGGGCTGGGCACGTTGCAAACCGCGTTTCGCGGCACCGGCGGTCAGAAGCAGGCCGGACCCTCGATCGCCTTCCTCTGCGAATATGACGGTCTGCCGGTCTACGGCCAGAGCTGCGGGCACAACGTGGCTGCGGCCGCCTCGCTTGGGGCGGGCCTGGGCTTTGCCTCGGTCGTGGACGCGCTTGGCGGGCGCTGTATCATCATGGGCACCCCCGGCGAAGAAGGCGGCGGCGGCAAGCACATCCTCTGCAGCGAAGGCTGGTTCGATGATCTCGACGCGATGATGCTGATCTATCCCGGCATGGACAACATCGCCCATTCCCGCGCGGTCGGCGCCACGCGGGTCGAGATCTCGTATCACGGCAAGGCCGCCCATGCCGCCGCCCGGCCCGAACTGGGGATCAACGCGCTCGATGCGCTGCTGCTCGCGCTGAATGGCGTCTCGGCCCTGCGCCAGCAGCTGCCCTCGGACGTGCGGGTGCATTACATCATCACCAAGGGCGGGACCCTGCCGCAGGTCATTCCCGACCACGTGACCGCCGTGCTGACCCTGCGCGCCAACGATCCCGCCACGGTCAGGGCGGTCAAACCCCGCATCGACGCCTGTCTCGAAGGTGCGGCGCGCATGACCGGCGCCCGGCTTGACCGGCAATGGTCGCCCTCGGTCGGTCAGCCGCTGCTGAGCAACGCCGCCATGGCCGGCAGGTTCGACGGTGCGTTGCGCGGACTGGGCCGGGAAACACGGGGCCGCGACGAGCTGTCGGGCGCCTGGTCCGGCGACACCAACGCGGTCAGCTGGAAAGTTCCCACGATCCAGCCGCAGATCGCCATGACCGGCCGCGACGTGCCACCCCATTCGCACGAGTTCCACGCCGCCTCGGTCGGGCCCGCGGCCGAGGCCTGCATCCTGGATGCCGCCAAGGCCATGGCGCTGACCGCCATCGACCTGGTGACGGATCCCACCCTGATGCCCGCCGTGCGCGCCGAATTCGAGGCCGCTCGCGGCTGACGGACACCGAGGGAAAGAACCCGCGATGAAAGACCAACATGTCTTTGTGACCGGCGCCCTTGGGCGGATCGGCAACGCCGTCCGCACCTAGAAGGGCGCGCCGAAGCAGGTCTGAACGGACCTCAGGCCGCCGTCAGATCCGTCACGATCCTTGGCCATGCATCCGCCCAGGGCCGCGCGGCCTCGAACGCGGCCGAGGCCGCCATCACCAGCGGATCGTCCAGGTGGCGCCCGGCGATCTGCAGGCCCACGGGCAATCCCTCCGACGTCCAGCCGCAGGGGACCGAGGCCGCAGGCTGGCCCGTCTGGTTGAACGGCCAGAGCGAGGGTAGGCCCGGCCCCGTGACCGGCTGGCCGTCGATAACCTTCGGCCCATAGGTGTCGATATCGAAGGCCGGGTAGGCGACGGTGGGACACAGCAGCAGGTCGTATCGCGACATGAACCGCCACATCCGGATCACCACCTCCTGCCGCTTCTTCGCGGCCTCGGTGAAATCCTCGGCCGTATAGGTCGCCTCCATCGCCGCGCGCAGATGCGGCATGAAGATCTGGCCCTTCGCGTGCATCCCGCGCATGCCCACCAGATCGCTGTCGGCCATGATGATCATCCAGTGCAGGCCCAGCACGTCGCTCAGATCCGGCGCATCCTCGACCACCTCGCAGCCGAATTCCTCGGCGAAGACCTGTGCCGCCTTGGCTGTCAGCGCGCGGACCTCCGGGTCGACGAGGCAGCCGCCGAAATCGGGCGTATAGGCGACCCGCTTGCCTTTCAGGCCGCCGCGCATCGCCTCGAACCAGTCGAATTCCGGCCCGGGCAGCGAATGGCGGTCGCGCATATCCGGCCCCGAGACGACCGACAGCATCAGCGCGCTGTCCTCGACGGTCCGGGTGAGCGGGCCGATATGTTCGGTGCTTTCCCAGGACGACAGGCCGGGATAGCGCGGATCGCGGCACCCGGGATAGGCGGGCACGCGCCCGAACGACGCCTTCATCCCGAAGAGCCCGGCGAAGGAGGCCGGGCTGCGGATCGACCCGCCGCCGTCGCTACCCAGGGTCAGAGCGCCCATGCCGGCGGCCACCGCCGCAGCGCTGCCGGCGCTCGACCCGCCCGGGGTCTTGTCCAGGTCCCAGGGGTTGCAGGTGGTGGGAGAGACATTGTTGTGGCCGACCGCGCCATAGCCCAGCTCGGCCGTGTTGGTCTTGCCCAGGATGATCCCGCCCGCGGCCTTCACCCGTTCGACGACGATGTCATCCTCGTCGGGGACATGGGTTGCATAGGCTTCGGAACCCAGCATGGTGCGCACGCCCTTCGTGCAGATCAGGTCCTTGATCGACACCGGCACCCCGTGCAGCGGCCCCAGTTCGGCGCCGTCCATCACCGCCTGTTCCGCGGCCTTCGCCCCGGCGCGGGCGCTGTCTTCGGTCAGGGTGCAGAAGGCATGCAACCGGGGCTCCAGAGCGTGGATCCGGTCCATCACGGCGTCCATGAGCTCGACGGGGGAGAGCGCCTTCTGACGGATCAGCCGCGCCTGTTCGGCGCCGGAGAGAGAGCAGATGTCATGAGATGATCGGGTCACGGGCGGATCCTTGAGATTGGGTGGCCGGGCGCGCCGCACCCCGACCGGGGGCGGATCTCCGGCGGGGGGGCAAGACCCCGGACTTCAAGAGAAAACTAGCCGCTGCGACTGAGCCCCGACAGCTTTTCCGGCGCTTGCGGTCGCCGCGCCCGGCGCTTGTCCCACCGGGTGCCCCATTCCGCGCAGGATGCCCGGGATTTGGCCGTTTGCCTCAGCCCCGCTCGCGCGCCTTTGCGGCCCAGCGATGCAGAATTTCTGCCGCCGGGGCCGATCGATGCTGCGCGCTGGTCATCTTGCGCGCGGGGGCGGGCAGGCCGCATTGCGACAGCATGTGATCCACGTCGATCGGGAAGCGGGCGGCCTCGGGCAGATCGCCCAGGGCCGCGCCGGCCTGGGCCATGTCGGCGGCGTAATACAGCTCCGACACCCCGGCGATCAGCATCGCCGCGACGCAAAGCGGGCAGGGCTCGCAGCTGGAATAAAGCGCCGCGCCGCGCAGGTCGACAGTGCCGAGGTTGCGGCAGGCGTCGCGGATCGCCTCGGTCTCGCCATGGCTGGTGGGATCGTGGTTCAGGACCGAGCGGTTGATGCCTTCGCCGACGATGCGGCCGTCCTTCACCACGACGGCGCCGAAGGGTTCGGTGCCCGGTGTCTCCAGCGCCTCGGCCGAAATTTCGATGGCGCGGGCCATGAAGCTTTCGTCATACATGGGCGCTCTCCTGCCGGTCTTCCGCGGCGGCGAAACAGGCGACACGGCGGTCGTGAACGTGGACCTCGCGCTGCGGCCGCTCCCGCTTGCACCGGTCGAAGGCCAGGGGGCAGCGGGGATGGAACGAACAGCCCGAGGGCGGCGACACGGGCGAGGGGACTTCCCCGCCCATCGGCGCGCGGTCGCGCTTTGGGCTTTCAAGGTCCGGGATCGTGTCGAGCAGCATCCGCGTATAGGGATGCAGCGGGTTGGCAAAGAGGTCGCCTGTCGGCTGGATCTCGACAATGCGGCCCAGGTACATCACCGCGATCACATCGGCCATGTGACGCACCACTGACAGGTCGTGGCTGATGAACAGATAGGTTAGCCCCATCTCGCGCTGGAGCTTCTTCATCAGGTTCAGCACCTGCGCCTGGACCGAGACATCGAGCGCCGAGGTCGGCTCGTCACAGACCAGGAATTCCGGCTCGCCAGCCAGTGCGCGAGCGATCGAGATCCGCTGCCGCTGACCGCCTGAGAATTCATGCGGGAACTTCGCGGCATCGGCGCCCGACAGGCCCACGGTGCGCAACAGCTCTTCGACCCGCGCGGTGACCTGAGCGTCGGGCGTTTCGGGGTGCAGGGTGCGCAAAGGCTCGGCCACGATCCGGCCCACCCGCCAGCGCGGGTTGAGCGAGGCAAAGGGATCCTGGAAGATCATCTGCATCTTCTCGGGATCGCCGTTGAACCGGATCTTGCCGCCTGAAGGTGCGTGCAGCCCGGTGACCAGCTTGGCGATGGTCGACTTGCCGCAGCCGGATTCCCCCACCAGTGCAAGGGTCTGGCCGGGCATGATGTCGAAATCCACGCCATCGACGGCACGCAGCGTGCGGCGCGGCTTGCGCTCCAGCACTCGGTTCAGCCAGGGGGCGGAGACGTCAAAGCGCCGTTCCAGCGCATCCACTTCAAGGATCGGTCGGGTCATGCGGTCTCTCCTGTCAGGGCCAGCCAGCATGCGGCGCCGGGGCCGTCGGAGCGGGGGATGTCGCGGCGGCATTTCGGACCGGCCTGCGGGCAGCGCGGGTTGAAGGCGCAGCCCGAGGGGATCGCGCCGAGACGGGGCATGGATCCGGGGATCATCTGCAGCTCGTGCATGTCCTTGCGCAGGCTGGGGATCGAGCCCATCAGCCCCGCGGTATAGGGGTGCTGCGGGCGGCGGACGACATCCTCGACGTTGCCCAGCTCGGCCAGGCGGCCGGCATACATCACCGCGACGCGGTCGGCGGTTTCGGCGATCACGCCCATGTCGTGGGTCACCAGCATCACGGCGGTGCCCCGGTCGCGGCAAAGGCGCTTCAGCAGCGCGGTGATCTGCGCCTGGATCGACACGTCAAGCGCGGTTGTGGGCTCGTCCGCGATGATGAGTTCCGGTTCGGCGCAGAGCGCCAGCGCGATGACGATGCGCTGGCGCATGCCGCCCGAGAACTGGTGCGGGTAATTGTCGATGCGTTCCTCGACCGCCGGAATGCCGACCTCGCGCATCAGGTCGAGCGCGCGGGTGCGGGCCTGGGTGCGGGTGAGGGTGGAATGCAGGCGGATGGTCTCGACCAGCTGGTCGCCGACCTTGAAGAGCGGGTTGAGAGAGGTCAGCGGGTCCTGGAAGATCGCGCCGATGCGGCGGCCTCGGACGCTCTGCATCTGGTGCTCGGTGAGGGTGTCGATGCGGTCGCCGGAGAGGCGGATTTCGCCAGAGGCGATGCGGCCGGGCGGTTCCAGCAGGCCGAGGATGGCCATGCCGGTCATCGACTTGCCGGCGCCGGATTCGCCCACGACGCCAAGGATTTCGCCCTTGCCGATGGTCAGCGAGATGTCATCGACGGCGGTCAGCACGCCGCGCCGGGTGGGGAATTCGACGCGCAGGTTGCGGACGTCCAGGACGGTGTCGGTCATTTGGCCCTCCGGTAGCTGGGGGTGAAGATCTCGGACACCGGCGGGTGCCCGGCGGTGCGGTCGGGGTACTTGGCGATGAGCCCGTCGAATTGCTGCTGCGCGCGGGTGTAATCGGCGTCGCTGAAGCCGGGGATCTCGCGGTCGGCCATCACGCGGCGCCCGTCGATCCAGACATCGCGGACGTCATGGCCCGAGGTCGAGGTCATGATCGTCTGGATTGGGTCCGTGGTCTGCAGCGTGCGGGAGAGGTCGATCACCGTGATATCGGCGCAGGCGCCGGGGGCGAGGCGGCCGAGGTCGGGACGGTCCAGCGCCTTGGCGCCGCCGAGGGTCGCGGCGTCGAACATCATGGCGCAGGTGAGGGCGGATTGCGTCTCGGCGATGCGGCCGGTCATCATGCCGACCTGCATATTCAGGATCATGTCGGGCGGCCAGGTGTCGGTGCCGAGGCCGATGTTGATACCCTGCGCGCTGGCGGCGGTGAAGCTGCGCAGCAGACCGCCGTGGCGGGCCGAGACCAGCGGGCAATGCACCAGCGTCGCGCCGTGGTCGGCCATCAGCGCGAAATCGCGGTCCGAGGCATGTGTGCCATGGGGTAGCAGCCAGTTCGGACCGATGGCGCCGATACGGTCGAGCCAGTCGATGGGGGTGGTGCCGTGCTGATCCTGGAGCAGCCGCAGCTCGGTGGGCGACTGGCAGGAATGCTGGCGCACCGGGGCGCCCATCTCGGCGGCGATGGCATGGGTGCGCTGCAGCAGTGCCTCGGTACAGGTCTCGATCCGGTCGGGGGCGAACATGGCGCGGAGGCGCCCCTGCGCCGTGCCGTCTATGCGGCGGGCGAAGGCGGCGGCCTCTTCTAGGCCCTCCAGCCCGCGTGCCTCGTCATAGACCGGGCGGATGTTGCCCTTGCTGTCCGTGACCTGCCCGCCGGTGCGATAGGCGGGGCCGAGATAGGCGCGCAGGCCCATCTCGTCGGCCACAAGTGCTGCCGCCTCGAATTCCGCGACCGTCTCGCCCCATTCCCGGTAGAAGAGCGAGGCGATGGGCAGCGCCGTGGTGATCCCGTTGCGGATCAGCTGCGCGAAGGCAAAGCGCTTCTGAAAGGCCAGCTCGTCCGGCGAATACATCTCGTAGGGGTCGCGCTCGATGTAGCTTTGCGGCCAGACGCGGCCCTTCTTCCACGCCGGGCCGTTGTCATAGCCCAGGATCGTGGTGTCGAGATCCGAGAGCGCGTCGAGGTCGATGAAGCCGGGCGACAGGATCGCCTCGCCGTAGTCGATCCGCTCGGCCTCGCCTTCGAAGGCGGGGCCGACATGCAGGATCTTCGTGCCCTCGATCACGACGCAGCCGTTTTCGAAGATCACATGGGCGCCGTTTTCATGGCCGATCACCCAGCGGGCGGAGAGGGCTTTGCGTGTCACGGCGCCTTGATCACGGCCTTGCCGTCCTGCGCCACGATCTTGCCGGCCTTCATCACCATCTTGCGCGGGGCGCGCAGGGCGACGGCCTCGGCCAGCGTCTCGCCCTCGACCAGCACGCAATCGGCGTGGCAGCCGATCTCCAGCCCGTAGCCCTCCGTCTCCATCACCTTGGCGCCGCCATAGGTGCAGATATCCAGCGCCAGCTCGACCTCGTCATCGCGGCGCAGGTTGTTGCGCAATCCGATGAACATGGCGCGTTCCAGCATGTCGCCGTTGCCATAGGGCCCCCAGGTGTCGCGGATGCCGTCATTGCCGCCGCAGGTCAGGATGCCAAGCTCGGCCAGTTCCTTGACGCGCGGCGCGGGGGCCGAGGCCGGGGCGGTGGTGGCGATGTGGATGCGGTTCTCGGCCAGCTGCTCCTGCAGCCCGGCCACGTAGTCGCGATCCGGCGCGCCAAGGCAGAAGGCATGGCTGATCGTGACCTTGCCCTGCATCCCGTGCGCGATGGTCCGCGCGATGATCTCCTCCATGGAAAACCCGCCCATGGCGTCGCGCTCGTGCAGGTGGATGTCGATCGGCTTGCCGTGTTTCTCGGCCAGCCGGAACACTGCGTCCAGGTGGCCCTTGGGGTCACGCTCGATCCCGCAGGGGTCGATCCCGCCCACGATATCCGCGCCAAGCGCCAATGCCTCGTCCATCAGCTCCACCGTACCGGGGCGCGGCATCATCGAGGATTGCGGGAAGGCCACGATCTCGATGTCGACATAGCCCTTCAGCTTCTCGCGCGTGGCCATCACGCCCTCGATGCCCGCAAGCCCGTGATGCGTGTCGACATCCACGTGGGACCGGATCTGCGTCGTGCCATAGGCCATCGACTGGATCGCCTGCCGCTCGCTCTGCACCTGCGGGTCGAGCCCGAGCGAGACCTTCACCTCGCGCTCGTTGGTGATCTTGTCGATCAGGCGCGGCCCGACCTCGTTGCGATACCAGGGCAGGCCCAGCAGCGACTTGTCGAGATGGGTATGCGCCTCGACCAGGCCGGGGATCAAGATGCGGCCGCCGCAGTCGATGGTGTCTCCGTCGGCGCTGTCGGCGAACTTGCCGTCGGCGATGTAGAGGTCGGTGGCGGTGGCGCCCATCGGGCGGACGTTCTTCAGAATGGTCATAATCATCTCAGTTTTGGGTTGAGGGCATCACGGAGCCAGTCGCCGATCATGTTGACCGACAGGACGATCAGGCAGAGCTGCACGGCGGGGAACACGACGATCCACCACAGGCCGGAAAACAGGTACTGGTTGCCGATCCGGATCAGGGTGCCAAGGCTGGGTTGATCGGGCGGCATCCCGACACCGAGGAACGAGAGCGTCGCCTCGGACAGGATTGCGAGGCCGAAGTTCAGCGTCGCGGCCACCATGATCGGCGTCATGCAATTGGGCAGGATGTGGTGCAGCATGATCCGCCAGGGCTTCACCCGGATCAGGCGCGCGGCCTGCACGTATTCCTTCTTGCGCTCGACCATGGCCGAGGCCCGCACCGTCCGCGCATATTGCACCCAGGACGGCACGGCGATGGCGAAGATCAGGATCGGCGCGGCCAGCACATCCTTCAGCCCCGTGGGCAGGGCGGCGGTGGCCATGGCCGAGATCAGGATGGCGATCAGGATGAAGGGCATCGACAGCAGCACGTCGCCCAGCCGCATGATCACGTTGTCGACCCAGCCGCCGAAATACCCGGCGATGAGACCCAGGCTCAGCCCCACGGCCAGCGCCACGAGAACCGAGGCGAAACCGATGATCAGCGAGATCCGCGAGCCGTAAAGGATCGCTGACAGGATATCCCGGCCTTGCGTGTCTGTGCCCAGCAGGTAGGGCCACTGGCCGCCGTCCTTCCAGATCGGCGGGATCTCGGCGTTCCACAGCTCGAGCGCTGCCAGATCATAGGGATCCTGCGGCGAGATCACCGGCGCCAGGATCGCACTCAGCGCCACCAGCGCCAGCAGGCAGGCGGCAAAGATCGCGCTGGGATGGCTTAGGAACGAATACCAGAGGTCGCTCTCTCGCATCGCCTGCCAACGGGTGCGGATGGTCGGTTTGGCGGGACGTGTCTCTTGCGTCATGTGGGATATCTCAGCCATTGGCCCCTCCGGCTTTGGCGGTGTCGTCGCGCAGGCGCGGATCGACCCAGGCATAGGTGACATCGACGATCGTGTTGAGCGCGACGAAGATGAAGGAAACGAGCATAAGGTAGGCGGCCATCACCGGGATATCGACGAAGGTCACCGCCTGGATGAACAGCAGCCCCATGCCGGGCCACTGGAACACCGTCTCGGTCACCAGTGCAAAGGCGATCAGGTTGCCGATCTGCATGCCCGTGAGCGTGATCACCGGCATCAGGCAATTGCGCAGCGCATGGACCCAATGCACCCGGCCGGCGGGCACGCCGCGGGCGCGGGCGAATTTCACGTAATCGGTGCGCAGCGTCTCCAGCATCTCGGCCCGCACCAGCCGCATGACCAGCGTGATCTGAAAGGTCGACAGCGACAGCGCCGGCAGCACCAGCGCGGCCCGCCCCGAGGACGTCAGCAGCCCCGTCGACCACCAGCCGATATCCACCGTCTCGCCCCGTCCGAAGGCCGGCAGCCAGCCCAGGCTGACCGAAAACGCCAGGATCAGCATGATCCCCACCACGAAGGACGGCAGCGACACCCCCACGATGGACCCCAGCTGCAGCGCATTGGCCATGCGGCTCTCGCGGTGGACGGCGGTGATCACACCCAGCGGGATTCCGATCACCAGCGACAGGATCGTCGCCACCAGCACCAGCTCGAAGGTCGCCGGGAAGCGTTCGCCGATCAGCACCATCACGTCCTGCTGGTTGCGGTAGGAGATCCCGAAATCCCCCTGCACGGCATTGGTCACGAACCGCGTGTACTGCGTTACGAAGCCGTCGTTCAGGCCCAGCCGCTCGCGCAGCTCGGCGCGATCCTCCTGGGTGGCCTGTTCGTTGACCATCATCTCCACCGGGTCCCCGAAGAACCGGAAGATGGTGAAGGCCAGCAACGCCACCGCGAGCATCACGAAGGCCGCATTGGCAAAGCGCTTGATCAGAAAGGCGAGCATGTCCGGCTCCAACTGGCTCGAGGATCAGGGGCAGAGCGATCCGCCCCTCGTTCTTCTTGGCTGAAATACCTCTGGGGGGTCCGGGGGGCGAAGCCCCCCGGCGGGTCGGATCGCGTTAGAGATCCGAAACCCTCAGCTCTCGCCGCCGACCTGCGCGAACCAGAGCCGCGGCTTGTTGTCGGGGAAAAGCGGCATATCCGTCACGTCATCCGTGACCGCCCAGGCCATCGGCTGCTGGTGCAGCGGGATCATCAGCATCTCGTCCTTGACGATCTGCAGCGCCTGCGTTTCCAGCCCCAGCCGCGTCTCGACGTCCAGCTCCTGGCCGGCCTCCTGGATCAGCGCGTCCAGCTCCGGGTAGGACCAGCCGCCCCAGTTGAAGACACCCGAATTGCCTTCCTTGGAATGGAAGATCTGCAGCAGCGGCGAATAGGCGTCGAGCATCGGCAGCGTCGCCCAGCCCAGCGTGTAGACATCGGTCTTGCCATTGGTCCGCTTCGGCGTCTGCACCGCGCGCGGCGCCACGTCCAGCTGCGGGGCCAGCCCGATCCGCGACCACATCGAGGCGATCGCCTGGCAGAATTGTTCCTCGTTCACCAGCCCGTCCGAGAGACAATTGAACTCGAAGGAAAAGCCTTCGGGCACACCAGCCTCCTGCAGCAGCGCCTTCGAGGCGTCCGGATCGTATCCGGGAAGTGTATCCAGTTCCTCAGCATATCCGGGGATCGGCGGCGCCACGGTCGCGCCCGCGATACGGGATTTGCCGCGCATCACGCGCTGGTGGATCAGGTCGAGGTCGATCGCCTTGTAAAGCGCCTCGCGCACCGCCTTGTCCTTGAACGGGTTCGGCTCGCCCGACACCAGCGTGTCGCGGAACGGAAAGCCGATCATGACGGTGCGCAGGTCGACGCCCTCCAGCACTTCGACATTCGGCGCGGCCTCGAGCCGCGGAAGATCCTGCACCGGCGCGTCATTGGTGAAGTTGATCTCGCCCGACAGCAGCGCCGCCACGCGGGTCGCGGCCGAGGTCACCGGTGTCAGCTCGATCCGGTCGAGGTTGTGCTGCGGCTCGTCCCACCAGTCGGGGTTCACCACGAAGACGGTCTTGGCATCGGGTTGGCGGCTTTCCACGATGAAGGGCCCGGTGCCGTTGGCGTTGTAGGTGGCATAGCCCTCGACGCCCGACCCGATGTCGGTGGGCAGCTCGGCGCCGTTCTCGACCATCCAGTCCTTGTCGAAAATATGAATGTTCGTCAGGTCGTTAAGCAGCAGCGGGTAGGTGCCGTTCAGGGTGATGTCGACTGTCCGGTCATCGACCATCTCGGAGGAGACATAGGCCGGCAGGTTGCCCTTCAGCGGCGAAGTCTCGTGGCTGACGCGTTCCAGCGAGGCCACGACATCCTCGGCGGTGAAGGCATTGCCGTTGTGAAAGGTCACGCCGTCGCGCAGCTTGAAGCGCCAGGTCACCTGATCGTCGAGAATCTCCCAGCTTTCCGCCAGCGCGGGCTCGATCTGCAGGTCCTCGTTGTAGCGGACCAGCCCCTCGTAGACGTGGTTCAGCACGTTGATCGTGAAGCTGTCACCGTAGGAATAGGGATCGAGCGAGCCGATATCGCGGTTGGCGCCCCATTTCAGGACGTTCTCGGCCGTGGCGGCGCCGGACAGGCCGGCAAGTGCCGCGGAAGCAAGCAATAGCGTTCTGATCGTCATGATGTCTTGTCCCTGTTTGCGAATTGTCTCCGGGAATCACCCCGATTGGATACGATGCATTAGACATGGACGATTGTTTCTCATCTGGCAAGGGGATTGTATCCAATTGACGTTAGTCGATGGATACGCTATGCCCTCTGCACTGAAAACGGACGTGACACCGACAATGAGTGACAAGACGACCCTGACGGACGCGGTCCACCAGCTGCTGCGCCGTGCGATCATCGAACAGGCCCTGAAGCCGGGCATGCGCCTGCCCGAGGACACGGTGGGCGAACAGTTCGGCGTGTCCCGCACCATCGTGCGCCACGCGCTGGTGCGCCTTGAAAACGAGGGGCTCGTGGTGACGCGTCGCAACCGCGGCGCCTTTGTCGCCGAGCCCTCTCTGGAAGAAGCCAAGCATGTCTTCGAGGTGCGCCGCGCGCTCGAGGCCGAGGTGATCCGCCTGCTGGTCGAACGCATGCCACGCAGCGGCTATGACCAGCTCGAGGCGCATGTGCGCAGCGAGGAAAGCGTCAAGGGCAAGGACGGGCCTGTCTCGATTCGCCTGGCCGGGGAATTCCACATCCTTCTGGCCGAGCTGACCGGCAACCACGTGCTGGCGCGCTATGTCTCGGAAATCGTGCTGCGCTGTTCGCTGATCATGGCGATGTACGCGAAAAGCCATTCCTCGGATTGCGCGGTAGACGAGCATTCGCAGATCATCGCCGCGATCCGCGATGGCGATACCCGCCGCGCCACGTCCCTTATGGATCACCACCTTGGCGCCGTCGCCGGCCGCGCCGAGCTTGAACCGAAACAGGACAGCGTGTCATCGATCCTGTCCCGCTATGGAAAGGAACTGGCCTCGTGAGCGAAACCGCGACCCATCACGCGCTGAACTTCTCGGATCTCACCCCGCGCGAGGCCTACAAGGTCATGATCGGCACCATCGTGCCGCGCCCCATCGCCTGGGTGACGACGATTTCGCCCGAGGGCGTGGTCAACGCGGCGCCCTATTCCTTCTTCAACTGCCTGTCGGCCGATCCCCCGATCCTCGCGCTGGGGGTCGAGAACAAGCCCGACCGCAGCTTCAAGGACACGGCCTACAACATCCGCATGACCGAATGCTTCACGGTCAACATCGTGGACCGCGCCAATGTCGGGCCGATGTCTGTGACTGCCGCCAATTTCGGCCCCGAGGTGGACGAACTGGACATGGCCGGTCTGACCGCCGTGCCAGGGGTTCAGGTCGCCTGTCCGCGCATCAAGGAGGCGCCGGTCGCCTTCGAATGCCAGCGCTACCTGGGGATCGAGGTCAGCTCGGCCCGCGAGATCATCCTTGGCAAGATCGTGATGGCCCATGTGCGCGAGGATATCATCGACCTCGACACCTATTATTCGGATCACGAGAAGCTGGATGCGTTGGGCCGGATGGGCGGCAACGGTTACGCCGGCACGCTGGATTATTTCGACCTGGCCACGCCCTCGGCCGAACAGGTTCAGGCCGACCGCCGCAAGCGGGCGGGCTGAGCATCGTAAATCCGCCCGCCGGCCCGTCAGGGGCGGGGGCAGGGCGCGCCTGTGAACGCCCGGGTTGTGGCCGGGGGATTGCCTGCCTAGGTTCGGGCTCCGACAAGGTTGGAGCCCGAGCAGTCCCATGACATCAAAGACCGAAGGCGCATGGCGCGTCGGCGTGCTGTTCTCCGAAAGCGGCACGACCCACGTGACCGAGACGGAGCACCTGCGCGGCACCGAGCTGGCCATCGCCGAGATCAACGCCGCCGGCGGCATCCGCGGCAAGCCGATAGAGCCGGTGATCCACGATCCCGGCGCGCGCAACGACAGCTACCTGAAATACGCCCGCCAGCTGCTGGCCGAGGACGAGGTCGACGTGATCTTCGGCTGTTCCATGTCGGCGAGCCGCAAGACGGTGCTGCCCATCGTCGAACGCTACAACGGGTTGCTGTTCTACCCGTCCATGTACGAGGGGTTCGAATATTGCGAGAACCTCGTCTATTCCGGCGCCACGGTGAACCAGACCTGCCTGCCGCTGGCCGATTACCTGGTGAACACCCATGGCGGGCGGATCTCGCTTGTCGGGTCGGATTACATCTTCCCCCGTGAATCCAACCGCATCATGCGCGATCTGATCGAAGCCCGCGGCGGCGAGATCGTGGGCGAGGCCTATGTGCCGCTGGGCGCCGGGGTCGAGGATCTCGACCCGATCCTGCGCGATATCCTCGCCCAGAAGCCGGACGCGGTGTTTTCCACGATGATCGGCACCTCGGCGCAGGCGTTCTACCGGCTTTATGACGAGGCCGGGATCGACCGCGCGGCGCATCCCATCGCCAGCCTGACCATGGCCGAGACCGAGATGGCGAAGATTGGGCGCGACCGCGTGGAGGGGCACGTGCTGGCCTCCACCTATTTCCAGACGCTGGAGACAGAGGTGAACCGCCGGTTCGTCGCCGCCTTCAAGGCGCGGTTCGGCGCCGAGGCCACGACCTCGATCTGGTCCGAATCCGCCTATCTTCAGGTGCAGCTTTTTGCCCGGGCGCTGGACCGGCTCGGCGTTATGGACCCGCGCCGCCTGTCGCAGGCCCCGCTGGGCGATGAATTCGAGGCGCCCGAGGGGCTGGTGCGGGTGGATCCCGAGACCCGGCACCTGTGGTTGACCCCGCGGATTGGAGTTGCGCGGGCTGACGGGCTGTTTGACGTGGTCTGGGAGGGAAATGCGCCGGTGCGCCCCGATCCCTACCTGGCCACCACGCGGATCGAGGAAACCGCGCTGGAGCTCTGGTCATGAAGGGCGCGCGCCGGATCCTGGATGAGCTGCGCCGCGCCCGGGTGCAGGTGATCCACCCCAGGGACGAGGACGGCCAGCTGCTGATCGGCCATCTCAAGCGGCTGGGCTGCGAGGTACAGGGCACCTGGCCGCCGCCCGCCGCGCTGACCGAAGGCGCGGACACGGTCTTCATCAGTGTCGATGACGTGGACGTGCCGGCGATGATCCAGCTGCTGGAAGGGCAGGACGTGGCCGTGTTCGCCGTGGTCACCTATGAAAGCCCCACGACGCTGCAATCCATCTTCGACGTGAACGCCCATGGCGTGATGTCGAAGCCGCTTCGCCCGCTGGGCATCCTCACGCAATTCACGCTCGCCCGGTATCGCAGGCGGGCCGAAGGGCGGCTGAACTCCAAGGTGCGCAAGCTGGAAGAGACGCTGAAGGGCCGGCGTCTGGTGGACAAGGCTGTGCGCCTGTTGGTCGACGTGCAGGGCATGTCGGAGGACGACGCCTACAACCTGCTGCGCGAACAGGCGACGACCGAACGGGTGACGATGAGCTCGATCGCCGAGGACATCGTGACGGCGCACGAGACCATGGCGCGGCTGGGCCTGCGCGGCGGGCGCGATTCAGAACTGCCGAAAAAGTAGCGCGAAAATCCCGGGCGCTGCTGAAAGCTTCCACTTGAACGTGACGGGGCCCGGTGTCACCCTGAAGACAGAGCAGTGAATGCTCGGCGGCAGGGTTGCCGCCTCAAATACCGGCTATGTAGCCCCTGAACCGCGGTCGCGCACCGCGTCAGGGGCTTTTTTGCGTTTGGAGCACTGAAAATGACCCCTGTCCCCGGTTCCGCCTTCAAGGTCGCGGCGATCCAGTTCGAACCCGAATTCGGCGCCGTGGACCGGAACCTTGCAGCGATGGAGGCGCATATTCGTGCCGCCCATGCGCAAGGCGTGCGCTTGATGGTGCTGCCTGAACTCGCCGACAGCGGCTATGTCTTCGAAACGCAATCGGAGGTCGCGCGGCTCTCCGGTCCGATCCCGGGCGGGCCGAGCACGGATTTCCTTTGCTCGCTGGCGGCGGAACTTGGCGTCTGGATCGTCTCCGGCCTCTGCGAGGTGGCGGGCGACGCGTTCTACAACTCGGCCATGCTCTGCGGGCCCGACGGGTTCATCGGCGGCTATCGCAAGCTGCACCTGTGGAACCGCGAGACGCTGTTCTTTGCCCCCGGCGACCTTGGCCTGCCGGTCTTCGACACACCGCTGGGCCGGATCGGCATGGCGATCTGCTACGACGGCTGGTTCCCCGAAACCTTCCGGACGCTGGCGGACAAGGGCGCGCAGATCGTCTGCGTGCCGACCAACTGGGTGCCCATGCCCGACCAGCCCGAGGGCGCGGAGGCGATGGCCAACACGCTGCACAAGGCGGCGGCCCATTCCAACGGGCTTTACATCGCCTGCGCGGATCGGGTCGGCACCGAACGCGGCCAGCCCTTCATCGGCCAAAGCCTGATCGTCGGGCCCAACGGCTTCGCGCTGGACGGGCCGGCGGACAAGACCTCGGAACGGATCCTGATCGCCGAGGTCGACCCCTCCGGCATCGCGGCGGCGCGCAAGATCAGCGAGTACAACGACGTCCACGCGGACCGGCGGCGGGATGTCTATTCCTGAGCCGCCCTGCGGCGCGGGACCCATCGAAACCAACGCAACCAGAACAGGGAAACACACCATGAAGACAGCATCGAAATTCCTCGCAACCGTCGCCGGCACGATGATCGCCGGCGCGGCCCTGGCCCAGGACGGCGAGCCGATCAAGATCGGCGTGCCGGTGGGCCTGTCGGGCGCCAACAGCGTCGTGGCGCCGTCCGTGGTGCAGGCCGCCGAACTTGCGGTGGAAGAGATCAACGCCGGCGGCGGTGTGCTTGGCCGGCCGCTGGAGCTGGTGGTGGCCGATGACGGCTCGGGCGCGGTGGGGGCGCAGAAGGCCTTTGACAGCCTTGTCTTCCGCGACGAGGTCGACGTGCTGATCTCGATGGAGACCAGTGCGGCGCGCAACGCCGGTCTGCCCATCGTGTCGCGGGGCAAGGTGCCCTATATCTACACCTCGTTCTACGAGGGCAAATCCTGCAACCCGTTCCTCTACGTGAACGCCTGGGTGCCGGAACAGCAGGTGCCGCCGATCGTCGATTACCTCTCGTCCGAAGGCGCGACCAAATTCTTCCTGATCGGCAGCGATTATGCCTTCGGGCGCGGCATGTTGGAATTCGCGGGCGCCTATATCGCCGAGACCGGCGGTGAGGTCGTGGGCGAGGAATACCTGCCCATGGACGGCACCGACTGGACGGCGATCATCTCGCAGCTGAAAAGTTCGGGCGCGGATGCGCTGATCACCTCCACCGCCGGTGGCGCGCCCAACGTGACGCTGACCAAGCAGCTGCGCGGCGCGGGCGTCGATCTGCCCTATGCCAACCTTGCCGTGGACGAAGGCACCGCCGCCAGCATGGGCGCAGAGGCCGAGGGCATCCTGATCTCGGCCAGCTACGTCACCGGCATCGACAGCGAGGAGAACACCAGCTTCCTGGCCGCGATGAAGGACAAGTTCGGAGAAGAGCTGCGCACCCCCAACGACCTGTCGGTCCCGCAATACGAGGCGGTCTACCTCTACAAGGAAGCGGTCGAGGCGGCGGGCTCCACCGACGCCAGGGGCGTGCTGGACGCGCTGGGAGAAGTCTCCTTCACCGGTCCGCGCGGCACGATCTCGATGTCCGATCAGCATCACGCGCCGCTGACCATGTACCTTGGCCAGGTGCAGGCGGACGGCTCCGTTTCGGTGGTCGAGGCCTTCGAGAACGTGGATCCGGGCGAGCAATGTCCCAACCTCTGAGCTGACCCTGACCGGCGGCCCTGGTGGCCGCCGGATCCACCCCGGTGACGGAGACCCGCCGACCATGACATTGCTTCTCGACATCGCGACAAGTGCGGCGATCCTCTTCATCGTCGCCACCGGGCTGCTGACCATCTTCGGCGTGCTCAAGATCATCAATTTCGCCCATGGCGCTTGGCTGACCGTGGGGGCCTATTGCGCCGTGGCGGTGGGGCAGGCGGGGCTGAACCCCTGGCTGGCGTTGCCCGTGGCCTTCATCGCTGGATCGGTGCTGGGCCTGCTGACCGAGCGTTTCATCGTCCGCCCGCTCTATTCCCGACCGCTGGACGCGATCCTGGCGACCTGGGGGCTGGGCATCGTCATTGGCCAGCTGATCACGCTGGGTTTCGGGCGCGACGTGCAGTTCACCGCCAACCTGATCCCCGGGACGATGGACATTCTCGGCACCTCCTATTCCGCATATCGGATCTTCGCACTGGTCGCCGCCGTGGTCCTGGGCCTGGGCTTCTCGCTGCTGATGGAGGGCACGCGGCTGGGCCTGTCGGCCCGCGCCGTCATCATGAACGAGACGCTGGCGCGGGGCCTTGGCCTGGATACGGCAAAGATCCGCACCGTGACCTTCATGATCGGCACCGGGCTTGCCGGGCTTGCGGGCGTCCTGCTGACGCCGCTGACGAGCGTCGATCCGACCATGGGCGTGGCCTGGCTGGTCGGCTCCTTCATGCTGGTGATGGTCGCCGGCCAAAGCTTCGGCGCTCTGGCGCTGGCCTGCCTGCTGCTGGGTGGGGCGCAGGTGATCGTCTCGACCTACATCAGCCCGATCCTTGGCGGTGTGACCGTCGCGGTGCTGGCCGCCGTCATCCTTCGCATTTCTCCGAAAGGGTTCGCCCGTGCCTGACACGACATCCGACATGACCCTGACCGCCGCCGTGCCCGTCGCGCGCCGGGCCCGGCTGCTGTGGATCCTGGCCGCCGCCGCCGTGCTGCTGGTGGTCTTCGGACCCTACGTGCTGGACCGTTTCGCGCTGAACGTGCTGACGCGCGCGATGATCTTCGCGATCCTCGCGATCACCGTCGACCTGCTGTGGGGCTTCACCGGGATCCTGACCTTCGGGCAGGCCGCCTTCTTCGGGGTTGGGGCCTATGCCACGGCGATGCTGCTGACCCACGTGGGATCCTCGCCGCTGATGCTGGCGCTGGCCGTGCCGGTCGCCATCCTCGTGCCGATGATCCTGGGCGCCGCCGTCGGCTGGCTGACCTTCTACCCCGGGTCGTCGGATTTCTACGCCACGATCATATCGCTGGTCGTGCCCATCGTGATCACGCAGCTGATCTACTCCGGCGGGACGCTCACCGGCTCCAGCTCGGGCCTCGTGGGGTACTGGGGTCTGCCCCTCGGTCTCGAAGGTTTCTTCCGGCTTGCAGGCCTCTGCCTTGTCGCCGTTGCGCTGGCGGCGCTGATCTTCGTGCGGTCCGATGCGGGCCGGGTGCTGACCGCGATCCGCAACAACGAAACGCGCTGCGCCTATCTCGGGATCAACACCCAGCGCATCAAGATCGCGCTGACCGCCGCGCTGGCCGGGGTGACGGGGCTGGCGGGGTATCTTTACGCCAATGCCTCCGGTGTCGTGGCGCCCGAGAACGCGGGCTTCGTCTTTGGTACCGAGCTGGTGATCTGGACCGCCCTTGGCGGGCGTGGCACGATCATCGGCCCGGTGCTGGGCGCGATCGGCATCGGCTATCTCAGCGCGCAGCTGTCGGGTGACCTGCCGTTCCTGTGGCAATTGCTGATCGGTTCGCTCTTCGTGGTGATGATCATCTTCCTGCCCAACGGGCTGGCCGCACTCGCCACAGGCTTCCGCCAAAGCCGCAGGGCCGCCGTGGTGCCGGATCTCGTGGCCCGGCCGGTGCAGCGCAAGGCGCACAGGGGCGATGCGCCGCTGCTCGATATCGAGAAGCTGGAAAAATCCTACGGCAGCCACAAGGTGCTGGAGGACATCACCCTGTCGGTCCGTCCCGGCGAACTGGTCAGCCTCGTGGGCCCCAACGGCGCGGGCAAGACCACGCTGATGCGCTGCATGACCGATGGCGCTGCGGCCTCGGGTGGCATCGTGCGGATCAACGGCGAGAGCATCGCCGGCATGCTGCCCAACGACATCGTCGCGCGCGGCATCGGGCGCAAGTTCCAGGTCGCCAGCGTGTTCGAAAGCCTGACGGTCGCCGAATGCCTGCGCATGGCTCGCACTTCGCTGGATGCGCCAAGCTTCGTGACCGTGTCCGACACGCTGGGCCTGTCGCAATCGGCTATCGACATCCTGAAGCTGACGGGGCTGGACAAGATGCTGGACGCGCCGGTCTCGCTTCTGTCGCACGGGCAGAAGCAGAGCCTGGAGCTGGCGATGGTCGTCGCGCTGGAACCGGAGCTGATCCTGCTGGACGAGCCCACGGCGGGCCTGACCAAGACCGAGCGCACCACCATCGGAGCCGTGCTGAAGACGCTGACGGCCGAACGCGGCATGGCGGCGATCCTGGTCGAGCATGACCTGGATTTCGTGCGCGACATCTCCAGCCGGATCGTGGTGCTGCACCAGGGCCGCCTGGTGCTGGACGGCACGGTCGGGGAGGTCGTGAACAGCGACATCGTCAAGAAGATCTACTCCGGAGGCCACCATGGATGAGATGACCGAGCTGCGCACCGCCAAGCTCGCGCTGGAGGGCGTGAGCAGCGGATATGGCAACGTCGAGATCATCAAGGACCTGACACTGGACATCCGGCCGGGCGAGGTCTTTGCGCTGATGGGCAAGAACGGCATGGGCAAGACGACGCTTCTGAAGACGATCATGGGGCTGCTGCCTCTGCGCCAGGGGCGGATCCTGCTGGACGCGGATCCGGCCGGAAAGCTGGGGCCGAAGGACATGGTGCGCGCCAGGGTCGCCTATGCGCCGCAGGACCAGCCGCTGTTCCAGGACCTGACGATCCGCGACAACCTGCGGCTGGCGCTGCCCTCGGACAAGGCGCTGGCCGAGGGGCTGGAGCATGTCTATGGCCACTTTCCCTTCCTCAAGGAACGGCTGGGGCAGAGGGCAGGCACCCTGTCGGGCGGCGAGCAGAAGATGCTGATCATCGCGCGGGCGCTGATGACCCGGCCAAGCCTGCTGTTGATCGACGAGATATCCGAAGGGCTTCAGCCGACGGTGATCGATAGGATCGCCAGCGCGCTGAAGGATGAACGCGAGAGCCGTGGCACGACGATCCTGATCATCGAACAGAACCTGTCCTTTGTCCTGGGCATCGCGGATCGCTGGGCCGTGCTGAAGCTGGGCGTGATCGACGATGCCGGGCAGGTGGGGCCCGATACCCAGGCCCAGATCATCGAGCACCTGAGTATCTGAGTATCTGAGAGCCGATCACACCGACACGCCGGCGCCCCGTGCCAGGGCCCGGCGTCCGCAGTCCTGCAAGGCTGATCCACGGGCGGCGGCCGCGCGCGGTGTCAGACCTCTTTGCCGCCCCCTCAGCTGCGGGCGGCTTGTTTCTTCGGCGCCTCGGCGGGGATCTCTATATTGATCTCAAGGCTCGAGATCTCGTCGCCGCGTTCCATGCGGATATCGACGTCATCGTCCGCGACCTGGACGTATTTCCGGATCACGGCGATCACGTCGTTCTGCAGCTGGGGCAGGAAATCCGCCGTATCGGCGCCCCGCCCGCGTTCATGGGCGAGAAGGACCTGGAGTCGGTCCTTCGCGACCTGGGCCGGCTTCTTCTGGCGCGGCCGGAGAGAGAAACCGAACAAGCTCATGCCGTGCGCCCGAAGAGCTTCTGGAACAGGCCCGGGGCGCGCTCGGCCTCGACGCGCATCTCGATGTCCTTGCCGGTGATCCGCGCGACCGCATCCTCGTAGGCGCTGGCCGCGGCGCTGGGGTCGCCCAGCACGACGGGCGTGCCCACGTTCGAGGCACGCAGCACCGCCTGGCTTTCCGGAACAATGCCCAGAAGCGGCACGGCGAGGATCTCGAGCACGTCCTCGACGGTCATCATCTCGCCCTTGTCGATCCGCGCCTGGTCGTGGCGGGTCAGCAGGACGCGGGCCTCGACCGGCTCCGAGCCCTCTTCCTCGGCGCGGCGGGTCTTGCTGTGGAGCAGGCCCAGCACCCGGTCGCTGTCGCGGACCGAGGACACCTCGGGGTTGGTCACGACGATCGCCTCGTCGGCGAAATACATCGCCATCTGCGCGCCGCGCTCGATGCCGGCGGGGCTGTCGCAGATGATATAGTCGAATTCAGCCTTCAGCTCGTTCAGGACCGCCTCGACGCCTTCCTGGGTCAGCGCGTCCTTGTCGCGGGTCTGCGACGTCGGCAGGACATACAGCGTATCCAGGCGCTTGTCCTTGATCAGCGCCTGTTTCAGCTTTGCGTCGCCCTGGATCACGTTGATGAAATCGAACACCACGCGGCGTTCGCAGCCCATGATCATGTCGAGGTTGCGCAGGCCCACGTCGAAGTCGATCACCACCGTTTTGTGGCCCAGCTTCGCCAGCCCGGCAGAGATCGCCGCGGCCGAGGTGGTCTTGCCCACGCCGCCCTTGCCCGAGGTGATCACGATCACCTTGCCCAGCGGCGCCTCCTCCTTGATTTGCGTCGTCATCCGAGCGCCTCCATGCATAGCTTGTCCTTGTCCAGGAAGACCTGGACGCTGCGGTTCCTCAGCCCGTCGTCGATGCTCTCGCTGGTGCGGTAGAGCCCGGCGATGGCGAGCAGTTCGGCATTCAGGCTGTGGCAGAAGATCCGGGCGGTTTCGTCCCCGTGCACGCCGGCGATGGCGCGGCCGCGCAGGGGGCCGTAGACGTGAATGCTGCCCGAGGCGGCCAGCTCGGCCCCCGACGACACCGGCCCGATCACCGTCAGGTCGCCGCGTTCGGCCACCACGATCTGGCCCGAGCGTACGGGCCGGGTCAGCACCTTGTTGTCGGGCGGCAGCAGCCGGTCCGCCTTGGACCGGCCTGTCGATCTGTCGCGCGGCAGGGGCGCGTCGCGGCCCACCTGCACCTGGATCAGCCCCAGCTCCGAGGCGGTCTCCTGCTGCCGGGCATCGGCGTTCTCGACCCCGAAGACGCGCACCTTGCGCTGGCGCAGCTGGTCCACCAGGTGGCGGAATTCGTCGGGGTCCAGCCCCTGCGGCACATTGGCGAAATCCAGCACCATGGGCGCTTCGGCCAGAAGATGCGGCGTGCTCTTAAGCTGGTCGTCCAGGGCGGTGAAGAAGGCCTCGTCGATCGGGCCATTTTCCAGCCGCAGGGCGATGGCGGTCAGGAACCGCCCCCGGATGCGGAAGGGAACGACGTCGACCGACGCGGTGTCGCGCCGGGCCCGGCTGCGGTCTCGTTGCACGTGAACCTGATGCTCCTGATCTGCCTGTATGCCGCGATTCGCCCGCAGCCTTGGTTTTTTCCCTTCCTAGCTGGCTCAGACCCGAGGTCCAGTACGGATTATGGTACTGGCCGGATTCCGGGCGTGTTCCCGCTTCATTTCCAGGGGAGTTCCGCCGAAAAGGGGGGCTTTCCGGATCAGGCGAGGCTGACGCAAGGGCAATTCGAACTTGCCGAGGCCTCGCGGTCCGACGGCGCATAACCGGTCCGGGTGGGGCCGGGCGTGCGGGGGGGTGCCTGTTTGAGCCCGGCGGGTGTCCACCCGCCATCGCCGCCATCGCCACCGGGTCCGGCCGTGTCACGTCCCGCGATCGGTCCCCGGAGCACGCTCGGTGGTCTCCGCCGTTGCGTCCTCCGGGTCGGCGGAGAGCGGCTCGCTTCGTTCCGGGGCGATCTCTTCCTCTCGGCCGCCGGCATCTTGGCTGCCGTAGGGCGGATAGTCCAGTGTCGCCGCGAGCCGGTCGAGCTCGGCCTCGGACAGGCGCGGGAAGGGGAGGGTCCCGGACCGGCGCCAGCCCTGCACTTCGGCCTCGGCGGCTGTGCTGCGGTCCGGATCGAGGCCGGTGTCGCGGGCCATGTAGAGCGTCTGCGAGGGGAAGGCGATATCGGTGCCGGACTCGCGGATAATGTCGAAGACCCGCAGGAAGACATCCTCGCGGATCGCATGGAAGTCATTCCATTCGTGGGTGGCGGCGTAGATCCGGATGTTGACGTTCAGCGCGCTGTCGCCAAAGCCCGAGAACCGCACCCGCACCGTGTCGCCGTCGATCCGGGGATGGGCATGCAGCATCCGCCGCAGCCGAGCCAGCACATGGCGCATCTGGTCCATGCTGGTGTCGTAGCGCAGGCCCACAGTCTCGTTGATCAGCATCCGGTCGCATTGGGCCCAGTTGATGATCTGCATGTCCGCGAACTGCGCATTGGGGATCGAGATGATGGTCCGGTCCAATGCGCGCAGCTTGGTGGAGCGGATGCCGATCCCTTCCACCGTACCCTGCTGGCTGCCCACGGTGCAGAAATCGCCCACGCGCACGGGCCGATCGATATAAAGGATCACCCCGCCGATCAGGTTCTCGAAGGTGGGCCGGACCGCCAGCGCCACGGCGAGACCGCCGATCCCGAGGCCCGCGACCACGCTCAGCACCGGCAGGCCGATGGCCTGGCCGCCGAAGGCCAGAAAGATCAGCGCCCCGATCAGCCCGAAGGTGCCGGCGCCCAGCCGTAGCAGGTCGGCATCCAGCCCCTCGTCCGGGATCCGGGGCGAGCGGATGACGCTTTCCACCATGATCCGCACCACCAGCCAGAACAGCAGGGCCATGGCGCCGTAGGTGATCACGGTCAGCACGGCGTCGTAGAGCTTGGCGAAGGAGCCGGAGAGATGCACCTGCCGGGCGATGAACGGCAGCAGCGTGGTCGTGCCATAAATCGCCAGGAGCGGCGGCACGGTGCGCAGGACCAGATCGGTCACGCGCGCTCCGCGGCCGATCGCGTGCAGCAGGCGTCCCAGCGCCAGCAGCGCCGTGCCGAACAGCGCGAGCAGCGCGACCTCGAAGATCACCTTCCAGGCCGGTGTGTCCAGCCAGGGCCGGTTCAGCGCGTCGGGCATCAGCTCGACCACTTCCGGCGGCACCAGCGGCCCGGTCTGTTGCGGGCCGAAGGCGGACCAGCTCTCGATCTCCAGCGGGCTGTCCATGGGCAGGTGGCGGATGGCCGCGAAGAAACGCGGCGCGATGCGGACGGTGGCGGCCGAGAACAGGTATTCGCCCTCGCGCTCGCCCTCGGTGATGCGTTCGATCCGCAGCGGGGTCTGCGGGATCCGCATGCTGCCGGTGGTCATCTGGTCGATCATGTCGACGTCGGGAAAATCCAGCGGGTCGGGGTCCCCGATGCGGCCGAAGATGTCCATGAGGTATTCGAAGGTCCGGATCCCGGTCTCGCGTCGGGTGGCGGTGGCGACGTCCTCGAGGTTGATGAGGAAGACCAGCTCGTCCGACAGCAGCGCGATCTCGGCCAAAAGGTCCAGCGACGGGTCCTCGAGATAGGCGCCGACGATCGCCTCGAGGTCGCCGGAGACGCGCGTGAACGAGGCGATCGTGTCGCGCGGGCTGTCGGTGCGCACGGGGGACCAGCCCTCGGAATAGGGGTCCGGGAGCGCGTCGCGGGTGGCATCCTGCTGTGCGCGGAGGCCGGATGGAGCGAAGGTGGCCAGGACGAGCGTCAGCAGCAGCACGAAGACGCGCAGAGGGGTCGCCCGGCGATGCGGGCGGCGGCGGACGTGGGGCTGTGTCATGGCGTTTTCCTGTCGTCTTCTGCCTTTGGCCCACGGGCGGGGCCGCCCGCCGCGATGCCCATTGTGCACAGGGTTCTGGACCGAAAGCCTGGTCGGTTCCAGCCTCTGGCCGCAGGTTGTCGCCCCAGCGTGTCAGCCGTGAGACACCTTGGATCCCCGGTCGTGGCGAGCGAGGAAGCGTGGCACGAAAGATCTGAATTATCTATGTATGACAGAAGGTTTCAAGGCGATATTTATGCGTTTGACCAAGTGGGAAGGCCCGTGTCCGGACCCGGCCCGGCCGCTTGTGTCAAAAGGCCAGCAGGTTGTCGCGCAGCATCTCGTGTTCGTATTTCTTCCGGACCAGTCCGCGCCGCTGCAGCGCCGGGACAAGACCGTCGGTGATCGTCGCCAGTGACCGGCGCGACAGGTCGCCGAGCGCGATCAGGAAGCCGTCACCGCCGGCGACCTCCATCGCCTCCTCCATCTGCGCGGCGACGCTGTCGGGCGTGCCGACCAGGTCCACGCCGTAGCCTTTCGTCGCCCGCTCCAGCACCGCCTCGCGCAGGGTGTTCTGGCCGGCGGCCTCAAGAAACTGCTTCAGCGTGGTCTGGTGCCCGTTGGTCGTCAGCTCGCCCACCGGCTGATCCAGGTCGAATTCCGAGAAGTCGATATTGATCGTCCAGCCCAGCCGCGCCAGCCGCACATCCATGTTCTGCTCGGCCTCGACGCGGCGCTGTTCGGATTTCCAGCGCGCCATCTCCTCGGTCTCCTCCACGATGGGGGAGACCAGGAACAGCACCTTGCAGCTGTCCGGATCGCGCCCGTTTTCCACCATCTGTGCGCGCACCTGCTCGCGGTAGGCGCGCATGTTCTCGGCCCCGTCGGGCGCGGCGACGATAGTGTCGGCATGGCGCGCGGCAAAGCGGATGCCCATCTTCGAGCCCCCGGCCTGCGCGATCACCGGCCGGTCCTGTACCGTCGGGCCCGAGTTCAGCGGCCCGCGCGAGGCATAATACTCGCCCTCGAAATCGATCGTGTTCACCTTCGAGGGGTCGAAAAGCTGCCCGCTCTCCTCGCCTGGCTCCAGCCCGCCGACCTGCGCCCCGGGCGCCCAGCTGCCCCAGAGGCCCTTGACGATCTCGACATATTCCTCGGCCATCTCGTAGCGCTTGTCGTGTTCGGGCATCGCCTGCATCCCGAAGTTCTGCGCGGCGAAATCCGAGGACCCGGTCACCATGTTCCAGCCTGCGCGCCCGCCCGAGATCTGGTCGAGCGAGCCGGTGATCCGCGCCGTGAGGTAGGGGTGGTAGGCGAAGGTCGACAGCGTCGGCACGATGCCAAGGCGCGAGGTCGAGGCGGCCAGCAGCGTGGCCACCACCGAAGGTTCCTGCCGGGGAATGCACAGGCCGGTCTTTAGGAACAGGTCGCGCGAATTCTGCCAGTTCTCGCCGACATAGATCGAATCCTCGATCAGCAGGTAATCGAAACAGGCTCGTTCCAGCCCTTGCGCGAGATCCCTGAAGAAGCTGGCGCTCTGCCAGTCCTGCCCGATCGTGCCGATGAAGGGCGAGCCCCAGGCATGAACGCTGGAGCCCTGCAGGAAGTAGGAAAGGTGAAACGGCTGCGGCATGGTAGGTCCTCGTGGGGAAGTCTGGTCAGGCATGGGCGCCGGCGGGCCGCCCCCGGACACGGTGCGAAAGCCCGTCGGGACGGCCGGTCATGGAGGCCCCGGCGATGGCAGCGAGGTCAGCGGAGAACGCCGCGCGCCTCCAGCGGGTTGGCGGGGAAATCCCGGCGCGCCCGGCGCGGCGCTGGCGAAAGGGGCGAATTGCCGGAGGGACGCCGATTTGCTGGGCGGCGGACGAATGCATCGGCGCGGGGCAGGCCGGTGCCATGCCCCGGCCGTAAAAGTGCCCCCGTGTACCTTGTGGCCGGGGCTGCCACGGAACGACCGCATTCATCGCGCAATTTGCGTCCGGTTACCGCCCCATTTCCATTTTCAGAAATCGATTGTTTCGAAGGCGTCGCGGTTTCGGTCGGCTTGGTTCTTAACACTATGTACTACTCTTGCTAGGCAGTATCGGCCTGGCCTGGGCCTGTGCCTGGCCAGGCACCGCGCGATCAGAGGGAGGACGCGGTTCGCCGACCTGGCCGACAACCGTGGCACTGCACAGGTGTTTACCGCCTGTCCAGAGGTTGCCGCCACCTAAGCAAACTGAAGGAGGCCCCGCACCATGGCCGACGCAACAGACACCCCCGCAACCGAACCCATGGAACCCGTGGGCAAGACGCCCAAGCCGAAGCTTTCTGTGCCCGGAACTTCCACGCCCACGGTCCCGTCCGCGGTTGCCACCACGCTTGAGGTCACGCTCAGCGACGCGCTGCAGAAGACGCTGGGAGAGCCAGGCGTGAATGCCTATGCGGTCTACTTCAACAAGAACGTCGGCGGTGGTCCGATGTGGACCGAGCTTGTCTCGGACGGTGTCGTCGGCAATAAGGGCGTGACCGAGATCCCGCTGACGGACACGGTGAACGGTGTCCTGCAGCCGCTGATCGGCGGCAAGGTCTACTTCCTGGTCCAAAGCGCCGGGTCGGGCGCTGCGGACCTGCGCCAGGTGATCACCCAGGAAAGTGACATCAACTGGGGCAATGCAGAAGCGAACGATTATCGCTACGACAGTTTCGAGGTCACGCTTCAGGGCTCGCCCAATGACGTGGGCAACCTGACCTCGGTGAACGGCTTCGGCCTGCCGATGGAACTGAAGGTCGATTATACCGACGGCAGCTCCTCCAAAGGCTACAGCATCCCGGCCAAGACGCTGTTCGACAAGCTGGACGAGGCCGCGTCGGGGTCTGTCGACACCTATTCCGACGGGCCGCTGAAGGGCGACAACCGGGCCGCGGTGTCGCCGACCACCTCGGTGGCAGAGGGCTTTGACGACTACCAGGCCTCGGACTGGCTGCCTTACCTGGACGATCTGAAATCGGCGGACGGTATCGTGATCTCGGGCTTCTTCAACGGCGCGCCGGATGCCAACCAGATCTGGCACAACAGCGGCTTTTACGCCTATGCGCTGGAGTGGGACGGCACCCACAAGGTCTTCTGGCTGCGCGCGCAGGACAGCAGCCAGATCAAGGGCGACATCCGCCTGACCGAAGACGACCTCGCCAACAGCATCTATTCCACGCTTGGCAATGTCGGCGTCTACGCGCCCGGCTCCGACACGCCCTACCAGATCTTCAATCACGCCTCGGTCAACAACAGCACTGGCGCAGAAGCCACGATGAACACGGGCGAGAACAACCAGTGGGGCGCCGTGCTGGAGCAGTTCCTCACCGGGTTCACCGCCGGCTATTACGGGGTGGAGGGGCAGTCCCTGAACCCGCTGGACGACACGCCGATCGACCTGAGCCAGAACTGGAACTGGGATCCGACCTATGCCTTTGGCGAGAACATGGCGCAGGATCCCTCGACCAAGTCGGCCTATGTGCCGACGTTCTTCGACCATTACTCGCAGGTCTTCTTCGACATCTCCAACTCTTACGGTTCGGGCTATTCCGACGGGCTGATGGCCCAGTACAACCGGGGCGATCCGCTGATCTCGGTCTCGGAGCCGGGCACGTCGCAGAACGTACCGAAGATCTCTTTGACACTTTTCGACGACGACGAGACGCCCGAGGGATACGTGGCGCCGGAGATCGACAATTACATCGCCCCGGACGCAGGTGGATATGTCACCGCGCCGGCGGGGACCACCAACACCTCCGGCGCGTCGGTCGGGCTGAACCTGGCCAATGCCGGTATGGTGCTGAAGGGCGACACACCGATCACTCTGGATTTCCTCGTCAGCGGGGATGGCAGCAGCGCTGCAGACTGGCAATCCGTCACGATCACCCCGGACGACGCCACGCCGCTCTGGCAGAACTGGAAGATCGACGTCGACGCCAACGGGGACTACAAGGCCGTCGCCAGCGGCACCGACACGCCGCCGGGCAGCCTGCTGATCACCAATTACCCGGGGATGGAGGCCGGCGTCCACTGGTCCCGGATCACCATCGGCGAAAACGAGGCCTCCAAGACCTTCAACCTCTATACCACGACCGATGGAACCAACTTCCTGAACCCCGCCTATGACGGTCAGTCCGGTGCGCTGGCCATCGACGGGCTGGCGACGATCGCGCCACAGGCCTCCACGGCGAGCGGGATCCCGACGTTCACCATCGACTTCCTGCGCTCTTCAAGTTCGACCCTGCCGTCCGAGTTGCTGACGATCAATACCGACCTGGCCCCGGACCGGACCCCGACGGCGCCCGTTGTCGGCACGCTGGACGGGACCACCTTCACCGCGCTGAGCGGGCAAGGCGACAAGATCAACACCAGCGCAACGGCGACCAGCGCCGAGGTTGCCTTCGGCTGGACCGGCCTCAACAACTCAAAGGCGGCATCGGCCTCTGTCTCTGAGTGGATCGACAGCTATTCCAACAAGGTTGGCGCCCTGAACTATGCCCAGATCAGCACCTTGACCGGAGCCGGGGCCGCGGTGCCGTTCCTGACCACCCGGTCGGACCTGGACGGGCAATGGATGACCGAGGCGAAGGCCCTGGGCAACGGCACCTATACCGTGACCATGACCGAATTTCTGCCGGGCACCAACGACGAGATGATCCCGATCGGTGCGCAGAGCAGCCCGCTGACACTGACTGTCGACGTGGCCGAAAAGCCCCTTGCGCTGGCGCAAGGCGGGCGGGCGCTGAAGATCGCCAATGACAGCGGGCCCGACGTCGCCGGCAACTGGGTCCGGATCGGCTCCGCCGAAGCGCCGCAGGTGGCCGGTGCCGCCGTGGCGGTTGTGCTGACCGACGCCAAGGGCGCATTGATCCATGCGGAGACGGGCGCGACGGGCGGCGTTTCGGTTGAGGACGCCAAGGTCCTGACCCTGGGCGCGCTGGCCCTGCCGGACGGCGGCGAGGCGCTGCACGGCATGCAAAGCCTCTACCTGCCCACCGAGGCGCGGCTGGGCTTCGTCTCGCTTGATGCGGATGGCAATGCCCGGGGCGATCTGGCGGTCGCCACGCCCGAATCCGACGGCGGTGCCAGGGTCGAGGTCGGCGGTCACGTGCTTGACGTGGACGTCGACAACACGCTCTCCGACGCCGCGCAGCTGGCCGATGCCCAGCGGGAGACGTGCGAGCCTTTCGTCTTCGTCCGCACCGGGCAGAAGATCCGTGTCGACCTGGCCGGGGACGCCGAGGGCGGCAACCGGCTTGGTTTCGTCAAGGTCGACATAGACGATGACGGCGGCTGGTCGGTCGGCGGCGTCGGCCAGGACGAGGCGGGCTTTGACGCCACTCTGCGCGCCAATCTGGACGGCGGGTTCTCCATGCGGGGCGCGGGCAATTTCCGGGACGCGAATACCTGGACCGTCGCGGGCGAGACGGGGTTCTACGCGCCGGTCGTGCTGACCGATACGGGCGAGGTCCTCTTTGCTCCGGCCGAGAACGGCGATGAAGGCGACGGCGACAGCGTCCGCGTGCTGGGTCAGTCCTTCTTTGCGTTCGAGGATGGCGCCGGCAGCCGCGATTTCGACGACATCTCGGTCCGGCTGACCCCGGTGTCCGAAGGGCTGACCGGCCGCCTGGAAGGCGAGGCCGACGTGCCTCTGGTGGTACAGACGGCGGCGGCGGTGCGCGCGGGAGACCGGTTCGTCTCAAGCCTGCCGGATGTCGACGGGGGAGCCTTCGGCGTGACGGTGTTGCCGGACGAGGCCGGCAGCTCGCGCCTGCTGGTGAATGGCGAGGCGATCTTCCGGGGCGACAGCGGTGTCCGGATGCAGGGGCCCGGCGGCATCGCGGTGATCGGCGAGGACGGCATTCTCAGCCTGGCCGGCGATGGCACGGTTCTGAGCCTGGACACCGGAACAGGCACCCTTGTGAACCAGGGTCTGATCCGGGGCGACATCGGCTTTGGCGCGGGCGACGACATCGCGCGCGGCCCGGGGCGCTACAACGGCGAGATCCGGATGCGGCAGGGCAACGACTCCTTTGCCGGCGGTGCGGGCGACGACGTGGTCCTTGGCGGTGCAGGTGCGGACGAACTGCGGGGCTGGGCCGGGGACGACACCCTGACCGGCGGCACCGGTGCGGATGTGCTGATCGGCGGGCGCGGGATGGATGAGTTGCGGGGCGGTCCGGGCTTCGACGTGCTCAAGGGCGGGATCGGCGCGGACGAGCTGCGCGGCGGCCGTGGCGCGGACACGCTGAATGGCGGGCCCGGCGATGACCGGCTCTTTGGTGGCCGGGGCGCCGACCTCGTCGAAGGCGGCACCGGAGACGACCTGCTGATGGGCGGCATCGGCGCCGACGATCTGCGCGGCGGCAAGGGCGACGACACCATATGGGGCGGCGCCCGGGACGACGTGATGCGGGGCGAGCAGGGCGCGGATTACCTGCTGGGCGGCCGCGGCAACGATATCCTGCTGGGCGGCAGCGGAGACGACGTGCTGCGCGGCGGCCGTGGCGCGGACACGCTGAATGGCGGGCCCGGCGATGACAGGCTGATCGGCGGGCTCGGCGCAGACCTGCTGGCCGGTGGCCCGGGCGACGACGTGCTGATCGGCGGCCGGGGCGACAACGTTCTGCTGGGCGGCAGCGGATCGGATGTCTTTGTCATGCACATCCGCAACGGAAACGACCGGATCGGTGACTTCGACCTCAGCAGCGATACGCTGGACCTGACGGATTACGGGTTAGACCCGGATACCGGGATGGCACAGGTGCTCTCGGCGATGGAGGAGCTGCCGGACGGGTCGACCCTGCTGGATCTCTCCGATCTGGGCGGCGCGGGCTCGGTCCGGTTCAACGGGCTGGCCCTGGAGGATGCGCCGGACATATTCTTCCTGTTCTGATCCGGACGCGATACGAACCGAAGGGGGCGGGCACCGCCCCCTTTTTCTTGGGACCCGCGCGTGTTCGCACCCGCGCCGGCGCTATCCCGCCAGCGGCCGGAACGACACCTGCGTCAGAAGCCAGTCCCGGAAGGCCGCGGCCGTCTCGGCGCCGCGTTCCGGGGTGACGATGTAATAGCCCGCATCGGTGGAATGGGGGATCTCGATCGCCACCTTCAATGCGCCGCTCTCCAGCTCGGGCTCGATCAGATAGGCGGGCAGCAGCGCGCAGCCCATGCCGGCGCGCACCGCTTCGATCGTCAGCGAGAACTGGTCGACCCAATGGCCTTCGCGCGCATCCGGCATCTCAAGCCCCTGCCGCGCGAACCAGTCGGGCCAGAGAAACGGGCGGTCGGACAGGTGGATCTTGGGCAGGCCGGCCAGGTCACCGGCGCTGTCGATCCGCCTGTCGCGCAGGGCGCCGCCGACCACGGGCAACACGATCTCGCTGCACAAATAGGTACAGCTGCCGCCGGGCCAGGCGGGTTGACCGTAATGGATGGCAAGGTGGCAGTTGCGCTCATCCAGGTCAAAGACCCCCTGCATCGTCGTCAGGTCGAACCGGGTTTCAGGCGCGATCTTCAGGTAGGCGGGCAGGCGGGGCATCAGCCAGCGCGTGGCAAAGGTGGGCAGTGCGTTGACCGCAAGCACGCGGTCGCCCACGGCGCCGGCATTCGCATGTCGCATGGTGATCTCGGCCATCTCCAGCAGGCGGCAGACCTCGGGCAACAGGTCGCGGCCGGCGGCGGTCATCACCACGCGCCCGGGCAGCCGTTTGAACAACGGCTTGTCCAGCTGGGCCTCAAGCTCGCGCACCTGGCGGCTGACAGCGCTTTGTGTCAACGCCATCTCTTCGGCGGCACGGGTGAAATTCCCATGTCGGGCGGCGCATTCGAAGGTCTGCATCAGGCGCAGGTCGGGCAGGAAGCGGCGCTGTCGGATCACCTGTCGGTCTCCCGGAATGTGGCCCCGCGCAGCATGCCCGGGGCGGGGCATCCGGGCAAGCCACCATGCGCAAACGGAATGGGGTCAGTCTGATCCCGCGTTCGGTTTCCGCGCGCCTTGTCGCTATGATGGCGCGCGACGACCGGGTGCCATAGGCGTGGCCATGGCGCCGGGAGGCGGGCAGATCCGCGCGGAGCGCACCGCGACGACCTCGGCACGCTCCGCACGAGCAAAGGAGACCACGATGCACAGCAAATCCCTCGCGGCAGTGACCGCGGACACGATGGCGGCCTGCGGCGCGACGGTCGCCCTGGATGCAGGCGCGGGCCTGACGGTGACCTCGCCGGTGACCGGACAGCCCGTCGCGACCCTGGCACAGCATTCCCCGGCCGAGGCCGAGGCGATGGTGGCCCGGGCGCACGATGCCTTTGCCGCCTGGCGCATGGTGCCGGCCCCGCGCCGGGGCGAGCTGGTGCGGCTTTTCGCCGAGGAACTGCGCCGCTCGAAGGAGGACCTGGGCCGCATGGTGTCCGTCGAGGCGGGCAAGAGCCCGTCCGAGGGCCAGGGCGAGGTGCAGGAGATGATCGATATCTGCGACTTCGCCGTGGGCTTGTCGCGCCAGCTTTACGGTCTGACCATCGCCACAGAACGGCCGGGCCACCGGATGATGGAAACCTGGCATCCGCTGGGTGTCGTGGGCATCATCACCGCCTTCAACTTTCCCTGCGCGCCCTGGTGCTGGAACGCGGCCCTTGCGCTGGTCTGCGGCGATCCGGTGATCTGGAAACCCTCGGAAAAGACCCCGCTCACCGCGCTGGCCGTGCAGGCCGTGCTGGACCGGGCGCTGGCCCGGTTCGGCGCCGATGCCCCCGCGGGGCTGAGCCAGGTTCTGATCGGCGGGCCCGCGCTGGGCGAGGTGCTTGTCGACAGCCCGAAGGTCGCGCTGATCTCGGCCACCGGCTCGACCCGTATGGGGCGCATCGTCGGGCCGAAGGTCGCGGCGCGGTTCGGCCGCTGCATCCTGGAACTGGGCGGCAACAACGCGGGCATCGTCTGTCCCTCGGCCGACATGGAGATGACCCTGCGCGCCGTGGCCTTCGGTGCCATGGGCACCGCCGGGCAGCGCTGCACCACCATGCGGCGGCTCTTCGTGCACGAAAGCGTTTATGACCAGATCGTGCCGGCGCTGATCAAGGCCTATGGCTCGGTCACGGTGGGCAATCCGCTTGAGACCGATGCGCTGGTTGGCCCGCTGATCGACAAGGCGGCCCATGATGCGATGCTGGAGGCGCTGGACGAGGCGCGGGGGCTGGGCGGTGTCGTCCATGGCGGCGCGCGCGCGACGGATGTGCCGGAGGGCGCGATCTATGTTCATCCCGCCCTGGTCGAGATGCCAGAGCAGGCCGGGCCGGTCCTGCGCGAAACCTTCGCGCCGATCCTCTATGTCATGAAATACAAGGACTTCGACCAGGCGCTGGAGCTGCACAACGCGGTGGGCGGCGGCCTGTCCTCGTCGATATTCACCACCGACCTGCGCGAGATGGAAACGTTCCTGTCCGCCCGCGGCTCCGATTGCGGCATCGCCAATGTGAACATCGGCACCTCGGGCGCCGAGATCGGCGGCGCGTTCGGCGGCGAGAAGGAGACCGGCGGCGGACGCGAAAGCGGATCCGACGCCTGGCGCGCCTATATGCGCCGCGCGACGAACACGATCAACTACTCGACCGAGCTGCCGCTGGCCCAGGGCGTGGTCTTCGACATCGGCTGAGTTTCCGGCCGCGCAGCCGAGGGCCCGTTTGCCTTCAGCGGCTGCGCGGCCGGAGACCCGATGAGGCCCCCGGCCGATCCGGGGCCCCGGGTCAGGCCGCGGCCAGCGCGTTTTCGAGGAAGGCGGCCGCGCGCAGCACCCGGGCATCCTCTCCGAACCGGCCCACCAGCTGCACGCCCACGGGCAGGCCCTTTGGCCCCTGTCCGGCGGGCAGGGTGACGCAGGGCACACGCAGCATGGTCCAGCCGCGGTTGAAGGTCGGATCGCCGGTATAGCCCAGCCCCTCGGGCGCCTCTCCGGGCGCGGCGAAGGTCAGCAGCACGTCGTTCTCGCCGATCAGCTCGGCAAAGCCCGCCTGCGCCTCGGCCATGGCGCGCATCGCGGCATCGTAGGTCTCGACCGAGGACCGGGTCCAGAGATCGACCAGCCCCTGCCGGGTCATCGGCGCCAGCCGCTCGTTCCGGTGCAGCCGCTCGTCCATCAGCGCGGTGGGCAATTCGCGGTCCATGACGCCTTCGTGGATCGCCAGGTGACGCCGGCTGATCTCGGTCGGCGCGGTGTCGGTCACGGTGGCGCCGGCGGCATCGGCGGCGCGGGCGGCGGCCTGCAGGATCTCGTGGGTGTAATCCTCGGCCACGTCCGCCTCGGGCGGCAGAAAGAGACCGATGCGTGGGGCCTCGTCCGGCACGCCGGCCTCGGCCAGGGCGGGGCGGTCCGAGAGCGCGGCCAGCACGATGCCAAGGTCGCCGACACTGCGTGTGAAAGCGCCGATCGTGTCGAGGCTTTGCGCCAGCGTCTTGGTGCCGGTGCGGTCGATCAGGCCGAAGCTGGGCTTGCAGCCGACCACGCCGCAGAAGGACGCGGGCCTGATGATCGAACCTGAGGTCTGGGTGCCATAGGCCACGGGCACCATGCCCGCCGCGACGGCCGCGGCCGAGCCGGAGGAGGAGCCGCCGGGCGTATGGGCGCTGTTGTGCGGGTTGCAGGTCTCGTTGGGCGAGATGAAGGCGAATTCGGTGGTGACGGTCTTGCCCATGATCAGCGCTCCCTCGGCCTTGGCCTTGGCGACGCAGGCGGCATCGGTGCCGGGGCGGTGGCCAGCATAAAGCCCGGATCCGTAGGCGGTGGGCAGGTCGCGCGTTTCGATCACGTCCTTCACGCCCAGGGGCACGCCGGTCAGGCCGCCGTGCGGGGCGAGCCCCCGGTCGATGCGGCGCGCCTGCGCGAGGCCCGCGTCATTCACGCTGACCCAGGCCCGGATGTCCGGGTCCTGTTCGGCGATGAGGTCAAGGCCGTCTGCAAAGACGGTCTCGGCCTTGAGGGATCCGCTTTCGATCGCGGCGAGGATCTGGTGCACCCCGCGCATGCGCGGATCGTCAAAGGTTTTCATCAGGTGGTTGCTTTCAGTTCCCGGGGGCAATCCCGGGGGTGTTGAGGCTTTCAATCTATGTCCTGACCGGCAGGTATCCATGCCGAGGATACGGATATCAATCACCGGGACATCTTTGCTGGCATCATGACCGGAGATTGCCCAAATTCGCGGAGGCTGTGGCGGATGCCGCCGTTACCCGTCCATTCACCGAAGCGGGATGGAGAACCGGGCGGGCCGGACGGAAGGGGGCATGGATCGGGTATCGCCCCGGTCGCGGCGGGGTGTTTGGCAAACCTCTGCGGCAGGACCGGCCTAAGGGCCTGCGGTGGGCAGGTCCAGGCCGGATGGACAGGGCCTGGCGCAGGACGGCCGCGCCCCGTGTCCTTTGGGGGCAAAAGGGCCTGCTGTCACAAGCTCGGTCTCGTCTGGGCGCGGTTTCGTGTTATCATTGAGTCTCAGGACACAATCTGCTTCCTCAAAAGCCGCCGCGCGCCCAGGCTGACGCGCAGCCCGGGAGGGTGCGGTGCCGTGTCTTGCACGACAGCTCCGGATCGGGGCAGGCTTGAGTCATCCGACCCCGACCCGACGATGCGGAGGGTACATGACCGAGCAAACCGTCCATCGCCGACTCGCCGCGATCATGTCAACGGACATCGCCGGATTCTCGCGGATGATGAACGCCGACGAGGCCGGCACCCTGGACGCTGTCAATCGCATCCACCGCGAGATCTTTGCCCCCCGCGTCCGGGCTCATCAGGGCAGGGTGGTCAAACTGATGGGGGACGGCGCGCTGGTGGAGTTCGTCAGCGTCGTCGATGCCGTCGATTGCGCGCTCGAGATCCAGCAGGCCATGGCCGCGCGTCCCGAAGACCCGCAGGGCCGGCGGTTGCTGCAGCTGCGCATCGGCATCAACCCGGGCGATGTCATCTTCAACGGCCGCGACATCTTCGGCGATGGCGTCAATCTCGCCGCGCGTCTGCAGGAGATCGCCTCGCCGGGCGGGATCAGCATCAGCGCCAGCACCTATGAACACCTGGGCCGCCGCATCAAGGCGATCTTCGCCGATGACGGCGAGTACGAGCTGAAGAACATGGTGCGGTCGGTCCGGGTCTTCCGCTGGCCCGCCGAGACCCTGCCGGGGCGCCGCGACGGGGCGGGGCGCGCAAGGCTGCAGCGCCCGGACAAGCCTTCGATCGCGGTGCTGCCCTTCGACAACATGTCCGGCGATGTCGAGCAGGAGTATTTTGCCGATGGCGTGGTCGAGGCGATCACCGCCACCCTGTCGCGCATCCGGTCCTTCTTTGTCATCGCCCGCAATTCTGCCTTCGCCTACAAGGGACGGCACGTGAACGTGCGCGACATCGGGCGGGAACTGGGGGTGAAATACGTGCTCGAAGGGTCGGTCCAAAGGGCCGGGAACCGGGTGCGCATCACCGTGCAGCTGATCGAAACGGACGGCGGGGCGCATCTCTGGGCCGACCGGTACGACGGCTCGCTCGACGACATATTCGAACTGCAGGACAAGATCACCGAACAGGTCGCCGGCGCGCTGCAGCCGTCGATCCAGTTCGCCGAGATCGAGCGCACCCGCCGCAAGCCGCCCCATGACCTGGGCGCCTACGATTACACGATGCGCGCCATGCCGGATGTCTGGATGCTGGAGGAGCAGTCGGCCGCCCGGGCGCTGGACCTGCTGGACAAGGCGCTCGAGATCGACCCGGATTACCCGCTGGCCCTGGCGTTGGCCGGATGGTGCTGGGCGCAGCGGTCGGTCTACAACTGGGCCGAGGACATCGCCGTCGCCAAGGCCGAGGCGCTGAAACGGGCGGAGCGGGCGGCCGAGTTATCCTCGGACGACCCGCTGATCCTGGCGGTGCTGGGGGCGGTCCATACATTCGCGCGCAACTACGGCACGGCGCGGGTGCTGCTGGAGCGCGCCAACCAGCTGGATCCCAACGCCGCCTGGGCGCTCAGCCGGCTTGGCTGGCTTGAAACCTATGCCGATCGGCCGGAGGCGGCCAAGCAGTTCTTTGACCGTGCCATGCGGCTGAGCCCCCTGGACCCGATGAATTTCAACAACCTTGTCGGCATGGGCAGCGCGTACCAGGTCGCGAGCGAGGATGGCCGCGCCGCCGAATACTTCCTGCGCGCACTGGAGGAACGGCCCAATGCCCATTGGGTCCACCGCAACCTCTGTGCCGCGCTGCTGGGGGACGGGCGCGAGGCCGAGGCCCGCGCCTCGGCCCAGGCGCTGATGACGGCGCATCCGAACATGACGGTGCAGCGGTTCAAGGAAGCGATGGTCTTTTCGCCCTGCGTGCTCGACCGGATCGGAGAGCAGATGGCCGCCCTGGGGATACCCGAGGGCTGAGCCGGTGTTGGGGACGTTGTCGGGTGGCACGTTGTCGATCGGCCGGTCCGGTCCGGGCAGGGCCCCTGGCCGCCGCTTTGCCTGCCGACCCTCGACCATGGCGGCCTCAGGGCCTATGAAAAGGGTCGATCGCCCCACCGGGGCTGGCATTTTTCCAAATCGGCCGGCGGCCAGAACAACAGTGACATGCACAACACTTCGCACATCGCCCAGCGTCTTTTGACGACTTACGACGACATGCCGAGGGGCGAGCGCAAGCTTGCGGATCTGCTGCTGGAGGACGTGGGCGTTGTCGGCCAGTTCACCGCGGCCGACCTGGCCGAACAGGCCGGCGTTTCCAAGGCCACCGCCGCGCGGCTGTTCCGGCGGCTGGGCTACGGCGGCTACCGTGACGCGCAGCGCGAGATCCGCGAGGCGCGCTCGGCCGAACTGGCGGCCCCCCAGGTCCCGGCCCTGTCGGGCGGGACGCTGTCGCCCGGCGAATACCTCGATGCCGAGGTGAAACACCTTGTCCGCTCCTTCGAGGCGCTGCCGGCGGACCAGGTGACCGAGGCGGTGCAGATGCTTTGCGCGGCGGCCAAGCTCTGGGTCGTGGGCTTTGGCGAGGATTATCCGCTGGCCCTGTTCGCGCGGGCGATGCTGATCAAGGTCTTTCCCGACATCCGGATGATCCCGCTCAGCGGCTTCCCGGTGCCCGAGGAATTCGCCTCGATCAAGCCTGCCGACACGGTGCTGGCCTTCGGGGTGGGGCGACGGAACCCGGAATTGCGCAACATCATCGGCTCGTCCCGCCGGGCAGGCGCCAAGATCATCCTCGTCACCAACACGCTTGCCCCGGGCGACAAGCGCGGCGCCGATGTCATCCTGCGGGGGCGCAGCGACGGGCCCACATTGTTCGGGTCGATGACCGCGCCGGTCAGCCTGATCACCTATCTTTGCGCCCGGGTCGCATCCCGGACCGGCGATTCGGCGGTGCAGCGGCTGCAGCACATCGAGTCGATCCATTCACAATGGGCTGAAGAAAGCAGCAGCAACGAGTGAACGGATTTCAGAACTGAAATCTTGAAGGGAACGCTGCGCCGCGGAAAGACTCATTTCTGAAATTGCAAAAATCAGATATGAACTTTTTTCTTGCCCGATTGGGTGTCCCCTGCCGAGCCTGATGCTCAGTCGCGCCTCGATGAGAGGTGCCGTGACTGGAGCTGATGGAGGCGATCGGAATGGACGGAAGACTTTTGGGAACACTCTGGCGGGGGCCGGTTCTGGGTGCCGCACTGGCCGCGCCACTGGCGCTGGCCGCAGGCGGTGCCACCGCGCAGGAGCTGGTCTGGGCGCGCTACGGCGATATCGACAGCCTCGACCCGCACCGCGCGACCAGCACCCTGTCGATGCAGGTCTGGGACCAGATCTATGACACGCTGCTGGCCTTCGACATGGACGGCAACCCGGGCCCGAACATGGCGAAATCCTGGGAGGTCAGCGAGGACGGGTTGGACTACACCTTCACCCTGAACGACGGCATCCTGTGCCACGACGGCACCGAATTCGACGCCAATGACGTCAAGTTCACCATCGACCGGGCCTTCGGCGACACCCCCAGCCTGACGCGGACCAGCTGGGGCCCGATCACCGATGTGACGGTGGTGGATCCGCTGACCTTCACCGTCACTCTGGAGAGCAAGTTCGGCGCCTTCCTGCCGTTCCTGGCCGACAGCTTCTCGTCCATGGTCTGCGACACCAACACCGCCGACACCTTCGGGTCGTCCACCGCCATCGGCACCGGGCCCTTCAGCCTGGTCGAATGGGTCAAGGGCGACGAGATCGTGCTGGACACCAACCCCGACTACGTCAACTGGGGCGAGCCGGTCGAGAACGACGGCCCGCCGCAGTTCGACCGACTGATCATCCGCACCGTGCCCGAGCCGCAGACCCGCCTGGCCGCGCTGCGTACCGGCGAGGTGCATATCGCCGAGCCGCCGTTCGATGACGTCGAGGCGATCAAGGAGGCCGGCGAGCTGGACATCGTGGTGGCCGACAACACCGGTCAGAACGTGTTCTGGGAATTCACCATCTCGCGTCCGCCCTTCGACGACATCCGCGCGCGCCAGGCCGTGGCTTACGCGACCGATGCGCAGATGGCCATCGACATCATCTACGGCGGCCTCAGCCAGCGTGAATGGTGCCCGATCGCCCGTGGCGTGTTCGGCAACGATCAGGAATTCTGCAAGCAGTACGGGTATGAATACGACCCAGAGAAGGCCATGGAGCTGCTGGCCGAGATGGGCTACGGCCCCGACAACCCGCTTGAGACGACGATGTTCGTCTGGACCGGCGGCAACCGGCACAAGCTGGCCGAGATCTTCCAGGCCCAGCTGGCGCAGGTCGGCATCCAGGCCTCGATCGAGATCATGGACATCGGCACCATGAACGCCCGCGTGAAGGAGCAGAACGAAAGCCCCGACGCGGAAACCCCGGGCACCTTCGACATGATGACCTGGTCCTGGTACGACCCGGATATCCTCTATCAGCTGTGGCATTCCCCTGGCGCCTATTCCGGCTACCAGTCGCCCGAGCTGGACGCGATGCTGGAGGAAACCCGCACCACGATCGACCCCGACGAACGGCTTGAGAAGGTGCAGGCGGTCATCAGGTACCTGATGGAAAACGCCGTTCACATCGGGCTTTACACACCCGGCTGGGAATGGGTCTTTGCCGTGCGCCCCGAGGTCGAGGGCTTCAAGATCGGGCCCTTCCTGCACCCCAACTTCCAGGACGTGACCCTCAGCGACGGCTGACCATGTCCTGCCGCCGGCGCGCCCAATGTCCCCGGGCGCGCCGGCTCTTTCCCCGGAAATCCGACCCCAGCCGGAAGGGAGCCCCATGGGCAAGTTCATCGTTCAAAGGGTGCTGGCCGCCCTGGTCACGATCTGGATCGCCACGATCGCCGTGACCATCCTGATCCACCTGGTGCCGGGCGATCCGGTCCGGATCATGTATGGCTCTTTCCAGACCACCCCCGAAGAGCTGGAGGCGATCCGCGTGCGGCTCGGCCTCGATCAGCCGATCTGGCAGCAGTATTTCATGTATATCGGCCGGCTGCTGCAGGGCGATCTGGGCAATTCCATCGTCGGAGATCAGCCGGTGCTCGACATCCTGCTGACCCGGTTCCCGGCGACTCTGGCGCTGACGATCTCGTCGCTGGCCATCGCCATCGTGGTCGGCATGAGCCTGGGCTTCCTCGCCGCCTACAAGCGCGGCACATGGGTCGATGTCAGCTCCATGGTGCTGGCCATCGTCGGGGTCTCGATGCCGCATTTCTGGCTGGGCCTGCTGCTGTTGTTCCTCTTTGCCCTGCAATTGCAATGGCTTCCCGTGGCGGGGGGCGACTGGCGGTCGCTGATCCTGCCGGCGATGACTCTGGGGCTGGCGAATGCCGCCGTGCTGGCGCGGCTGACGCGCTCGGCGATGATCGACATCTTCGACCAGGATTTCGTGCGCACCGCCCGCGCCAAGGGCCTGCCGAAATCCATCGTGCTCTATCGCCACGCGCTGCGGTCGGGCCTTGTGCCGGTGGTCTCGATGCTGGGCCTGCAATTCGCCTACCTGATGGGCGGGGCCATCGTGGTCGAGAACGTCTTTGCCTGGAACGGGGTCGGGCGGCTCGCCATCGAGGCGGTCTTTGCCCGCGACTACCCGCTGATCCAGGGCTTCATCCTGTTCTTCGCCACCATCGTCGCGCTGGCATCGGTCGTCATCGACGTGGCCTATGCCTTCCTCGACCCCCGCATCCGGTATTCGTAATGGTTCATGGTTCCTCCACGGCCGAGCTGGCCGACAATCTCGCCACCACCGGCGCCGCGCGCAATCGCAGCTTCTGGCGGGCCCTGCTGGCGAGCCCCTCGGGCCTGATCGGGCTTTTCGTCGTGGGCCTGCTGATCTTCTGCGCCATCGCGGCGCCGGTGATCGCGCCCTATGATCCGCTGCGCATGGCCGCCGGCCCGCGCCTTGATCCGCCGTCGATGGGATATATCATGGGCACCGACGATTTCGGCCGCGACGTGTTCAGCCGCATCCTCTACGGTGCCCGCCTGACCCTGCAGATCGGCGTGATCGCGGTGGGCATCTCGTTGACCTGCGGGTTGCTGCTGGGTCTTGTGGCCGGCTATTCCTCGGGCTGGACCGAACGGGTGCTGATGCGGCTGGTGGACGTACTTTTTTCCTTCACCGAGATCGTGATCGCGCTGGCCTGCCTTGCCATCTTCGGCGTGGGCCTGACCAACGCCATGATCGCCATCGGCATCGCCTCGATCCCGTTCTACGCCCGCGTCACCCATTCGGTCGTGCTGGTGGAAAAGGGCAAACCCTATTTTGAGGCCGCCGTGGCCGCAGGGGCAGGGCACGCAAGGCTGATCTTCATCCACCTGCTGCCCAACGTGGTGCCCACGCTGATCGTCATCGGCACGCTCGGCGTCTCCACCGCCGTCCTTGCCGCCGCCGGCCTGTCGTTCCTGGGCCTCGGCGCGCAGCCGCCCCAGCCGGAATGGGGCTTCATGCTATCCTCCTCGCGCGACCTGATCAGCCGGGCGCCCTGGATGATGATCTTTCCCGGCCTCGCCATCGCCGTCACCGTCCTGGGCTTCAACCTGCTGGGCGACGGCATCCGCGAGGCGCTTGACCCGAGGCAGCGCCAAAGATGACCCGTCCGATCCAGACCCCGCTTCTGTCCGTCAAGGACCTGACCATCGCCTTCGGCAGGGGGGCCAGACGCAACCTCGCGGTGCAGGACCTGTCCTATGATCTCTATCCCGGAGAAACGCTGGCCATCGTCGGCGAAAGCGGCTCTGGCAAGAGCGTGTCGTCCATGGCGCTGCTGGGCCTGCTGCCGCCGCGCGCGGCCACGATCGAGGATGGCTCGGCCATGTTCGACGGCCGCGATCTGCTGCACCTGACCGAGGGTGAGATCCGCGGCATTCGCGGCGACCGGATCACCATGATCTTCCAGGAGCCGATGACCTCGCTGACCCCGGTCCTGCGGATCGGGCTGCAGCTGACCGAGGCGCTGGTGGAGCACAAGGGCATGTCCAGCGCCCAGGCCGAGGCGCGCGCCAAGGAGATGCTGGAGCTGGTCGGGCTCGACAACCCGGACCGGCGGCTGAAGCAGTTCCCGCACGAGCTGTCGGGCGGCATGCGCCAGCGGGTGATGATCGCCATGGCCATGGCCGCCGATCCGGCGATCCTGATCGCGGACGAGCCGACAACCGCGCTGGACGTGACCGTTCAGGCGCAGATCCTCGACCTGATGCGCGACCTGAAGACCCGCTTCGGCACCTCGATCATCCTGATCACCCATGACATGGGCGTGGTGGCCGAGATGGCCGACCGTGTCGTGGTGATGAACCGGGGCCGCAAGATCGAAGAGGGGACGGTGGCCCAGATCTTCGCAGATCCGCAAGAGGCCTATACCAAGAAGCTGCTGGACGCGGTGCCGCGTCTTGGTGCCTTTGCAGCGGCGGCCGCGCCGCGCAGCGTGGTCGCGGATCCGGTCGCGGTCAGCGGCCGGCTGCTGCATACCCAAGGCATGAACAAGACCTTCCGCGAAAGCGGGTTCTTCGCGTCGAAATCCGGCGGCACGGCGGCGATGCAGGACGTGGGCTTTGACCTCGACGCCGGCGAGACGCTGGCGCTGGTGGGGGAATCCGGGTCCGGCAAATCCACCACCGGCCGGGCCGTTCTGCGGCTGCTGGAGCTGGATTCAGGCGTCATCGAGATCGACGGCACCGATATGCGCAAGCTGTCGACGGGGGGCGTGCGCAAGGCGCGGCGGCAGATGCAGATGATTTTTCAGGACCCCTTTGCCTCGCTCAACCCGCGCATCAGCGCCGGGCGGCTGGTGGCCGAACCGATGGTGATCCACGGGCTCTGCTCGGGCAAGGAGATGGAGGACCGCGTCGAGCAGCTGTTCCTGCGCGTGGGGCTGGAGGCCGACCATATCCGCCGCTACCCGCATGAATTCTCCGGCGGCCAGCGCCAGCGCCTGTCGATCGCCCGGGCGCTGTCGGTGAACCCGAAGCTGATCGTCGCGGACGAGCCGACCTCGGCGCTGGATGTCAGCGTGCAGGCCCAGGTGCTTGAGCTGATGCTGGAACTGCAGCAGAGCCTTGGGCTGGCCTATCTCTTCATCAGCCACGACATGGCGGTGGTCGAGGAGGTCTCGCACCGCGTCGCCGTCATGCGCCGGGGCCGGATCGTCGAGATCGGGCCGCGCCAGGCGGTGCTGAACGATCCGCGCCATCCCTATACGCGCGCGCTGCTGGCCGCCGTTCCGGTGCCCGATCCCGAACGGACACGCGGCGCCCTGCCGGTGATCGATGCCGCCAACCTGCCCATGGGCGCGCTGGCCGAGGTGGCGCCGCAGCACATGGTGGCCCGGCCGTGACCGTCGGAATAGCAGTCTACGGCCCAGGTGCCGCCCGCGCCGCCCTTGCCGGTCTCGAAGCGGTAGAGGCCGTCGGGCGCGGTGCCATTGGCGGTTTCGTCTCGCTTTCGGTCCTGCTTGAGGACGGCACGCTCTTCGACCTCGGAACGCAGAGGGGCGGGGCGCAGGCGCTGCTGGCCCTGCCGGGGTTCGCCCGGACCAGGGGCGCGCGCCACGCGGTGCTGATGTCGTCGGGCCCCGACCGGCCCGATCCGCTGTCGCAATTCACGCCCGGCGATCCCGCCGTGGGTCTGTTGACGGGCCACCGCCTGCCGAACATGGCCGGGCCCGACGGCCATCCGCCGAACCTCGTGGCGCTGACGGCCATGGGGGCGGGCGCTTCGCCCTCTGTCGCCATCGAAACCGCGCTCTCGGCCGATCCCGAGCTGGACGCTGGTCTGATCGCCATGAACCTTGCCGGAGACATCGCGCTGCTGAATTCCGCCTCGGTCGGCGCGCGGGACGATATCGGCGCGGCGCATTTCACGGGCGACGGGATCGCGGCGGCGGTGCTGCACAACACGATCTTTCCGCATCACGCGCTGGCCGATCTTGCGGTTTCGGCGATCCGTGACAGCATGGCACCCGGCGATGCCGCGCCCAACCTCGGCACCGCGCTGGGGCAGCGGGTGCATCCGGGTCCGTGCCGGGCGCTGCTGGTAGGCTCCGGCGGGATCGAAGGGTTCGAGGCGCCGGGCGCGCAATGGCAGCGTCCGGAATGGGAAGGCTGCCCCGTGCGGCGCGGCGATCCGGCCATGGCCGGCGGAGAGGTCGTGGGCCGGGTCGTCGCCGAGGCCTATTGCATCCTGCGCGACGGCACCGTCACCGGCACGCGCGGCAGCGATGCCATCGGATGGACAGAGGAGGAGCCGGCATGAGCGGCGACAGGGAATGCGATCTGCTGATCCGTGGCGCGCTGGTCTTTGACGGCAGCGGCGGCGCGCCGGCGGTTATGGACGTGGCCGTGGCTGACGGCCGCATCGTGGCAACCGGCGAAGGCCTGACCCTCGCGGCGGGCGAGGTGCTGGAGGCCGGCGGCCTGGCGCTCGCGCCCGGCTTCATCGACGTGCATACCCATGACGACATGGCGGTCTTCGACCGAAAGACGATCCTGCCGAAGATCAGCCAGGGTATCACCACCGTCGTCACGGGCAATTGCGGCATCAGCCTCGGGCCGACGCCGCTGCTGACCCGCGATGCCCCGGTCCCGCCGCTGGACCTGATCGCCACGGCGGAGGAATACCGTTTCGACAGTTTCGGTGCGTTTCTGGATGCGATGCGCGCGGCGCAGCCGGCGGTCAACGTGGTCCCGCTGGTCGGCCATACCGTGTTCCGGGCGCGGCGGGTGGCGGACCTGACCGGACCGGCCTCGGCGGACGAGGTCGCCGCGATGAAGGCCGATCTTGGCGCGGCGCTGGCGCAGGGCGCGGCGGGGCTGTCGACGGGGCTGGCCTATCCACCGGCCAAGGCGGCGACCACCGGCGAGATCCTGTCGCTGGTGCGGGACGTGGCGGCTGCCGGCAAGCTCTGGACGACCCATATGCGCGACGAGCGGTCGGGTGTGGTGTCGGCCGTGGCCGAAACCATCGACATCGCCCGCCGCTCCGGCGCGCGCACGCTGATTTCGCATCACAAGTGCTGCGGTCAGGCCGCCTTTGGCCTCTCGCGCACCACGCTCGCGATGATCGAGGAGGCCCGCGCCGACATCCCGCTTGATATCGACGTCTATCCCTATACCGCCAGCTCCACCGTGCTGATCGAGGCCTTCGCGCGCGACAGCCGCAAGGTCACGATCAGCTGGTCCGATCCGCATCCCGAAATGGCCGGTCGCGACCTGGACGAGGTGGCCGCCGAATGGGGCGTGGACCAGGCCGCAGCGATCGAACGGCTGCGGCCCGGGGGCGCGATCTATCACCAGATGGACGATGGCGACCTCGAGCGCATCCTGGCCTGGCCGCCCTCGCTGGTGGGCTCGGACGGGCTGCCGCGGGACCGGCGCCCGCATCCCCGGCTCTGGGGCAGCTTCCCGCTGGTTCTGGGCCATTACGCCCGCGACAAGGGGGTGCTGAGCCAGGCGCAGGCGGTGGCCAAGATGACCGGGCAGACGGCGAAGGTTCTGGGGCTGGCGGATCGCGGGCGCATTGCAACGGGCTGTGCCGGCGACCTGGTGCTGTTCGATCCGGCGAAGATCCGCGCCGTTGCGGATTACGACAATCCGCAGGAAACCTCTGCCGGGATCGCGCGCGTCTATGTCAACGGGCAGCTGACCTATGTGCCGGATGACGGGGCAGGGGCCCTGGCAGGCCAGCTTCTCTGAGCGCGGCCCGGACCGGCCGGCGGTCAGGTCGGACGAGGGCTGTGCCGTCACTCGGCCGCCGGCCGCCTTTCGGTGCGGGGTGAGACGGCCGCAAGGCAGCGCGGTGTACCCGGGGTGGCTGGAGGTTTGCGAGCAGGCTGACACAGGTCCCGCCGGTCCGATCCGCCCGCCGTTTCCCCGTTCGGGTGCCAATGCAGGGATGCAGCCGGGCCGGGTCCCGGCGCGGCATTGACGTTGCGGACCTGCTGGGTCAGGAAGCCAGTGCCATGTCCCGCCACCACGGCGACGATCGCGCCCTGCGTCGCGATCCCATGGCCGAGGTCAAGCCCGGCCAGCGCCCGCAGGCACGTCCCGACATGGCGCGCATATCTTATCGACCCGGAAACGGAACTGGTCGTCCGGCGCAGGCTGGAGACGACCGAAGGAAAGGCCCAGCAATGACCCGTTATGACCTCGTCATCAAAGGCGGCACCGTCGTCACCGAAGGCGGCCCGCGCCTCTGCGACATCGCGATCACCGGCGAAACCATCGCCGCGATCGGCACCGACCTGAACGGCGCCGAGGAGGTCGACGCCACTGGTCTGACCGTGCTTCCCGGCGGTGTCGACAGTCATTGCCACATCGCCCAGGTCGAGCCGGGAATGGGCCACGGGGCCGAAAGCATGGTCACGGGCACCAGCGCCGCGCTGGCCGGCGGCACCACCTCGATCATCTCTTTCGTGTCGCAGCACGCGGGCGAGGAGATCACAGACGTGCTGGCCGAGACCCTGGCACGGGGCGAGACCGCGCTGGCCGATTACACGTTCCACCAGATCATCTCGGACCCGACCGACAAGGTCGTGCTCGAGGACATCCCCAGGGTCGTCGCGGCCGGGCTCCGCAGCCTGAAGGTCTTTCTCACCTACGAAGACGCGCACCTGACCGACCGCGCGTTCCTGCGGGTTCTCGCCGCCGCGCACCGCGAGGGCTGCATGGTCACCGTGCATTGCGAGAATTACGACGCGATCGGCTGGATGACCGAGCAGCTGCTGGCCGAGGGCTTCACCGAGCCCAAGTACCACGCCTGGTCGCGCCCGGAGGTGATCGAGCGCGAGGCGACCTATCGCACCATCTGTCTGGCCGAGCTGGTCGACACGCCGATCCAGATCTTCCACGTCTCCTGCCATGCCGTGGCCGAGGAAATCGAGCGCGCGCAGAAGCGCGGCCTTAAGGTCTGGGGCGAGACCTGCCCGCAATACCTGGTGCTGTCCGCGACCGACATGGACCGTCCGGGCCGCGAGGGTGCCAAGTACATGTGCAGCCCCGCGCCGCGCGATGCCTCTGACGTAGAGGATTTCTGGGACGATATCCGCCGCGGCGTGATCGACGTGATCTCGTCGGACCATTCGGCCTATTTCTTCGAGGGGCCCGAGAATTCCAAGGAGACGGCCGGCGCCAATGCCGATTTCAGCCGGATCCCCAACGGGCTGCCCGGCGTGGAAACGCGGATGCCGCTGGTCTTCTCGGAGGGGGTCAGCAAGGGCCGGATCGACCTGGAAACCTTTGCGCGCGTGACGGCGACCAATCCGGCGCGGATCTTCGGGCTTTATCCGCGCAAAGGTGCCATCGCCATCGGCGCGGATGCCGATATCGTGCTTTGGGACGCCGATCGCAGAGTGACGATCACCAACGACCTGCTGCATCACGCGGTGGATTACACGCCTTACGAGGGGATGGAGGTCACCGGCTGGCCGGTCGCCACCTATTTGCGCGGGACGCTGGCGATGAAGGACGGCGAGATTTGCGCCGAACCGGGCCAGGGCCGGTTCCTCAAGCGCGGCACCTACGAGATGGCCACCCCGCGTGGCATCACCCCCAACGGTTTCGAAGCCGCGAAGATCGCGCCCCGTCCGGCCGCCAGGGCCGCCGAGTAGCCCGCAGGGTCAGACCCATGACCAGGGGGTTCCCCTGACCGGCCCGGCGCGCCGGAGGCGAAAGGTGACAAGGGCGTCCGGCACGGGAGGTCCTTGGCCACTCCGACGGCATCTCTGCGCGCCGGCCCCGGCCGGTCGTCCTGCGACGCGGCTCAGGGCGCTTGGCTGCGCGCGGGGCTGACGCAGGTGCCGCGCGGCTGGGCCGTACAGTCAAGTCATGACACGTCTGGGTTGAGCGTTTTGCCGGAATGATTTGACGGCGCATGATCCGGACTGCCTCTGGTGTCGGACCGTGCCCATGTTTTCAACGCTGCGCCGGGGCGACGCCGCCACGCGACGGTCCTCCATACCGGAAAAATGTAATTCGCGTGGCAATTTATTCCCGTTTCTGTATAATCGTTAAGGTAGTGTAAAACTGTTAAGATTTTTTGATGTTTATTAGCCGCTGAGCGGCACAGGGATCGAGGTCACGATGCTGCGGCCGCATGCGACCATTGATGCGGATGTACTCAGCCGTTCCATGTCGACGGTCCTCTTTGCGGACGTGGTGGATTCCGTCCGGCTGGTCGAGGCCGACGAGGAACGCACCATCCGCCGCTGGCTGGCCTTCGTCGACCAGATCGAGACGGAGCTTGCGCGCAGTGGCTCTGGCCGCATCGTGAAGAAGATCGGCGACGGGCTGATGATGGAGTTCGACGATCCCAGCCAGGCCGTCCGCTGCGCCATCGACATGCGGGATCGTCTGAACGCCGGAAACGCCAGCTGGCCCGAGGCCGACCGCTTCGACATCCGCATCGGGTTGAACATGGGCGACGTGCTGCGCAGTTCCGATGCCGACCTTTATGGCCGCGAGGTGAACATCGCTGCGCGCCTGGCCGCCAGCGCCCGCCCGGGCGAGATTGCCGCCTCGGCCAATGTGCGCGACGCGCTGGCCAGCGATCTCGTGGCCGAATTCGAGGACATCGGGCCCGTCCATCTGAAGAATGTCGCGGATCCCGTCCATGCCTTCAGTGTCGGCGCAAAGTCCGACAGGCCGCGCATCTCGGCGATCCTGGGCGACGAACAGCTGCTGCCGACCATCGCCGTTCTGCCCGTGCAGGTCAGCTTTGGCGACAAGGACAGCCTTGCCTGGCGCGATCTGGTGACCGAGGACCTGATCGTCGCCCTGTCGCGGTCGGACCAGCTGAACGTGATCTCGCGCCTGTCGACGGCGGGCATCGTGCCGGGCTCGGCCCTGCTGCGCGACATCGGCAAGGCGCTCAGCGCCGATTTCATCCTGTCCGGCAGCGCCGTGGTCAGCGAGGCCGCGATCCGGCTGGAGCTGGAGCTGGCCTCGGTCCAGTCGGGCCACGTGATCTGGTCGGACGGGATCACCGTGGCGCCCGACGCGCTGCTTCTGAAGAACGCGATCTTTTCCGAGGTCGCCGGGCGGGTGCACCAGGCGATCCTGAACAGCGAGGTGCGGCGCGCGCTGTCGCATCCGGTGCCGACGCTGAAGGCCTATTCGCTTCTGACCGCGGCGGTGGGGCTGATGCACCGGCTCTCGCGCCATGATTTCGCCCTGGCGGGGCAGCTGCTGGACGAGCTGACCGAACGCTTCCCCGAGACACCCGGCCCGCTGGCCTGGAAATCGCGCTGGCACGTGCTGCGGGTGGCGCAGGGCTGGTCCGACGACCTCCAGATGGAGGGGCGCCAGGCCCTGGCGCTGACCGGCCGGGCGCTCGATCTCGACCCGACCAACACCTCGGCGCTGATCGCCGAGGGCTTCGTACGCACCAACCTGCTGCACCAGCTCGACGAGGCCGAAGAGCTCTATGACAGCGCGCTCGAACACAGCCCGAACGAGGCGACAGGCCGTGCCCTGCGGGGCACGCTGCATGCCTTTCGCGGCGACGGGGACCTGGCGGTGCGCGATTGCGAACGCGCGCTGCACCTGGCGCCGCTGGATCCCAACCGGTTCTTCTTCCTCGCCCTGGCCGCCGGCGCTTGCCTCTCGGCCAGGGATTACGCCCGCGCGCTGGAGCTGGCCAAGGCCTCGATCCGGCTGAACCGGTCCCACACGTCAACCCTGCGCATCAAGGCGGTGGCCGAGCTGAACCTCGGCATGCCGACGCAGGCCCGCCTGACCCTGGGCAAGTTGATGAAGCTGCAGCCGGGGTTCACGGTCAGTGCCTGGCGCCGCAACGCGCCAAGCGATGCCTTTCCGGTCGGCCAGGCCTTCGCGGCCGCGCTCCGGGACCTGGGGGTTCCCGAATGACCCACTGAATAGCCCAGCCATAACCAGATGGAGTTCCGCCATGGCAAACGATTTCAACTACGGACCCGAAGGCAGCTTTGGAAGTTTCGGAAGTTTCGGAAGCTTTGGCAGTTTCGGGAGTTTTGGAAGTTTCGGAAGCTTTGGCAGCTTCGGGAGTTTCGGCAGCTTCGGGGGGCCGGCCAATCCGCCGATGGTCTCGGGCGCGCTGATCACCAACCACGACGGGATCGCGGGCAACTGGCAGGCGATCCCCGGCAACGCCGTGCCGGCCGCGTCGGAGGAGACGACCGCCTACCTCGACCGGCTTTCGCCCTCGGTGCGCGGCAGCATCTTCGCGCTTGAACTGGGCAGCCGCATCGGCTTTTCCCATACGCCGGCCACCGCGACCGAAGACGGATGGGCCAACATCTTCCACCTGGAGATCGGTGATGCCGCGACGCCCGGCACCAAGTACCAGCCGCTGATCAAGATGCGCCGCCCGACCCAGGCGATCTTTGCCGCGCAGCTGACGGTGGTGGCGAACTATGCCGATCTGCGGCAGGACCGGATCTCCGAGATCCTGGCCCAGCTGGCGGCGCCCACGGAGTTCCTGCGTGCCATCGCCTTCATCGAACCCGCGCGCACGCCCTACACGATGGAACTGCTGGCCGCGGCGCACTGGCTGGCGAATTACGTCGAGATGCGGATCAAGTACGCGCTCGATTGCAAGCGGCCCATGGAATATTCGCCGCAGATCCAGCCGATGATCTGGACGCCGACCCATGGCGCCCTGCCCAGCGGCCACGCGACCGAGGCCTTTACCCTCGCGCGGGTGCTCTGGCGCCTTCTGCGCGACGTGGATACGGGACCGGCCGTGCCCTATTCGGATGGCACCTGGGGCGAGATGATGATGCGCCAGGCCGCGCGGATCGCCATCAACCGCACGGTGGCCGGGGTGCATTTCCCCGTCGACAGTGCCGCCGGCGCGGTGCTTGGGCTGACGCTGGGCAGGTATTTCGCGGATCGCTGCACCGGGCAGGAACCGGCCCGCAGCTGGACCTTCGACGGCTCGGTCTACGGCAACGAGGACGGTGCCTCCAATCCGGCGCTCGATTTCGACTGGCGCAGGTACTACGCGCCCAACGATCCTGCCGGGGGCACCGCCCCGGTCCAGAGCGCGCCGGGCGACTGGGTCGCCGACACCGCCATCACGGGGCACCTGCCGAACCAGGTTCATTCCGATCCCCTGGACTGGCTGTGGAAGAAGGCGGCGGCCGAATGGGCCGGCTTCTGAGCGGGGCAGGGGAGGAACAGTGATATGCCATTGTCATGGACCGACACGCAGGCGCCGCCGGATTTCAGCGATCCCAACCTGGAATTCCGCCTGAACATCCTCAACCGCTTCACCGACGCAGATCAGTCCTTTGCCGGGGAGCCCTGGTGGCTGGCACTGATCGAACCGGCCGCGCTCGAGGAGGGACAGGACCAGAGCCCGGACACGAACGTCGGACAGGCCGACCTGCCCGGCAATGGGGCAGAGAAGGAGGGGGCGCCGGGAGAAGACATCGAATTCAATTCGCTGGAACGGATCCTGGAGCTGGCCGAAAGGCAGGAGCTGGCCGGGCAAATCCTTGTGCCCGGGGAATACGATGGAGATGACCGCAAGGCGACGCACCGGGCCCGGTTCACGGTCCTGGTGCAACGGGCGTACATGTTGGCCGCCAACAGCCCGGGCGGCCTGACGGTCCTCGGTCTGAACCGGATCATTCCGGTTACGCCGCTTCCCGCCGACACGGTGGCAGACGTGGACGAGCCCTTTGTCCAGGCCGATGAGCCCGTGAAGGTGCCTGATGACAGTGTGGTGATCGCGGTGATCGACAACGGGATCTGCATCGGCCACGACCTGTTCCGAAGGCGCTCGGGCACAGGGGACCTGGACCTCAGCCGGGTCGATTTCTTCTGGAACATGGATGCCCGAACGGATCCCGCCGCGCCGGTCCAGACCACCATCGGCCGGATCTTCACGCGGAAAGAGATCGAGGCAGCGCTGAAGGACAACATAAGGAACGGTCTGCTCGACGAGGCCGCCTTCTATGCCCGGACGGAGCTGATCAACTGGGATCGCGCGCGCTACTCCGCCTGTGCGCAGCGTGTCTCGCATGGCACCCACGTGACCGCCCTTGCGGCCGGCTACGATCCCGACGATCCCGAGGGCGCGCGTCGGCGGATCATCGCGGTCCAGCTGCCCACCGGCGCCGTGGCCCAGCCCAACGGCAGCGACCTCGGCGGGCCGCTGGTCGACGGGCTGAATTTCCTGAAGAACCGGCTCTTGCAATACAGCATGGGCGGGGATGGCCCGCCGCCGCCCATGGTGATCAATTTCAGCTTCGGCAATTTCGCCGGGCCGCATGACGGCTCGGGGCTGGTGGAAAAGGAGATCGACGGCAGGTTGTCGTCCTTCGGCGACGGGTCCGCGTCGCTGCCGCTGCTGACGCTGCCGTCGGGCAACGGCAATCTCTCGCGCTGTCACGCGGTGATGCGGCTGGAGGACGCGGGACCGGTTGCTGATCGCCTGTCCTGGCGGCTGCAGCCCGAGGACAACAGTCTGTCGGTGATCGAAACCTGGTTGCCGGTCGCATTGTCGGTGCCCGACGGCCTTGTCACGCTGGAGGTCCGCGCGCCCGGCGTATCCGGGGCCGCGGTGGTCTCGGCCGGGAACCTGCTGAACATATCGCTCGCTGTGGATGCCCAGGGCACGCCCGTGGCGCTGGTCGCCTACGAGCCGCCGGCCCCACCGATCTTTCGCGGCCGCTTCACGGTCTGGGCCGCGCCCACCGCGCATCCCACCGTGCCGGGCCCCTATGCGCCCTCGGGCAGCTGGTCCCTTGCGTTCGTCAAGGAAAAGGGCCTGGCCCCCGACAGTGTCGAGCTGCAGACCTGGATCCAGCGCGACGAGACGCTGCCCGGCTTCCCCGAGTTCGGGCGGCAATCCTACCTGGAGGATGCGGCCTATCGCCGGTTCAAGCGGCCCGGCGGACGCCCGATGCAGGAGGACCCGGCGAATGCCATGGGGCGGGTGCGGCGCGCCGGGTCGATCAGCGGCATGGCCTGCGGCGACCTGCCGGCGGTGATCGCGGGATACGTGCGCTCGACCGGGGTCATGGCCGACTACTCGGCCGGTGGCCCCACGGGCAACCCTGTCAGGGCACTCGGTCCCGATGCCTCGGCGGCGAGCGACGACAGCGTGGTGATGGCGGGAGTGCTGAGCGCCGGATCGGCCAGCGGCTCCATGGTGCCCCTGCGTGGTACAAGCGTCGCGGCCCCGCGCGTCGCGCGGTGGGCCGCGGCAAAGCTCGCCGCGGGCGAGACGGTCGACCGCACGACGGTCTTCCAGGCCGCCGAGGCCGCGGATCCCCCCGGCGGCGGAAAGCCTCCCGGGGATCGGACCGGGGGTGGGCGGATGTGGCTGCCGCCGGTCTTCGGCCGAAACCGCTGAGGCCCGCGCCGACTCGCAGGCCCGCCACCGCCGCGCCTGTCCTCGCCCCGACCGCCGGGGCGGGGCGGGGCGCCTGTTGTCCGTTTCGCCATCGCACAATCTGCCATCGTCGCGCGCCGCGCCCGCTCAAATCGGCGCCAAGTCGCGGGGGCGCACCCCGACCGGCGTTCCTGCCCTTTGGGGAGCTTCACGTTTTTTGACTAGTTGGTCAAAACCGCAAGCGTGGAGAAACACATATGGAAATCGGCGTTTTTATTCCGATCGGCAACAACGGCTGGCTCATCTCCGAGACCTCGCCGCAATACATGCCGACCTTCGAGCTGAACAAGCAGGTCGCGCTGACGGCCGAGAAATACGGGCTCGATTTCGTGCTGTCGATGATCAAGCTGCGCGGCTTCGGGGGCAAGACCGAATTCTGGGATCACAACCTTGAAAGCTTCACGCTTATGGCGGGGCTTGCGGCCGCAACCACGAAGATCAAGCTCTACGCCACCGCCGCCTCGCTGGTGATGCCGCCGGCGATCGTGGCGCGCATGGCCTCGACGATCGACAGCATCTCGGGCGGGCGCTTTGGCGTGAACCTGATTACCGGCTGGCAGAAGCCGGAATACGAACAGATGGGCATGTGGCCGGGCGACGAATTCTTCGGCACGCGCTACCAGTACCTCAGCGAATACGCGACCATCCTGCGCGAGCTGTGGGAAACCGGCCAGTCCGATTTCAAGGGCGAGCATTTCACCATGAACGACTGCCGGCTCAGCCCGCAGCCGCAGGCCGACATGAAGCTGATCTGCGCGGGCTCCTCGAATGCCGGAATGGCGTTCTCGGCCGAATACGCCGATTACAACTTCTGCTTCGGCATGGGGGTCAACACGCCCACCGCCTTCCAGGGCAACACCGAGCGTCTGTTGGAAGCCACCGCCAAGACCGGGCGCGACGTGACATCGGTCGTGCTCTTCATGGTGATCGCCGCCGAGACCGACGAGGAGGCGATGGCGAAATGGGACCTCTACAAGTCCGGCGCCGACCAGGAGGCCCTGGAATGGATGGGCATGCAGGGCGCGGCGGACAAATCTTCGGGCGATGACACCAACGTGCGCCACATGACCAACCCGGTCTCGGCGGTGAATTTCAACATGGGCACGCTGGTCGGTTCCTATGCAAATGTCGCGAAGATGCTGGACGAGGTGGCAGAGGTCGAAGGTGTCGGCGGCGTGATGCTGACCTTCGACGAATTCATTGAGGGAACAGAGACCTTCGGGGCGAAGATCCAGCCGCTCATGACATCGCGCAAGAACATCCAACTGGAGGAAACCGCATGACCACGGCCATTGCCGAACCAGAGCATTTCGATTTCGATCCGTCCGAGACGGCGCTTGTCGTCGTCGACATGCAGAATGCCTATGCCTCTAAGGGCGGGTATATCGATCTGGCAGGCTTCGATCTGACCGGGGCCGAGGGCTGTATCGAAAACGTCAGGACCGCCATCGACGCCTGCCGCCGGGCCGGCGTGCTGGTGACCTTTCTGCAGAACGGATGGGACGGCGATTACGTTGAGGCGGGCGGGCCGATGTCGCCCAACCTTGCCAAGTCCAACGCCATGAAGACCATGCGCCGCAGGCCCGAGCTGATGGGCACGCTGCTGGCCAAGGGCGGCTGGGACTACGACATCATCGACGCGCTGCAACCGCAGGCGGGCGACGTGGTGATCCCCAAGCCGCGCTACTCGGGCTTTTTCAACTCGATGCTCGACAGCGCGCTGCGCTCGCGCGGGATCCGCAAGCTGGTCTTCGTCGGCATCGCCACCAATGTCTGCGTGGAAAGCACCCTGCGCGACGCCTTCCACCTGGAATACCACTGCCTGATGCTGGACGACGCCACGCATCACGCCGGGCCGCAATTCGTGCGCGATGCGGCCGTTTACAACGTTGCCACCTTCTTCGGATGGGTCGGCAGCACGGCGGATTTCTGTTCCGCCCTGACGTCTGACGCAAAGGACAGCATAGATGCCTAAGACACCCGTGATCCCCGAAGGCTCCGGCAAGCCGCTCGCGCCCTACCTGCCCGGCGTGCTGGCCGACGGGGTGGTCTATGTCTCGGGCACGCTGCCCTTCGACAAGGAAAACAACGTCGTCCACGTGGGCGACGCGGCGGCCCAGACGCGGCATGTGCTGGAGACGATCAAGTCGGTGGTCGAGACCGCCGGCGGCACGATGGACGACGTGGTGATGAACCACATCTTCGTCACCGACTGGGCCAATTACGGCGCGGTGAACGAGGTCTATGCCACCTACTTCCCGGGCGACAAGCCGGCCCGCTACTGTATCCAGTGCGGGTTGGTGAAGCCCGACGCCCTGGTCGAGATCGCGACGGTCGCGGTCATCAAGTGATGCAGTTTGAGCATCGACGCTGCGGGCGCGAGGGCGCCCGCACGCTTGTTCTGTGCTCCGGTCTCGGCGGGGCCGCCGGTTACTGGACACCGCATCTGGAGAGCTGGACGCGGGAGTATGACCTGATCCTCTACGACCAGCGCGGCACGGGGCGGAACGCAGAGGCGCTTGGCCCCACCACCATCGCCGACATGGCCGATGACGTGCTGGAGATCTGCGACGCGGCCGGTGTGGAGCGGTTCGACATGATCGGCCATGCGCTGGGCGGGCTGGTGGGCTTCGATCTGGCCTGCCGGGACGGCGCGCGGCTTGACCGGCTTGTCGCCATCAATGCCTGGCCCGAGATCGACCGCCACACATCGCGCTGTTTTGACATCCGGCTTGCCACGCTGTCGGGGCAGGGGCTGGAGGCCTTCGTCGCGCTCCAGCAAAACTTCCTCTACCCGCCGTTCTGGATCGCAGCCCATCCCGAGGCGATCGCCGCCGAAGAGGCCCATGCCGCCGCCCATTTCCAGGGTGCGGACAATCTCTCGGCCCGGATCGGCGCCCTGCGCAGCTTCCGCCTTGGCGACTGGCCCGAGGGCGGGACGCAGGTGCTGCTGATGGCGGCGACGGATGACGCGCTGGTCGACGTGGCGCAGTCGCATCGCCTGAGGGAGCGGATCCCCGGTGCAGAGCTGGTGGAGTACGCGCAGGGCGGCCACGCGATGAACATCACCCAACGCGCGCGGTTCGAGACCGACGTGGCCCGGTTCCTCTCCGCCGACTGACCCGAGGCTGGCCCTCGGGCGCCACCGGGCAGCGGATAGACCGCGCGGATCTCGGTCTACGCGACCGGCAGACAGGAGAAGGGCCCCGAGGTGCATCCCCGGGGCCCTTCCTGAAATATCACAGCTCCAGCGTGACCTTGCCGCGCGGGTTCGAGCAGCAGGCGAGGATGTAGCCCTCCTCGATCTCGTCGTCGGTGATCCCGCCGTTGTGGACCATGTGCACGTTGCCCGAGGTCTTCTTGACCTTGCAGGTGCCGCACACGCCAAAGGTACAGCCCGAGGGGATCGCCACGCCGGCCGTGCGCGCGGCGGCCAGAACGGTCTCTGTCTCCGGCACGGCCTGGGTCACGCCCGACATCTCGAAGGAGATTTCGGCCATCACGTCCTCTTCCGGCAGATCGTCTTCGGGCTCCGGCGCCTCGATCAGCCCCGCGACCGGCATCTGCGGCGCGTGGAAGCTTTCCTGGTGGTAATGGTCCATGTCATAACCCAGACCCGCCAGCGCCTCGCGCACGGCGGTCATGAAGGGCTCGGGGCCGCAGCAGAACACCTCGCGCTCCAGATAGTCGGGCGCCATAAGGCCCAGCATCAGCTGGTTGAAACGGCCCATGTAGCCGGTCCAGGGCTGGTAGGGGTCGGGTTCCTCGACCACCCATTTCAGGTCCAGCCCTTCGACGCGGGTGGCCATGTGCTCCAGCCGGCGCCGGAAGATGATCTCGGACGGGCGGCGGGCACAGTTGACGAAGACCACGTCGCTGGGCCGGCCAAGGTCGTAGATCTCTGTGGTCATGGACATCATCGGCGTGATGCCCGACCCGGCCGAAATGAAGAGATACTTCTTCGCCGGATGCACCGTCGAGGTGAACCGCCCGGCCGGGCCGGTCGCCTTGATCATCCCGCCGGGGCGCAGGTTGTCCATGATCCAGCGCGAGCCGATCGACTCCGCCTGCGCCTTGATCGTGATCGTCAGCGACTTCGGCCGCGAGGGCGAGGACGAGATCGTGTAGGTCCGGTAAAGCGGCCCGCCGGGCACCGGCAGTTCAAGCGTGATGAACTGCCCCGCCTGGAATTCGAACGGCCGGCCCGAGGGGGCCTGGAAGCACACGGTCATGACGTCCGGGGATTCCGGAAGGATCGACACGCATTCCAGTTCTTCGTCGTCGGTCCAGGCCGCGGTGGCCTTGTGTCGTGCCATACCGGTTTACTCCGCGGCCAGGGTTTGCGGGGATTGCGCGGCGCGCATGCGGGTCAGGTACCAGTCGACGAACTGCAGGACGCCGTCTTCGTGCATCTTCGAATAGGGGCCCGGTTCGTAGACGGGCGAATTGATGCCCTGCTGGTTGTCCTCGACCACGCGGCGGTCTTCGTCATTGGTGTGACGCCAGACGCGGGTCAGATCCTCGAGATCGTAATCCTCGCCTTCGAGGGCATCCTTGTTGACCAGCCATGTGGTCTGCACCTCGGTCTCCTGCGGGCCGATCGGGGTCACGCGGAAGGTGATCGAATGATCGGTCAGGAAGTGGTTCCAGGTGGTGGGATAATGGAACAGCAGCAGCGTGCCGGCATCCAGGAACGGCACCTGGCCCAGCCGTTTCTGCACGGCGATCTTGCCGCTGACGGTATAGCTTTGTGCCCCGTCCAGCAGCGGCATCCGCGCCACGCGGAACTGACCGCCTTCGTCCATCCGGAACCGCGACGGCGCACCGGCGCCTTCCAGGCGGCTGAAATGGGCCTCCACCTTCTCGGGGAAGGTGCCATCGGCGCTCACACCGGTGATCGTGGGATCCTCGGGGTAGGTGCGGCAGAGGTCGGGATGGTTGCCCGCGCAGTGATAGCACTCGCGGTTGTTCTCCCAGACCAGCTTCCAGTTGCCCTTTTCGATGATGGTCGACTGATGCGCGACCTTGGCATTCGACAGGTCATGCACGCCCAGGTAGGGGGTCACGGTCTCGGCGAAGCTGTCGAAATCCGGCGCCTCGGCGGCCAGGCAGATGTAGACGAGCCCGGCCGCGACACGGCAGTGCACCGGCTTCAGCCCGTGCTGCGCGGGGTCGAAATCCGCGCCCATGTCGCGCGCCCAGAGCAGGCGCCCGTCCAGGTCGTAGGTCCACTGGTGATAGGGGCAGGTCAGCTTGGCGACACGGCCCTGCGCGGCCGAGCAGATGATCGATCCGCGGTGACGGCAGCTATTGTGAAAGGCCCGGATCTCGCCCTTGCTGTCGCGCAGGACGACCACGTCGTAGGCGCCGATCTTCAGGCGCTGGTAGCTGCCGGACTTCTCCAGCATGCAGGCGGGAAAGGCAAAGAGCCAGTCGCGGTAGAAGATCGCCTCGAGATCGGCATCGAAGATCTCGGGGGACGTGTAGAAGGGCTGCCGAAGCGCATAGCCGGGGCGATGCTGGGCCAGGAGGTCGTTGAGCGGGGCGTGCTGGCTTCCCATGGGGCTATCCTGTGTCGGGAGGGCGGACTGGCGCGCACGAAGTCAGCTTGCCGCGGTTTTCGCAATTGGCAAAAAACTCATCTCGGATTAGCCTGGCTAAACTCATTGTCGCAATGGTCCACTTGCGACATCCAAGGCCCGGATGCGACCTGAACCATGCCCAGACCCTATGATCTGCCCTCCCTTGGGGACCTGTCCTGCTTTGAGGCGGCTGCGAGAAATTTAAGCTTCAAGGCCGCGTCGAGCGAGCTTAACGTCACACCGGCCGCGGTGAGCCACCGAATCAAGGCGCTTGAGCAGGAGCTTGGCCAGTCGCTGTTCAACCGCCATTACCGGGGCGTCGAGCTGACCGAAGCGGGGGCGCTTCTGTTCGTGTCGCTGCAGCGCGGGTTCGAGACGATCTCGGACACCGTGGCCCGGATCCGCAACCGCCAGGACCGGGTCGGGGTGTCGATCGCGGCCACCACGGCGATGAGCGGCCTGTGGCTGACCCCGCGGCTGGCCGCCTTCTGGAAGGCGCATCCCGGCGTGGCGATTTCCCAGATCGTGCAGGACAGCGGCACGGCGCAGGGGGTGGACCTGTCGATCCATTACGGTGACCCGGCCCGCGAGGGAGACGAGACGCGCCTGCTGTTCCGGGACCGTATCCTGGCGCTGGGAACGGAGCAATTCGCCGAAAGCCATCGCATCGCGACGCTGGACGACATGGTCGAGGTGCCGCTGATCCATACCCAGTCGGGACTGAACGCCTGGACGGAATGGCCCGACTGGTTCCAGGCTCTGGGCCGGCCGCCGCCGACGGGGCCGGGGTTCTTCCTGAACAACTACCTGATCTCCCTGCAGGCGGCCGAGGATCACATCGGCGCCGTGCTGGGATGGGAGGGCCTGCTGGGCGGCTACCTGGGCAGCGGGCGGTTGATCCAGCTGGTGCCCGACGCGATGCCCTCGCCGCATGCCTTCTACCTGCGCATTCACGGCGGCGCCTCGGCCAATGCACGGCTTTTCGCGGATTGGCTGGCCGAACTGGGCTGACGCACAGAGCCGCTCGCCGGACCCCCGAAACGGAAAAACCCCCGGCAGGAACACCGCACCGGGGGCAGGCGCACCGGCGGGGCGAACCCCGCCGGCCTGTCCGCATCTCAGCTGCGCGGCTTCAGGTTCTCGGGATCGTACAGCGGCGCATAGCCGATGCCGGCCACTTCGACCGGATAGACCTCGTCGAAATAGGTGACATGCAGCACGCGGCCCTGCTCGCAATACTCCTGCGGCAGGTAGGCCAGCGCGATGTTCTTTCCGATGCTGGGCCCGAACGCGATGGACGAGGTGAACGAACGCCGCCCCAGCGCGTCGATCAGCGTCTTGCCGGTGTCGGGATCCATCACCGGCAGGCTGCCGACCGGGAACCGCGCGACACCCTTGGCATCTTTGTTCTCGGTCATCACCAGCGTGCACAGCATGGCCGGCTGCTTGTCCCGGGCGCGGTACTCCAGGTGCTTCTCCTTGCCCCGGAAATCGGCTTCCTTGACCTTGGGCCGTGCCAGGTCCGCCTCGTAGAGGTTGTACTGCGTGTTCAGGTCGGCGTTCTGCAGGCGCAGGGATTTCTCCAGCCGGCGCGAGTTCGCATAGGTCTCGACCCCCACGGCCATCACGCCGGTCTCGCGCAGCGCGTCCCAGACGGCAAGCCCGTCCTCGTAGGGCATGTGCAGTTCCCAGCCCTGTTCGCCGACGTAGGAGATCCGGAAGGCGGTCACGGTCTTGCTGGCGATCTCGATCGGCTTGATCGCGGCGAAGGCAAAGTTCTCCACGTCCAGCCCGTCGGGGTCGGCCACCACCTTCTTCAGCGTCTCGCGGGCGTTGGGGCCCCAGATGCCGATGGTGGTGTATTTCTCGGTCGTGTCCTCGATGGTCACGTCCCAGCCCTTGTCCTGCGCAACCCGCTGCATGTAGGTCAGGTCGCGCGGTCCGGCATCGGCGCCGTTCACAAGGCGACACTTGTCCGCCATGCGGAAGACGGTGAAATCCGCGCGCACCATGCCCTCGTCATCGAGCATATGGGTGTAGATGCCCTTGCCGATCATGTTGTCGCCGCCGATCTTCGCGGCACAAAGCCATTCCATCAGCGCCACGTGATCCGGGCCCGAGATGTCGGTCATGTGGAAATGCGACAGGTTGATGATGCCGCAATCGGCGCTCATCTCCAGCTGCTCGGCGTTGGAGACGCGCCAGAAATGTCTGCTGTCCCATTCGTTCTCACGGACCGGCACCTGGTCAGCGTATTTCTCCAGCAGGTGTTCGTTGGCCGCATAGCCATGCGCCCGTTCCCAGCCGCCGAGTTCCATGAAATAGCCGCCCAGCTCGACCTCGCGCGCGTAGAAGGGCGAGCGGCGGATGCCCCGGCCGTTGCGGAAGGGCTCGCGCGGGTGGACCGGCGGATTGTAGATCTTGGCGGCGGTTTCCTCGCAGCGGCCCCAGATGAACTCTTCGGTCAGCTGGAAATCCTGGAAGCGGGAATAATCGATCTGGTGGTGGTCGATATGGGTGCGCCCGTCGGTCATCCAGTCGGCGATCAGCTTGCCCATGCCCGGCCCGTCCTTGACCCAGATCGCCACGGCATACCACAGGCCGCGCAGCTTGCGGCTTTCGCCCATGGAGGGGCCGCCATCGGTGGTGGTCTGCAGCAACCCGTTGAAGGAATGGCTTTCGTTGAATCCCAGCTCGGCCAGGATCGGCGTCAGCTCCATCGCGCGCTCGAGCGGCTCGATCACGTCTTCCAGCTCAAGATCCCGCTGCGAGGGCGACAGCCGCGCCTCGTGCTTTTCGAGCAGCTCGCGCGGATGCACCATCCGCACGTCCTTCTCGTAATAGTAACCCCATTCGATCTGCCCGCCTTCCGAGGTCTTCGGATCGCCGGTGTCGCGCAGGTAGGCCGAATTGCCCTGGTCGCGCAGCAGCGGACGGCCGATTTCCAGGCCGGTGCCTTCGAATTCATTGTAAGGCCCGAAGAAGGTCAGCGGGTGGTCCACCGGCATGACCGGCAGGTCCTCGCCCGCCATCTCGGCGATCAGCCGGCCCCAGAGGCCCGCGCAGACGACGACATGATCGGCCATGATCGTGCCGCGCGTCGTTTTCACGCCCGTCACGCGGCCATTTTCCGTCAGCAGTTCCAGCGCCGGGGTGTTGGCAAAGGCGCGCAGCTTGCCGGCCTTTTCCGCCTGATCCACCAGCTTGCCCGCCACGGTCTGCGACCGCGGGATGACAAGGCCCGCATCCGGGTCCCACATGGCGCCCTGGATCTGGTCCTCTTCGAGCAGCGGGAACTTCTCCTTCGCCTCCGCGGCGGAGATGATCGAGACATTGGTGCCAAAGGCGCGGCCCGAATCCACCCGGCGCTTCAACTCGTCCATGCGGGCGTCATCGCCCACGCGCGCCACTTCCAGCCCGCCGACCCGGGCGTAATGGCCCATCTTCTCGTAGAAATCGACCGAGTACATGGTGGCCCAGGTCGAGAGCAGGTCGTGGCTGGTGCAGTAGCAGAAGTCGGAGGCATGCGCCGTGGAGCCGACATCGGTGGGGATGCCCGACTTGTCGATGCCGACGATGTCGTCCCAGCCGCGCTCGACCAGGTGATGGGCGACCGAGGCGCCGACGATACCGCCCAGACCGACGATCACGACCTTGGCGCGTTCAGGGAAGGAGGACATGGCACATTCCATTCAATGCGTGGTGTTGCGTAAGGGCAGGGGGCCGACGCCCCGTTGCCCGCGTCTGTTCCGGCGGGTGCCGGTTCCGGCCGCCCCGTTGCCGGGAGGGCCGGATCGTCTCTGCCCCGTGCCGGTGGCACGGGGCGGGTGATCGAACGATACCAGATTCGGCATCGTCGCAAATCATCGTGGAGGATCGGTTTCCCCGGCCGGTGCCGGTCCCGAGTTCCGTCCTGTCTGTCTCGTCTGCCGGGGCGGATCCGGCCTGTTCGGTCTTGTCCCCCCGGCGTGCGGGTCTGTTACGCCGGGTAGAACGGACGCGACGTGCCAAATGCGGCCTCTCGCGTGTCGTTTGCGATCCCCGGGCGGGTCTGAGCCCCCTGCGGCACATCACCCGGTCTGGCCGGCCTGCGCGAAAGGGGCGAGTCGTGGCCGGCAGTCTTGGCTCAGGATGGCGGCAAAAAACAGGACGATTGCGTCAAGGCGGGATTAAGGCTACGACACGCGGCCAGAAATGTCCCGCGCGGGACGGCCGCGCATCCCCGAGCTCAATCGGTGGAAGGATCGACCCGATGGCACCCGGACCCCAGGCTGGCCCTGCGACACACCCCGAGACCCGGCCCGCGCTGCGCCCCGGCGCGTCCCATGCGGTGCGCAAACGCCCGCCCGGCGCGCGACTGTCTGTCGGGTTCATCCTGGCCCGGCGTTTCACGCTTTGTGCCTTCGCCAATTTCGTCGACGTGCTGCGGCTGGCGGCGGACGAGGGCGACCGGAGCCGCCCGATCCTGTGCAACTGGGCGGTGCTGTCGGACACGATGGATGCGGTGGCGTCCAGCTGCGGTGTCACGGTGCAGCCGAAGGAGCGGCTGGGCGATCCCGCGCGGTTCGATTACATCGTGGTGATCGGCGGGCTGATGGACGAGGCGCCGACGCTCGGCCCCGCCTATACCGGCTTTCTCAAGCGCGCGGCAGAGGCCGGCGTGCCGCTGGTGGGCGTCTGCACCGGGGCGTTCCTTCTGCACCAGGCCGGGCTGCTGGACGGATATCGATGCTGCGTCAGCTGGTTTCACCATGCCGATTTCCTGGAGCAGTTCGAGGGGCTGAACCCGGTGGCGGACCAGATCTTCGTGGTGGACCGGGACCGGCTGACCTGTTCGGGCGGCGTCAGCTCGGCGCACCTGGCGGCCTACCTGGTGGACAAGCACGTGGGCCGGGCGCAGGCCAACAAGAGCCTGCACATCATGATCATCGACGACGCGCTGCAGGCCGAGAAGCCGCAGCCGGGGATCACGCTGGATTTCCGCACGCGCGACCCGATCGTGCTGCGCGCGCTCTTGCTGATGCAGCAGAACATCGACACGCCGATCCCGGTGGCCGAGGTGGCGAAACGCATCGGCCATTCTAAGCGCCAGCTGGAGCGGCATTTCCGCATGGCGCTGGATATCTCGCCGCAGGCGGCCTTTCTGCAGATCCGCCTGTCGCTGGCGCATCACCTGATCGAGACCAGCGAGAAATCCATCGCCCAGATTGCGGTGGATTGCGGCTTTTGCGACAGCTCGCACCTCAGCCGCATGTTCCGCCGGCAGTTCGGATCGACGCCGCTTGCGCTGCGGCAACAGGCCGGGCTGGCCGGGTAGGGGCGGCACCCTCGCCGGGCCCTTGCAGGCCCGTCTCGGTATCAGACGTCGCAATATTCCGGTCCGTGCTTTTCGAATCATGGCGCGGCTAGGGCCTCTCGTCGGCTCCGCCGCAAAAGGCTGACGGAGCCTTGGCGGCAAAGCGCCGTCCGGATCTGCCCGGCGGGGCACCGCATGCGAGGTGCGCGCCCGAGCCAATCGCGGACTTGCGACCGCCATGGCGCAAATATCCTACACTCCTGTCGCAATACTCCACGATCCCGGGCGGTCCCCCCGGTTACAGCCCGGTGATTGTCTTCCCAGCCGGGGGTTCCGCCGATGACGCGCTTCAACGCCTTCACCCTTCTCAAGAATGCCGTGACGGGCCACAAGAACTGGACCGAGCAATGGCCCGACAGCCAGCCGAAGTCCGAGTACGACGTGATCATCGTCGGCGCGGGCGGCCACGGGCTGGGCGCGGCCTATTACCTGGCCAGCCAGCATGGCATCACCAATGTCGCCGTGATCGACAAGGGCTGGCTGGGCGGTGGCAACACCGGCCGGAACACGACGATCATCCGCTCGAACTATCTGTACGACGAAAGCGCGCGGCTGTTCGATCACGCGGTCGACCTGTGGGAAGGGCTGAGCCAGGAGCTGAATTACAACGTCATGTATTCGCGCCGGGGCTGCCTGATGCTGGCGCATAACGTGCATGACGTCCAAAGCTTCAAGCGGCACATCCATGCCAACCGGCTGAACGGCGTCGACAACCGCTGGCTGACGACCGAGGAATGCAAGGACTATTGCCCGCCGCTGAACGTGTCGCCGAACGCGCGCTACCCGGTCATGGGTGGCGCGCTGCAGGAACGGGCCGGCACTGCGCGCCATGATGCGGTGGCCTGGGGCTATGCCCGAGGGGCCGCGATGCGCGGCGTGGACATCATCCAGAACTGCGCCGTGACCGCGATCCGCCGGAACCCGGATGGCTCGGTCGCCGGGGTGGAGACGGAGAAGGGCTTCATCAAGGCCAAGAAGGTCGCCGTTTCGGCTGCCGGGCATACCTCGGTCGTGATGCAGACGGCCGGGGTGCGGCTGCCGCTGGAGAGCTATCCGCTGCAGGCGCTGGTCAGCGAGCCGGTGAAGCCGATCTTCCCCTGCGTGGTGATGTCGAACGCGGTGCATGCCTATATCAGCCAGTCCGACAAGGGCGAGCTGGTCATCGGCTCGGGCACCGACCAGTACACCAGCTATTCCCAGCGCGGCGGCCTGCCGCTGATCGAACATACCGTGGCCGCGATCACCGAGGTCTTCCCGATCTTCAACCGCATGCGGATGCTGCGGAAATGGGGCGGGATCGTCGACGTGACGCCCGACCGGTCGGCCATTTTGGGCAAGACCCCGGTCGAGGGACTCTACGTCAATTGCGGCTGGGGCACCGGCGGGTTCAAGGCCACGCCCGGCGCGGCGCATGTCTTTGCCTGGACCATCGCCAAGAACGAGCCGCACCCGATCAATGCGCCCTTCACGCTGGACCGCTTCCGCACCGGCCGCCTGATCGACGAGGCCGCCGCCGCGGCCGTCGCACACTGATCTGCACGCCCTGATCCGCGCGCATGATCGTCACGCCCTGATTACCACCTTCGGTGCGGTGGGTTGAAAACCCACCCTACGCCAGAGACCGAGGACACCGAGATGCTTCTGATCCACTGCCCCTATTGCGATGAGACCCTGCCCGAAGCCGAGTTCACCTATGCCGGCCAGGCCCATGTCGTGCGCGCCCAGGACCCGTCGTCGCAGGATGACGGCCAGTGGGAGGATTTCCTCTTCATGCGCGAGAACGCGCGTGGCCCGCATTACGAACGCTGGCGCCATTTCCACGGCTGCGGCCGCTTCTTCAACGCCGTCCGCGACACCGTCTCGGACAAGTTCCTCACCACCTACAAGGCCGGCGACGCGCGTCCCGACCTTTCGAGCCTCCTGGAGGGACAGGAATGAGCCAGTATCGCGTATCGGGCCGGGGCCGCGTCGACACCGGCAAGCCCGTCTCCTTCACCTTCGACGGCAAGCGCTACACCGGCGCCGCCGGTGACACCGTGGCCTCGGCGCTGCTGGCCCATGGCGTGCACCTGATGGGCCGGTCGTTCAAGTACCACCGCCCACGCGGTCCGGTCGCCGCCGGATCGGAAGAGCCCAACGCGCTGATCGGCACCCGCCGGGGCCCGGGCCGGTTCGAGCCCAACACCCGCGCCACCGTGCAGGAGCTGCGCGAGGGGCTGGAGGCCACCTCGCAGAACAAGTACCCGAGCCTGAAATGGGACATCGGCGCGGTCAACGACGCCGCCTACATGCTGTTCTCGGCCGGGTTCTACTACAAGACCTTCATGTGGCCGAAGAACTTCTGGCACAAGGTCTACGAGCCCTTCATCCGCGCCGCCGCCGGGCTGGGTGTCGCTCCGTGCGAGGAGGATCCGGACCACTACGCCTCGCGCTACCTGCATTGCGACGTGCTGATCGTCGGCGCCGGTCCCTCGGGGCTGGCCGCCGCGCGGGCCGCTGCGGTGGACGGGCTGAAGGTCGTCCTGGTGGACGAGAACGCCGAGGCCGGGGGAACCTTGCTGTCGGAACCGCAGGCGACCATCGACGGGCAGCCGGCATGGGACTGGCTGGCGTCCGAGCTGGAGGCGCTGAAGGCCGCCGGCGTGAAGATCATGACCCGCACCACCGCGATCGGCTATTACCACCAGAACATGATCGGCCTCTGCGAGCGGCTGACCGATCACCTGACCGACGTGCCCGCCGATACGCCGCGCGAACGCATGTGGCGGGTCCGTGCGGGGCAGGTCGTCCTGGCGCAGGGCGCGCTGGAAAAGCCGCTGGTCTTTCACGGCAACGACCGTCCCGGCGTCATGCTGGCGGGCTCGGCCCAGACCTTCCTGAACCGCTATGGCGTGCTGGTGGGCAAGCGTCCCGTCGTGCTGACCAGCCATGACAGCGCCTGGTATGCCGCCTTCGACCTGGCCGATGCCGGGGCCAAAGTTCAGGCCATCGTGGACCTGCGCGACCATGTCCACGTGGACCTGCTGACCGAGGCGCAGCGGCGCGGGATTACCGCAAAGCTGGGCTATACCGCCTCCGCCACTTCGGGCCGGCTGCGCGTCTCGTCGATCCGGGTGAACCCGGTGAAGGGCGGCGACGTGGGCACGGCCGAGCGGATCGAGTGCGATGCGGTGCTGATGTCGGGCGGCTGGACGCCGTCGCTGCATCTGTTCTCGCACACCAAGGGGACGCTGGCCTGGGACGACGATCTGACCACCTTCCTTCCGGGCAAGACGCCCGAGGATTGCGTGATCGCGGGCGCCAGCCGGGGGCCTTGGGGCATCGCGGCCGCGCTGAACGACGGGGCCGAGAAGGGCGCCGCCGTGGCGGCTGCCCTGGGCAAATCCGCATCGGGGAAGACCTTCGCCGTGGAGGCCGACCGCACCGGTTCCGGCATCACCGTGAAGGAACTGCCGACCGACCGCAGCCCCGGCAAGGCCAAGGCCTTCGTCGATTACCAGAACGACGTCACCGCCAAGGACCTGCGGCTGGCCGTGCGCGAGGGCATGCGTTCGATCGAGCATGTGAAACGCTACACCACGAACGGCATGGCCACCGACCAGGGCAAGATGTCGAACATCAACGGGCTCAACATTGCCTCCGACGCGCTTGGCAAGGCGCAGCCGAAGGTGGGCCTGACCACGTTCCGGCCGCCCTATACGCCGACCTCCTTCGGGGCCTTCGCAGGCTATCATCGGGGCGAGCATTTCGAGGTGACGCGCAAGACCCAGATCGACAGCTGGGCCGAGGAGAACGGCGCGGTGTTCGAACCCGTGGGCCAGTGGCGCCGGGCCTGGTACTTCCCGCAGGCGGGCGAGGACATGGACGCCGCCGTGGGGCGCGAATGCCGCGCGGTGCGCGAGACCCTCGGCATGTTCGACGCCTCGACCCTGGGCAAGATCGAGGTCGTGGGGCCGGACGCGGTGGAATTCATGAACCGCATGTACACCAACCCCTGGACCAAGCTGGCGCTGGGCCGGTGCCGCTATGGCCTGCTGTGCGGCGATGACGGTTACATCCGCGACGATGGCGTGATCGGGCGGCTGGGGCAGGACCTGTTCCATGTCACCACCACCACCGGCGGGGCCGCGCGGGTCATGAACATGATGGAGGATTACCTTCAGACCGAATGGCCCGACCTCAACGTCTGGTTGACCTCCACGACCGAGCAATGGTCGACCATCGCGCTGAACGGCCCCAATGCCGCGAAGCTGCTGGCGCCCCTGGTCGAGGGGATCGAGCTGACCGACGAGGCCTTCCCGCACATGTCCTGCCTGGAATGCACCGTGGCGGGGATGCCCGCGCGGCTCTTCCGCGTCAGCTTTACCGGCGAGATCGGCTTCGAGGTCAACGTGCCCGCACCCATGGGCCGCAAGCTGTGGGAGAAACTGTGGGAGGCCGGTCAGCAATACGGCATCACCGCCTACGGCACCGAGACGATGCACGTCCTGCGGGCCGAGAAGGGCTATATCATCGTGGGTCAGGACACCGACGGCACGGTCACGCCCTATGACGCCGGCATGGGCTGGGCCGTGGGCAAGTCCAAGCCCGACTTCGTCGGCAAGCGCGGCATGGCGCGGCCCGACCTGGTGGCCGAGGGCCGCAAGCAGCTGGTCGGCCTTCTGACCGAGGATCGCAGCAAGCTGGAAGAGGGCGCGCAGATCGTCTTCGATGCCGATCAGCCGGTGCCGATGAAGATGGTGGGTCACGTGACCTCGGCCTATCACTCCGACGCCGTGGGCCAGCCGATCGCGCTGGCGCTGGTCGAAGGCGGGCAGGGCCGCATGGGCGAGACCGTCCATATCCCGATGCCCGACCGGACGATCGCGGCGACGATCACCTCCACGGTGTTTGTCGATCCCGAAAACACCCGACTGAAAATCTGAGGAGGCGACGATGAACGCTCCTGTCCCCGCATTCTCCACCGATGCCAGCGCCGGAACCTCCGTCGTGCGCGTCACCACCGCCGCGCCCTGCGCCCGGCTTTCGCTGCGCGCCCGGGGCGAGCTGGGCCCGCTTGAGGCCGCGCTTGGCCTCGACCTGCCGCGCCGGATCGGCGCGCGGGCCGAGGTGGGCGAGACCGAGGTTCTGTGCCTGGGCCCCGACGAATGGATGCTGCGCGGCCCCGAAGCCGTGGCACCGACGATCCGCGCGGCCTGCGACGAGGTCTACAAGACCCATCCGATGAGCCTGGTGGATGTATCTGGGCGCGAGGTCACCTTTGTCATCGAAGGCACCAGCGCGGCCGAGCTGCTGACTCTGGGCTGCCCGCGCGATATCGACCGGCTTGCCGTGGGCGAGGGCCGGCGCACCGTCTTCGACGGCGCCACGGTCGTTCTGTGGCGCGACGCGACAGACCGGTTCCGCATGGATGTCTGGCACAGCTTCGCGCCGCATGTCTTCGACCTGCTCGCCACCGGGTGCCGCGAACTGGCGGCCGAGGCGGCGTGACCCCGGGACGGGCAGCCTGACGCATCGGATCCGGAGGGCAGAGCGGGGCGGGGGCTGCCGCTCTGCCCGGTGTGGTCGGGCCCGCGAGAACAGCAGGACGGCCGGGCGCAGCTGCGCCCGGCTTTTTGATGTCCCACGCGTGGGACATTTTTCGGCTGAATGAATTCAATGGCTTGCAGCGGCGTCTTAACCGATCGTTAGGGATTGGGGGGATGTCTGCTCGGGTGTCGGGCCTGCTGCGGCGCCGGAAACCAGCGCGACGGGAGACGCATCGGCGGCCTTGGGCATGGGGATCGGGCGGGGATCCGGATGTGCCTTCCGGTGCAATCCACATCTGCGCGGCGGTGTCTACCCGGCGTCACCAGAGCGACCGACCGTCGGGCAGGCCTCTGGTGGGTCCGTGCCGCGGTCGCGGGGAACCGGACCGGGTGACGGGCGAGAGCCGGACACATATGGGAGAAGCCCCGGACGACAAGCGTGACCCTCGCGCTCCGGCTGAGGCATGAAAAGGCCGGGGCACCTGGCGATGCCCCGGCCCTTGATGTTGCCGAAAGACCGCCTCACGCCAGCTGGTCGCGGATCGGCAGGGCGCGGATCCGTTTGCCCGTCGCGGCATGGATCGCATTCAGAAGCGCCGGGGCGACGGGCGGCACGCCCGGTTCGCCGACGCCGCCCAGCGGGGTGCCGTAGTCGGAGGCCATCAGGTGGGTGTGGATCTCGCCCGGGGCCGCGTCGATCCGGGTCACCTGGTAGGTGTCGAAGTTCGACTGCTGCACCCGGCCGTCGCTGAACGTGATCTCGCCGATGGTGGCGAGGCTGACGCCCTGGATCACCGCGCCTTCGAGCTGGGCGCGCACCCGGTCGGGGGTGACCACCGCGCCGCAATCGCAGGCGATGTCGACCCGGGGGATGGTCAGGCTGCCGTCCTCGTCCACCGCGACCTCGACCACCGCGGCGGTGTAGGTCACGAAGGAGCGGTGCGCGGCGATGCCCAGCCCGTGGCCCGCCGGCAGATCCCGGCCCCAGCCGGCTTCGGCCGCGACCTTTTCCGTCACCGCGCGCAACCGCCCGGTGTCATTGGGATAAAGCGCCGGATCCTCGCCATAGTTCCAGATATTGGGCCAGGTGTCCTGCATCGCCATGCGGTCGGGACCGATGCAGTCGAGCAGGAAATCCTTGGGATCCTTGCCCGCCGCTTCGGCCAGTTCGGCCACGAAGCACTGGATGGCGAAGGCATGGGGGATGTTGGACACCGACCGGAACCAGCCAAGGCGGGTATGGGCGGGGGCCTCGGGGTTTTCCATCCGGATGTTGGGGATGTCGAAGGGCATGTCCACGAGGCCCATGCCCAGCTCGAACGGGGCTTCGTGCTTTGGGTCGGGTGCGAAGATCGACACGATCGTCGGCGCCACGGTCCGGTGCAGCCAGGCCACCGGCCTGCCCTGATCGTCCAGCCCGCCTTCGACCCGTTCCACCGAGACGGTGTGCAGGAACCCGGCGTGCAGGTCGTCTTCGCGGGTGAAGACCAGCTTGACCGGGGTGCCGTCCATCTCGTGCGACAGGATGGCGGCCTCGCTGGCGAAATCGGGCTTGGACTTGCGCCCGAAGCCGCCGCCCAGCAGCAGCGTGTTCACTGTGACGTTTTCAAGCGGGATGTCGAAGCGTTTGGCGAGGTCGGCGCGGATCGCCTCGGGGGCCTGCACGCTGGTCCAGACCTCGGCCTTGCCGTCGGCGACCCGGGCGAGTGCGGCCGGCGGCTCCATCGGGGCCTGGGCGAGATGCGGGATGTAATAGGTGGCGTCGATCCGCGTCGCGGCGCTGTCGAGCGCGGCATAAGCGTCGCCCTGTTCGCGCACCACCTTGCCCTGCTGCTGCGACGCCGCTTCCAGCTCGGCCCGGTAGGTCGCGCTGTCATAGGCGGCGTTGGGGCCGTTGTCCCATTCGATCTGCAGAAGGCCGCGGGCCTTGATCGCGGCAAAGGTGTTTTCGGCCACCACCGCCACGCCGCCCAGCGGCTGGAAGGCGGTGGGAAAGTCGGGTGTGGGGATCTCGACGATCTTCAGCACGCCGGGCACGGCTTCGGCCTCGGTCGAGTCCACGCTGGCCACGCGGCCGCCGTAGACGGGCGGGCGGGCGATGACGGCAAAGACCATGCCGTCGATCTGCGCGTCCTGGCCATAGGTGGCCTGACCGGTGGTGATGTCGTGATTGTCGATCAGCGCGATGTCGTCCGAGCCGATGTAGCGGAACGCGGCCGGATCGGTGAGGCTCAGTGCCTCGGCCGCCGGCACCGCGCGTTCGGCGGCGGCGGTTGCGACCGCGCCGAAGCCGATGCTTTGTCCGCTGGCCTGGTGGAGCAGCATGTGATTTTCGGCCGTCACCTCGGCGGGATCGACGTCCCATTGCGCGGCGGCTTCCTCGATCAGCATCTGGCGCGCGGCGGCGCCCATGTGGCGCAGGGCGGCGAAATGGTGGCGCATGGAGCGCGAGCCGTCGGTGTTCTGGTTGCCGTAGAGCGTTTCGTTGCCCGGGGCCTGAAGCACGGTCATGCGATCCAGGTCGGCCTTGAGCTCCTCGGCGACGACGACGGCCCATCCGGTGCGCACGCCCTGGCCCATTTCGGCCCGGTTGCACAGCAGGGTGACCTGGCCGTCCTCGGCGATGGAGATGAAGATGGTGGGGTCGTCCTTCACCCCGCCGGGCATGGCCGCTCCGGCATAGGGGACATCCTCGGCGCGCAGGGCGGAGGGGCGCAGGCCGAGCACCAGGCTGCCGGCGGCAAGGCCCATCAGGACGGACCGGCGGCTGACGTTGATCACGCCGGTGGGGCGGGTCGGTGTGTCATGCAGGGTCATCAGTTGGATCCTCCGGCGGCGAGCTTGATGGCGGCCCGGATGCGCGGGTAGGTGCCGCAGCGGCAGATGTTGCCGGCCATCGCGGCGTCGATATCGGCGTCGGTGGGGTTGGGCGTGTCCGACAGCAGCGCGGCGGCCTGCATGATCTGGCCGGGCTGGCAATAGCCGCATTGCGCGACGTTGAGGGTGCGCCAGGCCTCCTGCACGGGGTGGGAGCCGTCTTCGGACAGGCCCTCGATCGTGGTGACTTCGGTCCCTTCGAGGTCTTCGACATAGGTCTGGCAGGCGCGGACGGCCTGGCCGTCGACATGGACGGTGCAGGCGCCGCAGAGGGCGAGGCCGCAGCCGAATTTCGTGCCCGTCATGCCCGCGATGTCACGCAGGTACCACAGCAGGACCATGTCGGGATCCCCGTCGAACGTGTGGGGCGATCCGTTTATCGTGAAAGCAGCCATGAACTCTCCTCCTGTTGCCATGGTCGTCCTGGACCCCGGGCGGCACTGGATGCTCTGGGACTGCGGTTCGAAAGCGCGTCACCGGTGGCACGTGGGCTACCCTGCGAGATCGAAGTCAGGGCCGGCAGGGTTGCCGGACCCGGTGGTGTCATGGGCCGCGCGGCGCGCCTGTGGCGGGGCGTCGGGGCGCGGCCAGGTGTCATCTGATGGTGCGAACAGGGGGCGGGCTGACCCGGCCGATTGTAACCCTGATCGTATTTCCTCCGATCTCAGGCTAGTGCCGGGGAAATCGACTTGTCAACTAAACTGCGCTGAAAGAAGGGGTGGTACACGCATTGGGTGTGTGGCCCGACGGGGTGGCGCGGGTGTGGTCCGGGTGTGGACAAGGGTGGTGGATGCGCCGAAGGGCGGGGCGCGTGGATCCCGGGGCGGACCGAAAAAGGGCGGCGCGCCCCGGGATAAGGGGGTGCAGCGGGGCGGTCAGCCGCCCTTGAGGCGCTGCATCAGCACGACTTCGGCGCCCTCGGGGATCTCGACATGGCGGCCGGTGGCGATCTCGCCGTCGATGACGACCGAGACCCCGGCATCGAGGATCGGCTCCAGCCCCGGGTAGTCCGATTTCAGACCGTCGAGCACGCCGCCGACGGTCTGGGCGTCGATGTCGACCTCACGCGCACCATCGGTGAAGCGCGTGAGGCTGGACCAGAGATGGACTGCGACCAAGCCGTCAGCCCATCGCCTTGATGGCCGCCAGCACCTTGGGCGGCGACATCGGCAGGTCGTGCAGGCGCGCGCCGGTCGCGGCCTGGATGGCGTTGGCGATGGCCGGGAGCGGCGGGGTGATGCCCGTTTCGCCCACGCCACGGACGCCGTAGGGGTGGCCCGGGTTCGGGACCTCCACGATCACCGTGTCGATCATCGGCAGGTCCGAGGCCACCGGAACCCGGTAGTCGAGGAAGACCGAGTTCTGCAGCTTTCCGTTCTCGTCGTAGATATAGGCCTCGTTCAGGGCCCAGCCGATGCCCTGCGCCGCGCCGCCCTGGTATTGGCCTTCCACGTAGGACGGGTGGATCGCCCGGCCGGCATCCTGCACCACGAGATAGCGCAGGATCTTCACGTGGCCGGTTTCGGGGTCGACCTCGACATCCACGACGTGGCAGCCGAAGGAGGCGCCGACGCCCTCGGGCACCGATTCATGGTGACCCGAGATCGGGCCGCCCGTGGACCCCATCTTGCCGGCGATCTCGGCGATGGTCATGGGGGGAAACTTGCCCGCATTGGGGCCGGCGGGCTGTGCCGCGCCATCGGCCCATTCCACGGCCTCGGGGTCGATGCCCCATTCGTTGGCCGCGCGCTTGCACATCTCCTTGATGGCCTGCCCGGCGGCGATGACGGCGGCCTTGCCGGAGGCAAAGGTCGCGCGGCTGCCGTGGGTCGGTTCGTTGACGCCGAGCGCGCCGGTTTCCACCACGTTGACGCGCACGTCCTCGTAGGGGATGCCCAGCGTTTCCGCCGTCATCAGCGCGATCGACGCGCGCGAGCCGCCGATGTCGGGCGTGCCGATCGAGACCTGCGCGGTGCCGTCCTCGGAAATCGCGAGGCTGACCGAAGTTTCGCCGTTGTGGTTGAACCAGTAGCCGCTGGCCATGCCGCGTCCCTGGTTCGGGCCCAGTTCGGCCTTCAGGTTCGGGTGGGCCTTGGTGGCTTCCAGCGTCTCGACCAGACCGATGGAGCCGTATTTCGGCCCATAGCTGGCGGTGTCGCCTTCCACGACGGCGTTCTTCAGGCGCATCTCCATCGGATCGACGCCCAGTTCGCGGCACATCTCGTCCAGCAGGCTTTCCACGGCGAAGGCGCCCATGGGCGAGCCCGGCGCGCGGTAGGCGGCGCATTTCGGGCGGTTGGCCAGCACGTCGTAGCCGATATGCTGCACGTTCTCGAGCTTGTAGGGCGCGAAGCAGCAGTAAAGCGCCATGTCCACCGGCGAGCCGGGGAAGGCGCCGCCCTGCATGCGGAATTCGGCCCGGGCGGCGGTGATGGTGCCGTCCTTCTTCATGCCGATCTTGACGTCCATCGAGGCCGAGGCGGTCGGACCCGTGGCGCGCAGCACCTCGGAGCGCGACATCACCAGCTTCACGGGCTTGCCGCCGGCCTTGCGCGACAGGGCGAGCGAGAGCGGTTCCATGAAGATGGTGGTCTTGCCGCCGAAGCCGCCGCCGATTTCCGAAGGCGTCACTCGCAGCTGCGCGGTGTCGAGGCCCAGCACGTCGGAGCACATCTTGCGGATGAACCACTGGCCCTGCGTGCAGACCCACATCTCGCCCTTGCCGTCTTCGCCCAGCTGGCCAAGGCAGGCGTGGGGTTCGATATAGCCTTGGTGCGTGGCCTCGGTCTTGTAGGTCTTTTCCGAAACCAGATCGGCCTCGGCAAAGCCTGCCTCGATGTCGCCGCGGCCGAAGTCCAGGTACTGGACCACGTTGGGCGGCATGCCCTCGGGGACGGAGGCATTGGCGGCGCCCTCGCGGATCACCGGGGCGTCCGGCTTGATCGCGTCGTCGACGTCGATCACGTGCGGCAGGACTTCGTATTCGACCTCGATCAGCCGCGCGGCTTCCTCGGCCAGCAGCTTCGAGGTCGCGGCGACGGCGGCGACGGCATGGCCGTCATAAAGCGCCTTCTCGCCGGCCATGGTGTTTTCCTGCAGGTTCCATTCCTCGCCGGTCAGACCGGTGGGGAAGTCGGCGCGGGTCACCACGGCCTTGACGCCATCCAGCGCCTCGGCCTTGCTGGCGTCGATCTTCAGGATCTTCGCATGGGCATGGGGGCTGCGCACCACGGCGGCCCAGAGCATGCCCGGCGCCGACATGTCTGCCCCGTAGCGGGCGCGCCCGGTGACCTTGTCCAGCCCGTCGGGACGGTCGGGACGGGTGCCGACCAGCCGGTATTCCTTGAACTCGTCCTTCGCCATCACGCGGCCTCCTGTCTCAGTTCCGCGGCCGCGTCCATCACGGCCCGGATGATCTTGTCATAGCCGGTGCAGCGGCAGAGGTTGCCTGCCAGCCAGTACCGGACTTCTTCCTCGGTGGGGTTGGAGTTCTCTTCCAGCAGCGCCTTGGCGGCGATGAGGATGCCGGGGGTGCAGAAGCCGCATTGCAGCGCGGCATGTTCGATGAACTTGCGCTGCAGCGGGTGCAGGGCCCCGTCCTCGGACATGCCCTCGATTGTGTCGATGCGCTTGCCGTCGGCCTCGACGCCCAGCACCAGGCAGGAACAGACCAGCGTGCCGTCGAGCCGGACCGAACAGGCCCCGCAATCGCCGGTGCCGCAGCCTTCCTTGGTCCCGGTCAGGCCGAGCTGGTCGCGCAAGGAATCGAGCAGGGTCTCGCGCGGGTCGGCGAGGAACTCGACCGTGTCACCGTTGACGGTGGTCGTGACGTGCATCTTGCTCATGGCTCAGGCTCCTTTCGCGCGGGCATAGGCGATCTTGGCCGCGCGCTTGGCCAGCACGCCGGCCACTTCGGTGCGGAATTCGACCGTGCCGCGTTTGTCGTCGATCGGTTTGCAGGCGGCCGAGGCGGCCCTGGCCAGCGCGTCGAGCGCGGCGTCATCCAGCGTGGTGCCGACGATCGCCTTGGCCGCGTCGGGCGCCAGCGCGATGACAGGCGCCACGGCGCCCAGGGCGACGCGGGCGTCGCTGATTGTGTCGCCGTCCAGCGTCAGGCTGACGGCGCAGCCGACCACGGCGATGTCCATCTCGGTGCGCGGGATGAAGCGCAGGTAGGCATCGCCGCCGTTGGGCCCGCGCGGCGGCAGCAGGATGGCCGAGATCACCTCGCCCTGCGCGAGGCTGGTCTTGAAGGGGCCGGTGGGCACGTCTTCGACCTTCGCGGTGCGCGTGCCGTCGGGGCCGGTGATCTCGACCGTGGCGCCGGCGGCGACAAGGCCGGGCACGCCATCGGCGGCCGGAGAGCCGTTGCAGAGGTTGCCAGCCAGGGTGGCACGGCCCTGGATCTGGGTGGAGCCGACAAGCTCCATCCCCTCGACGACGCCGGGCCAGTCGGCCCTGAGCGCGGCATCGGCGCCCAGCTTGTGGCCGGGGACGGCCACGCCGATGCGCCAGCCGCCGTCGTCGGTCTTCGTGATATCGCTGACACCGGGGATCTTCTTGATGTCGATCAGGTCGTCGGGCAGGACCGAGCCCGCGCGCATCTGCACCAGAACGTCGGTGCCGCCTGCCAGGAAGCGGGTCAGGCCCTGCGCCCCCGCGGCAAGCTGGGCCGCGTCCTCGAATGTTGACGGTGTATGGTATCGCATGTTGCGCCTCCCGTTGTCCGTTTCTGGATGTCTTTGTAGCAGGTGTCGCGGCGCTTTCCAGAGAAGTCGCGCGCGCCTTGGGCCCGCCGTCGCGTCGCGTGGCCGTGGCGCCGGCGCTTTGGGCCGGAGCCGGACGCGATGGCCTTGTTTTCAGGCGGTTTCCGTCGCCGGGCCGCGTGGCGCGCGCGGCGGGTGAGGATCGGCCGGTGCGACCCGGGCCGAGGGCCGGGCGTTCCCGCTTCAGGCCAGGCGCCGGAGCAGGCGCAGCAGGGTGCGCCGATCGGCGGGTTTGAGCGGGGCGAGGGTTGCCTGGCTGACCTCGCGCACGCGGTCTATCGACTGGTCGAGGATGGTCAGCCCGTCCGGGGTGAGCGAGACGATGTGCCGGCGCCGGTCCGAGGGATCGCGTTCGGTGACCAGCAGACCGCGACCGACCAGCCGGTCCACCACGCCCTTGGTCGTTGCGCCGTCCATCGCGACGGAGCGGCCCAGCGAATTCTGTGACATCGGACCCTGTTCGGCCAGACGGAACAGGATCGAGAACTGCGTCGGTGTCAGATCTGAGGGCACCAGATCGGAAAAGAACAGGGAACTGCGCTGGTGGGCCTTGCGCAGCAAGAAGCCGACCTGATCTTCAAGGGAAAATCCGCGCAGGTCGTCAGCGGTTGCCTTTGCGTCTGATTCTGCTCCGGATTTTTCGCCCACGCTGTCTCCCTTTCGTGCGGCCAGTGTCGTGCTGGCTGAGCTGCGCAGGGGGACGTAGACCGCGAAATTGATTTGTGCAACTGAAATTGCGATCAATTCATTCCTGATTTCAATCTATTTTCCACCGGTATTTCCGAGAATGGCTAATCTTTCCGTTTTCGGAGTTTTATTTACTTTTCGGGCGCTAACAGGATGCGCGGAATCCGGTGTTTCGCTGGCTTCCGGAAAGCCTTTCGGGAAGTCAGTGTTCCCGGGGCGGGGGCGCTCAGGGCTGGCGGGCGCGGCCGATGGCCTCGGTGATGCCGTCCCAGGCCGGTTTGTCGGGGGCGAGCGTCTGGCGCAGGAAGCGGGCAAGGGCGGCGATATGGTCGTCGGTCAGCGCGGATCCGAAGCCGGGCATGGCGCGCGGGTCGGGGCGGCCCACGGCGGGAAGCCCGTCGATCACCGCGCGAATGACGCTGTCGGGGCGGTCGGCATGCACGGCGCTCGACAGGGCCAGCGGCACCCGTGCGGCGGTGGCCGAAGGCACCGGCCCGGTGATGTGGCAGGCTCCGCAGCTTGCCCGGAAGAGGCGCGCGGCAGGGCCGGTGGCCATCTCCAGCGGCTGGTCGAGCGCGAGGGCGTCGAGAGGCGCTGCGGCGTCGGATCTGTCCTTGCCTGTGTCGTTCAGCGAGGCGAGGTAATGCGCCATCGCCCGCAGGTCGGTCTCGGGGAGCGCGGCAAGCTCGGCCACCACCGGGGCCATCGGGCCGCCGGCGGCGCCATGACGGGGCGAGACGCCGTCGCGGAGATAGGCGAGGAAATCGGCCTCGGTCCAGTCCAGCGGCGCGGGGCCGGTGCCGTTCAGCGCCGGGGCCAGCCAGCCGTCGACCATGCCGCCCGACAGATGCGCGGCCCCGCCGCGTTCGGCGCCAAGCGCGTTGCGCGGGCTGTGGCAGGCGGCGCAATGGCCGACGCCCTCGACAAGGTAGGCGCCCCGGTTCCAGAGCTCGGATTGCGCGCGGTCCGGGGTGAAGGGCGTGGCATCGTGGTAAAGCGCGTTCCAGGCCGCCATGGAAGGGCGCAGGTTGACGGGGGCGATCATGCTGGCCGGCGGGGTGTCGGCCTGCACCGGGTCCAGCGACTGGATGTAGGCATAAAGCGCCTGCAGGTCGCTGTCGGTCATCTTCGCGAAGGCGGTATAGGGAAAGGCCGGGTAGAGGTGGCTGCCGTCGCGCGACACGCCTTCGCGCATGGCACGGGCGAAGGCCGGGTAGGACCAGGCGCCGAGGCCGGTGTCGGGATCGGGCGTGAGGTTGGTGCTGTAGACCGTGCCGAAGGGGGTTTCCATCGGGCGGCCGCCGACCAGCGGAACGCCCCCCTCGGCGGTATGGCAGACGGCGCAAGCTCCGGCGGCGAAAAGCTGGCGGCCGCGCTCCACCGTCTCGGCGGACCAGATGTTGTCGGGGCGGGGCACGCGCGGGATTTCGGCCCGGATGGCAAGGCCCACGGCGCTGGCCATCAGCCCGCCGGCAAGCGCCGCGCCGACCCCGGTGGCCAGTCGGCGCCAGCGCGGCGGTGCCGTGTCGGCGGGCGCGGGCAGGCCACGGGGCAGCGGCTGGCCGTCCAGCGCGGCCTTGACCCGTTCGGGGGTGAAAGGCAGCTCTCGCATCCGCACGCCGGTGGCGTCGAAGATCGCGTTGGCGATGGCGGCGGCCGAGGGGACAGAGGCGCTTTCGCCGACACCCAAAGGCGGCTCCTCCGGGCGCTCCATGAGGATCGCGCGGATCTCGGGCAGATCCTCGAACCGGGCAATCGGATAGCTGCCCCATTCCGCGTCGCGGGCGCCGGTGCGGTCAAAGCGGGTGTCTTCGCCCATGGCGCGGCTGATCGACTGGACGACATTGCCGTGGATCTGGTGGCGCACCCCTTCGGGGTTGATCGCCAGCCCGTGATCCTGGGCAACGGTGATGCGGTCGAGGATGACCTCTCCGGTGTCGCGGTTGACGGTGACCTCGGCCATCCAGGCGGCCTGGGCGGCGGCGACCCCGGGAAAGGCGCCGTGGACATAGGTGGCATGGGCAAAGCCCTGGCCGGTGGCGATCTGGCCCTGCCGGGTCAGGCGCGGGGCGCGTCCGGGCTGCCAGCCGCCGTCCTCGGCGGTGCGCCGGATCAGGTCGGCGGTGCGGGGATCGTCGACGTGGCGCAGGCGGTAGGCGACGGGGTCCTCGCCGGCCTCGGCGGCAAGCTCGTCGATGAAGCATTCATGCGCGAAGGTGTTCGGCATGGCCGAGACGCCCCGGAACCAGCTGGCGCGGACGATGGGCGCCATGTCATGCACGGCGGCGCGCAGGTTGGGGATGCGGTAGGGCGGGATCGCGGTGCGGTCGCCCATGTCGCAGGGCTGCGGCGCGGGATCGATGGCGCCGGTCAGCAGCAGCGCGAGGTTGGGACCGCGGTTCGACGGATAGCGGGTTTCGAAATCGTAGACGTCGAAATTGCCGTTCGCATCCAGCCCGCCGGTCACGTCCATCAGCTGCGCGGCGCCCTTGGGTTCCCACAGATGCTCCTGCTCGCGCGTCAGCTGCACGCGGACGGGGCGGCCTGTGGCGCGCGACAGCAGCGCCGCGTCGCCGCAGACGTCATCGGCGCAATTGCGGCCGAAGCAGCCGGCGGCCTCGTGGCGGACGATGTCGACGGCGGTTTCGGGCAGGTCCATCAGCCGGGCGATATCGGCGCGCAGCATGTGCGGGTTCTGGGTGCCGGACCAGATCGTCACTCGCCCCTCACGCCAGTCGGCCACCGCGCAGGAGGGGCCGATGGACCCGTGCAGGTTCCAGGGCCAGGCATAGCTGCGGGTGAGTGTCGTGGCGGCGCGCTCCAGCGCCCCGTCCACGTCGCCGCGATCTGCCAGCATGCGTTTCTCGGACGGCAGGTCGCGCAGGGTGCCGGGGATGTCCGACAGGTCCGGCAGGTCGGGCGGCGTGGCCCAGCGGACGGGCAGGGCCTCGGCGATGGCGCGGGCCTGGCCTTCTCGCTCGGCCACGACGCCCAGGAAATCGCCCTTGCGGACCAGCGCCACGAACCCCGCCATGCCGGAAACGGCGTCCTCGTCGACCTCGATCAGGGACCGGCCGATGAAGGGGCCGCTGTCGCGCCCGGCGTAAGGTGGCCGGATCACGTGGCCATGGAGCATCCCCGGAACCGCCACGTCATGCACGTAGGTCCAGGCGCCGGTGGCCTTGCCGGCCAGGTCCACCCGGGGCAGGTGCCGGCCGACGAGATGGTAGTCGGAGGCGGGTTTGACGGCTGTGTCCGGGTCGAGTTGGAGGCTGACGGGCGGGCCCGTGAGCAGATCGGCAATGGGAAGGCGGGCCGCGTCGGTGCCGATCATGCCGTCGCGGAGATCGAGGTCGTCGATCCCGGCGTTCAGGCGGGCAGAGGCCAGCCCCGCGATCACCGCGCGGGCCTGGGCTGCGGCCTGGCGCAGGGGCACGGCGGCGATCTGGATGGATTCCGAGGCGATGGTCGGCCCCTGATCCGGCGTGCTCGCCGTGTCGCCCATGACCATGGAGACCTGTCCGGGGGCGATGTCGAGCTCTTCGGCGACGATCTGGGCCATGGCGGTGCGCAGGCCGGTGCCCAGGTCGACATGGCCGGTGTATCCGGTGACCCGGCCGTCGGCGGCGATGTCCAGCAGGGGCTCGGGCGTGCCGGCCTGTCCGTGGCGCCAGATGGTGATGGCGGGGCGGGTCACGATGTCTGCTCCGCCATGTAGCGGGCGGCGAGGCGCACGGCCTTCAGGATCTCGATATGGGTGCCGCAGCGGCAGAGGTTGTGACGCAGGGCGCGGCGGATCGTGGCCTCGTCCGGGTCTGGCACCGCCTGCAGCAGGGCGACGGTCTGCAGGATCATGCCGTTGAGGCAATAGCCGCATTGCGCGGCCTCCGCCTCGATGAAGGCCCGCTGGACGGGGTGCGGGCTGTCGGCCCGGCCCAGCCCTTCGAGCGTTGTCACCGCGCGTCCGCTGGCGGCGCTGGCGGGCATCACGCAGGCGCGGGCCACCTGACCGTCGACGAGGACCGAGCAGGCACCGCACTGGCCATAGCCGCAGCCGTATTTCGGACCGTGCAGGCCAAGGTCGGCGCGCAGCGCTTCCAGCAGCGTCGTGCCCTGAGGCAGATCGAGCGTGACGGCGGCGTCGTTGACGGTAAGGGACAGCGGTGCGGGGGCCTCAGGCATCAAGGGCCCCGTTCACTGTCCGCCGCATGCTGCACCGCATCCCGATTGCTCCCTGTTGCCGGTCCCCCTGCCTGCCGGGTGCAGCATGTGCCGCGGATCGGCCCTGTGGCAAGGACAGGATGATGGGAGCGCAAAGTATGGGTGCATACAAATGAAAACTGGGATGGATGAGAGATTTGGTCCTGCACGCGTGCGGACGGGGTTTGGCGGAGGACTTCTCTCATGGCCTTGATTTTGGACTTTATTCCAGAGTCTTACGGTGGGTCCGGGGCCCGCGACCCTGCGGCTTTCCGCGTCGAGGTCCGTCACGGCGGGCACGACGGCGTGCTGGAACATCGGACGCCCGCTTAGGAATTGGGCGTGCGCGCCGTGGTCTTGATCTTGTTCGTCTTCGGTGCGGTGGCCCGGCGCGTTGGCAGGATGGCGTGGCGGCGTCTGTCCTGTCCGTGGCGACTGCCCCGTCCGGGGCCACAAGGCTGTCCCGCGCGCGCATGGCTTGCCGCGCCTCGGACCCAGGTCGTGGCCCTGCAAACGACCCTGCCGGGGCCGTGCCCCTGGCGGACGCCCGGAGAACAGGCGAAAGGCCGGTGCGTCAGGGCTTTGACCCACATGCCCGGTTGACCGGGCCTCGATCTTCATGCTTCGACGGAAACGATCCCAGCCGGAGTTGCCATGTCTCCCTCTCCCTCTGACAGCTATCGTCTCGACGAGCAGGTCGGCTTCCTGCTGCGCCGGGCCTACCAGCGGCACATGGCGATCTGTTCGGAACGGATGCAGGGAAAACTGACCGCGGTGCAGTTCTCCACCCTGTTCCGTCTGGTCGAAGAGGAAGGCCCGGTGTCGCAGAACGCGCTGGGGCGGATGGTCATGATGGACGCGCCGACGATCAAGGGCGTGGTGTCGCGGCTGAAGGAACGCGGGCTGATCGAAAGCCGGGCGGATCCGGATGACAAGCGCCGCTATCTTCTGTCCTCGACCGAGGCGGGGCGCGCCCTGCTGGACGAGATGCTGCCGATCATGCAGGGCGTGACCGCCGAGACGCTGGATCCGCTGGAGCCGCATGAGCGGGCGATGATGGTGGCACTTCTGCGCAAGATGTCCTGACCGGGTTTCGGCAGGCCGGCCGGTTGCAATCCCGATACCGCGTTTTGTTCAGCTTACGCGGTGGCGCGATCCCGTGTCCACGGCCGGTAGTGAAGGCGGCGAGGGACGCGGCCGCATGCTGCGGCGCCGATGGAAGGGCCGTTACCTGAGCCCGTCCTTGCCCTCGGCCGTGTCGTGGGTCAGCCCGCCGACGCGGGGCAGGGGGCGACCGCCCGTGGTCAGGGCTACGGCGACGACGATCTCGTCGGGGCGCGGCGCGTCGGACACCCGCAGGCGCATCCCGTCGAAATGGCTGCGGACATAGGCGGCATCCTTGTGGCCCAGCGGCACGTCGATCACGTCGCCAGGCCCGCCCATCGCCTTGGACGACGGCACCAGCGCCGCACCGCCGCCGATGGCCGCGCGCAGAGGCGCGCCGAGGGACGGGTGGAGCAGGGCGGCCGCATGTTCCAGCTCGCCGCTCTCGCCGACCAGCGCGGCCTTGCCGTAGCCCTGGATCGCCTCCGGCCCGACCCGCAGCAGCGCCATCGCCTCGCGCGCCAGCAGGTCGCCCAGCCTGGCGCCGGTCTCGATCAGCTCGGAGAGATCCTGCACATAGCGACCGGCGCAGGGGTTGGCGATCACCGCCGCCGCGACGGCCTTGCGCGCGGGCGGCGTGATCGCGTGGCCCATCTCGCGCTCGGTGGTCTCGGCCAGGGTGACGATCTTGCGGATCCGCGTGGGCATCAGCGCAGACCGTCCTCGCCCTTCACGTCGTCATGGGCCAGCCCGCCGACACGGGCATGCACCCGCGGTCCGGTGGTCATGACCAGAACCAGCGCGATCTCGGCGGCCTTCGGCCCGTCGCTCAGCCCGACCTCCATCGCGTCGAAATGCGAGCGCACGTAGGAGGCGTTGGCATGGGTGATCGGCACGTCCAGCCGGGTGCCCGGCCCGCCGATCTTCTTGGTCGAGGGCACGATGGCCATGCTCTCGGGGATCAGCTCGCGCATGGAATAGCCGCCCGGCACGTGCCAGAGCGCGCCGTGTTCCAGCTCTCCGGCGGTGCCGACGATGGCGCCCTTGCCGTAGCCCTGGATGGCGGCGGGATCCCCGCCGAGCGCATCGATCAGCTCTTGCGCCATGCGCAGGCCGAGCGGCTTGAGATCATCCATGAAACCGGCGATCTCGGCATGGTAGCTGCCCGCGAAGGGGTTGCGGATCACGGCGATGGCGGCGCCTTTCTTCAGCGGCGTCTCGGCCACCGGGCCGCCCTCGTGCCAGATCGTTTCCAGCTGGAGGGCGGTCTTGCGGATCTCGGGCTCAGGCATGCAGGATTTCCTTCTCGACGGCGACGGCGCGGGTCTCTTCCAGCGACAGGTATGCGGCACGGATCAGACCGTGTGCGATGTACTCCTGGGCCAGGGCATAGCCACGCTCGATCGCCTGTGCCCGGTCGGTGACGGACAGGGGCGCGACATCGGTGGTGACAAGGCGCGCGCCCAGGTCGCTGTCGGGCGACAATTCGTTCGCGGGCTGGCGCAGGATGCCGGGGTGGTCGGGCAGGTCGACGGCATTGGCGATCAGCGTGGCTGCGACATCCGCGGTGGCGGCCCGGTCGGCCAACACGGTCACCGCGTCGGCGATGCCCATCGAGAAGGAGCGCCCGCGCCAGCCCGAGGTGGCCACGCCGCCGATGCCCGAGCGCGCCGAGATCGAGATTTTGCCCCCCGAACGGCCCGAGATGGGATCGTCGCAGATCGCCGCCGTCACCGCGCCCCTGGCGAGCCAGAGCGAGATGTCGCCGCCGTTGTTCGCGATCAGCTGCGTCAGCCCGTGACCCTGGACCAGCACCGCCTCGCGGATGTGGTCGGCGATGCTGCCCGCGACGGCAGCCATCGGCGTGACGAAGCGCGGCGCAAAAAGCGCGGCGGCGCGGGTCATGCGCCCGGCGACGCTGCCCGTCGGCGCGGGGCCGGTGGGGGCGCGCAGGCGGGGAAGTTCCTGCGCGAGCTCATCCAGCACGGGCAGGAAGGCCAGCCGCGCCCGGTCGAAGGCGGCCTGGCGGGCCGGGGCCGGGCCCTCGGCGGTGAGGATCATGTCGATGGGACCGTGGGCCAGGCGCATGCGCCGCCCATCGGTGCTGACGCTGGTGGTCTGGGTTTCGGTGAAATCGCTCATTTCTGTTGTCCGGTCAGGGGTTGGACGGGCCAGGGGGTATCGCCCCTGCGCCCGACATCGCGGCGGCCGGCAAGGACATGGTCGCTTTGCCGTCCGGGGACACCCGACAGGGCGTCGGACAGGGGCACGACGTAATCCATGTGACCGCCCAGGGCCGCATAATCGCTGCGGCGAAGGGTGAATTCGATCGGCGCGACAAGCGCCGGTGTGGGGACGTAGCCAAAGGCGTTCTCGGGCATCTGCGTGACGTCGGCCATCAGGGTGATGCCGCCGCCGGGCCATATATACGCCGGCGCGCCGCCGACGGTCACCCGTGTCAGCGCCTTTTGAACCGAGCGGGTCAGCCCCACGGGGTTCTGCGTGACCCCGGCGCGCAGGCTGCCGCCCGCGCCGCCCATGAACAGGACGGAGCAGAGCGCGGGTTCGCAATTCTCTTCGATCCGGCGGGTCGAGGGCAGGAGCCTCTCGGGGATCTCCAGCTGCACGGGGCGCAGATCCTCGTCCAGCTCGTAATAGGCGGCGTGCTCGCCGGTGGTCGAGACCATCAGCAGCGACAGGCCGGGCCGCGCGTGTTTGGGGTTCCAGGGCCCGAGGATCGTCAGCGGGTCGGTCATGTTCGTGCCGCCCCAGCCGGTGCCGGGCTCGGCCACCTGGAAATAGCGGCCGGGGGTGGAGCGGCGGCCGAGGATCCTGATCCCGGTGGGCTGCCAGCCGATGACCTTGCCGGCCTGGTGTTCGCTCATCACGCCGGTGATGTGATCGTCGACGACGACGACCTCGTCCACCAACCCCTGCCATTGCGCGGCGAAGATCCCCACCGTGGCCGAGCCGCAGCCGACGCGCATCCGTTCCTCGACCTGGCCGTTGACCACCGGCGCCTTGCCCGCGCCCACGGTCACCTCGGCGCCGCCGTCGATGACAAGATCCACGCTTTGACTGTTGCAGAGCGCAAGGAGGGTGGCGCAGGTCACGCGGCCTTCCTTCTTCGATCCGCCGGTCAGGTGTTCGACCCCGCCGAGCGAGAGCATCTGGCTGCCGTATTCCGAGGTGGTGACATGGCCCACGATCTCTCCGTCCGCGCGCACGGGGGCGCGTTCGGGGCCAAGGTGGCGGTCGGTGTCGATCTTCACCTTGGCGCCGCAATAGGAAAAGATCCCCTCGGTCACCACGGTGACCATGTCGACGCCCTCGTAATCGGAGGCGACGATGAAGGGGGCGGGCTTGTAATCGGGGTAGGTGGTGCCCGCGCCGATGGCGGTGACGAACTGGCGGTTGCCGCCGACGATGGCGCCGTCCCATTCGGTCTCGAGGAAGGGCACCAGCCGGGGCGTGTCGTCTTCGGGCTGCCGGGCTGCCGCGCGGTTTTCCAGGATCGTCAGGGGGTCGAGCCGGATCAGCTGGCCTGCGTCATTGGCATAGCGGTCGCAGGCGCCCGAGCGGCCCTCGGCGATGTAGCACATGACGGGGCAGGCGTCGCAGCGGATCTTCTCCGGCGCCGGGCGCGGCGTGTCGGCGTCCGTTTTGGAGGGCGAGTGCGTGCCGGCCTGGGTGGACGCCTTGTCGGACTCGCTCATGGATCTGCCCTTTCGAAGATCGCGATGCCGGGGGAAATTGTATGCTTGCAAGCGATCATGTCCGAGGGGGCGAGTCAATGAACATTGCCGGTTTTGGCCCCCGAAACGGCCCGGATCACGAGAAATTGGCCGTTTCGGCGCAGGCGGGCGTTTTTCGGCGGCAGGCCGGGACGCGATCCCTGCCTCGCGGGGGCCCATCCGCATTGACCGAAGCGCGCCGTTTTTCCGGGCAGCTCGGGCGGCCTTTGGGTTTTGCACATCATATGCACACTAACATGGTGACGTGACCCTTTCCCGGTCAGCGGGGCATTGACAGACGCCGGTTCCGGGGCCTTGCTGCCAGCAGGCCGCCGGGGCGCATCGGCGCGGGAACCAGACAAGAGGGATCCATGACCAGCAAGTCCGCAAGCTCCGGTATCGTGGCCGGCATTGACGTCGGCGGGACCTTCACCGACCTGGTCCTGTTCGAAAGCCGCGCGTCGACGGTGCGGCTGGCCAAGGTGCCGACCACGCTTGAGGATCAGTCGGTCGGGGTGGTGGGCGCGCTGGACGCGGCCGGGGCGGATGTCGCGGCGCTGGATCTGATCGTGCATGGCACGACCACCACGACCAACGCGGTGCTGGAACGGCGGCTGTGCAAGACCGGGCTGATCACCACGATGGGCTTCCGCGACGTGCTGGAGCTGGGCCGGCGCACGCGGCCCAATGCCTACGGGATGAAGGGCGACTTCCGCCCGCTGATCCCGCGCGATCTGCGCATGGAGGTGCGCGAGCGGATGGATGCCTCGGGCGCCGAGCTGGTGGCGCTGGACGAGGAGGCCCTGCGCGCGGCGGTGCAGGCGCTGGTCGACACCGGCTGCGAGGCGCTGGTGATCCATTTCCTGCATGCCTATGCCAACCCCGCGCACGAATTGCGCGCCGCCGAGATCGCGGCCGAGATCTGGCCCAACGGGAACATCACCATGGGCCATGCGCTTTTGTCGGAAAGCCGCGAATACGAGCGCGGCGTGACGGCGGCGGTCAATGCCTCGGTCCAGCCGCTGCTGCGCCGTTATGTCGAACGGCTGGCCGACAAGCTGGCGCAGAGGGGCTATGCGCACGATCTGCTGGTTATGAACGGCAACGGCGGCATGGTCTCGGCCCGGATCGTGGCGCGCGAGGCGGCCAAGACGGTGATGTCGGGCCCGGCCTCGGGCGTGATGGCGGCGGCCTATACGGGGCGGCGGGCAGGAATTTTGGACCTGCTGACCTATGACATGGGCGGCACCAGCACCGATGTGGCAATGATCCGGGGCGCGGAACCGGCGGTCAGCCACGAGATCGAGATCGAATATGCCATGCCGATCCATGTGCCGATGGTCGATGTGCGCACAGTGGGGGCCGGCGGCGGCTCCATCGCGAAGGTCAACGCGGCGGGGCTGTTGCAGGTCGGGCCGGACAGCGCCGGGTCGACCCCCGGGCCGATCTGCTACGGGCGCGGCGGGACGCAGCCCACGATTTCGGATGCCAACTTGCTGCTGGGCCGGATGGATCCGGCGAAATTCACCACCGCCGAGGCGCCGGTCACGCTGGAGGAGATCCGGGGGATCTTTGCCAAAGAGCTGGGCGCGCCGCTGGGGCTGGATGCGGAAGCGGCGGCCGAGGCGGTGCTGCGGATCGCCACGGCGAAGATGGCGGATGCGGTGCGCATGGTGTCGGTTTCGCTGGGCGAGGATCCACGGGATTTCGCGCTCTTTGCCTTCGGGGGCGCCGGGCCGCTTCATGCCAGCGCCATCGCGCGCGAGCTGGGCGTGCCGCATGTGCTGGTGCCCGCGCGGCCCGGCATCACCAATGCGCTGGGATGCGTGGTGGCCGACCTGCGCCATGATTTCGTGAACACGGTGAACCGGCCGCTGGATGCGGTGGAGATCGAGACGGTCCATGCCCTGCTGGCCGATCAGATCGCCGCCGGGTGCGCCGCCATCGCCGCCGAGGCGGTGGAGGTCAGCGACATTCGCATCCTGCCCAGCGTCGACATGCAGTTCATCGGACAGACCCACCTGCTGCGCGTGCCCCTGGAGAGCGAGACGCCCTCGATCGAGGACCTGCGCGCCCTGTTCGCGGCGGCCTATTACCGGCGCTTCCAGGTGGATCTGCCCGAGATCCGGCCGGCGCTGGTCAACGTCAACTGCTCGGTCATCGGGCGGCGGCCCGAGATCGACCTTGGCCTGCTGATCGACGCCGCCGCGCGCAGGGAAACGCTGGACGCGGCCCTGACCGGGCACCGCCGCGTCTGGTTCGACGGCTGGCACGACACACCCGTCTACTGGCGCGATCACCTGCCCATGAACGCCACGCTGACCGGTCCCGCGATCATCGAACAGATGGACACGACCATCGTTCTGGAACCCGGCGCCCGGGCCGGGCAGGACAAGGACGGCAACATCCTCATCACCCTGGGAGCCACGGCATGAGCACGCTTGATCCGATCACGCTGTCGGTCATCCAGTCGGGCCTGCAGCAGGTCTGCGACGAGATGGACCTGAGCTTTTCCCGCGCCGCCTTCTCGCCGGTGATCGCCGAGGCGAATGACCGCTCCGACGGGATCTATTCGGCCGAGGACGGGTCGCTGATCGCGCAGGGGTCGCAAGGCCTGCCGGTCTTTGTCGGCACGATGCAGTATTCCACGCGGACGCTGATCGAATGGATCGCGGATGGCCGCGCGGTGGCACCGAAACCCGGCGACATCTACATCGTCAACGACCCCTACCTGGGCGGGACGCACCTGATGGACGTGCGCTTTGCCATGCCGTTCTACCGCGATGGCCGGATCTTCTGCTGGCTGTCGAACACCGGCCACTGGCCCGATACCGGGGGCGCGGTGCCGGGCGGGTTTTCCGCCTCGGCGACGGCGGTGGAACAGGAGGGGCTGCGCCTGCCGCCCGTGCGGCTGTTCAAGGAAGGCGTGCTGGATCCCGAGATCTACGGCATCATCTGTTCCAACATCCGCGTGTCCGACCAGCGGATCGGGGACGTGAAGGCGCAGGCGGCGGCTCTTTATGTGGGACAGTCGCGTCTGACCCGGCTGCTGGACCGCTACGGCGACGACACGGTGCGGGAGGCGATCGCCGAGCTTCGGGTGCGCGCCGCCGAGCAGATGCGCGCCTCGATCCGCGAGATACCCCCGGGGACCTATACCTCGGTGGCGTATGTCGACAGCGACGGGGTGGTGAACGAACCGCTGGAAATCCGGCTGAGCATTCAGGCATTGGGCGACAGGCTGATCTTCGACTTCGCCGGATCGTCGCCGCCCTGCGCGGGGCCGATGAACTCGGTTCTGGCGACGACCATGTCGTCGGTCTACCTCGCCACGCGGCATATCTTTCCCGATGTCCCGATCTCGGCCGGTGCGTTCGAGCCGCTGGAGGTGATCCGGCCCGAGGGCACCTTCCTCGATGCGCAATATCCGCGGCCCGTGTCGGGCTGCGCGGCCGAGGTAAGCCAGCGCATCGCCGAGGCGGTTTTCGTCGCGCTGGCCGAGGCGCTGCCGGATCGGGTCACGGCGGCTCCGGCAGGCTCTTCGGGCAACTTCGCGCTGGGCGGATCGGTGCCGGAGGAGGGGCGGAGTTTCGTGATGTACCAGATTTCCGGCGGCGGTTACGGCGGCTGGGCCGGGGGCGACGGGATCTCGAACGGGTGCTCCACCATCGGCATCTCGAAGGCGCCGCCGGTCGAGATCATGGAGCAGCAGTTCCCCGTCCTCTACCACCGCTATGCCTTGCACGAGGGCTCCGGCGGGGCGGGACGGCAGCGTGGCGGCTTCGGTCTGGACTACGAGGTCGAGCTGCGCAAGGGCACGGCACGGGCGAGCTTTGTCATGGATCACGGGCGCTTCGGGCCGCAGGGCGTGCTGGGCGGCGCGGATGGGCAGGTGAACCGGGTCGTGGTGACGCAGGGCGGGGTCGAGACCGTGCCCGAGCATCTGTCGAAGGCGCAGGACATCCCGCTGGCCGCGGGCGACCGGGTGCGCGTGGCGACGCCGGGCGGAGGCGGCTATGGCGATCCGATGACCCGCGAGGCGGCTCTGGTGGCCGAGGACGTGCGGCTTGGCCGGTATACGCCGGAGCAGGCGCGGGCGCTGTTCGGCGTCGTCGTGTCAGCAGACGGGGTTGTCGACGCCGCAGCAACCGAAGCGGCGCGCAACATCGGGTAAGGCCCGGCCTTCGGGGGACGGGCGGGGATCGGGCGGGGCGGCCATGGCGGGCGCTGCCCGGATCCGAGGCAAAGGGCGCAGGCCGCAGGGGCGCGCAGAAGAAAGCGGCGGGGCGACGCCGGGTCAACTGTTGGCAGTCACCGATGCTACGCGTATCGGACGAGTGTTGAAACGGTCCGGGCCGCGCCGAACCGCAACGGGAATACGAATGATCGACAAGCAGATTTTCTTCGACGGACATAACGACACGGTGCTGCGGGTGATGCGCGGACAGGTGACGCCCGGGCAACTGGCCGACGGCTTGCCCGACGGCCATATCGACCGGCCCAGGGCGCAAAGCGGCGGGCTGGGGGGCGGTTTCTTCGCCGTCTTCACGCCCAACCCTGATGGCGGGTCGGACCGTGACGCGCAGATGAAACTGGCCGCCTATGACGTGCCCAAGCCCGAGCCGCTGGACCAGGGCTTTGCGCTGGACTGGACGCGGCGCGGCTTTGACGCGCTGGAGGCGATGGAGCAGGCCGGGGCCATCACGCTGTGCCGCACCGCGGCCGAGGTCGCCGCGGCCCTGCCGGGCGAGCCGCTGGCCGCCGTCCTGCATGCCGAGGGCGCCGAGGCGATCGACCCGGACTTTGCCGTGCTGCACGAATTGCACGCGCGGGGCCTGCGATCGCTTGGCCCGGTCTGGAGCCGGGACACGATTTTCGGCCATGGCGTGCCGTTCCGCTATCCGGCGGATCCCGACATCGGGCCGGGGCTGACCGATCTGGGGCGCGCGCTGGTGCGTGAGTGCAACCGGCTCAGGATCATGATCGACCTGTCGCATCTGAACGCCGCGGGTGTCGACGACGTGGCCGCGATCACCGATGCGCCGCTGGTGGCCACCCATTCCAACGCCTGGGCCGTCTGCAATCACGCGCGCAACCTGACCGACCGCCAGCTGGACATGATCCGCGAAAGCGACGGGATGGTCGGTATCAACCTGGCAAGCGCCTTCCTCCGGCCCGACGGACGCAAGGATGACGATTTCGAGCTTGACATATTGCTCCGGCATTTTGACCACTTGGTCGAAAGACTGGGCGAGGACCGGATCGGTCTGGGATCGGATTTCGACGGCTCTCTGGTGCCGCGCCCGATCCGGGATTGCGCCGGTCTGCCCAATCTTGTGGCGGCCCTTCAGGCCCATGGCGTGGACGACACGCTGCTGGCGAAGGTCACGCATGGTAACTGGTTGCGCGTCCTGAAACGGACGTGGGGAGAATGACAAAAGTCATGAAAAAGAGAACCAACAGGGAGTTCCGACAGATGAAACAACGCAATCGCTTTGTAGCGGCCGCCGTGGTCGCGATGCTGGCCGGCGGGATCGCCGCGCCGGTCATGGCCGAGACGCCGCCGAACATGCTGGTGATCGCCAACCGGATCGACGACATCAAGACCTTCGACCCGGCCGAAAGCTTTGAATTCGCCGGCGCCGACGTGTCGCGCAACGTCTATGAAAAGCTGGTGAATTTCGATCCGCTCGACCTGGATGCCGGTTTCGGCCCGCAGCTCGCCGAAAGCTGGGAAATCTCGGAAGACGGGACCGAGATCACCTTTACCATGGCCGACGGCCATGTCTTCGCCTCGGGCAACCCGGTGACGGCGAAGGACGCGGAATTCTCGCTGCGCCGCGCGGTGCTGCTGAACAAGACGCCGTCCTTCATCCTGACGCAGTTCGGCTTCACTGCCGACAATGTCGAAGAGACGATCGTCGCCACCGATGACAATACGCTCGTGCTCAAGCTGGACAAGCCCTATGCCCAGTCCTTCGTTCTGAACTGCCTGACCGCCACCATCGGTGGCATCGTCGACAGTGAAACCGTCATGGCCAACGAGGTCGACGGTGACATGGGCAACGAATGGCTGCGCACCAACACCGCGGGTTCCGGCCCCTACAAGGTGGCGGACTGGAAGCCGAACGAAAGCGTGCTGATGGACCTGAACCCCAACTACGGCGGCGACGCGCCGGCGATGGAACGGGTGATCGTCCAGCACATCCAGGAAAGCGCGACCCAGCGCCTGATGCTGGAACGCGGCGACATCGACGTGGCGCGCAACCTCTCGCCCGAGGACGTGGCCGGTCTGGTCGACACCGACGGCGTGAAGATCGTCGACGAGCTGCGCGGCCGTCTGATGTATTTCTCGGCCAACCAGAAGAACGAGATGCTGGCCGATCCCAAGGTGGTCGAGGCGCTGAAATGGGCCACCGACTACCAAGGCATGGCCGACAGCTTCCTCAACGGCCAGTACACCGTGCACCAGGCCTTCCTGCCGCTGACCTTCCTCGGCGCGCTGGAGGACAAGCCCTTTACCTACGACATGGACAAGGCCAAGGCGGCGCTGGCGGAATCGGGCTTTGCCGATTGCGGCCCGATCAAGATCTCGGTCCGCGAGGCGCAGGAGCGTCTAGACATCGCGCAAAGCCTGCAGAACACCTGGGGCCAGCTGGGCTGCGACGTGGAGCTGATCGTCGGCACCGGCGCGCAGACGCTCGACCGGTATCGTGCGCGCGAGCATGACATCTACCTCGGCGCATGGGGCCCGGATTACCCGGACCCGAACACCAACGCCGGCACCTTCGCCTACAACCCCGACAATTCGGACGAGGCGGGCGCCACCGGTCTGCTGGCCTGGCGGAACGCCTGGGGCATCCCGGAAATGTCCGAGCAGACGCTGGAAGCGGTCGTCGAGAACGATACCGGTGCGCGCCGCGACATGTACCTGGCGCTGCAGAAAGAGCACCAGCAGGTCAGCCCCTTCGGCGTGATGTTCCAGCAGATCGAACAGAACGGCATGGGCGAAAGCGTCGAGAACTTCGTCGCGGGTGGCGCCACCACGGCGGTCTCCTACTGGGTCATCACGAAGTAAGCGCGTGACATCCCTCGCTGATCCCAAGGGGGGGCGCCCCGCGCCCCTCCACACCACATTCCTGGGCAAGTCCATCCGGCTGCTCGCCACCGTGGCGATCACGCTTCTGGGCCTGCTGTTCGTGACATTCATGATCGGACGGGTGATGCCGATCGACCCGGTTCTCGCCGTCATCGGCGAGCGGGCCACCCAACAGCAATACGACGAGACATTCATCGCGCTTGGCCTCGACAAGCCGCTGATCGTTCAGTTCGGCATCTACGTGCGCGACGTGCTGCATGGCGATTTCGGCACCTCGATCCGGACGGGACAAAGCGTGGCCGAGGACATCCGCCGCGTCTTCCCCGCAACGCTGGAACTGGCCACGCTGGGCACGCTGATCGGCGTGGTCCTGGGCGTGCCGCTGGGCGTGGTCGCCGCGGTGCGCAAGGGCACCTGGATCGACCAGCTGGCCCGTCTTGTCGGCCTGATCGGCTATTCGATCCCGGTCTTCTGGCTGGGCCTTGTCGGGCTTCTGGTCTTTTACGGTATCCTCGGATGGGTGGCCGGACCCGGGCGGCTGGGCATCTTCTACCAGGGCCTGGTGGAGCCGATCACCGGCCTGTTGCTGGTCGACAGCCTGCTGCGCGGCAACATCACCGTCTTCAAGGACGCGTTCAGCCATATCATCCTGCCTGCGTCCATTCTTGCCTATTATTCAATGGCCTACATCAGCCGTATGACGCGAAGCTTCATGCTGGAGCAGCTGAGTTCGGAATATGTGACCACCGCCCGCGTCAAGGGCCTGTCGGAATGGAAGGTGGTCTGGCACCACGCCTTCCGCAACATCCGCGTGCAGCTGATCACCGTGATCGCGCTGGCCTATGCCAACCTGCTGGAGGGGTCCGTCCTGACCGAGATCATCTTCGCCTGGCCCGGCATCGGCAGCTACATCACCACGTCGCTGCTGGCCAATGACATGAACTCCGTGCTGGGGGGCACCATCGTGATCGGGGCGATCTTCGTCGGTCTGAACATCTTCTCGGACCTGCTCTACCGCTTCCTGGATCCGAGGTCGAAATGAGCGCCGAGACATCTTTGAAAGAGTGGCTGCTGGCCGAGGAGCCGCAATCCCGCCGGCAGGCGCGGTGGGGCGCGTGGTACCAAAGCTGGCTGACCTTCCGGTCGAACACGCTGGCCATGGCCGGGCTGATCATCCTGGTGCTGATCATCCTTGCCGCGATCTTCGCGCCGCTTCTGGCGACCGACGATCCCTTTGCCCAGGACCTGGGCCAGCGGCTGCTGGCGCCGGGGGTGGACGGGCATCTGCTGGGCACCGACAGTCTCGGGCGGGACATCTACTCGCGGCTGCTCTACGGCGCGCGGATCTCGATCTACATCGTGCTGCTGGTGGCCATGGTGGCGCCGCTGCTCGGCCTCGTGATCGGGACGATCGCGGGCTACATGGGCGGCTGGACCGACGAGGTGCTGATGCGCCTCACCGACATTTTCCTCGCCTTCCCGCGGCTGATCCTCGCGCTGGCCTTCGTGGCCGCCTTGGGGGCGGGGATCGAGAACGCGGTGCTGGCGATCTCACTGACCGCGTGGCCGCCCTATGCGCGGATCGCCCGGGCCGAGACGCTGACCATCCGCTCCGCCGATTTCATCCACGCGATCCGGCTGCAGGGCGCCGGGCCGATCCGCATCATCACGCGGCATATCTGGCCGCTGTGCATCTCGTCGCTGATGATCCGGGTGACGCTGGACATGGCGGGGATCATCCTGACCGCCGCCGGTCTGGGCTTTCTCGGCCTTGGCGCGCAGCCGCCCAGCCCGGAATGGGGCGCGATGATCTCGGAAGGGCGCAAGTACATCCTGGATTACTGGTGGGTCGCGACGATCCCGGGGCTGGCGATCTTTGCCATCTCGCTGGCGTTCAACCTGCTGGGCGATGGTCTGCGCGATGTGCTGGATCCGAAGGAGGGCGGGGCATGACCCATCTGATCGACGTGGAAAACCTGCGCGTCACCTTTCCGACCCGCTCGGGCACCTTCGAGGCGGTGCGCGGCATCTCCTTCACGCTGGGCAAGGAACGCCTGGGCATCGTGGGGGAATCCGGGTCCGGCAAATCCATGACCGGCCGGGCGCTGTTGCGCCTGATCCGGCCGCCGGGACAGATCACCGCCGACCGGATGGAGATGCACGGGCAGGACCTGCTCAACGCATCGGAAAAACGCATGCGGCAGGTCCGCGGCCGGCAGATGTCGATGATCATGCAGGATCCGAAATTCTCGCTGAACCCGGTGATGACGGTCGGTCAGCAGATGATCGAGGCCCTGCGCACCCACGAGAAGGTGTCGAAATCCCGCGCCGGGGAACGCGCGCTGGAGATGCTGGACGAGGTGGCGATCCGCAATCCCGAACGCGTGCTGACCCTTTATCCGCACGAGGTCTCGGGCGGCATGGGCCAGCGCATCATGATCGCCATGATGCTGCTGCCGAAGCCCGAGATCCTGATCGCGGACGAGCCGACCTCGGCGCTGGATGTGTCGGTCCAGCTGCAGGTGCTGGATATCATGGACAAGCTGGTGAAAGAGCGCGGCATGGGGCTGATTTTCATCAGCCATGACCTGAACCTTGTCGCCAAGTTCTGCGACCGCATCGCCGTGATGTATGCCGGCCGCATCGTCGAGACCTGCAAGGCCTCGGAGCTGGGCCGCGCGAAACACCCGTACACGCTGGGCCTGCTGAACGCGGTCCCTGACCTGGAACACCCGCGCGCGCGGCTGGATGTGCTGAAGCGCGACCCGGCCTGGCGCGAGGCCCCGTCGGTGAGTGCACGCCAATGAACGCGATCGAGGCAAGAGGCGTAGATGTCTATTTCGGCAGCGGTGCCGAGCTGACCCGCGCGGTCAATGACGTGAGCTTCGAGGTGGCGCAGGGCGAAAGCTTTGGCCTTGTCGGCGAAAGCGGCTCGGGCAAGTCGACGATCCTGCGGGTGATCGCGGGGCTGGTGCCGGGCTGGACCGGGGAGATTACGGTCGCGGGCGAAAGCCTGCAGGACGAGAAACGCAGCCGGGCGTTCCACAAGAAGGTGCAGATGGTGTTTCAGGACCCCTATGCCTCGCTACATCCGCGCCAGACGGTGGACCGGGTGCTGTCCGAGGCGATGGAACTGCAGGGCATCACCGATATTAACCGGCGCATCACCAGGCTGCTGAACGACGTGGGCCTGGGGGCCGGGTTCCGCTTCCGCTATCCACACCAGCTCTCGGGCGGGCAGCGGCAGCGCGTGGCGATCGCAAGGGCTCTGGCACCGGAGCCGGAGATCCTGCTGCTGGATGAGCCGACTTCGGCGCTGGACGTGTCGGTCCAGGCCGAGATCCTGAACCTGCTGGCCGATCTGCGGTCGGAGCTGGGTCTGACCTACGTGATGGTCTCGCATGACCTGGGCGTGGTGGGGCACCTGTGCGGGCGCGCGGCGGTGATGAAGGACGGCGAGTTCGTCGAGGTGCTGGGCATCGACGCGATGCGCCGGCTGGACGTGACGCAGCCCTATACGAGGCACCTTCTGGAAAGCTCGATCCGGTCGATCCGCTGAGATCCCTGGCCCGGCGGTCTGCTCGCCCGGCCCTTGCAGGCCAGTCTCGCCGCAGTGGCGCGCCATTGCCCGCGAGACCGGCCAGCAAAGGGCCGGGCAAGCCGCCCCGCCGGGAAAAAATCGACAATTCCGCCCCCTTTGCCCGAGAATCCGCTGGACTCACCGGGGCATTTCTTGGTTTGACGTTCACCGGGCCGTGAACAGGCCCCGTCCAGCGCGCCAGGGCAACCTCAGCCAGCTTTCAAGAGAAACAGAGACTTGTCTGCCACCCTGAGGGGGGAAGGAATACCCGTGCGCGCTCATATCCGCCTGTCATCCATCGTTCTTCTGGCCGGAACCCCGGCCCTGTCACAAACCGCCGACCCTGACTTCCTGGGCACCATCGTGCTTGATTACAGCGGCGTGAACGAGGTGGGGGTCGACAGCGACGATCTTGACACGATCGAGCCCGACAACCTCCAGGATGTCTTCAAGAACGAGCCCACCGTGCAGGTCGGCAGCTCGCTGCCCATTTCCCAGAAGATCTACGTGAACGGGATCGAGGAGAACAACCTCGCCGTCACGATCGACGGCTCGCGCCAGAACAACAAGATCTTCCACCACAACGCCACGACATACATCGACCCGGTCATGCTCAAGCAGGTGCGGATCGACCCCGGCGTGGCCCCGGCCGATGGGGGGCCGGGCGCACTCGCCGGCTCCATCGCCTTCGAGACCAAGGATGTCGATGACCTGCTGGCACCGGGCCTCAGCTACGGCGGCATCTTTTCGACCGAGTACCAGACCAACGGCGACGTCTTCGTCAACTCGCTGGCGCTGATGACCCGCCAGGGTCCGTTCGAGGCGCTGGCCTACGGCAAGTACGCCACCGGCGACAGCCAGACCGACGGTGACGGCAACGACATTCTCGGATCCGGCACCAACGTGATCAGCGGGCTGGCCAAGGTCGCCTATTCGGCCGAGAACGGCGGCCGGTTCGAGCTGACCTACGAGAATGTCACCGACGACGACATGCGCCCGTTCCGCGCCGACATGGGCTCGGCCGATGGCAGCCTGCGCACCCGGGTCTACGACCTGAACCGCGAGAACATCGTCTTCAGCTACACCACCGACGCGCCCACCGACATGTGGGACCCCAAGGTGCTGGTCGCCTACAGCGTCACCAACCTGGAGGTGCCGACGGATTACGATGCCAGCCAGGGCAAGACCGACAGCTTCAACGGCGTCATCCAGAACCGCTTCTCGCTGCCCATCGGCACGGTGACGGCGGGCGTCGATTTCTATTCCGACGACGCCTATATCGACTACCTCGACCGTGCCGACCCCGCCGCCGTCTTCCGCCCCGGCGAAAGCGCCGAGAACGTGGGCCTCTTCGCCCAGGCGCGGCTGACACCCACCGACCGGATGCGGATCTCGGCCGGTGCGCGCGGCGACCTGCAAAGCTTCACCGGCACCGACGGCAGCAGCTTTGACAACTCCGGCCTCTCGGCCAACGCCGCCGTCGAGTATGACGTGACCGACGCGATCACGCTCAGCGCCGGGGCCAGCCACATCTGGGGCGGCATCACCCTGGCCGAGAACTTCATCATGAACCCGGACTGGACCTATCCCGCCGACGGGATCGAGCCGGTCACATCCGAGAACTACTTCATCGCCGCCGCCTACAACTGGGGCGCCTGGAGCCTGAGCGGCAAGGTCTTCAAGACCGACATCGACAACGCCCGCACGCCCAGCTACTCGGGCGGGCCGGCTCTGACTTCGGACGTGAACTCGGATGGGTATGAGCTGAAGGCCGGGTATGCCTGGCAGACGGGCCGGGTACGGATCGGTTTCGCGGATATCCAGAGCGACGTGAACGGCGCCCCGGCGGACAGCTATGTCGGGCGGTACCTGACCACGCCGATCGGGCAGCAAGTGACTTTGGAAGTGCTGCAGGCGCTGCCGGATTACGGGCTGGTTCTTGGCGCCGATGCGCAGATCGCCTTTGACGAGGACGGTTTCTATGACGGTGCGCCGGCCGACACGCTCCCGGGCTACCAGGTGGTCAACGCCTTTGTCGAATACGTTCCGCCGCGGTTCGAGAACCTGCGCCTGCGACTGCAGGTCAACAACCTTTTCGACGAGCTCTATGCCGACCGTGGCACCTATGGCCAAGAATTCGTCAGCGATGGTCTTATCCCGCTCTACGAGCCGGGGCGCTCGGTGTCAGTCCGCGCGACGCTGACCTTCTGAGGGCGTTGCCCAGCTGCTGAAAGCGGGGTCATTCGACAAGATACAAAGCGGCGCGCCGGGGATCAGGGGCGCCGTTTCACGTTGTGCAGACACGACCGGCATGTGCCTTCGGGCCGAGACCTGTCAAAGAGGCGCGGCAGCTGAACCTGTCGGGCGCCCCGCCCGCATATGTCCCATGACATGCCGGATAAAGGTGTTCCGCACTGCTCAAGCCCCTGTTGCATCGAAGGTCCACTTCGCACCGGCATTAGCGGTGGAAGGGGCGGCCGCGGTTCTCAACACCGTGACAGCGGCCTATGCTCTACTGCCATGGGATTTCCGGGTGCGTCCGCGCCGGGGTCGAGGCAGCGGAAAGAGGAAACCTCGGGGTGTTCTGGCATTTGGCACATGACAGTCCGGATCGGACCGCCCTGATGCTGGAAGGTGGCGCCGGGCTGACCTATCGAGAGCTGGAAGCCCTGGCCTGCGGCTGGTGCGACAGGATCCGCGCCGCGGGCGGGGGTGGGGGTGCCATCGCCGCGCTGGAGATCGACATCACGCCCGAGGCCATTGCCGCCTATCTCGGCTGTCTTCGCGCGGGCTGCCCGGTGTTGCTGGCCGAGCCCGGCACGCTGACGGAGCAGAGCGCGATCCTGCGCACCTGGCAGCCCGAGATCCATATCCGCCGCAGTGGGGACGGGACCCTGGAGATCGCCCCACCGACGGCGCCCGCAGGGGAGGCACCGCCGCCGCATCCCGACCTGGCCCTGCTGCTCTCGACCTCCGGCAGCACCGGAGACCCGAAGCTGGTGCGGCTCTCAGCCGGGAACATCGCCTCCAACGCGGCCGCCATTGCCGCGTATCTCGACATCCGGCCCGGGGACGTGGCCGCGACGACCCTGCCGCTGTTCTATTCCTACGGCCTGTCGGTCCTGAATTCCTATCTCCAGGCCGGCGCCACGCTTTGGCTGACATCGCGCTCGGTGACCGAGCCCGAGTTCTGGGAGGGCGCGCGGGCCGCCGGGGTCACCAGCCTCGCCCTCGTGCCGCATCAATGCGAAACCATCGCGACGCGGGACCGGGCGATGCCCGACCTGCCGGGATTGCGCTATGTGACCCAGGCGGGCGGCAAGCTGGCGCCACACCGGGTGCGCGCGCTGGCCGCGCAGGGGCGGCGGCAGGGCTGGGGGTTCTACATCATGTATGGCCAGACCGAGGCCGCGCCCCGCATGTCCTACGTTCCGCCCGAGGCGCTGCCCGCGGCCGCCGACACGATCGGAAGGCCCATTCCCGGCGGGCGCATCTGGCTGTCGGACGAGGCCGGCGCGCCGGTCGACGGCACGGGCGTGGCCGGAGAGCTGGTCTATGAAGGTCCGAATGTCATGCTGGGCTACGCCGGGACGCGGGCCGACCTGGCGAAGGGGCGCGAGATCGACGTGCTGCGGACCGGGGACATCGCGGAGCGGACGGAGGATGGTTTCTTTCGCATCGTGGGGCGCAGCAAACGCTTCGTGAAGCTTTTTGGGCTGCGCCTGAACCTCGACCAGGTCGAGGCGCTGCTGGAGCAGGCCGGCCATCCCGCCATGGCCGAGGCTGTCGAGGACCGGCTGGTGGTCCTCTACGTCATGCCGCAGGAGGGGGACGACCCGGGGCCCGAGATCGCAGGGCTTCTGGCCGACGCCTGCCATCTGCCGCCTTCCGAGGTGCTGACCGCGCCGCTGGACCGGATACCGTATCTGCCCAATGGCAAGACCGACCGCCGCGCGCTTCAGGACAAGGCCCGCGCGGCCCTTGAGCAGGCACAGCGAACGGACCAGGGCGAGGGCCAGGGCATCCGCGAGATCATCCGCGAGGCGACGCGGTCGCGGCGGGTCTCGCCCGATGACACCTATAACGCGCTCGGCGGGGATTCCCTAAGCTACCTGCGCGTGCAGATGCGGCTGGAAAGCCTGATCGGCGCGGTGCCCAAAGGCTGGGAGAAGCAGCCGATCCGCGCGCTGGAGGCGCTGGCTGCAGGCGCCGCGCCGCCGGGCCGTGCCGCGCGGACGCGGGTCGGCGCGGATGTGGTGCTGCGGGTCTGCGCGATATCGCTGGTCGTCGTGCAGCACGCCACGGATTATCCGCTGGAGGGCGGCACCTGGATCCTGGTCCTGCTGATGGGCATGACCGCCGCGCAATTCCAGATGAAAAGCGTAATTCATGGCCGCCCCTGGCGGATCCTGGGCAAGATGCTGTTCCCGATCGTGCCGCTCTACTATGCCGTCATCATCTCGTTCGAGCTGCTGCGGCGACCGATCTCGATCTCGTATTTCACGCTGACGCGGAACTACGACCCGCTGACCGAGACGACGATCATGGGCGTCTACTGGTTCGTGGCGCTTTACGTGCAACTGGTGCTGGCGCTGGCCGTGATGGCTTGCCTGCCGCCGCTGCGGCGACGGATGCGCGCGGCGCCGTGGCGGACCTCGGTCGTGCTGTTTTGCGGGTCGATCCTGCTGTCGGCTATGCTTTTCATGGCGTCCCCCGTGATGCTGGTGGAGATGTATGGCGAGACGCGGGTGCTCTCGGTCTTTCCGGCGTTGCACATACAAGAGCAGGGGTTCTTCGAGTGCCTGCCAATCTTCCTGTCGGGCTGGGTGCTGGCGGTGGCGGACGGCCGGATCCAGCGGGCGGCGGCGCTGGCGCTTTGTGCGCTGGCGCTGGGGGTCTTCTCTCTGGTGGCGGCCTACAGCTCGTCGGCGCTGTTTCTGGCGGTGGCGCTGGTCTTTGCCTGGTCGCGGTGGGAGATCCCGGTGCCGCTGTGGATGGGGCAGGGCCTGCGCAGGCTGGCCAGCGTCAGCCTCTTTGTCTACCTGACGCATATGGTCGTGGTCTACGTGCTGCTGAACCTGATCGGGGCGCATGCGTGGATCGGCCAGCCGGCGACGGCGGCGCTGGCGCTGGCGGCGGCCTTCGCCGTGGCGCTGCTGCTGGACCGGTGGTTCGTGCAGGCGGAACACCTTGCCCGGCAGATCCGCCGGGCATGACACGCGGCGAGCAGGGCCCGTAACCGGCGTCGCGCGGACACGCGCCCGGATGGACGCGTGTGCGTTGGGCCGCGCCTCAACGGTGGCGGATCGCCAGGCCCTTGTCGTCGAAGAAATGCAGCCGGTCCTCGCGGAACTTTAGGCCGATGACCTTGCCGGGGGCGAGGTCCTCGTCGCCATGACTGCGGATGGTTATCTGGCCGAGCGATCCGCCGTCGATGATCACGAAGCTGTCGGCGCCTAGGTATTCGACCACGTCCACCGTCCCGTCCATCGCGCCTTCGCCGGGGGCGCCGATCTCGATATGCTCGGGCCGGATGCCAAGGTGCTGCGCCCCGCGATCGCCTGCATATGCACCGCCACGCCCACCGTCGAGACTGTAGCTTCCCGCAGTGGTGGAGCAGGGCAGGATGTTCATCGCGGGGCTGCCGATGAACTGTGCCACGAAGAGGTTGGCGGGGTTCTCGTAAAGCTCGCGCGGGCGGCCGACCTGGGCGATGGTGCCGTATTCCAGCACCACGATGCGGTCGGCCAGCGTCATCGCCTCGACCTGGTCGTGCGTCACGTAGATCATCGTTGACTTGAGCGACTGGTGCAGCTTGGCGATCTCGTAGCGCATCTCGACCCGCAGCGCGGCGTCGAGGTTCGACAGCGGCTCGTCGAAGAGAAACGCGGTGGGATCGCGGACGATGGAACGTCCGATGGCCACGCGCTGGCGCTGTCCGCCCGAAAGCGCCTTGGGCCGGCGGTCGAGGAACGGCTCCAGCTTCAGGATCCGCGCGGCCTCGCCGACCTTGGCGTCGATTTCGGCCTTGGGCGCGCCAGAGGTTTTCAGCGAGAAGCCCATGTTGTCGGCCACCGACATATGCGGGTAGAGCGCGTAGCTTTGAAACACCATGGTCAGGCCGCGTTCATGCGGCGGCTTGTCGGTGACGTCCGTCCCGTCCAGCACGATGGCCCCGCGAGAGGTCTCCTCCAGCCCGCCGATCATGCGCAGCAGCGTGGATTTCCCGCAGCCCGAAGGACCGACGAAGACGACGAATTCGCCGTCCTCGATCTGCAGGTCCACGCCCTTGATGACCTGCAGGTCTCCGAACCACTTTTCGACCTTGTTCAGCTCGATCTTGCCCATGGCGTGCCTCCTGTCGTCGGGGATGCCCAGGCGAGCCACACGGCCGCCGTCCAGGTGAAGTTGCGCCCGCCGGCGGGGGCACCGTCGCGCGGGTCGAAATATTCGGCAAAGCCGTTCTCGGCGATCATGCGGCCCGTGGCCTCGGTCAGGTTGCGGGCACGCTCGGAATGGCCGGCCTCGGCCAGTCCGGCGGCGATCAGCACGTTCAGCATCGCCCAGACCGGGCCGCGCCAGTAGCGCTTGGGCTCATAGGCGGGGTGCGCGGGATCGGTGGAGGGGACGAAATAAGTCGTGGCCTCTGCGATCCGGTCGAACTGCGCCAGCATGCGGTCGTCGTTGATCCCGGCGAACCAGCACAGGAAGGAGGCGTTGGACACGACCCCGGTATGCTTGCCCGAGCGGATGTCGACGCAATCGTAGGTCTGCGCCTCTTCGTTCCAGAGCCTTTGCGCGCCGCGCTCCATGTCGCCGATCCACTGGTCCAGCTCGGCGGTGGGCTCGCCCAGCCGGATGGCCAGGGCCCGCAGGTCGCGGGTGGCGCGCAGGAGGGTGAACGTCATCGTGGGATCCGCCACGCGGAAGGGCGTGACCTCGCGCAGATAAGGTTCGGACCAGCCGCTGTCGGCGCCCAATTTCACCAGGTAGAGGTAGCGGTCGTAATCCCAGCGGCGGGGGCGCTCGTCCTCGACCACGTGGGTCGTGTCGCGGCGGTAATATTCATCGACGCCCTCGGGTTCGATGGCGGCAAAGGTGTCGTCCCAGTCGGGGCAATTGTCGCGCCCGGTCTCCCATGGGTGGGTGACGACGATGGCGCCGTCCTCGTTGCGCCAGGTCATGAACCAGCGGTGCGAGGCCATGAGCGCCGGGAAGAGCGTTCGGGCACGTGGCTCGTATGTCGGATCGAGATCGAGCAGCCAGCGCACGAAGGTCGCGGCGATGGGCGGCTGCGAGATGCCCGAGGACGGGATAGGCCCGGTGCCGCGCCAGATGTCGGGGCCGGGGAAGTAGCTGGGATCGACCTGATGGAAGATGATGTGCGGCACCATGCCGTTCTCCCACTGGCCCGAGAACAGCGTCTCGATCTCGGTCCAGGCGCGGTCCATGTCGTGCTCGGCAAAGCCGATCGCGGCAAAGACGCTGTCCCAGTTCCACTGGTAGGGATAAAGGCCATGGGTCGGCACGGTATAGCCGCCCCGGTCGTTCTGCGCGAGGATCGCGCGGGCCTCGGTATCGCGGGCCTCGGTCATGTGGGTCTGTGCTCCGCGGCTGGAGTGGCGGGTGAGGTGTGTCGTTCAAGTAATTGTATTTGCGTCATTTATCAGCCCTTGACCGCGCCGGCTGTCAGGCCCTTGGTCATGAAGCGTTCAAGCCCGAGGAACAGCGCCATGATCGGCACCGTGGCGATCACGGCGCCCGCCATCAGGTGCTGGCGCGGGATCTCGGAGGAGTTCAGCATCGCCACGCCGCGTGTCAGGGTGAACTTCGACGGATCGTCCAGCAGCATGAAGGCCAGCAGGAATTCGTTCCAGGCGATCATGAAGACATAAAGCGAGACCGACGCCAGCGCGGGCAGCGAGAGCGGCAGGGTGATCTTCCAGATCACGCGCAGGCGGGTCAGGCCATCCATCAGTCCGGCTTCCTCGACCTCGGCCGGCAGGCCTCGGAAATAACCCTGCAGCATGTAAAGCGCCACGGGGATGGTGGTGACCGGGTAGATCATGACGATGCCGGTGATCGTGTTGCGCAGGCCGGTCATCGAGAAGGCGATGTAGATCGGAAGCGCCAGCACGATCATCGGCACCATGTAGATCAGCAGGATCGAGCGCGAGAACAGCGTCCGCCCGGTGAAGCGCAGGCGTGCGACGGCATAGGCGCCGGGGACCGAGAAGAGCAGCGTTATGAAGACGGTCAGAACCGAGACGTAGAAGGACGTCCAGAGGTAGCTGCCGAAGTTGAACTGGCCGAAAAGCTCGATGTAGCTGGAAAACAGATCCAGGCCACGGCTGAGGTCGATGGAAAAATCCAGTGGATTCTGAACCAGTTGCTGCTGGTTCTTCAGGCTGGTCATCACCATCACGTAGAACGGGATCGCCACCAGCGCGGTGAAGATCACATAGCCCGCGCCGGTCAGGAACCGGATGACCGCGTCCTCGAAGGCATGGCGCGTGGTGGTGCCCAGGGGCAGGCCTTTTAGCATGATGCGCAGCGGCCAGACGGCGCTGACCGCCAGGACGATGCCGCCGATCACCGCACCGATGGTCCCGACCTCAGGGCCGATCACGATGGGGCCCAGACCCAGCAGTGTCGCCGCCAGCAGGACGAGCCCGGCGAGGATTGGCCCGACGCGGCCGGCCGCTGGAATGGTCGACAGCCAGGTCAGCGCACCCCAGACCAGGCAGGCCCAGCCCACGGGGCGAAAGGCCTCTCCGGTCGAGAAGGACATGACCACGGCCACGGTGAACCCCGCGACCAGCATCCAGAGCGCACCGATGATCGGGCCGGTGACATAGCCATGACGCAGGAAACTCATAGCCCTTCCTCCTGGCTCACGTATTTCAGGAAGAAGACCGAGAACACCAGCAGCACGCAGAAGACCACCACGGCCACGGCGGCGCCTGCGCCGATATTCGACACGGCGAAGGCCTGTTCATAGACATTCACCGTCAGCGTCCGCGTCCCGGCATTGCCGCCGGTCAGCAGGAAGATGTCGTCGAACTTGTTGAAGGTCCAGATGAAGCGCAGCAGGAACAGGACAGACAGGATCCCCAGCAGCTGCGGGACGGAAAGATACCAGAATTGCTGGAAGGGCGTCGCACCGTCCATGTCGGCGGCCTCGTACATGTCGGTGTCGATGCTTTGCATCCGGGCAAGGATGAAAAGGAAGGACAGCGGGAAGTAGCGCCAGATCTCGAACACGGTCACCATGATCAGCGCCAGCGGACGATCCCCGAAGAAGTTGATCGGCGCATCCACCAGGCCCATCTGGATCAGCAGCGCATTGGCCGAGCCCGAAAACGGATCGAGCAGGATGACCCAGGTGAAGGCCACCGCGATCACCGGCGCGACATAGGGGAACAGGTAGAGCCCGCGCAGGACACCCTGACCCTTGAACGACTTGTTGAGCAGGAGCGCGGCAAAAAGGCCCACGACCAGTGCACCCACCGTGCCGACGACGGTATAGAAGACAGTGGCCCAGAGTACGGTCAGGAACTCGTCGTCATCAAAGATGCGGGCGAAGTTCTCCAGCGTGAACTCGGTATTGGTCAGGATGTTGTCGGCGCGGCCTGTGGCCAGCGCCTCGGTCTCGTCCTCGATGGCGTCTTCCAACGCCTCGGCGTCGAACCCTGTGTCAAACGTGACGGGCAATTCCAGCGTCAGGCGCGACGACGGCTCCAGCAGGTCGACCTCGCAGCGCAGGGCGGCGCCATCGAGGGTGCATTCCTGGGGCAGGGTGCCTGGGGTGAGCCCCTCTGGCAAAACGTCTGTCAGGACGACATCGGTGATCGGCGTGTCCTGGCTGCGGTTCTGCAGCCGGTAACGCACATATTGGGTCGGCTCGCCCGCGTCTCGCAGATCCTCGCGGACCACGGGCGCGGTCGGGCGCAGGTCAGCCAGGCCGATGGGTTTGAACGAGATCCAGAAGATCGAAAGCAGCGGCAGCACCACCACAAGCGACACGCTGAGGATCGTGGGCAGCAGCAGGCCCCAGGCCAGCCGCGCTTCGCGCCGGGCTAGGGGGCCGTGGCCCCGGGGTGGTGTGAGTTCCGTCATAGTCATATGGCCCGCGCCATGGTGGCGCGGGCCGATCCCTTATTGGATGGAAGACAGCTCGTCGTTCATGGTCGCCACCGCGGTGGCGGCGTCGATTTCTCCGTCGATATACTGGCGCACGACCCGGTTGATCGCGCCCGAGTTGATGATCTTCGACGCAAGCGCCAGCTGGCCGTCCTCGACCCCCCAGCGCTGTGCCACGTCCAGGCCGCCGACGATCTCGTCGATCATCTCGGCAGCATAAAGATCCCCCATCGGCGCCTTGCGGTCGACGCCCATCGGCAGGGTCGCCCATGCGTCGATGAATTCGGTCGGATTGTCGGCCGTACCGTTGCGCACCGGGAACTTGCCCTCGGGCGCGATCGACAGCGTCGCGGTATAGCCGTCGCCCATGGAATACTTGATGAATTCCATCGCCTCGTCGGTATCCGCGTCCGCCGTGATGCCGAAGTAGCGGATGTCGCCCCATGCGGCGCCGTCGGGGTTCGAGGGGCCGGCGAAATTGGTGACGATCCCGGTCTTCGAGGCGAGTTCGGACGAGGTCGGGTCATCGTTGATGGTCGGCGGGGCGCTGTCGCGGAGGCCGGCGAGTTCGTCGAGGATGAAGGGCGACCAGATGATCATCGCCGCCTGGCCCGCGAAGTAGAGCGTGCGCGACTGGTCCCAGTAAAGTTCGCCCGGGGGCGAGGCCTCGGCGATGGCCTTGTAGAATTCCAGAACCTCGGTTGTCGCGGCCTCATCGAAGCCGGTGAACCCGTCGGGGCCGACCGGGGTCGCGCCGTTGGCGAGGAAGACATGCTCCAGCACCTGGGACATGAAGTTCTCATCCACCTTGGTGGCGGCGACAAAGCCGAACATCTCGGGCGGGTTGTGCAGCGCCTCGATGGCAGTCAGCACGTTTTCATAGGTGGTCGGCGGTTCCAGCCCGGCCTCTTCGAAAAGATCCTTGCGGTAGACGATCATCTGCGTCCAGCCGTCCACCGGGACCGAGGCCCAGCCATCCTCGGTCGCGGCCATGGCCAGCGCGCCCGGGGCATAGGTGTCTTCGCCCAGCTCCTCGATCACCTCGGTTGCGGCGTCGCCGTCCAGGATCCCGGCTTCGTACCACGGAAGGGCATATTGCAGCGTGTGATAGATCACGTCGGGCAGGTCGCCGGCCGCGTAGGCCGCGGTTGTGCGCGTGCCCAGATCCGTCTCGGAGACGGGAATCACTTCCACCGCGATGCCGCTGGCCTCTTCGAAAGCCTCGGCCATCTCCTGTTGCTTGGCCAGGCGATCGGGCTGTTCCTCGGTCGTCCAGAAGCGGATGTCCGCAAGGCCTGCCGACGCCGTCAGAGCCAGCGCGGTGGCGCCCGTGGTCAGCAGACCAGCTGCTTTGGAAAGGCGGATATGCATGTTATGGATCTCCCTGGGTTCTCGGTTTGACTTTGTTTTTCAACCAGTTGGCGCCGGCACGGCGGCTTTCGGGAAGCCGCATGTAATGCGCTTTGACGATGGGTCAAGCCGGTGGTTCCGGCGGTATGAGAACGGGTCGGAGAGGCGGGGGCAAGCACAAGTTATGCTGCGGGTGCAAAGGGATGCGCCGGTTTCGTGGGCGATTTCCGGCCCGATCCACCTTGCGCGCTTGGCGTTACGCGGCCCTTGCTGCATTGCAGCATTGGCGTCCGGGCGCCGGTACGTGCCGTTGTGAGCGAAGATTGGCAAATGCCGGAAAAATGAGCATTTCTCGGCCATGCCCCCGTTTCAAAGCAAGCGGGCCGGCGTGGTGCCGACCCGATCAAACCGTCATGTTCTGATGTGCGCGAAACGAAGGAGGCTCAGTACCCGCTGCCCTTCAGGAACTCGTTCTTCACGGTCTTGAGCACGATGTTCATGTCCATCCAGATCGAGCGATTGCGGATATATTCCAGATCGTATTCCAGCCGCCGACGTGCCGCATGTTCGGTATTGGTCTCTCCGCGATAGCCGTTCACCTGGGCCAGCCCGGTTATGCCGGGCGCCACGGCGCAGCGGTCCATGTAGCGCTCGTCGAAATCCTCGTAGCGCATGCCGCAGGCAATCATGTCGGGCACATGCGGACGGGGCCCCACGATCGACATGGTGCCGAAGAGGACATTGAAGAGCTGAGGCAGCTCGTCGATGCTGGTCTTGCGCAGGACGGAGCCGACGCGCGTGATGCGCGGATCGTTCCGGACGGTCTGCTTCACACCGGTCACATCGCCCGTGGCGATCTTCATCGTGCGGAACTTGTAGACCGTGATGAGGTCTCCGCCCTTGCCATAGCGCTTCTGACAGAACAGCACCGGACCCGGGCTGGACAGCTTTACGGCGATGGCGGCCCCGATCAGAAGCGGTGCCAGCAGGACGATCCCGGTAACGCTGCCAAAGAGGTCGAAGGCCCGTTTGGCTGCACTCGATGCCTTGCTGGGGGCGAAGTTCTGCTGCTTGCGCAGCGGGGCCGCCCGCTGAACCTGGCGTCGCAGCATCGCAAGCGCTTTGGCTGTTGCAGCAAACTCGGTGTTGGCATTGCCCATGGTATGACCTGCTCCCGATCCTGCGCTCCGCGCGGTCCTGGACGTACGCTTGACCGCTCGTCCCTTCGTGTCTGCGTTTCGCGATATTACGGTCGTTGTCGTATCAGCAGCCATAAGTTACCCATCGCCCCATCTTGGATACGAGGCCTTCCATTCATTTATGCTACAACGGAAATCTGCCGTTCCGGCGCCATTCATCAACTTCCACGGAAGTATGCGTTTGAAAAAACCTGACACGGTCTCCGGTCGAAATCAATGCTGCGGTGCAACAAAAGTCCTGCCATGGGTCCAGAGGAGATCTTTCCGGGCATACTGCGAGTTCGATTGCTTGGTACCTGAGCGATCAGAAGCAGGAAAGGGGGGGCATGTAAGTTTTTGTTCCTGTTACAGTATCAAGTTGCCATTGCAAGTTGCGCAAATGCTCACTTCATGAGCGATCGAAGAGAAGGGCAGGGCCTGCAGGCGGTTGGTTTTTTGAGACTTGGGTGCATTTCCAGCAATTAACCATAATTCTGGGGGAACTTTGTGCGATTTGTTTTGCGCATCTGTCGGAGTGCAGTTTTGGGGTGCCACAGAGAAACCTCAATTTAACGGCGATTTCAGCGGAACACCCTTGGTATTTACAATCTTGTTGCAATGGGGAAGGGCCGCTCAATGCCCGGAACCCCTTTGTGGCAAGGGTGTGGCTTGGGTGGCGCTGCGCGCGGGACGGTCTTTGCACGCAGCTTCTTTCGTGCCTGAAATTCGGCGAGTGGCGCCCGCAGCCTGTCAGACCTGGCTAAAGAATTCTGCGGTGCGTCATCATTTCTTCGTGGATCGTGCTGCAATGCAGAACCGGAGTGGCGGGTGAAATTTGCCTATGTCTCGCGTCGGCGCTGTGAACGCCGCTTGGCCGGCGAAAACCTGCCGGCGCCCATCGGCTGGCCCGGTCTGATCGCACTGGAGGAGATTCGTGCTGCATCTCGTAAGAACTGGCTGCCGGCCTGGGATGGGCGAAAACAGGGCGCTGGCGCATCTTCCCGATGTGCCGCTGGTGCTTCGAGACCAACGTGGGCCGCCTCGAATCGAACAATCCTGGGGCTCCTGGCCGGAACTGGAGAGCAGCGCGCACTGAATTCACACAACCACTCGGTGAACGGAACGGATCCGTCCAAGAGACCTCGCATGCTTCTTGTCGCCAGTGTTCCGGGCAACACTATGCCGGAACAAGCACTTGGGAGGGCGAGCGATCAACCTCGGACTTGCCTTTGGCGTGTTGTCAGGGCAGGTCGGACCTGAACGCGAAGCTGGTTCGCCGGGCCCTGAGCCGCACCTCTGATCCGGTGCGACCTGGGGGCAAATGCCGTTGTCCCGTTGTGGGTCATCTCCCGGTCCGGCACGTCAAATCCATTCGTTCCGCCGTGGCGGCGGGGCGGATCACTCCTCGAAGGCAAGGCAGGGTGCACATGCGTATTGCAATGATCGGGACGGGCTATGTCGGCCTTGTCTCTGGTGTTTGTTTCTCGGATTTCGGACATGACGTGACCTGCGTCGATCTCAACCCGGACAAGATTGCCATGCTGGAACGTGGCGAGGTTCCGATCTACGAGCCGGGGCTGGATCTGCTCATGGCGAAGAATGTGGAGGCCGGGCGCCTGACCTTCACCACCGAACTGGCAAAAGCTGTCGATGGCGTGGATGCCGTCTTTATTGCCGTGGGCACGCCGACGCGGCGCGGGGACGGCCATGCCGACCTGACCTACGTGATGGCCGCCGCCGAAGAGATCGCCAAGGCGCTGACCGGCTACGCCGTGATCGTGACGAAGTCGACCGTGCCAGTGGGGACCAACCGCAAGGTGCTGGAGACCATGAAGGCGGCCAACCCGGATGCCGATTTCGATGTGGCGTCCAACCCCGAGTTCCTGCGCGAGGGCGCGGCGATCGACGATTTCATGCGGCCCGACCGTGTTGTCGTCGGTGTCGAGACCGAGCGCGCCGCCGACGTCATGTCCGAGATCTACCGCCCGCTCTTCCTGCGCGAGTTCCCGATCGTCACCACCGACCTCGAGTCGGCCGAGATGATCAAGTACGCCGCCAACGCCTTTCTTGCCACCAAGATCACCTTCATCAACGAGATCGCGCGCCTCTGCGAAAAGGTCGGCGCCGACGTGAAGGAAGTGTCGAAGGGCATCGGCCTCGACGGGCGGATCGGCAACAAGTTCCTGCATGCCGGGCCGGGATATGGCGGATCGTGCTTTCCGAAGGACACCATGGCGCTTGCGCGAACGGGGCAGGAATTCGCCGCCCCGATCCAGATCGTCGAGACGGTCATCAAGGTCAACGACGAGATCAAGCGCCGTATGGTGGACAAGCTGATCGACGTTTGCGGCGGCAGCTTCAACGGCAAGACGATCGCCGTCTTCGGCGTGACCTTCAAGCCCAACACCGATGACATGCGCGACGCGCCGGCGCTGACCATCGTGCCGGCAATGGTCGGCGGTGGCGCCAAGGTGCGCGTGGTCGACCCCCAGGGCCGGCGCGAGGGCGAGCAGCTTTTGCCCGGCGTGGATTGGCGCGAAGACCCCTACGACGCCGTCGAGGGGGCCGATGCGCTGGTGATCCTGACGGAGTGGAACGAGTTCCGCGCTCTCGATCTCAAGCGGATCGCCGGATCCATGGCGACGCCGCGCCTGGCTGACCTGCGGAACATCTACAGCGGCCCCGATGCCGAGCGCGCCGGGTTCGAAGTGTATGAAACGATCGGGCGGCAGGGGTTCTGAGCTACGCGATCTGACGCACTTCCGATGCCCCGACAGTGACGTTGGACGCCCCCGGACTTTCGAGTTCGGGGGCGTTTCCTTTTCTCAGGACGGTCTGGAAATCGAATCTCACTGATTCGCGGGGAGCCCGTCCGTGCGGATTGTTCATCGAGATCGGTCGCCCGTGAGCGGTCTGCGTCAACTCGTCCCTCATCCCGTGTCGTGATCGGGTTCATCGGTGACTGTCTATTTTATATGCGCCCGGCGTCGTGAGGGCGGGCTCCAGTTGGTGTCAATGACCGCATCTTCGGCCGGTCATTGACACCCGTTCCCTGGTGTCGAGGGCCGGCGTGACGCGCGTCTTGGCCGGACACGACGGGCGTTGCCGCGACCTGCCGAGCGCGTGCGCCGCGTGATCATACAGTTCCTTCCGAGGCGGCTGTCCGAAAGGTAAATAGGCCAATCCAATGACCGCATCTGCCCGGCTGGCTTGCGAATTTTCCCTGTGGCGAGCCCCGGACCATTGTTGGATGCGCCTGATCGTGCGGCGACGGGCCTGCGCCGGGATTGGGCGCCGCGCTCTCTCGGTCTTCAGCTTTCGTTGACCGGCGGCTTGAGCGGCATCGAAATCAAGGTGGATAGCCGGTGCCAATCAATTGTTTCCCGGATCTCAATTGGCGTCTTGAACCGCTTTGACAGTCGTGCATCCGGAATGTCTTTCGGTTCACTACTCAGTGCTCATTTAATGGGCGTGCTTAATTATTGCCCGCATTGCCCAAAAGAGTAGGGGGGTGTGAACTCTGTAGACATCTTCCCAACACAATGCATAAGTGAGATTTCTGGCTCACCTACGGGGAGCGGAGCTGCCCAACTCGGGGTGCGGCGGGGATGGTTGCATCGTCGAGGTCACTTTAGGGCGGTTTTTTAACATCAGCTTGACCGGCGGAAATTAACTGTTGGTTTACGAAAGCGCGCATAAGTACGGATCGGCCCGGTCAGGACCGGCTGTCCGGTGCCATGTCGCTTTGGACGCAGGGTGAGCGAGCAGCGTGGGGGCGCAAAGTGACGAGGACGAGGGAATTTTAAGTGATGGGCAATTGGAACAGAACTGCGTTCACGCATTTCGGCAAAAGCGAAGGTTTTGGTAGCGGGTCGCAGGGCTTCCTAAGCCGTATCGACCGTGGGGCCGCCGAACATGACCCGGTTCGGGAGGACAGGAAACAACTGTCCCGGGGCATGCTCATCCTCAAGAATGCGCTCTATATCGGCTCCTGTGTCATCATGCTGACGGTGATTTACCTGGTTCTGCGCGCAGTGTTCTGAGCGCCCTGGTTCTTTGATTTCCGAGGCTGAAGTGCCCTGAGGCTCGAATTGCACGTATCGGGGGGGTGTTTTCCAGCCCCGTATCAAGAGAGCCCTGCATTCCGGGATCGGGAAAGTCGCAAAGGACGCGACATTCCTGCTCTCTCATACAATGGTCTGGAATTCGCCCTTCTGTTTCCGGTTTGCGTCCGGATTTTCGATTTTATTATGAACGCGCTCAATGCCAAATTCTCCGCCGGTCATTGGTCGCAAGCGAAACAGAGACGCAAATTGGCTGAGTGAGGCGAACCCTTTGCCTTGTCCAGCCCTGTATCCTGACGACCAATGGCCGCGCAGCGCTCCAACCGCTTCCTCTTGCCACCCGGCCTGATCTTCATACCCAGCCCGGCGCTCTCAAGGAACGGCCGGTGCGCGGTCTCAGGGCGGAGCCGGAGACCTCTCGACTGGACTGCGGCCGCAATCATCGGCACAAGGTCGAAAGCCCTGCGCCGTCACGTTCCTGGCCGCCCACGGGTCGACAGAAGATCGGGTCGAATTCATGCGGAAAGTCCTTGTCACCGGCACTGCCGGCTTCATCGGTTACCATCTTGCCCAGCTCCTGCTGAACGAGGGGTTCCAGGTCCATGGCTATGACGGCATGACCGATTATTACGACGTCGCGCTCAAGCGGCGCCGTCACGCCATGTTGCTGCAGAACCCGCATTTCGCCGCGACCGAGGGGATGCTGGAAGACCAGGCGCTTCTCGACCGGACCGCCGACGCCTTCGAGCCGGACGTGATCGTTCATCTCGCTGCGCAGGCCGGGGTGCGCTACAGCCTCGAGAATCCGCGCTCTTATATCGACAGCAATGTCGTGGGCACCTTCAACGTGATGGAGGTCGCTCGCCGGCTCGAAGTGCAGCATCTGCTGATGGCCTCGACCTCCTCGGTCTACGGCGCGAACGAGAAGATGCCTTTCGCCGAGACCGACAAGGCCGACGAACAGCTGACGATCTACGCGGCCACCAAGAAGGCGAACGAGGTGATGGGCCATTGCTACGCCCACCTGTGGGGCATTCCGACGACGATGTTCCGCTTCTTCACCGTCTACGGCAACTGGGGGCGGCCGGACCTGGCGCTGTTCAAGTTCGTCGACGCGATCCTCGATGACCGACCGATCGACATCTACAACCACGGGGAAATGTACCGTGACTTCACTCATGTAGAGGATCTGGTCCGCGGCATCCGCCTGCTGATCGATGCGCCCCCCGAGCGCCCTGCCAGCGCCGCGGACATTCCGGAGTGGGACAGCCTTTCGCCTGTCGCGGCCTACCGGATCGTGAACATCGGCAATTCCGACAAGGTGAAGCTTCTGGATTTCGTTGACGCGATCGAGGAGGCGATCGGCAAGCCGGCGATCCGCAACTACATGGAGATGCAGAAGGGCGACGTGCCGGCCACCTGGGCGGATGCGACGCTTCTGCAGAACCTGGTGGGCTACAGGCCGCAGACCGATTTCAAGGACGGTATCGCCCGGTTCGTGGCATGGTTCCGCGACTATTACGGCAAGTGACGCGCCGGATCGCTGCTGCGCTGACATGAAAAAGCCGGCCTCGGTAGAGGCCGGCCAACCCGGGCCGGGGCCCAGAGGTCATGTGGTGCCGAACGGTATCAGACGAGGATGAATTCGCCGACTTCGATCGGGGGCAGGTAGTCGGCGCCCAGCACGGTGCTGTCGAAATACTCGGCATACTGCGCTTGGAGACCCGGCGTATTGTCGACCCCGAAAGCGCTCTGGCCATAGTTTTCGATCGAGGTGCCGCGATAGCTTTCGTACATGTTCACCCACTGCGACTGCTGGGAGTAGGAGAAGCCGTCTTCGGACTGCGGGCCTTCGAAGTTGAACGCAAAGGCGTCGCCGATGGCGATGTCACGCGCGGTCGAGCTCGACTCGAACGAGAAGGAGCGGCCGTAAGAGAACCCGCTCGGTCCGGTGAAATCCAGGTCCGAGCTGAGGTTGATCGACCAGTCGATGCCGATTGCATCCGCAATCGGGCCGTTGTCGATCGTGATGTCAAAAGTCAGCAAGTTGCTGAGCGTGCTTCTGATGCCCATTGGGCCCTCCCTAAAAACTAAGTTAACCGAAGCGTCAACGCCGCTTGCGCAGGAAGGTTTCCATTATTTTGAATATACCTCCCAACGGCCTCCCCTCCGTCAAGTTGGTTAATAGCAAGGCAATTTGCTTGCAGCAACACTTTGTGCTGCTTGGTGATGCGACTTTTAACACAGTTACCCTTGGCGCGCTTGCGTCCGCTGGGGCGGGGTTTGGCAGTGGAGCATCCGAAGGACGAGGAGCGCGGGGAAATACGGCGAGCGAATCTTCTCAAGGTGTCTCTTGAGCGGCGCGTCTCACTGTGGGCGGAGCTGTCTGGGGCAGGCCATAGCAAGGCCGCGGTTGGACTGGTTGAGGGCTGGTGTGGGCCCATGATGGGCGCTTCGGTGTATTGAGCCTTGCTTCGGCAAGGCGATGACTTGTGGCGTGTGTTCTCGGTGCCTTGCCGCCCCGGTTTCTTCTTTCGGTTGAGCGTGAGGGCGACGGAAAGTGGCTCCAAGTTTCTTTCGCCCGCGGTCTTCAGGCATCCTGATCCCTGGCGTAGTCGATCCGCAACGCAGTACCACGCCGATCCTGGCGTCGAGCGCCGGCATGTCGTCCTTCGAACCGGGGATGTCACGCTGTAAGCGTCGCATGTCCCCGGAGTTTTCAGAAAACTTCATGTCGTGCCCGTGTGAGGCGTGGGCATTGCAACGAGTTGGGGAATGAGACCTCCGCCGCCCGGTGGGCCCAGAGCTTCAGGGTCGCCCGTGGGCACCTGACCCACAGATTTCAATTGGCCGACATGAGCAGCTTATCCGAAGGTCAACCGAACGGCGTCCAGTCCGGGCGTCAAGAAGGGGCGGGCGTGGTCGTCTGAACGGGCCGATCACGTGGGCATCGAAGGGCGCTGACTTTCGCAGCTGCAGGTCGGTGTCGACGAAGGTTCTTCGATCGCTGGGCGTGACCCCGACTGTTGCCCCGACGTGGAGGTCGTCATGGGCCCGAAATTAAAAAAGCCCTCCAAGGCATTCACCTTGAAGGGCTTTTTATGGCTCCGGCGGTAGGGATCGAACCTACGACCAATTGATTAACAGTCAACTGCTCTACCGCTGAGCTACGCCGGAACGGTCTGGGCGATATAGCAATGGCTCCTTGGGGCGTCCAGAGGATTTTTGCCCTTGGGCGTGAAAAAGTTTGCGCGGCCCTCAGCGGCGGCGAAAGACCGATCCCTCGCTCAGAGGTCCATCGGGTGCGACAAGGTTTTTCTGCGTCAGATCAACGAGATGCGCGAAGACGTTGCGGGTGGCCATGCCCAGCATCCGGCGTGGCGTTTCGGTGTAGATGCGCGCGGCCAGCACCTGCGGGGTGGCGGCCGAAAAGCTCAGCGCGCCCAGGATCGCGGACTCGCGTTTGCGGCGGTGATCCATCAGCCAGTCGATGCGTGCCACAGGCTTCGTCACCGGCCCGCCGTGGCCCGGGTAGAAGATGCGCCAGTCGCGGGCGCGCAGTTTCTCGCAGGACGCCATGAAGTCGCCCACGTCGCCATCGGGGGGCGAGACGATGGAGCTCGCCCAGCCCATGACGTGATCGCCCGTCAGGCAGGCGTCGCCCAGGGCCAGCGAGATGTGGTTGCCCAGGTGGCCGGGCGTGTGGATCACCTCCAGCTCCCAGCCGGCGCCTTCGATGCGGTCGCCTTCGGCCAGGGTCTCGTCGGGGGTGAACCCGGCGTCCAGCCCTTCGCCGCCGCCGCCAAGGCCCGAAAGCGCAAGCGCTTCCATCACCGCGCTGCGCCCGGCGGTGGCGCTGCCATAGGCCAGGATCGGCGCGCCGGTGGCTTCGGCCAGGGGACGGGCAAGGGTGGAATGGTCCTTGTGGGAATGGGTGATCACGATGTGGCTGACCCGCTGGCCGGTGCCAACGGCGCGCAGGATCGCCTCCAGGTGGCCGGGCGCGTCGGGGCCCGGGTCGATCACCGCCAGCCCGGTCTCGCCCAGCAGGTAGGTGTTGGTGCCCCGGTAGGTCATGGGCGAGGGATTGGCGGCCAGGATCCGGCGCAGGCCGGGCTGGACCGTCTCGGCCCGGCCGACCGGCGGGTTGAAATCATCGGGCCATTTCACGGCCATCTTCTCGCTCGACACCTTGTTGGGCCTTTCTTGTGTCAACCCGGGCGGATAGGTTCGTCCCATGTCCGCGCTGCGCCTCAAACATTACATGCCCCGGGGGCTTTACGGACGGGCGGCGCTGATCCTCGTCCTTCCGGTCGTGCTGTTGCAGCTGGTCGTCTCGGTGATCTTTATCCAACGGCATTTCGAGGATGTCACGACCCAGATGACCGACACCGTCATCCGCGAGCTGCGGCTGATCATCGGGCAGGCATCGGCGGCGGACACCCCGGCGATGGCCATGGCGCGCATGAGTCCGACCGCCGAGGTGCTGGAGTTCGACCTGGCCTTTGTTGCGCCAGAGACGATCCCCGCCGCGGATACCCGCCTGTGGTACGATTTCACCGGCTTCGTCATGACCCGCACCCTGCGCGGCGCGCTGCCCCGGGTGGGGCCGATCCTTCTGGATCAGCCGCGCTCGGTCACCGTCTATTATCCCACGCCCAACGGTCCGCTCGAGATCGTCTTCGACCGGCGCAGGGTCTCGGCCTCGGCGCCGCACCAGCTGCTGGTGAACATGGTCGTCTTCGGGGCGCTGATGACGGCGGTGGCGTTTCTCTACCTGCGCAACCAGCTGCGCCCCATCGCCCGGCTGGCCGTGGCGGCGACCGCCTTCGGACGCGGCCAGCAGGTCGCCTATCGGCCCGCCGGGTCGATCGAGGTGCGCGCCGCCGGCCGGGCCTTTGTCGACATGCGCCATCGGATCGAACGCCATATCGAACAGCGCACGCTGATGCTCTCGGGGGTCAGCCACGACCTGCGTACGCCGCTCACGCGGCTGACGCTGGGCCTGTCGATGATGGACGACCCCGAGGCCAAGCACCTGCTGGCCGACGTGCGCGAGATGGAGGCGCTGATCGACGCCTTCCTCGATTTCGCCAAGGGCGCGCAGGAAAGCGAGCCCGAAATGCTGGACCCCCATGCGCTGGTGGCCCGGATCGTCGAGGATGCGCAGCGCGCCGGCAGCCCGGTGACGCTCTGCCCGGGCGAGGGCGAGGGAGAGATGCTGCTGCGCCCCGTCGCCATCCGCCGCGCGGTCGAGAACCTGGTCGGCAATGCCGTGCGCTACGGCGAACGGGCCGAGGTCACCGTGCGCCTGCTGCCCGGGTCGCTCCGCATCGTGGTCGAGGATGACGGCCCCGGCATCCCGCCCGAGGCGCGCGAGGACGCGGTCAAGGCGTTCTCGCGACTCGATCCGGCGCGCAACCAGAACAAGGGCACCGGCGTGGGGCTGGGCCTGGCCATCGCGATGGATGTCGCCCGGGCCCATGGCGGAGAGCTGCGGCTGGACGAAAGCGAACGCATGGGCGGGCTGCTGGCCGAGATCGTGATCGCCCGCTAGGGCCGGACACGGACCGCTCACGCCGTGGCCTTGGCAAGCCGTCCGTTTTTCGCTTCAATACCGGCCGGATCCCGGGATGCGGGGCAGGGCCGGCGGACGGCAAGGGAAAGATCACGGCACGATGGCAGTCTATGTCGACAACATGCACCTGACCGAAATGGGTCGTTTCGGGCCCTACCGGATGTGCCACATGCTTGCCGACACGACCGAAGAGCTGCTGGCCATGGCGGACCGCATCGGCATGGATCACAAGTGGATCCAGAAGGCCGGCACGGTGCACGAGCATTTCGACATCCCGACCTATCGCCGGCGGATGGCCGTCCTCTACGGCGCGATCGAGATCACGATGATCGAGGCCGGGCGCATCGTCAGCGCGCGCCGCAAGGCGCCGGGCAACACCTATGCCGCGCCGGTGCGTGCCGGGGCCAGGCGGGCAGGGGGCGGCGACGGGTCAAAATGACCGCAAACGTCGCTCTTGCCGTTCCTGCCTGCCTCAGCATCGGGGCCGGAGCAGGGCGCCCGTCTCAGGCCTTCAACCCGTCCACGAAGATATCCAGCATCTTCAGCACGTGTTCCCGCCAGTCCGGCCCCGGCGCCCGCGCGTAGCACAGCGCGTACATCGTCTGCAGCAGGTCCTCGGCCGTCACGCCCTCGCGGATCTGTCCGGCCTCGGCGGCCTGGACCAGCAGCCGGTCGACGGAGGCGGTGATCCGCCCCTTCAACTCGCCATAGGCCTGCATCGATTCCTCCGTGATCACGATCGACAGCGCCCCCAGCATCCCGCGCTTGGTCTCCACCATCGCGACATTGCCATGCAGCCAGCCCCGGATCGCCTCCACCGGATCGTTGCTGCCCTCCAGCCCTTCGGACAGGGCCACAAGATGGTCGAGCTCGCGGCTGAACACCGCGTGGAACAGCGCCTGCCGATTGGGGAAGTGCCTGTAAAGCGTGCCAATTCCCACGCCGGCGCGCTTGGCCACCGCCTCCATGCTCGCCTCGGGTCCGCCCGGGCCAAGCACCTCCTTGGCGGCCTCGATCAGCCGCTCGCGGTTCTTCTGGGCGTCTGCGCGCGGCTTGCGCGGGCGAGGTTGCGCCACGGGATCGATCCTTTCTCTTGAAAAACGGAGGCACCCTCCGTATATCTGTATCAGGGCGGCGCGGAAAAAGCACCGTCCCGAAGCATACGAAGTCCTTCGACCGGGCGCGAGAGCCCGACACCCAGCACATATTCCAGCAAGGGAGGACATCATGTCACTCTCCATCACCCTGACCCTCAACGGGGCAACCCGGGCCGTCGCGCTCGACGACATGCGCGTGACGCTGCTTGACCTGCTGCGCGAGCGGCTTGCCATGCCCGGCACCAAGAAGGGCTGCGACCGCGGCCAATGCGGGGCCTGCACGGTGCTCGTCAACGGAAAGCGCGTGAATTCCTGCCTCACCCTGGCGGCGACGCTGGACGGGGCAGAGATCACCACAATCGAAGGCCTGGCCAAGGGCGAGGCGCTGCACCCGGTGCAGGAGGCCTTCATCAAGGCCGACGGCTTCCAGTGCGGCTATTGCACGCCGGGGCAGATCATGTCCGCCGTCGGCCTGATCGCCGAGGGCCGGGCAGGCGACGACCCCGAACGCATCCGCGAGGGCATGAGCGGCAACATCTGCCGCTGCGCCGCCTATCACGGGATCACCCGCGCCGTGCAGGAGGCCACGCGCCGCATGGCCGAAGAGCAAAAGGGAGACGCCGCATGAAGCCGTTCGACTTCCTGCAACCCGCCACCATCGACGAGGCCCTGTCCGCCTGGACCGATGGCGCGGCCTGGCTGGGCGGGGGCACCAACCTGGTCGACCTGATGAAGACCGGTGCCGTGCAGCCCGACCTGGTGATAGACATCACCCGCCTGCCCGGACTGAACGCGGTAGAGGTGCTGCCCGACGGGACCACGCGCATCGGCGCCCTGGTCACAAACGCCGATCTGGCCGATCACCCCGAGATCACCGCCCGCGCCCCCATGGTGGCCGAGGCGCTGCTCTCCGGCGCCTCCGGCCAGCTGCGCAATGCCGCGACCGTGGCGGGCAACATCCTGCAATCCCCGCGCGACGCCTTCTTCGCCCATCAGGAGCCCGCATCGGACCCTCTGGCCAGCGCCGGCAGCCTCTCGGTGCTTGGCGCCGAAGGCACCGCCACGGCGGTGAACCCGTCGGATTTCTGCGTGCCCCTCGTGGCGCTCGATGCCGTGGTCGAGCTGCAGGGCCCCGACGGCCCGCGCGAGATCCCTCTGGCCGGGCTGCACCAGCTGCCGGGGCAGGGCGCGCGCACCGCGCTGAGGCCCGGAGAGCTGATCCTTGCCCTGCGTCTCCCGCCCGAGGCCGCCGGTTTCGCCGCCAATGCGCGCTACCTCAAGGTCCGCGACCGCACGTCCTTCGCCTTCGCCATGGCCTCGGCCGCGGCGGCGCTGAAGATCGACGGTGGCCGCATCACCGCCGCGCGGCTGGCGCTTGGCGCGGTCGCGCCCAAACCCTGGCGCGTGGCCGAAGCCGAGGAGATCCTCACCGGCCAGGCCCCGGACCCGGAGCTCTTCGCCCGCGCGGCCGGGGCGGCCCTGGCCGGCGCCGTCGAGATCGGCGGCAACGGCTGGAAGATCGACCTTGCCCGCCGCACCGCCGCCCGCGCGCTTGCCATGGCTGCGGCCGGAACCCCCGCGCGGATCCCCGCGCTGCCCGCTTCTCCCTTCGGGACCACGGCAGGAGATCATGCCCATGCCTGACACCACCCAACCCATCCGCTTCGGATCCAACGCCGGTCAGCCTGTCTCGCGCCGCGACGGCATCGCCAAGGTGACGGGCGCGGCGCCCTTCGCCGCCGACAACCAGCCCGATAACCTGCTGCACGCGGTATATGCCCCGGCGGCCATCGCGCGTGGCCGGGTCACCCACCTGGACGTGGCGGCGGCGCGGGCCCATCCCGGCGTCACCCATGTCTTCACGCCCGCCAACCGGCCCGCGCTCGAAGGCGACCCGGACGACAAGCCCACCATGTTCTCCTTCCGCGTCGAGGTGCTGCAGGACGACACCGTGCGCTACGCGGGCCAGCCCATTGCGCTGGTTCTGGCCGAAACGCTGGAGGCCGCCCATGAAGGTGTCCGCCTGCTTGCCCCGCGCTACGACATGGAACCGTCCCGCGTCACGCTCGACGATGCCACGCCCTTCGATGTCGAGCCGGGGGGCTTCGGCCGCCCCGCTGCGACCGTCCATGGCGACGTGGAGGCCGGCCATGCCGCCGCCGCCCGCGCCATCGACGTCACCTACGAGACCGCGGCGCAATATCACAACGCGATGGAAACTCATGCCATCGTCGCGCAATGGGACGGCGACCGGCTGCATCTCGACGTGCCGACGCAGGCGCTCAACATCTCCTGCGCGGCCTACGCAGCCTTCTTCGGCATCCCGGCCGAGAACGTGACCATCAGCAGCCCCTACCTGGGCGGCGGCTTCGGCTCAAAGGCGATCCCGATCGGGCCGAACGTTCTGGCGATCCTCGCCGCGCGGGCCATGGGGCGGCCGGTGAAGCTGATGCTGACCCGCCAGCAGATGTTCGGCCCCGTCGGTCATCGCGGCGCCACGCGCCAGCGGCTGCGGCTGGGCACCGACGCGGCTGGCGCCCTCACGGTCATCGACCACGACGGGCTCTCGGCCACCTCGACCTTCGACGATTTCATGGAACCCGCGGCCAACGCCTCGCAGGGGCTCTATGCCGCCGGCGCCCTGCGCTCGACCCACCGCGGCGTGCGGCTGGACATCGGCACGCCGGGGCCGATGCGCGCCCCGGGCGAGGCCTCGGGCTCGGCCGCGCTGGAATGCGCGCTGGACGAGATGGCCGAGGCGGCGGGGCTGGACCCGCTCGACTTCCGCCTGATCAACTATGCCGAAACGGAGCCCGGCACCGGCAAGCCCTATACCTCCAAGGCGCTGCGCGAATGTTATGCCCAGGGGGCGGAGCGGTTCGGCTGGGCCGGCAGGCCGCTGGCGCCGGGGCAGATGCGCGATGAACAGGGCATGCTCACCGGCTGGGGCATGGGCACCGCGCTCTTCCCCTGTCCGATGTTCTTCGCCGAGGCCCGCGCCACCCTGCGTCCCGACGGCACGGCCCTGTTCGAAACCTCGGCCGCCGACATGGGGCAGGGCGCCTGGACCTCGCTGGCGCAGATCGCCGCCGACAGCCTGGGCCTGCCGCTGGAGAAGGTGGAGTTCCACGCCGGTCATTCCTCGCTCCCCGATGGCGGGGTCGCGGGCGGGTCGGGTCACACGGCTACGGCCGGCACGGCCCTTCACACCGCCGGGATCGACGTGGTCCGCCAACTGGGCGAAATCGCCTCGGCCGATCCGGACTCACCGCTCCATGGCGCCGGCAATGCCCGCTTCGTCGCCCATGACGGCCGGCTCTGGATCGAGGGCGACGACCAGCGCAGCGATGCGATCGAAGAGATCGTGATGCGCGCCGGCGGGGTCGAGATCACCGGACAGGGCCAGGGCGGCCGCCCGCAGGAGGTCGGCGAAACCTACGCGATGAACGCCCATGGCGCGGTCTTTGCCGAGGTGAAGGTTGATCCCGATCTGGGCCAGGTCCGGGTCAGCCGGCTGGTCGGCGCCTTCGCGGCGGGGCGGATCATCAACCCCAAGCTCGTCGAGAGCCAGCTGATGGGCGGCATGATCTGGGGCCTGGGCTTTGCCCTGCATGAAAAGGCCAGCCACGACCCGGCGACGGGGCGGATCCTGAACGCGGACCTGGCCGGCTACCACGTGCCGGTCAATGCCGACGTGCAGGGGCTTGAGGTCATCACCGTCCACGAGGACGACCCCCACGTGAACCCGCTGGGCATCAAGGGCGTGGGCGAGATCGGCATCGTCGGCACCGTGGGCGCCATCGGCAACGCGATCTGGCACGCCACCGGCAAGCGGATCCGGCATTTCCCGATCGGCATCCCCGACCTGCTGGGCTAAGCCCGAAAGATACCCCCTGTCCCACGCGTGGGACAGGGGGCCACATCAACGATATCAATGGCTTGCAGAGGCGAATTAACCTTCTGTCAAGAAACGCCACGCCGCCATTTCCGGCGCCACGCCCATGTCTTCACCTTGGGAAAAATACCTCCGGGGGAGTCCGCCATCGGCGGACGGGGGCAGCGCCCCCCAAAACAAGGACTCCGACGCGCCGCCCGGGATCAGCCCCGCTTGTCGGCCACCATCACCGCCATCTGGTCCGCCGGCACGAAGCCGCGCAGGAGCTCGTCTTCCAGCACGAAGGTCGGCGTCCCGCTGATCTGCAGCGCCTGCGCCAGCGCGCGCGTCTCGGCAATCTCTGCGGTCACCGCCTCGCTGTCCATCGCCTCGAGGATCGGGTCGGCCTCCAGCCCCAGCCCCTCGGCGATGCGGCGCAGGGCCACGTCGGTGGGCTCGCCCGAGAATTCCATCAGGATGTCGTGCACCTGGGCATAGGCGTCGTCGCCGGCCACGTGCTTGGTGGCGATGGCGAAGCGCGAGGAGATCATCGAGGCCTCGCCCAGGATCGGGAATTCCTTGATGATCACCCGGATGTTGCCATCCTCGGCCAGCAGCTCGGCGACCTCGGGATGGGCACGGCGGCAATACCCGCAGCGGTAATCGAGGAACTCGACCAGCGTGATATCCCCGTCCGGGTTGCCGCCCTCCCACGAGAAACCGTCGTCGAAGATCGCGTCGGCATGTTGCGCGACAAGGTCGAAATCGGCCTGGGCCTGGGCTTCGGCCTGCCGCGTTTCCAGCACGTTGATCGCCTCGACGATCACCTCGGGATTCTCGACCAGGTAGTCGCGGACGGCGTCACCGAAGGCGGCTTTCTCGCCTTCGGTCATGGACGTGATGTCGAAGGCCAGGGCTGGCGTGGCGGCCAGCGCCGCGGCAAGGCCCAGGGGCGCAAGGTGGCGGATCATCGGTTACTCCGTTTCTCGTATTGTTCGGCGGCGACGGCGACATCCTGCGCCCGTTGCCATGGGGGGGAGCCGCGGGGCAGCAGCCCCGAGGCGCGTTCGGCATGGTAACCGGCATCCTTCATCCGGCCCTGCAGCGCGTAGCGTTCGGCCACGGCCAGCGAGGCCATGCCGTTCTGGCCGGTTTCGGCATAGGCCTGGCCCAGGTCGCGCAACACGCGCGCGTCGCGGAAATCGCGGGTGCGGGCGGCTTCTAGCTGGGTCAGCGCGGCGCGCGGCTGGCCATCGGCCAGCAGGGCCCTGCCATAGGCGCCCAGGATCAGCGGCTCTGACGGTGCGCCCTTCGCGGCCTGGGCATAGGCGGCCACGGCGGCCGAGGTCTGCCGGCTTTCCAGCAGGATCTGGCCCTTGAGATCCAGGTAATAGGGATCGCCCGGCCGGATCGCGAGCGCGCCGTCGATCGCCTTCAGCGCGGCCCGGAGGTTGGAGTTGCGGTGATGGGCCACCGCCTCGCGCATCAGCCTCACGTCCGGGTAGGGTTCGGACCCCGCGCGCCGCAGCGTCCAGGAGGGCGAGCGGGTGAAGGCGGTGAGTTTGCCGCGCATGCGCGCGTAGAAATAGGCATCCTCGGCCGAGGTCTGCGCGTTGTTGCCATTGGCTGCGACATAGGCCTTGGCGGCGCGGATCCGGTCCGTGGTCAGCGGGTGCGAGCGCATGTAGGGATCCTGCCGGCCCTGGCTCAGCACCTCCTGGCCGCGAAAGATCTCGTGCAGGTCGACGAGGCCCTGCGGGTTCACGCCGGCCGAACGCAGGTAGCGCGCGGCGGACTGGTCGGCCGAGGCTTCCTCGGCCCGTGTATGGGCGAGAAACGAACGCAGCGCCGAGGAGGATGTGCCGAAGGCCAGACCCGCCGCGGCATCCCCGCCGGCGCCGGCGGCCGCGGCGGCCACGGCCAGCGCCAGGCCCAGGCCCGACACGGTGCGCGCGCTTTTGAGGTTCGACATGCGCCGCGCGATATGCCCGTTGGAGATATGCGCGGCCTCGTGGGCGATCACCGCCTGCAGCTGTTCGGGGGTGTCGGCGCGGTTGATCAGCCCGTAGTGGACAAAGATCGTCTGGTTGTCGATCACGAAGGCGTTGAGCGAGCCGTCATCCACGATCAGAACCCGCACGCGCTTCGGATTCAGCCCGGCGGCCTGGAGAATCGGGGCCGACAACCTCGTTAGCGACATTTCGATGTCGGGATCGCGCAATAAGCCTATTGCTGCAGCAGGCGTGGCCAGGCAGGCGGTCATTACCCAAAGAAGGCAGGCGGCCGGGATTGACGCGGCCCGAACAACGCGGTGAAAACCCATGGCCGCACCATGGGAGAGCCTTATGCGAAACTCAAGCCGGTCCAATGTCGATCCCTTCATCGTGATGGATGTGATGGAAGCCGCCCGCCAGATGGAAGAGGAGGGGCGCCACATCGTCCACATGGAGGTCGGTCAGCCCTCGAGCGGGGCCCCGGTCGGCGCGGTCAGGGCGGTGCGCGAGGCGTTGGGGTCGGATGACCCGATGGGCTATACCGTGGCGCTGGGGATCCCGGAGCTGCGCGAGCGGATCGCGGATCTGTACAGGCGCTGGTACGGCATCGACCTGGACCCGGGGCGCGTGGTGGTCACCAACGGGTCCACCGGGGGCTTCATCCTGGCCTTCAACGCGCTCTTCGACAGCGGCAGCCGGGTGGGCATCGGCGCGCCGGGCTACCCGTCGTACCGGCAGATCCTGACCGCGCTGGGGATGGAGCCGGTGAACCTGGTGACCCGGGCCGAGAACCGGTTCCAGCCGGTGGTAGAAGATTTTTCGGGGAAAAATCTCGACGGGCTGATGGTGGCGTCGCCCGGGAACCCGACGGGCACGATGCTGGACAGGCCCGCCCTGTCGAAGCTGATCCACGCCGCCCACGACGAGGGGATCTCGTTTCTCAGCGACGAGATCTACCACGGGCTGGAATACGAGCAGAAGGCGGTCTCGGCGCTGGAGATCTCGGACGAGGTCTATGTGATCAACTCGTTTTCCAAGTATTTCTCGATGACCGGCTGGCGCGTCGGCTGGATGGTGGTGCCCGAGGACCAGGTGCGCGTGGTCGAGCGGCTGGCGCAGAACCTGTTCATCTGCTCGCCGCATGTCTCGCAGCTGGCGGCGCTGGCCTCGATGGGCTGCGATGACGAGCTGCGGCGCAATGTCGAGATCTACACCGCCAACCGCAAGCTGCTGATGGACGGTCTGCCGAAGGTGGGCTTCCCCAAGATCGCGCCGCCCGACGGGGCCTTCTATATCTACGCCGATGTCTCGGATGACACCCATGACAGCCGGGTCTTCGCCCGCGAGATCCTGGAAGAGGCCGGGGTGGCGGTGACGCCGGGGCTGGATTTCGATCCGATCCGCGGCAAGACCACGCTGCGGTTCTCCTATGCGGGGGCGACCGAGGAGATGGAAGAGGGTCTGCGGCGACTGGGGGACTTCATGGAGCGGCGATCCTGCGCTAAGAGACGCCTGGCATAACAACCGGAGGCGCCGCGAGGCCGTCTCCGAACGCCCCGCCCGCCCACCCGCGTCCGGAGACGGCCTCGCGGCGGCGGAGAGGGCAGGAGCAGGCAGGCATGAGCAGGATACTGGCCGCGCTGGCGGCCCTTTGGATCTTTGGCGGTGTGTGGTCCGGCGCCGGCGCGATGGCGCAGGATTTCTCGGCGCTGGCGCGGGTCGATGCCGGGGCAAGCCGGATCGCGGATCTGCCCAAGGGACGGATGGAGATCGCGCTGTCGCTGAGCCAGGGGGTGCCCTGGAGGATCTTCACGCTGACCGAACCGGATCGCGTGGTGCTGGATTTCAGGGAAATCGACTGGGACGGGCTGGACCTGGACGCGCTTGTGCGGTCCGAGCGGGTGCTGGCGGCGCGCGCCGGGACCTATCGGCCGGGGCTGACGCGGCTGGTGCTGGCGCTGGACGGCCCGATGGAGGTGCGCACGGCGGGGCTGAGCGTGGACGAGGGCTCGGGCCGGGCGATGCTGGACGTGCGGCTGCTGCCGACGACGCCCGAGCTTTTCGCCGCCACGGCCGGGGCGCCGCATGATCCGCTGTGGGACCTGCCGGCGCCCGCGCCCGTCGCGCCGCCGCGCGAGCGGGGGCCCGATGCGCCGATGCTGGTGGTGCTGGACCCGGGCCATGGCGGCATCGACCCGGGCGCCGAGCAGGACGGCATGGTCGAGAAGGACCTGATGCTGACCTTCGCCCGCGAGATCCGCGAGACCCTTCTGCGCGCCGGCGGATTCGAGGTGATCCTGACGCGGGAGGACGATGTCTTTGTCTCGCTTGAACGGCGGGTGGCGATCGCGCATGCGGCGCAGGCCGATGTCTTCATCTCTCTGCATGCCGACAGCCTGGCCGAGGGGCATGCCCATGGCGCCACGGTCTACGTGCTGAGCGACGAAAGCTCGGACAAGGCGTCGGAGCTGCTGGCGCAGCGCCACGAGCGGGACGAGATCCTGTCGGGCGTCGACCTGAGCCAGGCCGATGACGAGGTGACGGACATCCTGCTCGACCTCGCCCGCCAGGAGACCCGGCCGCGCACCCGCGCGCTGGCCCGGCAGCTGGTCACCGAGATGACCCAGAAGGGCGGGCCGATGAACCGCAGGCCCCTGCGGCTGGCCGGGTTTTCGGTTCTGAAGGCGGCGGACATCCCCTCGGTCCTGGTCGAGATCGGCTTCCTGTCGAGCCCGCGCGACCTGGACAACCTGCGCAACCCCCGCTGGCGCGCCAGCATGGCCGAGGCGATCCGCGCCGGGTTGCAGGCCTGGGCGGTGGCAGATGCCGCGCAGAAGAACCTGGTGCGGCAGTAGCGCGGCCAGGACCGGAAGGTCGAACCGGGTGCGGGCGGTCCGAGACGGTGCGGGGCACATAAGCCCCGTCGCCCGGCGCCATGCCCGGGACGCCAATGCCCAATCTGGAATTTAAGGAAATTTTTATTTTGCCAGAGCAGTATGAAATCAACTTTATCCGGTGCGGGAGGAGGGCCATGTCACGCGGATCCGGGCAGGCCACGCGCAAGGATATATGCCGTCTGGACACGGGTGCGCCGGTGCGGCCTGCGCGTCGCGGCGCAGGCCCGAGGACCGGCAAGCAGGAAGGCGCGCGTCTCGCAGCGTCGTGCTTTGACCGGCCCCGGGCGACACCCTATACTGCGACACTTCAAATACCCTTCGAGGCAGGCTTGTGATCCGGTTCATCTTTTCGTTTTTCGGTGCGATCTTCAGTTTCGTCACCCTCGGCATCGTCATGGCCGCGCTGACCGTGGGCGGCGTTCTCTACATGTATGGCCGCGACCTGCCGAGCTATGAATCGCTGGCGCAGTACCAGCCGCCGACGATCAGCCGGATCTATTCCGGCGAGGGGCAGCTGATCGACGAATTCGCCCGCGAACGGCGGCTGTTCACCCCGGCCGAAGAGATCCCGGACCTGATCAAGCAGGCCTTCATCTCGGCCGAGGACAAGAATTTCTACATCCACCAGGGCTACGACATGCGCGGCATCGCCGTGGCCGTCTACGAGGCCATCCAGACCCGCGGCGAAAGCGTGCGCGGCGCCTCGACGATCACGCAGCAGGTGATGAAGAACTTCCTGCTGTCCGGCGACCGCCAGGCCGAGCGCAAGATCAAGGAGATCATCCTTGCCGCACGCGTCGAACACGCGCTGAGCAAGGAAGAGATCCTGGAGCTCTACCTGAACGAGATCTACCTCGGTCAGAACTCCTATGGGGTGACCGCCGCGGCGCAGACCTTCTTCAACAAGACGCTGAGCGAACTGGCCCCGCACGAGGCGGCCTTCCTCGCCTCGCTGCCGCAGGCGCCGTCGGAATATCACCCGGTGCGCCGCAAGGAGCGCCTGACACAGCGCCGCAACTACGTGCTGCGCGAGATGCACGACAACGGATACATCACGCAGGAGGTGCTGATCGCCGAGCTGAACCAGCCGCTGCGCTCGGTCCAGAACGGCGATTTCGAAAGCTTCCGCACCGCGCTGCCGCCGCGTGACTATTTCACCGACGAGATCCGGCGCCAGCTGAGCCAGTCCGATGAATACATCGGATCGCGGGACGAGGAGGAGTTCTTTTCGGGCGGCTACACCGTGCGCGCCACGATCGACGAGGAAATGCAGGTCGAGGCGGCCGAATCCCTGCGGATCTCGCTGGAGGAATACGACCGTTCTCTGGGGATCTGGAACGGCACCGGAGAGACCATCCCGGCCGAGCAGCTGGGCTCTGAAGAGGACTGGCGCGCGGCGCTGTCGGACGTGCGGATCGCGCGCGATATCGTGCTTGAGAACCCGTGGTACCCGGCCGTCGTGCTCGAGATCCGGGGCGGCGACGCGCGGATCGGGATCGAGGGCGTCGATGAGGTCGAGGGCGGGCACTGGGTGCCGGCGAAGGATGCGCAATGGGCGCGCAAGCGGCGCGGCGATGGCTCTCTGGCCCCCCGGGCACAGGGCGCCGGCGACCTGGTCGAGGTCGGCGACGTGGTGCATGTGCGCCGCATGACCAGCGATTCCGACGGATCCTTCATCCGCTGGACGCTGCGGCAGGTGCCGCGCGTGCAGGGCGGGTTTGTCGCGATGGACGTCAACACCGGCCGCGTGATCGCGATGCAGGGCGGGTTCTCGTACCAGAGTTCGGTCTTCAACCGGGCGACGCAGGCGATGCGCCAGCCGGGGTCGAGCTTCAAGCCCTTCGTCTACGCCGCGGCGCTGGACAGCGGCTATTCCCCGGCGACCATCGTCGTGGACGCCCCGATCGAGATCAACACGCCGCAGGGCCTGTGGCGGCCCAAGAACTCGTCGAACCAGTTCTACGGGCCGACGCCTCTGCGCACGGGGATCGAACGGTCGCGGAACCTGATGACGATCCGCCTCGCGCAGGAGGTCGGCATGTCGGTCGTGGCCGATTACGCCGAACGCTTCGGGGTCTATGACGACATGGGCCGGTACCTGGCCAATGCGCTGGGGTCGGAGGAGACGACGCTTTACAAGATGGTCACCGCCTATTCGATGTTCGCCAATGGCGGCGAGCGGGTGGAACCGACGCTGGTCGACCGGATCCAGGACCGGTATGGCCGCACGATCTACCGCCATGACCAGCGCGATTGCGTGGATTGCACGGCGCCCTACCTGCAGCCGGGCACCGGGCCGCGGATCGTGTCGAACCGCTCGCGCGTGATGAACGCGATCACCGCCTACCAGCTGACCTCGATGATGAAGGGCGTGGTGGACCGTGGCACGGCCTCGGGCGTGATCAACCTGCCGGTGCCGACCGCCGGCAAGACCGGCACGACCAACGACGCGCGCGACGTGTGGTTCGTGGGCTTCACCTCGAACATCGCGGCGGGCTGCTACATCGGCTACGACCAGCCGCGCCCGCTGGGGCGGGGGGCCTATGGGTCCTCGATGTGCGGGCCGGTGTTCCAGCGCTTCATGGAGAAGGCCGTGGCCAAGTACGGCGGCGGCCCGTTCGAGGTGCCCCCGGGCGGGCATTTCATCAAGATCAACCGCCTGACCGGCGCGCGCCTGCCGGATGACGCGACGGGCGACAACGTGGTGGCCGAGTATTTCCGCGACGGCGAGATGCCGATCTTCGGCGTGGCCTACGACGGCGGCTTTGCCATGGGCTCGAACCTGCCCCTGGTCGAGGAGGTCAGCCGCGAGACCGGGCGGACCGTCACCACCTCGTCGGGCGGCACGGCCTACGTGGGGCCGAAGGCGAACTTCGGCACGGTGAGCTCGGGCGGTCTTTACTGACGCAAGGCCCGGGACCGGGCACGGACCATCGGGCACCGTCCATCGCGGGCGCCGGCATCAGGCCGGCGCCCTCATCATTCGGGCCGGATCATTCTGGCCCGGCCCCTGGACGGGCAGGGTGCGGGCGCAAGGGGCGGGATCTGCGCCTCTCGTGCAGGACGAAGGCCGCGACCGGGGCGGCGGCCCGTGCTATGATGCGGTTCGTGAACCGGGGATGCCCGGCGCGGGATCAGGCCGGCAGCCCGTTGTCCTCCCTGGGCCAAAGCCGGGCGCGCATGTAAAGGAGCGTGCCGGCGCTTGCCACCAGCGTCGCGCCCAGGGTCAGCCACAGCACCGGGCCCAGGCCGGACAGGCCGGTGAGAAGCCCGTATAGAAACAGACAGGACAGCGGCACATGCAGTCCGACGAATGTTGCGATCATGACGCGTTTCACGACCCGCTTGCGATCGTCGAAGCTATCGGACATTGCAACCGCATCCATTATTCAGACCTTTGGCTCATGTATGACAGCAAGCCGTCAGACGAACAAGTTACCGAGCTGATCGTTGCCATGGGCCGCGGCGAGCGCGCAGCGCTGGACGAGCTTTACAAGAGCACGTCCTCTCCGGTGTTCAGCGCGCTGATGCGCATCCTGCGCGACCGCAGCGACGCCGAGGACGCCTTGCAGAACGTGTATGTGAAGGCCTGGCGCGGGGCGACCCGGTTCCGCGAGGACCGCAGCGCCATGGCCTGGCTGCTGACCATCGCACGGAACGAGGCCGTCGACATGCTGCGCGCCCGCCGCCGCAGGGGCGAGGCGCACCCGGTGCCCGACGACCTGGTCGACGGGCTGTCGGGCACCGAACACCGCTTCATGCTGCGGCAGAGGATCGTGGCCTGCCTCAGGAAATTGTCGCGGAACCAGGCCGATGCGATCCTGTGCGTCTACCAGCTGGGCTATTCCTACCGCGAGATGGCCGAGCGCGCCGGTGTGCCGGAAAACACCGTGCGCACGCGGCTGCATCGGGGCCTGCGACTGCTGCGCGCCTGTCTCGGCGGCGAGGACGATGCCGAGCCGCGCGGCCCGGATGACGGGGAGCCGCGGCCATGAGTGCTGCAGACGACATCCTGTCGGCCGAGCTGGCCCTGGGCCTGCTGGACGGACCCGAGGCCGCACGGGCCGAGGCGAGGGTGAAGGAGGACCCCGATTTCGCCCGCCGCGTGGCGCAATGGGGGGACGACCTGGCCGCCACCATCGGCGGGCCCGCGGACCTGCGCGCGCCGGCCCATGTGCTGGACCGGGTGCGCGACCGGCTCTTCGGCAAACTCGCACCTGTCCGCGATCCGGTGACGGCATGGGGCCTGCCCTGGGGCCGGATCATCGGCGCGATCGTCGCGGCGAAGGTCATCTTGGCCGCGGCGATCCTGGCCTGGAACCAATACTGGATCAGCCGGGCCGAGATCCCGACCGCCTGGGGCCCGGCCAAGGTCGCCTGGCACCAGCGCCAGGGCCGCATCCGGCTGGAGCATCCCGGCCCGCCCGACCTGCTGGTCTGGGTCGAGGAGGCCGGCGCGCTGCGCTATCTGGGCACCGAGGGCGACTGGATCGCGGCCGGACTGCAGCGCGGCGCCGTGCTCCTGCTGGGCCCGGGACGCCCCGCCCGGCCCGAGGGCGAGCCTGTGCGGCTGATCCTGTACCCCGACATGTAGGCGCGCCGGCCCTGCGCGGGCTCAAACGGCCAACGCAGAGATCTGGCGCAACGCACCCTGCGGCCGGATGCGATGCCTTTGCCCCCCCATTCAAAAGGCAACAAAAAACCCCCACACGCCGGTGCAGGGATGCAGGCAGAGGCGCGTGGGGGTCAGGCGGGCCACCGAGGGGCAGCCCTTGGTTGTCCCGGCAAAGAGCCAACCGGAACATCGGGATGAGAATGGCGTCACCGGGTCGGTCTGGGGTTTCCCGGTGCGCTGCGGGCGGCCCTGCCCGCGTCACATGTGCAATTCGGTTTCAGGGTGCCCGCACCGGAAGAACCGGCGACCGGCGCGGGCGAGATCAGGCCGCGGGCACGCCGGTCCGGCGCGTCGCATCGCGGCCCTGGTCGGGGCCGGCCCGCGCGTATCATCCGGGCGCGCGTCCGTCCCGTCAGGCTGAGCAGGCGCGTGCCGACTGGACTGCCGCAGGGCAGGGCGGGCCCGCATCCGCGGCGCACCGCCTCCGGCCGGAGCGGCCCGGCAGGTGCCTGGTCCGCGGGCATGACGCGGACGACGCACCGGCGTGGCCGGTCCGACTGACCCCTGAGCGGGAGGTCTTGGCAAGAGGCGGTTTCGGTCGCATCCATACCGGTCTTCAGCCTTTCTGTTCCCTCTTCTGCCCGGGATGACGATGGCGATCCCCGGATAGTTCCCCGCGGCTGAAAAAACTTTTGCCCGTGCCGCCGGGGGGGCCGAGGACGCCCTGCGGCACCGGCTTGTCCGGGTGCGGGCGATGGTCTATCACGCGGGTCTGAGCATGAGGACCTAGTTGATGCGCGCCGAAATCCAGAATGTCGTTGCCGAGATCGAAAAGTCGCTGGAGCTTCTGGCCCAGCGGATGGATTACGAGACCGCGCCGCACCGGCTCGAGGAATTCAACGCCATGGTCGAGGATCCGGACCTGTGGAACGATCCCGAGAAGGCGCAGAAGCTGATGCGCGACCGCCAGTCGCTGGTCGACAGCATCGGCGTGCATGACGGCATCCGCCAGGAACTGTCGGACAATGTCGAACTGATCGAACTGGGCGAGATGGAAGAGGACGACGAGGTCGTCTCGGAGGCCGAGGACGCGCTGAAAGCGCTGGCCGAGAAGGCGGCCCAGAAGGAGCTGGAGGCGCTGCTGGACGGCGAGGCCGATGCCAACGACACCTTCCTCGAGATCAACGCCGGCGCCGGTGGCACCGAGGCCTGCGACTGGGCGCAGATGCTGCAGCGGATGTATGTCCGCTGGGCCGAAAAGCGCGGCTTCAAGGTGGAACTGCAATCCGAGGAAGCCGGGTCCGAGGCCGGGATCAAGTCCTGCGCCTACAAGATTTCGGGCCACAACGCCTATGGCTGGCTGAAATCCGAAAGCGGCGTGCACCGGCTGGTGCGGATCTCGCCCTTCGGCAAGGGCACGCGCGAGACCTCCTTTGCCTCGGTCTGGGTCTACCCGGTGGTCGACGACAACATCGAGATCGACGTGAACCCGTCGGACATCCGGATCGACACGTTCCGGTCCTCGGGCGCGGGCGGCCAGCATGTGAACACCACGGATTCGGCCGTGCGGATCACCCACCATCCCACCGGTATCGTGGTGACAAGCTCCGAGAAATCCCAGCACCAGAACCGCGACATCGCCATGAAGGCACTGAAATCGCGGCTGTATCAGCTGGAGCTCGACCGGCGCAACGCGGCGATCAACGAGGCGCACGAGAACAAGGGCTCGGCCGGCTGGGGCAACCAGATCCGGTCCTACGTGCTGCAGCCCTACCAGATGGTGAAGGACCTGCGGACCGAGCACGAAACCTCGGACACCAAGGGCGTGCTGGACGGCGACCTCGACGGCTTCATGGCCGCGACCCTGGCGATGGACGTCGCCGGCAAAAGCCGCGCCGACGCCCGCGCCGACTGACGGACAGCCTCTCGACAGGGTCCCCCGCGCGCGGCCCCCGGTCCCGACCCGCGCTCCCACCCGCCCGCCCACCGCGCGGCCCGAACCCGGGCGCCGCGCGCTCCGTCGGGCTGTCCCGACGGACCGGCATCTCGCGCCACGCCCCTGCTTCTTCTTGGGTGAAATACTCCAATACGCCGCCTGCTGTCCCGCGGACCGTCCGCAACCGCGCGCCCGCTCCCTTCGGACCTGGAAGACCGGTCGCAACGGCGCACCACGCCCCTGTCTTCACCTTTGTAAAAATACTCCATCCCGTCCCCTCCATCCCGCGCCACCACCGGCAGCACTGCGCGCCCCTCTGCGCAGAAATCCTTCCCGCGCCCGGGATGCGCCGCGCTTGACCATTGCCAGGCCGACCCGATCGGCTAGACCTGAAGGGCAATGATCGAAAGGTGCCAGACATGACCCCTATATTCCGTTCCGCGACCGCCCTGGCTGGTGACCTGAAGGCGGGCCGGCTGACTGCCCAGGCGCTGATGGAGGCGACGCTGGCGCGGGTCTCCGAGGTCAATCCGAAGGTCAATGCCATCGTCTCGATGGCCGCGCCCGAGGCCCTTATGGAAACGGCGCGGGCGGCCGACACGGCTGGGCTGGAGGGCCCCCTGGCGGGGCTGCCGATCGCGATCAAGGACCTGGCCAATGCCGAAGGGTTCGAGACGTCACAGGGCTCGCCGATCTTCAAGGGGCAGGTGGCGCCGAAGGACGACATCATGGTCGCGCGGCTGCGGGCCGCCGGGGCGATTGTCATCGGCAAGACCAATACGCCGGAGTTCGGGCTGGGCTCGCATACGTTCAACCCGGTGCACGGGGCCACGAAGAACCCCTATGATATCACCCGCAGCTGCGGCGGGTCGTCGGGCGGGGCGGCGGTGGCGCTGGCCACGGGGATGCTGTCCATCGCAGACGGCTCGGACATGATGGGCAGCCTGCGCAACCCGGCCGCCTGGAACAATGTCTACGGCTTCCGGCCCAGCTGGGGCCGGGTGCCCTCCGAGGCGATCGGGGACAATTTCCTGCACCAGCTGTCGACGCTGGGGCCGATGGCACGCAATCCGCAGGATGTGGCACTGCTGCTGGATGTGATGTCGGGGCCCGATCCGCGTCAGCCGCATGGGTACGACAGCGCACCGGTGGGCGCGCTGGACGGGGCCAGCCTTAGGGCCAAACGGATCGGCTGGCTGGGCGACTGGGGCGGCGCGCTGCCGTTCGAGGACGGGATCCTGGAGCTGTCGCGCCAGGCACTGGAACAGATGCAGGCGGCCGGCGCGGTGGTCGAGGACGTGGCGCCGCCGTTTCCGTTGGAGAAGATCTGGGAGAGCTGGACGACGCTGCGCTCGTGGTCGGTGGCGACGGGGATCGCCCCGCTGGCCGAGCGGAAGGCCGAGCTGAAGGACAGCGCGGTCTGGGAACTGGAGCGCGGGCTGGCGATGTCGGCGATGGAGGTGCACCGCGCCTCGGTCATCCGCTCGGACTGGTTCCTGCGGGCTGCCGCGCTTTTCGAGAAATACGACGCGCTGGTGTTGCCGGCGGCCCAGGTCTGGCCCTTCCCGGTGGAGGCGCCGTTCAAGACCGAGATCAACGGGCAGAGCATGGACACCTATCACCGCTGGATGGAGGTCGTGGTGCCGGCGAGCCTGCTGGGCCTGCCGGTTCTGGCGCTGCCGGCCGGGTTCGGGGCCGAGGGGCTGCCGGCGGGGCTTCAGATCATTGGACGGCGCGGCGCGGATGCGGATATCCTGTCGCTGGGCGCGGCCTGGCACGAGCTGACGGACTGGCCGGGGAAAAGACCCGCTCTGACGTGAGGAGGACACGATGGGGGAGGAAAAGAGAGCAGGTGTGCCGCCGCTGAGGGAGGTGACGCCGGAGATCCTGCGCGAGGCGATGCGGCGCGGATGGGCCGATTTCCGGGCGGCACCCGCCTTCGGGCTGGTTTTCGCGGTGCTCTACATCCTGATCGGATGGGCCATGGCCTGGGTCACCTCGGCCACGGGAACGAGCTACTGGCTGATCCTGGCGGCCATCGGCTTTCCGCTGATCGGGCCCTTCGCCGCCGTCGGACTGTATGAGGTGTCGCGGCGGATCGAGGCGGAAGAACGCCTGTCCTGGCCCCCGGTGCTGGGCGTGATCTGGGGCGAGGCGGGGCGGCAGCTGCCCTGGCTTTGTGCGCTGATCGTGGTGGTGTTCCTGTTCTGGTTCTTCCTGGGCCACATGATCTTTGCCCTGTTCCTTGGGCTGTCGCCGATGACCAACGTCTCGTCCAGCTTCGAGATCTTCCTGACGCCGGCCGGGCTCAAGATGCTGGGTTTCGGCACGCTGGTGGGGGCGGGATTTGCCGTGCTGCTGTTCACCATGGCGGTGCTGTCGCTGCCGATGATGCTGGACCGCGAGGTCGATTTCATCACGGCCATGCTGTCGAGCATCGGCTATGTCGCGGCGCATCCGCTGCCGATGCTGAGCTGGGGGATCCTGCTGGCGGGGCTGACCTTCGTGGCGATGCTGCCCTGGTTCCTGGGCCTTCTGGTGGTGCTGCCCTTGCTGGGACATGCGTCCTGGCACCTCTATGACCAGCTGGCCGATCGCCAGGCCGAGGCGGCCCCGGGCGGGGTCACCGCCTAGAGCGGGGTTTCGCGGCCCAGGGCGACCAGCGCGTCGCGGAGTTCGGGCGCGGTGGGGGCGCCGCTGTCGAGCGCGAAGACATAGGCCTGGGTCAGGAAGAAGGCCCGGGCATGCTCGTCCGACTCTTGCGAGGCGGCCTCGCGGTAGAGGCCGACAAGCGCGGCCCCGTTGCCTGCCGCATGGGCGGCGAGCAGGGCGTCGTTCAGCCTCTCGCCCCGGGTCGTCATCGCGCGGTCATTCCGCGGCGCGGGCCGGCGCGCGGCGGGCGTCGATCTGCGCGGCCACCCAGGCGTGGAACATATGCGTGGGCCCGTCCATCGCCGGCGAGAAGCGCCCGCCGTCGAAGCCCGGCGCGCGCCGGCCGCGCTGCATCCCCTCGACGACAAAGATGTCTTCCTCGAAGACCTCTTTCCACTGCGCCGCGTTCTTCTTGCGCAGGGCATCGTCGGTCTCCGGTGCCGCATAGTAGAGATGAACCTCCTCGCGCGTCCGGTCCTGCGCCTCGGGCACCAGCACGATGGCGAAAGCATGGTCGCGATGCACGCCAAGCAGCACGTTGGGGTAGGCGGCAATGTATTCCGCCGCCTGGTCCCATTCGGGGCCGAGCCCGGGGAAATCGGGGAAAGTGGCACCGTCGTCGCCCCGGATCTGGCGGTAGACCCGCGTGCCCTGGCCCGAGAACCGATCGGGCGCTTCGATATTGTAGTGATCTTCCAGCCGCGAATAGCTGTTCAGCCCGGGGTGGACCCAGGGCAGGTGGTAGCTTTCGCAGTAATTCTCGACCGCGAGCTTCCAGTTCGCCTGCACCGTCAGGGTGAAGCGGCTGTCGGCGCCGCCGTGGTAAAGCGGCTGGTCGAAATCGGCCCAGCGGGCGATGGCATCGGCCATGGCGTCCTCGAACGGGGCCGCGGTGCCCGAGATGTTGATCCACACGACGTCGCGCCAGACATGGCTGCGGACCTCGTTCAGCCCCAGCGTCGTGCGGTCGATCCCGTCGTGGGTGTTGCGGCCCGGCCCGCCCACATGCGGGGTGGAGACCAGGCGGCCGTCGGTGCCGTAGCACCAGGAATGGTAGGGGCAGCGGATCGCGCCCTCGATCCGGCGGGGCGCCGAGACCAGGATCATGCCGCGGTGGCGGCAGATGTTCTCGAACACGCGGACCTGGCCCTCGCGGTCGCGCAGCAGCAGGAGGGGGATGTCGAGATAGGTGATCGGGATCGCATCGCCCGGCTCGGGCACGTCGGCGGCGACGGCGAGCCCGGCCCACTGGTCCGTCAGCAGGGCGCGGCGTTCCTCGTCATGCACGGCGGGGTCGGTGTAATGCGCGTTGGGCAGCCCGTTGGCCTGCGCGATCGGGGCGCGCACGGCCGAGAGATCGGGGAAGCGGTCGGTGACAGGGGGGCGGGCGTGCGTCATGATCCGGACTCCTGAGGCTGCTGCTTCAGGGTGACCGGACGGTCCCGTCCCGGCGCGCTGGTTCGCGACAGGCAATGTCGCTGGCGGACATCGCGGCCCGCCCGTGGCTCAGCGGAATTCGGCGTCGGGTTGCAGCAGGCGCAGGTGGAAGGGCAGCACGTCTTCCTTTTCTACGTAGCCCGTGCTGCGCGCTGCCGACATGATTGCCGTCCGGTTGCTTTGAAGATGCTCGTAGACCATGCGCACCGCGCGCCGTCCGGTGACGCTTTCCCGGACCGTGCGCGTCACGTATCCGACCCAGAAGTTGTTCTCGAACGAGGCGATGCGCGACAGGTAGTTGAAGGAACAGGTCATCGCATTGCGCCGCGACATCACAGCGGCGATGCCGTCTTCCTGCCGGGTGACAAAGCCGCGGAATTCGCGCGATGGCTGGTCGATCGGAATGCCCTGCTGGCGCAGCGCGTCCTTGGCCTCGTAGCCGCGGACATAGGTCGCGCCGTCGAGGCGGTAGACATAGACGAGCCCGATCACGAATTGCGCCTCATTGACGAAGGAGCGGCGGGTAAAGCGATAGAAGCCCGAGGGAAACTCGTCCTCGGGGACATCCAGCGCGCCGGCGCCCACGAATTCGCACAGCTCTTCGCCCGTGAGGATATCGCCGGACGGGCGCAGGGCCGAAACCGGCTCGAGCAGGATACGCGCGTCCAGATCGAAGAATGTGCAGATCCTTGCCAGTATGTCGGGGCGTGGGAAACTTTCCCCGGACAAGTAACGGTTGAATTGTGTACGATTGATTCCCAGTTGGCGGGAAAGTTCCGCGATCGACGGATAGGTTTCGGAGAGCAGGCGCAGGTTGGCGCCAAACATGTTCCTGAGTTCCGAGGGCGTCCGATTTTCGGTGGTCATCTTGGTTTTTCTCGGTGGCGACTGAGGGCGGACGTCCCGTACGGGACCAGAATTGTGCCAGCGGGCGCCATGGACGACGCGCTTTGGCGTCATCACTGGCGCCATAGCGCATCATCAAGCTACCAAAAGCGACACAAATTGCAAATATGTTAGACAGAGTTGATGGTTCATGGAATCCGGAAACCTGCGCAGACTGATCGTAGGTTTAGATGGGGCCGTCGGAATGCTTGGTGTAGTACTTTGGAGCGACCAGAAAGACAGGAAGGCGGTGATCTGGTGCGAGGATCACGGGGATCTCGCCTTCTGCCATGAAACGATCGACGATCAGGGCGGGATCCTCGATACCGGTGACCTGATACAGTTCGATGTGACGCTGGATCGCGATATGCGGCTTGCGCAGAATCCCAGGAAAGTCTCGGAAGGCGCCTATCAGGGCCTCGCCGACACGCTGCGCACCATGCCCGAAGACGGCCCCGTCGCGGTTGCGGGTGAGCGCGGCGATGTCGACGGCGCCCCATCGACGGCGGGGGCCCACTTGCGGTGCCACCAATGGGATGACGACGCAGCCGTCAGCGCCGAGGTGATTCCGATCGCCGCGATCCGCGCCCGGCGTCAGTCGATCCGGGGCTACATGCCCGGACGTGCGGCCAGGTAGGGGCCGGCCTGCATGGGTGGCTGGCGGCCGCTTGACCGGCGCCGACGCGGGGTCGCGTGATGCCCGTGCGGGCAGCGCGGCAGGACAGGGGCCACACGCTGTCGTGACCCGGGACGCCCGAACGGGCCATAAATCACGCAAAACGCCGCATTTGGCCCCGATATCGTGGTCACGACGGGGGAAACCATCCATATATGGACTGCTTGCGCTTCGGTCGATGCAGGGGCAAAATTGCTGGAAACAGCCTTTTGCAGTTGAAAGCCGGCCGGCAAAGCCCCACCTTCGCTTTCCATGACAGGAGATGGCCAAGGGTCGCCTTCCAGGGGCTGGTGCCATCTTGCCAATGATAAGGACAGAGCATGAAAGAGCCCATCAACGCTTCCTATCCGGTCCTTCCGCTGCGCGACATCGTGGTCTTCCCCCACATGATCGTGCCGCTCTTCGTCGGGCGCGAGAAATCCGTTCGCGCGCTTGAAGAGGTGATGGCCGACGACAAGCAGATCCTGCTGTCGAGCCAGGTCGACCCCTCGATCGACGAGCCGACCGCGGATGGCATCTATCGGGCCGGGGTGCTTGCCAATGTGCTGCAGCTGCTGAAACTGCCCGACGGCACCGTCAAGGTACTGGTCGAAGGGCAGGCGCGGGTGCGCATCACCGAATTCCTTGAAAACGAAGACTACTTCGAGGCCAAGGCAGAATACCTGACCGAGATGCCCGGCGACGCCGCGGCGACGACCGCGCTGCTGCGCACCGTCGGCGACGAGTTCGAGCGCTATGCCAAGGTCCGAAAGAACATCCCCGAAGAGGCGCTCGCCGCCGTCGGCGACACAACCGAACCCGCGCGCCTGGCCGACCTCGTGGCCGGTCATCTGGGCATCGACGTCGACCAGAAGCAGGAGCTGCTGGAAACGCTGTCCGTCTCCGAACGGCTTGAGAAGGTCTATGGCCTGATGCAGGGCGAATTGTCGGTCCTGCAGGTCGAGAAGAAGATCAAGACCCGCGTCAAGTCGCAGATGGAGAAGACCCAGCGCGAATATTATCTGAATGAGCAGATGAAGGCCATTCAGAAGGAGCTGGGCGACGGTGAGGACGGCGCGAACGAAGTCGCTGAACTCGAACAGAAAATCGCCGAGACCAAGCTGTCGAAAGAGGCGCGCGAGAAGGCCGAGGCCGAGCTGAAGAAGCTCAAGAACATGTCGCCGATGTCGGCGGAAGCCACGGTCGTGCGCAACTACCTCGACTGGATGCTGGCGATCCCGTGGGGCACCAAGAGCCGCGTGAAGAAGGACCTGCATCGGGCTCAGGACATCCTCGACCAGGATCATTATGGCCTTGAGAAGGTCAAGGAACGCATCGTCGAATATCTCGCGGTGCAGCAGCGTTCGAAGAAGCTGAAGGGCCCGATCCTGTGCCTCGTCGGCCCTCCGGGTGTCGGCAAGACCTCTCTGGGCAAGTCGGTCGCCAAGGCCACGGGGCGCGAGTTCATCCGCATCTCGCTGGGTGGCGTGCGGGACGAATCCGAGATCCGCGGCCACCGCCGGACCTATATCGGCTCCATGCCCGGCAAGATCATCCAGGCGCTGAAGAAGGCCAAGACCACGAACCCGCTCATCCTGCTCGACGAGATCGACAAGATGGGTCAGGACTTCCGTGGGGACCCGGCGTCGGCCATGCTGGAGGTGCTCGATCCGGAGCAGAACAACACCTTCGTCGATCACTACCTCGAGGTCGAATATGACCTCAGCGACGTGATGTTCCTGACCACGGCGAACTCCTACAACATGCCCGGGCCGCTTCTGGACCGGATGGAGATCATCCCGCTGGCCGGCTACACCGAGGACGAGAAGCGCGAGATTGCCAAGGCGCACCTGACGCCGAAGCAGGTCAAGAACCACGGCCTGAAGGCCAAGGAGTTCGAACTGACCGACGAGGCGCTGACCGACATCATCCGCACTTACACGCGTGAGGCGGGTGTGCGGAACCTGGAGCGTGAGATCGCCAAGGTGGCCCGGAAGTCGCTGACCAAGATCATCAAGAAAGAGGCCGAATCCGTGAAGGTCACGGAGGAGAACCTCGACGACTATCTTGGGGTGCCGAAGTTCCGCTTCGGCCTGGCCGAGAAGGAAGACCAGATCGGCGTTGTCACGGGGCTCGCCTATACCTCCGTCGGCGGTGAATTGCTGTCGATCGAGGCGCTGCGCCTGCCGGGCAAGGGCCGGATGAAGACCACCGGCAAGCTGGGCGACGTGATGAAGGAATCGATCGACGCGGCCTCCAGCTACGTCCGGTCGATCTCGCCCCAGCTGGGCATCAAGCCGCCGCAGTTCGAGCGCTGGGACATCCACGTCCACGTGCCCGAGGGCGCGACGCCCAAGGATGGCCCCTCGGCCGGCCTGGCCATGGTGACCTCGATCGTGTCGGTCCTGACGCAGATCCCGGTCCGCAAGGACATCGCCATGACCGGCGAGGTGACCCTGCGCGGCAACGCGCTGGCGATCGGCGGTCTGAAGGAGAAACTGCTGGCCGCGCTGCGTGGCGGCGTGAAGACGGTGCTGATCCCGCAGGAGAACGAGAAGGACCTGCCGGAGATCCCCGACAACGTGAAACAGGGGCTGGAAATCATCCCCGTGTCCCACGTTTCGGAAGTGCTGGAACATGCCCTGGTGCGCAAGCCCGAGCCGGTGGAATGGGACGAGGCCGCCGAAGAGGCCGCCGCAGCCGCAGCCGCCGCCAAGGCGGGTGGCGAGGCCGGGTCCTCGGCCACCGCGCACTGATCGGTTGATCCGAAACAGGAAAAGGCGCCCTTCGGGGCGCCTTTTTTACGTCCGGGCCCGGGGATCAGCCTGGGGATCAGGCGGTTTCGATCTCTTCCAGGCTGCGGCCGGCGGTTTCGATGCGCAGCACATAGGTAACCACGGCGCCCAGGATCGATGTGCCGACCAGCCCCCAGAGCAGGATCTCTGTGCCGATATCGGCCAGCAGGATCGGGAAGAGAAAGGCCGTGCTGACCGCGCCGATCTTGGCGAAGGAGGCGGCGAACCCGGCGCCCTTGGCGCGCACATGAACGGGAAAGACTTCGCCCGCGACCAGGTAGGTCTGGGCATTCGGCCCGACGTTGGTTGCGAAGTTGAACAACATGAAGCCGCCGAAGATCATGATCGTCGCCGTCATCCCATCGAAGGCGGAGGACATGGCCGCGATGGCCAGCCCGGCGGCGCAGCCGATGAAGCCCGCGATCTGCAGGGGGATCCGTCCGAGCCGGTCGGCCAGGAGAATTGCGAAGAGGATGCCGATCAGCAGAAGGACGTCGATCATCGCGGCCCCCCGCGCGGCGATCATGTCGTTCTGGACGATATCCGCGACCGAGGTCGCGTGCTCCTTCGTGTGTCCGACGGTTTGCGTCAGGATGACCGGGGTGAAGATGCCGATCCCGTAGGTGCCGAGATCCTGCAGGAACCAGGGTACCGAGGCGAGCAGAGTGGCCCGGCGATTGGCCGGAGAGAAAAGCTCGGCCCATCCGGACCTGTCGGCGTCGCGGGTCTTGATCGGCTCGTGATGCAGGGACAGGCGCGTCGGGTAGGCGGGAGCGCGGCTTAGCAGGCGCAGGGTGGCGCGCACCGCCTCGTCGATCCGGTTGCGCGCCAGCAGCCAATGCGGTGTCTCGATGATGGTGAAGCGCAGTCCCAGGACCACCAGCGCCGGCAGGATGCCGGTGGCATACATCCAGCGCCAGGCCTGCACGCTTTCGGTGTTGGCCAGGATCAGGTAGCCGACGCCGGTCCCGAAGAGAGCCCCTATCGCCTGAAATCCGAAGGCCGAGAGCACCTGCCGCCCGCGAATGCGCGAGGATATGGTTTCCGAGATCATCACATGCGCGGTCGGGTAATCGCAGCCGAGGGCGAGGCCGAGGCCGAACAGAGCGGCGACGAGGAAGCCGAAGTTGGGACTGAGGCAGACGGCGATCAGGAACAGGGTGAAAAGCGCCATTTCAGCGATGAACATGACCCGCCGCCCGAACCGGTCCGACAGGCCACCCAGCAGGCTGGCGCCGACAAGGATACCCGCCAGCGAGGCGGCGGTGACCAGCCCGTGCTGCGCCTTGGAAATCGCGAATTCCTTCGCCACAAGGGGCAGGGCGATGCCGCCCATGAAAACGACCATGCCCTCGAAGAACTTGCCCGCCGCGGCCAGCGCCCAAATTCGGGTCTGCATGGACGTCATCGGCTGGGCGTTGACCGGGGTCCCATCCGGCCAGGCCGGCGTCTGATCGATCCACTGTTGAACGCTGAGCTTGGCAGACTCATCCTGTGCCCGTTGCATCATATTGCTCTCCCGCCCGGGATCCCGCGGAACCGGACCATCAAAGGATTACCGTTGGCGTCGTTAACGGCTTGAGTCCTAAGTGGGTTTTGTAACAGCTTTGGGTGCGCAAGGATGAAGGCGGCCGTCAATCCGGCCTGGGCCGACGCGGCTTGGCCCGGTACAGACGCGCTGGGTGAATGCCGGTGTCTTTGCCGTGCGGTACTCGGTCTGACGAAGGCAAGAATCCTCTTGCAGAGCCGGAAGGCTGAGTCTAATGACAGCGCCCAAGGGTGATTAGCTCAGTGGTAGAGCGCTTCGTTCACATCGAAGATGTCAGGAGTTCGAATCTCTTATCACCCACCATTCCTTCCCTTTGAGTGTTGCTGTCAGTGGCGGGCACGTCAGTGTTTCGACCAGGCTGCGGACATGCATGCCAGGGGCCAGGGTCCTAGTCTTCTAATATGCGGTCAGGTCGGTTGGGTTGGGTCCGTGCCCAGCCCTGAACAAGGTTTGACTTTGGATGCGTGACCAGCCACTTGGCAGCGCCGCCGGCAGGTGCTAGGGAACGCGCGGTCACGGACGGCGGTAGCTCAGTGGTAGAGCATCTCGTTTACACCGAGTGGGTCGGGGGTTCGAATCCCTCCCGCCGTACCAGCCCTTGATCTGACAGCTTTCAAGCCCGTTCCGCGCAGCGTCGGCCCTGTGGGGTCGTTGCCGGTGACACGGGCTTGTCCGCGGCAGGTGCTGCCGGTCGCGCAACATAAGGGGCGCGACCGATTTATTACGGGGCCGGGGCGGCCCGTTCCGTGCTACGGGCCAACAGGCCAATCCGCCTCAGGACGCTTCAAAAGCCTTCGAACCCCGATGCAGCAGACCGCGCGCTATCCTTGAAGCTGTTCTGTTTCGCCGCGTCGGCGGCCCAGTTGCCGGTGCTTTCCGGTTCATCTTCCTCGACCGGTTCAACCACCTTGGGTTTCCGCGCGGGCTTCGGGGGCTCGAAACTGTCGGTGCTGTCGAAGCCTGGTTCCTCGAACATTGGCTTCTGCCTCGACGGGGCAGCCGGGGGCGCGGCAAAGCTGACGCCACCGGACGTCCCGTTCTGCAGCTTGAATTTCGACAGGATGCCGACCAGTTCTTCAGACGTGTTCGACAGCGAGCCAGCCGCGGCATTGGTCTCCTCGGCCATGGCCGCGTTCTGCTGGGTCACGCTGTCCAGCTGGTTGACCCCGCCCGAGATCTCATTGAGGCCCGAGGCCTGTTCCCGCGCGGCCGCGGCGATCTCGGACATGAGGTCCTGCATCTCCTTGGCGCGTGTCAGGATGTCGTCCAGCCGCTCGCCCGTGGTCACCACCAGCCGGCTGCCTTCTTCGACCTGCGAGGTGCTCTCGGCGATCAGCGTCTTGATTTCACGTGCGGATTCCGAGGCCCGCTGCGCCAGCGCCCGCACTTCGGATGCGACGACGGCAAAGCCCTTGCCCGCTTCGCCGGCGCGCGCGGCCTCGACCCCGGCGTTCAGCGCCAGCAGGTTGGTCTGGAAGGCGATGTCGTCGATCACGCCGATGATCCGGGTGACATTCTCGCTGGATTGTTCGATCTGGCGCATCGCGCCGATCGCGTCACGCATAACCTGGGCGCCGCTTTCGGCCTGTTCCCGGGTGCTGCGGCCCGAGGTTTCGGCCTTTTCGGCGCGGTCGGAGGTGCGCCGCACGCTTTCCGACAACTGGTTCAGCGCGGCGGCGGATTCCTCCAGCGTGGCGGCCTGGGTTTCGGCGCGCGAGGCCAGATCGCCGGCGGCCTGGTCGATCTCGGTCGCGCCGGTGCGCACGTTGCCGGCGGCAGCCAGCACATCGCTCATCGCGGTGCCGAGATGGTCCAGCACCTCGTTGTAACTGACGCGCAGGCCGTCGTACTCACCGGGGAAGGGATCATGGGCCGGGCTGCCGATGACCTGGCTCAGGTCGCCACGTGCCATGCGCTGCAACGCATCTGTCAGTTCCCCGACCACGCGTTTCTGGGTCTCGGTCTGCTTGCGCGCGCGCTCGATGGCAGCTTCCTGCTCCTTCATCTGCGTGTCGCGCGCTTCCTCGTTCTGGCGCAGCGCCTCGCTGAAGGCATCTAGGTTGCGTGCAATGTCACCGACGGCATCCGGAAGGTCCTGGTGCGGGATCTTCACGTCCTGCTTGCCCTCGGACACCAGCTTCATCGCCGAATTGACGTTTTCGATCGGTTTCAGAAGGCGCGGGATCATCACCAGCAGCAGGCTGACACTGCCGACCGTGAGCAAAAGCGTCAGAGCCACACAGATCAGGAGCTTCTTTGACAGGATAGCGGTCAGGAAGGTTTGGGGCACGGCCGCCTCGAGCGCACCGATCAGTTTGCCCGACGGCGTCCGGATCGGGATCAGAAGAGCGTCGTATCGCTGGTCCCAGATCGTGACCTTTGCCGATACGGTCTCGCCGGAGGGGAGCGCCCGGAACGTCTCGGCGTTGACCTCCTCCATCCGTGTGCCTTCGGGGCGTTGTCCGGTCTCGTCGTCCATCGATCCGGAGACGCGGGTGAACGTGCCGGTGGCCTCATTCAGACGCAGGACCGAGACGATGACATTGCTGAGCGACGCGACGCTGTCGACGGCTTCATGAGTGGTGAAGTCCGGGATCGCTTGCCAGATCACGCCCCGCACATCGCCGTTTCCGGCCCGTTCGAATGACAGCCCCGCCTCGCTATAGGCCTCGAACAATTCGTCGCTGACCACATTGATGGCCGAATCCTCTGCGCGCCGTATCTCGTCCTTGACGACGTCGGCCAGGTTCCAGGTCAGCAGCGCGGAGAGCGCGAACATGGACAGGGTTCCTGTGCACAGGACGAGAAGAAGCATCTTCATGCGGATCGAAAGCGAGCGAAACATGTGTCTCTCCGGAACATCTGAAATAGCGGCCGCCATGGTGGGCGGGGCCGGGTCGAGACAGCCGGAAATCTCCTAACATCCGGTTGCCCCGGGGGCGTTTGACTAAAAGGCCGGGTTCTTGTCAGAACAGGTCGACTTCGCCCGACTTCACGTTGGGCAGCTTGCGGGCGGGGCTGCGGGTTGCGGTGTCGGCGGCCAGCGCGTCGATCGGCTCCACCAGGACCTGGCCGGTCGAGGGTTTGAAGCGGATCTTGCGCCCGCGCGTGCCCCCGAGATCCTCGCGCACCAGGCGAAAGCCTTCGTCCCGCATGAATTGCCGGGCGAAAAGGCAGTTCGAATCGCCGATCTTGGTCAGGCCCGCAACGATGTTGGCGCCGCCGAACAGCTGTGCCTCGATCCGTTCGCGCAGGGCGCCCCGTCGCAGCAGGCCGTTGACCAGCTGCTCCATGGAATGGGCCCCGTATTTGACGTTGTTCGTCGAATTCGGGTCATTGCCGGGCAGCAGGAAGTGGTTCATCCCTCCGATCCCCAGGACCGGATCCCGCATGCAGGCCGCAACGCAGGAGCCCAGAAGTGTGGACAGGATCTGGTTCGGCTTGTCCGCGATCCGGAACTGCCCCTGGATGACGTGAACCAGCTCTTCACGGGGTTGCATGCTCATATGGCGCGTCCTTTCTCCAGGTGGTCGGCGGCCTGCAGAAGCGCAGGGCCGATGCGCTCGATGGGGAGTTTCTCTGTCACGCCGCCAAGCTCGAAGGCGACGCGGGGCATGCCGTAGACGACGCTTGTCGCTTCGTCCTGGGCGATGGTGTGGCCGCCGGCCTGGCGGATCTGCAGCATGCCGTCGGCGCCGTCGCGGCCCATGCCGGTCAACAGGACGGCAACGATCGAGCTGCCGAGGCGCGCCGCCGAGCTGAAGAGCGCATCGACCGAGGGGCGATGCCCCGAAACCGGCTCGGTGGGGGTCAGCCGGCAAGTGGTGGCGCGGGGCGCAATTGTAAGGTGCGCGGGCTGGCCCGGCGCAACCAGCACCTGGCCCGAAGCAATCGGTGCGCCATCGACGGCCTCGGCCACGCTTGCGCGGCAGATCCGGTTCAGGCGCCGCGCGAATCCCGCCACGAAATCATGCCCGATATGCTGCACCACCAGTGTCGGCGGACAATCTGCGGGAAAATGCGACAACACGGTGCTCAGCGCTTCGACCCCGCCGGTCGAGGCGCCGATGACCACGATCTTACCCGGACCCCGGCGCTTGGCCTCTGCGGGGCCGTGCACGGGCACGGCGGGCAGAAGGCCATCGTGAAGGGCCTCGGTCAGGGCGTCGCAGTCGGCGTCGCCGTCAAGCTCGATAACCCGACCCATACGGGCGTACCTGCGCACGTCGCCGCCCGGTGGGCATAGTATCGTCGCGCGTATCTTGAGCCCGTCGAGCAGGGCCTTGTACATGGGAAAGCCCGGATCCGACAGCAAATCGGACGCGATGGCGACAATGGCGGGCTGCTGTGCTTCGGTCAGGTTATAGGCATCCTCGAACCGTTTGCAGCAGGCAAGCAGGCTGAGCCGGTGATCTCGGCCGATGGCTCGCGCGATACGGTGTGACCGTTTCGAGGTGGGGTCGATCAGAACGACATGAGCGGTCTGAACCGCGATCTGTTTCATGACAACCTCCTTCCTCGGTCCGGACACGACACTGCGCCCGGTCCCCGTTCGATAGCCGCCAAAGGTTAAGGAAGCCTCTGCCCCGATCCGCCGCGCGGAACGGGTCGCCTAAACTTTTCGGCTTTTGCGGTACGGGGTCTCACGGCGATTAACTTTCGCTTCAGCGGATGCGGGTAGCGATAGGGGCACCACCGGATTCGAGTGCGGTCTGGCGACTGTCGCTTCCTCCGGGAACTGGATCGCATTGCAGGAGCCTTCATGACCGCGCGCAGCCTTGAGTTGGGTGATTTCGCCACAGATGAAGCGCAGTGCCGGCCCGCCCGGCCTGCGGAACATGCCCGGCCGGAGCGTCTGCAGCCGGGCCGTTTACAGGGCAAAGCCCCGGGCGCCAGCCCGGGTGCTGGGCCTTGCGCCGCGGATCCGTCCGCAACGGGCGCGACCGGTCTTCGCCACGACATGCGGCGGACCGCAACCGTCCAGGAGACATTGGCATCTGATGCGGCGGGACGGGTGCGCCGCCGGGTTTTCCACGGAAAGGGAATTGGGAGATGAGCTCAACTCTGACACTGGCACCGCGTCTCGACAGTCCGGCCGCCGACGCCCTGGCCCGTGAGCTTGCGGAGGCGCGCGGAGCGGCCATCCGGCTCGATGCCGGGGCGGTGACCTTCTGCGGCGCGCTGACGTTGCAGCTTCTGCTGTCGGCGCGACGACAATGGCAGGCGGATGGCCATCCATTCGAGATGGACGCGCCAAGCCAGGACATGACCGATGCCTGCCGCCTTCTGGGGGTCAGCCCGGAAGACATCGGCATTCTTCACGAAACGGGAGAGCCTCAATGAGCCTGCGCATTCTCGCGGTAGATGATTCCCGCACCATGCGAAACCTGCTCGACGCGGCCCTGACCCGCGCCGGTTTCGAGGTCGATCTCGCCGAAGATGGCGAGGACGGGCTGCGTCATTACGAAAGCTTCGGCCCCGACGTGGTGATCACCGACGTGAACATGCCGCGCCTCGACGGGCTCGGCTTTATCGAGGCGCTGCGGCGGCTGCATGTGGACCGGCTGGTGCCGATCCTCGTGCTGACCACCGAAAGTGCCCCGGAACTCAAGGCCAGGGCCCGCGCCGCGGGTGCCACCGGCTGGATCGTGAAACCCTTCGATGAAGAAAAGCTCGTCTGGGCTATCGAACGGGTCGCCATTTCGGGAGGTAGCTGATGAAGGGCGGAGGCGCTGACGACTTTCGCGATTCCTTCTTCGAGGAATGCGAAGAACTGCTCGAAGCCATGCATGACGGCTTTGACCAGATCGCGAATGAAACCCATGACAGCGAGACGATCCACGCGGTCTTTCGCGCGGTCCATTCGATCAAGGGCGGGGCCGGGGCCTTCGGCCTCGACGGTCTGGTGGGGTTTGCCCACCATTTCGAGACCGCGCTTGAAAAGGTTCGCTCTGGCGAGATCGAGGCCGATTACGAGGTGCTCGAGCTGTTCAAGCATTGCGGGGATCACTTGTCTGACCTCGTCGCCGCCGCGCGTGACGATGAGGAGGTCGCGCAGGAGACCGCCGCAGCCCTGGGCGAAAAGCTGAACGAAGTGATCGGGTTCGACCCGTCCGAGGCGGAGGAGCTGCCGGATTTCGAGCCGACGACGCTGGATTTCGGCATGCTGGACCTGAGCGCCCCGCCGCTGCCCGCCGGCTACGTGATCGCCTTCACGGCACATCCCGAACTCTTCGGCTCGGGCAACGAACCACTGCTGCTGTTCCGATCGCTCGAGAAGCTTGGCACGCTGGACGTCACATGCGACAGCAGCGAGGTGCCGCCGCTCGAGGAGCTGGACCCGGCCACCTGCCTTCTGTCCTGGACCCTGCGGATCGAGACCGAAGTCGACGAGGTCACGCTCGAGGAGGTCTTCGAGTTCGTCGAGGATTGCTGCGAGATCACCATCACCGCGCTTGAACCGGCAGAAGGTGCCGAACCCTACAGCCTGCCGGACCTCGGGGCGGAGGAGTCCGTCCCTTTTCCGGAGCCCCCGGCGGAGACGCCTGACATCGCCGAAGATGGTGATGCGCCGGCGGGGGCGTCGGAGGACAGCGGTGATCTCGGGGCCAACCACGGGGAGGCCTCGGCCGACGCTGCCCCGCCGCCCGCGAAAGCTCCGGCCAAGCAGGTGAAGGACACCAAGGAACCAAAGGAAAAGCAGGAAAAACAACGCGGCGGCGGGGCCACGATCCGTGTCGACCTTGAACGTGTCGACAAGCTGATCAACCTTGTCGGAGAGCTCGTCATCAAGGAGGCGATGCTGTCGCAGTCGATCGCCGTGCTGGATCTTCCGTCGGAGAACGATGTCTCGACCGGCCTCGAAAGTCTCAAGCAGCTGGCGGGCGAAATCCAGGAAGGCGTGATGGCCATCCGGGCCCAGCCGGTCAAGCCGATGTTCCAGCGCATGGCGCGCATCGTGCGCGAGGCGGCCTCGGCCACCGGCAAACGGGTGCATTTCGTCACCCGCGGGGAATACACCGAGGTCGACAAGACCGTGATCGAACGGTTGGTGGATCCGTTGACGCACATGATCCGCAACGCGGTGGACCACGGGCTGGAGGATACCGAGACCCGGATCGCCAACGGCAAGAACCCGGAAGGTACCGTTATCCTGTCGGCTGCGCACCGGTCCGGCCGCGTGGTGATCGACGTGTCGGACGACGGCGGCGGTATCAACCGACCCCGCGTGCTGGAGATCGCGCGCGACAAGGGACTGGTCGCCGAGGATGCCGAGCTGCAGCCGAGCGAGATCGACAACCTACTGTTCATGCCGGGCTTTTCCTCGAAGGCCGAGGTGTCCGAACTGTCGGGCCGCGGCGTGGGCCTGGACGTTGCACGCAGCGAGATCCAGGCGCTTGGCGGTCGCGTGGCGATCACCTCTACCGCCGGGGAAGGCACGACCTTTGCCATTTCGCTGCCGCTGACGCTGGCGGTGATGGAAGGCATGGTGATCGACGTGGCCGGGCAGACCATGGTTGTACCGATCACGGCGATCCAGGAAACGCTGCAGCCCCGCACGGTGGCGATCCACCGGATCGGCGCACAGGGGCGGGTGCTGAAGAACCGGGATTCGCTGGTGCCGATCGTGGACCTGGGCGCGAGCTTCCAGTTCCGGGACGAACCGGAGGATCTGGGCGACCAGGTGCTTCTGCTGATCGAGACCGAGAATGACCGTCGCTGCGCCCTGATCGTGGACAATATCCAGGATCAGCGCCAGGTCGTCATCAAGAGCCTCGAGACCAACTACCGCCGGATCGACGGCATCGCCGCGGCAACCATTCTTGGAGACGGGCGTATCGCGCTGATCATCGATCCTGACAGTATCGTCCGGGATGTCTCCATCCCGTCCGATCCCACCATGCAACTCATGAGGTGACCATGTCCGACCTTGCAGAACCCAAGACACGCCTGGAGCAGGAAGTGGTGGCCTTTCGAGTCGCCGACCAGGATTTCTGCTTTGACATCATGTCGGTGCGCGAAATCCGCGGATGGACCGCGACGACGGTACTGCCGCATGCCCAATCCTATGTGAAGGGCGTGATCAACCTGCGCGGCTCGGTCGTGCCGGTGGTCGATCTTTCGGCCCGGCTGGGCCTTGGCGTGACAGACCCGGGGCCGCGGCACGTGATCATCATCACCGTCGTGCAGTCGCAGACCATCGGCATTCTGGCCGAGGTGGTGTCGGACATCATCACCGTGCAGGAGGATGACATCCAGCCGGTGCCGGACATCGTGGCCGATACGGTGAAATCCTTCATCTCGGGTGTGGTCATCGTGAACGGCGAGATGATCCGTAAGCTGGACCTGTCCCGGGTGCTGCCCGCCGCTTCGGTCGAGTTCTGATGACCGCGACACGTCACACCACTGAGGGCTTCGGCTCCAGAGATCCGGGGATCGACGAGGCGTCGTTCAAGCGCCTCGCCGCCATCCTGCACGGCGAATGCGGCATCGTGCTGTCCGAAAGCAAGAAGAGCCTTGCCGTGTCGCGCCTGTCGCGGCGTCTGCGGGAACTGAGGCTGCCGGATTTCAAGCGGTATTGCGATCTTCTGGAAAGTGGCGGCAGCGCGGATGAGCGGCGCGAGATGGTTTGCCTGCTGACCACCAACGTGACGAATTTCTTCCGCGAGGGGCATCACTTCGAGGCTCTGAAAAACGACATCCTGCCGGTCCTGGTCGAAAAGGCCCGGCGCGGCGAGCGTGTGCGCCTGTGGTCTGCCGGCTGTTCGAGCGGACAGGAGCCCTATTCGATCGCGATCAGCCTGCTGGAAGCCTGCCCGGACATTCGTCGCCACGATGTGCGGATCCTGGCGACCGACATCGACGCGAACATGGTCCAAACCGGCCGCGCCGGAATTTATCGCGATCTGGACAAGGCGCATGTGTCGCCCGACCGGCTCAAGAAGTTTTTCGACGCGCGTCCGGCCGAAGGCAACATGTGGCAGGCCAACTCCGCGCTGCAGTCGCTGGTGACCTTTGCCGAGCTGAACCTGATCCGCGACTGGCCGATGCGCGGTCCGTTCGACGTCATCTTCTGCCGCAACGTGGTGATCTATTTCGACGCCGAGACACAGGCCAAGCTTTGGACCCGTTTCGCGCAGATCCTCTCTCCTGGCGGACACCTCTTCGTCGGGCATTCCGAACGTGTCTCGGGACCGGCCACGTCGGGGCTGAAACTGGCCGGGACCACGCAATACCTGAAAACCTGAACCCGAATCCTGATCCGATCATCAGGGCGATCCAATCGAGGACCCCATGGGCATCAAAGACAAACTTCACGTCATGGTCGTCGACGACATGTCAGTCAGCCGCGGCCTCATCCTTCAGGCGCTGGACTGGATGGGAATCCAGCACGTGGATTACTGCGTCGACGGAGAATCCGCGCTGCGCAAGCTGGCCGCGCGACCGGTTCACCTGGTCATTTCCGATTACAACATGCCCGGAATGGATGGGCTGGGCCTGCTGGAGGGTCTGCGCAAGGGGCGCACCACCCAGAGGATCGGCTTCATCCTGATCACCGGTTCCACCGATGCCGGGCTGATGGAACGCGGCAACAAGCTGGGCATGAACAATTACATCAAGAAACCGTTTTCGCCCGAGGCCCTGAAGGCCGGTATCGAGCGCGTCGTCGGCAAGCTTTGAAACGGCCAACAGGAGAAAACACCATGACCAGGATCCCGCTGGATGTCACCCTGCGCAACATTTCGAACGAGCTTGCGCGCCTGTCAGCCATTGCCGCCAACGTGGATGAGGTCATGGGAGACCTGGTGACCAAGTTGCCGCCGGATGACATGTCGCATCAGGCTGCGATGCAGGACGTGGACCTGCTGCGGCAGTCACTCGATTGCCTCATGGTGCTGTTGAGCAACGTGGCCGAGCAGCAGGACGTCTCGTCGGGGGTGCTGGCGCCCGATGCGGGGCAGGGGGTCTACCTGCGCGATCTTCGCGATGCCGTCCTGACCTCCTACCAGGCCAGCTGAGCGGCCGCGCCGCGCCCTTGCCGGTGGTGGTGCGCCCGTGGCCTGGGTCAGGATCGGGGGAGAGCAGTGGGCGCGTGATCTGTCGCGGGTGGGGCGGAGGCTGCACCCCATCCCCCGAGGTTGGCCGCGGGCGGGAGACATGGGGCCGGTGCCTGGTCTTATGTCGCCCCATGCCGACTGAGGGCACGGCGGAGCGAGGGCGCGCCGGCGCCGCACCGGCAAGGATGATGACAGGGCGAACTCTCAGGTTGCCGATCGCGCGCCACTGGGGCCAGATCGGCGAACCGGCCTAACCCAGAAGCAGCAGCCACATCCATACGGAGAAGAGCGACAGGCCCGTGGCCAGCAACACCGAGGAAGCCGCCACGCGCTTGGCCCGTCCGTAGAGATTGGCAAAGATGTAGGCATTGAAGCCCGGCGCCATCGCGGCGTTCAGGACAGCCGAGCGGAAGAGATCCTCGCGCAGGGCGGTGACCGATCCCAGGAGCCAGACCAGCGCCGGGTGCAGCAGCAGCGAGACCGAACAGACGAAGGCGATGGTCCGCAGGTCGCCCTCGGGCCTGTATTGCACCAGCACCCCGCCGAGCGCGAAGAGCGCTGCGGGAAGACCCGCCCGCACGATCAGGCCAAGCGCGTCCTCGGCCACCGCCGGCAGCGTGACGCCGGAGATGTTCACGGCAAAGCCCAGCACGATGGCGATGATCAGCGCATTCTTGAACATCGCCGCCAGGATCGCGCGGACGAAGGCCGGGCCGGGCGTGCCGCTGTTGCGGATGATCTCCATCGTGGTGATGCCGAGCGCGTAGCAGAAGGGCGCGTGGAAGGCGATGATCGCGTAGTTGCCTGTCAGCGCATCAGGACCATAGGCGCGTTCGGTGATCGGCAGGCCCAGCAGGACCGAGTTCGAGAACAGGCAGCAAAAGCCGATGGCAACCGAGTCCTCCCACTCGCGGTCAAAGATCAGCCGCGCGCCAAACAGCCCTGCAAAGAAGCACAGCGCCGCCGCCGAGTAGAAGCTGCCCAGCAGCGCAGGGTCGAAAGACTCGCCCAGATCGATATGGGCGATGGCATTGAACAGCAGGCAGGGGATCGCGAAGCCCTGGGAAAAGCGCATGATCCCCTCGATATGCGCCTGCTGGAAATACCCGGCCCGGGTCAGACCGTATCCCGCCCCGATCACCACGAAGACGGGGAGGATCACCTCGATCAATGTCTGGAACACGGTGCCCCCGATGCGGCTGGCGCCGGAATTTGGTCAGTCATGAACGGGCAGGACGCGTACCAGGCCGTCATGGGCAGGATGGACGTGATCCGGGGTCTCGGCCTCCAGGGCGGCATAATCCAGGTCCACGTGAAGGTTGGTCAGGATGGCCTCGGCGGGTTTGACCCGCTCGATCCAGTCCAGCGTCATCGCCAGATGCGCATGGGTCGGATGCGGCGTGCGGCGCAGCGCGTCGACGATCCAGCAATCCAAGTCCTGAAGGTAGGGCCAGGCGGCATCGTAGATCTCGACCACGTCGGGCAGGTAGGCGAGCCGGCCGATGCGGAACCCCAGCGCCTCGATCGAGCCGTGGCCGACCTTGAAGGGCTGGAACGGGATCGGACCGCCGGGGCCGTCGATCTCGAAGGGGCCGTCGATGGTGTTGAGGTCCAGGATCGGCGGATAGGGCGATCCGGCCGGCTGCGTGAAGGCATAGCCGAAGCGCGAGACGAGGTCGTTCTGCGTGTCGCCATCCGCCCAGACCGGAAGGCGCGCGCGCATGTTGAAGACGATCATACGCAGATCGTCGATCCCGTGCACGTGGTCGGCATGGCCATGGGTATAGACCACCGCGTCCAGCCGCCCGGTGCCTGTGTCCAGCAGCTGGCTGCGCAGGTCGGGCGAGGTGTCGATCAGCACGGTGGTCGTGCCCTCGGGCCCGTCGCGTTCAACCAGCATCGAACAGCGGCGGCGGACGTTGCGCGGGTTCTCGGGGTCGCAATCGCCCCAGTGCCCGCCCAGCCGCGGCACGCCGCCGGAAGAGCCGCAGCCCAGGATCGTGTAGCGGAACTGATCCATCAGGCGGCCGCCCGGTAGCCCGCGGCCTTGGCGAAGAGCCGGTCGAAATTCGCCTCGAGCCGGGCGGCGAAGGCGGCATAGTCCAGCCCGAAGACCTCGGCCCCCTTCTGTGCGGTGAGCGCCGAGAAGGCCGGCTCGTTCCGCTTGCCGCGATGCGGGGGCGGCGCGAGATAGGGCGCGTCGGTCTCGACCAGAATGCGATCCAGCGGCGCCGCGGCAAAGATGTCGCGCAGCTCCTGGCTCTTGGGGAAGGCAGTGATGCCGGACATCGACAGGTAAAAGCCAAGATCCAACGCGGCCTTCGCAAGTTCGGCGCCGGAGGAGAAGCAGTGCATCACGCAGGAATAGGCGCCGTTGCGGTATTCCTCGGTCAGGATCTGCGCCATGTCATCGTCGGCGGCGCGGGCGTGGATGATTAGCGGGAGGCCGGTTTCGCGCGCGGCGGCAATGTGGATGCGCAGGGATCGTTGCTGCACATCGGCGCTTTCGGCGGTGTAATGGTAGTCCAGCCCGGTCTCGCCGATGCCCACGAATTTCGGGTGTTTCGCCAGCGACACCAGCTCGTCGACCGAGGCCATCGGCTCTTCGGCGGCGGACATCGGGTGGGTGCCGGCAGCGTAGAAGATCGGGTCGTGCGCCTCGGCGATGGCGCGGACGGCCGGTTCGTTGCGCAGGCGGGTGCAGATCGTGACCATGCGGCGCACACCGGCCGCGCGGGCGCGGTCCAGCAGCGCCTCCAGCTCGCCATCGAAGTCGGGAAAGTCGAGATGGCAATGGCTGTCGGTGATCGTCGGCGCGTCGGTCATGGAAGAACCCTTGGCACGGGGGTCCCGCTCCTTCTTTGTCAGTTGTGCGGGCGTGTCCGCACGGTCGTGGTCTGTGGCGCGGGAGAGGCCCGCGCCGTATCGGTCGGTTGTGCGGGGCTCAGCCCGCGGCAGTCTCCTGAATCTTGAAGACGGTATCCAGCACCAGCGCGGCGGGGTCAAGGTTGACCGCCTGTCCGTGACGGCCCCGGGCGCTGACGGTGGCAGCCAGCGCCGCCCAGGCCCGCGCTTTGTGCGGATCGGGGGCGAGGCGGGCGAGAATCTCGGCCTCGTTCCGGGCGGCCTGCGGTTCGGGCGGGGTGCCGGTGGCGCCGGTGCGGGCGAGGCGGGACAGCAGGATGTCGACGAGCGTGAGCAGCAGGTCGAAACTTTCGGCCGCGCCCCGGCCGGCGGCGCTGTCGGCAAGTTTCAGGGCCGCGGGACGATCGAGCCGGGGCAGGGGGCCCAGCAAGGCAACCAACCTGTCGTATTGCCCCAGCCCGTCGAGCGCGAGCAGCCGCAGCGCGGCCCCGACCGACCCGGCGGCCAGAGCCGACAGCGCGGCGGTGTCCGGGGGCAGCTCGGCGCCGGCCTGTTCCAGCGCACGCGCCATGTCGTCGGGCCCCAGCGGTTGCAGCCGCAGCACCCGGCAGCGGGATCGGATCGTCGGCAGAAGCCGCGTCGGCTGATGCGAGACCAGCAGGAGGGTGGTGCGCGCCGGCGGCTCTTCGAGCATCTTCAGAAGCGCATTGGCGGCCGAGGTGTTCATTTCATCCGCGGCATCCACGATCACCACGCGGCGCCCGCCATCGGCCGAGGACAGGCCGAAGAAGCGCGACAGGCGCCGGACGTCCTCGACCACGATCTGCTCGCGCAGGCGACCCTGGTCGTTGGCGCTGCGGGTGATGGTGGCCAGCCCCGGATCGGCCCCGGCGAGGATGCGCCGCGCCACCGGGTGTTCCGGGTCGATGTCGAGCGTCTTCGGCGGCGGCGGGGCACCGAACAGCCCGTCCTCCTCCGCCGGCGGCGTGGCCAGCAGGAAGCGCGCGATGCGCCAGGCCAGTGTCGCCTTGCCGACCCCCTCGGGGCCGGTCAGCAGCCAGCCATGATGCATCCGGCCGGTGGCGAAGGACGACAGGAAATCCGCCTCGGCCACGTCCTGGCCGAACAAGTGCCGCGTCTCGCGCGGATGGGGGGCGCCCGGCGCCTGGTCGGGGGCGGGCAGGTCATCATCGCTCATGTCGGGCCCATATCGGGTTCAGGCGGGATCCGGCGCCAGTTCCGGGGCGATCAGGCCGCGGATCTCGGCGGCGACCGTCTCTTCGGCGCGGTTGCCGTCGACGACGCGGAACCGGGTCGGGAATTCGGCGGCGAGGTCAAGGAAGCCTTCGCGCATACGGGTCTGCAGGTCCAGCCCGAAATCCTCGAACCGTTCCTCGTGGCCCCGGCGCCCGCGGGCGCGCGACAGGCCGGTTTCGGGATCCATGTCGATCAGCAGGGTCACGTCGGGTTCGTCCCCGATCATCATGTCGTGCAGCTTGTCGACCATCGGGCGCAGCTGTCCGCGTGACAGGCCCTGGTACATGCGCGTGCTGTCGGCGAAGCGGTCGCAGATCACCACGGCGCCGGCCTTCAGCGCGGGCCAGATCGTGCGTTCCATGTGGTCGCGTCGCGCGGCGGTGAACAGAAGCAGCTCGGTCTCGGCCGACCAGCGGTCCGGATCGCCTTCCAGCACAAGCGCGCGGATCTCCTCGGCGCCGGGCGATCCGCCCGGTTCGCGCGTCAGCACGACCTGGTGGCCGCGCGCGCGCAAGGCCTCGGCCAGCAGGCGCGCCTGGGTCGATTTGCCGGAGCCGTCTATCCCTTCGAAGGTGACGAAAAGCCCGGACCGTTTCAGGTCGCGGCGTCGGGGCTGAGCCATTTCTTGATCAATGCATTGGCCGCGGCGGTGACGCGGACCATGAACCCGCCCGAGGGCACATCCGCATCGGCCACCAGCGGCAGGGTCATTTCGGGCAGGCCGTCGGGGCGGACCACCAGTTCGGCCAGCTGCTGGCCCTTCTCGACGGGGGCGTCGACGGGGCCGACATAGACGACTTCGCCCTCCAGGTCGCCGCTTTGCAGGATCGGCAGCAGCACGGTCCAGTCCTCGTTCGGCACGAGACCGACCGAGGGGGCGCCGCCCATCCAGACCTCGGCCCGTTCCACGGGCACGCCCTGCTTGGCAATGGTCTTCTCGGCGAAATGGCGGAAGGACCAGTTCACGATGGCCTCGGATTCCTCGGCGCGGGCGCGTTCGCTGTCGAGCCCGGTGATCACGAAGATGACGCGGCGGTCGCCCTGCCGGGCAGACCCCACGAGGCCATAGCCGGCTTCCTGGGTGTGGCCGGTCTTGAGCCCGTCAGCGCCGATGTCGAGGCTGAGCAGCGGGTTGCGGTTGCGGATGTTCTGCGGCGCGCGGCCGTCGAAGGCGAACTCGGTCTCGGCGAACATCGGGTAGAATTCGGGGAAATCCTCGATGATGCGCTGCGCCACGATGGCCAGGTCCTTGACCGACATCCGGTGCCCGGCCTGCGGCCAGCCGTTCGAGTTCATGAAGGTGGAATTGTCCATCCCCATTTGCCGCGCGCGGGTGGTCATGAAGCGGGCAAAGCCGGCCTCGGTCCCGTCGGGGCTGAGCGCCTCGGCCAGCACGACGCAGGCATCATTGCCGGAATTGACGATCACGCCGCGCAGCAGGTCCTCGACCCGGACCCGGTCGGTGGTGTCCAGGAACATGGTCGAGCCCTTGTAGCTCATCGCGTGTTCCGACACGGGCAGGCGTTCGTCCAGGCCCAGACGCCCGTCGCGGATCGCCTCGAAGGTGACGTAAAGCGTCATCAGCTTCGACATCGACGCCGGCGGCAGGGGCTCGTCCGCGTTCTTCGACAGCAGCACGGTGCCTGTCGTCTGGTCGAGCACATAGGCCGCGCGGGCGGAGGTGTCGAAGGCCTGGGCGGGCAGGGCGGCCAGGCAGAGAAGGCAGGCGGCCAGGACCGAGAGAAGGCGCAAGGCGAAGTCCTTTCGTTAGTCGTTCACGGCGTAGGCGTCCGTGAACCCGGTGTTCTTGATCTGCTTCATCAGCGCCGAGCGCTCCGACCGCGTGGCGGCCGGGCCGACGACGACTCGCCAAAATGTTTTCCCGTTCGCTTCCTCTTTGTAAACCGTCGGCACAAGCCCGTCGCCCCGCATCGTGTCTGCAGCGCGGTTGGCATTGGCCTCGACCGAGAAGATACCGATCTGGATATAGGGTTTGTCCAGGTTGGAGGCCACAGCCGCTGGTGTCGCAGTGGCAGGCGCCGCTACGGCAATCACGGTTTCCGGCGCGGCCGCGCTCGGCGTCTCTTCGCCGGCCTCCAGCGCCGCGACCGCGTCCAGCTCGGTCGCCTCGACGGCGGCAACGGCGGCCAGCTCCTCGGCCTCGACGACTTCTTCGGTCAGCGGATCGGGTGTGGCCTCCTCCCGGCGCAGGGCGGTGACGTTCAGCTCCACCGGTGCGCCGGCCAGCATGCCAAGCGCGGCGGCGGCATCCGAGGACGCCTGCAGCCGCGGACCGGGAATGTCCCGTTCCCGGCGGAAGAGCGCGCCGATGACGAACTTGCCGTTGGAGGTGTTGCGGATGATCACGCGCTCCGGCTCGCCCACATCGGGATGCGCGACCCAGACGCCGCCAAGGGACGGCCGCCCGTCCCAAAGCCCGGATTCGGTGACCGAGAAGACCTCGGGCGCCTCGACGTCGCGTTCTATCAGCGTGGTTTCGGTCTGCGTCTGGCCCTGCGCGGCCTTGGCCGAGTCGTTGACGAGGTTGAGGCTCGGGAACTCCGAGCACCCGGCGAGGCCCAGACCGGCGGCCCCGATTGCAAATGCACGGGCCATGCCCGCGGCCTTGGTGGTGAGATCCATCATGCTCTGCCTTTGCCCGTATCGGCGCTGTTGTCGCGCTCCTTCCCCGCCCGGATCGTGGCGCCCGGATTGGGGTTTCGGCAAGGATACATGGCGCGGAGGGATCTGAAAAGGCTCTCGCGAATCACGCCTGAGAATTCTCCGCGCCCTGTGTGGCGCTCGTGCCGTTCGCGGGGGCGGTCCGGGGTGGTCTGATCCCTTGCCTGTCGGCGTCACAGCGGCTAAACCCCCCGGCACCGGACGCCGGTCCGGGGAGGTGGCAGAGTGGTCGAATGCGGCGGTCTTGAAAACCGTTGATGGTGAGAGCCATCCCAGGGTTCGAATCCCTGTCTCCCCGCCACACGCTGGGTCTCGGCCCAGGTGTCCTCTTCCCTTCTGATTTTTGCGGCCTTTTGCGTCGCTTGCGCATGTGCTCCGAGTTCGGAGACGCATGTTCTGACGCGTCTATGCGGCAATCTCCGTTCCAGTCTCTCCAGCGGGCTTTCAAGGGTTCAGGGTCATCCCTCCATTTTTGCGGGGGATTACCCCGTTCGAACTTGTCTGACACCGCCCACACGATCAGGCGATGGAGTGTCCGCCGTTCTCGGCAGGGAATTTTCGTCGACATGTCCACCAAAAAGAAGGAGGCGAGAGCGCCGAAGGAGTTGCGACATGCCTCAGGGCAAACTGGACCAGGACACCGAGACCGCCGATTTTCGGTCAGGGCTTCCTCTGAGCCTGCTGATCCATCAGCTGGCAATGAAAATCGACGCCCAGGGCCGTGCGCTGATCGCCCGTCACGGTGATCTGACGCTGCCGCAATGGCGTATCGTGCGCGTGCTCGGATTGGGAGCGCCGGAGGGATCCACCGCGCTGCGCAAGGTACTGGGTTTTGACAAGAGTCAATTCTCCAAGACAGTCAATCAGTTGCAGGAACGCGGCCTGCTGAGTGTCACGGATCTTCCCACCGATGGCCGTCAACTGCGGGTGTCGCTTACAGATGCGGGCCGCGCTGTGCACGAGCGCCTGGCTCCGGTTCTGGAAGCTCGGAACGATCACCTCATGCAAGCGCTCGCGCCCGAGGAACGCCGGGTCATCCGTTCCGCGCTTTCGAAGCTCAGCCACGCCGCCGAAGCCACCGAACTCCCGAAAGGAAATGTCGATTGAACCGGTCCAGGAACCTGCTTTTTATCCTGTCCGACGAACACCAGTCACGGGCCTTGTCCTGCGCCGGGCATCGGATGGTGAAGACCCCGAACCTCGACAAGCTGGCCGCGCGCGGGATCCGCTTTATGGATGCCTATACGCCCTGTCCGATTTGCGCGCCCGCCCCGCGCGTCGCTCGCCTCGGGGCGGTGTGTGCATGACATTCGGCTGTGGGACAACGCGATGCCCTACGCGGGCAAGCCGCGCGGCTGGGGCACGCGCTGCAGGACAAGGGCATCCGTGTCGAATCCATCGGCAAACTGCACTACCGCAGCAACGAGGATCCGGCAGGCTTCGATGTCGTGCATATCCCGATGCAGGTGGCGGACGGGGTCGGTATGGTCTGGGGCTCGCTCCGGCGCGAGGAGGAGCGGGTGCGCACGGATACGAGGATGCTGGGGTCCTACATCGGACCGGGCGACAGCAATTACACGCGCTACGACAAGGCCGTTGTCAGCCGAACCGAGGACTGGCTGAAGGACGCGGCCACAAGCTCCGATCCGTGGTGTCTCTATGTGGGCCTCGTCGCGCCGCATTTCCCGCTGATCGTCCCGCAGGAATACCTGGACATGTATCCGCTGGACGATCTGCCGCCGTTCAAGCTTCATACGATGGACGGGTTCGAAAACCATCCCTGGATCCAGAAGCAGAATGCTGCGATGGTCGCCGACAGCGGGTTCAAGGATCACGACGAGCGCAAGCTGGCTGCGGCCTGCTATTTCGCGCTCTGCACGTTCCTCGACGACAATATCGGCCGCCTGATGGATGCGCTCGAGGCCAATGGTCAGCTTGAGGACACCACCGTGATCTACAGCTCGGACCACGGGGACAACGTCGGGGCGCGCGGCCTGTGGGGCAAGGGGAACCTCTACGAGGAATCTGTCGCCGTGCCATTGATCGTCGCCGGGCCGGGCATCGCACCCGGTACCTGCGCCACTCCGGTGAGCCTGCTTGATGTGTCGCAGACCATCCTCGACCATTTCGGAGCGGTGCTGGAGGGTGATCGCCCGGGACGAGACCTTTTCGACATCGCCACGCAGGAGCAGGAGCCGGACCGCGTGGTGTTTTCCGAGTACCACGCCGTCGGCGCCGTGACGGGCGCTTTCATGTTGCGCAAGGGGCGGTGGAAGCTCATCCACTACCAAGGGTTCGAGCCGGAACTTTTCGACCTTGAGGCCGATCCCGAGGAGACGACCAGCCGCGCCGCTGATCCGGCCTGCGAGGCGATACTGGCGGACCTCTCCGCCGAGCTCCGCGCGATCTGCGATCCGGCGGAAACGAATGATCGCGCCTTTGCCGATCAGGATGAGATGGTCCGGGGATATGGCGGTCCTGAAGTTGCCATGAGCATGGGCGCGCCCGCGGCGACCCCTCCGCCGGAAACCTGATGGCGTGGCCCGGTTCCCTGGAGGGCCGGGCCGTTCGACACGATCTCGTCTCCGTTTCGGCGCCGAAGCGGACGCCCAAAAGACAGGAGCGCAACGCAATGTTCCATATCGTAAGGCCTGAAGACTTCACGACGGCGTCTTGGAAGAACGGTGGCGGCGTCAACCACGAAGTGCTGCGCGACACCGAGGCCGTCGGGGGGCTTCCGCCGTACCGACGGTGGCCCGTGCCCAGCTTGTGTAGGGGGCTTCTGGCCAGGGCTTGATCAGTACGCCCTTGTGCCTGAGCGCCTCTGCGAAGTCGGTCGCCAACTAATCCGTGTCAAAGAACACGAAGTTGGTTTGGGTCGGTGCGCAGGCATAACCTGCCTCAGCCAGAGACCTGGCCATCCGTGCGCGTCCGTCGGCGGCAAGTTTCACCGAATGGGCAAGGTGGTCGGTATCGCGCATCGCGGCCCGCGCGGCGGCAACCGCCAGCGCGTTGACGCCAAAGGGATTGCGCGTTTTCATCATCTGGGCAACCAGATCCGGGCAGCAGCCGATACCATGGCCAATCCTGATCCCGGCCAGGCCATAGGCCTTGGAGAAGGTGCGAAGGATGAGCCAGGGGTTGTGACCGGCGGCCAGCCGCGCCATTGCGTCGAACCGGGCGGCGGTATCGAGATACTCCAGATAGGCTTCGTCGAACACGACGAGCGTCCCGGCCGGTGTGGCGGTCAGCAGGGCGTCGAACTCTGCCGCCGAGATCGCGGGGCCTGCGGGATTGCTGGGAGAGGAAAGGATCAGCACGCGCGGCGCCTCGTCCGCCATGGCACCGATCATGCCCTGGAGCGGAAAGGTCCAATCGTCGTTGAACGGCACCTTGGTGACATGCGCGCCCATGGCAAGGGCGCCGAATTCATGCAGGCCGAAGCTGGGCCAGATCGTGACGACTTGATCGCCCGGGCGCAGAACGGTGCGAAACACCGCCCCGATGAGGTCTTCCGACCCGTTCCCGATGATGACCCTGACGGCGGCCGAGCCGGTCGCGGCGGCCAGTTCCTCGCGCAGGGCGCCATTGCCTGCGTCCGGGTAACGCGCGATGCCGTATGCTTCTTCGCGGAGCGCCTCGACGACACCGGGGCAGGGGCCCGCGGAATTTTCGTTGCTGTCCAGCTTGGCCAGGCAGTCGATACCGTAATGCGCGCGGAACCTGTCCAGGGCCATGCCGGCATTATAGGTCGGCAGCGCCGCGATTTCTGGACGGATCAGGTCGGAGTTCATCGTGGTGTCCTCTGGTCAAAGATCAAAGATCTTTCCGGGGTTCATGATGTTCGCGGGGTCGATGCAGCGTTTCAGATCGCGCATCAAATCCAGTGCGGTGCCGTGTTCGGCTTCCATGTTGGCTTTCTTGCCCAGGCCGACGCCGTGTTCGCCGGTGCTGGTGCCGCCAAGCGACAGGGCCAGCTCGATCAGGGCGGCGTTGATGCGGCGCCCTTCGGCGGTTTCCGCGGGATCCTCGGGATCGAAGAGAAGGACCATGTGAAAGTTGCCGTCGCCACATGGCCGATCAACGGCGCCTTGAGCGAGGTCGTCTCGACAACCTTGCGGATGCCTTCGATGCAGTCCGGCAGGGCGGAGACCGGAACGCAGACATCGGTCGACAGGCCATTTATGCCCGGGCGCAACGCGCGGGACGCATAAAGTGCGGAGTGCCGGATGCGCCAGAGAGCGGAAGCCGCGTCTGCATTCCGAGCGAGGTCCATTCGTGTCGCGCCGGCGTCCTGAACCAGCTCTTGAAGCACTTCGGCGTCGTGGCTCACGGTCGCCTCGGAACCGGAAAGCTCGATCCAGAGCGTTGGTGCCTCGGGCAGGCCGGATTTTTCGTAGGCGTTGATGGCCGCCATCTGCGGCGCGTCACCAAGTTTTCTAACGAACGGCATCATCGGCGGTTACCTCGGGTGCAGCAGACGGGGTTTGGCGATGATCGACAGGATGTCGGCGGCCATGTTCAGAAGGATGTACGTGGACGCAAAGATAAGGCAGGCGGCCTGCACGATGGGCACGTCACGGTTGGACACCGCATCCACCAGAAGCTGCCCGAGCCCCGGCTAGACGAAGACCACTTCGACCAGCACGACGCCGACAAACAGGTAGGCGAGGTTCAAGGCCACCACGTTGACGATGGGCGCGATGGCGTTCGGCATTGCATGGATCGCTATGACCCGCCACCGCCGCATCCCCTTGAGATGCGCCATCTCGACATAGGGAAGCGCCAGCAGGTTAATGATCGCGGCGCGGGTCATCCGCATCATGTGCGCCACGACGATCAGGGTCAGGGCGGGCAGGAAGGTCCGGTAGAGACGTTCGGCCAGGCTTGTCGTGACGTCGACGTTTGCGAGGCTCGGGAACCAGCCGAAGATGACGGAAAACAGCAGGACGAGGATGTACGCGACGAAAAACTCGGGGAAGGAGATCGCCGCGAGCGTGGCGCCCGAAACGGATTTGTCGAAGATCGAATTGCGGTAGAGCGCAGCCAGCATGCCCAGAACAATGGCCAGCGGCACCGAGATCAGGGCGGCATAGCCCGCCAGAAAGAAGGTGTTGCCGGCGCGCGCGGCGATCAATTCAGAGATCGGCCGCTGATTGGACAGGGATACCCCGAAATCGCCCCGAAGCGCATTGCCCAGCCATTCCAGGTAGCGCATGTGAACCGGTCCGTTCAGGTTGAAGCGCTTGCGGAACGCAGCGACGGTCTCTTCGGTGGCGGATTGGCCAAGCGTTTCCGTCGCGATGTCACCCGGCAACAGTTCGATGGCCGAAAAAATCAAGACGCTTATGATCAGAAGCGTCAGGATCCCCATGGCGAGGCGGCACAATATTATCTTGAGAATTGGTGAGACGATCGGGTTCTATTGTCTGCTCTTATACACTTATGTATATCCCTAACGGGGTTTGCAGTCAGCTGTATACCCGAAGTCGGATAGTTTGGTTGGTCTGTTGGTTAGATTGGCTGACGTGTATAGGGAGCAGTGCCAATGACCGTGACCTTCAAGGATGTAAAAGCGGACCTTCTGGACAAGATCGCTCAGGGCATCATGGCGCCAGGGACCTTGATGCCGAACGAAATGGACCTTGCGGAACGGTACGGATGCGCCCGGGCCACGGTCAATCGGGCGATGCGGGAACTGGCGGACGAGGGAATCGTCGAACGCAAACGCAAGGCGGGGACGCGGGTTCGGAAGGCTCCGATCCGGCAGGCCCGCTTTTCGATCCCGATCGTGAGGGAAGAGATTGAATCGAAGGGCTCCGAGTACCGTTACGCCCTGATCGACAGGACGTTGCAGGACGTGCCGGACTGGCTGCGCGGACGGCTTGCGTTGAAGCCGGGACAAGAGGTGGTGCGCGTGGTCTGCATGCATTGGGCCGACGGCATCCCCTATCAGCATGAGGAACGTTGGATAAACCCCGAGATCGTTCCGGCGGTTCTGGAGGCAGATTTCTCCGCGAACGGACCGAATGAATGGCTGCTTGCGGAAGTTCCGTTCTCGAATGCCGAGATCAGCTTCATGGCGGTGGAAGCGACACAGGATCTTGCCGATCACATGGGATGCTTCGCCGGGAATGCGCTGTTCCGCACCGAGCGCACGACCTGGCTCAAGGAAACGGCGATCACGTTCGTGCGGCTCACGTACCGGCGGGGCCACAGGATGACGACCAGATATTGACGCGGCGCGGGGTGCGCCGCGTCAGAGGAACGGTCAGAGGATACCCGGCAGGTTCAGACCGTGTTCCCGCGCGCAATCCTTGGCGATGTCGTAACCGGCATCGGCATGGCGCATGACGCCGGTCGCCGGATCGTTCCACAGCACGTTGGCCAGGCGACGGTCTGCGTCCTCGGTGCCGTCGCAACAGATGACCATGCCCGAATGCTGGGAGAAGCCCATGCCGACGCCGCCGCCATGATGCAGCGACACCCAGGTTGCGCCGGATGCGGTGTTCAGAAGAGCGTTCAGCAGCGGCCAGTCGGACACGGCGTCCGAACCGTCCTTCATCGCCTCCGTCTCGCGGTTGGGCGAAGCGACGGAACCGCTGTCCAGGTGGTCGCGGCCGATCACCACCGGCGCCTTCAGCTCGCCGTTGCGAACCATCTCGTTGAAGGCCAGGCCCAGCTTGTGGCGCACGCCAAGGCCAACCCAGCAGATCCGAGCGGGTAGACCCTGGAAGCTGATGCGGTCCCGCGCCATGTCGAGCCAGTTGTGCAGGTGCGGGTCATCCACCAGCTCCTTCACCTTGGCATCGGTGCGATAGATATCCTCGGGATCGCCCGACAGGGCCGCCCAGCGGAACGGGCCGATGCCCCGGCAGAACAGCGGCCGGATATAGGCGGGCACGAAGCCGGGAAAGGCAAAGGCGGTCTCCAGCCCCTCTTCCAGCGCCACCTGGCGGATGTTGTTGCCGTAATCGAGCGTCGGCAGACCCGCGTTCCAGAAGGCAACCATGGCCGCGACATGGGTTTTCATCGAGGCGCGCGCGGCCTTTTCCACGGCGTCGGGGTCGCTTTCCTGTTTCTCGCGCCATTCGGCAACGCTCCAGCCCTGAGGCAGGTAGCCGTGGATCGGGTCGTGGGCCGAGGTCTGGTCGGTCACGATGTCGGGGCGAACGCCGCGCTTGACCAGCTCGGGGAAGACATCCGCCGCATTGCCGATCAGCGCCACGGATTTCGCCTCGCCCGCCTTGGTCCAGCGGTCGATCATCTCCAGCGCCGTGTCGATCGAATCTGTCTTTTCGTCCACGTAGCGCGTGCGCAGCCGGAAATCGGCGCGGGTTTCGTCGCATTCCACAGCCAGGCAGCAGGCCCCGGCCATCACGGCGGCCAGCGGCTGCGCGCCGCCCATGCCACCGAGGCCGCCAGTGAGGATCCAGCGTCCCGTCAGGTCACCGCCATAGTGCTGGCGTCCGGCCTCGACGAATGTCTCGTAGGTGCCCTGAACGATGCCCTGGCTGCCGATGTAGATCCAGGACCCCGCGGTCATCTGGCCGTACATCGCCAGGCCCTTCTTGTCCAACTCGTTGAAATGCTTCCAGTTCGCCCAGTTCGGCACCAGGTTCGAATTCGCGATCAGAACGCGCGGCGCGTCCTTGTGGGTGCGGAACACGCCGACGGGCTTGCCTGACTGGACCAGCAGGGTCTGATCGTCTTCCAGCTCCTTGAGGCTTGCGACGATGGTGTCGAAATCGGCCCATGTGCGCGCGGCACGGCCGATGCCGCCGTAGACCACAAGCTCATGCGGGTTTTCGGCCACGTCAGGGTGCAGGTTGTTCATCAGCATCCGCATCGGCGCTTCGGTCAGCCAGCTCTTTGCTGTGATGTCCGTGCCGGTGGCGGGAAAGACGTCGCGGATGTTGTGACGGGGATTGGTCATCATTTGCCTCCAAGGGTCGGGGCCAGATCGGCCAGTTTGGACAGGATGTCGGAAAGGTGGACGCGAAGCCTGTCTGCTTTGGCCCGGTCCATATCCCAGGGCGCGGCTTCCGAGGTCAGGTAGGCCGGTTGCGCCAGTTCCATCTGAATGGCGTGATAGCCCTCGGCGGGTCGCCCGTAGTGGCGGGTGGTCCAGCCACCCTTGAAACGCCCGTTGAGGACGCTGGTGTATCCCTGGGCCTGTTCGCAGATTTCCCTGACCGCGGCCTCGATCGCCGGATCGCAGGTCGTGCCGCCATTGGTGCCGATGTTGAAGTCCGGCAGCGGGCCCTCGAAGAGAAAGGGGATGCGGCTGCGGATCGAATGGCAATCGTAGAGGATCGCCACGCCGTGTTCCGCATGCACGCGGTCCAGCTCGACCTGCAAGGCGGCATGATATGCCGCGTGATAGGTGAGGCGTCGCGCCTCGATTTCATCGGGCGTGGGCTCGCTGTCCCAGAGACCGTGACCGTCGAAATCGGTCAGCGGCACGAGGCCGGTGGTGTTCTGGCCGGGATAGAGGCTTTTCCCCGTCGGATCGCGGTTCGCATCGATGACGTAGCGGTGGAAGGTGGCGCGCACTGTCGTGGCGCCCGGAAGCAGCCCGTCGTACAGCGCATGGATGTGCCAGTCGGTATCGTCGAGCCCGCGCCCGCGATCGTTCAGCCGGGCCATGACCGCGTCGGGAACCCAGGTGCCGGTATGTGGCAGGCCAAGAACGACAGGGCCTTCACCGCGCGTGATTTCGACAGGGGTCATGCATTCAGCTCCGGCATGTCAATTCCCGTGACCCCCTGGAGGACGCCGCGTCTCACAAGCTCGGCGGCGCGCTGGAGGTCGGGGGCCATGTAACGGTCTTCGACCACCGACGGCACCGTCTCGCGCAACCGCGCCAGGGCGGCGGCGAGGGGCGCGCTGGTCCTGAGCGGGGCGCGAAACTCGATCCCCTGGGCGGCACAGAGCAGCTCGACCCCCAGGATGCGTTCGAGGTTTGCGACCATCCGGCCCAGCCGCACCGCTCCATGCGCGGCCATGCTGACGTGGTCCTCCTGGTTGGCCGAGGTGGGGGTCGAGTCCGTCACGCAGGGGTTGGCGAGGTGCTTGTTCTCGCTCATCAGCGCGGCGGTCGTCACCTCGGCGATCATCAGACCGGAATTCAGCCCCGGATTCGGGGTCAGGAATGGTGGCAGGTCGAAGCTCAGCGTCGGGTCGACGATCAGCGCGACGCGGCGCTGCGCGATGGCGCCGATCTCGGCCACGGCGAGCGCGATCATGTCGGCCGCAAAGCCCACGGGCTCGGCATGGAAGTTCCCGCCCGAAACGATCAGCCCGGCCTCGGTCAGGACAAGCGGATTGTCGGTGGCGGCGTTGGCCTCGATCTCCAGTGTGCGACCGGCCATGCGCAACATGTCCATCGCCGCTCCGGTCACCTGCGGCTGGCAGCGGATGCAATAGGGATCCTGCACGCGCGTGTCGCCCTCGCGGTGGCTTTCGCGGATGTCCGAGTCTTCCAGAAGCGCCCGCATGGTGGCCGCTGCCTCGATCTGGCCGGCATGGCCGCGCAGGGTATGGATTTCAGGCTGAAGCGGAGCGGTGGAGCCCATGATGGCATCGGTCGACATGGCCGAGGTCACAAGCGCCGCCTGCATCGCGGCCCAGGCATCGAACAGCCCCGCCAGCGCGAAGGCGGTCGAGAACTGCGTGCCGTTGATCAGGGCCAGGCCTTCCTTGGCGCCCAGCTCAACCGGCTCCAGGCCGGCCCGCGCCAACGCTTCCGCGCCGGGCAGGGTCTGCCCGTCGTAGACGGCTTCGGCATGGCCCATCATGACGGCGGCCATATGGGCGAGCGGCGCGAGGTCGCCCGATGCGCCGACGGACCCCTGGACCGGGATCACCGGGGTCACGCCGCGTGCCAGCATCTCTTCGATCAGCGTGATCAGCTTCAGCCGCACGCCCGAGGCGCCGCGTCCGAGAGACAACAGCTTGAGCGCCATCATCAGCCGGGCATGGCGGCGCGAGATCGGTTCACCCACACCGCAGCAATGCGACAGGATCAGGTTGCGTTGCAGGGTCGCCGTGTCGGCGGCGGCGATCTTGACGGAGGCAAGTTTGCCGAAGCCCGTGTTGACCCCGTAGACCGCCAATTCCCCATTGGCTGCCGCCTCGATCCTAGCTGCCGCGCGCGCGATGTCCTCGTGGCACGCCGGGTCGAGCCGTACGGCGGCCTCTTCGCCGTAGATCCGGGCCAGGTCGGACAGGGTTGTTGCGCCGGGTGTCAGGGTCAGGGACGTCATGCCGGATCTCCGAAAATGCGGGAATGCAGAGGGTTGAAGCCAATTCGGTAGGCCAGTTCCGCCGGGTGCTCGATATCCCAGACCGCGAGGTCTGCGCGCTGGCCCGGCGCGATGGTGCCGACCTCGGCCAGCCCTAGGGCACGGGCGGCATTGACGGTGACGCCGCGCAGGGCCTCTTCCGGCGTCAGTCGGAACAGGGTGCAGCCCATGTTCATGGTCAGAAGCAGCGAGGTGAGCGGCGAGGAGCCGGGATTGGCATCGGTGGCCAGTGCGATGGGCACGCCATGATCGCGCAGGGCCTGCACCGGCGGAGCCTGCGTTTCATGCAGCGTGTAGAAGGCCCCCGGCAGAAGTACCGCGACGGTGCCGGCCCTGGCCATCGCGGCCACACCGGGTACATCGAGATATTCGATATGATCGGCAGAGAGCGCGCCGTAGCCCGCCGCCATCGCTGCCCCCCCGAGATTCGACAGCTGTTCGGCATGCAGCTTGACCGGCAAGCCCAGCTCCTGCGCCACGTCGAAGACGCGGGCGATCTGGGCCGGAGAAAAGGCGATGCCTTCGCAGAAGCCGTCGACCGCATCCACCAGTCCCTCGGCCTGGGCCGCGCGCAGGGCCGGGATGCAGATCTCTTCGAGATAGGCGTCTTCGCGGCCCTTGTACTCCGCCGGCACAGCATGCGCGCCCAGGAACGAGGTCTTCACCCGCACCGGACGCCGGGCCGCCACCGCACGCGCGACGCGCAGCATCCGCAGCTCGGTTTCGAAATCCAGCCCGTAGCCGGACTTGATCTCAAGCGTGGTCACGCCTTCGGCGATCAGAGCATCAGCCCGGCGAAGGGCATCCAGCAGCAGGGCTTCCTCGTTTGCCGCCCGCGTCGCCGTGACGGTCGAAACGATACCTCCGCCAGCGCGCGCCACCTCCTCGTAGCTCGCCCCGTTCAGCCGCATCTCGAACTCGACCGCGCGGTTGCCGCCATGAACCAGATGCGTATGGCAATCGATCAGCCCTGGCGTAACAAGACGGCCGCCCATGTCGACCGGGTCGCTTTTTGCGATGTCCTGCGGAAGCTCTTCGCGGCGGCCGACCCAGATGATCCTGCCGCCCGCGACGCCGATCGCCGCATCCCGGATCAGCCCGTAGGGCGCCTCGTCCGTCAGTGTGACGGCGGTCAGGTTGGTCATTAGCTGGATCACGTCAGGCATGCAGGCTCCCTTCATATTCTGCTTTTCTCCTACCGTTCGCTGCTATATATGTCTAGACATAAAATCTATAAGAGTGGAGATATGGCCGTGATACATGCGAGGCAGGCCCGTCTGGCCGACGGCTGGGCCGTCAACGTCCGTCTGACCGTCAATGCCGGGACCATTTCGGGGCTCGAGACGGATGTCCCTCCCCAGGCGGGTGACACGCGCGTCGACACCCTGCTGCCCTCTCTGGGCAACTTGCACAGCCACGCCTTCCAGCGTGCCATGGCGGGCATGACAGAATTCCGGCAGGCTGGCCGGGACAGTTTCTGGACCTGGCGCGACCTGATGTACCGCTTCATGGATCGGATGACCCCAGATCAGATCGAGGCCATCGCCGCGCAGGTCTATGTCGAGATGCTGGAGGCGGGCTATGCCAGCGTCGGAGAGTTTCACTATGTCCACCATCAGCCGGGCGGCGCGCCCTACGACAATATCGCCGAACTCTCGGAACGGATCTTCGCCGCCGCCGCCCAGACGGGCATCGGGCTGACCCATTTGCCCGTCCTGTATACCTACGGCGGAGCCGGGCAGGCCGAGCTGACCGCCGGACAACGGCGGTTCGGAAATGACATCGACAGCTTCGCGCGCCTGACGGACAGTGCCGCCTCCGCCCTGCGCGACCTGCCGCCGGATGCGCGCATCGGCTTTGCGCCCCACTCCCTGCGCGCTACATGCCCCGAAGACCTGTCGCGCATGATGACGACGCACGGTCAGGGGCCGATCCATATCCATATCGCCGAACAACCGCAGGAAGTGCGCGACATAGAGGCCTGGCTTGGCGCGACGCCGGTCGCATGGCTTCTTGACAACCAACCGGTCGACGGACGCTGGTGCCTGATCCATGCCACGCACATGACGCAGGCGGAAACGCGGGCGATGGCCGGGGCGGGCGCCGTCGCCGGCCTGTGCCCGATCACCGAAGCCAACCTTGGCGATGGCCCTTTCAACGGCCCGGACTATGCGGCTGCCGGGGGGCGGTTCGGGATCGGCTCGGATTCCAACGTCAATGTTTCGCTGACCGAGGAGCTGCGGACCCTGGAATATTCTCAGCGCCTGCGCGACACGAGCCGCAACGTCATGACGTCCGGAGCGGGGTCCGTGGGAGATTTTCTCTACACGGCGGCCGCGCGCGGCGGCGCGCAGGCGCTCGACCGTGATGCCGGTGAGATCAGGACAGGCAAATTGGCCGACCTCGTGGCGATCGACAGCCAGATGCCGGCGCTATGCGCCTTGTCGCAAGACAATCTTCTCGACGGCCTGGCCTTCGCAGCCAAGGACAACGTGGTGACCGATGTCTGGTCGGCCGGCCGGCACGTGGTTTCGGGCGGCAGGCATGTGAACCGGAGCACGACGTTCTCCAACTACCGTTCTGCGATCCGGCACTTGCTCGACATCTGAGGGCCTCCACCTTGGCGGCCCTGCGCGGGTCGCGTGCTGCGGCACGGACGGGGCAGGCCGCGAAGGAACCTGTCCCGGAGCCATGCTGCTCCTTTGATCACGTGTCGTGTCGCAAGGCGGCATACAGATGGGCAGTGTCAAAGGACCTTGGCTAGCGGCAGGTCCCGGGGGGATAGCGTTCCCGGACTACGAAACGCGACCCGTTCAAATAGTGCCGGCCATTCCGGGACCGGTTCTCATCTGTCCCGTTCCCTCCGCCATACACCTGTATCTCTGCCCGGCGTCCCTTATTGCTCCGGATTTATGCCGCTTTCATCTAGGGCTGCGATGGTTGGGCGGGCAAGTCGCTGTGCCGCTCGTTGCCCGGGACATGTCGGAAAACCTGTCGCGGATCCGAAAATCGGCGTTAAATGTCGTTTAGCGACCGCTTCGACGACATGGCAGCCCGGTTCATTCGGGAACAGAGAAAGTATCGGACAGGTGAAGAAGCTCGGCCTTGATGCCACGGATATCCGGATCCTGAGTGCCGTTCAAAGTCACGGCCAGCTCAGCAAGACCAGGCTGTCCGAGATCGTCAATATCTCGGCCACGCCGTGCTGGGCGAGGCTGGATCGTCTGAAGGCGGCAGGTTTCATCAAGGGGTATCATGCCGACATCGCGCTGCACCGGGTCTGCGATTTCACGCAGGTCATGGTCACGGTCTCGCTGACCCATCACCGCAAGGCCGATTTCGACCGGTTCGAGGCCTGGGTCAACCGACGGGACGAGATCACGGAATGCATCGCCACCGGTGGCGGCATGGACTACGTGATGAAGACGGTCTGCCCGACCCTGTCGGCCTTCCAGGCGCTGATGCAGGACATGCTGGAGGCTGATCTCCCGGTCGACCGGTACATGACCTACATCGCGACTCGCCAGGTCAAGGCAACCCGGCCGAACATAGCCAGGCTGGCAGGATCGGTGCCCCGCGACCGAACAGTCTGAGCGCTGGCCGATTTTCAGCCCGAACAGACCATGATCCGCCTGATTTGCGGACCACGGATGGGGCCTGTCGTCGCGTAAACATGCGCCATCATCCACCGTCTCCCGGGCCGCGCGCCCGGTGATCTTCAAGGGCGAAAATCATGCACGCAGACGAGTTCGGTTTTGGCACGCAGATCCGGAAATCCCCCTATTTCGACGCCACTGTGCGTTGGGGCGCGAAGGGATTTTCCGTTTACAATCATATGTATATACCGCGCGATTTCGGCGATCCGGAACAGAACTTCTGGAGCCTCGTGAACGACGCGATCCTGTGTGACGTGGCCGTCGAGCGCCAGGTGGAGATCACCGGCCCCGATGCGGCGAAGTTCGTCCAGATGCTGACGCCGCGCGACCTGTCGGGGATGGCCGTTGGTCAGTGCAAATACGTGCTGATCACCAATGCCGAGGGCGGGATCCTCAATGACCCGATCCTTCTGCGGCTTGCCGAAAACCAATTCTGGATCTCGCTCGCCGACAGCGACATCCTGCTCTGGGCGCAGGGCGTGGCGGTGCATTCCGGCCTCGACGTCCGGATCGGCGAACCCGACGTATCGCCGCTGCAGCTGCAGGGGCCGAAGTCGGGCCTGATCATGCAGTCCCTGTTCGGCGACGATATCCTGAGCCTGAAATACTACTGGCTGCGCGAACTCGAGCTTGACGGCATCCCGCTCGTCGTGTCCCGCACCGGCTGGTCGAGCGAGCTGGGCTACGAGATCTACCTTCGCGACGGCACCAAGGGCGACGCGCTGTGGGAGCGGATCATGGCCGCTGGAATGGAGTTCGGTATCAAGCCGGGCCATACCTCGTCGATCCGGCGGATCGAGGGCGGGATGCTGTCCTACCACGCCGATGCCGACATCAACACCAACCCTTACGAACTGGGGCTCGACCGGTTGGTGGACCTCGACATGGAGGCCGAGTTCATCGGCAAGGCGGCGCTGCGCCGGATCCGGGACGCGGGCGTGACGCGCAGGCAGGTCGGGCTGATCATCGATGCCGATCCGCTGAAGGGGCCCAACACCACCTTCTGGCAGATCAACCGTGACGGGGCAGAGGTGGGCAAGGTGACCTCGGCGGTCTACTCGCCCCGGCTGGAACGCAATATCGCGCTGGCCATGGTTGCGGCAGAACATGCCCATGTCGGCCACCAGGTCGAGGTGGTGCTGCCCTCTGGCCCGACCACCGCGACGGTCGTCGAGCGCCCCTTCTTCGACCCGAAGAAGTCTCTGGCGGCGGCCTGATCCGACAGCCTTTGCCATCGATCTGCCGTGGCAGCCGGGCGGGTCCGGGCGGATGCCGGGCCGGTATTCCGCGGCGGCATCGCGTGATCTGAGGCATCCGGTATGACATCGACGTGGACGCCGCCCCCGACCGGGGCGGTGTTCCGGACCACACGCCCCGAACAGGCGGTGGTCTGCGGGTCTGTGTCCCGCCTGAATGCACCGCTGAAATTGCTGCTGCGCATCATGGCTTCCTTGCCTCGGAACCACCGAAAACGCCGTGCACGACAGGCGGGGCCATTCAGCTTCAGTCCGAATTGCTCTGGCGGCTGACCTCTGCCTAGTGTTCGCGCGCCTCTTCGGGCCAGGTGGATTTGATGAACGCAAGGATGCCGCGGATCTGGCTGTCGCTCAGGACATCGCCAAATCCCGGCATGTCGCTCTCGTATCCTCCGCCGACCACGGCCGCTGTCCCGTCCCGCGTGATGCGGAACAGGGTGTCGTCGTCGTGATGCCATGTGTGTCCGGTGGCATCATGCGGCGGCGCGGGCAGACGCCCGTTCTCTCCGGGGCTGCGCCAGTCGGGTTGCCCTTCGAGCTCGGCACCGTGGCAGACGGCACAATGCTCCTGGTACAGCACCGCGCCGCTTTCCTGCGCGGCGGCGGTCGAGGCCATGAGGAGCGCGGTTGCCCATGCAAATTGCCTCATGTCACCTCGATCCAGCTTGTCATGCCGGATGCCGCATGGCCCAGCATGTGACAGTGAAGCAGCCATTTGCCGGGGTTGTCCGCAACGAAGGCGATCTCGACCGTGTCACCGGGCATCACCAGCACCGTATCCCGCAATGGGCCGAACCCGCCATCGGGCGCAACGGTCCGGAAATGCATGCCGTGCAGGTGCATCGCATGAGGGAAGACGGTGTCGTTGGCCATGCGGATCCGCGCGGTTTCCCCCAGCGACAGGCTGGCAAAGGGAGCGTCGCCACGTCCGGCCTGACCGGCAAGCGTCCAGAACTGGCCGTTCTCGATCAGGCCCTGCCAGTCCATCTCTTGCCCCCGGAACCGCCCGCGCTCGATGCCGCGCATGGCACCGCCCTGAAGCGGCATGTCCAGGACCCGGACACCGGCTACGTCCGGCACCTCCGTCCCCGGGTTGCGGGGCAGCGGCGCGGGCGTGCCGCGGCTTGCCCGTGAGGCCTGCCCGGTGACGTTGATTTCCGCCAGCACCTGCCAGCTGTCGTCGCCCGGGGCGAAAAGAAGACCGGCGTTTTCGCCCTGCGCGGCGGTCACGTCGACGAACAGGTCGATCCGCTGGGCCGGGGCCAGCACCAGCGTCTCTGTTATCGGCTCCGCCGCTTCCAGCGGCATCCCGTCCAGGGCCAAGGTCCAGCCGGTCAGCCCCTCAAGCCGAAGCGCGAAGATCCGGGCGTTGGCCCCGTTGATGAGGCGCAGCCGAAGCCGTTCGTTCTGACGCGCCTCCAGCGTGACGTCATAGCGTCCGTTCACGCCCTGAAGATTGCCGATCCTGCCGGCGTGGCTGAGCGTCATGGCGTTTTGGAAACTGTCGACGAACTGCCCGGTTTCGGGGTCAAGCAGCCAGTCGTGGATCATCAGGACCTCGTCCCGGTCCACGGCCGGCGGTGTCTTTTCTTCGACGACAAGCGCGCCGGAAAGGCCGCGCGCCACCTGCTCCATCGAGTTGGTATGCGCATGATACCAGTAGGTGCCCGCATCCGGCAGGTCGAATGCATAGTCGAACGTTCCCTCGGGCGGCACCGGGTCCTGGGTCAGGCCGGGCACGCCGTCCATCGCATTGTCGATGCGGATCCCATGCCAGTGGATCGAGGTCGGCACCGGCAGCCTGTTCACCAGCCGCCGTTCAAGCCGGCCGCCCTGCGGCGCGCGCAGCACCGGACCGGGGATGGTGCCCTCGTAGCTCCAGACCCGCGTGGCGGGATAGCCGTCGGGCGCCAGTTGAACCGTGGCCTCTTGCGCGGTGAGCGTGGGGAAGCCCTGTGCGATGGCCGGCCGCGACAGGGGCAGGGCGGCCAGGCCAGCACAGAAACTGCGTCGTGTCATCTGCATGTCAGTCGATCCCATTCGCACGCTGCACTTCGCGAACATACGCGATGATGGAGGCCATGTCGGCGCGTGTCACCTGCGGCTGCGCAGGCATGTCGCCAAAGCTCCAGTGGTGCGCAAGCACGCCGTTGGCCGCCGCGCGCTGGAACGCCTCATCCGCGTGGTGCGACGGTTCGTAGATCTTGTGGATCAGCGGCGGTGCCACGCCCATCCTGCCGGCGGCGTTTTCTCCGTGGCAGTCGGCGCAGACCGCCTCGAACGCCCGCTGCCCCATGACGGCTTCGGGTGACAGCGTCTCTGGCAGGGTGACGGCAACCATGGCTGCGCCAGGCTCGGGGGCGGTTGCAACCGCCGTGGTGTCATCGGAGGGGCGTGTCACGGCATAGGCACCAAGTGCCGCGATGACGGCACCCCCCGCGATCAGAGTCATCTTGTTCATCTCTTGATCCTGTTCTGCGCCTCCCGAACGGGACGCGCGACATCGACACGGACGGACGGCAGCCCGTCCCGTAAACCATCGAAATCCGGATCAGAGGCGCGGTGGCGGCAGGTCCATCCGCACGGGCATGGTCGTGCCAGGCCAGGATACGGGCCGCGCATAGGACTGACGTCCCAGCCAGGCGACAGCGAAGGGTCGTGCGTCCGGCAGGACGGCAAGCACCACGCAGCCGGGCATGTCGCTGCACAGGCCACGGTTGTCCTGCACTGGCATATGCCCCTGCGGCTTGTCCGCCGACAGTTCGGCGCACCCCGCGCAATCATGCATGGCCAGCGCGGCAGAGGTCAGCTGCGGCAGGCTCACCAGCGCGAAAAGGCCAGTCAGGAAGCAGACAAGGAAGAGGCGCATTGATCGTCCCAAGCTGTGCAGGACAATCATGATGTCCGCAACAGGCAAGCGCAAGGGCGCGAAGGTCGCGGCTGTCGGCTGCCTGAGCTTTGCTGTCGCGGAGGGAGGTCAGTAGGGCAGGGTGGGCGGCTGGCCGCTGGTCATGGGCGACCCCTGTCCGCTGCGTCCGAACAAGGCCTGAGATCATCCGGACGGCCATGAGTCGTTATGTCAGGTTTCCGGTGTCGCTGCGGAATGTCGGGAGAGAAATGCACGAACGTGGCATTGTTCCGGTCCCTGATACCTTTCGGGTCCGGTGTCAGCGTTTCGGGTCGATCTTTGCATCCGGGACTGCATGATAAACCTGAATTTTTTCTGTCGACATGATGAATACATACTATACTCTGGATTGGAGCCAAAAGGTCCTCCAGTCTGGTCCAGCCAATCCCGCCAAGAGAGAGAGCATGCCCAAAGCAGCCCAGAATTCGAACGCCGCATCGACACCGGGGATCAAACGCGGAAGCGGGGTTTCCCACGTCTACGAGATCCTCCGCAACGAGATCATCGAACTGAAGATCGCCCCCGGCAGTCCGATCGACGAAACCCTTCTGTCCGAGCGGTTCTCGATGTCGCGGACGCCGATCCGGGAGGCCTTGGTGCGGTTGGCTGCGGACGGGTTGCTGACGACACTTACCAACCGCACGACCATCGTGTCGAACATCGATTTCATCCAGATGGGCGCCTTCTTCGATGCATTGACGCTGATGTACCGGGTCACCACGCGGCTGGCGGCCGAACACCACGCCGAAGATGAAATCGCCGGGATCCAGGAGCATCAGGCCCGGTTTGCCGCCTTCGTGGAGGAGCGCAACGTGTTGGGCATGATCGCCTCGAACCGGGATTTCCACGTGGCGATCGCGGAAGCCGGGCGCAATCCCTATTACACGGCCCTGTTCACCCGCCTTCTGGACGAGGGCCGGCGAATCCTGCGGCTGTATTACCATTCCTACGCGGACAACCTGCCGCGCCAGTATGTCAGCGAGCACGAGGACATCATCGCCGCGATCGTAAGCCGGGACGTGGAACGGGCCGACAGGCTGGCGATCGCTCATGCGGACCAGATCGTGCGGCAGATCCGGTCCTACATCTCGGCCGACACGCGCAGTGCGCCGAGCCTGGCGCTCTGAACAGCCTGAAAAGACCGGCGGATCGGGCATCGATCCGCCGGTGGCCTGCGCAGCTTCCGTTTCAGTATTTTACTTGTCGACAAGAAATCGGCAGAATGCTAGTCCAGCGGAATACAGACCGCACGCTGCCCTCGCCGGACCTTCACCCGCAGGCATGCCCCGGTCCGCCGACAGTTTTGAAAAGGACATCCGCATGAGCGACAGTATCTTCGCCGGCACCATTCCGGCCCTGATGACACCCTGCACCGCAGACAGGACCCCCGATTTCGAGGCGCTCGCGCGGAAGGGCCGGGAGCTGGTGGACGCCGGAATGTCGGCAGTCGTCTATTGCGGCTCGATGGGCGACTGGCCGCTGCTGACCGAAGAGGCGCGCATGGAAGGGGTCGAGGCTCTGGTCAAGGCCGGCGTGCCGACCATCGTCGGCACCGGCGCGATCAATACCGCATCGGCCGTGCGTATCGCGGCCCATGCGGCCAGGGTCGGTGCGCAGGGGCTCATGGTGATCCCCCGCGTGCTGTCCCGTGGCACCTCGATGGCGGCGCAGAAGGCGCATTTCTCGGCCGTTCTCGGTGCCGCGGATCTGCCGGCGGTCATCTACAACAGCCCGTATTACGGTTTCGCGACCCGGGCCGACCTGTTCTTCGAGCTGCGCGAGACCTATCCGAACCTCGTCGGCTTCAAGGAATTCGGCGGCGCCGAGGATCTGTCCTATGCCGCGGCCAACATCACCTCGGGCAATGACGATCTCACGCTGATGGTCGGGGTCGATACGCAGGTCTTCCACGGCTTCGTCAAATGCGGGGCCACCGGCGCGATCACCGGCATCGGCAACGCGCTCCCCCGGGAGGTCCTGCACCTCGTGGCGCTGGCCAAGGCGGCAGCGGACGGCGATGTCGAGGCCCGCGTCAAGGCGCAGGAGCTGGACGAGGCGCTGATGGTGCTGTCGACCTTCGACGAGGGCGTCGACCTGGTGCTCTATTACAAGCATCTCATGGTCCTGAACGGCGAGACGGAATACACGCTGCACTTCAACGAGACCGACGCGCTGACACCGGCACAGGCAGCCTTTGCCGAGACCCAGTACAGGCAGTTCAAGGCCTGGTATGCCGAGTGGGCCAAATAGGGTCGGCACCAAGGGGGACCAGCGTATGCATGTCATCGACAGCCATACCGGCGGAGAGCCGACGCGTGTCATCATCGACGGCTTTCCAGATCTCGGGTCCGGGCCGCTGAGCGAGCGCGCGGCGCTGCTGGCCGGGCGCTATCGCGACACCTATCGCGCGGTCATGCTCGAGCCGCGCGGTCAGGTTGCCATGGTGGGGGCATTGCTGGTGCCGCCCACCGATCCATCCTGCGTGACTGGGGTGATCTACTTCGATCTCGCGGCGGTGCTGGGCATGTGCGGGCACGGGACGATCGGCCTTGCCGTCACGCTGTATCACCTGGGGCGCATCGGAACCGGTCGGCATCGGATCGAGACGCCGGCCGGTGTTGTCACGGTCGAGCTGCATGACGCGAACACCGTGACCGTGACCAATGTCGAGGCGCGGCGTGTCGCAACCGGGGTGACCGTGGACGTGCCCGGGGTGGGGCCCGTGACCGGCGATATCGCCTATGGCGGCAACTGGTTCTTCCTGGCGGATCCCGGCCCGGTGCCGGTGACGCCGGACAACATGCGCCAGCTGACCGATGTGGCCGTCGCCACGCGGGAGGCTCTTGACGCCCGGGGGCTTGGCGGTGACACCGGTGCGCCTGTCGATCACGTCATCTTCTACGGCCCGTCCGACGTTCCCGGCGTGCAGTCGCGCAACTTCGTGCTCTGTCCCGATGACGCCTATGACCGCTCGCCCTGCGGAACCGGCTGTTCGGCCCGGCTCGCGTGCCTGGCTGCCTCGGGAAAACTGGCGGAGGGGGAGGAGATCCTGCAGGAAAGCGTGATCGGCTCCACCTACCGGCTGTCCTACACAAGAGGCGCGGCGGGTGGCGTGATCCCCTCGATCACGGGGCAGGCGCATCTCATGGCGGAGTCCCGGCTGATCTTCCAGGAGGGGGACCCGTTCCGGGACGGTATCCGTCTCTGACCACCGCGACGCTGGCCCGGCGGGGGTGTCACCCCGCCGGGCCGTCCGACTGCCCGCCCGCAACAGCCCATCACGTCAGGAGCCAGGATGAACCAGAATCTGTCGCAGCACGGCGCGGTCGCCGAGGCGGGATCCATCATTGTGATCGGGGCTGGGATCATCGGGGTCACGGCCGCGTTGCGGCTGCTGGCAGACGGGCACAGCGTGACCCTGCTGGACCGTGGCGACGTGGCGGGGGAAACCTCCGGCGGCAATGCGGGGGCCTTCGCCTTCAGCGATATCGAACCGCTTGCGGCGCCGGGGATCCTGCGCAAGGCGCCGGGATGGCTGCTGGATCCGCTGGGGCCGCTGTCGCTGCGCCCGGCCTATGCGGTGCGGATGATGCCCTGGCTGCTGCATTTCTGGCGGTCGAGCCAGCCGAAGCGGCACCTGGCGTCGATCGCGGCCCAGGCCCGGATGATGGACCTGTCGCGCCGGGCGACGGAAACGCTGATCGACAGTGTCGACGGCCAGGCGCTGATCCGGCGCGAGGGCCAGCTGCAGGTCTACGAAGGCGCCGGCGAATACCGCGAGAGCCTTTCCGCCTGGGACCTGCGCCGGCAGCACGGCGTCGCGTTCCGGCTTCTTGAAAGCGCCGGAGACATCGCCGAGATCCAGCCCGGCCTGTCGCCGCGCTTCACCCATGCGGGGTTCACGCCCGACTGGATGAACGTCACCGATCCGAAGGTCTGGACCGAGCACCTGGCACGGTGCTTCGTCAATGCCGGCGGCCAAATCCGCCAGGCCGAGGTGCGCGAGATGGTGCAGGGCGATGCCGGCGTCTCGCTGATGACCGACGGCGAGACGCTGACAGCCGGGCAGGTCGTTCTGGCCGCGGGCGCCTGGTCGCACCGGCTGGCCCGGACGCTGGGCGAGCGCATCCCGCTGGAGACCGAGCGCGGCTACAACACGACCTTCCCGGTCTGCGATTTCGATCTCAGGACCCATGTGACCTTCCCGGGTCATGGCTTCGTCGTGTCGCGGGTCGGGCAGGGGGTGCGGATCGGCGGCGCGGTGGAGCTTGGCGGCCTGAATCTGGCGCCGAATTTCGACCGGTCGGACGTGCTGGTCCGCAAGGCCCGGGCCTTTCTTCCGGGGTTCGACCCGCAGGATGGTACCCGGTGGATGGGGTTTCGTCCCTCGATGCCCGACAGCCTTCCCGCCATCGGCCGCTCTGGCCGGGCCGACCGGGTGATCCATGCCTTCGGGCATGGACACCTGGGGCTGACCCAATCCGCCGGAACGGCCGAGATCGTCGCCGCGATCGCGGCGCGCCGGGCGCCCGACATCGATATCTCGGCCTTCGACCCGCTTCGGTTCAGCCGCCGCTAGGCCCCTTGGCGGGTCCTGGTCCGAAGGTGGGCGGTCGCCTGTGTTCTTTCGTTTTGCCGCCGGAGGACCAGTCTGACGGCAGCGAAAATTTCAGAACCACTGTCTTTTAAATTTTCTCTGTCTACAAACAGTGGACAGGAGGAATTTTGGCTCATAAAGTATGATTATACGGGTCCCCGATCAAAAACCCCGGGCCCATCAACAGGAAAGGTCCATCCGCATGAAGGCAGTAAGTTTGATTTCCCTGGCCGCTCTTTCGGTTGCCACAACGGCGGCGAGCGCCGAAGAAGTCAGCATCTGGGTGCGTACCAGCACGGCGCCCATCCTCGAAGAACTGGCGTCCCGCTACAACGAAAGCCATGACGACACGATCGACGTGGTCCCGGTCGTGGCAGAGCAGATGGTTCCCAAGCTCGGCGCGGCACTGGCCGGGGGCGCGGCCCCGGCGGCGGTCGCGATGGACCTGATCTACATGCCGACCTTCGCGGCCGCGGGCATGCTGGAAGACATGACCGGGTTCATTGACAGCCTGCCGTATGCCGACGCCCTGTCGCCCTCGCACATCCGGCTGGGCACCTACGAGGGCAAGAAATACGGCGTGCCGCTGACGCCGGATGCCTCGGTCATCGTCTACAACACCGACATGCTGGCCGAGGCCGGCGTGGATCCCGCGTCGCTGGAAACGCTTGAAGGCATCAAGGATGCCGCGATCGAGATCAGCGCCCTGGGCGACGATACCTATGGCTTCATGTATGTCGGCAATTCCGGGTCGTGGATGGTCTACGATTTCATGCCGCATATCTGGGCCGCAGGCGACGACATCCTGTCCGAGGACGGGCGCACGCAAACCGTCGACACGCCGGCCATGCGCGAGACGCTGCAGCTCTATGCGGACATGTGGGCCGCCGGCGCGACGCATCCGACCACGCGGTCGGGCAACGGCAATGCCGCGGTCGAGGCCTTTGCGTCCGGCCAGGTCGGCATCCTGATGTCCGGCTCCTACATCGTGAACCTCCTGACGGCCAACTACCCGGACGTGGCCTTCAACATCGCGCCGATCCCCGGGCCGGACGGTGGCCGGGCGACCTTTGCCGGCGGCGACGACGTCACGATGGTCAAGGGGATTTCGGACGAGAAGAAAGCGCTGGTGGAAGATTTCATCACCTTCTACCTCCAGCCCGAGCAGCAGGTGCTGATCACCGAAATGTCCGGCATGCCGTCGCGGACCGACATTGCCGACGTGGCCTATGCCGATTTCGACGAACGCAACCTGATCGCCTATGACGTGCTGAAGTCCGGTCGCACCCCCTATACTTACGCCAATGACGAACTCTTCGTCTCGCTGACCGGGCCCTGGCTCGAGATGCTGGAAACCGGGATCTTCGACGGGGATGTCGATGGCGCGATCGAGACCGCGTCGGACCGCTTCGAGCAGATCCTGAAGCGCACCAACCCGTAACGCACCCTCACGTCGATACGTCATGCCGGCAGCCTCGAGTTGCCGGCATCCTTTCCTGGACCGGCCCGCACGGCCACAGCATCAACGGCCCCAGATCATGAGTGAAACCGCCGAAGCAGGACCTTCCCCCGAAGAGCCGCCCGTCGTGACCCGAGAGCCGCATCAATGGCTCGGGGCGGCGCTGATCACGCCCAGTCTTCTTTTCATCGGGCTACTGTTCCTGCTGCCGATGGGAATGACCGTCTGGATGAGCTTCCATAACTGGCCATTGCTGGGGGAACCCCGGTTCATCGGGCTGGAGAATTTCTCGGAGCTCATGGGCGACCGGAGGTTCTGGAGTTCGATCCGGTTCACGGCGCTTTACACGGTGCTCGTGACCTCGGCCATCTTCCTCGTGGCCTTTCCGCTGGCGCTGCTGGTCGACCGTCCGCTGCGCATCGCAGGCTTTTTCCGGACCATCTACTTCATGCCCGTGGTCATCGGCTTCGGCGCGGCGGCGACGCTCTGGACCTGGCTGCTGAACCCCGACAACGGTGTCTTTGCCGAGCTGCTGTTGCGGTCCGGCCTGGTGGACGCGGCGCCGCGCCCGACCGAAAGCTTCTGGCCCGCGCTGATCGTCGTGATCCTGATGGTGGTCTGGAAGCAGGCGGGCTTTACGATGGTCATCCTGCTGACCGGGCTGCAATCGGTCCCGGACGACGTCACCGAGGCGGCTAAGATCGACGGCGCAGGTCCGCTGGCGCGCTTTGTCAGGGTGACGCTGCCGCTGATGCGCAATTCGATCATCCTGGCGCTGGTGCTGAACGTGACCTGGTCAATGCTGGCCTTCGACCAGTTCTTCATCATCACCCAGGGCGGCCCGCGCAATTCGACCGTGACCGCGGTCTTCTCGATCTATCTGCAGAGCTTCTCGTCCTATCGGCTTGGATATGGCTCGGCGATGTCGCTGGTCCTGCTGGTCATCCTCGTCGCGATCAGCGCCATGCAGATGGCGATCGTCAACTTCCGCAAGGCCCCGGAGTAATCACATGAGCGACGCGACTTTCAGCGAGAGCCACGCGGACGACATCCCGCTCGAGGCCACCCCGGCCATCGATCACGTCAAACGGGCGCTCTACATCATCCTGGGCTTCGCCATAGCGGCCATCTTCATCATGCCGATCGTGTGGTCCGTGGCGAATTCGTTCAAGCTTCCGGCCGAGACCCTGTCGGACCCGGTCCGGCTGATCCCCCGCAATGTCTCGCTGGACAATTACCGCAACCTCGACACCGTCGGCGACGGGCTGTGGAGCTTCGTGCGCAACTCGCTTTTCCTTGCGGTGGGCACGGTGGTCGTGACCCTTCTGATCGCGGTGCCGGCAGGCTACGGGTTCTCCAAGTTCCGGTTCCCGGGCCAGAACGTGATTTTCGTCGTCATCCTTGCCACGATGATGATCCCGTTCCAGTCGATCCTGACGCCGCTGTTCCTGATCCTCGTGAAGCTGCGTTTGGCCAACAGCCTGACGGGCCTCGTGCTGATCTACGTGACCTTCCAGCTGCCCTTTTCGATCTTCATGATGCGCAATGCCTTCGACGCGGTGCCCAAGGCCCTGATCGAAAGCGCGCGGATCGACGGGGCCAGCCAGTGGGCGCTGATGCGGCGCATCACCCTGCCGCTCGCTCTGCCGGGCGTGGCCACGGTCGCGATGTTCGCCTTCCTGAACTCGTGGAACGAATTTCTCGCCGCCCTGATCTTCCTGAGCCAGGAGGAGAAGTTCTCCCTTCCTGTCATGCTGGTCAACGTGACCACCGGCATTCGCGGGATGATCGACTGGGGCGCGCTGCAGGCCGGGATCACCATCACCATGGTGCCCTGCATCCTGCTCTTCCTGACACTCCAACGCTACTACGTGCGCGGTCTTGTGGCCGGCGCGGTGAAATAAGGTGACCCGATGAACCCGCACACCAAAGGCCTTGCCGCCTCCCGTTTCGTTCCGGTGGACCATGCATCGGTCCGCTTCCCTCGTGGTTTCTGGAAACACTGGCACGACACCGTCCGCGACGTCACGGTGCCCACCCAGTACATGCGGCTGGAAGAAGAGAAGTTTCTGGAGGTTCTCGATTTCAAGTCGCCTCCCGGCCCGCTTGCCCGCCCGATCCAGCCCTCCGGCCTGTCGATGCAGCACTTCTTCGACAGCGACTTCGGGAAATGGATCGAAGCGGCCTCCTATATGCTGAAATACCAGCGCAATGCCGATATCGAGGCCAAGATCGACGATATCGTCGACCGCCTGGAAGAGGGCCAGATGCCAGACGGCTACCTGAACTCGTGGTTCATCCGCCGCGAGCCCGAGAAGCGCTGGACCAACCTGCGCGACCTGCACGAGATGTATTCTATGGGTCATCTGCTGGAGGGCGCGGTGGCCTATTACGAGGCGACCGGCAAGCGCAAGTTCCTTGATATCATGTCGAAATGCGTGGACCACATCATCGACACCTTCGGCACCGAAGAGGGCAAGCTGCGCGGCTACGATGCCCACGAAGAGATCGAGATCGCGCTGATCAAGCTCTACAAGATCACCGGCGATCCGCGGCACCTCCGGCAGGCCTCGTTCTTCGTGGACGAACGCGGGCAGATGCCGTCCTATTACGACGACGAGGCCCGCCGCCGCGGCGAAGAGCCGGACGACTACATCTTCGAGACCTACGCCTACAGCCAGGCCCACAAGCCGGTCCGCGAGCAGACCGAGGTGGAAGGCCACGCGGTGCGGGCCACCTACCTCTTTTCGGCGATGGCGGATCTTGCGTTCGAGACCGGCGACGACAGCCTGCGCGCGGCGCTTGAAACGCTCTTCGGGCATCTCACGTCGAAGCTTCTCTATGTCACCGGCGGCATCGGCTCGTCGAAGGACAACGAGGGCTTCACCCGCGAATATGACCTTCCCAACGAAACCGCCTATGCCGAGACCTGCGCCTCCATCGCGCTTGGGTTCTGGACCCACCGCATGGCGCAGACGGTGCTTGACGCTCGTTACACCGACATTCTCGAACTGGTGGCCTTCAACGGGGCGCTGTCGGGGATCGGCCTCGACGGACATTCGTATTTCTACGAGAACCCGCTTGAAAGCCACGGTCAGCATCGCCGGTGGCAATGGCATTACTGCCCTTGCTGCCCGACCAACATCGCCCGGTTCATCGCCTCGATCGGATCCTACCATTACACGGCCAAGGAAAACGCGCTGGCCGTCCATCTCTATTCCGACAACAGCGTGACCCTGGCGCTTGGCGGGACCGAGGTGGCCGTCACCCAGTCGACCGACTATCCCTGGGATACCGACGTCAGCTTTGCGATCGACCCGGCGACGCCCGCAGATTTCGACCTGTCGCTGCGCATTCCGGGCTGGTGCAAGGGCGCGCGGCTGTCGGTGAACGGCGAGGACATCGACCTCTCCGCCGTTACCGAGCGCGGCTATGCCACGATCAGCCGGACCTGGTCGGCGGGGGACACGGTGACGTTGCATCTGCCCATGCCGGTGGAGCGGCTCTATGCCCATCCCGATGCCACCGAGAACGCGGGGCGTGTCGCGCTGAAACGCGGCCCGGTAGTCTATTGCGTCGAGCAGGCCGATGTCGGCGTGCCTCCTCAACACCTGATCCTGAGCGCGGACGACACGTTCGAGGCGGAATTCCGGCCCGACCTGCTGGGCGGGGCCACCGTGCTGACGGGCCCGGCCCTGAAGATGAACGCCAGCGAATGGCAGGGCGCGCTCTATCAGGGCAGCAAACCGACGACCGAACCGGTGACGGTCACGGCGATCCCCTATCATCTCTGGGCCAACCGCGACGCCGGCGGCATGCTGGTCTGGATGATGGAGCGCTGACGGATGGCTGGACTGGTCCTGCAAAACCTCATCAAGCAATATGGCACGACGCGCGTCGTTCACGGCATCAACCTCGAGATCGAGAACGAGGAATTCGTCGTCTTCGTCGGTCCCTCCGGCTGCGGCAAGTCCACCACGCTCAGGATGATTGCCGGGCTCGAACATATCTCGGGCGGGCGCATCTACATCGGCGACCGGGTGGTCAACCGGGTCTCGCCGGGCAAGCGCGACATCGCGATGGTGTTCCAGAACTACGCGCTTTACCCGCACATGTCCGTGGGCGAGAACCTGGCCTTCTGCCTGCAGCAACGCGGCACGCCCAGAGCCGAGATCGCCACCAAGGTCGCGCAGGCGGCCGAGACGCTGGACATCACCAGCCTTCTCGACCGGCGCCCCAGCCAGTTGTCGGGGGGGCAGCGGCAGAGGGTCGCGATGGGGCGCGCCATCGTGCGCAACCCCGAGGTGTTCCTGTTCGACGAACCGCTGTCGAACCTTGATGCCAAGCTGCGGGTCCAGATGCGGGGCGAAATCAAGCGCTTGCACCGGCTGATCCCGACGACGACCGTCTATGTCACCCATGACCAGACCGAGGCCATGACAATGGCCGATCGTGTCGTGGTCATGAACCATGGCCATATCGAACAGGTCGGGCGTCCCCTTGAGCTTTACGAGAAGCCCGCGACCACATTCGTTGCCGGCTTCATCGGATCGCCGCCGATGAACCTGCTGCCCGGCACCCTGTCCGGCGCGGGCGATGACCTCGGCCTCACGCTGGAGAACGGGACGACGGTTGCCCTGCGCGGCAAGGTGCGGGCGGGGGTCGAACAGGCGCGTTCGGCCAATGTCGTTCTGGGCGTCCGGCCCGAGGCTGTGGGGATCGCCGCGCAAGGGCCGCAGGGCGTGCCGGTGCCGGTCACGCTGGACGAGGTGGAACCCCTGGGCATCGAGACCCTGGCCTATGGATCGATCGGCCGGACCACCCTTTGTGCGCGGCTTGCGCCCGACGTGGCCTTGCAGGCCGGAGCCCCGGCGGATCTGTTCATCGACACCGACCGCGCGATGCTGTTCGACGCCGAGACGACGCGGGCCCTGACATGACCGTCCGGCATGGTCCGACCTACCGGGGCCCCGCAGGCGTCCTGAAAGAGGTCAGCGTCGACGTTCCGCTGGACTGGTCATCCGAGGACGGCCCGACGATCTCGGTCTTCTTCCGCGAAGTCGTCGATCCGGAACGCGTCCATGAGGATCTGCCCCTGCTGCTGTTCCTGCAGGGCGGTCCCGGCGGGAAATCCCCGCGACCGGGCGCCGGCGATCCGCCATGGCTCGCCGAGGCGCTGAAACGGTTTCGGGTCATCCTCCTGGATCAGCGCGGAACCGGGCGCTCGACGCCGGTGACCGGCAACCGCATGGCCGCGCTCTCCGCCGCGGAAGGGGCCGATTACCTCTCGTGCTTCGGGACGGATGCGATCATCCGGGATTGCGAGTTCATCCGCGCCGCGGTCTATGGCGGCGTGACCTGGACCACGCTGGGCCAAAGCTACGGCGGCTTCCTGACCCTGCATTACCTGTCCACTTTCCCTCAGGCGCTCGACAGCTGTCTGGTCACCGGGGGGCTCGCCGGGCTGAGCGCCACGGCCGAAGAGGTCTACCGCCGGACCTACCCGCGCGTGGCCGGAAAGAACCGTCGCTTCGCCCGGAGGTACCCCCACGCGGTAGAGATGACCGCGCGCATCGCCGACCTGATCGAGACCCGCGCGCCGGTGCTCCCGGACGGGGATGTCCTGACGGTGCGGCGGTTCCAGACCCTGGGCCTGGATTTCGGCATGGCGCCCGGGTTCGAGAACGTCCTGTGGACACTGGACGAAGCCTTCGATCCCGACGCCGCCAGCGGGCTGTCGGACGTCTTCCTGCACCAGGTCATGGCCGCCACCTCGTTTGCCGGAAATCCCCTGTTCGTGGCACTGCAGGAGAGCATCTACGGCCAGCACGGCGGGGTCACGGGCTGGGCCGCCGAACGGGTCCGCGCCGAGCATCCGGCCTTTGACCCATCCGCCCGCCCGCTGCTGTTCACGGGCGAAATGATGTTTCCTTGGATGTTCGACGACATTCGTGGCCTGCGCAGTTTCCGGGGGGCGGTGAACCTGCTGGCCGAACGTCCGTTCGAACGCAGCCTTTACGACCCCAAGGTGCTTGCCGACAACGAGGTTCCCGTGGCCGCGATCGTATATCACGACGACTTGTACGTGGATGCCGATCTCTCGCTGGAAACCGCCGCCGCCATCGGGAACTGCGCTTGCTGGGTCACCAACGAATACGAGCATGACGGCGTGCGGAAGACACCCGCGGTCTTCCGGCGGCTTGTCGAAATGGTGCATCGCTTGCCGCTCTGAGCGCTGGCCGGACCGTCCCGCCCGGCGCGGACATGGGCGATCTGGCCTGATATACTCTTGTCCGGCCCGAGACGGGCCCTGATGCTCTGTTGGCGCTGCCGGCAGAGCTGTCCCGACATCGTCGTCGCAGTGATCTTCCTTGTCCGGGCGAAGCGTGAGTGGATCGGTATCAGGATCTCCGACAGGCGAGGGGACGCGCCGAGGCGCATGAAGCGGCAGCTCGACGGTCTGCACGCCCAAGCACAAACCTGCGTGGGAATCGAATGCTGGTCCGTCACGACGTCGCACGTCAGCCAGTACGGGGTGCGACTTCCCAAGGGAAACGCGGGCTGGGTCGGGCGATCGAATCCGGGGCCTCCGTCAGGAGGCTCCATTCTCACGCCGCAGACTGGTAAGCATACCTATAAAATTGGTTTATCTGAAGAATTCTTCCGGTGAAATGTGTCGAGGTGGCGTTTTGAGGGGGAACTCCTTGACGCGATCGCCTGGGCCGCCCGACGTCCTTGTGCATGGTCGGCACGCGCGCGGTATCAGAGGCGCCGGGTTCTGACGTGTTACAGTACCCAGTATGGAGCCGTTGTTTCATGGCCACGACAATCGTCATCTCGATAGATGACCTTGCCCAATGGATCGCGCCGGGCGGCGATCTCTTCGGACAGGTCCGAACCCCCAACATCGACAGGATCATGGGAAGCGGCGTGACCTTCGCCAATGCCTTTGCCGCCGAGGCGCTCTGCAACCCGTCCCGGACAGCGACGATGAGCGGCATGATGCCCGACACCACCGGCGTGCACAGCAACGGGCAGGCCTGGTATCAGCATGTGGAGCCCGGGCAAACCTGGATGGCCCAGTTCCTCGATGCCGGGGCAACCGTCGGAGTCTTCGGGAAGGTGTTCCACGGGAACATGCCGGCCTCGGTCGCGAATGCGATCACGTCCGAAAACCTGCCGCTCTCGGGGTATTATTCCGGTGCGCCGGCCACGGCATATGTGCAACCCCTGCCGCCCGGCCTGACCGAAGACGACCTCGCCGACGAGATCGCCATGGATGCGGCGCTCGATTTCCTGGCTGCCCGGGCGCCGGGCGAGGACGTCATGCTGAATGTGGGTCTGGTCAAGCCCCATACCAGCTGGGTGGTGCCGCAGGCCTATTTCGATCTCTATCCGCTGGACGAGGTCGTCGTGCCCGGCCTGGTCGGCGAGGACATGAGCGATGTGCCCGCCTTCATCCGTGAGCAGTTGCCGCATGGTCCGCTCCCGGCCACCGCCGACGACGCGCGTCTGTGGATGCAGGGCTACATGGCCAGTGTTTCATACGCCGATGTGCAGGTCGGCCGCCTGCTGGACCGGCTCGACGCGACCGGCAACTTCGACGACAGCAATATCATCCTGTGGAGCGACCACGGCTATCACCTGGGCGATCACGACGGAAACTGGCACAAGTTCACGCTGTGGGAGGAGGCGACGCGTGCGCCGCTTGTGATCAAGCCCGCCGGCAACGCCAATGCCGGCACGTTTGTCGACGACATCGTCAGCCTGATCGACATCTATCCCACGCTGACCGACCTTGCCGGACTGCCCCGGCCGGCGCATCTGGAGGGGGACAGCCTGATGCCGCTGGTCCTTGGAACCGGCCCGGCGGAGGGCGACGGGCGGGCGGTGACCTGGATGTACGGCTCGGCCATGCTGCGCAGCCCGAAGCACGCCTACATTCTCTACGAGGACGGCTCGGAAGAGCTTTACGACATGATCGCCGACCCCCGGCAGCTGAACAACCTGGCCGGCGATCCGGCCCATGCAAGGGTGCAGGCCAACATGCGGGAACGCCTGCTGGAAAAGGCCGGGCTCTACGATGTCGACGGACGATGGACCCATGGCACCGACGCGAACGAGAGCTTTCTGCTGTCGCATGCCGGCGATGGCGCCGCGGGCGGGGCGGGGGACGACCTCTATTTCGTGAACGCCACCAATGTGCGGATCGCCGAGGGGCCCCGCGGCGGGGTGGACACGGTCTTTACCGATGTCGATTTCACGATGCCCGACAACGTGGAAAACCTTCTGACTAAGATCTTCACGGCCGGCGCCATAACCGTGCGTGGCAATGGCGGCGCCAACCACATCTCGCTCGACGGCCCAAATCAGACCGCCTGGCTGGGCGGCGGCGACGACAGGGGAAGTACCATACGCTCGGACAACGCCATTTACGGGCAAAATGGCAACGACGATATTTCGGGCGGCCCCTGGTCTGACCGGCTCGACGGCGGCGCGGGCGACGACAAGATAAACGGGGGCGGTGGTGGCGCGGATCTGCTGACCGGCGGCGCTGGAGACGATCTGATCCAGGGCGGCGGCGAGGGGACCAGGATGATCGGCGGCAGCGGCAATGACAAGCTGCTGGGCGGTCGTGGCAGCCAGATGCTGAGCGGTGGAGACGGCGCGGACGTCCATCGGGGCGGGGCCGGAAAGGACTGGGCCGTGTTCAACGCGGCGAGGTCGGCCGTCACGGCGGATCTGGGCAACGAACTTCGCAACCGCGGCGAGGCATCGGGTGACAGACATGTCGGGATCGAGGGGGTGATAGGGTCGCGCTGGAACGACACCTTCATTGGAACCTCTGTCGCGAACGACTTTCGCGGCAACGACGGCAATGACCGGCTCTATGGCAAGGGCGGCGCGGATGCGCTGATCGGCGGGGCGGGCAAGGACATGCTGATCGGCGGCGCCGGAGCGGATGACCTGCACGGCGGAACCGGCAACGATACCGCCGGCTACATGGACGCCATGGCCGGCGTGGTCGCCGACCTGCAGGGCGGGGCGCGGCAATCCGGCGATGCGAAGGGCGACCGCTTCTCCGACGTGGAAAACCTTGCCGGCAGTCGCTTTTCAGACCTGCTGTACGGCGACGGGAACGCCAACCGGATCGTCGGCGGCGACGGCGCCGACCGGCTTACCGGGCGCGGCGGCAATGATCGGCTGACCGGCGGGGCGGGCACCGACCTGTTCGTGTTCCACACCGGTTCGGGACGGGACGTTGTCACGGATTTCGAGGTGGGCGTGGACCATCTGGTCATCAAGGGATGGGGGTTTGGCACCGAGGACGAGGTGCTGAACGGCTTCTTCCAGAACGGCAGGCATGCGGTTCTCGAATCCGGTGAAGGGCGCCTGACCCTGCTGGACGTCCAGGTGGACGACCTGTCGGTGGGCGACATCATCGTGTGACGGCGTGGGGCGGTCCTCTGCGACGAGGCGCACAAAGAACGGCTGGCTCGCCCCCGCCGGCCCGGGGACCGGGCTGCGGGGCCTGATCTTAGGGGCGATGCCGGCAGCTGTGATGGGGCGCGGTCGAGGCCTCGGTCAGGCCCCGTCGATCATCCCTTGCGGCTGCCTGTCGGCCGCCCAGCTGGCGATGGCCCGGTCACGGACCGCAGCGATCACGTCCTCGGGGATGTCCTGCCCGTAGCTGCTGCGCAGGGGCTCGTCGTGAAACAGGTAGACGCGCGAGAGAAAGGCGTCGAACTCGAGAGAGCCTTCCCCCTGCCGTTCCCCGTGGCCCGATGTCGAGACCACGACGCCATTGCCCCAATCCTGACCGCTGTCGTTGTTGGGATTGTAGAAATACACGCGCATCCGCCCGGTCTGGTCCTCGGTCACCCTGAGGATGGCGATCGCGTGCCAGCCGACGAACCGCTGCTGCGCATCCGTCACGGCGATCCCTGCCGGTTGCGGATGGCCAAGCGGGCGGCCGCCGTTGTAATCGGGATGATAGGTCGCGAAGAAGCGGCGCAGGAACCCGTCGTAGGCGTCAAGCTGTCCGGTGGTCACGTCGACGGCCACCGCGCAATCCCGCGAGACCCACCAGCCGTGGAACTGCGGGTTGATCCACTTGTGCGGATCGCCGGGACGGCCGGCGCAATGGCGGCCCATCTCGGCATAGATCCGGTCCAGATGCGCAACCAGCAGGACCGAAACCGGATCGGCGTCGATCGGGCCGGACCCTGCAAGACCGACCGGCAGGTCGGCGGAGTTGATCTGGACCCCTTCGAACTGCATCTGCAACGTGTCGAACTCGGCCACCTGGGTGATGAGGTGCAGCAGGTAGTCGGGATCGTTCAGCGCCCAGAGGGCGATGGCCCGGGCCGACTGGCATGTGGGGTTGGCGCCCTGGCCGACGCCCAGCGGCTGCCCCAGGACCCGGAGCACACCGGACAACAGTTGCGTTTCCGGCGGCACCGCGGGACCGAAGCCAAGCGCGATGCGGTCGCGTGCCGCGCCGCCAAGCCGCAGGGACAGCTGTCGTTCCAGCGCGGGAACCATTGGCGCGTGATGCAGGATGCCGCGTTCCAGAAGCATGGCAAGGCCATAGGCGGCCTGCGGCGTGGCCGGGGTCACGGCGCTGCGAACTAGTTTCTCGATGAGGCCGCGGTAATGTCGCCAGCAGTCCAGCCCGGTGGTGCCGAGGCCAAGCGCCTCGGGGATCAGCGGGCGCTGGTCGAAATCCAGCGCCCAGATCAGGAAGGCCGCGTGGTAATCCGAGACGAGCCCGGTGTCATGCATCGCCCGGGCAAAGCCCATCGCCTCGCGCGACAGGCCGGTTTCGTCGGCGATCGAGATACGTTCCAGGTAAACCGACAGTCCGGGATCGTCGCGCGAGGCCGCGGTGGGCCCGAACAAGGCGCTGACAAGCCGCTCGGCCCCCAGGCGGGTGCTGCCGGGCTCGGTGCCCTTCTCGTTCAGGGCCACGGCAATCTGCGCGATCATGTCCTTGACCACGCCGACCTGTACCGACCGCTGTTCCAGCAGGCGCCAGATCTCCGACACCAGCACGCTGAGCACATCGTTCAGCCCGATGTGATCGGCGATGTGGCGCAGCACGCGGCGCTTGACGTCCTGGCGCGCGCCAAGCCCGCGGGTGGCCTCGTCCGAGACGCCGAACAGGTCCTTGAGGTTCAGCGCCAGCACCTGCGTGAGGAAATGCCGGGCACCTTCCTCGTGAAGGTTGTCGTGCCGTGCCTCGCCATCCGCCACCGCAAGGAACCGGGCCAGGCTGGCGGCCTCGAGCGCCTGGAAGGCCGGATCCTCGGACACCAGCGTACCGCCCACGAGCTGCGGCAGCAGCGCTTCGGGACGATCCCAGTCGGACCCGGCGAAAAGGCCGGCCGCATCCATGCGGGCCGCGCGCTGACGCACCACGCCCAGCCCGCCGGGCTGGGCAATGATGCGGCCGAGCACGTCCAGCACCGGCCCCTGGTAGCGGGACTTGGCGAACGGCCGGGCACGCTCCAGCCGGTCGACCGCTGCATCGAGCGTCACGGCCAGGCGCATCACAACGGACTTGTCACCCCCGGACTGCCCGTCGTCGGGGGAGGCGTCTTGCGAAGTCATCAGACGTAGTAATCCAGCTCTTCCTGTTTCTTCAGAAGGTCCCGCAAGTCGTGCGGGTTGTTACCGAAGAAATACGCCAAGCCCCAATGCGTGCCGAAAGCTGACCGTTTCGCCACTTTCTGTTCGCGCGGATCCGCGAGTTCGTGGAACTCGAAATACGGATGGTTGGCGGTCTCTTCCGGTATCTCCAGGCGACTTACGACCCGGCGGCGCGGGTAGACGCCGAAACAGCCGGCATGTCCCTTGGCATCCACGATCTCTTTCGGAAAGAAGGCGTCCAGTTCGTCCTGCGTGGTCTTCGGATCGAAGGCCAGGACAAGGCCCTGGTAGCCGTTGAAGCCATAGGCGCGCTCGATCAGTTCCAGCGCGTTGAAGCCGGGCGGACGATAGGCAACCTCGCCGAAGTAGAGCTTGTTGTCGTTGGTCAGGAAGTATTCCGGGTGGATGAAGCCGAATTCGATGTCGAACACATCGATCAGCTTCTCGATCTCTTCCGTGATCCGTTCGCGGTGCGCCTCGAGCTCGGGCGTGGCGGGGACGAAGACCGAATAGCCCAGCGTCACGTATTCCGAGATGTTAAGGAATTCGATCTTGCCGTTCTTGATCCAGGCCTCGACCGCGAATTCCCAGCCGTCCAGGTGGCTTTCCAGCAGGGCGGGGAATTCCTCGTCGGGGATGTTGTCAACATCCTCGGGCGTGCGGATCACGCGGTGGCCGGCGGTGCCGGACTTGTCGAAGGCCTTGAAGTGGATCGGGTCGTTCGGGTCGCCGTCCAGCTTCAGCAGGGTCTGGTTCACGCGCTTGAGAAAGCGGATCACGTCGCCCTTGTCATGCGCTTCCTCGAACACGCCCACGCGGATGCCGCCCAGCTGCGCGCGCCGCTTCATCAGCGACTTGTCGCGGAACAGCATGGCCTGGCCCAGCAGGCGCGGGTTCTTCAGCAGAACGGCGTTCACGGCGCCGGCCCATTCCACCGTCTCTTCAAAGATCGGGATGGCGACGTCGACGCCCATGTCGTCCAGCTGGTGCGCAAGCTCGTGCGAGCGTTCGTTGAGCCGGTCGAAATCCCACGGAACGAAGGGAATGTCGTTCTGTTTGCAATAATCTTCGGCCCAGGGCGGTGCCACGACGACATAGCGCCGATCGAACCGATCGACGGCGTCGATGGCGTTCAGGCTCCAGCCGAGCAGGGCAACATACCCCTTGTCCGGGTTCTTGTCTGTCATGTCTTGTCCTTTCATCGGGCAGGCCGTCGGGGGCGCGTGGGCGCCCTGTCCGCTCGCAGACTTGGAAGGGTCACAGTGCAAGGATTGCGATCCCGGCGAGCTGGCTCTGCATCGGTTTCGGTTAGTAAGGGTAATGCGCATCCGCGCGGTATCAACCGGCGAGCGCACCAAAGGGGGAAGGATGGGGGCTGACTTAGGGTCAGCCTGGCTTCAGAGCAGGTACCTGACCGGGCCGTCGGGACTGATCGTCTTCGCGCCGTCGGCGTCTTCGCAGACGTCGATCCAGGCCTTCTCGTCGTCGATTTCGACGAAGAACCGCCATTCATCAAGCTCCATCAGGGCGACGGCTTCGCTTGTGGTAAGCTGCCATTGCGACTTGCCCAGAAACCATTTGCGAACGCCACCGATCGCAACGATTTCGGATCCGTCCTTTGCAGCCTTGGCCCACGTTACCTGAGCGGGTGCTCCCATGAAAATCACCACCTTTCGTTGATTATGGTAACGCGAAATTACGATTGGTAAACGAAATGGGCCCTATCGTATTGTTCTTAAAACGGAACAAGTGGTTGAGCACCTGTCTGGATCGGGCCCGGCAGGCGGGCCGCGCACCCGAATCATTCAGGGCTGCCGTCGCGCGGTCTGACCCTTTCGCGGGCTGCATGCGGATCCCTGGCGAGCGCACGAAGCAGCAGGGGGCGCGGCCATCCACGCGATCCGGCTGCGGGGCAGGGACTGCGTGCTGCCTGCCGGTGAAACGAACCCGCTCCTTTCCTGTGCGCCACGTCCGGCCCCGGGCCATCTTTGCGGAACACGCTTCGCAATCTGGGCTCCACAGGGCATGGTCGCCCGAAGAACAGGGTCGGACAGTCTTCGGTCCATCCGGAAACAGGGAATGCACGCCATGGATATCTTCAAACTGTCAGCCTGCGAGATCGCCGGGAAGGTCAGCTCGGGCGTGCTGTCCGCGACCGAGGTGACCACGGCTCACCTGGCGCGGATCGAGGCGGTGAACCCGGCGGTGAATGCCGTGGTCCAGGATGTCAGCGCCGAGGCGCTGGCCGCCGCGGCCGAGATCGACCGCCGGATCGCCGCCGGAGAGGATTGCGGCCCGATGGCCGGCGTGCCGGTGACCATCAAGGTGAATGTCGACCAGACCGGCTTTGCCACCACCAACGGGCTGAAGCTCATGCAAAACGTGGTCGCGACCCAGGACAGCCCCGTGGTCGCCAACCTCAGGGCCGCGGGGGCGATCTTGGTCGGCCGCACCAACACCCCCGCCATGTCCCTGCGCTGGTTCACCAAGAATGACCTCCACGGCCAGACGCTCAATCCGCGCAACCGCGATATCACGCCCGGCGGCTCCTCCGGCGGCGCGGCGGCGTCGGTCGCCTCCGGCATGGTGCCTCTGGCGCATGGCACGGATATCGCCGGGTCGATCCGTTACCCGGCCTATGCCTGCGGGCTGCATGGCCTGCGCCCCACGGTCGGTCGGGTTCCGGCGTGGAATTCCTCCGGCCCCGACCGCTTCATCGGCGCCCAGCTGATGGCCGTCTCGGGCCCGATCGCGCGGACGATGGCCGATCTCGACCTTGGGTTCCGGGTCATGGCCCGGCCCGACATCCGCGATCCCTGGCACGTGCCCATGCCCTACGACAGCGGGGCGTTCGAGAAACGCGCCGCGCTGACGCTGGCGCCCGATGGCATGCCTGTGGCCGAACCGGTGCGCGAGGCCCTGATCGCCACGGCCCGCAGGCTGGAGGCCGAAGGCTGGGTGGTCGAGGAGGTCGACTGCCCGCCCATGCGCGCCGCGGCCGAGGTGAACGCGACGCTCTGGATGGCCGAGACCGGCTTTGCGGCGGCCAGCGTCCTGTCGGAAGAAGGGGAGGCGGATTCGCTCTTTGTCTTCGACCAGATGTCGAAGGATGCGGGCTCGGCCGACCTGCCGTCGGTGATGGAGGCCCTGCGCCGCCGGGTCGGGCTGATGCGCGAGTGGGACGCCTTTCTTGACCGATACCCGCTGCTGATCTGCCCGGTCTCCGGCGAACTGCCCTTCGACCAGCAATCCGACGTGGCCTCGCCCGAAAGCTTCGCGGGGGTCTACGAGGCGCAGCTGACACAGCGCGGATTGCCGGCGCTGGGGATGCCGGCGCTGAGCCTGGCCACCGGCGCGGCCGACAACCGCCCGCTGGGCGTGCAGCTTGTCGCGCGGCGCTGGCGCGAGGATCTGCTGCTCCGGGTCGGCGCGCTGCTGGAGGCCTCGGGCCATGTGCCTGACGTGTCCGATCCGTTCGGCATCTGACCGGGATCTTGGGTGCGGTGACCCGTGAAAGTGGCCCTATGCCGATGGCGGGGGGCAAGCGTCGCCTGGAATGATAGGGGACAAGCTGCAGCGTGTTGAAGGCACGGCAGGACCGGGCCGAACTCGACACGACGGCCGCAGTGTGTCCCAACTGATCCCCGTCCCGGTTCGGCAGGCCTGTCAGGGTCTTTCGTTTACGTGCCAATCGCTCCGGGCCGCGGCATCAAAACCATGCCGGAGAACACAATGCAGGCAGCGGGCCAATAACGTACATGTATTTTCAAGTGTTTATGTTAGGCCTCCGAAAGGAATGGATTCGCATTAAGCTTGGTTGGGCATGTTTGACAGCTGGAATGACCCTAAGTCGGAGCGGCCTTTTGGCGCCGCGGCCACAGTGACGGAAACCCCTTGGTCGCGGCTGCCGGGCCGGCGCCGATACGGCCTGAGGGCGGCGGGCATGGGGCTGGGCGCACTGCTTCTGGCCGGTGCGCCGGCCCTGGCGCAGGATCAGCAGGCCGCGCAGGCGCCTCGGGTCGGCACCGTCGCGGTTGAAAGCCGCGATGTGGCTCAGACCGCGCAGTTCACCGGCCGCGTCCGGGCCGTGGACCGGGTCGACGTCCTGCCGCGCGTCTCGGGTTTCCTGCTGTCGATCGGCTTCGACGAGGGCAGCGCAGTCACCGAAGGCCAGACCCTGTTTGAAATCCAGCCTGACGCCTACCAAGCCGCGATCACCCAGATCCAGGGCCAGATCAAGGCCGCAGAGGCCGCCAAAAAGCTGGCCGACATCCAGGTCGACCGTCAGCAGCAGCTGGTCACCGACAATGTCGCGGCCGAGAACGTGCTGCAGGAAGCCCAAGCCAAGCAGGGCCAGGCCCAGGGTGAGCTTGAGCAGCTGCAGGGCGAACTGCAGAATGCTCAGCTGAACCTCTCCTATACCACCATGGCCGCCCCCTTCGACGGACGCGTCGGGCTGACAGAAATGTCCGTGGGCACCTATGTGTCCGAGGCGACCGGCGCCATGGTGACCGTCAGCAGCATCGATCCGATCTACGTGGATTTCCCCGTGGCCGAGGCGCGGCTTCTGAATTTCCTGGGGCACGGAGAGGCGGATGCGGGCGACGCCGCGGGGCAGGGCGCATCGGGGTCCGGATCCGCGTCGGGTGACACCAGCTCCGGTACCGCTGCGACCGGCGACGACAGCGCAGCGACGGACGCTGCGGCGTCCTCCGACAGCGGTTCGGATACGACGGCGGGCGGTACGGCAGACGGGGCGGCGGCCGCATCCGCGGCGGCCGATGCATCGATGGCGGCACCGGTCAGCACCGCCCCCCTGGCGGTGTCGATCACGCTGGCCAACGGACGCGGCTACGGGCAGGACGGCACGGTCAAGGTCGTCGATACCCAGGTCCAGCCGGGCACCGACACGATCCTCGTGCGGGCGAGCTTTCCAAACCCGGACGGCGTGCTGCGCGATGGCCAGCTGGTGCAGGTCACGCTGACCCAGGACACCGGCGCGGATTCGCTCGTGATCCCCGCCTCGGCGCTGCAGCGCGATCAGGGCGGGTACTTCGTGCTTCTGGTCGGTGACAAGGACGTGGTCGAGAAACGATCAATCAGCGTCGGCCGCATGGCCGGCACCGAGGTCGTCGTGGCCGACGGGCTGAAGGTGGGCGAACAGGTGATCACGGAAGGCGTTCAGCGCGCGCGGCCCGGGCAGCCCGTCACGCCGCAGGCGGCCGGCGCGCAGCCCACGACACCGCAAGGCACCACCACATCCGGCGGGTCCACCGCGGCACCGTCGGAGTAAAGCGATGATTTCGAAGGTCTTCATTCACCGGCCAAGGATGGCGCTGGTCATCTCCATCGTCATCACCCTGGCCGGGGTCATCTCGCTTCTGCAGCTGCCCGTCGCGCAGTTCCCCGACATCGTTCCGCCGCAGGTGCAGGTCACCGCCAATTACCCCGGCGCGGGCGCCGACGTGGTCGAGGCCACGGTCGCCCAGCCGATCGAGGCGCAGGTCGTCGGCGTGTCCGACATGCTCTACATGAGCTCGACCAGCGGCTCGAACGGCAGCTACACGCTGAACGTGACCTTCGCGCCCGGCACCGATCCGGACATCAATACGGTCAACCTGCAGAACCGGGTCGCGCTGGCGGAATCCTCGCTGCCCGATCAGGTCACGCGGATCGGCGTCAGCACCAAGAAGAAATCCTCGGCGCTGCTGCAGGTGATCAACATCAGCTCGTCCGATCCGACGCAGGACGATCTCTACCTGTCGAACTTCGCCACGATCAACGTCATGGACCGGGTCAAGCGGGTCGACGGGGTGGGCGATGCCATCCTCTTCGGCGCGCAGGATTATTCCATGCGGGCCTGGCTGAACATCGACGCGATGACCAACCTGAACCTGACGCCGGACGACGTCATCAACGCGATCAACGCCCAGAACACCCAGGCCGCCATCGGCCGGATCGGCGCGCAGCCGATGACCTCGGACCCGGTGTTCCAGCTGAACATCCAGACCCAGGGCCGGCTGTCGACGGTCGAGGAGTTCGAACAGATCATCGTCCGGGCCGAGGCAGACGGCTCTTACGTGCGGCTGGGTGACATCGCCCGGGTCGAGCTGGGGGCGAAATCGCTCGACAGCGAGGCGAAGTTCAACGGACAGCCCACGGCGATGATCGGCGTCTATCTCGCGCCCGGCGCCAATGCGCTCAGCACGTCCGAGCAGATCCACGACACCCTGACCCAGGCCCAGCAGGCGTTTCCCGACGATATCACCTGGTCAGTGCCCTACAATTCGGTCAGCTTCGTGCGCGCCAGTATCGAGGAGGTGCTGAAGACCCTGGGCGAGGCCTTCATCCTCGTCGTCATCGTGGTCTTCCTGTTTCTCGGCAGCCTGCGGATGACGATCATCCCGCTGATCGCCGTGCCGGTCTCGCTGGTGGGCGCGATGTCGTTCCTGCTGATCCTGGGCTTTTCGCTCAACACGATTTCGCTGCTGGCGCTGGTGCTGGCGATCGGGATCGTGGTCGACGACGCCATCGTGGTGATCGAGAACGTCGAAAAGGTGATGTCGGACCGGCCCGAGCTGACCGTGCCCGAGGCGACCGAGGTGGCGATGGAGCAGATCACCGCCCCGATCCTGGCGATCACGCTGGTGCTGCTGTCGGTCTTCGTGCCGGTGGCCTTCATTCCCGGCATCAGCGGCACGATCTTCCAGCAATTCGCCGTGGCGGTGTCCTTTTCGATGCTGATCTCGGCGCTCAACGCCCTGACGCTTAGCCCGGCACTGTGTTCGCTGCTGCTGAAGCGTCATTCCGGCCCGCCCAAGGGACCGCTGGCCTGGCTCTCGAAACAGATCGACCGCGCGGGACTGGGCTATGCCTCGGTCGCGGGGGTGCTGGCGCGGCGCGCGGTGCTGTCGCTGGTGTTCCTCGCCGTGGCGATCGGCGGCGCGGCCTTCCTGTTCAAGACGACGCCCTCGGGCTTCCTGCCGACCGAGGACCAGGGCGCCTTTTTCGTCGAGATGGCGTTGCCCGACGGGGCCTCGATCAACCGCACGCGCGAGACGATGGCCCAGGTCTACGACACGCTGAAGGACGGCCCCGGCGTGGAGAGCATCGAGACGGTGAGCGGCTACAGCTTCGTCGACGGCCTTGCCAAGTCGAACAGCGGGTTTGCCATCGTCATCATGAAGCCCTTCGACGAGCGCACCGCGCCGGACGAGACGGTGGATGCCGCCATCGCCCGCGCGCGCGGCCAGCTGGCGCAGCTGACCACGGCGATCGGGGTGCCCTTCAACCTGCCGCCGATCATCGGGCTGGGCACCGGGGCGGGCTTTCAGTACGAGCTGCTGTCGCTGCAGGGCGCCGACCCGACCGAGCTGGGCGCAACGGCGCGGGGGCTGGTGACGGCCACCCATTCGGACGACAGGCTGGCGGGGGTTTACACGACCTACTCGGCGAACTCGCCGGTGCTGAACCTCGATCTCGACCGCGACCGGCTGCAGACGCTGGGCGTCGACGTGAACACCCTGTTTCGGACGATGCAGGCCACGCTGGGTGGCTATTACGTCAACGACATGAACCTCTTCGGTCGCACCTGGCAGGTCAATGTCGAGGCCGAGGAACGCTATCGCCAGAGCGTGTCGGACATCGGGCGCATCCATGTGCGCAACGACCAGGGAGAGATGGTGCCGCTGGATTCGGTGGCGCGGGTCAGCCTGGAGGCCGGGCCGCAGGCGCTGACGCGCTACAACAACTATCGCAGCGTGACGATCAACGGCGGGCCGGCGCCCGGCGTGTCCTCGGGCACCGCGCTGGAGGCGATGGAAGAGATCTCGGCCACGTCCCTGCCGGCGGGCTACGATTTCGAATGGACGGGCACCGCCCAGCAGGAGATCGACGCCGCCGGCAAGACGCCCATCGTGCTGGGGCTGGCGGTGCTGTTTGCCTACCTGTTCCTGGTGGCGCTCTATGAAAGCTGGACGATCCCGGTTGGCGTGCTGCTGTCGGTGTCCTTCGCCAGTTGCGGGGCGCTGATCGCGCTGCGGCTGTCGGGGCTGGCCAACAACGTCTATGCGCAGATCGGGCTGGTGGTGCTGATCGCGCTGGCGGCGAAGAACGCGATCCTGATCGTGGAATTCGCCATGGACCGGCGCAACCAGGGCGAAAGCATCGTCGACGCCGCCGTGGATGGCGCGCGGGCCCGGTTCCGGGCGGTGATGATGACCAGCTTCGCCTTCATCGCCGGTCTTTTCCCGCTGGTGGTCGCCGAGGGGGCCTCGATGCTGGCGCGGCGCGGGGTCGGCGTGCCGGTCTTCGGCGGCATGATCGCGGCGGCGGTGGTGGGAATCTTCATCATCCCCGCGCTTTACGTGCTGGCGCAGCGGTTCCGCGAGAAGGTGCACGGATCGCCGGACGAGCCGGGCGCCGGACCCGGACAGACCGGCTGAGCCGGACCACGCACAGAAACACGCGACAGGGCCTGCCTCCGCATCCGGGGGCAGGCCCTTTGCTTTTGTCCCGGCCGGTTCCGCCGCGTCCGGCCGCTCAGCCCGGTCCTCCCAGCCGCTGGAACGTGGCCCGCATCCGCTCGGCATCGGCCGGCCGGCCGGTGAACAGTCTGAACGCATGCACCGCCTGGAAGACCGCCATGCCTTCGCCGCCGGTCGTGCGGCAGCCAATGGCCCGGGCTGCGCGCAAAAAGGCGGTTTCCAGCGGGAAATAGATGATGTCGGCGACCCAGTGGCGGGGCTCGAGCAGGGCGGGGTCGATGGGGCATCCGGGCAACTTGGCCATGCCGACGGGCGTGGCATTGATGATCCCGCTCGCGGCGGCCGCGGCCTGCGCGATGTCTTCGGTCGCCTCGGCGACGGGGCCCACATGGGCGGCAAGGGCTTGCGCGGCCTCGGGCCGGGTATCCGCGATGCGGATCCGTCCGGCGCCCACGTCGGCCAGCGCATGGGCCAGCGCCGCGCCCGCGCCGCCTGCGCCGATCAGCAGCACATCTTCCATCGGCGCGCCGGGCAGGCCGGTGCGCAGGCTGTCGGCGAAGCCGGAGAAATCGGTGTTGTGCCCCAGTCGCCGTCCGTCGCGGAAAACCACCGTGTTCACCGCGCCCACCCGGCGCGCCGCATCGGACAGCTGGTGCAGATGCGCGATCACGGCCTGCTTGTAGGGAAAGGTGACGTTGAGCCCGGCAAAGCCCTGGGCCTCGGCCCGGTCGAGGATGTCCGGCAGGGCGTCCGCGCTCCATCCCCCGATGCCCGCGTCGGTATCGAACAGCTCATAGCGGCAGGACAGGCCCTGCGCCGCGGCTTCGGCCTCGTGCATGGCGGGTGTACGCGACAGCTGGATGCCCTGTCCGACAAGACCCAGACGGTAAGATCCCGACCGCATCCCCTGCGGTCCCGAAGACCGAGCCGTCTCCATCGCTTTCCCCTCTTCCGCGCGGCCCCCCGCGATGTCACCGATCCAGAATGTTCGGGCGGGTACGACGCGTCAAGGCAAGAGGAGCAGACCGCCTGAGAGGGCGGGATTTCCGGACATCGGCAAGGTTGGAGGACGGCGTCTGTCGCGGGGCAGGGCGCCTTTTTTCGTCCTCGGCGCGGGGCCCTCGTCCGCCCTGACAGGCGGCCTCGGTGAGGCGGGCCGGTGGCGAGCCCAGTCGCTATGCAGGGCATGGGGTGGATCTGCGGATTTCAGTCTCGTCTCTTGGAAATGTCAGAAAGACTCCATTGACATGTTCACGCCGTCTTCGCCACAATCCAGGCGAAAGGTGTCTGCCGATGTATGATCCCAGCTCTCCCCTCCTGCGCTCCAGCGCCGCCGCGTCGGGTGTGCCGCAGCCCGATGCCAAGGCGCGCTTCGCCGAAGACCGGTTGCTGGATGCCGTGGTCTGGTGCGAGATCGAGCCTGGCGAGACCATCACCGAGGCCGACGTGATGGAGCGGTTCGGGCTCAGCCGGGCCGCCGCGCGGGCGGCGCTGACACGGCTGGGCTATGACGGCTGGGCGCAGCCGATCGCCCGGCTGGGCTGGCAGGTCGCCCCCGTGACCGGTTCGCTGATCGGAGAGATCCTGACCGCCCGGCGCATCGTCGAGCCGGCGCTGGCCCAGGCCCGCCTGAGCCCGGCGCAGATCGACGAGGTCCGCCGCATCGGGGCCATGCTGCGGGCCGTCTCGCAGCAGCCGGCGCATGGCGCGGTCGTCACCTTCCGGATCTACGTGGACGAGATCGACGGCACGCTGCTGGGCGGGATCGACCGTTTCACCGCGCGCCACCTGCGCAAGCTTTGGCACCATTCCGCGCGCATGACGCGCCACCTGGAAAATGCCGATGCGGGCCACATATTCCGGCGCGACGAGGTCTTTGACCTGGTCCGCGCGGTGACCGAGCAGGATCGCGACGGCATCGTCGCCGCCCGCCATGCGCTGATCGACGCGCAGGAACGGTTCCTGATGCGCCAGCTGCTGACCAACGACACGCCGATCGCCCCCGGCAGCGGGGCCCTCCGGCGCACCACCGACAATGCTGCCACCAACGGGAGACCATCATGACCATCCTGACCAAGGGCCTGCTGTCGGGCGTCGCCCTGGCGGTGCTTGCACTGCCCGCCTTCGCCCGCGACCTGACCATCGACCTGACCGGCGAGCCGTCCTCGCTCGATCCGCACATGCAGTGGAACCCGGACAGCTACTACGTCTATCGCAACATCTTCGACAACCTCGTCACCCGCGACAACGACGGCCAGATCGTCCCGCAGATTGCGACCGAGTGGGACTATGCCTCGGACACCGAGCTGGTGCTGACGATCCGCGACGACGTCACCTTCCATGACGGCGAGCCGCTGACTCCCGAGGATGTGGTCTATTCGGTGCAGCGGATCACCGATCCCGAATTCGGCTCGCCCCAGCTGGGCCAGTTCAACCAGATCGCCGGCGCCGAGGTGATGGAGGGCAACAAGGTCAAGCTGACCACCAAAAGCCGCTATCCCGCGCTGCTGGCGCAGCTTGTGAAGCTGTCGATCGTGCCGCAGCATGTGGTGGAAGAGGTGGGCAAGGATGCCTTCAACACCGCGCCTGTGGGCTCCGGTCCTTATGTCTTCGGCGACTGGGATCGCGGCGTGTCGGTCACGCTGACGAAGAACGAGGATTACTGGGGCGACATGGGGCCCTTCAATAATGCGATCTTCCGCGCCGTGCCGGATGCGGCCACGCGGATTGCCGACCTTCAGGCCGGGGCCGCTGATCTGGTCGTGGGCCTTGACAGCGATGGCGCCATGCAGCTGGCCGGCAACCCCGAGGTCAAGGCGCTCTCCGCCCCGACCGAGCGTGTCGCCTACCTGGGCATGAACCTCGACAAGCCGCCGTTCAGCGACCCGGACCTGCGGCGCGCGGCCTCCCTGGCCATCGATGCACAAGGCATCGCCGAAGGGCTGCTGGGCGCCGGTGAAGTGCCGGTCGCGCAATTGTCGAGCCCGGCGCATTTCGGCTATGCCGAGGGCATCGCGCCTTTCGAATACGACCCTGAGGAAGCGGCCGAGATCGTCTCGACCAAGGCGGATCTGGCCGCGACGCCCGCCACCTTCGCCACCGCGCCGGTCTTCGACCAGCGGGTCGTGCAGGCGCTGCAGCAGATGCTGAACGACGTGGGTTTCAACGTCTCGATCTCGATGACCGACATGCCCACCTACCTGGCCGCCGCCCGGGCCGAGGATCGGGCCGAACGGCCCGACCTGAACTTTGGCCGCTGGTCCTGCGCCTGTCAGGATGCCGACGGCATCGCCTATCCGCTGCTCTATTCCACCAGTTCCTGGAGCCGAGTGAACATGCCCGAGCTTGACGCGCTGCTGGACGAAGCGAGGACCTCGCTGGATCCGGAGGTGCGTCAGAAAGCCTATGAGCAGGTCCACCAGATCGTGCGCGACGACTACCTGCTGCGCCCGATCTACCAGGCCGCGGCGCTGTATGGGGCGGTCGATGCGCTCGAGTTCACGCCGACGGCGAACGAAAGCCTGTTCCTCAACCGCATGAGCTGGTCCGAGTAAATGCTGCGCTTCCTCCTGCAACGGGGCGGCCAGGCGCTGGTGGCGGTGTTCGGTGTCGTGACGCTGGTCTTCTTCATCCAGCGTCTGACCGGCGATCCCGTGCTGCTGCTGGTGCCCGAAACCGCCACGCAGGAGGATATCGAGGCCATGCGGCGTACGCTTGGCCTCGATCGCGCCCTCTGGGTGCAATATGTTGATTTCCTTGGTGACATGCTGCGGCTCGACCTCGGCCGCAGCTATGTCCAGAACGCGCCGGTCTGGGACATCCTGCTCAGCCGCATCCCCAAGACGCTGCAACTGGCCGGCGGGGCGCTGAGCGTCGCGCTGCTGATCGGGCTGCCTTTGGGGCTGACCATGGCGCTGACCCGGGGCCGCGCGGTGTCGCGCTGGATCATGGGCGTGGTGCTGGCGTTTCAGTCGCTGCCGACCTTCTGGAGCGGGATCATGATGATCCTCGTCTTCGGCGTCTGGCTGCGCTGGCTGCCGCCTTCGGGCACCGGGTCTTTCGCCCATCTCATCATGCCCTCCATCGCGCTTGGCCTGCTGTCGCTGGCGACCTATGCCCGGATCACCCGCAGCGCGGTGATCGACGAGCTGGGCAAGGATTACGTCCGCTCGGCCCGTGCGCGGGGCGTTGGTACACGCCGGCTGGTGCGCAAGCACCTGATGCGCAATTCGCTGATCCCCGTGATCTCGATCACCGCGCTGGAGCTGTCTCAGCTGCTGGCCGGTGCCGTGATTGTCGAGACGGTCTTTGCCTGGCCCGGTCTTGGCCTGCTGACGGTGCAAAGCATCCAGGCCCGCGATTTCATGGTGGTGCAGGCGGTCGTCCTGCTGGGCGCCTTCGTCACCATCGCCGCGAACCTCGCGGCCGATATCCTTTATACCGTGGTCGATCCGCGCGTCCGCCTGACGGTCAAGGCATGAGAGCCGTGGCCGCATCTCCCTCGCGCCTGGGTAATGCGCTCAGCTGGTGGCCCGCCGTGCTGCTGGGCGCGCTGGTTCTGATCGCGATCTTCGCGCCCTGGCTGGCGCCGATGGATCCCGACCGGCAGAACCTGCTGGCCCGCCTCAAGGCGCCCGGGTTCGAGGCACGCGGCGCGACCTATGTCCTGGGCTCCGACGAGCTGGGCCGCGATGTGCTGAGCCGCGTGATCTATGGCACGCGCATCTCGATTTCGGTTGCGGTGCTGTCGGTTCTGCTGTCGGGCGTTGTCGGCACCGCCGTCGGCATGGCCGCCGCCTATCTGCGCGGCTGGGTCGAGACGGTGCTGATGCGGCTGGTCGACATCTTCCTGTCGATCCCGGCGATCCTGCTGGCGATCATCACCGTCGCCGTGCTGGGCCCCGGCTTCATCAACATCATCCTCGTGCTGGCGCTGACCCGCTGGCCGCGTTACGCCCGCGTCGCTTATGGCCAGACGCTGTCGATCGCCGACCGGCCCTTTGTGACGCTGGCCCGCGCCATGGGCGCCACGACGCCGCGCGTGCTGGCGCTGCATATCCTGCCCAATATCGTGGGGCCGCTGCTGGTGGTCGCCACGCTGGAATTCGGCCTCATGGTCCTTTTCGAGGCGGGGCTAAGCTTCCTTGGCCTTGGCGTTCAGCCGCCCACGGCAAGCTGGGGCGCGATGCTGTCGACGGGGCGCAATTACATCGCCACGGCCTGGTGGATCGCCACCTTCCCGGGGCTCGCACTCTTTCTCCTGGTGCTGTCGGCCAACATGATCGGCGACCGGCTGGGGGATCTGATCGGAAAGGGACGTTGAATGAACTTCGGGGATGAATTCGCCGGCAAGCGCGTGGTTGTCACGGGTGCCGCCGGCATCATGGGCCGTGCGCTGGTCGACACCTACGCGCAGGCGGGGGCCGAGGTCTGCTCGGCCGATATGTCGGACGAGGGGCTGAGCGGGTTCGCCGTTGCCGCCGACCTGACGACGGACGAGGGCCTGAAGACCCTGTTGGACGCGGTAAAAGACCGCTGGGGCGCGCCGGACATCGTGGTGAACAACGCCGCGATCTACCCCTCGGCCTTCCTGCTGGACATGAGCATGGACGACTGGGACCGGATCATGGACCTCAACGTGCGCGCACCCGTGGCGCTGATGCGGGGCTTTGCACTGATGATGATCGAGGCGAAGATCCCCGGCTGCTTCGTCAACATCTCCTCGGGTGCGGCCCGCAAGATGCGGCGGACGGCGGTGACCTATTCGGCGTCCAAGACCGCGCTCGACCGGTTCACCAAGGGCTTCGCGCTGGAGCTGGCGGAATTCGGCATCCGGGTGAATTGCCTTGAACCCGGCTTCGCCGCCGGCAGCGCCGTCTCGGCGCTGAGCCAGGAGCATATCCAACGGGTCACGAACAACATCCCGCTGCGCCGCCAGACCGAGGCCGAGGATATCGGCAACGCCGCGCTCTACCTGTCGTCGCAGGCGGCGCGCAATGTCACCGGCACGTCGCTGGCGGTGGATGGGGGCAATTCCGCCGGCACGATGGATGTCTTCCAGGACAAGAAGTCCCCGCTATGATCTGGGATTCGCCCACATATCACTGGCCGCATGGCTACAAGGCCGCCGCCTGTTTCAGCGTCGATGTCGATGCGCTGTCGCCCTACCTGTGGCAGATGCGCGAGGGGGTGCCGGGCACACTGGCCATCACCGAGCACCGCCAATACGGCATGCGCACCGGTTTCCGCCGCATGGTCTCCATGCTCGACCGGCTCGGCATCCGGGGCAGTTTCTTCGTCCCCGGCGTGGTGGCCGAGGACAACCCCGAGCTGCTGCAGGGCCTTCTGGAACGCGGCCACGAGATCGGGCTGCACGGGTATTTCCACGAACTGGCCGGCGATGTGTCGGACGCGCAGTTCACCGAGGCGCTGGAAGCGTCACTGGCGCTCTTCAAGGCGCAAACCGGGCGGGCGCCCGCCGGCTTCCGTTCGCCCGCGTGGGAGATGACGCCGCACATGCTGGCCGAGCTCAAGCGGCTGGGCCTCTGGGACAGCTCGCTTATGGGTCACGATCTGCCCTACCGGATCGACGGGGTGACCGAGCTGCCGGTGCGCTGGGACATCGACGACGCGATCTTCTTCAAGTTTCTCGGCGGCGCCGACCGCGCGCCGCGCTCGCAGCTGGAGATCGGCCAGAACTGGGCGGACGAGGCGCGGGCCCAGATCCGCGACGGCGGGCTGTTCATGATGACGGTGCATGACTGGCTGTCCGGCCGGGCCGCGCGGGTCGACATGCTGGAGGACCTCTGGCAGCCGCTGGTCGACAACCCGGATGTCTGGATCGCCACCTGCGGAGAGATCGCCCGCCACCACGAGAGCCAGGCCGGATACGAGACGACGACCGGCCCGATCACGCCGGTGAACGACCGGGTCAAGACGAAGGAACAGCCATGACACAGGCTCCCACCCAAGCTCCGAAACAGGCGCGCCAGACCTGGGCCGTGACCAAGCCGCAGGTGACATCCTCGGGCGGGATCGTCGTGGCCCAGCACCACGAGGCCGCCCGCGCGGGCGCCGAGGTGCTGGCGCGTGGCGGCACCGCGATGGATGCGGCCGTGGTGACCGCCTGCATGCTGTCGGTGGTGGAGCCGTGGCTGTCGGGCTTTGGCGGCGGGGGCTACCTGCTGCATGGCGCGGCGGATGGCACGGTGGAGACGCTGGATTTCAACGTGGTCGCGGGCTCGGCCGTGGATCCGGTCGATTATCCGCTGGTGGGCGACCGCGACGGCGACTGGTTCGACTGGCCGGCGGTGGAAGGCAACCGCAACCTGATCGGCCCGTCCTCGATCTGTGTGCCCGGCGCGGTGGCCGGCCTGTCCGAGGCGCTGGCGCGGCACGGCACGCTGTCGTGGGAAGAGGCGCTGCAACCGGCCATCTTGGCGGCAGAGCGGGGGATGCGGGTGGATTGGTTCGCCGATCTGGCCTTTGCCATCGACACGCCGGGGCTGCGGGGCGATGCGGCGGCCTCCGCGCTGTTCCTCGATCGCGATGCGCGGCGCTGCGAGGCGGGCGATCCCTCGGCCAGCTACCTGCCGATGCCGGTGAAGGCCAGGATGTTGCGCCGGCTGGCCAAGGCGGGGCCGCGCGATTTCTACGAAGGCGGGATCGCGGCGGATCTGGCCGGGGATCTCGCCGCCATGGGCGCGCCGGTGACGGCGGCCGACCTTGCCGCCTGCGCGCCGGTCTGGAACGCCCCCACGACGATGACCTACCGCGACCGGGTCGTGCACACGATGGGCGATCTCTCGGGCGGGCCAAGCCTGCTGCGGGCGCTGGGGATGCTGCCCGACGACGTTGCCAGGCTGGACGAGGCGCAGCGGGCGGCGGCCTATGCGGACGTGATCCGCGACACCTACGAGGACCGTCTGAAGACCATGGGCCATGCGGCGGCGGGGGGCGATTGCACCAGCCACCTGTCGGTGGTGGATCGGCACGGCAACATGGTGGCGCTGACCAATACGCTGCTGTCGCGCTTTGGCTCCAAGGTCGTGGCGCCCTCGCTGGGCTGCCTGTTGAACAACGGCATGATGTGGTTCGATCCGCGCCCGGGCCAGCCGAATTCCATCGCGCCCTCGGCCCGGCCACTGGCCAACATGGCGCCGATCATCACCACCCGCGACGGCGCGCCGGAACATGCGCTTGGCGCCGCCGGCGGGCGGCAGATCTTTCCGACGGTGCTGCAGATCCTGTCCTATCTCGTTGATCTCCGGATGACACCCGAGGCCGCGCTGCACGCGCCCCGGATCGATGCCAGCACGCCGACGATCTTCGTCAACCGCGCCGCCACGCCCGACACGGCGACGGCGATCTCGGCCCGCCACCCGGTGCAGATCACCGAAGACGCGGTCTGGCCCGTGCAATTCGCGATCCCCTCGCTGGCTGTTTCGGGCCGGGGCAGGGGGCCGAACACCGGCGCCGCCCATCCCGTCAGCCCCTGGGCCGGGGCGGTGGCGGAGCCTGCATGAGCCTGCTCGAGATCTCAGATCTGGCGATTCAGGCCGGGCCGCTGTCGCTTGTCGATGGCGTGACGCTGGACATCCGCCCCGGCGAGGTCGTGGCGCTGGTCGGAGAAAGCGGCTCGGGCAAGTCGCTGACCGCGCTGTCGGCCATGGGTCTGCTGGGCGAGGGGCTGGGGGTGACGGGCGGGCAGATCCTGTTCGACGGCACCGACCTGCTGGATATGGCGCCGGATGCGCTGCGCCGCCTGCGCGGTCAGGATCTGGCGATGATCTTCCAGGAACCGGTCTCGTCGCTGAACCCGCTGGTGCCGGTGGGCGAACAGGTGGCCGAAAGCCTTGTCGTCCATGGCAAGGCCGCCCCGGCCGAGGCCCGCCGGCAGGCGGTTGAGATGCTGCGCCGCGTCGGCATCCCCGAACCCGAGCGCCGCGCGCGCCAGCTGCCGGCGGAGCTTTCGGGCGGCATGTGCCAGCGCGTGATGATCGCCGCCGCGCTGATCTCGCGGCCGCGCCTGCTGATCGCGGACGAGCCGACCACGGCGCTTGATGTGACGATCCAGGCGCAGATCCTGGCGCTGATGGCCGAGCTTGCGGCAGAGGCGGGGACCTCCGTGCTGCTGATCACCCATGACATGGGCGTGGTGGCGGAACTGGCCGACCGGGTCTGCGTGATGTACGGCGGCCGCGTGGTGGAACAGGGCGCGGTCGGGGATCTCTTCGCTACACCGCGCCATCCCTACACGGCGATGCTGCTGCGCACGATCCCGCGGCTGGACGACGCGCCGGGGCAGGAACTCTTCGCGATCCGCGGCAGCGTGCCCAGCCCGCGCGACTGGCCCGAGGGCTGCCGGTTCCGCACCCGCTGCCCGCGCGCCACCGACGCCTGCACGGCGCGGCCCGTGCTGGAGGGCGGGGCGCACAAGGTCGCCTGTTTCCACCCCGTCAAGGGCGCATGGGAGGCGCAGGCATGAGCGCGCTGCTGGAGATCCGCGACCTCAAGGTGCATTTCCCCGTGCGCACCGGGCGCTTCGGCGGCGGTAAGGGGCTGGTGCGGGCGGTGGACGGCGTGTCGCTGGACATCGGCGCGCATGAGACGCTGGCCGTGGTGGGCGAATCCGGCTGCGGCAAGTCCACGACCGGCAACGCGATCCTCGGCCTCGCGCCGGTGACCGAAGGCCAGATCCGCTTTGGCGGGCGCGACCTGGGCAACCTCACGGCAGAGGGGCGCAAGGCGGTGTGGCGCGACATGCAGGTGGTCTTCCAGGACCCGGTCTCGGCCCTGAACCCGCGGCGTACGGTGGCGCAATCCATCGCCGAGCCGATGGTGATCCAGGGCTGGTCGCGCAAACGCATCGCCGCGCGCGTGGACGAGCTGATGGAGCAGGTGGGCCTGAACCCCGATCAGCGCGACAGGCGGCCGGTGGCCCTGTCGGGGGGACAGCGGCAGCGGGTGGTGATCGCCCGGGCGCTGGCCCTGAACCCGAAGCTGGTGATCTGCGACGAGCCGGTCAGCGCGCTTGACGTGTCGATCCAGAGCCAGATCCTGAACCTGCTGATGCGGCTGCAGCGCGAGGCGAAGCTGAGCTATCTCTTCATCTCGCACGACCTGTCGGTGGTGCGCCATATCGCGGACCGGGTGGCGGTGATGTACCTTGGTGTCATCGTCGAGGAAGGACCGGCGGCCGAGGTCTTTGCCAGCCCCGTGCATCCCTATACCGAGGCGCTGCTGTCGGCGATCCCGCTGCCCGATCCCAGGGGCCGGGCGGAGCGCCGGCGCATCCTGCTGGAGGGCGACCTGCCCAGCCCGCTGAACCCGCCCGAGGGCTGCCCCTTTGTCACGCGCTGCCCGCTGGCCGAGGCGCGCTGCCACGAGGCGCGGCCGCCACTGGAAGACCACGGGGCGGGCCGCCGGGTGCGGTGCGTGGTGCGGCGGCCCGGCTAGGCCGCCGCCGGTTCAGGACTGCTCTGCCCGGACGATGGCCGCACCGTCGGCCATGGCCTTCATCTTGCCGAAGGCCGCGTCGCGCGGCGGAGCCGGTCGGCGACGATCTCCGGCGTTTGCACGGTCTTTGCCATCTTGGCGATACCGGGCATGATCACCCGATACCCCGGATCGCCACGTGGCTGGCACATCTCTGAACGGAAGACGCTTCAATGCCCGAACTCCTCTTCATCATCGGAAGCCTGCGCGAGGCCTCTGCCTCGCGCGCCACCGCCCGTGCGATCGCTGCGCGGCTGGACGGCAAGGCGACCTGCACCATGGCCGACATCGGCCAGCTGCCGCATTACGACGCGGATATCTCGGACAATGCCGCGGTCGACGCGTTCGTCGCGCAGGTGGGGGCGGCCGACGGGGTGGTCTTTCTTGCGCCCGAATACAATTACTCGATCCCCGGCGTGCTGAAGAACGCGATCGACTGGGCCTCGCGCCCGGCCTTCGAGTCGGTGTTCAGGCACAAGCCTTGTTTTGTCATCTCGATCTCCGGCGGGGCGCTGGGGGGCGTGCGGGCGCAGGCGCATCTGAAATACATCCTCAACGGCATGCTGGCCCTGGTCCACCCCGGGCGCGAGATCGTCGTGACCCGGGCCAGTGCAAAGGTCCGCGACGGGATGCTGGAGGACGAGACCATTCTCGGCTTCATCGACGACGAAATCGCGGGGTTCCTCGGCTCGCTCGGCTGAGCTGCCCTTTGGCGGCAACGGAAAGGAGGATCATCCATGCGCCTTGTCCCATTCGAACGTCCCGGCAGGGCGGGCTCGTTCGGCATCGTGGACGGCGACGACATCCTCGTCCGCCTCGGGATCCTGCCCAAGACCCCGCGCGGCGCAAGGGCGCGGGCCGGAGCGCTTGATGCCGGTCTTACCCCACGTTAGCCTGCCAGGCGGGGCGGTGGCCAAGGCCGCGAAAAGACGAAGGATTCCCGATTTGCACAGACACTGGACCACGGCCGGCGCCGCGCTGGCTCTTTCCGTCGCGCTGGTCACACAGGCAGGCGCGCAGGCGACGCTTCCGGCGCTTGCGCTGCCCGACCCGATGACCCCGCCCTCCGACACGATGCTGGTGCCGGTTCCGGCCGACAGGATCGAGGCCGCCATCGCCACGCTGGACGACCTGGGCGCCGAGATGCTGGAGCGCACCGGTATTCCCGGCCTTGCCATCGCCGTGGTTCACGAGGGTGAGACGGTCTACCTGCGCGGCTTCGGCCAGCGCTCGGTCGACGGGTCCGAACCGGTGGATGCGGATACGGTCTTCCTGCTGGCTTCGCTGTCGAAATCCGTGGGATCGACGGTCGTGGCGCACCAGGTTGGCGCGGGCGTCGTGGCCTGGGACACGCCCGTGCGCGACCACCTGCCGTGGTTCGGGCTGGACGCCGAATGGGTCAGCGATCACGTCACCATCGGTGATCTCTATGCGCACCGGTCCGGCTTGCCGGACCACGCGGGCGATGACCTCGAAGACATCGGCTATGGTCGCCGGGCGATCCTGGAGCGGCTCGGGATGCTGCCGCAGGCGCCGTTCCGCGCCCATTACGCCTATACCAACTTCGGCCTGACCGCGGCGGCCGAGGCGGTGGCGCAGGCCAGTGGCACGACCTGGGCCGACCTCTCGGAGGAGGCGATCTTTGCCCCGCTGGGCATGAGCGTCACCAGCGCGCGCCACGCCGATTATCTGGCGCGCGAGAACCGCGCGGCGCCCCATGTGCGCGACGGCGACGGATTTGCCGTGTCGTATCAGCGGGACCCCGATGCCCAGAGCCCCGCCGGTGGCGTCAGCTCAAGCGCGCGCGATATGGGGCGCTGGCTGGCGATGGTGCTGGGCATGGGGCAGGCGGGCGAGACGCAGCTGATCCCCGGGCCGGCGCTGCAACCGGCCATCTCTCCTCAGACGATCACCGGCCTTCCGGCGACGCCCGCCTCGCGCGTCGGCACCTACGGTTACGGCTTCGGGGTCGGCGTGCGGCCCAGCGGACGGGTGGAGCTGAGCCATTCCGGCGCCTTCGCGCTGGGGGCGGCGACGAATTACGTGATGATCCCGGATCTCGACCTTGGGATCGTGGTGCTGACCAACGCGCTGCCCATCGGCGCCGCCGAGGCGATCACCGCCAGCTTCATGGACCGCGCCGAGCTGGGCATGGACACGCGCGACTGGCTGGCCGGCTACGGGCCACGCATGGCGCCGCTGAGCGCGCCCTTCGGCGAACTGGTAGGGGCCGAGCCGCCCGCCGATCCCACCCCGCAACGAGAGGCCGAGGCCTATGCCGGCACCTATGCCAATGCCTATTTCGGCCCGGCCGAGGTGGTCGCGGACGAAGACCGGCTGGAGCTTCTGCTGGGCCCCGATCTGCGCGCGCTGCCGCTGACCCACTGGGACGGCGACACCTTCGTTGCCTACCCGGTGACCGAGAACCAGCCGGCCGGCTCGGTCTCGCGGGTCGATTTCGTGATCGACGACGCCTCCGGGGCGGCCAGCGTGACGGTGGAGCATCTGAACGAGATGGGCATGGGCACCTTCGACCGCGCCGAGTGATCCCGCAGCGCCGGCCGGCCCCGGGGCGGGCCGGCCGGCAGGGGCCAAGGCAGGGGCGGCCACCGCGGGGCGACATCGTGGCAATTTCCCCGCGCCCGCCGATCGGGTAGATCTGGGGCGGGGCGGCACGGGACTCGGAGGGAGACAGGGGCATGAGCTGGTCTTTCAGCATCGGGCATCTCTTCGGATCGGATGTCCGCATTCACGTCACCTTCCTGATCCTGCTCGCCTGGGTGGGCCTTGCGGCCTACGACAGCGGCGGGGCCCCGGCGGCGGCCTGGCAGCTGGCCTTCATCCTGACGCTCTTCGCCTGCGTGCTGGCCCATGAATTCGGCCATGCGCTGATGGCCCGCCGTTTCGGCATTGCCACGCCCTCGGTCACGCTGCTGCCCTTCGGCGGCCTCGCCCGGCTTGACCGGATGCCCGAACGGCCGGCCGACGAGATCGCCGTGGCCCTGGCCGGTCCCGCGGTCAACATCGTCATCTGGGCGGTGCTCAGCCTGGTCTTCGGGGCGCGGGCCGACATGTCCTTCCTTTCGGACCCCTCCGCCACCGTGGACCTGCCCGGTTTCCTCGGCGCCATCGCGGTCATCAACCTGACGCTGGCGCTGTTCAACATGGTGCCGGCCTTCCCGATGGACGGGGGCCGGGTGCTGCGCGCGGTCCTGACCATGAAGATGGGCCGTGCCCGGGGCACCGAGATGGCCGCGATGATCGGCCGCGTGCTGGCGATCGGCCTCGGGCTGCTGGGCATCTACGCCGGCAACCCGATCCTGATCCTGATCGCGGGGTTCGTCTTTCTCGCCGCCTCGTCCGAAAGCGCCGACGTGGCCATGCGCACCGTCGCGGGACGCTACACCGCGCGGGACGCGATGATCACCGAGTACCATGCGCTCCACCCCGACGACACGCTTGCGGCCGCGACCCAGGCGGTGCTGCGGACCACCCAGCACGAATTCCCCGTGACCGATCCGCAGGGCCGCGCGGTGGGGTTCGTCTCTCGCCAGGCGATCTTCAGGGCGCTGTCCGGCGAGGACCGCGACCAGCGCGCTGGCGACCTGATGCAGACCGGGCTCGCGCAGATCTCTGCCGCCACGCCGCTGGCCAAGGTGATGGAGCGGATGGCCGCCGCCCCGAACGATCCGGTCCTGGTGACCGGGCCGGGCGGCAAGCTGCTGGGCTATATCACGCAGGAGAACCTGGGTGAACTGATGGTCATCGCCCACGCGCACCAGGGCTAGAGGATCGAGGCAGCGCCCGCTTGGGCACAGGGTTTCAGGCGGCGGTTGTTTCGGGGATGGCCCATGCCCGAGACTTCCCCTCCGAGCTGCGGTTCACCTACGGTCCCCAGTCGCTCCGGAACTACCACCGTGATGGCCGTGCGGTCCATGTCCTTCGCAAAAGGGCGGGCCTGTGCCAGTCCGCCGTGAGCACCAGGATCCTGCCGCGACCATGACACGGATCAATGTGCGCAGGAGCACGTTCCGGTAGACTCGCCTGACGGATCGGGAGGATCCGACGCAGGCGGGCACGGACCGCAGCACAAGGGGGGACGCCGGATGATATCCATCGAAGACATCAAGGACATGTCGGACCTGACGCGCGACGAGATCGACGCGCTGGCCCTGCACGAACACGTGGGCGAATACGACGCGGCGCTGATGGGCAGCTATCTGATGCAGATCGGCAAGGGGCCCCAGCAGGTTCAGCAGATGATCTGCGAAGACATCCGCACGGCACTGCACGCGGGTGACCGGACACTGGCGCGCAACCTCTTTGCCACGCTGCGCCAGTTCATGGCCGACCATCCCGGTGCCGCCCGCGGCGCCAGCGCCTGACGCGGACCCGGGTCCGACGGCGCACCGCGAGGCGCCCGGGGCCGGATCAAAGGCTGTCGAGGAACGCCGCCACCCCGGCCTTGGCGACCTCTAGGTCCTGTCCGGGTGTGCCCGAGCTGATCCCGATGCCGCCCACGACCTCTCCGTCGACCGCGACGGGCAGACCGCCGGCGACCACCATCAGCCGGCCGCCGATGGCCGAGGCGATGCCATAGGCCGGTGCACCTGGCTGGCTGGCCTCGCCGTATTCATGCGTCGCCTTCTTGGCGCCCGAGGCGGTGAAACTCTTGTCGATGGCGATCGTGATCGAGGTCACCTTGCCGCCATCCATCCGTTCAAAGGCGACCAGGTTGCCGCCCTCGTCGGTGATGGCGATGCACATCGGCACGCCGATCTCGGTGGCCTTCTCGCGCGCACCGGCAATGATAACGGCGGCATCGGCGGCATCCAGTCTCCTGGCAGTCATCATGGGGAGTGTCCTTTCGCTGTCTGCGTCTTCGGGCCGGTCCCGTGCGGGCCGTCCGGTGTCCGGACCAATAGGGCCGGGGCAGGCGGGCGTGTCCAGCCCCGACCGCAGGGTCGCCCCCGCGCCTCTGCCGCGCCGCGCCGTCTTGCGCCGGAACGGCCCAAACCGCACATGCGCCATGGCCCGGCCATGCGCGGCCCTGCAGGATACCGGCTTCGCGCGCCTTGTCTTTGCGCCCCGCCCCCGGCAAGATCGCCTGCGCGACCACAATTGACCCAAGTTATCCTTCACCGGCGGTCCGTTCTTCCGGTCCCGCCCTGACAGATCGAAAGAAAGCACTGATTTCATGCCGTCTTACGACAGGCCCTTGAGCTTTATCGCAAGTGAACTTCCGCACCGTCCCTTTCTGAGCAAGCAGGGCCTCGTCGCCCGCTGGATCACCCGCAAGTTGCTGGATTTCGAGGATCGGGAGGGCCGGACGGCGCTGCTGCCGATGTACCAGCAATGGCAGGCCGACCTGGCGGCGGGCGAGCCGAACGCCTTTCAGCGGTTCCTGGACCTGACCAAAGTCGAGGTCGAGATCAACGACCCCCACGGCTCGCTTGAAAAGGAAACATCCGGCCCGATGGTGGTCTATGCCAACCACATCTTCGGCATCCATGACGGGCTGATCCTGGGCGCCATGTGCGAACGCATGGGGCGCAAGCCGAATTTCATTGCCGCGCTGAACGCCATGAACGCGCTGCCCGAACTGAAGCCCTATTGCTTCGAGGTGGATTCGCGCCAGCCGCCGAAATACGTCGAGATGAACAACCAGGCCAAGGCCGCGGCCTTCCAGTGTCTCGAGGATGGCGGTGTCATGGTGATCTGTCCCTCGGGCCGGGTGGCCAGCGCCAAGAAGAAGGGCGAGATCCCGGTGGAATTCCCCTGGAAGACCTTCGCCGCGCGGATGGTCATGGCCAGCAAGGCCGACATCCTGCCGATCTTCGTGCATGGCAACCCGGGCGCGCTGGCCAACCCGGCGGCGCGGCGCGGGCGAACCATGGGCAACCTGTCGCTGCTGCGGATGTTCTTCCGCTTCCCCAACAGGAAGTTCCGGATCAGCGTCGGCCCGATCCGCCGCTACGACGAGCTTCAGAGCACCGACGACCGCTATGCGCTGACCCGCGAGATGCGCAAGTACCTGTTCGAACTGTCCGACGGAGTCGCGGCCGGGGATTCCGCCGAAGGCGAACAGCCCTGACCAATCGCCCCGAAGGGGCGCGACCGATTCCACGCCCCGAAGGGGCGCCCCCAAGTCCCGCGCCCCGAAAGGGGCGCGCTATGCCGTCGTGCGCGGCGCGACCAGTGCGTGCAAGGCAGGCGCGTCCAACTCGCCGCGCAAACCGATGCAGATGATGCCGACCCGCCGCTCGCCGGAGACTGCCTCCACAGCACCACGCTGGCCCACCACATGGATCAGCGCAAGCCCGTCGCCCGTCTGCACGAAGCCCTTGGCGCGAGTGACAGAGGGCTCCGCGGCCAGCGCCCGGGCCAGCGCCTCGGCGTCCACCGGGCCGGAAGGCTCCAGCAGCACGCTGTCAAAGCGCGCGTGTCCCGTCGCGGGCGAGGGGCCGCCGCGTTGCGGGAAGGGCACCGCGCCGACCACGGCCCGCACGGGGAGTTCGCCGCGGCTCACCGGCAGCACGCGGGTCGCGGGCGCCTTGGCGGAGAGCCAGGCGGTGACCTCCTCCAGCGCCTTGTCCGGGACCAGGTCCGCCTTGGTCAGCAGCAGCAGGTCGGCCTGTTCGATCTGGCGGTCCACCGTGTCCGCAAGGTAGCTGTTGGCCGCCGTCTTCCGGATCTGTTCGGCATCGGCCAGCACGATCACCCCGTCGCTGCGGAACCCCTGCATCATCCCCACCGTCACCGCGATGGAGGCGGGCAGCGCCACGCCCGAGGCTTCCAGCAGCACGTGATCGGGGCGCGGCTCCATCGCCGCGATGTCCTCCAGCACGCCGATCATGTCGCTGCCGTAGGCGCAGCAGACACAGCCGCCCGAGATCGACATCAGCCCGCCGTCCTCGGCCTCGATCAGGTCGGCGTCGATGGGCAGTTCGCCGAATTCGTTGACCAGGATGGCCAGCCTCAGCCCCTCGTTATGGCGCAGCAGGTGGTTGATCAGCGTGGTCTTCCCGGCGCCGAGATAGCCGCCGATGATGGTGACGGGCAGGTCCATCACAGATCGGAGGCCGGGAAGATCCGGCCGCCCTGCACGGTGCCCCAGACGGGGATGTCCTTCAGCTTCAGCGGATCGACCTCCGTCGGATCCTCCTCCAGCACCGCGAAATCGGCCCGCTTGCCGACCTCGATGGAGCCCACGAGGTGATCCATTTTCATCGTCACCGCCGCGCCCATGGTGATCGCGTGCAGGGCCTGCGCGACCGTGATCTTCTCGCCTTCGCCCTGGGTGCGCCCTGAGGCCGTCAGCCGGTTCACCGCCGACCACGCGGTGAAAAGCGGCCCCAGCGGCGTGACCGGCGCATCGGAATGGATCGTCATCGGCACACCCGCGTCCAGCGCCGTCCGGCAGGCGTTCATGCGATCGGCGCGCTCCGGGCCCACGGTCAGGGCGTAATGCTCGTCGCCCCAGTAGAAATGGTGGTTCGCGAAGAGGTTCACGCACATGCCCAGCCGCGCCATCCTGCGGAACTGCGCCGCATTGGCCAGCTGGCAATGCTGCAGCGTGAAGCGGTGGTCGAAGTCCGGGGTCTTGCGCAGGGCGGTCTCCAGCGTTTCGATCACCAGCTGGGTCGCCTCGTCGCCATTGGTGTGGGTGTGCACCTGCACCCCGGCCTTCAGCGCGCGGTCGAAGATCTCGGCCAGCTGGTCGGGCGCCACGTACCACATACCGTTCGGCGCGCCGTTGTAATAGCCGGGCCAGAGCAGCCGGGCCGAAAACCCCTGGATCGAGCCATCGGCCACCACCTTGATCCGTCCCAGCTCCAGCCGGTCGGTGGAGCGGTCCTTCAGCGCGGCGGTATAGTCCACCAGCTCGGCGGGCGAGACGCCCATGTTGATGCGGAAGGCCACGAGGCAGGCGGGGAACCTGTCGTTGCCGGTCACCTCCTCGAACATCGCGACGAGGTCGTCGTTCAGCTGCTGGCCCAGGTCGGACGAGGTGGTCACGCCCGCCCGCACGCAGAGTTTGCCGTAGTTCCAAAGCCCCTGCGCGTCCGAGGCGAGAAACGCGCGGTCCATGCCCACGTGCTTGCCGGCGGGCATCATGATCTCGGGGCTTTTCAACTCTCCGGTCGGCAGACCGTCGGCGCCCAGCGGGATGCCCGGGTGGTTGTTGCCTTGATGCAAAAGGCCCGCCAGTTCGAGCCCCTTGGTGTTCACGTTCAGGATATGGCCCGAGGCATGCATGATCCCCACCGGCCGCGTGGCGCTGACGCGGTCGAGATCGGCGCGGGTGACGCGCACGTTGTCCATGTAGATCGGGTCCAGCCCCCAGCCCAGCAGCGGCGCGTCGGGGTCTTCCATCCGCGCCTCGGCCTCGGCCATGCGGGCGACGAGGGCATCGACGGTCTTCACCCCGTCCCAGACGCGGCCGTCCGGATCCATCCGGTCGAACCAGCCGACATAAGTGAAATTCCACATCGCCCCTTCCATCGTGTGGGCGTGGCCCTCGATCAGGCCGGGCATCAGGACCTTGTCGGCGAACCGCTCGTCCAGCGTGTAGTCGCCCCAGCCCTCCAGATCCGCAAGCGTCCCGGCGCCAAGGATCCGGCCGTCGCGCACCGCGACATGGGTGACCTCGGGCTGGTTCGGGTTCATCGTCAGGATCTTGCGGGCGGGGTAGATGGTCGTGGACATGTGGGCTCCTTGGTGGGCGGCGGGCCGGTCGGGGCCGCCGCTGGCAGAGCCTAGGCCCGTTTCGGCGGGCGGGACAACCGAAGAGCTGTGTCAGCCGTCGCATGCGCATCCATGACGCCGGGACGCGCGCGCGGCGCGCGGCAAAACGCGGCAAAGCCGGCGCGTTGGACAGGGCAGAGGCGGCGGAGTGCAACCTGCGGGGGAGGGCGCCATTGCTCTGTTACCGTGCAGTGGCGCGCTGCTCATTCGCGATGCAGCATGGGGCGGCGCCTTGCGGCCTGGCGCCTGCGCTGTTCTTTTGCGCCGGGGGCGAGAGAAATGCGGGGGCGGACCGTCAAGACACTGAAATGTATTGCATAACGGGTCACTCGCACCCCGGCTGCCCACCCTCTGCCACCGGCATGTCGCAGCCCCTGACCGAATTTACAGGTTTTTTGCCCGGGGGAATCCCGGCTAGGCTGCGGCACACGCCTGCGCAAAATGCAGGCGATACAGACAGGGAGTTCGAACAGGTGAACCACGCCATGAAACATACTTTCGCCGCGGTCGTGGCGGCGGCGCTCGCGGCGGGTGCCGCGTTTGCGCAGGACGAACCGACCAGCGGGGGCACCCTGGTGATGTCGCTCTCCGGGGGCACGCCCCGGGTGCTGAACCCGGCGGTGCAATCGGGCATTGCCACCGGCCTTCCGGGCACGCAGCTCTTCGCCTCGCCGCTGCGCTACGACGAGGGCTGGAACCCGCAGCCCTACCTGGCCAAAAGCTGGGAGGTCAGCGACGACGGCCTCCAGGTGACCCTGCACCTGCAGGAGAACGCGACCTTCCACGATGGCGAGCCGATCACCTCGTCGGATGTCGCCTTCTCGGTCGATGTCATCAAGGAGTATCACCCGTTCAAGTCGATGTTCGCGCCGGTCACCAGCGTCGACACGCCGGACGAACACACCGCCGTGCTGAACCTTGCGCATCCGCACCCGGCGCTGATGCTGGCCATGTCCGGTCAGCTGATGGCGATCATCCCCGAACATATCTACGGCGACGGGCAGGACCCCAAGAACCATCCGCGCAACAACGAGGATGTCGTCGGCTCCGGGCCCTTCAAGCTGGTCGAATTCAAGCCGGGCGAACATGTCATCGTCGAGAAATACGACGGCTACTGGGAAGAGGGGCTGCCCTATCTCGACCGGATCGTCATGCGCATCATCAACGACAGCTCGGCCCGCGCCATCGCGTTGCAGAACGGCGAGCTGATGATGGCCGCCTTTGAAAACGAGCCTACGGTGATCGGCCGGCTGCAGGGCGTCGACGGGCTGACCGTCAGCCAGGACGGCTATGGCGGGATCGGGCCGATCGACTGGCTGGCGATGAACACCACCCACGGCCCGCTGCAGGATCCCAAGGTGCGGCAGGCTATTGCTTTGGCGATCGACAAGAACTTCATCCTGAAGGCGATCATGCGCGGCACCGCCACCGAGGCCAGGACCGGCATCCACCCCGACAGCCCGCTGTATAACCCCGACGTGCCGGCCTATGAGCTGGACATCGACAAGGCCAATGCCCTGCTGGACGAAGCGGGCTACCCGATGGAGAACGGCGAGCGGTTCGAGCTGTCGATCGAGCTTCCGGCCTTCCCCGGCTACCGGGCGCAGACCGAGTATATCAAGCAGGCCCTGACCAAGGTCGGCATCACGGTGAACATGAATGCCTCGCCCGATTTCCCGTCCTGGGCGCAGACCATGGGCAACATGGAATTCGACCTGGCGATGGACAGCGTCTACAACTGGGGCGACCCGGTGATCGGCGTGAACCGGACCTACATGTCGTCGAACATCGGCAAGGGCGTCTGGTCGAACACGCAGGGCTATTCCAACGCACGCGTGGACGAACTGCTGGACATGGCCGCGACCGAGAACGACCCCGACAAGCGCGCCGCGCTCTACAAGGAGTTCCAGGAGATCGTCGCCGAAGAGGTGCCGATCTACTTCATCAACGCCGTGCCCATGCACACGATCTACAGCGACAAGGTCGGCAACCCGCCGGTGAACGGCATCTGGTCGACCTCTTCGCCGCTGGACAAGGTGTACCTGAAAGACTGACCCTCTCCCGCGGCGGTGCTGACGTGCCGCCGCGGACCTCTTCCCGAAAGGCCGAATTCCCGTGCTGAGCGCGACAGCGACACGCTTGTTCTACGCCGTCATCCTTCTTCTGGCGGTCCTCATCCTCAACTTCGCCATGCTGCACCTGGCGCCCGGAGACGTGGCCGACACCATCGCCCAGTCCATGGGCGGCGCCGATGCCGAGGTTCTCGAACAGATCCGCAAGGACTATGGGCTGGATCAGCCCTTCATCGTGCAACTGGGCACATACCTGGGAAAGGTGCTGCGCTTCGATCTGGGCTATTCCTTTTATTACAACATGCCGGTGACAGAGCTGATCCTGCAGCGCCTGCCCGCCACGCTGCTGCTGGTCTTCACCGCGCAGGCGCTGGCGATGGTGGTGGGCGTGATCCTTGGCGTGATCTCGGCCCGAAAGCCCAACGGGATCCTCAGCCATTTCGTCACCTTCTTCTCGCTGCTGGGCTATTCCGCGCCGGTGTTCTGGACGGGGATCCTGCTGCTGATCGCGTTTTCGCTGAAGATCCAGTGGTTCCCGGTGGCCGGGATGCGCGACGTGACGCTTGAGGGCGGGGTCCTTGCACATGTGCTGGACGTAGCGCGGCACATGGTGCTGCCGGTGGTCACGCTGTCGTCGATCTTCCTCGCGCTGTATTCGCGGCTGTCGCGGGCCACGATGATGGAGACGCTGGGCACCGATTACGTGCGCACCGCCCGGGCCAAGGGCCTGCCCGAACGGGACGTGGTCTACCGCCATGCGCTGCGCAATTCGCTGTTTCCCATCGTGACGCTGGCCGGCCTTCAGTTCAGCGCCGTCATCTCGGGCGCCGTGCTGGTCGAGACGGTCTATGCCTGGCCCGGCCTTGGGACGCTGGCCTTCCAGTCGATCCTGGCGCGCGACACGCCGACGATCCTGGGCATCCTGTTCTTCTCGGCGCTGATGGTGATCGTCGGCAACCTGCTGACCGATTTCGCCCTGCGCCTGCTGGATCCCCGGCTGAGGGCGCGGTCATGAGCGACGAAACCGCAATCGAACCGATCGAGCCAATCGCCGAGCTGCCCACCGTCTCGCGCTCGCCCATGGCGGATGCCTGGCGGATGTTCCGGGGCAATTACGCCGCCATGGCGGGCCTTGCGATGCTGATCCTGATCGTGCTGGCCGCGATCATCGGGCCGATCCTCTATCCGACCGACCCGTTCGAGATGGTCTGGGCCCCGTTCTCGCGCCCCGGGGTGGACGGGTTCCTCTTTGGCACCGATTACCTGGGCCGCGACATCCTGGCCCAGATCCTGCAGGGCGCGCGCGTGACGCTGATCATCGGCGTCTCGGCGGCGGTGCTGACCGTGGTGCTGGGTGTGGTGATCGGCTCCATGGCGGGGTTCTACGGCGGGATCATCGAAGAGATCCTGATGCGGATCACCGAGTTCTTCCAGGTGCTGCCGACGCTGCTGTTTTCCATGGTCATCGTGGCGCTGTTCGGGGCGTCCCTGCCCATGATCACCTTCGCCATCGGCGTGGTCAGCTGGACGGCCGTGGCGCGGATCACCCGGGCCGAGTTCCTGCGCCTGCGCGAGATGGAATTCGTCATGGCCAGCCATGCGCTTGGCGCGCGCAGCCGCAAGCTGATGTTCCGGGTTATCCTGCCCAACGCGCTGCCACCGATCATCGTGCAATCGGCGCTGATGGTGGGCTCGGCCATCCTGTTCGAGGCGGGGCTGAGCTTTCTGGGCCTGACTGATCCCAACGTGGTCAGCTGGGGCCAGGTGATTGGTGCCAACCGGCAATACATCCTGGAAGCGGGCTATGCCGTGACCATTCCCGGGCTGGCGATCTTTGTCACCGTTCTGGCGATCAGCCTGGTGGGCGATGGGCTGAACGACGCGCTGAACCCCAAGCTGCGGCGGCGCTGATCCCCGCCGATCCCAAGCGAAAGGCCCGGTCGCAACCCTTCGCCCGGGCCTTTTCATACTGCCTGATCGACCTTCGTCAGACCCGCCAGCCCGCGTTCCTTTAAGGGCGCCGGGCCGGGACGCCTTCAAGAAACATTCATCTGGCTTTGTGCTGGGCGTCACATTCCCCCCCTAGTCAGCAGGGGAGTTCATGCAATTTGGATTGCAAAAGGGGAATGACATGATTGCACAATTGCAAAAAGTTGCGGGGGCGGCCTTTGTCGTGCTTCTCGGCTCCACCACGCTGGGCTCGGCCCAGACGGTCGAATTCTGGCACAGCTTCGGCGGCGAGTCCGGCGAGGCGCTGAACCAGATCATCGCCAATTTCGAAGAGGCCAACCCGGGCATCACGATCGAGGCGCAGGAAGTCGGCAATTACAACGACATCGTCGCCAAGCTGCAGGCCGCCATTCCCGCCAACCGCGCGCCCGACGCGGTGATCATGGAGGTCACCCGTTACGGGCTTTTCGCCGACCGTGGCGTGCTGATCGACCTGGCGCCCTATTTCGACGCCGACCCGCTGAAGGACGAGCTTTACGATTTCGCGCGCGAGGTCGGTGTCTTCGAAGGCAAGACCTACATCGTGCCGTTCAACTCCTCGACGCCGGTTCTGTATTACAACAAGGCGATCTTCGACCGGGCCGGTATCCCCGAGGATGCGCCGCTGAAGACCTATGACGACCTGCTGGCCGTGTCGCAGCAGATCACCGAGGAGCTGGGCGACGAGGGCATCACCGGCATCGCCGCGCCGGGGCAGTTCGCGCGCTGGGGCCTGATCATGGACAATGACAGCGACCTGATCGACAGCACGTCGGGCGAGATCCTGATCGATGCCGAGAACACGATCGAAGCCTATGAATTCATGGCCTCGCTGGTGCATGAGCACAAGGTTGCCTCGCCCGATGGCGTGACCCGCGAGAACGACGGGCGCGACGCCTTCCTCGCCGGCAAGGTGGGCATGATGATCAACTCCACCGGCAATTACGGCCGTTCGACAGCGGCCCTGGGCGATGACCTGGTCGTGATGCCGATGCCCTGCAACAAGGTCTGCGCCGTGCCGATCGGGGGCGCCGGGATCGGGATCCTGTCGACTTCGGAGAAAGAGGTGCAGGACGCCGCCTACAAGTTCGTCAGCTTCGCCGCCTCGCCGGAAAGCAACGCGATCTGGTTCTCGGCCACCGGCTACATGCCGATCAACAAGGCTACGCCGCAGCAGCCCATCGCCGCCGACGCGCTTGAGGGCAAGCCCGGCATCGACGTGGCGATCAACCAGCTCGACTTCGCGCGCGGCCGTCCGCGCCCGCCGGTCGTGACCTGGATGCGCGCCAGTGAATACGACATGTGGCAGGCCATGGCCCTGGGCCAGCGCGACGTGCGCGAGGTGCTGACCGAATTCGCCGACAAGACCCGCGCCGAAGCCGAACGGCTGGAAAAGTAACTTGACCGCCGCAACCGAAGCGAGGCCCGTGACCCGGGCCTCGCATCCCCTCCGCAAGACCCGTCTGCTGCGCCGCCTGACGCCCTACCTGCTGGCCCTGCCGCTGCTGGGCTTCATCGCGGCCTTCACCTATGTGCCCATCGCGTCGAGCCTGAACCTCAGTTTCCGCGAATGGGATTTCCTGTCGCCCACCAAGCCCTGGGTCGGGCTGGACAATTACCGTCTGCTTCTGGACAGCCGGGAATTCTGGAACGCGATGAAGGTGACGGCGATCTTCGCCGTGATCTCGGTGCCCATCCGCCTGGCATTGGCGCTGCTGATCGCCACGCGGCTGATGAGCGAGACATGGGTGTCGCGGCTGATGCGCGGCGCGCTGTTCCTGCCCTCGGTCACCTCGACCGTCGCGATCGCCGTGGTCTTCTCCTGGGTGTTCTCGACCGATTACGGAATGATGAACGCGATCCTGGGCTGGTTTGGCCTGGGCAAGGTGTATTGGATGCAGGACCCGCAGATTGCGCTTTGGGTGCTGATCTTCGTCAACAGCTGGAAACAGCTGGGCTACGACATCATCATCTACCTCGCGGGCCTTCAGGCGATCCCGACCGAATTGTACGACGCCGCCTCGGTCGATGGGGGCCGCAAGTTCCACGTCTTCCGGCGCGTGACCGTGCCGCTGGTGATGCCGACGACATACTTCCTGCTGGTCATCTCGGTGATCGAGGCCTTCCAGGTCTTCACCATCGTCGATGTCATGACCAAGGGCGGCCCAGCCGGCGCCACGGACATGATCGTCAACATGCTCTACCGCGTGGGTTTCACGCTCTTCGACATCGGTCAGGGTTCGGCGCTGGCGGTGATCCTCTTCATCCTGCTGATCGCGCTGGCGGTGTTCAAATCCCGCGTCCTGGGGCGGAAGGTGCATTATGAAAGCTGACAATCCGCTTCTGGCCGTGCTGGCCCTGGCGGCGGGGCTGCTGTTCCTGTCCCCGGTGCTCTACTCGATCTGGATGTCGTTCCAGACGGTGGATGCCTATTACACCGGGACGGTCGACTTCACGCTTGAAAACTACCAGGCTGCTATCGGGCAATACAATTTCGCCCGCTACCTGCTGAATTCGGTGATCGTGTCGGGGGCGGTGACGCTGATCGGGCTGGCGGTGGCGACGATGGCCGCCTTTGCCTTCGCCCGCTACGATTTCCCGGGCGGCAACGTGATGTTCGGCGCCACGGTGGCGACGCTGATGATCCCCAGCCACATCACCCTGATCCCCAACTACCTGACGCTGGCGAAGGCCGGGCTGCTCGACAGCTATGCCGGGCTGATCCTGCCGGCGATCTCCAACGGTTTCGCGGCCTTCTTCCTGCGCCAGTACATCCGGGGCATTCCCCGCGCGCTGGACGAGGCCGCCTACATGGACGGCGCCAATGCGCTGCAGGTGCTGTGGCGGGTGATCGTGCCGATCGCGAAACCGGCGATCCTGTCGATGGGGCTCTACATCTTCATCTCCGAATGGAACAACTACATCTGGCCGCTCGTCGCCATCGGGCGCGAGGACATGTACACCCTGCAGGTCGGTCTGGCGCGGCTTTACCGGGTCAACCCGGGCGAGGACGTGATCGACTGGCCGCTGGTCATGGCCGCCTCCACCATCACTATCCTGCCCGTGCTGCTGGGCTTCCTTCTGGTCGAACGCCACCTGGTGCGCGGGATCATGATGGGGGCCGTGAAATGAGCCGGGCGCGAACCGAAGGACCCAACACATGACACGCATCGCATCGCATCGCGGCGGCACGCTGGAATTCGGCGACAGCACGCCCACCGGCTTCCGCGCCACCTCGCGCCTGCCGCTGGACGAGGTGGAATTCGACGTGCATCCCACCGCCGACGGCGCCATCATGGTCCATCACGACCCGACCCTGGACCGCACCACCGACCTGAGCGGAGAGATCTGCCAGCTTGCCGAGGCGCAGGTCCGCGCCGCGCGCATCGACTATTCGCGCGGCGAAGGGCCGATCTCGCTGGCCGAGCTTTGTGCGATCTTCGCGAAGTCCCACGTGGACTTCCGGTGCGAGATCAAGCCGGGCGTGGGCGGCCGCGCCTATGCCGGTTTCGTGCCCAGGGTGGTCGCGGAACTGGACGGGCAGGGGATGCTGGACCGCACGGTGTTCTCGTCCTTCCTGCTGCGCTCGCTGGACGAACTGGCGGCGGCGACGACGCGACCCCGGCTCTGGCTGGTCAGCCCGCCGGTGCTGATCCAGCTTGGGGCGGAGGCGGTGATCGAGCTGGCGCTGGCCCATGACATCCCCGAGGTCGGCGTGAACATCGACCACGCCTCGCCCGAGCTGATGGCAAGGGTGCAGGCGGCCGGTCTGGAGTTCGGGTGCTGGGCCGCCCATGACACCGCGCAGATCACCAGGGCGCTGGACCTCGGCGTCAAGGTCTTCACGACCGACCGTCCCAGCCTTGCCATCGCGTTGCGCGACGATCATGTCATCCCCGGGGAGGCCGCGGAATGAGCGCGATCACCCTGACCGACATCCGCAAGTCCTATACCAACGGGCCGCAGGTCCTGCATGGCGTGTCGATGGACATCGCCGACGGCGAATTCGTGGTGATCGTCGGGCCCTCGGGCTGCGGCAAGTCCACGCTGCTGCGGCTGATCGCCGGGCTGGAGCCCTGCGAGGACGGCGATCTGCGCATCGACGGCCAGCGCGCCAACGACCTGGCGCCGCAGGACCGCGACATCGCGATGATCTTCCAGAACTACGCGCTTTATCCGCACATGTCCGTCCTGCAGAACATCGCCTTCGGTCTGGAACTGCGCCGCATCCCGAAGCGCGAGCGCCTCGACCGCGCCCGCGCCGTGGCCGAGACGCTGCAGCTGACGCCCTACCTCGACCGCAAGCCCGGCGCGCTTTCGGGCGGTCAGCGGCAACGGGTGGCCATGGGCCGGGCCATGGCGCGCAACTGCTCCACCTTCCTGATGGACGAGCCGCTGTCGAACCTCGACAACGCCCTGCGCGTGGCCATGCGGACCGAGATCAAGGATCTGCACCGCCAGCTTGGCGCCACGATGATCTACGTCACCCATGACCAGACCGAGGCGCTTTCGCTTGCCGACCGGATCGCGGTGATGAAGGACGGCCACCTGCAGCAGTTCGACACGCCCGACGCGATCTACGACCGGCCCGCCAACCGGTTCGTCGCCGGTTTCCTGGGCCAGCCGTCGATGAACTTCGTGCCCGCCGCGCGGCTTCCCGGCTGGACCGGGCGCGGCGATGTCGATCTTGGCGTCCGCCCCGACGCGACCGAGGTCCATACCCGTCCCCCGGCAGGGCCTGCGTTCGAGGCGCGTGTGGGCCTGGCCGAGATGACCGGCTCCACCGTGACCCTCTATTGCGATTGTGCCGAAGGCCGGATCTGCGCCGTGGTGCCGCGCGGCGCGGGGCTGCCGGCAGAGGGCGATACCGTCTGGCTGGCCTTCGATCCGACCAGTGTCCTATGCTTCGACAGCCGCAGCGGCGCGCGGCTGGACGGCTACAGCGTGGCGGCCTGAGGGCGCCTGACAGGGCCGTTCGGCGGCCCGTCCGCCGGATGACCCGCTCGCTACGAAGGAGGAAACGCCCTTGGACGATGCCGATGACATGCCGGGCTTTCTTGGCGACCTGATCAGCCGGCATTCCGGCCGGCTGACCGATGCCGATGGCCGGCTGCTGGACGTGATGCGCCGCGACCCGGTGCGCGCGGCGATGCAGAACGGCAAGGAGGTGTCGCACCGCGCCGGCGTCCACCCGGCCTCGGCCGTGCGTCTCGCCCGGCGGCTGGGGTTCAAGGGTTATCCCGAACTTCGCGCCTTCCTGCAGGCCAACCTTGTCGAGGGGCAGGGCGAATACGAGAACCCCACCGCCCGCATCGCCGCCCGGCTTGAGCGGGCAGAGCAGGGGGGGCTGGTCTCTTCGGTTCTGGACAGCGAAATCGCCGCGCTTCAGGCGTTGCGCGATCAGGTCGGCGACGGCGACATCCGGAGGTTCTCGGCCATCCTGAAGGACGCCGGGCGCATCCTTGTGATGGGCGCCAGCCACGGCGCGGTGCTGGCCAACCTGGTCAGCCTGCGCCTGCGGCGGTCGGGCTACGACGCGGTGGACCTGTCGCCCATGGGCCAGCAGAGGCTGGAATGGGTCCATGGCATGGGCGCGCGCGATGTGCTCTGGCTGATCAACTTCCGCAAGGCGAACCCCGACCTGCAATCCCTGCGCCAGCTTGGAGCCGAACGCGGCGCCACCTGCCTTGCGCTCACCGATCCGCGCGGCGCGCAATTCGATCCCCCGCCCGAGGCGCAGATCGTCGCCTCGCGCGGGGGGGCCGGGGAATCGCAATCGCTGGTGGTGCCGATGACCATCGCCAACAGCGTCATCCTCGATCTCGCCGCCATCGACGAGGGTCATACGATGCGCTCGCTCGCCCGGTACCGCGACCTGCGCGAGGCCGGGCGAAGCCAGGCGCCGGGCAAGGGGACCACCTGAGGCCGGGCAGGCGCTGGTCGCCGCGCTGACGCAGGGACACAAGGCACCACCGTGGCCGCAGTTCTGTCCTGAAACCGCCGTGGGCGGTCGAGACCGAAAAAGCACACCTGCCGGCGCGTGCTGAACGTCTTGTAGGCGGATGGGCGCCGATGGTGGTAGCCTGATCCTGTCCGAACGGCGCAACGACGCCGACTAGGCTTCGAGCAGTCAAGACCAACACACAAAAGGGACCGACAATGAAAGCAATGCACCTTGCCGTTGCCGCCAGCCTGGCGGCCGCGACGCAGTTCGGCGCGACACGCGCGTCGGCCGACCTGAGCTTCGCCAACCGTTTCGTCGACTCGATTTCCGACACCGTGGCGTCGATCAACCCGTTCGGCAGGTCCGACGAGGCCGAGAAATCCGGCCTGCCGGCCGTGGGCGAGAACTTCCGCCTCTACGAGACATCGGGCGACTGGTACATCTTCGTCAACGACACCACCGGGCTTTGCCTGGCCGAGAAGTTCGACGCCAACTTGAACGCCGTGCAGTTCGGCAAGACGCAGGACGCGGACGAAGCCTTCATCGCCGTCTACGCGCAACTGCCCGAGGAATACCGCCAGGGCAGCCAGCGCACCACGCTGGTTGTCGGCGACATGACCAAGACCGGCAAGCTGAGCAAGCGCCAGCGCGTCGGCCAGGCCTATACCGGTGCCTACCTGAAGGCGCCGAACTACGATTTCATCACCGGTGCACCTTACGCGACCAGCATCGTGAAGATGGGCCGGACCGAGATCGAAACCACCATCAGCCTCGACGGCAGCACCGAAGCGCTGCAGGCGACGCTGGATTGCAACGCGGCCCAGGGCGTCTGAGAGCCGACAAAAAGGCCGCTGCAACCGGGACTTACGGGACAGAGAAGTGGGGCCGGCCCGGTGGAGATCTCTCTGCCGGGCCGTTTCCGTTCCCGGCGTAAGCGCGATGTGAAAGACGCCCTTCAACCCATTGATATATGTTCGGGATTGGCGGCGTTCAGCCCGCCTGCGCCGCCTCGGCCGCCTTGCGGATCGCGGCGATATTGGTGCCGTAGGGTGCGGGATCACTGACCGAGCCGCCGCGGAACACGGCGGAGCCCGCCACCAGCACATCGGCCCCGGCCGCCGCAACCAGCGGGGCGGTGGTGGGATCGACGCCGCCGTCGATCTCGATATGGATCTCGCGGTCGCCGATCATCTCGCGCAGGGCGCGGACCTTGGCGGTCATGTCCAGGAACTTCTGCCCGCCGAAACCGGGGTTCACCGTCATCACGCAGACCAGGTCGGTAAGCTCCAGCAGGGGCGCGACCGCCTCGGCGGGTGTGCCGGGGTTCAGCGCGACGCCGGCCTTCATGCCAGCCGCGCGGATCGCCTGCAGCGTGCGGTGGATATGCGGCCCGGCCTCGACATGGGCGGTCAGGATATCGGCGCCGGCCTCGGCGAAGGCGTCGATATAGGGATCCACCGGCGCGATCATCAGGTGCACGTCCATCACCGTCTTCACATGGCGCCGGAAGGCCTTCACCGCCGGGGGGCCGAAGGTCAGGTTCGGCACGAAATGCCCGTCCATCACGTCGACATGGACCCAGTCGGCGCCCTGGTCCTCGATCGCGCGGATCTCGCGCCCAAAGTCTGCGAAATCGGCCGACAGGATGGACGGCGCGATCTTGATGGTACGGTCGAACGTCATTTGGGGCCTCCCCTGGGGCACTGGCGCATCACGCGCGGTCAGGCGCCTCATAAAGAGACGCCCCGGCCGGGGCAAGCCGGGCCGGGGCGTCAGGATGGTTTCAGGCGGCCCCGCAACGGGGGCCGTCAGGGATCACACGTCGAAGCGGTCCGCGTCCATGGCCTTGACCCAGCACTTGACGAAGTCGTTCACGAACTTCTCGGCGTTGTCGTCCTGGGCATAGACCTCGGCATAGGCGCGCAGGATCGAGTTCGAGCCGAACACCAGGTCCACGCGGGTCGCCGTCCACTTGACGTCGCCGCTGACGCGGTCGCGGATTTCATAGGTGCCACCCTCGACCGGGACCCAGCTGTAGGACATGTCGGTCAGGTTGGTGAAGAAATCCGGGACCAGAGCGCCGACATGGTCGGTGAATACGCCGTGCTTGGTGCCCGCGTAGTTGGTGCCCATCATCCGCATGCCGCCCATCAGGCAGGTCATCTCGCCGGCGGTCAGACCCATCAGCTGGGCCCGGTCCAGGAGCATTTCCTCGGGGCTGACGACGTATTCTTCCTTCAGCCAGTTCCGGAAGCCGTCCGCCAGCGGCTCGAGCACGTCGAAGCTTTCGGCATCCGTCATCTCGTCCGTGGCATCGCCACGGCCCGGGGTGAAGGGCACGGTCACGTCGTAGCCTGCCGCCTTCGCGGCCTGCTCGACACCGACATTGCCGGCCAGCACGATCACGTCGGCGATAGAGGCACCGGTCTCGGCCGCGATGGGTTCCAGCACCGACAGCACGCGCGCCAGGCGCTCGGGCTCGTTGCCTTCCCAGTCCTTCTGCGGCGCAAGGCGGATGCGGGCGCCGTTGGCCCCGCCGCGCATGTCCGACCCGCGATAGGTGCGGGCGCTGTCCCAGGCGGTGTTGACCATGTCGGTCAGCGACAGGCCGGCATCGGCGATCTTGGCCTTCACCGCGTCCACGTCATAGCCGGTCGGGCCTGCGGGGATCGGATCCTGCCAGATCAGGTCTTCGGCCGGAACATCGGGGCCGATGTAGCGCACCTTGGGGCCCATGTCGCGGTGGGTCAGCTTGAACCAGGCGCGGGCGAAGGTGTCCTTGAAATACTCCGGATCCGCGATGAACTTCTGGCAGATCTCGTTGTAGACCGGGTCGACCTTCATCGCCATGTCGGCGTCGGTCATCATCGGCATCGTCTTGATCGAGGGGTCCTCCACGTCGGGCGGCATGTCCTCTTCACGGATGTCGATCGGCTTCCACTGGTTGGCGCCGGCGGGCGACTTGGTCAGTTCCCACTCGTAGCCGAACAGCATGTCGAACCAGCCCATGTCGAACTTGGTCGGGTTCGCCGTCCAGGCGCCCTCGATGCCCGACACCACGGTGTCACGGCCCACGCCGCGGCCCTTGGTGTTGAACCAGCCCATGCCCTGCGCCTCGGGGCCGGCGGCCTCGGGTTCGGGGGAGAGGTTGGCCGCGTCACCGTTACCGTGGCTCTTGCCGATGGTGTGGCCCCCGGCGGTCAGCGCGGCGGTTTCCTCGTCGTCCATCGCCATCCGCGCAAAGGTCTCGCGGATCTGGGCGGCGGTCTTCATCGGGTCGGGGTTGCCGTTCACGCCCTCGGGGTTCACGTAGATCAGGCCCATCTGCACGGCCGCCAGCGGATTGGCCATGGTCGAGGGGTCCGACACGTCGTCATAGCGGTTGTCGGACGGCGCCAGCCATTCCTTCTCCGCGCCCCAGTAGGTGTCCTTCTCGGGGTGCCAGATGTCCTCGCGGCCAAAGGCGAACCCAAAGGTCTTCAGCCCCGCGACCTCGTAGGCGATGGTGCCCGACAGGATCATCAGGTCGGCCCACGAGATCTTGTTCCCGTACTTCTTCTTGATCGGCCACAGCAGGCGGCGGCCCTTGTCGGTGTTGACGTTGTCCGGCCAGGAGTTCAGCGGCGCGAAGCGCTGGTTGCCGGTGCCGCCACCGCCACGGCCGTCGGACAGCCGGTAGGAGCCCGCCGCGTGCCATGCGACCCGTGCGAACATGCCCACGTAAGAGCCCCAGTCCGCCGGCCACCATTCCTGGCTGTCGGTCATCAGCTTGCGCAGGTCATCCTTCAGCGCCTCGACATCGAGCTTTTCCAGCTCTTTGCGATAGTTGTAATCGGTGCCCAGCGGCTTGGTCTTGATGTCGTGCTGGTGCAGGATGTCGAAGTTGAGCGCATTGGGCCACCAATCGGTGACGGTCTCGCCCATCTGGGTCATCCCGCCGTGCATGACGGGGCATTTGCCTGCGGGGATATCGTTGCCGTCCATGTTGTCCTCCTTTGCTGACAGGACCGCTATGGCGGTCTCATGGTCGTTGGCTGGTGTCGTTGGCTGGTCCGGCGGCAAAAGGGGCCACAGGCCCCGGATCGCGGCACCGGGTGGAAGCTCGATCGTCTATGTAGAATTCTTCTAACATCGATTTTCATAATGTGAAGTTGTAAAATTTAATCGATCTGATAAGAATTTCTAATGAACAATCTGACCATGAAACACCTCCGGTATTTCGAGGCCCTGTCCCGCCACGGTCACTTCGGGCTGGCGGCAGAGGCCTGTTCGATCTCGCAACCGGCGCTGTCGGTGCAGATGAAGGAGCTTGAGGCGCTGCTGGGCGCGCCGCTGATCGACCGCACCGCGCGGCGCATCCGCCTGACCGGGCTGGGCGAGGTCCTGGCCGAACGCGCGAGAGAGATACTCAGGCAGGTCGACGAGCTCGAGGACCTGGCGCGTACCGCCCATGGCGCGCTGTCGGGGCGGTTGCGGCTGGGGGTGATTCCCACCGTCGCGCCCTACCTGCTGCCACGCCTGATCGGCGCCTTCGCGCGCGAATTTCCCGATCTTGACCCGCGCCCGCGCGAGGCGGTGACCGGGCGGCTGATCGACGATCTGCTGAAGGGCCAGCTGGATGCGGCCATCGTGGCGCTGCCGGTGTCGGAACCGGCGCTGCACGAATACCGCCTCTTTGACGAGGAATTCGTGCTGGTCCGTCCGCTGGCCGATGCCAGCCTGCCGGTGCCCGCGCCCGAGTCCTTGCGCGAGATGCGGCTGCTGCTGCTGGAAGAGGGCCATTGCTTTCGCGACCAGGCCCTGTCCTTCTGCCAACTCACGCCGTCGGTCACGCGTGAACTGATGGAGGGCTCGTCGCTGTCGACGCTGGTGCAGATGGTGGGGGCGGGGATCGGGATCACGCTGATCCCCGAGATGGCCGTCCCGATCGAGACGCGCTCGGCCGCCGTCTCGGTCGCGCGGCTGGGCCCGCCGCCGCCGTCGCGGACCATCGGCATGGTCTGGCGCAAGGCCTCGCCGCTGGCCGATCACCTGGGCCGGGTGGCCGAGGTGGTGCGCGCGGCGGGCGAGGAGCGGGCCGCGCTGCCGGGTGCCACGGGGTCGCAGGATGGAACCGGGCCGGCGGTTGCGACGTAGGCCTGCTGACGCCCCCGTCCGGGGCGCGCCAGGCCCATGGAACAGCGCCCCCGCCGTCAGGGCCGGGGCGGAGAACGGGAAGGAAAGACAGACATGTCCGATCAGGTGACAATCGCGAGGATGACCACCGGGGAACTGGCGCAGGTGATGGACTGGGCCGCCGCCGAAGGGTGGAACCCCGGCCTTGACGATGCCGCGGCCTTTCACGCCGCCGATCCGCAGGGGTTCTTCCTGGCGCGCAAGGGCGGCACACCGGCGGCGGCGATCTCGGTTGTGAACCACGACGACGACCACGCCTTTCTCGGGCTCTACATCTGTCATCCGGAGTTCCGGGGGCAGGGGATCGGCTACCGCACCTGGACCCATGCGCTCGAGACCGCCGGGACCCGCACCGTCGGTCTTGACGGTGTGCCCGAGCAGGAGGCGAATTACCGCGCCTCCGGCTTTCAGCGCACCGGGGCCAGCCTGCGGCACGAAGGGCGCTGGCCCGGGCAGACCTCGTCCGGGATCCGTGCCGCCAGCCCCGGCGATATCGAGGCGCTGACCGCGCTTGATGCCACGGCCGTCGGCCATGCCCGGCGCCGGTTCCTCGCCGCCTGGGTCGGCCAGGACAGCGACCGCCGCGCGACCCGAGTCCTGGAGCGGGACGGAGAGATCGCCGGCTTCGCCACCTGGCGCGCCTGCGCCATCGGCACCAAGATCGGCCCGGTCATCGCGCCCGACACCGCCTCGGCGCTGGCGCTGATCGCCGATATCGCCAACGAACGCCCCGACGGCCCGCTGATCGTCGATGTGCCCGAGGCCAACACCGCGCTACGGTCCGAGCTGGAGGGCGCGGGCTTTCAGATCCCCTTTGCCACCGCCCGCATGTACCGGGGCACGCCGCCGGAGGCGGGCGCATCGCTGCAATCCATCGCCACGATGGAACTCGGCTGACACCGGCGATCCTGGCGCAGGGTTCCGGAGACGGGCCGGCAACGGCCCGGCGACGGGGACGCGCGGCGCACACCCTGTCCCGACCCGGTCCGCAGGCGCGCCCGTGCCGAAGCTTTGCACAGCGCAGGCCTCCCGACCGTCTCTATTCCACGGGCGACATCCGGCGCCTCTTGCCATCGGCAGGGGCTTGACGGCGATATCGTCGGCGGCGATCACAAGCCGACCCATGCCGGTGGCCCCGGCGGATCGAGAGCCGGCCCGGCGCAGCGCGTGATCTGCCCGACCCCGTGGCCGACACGACGCGCCGAAAACAAAAGACTGACAACAAAAGACCGAGAACAGGGAACAGACCGATGAAACATCTCCTTTCCGCCACCGCCCTGACGCTGGCCCTGGCCGGCGCCGCCGCCGCCCAGACCACGCTGACCGTCGCCAACTGGCTGCCGCCCTCGCACCCGCTGGTGTCGGAGCTGATCGTGCCCATGACCGAGCAGATCGAAGAAGCCACCGGCGGCACGGTCGTGGCCAATATCCTGCCCGCGCCGCTTGGGCCGCCGCCCGCGCATTTCGATTTCGCCGTCAACGGCGTGGCCGACATCACCTTCGGCGTGCAGGGCTACAACGCCGGCCGCTTCAAGACCACGAACATCGCCGAGCTGCCCTTCCTGGGCGACAGCGCCGAGGCGATCTCGGTCGCCTACTGGCGCATCTTCGAGGCGATGCTGAAAGACGCCGGCGAATATGACGACGTGAAGGTGCTGGCCGTCTTCACCCATGGCCCGGGCGAGATCTTTCTCAAGGAAGGCGACGTGGCCTCGGCCGACGTGATGCAGGGCCAGAAGATCCGCGTGGGCGGCGGCATCGTGCACGAGGTGGCCTCCGCCCTTGGCGCCGTGCCGGTGGAAGGCCCGTCGTCCAAGGCCTACGAGCTGCTGAGCCAGGGCGTCGCCGACGGCATCCTGTTCCCCTACGAATCCGTCAGCTTCTTCAAGCTGATCCCGCAGCTGAGCGACGCGATCTCCGTGCCCGGCGGGCTTTACAACACCTCGTTCTACATCGTGATGAACAAGGGCAAGTGGGAGAGCCTGACGCCTGAGCAGCAGGAACAGATCGACAGCGTCACCGGCGAGGCGCTGGCGCGCATGGCCGGGCAGATGTGGGACAATGCCGATGCCGCCGGCCTCGCCGCGATGGAAGGCGAGATCGAGGTGGTGACCGCCACTGACGCGCAGATGGAGGCCTGGAAAGCCGCGCTGCAGCCCGTCGTCGATGCCAAGATCGCCGAGGCCGCCGAGACCGGCGTCGATGCCCAGGCGGCCTATGACATGCTCAAGGCCGAGATCGCGAAGGAAACGGGCGGCGAATGAGGCCCGGGCCTTCGATGAACGAAACAGGCGCGCCGGCAGAGACCCCTCTGTCGGCGCGCCGCTTCGACCTGCGCACTCTGCTGGCGCTGATGGCAGGCGTGCTGATGGTCACGCTGATGGGCATGACGGTGGTCGACGTGATCGGCCGCTATGTCTTCAACGCCCCGCTGAGGGGCGCGGCCGAACTGACCGAGCTTCTGCTGGCCTCGGTGATCTTCCTCGGGCTTCCAGCGGTGGCGCTGGCGGATGAGCACGTGACCGTGGACCTTGTGACCGACCGGCTGCCGGACTGGATCCAGCCCTGGCGGCAGGGTCTGATCGGGATCTTCTCGGGCGCGATCCTGGCGGTGGTGGCCTGGCGGATCTGGATCTATGCCGCGCAGATCGGCGGCTATGGAGGTGCGACGACCACGCTACGCCTGCCGCTGGCGCCGCTGGGCTATTTCTGCGCCGCCTGCACCGCCTTTGGCGCGGCGCTGTCGCTGGGTGTCCCGCTGTGGGACCTCTATCGCCGCAGGAAGGGCTGATACTATGGAACATTGGCCCGTGGGGCTCGCCATCGTTGGCGTGCTGCTGCTTCTCGGCGTGCCGATTTCGATGGCGCTGGCCGGCGTCGGGCTGGCCGGCGTGGCGGCGATCATCGGCTGGACGCCGGCGCTGTCGCTGCTGGGCTCGACCTTCTTCGATACGGGCCGCGATTATTCGCTGTCGGTGCTGCCGCTATTCCTGATGATGGGCAATTTCGTGGTGCAATCGGGTATCGCGAGCGAGCTTTACAACTCCGCCTATGCCTGGCTGCGGCATCGCAAGGGTGGGCTGGCGACGGCGACGGTGATCGCCTGCGGCGCGTTCTCGTCGGTCTGTGGCTCGTCCATGGCGACGGCGGCGACGATGACCCGGATCGCGCTGCCCTCGATGCGGAAATTCGGCTACCCGGATCAGCTGTCGACCGCCGCGATCGCCGCCGGGGGCACGCTGGGCATCCTCATCCCGCCCTCGGTGATCCTGGTGTTCTACGGGATCATGACCCAGCAGGACATCGGCAAGCTGTTCCTGGCCGGGCTGATCCCCGGGGTGATCGGGATCATCGGCTATTCCATCGCCGTCCGCATTTCGATCGCGTGGCAGGGGATCGACCTGCCGGTGGAGCCGAAGCTGCCGCTTTTGGACCGGATCCGGGCGCTGAAGGGGACGGCGGGGGCGCTGATCCTCTTTGCCTTCGTGATGGGGGGGATCTACCTCGGGGTCTTCACGCCCACGGAAAGCGCGGGCATGGGCGCGGGGGGCGCGCTGCTGCTGGTGGTGCTATCGGGGCGGTTCAGCTTTGGCGGGCTGGTAGCGGTTCTTTATGATACGATGAAGACCACGGCGATGATGTTCTTCATCCTCTTCGGGGCGCTGACCTTTACCAATTACGTCAACATGTCCGGGATGACGCGGGATATCCAGGCCTTCCTGGCGCTGTTCGGGGACACGCCGATGGTGACGATCCTGGTGATCCTGGTGATCTATCTGCTCCTGGGCTGCGTGCTGGAAAGCCTGTCGATGATCATGCTGACCGTGCCGGTCTTCTACCCGATCGTGGCGGCGCAGGGGATCGACCTGATCTGGTTCGGGATCTTCGTCGTCATGGTGACCGAGATTTCCTACATCACGCCGCCCGTCGGGATGAATGCCTTCGTTCTGAGATCGGTCGTGCCGGATGTGCGGCTGGGGACGATCTTTCGCGGGCTGGGGCCCTTCGTGATGATGGACGTGGTCCGCGTGGCCCTTCTGACGGCGGTGCCGGGGCTGGTGCTGCTGCTGACCTGACAGGGGTGTCCCACGCGTGGGACACTTTTCAGGGTCAGGAATTTCAATGGGTTACAGGTTCGTGTTAACCTGTTGTTAGGAAACGCGCCACAAGCGGAACAGGCGGAAGAAGGGCGTTTCGCGCAGGTTCTATATGCGCGCGCACAGTTGTCCGGCCCGCCTGCACTTGCAGTCTGCAGCTCATGCCGTCACATAGGCGCGGTGACTTGGCCGTGCCGCTCTGTGGGTCGGTCGAGACCTCTACCCGTGCGCCTTGGGCGAGACCACGTTATGCAAACGATGGAACGGGGCCGAGCGCACCGAGGCCGAGGTATCGAGGCTTGATACCTTCTGGCGGGTCGCGATCAGGGCGCGCAGGGACCCGGCGATCACGCAGGCGCTGAGGCCTGCCATGGTGATCGACAAGATGGCTTCGATGGTCATCGTCTCGGTCATCCGTTTCTCCTCTGGTCTCTCCAATATAAGCGCTGGAGCCTGAAAATCCAGTTTCATTCGCCCTGCGGCCGAAAGCCCCTGAGCGTGTCGATCAGCCGCTCGGTCTGTTCGACGGCGCGGCGGGCCTTGCGGGCGCGCCGGCGCACGACCTCGCGGCTGCCGGTGGCGCCGCTGCCGGCCAGGAGGCTGGCGCAGATGGCAAGCGCGGCCCAGGCGCCGCCGACGACGTCCGTCACCACAAAGCCGAGGCTGGCCAGGATCGCGCCGGCGCTGGTGCGCTGCAGCCACTTACCATAGATTTCATCCGTGTCTTCAGCGGCTTCCAGCGCGTCCTTCAACCGGTCGAGCCGGGTTGACAGCAATTCGAGAACGACATGCTGCAGATGCCGGTCCTGCGATGTGGACATCAGGGAGATCAGCCGCGTGCGTTCGGTCGCATCCTCGCAGACCTCGTCCACCAGCCGGTCGCGCATGGCGCTGCCCAGCGTGCCGGGCCGGTCGATATCCAGCGCATAGGCCAGCAGCGCGGCGGCCTTGCCGTGGGGGAAATCGCTGTCCGATGCCGGCATTGTTCTGGGTCCTGGCAAAGTGGAGGGGCGCGACCATCGCCGGCGCACCGGAGCCTGCGGATACACCACGGGCGGCGGCTTGTCGATCTTGGGGGGTGTCCGCGGCTGCCCGGCGGAGGGCCGCGGAATGTGGCGCGGGACCCGATTGCCATCTTGGCGCGGCCCCGGCGGGAGGCTATCACGAGAGCCCCGGTCCGGCGTTGCGGGACCGGCCAGAGACATGTGCCGTGAGGAGCCCCCATTGGACCAGACCGCCCGCATCGCCCGCACCATCGCCTCGGAAATCGGAGCGAGCGCCACCCAGGTCCAGGCCGCCGCCGAGCTGCTGGACGGCGGCGCCACCGTGCCTTTCGTCGCGCGCTACCGGAAAGAGGCGACCGGGGGGCTGGACGACACGCAGCTGCGGACGCTGGCCGACCGGCTGGGCTATCTGCGCGAGATGGAGGCGCGGCGCGCGACCATCGTCGAAAGCATCAAGGGGCAGGGCAAGCTGACCGATGATCTTGCCCGCGCGATTGCCGGGGCCGAGACCAAGGCGGCGCTGGAAGACATCTATCTGCCCTACAAGCCCAAGCGGCGCACCAAGGCGATGATCGCGCGGGAAAACGGGCTGGAGCCGCTGTTGCGCGCCATCGAGGCGGATCGGCGGGCGGATCCTCAGAAGCTGGCCGAGGCCTATCTGGGCGAGGCCGTGCCGGGGGTGAAGGAGGCTCTGAGCGGCGCGCGCGACATCCTGGCCGAGGAGCTCTGCGAGAATGCCGACCTGCTGGGCCGACTGCGCGAGTTCATGCGGACCGAGGCGGTGATCACCGCCCGGGTGGTGGCGGGCAAGGAGGAGGCCGGGGCGAAGTTTTCCGATTACTTCGACCATGCCGAGAAGTGGAAGGACATCGCCTCGCACCGGGCGCTGGCGATCCTGCGGGCGGCGAAGGACGAGGTGCTGGTCGTCGATATCGCGCCGGACCCCGAGGGCGGGGCCGAGAAGGCGCAGGCGATGGTGGCCGCGCAGGTCGGTGTCGCGGGCGACGGGCCGGGCGATGCCTGGCTGCGGGACGCGGCGGGCTGGACCTGGCGGATCAAGCTGGCGACCTCGATGTATATCGACCTGTTGGGCGAGCTACGCGCGCGGGCGCATGAGGAGGCGATCCATGTCTTCGCGCGGAACCTGAAGGATCTGCTGCTGGCGGCTCCGGCGGGGTCAAGGGCGACACTGGGGCTGGATCCGGGGATCCGGACCGGGGTGAAGGCGGCCGTGGTGGATGCGACGGGCAAGGTGCTGGAAACCGCGACGCTGTACCCGTTCCAGCCGAAGCGGGATGTGCGCGGATCCGAAGAGGCGATCCTGCGGATGGTGAAGGCCCATGGCGTGGAGCTGGTCGCGATCGGCAACGGCACGGCGAGCCGCGAGACCGAGCGGCTGGTGGCCGATACGCTGAAACTGCTGCCGGAGGGGGTCGCGAAGCCCACGAAGGTGGTCGTGTCGGAGGCCGGCGCCTCGGTCTATTCAGCCTCGGAGCTCGCGGCGAAGGAATTTCCGGACCTGGACGTGAGCCTGCGCGGCGCGGTGTCGATCGCGCGGCGGCTGCAGGATCCGCTGGCCGAGCTGGTGAAGATCGAACCGCAAAGCATCGGCGTGGGCCAGTACCAGCATGACGTGGACCAGCGGCGGCTGGCCAAGGCGCTGGAAGGCGTGGTCGAGGATGCGGTGAACGCGGTGGGCGTGGATCTGAACATGGCCTCGGCGCCCTTGCTGGCGCATGTCGCCGGGCTGTCGCAGAACCTGGCGGCGTCGGTGGTGGCCTATCGCGACGAACACGGGGCATTCGCCACGCGCAAGGCGCTGCTGAAGGTCGCGGGGCTCGGGCCGAAGGCGTTCGAGCAATGCGCGGGCTTCCTGCGGATCCGGGACGGCGAGGAGCCGCTGGATGCCTCGGCCGTGCACCCGGAGGCCTATGGCGTGGCGCGGCGCATCGTGCAGGCCTGCGGGCGGGATCTGCGCGGGATCATGGGCGATCCGGCGGCGCTGCGGGGCGTGAAGGCGGAGCAGTTCGTGGACGACAGCTTTGGCCTGCCCACGGTGCGCGACATCCTGTCGGAGCTGGAGAAGCCGGGGCGCGACCCGCGGCCCTCGTTCAAGACGGCGAGCTTTGCCGATGGCGTCGAGGAGATCAGCGACCTGAAGCCGGGGATGATGCTGGAAGGCACGGTGACCAACGTGGCGGCCTTCGGGGCCTTCGTGGATATCGGGGTGCACCAGGACGGGCTGGTGCATATCAGCCAGCTGGCGGACCGGTTCGTGAAGGACCCGCACGAGGTGGTGAAGGCCGGCGACGTGGTGAAGGTGCGCGTGACCGAGATCGACGCGCCCCGCAAGCGGATCGGCCTGTCGATGCGCAGCCAGGGCGGCGAGGAGCGCGGCGGTGGCCGGGGAGATCGCGCGGAGCGCGGCGGGCCCCGGTCCGATGCAGGGCCGCGCAAGGGTCCGAAAGGCGGCCCGCGGGGGCCCAAGGGCGGCGCACGCGGCGGCGCGGCCGGGCCGAAGGGCGGCGGCTCTGACCAGGGGGCCCTGGGGGCTGCGCTGTCGGAGGCGCTGAAGGGGCGCAGGTAGGACGGGCGATCCGTGCGGGCGGGCAGGCGGGCTGTGCTCGCCGGCCCTGGCGGGCCGTCTCGCGCGGGGTGACGCCTTGTGCGGGACGGCGGGTTTGCGGGGCGCGCAGGCGCGGTGCGGCGTGGGGCGCGGTGCAGGGGCCTTGACCTTTGGGGCGTTCCGGGCGTCCATGGTGGGCAAGTCCCGAAGGAGCCCGCCTCATGTCCCCCGTTCTCATGCAATCCGATGCGTCGGACGTGCCGTTCCTGCGCAACAGGCAGGCCAACCGCAGCGCGGCCTGGACCGAGGCCCAGGATGCGATCCTGAACGACCAGGGGCTTCTGGCGGCGCGCGACACGATCAGCGGCTGGCCCGGCTACCGGCCGACACGGCTGCATGACCTGACGGGGCTGGCCGACGAGCTGGGCATCAGCGCGCTGCATTACAAGGACGAGAGCACGCGGTTCGGGCTGGGCAGTTTCAAGGCGCTTGGCGGGGCTTATGCGGTGGCCCGGCTGCTGCAGGCGCAGCTGGCAAAGACGCTGGGCCGCCGGGTGGACATGGACGAGGTGACCTCGGGCGCGCATCCGGAGCGGGTGGCGAAGATCACCGTCTGCTGCGCGACCGATGGCAACCACGGGCGGTCGGTGGCCTGGGGCGCGCAGACCTTCGGCTGTGCCTGCGTGATCTTCATCCATGCGACCGTGTCGGAACATCGCAAGCGCGCGATCGAGGCCTATGGCGCCGAGGTGCGGCGCTGCGAGGGCAATTACGACGACAGCGTGCGACTGGCGCAGGAGACGGCGGCGGCGGAGGGCTGGTTCGTGGTCTCGGACACCTCCTATCCGGGCTACATGGAGGTGCCCAAGGACGTCATGCAGGGCTATGAGCTGATGGCGGACGAGGCGTTTGCGGCCCTGCCTGAGATCCCGACCCATGTCTTCCTGCAGACCGGCGTCGGCGGCATGGCGGCGGCCGTGGTGGCCAGCGCGGTGCGGCGCTGGGGCGAGAAGCGGCCGATCATCGTGCTGTGCGATCCCGATCACGCCGCCTGCTGGTACGAAAGCTTCAAGGCCGGCGCGCCGGTTGCCGTGGAGGGCGATCTGGACACGGTGATGGCCGGGCTGGCCTGCGGCGAGGTTTCGGCGCTGGCCTGGGAGATCTTGAAGGACCATGCCGACGCGGTGATGGCGGTGCCGGACGAGATGGCGGTGGCCGCCATGTGCCGTCTGGCGCGACCGACGGCGGGGGATCCGCCGGTGGTGGCCGGGGAATCGGCGACCGCGGGGCTGGCCGGGCTGCAGGCGGCGCTGTCGAACCCGGAAGTGCGGGCGGATCTGGGCCTGAGCGGCGGCGCGCGGGTGCTGCTGTTCGGGACCGAGGGCGACACGGATCCGGAACTGTACCGCGAGATCGTGGGCGCCAGCGCCGGGGACGTGCTGAACCGGGGCTGAGAGAGCTGCTCTTCGGGCCCTTGCAGGCCCGCCTCGCGACGGCTGACGTCAGCGTCCGAGTCTCAGAGCCGCAGGTCGGAGAGCTCGGCCGGGAAGGCGGATTTGAGATCCACCAGCACCGATGCCTCGCGCCCCAGCGCGCGGAGCCGGTCGGCGCCCATCTCGCGAAAGCAATCATGCGCCACGGCGAGGATCACGCCGTCATAGGTGCCGTCCTCGGGCTGGTCCACCAGGTCGAGCCCGTATTCCCGGCGGGCGATGTCGGGATCGACCCAGGGGTCGTGCACCTCGACCGTGACGCCGTAATCCTGAAGCTCGGCGATCACGTCGACGACCCGGGTGTTGCGCAGGTCGGGGCAGTTTTCCTTGAAGCTGAGACCCAGCACCAGGACCCTGGCGCCCAGCAGGCGCACCTGCCGGCGCAGCATCGCCTTCACTGTCTTCTGCGCCACGAAGGCGCCCATCCCGTCGTTGATGCGGCGGCCTGCGAGGATGACCTCGGGCCGGTATCCCAGCGCCTCGGCCTTGTGGGTCAGGTAATAGGGATCGACGCCGATGCAGTGGCCGCCCACCAGCCCGGGGCGGAAGGGCAGGAAATTCCACTTGGTCCCGGCGGTCTCAAGCACCGCCTGGGTGTCGAGGCCCATGCGGTCGAAGATGATGGCGAGCTCGTTGACCAGCGCGATGTTGAGGTCGCGCTGGGTGTTCTCGATCACCTTGGCGGCCTCGGCCACGCGGATCGACGGGGCGCGGTAGGTGCCGGCGGTGATGATCGAGGCATAGAGCGCGTTCACCGTCTCGGCCGTCTCGGGGGTGGAGCCGGAGGTGACCTTTAGGATCGAGGGCAGCCGGTGGGCCTTGTCGCCGGGGTTGATCCGCTCGGGGCTGTAGCCGCAGAAGAAGTCGCGGTTGAACGTGAGGCCGGAGGCGGATTCCAGCACCGGCACGCAGTCTTCCTCGGTCGCGCCGGGATAGACGGTGGATTCGTAGATCACGATGTCGCCGGGCTTCAGCCGGGCCCCGACGGTTTCCGAGGCACGCAGCAGCGGGCCGAGGTCGGGGCGCTTGTGGGCGTCGACCGGGGTCGGGACGGTGACGATGAAGATCGTGGCGGCGGAGAGATCGGCGGGATCGGCGGTGAAGGTTAGGTGGGTGGCGGCGGCGAGGTCTTCGGCCGGGACCTCGCGCGTGGCGTCGCGGCCCGCGCGCAGGGCGGCGATGCGGTCCGGGTCGATGTCGAAGCCGATGACGGGGCGGCTGCGGCCGAATTCCACGGCCAGCGGCAGGCCGACATAGCCCAGGCCGATGATGGCGATGGGAGCGTGGGTCATGCGAGGCCCTCGCGGGACCGGAGGGGAGGTTTCATGGGGCGCGCGCCTGCTGTGATGCCTGTGCGGGATCGGTAGCGGGCCGGGCGGACGGGCGCAAGCATCGGGCGCAGGCATCGGGCATTAGGACCGCTCCGGGCGCGCGGTGCTCGCCGGGCCTTGGACGGCCCGTCTCGCGGCCCATCTGCCGGGACGGGCTTAGCGCCCGGTGAAGCCGTAGGCGAAGAGGCCGACCCATTCCTTGACCGCGACGGTGAGGTCCGACAGATGTCCGGCGAGGTTCCAGCGGGTGCGGTCGCCGAAGGTGGTGGTCTGGTAATCCACGGGGAAGGGGATCATCGCGGGCCAGCCTGCGCGGTCGAAGCTGCGCATGGCGCGCGGCATGTGGAAGGCGCTGGTCACCAGGACCCAGGTCTCGTCCGCTTCGGGCTGTGCCAGGTCCAGCCCGAAGGCCGCGTTCTCGGCGGTGTTGCGCGACCGGCCTTCCAGCAGGACGCGATCCCCGGGCACGCCCAGGGCGTCGAAGGCGCGCGCGGCGGCGCTGGCCTCGGAGGGGTTGTCCTGCACCAGGCCGCGCAGCAGGCCGTTGCCGCCGGTGAAGATCAGCCGTGCCTCGGGGAAGCGGCGGGCAAGGGCGGCCCCGGCGATGAAGCGTTCGGCGCCGTCATGCAGCTGCACCTGGTCCCAGTGGGCGGTGCCGAAGGCATCCTCGGCCCCGCCCAGCACCACGATGCCGTCGATGTCGTTCAGGACCGGGTTGGTCGGGTAGCGGTTTTCCAGCGGGCGAAGCAGGACGTCGCCCACCGGCAGGAAGCCGATGACCAGGCAATAGACCAGCAGCACAAGGGTGAAACGCGTGGCGCCCCGTCGGCGGTCGCGCAGGAGCGCGATCAGGCCCGCGGCGGCGAGCAGCACGATCCAGGTGTCGGCGCGCAGCAGGGCGCCGATCAGTTTGGAGGCGATGAAGAAGAGCGTGTCCATGGTGGTCGGTCCGTGCATTGTTATCTGTCGGCGCGGTTCGGTCCGGGAGTGTGTCAGGCGCGACCTGGGTGCAAGCGAAAACCGGGCGGTGGGCCGGTGTCACCCGGTGTCGCGGGGCGCAGGGCCCGGCAAGGTCGCGCCGGTGAGGGGGTTGGCCGGCGATCCCTTGCTGATCCGCGGTGCCGCGGCTTTGGGCGGATGGCGCCCGGACCTGCCGGAAAGGCGGGGCCGGCGGGGCACGGGCGTTGTCGGTGCGCGGCGGGATTGCTGAGATGGCGCGACGCAACCGAACGGACACTGGACCATAATGACCGATATGACGATCGAGGCGCTGAAGGCGCAGGGCGTGCGCTATTGCATCGCCAGCTATGTGGACATGCACGGGGTTTCGAAATCCAAGATGGTGCCGATCGCCCATGGCGCGGACATGATGGGCGGCTCGGAGATGTTCACCGGCGCGGCCCTGGATGGTGTGCCGCAGGAGGTGCATGACGAGGAGGTCGCCACCCATCCCGATCCCGACAGCTGCATCGTGCTGCCCTGGCAGAGGGACGTGGCCTGGTTTGCCTCGGACCTGTGGTGCGGGGGCGAGAAGTTCGCCGCCTGCAGCCGCAACATCCTGGGCCGGCAGACGGCGGCGGCGGCGAAGATGGGCTATCGGATGAACCTTGGCCTGGAGGCGGAGTTCTTCGTGTTTCAGGACACCGAGGGGGGCGGGTTCGCCCCGCTGTCGGACCTGCCGCATCTGGACAAGCCGGCCTATGACACGGTGCGGCTGCTCGACAACCTGCCCTGGCTGAGCGAGCTGGTGGAGGCGATGAACAGCCTGGGCTGGGATGTCTATTCCTTCGACCACGAGGACGGGATCGGGCAGTTCGAACTGGATTTCGCCTATTCGGATGCGATGACCTCGGCCGATCGGTTCACCTTCCTGCGGTTCATGGCCAACGCGATCGCGCGGCGGCACGGGGCCTTCGCCAGCTTCATGCCCAAGCCGATGGGCGAGCGGACCGGGTCGGGGGCGCATTTCAACATGTCGCTGGCCGATGGCTCGGGCGCGAACCTGTTCCGGGATCCCGAGGATCCGAGGGGCTGCAAGCTGTCGGAGCTGGGGTACCAGTTCACGGCCGGGATCCTGCGGCACCTGCCGGCGATCATGGCGGTCGTGGCGCCCTCGGTGAACAGCTACAAGCGGCTGGTGAAGCAGGGGTCGATGTCGGGCTTCACCTGGGCGCCGATCTATGCCTGCTACGGCAACAACAACCGGACCAACGCGCTGCGGGTGCCGCTGGCGGGCGGACGGGTGGAGCTGCGGGCGGCGGATTCGGCAGTGAACCCCTACCTGGGCGCGGCGATGGTGCTGGCGGCCGGGCTGGAGGGGATCCGCGAGAGGCTGGATCCGGGGGAGCCGAATACGGACAACATGTACCTTCTGGACGAGGCGGAGCTGGAGCGGCGGGGGATCACGACGCTGCCGCGGACGCTGGAGGAGGCGGTGAGTGCCTTCGAGGCGGATCCGCTGGCGAAGGAGGTCTTCGGGGAGGAGATGTTTGCAAGCTGGGTCAGCTTCAAGCGGCAGGAATGGATGTCCTACCTCGATCATGTCTCGGACTGGGAGGTGAAGCGGTATCTGAAGCAGTTCTGAGGAAGTGCCGCCGCCGTCCGGTGTCCCACGCGTGGGACACCCGGTGGGGTGTTTGTTTTCAAGAGGTTGCGGGCGCGAATTTACCGTTTCGTTATCTTTGCGACGGGCGGACTGCGGGGTGGCGGTGGGTTGGCAACCCACCCTACGGCGGGCTCGGCCGGTGGTGGCGGGGGGTGTAGGGTGGGTTTTCAACCCACCGCCACCGGCTTCGGTCTCAGGCGGCGCGGGCCTTGCTTCGGCAGTAGCACGAGGCGTGGATCGGCACCGTGGCGCGCGCCGCCGCGCGGTCGAGAAGGAGCTTGACGTGGCGGGCCTCGGTCAGCTCGCCGCGATGGATCAGGCATTCGTGCAGACCGTGCAGCGACCAGACGTTGTTGGGGTGCTGGCAGGCGCGGGCCAGCGTGTCGTCGAGCCCGAGATCGGCGCGGTAGACGGCTTCGGCCTCTTCAAGCTGGCGCGCCTCCATCAAGAGCGCGCCGAGTGCATGGCGCGTGGGCTGCATCCAGCCCCAGGGTTCGTCGTAGACCAGCGCGTCGTCCAGCGCGACCGAGCGGCGCAGGTGCTCCAGGCCCTCTTCGACGCGGCCCGACTTGAACGCCAGCTCGCCGTCCATCATCGCCTCGCCGATCAGAAGCACATCCTCGGCGGTGTTGTTGAAGACCATGCGGCTTTCGGGCACGGCCTCGCGGGCGGCGACGGCCTCGGCGCGCGTGGCTTCGGCCTCGGCCGTGCGGCCGAGGTTGGCCAGCGCGATGACCTTGGCCTGCTGCATGGCCGCCGTCGTGTAGCTGTAAAGCTCGGCATTGGCGGGCAGGGGCTCGTCGACGATCTCCTGCCACATGCCGAAACGGACCATGACGTGGATCTTCTTGCCCCAGAAGCTTTCGAACAGGTCGGGAAAGTAGGAGATCACGGCGTCGGGCAGCATCTCGATCAGCCTGTCCGAGGCAGCGAGCGCCACCTCCGGCTGGCCGAGGAACATGGCACCATAGGCTTCGAAATGGACGTTGTGGATGCGGTAGACGGTATAGAAATTCTCGCCGCCGTTCTCGGCCTCGTACTTGCGGTCGACCTGGGCGGCGCGGTGGTTGCGCCAGATGACGTTCTGGTAATCGCCGCAGAGCACGTCGATATGGGTGGCCATGTGCACCAGATGCCCGCTGTCGGGGACCAGATCGACGAGCCGGTCGCCGTGGCGCAGGGCGGCCTCGGGGGTGGGCGACATCTCCATCAGGTGGATGTACATGTGCAGCAGGCCGGGATGGTCCCAGGCGCCGGGGAGGCTGTCGAAGGCGGTCTCCAGCGCGGCCTGGGCCTCGAGCGTGGAGGCGCCTTCGGCGGGCTTGCCCTCGGCCAGGTCCCACAAGAGCCAGGGCGTGCGGTTCATCAGCGCCTCGGCGAAGAGGCAGACCACGTCTAGATCGTCCCGGTGCGCGGCGTAGACCTTGCGCATCGCGTCCGAGAAGGCATCGTTCCAGGGGCCGTAATCCTCGATCGTGGGATCCTCGGGGAAGCGGTCGGCGATGGCCTCGATCAGCGCGGCCTCGACCGGCATGAGGCTGTCCTTCAGCGCCACGGCGGCGGCGATGGCGTCATGGGCGCGTTTCAGCGTGGCGACGCGTTCGTCGGGTTCGAAGAATTCCCAGGGCTTGTTGTAATTGGGCCCGATCGCATAGGCGATGCCCCAATGGGCGAGGCCGCAGCCCGGGTCGGCGGCGACGGCCTCTTCGAAGGCGGCGGCGGCGGCTTCGTGGTTGTAGCCGAACAGCCAGACGAGGCCGCGGTCGAAGGCGGATTTCGCGGTGGCGTTGGCGCAGGTGATGGCGCGGCTGTAGGTGCCGAGATCGTAATGCGTCATGGCGGGGTCTCCGGGCGGACGGGATCAGCGATGCGGTCAGGTTAACACAGATCACGGGCGCGTTATGTGACGCAGATCACGCCGGCCGGCGGCGGGGCGCGGGTCTGGCGTCGTGGCGCGTCTATGCCCATCAAAAGGGCGGCCCCCCGAAGGGGACCGCCCGGTGTCACGCGAGAGAGGATCGCGTTACTTGTGGTTGGAGTAGGCGTGCTTTTCGTGCACGGCGGCGACCACGATGGTGCCGACGGTCACCGCCAGCGCGCCGAGCAGGAGCAGCATCACGACGGCCGGCTTGTCGGCGAAGGTGAAGATCGCCTCGGCGCCGTCCCAGCTTTGAAGAGGTGCGGTATTCATGGAATAAGTCCTTTCTTACTCGGCCGGGGTGGCCACGGGATCGGTGGTGTTGACCGGACCGGGGATGAAGTTCTCCGGGTAGGCTTCGACCGGGACCTTGACGATATCGAGGCCTTTTTCCTGGATGTGATCCGGCACGCGCAGCAGGCCGAAGACCTTCAGGATGTAGGAGGCCACGTAACCCGGGATGAAGCCCAGCAGGCCCATCACGATGGCGCCGCCGACCTGGCCGAAGAAGTTCACCGGGGGCGCGCCCTCGATCACGTTGGGGTAGCCGGAGGCGAAGATCCCGCAGGCGACGACGCCGATCAGGCCGCCGATGCCATGCACCGGGAAGGCGCCGACGGCATCGTCGATGCCCATCTTTTCAAGCTTGACGGCCACCATCGGCACGACGAAGCCCCCGAAGGCGCCCAGCAGGAAGGCGAGCGGCGGGTAATAGACATCGAGGCCGGAGGCGGCGCAGAAGATGCCGATCAGCGCGCCGGACATCATCCAGAAGGGATCGCGGGTCTTGACCCAGGCGCCGATGATGCCGCCGGCCATGCCCATGAGCGTGTTGAACGCGAAGGCGGACAGGGTCGTGGGCTGGCCGTAGATGTTGATCCACTGTTCGCCCGGCATGTAGATGATGCAGCCGCCGAGGAAGCCGAAGAAGCCCACGATGATCAGCATCAGGCCGGTGATGGTGAAGGGCACGTTATGCGCCTTGATGGCGTTGGCGGACCCGTCGGGGTTGAACTTGCCCACGCGCGGCCCGAGGTTCAGCAGCACGCCAAGCGCGAAGAAGCCGGCGACCATGTGCACGACGCCCGCGGCGCCCACGTCATGATAGCCCCATTTCACCGTCAACCAGCCGGACGGGTGCCAGCCCCAGGCGCCGCCCAGGATCCAGACGACCGAACCCAGAAGGATCGCGAGGATCAGGAAGCCCGCGGTCTGGATGCGTTCGATGACGGCCCCCGAGAAGATCGAGGCGGTCGTCGCGGCAAAGAGCGTGAAGGCCGCCCAGAAGATGCCGGTGGCGTTGTCGGCCAGGTTCGGACCCATCGACAGGTCCCACGGCAGGCCCGCGGCGCCGTCGGCGGCCGGGATGAAGCCGTTGTAGAAGGCCAGGTAGATGTACCAGCCGAAGAAGTAGAAGGTCGGCACCATGAAGGCAAAGGCCAGGATGTTCTTGATGCCCGAGGCGAGCACGTTCTTCACCCGGCTGGCGCCCATCTCGTAGGCGAGAAAGCCGGCGTGGATCGCGATCATCAGCGCGGTACACCACCAGTAGAAGATTTCGGAGTTGATCGTGCCGCTCATGGCCTGGGCGGCCTCGAGCGCGGCGATCTTCTCCGTCAGCTCGGCGATTTGCTGTTCCATTGTCTCTATCCCTGTCGTTTCCACGGGCGTTACCACGAGCGCGGCCACCCCTTGCGCCAGAGTGAATAATGTTTCCCGACAGACAAAATGGCGACTCGGGGGCAGGGGCCCGAAACCGGGGCTGTGCCTGTTACGGTGACCGACTGATCCGAAAGCGCCCATTCCTTGGGCAGGGCGTGAACGCCGAATGCCGCATTGCGTAACAATTCCACTGTCACGAAGAAAATTTTCCCCTCGGTAATATCAATCATTGGACAGGGCGTGATTCGTCCGCTCTGTCTGAGGGCAGATCCGGGCGCGCTCTCAGGGCTGCGCCGAACGGACAGGGATCAGGACAACAGGGAAAGGAAGAGCCGCGGATGGATATCGAAGACTTTGTGGAAGAGCCCGGCCGCGACGAGCTGGTCAAACAGGTCCGCGCCAAGATCGACGCGCTTGGGATCGAATACCTGTACCTGCAGTTCGTCTCGGTCACCGGCAAGATCATGGGCAAGGGCATCCCGTCGGATCACTGGGAAAGCGTGGCCAAGAAGGGGTTCCAGCTGGTCTATGGCTCGACCATGAACCTCTTTACCAACCGCGCGGGCGATTACATGGGCTACGGTCCGGAGGCGGCGGAACTGGTCGGCATCCCCGAGCCCGAAACCTTCATGCAGCTGCCCTGGGCGCCCGAGATCGGGCGGATGTACTGCACGCTCTTCCGCAACCGTGAGGAAAAGGTTGATCCCGGCGCCTACCTGACCGCCGATTGCCGCGGCAACCTGCGCCGGATGCACAAGGCCTTTACCGAAAAGCACGGTCTGCAGCTGCGCATGGGCACCGAGCCCGAGATGATGTGGCTGAAGTTCGACGAGAACGGCAAGCCGGGGCCGGGCTATTCCAAGCCCTATTGCTATCACATCGACCAGTTCGAAAGCCTGCGCCCGGTGTCGATGCAGGTGATCCGCTATGCAAGGAAGATGGGCCTCGACATGATCCAGGGCGATCACGAAGACGCGCCCGGCCAGCTGGAACTGAACTGGACCTTCGACGATGTGCTGCGCAACGCCGACCGGCTGACCACCTACCGGCAGCTCTGCGCTCAGGTCGCGCGCGAAAACGGGATCTTCGCCTGTTTCATGACAAAGCCCTTCATGGGTGTCTCGGCCTCGGGCTGCCATCACAACATGTCGCTGTGGACCGCGGGCGAGGACGTGTTCAAAAAGACCGGCAACGACCCCGACAACCTGCCGGGAATGGAAGAGAATTACATGTATGTCTCGGGCGGGGATAACACCTTTATGCCCGATACGGACGACCCGCAGATGCCGGGCAAGACGGGGCTCAAGGCGATCGGCGGGGTGGTGCAGCACCTGCAGGCCCTGACGGCGATCGGCGCCTCGACGGTGAATTCCTACCGCCGGCTGTGGGATACGGGCTTCTGGGCGCCGGTCTTCTCCGACTGGGGGTTCCAGAACCGCACCACGGGCCTGCGCGTCTCGGCCCCGGGGCGGTTCGAATACCGCAGCGTGGATTCCATGGTGAACCCCTATCTCATGGGCTCGGCCCTGCTGGCGGCGATGGATGACGGGCTGGACAACGACCTGGATCCGGGCCAGCCGGAAGAGCGCAACATCTACGACGCGATGGCGCAGGGCAAGAAGGTCAAGAAGCTGCCGATGTCCCTGGGCGAGGCGCTGATCCACCTGGAAAACGACGAGGTCGTGCAGCGCGGCCTTCCGGGAGAGATGTTCCGGCTTTACCATGAGTACAAATCCGACGAATGGGCGCGCTTCATGTCCACCGTCACCGATTGGGACAAGGACACCTACATGGAGTGCCTGCCGTGATGATGTCGCTTGACGACGCGCCTTACCTCGATGTCGCCAACCCGGCCTTTTCGCTCCGGTCCGACCCGGTGCGGAAGGCGCGCGAGGAAAGCTGGTTCGCCCGCACGCCCTACGGGCTGGCGGTGCTGCGCCACAAGGAGATGGGCGAGCTCTTGACCCACAAGTCCCTGATCCAGGGCTCGCAGAACTGGCCGGAGCTGAACGGCGTGACCTCGGGCGTGTTCCACGACTGGTGGAACCGTTCGATCCTGGTGACCGAGGGCGAGGACCACTGGCGGCTGCGGCGGCTGGTGAACCCGGCGTTTTCGCCCAAGGTCGTCAAGGCGCTGATGCCGGAGTTCGAGCGCGTCGCCAACGACCTCGCCGACGGGTTCATCGCGCGCGGTGCCTGCGATTTCATGGCCGAGTTCGCCGATCCTTACGCGGCGCGGGTGCTCTGCCTGCTGCTGGGCCTGCCCGAAGACAAGGCGCCGTTCATCCTGCGCACTTCGGCGACGATGGGGTTGGCGCTGGGGGTCAACTTTCCGTCCGAGGCCGCCAATGTCGAGGCGGCGACGATCGAGCTGGGCGATTACATCACCGAAGTTCTGGCCCAGCGTCAGGACGCGCCCGGCGACGACATCCTGTCGATCATGGTGCAGGCCACCGAGGACGGCGACCGGCTGAGCCCGGAGGAGCTGCACAACCTCGCGATGATGCTGGCCTTCGCCGGGGTGGACACGACACGCAACCAGCTGGGGCTGGGGATCTCGATGTTCATGGATCACCCGGACCAGTGGGAGGCGCTGGCGGCGGATCCCTCGCTGGACATGGCGGCGGCGAGTGAGGTCATGCGCATGCGCCCGACGATCACATGGGTCACGCGCGAGGCGATCGAGACCTTCACCTACCGCGATGTGACGATCCCGAAGGGCACGGTGATCCATCTTTATTCCGAAAGCGCGGGCACGGATCCGGCGGTGATGGGCGAGGCCCCCTTCGACATCACCGCGAAACGCGCGCGCAACTACGGCTTCGGCGGCGGCATCCACCATTGCCTGGGCAACCTGGTGGCGCGCAATGACATGGCGGTGGCCTATCGCGTGCTGTCGGCCCGCATGGGGGCGCCGCGCGCGGATGGCAAGGCCACCTGGCTGGCCGACAGCGGCAACACCGGCCCGATCTCTCTGCCCATCGCCTTCGAGGCGCGCGGCTGAGGCACCCTGTTCTGAAGCGGCGGTCCTTGCCGGGCCGTCGGACAGGAGTATTTGTATCCAAGGTGAAGCAGGGGCGTGGCGCCATGCCTCTCCACCAGCGCCAATTCCGGGGGCGGGGCGACGGCCGTCTCAACCGCGGCTCCCTTGCCATACGCCTTCTCCAGCCCCGGGCCTATGCGCGCCCCTGTCTTCTTCTTGGTCCAAATACTCCAACACGCCCGTCCCACCCGCGCATGATCCGTTTGGCGTGCCCGTGTTCTCCACCGCGGCTCCCCAACGTGGCGACAGGCGCCGCCCTGAGCGTCAGGCGTTACCCCCAGTCTTCACCTTTGCAAAAATACTCCATCCCGCCCTCTCGACCGGCGCCACCGCCCGAGTGGCATCAGCGCAAGGCCGCGGCGATCTTCTTCGCGCCCAGCGTGCCGATGATCATCGAGGGCGCGTTGGTGTTGCCCGAGGTGATGCGCGGCATGATCGAGGCGTCGGCGACGGAGAGGCCCGCGACACCGGTCACCGCAAGCGTGGCGGGGTCGACCACGGCCTCGCCATCCGCGCCCATCCGGGCGGTGCCGACGGGGTGATAGATCGAATCCGCCGTGGCGCGGACCACCGCGTCGAGATCGGCATCCGAGGTGGCGGAGGGGCCGGGGCGGAGTTCTTCGCCGGTGATGGCGGCAAGGCCGGGCTGGCGGCAGAGGTCGCGCAGCAGCTTGAGGCCTTCGCGCAGCAGGCGGCGGTCGGTTTCGGAGGCGAGGTAGTTCGGGTCGATCAGCGGTCTGGCCGACGGATCGGCCGAGGCAAGGCGAAGCGTGCCACGGCTTTCGGGCTGAAGCTGGGTCGTGTCGATGGCAAAGCCGTGGCCGCGGTCCTCCGCCGTGGCGCCGTCGAAGGCCAGCGCGTTGATGAAATGCAGTTGTGTGTCCGGTGCGGTGCTGGCGGGGTCGAGCCGCAGGAAGGCGCCGGCCTCCAGCCCCTGCAGGCGGCCGGCGCCGGTGCCGGTGGCCAGATAGCGCGCGCCGGTCAGCAGGTTGTTGGGGAACTTCGCGTGATCCCAGAGCGAGAGTGGACGGGTCATGCGGTGCTTGACCTTGACCTCGAGGTGGTCGTGCAGGTTGCCGCCCACGCCGGGCAGGTCGGCATGAACGGGGATGTCCAGCGCCGACAGGTGATCGGCCGGACCGAGGCCGGAGAGCATCATCAGATGCGGCGTGCCGATGGCACCGGCGGCCAGCACGACGTGACCGGCGCGGATCTCGCCATCGGCCAGGCGCACGCCTTCGATCTTCGCGCCGCCCAGCAGGCCAAGGACCTGCACGCCGGTCTTCACGGCAAGGTTCGGGCGCCCGGCGGCGCGGCGCAGGAAACCGGCGGCGGCCGAGTGGCGGCGGCCGTTCAGCACGTTGAGGCGGAAGAGGCCGAAGCCGTCCTTGCGCCCGTCCACGGTGTCGTGGCGGGCAAAGCCCATCTCGGCGCCGGCTGTCAGGAAGGCATCAAAGGCGGGGCCTGAGGGGGGCGTGGCCGGGGTCATGATCTCTTCGACCTCGGCCAGCACCGGCGCGACCGAGGCCCAGTCCCAGCCGGGGCAGTCCCAGGCGTCGTAATCCGACGGATGGCCCACGACCCAGACCATGGCGTTGATCGCCGACGACCCACCAAGGGCCCGGCCACGGGGCACATACAGGCGCCGGCCGTCCATATGGGCCTGCGGCACTGTCTCGAAATGCCAGTTCCAGTGCGGCGCGCCGATGGCCTTGGCGACACCGGCGGGCATGGTAAGGAACGGGTGGCGGCCGGGCGGGCCGGCCTCGATCAGAAGGACCTCGCAGGTCGGATCGCGGGAGAGGCCTTCGGCCAGCGCGCAGCCCGCCGAGCCTGCGCCGACGACGATGACGTCGGGGCGTGTCACGCGAGCAGCTCCTTCAGCGCGGCATCGACGAAATCGGTGTCGGCCTGGAGCTTGCCGCCGCCGGCGTAATGGCCCCAGATGCTCTCGATCACGCGCAGCTCGGCATTGGGCATCTGCGCCACCTCGGCCGCGTTGTCCTCGGGCGGGAAATAGAAATCGGTGCGCCCGGGCATGATGATCGACCGGGCCGTGATCGCCCCGAGCGCCGCCGCGCGGTCGCCGTTGTAAAGCGGGTTGTCCGAGATGTCGCAGGCCTGCCATGTGGCGATCAGCGAGAGCATGTCATTGGCATCGCGCTTGAAATAGGCGCCGTCCCAGGCGCGCTTGAGGTAATCCTCGAGCGAGGTGAAGCCCAGATCACGCCAGCGTTCCTGCCGGTACCACTCCTGGCTGAGCGCCCAGCCGGCCCAGGCGCGGCCCTGCGCGGTGAAGCCGCGCCAGGGCTGTTCCCTGTAATACCCGCCCATGAAGGCCGCGTCGGTCTTCAGCGCGTATTTCATGCCTTCAAGGAAGACATGGGTATGCGGCGCGGTGATCGCCTGGCCGCAGAAGCACGACATCGCGCGCACCCGGCCGGGGAAGATCGCCGCCCAGTGAAAGCTTTGCTGCCCGCCCATGGACCAGCCGCAGACAAGGCGCAGCTCCTCGATGCCCCAGAGCGTGCGCAGCATCTGCTCTTGCAGCAGGACATTGTCGTAATGGGTGACACGCGGGAAATCGGGCCCGCCCAGCGGCGCGGGCGTGTTCGAGGGCGAGGAGGACAGCCCGTTGCCCAGGGTGTTGGGGATGACGATGAAGTATTTCTCGGGGTCCAGCGCCTTGCCGGGGCCGATCAGCGGCGGCTGGTCGTCATGGGTGCCGGCATAGCGTGTCGGATAGAGGATCACGTTGTCCTTCGCCGGGTTCAGCGTGCCATGGGTGACATAGGCCACGCGGGCGTCGGGCAGGGTCAGCCCCGATTGCAGCGTGAATGCGCCGGCGCTGTAGACCTTTTGATCGCTCATGACAGGGGCTCCGATGGGATGCCGGCGGCGCGGCACCAGTTGGTGAAGAGATGGCGGGCATTGGGGGCGAAGATCTCGGCGTTTTCGGTGACCTGGGCCTCGAAGATCTGCGCGCCGCCCGGCCCGATCTCACGGTCAAGGATCGCGGCGGCCGAGGGCATCTGCGCCCAGTGGCCGATCGTGCCGGGCAGGACCTCGGGGTGGGATTGCATGGAAAAGGCGCGCGGGCCCACGCGGATCGCCTGCACGTGGCACACGGGCGAGGTGGCGATCAGCGTGGCGGTCTCGGGCAGCGCGGTCACCTGCACCCCGTGCCACTGGGCCACGGGGAAGGGGGCGGACATTCCGTCGAACAGGTCGGCCCCGGGCAGCGGGGAGACATCGCACACGCCCGTTTCCACCCCGCCATAGGCGCAGGCCCCGCCAAGCGCGTCGGCCAGAAGCTGGTGGCCAAGGCAGATGCCGAAATAGGGCAGGCCGCGATCGATCACCGCCTCGCGGATCAGCGCCTTCTCGGCGATCAGCCAGGGGTATTTGTCCTCTTCGAAGACATCCATTGCGCCGCCCATCACCCAAAGCGCGTCTATCCCGTCGAGCGGCGGCAGCGGCTCGCCCTCGTCCAGCTCGACCGTGATCACCCGGTGGCCGGCCGCCTCGATCAGCGGCAGGAAGGCCGCCGGATGCGTGCCCCGGTCGTGCTGCAGCACGAGAAAATTCATGTCGCTCTCCGTCAATCCCCGCCGCTGCCCGATCCTTGGGCAAAGGGCCTGTGTCCGCCCCAGAAATCCCATTCGTCGCACGCCGCGTCCAGAAAAAGAAGTTGCTTCTTGGGAAAACTATCTCACCATGAGGAAAAAATCAGCATGAGCAATCATGGGTTCACCAACGGGGAAGCACGAGATGCGGATATGTGTGATCGGGGCCGGGCCATCGGGACTGGCGCAGCTGCGGGCCTTTCAGTCGGCAAAGGAGGCCGGCGCGGAAATCCCCGAGATCGTCTGTTATGAAAAGCAGGCCGATTGGGGCGGGCTCTGGCGGTATGACTGGCGCACGGGGGTGGATGAATATTCCAACCCGGTCCATGCCTCGATGTACCGCTACCTGTGGTCGAACGGGCCCAAGGAGGGGCTGGAGTTCGCGGATTATTCCTTTGACGGCCATTTCGGCAAGCCGATCGCCTCGTATCCGCCGCGCGCGGTGCTGTTCGATTATATCGAAGGCCGCGTGAAGAAGGCCGGCGTGCGCGACTGGATCCGGTTTTCGACCGTGGTGCGCGATGTCACTTATGCCGACGGGATGTTCACCGTCACCGCGCGCAACGGCGAGGCGGATACCGAGACGAAGGAGCAGTTCGACAAGGTCATCGTCGCCTCGGGCCATTTCTCCTTTCCCAACGTGCCGTATTACCCGGGCTTCGAAGGGTTCAACGGCCGCATCCTGCATGCCCATGATTTCCGCGACGCGCGCGAGTTCGAGGGCAAGGACATCCTGATCCTCGGCACGTCCTATTCGGCCGAGGACATCGGCTCGCAATGCTGGAAATACGGGGCGAAGTCGATCACCGTGGGCCATCGCACCGCGCCGATGGGGTTTGACTGGCCGTCGAACTGGGCCGAGGTGCCGGCGCTGGAGAAGGTCGAGGGCAAGACAGCCTTCTTCAAGGATGGCACGTCGAAGACGGTGGACGCGATCATCCTGTGCACCGGCTACAAGCATCATTTCCCGTTCCTGCCCGACGATCTGAGGCTGAAGACGGCGAACCGGCTGGCGGCGAGCGATCTTTACAAGGGCGTGGTCTATACCGGCAATCCGGACCTGTTCTACCTTGGGATGCAGGACCAGTGGTACACGTTCAACATGTTCGACGCGCAGGCCTGGTGGGTGCGCGACGTGATCCTGGGCCGGATCGCCCTGCCGGACGCCGCCGCGATGGAGGCCGACTGGCAGCAACGGCAGGCCGACGAGGATGCGCTGGCCGATGATTACGCCTGTATCGTCTACCAGGGCGATTACGTGAAAGAGCTGATCGCCGAGACGGATTACCCGTCGTTCAACGTCGACGGCGCGAACGAGGCGTTCTTCCAATGGAAGAAGCACAAGAAGAAGGGGATCATGTCGTTCCGCGATCATGGCTATGTCTCGCCGATGACCGGGACGATGGCGCCGCCGCACCATACGCGGTGGAAGGATGCGCTGGACGACAGCCTGGAAAGCTATCTGCAGACCACGGCGGACGCGGCGGAATAATGGGCCTGCTGGAACGGCCGGGCGAGAGGTCGGGTGTCGTGCAGCCCGGTCTGCCGGTCCTGCCGCCCGGGACCGAACGCCACCCCGTCCCCGGGGGCGGGTCCCGGGCGGTGCGTCTGGCCCCCGGCGACGAGGTGATCGTGGTCGACCGCGAAGGCGGGCAGCGCGGTGAGCTGCTGGCCTTCGGGCGGGACGGGGCCGCCGATGCCGGGCTGATCGGGGCCCGCGCCGATATCCCCGCCGACGGGCTGCGCGCGGCGCTGCTGGCGAGCCGGTCCGGTCGCGCCGTGGCCGATGTGCTGAGCCGCGCGGGCTGCGATCTGGCGGACGCGCGGGCCGTGGCGCTGCACGGACCGGAGAGCCGCGTGGGCGACAGCGTGAGTTTCACGGCGCAATCCGATGCGCTGGTCGTGCTCGCCGCCCCCGGCGGGCCGATGGCGCCCGAGGCGCAGGACACGCCCACCGATCTGATCCTCTATGTCCGGCGGGCCAATGCGCGCAACACCGGGCTGCACCTGCCGCCCGATCCGCTGGCCGATGCGCTGATCGACCATCAGATCAACCCGGGCGAGGCCTTTGTCTACGAGGTGCCCGCCGGCGCCTATATCCAGATCCTCGACGTGCAGGGGCGGGAATGTTCGGATTTCCAGGCGTTTTCCGCACGGTCCATCGACCGTGGCACAGCCCGCGAGGTCGACCCGACCGCGACGCGGTCCATGACCGGCTCCATCTACCCGATGCCGGGCCTGCATTCGAAATACTGGAACACCGACCTCGAACCGCTGGTCGAGATCGTGCAGGACACCTGCGGCCGGCACGACACCTTTGGCCTCGCCTGCACCGCGCGGTTCTACGAGGACATGGGCTATCCCGGCCATGTGAATTGCACCGACAACATCAACGCGGCACTTGATCCCTATGGCATTGCCGCGCGCGGCGGATGGCCCGCGATCAACTTCTTCTTCAACACCCAGCTGGACGACACCCACGCCATCGCCACCGACGAACCCTGGTCGCGCCCCGGCGATTTCGTCCTGCTCCGGGCGCTGACCGACCTTGTCTGCGTCTCGACCGCTTGTCCGGATGACATCGACCCGGCCAATGGTTGGCAGCCGACCGAAATCCAGCTGCGCACCTATCGCGACACCGAACGCTTCGCGCGCTCCATCGGGTGGCGCAAGATCCCGGAGGACGACGTGCAGGATACCCGCGAAACCGGCTTTCACGAGGCCTTTGCCCGCCATACCCGCGATTTCGTGGAGTATCAGGGCTATTGGTTGCCGAATTCCTTCCCGAATGTGGGCACGCTGGGCGAATACTGGGCCTGCCGCGACAAGGCGGCGATCATGGATCTGTCGCCCCTGCGGAAATACGAGGTCACGGGCCCGGATGCGGAACAGCTGATGCAGCTGTGCGCCACGCGCAATGTGGCGAAGCTGGCCGTGGGGCAGGTGGTCTATACCGCGATCTGCGCCGAGCATGGCGGGATGATCGACGATGGCACGATCTTTCGGCTGGGCGCGCACAACTTCCGCTGGATCGGCGGTTCGGACGACAGCGGCCTGTGGCTGCGCGAGATGGCGGAGACACACGGGCTGAACGCCCATGTGCGCAATTCCACCGATCAGCTGAGCAATGTCGCCGTGCAGGGGCGCCTGTCGCGCGAGATCCTGAGCGAGGTCTTCTGGACCCCGCCGACGCAGCCCACGGTGGCCGAGCTGGGCTGGTTCCGGTTCACCATCGCGCGGATCGGCGGCTATGACGGCACGCCGGTGGTGATCAGCCGCACCGGCTACACCGGTGAGCTGGGCTACGAGGTCTTTTGCCACCCCAGGGACGCGGTCACCGTCTTCGATGCGCTCTGGGAGGCTGGCGCGGCGAAAGGCATGCAGCCTCTGGGGCTGGCCGCGCTGGACATCCTGCGGATCGAGTCGGGGCTGGCCTTTGCGGGCCATGAATTCGACGACCAGACCGACCCGTTCGAGGCCGGCATCGGCTTTACCGTGCCGCTGAAAAACGACGTGCAGTTCATCGGCCGCCCGGCGCTGGAAACCCGCAAGGCCAGCCCGCAAAAGCGGCTTGTGGGGCTGGAGCTGGACGGCAACGAGGTGCCGGCCCATGGCGATTGCGTCCGGCTGGGCCGCGTGCAGGTGGGTGTGATCACATCGGCCACGCGCTCTCCGATCCTCGACAGGACCATCGCGCTGGCGCGGGTCTTCGTCGATCATGCGGCGGAGGGCACCGCGCTGGAGGTCGGCCAGCTTGACGGCCATCAGAAGCGCCTGAAAGCCCGCGTCGTGCCCTTCCCGCATGTCGACCCGACGAAAAGCCGGGCCAAGGGGAATTATGACTGACACCGTCGAACGCCGCATCCGCACGCTTAGCTGCTGGGACGCCCCGACCGACATCGTCCCGCTGGAGGGCGGGATCACCAACATCAATGCCGTGGTCACTGACGGCGGCCGCAAATACGTGGTGCGGCTGGGCCAGGACATTCCCGAACACGGGGTGATGCGCTGGAATGAGCTGTCGATCGCCCGCGCGGCGGCGGCGGCGGGGGTTTCGCCGCCGGTCGTCCATGCCGAGCCGGGCGCTCTGGTCTTCGACTTTGTCGAGGGCGACGCGCTGGCCGAGGCGGACCTGCATGACGCGACCACTCTGGCGGCGGCCACCGACCTGGTGGCAAAGGTGCACCGCGAGGTGACGCCGATCCTGCGCGGGCCGGTCCTGACCTTCTGGGTGTTTCATGTGTGCCGCGACTATGCGGCATTTCTATATGATAAATCATCGTCCTACATGTCAAAGCTCACGTATCTTCTGGAACAGGCGGCGCTGCTGGAACAGGGGGTCGGCCCGGTGCGGCTGGTGCTGGGGCACAACGATCTTCTGCCGCAGAACATGATCCGGGGCGCGGACCGGCTGTGGCTGGTCGATTGGGAATACGGCGGGTTCAACAGCCCGCTGTTCGACCTGGGCGGGCTGGCCAGCAATGCCGACCTGCCGGCCGAGGCGGAGCAGGAGATGCTCGTGCGCTATTTTGGCGAGGCGCCGGATGCGGCCTTCCTGAAACGCTACGCGGCGATGAAATGCGGCTCGCTCCTGCGCGAGACGATGTGGTCCATGGTGTCCGAGATCACCTCGGAGATCGACTTTGACTATGCCGCCTATACAACTGAAAACATGGCCAGATTTGAAACCGCGCTGGCCGCCTGGAAAGACATGCCATGACAGATCTGCCAAGCACCGCCCAGGTTGTCGTGATCGGCGGCGGCATCATCGGCTGTTCCACCGCCTATCATCTGGCCAAGCTGGGCGTGGATGTCGTGCTGCTGGAACGGCACAAGCTGACGTCGGGCAGCACCTTTCATGCTGCCGGCTTGGTGGGGCAGTTGAGATCTTCTGCCAACATCACGGAATTGCTGGGATATTCCGTCGATCTCTATGACCGGCTGGAGGCCGAGACCGGCCAGGCCACGGGATGGAAACGCAACGGCGGGCTGCGGCTTGCCTGTAACGACGAACGCTGGACCGAGGTCAGGCGCCAGGCGACCACGGCGCAAAGCTTTGGCCTCGACATGCAGCTGCTGTCGCCGTCCGAGGCGCAGGAGCTCTGGCCCCTGATGGATGTGTCGGACGTCATCGGCGCGGCCTTCCTGCCCACCGACGGACAGGCCAACCCGTCGGACATCACCCTGTCGCTGGCCAAGGGCGCCCGGATGGCCGGGGCGCTGATCGTGGAAGAGACCGAGGTCACCGGGCTGAGCATCGAAAAGGGTGTGATCACAGGGGTGGAAACCGCGAAGGGCCGGATCGAAACGCCAAAGGTCGTGGTCTGCTGCGGCCAATGGACCCGCGACTTTTCAAAGCGTTACGGGGTGAACGTGCCGCTGGTGTCGATGGAGCATCAGTATCTCGTGACCGAACTGATCGCGGGCGTGACATCGGATCTGCCGACCCTGCGCGATCCCGACCGGCTGACCTATTGGAAGGAAGAGGTCGGCGGGCTGGTGATGGGCGGCTATGAACCCAACCCGAAGCCCTGGGCCGTGGCGGGCATCCCCGAGGGGTTCCAGTTCTCGTTGCTGGACAATGATGTCGACCATTTCGAACAGATCATGGAAAAGGCGCTTGGCCGGGTACCGGCGCTTGAGACGACGGGCATCAAGTCGATGGTCAACGGGCCCGAAAGCTTCACGCCGGACGGGAATTTCATCCTGGGCGAGGCGCCGGAGCAACCCGGCTTCTTCGTCGGCGCGGGGTTCAACGCCTTCGGCATCGCAAGCGGTGGCGGCGCGGGCATGGCGCTGGCGGAATGGGTCGCCAAGGGGGCGCCGCCATTTGACTTGTGGCCCGTGGACATCCGCCGCTTCGGCCGGCCGCATCGCGACACCAACTGGGTGCGCAGCCGGACGAGCGAGGCCTATGCCAAGCATTACACGATGGCCTGGCCGTCGGAGGAACACAGCTCGGGCCGGCCTGCCCGGCGCTCGCCGCTTTACGCGCAGATTGCGCAGAGGGGCGCGGTCTTTGGCGAGAAGATGGGCTGGGAGCGGCCCAACTGGTTTGCCGAAGACGGCGAAGAGGCGCGCGATGTCTACACCTACGGGCGGCCCAACTGGTTCACCGCCGTCGCGCGGGAACACCGATCCTGCCGGGAGGCGGCGGCGCTGTTCGACCAGAGCTCGTTCGCCAAGTTCCTGCTGAAGGGGCCGGATGCCGAAGCCGCGCTCAGCTGGATTGCCGCCGGGGATGTGGCGGGGCCTCCGGGGCGGCTGACCTATACGCAGATGCTCAATGACCGGGGTGGGATCGAGGCCGATGTGACCTGCGCGCGGCTGTCGGAGGCCGAGTATTACATCACCACCGGGACGGGCTTTGCCACGAGGGATTTCGACTGGATTTCCAGGGGAATACCCGAGGGGATGAACGCGCAGCTGGTCGATGTGACATCGGCCGGTGCCGTGCTGTCGCTGATGGGGCCGAAGGCGCGCGCGATCCTGGAGCAGGTGACCGACGACGATGTCAGCAACGACGGCTTTGCCTTCGGCGCGGCGCGCACGATCTTCATCGCAGGCGCGCCGGTTCTGGCGCTGCGGCTGTCCTACGCCGGCGAGCCGGGCTGGGAGCTGCACCTGCCCAGCGAATATGCCGTGGCGGTGTTCGAGGCGCTGCACGAGGCCGGGGCCGCGCACCGGCTGCGCGATGCGGGCTACCGCGCGATCGAGACGCTGCGCCTTGAGAAGGGCTATCGCGCCTGGGGTGGCGAGATCGGGCCGGACACCACGCCGCTGCAGGCGGGGCTGGGCTGGGCCTGCCGGAAGGACACGCCGTTTCGCGGAAAGGACGCGCTGGAGGCCGCGCGGGGTACGGTGCCCGAGCGGCGGCTGGCCACCTTCACCGCGCCGCCCGACACCGTGCTGCTGGGCCGCGAGACGATCTTTCGCGATGGCGAGCGGGTCGGGTATCTTGCCTCGGGCGGGTATGGCCACACGATAGGTCAAGCGATCGGCATGGGCTTTGTCCGGCACGTCGGCGGGGCCACAAGTGACTGGATCCTCGGCGGAACCTACACGCTGGACGTCGCCGGAGAGAAGATACCGGCCGAAGTGACCCTCAGGCCCCTTTACGACCCGGACAATCTCAGGCTCAAGTCCTGACACCAAGAGTTAAGGAGATGCCCAGATGCCCGGATGCATGACGTTCGACGACCTGAAATCGCAGGTGGAGGCTGGCGCGGTCGACACCGTGCTGGCCTGCATTGTCGACATGCAGGGGCGGCTGATGGGCAAGCGGTTCACCGCCAGCCATTTCCTCGCCAGCGCCTGGGAAGAGACCCATTGCTGCAATTACCTGCTGGCCACCGATATCGAGATGGCCACGCCCGAGGGCTATGCCACCACAAGCTGGTCGAAGGGCTACGGCGATTACGTGATGAAGCCGGACCTGGGCACGATCCGGCCGCTGCCCTGGCTGGAGGGCACGGTGATGGTGCTGTGCGATCTGCTGGATCACCATACCCACGAAGAAATCCCGCAATCCCCGCGTTCGATCCTCAAGGCGCAGGTGGCGCGGGCCGAGGCGCTGGGGTTCACGCCCTTCTGCGCGACCGAGCTGGAATTCTTCCTGTTCGAGGGCACGCTGAAGGAGAACGCGGCAAGGGGCTATGCCGGGCTGAAGACGATCAGCGATTACAACGAGGATTACCACATCTTCCAGACCTCCAAGGAGGAGGCGGTGATGCGGCCGATCCGCAATCACCTTGTCACCGCCGGGATCCCGGTGGAGAATTCCAAGGGCGAGGCCGAGGCCGGGCAGGAAGAGCTGAACATCCGCTACGACAGCGCGCTGAACACCGCCGAATACCACACGATCGCCAAGCACGCGGTGAAAGAGATCGCGTGGCAGCAGGGTGTTTCGGCCTCCTTCCTGCCGAAATGGTCGGCGGACAAGGTCGGCTCTTCCAGCCACGTGCACCAGTCGCTGTGGTCGGGGGGCTCGAACGCCTTTCATGACCCGAACGACAAGCTCGGCATGTCCGAGACGATGAAGGCCTACATGGCCGGTCAGCTGAAATATGCCGCCGAGCTGACGGTGTTCCTGGCGCCCTATGTCAACAGCTACAAGCGCTTTGCCAAGGGCACCTTCGCGCCGACGAAGATCGGCTGGTCGGTGGACAACCGCACGGCGGGCTTCCGGCTCTGTGGCGACGGGACCAAGGCGGTGCGCGTCGAATGCCGGATCGGCGGCTCGGACCTGAACCCGTATCTGGCCATCGCGGCGCTGCTGGCGGCGGGGATCGCGGGGATCGAGGAGGGGCTGGACCTGGCGCCTCCGGTCACGGGCGATGTCTATGACGCGACCGATATCCCGGACATTCCGACGACCCTGCGCGACGCGACCGAGGTGCTGCGCGGCTCGGCCATGCTGCGCGCGGCGCTGGGGGACGCGGTGGTCGATCACTACGTGCGCGGCGCGGAATGGGAGCAGGAGGAGTTCGAGCGCGCGGTGACGGACTGGGAACTCAAGCGCGGGTTCGAACGGGCATGAGCTTCGATTGCATTTCCCCCATCGACGGCTCGCTGCTGGTCTCGCGGCCGTTCCTCACGCCGGATGCCGCCCGCGAGGCCGTCCTGCAAGGGGCAGACGAGCAGCGCGCCTGGGCCGCGCTGCCGCTGAAGGAGCGCATCGCGCGGGTGATGAAGGGTGTCGAGATCATCGGCGAGATGAACGACACCATCGTCCCCGACCTGGCACGCCAGATGGGGCGTCCGATCCGCTACGGCGGCGAATTCGGCGGCTTTCATGAACGTGCCGCCTATATGGCCGAGATCGCGGAACAGGCGCTTGCGCCCATCGAGGTCGAGGACAGCGAGAGCTTCCGCCGCTACATCACGCGCGAGCCGCATGGTGTGGTGCTGGTGATCGCGCCGTGGAACTACCCCTACATGACGGCGATCAACGCCGTGGCGCCCGCACTGATCGCCGGCAATGCCGTGGTGCTGAAACATGCCGCCCAGACCCTGCTGGTGGGCGAACACCTGGCGCAGGCGTTCCACAAGGCGGGCGTGCCGGCGGAGGTCTTCCAGAACCTCGCGCTGGATCACGACACGGTCGAGACGCTGATCGCCGAGAAACGCTTTGGCTTCGTCAATTTCACCGGATCGGTGGGCGGCGGGCAGGCGATCGAACGCGCCGCCGCGGGCACCTTTACGGGCGTCGGGCTTGAGCTGGGCGGCAAGGATCCCGGTTACGTCATGGAGGACGCCGATCTGGACGCCGCCGTCGACACGCTGATCGACGGGGCGATGTTCAACTCGGGCCAGTGCTGCTGCGGGATCGAACGGATCTATGTCGCCGCGTCCCTGTTCGAAACCTTCGTCGAGAAGGCGCAGGCGATTGTCGAGGGCTACAAGCTGGGCGATCCCCTGGATCCCGAGACGACGCTGGGCCCCATGGCCCATGTGCGCTTTGCCGAGACGGTGCGCGCCCAGGTGGAAGACGCCATCGCCAAGGGCGCCACGCCGCTGATCGACCCGCAGCTTTTCCCGAACGCGGGCGAGGCCTATGTGGCGCCGCAGATCCTGATCAACGTGACCCACGACATGGCCGTGATGCGCGAAGAGACCTTTGGCCCCGTCGTCGGCATCATGCCGGTCAGCGACGACCTGGAGGCGATCGCGCTGATGAACGACAGCGCCTACGGCCTGACCGCCTCGCTCTGGACCTCCGACATGGACCGCGCCGAGGCGATCGGGCAACAGCTTGAGACCGGGACCGTCTTCCTCAACCGCGCCGATTACCTGGACCCGGCGCTGTGCTGGACCGGCTGCAAGCAGACCGGCAAGGGCGGCTCGCTGTCGGTGATCGGCTACCACAACCTGACACGACCGAAATCCTACCACCTGAGGACACTCAAATGACGCTGACGGCCAACTGGTCCTATCCCACCACCATCCGCTTCGGGGCGGGCCGCATCCAGGAGCTGGGCGAGGCCTGCAAGGCCGCCGGCATGACCAACCCGATCCTGATCACCGACCGGGGGCTGGCCGCCCTGCCGGTGACGCAGACCGCGCTCGACGTGATGGAGGCGGCGGGCTTTGCGCGCGCGCTGTTTGCCGAGGTCGATCCGAACCCGACCGAGGCCAATCTCGGCGCCGGGATCGCGGCCTACCGGGCGGGCGAGCATGACGGGGTGATCGCCTTCGGCGGCGGCTCGGGGCTGGATCTGGCGAAGACGGTGGCCTTCATGGTGGGGCAGGACCGTCCGGTCTGGGATTTCGAGGATATCGGCGACTGGTGGACCCGCGCCGATGCGGATGCAATCGCGCCGATCATCGCGGTGCCGACCACCGCCGGGACCGGGTCGGAAGTGGGGCGCGCGACGGTGCTGACCAATTCCGAGACGCATATGAAGAAGATCATCTTCCATCCGAAGATGCTGCCCGCGCAGGTGATCTGCGATCCGGAGCTTACAGTGGGCATGCCGCCCGCGATCACCGCCGGCACCGGCATGGATGCCTTCGCCCATTGCCTGGAGGCCTATTCTTCGCCCCATTACCACCCGATGAGCCAGGGCATCGCTCTGGAAGGGATGCGGCTGGTGAAGGACTACCTGCCGCGCGCCTATGCCGATGGCACGGATATCGAGGCGCGGGCGCAGATGATGTCGGCCGCCGCCATGGGCGCCACGGCCTTCCAGAAGGGGCTGGGCGCGATCCATGCGATCTCGCACCCCGTGGGCGCGATCTACAACACGCATCATGGCACGACCAACGCCGCGGTGATGCTGCAGGTGCTGGAGTTCAACCGGCCCGAGATCGAGGACCGGATCGCGGCGGCCGCGGCTTACCTGGGGATCGCGGGCGGCTTCGACGGGTTCAGGGGCGTCGTGGCCGAGCTGATCGCCGGGCTGGGCATTCCGACCTCGCTGTCGGGGCTGGGCATCACCGATCCGGATATCGACGAGCTGACCCGGCTGGCGCTGACCGATCCGTCCTGCGGCGGCAACCCGGTGGCGCTGACCGAGGCGAACCTCAAGCCGCTCATCGCCTCCTGTTTCGAGGGGTGACGCGGATGCGGGCTGTGGTGCGGGCGGTCCGGGCGGATGCGTCCTGCCGGACGCAGGGCAGCCCGCGACAGCTCCCGCCCGCCCGCCCCGCCGTCGCGGGCTGCCCGGCGCGGGGCGGTGAGGGGGCACCTGGCCGGGGCGGCCGGCCGGAGGTTGTACCCGGGGCGGCCAATGGCATAAAACCCCCCAACCGCCTGAGGAGGGGCGCGTCATGACCAAGAAGACCAGCGTCCGCGACACCCATCTGACCCAGGATCCCCATGCCGTCCGCGAGGTGCGCGAGAAGAAGCTGGAGGTCGCCATTGGCCGCCAGGTCCGCGAGCTGCGCAAGCGGCAGCGGCTGACCGGGTCGGAACTGGCCACCCAGACCGGCCTGTCGGTGGGGATGCTGTCCAAGATTGAGAACGGCGTGATCTCGCCCTCTCTTGCCACGCTGCAGACGCTGGCCAACGCGCTGCGCGTGCCGCTGGTGCAGCTGTTTTCTGGCTTCGAGGAGCCGCGCGGCGCGATGCACGTCAAGGCGGGCGAGGGGGTGGAGATCGCGCGGGCCGGGACCCGCGCGGGCCACCAGTACCGGCTGCTGGGCCATATCGGCTCGAACGACAGCGGCGTCGTGGTCGAACCCTACTTGATCGACCTGAACGACGAGAGCGACCGCTTTCCGACCTTCCAGCATGAGGGGATCGAATTCCTCTACATGCTGGAGGGCACCGTGGATTACCGCCATGGCGATCAGCTGTATCTGCTGGAGCCGGGCGATTCCCTCGTCTTCGACGCCGACGCGCCGCATGGGCCCGAAGTGCTGATCGACCTGCCCGCGCGCTACCTGTCGATCATCACCTATCCGCAGCAGAAGTGACGCCCCTATCCGGGTGACCGCTCCTGATTTTCAACGGCCTTGCGGCCGGCCTCTGCACAACGGTTGAGCAGCGGTGGGGGGTCTGGCGTGCCCGGCAAATTGATTTTCTGTGTGGTGAAATTTCTTTCTTGCAGGGAAAGCGCAGCCGGATTAATCCTCTGCCCAAGGGGGGCCGTGAGCCCCGGGCGAGATCGGAGACGCGCCATGTGTGGCATTGTTGGCCTCTTTCTGAAAAACGACGACCTGTGCCCGAAGCTGGGCGAGATGTTGACGGACATGCTGATCACCATGACCGACCGTGGCCCGGACAGCGCCGGGATCGCGATCTATGGCGCCGAGGGCGAGGGCGTGAAGATCACCGTGCAGTCGGATGACACGTCGGCGTTCGACGGGCTCGACGCCCGGCTGGCCGAGGCCACGGGCACCACGCCCGGGATCCGGGTGATCGACACCCATGCCGTCGTGACGCTGCCCGAAGCGGCGGCGGATGCGGCGGTTTCGGCGCTGGAAGAGATGGGCCTGCGGATCATGGCGCGCGGCGCCTCGATGGAGATCTTCAAGGAGATCGGTCTGCCCCGGGACGTGGCCGCCCGCTTCGGCCTGCGCGAGATGGGCGGCAGCCACGGGATCGGCCACACGCGGATGGCCACCGAAAGTGCGGTGACCACGCTGGGCGCGCATCCGTTCTCTACCGCGTCGGACGAATGCCTGGTGCACAACGGATCGCTGTCGAACCACAACCGCCTGCGCCGCGAGCTGGCGCGCGAGGGCTTTGTCACCCGCACCGAGAACGACACCGAGGTCGGCGCGGCCTATATCTCCTCGCGCATCGCGGGCGGCGCGAACCTGGGCGAGGCGCTGGAGGGCACGCTGCAGGACCTCGACGGGTTCTTCACCTTCGTGATGGGCACCCGCAACGGCTTTGGCGTCGTGCGCGACCCGATCGCCTGCAAACCGGCGGTGCTGGCCGAAACCGAGGATTACGTGGCCTTCGGATCCGAATACCGCGCCTTCGCCGACCTGCCGGGGATCGAGAGCGCCAAGGTCTGGGAGCCGGAGCCGGCCACCGTCTATTTCTGGGAACGCTGACATGGAGGCTGCCCTGATGCCATCCGAGACCGGGGTGAAGACCCTGGACATGAGCGCCATGGAGCTGCGCGAGATCAACGAGACGCTGCAATCCGCGGCCGGCTCGAACGAGGCGTTCGAGGTGACCAACACGCGCGGCGCCCATGCCATCGCGGTCGGGCTCGATGCACCGATCCACGTCACCGTGAAGGGCTCGACCGGGTATTACTGCGCCGGCATGAACAAGCAGGCGACGATTCACGTCAAAGGCTCGGTCGGGCCCGGTGCGGCGGAAAACATGATGTCCGGCACGGTGATCGTGGACGGCGATGCCTCGCAATACGCGGGCGCCACGGGCCACGGCGGGCTGCTGGTGGTGAAGGGCAATGCCTCGTCGCGCTGCGGGATCTCGATGAAGGGGATCGACATCGTGGTGCATGGCAACATCGGTCACATGTCGGCCTTCATGGCGCAGAAGGGCAACCTTGTCGTGCTGGGCGATGCGGGCGACGCGCTGGGGGACAGCCTTTACGAGGCGCGGCTCTTCGTGCGCGGGTCGGTCAAGTCGCTGGGCGCCGATTGCGTCGAGAAGGAGATGCGGCCCGAACATCTGAAGATCCTGGCCGACCTGCTTGAAAAGGCCGGGGCCGATGCGAAGCCGGAAGAGTTCAGACGCTACGGCTCGGCCCGGAAGCTCTATAATTTCAACATCGACCATGCCGGAGACTACTGAGGCCATGGACAAGACCCCCCGGACACTTCCGCGCCAGTCGTGGACCTTCTCCAACGAGGTCAATTCCGAGATCCGCCGCGCGGCGGAGACCGGCATCTACGACATTCGCGGCGGCGGCGCGAAACGGCGTGTGCCGCATTTCGACGACCTGCTGTTCCTGGGCGCGTCGATGTCGCGCTACCCGCTGGAGGGCTATCGCGAGAAATGCGAGACCGGCGTCACGCTGGGCACGCGCTTTGCCAAGAAGCCCATCGAGCTGAAGATACCGATCACCATCGCGGGCATGTCCTTCGGCTCGCTTTCGGGTCCCGCCAAGGAGGCGCTGGGGCGCGGGGCGACGATGGCCGGCACCTCGACCACCACCGGCGACGGCGGCATGACCGAGGAAGAGCGCGGGCATTCGGAAAAGCTGGTCTATCAGTACCTGCCCAGCCGCTACGGGATGAACCCCGACGATCTGCGCCGCGCCGATGCGATCGAGGTGGTCGTGGGGCAGGGCGCGAAGCCCGGGGGCGGCGGCATGCTGCTGGGGCAGAAGATCACCGAACGGGTCGCCGGCATGCGTGACCTGCCGCAGGGAATCGACCAGCGCTCGGCCTGCCGGCACCCGGACTGGACCGGGCCCGATGACCTGGAAATCAAGATCCTGGAACTGCGCGAGATCACCAAGTGGGAAAAGCCGATCTACATCAAGGTCGGCGGCGCGCGGCCCTATTACGACGTGGCGCTGTCGGTGAAGGCGGGTGCGGATGTGATCGTGCTGGACGGGATGCAGGGCGGCACGGCGGCGACGCAGGACGTCTTTATCGAAAACGTGGGCCAGCCGACGCTGGCCTGTATCCGCCCCGCGGTGCAGGCGCTGCAGGACCTGGGCATGCACCGAAAGGTGCAGCTGGTGGTCTCGGGCGGCATTCGCACCGGCGCGGATGTGGCCAAGGCGCTGGCGCTTGGCGCGGATGCGGTAAGCATCGGGACCGCGGCGCTGATCGCGCTGGGGGATAACGATCCGAAATGGGAAGCCGAGTACCAGGCGCTGGGATCGACCACCGGGGCCTATGACGACTGGCACGAGGGGCGCGATCCGGCCGGCATCACCACGCAGGATCCCGAGCTGATGGCGCGGCTCGATCCGGTCGCGGCGGGGCGGCGGCTGCGCAATTATCTCAACGTGCTGACGCTGGAATGCCAAACTCTGGCACGGGCCTGCGGCAAGAGCCACGTGCACAACCTGGAGCCCGAGGACCTTTGTGCGCTGACGATCGAGGCGGCTGCCATGGCGCAGGTGCCGCTGGCGGGCACCAACTGGATCCCCGGCAAGGGGATCTGAGCGCGGGACACGGTGGGTTGAAAACCCACCCTACACCCGCGGCGATGACGCCAAGGGGACGGGGCCTTGCCCCGCCTGCAGCGGACAACCCGGGCCGGAACGCGGCATGGCGCCCACCGGCCCGACAGGAAGGCCGGGCCCGCCCGGATCGGACGCAGAGCCGACCGGCACAACGGGGCACCGGACCGTGACATGACCGTAGGGTGGGGTTTCACCCCACCGCCGCGGAAACAGGGAAGAACCAGATGACCGACCTCGCCGCCTTCGCCCGGGAAAAGGGCGTTAAGTACTTCATGATCTCCTTCACCGATCTTTTCGGCGGCCAGCGCGCCAAGCTGGTGCCGGTCCAGGCGATCGCCGACATGGCCGAAGAAGGGGCGGGCTTTGCCGGCTTTGCCACCTGGCTCGACATGACGCCCGCGCATCCCGACATGCTGGCGGTGCCGGACCCGGATACGGTCATTCAGCTGCCCTGGAAGCCGGACGTCGCCTGGGTCGCCGCCAACCCTGTGATGGAAGGTGCCGAGGTCGCGCAGGCCCCGCGCAACGTCCTGCGCAAGCTGGTGGCCGAGGCCACGGAGGCCGGTTATCGCGTCAAGACCGGGGTTGAGGCGGAATTCTTCCTGCTGACGCCCGAGGGGACCGAGATTTCGGACCCCGCCGACACCGCCGAGAAACCCTGCTACGACCAGCAGGCCGTCATGCGCCGCTATGACGTGATCGCCGAGATCTGCGATTACATGCTCGACCTCGGCTGGGGTCCCTACCAGAACGACCACGAGGACGCCAACGGCCAGTTCGAGATGAACTGGGACTTCGACGACGCGCTGGTGACCGCCGACCGCCATTCCTTCTTCAAGTTCATGGTCAAGTCGGTGGCCGAGAAGCACGGGCTGCGCGCGACCTTCATGCCCAAGCCCATCGCCGGGCTGACGGGCAACGGCTGCCACGCCCATATCTCGGTCTGGACACCGGATGGCGCCACCAATGCCTTTGCCGACGATACGATGGAGCTGGGCCTGTCCGAGAAGGGCCGCAATTTCCTGGGCGGGATCATGGCCCATGCCACTGCCATGGCCGCGATCACCAATCCGACGGTGAACAGCTACAAGCGCATCAACGCGCCGCGCACGACCTCGGGCGCGACCTGGGCACCCAATACGGTGACCTGGACCGGCAACAACCGCACCCACATGGTCCGCGTGCCCGGCCCGGGCCGGTTCGAGCTGCGTCTGCCGGACGGTGCGGCCAACCCCTATCTGCTGCAGGCCGCGATCATCGCCGCCGGGCTCTCGGGGCTGCAGACGCAGGCCGATCCCGGCAAGCGTCATGACATCGACATGTATGCCGAGGGCCACACCGTCACCGATGCCCCGAAACTGCCGCTGAACCTGCTGGACGCGATCCGGGCATTGGACGCGGATGCGACATTCAAGGACGCTTTGGGACCAGAATTCGCCGCCTCCTATATCAAGATGAAGCACCAGGAGTGGGACAGTTTCGTCTCGCATTTTTCCGAATGGGAGCGCGAGCATACGCTCGATATCTGAGACATGAGCTATTCCGGTTTCCGCATCCTGCGCGAGGCGCTGCGCGGCCATCGCGGCTGGCGCCCGCTGTGGCGCGATCCCGAACCGCAATCCGAATACGACATCATCATCGTTGGCGGCGGCGGGCACGGGCTGGCCACGGCCTATTACCTGGCCAAGGTCTTCGGCCAGGCGCGTGTGGCCGTGCTGGAAAAGGGCTGGCTTGGCTCGGGCAACATCGGGCGGAACACGACGATCATCCGCTCGAACTATCTGCTTCCGGGGAACCAGCCGTTCTACGAATTCTCGATGAAGCTGTGGGAAGGGCTGGAGCAGGATTTCAACCTGAACGCCATGGTCTCGCAGCGCGGCGTGCTGAACCTGTACCATTCCGACGGCCAGCGCGACGCCTACCGCAGGCGCGGCAACGCGATGATCCTGTCGGGCGCCGATGCCGAGCTGCTGGACCGCGACCAGGTGCGCGCGATGTACCCGTTCCTGAACTTCGACAATGCGCGCTTTCCGATCAGGGGCGGGCTGCTGCAGCGGCGCGGCGGCACGGCGCGGCACGATGGCGTGGCCTGGGGCTATGCGCGCGGGGCGGACCGGCGCGGCGTGGACATCATCCAGAATTGCGAGGTCACCGGGTTTGTCATCGAAAACGGCGTTTGCCGGGGCGTGGAGACCTCGCGCGGCACGATCCGGGCCCGCAAGACCGGCGTGGCCGTGGCCGGATCCACGGGGCGGGTCATGGCGAAGGCCGGGATGCGCCTGCCGATCGAAAGCTTCGTGCTGCAGGCTTTCGTGACCGAGGGGCTGAAGCCCTGCCTTGACGGTGTGATCACATTCGGGGCCGGGCATTTCTATGTCAGCCAGTCCGACAAGGGCGGGCTGGTCTTTGGCGGCGATCTTGACGCCTACAATTCCTATGCGCAGCGCGGCAACCTGCCGGTGATGGAAGACGTGGCCGAGGGGGGCATGGCGCTGATGCCGATGATCGGGCGCGCGCGGCTGCTGCGCAGCTGGGGCGGGATCATGGACATGTCGATGGACGGCTCGCCGATCATCGACAGGACGCCGGTCGAAGGGCTCTACCTGAATGCCGGCTGGTGCTACGGCGGGTTCAAGGCGACGCCGGCCTCGGGCTATTGCTTTGCGCATCTGCTGGCCAAAGACGCCCCGCACGAGACTGCGACGGCCTTCCGGCTGGACCGGTTCGAGACCGGGCATGTGATCGACGAAAAGGGCGTGGGCGCCCAGCCGAACCTGCATTGAGGGCGCTTGCGATGAGATCCGGATTTCGACCTGCCGCGTGGCGGCCTCGCCCGGCCCTTGCAGGCCGGTCTCGGGAGGGCGTGACATGCTGATCCCGCATCCTTTGCTGGGCCCGCGCGACGCGCAGGAGTTCACCTACCTGGGCGATGCCCGCCTGATCGACCGGCCCGATGGCATGGCCGAGGGCGCCGGGGCGGCGTTTCACGATTACCTCTACCTGCGCGACAACCCCGCCGGGCCGCATCGCGAGCTTTGGTATCACGAACATGGCGACCGGTCCTGGCTGGTGGTGACACGCGACACCACCACGCACGAGATCCTTGGCGCCGAGCTGGTGAAGGGGCCGGGCCGATGAAACGGATCGACGGTGGGCTGATCGACCGGGGTCAGATCCTGACCTTCACCTTCGACGGGCGCAATTACATCGGCCATGGCGGCGACACGCTGGCCTCGGCCCTGCTGGCCAACGGCGTTCAGCTGATGGGGCGCAGTTTCAAGTACCACCGCCCGCGCGGGGTGCTGACCGCCGGCTCCGAAGAGCCCAACGCGCTGGTCGAACTGCGCTCCGGCGCCCGGCAAGAGCCGAACACGCGGGCCACGGTGGCCGAGCTTTACGACGGGCTGGAGGCGCGGAGCCAGAACCGCTGGCCCTCGCTGGCGGTCGATGCGCTGGCGGTCAACGACCTGGCCGCGCCGCTGCTGACGGCGGGGTTCTACTACAAGACGTTCATGTGGCCGAAAGCGTTCTGGGAAAAGCTGTACGAGCCGATGATCCGCCGCGCCGCTGGGCTTGGCGCGCTGTCGATGGCGCCCGATCCGGACGGCTATGACCGGGGGTTCCTGCATGCCGACCTGCTGGTGATCGGCGGTGGTGCGGCGGGGCTGGCCGCCGCGCTGACGGCGGGGCGCAGCGGCGCCCGGGTGGTTCTGGCGGACGAGGATTTCCGGCTGGGCGGCCGGATGCTGGCCGAGAGCCAGCTGCTGGATGGCCAGCCTGCCAGCGACTGGGTCGCGCAGGCCGAGGCCGATCTGCGGCGGATGGACAATGTCCGGATCCTGCCGCGCACCACGGTCTTCGGGGTCTATGACCATGGGATCCATGGCGCGGTGGAGCGGGTGGGCGATCACCTGGCGGATCCCGGCCCGGTGCGGCAGAGGCTGTGGCGGATCACGGCGAAACGCACGGTGCTGGCGGCGGGCGCGATGGAACGGCCCATAGCCTTTGCCGACAACGACAGGCCGGGCATCATGCTGGCCGGCGCGATGCGCGCCTATCTCAACCGCTGGGCCGTTGCGCCCGAGGGGCGGGTGGCGATCTTCACCTGCTGCGACGACGGGCACCGCACGGCTCTGGACCTGGTGGCGCGGGGCGTGAAGGTTTTCGCGGTGATCGACAGCCGGGCGGAGGCGCCACGCTTCGGCGATTACAACGTGATGCGCGGCGCCGTGGTGACCGGCACGCAGGGGCGGCGGGCGCTCAGGACGATCGAGGTCACGCAGTCCGATGGCACGTCGACCTGGCTGGAATGTTCGGCGCTTGGGGTCGCGGGCGGCTGGAACCCGACGCTGCACCTGACCGGGCATCACCGGTCGCGGCCCGTTTGGGACGCGACGATCGCGGCCTTCGTGCCGGGGCAGGGTGGCCCTGCGGGCCTTGCCGCCGCTGGCGCGGCGGCCGGGCGCGGCGGCTGCGCCGCCGCGATGGCCGATGGCGCGCGGGTGGCCGGAGAGGCCCTCGCGGCGCTCGGGATGTCCGTGACCGGCGCGGATCTGCCCGCGACCGAGGATCCGCCGCAGGCCATCGCGCCGCTCTGGCATGTGCCGGGCAAGCGCCGCGCCTGGGTCGATCAGCAGAACGACGTGACGGTCAAGGATATCCGGCTGGCGCATCAGGAGAACATGGTCTCGGTCGAGCATCTCAAACGCTGGACCACGCTGGGCATGGCGACCGATCAGGGCAAGACGGCCAATGTTACGGCGCTGGCGGTGATGGCCGAGCTGACTGGCAAGTCGATCCCCGAGACCGGCACCACGACCTATCGCCCGCCCTTCACGCCTGTGTCGATGGGTGTGCTGGGCAGCGGCGATACCGGGCCCGGGTTCCGCCCGCGCCGCCTGCCGCCGACCCACCGCTGGGCCGAACGCGAGGGCGCCGTCTTTGTCGAGGTTGGCCCCTGGATGCGCGCGCAATACTTCCCGCGGGCCGGAGAGACCCACTGGCGTCAGAGCGTGGACCGCGAGGCGCTGGCCGTGCGCCGCGACGTGGGCCTGTGCGACGTCACCACGCTGGGCAAGATCGACGTGCAGGGCGCCGATGCCGGGGCGTTCCTCGACCGTATCTATTCCAACGCCATGGCCAGCCTGAAGGTCGGCCGCGTCCGCTATGGGCTGATGCTGCGCGAGGACGGCATCCTGTACGACGATGGCACCTGCGCGCGGCTGGCCGAGGATCATTACGTGGTCACCACCACCACCGCGAATGCCGGCCCGGTCTTCCGCAACATGGAATTCGCGCGGCAGGCCTTGTTTCCCGACATGGATGTGCAGCTGGTCTCGACCACCGATGCCTGGGCGCAGATCGCCGTGGCGGGGCCGAAATCGCGCGCGCTGCTGGAACGGATCGTGGACGGGTTCGACCTGTCCAGCGACGCCTTTCCCTTCATGGCCTGCGCGCCGCTGACCGTGGCCGGCGGCCTGCGCGCGCGGCTTTTCCGGATCTCGTTCTCGGGGGAGCTGGCCTATGAACTGGCGGTGCCCGCGCGCTATGGCGGCGCGGTGATGGCCCGGTTGATGGAACTGGGCGCGGATCTGGGCGTGACGCCCTACGGGACCGAGGCGCTGGCCGTGCTGCGGATCGAGAAGGGCCATGCCGCGGGCGCCGAGCTGAACGGGCAGACCACCGCCGCGATGCTGGGGCTGGGGCGGATGGTGTCGGTCAAGAAGGATGCCATCGGCGCGGTGATGTCGCGCCGTCCGGGGATGGCGGGGGACACCCGGCGGCTGGTCGGGCTGAGGCCCGTGGATGCCGAAGAGCGGGTCGTGTCCGGCGCCCATCTCTTCACCGAAGGCGCGGTGCGCAGCATGGACACGGACGAAGGCTGGATCACCTCGGCCTGCTATTCCCCGCATCTGCAGACCATGATCGGGCTGGGGTTCCTGAAAGACGGGGCGGATCGCATGGACGAGGTGATCGTTGCCGCCAACCCGCTGGAAGGCTCGGAGGTGCGGCTGAAGGTCGTCTCCGCCCATTTCGTGGACCCCGAGGGAGACCGGCCGCGTGACTGATCTGATCCCCGAACCGGCGCTTGGCGCCGATGCCCCGATGCGCCGCGAGATCGGGGCGGTGACCCTGACGGAGCGGACGGATGTCGGGCTGGCCTCGCTTGCGCTGCGGGCGGCGGCGTCCGAACCCGCGCCGTTCGGGCTGATCCTGCCGGGGCCGGGGGACAGTGTGGTCCTGCAGGACAAGGGCGCCTTCTGGACCGGGCCGGGGCAATGGATGATCGAGGGGTCCGAAAACGGAGATTTCGCCGCGACGGTGGCCGCAGAGGCGCCGGGTTGTTCGGTGACCGAGCAGACGGATGGTTGGGTCGTGCTGGATCTGGTCGCTCCGGCGGAGGCGCTTGGGACGCTGCTCGAACGGCTGGTGAACCTGCCGCCCGAGGCACTGACCCCGGGCAAGGCCACACGGACCCTGATGCATCACATGAGTGTCGTCCTGATCCGGCGGTCGGATAGCCGGCTGACCGTGATGGGGATGCGCTCGCTGGCCGGGTCGCTCTGGCATGCGCTGGAGGACACGGCAGCGCGCTTGGCGTAGGGTGCCCGCCTGGGGCGTGTCCCGGGCATCCTCGCCCCCGTTCACACCCGCACCGGTTCAGGCGGACCTGCCCAAATGGATCACCCGGCCACAACCCTCTCGAATGCGCCCAGGAAATGATCCACCTCCTCCGCGCTCAGGCACAGGGGCGGGCGGATCTTCAGCGTCGCGCCATGTTTGCCGGCCGCGCCGATCAGCACGCCTTCGTCCCTCAGCCCGTTGATGATCCCGCTTGTCCGGTCCGGATCCGGCCGCCCGCTTTCGGCCTTGCGGATATCCACGCCCAGGAACAGCCCGGCGCCGCGGATCTCGCCCAGGCACCCTGTCTCCTTCGCCAGCCGGCCCAGCCCGGATTTCAGCCGCCCTCCGGCCCAGGCCGCGTTCTCCTCAAGCCCCTCGTCGGCGATCACCCGCAGCACCGCCAGCCCCGCCGCCGCCGCCACCGGGTTGCCCCCGAAGGTGTTGAAATAGCCCACGTCCCGGCAGAACATCGCCAGATGTTCCGGCCGCGCGGCCAGGCCCGCCATGGGGAAACCGTTGCCCATCGGCTTGCCCATCGTCACCATGTCCGGCACCACGCCGTGGCGCGCGAAGCCCCAGAAGGCCGATCCGGTGCGCGCGAACCCCGGCTGCACCTCGTCCGCGATGAACAGCCCCCCGGCCAGCCGCACGGCCTCCACGCCCGCGTCCAGGAAGCCCTGCGGATCGGCATAGACCCCGTCCGAGGAAAAGATGCTGTCCGCCAGAAGCGCCGCCACGCGATGGCCCCGCGCCTGCAGCGCCGCCATGGCCCGGGCCACGCTTTCTCCGAAATTGCGCGCGGTCTTCGGGGTCGGCGCCGGGATGCATTCCACCCAGTCGGGCTTGCCCCCGCGTTTCCAGGCCGACGGCGAAACCTGCGTCGTCAGCTCTGTGTTGCCGTGATAGGCCGTCTCGGTCACGATCACGCCGCGGGCGCGCGTGGCGGCCCGGGCCACGCGGAGCGCCAGGTCATTGGCCTCGGACCCCGAACAGGTCAGCACCACGTTTTCCAGGCTCTCGGGCAGCTTCGCCTTCAGCGCGTCGATATAGGTGTCGACCACTTCGACCACGTAGCGCGTGTTGGTGTTCAGACGCCCGATCTGGTCGCAGACAGCGGCGACCACCTGCGGGTGCGAATGCCCGACCGAGGGCACGTTGTTGTAGCAATCCAGGTAGCGCCGCCCGTCCTTCGCCTCCATCCAGGCGCCCCGGGCCGCGACCATCTCGATCGGTTCGCGGTAGAACAGGACCGAGGCCGCGCCCAGGTTGCGCAGCCGCCGCGCCACCGCCGGATCCGCCTGGGTCACGCCTGGGCGAAAGGCGTTCATGTCAAGGATCTGGCGCGTCTCCTCGCTCACGCCGGGGCCTCCGCCAGGTAGCCCTCGGCAAGGTCCAGCGTGCCCTGGGTGAACCTTTCGTGCCCGGCCCAGGCGGCGGTCTCGGTCTCGGCGTGGCTGGCGATCCAGGCGGTCAGCAGCAAGCGGCGGAACAGGATGAAGGTCGGCAGCATCGCCTCGTGCTCGGCCCCGAAGGGCGCGACGGACCGGTAGCCCTTCAGCCAGGCCGCCTGCAGGTCGGGGATGTAGGGCTCTGTTTCCAGGAAGGAAATCGCCGCGGCGAAGTCATAGGCGAACCAAGAGAACCCGCAATCGTCGAAATCGATCACCCCCAGCCGGTCGCCATCGGCCAGCAGGTTGGCCAGCCGCAGATCGGCATGGACCAGCCCGAACCGGTCGGGCCCCGCGCCATAGGCCGCGAGATTGGTGCGCAAGCGCCCGGCAAGCCGCTCCAGCAGCGCTTTGCCTTCCGCATCCAGCCCCAGCGCCGCGCGCCAGTCGCCCCAGAGCGGGTCGGGGCCAAAGGCCGTCTCCCAGTTCCAGGTCTTGCGCACGAACCCTTGGGGCGGCGTCCAGCCCCGCACCTGCCCGTGCAGCCGCGCCGAAATCGCGCCCAGCATCTCGAACCCCGGCACCAGCCGCGCATCCGCATCCGGTTCCGCCCCGGACATGAAGCGAAAGCCGACCACGTGCCGGGTCTGTTCGCCATCCTCGAAGGCCGCCACGTGACCGCCATCGCGGATCCGCAGCGGCTCCGGCGTCTCCACCGTGCCTGCCGCGCGCAACGCCTCGATCCAGGCCAGCTCGCTCTCGATCTCCGCCCGCGTGTGGTAGGCCGGCCGGTGCACCCGCAGCACCACGGGCTCGGCCGCGGCCGGGTCGCGCGCCAGGAAGGTGGCGTTCTCCGACAGGGTCAGCAGCTCCACCTCGGTCCCGGGCCCCAGCCCCCATTCCGCCGTCAGCCCCAGCGCGCCCCGGCGCAGCGTTTCGACAAAGGCGTCATCGTATAATCCGGTCATCTCCCTGCCTTATTCTTCGGCGGTCCCATCCCTCGCTAGGCCCTGCATGGCCTTCGCACAAGCCCGGCCCTTGCCGCGGCCGCCGTGCTCCGGGTTCAGTTGGTCGGGCCTGCTGCAAAAGCAGCCGAAAGGCGCACGCAAATCAACACTCAGGACCGGCGCCTCGCGGCGTCTCACTACGGGAGAAGACATTCATGCTGACATCGATCGCAGGCAAGTCGGTGATCGTGACCGGCGGGTCCAAGGGCATCGGCCGGGGCATCGCAAAGGTCTTCGCGGCGCAGGGCGCCAGGGTCATGATCGCCGCGCGCGGGGCCGAATCCGGCGCCGCGGCGGTGGCCGAGATCGAAAGCGCGGGCGGCACCGCCGCCTTCTGCGCCACGGATGTGGCCGACTGGGCCAGCGTGCAATCGATGGTCGAGACGACGATGGCCACCTTCGGAGGCGTCGACATCCTGTGTGCCAATGCCGGGATCTTTCCGCAGATCAAGCTGATCGACATGGCGCCCGAGGATTGGGACACGGTGATGAACGTGAACCTCAAGAGCACCTTCCTCTGCGTGAAGGCCTGCATCCCCGCCTTCGAGGCCGCCGGAAAGGGCCGTGTCGTCGTCACCTCCTCGATCACCGGCCCGGTCACCGGCTTTCCCGGCTGGGCCCATTACGGCGCCTCGAAATCCGGCCAGCTGGGCTTTCTCAAGACCGCCGCGATGGAGCTGGCCCGGTACAACACCACGATCAACGCCGTGATGCCGGGCAACATCTTCACCGAAGGTCTGCAGGACCTGGGGCAGGAGTACCTCGATACTATGGCCACCTCGATCCCGCTCAAGCGTCTTGGCGCGGTCGAGGATATCGGCAATGCCGCGCTGTTCTTCGCCTCGGACGAGGCGGGCTATATCACCGGCCAGCAGATCGTCGTCGACGGCGGCCAGATCCTGCCCGAAAGCCTGGAGGCCATCGACGAGATCTGATCCCGGGCAGGGGCGCGCGCCCCGGGGCTTGCGTGGCGGCGGTTGCCTGGGCCGCGGCCCCGGTCACCGCAGGGGCCCCGCGCTGCAAACTGCTGCGATTACCTGAATATCCCGTGGTTATTTAAGATTTTGTTAACCACTTTGGGTGCCAGATACGGCCCGAGTTCAACGGGTAGGATAGGCGCCCGCATGTCGGTTCAACGGAAGATCCGCGCGGGCCGGCGCGGTGGCGGGGTCGGTGAAGGAGCGTGGCAATGCCGCACCGCAAGGTGATCGCCAGGGTGGCCCTGGTGCTCTACTCCCTTCTGGTCCTGTTCTTCACGCTCTACATCCTGAGTGCCGGTGCCAGGCCACCACCCGGTGCTCTGCCCGCCGGCGCGCTGCCGCCTGTCTCGCTCTCCGATATGCTGCTGTCGCCGCTCGCCGGCCTTCTCGTGCTTGGCGCGCTGCTGCTGATCGTTCTCTACCTGCAGCCCGACCGCAGCCTGGCGCCGGCCCCCTCCGCCGCCCTGTCCGAGGTCGAGGCCTTCTTTCAGCAGCGTCCCGAGGTCACCGTGATCCTCGACCGCGACGGGCGCATTTCGCGGACCAACGACGCCTTTCGCAAGATGGTGGGGCTCAGCGAACGCCAGCTGCAGGGGCGCCGGTTCCGTGAACTCAGGGCGCTGGACGGCGTCACCGATTACGGTTTCTGGGAAGACGCGCGCCAGGCCGCCGACAGCGGCAAGACCTGGAGCGAACAGACCTGGGGCCAGCGCGAGGACGGCAGCCTGTTTCCCGAGCAGATCGTTGTCCGCGCCCTGCGCGACGGCTCCGGCGCGGTGACCGGGTACACCTTTGCCGCCTTCGACGTGTCCGAGGTCGTCATGACCAAGAAGGAGCTTGAACGCTCCGCCCTTCAGGATCCGCTGACCGGCCTGTTCAACCGCCGCTACCTCGAGGCGGAGTCGGAACAGGCCATCGAACGCTGCCGCGAGGCCGGCCACCGGCTGGGCCTGCTGCTGCTCGATCTCGACGATTTCAAAAGCCTCAACGACCGCTGCGGCCATCTCTTCGGGGACGAGGTGCTGGTCCATGTGGCCGAAACCCTGCGTGGCATCGTGCCGCTCGGCGACATCATCGCGCGGCTGGGTGGTGACGAATTCGTCGTGGTGGCCGAGGACGTGTCCGGCGCCGATGCCGTGCGCGACCTGGCCGAGGAGATTCGCGCCGCCCTGTCGCTGCCCTTTGCCATCCAGGACGAAACCCTGCGCCTCAGTGTCAGCGTCGGTGCCAGCCTCTTTCCCGATGACGGCGACCGGTTCGATGCGCTGCTGGGCCGGGCCGACATGGCGATGTACCAGTCCAAGCAGCTGGGCCGGAACCGCGTTTCGCTCTTTGCCGCGGCCCGCGCCGCGCTGGCCCGTCCCACCCCGGCCGAGGCCCATGCCGCCGACCTGGGCGAGGCGGTGGAGGACGATTGCTTCGTGCCTTATTTTCAGCCCCTCGTGGATCTCGACACGCGCGAGGTCATCGGGGCCGAGGCGCTGTGCCGCTGGCAGCATCCGCGCCACGGGCTGCTGCCGCCGGCGGCCTTCATCTCGACCGCCGAGGGCAACGGGCTGATCCGTGACATCGACCGGGCGATCATCCGTAAGGTCTGCGCCCAGATGGCCGAGTGGCGCGAACGCAGCCGCGGGTCGCTGCCGATCTCGCTCAATGTCTCGGCCGCGACGATGACCGAGCCGGGCTTCGTGCGCTTCCTCAGCGATTGCTGCCAGGAATTCAACGTGGCCCCGCAGGAACTGGTCGTGGAGCTGACCGAGAGCATGTTGCTTCTGGCCGACGACCCGGGGCGGCGCAGCCTGAAGCGGATTCGCGAGCTGGGGGTCGAGGTGGCGCTGGACGATTTCGGAACCGGCTTCTCGACGCTCTCGCTGCTGAAGGACCTGCCGGTGACGCGGCTGAAGATCGACCGCAGCTTCGTCGTGCATATCGACAACAACCGCCGCGACCGCGAGATCGTGTCGTCCATCGTGTCGCTGGGCCATGCGCTTGGCGCCGACGTGGTGGTCGAGGGGGTCGAGACCGAAAGCCAGGCGGAGGCGATCGCGGGGATCGGCGACATGATCGGGCAGGGCTACCTTTTCGGCAAGCCGATGCCGGCCGCGGAACTCGCCGCCTGCGCCACCTGGAACTGCGACTACGTGGCCACGCGCGCCTGAGGCGCCGAGGGTCCCCGGGAACCGCGACGCGCACAGCGCGGGACAGCCGGATCCTTCCCGTTTCGGGCCCGAAGCGTGGCCTTGGGCGATCCACCCCGGCGCGGGATCACCGGGATCGAAAGAGCGCAGCCCTGCGCGCCGCCCGGTTCAGGGCGTTTCACAAATGATTGCAGGATGTTGAGTGGCTCGCCTTTCGGTGGCATCCACGCCCGCCGGCAGCCTGAACCAGCCCGAAAAGGACATTCCAGGGCCGGCACCTGACCCTACAAATGCATAGACCCTGCCGGCCGCCGCCGCAGGGGTATATCGGAACCAGGGAAGAAGGGATGTGATGGCCGGAAATGCGCCAACCCGGGGACAGCGCGTGGCCTGCAGGGACGTCGGGATCACGCCGCGCGGCGCGGGGCCGGCCTGTCGGTAGGTGCTCTGGCAGGAGATGCGCGGAGCGAGAGAGACAGGGTGGGTGCGCTTCAGATCCGGCTCGGAACGCGATCCGGTTCGGCGATCTTGTCCTGCGCAGGCTCTGCCTGGGCCTGCACGGTCAGCGCCTCGTGCTGCTCCGGCTCCTCCAGCGCTTGGGCCACGGGATCGGGGCGATAGCCGGGCGCCAGGATCGAGGTCAGGGCGCCAAGCGCGCTGGCAAAGCGGACCACGATGGTCTGGTAGCCATCCATCACCCGCGTCGCGATCACCCGGATGCCCTTCAGCACCACGTGGTCGAGCTGAAAGCTGACCGAGGAATCGGCCAGCACCGTGGGATCGGGACGGCGCGGCAGGTAGTCGCGCAGGCGGTCCACGAAAGTGGCGCAAAAAGCCTGTTCCAGCGGCGAAGCCGACCGGAACCTGATCTGGTGAAGGACATTCCCGAAGGAGAGGTCCATCCGGGCAACGAACCATTGCCCGGTGCCGAGGTCGCGAAACAACGATATCGCAATGGCGCTGTCGTCTGTCTGAAAAGAAGTCGGCATCTGCCCGTGGCCCAATCTTCTGTTAGCTACGTCTATTGTTACTCACGGTTGTGCCGCCACAACCTTGAGATTTCATTAACGGGAAAGAGCGATTGGGGCGGAAATTAGGTCCTCACTCCGCCGTGTCGGGGATCGCCTTGGGGGCCGGATCCAGCAGCTTGATCGACCCGTAAAGATGCGTGGCCTCTCCCGCCGCGTCCAGCGCGACCTTGCCGCGCCCGCGGCAGGGCAGGCGGGTGCCGTCGCAGATCTCCAGCTCTTCCTCGAAGGAAAAGGCGGTCTTGTCGCTGATCGCCTCCTGCAGAACCTTCTGCACCCGCTCGCGAGCGGGTTCGGCAAAGCGGTCCAGCAGGGCCTCCATCGATCCGGGCGTGTCGTCCGGACAGCCAAGCACGGCGTAAAGGGTCGGACTCCAGGTGGAGACGTCGCACTCTATGTCGTGGCAGAACGAGCCGACATGCGCCTCGGCGTTGATCTCCTCGTGATGCTGGGCCAACAGTTCGTCGTAGAAGGCGCGCGAGCGATCGCGCATGACGCCGATCACCGTTGCGACCTCGTTGGACTGGTTGGTGATCGTGTAGCCCGCCGCCTCGACCACGGCGGTGGCGCCGTCGCCGCGGATCAGCCGGGCCCGGAACTGGAAACTATGCCCTTCTTCCAAGGCCTTGTCGATCTGAGAGCGTACGTTGTCGCGGTCCTCGGGGTGGTAGAAGGACAGGGTGTTTTCCAGCGGCCGGCGGGTGCCGTCGTAGTCGACGCCATGGATCCGCGCGGTCTCCTGCGACCAAAGCGTCGTTCGGGTGGACGGGTCGAACTGCCAGGTGCCGACGGTGCCGAAATGGCTGAGGACGCGCAGCACCGGGCGCACGATCGCCTCGTCGGTGACCGCCAGGACGATCAGCCCGATCAGCTGGTCGTCCCCCGAGATCAGCGGCGCCACCGACAGCGTCATCGACCCGTGGTCGGATTCGAAGTTGAACCGCCGCGGCTTGCGGTCGATCAGCGCCTGCGAACAGATCTCGATCAGCGGCGGATAGCCCGCCGGCAGGTTGATCTGGCTGAGGTGGCCGTAGGAATGGCCGCGGTCGCGGATGTCGAAGTCTTCCAGCGCCTGCGCCGAGGCATGGCGGATCAGCAGACCCTGGTCCAGCATCAGCGCCTTGGCGGGCAGCGAATGGATCAGCCCGCGCAGCTCGGCCGAGATCCGTTCGAGCTGAGACGTGTTGACGAGCAATTCTTCGTTAACCGTTATCAACTCCTCGTTGGTCGACTGCAGCTCCTCGTTCGTGGTCTCCAGCTCCTCGTTGGTGGACTGCAGTTCCTCGTTTGCCGATTGCAATTCCTCGTTGACCGATTGCAGCTCCTCGTTCGAGGTCTGCAGCTGCTCGATCGTGACCTGCAACGTCTCGCGGCTCCGCGCCAGTTCGGTTTCCAGGTGGGTGACGTAATCGCTGCTCTCGCCGCGGTCGGGGTCGGCCTCGGGGCGCATCTCGGTCAGGAAGCCGATCAGCACCAGGTCCTCCTCGCGATCATCCAGCGCGGGGAGGGGGTAGGCCACCATGCGGACCATGTCGAAATCCCGCCCCGACACGTTGTGCCACTGGCCATAGCGCATCTCGCGCTGTTTCAGCGTCACCAGCGTCATGCTCGCCGCCTCGAAGGCCAGCGGCTTGTGCAGCACGGTCAGCGTCATGCCCCCGGCGATCGGGCGCGTCATCTCGGTGAACGGGGCGATGTCGCCGTAGATCTTCAGAACCGACCGGTCTCGGTTTGTCACCAGCCCGTTCTTGACTACCGCCCGGGCCAGAACGTCGAAGCGCGCCCAGCTTTCGGCGGTGTGATCCCCCGACACCGGCAGGTCGTGATGGCGCGCGGTCTCCTGCGTGGGCGACACGAGGCTCTTCGAGACCTTGGGCGCCAGGCGGTTGTTGCGCTTGCGGAAAACCTTGGCCGTCGGCTCGATCTGGACAAAGATGTCCTCCTGCACGCCGGTCGTCTCGGAGGTGCCCAGCAGCAGCAGGCCATCGCTTTTCAGCGCGTATTGGATCCGGGTCAGCACCCGCTCCTGCAGCCGGGCCGAAAAATAGATCAGCACGTTGCGGATCGACACCAGGTCAACCGAGATGAAGGGCGCGTCCTGGAACACGTTGTGCCGCGAGAACATGACGAAGTTCTTCAGCTTCGGCTTCACCTGCAGGGTCTCCTGACCGAACTCGAAGTAGCGGTTCAGGAATTCCTTCGGTATGTCGCTGGCGGCGGCGGCCGGGTAGGCGCCCTTGCGCGCCACGGCCAGGGCCTGCTGGTCGATGTCGGTGGCAAAGATCTGCAGCGCGTCGCCCTCGATCTCGTCCAAACCGCCCATCGCCTCGACCACGAGGATCGCGATCGTATAGGCCTCCTCGCCGGTGGCGCAGCCGGGGATCCAGATGCGGATCGGCTCCTTGTTTTCGGTCTGCGCGATCCGCTCGCCAAGGTACTTGCCCAGCGCCCTGAACTGCTCGGGATCGCGGAAGAAGGACGTGACCGAGATCAGCAGGTCGCGATACAGCGCGTCGACCTCCTCGACCGACCGGCGGCACAGTTCCACGTAGCTCTCGAAATCTTCGATTCCCTTGGCGATCATGCGGCGGTGGACCCGGCGGTTGATCGTGCTTTCCTTGTACTGGCGGAAGTCGACCATCGTGTGGGCCAGCAGGATCTGATAAAGATCCGTGTTCCGCGACCGGTCCTCCTGGATCAGCTTCAGCGTCGACAGGTTGCGCGGGCGCTCCAGGATCAGTGCCAGGTGCTGGCCGATCTGCTGGGGCGGCAGGGTCAGGTCGATGCAGCCGGTGCGAATCGCGGAAACGGGCATGCTGTCGTATTTCGACGATCCCGGCTCCTGCGCGATGGTGATGCCGCTGGCCTCGCGAATCGCCTGCACGCCATAGGTGCCGTCGGACCCGGTGCCCGACAGCACGACGCCGATCGTATGCTCGCCCTTTTCCTGGGCCAGCGACTTGAACAGCCGGTCGGCCGAAGGTTTGGGCGCCGCCGAATGCCCCATCGGCTTGCGCAGGACAAAGGCGCCGCCCTCGAAGACCACGTCATGGCCCGGCGGCGGGATGTAGATCGTGTTGGGCTGGGGAACCGTGCGTTCCTGGATCTCCTCCACCGCCAGCGTCGTCTCGCGCGAAAGCAGCTGCACCAGCATGCTTTTGTGCGTGGGCGACATGTGCTGCGCGATCACATAGGCGCAATCCTGGGATGTGGGCAGGTTCTGGGCCAGCAGCGACGTGGCCTCCAGACCGCCGGCGGAGGCCGCGATCGCCACGATGTCTTTCGGTGCGTCAAGCTGTTCGCTGTCCGGTGCCACGCTCGATCCTCTCCACACGCTTAAGGATGTGTTATTCGATCCTGAGTTGTTGTCAACTTAGCATAATCTTCTCAGGGCTGTAGCGTAAAATACGGTCAGCGGCAGCCAAGCTCCGTCTCAGACGGATTATTATCCGGCGCCGGGCCGGTCCGGCCGCTTGTGGCGATCCGTTTATCGTATAAATCAGGGTTTTGGCGGGGCCTTGGGCGAAAAGGCGCAGCGGTCCGGCTTTATGTCGATCAGCGGGGTTCCGTCGAGGCAATCGAGGCTGCGCACCACAAGCACGTTGCCCTCGACCCGCAGCAGGTCCACCAGACAGGTCCCGATCGGATTCGGCCGCACCGGAGAGCGCAGGGCGAAGGTGCCGTAGGTCCGGTCCGTGTGGCCGGGATTCTGCACCACAAGATCGCGTCGCGACTTGTCGAGCCAGTAGAGCACCTCGATCCGGGCGAAATCTTCGATCCCCTCCAGCGCCCGGTCCCAGGGTGGAAAGATCTCGATCCGGCATTCGGGGCCGTCGGGCTTGCCCTGGCGGGGGCACTGGCTGCGCTCGGTAAAGGGGGTGTGGATCCGTCCGATGAAATGCAGGGTGGCATCGCCGGGCTCCGGCGCGGTCACGGCAACCTCCAGCGGGCGGATATCGGTGTCTTGTGCGGTCATGGGCGGCCCCCTTGGTTCAGGCACGGCCAGACTGCCGCCCGCGCAGAGCGCTGGCAAGCGGCGCGGGTGTCGCGGGGCAGAGGGTGCCTGTCCAATCCCCGCCGAACCCGGTCTTCGGCCCTGCACCGGCCCCGCCGGCGCGGCTTGACGAGGCGTCGAAAGATTGCCAAGAGCGCAGGGTGGATTTACTGTCCTTTTTGTGCAAAGTTTCCCCGGAGCGAGGGGAGAGAGGAAGATAATGCAGTCCGAACACGGCATACTTGCCGCTGCTCTGGGCCTGATCCTGAGCGGTGACGCCGATCTGATCGAGATCGTCGTGCTGTCGCTGCGGGTCACGCTCAGCGCCGTGCTGCTGTCCTGTGTCATCGGCCTGCCGCTGGGGGCCGCCGTCGGCGCCTGGCGGTTTCCGGGCCGCGGACTGATCGCCGTGGTGCTGAACGCGCTGATGGGCCTGCCGCCGGTGGTGGTGGGGCTGGCCGTCTACCTCATGCTCTCCGCCGCGGGCCCCTTCGGTCCGCTCCGGCTGCTGTACACGCCGTCCGCGATGATCATCGCGCAGACCATCCTCGTCACCCCCATCGTCGCCGCCCTGACCCGGCAGGCGGTCGAGGACATGGACCGCGAATATAGCGAACAATTCGCCTCTCTCGGTGTCGGGCCGATGCGCCGTCTCTCGGCGCTGCTGTGGGATGCGCGGATCGGCCTGCTCACCGTGGCGCTGGCGGGCTTCGGCCGCGCGGTGGCCGAGGTCGGCGCGGTGATGATCGTCGGCGGCAACATCAACCACGTGACCCGGGTGATGACCACGACCATCGCGCTCGAGACCTCGAAGGGCAACCTGCAGCTTGCGCTGGCGCTTGGTGTCGTGCTGCTGATGCTGGCGCTGATCGTCAATGCCGGGGTGATGGCCGTGCGCGGCGTCTCGGCGAGGGCGGCCCATGCGTGACATGCCCACAGAATTGTCTCCCGTTCCCTGGGCACATACGCCCGCCGCCGCGCCCGTGCTCGAGACGCGCGGCCTCGGTTTCGTCGCCGGAGGCCGGTCGCTGATCCGGGGCATCGACCTTGGCATTCGTCCTGGCCGGCGCACGGTGATCATGGGCGCCAACGGTGCGGGCAAAAGCCTTCTGCTGCGCCTGATGCACGGGCTGATCCGCCCCACCAAGGGCGAGGTCCTCTGGCGCGGCGCCCCTCTGGACCGCACCGCGCGTGACGCGCAGGCCATGGTCTTCCAGCGCCCCGTCATGCTGCGCCGCTCGGTGCGCGCCAACCTGCGGTTTGCCCTGTCGGTCCGCGGCTTCGCGGGCGCCGAACGGGCCGAACGCGAGATGCAGGCGCTGGAACAGGCCCGGTTGCAGGACCTTGCCCATCGCCCCGCCCGCGTCCTGTCGGGCGGCGAACAGCAGCGCCTGGCACTTGCCCGCGCGCTGGCCACCGCGCCCGAGATCCTGTTCCTCGACGAGCCGACCGCCAGCCTCGATCCCGCCTCCACCAAGGCGGTCGAGGACCTTGTCGCCCGGGCCCATGCCTCGGGCGTGACGGTGGTGATGGTCACCCACGATCTCGGCCAGGCCCGCCGGCTCGCCGACGACGTGATCTTCCTGCACGAGGGCACCATCGCCGAAGCCGGGCCGGCCTCGGTCCTGCTGACCGCGCCGCGCTCCGGCCCGGCCCGCGCCTGGATCGACGGGCGGCTCTATCTCGACGACCGCAAATCCTGATCCCATCCCCAATGACGGAGTTTTCCATGTATAGACGCAGTGTCGTCCGCCTTGCGGCTGCCGCCACCCTGGCCCTCGGCCTCGGTGTCCAGGCGCAGGCCCAGTCGGACGAGTTCATCATCGTCCAGTCCACCACCTCGACCCAGAATTCGGGCCTCTTCGACCACCTGCTGCCGATGTTCCAGGACAAGACCGGGATCGAGGTCCGCGTCGTCGCCGTCGGCACCGGCCAGGCGATCAAGAACGCGGCCAACGGCGACGGCGACGTTCTCTTCGTCCATGCCAAGCCCGCCGAGGAGAAGTTCGTCTCGGACGGCGACGGCGTGGTCCGCTACGACGTGATGTACAACGACTTCGTCATCGTCGGCCCCGCCGATGACCCGGCCGGCGTCTCCGGCTCCTCCGACGTGACCGCCGCGCTCACGCAGATCGCCGAGGCCGGCGCGCCCTTCGCCTCGCGCGGGGACGACAGCGGCACCCACAAGGCCGAGCTGCGCCTCTGGGAGGCCGCCGGTGTCGACGCACCCGCGTCCTCGGGCGAATGGTACCGCGAGACCGGCTCGGGCATGGGCGCCACGCTGAACGCCGGCACTGCCATGGGCGCCTATATCATGACCGACCGCGCCACCTGGATCGCCTTCGGCAACAAGGGCGATTACGAGATCGCAGTCGAGGGCGACCCGCGCATGTTCAACCAGTACGGCATCATCCTGGTGAACCCGGAAAAGCACCCCAATGTGAAGGTCGAGGCCGGCCAGACATTCGTGGATTGGGTGATCTCGCCCGAAGGCCAGGACGCCATCGCCGACTACAAGGTCGACGGCCAGCAGCTGTTCTTCCCCAACGCCGGCGAATGACGGCCTGACATATGCCAAAGGGCAGGGCGGTTCCGCCCTGTCTGCCCCTGGGGGCCGCGTCTATGGCGAGACCCAGCGCACCTTGCCCGTCTCGCCCAGGTCGTAGCCCCCCATCGCCTCGGCCTTCGCGGCAAAGGCTTCGGTCCGGGCGAATTCCATCAGCCTCTGCACCGGCTCCCGGAAATAGGCGCGCCGGTCGATCAGCAGGTCGAACCGTTCCTCCAGGATCGGCCGGAAGGCCAGGTGGAACTGACGGGCCATCGCCTCGATCCCCAGCGCCGCATCCGCCTCGCCGACCGCCACGGCCGCCGCCGCGTCGCTTTCGGTCCGCGCAGGCGTCGGGCCGCCCTCGAATTCTTCGCGGGTCATGCCGTGCTCGGCCAGCAGCAGGTCAAAGAGCGCCGATGCCCCGGCGCCCTCCTGCCGCATCATCACGCGCCGGCCCTTCAGGTCGCCGAAGCCCTGCACCGCCCCGGCCGCGTCCGGCGTCAGGATCAGGCCACGCGCCCGCACCGCCCAGCCGATCAGCACGCAATCGCTCAAGCCCCGCGCCGCCACCGTCCGGATGTTCCAGCCGTCCTCCTCCGGCAGGTGCAGCCCGCCAATCGCGGCCTCGCCCCGCGCAAAGACGCCGATCCCCTCGGTCGAGCCATTCAGCAGCGTCGCCAGCCCGCATCCCGATTCCCGCACCGCCCAGTCCAGCAGCGGATCGTGCGAGCCGGTCAGCACCGCCGGCCGCTCCGCCGGGGCCAGCGTGCCTTCGCCCTCGATCCAGGCCATCAGCTCGGATCGCGGAAACAGCAGCTTGCCGGTGATCCGCCGATGCGGGATCTCGTCCGCGGCGGCCAGGTCATAGACCTTGCGTTCCTTCACGCGCAGCAGGTCGGCCACCTCGCGGGTGGTCAGGTACAGCGGCGCATCGCCGAGGGTCGTGTCCGGTGCAGATGTCATTGCGCCTTTCTGCCCCATCCCTCGCGCCGCGCCAAGCCTCTCGCCGACCCTGTCGCGTGCCCCCGGCCGCCGATCCCGGGGCGCGCAACCCGAACGAGAGTTGCCGCACGGTGCTCTCGCTGTAAGCTGGCACCGTGCAAGGGTGATCATGGGTGGAGTGCAGCGGATGGATCGGATCAACGCGGGGGCGGCCCTGCTCGCCCGGTTGGGACAGCTGGGGGTGAAATACGTCTTTGCCAATTCCGGCACGGATTTCCCGCCCCTGATAGAGGCCTTCGCCAATCCCGGAGACGTCTCGCTGCCGCGCCCGGTGCTGGTGCCGCATGAAACCGCCTGCCTCGCCATGGCGCATGGCTACACCCTGGCCACCGGCCAGCCGCAGGCGGTGATGGTGCATACCAACGTGGGCCTGGCCAATGCCGTGATCGGCGCGCTGAACGCTCGGGCCGACAATATCCCGATGCTGATCTTCTCGGGCCGCACGCCGGTGACCGAGGCCGGGCATTTCGGGTCCCGCACCGTGCCGATCGGCTGGGGGCAGGAGATGGCCGACCAGGCCGCGCTGGTGCGCGAGGCCTGCAAGTGGGACTACGAGCTGCGCTTTCCCGGGCAGGTCCATGACATGGTCGACCGCGCCCATGCCATTGCCTGTTCGGTGCCGCGCGGCCCGGTCTACATGTCGCTCCCGCGCGAGGTGCTCTGCGCCGAGACGGATCTGCCCAGCGACCGTCGCCCGCAGATGCGCCCCGCGATCCCGGCGGCGCGCAGCGCGGATATCGACGCCGCCGCCCGCCGTATCGCCGGCGCGCGCTTTCCGGTGATCTTCGCGCAGCGCGGGGCCGGGTCGGATGCGGCCTTTGCCCGCCTGTCCGAGACGGTGGAACGCTGGGCGATCCCGGTCTGCCAGTACTGGGCGCTGCAGCTCGCCATTCCCACCGATCATCCGATGGCCGCGGGGCCCGATCCCGCGCCGCTGCTGGCCCAGGCCGACGTGATCCTTGTGATCGACGCGCTGGCCCCCTGGAGCCCGTCAGAGATCTCGGAAGGCGGGGCGCTTGTGCTTCCGTCGCCCGACACCGTGGTGATCCAGCTTGGCCAGGATCCGCTGTTCGCGCAGACCCCGGTGCGCAATTTCCGCGTCGACCTGGCCCTGCCCGGCGACACGGGCGAGACGGTGATGGCGCTTTGCGACGCGCTGGACCGGCGCGATCCGGGCGACCGCATCGCCGAACGGGTCCGCGTCGCCACCGCCAACGCCGCCGGGTGGGAGGCGCGCGATGCCGAGGTTGCCGCCGATACCAAAGCCGGGACCCTGACGAAGCGGTGGCTGAGCGCCCGCATCGCCCGCCTGTCGCGCACGCGCCCGGTGACGGTTTTTGGCGAGCTTGGCGCGCGTCTGCCCAGCATGCGCCTGTCCGATCCCCAGTCCTGGTTCGAAAGCCCCCATTCCGGCGGCCTCGGCTTCGGCGTGCCGGCGGCCCTGGGCTATCACATGGCCAACCCGGAACGGCTCTGCGTGGCGATGACGGGCGACGGATCCTGGATCTTCGCCAATCCGCTGGCCTGCCTGCAGGTGGCGCGGTCGATGGGGCTGTCGATCCTGGTGGTGGTGGTCAACAACGGCGAATGGCACGCGGTGCGCGCCGCGGTCGAAGGCCTCTACCCGGACGGCGCGGCCGCGAGGTCCAACACGATGCCGCTGACCGATCTCTCCCCCTCCACGGACCACGCCGCCGTCGCCACCGCCTGCGGCGCGCTCGGCCTGCGCGCCGGCACGGTGGCCGAGTTCGAGGCGCTGCTGCCCGAGGCCGTGGCCCATGTGACCGAAGGGCGGGGCACGGTCGTCATCGACGCGCAGGTGGTGCGGGTGTGAGGGCGGTGACCCCGGAGGCTGGTGCGTGGCGGCCAGGTTGCATGGGGGCGCTGCCCCCGTCGCCCGCTGGGCGACTCCCCCGGAGGTATTTGGGCCAAGAAGAAGCAGGGGCCGGGGCACTTATGAACAGAGTGTTAAGACGCCGCTGCAAGCCCTTGAAATAAAAGGGGGCGGATCGTGTCCCACGCGTGGGACATTATTCGCCCGTACCCGCCATTGTCGCGCCATCGGTCGGGGCGACAATAGCGACGGGCCGGGTCAGGCAGGGGCTCAGAGGTCCAGGAACACCGTTTCCCCATCCCCCTGAAGGCGGATATCGAAGCGATAGGTCCCGTCTCCGGTCTTCTTGGCGATCAGCGTCTCCGCACGGGGACGCTGTTCGATCCGGGCCAGCAGCGGGTCGGCGCTGTTGTCCTCGTCCTCGAAGTAGATCCGGGTCTGCAGCCCGATGTTGATCCCCCGCGCCACGACCCAGAGCGCGATATGCGGGGCCTGCTGCCCGCCCGCGCGGGTCGGCGTCGGGCCCGGCTTGACGGTGCGCAGGGTGAATTCCCCGCTCTCGGCATCGGCGCCAAAGCGGCAATGGCCCGTGACCTTCGGATCGGCACCGGGCTGGCCGGGGTAAAGCCCGGCGGCATCGGCCTGCCAGCTCTCGATCATCGCGTCGCGCAGCGCCCAGCCGGTGCCGTCGATCACCTGGCCGACGATCTCGATGATCTGGCCCCTGGCACCGTCGGTGATGGGCGAGAGGCCGATCTCGGTCTCGAAGGCGCCGGCATTGCCGCAATAGCTCGGCATCAGCCCGATGTGGACGTAAGGCCCGGCTGTCTGCGACGGGGTTTCCACCAGTGTGTCGAGTTTCTGGACCATCTCACATCCCCTCCGGCTTGTTTTCGAACATGGTCTGACGCCGCCCGCGCAGGACGATGTCGAACTTGTAGGCCAGGTAATCCATCGGTTTCGACCGGGCCATGTCCAGCGGCGCCACGAGACTGTCGAGCTGGCTGCGGGACTTGATCGTCGCCGCGATCGGGCAAAGCGGGATCAGGGGATCGCCCTCGAAATACATCTGCGAGATAAGCCGCTGCCCGAAGGCATGGCCGAAGACCGAGACATGGATATGCATGGGCCGCCAGTCATTGGCCCGGTTCGGCCAGGGATAGGCGCCGGGGCGGATGGTAAGGAATTCGTAACAGCCGTTGTCGTCGGTGATGGTCCGGCCGCAGCCGCCGAAATTGGGATCGAGCGGCGCGAAATAGGTGTCCTTCATGTGCCGGTAGCGTCCGCCGGCATTGGCCTGCCAGATCTCGACCAGGGTGTTCGGCACGGGGCGGGCGTTCTCGTCCAGCACGCGGCCGTGCATGAGGATGCGCTCGCCCACGGCCGGGGCCTCGCCCCTGGTCCAGTTCAGGATCAGGTTGTTGTCGAGCGGCCCGAGGAGGTCGTGGCCGAAGGTCGGACCGGTTTCTTCGGTGATCGTGCTGTCGAGCGAGAGCAGCGGCCAGCGCGGCGCGCGTGTCACGGAGGTCTTGTAGTCGACATCATAGGCCGGTGGATGGGCGGCGCGGTTGCGCGGGATGAGGGGGCCACCGTCCCTGATCCTGTCCTTGATCGCGTCTGTCGTCGTGTCAGTCATCGGCGGGTTCCTCCATCTCGTCGAGCACCTGCTTGGCCAGCTTGATCGCGTGGTTGGCCCTGGGCACGCCGGCGTAGATGGCCACGTGCAGGAAGGCCTCGATGATGTCGTCCTTGCTGGCGCCGGTGTTGGCGGTGGCGCGGACATGCATCGGGATTTCCTCGAAATTGCCGGTCGCGGCGAGCAGCGCCAGGGTCAGCATGGAGCGTTCGCGCGGCGTGATCCGGTCGCCGGCCCAGACCGTGCCCCAGGCGCCCTCGGTGATGAGCTCCTGGAAGGGGCGGTCAAACTCGGATTTCTGCGCCTCGGCCCGGTCCACATGCGCATCGCCCAGCACAGAGCGGCGCACGGACATGCCCGTGGCGTAACGGTCGGACATTGGGATGTCTCCTCCTCGTGGGGCCGCCGCACGTGCCCCACGTGCAAGGGGCCGGGCGGCGGGTGAGCTCAGAGTGACATGGAATGATCGCGTATGGAAAATGGAAAAAGGCGCGGTTTGATTGTCGGAATGGTTATCTATCGCGCCGCCACGGGGGGGCTCGTCGCGCCCTTGCTGGCGCGCCTTGCAATCTCAGGGGGATCACTCGTCGGCGGAGCCGTGGACCGCGAACTGGCCCAGGTCGGCCTCGCGCACCTCGATCACGCGGTAGGCCTCGCGCACGCCGGCGCCTGTCAGCTCGCGCGAGACGGTCAGCAGCGTGTTGTCGTCGTGATCTTCGCACAGATCGGCCATCTGCGCGATCTCTTCGGCCGCGACGGGGCGGGCGGCCTCGACCGAGGGGGCGCCGTAATAGGTGACGAAATGCGCGGCCAGCTGGTCGGTCAGGCGCTCGGCCTCGGCCGGTTCCACCGCCGCCACGGCGACGAAGGTCACGCGTCCGCCGGTTTCCAGCCCGAACCAGCCGTTGGCGAAGGCCTGGCGCGCCTTGCCGACCAGGTCGCCCTCGCTCCAGTCCGAAAACTCGAACCCGCCAGAGATACACCATTCCCCGGTGCGGGCCGAAGAGGCGAAGACGCGGGTGTCGCTTTCGTCGAAATGGGTCGCGCGGGCGAGTTTCATGGGCGGGTCTCCAGAAGCGTCGTGAGCGGGATCAGGTGAGTTGTCCGGGTGTCGCGCAGCAGCATGCCGAAGCTGTCGTCGGTGCCCAGGAAATGGCCCTCGTGCGGGCCCTGGCGGATTTCGGTGCCGATACCGTGGACAAGGCCCGACCATTCGGCGTGCAGCGGCGCGGCGCCGTCCTCTTCCCAGCGCTGCAGCCAGACCAGCGTGTGACGGGCCCAGGCCTCCAGCAGGAGCGTGGCGGAGATCTCGCCGCAGCCTTCCTCGGACAGCGCGGTCTCGTCCGGGGCCTCGCCCGGCGCGTCCAGGTCGAGGCGCAGGCGCAGGGACAGCGCGATGACGAGCCAGCCGGGCAGGGCGGCGGGGTCGTCGGCGGGCGCCGAGGCGGAAAGCCCGCCGCAGCGCCCGCCATTGACGTAGAGCGCGCCGTCCCAGCCGAGGTGCACGGCGACCTCTGGCGGGGCCAGCGCGCCAAGCGCGTTCTGCAGTCCCACGCCGCAGAGCGGCAGCATCACCATCGCCGCTCCCAGGGGCACCTCGGGCGCCAGCACAAGCGCGGCCTCGGCCGTCTCGTCGGTCACGCGCCAGCACAGCAGGCCGGCATCGCAGCCAGCCCGCGCCTTCTCGCGCGCGGCCCCGGCCGGGTCGGAGGAGACTTCGGTCTCCCACAGCAGGGGCGGCAGCGTCAGGGTCATGCCACGCCGGCCTCGACCAATGCGTCGGCGACGGTGCCGAAGGCGGCCGCGCGGGCGCTGTCGGGGTCCGACACGACGATCGGCGCGCCCCCGTCCGAGGCGAGGCGGATCTGCAGGTCCAGCGGGATCTCGGCCAGCAGCGGCACGCCGAGCTTGGCGGCCTCGGAGGCCACGCCGCCATGGCCGAAGACATGTTCCTCGTGGCCGCAGTTCGTGCAGATATGGGTCGACATGTTCTCGATCATGCCGAGGATGGGCACGTTCAGCTGCTTGAACATGTCGATGCCCTTGCGCGCGTCCAGTAGGGCGACGTCCTGCGGGGTCGAGACGATGACCGCCCCGTCCACATGCGCCTTCTGCGCCAGGGTCATCTGCACGTCGCCGGTCCCCGGCGGCAGATCCACCAGCAGCACGTCGAGCGCGCCCCATTGCACCTGGCTCAGCATCTGCTGCAACGCGCCCATCAGCATCGGGCCGCGCCAGACCACCGCCTGATCGTCGTTGGTCATCAGGCCCAGCGACATCATCGTGACGCCGTGGTTGCGCAGCGGCAGGATCGTCTTGCCATCGGGCGAGGCCGGACGGCCCGACACGCCCAGCATGCGCGGCTGCGACGGCCCGTAGACATCGGCATCCAGCAGCCCGACGCGGCGCCCCCTCTGTGCCAGCGCGCAGGCGAGGTTGGAGGCCACGGTGGACTTGCCCACGCCGCCCTTGCCGGAGGCCACGGCGATGATATGCGCGATCCCGGGGATCCGCTCGGGCCCCTTCGGTTCGGGCTTTTGCGGTTTGAGATCCGGCGGCGGCGGGGTGGCGGCCGTCATCACCACAGAGACCGGGCCGGCGCCCTCGACCCCGGCGATCTTCGCCTCGGCCGCGGATTTCACCGGCTTGTAGGCCTCGGCCCGGCCGGCGGGCACGTCCAGCACGAAGCGCACCGCGCCCTCGGCCGACACGGTCAGCGCGCGCACCACCCCGGTGGCGACGATGTCACCGCCGCCGGCCGGATCCTCGATGGTCTTCAGGGCGGCGAGAATGGCCTCGCGCATGCGGTTATTCTCCCTCGATCTTGCCGGTGACCTCGTGGGTCAGGTCCAGCTCCTCGATGGTGATCACCGTCTTCACCGCGTAGGTCTTGCCGGCCTCGCCCTTCTCGCGCATGGCCTCCTCGATCGCCTGCTGCGAGGTCACGCCGACCTGCTTGAGATATTTCCGCATGGACATGTTGAAGGGGTCGCTCATTGTCTCGTCTCCTCTCGGGTGTCGGCTGGTGTGCCGTTGATCTCAGCCTGTTGACCGGCGCCTCGCCCCGGTCCTAGGCTCGTTACATGAAACTCCGGCGTTCGATAACAGCGATCGCGTTTTGCCTGGCCGCGATGCCGGTCCGTGCCGGAGACGGCCCCGTGCGGCTGTATGCGCCGCCCGTGTTGGTCGAGACCGGTGTCTTTCAATATGTACTGCCGCGCTTCTCTCTCAAGACGCAGGTGCGGGTCGAGCTGGTCGAGGATCCCGGCGCGGCCCAGGTGGTGCTGGGCGACGATGGGCGCGCGCTGTTCCGCGGCGCGGGCGCAACATGGCGCCTGGCGCGTCCGGGGGGCGGTGAGAACGCCGAACGTTTCGCGGATTGGCTGCGCTCCGAGATCGGGCAGCGCACGCTGCTGGCCTATGCGCCCGAGGGCACGCCGCTGTTCGATCCGCCGCCCGAGACCGAGGAAGAGGTGGCCGAGGTGGTGATCGACGGCGATGCCGTGTTGGGGCTCGAGGTCTCGCGCCGCGCCTGCGCGCGCTGCCACGCGGTGGAGGACGCGGGCCGGAAGAAAGGCATCGGCTCCACGCCGTCCTTTTCCGTCCTGCGCGCCTTCGCCGATTGGGAGGAACGCTTCGGTGCCTTCTACGTGCTCAACCCGCATCCGGCATTCACCCGGATCGCCGAGGTGACGGCGCCGTTTCCCATCGACCGCCCGTCGCCCATCGCCCCGGTGGACATGACCATCGAGGAGCTGGAGGCCGTGATGGCCTATGTCGCGCGGCTGCGCCCCGCCGACCTGGGCGCGCCGATCCGCGCGCAGGAGTTCTGAGCCGGCGCGAACCGGGTGCGGTGCGGGTACGGCAGGGCGAGGGCATGGGGGCAGGGCGGCGGTCAATGATCCCGCCGCTTGCTGAGGTAGTCGTCCGTGGTGCGCACCCGGGGCCGCTCGACCCCCGAGAAGGGATTGTTCTCGGAGTGGTATTGCGCGTTCACCCGGCAGTCGTCGCACATCTGGATCAGCTTGATCTTGTCGCCGCCGGCGAACATCGCGTGGGCGGCCAGCTTCTCGGTCACCCGCTCTACCGTGGATTTCACCCCGAAGAGCGCGCCGCATTCGATGCAGGCAAAGGGCTCTTCCTCGTTCAGCACCACCTGGTCCAGCGCCGTGTCCTCGAGGTTCAGGCGCGGCTCGTAGGTGATCGCATCCTCGGGGCAGACATTGGCACACAGGCCGCATTGCAGGCAGGCGTCCTCCTGGAAGCGCAGCTGCGGCAGGTCCGGGTTGTCGCCCAGGGCGCCGGAGGGGCAGAGCGACACGCAGGACAGGCACAGCGTGCAGGCGTCGGTGTCGACCAGCACGGCGCCATAGGGGGCGCCGTCGGGCAGGGGCAGGGTCTCGGCAGGGCCGTGCAGTGCCCGGGCGGCCTGACGCGTGACCTGCCGCCGCGTGCCGATAGGGCGGACGGGCTGGTGGGTCACGGGCTCGGGCGTGGTGTCATAGAGCCGGTCCGACAGCGCGTCGGGATCGGCGATATCCAGCAGCTCGACCCGGCCGGCGCCGATCGCGGCGGCCAGCGCCACCTCGGCGGCCAGCGCGTCGGCCTCGGCCCTGGGCCCCGGCAGAAGCGAGACGCGTGCGAAGCCAGCGGCGAGCGCGGCCACCGCCTCGGCATGGCCAAACGCGCCGATCGCCGCCATCTCCATCGGGACCACGTCCGCCGGCAGGCCCCGGCCATAACGCGCGGCCAGCCGGATCATCTCGGACCCGTGGGCATCTACCACCAAAAGCCGCGGATCGCGCCCGCCCGCGGCCAGGTAGCTCTGCGCCAGCAGCTGCACCCGGCGCAGCGTCTCGTCCACCGGCGGCGCATCGTAGCTGATCGCGCCCGAGGGGCAGGCCGAGGAACAGGCGCCGCAGCCCGCGCAGATCATCGGGTCGATGCTCACGTGCTCGCCGGCCGGCAGGATCGCGCCGGTCGGGCACAGATCCAGGCAGCGCGTGCAGCCGGTCTGCCCGGCCCGTGAATGGGCGCACAGCAACGGCTCGGCCCGGACGTACAGGGGTTTTTCGAAGGTGCCCACAAGGTGCGAGGCCGCCATCACCGCCGCCGCAACCGCCGGCGCATGGGCGGGATCGGCGCGCAGGTAACCCTCGCGCTTTTCATGGGCGGGGAACAGCGGCGTGCCCCCGGTCAGGTCCAGAATGATGTCGCATTCCGCCGTGCCCCCGTCGCGCGGCGCCGACAGCGTGAATGCGCCGCGTCCGCCCGGCACAAGCTCCTGCACCGCGTCCAGCGATACAGAGAACCCGCCCAGGGCGCCCTGGGCCTTGCGCAGCCGGCCCACGGTGACGTCGAAGCGGCGGTCCTCCGGCAGGTGTTCGACGCTGGGAAGCAGCACGGTCACGCCCAGGTGATCCGCCAGCTGCGCCGCCGCTTCCAGGGCCACCTCTTCGGGCCCGAGGATCAGGCACAGCCCCTCGGACGCGATGTCCACGGTCCGTTCCGGCGTGATCTCCATCCGCGCCTCGGCCAGCAGCGCGGCCATCTTCGGCAGGGTCGGGGCATCGTCTTCGGTCCATCCGGCGCGGTCGCGCAGGTCGACCAGCGGGGCGGGGTCCACCCCCAGCTCCTCGGCCAGATCGGCAAAGACGCGGGCCTCCTGCTGACAGGCGATCATGACGTCTTCCGCCTGCAGCGCCTGGGCCGCGCGGCCGATGTCGGCGGTGCACAATGCGGCACAGGGCGGTGCCACCTGCAATCCCGACGCGGCGGCCAGACCCTCGGAATCGATGGTTTGGCTGCCGGAACATGTACATGTTATCAACTGCTTGACCATGATGGGCTCCATCGCTGCGGCGCCCTTTGGCGCGTGGCTTTGCGCGGTTTGACCCGGTGCCGGACCAATGCGCCCGAGAGCCTAGACACGATTGCAATCCGGCAGCAACCGGTTTTCCGGCCCGGGACGCGGCCGGGCCGGGGTTCCGCAGGGGCATGCGTTAACCCCTTGATTCGCGGGCATCGCCGCCCTCAATTCCCGAGCACTTCACTCAAGATGGACAAAACGTCCCCAACCCGCAGAGCCCCTTCGCCGGCCTGCCCAAAATGACCCGTTTTGGCCCGGAATGCCGCCGTATACGGATTTGCCCTTTCGCGTGCTGCGCCGGGTGATTCAATCTGAGCGCCGAGGAGACAAGCCACGTGATCCGTAGCGACAGACCATACCGTTCCATGCCCGTCGGCGTGGTGATGCGCCGACGCCCGGGGGTGACCCGCTGGGCGCGCTGGGATTGGCGCGCGGTGGCGGTTCTGCCCGGCGCGCGCCCGGCGGACTGGCAGGAGCTGCGCCGCGAGGGCGAGGTCGTCGAGTATCACGCCGCCACCCCGATCCTAGAGCTTCACGGTGCCGAGACAGAGGCCTATGTCCACGGTCTGGGCGCCGATGTGCCCGGTGTTTTCGTGATCCTGCGCAAGGGGTCGGGCGATCGTCCTCTGAACGTGGTGCGCGTCACCGCCTCGCCCTACGAGGCGCAGGATTACGGCGACAACGGCGAGGATATCGTCGAGAAGGTGCCGATGCCGCCGGGTCTTGCCGCCTGGGTGCAAAGCTTTGTCGAGGCGTACCACCAGGACCAGGCCTTCGTGAAGCGACGCCGCGACAAGGCGCGGGTCGACAGGGTCGAGGACGGCAAGGGCGACGCGCGCATCCCGCAGGCCGCCGATGTCTATCGCTCGCCCGCCGCCGCCCGCCGGAGGCGCCTGTCATGAGCGATTTCTGGGCCCGCCGCAAAGCCGGGGTCGCCGCAGAGGCCAGGTCCGAGGCGCTGGCCACCCGCGAGGCCGATCGCGCCGCACAGGCCGCCGCCGTGGCCGAGCGCAGCGACGAGGAGCTGCTGGCAGAATTCGACCTGCCCGATCCCGACACGCTCGACAGCGCGGACGACCTGCGCCGGTTCCTCGGCCGCGCGGTGCCCGAGCGCCTGCGCAGCCGTGCCCTGCGGCGGATGTGGCGTCTGAACCCCGTGCTCGCCAATCTCGACGGGCTGGTGGATTATGGCGAGGATTTCAACGCGCCCGAGATGACCCGCCCGATCCTCAAGACCGCCTACGAGATCGGCCGCGGCTTTCCGGCGCCCGAGACCAGTGTCGCCGCCGCGCCACCGGCAAATGATGTCCCCACCGCACCAGGGGCCGACGGCGCGCCCGCCGCGTCAGCGGCCACCGATACCCCCGCCGCGTCAGCGGCCACCGATCGCCCGGCCGCGCCAGCGGCCGCCTCCGAGCAGGTCGCGCAAGCCGCCGAGGGACCCGAGGCCGCGCCGGACCAGGACGGCACCGCCCGTCCGCCGCGCCGCATGCGCATCCGCTACGACACAGCAGAGACCACAGACACCACGACGGGAAGCCACGCATGAGCGCCGCCGCCGAAATCACCAAGATCGCCACCGAAGACCGCCTGCGCGGGGATCTCTACAATTACCTCGGCGTCCTGCTCTCGGCCCCGCCCGACCAGACGCTGCTTGACCAGACCGCCGGGCTTGAAGGCGACAACAGCGATCTTGGCCAGGGCATCGCCGCGCTAGCGCGGCTGGCCCATGTCACCCGGCCCCAGGCGGTGGAGCGCGAGTTCAACGCGCTGTTCATCGGCCTCGGCCGGGGCGAGCTGCTGCCCTATGCCTCCTATTACCTGACCGGGTTCCTGAACGAGAAACCGCTCGCCAGCCTGCGCCGCGACATGGCGGCGCGCGGTCTTGCCCGGTCGGACACCGTGTTCGAACCCGAGGACAACATCGCCTCGCTGATGGAGATGATGGGCGCGATGATCGTCGGCCGCTTCGGATCGGCGGCGTCGCTGTCGGACCAGAAGACATTCTTCAACCGCCATATCGCCCCTTGGGCAGGCCATTTCTTCGCCGACCTCGAGGGCGCGAAGAACTCGGTCTTCTACGCCCCGGTGGGCACCATCGGCCGGGCCTTCATGGAGATCGAGGGCGAGGCTTTCAGACTGAGCGGGTCGTGATCCCGCGCATCCCGGCGGGCGACCGCCACGCAACACGTGAGAAAGGAGAGCTCACAATGACGAAGAAGGAAGAGGCGCCCAACCGCCGTGACTTTCTGAAGCTGGCCGGCACAACGGCGCCGATCGCGGCGGCCGTGACCGTGGCCGGTGCCGGCACCCAGGTCGAGGCGGCGGAGCCCGACCCGCAATCCGACCGGATGCAGGACACCGCGCATACCCGCGCCTATTTCGACAGCGCCCGGTTCTGACGGGACAGCCACAGCCGGCCTCGCGGCGTCTCCCGGATCAGCCCGGTGAGCCCGCGCGGCCCCAACCGCATCCAAGCGAGCGGGCCATGCCGGCCTGGCAAGCAAGGGGAGACCAAAGAGAATGCTGAGGAAAAAGACCAACGGGGCGGCCCGCCGCCCGCAGCGGACCAGCCTCCTGTCCGACATCGCCAGCAAGGGCGTCGACCGCCGCAGCTTCCTGCGCGGCTCGGGCCTCGCGATCGGCGGGCTGGCCGCAATTTCCGCCACCGGCGGCACCGTGAAATCCGCCGCCGCGGCGACCGCCGCCGCTACAGGCGCGGTGGACCTGAAGAAATCCGTCTGCACCCATTGCTCGGTCGGCTGCACCGTCATCGCCGAAGTGTCCGACGGTGTCTGGATCGGGCAGGAGCCCGGCTGGGACAGCCCGTTCAACCTTGGCTCGCATTGCGCCAAGGGCGCCTCGGTCCGTGAGCACGCCCATGGCGAGCGCCGGCTGAAGTACCCGATGAAGATGGTGAACGGCGAATGGACCCGTATCTCCTGGGACCAGGCCATCGACGAGATCGGCGACCAGATGATGTCGATCCGCGAGGAAAGCGGCCCTGACAGCGTCTACTGGCTGGGCTCCGCCAAGCATTCCAACGAACAGGCCTACCTGTTCCGCAAGTTCGCGGCCTATTGGGGGACGAACAACGTCGACCACCAGGCGCGGATCTGTCACTCGACCACAGTTGCGGGTGTCGCGAACACATGGGGCTACGGCGCCATGACCAACAGCTACAACGACATCCACAATTCCAAGGCGATCTTCATCATCGGCGGCAACCCCGCCGAGGCGCATCCCGTGTCTCTCCTGCACGTGCTGCGCGCCAAGGAACAGAACAACGCACCGCTCATCGTCTGCGACCCGCGCTTCACCCGCACCGCGGCCCATGCGGACGAATACGTGCGCTTCCGGCCCGGCTCGGACGTGGCGCTGGTCTGGGGCATCCTGTGGCACATCTTTGACAACGGCTGGGAAGACAAGGAATTCATCCGCACCCGCGTCTGGGGCATGGACGAGATCCGCGAAGAGGTCGCCCAGTGGACCCCCGAAGAGGTCGAGCGCGTCACCGGCGCCCCGCCGAGCCAGCTCAAGCGCGTGGCGCGCACCCTGGCCAACAACCGTCCCGGCACCGTGATCTGGTGCATGGGCGGCACCCAGCACACCAACGGCAACAACAACACCCGTGCCTATTGCATCCTGCAGCTGGCGCTGGGGAACATGGGCACCGCCGGCGGCGGCACCAACATCTTCCGCGGCCATGACAACGTGCAGGGCGCGACCGACCTCGGCGTGCTCGCCGACACGCTGCCGGGCTACTACGGCCTGTCCGACGGCGCATGGGCACACTGGGCGCGGGTCTGGGAAGAGGATCTCGACTGGCTGAAGGGCCGCTTCTCGGACGCGGAATTCGACGGCACCAAGGTCATGAACCTCAACGGCATCCCGGTCAGCCGCTGGATCGACGGGGTTCTGGAGGAGCCCGACGCGATCGACCAGCCCGACAACACCCGGGCCATGGTCTTCTGGGGCCACGCGCCCAACTCGCAGACCCGTCTGCCCGAGATGAAGACCGCGATGGAGAAGCTCGACCTGCTGGTCGTGGTCGATCCCTATCCGACCGTTTCGGCCATCCTGCATGACCGCACCGACGGCGTGTACCTGCTGCCGGCGGCGACGCAGTTCGAGACCTACGGGTCCGTGACCGCGTCCAACCGCTCGCTGCAATGGCGCGAGAAGGTGGTGGAGCCGCTCTTTGAATCGCTCCCCGACCACGTGATCATGCACAAGTTCGCCACCAAGTTCGGCTTCGACGACCGGCTGTTCCGGAACATCGAGGTCAACGGCGAAGAGCCCCTGATCGAGGACCTGACCCGCGAGTTCAACAAGGGCATGTGGACCATCGGCTACACCGGCCAGTCGCCGGAGCGGATGAAGATGCACATGGAAAACCAGCACACCTTCGACCGCACCACGCTGCGCGCGATCGGTGGCCCGGCCGACGGCGACTTCTACGGCATGCCCTGGCCGGCCTGGGGCACGCCCGAGATGAACCACCCCGGATCGGCCAACCTCTATGACATGTCGCTGCCGGTGGCCGAAGGCGGCATGGGCTTCCGCGCCCGCTTTGGCGTGGAACGCGACGGCGACAACCTGCTGGCCGAGGGCGTGGCCCCCGTCGGATCCGAGATCCAGGACGGCTACCCCGAGTTCACCATGCAGATGCTGATCGACCTCGGCTGGGACAGCGACCTGACCCCCTATGAACGCGGCATGATCGAATGGGTGTCGGGCTATATCGACACCCGCCCCAATGCCGAGGAAGTCGGCGAGACCTCGCAGACCGGAGAGATCCCGTCGGATTACAATGAGAAGGTCGGCGGCGTGAACTGGAAGACCGACCTGTCGGGCGGGATCCAGCGGGTCGCCATTGCCCATGGCTGCGCGCCCTATGGCAACGCCAAGGCCCGCGCCGTGGTCTGGACCTTCCCGGATCCGGTGCCGAAACACCGCGAGCCGCTCTATTCCAACCGCCGCGACCTGGTGGCAGATTACCCAACCTACGACGACAAGAAGTTCTGGCGGGTGCCGACCATGTACAGCTCGATCCAGCAGGAGGATTTCTCGGAAAGTTACCCGATCATCCTGACCTCGGGCCGTCTGGTCGAATACGAAGGCGGCGGGGACGAGACCCGGTCGAACCCCTGGCTGGCCGAGCTGCAGCAGGACATGTTCATCGAGATCAATCCCCGCGACGCAAACAACCTGGGCATTCGCGACGGCAACCAGGTCTGGGTCGAAGGTCCGGAGGGCGGCAAGGTCCGCGTGATGGCGATGGTGACCGAACGGGTGGGCACCGGCGTGGCCTTCATGCCCTTCCACTTCGGCGGCCATTACCAGGGCGAGGACCAGCGGTCCAAGTATCCCGATGGCGCCGATCCCTATGTCCTGGGCGAAAGCACCAACACCGCGCAGACCTATGGGTACGACAGCGTCACGCAGATGCAGGAAACCAAGGCCACCCTCTGCAAGATCTGGGCCGCGTAAGGAGTATATGAGACATGGCACGCGCAAAATTTCTCTGTGACGCCGAACGCTGCATCGAGTGCAACGCCTGTGTGACCGCCTGCAAGAACGAGCACGAGGTGCCCTGGGGCATCAACCGGCGCCGGGTGGTGACGATCAATGACGGCAAGCCGGGCGAACGCTCGATCTCGGTCGCCTGCATGCATTGTTCCGATGCGCCCTGCATGGCGGTCTGCCCGGTGGATTGCTTCTACCAGACCGAAGAGGGCGTGGTCCTGCATTCCAAGGACCTCTGCATCGGCTGCGGCTACTGCTTCTACGCCTGTCCCTTCGGGGCGCCGCAATACCCGCAGGCCGGCAATTTCGGCTCGCGGGGCAAGATGGACAAGTGCACCTTCTGCGCCGGCGGCCCGGAAGAGAACAACTCGCAGGCCGAGTTCCAGAAGTACGGGCGCAACCGGATCGCCGAGGGCAAGCTGCCGCTCTGCGCCGAGATGTGTTCGACCAAGGCGCTTCTGGCCGGTGATGGCGACGTGGTCTCGGCCATCTACCGCGAACGCGTGGTGGCCCGCGGCTTCGGCTCCGGCGCCTGGGGCTGGGGCACGGCCTACGACCAGAAGGGCGGCTAAGCCGTCCTGACCCGATGACGCGGCACGCCGCGACGGAACACGGGGGCAGGGCGGTCCGGTATCGCCTTGCCCCCGTGGCCGTCTGCCGGCCCCGCCGCCCATTGTCTCCCGAGACGCACTGGCCCGCCGGTGCGGCGAGGTGGCCCCGCCGCGGTGATCTGACCTGATCCGGGGCGGAGCGGCCGATCTTCACAGGCCCAAGGAGGACCTGGCACATGACGAACAGAACCAGTGGCTTCGGATGGTTCCTGGCCCTATTCGCGGTCTTCCTGGTGGCGGCGGTCATCCTGCAGCCCGCACCGCCCCCGGACCCGGCCGAAATGGCCCGGATCGAGGCGCGCCTCGCCACCGGCGGCGCGCCCACGCTCGAGGATATCCTTGCCCGGCAGAACGGCGAGACGGTCTCCAACGACTACCGCAAGATCAACATCGGCAGCCCCGAACAGGCCGCCGCCATGTCAAGCCAGCTCGGCACGCTGGGCGGCGCCTCGGACCCCGACCTCTGGCGCGCCCTGCGCTTCGACGAGGCCGACATCCGCGTCTCGGCCGGCGGCGATGTCGCCAAGACCCTGGTCCAGGACGGCGGCATGACCTGGTACGAATTCCGCGAGGGCCCGCTGATCACCTATGGCGGCTGGCTGCTTCTGGGCACGATTGCCGTGCTCGCCATCTTCTACCTGATCCGCGGCCGCGTTCGCGTCGACGGAGAGATGACCGGCCGCACGGTTGAGCGTTTCCAGTTCGTCGAACGCGCCGCGCACTGGACGCTGGCGGCGTCGTTCATCCTGCTGGGGGTGACCGGCCTTCTGACGCTCATGGGGCGGAAGTTCATCGCGCCGCACTTGGGGCTGGAAACCAACGCCCTGCTGCTGACCTGGTCCAAGCTGATCCACAACAACGTCGCCTGGGCTTTCATGCTGGCGCTGGTGGTCGTCTTTGTCATGTGGGTCTGGCACAACATCCCGGACCGCACCGACATCGTCTGGTTCAAACAGGCCGGCGGCATCATCGGCCACGAGCACCCCCCGGCGAAGAAGTTCAACGCAGGCCAGAAGGTGATCTTCTGGTCGGTCATCCTGCTGGGCGGCTCGATCTCTCTGTCGGGCCTGTCGCTTCTCTTCCCCTTCGACATGCCGCTTTTCGCCAAGACCTTCGCCATCATCAACGACATCGGCGTTCCCGGCTGGTTCGGCTACGATCCGCTGCCTGTAAGCCTCGCGCCGCAGGAAGAGATGCAGCTGGCCCAGGCCTGGCACGCCATCGTCGCCTTCGTCCTGATGGCGATCATCATCGGCCATATCTACATCGGCACGCTGGGGATGGAGGGCGCCTTTGACGCCATGGGCTCGGGCGAGGTCGACGAGGCTTGGGCGCATCAGCACCATTCGATCTGGCTGGACGAGGTCAAGGCCCGCGAGAAAGAGGCTCCGCGGGGCGCGACCCCGGCGGAATAGATGCGGATCCTCCGGGCGGCAGGGCTGTCCCTGCTCGTCGCGGGTCCGCTCGCGGCGCAGGACTTCACCTCGCTGAAAGGGCACGGCGGGCCGATCATGGCCATCGCCGTGGCCGCCGACGGGCGGGTGGCGACGGGCTCTTTCGACAATTCCGTGGGTCTCTGGCAGGGACGCGATCCGCTCTGGCTGGAGGGCCACGCCGCGGCGGTCACGGCCCTGACGGTCACACCCTCGGGCGAGGTGATCTCGGCCGGGGACGATTTCGCCATCCGGCGCTGGGGCACCGGGGCGGCCGCCGAGATCGGCCGTCACGCCGGCAAGATCCGGGGCCTCGCCGTCTCGCCCGACGGCACCTGGCTCGCCAGCGGCAGCTGGGACGGCACGCTGCACCTCTGGTCGCTGGGCCCCGGCACGGCCCGCGCTCTGCCGGACCCGGGCGCCGGTGTGAACGACGTGGCCTTCTCCTCCGACGGCACCGCGCTGATTGCCGCCACCATGGACGGGCGTCTGCTGCGCTATGATCTGGCGGAGACCGGAGGGACACCGGATCCCCTCGTCCGGCATGGCTTCGGCGTCAACGCGATCTCGCGCGGGGACGGGTGGATCGCCTACGGCGCCGTCGATGGCGGCACGCGGGTGATCGACGCCGGGACCGGGGCGGAGATCGCGGATTTCACCCTGGATCGCCGGCCGGTCCTGGCGATGGCCCATCACGCAGGCACCGGGCAACTGGCCGTGGGGGACGGGCAGGGCTACATCATGATCGTGGACACCGAGAGCTGGCAGATCGCGCGCGACTACCGCGCCACGACAGAGGGCCCCGTCTGGGCGCTGGCCTTCTCTCCCGATGGCTCGATGCTCTACGCCGGCGGGCTGGACGACGTGGCCTACGGCTGGCCCGTGGCACTACTCGACACGTTCGACGCCACCATGGGGCAGAAGCGCAGCTTCCTGCGCGACGCGGACACGATGGACAACGGCGAGCGGCAGTTCATGCGCAAATGCTCGATCTGCCACGCCCTGACCGACGGCCCCTCGCGCAAGGCCGGCCCGACGCTGCACGGCCTCTTCGGACGCCGGGCCGGTACGCTGCCCGGCTACAGCTATTCCCCGGCGCTGGGTGGCGCCGACATCACCTGGGGCCCCGAGACGATCGACGCGCTGTTCGACCTTGGCCCCGATCACTACATCCCCGGATCCAAGATGCCGATGCAGGTCATTTCGGCCGCCTCGGACCGGGCCGATCTGGTCGCCTTCCTCAGGGACGCGACCGCAAAGGAGACATCCGAATGAAAGCCATCTTCACCGGTATCGTGGTCATGGCGCTGATCGCCGTGGGTGCTTATTATGGCCTGCACGAGCTGGGCTACAGCTCTCAGGCCCGGTTCTCGGGGGACAACGTGCGGCTGGACTGAACAGGCGGAGTGAGAATGGCAGAGCCCGTTGCCGAACCCTATGGCGAAACGCTCGCCGGCGCGTCGATCCTGGTGGTCGACGACGAGGTGGGGATGCGCAATTTCCTCACCAAGATCCTGGCGCCGCGCTGCAAGCGGGTCGAGGCGGCGGCCTCTCCGGTGGAGGCGTCCACCTGGCTGGACGAGGCGCCTTTCGACGTGGTCATCCTGGACAATATCCTGCCCGGGAAGAAGGGCCTCGACTGGGTGACCGAACAGCGGCGCCTTGGGTTCTTCGCCGACACGGTGATGATCACCGCCTATGCGGATCTCGAAACCGCCATCGCCGCGCTCCGCGCCGGGGTGAGCGATTTCGTCCTGAAGCCGTTCCGCGCCAACCAGATCCTGAACGCCGTGGCCCGCACGCTGGACCGCAAGAAGCTGCGGCAGGAGAACCGGCTGCTGCGGCATGAACTTTCGGCGGATGCGACGGCCGGGCGGGGGCCGTTCATCGGCCATTCCGTGGCGCTTGGCGAGGTGCGGCAGATGCTGCACAAGCTGGCCCCGCTGTCGACCCCGGTGCTCTTCACCGGCGCGTCCGGGACAGGCAAGGAAATCGCCGCGCGGACCCTGCACGCCCTGTCGGACCGGGCCGAGGCGCCCTTCGTCGCGGTCAACTGCGCCACCATTGCGCCCGACCGGATCGGGGAGGAGCTGTTCGGCGTGATCGAGGGCGGCGACAAGCGCGCGGCCGGGCTGTTCCTGCTGGCCGACGGGGGCACGCTGCTGCTGGACGAGGTGGCGATGATGCCGCCGCAGCTGCAGGTGATGCTGCTGCGCGTGCTCGAAGACCGGCGGATCCGGCCGGTGGGCGCCGAAAGGGACATCCCGCTGAACCTGCGCTTCTGCTTCGCCACCAACGACGACCTGCCCCGCGCGGTGGAGGAGGGACGCTTCCGCGCCGATCTCTACCACCGGATCAACGTGGTGACGATCGACATGCCCCGGCTGCAGGAACGGTCCGAGGACATCGTGGAGCTCGCGGCGCATTTCATGCGGCATTTCTCGCAGTCCCTGGGCATGCCGGCGCTGGAGCTGGACGAGGAGACGCTGCTGAAATTGCGCCGCTACGACTGGCCAGGCAACGTGCGCGAGCTGAAGAACCTGATCGAACGCTCGGTCATCCTGGGCGCCTTCCCGCCGGAATTCGCCGGCGACGGCGAGGTGACGGGCGAGCGGGCGATCGAGACGCTGGACCTAGTGGAGCAGCGCCACATCCTGCACGTGCTCGACCGCTGCGACGGCAACCGGGCCGAGGCGGCGCGGCGGCTGGGGGTGTCGCGCAAGACGATCGACCGGAAATGCGCCTCCTGGGCGATGTGAGGACCCTTTTCTGAGGCCGTGGCCCTGGCTGTGGCGTCCGGCCGAGTATTTGGACAAAGGTGAAGACAGGGGCGCGGCGCGACATGTGTCCCACGCGTGGGACAGTGGGCCGATTCAATGAAATCAATGGCTTGCAGGGGCGTGTTAACCTTCTGTCAAGAGATCCCACGCCGGGGCAGCGCGCGACGTCATGTCTTCATCTTTGCATAAATACCTCATTCCGCCCCCTCCATCCCGCGCCTCGGCCGCAGAAAAGGGCACCCCGACGACCCGTGCCCGCAGCCCAAGGTCAGATCCCTCGCACTGCGCCCCTGTCTTCTTCTTGGACAAAAATACACCGGACCGCCCGTTCCCCCCGGGCGCTCCGGTCCGGAACAGGGCGTTTGCTCAGACGGCGTCCGCCGCGTCCCCGGCCTCGGGCAGCCAGACACGGAATTCCGCGCCGCCGCCCCTGGCATTGGCCGCCGTGATGATCCCGCCGGCGCGTTGCACCAGGGTCTGGCTGATCGACAGGCCCAGCCCGGTGCCTTCGCCCTGTTTCGTGGTGTAGAAGGGATCGAACACGCTGTTGCCCATTCCGCCGGGCAGGCCGGGGCCGGTGTCGCGGACCACCAGCTCGGCCCCCGGAACCCCGTCGCGCGAACAGGGCAGCAGGCCGATGCTCAGCCGTCCGGTCCCGCGCATCGCCTGGGCCGCGTTCACCACCAGGTTCACCACCACCTGCTGCATCTCGCCCCGGTCGATCCGCACCGGCGGCGTCCAGGGATCGAAGTCGCAGACCACGTCGATCTCGCCCCGCGACAGCACGTGATCGACCAGCAGCAGGCAATCCTCGATCACGGGCGCCAGGTCCACCGTCTCGCCCGCGCCGGAAAATTCCCCCGGCCGGGCGAATTGCAGCAGCTTGCCGACGATGGCCGAGATCCGCGTCACCTGACCGTCGATCAGGCCCAGCTCCATCTCGATCTCGCGGGTGTTGGGGCCCAGGGTCTCGCGGATCACGTCGACATTGCCCTGGATCACCGCGACCGGATTGTTGATCTCATGCGCCACCCCGGCCGTGATCTCGCCGATGGAGGCGAGCTTTTCCGACATCACCAGCTGGCGAAAGGTCTCCTCCAGCTTCTGGTTGGCCCGGCGCAGCTCGGCGGTGCGCTCTTCCACCCGCAGGTTCAGCTCGTCCGCCCAGGCGCGCAGCCGGGCGTCGCGGTCCTGCACCTCGTCCAGCAGCTGGTCGAGGTGCGCGGCGACCTGGCCGATTTCGTCGCGCGAGCGCAGATCGCCGTTGCGGGCCGACAGGTCGCCGTCCTCGACCCGTTTCATCGTCTCGGTCATGCGTTCCAGCGGGGCAAAGATCCCCTTTGCCAGCCACAGGAAGACCGGCGCCGACAGGCCCAGCAGCCCGATGAACGCCGCCATCATCCAGAGGAAGGCCGCGCGCTTGGCGGCGGTGAAGGGCGCCTCGAGAAAGCCCACGTAGAGCATGCCGACCCGGTCGCCGAAGCTGTCGGTGATCGGCAGGTAGCCCGAGATGTACCAGTCGTTGACCACGAACGCCCGGTCGAGCCAGGTCCGCCCCTGGTCCAGAACGGCCGAGCGCACCGCCGCCGAGACCCGCGTGCCAAGCGCGCGCACGTCCTCGAAGAGGCGCACGTTGGTCGAGATCCGCACGTCTTCCAGGAACAGGGTCGCGGTGCCCTGGCGGTCGCCCCCGGTGACCGCGTTGAGATAGACCAGCGCGTTGACCCGGTCGATGAACTGCAGGTTGCGGTTCAGCAGGATGCCGCCCACCAGCACGCCCTCGCGGCCCGCCTGCGTCACCGGGGCGGCGGCGTGGATCACCATGCCGCGATCCTCGACGCTGCGCTCGGTGGGCACGGCGGCCTCGGTCTCGATCAGGCCGATCCGGGCAAGGCCGTCAAGCTGGCCGGAGAAGGCGGCAAGCATCCCGGGCGGGAAGATGTCGATCTGGCTGTCGGGCCGGCCGGCAAGGGCATGGGCGATCACCGGCCAGCGGTCGGCGGCGGGGGCGGCGGCCTCGCGCGGCAGGAAATAGAGGAAGTCCAGCGACAGCCTGTTGCGCGTGGCCGAGAGAAAGGCGTCGGGCGCGATCTCCATCGCCTCGGCGAAGGCGCGGCTTTCGGCGACACCGCGCAGCCCGGTGGCGGTGCCAGTCATCAGCTGGCTGAGGTATTGTTCCGCGATGCGCAGGTCGCTTTCGACATTGGCGATCAGCACCTCGTCGTAATCCGCCGTCCAGCGGGTCATCCCGAGGAACAGCAGGAACGGCATCAGCACCGCAAGCGGCAGCAGGGCCAGGACCAGCAGGCGCAGGCGGACCGAGGCGATCACGGATCAGACCGGGCTGAAACGGGGCGGAGCATCATGCGCCATCTGACGCAGGATGCCGCGCGAAGGCAAGCCTCGGGGTCCGGGCGTGACCGCCACGGCGGCCCCCGGTGGGGGCGGCAGGCCGGTCTCGCGGGGTGCCCCGATAGGGCGTCGGCAAGGGGGCATGGCAGACAGGCGGCGCGCCCGGCGCGTGCCGGGGGATTAGGACAGGGACGGCGTTGCGTGCAGGCGCCGGTGCGGATGCGACTTTGGCAGCATGGTATGCAACGGCATCCTCTGGCACCTCTTGGGGGTCGCGGGCGGATCGCGGCCCGGCGCGGGGAAAGGCGCCGGACAATCGGAGGGAGGACAGATGAGAGGCATTCTTGGGGCCGTGGTGACGGCCGCCGCGCTTGTGGCCGTGCCGGTGGCGGCAGTGGCACACGGGCCATCGCGGCAGAAGATAACCGAAACCGTTGCCGTCAGCGCCCCGCCCGAGGAGGTCTGGGCCCGGATCGGCGACTTCCAGGACATGTCCTGGCATCCGGCGGTGGCGAAGACCGTCGGAGAGGGCGGCAACGAGATCGACGCGACGCGGGTGCTGAGCCTCGGGTCCGAGGACGGGCCGGTGATCAACGAGGTGCTTTACAAGTACGACGCCGACAAGCGCACCTATTCCTACCGCATCACCGAGGTCGACGTGAACGTGCTGCCGGTGACGAATTACTCGTCGCACCTGACGGTGAAGGACGGCGCGGACGGCGGGTCGCTGATCGAATGGCGGGGCGCGTTCTATCGCGGCTATCCCAACAACGATCCGCCGCCGGAGCTGAACGACGAGGCGGCCATCGCGGCGGTGACGGATGTCTACCGCGCCGGGCTGGAGGCGCTGGCCGCGGAATTCGGAGCGGCGAACTGAGGTCTCTGAGAGGGGCCGTTGCGGGTCTCGTCTCCCTGGCGTCTGCCGGGGCGGCGGGGCCCATGGCCTATGTCACCAACCAGTCGGACCAGACGCTGAGTGTCGTGGATATCGGCGCCGGAGAGGTGCTGCGCAGCGTCGATATCCCCGGCGCGCCGGCCGGCGTGGCCGTGGCGCCCGACGGCCGGGTCTGGGTGAGCAGCCCGGAGGCGGGGCGGGTGTCGGTCTACGACCCCGGCTCCGGTGATCTGCGGGCGGTGGAACTGGGCGGCGGGCCGCTGGGTCTGGCCGTGAACCCGGTCAGCGGGGCGGTCTACGCCGCCGACTGGCATGGCGACCGGATCATGGTGATCGAGGAGGACGCCGTCGTGGCGGAGTGGCCCACGGGGGACAGCCCTTCGGGCCTGGCGGTGACGCCCGACGGACAGACGGTGCTGAGCGCGGACCGGGACAGCTCGCAGCTGTCGGTCTTCGCGGCCGACGGGAGCCTGCGCGCGGTGGTCCCGGTGGGGGAGCGCCCCTTTGGCGTGACGGTGGATCGCGACGGGCGGCTGGCCTACACGGCGAATGTCGGCTCGGACGATGTCTCGGTCGTGGATATCGCGGATGGCGCGGTGGTGGCGGTGATCCCGGCGGGGATGCGCCCCTACGAGGTGGCGCTGACCGGAACGCGGGGCTTCGTGACCAATTCCTACGGCGACAGCGTGACGGTCTTCGACCTCCGCAGCCGCGAGGTGCTGGCCGAGATCGACGTGGGCGAATATCCTGAGGGCATCGATGCCAGCCGGGATGGCCGGCGCATATACGTGGCGAACTGGATGACGGATACGCTGAGCGTGGTGGATGCCGAAACGCTGGAGGTGATCGACGATATCGCGGTCGGCTCGGGGCCGCGGGCCTTCGGCAGTTTCCTCGCGGAATGAGACGGCTGGCCCGCCGCCGGATCGCGGTCACGATGGGGGTGGCCTATGGCGCGGCGCTGGCGGCGCTGGCGGGCTTTGCGGTGCTGACCTTCCTGGGCTTCCACGCCGCACAGGTGCAGATCGAACGCGCCGGCCAGTCCCTGCGCCAGCTGGAAACCGCCCGGATCATCGAGGCGAGCTTCAACCGCTACCTTCTGGATGTCGGCCGCCGCCCGCTGGAGGAGGACGGGCGCGACAGCCCCGCCGCCGGCAACCTGCGCGGCACGCTGCTGGTTCATCGCGGCATCATCGCCGAAGAGATCGGCCATGCCTCGGGCGACGCCGAACAGGTGCAGGAGCGCCGCGAGATGGTGCGCGCGCTGCAGATGCTTACGATCTTCGAGGATATCGAGCGCAAGATGATCTTCGCCCGCATCCGACAGGCCGAGGCGGGCCAGCCCCTGAACCCCGTCGAGGTCGCCGAGCTGATCGCGCTGGACGAGGCGGCCTTTCGCGGCATCCTGACCTCAATCATCGAGGACGAGCGCGCCGAATCCGCCGCAGCCCTGACCCGGCTGGAGGCGTTGCGCGCGCGCTACCTGACGATCGGCGCGCTTCTGGTGGGGCTTTGCCTGCTGGCGGCGCTGGTGATCGGCATCTTCGCCTATCGCCAGCTGCTGCGCCCGATCCGCGCCCTGACCGGCGCGGTGGAGGATTATCCGGCCGCCCCGGTGCGCGCGCCGGACACGCTGCCGGGCGAATTCGCCATGCTGGCCAACAGGTTCAATTCGATGCTGGACCGGATCGAGACGGAACAGGACCGCCTGCGCACCCGGGTCGAGGCGGCGACGGCGGATCTGGCCAATGCCAATGCGGAACTTACGCGGATCGACCGCGACCGCCGCGCCTTCTTCGCCAATATCTCGCATGAGCTGCGCACGCCGGTCACCGTCCTGCTGGGCGAGGCGCAGGTGGCGCTGAAGGCCGGGGCGGGCGAGCGCGCGGCGCTGGAGAGGATCTCGGCCAATGGCGGGTTCCTGCGGCGGCGCCTGGACGACCTGCTGTCGCTGGCGCGGTCCGAGGATGGCACGCTGACGCTGGGCCGCGCCCCGTTCGAGCTGTCGGATGCGGTGACCGGCGCGGTTGATCAGGCCCGCGGCTTTGCCACGGCGAGCGAGGTGTCGCTGGAGCTGCGGATCGCGGGCGAGCGGGAACTGATCGGCGATGCCTCGGCCCTGCGGCAGGCGGTGCTGGCGCTGATCGACAACGCGATCAAGTTCTCGGGCCCCGGTGACGTGATCACCGTGGAGGTGACGGAGCGGGCCGTGTCGGTGCGCGATCAGGGCCCGGGCTTTGGCGAGGGCGACCCGATGGAGCTTTTCGATCGTTACGTGCAGGGCGGCTCGGGCCGGTTGCGCGGGGGCAGCGGTCTGGGGCTGGCCATCGTGCGCTGGATCGCGGATCATCATGGCGCGCGGGTCGAGGCCGCGAACCGCGCCGGGAGCGGCGCCGAAGTGCGCCTGGCCTGGGAGCGTCCGGAGGAGGCCCGGTTGGAGGAGGACACCATGCGCAACAGCGGGAGCCGGCCTGTCAGGGCCGGAGACCAGCCATGCCGGAGTACGCCATGCGGGGAGGGGTCATGAGCACGCGGCTTCTGCTGGTCGAAGATGACGTGGGTGTCGCGCGGATGCTGGAACGCGGGCTTGCGCAGGCGGGCTATGACGTCGACTGGGAGCGCACGCTGCAGGACGCGGTGGCGCAGGTCGGGCGGCTGGCGCATGACCTGGTGGTGCTGGACCGGATGCTGCCCGACGGCGACGGCGCCGATCTTTGCGCCGCGCTGCGCACCTTCGGCCACCCGGCGCGGGTCTGCATGCTGACCGCGCGCGACACGCTGGACGACAAGCTGCGCGGGTTCAACGCCGGCGCCGACGATTACCTCGTCAAGCCCTTCGAATTCGACGAATTGCTGGCCCGGCTTCATGCGCTTGGCCGTCGCGGCCCGCCCGAACGGCCCGAGCTGCGGCGCGATGCCGGCGCGCGGGTGCTGGCGCTTGGCGCGCGGCGGGTGACGCTGACGCGGCGGGAATGGGCGCTGGCCCAGCCGCTGATCGACCACCGGGGCGAGACGGTGCGCCGCGAGGATCTGCTGGCGGCCGCCTGGGGCGGGGAGGACAAGGTGTCGGGCAATTCCGTCGATGTCTATGTCGGCTACCTGCGCCGGAAACTGGCCGAATTGTCCGAGGATATCCGGATCGAGACCGTCCGGGGAGAGGGCTTTCGTCTCGTTCAGTGAGGGCCAATATAAGGTGACCTAGGGGAAACCATTTGGTACCCCTTAAGCAAAGCCAGGACTGGCCAGGGGAGGAACACACGCGCCATGACGGAAAAGTATCTATGGGCCGGAGGAGCGGCAGTGGCCGGGATCGTGCTCGGCTTCGCGATGAGCAGCGGGTCGGAGCAGGATGCCCGGATGACCGCGCAGATGGACGAGATGCAGGCCGGGCTGGCCCGGGCGCTGGAGGATGTCTCGGTCAAGGTGGATGCGCTGGCGGGTGGGATCCAGGCCAACGAGACGGCGATCGCCGCGCTGACCGGCACGCTGGAGGACCAGTCGACCGGGACGGCGGCGAGCCTCGAGGCGCTCGGCGCCAAGGCCGAGGCGGAGTCAGCCGCGCTGCAGGAGCTGCGCGGCGCGCTGGAGCAGCTGTCGGGCGACCAGGCCAGCCTGTCCGACACGGTGACCGGCATGACCGGCGACATGGACAGCATGCGGGGCGATCTGATGGCCGCGATGCAGGAGACCCTGACGGCCGCGGCCGCCGCCGTGGGCATGGGCGGCACCTCGCCGCAGGCGCCCGGGTCCGCCGGGACCGGCGCCACCCGGACGGCCGCCGCGCCGCCCGACGGGACGGAGGAACCGGCGGCGGCGGACACCGCCGGGGCCGCAGAGCCCGTAGATGACACGGCCGAGGCTGAGGCGCTGGCCGCCGCGGTGGGCGATGACGGCATGATCCTGTCGATCGGCGAATCCGCCCAGCTGGGCGAGACGCGGATCTTCCTGTCGCGCGTGTCTGAGGCCGGCGCCCATCTGCGCATCCGCGGCCAGGATCCGGTGACAGCCGGGATCGACGGCGCCGCGGCGGATGTCGGCGGCGGCTGCGCCGTGGCGCTGGCCGGATTGGTGGGGCGCAAGGCCTATCTCACCACCGCCTGCGCGGACGAGGCCGCCGGGACCGGCGTTGCCCAGGGCGAGTTGCCCGAACCCGTGGACATGGCGCTGGCGGTTGGCCAGACCGGGCTCTTCGGCGACATGCGCGTGTTCCTGTCCCGCCTCGACGGCGGCGCGGCCCATCTGCGGATCTTCACCCTCACCGGCATGAGCGAGGAGGCCACCGTCGGCACGCGCCAGCCGCATGTCATGGCGAATGGCTGCGGTGTCGCGCTGAAGGGGCTGGACGGCCGCGTTGCGCATCTGCATGCCGCCTGCGGCGATGACGCGGTGTCGCTGGCGGACATCGCCACGCTGGTCGCCGCGCCGGCGCCCGTGCCGGAAATCGAAGCGGCGCCCGAGACGCCCGAGACGGCCGCGACGGAGCCCGAGGCAGACCCGGAGCCACGGCTGGCCGACAGGCTGAGCGAGACCGGCCTGATGCTGAAGGTCGGTCAGACCGCCACGGTGGGTGATGCGCGGATCTTCGTGCAGCGGCTGCCGGATAACACCGCGCAGCTGATGCAGGTCGGGCAGGGGCCGCTGTCGCTTGACATCTTCCGGCCGGCCGAGCTGGACAACGGCTGTTCGCTGGTGCTGCTGGGCGTGCAGGACGGCGCGGCCTATGTGGAGCCCTCCTGTCCCGAGTGACCGGCGCAGAACGCCAGGACCAGACCGCCCGGGGCCGCGTGTCCCGGGCGTTTGCGTTTCCGGGCGTCTACGACCATGACCCTATCGACAGGCCGGTCCGCCCCGTGCCAGCCTTGACCCACAGGAGGAGCGCAGGGAGGAGAACCATGCGTCTTTTGAACCGGAACCGTGACGCCCGGAGCCGCCCTAGGGCAGCGTGGATCGGTGCCGTGGCCCTTGCCGGCCTGATGGCCGCGCCTGTCGCGGCCCAGGACAGGATGGCCGGGCCGGAACAGCCCGGAGAGACCTGGGCCGATATCCGCGATGCGATCTTTGCCGAGGACGCGGTGATCGAACCGGCGGGCGAGGCGATATCGCTCGACCTGCCGTACCGCGCCCATGACGCCGCCGCCGTTCCCACGCGCCTGCGGATCGATCCGGGGCCCGACCGGCAGGTGGTGCGCCTGACGCTGATCGTCGACGAGAACCCGGCGCCGGTGGCCGCCACGTTCGAGCTTTCCCCGGCGATGGGCCCGGTGGTCGAGCTGTCGACGCGGCTGCGGGTCAACGCCTATTCCAATGTCCGCGCAGTGGCCGAGCTGGACGACGGAAGCCTGATCCAGTCGGCGCGCTACGTGAAGGCCTCGGGCGGCTGTTCGGCCCCGGCCAGCAGTGACCCGGTCGCGGCCGAGGCGACGCTGGGCCGGATGAAGATGCGGCTCTTCGAGGCGCAGCAGGGTGCCGATCCGCACCGGCTGGACGCGCAGGTGATGATCCGCCATCCCAACAATTCGGGCTTCCAGCTGGACCAGGTCACGCAGCTTTACGTGCCGGCGCGTTTCGTGGACCGGATCGCGATTTACCAGGGCGACGACCTGCTGTTGAAGATGGAGGGCGGCATCTCGCTCAGCGAGGATCCCTCGTTGCGGTTCCGCTTCACGCCCTCGGGCGAGGGGCCGCTGCGGGTCGAGGCCGGGGATACGGACGGGGCCGATTTCGACGGGCTTTTTCCGCTGGATCACGCCTTCTGACGGCCTTCCTGTCGCCGGGACTTTCCCCTGGATCCGGGCGCGGACGTGAGGGGCCTGACCCCATGGGCGCGAGTTGATCCATATCAAGTCGCGCAAGACGGTATCGCTTTAGGGTGATCGGCACACGTCTGTCGTGGTGGTGGTGGTGGTGGTGGCGATCCGGGGATATCCATGGGCCGACAGAATGAAAGGGCCCTGATCCGGGGCAGCCTGCCGGGCAGGGGGATTGCCGTGCAGCAGATCCGGACCGGCCCCGCGCCGAGGCGCCAGGGGCTTGGCGGGCTGAGTTTCTTCGACGACGACTGGACCGGCACCACCCATGACCTGGTGATCGCGGTCGGTCTGATCCTCGACCCGGAAAGCGGACGGACGGAGCCCGCAAACATCGGGATCCGCGACGGGCGGATCACCGGCATCACGCCCGATGCGCTGAAAGGCGATCAGGTGCTGGATGCCTTTGGCCTGATCGTGGCCTGCGGATGGATGCAGCCGGCACCGGTGCCCGGCGGATCAGCCGGCAGCCCAATGCGCCCTGCGGCGACGATCGGGCAGAGCCGCCTGATGCCCGGGATGATCGCCGATATCGTGGTCTTCGATCCGGTTGCGCTGCCTCATGTGACGGCGCAAGGGGCGATCTGCGAGGTGGTCCACGTGATCGCCCGTGGCCGTGAGGTGATCCGCGACGGCTCGGTACTGCCGCAGGGCCGCCCGGCCGCGCCGCATTATCCCTACCGGTAGTGCACTGGCGCCCGCCCCCGCGACGGGACGGGGCCGCCTACTGAAAGCAGAGAATATCCGCCTCGATCTGCGCGCGGCGCATGTCGGCGACCATCGCCTTGTGCCGGGCCGACGCCCGCAGGGGCGCGACCTTCTCGCCGCCGACCTGCAGCGTGCGCAGGATCGTCTCGGCGCTGACGTAGCGTTCATAGGGCAGAAGCCGCGCGATATGGTCGATCGAGCAGGAGCATTTCTCGAGGATCTCGCGGGTCTCGCCGTTGGAACTCATGCAGCCGAAGACGTAATCGGCCCGCGCGACGGTGGGATAATCGTTCACGACCGGGGTCTGGGCGGCCACGGGCGCGGTCATCGAAAGGGCTGCCGCGACAACCAGAGCCATGCGGCGGAGCGGATCAGCCTTCGGCATCATAGGTCACCTCCTCGAGGAAGACGGGGGCCTCTGCCGGGCCGGCCTTGGCGCTGAGCTGGCCCAGCATGCCGGGCAGGGCGTCGTCGATCACGAAGCTGAACTCGAGATTGGCATAAGGCCCCAGTTCGGCGGTGTTCGGATCCTGCGCCAGCGGCTGCATGACCAGCCGGGTGCCGCCCGGGACCTCCTCCTCGGTCAGGCCGCTGGCCAGCCCCTCGCGGATGCGGTTGCGCAGGTAGTTGGAACTGCCGCCGGTGGCCTCGGACACATCCTGCAGCACCTGCTCCAGGAAGATGATCAGCACCGGGTTTCCGCTGACCGAGCGGAACGGGTCCAGCGTGCGGCTGCGGCCGTCGCGGGTGAGTTCGGCCTCGACGTTGCGGCTCTGGGGCTCGGTTCCGGCGCTGGTGCGCAGGGCGATGTGGCCGTCGGTTTCGGTGGTGTCGCCGCTGGTGGCGTCGGTGCGGATCGTGTGGACGTCGTAGTCCAGCGTCGATCCCTCCTCGACCCGGGACATGTGCGGTGTGCCGAACAGCAGGGCGGTCTGGTTGCTGGTGCTGGTTTCGGCGGGCGCGGCCAGTGGCCAGGCCAACAGCAGCGCCAGTGCGGCCGCACTTGCGGTTTTCCTCATCTCAGGGTCTCCTCTTCCCCTTTGGTATAGGTAGCATCGCGGCACGGCCTGACGCAAACTGTCCCGACCGGAGATGGCCGGGCCCCTGCAGGATTGCCCCAAAGGCCGCCGTCGGACGGAGGGCCTGGGAGGTGCCCGATCATGCTGGAGCTGATTGTCATGGCCTGTCTGGCAAAAGATCCCACCCATTGCCGCGAGCATAACCTCACGCTTCTGACGCCGGGGCTGAGCCCGTCACAATGCCTCTATTCCTCGATCCCGCGCGTGTCGCGCTGGCAGGTCATGAACGAGGCGTGGCAGGTCCGGTCCTGGCGCTGCGCCATGATCACCACGGAAGAGTCGACCTGAGCCAGTCCGACCATCGGCTAACTTGGCAGCGGCGTCACGGGGCGTTAGCCTCCCCGCGACGTTCAACCGGAAGGACATCCCCATGAAGACGCGCGCCGCGGTGGCTCTCGAGGCCGGCAAACCCCTGGAAGTGATGGAAGTGAACCTGGAAGGCCCCAAGGAGGGCGAGGTTCTCGTTGAAATCAAGGCGACGGGCATTTGCCACACCGATGAATTCACCCTCTCGGGGGCCGATCCCGAGGGGCTGTTCCCCGCGATCCTGGGCCATGAGGGCGCCGGTGTCGTGCTGGAGGTCGGCCCGGGCGTGAAAAGCCTGAAGCCGGGCGATCACGTGATCCCGCTGTACACGGCCGAGTGCCGGGAATGCGAATATTGCCTCAACCCCAAGACCAACCTTTGCCAGAAGGTCCGCGCGACCCAAGGACAAGGCCTGATGCCGGACGGCACCACGCGGTTCTCGATGCTCGATGGCACGCCGATCCTGCATTACATGGGCTGCTCGACCTTCGCCAACCACACGGTCCTGCCCGAGGTGTCGCTGGCCAAGATCAACCCCGACGCGCCCTTCGACAAGGTCTGCTACATCGGCTGCGGTGTCACCACCGGCATCGGCGCGGTGATCTTCACCGCCAAGGTCGAGATCGGCTCGCGCGCGGTGGTCTTCGGCCTGGGCGGCATCGGGCTGAACGTGATCCAGGGGCTGCGGCTGGCCGGCGCGGACCAGATCGTGGGCGTCGACCTGAACCCGTCGAAGAAGGAGATGGCCGAGCGCTTCGGCATGACCGACTTCGTGAACCCCAAGGATGTGGACGGTGACCTGGTCGCCCACCTGGTCGAGCTGACCAAGGGCGGCGCGGATTACACCTTTGACGCCACCGGCAACGTGGGCGTGATGCGCACGGCGCTGGAATGCGCACACAAGGGCTGGGGCGAATCGATCATCATCGGCGTGGCGCCGGCGGGGGCCGAGATCTCGACCCGTCCGTTCCAGCTGGTGACGGGGCGGTCCTGGCGCGGCACGGCCTTCGGCGGCGCGCGCGGCCGGACCGACGTGCCGAAGATCGTCGACTGGTACATGGACGGCAAGATCGACATCGACCCGATGATCACCCACACGCTGTCGCTGGAAGACATCAACAAGGGCTTCGACCTGATGCACGCGGGTGAATCGATCCGCGCCGTGGTGGTCTACTGATCCTGTGCTGCCGCTGCTGGTCCTGGCGTGCCTGACCGGTGCGCCGGGTCACTGCGAGGTAAGAGAGCAGGGCGCCTGGCCCGATCAGGCGTCCTGCCAGCGGGCCGGGCGCGAACATGTGCCCGCGCCCGGCTGGACCAGGGAGGCCTGGACCTGCGGGGACGGGGCCTTCTGGGTGGCCGAGGTGGCGCCGGGGGTCTACGTGCATCGCGGACAGGTGGCCGAGCCGGGGCCGGGCAACGGGGCCGACACCGCGAATATCGGCTATGTCGTCGGAGAAGAGGCGGTGGCCGTCATCGACGCCGGAGGCTCGGACGCGGTGGCGCGGGCCCTGCTGGACGACATCCGCGCGCGCACCGATCTGCCCGTGTGGTACCTCGTGCTGACCCACATGCATCCCGACCACGTGATGGGGGCCGGCGTCTTCCTGGAGGCCGGCGCGACGGCGATTGCTCATCCGGCCTTTGCGGCCGGCCTCGCGGCCCGGTACGACCATTACCATCAGGCCTATGCGCGGGATGTCGGGCCGGGCTGGAGCGCCGCTGAGGGCCCGCCGCCGGTGAGCGAGACGCCCGAGGCCATCGACCTGGGCGACCGCGTGCTCGAGCTGCGACGGCATGGCGTTGGTCATACGACAAACGATCTTTCGGTCTTCGACCGTGACACGGCGACGTGGTTCCTGGGCGACCTGGCATTCCTGACGCATCTGCCGTCGATCGACGGTTCGGTCACGGGCTGGCAGCAGGCGCTGCGCGCGGCCGCCGATCGTCCGGCCGCCCGAGTCGTGCCGGGTCATGGGCCGGTCTCGGCCCCCTGGCCCGACGCCGCGGCGCCGACGCTGAGCTACCTGTCGGACCTGGCCACCGGGCTGCGCGCCGAGATCGCCAAGGGCACCGCACTGATCGACGTGGTGACCGGCGAAAGCGATGCGGATCTGCCGGGATGGTTGCTTTCTCAAACCTACCATCCTCGTAACATCACCGCCGCCTGGCGCGAACTGGAATGGGAATGACAAGCGCTTCCCTACCTAAGTCTTAGTTTCTGAGATTCCCTGTTGCAACGAGGGCGTGTGTCGGTTCACATCGGTATACGGGGATGATCAAGGTTCCACCAAGTCATTGGATGGACGCGCCTTTTTCACGATCACCCCTCCACGACCCGCTCGGACCCGCGCCAGGGAGGATTGGCCGCTGGCCCGTGCATCTGAATGGGAGGAACCATGAAAAAGATTGTCGCATGCCTGCTCGCCGGCACCATGATGTCCGGGGCGGCACTTGCAAATGACAGTGTAATGTCGCTGCAGTCGAACCCGAATGACTGGGTGCTGCAGACCGGCGATTACGCCAACACGCGCTATTCGAAACTCAGCCAGATCAACCGCGACAACGTGGGTGATCTGCAGGTGGCCTGGAGCTTCTCGACAGGGGTTCTGCGCGGCCACGAAGGCGGCCCGCTGGTGGTGGGTGACATCATGTATGTCCACACCCCGTTTCCCAACAAGGTCTATGCGCTGGACCTGAACGCGGACGGCCGCATCATCTGGAAGTATGAGCCCAAGCAGGACCCGGACGTGATCCCGGTCATGTGCTGTGACACGGTGAACCGCGGCCCGGCCTATGCCAACGGCATGATCTTCCTGCACCAGGCCGACACCACCGTCGTGGCGCTGGACGCCAAGACCGGCGCGGTCAAGTGGTCGGTCGTCAACGGCGATCCGTCCAAGGGCGAGACCAACACCGCCACCGTCCTGCCGGTGAAGGACAAGGTGCTGGTGGGCATCTCGGGCGGTGAATTCGGCGTGCAATCGCACATGACCGCCTATGACATGGAAACCGGTGAGCAGGTCTGGCGCGCCTATTCCATGGGGCCGGACGACCAGATCCTGTTCGATCCGGAAAACACCATGGAACTGGGCAAGCCCGTGGGCGCCGACAGCTCGCTGAAGACCTGGGAAGGCGATCAGTGGAAGATCGGCGGCGGCGCGACCTGGGGCTGGTACTCCTACGATCCGGAGCTGGACCTGGTCTATTACGGCACCGGCAACCCGTCGACCTGGAACCCGGCGCAGCGCCCGGGCGACAACAAGTGGTCGATGACCATCATGGCCCGCGATCCGGATGACGGCATGGCCAAGTGGGTCTATCAGATGACCCCGCATGACGAATGGGACTATGACGGCGTCAACGAGATGATCCTCACGGATCAGGAATTCGACGGCGAGATGCGTCCGCTGCTCACCCATTTCGACCGCAACGGCCTGGGCTATACGCTCGACCGTGAAACCGGCGAACTGCTGGTGGCCGAAAAGTTCGACCCGGTCGTGAACTGGACCACCGGCGTCGACATGGATCCGAACTCGGAGAATTACGGGCGTCCAGAAGTGGTCGCGCAATATTCGACCGAGCAGAACGGCGAAGACGTGAACTCCACCGGCATCTGCCCGGCGGCACTGGGAACCAAGGACCAGCAGCCGGCGGCCTATTCGCCCAAGACGGAACTGTTCTACGTGCCGACCAACCACGTCTGCATGGACTATGAGCCGTTCCGCGTGTCCTACACCGCCGGTCAGCCCTACGTGGGCGCCACGCTGGCGATGTACCCGGCGCCCAACAGCCACGGCGGCATGGGCAACTTCATCGCCTGGGACAACATCAACGGCGAGATCGTCTGGTCGCTGCCCGAGGAGTTCTCGGTCTGGTCCGGCGCGCTGGCCACCGCGGGTGACGTTGTCTTCTACGGCACGCTCGAAGGCTACCTGAAGGCGGTCGATGCGACCAGCGGCGAGGAGCTCTATCGCTTCAAGACGCCGTCGGGCATCATCGGCAACGTGATGACCTACAGCCATCGGGGCAAGCAGTACGTGGCGGTCTATTCCGGCATCGGCGGCTGGGCCGGTATCGGTCTGGCGGCGGGCCTTGTGAACCCGAACGACGGCCTTGGCGCCGTGGGCGGCTACGCGGGCCTCAGCAGCTACACGGCTCTTGGCGGCCAGTTGACCGTCTTCGCCCTGCCTGACTGAGGACGGCGGATCGAGACCTCAGGCGGTGGCTAGACCAGTTTCCAGCGCCGTCCGCAAGGCCCTCTCAGATCCTGAGAAAAAGACCAAAGTCCTGCTTCGCAAGCTCCGCGGATCGGGCAGGATTGATCCGAAAAGACGTGCAGTTCCGCGCCCGGCGCCGGCAGAAGCCGCCCGGGGCTGACTTAGAAAGGACCCAGATGAAACCCATCTCGCACGCCCTCTCCGCCGGCCTGGCCCTTGTTCTGGCCACAGGCGCCGCCATCGCGCAGGAAAACGAGGTCGACAACATCACCGCGGCCTACGAGGAAGGCGGCAAATATTTCACCGAGGACGATGTGCCCACCTTCAACGTGAAGGAAGACGGGACGGTCGACTGGTACACCTTCTCGGGCTTCCGCCGCTACCACGCGGAATGCCATGTCTGCCACGGGCCGGACGGCGAAGGGTCCAGCTATGCGCCGGCGCTGAAGGACAGCGCGATCGACATGGATTACTACGATTTCGTCTATGTCGTGGTCGAGGGCCGCAAGGTTGTGGACGCCGCGGACAACCAGGTGATGCCGGCGTTCGGGCTGAACAAGAACGTCATGTGCTACCTGGACGACATCTATATCTACCTCAAGGCGCGCGGCGCCGACGCGATCCCGCGCGGACGTCCGCCCAGCAAGGACCCCAAGTCCGACCGCTTCACCGAGGACGAGAATTCGTGCATGGGCTGAGCCTGAGACGCGGCCTTCGGATGGCGCTGGCCGGGCTTTGCCTGGCCGGTGCCGGCGCGGGTGTGGCGCGGGCCGAGACGGATACCTCGGATCTGGTGTCGCAGGATTATTTCCGGGTCTGCGCCGATCCCGCCAACACGCCGTTTTCCAACCAGGAGGAGACGGGGTTCGAGAACCGCATAGCCGCGCTCTTCGCGGAGAAGCTGGGCCGGCCGGTGCAATACACCTGGTTCCCGCAGGCCACCGGCTTCGTGCGCCAGACCCTGGCCAGCGGGCGCTGCGACGTGGTGATCGGCTTTGCCCAGGGGCACGAGCTGGTGCTGAACACCAACCATTACTACACCTCGGCCTACGCGATCGTGGTGCCGTCGGACAGTGACCTGGCCGATGTGGATCACCTGGGCGATCCCCGGCTGCAGGACCTGGTGATCGGGGTGACAGCGGGCAGCCCGCCAGCCACCCACATGGCCCGGCAGGGGCTGATCGGCAAGGCCAGGGGTTACAAGCTGATGGTCGACCGCCGCGCCGAAAGCCCGGTGGAGCTGATGATGGCCGACCTGGAGGCGGGCGAGATCGATGCCGCCGTGCTCTGGGGGCCGCTTGCGGGCTGGTACGCGGGTCAGTCGGACATGGACCTGGTGGTGACGCCGCTTCTGAAGGAAGAGGGTGCGCCGCGGCTGTTCTACCGCATCACCATGGGCGTGCGGCAGGGCGAGCTGACCTGGAAGCGCGAGCTGAACTCGCTGATCCGCCGCAACCAGGACGAGATCGACGCGATCCTGACCGACTACGGCGTGCCTTTGGTCGACGAGTTCGGTCGTGCGGATTGAGGCCGTCCTTGTCGCGCTTTTGATCGCCGCCCCGGCCTGCCAGGCCGGCGGCGTGCCCGAGCCCGCGGGCTACCGGACCGAGGCCTACCGCGCGCCGGTGCCCGACACGCTGTCGGGTGCGACGGTGGTCGATGCCGCGCAGGCCCGCAGCCTCTGGGAGGATGGCGAGACAGCCTTCGTCGATGTCTTTCCGCGCCCACCGAAACCGGACAACCTGCCCGAGGGCACGCTGTGGATCGACAAGCCGCGCGAGACGGTGCCGGGCGCGGTCTGGCTGCCCAACACGGGCCATGGGCTCCTGCCGGAGGATCGGCGGGCCTATCTGGAGGACGGGCTGGCGGCGGTGACGGGCGGGGACCCGGAGGCGCCGGTGCTGTTCTTCTGCCAGGCCAACTGCTGGATGTCCTGGAATGCCGCGAAACGGGCGGTTGAGGAGTTGGGCTATACGGCGGTCTATTGGTTTCCCGAAGGGCTGGACGGATGGGCGGCCGAAGGGTTGCCGCTGGAGCGGATGCAGCCCTGGGCGCCGTGATGTCCCACGCGTGGGACACTAGGTGGTCCAAGCGAAATCAAGGACTTGCAGCGGCGGATTAACCTTTTGGAAAGGTTTGGCGCTGTGCTTCGCAGGGCAGAAGCGGTGGCAATGTCGGATTGAGGTATTTTGACCAAGAAGAAGACAAGGGGCGGTGCTGCGCTTCGCCGCAAGCTCTCTGGGGGAGGTTGCAGACAAGGGGCGGTGCCTGCCACCGCGCGGAACGCCCGCTTTCCTACTGGGGAATTTACCTTCGGGGATCGCCATTGATGCGCCTTTGGTTCAGGCACCGATGGCGACAGGCAGGGCCGCCGGCTGCACATGCAATCCCGGGTGGGCGGGCCACCATCGCTTGACAGGATCGGGGAACGGCGTGCAATGGACGCGACCATTCCCCTCTGAAAGCCTGTCGCCGTGATCTCGAACCCCTATGACGCCGCAGGTTTCCACGAGACCGCCATTGCCAGCGGCCGGCACCGTGACGCCGTCGGCGGACGGTGGGAGGAGACCGGGCGGATCCAGATGCAGATCCTGCAGGACGCGGGGCTGGAGCCGGGGCATCACCTGCTGGACATCGGGGCCGGGGCGCTGCGGCTGGGGTGCAAGGCGGTGCCCTGGATGGAAGCGGGCCATTACTGGGCCACGGATGCCTCGCGCGCGCTGATGCTGGCGGGGCGTCAGGCCGAGCTGGAAGATCCCGGGCGGCTGGGCATGGACCGGCTGATCGAGGATGCGCGTTTCGATTTTCCCGGGGTGCCGGACCACATCACCCATGCCATCGCATTCGCCGTCTTTCCGCATCTGCCCATGGCCTTCCTGCGCCGGGCGCTGGTGAACCTGGCCCGGTTCGACCGGCTGGAGCGGGTCCTGTTCACCGTCTTTCTCGTCCCCGATGCCGCAACGGCGGCGCGGCCCTGGCGCCAGCCCGACGGGGTGGTGACCCATGACATCCGGCCGCCTTATCACGTGCTGGAGGCGGATGTGGTGCACCTGGCGGGCAGCGCCGGATGGCAGGTCACGCGCGGCGATGTGATGCTGCCGCGGGGACAGGTGCTGTTCACCGCCAGGCGGGATCAGAACATCTCGCGATAGGCGGTCTCGACGCGCTGGGGATCCAGCCTGTCGTCGCGCGAAAGCGGCGAGGGGCGGTCGTGGCGCAGCGTCGCGGGGCGGCCGTCGATTTCCAGGATGCGGTCGGTCAGGGCCAGCGCCTCGCGCCGGTCATGGGTGGTCAGCAGCGCCGTGGCGCCGGTCAGGTCGAGGGTCCGGCGCAGGAGGGCGCGCATCTGCTCGGTCGAGGCGGGATCGAGCGAGACCAGCGGTTCGTCGAGCAGGATCAGCGCGGGCGAGACCGCCAGGGCACGGCAGAGGGCCGCGCGCCGCTGCATGCCGAGAGAGACCTTTTCGGGATACTGGTCCGCCGCATCGGCGAGGCCGGCCTCGGCCAGAAGGGCGCGCGCGCGGGAGAGGTCTCCGGCCCCGGGGATCAGCGCGATGTTCTGCGCCAGCGTGCGCCAGGGCAGCAACCGGGGCGCCTGGAACACCATGGCGATCCGGCCCGGAGGCAGGGCGATCGTGCCGTCATAGGCGCGGTCGAACCCGGCGATCAGCGACAGCAGCGTACTTTTGCCGATGCCGGAGGGGCCCAGCAGGCAGGCGCGTTCGCCGGGGGCAAGCGTGAAGGACAGCGGGCCAAGCACGGGCGTGCCCGAGAAGGACTTGCCGCGCAGGTCGATGGTCAGGCCTGTCATCGGCGCCACCGGCGCGTGGCGGTTTCCCAGGGCGCCAGGATCAGCCATTCGATGGCCTGAACGATCACGATGAAGCCCAGCGCATAGGCAAAGATCCCGGCCACGTCGAACAGCTGGAACTGCGAGTGGATTTCGAACCCCACGCCGTTGGGGCGGCCCAGAAGTTCGACCACCAGCACGATCTTCCAGACCAGAGCCAGCCCGTTGCGGGCGGCGGCGGCGAAGAACGGGGCAAGTTGGGGCAGGATCACGTGGCGCAGCCGGGCGCTGCGGGGAAGCTCATAAAGCTGGGCCATCTCGGCGAGGTCGGTCGAGAGCGACCGCGCGCCTTCGCGCAGGGTGGCCGCGACATTGGGGATCTTGTTGAGCGCCACGGCGGTGACGGCGGCGGCCTCGGTCAGGCCGAACCAGACGTAGCAGAGCACGATGGTGACCAGCGCCGGGACATTGAGGAAGAAGATCACCCAGGACCACAGCAGCCGGTCGGCCGCCGGTGTCGTGCCCAGCCAGATGCCGATGGCCGAGCCGATGGTCATGGCCAGCAGGAAGGCGGCGGCGACGCGGCCCAGCGTGGCGGCCATGTCCTCTATATAGCCCAGGCGCAACTCGCGCTGGAACGCCTCCCAGACGGCGAGGGGGCTGGGCAGCAGGTCGGACTGGATCAGGGCCGAGGCTAGGGTCCAGACCGCCATCAGCAGCGCAAGCGAAAAGAGGGGCCAGGCGGCCCCCCGTGCCCGGCCCCCCCGTGCCCGACCCGTCAGGATGTCAGCCGGCATTCGGCGAGGCGGCCGTGGGATCGTTGAAGATCTCGGGCGTGAAGGGCCCGGCCTCGGCCTTGAAGCCTTCGCCGCCAAGTTCGGTCAGCAGGTCGTAGAGCTTGTGCGCCGCGTCGGTGTTGGCCTTGGTCCAGGGGCCGGGGCGACCGGCCTGGAAGGCATCGCGCAGGGCCACGAATTCCTCGTCCGAGGAGACGCGCATCATCGGGCGCAGGGCGTCCCAGGCGGCATCCTCGGCCAGCGCGGCGCGCCCGGCTTCGGCGGCGCGCATCATCGCGGCGACAAGGTCGCTGTCGGTGCGGTCGTCGTTCCAGACGAAACCGATCATCGGCGGCGGCGGGTCGATCCCCAGTTCGACCATCGCGTCGTGCACGCCGACCAGTTTCGGCATGCCGACGGCCTGAAGCTTGGCCGCGAAGTGCCAGTAGGTGGAGACCGCGTCGACCGCGCCCGATTCCAGCTGTTGCGACATCAGGGGCGGTGCGCCGAAGAGGATCTCGGCCTCCTGGGTGATGTCGAAGCCGCAGTCGCGGGTGGCGAGCGCCTGCAGGATGATCCAGCTCTTGTCGGTTTCGCCGCCGACCACGCCGATCTTCTTGCCCTTCAGGTCGCAGATCGTGGTGATGCCGGGCCGCGCCATCAGCGCGCCCAGGGTGTTGGAATAGGGGACGAATTCGATCGGCACGCCGTGGTCGCGCTGATAAAGCGCCCAGACCCAGTCGTCGACGATCATGTCCACGTCGCCGGACTGGAACGCCACGGAGGTGGCAGCGCCGCCGGCGAGCGGGACGGTGTCGAGGGTGAAGCCGTTTTCGGTGTCGAAGCCGTTCGAGGTGATCGTTTCCATCAGCCAGTTCACGGTGCCGAACTTCAGCACGGCGATGCGCAGGCTCGGCAGGTCCTCGGCCGCGGCCGGAAGCGCGAGCCCGAGGCTGGTGACGGCGGAGAGCAGAAAGCGTTTCATTTCAAGATCCTGTTTCTGAGGATGTAGCGGACGCCGCGGTGCCAGCTGTCGTCGGTATTGCCGCGGATGTCGGCGGAGCCTCCGCCGACGAGGTTACCCGTTTCGGCGTCGCGCAGGTAGAGGGTGAAGGAAAGGATCAGGTTGGAGGTCTTCTGGAACTCGCCGGACATGGCGAGATCGGCGCCGAGGTCCTGTGCGAAGGCGCTGTCGCAGCCGTTGCATTGCGCGAGGTTGGTGTAGCGGTCGGCCTCTTCCGCGATGGGTGCTGTGTCGACGAAGGTGAAGCGGCCGCTCTCGGTCATGGTCTCGACGATCTGCGCCTCGGCGGCCTGCAGGCGCGCGGCTTCCGCTTCGGTCACCGGTTCCATGCTGGTGTTGAGCAGGGTGATGCCGAAGAAGGCGACCGATTGCGGATCTTCGGCCCGGGCGGGCAGGGCCGCCAGGCAGAGCAGGGCCAGCAGGGCGGCCAGGGCCCGGGGCAATGTCGGTGGACTGGTCATCGGGCGCATCCTCTCCTCCTGCGAATGGCCGGGGTATCCTACCTTGGCACAGAAATGGGCCAAGATCCTGCGGTGACAAGAAAATCCGACCAAGGTCGGGGGTGCGCTCTCAGATTGTGAGAAGGCGCGGGCAGGGCGGAGGGCGGCGGCTTGACGCGGGGCGTGCGCGGCGGCTTCATCGGTTCGAGAGGAGGCGTGGTGCGCGCCCGGGCCGGACCCGGGGGAGGTGCCGCGCGACGGGACGCAAGGGGGGAGGACCATGCGGAACACCATTGTTCGCGCCGCCTGCGTGGCGCTGGCCGGGCTGGGCTGGGCGGGTGTCGCGCTGGCCGAGGTGGTGGAGGCCCGGGTGGGGCTGGTCCTGGTGCAGGACGCGGCGCCGCTGCCGCTGACCCGGCTGGAGGAGCCTGCGGAGAACGACGGCATCGCCGGGGCCGAGGTGGGGTTGGCGGACAATGCGACGACCGGGCGGTTCCTGGGCCATACCTATGCGCTGGAGGTGCTGACGCCCACGCCGGAGGAGGCCGTGGCGGCGGTTGAGGCGGCACGGGCCGGGGGCGTGGGGTTTTTCGCCATCGATGCAAAGGCCGCGCTGCTGGAGGAGATCGCGGCGGCGGTTCCCGAGGCGCTGGTGCTGAACATCGGCGCCGAGGATGACGCGCTGCGCCTGTCGGGGTGCGAGGCAAACCTGTTTCACGTCATTCCCAGCCGGGCGATGAAGGCGGATGCGCTGGCGCAGTACCTGGTCTGGAAGAAATGGGACCGCTGGCTGCTGATCCATGGGTCCCACCCCGAGGACATCGCCATGGCCGAGGCATACCGGCGGGCGGCGGGCAGGTTCGGCGCCGATATCGTCGAGGAACGGGTCTATGAAGACACCGGCGGCGCGCGGCGCAGCGACAGCGGCCACGTGCTGGTGCAGCGGCAGATGCCGGTCTTTACCCAGAACGCCAGGCGTCACGACGTGGTGATCGCGGCGGATGAAAACGAGGTCTTCGGGCTGTACCTGCCGTACCGCACCTGGGATCCGCGTCCCGTCGCGGGCGATGCCGGGCTCAGGGTGCGCGACTGGCATCCCGGATCCGAAGGCTGGGGCGGCACGCAGTTGCAGACCCGGTTCGAGAAACACGCGAACCGCTACATGTCGGGGCGCGACTACCTCGCCTGGCTGGCCGTGCGCATCGTGGGCGAGGGGGTGACCCGCACCGAAAGCGCCGATCCGCAGACGATCCGCGCCTACCTCCGCTCGGACGAGTTCGAGATCCCCGGCTTCAAGGGCCTGCCCCTTAGCTTCCGGCCCTGGAACCAGCAGTTGCGGCAGGGGATCCTGCTGGCCGATGGTCCGCTGGTGGTCTCGGTCTCGCCGCAGGAGGAATTCCTGCACCAGACATCCCAGCTGGACACGCTGGGCTACGACGAACCCGAAACGGAGTGTTCCCTTGATGATTAAGCCGATGACAAAGTTCCTGGCCGCGACCGCAACCGCTGCGCTTCTGGCGGGCCAGGCCATGGCCTACACCGCCTATGTCAGCAACGAGAAGGGCAATTCCGTCACGCTTATCGACACCGAGACGATGGAAGTGATCCGCACCGTGGAGACCGGCCAGCGGCCGCGCGGCATCACCATCTCGCCTTCGGGGCATGAGCTGTACCTGTGCGCCTCGGACGACGACACGGTGGAGGTCTATGACCCCACGACGATGGAGCTGCTGCACACGCTGCCCTCGGGGCCGGACCCGGAATTGTTCGTGCTGCACCCGTCGGGCAACCCGCTGTACATCGCCAACGAGGACGACAACATCGTCACCGTCGTCGATGTCGAGACCAGGCGCGTTCTGGCCGAGATCCCGGTGGGGGTGGAGCCCGAGGGCATGGGCGTGTCTCCGGACGGGAAATACGTGGTCAACACGTCCGAGACGACGAATATGGCCCATTTCATCAATACCGAGACCTATGAGCTGGACATCAACACGCTGGTCGACAGCCGCCCGCGCTTTGCCCAGTTCACCGAAGACGGATCGAAGCTTTATGTCTCGGCCGAGATCGGCGGCACCGTCAGCGTGATCGACCCCGCGACCGGCGACATCATGAAGAAGATCACCTTCGAGGTGCCCGGCATCGTGCCCGAGGCGCTGCAGCCGGTGGGCGTGCGGGTGACGCGCGACGGCAAGACCGTCTTCGTCGCGCTCGGCCCCTCGAACCGGGTGGCGGTGATCGACGGCGAGACGGACGAGGTGGTGGATTACCTGCTGGTGGGACAGCGGGTCTGGCAGCTGGGGTTCACGCCGGACGAGAAATACATCATCTCGACCAACGGCAATTCCAACGACGTGTCCTTCATCGACGTGGAGGCGCGCAAGGTCGTGAAATCGGTGCAGGTCGGCGAATTGCCCTGGGGCGTCGTCGTCTCTCCGAACTGACGAGCGACAGCCCGGCCGCGTGGCCCAGCCAGTGAACCATTACAAAGAGTTACCCGGGAGGATGACATGAAACACCTGATTGCCGCCGCAGCCCTTGGCCTGTTTGCCGGGCCCCTGGCCGCGGCGCCGCTGTGCGACGATTTCGGCTTTGCCGGGCTGCTGGCCAAGTGCAACCGCGAGGAGCTGCCGAAGGTCACGCTGTCGGCCGGCAAGCCGCTGGCCGAGGCGCCGATGGCGCTGCAATCGGGCGCCTATTACACGATGTATATCGAGGCCGACGGATCGCAGGAGCTGGCGCTGGTGGGTCCGGAATTCTTCCGCGCGATCTGGATCAACGAGGTGGTCATCAATGACCTCGAGATCCGACCGATGGCGCTGGACAGTTTCGAATTCGATGCAGAAGGTACGGTCCGGTTTACCTTCATTGCCATCAAGCCCGGGCGCTATGAACTGAAGATTCCCGGGTCCACCGGCGACACCCAGAAAGTGGAGATTTCGATCCAATGACCCGTGTTCTCGTGATGGCCGCCGCGCTGGCTGCCGGTCTGTCCGCCCCTGTCTTTGCCGACGACGCCCCGACCGAGGCGGAGATGGAGGCGATCCTCGACATTCTCGACAACATGGAATGCGAGATGGATCCCGACGACATCGAGGTCGAGGCGGACGGCTACGAGCTGGACGATGTCTTCTGCTCGGACGGGCAATACGACATCGAGCTGTCGAAGGACTTCGAGGTGGTGGAAAAGCGCAAGGAGTGAACTTGCCCGATCATGACGCCGCGCCCGCGCTGGATGTCGCGGGCGTCAGCCATTCCTACGGAACGCGCGTGGCGCTGGACGACGTGTCGCTTCGGGTGCCGCGCGGGCGGTTCGTGGCCTTGCTGGGCGTGAACGGCGCGGGCAAGTCGACGCTTTTCAACCTGGTGACCCGGCTGTTCGTGACGCGGGTGGGCGAGATTTCGATCTGCGGCCACCCGGTGGAACGGGATGCCCGCGCGGCGCTGGCCCGCACCGGTGTCGTGTTCCAGAGCCGGGCGCTGGATGCCTCGCTGACCGTGGCGCAGAACTTCCGCTATCAGGGCGCCCTGCACGGGCGCGCCTGGGGCGCGGTGCGGCCCAGGATGGAGGCGCTGCTGGACAAGATCGGAATGGGCGACCGCGCCGGCGACAAGGTCGGACGGCTGTCGGGCGGGCAGGTGCGGCGGGTCGAGATCGCGCGCGCGCTGCTGCATTCGCCTGCGCTGCTTCTGTGTGACGAGGCGACCGTGGGGCTGGATGTGAAATCCCGCGCCGATATCGTGGCCGACGTGCACCGGCTGACGGCGCAGGAGGGCGTCGGCGTGCTGTGGACCACGCATCTGATCGACGAGATCTGGCCCCAGGACCCCGTGGTCGTGCTGCACCGGGGCCGCGTTCTGGCCCGGGGACCGGCGGCCGAGATCGCCGGGGCGCAGGGCCTGTCGGAGGCGTTCCTGGAGATGACCGCCGAGCGCGGGGGCGACGCGGCATGAGCGGCTGGTGGATCTGCGCGCGCGGTATCTTCTGGCGCGAGATGCTGCGGTTCTTCCAGCAGAAGGAACGGTTTTTCGCGGCGCTGGTCCGTCCGCTGGTCTGGCTTTTCATCTTTGCCGCCGGGTTCCGGGCGGTGCTGGGCCTGTCGATCACGCCGCCCTACGAAACCTATGTGCATTACGAGGTCTACGTGGTGCCGGGGCTCTGCGGGATGATCCAGCTGTTCAACGGGATGCAATCGTCGCTGTCGATGGTCTACGACCGGGAAACCGGCGCGATGCGGACCCTGCTGGTCAGCCCCTATCCCCGGGGCTTCCTGCTGACGACGAAGCTGTTCGCGTCCGTGCTGGTGTCGCTGCTGCAGGTCTATACCTTCCTGCTGATCGCGCGGATCTGGGGCGTGGACCCGCCCTGGCTGGGCTATCTTGCGGCGGTGCCGGCGCTGGTGCTGTCGGGGCTAGTGCTGGGGGCGATCGGGCTCTTCATCTCGTCCGCCGTGAAGCAGCTGGAGAATTTCGCGGGGGTGATGAACTTCGTCATCTTCCCGATGTTCTTTGCGTCGTCCGCGCTTTACCCGCTGTGGAGGGTGCGCGAGGGGTCGGTGCTGCTCTATCAGATCGCGCAGCTGAACCCGTTCACCCATTGCGTGGAGCTGATCCGCTTCGCGCTGTATCTGCAGGTCAACTGGCTGGCGCTGGCCGTCGTCCTGGGCTGCGGCGCGCTGTTCCTGGGCGCGGCCCTTTGGGCCTACAACCCGTCGCGCGGGCTGATGGCGGCGCGGCGATGACGGGTCAGTCGCGAAACGCGCGGTCGAGGTTGCGGGCGGTGTCCAGCTGTCCGTCGGCGAGCCCGTCGAGGCCGATCAGCCGGGCCGAGGTGACATCGGCATTTTGGAAATCGGCGCCTGCCACCCGCGCGCCGGTCAGGTCGGCGCCGCCCAGCGTGGCCATGGCCAGATCCGCCCCGGTCAGGTCGGCGCCCTTGAGCGAGGCGAATTCCATGTCGGCCCGCATCAGCTGCGCGCCGCGAAAGCTGGCGCCGTCAGCCTCGGCATGGTTGAGCACGCCGCGCATCAGCCCCATGGACTGGTTCTTCATGTCGGCCGAGAAATCGGCGAGGTCGAACTTGGCCTCGCGCAGGTCGGCCCCGGTGAAATCGCAGGCCAGTCGCGCGCCGGTGAGATTGGCGCCGCGAAGCGTCGCGCCGGTCAGCTGGGTCTGGAACAGCGTGGCCTCGCGCAACGAGGCGCCGGTCAGGTCGGCCTCCATCAGCCAGGCCTGGCTCAGCTCGGCCTTGTCGAGGATGGCGCCGCTGAGGTTGGCGTGGTTCAGCCGCGCGGCGCGCAGGGTGGCGCCGGTGAAATCCAGCCCCGAGAGGTCGAGCCCGTTCATCCACTCCTGCGTGAAATCGGGATGGTCGGCAGAGAGCCTCTCGATCACCTCGTCGCGGGTCAGCTTCGCCTCGGTCATCGCGGGGCTTTGCAGGTCGACCCCGTCGAGCGGCGATTGCGCCCGGCCCGGTCCGGCGAGAGCCATGGAGAGGCAGAGGATTAAGATGAACCGCATGGCGCTGCTCCGATATGGGGTCATTCCCCGTCGGCGGGACGAGACCGCTCCGTAGCATAGCGTACAAGAGGATATGGGAGGATCACGAAGATGACAGGCACGACCAAGGTATGGGCACTTCTGGCGGCCCTGACGCTCTTGCCGGGCGCGGCTGCGGCCTTCGGCGACGAGAACTGGCCCTGCGTGCAGCGCAAGGTGGAACATCTGTCCTGGGGCCAGATGTGGACCGGCCCGGCCCTGCCCGAGACGCCGCGCTGGCGCCAGGACGAGACGCTGGCCGAACTGGTGCCGCTGCTGACCGCACGCGGCGTGCCGCTGGAGGAGGTGGCGCCGCTGGTGGCAGATATTGGGCCCACCGAGACCGAAAGCCGCGACGAGCGGCTGACCCGTCTCTTTGCCGGGGTGTTCCAGGAGATCGACACCGAGCGTTACAAGATCATCGGGGGCATCAGCCGCTTTGCCGAGAAACATCGCGGCCTGTCGCAGCAGATCGATGCCAAGCGCGAAAGGGCGCGGGAGCTGGAGGCCGTGGCGGAAGAGACCGACGACAACGACGCCTGGGACGCCTTCGAGGCGCTGGAAGACGAAATCTATTGGGACACGCGGATCTACCAGGACCGGCAGAGGTCGATCACATATGTCTGCGAAAGCCCGGTCCTGCTGGAAAAGCGCGCTTTTGCCGTGGCGCAGATAATTCTCGGTGAACTGGGAAAATAGGCACTCTTGTCATGCAAGCTTCCCGCAAAGCGAGAGCGGGTGGCGGGGATTTGCCGATGCCGGTTGTGGATCCGGATTTTTCTTTGAATTTCAGAATTTTGTCCTGCAAATCTGGTAGGCGGTTATCCGCCTATCTTTCGCCTGATGCAAATTAATACGACAACCGGTAGAAATATTTGTCATCAAGGCGCCGGTTCGCGACTCTTTTCGAAGCAAGCTTTGGTTGGCGCTGCACATATGCAGCGATCGATGACATCGTGCGCTGGCGGTCAATTAAAGAAGAAACGAGTGGGCCGTAGGGATAAAAGAGCGCCGAATTAAGCTTCGGTTGAATTTCAAGAAGGTATGACACAATGGCGGTCAGGGTGTTTCGCTGTGACAGCTGCGGACATCGCATGCGTTTCCGAGGGGCGCATTGCGGGAAGTGCTACGCGGAGAAGTTACCAATGAAAAAAGCGGGCCCGGTATTGGGGCTCGTCGCAGTTCTGATGATCATGGTCCTTCTGCTTGTGGGACTTTCATTGGGATGAAAAAGCCTGCGCAAGGGAAGGCAGGGTAGGCAAGGCACAGCGGCGAGGCCGGCCTGTCGCCGAGCCTCGTCCTGCTGCTGACCGGTCAGGCACGGACAGGTCGTCCCGCCGGCCCGGGTCCGGTGAGCCAATACAGGGGCGCCAAGCATCCGCGCCAGGTTTTTCCGTCGGAAATGAACGGTTTCCCCGGTTTTCGCCCTTCGGCGTCTTACCCCCGGAACCCCGTCGCCACGACGAATTTCTCGGAACTGTCCGAGCGGGACGCCGGCGGCTTCACGTTCACCACCTTTTCGAACTTCTGCTTGAGCAGCTTCTGAAGTTCCCCCTCGGCGCCGCCGGCCAGGACCTTGGCGACGAAGGTGCCGCCGGGTTCCAGCACGTCGAAGGCGAAATAGGCCGCCGCCTCGCAAAGCGCGATGATGCGCAGGTGGTCTGTCTGCTTGTGTCCCGATGAGGAGGCCGCCATGTCCGACATCACCACGTCCGCCGGGCCGCCCAGCCACTCCTTCACCTTCAGGTCCGCGTCGTCTTCCATGAAGTCGAGCTGGTGGATCTCGCAGCCCGCGATTGGCTCGACCTCCTGCAGGTCGACGCCCAGGATCCTGCCGACCGCCTTGCCGGATTTCTCGCCCAGGGCGTTGACCCGCGGCACCGCCACCTGGCACCAGCCGCCGGGCGCGCAGCCAAGGTCTACGACGCGGGCGCCGGGGACGAGGAAGCGGTACTTGTCGTCCAGTTCCAGGATCTTGAAGGCGGCGCGGCCGCGATAGCCTTCGGCCTGGGCGCGTTTCACGTAAGGATCGTTCAGCTGTCGCTGCAGCCAGCGGGTCGAGGACAGCTTGCGGCCCCGGGCGGTCTTGACCTTGACGGTCAGCTCGCGCTGGCCACGGCCGGAGGTGTTCTTGCCCGTGGGCGACTTTCCGGTGGGTTTCTTGACCATATCGAAGGCTTCCCTTGGCTGTCGAAGGCGGGGGCTCTGCCCCCGTCCGGCCCTGCGGCCGGACCTCCCCCGGAGGTATTTTCACAAAGATGAAGACAGGACGGATACGCCTAGAACGGCCCGTCTTCAAGCACCCCGTCCGCGGACATCTGGGCATAAAGCAGCCCCTCGCGCAGGCCACGGTCGGCGACCGAGAGCCGGTCGGTGGGCCAGCAGCGCAACAGCGCCTGCAGGATGGCCGAGCCGGACATGATCAGCGCGTGCCGGTCTTCGCCGATGCGGGGATCGCGGCGGCGGCCGGTGGGGCCGAGATCGAGGTAGGAGCGGATCACCTTGTCGATCTGGTCCGAGGTCATGCGCAGCCCGTCGACCTTGGTGCGATCGTAGCGTTTCAGGCCCAGATGCGAGGCGGCGACCGTGGTCACCGTCCCGGAGGTGCCGACGATCTGGAACCCCTCGCGGGTCTGTTCGTCCTTGTACGGAGCGAATTCGGCGAGGTTCTCTTCGAAGAACCAGGACATCAGGGCAAAGCGCGCGGCGTCGTCTTCGACATCGGCGAACTGGTCGCGCAGCGTGGCCACGCCCAGAGGGACCGAGATCCAGTCGACGACCTTGGCCGCCGGGAAGGGGCTTTCGGCCGGGTGAAAGCCCGCGTGCAGGCGCATGATCGCGGCCGGGCGGTCGCGGCGCGGAACCGAGGAGATGTCGATCCAGACCAGTTCCGTGGAACCGCCGCCGATGTCGACCACCAGCAGGTTGTCGGTGCGGGTCGAGACCAGCGGCGCGCAGGAGATCACGGCGAGGCGGGCTTCCTCCTCGGGGGCGATGATTTCGAGCTTCAGGCCGGTTTCGCGCCTGACCTGCGCGATGAAATCGCCGGCGTTCTTGGCGCGGCGGCAGGCTTCGGTGGCGACAAGGCGCATCCGGCGCACCTTGTTGCGCTTGAGCTTTTGCTGGCAGATCCGCAGTGCCTGCAGCGTACGCGCCATCGAGGCGCGCGACAGGCGCCCGGATCTCTCCAGCCCGGTACCCAGCTGTACCGATTTCGAAAAGCTGTCGACGACGTGAAAGCCCGAGCCCTTCGGCTGAGCGATCAGCATGCGACAACTGTTGGTGCCCAGGTCCAGTGCGGCATAAAGCTCGCACTGGTCGGGCGGGTTTGGCGCAGGGCTTTCGACCGGTTTCGGGAACGCGCCCGCACCTTTGGGACGCCTGGGCGCCATGGTCACGCCCTCCGATATCTAGTTGAGCATGAGCATAGGATGCGGGGCGGCGTGGCGCAAGATCGCGTCGCATGTGCCGCCGCGGCGTTTGCGGGAATCTTGCCCGGAAAAGGGGCATTTGGCGGGGAACGAGGCGGCTGTCCGGGACGCCGGGACGGGCCGCCGCGGGGCGGCGAGGCCTCGGCGATGGGTCTGCCGGACCCGGCTGGACGGCCGGTTGCGGGGGCCGGCGCCCGCCCGGGCCTCGGGGGCAATAGGCGTACTGGCGCCGGGCGGGAGGCGTTGCACATGGTGACCAAGATGTGAAGGATGCCGGCGCGCCGCGACCAAATCGGAAACGGCGTCGCTGGCGCGTCGCGTCAGGTCGAAATCGTGCACCTGTGGGGCGGATCTTTACCCTAGACAGGCCAGAAGAAGGACAGATGCAATGCCGGATGTTACCATCGTTTACTGGCGCGACATTCCCGCCCAGGTGATCGTGGGCAAGGGACGGCGCGGCACCAAGCGGCCGCTGCACGAGCGCTTTGAACAGGCAATCGACCGCGCGGCGATGAAGTCCGGCATGGCCGGGACCGATGATTACCTGGCCGAATGGCGCAAGGCGCCGGCCTACGCGGTCGAAGGCACGCCGGAGGAGGCGGCCGAGGCCGAGGCGGTGCGGCTGGAGACGGAGTACGACAAGGCGCGGATCCGCGCCCTGGTGGACAATGGCGGCTGGGCCGAGGCCCGCGAGTAGCAAGAAGGGAGGCGCAGATGGCGCTGTTGAATTTCCGCAAGGACGCCGGCCGTGTGGCGGCCCCGATCGATCCCAGGGTACAGGATTTCCTGCAGGATTATTCGATCGAGGTCATGCCGCGCACGGCCGCGAAGGTCGAGGATTTCCGCGCGCTTCTGCCCGAACGGACCCGGGTCTACATTGCCCACATAGACGGCACCCCGATCGAGGAGATGGTCGGCACCGCCGCCCGCCTGGCCGCCGACGGCTACCAGGTGATGCCGCATTTCCCCGCGCGCATCATCCGCGACCGCGCCATGCTCGAAGACTGGATCGCCCGGTACCAGGGCGAGGCCGGGGTCACCCAGGCGCTGTTGCTGGCCGGCGGCGTGTCGGAGCCGCACGGCGATTTCGACAGCTCCATGCAGCTGATGGAGACCGGGCTGTTCGACAAGGCGGGCTTCACCCGGCTGCACGTGGCCGGCCATCCCGAAGGCAACCGCGATATCGACCCCAACGGCGGGATGGCCAATGTCGAGGCCGCGCTGCGCTGGAAACAGAACTTTGCCGAGCGCAGTGACGCGCAGATGGCCATTGCCACGCAATTCGCCTTCGATGCCGGGTCGATCATCGACTGGGCCGATGGCGTGAAGGCCGCGGGCGTCGATCTGCCGATCCATATCGGCATCGCGGGACCGGCCAAGCTGCAGACGCTCATCAAGTTCGCGATTGCCTGCGGTGTGGGCCCGTCGCTGAAGGTTCTGCAGAAACGCGCCATGGATGTCACCAAGCTGCTGTTGCCTTATGAGCCCACGGAGGTGATAAGTGCCCTGGCCGCGCACAAGGCGGCCAATCCGGACTTCAACATCGCCCAGGTCCACTTCTTTCCCCTGGGCGGCATCAGGACAAATGCCGAATGGGCCATCGAGAACGGCGGGACCTCGGCCGTTCCCGCGGCCAGGGCGTAAGCAGCGGCGCGACCCGGATCACCGGTCCGGTTGCGGGCGTGATCGGCGTCAACACTATGCTCGGGGCAGCACCATGATCGGGGGCGGGCCATGACGGCACTTCTGTTCGACCTGGACGGAACGCTGATCCATTCGGACGCGCTCCATATCGATGTGTTCGGCGAGATCTTCGCCGAACGCGGGCTGTCCTATTCGCCGCAGGTCTATGCCGAGAAGATCCACGGCCGGCACAACCTTGAGATCTTTCCCGACCTTTTCCCGGGCGAGGATCCGCAGGCGCTGTCGGACGAGAAGGAGGCGCGCTTTCGCGACCGGCTGACCGGACACGTGCCGCCGATGCCCGGGGCGGAGGCCCTGCTGGAGCGTGCGCGCAAGACTGGCTGGGACGTTGCCGTGGTGACCAATGCACCGCGCGACAATGCCGAGCACATGTTGCGGGCCATCGGCCTGCGCGACGCCTTTGAACTGCTGATCATCGGCGACGAATGCGCGCGCGGCAAGCCTGATCCGGAACCCTACCTTGCCGCCATGCGCGGCCTCGGCGTCTCGCCGGAGGCCTGCGTGGCGTTCGAGGACAGCCCCTCGGGCATGCGCGCGGCGCGCGCCTCGGGGGCCTACGCGGTGGGCATCCGCAGCTCTGCCGGGGAGGACACCCTGCGCGCGGCCGGGGCCCATGAAACCATCGAAGATTTCACCGACGCGGCGCTGGAACACATCCTCGCGCGTTTTGACAGAAAGGCCATGACATGACCCGCACCATCGTAGAATCCAAATCGAAGACCGCCATCATCGGCTTCGACCAGCCCTTCTGCGTGATTGGCGAGCGGATCAACCCGACGGGCCGCAAGAAGCTGGCCGCCGAGCTGGAAGCCGGCGATTTTTCCACCGTCGAGAAGGACGCGCTGGCGCAGGTGGCCGCCGGGGCCAACATTCTCGATGTGAACGCGGGCGTGGTCTATAATTCGAACCCCAACCCGAACGAGACCGAGCCGCCGCTGATGGTCGAGATCCTGAAGCTGGTGCAATCGCTGGTCGACGTGCCGCTGTGCATCGACAGCTCGGTTCCCGGCGCGCTCGAGGCGGGTCTGGAGGTCTGCGAGGGCCGCCCGCTGCTGAATTCGGTCACCGGCGAGGAAGAGCGGCTGGAGCAGATCCTGCCGCTGGTGAAGAAGTACAACGTGCCGGTGGTGGCGATTTCCAACGACGACACCGGGATTTCCGAGGATCCCGACGTGCGCTTTGCGGTGGCGAAGAAGATCGTTCAGCACGCCGCGGATTACGGCATTCCCGCCCATGACATCGTGGTCGACCCGCTGGTGATGCCGATCGGGGCCATGGCGACGGCCGGGCACCAGGTCTTTACCCTGGTGCGCCGCCTGCGCGAGGAACTGGGCGTGAACACCACCTGCGGGGCGTCCAACATCTCGTTCGGGCTGCCGAACCGGCATGGGATCAACAACGCCTTCCTGCCGATGGCGATGGGCGCCGGCATGACATCGGCGATCATGAACCCGGTGGCGCTGCCGGTGGCGCAGTCGAAGATCGCCGAGAAGAAGGCCGAGGTGGAAGCTGCCGGCATCGTCCTGCCCGCGGATATGGACGACGAGACCTTCGTCACGCTGTTCGGGCTGGGATCGACCAAGCCGAAGCCGGGCAAGGAGATGGAGGCGATCCGCGCCGCCAACCTGCTGTTCGACCGCGACGCGCATGGCGCGGGCTGGATCGCCTTCAACAAGGCGCCGTCGGCGGATGGCTCGGCGGCCGGTGGCCGGCGCGGGCGTCCGGGCGGGCGGCGTCGGCGCGCCTGACGGGGCGGGCTGGGGGCGCTGCCCCCGTCGCCTGCGGCGACTCCCCCGGAGGTATTTGGGCCAAGAAGAACAAGGGGCGTGGCGCCGGATGACGGGCCGCGCCTCTTTTTTCTTAAAGGCAGGCTTAGCCGCGTTCGGATCGCAGGGCGTTGGTGAGATCCAGATGGTCGTGATTGATGTAATCGATCCCGAGGTCGAACATCCGGCGGTAGACCTTCGGGTCGTCGGAATTCGAATAGGCCATGATCTGCAGCCCGGCGTCGCGGGCGGCCTGCACCACCGGGGCGCGCAGGCTTTCGGCGTGCAGCTCGATCATGTCGGCGCCGTGCAGCGCGCGGGCGACCGAGACGTTGCGCGCGATGGGAGAGATCACCATGTGCCGGATCTCGGGTGCGGCGCGGCGCATCCAGGCGCGCATCTCGGCCTCGAATGAGAAGGTGAAGGTCCGGTCCTGCATGCCTGCCTCGCGGATGATCGCGGCGGCGCGGTCGCAGTCGCACCACTTGACCTCGGCATAGGCCTCGAGCCCTGCTTGTGCGATGGCGTCGAGATAGGCGTCGAACTGGGGCACGCGGGTGCCTTCGAATTCGGCCCCGAACCAGCGGCCCGCATCCAGCGCGTCGATCTCGGCCGAGGACAGGGCGTGGAACGGGCCGGTGCCGTCGGTCGTGCGGTCCAGCTTCTCGTCGTGCATGACGTAGAGCACGCCGTCGGCGCTTTCGCGGATGTCGAATTCGATGACCTGCGCGTCCATGTCCACTGCCTTGCGGAGGGCGGGAAAGGTGTTTTCCGGCGCCCAGCGGGAGGCGCCGCGATGGGCGACGAGGGCGGGGCTCATGCGATCACCCGGGTCGAGAGCATCTCGTGGTCGGACAGGTAGAGGCCGGCGGAGGAGACCGCGGGCCAGATCCGCGGCCCGAACGGGGCGACGTCGCGGACCATGAGCCAGTCCAGGATCATCAGCGGATAGCGCGCGGCGCGTCCCGGGGGGCAGCGGGTGGTGAAGCCCGGGGTCATGCTGCCGCGCCAGTCGAAGCGGGCTTCGGCGAAATGGGTGAAGGCGGGTTCGACGGCGGCGGGGTCCGCGATGATCTCGGCCGCGGTGCGGGTGCCGTCGGCCAGCCAGTTGGTGTTCAGATCGCCGCCGATCACCGCCTTGCCGGCGCCATATTGCCGCTCCAGCCCCTCGATCAAGCGGCGGGCCTGGTCGGCGCGCAGCGAGGGATCGCTTTCGCTTTCGAAATGGGCGGCGGCGAGGGTGAGGGGGCCCTGGGCCGTGTCGATCTGCGCGGCCATGGCCATGCGGCCGCCGACCCGGTGCTGGCCGTCGTTCTTGGGCGTGGACACGTACCAGAGCCCGCCGTCGTCCAGCGGGATCAGGCAGGGCGCGCGCAGCGGGAAGCGGGACAGGATGGCATTGCCGTGCAGACCGTGCGTATTCGGGATATCGGCGAATTCGGCCGTCTCGAACGGATCGCCCGAGCCGAGCTCGACGAATTCGGTGCCATAGATGAACCCCATGCCCAGGGCGGCGGCCAGGTCGCGCGTGGTGTGGCGCTGGCCGGAGCGGGCCATGCCCATGTCGACCTCGGTCGCCAGGACCACGTCGGCGCCGGCGGCGCGCAGCAGCGTGGCGCTGTCCTCGACCCGCTTGCAGCGTTCCATGTTCCAGGCGCAAACCGTCAGCTCGGACGGAACGGGCGGGGCGGCGGGTGGCTGGGAAAGTTCGATCGTGGTCATGCAGGGCCAGTCGGACAGCATCCGGTCATGGGCCGCGCGGTTCCCGCCGGTGGCCTTTGCCGCATCGCGCAGCTCCTGCGAGGGCGTTTCCAGGGCGGGGACGGTCTGCGTCAGGATCGGGCGCATGAGGGGACTCCGGTCAGGTCTGTGATGGCGGCTTGGCACGCAGACGCAGGGCAGGCAAGAGTTTCGGGCACAGGTCTGGCGATTGCCGGGCGGTTGGCGCCGGGATGAGGCAGGGGATTGGCGATAAAGCGCTTTTTCCCGCGTTCGCGGGGCGAACTGTCATCTGGATGTCATGTAAACAGGGTCTGCACTTTCTCCGTCCGTGCGGTGGCACAGCCGGGCCGCGCGCATGGTGCGGTGGCCCGGGCAGAAAGAAATCGGACGGCAGGAGCGGGGACGTGACCTTTGGGTGAATGTGAAGGATCCTTTGGAGCGAGGTCGGGGCTCTGGCCATGAACGGCGTGCCGCATGGAGACTGACACCACCCGGTTCGACGGGCTGGCCGAGGCCTATGACGCCTATCGCCGGCCCTATCCACGGGCGCTGTTCCGCGACCTCGCCGGGATGGTCCCGGCCAGCGCCCATTGCGCGGTGGATGTGGGCGCGGGCACCGGGATCTCGACCGAGGGGCTGTTGCAGCACCTGCCGGGCTCCTGGATGGTGATCGGGGTCGAGCCGGGGGACGACATGCGCCGGGTGCTGACCCGGCGGCTGCAGCGCTGGCCCAACGTGCAGGCCAATCCCAGCGTGGCCGAGGCGATCCACCTGCCGGACCGCAGCGCCGGACTGGTGTCCGCCTTTACCGCCGTGCACTGGTTCGAGCCCGGGGCCTTCTTTGCCGAGGCGCGGCGGTTGCTGGTGCCCGGCGGGATCCTGGCGCTGGGGCGTAACCGGCGGCGGCCCGAAGGCGCAGTGGCCGAGATCGACGCCTTCGTGCGGGAGCATTCCGAGGTGCTGCGCGACATGACCCGGTGGGAGAAGGCGAAGATGCCGCTGCAGGCGCAGGTCGAGGCGGTCGAGGGGTTCCATGACGTGCAGCTGCGCAGCTACGCCTGGTCGGAACGGGTGAGCATGGGCGACCTGCTGGATCTGTACCTCACGCGGGCGACGGTGATGGAGGTGGTGCGCGGGATCGGGCTGCGCGCGTTCCGCGACCGGTTCGAGACGATCTGTGCCGCCCATCACGGGCTCGACCCGTTCGAGCTGCGCTGGGACGCGACGCTGCTGACGGCGCGGCGGGGATAAGCCGGCGGGAGGTGGCAGGTTAGGCGCGGTGTCGCCCGGCTTGGCAAGGACATCTGCCAGAACAAGGTGCCGGGGCGCTTGACCGGGAGCGCCGGGACGGTCTGCCCTCAGCCTCAGCCTCAGCCTCAGCCTCAGCCTCAGCCTCAGCCGATCAGCAGCACGACGGCGCCCACGATGAAGGGAATCGGCCAGGACAAGGCCACGCGCAGCCACATCGCCCGGGCGCCCATCATCGGGATCTCGTAGGTCAGGATCTTGGTGGTCGAGAACAGCGCCCACGAGGTGACGTAGGTCAGCACCGCGGGCACGCTGGCCCCGGCCTTGAGCGCCGCGGCTCCGATCGCGAAACTGACGAAGGCGCCGCCCGGCGTCGGCGGGCCAAGGCAGGCGGCCAGCAGGATGCCCTTCCACCCGCCATCGGCGCCAAAGAAGGCCTGCACCTGGTCGTCGGGCAGCAGTTCGGCGAAGAGACCGGCGCCGACCAGCGCCACGACGATGCGCGGCAGGGTGAAGGCGAGGGTGGCTTTCGTGGCGGCCAGCGCCTCGGGGCGACGCTCGGGGCCGAGTTTGTGCCAGAACCAGGCCGACAGACCCAGCAGGAGGACGGTGCCGATCAGGATGTTCATCGCAGGCGCCTCACGGCGAGGCCGAGCAGGATCGGCAGCGGCAGGCAGATCAGCACGCGCAGGAACACGAGATCCGCGGGCAGGAAGGAGAGCTCCCAGATCAGGGTGCGGTTGAGGCCGTAGAGGCTCCATGCCGTGATGCAGGTGAGCGCGGCGGCCAGATCGGCGCCGGCGGCCAGCATGCCTGCGGCGAGGGGGAAGGTCATCATCGGGCCGCCCGGGATGATGGCGCCGGCCAGCGCGGCATAGACCAGCCCAAGCGCGCCGCTGTCGGGGCCGATCCAGCCGGCGACCTTTTCCCGTGGCAGCAGAACGGGCAGGGCGGAGGCGACGAAGATGCCGCAGAGAATCTTGGGCAGCAGCACGGCGACGAAGCCCAGCCCGTCGCCCGAAAGCAGCAGGACCCGGTCCCAGCCCTTTGTCACGCCCACGGCCAGCCCGGCGCCCAGCGTGAGGGCGCAGAGCAGGAGGAAGCCGCCGTCGATCACCTTGCGCTTCGGCGTGTCGGCGGAGGGCTTCGCCGGTCCGGGGCGGGGACTGCTCGCCAGTCCTTCCGGACTGTCTCGCGATGTCGGGCCTGTCTCATGGGAACGGCTGGTGTCGGATGACGCCCCATCTTTCATGCGTGGTCCTTCATGGGGCGATGTTCAGGCATCCCGCGCCGCCGAGGGCAAGTCTTCGGGCCTGGTCTCGTAGGCGTCGAGGAACTGGTCGACCGAGAGTGCCCGGATATCGGGCAGGGCGGCAGCGAACCTCTCGCGCGGCCAGTCCCACCAGGCCAGGCGCATCAGCCGGTCGGACTGGGCCTCGGTAAAGCGGCGGCGGATCGGGCGGGCGGGCACGCCGCCGACGACCGTGTAGGGCGGCACGTCGCGCGTGACCACGGCACCGGCGCCGATCACCGCCCCGGTGCCCACGGTGACACCGGCCGTGATCGTGACCCCGTGGCCGATCCAGACATCATGGCCGATCGTCACCCAATGCGCCTTGCGCCACTGGAAGAAGTCCGCGTCGTCTGGGCCCATGCCATAGGCCTCGGAGCGGTAGACGGAATGATGCTGGCACACCCGCCATGTGGGATGGTTGCCCGGGTTGATCCGCGCCCCCATCGCGATGGAGCAATACTTGCCGATCGTGGTCCAGACGACGTGGCAATCCTGCACGATGTAGGAGAAATCTCCCATCGTCACGTCTTTCAGCATCGTGCCGGCGCCGACCTCGGTCCAGGCGCCGAGGGTGCAGTCGATCACGCGGGCGCTGTCGTGGATGGTCGGGGTCTCGGCGAGATGCGGCTTCGATCCGGCTCCGCTCATGTCAGGGTCTCCAGGTAGGCGTTGATCTCCCGCGTGGAGCGGAAGTGTTTCTTGGGCAGGCGCGCGCCCTCGTGCAGGGCGCGCATCCGGGCGCGGCTGCTGTGCCGGGTGGTCCAGATGAAGCGCAGGAATTCGGGCAGCATCGAGAGTTGTTCGGGGCAGTCCGCCTGCATGTCGGCACGCACGCGGCCGCTGTCGCGCCAGCAGCGGCGGATCACTCGGAACACGCGCAGCCCGGTGGGCAGATCGAGCCAGATCAGCAGGTCGGCGCGGGCGAGACGGTCGGCATAGGTGGTGGAATGCCCGCCTTCGAAGACCCAGGCGTCCTTCGCGATGATCTCGCGCACCATGGCCGTCTTCTCGGCCGGATCGCGTTCCACCCAGCCGGGTGTCCAGTGGATGTGATCCATGAAGTAGACGGGCAGGCCCAGCCGGTCGCCCATGGCCCGGGCCAGCGTGCTTTTGCCCGAGCCCGGGGCGCCGATGATCATGATGCGTTGCATGGAACGTGGCTTAGCGTGCCCCGGTCCATTCGCCAATCAGGCGGGTGCGGATCTTCGCCGAGAGCCAGTCGATCACGTAGACCATGGCGATGATCAGAAAGATGATCATCCAGGCCTCATCCCACTTGTAGGCCGCGATCCGGTCCGACAGCAGGAAGCCGATGCCGCCCGCGCCGACGATGCCCAGGATCGTGCCGGAGCGCACGTTGCTTTCGAAATTGTAGAGGATGACCGAGATATAGACCGGCAGGACCTGCGGCAGGATCGCGTAGCGGATCGTCTGCAGCCGCGATCCGCCCGAGGCTTTGACCCCGTCGACCGGCTTCTGCGAGGTGTTCTCCAGCGCCTCGGAGAAGAGTTTCGCCAGCGTTCCGATCTCGGAGACCGCGATGGCCAGGATCCCGGCCAGCGGCCCGAGCCCGAAGGCGCGGATGAAGATCAGGGCAAGGATCAGTGTCTCGAAGGCGCGGATCACGTCGTAGCCGCGCCGCACCGACATGCGGAACCAGAAGACGCGGTTGATCGTCTTCGCGCCGAGGAAGCTGAGCGGGAAGGCCACGATGGCGCCCAGCAGCGTGCCGAGGAAGGCCATCGACAGCGTCTCGCCCAGGCCCTTGAGGATGTCGGACCATTCGGCCCAGGTGTCCCAGACATGGGGCGGGAACATGAAGGACAGGACCCGGCCGAAACGGTCCATGCCGGTCCAGATCCGCTGGGGCGACATGTCGAAATCGTAAAGGCACCAGCAGAAGAGGCCGATGAAGAACGCCCAGAGGGCGAACTTGCGCAGGCGCAGGGGCAGGGGATCGCGGAAGGCCGTGGGATGGGCCTCCATCGCGGCCTGCACCTGGGCCTCGGTGATGCCGGAGGTTGCGCGGGTGTCGGTCATGGGCGGGTCTCCAGGCCAATGATGCGGTGGCGCAGCTTTTCCGAGCCGAAGTCGATCACGACCACGGTCACCAGGATGATGAGGAACAGCGCCGAGAGGTCGGTATATTCCTGGAAGGACATGGCGGTGCGGAATTCCTGACCCAGCCCGCCGGCGCCGACGTAACCTATGATCGACGAGGCGCGGACGTTGATCTCGAACCGCAGCAGCGTGTAGCTGACGATGTTGGGCAGGACCTGCGGCACGGCGCCATAGCGGATCTGGTCGAACCAGGTGCCGCCGGCGGCGCGGACGCCTTCCAGCGGGCCCATGTCGATGTTCTCGTTCGCCTCCGAGTAAAGCTTGCCGAGCGCGCCGGTGGCATGCAGCCCGATGGCCATGACCCCGGCCATGGGCCCGACCGAGAAGCAATAGACGAAGATCAGCGCCCACACGAGCTCGGGCACAGTGCGCGCGATTTCGAGGTAGCGGCGCGAGATCCAAAGGACCCAGCGGTTGGGTGCAAGGTTGCGCGCGGCGGGAAAGGACAGAAGGAAGCCGCCGATGACGCCCAGCGTGGTGGCCATGAAGGCGATCAGGACGGTCTCGAGCAGCAGGCGCAGCCAGATCTGCCAGCGCCAGAACCAGTTGGCCAGATCGGCCCCAAGGCTGTCCCAGCGCAGGACGGGAATGGTCTGCGAGATGTATTCGCCCAGGCGAGGGATGCCGGCGGGGATGATCCAGCGCCAGTCGCGCGAGCCGTCGGGCAGGGTGACCTGGGTGACGAGGAAGAAATCCCCGAGCCAAGCGGTGACGGTGAAGAGCACCAGGAAGATCGCCGCGCCGAGCGCCCAGCCGATCCGGGTGCGGCGGCGCAGGGCGGCGTAGTCGGCCTCGAACTGCGCGAGATCACCGGAGGCGGGGAGAGGGCTCGCCGGATGGGCGGTGAGCAGGGTCATGGGCGATTTGATCCCGGGATGGTGGTCGAGGAGACGGCGCGTGGGGAACGGTGGGTTGAAAACCCACCCTACGGGGGCTGCGGGGTCCGTGCCGATATCCGTAGGGTGGGTTTTCAACCCACCGTGGCGCCAAGCGGCGGACGGCGGGGACAGGCCCCGCCGCCCCGGTGCCGATCAGGAGCCGCGGCGCTGCTGCTTGATCCAGGCGCGCATGTCCACGATCCACTGGTAGCGGTCGTGATCGACGCGGGTGAAGCCGGCCTCGGGGTTCGGGTCGTCCTCGGAGAACGAGGAATAGAGCGCATAGCCCTCCGGATCGTCCTGCGGGAAGCTCTCGATCGCGGCGGTGACCTCCTCGATCATCTCGTCGGGCAGGTTGGTGCGGAAGGTCCAGGGGCCCGAGGTGATCTCGGGGCTTTCCCAGATCTTGCAGATCACGCCCTCGTCGATCATGCCCTTGTCCACCATGCGCTGGTAGACGCCGGCCGCATCGTTGTCCTGGTAGGTCGAGGCCGTGTCGAAGGTGCCGTTCACGACACCTTGCACCCCGGCCTCATGGCTGCCCGAGAAGGTGACCGTGCCGAAATGATCCTCGGGCTTGAAGCCCTCGCGTTCGATCATGTTGAAATAGGGCACGGCATAGCCGGAGGTCGAATCCGGGTCGGCGAAGGCATGGACCTTGCCCTTGGCGTCTTCCAGCGAGGTGATGCCGCTGTCGCAGCGGGTCACGACGATCGAGTAATAGCCCGTCGAGCCGTCCTGTGCGATCGCCGTCAGCGTCGGGCGCACGCCGCCGTCGGTTGCGGTGTAAACGGCCGCGTAGGAAGACGAGCCGAAGCGCGCCACCTCGATCTGGTCGGCGGCCATGGCCTGGATCACGCCGTCGTAATTGCCGGCGGTGAAGATCTCGACCTCCACGCCCAGCTTGTCTTCGAGATAGACGCGCAGCGGCTCGTTACGCATCAGCCGATCCTGTTCGTTCTCGCCCGACAGGATGCCGAACTTGATGACCTGGTAATCGTCCTTCCAGCCCTCGGCCAGGACCGGAGCGGCCATGGCGGCGAGGATCGCGGTGGTGGTGAAGAAACGCATGTGAAATCCCCCTGGATTGCGTCTGGTCTGTGGGTCTTGCGGTCTGTGGGTCTTGTGGTCTGAAGGTCCGGCCCGCCGGATCGCCCGGCGCCGGACGGGATGGGTCAGGCGGTCACGCGGGCCCGGCCCCGGGCGGCGGTGGAGGTCACCGCCTCGTTGAACTCGGCCAGCCCCTCGGTGCCGTAGATGTCGCGCACCACGCCGTCGGTCAGCTGGGCCGCCGAGCCGTCGAACATCACCCGGCCCGCGCGCATGGCGACGATCCGGTCGCAATAGGCCCGCGCGGTATCCAGCGTGTGCAGGTTGACCAGCACCGTGATCCCCTCGTCGCGGTTGATCGCGGCCAGTCCGTCCATCACCCGCGTCGCGTTCGCGGGATCCAGCGAGGCGATCGGCTCGTCCGCCAGCATGATCTTCGGCCGCTGCACCAGCGCCTTGGCGATGGCCACGCGCTGCTGCTGCCCGCCCGACAGCGTCCCGGCCCGCTGCAGCGCCTGCGGCACCAGGTCCAGCCGGTCCAGCGCCATCAGCGCCATGGTCCGTTCCTCGTCGGTGAACCGCATCGCCATCGCGCTGAGAAATCCGTGATCCGCCAGCCGTCCGATCAGCACGTTGGTCAGCACGTCCAGCCGGTCGACCAGGTTGAACTGCTGGAAGATCATCGCGCAGTCGCGGCGCCAGTTGCGCAGGGCGCGGCCCTTCAGGGTGGTGATCTCGGTCCCGCCGAAAGCGACCGAGCCTTCGGTCGGCTCGATCAGCCGGTTGATCAGCCGCAGCAGCGTGGATTTGCCCGCGCCGGAGCGCCCGATGATGCCGACGAACTGGCCCTGGCGGATATCGAGAGAGACCCCGTCCACGGCCCGGGTTTCGCCGAAGGTTCGGGTCACGTTGTCGAGGCGGAGGCTGGTGGTCATCTAGGGCTCCCGTTGAAGTCGGGACGTGCCTATTGGGCCCGGATGACAGGCGATTGACGCTCAGGTGACAAGGGCTGTCATACTCGACACCGCTCTGTCACGGGTCTGTCATCAGCCGCGGCCGGCGGGGCAGGGAGGACACCGCAGTCGGCGCGAAGGTTTGCCGCGGGGCAGGCGGCAGCAGTTGGGGGTGGATCCTGAACCGCCCTCCCGGAACCATCCGGAAGGGCGGCGACCTCGTCTTGGCCATCCAGGCGAGCCGAGGCATGGCCGGCGTGCCGGGCGCGCGCGGCTCGGCCGCCCGTCAGCCGCCTGTCACAGGGGCAGGGGCATCTGAAGCGTTCCGTCGAAATGCACCATGCGCCCGGCCGACCAGGCCGCCACGCAGCGGCCCGAACTGGCCGGGTCGAAGATGGCGAGATCGGCGCGCAGCCCGGGCTCCAGCCGGCCCCGGTCGGACAGGCCCAGGGCGCGGGCCGGCGTGTCGGTGGCCATGGCCAGCGCGCCGGGCAGGCCGTTTGGATCGGTCTCGGCCAGGATAAGCAGCGCGGGCAGCAGCGCCGCCGGGTGGTAATCGGCGGCCAGGATGTCCAGGTACCCGGCCGCATGCGCCTCGCGCGCCGAGAGGTTGCCGGAATAACTGAGCCCGCGCAGCGCGTTGGGCGCGCCCATGGCGGTCACCAGACCATGGTCGCGGCAGGCGGCAGCGGCCTCGTCGCTGACCGGGAATTCGCTGATCCGCACGCCAAGGCCCGCCATCAGCGCCACCTTCTCGGCCGTGTCGTCGTCATGGCTTGCCATCGGCACGCCGCTGCGGGCACAGAGCGCGGCAATCTCCTGCAAGGTCGTGGCGATGACCTCGGCCGGGCGGGTCCGGTCGACGATCTTGTCGGCCACCAGCTGCTCGGCTTCCTCGTGGTCGATGCCCCGGGAATAGGCCAGCTGCGCCGCGAAGCGTTCCAGATCGCGATACTGCCCCTGGCCCGGCGTGTGATCCATCAGAGAGATCAGGTCGACCGCGCCGTCCTCGATCAGGGCCTCCACCACGGAGAGCGCATCCTCGAAGGTGATGTCGAACCGCGCATGGACCCGGTGATCGATCCGCAGCCGGTCCTTCGCCGCGCCAAGCGCGCGGATCACGTCCGACGTATGATCGAACGACCGCCGCTGCCCTTGCGACGCCCCGGCGGTGAACGAGACCGCGGCATAGGCCGTGGTCACCCCGGCCGCCGCCAGCCGCAGGTCGAGCGCATTCAGCGCCACCTCGGTCGGGAAATGCACCCTCGGACGCGGCTCCAGCTCCTGCTCGATCATGTCGCCGTGCATGTCGATCAGCCCCGGCGTCAGCAGCATGCCCTGGCAATCGACCGCCACGCCCTCGACCGGATCCTCGGTGATCTCCTCGATCCGTCCGTCCGCGATCCGCAGGGCGCCGGAATAGACCCGGTCCGGCCCCACCAGGGTTGCATTCGAAAGCCACATGTTGCCGTCCTTTCCTTCTCGTTCGTCTTGCCGCGTCAGGCGCGGGGGATGGTCGCGCCGGGCCGGAGGGCGGCGCAGGCGCCGGGAGTAGCGGCGCGATGCGACAGCACCGTGACGCCTGCGTGACGGCGGATGACACCCCGGGCGTCTGGCGCGGGCCCGCCACGCCCCGCACATGAACCCCCCGGGGCCCGATGCCGTTCCGCCTTGGGCTACAAAGCAGGCGGCGTCATGTTGACGCTGCGTTATGCGACCACCCACTCGCTGGGTCCCGTGGCGCCACCCATATACCGGCGCGCCCTTGGGCGAAACCGGCCCGGCGCCGCACCTTCCGCGCTCCCGACCGCCGGAGGTCCGTTGACCGGAAAATGTCCTTTTGTTAAGCATTTATCACGACGCTGTGAGCGCGTCCCGACGAAAGGTCCCCTGTTTGAGTATCGATTCAAAGCTGACCGCCCGCACCATGATCGACGTCTCCCTGTCGCAGGTGCAGCGCCCTCTGCTTCCGCCAGCCGCAAGCATCGCCGCCTATCTAGAGCGGATCGATGCCGCGCGCTGGTATTCCAACCGCGGACCTCTCCTCGAGGAGCTCGAGACGCGGCTTTGCAATTATCTGAAACTGCCGCCCTTTTCGGTTTCGTTGCTGGGCACCGGCAGCGCGGCGCTCGAGGCGGCGATCATTGCCCATGCCGGCACCGCCCGGCCGGACCGGCCGCTGGCGCTGATGCCTTCCTATACCTTCATCGCCACTGCGCTTTCGGCGATCCGCTGCGGATACGAGCCCTGGTTCGTCGATGTCGATCCCGAGACCTGGATGCCCGATCCGAAGGCCCTGGCCAGCCACCCCGAACTGCATCGCGTGGGGCTTGTCATGGCGGTCACCGCCTATGGCTGCCGCCCCGACATGGAAGCCTGGGTCGCCTTCCAGGCCGAAACCGGCTGCCCGGTGGTGATCGATGGCGCCGGCGCCTTCGAACAGTTCGAGGCCGATCCCTCGCTCGTGCGCTCCGAAGTGCCGGTCATGCTAAGCCTGCACGCGACCAAGACCTTTTCCACCGCCGAGGGCGGCGCCGTGTTGTGGCGCTCGCCGGATGGCTGGGCGCGGCTGGCGCAGGTGGCCAATTTCGGCATGAGCGATGAGCGCCGCTGCGAGATGGACGGGTTCAACGGCAAGCTCAGCGAGTATCACGCCGCCGTCGGTCTCGCGCAGCTGGATCACTGGCCCGAACGGCGCGCCCGATTCGTCGCCCTGGCCGACAGCTATCGCCGGGCCGCTGCCGTCTCGCTCTCGATGCCCGGCACGCTGCGGCTGAGCCCCGAGGTCAGCGGGGCCTACGTGCTGATCGACTGCATCGATCCCGAGAGGGCGGACCGCGTATGTTCGTCCCTGGCCGCGCTGGGGATCGCCTCGCGCCGCTGGTACGGTCGCGGCCTGCATGGCGAGCCGCTTATGCAGGGCCGGGGCCACGATCCGATGCCCGTGACCGAATGGCTGAGCGGCACCCATATCGGCCTGCCCGCGGCGGTGGACCTGACCGATGCGCAGATCGCGCTGGTGGTCGAAACCCTCTCGCGCGTGAACTGAAAACCGGGACGGTCCGCGCGATCGGGCCGTCCCCATCACGTCCCGCCCGGGCCGGGGCCGCAGGTCCGCCACGATTTCCGACAGCTCTAGTCAGCGATTCCCTGCAAGGGGTGGCGGGTCTGTTTTCAATCCCCTCCTGGTGTCGCGATTGGCCCCGCTTTCCGGACAATCCCGCGGCTGCCGATTGAGGGGCCTCGGACCGATCTGCCCGAATATTAACACAAATTCAGATGGAGCCCTTCGCCGTGCGGTTCTGCCGACGATGGTGTCGGGTGTCGGGCTGTATTGGGGAAACCGATTTAAAAACAGTTGGTTGGTGTCCCAGGCGCACCGCCTGGGTTCAATTCCTGTCCGCAGCGCGTCCGGATCACGTCCGGATGACCTGCTCGCACCGAATGAGATCGGGGCTTTTTTGGGACAATTTTCACTTTGAGCGATGAAAATGCGGCGATAATCAGATCCTGCCCACTCGGGGGCGACTTCTGCCGGCTGCAGGACGCGGCCGTTGGTGACAGCGCCGGCGTTCGGCGTTCAGGGGACCATTTTCGACCGGAGACGCGGGAATGCGCCGTCTCGACCGGCTCTGTCCGACAGCTTGGGCAGGGAAGGCAGCGCTGTGCCTTGTGCAGCGTGCCCGTCGGGGTCGGCACAGGGTCCGTCACATCGTTTGCAGGGGTGCCCGGGGCTGCAGCGCGCCGGTCAGGCGGGCCGGTCTTCGGACCGGGAAGGAGTGAACGATGACGAAGACGACGACGCATGATGTCGAGGCATTTGAGAACACCTATTCCGCCAACGTGATCGGGCTGTGGGATTTCCTGCCCTTTGATCCCAAGGCGGATACCGGCCTGGACGACGGCATCGCGCAGGACGGCAGCTTTCACGGCGCCTGGGCGCAGAACGGCGAACTGGTCACCAACGGCTGCAGCTTCTTCCAGGTCAACGCCGAGGATACGCCCTTCGACCTGCACGAGGGCAGCCTGGTGCTGGAGTTCAACCAGACCTGCCACACCGGGACCTCGCCCGACACGCTGGTCAGCCGTGGCGACCATGCCACCCGCTACGAGGACGGCTTCCTCGACATCCGCGTCACCGCCGACGGCGCCATCGAGGTGCAGCAGGTCTCTTACGGGACCGAAATCTGCGTGGCGACGTCGGACGGGCTGGCAAGCCCCGGCGACGACCTGCGGCTGACCTACAGCTGGTCGGACAAGGGCGGCGCGCTGAAGGTCGTCAACCTCAGCGCCGAAACCGAGGAGACGATCGAGATCGGCACGCCGATGTCGATGAATGTCGATCACGCGAACGGCGAGAATTTCATCTTCGGCGCGCGGGAATACGAAGAAGGCTGCTACGACCAGGGCTTCGAGGGCACGATCGACTATGTCGCGGTGATGGATGCCGATGTCCTGGGCCACGGCGGCCACGACGGCGACGGCATCGTCGAGGGCACCGAGGGCGACGACCTGATCGACCTGGGCTATACCGGCGATCCCGATGGCGACCGGATCGACAACGGCGATGCCATCCTGCCGGGCCAGGGCCCCGATGACGATATCGTCGACGCACGCGGCGGCGACGACGAGATCGAGGCGGGCGAAGGAGACGACACGATCTATGCCGGGGCCGGCGACGACACGGTCCACGGCGGCGCGGGCAACGACACGATCTACGGCGACAGCACGCTCGACAGCGCCACCGGCTCCGGCCGCGAGGTCTTTCGCTGGTCCGAGGCGCCCGATCCGAACGGGCCTGCGCCCATCGACGACGGCGATGACCTCAGCGGCGGGTTCACGCAGGACACCGGCTCGGTCCAGGTGTCGTTCAAGGTGCTGAACGCCGATCCCGGGGTGACCAACACCTATGACGACGTGGCCCAGGCCACCGACGGCATCGCCCCCGATGGCGAGGCGGATGCGACCAGCGGCTTTTCCTCGGTTCTGAACGGCAATCGCAACGACGCCGACTACCGGCTGGATTTCTCCGGGGCGGTCAGCAACGTGGCCTTCCGGATCAACGACATCGACGGCGACGGCATCGTCAGGGTCACCGCCTTTGATGCCGACAATTGCCCGGTCGAGATCACGCTGACGGCGGGCTGCAACCTGCGGCTCTCCGACACCGATACCGTCACCGGCGCCGACACGGCCAGCCAGGCCTGGGGCGACAATTACCTCGACCCGACGGCACTGGACAATTCGGTGCTGGTTCAGATCCCGGGTCCCGTCTCGCGGATCGAGATCGCCCATGACCAGGCCGGTCACGACAATTCCGGCATCACCATCACCGACGTGCATTTCGACGCGCCCGTGCTAATCGAAGAAGGCAACGACACGCTCTTCGGCGGCGAAGGCGACGATGTCATCTACGGCGAGGGCGGCGACGACCGGATCACCGGCGGCGAGGGCAACGACAGGCTCTACGGCGGTGAGGGCGACGACACCTTCTTCGACATCACCCCGGGCGACACGATCGACGGCGGCGAGGATCCCGACGGCAAGGACATCGACGTGCTCGACCTGACGGGCGCGGCCAGGGCGGCGAACCCGGGCGGCACGCTGTCGGTCGACTATGCCGATGGCGACCCCGAGGCCGGCACGGTCCGGTTCTACGACAAGGACGGCAAGGAAACCGGCACCGCCACCTTCGAGAACATCGAAAAGGTCGTCATCTGCTTTACCCCCGGCACCCGGATCGCCACGCCGCGCGGCGAGAAGCTGGTGGAAACCCTGCGCGAGGGCGACCGGATCATCACCCGCGACAACGGCATCCAGGAAATCCGCTGGATGGGCCGGCGGCACCTGACCGCGGGCGAGCTTTCGCAGCGCCGGCATCTGCGCCCGATCCGCATCCGCAAGGGCGCGCTTGGCAACGACCTGCCGGAACGCGACATGTTGCTCAGCCCCAACCACCGGGTGCTTGTCGCCAACGACAAGACCGCGCTTCACTTCGACGAAAGCGAAGTGCTGGTCGCGGCCAAGCACCTGACCGGGCTCGACGGTGTCGAAGAGGTCGAGGTCGGGCAGGCGACCTACCTGCACATGATGTTCGACCACCACGAGGTGGTGCTGTCGGACGGCGCCTGGACCGAAAGCTTTCAGCCCGGGGATTATTCGCTGGCCGGGATCGGCAACGCGCAGCGCACCGAGATCTTCGAGCTTTTCCCCGAGCTTGAAACCACCGAGGGGCTGAACGATTACCACGCCGCCCGTCGCGCACTGAGGAAACACGAGGCGCGGGTGCTCTTTCCCTGAGTGCCCGCCTCTGGTGTGATCCGGTCACCAGGTGGTCCCTCGGTGACCGCATCGCGGGGGCCTGAGCCTTTCAGGTGCCGCCCCATCCAGATCTTACCCGATCTCACGCGAATGCGGGGCTTTGTCCCATCGTCATCGCCTGATCCCGATCTCCGGGGCGCCGCCGTCCGGGGTCACTCACTTGCCCCTGGCCGCGCGCCACGCGGCCCAGGCTTCGGGCGTGTCGAGGTCGGCCAGAGCCTGCTGGCCGGGCAGGGGCACAAGGCACATGCGGTCCCCGGCGGCGGCGACCACCGATCGCCCCCCTTCGTCCCCCGCAAGGGCGGCGAGGTCGGGAAACAGCGCCGCCGCGAAGACGATGGGATGCCCGGCGCGCCCATCCTCCGTCGCGCCGCGCCACACCTGCATGTCCGGCCGATCCTTGACCGCCTGCAGGACGGTCCGCAGATCCGCGGCCCGCAGGTCCGGCAGATCGGCCAGCAGAACCATCACCGCCCGCGCGCCTTCGGGCAGCGCGCCGATCCCGGTGCGGATCGAGGCGCCCATGCCCTCGGCCGCCTCCGGCACCTCCACCGGCACGATGTCGAGCCCCTTGAGCGCGCCATGACGCGGATGCGGCTGCGGTGGCAGGGTGACCAGCACCGCGCCATCGGTCGCGGCCCGCGCCATCCGCGCCATGCGGGCCACCAGCGGCTGGCCGTCGACCTCCTCCATCAGCTTGTCGCGCCCGCGCATCCGGTTCGACGCCCCGGCCGCAAGCAGCAGGATCGGGATATCGCTCATCCCCGCATCCTTGCGCCATCGGCATCGAAGAGCGGCGTGGAGTAAAGCGTGGCCGGGCGCATCTGGCCAAGGATCTCGATCTCGACCTTCAGCCCATTGGCGATCCGGTTTGCGGGCAGAAAGCCGATCGCCACCGATTGCCCGGCGAAATGCGAATAGCCGCCCGAGGTGCAAAAGCCCTGCACCGCGCCCTCCAGCCAGATCGGCTCGTATCCCTGCACATCCGCGTCATCGGCCTCGACGACAAAGGTGGCGAGGCACCTCGTCGGGCCGCTGGCGCGTTCCGCCTCGGCAGGCGCCCGCCCGATGAAGTCCACCGGTTTGCTCCAGGCGATGAACCGGTCCAGCCCGGTCTCGGCCGGGGTGTAATCGGGGGAGAACTCGCTCATCCAGCTGCCGAACCCCTTGTCCAGCCGCAGCGACATCATCGCCCGCATTCCGAAGGGCCGCATGCCGTGCGGCTGCCCGGCGGACCAAAGCACCTCCCACAGCTGGCGCTGTTCCATCGCGTCGCAATAGATTTCGTAGCCCAGATCGCCGGTGTAACTCACCCGCTGCACGATACACTCCGCCGTACCGACCACCATCCGCGCCACGTCGAGAAACCGCATCTGCGCCACCGGCGCTCCGGTGCAACCCGCCAGTACCTCCAGCGCCTTCGGCCCCGCCAGCTGGAACCCCGTCCGCCGGTCCGAGACGTTCTCGATGGTCACACCGTCTTCCAGGTGGCTGTCGAACCACCGCATGTGAAACGCCTGCGCCCCGTAGGAGGCGGTCAGCTGGAACTCCTCTTTCCGCAGGCAGGACATCGTGAAATCTCCGATCAGCTTGCCCTTCTCCGACAGCATCGGCGTCAGCGCGATCCGACCCGGCGGCGGCACACGCCCCGCCATCACCCGGTCGATCCAGGCCCGCGCCCTCGGCCCCGTCACGGCATATTTGCCGAAGTTCTGCACCTCGTTGATACCCACCGCCTCGCGCACGGCCTTCACCTCGCGCGCCGTGGCGTCAAACGCGTTCGACCGCCGGAAGCTGGGCGTCTCATAGCGCGGCTCGTCTTCTTCGGCGAAGTAGTTCACGACCTCCAGCCCGTATTGGGCGCCCCAGACCGCGCCCATGGCGTCAAAGACGTCATACATCGGTGTGCGCCGGATCCCGCGCGCCGCCGGCAGTTCCTCGTTCGGGTAAGAGACGGAAAACCGCTTCTGATAATTCTCGATCACCTTCGGCACAGTATAGCCCGGCGTGGTCCACGGCCCGAACCGCGCGACATCCATGGCAAAGACATCGCGCTCCGGCTCGCCCTCGATCATCCATTGCGCCAGCGTCAGGCCCACGCCGCCGCCCTGGGAAAACCCGGCCATCACCGCGCAGGCGGACCAGTAGTTCCGCATCCCCGGCACCGGACCGACCAGCGGGTTGCCATCGGGGGCGAAGGTAAACGGCCCGTGGATCACCGATTTCACGCCCGCGCGTTCCAGCACCGGGAAGCGGCGATAGGCGAAGGCGATCGACTGTTCGATCTTGTCGAAATCGTCCGGCAGCAATTCGTGCCCGAAGTCCCACGGCGTGCCGCCCACGGCCCAGGGCTGGCAGGGCTGTTCGTAGAACCCGATGCACAGGCCCCGGCCTTCCTGCCGGGTATAGCTCTCTCCGGCCGGGTCCATGACATGGGGATGTTCCGCGTCGCGCTCGTAGATTTCGGGGATGTCGTCGGTCACCAGGTACTGATGCGCCATCGGCAGCAGCGGCAGGTAAAGGCCCGCCATCGCCGCCACCTCCCGCGCCCAGAGCCCGCCGGCATTGACCACGTGTTCGGCGTGGATCGTGCCCTTTTCGGTGACCACGTCCCAGGTGCCGTCCGCGCGGGGATTGGTCTCGACCACCTTGCAATGGGTCTCGATCCCGGCCCCGGCCATGCGCGCGGCCTTGGCATAGGCATGGGTGGTGCCCGACGGGTCCAGGTGCCCGTCCAGCGGATCGTAAAGCGCGCCGATGATGCCGTCTGTATTGGTGATCGGCGCGATCTTCGCGATCTCCTCCGGGCCGACGATTTCGGTCTCCAGCCCCATGAAACGATGCTTGGCGCGTTCGGCCAGCAGCATGTCGAACCGGTCGCGGTTGTCGGCCAGCGTCACGCCGCCCACGTGATGCAGCCCGCAGGACAGGCCGGTGATCTCCTCCAGCTCCTTGTAAAGCCGGATCGTGTAGCCCTGCAGCGCGGCCATGTTGGTGTCGCCGTTGAGCGTGTGAAACCCGCCCGCCGCGTGCCATGTGGAACCCGACGTCAACTCGGACCGTTCCAGAAGCATGACATCGCTCCAGCCCAGCTTGGTCAGGTGGTAAAGCACCGAGGCGCCGACAACGCCGCCTCCGATGACCGCGACGCGGGTGGTTGTCTTCATCACATTGATCCTTCAGCCTGGCGTGGAAACTGTCGGCGCGGGACCGGCCGGAAACAAGCCCAGACGCGACAGCACATGTCGCTTCGGGACCATCCCGGCGCCATGACGGGCAGGGAACAGAGCGCACGGCCAAGGCGCCGCTCCCGGCGTCATTGCGGAACAGGTCCCAATCCCGGCCCCGGACACCGTCCCGGCACATAAAACGGGACTTTCGCCGTGCGATAGGCCAGAACACGACCGATCGACAGGCCCGCGCGGCGGGCGGAGACAGAGGAAAGCCCATGCTGCGAACGTTTCTGCGCGTGTTTGCCCAGCTCTTGCGGCGCCTTGTCTCCCGGGTGCTGATCATCGCCTCGCTGGCGCTGGTGGCGCTGGCGGCGGCGGTTTTCATCGGGCCGGTGGTGCCCGACGTGGTGGTCGAGAAACTGGGCGTCGATTCCCTCGATACCATTCTCAACATCCTCGCCTCCTCGATGCTGGCGGTGACGACCTTTTCGCTGTCGATCCTCACCGGCGCGATCCAGTTCGCCTCGTCCTCGGTCACCCCGCGGACGCGGCTGGTGCTGCGCGACGACACGCTGACCAATGCGGTGCTGTCGAACTTCGTCGGCGCCTTCGTCTTCGCGCTGCTGGGTATCATCCTGCGCGCCACCCCCTTCATGGGACGCTCCGAAAGCGCGCTGCTGTTTCTGATGACGGTGCTGGTGGTTCTGATCGTGATCGGGTCCATCATGCGCTGGATCGATCACCTGGCCTCGCTGGGCTCTGTCGATGCCTCGCTGGAATCCTTCGAGACAATCGCGCATCGCGTCATGTCCGATTTCGTGTCCCGCCCCGCCTTGGGCGGCCATGTCATGGACCGGGACGAGATCCTGTCCCATTCGGGCAAGCCCGCCCTGGTGGCCGAACGCGCCGGGTACCTGGAGCAGATCTTCGAGGATTACCTCCAGGTCGAGGCCGAGGAATGCGGCGTGGATCTGTATATTCCCGCCCGGCCCGGCGATTACCTGCTTCCGGGCATGCCGCTGGCCTGGATCGACGGAAACACCCCGGACAAGGCCGCCGGAGACCGGCTGCGCAGCGGCTTTCGCATCACGTCGAACCGGCTTTTCGAACAGGATCCCCGGCTGGCGGTGATCGTCCTGACCGAGGTCGCCAGTCGCGCGCTGTCGCCGGGGATCAACGATCCGCAGACCGCCGTGGACGTGGTCCACCGGCTGAGCGCGGTGTTGATGGACTGCGCGCCGAAACCGGGGGCCGAGGGGCAGGAGGATCCCGCCGGCGACAAGGACAGGATCGTCAACACGCGCCTTTACATGGCCCCGACAGAGCCCGACGTGTTCTTTCGCACCAGCCTGGAGATCATCGCCCGCGACGGGGCCGACCGGGCCGAGGTGCGCGAGGCGATCGAGGCGGCGCTGGACCGCCTGCAAACCTACGGCGGGCCCGTTGTCAAAGAGGCCGCGCGCGCCTCCCGCGACCGGCTGGTGCAGGGCCCGGCGGACTGACCCGGGCCGCGACCGTCCCTGCGCCGACACGAGCGCGTCGACCGAGGCCCGCGAGCCGAGCAGTCAGACCGCGGCCGGCTGCTTCTCCGGCTCGGCCTCCTCGGCCTCTTCGAACCGCGCCCGGGCCTGCGCCACCGCACATTCATTGCGCACCGCCCAGGCTGTCAGCGCCTTGAGCGGCTCCATCAGGGTCTCGCCCAGCTCCGTCAGGGCGTAATCCACCCGGGGCGGGACGCTTGGCGTGACCACTCTTTCCACCAGCCCGTTGCGCTCCAGCTCCCTCAGGCAGGTGGTGAGGGATTTCTGCGAAACCCCGCCAACCGACCGTTTTAGCTCGGAAAATCTGTGCGGGCCCGCGCTGAGATGCAGCGCCACGATGACCGACCACTTGGATCCGATCGTCTGCAGCAGGTTGCGCACGGCGGGGCAGCGGGGGTCGCCATGGCGGGGAAGCGGTTTCATCTGGGTGACCTCGGTTTCGTCTGGGTGCCTGCGGTAACGGGAACGTGCCGTCTTGTGGTGCGTTGACCCATCGTTATCTAGGGTCCGTATCCCGGTATCGCCTGGATACCACGGTTTCCGAATGTAACCAAGTTGAACGCTCGGAGATCCGGAACAAGAGCGCGGCCCGATCCGGATGGGAGGGTCACGGACCGGTCGCCGCGCACGAGAGACACGACACAAAGACACAAGGACCAGGAGTTATACCATGTCCATGAAGCTGAAAATCGTCATCGGCTCCACCCGCCCGGGCCGCGTTGGCCCCACCGTCGCCGATTGGGTGACAAAAGCCGCCAAGGATCACGCCGGCTTCGACGTCGAGCTGGTCGACCTCGACTCCTTCAACCTGCCGCTTCTGGACGAGCCGAACCACCCGGCGATGCAGGACTACCAGCACGATCACACCAAGGCCTGGTCCGCCGCAATGGCCGACGCCGACGCCTATATCTTCGTGACGCCGGAATACGATTACTTCCCGCCCGCCGCCCTGGTGAACGCGCTGCAGGCGCTGTCGGTGGAATGGCGCCACAAGGTCGCCGGTGTCGTCAGCTACGGCGGCATCTCGGGCGGCACCCGTGCCGCGCAGGAACTGCGCAGCCTGATCAGCACGGGCAACATGATGCCGCTGCCGCAGGTGGTCCCGGCGCCGATGGTCTGGAACTTCATCGAAGATGGCACGCTGAAGCCGAATGACGAGATGAGCAAGGGCCTGACCGGCCTTCTGGACGAGCTGCAGAAATGGGCCGGCGCCCTGAAGCCGCTGCGCAGCGAAGACGTGGCCGCCGCCGCCTGACCAAAGGGCTTCCCCTGCACGAGAAAATAGTTAACGATTTGTTAACGTTTTTGTGCAGGGAGCCCGTTTTGTCTTATCGAGTTCTAATCGGATTTGTAGCTGTAACTTCAGTTTTGTCCTTTTTGCCGGTGTCCGATGGCGTTTCGGCTCAGCACATGTCGATGAGTGTTCCGTCATCCTCTTCCCAACCCGAAAGCCTGCTTCTTCGCCTCGAGTCCGTGGGCGGCCTTACGACCTTTTCGCAGTCCTGCTGCAAGACCTGCCGAAAGGGGAAGGCGTGCGGGGATTCCTGCATCTCCAAAAGCAAATCCTGCAACGTCGGACGGGGCTGCGCCTGCAACGGCTAGGGGGGCCAAGCTGCGCCAAATGACTGTTCGCGACCTGTCATGTCGGGATCAGACGATCCCGGCGTGACCCGACGCGGTTCTGTTGGGGGCAGTCAAAAGGATGCCCCCATGAAGACCCACGCCCAGGCCGTCGTGATCGGCGGCGGATTGATCGGCTGCTCGATCCTCTATCACCTGGCCCGCGCCGGCTGGCGCGACGTGGTCCTGCTGGAACGGGACGAGCTGACCTCGGGCTCCACCTGGCATGCCGCGGCCAATATCCACGGGCTGCACGACAACACCAATATCTCGCGCCTCCAGCACTACACGATGCAGCTTTACAAGCAGCTCGAGGCCGAAACGGGCCAGGGTTGCGGCGTGTTCCAGGCCGGGTCGCTTTACCTCGCCCAGACCGAGGCGCGCGAGCACCAGCTGCGGCTTCAGGCGGCGAAGGCGAAGCTTTACGGAATGAATTTCCACGAAATTTCCCGCGACGAGGCCGAGCGCCTGCATCCGCTGGTGGATTTCGACGGCATCCGCTGCATCATGTACGAGCCCGACGGCGGCAACGTCGATCCCTCGGGCGTGACCCAGGCCTATGCCGCCGGTGCCCGCCGGATGGGCGCCGAGATCCACCGCTTCACCCCCGTCACCGGGACCGAGCCGCAGCCAGACGGGTCATGGATCGTCCGCACGCCGAAGGGCGACATCCACACCGGATGGGTCGTCAACGCGGCCGGTCTCTGGGCGCGCGAGGTGGCCGCCATGGCCGGGATCGCCCTGCCGCTGCAGCCCACCGAACACCAGTATTTCGTGACCGAGACCATCCCCGAGATCGCCGCCATGGGCCGCCGTCTGCCCTCGGTCGCTGACCGCGACGGCGAATATTACCTGCGCCAGGAAGGGCAGGGGCTTCTGGTCGGCGCCTACGAGCGCGACGTGCGGCTCTGGGCGGTGGAGGGCACGCCCGGAGGCTTCGGTCACGAGCTCTTTGCCGATGATCTCGAACGTATCGAGGAGAACTTGATGCGCGCCATCGCGCGCGTTCCGGCGGTGGGGAATGCGGGGATCAAGCGCGTCATCAACGGCCCGATGATCTGGTCGCCCGATGCCAACGTGCTGTTCGGCCCTGTCCCGGAACTGAGACAGTATTTCGCCTGCTGCGGCATCATCCCCGGCTTCTCGCAATCGGGGGGCATGGGGCTGATGGCGGCGCAATGGATCACGCAAGGCGAGATGGAATACGACCTTTTCGCCTGGGACATCGCCCGGTTCGGCGACTGGGCCACGCCGCAATTCACCCGCGCCCGCGTCGCCGACCAGTATGCCCACCGCTTCGCGATCCACTTCCCGAACGAGGAACGCGCCGCCGGCCGGCCCGCCCGAACGCGTCCCATATATGAGACACAACTGCAGATGGGCGCGGTCATGGGGCTGAACGCCGGCTGGGAACATCCGCTCTGGTTCGCCGACACGCCCGGGACGCAGGACACCAACGGATTCACCCGCCAGAACTGGTGGGCGCCGGTGGGGGCCGAGGCCTGTATGCTGCGCGACCGGGCCGGGATCATCGACATTTCCAACTTCGCCACCTACGCGGTCGAGGGGCCCGGTGCGCGCGACTGGCTCGACGCGCTCTTCGCCAACCACATGCCCGTGGACCCGGGCCGCTGCTGCCTCACGCCGCTGATCTCGAAACGCGGCGGCATCGCCGGGGATTTCACAATCGCCTGCCTCGCCCCCGACCGCTACCTTGTCGTTGGCTCCGGCATGGCCGAACGCTACCACCTGCGCTTCTTCAGGCAGGTCCCGCTGCCCGGGGGCACCACCTTCCGCTCCACCACCACCGAGACCTGCGGCTTCAACGTCGCCGGCCCGCTGGCCCGCGACCTTCTGCAACCGCTGACGGACACGTCGCTGGCCACCGCCGATTTCCCCTTCTTCCGGGCCCGCGCGATCACGGTGGCGGGTATTCCCTGCACGGCGATCCGCGTCTCCTTCACCGGCGATCTGGGATGGGAACTGCACTGCGCCACCGAACACCAGCCGGCGCTTTACGCGGCGCTGCTGGGTGCGGGCCGCCCGTTGGACGCGGGCCCCGTCGGCAGCCGCGCCCTGATGGCCCTGCGGATCGAGAAGGGCTATGGCTCCTGGGGCCGCGACTATTCCCCCGAATACTGGCCGCAGGAGGTCGGGCTGGACCCGCTGGTCAGGCTCGACAAGGCCTTCCTCCACCGCGATGCCGTCGCCGAGGCCCTGTCGCGCGCACCGCGCGAGCGGATGGTGATGCTCGAACTCGACAGCGCGGCCACCGACGCCTCCAACGCCGACGCCACCGGCGGCGAGCCGGTCTTCTCCGGCGAGACCGGCGTCGGCCGCATCTCCTCCGGCGCCTACAGCCACCATCTGGGCAAATCCCTGGCGCTGGCCTTCGTCAAGGCCGACGTGCCCGACGAGGCCGAGTTGTCGGTCATGCTTCTGGGCCGTCCGCACGCGGCCCGGATCCTGCCCGACCCGCTGTTCGATCCCAAGGGCCTGCGGCTGCGGGCGTGAGACGTCCCGGCGGCCGGATTGTCGGTGAGGGCGGGAGCCTCCGGCGGGAGGTATTTGTCTCCAAGAAGAAGCAGGGGATCGCGCGGGACGGCTGGATCTGCGCGATGCGGCCCTGTCTTCACCTTTGTCCCAAATACTCGATCCCGTCTGCGCAACCCGCGCCACATCGACTGGACGCGCGCGCTGGGATCGGATTTCCTGCGCGCCATGGTCAGCCTCAATCGCGTCGTCATGCAGAAATCGAGCCGTGCGCTCATCAAGGCCCTTGGGCCCGGGACGCTCGACGTAGCCGAGGTGTCGGGCAAATGGGGCAGGGGGTTCGCCTTCCGCTCCTACCGGCAGTTTCTTTACCCCGAGTGGGACATCTGCGCCGGGCCCTACCGGGAAGGCGGCAAGGACCTGAGGTTCGATCTTGTCCTTGCCAACCAGGTCTGGGATCATCTCGACCGCCCCTATGCCGCGACAAAGAACGTGCGCAAGATGCTGCGCAAGGGCGGGCATTTCTGGCTCGCCGTGCCCTTTTTCGTCCCCTTCCATGCCGCGCCGATGGACAATTCCCGCTGGTCCGCGCGCGGGCTGAAGAACCTGCTGATCGAGGCGGGCTTTGACGAGGACGCCATCGAGGCCGATCAATGGGGCAACCGCAATGCCGCGCGGCGCAACCTTGACGACGGCCCCTGGCCGCCGGACTACGACGCGGCGCGCGACAGCCTCGACAACGACCCCGACATGCCGATCTGCGCCTGGGCGCTCGCGCGGAAGACCTGACTGCCCCCCCGGCTCTGGTTTCCGCCAGATCCCGCCCTATATCGGCGTGGGCCATGCCCCGTGCGCTTGCGATGCCGCGCGAAGCAGTGGTAAACGAACGATCTGAAGGTTTACCTTTTGTTCTCCATTTTCGCTTGGCCCCCGAACCGGGATCGCCTACCTTTGCCGCAGTAAGGGGTCTGCCATGCCTGAACAGAAATTCATCGAGGTCCGCGGCGCGCGCGAACACAATCTGAAGTCCATCGACGTGGACATTCCGCGCGACGAACTCGTGGTGATCACGGGGCTTTCCGGCTCGGGCAAGTCGTCGCTCGCCTTCGACACGATCTATGCCGAGGGCCAGCGCCGCTATGTCGAATCGCTCTCGGCCTATGCGCGCCAGTTCCTCGACATGATGGAAAAGCCGGACGTCGATCACATCTCGGGCCTCAGCCCCGCGATTTCGATCGAGCAGAAGACCACGTCGAAGAACCCGCGCTCCACCGTCGGCACGGTGACCGAGATCTACGATTACCTCCGCCTGCTCTTCGCCCGCGCCGGCACGCCCTATTCGCCCGCCACCGGCCAGCCGATCGAGGCGCAGCAGGTGCAGGACATGGTCGACCGGATCATGGCGATGGAGGAGGGCACCCGCGCCTACCTGCTCGCCCCCATCGTGCGCGACCGAAAGGGCGAATACCGCAAGGAGATGCTGGAGCTGCGCAAGCAGGGCTTCCAGCGGGTCAAGGTCGACGGGACGTTCTACGAGCTGGACGAGCCGCCCACGCTGGACAAGAAGTTCCGCCATGACATCGACGTGGTCGTGGACCGCATCGTCGTGCGCGAAGGCATGGAACAGCGCCTGGCGGACAGCCTGCGCACCGCGCTCGACCTCGCCGACGGCATCGCCATTCTCGAAACCGCGCCGAAACCTGGCGAGGCCGGTTCGCAAGAGACGGACGAGCCGGAGCGGATCACCTTCAGCGAAAACTTCGCCTGCCCGGTTTCCGGCTTCACCATCCCCGAGATCGAGCCGCGCCTGTTCTCCTTCAACGCTCCCTTCGGCGCCTGCCCGGATTGCGACGGGCTGGGGATGGAGCTTTTCTTCGACGAACGCCTCGTCGTGCCCGACGCCACGCTGAAGATCGCCGATGGCGCGCTCGCCCCCTGGCGCAAGGGCAAGTCGCCCTATTTCCTTCAGACGATCGAGGCCATCGCCCGCCATTACGAATTCAACCGCAACGACCGCTGGAAGGACCTGCCGGCCCATGTCCAGCAGGTCTTCCTGCACGGCTCCGGCGACGAGGAAATCCCTTTCCGCTACGACGAGGGCGGGCGGATCTACAATGTCACCCGCAGCTTCGAAGGCGTCATTCCCAACATGGAACGCCGCTACCGCGAGACCGACAGCAACTGGATCCGCGAGGAATTCGAACGCTACCAGAACAACCGCCCCTGCGGCACCTGCCACGGCTACCGCCTGCGCGAGGAAGCCCTGGCGGTCAAGATCGGCCCCTCGGCCGACCCGGACAAGCGGCTGCACATCGGCCAGGTCGTGCAGATGTCGATCAAGGAAGCCTATGACTGGACCCTCTCGGTCCCCGACGATCTGTCGCCCCAGAAGAACGAGATCGCGCGCGCCATCCTCAAGGAGATCCGCGAGCGGCTCGGCTTCCTCAACAACGTGGGCCTCGAATACCTGACCCTGTCGCGCAACGCCGGCACGCTTTCGGGCGGCGAGAGCCAGCGGATCCGGCTCGCCTCGCAGATCGGCTCCGGCCTGACCGGCGTGCTCTACGTGCTGGATGAACCCTCCATCGGCCTGCACCAGCGCGACAACGACCGGCTGTTGCAGACGCTCAAGAACCTGCGCGACCAGGGCAACACGGTCATCGTCGTCGAGCACGACGAAGAGGCGATCCGCGAGGCCGATTACGTCTTCGACATCGGCCCCGGCGCCGGCGTGCACGGCGGCGAAGTGATCAGCCACGGCACCCCGGCCCAGATCATCGCCGATACGAAATCCCTGACCGGCCAATACCTTGCCGGCACGCGCGAGATCGCCGTGCCCGCCGAGCGGCGCAAGGGCAAGAAGGGGAAGAAGAAGGTCACTGTGGTCAAGGCCACCGGCAACAACCTGCAGAACGTCACCGTCGATTTCCCGCTGGGCAAGTTCGTCTGCGTCACCGGCGTCTCCGGCGGGGGCAAGTCGACCCTGACCATCGAGACCCTGTTCAAGACCGCCTCGATGCGGCTCAACGGCGCCCGCCAGACGCCCGCGCCCTGCGAGACGATCAAGGGGCTGGAACATCTCGACAAGGTCATCGACATCGACCAGCGGCCCATCGGCCGCACGCCGCGCTCGAACCCGGCCACCTATACCGGCGCCTTCACGCCGATCCGCGACTGGTTCGCCGGCCTGCCCGAGGCCAAGACGCGCGGCTACAAGCCCGGCCGCTTCTCCTTCAACGTCAAGGGCGGCCGCTGCGAAGCCTGCCAGGGCGACGGTGTCATCAAGATCGAGATGCACTTCCTGCCGGATGTCTACGTCACCTGCGAAACCTGCGGCGGCGCGCGCTACAACCGCGAAACGCTTGAGGTCACGTTCAAGGGCAAGTCCATCGCCGACGTGCTCGACATGACGGTGGAGGATGCGCAAAGCTTCTTCCAGGCGGTGCCCTCGATCCGGGACAAGATGGATGCGCTGGCCCGCGTGGGGCTCGGCTACATCAAGGTCGGCCAGCAGGCGACGACGCTTTCGGGCGGCGAGGCGCAGCGCGTGAAACTGGCCAAGGAGCTGTCGAAACGCTCCACCGGCCGCACGCTCTACATCCTGGATGAGCCGACCACGGGCCTGCATTTCGAAGACGTGCGCAAGCTTCTGGAAGTGCTGCACGAGTTGGTCGAACAGGGCAACACGGTGGTGGTGATCGAACACAACCTCGACGTCATCAAGACCGCCGACTGGCTGATCGACATCGGCCCCGAAGGTGGCGATGGCGGCGGCACCGTGGTCGCCACCGGCACGCCCGAGCAGGTCGCCGAGATCGAGGCCAGCCACACCGGCCGCTACCTCAAGCCGATGCTGAACCCCAAGCGCGTCGCGGCCGAGTAACCTGGGCATTCCCACCGCGGACATGAAAAGGGCCGGGTCAACAGACCCGGCCCGTTCCCTGCGCGCGGCGATATCCTCAGTTCAGGATATCGGCCACCGCGCCCACGAGGTTCAGCACCTCCATGGTGTTCTGATCCACCTTGTACACGTAGTTGCCGGCGCGCACGTAATTGCCGCCCGACAGACCGTAGCGGCCCGGGTTGTTGATATAGACGTAATCGTTGATCACCTGGCCCGGCCCATACCGCTTGGCCTGGCCCGGCGGCACGCAGGGCGGATTCTTCTTCGCGAGACCGGGCGGACAGCCGGCGGCCTGGGTTGTCTGCACCGGGTCGATCCGCACGACATTGGCGTTGCCCTTGCTCTTGTTGCCGTGCCCGTTTCCGTTGCCATGCCCGTTGCCTTTGCCCTGGGCCAGAACGGCCCCCGCGCTCAGGGTCATGGACCCGGCCAGCAGGGCGATCAGTATGGGTTTCATGGGACGTCTCCTTCCGTCTTGCGACGCAGCCCTCATCGCGGCGCGTCCTTACAATTTTAACACGAAAACATCCCATCTGTTCCGTCGCTCGGCGATGTACAAAATGGACAAAGGGCGACATTCCGCCGATTCCGCTTTGTACAAAACGGAACAAACGCCGTGGCTTTCTTCTTGGAGACAAATACCTCCGGGGGTCTGGGGGCAGCGCCCCCAGCGCTCTCGGCCAACGCTCAGCCGGGGTTGCTTTCCCTGCTCTGGACCTCCGCCTGCCTCACTCTCGCCCGCGCTTTTCGAACCGCGGCAGCATCGCGCTGAAGTCCCGGCCCGACCCGTCCTCTTCCTCGACGAAATGCGCGTAAAGCGCCTGCGCCAGCGCGCCCATCGGGGTGTCCGCATCCGCGCTTTCGGCGGCCTGCTGGCTTAGCCGCAGGTCCTTCAGCATGAGATCGGCAGCAAAACCAGGCACATAGCCATTGTCCGCCGGCGAATTCGGCCCCACGCCCGGGGCCGGGCAATAGGCATTCATCGACCAGCTGTACCCCGAAGAGGTCGACACCACGTCGAACATCTTCTGCCGGTCCAGCCCCAGCTTGTCGGCCAGGGCAAAGGCCTCGCAGGTCGCGATCATGGTGACGCCCAGGATCATGTTGTTGCAGATCTTCGCCGCCTGTCCGGCGCCCGAGTCTCCGCAATGCACCGCCTTCTGTCCCATGATCTCGAACAGCGGCTGCGCCTTGGCAAAGGCCGCCTCCGAGCCGCCCGCCATGAAGGTCAGCGTCCCCGCCGCGGCCCCGCCAATGCCCCCCGACACGGGCGCGTCAACGGCAAGAAGTCCCGCCTTTTCAGCCAGTTCCGCGATGTCCCTCGCGCTCTCCACATCCACGGTGGAGCAATCGACAAAGGCGGCGCCCTTGTCCATCACGGGCACGATCTCGGCCGCCACGGTGCGCAGGATCGCGCCATTGGGCAGCATGGTGATCACCACGTCCTGCCCCGTGGCCGCCGCCGCCGCGCTGCCGGCCTCGGCCACGCCCTCGACCTCGAAGGCCGCCGGGTCATAGCCCGTCACCTCGTGCCCGGCCTTCGCCAGGTTGGCCGCCATGGGCGCACCCATGTTGCCCAGTCCGATGAACCCGATCTTCATTGTCGTCACTCCCCCTCGAATGTCAGCTCGTCTTCGCCCAGCGGCGCGAGCATCGCGTCGATCCGCGCCTGGTCCAGCGTGGCCAGCCCGTCCCGCCAGGACGGGCTGCGGTCCTTGTCGATGATCTGCGCGCGGATGCCTTCCAGGAAATCCCCGTGCTCCATCGCACGCCAGGTGAACCGGTATTCCAGCGCCAGCGCCTGCTGGATCGTCAGGTCCGGGCCGCCGCCCAGCCGCTCCAGCATCTCCAGCGTCGCGGCCATGGCCAGAGGCGATCCACGGCGCAAGGCCTTGGCCGCGCCGGTGGCGAGCTCGCTGCCAGAGGCCGAACATCTCTCAAGGATTTCAGACAGATCCGTGCCGGAGAAAAGGGTAACTACCTCGGCCTGCATGGATTTCAGCGGCGCCGCCGGCGCCGCCGCCTGCGGGATGACATCCGGCGTGCCGCTCTCTTCCAGCGCGGCGATCACGGCGGGCCAGTCGTCTTCCGGCACATAGGCATCGGCAAAGCCCACGTGGATGGCATCGCCCGGACCCATGCGCGCGCCGGTCAGCCCCTGGTAGGCGCCCAGCCGCCCCGGCGCCTTCGCCAGAAGATAGGTGCCGCCCACGTCGGGGATCAGCCCGATGCCGCATTCCGGCATGGCCATGCGGCTGCTGTCGCCCACGATCCGGTGCGACCCGTGACAGCCGATGCCGACCCCGCCGCCCATGGTGAACCCCTGCATGAAGCTGACGACCGGCTTGGGAAAATCCGCCAGCCGCGCGTTCATCAGGTATTCGTCGCGCCAGAACCGCCGCGCATAATCGTAATCGCCCTGGATACCGTGGGCATGCAGCTGCGCGATGTCACCGCCCGCGCAGAAGGCCTTATCGCCCTCGGCGTCGATCACCACCAGGGCCACGGCATCGTCCCCGGCCCAGACTTTCAGCGCGGCGTCCATCTCAAGGCACATGTCCCATGTCAGCGCGTTCAGCGCCCTGGGGCGGGTCAGGGTGATGCGACCCGCCCGGCCGGTGATCCGGATATGTATGTCTGACATCTCAACGCTCCGCGAGCAGGCTGCGCGCGACGATCAAGCGCATGATTTCATTGGTGCCTTCCAGGATCTGGTGGACCCGCAGGTCGCGCACGATCTTCTCGATCCCGTAATCGGCAAGATAGCCATAGCCGCCATGCAGCTGCAGGCATTGGTCTGCGATGCGCGATCCGGCCTCGGTCACGAATTTCTTGGCCATGGCGCAATAGCGGGTCGCATCCGGTGCGCCCTGGTCCAGCTTCCAGGCGGCCTGGCGCAGGAACACCCGCGCGGCCTGAAGCTCGATCTCCATGTCGGCGAGGCGGAATTGCAGGGCCTGGAACTGGTCGATGCTCTGGCCGAAGGCCTTGCGGTCGCCCATATAGGCCAGCGTCTGGTCCAGCGCGGATTGCGCGGCACCCAGAGAACAGGCGGAGATGTTCAGCCGCCCGCCGTCAAGTCCTGCCATGGCATAGGAAAATCCACGGCCTTCCTCGCCCACGAGGTTCGCGGCGGGCACCGGGCACGCATCGAACTGCACCTGCGCCGTGGGCTGGGATTTCCAGCCCATCTTCTCCTCGAGCGCGCCGAAGGACAGGCCGGGTGTGCCTGCCTCGACCAGCATGGTGGAAATGCCTTTCGGCCCGGGGCCCCCGGTGCGCACCATGCAGAGATAGGCATCGGAATAGCTGCCGCCCGAGATGAAGGCCTTGGTGCCGGTGAGGCTGTAGCCCTCGTTGGTGCGCTCGGCCCGGGTGGTCAGGGCGGCGGCGTCGGAGCCGGCGCCGGGTTCGGTCAGGCAGTAGGACAGCACCGTTTCCATCGACATGACGCCGGGCAGGACGCGGGCCTTGAACTCGGCGCTGGCAAAGCTGTCGATCATCCGTGCGCACATGTTGTGGATGGACAGGAAGGCCGCAACAGAGGGGCAGGCCATCGACAGCGCCTCGAAGACCAGCGTCGCGTCGAGCCGTCCGAGGCCCGAGCCGCCGCTGTCTTCGCTGACATAGATGCCGCCGAACCCGAGCGCCGCCACCTTGGGCCATAGATCGCGGGGGATGGTCCCCTGGCGTTCCCAGTCGCGGGCATATGGCGCGATCTCGTCCTGGCCGAAGCCATGCGCCATGTCGAAAATGGCCTGTTGTTCCTCACTCAGGGCGAAATCCATGGCGCGCCTCCCCTCGACACCTGTGGTTTGAAAACCTGTTTCTTTTCTATCCGTTGCCGCGTGGCCGCGGCAAGGTGCAGCGCCGCAAAGCCACTTTGCGAAATGACGGGTGCGGCGGAGAAAATTCGGCGAATTTTCTCGGGCCCGGCTCAGAGGTCGGCGTGGAATTCCTCGATCAGGTGCTGCACCACCGCGCGGCCGGGATCCTCGCCGCGGGCGCCCGCCTCGGCATGGACGCGCCTCTGGCGGGCGGAGGAGGTGCCGTTTTCGGCGATGCGGCGCAGCTTGGCGATCCATTCCAGCGTTCCCAGCGCTTCGGCATCCTCGGCCAGCAGGCCGGTCAGCTCGTCCAGCAGCTGGGTCATCGGCTTGATCTGGCGGTCGCCGAAATCGATCAGGCCTTCGGTCACGCCGTAGCGTTGCGCGCGCCAGCGGTTCTCGGCGATCAGGAACCGATCGTATTCGCGCCAGCGCAGATTGCGTTCGCGCAGCCGCATCAGCATCCGGATCAGCGCCTGTACCAGGGCCGCCAGAGACAGCGCATGGTCGAGCCGGGGCGAGACATCCATGATCCGGGTCTCCAGCGTCGGGAAGCTGTTCGACGGGCGAAGGTCCCACCAGATCTTGGAGGTGTCCTCGATCACGCCCAGGTCGATGAGCGCCCCGGTGGTGCGCTGGAACTCGTCCCAGCTTTCGAAGCGGGGCGGCAGGCCGGTGCGGGGCAGGTTGTCGAAGACGGTCAGCCGGTAGGAGGCTAGATGCGTGTCCTCGCCGCCCCAGAAGGGCGAGGAAGCGGACAGCGCCAGCAGATGCGGCAGGAAGTAACAGAGCTGCGGCATCAGGTCGATGCGGCGGGCGTCGTCCTCGATGCCCACGTGCACATGCATCCCGCAGACCAGCATCCGCCGGGCCACGTTGCCAAGCGCATCCTGAAGGTCGTCATAGCGCTCCTTGCGGGTGTGATGCTGGACCTTCCAGTCGGCGAAAGGGTGGCAGCTGACGGCGATGGGGGCAAGGTTGTGCTCGGCCGCGCGGTCCGAGACGATCCGGCGCAGGCGGCGCAGGTCTTCCTGCGCGGCGGTGATGCTGGAACAGACGCGCGTGCCGACCTCGATCTGGCATTGCAGGAATTCGGGGCTGACCTGGCCCTCGGTATCGGCCTGGCAGGCCGTCATCAGCGCCTCGGGCGCCTGGGCGAGGTCGAGGCTGTCCTTGTCGACGAGAAGGTACTCCTCCTCGATGCCGATGGTGAAATCCTGTTGAATGGCGCCGCCCCCCGTTCCGCGGGGACAGTGAAGCCGGAAGCGACCGATCTGCCAAGGAAAATCCGTGGCCCGCGCTTGCGCCCGCCGGCCGGCGCGCCTAAGCGGGAGGGAACCGGTGACAGGAAAGGCAGGGGCCATGGCCAGGCGCAAATTCCCGAAGATGAACGACATGCTCGACGAGCTGGACGTGGCCCTGGTCGACAAGAACGAGATCCGCGCCGAACGCGCGCGGCTGGAGGCATTCGAGGCGCGCGGAGGGCTCAACGGGCCGGCCTATGCGCTGTCGCCGGGGATGGAGGCCTTCGACATCGCGCCGCTGGAGCGCGACTACATGGCCCATGCCGCTGACCTCGAGCGGCTGCGCACGGCAAGCACAACGGGCTACACGCCCGCCAACGGCTATTACGACACGCCGGATGCCGAGGCGCTTTACCTGATGATCCGCCGGCACGCGCCGAAGAGGGTGATCGAGGTCGGATGCGGCAACTCCACCCGTGTCACGCGCCAGGCGCTGATCGACGGGGAGATCCGCGGCACGATCACCGCCATCGACCCCTGGCCGCGCGCGGATATCGCCGGGGTGGTGGACCGGTTCGAACAGGGCCACGTCGAAGGCGTCGATCCGGCGCTCTTTGCCGAGCTGGAGGCCGACGACGTGCTCTTCATCGATTCGAGCCACGTGGTGCGGATGTCCAACGATGTCGCGCATCTCTTCTGCCGGATCATCCCGTCGCTGCCCGCGGGCGTAGTGATCCACGTGCACGACGTGTTCCTGCCCTATGAATACCCCAAGCGGTTCTTCTACGACTGCCCGGGCTGGGGCGAGCAATACATGCTGCACGCGCTGCTGCAGGGCGGCGGATACGAGATCCTGTGGCCGGGTTTCTACCTGCAGAAGGAACGGCCCGATGCGGTGGCCGCCCTGCCGTTCCTGGGCGGGGGCAGGGCGCAGAGCTTCTGGATGCGCAAGCTCTGAAACGCAGAAAGGACCCCGCACGGGATCCGTTTCAATCTTATCAAAAGGGGCGCCGCCCGGGATCGACCGGGCGCGGCGGATCGTCAGACCAGGCGAACCTGGGTGCCGATCTCGACCAGCGGATAAAGCTGTTCGACATGCTGGTTGTAAAGACCGATGCAGCCCGACGAGCTCTGGCGCCCGATCTTGCGGGTGTCATGCGTGCCGTGCACCAGGTAGGCCGGCCAGTCGAGATACATGGCGCGGGTGCCCAATGGGTTGCCGGGATCGCCGCCTTCCATGCGTTCGGGCAGGGTGGGATCGCGTTCGCGCATCGACGCCGTCGGCGTCCAGCTGGGGAACTCGGTCTTGCGCACGATCGTGGAATAGCCGCGGCGGGTCAGCTCCTCGCTCAGCGGCACCGAGGAGGGGTAAAGGCGGTAGGTCACCCCGTCACCGCCCCAGTAATGCACGGCGCGGCTGGTGATGTCGGCCAGAAGGCAGCCGACGCCCAGCTGGTCGAAATGGTCCTGCCAGTTCTGGGTGGTGAAGGACGAGATGTTGCGCTGCACCGGAACCTGGTCGCGAATGGCCGGTTCGGCCTGCGGAAAGGCATCGCTGGATTGCGCACGGGCAAGCGCCGGCGTGGCCAGGGTGGCGATACCGCTCAGGATCAGGCTGCGGCGGGACAGAGGCTTGTTGTGCTGGTCGGACATGTGGGCTCGGACCTCATCACGGTTACATAATGCACTTTTTTGAATGTGACTTACGCGTTTCCGGGCGATCAGGAAAGTGCGGGCTTCGGCAAAGCGGGGGGGCTCACGAAGAATTCACCGTCTTTGCCGCGCCCCGTGGTCTCGGAGCCTCAGTGCGTGTCGGGGTGACGGCCGCGCCGGGTCGGGGCATAGCCGGTGCTGCGCCCCGGAGAGGGCTGAGGCGGCGCGCTGCAGGGCTGGTCGGCCATGGCGAGGAAATCGGCAAAGCTTGTCTCGGGCTGGCCCAGAAGCGACAGGGCGTCAGCCTCGTGCTCCTGGATGCGGGGGATAACGCCCTTCATCGACCCGCGCGGCCGAAGCACCCGCTGTGCGATGTCCTGGGCCGCCCGATGCGGGGCGTGGTAGACAATGAGCGTTTCGGCGCCGTCCCAGGCAAAGAGATCAAGCTGTTTGGCCTGAAGAGACAGGAGCCCGGATGCGCTGCAATCGAAGCCCGTGACCTCGGTCAGGTCGAACAACTGCTTCTGTCCCGGCCGGAAATCCGGGTGGCGCAGGCAAAGGCGACAGGCTCCGATCATCGCGCTGGCCGTAAGACGGCCATGGGCGCTGAAGAAAACCAGCCCGCGACGCGGGAAGACACGCAACTTCATCGTCATATCAAGGCGTTACCTCGAAACAAGCAGGGGGCAGGCCTGCTGCCCACCCCCAGTTAATAACGCCAATAATCGCCGGTCAACGAATGGTTTCCATATGGTTAACGCAGCTTTCTGTCACGTCAACGCGCGCCGGTTCCCTGCGGCCGGCGCCGCCTGTGGGCCGGGCCCGGTCAGCCGGGCCCGGGTCTGCGTCAGTCCATGGCCTTGAAGTTGAACTCGCCGCCTTCCTTGATGCCCGAGAACCAGCGCGCCGTGACGGTCTTGGTCTTGGTGTAGAAGCGGAAGGCGTCGGGGCCGTACTGGTTCAGGTCACCGAAGGCCGACTTCTTCCAGCCGCCGAAGGTGTGGTAGCTCAGCGGAACCGGGATCGGGAAGTTGATGCCGACCATGCCCACGTTCACCCGGTGGGCGAAGTCGCGTGCGGTGTCGCCATCGGCGGTGAAGATCGCCGTGCCGTTGCCATAGGGGTTGTCCATGGTCAGCTTGAGCGCCTCTTCGTAGGTCTCGGTGCGGACCTGGCTGAGGACGGGACCAAAGATCTCTTCCTTGTAGATGTCCATCTCGGGCGTGACGTTGTCGAACAGCGTCGGGCCGACGAAGAAGCCCTCTTCATACCCCTGCAGCGAGAAATCGCGCCCGTCGCGCACCAGGGTCGCGCCCTGCTCGACGCCCGAGGTGATAAGGCCTTTGATCTTCTGCTCGGCCGCCTTGGTGATGACGGGGCCGTAATCGACATCTTCGCCGGCGGTGTAGGGGCCGACCTTCAGCTTGTCGATGCGCGGCACCAGGCGTTCGATCAGCGCGTCCGCGGTTTCGGCGCCCACCGGGACGGCGACCGAGATCGCCATGCAGCGTTCGCCGGCCGCGCCAAAGCCCGCGCCGACCAGCGCGTCGGCGGCCTTGTCCATGTCGGCGTCCGGCATGACGATCATGTGGTTCTTCGCACCGCCGAAGCATTGCGCCCGCTTGCCGTTCGCGGTGGCGCGGCCATAGATATACTGCGCGATCGGGGTGGAGCCGACAAAGCCCACCGCCTGCACCGTCTCGTTGTCCAGGATCGCGTCGACGGCTTCCTTGTCGCCGTTGATCACCTGCAGCACGCCATCGGGCAGGCCGGCTTCCTTGATCAGCTCGGCCAGCAGCAGAGAGGTCGAGGGGCAGCGCTCGGACGGCTTGAGGATCATCGCGTTGCCGCAGGCGAGCGCCGGCGCCATCTTCCACAGCGGGATCATCGCCGGGAAGTTGAAGGGCGTGATGCCCGCGACCACACCGAGCGGTTGGCGCATGGAATAAAGATCGATGCCCGGGCCGCCGTTGTCGGTGTATTCGCCCTTCAGCATGTTGGGCGCGCCCATGCAGACCTCGACCACTTCCAGCCCGCGCTGCACGTCGCCGCGCGCGTCGGGCAGGGTCTTGCCGTGTTCGCGGCTGACCAGCTCGGCGAGCTTGTCCATGTTCTCGTTGATGAGCTGGCCGAACTTCATCATCACCCGCGCGCGGCGCTGAGGGTTGGTGGCGCCCCAGGCGACCTGTGCCTCGGCAGCCTTGGCGATGGCCTCGTTGATCTCTTCGACCGAGGCGAGCGGGACCTTGGCCTGCACCTCGCCAGTGGCGGGGTTGAAGATCTCGGTGAAGCGGCCCGATGTGCCAGTCACGCGCGCGCCGTTGATGTAATGCTGGATCTCTTCCATCGGGTGTCTCCTCGGGATGGTCGGATTTTGGGCACATCCTAATCTTGCAGAAACGCGCTGAACAGGGGCAAGATCCCAAAGAGGTTTTGCAATATTGCAGGGGTGAGATGGAACCGCACTGGGACGACATGAAGGTGTTCCTTGCCGTCACCCGGGCCGAGAGCCTGTCGGGCGCGGGCCGGCGGCTGAAGCTGGACCCGGCCACCGTCGGGCGGCGGATCGCCCGGCTGGAAGCGGCGGTGGAGGCGCCGCTGTTCCTGAAATCGCCGCAGGGCTACACGCTGACGCCCGCCGGAGAACGGTTGCTGGCCCATGGCGAGCGGGCAGAGCAGGCGATGCGGGCGGGGATGGATGCGATTGCGGGATCCTCGGACCGGCTGACCGGGCAGATCCGCATTGGCGCGCCGGATGGCTGCGCGACCTACCTGCTGCCGCAGGTCTGCCTGTCCATCGCGCGCGAGAACCCGGACCTGGACATCCAGGTCGTGGCCCAGCCACGGGTCGTGAACCTGTCGCGGCGCGAGGCGGACATGGCGATCACCGTCAGCCCGCCCACGGCGGGGCAGCTGCTGGTGAAAAAGATCACCGATTACCGGCTGCACCTGGCCGGCGCCGAGGATTTCCTGGCGCGGCACCCGATCCAGGCGCGCGCCGACCTGCGCGGGCTGCCGATGGTGGGTTACATCCCGGACATGATCTTCGATGCCGAACTGGACTACCTGCATGAACTGGGTGTCGATCGCGTCGCCCTCGCATCGAATTCGGTGCCCGTGCAGCTGCGGATGACCGAAGGTGGACAGGGGCTTTGCGTGGCGCATGATTTCGCGCTACCGTTCCACCCAAGGTTGCGCAGGGTCCTGAGCGAGGAGATTGCGCTGAAACGGGCCTTCTACCTGGTCCGGCACCAGAGCGATCAGCGAAGCGAGCGGCTGAACCGCTTCTCGGCCGTTTTAGCCGAGCGTCTGAAAGCCGAAGTTTACCAGCTCGAAGGTGCTGCTTGACTTTAACTTTTATTGCGGCAACGCTTTTGATTAAGAAAGAAAAATACCGGCCCGATCAGCGGCGCCGTGAGAGGATGCCAACAGAGCCATAGCATGTGGAGGAGACGCCATGCTCGTGCACCAGATTATCAAGTCCAAGCCCGAGGCGGGCGTCGTGACGGTTGGGCCGGATACGTCGATCGCGGATGTCGCGAAGATCCTGGCCGACAAGCGGATCGGGACGGTCGTGGTCAGCGAGGATGGAAAGGTGGCGCTTGGCATTCTGTCGGAGCGCGACATCGTGCGCGAACTGGCCCAGTCCGGGTCCTCGTGCCTGTCGCGGCTGGTGTCGGATTACATGACCCGCGACGTGGTCACCTGCAACAGCCGGTCTGCCGTGTCCGAGGTGTTGTCCAAGATGACCGAGGGCCGGTTCCGCCACATGCCCGTGGTCGAAGATGACGCAATGATCGGGCTGATCTCGCTCGGCGACGTGGTCAAGGCACAGCTCCAGGCCCTGGAAATGGAGAAAGATGCGCTCGAAGGCATGATCATGGGCCACTAGGCCGCTTGCATCCCCTGCGAAATTTTGTTTCGTTGCAACCCGGTGCGGCAGTGGGAGGCATGTCATGCGCGTCGGGTTGTATCCGGGAACCTTCGACCCGGTCACTCTGGGTCATATCGACATCATACGCCGCGCCTCCGCGCTGGTGGACAAGTTGGTGATCGGTGTCGCGATAAACCGCGACAAGGGTCCACTGTTTACGCTCGAAGAGCGTGTGGCCATGCTGGAACCCGAGCTGGTGCTGCTGTCGGAGCAGACCGGGACCGAGATCGTGGCCCATCCGTTCGAGAACCTGCTGATCGATTGCGCCCATGACGTGGGCGCGACGATCATCGTGCGTGGTCTTCGGGCGGTCGCGGATTTCGAATACGAATTCCAGATGGTCGGCATGAACCGGGCGCTCGACGATTCGGTCGAGACGGTGTTCCTGATGGCCGAGGCGCGCCACCAGGCGATTGCCTCGAAGCTGGTGAAAGAGATCTGCCGGCTGAAGGGCGACGTGTCGAAATTCGTGCCCCAGGCGGTGAACGATGCGCTGATCCGGAGGATGCACGGCTGACCGCGGATCTCAGTGACGCCATGTAAGTTATTGGATTTGCGTATTTTCGGCCGGGATGTTCCCGGCCGAAAGCGTTCCGGGGCAGGCCTTGGGCCGCGCCCCTCGGGCCCCGAATAAGAAACGGCCCGGTCGAAGGACCGGGCCGGGGAAAAGATCAGACCTGAAAGACTTCTCAGACCGCGGCCATGGCGAGCGCCGTGTCCGCCATGCGGTTCGAAAAGCCCCATTCGTTGTCGTACCAGGTCAGGATCCGCACCATGGTGCCGTCCATGACCTTGGTCTGATCCAGGTGGAAGACCGAGGAATGCGGGTCATGGTTGAAATCCATCGAGACGTTGGGCTTGTCCGTGTAGCCCAGGATACCCTTCAGCGGGCCGTCGGCAGCGGCCCTTATCGCGTCGTTGATCTCTTCGATGCTGGTGGCGCGGGCGGCGTTGAAGGTCAGGTCCACGACCGAGACATTCGGCGTTGGCACCCGGATCGCCACGCCGTCGAGCTTGCCGTTCAGCTCCGGCAGCACGAGGCCCACGGCCTTGGCGGCGCCCGTTGAGGTCGGGATCATCGACATGGCCGCGGCGCGGGCCCGGTACAGGTCCTTGTGCATCGTGTCCAGTGTCGGCTGGTCGCCGGTGTAGCTGTGGATCGTGGTCATGAAGCCCTTTTCGATCCCAATGGCATCGTTCAGCACCTTGGCCACGGGCGCCAGGCAGTTGGTCGTGCAGGACGCGTTCGAGACCACTTCGTGTTCGGCCGTCAGCTGGTCGTGGTTCACGCCGTAAACCACCGTCAGGTCCGCGCCGCTTGCCGGCGCCGAGACCAGAACCTTCTTCGCGCCGTTCGACAGATGTGCGGCGGCCTTGTCGCGGGCCGTGAAGATGCCGGTGCATTCCAGCGCGATGTCGACACCGTCCCAGGGCAGGGCGGCGGGGTCACGCTCGGCGGTGACCTTGATCGGGCCATAGCCCACGTCGATGGCGTCGCCCACGACCTTCACCTCGGCCGGGAAGCGTCCGTGCACGCTGTCGAACTGCAGAAGGTGGGCATTGGTTTCGACCGGACCCAGGTCGTTGATGGCGACGACCTCGATGTCGCTGCGCCCGCTTTCCACGATACCGCGCAACACGTTGCGTCCGATGCGTCCGAATCCGTTGATGGCAACTTTGACCGTCATCTCTATCTCCCGGCTGGCGGGCCGCGCGGGACCCGCGATGACACCTGATCTGGCGCCTCCTGAAGCACCCTGAACTGGTTAGCGCTAACAAGCAAGGCTTGCACCACAGCCCCCCACTGTTGTCAACCAGGGGGCCGGGATCACGCCCTGCTCAGCGCCAGAAGGCCATCCATTCGATGAGGTTATAAAGCTTCTTTCCCAGAAAAACGATGTGTTCGGTGCCATAGAAGGCCACGTCGGCGGTCACGGCCGAAACGATCACGATCCCGAGGAACAGGGCAAGGCGGTCGGTCATGGGCAGGCAGGTCCGAAGGAAAAGGCCCGGCCAGATATGCCTGACCGGGCCCGAAGCCACAAGTTCGCGAATGTCCCCGACCGAGGGTCAGGCGGCCAGGGCCGCTTTCTGCAGCCGGCCCATGGCCACGGCTACGTCGGCCATGCGCGCCGAGAAGCCCCATTCGTTGTCGTACCAGGCCAGCACGCGTACCATGCGGCCATCGACGACGCGGGTCTGGTCGGGCGCGAAGATCGAGCTTTCCTCGGTGTGGTTGAAATCGACCGAGACCTTCTGCTCTTCATCATAGGCCAGCACGCGGCCCATCTTGCCCCGCGCGGCGGCGGCCACGGCGGCGTTGACCTCTTCGGCGGTCACATCACGGCCGGCGCGGAAGGTCAGGTCCACCGCCGAGACATTCGGCGTGGGCACGCGGATCGACGAGCCGTCGAGCTTGCCGCGCAGCTTGGGCAGAACCTCGCCCAGGGCCTTGGCGGCGCCGGTGGTGGTGGGGATCATCGCCATGGCGGCGGCGCGGGCGCGATAGAGATCCTTGTGCCGGCGGTCGATGGTCGACTGGTCCCCGGTATAGGAATGCACGGTGGTCATGATGCCGTGCTCGATGCCGAAGGCTTCGTCCAGCACCTTGGCCAGCGGGGCCAGGCAATTGGTGGTGCAGGAGCCGTTGGAAACCATGGTGGTGTCGGCGCTCAGCTCATGGTCATTCACGCCGTAGACGACTGTTTTCTGGACATTTTTCGCAGGAGCCGAGATCAGCACCGCGCCGGCGCCCTGGTCCAGGTGGACCGAGGCGGTGTTGCCGTCGTTGAACTTGCCGGTGCATTCCAGGACCACGTCGCAGCCCGACCAGTCAATCTCGGACGGATCATAGGTCGAATACATCTCGATCGGTCCGGCGCCGAGGTCCATCGTGCCGTCGCCCACGGTGATCTGGCCGGGAAAGCGGCCATGCACGCTGTCGTAGCGCATCAGGTGGGCCGCGGTGTCCAGCGGGCCAGTCGCGTTGACCTTGACGACGCGGATGTCCTCGCGCCCGGACTGCGCAATGTGGCTGAGGGTGCAACGTCCGATGCGGCCAAAGCCGTTGATGCCGACATGAATGGTCATTCAACTCGCTCCGAAAAAGGGATGTGGTTGAGAAGGATATAGACGCTGCAGCACAGCGCGAAAAGGCAAAAGGGACGTATTTTCATAATGTTAGCGCAAACCAGGTCCGGTTGCGCTAACGCTTGCCTTGGGATTGAATTGCTCTAGGGTCTCAACCGCAATACGGGGGTGCGCATGCGTGCGTGCCTTCGGCGGCACAGGACCAAGGGCAACGGGGCGGCACGGGCGATGAGCGGACTTCTGGCATTGTTGGACGACGTGGCGGGTATCGCCAAGGTCGCGGCGGCTTCGGTGGATGACGTGGCGGGGCAGGCGGCCAAGGCCGGGGCCAAGGCCGCCGGCGCGGTGATCGATGATGCCGCGGTCACGCCGAAATACCTTCACGGCTTCTCGGCGGCGCGCGAGATTCCGATCGTCTGGCGGATCGCCAAGGGGTCGTTCTTCAACAAGCTGGTGATCCTGCTGCCCATTGCTCTGCTGCTGGCGCAATTCGCGCCCTGGGCGATCTCCCCCTTGCTGATGCTGGGGGGCTGTTACCTCTGTTTCGAGGGGGCGGAGAAGGTCGTGCATTCCTTCCTGCCCCATGACGGCCATCCACCCGAGGTGAACCCGGTCGACAGCGATCCGGCGCATCTTGAGGAGAAGAAGGCGCGCGGGGCGATCAAGACCGATTTCATCCTGTCGGCCGAGATCATGACCATCGCGCTGTCGGCGATCCCCGAGGGGCACTGGGCCTTTGTCGGCGTGGTGCTGGCGCTGGTCGGGATCGGGATCACCGTCGTGGTCTACGGGTCGGTGGCGCTGATCGTGAAGGCGGATGACTTCGGATTGTATCTCGCCGGGACTGACTCGGGTGTCCTGCGGGCCATCGGCAAGCGGATCGTGTACGTGATGCCCTATTTCATGAAGGTGCTGACCATCGTCGGCACGGCGGCGATGCTCTGGGTCGGCGGGTCGATCATCATCCACGGGCTGGAAGAGCTGGGCTATGGCGCGCTCGGCCACTGGATCCACGATGTGGCGGTGGCGGTCGGCCACGCTGTGCCCGAGAACATCACCCCGGCGGTGGAATGGAGCGTGACGGCGCTGTTCGACGGGATCTTCGGGGTTCTGCTGGGGGCGCTGCTGATCCCGGTGGCGGAATACGTGGTTCAGCCGGTGATCGGGCTGTTCGGCGGGGCCGAAAGCAAGGCGGATCACTGAGATCGGAGCAGGCGGGCCGGGGCGATGCGCCTGGAATGACCGCTGCAGCGCGGTGTGCCCGGGTCGTCTGTGCGATGTCGTGAAAGGCGTGGACCCCAACGCGGATCGGCGCGCGGCGGACTGACCGCCGCCTGCGCCTGTGTTATTTCCGGTGTCGGGATCCCGCGATCATGCCCGTCCCGGTAAGCCGAGGGCGGGTCCCGATCGGACACCGCCCGGGCAGGATCAGCTTTCGACTTCGTCCACCGGTTGGGCGTTGAGCTGGCCGTAGTTCTGGGCGCCGATCGTGTCGTGCAGCTCGATCTGCGTTTCCAGGAAGTCCACGTGGCCTTCCTCGTCCTTGAGAAGCTCTTCGAACAGCATCTTGGAGACGTAATCGCCGACCTCTTCGCAATACTTGCGGGCCTCGGAATACAGCGCCACGGCGTCCATCTCGCCGGCCAGATCGCAGGTCAGCGTCTCGCGCACGTTCTCGCCGATGCGCAGGGGATCCAGCGTCTGCAGGTTGGGGTGGCCTTCGAGAAAGATGATGCGATCGATGATCTTGTCCGCGTGGGTCATCTCTTCGATGGATTCGGCGCGCGATTTCTTGGCCAGCTTGCCATAGCCCCAGTCGGCCTGCAGCCGGTAGTGGACCCAATACTGGTTGATCGCCGTCAGTTCGGCTCTAAGAGCCCTGTTGAGATACTCGATGACCTTGGTGTCGCCCTTCATGCGCCTTGTCCTTCTCGCGGTGCCTTGGTTTCAGCCCGCGAAGGATCGCGGGCACTTCCAAGTTAGCGCTTTCACGCATGGTCGCAACAAACAGATGCATACATCTGCCGCAGTCAGGTTTTTTTCCCAGCGCATGATAGATCTTGCCGGGCGTGATGATGGTCGCCGGATCGGATTTCCGCATCCAGTCGATCGCCGAGTGGATGTCGTGATCGCTGATCCGCTGACAACTGCAAATGATCATCTTGTCGGTCCTGCTCTCGCTCTCGGACCCATTGATGACAGAAACACTCGGATTGTCAATTCCGAGCGAAAGACTCGCCTTCACGATCCCGCGCGGACCCGGCGATGGGCACGAAAAAGGGCCCGCCGGAGGTGACCGGCGGGCCCTTGGGCACTTGGCGTCGGGAGTGTCAGGCGAGCAGAGCCTTGACCTTCCCGACCACGGCCTCGGCCGTGATTCCGAACTTCTCGAAAAGCTCCTCGGCCGGGGCGGAGGAGCCGAAGCTGTCCATGCCGACGAAATCGGCCTTGGCTTCGCGGCCGCGCTCGCCCAGCAGCCAGCGGTCCCAGCCCTGGCGCACGGCGGCCTCGATGCCGACGCGGACAGCGCCCGCCGGAAGGACGCGCTTGCGATAGGCTTCGTCCTGCTGCGCGAACAATTCCATGCAGGGCATGGAGACGACGCGCGTGCCGATGCCCTCGGCCTGCAGCGCCTCGCGCGCCTCAAGCGCGATCGAGACCTCGGAGCCGGTGGCGATCAGGATCGCCTGGCGCTTGCCCTCGGCTTCGGCCAGCACATAGGCGCCCTGGGCGGTCAGGTTCTTCGGCTTGTACTCGCCGCGCACCGTCGGCAGGCCCTGGCGGGTCAGCGACAGGACCGACGGGGTGGCCTCCTGCGTCAGCGCGATTTCCCAGGCCTCGGCGGTTTCCACCGTGTCGGCGGGGCGGAACACGAAGGTGTTCGGCGTCGCGCGGCTGATCGCCAGGTGCTCGACCGGCTGGTGGGTCGGGCCGTCTTCGCCGAGGCCGATGGAATCGTGGGTCATCACGAAGACCGTCGGCACCTTCATCAGAGCGGCCAGGCGCATCGCCGGGCGGGCATAGTCGGTGAAGCACATGAAGGTGCCGCCGTAGGGGCGGATACCGCCATGCAGCGCCATGCCGTTCATCGCTGCGGCCATGCCGTGTTCGCGGATGCCGTAGTGGATGTAGCGGCCCTTGCGGTTGTCGGTGTCGAAGATGCCCAGATCCGCGGTCTTGGTGTTGTTCGATCCCGTCAGGTCGGCCGAGCCGCCGATGGTCTCGGTCATGACCGGGTTGATCACTTCCAGCACCATTTCCGAGCTCTTGCGCGTGGCGACCTTGGGCTGGCTTTCGGCCATCTGCTTCTTCAGCGCGCGAATCGTGGCCACGAAGCGCTTGGGCGCCTCGCCGGCGATGACCCGCTCGAACCGGGTCCGCTTGCCGGCGCTGGCGGCGGCCAGGCGCTCGTCCCAGGCGGCTTTCTCGGCGGCGCCGCGCGTGCCGATGGATTCCCAGGCCTTCTTCACCTCGTCGGGCACCTCGAAGGCGCCGGCCGGCGCGCCATAGGCGGCCTTGGCGTCGGCGATCAGCTGCGCATCGGTCAGCGCGCCGTGGCCCTTGGAGGTGTCCTGCGCCGAAGAGCCGAGCGCGATATGCGTCTTGCAGGCGATCATCGAGGGCTTGCCGGCCTTCTTCGCGGCCGTGATCGCCTCGTCGATGGCCTGCGGGTCATGGCCGTCGATTTCCTGCACGTGCCAGCCGCTGGCCTTGAATCGCGCGACCTGGTCGGTGCGGTCGGCCATGTCGACGGTGCCGTCGATGGTAATGTTGTTGTTGTCCCAGAAGACCACCAGCCGGTCGAGCTCTTGCCGGCCGGCAAGCGCGATCGCCTCCTGGCTGACGCCCTCCATCAGGCAGCCGTCGCCGGCGATGACATAGGTGTAGTGATCCACCAGCTGCTTGCCGAAATTGGCCCGCAGCGAGGCCTCGGCGATGGCGAAGCCGACCGAGTTCGCAAGACCCTGGCCCAGCGGGCCGGTCGTCGTCTCGATGCCCTTGGCGAGGAAGTTCTCCGGGTGCCCGGCGGTCTTCGAGCCCCACTGACGGAAGTTCTTGATCTGGTCGAGCGTGATCTCCTCGGACCCGGTCAGGTAGAGCAGCGAATAGATCAGCATCGACCCGTGGCCGGCCGACAGTATGAACCGGTCGCGGTCGGGCCACTCGGGATTGGCGGCGTCGAACTTCAGGTGCTTTTCAAAGAGCACGGTCGCCACGTCGGCCATGCCCATCGGCATGCCGGAATGGCCGGAATTGGCCGCGGCGACGGCGTCCAGCGTCAGGGTCCGGATCGCGGCCGCCTTGGCCCAATGCTCGGGGTTGGCGGTGCGCAGCGCAGTGAGATCCACCGGGGCTCTCCTTGAATTGATCTCCATTGGCCGCTCAATACCAAGCGGGGGGCAAAGTGCAAGGCGCGAGCGCGCGCATCAGGAGTGCCGCTCAAGTGCTTGATTGCAATAGACGGGCAATTCTTGTTGGCATTCGGTAAGATGGGCTTCGCGGAAGGCGAACGCGATTCGCGGGGCCTGATCGGGGCAGGAACGAATGAAAACCGCACGGACGCAAGGTGACGGGCATGAGTGACATCGACGAATTGCAGGGGCGGATCGTGGCCGCCATGCAGCGGATCCGCAGTGGCCTGGGCGAGCTGGGACCCATTGTCGAGGTCCCCGATCCCGCGATTGCGCAGGCGCTGGAAACCGCTCTTGAAGAAGAACGGCTGGCCAATGCCCAGCTGGAAGAGCGCATGCGCAGCCTGATTGACCGCCATGCCGGCGAGGTCGACGCGCTGAAGCGCGAGGTCGAGGCGCAGTCGCTTGCGATGGCCCGTCTGGACATGGACATGCAGCGCCTGCGCCAGGCCAACGACCAGCTGCGCGACAGCAACGCAAAGCTGCGCGCGGCGAACGAGGAGGGCGTCGGCGCGCCGGAGTTGATCAACAAGGCGATGCTGGCCGAGCTGGAGGCGCTGCGCGCCACCCGCGCGACCGAGACGGCCGAGGCCGGGGCGATCCTGGCCAGGCTGCAGCCGCTGCTGGCCGCCGCGGCGGATCCGGCCGGGGATGAGCCGAGTGAAGAGCCCCTCAGCGGGGAGGAGACCTGATGCCCGAGGTGACGATCCAGATTGGCGGACGCAGCTTCGCCGTGGCCTGCCAGGAAGGCGAAGAGAGCTATCTGCATTCCGCCGCGTCCATGCTGGACGAGGAGGCGCAGGTCCTCGCGCAGCAGATCGGCCGGATGCCGGAAGAGCGGATGCTGCTGATGGCGGGGCTGATGCTGGCCGACAAGACGGCGGCGGTCGAGGATCGCATCAAGGAGGTCGAGGCGACGCTGGCCGAACGCGACGCCGAGCTGGCGGCCCTGAAAGACCTGCCGCCGCCCGAGCCGGAGCGGATCGAGGTGCCCGTCGTGCCGTCGAGCGTGACCGACACGCTTGCGGAACTTGCCGCCCAGGCCGAGGCCCTTGCGGCAGAGGTCGAGGAGAAATCCGTGGCGGACCCGGCTGCAAGCGACGACGAGGCGCCCCGGGGCTGATCCGCGCGGCCGCGCCTTTGAAGATCCTGGGCCGTTGTCCGGCATATTCGTCGTTGTGGGGGCAGGGGGACGGCGCTGGTGCGCCGGCAGGTTTCCGGCAGCTCAGGGTGGTTTCTGCGCATTCCCACCGACGGAAATGCCAGGCTGCCGCGTTTGAAGGGGACAAAACCTTCAAACAGGAGCAGACCCATGAAAACGCTTTTGATCGCATCCCAGGCGCTTGCCGTCTCGGCGGCCGCGGCCTTTGCACAGAGCGCACCCGACACCGAGGCGCCCGCCGCGCCGCCGGCCCAGGGCATGCAGGAGGACGCGCCGGGTATGGGCCACCGCGGTGACGGGATGGGCCATGGATCCCGCTCTGGGCCTGGCATGAAGGGTCACGGGATGATGGGACAGATGGGCGAGGGGCGCACCGGACCCGGCATGCAGGGGCATGGCATGATGGGCCAGATGGGCGGCGGCATGATGGGTATGGCGCCCGGCTATGTCATGGTTCCGGGCTACGTGATGGTGCCGGGCTATGTGCCGATGATGCCCATGATGCCGATGATGCCGGGCATGGCGCCGCAGATGCATCACGGGATGATGCAGCAGGGTCATGGCGACGGTCATGGCACGCCGGATCGGAAAGGCTACGGCCATGACGGCGACCGCAAGGGGTGGCACGGCGAACGGGACCACGGCGACCGTCGCGGAGGTTTCCGCCAGCCGCCGTTCATCAGCGAGCTGATGGAGGACGGAGAACTGTCGCGCGCGGAATTCGATGCCAAGGCGGACCAGATCTTTGAGCGGCTGGATGCAAATGGCGACGGGGTCATCACCCGCGAGGAGCTGCCGCGCTTCGGTCGCCACTGGGGCATGGCGGACGGCGAGGGCGCCGCATCCGGTGCAAGCACGGACGCCGCCGCGCCGGAGAGCACGCCCGACAGCACGGATCCCACGGCGGGCGGCTCCGGCAACTGAGATCCGGGGATCGCCCCCGGATGCAAAAAGGCTCCCGGGATGACCGGGAGCCTTTTCTGTTGGATCAGCGGCGACGCCTCAGGCGTTGGCTTCGCGGATCTTGTTTGCGGCGTCCTTGTCATAGGCCACGCCGTTTTCCTCGAAGAGCGTGTCCAGCTCCCCGGACAGCGTCATCTCGGTGATGATGTCGCAGCCGCCGACGAATTCGCCCTTTACGTAGAGCTGCGGGATCGTGGGCCAGTCGGAATACTCCTTGATGCCCTGACGGATCTCTTCGTCGGCAAGCACGTTCACGTCGGTGAAATCGATACCCATGTAGTTCAGGACTCCGGCCACGCGGCTGGAGAAACCACACTGGGGCATCGACTTGGTGCCTTTCATGTAAAGCACCACGTCATTGGATTTGACGGTTTCGTCGATGCGGGTCTTGGCGTCGGTCATCGGTGATGCATCCTCGGTGCTGGGTTGCGCATGGCGCGTCTCGGTAACTTCCCTCGACACATAAGACCCAATCAGGGCCGGGGCAACCATGCTGCCAAACGCAACCGACGCGGTGCGGCCTACTTGCTCTGCGGTTCGGGCAGATCGTAGCTGGGCGCCGTGGTGTCGATCGGGTAGCGCGAGCGCAGGTTGTTCGAGGCGCCGTGGATTCGCCAGCGCCGGTACTCCAGCCAGGCGGCGCGCAGGAAGACGGCGACGAATGGCAGCAGCAGTACGATGACGATCAGATGTGTCTCTCCGCCTGCCATGGCCTTGGCTGCGGTAAATGGACCTTCGGACGTGTTCATTGACCCTCCTGTCGGTGGCTCATTGATACACAAGGTCGGGTGAATCGGGCTCTATTGCAACACTTAAGTGAATATTTGCTCACCAAGCCGGCTCACGCAGCGTCATGCAGCCGCGGCCGGGCGAAACTGCCCGGCGAGCGGGTGGGATCCGGCGATTCTCCACATGTCCGCGCGGCTTTCGGACCTGCAGGGCAGGGGCGGCGAAAGGTTGCCGTGCCGGGCCCATCCGGGCCCGCGCGACGACTATGGTCCAAGGGACGGTGGTCTAAAGGACAGTCCCGGGCTCAGGCCGGCGCCTTGGTCGTCAGGGCGAGGGCGTGCAATTCGCCCTGCGCACCGTCCATCTTGCCCTTCAGCGCGGCATAGACGGCACGCTGCTGCTGCACCCGGTTCTTGCCGCGAAAGCTTTCGTCGATGACCTCGGCCGCGTAGTGATTTCCGTCGCCGGCAAGGTCGGTGATGGTGATCTTTGCCTCGGGAAAGCTCTCCCGGATCAGCGCTTCGATTTCATGGGCTTGCATGGCCATGGATGCGGTCTCCCTGCTCGGAGTGGGACTTTAGGACGGGGCCCGTCCCGGCGCAAGGCGCGGGGGCGGGCCGGTGAGGATAGGGCGCAGAAGGGCGTGACCCGAGCATCCCGGGCACGTCACGCGATCCCTGCGGCCGGGGATACAGCGCCTTAGCCGAGCGCCTCTGCGAAAGCGCCACGGTAGAGGGCGGAGAGCTCTTGGAGCGGGGCCTCCGCCTTGCCGAAGCGAACGGTATCGCCGGTGAACTTGCCCACGGTGGCGATCTTCACCCCGGCCTGACCGGCGCGGATCATCAGCTCTTCGGCGCAATCCCAGTTGCAGGCGATCAGATAGCGCGCCTGGTCCTCGCCAAAGAGCGTCGGCGTCGCGTCGTCGTCAAGCTGCACGCCCACGCCGCTGGCCTCGGCGATCTCGAAGGCCGCCATTGCCAGCCCGCCGTCGCTGAGGTCGGTGCAGGCGCGGATCAGCGAGACGTTGTCGCGGATGAACTCGCCGTTGCGCTTCTCGGCCTCCAGGTCCACGGCAGGCGGCGTGCCGTCCTCGCGGTTGAAGACCTCGGCCAGAAGGGCGGAGCGGCCCAAGTGACCGGTGCTTTCGCCGACCATGATCGCCAGGTGGCCTTCGCGGGCCGTGCCTTCGATCAGCTGGTCCGACGACGGGATCAGCCCGACCGCCCCGATCGTCGGCGTCGGCAGGATCGGCTCTCCGTCGGTCTCGTTGTAAAGCGAGACGTTGCCCGACACGATCGGCATGTCGAGCGCGGAACAGGCCGCGCCGATGCCCTGGATGGCGCCGACGAACTGGCCCATGATCTCGGGCTTTTCGGGGTTGCCGAAGTTCATGTTGTCGGTGCTGGCCAGCGGCCGCGCGCCCACGGAGCAGAGGTTGCGGTAGGCTTCGGCAACGGCCTGCTTGCCGCCCTCGACCGGGTCGGCCACCACGTAGCGGGGTGTCACGTCCGAGGTGAAGGCCAAGAGCTTGTCGGTACCATGAACCCGGATCACCCCGGCACCCAGGCCCGGGTTGCGCACCGTGTCGGCCATGACCATGCTGTCGTATTGTTCATAGACCCATTGCTTGGCCGCGTAGTTCGGGCTGCCGATCAGGCCCTTGAGCCCGTCGATCGGGTCGATCTGCGGCACGTCGGCCATCGGCTCGGGCGGCTCGGACGCCTCCCACGGGCGGTCGTATTCCGGAGCCTCGCCCGACAGCGCCTTCAGCGGCAGGTCGGCCTTCATCTCTCCGCCATGCATGATGACGAAGCGGTCCTCGGGGATCGTCTCGCCCACGATGGCGAAATCCAGGTCCCACTTGTCGAAGACGGCCTTGGCCACGGCCTCCTTCTCGGGGCGCAGCACCATGAGCATGCGCTCCTGGCTTTCCGACAGCATCATCTCGTAGGCGGTCATCGCGGTCTCGCGCGTCGGCACCTTGTCGAGGTCGAGCTTGATGCCAAGGTTGCCCTTGTCGCCCATCTCGACCGCCGAACAGGTCAGGCCAGCCGCGCCCATGTCCTGGATCGAGATCACCGCGCCGGTGGCCATCAGCTCCAGGCAGGCCTCCATCAGGCGCTTCTCGGTGAAAGGGTCGCCGACCTGCACGGTGGGGCGCTTCTCTTCGATGGTATCGTCGAATTCGGCCGAGGCCATGGTGGCCCCGCCGACACCGTCGCGGCCGGTCTTGGCGCCGAGGTAGACCACCGGCATACCGACACCGGAGGCGGCGGAATAGAAAATGCTGTCGGTCTCGGCGATGCCGGCGGCAAAGGCGTTCACGAGGCAGTTGCCGTTGTACGCGGAATGGAATCGCACCTCGCCGCCCACGGTCGGCACGCCGAAGGCATTGCCGTAGCCGCCGACACCGGCCACCACGCCGGAGACCAGCGTCTTCGTCCGGGGATGCGACGGCTCACCGAAGCTGAGCGAGTTCATCGCGGCGACGGGCCGTGCGCCCATGGTGAAGACATCGCGCAGGATGCCCCCGACGCCGGTGGCCGCCCCCTGGTAGGGTTCGATGTAGGAGGGGTGGTTGTGGCTTTCCATCTTGAAGACCACGGCCTGGCCATCGCCGATATCGACGATTCCGGCATTTTCGCCCGGTCCGCAGATCACCTGCGGCCCCTCGGTCGGCAGCGTCCGAAGCCATTTCTTCGATGACTTGTAGGAGCAATGCTCGTTCCACATTGCCGAGAAGATCCCGAGCTCGGTGAAATTGGGCTCTCGATTGAGGATTCGCAGGATGTCCGCGTATTCCTCGGGCTTGAGCCCATGAGCTTCGATCAGTTCCGGCGTGATGGCGGGCTCCGACATGGCGCGCGCTTCCTTTGTCCCATTCCCGTTGGTCTGGTCCTTTACCGAAGCGTTGGCCAAGGTGAAAGCCTTTCGCGCGAAAGCCTCCCGCCGAAGCAAGGAGGCTTGTGCGCCGGGCCTACGGGACAGGCAGGGCCTGTCCCGATCCGATCCGGTTGGTCAGCAGCTTTAAGTCGCGATTCCGGCCGCTGTTCAGTTGCCGGACTGCTGGGCGCCGTTGGCGTCGATCCAGCTGCGCAGTTGATCTGCGGTCCAAAGCACTTCCAGCTGGCCGGTCGACTTCCAGCGGTCGTCCAGCATGAAGCGCCAGCCGGCGTAATCCGAGATGAAGGAATCGTCGAAATTGACGAGGATCATGCGGCTGCCATTGACGTCGGTGGTTGCCTCGCCGACGACGCCGATGCGGATACCGTCCGAGGTGTAGACAGGGTTGCCAATGAACTCGAGTGTCTTTTCATAACTGCTTTCGGTCGATCCGGCTGTGTCCTCGGACACCACCTGGGCGGTTGCGCCCGCTGCCATGCCGAGTGCCAAGATAGAAGTCATAACAAGGCGTTGCATTGTCTTTCCCCTTCGGTGCTTTTCTCGAAGTATAACTCGAAAGACCTGATTTGGTTGCACAAATTTTTTAATAAATCCAAATCGCTCGGGGCGCGCAGGAGGCGGGGCGGGTTAAGTGACCTTACGTAAACGAAAATTCCCGCTTTATGCCCTGATCTTGAGGGGCAGCCGGACCGTGAACCAGCATAACTTATGCCAATGAGGCGGACGGGGATGGTGGGGGCGGTGGCCGGGACTGAGCGGTCCGGAGACTCTGTCCGCGCCGCCGGTGGAGGCGCGGACGAGGGTATTTGGGCGCCGGGGCGATCCGGAGAATCGGGCGGGCTTATTTCTCGCCCTGGTTTTCCTGCTGCTGGATCGCGGCACCCGCGGCGGCGGCGATCGCCGCCTGGTCGTCCTCGGTCAGGTGTTCGTCATCCCGTGCGGGAATTGCGACGCGCACCTCGCGGCGGGCAAATTCGATCCCGGCCTCTTTGAAGTAGTCCTTCACGCGGTTGTAAATCTCCTTGCGGATCGTGAACTGAGTGCCGGGCTTGGCCATGAACTTGCCCCGGATCACCATGCCGACATCGTCGAAATCGAACACGCCCTGGCTCTTGAACGGCTCGAGGAAGTCGTCCTTGTAGAGCGGGTCGGACAGCATCTCGGCGCCGATCCTCTTGAAGATCTTCTTCACCTTGTTGGGATCGGTGTCGAAGGGCACGGTGAATTTCAGCTTCATGATGACCCAGTCGCGGCTGAAGTTCGTCAGCTTCTGGATCTCGCCATAGGGGATCGTGTGCACGGGCCCGCGATGGTGGCGCAGCTGGAAAGAGCGGATCGAGATCTTCTCGACCGTACCGGTGGTGCCGCCGCCGACATCCACATATTCGCCGACGCGGAAGGCGTCGTCGATCAGGAAGAAGATCCCCGACACCACGTCCGACACCAGTTTCTGCGCGCCGAAGCCGATGGCCAGACCCAGGATCCCGGCCGAGGCCAGAAGCGGCGTCGTGTCGATCCCGAGCGAGCCGATGGCCAGCAGGGCGAAGACGACGATGATCGCGACCTGAACGGCGGCCAGCACCAGCGGGAGCACCGTCGTCAGCCGCGAACGGCCCGCGCCACCGCCTTCGCCGCCGCTCTCCGTCTCGGCCGGGCTGGCCATGGACGTCTGCTCGCGGGCGAGCCTGCGGTTGACCCAGAGCGCGGCCAGTTCGAAGGCGATGTAGCCCACGGCACAGGTCATCACGAATTCGATCAGGTCGGCGCCAAAGCTTTCCTGGCCGGTCAGCTTGATGTTCCAGATGTCGCGGATGATCATCGCCACCACGGCCACCAGGATGACACGGCCGATGCGGATATAGCTGCGCTTGGTCGCCTCGTGGGCCTGTTCGGCCACCGGACCCTCGCCGATCATCGGCGGAACCAGGTGCCGGGTCAGCCCGCGGATCATCGTGTCGAGAAGCGGTGCCACCAGCAGCCAGAACATCGTCTTGTAATGCGCGCCGCCCAGCAGCATCGTGACCTGGTTCATGCCGATCAGGGTGTTGACGATGATCCACATGATCACCGCGACCGTGATCGCGTACCAGGGATAGGCGCGCGAGATCATCCGCTCGTACCGCGTCGGGTTTTCAACGTCGCCCAGCATCATGCCCTGCAGCGCCTCGCGGGCCTGAAGGGCGATGATGATGATGTAGACATAGACCGCGCTGTCGAACCAGAAGCCGATGCGGGTCTGGCCGGCATGGACGCCGAAGAGCGCGTTGAAGTCCACGACGAAGATCGTCAGCCCGCCCAGCAGGACGAGACCGACGATGTTGCGCTTCAGATAGGTGGCCCAGTGGTCGTTGACCGCCAGCAGGCGCTTGTCCGGCCGACTGGGGGCCAGCACGAAGCGGGCCACGGCGGCAGCCAGGCGCGGCATCCAGATCAGGTAGGTCACGAAGGGCGCGGCGAAGGTGATCTGTTCGGGGGTCAGGATCAGGCGACCCATGATGCGCGTCACAAGGTAGAAGGCGGCCAGCCCGATGATCTCGCGGATGAAGCGGCGGGCCAGGAACTTGACCGTCTCCAGCAGGTTGTCCTCGGTCCCGGCATCGGCCTCGGGCGCCTTCTGCCAGCGCTTGAACTGCATGGCGACGAGTTTCTCGGCCCCGTAGGCGACGCCCAGGATGACCGCCATCAGCAGGAACATCAGCAGCGCGCCCCCGACACCGTAGGTCGAGAAGAAGCCGCCGATGGCCCGGCCCTGACCGGAGATCAGCACGGGCAGGCGCTGAACGGCGGTCGTGATGGAACTGCTGAAGGCCTGCCAGCCCACGAAGACGTCATGGGTGAATGTGTCCGGCTCTGTGGTGCCCGATTGCTCCTGAGCGACCGCGTCGAGCCGGTCCAGCAGCATGCCGCGCACCTGGTCGTCCGACATCCGCGCCACCATGGCCTGCACCGCGTCGGGTGTCAGCGGATCGGGCAGGGCGGGGGGCGCAGAGGACGCCCCCGAGGACGACGCCGTGGAGGCAGTGCCTGGCACCATCTGGGCCTGGGCGCCGACTGCAGCGGTGAGCACCGCGCAGGCGATCGTCAATATTCGGAACAGGGATAGCATGGATGACCACCTTGGGTACGCTGGATCGTTAACAATCGCGCTTACCGTATCAACACTTCGGCCTGCCGCAACAAGACCCGCGGCGCAGGGCCGGATTTGCCAATGTCTGTGTGAAAGTAGCGACGTTTGACGCCATTGTTGCCGTCCACGCCCGGCGCCTGCCGCAGGTCTGTCACGGCCCTTGCACCGGCCTGCCATATTGCGCCGCCGCGCGCGCCATGGACCGGCTGCGGGCCGGCGTTGACGCAAGGTGAGTCGCGCCGCCGCGCGCCTTGGGGAGCCGTGCGGGACCGAGCCCCGATGTCCCCCGGCGGGCGCAGCGCCAAAAAAAAGGCCGAGCACTAAGCTCGGCCGAAGTCCAACAGGGAGGTATGAAGATGCTGCTCAGGTGAGCGTTAGCACCTTCAACTGCGCATTTAGGGGGCGCGCCGCGAACGATCAAGTGTGAACGAACGAATCGAGTTCAAGCCTGTCATGCGCTCATTGCATGGCTCGCGGCCGCCCTCGGCCCCGGATCGGCCCGCGCGAAGCCTAAGCATTTGATATCGGGGCATGCCGCGTGGATCGGTCCCTTGGACCGAACAGGCGCGGGCAGAGTGAGGGACGGGGAAGGTCAGGCCACAGCTCTGGCTCCCACCCGTGGGTGTGACGCAAATGCAACGTGGCTGGTGACCCCGGCGCGCGGGGACTCAGACCTGTTCGAGCTCGCGCAGCTGCTTGCGGTGGGCCATGACCTCGTCCTGGATGAAGTCGCGGAAGGCGGCGATGCGCTGGGAATGGCGCAGTTCCTCGGGGTAGGCGAGGAAGGTCGGCACCGGTGCCGATTCGATATCGGGCAGCACCCGGACCATCGCGGGGAAGTCCTGCGCCAGGTAATCGGGCAACACGCCGATCCCCAGGTTGTTCAGCACGGCCTGCAACACGCCGAAGTAGTTGTTCACCGTCAGCAGGGAGCGCGGGTTGAACGTCATCAGGTGCTGCGTCAGCAGCGCGCCGGCGGCCACCTGGGCGGACCGCGTGTTCTGCGAGATCAGCCGGTGTTCGGAGATATCGGCGATATCCTCCGGCTCGCCCTCGCGATCCAGGTAATCGCGCGACGCATAAAGCCGCATCTGCACGTTCATCAGCTTCTTGCGGATCAGGTCGGCCTGCGAAGGCTCCTTCATGCGGATCGCCACGTCGGCCTCGCGCATGGGCAGGTCGAGCACGCGCTCTTCCAGCATCAGATCGACCTTCAGGTTCGGGTATTTCTCGTAGAGTTTGGGCAGGCGCGGGGCCAGCCAGAGCGTGCCGAACCCGGTCGTGGTGGTCACGCGCAGCTCGCCAAAGACCTCTTCCTCGCTGTCGCGGATCCGCGCGGCGGCGGCCTCAAGGCGCTTGGACATCGACCGGGTCGCGTCGAACAGCAATTCACCCTGTTCGGTCAGGATCAGCCCCCGCGCATGGCGGTGGAACAAGATCGCGCCCAGGCTTTCCTCGAGCGCGCGGATCTGGCGGCTGACCGCAGATTGCGACAGGTTGAGCTTGTCCCCGGCATGGGTCAGGCTGCCGGCGTCCGCCACCGCGTGAAAAATTCTCAGCTTGTCCCAGTCCATACCGCCGCTCACATCTACACGAGACCGTGTCGCCGATCATCGTACCTATGGTTTAAGATACCCTTGTACAGGGTGCTTTAATAGAAAACACTGTTCAGGTCAGTATAGTTGACCTAACATTGGTCTCGCTTGATGAATAAATGACCCGGACGGGAGGAGCCAGATGACTCACCAAAAGATTTCCCTCAACGACCGGTTCGACCTCGAAAAAAGCCCGGTGTTGCTGAATGGCACACAGGCCTTGGTCCGGCTGATGATGATGCAGAAGGCGCGTGACAGGGCGGCGGGACATAACACCGCAGGCCTCGTTACCGGTTACCGTGGCTCGCCGCTGGGCGCCGTGGACATGCAGATGCTCCGCGCCGCCAAGCCGTTGGCCGCGTATGACATCACCTTCCAGGCGGGCATGAACGAGGATCTCGCCGCCACCGCGCTCTGGGGCAGCCAGCAGGCCGCCCTGCGTGGCGAGAACAAGTTCGATGGCGTCTTTGGCCTTTGGTACGGCAAAGGGCCGGGCGTGGACCGGTCGGGCGACGCGATGAAACATGCCAACATGGCCGGCACCGCGCCGCTGGGTGGCGTGCTGATGGCCATGGGCGATGACCATACCGGCGAAAGTTCGACCGTGCTGCACCAGTCGGAATGGGCGATGCTGGATGCCTATATTCCGGTCGTCAGCCCCGCCGGCGTGCAGGAGATCCTGGATTACGGCATCTACGGCATCGCGCTGTCGCGCTTCGCCGGTCTCTGGGTCGGCCTGAAGACGATGAAGGACACGATCGAGACGACCGCCGTCGTCGATGGCAGGCCCGATCGGGTGCAATTGGTCACGCCGCCGTTCGACATGCCCCCGGGCGGGCTGAACATCCGCCTGCAGGACACGCCCGCCGATCAGGAAACGCGCATGATCGACCACAAGCGTTTTGCGGCCGAGGCGTTTTCCCGCGCCAACGGCATGGACAAGCGCATGTGGGGCAAGCCCGGCGCCAAGATCGGCTTTGTCGCCGCGGGCAAGAACTGGCTGGATCTTGTCCATGCCATGTCGCTGCTCAACATCGACGAGAACGAGGCCGAGCGCCTGGGCATCTCGCTTTACAAGGTCGGCCAGACCTTCCCGCTGGACATGAAGGGCTTCCACGACTGGGCCGAGGGGCTCGACCTGATCGTCGTGGTGGAAGAGAAGCGCAAGCTGATCGAGGTGCAGATCAAGGAGGCGATCTTTGACGACCGCCGCGGCCGCCGCGTCTATGGCTGGTACAAGGGCGGTTCGGGCGCGATGCACCGCGAAGAGCTGTTCCCGACCCGTGGCGCGCTGGATCCGATCCTGATCGCGCAGAAACTGGGTGACATCCTCGTGGAAGAGGGGCGCGAGACCGAAGGCATCAAGGCCGGCATCCGCGCGCTGGAAGAGGCGCGGCGCAACGACAACGCGCAGGAAATCGCCAACCGGGTGCCGTATTTCTGCGCCGGCTGCCCGCACAACACCTCGACCAAGGTGCCCGACGGGTCGCGCGCCTATGCCGGGATCGGCTGTCACTACATGGCGCAGTGGATGGACCGCGAGACACTGGGGTTCACCCACATGGGGGCCGAGGGCGCGAACTGGATCGGCGAGGCGCCGTTCTCGACCACCAAGCACGTGTTCCAGAACCTGGGCGACGGGACCTACAACCATTCCGGCATCCAGGCGATCCGCGCGGCCAAGGCTGCCGGGACCAACATCACCTACAAGATCCTCTACAACGACGCCGTTGCCATGACGGGCGGCCAGGCGAACGAGGGCGGGCTGTCGCCCCAGCGCATCGTCGACGAGGTCCGCGCCATGGGCGTGAAGGAGGTGGTCGTCGTCTATGACGAGAAGGAGGATGTCGACAAGTCGACCTTCCCCAAGGGGCTCGAATTCCACGAACGCGCCGAGATGGAGAGCGTCCAGAAGCGCCTGCGCGAGGTCGAGGGCGTGTCCGTCATCGTCTATATCCAGACCTGCGCAGCCGAGAAGCGGCGCCGCCGCAAACGGGGCAACTTCGCCGATCCGGACAAGCGCGTCTTCATCAACACCGATGTCTGCGAGGGCTGCGGCGATTGCGGGGTTCAGTCGAACTGTGTCGCGATCGTCCCGAAAGAGACGGAACTCGGTCGCAAGCGGGCCATCGACCAGTCGGCCTGCAACAAGGACTTCTCGTGCCTCAAGGGGTTCTGCCCCTCCTTCGTGACACTGGAAGGCGCCAAGGTGCGCAAGGAGGCCACGACCGAGCTGACGCTGCCCGACATGCCGGACCCGGTGCTGCCCACGATCGACGGCACCTGGAACGTGGTGATCACCGGCGTCGGCGGCACCGGCGTGGTGACCATCGGCGCCGTGATGGCGCAGGCGGCACAGATCGACGGCAAGGGCGCCGGCATGATGGAGATGGCCGGCCTCGCCCAGAAGGGCGGCGCGGTGCATATCCATTGCCGCATTGGTGAAAAGCCCGAAGATATTAGCGCCATCCGGGTCGCCACGGGCGAGGCGGACGCGCTGATCGGCGGCGACCTGGTGGTCAGCGCCGGGGCCAAGACGCTGGGGCTGACGCGGCCCGGCCGCACCGGCGCCGTCGTCAACAGCCACGAAATCATTACCGGCGATTTCACCCGCAACACCGAATTCTCTCTGCCGTCGGACCGGCTTGCCCTGGCGCTGGAGGCACGGATGAAGGAGCGGCTGTCGCTTTTCGATGCCTCGGACCTGGCCAAGACGGTGCTGGGCGATTCCATCTATTCCAACATGATGGTGTTCGGCGCCGCATGGCAGCAGGGTCTTGTGCCGCTGTCGCATGAGGCGATCATGGAAGCGGTGGAGCTGAACGGCGCCGCGGTGGAGCGCAACAAGCGCGCCTTCGAGATCGGTCGCTGGGCGGTGCTGAACCCGCAGGAGGCGAAGGACATCCTGACCGACAAGGTGGTCGAGATGCCGAAATCGCTCGAAGACCGGATCGCCTTCCGCGCCGATCATCTGGTGAAGTACCAGTCCAGGCGGCTGGCGAAACGCTACCGCGACATGGTCGACGGGATCGAGGACAAGGGCCTGAAGGAGGCCGTGGCGCTCGGCTATCACAAGCTGCTGGCCTACAAGGACGAATACGAGGTCGCGCGCCTGCTGCTGGACACCCGGAGCAAGGCCGAGGCCGAATTCGGCGGCGCGTTCCGCATGACCTACCACATGGCGCCGCCGGTGCTGTCGAAGGAGGGCGACGACGGCCGTCCGGCCAAGCGCCAGTTCGGCGAATGGATGCGGGTGCCGCTGCGGATGCTGACCTGGATGAAGATCCTGCGCGGCGGGCCTCTGGACATCTTCGGCCGCAGCGACGAACGCCGCATGGAACGGGCGCTGATCGCGCAATACGAAAGCGACATGGCCGAATTCCTGCCCCATGTGACCCCCGCTACCCGCGACGCGGTCGAAGCGCTGGCCCGGCTGCCGCTTGAGATCCGCGGCTTCGGCCCGGTCAAGCTGGCCAACGAGCAGAAGGCCGCAAAACGGCGCGAAGAGCTGCTGGCCGCCATCCGCTCCGGCGGGCCGGACATGAAGAGTGCGGCGGAATAGGGACTGTCGCAGCGTAAGCGAAGGCAGTAGATTGAACCCCTGACCGATGTATCGGTCAGGAGGTTCACGGAGAGACAGATGCCGTCGCGTCGTCACGTTGTTCGCGATATCACCTACGCGAATTCGGCCGCCACCAAGTCCGGCCGCGCCATGATCCGCATCATGGAAAACACCACAGGGCGCATGCGCCTGATCCGCCGAGCCGACGGGTATGAAGCGGATGTCGCGGCGGGGCGGGATTTCTGGGGCGTGATGGTCGACCGCTACGGGCTGACGCTGGACGTGATCGGCGGATCGCTCGATCACATCCCCCGGACCGGGCCGCTGATCCTGATCGCCAACCATCCCTACGGGATCCTCGACGGGCTGATGATGGGGCATATCCTGTCGGTCACGCGCGGCGATTTCCGCATCCTTGCGCACCGGGTCTTTCGCAAGGCCGAGGATCTGAACCGGATCATCCTGCCGATCTCGTTCGATGAGACCAAGGAGGCGGTGAAGACCAATATCGAAACCCGAAAGGAATCGCTGCGCTACCTGGGCGAGGGCGGGGCGATCGGCGTCTTTCCGGGCGGCACCGTCTCGACCGCGGCCAAGCCGTTTTCGCGGCCCATGGATCCGGGCTGGCGCGGCTTTACCGCGCGCATGGTCGCCAAGAGCGACGCGACCGTGGTGCCGATCTTCTTCGAGGGCGCCAATTCCCGGCTGTTCCAGCTGGCCAGTCACATTCACTACACGCTGCGCATGGGGCTTTTGATCAAGGAGTTCCGCAAACGGGTCGATGCGCCCGTGCGTGTGGTGATCGGGGACCCCATCGGGCGTGACCGTCTGGATCCGCTTGCAAAAGACAGCAAAGCGATGATGGATTTCCTGCGCAAATCGACGTATGAGCTTTCGCCAAGGCCGCTTCGTACCGACGAATACGGCTTTGAATTCGAAGAAAGACACCGCGCCTGATCTCTCGGGCGCACATCCCTTGGAGCCAGCTGCGAACCCCATGTCCGTCGGCATTTTCGATTCCGGCCTGGGCGGCCTGACCGTCCTTGATGCCGTCGCCAAGCGTCTGCCCGACGTGCCGTTCCTCTATTACGCGGATTCGGCCAACGCGCCGTATGGCGTGCGCGAACCCGACGATGTCTATCAGCTGACGAAAACCGCCGTGCGCTGGCTGTGGGACAATGGCTGCGACCTGGTGATCCTGGCGTGCAACACGGCCTCGGCGGCCGGTCTGCGGCGAATCCAGGAGGAAGGCGTGCCGCCGGGCAAGCGCGTGCTCGGGGTCTTCGTGCCGTTGATCGAGGCGCTGACCGAACGGCAATGGGGCGACAATTCCCCGCCGCGCGAGGTCGCCGTGAAACACGTGGCGCTGTTTGCCACGCCCGCGACCGTGCGCAGTCGGGCGTTTCAACGGGAACTGGCCTTTCGCGCCATCGGTGTCGATGTCGAGGCGCAGGCCTGCGGCGGTGTGGTCGACGCGATCGAAGAGGGCGACCTGATCCTGGCAGAGGCGCTGGTGCGGTCCCACGTGGATGCGCTGAAGCGCAAGATGCCCGAGCCCGAGGCCGCGATCCTGGGCTGCACCCATTACCCGATGCTGGAAGAGACCTTTCAGGAGGCGCTGGGGCCCAAAGTTGAGGTATTCTCGCAGGCGAACCTCGTCGCCTCCAGCCTGGCCGATTATCTGGAGCGCCATCCCAACATGCTGGGCGGGGGCGCGGCCGGCTTCGTGACCACGGGCGATCCGCGCAAGGTCAGTGACCGGGCAACACAGTTTCTCCGACGACAGATTGCCTTCACGGCGGTCTGACGCTGCCCAGAACCCCTTTCGCGACCGGCCCGGACCGGTTCATCCCCATTCGAAGTCCGAGACCATATCATGACCCATTCCATCGCCATCCTTGGCGCCTCTGGCTATACCGGCGCCGAACTTGTTCGGCTGATCGCCGGCCATCCCTCCATCGAAATCAAGGCCCTGTCGGCGGACCGCAAGGCCGGCCAGACCATGGCCGAGGTGTTCCCGCACCTGCGCCATCTGGATCTGCCCGCGCTGGTGAAGATCGAAGAGATCGACTTCGGCCAGATCGACCTGTGCTTCTGCGCGCTGCCGCACAAGACCAGCCAGGCGGTGATTTCGGCCCTGCCGCGCGACCTGAAGATTGTGGACCTTTCGGCCGATTTCCGGCTGCGCGATCCGGCGGCCTACGAGAAATGGTACGGCAATCCCCATGCCGCGCTGGAGCTTCAAAAGGAGGCCGTCTATGGCCTGACCGAGTTCTACCGCGACGAGATCCGGTCCGCGCGGCTGGTGGCCGGTACGGGCTGCAACGCGGCGGCCGGGCAATTCGCGCTGATGCCGCTGGTGAAGGCCGGGGTCATCGACCTCGACGACATCATCATGGACCTCAAGGCCGCCGTCTCGGGCGCGGGGCGGTCGCTGAAGGAGAACCTGCTGCATGCGGAACTCTCCGAAGGCTATCACGGCTATTCCATGGGTGGGACACATCGCCACCTCGGCGAGTTCGACCAGGAGTTCACCAAGGCCGCGGGCCGCGATGTGCGGGTGCAACTGACCCCGCACCTGCTTCCGGCCAACCGGGGCATCCTGATGACCTGCTACGTCAGGGGCGACGCGCAGGAGATTCATGATACGCTGGCAAAGGCTTACGCGGACGAACCTTTCGTTCTGACGCTCCCCTTCGGCGAGGCGCCCAGCACGCATCACGTGCGCGGATCGAATTTCTGCCATGTCGGCGTAGTGGCCGACCGGCTTCCGGGCCGGGCGATCGTGGTCTCGGCCATCGACAATCTCACCAAGGGGTCATCGGGTCAGGCATTGCAGAATGCGAACCTGATGTTAGGTGAGGATGAGACGTCGGGGCTGATGCTGGCCCCGATCTTCCCGTGACAACGTGAGGGACCTGTCATGAAGGGGCTGAAGAAACGGCGGCGAATCCAGCTGATCATCGGCGCTTTTGCCGCCTTGGCGCTGTCCACGGCGCTGATCGGCTATGCCCTTCGTGACGGGATCAACTACTTCCGCGCGCCCAGCCAGGTGATGGAGGAGCCGCCCGAACCGGGGGAGGTCTTTCGCCTGGGCGGGCTGGTCGAGGACGGAACGCTGGTGCGCGGCGACGGCGAGACGGTGCGCTTTGCCGTGACCGATGGGGGTGCCTCGATCCCGGTGACCTATACCGGGGTGCTGCCGGATCTCTTCGAGGAGAACCAGGGCATGATCGGGACCGGGCGTTACGTGAACGGTGTCTTTGAAGCGACTGAAATCCTTGCTAAACACGACGAAACCTACATGCCGAGGGAAGTCGTGGACGCGCTGAAGGAACAAGGCGTCTACAAGGAGCCGGGCAGCTGATCGCCTGATGCGCCGGGCCCGCTTGGATCGGGCAGGTCGTCCGGTATGGGGCAGCGCGCAACGCACGACAGCTCCACGCGCGCAACGCACGATGGCCCCGCGCGGTCTTAAGGATTTGCAGGGAACGTTCTCGCGGTTTCAAACGCGAGAGGCGGCCATGCAGACAGTGCGAGAGATTGCCGAAGAGATCGTCGCCCGCGAGGGCGGCTATGTGAACGACCCCGACGATCCCGGCGGGGCAACGAACTACGGGGTGACCATCCATACCATGCGGCGGCTGGGGCTGGACCTGACCGGCGACGGCGCGGTGGACGTGGCGGATGTGAAGGCGCTGAGCCGGGCGCAGGCGGTGGACATCTTCATCCGCCATTACTTTCAGCGCCCCCGGATCGCCGAACTGCCCCGAGAGATCCAAGCCAGCGTCTTCGACATGTATGTCAACGCGGGCGCCAACGCGGTGAAGATCCTGCAGCGGATGCTGCGCGAGATGGGCTATGCGATCACCGTCGACGGCGCGATCGGACCCCAGACCATCGGCGCGGCCGTGGATGCCGCGCATCCCGATCCCCTGGCCCTGCGTGACGCCTATGGCGTGGCGCGGCGGAACTATTACTTCCGCCTCGCCGATCAGCGCCCGGCGAGCCGTAAATACGCGCGCACCCGCGCCGGCGGCAAGGGCGGCTGGATCAAGCGGGCCGAAGAATTCCTGTCGCCCCGGTTCCACCTGAGCAGCGCGGATTTCAATCGGAGGGTCGCGGCATGGGGCTGATCGAGAGCGCGATGAGGCTGATTTTTGGCGGCGGCCGCAATGCCGTGACCGAGACGGTGGAGCTGTTCCGCGAGAATACCGACCGCGGCGCAGGGCGGGCCGCAACGGTGCAGGGGCAGGCCATGACCCAGATGGCGGCAGAGTTCCGGCCGGGACGGCGCGGTGTCTTCGACGCGGTGATGGACGGGGTGAACCGGCTGCCGCGCCCGGCGATGGCGCTGGGGACGCTTGGGCTCTTCGTGGCGGCCATGGTCGATCCGCTGTGGTTTGCCGAGCGGATGCAGGGCATCGCGCTGGTGCCCGAGCCGCTGTGGTGGCTGCTGGGGGTCATCGTGTCCTTCTATTTCGGCGCGCGGCACCAGGTGAAGGCGCAGAACTTTCAGCGCGAGATCGCCGAGACGATGACCCGCGTGCCGGAGGTGGTCGGCAACGTGGCCGCGCTGCGCCAGATGCGGGCCGGCAGCCCCGGCGTGGCCGATACCGGCCCGGATGCCGGGCTGGCGCTGGCCGCGGTGGCACCGGCCGAGAACCCCGCGCTGGAGGCGTGGAAAGCCGGTCGCGCCCGGGCGGCCTGATCCCCCGACCTGACCCTGACCCGACCCTGACATGACGCAGGCGTGACCATGCGCCCCGGGGCCGTCCGGCGGAATTCCGTTGGCGGCGCCGGGGCGTCGACTTATACCAGTGGGCATGATCACTGAACTCGGTCACTTTGCCCTCGTCCTCGCCTTCCTGGTCGCCATCGTCCAGGCCGTTGTTCCCCTGATCGGCGCCGCAAAGCGCTGGCCCGGCTGGATGGCCGTGGCGGAACCGGCGGCGACCACGCAGTTCCTGCTGACCGCGTTCAGCTTCCTGGCGCTGACCTGGGCCTTCGTGACCTCCGATTTCTCGCTGCGGCTGGTGGTGCTGAACTCGCATTCGGCCAAGCCGCTCATCTACAAGATCAGCGGCACCTGGGGGAATCACGAGGGGTCTATGCTGCTCTGGGTCCTGATCCTGACATTTTTCGGCGCCATGGCCGCTTGGTTCGGATCGAACCTGCCGCCGACGCTGCGCGCGCGGGTCCTGGCGGTGCAATCGTCGATCGCTGTGGCCTTCTTCGCTTTCATCCTTTTCACGTCGAACCCGTTCCTGCGCATGGCGGTGCCGCCCTTCGACGGGCAGGATCTGAACCCGCTGCTGCAGGACCCGGGCCTCGCCTTTCATCCGCCGTTCCTTTACCTCGGCTATGTCGGGCTTTCGATGTCCTTCAGCTTTGCCGTCGCCGCCCTGATCGAGGGTCGCGTCGATGCGGCCTGGGCACGCTGGGTCCGGCCATGGACGCTGGCGGCCTGGATCTTCCTGACCATCGGCATCGCGCTCGGCTCCTGGTGGGCCTATTACGAGCTGGGCTGGGGCGGCTTCTGGTTCTGGGACCCGGTCGAAAACGCGTCCTTCATGCCCTGGCTCTTTGCCGCGGCGCTGCTGCATTCCGCCATCGTGGTGGAAAAGCGCGAGGCGCTGAAGAGCTGGACGGTGTTGCTGGCGATCCTGGCCTTCGGTTTCTCGCTGATCGGCACTTTCATCGTGCGGTCGGGCATCATCACCTCGGTCCATGCCTTCGCCAATGACCCCGAGCGCGGGGTGTTCATCCTGGCGATCCTGGCGGCGTTCACCGGGGGCGCGCTGACGCTTTTTGCCGCGCGCGCCCAGGCGATGGAGGCCAAGGGCGTCTTTGGCATGATCAGCCGCGAAAGCGCGCTGGTGATGAACAACATCTTTCTGGCGGTCAGTTCGATGGTGATCTTCGTCGGCACCGTCTGGCCCGTGGTGGCCGAGCTGGCCTTCGACCGGAAACTGTCGGTCGGGCCGCCGTTCTTCGACATGGCCTTCACGCCGTTCGTCATCGCGCTGGCGGTGATCCTGCCGGTGGGCTCGATGCTGCCGTGGAAGCGGGGGTCCCTGGCGAAGACCATGCTGCCGCTCTGGCCGGTGCTGGGCCTGTCGGTGGCTCTGGCCGGGCTGGCCTATGCGATGACCACGGGTGAAAGCGCCGTCGGCCCGCTGGGTGTCCTGCTGGGCGTCTGGGTCTTCGGCGGGGCGCTGGTGGACCTTTGGCGGCGCACAGGGCGCGGCACGGGGCGGCTGCGTCGTCTGCGGCGGTTGCCGGGGGCGGATTGGGGCAAGGCAGTGGCGCACGCCGGGCTCGGCATCACGATCTTCGCCATCTGCGCGCTGGTCGCCTGGCAACAGGAAGACATCCGCGTGGCGCAGCCGGGCGAGCCCTTTACCGTTGGGCGGTACGACCTGATCCTGCATGACGTGACATCGGCGCGAGGCCCGAACTACCTGTCCACGGTGGGCGAGATTCATGTCTTCCGCAACGGGGAGGAGATCACGCGGCTGTTCCCGGAGAAGCGCAACTATCCGGTGGCGCGCATGCCCACGACGGAGGCGGCGATCGACTACCGCTTCCTGCGCGATCTCTACGTGGTGATCGGCGACGCGCAGGCCGGCGGCGGTTGGACCGTGCGGACCTATATCAAGCCCTTCGCCAACTGGATCTGGGGCGGCTGCATCATCATGGCGCTCGGCGGGTTGCTGAGCCTGACGGACCGGCGGTTCCGGGTGGCGGCGGGCGCACGGAAGGCGCCGGCGGCCGGGGTGCCGGCGGAATGAGGGCACTGCGCTGGATCTGTATCGCGCTGGCGCTGCTGACGGCGCTGCCGGCGGCGGCGGTGCAACCCGACGAGGTGCTGGACGATCCGGTTCTGGAAGAGCGCGCACGCGAGATTTCCAAGGGTCTGCGGTGCCTGGTGTGCCGGAACGAGAATATTGACGAATCCAATGCCGACCTGGCACGCGACCTGCGCCTGCTGGTTCGCGAACGTCTGGTCGAGGGGGATAGCGATGACGAGGTCGTGGCCTTCGTCACCGACCGCTATGGTGAATATGTCCTGCTGAAGCCGCTGACGACCGGGTCGAACTGGCTGCTTTGGGCGGCGGGGCCCATCATGTTCCTGCTGGCGCTCGCGACCGGTCTTGTGTTCCTGCGTGGCCGGGCGCGGGCGGCGGCTCCGCAAGAGGCCGGGCTGAACGCGGCCGAAGAAGCGCGGCTGCAGGCGATCCTGGACGAGGACGGCCGCGCCGGCCGCTGAGCCCTGCGACGGGACCTGAGGTCCGGAGGCGGGCCCGCAAGGGTCCGATGACGGGCGCGCGATCCTGACGCCGCGTTCCGCTGGCAATGCCTGCCCCCACCGATCACGATGCGCCGCGACAGGGACGGAGACCTTCCATGGACTATACCACCATCACGCTTCAGATCCGCGACGCCATCGCCGTGATCACGCTGAACCGGCCGGACAAGTACAATGCGCTGACTGGCCAGATGCGCGCCGAGCTGACCCACGCCGTGCGCCATGCCCCGCAGGAGGGCGCGCGCGTGCTGGTGATGACCGGCGCGGGCAAGGCCTTCTGCTCGGGCCAGGACCTTGGCGACCGCGCCAACGCGGCCAACCCCGATCTTGAACGCACCCTGCGCGAGGAATATGCCCCGCTGATCCTGGCCATCACTGACTGCCCTTTGCCCGTGATCGCCGCGGTGAATGGCCCGGCCGCCGGCGCGGGGGCGAACCTTGCCCTGGCCGCCGACGTGGTGATCGCGGCCGAGAGCGCCTATTTCCTTCAGGCCTTCACCCGCATCGGCCTGATTCCCGACGCCGGCGGGACCTGGGTCCTGCCGCGCCAGGCCGGGTTCGCGCGGGCCATGGGGGCCTCGCTGTTTGCAGAGAAGATCCCGGCGCGCCAGGCCGAGGCCTGGGGGATGATCTGGGAAGCGGTGGAGGATGACGCCTTCGACAGTCACTGGAAGTCCCGCGCCGCGCAGCTCGCCCAGGGACCGACAGAGGCCTACAAGGCGGTCAAGGCCGCGATCCGGCAGAGCTTCGAGAACGATCTGGAGACGCAGCTTTCGGTGGAGGCGCGACTGCAGGGGGGCTGTGGCAAGACCCGGGACTTCCAGGAAGGCGTGCTGGCGTTCCTGGAAAAGCGGCCGGCGACGTTCGAAGGGCGGTAACCGGGGCAGGGGCTCTGCCCCTCTGCGCCTGCGGCGCATTCACCCCGGAGGTATTTGGGCCAAGAAGAAGACCGGGGCGTCGTGGGCGGTTTCAGAGGACCGGTATCAGATGACATGAAAAAGGCGCCCGGGTGGGGCGCCTTTTCTTTTGTGCCTGGCGGCCGATCAGCGGTTTTCGATGTCCACGTAGTCGCGCAGCGTCTCGCCGACATAAAGCTGGCGCGGGCGGCCGATCTTCATCTCGGGATCGGACAGCTGTTCCTTCCACTGCGAGATCCAGCCCACGGTCCGCGACAGCGCGAAGATCGGGGTGAACATCGAGGTCGGGAAGCCCATCGCCTCGAGGATGATGCCCGAGTAGAAATCGACGTTGGGGAACAGCTTCTTGTCGTGGAAATAGGGGTCTTCCAGAGCCTGCTTTTCCAGTTCCTTGGCGACCTGCAGGACCGGGTTGTCCTCGATCCCCATGAGATCCAGCACCTCGTCCGCGGATTGCTTCATCACCGTCGCGCGGGGATCGAAGTTCTTGTAGACGCGGTGGCCGAAGCCCATCAGGCGGAAGGGATCGTTCTTGTCCTTCGCGCGCGCGATGAATTCCGGGATCTTGTCGACGGTGCCGATTTCCTTGAGCATCTCCAGGCAGGCCTGGTTGGCGCCGCCGTGGGCGGGGCCCCATAGGCAGGCGATGCCAGCCGCGATGCAGGCGAAGGGGTTGGCGCCCGAGGAGGAGGCCAGGCGCACCGTCGAGGTCGAGGCGTTCTGTTCGTGATCCGCGTGCAGCGTGAAGATCCGGTCCATTGCACGGCTCAGGATCGGGTCGACGACATATTCCTCGGCCGGGACGGCAAAGCACATGCGCAGGAAGTTCGACGCATAGTCGAGATCGTTGCGCGGGTACACGAAGGGCTGGCCCACGTGATACTTGTAGGCCCAGGCCGCGATCGTCGGCATCTTGGCGATCAGGCGGATCGAGGCGACCTCGCGCTGCCAGGGATCGGTGATGTCGGTGGAATCGTGGTAGAAGGCCGACATTGCGCCGACCACGCCGACCATGATGGCCATCGGATGCGCGTCGCGGCGGAACCCGCGGAAGAAATACTGCATCTGTTCGTGCAGCATCGTGTGGTTCGTCACGCGGCTTTCGAAATCTTCCAGCTGCTTGGCCGTCGGCAGATCACCGTAAAGCAGCAGGTAGCAGACCTCGAGGTAATGCGATTTGGACGCGAGCTGGTCGATCGGGTAGCCGCGATGCAGAAGCTCGCCCTTGTCGCCGTCGATGAAGGTAATCGTGCTCTTGCACGCCGCGGTGGACGTGAAGCCCGGATCGTAGGTGAAGACGCCGGCGCCGCCGTAGAGCTTGCGGATATCGACCACATCGGGCCCGGCCGACGGCGAAAGCACCGGCAGCTCGTGGTCGGCGCCATCAAGCGTCAGAGCTGCGGTCTTGTTGGTATCGGTCATGGGGACTCCCTTCTTTCAGGGGCGGGGCCCGGAATGGTCCCGCGCTGGATAAAGCCTGCACGACAAGGCGCAGGCCCGATTGGTGCGGGGCGGCCCGGTTCAGGCCGCCGCATCGGTGAGACGGGCAATCGTTTCCTCACGGCCCAGAAGCACCATCATGTCGAATACGGAGGGCGTTGCAGCCCGGCCCGCGAGCGCCGCCCGAAGGGGGGCGGCCAGTTTGCCGAACTTCACGCCCTGAGCGTCGGCGAAGGCGTTCAACTCGGCCTCCAACGTATCACGCGACCAGCTAGCATTTTGCAGATGCGGCGTCAAATCGCTCAGCATACCACGGGATACAGAATCCAGCGCCTTGGCGGCCTTCTCATCGGCTTCTATCGGGCGATCGGTTAACGCGAAGTGTGCCTTTTCAAGAAGATCAGGGAAAGTCTTCGCGCGGTCCTTCAGACAGAACATCGCGGCTTGCAGGGCATCTGCCTTGGCGGCAGGCAGTGCAGGCTGGCCCGCGGCCTGCAGATAGGCCTCGATTTCGCGCCGCAGCGCGGCATCCTCGCTGATGGCGATATGCTGGCCGCAGAGGTTCTCAAGTTTCTTGGTGTCGAAACGGGCCGGGCTCTTGCCGATTCCGTCGAGGTCGAACCACTCTTTCGCCTGCGCGTCGGTGAAGAATTCGTCGTCCCCGTGGCTCCAGCCGAGGCGGGCGAGGTAGTTGCGCATTCCGGCGGCCGGGTAGCCCATGGCCTGGTATTCCTGCGCCCCGAGCGCGCCGTGACGTTTCGACAGTTTCTTGCCGTCGGGCCCGTGGATCAGCGGGATATGCGCCCAGACCGGGACATCCCAGCCCATGGCGTCGTAGATCATCATCTGCCGCGCGGCGTTGTTGAGGTGATCGTCGCCGCGGATCACGTGGGTCACGCCCATGTCGTGGTCGTCCACCACCACCGCCAGCATGTAGACCGGAGAGCCATCGGCGCGCAGAAGCACCATGTCGTCGAGCTGATCGTTGCGGATCGTCACGTCGCCCTGGACCTGGTCGCGGATCACCGTCTCGCCGGTCTGCGGGGCCTTGATGCGGACGACATAGGGCGCGTCGGGATGGGTCGCGGGATCGGCATCGCGCCAGGGCGAATGGAACAGGGTGGACTTGCCCTCGGCCCGGGCGGCCTCGCGGAAGGCGGCGATCTCCTCCTGGGTGGAGAAACACTTGTAGGCCTTGCCCTCGGACAGCAGCTGCAGCGCGACCTCGGCATGACGCGGGGCGCCCTCGAACTGGCTGATCACCTCGCCATCATGGTCGAGCCCGAGCCAGTCGAGGCCCTGAAGGATCGCGGCCGTGGCCTCCGGGGTGGAGCGTTCGCGGTCGGTATCCTCGATTCGCAGCAGGAACTTGCCGCCGCGCCCACGGGCGTAGAGCCAATTGAACAGCGCGGTGCGGGCGCCGCCGATATGCAGGAAGCCGGTGGGCGAGGGCGCGAAGCGGGTGATGACGGGAGAGGTCACGGGGAGCTGTTTACCTTTTGCTAACCAAGCCGATGGTAGGGTTCGGGACTGTCTAGCGACCCCGGAATGAAGGGGCAAGATGCGCGAACTGGCCTGGGTTGAAACAGCCCTTTGGGGACAGCGGGGTCATTTGTTTCCCTGGTCACCGGTTTGCGTCGCGGCCGGAATAGGGCTCTATTTCGGGCTGCGGATCGAGCCCGGCCTGACCGTCTATGCGGTTCTGGCCGGGTTCGTCCTTTGCGGGGGCTTTGTGTCCTGGCGCTGGCCGGGGGCGTTCACGCCATTGCTGACCGGCCTGGTGCTGGTGGCGCTCGGGGTTTGCCTGGCCGGCGCCCGGGCCCACCGGGTCGAGGCGCCGAAGCTTGATTTCCGATATTACGGCCCGGTGGAAGGGCGGATCGTGGCGCTGGATCGCTCGGCCTCGGACGCGGTGCGCATGACGCTGGACCGGGTGGTGCTGCGCGATACCGATCCCGCGCGTCTGCCGGGACGGGTGCGGCTGTCGGTGCACGGGCCGGAGGCCGATCTGGTGCCGGGGCAGCGGGTGATGACCACGGGCCACCTGTCGCCGCCCTCGGGGCCGGCAGAGCCCGGCGGCTTCGATTTCCGCCGCCACGCCTGGTTCCTGGGGCTGGGCGCCGTGGGCTACACGCGGGCGCCGGTCGTGACGGCGGCGCCGCCCGACCGGGGGGAGCTGTCGATGCAGATCTTCGGCCTGCGCATGGCGATCTCGGACGCGATCCGGGCGCGGCTTCCGGGCGATACCGGCGGCTTCGCGGCGGCGGTGACGACGGGCGACCGGTCGGGCATGGGCCAGGCCGCGCTGGAGGCTTTGCGGGCCTCGAACCTTGCGCATCTTCTGGCGATTTCGGGGCTGCACATGGGGTTGCTGGCCGGCGTGGTGTATGGCGGGCTGAGGTTCGCGCTTGCGCTGATCCCGCCGATCGCCCTGCGCTGGCCGATCCGCAAGATCGCGGCGATCGGGGCGCTGGCGGCGGCGGCCGTCTATCTTGCGCTCTCGGGCGGCAACGTGGCGACCGAGCGCGCCTTCATCATGGTGGCCACGGCGCTGGTGGCCGTTCTGTTCGAAAGGCGGGCACTGAGCCTCCGGGCGGTGGCCATGGCCGCGCTGATCGTGCTGACCCTGCGGCCCGAGGCGCTGATGTCGCCGGGGTTCCAGATGTCCTTTGCGGCGACGACGGCTCTGGTCTCGGTCTTCACCGCCCTGCGCGGGCGCGACACGGCGCGGCTGCCGGTCTGGGCGAAGCCCGCGATGGGCGTCTTCCTGTCCTCGGCGATTGCCGGGTTGGCCACGGCGCCGGTCTCGGCCGCCCATTTCAACGCCATGGCGCCCTATGGGCTGCTGGCCAACCTGGTGTCGGTTCCGGTGATGGGCTCGGTGGTGATCCCGGCGGCGGTGGCGGCGGCCTGCCTCGCGCCCTTCGGGCTGGAGGGGATCGCGCTGCATGTCATGGGCCTGGGCCTGGACTGGATCCTGGCGGTCGCGACCGAGGTTGCCAGCTGGGAGGGGGCGCGTCGGCCGGTGATCGCGCCGGGGCCCGCGGTTTTGCCGGTCCTCTCGCTTGGGGCGCTCTGGATCATGCTCTGGCAGGGGCGGCTGCGATGGGCCGGCGCGCTTCCGATGGTTCTGGCGCTCGGGCTCTGGTCCGGGGCGGAACGGCCGGTGGCGCTGGTCGCGGATACTGGCGGGCTGGTGGGCGTGATGACCGAAGCGGGCCGCGCCTTGAGCAAGCCGCGCGGCGCGGGTTTCGTGGCCGGTATCTGGCTGGAAAACGACGGGGATCTTGTCGATCAGGCCACTGCCGCGGCGCGCTGGCCGGACCCCGGAGAGGGATTGATCCGCCGCTTCGCGCTGGAGGGCGGGACGCTGATCCATGTGCCCGGCAAACGCGCGGCGCGGGCGTTCGAGGGATGTGCGCCGGTCGATATCGTGATCTCGACCGAGCGGCTGGACGGGACATGCGACATCTTCGACATGCGCCGGCTGCTGGACACCGGTAGCCTGTCCGTCCTGCCCGGGCCCGGGGGCCTGCGCGTGGTCACGGCGCATGAGGTTTCGGGTCAACGGCTGTGGAACGGCGCGACAGTGAAACGGCGGCAATATGCGAGGCTGGATCCAAAGGTCCCCACGCCGGAGTGATCCGTGTGCCGTCGGACAGGGACCGAAAAAGGCGTTTCTGAGGCCATACACCCGCCGGGTTCGGCCAACTGGCGGGGGCTGCCGGACATTTCAGGGCCGGCCTCATCGCCCCACGCCTGCAGCTTAGTATGAGCGGATCAGCCCCACGAGCCGGCCCTGCACCTTCACCTGGTCTTCCGGGAAGACGCGGGTTTCATAGGCTGGGTTGGCGGCCTCAAGCGCGATGGCATTTCCCTTGCGGACATAGCGTTTCAGCGTGGCTTCGTGATCCTCGACCAGGGCCACGACGATGTCGCCGTTATCGGCGGCGGAGGTTTCGCGGATCACCACGATATCGCCGTCGTTGATCCCGACGCCGATCATCGAATCGCCTTTGACCTCAAGCGCGTAATGCTCGCCCTGCGAGAGCATCGAACTGGGCACCGCCACGTTGTGATGCACCTGGCTGATCGCCTCGATCGGGACGCCGGCGGCGATGCGCCCCATCACCGGAAGCTCCACCGCCGCATAGGCGGTAGGTTCGATATTGGCGGCCACGTGGCTTTCGCCATGGTCGCCGTCGATCACCCGGGGATGAAAGCCCGCCGACGGCGCGCCGCCCAGGCTCTCGGGAAGCTTCAGGATTTCCAGCGCGCGGGCCCGGTGCGGCAGTCGGCGGATGAAACCGCGTTCTTCCAGCGCCGTGATCAACCTGTGGATGCCGGACTTGGATCGCAGGTCCAGCGCTTCCTTCATTTCATCGAAACTTGGCGGAACACCGTCGCGTTGAACACGCTTGTTGATGAAATCCAGCAAATCCAACTGCTTCCGTGTGAGCATCCGCCGCTCCTCCTGGATGTTCGGTTGGGGATGTTCTACGCATGTTCCCGTTTTGTGTCAACACTCGTGTCAGGCGCGTGACAATTGTGCTCAGGCCGAGGGGATCGCGGATCGGCCGAACCATCGCCCCCTGCGATCCCATACCGGGCTCAGAGCGGGATGTAGTCCACCATCTCTCCGACCTCGCGCGCGCTGTCATGAGGCGGACGCACCAGTAGCGCGTTGGCCTTGGTCAGCACGCTGAGAAGCGAACTGTCCTGCCGGTCGAAGGCGTGGATTCCGGCGGCATCCAGCGTGGCGCGCATGTAATGTTCGCGCGGTCCATTGGCCAGAAGCGGTTGGCTCAGCGGTGCCTGCAGCCGCGCGGGGGCCGAGGCGCCGAGGCCCAGCATCTTGTTCAGCATGGGCCGCAGGAAGACCTCTCCGCAGACCAGGGCCGAGACCGGGTTGCCTGGCAGACCGACCATGGCGGAGCCGGAGATATGCCCGGCCATCAGGGGTTTGCCCGGGCGCATCGCAACCTTGTAGAAGCTTTGTTCCATGCCCAGCTCGGCGGCGACATCGCCCACCAGATCGTAATCCCCGACCGAAGCGCCGCCGATCGTCACCACCAGGTCCGCGCCCCTGGCCAGCTCGAACGCCGTGCGCAGCGAGGCCGCGGTGTCCCGGGCGATCGGCAGCATCCGGACCGAGGCGCCGGCAAGGTCCAGCATGGCCTTCAGCCCGTAGGTGTTCGACACCATGATCTGGTCGGGGCCGGGGTCCTCGCCGGGCTGGACCAGCTCATCCCCGGTGGAGATCAGCGCGATCTCGGGCTGGCGCCGCACCGGGACCAACGGGATGTTCATCGCCGCCAGCAGGGCGATGTCCGAGGGGCCGAGGCGCCGGGGCGCTTCCAATGTCGCGCCGACGCGGAAATCGGTGCCGGCGGGGCGGATGTTGTCCTTGTCGCCGGGCTCGTCCAGCAGCGAGATCAGCGCGCCGTCGCGGCGCACGTCCTCCTGGATGACCACGTGATCGGCGCCCTCGGGCACCGGGGCGCCGGTGAAGATCCGAACCGCCTGGCCTGGGCCCACGCGGCCCTCGAACCGGCGGCCGGCCGCGCTTTCGCCGACGACGCGGAACTGCGCGTCGCGCATCGCCTCGACCGCCTTGATCGCATAGCCGTCCATGGACGAGGCCGGAAAGGGCGGCTGATCGCGCCGCGCGGCGACCGGCTCGGCCAGCACGCGTCCACAGGCGTCGGCCAGGTCGATCTGCTCGATCTCCACCGGCTCGACCAGGGAGAATAGCTTTTCCATCGCCTCGCCGACCGGGATCAGGCCGCTGGCGGGGCCGGACCGCGTGGGGGCTTTGGCCATGCTCATGGCGCCTCGTAGCGGCCGGATTTGCCGCCGTCCTTGAGCCGCACGTGGATGCCGCCGATCTCCATGCCCTTGTCGGCCGCCTTGACCATGTCATAGACCGTCAGTGCCGCCGTCGACACGGCGGTCAGCGCCTCCATCTCGACGCCGGTCTGGCCGGTGGTCTTGACCGTCGCCTCGATCCGCACGCCGGGCAGGTCCGGGTCGGTCGTCAGATCCAGGCTCACCTTGGTCACCGGCAGCGGATGGCATAGCGGGATCAGCTCGGCCGTCTTCTTCGACCCCATGATCCCGGCCAGCCGCGCCACGCCCAGCACGTCGCCCTTCTTGGCCGTCCCGTCCGAGATCAGCGCCAGCGTCTCGGGCTTCATCCTGATCCAGCCGGCGGCCACGGCGATGCGCGCGGTGACCTCCTTGTCGGAGACATCCACCATGTGGGCGTCTCCCTTCGTGTCGAAATGCGTCAGCATCACCGGCCCCCGGCCAGAAGCGGATCGGCCAGCAGCTTGCGGGTCGCCTCGGTCACGTCGTCCTGGCGCATCAGCGCTTCGCCGATCAGGAAGCAGCGCGCCCCGTAGCGCGCCAGCTCGGCCAGGTCGTCGGGGGTCGTCAGGCCGCTTTCCGACACCAGAAGGCTTTCGGTCGGCGCGAATTTCGACAATTTCCGCGTGGTGTCGAGCGTCGTCTCGAAGGTGTTGAGATCGCGGTTGTTGATGCCGACCATCTTGGGCTCCAGCGGCAGGCAGCGTTCCATTTCCTCGCGGTTGTGCACCTCGACCAGCACGTCGAGCTCCCAGGCCTTCGCGGTTTCGGCCAGCTCGGCGGCCTGCGCGTCCGAGACGCTGGCCATGATGATTAGGATGCAATCGGCGCCAAGCGCGCGGGCTTCGACAACCTGGTAGGGATCGTACATGAAATCCTTGCGCAGGATCGGCAGATCGACCGCCGCGCGCGCCTGCGAGATGTATTCCTTGGCGCCCTGAAAGCTGGGCGTGTCGGTCAGAACCGACAGACAGGTGGCGCCGCCCAGGTCATAGGCCTTCGCCAGCGCGGCCGGATCGAAATCCTCGCGGATCAGACCCTTGGAAGGGCTGGCCTTCTTGATCTCGGCGATCAGCCCATAGCCGTCGCGGCTGGCGCGGATCAGCGCGTCGCCGAAGGGGCGCGGGTGCGGCGTGTTGCGCGCCTCGGCCTCCAGGGCGTCAATCGGCTTGGCCGCCTTGTCGGCGGCGATCTCGTCAAGCTTGTAGGCCTTGATACGGTCCAGGATGGTCTCGGTCATGGGGCCTCCGGGGTGGTCCAGTTGATGGGGGTGTGGCCCTGCTCGGAAAGCCAGGCGTTGGTGCGGGAAAAGGGGCGCGATCCAAAGAACCCGCGGCGCGCCGACAGCGGCGAGGGATGCGCGGTTTCGATCTTCAGATGCGGGGCGTCTATGGTGCGCGCGATCTTCTGGGCGGGCTTGCCCCACAGCAGGAAGGCGCGGGGCCGGTCCTGAAGGCGGGCCAGAACCTGGTCTGCCAGACGCTGCCAGCCCAGATCCTTGTGGCCATGCGCCTCGCCCGCCGGCACGGTCAGGACGGTGTTCAGCAAAAGCACGCCCTGGCGCGCCCAGAACCGCAGGTCGGCATTCGGCGGACAGGCGCCAAGGTCGTCCTGCATCTCCTTGTAGATATTGGACAGGGACCGGGGCAGGGGGCGGACATCGGGCGCGGCCGAGAAGGCCAGCCCATGGGCATGGCCCGGTGTCGGATAGGGATCCTGGCCCAGAATGACCACCTGCACCGCGTCCGGCGGACACAGGTCGAGCGCGGCGAAGACCTGGCTGCGCGGCGGCAGGATCTGCCGCGTCTCACGCGCCAGCGCCGCGTCGATCGCGGGCCAGTCGGTGGTGAAGAACGGCAGGTCGGCCCAGCCCTGCGGCCGGGCATCATCCAGCATCAGGCGGCCTCCTGCGTGAGCCTGGCAAGGGCGGCGATCTTGCCGCGCGCAGCGCCGCTGTCGATGGAGCGGGCGGCCATGGCGGCGCCTTCCTTCAGGTCGGCGGCGGCATCGGCCACCACCAGGGCGGCGGCCGCATTCAGCAGCACCGCGTCGCGATAGGCCGACGGCGCGCCGGCCAGCAGCGCCTTGAGCGCGGCGGCGTTCTCGGCCGGGGTGCCGCCGACGATCGCCTCGAACGGATGCACGGGCAGGCCGGCCTCCTCGGGATGCAGCTCGCGGTCGGTGACGGTGCCGTTCTCCAGAGCCGAGACCCAGGAGACGCCGGTGATCGTCAGCTCGTCTGTCCCGTCCGAGCCATGCACGAGCCAGGCCTTTTCGGACCCCAGCTGTAGCAGCGTCTCGGCCATCGGGCGGATCAGCTCTCGCGAGAAGGCGCCGGTGAGCTGGCGCTTGACTCCGGCAGGGTTGGTCAGGGGCCCGAGGATGTTGAAGATCGTGCGCGTGCCCAGCTCTTGCCGGGTGGGCATGACATGGGCGATGGCCGGATGATGCAGCGGCGCCATCATGAAGCCGATGCCGGCCTCTTCCAGCGCCTTTTCAACCACTTTCGGGCCGACCATCACGTTGATGCCCATCTCGGTCAGCGCATCGGCCGCCCCGGATTTCGAACTTAGATTGCGGTTGCCGTGCTTGGCCACGGTCACGCCCGCGCCGGCCACGACAAAGGCCGTGGCGGTCGAGATGTTCAGCGTGCCCTTGCCGTCGCCGCCGGTGCCGACGATGTCCATCGCGCCCTCGGGCGCCTTCACGGGATTGCATTTCGACCGCATCACCTTGGCGGCGGCGGCATATTCCTCGACCGTCTCGCCGCGCGTGCGCAGCGCCATCAGCAGCCCGCCGATCTGGCTGGGCGTCGCCTCGCCCTCGAAGAGCTGGCGAAACGCGGCTTCGGCCTCGTCCCGGGTCAGCGGTCGGTCCGCCGCGGCCCCGATCAGCGGTTTCATCGCGTCGCTCATGCCGGGACCTTCAGCTCTTTCAGGAAATTGCCAAGCAGCTGGTGCCCGTGCTCGGAGGTGATGCTTTCGGGGTGGAACTGCACCCCGTGGATCGGCAGGCTCTTGTGTTGCAGACCCATGATCGTTCCATCCTCAAGCTCGGCGGTGACCTCCAGCGTGTCGGGCAGGCTGTCGCGTTCGACCACCAGCGAATGGTAGCGCGTCGCCTCGAACGGAGAAGGCAGCCCGGCAAAGACGCCCTGTCCGCCGTGCCGGATCTGTCCCATCTTGCCATGGACGATCTCGTGGCAGCGCACCACCTTGCCGCCGAAGACCTGGCCGATGGTCTGGTGGCCAAGGCAGACGCCCATCAGCGGCGTGCCCGTCTCGGCCGCGGCCTCGGTCAGCGCCAGGCAGATGCCGGCCTCGTTCGGGGTGCAGGGGCCGGGCGACAGCAGGATGCCGGCGGGGTTCATCGCCATGGCGGCCTGCACGTCGAGGGCATCGTTGCGCTTGACGACGATATCGGCGCCCAGCTCGCCCAGGTAGTGGACGAGGTTGTAGGTGAAACTGTCATAGTTGTCGATCAGCAGCAGCATGGCGCAATCCCTCACGCGGGGGCTGGAGACGGGACCCCCGCTCGCGATATTGTGGTTTTGGCATAGATGGTCAGGGTTGAAGGTCGGCGTCAAGGGCGCGGCCGGACGCCGTGGGGACCGGAGGCCCCGGGACCGGACAGCGCCGCAGGGACGGCACCGGCAGGATCAGAGGCTTCATTGGCAAGGCAAGGCGGGGGCGCAATCGGTGGCACGCGGGTATTTGAGTGGGATGATCTGGGGCGGTGTGGTCTGCGGCGTGGGTCTGGCGGTGCTGTCGCTGGCGGCCCCCTTGCCGCAGCCGCCCGAGGCGGAGACGCGGGCGCCGGCAGACGGGGGGACGCGGCCCGGCCCGGCCGAGACGGGCTCGGGCATCCGGGGCGACGGCCGCGATGCCGACCTGGTGGAGGTGCCGCCCACGGCCCCGGCCGGCACCGAAAGCGCGCCCGACACGCTGGCCTCGCTCGACCGCGCCGATACCGAGCCCGCCGCGGTTCCGCAGGTTGGCGGCCAGAGCGATGCGCTGGGGGATCCGGCGGCGGTGCCCGAGGCGCCCGCGGTCGATGTCGATCCCGGCGAGGCACCGGTTGTGCCCGCGCCCCAGGCCGCCGCGCCCTCCGAGCCGGGGCAGGAAGTCGACCTGACCGTCTCGACCGAACCCGCGGCCCTGCCGCAGCTGGACGCCGGGGGCACATCGGTCCAGGCGCCCCCGGCGCCGGCCGCCGACAGCCCCGAGGCCGGTGTCGCCGCGCGCGAGGGCGAGGCGCCCCGCGCGTCTTCGGCCCGGACCACGGCACCGGCGCAGCCGGATACCGAGGTGGGCCTGTCGATTTCCATCGAGCCGGCGCAGCCCGACGCGCCCGATGTCACCGAGGAGACCGCCTTCGGCACCCCGCCAACCGCCGGTGAGGCCCCGGAGATCGAAAGCCAGCCCGACAGCGCACCGGCCGAACCCGACAGCGATGCCCTTGGCGCTCCGGAGCAGGGCTCGGCCCCCGCGACGGTCGATGCACCGCCGCCGCCCGAGGAGGACGCGCCCCGCATGGCCGGGCTGCCCCAGATCGGGGGCGCAAGCGACACGGACGACCGCTCCGCCCCCGCGCTGGAAGACACGGCACCCCGGGTCGCACCCGATGCGCCCTCGCGCCTGCCCACAATCGGCGAGGACAACGGCGCCGCGCCCGACACCCCGGCGCCTGTCGACCCCGACACGGCCGGACTGCCGCCGATCAAGGCCCACGCCCAGCCCTTCGAGGCCCCCGAGGGCGTGCCTTTGATGTCCATCGTCCTGATCGACGGGCCCGACAGCATCGGGGCCGAGGCGCTGGCCGATTTCCCCTATCCCCTGACATTCGCCGTGGACCCGACAGAGCCGGGCGCGGCCGAGAAGATGCGCGCCCATCGTGCCGCCGGTTTCGAGGTCGTGGCCCTTATCGACCTGCCCGCCGCCGCCCAGCCGGCGGATGCCGAGGTCGCGATGGCCGCAGCGCTCGGCACGCTGGACGAAACCGTGGCCATTCTGGAAGGCACCGGCACCGGCATCCAGGGCAACCGCCCGCTGTCGGACCAGGTGACCGAGATCGTCTCGCAGACGGGCCACGGGCTGATCACCCAGGACAACGGTCTGAACACCGTACCAAAACTGGCCGAGCGCGAGGGCGTGCCCACGGCCATCGTGTTCCGGGACTTCGACGGTGCCGGGCAATCTCCGGTGGTGATGCGCCGTTTCCTGGATCAGGCGGCTTTTCGCGCAGGTCAGCAGGGTTCGGTCGTCATGCTTGGACGGGTCCAGCCCGACACGGTATCAGCTCTTCTACTGTGGGGCCTGCAGGATCGTGCAAGTCGGGTATCCCTTGCGCCCATATCCACTCTTCTGACAAAGGTGCGCTGAGTTACAATTTGGGTATATTCGGAGAACACCGGGAACCTTGGGTTTACTCGTATGTTGTAAGGACACCAATCATGCCGACCGTGCGAAAGGTCGGCTTTCCCTAGAGATCGCAATGAACGACTACAATCTAAATGACGACCAGGTGCTAGAGCTGCGCCATAACCTGATGCGGATCGTCCGCATCTTCATGATCAGCGAACGTCGGTTTCCCGTCGGTGGGCGCAATGCGCGCTACAGCCCTCATGATTTCCACACCCTGAGCTACCTTGCCGAACACAAGGCCGCCCGCGCGGGAGAGATCGGACGTTTCCTCGAGGTCGCACCAACCACGATGACGGGCGTGATCGATCGTATGGAAGCCGCCGACCTGATCGAGCGGGTGCCGGACGAATCCGATGCCCGTGCCACGCGGCTGATCCTGACGGACGCCGGCTGGGCGATGCATGCCTCTATTGTAAACCAGGATATCCTGAACATTTCGGCCATGATGGGCGCGCTGGACCAGTGCGAACAGGCCGAGTTCCGGTCGATGGTGACGCGCATCTCCGCGCGGATCGAGCACCTGATCTGACCGCAGGGTCACAGGTGGGGCGTTGGGTATCGACGCCTCTGCGGGATATGTGAATTGTCCCGGGTGATCCATTTAAGATTATCCGCTGCGCCAGTCCGGTCGGATCGATTCCCTCCAGATGCCAGAAGGCAACTGCCTCAGTACCCAGCCCCTCCACACGCGGTCCGGTTCCCGGGGGCGCGTGCAGAGCCGCAAGGTAAGGGCGGTGGCCTTGAAAGCGTTCCCTGTTCTTAGCTCGGGATGGCGCCGGATGGTGCGACCGTCAGCCGTAAGCGCGGCGCGATCGCCGCACGGTTAATGCGTGTCCGCCACCTGCCATCCGGCCACGAAGATCGCGCGCACAACAGACGTCAACAGCACTGCGAAATACCGCCACAGCTGAGTCGAGAGCCGCCCGCGGATGACCCGAAACCCGCCGTCCACGGCAGGATTAACCATGTTGTCCCGTACCAGGGCCGTCGATGCCTTCACATTCTCGTGCGTGGCGCGGTATTCCTGCGACGCATGGCGCCAGATGCAGGGCGGTCGCATGGGCGGCTCCTGCAGGGCAGAGGCAGGATGGGTGATCGGCGGAACATGACAGGCAAGACAGACGAGACACCGCGCCGGATCGGCCCCCACGACATGGCACTGCCGGAGTTGCTGGCGCTGATCCGCGAGAGCTTTGCCGACATGGACCGCCGGATCGACCCGCCGTCCTCTATGCTGCGGATGACGACTGACAACCTGTCGCGCGCCGCCGCAGAGGGAGAGATCTGGGCCATCGGCACCCCGGTGCTGGCCTGCGTGATCCTGTCGGAGACACCCGGCGCGCTCTACCTGGGGAAGCTGGCGGTCGACCGGGCCGCGCGCGGGCGCGGATACGCGCGAGTGCTGATCGCGCGGGCCGTCCAGAGTGCGCGGGAGAGGGGGCTGCCGGCGCTTGAACTGCAGACGCGGGTCGAGCTGACCGAGAACCACGAAACCTTCGCACGGCTGGGCTTTGTCGAGACCGGGCGCACGGCCCATCCGGGCTATGACCGGCCGACCTCGATCACCATGCGCCGCCCGGTGACAGGCTGAGCGCGGACCACTGGTGTACCGCGAGACCGTCCGGCACCGGACGGGCGAGCTGCCCGCGTCTCAGCGGTTGCCGCGATCGAACCGCGCCGCATCCGCCGCCGCCCGGCGGATCGCGTTGGACTTGTGCACAGTCTCTTCGAATTCCGCCTGCGGGTCGCTGTCATAGACGATGCCGCCGCCGGCCTGGATGTACAGCGTCTCGTCCTTCAGCACGGCTGTCCGCAGCGCGATGCACATGTCCATGTCGCCGCCGGCGCTGAAATAGCCCACGCCGCCGCCGTAGACGCCGCGTTTCTCGGGCTCCAGCTCGTCGATGATCTCCATCGCGCGGACCTTCGGCGCGCCGCTCACCGTGCCCGCGGGCATCCCGGCAAAGAAGGCATCCACAGCGTCCTTGTCCGCGTCCAGCTCTCCAACCACGTTCGACACGATATGCATCACGTGGGAATAGCGTTCGATGATGAACTTCTCGGTGGGTTTCACTGTGCCGATCTTCGCCACGCGGCCCACGTCGTTGCGGCCCAGGTCCAGCAGCATGAGGTGCTCGGCCAGCTCTTTCCTGTCGGCCAGCAGATCCGCCTCCAGTGCGCGATCCTGGTCCGGCGTCGCGCCGCGCGGACGGGTCCCGGCGATCGGTCGGATCGTGACCTCGCGGCCGAAGACCCGCACCAGGATCTCGGGGCTGGCGCCGATCACCTGGAAACCGCCGAAGTTGAAATAGAACATGAAGGGCGACGGGTTCGTCCGCCGAAGCGAGCGATAGAGCGCGAAGGGCGGCAGCCGGAACGGCTGGGACCAGCGTTGCGAGGGCACCACCTGGAAGATGTCGCCGGCGCGGATGTACTCCTTCGCCGTCTCCACGGCAGCCCTGTAGCCTTCGGGCGTGAAGTTCGATTGCGGCTCGGCCTCGGTATCCGCCTCGCCCATCTCGCGGCTGTCGCCGGGCAGGGCGCGGTCGAGGTCGCGGATCGCGTCCATCACCCGCTCCGCCGCCTGGGCATAGGCCGCCCGGGCCGACAGCCCGTCCGACACCCAGGCCGGCGCCACCACGATGACTTCGCCCTTCACCCCGTCCAGCACGGCCACGACGGAGGGCCGCAGCATCACCGCGTCGGGCAGGCCCATGGGATCGGGCGGCACGTCGGGCAGGTGCTCCACCAGCCGCACCGTGTCATAGCCCAGGTAGCCGAACAGCCCGGCCGCCGATTGCGGCAGGTTATCGGGCAGGTCGATCCGGCTCTCGCCGATCAGCGCGCGCAGGTTGTCGAGCGGGTTGCCCTCCTGCGGCGTGAACCCGTCGGGATCGTAGCGGGCCGCGCGGTTGATCTCGCTCGTCTCGCCCCGGCAGCGCCAGATCAGGTCCGGCTTCAGCCCGACGATCGAATACCGCCCGCGCACCTCGCCGCCGGTCACCGATTCCAGCATGAAGGCGTTTTCCGCCGCCCCGGCCAGTTTCAGCATCAGCGTCACGGGCGTGTCGAGATCCGCGGCCAGCCGCGCATAGACCACCTGGCTTTCACCGGCCTCGTAGGCCCTGGCGAAGCTGTTGAAATCCGGGGTCAGTTCCATGTCGGCGGGCCCTACTGAAAGCTGTTGAGAACCGCGTTCACGGCGTTCTGGTCGATCTGCGGGTTGGCCCGGACCTGGGTGTCGTAGGTGAAGGCCTGGAACAGCGCGTTCGACAGCTGCTGGTCGAGCTGGCCGGTCAGGGCCTCGCGGATCTGGGCGGTCTGCCCGTCCTGCGCCGGTTCCAGCATCGCGTCGAGCCGCACGATGACCACGCCGGCCTCGCCGCTGACCACCCGCACCTCGCCTTCCTCGTCCATCTCGAACACCTCGGCCATCATCGAGAAGGGCGCACCGGGGATGAAATCGGACCGGGTCAGTGCCGCCTCGCTGGTGGCGGCCAGACCCGCGTCCTCGAAGGTGGCGCCGTCCTGCAGCCCGGCCAGGATCCCGTCGGCCTGCTCGGTCAGGCGCGCCTCGATCTCGGCCCGGGTCCAGGCGTCGTCCACCGCGGCCAGCGCGTCCTCGAAGGGGCGCGGGCGCTCGGGCAGGGTCTCGTCCAGGCGCATGGCGATGATGGACCCGTCGTCGAGGAATTTCACCTCGGGGAAATCATCCTCGGTCAGCGCGGCGGCGGCCTCGCGGAAATCGGGGTAGGCGGCGACGCCGGATTCCAGCCCCTCGGACCAGTCGATCTGGCCCAGCTCCATCTCGGTCTCCGCCGACAGGTCCTCGAGCCGCGCGCCACCGGCGAGCAGGTCGTTGATATCCTCGGACTGCGCCTCGATCACACGGCGGGCGCGGTCGCTGGCCAGCTCGTCGCGCAGCTCGGGCTCGGCCTCTTCAAAGGCGGTCTGGCGGGCCGCGACGACACCGTTCACCCGGAACAGCGCGGGGCCGAGGGGCGAGGGCAGGGGGCCGACCACGGCACCGAAGTCGGCGTCGAAGACCGCGTCGCCGGCCTCGCCCAGCTCATTGCGGGTCAGGTCGCCCAGGTCCACGTCCAGAAGCGACAGGCTACGGTCCGAGACCAGCTGTTCGAAGGTGGTGCCGCCGACTTCAAGCTGCGCGGCCGCTTCCTGCGCGGCGGCCTCGGTCTGAAAGACCAGCCGGTCGACCAGGCGCCGCTCGGGCACGTCGTATTCCTCGATCCGCTCTTGATAAAGGTTGCGCAGCGCGGCCTCGTCGACCTCGACACTGTCTAGGATCATCTCGGGCGACAGCAGCGCATAGGTGATCGACTTGCTTTCGGGCAGGCGGAACATGTCGGGGTTGTCGTCGTAAAAGGCCCTCAGCTCTTCCTCGGTCGGTTCGGGCAGCGGCTCGGCCAGGTCGGCCTCGGTCAGCGGGGCCCAGGTGAAGCTGCGGCGCGCGCCGATGAACTCGACGATCGCGTCGGTCATCTCGGACGGCATCTCGACGCCCGAGACGATGGCGTCCTGCAGCAGGGTGCGGCCGGCCTCGTCGCGCAGGTCGGATTCGAACTCGCTCTCGGTCATGCCGATCCCGTCGAGCGCCAGGCGATAGCTGTCGCGGTCAAAGGTGCCGCCCGGTCCCTGGAAGGCCGGCACGCGGCGGATCTCTTCGCTGAGGGTCTCGTCGCCGATCGACAGGCCCATGTCCTTTGCCTCTCCGTCCAGCGCGGCAATCATCACCAGCCGGGACACCGCCTGCTGGTCCAGCCCGATGGAGCGTGCCAGCTCCATCGTGACCGGCTGGCCGATCTGGGCCTGGGCGGCGCGCATCTCCTGCTGCATCTCGCGGGCGAATTCGTCCGTGGTGATCTGCTCGCTTCCGACCTTGCCGATGGTGCGGATGGTGCCGGTCAGGTTGGTCGCGCCGAAGCCGGCCAGGCCCACGATGAGCATCGCCATCAGGACCCAGACGGCCATCTTGCCAACCTTGTTGCCCTTTGCCATGTCGCCTCTCCCCGGTGATCGTGTTGTGGGTGTCACTTTGTTTTCGCGCGCCATTCCATACGCGGGGCAGGCGGCGGGGACAAGGCGTCGCAGCGGCTGCCGCCCTGATCAGATCGTGAGGCCGCGCGCCCGGCTCAGCCCGGGATGCCGGCCAGCCGGTCGTAAAGGCGCCCGATCCCGGCGCGGTCGAGATTGGCAAAGGCCACCCGCAGCTCGCGCGCGCCGCGCGGATCGTCGTCGGCGCGGAACATGGTGGAGGGCAGCAGCAGCACGCCATGCTCGCGCACCAGCCAGGGCGCCAGCTGATCCGAGGGCATGTCGAACGGGTGCCGGAAATAGGCGAAATAGGCGCCCAGCCCCAGCAACTCCCAGCCCTTGGCGGCGATCTGCGGCAGCCCGTCGGTGATGGCGGCGCGACGGTCGAGGATCTCGGCGCGCTCGCCCGCCAGCCACTGGTCGAGGTTACGCAGCCCCCACAGTGCCGCGATCTGGCCGATCTGGCTGGGGCAGATGGTGACGCTGTCGATGAATTTCTCGATCTCGGCCAGGTGGCTTTCGGCGGCCGTCACGGCCCCGACACGGTGGCCGGTCAGGCGATAGGCCTTGGAAAAGGAATAAAGCTGGATCAGCGTGTCGGACCAGTCGGGATCGGCAAAGAGGTCATGCGGCGCATCCGGCGCGGCATGGAAGTCGCGATAGGTCTCGTCGAGGATCAGCTTGATGCCGCGCTCCCGGCACAGATCGAACAGCGCGCGCAAGAGCGGCGCGGGGTATTCGACGCCGGCGGGATTGTTGGGGCTGACGATAGCGATGGCCTTCGTGCGCGGCGTGATCAGCGCCGCCGCCTGATCCGGATCCGGCAGCATGTCGGCCCCCGTCGGCAGCACCACCGTGCCCAGGCCGCACATGTCCAGCCACATGCGGTGATTGAAGTACCACGGCGACGGCAGGATCACCTCGTCCCCCTCGTTGGTCAGCGCCATGATCGAGGCGGCGAAGGCCTGGTTGCACCCGGAGGTGATCGCCACCTGGCGCGCGCCGATCTCTCCGCCATAGGCGCTCTGCCACCGCGCGGCCAGTTCGGCCCGCAGCTCGGACAGGCCAAGGTCCGGCCCGTAAAGATGCGCGGCATCGTTGTGCAGCGCGGCCTCGGCCATGGCCTGGCGCAGCGGTTCCGGCGGCGGATCGACCGGGGCGGCCTGGCAGACATTGATCAGCGGCCGCTCGGGCGGGAAGGTCACGCCATCGAGCCAGCGCGAGGCGGCCATGACCGGCGGGGCGAAGGTGGATCTGGTACGGCTGTGCATTCTTCTGAACCCGTGGCTCCGGTTGCGATGTCGGTCTGGAGTATTTGGCCAAAGGTGAAACAGCAGGACGCCCCAAGGACCAGAGCGCGCCGCGGGATTTCACGCCACATCAGGGTAGCGCGCGACCCGGGTCTTCATCTTTGCACAAATACTCCCCACTGCCGGATCAACCGGCGCCGAGGTCAATCCTGGCCGCGATACGGTTCCACGTATTGCAGCGCCATGTCCCAGGGGAAGAAGATCCAGGTGTCCTGGCTGACCTCGGTGATGAAGGTATCGACCATGGGTCGGCCCTTGGGCTTGGCGTAGACCGTGGCGAAATGCGCCTTGGGGTACATCTTGCGCACAACGTCGAGCGTCTTGCCGGTGTCGACCAGGTCGTCGACGATCAGGATGCCGGTGCCGTCGCCCATCAGCTCTGCGTCCGGCGTCTTCAGCACCTTGGTGTCGGCCTGCTTCTGCCAGTCGTAGGACTTGATCGAGATCGTGTCGATCGTGCGGATGTCGAGCTCGCGCGCGACGATCATCGCGGGCGCCATGCCGCCGCGGGTGATCGCCACCACCGCGCGCCAGTTGCCGTCGTCGGGCCCGTGCCCGTCCAGCCGCCAGGCCAGCGCCCGGCTGTCGCGGTGGATCTGATCCCACGAGATGTGGAAGCCCTTTTCATGCGGCAGACGGTCGTTCATGGCGGCCTCCTCGGGCTCGGCTCTCTGTCAGCTCTTGTCGATATCGGGGGCGTCGACGGCCTTCATGCCGACCACGTGATAGCCCGCATCCACGTGCAGCACCTCGCCGGTCACGCCGCCGCCCAGGTCCGACAGCAGGTAAAGCGCGGAATTGCCCACGTCTTCGGTCGTCACGTTGCGGCGCAGGGGCGAATTCAGCTCGTTCCACTTCATGATGTAGCGGAAGTCGCCGATGCCGGAGGCGGCCAGCGTCTTGATCGGGCCGGCCGAGATCGCGTTCACGCGGATGCCGTCCTTGCCCAGGTCCTCGGCCAGGTACTTGACCGAGGCCTCGAGCGCGGCCTTGGCGACGCCCATCATGTTGTAATGCGGCATGACCTTCTCGGCGCCGTAATAGGTCAGCGTCAGGGCCGCGCCGCCGGGCGACATCATCTTCTCGGCCCGCTGCATCACGGCGGTGAAGGAAAACACCGAGATGTCCATCGAGGTCAGGAAGTTGTCGCGCGTGGTGTCAAGATAGCGGCCACGCAGCTGGGTCTTGTCGGAGAACGCCACGGCATGGACGATGAAATCCAGCCCGTCCCAGCGCTGGCCCAGGTCCGAGAACAGCGTGTCGATGCTGTCGGCGTCCGACACGTCGCAGGGCAGGACGATATCGCTGCCCAGCTGGGCGGCCAGCGGATCGACGCGTTTCTTCAGCGCCTCACCCTGGTAGGAGAATGCCAGCTCGGCGCCCGCGTTGGCGCAGGCGCGCGCGATGCCCCATGCGATGGACTTGTCATTGGCAAGCCCCATGATCAGTCCGCGTTTTCCCGCCATCAGACCTGCTGCCATCGCCAAAGCTCCACCTTCGTTTGGATTGGGCCCGACCTTTATGCGATTGGCTGTCACCCTGCAAGGCGCTAGCTATGAGCCGCGCGCAAAGCCCGTGCAGCCAAGGAAAGGACCTATCATGACCCGCCTGAACGACAGGAGCGACCGCGACGGCATCTTTGCCGGGGATCAGCCCTTTGAAATCGTGCGCCGCTGGATGGCCGAGGCAGAGGCGAGCGAGCTGAACGATCCCAATGCGATCGCGCTGTCGACGGTGGATGACACCGGCCTGCCGAACGCCCGGATGGTCCTGTTGAAGGAGGTCGAGGACGACGCCTTTGTCTTCTATACAAATTACGAAAGCGCCAAGGCGCGCGAGCTCGACAGCGCCGGCAAGGCCGCCTTCGTGATGCACTGGAAGTCGCTGCGCCGCCAGGTGCGGGCGCGGGGCATCGTCACCAAGGAGAACGGGCCCAAGGCGGATGAATATTACAGCTCGCGCTCGATCAAGAGCCGGCTGGGCGCCTGGGCCTCGGCGCAGTCGCGGCCGCTGGACAGCCGCGGAACGCTGATGGCCGAGGTCGCGAAAGTGACCGCGCGTCACGGTCCGAACCCGCCGAGACCGCCCTTCTGGGGTGGCTACAGGATTGTGCCCGTGGAGATAGAATTCTGGGCCGACGGCGCCTTCAGGTTGCATGATCGCTTCGTCTGGCGAAGGTCAAACGCAGGCTCCGATTGGGTAATCGAGCGTCTGAATCCGTGAAACTCACGTTACGTGAGTTTATATCCTGTTGAGTAGGTTGGAGATTTTCTGCTTGAAAGTGACCTGACTGATCCGGCAAACCTAGCAGCGGGATGACACTACACTCAAAACTAAGAACAGGTACCCAATTGGCTGATGTGACAAGTGATGCACGTCTGGTTCAAGGTAGCGTGAAATGGTTCGACCCGGCAAAGGGTTACGGTTTCGTTGTCGCTGACAGCGGCGGGCCGGACATTCTTCTCCATGTCAACGTTCTGCGTAATTTTGGGCAGTCGTCGGTGGCGGATGGAAGTCGAATCGAGGTTCTGGCACACAGCACGTCGCGGGGGGTGCAGGCCACGGAAGTGACCTCCATCACGCCCCCGGACAGCGGGACGACTGCCGAACTTTCGGATTTCGCGATGCTCGATCCGGAGGAGGTGCGTCAGGCCCCTCTCGAACCCGCGAGGGTGAAGTGGTTCGACAAGGGAAAGGGCTTTGGCTTTGCCAATATCTTTGGTAAGGCCGAGGACGTGTTCCTGCATATCGAAGTGCTTCGCCGGTCCGGTCTTGCGGATCTGCAACCGGGCGAGGCGCTGGCGATGCGCGTGATCAACGGGCGTCGGGGTCGCATGGCGGCCGAGGTCTTTTCCTGGGAAAAGGCAACGCCCCTGAACGAAGGCTGATCCGGCCCGTCCCGCGTGGAACCGGACCGGGTCCGGGCCCTGCGCCGGGACGGGATGTCCGGGCCGTCGGGCTCATCGGCGATCCGGGCGTCGGGCCCGGGAGAGGCATCCGGGGCAGGGCGGCTCGGTTCCGGGCCGCATCCTCCAGGCAGAAGCGAGGACGAGAGAATGCGCATATCGGTGGCGCTGGCGGGAATTTTGTTGGCCGGCGTGGTCGGGGTGCAGGGCGCCCTGGCCGCCTGCAGCCCCGAGGTGGTCGGGCTGCGCGGCGATTGGGGGCAGCTGCGGTTCAACGTGACCGTGGCCGACGACGATCCGTCGCGCGCGCAGGGCCTGATGGATGTCGAAGAGATGCCCAACAGCACCGGCATGCTCTTTGTTTTCGATCCGCCGCGGTCGGTGTCCTTCTGGATGAAGAACACGCTGATCCCGCTGGACATGATCTTTACCGACGAGACCGGCACCGTGGTGCGCGTGCATTCGAACGCGATCCCGGGTGATTTGACGCCGATCCCCGGCGGCGATGGCATCTACACCGTGCTCGAGATAAACGGAGGGCTCGCGGACCGCTACGGCATCGCCGAGGGCAGCGAACTGCAGCACCCGGTCTATGGCGAAGAGGCCGCCTGGCCCTGCGAGTGACCGGCTGGGAGGAGGCAGGCTTTCCGATCCTGTCGACAGCGCCCGGCCCTCGCGCCGCGGCGCCGTCTGCGCCCACCCGCCCACCCATGCGCAGCCGTCCCCGCGGCACGAGGGCCGGGCGGGGGCGGAGGCGCTGAGGCGCAGGTCGCCGATCCTGGCGCGGGCACGGTCGAATCGGCCTTTTCAAAGCCCTGGTCAGCGTCTAGGAAGGCGCATGGTCCGGGGCGTGGCGCAGTCTGGTAGCGCACCTGTTTTGGGTACAGGGGGTCGTGAGTTCGAATCTCGCCGCCCCGACCATCTTTCCTGACAATCGGCGGTGTTCATGGGGCCGCTGGCCCGCGTGGCCCTGCGGCGTGCATGTCGGTATCGCCATGCCTCCGGTCAGGCCAGCCCGGCAATGGGCCCCTCGATCAATCCTATGAGATCGCCGAAATACCCGCCCGAGCGCGCCGGGCGCATCGGGTCCGAACTGATCGCCACGGCAAGGCCGCGTTCGGGATGGGCGGCGATGATCTGCCCGCCGTAGCCCCGGGCAAGCATCCAGCCCGTCCGGCTGACGAACCAGCCCAGCCCGTAGCCCAGCCCGCTGAACGGGGACCGCGTCCGCGCCCTGGCGCTGTCCCGGGCCCAGTCGGCAGAGACCACCTGCCGGCCGTCATAGACCCCGCCGTCACGCATCATCAGCGCCACCTGCAGCATCGCGCGCGGGCTCAGCGCCATCTGGTTGCCGCCCATGTAATAGCCCTGCGGATCGCGGGTCCAGGCGGGGATCTCGACCCCCAGCCCCTCTCCCAGCCTCTGGCGCATCAGCGTCGCCAGGCTTTCACCCGTGACCTCGGCCAGCGCCGCGCCCAGGACATGGGTCGTGCCGGTGGAATAGATCATCCGCCCGCCATTCTCGGCCACGCGCGGCTGGCGCAGGACATAGGCCACCCAGTTCGACGACGCGATCCAGGCGCCGTAGTTCGGACCCGAGGTGCTTTGCAGCCCCGCGCGCAGGGTGACGAGGTCGCCGAAGGTCAGATCCGCGACGCCGTCGGTCGCGTCCGACGGGATCAGGCCCGGCGCGGCCTCGCCCAGGGTGGTGGAAAGGCTGGCGATCTCGCCGCGTGCGATGCAGCTGCCGAGGATCAGCGCCACGAGGCTCTTGGAGCAGGACTTGATATTGGCCGGCGTCGCCAGGCCCCGGCCGCGCGGCGCCTCTTCCAGCAGGGTCTCGTCGCCGCGCTGGATCAGGATGGCGTGCAGCTGGTCCATCCCGGCGGCGGCCTGCCGGATCGCGTCGATCTCCGGGGCAACGTCTTGTGCAGCGGTTTGGGCGCGCAGCAGCGCCGGGGAAGCGAGGGCGAGGGGCAGGGCCAGGGAGAAGGTACGGCGAGAGAACATGCAAGGTCCGTGGTCGGGTGTGGATGAGGTCTGTGACTTAGCGGGACCTGAGCAGAAGATCAGGGTTCGCACCGACAGCACATCAACATGTCCTCGCGCGGGTGTGATCAGGGCCGGGCCTGCAGCGGCCGGACCACCATATGTAGGGGGGCATCTACTCCGGCGTGCCGCCGGCCTTGCGATAAAGCGCATTGATCGTCTGCCCAAGCCGTTCGTCCGGCAGGCGGATCTGCAGCTCCTGCTGGTTGCGGCGCGGCACGTTCAGAAAGATGTCGTTCTGCACCAGATAGCCGATCCCGTCGAGCGGCTCGCTTGTGGTGAAGCGGATCACCAGCTCGGGCAGGTCGTCGAGCATGCCATCGTAGCTGAGGATGATCGCGGCGGTGGTGTCGGGCGGCAGCAACTCGCGGCATTCTGCGAAATTGCGGTCGGGGCGGACATAGGATTGCGCCGGGCCCTCGCAGGCGGCGCGGAACGCGGCGTAGAGCGGTTCGGGAAATTCGGAGAATCGCGCCCGCCCCGTGGCCGGATCCACAGCATCTTGTGTGGCACACCCTGCCGCGAACATAGGCATTGCGAGCAGGACTATACGAAGACCGTGCCCGATCGCGCGGGTTTTCAGCCTTGCGGCTGTGACAATTCGATCCCGAATCCGGAAGCAATTCCATCCACCGGCGCCGCGCGCGGTCTGGGGACAAGTCAAAGCGATCTCTCAACTCCTGTCGGCAAGAGGCTTGAAAGCAAAGCCCAAACGGGCCTGCCCCCGAGGCGGGTTCCGATGTGAGTGAATCATGGCCGGGGGACCGGCGGCAACGGTTAACTTGTGGTCAACGCAAAAGTTTGGGCCGCGGGGCAAAAAACTCCGTTGACCCGACCCGTTAATATACGTCAATTTGTGCGAGCGAACCGACCAGCCACTATATGTAGCGCAGACTACAAGGGGTCAGCGGGTCGCAAAGGGACAGTAGACCAACACCAGCACATGGCGGCTGACGTCGCGACGAAACCCCCGGCCCACAAGGGGGGGTGAGACAGGTTTTGTGTCGCTTCTGCAATCAGGTACCGGATGCAGTGCCGCATCCGGGGCACGGGGACAATAGCGATGAAGATCGAACGTAAATTCACCGAGGCAGGCAAGGACGCATACGCGGCCCTTGATTTCGTGGCAGCCACCTCCGAGATCCGGAACCCGGACGGGACCATCGTGTTCCGGCTCGAGAACATCGAGGTTCCGGCCTCGTGGAGCCAGGTCGCCAGCGACGTGATCGCGCAGAAATACTTCCGCAAGGCCGGCGTGCCGACACGGCTGAAGAAGGTCAAGGAACGCGGCGTTCCCGAATTCCTGTGGCGCTCGGTGCCCGATGGGGACGACGTTGAGACCACGGGCGAAACTTCGTCCAAGCAGGTCTTCGACCGTCTCGCAGGCGCCTGGGCCTACTGGGGCTGGAAGGGTGGCTATTTCACCACCGAGGACGACGCCCGCGCCTATTACGACGAGATGCGCCACATGCTGGCCGCCCAGATGGGCGCGCCGAACTCGCCGCAATGGTTCAACACCGGCCTGTACTGGGCCTATGGCATCGACGGGCCCAGCCAGGGCCATTACTACGTCGATTTCAAGACCGGCAAGCTGACCAAGTCCGCCAGCGCCTATGAACATCCGCAGCCCCACGCCTGCTTCATCCAGTCGGTTCAGGACGATCTGGTGAACGAAGGCGGCATCATGGATCTCTGGGTCCGCGAGGCACGCCTGTTCAAATACGGATCCGGCACCGGCACCAATTTCTCGCACCTGCGGGCCGAGGGGGAATCCCTGTCCGGCGGCGGCAAATCCTCGGGCCTGATGGGCTTTCTCAAGATCGGCGACCGCGCGGCCGGCGCGATCAAGTCGGGCGGCACCACGCGCCGCGCGGCCAAGATGGTGATCTGCGATGCCGATCACCCCGACATTGAGGATTTCATCAACTGGAAGGTGCTCGAAGAGCAGAAGGTGGCAAGCATCGTCGCCGGTTCCAAGATGCACGAAGAGAAGCTGAACGGCATCTTCGAGGCCATCGCCGCCTGGGATGGCGCGCTGGAGGATGCCGTCGATCCGGCGAAGAACGACAGCCTGAAATCCGCGATCCGCGCGGCGAAAAAGTCCTCGATCCCCGAGACTTACATCAAGCGGGTGCTGGATTATGCCAGGCAGGGCCACACCTCGATCGAATTCCCGACCTATGACACGGACTGGGATTCCGAAGCTTACAACACCGTGTCGGGCCAGAACTCCAACAACTCGATCCGCGTCACCGACGCCTTCCTGCACGCCGTCGAAAAGGACGCCGACTGGCAGCTGATCAACCGCAAGGACGGCAAGGTCGCCAAGACCGTGAAGGCGCGCGATCTGTGGGAACAGGTCGGCCACGCCGCCTGGGCCTGTGCCGATCCGGGCATCCAGTACCACGACACGATCAACGCCTGGCACACCTGCCCCGAAGACGGGGAGATCCGCGGCTCGAACCCATGTTCGGAATACATGTTCCTCGATGACACCGCCTGCAACCTGGCGTCGATGAACCTGCTGACCTTCCTCAAGGACGGCGAGTTCAGGGCCGAGGACTACATGCACGCGGCGCGGCTTTGGACCGTGACGCTGGAAATCTCGGTGACCATGGCGCAGTTCCCGTCGAAGGAAATCGCACAGCTCTCCTACGATTTCCGGACCCTGGGCCTGGGCTATGCCAATATCGGCGGCCTGCTGATGAACCTCGGGATCAGCTATGACAGCGATGAGGGTCGTGCCCTGTGCGGCGCGCTGACCGCGATCATGACCGGCGTGTCCTATGCGACCTCGGCCGAGATGGCCGGAGAGCTGGGCGCCTTCCCGAGCTACGAGCGCAACGCGGCCCACATGCTGCGGGTCATCCGCAACCACCGCACCGCGGCCTACGGGCTGAGCGAGGGCTACGAAGGGCTGGCGACGCCGCCCGTGCCGCTGGACCAGGACAACTGCCCCGACCAGAAGCTGGTCGCCCTGGCCGAGAAGGCCTGGGACGAGGCGCTGCGGCTGGGCGAGGCGCATGGCTACCGCAACGCGCAATCCACCGTGATCGCGCCGACCGGCACCATCGGCCTGGTGATGGATTGCGACACCACCGGGATCGAGCCCGACTTCGCCCTGGTGAAGTTCAAGAAACTTGCGGGGGGCGGCTACTTCAAGATCATCAACCGCTCGGTTCCCGCCGCGCTTGAGAAGATGGGCTATGCCTCGACCGAGATCGAGGACATCATTGGCTATGCGGTGGGCCACGGCACCATCGCCACCGCGCCCGGCGTCAACCACCTGACGCTGGCCGGCCACGGCTTTGGCGAGGCCGAGTTCGCCCGGATCGAAGCCGCGCTGGAAAGCGCCTTCGACATCCGCTTCGTCTTCAACCAGTGGACCCTGGGCGAGGAATTCTGCAGCGGCATCCTCGGCATCCCGGCCGAGAAGCTGAACGACCCGACCTTCGACCTGCTCAAGCACCTGGGCTACACCAAGGCGGATATCGACGCGGCCAACGACTACGTCTGCGGGACCATGACGCTGGAAGGCGCCCCGCACCTGAAGGACGAGCACCTGACCGTCTTCGACTGCGCCAACCCCTGCGGCAAGAAGGGCAAGCGCTATCTCTCGGTCGACAGCCACATCACCATGATGGCCGCCGCCCAGTCGTTCATCTCGGGCGCGATCTCCAAGACGATCAACATGCCCAACGATGCGACGATCGAGGATTGCCAGAAGGCCTATGAACGCTCCTGGGCGCTGGGTGTGAAGGCCAACGCGCTCTACCGCGACGGCTCCAAACTGTCCCAGCCGCTGGCCTCCGCGCTGGTCGAGGATGACGAGGACGCCGCCGAGACCCTGGAAACCGGCACGCCCCAGCAGAAGGCGCAGGTGCTGGCCGAGAAGATCATCGAAAAGGTGGTCGTAAAGGAGATCGTGCGCTCGCACCGCGAGAAGATGCCGGAGCGCCGCAAGGGCTATACCCAGAAGGCGATCGTCGGCGGCCACAAGGTCTATCTGCGGACGGGTGAGTACAAGGACGGCTCGCTCGGCGAGATCTTCATCGACATGCACAAGGAAGGCGCCGGCTTCCGGGCGATGATGAACAACTTCGCCATCGCCGTGTCGGTCGGGCTTCAGTACGGCGTGCCGCTGGAGGAATTCGTCGACGCCTTCACCTTCACCAAGTTCGAACCCGCCGGCATGGTCCAGGGCAACGACTCGATCAAGAACGCGACCTCGATCCTCGACTACATCTTCCGGGAACTGGCGGTCTCCTACCTCGACCGTACGGACCTGGCGCATGTGGCCCCCAAGGGCGCGACCTTCGACGACATCGGCCGGGGCGAAGAGGAAGGGGTGTCCAACATCTCCGAACTCTCCGACACGGCGGCGACCAAGTCGCTTGAGGTGCTCAAGCAGATCTCGTCCACGGGCTACCTGCGCAAGCGCCTGCCGAAGGACTTCGTTGTCTTCAACGGCGGGGCGGCGGCTGCCGCGCTCGATACCGTGTCCTCCGTCCAGACGCTGGAGACCGGCACCGGCGGCACCGCAACGGTGACCGCGACCACGACCGAGGTCTCCTCGGGCTCGGTGTCGATGGATGCACGGACCAAGGCGCGCATGCAGGGCTACGAAGGCGAGGCCTGCGGCGAATGCGGCAACTACACGCTGGTGCGCAACGGCACCTGCATGAAGTGCAACACCTGCGGCGGCACATCGGGCTGCAGCTGATCACGCGTTAAGGCGCCACTTTGCGCCCAGGGGCCGGGGATCGCCACGGCGACCGGCCCCGACGAAACAGAATACCGGAGCCCTGCTGTCCCTTGTGGGTCTCTGGTGTGGAGTGGGACGGAATATCAGTCCTTCCACTCTGTCCCGGGGCGGGTGCGCTCGCCCTAGACGTCGGCCAGGCCGCAGGCAGAAAAAGACGGGCGGTAAACTAGAATGAGCCTGGATGACGAAACTTCGGAGGGCCTTGCGCCCTCCGTTTTTATGTATCGAGGCAGGGTGTTAGGGCGCAAAGCTCAGGTGAGCACGGCACCCGTCAGGGCCCCGGATCCGTCCCGCGCCAGGCCGACAGCGCCCCGCGCCAGCGCCCCTTGGCATCGTTCCATTTCTCGGGCCTTGTCAGGTTGCGGATCGACACCAGCCGCCGCGCCGCGTTCAGCACCCCGCGCAGGTAGGGAGCCGAGCGGCCGTGTTTGGCCATCACGTAGACCTGCGACCGCGCCAGGTGGTAGCCCTTGAACCGTGACAGCGCGGCCGACGGCGCGGTGCTGCCGGCCGAGGCGTGGAACACATGCGCCGTGGGCACGTAGATGAGCGGCCCGAACCTCTGCGACAGGCGCAGGGTCATGTCGTCGTCTTCGTAATACAGAAAGATCTTCGGATCGAAGCCGCCGATGGCCCGGAACGGCGCGGCTCGGGCAAAGATCGCGGCGCCGTTGAGCGAATGCAGCGCGACCTCGGTGTCGGGTCGGGCCGGGGGGATCAGCCGGTCGCGCCGCGCCGGAATGCGCGAGGCGTTGACGCGGAAGATCTCGCCGCTTTCCTTCAGGATCGCCGGGCCGAAGGCGGGGCTGTCGGGGTGGCGTTCGGCGGCGTCGAGCAGCGCGGCGATGGCGCCCGGCTCCAGGCGCGCATCGGGGTTGAGAAAGAACAGGAAGTCCGTCCCGGCCGCCTCGGCGCCCAGGTTGCAGGCGGCGCCGAAGCCCAGGTTGCGGCCCGGCTCCAGCAGGGTATGGCCTTGCGTCCGCGCCCAGTCGCGCACCCCGTCATCGGGGCCGTTGTCGACGGTGATCAGCGGCACGTCCGCCGGCAGGCTCGCGGCCATGGCCGGCAGCACGTCAAAGCTGGAATAGGCCACGGTGATGACGCTGACCCGTGGATTGGCTGCGGCCTCCGGCATGGGGATCCTCGATCTGGCCTGGTTCTGGCGGTGCCGTGCCGGTCTAGGCGCGCGCGCCGGGGGCGTCAATTCGCCGGGCCCTTTCAGGCCCGTCTCATGACCTCCGGGATCAGACCCGCGCGGCGGCGAAGGCGCAGAGCGTCTCCAGCGCCGCGGCAAAGCGGTCGTCCTCCACCGTCAGCGCGACCCGCAGGTGCCCCGCCGCCGCCTGGCCAAAGCTTTCGCCCGGCATGACCGCGATGTGGTGCTCCTCCAGCAGCTGCAGCGCGAAATCCTCGCCGCTGAGCCCGGTCGCGCGGATGTCGAGCATGACATACATCGCCCCCTGCGGCGGGATCACCTTCACCGCCTGCTGCCGTCCGAGGATCTGCAGCGCCAGGTCGCGGCGGCGCCGGAAGGGGGCGGCAACCTCGGCCTCAAGCGCGGCGCCCTGGTCGAAGGCAAAGACCGAGGCATCCTGGATGAACCCCGGCACGCCGTAGGTCGTGTGCGTCGAGAGGTTCACCAGGTGGGCGATCGCCTCTTCCGGGCCCAGGATCCAGCCGCAGCGCGAGCCGGTCATCGCATGGGATTTCGACATCGACCCCATGACCAGCGTGCGCTCGGCCATGCCGGGCAGGGCGCGGGGCGAGATATGCTCGCCCTCCCAGACCTGGCTGTCATAGACCTCGTCCGAGATCAGCCAGAGGTCATGCGCCTGCGCGACACCGGCGATCTCGTCCATCGTCTCGCGGGAATAGATCACGCCGGTCGGGTTGTTGGGCGAATTGATCAGCAGCGACCGGGCGCCGGGGGCAAAGGGCTCCAGGTCTTCCGCGCGGGGCTGGAAACTGTTGCGCGACCGGGTCGCCACGGGCTGGGGCACGGCGCCCGCGCCGCGGATCGTGCCGGGGTAGGTGGCGTAATAGGGATCGATGAACAGCGCGGTGTCGCCGGGATCGCAGGTGGCGATATGGGCGGCGAACAGCGCCGATTGCGCGCCCGGCGTGATCAGCACGTTGGCCTCGGTCGTGGGCACGCCGGTGCGGGCCGTCACGCGCTCGGCCACGGCCTGGCGCAGGCTGCGGGTGCCGGGCACCTCGGCATAGCCGGTGTGCCCGCCCCGGGCCGACCCGTGCATGGCCTCGAGGATCGCGGGATCGGTGCGGATGTCATGTTCGCCGATGGTCAGCTCGACCACGGGGAGCCCCGCGTCAATCATCCGCCGGGCGCGGTAGAACACGTCCCAGCCGTCAGAACCGCCGCCGGTGATATGGGTGATACGGGAGGAAAGTCTTGCCTGCGTCATGGGGCGGACAGGCCACAACGCCGGGGCGGTGTCAATCGGGCCCGGACCACCGGTCAGGGGGACGCGGCGTCCGGGGCACGGCGGCCTGACTTTGGGCAACCGCCGCCGCGCCGGAAAGACGAATGGCGAAGCGGCGGGAGCCAACCGGTTGCCGCTCCGGATTTTGCACGCGCCGGGGCTGCCGAGCCGCGCCTAGATATCTTCCGATCTGTCCCCCATCAGGTAGCGCGGCCCGTCGCCCAGGGCCGCGGCCTTGTCGCGCTCATTGTACAGCGCGCAGCTGTCCAGAGAGAGACAGCCGCAGCCGATGCAGCCGTCGAGCTTGTCGCGCAGCGCCTCCAGCTGGGCGATGCGCGCATCCAGGTCCGCGCGGAACTCGCGCGAGATCCGGCCCCAGTCCGCCTTCGAGGGCGGTCGGTCGGCGGGCAGGGACTGCATCGCCGCGCGGATCCGGGAAAGCGGAAAGCCCAGCGACTGCGCGATCCGCACGAAAGACAGCCGCCGCAGGTCCGCCCGGGTGAACCGCCGCTGGCCCGACGCGGTGCGGTAGGGGGCAACCAGCCCTTCCTCCTCGTAGTAGCGGATCGCCGAGACGGCGAGGCCGGTGCGGGTGGCGATGTCGCCGATGCTCAGGCCGGAGGGCCGGAGAGGGCGGGGGCTGGTTCCGTGAGCCATCTGATAGCCTTGCCGGTTTTGGGGCTTGACCTAAAGTTCACTTGAGGAATTACGGTGAGCGCCGTCGATGTTCAAGTGCAAAGGAGAAACGCAATGCGGTTGGAACATGTGAATGTCTCGGTCCCCGATCCCAGGGCCACGGCGGCGGTGCTGTCAGAGCTCTTCGACTGGAAGGTCCGCTGGGAAGGGCCGGCCCTTGGCGACGGGTTCACCGTCCATGTGGGCGACGACAGCGGTTATCTCGCGCTCTATGCGCCGGCCGAAGGACAGACGCCAATCGGCGATACCTACCACCTGACAGGCGGGCTGAACCACATCGGGGTCGAGGTCGACGACCTTGCCAAGGTGGAGGCGCGGGTGAAGGCCAAGGGCTACGTTCCCCACAGCCACGCGGATTGCGAGCCGGGACAGCGGTTCTATTTCGACGGACCCGACGGGATCGAATTCGAGGTGGTCGCCTACGACTGACCGCGCCGGCCGGCCCGGGCCTGCGCCTGCGCCGGCCGCCGCTGGCGTAGTACGGTCGTCGCGGGGGCGGCCCTGCGCGCCCCGGACCGGATCACAGCGCGCGGGTCATCAGCACGGCGTCCTGCGCCCCGGTCTTCCAGGCGTCGTTGACCAGCCGCTCCGAGGCCATGGCCACGAACCCGGCCGAGCCGTAAAGCGCGATGGCCGTGGCGTTGCTGTCCAGCGCGATCAGCCCGATCCGCCGCGCCCCGGCCGCGCGCGCCGCATCCAGCGCGCCGGCCAGCAGCACCCGGCCCAGCCCGCGGCCGCGATGCTCGGGCAGGACGGCGATGAAATCGATGTACCAGTCCCCGGCCATGTGCCGCTTCAGCCGCCGCAGCGGGGCCAGATCGGCGATCGGCGCGGCATCGGGATCGCCGGGATCCGTCATCGGGTAGGTCCAGACCCCGCCGGTCGGCGCCGCACCGGTGTCCGACAGCAGCATCCGCCCCGGCACGCCCCCGGCCAGCAGCCGCGCGTAGCTCTCGGTCCCGACGGCCCAGATGTCCTTGTCCGCCGTCACCTCGCGCGCCCAGATCAGCCGGGGCAGTTCCTCGTCGGCCATATCGCTCAGCCGCGCCACAAGGGCCGCGTCGCGCGCCGTCGCCGGGCGCAGGCCGGACCCTGGCCTCTCGTCGTCCGGGCTCATGCGCCCGGGACCGCGCGGGGCGCGAGCGTGGCCTGGACCGTCTTGGTCAGCCCCGCGCGGACGATGTCGTAGGAGCTTTCCAGCCGGTGGCGCAGCTCATCCTCGGGCGTGCCCCAGGGAAGCAGCAGCCAGGAGCGATGAAAATAGGGCGCCTTCTCGCCCACGCCGGCGTCGATCAGCATGGTCGCGGTCTCGACTGACTCCGTCTTTACCGCGACGCCCGCATCCATCGTGCCGATGCAGGCGAACATCTTGCCGCCGACCTTCCATGCGTCATGGCCTCCGCCCCATGGGTCGGATTTTTCGGCTCCCGGCAAGGGCGCGCAGATGGCTGTGACAAGGTCCCGGCTCATGCGCGGAGCGTGCCAGTGTCGGGGCGCCATCGCAACTGCGCAATGCGGACAGACCGGGGGTCGCGGCGGCGCTGCCCGGGCATCGGGCCATGGCGGGCCGCGCGTCTTGTGCCGGTCCGGAAACCGGGGCACCGACCTCTCGAAGCCACGCCAAACGGTCATGGCTTGGCGGCGGCGGAAAGAGGTGTTATCAGGCGGCCATGACACGGCACGCACGCATCAACATCTGCTGCATTACCGGCTGACATCGTCAGGCGGGCCGTTCTTTCTGTTTCCATCCCAGAGTGAACTTGCTAAGCCCGCCGGGCCTTGGCCGCCATTTTGCAACTCATTTGCAACCTTGCTTGGGGAAACATGGGCATGATCAGGTTCCACAATACGAAGACCCGCCAGAAAGAGGTCTTTGCACCGATCGATCCGGAAAATGTGCGGCTCTATGTCTGCGGCCCGACGGTCTATGACCGGGCACACCTGGGCAATGCCCGGCCGGTGGTGGTCTTCGACACGCTCTACCGGCTGCTGCGGCAGGTCTACGGGCCTGACCATGTCACCTACGTGCGGAATTTCACCGACGTCGACGACAAGATCAACGCCCGCGCGGCGGCCTCGGGGCGGCCGATTTCCGAGATCACCGAGGAAACCATCGGCTGGTACCTGGACGACATGGGCGCCCTTGGCGCGCTTCAGCCCGACCACATGCCGCGCGCCACCGCCTACATCCCGCAGATGATCGCCATGATCGAGGGGCTGATCGCCTCGGGCCACGCCTATGCGGCCGAGGGGCATGTGCTGTTCTCGGTCGAAAGCTATGCCGACTACGGCGCGCTCTCGGGCCGATCGGTGGACGACATGATCGCCGGCGCACGGGTCGAGGTCGCGCCCTACAAGAAGAACCCGATGGATTTCGTGCTGTGGAAGCCCTCGTCGGACGACCTGCCGGGCTGGGACTCGCCCTGGGGCCGGGGGCGTCCGGGCTGGCATATCGAATGCTCGGCCATGTCGGATGCGCTGCTGGGCGATCATTTCGACATCCACGGCGGCGGCAACGACCTGATGTTCCCGCACCACGAGAACGAGATCGCCCAAAGCTGCTGCGCCCACCCCGGCGCGGGTTTCGCCAATGTCTGGCTGCACAACGAGATGCTGCAGGTCGAAGGCAAGAAGATGTCGAAATCGCTCGGCAATTTCTTCACCGTGCGGGATCTGCTGGACCAGGGGATCCCCGGCGAGGTGGTGCGTTTCGTGCTGCTCTCGACGCATTACCGCAAGCCGATGGACTGGACGGCGAAGAAGGTCGATGAAGCTAAGGTCGTTCTGGACCGGTGGCGAAAAGCGCAAGAGGCCGCCGAAGGGAGCTTCCTGCGTCATGAGCTTGACCCGAGCGAGCAGAGCCCGGCGGTTCTGGATTCTCTCTGTGATGATCTGAACACCTTCAATGCGCGCCGTGGTCTCGATCTGCTGGCGAAGCGGGTTCTTGATGCTTCGGTGTCGGCAGACGACTGGAAAGTTGCGGCCAAGCAGTTCCTCAACGGGCTGGACCTGATGGGTTTTGACGAGCTTCTCACCAACGCCGCATCGGTGGATACGCTCAACGCGGCCGAGGTTCTGACTGGTCTCAAAGAGCGGCTTGGTACCGTACGTGAGACGGCCATGGCCACCAAGGATTTCACTGAGGTCGACCGCCTGAAGGCCGCGCTTGTGGCGGCCGGGGTCGAGGTGCGGATGTCGAAGGCGGGGGTCGAGCTGGTACCGGGGCCGGGCTTTGACGCCGCCAAGCTGGAGGAGATCGGGTGAGGGACGCAGAGGGTGGAGGGGGGCTGTCTGCCCCCCGCGCTGCGCGCCCCCCCGAGAGGTATTTTTGCAAAGATGAAGACAGGGTGTCGGTGTGACCCGGCGACCACGGAGGTTAAGACTTCATGAAGACGCCTCTGTAACCTGTTGAAAAGAAACAAGCGGAGGTCTGTCCCACGCGTGGGACATGCGGGAGCCAGGCGATGACCAAAGAGCGACTTTATCTCTATGACACCACGCTGCGGGATGGCCAGCAGACGCAGGGCGTGCAGTTTTCCGTGGCCGAGAAGCTGCGGATCGCCGAGGCGCTGGACGGGCTGGGGATCGATTATGTCGAAGGCGGCTGGCCCGGGGCGAACCCCACCGACAGCGCGTTCTTTGACGCCGCTCCGGACCTGCGGGCGCGCCTGACCGCCTTCGGGATGACCAAGCGGGCCGGGCGCTCGGCCGAGAACGACGACGTGCTGGCGGCGGTGATGAACGCCGGGACGGGCGCCGTCTGCCTGGTCGGCAAATCCGACAGCTATCACGTCGCGGCGGCGCTGGGGATTTCCGAGGAGGAGAACCTCGAGAACATCCGCGCGTCGGTCGCGCATCTGGTGGCCTCGGGACGGGAGGCGCTGTTCGATGCCGAGCATTTCTTTGACGGCTACAAACGCACCCCATCCTACGCGCTGGCCTGCTGCCGCGCCGCGCTGGAGGCCGGGGCGCGCTGGATCGTCCTGTGCGACACCAACGGCGGCACGCTGCCCGACGAGATCGCGCGGATCACCGGTGAGGTGATCGCCGCGGGGATCCCCGGCAACCGGCTGGGCATCCATTGCCACAACGATACCGAGATGGCGGTGGCGGGCTCTCTGGCCGCCGTCGGTGCCGGGGCGCGGCAGATCCAGGGCACGCTGAACGGGCTGGGCGAGCGCTGTGGCAACGCCAGCCTGACCTCGCTGATCCCGACGCTGCTGCTGAAGGCGCCCTGGTGCGAGCGGTTCGACATCGGCGTCACCCGCGAGGCGCTGGAAGGGCTGACCCAGGTCAGCCGGATGCTGGACGACATCCTCAACCGCGTGCCGATGAAACAGCTGCCCTATGTCGGCGCCTCGGCCTTTGCCCACAAGGCCGGGCTGCATGCCAGCGCGATCCTCAAGGACCCCTCGACCTATGAACATGTCGAGCCGTCGGCCGTGGGCAATGCGCGGATCGTGCCGATGTCGAACCAGGCGGGGCAATCGAACCTGCGGCGGCGGCTGGCCGAGGCCGGGATCGAGGTGGAGAAGGGCGACCCGGCGCTGGCCCGCATCCTCGACGGGATCAAGGCCCGCGAGGACAAGGGGTATTCCTACGACACCGCGCAGGCGTCCTTCGAACTGCTGGCGCGCGAAGAACTGGGGCAGATGCCCGACTTCTTCGAGGTCAAGCGGTACAAGGTCACGGTCGAGCGGCGGAAGAACAAGCGCAACGAGATGGTTTCGGTCTCGGAGGCGGTGGTCGTGGTGAAGGTGGACGGCGAGAAGAAGCTGTCGGTGAGCGAGAGCTTCGATGCGCAGGGCTGTGACCGGGGGCCGGTCAACGCGCTGTGGCAGGCGCTGGCGAAGGATCTTGGCCGCTATTCGGCGCAGCTGGCCGACATGCACCTCGTGGACTTCAAGGTGCGGATCACGCAGGGCGGGACCGAGGCGGTGACCCGCGTCATCATCGACAGCGCAGACGGCAAGGGCCGGCGGTGGTCGACCGTGGGCGTGTCGGCGAACATAGTGGACGCGTCTTTCGAGGCGCTGCTGGACGCGATCCGCTGGAAGCTGGTGCGCGACCGTCTGCGGGCCGAGGCGCCGGAACTGGAGAGCGCCGGATGAGTGCTTTTCACCGCCTCTATTCCGGGCTGGACCGCGAGGGGCCGGGCCTGCCGGAGGATGTCCACTGGGCGCTGGACCGGCTTTCGCTGAAAGGTCCGGTGCGGGTCTGCGATGCGGGCTGCGGCTCGGGCGCGGATACGCGGACGCTGGGGATTGCCTTGCCCGAGGCGCGGATCGAGGCGGTGGAACAGATGCCGCACCTGGCCGGGGAGGCGAAGGCGCGCTGTGGCGATCTGGGCAACGTGTCCGTGCGGCATGGGGACATGGGGGCGCTGGAGGGGCCTTTCGATTTGATCTGGTCGGCCGGGGCGCTCTATTTCCTTGGTGTGACCGAAGGGCTGACGGCCTGGGCCGACGCCCTTGCACCGGGCGGCGGCGTGGCCTTTTCCGAGCCGGTGCGCCTGACCGGCAATGACCCGGAGGTGGAGCGCTTCTGGGCGGAGTACCCGGCGCTGACCGACCTCGACGGGATCGCGGCACGGGTGCGACAAGCGGGGTACGAGATGCTGGATCACAGGCTGATCCTCGGGGCGCCCTGGGCGGCCTATTACCAGTCGCTGGCGGCGCGGATCGTGGCGCTGTCGGTGGAGGCGGATGCGGAGATGCGCCGCGTTCTCGACACCTCCTGGACGGAAATCGCCAACTGGCGCGCGGCGCCGGACCGGATCGCCTATGCGCTGGTGATCGCGCGGCCGTCATGAGCTTTGATCCCGATGTCACCGCCTGCGCCGCCCTGGTGGAAAAGGCCGATCCCGATCGCTTCCTCGCGGTGATGGCCGCGCCCGTGGCGGCGCGCGAAACGCTGTTTCCGATCTACGCCATGAATGTCGAGGTCAGCCGCGCGCCCTGGGTCACGGCAGAGCCGATGATCGCGGAGATGCGGCTGCAATGGTGGCGCGACGCGCTGGCCGAGATCGCCGGACAGGGAGCTGTGCGCAAGCACGAGGTGACCACGCCGCTGGCCCGGGTGCTAAGCGCCGACGAGGCCGTGCGACTGGATGAATATGTCGCGGTAAGGCGTTGGGATATATACAAGGATCCCTTCGAGGACGAGCCGCATTTCGATGCCTATCTTGAACACTCCTCGGGCGCATTGCTGCGGGCTGCGGGGCAATCCCTGGGCGAGGCGCCCGAACAGGTCCTGCTGGATCTGGGCTGGGCCATGGGGCTGGCGAACTGGTTCCGCGCCGTGCCCGAGCTGGAGGCCGCGGGCCGGATCCCGCTGCTGGACGGGACCGGGACCGGGGTGAAGCGGCTGGCGGAACGCGGGCTCGACCGGCTGAGCCGGGGGCGCAAGCGCATGCGCGAGGTCTCGGTCGAGGCGCGGCCGGCGCTGCTGGCGGCCTGGCAGGCGGGGCCGGTGCTGCGGCAGGTGGCCAAGGCGCCCGGCGCCGTGGCGCGGGGCGAGGTGTCGCTGTCCGAAGGGGGCAAGCGGGCGCGGCTGATGTGGGCCTCGGCGACGGGGCGGGTCTGATACCGCCCCGGTGCGGGCTTAGCGGACCAGCCGCTTCTGCAGGGTCAGCCAGACCAGGGCGCCGCCCGCAAGGGTGATGAAGGGCGCCATGGCGATGTTCACCGCGTTCCAGCCATCCACCGGCGAGCCGCCCGAACAGTTCATCAACCCGCCCGAGGCCAGCGAGGCAGCTGTCACCGCGCCGAAGACGATCAAATCGTTCAGGCCCTGCATCCGGCCGCGTTCATGCGGGGCATGGGCCGAGGCCAGCAACGAGGTGGCGCCGATGAAGCCGAAGTTCCAGCCGATCCCCAACATGACCAGCGAGCCGTAGAAGTTCATCAGGTCCACGCCTTCCAGCGCGATCACCCCGCCCACGGCAAGGATGAACAGACCGACGCCCATGATCTTCTCGGCCCCGAAGCGGGCGATCAGGTGGCCGGTGAAGAAGGACGGCACGAACATCGCCAGAACGTGGCCCGTCACGATGTTCGAGGCATCCGCCACGGCAAAGCCGCAGCCAACCACGGCCAGCGGCGTAGAGGTCATGACCAGGTTCATCAGCGCATAGCTGACGGCGGCGCAGATGACGGCGACGGCGATGGTCGGATCGCTGAGCAACTCGCGCACGCTGCGGCCCCTGGGCGCGTCGTGGGCGGGTGGCACGGGTTTGGGGATGTCGAGGCCGAAGAACAGGAAGATGCCCGCCACGTTCACCAGCATCGCCGCGACATAGACCGGGAAGAACCGCATCGGAGTCGCGTCCGGCGTGCCGGACGTCAGGTAGGACACCACCTGTGGCCCGATGATGGCGGAGACCAGCCCGCCGGCCATGACATAAGAGATCGCCTTGGGCCGGTAGGCGTCCGAGGCGGTGTCGGTGGCGGCGAAGCGATAAAAGCCCTGCGCCGACATGTAGATGCCGGTCAGGTAGCCGCCCGCCGCGAAGATCCAGAAGTTGCCCAGCCACAGGCCCAGGGCCGCGACCAGCCCGCCGAGCATGCCTCCGCCGGCGCCGACCATGAAGCCCGCGCGCCGGCCATGGCGCTGCATGAAGGGCGACAGCCAGGGCGCCGTGGTCATCGACCCGAAGACGATCAGCGAGATCGGCAGGGTGGCGAGACAGGGGTTCGGCGCCAGCTGCTGGCCCGCCAGCCCCGCGACGACGAAATTCATGGGCATCTGGCTGCCCAGGATCGCCTGCGCCGCGACCAGGAAGGCCACGTTGCGCCTGGCCCTGCGGTCGGAGCCAGCCTGATCCGGAACCTGCGGATCCACCAGGGTCTGATCGGTCGATGCTTGCATAAGGAGCGAGTATCTGGCTTGTCGGGAACCGGCAAGTGTGCCGGAGCGTCGCGGATGTCAGACAGGACCGCAGCAATCCGGGGAACCGGGGGAAACGTGACAGGAAGGATCATCGAAACGCCCGATTGCGTGGCCGAGGGCGCCGCCTGGCTGGCCGCGCAGGATCCGCGCCTGGCCGCCGCCCTGCACGAGACCGGCCCGCTGCCGCTGCGCCGCAAGCCCGACGGCTTTGCCGAGCTGCTGTCGGCGATCGTCAGCCAGCAGGTCTCGACCGCGTCGGCCAACGCGATCTGGTCCCGGATGAAGGAGGCGCGGCTGACCGGGCCGCGCAAGATCATGTGGGCGACGGATGACGATCTGCGCGCGGTGGGACTTTCGCGGCAGAAGATCCGCTATGCCCGGGCGCTGGCGGAGGCGCGGATCGACTATGCCGCCCTGCGCGGCGCGCCCACCGACGAGGTGATCGCCACCCTGGTCGAGGTGCCGGGCATCGGCATCTGGACGGCGGAAATCTACGCGATGTTCAGCCTGGGCCGCGCGGATGTCTTCGCGCCGGGCGATCTGGCCTTGCAGGAGGCCGCCCGCATCCTGTTCGATCTTCCCGACCGTCCGAAGGAACGCGCCCTGCGCGAGATGGCGCAGGCCTGGTCGCCCTGGCGATCGGTTGCGGCGCGGCTGTTCTGGGCCTACTACCGGGTCGCGAAAAACAGGGAGGGGATCAGATGAAAGCTTGGCTGCGCGCGGCGGGGATGCCCCTGCTGCTGACGCTTGGCGCCACGGGACCGGCGGCGGCGGTCGATTTCTCGCGCGAGACCTGGTGCGAGGGAGAGGTGGTCTTTCCCGACGACACCGGCCATGCGGGCATCTACGAGATGAAGCTGTGGTTCCACGAAGGCGCCTATTCGGTCGTGGCCCGCGACCTGGCCAATGGCGAGGTGATCGAGGACAGCGGCCAGTGCGACCTGACGCAGGAGCGGATCTGCAAGCACGTGATCCCGGGCGACGAGGCCTCGCCCGAGGACGCCTATGCCTTCATGCTGCAACCGATGGAGGGCGGGCGATACCTGTACAAGGAAATCTGGTTGGACGGATCCCAGGGCCGGGGGCTGGTGACATGTTACGGCGCGCTGTGAGCGTGACGACGGCCGCGCGCGGCCTGCCGGTACGGTCGTGCCGGGCCGGCCGGAGTGCAGGATGATGCGCCCCGACACCGGGGCCAGCGAAGACACCAATCGGGAAGGACAAGAATGACACGCGTATTGACAGCCGGGCGCCGGGCGCCGGTTTCCGGAGACACCCGTTCGGTGGTGGTGTTCCTGCATGGCTACGGGGCCAACGGGGCCGACCTGCTGGGTCTGGCCGACGTGCTGGGCGAACACCTTCCGGACACGTTGTTCGTGGCGCCCGACGCGCCCGAGGACTGCCCCGGGTCGATGGGCGGATTCCAGTGGTTCCCGATCCCCTGGATCGACGGCTCGTCCGAAGAGGAAGCCGCGCGGTCGATGGAGACGGCGGTGCGGGACCTGGATGCGTTTCTGGATGCGCTGATGGTCGACGAGGACGTGCTGCCGGAACAGGTGGTGCTGTTCGGCTTTTCGCAGGGCACGATGATGAGCCTGCATGTCGCGCCGCGGCGCGAGGATCCGGTTGCCGGGGTCGTGGCCTTCTCGGGGCGCCTGATGTCGCCCGAGACGCTGGTGGACGAGACGGTCTCGCGCCCTCCGGTGCTTCTGGTGCATGGCGATTCCGACGACGTGGTGCCACCGCAATCGCTGCCGGAAGCGGCCGAGGCGCTGCAGCAGGCGGGATGGAAGGATGTCTATGCCCACGTGATGGAGGGCACGGGCCATGGCATCGCGCCCGACGGGCTGAGCGTCGCGCTGGCCTTCATGCGCGACAAGCTGGGGCTCTGATCCGGACGGGGCGCGGCCTCGCTGCGCTCAGCCGCCCCGGCGCGGGGCTTTCGAGGGCCGCCCCTTGCGGGGCGGTTTTCCGGTGGCGCGCTTCGCGCGGGCAGGAGAGGCCGATGGGCGGCGGCCCTGCGGGTCGGGCGGCCCTTCGGGCCGTTTCGATCGGGGAAAGATCGTCGGGCTGAGCTCCATCCAGGTGCCGGGTGCCAGGCCGGCCAGTGTGACCGGGCCGATCCGCCAGCGCACCAGGCGCAGGCAGGGATGGCCCACCGCCGCCGTCATCCGGCGCACCTGGCGGTTGCGCCCTTCGGTGATCGTGAGCTCGATCCAGCAATCCGGCACGCTCTTGCGCTCTCGGATCGGCGGCACCCGGGGCCAGAGCTCCGGCGGGTCGATCCGACGGGCCTTCGCGGGCCGCGTCGGGCCATCCTTCAGTGTCACGCCCCGTTCCAGCGCGGTCAGTGCCTCATTATCGGGCAGTCCCTCGACCTGCACGAGATAGGTTTTTTCCAGCTTGTTGCGCGGGTCCGAGATCCGCGCCTGCAGCCGCCCGTCATCGGTCAGCAGAAGCAGTCCCTCGCTGTCGCGATCCAGCCGCCCGGCGGGGTAGACGCCGGGCAGATCTATGTGATCGGCCAGTGTTGCAAGGCCCTCGCCGCCTCCGGAAAACTGGGTGAGCACACCGTAGGGCTTGTTGAAGGCGATCAGTCGGGACATGCGCAGCAATCGTGTTGGGCCGGAGGGCATGGGCCAATAGGACGCGCCCAGCGTGGCGCGGATGTGGATAAGTGTCACCCCCCTGTCACGGAATCGTCTTAACACGCGATCCAGGGTGGTACATCTGGGTCTTGCCAGAAGGAAACCACGAGATATAGTCCTTTTACAGGGGCCTGAAGGGCGGCCCCACGGGTAACGGGGCAGGGCAGACAGGGCGAGGACGGCACGGTCATGGACGGCGATTTCAGGACGGAATTTGTTCGAGAACCATCGGCGCTGAAGCAGCATCCGGCGCTGGTCCTGAATGCGGATTACAGGCCTCTGTCCTACTATCCGCTGTCGCTGTGGCCCTGGCAGGAGGCGATCAAGGCGGCCTGGCTGGACCGGGTGGACATCGTGGCCGAATACGACGAGGTGGTCCGCAGCCCCAGTACGCAGATCCGAATACCCTCCGTCGTTGTCCTCAAAGATTACGTAAAACCCCAAAAGCGCGTGGCCTTCACGCGCTTTAATCTTTTCTTGAGGGACGAATTCCGCTGCCAGTATTGCGGCACCAAGGGGGATCTGACCTTCGACCACGTGGTTCCGCGCGCCGCCGGGGGCATCACCAGCTGGCAGAACGTGGTCGCGGCCTGTTCCCGCTGCAATCTCAGGAAGGGGTCGAAATCGCTGCGGCAGGCGGGGATGTCCCTGCGCAAGCCGCCGCGCCAGCCCTATGCCGAAGAACTGCGCAACATGGGCCGGAAATTCCCGCCCAACTACCTGCACGACAGCTGGATGGATTTCCTCTACTGGGACAGCGAACTGGAAGCCTGATCCCGGCGGTCATGGCATGCGGGGCAGGGTTGGGTCGACCCGGACCGGACGACGCTGATCTGAGGGCTCCGGTGTGGCCCCTCGGGCACCCCCGGGCAATGGACCGTGCGGCGCGGAACGCCGGCATCGGAACCGGCGTAATGGCCCGTCGCGACGGTGACGTTTCCCGGTCCATGACCCCAAAGCAGAAAACGCAGGACGGAAACAAATATCGTCAGGGTTTCGCTTTATTCCGAATTCCCGAATTCGTGAAGTCTTGAAGGGGATTTCGGCTCATCCGATACCGGCCAAAGGTGCCGGATACGGCCGGGCACAAAAACACCTTTCCAGCCGCGGGCCAGGATGCTCCGAAAACGGCCGGGCTCAGGCGCTGCGCCGGGCCGCCGCCAGCCAGATCAGGGCCAGGCCGATCGCGATGATCGCGTTCCAGCTGGCCATCGACAGGCCGAACATCTCCCAGGCGATGTCGTCGCAGCGCACCAGAGGGGCGGACATGATCTGGTCCATCAGGTCGTCCGTCGACAGGCCCGTGACACTGCCCGAGGTGCAGCTGCTCGGGCCCTCCCACCAGCCGCGTTCGACGCCGGTGTGATAGATCCCGACACCCGCCGTGCCCAGGGCCGCCAGCCCGCCCAGCAGCGGCAGCAGCCGCCCCTGGATCGCCAGCGCCAGCGCGCCGATGACGACGGCGGCGACATGCGGGTAGCGCTGCCAGTAGCACAACTTGCACGGCGGCAGCCCGCCCAGGTACTGGAAGGCCAGGGCACCAAGCAGCAGCGCGGCAGAGCCGCCCGCGGCCAGAAGGATCAGTCGGGTTCGTGTCAAAGTGCTTTCACCAGAAGGAAGCCGCCGATCAGGGCGATCACGAAGGCGGTCAGGACAAGCCCCAGTCGCCGCTCGATAAAATCGCGGATCGGCGGGCCGAAGGCATGAAGAAGCCAAGCCACCAGGAAGAACCTGCCGGCCCGGGCCAGGATCGAGGTCGCGATGAAGGTGCCCAGCGGCATGCCGGTCCAGCCGGACATGATCGTGATCACCTTATACGGGAACGGCGTCAGCCCCGCGGTCAGCACCGCCCAGAAGCCGAGGTCGTTGAAGCGCTGGTTGAACTCCTCCATCGCGTGGGCCTTGCCCAGCGAGGCGAGGATCGGCTGGCCGATCGTGTCGAAGGCGAAGGCGCCGATCGCGTAGCCCAGCAGCCCGCCCAGCACCGACGACACCAGCGCCACGGTGGCGATCAGGAACGCCTTGTCGCGCGCCGCCAGTATCATCGGGATCATCAGCAGGTCGGGCGGGATCGGGAAGACCGAGCTTTCCAGGAAGGACACCCCGGCCAGCGCCCACAGCGCCCTGGGATGATGCGCCAGCGCGATCGTGCGGTCATAAAGATTTCTGATCATGTGGGATGCGTCCCGTAGCCGGCGATGGTCCTGCAAAAGCATGCCCCGTACGCGCGGTCAAGACTGCCCTTTTGGTCTCAATTCTGTTCTTGTGAAAGTCGACCCAGCCAAATCGGCCAATGCCGACGGATTGACCGAAGAGCCCGGTTTGTAAAAACAGCACGACAGGTTCGTAGGTGCAGAGGATATCATGAGTGACATTGAAGATCCCAGGATCGCGGTCTTGGCCGAGGGGGTCATCCGCTCGACCCGGCTGATGCGGGCGCTGGGGCTGGATGGTCTGGGCCTTGCCCTTGCCATCGCCTTCCACGATGCGACCCGTCCCTGGACGGCGCGTGCCCTGGCCGATTACATTGCCTTTCCGCGCACAAGCGTTCTGAAGCGCCTGCGCGAGTACCAGGACCTGGGGGTTCTTCGAAAGACCGGCGACGGGTGGGAAGTCTACCCGGAACCACAGCTGATGCTGCGGAAGATGCTCTCGGAATACATCGACCTGCTGGGCGGAGACCGGGTCGGCTTCTCGCCCGAGGTGCTGGATTTCTGCAAGGGAACGAGCGAGGGGGCGGTGCGCCCGGCGCGGCGGCGGCTGGACATGGAGGAGGCCCAGAAGATCTGCTTTCCCGCCGGCACCTCGCTGCTGAACCTCAAAATGCCCGCGCGATAGGGCTGGACATCGTGGCGTCGCGGACGCTAGAGCATCGGATGGGCCCAAGTGGCGGAATGGTAGACGCAGGGGATTCAAAATCCCCCGCCTTCGGGCGTGCCGGTTCGAGTCCGGCCTTGGGTACCAATGGCCCGACAGTATCGCAGTACCCCCCGCGGCAGGGGGCCGGACACAGGCCGGTCGATGCCGTGGCGGCTTTCTGTTATCCTCGGTGCTGTCCTGCAATCCCTGCGCTGCGCTGGCGGCCTCCGCAGCCTGTCGCCGCCATGCCGCGCAGTGATGATCCGCGCGCGGACATGTTGCTTTTGGCAGTCCCCCGCCGGATAGTCGCCTGATGTTCCGCTTCCTGCATACCGCTGATCTGCATATCGATTCCCCGCTGCGCAGCCTTGCGCTGCGCGACGCCGATCTGGCCGAACGCGTCGGCTCCGCCACCCGCACCGCGCTGTCGCGGATCGTGGACGCCTGCCTGGAACACGAGGTCCACGCGCTGCTGATCGCCGGAGATCTCTTTGACGGCGACATCCACAGCATGAAGACCGCCGCCTTCGTCATCGCCCAGTTCGAAAGGCTGGACGCGGCCGGGATCCCCGTCTTTCTGATCCGCGGCAACCACGATGCCGAAAGCCAGCTGACCCGCGAGATCGACTTGCCGCCCAACGTGACGCTGTTCACCGGCCATGGCGGGGTCGAGGAACTGCCCGATCACGGGGTCGCCATCCACGGCATCAGCTTCGCGCGTCCCTCAGCCCCCGAAAGCCTGCTGCCGAAGCTGCGCCCGCCGGTGCCGGGACGGTTCAACATCGGCCTTCTGCACACCAGCCTCGCCGGGGCGCCCGGCCACGACGTCTATGCGCCCTGCAGCATCGCCGATCTTACCGGTCACGGCTTCGACTACTGGGCGCTTGGCCATGTCCACGGTCGTCGGATCCATGCCGAGGCGCCGCTGATCGTGATGCCCGGCATGCCCCAGGGCCGCGATATCGGCGAGGCCGGACCGAAAAGCGCCACGCTGGTCACCGTGACCGAGGGGCGGGCCGAGCTGCGCGAGGTGCCGACCTCGGCCGTGGTCTTCGAGAGGGTGACCTGCGATCTGGGCGACATCGACGACTGGCGCGACGCGCGGGCCGCCGTGATGGGGGCGCTGCGCGCGGCGACGCCGGCCGACGAGGGCTGGCTCGTGGCCCGGGTCGAGCTGCGCGGGCAGGGCGATCTTGCCTGGCGCATCCGCCGCGATCTGGACCTGTTCTCGGCCCAGATGGCCGAGGACGCTCAGGCCGAAGGGCGCATGGCCATCGAGAAAATCGAAATTACGCTGCAGGACCGTGCCGAGGCCGCCGCCCATGGCGGTGCCCGGGCCGACCTGGTCAGCCTGCTGCACGAGGTCTGCGAGACGCCGGCATTTCGCGACCGCGCCATCGACATGGTCCGCGCCCTGTCCGAGGATCTGCCCCCCGAGATCCGCGGCGATTTCGGCCGGACCGAAGAGGATCTTGCCGCCGTGGCGATCCGGATCCTGGACGAGGGGGCCGAGGAGGTCGCCGCGCGCCTCTCGGCCGGAGCGGCGGCGCAGGGCGAGGAAGGCTGATGCGGCTGCGCCGGCTCGATCTGACACGCTACGGGCGGTTCACCGATCACGCGATCGACTTCGGCACGGCCACGCCCGGGCGTCCGGACCTGCATGTGATCTTCGGCCCCAACGAGGCGGGCAAGACCACCTGTTTCGAGGCCTACCTGGATCTGCTGTACGGCATCCCGATGCGCAGCCCCTACAATTTCCTCCATGATTACGACAGTATGGAGGTCGGCGGCCTGCTTGAGATCGACGGCACCCCCACCGCGCTGCGCCGCATCAAGCGCCAGCGCAACGACCTTCTCGACGCCGATGGCCAGCCGGTCGGGCCGGCGCTGCTGTCGGGCGCCCTGGGCGGGATCGGGCGGGACCAGTACCGCGCGATGTTCTCGCTGGATGACGACACGATCGAGGCTGGAGGCGAGGATATCCTTGCCAGCCAGGGCAGCCTGGGCGAGCTGCTGTTCTCGGCCGCCGCCGGCCTGTCGGACCTGGGCGCCGAGCTGAAGACGATGCGCGAGGAGGCCGAGGCCTTCCACAAGCCGCGCGGCCGCAAGACAGAGCTGGCCGAGGCAAAACGCGCGCTGAAAGAGCTGCAGGGCCAGCTGCGCGAGATCGACCTGAGCGCCAGCCGGTACCGCCAGCTGAAGGCCGCCGACACCGCCGCCCGTAGCCGCGAGGCCGAGGCGCGCGCCCGGCGCGAGACGCTGCAACGCGAGCTCAACCGCGCCCGCGCCATCGCCCGCTGCCTGCCCCTGCGCGCCGAGCATGACGCCCTGCAGGGCCGCCTTGCGCCCATCGCCGACTGGCCCGCCGTGCCGGCCCATTGGCAGGCCGAGGCCGAGACCCTGCGCGATGCCGAGGTCGAGGCCCGCACGCGCCTGTCCGGCGCCACGGATGCCATCGCGCGGCTTGAGACCGAGGGCGATACGCCGCCCCGCGATCCGCTTGCCCTGACCCATGCCGAGGCGCTGGGACAGCTTATGGACAAGCCGCGCGCCCGGGCGCTCTCGGCCGAGGGGGACCTGCCCAGCCGCCGGGCGTCGCTGTCCGAACTGGCGGGCGAGATCCGCGCGCTGCACCGTGACCTGTCGCTGCCCGACGAGACCCTGCCGCCGCCGTCACCGGCACTTGCCACAGCCGAAACAGCCGCCCGCGCCCTGCAGGAGGCCGAGCGCGCCGCGACCCGCGCCGCGCAGGACCTGGCCGAGGCCGATGCTGCATTGGTCAAGGCGACCGAGGCCGCGCCCGATACGTCCGATACGCCGGATCCCGATCTGGCCACCCTGCTGGAAGAGCTGGAGCCCGAGACCCTGGCCGGGGACGTGTCGCGCGCCCGCGCGGCTCAGGCCGAGGCGCAGGCCGACCTCGCCGCGTCGCGCGCGGCGCTCACGCCCTGGACCGGCCCGGAGGATACACTGCCGCCGCTGCTCCTCTCCCGAGATCAGCTTGCCCGCCGCCTTGACCGGTGGTCAGACGCCCTCCGCACCCTCGACCGGGCCGAAGAGCGCCGGGCCGAGGCGCAGGTGTCGCGCGATCAGGCACAGGCGCGCTGCACGGCGCTGGAGGCCGATGCCTCCCTCGTGACGGATGCCCAGGCCGAGGCCGCGCGCGCCGCCCGCGACACCAGCTGGACCCGCCACAGCGCGGCGCTGACATCCGAGACCGCCGCGCTCTTCCATGCCGAGATGCTGCGTCTCGACAGCTTGCAGGAGGCCCGGCTGGGCATGGCCGAACAGCTGGGCCGCCTGCGCGACGGCAGGCTTGCGACGATCGACGCCCAAACCTTGCTGGAGGCCCGCATCTCGGAACACGCGAGGGCCGAGGAGATCCACGACACGCTCCTCCAGGACTTCCGCGATCTTTGCAGCCGCTTCGGCCTGCCCGAACTGGACCCCGCCGACCTCACGGCCTGGCTCGATCACCTTCATCGCGCGCACGAGGCGCAGGCGAGGCTGGCGCGCGCCGGGCAGACCCTGGCCGAGGCGCAGGCAGCGCAATCCGCCGCCGCCGCCCGCATGTGTGCCGCGCTTGGGCTTTCGGAGGCGGACGGAACGCCATTTGCCACGCTGACCGCCCGTGCCCGCGCCGAGCAGCTGCGCCGCGCCGAAATGGCCGCCCGTATCGCCGAGCACCGCAAGGCGCTGGACACCGCGCGCCAGTCCCGCGAGACGCGGACGCGCGCCCTGGATCAGACCCGAACCGCCCTCGATACGGCGTCGGCGGACTGGAGCCGCGCCCGCACGGCACTGCCCGAGACGCTCCACGACGCCGCCGCCTTCCTCACCGCTCTTCCGGCCCTTCGCACGCTGCTCGAAACCCGCACCGAACGCGACCGGCTCGCCAGCCGCATCGCCGCGATGGAGGCCGACCAGGCCGGCTTCGCTACCTCCGTCGCCCGGATGGCGGCCGCCCTGCAGGAGCCCGAGCGGGAGACACCCGGTGCCACCGCCGCGGCCCTGCGCGCCCGGCTGGCCACAGCGCAGGAGGCCGAGACCCGCCATGCCGACCGGCAGGCCCGGCTGGCCGAGCTGCGCCAGGCGGAACAGGAGGCGCGCAGCCGTTTGTCGGACATCGCTGCCGACATCGCCGACAAGGCCCGTGCCCTGCCGCAACCCCAGGCGATCGCCAGCGCCGGCGACCTCCTCTCGGCGCTGTCCACCGCCGCGCAGGCCGAGACGCTGCGGCATGAAATCGACAGGCTCCGGCAGGAGATCCTGCCCGCCCTCGGGGCAGAGGACATGGCCGCTGCCGCCGAAATCCTCGATGCGGCTGACCTGCCCGAGGTCGAGGCGCGCTGCGCGGGGCTCGACGGGGATCTCGCAACGGCGCAGACCGAGCTGGAGGATGCCATCGGCGAGGCGCGGCTAACCGCCGGCGCGCTGCAGGCGCTTGGCGGCGACGATGCCGCGGCGCGGCTGGCCGAACAGCAGGCGACGCTGCTGGTGGATCTGTCCGACAAGGCCCGGCGTCACCTGCGGCTGCAGATCGGGCTGGCTGCGGCGGAACAGGCGCTGGCGCGCTACCGGGACAGCCACCGCTCCGCGATGCTGTCCGCCACCGCCGACGCGTTCCGCACCCTGACCGCCGGCGCCTATACCGACCTGCAGACCCGTACCGCGGGCGAGGCCGAGACCTTGCTGGCCATCCGCGGGCGCGACAATCGCTCGGTCGCGGCATCCGAGATGTCGAAGGGCACACGGTTCCAGCTTTACCTGGCGCTGCGGCTGGCGGGCTATCGGGACTATTCCGCGCGCGGCGTGGCCTTGCCCTTCGTTGCCGATGACATCATGGAAACCTTTGACAACACGCGCACATCCGCCGCGCTGGGTCTTCTGCGCGAGTTGGGGCGGCAGGGGCAGGCGCTGTACTTCACGCACCACGAACACGTGGTGGAGCTGGCCCGCGAGATCTGCGGCGACGATCTGAACGTCCACGACATCAGCCCCGGGTGACGCCCCGGCTGTCTGGAGGTGGTCCGGCAACGGCCCGACGACGATCCCCTGGCACAGCCAGGGCCGATCGGTGACTCACTCAGCGACGCCACGGCCAGACTTTGACACCGAAAGCGCCGGCACGGCCGGGGCAGGGGCTTAGCCTTCGCCGCCCAGCCCCGTGCCCATGAACAGCATGATCCAGACCTTCATCCGCATGATCAGCGCCTTTTCCAGCGCCCAGGCCTGGATCACCTCGCCCATGAAGGTCCCGGCCATCGGCCCGCTGATCTTCGTCGTATAGGCCTGCACAAGGCAGCCGCTGCCCTCGACCAGCATCGCCTGGTGTTCGGGATAGACCAGCCGCAGATAGACCACCAGATCCCCGGGCCCGCCACGCTGGATCTGCTGCGAGGGCTGCAAAAGCGAGCCGGTCGGCCCAAGCTGGCCGGTGGCCACCGCCTCCTGCACCCGTGTCACGCGGGCCGGGAAGACAGAATTCTTCATGCCGCTGTTGATGTTCGTCGAACAGGCGACCTCGGCCGGCATGCCCTCGTGCAGCACGGCGCGGTTGACCTGCGAGAACCCTCCGACAATCTCCAGCGGAGATTCTTCGGACACGTCGGGCACGATCACCATGGACGGGTTCAGCGCAATCTGCGCGGCCCGATCCCCCACGTTCAGGGTCAACTGGTCGATCCGCCCGTCCACCATCGCGGTGACGCGGGTCTTCGACAGCTCCACCTGTTTCTGGTTCAGCTGCGCCTTCGCCGCCGTCAGCTGCGCGGGCAGCACCTGATCGACCTGCAATTGCAGCGACTGCACCTTGTATTCCGCCGCCGACACCTCGGCCGAGGCGGCGTCGAACCGGTCCTTGGCACGCAGGTACTTGTCCTCGGCATAGGCCGGAGAATTCTCCTGGCCCAGCCGTTCGAGATTGGTCATCGTCAGCTCGGCCTCAGCCTGGTCGGCCTGGGCGCGCAGCACCTCGGCCTGGGCTTCCTGCACTTCGGACTTGGCCAGCGCGATCTGGCTTTGCACCTCCGCCACCTGCGCCTGGGACGCGGCGACGGCGGCCTGTTCCGAACTGTCGTCGATGGTGAAGAGAAGGTCGCCCCTCTTCACCTGCTGGCCGCCCACGACCATGATCTCGGTCACCGTGCCCGACGTTTCGGGCACCACCGGCACGATCCGGAAGGGGATCAGCGCGTTGCGGCTGTCGGGGTGGTAATACTCGATCGTGAAGATCAGCGCGAAAAACAGCACCATCCAGACAAAGATCGCACGGTGCACGGCATAGACCGTGATCTCGCGCTTGCGCAGGCGCAGGTAGGCCACGCGGATCAGCAGCGGGAAACAGGTGATCAGAAGCTCGATCATCTCCGGTAACCTCCCGGGAACTCGTCCGATTCCGGCTTGATCCACAGCGCGATGTCGCGTGCCAGCGCGGCCGCGATCAGCGACAGGGGCAGCAGGATGCTGAAACTCTCCAGCGGCGGCAGCAGGTCATAGGCCAGCCCGATCGTCAGCATGGTCGGGATCGTCGTGCGCAGCGGTGTGGTCCCGCCGCGCCGTTCGGCGTAGCGGTCGAAGATGGCGTAGATCCAGATCACGATGAACAGCAGGAAGCCCAGGGTGATCAGCCCGTACATGGCGAAGCTGTCGGTCTCGCCCGGGGCGGCCCAGGCATCGGGCGCCGGATCCTCTGTCATCGTCGCGGTGGCCGTGGTGTCAGTCGTGGTGTCGACCGTGGTACCGGCAGCGGTGCCGGCCGATCCGGGCGTCGGGGCCGCGGCCGTGCCGCCATCGCCTGCGGCCGGTTGCGCGGATACCGCGCCGGACGCCGCAGCGCCAGGTGCGCCGTCATCCTGTGCCGTCCCCACGGCGCTGTCGCCCGAGGGTCCCGTTTCACTGTTGGTTGTCGCCATGGTCGGAGTCTCCGCACCCTTCGCCGCCTGCTTGCCCCCGGGGCTATTTCTGGGTGAAATCTCCCATGAACGCAACGATTTATGCGCCGGAAGCCGTGCATTGTACCGACCGATCCATTGTCGGCTTCACGCCCTTGCCCTTGAATGCCCGATGCTTGACCGCACCGCGCCGTTTCAGGCCACGCGGGCCTTTCGCTTGGCCTGCGTCCCGGCGGCATCACCATCACCGGGCTCTGCTGCCGCTCCCTTCGCGCTGTCATCTGTCAGCTTTTCCAGCCGCACCTCGGCCGAGGCCGCGTGGGCGGCCATCCCTTCGGCCCGGCTGATCCCCGCGGTGGCGCGCGCCAGCTCGGGCATCGCGGCCCGGTCGGTGCGCTGCCAGGTCACCGTCTTGGTGAACTTCTGTACAGACAGCCCGCCGGTGTAGCGTGCCGCACCGCTGGTCGGCAGCACGTGGTTCGGCCCCGAAACCTTGTCGCCGAAGGCCACCGTCGTCTCCTGGCCCAGGAAGAGCGACCCGTAGGTGCTCAGCCGCTCAAGCCACCAATCGAGATCGCGCGCCTGCACATGCAGGTGCTCGGGCGCATAGGCCTCCGAGATCTCGACCATCTCCTCGCGGCTGTCGCACAGCATGACCTCGCCCCGGTCCGCCCAGGAGACGCGCGCCAGGTGACCGTTGCGCTCGGGCAGGCTGTCGATCAGGGTCGGGATCAGGCGCATCACCTCCTCGGCCAGCGGCTGGCAGGTGGTGGCCAGCCACACCGGGCTGTCGACGCCATGTTCGGCCTGACCGACAAGGTCCCAGGCGACGATCTCGGGGTCGGCGCTGTCGTCGGCCAGCACCAGACTGTCGGTGGGGCCGGCGAACATGTCGATGCCGACGCGCCCGAACAGCTGGCGTTTCGCTTCGGCCACATAGGAATTTCCGGGGCCGGCCAGGATGTTGGCTTCGGGGCAGCCGAACAGCCCGAAGGCCATGGCCGCGATCGCCTGCACCCCGCCCAGCGTCAGGATCCGGTCCGCTCCGGCCAGGTCCATCGCGTAGATCACCGCGTCGGGAATGCCGCTGCCCGGCTGCGGCGGCGAGGCCGCGAGGATCGTGCCCACGCCCGCCACCTTCGCCGTGGTGATCGTCATCAGCGCCGAGGCGACATGGATATATCGCCCGCCCGGCACGTAGCAGCCCGCGCTCGCCACCGGGATCTGCTTCTGCCCGGCCCAGTGGCCCGGTCGCAGCTCGACCGCGCAATCCTGCAACGTGGCCTTCTGCGCCTCGGCAAAGCGGCGGATGTTGTCATGCGCCAGCCCGATCAGCGCGCGCTGGTCGTCATCCACGCGGGCGATGGCGGCGGCGCGGGCCTCGTCCGACAGCTCGGCCGGTCCCTCCCAGTGATCCAGCGTCCGGGCATAGTCGAGCACCGCCGGCGCGCCGTCGGCCTCGATCCGTTCCAGCATCTCTCTCACCGTCTCGCGAAGGTCGGCGGATTCGGAGGCCGGCCGGGGATCGGCGCGTTTGAGATGACGGATGGTCATGCGGACACCTCGTGTCGAAGGAATTTCGGTCCTGGGACCATTGGGCCGAACGGTCCCGGCACCTTCGCGCCCTGGTGCGTCGATTCGATGGCGCGGGCTGCGTGCGCCTGGACCCGAACGGTCAAGACGTGCGACAAGGCGCTGTGCATCAAGGAAAATGGCGACAAAGGTCTTTGGTCTCAACTGGCTGGATGCAACCTCTGCGTGTTGCACCTTTGGTTCTGTATAGACGGGCGCAGGCAGGGTGTCATGCCTGTCGGAGCTGTGAGACCCGCGTGATATGCGCGCGGGGTCGGATCTGCTCTGCTGGCGGGCATCGGGCCATGTCTTTGCGGTCTCGCTGACCCGGCGATCTGCCGGGCGTGGCCTTGTTGCATCATCATGTGGTGTGGTGCGGGCGTCAGCATGACAAGATCGGGGCAGGGCCGCCCGAGCCCGGCCGGGGCGTGCCGGGCCCATGGCCGGCCCGCGGTTCTGACCTTACGGCAATTTCCAGCCTGTCGCCGTCACGATCCGGCCACGCTTCGGAATTCGCTTGGTTTTTCCCCGATCATGGGGTCAATGTCATCTGGCCTTTGCATGACAGGGTCATGCTGGGCGCACGTGTCAGTTAATAAAGAAGAGGGACAACATGTTTACCAAGTTCATTGCCAGCCGCACCGCCGCCTTTACCGTGGCCGCCGGCCTCGCGGCCGCCCTGACCCCTGCCGCTCAGGCGCAGGAAGCCTGGAAGACCGTCGGTGACTGGAACATCGTGGTCGAGGAAAACGCGGGCAATGGCTGCCTGATGGAGAAGACCTTCGACAACGGAATCCTGCTGCAGTTCGGCCTGCTGCCGCTGCGCGACGGTGGCTTCTTCGCCGCCTATTCCGAGGACTGGACCTTCATCGAGGAAGGCGCCAAGGCACCGGTCAGCTTCCTCTTCGAGGGCGTGGAATTCAACGGTGAATCCGAAGGTTACATCGACGGCCCCTGGTACGGCGGTTTCGTCTTCACCAACAACGTGGCCCTGGTCTACGAATTCGCCAAGAAGACCCAGATGACCGTGACCGCGGGCGACAACCCGCCCGTCACGCTCAGCCTGGACGGCACGCTGAAGGGCGTCGAAGAGCTGATCAACTGCCAGGCGGCACAGGGCTGATCCGCCGGGTCCCGGCGCAGGCCGGACCCGTGTTTCAGGGCCCTGAAGCCCGTCGATAGAATGCGAAGGCGCCGGCCCCTGGTCCGGCGCCTTTGTTTTGGGCAGACATACCCGCCCGTACCGGCGCGACGGGTCCGGGCTGGCCACAAGACATATTTTACCAATTGATAAAATTTCAACCTGTGCCAGACTTCCTCCATGGGCCGGGTTCATCCCGGCACAGGCCAAGCAACGAGGGAGACAGCCATGGCCACGCCCAGTCGCGCTCCGGGGATCGCGCCCGGACGCCTCTCCTCCGAGGAGATCGCCGCCAATTTCAAGGATCTGCACGCGCCCTATGCCGCGCACGAGGCCTCGGTGGCGGCGGACCGCTGCTACTTCTGCCACGACGCGCCCTGTGTGACGGCCTGTCCGACCTCGATCGACATCCCGCTGTTCATCCGCCAGATCCAGACCGGCCAGCCGGAGGCGGCGGCAAGGACGATTTTCGACCAGAACATCCTGGGCGGCATGTGCGCCCGGGTCTGCCCGACGGAAACGCTGTGTGAAGAGGCCTGCGTGCGCGAGGCGGCCGAAGGCAAACCGGTAGAGATCGGCCGCCTGCAGCGCCACGCGACCGATGCGCTGATGGCCAGGGGCGTGCATCCCTTCACCCGGGCCGAGCCGCCGGGCCGCAGCATCGCGGTGGTGGGCGCCGGGCCGGCGGGGCTGGCCTGCGCGCACCGGCTGGCGATGCTGGGCCATGACGTGGTGGTGTTCGAGGCCCGGCCGAAGCCCGGCGGGCTGAACGAATTCGGCATCGCCGCCTACAAGTCCACCGATGGATTCGCGGCGGCCGAGGTCGACTGGCTGCTGCAGATCGGCGGCATCACGATCGAGACGGGCAGGGCGCTTGGCGCCGGCCTGACGCTGGACGGGCTGAAGGCCGAGCACGACGCCGTCTTCCTGTCGATCGGGCTGGCTGGGGTGAACGCGCTGCGCGCCGAGGGGGGCGACAGGACCGGCGTTGTGCCGGCGGTCGATTTCATCGCCGGCCTGCGCCAGGCCGAGGATCTGTCGGCGCTGCCCGTGGGCCGCGACGTGGTGGTCATCGGTGGCGGCATGACGGCGGTGGATGCCGCCGTGCAATCCCGTCTGCTGGGCGCCGAGACCGTGACCATGGCCTACCGCCGCGACCGCCCGGCCATGGGCGCCAGCGTCTATGAACAGGACCTTGCCGCCTCGAAGGGCGTGCGGCTGATGTTCAACGTCACCCCCGTCGCCGTGCATGGCAACGGATCCGTGGCCGAGGTCGAGCTCGCCTATACCGAAACCGTGGACGGCAAGCTGGTCGAGACCGGCGAGACGATCCGCCTGCCAGCCGACCAGGTCTTTGTCGCCATCGGCCAGTCTCTCTCCGCCGTGCCCGAGGGCGTGGCGCTCGAGGGCGGCAAGATCGCGGTCGAGGGGCCCGGGCGCACCTCGATGCCCGGGGTCTGGGCCGGGGGCGATTGCGCCGCCGGCGGCGAGGACCTGACCGTGACCGCCGTGGCCGAGGGCCGGGATGCCGCGATGGACATCCATGCCGCGCTGAGCGCCTGAGGCGGACCGGACATGGATATTTCCGCAACGACCAGGACATCAATGTGCCACAAGGGGAGGATCCCGGCATGGCTGATCTGACAACGGACTTTCTGGGCATCCGCAGCCCCAACCCCTTCTGGCTGGCCTCCGCGCCGCCCACGGACAAGGAATACAACGTCCGCCGCGCCTTCGAGGCGGGCTGGGGCGGCGTGGTCTGGAAGACCCTGGGCGAGGCGGGCCCGCCGCTCGTCAACGTCAACGGGCCGCGCTACGGCGTAGTGCATGGCGCCGACCGGCGGGTTCTGGGGCTCAACAACATCGAACTGATCACCGACCGCCCGCTGGAGGTGAACCTGGAGGAGATCGCCCGCGTCAAGGCGGATTACCCCGACCGCGCGCTTGTCGTGTCGATCATGGTCCCCTGCGAGGAGGCCGCCTGGAAGGCGATCCTGCCCCGCGTGGCCGAGACCGGAGCCGACGGGATCGAGCTGAACTTCGGCTGTCCCCACGGCATGAGCGAGCGCGGCATGGGATCTGCCGTGGGGCAGGTGCCCGAGTACATCGAGATGGTCACCCGCTGGTGCAAGCAGAACTACGACAGGCCCGTCATCGTGAAGCTGACGCCCAACATCACCGACATCCGCCAACCTGCCCGGGCGGCCAAGAACGGCGGGGCGGATGCGGTCTCGCTGATCAACACGGTGTCGTCGATCACCTCCGTGAACCTCGACACCTTCAGCCCCGAACCCTCGATCGACGGCAAGGGCAGCCATGGCGGCTATTGCGGCCCGGCCGTCAAACCCATCGCGCTGAACATGGTGGCCGAGATCGCGCGCGACCCGGAGACATACGGCCTGCCGATCTCGGGCATCGGCGGGGTCACCACCTGGCGCGACGCGGCCGAGTTCCTGGCGCTTGGCGCGGGCAACGTGCAGGTCTGCACGGCGGCGATGACCTACGGCTTCAAGGTGGTGCAGGAGATGATCGCCGGCCTGTCGCAATGGATGGACGACAAGGGCCATGCCTCCGTCGCCGACATCGTCGGCCGCGCGGTTCCCAACGTGACCGACTGGCAGTATCTCAACCTCAACTACATCACCAAGGCGCGGATCGATCAGGACGCCTGCATCAAGTGCGGCCGCTGCTTTGCCGCCTGCGAGGACACTTCGCACCAGGCCATTTTGATGAAACCCAGCCGCGTCTTCGAGGTCGATGACAGCGAATGCGTTGCCTGCAACCTTTGCGTCGATGTCTGCCCGGTCGAGGATTGCATCACGATGGAGCAGCTCGCCCCGGGCCAGCGCGACCCGCGCACCGGACAGGTCGTCCCGGCGGAGTACGGCAACTGGACGACCCATCCCAACAACCCGATGGCGAAGGCGGCGAAATAGGCCGGCGGCGCGCGGGGTGTCCGAGAAAATTCGCCGAATTTTCTGCGGCCCCGGGCGGACGTGGGGGATCAGAACAGAAGACGGATCGGGCCATCGTGGCAGACGACCACAAACTGGTCCGCCGTCTGGATCACATGGTAGCCGCGCTGGCGCACTTCGGCGAGAAACGCCTCGCGCCCGACTTCGCGGTCGACCCAGCTCATCGACCGGCGCACGACCGCGCCGCGCCGGGCCGCCTTGCTGGAAAACAGCTGTTCGATCCAGGGATCGCGGCGATGGCGCTCGGGTGGACAGGGATCGGCGGGCCTGTGCATGGCGGCAGGCTAGGCCCGGGTTGGTTAAGGGGTCGTTAAGGCGTCAGCAGCCGCGTGAACAGCGTGTCCAGATAGTCCGGCGCGGCCTCGAACGGATCTTCCTGGCCCAGCACGGCGCGCACCTGCACGTCGAAATCCGCGTAATGCTGGGTCAGCGACCAGATCGAGAAGATCAGGTGATGCGGATGCACTGGAGCGATGCGCCCGGCTGCGATCCAGCCCCGGATCACCGCTGCCTTTTCGTCCACCAGCGCCTTGAGATCGCGCGACAGCACCGGCCCGATCCGCGGCGCGCCCTGGATGATTTCATGCGCGAAAAGCCGGCTTTCGCGCGGGAAATCGCGGCTCATCTCCAGCTTGCGGCGCACGTAGCCCAGCAGCTGCTCCAGCGGTTCGCCATCGGGGTCGAGATCGTGCAGCGGCGCCAGCCAGGTGTCCAGCTGGCGTTCCAGGAGGGCCAGGTAGATCGCTTCCTTCGAGGCGAAATAATACAGCAGGTTCGGCTTCGAAAGCCCTGAAAGGCTTGCGATTTCGTCCACCGTCGCCCCCCGGAACCCCTGTGCCGAGAAGACCTCGAGCGCGGCATCCATGATGGCGGCGCGGTTCTTCTTCTGGATCCTCGTCGGCGTGCGGTCCTTCGGCATCGGGGCGGTCTCTCCTGCTGCGTCCCGGATGCGCCGCAAGACGCCCGGGCTGCTGCCTCTTTCGCGGTCAACGCAGGCCTGGCGGCGCGGATCCCGCGCGCCCCGGCGGGCGCGGCGCTTGACTGTCTTCGGCCCCGTGGTAGCGTCGCTTTGACCAACTGGTCAAATCAAAACGAACATGAATGTGGGGGCGGGCATGGCAGCGCCGGGTGAGAACCTTCGGATCAATGGCGAACGGCTCTGGGACAGCCTGATGGAGATGGCCAGGATCGGCCCCGGCATCGCCGGGGGCAACAACCGCCAGGCGCTGACCGACGAGGATGCCGAAGGCCGCGCGCTCTTTCAATCCTGGTGCGAGTCCGCCGGGATGACCATGGGCGTGGACGAGATGGGCAACATGTTCGCCCGCCGCGAGGGCACCGACCCCGAGGCGCTGCCGGTCTACATGGGCAGCCACCTCGACACTCAGCCGACGGGCGGCAAGTACGACGGCGTGCTGGGCGTGCTGGGCGCGCTCGAAGTGGTGCGGACGCTCAACGATCTCGACATCCGGACGAAGCATCCCATCGTCGTGGTCAACTGGACCAACGAGGAGGGCACGCGCTTTGCCCCCGCGATGCTGGCCTCGGGCGTCTTTGCCGGCGTGCTGGACCGCGACTGGGCCTATGCGCGCGAGGATGGCTCGGGCAAGACCTTCGGCGCCGAGCTGGAGCGCATCGGCTGGAAGGGCGACGAGACCGTCGGCGCCCGCAAGATGCACGCGCTCTTCGAGCTGCACATCGAGCAGGGCCCGATCCTGGAGGCCGAGGGCAAGGACATCGGCGTCGTCACCCACGGACAGGGCCTGCGCTGGATCCAGTGCACCGTGACCGGCAAGGAAAGCCACACCGGCTCCACCCCGATGCCGATGCGCCGCAACGCCGGGCGCGGGCTGGCACTGATCACCGAGCTGGTCCACGAGATCGCCATGTCGCACCAGCCCAACGCGGCGGGCGCCATCGGTCATATCGATGTCTACCCCAATTCGCGCAACATCATCCCCGGCCGCGTGGTGTTTACCGTCGATTTCCGGTCGCACGTGCCCGAGGTGCTCTCGGCGATGCTGGAGGAATTCGGTGAAAAGGCGCCACAACTCTGCGAGGAGATCGGTGTATCGCTGGAGACCGAGATCGTCGGCCAGTTCGATCCGCCCGCCTTCGACGAAGGCTGCGTCGCGACCATCCGCGCGGCGGCCGAACGGCTGGGCTACAGCCACATGGATATCGTCTCGGGCGCGGGGCACGACGCCTGCTGGGTCAACGATGTGGCGCCGACGGCGATGATCATGTGCCCCTGCGTCGACGGGCTGAGCCACAACGAGGCGGAGGAGATTTCCCCTGCCTGGGCCGCGGCGGGGACGGATGTGCTGTTTCATGCGGTGGTCGAGACGGCGGAGATCGTGGACTAGGGGGCGCTGCCCCCGTCGCCCGCGGGGCGACTCCCCCGGAGGTATTTGGACAAAGATGAAGACAGGGGCCCGCGCACCGGCCTGACGGCGGGGCCGGGTGGGAAAACGGAGAAGAGACATGTCCACCATCATCAAGGGCGGGACCATCGTCACCGCCGATCTGACCTACGAGGCCGATGTCCGCGTCGCGGGCGGCGTGATCACCGAGATCGGGCCCGACCTGACAGGGGACGAGGTGCTGGACGCCTCGGGCTGTTACGTCATGCCCGGCGGGATCGATCCGCATACACATCTGGAGATGCCCTTCATGGGCACCTATGCCGCCGAGACCTTCGAAAGCGGCACCAGGGCGGCGCTGTCGGGCGGGACGACGATGGTGGTGGACTTTGCCCTGCCCAGCCCGGGCCAGGGGCTGATGGACGCGATCAAGATGTGGGACAACAAATCCACCATGGCGACCTGTGACTATTCCTTTCACATGGCGATCACCTGGTGGTCCGAGCAGGTCTTCAACGAGATGAAGGAGGTGGTGGATCGCGGCATCACCTCGTTCAAGCATTTCATGGCCTACAAGGGCGCGCTGATGGTGAATGACGACGAGATGTTCGCGTCTTTCACCCGCTGCGCCGAGCTGGGCGCGCTGCCGCTTGTCCATGCCGAGAACGGCGACATCGTGGCCGACCTGCAGGCACGGCTGCTGGCCGAGGGCAACACCGGGCCCGAGGCCCATGCCTATTCCCGGCCTCCGGAGGTCGAGGGAGAGGCCACCAACCGCGCCATCATGATCGCGGACATGGCCGGGGTGCCGCTTTACGTGGTCCATACCTCCTGCGAGCAGTCGCACGAGGCGATCCGGCGCGCGAAGCAGAACGGCAAGCGCGTCTGGGGCGAGCCGCTGATCCAGCATCTCGTGCTGGACGAGAGCGAATACCAGAACCCCGACTGGGACCATGCCGCGCGGCGCGTGATGTCGCCGCCGTTCCGCTCGAAGCTGCACCAGGACGGGCTTTGGGCCGGGCTGCAGGCGGGGACGCTGTCGGTCGTGGCGACCGATCACTGCGCCTTCACCACCGAGCAGAAGCGCATGGGGCTGGGCGATTTTACCAAGATCCCCAATGGCACCGGCGGGCTGGAGGATCGGCTACCGATGCTCTGGACCAAGGGGGTGGCCACGGGGCGGCTGACGCCCAATGAATTCGTCGCCGTGACCTCGACCAATATTGCCAAGATCCTGAACATGTATCCGAAGAAGGGCGCGGTGCTGGTGGGGGACGATGCCGACCTGGTGGTATTCGACCCGGAGAAGGGCAAGACGATCACCGCCGACACGCAGCAATCCATCATCGATTACAACGTCTTCGAGGGGATGGAGGTGAAGGGCCTGCCGCGCTTTGTCCTGACCCGCGGCAAGGTCGCGGTCATGGATGGCGAGATGAAGGCCGAGGCCGGGCATGGCGACTTTGTCCCGCGAAAGCCGCACCAGCCGGTGAACAGGGCGCTGTCGACCTGGAAGGAGCTGACCGCGCCGCGCAGGGTGGAACGTTCGGGGATCCCGGCGACCGGGGTCTGAGCCAGGGACGCCGGGACCGGGTTGCCCCGGCGGGGGCGGCGGGGCAGACGGGCTATCGCGCCCTGACCGCGCCCGCGGCCGGCCTGAGCGTCAGGGCACCAGCTCTTCGAGTTCGGGCAGAAGCTTCACGCTTTCCTGTTCGTTCGGATCGGTGCGCGAGATCACGGCCACCGCGTCCACGCTGCCCGTGTTCATCGGCAGGTGCGGCATGCCGGCCGGGATGTAGATCAGGTCGCCGGCGTTGGTCTCCATCAGGTGCTCAAGCCGCTCGCCCCAGTACATGATGGCCGATCCTTCCATCACGTAGATCGCCGTCTCGTGGCTTTCATGCAGATGCGCCCTGGCGCGGCCTCCGGGCGGGATGCGCAGGATATGCATGCAGATCGCCTCGCTTCCGGTGGTCTGGCGCGCGATGCCTTCGAAGTAGGAAAAGCCCTGCTTGCCGTCGTAGGTTCCGCCGGGGCGGAGCTTCTGGCAGGGTCGGATGACACGGTTGTCGGACATGGGTCGACCTCCCTCCATGGACAGGCCGATTGGGCGCCCTGGGGGGTGATCCTGTCAAGAGAAGAAAGGATAAGGCGATGGCGGAAGACCTGCAGGGGCTGCTGGAGGCGGCAGTCTATGTCGGGGACCTGGATGCGGCAGAGGCCTTCTATGGCGGCACCCTGGGGCTGGAGCGTATCCTGAGGCTGGAGGGGCGGCACGTGTTCTTCCGCTGTGGCGGGTCGGTGCTGTTGTGTTTCGTGGCCGAGGAGACGCGCAAGCCGCCGGGCAATCCGGACCTGCCGGTGCCCGCCCATGGGGCCGAGGGGCCGGGGCATGTGTGTTTCTCGGTTGCGGGGCCGGCGATGGACGGCTGGCGGCAGCGGCTGGAGGGCGCGGGGCTGGAGATCGAGGCGGATTTCCAATGGCCCAATGGCGCGCGGTCGATCTATCTGCGCGATCCGGCGGGCAATTCGGTGGAACTTGCCGAGCCGAAGCTGTGGTTCGGGGAGGGATGAGGCACGGACGAGGCCGGCGGGCCGCGAGGGCGTGGCGGTGGGGTAAAACCCCACCCTACGCAGGAGCGGCTTCAAGAGGCGGCCTGTGAGCCGGGGCCGACGCGACGCGTGACGGTGCCGGCCACTGGTGCACCCGTCTCCGGCCGCGTGCCGGGGGCAGGACGGGGTCTGGACGGCGCAAGGACGGGTAGGGTGGGGTTTCACCCCACCGCCACCGGTCCGTCTCAGGCGACGGCGGTTTCCACCCTGCGCGACAGGGCGGCGAAGATCTCGTCGATCTCGCCCATGGCGTCGATCCTCTGCAGCACGCCGGTGGCGTCGTAATAGCCGATCAGCGGGGCGGTGTCGGCGTGATAGGCCTCGAGCCGCGCGGCCACGGTTTCGGCCTTGTCATCGGCGCGGCGCTTGAATTCGGTGCTGCCGCACTTGTCGCATTTGCCCGCCGCTTTCGGCTGCTTGAAACTGTCGTGATAGCCCTCGCCGCAGCCGGCGCAGGTGTAGCGGCCCGAGATGCGTTCGACCATGGCGGCGTCGTCGACCTCGAAGCTGATCGCGGCGTTGATCGACTGACCGCTTTCGGCCAGCAGCGCATCCAGCGCGCGCGCCTGGAACGTGGTGCGCGGAAAGCCGTCGAGGATGACGCCCTGCTGGCAATCGGGTTCGGCCAGCCGGTCGCGCAGGATGGCGATGACGATCTCGTCGCTGACCAGCCCGCCGGAGTCCATCACCGACTTGGCGGCCTTTCCCGCCTCGGTCCCCTGCGCCACCGCGGCGCGCAGCAGGTCGCCGGTGGAGAGCTGAACGAGGCCGAAGGTCTCTTCCAGCTTGCGCGCCTGGGTGCCCTTGCCGGCGCCCGGCGGGCCGAGAAGGATGAGCACGGCAGGCGCTGTGGTGGGTGTCGTTCCGTCCATGTGGTGGTCTCCATCGAGGGGCGCATGGGCGCTCGCGCGGGTCGGGGGCGGCCGGTCAAGTCGTGAACAAGCCGTTAATGTGGCCCTGCAACCCGTTGATTTTCCTGAAGGGGGTCGGTGTCCCACGCGTGGGACACCGAAGCGGTGGGTTGGAAACCCACCCTACTTGGCGCGGTTCTCGATCAGGTCGTCGACCACCGAGGGGTCGGCCAGGGTCGAGGTGTCGCCGAGCGAGTCGAAGTCGTTCTCGGCGATCTTGCGCAGGATCCGGCGCATGATCTTGCCCGACCGGGTCTTGGGTAGGCCCGGGGCCCACTGGATCACGTCGGGGCTTGCGATCGGGCCGATCTCGGTGCGGACCCACTGGCGCAGCTCCTTGCGGAGCTCTTCCGAGGGTTCGGCATCGTTCATCAGCGTGACGTAGCAATAAATGCCCTGGCCCTTGATCTCGTGCGGGTAGCCGACCACGGCGGCCTCGGCCACCTTGGCATGCGCCACCAGCGCGCTTTCGACCTCGGCCGTGCCCATGCGGTGGCCCGAGACGTTGATCACGTCATCGACGCGGCCGGTGATCCAGAAATCCCCGTCCTCGTCCCGCTTGCAGCCGTCGCCGGCGAAGTAATAGCCCTTGTAGTCCGAGAAATAGGTCTTCTCGAACCGCTCGTGATCGCCCCAGACGGTGCGCATCTGGCTGGGCCAGCTGTCGGCGATGCACAGCACGCCCTCTGTCGGGTAGCTGTGGATCTCCTCGCCCGTCTGCGGATCGAGCACCACGGGCTTCACCCCGAAGAACGGCTTCATCGCCGATCCAGGCTTCAGCGCATGGGCGCCGGGCAGCGGGGTCATCATGTGGCCGCCCGTCTCGGTCTGCCACCAGGTGTCGACGATGGGGCAGCGGCCCTGGCCGATCACGTTGTAATACCAGTTCCAGGCCTCGGGGTTGATCGGCTCGCCCACCGTGCCGAGGATCCGCAGCGACGACAGATCGCATTTCTCGACCGGCGCATTGCCCTGGCCCATCAGCGCGCGCAGCGCGGTGGGGGCGGTGTAGAACTGGTTCACCTTGTGCTTCTCGCAGACTTCCCAGAAGCGGCTGGCGTCCGGCCAGGTCGGCACGCCTTCGAACATCAGGGTGATCGCGCCGTTGGCCAGCGGCCCGTAGACGATATAGCTGTGCCCCGTCACCCAGCCGACATCCGCGGTGCACCAGAACACATCGCCATCGTGGTAGTCGAAGACGTATTCATGCGTCATCGCGGCATAAAGCAGGTAGCCGCCGGTGGTGTGCACCACGCCCTTGGGCTGCCCGGTCGAGCCGGAGGTATAGAGGATGAACAGCGGATCCTCGGCGTTCATCTCGGCGGGGCGCGCGTAATCGTCGGCCTCGAGCGCCATCTCGTTGTAATCGTAGTCGCGCCCGTCGATCCAGGTGGTCTGATCGCCGGTGCGCTTGACCACCAGGCATTTCACGCTGTCCTTGCAATGGAGCAGCGCGGCATCGGCGTTGGATTTCAGCGCCGTCTTGCGGCCGCCGCGCGGGGCGGTGTCGGCGGTGATGATCACCTTGGCGTCGCAGCCGTTGATCCGGGCCGACAGCGCGTCGGGCGAGAAGCCGGCGAAGACGATGGAATGGATCGCGCCGATCCGGGCGCAGGCCAGCATGGCATAGGCCGCCTCGGGGATCATCGGCAGGTAGATCACCACCCGGTCGCCCTTGCGCACGCCCATGCTCTCGAGCACGTTGGCCATCCGGCAGACGGCCACGTGCAGCTGGCTGTAGGTGATGTACTTGGCCGGCTCGTTCGGATCGTCGGGTTCGAAGATGATCGCGGTCTGGTTGCCGCGGTCCTTCAGGTGGCGGTCGATGCAATTGGCCGAGACGTTCAGCGTGCCGTCCTCGAACCATTTGATGTCGACGTTGCCGGGGGCAAAGCTGGTGTTCTTCACCTTGCTGTAGGGCTTGATCCAGTCGAGCCGCTTGCCTTGCTCACCCCAGAAGGCCTCGGGATCGTCGATCGAGGCCTTGTACATCTCTTCGTATTTCGCGCTGTCGATCTTGGCGTGATCGACGATGTCGTCCGACGGGGCAAAGACGGCGGTTGCGGCGTGATCGCCGGTCATGTCGTTCATGATGGTCTCCTCCTCACGTGGAAGTGCGTGGGGCGGAACCTCCTGTCCAGGCCCCCGCGCGTCTGTCCTCTGGATGGGCAGATAATACCCGGACTTGAAAATAATGGAATAACCATAAGTAAAGAAACGATTTGCTTGTAAACGTTTTTCTCAAGTGAGATCATTCTTGTAAATCGTCACGTTGCGGAACCGGAAAAGATCCAGTGCCGCAGGCGATTGTTTGTCAACATTTCCCACGGGTGTAAATGACAGGGCCACATGTTAGCGCCGGAGTCGGTCGATGCCGCCCTGCGGCATCGGTGTGACATATGGTGCCGGGCCTTGCGGAGCACGCCGCGAAGTGACGCCACGGCACAATCGCACGGGGCCGAGTCGCGTCGCCTGGTTGCGGTAACGCCGGTTTTGCCGGCACCGGCCGTCCGATGGTGTCGCACAAGGATCGCAGGGCAGGCGCCGGACCCCGGACGCTGACCGCACTACCGGGGCAGGGCGCAATGGATCGGATCCTGCCGCACTTGCGTCCTCTCCGCCCTTCGCCTGCACGTTTCGGATGAGTGACCATCCCGCGAGGGCTTGGCACGGCAGATCGCTTTGGCTAGCCTGATCGCCAAGCCGCCCCGTGCCCTTGCTGCTTGCGAGCCGCGGCACGACAGGCGGCATGAACGGGAGGAACTTATGACACGATACCTGACCGGCGCCGCCACCGCGGCGCTTTGCGTTGCCTTCGCCACCGAGGGCATGGCCACCGAGTGGAACGTCTCGCTCTGGGGCAAGCGCAGGGCCTTTACCGAACACGTGGAAAAGCTGGCCGAGCTGGTCTCGGAGAAGACCGACGGGGAGTTCACGATGAACATCTCCTATGGCGGGCTGTCCAAGAACACCGACAACCTTGACGGGATCTCGATCGGGGCCTTCGAGATGGCGCAGTTCTGCGCCGGCTATCACCCCGACAAGAACCGCGTGATCACGGTGCTGGAGCTGCCGTTCCTCGGCGTGAACACGCTGGACGAGGAAGTGGCGATCAGCCACGCCGTCTACGAACACCCGGCGGCAGTGGACGAGATGGCGCAGTGGAACGCCAAGTATCTGATGACCTCGCCCATGCCGCAGTACAACATCGTCGGCACCGGCGAGCCGCGCGACGAGCTGGCGGAATTCGACGGCATGCGCGTCCGCGCCACCGGCGGCATCGGCAAGGCCTTCGAGACGGTGGGCGCGGTGCCGACCTCGGTGACCTCGTCCGAGGCCTACCAGGCGATGGAATCCGGCGTGGTCGACACGGTGGCCTTTGCCCAGCATGCGCATCTGTCCTTCGGCACGATCAACGAGGCCGACTGGTGGACCGCGAACCTCAACCCCGGAACGGTAAACTGCCCGGTGGTGGTCAATATCGACGCCTACGAGTCGCTGACCGACGAGGAGCGCGAGGCGCTCGACAGCTCGGTGCCCGAGGCGATCGACTATTACCTGGAAAACTACGGCGAGCTGCTGAAGCAGTGGGACGAGGTCCTGGACGAGAAGGGCGTCGAGAAGGTGATGCTCTCGGACAAGGCTATCGCCGAATTCCGCTCCACCGCGGCAGATCCGATCCGCGAGGCCTGGATTGCCGACATGGAAGCCCAGGGGATCCCGGGCCAGGAGCTGTATGACCTGGTGATGGAGACGCTCGAGGCGCAACGCGCGGGCAACTGATCCGGGGGGCGCGTACCCGGGCCGCTTTCCTCAGGGGGGCGGACCGGACCCGCCGCAGGCTTCGGCACCGGCCGGGCACGCGACCCGCATCCCCATCCGACCACCCGAAGGCGGCAGCAAGACCGCCTCGGTTCAAAACGAAAGGCAGGCCATGGCCGGATCCTCCACCGTTCTCGAGGACAGCTCCCTTCTCAGCCGGCTTGACCGCGCCTTGCTGCCGCTGGAGCGCCTGATGGCGCTGCTGTCCGGGCTTGCGGTCTTCTCGCTGATGTTTCTCGCGGTCTACTCGGTCACCGGGCGCAAGTTCTTCAACGCGCCGCTGCCCGGCTATGTCGACCTGATCGAGGCGGCGATGCCGTTCATCGCCTTCCTTGGCATCTCTTACGTGCAGCGCAATGGCGGGCATATCCGCATGGACATCGTCGTCGGCGCGCTTGGCGGCCGGGCGCTGTGGCTGTTCGAGCTGATCTCGACCCTGCTGGTCCTTTTGCTGATCGTCATGCTGGTCTGGGGCGCCTGGGCGCATTTTGACCGCAGCTTCGACCTGACGCGGCCGCTGTGGAGCCGTGACAGCTCCATCGATATCGGCCTGCCGATCTGGCCGTCGAAACTGGTGGTGCCGGTGGCGTTCTCGGTCCTGGTGCTGCGGCTGCTGCTGCAGATCTGGGGCTTTGGCCGGGCGCTGGTGCTGGGGCTGGACGCGCCCGTGGCCGTGCCTCTGATCCAGTCGATCGAGGAACAGGCCCGCGCCGAGGCCGAAGCGCTGGAGGAAGAGGGCTGATGGACGAGATCTCGATCGGTCTGTGGACCACCGCCTTCCTGCTTTTCATGGTCGTCATCGGCATGCGCGTGGCCTTTGCCGCAGGGCTGGCCGGCTTCCTGGGCCTTGTCTGGCTGCGCTGGAACGGGTTCGATTATGCGCCCGACCGCTTTGGCAAGGCGCTGGAGATCAGCGTCAAGATCGCAGGCCAGGTGCCGCATTCCAAGGTCTCGGCCCAGGCGCTCAGCCTGATCCCGACCTTCATCCTGATCGGCTACCTCGCCTATTACGCGCGCCTGACCTCGGCCATGTTCGAGGCGGCCAAACGCTGGTTCGCCTGGGTGCCGGGGGGGCTCGCGGTGTCGACCGTCTTCGCCACCGCCGGTTTCGCCGCCGTCTCCGGCGCCTCGGTCGCCACGGCGGCGGTCTTTGCCCGCATCGCCATCCCCGAGATGCTGAAGGTCGGCTACAACAAGCAGTTCGCCGCAGGTGTGGTGGCGGCAGGCGGCACGCTGGCCTCGCTGATCCCGCCCTCGGCGATCCTGGTGATCTACGCGATCATCGTCGAACAGGACGTGGGCAAGCTGCTGCTGGCGGGGTTCATCCCCGGTGCCTTCTCGGCCATTGTCTATGCCACGCTGATCATCGGCATCGCGGTGATCTTCAAAAGCGTCGGCCCTCCGGTCACCGGCTTCACCTGGCGCCAGCGCTTCGCCTCGCTGCCGCCGGCGCTGCCGATTGTGGCGGTGGTCGTGATCATCATCTTCTTCGTCTACAACCCCTTCGGCGACGCCTGGGGCACGCCGACCGAGGGTGGCGCGGTGGGGGCCTTCATCGTCTTCGTCATGGCCCTGGCGCGCGGCATGCGCTGGGGCCAGCTGAAAGAGGCGCTGATCGAGACGGCGAAGCTGACGGTGATGATCTTCACCATCATCTGGGGCGTGCTGATCTACGTGCGGTTCCTGGGCTTTGCCGACCTGCCGGGGGCGTTTTCCGACTGGATCACCTCGCTGACCCTGTCGCCGATGCTGATCCTTGTCTGCATCCTTCTGGCATACGCGGTGCTGGGCATGTTCATGGACGCCATCGGCATGCTGCTTTTGACCCTGCCGGTGGTCTACCCGGCGGTCATGGCCCTGAACGGGGGCGAGATGGTCTCGGCCGCCGACAGCTCCTTCGGCATGTCGGGGCCGATGTGCGCGGTCTGGTTCGGGATCCTGGTGGTGAAAATGGCCGAGTTCTGCCTGATCACGCCGCCCATCGGCCTGAACTGCTTTGTCGTGGCCGGGGTGCGCCCCGATCTGTCGGTGCAGGACGTGTTCAAGGGGGTGATGCCCTTCTTCGTGGCCGATGCCGTGACCATCGCGCTGCTGGTGGCCTTCCCGGCGATCGTGCTGTGGCTTCCAAGCCTGGCCTGACCGGGCTGCAACGGCGGACGCCCTCGCGGGGCTTTGATCGGGGCGGGGCGGGGACGGGCGTCTCGGCCCTTGCCACCGGCGGCGCGCAGGGCCTTAGTACGTCCATGCCTGCCGCAGTCTCCCTTCGTGCCGCCCTCGCGCCGCTCATCGCCCTTGTCCTGGCCTGTCCCGGGATCGCCGCGGGTCAGGACCTTGGCGTCTGCGCGCCGCTGGAGGGCACCGGCTCCTACAGCCAGTGCATCAACGAGCAGCTCACCCGCCAGCGCAAGGACCTGCGCGAGGACGCGCCCGGTCGGTCGCCCCGGCCGGTGCAGCGCCCCGATTTCGTGATCACCGATCCGGACCTTCGCGTGCCCGATTACCGCGACACGATGACCGAGCGGACCGAGCGCGACATGGAGGCCGCCCGCCGCAACAGCGACCTGCGGACCAGACAGCTGCAGCAGCAGATCCGGCGCGACCTGCAGACCGGCCCGCTGGCTCCGCCCCCGCTTGGGATGCCGCAGCTTAGGCCGCCGACGCCGGGCTTCGGCGCGCCGCAACCGGCGGCCCCCTGGATGCGGCCCTGACCCTGACCGCGCGTATTCTACGCAAATCCGACACATCCCGTCCGCAGCGGTTAAGCGCCTCTCAACGCCCCGGCGCCGACACTCGGCGTGAACGCCCTGGCCCCGGTGCGCGGGCAAGGCGCGGTGGAACAGGGCTGCATGGACTGGGATGAATGGGGCAATGACGGAACACGGCATGACGACATCCGGGGCACGGACCCCGGTCGAGGACAGCCACGGCAGCGGCAGCCCGGCGGCTGCTGGCGGCGTGGGCGGCGCGGCTCTCTGCGTGTCCGGCGGCGGACCCGACAGACCCCGCCCTGGGCAGGTGGCCGCCTCCCGGCCAGATATGAACGACGCTGCGCCGGCTGATCTGCCGCCCGACACGTCCATCCTGCGCGCCGGGATCGAAGATGCCCTGGCAGATCACAACGCGATGAAGCAGCGTCTGCGCAACGCGACCCGGGGCGGGCTGTTGCCGGGGCCGGCGCTGGCAATCTCATCCGAGGATACCTGCCGTTTCGGCCGCTGGTTGCAGAGGCTCAAACAGTTGCCCGCCATCGCCCGGTCCCCGCATTTCCGCGCCGTGGTCACCGCGCATGGCGCCCTTCACCGCGCCGCCGGCCACGTCGCCCGGCTGATCGAGGATGGCCAGCGCGACCGGGCCACCGAAGAGCTGGACGGCGAAGCCTATCGCGGCGCTGCCGGCGTGCTGATCGCCGAGCTGGAGGCCTGGCAGCGCAGCCTATGAGGCCTTTCGTTTGCGTCCCGACGGCCGGCCCCAGGTGCCGTCTTTGGACCGGTGCGGCATGACGGTCCAACCACGCCGGCCGGCCCGGGTCCTGCATGGCGTCACGTCCGGACGCCCGACACCGGTCTCCGGACGATCTGCCGCGCATCCCACGGGTTTGTGCATGGCCTGCACACTTCCTATCTCTTGGACAGGCTATTCTGACTGGGAGAACACAGATGATTGCCGCAACGCTTATCCCCGACACCAACCTGCTCGAGATCACGCTGTCCGGCGCGGTCACCCGAGAGGATTACGAAAAGGTGCTGATCCCCGCCATCGACGGCGCGCTTGAGAACAGCGACAGCCTGCGCGCGCTGGTCCGGATCGAGCAGGGGACGGATTACACCGTGGGCGCGCTGTCCGACGATGCCTGGATGGGGCTGAAGCACTGGCGCGGCTTCGAGCGGATCGCGGTGGTGGGCCGCGATGGCTGGATCGGGAAGGCTCTGAAGGGTGTGTCGATCCTGATGCCATGCCCGGTGATGCTGTTCGACGCCGGGCAGGAGGACGACGCGCGCCGCTGGCTGCGCGAAAGCCTGGGGTCCATTCACCAGACAGACCTGGGCGACGGCGTGCTGCACGTGCAGCTGATGGGCAAGCTGGATCCGGCGGCCTATGCGGAAGAGGTCGAGGACATGAATGCCTTCATCCGCGCCAACACGCGGTTCCGCCTGCTGCTGGACCTGCGGGAATTCGACGGCTGGCAGGGGCTGGCCGGGATCGCCGAGCATCTGAAGCTGGTCCGCGACCATCATTCGATGATCGACAAGGCCGCCATCGTGGGCGAGCGCGGCTGGGAGAAGCTGGCCTCGCGCATTGGCGGGGCCGTGATCGGGGCGGACACGAAGTATTTCGCCGGGGATCTCGAAGCGGCCAAGACCTGGATCAAGTCCTGACCGGTTCGGCGCCGCCGATCACGGGCGGCGCCGTCCCTTCGCCCGCTTGCCATGCCCCGGTCTCCGGTGTTCCGGTGTCCGAAGGCAGCCCGAACAGGTCCGGTCCGGGCTAAGCGCGACCCTGGCCATCCGCGTCGGGACCATGCCAGGCGCCCCACCTGAATGGCGCGATCGCCGCGAGTCCCACTCCGCCAGGCCGTCCCGGGCGTCCGGCCGTCCCGAGCCACCCGCCGTCAGTCTTTTCGGTTGCGGAAATTTTTGGGTTGCGGCTATCCTTTGCCCAACGCGCCGGGGAGAGGAGCCCCGGCCGGTCTGGGAGGACGCCAATTGCTGAGGCCGGGGTACGACTCTGGGCAGGGTCTTCGACCGCGTGTCGGGGGCGTGAAATCGCGACCCGAGGGGGCAGCGTGACCCCGGGGCCGGCTGCCGGGGCGGCCCGCCTTTCGGTCGAGGATGTCACCTTGTCCTTCGGTGGCATCCGGGCGCTTGGCGGCGTTTCCTTCACTGCCGAGCCCGGGTCGATCACTGCGGTGATCGGGCCCAACGGGGCTGGTAAGACCTCTGTTTTCAATTGCATTTCAGGCTTCTACCGGCCCTCGACGGGGCGGATCCTGCTGGATGGCGAGAACATCGGCCGGCTCTCTCCGCCGAAACGTGCGGGGCTGGGCATGGCGCGGTCGTTCCAGAACATTGCGCTGTTTCGCGGGATGACCGTTCTCGACAACATCAAGCTCGGTCGCCACGCCCATATGAAAACCAACCTGCTGCAGGCGCTGGTCTATGCCGGGCCGGCGCGGCGCGAGGAGGAGGCTCTGAGGCAGGAGGTCGAGGAGCGGATCATCGACTTTCTCGAGATCGACCATATCCGCAACCAGCCGGTCGCCACGCTCTCCTATGGGTTGCAAAAGCGGGTGGAGCTGGCCCGGGCGCTGGCGATGCGGCCGCGGCTCTTGCTCCTGGACGAACCCGTGGCCGGGATGAACCGGGAAGAGACGGAAGACATGGCGCGCTTCATCCTCGACGTGAAGGAGGAATGGGGCGTGACGATCCTGATGGTCGAGCATGACATGGGTCTGATCATGGATATCTCGGACCATGTCACGGTGCTGAACTTCGGCGAGGTGATCGCCGCCGGCCTGCCGGCCGAGGTGCAGGCCGATCCGCAGGTGGCCGAGGCCTATCTCGGCAGCGGCGATCCCGCCGAGCTGATGCGCCGGCTGCACCGGGAGGCGGCGGAGTGAGCGCCGGGCGGAAGCAGGCCACAAGCCAGGCGGTGGGCTGTACGGGCAACCGCGTCGGGGCCCGGGGATGAGCGACTGGCTCTTCTTCATAGAGGTCTCGCTTGCCGGGCTGGGGTCCGGTGCGCTGCTGGCACTGGCCGCGCTGGCCTTCGTCCTGATCTACAAGGCGACGCAGGTCGTGAACCTCGCCGTGGGCGAGCTGCTGATGCTGGGCGGCTACCTGTTCTTCGCCTTCGCCGCCGGCTGGGGCCTGCCGGCCTGGGCGGCGGTGCCGCTGGCGGTGATCGGCGGCGGGCTGGTGGGCGCGGTGGTCGAACGCGGCATCATCCGGCCGATGCTGGGGGAATCCGCGATCTCGGTCTTCATGGTTACGGTCGGGCTGGGCTCGGTCCTGATCGGGCTGGTGGAGCTGATCTGGACCGCCGATCCCCGGACGCTGCCGGCCTTCATCTCGACCAAGCCGCTGTTTCTGGGCGAGGCCTATGTCTCGCGCAAGATCGCGGTGGCCTTCGCGGTGGCGGCGGTGGTGATCGGGATCTTCCTGCTGCTGTTCCGGTTCTGGCGCGGCGGTGTTGCGCTGCGGGCCACGGCGACGGACCAGGCTGCGGCCTATTCCTGCGGGATCAACGTGCCGGGCGTCTTTTCCATCGCCTGGATCGTGGGCTGTGCCACGGCGGCCGGCGCGGGGATCCTGCTGGGCGCGATCGGGGGGATCTCTCCGACCATGGGGGTCTTCGGCCTGTCGGCGCTGGTGGTGGTGATCGTCGGCGGGCTCGACAGCATCCTTGGCGCGCTGGTGGGCGGGCTGGCGCTGGGGCTGATCCAAAGCTGGACGGGCACCTACCTGGGCGGCGAATACACCAACGTGGTGACCTTCGGCATCCTGATCGTGGCGCTGATGATCCGGCCCTATGGCCTGTTCGGCACGCACGAGATCGAAAGGCTGTGACCCCATGATCATCGGCACCGCGAAGGAGACCTATCGTGCCGATGCCGCGCTGCTGACCACGCGCCCGCAACAGACCTGGACCGGGGTGCTGGCGCTGGTGCTGATCGCGCTGCCGTTCACGCTGAACGACTACTGGCTCTACCTGGTCTGCCTGATGACGATCAACGCAGTGGCGGCCACGGGGCTGAACATACTGACGGGCTTCACCGGGCTGGTCAGCCTTGGGCAGGCGGCCTTCATGGCGGTGGGCGCCTATACCGTAGCCTGGATGGAGCGTGACCTGGGCACGCCCTTCCCGGTGAACCTTGTGGCGGGCGGGCTGGTGGCGGCGGGCATCGGAATCGTCGTCGGCATCCCCAGCCTGCGGGTGAAGGGGCTTTACCTGGCCATCGCCACCATCGCGGCCTCCTTCATCCTGCATTTCCTCTTCGTTCACTGGGAAGCGGTGACCGGCGGGAACACCGGCATCAACGTGGCCCCAGCGCGGATCCTGGGCACCGAGCTGGTCAGTTACTTCGGCCTCTACTGGATCATCATGCCGATCACCGTGCTGATGGTGCTGGGCGCCGCCAACCTCTTTCGCACCCGCATCGGCCGGGCTTTCATAGCGATCCGCGACCGCGACATCTCGGCCGAGGTGCTGGGCATCCCGCTCTTGCGCTACAAGCTAATGAGCTTCGCCATCGCCTCGTTCTACGCGGGCGTCGCGGGCGGGCTCTGGGCCTATTTCTTTCGCGTTATCACGCCGGACAGCTTTCCCTTCATGGCGTCTGTCTTCCTGCTGGCGGCGATCATCGTCGGCGGCATGGGCACGATCATCGGCGCGCTGCTGGGCGCGGCCTTCATGACGCTGGTGCCCGAGCTTCTGCGCTTTGTCATGGACTGGGCCAGCCCCTGGCTGCCCAACGCGACGGTTCTGCTGTCGCCGGTGCGCACCATCGTCTTCGGCCTGCTCATCATCGGCTTTCTGGTGTTCGAGCCGCAGGGCCTGGCCGAGATCATTCAACGGGTCCGCCGGTTCTTCCGGCTGTGGCCCTTCCGGACGTGACTGACAGACCGACAGGGAGGACAAGGTATGTTCAGGATGACGAGACGGGCGGCGCTGGGTGCCGTTGCCGGGCTGACGCTGGCCGCGGGGCCGGCTCTGGCGCAGGAGGAAGAGATCGTGATCGGCGCCTCGCTGCCGCTGACCGGTGTCTTCGCCTTTGCCGGCGTGGCCATTGAATCGGGGTTGAACGATTACATCACCCTGCTGAACGAGGAGGGCGGCATCGACGGAAAGCCCGTGCGGCTGGTCTATGAAGACACCGGCTACAAGGTCGAACAATCGCTGGCGGTGTTCAACAAGATCACCTCGTCGGAGGATGTGCATTTCTACTATGGCGACAGCACCGGTTTCGCCAAGACCATCGGCCCCGAAATTGAACGCTCGGGCGACATGGTGCTGGCCGGCGCCTCTTTCGCGACCGAGCTGAACGATCCCGAGATCCATCCCCACGCCTTCATCACGGGCCCGGATTATTCCGAGATGGTCGAGATCCTGCTGGAATACATCGCCGAGGAAAGCCCCGGCGCCACGGTCGCCATGATCAATTCCGATACCGAGTTCGGCCGCGACCCGATCGAGCGCACGAAGGCCAAGGCAGAGGAACTGGGCCTGGACATCGTGCTGGAAATCGTGACCGCGCCCGGAGCTGTCGATGTCTCGACCGAGGTGCTGAAGCTGCGCCGCTCGCGGCCCGATTACGCGATCTTCCACGGCTATGTCCTGGCGCCCCTGCCGGAATTCATCACCCAGGCCAAGGAGCTGGGGCTGGAGACGCAATTCATGGGCACCTTCTGGTCCATGGACAGCAAGCAATGGGCCGATGTGGGCGAGGCGGCGGACGGCTACATGGGCGTGATGCCCTACCGCTACTACCATGACACGGCCGAGGATGCGCCGATGCTCGACAAGATCCGCGAGATGCGGGGCGTGTATCAGCATTCCGGCTACATGCAGGGGTTCCTGTCGGCCATGCTGATGACCGAGGCGACGAAGCGCGTGATGGCCTCGGGCGAGGAGCTGACCGGCGACACGCTGAAGGCCGCGCTGAACTCGATCCAGGATTTCGACACCGGCGGGATCATCGGCGTGCCGATCTCGATCCCCGGCAATTCGGTCCCTGTCGGCCGGGTCTACCGGTTCGACGCGGCGGCGGGCGAGATGATGCCTGTCTCGGACTGGATCACGCTCGGGGACTGACCGGACATGCCCGCGGACGCGATCCTCGAGGTCGAGAATATCGAGCTTGTCTACAACAAGTCGGTGCAGGTCCTGCGGGGCCTGTCGCTTCGGGTGCCGCGCGGGCAGATCGTGGCGCTTCTCGGCTCAAACGGGGCCGGGAAATCCTCGACGCTGAAGGCGGTTTCGCGGCTCTTGTCGCTGGAGAACGGAGAACTGACCGCCGGGCGGATCCGGTTCGACGGTCAGGACACCGCGGGCATGCAGCCCCACGCGCTGGTCCGGCGCGGGCTGTTCCACGTCATGGAGGGCCGCCGCATCTTCGAGGACCTGACGGTGGAGGAGAACCTGACGGCGGCAACCTTCGCGCTGTCGGGCCGGGATCTGCCGCGCGGCGGGTTCGACGAGGTCTATGGCTACTTCCCCCGCCTGGCCGAGCGGCGTGGCACGCGCGCCGGCTACCTGTCGGGCGGGGAGCAGCAGATGCTGGCGATCGGGCGCGCCCTGATCGCGCAACCCGCGCTGATCCTGCTGGACGAGCCGTCTCTGGGGCTGTCGCCGGTGCTGGTCGAGGAGATCTTTACCATCATCGCGCGGATCAACCGGGACACCGGCGCCTCGATGCTGCTGGTGGAACAGAACGCCGCCGTGGCGCTGGCGCTGTCGCGCTACGCCTACATCATGGAGAACGGCAAGATCCAGATGGACGGCCCGTCGGACCGGATGATCGCGGACCAGGACGTGCGGGAATTCTACCTTGGCCAGTCGGATGGCGCCGGGGCGCGCAGCTACCGGGACGTGAAGCATTACAAGCGCCGCAAGCGGTGGCTGTCGTGAGGCGCGGGTCATGACGCTCCCCGATCTGACCCTGCCGCAGATGCTGCGGGCCAATGCGGCCGAGGCGCCGGAGGGCAAGGCGGTCCGGCAGAAGGATTTCGGCATCTGGCAGGTGACCACATGGCGCGGCTATTTCGAACGCGCCTGCGACGTGGCCCACGGGCTGCGCGACATGGGCCTGCCCGAGGGCGGCCACCTGGCGGTGCTGTCGGAGAACCGGATCGAATGGGTGCTGGCGCAGATGGGCGCCGGCTGTGCCGGGGCGATCACCGTGGGCGTCTATCCGACCAGCCCGGCGCCCGAGGTCGGCTATGTGCTGGACCATGCCGATGCCGAGATCGTCGTCTGCGAGGACCAGGAACAGGTCGACAAGGTGCTGGAGATCCGCGACCGGCTGCCCCGGCTGATCCGCATCGTGGTGATCGAGACGCGCGGCCTGCGCGGCTATCCGGAGGGGCTGGTGACCTCTTTCGCCGCGCTGGAAGAGGCCGGGCGTGCCCATCGCATGGCGCATCCCCGGATGGTGGATGACGTGCTGGCGCGGCAGGGGGCCGGGGACATCGCGCTGATGGTCTATACCTCGGGCTCCACCGGCAAGCCCAAGGGTGCGATGCTGAGCTATCGCAACCTGCGGGCCCAGGCGATGGCGGTGACGGACCGGCTGAACCTGGGGCCGGAGGACACCTGCCTGTCCTACCTGCCGCTCTGCCACGTGGCCGAGCAGATGACGACGGTGATGGCGCCGGTCTACAACCGCGGCCTGGTGAACTTCGGGGAGAGCCTGCGCACCGTGCAGGAGGACCTGCGCGAAGTGGCGCCGACGATCTTTCTGGGCGTGCCGCGCATCTGGGAGAAGCTGCATTCCGCGATCCATATCCGGATGCTGGAGGCCGGCGGCTACCGAAAGGCGCTTTACGACCGGGCGCTTGCCGCCTGCGCGCCCTTCGCCACCGTCCCGAAACCCGACCGTAGCCTGGCCCAGACGCTGAGGTTCACCTTCTGGTACTGGCTGGTGTTCCGGGCGCTGCTGAATTTCATCGGGTTGCGCCGGACCCGGATCGCCATGACCGGCGCCGCGCCCATCGCCCCGAATGTCGTGACCTTCTTCCGCACCATCGGCGTGCCACTGGTCGAAGTCTACGGCGCGACCGAAACCTCTGGCATGGCGACCTCGCAGCGGCTGACGCGGCTGGAGCCGGGCAGCGTGGGCGACGCGGTGCTGGGCGCCGAGCTGCGCATCGACGCCACCGGCGAGCTTCTGGTGCGGGGCGACATGGTGTTCGAGGGCTATTACAAGAACGACGCGGCCACGGCGCAGACGATCCGCGACGGCTGGCTGCATACCGGCGACGTGGCCGAATGCCGGGACGGGCAGTACCGCATCGTCGACCGGATCAAGGACATCATGATCACGGCGGGGGGCAAGAACCTGTCCCCGTCAGAGATCGAGAACCGGGTCAAGGGCAGCCCCTATATCAAGGAATGCATCGTGATCGGCGAGCGGCGCAAATACGTGGCCGCGCTGATCCAGATCGAATTCGACACGGTAGGCAAATGGGCGGAAGAGCAGGGCATTCCCTACACCAACTTCCGCAATCTGGCCGAGACACCTGCGGTGCGCGCGCTGGTCGAGGAAGAGGTGGCGGCGGCCAATGCGGCGCTGGCACAGGTCGCCAATATCCGGCGGTTCCACCTGCTGACAAAGGAGCTGGACCACGACGACGACGAGGTGACGGCAACGATGAAGGTCCGCCGGTCGAACATCGCGCAGAAATACGCGGGCGAGATCGAGGCGCTGTTTGCCTGACACCGGACGGGCCGCCGTGCGACACGTCATCCTGCGGATCCGATGCCCTGGCCGCACCCTGTGGCGACGATAGACTGGATATCGCCGCCAGGGCCGCCTCGAGACGCGAACCATACCTTGGCAAGATCGCCCAACGGGGTGGCTTGGGGACGCTCCCGAACTCGGGGCCGCCTTCTATGTGTTTCACCGGGCCGCACTTCGGCATGGCGCGATGGCACGATTCCAGCCTGTAGGACCCGACTCGAAACCGTCTTGCGAAAGCGCCCGACGACCACGGCACATCCTGGTATCCCAGTTCTTCGCGTCAGACCAATTCGGGATTTTACGCTGACGGGAATAAGTGTTTCGGATATGTCGCTTAGTTAAGTAATGGCTAACGCTTCCGCGCTTTGATCCCTTGAGTGAGCGTTTGCCTTGTTAATCTCTTCTTCGCGAACCGGCCGTCCTGGTTGGGCCGTTTTTCTGTTCAGTCGAGCTGAATGATCAAGGTCGCACGTGCCCTGGCTGGTCCAGGGCGGGCGGGCCTGGCGGGAATACGGTCGGACGCATTGGTCAAGTGGTTACAAACGCATCCGCGTCACTGCGCTGCGTCTGACAAGGTACGCGAGGAATTCATGTTCGGGATCAAATCTGTCAAAGCGGCCAGGCCCGCAACTGTTCTTGCGGTCCTGATGTCGACCACGGCAATGTCGCCAGCCCTTGCCGATTGCAGTGTCTTCAACGGAAGCATCCTGAACTGCACCGGCGATGTGACCGGGATCCAGGTGACGCCGTCAAACGACGGCATCACCACCGTCCAAGTCAGCAACCTGACATCGGACATGACCGATTCCGGGGATGGCAACAATTACTTCCTGAACCTTACCGCAAGGAACCAGTCGGACCTGCATCTGGTCGAAGCCGATTTCGATCTGTTTGGGGGGGGGTACAGTATGGATGTGCAAACCGGCGCCATCTTCGGCGAGATCGAGATGGCCAGGGGCGCGGACCAGGATGGCGAAAATGCCACGGAAGCCCGGGGGCTCGGCCGAGATGTCTACGCAGCCGACGGCGGGGCCGGGTCCAGTTCGAATGGCCTTGGTGTCAAGGTAACGGGACCCGACGGTACGATGCTGTCGGCCTCGCCCACGGATCAAAGCGCGGGCATCAACCTGACCAGCACCGGCGGGGATGGTGGCAACGCACAGGAAGCCTATACCAAAGACGCTGGCGATGCAGCCCATGGCGGCAACGGTGGACGCGGCGGCGACGGGGGCGACGTCTATCTGACTGTGGCCGACCAGGTCGCTCTGCGGTTCTCGACGGTTGGAGCAGGCAACGGCATCTACATGTCCAGCACGGGGGGCAATGCCTCTGCCGGCGGTATCGGATCGACCAGGTTTGCCGATTCCGCCTATGGCGGAGTGGGCGGTGCCGGCGGGAACGGGGGCGACGTGTCCCTCTACGCTCCCGGTTCCGACAACCAGATTTCGACCGAAAACGGGTATGGCATCGCGTTGCTGTCACAGGCCGGCGACGGCGGCACCGGCGGGCTTGCGGACGGCGACATCGACTATCCGGGGGCCGGCGGCAATGGCGGCACCGGCGGCAGCGTCGAACTCACTGGCTTCGGAGGATCCGTCAGCACGCAAGGCGATGACGCCTCGGCGATCTGGTTGCAGTCGGCCGGCGGCGTAAGCGGGGCCCAGGGCAACTCGAAGGGATTTGACGGATCCTACCATCCGGCGGATCCGTCCCTGCCAGGCTATGCCGGTTCGGTCACGGGCACCCTGAACAACGCCAGCCTGTCGACGAGCGGCGACACGGCCCATGGTCTGCTGGCACAAAGCGTCGGCGGACAAGGCGGCAGCGGTGGCGACAGCAGCGGTGTGACCAGCTACGGTGCCAGTGCCGGTTCGGGCGGGGACGGCGAGGATGTGACGCTGACGATCACCAACACCACGTTCGAGACCGGCGGACAGTTCAGCGGCGGCATCGTGGCGGTCTCGGCTGGCGGCGGCGGCGGCACGGGCGGGCATGCATCAGGCCTGACGGCGATGGGCGGCACCGGCGGATCGGGCGGCAATGGCAGCGATGTGACCGTGTCCCTGGACGCCACCACGATCCGTACCGGGGGACAGTTTGCCGACGGCCTCCACGTGATGAGCGTCGGTGGGACGGGCGGTTTTTCGGGCGGTGCCTCCGGTATCAAGTCGATGGGGGCCAGCGGCGGAGCCGGCGGCAATGGCGGCACGGCCAGCCTGACCACCACCAACTCGGAAATCGAGACCAATGACTTGGCTTCCGCCGGCATTGTCGTCCTGTCGGGCGGCGGCGGCGGCGGCAGCTCGCACTCTGTCTCGGGGCTGGAAACCCTGGGGGCCTCGGGCGGCAGCGGCGGCGATGGCGGCGATGTCAGCTATACCTCCACGGCCGATCCCGACAGCGGCAACGGCACCAGCGTGGCGACACAAGGCGACATGTCCGAAGGCATTGCCCTGATCTCGCACGGCCGTGGCGGCGGCAAGGCAAGCTCCTCGTTCAAGCTGTCCATCTTCGGAGGCAACCAGCAGATCGGGGCGACCGGATCGGGCGGCGGGAACGGCGGCAACATCACATTCTCGATGTCGGATGCGGATTCCATTTCAACCGCCGGCCATGCCTCGGAAGGGCTGCTGGCCCATTCGGTCGGCGGCGGCGGCGGCAAAAGCGGCAATGTCACGCAAATCGACGTGATCAACTCGGGCTCGGCCTCGACCCAGTCGCTGGGAGCCGCGGGCGGCGACGCGGGCGAGGCCGGCGACATCACGGGCACGGTGGCCGGGACCATCATGACCACGGGCGCGGCCTCGGCCGGGGTCCTGGCCGTGTCGCTCGGCGGTGGCGGCGGTGTGGCCGGCAACCAGACGGACGTGACCGTGGGCGTGACCCTCAACAGCAATACCGGTGCCGGTGGCGGCGCGGGCGGAAACGCCGGCACGGTGGACATCAAATCGTCTGCGGCGATTTCCACCAGCGGAGACCTGTCCGAAGGTGTGATGGCGGCCTCGATCGGCGGCAGCGGCGGGCACTCCAGCAACGTGCAGAACATCGGCGTAGGCTTGAATGTCAGCGATGTCGGGATCAACAGCCGCGTGGGCGCATCGGGCGGCAGCGCCGGATGGGGACATGACGTGACCGTCGCGCTGGACGAAAACAGCAGCATCAAGACCACGGGCGATGTTTCGGCCGGTGCGGTGGGCCTGTCGGTCGGCGGGTCGGGCGGCAATGGCGGGACCGTCGTGAATGCGGGCGCAAACATTGTGAACCTGGGCATCGCAAACGGTTCGTCGGGCGGTTCCGCCAGCGGCGCCTATTCGGTGACCGCATCCAATGACGGTACCATCGACACGAGCGGCCATGTCAGCCCCGGCCTCTTGGCCCTGGCGGTCGGCGGGTCGGGCGGCAAGTCGGGGACCGTGGTGAACGGGTCCGCGTCGGTTCTCGATCTGACCATGACATTTGGCGGCAGCGGCGGAGGCGGCGGGACGACCCAGGAAGTCACAGTCACCAACACCGGCGCGATCCGCACCGCGGGCGATCTGTCGTTTGGGATCCTGGCGTCCTCCATCGCCGGGGCCGGCGGCGCGGGAGGCGTTACCGTGTCGGGGAACATCGGGGTCTCCTCGGCCCAGAACACGCTTGGGTCTTCGGGCGGCGCAGGCGGCACGGCGTCCACGGTTACCGTATCAAGTTCCGCGGACGTGACCACCACGGGGAACAAATCCTCCGCCATCGCGGCCCTGTCGATTGGCGGCAGTGGCGGCGCAGCCGGGACGACCTTCAGCGGCGCGGGCGATTTCGGCCCAATGTCCGGTTCGGTGACGCTCGCGGTCGGCGGCGACGGTGGGAAGGGCGGCACGTCCGACACGGTATCGGTCACCACGACGGACGGAACCATCACGACCACGGGCTTTCGGTCGCACGGGATCGCGGGCAAGTCCCATGGCGGACACGGCGGCATCGGCGGGGGGATCTTTGCCGGCAGCATAGACGGCTCCAGCGTAGGGTCGGGGTCGGTCTCGGTCACTGTTGGCGGATCCGGCGGCGACGGCGGCGTCGCCGGCGACGTCGAGATCGACAATGCGGCCAACGTCAAAACCAGCGGGCATTATTCCTTCGGGCTCGCGGCTGTATCCAGCGGCGGCAGCGGCGGCGATGGCGGGTCGAGCTATTCGGGTAATTTGACCGTCACGACGGGCACCAGCCTCGAAACCAATGTCACTGTCGGCGGAGACGGCGGCAACGGCGGCACGGCCGGCGACATCAGTCTGCGGAACACGGGTGATATCAGCACCACTGGCGGCAATGCCCATGCCATTTTTGCCAACTCGGTCGGCGGCAACGGCGGCTCCGGCGGCTCGGGCGTGTCCTATCTGGCAAACTTCGGCACCACCAAGAACACCAAGGTTTCGTTCAGCGGCAATGTCTATGTCGGCGGCAGCGGCGGCAGTGGCAGCACGGGCGGGAAGGTCACGGTAGAGAACAGTGCCACCATCACCACCGAGCAGGACACATCTGCCGGGATCCATGCCCATTCGGTCGGAGGCAATGGTGGCGAAGGCGGAAATGCGGGCGCCTTCACGGTTGGCTACACATCGGAAACCGAGGGCACCGAACCGATGGAGCTGAACTACAGCTTCAGCATCGGGGGCGACGGCGGCGGCGGCTCGACCGGCGGCGACGTTTCGGTCAGCAACGACAAGGGCGGCGCGATCTCGACCCAGGGCACCACGTCCTACGGCATCTTCGCGCAGTCGGTCGGCGGCAACGGCGGCTCCGGCGGAAATGGCGAGCCCGATGCCAAAGGCTGGGTGGCCGACATCTACGACGCCTACGAGGACGTCAATTCCATCAAGGAGCAATACGAGCAGATCAAGAAGGCCAAGGAAAACATCGCGAACCTTCTGACGAACTTCTCGATGTCGATCGGAGGATCCAGCGGCGCGGCCGCCGACGGCGGCGATGTCACCGTCTCGAACGCGGGCGCGATTTCCACCTCGGGCCACAGCGCCACTGCGATCTATGCGCAATCCGTGGGCGGCGGCGGCGGCGCGGGCGGCGATGGCTCGCAAGGGCTTCTGACGTCCATTGCGTTGGCCGGGTCCTCGGGCGGCGGCGGCGACAGCGGCGAGATCTCCATCACCAATGACGGCACGCTCAACACGACCGGCGCGGGTGCGATGGGCATCTATGCCCAGGCGGTCGGCGGCGGAGGCGGCACCGGCGGCGATATCGAATCGTCGATCGTGCACGGCTTCACCGACATGTTGCAAACCATCGGCTCGCAGACCATGGGCGACAGCAACGGCGGCGATGGCGGCAACGGCGGCGATGTGACCATTTCGCTCGGCGCCGGGTCGTCGATCCGCACCACGGGCGCAAACGCGCATGGCGTCTGGGCGCAATCGGTTGGCGGCGGCGGCGGCGCAGCGGGTGAATTCGATGTCGAGGAAAGCGGCAACAGCCCTGGGAAGGTTGGAAGCACCGGTAACATGGGCAATGGCGGGTTCGTCGATCTCGATATCGACGGCGACATCACGGTAACCGGCGATGGGGCGCACGGCGTCTTCGCACAAAGCGTCTCGGGCGGGACCTATGACAGCACCGCGGGCGGGGTTCGTCTGAACGTCTCGGGCACGATTTCGGCCCAGGGCGCGAACGCCCGTGCCATCCTGGTGCAGGCGGACGCCCAATCGCTGGAAATCGTCAATTCCGGGTCCTGTGTTGGCAGCAAGGCGAACACCAAGATGTGCAACGGCACGTCCCATGTGACCGTCGAGAAGGGCGCCACGGTCGAGGTCACGGGGCAGGATCCCTATGGCGCCGTGGGTTTCATGAGCGGGCTTGAGAACCTGAACAGCGACGGATCGATCTTCGTGTCGAACCTGCTGGAGAACTTCGGCACCGTCTCGGCCCTGTCCGGGGACAGCTTCGGCACGGCGATCGCGTCGGACGGGACCGGGGCGCTCAGGATACAGAACCGGTCCGGGGGCAAGATCACCGGCTCGGTGGTGCTGACGGGCGACCCCGGAAGCAATTCCGACAGCGGTCAACCGACCGAGTTCGTGAACTATTCCGGTGCGAGGTTCGAGCCGGGCGACACCGTCTCACTGGGACGTGCAGGCACGTATACCGGCGAATCCGGTAGCACGATTTCGCCCTTCGGAGACAGCCAGGTCGGATCCTCGGCCTTCACGGTGGGAATGGCACACAAGGAGCAGGGCACCTATGTCGTCAACCTGACCGAGGTTTCGGGGTTGATAAAGTCGGACCACATCAGCCTCCAGGACGCGGGCGGAGCCGATGGAGTTCTGGCGCCGATGGAGATGTTCTCGCCGGTCGTCAAGCCGACCTGGCTGACCGCGCCGACGCAATGGTGGTTGATGGACAAAGCTACGATCATCGCGGAAATCGATTACTCCGTGGGCGTTTTCGACGACGAAGGCGCCACGGTCTCGGACTCTCCGACCGCGACATATTCTCTCGGTACAGCCGATAGCGGCCATGCGCTGGTCCTCTCGTACTCCATCGACTATTCGGGCGACACGACGGGCGCGGTGCTGAGCGGCAATGCCAGGGAATATGGCAGCTACTTCACCGACGTGGCGATGATGGCCGAAGAGGGCGGGACCGATGCCGCGCTTCGGCACGACATTGCGGCGCTTGGGGCGGACTACCTGAATGCCGAGTCCGACCTCGATCTGGAAACGGCCTACCGGTACCACATCCTCGACGAATCCCTGATCGGCGCGACCGGTGCGGCGCAGTCGGCGCATGCGATACGGAACCTTCTGCAAAGCTGCCCGACGATCGACCCTGCCGCGGGCCTCGATTTCCTGCACCAGACCCAATGCACCTGGGTTCAGGCGATCGGATCCAAGCGGCACCAGGATGCCACCGACGAAAGCCCGGCCTATGACGAAAACAGCTGGGGCATGGCCGTCGGCACGCAGCATGAGGTCGGACCGGACCTGTTCCTGGAATTCGGCGGCCAGATCGAAACGGTGTCGGTGGGCGGCGCGAACTTCTCTCAGGACGGTGAGCGCTATTCCTTTGGCGCGGCGCTGAAGAAAGAGATCGGGCGCTACACTCTGTCGACCACGCTGGTGGGCGGTCTGTATAACCTGGACTATGACCGCCGCTACAGCGTGAACAACCGGGGCTACGAGGCCAATTCCGACATCGACGGCCGGTATCTGGGGGCAGAACTGCGCGCCTCTGCCGTCTATCTCGGGCAGGGCGGTTTCTATGCCAAGCCGTCTGCGGCGCTGGCCTATACCAAGGTCTGGCAGGACGGCTTTACCGAAAGCGGGACCGGATCCCAGAACTGGCAGGTCGGGTCGCAGGATTACGGCTGGCTGACCTTCAACCCGATGATCGAGCTTGGTCGCGCGTTCAACGTGCAGAACCGCGCCTCGCTGGCCTATGTCCGGGCCGGCGCAACAATGACCCTGACCGATCCGTCGCTGACGATGACAAGCGGGCTGGTGGGGGCGGACGCCTCGGTCGCGAACCTGTCCAGCACGCTGACCACGGACCGCTACCAGGGCGACCTGGCCCTCGGGGTCGAGATCATGCTGCGGGACAATCTGGCGGTGTCCCTTGAGGGCAGCGGCGCGATGTCCGAGAACAGCTACGACTACGGCGGAACGGCCCGGATCGAATTCCGGTTCTGAGCCGGCATTGACCGGCGATTGGGGTCGGGGGGATTAGCCCCCCGACCTCTTTGGTATGCGGAGTTGGAGTTTTCACGGCAAGGACAGCCAGAAGCCAAAGCCGTCTTTGCGCTTGCGCTTGATGATGGTACCCGGGGATGCGACAGCCGGGCCATGTTACAACATTTGCTGTAGCTCCTTCCCGAAATGGCCGCGATTTGCACATGTCAGACAGGAACGGGCTTGAAGGCTGATCGATAAGTGGCGGAACAAAATATAAAAAGCCGCGCTCTCGACGCGTCACCGCGACAAGCTCATCATAGTTTTCAGGGCCCTGACCGAGCGTCAGATCGCGCGACTGGAAGGGGCTTTGCCGATGAAGGCAGACCTGACGGCAGATGTGGCGCTGCGTCTCGCGGCCGCGTTGCAGGTTGAGCTGGAAACACTGCTGGGCGACAAGGCGTTGACAGACATGTATCTTGCCAGACCCGCACGCAGTTGCAGTTGCAGTTGCAGTTGCAGCTGCTTCTGACACGCAGTCAGGTTTGTGCGACGCGAAGGCCCTTGTCGTGACATCGGCTGCGTCAAGCCTCCGCATGGGCCTGAGCGCATCAAAGGGGGGGGCGGGGCGTCTAATACGCCCGTCAGCCAAGGCTTGAACGACCTGCAAATGCAGGAAAGGGCGCCGCATATCGCGGCGCCCCAGAGATCAGCCGAGCCAGAGGTCAGCCGAGGCAGTCCGTCAGGCTGGACGCGAGGTTACGCAGCAGCTGCGGGTAGAGGTCCGCGCCGGGCTCAAGTTCTGCGCCCAGCGGGTCCATGATGCCGGTCTGAGCATCGGTGCCACGGAATACCGTTGCGACGAGATCAGGGTTGAACTGCGGCTCGGTGAAGGCGCAGGAGACGCCCAGTTCGGCAACCTTGTGCTGGATTTCCTCGATCCGGGCCGGGCTGGGGTCCGAGGCATCGCCCAGGGTGATCGAGCCACTGGCAGGAAAGCCGAAGCGGTTTTCAAAGTACTGATAGGCGTCGTGGAAGACGATGAAATTCGCGCCGCGCACCGGATCAAGCTGGGCCGAGATCTCGCCGATCAGGCTCTCTAGGTCGGTCCTTCCCGCCTCAGCATTGGCGCGGTAGGTGGCAGTGTTCTCGGGGTCGAGCTCCGACAGTTCCGCCGCGATGACGTCGAGCCATACGCGCGCGTTCTCCGGGTCCAGCCAGGCGTGCGGGTCATGGCCATGATGGTCGTGGCCTTCGTGTGCGTGCTCGTCGTCATCATGATGGTCGTGGTCGTGATCATTCGCTTCTTCATGGTCATCATGACCTTCGTGATCATGGCTGTGCGCCTCGAAGGTTGCACCTTCACGGAACTCGAGTTCGGTCGTTCCGTCCGTTTCCATCAGCTCGATCACGTGGGCGTTGTCAGCCAGTGCCTCAATCGAGCCTTCCAGCCAGGGCTCAAGTGACTTGCTGATCCAGAAGACCGCATCTGCGCGATTGAGCGCCGCAGCCTCTGAGGGACGCAGCGAATAGCCATGGGGGGATGCGCCGGGCTGGACCAGAAGGTGAGGGGTGCCCAATTCACCCATGACGATGGAAACCAGGGAATGAACAGGCGGAATGTCGGCGGCAACCGAGGGAACCTCGGCCGCAGCCGCACTTGAGAGACCCAGGACGGAGACAGCCCCAAGGAGTAGTTTTCTGGACATGAGGACCTCTGCGTTATGTTGTAACACTGCGCGATTGGCTATGCGTTACGATATAACATTGCAACCCGCAGCTACGGGAGAAGAAGATGAAAGCCGTCGGGTTTTCGAAGCACGATCATGCCGCCTGCATTGCAGAGCAGGTCGCCATGGCGGAGGATCACTGCGCCGAACGACGGCTCCAGTTCACGCCGGTGCGTCGCAGGGTTCTCGAGATACTGCTCGAGGATCACAAGGCGCTTGGCGCGTACCAGATTCTTGATCGGCTGAAGGATGAAGGATGGGCGGCCCAGCCTCCGCTGGCCTACCGGGCGCTGGACTTTCTGGTGACCTACGGCTTCGCGCACAAGGTCGAGCGGCTGAATGCCTATGTGGCCTGCCTGCACCCTGGAGAAACCCATTTCCCTGCCTTCATGATTTGTCGTGTGTGCGACTCGGTGGCCGAAACCGTCTCGGCGCCATCGAAAGGGTTGCTGGGGGCCGCGGCGCGTGCGGCTGGGTTCCGGATAGAGCAGACCGTCGTCGAGGCCATCGGGGTTTGCCCTGACTGAGGTGCCCCTAGATTTGTAGACGCTTTGCCCCCTAACTTTGAGGCGAGGAGGCCGAGATGGGGACAAGCAACTACAGCGATGAGTTCAAGCGGGACGCGGTGCATCAGATCACTGTGCGTGGCTATCCGGTTCGGGAGGTATCCCGGCGCTTGGGCGTCAGCACTTACTCTCTCTATAAGTGGCTAAAGGTGTTCGGGGAGCCGACGTCAAAGCCGGGTGTGGACCACGAGGCCGAGAACCGGCGCCTGAAGCGCGAACTGGCTCGGGTGACCGAGGAGCGCGACATCCTAAAAAAGGCAACGGCGTACTTCGCGCGCGAGTCCCAATGAAGTACGCCTTCATCGGGGCGCATCGCGTGGAGTTCGGCGTACGGGCCATGTGCCGGGTGCTGCGGGTCCATTTCTCCGGCTTCTATGCATGGCTTAAGGAACCGTTAAGCCACCGCGCGCAGGAGGATGCGCGTCAGACCGAGCTGGTCCGCCAAGCCTGGACCGACAGCGGCAAGGTCTATGGCTACCGCAAGCTGACGGATGATCTGCGCGATCAGGGCGAAAGCATCTCGGAGAACCGTGTTGCCCGGTTGGCGTCACTGGCCGGGATCGCTGCGAAGATCGGCTACAGGCGCCGCCCCGGCCGATATGGCGGCAAGCCTGCTGTCGTCGCTGAGAACAGGTTGGAGCAATGCTTCGATGCCTCTCAGCCCGATCAGGTCTGGGTGACCGACATCACCTACATCAAGACCCATGAAGGCTGGCTGTACTTGTGCGTCGTCATCGATCTGTACTCGCGCCGGGTTGTCGGCTGGTCCGCCCAGTCCCGCATGACGACGGACCTCGCCCTGCAAGCCCTGCTGATGGCCGAGTGGCGGCGCAAACCCACAGGTAGGGTCATGGTCCACTCAGACCAGGGTTCCCAGTTCACCAGCCGGGAGTGGCAGACATTCCTGCGCCAGCATGATCTGGAACCAAGCATGAGCAGACGCGGCAATTGTCACGACAACGCTGTCGCCGAGAGCTTCTTCCAACTCCTGAAACGGGAACGCATCCGGCGTCGTACCTACCCGACCCGCGATGCCGCCAGGCAGGACGTGTTCGACTACATCGAGATGTTCTACAACCCGAAACGCAAGCACGCGAAAAACGGCATGCTGTCGCCCGTTGATTTCGAGATCAGGCAGCAGAAACTGACCAAGGCGGGTGTCTAGGAAACTAGGGGCACCTCAGCTGCCGCATGACCCGCGGGGCTGACCGGGAGATAATCCCCATACGGCGCGCAACAGTGATCGCGTCTCTCATCTCCCGGTCATCCAGTCGGAAGTCCCACATCGGTCGTGCTATGGCGAATATGGAGGCGAGATGGC
>NZ_AQQR01000029.1 GCF_002210095.1 Marinibacterium profundimaris | reverse complement strand
AGGCTGCCGGATATGTCTCAGGTTAAAGGTCTGAGGCTCTAGGGGTAGGCTGCAGTGAAGCCACAACATGTTCGACAAGGCGCTAGAGCAGACTGAGATTTATCCTGATCTACTAGATACTTAGACTACTTTCTCACGCCAGAATGCACGCCCAGCTCAAGTTCGCGCCCTCCGCCTTCAAAAAAATTGTTGTCTGGCGATAAGTTGCGTGTCATGAGTGCTGTAGTCGCAAAAAAGCGAAAATCGCGCACTTTAGCGACGAAACACAATCGACCCACCAAGAGGTCACGAGGGCAGCATGAACAGCAAGGCAGATTTCCCCGGCGCAAAATCCATTGCAGCTTCCATTTCTGCCAACGCCGCGCGCCTGTCGGATGCTCTCAACCATCATATGCGCAACAGCTTTCAACCGGAAAGCAGAAAGACGCTGCGGAAGTTTCACCCTGCAGAGGTCTCTGAGCTGACAGGCATCAGCATGTCGAACCTGAGAACGCGCCATCAGGAAGGTGATTTTCCCGAAGTCGAGACAGACTCTCGCGGCAGGCGTCTCTATTCCGCTGAAGAGATCGATCAAATCCGCAGGGTGATGGCGCGGACCGGTCGCAACGGGGAAGCTTATCTGCCAGGCCGGCGGGATGGCGATGGACTTCAGATCATATCCATCGTGAATTTCAAAGGCGGGTCCAGCAAGACGACGACAGCAATTCATCTAGCCCAACGTTATGCCCTCAGAGGGTATCGCGTCTTGGCCGTAGACATGGATCCCCAAGCCAGCCTAACGACTATGTTCGGATACCGCCCAGAAATCGAATTTGCCGAAAGCGGCACGGTGTACGACGCCCTGAAATACGAGGATCCGGTTCCCCTAAGCCAAGTCGTCCGCAAGACTTACTTCCACAACCTCGACCTCGCGCCAGCCGGATTGTTGCTGTCTGAGTATGAAACCGAGACGGCTTACGCGCTTCAACACAAGGTCGATCCTCCGTTCACTCAGAGGTTGGCCATTGCGCTCGATGAGATCGAAGCCAACTACGATCTGGTGATCATCGATTGCCCACCGCAGTTGGGCTTCACGACGATGACGGCATTGCTCGCGTCAACCGGCCTCCTGATTACCGTGGTGCCGAGTATGCTGGACGTCGCCTCCATGGCGCAATTCCTTGAGATGGCGGGAGAAACCGTCAGGACTTTGGAGGAAGCAACAGGACCGATCGACTGGTCGTTCCTCAAGTACCTCGTCGCGAGGTTCGAACCGACCGATGTCCCACAATCGCAGATGGCTGGGTTCCTAAGGTCGATTTTGCTCGACCAGGTTCTCAACACGCCCATGCTGAAATCCACTGCCATTTCGGACGCCGGGATGACGCAGCAGACGATCTATGAACTAGAGCCGAGCCAGGTCGTCAAGAAGACATTGGACAGGATACTCGAAAGCGTAAACGGCGTCGCAGACGAGTTCGAAAAGACGATTCAACAGGCTTGGGGGAGGACGGTCGAGTAATGGCGCGTAGAAACCTTTTCCAGCCCCCTCCCCCACCGGACACCACCGAGGACGTGGCAACGGCTGACCTTAAGCCTCGTTTCCCCAACACCGGTGCGATGAGCGGTGTGAAATCGACCCTGAAGGATCTATCCAGCAACGCTGTACGGGAAATTCCGGTCGATCTCATCGAGGAAGACGGGCCGAAAGACCGTCTTTCATTCTCCGATGCCGACGTCGCGTCTCTTGCCGCGAGCATCAAGGAACATGGGCAGCAGGTGCCGATCATGGTCCGTCCGCTTGCGGACAAACCGGGTCGGTACAAGATCGTTTATGGTCGTCGCCGACTGCGGGCCCTGCAATCGATCGGAGTATCGGCCAGAGCCTTGGTGCGCACTCTTTCGGACGAGGAGGCGATCCTTGCCCAAGGCCAGGAAAACTCACACAGACTGGACCCTAGTTTCATTGAAAAGGCCCTGTTCGCCGCGCAGCTGAGCGACAATGGCTACGATCAGCCAGTGATCCTCGACGCACTTGCCATCGACAAACCTATGTTGTCGCGAATGACTAAGGTTGCCCGCACAATACCGGTGACTGTGATACAGTTGATCGGCTCGGCACATGGCGTCGGACGTCGCCGGTGGGAAGACCTAGCAGACAAGGCGAAGGGCAGCAATGCTGACCTAGTTCGAGTAGCTTCCGATTTGGGTCTGGATCAGATCCCTACTTCGGACGACCGCTTTGCGCGCGTCAGCGACGCCATTTCGAAACTTGGCAAACCCGCGAGGTCCACAAAGTCCGCAGCACATATGGTTGTCTCAAGCGACGGCAAGACACTTGCAGAGGTCAAGGATAGCCCGCGCGCTTTGACGGTAAAAATGTCCAAGGTTGATACCCCGGAGTTCGCTCAATGGATGCGAGACAACGCGGAAGTTGAGTTGAAACGTCTCTATGAGGCGTGGAAGTCGGACCAGCAATCCGGCTGACAGACAGGCGAGCAGAGCAACAAAAAAGGAGCACGAAAACAGCCAGAAAAGAAAGAGCCCCCCAAGGTCATCCCCGGAGAGCCCAATCTGTTCTTAGCACCCTCAGATGTACCAGCTTCTCCGTAGCAGTCAATAACAACCGAATCGGTTGAACGATGATCTGTTGCCTTTTCTCAAGAAATCGGGGGATCTGGGCCTTTCCCGACCGGTTGTCGTGAAAAATTCATGGCATTCACTCAGGCATCCGCCTCCGTTGGAGAGCGGACAGAGATCATGTTGTCCGCGGACAACGCCCGCCCCGAACGTCACATCATCATCGACACACTGCGCCAGGCGGCTCCGTTGATGGGTCTAAAAGCATCAGTCATTGCGACGCTCGACGCGATGCTCTCGTGCCTTCCACCGAAAAGGCAGCACAACACCGTCTTTGCATCTAACGCCACGCTTGCGTTCCGACGCAATGGGATCTCCGACCGAACAATTAGGCGCCATGCGGCCATTCTCCAAGAACTCGGGCTGCTTGTTCGCCGTGATAGCGCAAATCGAAAAAGGTTCAGCAAGCGAAACGTAACCGAAGGCACCGCCCTTCGATTCGGGTTCGACCTCACACCCTTGTTCCAACGCTTCCAAGAGCTTGCAGAGCTTGCTGCCCAGGCCGTTCGCGAAAACGACCAGATCGCCTACCTCAAAGCAAAAATACGTGCCGCAGCAAACGACATCCTGCAAGCCGAACCCGACGACATTGATGCGATAATCGCTATGCGCACCCTTCGCAGAAAGCTTTCACTGGATGAATGCCACAGCCTCTTGGCTGGCCTAGATATCGAAGCGGTGGAAGCCGAACAACCTTGTGAAGCAGTCGTCGCCGGGGAGGAAAAAATGTCCGGCAACGACGGCCAAAATGTCCGCCATCATCATAACTCAAACAAAGAACATATTGATAAGAGAGAACACCACCCGTCGAAAACTCGACCAACACATCCAAGGGCAATACCCCTTAGCGTTCCCGAAATCCTTAGCGCCTGCCCTGAAGCAGCCCAATTTTCACTCACACCAGTGAAGACTATGTCCGACGTGGTTTCACACGCACGAACTCTCGCACCAATGCTCGGGATAGACTCGAGAAACTACCAAGATGCTCAAGAACAGCTGGGCATAGAAGGGGCAGCGCTTACCGTCTGGGCGATCATGCAGTTCCACGACAAAGTCCAAAAGGTCGGTGCCTATTTTCGGTCGATAACGTCAGGGAGAAACAGCCCTGACTTCGTTCCAGAGCAGCTTGTTCGGCGACTCTCTCGGGCACAACTGCAACCGATTTAGTCAGACAGTGCTCTACTGCTTCCGCCAAGAAATTGTCCGCGGACAACTACGGTCGAGGGAGAGAGGGGTTGTGAAAGGGGTGACGGGAAGTGAGATCGGGAGAGTGGCTTCCGGCGCCCGTCGTGGAGAAGATCTGATGGCGAAATCTGCCCAGAAAGTCACCCTGTCCCCGTCCCGGGACATTCCCTTCGACAAACTCGTGCTGAGCCAGTCCAACGTCCGGCGCATCAAGGCCGGCATCTCCATCGAGGAACTGGCCGAAGACATCGCCCGCCGCGGGTTGCTGCAGAGCCTGAGCGTTCGACCCGTTCTGGCGGATGATGGTTCCGAGACCGGCAAGTTCGAAATCCCCGCTGGCGGCCGGCGCTTCCAAGCACTCTCGCTCCTGGTGAAGCAGAAGCGTCTGGCCAAGACGACGCCCATCCCCTGCATCGTACGGGATGCCACTTCCGCGATCCTCGCCGAAGACGACTCGCTCGCTGAGAACATGCAGCGTGCAGCCCTGCATCCGCTCGACCAGTTCCGCGCCTTCGTTGCTTTGCGGGAGAAGTGTCAAGGCGATGAAGAGATCGCAGCCGCCTTCTTCGTCACGCCGCAGGTGGTGAAGCAGCGCCTGAAACTCGCCGCCGTGGCCCCTGCCCTGCTCGAGCTCTACGCAGAGGACGAGATGACGCTGGAGCAGCTGATGGCCTTCACGGTCAATCCGGATCACGAGCGTCAGATTCAAGTCTGGGAGGCGATCAAGTCTTCGTGGAACAAGGAGCCCTATCAGATCCGGCGGATGCTGACGGAAACCTCGGTGCGGGCATCGGACCGGCGCGCCGTCTTTGTCGGCGTCGAGGCGTACGAGGCGGCGGGCGGCACTATGTTGCATGACCTCTTCCAAGGCGATGACGGCGGTTGGCTAGAAGATCCTGCCCTGCTCGATCGTCTGGTCAGCGAAAAGCTTCAGGCTGAAGCCGAAGCGATTGCGACCGAAGGTTGGAAATGGATCGAGGTCTCGCTCGACCTGCCCTATGGCTACAGCCACGGTTTGCGGCGGCTAAGCGGAGACCCGGCGCCGATGTCGGATGACGAAGGCGCGGCCCATGCCAAGCTGCTCGCCGAATACCGGGCGTTCGAAGAGGAATACGAGGGCCAGGATGAATTCCCCGAAGAGATCGACACGCGTCTTGGCGAGTTGGAAGTCGCGATGGAGAAGCTCGAGGCCCGGCCGCTGGTTTTTGACAATGAGGAGATCGCACGGGCAGGGGCTTTCGTGACGCTTGACCGCTATGGCGAGCTTGCAGTTTATCGGGGCTTCGTGCGGCCCGAGGATGAACCAAGAACAGACGTCGACGTCCACAGCGGTGAACAGGCGGCAGACGGGCAGGGCGCTGAGCTTTCAGCTCCGAGCAGCGCGGATGGTGTCGGCCATGGCACGGTGATCACCTCTGCTGGCCAGGCGCTTGGCGCCAACGTGCCCGACGACGAGGACGATGGTGCGTTGAAGCCCTTGCCCGAGCGGCTGATCATGGAGTTGACGGCGCACCGGACATTGGCACTGCGCGAAGCTGTCGGTCGCTCCCCTGACGTCGCGTTGACGCTGCTGCTCCTGAAGCTCGTCAACGATACCTTCCGGACGTGCAGTTCGGCCGGCAGCTGCCTCGAGGCTTCGGTGCGTCACGTCTACATGTCGGCGCAGGCGAGCGACCTGAAGGACAGCGTAGTGGCCAAGCTGGTGGACGATCGCCACGCGGAGTGGGAGACCGACTTGCCGCTTGGCGACGATGCCGCGCTCTGGGACTACCTGACCTCCCTTGATCAGCCGAGCCGGCTGTCCCTGCTCGCGCATTGCCTCAGCTTCGGGATCAACGCGCTCAATGAGAAGGTGAACCCTTATGGTGCCGGTATCTCCGCCAGCGGTTTGACCAGGCGGATGACCCAGTCCGACTTGGTCGCACAGGCGGTCGGACTCGACATGGTCGAGGCGGGTTGGGAGCCGACGGCCGACACCTACCTGAACCGTGTGCCCAAGGCCCGGATCCTCGAGGCTGTGCGCGAGGCGAAAGGGGAGGGGACGGCGCAACTCCTCGATCACCTGAAGAAGGGCGAGATGGCGACCGAAGCCGAGCGTTTGCTGAAAGGCAGCGGCTGGTTGCCGGAGGTTCTTCGCCGTCACGATCTGGCGGCACTAGACGGTGTGGAAGGGCAGGGGGCGTCTGAGCCAGTTTCCGGCACCGAGCAGGCCGAAAATGTCGATCTGCCCGCCTTCCTCACCGCTGACCTGCCGAGCAATGAGGCATCGATGATGGCCGCGGAGTGATCTGCGCCATCCGAGGGCGGGGCAACCCGCCCTCAATCACATAAAAATAAACAATATCAATAAGATAAATGCAATTTCGTGCATTCAGAATGAGGAATCATGTCTGCAACCACCATTCTCGACACCGCGCCCCTGGGGGCGCTCATTCGCTACACCGACAACAGTCCGAAACCGCCTGCGCGGTTCACGAAGAAGCTCGCGGCCTGGGAACGCTCGAACGGCGTCGGCCGTCTCGTCAAGAAGGAGCCGCCGCGATCCTATCCGACCTGGACGGCGCCGGCGTCGTTCACGCTGCACGAGGGGAACTTCTCCTCGGACGGGGTCATTCTCGTCACCATCATGCGAACGCATTCGGCCGACAGTGGGTTGACCTTCGAGGTGGCCGAGGAACCGAAGCCCGGACAGGTGCGCGTCCTGCTGGATTTCGGCGGCTGCACGGAGCTGCTCCACCTGGCCGAGTCCGTCACGGCTGCCGAACTCTGGATCGCCAGAGAAGGCTATCGCAACGCGCGGCTGGAGATTGTCGGCGAAGAAGACGCCGGTAGGGCAGGGGACGCGGAGCTTGCCGCCTGAGCCTATGTAGAACCCAAGGGGCCCGCCCAAGAGCGGGCCTCTCATCCATGACGCCCCTGTCCCGCGAGATCGCGGGGCACCATAGGATCCATTCCAATACGGAAAGGGATCGTCATCCAAGAGCCTGCCCGGGAGGCTGGCAGCGAAAGCATCAGTGGAACATACGGCTCCAGTCAGCGGTCGCACCATCCCCCGCTCGCCATTCCCTTCCTTGCCCCGAATCCTGTCTTCGAGATCAACCCGCGAGGGGTCGGACTACGGGCGAACCCGTGCCGCCGGGTGGATTCGGACGAGCCGAACGCACCCGGTGATGTCAGCCAGTCTTCGGGCCTGCGGGGTCCTGTCGCGCGGGGGATGGTCCTCCGCCTCCAAGACAGGAGCCAAACAGATGTCCCGCAAAGATGCTCACGCCTTCGCCGCTTCCCTCGCCGCCACGCTCATGGTCTCGATCGTCGTCTTCCAGGCAGGTGATGGAACCTATGGTGCCGTCCCCGCCGATGAAATCGACGGCGACGAGGTCGTGATCGTCTCGGAATACGACCCGTTCGGGTGAAGCTTCGGCCTCACTTCCCGAGGGCCCAGGCGTGGCACAGGTGTGCACCTGGGCCTAGTAATGCCCCCGTGACCGGGGATAGTCAGTCGGCTAACAATCGCTTCCGACAGTCTGCTTCTACCATGTTCGGGAAGCCTTTTCGTCGACCATCCCTATATGCTGGAAACAGCGGTCACCCTCATGGTGAGCGCTGGTTACATGACGTTCATCAGCGCGGGGTCCATTCCGAACAGGCTGCTGGCGCTGTGCGCTGCCTTTCCGAGCGTGACGCTGCATAGCACGGTAACCGACGCGCCAGGCCAGGCCCTGATGATCTTGATCCCAAGGCTGCATTTGACCCTTTGGGAACCAAAGTGGATGTCGCTGTCACTCGCTGTCGTCTATCGGCAACCTGAGCGATACTTGAAAACCTGTGGTCCGGCCCGGCCGCGGCGATTGAAGGACAAGGCGGCTGCTGATCCGCTCTGCGATTGCGGCGACGATGGCAAGACCCAGGCCGCTGCCGTCGGAGGTGGCAGAGGCCCGCTCGAAACGCGCTGTCAGCCGGTCGAGTGTTTCGCCTGGCACGACAGGGCCGTCATTTGCCACGGTGAACTGGCCAGATGCGGTCAGCGTGACGTCGACCGGGGTAGTCTGTCCCCCATGACGAAGAGCGTTTTCCACGAGGTTCCGGCACAGAATGGCGAAGGCGTCGGGATCAAGATCTGACATGACAGCCATGTCGGGAAGATTTAGCCTGATACGATCTGGCGTGCCCGTGCGGCCAATATCGTCCACCACAATTCTCGCAACGCCCCTCAGATCCGAGCTTTTGTCCATCCTCAATCGCCCGCCTTCTGCCCGCGCGAGTTGCATCATGCGTTCTGTGCGTCGCGTCAGCCTTTTCAGCGTCTCCTCGATGTCGGTCGCACGTTGTGCAGCCGCTCGGTCCTTGGTTTCCGACCTGAGCCTCTGCGCCTGCGCGATCGCTCCCGCGAGTGGTGTGCGCAACTCGTGAGCGGCGTTCGCGGCGAAGCTTCGCTCGGCCTCGAACGCCTCACGTAATCTGGCCAGCAGGCTGTTCAGCGTATCAGCCAACGGGCCGATTTCAGTTGGAAGCCCCTCGTGAGGAACCTGCGAAAGGTCGCGAGCGCCACGTGCTTCCAGCCGCGCGCGGAACCGGCGCAGAGGATCAAGGCTGAAGCGAACTGCCAGGATGATCGCGATCAAGGCCACTGGAAGCACGATCAGCAAGGGCAGGCCGAGACCCATCTGGATTTCGCGAGCCACCGACATGCGGTGGGCCAGCGGCTCGGCCACTGTGATGCGGATCGTGTCCTGAAGCGCCGCGTCGCTGTAGAGACGGTGCGTCGCGGTCTGGCGAAACCCGGGCCCGTCATAGGAGGGGAACACGGTGGGGTCCGCCGCATGCGATTGCAGCAGGATGCGGCCTTCGGCATCGCGCACGAGATAGGTGAAGAACTCGTCGTGCGCACGGATCGGGGCGAGCCGCTGGGTCACACCCTGATCTTCCCGCCCGACGATGTCGGTTACTGCCAGCGGCAGGATCCGCTCCGCTGTCTCACGGAGCGCGCTGTCGAAGACCTCGTCCATTTCGGCCCGGACGATCACGGCCGTCACCGTCGCAGCCAGCAGCCACAGCACCGTCAGCACCAGCCCCACGGATAGGCCGAGCCGCGCCTGAAGGCTTGCGGGCCACCTCATGGCCTGCCCAGGCGGTAGCCCATGCCGCGCTCGGTTTCGATGATTGCGCTCCCCAGTTTCTTCCGCAGGCGGCTGACATGGACCTCGATGGTGTTGCTCTCGACCTCGGCGTCGAAGGCGTAGAGCTTCTCCTCCAACTGCGCCTTGGACAGGAGCTGCCCGGGGCGCGCGAGGAAGGCTTCGAAGAGCGCCCATTCCCGCGCCGTCAGCGGCACATGTCTGCCATCCCGATGGACGCTGCGCGCAGCAAGGTCGATGTCGAGCGGTCCGTGGGTCAGGATCGGGTTGGGGTTGCCGCTGTAGCGCCGCGCGACCGATCCGATCCGCGCCGACAGTTCCGACAGGTCGAAAGGCTTCACAAGGTAGTCGTCTGCGCCCGCGTTGAGGCCTTCGATGCGGTCCGACACTTGGTCGAGTGCGGTAAGAATGATGACCGGCGTCACGTCGCCCCGCGTGCGCAAAACCTTGAGGAACCCGATGCCACGCCCGTCCGGCAGCATCAGGTCGAGCAGGATTAAGTCGTAGGACGTAGCAGCCATGGCATCGCTTGCCGCATCCAACCGCGTAACCCAATCCACTGACTGGCCATCGGCTGCGATCTGGTCGCGCACGGCAGCGCCGAGGGTCGTGTCGTCTTCGATCAGCAATATGCGCATGGTCGTACCCGTTCTTGTCTGATGTCCCTGCATGATCCGTCTGGCTGACACGAAGCTGAAGCCTGTGGGTCGCGCCCGTTCAGGCTGTCGTCAGTTTCGCAGCGCATGAAGTGCATCAAGAGGCGAGCCACTAGGAGTGTGCCCCATGAAGAAGACATTGACAATTATCGGCTTTCTCGCGGTCTTCCCGGCCGGCGCGGCGCTGGCTGACGACGACTGCTTCGTTCCGATGGCTGATTGGCAGCCGCGCGACGCGGTTGCCCGTCTTGCCGAGGAAAATGGCTGGGCGGTGCGCCGCATCAAGATCGACGATGGCTGCTACGAAATTGACGGCCGGGATGCCCAAGGGCGTGCGATCGAGGTGACGGTCCACCCGGCGACGTTGGAAGTAATCGAGTTCGAGTTTGAGGACGACGATGATGATCGTCGCGACCGCGATCACGAGAGACGCGACGATGACTGATACGGCGCATCGTGATGGTAATGTCTCTGCGCCGGGCCTTCCCACACTCCCTCGGCTTTCCCTCAACTCTCCTCTGGCCCTGACGGGCCCGGTGCTGGTGGCGCTGCCATGCCTGCTGGCGGCTCTGTTCGGGATGAACACCTATGCGCCTTATGGTGCGGATGCAGCATTTGGTATTGCCGTCGGGGCCGCGGCAGTTGTCGCGATGGCACAGACCTTGATCCTCGCCGCACGGCCGCCACTGGTGGAACCATTGTTCGGCGGTCTCGATCGAATGTACCGGGTCCACAAATGGCTCGGCATTTCCGCGATGGTCCTGATGATACTGCACCAGCAGATAGAGCCGGATTTCGAGCGTTTGGTGCGTGAAACCTCCCTTGGGGACCTAGGTGAAGAGGCGGGCGAACTTGCCTTCAACGCACTTCTCGCCCTAGTCGCTGTCAGCTGGTTCCGGAGATTGCCCTTCATCGGGCTCGAGATTCCCTATCAGCTCTGGCGGTTCAGCCATCGTTTCATGGGAGCCCTTTTTGCAATCGTGGTGTTTCACCAGTTTTTTGTCGACATGCCTGCTGGGGTAGACCCGACATTCATGTTGGTGCTGAATGCTTTCGGCATCGCCGGAGTGGTCGCCTGGATCTTCACCGAGTTGCTCGCTCCGCACCTACGGCGTAGAGACTTCACCGTCAGCCAGATCAGGCAGACCGGTGACACGACCACCTTGACCCTCCGCCCCGAGGGGCGGGCCATGCGGTGGCGGCCGGGGCAATTCGCCTTCTTCCGCGCGCCAGAGGCGGGACTGTCCGAGCCGCACCCCTTCACGATCGCCAGCGCCCCGCGCCCTGACGGCACCCTGACGTTCTCCATCCGGGGCTTGGGTGGCTGGACACGAAGCCTGCCCGCCATCTTGCGGACCGGAACGCGTGTGCAGGTCGAAGGGCCATATGGACGGTTCAATTTCCGCAAGGGCGGTGCGCGCCAAATATGGCTTGCCGGCGGCATCGGTATCACGCCGTTCCTCGCCTGGGCGGAAAGCCTGACAGAGGCGGAGAGTCGCGACATTCACCTCATCTACTGCGTTCCGACACAAGATGAAGCGATTGGCGTAGAGACGCTGCGCGCTGCGGTTGCCCGCAACCCGAGGTTCAGTTTCGAGGTGTTCGTCACGGCGCGCGATGGCAGGCTCACGGCTGAGCGGCTGATCAGCGCCACCCCTTTCGCAGTCCGGCAAGCCGATCTGTGGTTCTGTGGCCCAACCGGCCTGAAGGACGGGGTCCTGAAGGGCTTGAAGGCGCAAGGCCAAACGCCTCGCCGTGTCCGTTTCGAGCAGTTCGAATTCGCTTAACCGCGGGGCAGGGCGCATCGCCATGTCAGCCCTGTGGCCTGCGCTCGCACCTTTTTGGCCCCGCCCTCATCGGCGGGGCCATTTTCCTGACGGCAAGCTGAAGCGGGAATCGCCGACGCGTCAGGAAGGCCTCAGGTCCTGTCTCCAGATTGTCCTCAGCAGATGACAAGGAGACCCTGCCATGAAGAAGACCCTGACCGCCTTCGCCCTGATCGCCCTGTTGCCCGCTGGCGCCGCCCTGGCCGACGACGACGAGTGCCGCGTGCCCCGTGACCAGTGGCAGCCGCGCGAGGCCGTGATGCAGCTGGCTGAGCAAAACGGCTGGACCGTGCGCGACTTCGAGATCGACGATGGCTGCTACGAGATCGAGGGCCGAGATCAGGATGGCCGGGAGATCGAGGTGAAGCTCGATCCGGCGACGTTGCAGATCGTCGAGATGGATTACGAGGATGAGGACGACGACCGTGGCGGCGCCCGCAATCCCGCGCCCGCCGGCACGGTCGCCCCTCCGCAGAACGGCCTCTTCGGGAACGGCACCCCGCCGCAGGTTCAGGTGAACTGAACCGCTCTCAAGCTCCTCTCCGAACAAGGATCAACCCGATGAAATCGCTTCTCGCAACGCTCGCGCTCACCACCGCGCTGACGCTCCCCGGCCTCGCCATGGCGCGGCCGGTGACGCTCACCACGACCCTCAACAATTACGGCGGCGACGGGGCCTATCTCGCGCTCTACGTCACCGACACCTCGGGCGCCTATGTCGGCAGTCTCTGGATGGCTGGCGGCAAGTCCAAGTACTACGAGCACCTCAGCGATTGGTACCGCGCCACCGGCGGCGACACCGCGCAGGTGAACGGAATCACCGGCGCCAGCGTCGGCGCGGGCCGCACGCTCGAGATCACGCTCGACCTCGCCGACGCGCTCTTTGATGCGGGCTACACGCTCCACATCGACGCGGCCGTCGAGGACATGCGCGACAGTCCGAACGAGGTGGCCGTACCGCTCACGACCGACGGCGCGGGCACGCCGGTGCGCGGGCGCCGGTACATCGCCAGCTTCGCCTACGACATGTGAAGGGTGGGGCCATGATCCGTGCACTCCATCGCTGGCCGGGTCTTCTGGCCCTTGCGCTCGTCACCATCCTGGGCCTGAGCGGCGCGGCACTGTCGGTCTTCCCTGCGGCCGAGCGCATCGCCGCGCCGCAGGCGGAAGCCGGACTGACCGTAGCCGCTCTCGCGGACCGCATCCAGGCCGTCTATCCGGGCGTCGAGCAGATCCGCCGGTCGCCCTCCGGTCGGATCACTGCCTACTGGTTCGATCAGGGCGCGCCGGGTGCCGCCGTAATCAACCCGGCGACGGGTGAGGGCGTAGCCTCGGCCGACCCGAACCAGGCCGAACGCTGGCTCACCAACCTGCACCGCTCGCTGTTCCTCGGGGACGGCGGCCGCATCGCCATGGCCGCAGGGGCGGCCGCGATGCTGATCCTCTCGCTCTCCGGCGCGACGCTGGTCGCGCGGCGGGTGGGCGGCTGGCGACGCTGGTTTTCACCCTTGCGCGGACCGCTTGCCGGGCGGCTGCACGCCGAGATCGCACGCATCGCCGTTGTCGGCCTCGTCCTGTCCTCCACGACCGCGCTTTGGATGACGGCGTCTACCTTCGATCTCCTGCCGGACGGAGGCGTCCTGCCGGTCGCCCCTGCCGAGGTCAGTGGGGAGACCGGCTTCGCTCCGGGCCGGATGCCCACGCTTCGGCGAACGCCGGTCGCCGAGTTGCGCGAGCTGAGCTTTCCCTATCCCGGCGACGCAACAGACGTATTCACGCTCAAGACCGACCGGGGCACCGGATATCTCGATCAGGGCGACGGGGCGCTGCTGGCCTGGGCCGACCTGACCGGGTGGGAGCGCGTCTCGGAGACCATCTACATGCTGCACACCGGACAGGGTGCGGCGACGCTGGGGCTCGTGCTGGGGCTCATGGCGCTCGGCGTGCCGGCCATGGGCGCGACCGGCGTGCTGGTCTGGCTCGCCGGGCGGCCCGGGCGACCACGCATCCGGGGCAACCAGCCCGCCGGACGCGCCGAGACGATCTTGCTTGTCGGCAGCGAGGGCGGCAGCACCTGGGGCTTTGCCGCGACGCTGCACGCCGCGCTGACGAAAGCCGGGCAGAGCGTCCATGTCGGCCCGATGTCGGGCTTCGGCCCTGAGCGCTACACCAACGCCCGGCGGATCATCCTGCTGGCCGCGACCTATGGCGACGGCGCGGCGCCGGCCTCGGCGAAGGGCTTTCTCGACCGGCTGAACGCGACCGACCGCGCGCCGGACATTCCTCTGGCAGTGCTCGGCTTCGGCGACCGCAGCTTTCCGGCCTATTGCGCCTTCGCCAAGTCCGTCGCGACTGCGGCAGAGGCGAAGGGCTGGCCCGAGCTTCTGCCGCTCGACACAATCGACCGGCAATCGCCGCAGGATTTCGCGCGCTGGGGCGGGGCGCTCGGAGACGCTCTCGGGATCGAACTCGAACTGACGCACCAGCCGGTCCAGCCGCAAACGACCACGCTGACCCTCGTCTCGCGCCGCGACTACGGCGCCGAGGTGCAGGCCCCGACCGCCATCCTCCGCTTCGCGTTTCCCCGCGTCTCGCTCGGGCAACGGCTGCTCGGGGGCGGGTTCGCACGGTTCCAGACGGGTGACCTGATCGGCATTCTGCCCGAAGGCGGGACCGTCCCGCGGCTCTATTCGCTCGCCTCTGGGCGCCGCGACGGCTTCATCGAGATCGTGGTCAAGAAGCATCCCGGCGGGCTCTGCTCGGGTCAGCTCACAGCGCTGGAACCTGGCGACACGGTGAGCGCCTTCCTGCGCCCCAACCCCGGCTTCCGTCCGGGCCGAAGCCGGGCGCCCCTGATCCTGATCGGCGCGGGGACCGGCATCGGGCCGCTAGCGGGCTTTGTGCGCGGCAATACGCGCCGCAGGCCGATCCACCTGTTCTTCGGCATGCGCCATCCCGACAGCGATTTCTTCTACGGCGAGGAGTTCCCCGGATGGCAGGACGAAGGGCGTGTAAGCCGGCTGGTCACGGCCGTCTCGCGCGGGGCGCGTCCCCATTACGTCCAGGACGCGCTGCGCAGCGAGGCCACTCAGGTCGCGGAGCTCATCCGCAATGGGGCGCGCGTGATGGTCTGCGGCGGACGAGACATGGCCGCCGGCGTGGCCGAGGCGCTGGCCGAGATCCTCGCGCCGGCCGGGCTGACACCAGCAGTCCTGAAGGCGGAGGGGCGGTATGTCGAAGATGTCTACTGAGCGGGCGCGCATCGCGCTGAACGGGCCGACGATGGGCACGAGGTGGTCGGCGCTGTTATTCGCGGACCCCGGTTTCGACCCGGGGCCGGTCTGCTCGGCATTGCAGGCGGCCGTGGATGAGGTGGACGGACAGATGTCGACCTGGAAGCCGGACAGCGACCTTATGCGGCTCAACGCGGCACCGATCGGTGAATGGATCGCTGTTCCTGCACGATTGCTCGAGGTGCTACGCCTCGGCCTGGAAATTGGCCGCGCCTCTGGCGGAGCCTTCGACATCGGCATGGGCGACGCGGTGATGGCCTGGGGCTTCGGACCGGAGGCCGCCGCGCCGGATGGCATCCGCACCGCGATGGCCGCCTCGCGCCGCCCGGCGCATGACGTGCTCGAGATCAACGGCGAACACGTGCGCAAGGCCGCACCCATCGCGCTGGACCTGAATGGCATCGCCAAGGGCTACGGCGTGGATCGACTGGCCGAAATCCTCCGCAATCAAGGCATATCCGACGGACTCGTCGGGATCGATGGCGAGATGCGTGCAATGGGCCTCAGGCCGGACGGTGAAGCCTGGACCATCGCGGTCGAGGCGCCGGACGCCGAGCGCCGGACGCCGCATTCGATCCTCGCGCTTCAGGATGCCGCCGTCGCGACCTCGGGCGACTACCGTCACTGGGTCGAGGTGCAGGGGCGCCGCCTGTCGCACACGATGGACCCGAGGCGGGGAGCGCCGCTGATCGCGTCGCCGGCCTCCATCACGGTCGTGGCCCGCAGCTGTGCAGAGGCAGATGCCTGGGCGACGGCCCTCATGGTGCTTGGGCCGGTCAAAGGCGCGACGCTCGCAAAACAAAGCGGCCTCGACGCCCTGTTCCTCTTGCGCGATGATGTTGTCAACGTAAGGGGCGTGGGAGTCGGACGACTATTTTCCGAAGAGCCAGCGGCAATCGCCTCAGCCGAGGGGAGATGAGCCGCATGGAAACGACACGGACCGACCGCTTCAAGACCGCTATCCTGCTCATTGCCGCGACCGGCCTGATTGCGGGACTTGCCTTCTACTTTTCCGGCGAACCCGACGTCGCGAACGCGGTCTGGATCGCGGGCGTCGTTCCCGCGCTCGCCGCGCTCGTGGTCGAGATCCTGCGCAGCCTGCGTTCCGGCGAAGTGGGCCTCGATATTGTCGCCGCGCTCTCCATGTCGGCGGCGCTCGTCTTCGGCGAGACCCTCGCCGCGGCGGTGGTCGCCGTAATGTATTCCGGCGGCACCTTCCTCGAAGCCTTCGCGGAAGGGCGTGCCCGCCGTGAAATGCACGACCTGCTGTCCCGTGTGCCCCGGACCGCGACAAGACACCGGAATGGCGGGCTGGAGGAAGTGCCGCTGAACGAAATTGCGCCCGGCGACCGCCTTCTGATCCGGCAGGGCGACGTGGTGCCGGTGGATGGCACCTTGAGCTCAGAGACGGCCTTCGTCGACACCTCGGCGCTGACCGGCGAGTCCCTGCCGGTGCGCCTCGCCCACGGCGCCGAAGCCATGAGCGGTTCCACAAACGCAGGCGAGGCGTTCGATCTGACGGCGACGAGAGAAGCCAAGGACAGCACCTATGCCGGGATTGTCCGGTTGGTCGAGGCGGCGCAGGCGTCCAAGGCGCCGATGTCCCGGCTGGCCGACCGGTGGTCGCTGGGGTTTCTGGCGGTCACGGTCAGCATCGCCTTCGCGGCGTGGTGGTTCACCGGCGATCCGATCCGGGCCGTCGCCGTACTCGTCGTGGCCACTCCCTGTCCGCTGATCCTTGCCGTCCCGGTTGCGCTGGTCGCCGGCTTGTCGCGCGCCGCGCATTTCGGGCTGCTGATCAAGGGCGCGGGACCGCTGGAGACGATGGCGCGCATCCGAACGCTGATCCTCGACAAGACCGGCACGCTGACGGACGGCCGGCCGCAGATCGTCTCGATCGACAGCCACGACGGCATGGCGGAGGACGACATCCTGCGCCTTGCGGCATCGCTTGACCAGGCGTCCAAGCACCCCGTGGCTCAGGCCATCGTCGCCGCCGCAAAGGAGCGGGGCTTCTCTCTACCCGTTCCGTCAGACGTGGCGGAGATTCCGGGCGAAGGCGTCGTCGGCTATGTCGAAGGCCGGAAGATCATCGTCGGCGGGGATGCCTTCGTCGCATCCCGCGTCGGACGGCGGCCCGGCGATCATTCCGCCATCGCCGCTGGTTCGGTCCTCGTTGCTGTCGCGGTCGACGGGCACATGGTAGGGCATCTCGTCATGTCCGATCCCCTGCGCGACGGCGCGGGCCAGATGCTGGACGGGCTGCGGCGCGAGGGGATCGCGCGTATCCTGCTCGCGACCGGAGACCGCGCTGACGTGGCCGAGCGTGTCACCGAAGGGCTTGGGCTCGACGGTCTGCGGGCCGGGCTGACACCGGACCAGAAAGTGTTGCTCGTTCTCACCGAGCGCAAGAACGGCCCGGTGATGATGGTGGGCGACGGGGTCAACGACGCGCCCGCGCTCGCAGCGGCAGACGTGGGCGTCGCCATGGGCGCACGGGGCGCGGCGGCCTCGGCGGAGGCGGCGGATGTCGTGCTGCTTGTCGACCGTATCGACCGCCTCGGGCCAGGGATCGAGATCGCGCGCGGCGCGCGCCGCATCGCTGTCGAAAGCGTTGTCGCCGGGATCGGCCTTTCGGTCATGGGCATGATCGCGGCGGCTTTCGGCTATCTCACTCCGGTGCAGGGGGCGCTCCTGCAGGAGGTCATCGACGTTGCAGTGATCCTGAACGCCCTCCGCGCGCTGCGCATCGCGCCCCATGAACCCACTATTCCGAAACCAAAGGCTGTCTCCTCCGGGCAGGATGACATCGCGCAAGGAGCCACGCCATGAGCCGCCTCTCGCATTCCGAAATCCACATGGTGCATCGCATCGGCTGGCTGCGGGCCGCCGTTCTCGGCGCGAACGACGGGCTGGTGTCGACGGCAAGCCTCGTGGTCGGCGTCGCCGCAGCAGGATCGGGAAAGCCGGAGGTCCTTATAGCGGGGCTGGCTGGCCTCGTGGCCGGCGCGATGTCCATGGCGGCAGGCGAGTACGTCTCAGTCAGTTCTCAGACTGACGCGGAAAACGCTGACCTTGCGCGCGAGACCCGCGAACTGGCGGAAACACCCGAGGCCGAACTCGAAGAACTTACCCAAATCTATGTCGAGCGAGGGCTGGACCGAGACCTTGCCGAAAAGGTGGCCGTGCAACTGACCGAACGTGACGCGCTCGGATCGCATGCCCGCGACGAGCTTGGCATCTCCGAGACCGTGACAGCCCGCCCGATCCAGGCCGCCTTGGTGTCGGCGCTGACCTTCGCCGTGGGTGCGGTGCTGCCCTTGATCGTCGTACTGGTCGTCCCGGATGCACGGATCGTTTTCTTGGTCGCCGTGTCGACGATCCTCGGCCTCGCGGTTCTTGGTGGATTAGGCGCTTCTGCTGGCGGTGCTGGTGTTATTCGAGGTGCTGCAAGGGTCACGCTCTGGGGTGCACTCGCCATGGCGGCGACCGCTGGAGTCGGTGCGCTGTTCGGGGTCGCCGTAGGCTAGGGAGTAGCCGAGGTCTCGGGCGGAAGCTTCCACGTTGGCGCGGGCTTCCACCTTGTGCCGATCTTCGAATGTGGCAATCGCTTTGGCGACGTCATTCTGCATTTTCTTCAGCTCGCTGAGCGACAGTACGTCGAGATCGAAAGCAGCCGTTGGTGCGGTCCGTGTCCTGAATATTCCGGTATCGATAGCCCGTCGCGGCAAGGCCCTGCATTCCGCAGCACGGAAGGGCAGGGGGGCGAGAGCCGGTGATAGCCACTTGGGCCGCTAGCGGCGTGCTGGGCTTGGGGTAAAGCAGTCCCGATGGGCAAGGGGACATGGTCTGGCATGGGCTCCCCGTATCTCTCTGTCTCCTGGGCCATCCCTTCGACTGACAATCCCCTAATCCCGTTCGATCTCCTGCGCGCAACCCCGCGTCAGTCCGGGCCGTGTTGGCCGCCTTTGGCGTCCTGCCCGCTCCACCCCGGTCCTCTGGGGGTGTCCGGTGTCCATGCTGTCCACCGTGCACGCGTCACCCGACGGGCTTTTTCAGGGTCTTGTCGAAGGGACGGTCCCGAAGACAGGAAACACAGGAGCTTATCATGCAGAACATCGTCATCCTCGCCGGCAACATCGGTCAGACCCCCGAAGTCCGCACCACCCAGAGCGGCACCAAGATCACCAACTTCAGCCTCGCCACCTCGCGCCCCCGCCTCTCGGAAGGCCGTGTGATGCGCGACGAGAACGGCTACCGTGTCATGGACACCGAATGGCACCGCATCACCTGCTTCAACGGTCTCGGCAAGACGGTCGCGGAGCATTGCGAAAAGGGCATGAAGGTCCTCGTCCACGGTCGCATTCACTACACCAAGTGGATCGACAGCATGGGGAACGACCGCTACGGCTGCGAGATCATCGCCGAGAAGGTCGACTTCCTGAGCCGTCCGAAGTCGGCCGAGAACGAAAACCCCGAGCTGGTCGACCGCGACGACGAGATCCCGTTCTGAGGAACGGGGTCTCCCCCTCGGGCCCGGCGGGTTAAACCGCCGGGCTAAAAGTCTCTTCGGGCCACTGGAAAAGGCACCCACGCTTGCCTTCCGGTGCTGAGCGCCTTGAATGCGCCTAATTGTTCAACATGCGCACGAGCTAGATTTCGTCTTTAGTTCTGGTCGCGCCGTGACTGCGATACGCGTCGAGCATCAACCGCGTATATTCGGCCGTGCTCTGGGTCACGGTGCCCAAACCGGGCCATGCGAACAACGGATCCGACCAAGTAACTTCCAACTCAATCTCGATCCCAAGCAGTGCGGCCACTTTGATCGCAGCGGTCGGCTCCTTGTCCTCGGGCCAGTAGTGATCCTCGAAGGAAACAACCACGTCGAGATCGTCATCAACCCAGATTTCGGCCAGACTTGCTCCCATGCGTTCGCTGGCATTGGTCGCATCCTCGAACAGGGCAGCCCGGATCAAATGGGTCACCTGGTCATTGTTGAGGTCAAGCCTTGGCCGCGGATCTATAACTGACACGATGGGTTCAATCTCTTGCCTTTCGGCGCGGGATTGGACTGGCACTGGTTTTTCATCGTTCGGTCCCAGCCAGAAGGCTTCTGGAAGAATGTTGATTGGTGATGCGCCGCAGCTGGGACAGTGCCATTGGTTTCCAGCGATCTGTGGGCCGGTGATCTCTGAGTTGCAGTGAAGGCAGTACCAGAGGTTCGATTCCTCCATCTCCAAGAACGGGTGCCGCACATTTCCTTCCGCATCCGGCTTTGTGGCGCGCCGTGGCCAATCGGCAAATCGCTGCGCCTTGACGCTCTGCATCAATTCCCTCGCAATCCCGATGGCTTCTTCACGTAGCACGCGATCGTTCATCGGGCTGGTCTGGGCATGCTTGATGTCGATCTCGACACGAGGGGCGGCCAAAGGGTTTTCTGGCAGCACGATCTGCCAACCCTCACCATCCATGCGGACGTCACCAAGCATTGTTTTCAGTTCGTATGGATGCCCCCGTACTTCTCCTCGAGTGACGGCATCGGGGCTTCCGAAGATATGGTCGAAGGTCGCACCCTCGTAGGAAGTGATCCGTTCCACGAAGGCCTTGATCGTGGCAACTTGTGCTTCGGAGGGAACCCACTCTCCTTTGGCGCTGCCTGTCAACGCATTCCAATGAGCAAAGCCCATTCGACTGGCAACAAAGTCGAGCGCTACGTGCTGTGGATGACCCGTCGCCCTAGCGTAACGCTTCGCCAGGAGTTTCAAAGTCTTAAGCTTAGTGTTCTCTGTCATGATCCATGTCCAAGCCGGATCTGACTAGGTGCCCGCTGCTAATCAGACCCGCCGATGGCATGAGGTCTGCTGTTCGAAATCAAGATCGCTGCAAAGCTTCGCGTGGCGGGCACACCGGCCTGCGAGAAAGGCCATGTTTAAACTCTGCCATTTTTGAACGCAGGTCAACACCAGCGAGTTGCGGGCGTGCGGCGCCTCCGACTTAGCGCCGTTTGCCCGAGAGAGTTTGAGGTTGGCCGGTTTTCCGGTGACGGGTTGAGGGCTGGGAGAGTGGCTCCCGGCGCCTGTCACGGAGGAATACCGATGGGTGTTGTGGAAGTTCTGGATCCGGTCGCACCGGCGCGGGCTGGTGGCTGGAAGGTGGACGCGAGCCGGGGTGAGCGGAACGGGCGGGTGTCGTCCGAATGGTTCAACCGGCCCGATGATGAGAGGTATCTGTCGCTCGATGATCTCTGGGCCAGTGTGAAAGGCCGCTCCGAGCGCAGCCGCAGCCGGGTGGTCCAGACGGCCGACATCCGGGTCGAGGCCGCGCGCGACAACCCCGAGCGATTGCACCTGATGCTGCCGAAAGCGCATGAACCGGTCGCGCCGACGCACTGGGCCTTTGGCCAGCTTGCCAGCATCGTCGGCGCTCCGGCGTCTTACCTGCGGCAGCTGCCCGCGCCGCTGGCCGGGATCAACCTGCAACACGGCCTGACCAACCACCGCGCCGAGCAGGTGAAGACCTTCGAGACCGAGGATGGCCGCACGGAGTTGCGGGCAGTGACCGGTCCGGACTATGGCCGCATCCACGATTTCGAGCTGGTCGAAGCGGTGCAGCGCATCGCGGGCAATGGCACGGGCGATACGCGCTGGAAGGTGCCGGGTGTGCTGGACTGGTCGACCGGGGTCTACAATCCCGATGTCGAGATCAGCCGTGACACGACCACGCTCTATGCCTCGGACCGCGACGTCTTCCTGTTCCTGGTCGACGATCGCAACCCGATCGAGGCGGGCAAGTTGGCGGACGGCTCTCCCGATCTCTATTTCCGGGGCTTCTATTGCTGGAATTCCGAGGTGGGCGCGAAGACCCTCGGCATGGCGAGCTTCTACCTGCGGGCGGTGTGCCAGAACCGCAACCTCTGGGGTGTCGAGGATTTCCAGGAGATCAAGATCCGTCACTCGAAATACGCCGCTTCGCGCTTCGCACATAAGGCCGCGCCCGCGTTGACGCGGTTTGCCAATTCCTCGCCGCAGGGGTTCGTGAACGGGATCAAGGCGGCGCGGCAGCAGATCGTGGCGCGCAGCGATGAGGACCGTGCGGATTTCCTGCGTAAGCGCGGTTTCTCGAAAGCCGAATCCGGCAAGATCATCGAGAAGGTGCTGATGGAGGAAGGCCGCCCGCCCGAGAGCATCTTCGATTTCGTGCAGGGCATCACGCGGCTCGCCCGCGACAAGACTCAGCAGGATGCCCGCCTTGATATGGAAGGGCGCGCCAAGAAGCTCCTCGACCGGGTCGGCTGACGCGAAGCCCGGCACAGCGACCGCCTGCATCCGCGGCGGTCGCGTTTTCCTCTTCCACATGCACGCCACTGGCCCCGCCCCGAGAGGGCAAGGGGCTTCGGCCTGCGCATTTCAGCGAGACCCCCATGACCCCCCAGGAAGAAACTGTCATCCTCGAGGCCCGCGACATCCTCGGCCGCTATCTCAGCCGAAACCCCGTCATCGACAGCTGGCAGGCGCTTCTTGACTATTGCGCGCTTACGGTGCGCGGGCCGATCGAGCGGTTCCACGTGCTCTATCTCGACCGCAAGAACCGCATCATCGCCGATGAGCTCTTGTCGATCGGCACGGTCGACCATGTCCCGGTCTATCCACGCGAGGTGATCAAACGGGCTCTGATGCTGAACGCCAGCGCCCTGATCCTGATCCACAACCACCCGTCGGGAGATCCAACGCCGTCGGAGGCCGATCTCAGCATGACCGGGGAGATCCAGAATGGGTGTAAGTTTTTCGGCCTGACGCTGCATGACCACATCATCGTCGGCGCCGGGACGGAACTGAGCCTGCGGGCCCTGGGCAAGCTGTGACGCGCCTTGCGAGCCTGCCGCCGTCACCCTTCCGAGGAAGAGGGCGGGGGTTTGGTCTTTGACGGTTTGAAGCGGGGAGAGAGGCTCTCCGCACCGTCGGAGATATGCCCATGTTCGACCTTCCTCTCCAAACTCAGCCGGAAACGCAGAAGACAGGTTTGCCGCCGAGCCTCCTGACCGTTTTTGCAGATCAAGACTTACCGTTCGCACTCACGACGGCTTGCCATGCGCCCGCAGCTCTCATGTCCGGGCAGGCACACCCCAAGGTACTGGAGCGGTTTGCCACGCTGGCCGAGGCCATGCAGGGGGCAATCATTCACGCCGAAGATATCACACCTGAAGACGCTCCGCGCATCCTGGCAATCCTCGATCGGGAGGGCCGTCTCGTTCTGGCCGGAGCTACCTGTGATGGCGGGGTCGCATGGTGCCACCCGGTCTCGGATGCCGCCGAAGCCCGCGCCGTCGTGTCCGAGGCCAGCCAGACCCGCGCGCAGGCCATGCGGGCGGCCGAGTGGCATGAACATGGCCTCGCGCGAAGGCTGCGGCACCACGCCGACGTTCTCGATTCCCGTCTTGTCGATCCGCTCTGGCGTGTCTTCGCGTCTCGCGCCCTGCAGATCGCGGCGTGACGCCCGAGAGTCAGAGAAGGGCAGGGGAGGATGTGAGCCTACGAGGACGAGAGAGAGCCTCGGGGTTCAGATCCTTTCCCTCATTTCGGAGTTTCCAATGTCCAATATCGAACCCACCCTGGCCGCGCCGATGGCGCCGTCCAGGATTGATTTCGCCGCCGTGCTGGCTCGGCAGTCCGAGCGTGACGCGCGGATCGCAGCTTTGCGTCCGGCCAACAAGGAGCGCCTCTTCGATGGCCTGACTGCCGCGGGCATCACCCATGTGACCGTGACCTTCGATGGGGCCGGGGACAGCGGCCAGATCGAAAGCATCGGCGCGTGGTCCGGGGAGACCGCCGTCGATTTCCCCGCGACCGAGATCGACTACGCCGCGCTGACCTCGGACGACCCCGAGGTCGAGATGCGGCAGCTCTCGCTCGAAGATGTCGTCGAGCAACTGGCCTACGACTTCCTCTCCGACACCCATGGTGGCTGGGAGAACAACGACGGTGCCTGGGGCGAGTTCTGCTTCGACGCGGCCGCCCGCTGCATCCACCTTGAGTTCAACGAGCGCTTCACCTCGTCTGAACTCTACACACACGATTTCTGAGGGGGCGGCGATGGCACATCCCTATCACCACGCCCTGTCCTCGGTGAAAAAATGGGGCGGCACGGTCGACGATTTCATGGCGGTGCATGCCTGGTTCGACCAGAGCAAGGAGATTACTGCGGACTTCCGGCACCGGGCTTTACGCCACCATGCTGAGGGCATCTTCATGGCCGAGACGATTTTCGGGCAGACCCTCACGCTCTCGACCGGGCGCATCATCCCGACCCGCTGGGTCGGGGAACAGCATGTGAAGGAAGACCTCGGCTTCATCCCGAGCTTCGCCGACTGGGTAAAGGCGATCCGGCCCGAACCCTGGATGGGCCGGGCCGAACGGATCGAGGCACAAGTCGATCCGCATCTCGCCTCGCCCGTGGTCGAGGTTACCTGACATGACCGACCCAGCCTATCAGCGCCTCGGGCTGCCAGCGACCGCTTCGTCCTTTGCCGTCCTGCGCGCGGCGGCCCGGGCGCTGCACCCCGACACACGCGCTGTTTGCGGCCTCCGGACCGCGCGCAAGCGTTTCTACCGGCAAATGCTCTGCGCGCATGCCGCACGAAAGGCGGCAGACGACACGTCGATCGGCTGATCGCTCCCGGCCGACCCTTCATCCCGATTCAGTACCCGGCCTCTTGGCCGGGTCTTCCCCATTAAGGAGGTTCCCATGGCAGATTACTTCACCCATTTCTCGTGCCTGCTCGACGTCGGCAGCCCCGACAAGGCTGCCCGTGCACTCGCGCTGTTCCAGGAACTGCGCGCTGCGGATCAGGACGCCGACGACCCGGATGTCGCGGGCTTCGATCTCATGCGCCAGGACGCGCCCGAGGGCAGCAGCCTCTGGATCCATGATGACGGGAACGGCGATGTCGAAGCCGTCATCCGCTTCGTCCTGCGTCTTGCTGAAGAGCTCGACCTCACCGGCCCTTGGGGGTTCCAGTATTCTCTGACCTGCTCTCGGCCACGACTCGACGCCTTTGGTGGCGGCGCGCATGTCATCGATCTCGGTGCGCGCAAATCCATCGGCTGGTCCAGCACGCAAGAATGGCTGGCCGCCGCATTGAACGGGGAGGACATCGATGCCTGAGGTGATCTGCACCACCGTCTACCAGTTCCCCGAACTCTCGGATGCCGCCAAGGAGAAGGCCCGCAACTGGTATCGCGACCTTGGACCCCACGACGACTGGTGGGATGCGGTCTATGAGGATTTCGAGCGGGTCTGCGAAATCCTCGGCATCTGCCTGAAGACCACCGCCGTCCGCCTGATGGGTGGCGGGGCGCGGGCCAAGCCTTGCATCTGGTTTTCCGGTTTCTGGAGCCAGGGCGACGGCGCCTGCTTCGAGGGCTACTGGTCCCACGCCAAGGGCGCGGCCACGCGCATCCGGGACTACGCCCCGACCGACGCGACGCTGCATGGCATCGCCGACCGTCTGCAGGCCATCCAGCGGCGAAACTTCTACCAACTCGCCGCCGAGGCCAGCCACCGTGGCCGCTACTACCATGAATACACCATGTCGATCGACGTCACGCGGGACAGCCCGAGGTGGCAGCCGCCGACCGAGGACGCCGAGGAGCTCGTGACCGAGGCGCTGCGCGATCTGGCCCGCTGGCTCTACCGCCAGCTTGAAGCCGAATACGACCACCTTACCTCGGACGAGGCCATCGAGGAGGGGATCATCGTCAACGAGTATACGTTCACGGAAGGAGGGCGGCGGTTCGGGTAACAGTGATCAACGCGCAAGGTTCATTTGATCTTTACAGTAAGTCCATATGGACTATATTGAAGCCAATGGAGGACGCCATGTACGTTGCAGAGAAAATCCGGGAACCCGCACAGATCAACGCCGTCGCGTTGAAAGCTTATGCACGCGTGGCCGATGCTTGGGGTCTCAGTCTCAAGGAAGCGGCTGGCCTTGCCGACATGTCAGAGAGCACGTGGAAGCGCGCCAAGAAGCCGGATTTCGCTGGGGAGCTCACCAAGGACCAACTGCTGCGGCTCAGCGCTGTAATTGGCATCTTCAAGTCGCTTGAACTCTACTTTTCGGAGCCTCTGGCAAAAAGCTGGTTCACCCGACCGAACAAGGGGCCGCTCTTTGGTGGAAGCCGACCAGTCGACACCGCCATCGACGGGGGTTTGCCGCAGATCCTCGCGGTTCGGACCTATCTTGATGCGTTGCGTGGTGGGGCATGAAGCAGACCGAGATTTCCGATCGCGGTCTCGTTCGTCTCCTGCCCGCCACCTACCACAAGCCACCATCGCTGCGCGGTCTCGTCGATACCGATGACGAGATGGAGATCTTGGCAGAGATCGAGGGCCTGACCAGTGGACGTCTACAGGCCGAACGCGGGCGCAACCCGCATCTGGACCCGCGCGAACTCGCTTGGCAACGCCGCAGCCGCGATCTGCGCATCTATGGGGACAGTCACGTCAACGCAGCCTTCACTTACACCCGCGCCGGCGGAAACCGCTTCAACGCCGAGGAGCGCGGCGCTTGGTACTGCGCATGGGATGTGATGGTTTCTGTCAGCGAAGTGGCCTGGCACCGCACACGCGAACTCGGCTTTACCGGCAGCTTCCACGACAGCGCCCGCTATGTGGAATTGCTGGCCGACTTCATCGGCGTCTTCAACGACATGACCGATGAGGCAGGTCATCCGGCGCTGCATCCGGATCCGGCTGTCGGGTATCCCGAGGGCCAAAGCCTGGCACAGCATCTGCGTCGGGGCGGATCCAAGGGCCTGATTTACCCTTCGGTCCGGGCTCCTGCACCGGGCGGGAATTGCCTGGTCTGCTTCGAGCCCCACGCAATTCAGAACGTTCGTCCGGGCGCGTCTTGGGATCTTGTTTGGGATGGGACACCGCACTACTCGATTGCGGCTGTCAGCTAATCCGCAAAACCGTAATTGCCCCGGAGGCCTATAAGGATGGCAACGCCTGATATTGAAAGCCCTGACCGCACCGATCTCAAGCAGATCGACCATGCGCACTTCTTTGAAGCGATGGACTCGCCGCCTTTGCCGACCGAAGCACTGCGCTCTGCCTTTCGTCGGGCGAAAACGCGGTCATTTCAGCGAAACACAGGGCTTGGAAGCGCCGACTGAGTTCACCCGTCTTCGGCGCCTCCCATCGACGCGATGAGGACGGCCAACGCAAAGCGCCCCTCACGACGGTGATGGCCGTGGCTCAACCCAGGAGCTTCAACAAGGCGTCGCGCTGCGCTGCGTGCTTTTCGGGGTTGTCGCGCTTCAGTTTGTTCAGGTTGAGAAGTTTCCACTTCACGGCCGGTAGGTCAGCGGCCTGCGAACGGTCGATCGCCGCGAAGTCAGGCTCGCCGTCCTGAAGCGTCAGGAGGAACTGCCTCGCCTTGTCATCGAGCCTCGATTGCAGATCGGCGACCAACTTGAGGCGCGTCGCCAAAAGCGTAGCGAGCGGGACGGGTGTTCTGGTCATGCCTTCGAATGGCGTTGTTGCAGAACTCTCGCCGTGAAGGATTCACATCACGAATCCATGCGGTTAGACGGGCGGCATGAGCAAGCCCAAGCCCGCCCGCTACCGCACGACGAACTGGTCAGTCTACAACGCTGCGCTCCGCAAGCGCGGGTCGTTGCTGATCTGGCTGGACAAGGAGATGGCCTGGCACGCGTCGCATGAGGGGCGCCCAGGGCGCCCGCCGGTCTTCTCCAATGCAGCGATCCAGTTCTGCCTGTCGATCAAGGTGCTGTTCAAGCTGCCGCTCAGGCAGACAGTCGGGATGGTCGCGAGCCTCCTGCGGCTCGCGGGATTGGACTGGCCCGTTCCCGACTACTCTACGCTGTGCCGCAGACAGAAGACCCTCAAGGTGCAGATCCCCTATCGCCGTGCCGACGGGCCGCTGAATCTGCTGGTGGACAGCACCGGCATCAAGTTTCTTGGCGACGGCGAATGGCATGCCCGCAAGCATGGTGTTCAAGGCCGCCGCCAATGGCGCAAGGTGCATCTGGCCATGGACACCGCCACCTCGGACATCCGCGCCATCGAGTTCACCCCCAGCCGGGAAGGCGACAGCCCTGTCCTGCCCGACCTGCTCGACCAGATCCCCCAAGGCGAAGACATCGGCACCGTGACTGCGGACGGCGCCTACGACACCCGCCGCTGCCACAGCGCCGTTATCTCGCGCGGCGGCACGGCGATCATCCCAATCCGCAAGAACGGTCGTCCGTGGAAAGAGGACTGCCCGGCGGCCCGGGCGCGCAACGAAACCCTCCGGGCCACGCGCCATTATGGACGCGCGTTCTGGAAGCGCTTGACCGGATACCATGCCCGCAGCCGCGTCGAAGCAAAGATGCGCTGCCTCAAGTCCTTCGGCGAGCGCATCGCCGCGAGAGACCCCGACCGCCAGACCGCCGAAATCCACATCCGCGTCGCCCTCATGAACCGCTTCAACGCCCTCGGAACAGCCGAGATCGTCCGCGTGGCCTGAACCTTACGGGGAAAGGGGCCCTCACGCCTCAGAACGCCGTTCTGCAACAATGCCGACCGCGCCATTTTGCTCCTCCTCGCCCGGCTGGCCCTGCGCGCGGGAGACATTTGGCAGCTGCGGCTGTCCGATATCGACTGGCCCGCGAGCCGGTTGCGATTACATGGCAAGGGTAGACGCGGAGTGATGATGCCCCTGCCGCAGGATGCAGGCGATGCGCTGCTGGCCTATATCGAGGATGCGCGTCCGGTGGTCGCCACGGACAGGGTTTTTCTCCGAACCCAGGCTCCTTTTACCCCGTTTCGATCTTCTGCCGAGATCGCAGGGATCATCGCCCGTATCCTGAACCGCGGAGGTTTTACCGGTTTGCCCACCGGTTCGCATGTCTTTCGCCACTCGCTTGCATCTGCATGGCTGCGCGGTGGTGCGGATCTTGACCAGATCGGTGTCGCGCTGCGCCACAGTTCGCGCGATACGACCGCGATCTATGCCAAGGTCGATGTCGGGATCCTGGCGGAAGTGGCTCAACCATGGCCGGGGTATGCGTCATGATACATCACCACGTTGATCGCTTCGTCCAATTCAATCGAGCTCTTGGAAAGAAGTTCACCGCGCAGGAGGTATCCTTGCGCGCCTTCGCGGATTTTGCCGCGGAACGGTCTGTCACGCATGTGACGGCAGCGCTGATCCTCGAATGGGCTGGAGGTGCCGCGACGCCGGATGCCGCGCAGGCCCGATTTGATCGCGCCCGCGCGCTGGCGGTGTTCCTGCATGCGGAAGACGCACGGCACGAGTTTCCAGCGATGGGCTTGCTTGGCCGTTCTCGCCGGCGACGGCCGGCTCCGCATATACTGACACATGACCAGATCAGTCGGATCATGCAGGAAGCGCTTCTTGTGCCTGGTCTGTCGCCGATCAGCCCGCTGACCTACAACTACCTGTTCGGGCTCCTTGCCTCGACAGGTTTGCGGATTTCGGAGGCATTGTCCCTTCAGTGCGCCGATCTTACGGCCGAGGGCCTCACGGTCCGGAGCGGCAAATTTGGTAAGAGTCGTATCGTGCCAATACATACTTCGACCCGTGCCGCGCTGGAACGATATCTCGAAGCCCGCGCGGCCGTGCGTAACGCGAACGACGACCTCTTCGTTCTTGGTCATGGTCATGCCCCGACAAAAACACGAGCCCATGTGGTCTTCGTTCGGATCGTCCGGCAGCTTGGCTACCGCAATCCGACTGGGCCAGGCCCTCGGCTTCACGATCTGCGCCACACTTTCGCCGTGCGATCCCTTGAGGCCTGTGGGAACAACCCGCAGGCAGTGTTGCGGCACATGAAGGCTCTGAGCACCTATCTCGGCCACGTCGATATCGCCAACACCTATTGGTACCTCGAAGCCACGCCGGTTCTGTTGCAGATGATTGCGTCGACCGCCGAGGAGACCTGGATCGGAGGTGCGGCATGACCCCGCTCGCCCCCGACCTTTCCGCCTTCCTGCAAACCCATCTTCCCGATGAGTGCGGCGCAAGCCGACATACCATAGCGGCCTATGCCCGTGCGTTCACCCTCTTGCTGCGGTTTGTCGCCGGGCGGGTCAAGCGAACCCCCTCGGAACTCTTCATCGAAGACCTCGACATTCAGACGATCAGGGCGTTCCTCGAACATATTGAAGAAGGGCGCGCCAATTCCGTTCGTTCCCGCAATGCGCGACTGGCGGCGATCAAATCGTTTCTCCGTTTCGTCGAACATCGCCATCCTGCCTGCCTTGAACAGGCGATGATGGTCCGGGCCATGCCGACCAAGCGAACAGACGCCAAGCTGATCGATTATCTCACCAAGGAAGAAGTCCGTGCCTTGCTGGCCGCGCCGAACCGCTACACGCCCGGCGGATTGCGGGACCGCGCCATGCTGCATCTGGCCTATGCCGCGGGGTTGAGGGCATCCGAACTACTCGCGGTGCGGATGAACGATTTTCCCAACGGGTCGTTTTCCAGCGTGCGTATCCTGGGTAAGGGGCGGCGGGAGCGAGTGCTGCCGCTCTGGAAAGAGACCCAAGGCGCCATTCGCGCGTGGCTGGCGGTCCGGCCCGGTCAAGTAGGTCCAGAGATGTTCCTGAACCGTGATGGGCGACGAATGACACGGGATGGATTTGCGTATCGGCTGAAGCAGCATGTGGCGACGGCCCAACGTTCGACGCCGTCGATTGCCGCAAAACATGTGACCCCACATGTGCTGCGGCACAGCTGCGCCATGCACACCCTGCAGGCCACCGGTGATATCCGCAAGGTGGCGCTCTGGCTTGGTCATGCCAGTATCCAGACGACCGAGATGTATCTGCGCGCAGACCCAACCGAGAAGCTCGCGCTTCTCGAGGCGCATCACGCACCTCTAATCAAACCCGGCAAGTTTCGGGAGCCCTCGGACAAGCTTATGCAGATCCTTGCCGTCGCCGCGCAACGTCCCTGAACGCTCGGGCAAGAATGGTGTCCCGCTTTCTGCGGGGCGCTATTCCATGACATAGCCGAGAGCCCGGTAACCTGTTCGTCGCTTCGCCGCCATTCTCGCGAGAACCGGAACCGAACTATCAACATAGTCGACCACCAGCACGTCTTTCTTGTCGTCATGTCGCCGGTGTAATCTGCCGACATACTGCGCCAGCGTGCCCTTCCAGGCGATCGGCATGGTCAGAAACAGGGTATCCAGACGAGCATCATCGAAGCCCTCGCCGATGTAGCGACCTGTCGCGAGTATCAGCCGTTCTTCATCATCGGCAACGCTCAACGCCGCTTGCGCTGCCTTCCGGTCCTTTGCCGACATGCCGCCCCGAAGCACGACGATATTTCTGGCAAACCTTGAGAACCGTTTCTGGAGATAGTCGAGGTGGTCCTTTCGTTCGGTCAAAACAATCGGCGAGCGCTTGGCCTCAAGCGATTTCAGAACGTCGTCGAAGATCAGATCATTTCGGGCCTCGTCCTCCGCCAGTGCTGCATAGATTGCAGGCATGGACGGGCGTTCGGCCATGGCGAGCGCGTCCGGCAACCGGAATCTCGTGTGACGTTCTCGCGCCCGATGGCGAAGGCCACTTTCGGCGGCCTGCGATTTGGCGCTCACTTGATGGCGCACCGGGCCACATTGCATGAAGATGATCGGATGATGCCCGTCCTTGCGGGCGACAGTCGCCGACAATCCGGTGACATAGCGGGCCTTCGACCTGCGGGCGACGAGTTCGAAGCTCGCGGCGGACAGGTGATGGCATTCATCGACGACAAGATGACCGTAGTCGGCAACGATATCGTCAACTTCACCCTTGCGAACCAGGCTCTGGATCAGCGCCACGTCGATCACACCGGTAGGTTCACGCTTTCCGGCACCGATGGTGCCGATCAGCTTGGGATCGATCTGCAGGAACGAGCCAAGTCTTTCGACCCACTGACTCAGCAATTCCCGGCGATGAACCAGAACCAGCGTGTTGCGGGCGCGATGCGCGATCAGCGCCGAGGCCACGACCGTCTTGCCGAAGGCGGTGGTGGCTGCCAGCACGCCGGTATCGTGTTTGATAAGGGCATCGAATGCCCGCGACTGCTGCTGGCGGAGTTCACCGCGGAACCGTACAGTCTCCGGTATTGCGGTGCCTTCCTCACGCAAATCCTCGAGGTCGACCTTCGCTCCGTGATCGGCGAGGAACCCGGCCACATCGTCAAAGCAGCCACGCGGCAACGCGACGTGCCGGGGATGCAACTCGGCGCAGGACACAATGCGCGGCTTTCCAAATGTCGGCAGCCGCATCGCTTGTGCGCGGTAAAATTCGGGGTTCTGGAACGCGGCCAGTCGCGCCATTTGGGCAATCATGGCTGATGGAAGGTCGGACCGGTCAATGTAAATCTGATCCGCGACCGTCACCGTGATTGTCTGCGGGATGGGCACATCCAGTCGGGTCGGTGTAGTGCGGCGCGAGGGCGACATTTTCCACGGTTCGGCTGCTTGCTCGTCTTCCACCGGCATGCGGACGCCCAGCACTCGCCCGGAATGCTCTGCCGCTTCGACGAGGTCGGTCACCGCCGCCATCGTCATTCTCGGCAAGGAAGACAAAAAGGCCCACTGATCATCATGTGGCTGCATGTCCGCGTCCACAAAGACGCTGTTGCCCACTTTGCGTGCGGTGTTTTGGAGCGGCAGCGCGATCAGATTTCCGAAGCCGCCAATCGGCATCGTATCCTGGTTCGGAAACAGCCGATCATAGGAGGCGAAGCCGATTTCAGGCCGTCGCTCCATCGTTTCCGTGATCAGGACGGATCCAAGCTGGCGTGCCAAACGAGCGGAGACCGATTCAGAGAAGAAGATCCAGACATGCCCTCCGTTTCCTGACCTCGACCTTTCCAACGCTGCGGGCACGTCCTTCCCCCGGCAGGTTTCGAGCAGCGCATTGGCGTCTTCAGCCCAGGACGCCTTGTCAAAATCCGCAGCCAGGAACCAGCATGTATCGCCGGGCAGCAACGGATAGACGCCAGCGACAAAATCCCCGCCCCGACCATCGTCGCCGCGCAGGTGTTTTTCTATGACGCTTTCGTTCGGCGGGATGAACTTCTGATGGGGGCATTCGCCGCATTTGACCTTCGGCTTGCCGCAGATCCCTTTCACCCATTCGTTGGCGCAGGCGGGCGAATAACCTGAGCGACCAGTCTTCCTATTTTCCCATCGCACTGGGAACACGTCAGGCCGACCGGCAAACAGCCGTCGGAACAGATCGACCTTGTCGCGCGACGGAGAGGAATTAGTGACAGGGGCGTTCTCGAATGAGGATTGTCTCACTGCCGGCACGTGCTCTGCAGCGAGACGAGCCTCTAGCGCTGCAACGTCGCGCTGAAGCTGCGCGCGTTCGACATCCAGATCGGCCAGACGTGCTCGAAGCCGCGCCAACTCCGTATCAATGCCGCTTCTGTCTGCCACCTGCGATTTCCACCCAGACCGTTCCGCCCCGTCCAGCATAAAGCGCGAAACCTACAGGCGTAAGCAGGTCCGGCAGCTCATCGGTCGGACCACCGAACGGAGAGTTTGAGGGGGAGTTCATGGGAGATGTCCTTCTGCGGTTGAGAGCAGAGGCATCATGATTATCCAAAGCAGAATCCCGAAAATGAATCACCAGAACAACAGCTTGAAACCCAGAACTCCGCATAACAGTGGCGCGGCATATTACGTTCTGGACTACCTCGCCCATTCCTTCCCCGTGCAGCTCTACGAGCCCTTCACCGACAGCGAAGGTAATCTTTCATCGTGCCCCGTCACGCGAGATGGCCAACCGGTGGAGTGCCGCGAAGCCGTCCGGCGTCGTGATGCGCTGATCGAGAAACTGGCTTCGTTGCCGCCGGTGCCGGGTGCGCTCGACCAGATCGTCCAGCGCTTCGGCACCGATCTTGTGGCCGAGGTCACGGGGCGTTCAAGGCGCATCGTGCGCAAGGGCGAAGGGCATTCGGCACGGCTCGTGGTGGAGAACCGGGCCGGAGCCGCGAACCTCACTGAGACCCAAGCCTTCATGGATGACGAAAAGCGTATCCTGATCTTCTCGGACGCCGGCGGCACCGGGCGCAGCTATCACGCCGATCTCGGGGCGAAGAACCAGCGCTTGCGGGTCCATTATCTGCTGGAACCCGGCTGGAAGGCAGATGCCGCCATTCAGGGTCTCGGGAGGACCAACCGCACCAACCAGGCGCAGCCGCCGCTGTTCCGGCCGGTGGCCACGGATGTGAAGGCGGAGAAGCGGTTCCTGTCGACCATTGCGCGACGTCTCGACACGCTTGGCGCCATCACGCGCGGCCAGCGTCAGACCGGAGGGCAGGGGTTGTTCCGCCCCGAGGACAATCTCGAGTCGCCTTACGCCCGCGACGCCCTGCGCCAGCTTTACCGCCGCATCTTTCGCGGCGATCTGGCGGGCTGCTCGCTCGGGGCTTTCGAGGATGCCACTGGCCTCAGCCTGACCGATGACAACGGGCTGAAGGACGATCTGCCGCCGATCACGACCTTCCTCAATCGCCTGCTGGCACTGACGATCGACATGCAGGCCGTGCTGTTCGCGGGTTTCGAAGAACTCCTCGATCAGCGGATCGAGGGCGCTGTCGCCGCCGGGGTCTACGATCTCGGGCTCGAGACCCTGCGTGCGGAGAGCTTTCGGGTGACCGACGCACAGGTCATCTACACCCATCCGGGCTCCGGCGCGGAAACCCAGCTGCTGACCATCGCGGAAAAGCGCCGCAACACGCCTACCTCGCTGGCCGATGCGCTCGAATGGCTGGATGACCCGCAGGCGCGGCTTCTGGTCAACAGCCGCTCGGGCCGAGCTGCCGTGCAGGTTCCCGCCACCAGTCACATGCTGGACGATGGGACCATCGAGCCGCGCCTGCGCCTGATCCGCCCGCTTGATGCCAGCACGGTCCCGGCCCAGGTCATGGAGGACACCCACTGGCTCGAGGCCGACCGCGCGGCCTTCACAGCGGCGTGGACTGCGGAACTGGCCGAGGTGCCGGAGTTTTCGGACTCCACGCTGCACATCGTGGCAGGTCTGCTGCTGCCGATCTGGAAGCAGCTTCCCCAGGATGAAACCCGCGTCTACCGCCTGCAGACCGATGACGGGCAGCGCATCATCGGCCGCCGCGTCTCGCCTGCCTGGGTCGCGACCACGCTGGCCGCCGATGCGCCCAAGCTCTCGGCCGCGCAGGTCCATGCCCTCGTTCTGGAGGGCAAGACCGTGGTGCGCCTGTCCGAAGGGATGGAATTGCACCGCTCGCGCGTCATGGGCGCGAACCGGATCGAACTGTCGGGCTTCTCGGAGGCAGCCAAGGATCGACTCAAGGCCGATGGCTTCTTCTCGGAGATTATTAGTTGGAAGCTTCGGCTGTTTTGCCCGACCGACGCCGATGGCGTCGCGATACTGGATCGTCTGCTTGCGCGTTGTTCTGTCGCAAGGCTACATGATCGCGGAGGTTGTTGACCCATGTATTCCGAGACCGAAGACCTCGTGCGCGATCTGGCAGAAAATGCCGAAGGCGTCTGTCGTGCCTACCTTCCCGCCGGACGGCGGGAAGGATCCTACTGGATCGTCGGCGATCTGCAGAACAACCCCGGCCGGTCTCTCTTCGTGCGGTTGACGGGCCCTGCGTCGGGACCAGGAGCAGCGGGCAAGTTTACGGATGGGGCCACAGGCGAGCATGGCGATCTCCTGGACATCATCCGCGCCCGGACGGGGATCACGCGCTTCCCCGACCTTCTCGCCGAGGCCCGAGCGCATCTTGGCCGTCCGCAGCCGGTCGTCCCTGATAGGCAAGAGCCGAGGAAGGCCAAGGCGCCAGGTGGCACTCCTGCTGCGGCGGCGCGCTTGTTTGCTGCATCGAACCCGATCACAGGCACGCTTGCTGAGACCTACCTCCGTTCCCGAGGCATCACCCAATTCGGGGCGAACGGCGCCTTACGCTTCCACCCGAAGTGCTGGCATCGGGAAGAGGGGCAGCCCCGGAGCATCCCCAGACCTGCGATAATCGCGGCGGTCACCGATGGGGCAGGGGCCGTGCAGGGAGCGCATCGCACCTGGCTGGCGCCTGACGGACAGGGGAAGGCGGCAGTGAATCCACAGCGTCGGGCTATGGGTCACCTACTCGGCAATGCTGTCAGGCTCACCCCGCACGATGACATCCTCGTCGTCGGCGAAGGCATCGAGACCATGCTGTCCCTGTCCGAGGCAATCCCAGGTCTGCCCGTCTGGGCGGCACTCTCTTCGGGTCACCTCGGCGCGGTCCTGTTGCCGGAGGGGCTCAAGCGCCTTTACGTTGCGATCGATTGCGATCCGGCCGGGCAGCGCGCGGCAGAGAAGTTGAGCGCCAGAGCCTCCGAGGTCGGGATTGGTTGCCATGTGCTGGAACCGCGGCTCGGGGATTTCAACGATGATCTTCGGGCGAACGGCAAGGACGCGCTGCGCCAGCATCTGGCAGGTCAGATCGGGCCAGAGGATCGGCATCGCCTATTGGGCTGAGCTGCATCGCGCAGGGGGGTCTGGGAGTGCGGGGCAGGGGGCAGCATCCCAGTCGTGGCTCTGGATCGTCGTCCTCACTCCATCCCGGGCCTTGCGCATCCACCCGTCATCCTGCGCGGCCTTCAAGAGATGGGCAGGCCGTCAAAGCGGTTGCCCCAGCAAGGTCGGCAGGGAACCTATTTCCGCCGGCGGCGAGACCACCCCACGCGACAAGTCGCGTGGGGACCCCGATCTGCCGCCTTTGCATCGCGAGACAAATAGCTTCCCTGCCGACCTCCTCCACTCTGTTCCGGCCCCGGTGAAGCCGGGGTGAAGGGGCAACCGCCCCGACGGCTCGGGTCTGCCCATGAAGGCCGCGCGGTATGACGCGCGGACGAGACAGGCCCGGAGGCAAGAAACCGATGACGATCCATACCCACGACGACGCGTATGAACCCGCCCATAGCGCATCCCAGACCGCCCATGCGCTCGACGAGCTCCAGCTCTACGGCTATCGCCCCTTTGACGAGCCCGATCCGCGCCCGATGCCCGATGGGCAGCGCCTCGCCGTCGCCGTCGCCGACATCTTCGACGCCCTCGTCGCGACCCTGGAAGACACCCGTATGGAACCCGACCTCGAAGAGGTGCTCTGGGGCCAGGTCAACCTCTTCCACCGCGCCACGGCCAGGATCGAGCGGACGCTCGATGAGAACGAGCAGGCGCAGCGCCGCCTCCAGCGCGAGCAGGACGGCTCCGAAGTGAAGTCCGTCGAACTCGAGCGCCTGACGGCCGAAGGCCTGACTCTCGTTGAACGGCGCAACTGCATGGACATGATGCGCGATCACGCCGCCACCGAGTTCGTCCATCACACGGGATCGACCTGGCGCCCCCGCACCGGCTCGATGGTGAACCGCCAGCACATGACCGCCGCCCTGATCGACAGCCGCGACTTCCTGGCCGCCAAGCGCCGCGCCGAGACCGAGGTAATGCTTCCCGCAGGCCCCAAGGTCGCCCTCACCGGCGGGACCGATTTCAACGATCACCGCCTGATCTGGGGCAAGCTCGACCAGGTCCGGACCAAGTATCCCGACATGGTCCTCCTGCACGGTGGCAGCCCGAAGGGCGCAGAGCTCATCGCCGCCAAATGGGCCGAAGCCCGGGGCGTGACGCAGGTGGCCTTCAAGCCCGACTGGACCAAGCACGCCAAGGCCGCGCCCTTCAAGCGCAACGACGCGATGCTGGATGTGCTCCCGGTCGGGGTCCTTGTCTTCCCCGGAACCGGTATCCAGGAAAACCTCGCCGACAAGGCCAAGAAGCTTGGCATCCCGGTCATGAAGTTCGAGAAGGGGGCGTGAGCCCCCCTCTTTGCTTTCGGGATAGAACATTGTGGAAACACGTACATACACTTGGTATTGTTGTCGCAGACAAGGTGACCGCAAGATGTTCGATGAATCGAAGCAATTGGAGGTGTTTCCGACCACAGTCGATCTCAAGCGGATCGACCTGTCTCTTAACATGCGGCGGTTTTACAGGATGAGCGTTCAGCCTGACCTGTTTGGCGGCGTGAGCCTGGTGCGGGAGTGGGGTCGGATCGGCTACCGCGGCCAGATGCTGGTCGAGCAGCATGATGACGAGGGCAGGGCAGTCAACGCTCTGATGAAGCTGTCGGCGACGAAGAAGCGGCGTGGGTATCGGTTGCTTGAGGGATGAACTCCAAGGATTGACGTTCCGTAACGGTTTCACTATATTGATCGGTGAAACCAATATGGAACCAGCGCCATGACCAAGGTTGTCGTCCCATTTCCGAAAGGCCAACGGCTGCGTTCGCCGTTGGCGCAGTTCTTCCGTGTCGGAGACTCTCACAACAAGTTTGCCGAGATGTTTGCATCCGGAGGTCTGCCAGCTTCGCGAGTCGTCTTCGATGCCGGACGCCTCAATCGGCAGACCGCTCTCGCAAAAGAGCTGAAAGCAGAGGGTGTGGAGATAACGATCGACACTGGAGCGGCCGAGCTGTCGAGCCCGGCGCGACATGGGACGTTTGTACGCAATTCTGCTTGGTTGACTGAGGTCCCGATGTCGCCTTTGGGGCCGGACGATTTCACCACGGAGATCATTGAGCGCATCGCAGAAATGGCAGTTGCGGTCGGCGCGGACCGCGTGCTTGCCCCGAGTCATTTCTTGGGCGATCCCAGCTTCGACGGCTGGCTCAAGGTGGACGCAGCCTCTTGCTCGGCTCTTCGAGCGGCGCTTGATCGCTTGGGCGGAGGCCGAATCCGGATCGACTATCCGGTAATACAAAGCGTCCAAGGATTGGTGGATTCCACGTCGCGGAAGGCACTAGCGGAAACACTTTCGATACTGCCTGTCGATGCTGTCTGGATGCGCCTTTCCGGCCTAGGGAAAGAACCCGGTCCACAAAAGGTTCGTTCTTTGATCCGGATGCTCAGCGGTTTCCACAATATCGGGAAGCCCGTGATCCTCGACTACTGCTCTGGTTTGAACTCTGAGGCTACAGAAGCATTTGGCGTCGCTTCTGGGTCCGCGAGCGGGATACTCGAGTTGGATCAGTTCAACGCTCGGGATTGGCACAAGACGCCGGAAGAGCCAGATCCCGATGCAAGATTTGCTCGGCCGCGCATTGTGCAGGTTCCGGGTCTTGGCAGGGGTTTCTATGCCAACGAGTTCGAATTGCTTGCCAAGTCTCGTGGCGGGCGGAAGCTGCTTCTGCAAAGCGAGTTTGTAACCGTTTCCAGCGTTGAAGAAATGGTAAGAACTCGAAAGCAGATTCAGGCTCTTCATTTGGTGCGCTCGCAAGAAGCGCTTCAGTCCGTACCGGACCTCAACCGAGCAGGGCATTTCTTGTCAAAGACGATGGCGGATGCCGAGCGTCGCGCAAAAGATGTCAGCTTCCTTAAGCCCACTGAGGCTCAAGCTCAGGCGGCGGGCATCGACCTGACGAGTTTGCTCAAGCGGACTCGGGCGCATGCAGAGACGATGGGCAAGGTTGCAGATGCGCTTGAAAAGCTCCATGAGGAGCGCGGAATGGAGTCCCCGCGTGTTCGGGCTTGCGACTTCAATGTCGACACGGCCCTGCGGCGGGGTGATCAGAGGTAAGAAATGCAAAGTGCAGTGTCACGCTACATCGGCGAACTTGCCGACATCGGGGGTCTGAAAGGAACCGATATCGCAAATATTACGGATGTCTCCAAGGCGACGGTATCGCGTTGGAAGGCCGGTGATATCAAGCCGCAACCAAAGAACGAATTGATTCTGTCCGACCTCTATTACATCGTCGGCCGTCTCAATGAATATTACACACCGGACGAGGTTCGTGCCTGGCTCTATGCGCGGCACCCACAACTCGGAGGCGAGCGCGCTATGGACCTCATTCACAATGATCGCTCGCTCGAAGTACTGGCCGTCATCGACCGGCTGGACAATGATGTCTATGTGTAGGTCCAATAAATGGTTAAAGCTCGACGCGACAACCGGCTGATTGACGCGATTGAGGCGATCGATCCCGTCGTTTTCGAAGGGAACGTTTGGCGGCTGGTGCGCGACGGGCGCGATCCGCTGATTTGCAGCGCGTCCGGTGGTCGGTGGGACGACGGGACGTTCGATGTGCTCTATACATCCTTGGCTCGATCAGGTGCTCTGGAAGAGATGCGATTTCATCTGATGCGCGGCCAACCGGTCATGCCGAGCAAGGTCAAGTATCGCATGTTTGAGATTGGACTTTCACTTGGGCGTGCGCTTCAGTTTCTGGATCTGGAAGCACTTTCCAGGGTCGGGCTGAACACGGAAACGTTCGGTCGTCTTTCCTATGAGCAAAAGAATGACGAGTATCCCCGTACCCAGGAAATTGGGGAAGTCGCACATTTTCTAGATTTCGATGGCCTAATTGTCCCGTCCGCGCGATCTGACGCAAGGAATGCAATCGTCTTCTGCGACAAGGTGAGATCACTGCCCGAGTCCACTTTAGAAGATCATGGCGTCGTGGACTGGGCGAAATGATTCTACCCGACAACGAGACAAGCGTCGATCTGCTGAACAACGAGGCCATCGCGCGCACGATCACCGAGTTGCTGCGGGAGCGTCCAGAGCAGGCGATCACGATCGGTGTCCATGGTGATTGGGGAGCAGGAAAGAGCAGCATCTTGGAGATGATCGAGGCATCTCTATCGCCGACCCCAGACGTTCTCTGCGTGAAATTCAATGGTTGGCGATTCCAGGGGTTCGAGGATGCAAAGATCGCGCTGATCGAGGGCATTGTCACAGAGCTTGTTGCCGAACGGTCGCTTGCAACAAATGCGGGTGAAGCGGTTAAGAATATCTTCAAACGCATCGATTGGCTCAAGGTTGCCCGGCGAGGAGGAGGTCTTGCTTTCACAGCATTGTCGGGAGTTCCGCTGCCCGAGCACATCGACGCGGTCGTTGGTTCTGTGAAGAAGGCTATAGGTGAGCCAGGTGAATTGCTCACTCGTGAAAACTATGAGGCCGCCATCGCTGGGATGTCGGGCCTACTGAAGCCAGATGACTCGAAACGGCTTACTGAAGAAATCAGTGAGTTCCGGAAGGCTTTCAGAAATCTACTCAACAAGGCGGGTGTCGATCAACTCGTCGTTCTGATCGACGATCTCGACAGGTGCCTGCCTGAAGTCGCGATCGAAACGCTGGAGGCAGTTCGGCTGTTCGTTTTCACTGAACACACTGCTTTCGTGGTTGCTGCCGATGAAGCGATGATCGAGTATTCGGTGCGTAAGCATTTCCCGGAGTTGCCCGACACGACCGGACCAAGGGACTATGCGCGAAACTATCTTGAGAAACTCATCCAGGTGCCGTTCAGGATCCCCTCCCTGGGGGAGACGGAAACTCGAATCTATGTGACGCTCTTGCTCGTGGGGGCGGAGCTAGGGGAAGAGGACACTGAATACCAGAAGCTGATCAAAGTGGCTCGCCAGCATCTCGCAAAGCCGTGGCTCTCGACCGGGCTCTCAGCGGCCACTGTCCGTGACGCCCTTGGCGCCAAGGCTGCCAGCGTTTCAAACGCGCTCACATTAAGTGATCAGATCGGCCAAATTCTGGCTAGCGGTACGCAAGGCAACCCACGTCAGATCAAGCGCTTCCTGAACACGCTTCTTCTCAGGAACCAGACAGCGCGAGCTCGCGGATTCGGTGACGATGTCAAGCTTCCTGTCTTGGCGAAACTGATGCTCGCCGAGCGCTTCATGTCCCGCATGTTCGATCAGATCGCCTCGGCGGCAGCGAAACACCCAAACGGACATTGCGAGGACTTGGCGGCTCTCGAAGATCCGACTGAGGCTAGGTCCAAACCGAACAAAAAGCGTGGAGACCGCCCAAAAGTCACCGATCTGGATGATGTCAAAACCAAACCAAAGGATACGGAACCGAACGAGAGCGCTGTCTTGTCGGAATGGCGAGGGTCGGAGGCTATCCGGGATTGGGCGAGTATGCCGCCGAACCTCGGTGCGATCGATCTAAGGCCCTATCTCTTTGTCGCAAAAGACAGGAAAGATTACTTCGGCGCCGTATCTGTGCTCGGCAGACTTGGTGCTGTGGTCGAGAGATTGATGGGGTCGAAGCTGAGTGTTCAAGCCTACGAGACGGAACTTCGGCAGCTCGCGCCAGCCGAAGCAGGCCAAGTGTTCGAAGAACTGAGAGCGCGTATCGTCGCCAGTGACTCTTTCGACACCGCTCCAGCCGGAGTGAACGGCATGACCGTGCTCGTCAAAGCCCACGATTTCTTACAGACAAACCTTTTGGACCTTCTCGAATCCCTGCCTTCGGCACGTTGCGGGACATGGGTAGCTTCAGGTTGGGATAGGGTGATCCGCGGCTCGGAGTTCGTTGCTCGCTTGGACGCTCTTCTCGCGACCTGGTCCGAGGAGGGGTCGACGACGTTGAGAGTCGCGGCCCTCGCGGCGGCACGCACACGAAAAGGGGGCTGTTGATGGGAACGTCCAGCGCGTTTGGCGGAGCCTCGGGTGGAACGCCACTTGTTCCATCATGGTTGGAAGGCGGTGGATCTGATGACGGTGCACCGGGCGATCCGCGATCCGACGGATCAGGCAGCGATGCGCCGCCGACGGGCAACGATCCCGCCGCTCCGCCGGCCGCGCCACCGGAGCGGACCGCGACACCGGTTCCGGGTGAGACCGACCGATACACGTCCGCTCGAACAAACTTCACCAGGTACGCACGCTCCGGTGGCGATGACCGGAGGAGCATGGGACGCGCTGTATCGCAATATGTGTCGAGGTCATCCGGTGGTGCGGCGCGGGCAGCGAGGCGCATGGGTAGCTCGCGCGGCGCTGCGTCGAGGCTCGCGACCATTCTCGGCCAAGTCGGGAATGTTGGCATCGGAGAGGTGCTCCGCTCTCTCGACCTCGGAGGTCTTGCGGGACGGCCGATCGAGGAAGTATTTGCTGGACTGGCCGACTTCATCTGTCCGGATGGGGGCTCCATCGATGAGGGGATCGCTCGAGATGCATTCATTGAGACAATCGCCGATCTTGCCGACGCGGGCATAACCGAGATCGACGGATTGACGGCTGATCAGATGCAGACGGTGTTCGAACTCTACATCGCACACACGATCGAGGCGCGCATATGCAACGATATCGGGACCCGGGTCGTGAACATGCCATCGGATGTCCGAACTGTCGAGCGCATCGAGGCCCAGTTGGGGTCTGCTCTGGTTGAGTGCAGGATCGTACGTTAAGCTTAGCTGTCACTGATTTTTCCACCTGTATTCTCCTGTGAGGAGGATATGTGCCCATCCGAGGGGGGAGATGTGGGCCAGAAGCTCTGGGCTGCAGTCGAGACCGTCGCGCTCTCGCGCGTTGACCGCGTAGCCGAGGTGTTTTGTATTCCAGTAGATGATGATCGCGGCGAGGAGGTTGAGGCCCGCCATCCGATAGTGCTGCCCCTCGGCAGTACGATCCCGGATTTCGCCCTGGCGGCCAATGCGCAGTGCATTCTTCAATGCATGATGCGCTTCGCCCTTGTTCAGTCCGATCTGGGCGCGCCGCTGCATATCGGCGTCGAGCAACCATTCGAGGATGAACAGCGTCCGCTCGATGCGCCCGATTTCACGCAGCGTTTGGGCGAGTTCATGCTGGCGCGGATAGGCCGCGAATTTGCGCAAGAGCTGGCTGGGTGGCATAACACCCGCCGCCATAGTGGCGACGGCGCGCAGTACGTCAGGCCAATTCTCGACGATCAGCTTCTCCCTGATCTTTCCGCCGATCAGCCCGCGCAGCTCGTTCGGCGCGGCTGCAGGGTCGAAGAGATAGAGTCGTTTGGACGGTAGATCGCGGATGCGGGGAATGAAGCGATAGGAGAGCAACGCAGTGACCGCGAAGATGTGATCCGTGAACCCGCCCGTGTCAGCATATTGCTCCTTTATTCGCTTGCCTGTCTCGTTCATGAGTAACCCGTCCAAAATGTACGGAGCTTCGTTCACAGTGGCGGGGATGTTCTGAGTTGCGAAAGGGCCGAACTGGTCGGAGACATGGGTATAGGCTTTTAGACCGGGTTCATGGCCGTATTTGGCGTTGATCAGGTTCATCGCCTCGCCCTGGCGCGTGGCGGGAAAGAATTGCCCGTCGCTCGAAGCGGTCTGCCCTGCGCCCCAAATCCGGGCCATCGGCAAGGCTGATTGACCTTCGATTACCATGGCCAAGGCGCGTGCCATCGCGTCGCTTTCCACATGCCATCGCGACAAGCGCGAGAGCTGGAAATAATCATGGGTGTTCGTAGCCCCAGCCATTTTGCTGAGGCCAAGGTTCAGCCCTTCAGCCAATATCACATTCAACATGCCGACCCTGTCTTTGCATGGAACGCCCGTACGCAGATGGGTGAAGGCCTCGGTAAAACCAATCTCGTCATCCACTTCGAGCAGGAGGTCGGTGATCCCGATCTCCGGCAGGCGGCTGTAAAGATCGAGCACCATGGCATCGGCCTCTTCGGGGACAGCGGCTGTCAGACGATCTATTTTGAGGGCACCGTTTTCGATGGAACCACCCGGAATCGCACCGGCCCTGGCAGCGCGGGCCAGTCGCTGCAAGCCATCGGCCAGGCGGGCTTTCCGATCTGCCAACCAGATTTCCGGCTCATACGGCATGGCCAGTCTTGGCGTGGCGCGAGCGACTTCGGCCGGGACCAGCGCATCTTTGAGATCACCATACCTGCGGGAGTGTGCAAGCCACATATCACCAGCTCGGAATGCATCACGCAGATGGCACAGGACCGCCACCTCCCAAAGCCGATGCCCATCATCGTCGTTCAGGTGCCGATGCCATTTTGAGGTTCGGCTCAAGAAGGTCACGGGGCGACCAGCGGTGGTGTCCGCACCCGCGACAATATCCGCAGCAACCAGCAACGGTTCGGCCACTGGGGTCGCCTGAATATCGAGCGCCCGCAGGCTCTGCCTCACTTTGTGTGGCGCAACTATCCTGAAACTGGA
>NZ_AQQR01000028.1 GCF_002210095.1 Marinibacterium profundimaris | reverse complement strand
GTGAACTCTACGACCAAGTCCCCGTAAAAACGGGGGGATTACCCTGGCTGGTGACCTATCCGCTGTCGGGCTGGCTGCTGACGGTCTACGGTGTCGTTCCTGCGCTGATCGGTCTGGCGCTTCTCGCGGCCACTGGCATGCTCGCTGCTCTGAAACTCTGGCCAGCGAGCGATCCCGTGGAGCTTGAACACACGCACGACAACCTGCCACTTGATCATCCCCACTTGAAGGGGCATCGCAGGCACAGCCATGCTCTGGTGATCGACGAAAGCCACCCTCGCTGGGCCACACATTTCTGAGCGTTGGCGATTTGACGGAGGGACTGCCTAATCAAGATGGTTCGCAAACCTGTGAAAGAGGGAAGCCGATACCAGAGCGGCCAAAACAAACCAACCAGAAGGATCATCAATTGATGTACATACGAAGCGCACTTCTTCTCACAACCGTCTTGGCCTTGGGGGCTTGCTCGGAGTCTTTCTCGAATTCAGAAAACGCGTCGTCACGCCCGCCATTACCGGAAAATATCCTGGAACTGGCCGCACCGAACCAAGACCTCGCGACCGCCTATCTGCGGCCCGAGGACAACTGCTACTGGTACATGCACGCGAGTCCGGTTGAAACAACGCGATTGCCGCTCAGGACGATCGAGGGAAACCCAATTTGCGTCAAACGGGCCGAGTAGGCGATCTCTGGGAATGCCCGCAACCGGCTTGTCGCTTCCGTCCACTTGGTAGGGATCGATAACGTATCATCGACCTAGTGGTGCCCACATGGCAGGCTATTTCAATGGATAGATTTTTCTCTATCAGTATGCCCGCGGCTCAGTTTGTTAGAAATGTCCTGCTGTTCAGCTTCGCTGCATTACTGCCGGTCCTGTTGTTCTATGTCTTACTGGCTCCGGGCTTTGCTCCGGCTCTTGCTGCCGGCGGACCGGCACTCATGCGCTTTCTAAGGCAGGTTGCGACCAACGGTTTGCCCGTGGTTTTTGCCGTCAACTACGTCAGTTTTTTCCTTTTCGCCATGACAAAGCAACCAAAGGCGGGCTCAAGAGACACGGTGTTTTTCGTGCTGGTCGATGTCTTGCTCAGAGCCCTTCTCTTTCCAGGTCTCCACGTGCTTATATACGTTCTATCTGCCGACTGGTTCGGGTCATCCGGCGGCAATCGTTCAACCGCTTTGGCGGTTGTATCCCCGACTCTTGCGCGTTCGGCGTTTTTCGAGAACATCTCCGGCGTTTACCTCTATGCGACTATGATAAGCGCGTTGCCGCTCTACGTCTCGGCTTTCGGGCGGTCGGAATTTCTTGGACCGGTTGTACGTCGCTTGCCCATGAACACGGGCGTGATGCTGCTTGCCCTGGCTGCGTTTGCCTTGTCGGTCGGGCTGATCACGATCGGCGCACAAGGCATCGCATCTCTTCAGGCCAGGTGATGGCAGGCTAATCACCGTGGGCGTGGGCGTGGGCGGGGGCGACTTGCGGTGCCACCCATTGCGACAAGTAAACGCGCTCGAAGGCGAACACAGCGATCATCCCGACAGCGGCGTAGAGAACGATCATCGGGTCGCTTTGAAGCTTCATCACGGTGAAAGCTGCCAGTACTATCGCATCGAGCGCCAGGGCAGTCAAAAGCACGATACCGAAGGCGCCGACGTCTGCTCGACGATAGCGGAACACGCCCCAATGTATGATCATGTCCATGACGAGGTAAAAGAAAGCACCGAGGGATGCGATCCGGCCTAAATCAAAGAGCACGGCCAACGTCGCGGCGATGACGACAGTATAGACCAGGGTGTGGCGTTGGATGGGACCTGGCATACCGAAGTGGCTGTGCGGGATCATTTCCATGTCGGTCAGCATCGCCAGCATACGCGACACCGCGAAGACGCTGGCCAGAACGCCGGACGCCGTTGCGACAGCGGCCAGGATCACCGTGAGTATGAAGCCGGTTTGTCCAAGGGCGGGCTGCGCCGCTTGTGCCAGCGAATAGTCACGCGCTGAGATGATCTCCTCGATCGTGAGACTCGAACCGACCCCGTAGGCGACCAACAGGTAGACGACGACGCAGATTCCGATAGAGAACATGATCGCTCGGCCAACATTGCGATTTGGTTCAGTGATCTCGGCTCCGCTGTTGGTGATCGTGGTGAATCCCTTGAACGCAAGGATGGCCAGCGCCGTAGAGGCGATGAACCCCGTGAGCCCGTAGGATTGTGAGGTCTCGGACGCCGCGGCGAACGCAAAACCACTGGACCACAGGGCCGCGATGCCAAACAGAGCTATGCCTCCGATCTTGATCGCGGCCATGATCAACGAGAACAGCCCGACCGAGCGGTTTCCGGCGATGTTCACCAAAAAGGCGAAAACGATCACGGCCACAGCCAGAGCGGGGACCAATGGGCCACCTTCGATATCGAAAGGGCGCAGGACATAGGTGGCGAAGGTTCGCGCGACGAGGCTTTCCGCGATCACCATGCTGAGCGCCATCAGCAACGCGGCCCCGCCTGCGATGGCTCCGGGACCATAGCACTTCTGCAGGATCATGGCGATGCCACCCGAGGACGGCCATTTGTTCGACATCCTGATGTAGCTGTAGGCGCTGAAGCTTGTGACGACCGCGCCGGCGATGAATGCAAGAGGGAACAGAGGGCCGGCGAGCTGTGCGACTTGCCCCGTTAACGCAAAGATTCCGGCGCCGATCATCACGCCTGTTCCCATCGCGATGGCGCCGCCCAGACTGATAGAGCCTTCGCGGTACGTGTCTTGTTTGCTCTGCATAAATGGTCTCTCTTTTGCTTTCGGTTCGTCCGAACGATGTTGCGCGCTTCTAGATGCGAACGCCGCGAAGACGCAGCGAATTGAGCACCACCGAGATTGACGACGCGCTCATGGCGAAGGCAGCAAACATCGGACTGATGAGGATGCCAAAGAAGGGAAACAGAACTCCTGCCGCGACCGGCACGCCGGAGGCATTGTAGATCAGCGCGAAGAACAGGTTTTGACGGATGTTGCGCATGGTGGCCCGAGCCAACCGCCGCGCGCGCACGATTCCATCGAGGTTGCCCTTGACGAGGGTGATGCCCGCACTTTCGATGGCCACATCGGCGCCAGTGCCCATGGCGATGCCGACATCGGCCTGCGCGAGCGCTGGGGCGTCGTTGACGCCGTCCCCGGCCATGGCGACCTTGCGACCTTCGGCTTGCAATTCCTTGATGATCCGCGCCTTGTCCTCGGGCAGCACGTCGGCCCGGATCTCGTCGATGCCGAGCCGCGCGCCGATCGCCTTGGCTGTGCGCTCGTTGTCGCCGGTCGCCATGATGACGCGGAACCCCAGTTCATGCAGGTCCTTGATCGCGGCGGGCGTGGTCTCCTTCACCGGGTCGGCGACAGCGACAAGACCGGCAATGTCGCCGTCCAGCACCACGAACATCACTGTCTCACCCTCGTCGCGGCGGGCATTGGCCTTGGCGGTCAGGTCGCCCGCCTCGAGCCCCAATTCACGGATCATCGCCAGATTGCCGAGCGCCACCGCTTTGCCGTCCACAACACCCTTGACGCCCTTGCCAGTGACCGCCTCGAAGTCCCGTGCCTCGTCCATTTTGACATCTCGCTCCTCCGCACCCCTGACGATCGCTTCGGCCAAGGGGTGCTCCGATCCGCGCTCAAGCGATGCGGCGAGACGCAAAACCTCGGCTTCGTCGTGGCCGGGTTGCGGGAGTACGTCGACAAGCCGCGGCTTGCCCATCGTCAACGTGCCGGTCTTGTCGACGATCAGGGTATCGACTTTCTCGAACCGCTCCAGTGCCTCGGCGTTCTTTATCAACACGCCGGCCTGAGCGCCCCGCCCCGTTGCCGTCATGATCGACATCGGTGTCGCCAGGCCAAGCGCACAGGGACAGGCGATGATCAGAACCGCCACCGCCGAAATCAATGCGTAGGAAAGCGCAGGCGCGGGCCCCCAGATCGCCCAGGCGATGAAGGACAGGACCGCGATACCGATGACGGCCGGAACGAAGTATCCCGCCACCTTGTCGGCGTATTTCTGGATCGGCGCGCGCGATCGCTGCGCGTTCGACACCATCTCGACGATCTGCGCAAGCATCGTGTCGGACCCGACACGCGTCGCCTCCATCACCAGGCTGCCAGTGCCGTTGATCGTCGCTCCAGTTACCGGGTCGCCTTCGGTCTTCTCGACGGGCACAGGTTCACCGGAGATCATGCTTTCGTCGATCGAGGACCGGCCGTCCAGAACCACGCCATCGACAGGCACCTTGTCACCGGGCCGTACGCGCAGCCGGTCGCCGACCTGTACGTCCTCCAGCGGGATCTCCTCCTCGGAGCCATCGTCCCGCATGACCCGCGCGGTCTTGGCCGCCATGTCGAGAAGCGCGCGGATCGCCTTGCCGGTTCCTTCACGTGCGCGCAATTCCATCACCTGACCGAGCAACACGAGCGTCACGATCACAGCCGCCGCCTCGAAGTAGACGCCGACATGGCCTTCGGAGTCTCGGAACCCATCAGGGAATATGTCCGGTGCGAGAACGGCAACGACGCTGAAGAGCCAGGCGGCTAGAACGCCCATGCCGATCAGGGAAAACATGTTGAGGTTCAATGTGCGGAAGGAAATCCATCCGCGTTCCAGAAACGGCCAGCCGCACCACAAGACCACTGGCGTTGCCAGGATCAATTCGATCCATTGTGTAGTGCTTTCGCCAAAAAACGTCCGGACTGCGGGGAAACCGACGAAAGGCCCCATCGTGAGGACAAGGAGCGGGATCGTCAGGACTGTGCCGACCCAGAACCGCCGTGTGAAATCCACCAGTTCGGGATTTGGACCTTCATCGCCCGGCACACCGGATTCCAGTTCCAATCCCATACCACAGATCGGACACGCGCCCGGATCAGGCTGCCGCACCTGAGGGTGCATCGGGCAGGTGTAAATGGGACCATCATGCCCTCTAGGAACCAGATCATATCGGCCATCCGCCGGCGCGGCACCCGCGTGGTGGTCGTGATGATCATGTGCTGAATGGACCTCCAGCTCCGATTCCGGCCCGAGATGCATCCCGCATTTCGGACAATTGCCGGGCTCGTCCTGCCGCACCTCAGGGTGCATGGGGCAAACGAATACCGAAGAAGCTGCTGTGGTTTCAGAACTGTCGGGAGTGCTCATTTTGCGGTCCTTTCCGAGAATGCTTCTCTTGCCTAGGGCTTCCATCCGCGGGAGGGTCAAGAGAGATCAGTACGGCGATTACATTGCGGCTCTGCGGGGTGGCGCTGTCCGGCCCCGTTCCCGCCGGGCGAACACGATCAACGCCAGCCCGACCAGCGCCATTGGCATGGAGAGCAACTGGCCCATGGTCAAACCCCACTCACCAAAATGAAGCGCATGGCCGATCGGGTTGTCCGCCGTCACAAATTGTTGGTCCGGTTGCCGGAACATCTCGACGAAACTTCGGGCAAGACCATAGCCGGTCAGAAACACGCCAGCCAAGGCACCGGGCATTTTCAGCCAGCCCCGGCCCCAAGCGAGATAAATGAGCAGCATTCCAAGAATGAGCCCCTCCAATAGCGCCTCGTACAGCTGGGACGGGTGTCGGGCGCAGAGGCCACTAATCCCTGGGCAGGCCTGCGCGACTTCGCCGGGAAAGATCACCGCCCAGGGAACGTCCGTCGGCCGCCCCCACAACTCATTGTTGGTGAAGTTCGCCAGCCTCCCAAGAAACAAGCCTGGCGGTGCCGCCAAAGCCAGCAAGTCGCCAGTGCTGAGCAAAGACGCGTTCTGTCGAAGGCAGAACAGCAAGGCAGCGATGACAACGCCCGCGAACCCCCCGTGGAAGGACATGCCGCCTTGCCAGACCATCAGAATTTCCAAGGGATTTGCGAGATAATATGCAGGCTGGTAGAATAGTACAAAGCCTAGGCGACCACCAGCAATCACGCCGATGATGATCCACGTCAGAAGATCTTCGATCTGCGTCCGGTCAAGCGGCGGTCCAACTGATGTCCAGAGCGCGGGACGGCTTATCGCACTCAAACAAATGCGCCAGCCAATCAGGATACCGAAGATATAGGCTAGCGCGTACCAGCGGAGTGCGAATGTGACCCCCCCGATGTCGAAGGAGATGAGGTCGGTTCCAATATCCGGAAATGGCAATCCCGCTGGCAGCACTGGGTGAGTTCCTCATCAGGAATTTACGTGGGGATTAGATGGCATTGATCGAGCACCGCTAAAGGCGCTCGATCTGCGACAGGGCATCCAACGCCCATCCCGCCATCACGCGGCGTCGAGGGCGTCCCGGAGTAGATCGCGGACTTCGCCGGCGACCGCGTCCAGGTCTTGGTTCTGCACCGCCTGCATCGAAGCGACAGGATCGACCGCGCTGACCTCGGTGTCGCCGTCCACTTGCCGCAGGATGACATTGCAGGGAAGCATCGCACCGATGCGAGGCTCGATCTCGATGGCTTTGTGCGCCATGCCCGGATTACAGGCCCCGAGAATGCGGTAAGGCGGCATGTCCGCATCAAGTTTCTTTTTCATCGTCGCTTTGACGTCAATCTCAGTCAGAACGCCGAAGCCCTTGTCTGCCAAAGCATCCCGAACACGCATCTCTGCGTCATCGATATTGGTGTCTTTCAGGACGCGATCATAGGTATAGGCCATGGGAATTTTCCTTTCCGTGTCTCTATTTTTTGGCATAACGAGGCTAAACGGTTCAGGTCGCGGTTCGGTTCAATGTCCCGGCCGAGAACGGTTTTGGCGTTTTGAGGACGGGTGCCGGAAAAAACCGGCACCCGTTGGCTCAGTTGTCCTGCATCATGGAGCCGTTGCCCATGCCCTGACCGTTGCCCGGCCGCGCAGGCGCATCTGCCATGTTCGACCGCATCATCTGCATCCGCTCCATCCTATCGGCCGGAGCGGCCATCTCTTCCGGCGTCACCGCGCCGTCGCCATCGGCATCGAGGTGTTGAAAACGATCCACCATCATTTCGCGGATCATCGCGCTGTGGAGAGCTTCAAACTCGGTAATCGAGAGGTTTCCATCCCCGTCGCTGTCAAACTCGGAAAGCTTGGCCTGCAGCTGCGTGCGCATTTCTTCCGGCGTCGTTGTGCCGTCTCCATCGGTGTCGAACATTTGCATCATGCCGCCAGCCATGCCTGCGCCCATCATACCACTGCCCATGCCTGCGCCCATCATGTTTCCGTGCATGCGCTGCATCATGTCCATCATTCCGCCCATGTTCCCCATCATGCCCGGACCACCGTTCTGCATCATGCCTGCCCCACTTTGGGCACCAGGTTGACCACTGTGCCCATGGTTGGCATCCGCCAAGGCGACGCCACCAAAGGCGGTTGCAGCCAGAGTCATTGCAGCGAGTAGAGTATTGCGTTTCATGTCGATCACCTCGTGTCAGTGTTACGATAGCCACCATATGGGATGCACCTGCAGATGCGGAATGCCACGCGAGCCGGTGTTTTGTATCGCGAGGTCACAAAGGCGGGGTCTGTTACAAATTGCGACAAATCAATTCGGGGCGAACGCTCCTCTTAATCTGAGACTTGCGATATCCAGAGAAAAACCTGTCGAGGAGTCGCGTACCAACCGACACCGAACCCGTGTTTCGGTGGACGTGAAATCCGGAAGAGTTGGTGTCGAGAGTGGTAGAGGACCTGAATATCCCGAAAATTCAATTATTCACCCATGGCAGGAGGCTGCAGGGTGCTCTTTTTGAACCGCATTTTCTCAGTTCTAACCTTGGTAATTTTGGCGGGGTGCGGTGCAGGAAACGACATGCGCCCTGATGCTTCAGCCGAAGTCATCAGTAGTGCATCCTACCGTCACGACGGACCGGCCGCGCTGACGCTGTACACCATGATCAATAACAGGTCCGGGGCGGGTGCGCATACCAGCGTCATGATTAATGGGTCGCAGCGTGTTATCTTCGATCCGGCAGGAACGGTCCGGCTGAGCGCGGTACCGGAACGGGGAGATGTGCTTTATGGCATTACTCCACAAGTGGCCGATTTTTATGCGCGGGCTCATGCTCGGGAGACCTACCATGTCGTCATACAAGAGATCGATGTGTCTCCCGAAGTCGCGGAGCAGGCCTTACAGCTTGCAATTGCCAGCGGCCCAGCCGCTTCCGGTTTTTGTAGTGCCAGTACCTCCGCGGTACTCAGACAATTACCAGGATTTGAATCCATTGGACGCACATTTTTTCCAAAGCGCCTGATGGCGGATTTTGGCAAGTTGCCGGGTGTGCGAACCAGAAAGCTGTTCGAGAACGATGAGGACGATAAATCCGTAGCGATCGCACAGTTCGAAAATTCACTTGCGACACAGCCGTGAGTGTTCGTCCAACAATTCGTTGCAAGATTTTCCTGCATGACGCTGTCCTCAGCGCGTGAGCCCAAGATGCGCTGTCCGACGAATTGATCAGCTTCGAGCGGTAACGCTGTCCTCGGCCGAGTAAAGGAACGCCGTCGATCCGACAGCGACATTCGGATAGAGATCATTGATGTGGGCCATCACCATGCGCACGCATCCCGAACTGGCCCGGCCGCCAATGCTGCGTGGGCTGGGTGTCCCATGGATACGAAGGTACGTATCCCGATCTCCGACGAATAGATACAAAGCCCTGCTCCCCAAGGCATTTTCCGGGCCGGGCTCCATTCCATCGGCAAACTGAGCGAATGCATCTGGGTCTCGCTCAATCATCGACTGCGTCGGCGTCCAGTGTGGCCATTCGACCTTGCGACGAATCGTGTAGGTGCCGGGCTCGTAGAGATTGCCCTTGGCAATCGCGACCCCGTAGCGCATCGCGGTGCCACCTTCCTCGATATGGTACAGATAGCGCGCGATCGCATCGACGTGAATGTCACCCGGGCGCAAACCGTCATTTGCCAACACGCGTTGCGGCAGCAGCCTGGGATGCAGCCCCCATGGGTTGGTTGTTGCCGCGTCATAGTTGGCGGGCGTGACCTGCGCATCCCAAGCTGCTTTTTCGGCTGTTGTCGGCCAGGTCTTAGCGAATGCTGGTGAACTCAGAGACGCTGAAAACAGCGAGCCGGAGAGTGCAAGAAAGTGTCGTCTTGTAACCATGAAACGAAGCCCTTTGTTTGTTTTCGATGAATGCGGGACGTTTCAAGAAACGTCCGCTGCCCCACGCCACCGAACCTTAAGGCTCTTTGCGATCGCGACTAACCAGAGGCAAGTAAGGACACCGCTCAGGATCGCGTTCCAACTGGCCATGGACAACGTCAGTAATTCCCAGACAACCTCATCGCACAGAACAAGAGTCGAAGCACTTGAACTGGCAGAGGGCAGCAATTCCGATACCGACATTTGAGAGACATCGAGGCCGGATCCTGTGCAAGAAGTCGGTCCCTCCCACCAGCCGCGCTCGACCCCGGTATGAAACACTCCCAACGCGGATGTGCTGAGTGCCGACAGGGCACCGATTATCAGGATTGGGAGGATCGGCAGAGCAAAGAGCAACATAGCGCCCATTCCAATGGCGATTGCGTGTGGGTAGCGTTGCCAGATGCACATTGCGCAAGGCGCGTAGCCAAGAGCCTGGAAAACGAAGGCCCCTAACAGCAAGGCGGCTGATCCTGCCGCCGCAGTCATGCCGAGAGATTTTGGTGTCAGGGTCAATGAACGCTCCCGTTGGCAATCGATGGACCTGTTTCTCGCTTGTCAGGTTACGTAAACGGCAGAAGGGCTGTTATCATTCAGAGATTTGTAACGGTATGTATCCGTCGCGACCCTCAGCCGACTCTGATCCACGTTGCCATACCGTCGGCCTGGTGGCTCAACATGTGGCAATGCAGCATCCACGATCCCGGATTGTCCAGGACGACGAGAATATCCCGCGTCTCGCCGGTATCCAGATAGGTCGAGTCCCGGTATGGACCGGCTTCACCCGCCGCATCGAGTTCCCAGAAATGGTGGCCATGCAGATGCATGACGTGTGGGAACCCGGTTTCGTTGCGGATCGAAATGCGCGCGGTCGTCCCCTGCGCGGCGGATAGGAAAGGCCTTCGAGGCAGGCCGGATACGTCATTGAGCGCCCATGTCCCTGTGCCGTTGTGGGACGCGCTTCCCGCACCTCCCTGGAGCACCAGCTCCGCGGTTTGGCCGGGGTCTTTCGGGGCGGGCATTCGGTTGGCGGGCAATGCGGTGATGGGCGCTTTCGCGGGCTCACGGGAACCGGAAACAGCGATTTCGCCAAGGCTCAACGTCTGTTCTCCAAAGCTGTCGTCGAATCTAATAGGCCCGGTCGCATCACCAATCACATCGCATCTTTGCCCCGGAGCGAGAAGGATCGGTTCGAGCGTCCGAGGATGCGCCAGAGGCATGCCATCCAGTGCAACGATCTTGCCTATCAAACCATCCAGGCCGACACGGTACACCCTGTCGATAGAGGGATTTATGAGACGCAGTCGCAGACGGTCGCCTCGTTTCACAGTCTTGCCGGTTCCATTGAAAACAAGTGCCGTGACCGTATTGCCGATACGGCCCTCGGTTGCGAAATGGGCCGGGTTGAACGCTTCGTCGTACTGCCCGGACTGATCCAGCAAGACATCGAAGAACTGAACAACGATGTCATGGTCGACAGCCGGCGCATTTTGCTCCTCGACGATGAAGGCGCCGAAAAGACCGCGGCTGACCTGATCGTAAGACAGGTAATGCGAGTGATACCAATACGTGCCGGCATCCGGGACGCCGAATTGATAACGATACGAGTCGCCCGGAATGACCACATCCTGAGTGAGGACGTTGACACCATCCATCCGATTTGGAACCCGCAACCCATGCCAGTGAACGAGAGCGCCCTCCTCCAATCGGTTATCGAGGGTAATGCGGGCGGTTTGTCCTTGTCGCATTCTGACTTCTGGGCCCGGCAGACCACCGTTGAAGCCCAACATCGACACGTCGTACCCAGCAAGGTGCGCCTTGATCGATTGGGGCGCGAGGATCAACTCGTGTGTCGCTGCTGGCAAGCGGGTACCAGCCAGCGCAACGGTCATCCCGCCAAGGAAAGACCTCCGGCTCAAAGACAATTCCGTCACCTCATGAATGATAGACTGGCTTTCGCCAACTGCCGCACTTGTGCCATTTCCGGAAGAGGAACTTCAAGGCGACAGAACACTCCTCACGCCGTTGTCACTTTGGGATACAGGAAGACGCGGGCGCCGATTTCAACGCGTTCGTACAGATTCTTCACATGTTCATTCGTCAACCGCGCGCATCCATTCGACACGGCAGACCCAATTGTCTCCGGGGCGTTCGTTCCATGAATGCGAAGATAGGTATCGCGTCCCTCGGCATCGTAGAGATAGAGCGCGCGGGCCCCGAGCGGGTTGTTTGGCCCGCCTTTCAGTCCATCCTTGTACTTTGCGTATTTGCGTGGCTCGCGCCGGATCATGGCGTTCGTTGGCCGCCACCATGGCCATTTGGCCTTGCGCGCTACCGTGAACTCTCCGGGTTCGTACAAACCTTTGCGCCCTACCCCGACCCCGTAGCGGATCGCCATCCCGTCCTCGAGCATGAAATAAAGGAAAAAATCGTCGGGAACGACGTGGACATCGCCTTTAACCCAGTCACCACGACGGGTGTTTACCAATTGTGGTTCGAACCGTTCGGGCAATTTGACTTTGTGGGCCCAGGCAGTTGTGGGCAGAAAGCAACCCATCGCTCCGGCACAAATCAATTCTCGTCTCGTGAAATTCTGCATGGCGCGATCTCCTCGGACCCATGAAAATTCAGTGCGCGTCAGGGGCAAAGAAAAGAAGCCGTGAACCGGGGCAAACGACGCGCCTTTGTTGCCTTGAAACTACGAAAATTCGTGCTTTTGGAACTCTCCAGCGCTGGAATGTTGTTGTTTTACAGAGAACTGCAAGGAGGTGACTGGAAATGCACTACTCACGATTCTTTATGATGATCGGAACATCGACCGTGGTCATGTTCGTTCTGATGTACCTGAACACCTATCTTTGGGGCCATATCTTCTTTTCGGAGACACGCCTTTACATGGCCATCCTGATGGGGGCGACCATGGCCGTGATCATGTTGGCGTACATGTTGTCCATGTATCAGAACACCAAAGCCAACATCGCGATTTTCGTTGGCGCAATAGTCCTTTTCGCGGCGAGCCTCTGGCTGGTTCGCGGGCAATTCACGGTGCAGGACAGGTCCTACATGCGCGCCATGATCCCGCACCACTCGATCGCCATCATGACGTCGACTCGTGCCGAGATCACCGACCCGCGCGTCCGGGGGCTCGCAGACGACATTATCTATGCGCAGGACAAGGAAATCGCCGAAATGCGCTACCTTATTGCTGACATTGGAGCAAACGGCGAAGCATCGGCCACGCGAAGCGAAACGCCGGCGCAGGTTGTGGATGCGCAACAGGCGCTTCAAACGGAGGTCGTGTCGAAGGTCGATCCTGAGTTTCTGACGGAAGACGAAATCGCTGCGGTGTTCCCGAATGGCGGAAATTGCCGCTTTGCTTACACCTCGGACAGTCCGGCTGTACTGGTGACTGGTGAAACCGGCGAAGGGTCTGCCGCCGCAATGAAGATCAGCGGTGATCTGGTGCGCCTGAATGCGCAGGGCGAAAATGCATTTTCTGAAGGCCCGCTGTCGGCCGAGATCGCAGAGACGAACGGTGACCTGACCGATCTGATCGTCAGCGCGGGAACCGACTACGAAGCCGGGTTCCGTGGTCAACTTACGTGCAGCGGATAAGGAGGAAAGGACATGCCCCGCGACACAGACAGTAAATCCGCGCAGCTTTATCGCATGGTCATGCCGGGCCATGTCTGCCCCTACGGTCTGAAATCGAAAGACCTGCTGGAGCGGCAAGGCTTCGAGGTGGAAGACCATCCGCTTGACACCCGTGAAGACACCGATGCTTTCATGGAGAAGCACGGGGTCGAGACGACGCCGCAGACTTTCATCGGGGACGAACGGATCGGCGGTTACGATGATCTCAGGGTGTTTTTCGACATTGACCCACCCGAGGAAGAGCAAAGCGACACGACCTACCAGCCGGTCATCGCGATCTTTTCCGTTGCCGCGCTGTTGGCATTGGGCCTGTCTTGGCACCAGTACGGGTCGGTCCTTACCTTGCGGGGGTTCGAATGGTTCATTTCGCTGTCCATGACCATTCTCGCGATCCAGAAATTGCAGGATGTCGAAGGGTTTTCGACGATGTTCCTCAACTACGATCTGCTGGCGCGCAAATGGGTGCGATACGGCAAGGTCTACCCGTTCGGCGAAGCGTTGGCAGGTGTCCTGATGACTGCCGGCGCGCTGCTGTGGCTCTCGGCGCCTGTCGCCCTGTTTATCGGCACGGTCGGCGCTGTCAGCGTGTTCAAGGCTGTTTATATCGACAAGAGAGAGCTGAAATGCGCCTGCGTCGGCGGTGACAGTTCCGTCCCGCTGGGGTTCATTTCGCTGACGGAAAACCTGATGATGATCTTCATGGGTATCTGGATGCCGGTCCGCGCGATCTGGTTCTGAGGTACAGCCCCTTCTTGCCTGTCACTTGGCCAACCGCTCCGGCGACAGATCCTCGATGATGGGGCAGTCGGGCCGGTGATCCCCGGCACATTTTTCCACCAGTTCGGCGAGCGTCGCGCGCATGGATTGCAGTTTCGCGATCTTTTCCTCGATCTGGCGCAGATGGTCTTCCGCAACCGCCTTCACTTGCATGCTTTCGTGGTTTTCATCCTCGTAGAGCGACAGGAGCGTCCTGCAATCTTCGATGGTGAACCCCAAGGCCCGTGCGCGACCCAGAAACGCCAGCTTGTGAACGTGGTTCTCGGTGAACGCGCGATAGCCGTTCTCGCTACGGTTCGGGCGGATCAGACCGATGTCCTCGTAGTAGCGGATCGTCTTGGCGGGCACACCCGATTGTCGGGCAACGTCTCCGATGTTCATGTCGGACCTCCGTTATTCTGCTGGAGCAGGAGTGGCGGCTGCCATCTCTGCCGGGATTGCGCGCTGCTCGTCCATCGCAGGCGCGATGCGCCGCAGCCGCAGGGCATTGGTCAGGACAAACACCGAGGACAACGCCATCGCACCCGCCGCAAGGATTGGTGACAGGAGCAACCCAAAGGCCGGATAGAGCACCCCGGCAGCGACCGGAATAAGTGCCACGTTGTAGGCAAAGGCCCAGAACAGGTTCTGCCGGATGTTGCGCATGGTCCGCCGCGATACTTCGAAGGCGTTCACCACGCCGCGCAAATCGCCCGACATCAGGACGACATCCGCAGATTCGATGGCCACATCGGTGCCGGTTCCAATGGCGATGCCCACATCGGCATGCGCCAGCGCCGGGGCGTCGTTGATCCCGTCGCCGACAAAGGCGATGCGCTTGCCGCCCTCGCGCAAACTGTTGAGCGCCGCGACCTTGCCGTCTGGCAGAACGCCGGCGACGACATGGTCGATGCCGGTTTCGCGGGCGATGGCTTCGGCGGTTTCGCGTTTGTCCCCGGTGATCATCGCAACCGCAAGACCCTTTTCGTGCAGCGCTGCGATGGCTGCGCGGCTTGCCGGTTTGACCGGATCGGCGACGCCGATCACGGCGGCGATACGTCCATCTATGGCAGCGTAAAGCGCCGTCCGACCCTTGCTCGCGATCTTCGTTTCTTCTGGTGCCAATGCCGAGATGTCAATGCCTTCCCGCGTCATGTAGCGGTCGGCCCCAACCAACACCTCCGCGCCTTCGACCAAGGCGCGCACGCCGTAACCGGTGACCGACTGGAAACCTTCGGCCCCCACAAGCGGGGCGCCGTCGCCCCGGGCGGCGCGGACGATGGCGTCCGCGACAGGATGCTCGGAGAGCGACTCCACGGCGGCGATCTTCGAGAGCGTTGTTGAACGATCGAACCCTTCCGCCAGCACAAGGTCAGTCAGTGCGGGTCGCCCCTCGGTCACCGTGCCTGTCTTGTCGAGGGTGACCACATCAACGGAATCAAGTAGCTGCAAGGCGTCGCCCTTGCGGAACAGGACGCCCATTTCCGCAGCACGTCCCGTCCCGACCATGATCGAGGTCGGCGTCGCAAGCCCCATCGCGCAGGGGCACGCGATGATCAGCACCGACACACCGGCGATCAGCGCCATTGTCAGGGCCGGATCAGGCCCGAAAACCAGCCAGACCAGCACGGTCGCCGCCGCGATCGCCATGACGGCAGGTACGAACCACAAGGTGATCCGGTCGACCAATCCCTGGATCGGCAGTTTGGCGCCCTGGGCCTCTTCGACCATGCGAATAATCTGCGCCAGGGTCGTGTCGGCGCCGACCCGCGTGGCGCGGAACTGCAGGCTTCCGGCGCCGTTGACCGTCCCGCCGGTCACCGGATCTCCGGCACCTTTTTCAGCGGGGATCGGCTCGCCTGTCAGCATGCTTTCGTCGACGCGGCTGGTCCCCTCGATGACCTCGCCATCGACCGCGATGCGTTCACCAGGGCGCACGATGACGATGTCACCCTGAACCAGCGCATCGATCTCGATCTCGACGCTTTCTCCGTCCCGCATCACGCGTGCAGTCCGCGCCTGAAGCCCTAATAGCTTCTGGATGGCCGCGCCCGTTCTCCCCTTGGCGCGCGCTTCAAGAAACCGCCCCAGAAGGATCAGAACGACGATGACCGCTGCCGCCTCGAAATAGACGGTGCGCAGCGTGTCAGGCAGGACCGACGGTACGAATGTCGCAACCACGGAATAAAGGTAAGCCGCCCCGGTGCCGACCGCGACGAGGCTGTTCATGTCGGGGGCACCCCGGAACAAGGCCGGGAAACCCTTGGTGTAAAACGTCCGGCCCGGGCCGAAGAGAACGATTGTCGTCAGCACGAACTGAAGAAGCCAACTCGTCTGCTGGCCAATCGTGGTCTCGATCAGCATATGAACGGCCGGAATGACGTGGCCACCCATTTCGATCAGGAAGACCGGCAAGGCGAGGATGGCCGCAAAGGTGACCCGTTTGGCAAGCGCCTGAGCCTCTTCCTCCTTGCGCGCAACTCTGTCGTCACCGGCCTGGGCCGTTGCCACGGTTGCTGGATACCCTGCCGCGCCGCTTGATTCGATCAGATCGGATGTCGTGACAAGACCTTCGACGTAAACGACCGTCGCCGTCTCTGAGGCGAGGTTGACGTTCACCTCGACCACCCCGGGCACCGCGGCAAGCGCCTTATCGACCCGCCCGACGCAAGAGGCACAGGACATCGCTGCAATCGTGAGTTCGGCCCTGGCCTTCCGCGCGGGGTAGCCCAGCTCGCGAAGGGATTCGATGATGTCGGGAATGCGCTTGAGCGCGTCCACGCTCATGCGAGCAGTTTCCGAGGCAAGGTTCACCGACACATCTTCTACGCCGTCGATTGCATTCAATGCGCGATCGACCCTGCCAACGCAGGACGCGCATGACATGCCTTCGATCGGCAGGCTGATCTGTTTGGGTTCGGGCATATGTGTCACCTGTTTTTCCATTCGAAGTGGAATATGAGGCTTCCAGTTACTGGAGGGTCAATGGGAGGGCGCCAAATAAATTTCTTCACTTGACCTTCCAGCGGGGGGAAGCCCCATGTCACCGATAGAAATCAGATCAAGGAGTGGTTCCGATGAAGTTCAGCGTTCCGGACATGAGCTGTGGGCATTGCACCGCAGCAATCGAAAGCGCGGTGAAGAGCGCAGATCCGAATGCAGGCGTAGAATGTGACCTTTCTGCCCGACAGGTGCATGTCGACAGCGTGTTACCAGCCGATCAGGTCCAAGCGATCATTCGGGATGCGGGCTACAACGTGGAACCTGCGGCCGCTTGATGCAGTGCCTGGACCACCCAAGGGTGGTCCGGGCACAGAATTTCAGTCTTCGACTTTGCGGGCTTCCTCGACCAAGTCGGCAAGCTGCGCCTTTTCGACGAAGCCCGGGACCAGCGCATCCCCGATCACGAAAGACGGCGTGCCGTTAAAGCCCAGAGCTTGGGTCAGTTGCATGGAGGTCGCAATGTGCTCTTCGACCTCGGGGGCCTCCATGTCCTTGCGCAACTGCGCGATATCCAGGCCGATCTCCTCGGCCACGCGCAGCACGGAGGCCTCTTCCGCGCGGCCTTCCAGCCCCATCATTGCCCAGTGAAACTCTTCGTATTTGTCCTGCTTGCGCGCTGCCAAGGCCGCTTTCGCGGCAAACACCGATCCGTCTCCGAGAATGGGCCATTCACGATAGACGAGGCGAATGTTGGGATCGTCTTCGATCAAAGCCCGCACCTCGGGTTTGACCCGCCGACAATAGGGACAGTTGTAGTCGAAAAATTCCACAACAGTGACGTCCCCTTCCAGGTTGCCGAGAACCGGCGCATTCGGATCGTTCTCGATCAGATCGCGCTGGTCATTCAGAACTTGGGCCTGACTGAGCTCCTGCGCTTGCGCCTGCCTTTGTTCGAGGATCGCCACGGCCTCCATGACAATCTCCGGGTTCTCGCGGATTGCCTCGAGCACAAGTTCCTTGACCCGGGACTCTGACAGTTCGTCCGCGAGTGCCGGTATCGGAAGCAAGGCAGCTATCGCGACCGTCGTGAAGGCTTGTCTGAAACGCATTTTAGTTCTCTCCCCGTTGTTCGTCGGCTTCTGTCCGCGCGGCCTGGACTTCGCGGATGCGGTCTGGCCAGGTGGACCGGATGAAGGCCAGGATGTTGTGAATTCGCTGGTCGGTCAGCACGTCTGCGAAACCGGGCATGCCACTGTCGAATTCGACGCCCTGACGCGCCAGAAGCGTTGCACCCCCCAGTTTTGTGTAATCGAAGAGCAGGCTGTCAGGATGATGCCAGGTGTGACCCGTCTCATCATGCGGTGGTGCTGGCAAGCGCCCATCCGCGCCCGGCGTTCGCCATTCCGGCTGGCCTTCCAGATCCACGCCATGACAAGACGCGCAGTTTTCTGCGTAGAGCAACGCGCCTTCTTCGATGTCGTAGCTCTCCGCCTTGGACGCGCTGCCGACATCCGAGGATGCACTGGTCGAGAGCCAATACGTGAAGGCGGCTGCTGCGACAGTGATCGGAACGGACCAAACGAGATACCTCATGTGACCCGTATCCAGGTCGTCATGCCGGACGCGGCGTGGCTGAGCATGTGGCAATGGAACAGCCACTTGCCGGGATTGTCTGCCGTAAAGGCGATCTCCCGGGACTCGTTGCCGGCCAACAGGATCGTGTCCCGCATCGGCCCGAACGCGCCGTCGGGGCGCAGCTCACGGAAATGCATCCCGTGCAGGTGCATCGCATGTGGGAACACGGTCTGGTTCTCGATCTTCAAGCGCACCGGCTCGTTCAGGGATAGATCGGCCAGTGGCGTGTCGGTCATATCGGCGACATCATTCAGGGCCCAGAATTTGCCCGCTTGGGCAAGCTGACGGAATCCAAGACGTTCCCCACCGAGCAACGCGGACTGCATCCGCCCCATTGCACCGCCGGACATGACCAGTCGCAAATCTCGCGCATCGGCAAGGTCCGGGGCGTTTGCTGCGGGGTTCGGCGGCAACGGCAGTGGCTTGCCTCTTGGTACTGAACTGGCTGTGCCGTCGATCGGAAAACTCACGAGCGGGGTCGGTTGATCGTCATCGCCGATGCGCAGCAAATGGGCCACGCCGCCTTCGTCTTCGGTCACATCGACAATTAAGTCGACGCGCTGTGCCGGGCCGAGGATCAACTCGCCGTCAATCTGCTGGGGTTGGCCGATTGGCATTCCATCGACGGCCACCCTCCAGCCACTCAACCCCGAGAGCGTCAGCGGGAAAATCCGCGCGCTTGCTGCGTTGATGATCCGCAAGCGAATGCGTTCGTTGCGCTTCGCGGACAAGGTCAGGTCATAGCGCCCATTGGTCGTGATAAAGTTGCCGATGCGTCCACCGTGGCTCATCATCATAGGCTGCTCGAAATTGTCGAAAAGCTGCCCGCTTTCGGGATCGAGCAACCAGTCCTCCAGAACGATGACTTCCTCGCGGTCGATGTCCGGTCCATTGGCCTCTTCGACGATCAAAGCACCGCGCAAACCACGCGCGACCTGCTCGTATGAGCGATTATGCGCGTGGTACCAATAGGTCCCGGCGTCCGGTACGACGAAGTCGTAGTCAAAGGTTTCACCAGGTGCCACGGGCTCTTGGGTCAGCCCTGAAACGCCATCCATCGCGTTATCGATCCGGATTCCGTGCCAGTGAACCGAACTGGGATCGGGTACCTCGTTGCGGAACCTGCGGCGCACCCGATCGCCTTGAGCGACCCGGATTTCCGGGGCCGGAACAAGGCCGTCATAGCCCCAGATCTCTGTTTCCGGGTAGGTGTCCGGAAGAAGCTGTTGACGTGCAACCTTGGCAACCACGTCCTCGAACGGGGTTGCGGCAAAAGCCGACCGCGGGATGGCCGCCGCGCAGGCCGCCAGTGTTGCATGGCGCAAGAAATCCCGACGTGTTTGTCTCATTTCGATCCTCGAGAAAGCGGGGGCTTGTTGCCCCCGCGTGGTGTTAGTTCGACGCGGGGTTCTCCGCCTCGACCGTGTCCTTGTTCAGCAGGAAAAGCGCCATCGCTTCGCGATCGGCAGGTGTCAGAAACCGAGTTCCCTCGCGAACCACTTCCGCCATGCTGCCGCCGAAAGCATCGCCCGAAGGGATGATGCCGGTCTGGAGCGCATAAGCGAGGTTTGAAACCGTCCAGTCATTTTTGGCCAGGTCTTTTGGCCGTATCGCGGGTGCCTTGCTGCCACCGGGAAGCTGGGCGTTGCCTGCAAAGGAAGCACCGATATCGCGACCTCCTGCAAGATTGCGCGGCGTATGGCAGGCTCCGCAATGTGCCGCACCGCGCACCAATTCCCGTCCGCGATTCCATGCGCCGCTTCGCCCTTCAACCGGTTCGGTATCCGGATCGTAGAAGAACGCCGCTCGCCAGAGCTTCAGCCCCCATCGTTGATCGAATGGGAAGCTGACATCGTTTTCTGGTGCAGGTTCGTCCACGGGCGGCACGGTTTGAAACGCCGCCCAGAGGTCAGCGATATCCTGGTCAGAAAAATCCGCATAGAACGTATATGGGAAAGATGGATAGTAGGGCGTTCCATCGGGGCCGATCCCCTGCCGCACGGCTTTTGCGAACTGTTCTGCCGTCCATTCGCCCATGCCATGTTCGGGGTCGGTCGTCAGGTTGGGCGGATAGAACGTTCCGAACGGGGTTTCGAGCGGCGCCCCTCCGGCAAGTGGTGCGCCGCCCGCTTCAAAATTGGTATGACAGGCAATGCACCCACTGGCGCGCGCCAAATATGCGCCCCGGTCGACATTGCCCTCTGTTGCAATCGGAGTCACTGCACTGCGGACAGGCCATGCAATCACCACGCCGAGGCCGGCCGCGCCCAGCACGGCGACCCCGGTGACGAGTTTCAAAAACCGGCGCATGGTTAGTCTTCTTCCGCCCGGAAGCGTTCATGGCATGCGGAACAGACCTGTGTCGTCATCGCGAATGCCGCGTCGGCGGGCATTTCGGCAATGGCGGCAGCATCCATCATGCCGCCGCTGCCCATCATCGTGCTCCCGCCCATCATGGTTGTATCGCTTCCCATCATGGATCCGCCGCCCATCATCGAGGCGCCATCCGTGGAGGTATTGCCGCCCATGCCGCCTAGCCCATTGTCGGCTGCGCGTTTCAGGCCTTCAGAGTATTCTTCCAGCTGATTTGCCAGTGCTGCGAAGCGGTCCCAATCGGTCCACACTTCGTCTTTGGCTTCCGAGGGCATGCCACCTGTGCCCTCTGGGAACAGCTTTGTCATGCTCTCACCGGCGTGCTGCTGGAACAGGCGCGCTGCATCGCCCACTATTTCTGCGTCATAGGCCGTTTCGCCCCGCATCATCGGGGCTACGGTTTTGACTGCCTTTCCCATGGCGGCCATGGCATCCATGCGTTCCTTTACGATGCCCGTGGCACCGCTATGCGCAAATGCCGCGACCGCAGTACCTGCAATCAACACTGCCGCTACGATAGTCGTCTTTTTCATGTCTTCGATCCTTCTTTGGGTCTGCTTTTCGAGCGATGTGAAATCAGACCCACCGTCGCGGCGGTGGAGGATCGCTGGTGGGGCGCAACTCGGTTCGTTGGGTCGCGCCGTCTTGCATGACGGCTTTCAGAAAAGAAGGCTCGTACGCCATGTTCGGCTGAAGCAATAACGCTGCCGGGACAGAACAATCGAGGCCTGGATGGCAGTGGCCAGAGGCCTCGGTCGATGGCCCTGCGTCTTCGTGACCATGGTATTCCTGCCCCAACGACGTTTCACCATGATATACCGGCGCCTCTGGCACCCCGAGAACTACAAGGAAAAGGCCGAAAACGGCCGACAGAATCCATCGGTTCGTCTTCGACCAACGCATCAGTTGATCCCGTTGGCCCGCTGCAATTCGCGGACATAGGCGGCCACCATCTTGACGTCTCCTTGGGTCAATCCCTCGATCTTAGGCATATTACCGAAATTCCAGTGATGTGCACGGACGCCGTTTTGAGCTGCCAGAACAAAAGCCATGTCCGAATGGTGGCTCGGTTCGTAGATCTTGTGCACGAGAGGCGGCGCAACACCGTTGCGACCGGCGGCATTTTCGCCGTGACACTCGGAACACTTTGCCTCGAATATGCTCTTTCCAAGCGCCGCCTGTTGCGAGAGTTGGGAAGGCAGCTGGACCTGAACGATCGGGCCGCCTTCAGCGATCTCACTTGTGTCGGGTGGCGTCATGGAGTGGCCAACCGCTGTATCTTCCGCTCCAACGAACTGCCAAACGGCAAAACCCCCGCCGATAACAAAAACGGCACCAATCAGCGCAGTCAATTTGTCCATGCCTGTATCTTCCGCCTTGCCCGTTGGGTCAGATGAGTTTGACTTGAGTGCCGACAGGTGCCCGCTCGTAGACTTCCTCGATCTGTGCGTTGAACAGGCCGATGCAGCCGTTTGACGACCGGCGGCCGATCTTGCGCGTATCCTGTGTCTCGTGAATACGGTAGTACTGCCACGACAGGTACAGTGCACGAGTACCCAATGGGTTGTCCGGATCACCCCCCTCGACACGAGCCGGCCATTCCGGATTGCGTTCCCGCATGGAGGGCGTTGGCGCCCAGCTGGGGTTTTTGCGTTTTTCCACCACTTCGGTGTAACCGCGTTTGGTGAGTTCGTCGGTCAGCGGAACGGACGTTGGGTAGATCCGCATTTCGCCATCTGATGTCCAATGCTGGAGCGCCTTCGTCACGGTATCGGAGATGATGATCCCCTTTCCGAGTGCGTCGAAGTGATCTTGCCAGTCATGAACTCGGAAAGAAGAAATGTTGCGGCGAATGGTTTCGGCTCGAACCACGCTTGGTGCAACCAAAGCGACAGCCGCATACCCCAACAGGCTTCGTCGATTGATCTTGTTGTTTCGCGATGTCGTCATGACACACTCCTAGCCTACGGTTTGTACATGTCTTTTACGGGAGACCCGGCATCAGGCAACCTGACAAGGCCGCGAGAAGTGTATCCATTTGTATCCTTGACCTTACCCTGCTGGAGGGTCGCAAATGACGCCGGGAACGAGACAAAGAGGGTGTCATGGACCACCACAGCCACAGAAAAAAGCCGATCACGGACAGGCTCATGCATTATGGTATGATGGCGTGTTGCGTCGTCATGCTGCTGCCCGTTGCGGGGTTTTTTCTTGCCGGCGGCACATTGGCGGGCATGTGGGGCAATGCAGCGGCTTTCGCCCCGCTCCTGCTGTGCGTTGGGGCGCATCTCGTGATGCACAAGTTCATGGGAAAATCGTGCCATTCCGACAAGGCAAAGGATACTATCGAGGAAACGACCGAGCCCATAACCTCCGCGATTCCAGTCGTGGTCCGCGACAGGCCGTGATGTGCGCGGGAAGGTACGCGTAGGCGCGTTGCTGTTGTCGGGTTTCATGCTTGGGGGATGTGCAGGAAGTCTTGAAGACTGCTCGGATCGCGGCGCTATCGTGTCCACGAAGCAAGCGTCAGACCTTCTGCCGGATGGGTGTCGAACCCTTTCATCTTCTGCGACTGGCGTTGCGCGAATTGTCTGTGCGGACGGTCGTCAGGGTTTTGCCACAGGTGGACTTTGACGCAATTTCCGCCGTCCTGGCGAAATCTGCGGAAAATATGGGAAGGAAGCAGGTATCTTGATCGATTGCCTTTTGATCCTGCGACGGGTTTTGCTTATTCCCTTCGTGCTCCTGGCCGTTGTCTCTGGAAGTGTCGCGGCAGCAACCTCTGCTGAATACCAGAGCGCGCCACTCACCGCGCATCTCATTAGTGTACAGGACGGCGTTCCCGAGAACACACAGACTCTGTCAGCCGGGCTTCACCTTCAACTGAACGAAAACTGGAAGACCTATTGGCGGTCGGCGGGCGAGGTGGGAATACCGCCTTCGGTCGAATGGAGCGGTTCCGAAAACGTCGCAGATGTCGAATTCATGTGGCCCGCCCCGACGCGCTTCACCGCCTTCGGCATCGAAAATTTTGGTTATGCGGGTGAAGTCGTCTTTCCGCTGCGCATAACGCTCGAAGATCCCGGCGCACCTGTGACTCTTTCCGCGCAGGTCAAACTGCTGGTGTGCTCCAATGTCTGTGTCCCGGAAGAGTTTGACCTGTCACTTCGCCTCGGACGGGGCAACGTCATCGACAGCACTTCGGCTGGGCTGATCGGTACGTTTTCCGAGCGCGTCCCCGAAGGGGCCAAGACGAGCGGCGTCAGCGAGGCAAATGCCTTCATCGACGAAGACCTCACGGCGTTGATCGTCAGCCTTCGCGTCGATGAACCACTCCAGTCGCCGGATGTGTTTCCCGAACTGGGTATGGGTGTTGCGCTTGGCAAACCCGATATCCGTTTGGGAGAAGAGGATCGTTTGCTTTGGGCGCGCTTGCCGATCCTCTCGTCGAATACGGATGTGACAGTGGCTCCGTCGATTACCGTCACCGACGGCGAGAACCGGGCCTTCACGATCATCGCGGATCGCGTGGCGCAAGGAATAGCACCACCCTTTGAGCTGGCCGCCACGACACCGGACATGATGGAACTGATCTGGATTGCCGCGATCGCGCTGCTGGGCGGATTGATCCTGAATGTGATGCCCTGCGTGCTGCCGGTGCTGTCCATCAAGGTGTCGTCTGTGCTCAAACACACCGATCACGACACAACCCGTGTCCGGTTCGGTTTCGTCGCTGCCAGCGCCGGCATCATGACGTTCATGTGGGGTCTGGCGCTCGTCCTCTGGGCGCTCCAGACGGCAGGCCTCAGCGTCGGGTGGGGTCTGCAGTTTCAAAGCCCGCTGTTTCTTGCGGTGATGATCGCTGTTCTGCTCGTCTTTTCGGCAAATCTGTTCGGAGCGTTCGAGTTCGCCCTTCCACACGGCATTCAAACGCGGCTTGCAGGGGCCGGTGGACGCAACGGGTATTCCGCCGACTTTTTCACTGGCATGTTCGGTGCCGTCATGGCGACGCCTTGTTCGGCACCGTTCCTCGGCACCGCTGTGGCCTTTGCTTTGGCCGGGCGTGGCTTGGACATCCTCATTGTCTTTTCGAGCCTCGGGTTCGGCCTCGCCCTGCCCTATCTCGTCATCGCCGCGTTCCCGCGTCTGGTCGCATTCATGCCTAAGCCTGGTCGATGGATGCTGATCATCAAAAGCGTCATGGGGGTCTTGTTGCTTGCAACCGCCGTGTGGCTGTTCTGGGTGCTCGACGGTGTCGCCGGGCTTGTGTCTGTCATCGCGGTCGCGGCGTTGTCCGGTCTCGCCGTTCTGACACTATCTCTCCCGAATGTGCAGTCCCAGTTCAGGTGGTCTATTGCCATAGCCAGCCTTGTCCTGGCCATTGCCGCAGGTCCTCTCTTGCAGCAATCAGCACCTGCGCGTTCGACGCCGCAGTTGGCAATGGCTTGGATCGCATTTGATCGTTCGGACATAGCGAAACGCGTGTCCGCAGGAGAGGTCGTTTTTGTCGATGTGACCGCTGACTGGTGCCTGACTTGCAAAGCGAACAAGACACTTGTCATCGACCGGGAGCCAGTCCGGAGCGCGCTTGAAGCGCCTGGAGTCACGGCGATGCAGGCAGATTGGACACGCCCGGACACGCGCATTTCCCGCTACCTTGAGAGTTTCGGCAGATACGGCATCCCCTTCAATGCCGTCTACGGACCATCGGCACCGAACGGCATTGTGCTGTCCGAATTGCTAACAACCGAAGACGTGATGGACGCCTTGGCGCAAGCCAGCGGTCGGGATGTTTCCGCAAAGGTTGCCGGACAGGAGTGACCTGCCCGGGCGGGACACCGACCAGCAGTCAGCCGCCGAGCCGCTCAAGCGCGGCACGGACCGCCGCACGCCGAGGATCACTGGCGGGCTGCTGCTCCAACAGCGCTTCAGCCTTGCGGTAGGCCTCAACGGCGCGATCGGGCTCCTCAAGGACCGTATAGGCGTTTGCCAGCCGCATCCAACCATCCAGATCGTCCGGTTCATCCTCAAGACGCTCGGCCAGCCGCGAGACCATCGATCGGATGAACTCCGCGCGGTCCGCGTCATTCATCTCCGACGCCGTCGCAACATCTGCCGCACTCGGGCCGGGTGGGGATGTCGGCCCGCTGGGTAGATTGACGACCGGGAGGTCAGCTGCCGCTGCAATCCGGTTGATTTGCAAAACGTATGTTTCCATCCAGGGCACGAACGTCTTTTCCTGGTTCAGCCGGGAAACGAGCAGATCGTAGGCCTTACGCGTCTCTTCTTTTTGAAGATGGTAGAGAGACTCGAAATAGGTTGCCGCAGGATTGGATGGGTCAAGTTCCAAAGCGCGATCAATGGCCAATTTCGCCCGTGGAATAACAACGCCATCATTGGCAACCGCGACAGCCTCCGCCAGCATGGAGAATGTCGCGGAGGTGGCATCCTCCCGTTTGGCGACAACTTCGAATGCTTCGACAGCATCAACTGTTCTGCCCATGCGCTGATAGGTCTGGCCCAACAGCATCCACCCTTCGCTGGGGCCGCCGGTCGGATCGGATATAAGCCTTTCGCGAAGTTGTATTGCCAGCGCCGTCACTTCATCAGTCTGTGCGCGCTCCTCTGCACGGGCAGCGAAGGCCATTGAAGGCACCTCCGGCGATCCCATTGTCAGATAGTAGCCCGCGGCAATAACCGGCGCGAGGACCGCCGCGACAACAAGAGTGCCTCTGCCACCACTACGGGACGATCCGGCTTTTGCTTCCAAATTGCGGGTCGTCGCGAGGATCCGTTTCTTGATCTCGAGTCTGGCTGCTTGAGCTTCTTGTTCAGAAATCAAACCGCGGTCCATGTCTCGTTCGATTTCCTGCATCTGATCGGCGAGGATGGCCGGTACCGCATCTCCTCTGGTGAGAGTGTTCGATTTGGACAGCAGCAGCGGGTAGAGGACTATTCCGATCGCGACCAGCGTCAGAAGACCGAAAATACCCCAGATCATGACGCATCCCCCGCTTCGTTTTGTCTGAGAATTTCGGACACGGTGTTCTCATCCTCCGCGCCCAAATCTTCAAAAGCCTCTTGCTTTCGCCGACTCATCAGTACCCCGCCACCAACGAAAACCCCGATCAGAACGAAAGCGATCGGCGCAAACCAAAGCGCGTAGGTCGCAGGCTCCAGAGGCGGTTTGAGCAGCACGTAATCCCCGTACCGCGCCCGAATGTATTCGATCACCTCCGCGTCGCTGTCTCCGGTGACCAGTCGCTCGCGTACGAGCAGACGCAAGTCCCGCGCCACACCCGCGTTCGAACTGTCGATGTCCTGGTTTTGACAGACGACGCATCGCAGATCCTTGGAAATCTCCCGCGCACGCTGTTCCAATACCGGGTCGGTCAGCATTTCGTCTGGTTCGACCGCATTGGCGGCAAAGGGAAAGAGCCCGATGCAAAACGCGAAAATCAACTGTCTCATGATGCTGCTCCCTTTGGCAGTGCGCCTGCCTGCTTCAGGGCTTGCGTGAACCGTTCGACGGCGTCCGGACCCACGACCGGCCCGACATAGCGAAACAGAACAGTACCATCGCCATCGACGATGAAGGTTTCCGGCACGCCTGAAAGGCCCCATTCGATCCCTGTCCGGCCTGAAAGGTCGGACCCGATCCGTTCGTAGGGATTGCCGAGGTCATTGAGCCACTTCACGGCATCTTCTGGTTTGTCTTTGTAGTTGATGCCGAACAACCGCATGCCCTCGCGTTCGACAAAGCGTGTCAACACGGCATGTTCCGCGCGGCAGGGCACGCACCAGGACGCAAAGACATTGACCACGACCGGTCGTTCGTTGCCTACAAGATCGCTTCGGGCCAGGCCGGGTGTCTCCAACCCCGGCACGGGATCGAGGTCGAACGCCGGGGCCGGTTGCGAGATCAGGACGGAAGGGATCTCGTTGGGATCCCGGTCGGGATTGAGCCCCCAGAGAAAAAAACCCCCGAATATGACCGCCGCAATAAACGGCAGCCCGGCAATGAGACGTTTCATCTTCTCTCCTACTCGGCAGGAACAGCATCGCTGGCTGGCTGTTTGGCGCGGCGCGGCGCCCCGACCCTCAAACGGCGATCCGACAAGGACAAACAGCCACCGATCACCAGCAGGATCGAGCCGATCCAGATCAGGTTGACGAGCGGTTCATAGAGGATCCGAAGGGTCCATGCTCCGGCGTTGTTCACTTGATCGGAGGCTGGCGTTGCAATCGACGTATAGAGATCACCCGCCAATGTAGAGCGGATGGCCGACTCCGTCGTCTGGCTTTCCGCGACCGGGTAATACCGGCGTTCTGGGAAAAGCGTCGTGACCAGCTCGCCATCCCGACGGACCACAAGGGTGCCGCGATCCGCGATGTAGTTCGGCCCTTGAACCTGTGTGGCCCCTTCGAAGGTGATGTCGAACCCCGCGATCGTGACTTCGGTCCCGGGGGCGGCAAAGACGATCTCCTCACTCTTCCATCCGGTCGAGCCGATCATCCCCATCATCAACACAGCGACGCCGGCATGGGCGAGTGTCATACCGTGAGAGGCGCGTGGCAGGTTGCGCGCGCGTCTCGCGCTCTCTGCAAGGGGAACCTCGAACAGGCGGATGCGTAGCGCCCATTCCCGTAGGGTTGCAAAAAGCAGCCACGCTGCGCCAAGGATGGCAAGATAGGCCATGATCGGCCCACCGTTCAGAAGATACCATGCGGCCAAAGCTGCGATGAACGCCAGAACGACCACGAACCGAATGCGATCGAGCAACCCGGCGATATCAGCCCGCTTCCACGACAGGAATGGACCAAGACCCATGAACACGACCAGCGCCAGCATCATCGGAATGAAAGCCGCATTGAAGAAAGGTGGACCCACCGAGATCTTGTCCCCCGTGATAGCCTCGAGGATCAGCGGATAAAGCGTCCCGAACAGGACCGTTCCCGTAGCGGCGGCCAGAATGAGGTTGTTCACGAGCAGCCCGGCCTCGCGGCTGATCGGGCGAAACAGACCACCCGGCTCCATTTCGGGCGCCCGCCAGGCGTAGAGCGCCAGCGACCCACCGATGGACACGGCCAGCAGACCCAGAATGTAAAGCCCGCGCTCTGGATCGACGGCGAAGGCATGCACGGATGTAAGCAGGCCTGACCGGACGATGAACGTCCCGAGCAGCGAAAGCGAGAAAGTCAGGATGGCAAGTAGGATGGTCCAGCTTTTGAACGCGTCGCGCTTTTCGGTGACGATGGCGGAATGCAGCAGCGCCGTGCCCAGAAGCCAGGGCATGAAGCTCACGTTTTCGACCGGGTCCCAGAACCACCAGCCGCCCCAGCCCAGTTCATAATAGGCCCACCACGATCCAAGAGCGATACCTGCCGTAAGGCTGACCCACGCGGCCAATGTCCACGGGCGGACCCATCTGGCCCAGGCCGGATCGACGCGCCCTTCCAGAAGAGCCGCAACGGCAAAGGAAAACACGATGGAGAAGCCGACATACCCGAAATACAAGAGCGGCGGGTGCATGGCGAGACCCATGTCCTGAAGCAACGGGTTGAGGTCATTGCCGTCGAGCGGCGGCGGAAACACCCGCTCGAAGGGGTTCGACGTCAGCAGCAGGAAGGACAGGAAGCCGACGCTGATCCACGCCTGCACCGACAAGGTGCGCGCCTTGGTCTCGGCGGGGATGTTCGATCCGAACCAGGCGACGCCCGCGCCGAACACCGCGAGTATCAGGATCCAGAGCAGCAGCGAACCCTCATGGCTGCCCCAGGTCCCGGCCACCTTGTAGAGCATTGGCTTGAGCGAATGGGAGTTCTCGACGACGTTCCTGACGGTAAAATCGCTGACGATGAAAGCCTGCATCAGCGCTGCGAAGGCGATGGCCACAAACAGCACTTGTCCTATTGCCGTCGCCTGGGCGGATTTCATCCAGACGGCATTTCTACGCGACGCACCTGCAATCGGTAGAACACTCTGAACAAGCGCAAGCGCCAGTGCGAGGGCCAGTGCGAAGTGACCAATTTCCGGGACCATGGCGTTCTTTCCTATTCAGCGTCGGTGGGCGTCGCGTCGGACGGCTTTGGCGTCCGCGGCGGGGTCTATTCGTCGAGCGTTGCTTTGCGGCGACGGAACTCTTCTTCGTCGATTTCCCCATTTGCAAAGCGGCGCCTGAGCGCTTCCTGCGCGTCCGAGTCCAGGGGACGGGTGCCATTGTCCCGCAGCCTGAACACCAGAAACACCACCAATGCGATCAGCGCACCCCAGAAGGCGAGCATCATGAAGCCGCCCATAAAGCCATAGCCACTGCCCCACATGTGCCCCGTCCAGGAGCCTGGTCCATCAGCCTGCGCCATGCTGGCGGGCAAGCTGGCCAGCAACGGCAGGATCAACGCGTTCAGTTTCATCTGTTTCTCCTTCGGTCAGTTCGGTTTCATCCAACGGGATGGTGACAACAGCGCGCAAACCCGCGCTGTTCTGATTGACCAGCTGGATATCGCCGCCATGGGATTGGACGATTGTCCTCGCGATTGAGAGCCCAAGCCCATAACCGCCCGTTTCCAGAGACCTCGATTGCTCGAGGCGATAGAACGGATCGAAGACCTTTTCCAACTGGTCGACGGGAATGCCGGGCCCATTGTCATCGATGTTGAGTACGAGGTTCGAACCGTGGGTCGCCCAGCTGACTTTTGCGGCACCACCGTAGCGAACGGCGTTCTCAAGCAAGTTCCTCAGTGCCCTTCGGAACGCGTTGGGTCGAAGCCGCACGGCAACATCATCACTCGGGGCAAAGGTGCAGTGTGCCGCCATATCGCTGCACAAGCTGTCCAGAAAATTGCGCAGATCGACCACTTCGGCACCTTCGGATCCGGTAAGGCCGCGTGCAAAGGTGAGCGTCGCTTCGACCATACTCTGCATCTCTTCGACCGATGCGATGAGGCTGTCCCGCGTCTCTTCTTCGTCAACCAGCTCCGCGCGGACACGCATGGCAGTCAACGGCGAGCGTAAATCGTGGCCAAGGGCTGCGAGCATACGTGTACGATCACTGACAAACCGGGTCAGCCGTCGTTGCATGCGGTTGAATGCGACGGTCAGATCTCTGACCTCGGTCGGCCCTGTGACCGCCAATTCGCCCACATCTTCGCCCCGGCCAAGATGGTCCGCGGCCTTCGACAGGTGCCGCAAAGGACGCGTCAGGCGCGTCATTACAAACCAGAAGATCGCCACCAGAAGCAGTCCGGCGGAAATCCCGAAGGTCAGCATCGAATAGAAAGGCCATTGGATCGGCGGTCGCTCGAACCGCGTTCCGACATTCAGCCAACGCGCTCCCTTGATGGCGATGGACAGGTTCATTTCAACCGCTGTCAACTCTCCGCGCATCATCGCGAGATGCATTTCTGTCATCTCGTCCGAGAGATTGGGAAGGGGCCGCAACGCGCCCTCGACCTCGTGCAGTTCAACGCGAATATCCCGGCTGTAGTTATCGCCCAGAAGCGCGCGTATGCGTCCTTCCACGATGCCGCCATCCGAATGACCGGTGTGTTCCACGCTCGGAACGTCCGACAGATCAAACCGGATCAATGGCGAATTCGCCGCGCGGAGGATCGAGTCCTGCAACTCCGGCGGGGCCTCCTCGATCAACCGCGCGACATTTGCTGCGCGACCGGCGGCCTCGAACCCCAATGCGGCACGAATCGCAAGGGTGCGCTCGTCAGCGAACAGGAACAGGCTGATCGCCTGGGCCACGACAAGTGCCGCGACCACAAGCAGGATCAACTGGCCGCTCAGAGACCTCATCGCACGGCGCATCACGGCGCATCCTCGACATCGGCAGCCAGACAGTATCCGCCGTTCCGCACCGTTTTGATGACACTGGGCCTAAGTACATCCGGCTCGATTTTGCGGCGGAGACGGCTGATCTGATTGTCGATGGTTCGATCCATCGGGCCTGCCGTCCGCCCAGCGGTCAGGTCAAGCAACTGGTCACGGCTGAGCACCATCCTCGCGCGTTCCAGCAGGACCGCCAGCAATTTGAACTCGGAGGTCGTCAATGGGGTCTCGGTGGTGGACTCGTCAATCAGCACCTGCCGGTCGGTATCCAGTATCCAGTGCGCAAAAGAGACTTTCCTCCCAGCGAGGCTTCCGGCCACAGGTTCGTCGCGGTTGCTTCTCCGAAGAACCGACTTGATGCGGGCGAGCAGTTCTCGTGGATTGAACGGCTTGGCGAGATAATCGTCCGCACCGATTTCCAGACCCACGATCCGATCCGTTTCCTCACCAAGCGCCGTCAGCATGATGATCGGAAGATCACCCTCTGGCGCAAGTCTGCGGCAAACCGACAAACCGTCCTCGCCCGGCATCATGACATCGAGCACGAGGAGGTCGAAGTGACCGGTGGCCAGCTTGGCATCCATCTCCACGGCATCCCTGGCGACGGTCGTGCGCATTCCGTTCTTCTCCAGGAAGCGCGCGACGCTTTCGCGTATCTGAGCGTGGTCGTCCACGATAAGGATATGAGGTGGCGGTCCCATGGCGTCCTTCCTAGATCATCGTTGCATTCTGTTTCATGGGCAGAATTGTAGCCGTTTGTATCAGGTCAGTCCCTTGCTACAGATGGATACAAATCTGTGCCTGCACCGTGTCGTGCTCCCGGGTAGCGTCGCGCGTATGTTATGTGACCTTTGGGATCGCAACCGATCAAAGGATGAGGTTTTCGAATATGGCTCTTGATTTGAACCGGCGCCGTTTCGTTCTGGGTGCTCATATGACGGTGCTGACCGTCGCGGCGTCACCGCTGTTGGCGCAGAGCCGATCTGTCTGGTCGGCAGAGAATGCCTTTGACGCGCTTCTATCGGATACGGCGCGGATCATCGATGTCAGAACGCACAAAGAGTGGCAAGAAACCGGCGTAGGTGCTGGTGTATGGCCGATAAGCATGCACGCGTCCGGTTTTCCGGACCGATTGTTCAGGGCCAAGGAACTGAGCGGTGATCGCACTGTTGGACTGATCTGCGCCACTGGCGGACGCTCCGCATCGCTGCTTCGAGCGTTGAGACAAGCTGGTTATTCGGGCTACGCCGATATCTCGGAAGGGATGTTGGGATCAGGCGAAGGGCCTGGCTGGATCGCATCGAACTTGCCGACCGTTCCGGTGGATGTCGCCCTGAACGGGTTGCCCCCCGCGTTGGCCTGACCAGTGAAGAATCAATTGGTCCCGTTGTGCTAAAAGCCTGATGTATGGTCAAATTGACCTGTTTGAACAGGAAGACGGGTTTGGGTGTATGACCGAGTTGATGGCTATGTTTGTCGGAATATGCGCGGCGATCGTGATGGGAATTGTCCATCATTATGCGTTGTCGGGCATTCTGAAGTTTTCCCCGCAGCGGTCGGATGGCTCCGGCTTTCGGATCATCCTGACGTTTTCCGCGTTGCTGTTGCTGCACGTATTGGAACTTGTGACGCTCGCCGTGTTCAACACGATGGTGGTGGCAAGCGTTCTGCCGCAATCGTTCAGCAACAGCCCGCCGATGTTTCAGGATGTTCTCTATGTTACGGGCATCTCGTTCTCGACCCTTGGCTATTCGTCCATAGAGGTGGTCGGGCCCTTTCGACTGTTGCTGATGCTGCAATCGCTTTTGGGCTTCATGTTGCTGACCTGGTCAGCGACGTTTCTTTACTCAGCCTGCCAGCAAGTCTGGCAGAAGGCGAAAGATGACTGAAAATCGCCACGCGCGTCGGACATGAGCTTGGCGTCAGCGTCAAATACGTCCTGATATCGGTCCTTTGACCTCACCGTGGAACGGTTGAGTGAGCGCTGCGTTGCGCGCGTGGATGAATAGCCCTTGACCTTCCAGTTGCTGGAATCCCTAGGTACAAAGCCATGGCACAGATTTTCGAAAAGACAGGCGATCACGTATCGCACCATCGACACGGGGATATCTTGAGATCTCCCGTATGGGTTGGTGTGTTGTTTGTCTTGCTCACAATGCCGGCTCACCTGTTTTTGGATGAAAAGAGCTCGATAGCTCTTGCTTCGATCACGCTTGCTTTGATTGGCGGTGCCTATATCGGCTTTGGCGCCGCGGACGGCAGAGCGCGCGTGTTCTGGGCAGAGCTCGCCGTCGCCCTTTTGTTCGGCTCGGCAGCCTTTTTGGGGCTGATATGGCATTGGGCTTTCCTTCCCTTGGGCTTGGCCCTGCACGCCCTTTGGGACATGTCACACCACAATTCTTATCGTCTCGCCCGGATTCCGAACTGGTATATTCCATTCTGCGTGGCCTTTGACCTTTTGGCAGCGACGTTCTTCGTTCTGCTCTATGCCGTGTTTTGATCCATGATGATGCGCATCCTTCTTATTGCGGTGTTCCTGATGGGAGTCGTCGCATTGGCCTTCCCGGACGTCCTTGGCGTTGACATTCGCCTGCCTGATCGCGCGGAAATTGACCGCTGGATCGAGGCGGCAGGTCTTGCCGGACCAATTGTTATCGTGGCGCTTATGACAATCGCTATCGTCGCAAGCCCCCTGCCCTCGGCGCCGATCGCACTCGCCGCCGGAGCGGCTTATGGGCACACGTTCGGGACACTCTTTGTCGTTCTTGGCGCGGAACTCGGTGCGCTTGCCGCTTTTGGTCTGGCCCGCGGTCTCGGTCGTCCCTTCGTTGAGCGTCATCTCGGTCAGAAGATTAACACAGGCCTGTTCGGATCGCAGAACACTCTGACCTTCTTGGTCTTCGGCAGTCGCCTGCTGCCGTTTCTGTCCTTCGATATGATCAGTTACGCCGCAGGTCTGAGCAAGCTGCATCTTTGGAGGTTCGCGCTGGCCACGATGGCCGGGATTATTCCAGCGAGTTTTTTGCTCGCTCACATGGGCAGCCAGGCGATGAACGGAGATGCCCGCACTGCCACATGGACCGCGCTTGCGCTCGGTGGCTTTACCGGCCTGTCGGTTCTCTTCGCCGCGACGCGAAAGACCGGTACACAACGGGAGGAGAGCTGATATGGCCAGTCATTCTCACGCCGGGCACATGCCGAGTTCCGGCAAGGCCCTTGTGATTTCGGCCTGGCTCACCGGCGTCTACTTCGTGATTGAACTGGCCGTCGGGCTCTGGACTGGCTCGATTGCCGTCCTGTCGGATGCGTTTCACACCCTGTCGGCGGTTGGCGGCGTTCTCGTGGCCATCACCGCGCAGCGGATTGCGCGCCGTCCAGCGGATTCGACGCGCAGTTTCGGATGGTACCGCGCCGAAATCATCGGGGCGCTGGTGAATGGCGGCTTTCTTCTCGGCATGGCGCTTCTGGTGATCTGGATGGGCGCGATGCGGCTCGGAGACCCGATCCACCTGGCCAAAGGCCCCATGCTTTGGGTCGCCTTCGGGGGCCTGGTCACGGAAGTGGTCTCTCTGGCGCTGATGTGGCAATCGAGCAAGGACGATCTGAATGCCCGTGGTGCGCTCTGGCACATCATCCAGACCTTTGTCGGCAGCCTCCTGATCATCGTCACCGCTCTAGTGATCGAGTTCACCGGCTTTCTGGCGATTGACCCGATCCTCGGCATGGCGTTCGGGGTGGTTCTCCTCTGGGCCTCCGTCGGCGTCATCAAGGAAGCGGTCCACATCCTCATGGAAGGCACGCCAGAGGGAACGGATCTCGAGGCTGTGACGGCGGACCTGCGCGGCCAGGACGGGGTTCTGGACGTTCACCATGTGCATGCCTGGACGCTGACCAGCGGCAAACACGCATTTTCTGCCCATATCCGCCATGGTGAGCCCGCAGAGGCCGCGGACCTGCTGAACCGGGCCTATCATCGACTGACGGAACAATATGGGTTTCACATGGTCACGCTGCAGCTCGAAACCGCGTGTCTCGACGAGCGCCACGCGCGGGATCTTGATATAGTCCAGATAGCGGCTGCAAAGGCTGCGCAAGAAAAGACTGATGTGCGAGATGCGCATCCGCACCCAAGCCCTAACACAGAAGGGCCGTAGACTGTGATGGACATAATACTAGCCGCAGAGCCGGAGATTCGTCTGACGGCGTTTTTGAGTGTGCTGGCCGCCATGGCGCTTTAGGAACTCGCCGCCCCGCGTCGGCGGCGTGACATACCGCGTGTCATCCGTTGGTCGAACAACCTGGCACTTGTCGTGATCGATACGGCGATCCTCCGGTTGTCTTTCCCAATCCTGGCCGTCGGTCTGGCGGTCCTGGCCGAGGAGCGGGGCTGGGGCCTGTTCAACATTATCGAGGCTCCTTTCGGGTTGGCTGTGATCCTGTCCATGCTGCTGCTCGATCTGGCGATCTATCTGCAACATGTCATGTTCCACGCCGTCCCGGCCCTGTGGCGCCTGCACCGGATGCACCATGCGGATCTCGACTTCGACGCAACCACTGGATTACGCTTCCATCCGATTGAGATCCTCATCTCGATGGCGATCAAGCTCGCCCTGGTGGCAGCGCTTGGTCCGCCCGCCGTCGCGGTTTTGTTGTTCGAGATCATCCTCAACGCCACTGCCCTCTTCAACCATGCCAACATCAACCTGCCGAGACCGGTCGACCGGTGGCTCAGATGGATCGTCGTCACACCCGACATGCACCGCGTGCATCATTCTGTCGATCCGCGCGAAACCAACTCAAACTACGGCTTCAACCTGCCGTGGTGGGACCGCCTCATGGGTACTTACGTAGCCCAGCCCGCGAAGGGCCACGAGGGAATGACGATCGGTATCGAGCAGTTTCGCACGACGCGCGACCTCTGGGTCGACAGGATGTTGATCCAGCCCCTTCGCGGGCCAGCAAGCGGACACGCCCTGGATACATCCGCCCTCACGCCGACAAGCAGGAACAGCCTCTGGACTCTCGAAAACACAGTTCTAGGGTCTCGGGCAACTCAAAAAGGAACACATGATGAAACGACGTACGTTCTTGCTGGCCGGAGCGGCTGCCACACTCCCCCTGCGAGCACTGGCCAACACGGAACCGGTCATTAAAGTCCTGAAAACCCCCACCTGCGGATGCTGCACCGCTTGGGTCGATCATGTCCGGCAAGCGGGCTTCGCGGTCGAGGCGCAGGACGTCGATCAGGATGCGCTTTATGCGTTCAAAGATCGGCTGCAAATTGCACCGGAACTTGCTGGATGTCACACGGCGGTCGTGGGCGACTATTTTATCGAGGGCCACGTGCCTGCCGCGGACATCACGCGGCTGCTAGCAGAGCAACCGATGGCGCGCGGTTTGACTGTCCCCCGCATGCCGATGAGTTCGCCCGGCATGGGCGGTCCCGGGGCCGGTGACGCTTTTGACACCTTGCTTGTTGGCTCCGACGGCGCGACCTCGGTCTTCGCGAGCCACAGCTGATCAGGTCATGGGTGCAGGTGATAGATCCCGCGGGACGGGTTCATGACCCGTCCGTCTTGCACAAACTTTCGCAGCGCCCTGTAGATCGCCTCATGGCTCAATTGTAACCGAGCGGCAAACTCGACGATGGAGCCTTCGAGCAAGCCTGCGATCAACCCTGCCATCACCCGGTCCTCTGCGCGCCGAATGCCGACGATCTCCAGCATCTGTCGCTGCGCCTGTATCTGTTGAGCCGCCTGACGGCCATAGGCGCGGGCAAATGCCGGGTCGGCAAAAGCGGCCAATACGGAAGCCTTGTCGATCCGGATCAGCGCCCCGGCCTCAACAATGACTGCGTCGCAATGATAGACCTCCGAAAACACCGAAGCTTCGGCAAAGCTTGTTCCGGCTTGGGCACGGTGGATGATGAACCGCTCGCCATCTGGATCGACCCGCTCGAGATGCACGCGCCCGGTTTGCACGACATAGAGACCGTGGGTGGGGTCGCCTTGGTGAAATACGGTATCTCCAACCGCGCCGGAGATTGGGCGCAGGGCTGAGCTCGGGATATGATCATAGGGGTTTGGCAACATATGATTGAAATCATATTACGATGCATCCGCCCCTGCTAGCGTAAACATGACACCACCCCATTGAAGGACCTGTCCATGCGTCTCATTCCCTTCGTCCTTGCCATAGTGATGGCCGCACCCGTGGCCGCGCAGCACGCCAATTCCGCGGCTGGTCACGACATGGGCGGACCGCAGGAAACCGGGCAATCGGCCTTTGCCGCCTTGGCGGAAATCGTAACGATCCTGCAGGCCGATCCCGAGACGGATTGGGAGCGGGTCGATATTGACGGATTGCGCCGCCATCTGGTCGATATGGACCTTCTGACCCAAGAGGCCGTGGTCGCCCGCACCCTGCGGCCGGAAGGGGCCCGGTTCGAGATTCGGGGCACCCCCCGTGTTCTCGAGGCCATCCGCGCCATGGTGCCCGCCCATGCGCCCTTTCTCGCGGCCGAGACCGGCTGGGACGTTGTGACAGAGGACTTAAAAGATGGCGTGGCGCTCAGTGTCGATGGCGATGCCGCGCAGATTCAGGGACTTGGTTTCTTTGGTCTGATGACCATCGGGGCGCATCACCAGGAGCACCACCTCATGATGGCAAAAGGCGCGGGCCCGCACCATTAATGCGCCGACAAGGCCTGTTTGATGATCCGTAGAGAGGTGCGCTGACAAAACGTTACATCTCGCGTGTTGACCTTCCAGCGCGGGAGGCACGGACACATGCCCGATGATGGAAGCGTCAGAGAATACCGCCCGCAGGGATTTCCTGTATTACGCAACAGCCGGGGCAGGGGTCGTGGCAACAGGGGCTGCGCTCTGGCCACTGGTGAACCAGATGAACCCCTCCGCCGATGTCCGCGCCTTGGCACAGATCACTGTTGATATTTCCGATCTCGCGCCCGGAACGCAATTGACCGTCAACTGGCGCGGAAAACCTGTCTTTATCCGTCATCGAACGGAGGCAGAAATGGCTCAGGCTCGGGCACAGGCGGTCTCTGACCTGCCTGACAGCTCGGCGCGCAACCCAAATCTGCCCGACGATGCGCTGGCAAGCGATGAGAACCGGGCCATTGCGGGTCACGAGGCATATCTGGTCATGATCGGTGTCTGTACCCATCTGGGCTGTGTCCCTCTGGGGGATGGGGCGGGGGATTTCGGGGGTTGGTTCTGCCCCTGTCACGGTTCCCATTATGACGCGGCTGGGCGCATTCGCAAAGGCCCGGCACCTGAGAACCTGCATATTCCGGACTTGTCGCTCTCGGAGGAGATGGTGCTGACTTTGGGGTGATGCAATAAAGGATAATCTGTAATCAGAGCGCTCGAAACTGGAACAGATTTCGACTGGCCGCTGGTCGGCCTAAATCGCAATACTCCACATCCGAAACCGTCCCTGCCCCGTCACTTCACGGATTAGACCCTTCGCTTCCATCCAGGCGAGATTGCGTTGAGCGGTGGCGCGGCTAGCACCGATCCACATTTCGGCCATCGGGGCGGAAACGAGGGGCCATTCGGTCAGCAGGGCGCTCAGGACCGGCGGTGTCTTGCCTGAGAGCGTTGACATCTCTGCTTTGGCCTTCGCTGACCATGATTGGATATCGTCGAGGCGCCGCATCGCCATGAGGATAGCTGTCTGCATCCCCTCGAGCCATTGTTTAAGGCGCTCTGCCGATGGCCCACTCGCGCGCAGGCCCCCTGCCCCGCCCATTGCCAACGGTGCGAAAATTGCCCCGTTTCCCTCGCTAGCCGCGATGCGCGCGGCCGTGACCGCTGCTTCCACCCGATCGCCCTGCTGCCCAAGGCCCGCAAGACGCCAGAGATGAAACCCCATGCAGGCGCGGGTGATCGGATGAAGATCGGCGGCCTGTTTCATCAAATCCAGCCAACCGCTCGCGCGATCGTCGAAGCGCTCGGCATTTTCATCGATGTTTTCAGGATCGCGGCGGTCGAGGAAGGCTGCGATATCGACTATCGGGTCAGGACCGCCTGTCAGTCGCCGAACGGCCCATCCAATTCGCGCCAAGGCATTTGGGTCATCTTGTGCGCCTGACAGGCGCATAGAAATCCATAGCGCCAGACGATCCGAGCCTAAGCGATCTCCTGCAAACCAGCTCAGGTCTGCCGCCTCGATCAGTGCCAACCTATGCAGCCAGCCTTTGGGCGCGCGAGCCAATCGGTCATCGAGCGCACCCAAGCGCCCGGCCACCCTTGCCAGAAGCGCAGCCTGCTCCGCTTCGGCCCTTGCCCAGTCATCAATGAGGCCCTTTTCCGGCTGTCCCGCCCGAGGTCCGGGAGGCCGGTAATCCGGTTCCTCTTCGATCGGGCCCGGCAGGTACCAGAGAACTTCTTCCGAAGCATCCTCATTCCCCTCTCCGATGTCGAGGGGTTCGTCGAAATCTTCAGGAATAATAGTCGATTGTGGCATCATATGTGCAAAATACAGATTATTTGCACATTACCCAAGCTGTTTTGTGACCGTCGACAATGCTCTTTACACATTACGTGCGCGCGACTGCCGACGGAACCTTTCAGATCGCGATCAATGCAAGGAAACTAGGGGATTGTGCATCGGCACAATGAGAAAACACTTGCTTGCATTCGTTTGTAAACGGTCGATTGGTGACGTGATCCGCAATTGGAAAAAGCCAGAGAAAGGGAAGCCCGGGTGCCGGGCTTGATAGGATAGAGAGAGTCTCATCCGGGTCCGGCGTAACAAGGACCCTGACCATGGCCAAGACCTCAACCCGCCCGAAACCCGCCACCGTGAAGAAGACAGAAGCCGCCGCATCGGCAACGGCAGACGGAGCGACCGACATTCGTCTGATCCCGCTCGACCAGCTGGAGCCCAGCCCGCTCAACGTTCGCAAGGTGGCGCCGAGCGCCAGCGTCGAAGCCGAGCTTCTCGCAAGCATTCGCGAAACCGGCATCAAGCAGAACCTGGTGGTTCATGCGCTGTCTGAGACACGTTTTGCGGTTGATGCCGGCGGTCGCCGCCTCAAGGCGCTGAAGCAGCTCGCCGATGACGGCGTGATCCCAGTTGATCACCCCGTGCCCTGCCTCGTCGAGGACGAGCGCAACGCCATCCTCACATCTACCACGGAAAACCTCCAGCGCGCGGCGATGCACCCGGCCGACCAGTTCGAAGCTTTTGAGGCGATGATCGCCGAGGGGCGCAGCGAGGACGAGATCGCGCTGAAGTTCGGCGTCTCGGTCGACCTGGTGCGACGTCGTCTCAAACTCGCCCGTGTCGCGCCCGAGATCATCGAACAATTCCGTGCGGGCGATCTGACCCTCGAATGCGTGATGGCTTTCACGCTGACCGACGACCATGACCGCCAACTGGCAGTTTGGAACGCGGTGAAGGGCGGCTATCACATCCACCCACAGAGCATCAAACGCCAGCTGACTGAGACCGCGCATTCGGCGAACTCGGCCCTCGGGCGCTTTGTCGGCATCGAGGCGTATGAGGCGGCAGGCGGCGTTCTGCTGCGCGATCTCTTCGACGATCGTGCCAGCGCCCATATGGAAAACCCCGAGCTCCTGGAGCGCCTCGCCATCGAGAGGCTGCAGGCTGCGGCCAAGACTTTTGAGGGGATGTGGAAATGGGTCGAGGTTCACCTCTCGGTCGACTACGGCGCGTTTCGCAGTTTCGGGCGGGTCTATCCGCAGGATGTCGATCCCGATCCGGACTTGCTCGCCGAGGAGGAACGTCTCATCGCCCGCGAAGAGGAATTGGCGGCGCAGAACGACGGCGAGGATTGGTCTGAGGCGGAGACGGAGGAATACTACGCAATCGAGCCGCGTTTGCGCGAGATCGAAGCCCTGCAGCGCGAACGGCAACCGTACGCGGACGAAGATCGTGCCATCGCGGGCGTGGTTCTGACCATCGGTCATGACGGGGCGCTACGTGTCGAGAAAGGCCTCGTGCGACCAGAAGATATCCCCGCTGCGACCGAGCCGGGCGAGGATAGTGCTGAAGCGGGTGATGCCCCATCCCCTGCCCGCCCGCACGTGACGCCGCCAACCTCCTCGACGCCGGTGCCAACCTCCGATCCGGCGGCGACCTTGCGCAAGGCGGATGGGATTTCGGCGAGCCTCGCCGACGATCTGCGCGCGACGCGTCAGCACATCCTGCGGGCGCATCTGGCGGCGGATTTCGAGGTGGCGTTCGATGCGATGCTCTACGCGCTCTGCGAACAGGCTTTGGGGCGGTCCTACAACAACGAAGCGCTCGACATCTCGATCCGGCCTTTCCAGGCGCAAGACCGCGAGGTGCTGCATGCGGATACTGTCGCCCAGAAAATGCTCGAGGCACTGGAACAGGACCTCGCCACCGACTGGATGAAGCTCGAGAAACCAGAGGACTTCCGGGTGATGTCGGCGCTGCCTCTTGCCGATAAGCAGGCGCTTTTCGCCTGGGCGACGGGTCTGGCGGTAAAGCCGCAGCTCTCCTCCGACAATCGCCCCTCCCCAATCATCGAGGAGATTGGCGCGCGGCTTGATGTCGATGTGGCGGCCTGCTGGCGCCCGACCGCGCAAAACTACTGGGGTCGAGTCAACAAGGGCCATGCAGTCGCGACTGCGCTCAAGCTGATCAGCGAGGACTACGCCGAAGATCGCAATCGCGAGCGCAAGGGCGATATCGCGGCCGCGATGGAGCGGGCTTTCGCGGAAACCGCCGGCGAGACGGAAGGGTTCGGCGCGGCGACGGTTGCGAAGACGACGCGCTGGCTGCCCGACGGGATGGCGTTTGCCGGTGCGATGGACGCTGACGCCGACATGGGTGACGATGTGCCCGAGGCCGAAGAAGGCGACCAGCCCGCCTCAGATACTCAGATCGATGCCGAGAACGACGAACCGTCGTCCTTGCCAGCCTTCCTCAGTGGGGATGCTGCCTGACGAAGCGACCACCGACCTGAACCTGACATGATCTCTGGGCCGTCCTCACATCGAGGGCGGCCCTTTCCGGCTGGCGGGTTGACCACAGCCGATAACGGATCAGCTGGCCCGTCCCGGAGAATTCCTATGACCACCACACTCGACCTCGACCCCGTTCAGGAAGCCGCACTTATCGCTGCGCAGAATGACGCCTTTCGCCGTACCATCCTTGGCAATGCCCCAGTTGCCGATGCCCCGCAGGGCCAGTTCGTAATGACACGCGGCGTCGCGGCGCTTGGGCTCGATGTGCAGCTGGAACTCACCCGCCGCGTCGCCGCTTTCGACACCTTCATTGCCGACAGCGACCCCCATGGCTGGCACGAGATGGGTGTCATTGAGCTTGAGGACACGACGGTCTGGTTCAAACTCGACCTGTACGATGTCGACTACCAATACGGCTCCCCCGAGCCCTCTGACCTTGCGCAAACGCGTCGGGTCCTGACCCTGCTGCTGCCGTCGGAATACTGACGCCCCCCATCCCTAGTCACCGCCCCGGACCGCCCTTGCACAAAGGGCGGTCCTTTCAGGCTGGCGGGTTCCAAAGGGCGCGATACCCGCGTCCGGCCCGCCACAGGAGACCAGAGATGGCCAAGACACTCGACTACCAGATTACCCTCTATCCCGCGCATCGCGATGGCGCCTTCGTTGTCACTCAGTTCCAGATGATGGCGAGCTACCCCGAAAAGCGCATCCAGGCCGCGGGAATGGATGACCTGATCGACAAGGTGACGCAGTTCGCAATGGAGCACGGCGAGAGCTGCAGCGCTTCGGTGCGTTGTCTCGCCCCGCGCAAACCGCCGGGGTTCAAGCGCGCGACCGAGAACCTCTATTTCAACCTGGTAGATCGGACGGCTGAAGACCGCGGCGACGCTGCGGCCTGAAGCCCCGCAGGAAACTTCCTGGGCGACCCCGCGTAATGGTCGCCCTCCCATTTCCTCAATTCCAAAGGATCAAAGACATGACACAAGAGACTGATTTCTACGCGCAGATACTCGAATCCCAGAGGCGTGCTGCCGAACAGCGGGTAGAAACCCGCGCGACGCTTCTTTCCGAACTGCGCACCCTCGGCGTAACGAACATCGAGGTGCAATACGAAGGCTACGGCGATTCCGGCAATGTCGAGGATGTCGTGGTGACCCCTGACACGATCATCCTGACGGAAGACCTGCGGCGCCGGGCCGAAGATTTCGGCTGGGACTTCGCCTATGCCCTGTGCCCCGGGTTCGAGAACAACGAGGGCGGCTATGGTGAACTGACTTGGTCGCTTGAGACTGACAAGATCGATGTCAGTCATTCGAACCGTTACATCGAGACCAACACCACTGAACACGAGGGGCTCTGACATGGCACACCCCCTCCATCACGCTGAAAGCTCAGCCCGAAAGTTTGGCGGTGTGCCAAACGATTACCAGCATGTGCATGACTGGTTTGACTCATCCAAAGAGCACCTAGGTCTCTTTGTTCACAGAGCCCAAAAACATCATACCGTTGGGATCTATGATGCTGAACGCCACTTCGGTCGCAGCCTGACCAACAGCGCGGGCCGGGTTGTTCCCATCCGCTGGATCGGCGAGCAGCATGTGCGCGAAGACTGCCAAGGACGCATCCCGTCGCTGGCGGACTGGCTCGGGCGCATCCAGCCAGAGCCGTGGATGGCCAATGGCCGGATCGACAACGACCCGACACAGATTGTTGGCGATCCGCGCGCAGTTTGGGTCGCGGCGGTGGTCAATCACCAGACCATTCTCGGCTTCGAGGACTGGCTGCTGAAGGTTTCGGTTGAGCACATCCAAGATCGTCAGAACCGCGCTGCTGCCTGATCCACCGGACGGCAAACTCGCCGACCACCTGACCACGTCCAAATCGACCCGCCTGCGGCCTCAACCGGCTCGGCGGGTCGATTGCGTTTCAAGAAAGGATATCGAAATGCAAGACCCTGTCTACGAGGAGGCCTACCAAGGCCATACCATCAAGATCTACCATGACCCGGATACTGAGAGCCCGAGGGAGTGGTCCAACCTCGGGAAACTGATCTGCTGGCACCGGCGCTATCGGCTGGGCGACAGCCATCCCTTCGACAGCCCAGATGCGCTCCTGCGCGATCTCTCGGGCGTCACAGACCAGAGCGACCTCTCGATTGAGCAGCTGCGCGAGCGCGCCGAGCGCAAGGCGATCTTATTGCCCGTGTTTCTCTACGATCATTCCGGTCTCGCGATGAACACGATCGGGTTTCACTGCCCGTGGGATTCCAGCCAAGTCGGCTATGTCTACGTGACGCTCGACGCGGTCCGGGAAGAGTTCGGCGTGAAACGCGTCACCAAGGCGATGCGCGAAAAGGCCAAAAACATTCTGCGCGCTGAGATCGTCACCTTCGATGCCTACCTCGGCGGCCAGGTTTATGGCTATGTCGTCGAGCGTGACGGCGAGGAGGTCGATGCCTGCTGGGGGTTCTTCGGGCACTATGAGTTGGACTGCCTGTCCGAGGCACGAGCATTTGTAGATCACCTGACTTTGCGAGAGCTGCACAGACCTGCCGGCGCCGAACAGGGCGCAAGCCCACCCCCGAGTTGAAATGCCCGAAATACTCATATATCTTATTCATGCGTATTCTGGAGATGAGCATGGCAAGCACAAGCGTCACACTTGGCCCCCATTGGGACGAATTCATCGCCCTGATGCTTAAAGAGGGGCGTTACGGGTCAACCAGCGAGTTGATCCGCGCCTCTCTGCGCCTGATGGAGGAGCAGGAAGGTCAGCGGGCGCGGCTTCGCGTTGCGCTGATGGAGGGCAAACAATCCGGTGACGCCGGTCCGCTTGACATGGATGAGATCAAGCGCGAGGCGCGGAGCCGCTCTGGCGCTTCTGATGCGTGAAATCCATCACTCCCAGGCGGCAAAATCCGATCTCGTCGACATCTGGGTCGAGACAGATCGACAGTGGGGCGCGGCGCAGGCGGACCGCTATCTCGACGACATCGATCGTGCCCTGAAGGGGCTCATCGCCAACCCGCAAATGGGATCGGACTGCTCCGACCTCCAGCAGGGTGCGCGTAAACTGATCACGGGTCGGCACCTCGTGTTCTACGAGGTGGACCCGGACAGGATATTCGTGATCCGGGTCCTGCATCAGTCCATGGACGTGCCGAGGCATCTGCGGTCGTCCTGATAACGGGCAAATTTGCACCGGGGCTTTGCCATGAAAGAGCGAGAGACAGGGCGGGAGGGGTGACCCCTCCCGGGTGAGAGAGTGCGCGCGGGGCTTGGGGCCAACCCTCAACCCCGGAGATTGCCGATGAACGCTCACCCCCATTCCGTCCCGCTTGCGCCCGAGGCCGAGACCCCTGCCCGCTCGGAAGCCTCGCGCTTCGCCCAAAACCTTTTGCTGGCTGCGAAAACCCTCGTCCCCCAGTTCGAGGCGGGCAAGCCCATCGACGCCGCTGCCCTGCGCGCCGCGATGGAAGAAGCTTCCGGTGCCAGCGACACCAGTGGTGCCTGGGTCTGGAAGGACGTCTATGAGGCCGCAGAGGTCGCCCAGATCCTGATGCTCTCGCGCTACGGTGCGCTGATACAGCGGCAGGCGGCTACGCCGCACGCCTTTCTTTCCATGATCGAACGCCTCGCCGGTTTGGCGCCCTCTCACACGCGGCGCTCGGAAGACAGCATCCGTCTGCAACAGTTTTCGACCCCTCTGCCGCTCGCAGCCATCGTCGCGCAGGCGGCGGGGTTTCGGGCCGACGAACTCGTGCTCGAGCCCTCGGCCGGCACCGGCATGCTGGCGATCTTCGCCCGGATCGCAGGCGCTCGCCTGGCGCTGAACGAGCTCGCTGAGACCCGCCGCGCGTTGCTGGAGCAGCTTTTCTCCGACGCTGCAGTCTCGGAACACGATGCCGCCTCGATCGACGACCGTTTGGATCGGTCGATCACGCCCTCGGTCATCGTGATGAACCCACCGTTCTCGGCCGCTAGCCACGTCGAAGGCCGGTTCCGGCAGGCCACCAGCCAACATGTTCTGTCTTCCCTTGCTCGCCTCGCGCCCGGTGGGCGTCTCGTTGTCATCACCGGCGAGAGTTTCCGTCCCTCCACCAAGAGTTTCCAGCCTACGTTTCAGCGGATCAGGCAAAGCGCTGACGTGGTGTTTTCCGCAGCCATCGACGGCAAGGTCTTCGCGCGGCATGGCACCACGATCGACACGAGGCTGACGGTGATCGACAAGCGCGTGGCTGGTGCTGAAGAGACCGCACCGGCTGATATTGACGCCGCCTATCATCCGATCTGCGCGACCACGAGTGATCTTCTCTCCGTAGTACTCACCCATTGTCCCGCGCGCCGCAACCCCCTGCCCTGCCCCACTGGCGCGGCTCTTTCGGTGCCACCTCGCCCGACCCGCACCAACCTCCACGCCCTGCGCAACGCAGCACGCAAAGAAACCCGCGCCCTCGCCGAGGAACGCGCGAAGCACCCGTTCGACGACATCGACACGGCCCCGCTCGACTACCTGCCGAAAGCCTGGAGCGAACCCGAGGGCGCGCTGCAGGATACGGTCTACGAAGCCTATGACCTGCAATCGATCCGGATCGACGGCGCGGCCGCTCATCCGACCGCACTCGTGCAATCCGCGGCCATGGCCTCTGTCCCGCCGCCTGTCCCGACCTACCGCCCAATGCTGCCGAAGACCCTCGTCGCGGACGGTCTCCTCTCCGCGCCGCAGCTTGAAAGCGTCATCTATGCGGGCAATGCCCACGAGACGCATCTCAAGGGCTGGTTCAAGCGCGGCGAGATCGAAGGTCAGCTGATGGCAGCGTCTGAGGATGACGAAGGTGCCTTTCGCCTGCGCAAGGGCTGGTTCCTCGGCGATGGCACGGGCTGCGGCAAGGGCCGGCAGGTCGCGGGCATCATCCTCGACAATTGGCTGCAAGGACGACGCCGCGCGGTCTGGGTCTCGAAGAGCGACAAGCTCATCGAGGATGCGCGCCGCGACTGGATGGCGCTTGGGGGGCGTGAAAGCGATATCGTGCCGCTCTCGAAATTCCGCCAGGGGAGCGATATCCGTCTCCCAGAGGGCATCCTCTTCGTCACCTATGCCACCCTGCGTTCTGCTGAACGCGACGGGAAAGCCTCCCGCCTCGATCAGGTGACGTCCTGGCTTGGCGAGGGGTTCAACGGGGTCATCGCTTTCGACGAAAGCCACGCCATGGCGAATGCCGCCGGCGAAAAGTCCGACCGCGGCGACAAGAAGGCATCCCAACAAGGCCTTGCTGGCCTCGCGCTGCAAAATGCCGTTCCCGATGCCCGGGTGCTCTACGTCTCAGCGACCGGCGCGACGGTGGTCGGCAATCTCGCCTATGCCTCCCGTCTCGGGCTCTGGGGCACGGGTGATTTCCCTTTCGTGACGCGGGCCGAGTTCGTTGCCGCGATGGAGGCCGGGGGCATTGCTGCCATGGAGATGATCTCGCGCGATCTGAAGGCGCTCGGGCTCTATCTTGCGCGGTCCCTCTCCTATGCCGGGGTCGAATACGAAATGCTGGTGCATGAGCTGACGCCCGCACAGATCGCGATCTATGACAGCTATGCCGATGCCTACCGGACCTTATGCGCAGCTGCGCATAAGGTGCGTAATCGCGAG
>NZ_AQQR01000027.1 GCF_002210095.1 Marinibacterium profundimaris | reverse complement strand
CACAAAGTGAGGCAGAGCCCGCCCGCAACATGCGCGGTGCATAGCGCCGGAAGCGGTGATACCCATGGACAACATGTGCCAGCGGATCAGCTGCTAATGTGTTGGTGAGTTGGCCCGCCGAGGCGACAAGCTCTCTGAGTGAAGTCCAGCCGCCGGCGTTTTACACCGCGTCACCCAAGGGGACCTGATCTTCATGGGCCTCCAGCAGTGCTGATCCGAGATTTGAGAACCCCTGCAAAGTGTCCTTCAAGGCCGCCCTGGCATCATCCGCACGGGCGCCGCATGCGCGTTTCGCTTCGCGCCACGTCTTCCCGACAATACGGTCATGGGTTTCGGCCACTGCATCGGCAATGGCACTGCGCCATTCCAAAACGCAGACCGCGAGGACAGCAAGACGGCGGTCGCCTGAAATATCCCGCAGATCTCCGGCGAAATAACGTTCCCCTTGCCGTCGGAGGCGCGCGATACGGTGGGGCGGCACAGCCGATAGGACAGTCCGGTCCAGGGCCATGGCCCGCAAGAATTCCAACCGGTCGAGCAGCCGGTTCATGTGTATGCGGTGTGCCGACCCCACCTGTTTATGAGAGTGGAGTTCTGAGATCTCATTCCCAGCGACAGGCAGGGAGTGACTTTCTCAATGAGCGCACATTTTGAGGTTCTCACGAACGAACGCGAGACGCAGCGCAGGAACCGCAAGTGGCCGGAGGAGTTGAAGGCCGAGATCGTGGCCGAGACGCTGCGCCCCGGCGCGACCGTGAACGCGGTAGCGGCGCGGCACGGGCTGGCGGCGAACCAGGTCTCGGCGTGGCGGCGGATGGCGCGGGACGGCAGGCTGGTGCTGCCTGCGCCTGAGGATGCCGTGGAGTTCATGTCGCTGATGGTGGCGTCGGCGGAAGCGCTGGCGGACACGGGGCCGGTTGCAAGCGGCAGCGTCGAGATCGCCGTCGGCGCGGTGACGGTACGGCTCGAGCCCGACGCCTCGCCGGAGCGGATCGCCGCCGTGGTTCGGGCGCTGGCATGATCCCGTCCGACCGGGTGCGGATCCTCGTGGCCACGAAGCCCGTGGATTTCCGCAAGGGCCATGACGGCCTTGCCGCGCTGGTGCAGTCGGCGCTGAAGGAAGATCCCTTCGCGGGCGCGGTCTTCGTTTTCCGCTCGAAGCGGGCCGACAGGCTGAAGATCCTGTTCTGGGACGGTACCGGTCTGGTCATGGCGTACAAGCGGCTGGAAGAGGCAACCTTCACCTGGCCGCCAGTGACCGACGGGGTGATGTCGTTGAACCGGGCACAGTTCGAGGCCCTGTTTGCCGGGCTCGACTGGCGCAGGGTGAAGGCGCTGGAAGCGCGGCGTCCCGCCGCGGCGGAATGACTCGCGGCCCGGTTTTGGCGGTGGCGGCGCGGTCGTCCGGTCTATGCTGCCAGCATGACCGCCGTGCCCGAGATCGACCTTTCCGCCATCCCCGAGGACCAGCGCGCAGCCGTTGCTGCGCTGTTGCGCGCGCATCTCGATCTGCGGGACGAGACGGCGGGCCTCAAGGAGGTCGTCGCACGCCTGGAGCATCTCGTCGCCGAGCTGAACCATGTCGTCCACGGCAAGAAGTCGGAAAAGCTCGGCGAGGACGAGCGGCAACTGGCCTTCGAGGACCTGGAAACGGCCGTCGCCGAGGTCGAAGCCCAAAAGGGGGTGCAGGGGCCCAGGGACGCGCGCCGCAAGAGCCCCGCCGCGAAGCGCAACCGCGGCAATCTCCCGGCAGAACTGCAGCGCATCGAGGAAGTCATCGAGCCCGCCAGCTGCGACTGCCCCTGTGGCTGCGGACGCATGCACAAGATCGGCGAGGACCGGACAGAACGGCTCGACATCATCCCCGCGCAGCTGCGGGTCATCGTCACCATCCGCCCCCGCTACGCCTGCCGGATTTGCACCGACGGCGTGATCCAGGCCCCGGCGCCCGCCCATTTGATCGAAGGCGGGCTGCCCACCGAGGCAATGATCGCGCATGTGCTGGTCAGCAAGTACGCCGACCACCTTCCCCTTTACAGACAGAGCCAGATCCTCGCCCGCTCCGGCGTCGATCTCCACCGCAGCACGCTCGCCGACTGGGTCGGCACCGCGGCCTTCCATCTCGGCCCCGTCGTCGACCGGCTGGCGGAGCATCTCAAGGCGTCGACCAAGCTGTTCATGGACGAGACCACCGCGCCGGTGCTCGATCCGGGACGCGGGAAGACAAAAACCGGCTTCCTCTGGGTGCTGGCCCGCGACGATCGCGCCTGGGGCGGCGATGACCCTCCGGGCGTGGTGTATTTCTACGCCCCGGGCCGCGGCGGCGAGCACGCGGAGACATTCCTGACCGGCTTCGACGGCATTCTGCAGCTCGACGGATACCAGGGCTACAACCGCCTGACACGCCCGTCCCGGAAAGGCGGCAGCCCGGTCACGGTCGCCCATTGCTGGTCGCATGCCAGGCGCAAGCTGAGGGAAATCTTCGACCGCGATGGGTCGGAAATCGCCGCCGAAGGGCTGCGCCGCATCGCCGAGTTCTACAAGGTGGAGGCTGAGATCCGCGGCTGTTCCCCTGATCAGCGGCTGTCTGCCCGCCAGGCACGCACCGCGCCGCTGGTCGCAGCATTCGGCACCTGGCTGCAGGGGCAGCGCAGACGTGTTTCGGCCAAATCCCGGCTCGGCGAGAAGCTCGCCTACATCCATAACCATTGGGACGGGCTGCAGACGTTTCTCGCGGACGGCCGTGTCGAGATCGACTCCAATTCCGTGGAAAATCTCGTCAGGCCGATTGCCCTGAATCGCAAGAACGCGCTCTTCGCGGGCCATGACGAGGGCGGCCGGTCCTAGGGGCGCATCGCCTCTCTGATCGAGACGGCAAAGATCAACGGCGTCGAGCCCTTTGCCTATCTGAAAGCCACGCTGGAGGCGATCGTAGCCGGGCACCCGCAGAAGCGGATCGACGAACTTCTGCCGTGGAATTTCAGGCCGTCAACCTGAGATCCCGTGATCCCGGCACAGCGCTTACGTTCATGTCGGCCGAGTTCTGGCCCACTTCAAACTGGCGCAGCCAGACAAAGTGGGTGACAGAGCCGTCTGCCGTTTCCGTCAGCAAAGCGTCAAGTCGGCTGCGCATCTTATCGTCCAGTCGCTCAGCGATTCGAGCGTCGATCCGTCGCTCTGCGGCGACGAGAGCATCCGCGCAAAGGCGTTCTATAACCGTGATCCCCGGTAGAATGGTCTGGGTCGCCCGGCACTGTTCTACGAAACGCCGCGCCAAATCCTCGTTCGACCGAGCTGTTTCGGCCGTTCTCTCCAGCCAGACCTTCAGGTCGCGCGATCCTCGGCCAGTGAACATCTTGTAGCCATAGAGATCCCGCAAGGCAGCCAGGTGTTCATGACGCGTCTCTTCACGGCTTGCATATCCTGCCAGATCGTCCGGCTTCAGCCCAAGTTGCGCTGCCAGGAACCGCGTGACCTCCATTGGAATGACCTCACCCGGAGTCAGCAACCGGCCGGGATAGCGCAATGCGCAAAGTTGAAGAGTGAACCCAAATCGATTGTGGGGGCGGCGGCGGGCGCGGATGAATTCCAGATCGTCGTCGGCAAGGGTGTAGTGGCGCAACGACTGCGGCTGGACGGCTTTCATTTGGCATCTTTGCTGCGCTTGCAGAATTTGAAAGCGAGTTGATCCGCGAACGCACGATGGCGGGGCTCCAGGCCGCCCGCGCCCGAGGCCGAAAAGGTGGAAGGAAGTTCGCGCTGACGAAAGCGCAGGTCCGCATGGCTCAGGCCGCTATGGCTAGTCGCGACACATCTGTTTCAGAACTTTGCAAGGAACTAGGCGTCAAACCGGTCACGCTCTACCGGTATGTCGATCCAAACGGCAATCTACGCGATTACGGGAAACGAGTGCTCAGCGCTTAGCGTAAGATTCTGCACTCTCCGGCATCAGACCCCTTTACACAACGTGCGAAATGCCGACCAAACCGGTTCACCCATTTGCGTACGGTTTCCCGGCTGACGACTACGCCTCGCTCGGCGAGGAGATCCTCCACATCCGCCGTGCTCAGCGCGAACCGATGATAGACCCAAACGGCGTAGGCGATGATTTCGCGCGGGAAACGATAGCCCTTCAGGCGTGGCATCTCTGCTGGTATTTTCATGCCCACCAGCTAGACCGCTTCTGTGGGGGCAGCAAGTTGGCAATCCCGCACCATTACATTCGGGTTTTGAAGCGTCAGGTCTTCGACAGCGTTCATTGGCATTCGCCCACAATGAAAGAGGCCTGCACGTAAGGCCTTGGGTGGGCCGGTCGCATTTGGGGACGCGCCCTGGATCAGGAGGAAAGCTTCAGGATTTGGTGCACCTCGGCGACACTGAGCCGCACAGGGTTGGCCTGTGTGGAGGAGGCCGATAGGGCATTTCGCGCTGTTTCCTCCCAAAGTGGCGGGCCGCAGTGCAGGGCGCCCAGAGAGGCCAGTCCATGCCTGTCAATGAAAGGGCGCAGGGACATGCCAAGCCCGTCTTGCAACCATCGTTCGATCTCTTCGCAGCGTGCGGTGGGTCTGCCAGCCTTTATCAGCGCGGCATGATTGACCGTCAGTGCAGCAGGCAGCAGACGCCCGCAGATCGCGCCATGGGCGCCACCGCGACTGCCGATGACGGCGGCGAGGCCATGCACAATCCCAAGCCCGGAATTGGCCAGCGCCAGACCGCTCAGATAGCTGGCTTTGGCCAAAGTGTCGCGCGCGGTTTCATCCTCACGTGTCATGAGCGTCTGAAGCGCTGCGGCCGCAGGCCCGATCATGCCGCGGGCGAGGGCATCGGTGACCGGATTGGCGCGGTTTGACAGGTAGCTCTCGATCAACTGTGTCAGCGCATCCAACCCGGTCGAAAGGGTCAGGGATTTGGGCAGTCCATCGGTCAGGGACGCATCGACCACCGCAAGGTCCGGCACGAGACGTGGATCGCGCAGGCTGATCTTGAGCCCTTGTTCCGGTACACCGATCACCGCGTTGCGGGTGGCCTCTGCGCCGGTGCCTGCGGTGGTCGGGATCGCCACGAAGGGCAGGGGGGCGTTGAGTTTGGGCGCGGGATCGGGCCCGAGACCGAGATGATCCAAGACATCGCCCTCGGAGACACACAGCCCCGACACCGCCTTGCCCAGATCAATCACCGCACCGCCGCCAATGGCGACGATACACTCGGCGGCGGACGCACGGGCGCGGGCCACCGCGTCGCGGACCTGATCGACGGTCGGCTCGCCACGGGCGGTAAGGGATGTGACCTGTGCCCCAAGAGTGTCGAGTTCTTCGATCAGCACATCGGCCCAAAGGACCGAGGCGCTGCGCAAGACGAGAACCTTTTGCCCTCTCTCGCGCACCAAAGCTGCGACCTGATCCTTTGCGCCACGTCCGATCAGACAGCGAGCGGGCGCGGTAAAGGCGATATCCGCGACCGGATTGGACGCGAGGCTTTCGGCGTGACCCGACATCAGACCAACATCGTGGCACGAACGGCCCGCGCCCAACCGTCGCATTTGGCCTGCCGCGTCGCCTCATCCATGGTCGGCTCAAAGGTGCGCTCCAGCGCCCATGTGGCGGCAAAGCCCTCCATGTTGGGATAGACGCCAGCCCGCTGACCCGCGAGCCAGGCGGCGCCCATAGCAGTGGTCTCAAGGACTTTGGGGCGGTCGACGGGCGCGGAAATGATGTCGGACAGGAATTGCATCGCAAAATCCGAGGCACTCATGCCGCCATCGACGCGCAGCGCCGTGGTGGCGTCGCCCTGCCAATCGGCATGCATGGCTTCCAGGAGGTCTCGGGTTTGATAGCCGACGCTTTCAAGCGCGGCGCGGGCAAATTCTGCCGGGCCTGAGTTGCGTGTCATCCCGAACATCGCCCCCCGACATTCCGCATTCCAATAGGGCGCGCCCAGTCCAGTGAAGGCGGGCACAAGGATCAGGTCCTGCGTTTTGTCGGCACTTTCGGCCAAGGGCTGGGTCTCGGAGGCTTCGCGGATGATTTTTAACCCGTCACGCAGCCATTGCACCACGGCACCCGCGATAAAGATCGACCCTTCGAGCGCATAGGTCGTCTTGCCGCCGATGCGGTAGGCGATGGTGGTCAAGAGCCGGTTTTGCGACATCACCGGCGTCTCGCCCGTGTTCAAAAGAGCGAAACAGCCGGTGCCATAGGTGGATTTGACCATGCCCGGTTTGAAACAGGCCTGACCGATTGTGGCCGCCTGTTGGTCGCCCGCGATGCCCAAAATCGGGATCGGACGGCCAAAGAGATCGGGGCGGGTTTCGCCGAAATCGGCATCGCAATCGCGCACCTCTGGCAACATCGCCATCGGAATGTCGAAGCGTTTGCAAATCGTTGTGGACCAATGGCCTTTGCGGATGTCGTAAAGCATGGTGCGCGCGGCGTTGGTGGCGTCGGTGGCATGGACCTTGCCGCCCGTGAGTTTCCACACCAGCCAGCTGTCGACCGTGCCAAACAAAAGCTCGCCCGCCTCGGCGCGGTCGCGCGTGCCTTCCACGTTGTCGAGAATCCATTTGAGTTTCGTCGCCGAGAAATAGGGATCGAGCAACAGCCCGGTCTTTTCCGTGACGACCTCTTCAAAGCCCTCCGCCTTAAGCGTCTTGCACAGCTCGGAGGTGCGGCGGTCCTGCCAGACGATGGCATTGTAGACCGGCTGGCCGGTGGCCTTGTCCCAGACAAGCGTGGTTTCGCGCTGGTTGGTGATGCCGATGGCGGCGATTTGTGACACATCGGCCGAGGATTTCTCGATCACCGCACGACAGGTCGCCGCCGTGGTGGACCAGAGGTCGAACGCGTCATGTTCGACCCAGCCGCTTTTGGGGAAATGCTGTTCGAATTCTTCCTGTGCGCTGGCCGTGACGGACAGCGATTGGTCAAAGAGAATGGCGCGGGTCGAGGTGGTGCCCTGATCGATGGCAAGAATATAGGTCACATGCATCTCCTTGGTGGTCTCTGCTCTGTCCAAGGCTATGCCACCATCTCTGGACGGAGAAGAGAGCGCAAAAAGAGGGCGGGAATGACCCCGCCCCCTCTCGATCAGTTATTTCCAGGAGGCCACGAGCGCGTCGTAGGAGACGGTTTGCGGCGTCTCGCGCTCGTTTTCGATGGCGGGTTTCGGTGCGCCGGGCTTGGCGAGCCACTCCTCGGCGCTGGTCTCGTCGTTCATGACCGGCCCGAGATCGCCCTGAATGCCAGCGCGCTCGAGGCGCTCCATGACTTTCTCCATATCGGCGCAGAGGCTGTCGAGCGCATCCTGCGCGGATTTCGCGCCGGACATCGCGTCACCGATATTCTGCCACCAGAGCTGGGCGAGCTTCGGATAATCCGGAACGTTGGTGCCGGTGGGCGACCAGCGCACACGGTCGGGCGAGCGGTAGAACTCGACGAGACCGCCAAGTTTCGGCGCACGATCGGAGAAGCTCTCATGCTGGATGGTGGATTCGCGGGTGAAGGTCAGACCGACATGGGATTTCTTCACGTCGACGGTCTTGGAGCCCACGAATTGTGCGTAGAGCCAAGCGGCTTTGGCGCGATCATCCGGCGTGGATTTCATCAGCGTCCAGGAGCCCACGTCCTGATAGCCGACCTTCATGCCGTCTTCCCAGTAGACGCCATGCGGGCTGGGGGCGAGACGCCATTTCGGGGTGCCATCCTCGTTCATCACCGCCGGGCTGTCGACCAGAGGCGCGACGAAGGTGGTGTACATGAACATCTGTTGCGCGATGTTGCCCTGACCCGGAACCGGACCGGCCTCCGAGAAGGTCATGCCCATGGCCGAGGGCGGGGAGTATTTGTTCAGCCAGTCGATGGCTTTCTCCACCGCATAGACCGCCGCCGGAGAGTTCGCCGCGCCGCCGCGTGCCATACAGGCGCCGACAGGTTGCGAGTTCTCGTTCACGCGGATGCCCCATTCATCGACCGGAAGGCCGTTGGGTTCGCCTTTGTCGCCCATCCCGGCCATGGACATCCATGCGTCGGTGTAGCGCCAGCCCAAGGACGGGTCTTTTTTGCCGTAGTCCATCGAGCCATAGACCTCGACACCGTCGATTTCGCGACCGGTGAAGAATTCGGCGATGTCCTCATAGGCCGACCAGTTGACCGGAACGCCGAGGTCGTAGCCGTATTTCTCTTTGAACTCGGCCATGATTGCGGGATCGGTGAACCAATCGTAGCGGAACCAGTAAAGGTTCGCGAACTGCTGGTCGGGAAGCTGATAGAGTTTGCCATCGGGTGCGGTGGTGAACTGGGTGCCGATGTAGTCGTCGAGATCGAGACCGGGGTTGGTCACATCTGCGCCTTCGTTTGCCATCCAGTCGGTGAGGTTGCGCACCTGCTGATAGCGCCAGTGGGTGCCGATCAGGTCGGAGTCGTTGACATAGGCGTCATAGATGTTTTCGCCGGACTGCATCTGAGTTTGCAGTTTCTCGACCACATCGCCTTCGCCGATCAGGTCGTGGGTGATTTTGATGCCGGTGATGGCCTCGAACGCGGGGGCGAGCACCTGAGATTCATATTCATGCGTGGTGATGGTCTCGGAGACCACTTTGATCTCCATGCCCGCAAAGGGCTGGGCCGCATCGATGAACCACTGCATTTCGGCTTCTTGATCCGCGCGGGACAGCCCGGACATATCGCCGATTTCAGCATCGAGGAACGCCTTGGCCGCATCCATATCGGCGAAAGCGGGCACCGACAAAAGGCCAAGGCCTAACGCCAGTGCGGTGGTTGTCTTGAGACGATGGTTCATTGGTTTCCTCCCTATGTGAACCTTTGTTTTTAGGTGTCGATCCGTCGCGGGGCCTCCTCAGACCCAGCGAAAGACGATGGCTGCAAAGATCAGGCAAACGACAAGCGCGAGCGCTTGGTTGGCGCCGACCAGACCGAGCCATGCAAGATTGATGAAGGCCGAGCCCAGAAGCGTGATGAACAAACGATCCCCACGCGTGGTCTCGATGCCCAACACGCCAACGCGCGGCGTTTCGGGAAATTTGATCGCCAGAATGGTGAAGATCACCAAAAGCGTTGCAATCGTTCCGAAAAAGGCGGCGGTCGGCCATGTCCATGCCATCCAGTCCATGTCGAATTCCTCCTCTTAGACCCGCCCGAGGGCAAAGCCCTTGGCGATGTAATTGCGTACAAAGTAGATCACGAGCGCGCCCGGCACGATGGTGAGCACCCCTGCGGCGGCCAGCACGCCCCAGTCGACGCCTGCCGCACCCACGGTGCGGGTCATGGTGGCGGCGATGGGTTTGGCGTCCACCGAGGTCAGCGTGCGCGAGAGCAGCAGTTCGACCCAAGAGAACATGAAGCAGAAGAACGCAGCGACACCGATGCCCGAGGCGATGAGCGGCATGAAGATCTTCACGAAAAAACGCCCAAAGCCGTAGCCGTCGATATAGGCGGTCTCATCGATTTCCTTGGGCACACCGCGCATGAAGCCTTCGAGAATCCAGACGGCGAGCGGCACGTTAAAGAGACAATGCGCCAGAGCCACGGCGATATGCGTGTCGAACAGCCCGATTGAGGAATAGAGCTGAAAGAAGGGCAGGGCGAACACGGCAGGCGGTGCCATGCGGTTGGTCAAAAGCCAGAAGAACAGATGTTTATCGCCCAAGAAATTGTAGCGCGAGAACGCATAGGCGGCGGGCAGGGCGACAGCGAGCGAGATCACCGTGTTCATCACCACGTAGATCATCGAGTTGACGTAGCCCATATACCACGCCTCGTCGGTGAGGATCGTGACGTAGTTCTCGAACGTCAGGTTTTGTGGCCAAAGCGAGAAGCTGCCCAGGATTTCTGTGTTGGTCTTCAGGCTCATGTTGATCAGCCAGTAGATCGGCAACATCAGGAACAGAAGATAGAGCGTCATCACCACGGCGCGGCTGTTCACCTTGGGCAGGCTGCGCGGTTTGGTGACGGCGGGTGTGAGTGCGGTTGCGTCCGTCATCTTACATGCCCTTTTTGTCGAGGTTGACCATGACGGTGTAGAACACCCATGAAATCAACAGGATCACGAGGAAATACATCAGAGAGAAGGCTGCAGCGGGTCCGAGGTCGAACTGGCCGAGAGCCATCTTGACGAGGTCGATGGACAAAAGCGTCGTCGCATTGCCCGGACCGCCGCCCGTCACCACGAAGGGCTCGGTGTAGATCATGAAACTGTCCATGAAGCGCAGGAGAATGGCGATCATCAAGACGCCCATCATCTTGGGCAGTTCGATGAAGCGGAAGACTTTCCAACGATTGGCCTGATCAATCCGCGCCGCCTGATAATAGGCGTCGGGGATGGATTTGAGACCGGCAAAGGCCAGTAGGGCGACGAGTGACGTCCAATGCCAGACATCCATCACGATGATGGTGATCCAGGCGGAGATCGTGTCTTGCGTGTAGTTGTAGTCGATGCCGAGCGCCTCAAGCGTGTGACCCAAGAGACCGATGTCGACACGACCGAAAATCTGCCAGATTGTGCCCACGACGTTCCACGGGATCAGAAGCGGCAAAGACATCACGACAAGGCAGAAAGAGGACCAGAAGCCCGATTTCGGCATGTTGAGCGCCACGAAAATGCCCAAAGGGAATTCGATGGCAAGAATGATGCCGGAGAACATCAACTGACGTTGCAGCGCGTTCCACATGCGCTCATCCGAAAGCATTTCCTGAAACCATTCCAGTCCGGCCCAGAAGAACTGGTTGTTGCCGAAGGTGTCCTGCACGGAATAGTTCACCACGGTCATGAGCGGGATCACGGCGGAGAACGCCACAAGCACCAAGACCGGCAGCACTAGGAACCATGCTTTGTGATTGGTTGTTTTCTGTTGCATCACGCGGCCTCCCCGCCTTGCGGCGCCACACGCCAGTCGTTTGCGTAGACATTCACGCGGGCCGGATCGAAGGTGACGCGGGTCATATCCGCGCGCACGGGATCGTCCTCTCCGGCGATGATGTTGATGTCCTGACCAAAGAACTCGGCGCGGATGATCTTGTGCCGTCCCGCATCCTCGACGCGGCGCACTTTCACGGGCAGGCCTTCGCTTTCGCTCAACCGGGCGAACTCGGGCCGCACGCCGATCTCCACCTTGCCATCCACGGGCGCATAACCCGCGCCGAGCGCAATTTCCGACCCGTTGATATAGGCTTTCGTGCCCTCGACCTTGGCGGGGATCACATTCATGCCCGGAGAGCCGATGAAATAGCCCACAAACGTGTGCGCGGGCCGTTCGAACAACTCCTCAGGCGTGCCGATCTGAACCACGCGCCCGTCATACATGACAACGACCTTGTCCGCGAAAGTCAGCGCCTCCGTCTGGTCGTGGGTCACATAGATCATCGTGTGGCCGAAATCGTGGTGCAGCTTTTTGAGCTGGGTTCTGAGTTCCCATTTCATATGTGGATCGATCACGGTCAGGGGTTCGTCGAACAAAAGCGCGTTCACGTCCTTGCGCACCATGCCGCGACCCAAAGAGATCTTTTGCTTGGCATCCGCACCCAGCCCGCGCGCCTTTTTGCGCAACATGTCTTCCATGCCGATCATCTTGGCGATTTCCTGAACGCGCTCGGCTACATAGGTCTCGTCGCGGCCCCGGTTGCGGAGCGGAAAGGCCAGATTGTCGTGCACGGTCATCGTGTCGTAGACCACCGGGAATTGGAACACCTGCGCTATGTTGCGCTCCGCCGTGGGGGCGCGGGTGACGTCTTTGCCGTCGAACAGGATGCGCCCCTGCGAGGGCATCAACAGCCCCGAAATGATATTGAGCAACGTGGACTTGCCACAGCCTGACGAGCCCAAAAGCGCATAGGCCTCGCCGTCTTCCCAGTCGTAATTCAGTTCCTTGAGCGCATAGTCGTCCTGCGACGAAGGCGTCGGATTGTAGGAATGCGCAAGGTTGTCGAGTGTAATTCTAGCCATGATCGCGCCTCCTCACGCCGCCATTGCGTAGGCGGCGGGCGCAACGAGCCCCCCGTCTTCGCCGAACACATAGACATGACGCGGATCGAGCCAGACCTCCAGATCCGCCCCGATGTCGAGGTGATGCACCCCGTGGATCAGGCCGACCCAACGCGCGCCATCATGATCGAGATGCACAAAGGTCTCCGATCCCGTCAGCTCCGTCACATGCAGCTTTGTCGTGAATTTCATCGCGTTATCCGTATGTTGCAGGATCTCGACATGGTTCGGCCGGAACCCCGCCGTGTAGCGCCCGTCGGGCAGATCGGCGAGTTTTCCCGTTGCCTGCGCGCTTTGCCCGTCGCCGAACATCAACCGATCGCCGGTTTTCGAAATCTGGAGGAAATTCATCGGCGGATCGGAAAAGACGCGCGCGGTGGTGGCATCCACGGGACGGCGATAGACCTCGGGCGTCGGGCCGAATTGCGTCACCCGCCCCTCCCAAAGCGCCGCCGTATTGCCGCCGAGCAAAAGCGCCTCTTCGGGCTCGGTCGTCGCATAGACAAAGATCGAACCGGAGGCCTCGAAAATCTTCGGAATCTCGACGCGCAACTCTTCGCGCAGCTTGTAATCGAGGTTCGCCAGCGGCTCATCGAGCAGCACGAGGCCTGCGTTCTTGACGAGCGCACGGGCCAGAGCACAGCGCTGTTGCTGCCCGCCTGAAAGTTCGAGCGGTTTGCGGTCCAGCATCGGCGTCAGCTTCATCAGCTCCGCCGTTTCCCGTACACGCGCGTCGATCTCCGCCTTGTCCACGCCCATGAGTTTCATCGGCGAGGCGATGTTGTCATAGACGCTCATCGAGGGGTAGTTGATGAATTGCTGATACACCATCGCAACCTTGCGATCCTGCACCCGCATGCCGGTGACGTCTTTTCCGTCCCAGAAAATTCGCCCGGCGCTCGGTTGATCGAGCCCGGCCATCAGACGCATCAGCGAGGTCTTCCCCGACAGGGTCGGCCCCAGCAGGACGTTCATCGTTCCTTTTTCGAGCGTCAGATCGGTCGCGGCAATATGCATTTGCCCCTCGACGATTTTTGACACGCCCTTCAGTTCCAGCGTCATTAGGTCCTCCTCCCCGCGCCTTATTGTCTTTGGCCTTTGGCTTTATTCAGCTGCGGCACTCCCCGCGCGGCGGGTCTTCATCCAGTCATCCAGATCATGGATCTGCGTTTCATCCAGACGCAGCCCAAGCTTTGAGCGGCGCCAAACAATATCCTCGGCCGTGCGCGCATATTCGCGCTCCATCAGCCATGTCACTTCGGTCTCGGTCAGGGTCGCGCCGAAATCACGTCCCAGTGCCTCGGCACTCTTTGCGTCTCCCAGCACGTCACGCGCTTCGGTGCCGTAGGCACGCACCAGACGCCGCGCCCAGAACGGGGTCAGAAACCCAAATTGCGCACGCAGCTCGGAGACAAGCCGGTCAAACCCGCCGACCGGGAAATCCCCGCCTGCGAGCGGCACACCTGCCGTCCACTGGCCCTTTGTGTCCGGCAGGTGTTCCGAGATTTTCTCAAGCGCGCTTTCCGCCAGCCGCCGATAGGTCGTGATTTTTCCCCCGAAGATGTTGAGCACCGGCGCACCGCCCTCTGCATCGACCTTGAGCGTATAGTCCCGTGTCGCGGCTGTCGCCGATGACGCTCCGTCATCGTAGAGCGGGCGGACGCCGGAATAGCTCCAGACCACATCCTCGGCGCTGATCGGCGCTTTGAAATATTTGTTGGCAAAGGCGATCAGATAGTCGCGCTCTTCGTCGGTACAGGTGGGTTTGCGCGACGGATCGCTGTGCTCGGCATCCGTGGTGCCGATCAGGGTGAAATCCGTCTCATAGGGAATGGCGAAAATGATCCGCCCGTCGGTGCCCTGAAAGAAATAGCATTTGTCGTGATCGTAGAGCTTGCGGGTCACGATATGGCTGCCGCGCACAAGTCGCACGCCCTCTTTCGACGGCAGGTCGATTTTGTCGTGAATCACGTCGCCGACCCAAGGTCCGCCCGCATTCACCAGCATTTTGGCGTAATGGGTGGCAGTGCGGCCATGTTCCATATCTTTCGTTTCGACACGCCAGAGATCGCCTTCGCGCGTTGCGTGGGTCACTTTGGTGCGCGTCAGGATCGCCGCACCACGCGCCTCTGCGTCGCGGGCATTGAGGATCACGAGACGAGAATCTTCGACCCAGCAATCGGAATATTCATAGGCTTTGGCAAAGCGTTCCTGAAGCGGCGCGCCCTCGGGCGTTCCCGTCAGGCCGATGGTTTCCGTACCCGGCAGGATTTTGCGCCCGCCCAGATGATCATAGAGAAACAGGCCAAGCCGGATCAGCCATGCCGGACGACGCCCCTTCATCCAAGGCATCACGACAGACAGAAGTTTCGAGGTCGGTGTTTCGGATTCGAAGCGCATATCCTTATGATAAGGAAGGACAAAACGCATCGGCCAGCTGATGTGCGGCATGGCCCGCAGGAGAATTTCGCGCTCGATCAAAGCCTCACGGACCAATCGGAACTCGAAATATTCGAGATAGCGTAGCCCACCATGAAAGAGTTTTGTGGAGGAAGATGAGGTCGCAGAGGCCAGATCGCTCATCTCCGCGAGCGTCACGGAAAATCCCCGTCCCGCCGCGTCGCGCGCAATGCCACAGCCATTGATGCCGCCGCCGATCACAAAAAGATCGACGGGATGTGTGCTGTCATTCCCCTGCACAGGCTTTCCTCCCAAGTTCTGGCGCTAACGTTGTGTGGAAAAGGTCAGAAACGCAAGATATTTGTTTTCGTTTTTATTCGATTAAGAAAAATCAATGGGTTAGGTTGGATATTTCTGCAACTGCGAAGAAAAGATAAGAGAATCTACGCGGGTGCGGGGCTCTGTTGCACAAATCCCGTGAAGGGATTCATGTCGTGAATCCAGCGTGGTAGCTGGCCGGCATGAGCAGACCGACGCCCCCGACCTACAAGACCAGGAACTGGCCAACCTACAATGAAGCGCTCAAGCGCCGTGGCTCGCTGACGATCTGGTTCGATCCCGAGATGAACTGGGAGGCCGCGCCGACCGGCAGGCGCGGTCGCCAGCAGAGCTATAGCGACGCCGCGATTCAGACCTGCCTTTCGATGAAGGTGTTGTTCGGTATGGCGCTGCGACAGACGACCGGGTTCGTCGAGAGCCTGCTGCAGCTGGTTGGCCTCGACTGGACGGTGCCCGACTTCAGCACGCTGTCTCGTCGCCAGAAGACCCTTGCCGTGAACATTCCGTATCGCGGCTCCAAGGGGCCGTTGCACCTTCTTGTCGACAGCACAGGGATCAAGGTCGAGGGTGAAGGCGAATGGCACGCGCGCAAACATGGTGGCCCAAAGCGGCGTGTCTGGCGTAAGCTCCATCTCGGGATCGACGAGCAAACATTGGAGGTTCGCGCCGTCGAGATCACGGGAAGCCACATCGGCGATGCTCCGGTTCTGCCCGACCTGCTCGACCAGATCCCCGAGGATGAAGAGATCGGCAGCGTCACGGCAGACGGTGCCTACGACACCCGCAAATGCCATGACGCCATCGCCGAGCGTGGCGCTCATGCCGTCATCCCGCCTCGCCGGAATGCGAAGCCCTGGAAGACCGTCACCGCTGGCGCTATCGCACGCAACGAAGCTCTGCGGGCATCGAAGTATCTGGGCCGCGCCCTGTGGCGACGATGGAGCGGATACCACCGTCGGAGCCGCGTCGAAACCAAGATGCACTGCGTGAAACTTCTGGGTCAGCGCCTCATGGCGCGGGACTTCGATCGCCAGGTCGCGGAACTTCAGGTCCGCATCGCCGTCATGAACGGCTACACCGCGCTCGGCATACCCCTCACAGAGGCCGTGGGATAAGTCTGTCCGGGAATAGGGGAACCTCGGCTATCAGCCGATTTGCGCAACAGAGCCCGGGTGCGGCAATAAATTGACTGGATTCGCATCGGGTTTTCGCGTCTTTTTCCCGTGCAGCCACAAAAACGAAGCAAAGCGAACACCTATGTCCAACAACTTTCGTCATCCCGAGATTCTCGAAATGACACGCAAAGAGGGAAAGGTCACGGTCGAGAGGCTGGCAGAGCATTTTGGCGTGACGCTTCAAACCATTCGCCGCGACCTGTCCGAATTGGCGGAACTGGGGCGTGTCGAACGGGTACATGGCGGGGCGGTGCTGGCTTCTGGCACAATCAATATCGGGTACGAAGATCGTCGGCAGTTGAACGCGGAGGCCAAAACCGCGATCGCGCGGGCCTGTGCATCGCGGATTCCCAACGGGATTTCGTTGTTTCTCAACATTGGGACGAGCACGGAAGCCGTCGCGCAGGAGTTGTTGCAGCACAAGGATCTGATGGTCGTCACCAACAATATGAATGTCGCCAACATCTTGGCCGGGAACAGCAATTGCGAAGTCATCGTGACCGGCGGGCATTTGCGGCGCTCCGATGGCGGCTTGGTCGGCAATCTGGCCGCAGAGACCATCCGCCAATTCAAATTCGATCTGGCGGTTATCGGTTGCTCCGCGCTCGACCGTGATGGCGATCTTCTGGATTTCGACATCCAAGAGGTCAGTGTGAGCCAGACGATCTTACGGCAATCGCGCAAAATTTTTCTCGTCGCGGATCACACCAAATTCTCCAGAAGCGCCCCGGCAAGGATCGCATCGCTGTCCGACATCGACGTGTATTTCACCGATCACGCCGTTCCGGCCGAGCTGTCCCAGGCCTGCAAGAGCTGGAATACCGAGGTGGTCTCTGGCTGCTGAGACGACGCCACGGCATTGCCAAGTGGTATGCGCGTTCTGAATTGTTTACGGCTCACGCATGAAGATCCCGCCCAAAATGCCTCGCCTGAAGGGTTTTGGTTTTACCCGTGAGATCATCGTCTATGCCGTCGGGGCCTACCATCGCTTTGCGTTCAGCCGCGCTGACGTTGCAGATCTGCTCGCGGAACGCGGTGGACGGTCAGCCGGTAAACAATCCGGAAATGGGTCCGGCCATTTCGCGCATTGCATCAGGCGAGACCGGCCAGCCGCAGCCGACAAATGGCATATGGACGAAGTGGTCATACCGGATCAACGGTCGGAAATGCTGGCTCTGGCCGGCCGTGGATGCGAACGGAGATGTTCTTGATGCCCTCGTACAACCAGGGCGGAGTGCAAAGGCAGCCCGGCGCTTCCTGAGGCGGTTTATTTGAACCCCGTGTCGTGATCACAGCTTGAACCGCGCCATAACTGCGCAGGTTGTCTGTCACAATCAACCGAGGATTGCCCCAACGGGCGCCAAACCCCGCAAGAAAACGCCTTGCGGCCCGTGTGTTCCGCTGTGATTGCAACCTTTCAACTATTGCTCTCAGTTAGGTCGGGCTGATCAAATTCCTCGACTTAATCATCGTTTAATAATGATAGAGGTCACAATTTGATTATTAAACGATTAACAAAAATGGCGGACCTCTAAGATTGCTTGGTACATTGAGATTGTACCATTCACTAAAGAAAATCGACTATTTCGACGACAGCATGTTCCGTCTTCTCGATGGTATGCTTCAAAATCGACTTGAGGCACCAAACAGATCATCAGTATACATAAAACGAATTATGCGTATTTCGGTAAAGTATTGATAAAAATACAAATGTTAAGTTATCGTCACTTGCGCTGCTCCATATGGTCTAGGTTCAACCAGTATCTCGTATGGCGTCGCTCACCGGTTCGGTTGAGCGCACCCTTCTCGACCAGATCCTGCAGATCGCGGGTCGCCGTTGCGCGTGAAGTTCCGGTGATCTTGAGATAGTTGTCGGCGCTGAGGCCGCCTTCGAAACCGCCAGGGCCTTCCCGAAACATTCGAGCGATGGCCTTGGCCTGGCGTTCGTTCAAGTGGTCTCTGTGACGATCGTAGAAGTGTGCCTTGCTGATGAAGAAGCCGACGCGGTCGAGTGTTGCCTGTTGGGCCTTCAAGACAACTTCCGCGAACCAGACGAGCCAATCGGTCACGTCGAGCGTTTTTTGATGCTGCTCGAGCTGGTCGTAGTATGCCTTGCGCTCCTTCTCGATGGTGAAGGCGAGCGAGATGAGGGTCGGCTGGCCAATGTTCTGCGCCAGCGACTTTTCAGCGAGGGCGCGACCCAAGCGGCCGTTGCCGTCTTCGAATGGGTGGATGCTCTCGAAATAGAGGTGGCTTAGCCCTGCGCGCGTCAGCGCTGGAAGCGGCTCTGCTCCCCCCGGCCCGGTCTTGTTGAACCAATCCGCGTATCGCTCCATCTCAGGCATGACCCGCTCTGAAGGCGGCGCTTCGAAATGGATCGTCGGCCGGTCGAGACGGCCGGAAACGATTTGCATCGCCTCGGCGTGTTGTCGGTAGGCCCCGATGGTTTCCAACCGGCGGTCATGGGACAGGAGCATCCGATGCCAGCGGTACAGCGTTTCGTGGCTTAGCTTTTCTGCAAAGCTGGAATAGACGTCCACCATCATTTCCGCGACGCCCTGTTCGCGCGGTTTGGCAGGGTAGCTGTCTGGATCGAGGCCTAGATGGCGGCGAAGCGAAGACTGGACACTGAGCCGGTCGAGGATTTCACCCTCGATGGCGCTCGTCTGCATCGCTTCCTCGCTGAGCAGTTCGATGCGGAGTTGCTCGCGCTCCGGCTGGCTGACATGATGGACCGCGCCGAGGATTTCACCGGACGACAGCAGAAACATCTGCTCGAACGGCTCCAGAGCGGAGGCGTCATACGTGAAATCCGGCCAATCGGGCAGCGTCCAGTTCCAAGCCATGAGTTATAGACATCCTTTCTATAACTCATATTTAGATCACTTCTGAGGCATAGAAGTCAACTCTATCGCTCAAAGGACCTGCGGGATGGGATGACCCACAAACCAACGCGATGCCTTGAGCTAGGCCTTTTCAAGGTGCGTCAGATCTTGCTGACGCGGTCTGGGGGTCTTCGGATCGACTGGGTTCTGTTCCGTCGCTTGAATGAATGGTTCATAGCGAACGTCCGCCATCGCGCCGTCGAACCAGGCAGGCTGCACGTCGCCATTGTTCCATTGGTAAAGGTAGCCGACCAGATTTTCAGATGTCTTGCAGAGGATGCGCATGATCGGTTCGCCAGTCAGGCGGGGCTTCGTGTTCATAATGCGTTCCTCCTAAATGGACCTCGTAACTCGTCACCACTGAGGTCTGAAATTCCCTATGACGCTCATTAGCGCCACGCTTTCCGCAACTGCAAGGCGAGCTTCTGCCGGTGGGCGAAAATCCACCGGCGAAATGCAAGTTATCTTTTCAGATAGGTATCTTACGGTGCGTGCGGTTCATGCGGCGATGCAGCACGAACAGCAATTTCTTCCAAGATTTTGTCGATCTCGCCCCATATGCGTGGTTCCACCTGGCCGCGGATCAGAGCCCATTTACTCAAGACGTCGAGGGGGTCGTGGTCCCGTAGGAGGACACCCAGGCTGGCCGCATCTACTGCCAGAGATGTCCGGGCCTGCCACTGTGTGTTGCGAGTGCGTCGCTCCTCCGCGACTGGGGCAAAGACCGGCGACAGTTGCCAGCCTTTGACTGCACGGCGCAGGGCGGCACGCACGACATGTGCTGGCTCAACACCACAAGTCTGGAGCGCTGCTTCCTGTCGTTCGAGTGCGTTGACCCTGATGTCGATCTTCCGGGTCGGGCTCAAAGCGCGTGCCGATACGGGAGTTCTCAGGCTGGTATGCGGGTCAGAGCTTTCCGCGGTGACTTGATGCGGCGCCACGGTACCTTCCGGCACAGGCTCTGACTCGAGCCGATCAGCGTCGACGTCAGCGGCTGGGGTGCCTGTCTTTGTTGCTGTGACCTGTGCCTCATCTTCCTTCCCGGGAATCTCGCGGTCACCCTGTTGCAGGGTGGCGGCGTAGGCTGGGTCGGGCCTGGTGATGGTCGGGATCTTCTTGCGCAATCGACTGTCCTCACGCAGCAAGAATGTTGTTGAGGATGTCCGTCGCCTCCTCGAGCGCCTCGACAACATGACGTACATGTGGACGCATCAGAGGATTCGGATCGGACTGCTTTTCCAGCGCCAAGGCGTGGAGAAGCCCCTTCTGGTCCATCTCCTTGTAAGTGTTCCGTCGCATCATGACGGTCTCTATCACCGGAAAACGGGTGAGCGCTTCTTCAATCAGGGCGGCGTCAGCACGGGTTGTTTTCGGGTCGACCATGTTGAGGACGACGTGGTGGCGCGGAAGGTTGGAGGGGTCGTCAACACGGGATTTCAGCTTCTCAAACCAATCAGCCGTCTGCGCGCCGACATCGAAATCAGACGTCGACAGCATGACGGGCGTCACGATGTGGTCCGCAAGCACCGCGATGCCGTCTGACCATTCGGCACCGACCCCTGCGGTATCGATAAAGATGAAGTCTGCCGTGCCTGCCATGTAGACCTGATCGATCTGATCTTCGACACCCGCCACGCTTTCGACGGTGGCCGAGCAGAGAAGCGGCGAACTCAGCCCACCGGCTTCCGCCCGAGCATGCCAGGCCCCGAGTACCCTCGTGCTGTCCGTGTCGATCAACATCACTCTGCGTCCGGCGGCGATCGCGGCACTGATCAAGGCGCGCGAAAGCGTCGTTTTTCCACTGCCCCCTTTCCGGGCCATCGCTGCGACCACCACAAGATTTTCGTTCGGCATTCTGATCCTCCGCAAAAATAGTGAATCGCAACGATAATACCAAAATGTCGCTAAACGCATGAGGCGGAGGGGTCAAGCATAAGTCGGGATGCGACCCGCGTCTGGCATGCTGCGGACGGCGTTTGGCAATGACCGTGCGACGTCTGCCGTGGCGCCTTCAGCATTCGTCGCGGGGCACCACCCACCCTCCAAATGTCGGGATGCGCTTGGCGATGTGCTGCGGACGGAATGCAGGTGACGGATAGCGCGCTCCAGACGACGGGAGGCAGTCTCGCGTATGTCGTTCTGCGGGTGACGCGAGACGGTCAGCACGCGGCAAAACCCGTCTTGCGGGGTGCAAGAGACGGGGCGCGAAAGACGCGATGCGCGATGCGGAGACCGCATCGCGTGGTGCAATGAGCGCGAGGCGCGATCCATTTGACTAAGGACGGGAAATCGCCCCTGCAGGGCGATTTTCTACATTGAGTACAAGCCCTTATGGCCGACTCCACTTGCGTTGGGAGTCGGCGGACTTGTACGAAGTTGGCAAGAAATAGGAACGTTAACTTCAAAATGCCCCGTCGTCGTAGACTGTCAGAGATCGAGAAATCGACCATCGCCCAGGACCGCCGGAACGGCGCCTCCGCGGCGTCGTTGGCCGCCCATTACGATGTTAGCCTTAAGACGATCTACAACGTGGTGAACCACTGGGGTGAGCGTCAGACAGCGAATGGCAGCCGTTCGCGGGTTGTGGGGATCCGGGTCTCGGACGACGACCTGCGCCGGTTCGACGCGGCGCTGTCGCGGCGCGGGATTGCGCACCGCTCGGATGCCATGCGCCGCCTGATGCTGGCGGCCGAAGGTGTCTTCCTGCCCGACGACGAGATGTGTGACGAGTTGCGCAGCCTTGGCGCCGCGCTCAACCGGGTCGGCAACAACGTGAACCAGATCGCGCGACGTCTGAACGAGGCCAAGGTGCGGGGCGAGAGACTGTCCTACCCGGCCTCAAGTCACCGTGACGTCCGCGCCCTTGCAGGTCTGGTCTTCGATCTGGCCGACCAGGTCCAGGAGATGTCGCGTGCGCGGCGCAGCCTGCTGGACCTTGAGATCAGCTCTGCCCTGGCGGGCCTCGCCGAGAGGGATGAGAATGGCGCGGAGTGACCGGGTCCGTGGCATCGACCCGGCGCTATTTGACCGAGGCTGGAGCCGGGTTTCGGGATCCTGGCAGGGGCTTTCCAAGGGCGCGCAGATGGTTCGGGCCGCGCGCGGCTATTCGCCAGCGATCTTCAAGGCTATCTCGAAAGGGGGCTGCCACACCGGGGTGCAGTTACGGGCGCAGCTCACATATCTCACGACGAAGTCGACCCATATCCTCGACAGCCGCGGCACCCATGACGGGAAGAAGCAGCTCTCGGAAGCCGAGATCAACCGCGTGGCGCGGCGGTTCGAGAACCAGTGGAACGAGCGCTACAGCCCCAAGCTTGGCCATACGTCGCATCTGCTGATGGCATTCCCGGTTGGGACCAGGGGTGAAGAGGTGCGCGATATCACCCAGGCGGTCTGCGAGAAGTTCTTTCAAGGTGAGGGGTCGCAATTCGACTATATTGCTGCAATACACCAAGATCGCGCGCATCCACATGCGCATATCGTTCTGAACCGCCGCAGCAAGGATGGCGAAATGTTCTTTCTCGGGAAGGATCATCACTTCAACTACGACGCCTTTCGCGAGGCGATGGTCGAGGCGGCCCAAGTTCATGGGATCCGCCTCGAGGCGACGCGTCGTCTGGATCGCGGCGTCACGACCTACGCCGCCGAGACCTTCGAAATCTACAAGGCTCGCGACGAAGGTCGTCCCCCAGTTGAGCGCCAGAGAACCGGCGCTGACCTGGGGGCCGCTCTGGAAACCGTCAGGCACAAGGCGTTGATCTACCGTGGGCTCGCGGCGGAGGCGTCACGTTCGAATTTCGACGACGTGGCCGAAGCGCTCGAGCGGGCCAGCACCATCCTTGCCAGTGGCGGTCAGATTCAATCTGACGGAGCCATCTACATGTCCCAAGACGAAGCAGCGTTCGACACGCTGATCACCGAGTTTTCTCAGAACATTCGCCAGATCGAGGCGGCGATCGACAGGGCGCCGGCGGCCGAGAGGCCGGTGATCGAGCGCAAGCTGACCGACGTTCTGGCCTCGGTCGCGCATTTGAACCCGCTCGGGGATCGCTCCGCCGCCCTGATCGATGCCCCGTCCCGGGACGGCATCTATGCAAGGCCGAACTTAAGTGAAGATCACCTCGCGCGTCTTGACGATGGAGAGGTGGCACCAAAGCTGGCCGAGGCGTTGCAAGGCACGGGCATCGATGCCGAGGCTGTGGCCGCGCGCCTGCGGGAAGGGGCAGGCAATGCCGTACTGGAACGCCAGTGGCTGGCACAGGATCTGCAGGGGATTGCCAAAGCGAGCGACCTCGATCTGGAGAAATCTGCGGACCGGGAAGAAGCGCTCGACCGACTGGAAGCCGTGCATGTTCGGTTGGGCGATGTCCTGACCGACGTACGCGTCCTTCGCGCGCCAACCGAGATCGACGAGGTGGACAACGCTGAGCCAGCGCTCGGCGAGCGGTTGGCGGCACCTGGGGGTGATCTCGCGCAAGACGGGCCCGACATTTTTGCCCCATCGGAGCGGCAGGCGTTCAGGGCGCTGGTGGCGCAGTTCCGTCGGACGGATTTCGATCATCCGTTCTCCGACGACCCGTCGGTCCGGCGGTCCGGCGCCGTGGAGGTTGAAGAGGCCCGCGTCGCGTTCGACGCCTATGCGCAGAGATCTCCGCAACATGCCGAATTGGCCTCGATGGCTTGGCAACAGATGACTGACAGTCGAATGCCGCCGCAATATGCGGTATCGGCGCAGGACCGCACGCTTCATGCTGGCGACATGGACCTCGCCTTGCGGGATCCTTCGGATCATCTCGGTCCGATTACCGAAGAGCTCCGCACCCTCGCCCGCTATCGCACGGAGATGCCGGATGACGAGTTCGGGCAGGCCGTCCAGGACGAAATCAATCACCTTCGTTCGCTTGGCGCGTCGCGTGCCTATATCAGCGAGCGCAGTTTCGAGATCGAGGACCACGCGCGACAAGACTACGCCGAGCGCCGGTATCTGGAAGAGACAGCGCCAACCGTCATGGCCTTTGTGCGAAACGCCGACGTCGAGGGCCCGCTCTCCGAGGCAGAGCAGCAGGACATCGTCCGGCAGATAAACGAGCGACTAAGCTCCGACGCAATCGACGCGCTGCGGGCCGGTAACGCGGACGTCCTGGACAAATTCACCGAGGATCCGCTGCGCCAGCTGGAACTCGCCAAGACCTATCTTCAAAGCAGCGAGGTCACCGCGCATGGCCTGGCCATGGAGCGCGTTCTCGATGCTCTGGCCGAAGAGCAGATCGAGGCGCAGCGCGCGCGCCACGCCGCGGCACATGGTGAGAAGGGGATCACCCATGGATAAAGGCAAGATTGCCTTAGGAGTGTTGAGCCTCGTGCTGGTCGGTCTCGCCATGGGCTATGTCGTGGCGACCGGCTTTGTCATGTTCCGCTATGGGCTTTCTCCCACGCGTTTCGACGTCACCCTGCTTGCCCGCGAATATCGGGGTCTGTCTCAGTCCGCACCAAAAGACTTCCTCTGGGTGAACCTCATCCTTGGCGGCTTCGGCCTGGCATCGCTGATGCTGAGCGTCACGCTTCTGGGGGATGCATTGACCCGCTTCGGGACGACGCATTGGCAGACTCGCAGCGAGATTAAGAGGAACGGTTTCTTTGCCAAGCCCGGCGGCGGCTTCCTTCTGGGCAAGCTCGGCTCCCCGAATTCCAAGCGCCCGTTCCTTGTCTCAAAAACCTTCCCCCACGCGCTGATCGTGGCGCCTACAGGCCGGGGCAAGGGCGTGGGGTTCGTGATCCCGAACCTTCTGACCTACAAGGGCTCGGCCGTGGTGCTCGACGTGAAAGGCGAGAACTTCCGCGAGACCTCGCGCTTCCGCGCCAGCATGGGGGACAAGGTTTTCCGCTTCGCGCCGACCGACTGGGACCGACCGACACATCGCTATAATCCGCTGGCGCGCATTGCTGCCATGACCAACCCCGACCGGCAGCAGATGGAGCTGAAACTCACTGCCAAGCTCTTCCTGCAGACCGACAATGAAAAGCTGAGTGGGCTTTTAGCCGGGGGTATCGACCTCTTCGTAGCGGCCGGTCTTCTGGCATTCGAGCGCGGCGTGCCGACCATCGGCGAGATCTATCGCATCACAGCCTCGGGGGGCGACAAGCAGAAGGAATACCTGAAGCGTTCGCAGGAGGTGAAGAACAAGTCGGCCAGACTGATCTTCGAGCGTATGGCATCGACCAACAACGACACCCTCACTTCCTACCTCTCCCTCCTGATGACATCGGGTCTCGACACTTGGGACAACCGCGCGATTGACGCGGCCACCGCGACCTCTGACTTCTCATTCCGGGATATCCGCCGCCGCCCACATGCGATCTATCTTGTGGTCGAATCCGAGATGATCCGCCCGCTTGCCCCGCTGATCCGCCTCTTCTTTTCGGACCTGATTGCCTCGCTGCAGGCGCGGGAACCCGGCGATGACGAGCCCTGGCCGGTCATGATCTTGCTCGACGAGTTCGACCGGCTCGGCAAAATGCCGATCGTCGCCGAGAGCATCAAGACGCTGCGCTCCTTCGGCGGCAACCTCGCCATTGTCACCCAGACCATTCCGGCGCTGGACGAGATCTATGGTGAGAACACCCGCCGGTCGCTTCAGGGCGGCGCCGGCGTGAAGCTCTACCTCACACCGTCCGAGCAGAAGACAATCGAGGAGTTGAGCCAGGCCGTCGGCAAGACCACCAAGCGTGTGGTGACCCGCTCCCGCGCTGTTGGACGCAATCCGTTTGAGGGGCGCAGCGTTTCGGAGAGGACAGAGGACACCCCGCTTCTGACAGAGGATGAAGCCCGGCGCATGGACCTCGACGAGGTCATCCTCGTGATCGACGCGCAGATGCCGATCCGGGCAAGAAGGGTGAAGTATTTCGAGGACCCAGTGTTGAAGGTTCTGCACGCCGGTCAATCGGGGAGTTTCCCGTATCCGGACGAGGACGGCCTGCGGCGGGATCGGCAGATGACCGAGACCCGCGAGACGGTGGAGAGGCTGAAACAGAAACTGCAAGAGATGCGGGCGGCAAATGTCGCGCGGGACGTCGGCGCGAATGCGCCGAGCGCAAAGACGACTAATCCAGGGAGTTCAGGGAAAGCCCGCAGCCGAGCGGCTCGGGCTGCTGCGACAGGTGGTGGCCAGGGTCAGCTGTCACTTGATGTCGAGGGATTGGGGATCAGGGGTGCTAACCGGGCGGCGCTGGAATCCGCCGTTCAAACGACTAGGACGATAATTGCGGAGCATGGATGAGTTTCTCAACTGCGGACCTTCGCGCAAGGCGCGGCGAATAACGGCTCCGAGCCCTCTCCGAGGGATGCTGCGGCGGCGCCTGATTGTGTGCGAAGCGCCCAATGCTGCCATTGCTTGCGGAGGTCCATCCGAACCCGGTCACTGACGCCGCAGCAGGGTAGCTTCGTGTCAAGATACTCGGCGGCGATATCCGACTAAAATCATCACTAGTTTAAGAGCCAACCCTCATGCGGAGGGTTTGGTGAAACGGGGGCACTCCAGTCCTGACGTCGAACCTTCTGAGACGCGACTTTGGGGGAATTGTTGGGAGGTACCTCGAGCTCGTTTCTGGGGCTAGTGAACATCACGAAAAGAAATGGCCCCCGAGGGGCCATTCCAATTAAGAAAGCTGAGCATCCGCCGGCGTTTTGGCTTAACCGCTACTCAGAGTTCCTGAGCCGTTGGCCGGAAGAGGATCTCGTTGATGTCAACGTCCTCCGGCTGGCTAATGGCGAAGTCCACCAAGCGAGCGAACGTCTCGGCCGGAACGCCAACTTGGCCGACATAGTCTTGGTTGGCCTTCTGAACATCCTGCTCGGTGATGTGGTCCAGCAATTCGGTCTTCACCGCACCAGGTGAGATGATTGTGGTGCGGATGTTGTAGGGTTTCACCTCCTGACGGAGTCCCTCGCTGATGGCCCGCACGCCGAACTTCGTCGCGGAATAGACTGCAGAACCGCCAAAGATCTTATGTCCCGCGACTGACGACAGGCTGATGATGTGGCCCGCCTTTTGCTCCTTCATATAGGGGAGCGCGGCCGCGATGCCGTAGAGCACGCCCTTTAGATTGACGTCGATCATCTGGTCCCATTCGTCGACCTTAAGGCGCTCGAGGGGGGACAGCGGCATCACGCCGGCATTGTTGATGAGCACGTCGATCCGTCCATAGGTCTCGACGGCCGTATCGACCAGCTTTTGCACGTCCGCCCGATTCGTCACGTCGCTCACGACGACCGTTGCCTTACCGCTGGCGGCGACGATATCGGCCGCCAGCGCCTCAAGACGATCTGCGCGCCGCGCGCCAAGTACGACGCTAGCGCCCTTCGACGCAAGATGCCGAGCCGCGGCTTCGCCCATGCCGCTCGAGGCGCCTGTGATGACGATGACTTTTCCAGTGATGTTGTCGGTCATTGATTTCTCCTTCGAGGATGGATGGCGCGCTGACTCCTGGCCCCACCAAGGGAATGAGTGGCTCGCAGCGCGCCGTTGTTGAAGTTGTATGCAGTTGCGCTCGCAGCGAGAGCTGCCATCTCCCGCGCACGGGACTGGCAGTGCGAAGCCCGGATCGTACGGACTACTCCGCTCCGCTGAACTCGACTTCCGTCTTGCCCGAACAGGCGCACCCGCGCTTGGCATGGGACGGCAGACCGCCGTTCGGGACTGCAGCGTAATCGTGGAGCGGTCAGCGTCGCCGCTGGTTCATTCGAGGCGCGTCAGTTCGACGGTGAGGTTGCCCGGGCGATCGAAGATCGACACATCGCCCGTGACCTGTCCGAGAATGATGATGCCTGGAGCGGGGACGCTGCCGGAGCTGTAGTAGATCACGAAGTGATTGGAGCTCCACAGACCAAGCGTGCCCGTCGAGAAGTCGCGCTGGCGCGCCAGTTCGGGCAAGTCGGATGGCAGGTAGCCTGTCTTTTCCTGGCGAAGATGGTCGCGCATGTCGATGGTCAGCGGCAGCATCTCCAGCAAGGCCTCGGCGGCTTCGTTATCCGCAAGCGTCGCGGTCACGTCACCCCAGCCTGACGAAATACTAATCTGTTCCTGTGCCATGGCAGCTCCAGACAATCCCAGCGCGACAGCGGCAGCGCCCAATGTTGATTTCCACATGCGACGATCCTCTGTTCAGCGGATTTGGCGGGCAGGGGCCCGCGCTTGCGCGCGGGCCCCGCGTGCTCAGGCCGCGAGATGCTCGCCAAAGAACTCGGCCAGTCGGTCGAAGGGGATCACGTCCAGCTGATCGTAGAGATCGACGTGGTCGGCGCCATCGATGATCATCAGCTCTTTCGGCTCGGCCGCGGCTGCATAGGCTTCTTCGGTGAAATAGCGCGAATGCGCCTCGGAGCCGGCGATCACCAGCATGGGCCGCGGAGAGATTTCCGCGATATAGGTCAGCAGCGGCATGTTCATGAAGGACAGCGGATTGGTCACCGTCCAGCCGCCGTTCGAGTTGACCGAGCGCGGGTGATAGCCCCGATCCGTCTTATAGTAGGCATGGTACATGCGGATGACGGGATCATCGATGCCGTCGAGGCTGTCGGGAAGACCGCCGGCCATCGCGGGGTCGCCGGTCTCGGCATCCGTCCAGCGCTGCCGGCTCATCTGCTCAAGGCTCTCGGCCCGCTGCGCGTCCGTCAGGCTGTCATAATAGCCCCGCGCCATGACGCGCGACATGTCGTACATGCTGGTCGTGGCCACCGCCTTGACGCGCTTGTCGGCCGCCACTGCGTTCAGCGCCATGCCGCCGAAGCCGCAGATTCCGATGACACCGAGCCGCTCGCGGTCCACGGCGTCGTGCAGGCCGAGGTAATCGACCGCAGCCATGAAATCCTCGGTGTTGATGTCGGGGGATGCCACGTCGCGCGCCTCGCCGCCGCTTTCACCCACGAAGGAGGGATCGAATGCGAGCGTGATGAAGCCGCGCTCGGCCATAGTCTGGGCATAGAGACCGGCCGACTGCTCCTTGACGGCGCCGAACGGCCCGGCGACGGTCAGGCCCGGCAGCGCGGCGTCCCCGCGGTCGGACGGCATGTAAAGATCGCCGGTCAGGGTGATGCCGTAGCGGTTCGTGAAGGTGACCTTCTCATAAGTCACGGCCTCGCTGCGGGGGAACGTCTTGTCCCATTCGCCGCTGGCCTGCGCCCAAGCGGGCGAGGTGCCCAGTGACACAAGACCTGTGGTTGCGAGACTCGCACCGGTCATCATCAGCAGGGTCCGGCGGCTCGCGTCAGGCAGGTCTCTCGGTGTGTGAACAGTTCCTTCGGTCATGTCGTTTGCTCCTTCAAGCGGGTGATTTCATTTGATGGTGTTGGTCGGATGAGCGGCAGTCCGCGCTTCTAGGCGTGAGCGATGGCGGGAAAGGCCAGAGCGGCGAGAAGCCGGAAAGTCTCATTTCGAACTCCTCTGGTGGAGCCAGGCGAGCAAGGCGCAAAGGGCCGAACCACCGAGAAGCGTGGCCGAGAGGGCGAAGGTAAACTGCCAGCCAAGTGCATCGAAGAGCAGTCCGCCGGTGGCTGCGCCGCCCATGATCGCAAGCTGGATGGTCGCCACCTGGAGCCCGCCGCCGGCCTCGGCTTCGGGGCCGAGCGTCCGGGCAAGCCAGGTGCCCCAGCCGACAGGGGCCGCCGTTCCGAAGAACCCCCAAAGGACAATCAGTGCGCCGACACCGGCCGGCAGTTGTGCCGATGCGATCATCAGGACCGCAAGCGCCGCCATGACCGCTGGAATCGCGACCAGCAGACCATAGAGGCGGGTTCGCAGCAGGTGGCTGATCGCCCAGGTGCCGGCGAGGCCCGCAAGTCCGAGGGCCAGGAAGCCCCCGGAGAGCATGGGAACGGAGAAGCCCGCCACTCCCTCGAGATACGGCCGCAGATAAGTGAACAGCGCGAACTGGCCCATGAACAGCAGGAAGATCGACGCCATGCCGAGCGCTACCTGAGGCTGGAAAAGCAGTCCGAGAGGATTGGTGCGCCGGATGCCGCGGGGCGGCAGAGGCGGCATGTGGATGCGTTGCCAGACCAGCGCGAGCACTGCGACCGGAACGATCAGTGCGAATGCTCCGCGCCAGCCGATGAGGTCGCCGAGCCAGGCACCGAGCGGCGCCGATATGGTGGCCGCGATTGCGTTGCCCGCGTTAAGCGCAGCCAAGCCTTGCGGCACCTGTTCCGCCGGGAGAAGCCGCATCACAATGGCGGTCGACATCGACCAGAACCCGCCGATGGCGATGCCCAGCAACGCGCGACCGATCATCAGCACGGGATAGGTCGGCGCAGAGGCGACAATCAGGGCCGAGACGATCAGGAGGACTGCGAAGGCGGACTGCACCTGCTTGCGGTCCACGCTTCGGGTCAGTCCGGCAATCGTGAGGCTGGTGATGACGGCGAAGAGACCGGAGATCGAAATCGCCTGACCGGCCTGTCCCTCGCTGACGCCAAGCTCGCTTGCGATCGGGGTCAGCAAGCTGACGGGCATGAACTCCGAGGCGATGAGAACGGCGACGCAGAGCGCCATCGACATGACCGCGCCCCAGGCGGAGCGCGTATCGGCTGGTTCTGCTGTGAGTGTCGTGGACATTCTGCGCCTCGCTTCCGGCTGCAGAGCCGGCTTTCGATGACGCATAAATAGCAGTAGCCGAACAAATGGATTAGACGTGCAAATACGATTGCATTAATCGATAGGGAGCATAAGTGGTTCAGCATGATGGGAGCGGAGCATGGCGCGGGGACAGTTCAACGACCTGTTGTGGTTCCTGGCCGTTGCTGAGGAGCGAAGCTTCACGCGTGCCGCTGCCAAGCTCGGCATCGCCCAGTCCACGCTCAGCCACACCATCAAGCGCCTCGAGACGCAAATGGGCATCCGGCTCCTGACGCGCACGACGCGCAACGTCGCGCCCACGGAGGCAGGAGAGCGCCTGCGACAGGCATTGGCGCCGCGCGTGGAAGAGATCGAGGCGGAGATTGCGTCACTGACGGAGTTTCGCGACAAGCCCGCGGGGACGATCAGGATCACGCTGTCCGATCACGCACTGCAGAGCTACGTCTGGCCGAAGCTGCGGCCTGTGCTTGTCGATTATCCGGACATCAAACTCGAGCTGAACATCGACAACGGCTTTCGCAACATCGTGGAGGAGGGTTTCGATGCTGGTATCCGCCTTGGCGAGAGCGTCGAAAAGGACATGATTGCCGTCAGGGTCAGTCCGGATTGGCGATTGGTGGCGGTCGCGTCACCCGGATACCTGAAGACACATCCCGCGCCCGTTCATCCGGAAGAGCTGATCGGGCACAATTGCATCAACCACAGGCACCTCAGGGCCGGCGGGCTCTACGCCTGGGAGTTCGAAAAGGATGGGCAGGATCTGCGCGTCCGGGTCAATGGCCAGCTCGCCTTCAATTCCTCGCACGCGATGATCGATGCGGCGCTGAACGGCTACGGCATCGCTTATATCCCCGAGGATACGGTTGTGCAGTACATCGCGGCGGGAGACCTGGTCCAGGTTCTGGACGAATGGTCGCCGTTTTTCTCAGGGTACTACATCTACTACCCCAGTCGGCGGCAAAACCTGCCGGCCTTCAGGGTCATCGTCGATGCGCTTCGTTATGCGCATCCGTGAAAGATGCATCTAAGCCGCTTAGAGGTTTGTAAGTTTCCACGCATAAAGAACCGAAGGCACGTGGTTGTAACATCTCACACGTCCGCGCCTGTTCTCGCGTGAAATGTTCGGCCAGTATCTCGGCGATACTAAACCCATCCGAGAGCATTCCTAGTTCTTCGGCCGCGCTCGCCGACCTCGCTGGTGTACTCCGCTACGGGCGGAAAGGCGGTGGTGATAGGCGTTTCCAAAACCGCTGCAGCGCCACTAGCGCGCCGCGGTGGAACATGCTCCACCAATGTATTGGCAACGTTGCAATGCGCGCTTTGCTGACATTGGCGCACTTGCAGCGAAAGCTCACTTTGTCCGCATTGTGAGCTTTGCCGAAGGCCTTGGCGAACGTCAGCTCATCGACGTCTATCCTCTCAGCCGTTTTGCCCGTTCCGCCATCCTGACTAGCTGCGCGCTGGCGGTCACTGTAGCGGTCCGTACGACTGCAGGTGCCTGCACCGCACCCCGCCCGATCGCTTCGCCTGTCGGGAGCGCCCCGATCCGCGTCCTGCCCTTTACGCCGTCGGTATTGAAGATCCCTCGCATGATCCCGATCGATCCAGCGGCAACAGCAGGCGTCGCCGCCACCATCAGGTTCCCCGATATCCCTCGCACGATCAGGGGTGTTGCTGCCACAAATCCCTTGGCCAGGAACACCATGACGAAGAACGGCACCAGCGATCCGATGTTGGTTGCCGAGTTCGGATCACCGAGCTGGGCTAGCAGCGAATTCGCCATGCCGACGACGGTAGAGAACATTGCTGCGATTACGATGGGGTAGAAGGCATAGCTGACTGTCGTCGAGACCCATCTGTGGAAGAAATCTTTGGTCGCGTCGAAGAGCGACAATGCAATCATGATCGGAGCAAGGCCGAGCATGAGGGTCAGCATCATCTTGGCGAATATGAGGACGATGCCGGTCATGAAGCCAAGGAGGCTCAAAAGAATAAGCCCGATGCCGCCTAGGATCGCGCCCGTCATCCAGTTCAGGTTGCTGCCGATAGCATTCAGGTACTGGCTGAATTTTTCGATCAGGATGTCGAATTCGCCAGCAAAGTGTGTGGCTCCGGCTCCTCCGCCGCCAACCGAAGACACCAGTGCGCCAGCGACGTAGTCCAAGCCTCCAATGACTGCGTTTGCTACTGCATTGAAGTTTGCCCAATTGAAGGCGAATAGACCGATAAGGGTCAGCTTGATCAGGTACCAGAAGAAGCTGGCCCCATCCATGCTGCGGAACTGGAATGCCATGTTGATGCAGACGCCGATTAGCGAAAGCGTGACCATCAGCAGGACGATCGTGCCGGTATTGCTTGCCACGGCCCCGAACTGGGACTCAGCCGCATCGACAAGGAACGCGTCTGCCGTTCCGACCATCCAGCTGACGACGCCCATTACCAGTTGCCTTGAGCTTCGCAGATTGTACGCACGCTCGGCTCGAGTTGCTTCCTTACTTCAATCCAGTCGCGGCGAAACGCTGAATGCTCGGCTTGGCTAAGGCCTGCATACCTTTCATGATATTCGCCATCGGAGCTATCCCAAGCGGGAAAGCGGGTTTCACAGCTGCAGTCGCCAGATTCAGCGATCTCCTCCCAGGCCCGAATTTCGTACAACTCCATCAAAGCTGCTGCCTTGTAAGCTTCACGCGGATTGATTTCGTCCATCCAAGTCGGTCGCGCCGGACGATCGTTGCAGATCCGGTATTGTTGAGGCGACATATCGACTGTGAGATCGTTTGAAACCTGAGGCGAAGTCTGCGCCACAAGTGGGCCCGCAAGGGCGGCAAGCGTGACTGCGAGGATTGGTTTTCGCATCTGGGGAGGTCCTTTTTTACTCAGCGGCAACGGAGGGGCTCTTGTTGCCTCTGCCGTCGACCGTGTCGAGGTTCAAATCTGTGGTATGACCCGGCAGGAAGAACTCGGTGATTCCGCGCGCGCCTTCATGGCGGCCTGCCTGAATGATCACGTCGATCGAGCCCTCAATATAATCGATCATGTCGGCATAGGTCATCGGCACATCGGTTTTCAGGGCGGCGATGGCGAGGCGGCGAACAGCAAGTTGTGGGGTCTCGGCATGCAGTGTGGTCAGCGATCCACCGTGGCCGGTGTTGATTGCCTCGAGAAACGTCATCGCTTCGCGCCCGCGGACTTCGCCTAGGACGATCCGGTCGGGTCGCATGCGAAGCGTTGAGGCCAAGAGCACATCGGCACTGCGGGCATCCGTGTCCCGGTCAGCGATCAACGTCACGACATTGGGCTGCTCGGGGCGCAGCTCGGCCGCCTCCTCGATGGTGATGATCCGCTCTTCGGGCGGGATCAGCGAAAGGATCTTGCGCGCCGCGACCGTCTTGCCGGTCGATGTGCCGCCCGAGACGATCATGTTGAGCTTGTTCTCGACGCAGAAGTGCAGGGCGGCGTTGATGTCGCCGGATGTCACCACATCGCGCAGCGCGGCGTTACGTTCGCGGCGCAGGCCTTCGAGGCTGCGCTCCTTGCCATAGAGAAACCCGAGCTTGATCGCCTCGAGCGGCAGGGAGGAGAAGAATCGCAGCGATATGGAGAACCCGCCTTCTACTGCCGGCGGCTGGATCACCTGCGCGCGGATTGGCCGGTCGCGATAGAGGATCGAGACCGAGACGATGGGCTTCTTGGTGCTGAGTGTGGTCGAGGCGGCGGAGGCGATTTGATTGCCGAGGTCCTTGATCTCGGTCTGGGTCAGCGGGCTGCCCAGTGCACGCATGAAGTGATCGCCCTGAAACTCTCCCCAGACTTGTCCGTCAGGATTGATGCAGATTTCGATCGTGTCGTCGCGCAGGACCTCGGGGCCGAAACGGTCGAGCGACGCTTCCAGATAACTTGCAGCCATGTCAGAAAATCTCGAGGTCACGATCAACCATGACCGTGATCCGTGTACCCTGATCGACATGTATCACTGGCCGGATCGCCAGATAGTCCTGCATCACGCTTTGCGTACTATCGCGCAGGTCGGTGCCGACATCACTCGCAACATCGGCCGCCGCCTCGCTGTCGATTTGACCCGCTGCAGCCGCAGGCAGGGCGCCGATCAAGGAGATCAGCGCGGCGGAACCGAAGCGTTGCGCGAAACGGGTGTCGACAAACCCGGTGGTGCCAGTACGGCCGAGTTCGTCTCCACCGAAGGCGCTGATCTGCACGGTCTGATTATCGGGCAGGATGATCCGGTCCCATGCCACCATGACGCGCGATTGGGCGAGTGCGACATCGGAGCGGTAGCGCCCGATCAGCCGCGCGCCGCGCGGGATCAGGATACGCGTTCCATCGAAAGAATGGACGTCTTCCGAGACGATGGCGCGGATCGCGCCGGGCAGTGTGCTGTCGAGGGCCGTCTCTGTCACAGCCTGAATCATGGTGCCCTGAACAACCGTGTTCGATGGGTTCGCGATCACTTCGGCACGTGTCACCTGTGCAGGTTGCGCGCCCGAACGAACAAAGGCTTCATCTGCATTCAGTCGCGCGGCTTCCAGCGTATTCTCCCTATCCGCACCCGCGCCCATCCCGGAGAAGGCGATCATAGGAGACGCGATACGCTCTGCGCGGGCCTCGGCTTCGGCTGCGCGCCGCCTTTCTAGTTCGGCCAACCGCAATTCTTCTTCACTTGGTCCCAATGAGGTCGGCTCTGGTGGTGCAAGCCGTGCAAGTTCCAAGTCCATGCGGAGCTGATCCAATTCGCGATCCCGCTCGGTCAGTTGCCGCTCGAGGGCCCGCTGAGCCTCGGCGGATGCTTCCTGTAAGGTGGCAATTTGCGCCGTCAGGTCCGCAATAGCCTGCTCCGCCCCGCTATCCGCGGCCTCGGCCGGTCTTGCGCGCAGTTCCTCGAGTTCCGCTCTCAATGTCGCAAGACTTTCTATCAGCGCTAGTTCTGACTCGCTCGGACCTGTGTCCGCAGGCGGGGCTTGGCTGGGCTCCGGGGCAGAAATCGGCGCCAGATCTCCGAATCCGGGGCCGGTGCTCTGGAACTCTTCCGGCGCGGCGGTCGCCATTGGTGCTTCTGCCGACGGCTGTAGGGCAGCCCACGCCAGACCACCTGCTGCCGCGATGCCGACGACTCCAAGGATCGCCGCAAGCGGCGCAGGCCGCTTGTTTGCCTTCGCTTTGCCTGTCGAACCTTCGAGAGCCGCGAGGCGCGCGGCGAGGTCTTCCGTACCTTCGGTCATGATGTGGCCTGCCCTGCGTCCTGGACGCAAACCACATCTTCGCCAAGGCGAAGGACCCATTGTCGGTTGACGCCAGATACGCGGATAACGCCGTCACTTGAGGTGTGGCTGTTCACCGCGCGTTCCCTTCCGTTCGAATATCGGAAGATGGCGGGCACCGGCGCGTTCCGTGCAAACCGGAAATACGTGAAGGTACCATCATCCCAGATGGCCGTCGGCGTGAACTCTTCTCGGGCACTGACCGCATAGTTCGCGTTCGGCGCATCGGCCGCAACCGCCCTGGTGGGTTGCACGCGGTTTTCAGGATAGCGGAACTGCACGACATAATGCGGCGTCTCCCGGGCTTCGACGACATGGAAGTAGTAGGAGCGGCGGTTGGTGTAGACGGTGATGTTGGTGGCAACGCCAGATGCTGTTGGCTTGATGGCGAAGGCACGGCCACCCGGGACATCGTCGAATTGAAAACCGACCGTATCGCCGGCGATGATCGAGCGGATGGTTTCACCCTCACCGAATTCGACTGTGGTGACACGGGTCAGTGTCGTGACGACCCGGTAAACCTGGCCTTCGGTCCAGGTCGCCACGCGCACGCGATTATCGTGAGAGCGTGGACGGGGCGTGGTTTCGGCCATGGCGGTCGTTCCCGCGAGCGCGAGAATGCTGGCGGCCAACAGCGTAGAGATTGCAGTGCGAGTCATTCAGAACGGTCCGATCGGATGGCATATTGAGTGACGGTGAAACCGAAAGGGTTTTGCCAGACATCGTCGAGGGAGCGGGTCCGTTCCGGCTGAAATTCAAACATCAATGTGGCAGTGAACGATCCATCCTGTACCCCCTGCGGGCTTGTCAGGCGCTTTCTGAGCCGCACCTGGGCGCGGTTTTCGCCAATAAGGGTGATCGATGCGATCTCAACGGCCATCTCGGCCGCAGCCCCGTAACGCGTCGGCGGATAGCTCTCCTGCCCCGATGTCCACATCGCGCGCATGCTGGCCTCGGCCGACCCGGAAGACTGTGCCAGGACGCGGCGGACACGAAGATCATTGTCGAGCTGGTTGTAAGTCTCGCGGTCGAGAAGGTAGCGGTAGATTTGTGCTTCGATCACGGCTGGCCGTTCGGCAAGGGACACGGTTTCAACCGTGGCATTGGGGAGCGCCACCCCGGTCGCGGGATCGTAGGGGACAACCACGGGAGGCGGCGTCTCGACCATCAGCGCGACAGCCGCAGCCGTCAAACAACCAAATACGCCGAAGCCTGCCCCGGAAAGGCCGATCATCCGCCAAAGCTGTTCCCGGCGCAGGGCACCGTAGACAAGTTCCTCTTCCACGAGTTCGCGCGCAGTCATCACCCCTGCCCCACTCATGGCTCAAGATCCGGCAAGGTGAAGTCCATGTAGCGGCGTTCTTCGGCAAGGGTGGCGGCATCAACCACGCCTGCATTGCCTGCGCCGAGGGTTTGGATCGCTTCCAACTCCCACATCCGGGTCATGGCGATGGCGAGTTCCGCCGTGACGCGCGTGTTATGATCCATCGAGGCTTTGAGATCCTCCATGTCCGGGATCATCTCGACCAGACGTTCCACTCGTTCGAGAGACTGTTCCGCCTCTGCGTGGCTGTTCTGCGCCGCCGCCGACATCACAGCACCTGTGGTTGCCCGGGTGGCCACGCCTTCAGCTCCCGGATTGCCGCTGGTGGCGATTTCGCGGAGAGAATCTTCGTCGAACCCTGCACTTGCCAGCGCCTGTTCAATCTGCGTGCGCATGGGCCCGGCATTGGGCCCGATGAGCGCGCTCCAATCGCCCGCCTGGATGCCTCGGATCAGGCCGGGGATGTCTTCGAAGTTGGCCTGAAGCAAGGTGTCGAGGTCCCCGCCCATGGCAAGCCCGAGGATGCTGCGCGGCCCGGTGAGCGAGGCATACATCTCGTTCAGCTGATCGAGCTGGCTTTGCAGCATGTTCAGTTGCTCCAACGCATTGTCCAGAAGATCGGTCTGGATCCCGAAATCCTGCAGCATCTGCTGAAGCTGGCGGATTTCCTGGGCAATGTTTTGGGTGTCCACCGTGGGCACACCCTGTGCCCCGGCAGGTCCGGTGACATTGAGGGCAAGTGCGAGAGCGATGCTACCGGCGAAAAGGGAACGGGGCAGGCGCAGGTTCAACGCAAATCCTCCTGACTAAAATCCATGTATTGCCGCTCGGCAGCTTGCGCTGCCGCCAAGGCGATCTGCTCGGCGCTGAGTGGCTCGGTTCGGGCGGCCTTAATCCGGGTCCGGATTGCAACCAGCCGGGCCAGTTCGGCCCGGGCATAGGTGTTGAGAGCGATGGCCTCGTGGAGATCCTCGGTCTCACCAATGCGGGTGATGATGTCCTGCACCCGCAGGGCGGCGGCACGGACCGAGACCAGCGAATAGTCGCCATAGACCCCTGCGCCGTGGGCCGAGAGGCTGAAACTCGCGTTGGCGAGGAGCACAGGGTCGATGGTGCCGAGCGCATCGATGCCGCCTACGGCCGCGAGGTAGCTGTTGTACTGCTGCGGGATCACCACGACATAGTGCTGGGTTTCCGCGAAGGGCGGCACACCGCCATAATCCTGCACATTGCCCGGACCGGCGTTATAGGCGGCGAGCGCATGGATGATGTTGCCGTCGAACATGTTCAGCATTTGTGCGAGGTATCGCGCACCGCCGGTGACCTGCAGATAGGGATCGTCGTAATAGGCCGGGTAGATCCCGAGATCGCCCGCGGTACCGGGCATGATCTGGGTAAGTCCGAAGGCCCCCACGGGTGAGCGTGCCCCAATCTGGAAACGACTTTCCTGCCAGATCAGCGCCTGCAAAAGGCAGCGCCATTGCACGAGCGAAAGGCCCGCACGGCCGACCCCGGACAGACTATGGGTGTCGCGTGCTGCGCGGATGATCAGCTCCTCGATCCCCTCCCGGGCATCGCCGAACATCCGCGCCGCCGCTGGATTGGTGTCCTCGGGTGCATAAAGACTGGCGGCCGCGCTTTCGACGTCGTCAACCGCCCCCTGCCCCGCCTCGAGCCCGGCCACGGTGCCGGCCACATCTCCAGCGCCAAGCGACATGGCATCCATCAGCCCTTCGAGGGAGGCGAGTTGCTGACGCTCGATCTCGGCCAGTTCCTCCTCGCGGCTTAGCCGGTCCTGCTGCAGTGTCAGGTCCCGATCGGTCTGCTCGAGGATCGCCTGCCGCTCTGCGAACAGGCGCAGATCGAAGGTTGGCACGCCCTGGGCGACCGCCGGCCCCGCCGCGGGAACTGCCAGTGCAAAGCCGATCATCGAGAGAGGAAGCCAGGTCCGCATTGGCTCAACTGCCCGCACCCAAGAGGACGAAATCGCAGGCCGTGTCGCGGCGCGTGACTTCCGCCCCCATGGTCGAGATCGTGGCGGTGGCGGTTCTTGCCTGCGCAGGAGCCTCGCGAAAATTAAAGCAGTTGGCTTGCGGGGGGTTATGCTGTGCACAGGCTGTCAGGGTCAGGCCGAGCCCTAGCAGCACGACGCTGCGAATGATGGTACTGGTCATGTCACTCTCCAGAAATCAGGACGTTCGCGATAATCGGCGCCGGCAAGCGCTTCGCCCTTCTCCATTCCGCCAAGGATGGTCACGAGCGGGCCGAGCGCGCTGAGATCGGCATCGATCACGACGGAACCACGGTCGTCGCGTACAAGTGCGAGCCGCGAGGCCGAGCCGACGCCCAGAAGCACGTCGAGCTCTTTCTCGGTCAGGCCGAGCATCGAGTAATCTGCAGCCGAGGCGCGAATGTTGGGCAAAAGCACCTGCGTCGGCACGGCTTCGACGATGGTCTTGCCGGTCCGGGTGCGTTCGAGCTGACTGGCATATTGGGTCATCATGACGACGACGGCGTTCTGCTTGCGGGCAGTCACCAGCCAGTTCGAGAGCCGTTCTGCGAAATAAGCGTTGTCGAGCGCCTTCCATGCCTCGTCGATGACGATGATCGTGGGCTTGCGGTCCTCGATCACGCGCTCGACCCGGCGGAAAAGATAGGACAGGACCGCCATGCGTTCCCGCTCGCTCTCGGAGTCGAGGATGCCGGTCAGATCGAAGCCTGCGACATCGCCGTCAATGCTGAAGCTGTCCTCGGCATTGGCCCCGAAGATCCAGCCATAGCGGCCCTCGGCCGTCCACTCCTGCATACGCTCGAAGAGATCGCCCTCGTCATCGGTCGAGACCAGCAGCGAGGCGAAATCCGACCAGTTTCGCAGGCCCGCATGTCCTGCGCTCGCGTTCTGGCGCACGACTTCCTGCAGTCGGTTGGTCTGAATCGGAGTTAGCGGTCGATCGCGCCGCTCTAAGAGGCTCGCGAGCCAATCAGCAAGCCATGCTTGGCCCCGCATGTCGATCTCGGTCTGGAGCGGATTGAGGCCCGTGGGCCGTCCGGCACGTATCGTCGAATAGCTGCCGCCGAGCGCACGGACGGCCATCTCCATGCCCGCGCGATAGTCGAAGACGAAGACCCGCGCACCTGCCCGCCGTGCCATGGTCATCAGGAAAGCCGCCAGTACGGATTTACCGGAGCCGGGGCGGCCCAGGATCAGCGTGTGCCCACCTGTGGGCTCGCGATCCGGCGCGCCCTGTTCGTGGAAGTTGAAGCGAAAACCACTGCGCTCGGGCGTCGGGAAGAGTGTGATGGGCACGCCCCACGGCACTTCCTTGCCAGTCTTGCCGAGCGGGGTGCGGTGAAAGGCGGCGAGATCGGTGAAGTTGTGGTTTGTGATCGCTGCCTTGCGGCTTCGCGCCCCGGTATTGCCGGGATGCTGCGCCATGAAATGCGCCCGCGCCCCGAAGGCCTCCGAGATCAGGTTGATGCCGGAGGTGGCGGAGATGTTGCGGATTTCGGCCGCGATGTCGTCAAGCGCCGTCTGGGTTCGGGCATAGACGGCCACGGTCATGTGGTGCTCGCCGAAGATCAGGCGTTTGGATTCCAGATCGTCCTGCGCGAGTTCCAGTTCCTGGGCGAGACTGACGGCTCCGTCATTGGCGGCCTGCATTAGCCGCAGCTGCCGCTTGATCCGGCCCGCCATGATGTTGGCGTTGATCGGCACAAAAGAGTGTGTGACCACCATGTCGACGGGCAGATTCAACTCGTCGAGCATCAGGCTATCTGTCTTGGCGGGGTAGTTCTTCACCGCAAAGATCGCCCCGAGCTTGTCGCTGACGGCACCGTCCGAGAGTGCGATGGTCGTGCCGCGGAAGGTGACGCGGGTATTTGCTACGTCCTCGGCGATCACACCGTGGCGCGACCGGGGGAAGAGCGGGTGCTCCTCGCCCGTGTTGAGTGAACCGAGGAAGCCCAGAAGCTCTCCGGTGCTTGCAGCCAGCAGGCGGGGCTTCAGCTCATCGAAGGAGGACAGCAGAAACCCCACAACCTCGTCGAGCTTGCGCAAGCGGCGGGTGGTGTCGGCCGCGTGTCGCGAGCGAGACGCCCCAAGTCCGAACGGCAAGCGGCTGCCGGTCTCAGGTCGCCTCAGCACCGTCAGGGTCAGCGTCTTGTCGCGCAAACCCGCGCGGCCGAGATGCGCGTGCCATCGTTCGTCGACGGCAGCCGCAAACCCTTCGCCCGGAACGGGCGGCAGGGTCACATCGACCGCTTTCGAGACCTTGTGCAGGTAGAATGAGAACTCGGTCCCGACCTGCGCCACGATGCCAGCCAGCAACCCCCCGATCCGGTCCAGATGCCCGTCCTCGCTCGTGGTGCTGTTCACCCCTTCGAGGCGGATGCACTGCATCAGCTCGTTGCCGCGTGTCCGGATCGTTCGGTCGTTTACGAGGCTCACATAAGGCAGCATCATTGAGAGCCGCTTCTCGCCCTTGACCCATGAGGGTAGCGCAGTCAGCGGATCGAGCGCCTCCGCCACGTCATTGGCAAGTCCATCACGGGGCATAGCTGTCGCCTCCGTGCAGCTTGCGGTTCGTCGTGGGCGGGGTTTCCTGCAAGGTGATCACCAGGACATCGAGGAAGTTCGGATCCCAGTCCGCGGCTTTCCAAAGCGCCGGCCAGGCCAGCCCCGCGAAGACGGCCACCACCCAGCTCTGCACCCAGAGGAACAGGAGAGTAGAGCCGAAGAGCCAGACCATGGCATACATGATCGGCAAGCCCATCAGCTTGGGTGGCCTGAGAAGGCCGATGAACACGCGGGACTGGTCAGCCATGGATGGAGCTCAGGTCGTCCAGATGGCGGCGACGATGGTGGGTGCTGCGGCGATGCCCGCGATTGCAACCACGACCCAGAGGGCCTGACGGAAGTCGAGGATGCCAAAGAGCCAGGAAAGGAACACCCCGATCAGCGCGAGCGTTCCGATCACGATCCCCAAGGGACCGGTGATCGCATCGACAATTCCTTGAAGCAGGGTCTGCACCGGCGAGAGGTCGATGCTCTGCGCAAGCGCTGGACCCGCCAGCACGATAAGGGCCATCGCGCCGAACGCGGTGATCGCCCGCGTGCGGAGCACGCTTTGACGTTTCCTCGATGTCATGAAAGATCTCCTCTGAGCCGCTCAAACACGGCGGTCACACGGGCCACATGCCCTTGGGTTTCGCGAAATGGGGGGATGCCGCCGTGGCGTGTGACCGCCTCCGGACCAGCGTTGTAGGCCGCAAGGGCCAGAGAGCCCTCGCCGAACTGGTCGAGCATCATCAGCAGGTAGCGAGCTGATCCGTCGAGGTTCTGCGCAATGTCATGTGGGTCCACGCCGAGATCGCGGGCGGTATCCGGCATAAGCTGTCCGAGGCCTATAGCCCCGACAGGGCTACGTGCTGCGGGATTGTATGCGCTCTCGACTTCGATATTGGCCCGGTAAAGGAGCGCCCAATCAGTGACGGAAAGTCCTGCGCGACGCAGCGCACCATGCCCGGCATACCGTAGAGCCGTAGTCTCGATCGCATGGAGGATTTCTGGGGTGGCGCGGGCGGCAGATCGAGCCGGGATCGCTGTCTCGCTCGTTGCGTCAGGGACGCGAGGTTCTGCGAAGAGAAAAAGGCGCCCGTTTGCCTCTTGAGAAGAGGAAATCAATTGGCCGTCAGGACCAACCGAGAAGATGAAACCGTCGGCCAGGGCCGGGGGCGCGGAACAAACGCCTGTACCCAAAGCAACGACGAGCGCAGTCGCGCGGTCAGCTGCCTTTGACCGGAGGCGCGGCGTGGCGCTCGCGGCCACCTTCTTCAAGTGGGATGCTAGCGGTCGTACAGCCCATGTCGGCCAGGAAACTGACAAGGCCAACGATGGTTTTGAAGTCGCGGAGCTTGAGGACGCTTCGGCTGGTGACGAGCATCTTATCGTCACGCCCATCAGTGGCGACGGCGCGGATGACCCACGAGCCGTACCAGCTGTTATGGCGCTTCTCTGCTCTCTCCTTGCAGACCACCTCAATGAGGTAGCCCTCGGCGAGCAAGCCGCGCAGTCCGTCTTCTGTAACCACATTCGGGGCTTCTTCTATCATGGCCTTCCCTTGGGTCCTTGTTCTGCCTGGGTGCAGTATCAGGCCCACGGGGTCGCAACACCGTGAGCGATACAAAACAACATTAATGATAGCAAGACAATAATAACGTGTTGACGAAGTTCGCCTTGCTCCGATAACGGTGATAGCCGACAGAATGATAATCTTAAAGGCGGCAAAGGAGTTTTGCCCTGCGGTTGTTTATTGCGCGCAACGCACCGTTGCTGTTCGCGTTCCTGCTTGGAAGCATGCCGATAGCCGCGGCAGCAGATTGCGTACCTCCCGAACGACCGTTCTTGCCTCAGTCGCGAGAAGACATTCGTGCCTATGCCGATCTGCTGCGTTCTGATTTCGAGGACTACATTGCCGACATTCAGGAATACTTCCGCTGTCTTGATGCCGAGCGCCAACGGGCGTTTCAGGAGGCGCGCGAGGTCAGTGAAGACTATGGAAAACTGATCGAGCTATTGGACTGAGCAACCGCATGGGCTTAACCGCCGTCGAGATCCTCGTAGTAGACGAGTGCGGGCATGTTGCGGCGCTGATGCACGATGCGCAGGATGACTGCCGCGCCATCCGCCGCATCGAGCCGCTTGTAGAAGATCACGTGTCGCTGGCAATTGACGGACCGCATCCCCGGGACAAAGAGACTCCTGTCCCGGCCCGCGTCGGGATCCCCAGTGATCCGCTCGAAGGCGGTGACCAACTGGCGGTAATAGACGAGCCATTGGTCCCTGCCCCATGTTTCGACGGTGTAGGTGCGTATCTCTTCAAGGTCGGACTTGGCCTGTCCGGAAAGCCGAATCGTCATTCGGGTCAGCGATCAAACGCATCCGGTTCGAAGGCTTGGGCATCGAACTCGGCGAAATCCCCATTCTCGGCCAGGGTGGCTGCCATCTCGAGATCGGCCTTGAGGGCATAGAACTGCCGCGCGCCATCCTTCTCCATCAGCATCCTTACGCCGGCGCGCACGACTTCGCTCAGATTGGCGTAGGCGCCGGACTCGATCTGCGCCTGCACATATTTCTGCATCGGTTCGGTCAGGTGGACGTTTGGCATCAGACTCTCCTATCCATGCTCAATCGTATCAGATACTGCCATAAGTCTTCAAGCGCATGTTCGATCCCAACATAGGCCACAACACAGGATCGTTGCTCCACCCGCCCTTCCGTTCCCGGATTCCAGCCGGAGAACCGGGCTCGACAGTTTTCCGACACTGCCCTTCCCGGGACCATGGGCGCTGCGACACGCCGTTTGACGGGCTCATGCGGTCTGTTCTTCCGTGACCGGTTTCGTGGCCGTATTGGAACGCCATATTTTCTTTTTGTAACAGTTGTTTGTTTGGCAATGGACGTGAAAGGAGGCCGCAATTTTGGCCGCTTCCAGGACGCCTCAAGAGCTCAAACCGTCATCAGATCTTGGAAGCCGTCACGCGACACAAGCGAACAATCGCAAGTCGCCATCAATCAAATCGCCTTGCTATCGGTAATGTTGTTTCGTATCGCTGCACCATTATAGATGGAGTCGGCATCATGAAGCACGTGATCCACGGCGTGGCAACAGCCACGGCAATAAGCATATCCGGACTAATGGCCTCGTCAGGTCCGGCTCAGGCCTATCAAGTGGACTGTGCGATCCTCCTGTGCCTTGCGGGCGGCTGGCCTGCCTCCGCGCCCTGCGCCCATGCCAGAGCGGTCTTTATTCGGCGGATCACGCCATGGCCGATCGAGCCGCCCCTACAAATCTGGCGGTGTCCGATGGGTGTGTCGTTCAACGAACCAAGTCCGTTGTCGCCTATGGAACGCCTTTATGACATCACGTTTCGCGATCCGCCCGAACCGCAGGTATCGACTCCGATACCCCTTGTTCGCGTCCAGGCGGATGAACAAGCCGACATCGACATCTCAGGCGACGCCTTTGATTTCGTGCGCAGCATTCGCGTCTATCACATTCAGTGCCGCCAGCATGAAAACCGAGATGGCGACTGCAATCGCACCGATTCCACGCGATTGGGGTCCTACGGAGTGCAGGGCGACTACCGATGGACAAGATCCAACGTGGGCCAAGTGCCGGCTGCATCTGGCCTGAGCATCCCGAATGGATGCGGCAGCTACTTCTACCGCTCCGTCTTCGTCGACTGGCGTGATCACGCCGGGAACTATGGTTCTGAAGAAGTTCGCTACTGACAAAATCTGCACGCGGTCTTGCCGCGCGCGTCATCACAACCCCGCACGAAAGGCTGTGCAAAGCCCCCAAAAAGGAGACGACGCCAGACCGTGAAGCCTGACGCCGTGCTAGAAAACTCCGTGAACAAGAGTTTCCTAGCGCACCGCCAAAACACCTGCAACCAGCAAAGTTGTTTTGCTGGCAAGAATGTTGTTGTCTCACGACATGGCGTCGGATCTCCAAGGAGACCTCGACCATGGAACCTACGACCGGCCTGATCCTGCGACGGATCACGCAGACAAATCTCTCTGTTGCAGCGCACAAGCTTGCCACCCTCATCCTCGATGCCATCGCCTGGAAGGATGGCTACAACGGTTTGTCGCGCGGAACGGCAGCCTTCACCCTCTCTGCCCTGGCAGAGAGGATGGGTGTCTCACGACAATATCTTTCGGTTCTTTTGAGCGAACTTGAGACGTCGGAGTTGCAGCTCGAGCGGGCGAAGCCGAATGGCAAGTTCGCGCCCTGGATCTTTCGGTTTTCCGCCTTCGACGAGGAGAGTGAAACCCATGATCTCGTGTCAGGTGAAGGTGACACATCACTATCTAGAGATAATAATAACAAAACTATCTTCGCAGGACTGATCGACATCACAGCGAGTTCGAATGTTTTTCAGACCAGTTGGGCAGAGCTCATCAAAGCAGCGAAGGCCACGTTGCCCTGCTGGAACGTCGACACCCAGGTCATTTGGGACCGCTTCCTCGCCTTCAATCGGTCCCGAGGCAACGGCAGGGTGCCGGCCGGCTTCCTGCTTGGCTTCATGCGCCGATGGCGGAATTCGTCGGGGACTCGGCCTCGTCCCGAGGTGAAACCATCGCAGAAGCGGGTAGCAGACCCCAAAGAGCGCGAATTGCTGAGACAGATGCAAGCCGCCCCGACTGCGAACCGCCAGTTCCACGCGTCCGACCTGTGTCGTTTGATCGGTCACGCTGCCTACGAAGCGCGCGTACTGGATGTAATCCGCAAGTTTGGGTGCCAGAGGTTTTCAGCAACCTTGGCGGTGCACGGACGAGCGGTGTTAGCAGGGGAAATTTCCAGGTAGGTTCGCTTGCCAAGCTTTGGAGCCGAGAAACACGGCGCGATTCAATATCCGATAGTGAAGTTTATGTAATTTTTTTCCACAAGGGTTACGGCGTGTGGGTAAGATGGCCTGTGGCGTTTCCAGCGGCGGCTAGGAGGCGCCTACGTGGCCGCCGCAAGTGCCAGTTTTCTAATCATTTTAGGGTCCTTCTCTGGTTGAAGTGAAGATAACGGAGCCCTCAAAGGGCTCCGTTATCAAGTTGTCAACTGGCGTCTTTGAACTCGGCGTATTCGCCGCGTACTTGAACGGTCACGGTGGCGGTCTCGCTGTCGCGATTGCGCCAGAACCAGCCGTGTTCGCCGTCGAATGCAGCGACGATCTCGCCTTCGTCGCCCATCGATCCGCGACCCTTTTCGTAGGTCACCGAATTACCCCCACCATGGCCGTGCAGGTCGAAGTTGACGCGCCCGCCCTCGACCAGCATCCGGTATTCTGCGGTCTGGCCCTCGGTCATAACGAGCTTCCACTCGGCGGAGTCTCCGGGAGCCAGGGTGAAGGTGGTCTCGTCGCGCCAGACCTCCGCTTCCTGAGCGTGGGCCGCCCCGACGAACAGGCCGAACATGCCGTCTAGGAAGCTGGACTGGTCGCCGCCAGTGGCCTCCAGTTCCAGCAATCGGTCGGCCTCCGCCTCTTCGGAGAGTTGGGTCTTGATTTCACCCATCTCTGCCAGACCGAGTACGCCGCCAATCCCGGTCGGGTCGATGTTGTATTCGGCGGGAAGCACGACAGTCACGAGGATCGCAACGGCGCTGGCCGCAGCGATAACGGTGGAACGGATGAGCTGCGCGGAACTTGGCAGCTCATCGAGGCTCGGTTTTTCTGCGTTGAACATTTGGGTCTCCTAAATTCTCAGGCGGCTACGAAGTAGCCAGTGATTTGCAGGCCCATGAGGATGAATCCCATGGACATCATGACGACGTTGGCGGCGTAGGCCTGCCGGAAGAAATTCGGGGATTTCCGCCAGTAACCCATGACAATGAGGATCACGGCAAGTGCCATCAACTGGCCCAGCTCCACGCCTACATTGAACGCCAGGAGATTGGCCAGCAGCCCATCCGACGCGATCTCGTAGTCGAGTATCTTGGTGGCCAGACCCGTGCCGTGGAAAAAGCCGAAGATCAGCGTCGCGGCCTTAGTGTTCGGCTGCACCCCGAACCAGCGCTGGTAGGCACCCAGATTGTCGAGCGCCTTGTAAACGACCGAGAGGCCGATGATCGCGTCGATGATATAGGCGTTGATGCCCCAGCCGAACCAGACTCCTGCCAGCATCGTGGTCGAGTGCCCGATGGCGAAGAGGCTGACATAGATGCCGACGTCCTTCATCTTGTAGAGAAAGAAGACGACGCCGAGCAGGAACAGGATGTGATCGTAGCCCGTCACCATGTGTTTGGCACCGAGATACATGAAGGGGATGATGTTCACCCCCCAGATTTCCTGGATGTAACCCGCGTCGCCTTCGGTGACATTGTGAGCAAGCGCATTGCCCGCACTCAGAATGAGTGACGACAGCGTGATTAAGGACAGGATTACGATCCGGCCCATGCCGGGATCGGTCCAGCCCCGATGGACTATAGTCATGGATTGAACTCCGTATTCTTGTCTGATGGTTGGTTGAAACGCGCGAGTGGCGCGCGACCAATCAGACGCGCGGAGGTCGTTCGATCAGGAATAAGCGTCGGGGGTTGGCGGCGGCTGCATTCAGCCGCCATGCGGTCTTGTAAATTTCCATGGGCAGCGGCGACAGATCGGGGCCAGGCACAACCGCCTGACTGTGATCGTGATCAACACTGTCGTGGCTGTGTCCGTGCATGGCCCAAGCCAGGTCTTCTTCCAGACCGTGCGAATGCCCGTGCTCGGCAATCATCTCAGCGTGCTCCTGAAGCACATCAATGATTGCGGGCGCATGTGAGGTTGTGGGCATGACCGACCAGACGAGCACGGCCGCGCATAGAAGTGTCGCGAACGCGGTCTTTCCGATTGTCTGTAAAGTTGTCATCAGCTTTGCCTGCCCGCTCGTCTTTGGCGTGATGCGTCGTGGCACCATCTTGTTCAATCCCCCCAGGGAGGATAAGTCGTTGATATGACAAATCCCCCTGTCCATGCAAGTCATCCCGCCCTCATCGCACGGCTGAAACGCGCTGACGGTCACCTGTGTGCTGTGATCGAGATGATCGAGGCGGGCAAGCCATGCCTTGAGATCGCCCAACAGATGCAGGCGGTTGAGAAAGCGATCACCAATGCCAAGCGGGCGTTGATCCACGACCATATGGACCATTGCCTAGACGCTGAAAGCTCCGAAGCCGATCGTGCCGAATTGCGGGCGATCACCCGATATCTCTGAGGCCCGCCATGCTCGATATCCTCTCTGACCGCACCTACCGCCATCTGTTTCTGGCGCAGGTCGTGGCGCTTTTGGGAACTGGACTCGCAACGGTCGCGCTTGGGCTTTTGGCATTCGACCTCGCGGGCGACGGGGCGGCGATTGTGCTCGGCACAGTTTTTACCATCAAGATGGTAGCCTACGTGGGCATTGCGCCGATTGCAGGGGCGTTCGCCGACCGGGTGCCGCGTCGCGCGTTTCTTGTGACGCTTGATCTTGTGCGCGCGGGCGTGGCGCTGGCCCTGCCTTTTGTGACTGAGGTCTGGCAGGTCTACGTACTGATCTTCCTGTTGCAATCGGCCTCCGCTGCCTTCACGCCGACCTTTCAGGCGACGATCCCGGACGTTCTGCCCGAAGAGGAACGCTATACCCGCGCGTTGTCTTTGTCGCGGCTGGCCTACGATCTGGAAAACATCGTCAGTCCAACGCTGGCGGCACTTTTGGTTGCGATGATGTCCTACAATTCGCTTTTCCTCGGCACAGTAGTAGGGTTTACCGCCTCGGCCCTTCTGGTCGTTTCGGTGCTACTGCCCAATCCTAAGCCCTCCAAACCACGCGGCATCTATGACCGGACCACACGCGGCATCCGCATCTATCTGGCCACGCCCCGCCTGCGCGGGTTGCTGGCGCTGAACCTTGCGGCAGCGGCGGCCGGGGCAATGGTGCTGGTCAATACCGTCATTTTGGTGCGCGGATCGCTCGGCCTGTCGGAAAGCGCGCTGGCCTGGACGATGTTCGCCTTCGGCGCTGGCTCCATGACGGCCGCACTGCTCCTTCCGCGCGTAGTGGATGCGCTGCCAGACCGGCCCGTAATGTTCGGCGGTGCTGCCCTGATGGTGGCGACATTGCTGGGACTGGGGGTAACAGTGCTGACCGCCGGCCTTGGTTGGTTCATCCTTTTGGGGGCCTGGCTGCTGGTAGGTCTGGGATATTCCGCCGTTCTCACCCCGTCTGGCCGGTTACTACGCCGGTCCGCCCATGCCGGGGATCGCCCCGCTCTGTTCGCGGCGCAATTCGCGCTGTCGCACGCTTGCTGGGGTAATCCCCCCCGATCTTAGTGGGATGCGGAAGTAGAATT
>NZ_AQQR01000026.1 GCF_002210095.1 Marinibacterium profundimaris | reverse complement strand
GTGAACTCTACGACCAAGTCCCCGTAAAAACGGGGGGATTACCATCTGATCGTATAGCGTCTGTGGAGATACTGAGTTTCTTTCCGAGTACCGCAGCAAAACCTCTTTATAGTAGTCGATTCTGTATTGCGGCCAGTGGTTTATAACGGAGCGGGATACAAAATCATTCGCTTCCTTGTGGCTAAGCCTTCTTAGATCGGAAATTGACACAACTTTGTTGCGCGAAGCATCTGCAGGTGTTGCGGGAAATTTCTTCCCGCGCCCAACACTCTGGTTTCCGTCATCCTCACTCATGCCCGCAAACATAATGTTGCGGCGCAGACCAACCAAGAGGAGAACCACCATGTCCATGACCTCGACCGTGAAGCTGGGACAGACGCTTGCCCAGTCCGGCAAGCCGCTGCCGAACCTGAGCACGCTGCCCTATAGCGTGCGCCAGGACCTGAAGACCGGGTACGGCTCCGGCAAGAAGTAACAGGGCGTTTGCCCCTCAGTCCCGCCGCGTGCGGCGGGACACCCCAATCCATCACAGCGTTGCCGCTTCCGGCGCGGGCGTCCTGTTTCCGCGTGCGGGAGAGGTGCGCCCCGTTCCCGGAGGTGTTTTCATGAGCGGACAAGGACATATCGGATCGCCGTTTGTCAGGTCACTGCGCGGCCTGTCGTTTTTTGTTGGCGTCGCTGCCGCCTTCACCTTCATGCCGAAGCTCTATGAGCGCACGGCCCCAAGTGTCTGGCGTTACACGCTTGAACATTACCAGGGCATGGACACGCAGCTTGTGCTGCTTGGTCTGAAGGGGGTGCTCGCGCTGGTCGTCTATTTCACGGTCAGCGCCACGATCAACGCTGCCCTGTCTGCCTACGGCCTGCACCTCGCCCTGAAGGTGATGCAGCAGGACAGTGAGGTCATCGAAGACCCTTCGAGCCTGCGTCGTCAGCGCAAGTCACGCCGCAGAATGGTGTTCCTCGGTCTGATCGTCGTTGTCGGCCTGATCCAGTGGGGGTTGTCATGACCCTCTCGTGGAATGACCGCCATCCGTTCGGCTCGGCCAACTTTGCCAGTCATGCTGATCTTCATGCTACGGGAATGCTGCAGCAGACGGGAACGTCGCTCTTTCTCGGATATCATGCGGGCCAGCCGCTCTGGTATGACCGTCCCGGCGGTCTGCTCCTGATCGGCGGGGCACGCTCCGGCAAGCTGCGGGATGTGCTGGCCTATAACCTGTGCAGCGGGATATTCACGCGCGGCTCGATGCTGGCGCTCGATCTGAAGGGCGAACTGGCCGCGATCTCGCAGGACCAGACGCCTGATAACAAGCATTGCCACTACTGGAACCCGCTTGGCCTGCACGGCATCGCTCAGGACCGCGTGAACCCGGTCGATTATCTTCGTAAATCCTCGCCCTCGCTCTTCGCGGATGTGAAGTTGTTCGCCGAAGGGCTGGTGCCCAGTTCCGGTGCCCCGCAATCGGCTTTCTTCGAACAAAGGGCACGGGAATATATAGAGGCGATCTCGCTAACGCTGGTCATGCTGAACGGTCAGCTTGATCTGCCTTCCCTTTACGAGACCATCAACCTGATCCCCGGCAATACGCCTGCATGGCGTGACTTTGCCTATGAGATGTACCGCTCAGGCATTCCGCTGGTCGCCCGTGTGGAAGAAGAGATTGCCACCTCAAGAGAAGATTCCTCGGGCGGCTATCGCGGGATCATGGGCGAGCTGTTCAATGCGGTTGCCTGTCTCAGTGATCCGGTCCTGCGGGAATCCGTGTCGCCGCCGTTCGATTTCTCGCTCGAAGATTTGTGCCGCTCCGATCAGTTCAGCCAGTTTTACATGATGTGTCCGGCAGAGTTGGTCGGGGCGTATGCCCCCGTCATCAAGGCAATCTTCACGGGCGCGATGATCTACAAGGCCCGCAAACCCGACGCGCCTGCCCAGACCTGGATACTGGATGAATGCGCGCAACTGAAAGGCTTTTCCCTTGTGCCGCGCATGTTCACCTATGGCGCTGGCATGGGTATCCGACCCTGGGCGGTGTTCCAGTCTCTCAAACAGATGGATGACCTGGCACCGGGGGCGCGGGATATCGTTACCTCCAGTGCGGGCTGCCAGAGTTACTTCAGCCTGCGCGATGTCCTGTCCTCGCGCACCATCTCCGAAATGCTCGGCGTGCAGACCTTTCAATGGACTGATCCCGTGCGGCAAGGACGTGCGCGCCTAGATCAGGCCAGACTGCTTGGCAATCTCTTCAGCGGGGCCGATCCGTTTGATCTGATCCCGCAACTTATGCAGAAGCGGCTGGAAAGCCAGTGGCAGACACGGCAGCGGCGTCCGCTGCGGACCACGGATGAAGTGCTGAACCTGCCCGAGAACCGCCAGTTCATCTTTGCTGATGGCCTGCCGGGGGCGGTGCTGGCGGAACGCGCCCCGTACTTCGACCAGCCGTTCATGGCCGGGCGCTATCACCCGAACCCGTACCATCCGCCCTATGACCGCGTGAGCGTGACGACGAATACAGGCCGCAAAGAAATGCGCCCTGTCATCAGGCAGGCCGTCCCCGACCGCTTCGCCCACCTGCCGCAATACCGGGGCGGCACCTGGTCTCATATCGGGGGACAGAGAGATGCGTGACAGCCTCCCCAGTTCCTACAGCTTTCAGCACCGGGGTGAACTCCCGTCCTATGACGCGGGCTTCACCCGTGATGCCGGACTCTCGCGCGATGCGTTTGAAGCCTTGCGGACGGGCAAAATGCCTGACCCCTGCATTACGCGCGATCCGTCCGAGCGCGACCAGTGGCATGTGAAGCTCAACCGCTTCGATCTCCCCGAACCACGACCGGACTTCGCCCCTCCCAACCGCGCCCGCTTCAATGCCGACTGGGAAGAGATGCGCCGCTTGTCCCGTGCGAAGTTCGAGGAACGACGCCTCAACATGGCCAGCCGTTTCTTCAGACGGGCACGCGACCGATGAATATCAGCAAGTTCTAATGTGCTGATCTTGTTCAATTTTGCGTTGAAAAGGAGAAAGCCAATGTGATATGTTCTATGTTTGTTCTTATTCGCTGACGGCATCGCCTCGCGGACCATAAGAACGAAACGACAAATCCCGAAAACTAAACCACCAACCAAGGAAAGGAGCATTTCCATGGACAGTACAACTGTATCCAACAAACCGATTGAAACCCTGCGCGACAGCCGCCTGAAGGCGAGTATCTGGGAGAACGCATCCGAGAAAGGCCCGTACTACACGGTCTCTCTGGCCAAGATTTACGAGGACAAGGACGGACATCTCCAGGAGACGCAATCGTTCTCGGCAAGCGAGTTGCTGCGCGTGGCCGAACTCGCCCGTGAAGCCCACGGCGTTGTCCGCGATCTGAAGCGCGAACGTAGTCTGGAGCGGAACACCGACCAACAGGCCGAACAGGGAAGCAACCGTTCCCGGTCTGAGCGTCCGGCACGCTTCCGCAGGTGACTAACCGAACAACGGACGGGCGCTTGGCTGTGTGGGGCCGCGCCCGTCCTGCCATCAACAAGAAAAACAGAAAGGACGCACCATGAAAGATAGAGGGAAAACAAGAACCGAACTGAAGGACACCAGCACGCTCGGGCCGCCAGGATCACTCGGTGATCGCCTGTTGGACGACTACGGGTCTGAACTGGAAGGCGAAGGTCTGAGCGAAGATCAGCAGAAGGAATGTCTGCTTGCTCTGTGGCAGGTGATGGTGGCGTTTGTCGATCTCGGCTTCAGCGTCAAGCCTGGGGATAAACTCTTCCCCGAAAGTGACGTGGGCTTCGATGATGTGCTAAGCTACATCTGCCTTGAAGACCTGCCGCGCGAAACAGTCGCATCCCCTGACAATCAAAAACAAGAGGAGCGACCATGAGCGCAGAACACTTCAAGATTCCAGATACCGATACCCCAAAAGCCCTGATCTATTGCCGCGTGTCTTCCGCCCGACAGGTAGAGGAAGGCCACGGCCTTGACTCACAGGCCACGCGCTGCCGCGAATATGCCGAACGCAAAGGCTATGAGGTGATCAGGGTGTTCCATGAGCGCGGTGTTTCCGGTGGGCTGATGGATCGCCCGTCTTTCAACGAACTGATCGCCTTCATCAAGGCCATGCGGCGCGAAGGCATCATCGTTATTATTGACGATATCAGTCGCTTTGCCCGTGACATTGAAAGCCACTGGACGCTGCGCCGGACCTTGAAAGACCTTGGCGGCAAGCTCGAAAGCCCTTCTATCACTTTCGGCGAGGATTCCGATTCCGTCCTGATTGAGAACCTGCTCGCGTCCGTCTCACAACACCAGCGCCAGAAGAACCGCGAACAGACCACCAACCGCATGCGCGCCCGTACCATGAACGGTTACTGGTGTTTCCCCGCACCGCCGGGCTTTCGCTATGAACGTGTGGCCGGACATGGCAAGTTGCTGGTCCGGGACGAACCGCTCGCCACGATCATTGCCGAAGCCCTTGAAGGCTTTGCCTGCGGGCGCTTTGCCTCTCAGTCCGAGGTGAAGACCTATCTGGAATCCGAACCTGCATTCGCCTCCCGCTTCCCGAACGGCTTCGTGCGCTATGAGGAGGTCATCCGCCTGCTGAGCCGTCCGCACTATGCCGGATATATCGAAGTGCCTGCCTGGGGCATCACGCTTCGCAAAGGCCAGCATGACGGGCTGATCTCGCTCGATACCTACACCCGTGTGCAGGACCGTATCCGTGAAGGGGCGCGTGTCGCCGCACGGGCGGACATCAACGAAGACTTCCCGCTGCGCGGCTTTGCCCTGTGCGGTGACTGTGAACACCCGCTGACCTCCTGCTGGTCGAAGAGCAAGACGGGCAAGAAACATCCCTACTATATGTGCTTCCACAAGGGCTGTTCCTCCTACCGTAAATCCATCCGCCGCGATGTGATTGAAGGGGAGTTTGCCGTGCTGCTCAATGACATTACCCCGTCACCTGCGAAGCTCTCGATTGCCAAGCGCATGTTCAGTGCTGCGTGGAATGAGCGCCAGGACCGCGCCCGTGAGAATGCCGCGCTCTATACCAGCAAGATCAAGGAACTGGATGCGCAGGTCGAAGCCTTGCTCTCCCGTCTCATGGAGGCGGACACCAGCACGGTCATCAAGGCGTATGAAAAGAAAATCGGGCAGATCGAACAGGAAAAGCTGCTGCTCGCTGAAAAAGCCGAAACTGCGGGCAAGCCGAAAGCAACCTTCGAGCAAATGTTCGAACTCGCGATCAGATTTCCCGCAAACCTTTGGAAAGTCTGGGAAACTGGTCGTTTCGACCTGCAACGACTCGTCCTGAGACTGGCTTTCAAGGACCGTCTGGCCTACTGCCGGAATGAGGGGTTTCGAACCCCGGAGGTTTCGTTTCTGTTCAAAGTGTTAAGGGGGGAATCCATGCCGGATTGCAAAATGGCGGAGAGACAGGGATTCGAACCCTGGAGACGGTTTCCCGCCTACACACTTTCCAGGCGTGCGCCTTCGACCACTCGGCCACCTCTCCGTCCGGCCCCCTTAGCAAAGATTCCATGGCGACTGCAAGACGGTGCGCGACGACTTGTAAAACTAGTTCGACTGCGGCCCGGAAATAGCCTTGGCACGGCGTCGGCTGCTGGTCCGCGGACCGACGGAAGGCGCCCGGTGAACGAGCACCTCTCCCCCGTCGCAGTTGTCGCCACCCGCGGTCAGGCTGTTTTCAGCTGCGCCGGCTCTCACTCACCTCCTGCATAGGCCCAAGTGTTCAATCCGGCCTTTAGTGGCTTGGACTCGGGATGAAGCGACTGGCCCTGGAGGCCAAGTATTGCAGGTGTATGCGTAGCGCATCGGCCTGGGTGTGAGGTTGTATGCTTCCGTTAGGTCGCCGTGGTGCGAGAGCAGCTGATCGTGGCTGTCGCAATCGTACCGTTTCCCGGTCGCCTCCTTGATCGTTCGGTTCATCTCCGTGACGACCTTGTCCCATGTTGCGTCCTTCCAGGACCGAGAAAAGATCGCACCAGCAAACCGTAGGATCGAATACCTGACCGGGCGTCCGGGCGGCAGTTGCCCGGCAGCTCCCGACAAGAAAACCGGCCGAACGCAAAGGCGCCGGCCGGCTCTCATTCCAGGATGGTGTACCACACGCCACCATGGCGTCAGGTCACCGCGCTTCCCCGGGTCCGTCGTCAGGGCCCCCAGAGTCCGCGTCGGGTGCCGCGTCAAGCTCCCATTGCGGTTCGGGCTTCGAGCCCGCGCTGGAAGAGCCCGCCGAAGGCGCAGGCCCAGGATCGGGGCGCGCGTGGTCCTTGGCCAGCGCCTCGGGGTTGCGCAGCCAGATGTCGCGCTGTGCGAAGGGGATCTCGATCCCTTCCTCGGCGAAACGTTCGGCAATGGCGTGGTTGATCTCTGTCCGCACCTGCAGGCCCCATCCCACGTCGCGGATGATCACGCGGATCTCGAAATCCAGCGCATCCGCGCCGAAGCCCTGGAACACGATGAAGGGCGCCGGGCGGGCAACCACCATCGGGTGATCTTCGGCGATCTCCAGCAGGATCTTCTCGACCTTCTTGGTGTCGCTGCCATAGGCCACGCCCACCGCGATGATCACCCGCCCCGTCGGCGTCCGCGTGTAGTTCGTCACCGAGCCCGAGATCAGGTCGGAGTTCGGCACGATCACATCGGTGCGGTCGAAGGTCTCGATCCGCGTCGCCCGGACCGAGATGTCCTTGACGATGCCCATGGTGCCGGCGACCTCGATCCAGTCGCCCTCGGCCACCGGGCGTTCGATCAGCAGGATGATGCCCGAGACGAAGTTCGACACGATGGTCTGCAGGCCGAAACCGATGCCGACGGTCAGCGCCGAGGCGATGATCGCCAGCGACGACAGGTCGATGCCCGCGCTCGTCACCGCGATCAGGCCCGCCAGGAAGATCCCCAGGTAGCCGATGCCCGACACGATGGCATTCTGCCCGCCCGGGTCGATCTTGGTTTTCGGCAGAAGCGAGGATTTCATCGCCCCCTGGAACAGCCGGGTCAGGCCGTAGCCCAGGACGAAGACCAGCAGGAAGGTCAGGAAGTCGACGGGCGAAATCTGCGCGCCGCCGATCGTCATCCCCTGCAGGAAGCGGGTCCAGAGCTCGCCCAGGTCGCTGTCGCGCACGCCCCAGATCAGGGCGATGAAGGGCAGGCAGACGGCGGCCAGGATAAAGCCCGTGAGCACGGCAAAGAGCGAATCCATCGCCCCGTCGCCCTGCCCCGTGGCATAGCCGTATATTCCCGCGATGAACCGCTGCAGCACCGCGGCCAGGGCCAGGATCGCCAGGGTCCACATCATCGGGTAGAGCGCCGCCTCGGCGGCGTTCATGTAGCCGGCGGCCGCCGCCAGCGGCGCGGCCACGGCGATGATCTGCGCCGCGGTGCGGATCGGCGGCATGATGCGGAACAGGCTGCTCCGCACGCTGGACACCGCATCGGGATCGTCGTCGTCCTCGACCGAGGCGCTGTCCGTCGCGGCCTCGGCTTCGGACCGGTCAGGGCGGCTGATCGTAATCAGCCGGAACAGAACCATGCCGCCCACCACCACGATCGGCAGCCGGATCACGGACGCCACGGCGGCATCCATGTTCTCGAGCCCGATCATCAGGTCCGCTGCATCCTTGAACACCAGCACAAGCGCCATGGTCCAGATCGTGGCCCGGATTTCGGCCTTGGTGTGGCTGGCGTAGGGGATCAATCCCTCGCCGTCCCGGGTGTCGTACAGACGCTCTCCGAGCCAGGCGAAGGCCAGAAGGATCAGCGACCAGTGGAACATGGCGTTGAGGATCGCGTTGCCGCGCATACCGGTCAGCCCGGTCACCTTCAGGGCGGTCAGGATCAGCAGCACACCAAGCGCGGGGATGATGATCCGGCCCAGCGAGACAACGAAGGTCCAGACCCCGCTGCCGGCCCCGCCGAAGCTGCGCAGGTAATCCCCCAGCCGCCCGGCCAGCGCCCGTCCGCGCAGGATGGCGAAAGCGCCCAGCACCAGCAGGAAGGTGATGATCGGGGCCGAGCTGACGGCCTGCTGGCGCGTGACTTCGTTGTTCAGCGCGCGCTGGGTCTCCTCGATCGTGTCCTCGACAAAGCCCACGACCGCGCGCCAGGCATCGGGCCAGAGCGCGGGGTTGATCGGGATCGGATCGCGGGTGAAGAGCTCTTCGGTCTGACGCGACCGCAGCCGCGCGTCGATCTCGGCGATCAGGCCGTTGGCCTCGTTATAAGCGGCCTCCGCCACCACCGATGGCGCGCGCAGTTCTTCCAGCCTGTCCTGCAGCTGTGCCCGGGTCTCGGCGATGGCCGGAGCCTCCTCGCCGTCCTCGGGTGCCGGTCCCAGCGCGTCGAGCTGCGATTGCAGCGTTCGGATCCGCGTGGCGTTCTCGTCGCGGGCATCGGCGAACCGCTCCCGGTAGGACGCGATCTCGGCGCGCATGGACTCCAGCGCGTCGTCCGAGGCCCGGTCGGCATCCAGCACCGTCTCGGCGCGCGACACCAGAGCCTGCCAGGCGTCGGGGTCGATCGTGGCGTCGCTTGCCGACTGGGCGACAGACAGGGTGGCCCAAAGCAGAAGGCTGAGGACCGCGAGAAGGCGCTTGAATATCAACATGAGGTCAATCGTCCTCGAAAACGCCCGGGATGCTGGCCGGGCCGCGGCCCATCCAGTCGGGGATCGGCAGGCCCTTGTCCTTCAGGAAGCTCGGATTGAAGAGCTTGGACTGGTAGCGCGTGCCGTAATCGCACAGCACGGTCACGATCGTGTGGCCCGGCCCCAATTCGCGTGCGAGGCGGATGGCGCCGGCGATGTTGATGCCCGTCGATCCGCCCATCACCAGCCCCTCTTCGCGCAGCAGGTCGAAGATGATCGGCAGCGCCTCCTCATCGGGGACCTGGTAGGCGAAATCGGGCGTGAAGCCTTCGAGATTGGCGGTGATGCGCCCCTGTCCGATCCCCTCGGTAATCGAGGACCCGTCGGTGCCCAGTTCGCCATGGGCGTAATATTCGAACAGCGCCGAGCCTTTCGGATCGGCAATGGCGATCTTCACACCCTTGGGCTGCAGCGCCGCGGCCACGCCGGCCAGCGTCCCGCCGGACCCCACGGAGGCGACGAAGCCGTCGACCTTGCCGCCGGTCTGTTCCCAGATCTCGGGGCCCGTCGTTTCGATATGGGCCTGCCGGTTGGCGACGTTGTCGAACTGGTTCGCCCAGATCGCGCCATGCGGTTCCGTCCCGGCCAGCTTCTCGGCCAGGCGCTGGGAATAGCGCACGTAGTTGTTGGGGTTCTTGTAAGGGGCGGCGGGCACCTGGACCAGCTCGGCGCCGGCCAGCCGCAGCATGTCCTTCTTTTCCTGGCTCTGCGTCTCGGGGATGACGATGACCGTCTTGAACCCCATCGACGCCCCGACAAGCGCGAGCCCGATGCCAGTATTGCCGGCCGTGCCCTCGACGATGGTGCCACCGGGCTGCAATACCCCGCGCTTCACCGCGTCGCGGATGATGTAAAGCGCCGCCCGGTCCTTGACCGATTGTCCGGGGTTGAGGAATTCGGCCTTGCCCAGGATCTCGCAGCCGGTTTCTTCACTGGCTTTCCGCAGCCGGATCAGTGGCGTGTTGCCGACGGCGTCGGCCAGGTCTCGTGCAATGCGCATGGGCGCCCCCAGTCTTGTCGTTTGGTCAGAAGGTGTAGCGCCCGCATCCCGGGACAACAAGCGGTCAGCCCCCGCTGCGCAGCCTCTCGCGGTTCAGTGCCAGCCACAAGCCGGCGGTCACCAGTTGCAGGTTGACGAAGCGGCCGGCCTGCAGATCGTCGAAGAAGGCGTCGAAGGCCATGACTTCGCCGTGAATATCCTCGCCCTCGGCCTCCAGCCCGCCCAGTTCGCCGGCACCGTCAAGGTCCGCGATCCCCACGAAGATGTGCGAGAATTCGGTCGAGGATCCGGTCGAGGAATAGGCCCCGGCCACCCGTTCCAGGCGGGACAGGCGGACCTTTGCCTCCTCTTCGGCCTCGCGGTAGGCCGCCGTTTCCGGGGATTCGCCCGGATCCACCAGGCCCGCGGGCGCCTCCCAGGTCCAGGGCGCGGTATCGCCGGCGATATAGGGCGCGGCGCGGAACTGCTGGACCAGCAGCACCTCGTCCCGCACCGGATCATAGGGCAGCACGATGGCCGCATCGCCCACCCCGATGGCGGCGCGGTTGATGACCGGGCCCATGGAGCCATCGAACTGACGGTGGCGCAGGTTGACTTCGGTCACCGAGAAGAAGTTGAGATAGGGCAGCGTCCGCGCCTGCAGCTCCACGTCGCGGTCCAGGTCGAAGCGCGAGGGCCGGGCGCGCTGCGGGGCGCGCAGGCGGGCGGCGGCGCGGGTCTCGATCGCCTTGAGCCGGTGCGCGCCGAAATCCTTGGCCGGCCAGCGGCCGTATTGCGCCATGACCTCTACCGCCACCAGCATCGCATGCGGGGCGCCCTCGGCCTGCCAGGTGTCGGGATCGAAGTCCCCTGCCCCGTCCTTCGGTGCCTCGGGTGCCTGCGTCACAAAGGCCGTCGCTTCGCCGCCATCGGTCGTCACGTCCAGCGGGGCCGCGCCATGCACGGCGCAATAGAAATGCAGCCGCTCGATCTCGACATCCGTGAGCCCGCCCAGAAGCAGGCCGGGGGCCCCCGCCCCGCCGGGATCGGGGATCAGCGTCACCGGCCCTCGTGGCCCGGCCAGCACCGGCTTGTGCCCCGGAAGGCGCGCGGGCCGCACCAAGGCAGCCACGGGTCGGCCAAGGACAATCTCCAGCAGCGGCGCATGCCGCAGCCGTCCGAACAGAAAGATCTCAGCCAAATCGCGCCGCCCTGCTGCTGTCGGCGCCTCAGCGCCATCTCCTGTGGGCATATTCGGTCGCGAGCCCGGCCGCCACCCCCCCGGCCAGCAGGGTCACGATGATCATGACGCTCGCGATCATCGTGGCGTAATCGATGGCAATATAGAGGATCGCGAGGATCGCCTCGAAGGGGCCATCATAGCGGTTGCGCATGGCCAGGCGCACCATCTCGTCGGTGCTGTGCACGAAAAGCGCCCAGAACATCATCGCCACGACCCCGGTCACGCCGTTGTTGATGGCCGAGACCTGGCCCCGCCCCGCGCGCGGCCCCATGACCATCCAGCCAGTCACCAGAGCCACCGCCATGTTGACCGGCGTGAACCAGGGCCCGACGCCGGTGCCCTCGGGCAGCAGCGGCATGACCTGGCCCGAGACGACAAAGGCCACCAGGGCCAGGCTCAGCGCGGCGACAAGGCGGGCGGCCGTCGGCATGCGCGTCCGTCAGCCCGGCCGCGACACGGTGATCTGGGTGACGTCGCAATTGCCGCTGTCGAAGGTCGCGGCGCAGGAGGTCAGGTAGAAGTTCCACATCCGGCGGAACCTTTCGTCGAAACCATGGGCGGCCACGGCCTCCCAGCGGTCGTTGAAGGTCTCGTGCCAGCGGCGCAGCGTGATGTCGTAGCTCGGTCCGAACTCGACCGACCGGACAAAGGCCAGCCCGGCCGCGTCGATCTGCGCCCGCAGCGCAGAGGGCGAGGGCAGCATGCCGCCGGGGAAGATGTACTTCTGGATGAAGTCGACCCCGCGCTTGTAGACCTCCCACCGCCTGTCGGCGACGGTGATGATCTGCAGCGTGGCATTGGCGCCGGGCTTCAGCCGCTCGCGCACGGTCTCGAAATAGACCGGCCAGTATTTCTCGCCCACCGCCTCGAACATCTCGATCGAGGCGATGCCGTCGTAATTCCCGCGTTCGTCGCGGTAATCCTGCAGCTTGAACTCCACCAGGTCGTTCAGCCCGGCCTTCTGGATCCGCTGCTGGGCATAGGTCAGCTGTTCCTTCGAGATGGTCAGCCCGGTGACCTTCAGCCCCCGTTCCCTTGCGGCATATTCCGCGAAGCCACCCCAGCCGCAGCCGATCTCCAGCACATGATCGCCTGGCTGCGCGCCCATCTGGTCGACGAGGCTCTTGTACTTGGCGGTCTGGGCGCTTTCGGTGCTTTCCTGGCCCGTGGCGAACAGCGCCGAGGAATAGGTCATCGTGTCGTCGAGCCAGAGCTTGTAGAAATCGTTGCCCAGGTCGTAATGGTACGAGATGTTCTTGCGCGCCTGCGCCTTGTGGTTGCGCTGCAGCCAGAAGCGGAGCTTTTCATAGGCGCGCACCAGCCCCATGCCAGGGAAGCCGTCGTAGATCTCGTCGTTCTCGGCATGAACGAAATCCATGAAGGCCTGCAGGTCCGGAGTCGACCACCAGCCGTCGAGATAGGCATCGCAGAAGCCAAGATCGCCCTCTCGGATCAGGCGGGCGAAGCAATCGGGATTGTGGATATGAACCTCGGCGACATGGCCGGGATTGCGCCCCTCGGCACGGAAGACGCGCCCGTCGGACAGGACCATGTCCAGCCGACCGTAATTCGTCTGCTGAAGCTGCTGGAAGACCTGCGGAAAGTACCGGGGCAGGTCCGTCTGGTCATCGGTACTTGTCAGGATCATGGGCTCCCCCGGCTTGTAACTTGTGACAAGGCTAGGCCGCGCCACCCGAAGCGGCAAGATGTCAGCGGCCGAAGGCACCTGCATTCGCGCCCCTGCGCGGCCCGACAGCCACATCCCGCGCCACCCGCTCCGCCGCAGGGCCCAGAAAATTCGACGAATTTTCTCGGCCAGCCGCCAGCGGCACGCTCAGAAGGACCGCCCCTCATAGGCCTCCAGCGCCGCCTTGCGCCCCTCGTCGGCGGTGACGACCGGATCGGGATAGGGACCGTCGGGCGACATCCGCCAGTGCTCCGGCACCGCCTCGAAATAGCTCAGCGCCGTGTCGGAGGGGTGTTTGCGCCCCTCGGCGATCCAGGCATCGAGATAGGCGCGGTTCGGGTCGAACTTCTCGCGCTGGGTGACCGGGTTGAACACCCTGAAATAGGGCGCGGCATCCGGCCCGCAGCCCGCCGTCCATTGCCAGCCCATCGCGTTCGAGGCCGGGTCCCAGTCGATCAGGCAATCGGCGAACCAGTCCATGCCCACCTTCCAGTGCACCATGAGGTGCTTGGTCAGGTAGCTCGCCACGATCATCCGCGCGCGGTTGTGCATGTGGCCGGTCACGTACATCTCGCGCATGGCCGCATCGACAAAGGGGATCCCGGTGCGCCCCTTCTTCCACGCCAAGACCTCGCTCAGCCGCTCGTCGGTCTTCCACGGAAAGGCGTCCCATTCCTCGCGCCAGTTGCCGGAGGTGATCCGCGGCGTGTGGTAGACGAGGTGATAGGCGAAGTCGCGCCAGACGACCTCCTTGACGAATTTCTCGGCCGCACTCTCGCCCTCCTGCCGCGCGCGCATGCCGGCATGCCACAACCGCGCCGGGCTGATCTCGCCCCAGGTCAGGTTCTCGGACAGGTGCGAACAGCGGTCGGACGAGGGGATATCGCGGCATTTCGCGTAATCCGGCAGCTTCTCCTCGATGAATTCGTCCAGCCGGTTCTGCGCGGCATGTTCCCCGGCGGTCACATGGGGCGCCACGACGGCCGCCCCACGCCGCATCGCCGCCCCCAGCGCCCAGTCCTCCAGATCGTCGCTTGCCGGCCAGTCCTCCGGCGCGCCCGGCGTCGGCGGCGCCAGAAGTTCGGCCACATCCCGGGATTTCACGTTTTTCCAGAAGGGTGAATAGACCTTGTAGAACCCGCCCTGCCCCGTCTCGACCGTCCAGGGCTCGAACAGGACATGGCCCGGGAAGGACTGCGCCTCGATACCGTCCTCCTTCAGCCCCGCCTTGACGGACTTGTCCCTTGCGATGGCCTCCGGATCGTAGAGCCGGGTCCAGCAAACGGCCTTTGCGCCGGTTTCCTTCACGAGGTCTCGCAGCACCTCCAGCGCCTTGCCGCGCCGCAGGATCAGACGGCTGCCCTTGGCCTCCAGGTCCTTCGCCAGAGCCTCGATCGCGTAGCCCAGTCGGAACTTCGGCGCGGCGCCCATATTGCCTATGGTTTCGTCATGGATGAACACCGGGATCACCGGCCCGCCGCCCTTGCAGGCGTCGGTCAGCGCGGCGTGGTCGCTCAGACGCAGATCGCGGCGGAACCAGACGAGTGTGGCGGCCATGGGTGCCTCCGGTGCAGTGAAACGTCGGCCTGAGTTAGGCCGATCCCTGCCGCCGGCAAGCGCGAGCCGCCCTTGCGCACAGCCCCCTGCGGACCACCTGCCCCGCCTGGGGTCAGAGCACCTTGTCCAGCGCCCCGATCAGGCGGTCGATCTCGTCCGGGTGGCTGTAATGCACGAAGCTCAGCCGCAGCACGCCCTGGTCCGGGTCGATGCCCAGCGCGCGCAGCGGGCGCACCGCGTAGAAATCGCCGCCGCCGCAGTTGATGCCAAGTTCGGCAAGCTCGGCCGCCACCGGCGCGGCAGGACGGCCAAGGTCCAGCGCCACGGTCGGCGCGCGGTCTTCCGCCCGGGTCGGTCCCAGCAGCCGCACATCGTTGCGCTCTGCCAGCGCGTCCAGCAGCGGCTGCAGCAGCTTCACCTCGTGGTCGCGCATCAGGTCGTGGACGAACTGCCCCGCATCGGCCGGCCGGCCATCCGGCCCGCCGTGATGGGCGCGCAGGGTCTCGACGTAATCGGCCATGCCGGCACAGGCGGCGACCTGCGCGTGGTCCGGCCCCGCCGGGACGAACCTCTTTTCCAGCCATCCGCCGTTGAACTCGTGCGCCTGGTTCGGCAGCAGCCCGGTCAGAGCCTTGCGGATCACCATCAGCCCCTGGTGGGGGCCATAGGTCTTGTAGGCCGAGAACAGGTAGATATCGGGTCCCATCTGGCCCACGTTGGGGATCCCGTGCGGTGCATAGGACACGCCGTCGACACAGACGAAGGCCCCGGCCGCATGGGCCATGGCGGTGATCTCGATCACCGGGTTGATCTCTCCGACCACGTTGGAGCAATGCGGGAAGCAGACCAGCCGCACGTTCTCGTCCAGCAGCTCATCCAGATCCAGCGGATCCAGCCGGCCGCTGCGCGGATCGATCTTCCACTCGCGGACCTCGATCCCCGCCTCGGCCAGGCGGCGCCAGGGGCCGGAGTTCGCCTCGTGGTCCTGGTTGGTGACGATGATCGCCTCGCCCGGCTTCATCCACTGGCGGAAGGCCTGGGCCAGCACATAGGTGTTCTGCGTGGTCGAGGGGCCGAAGGACAGCTCCTGCGTCTCCACCCCCATCAGCGCCGCCAGGCGGCGGCGCGCCTCGTCCATCTCCTCGCCGCCCAGGCGGCTGGCGGCGTAGGGACCGTAGGGCTGGACCTTGCGTTCCAGGTAGAAGCGGTGCAGCCGCTCGACCACCTGGCGGCAGGGATAGGAGCCGCCGGCATTCTCGAAAAACGCCTGCCCCGCCAGCGCGGGCTGCTCGAACGCCGGGAATTGCGCGCGCACGAAATCGATGTCCAGCGACATGGTCTGGTCTCCCCTCAAAAGTAGACGGCCCCGGCGCGACGCACGCACCGGGGCCGGTCGGCCACGCATACCGCGCGGCCTTCTCTCTCGCAATCCTGTCAGCGGCGTTCCGACAGCAGGCCCTTGAAGATCGCCCAGCACATGATCAGCAGCACGATGGTGAAGGGAAGCCCGGTGGAGATCACCATGGACTGCAGCGAGGCAAGCCCGCCGACCGAGAGCAGCAGCACGATGGCCACGGCGCCCTCGAAGATGCACCAGAAGACCCGCTGCGGCACCGGCGCGTCGACCTTGCCGCCTGCCGTGATCGTGTCGATCACCAGCGAGCCGGAGTCCGACGAGGTCACGAAGAAGACGATGACCAGGACGATGCCGATCAGGCTGGTGATGCCCGTCAGCGGCAGCTGGTCCAGCATCTTGAACAGCTTCAGCGGCAGGTCGGCCTCCTGGGCGGCGGTATAGCCGTCCTGGATCACCTGCTGCACGGCCACGCCGCCAAAGACCGACATCCACAGCACGCAGACCAGCGAGGGGATCAGCAGAACGCAGATCACGAATTCACGCACCGTGCGGCCCCGGCTGACGCGGGCGATGAACATGCCCACGAAGGGCGACCAGGAGATCCACCACGCCCAGTAGAACGAGGTCCAGCCCTGCATGAAGTTCACGTCTTCACGTCCCACGGGGTTCGACAGCGCCGGCAGATACTCGATATAGGCCACCAGGTAGTCGAGGAAGCCGCTGAGCACCGCGACGGTCGAGCCCGCGAGCAGCACGAAGACCAGCAGCAGCAGCGCCAGCCCCATGTTGATCTCGGACAGGATCTTCACGCCGCCGTCGAGACCGCGCAGGACCGACACCAGCGCCACGGCGGTGATGGCCGAAATCAGGATGACCTCGGTCGCGGATCCGATCGGGATGCCGAAAAGCTCGTTGAGGCCGGCATTGGCCTGGGTCGCGCCGAAGCCAAGCGACGTCGCCAGGCCGAAGAGCGTGGCAAAGACCGCCAGCGTGTCGATCACGTGGCCCCACCAGCCCCAGACGCGTTCACCCAGGATCGGGTAGAAGGCCGAGCGGATCGTCAGCGGCAGACCCTTGTTGTAGGAAAACAGCGCCAGCGCCAGTGCCACCACCGCGTAGATCGCCCAGGGGTGCAGACCCCAGTGGAAGATCGTCGCGGCAAAGGCGAGCCGCACGGCCTCCTGTTCGTTGCCCCCCGCAGCGCCCAGCGGCGCCCAGTCGGTGCGGATCCCGTCCTCGCCCACGGCCGTCCCGCCGATGGACGACGCGAAATGGCTCATCGGCTCGGACACGCCGTAGAACATAAGGCCGATGCCCATGCCCGCCGCGAAGAGCATCGCGAACCAGCCGACATAGGAATAATCCGGCGTCGCATCCGTGCCGCCCAGCCGGACGGAGCCCACCGGCAGGACGACCAGCAGCAGGCAGAAGATGACGAAGAAGTTGGCCGCCGACAGGAAGAACCAGTCGAAGCTTTTGGTCACCGTGCTGAAAAGCCAGCTGAAGACGTTGCCGGCCTGTTCCGGCAGGGCCAGCGCGTAGAACACGAAGATGACGATGGAGAGCCCCGAAATCAGGAAGACGGGGTTATGGATATCAAGCCCGAAGGGCCCGATCTGCGTTTCGATATTGTCCTGACCGATCTCGTACTCGGTATCAATGAGGTCCGAATGCCCCTCGGGTTCCGGTATCCCCTGGCTTGTTTCGTCGACCATATATGGTCTCCCTGTTCTGAAATGTCGGGTTGGGCGATGCCCTCGGCCTCAGCCGCGCACCACCAGGATCGAGCATTTGACATGCTCGGCCAGCTTGCCGCCATTCGACGGCCAGATGTGGTCGAGCACGTTGGGCACATGGCTGGCCATCACCACAAGATCGGCCCCGGTCTCGCTCACGGCCTCGAAAAGCTTGTGCTCGAGGTCGATCGCGGGGTCATGGCTGATCACCGTGTGGGCGCTGGTCGTGACACCATGCGCTTCGGCCTGCTTGGCCGCGAAGGCAGACAGCTTCTCGGCGTATTCCTCGGGATTGTGCGCCACCGAGCTCGGGCTCGGGGTCGTGGCGCCGACATAGACGATCTCGGCCTTGTAGAGCCGCGCCTGATCGGCAGCACACTGCAGCGCTTTCTGCAGCTTGTCCGCATGCGCGAGGTCCACCGGACACATGATTTTGCTGAACACGGGCACTCCTTCCTGTCACGACGGTCCGGCAGGGCCGGCCGCGCTCGATTTTGGCCCTGTTGCCTCCGGGACAGCAGGGCCGGATTAACCAAGCGTAACGCAAGCCGGCCCAAGAACCCACCCGGGCGAGGCAGTTTTTGAGCCGAAACCGACATTCGGGGGCCGAACACAAAGCGCAAACCCCGCGCAAGTTGCCCCTGGTTCAAGGGCGCCTTGATCGCAGCGGGGTTACCCAACGCGGGACAATTTTACTAATGAACACCCGGCGCACAGGGCGGGTCCTGCACGCTGACCGGGCCCGGATCTGCGGCTGTCAGGCCGAAAGATCCACCACCACACGACCCTGCACCTGCCCCTTGAGGATGTCGGCCCCAAGCGCCGACAGGTCTTCAAGCGTGGCAGGCCGGATCATCGCCTCGAGCTTGTCCATCGGCAGGTCGCGGGCGATGCGCTGCCAGGCGCGCAGGCGGTTGTCGAAGGGTTGCATGACGCTGTCGATGCCCAGCAGGTTCACCCCGCGCAGCAGGAAGGGGATCACCGTCGCCGGCAGCTGCGGTCCGCCTGCCAGGCCCACGGCGGCAACCGAGGCGCCGTATTTCATCTGCCCCAGCACCCGGGCCAGCATCGGCCCGCCCACCGCGTCGACGCAGCCGGCCCAGGTCTCGCTTTCCAGCGGGCGCTTGACCAACTCGTTGATCTCCTCGCGCGGGACGATCTGCGTGGCGCCGAGCCCCTTGAGATATTCTGCCGTCTCGGGCCGTCCCGTGACCCCGGCCACCTCGTAGCCGAGGCTGGCCAGGATCGCCGTCGCCACCGATCCCACGCCGCCGGCCGCACCGGTCACCAGCACCGGGCCGTGCCCCGGCTCCATCCCGTGATCTTCCAGAGCCATCACCGCCAGCATCGCGGTGAACCCGGCGGTGCCCACCGCCATCGCCTGCCGCGTATCCAGCCCGCGCGGCAGCGGCACCAGCCAGTCGGCCTTGACCCGCGCCTTCTGGGAATAGCCGCCCCAATGCGCCTCGCCCACGCGCCAACCGGTCAGCACGACCTTGTCGCCGGGGCTGTAGCGCTCGTCGTCCGAGGCCTCCACCGTGCCGGCAAAGTCGATACCCGGCACGTGGGGATAGCTGCGCACCAGCCCGCCGCCGGGCCCGATGCAAAGCCCGTCCTTGTAGTTAACCGTGGAATACTCCACCGCCACCGTGACATCTCCGTCCGGCAGATCCGCCAGATCCAGCTGTTTCACGCCGGCCGAGGTCTTGCCGCTGTCCTCGTCCTTTTCGACGACCAGTGCCTTGAACATATGTGCGCTCCCTTCCCCTTGGCCGCGCGCGCCCGTGACGAGGCGGCGGCGTTTGTCGATCCTGTCGACCCTGACCAAGGGGTAACGGCCCGCCATGCGTCGCACAAGCCGGGGCGCCGGATCGGCCCTGTAACGGGGCGTTACGGGTCCTCCGGCACCGGGCGCCCCTGCCGCCTCAGGCGTCGTCGGGCATGAAGGCCAGGTCGCTGACCGGCGCTTGTGCGCCCGCGGCGGTGATCATGGCGTGGATCTGGCCGCGATGATGGGTCTGGTGATTGAACATGTGGATCACGCATTGCGCCATGGGCTTTGTCACCTCGCGCCCGGTCGCGCCCGACAACCACGTCAGGTTGCCCGCAAGCTGCACGGCCTTCACCCCCTCGGCCCAGAGCGTGATGTGCCCGTCGGCCCGGAAACGCTCGGCGCTCCAGGCGGCCAGCGTGGGGCAAAGCGCGGTGCTCCCGGTGATGCCGCTTTCGGGCCGGGCCCAACCGTCGAAGCGCGACATCCACATGCGGTCGCCCCAGAGCAGATGGTTCAGCGTGCCCAGGATCGAGCCGAAGAAGGCGCCCCTGTCGCGGGTCAGCTCGGCCGCGGGCATCGGCTGAAGACACTCCATCATCTGCCTGTTCTGCCACGCGTTGTAGCGGGCCATGAGGCGACAATAGCCGGGGTCGATCATCGCTCGGTCCTTTCGCTGATCCGGTCGGGGCCGGCACGGACGGCGCGGCCCTGCGGGGAGGGATGACAGAGAAATGTCAGATTGCGAGGCGCCGGACAATCGCCTCGGCGCCCCGACAGCCCACAAGGGCGCACAGCGCCCGCGCTTTGGGCCGGGATCAGCGCAGATGAGCAGGCCGCCAGCGGCCCCGTGGGCACGGGTCACGCCGGACAAGGGCGCCCCGCCCGTCGCACGCAGCCCCCCGTCCATCGGCGGGACCAGCGGACAGGGTCAGCCCAGGCCGGCCGCGAGCAACCGGCCCTCGTGCCGGCGCAGGTTCGGGCGCGCGGCATCGAAGGCATGCGCCCGGGTTTCGGCCCCGTCGAGTTCGGGGAACAGCGCCAGGAGCTCGGCCCGCTGCACCGGGTTCAGTCCGCGCACGGTGCGGTCGGAGGGATGGAAGCTTTCGGCTTCCAGCCCGTCGGCATAGACCACCTCGTGGCTGTCGAAGACCATATGGATGTAGGTCACCGCCTCTGTCGGATGGTCCTCGAGGATGGTGCTGTCGTTCAGCAGTGCCACCGCCGGCACCAGAACCCCGTCGGGTTCGCCGAACAGAAGCTCGGCCCGCCAGTCGCGCACCAGGATCCGGTGCTGCCGCGACACCCGCATGTCGCGCGCCGGCTGATCGGGGCCCAGCGCATCCTTGCGGATCAGGATCGGCCGCATCGACGAGGTCCGGTTCACGTAATCCGCCGGCAGCGTCGTCGCACCGATCCAGCGGACCTCCTGCACGCCGTGATCGCGGGTGATCACCTGGTCTCCGGCGCGAAGCGCTTCGATCGCCACCTCGCCACGGGGGGTCCGGATCATGACGCCCGGGGTAAAGCAGATCACCAGCGGCACGTTGTGCATCGTGGTCACGTATTGCTCACCGCTGCCGGGGTTGCCCGGATCCTCGGCGAAGACGCCGTTGACCGTCATGGTCAGATCCTGCGGCGCCGGGAAATCCGGATCGATCTCGTACTGGTTCACCGACCATCCGGCGGGCGTCTGCACCACGGCGGGGTCGCCTTCTTCCAGGATGATCTTCTGGGTCATCGGGTCGCCATTGGCGTCCACTCCCTCGATATCCACCTCGAAGCGCAGGAAATCAGCCTCGGTCAGGGGCTGGACCACGATGTCGACCAGTTCCTCGCCGTCGTCCACCTGCACCGCGCCGCCGGGCGTGTTGTCGAGCAGGTTGAGCTTGTCGAGATCGGAATTCTCGCCGATGCCGATGCCGCGGATCACCGCGTTATAGGCATCGCCCAGGTCGCCGGCCGCCTTGATGATATCGGAATCCGAGCTTCGGGTCGGGTACCCGTCGGACATGAAGAGCACCAGATTGGTGCCGTCGGGATTGGCGCCCGCGGCATCAAAGGCGTCGATGGTGGAGTCAAGCGCCTCGTCATAGTCGGTCTGGCCATCCGGCCCCTCGTGCCGGATCTTGGCCAGTTGCGCGACCAGCTCGTCGCGCTGGTCGAGCGTATAGAAGCCCCGGTCATCCGCGTCGCCCGAGAAGGTCACCAGCGACACCACGACCTCGTCGCCCTCGTAGCCGGCCGCGGAATAGGCGTCGAAGACGTTCAGCGCGGCGATCAGCTGCGCCTCAAGCACCGTCTCGTCGGTGCCGTCGCCGTTGAAGTCGCTGCCCGAGGAATCGCCGGTCGAGCCCGAGGTATCGATGACCAGCGCGACGTCCATCCGGTCCTCGTGCGTCTCCGACCCCTGCAGGTTGACCGAGAACCGGAAGCCCTCGTCATCCGCGCCGCCGTCGTCCAACAAGAACAGGGTCGAGGTCTGGTCGAAGTCATAGGGATTGTTCGAGTCCGGATCGACCGGCACGTTGGTTACGGTCTGAACGTCTTCTGCCATCTGGCTTCCCCCTGGTTACGGTCACACGCATTTCCGGTCCGGCAGGCCCGTGGCGACACTTTGACGTCACGCGGCGGCATTCGGTCGGATTTCCCAGCAATCCGTACCAGAGCGGTCCGATCAAGTCGCAGTTTTTGCCGCCCCGGATCGCCCGCGTGACACGCCCGGGCGCCAATGCACCGGAATAACGAAGAATTGTACTGTCCTGCTCGACAATTGCGGCCAAAAAATGACCTTTTCCTTAAGCACGCATCTCAACGCCGCGCCAGGTCGCGCACAGTCTTCCGCATTGCAGCAGAATCATGTCACTCCGATGCCCTTCCCCCGTGCGTTGCCAGGATCGTCTGACCGGCCAGCGGCCGGCCCGCCACGTCCGCCCCGCTTGCCTGCCTGACGCCCGGCGCTATGTCCGGGACGGTGAACAAGGAGAGAACGGGATGATCCAGATCCTGAACATCGTGGCGGGCGTTCTGACCATCGGCATGGGGCTGATCGCGTTTCTGTCGCCCACCTGGGCGGCCGGAGCGCTGGACCTGAAGACCGACGGCTCCACCATGGGCCTGTCCGAGCTGCGCGCCTCTGCCGGCGGACTCTTCGTGGTGACGGCCGCGGCGGCGATCTGGCTGAACCAGCCGCTGAGCTGGGCGATGCTGGGGTTCATCTATGCCGGGGCTGCGGCGGGCCGGGCCGTGTCGATCCTGGTGGATCACCCGCCCCTGGGCAAGGCGCTGGCCTTCGGCGGGATCGAGGTGGCCCTGGCGGCCTGGCTCATCGTCGCGAACCTGAACCTTGTGAAAGGTTAGGCCGCGCGGCATCGCCCCGGGCGACATGCGCTTGGGGCTGCCCGATCAGGGCCTGCACCTTCGCCAGAAGCTGCGTCATGTGAAAAGGTTTCTGCAGGGTGTCCGTCGCACCGAACTTGGTGGCCATGGTCAAAAGGCGCGATTGCCCGGGCCCCCGCACGGCCCCGGATATGACGATTATCGGCATACTCGACAGCGGCAGCCCAAGTCCCCGCGCGCGTTCCACCTGCAGGAGCCCTAGCAGATGCGCTCCGTCGTCGGGATCGACGCTACCGTCCCTGTAGACATATATGTCCGTGATCAACAGATCGAACGGCGGATCCGCCACATCCAGCAGGGAATAGGCCCGGCTGCCGGTGTCGCAGGTCACCACCGCGTGGCCGCTGTCCTCACGCGCGAAGCGGAGCTCTGTCGCAAACGCGATATCGTCTTCCATTACGAGGATGTTCGCCATGAACCCCGCCTCGTTGCCGTCACCTTCCAAAAGTACCCTGTCGGGGACAGGATGCAAGTCTTGGACCTTGAACTCACTGCCGGGCCCAACTACCTTAGGGTTGCTCTTCGGAGCTATGGACATAAACGCGCTCGTAATAAGCGGATCGGACCCGGGGGCGGTACCCGGCGGCTCCACCAAACATCCCGCGTTGGGGGATCATGGGGCCGAAACAGGATCGACGAACGTCTAAAGGGGTTAGCTTTGTCCCGGCTGTCTGCCACCGTTACCGGCGAACATAGTACAATTGCCAACGACAATCGTGCTCCGGTTGCAGTTGCTGCGTAAGCAGTAACAAGACCGAAATCTAAGCCCTTGCACCTAGCAGTGTAAGGCGGGGTTCGCAGGCACCTGGCAACAGAAGCCTGCATTCTATTTTCCGAGATGTAAGTGCCTGTAGTTCTGTCATTTCTGCTTTCCATTTTTCCAATGTTTTACAGTCGTGTCGTCGGTTCGTTCTCGTAACTCCTTCAGAACAGCTTGGCCGCTCGCCTTCCGGTCCGCGTGTCGGCAATAGTGCTCGACCATCTCGACGGACATCCCGACCATGTCGGAGATTTGCAGCGCGGTGTAACCTCCGCCACGGAGCCGGATCACCGCGTTGGCCCGCAATCCGTGCGGAACCGCGCCGGCAAGAATCGGATGCTTCGCGCGCTCGCGGTCGAAGGCCTTCCACATCTGATTCGTACTGAACGCCTGTCCCTTGCTCTTGCCGTCCTCCTGCAGGAGATACGGGCCCGGCCGCCGCTCCCAGGTCGACATCTCGGCCTCGAGCTCCGGGAAGATCGGACACCAGGGCGTGACGCCTGTCTTCTTCTGCGGCAGGGAAAATCCGCCCTCGTCGATATCGTTTGGGTTGAGCCTCACCACGTCGCTGATGCGCTGGCCGGTGTAGCGGCTCAGAAAGTAGAAGCGGCGCACCATGCCGGTGAAGTGCTCTTCCGCGAGGGCGAGCTGTTCGGGCGTCCACGGGCGGTGCCCCTCGCCCTTCGCGAAGTGCTCGACGCCTTGCGTCGGATCGTGGGCCAGCAGCTCGACCGGGCCATTCGCCCAGGCGACCATCGCCTTGAGCGCGGCCAGGACATTGTTTGCCGTTCCGGGCTTGGTCGCGCCGATCTTGCGAATGAGCGCGTCGACGTGGCGGGGTCGAAGCTCCCGGGCGGGCAGATCGCCCCACGCCTTTCGGGCAGGCTTCAGATTGCGCCGGTATTGGTCCTGAGTGCCGGTGCTGATCTTGCGCTGCCGGGTCTTCCAGGAGACCTCGAAGGCGTCGATCAGCGCGCCGATCGTGTCGGTCGGCGTCGGCCCGGAGATGCCTTGCGCTTGGCGCACGGCGTTCCAGAATTCCGGGGTCTGGGGATCGTCAGGAAGACGGACGCGTTCGCCCGCGTGAGCGGTGCCCCTGCCCTCCTGATAGTAGTAGTACTCTCGGCCGCGCGATATCACGCGATGGACGTGGCGCGGCAGCGACACCTTAGACATTGTCCACTCCGTTCATGAAGGGATCGTCTCCGCCCGCGACCTGGGCATCGAGACAGGCTTGCACGTCAGCCCATGACCAGCGCACCGAGCCACCCCATTTGAACGGCTTCGGCAGAAGCCCACGCTGCACGTAGGCATCGACCGTCGACTCGCTCATGTCGAGCTCGGCCGCCAATGTCGCTCGACTGACATAGGACGGTGGGCGATCGCCAAGGATAACGCGACTGCGGGCCATCGTGATCAGCCCAGCCGCACTGCCACTGTGGCGGCCGTGGCGCCGGCGGCGGCGACCGCGACACCGATCTGCACGCCTTCATCGAGAGCCGTGACGCGGTCGTTAGCTGCGTCCCACTCGACCGGCGCGCCCACCGCGAAGGTGTCGGTCGTGGGTTCCTTCGGCAGGTCGAAGACGCCAACCGTCGAGATCGCCACGTCGGCCCCGGTCTCCGCGTCGGTCGCCGCGACACCGAACAGCGATCCGATCAGGACGCCGGCCCCCGAGGTGACAGCAGCAGGCGCCGCCACGGTGATCGAGTCGCCACGCTGGATGTAGTTTTTCATGGTCACAGTCCTTTCGAGGTCTGAGGGTAGAAGGTCCGGCGGCGCGGTCTTGCGCCACCGCATGCTGCGTCGGCTGCGGCGATCTCTCGATCGAGACCGGCGAGGTCGGCCGTGCTGTATCGCACCCGGCGCTTCAGACCGTTGCCGCTCTCGGATTCGATCTCGACCACCCCGCCGCCGGTGATGACCTCGTCCCGCAGCGCGCGCAGGGCAGCAGCGCGGCCGCAGGGGTCAGCCATGGTTGGGATGGTCGCCATCAGGACGCGTCTTCCTCGATCCGGTGCGCACCGCGCCAGTCCAGCCACCCGGCTCCGAAGTCTAGGTATGCCCGAAACTTCATGCCCAAGGTGTCCCAGGTCTCTGTTCGCTGGATCTGCACCCCCTGCGCTCCAGCAAGGTAGGCGTAGCGCATGGTCGGAAGACGGGCCGGGTCGGCGAAGACAAACCAGGTGTCATCCTCGATGCGGGGCTCCACCAGGAGCGACAGCCTGCTGAACGGGTTCACATCGTCGGTAGTCGTCGGCTGGATCTCCGCCAGCACCTGCTCGGCCACGGTTTCCAGTTCGGGCCCGACCACGACATAACGGGGGGTCACCGAGATCAGGGTTTTGCCGTCCAGGCCCGTCCGGCCCCGCATAGCCCTGCGGGCTCCCGAGAGGCTCACGGTGCTGGGGTAGTGGTCTGGGCTTGCAGTGGAATAGATGTTGCCCCGGCTGTCGTCGAAGACCGGCGTGCCGTCCGACATGTTCGGGTTGTCCAGCAGCAGACTGACCAGCAGGTCGGCTTCGGTCTGCGCCGCAGCCTCGCCCAGGGCCGCCGTCATATCGCCGAGAAGGTTCAGATCATCGTCGATCAGAAGTTGCCGGGATACCGTCAGCCCTCGGGCGTAGGTGGCGAGCTGCATCTCCTCGCCGGCTTCCGCGCGACTGGTGTGCTTGATTTCGCCGTCCTCGGCGATCTGTTCCAGCCGGCCCATCTCGCCCAGGCGGATGCTCGTCGACTTCTTGAAGTTGGCCAGCGTGGTCTGCCGGCAGAGTGTCTTCAGCGGGCTTTCCGCCGCTTTGTAGGTGTCCAGCGCGACCTTGTTCGCCGCGTTCGAGACCACCAGGGGGAAGTCCGAGGTCGTCTGCGCCGCGCGCTGAAAGATCTCGTCTGCGCTCATGCCCCGGGTCGAAACCCCGGCCCGCTGCAGGCTGTCCGCCGCGATGTCCCGCATGGACATGTTCACGAATGCCCGAGCATCGTCTTGCAGTTCGCCCCCCGCCATGCGGAAGGCCACGGCCTCCGTCTGACGCCGGGTGATGACGGCGGGGTCATCGTTCGCCGGGGTGTGGCTGCGGATGATCGGCGCCGCGCGGCGGTTCGCTTCGAGGTGGTCAAAGACCTCGGCCTTCGAGCGGGTCATGTCGGCCCCGGCGTCGATAAGGTCGTCGGCGATCTCCGGTCCCAGACCCGCAGCGCGGACCAGGCCGCGGATCTCCGATCGGCGGGTCTTCTCGGCGTCGTCTTCCGAGATGGTTTCGAGTTCTTCTTGCGGCATCGTTGGTGCTCCTTGCTCGTGCCTCAGGCGGGCGGAAGGATCCGCCGGGTTGCTGGTCATCGTGACCTCGGTCAGCGACCAGGCCGCCGGGGTGCGGGTTCGCCTCCCGCCGGCAGTGGTTTCGGTCCAGCGCGGCACCCGGTAGCCGATCGACACGCCGGCCAGCGTGCCGTCCTCGATCCTCTGCAGGACGGGCCGCACGTCGTCGGCGCTGCTGAACCGTAGCTTGGCGATCAGCTGGCCGTTCTCGACCCGGACGGATTCCACCCTGCCGATCGTGTCGCGGACGCTGGCGGTGCTGTGGCTGTCCAGGACGGGCAGGCCCGAGGTGCGGGCCATGTCCAGCGTGTCGAAGTTCAGGACCTCGGCGTAGGCGCCGCGCTCATCCCGCCGCATGACGGGCGAGCTGGTCGCAATCACCGCTTCGACGGTGCGCTCGGCCGGGTCGAAGGTGGCGGGCTGCATGGATACATCAAGCGGCATCCGGTTCCCCTCTGCTGGTGGTGAAGCTCAGGCCCAGCTCGGCCTCGCGCTCGCGATCGGCCAGGATCTCCTCGTCGAGATCATCGATCAGCCAGCCGGCCTCATTGACAGCTTGCCTCCGGCTGGTAAGGCCCAGGGCCAGCGCCTTTTCAGTGGCCTCCATGTCCTTCAGCGGATCGACCTGCTGCGGCCGAGGCATGATCCAGTCGGCCGGCGTGTCAGCCGGGATATCCAGCTCGCCCAGCAGCACCTCCCGCGTGAGCCACCGCTCCCAGACGGGGCGAAGGAACTGCGGCGCCAAGGTCGCATACTGAACCTGCTCCATCCGTGCCCGGAAGGGCATCAGGCCAGCTCGCAGGCTGCTGTAGTTGGCGTTGCTGAGATCCCCTGAAACAAGGTGCTCGGGTAGTCCCAGAGCGGCAGCCAGTGCTTGCAGGTTCATTCGCACAAGCGCGGGCGCTTCCTTGACCTGATCCGGGCTGGAAAACTTCACGTCAGTCCCGAATGGCAGCCGGGTGATCGCGCCAGGTTCCCAAACCGGGTCTTCCAGCGGGTGTTCGTCGGTTGCGGTGTCGTTCACGTCGGTGACGAAGGCCGCGTGCATCGCCGCCAGTTTCGCCGCGACCAGCAGCGCGTCGGTCAGCTGATCCAGTTCATTGGCCGGGAGGATCGCCGGGGCGAACCAGCTGAGGCCGCGAACCTGCCCCGATCCGATCGGGTGGAAGATGTGGCACACGTCGCGGGCATCCACGCGGACGGCCGGGGCGAACTCCGCGAAGGTCGAATGCGGCCTATCCGGCAGGACCCAGTATCCCAAGCGCCGCCCCCGTGCGTCGAATTCCACGCCGTTGACGATCATCCGCCCGTCGCCCAGCTGCGCCGTCTTGGACGCGTCCAGGTGATCCGGCGCGATGACCTGCAGCTGCAGCCCCTCGGGCTCATCGTGCATCAGCACCAGGCTTTCGCCATAGACCACCAGGTCATTTGCCACCTGCTGTTGCAGGCCGAAGAAATCCGTGCGCCCGAGGAAGTCAGCCCGCGCGGCCCAGGTCTCGAATCTGCGCTGCACCTGCCGGCGCTCCTGGCGGGACACGTTGCGGGCCGTGGGCCGCGCTCCGGTGCCGACCAGGTAAGCCACGAGGTTGCCTCGCGCGTTGCTCATCCAGGCGTTGTTCGCTGCTAGGTACGCCGCTCGGGACCCGACCATGTGCTGCCCGGCGGCGATCTCCGAATTGAGTTGTCCAAATGTGCCGAGACCGGCTCCCCGGCGCCCGCCACCAGCGGCGTCCAGAGACCGTGTATGTGCGCCGCCCGTGACCTTCCCACCTGCCGACCAGGGCGGGGGAGTTAAAAGGTCACGGACGACGCGACCGATGGTGCCGAAGGCCGCCGCCACCATCAGTCATCTCGCGGAGTGTGAGCGAGCATCACGAGAAAGCCGTCACGAAGACGGCTGATCCGCGTGAGGTCGCGGCCGACACGCGATGCATTGCAGCCAAAAATCACGTGATTCTTGCTGGCATCGCTCCCATCGATGTGCGCTTCTTCTTTCGTCAAATTCAGCTCCAACACGAAGTGAGATCCCACTGCCTGAAGGCAATCATCGTCGCGTTGACGAAGGCGAGTGCAGAACTCTTCGAGCGCTTCGATGAAGGTGGCGGATTTGAGGCTATTGAAGAAATCCCCGCTCATCTGCATCACCGGCAGCGTAGCAAATTTCTCCGCATCCTCGATCGCGGCTTGGATCCCACTTCCCGAACCTCGGGCCTTGCGAACCATCACGGTGAGCATGAGCATGAGGTCTTCGCGCAGTGTCGGGGCGGGAATGACCCGCCCCTGCCCTTTGCGGCGATGTCCACGCTCGGCCAGAGCTCGATCGATCACGACCATTGTTTTGGGCTCTTCATCCAAGCGCGAAGCGAAATTTTCCAGGTAACCGACTGGGCGCATTTTCATATCCTTGAGCAGGGCAGTTTTCGGCATTTCTTTGCACAATGCACAGACAAACCGCAGCTGTCAAGTTGTTCGCGCAACGCACGGGCAAAGTATCCTCCCTACTCCCAGTGCGCCCGCCGGAACCTCACGCCGGCTGATGGTCGGGCCCATCCATGCCGACCAGATCCCGAGCTTCGCGCCAGATCTCGCCATCCTTCCAATCGGAGAACACCCCCCCTTGGCAGGTTCCCACGATCATCTTGGCGGCGAAGTCTGCGGCGCAGGTGCATGGCAGTGCCATCATCTGGGCTTCCAGTTCATCGGACCGGCGGTAGAACAGGCTATCGAACTCATCGTCTTCGTCCCTACCGGTTCGGGCGCAAATGTGCTCCCCGGCGGCATCGATGAGTGCTTGGCGCTCGTGGAAAAGCCGCAGGATCGCGGTATCAGGCCGGTTCATGACGACACCCGATCAAGGTTGTCCGCCAGTTCTTGCGCATGCTGCCTGGCCATATGAACCACCGACAGGGCTGGGTTGCTCCACTGGCTGTGTCCGGCTCCTTCCTCCATAAGCATCAGTTCGATTGCGTCGAGCGTCCCTGCCAGAGTCACGGCGGCGTGCTGACAGTCCTTGATCGAAGGCAAAGCGGGGCTGTTCCCGCAGGCGGGGTCTTTGGTCATTGTAAGGGTCTCCTGGTGTGGTATGGTGACAAATGCACCATAAACAGAAAGGCGCCATGGTGACAAGTGCACAAATCAGAGCCGCCCGGGGCCTGCTAAACTGGACAGTTCGAGATCTCGCCGAAAAGGCTGGGGTTCATCGAAACACCGTGACGCGCGCAGAAACTGACGCAAACGGCCCTGGTACTGCGCAGGCCGCGATCCGCGCCGCCCTCGAGGCCGCCGGGGTCGAGTTCATCCCGGAGAACGGCGGCGGCGCCGGGGTGAGGTTGAAAAAATAGCCCGTACTTGGGCCCGCTACGCAACGCCTTGGCGTCGCGAGCTTGAAGCGGTCAATCCCCCAAGAGGGGGATTGACCTGTCAGGAGTTACTCAGAGGCCAGTTTGAGCGCCGAGATATGAATCTCCGCGGTTTTCAATTCCGCACCGTCAAACCAATAGCATGTGCGATGCTGCCCCTTATTGAATGGAGTGTCTCCCAAGGTCATCAACTTTCCGCCGGATTTCAGCACCACCACATCGCCCTCTTTAATTTCGCTCATACTTCGTTTCCCACTAGCAAATTCATATCGTCAGTATGCCGACGATAACGATGATTTCGCGCGCCCGTCTACCAGCATCGTCAATTGAAACGCATACTGGTGACCCAAGCCTATTCGAGCCCGAAATTGACCAGGGGCGAGAAGTCCGGTTCGTCCCGTCCGCGCGTCAGCACAGTGTCGATGAAAGGCCCGTGGGTCCCGGGGATACAGGGGGCCATGCGCTGGCCATCCGGCGACGGCATCTCCCCGTCTTGCTCGTTGAACTCAATCAGCAACAAGCCGAGGTCGTGGAGCCACGAAACCGCGCTGAAGAACATCAGCCCCTCTTCCTCGGTCAGATTCTTGACCTCATCGAGGGGAAGAATTTCCTTCATTTTGGCGACGAAGTCTTCCGGCGAAACGTCGTCTTTTGCCGTCTTGGCGAATTCGATCAGATTCATGGTCGTTCCTCTTTCCTGACTTGGTGAGCGTCGGAGTTCATCTGGCCATCCAAGCTGACCGGATGACGTTCTTCGCCTTTGGCCGGTCAGCCGCCCCGCTGCGGAGCTGCCCGGCGCGCTCGTCCCAGTTCACGTGCACCACCTGGCGCGCGGCCCAAGCATAGACGGTGCAATCCAGCGTTTCGGCCCGGCGCCCCGGGATGCGCTCGAAGCGCCGCACCGGCTGGCCACGGACGTAGCGCACGACGAGGCGCTCCGAGGCAAGCTGTTCATACCAGGACGGCGGCAGGCTTTCGGAGAAGCGCACGGAACCGACGCGGGCGATCCGGTTGAACAGCGTCGTCTTGATCCCATCCACGCCGACCAGCCATAGCCGCGCATGGCCCTTTCTCTTGCTCTTCGACGGTTCGATCATCGGTCGCGTCCCAGCCACCCCTTTCCCAGCGAGCACCTTTCGCCGCCCCCGTGGTCCGCAGAAGTCCATGACGGCACCCATGGTGCTGCCGTCACCGGCGTCGATCACCGTGGCGTCGATCCCAAGCGTGCCGCCCAGGGGATGCTTCCAGCGCATCCGCAGCACCTCGTCGAGCTCCTGCCAGGTCTCCGCGTCGTCCCATTGCCCCCAGACCACGACATGCCCCAGCACGAACGCCACGTCCTCGCGTGACCAGCCAACCAAGGTGACTTCGATCCGGTCGTGCTGAACGTCTGCGCCGGCGGAGATGGCCAGCACCTCCTCGGGCAGGTTGTCGAGCGCGAAGGGTTCGGCTCGGCTCGCGAGCTCGGAATCGTCCAGCTCGTCGCCCTCCCCGCGCCAACCTTGCCCCAGGATCGTGTTCACGAAGGTCTGCAGCGTGGTCGGATCATCCTTGGATTCGATGAACTCGGCCGCCAGCTTGCCCCAGGCCGCGTTGGCGTGAAGGCTGACCAGGGCATTCAGCCGGAAGCCGGCGTGCCCTTCCACCTCCGGCCGGGTTGCGCGCCATGCGCCTTGCGCCACCATCGCCGCTTTGTGCCGCTCCTCGATCTCGTCTTCGCAGTGCGGGCACCGGAAGCGGGCGGTGCCGGGCTGGCCCTCGTCCCAGACGATGTGGCCCCACTCGATTTCGGTAAAGGCCCCGCAGCTCGGGCACGGCACCTCGAAAACCCGCGCGTCAGACTTGGCGTAGGCCCGCAGGACGTGGCTCGTCTCTTCGAAGACTGGCGTGCTTCCCATGACGATCTTGCGATCTGGAAACGAAAATGTGCGGCGCTCGGCCAGGACGATCGGCGAACCTTCCGCCGTGGTCTCCATGCCGTCGGCCTCGTCGATGAACAGGACCCGGACATTGTGGCGGCGCAGGTTGCGCGGCGCCTTTGCCGCGACCACCTTCAGCGAGCCACCAGGGAAGCGCCGGGACAGCAACGTGTTGCGGCCGGCGTCCTCTCCATCCTCGGACATGGCGGCCGAGACAGCGTCGGACGCTGCGAAGATGGGCTCGACATCGGACACCACGTAATCCCGCGCGTCAGCCTCGGTCGGCAACAGGCAGAGAATTTGGGACGGGTCGTTGGCCACGAAGCTCGCCACAGCCGAGGTCAGCATGGTCGTGAAGCCCACGCGCACCGGCTTGATAAGGGTCACACGCTCGATCAGCGGATCGCCAATCGCGTCGGCAATTTCTCGTTGGAAGGGCCACAGGCGCACCGGTCCAGGCTGGGCGCTCACCCCGTCCGGCAGGCTGATCTCAGCTTCGATCCAGTCGGACAGCTGAAGCCGCGGCGGCGGCACCAGGGCTCGCAGGGCGGCGCGGCGAATCTCCTCAATCTCCATGCTCGCCCCCCAGCTCGGCCAGCGTGTCGCGCAGCTCGCGATCGATGGCGGCGATATCCTCGGCCGGCAGGTGCCCGAGCTTTTCCCGGATGCGCGATGGCACTGCCAAGATCCGGGACCGGACATGGCGCAAGGTGTCCGCCCACGCCCGCTCGACCTCGGCCGCCTCGACCAGCTCGCCGCGCGCCTTGGCGTTCTTCAGCGCCACGCCGTCCGCCTGTTCACGGGCCAGCCGTGCCCGCTCCTCGGTCAGGTTCAGGGTCGCTTCCTCGCCTCCCCGGCCGCTCGCCACGCCGCGCAGGTGCTGGACGTAATTCCGCGTGGACTGAACCAGATCGTAGCTATCGCGGGCGTGCCGGATCGCGATATCGCGCTGCACCAGGTCGGTCAGCTTGCCCGACGAGATGTCCAGGAGCTCGCGCAGGTCGGCGCTGCCGATCATGTGGACCGGGGTGCCGTCCTCGTCGTCCGGCATTCGCTGCAAAATCCTCATGCTGCCTCATCCCCTTGCAAAATTTGAAAGCGAGCGAAATATCGGGGGCTTCCGTCCCCGCAATGGGCAGGGGCTGGGAAGGACCCATGCTTCAGCGCAGGTCACGGGCGGCAGGCACGCAGTCTGTCCGCCCTCCCGCTGTGGGATGGCTCCCGGTCGGCCAGACTGCTCAGCACTCAGCAGGGCACGGGTGTATCTCTGACCAAGTGCCGCCGCGTCCCCGACCACCACCCCATGGCTTACTAGGATGTTCCCTTTCGCGGAACAGGGTGAGGGGCAAAACCGGCCATTTCGTTCCTTCTCGGGGAACAGGGCGTTCCCTTTAACGGAACAGGCCATCATCGGTTCGTTCCCTTAAATGGAACAACAGTGTTCCCTTTCGCGGAACAGGGTTTTGTTTTTGGACGGGCGCGCGTCGGCGTCATCTTGACCGGAAAGTCATGTCCCTCGGACCAATTCAAGAACAACTGCTTGCCAGGGCCTCGGCCACCGGCAGACACAATCTCTGTCAGCTCGTACGCAGGGGCTTTGCCCATGCCTTCCATGCCTAGGCTGGCCCCTTCGGTCTGGATGATGAAGCCCTTGGCCTGCAGGTCTTGGAAAGCCCGCATGGCGGTCTTGATGTTGCAGCCCATACAGTCCGCAGCTTGACGGACGGACAGGCGCAGTTTGCCGTTGTTGTTGAACTTGGCCCCGCGCCATTCCAGCTTGATCCACGGGTAGAGGGCTTGTGCCGGTAGTGACAGAGCCCGCCATGCCGGGGTGCGCATCACGTCCAGCCGCAGGACGGTGACGGCCTCCTTGCGCTGTTCGTTCTTCTTGTCGCGTCCCATCAGGCGCCCCCGCCCTTGCTGTCTCGCTCGTCGCGGACGTAGAGGAGCTTCGAGTGCCAGTCCCTCGCAATGACAGGCTCGCGCCCGATTTGCCCCGGATGGGCGTAGATGTCGCGAAGGATCGAAGCGATCACCGGCATGGACATTCGGATGTCCTCGATCTCGATGTGCCAATCGCCGATCGGTAAGAAGCCGTGCGCCTCCAACCATGTAAGCACGGCATCAACCGGTTGATGGCCCTCGATATCGACCCCCGGAGGCATCGGCCGCTGGGTCACCAAGGCATCGTTGCCAATGACAGCCGCGATCGACACGAGATCGGGCAGGTGAACATCCCGCCAGACGAACGCGAAGTTCACCGTAGCACAGTCCACCGGCCGCTTGTCGCCGATACTGATGTAGAGCGCTTCCTCTAGACCCGGCATCCGCCATTTGGCGAGGAAGGACAGGGCAGCCCGTATCCCTCCCAAATCCGCCACCAGTGGCGCATTTAGTCCCGACCTCCACAGACGCATGTAGTTCTGCGCGGTCCGATCAGGGATCCCCGCTTCGGCGAGGAACGGCAGCCAAGTGCCATGACCCGCAAGCGCCTTGGCCTCGGTCAGCAACCTGCCGGCCGCAATGGCTTTCTCGGCAGCTGCCACGTTGTGGGTCTGGATCTCGCTGTGCAGGTCAGCCAGATCGGCCGCGATGGCGGGCAGACGGTTGCTCATGCCGAGATCCCCCAATGCCTGGTCAAAATGGGGTGACGCGCCACCTCGGATCCGGTATTCTTGGTGTACAGATGTACCTCATCTACTACCTCGATGGCCCCGGTCGCGTTCCCCAGCGCGCCGGGGCTTCCTTTTTGCCTCCTCTCCCCACAACGCGCTTTACAAGGTGCTGGTTTGTTTCCGACCTGTTCGCGAATGTTCTCGCTCACACTGGAAACTCTATCGCTCTGATATTGCGGAACATCTGGTGGATCACGCAGAAGCCTGCATTTCCTCCTTCCCATGATTTAAGCGCCATCGGCCACGTGGTTCGCGCTGGCTGCACAATGTGCGCAGCGGTCGGCAGGCCCGTGCAGGGGCCGATGCATCGATCGCGCGGGAACGGCCTCTGCGAGGGCCATGTGCCCCTCACGCTGCTTCACCCCTCTCCCACGGCGCGCCTGCTGCGACACGGCAACCGCACCCGGCCGGGCAAGCCTTGACAGGCGCTCCGCCGCCGGGCTCATCTCCGCCCGACTGCCCCAGCCATCCCCTTTCTCCACCAGCCCGGGGCCTCGAGCGGAGACATCATGCCCGAGACCACCCCGTCCTCTCCCGCGGCCCACCGCGCGCCGCCCTCCCATGCCGAGCTGTTCCGCGTCTTCGGGCGCATCGGGATCCTGTCCTTCGGCGGGCCCGCGGCGCAGATCGCGCTGATGCACAAGGAGCTGGTCGAGGACCGGCCCTGGCTCGACGAGGACAGCTACCTGCGCGCCCTGTCGCTGTGCATGCTGCTGCCGGGGCCAGAGGCGATGCAGCTGGCGACCTATGCGGGCTGGCGATTGCGGGGCGTGCCGGGCGGGCTGATCGCGGGCGGGCTTTTCGTGATCCCCGGGGCGATCGTGATCGGCGTTCTGGTGGCGCTTTATGCCGCCTACGGGCAGCTGGGGCCGGTGCAGGCGGCCTTTACCGGGGTGAAGGCGGCGGTGATCGTCATCGTGCTGCAGGCGCTGCGGGGCGTGGCGATGCGCGCGCTGAAATCGCGAGGAGCCTGGGTGGTGGCCGGGCTGGCCTTCCTGGCGATCTTCGCGCTGAAACTGCCCTATCCGGTCATCATCGCCGCCGCCGGGCTCTGGGGCTACCTGAAGGCGCGCGATGCCGCCCCCGGGCCCGCCCCCGCCACGCCGGCGCCCCTGGCCCGCCCGGTCCGCACCGCGGCGCTCTGGGGCACGCTCTGGCTGGCGCCGCTGGCGGCGCTGAGCCTCTTCGGCCCGCCGCTGCTGGCCGAGGTCAGCTGGTTCTTCGCCTGGCTTGCCGTGGTCACCTTTGGCGGGGCTTACGCCGTGCTGGCCTACATGACCCAGACGGTGGTGGAGCAATACGGCTGGATCACCACGACCCAGATGATCGACGCCCTCGGCCTGGCCGAGACGACACCCGGGCCGCTGATCCTGGTGACCGAGTTCGTGGCGATGCTGGCGGGCTATCTGTCGGGCGGCGCCGGGCTGGCGATTGCCGCCGGGATCGTGTCGCTCTGGGCAACCTTCGTGCCCTGTTTCCTCTGGATCTTCCTCGCCGGTCCCTTTCTGGACCGTCTCGGAACCCGGCCGCGACTGACCGGGGCGCTGTCGGGCGTGACCGCGGCCGTGGTGGGCGTGATCCTGAACCTGTCGATCTGGTTCGCCCTTCACGTGCTCTTTGCCCGCGTCGGCAGCATCCCGCTTGGCCCCGTGGACCTGCCCTGGCCCGACACAGGCAGCCTCGATCCCGTTGCCCTGGCGCTTACGGCCTGTGCCGCGGGGCTGATGTTCGGGCTGCGCTGGGGGATGGTGCAGACACTGGCGCTTTGCGCGGCGCTTGCGCTGACGTTGAATCTGGTGTGAACGATAAACGCACGGGGCGTCTTTCGTTTCCGTCCGAATCCCCTATTCTGTTGCCAAGGCCCCAAGGAATTGTGCCATGTCACGCAAGATCGACTACGGAAATCTGATGCATACGGCGATGCGCGGGCTGATCAAGGCCGTGCTGCTCGACGTGCAGGAAAACGGGCTTCCGGGCGCGCATCATTTCTTCATCACCTTCGACACGACCCACCCCGACGCCCTGCTGGCGGACTGGCTTTCGGATCGCTACCCGTCCGAAATGACGGTGGTGATGCAGCATTGGTTCGAGAATCTCGACGTGGCCGAGGACGGCTTTGCCGTGACGCTGAACTTCGGCGACCAGCCCGAGCCGCTGTACATTCCCTACGACGCGATTAAGACCTTCGTGGATCCGTCTGTCGAATTCGGCCTGCGCTTTGAATCCACCGAGGATGAAGAGACCGATCCGCCGCGACCCGCCGATCCCGACGACACGCCCGATCCCCAACCGACGCGCGGATCGGATGCCGAGGTCGTCTCGCTGGACAAGTTCCGCAAGTAACCTGCGGCTGGATCTGCGGGTCCGTCGCCGGGAATGTCGCGGAACGGCTTGCAACCCTAGCGTCAGCCGACACAGGGCCGGCCCGGCAGAACCCGCCGGCCGGGGCACCCACCGGATCAGTACGCGACTACTGGCGCTCCAGAAACGTATCCACCCGGCGCTTGACCGCGCCGTTGCGGACGCTGAGGAAATCGAGCTCCAGCCCGCTATCGGCCAGCGTCCGGTTGAATTCCTGGATCTCGTAGCCGCCTTCGTCATCCACGAAAAGCGAGAAGACCGTCATCGTGTCGTCGATGATGCGGGCCCAGACGTAGGGCTCGCCCTTCATCGGGTCCATCTGCACGTCATGGCCGAACATGTTCTTGCGCATCGCCGCGGCAAAGACGTCGTCGCGGTCGCTGGGCACGAAATTGATCGAATAGGCCGCTTCCTTCACCCGGCCGTCGGCGCGGTAGGTGATCGTGGTCCAGTCCACCCGGAAGCCTTCCTTGGTCTCCGTGATCTCGACCGACAGGTCGCGCTGGTGAATATCCTCGCCCGCGGCAATCTCGGCCTCTCCGGTGTAGGAGCCCACGAAATCCGAAACCTCGGCCGCCATCGCAGCCGATGCGCCGCAGGCCGCCAGGGCCATGGCTGCGGCCAGGCGCCGGGCCGACGCCAGGGGGGCGATCCAAAGCTGCATCCGTGTTTCTCCTCTCAGGTCGCGTGGCGGGGTCTCCACTTATATAAGTGTCTGTTCTCCCCGGGGCGAACTCAAGGGGTTTCTTCGGACACCCATCCGCTTGCCGGCCCCGCCGTCCCGGCCGCCGGTGGCCCGCTGCGGCGGAAGTGTCAGATTGCCTATGGGCCGATGCGCCGCTAAACCGCCAGTAACGTGTTCACGCGAAGGGAGCGCCCGATGTCCGAGACCCGCACCGAAACCGATAGCTTTGGCCCGCTGGAAGTTCCGACCGACAAGTACTGGGGCGCACAGACCCAGCGGTCGATCATGAACTTCCCGATCGGATGGGAGAAGCAGCCGGTGCCGATCATCCGCGCCCTCGGCGTGGTCAAGAAGGCCTGTGCCCAGGCCAACCTGGAGCTGGGAACGATCGACAGGCAAGTCGGCGAGGCCATCGTCGCCGCCGCCGGAGAGGTGATCGACGGGAAGTTCGACGACAACTTCCCGCTTGTCGTCTGGCAGACCGGCTCCGGCACCCAGTCGAACATGAACGCGAACGAGGTGATCTCGAACCGCGCGATCGAGATGCTGGGCGGCGAGATGGGCTCGAAAAGCCCGGTGCACCCCAACGACCATTGCAACATGGGGCAGTCGTCGAACGACACCTTCCCCACGGCGATGCACGTGGGTATCGCCATGCAGGCGCGCGACGTGCTGCTGCCGGGACTGAAGAAACTGCATGCCGCGCTGGCCGCCAAGTCGGATGAATTCAAGGACATCATCAAGATCGGCCGCACTCACACCCAGGATGCGACGCCGCTGACGCTGGGCCAGGAATTCGGCGGCTACGCCCACCAGGTCGCCAAGGGGATCGAACGGGTCGAAGCCTGCCTCGGCGATATCTACGAGCTGGCGCAGGGCGGCACCGCCGTCGGCACCGGGCTGAACACGAAACCCGGCTGGGCCGAGATGGTCGCCAGGAACATGGCCGAGATCACCGACCTGCCCTTCGTCACCGCCCCCAACAAGTTCGAGGCGCTGGCCGCCCATGACGCGATGGTGATGTTCTCCGGCGCGCTGAAGACGGTGGCCGCCTCGCTCTTCAAGATCGCCAACGACATCCGCCTGCTGGGCTCCGGCCCCCGCTCGGGACTGGGCGAGCTGATCCTGCCGGAAAACGAACCCGGCTCCTCGATCATGCCCGGCAAGGTGAACCCGACACAGGCCGAGGCGCTGACCATGGTCTGCGCCCATGTGATGGGCAACGACGCCGCCGTGGGCTTTGCCGGAAGCCAGGGCCATTTCGAGCTGAACGTCTACAACCCGATGATGAGCTACAACGTGCTGCAATCCATGCAGCTGCTGGGCGACAGTGCCTCGGCCTTCACCGACAACATGGTGTCGGGGATCCAGGCCAACGAGGCGCGGATCGAGAAGCTGATGAAGGAAAGCCTGATGCTGGTGACGGCGCTGGCCCCCACCATCGGCTACGACAACGCGACCAAGGTGGCCAAGACGGCGCACAAGAACGGCACCACGCTGAAGGAAGAAGCGATCGCACTCGGCTTCGTCGACGAGGAAACCTTCGACCGCGTCGTGCGCCCGGAGGACATGATCGGGCCCAAGGCGTGAGCAAGCCGGTCAACCTGAACAGGGTCCGGAAAGACAAGGCGCGGGCCGATGCAAAGGCCCGCGCCGACCAGAACGCGGTGAAATTCGGCCGGACCAGGGCCGAGAAGGACCGCGCAAAGGCCGAAGCCGAGCGCGCCAGCCGGCGCCTCGACGGCCACAAGTCCGACGAATGAGCCCGCCGAAGAAGCGGTCGCTGACATTGCGCGGGCACCGCACCAGCGTCTCGCTCGAAGACGAGTTCTGGGCCGCCTTCCGCGAGATCGCCGCCGAGGAGGGCCGCCCGCTCAACGCGCTGGCAGCCGAGATCGACGCCGAGCGCGACCTGGACACCGGCCTCGCCTCGGCGATCCGGCTGTTCGTGCTGCGGCGGTTAAGGGCCCGTTAACCTCGATCTTGCACTCTGCCGGCATGAACACCATGCCGCATCACCTTCCGCCCGATCTCTGGATGCAACGGATCTTCGATGCCAAGGCCGCGCGCCAGGGCCAGGTCGTGCGCCGTTCGCTTCGGGACCTGGAAAGGGTTGTCGGCCGGGCCGCCTTTGAACAGGAACTGCGCCGCCGGGGCTATCACGCCGTGCTCAACGGAGACCAGGTTGTCATCTTCTGCAACAACGACCCGGTCCGAATCTGGCTCTGACCAGGCCGGGCACACCAAAAGTTTCTCTGAAACTTTTGCCAAAACTTTCAGGGAAAGTTTTACTCTCCCCGCTCCCTGACCTCCAGCCAGATCCCGTCCCGCGACCGCACCGTCAGATGCGCCACCGGCACCGGAACCTTGTCCGCCACCGGCCTGACCTCGAACCGCGCCATCAAGCGGGCGAGGATCAGCACACCCTCGATCATCGCGAACCCTGCCCCGGTACAGACCCGCGCGCCGGCGGAAAACGGGATGAAGGCTTCGCGCCCGCATTGCCGTCCGTTCTCCGTCCGCCAGCGCGCCGGATCGAACCCATCGGGATCCTCCCAGAGCCGATTGTGCCGGTGCAGATGCCAGGGGCTCAGCACCAGCTGCGCCCCTTTCGGCACCTCCCGGTCCCTGAACCGCTCACAGCCCGTCGCCTCGCGCACCATCATCGGCACCGGCGGATACAGACGCAGCGCCTCGCGGAACACGTCCCGCGTCACCCGCGACCGCGACACCGCGGCGAACTCCCAGGTCTCGATGCCCCGCGCCTCCTGTGCCACCTTTTCCTGCCAGTCGGGGAAGAGCGCCAGCAGATAGAGCGCCCAGCCCAGGGCCGAGGCACTGGTTTCGTGCCCCGCGAGGAAGAAGATCGCCACCTGGTCCACCATTTCGGCCGTATCGAACCCCTCGCCGGTCTCGGGATCCACCGTCGTCATGATCTTGGTCGCGAGGTCGTCCGGCGCGCGGCCCGCCGCGATCTCGGCCTGCCGCGCCTCGGTCAGCCCGGTGATCAGAGCCCGGATCGACCGCGCCGTGGCCCGCGACTGACGCGAGAAGAAGCGCGGCACCCAGCGCGGGACGGGCACGAAAGCCGCAAGGTTCAGGATCGGCTGGCTGCGCTGGTAGGCGCGGAATTCCTCGAAGACCTGCGCCGCCACCGCGTGATCGATCGGGATCGAGAAGAGCGTGCGGAAGATCACGTCGGCCGCGGCATGGCTGGTGATCTCCTCGATCTCGACCGGGCTGCCGTCCGCCTTGTCCGCCAGCGCCGCCTCGGCCCGCTCCGCCGCCGCAAGCATCGCGGGAAAGGTATCCTTCAGCCGCCCGCCTTCGAAGGCCGGGTCGATGATGCGTCTCTGCCGCTCCCATGTCGCGCCGTTGGTCAGGAAGACCGAGTTGCCCAGCAGCGGCCGCAGCCCCTCGCCCACGCGGTTCGATTTCGGGAAATCCATCGGCCGCGCCTTGAGGATCTCGGCCACAAGCTCCGGCTGGTTGACCAGGAACGACCGGAAGAAGGGCGTCCGGAACTCCGCCATCCAGGCGCGGTAAAGCCGCTCGGGCTGGGCCGAAAGGATATCGCGCCGGAACAGCCGCGCATACCGCAAGAGCGACACCCGGTCGGGCCGCGCGGCGGGCTTGGGCGGGATCATGGCGCCACCGAGGTATAGCGCGAGATCGGCGTTTCGATCCGCGAGGCCGAGGGCGCACGTCCCGCGTAGCGGTCGGCGAGGGTCAGCGGACCGGCGGTAATCCGGAAGTAATCGTAATCGCCGGGCCGGTCGAAGGAATGCAGGTACTGGAAATGCAGCCGGTGAAAGCGCCAGCGCAGCGCCGCCCATTGGGCCGGCGACAGGGTCTGCGTGAAGGCGGCCGACACCACCAAAGGCCAGCGCTTGCGCCCGGGCGCCACGCCGCTGACCGCCACCGGGTCGCAAAGCGCAAAGGCGCAGCCATCGCCTGGCGCCGTCACATCGACCCATGTGAGTTCCTCCCGCTGGCTGAGATAGCGCAGATCGCCCCTCAGCCGGTCCGCCCGGGGCAGGAAGGAGACCATCGGCACCACCTGCCCCAGCGACAGCAGCGCCAGCGCCGGTCCCTCCGCGGGCACGCGCCCCTCGCGGATCAGGTCGGCCAGCATCGTCACCGCCAGATGCGCGCCCGAGGAATGGCCGACCACCAAAACCTCGTCCACCTCCTCTGCCAGCGCCCCGGCCACCAGGTCCCCGAACGCGGCCAGCCGGTCCGACAGCGGCCCGGGGATCGCCCCGTCACGCTGCGCGGAATAGGCGAAATCGTGCATCAGGTAGAAGACGAAGGTCCGGCCATCCAGCGCCCGCGCCCCCCGCAGCACCAGCGCCGCCACGGCCAGCCCCGGCAGCCAGCCCAAAGCCACGCCCCAGCCACCGGCCAGCCCGGCCAGGGTCGCGCCCACGGCCCAGCCCGCCAGCCCCGCCACCGCGAGGTAAAGCATCAACATCCCCACCGGATAAAGCGCGGCGATCATCGGCCCCTTGCGCAGGCGCATCAGTCGGAAGAAGGCGCCGCTGCCGATATAGCTCCAGGCGGTCCGCGCCAGCTGGCCGTAGGTCGCCGGGATCGACCTCGACATCGAGGCCCTGACGATATCGGACCAGACCAGCACGTCGATCTCCGCCTGCACCTCGGCGCCGTCCATCCGGCCCGTAACGCTCCAGCCATAGCGCCCCTCGCCTGCGCTGCGCGGCGCGATCGACAGCTCATAGCCGGACACAGCCGCCTGCTCCGCGCCCTCCCGCCGATAGATTTCGCGGTACTTGCGCGGAGGGATCGGATCGTAGCCCGGAATATAGAACACCCGGCGGCGCCTGACCGCATGGGTAGGGGGACTGCTCATCTGGGACCTCTTTGACCCTACCCTAGCAGCCTATCGTGGTGGGATCATGGTCGGATTAAGGCCGACCAGTCAGCCGTGTCAGCCCAGCATCGCAAGGCCCGGGAAGGTCTCCAGCAGCCAGTAGGAGAAGCGCGAGAAGCCGCCCGTCAGCATCAGCAGGCCGACGGTCCAGAGCAACAGGCCCATGACACGCTCGATCTGTTCCATGTGGCGCTTCATCCAGCCCATCAGCCCGCCAAGGCGCGGCAGGTAGGCCGCGACCAGCAGGAAGGGCACGCCAAGGCCCATGGCATAGACCGCCAGCAGCGCGGTGCCCCGCGTGACAGAGGCCTCGGACGCCGCCAGCGACAGGATCGCGCCCAGCTGCGGACCGATGCAGGGGGTCCAGCCGAAGGCGAAGGCCAGGCCCAGCACATAGGCCCCGAAGGACGACCCGCCCCGGTCGCCGACGTCGATCCGCGCCTCGCGGTCAAGAAAGCCGATCCGGTAGACGCCGACGAAATGCGCGCCGAACCCCATCACCAGAAGGCCCGCGATGGTGTTGAACCAGCCCTGGTAGGCCAGAAAGACCGACCCGATGGCCGAGGCCGCGAAGCCCAGGAACAGGAACACCGTCGACAGGCCCAGAACAAAAAACACCGCCGGCAGCAGCGCCGGGTTCCGCTCGCGCTGGTCCGAGCTCAGCTCATTCACCGAAACCCCGCTCATATAGGCGAGGTACGGCGGCACGATGGGCAGCACGCAGGGCGACAGAAAGCTGATAAGCCCCGCGAAAAGGGCGATGGCCATGGCCGGCAGAAGGGCCGCGTCGATGATATCCAGTCCGAACATGACTTTCGCTTAGGGCATTCCGCGCAGGCAGTCACGCGCCGAGAGGTCACATCCCCGTGGACAGCGGCGCTGCCCGGGCCTATCTGAAGGGACATGACCGAGATCAGCGAAACGCTCGACGCCCGGGGCCTGCTGTGCCCCCTGCCCGTCCTCAAGGCCCGCAAGCGGCTGCAGGCGCTGCCCGAGGGCGCGGTGCTGCAGATCTGGGCCGATGATCCGGCGGCGGTGATCGACGTGCCGCATTTCTGCCGGGAGGCCGGGCATGGCCTGCTGGGGCAGGAAGACCGGGACGAGATGCAGATCTACCTGGTGCGCAAGGGCGGCTAGGCCGCGCGCCCGGCTCGGGGCCGGCCGAACGCTCCGCCGAAAGGACCCCAGAAAGGTCTCCCAAACGAAAAAGGCGCGGCCGAAGCCGCGCCCTGTTTCATTCACGCTGTCTTTATCACGATCCCATGGACCACCAGCCGCGCCGCTTGGGCTTCGGCGGTTGTTCAGGATCGGGCTCTGCCGTGGCCTCGGCCGCGACGGATTCCGGTTCCTTTTCGGCGGGCTCTTCGCGCGTGTCGTCCGATACCGTCGCGGACGGAGCCTGCTCGGTGGCGGCCGTCTCGGTCGGGGCCTCCTCGGTGGCGGTCCCTTCGACCGGCGCGTCCTCGCTGACGACCGCCTCTGCCGGGGCCTCGGCCACGGCTTCCAGGACCGGGGCTTCGTCTGCCGGCACCGGCGCCTCAAGCTCGCTCACCGCGTCCAGTTCGGGCGCGACGGGCTCCTCAACGGGCGCGGCGGCCATCGGCTCGGCCTCGCCCTCGGGGGCAAAGGCCGGCTGCGGCGCAACTTCGTCATCCGGCGCGACAGGCAGGTCCAGTTCGGCCGGAGCGGCCTCTTCGGCGGTGCCGTCGGCGGTTGCAAGCTCGGCTGCCGGCGCTTCCTCGGGCGTGTCCGCCACGGGGGTCTCGGCCGCTGTCACAGGCGCCTCGGCCGGGGTCTCGCCCGAGCTGTCGGCTTCGGACGCGGTGGCCGCATCCGATCCGCTTGTCCCGGGGCTGCTCTTGGCCTTGTCGCCGCCTTCGTCCGACCCGGTGTCGGAGCCGTTGTCCGAGCCATTGTCCGAACCGTTCTCGGACCCGTTCTCGCCCGAGCCGCTGCCCGAGGACTTGCTCGACTTCCGCCGACGCCGCCGGCGCCGCTTCTTCGGCTTCGGCGTGTCCTCGTCGCTCTCGGGCGTTTCGGATTTCTCAACGGGCGCGGGCGCTTCGTCCTCGACCGGGGTCTCGACGCTGTCCTCTTCCGTCTCGTCCTCGGCGTCCGCGTCGATCATGTCCATGATCGAACTGTCGGCCGAAACCACCGGGGCGGTCGCCACGGGGACGGCACGCGTCGCGGTCTTGAAGCGTTCGAGCGAGAAATCCGGGCTTACCAGATGCGGATCGCCTTCCAGGCGCACGGACAGGCCGTAGCGCTGTTCGATCTGGGCGACATGTTCGCGCTTCTGGTTCATCAGGAAGTTGGCGATGCCCACCGGGCATTTCACCAGCACCTCGCGCGAGCGGCGGCGCACGCCTTCCTCTTCGACCTGGCGCAGGATCGACAGCGCCATGTTGTCGTCCGACCGGATCAGGCCGGTGCCGTGGCAGGCCGGGCACGGCTGTGTCGTCGCCTCGATCATGCCCGGGCGCAGGCGCTGGCGCGACATCTCCATCAGGCCGAAGCCCGAGATGCGCCCCACCTGGATGCGCGCGCGGTCGGTCTTGAGCCGGTCCTTCATCCGCTTCTCGACGGCGGCGTTGTTCTTGCGCTCGTCCATGTCGATGAAGTCGATGACGATCAGCCCGGCCAGGTCACGCAGGCGCAGCTGGCGGGCCACCTCGTCGGCGGCCTCCAGGTTGGTCTTCAGCGCGGTTTCCTCGATCGAACCTTCCTTGGTGGCCCGGCCGGAGTTGACGTCGATGGCCACGAGCGCCTCGGTCACGCCGATCACGATGTAGCCGCCGGATTTCAGCTGCACCGTCGGGTTGAACATGCCGCCCAGGTAGCTTTCGACCTGGTAGCGGGCGAAGAGCGGCATGGTCTCGTCGTAGCGTTTCACGTTCTTGGCGTGGGACGGCATGATCATCTTCATGAAGTCCTTGGCCACGCGGTAGCCGCGCTCGCCCTCGACCAGGACCTCGTCGATCTCGCGAGAATACAGGTCGCGGATCGAGCGTTTGATCAGGTCGCCCTCTTCGTAGATCTTGGCCGGCGCGATGGATTTCAGCGTCAGCTCGCGGATCTGTTCCCAGAGCCGCTGCAGGTATTCGTAATCGCGCTTGATCTCGGTCTTGGTGCGCTTGGCGCCGGCGGTCCGGATGATCAGGCCCGCGCCGGTGGGCACATCGATCTCGGTCGCGATTTCCTTGAGCTTCTTGCGGTCGGCGGCGCTGGTGATCTTGCGCGAGATGCCGCCGCCACGGGCGGTGTTGGGCATCAGCACGCAGTAGCGACCGGCGAGCGACAGATAAGTGGTCAGCGCGGCGCCCTTGTTGCCGCGCTCTTCCTTGACGACCTGCACCAGAAGGATCTGGCGGACCTTGATGACTTCCTGGATCTTGTAGCGGCGCGGACGCGGCTTGCGCGGCGGACGGATGTCCTCGCTGTCGTCTTCCTCGGCGACGGATTCGATGGTGTCGTCGCGCGCGGAGGCGTCGTCACGGGTATCCGTGTCATCGTCCTTGTCGGACTCGTCGTCGCCGTCCTGGTCGCCGTCGTCGTCCGCGCTGTCGTCCTCGGCGCTGTCGACCTCGGCGTCACCCTCGTCCGAGCTGTTGTCGGCGGTCTCGTCCTGCGCGGCCTCGGCCGTCGCGACGGGTGCGTCTGCCCCCTCGTCCGTCTCTTGCGAGTCGGCCTCGGTGCCTTCGGTCGCGGTCGTTTCGGTCCCGGTATCCTCGACCAGCGTGCTGGCCTCGGTTTCCGTGGTTTCCTCGTCCGTGCCGAGATCGATCGTCTCCATGCCGCTGATTTCGCCGGTTTCGACCTCCTTGGTCTCTACCGGGTCATTGGACTTGGTCCGGGCCGCCCTGGTCGAAGAGCTGGATTTCGACCGCGAGCTCGAGCTGCGCGAGCGGGAGGACTTCTTCTTGTCCTCCTCTTCGTCACGGGCGCGCATCGACTCGGCGTAGGCGCGCTCTTCTTCCATCAGCGCCTCGCGGTCGGCGACCGGGATCTGGTAGTAATCCGGATGGATCTCGGCAAAGGCGAGGAAGCCATGCCGGTTTCCGCCGTAATCGACGAAGGCCGCCTGAAGCGACGGTTCGACCCGCGTTACCTTTGCGAGATAGATGTTTCCAGCGAGCTGGCGCTTGTTTTCGGATTCAAAATCGAATTCCTCGACCTTGTTTCCTTCCACCACCACGACGCGGGTTTCCTCCGCGTGGGTGGCGTCGATGAGCATCTTCTTTGCCATATATCCTTGGTGCACACCGAAAGGCGCGCAGTTCTCGGTGGAACGGCGCGCGGATCGGTCTGTCTTGTCAGGGCGATGGTGTACACGGCGCGGCGCCGGGCAGGTGTCCCAGTGGGATGCCCAGTGGCCTGTCCTCTCGGCTGTCGCGCGCGCGTCATCGCGGTTCTTCTCCGACAGGTCGGCCCATCGGCCGCCTGCCCATTCTTTGCCCGAGTGCCGGGGAGTGCCCGGTTTCGGACGGTTCGCTGGCTCTCTGGAGAGCCGGTATCGGCCTGCCCGGTCCTCCTGCCGGCGTGGGCGCGCGGCAGGGCTCGGGCAGCGAATCTCAATGGTGCGGATGCGCCACCGCCCAGCAGGGCACAATCCGTCAGGTCATCTTACGACCCGGACGGCCGCAATGACAATGCAGAAAACGTGCTCCCTTCAAGGAAATCACGCATCGGACCGCGACATTTACGCAGAATTCGCCGTAAATCGGGGGCGAATACCGCGAAAACCGGGGTTTGCGGCGCCGGAAAAGAGCGCATCGGTCGCCGCCCCTCGCAAAGGGCAGCCCGCGATTGTCGGGGTGGGTGGGCGGGAGACGATCGCGGGCTGCCCGGGTCCCTCCCCCGCGCCCGGGGTTCAGCCGAGGTAATCGGCCCGCTGCAACCCGTATTTCGCCATCTTCTCGTTCAGCGTCCGCCGCGGCAGGCAAAGCTCGTCCATCACCGCGGAAATCGAGCCCTTGTGACGCCGCATCGTGTTGTCGATCAGCATCCGCTCGAACGCCTCGACATATTCCTTCAGAGGCTTGCCCTCGGTCGTCACCACCGGCTGCATCTCCTCGTGGTCCGACATCAGCAGCGACGAGATCGTCCCCGTTCCCCGCCGCGATTGCAGCACGGCGCGTTCCGCCACGTTGATCAGCTGGCGCACGTTGCCCGGCCAGGGCGCCTGCAGGAACTGCGCCGCCTCCTGGGCCGAGACCTTGGGCGCGTCGCAGCCGTATTCGTCGGCGAAGCCCTCGGTGAAATGGGTGAAAAGCTGCAGGATGTCCTCGCCCCGCTGGCGCAGCGGCGGCACGATGATGCGCAGCGCGGCCAGCCGGAAGAACAGGTCGGGGCGCAGCGCATCCTCGCAGGTGCGCCCGGCCTCCTGCATGTTGGAGATCGCGATGATCCGCGTCTCGGCCGGTTCGCCCTGCTGGTTGATCGTCGCCAGCAGCTTGCCCTGCACCGTGGGGCCGATGCTTTCGATCCCTTCCAGCACCAGCGTCCCGCCGCGCGCCTGTTCGATCGCCGGCAGGTGTTCGTCCTCGGGCTGCATCGGCCCGAAAAGCCGCTTGGCCAGCGCCTCGTCCTCGTAGGCGGCACAGCTGACCAGCACGAATTTCTTCGCCGCGCGGCTCGCCACCGCATGCAGCGCGTGGGCGATCAGCGTCTTGCCGGTCCCGGTCTCGCCCTCGATCAGCACGTGACCGTCGGACTGGCCGAGATCCAGGATATCCTCGCGCAGCCGCTCCATCACCGGCGAATTGCCGATCAGCTTCGACATCAGCTGCGTGCCATCCGACAGCTCGCGCCGCAGGGCGCGGTTGTCCAGCGTCAGCCGACGGGCCCGGGTGGCGCGCTTGGCCAGCTCCGACATGCGGTCGGGGTTGAAGGGCTTTTCGAGAAAGTCGAAGGCGCCGACCCGCATCGCCTCGACCGCCATGGGCACATCGCCATGGCCGGTGATCATGATGACCGGCAGCGTGCTGTCGGTGCCCATCAGCTTTTTCAGGAACTGCATCCCGTCCATGCCCGGCATCTTGATGTCCGAAATCACGATCCCCGGGTAATCCGGGTTCAGGCTTTTCAGCGCGTCCTCGGCGCTGGAAAAGGTTTCGGTGTCATAGCCCGACAGCGCCAGCCACTGGCTGATCGACTGGCGCATGTCCTGTTCGTCGTCGATGATCGCGATCTTCATGGCCTGTGCCATAGCGGGATCCCTTTCTTGTTCTTGTTCAGCTCATTCCGCGGCGTCGCGCGTCGGTTCGTATATCGGCAGTTGCACGTCGAAGACGGCCCCGCCGGATTGTCCGTTCCGTGCCGTCAGGCGTCCGCCCAGGTCGCCCACGATCCCGGACGAGATCGCAAGGCCCAGCCCCACCCCGTCGCCCGGCTGCTTGGTGGTGTAGAAGGGCTCGAACAGCTGGTCCGGGTCGGCGATCCCGTGGCCATTGTCGCGCACCGACAGGCGCGCGGTCTCGCCCTTGGCCAGCAGGATCTCGATCTCCGGATCATCCACGGATTTGGTGGCGTCGATGGCATTGCGCAAGAGGTTGATCATCACCTGCTCGATCCGCACGCGGTCGGCCAGCACGATGACCGGCTCTCCGGGCAGCACCTGGGTGATGCGCACCTGGCGCTGGCGCAGCTGCGGTTCCATCATCGACAGGGACGAGGCCAGCGCCTCGATCAGGTTCACCGGCGACAGCGCGTCGCCCCCCTTGCGGGCATAGGATTTCAGCTGCCGGGTGATGGCGCCCATGCGCTCGATCAGCCCGTCGATCCGCTTGAAGGCGGCCAGCGCCTCCTCGGGCCGGTTGCGGTTCAGCAGCAGCCGCGCGCCCGCCAGATAGGTCTTCATCGCCGCCAGAGGCTGGTTCAGCTCGTGGCTCACCGCCGCCGACATCTCGCCCAGGGCGGCCAGTTTCGAACTTTGCGCCAGCGTCTGCTCGGTCACCGCAAGCGTTTCCTGCACGCGTTCCCTCTCGGCGATCTCGCGCTGCAGCCGCGTGTTCAGCGCGCGAAGCTCCACCGATTCCCTCTGGAACAGCATCATCCGGAAGGCGGTGCGCCGGCTCAGCGCGTAGAAGACCAGCGACAGCAGGATCGCAAAGCCCATGATCTCAAGCGCCAGCACCCCGTTCACCTTCTCGCGGACCGAGGCATAGGTGGTAAACGACGCCATACGCCACCCGCGGAACGGGATGCGGGTTTCCATCCGCATCACCCCCTCGCCCAGCACGTAGGTCTCGGGCGCCATCGGGATCCAGTCGGCCGTGGCCCGGATCGCGCGCTCGATCGCGCTCTGTGGCGGCTCGCGCGACATCGCCTCTTCTTCCGACAGGCCCCACCAGCGGCTTTCGGTGGCCAGCACGATGGTGCCCGCGCTGTCGGTCACGATCACCGCGTCCGAGATCCCGGCCCAAGCGCGTTCGAACTTGCGCAGGTCGACCTCGACAAGGATCACGCCCATGACGTTGGTGCCGCTCTCGACCCTGCGGGAGTACAGGAACCGGTAGCCCCCCGCCTCGCGCGGGATGGTGGAGAAGATCGTCGCATCCGCCCGCATCGCGTCCACGAAATACGAGGCATTGCGCAGCTGCGTGCCCAGCTGCTCGCGGTCGGTGGCGGCAACGATCCGCCCGTCGCGGTCCAGCAGCTGCAGCGAGGCGACGCCGATCTCGTCCTTGAACGAGATCAGGCGCTGCGAGGAATTGGTGTAATCCGACGAATTCAGCGCCCCGATCAGCGCCGGATCACGCGACAGAAGCTGCGGCACGATCGCGTTGCGCCGCAGCTCTGACAGCAGGTTGCCCGAATACAGGGCCAGCCGCAGCTCGGCCCGGTTGCGCGTGGCCGAGGTGAAGCGTTCCGTCAGAAGGGAATTGGTGACCCAGACGGTCACAACGGCCAGCGCGAACAGGCCCAGCAGCACCGCGCGCACGCGCCACGTGATGTGGCCCGGACGCGCCCAGCGGTTGCCATTGCGGTCGGGATCGGCCTCGTTCGTCATGCGAACAAGGTACGCGGGCGCTGTCCCGGGCTCAAGTCAGGCGCTTTCCAGCATCCCGGTCAATGCGCGGAAGAGCGCCGCCCCGTCCGCGCCACCCAGCGCCGCGTCGGCCGCGCGCTCGGGGTGCGGCATCATGCCCAGAACCCGGCGGTTGGGCGACAGGATCCCGGCGATGTCGCGCTGCGACCCGTTCGGGTTGTCGGTGTAGCGGAAGGCCACCAGGTCCTCGCCCTCCAGCCGGTCGAGCGTGTCGGCATCGGCAAAGTAGTTGCCGTCGTGATGCGCGATCGGGATCGTGATCTCCTGCCCCGCATTGTAGCCCTCGGTATAGGCCGAGTTCGAGGTCACGACCTCAAGCCCCACGTTCCGGCAGATGTAATGCTGGTTCACGTTGCGCAGCAGGGCGCCGGGCAGCAGCTTCGTCTCGGCCAGGACCTGGAAGCCGTTGCAGATGCCCAGCACGTAGCCGCCGCGTTCCGCGTGGCCGGCGACGGCCTTGCAGATCGGCGAATTGGCCGCGATGGCGCCGCAGCGCAGGTAATCCCCGAACGAGAACCCGCCGGGCACGCCGACGACGTCCACACCCTCGGGCAGCGCGGTGTCCTTGTGCCAGACCATCTCGACCTCGGCGCCCGCGTCGCGGAACGCCACGGCCAGGTCGCGGTCACAGTTCGATCCGGGAAAGACGACAACCGCGGCCTTCATCACAGAACCTCGATCCGGTAGCTTTCGATGACCGTGTTGGCGAGCAGCTTTTCGCACATCTCGCCGATCTGCGCCTCGTCCGTGCCGGGCGCGACATCCAGTTCGATCACCTTGCCCTGCCGGGCCCCGGTGACCCCGTCGAAGCCAAGAGAACCCAGCGCCTGGCGGATCGCCTCGCCCTGCGGATCCAGGACACCTTCCTTCAGCATCACGGTGACACGCGCCTTCATCGGCCGATCCTCTTCTTGCAAGCTCAGTTGATAAGCGTGGGCTTCGTCGTGCCCGAATTCTTCGGCATCACGCCAAGGCGCCGGGCGACTTCGGAATAGGCATCGCTCAGGTTGCCCAGGTCGCGGCGGAACACGTCCTTGTCCAGCTTCTGCCCGGTCTCGATGTCCCACAGCCGGCAGCTGTCGGGCGAGATCTCGTCGGCGACCACCAGGCGCTGGAAATCGCCGTCATAGACGCGCCCGACCTCGATCTTGAAATCCACCAGCCGGATGCCCACCGCCAGCATCACGCCGGACATGAAATCGTTGACCCGCAGCGCCAGGCTCAGCACGTCGTCCATGTCCTGCTGGGTGGCCCAGCCGAAGGCGGCGATATGTTCCTCGGTGACCAGCGGATCGCCAAGCGCATCGTCCTTGTAGCAATATTCGACGATCGGGCGCGGCAGCTGCGTCCCCTCGGCGATGCCAAGGCGTTGCGTCATCGAACCGGCGGCATAGTTGCGCACGATGATCTCCAGCGGGATGATCTCGCACGAGCGCACCAGCTGTTCGCGCATGTTCAGCCGCTTCAGGAAGTGGGTCGGCACGCCGATCTGATTCAGGCCGGTCATGAAGAATTCGCTCAGGCGGTTGTTCAGGACCCCCTTGCCTTCGATCACGTCCTTCTTCTGGGCGTTGAACGCGGTGGCGTCATCCTTGAAATACTGGACAAGCGTCCCCGGTTCGGGGCCTTCATAGAGAATCTTCGCCTTGCCTTCGTAAATCTTCTTGCGACGCGCCATGTCCGGCCTTTCGGGAAACGAGGGAAGCGGGGCAGGCCCCGCGCAATCATGCGCTCTCATACGCGAAGGGCCCGATGGTCGCAAGCGAACCGGAAAGGCTTGATCCCCGAAAGGCGGACCGGCATACCACCGTTAACCTAATGCCCTGCCAGAGGAGCGCCAAATGAGCACCTTCGATGATCGCGAACACGCATTCGAAGCCAAGTTTGCCCATGACGAGGAAATGATTTTCCGGGCCGTGGCCCGCCGCAACAAGCTGACCGGTCTCTGGGCGGCCGAGCTGCTGGGCAAGACCGGCGACGATGCGCTGGAATATGCCAAGTCGGTCGTGATCGCCGATTTCGAGGAAGCCGGCCACGAGGATGTCGTGCGCAAGCTGGCCGCCGACCTGGGCGACAAGGCCGATGCCGACACGATCCGCGCCAAGATGGCCGAGCTGCTGCCCGTCGCCAAGGCCGAGATCATGAAAGAGGTCGACTGACCCGGACCGGATCCGAACCGACCTGGAGGCCGCGCTGACGGATCCCCGCCGTGACCCGATCTCACGGCCCTCACCAAACGGGTGCGCCGCCACAGGCGCCCCCTGCCCTGTTCACAAGGCCCCGTGACCTGACTCCGTTGCCCAGGCCTTCACCCAAGGCCCGCCCTGTCCCGGCGACATCCCCGCGCAGGCGGACCTTCAGGCAGAGCATCCGGTGCCCCGCCGCCGCGCCCCTTCCGGCTTCGCAAAGCCCATATGGCTCAGCCGGTTCCACGGAACGCGGCCGCCGGACCGGCCACTAACATGAGCCGAACCTCATCATCTAGATGAGCATTATCGATTTGCGGTCATGTCGGGTTCGTGAAATGCCCAAATCGACCGACGGCTTCCATGGGTGTTTTGCATGTCCACGACCTTCTCCGATCTCCTCGCCTCCAAGGGTGTTCTGCTGGCCGATGGCGCCACGGGCACGAACCTCTTCAACATGGGGCTCTCCTCGGGCGAGGCGCCGGAACTGTGGAACATCGACGAACCGGCCAAGATCACCGCGCTCTACAAGGGCGCCGTGGATGCCGGATCCGACCTGTTCCTGACCAACACCTTCGGCGGCAACGCCTCGCGGCTGAAGCTGCACGACGCGCAGAAGCGCGTGCGCGAGCTGAACATCGCCGGCGCCGAGCTGGGCCGCAACCTGGCCGACAAGCAGGACCGCAAGGTGATCGTGGCCGGCTCGGTCGGCCCCACGGGCGACATCATGCAGCCGGTCGGAGACCTGTCGCACGAGCTGGCGGTCGAGATGTTCCACGAACAGGCCGACGGGCTGAAGGAGGGCGGCGTCGACGTGCTCTGGGTCGAGACGATCTCGGCCCCCGAGGAATTCCGCGCCGCGGCCGAGGCCTTTGCGCTGGTCGGCATGCCCTGGTGCGGCACGATGAGCTTCGACACCGCCGGGCGCACCATGATGGGCGTGACATCCGAGGCGATGGTTGCGCTGATTTCGGATTTCGATCCCGCCCCGCAGGCCTTCGGTGCCAATTGCGGCGTCGGTGCCTCGGACCTGTTGCGCACGGTGCTGGGCTTCACCTCGCAGAACCCGCCGGTGCCGGTGATCGCCAAGGGCAACGCCGGGATCCCGAAATATGTCGACGGCCACATCCATTACGACGGCACGCCCGAGCTGATGGCGAAATACGCCATGCTGGCGCGCGATTGCGGCGCCAGCGTGATCGGCGGCTGCTGCGGCACCACGCCCGACCACCTGCGCGCCATGCGCGAGGCGCTGGACACCACCGAGAAGGGCGAGACGCCCTCGCTTGAGACCATCGCTGGGACGCTGGGCGGGTTCTCCTCGGACAGCGACGGGACCGGCGACGACAACGGCCCCACGCGGGAACGGCGCGGGCGTCGGCGGCGCGCCTAGAGCCTCAGACCTTTAACCTGAGACATATCCGGCAG
>NZ_AQQR01000025.1 GCF_002210095.1 Marinibacterium profundimaris | reverse complement strand
ATCATAGCTTATGTCAGTGTCCGAAATTTGGGGGGTAGCTCAACCCTAACCCCACCGCCAATACTAGCGCGCTAATCATCGCTCAGCCCTCCCGTCGGGCTGGTGCGTTTGATACATAAGGCCGGGTATTTGGGCCAAGAAGAAGACAGGGGTATGGCGCCGCGCGGATGCGGTGCTGCGGATGTCGGGCGGCGCGATTGGTCGTGCCCGGGTGGTCAGGCGCTGCGGCTGAGGCGTTCCTCGAGGATGTCGAAGGGGACGCCGGGGTCGTCCTTGGCGCCGCGGATCACCAGCGAGGTCTTCACGCTGGCCACGGTCGGATGCTTGAGCAGGGCGTCGGTCAGGAAGGACTGGAAGGTCGACAGGTCCGGCGCCACGCATTTCAGCATGAAATCGACCTCGCCGTTCAGCATGTGGCATTCGCGGACCAGCGGCCAGGCGCGGCAGCGTTCCTCGAAGGCCGAGAGATCGGCTTCGGCCTGGCTGGACAGGCCGACCATGGCGAAGACCTGGACCTCGAACCCCAGTTCGCGGGCGTCGACCTCGGCGTGGTATCCACGGATGTAGCCGGCTTCCTCGAGCGTGCGCACGCGGCGCAGGCAGGGCGGTGCCGAGATACCGACACGGCGGGCAAGTTCGACATTTGTCATGCGACCGTCGGCTTGCAGCTCCGCCAGGATTTTGCGATCGATCGGGTCGAGGCGGGTCGTGGCCATCGTGCTCACCTCCGTTTTGCATTTCTTATAGCAGTGCGCAGTCTCTGCGCAATAATCTTTCGCTGCGGCGCAGTACAGCCTGAAAATGACAATCCTGCAAAGAGATGCTTAACATCGCGCAGGAGTGACCAACCGGACGCCGTCGTGCCCCTTGTTCTGCCCCTTGCCACAGCCGCGTGCCCTGCGCCAGAGCCTGCCGCGCGGTGGCGCGACAAAGCGGGCATGCAGGGGCGGCGGGCCCGCCGAATGGGGGGGGGCGCCGGGGGCACGGGGGGGCTGCCCAAGGGCTGGCCGGCGCTGTTGGCACCGGGCCGGGCGCTGAAAAACCGGCGGCCCGGCGGCGGCGTCCGGGTCAATCGCGGCCCTGTGCCCGGGTGGGGGTTTCGTTGCGCGGCGACAGCGCCTATATCCGGTCTCCGTTATAAGTCCCGCCGCCGCCAGATCCACGGGAGACATCTCATGAGCGACACGCGTCACACCAAGGTCCTGATCATCGGCTCCGGCCCGGCCGGCTACACGGCCGCCGTCTATGCCAGCCGCGCCATGCTGGAGCCGCTTCTGGTCCAGGGTCTGGAGCCCGGCGGCCAGCTGACCACCACCACCGAGGTCGAGAACTGGCCCGGCGACACCGAGGTGCAGGGCCCCGACCTGATGGTCCGGATGGAGGCCCATGCCAGGGAGATGGGGACCGAGATCATCGGCGACATCATCTCGGATCTCGACCTGTCGAAGCGGCCCTTTACCGCGAAAGGCGACAGCGGCACGACCTACACCGCCGACGCGGTGATCCTGGCCACCGGCGCGCGCGCCAAGTGGCTGGGGCTGGAGACGGAGGAGGCCTTCAAGGGCTTCGGCGTCTCGGCCTGCGCCACCTGCGACGGGTTCTTCTACCGCGGACAGGAGATCGTCGTGGTCGGCGGCGGCAACACCGCCGTGGAAGAGGCGCTGTTTCTCACGAATTTCGCCTCGAAGGTCACGCTGATCCACCGCCGGGACGAGCTGCGGTCCGAGAAGATCCTGCAGGAGCGGCTGTTCGCCAATCCCAAGATCGAGACCCTGTGGTTCCACGAGCTGGCCGAGGTGGTGGGCACCGACAATCCCAAGGGCGTCGAAGCCGTCCGCGCGCGTGACGTGCGCACCGGCGAGATCACCGAGATCCCGGCCAAGGGCGTCTTCATCGCCATCGGCCACGCGCCGGCCAGCGAGTTGGTCAAGGACCAGCTGGAAACCCACATGGGCGGCTACGTGAAGGTCGAGCCGGGCACCACGCGGACCTCGATCCCCGGGGTCTTTGCCGCCGGCGACCTGACCGATCACGTCTATCGCCAGGCCGTGACCAGCGCCGGCATGGGCTGCATGGCCGCGCTGGATGCCGAGCGATTCCTCGCGGCGCAGGATGCGAAAATTCCCGCAGCGGCAGAGTAATTGGACCCAAATGTTCGCTGGATGACTGTTTAAGCGGCTTTATGGCCAAATAGATTGCATCGCAAAGATGTCCCATTCAGGCTCCCCTCGCCGGGGGGCCTGTTTTGTGTTTCGGACACCTCTCCCCGGTGTGGTAAAGTGTAAGGGAGGAAGTCCATTGGGACGTTTTAATACTTTTAGACAGAGCGTAGCGGCCGAAGAAGAAGAACCGAACGACTCTTTTCTGTCTAACTTTTTCCGTTTTCTCGAAGACCTGCGCGACCGCCTGTTTCCAGTCGGCGTGAATGCGGACGGCTCGCTCGAATTGCGGCAGGACGGGGATTACACCGTTGAATACTACAACAATTTCGTTCTGGTCCGGCCCGAGGGCGGTCGCCCGACCATTTTCGACCTGACAACCTGGAGCGAGCGGTCGATCCAGGTGGAGGACCTCGGGCGGGTCAGTTTCGAGGGCGGCGAGCCGGACAACATCGGCATTTCGGGCGTGGGCTTTATCGGTGCGGACGAGAGTGGCACGCAACAGGCTGAAACCGAAACCGATATAGATGAATTCCTTGCCGAACAGCTGGCAACGACAGATGCCGGATCGCTGGCGCAGACGCTGACAATTGACGGGTCGAAGGCCAATACATTCGCGGTGATCTGGGAATACCTGGACGACGGCTATGTGGCGGACGGCTATTACGCGCCGGTGAACGAAAATTTCGTGCGGCTGGGCATTGCCTATGCGGATTACCTTGAGGATGGCGGCGCGCCGCTGACCGATCTGATCGGGAAGTTCACCCCGGACGGGCCGGATGGCGACCTGGTGCCCGAGCGACTGCAGTCGCTGCATGACAACCTGCTGGGCAACCTGGGCCGCGACGCGATCGAGGATCGCTTCGACGGTGCGCTGGAGGCCGAGCTGATCGCGGCGGTCGAAGCCGTCGATCCCGACCTGCTCGACCGGACCTATTATTCCGGCGCGGACAACAAGGGCGAGGATTACGACGCCGTGCGCGCCTATGATTACGACAAGGGCTATGCGCGGACCGATTTCATCGACCGGTTCTTCGGTGACCTGGACGACCGCGCCACCGACGACCAGGACGGCGACGAGATGATCTTCGGTGACGGGAATTCCGCGACGAATTACGCGGTTTCCCGCCACGAGGGCGCCGGCGTCGAACTGGCGCTCAAGGCCAAGATCCGGTTCGGCGGTGACGTGGACGAAGACGATGTCACCTACAACGCCGACGGCACGGCCACCTTCGACCTCGAAGCGACCCCGGCCTCGACCGACCGGATGGAATGGAACATCGACTGGGCCGCGACGATCACCGAGGCCGGCGATGACGATGACTTCACCTTCCGCTTTCTTGCCGACGTGGACGGCAGCGCGGCGGAGGATTTCGTCGATCTCACCGAAACCGGGTCGGAATACAGCGACGATCTCTTCTCCGATGGCGATCTGCAGAACTCGTGGAACTACGGCTTCTTCACCGACGACGTCTTCGACACGACGAATGCCGCCGGGCTTTATACCGTGCGGCTGGAGGCCTATGACGCGGATGAGCTGATCGCGGCGCAGGAGATCTATCTCGACGTTGCCTAAGGTGTGACACGACGGGCGCCGCCGGGGCCTTGTGGTCCGGCGGTGCCGCCCCGACCCCGGAGGGCGCAGTGCCCCCACCCGCCCCCCGGGGGTATTGCCTGCCTCCGGGTCGGATATTGTTGAGCCGGTGCCGTCAGCCCGGCTGTGGCATGAGGACGGGGGCCGGCGGATCCCATTGACCCTTGCAGGGCCGCTGGCCATGGTGCCGCCATGACGCAGTACCGGGTCAGGACCAGATGAGCGCGCTCTGGCGCGGAAGCCGCGTGGCGAAACTGCGCATCGCGAGCGGCCTTGTCCTTTTTACCCATGCCCTGCTGCATTTCCTGAACCTCGGGCTGGTCCTTGTCTCGGTCGAGGCGGCGGCGGCGATGCAGGCGGCGCGCCAGGTCGTGCAGCTTTCAGCCCCGGGCACCGTGCTGCTTTACGGGGCGCTGCTGACGCATGTGGCCCTGGCGCTGGCCCGGCTGGTCACGCTGCGCCGGTTCCGGATGCCGCTGGCAATCTGGGTGCAGTATCTTTTCGGGCTGGCGATCCCGGTCCTGTTGATCCCGCATTTCACCTTTGTCCGTGGCGCCCAGCAGGGCTTTGACGTGGATGTCGAGATCGGCTTCATCGCCGGGCTGATCTGGGGCACGCCGGATGGCTGGCGGCAGGGGCTGCTGTTGCTGCTGGTCTGGATCCACGGCTGCATCGGGCTGCACATGTGGCTGCGCCTGACGCGCTGGTGGCCCCGGTGGGAGCCGGTGATGGCCGGACTGGCGGTCTTCGTGCCGACCTGGGCGCTGGCCGGTTACGTGACCGAGGGGCGGCGGATCTCGGGGCTGCTGGCCGACCCGGCGATCGCCCCGGCGGTGCGGGAGGTCTACAACTGGCCCGACGCCGCTGCCTTCGTCAGCCTGATGCGCCTGCAGGACGGCACGAAGATGGCCTTCTTCGCGGCGCTGGGTGCTGCGGTGCTGGCTTGGATCATCCGCCGCCTGCTGGCGCGGCGTGGCACGGTGCGCATCAGCTATGTCGGCGGCCCCACCGTCACCACCCGGCGCGGGCCCACCTTGCTTGAGATCAGCCGCGCCCATGACGTGCCCCATGCGGCGCTGTGCGGCGGGCGCGGGCGCTGTTCCACCTGCCGGGTCATCGTCGAGGAGGGTGCGGACCAGTTGCCGCCACCGTCCGAGGCCGAGGCCCGAACCCTGGCCGCCGTCAACGCTCCGCCCGGCGCGCGGTTGGCCTGCCAGATGCGCCCGGCCGAGTCCCTGACCGTATTCCGCGTCTTCCGCAACGACGGGCGCCGGCACCGCGCCCATGCAAGCCAGGGCGAGGAGCGGCGCCTGGCGATCCTGTTCCTCGACATCCGCGGCTTCACGGCGCGCACGGCGGGGCAGTTTCCCTATGACGTGGTGTTCCTGCTGAACCGCTTCTTCGATGCGATCGTGCCGCAGATCACCGGATGTGGCGGCATCGTGGACAAGTACCTGGGCGACGGGCTGCTGGCGGTCTTCGACGGCCGGGACGAGGCCACCTCGGCCCGCATGGCGCTGCGGGCGGCCGAGGGCATCGGATCGGCGCTGGCCACGTTCAACGCCACGTTGCGGGCCGAGGGCGCGGCCCCCGTGCGCATCGGCATCGGCCTGCACCTGGGCGACCTGGTGATGGGAGAGATCGGCGCGGCCGGCAACGCGCCGCGCACGATCATCGGCGACACGGTCAACGCCGCGAGCCGGCTGGAGGGCGAGACCAAGACGCTGCAGGTCGAGTTGCTGATCTCCGGCCCGCTGCTGCGGGCGGCGGGGCATGACACCAGCGGGCTGCCCATGGTCTGGCTTGAACTGCGCGGCCGCGACGCACCGCTTGATGCGCTGCCGGTTTCCCGTGCCGAGCGACTCGACAGCGCGCTGGTGCAGCCGGGTACAGCCGGGGCGGAAATGCGTGAGTAACCAAAGGACACATTTCCCACAGAAAGCGGAAAATCACCGATGTCTTTCATATATCAGCGGATTATGCAGGATATTCGGACAAAGCATCCGAATTCATTCAACGGACGCTAGACTTTCTGCATCCGCACGGTCTATGCCGCGCCCGACCGGACGGTATTCCGGCCGCCCAGCGGAAGAACCATCGAGAGATTTGTAATGACAGTGCTTAGCAACCTGGCCCCGATCCCCGAACTCTACGTGTCCTACGACAGCGCGGAGAAGCTCAAGGTCGAGGCCGGCAATTTCAAGAGCCACGACCTGACCCCGCGCCAGATCTGCGATCTGGAGCTGCTGATGAACGGTGGGTTCTCGCCGCTGAAGGGCTTTCTCTCGGAAGAAGATTACAACGGTGTCGTCGAGAACATGCGCCTGGCCGACGGCTCGCTGTTCCCGATGCCGATCACGCTGGACGTGTCCGAGAAATTCGCCGACACGATCGAGATCGGCGAAGACATCGCGCTGCGCGATCAGGAAGGCGTGATCCTCGCCACCATGACCGTCACCGACAAGTGGGTGCCGAACAAGTCGAACGAGGCCGAGAAGGTCTTTGGCGCCGATGACGACGCGCATCCGGCGGTCTATTACCTGCACAACCAGGCCGGCAAGGTCTACCTGGGCGGTCCGGTCACCGGTATCCAGCAGCCGATCCACTACGATTTCCGCGCCCGCCGCGACACCCCGAACGAGCTGCGCGCCTATTTCCGCAAGCTCGGCTGGCGCCGCATCGTCGCGTTCCAGACCCGGAACCCGCTGCACCGCGCCCACCAGGAGCTGACCTTCCGCGCCGCGAAAGAGGCCCAGGCCAACCTGCTGATCCACCCGGTCGTCGGCATGACCAAGCCCGGCGACGTCGATCACTTCACCCGCGTGCGCTGCTACGAGGCGGTGCTGGACAAGTACCCGGGATCGACCACCACCATGTCGCTGCTGCCGCTGGCGATGCGCATGGCCGGCCCGCGCGAGGCCGTCTGGCACGGGATCATCCGCAAGAACTACGGCTGCACCCATTTCATCGTCGGCCGCGACCACGCCGGCCCGGGCAAGAACTCGGCAGGCGAGGATTTCTACGGCCCCTACGATGCACAGGACCTGTTCCGCGAGCACCAGGAAGAAATCGGCATCGAAATGGTCGACTTCAAGCACATGGTCTACGTGCAGGAACGCGCCCAGTACGAGCCCAACGACGAGATCGCCGACAAGGATGACGTGACCATCCTGAACATCTCGGGCACCGAACTGCGCCGCCGCCTGTCGGAAGGGCTCGAGATCCCCGAATGGTTCTCCTTCCCCGAGGTGGTCGCAGAGCTGCGCAAGACCAAGCCGCCGCGCTCGCAGCAGGGCTTCACCGTGTTCTTCACCGGCTTCTCCGGCTCGGGCAAGTCGACCATCGCCAACGCGCTGATGGTCAAGCTGATGGAGATGGGCGGCCGTCCGGTCACCCTGCTTGACGGCGACATCGTGCGGAAGAACCTCTCGTCCGAGCTTGGCTTCTCGAAAGAGCACCGCGACCTGAACATCCGCCGCATCGGCTACGTGGCATCCGAGATCACGAAGAACGGCGGCATCGCCATCTGCGCGCCCATCGCGCCCTATTCCGCGACACGGCGCGCCGTCCGCGAGGATATCGAGCAATATGGCGCCTTCGTCGAAGTGCATGTCGCCACCTCGATCGAGGAATGCGAACGCCGCGACCGCAAGGGGCTCTACAAGCTGGCGCGGGAAGGCAAGATCAAGGAATTCACCGGGATTTCCGACCCCTACGACGTGCCCGAGCACCCCGAACTGCGGCTGGACACCGAGAATGTCGATGTCGACAACTGCGCACACCAGGTGATCCTGAAGCTGGAAAGCATGGGGCTGATCGCCGCCATCTGATCCGGCTGCACCCGAACAGACGAAACGGCCCGCGATGCGCATCGCGGGCCGTTTTGCGTTGCAGAAAGACTTTCCCGGAAAGTCTTTCCAAAATTTTCAGGGGAAAATTTTCGCCCGGCTCAGATCTCGGCCGAGTCCGGCAGGATCACGTCGCCCTGCATCAGGACATAGCCGCGCCCTGCCACCTTCACGCCCGAGATGGAGTCCGGCGTGCCGATCCGCGTTACCCGGGCCTGTCCGGGCCGGCCCATCCAGTGACCCTGTTCGGCGGTATAGCCCGCGTGCTCCATCAGACCGTGGTGCCAGAGATAGGCGGCCGTGGCGCCGGTAGCCGACCCGGTAAAGGGATCCTCGGCCGGCAGCGGCGGCAGCATCAGCAGCCGCGAGAAGGTGTCGCCGGTGCCGGTCGCGCCCTCCAGCGTCACGAGGAAGGGTTCCAGCACCGCGTCCATCGCGACCCCGCAGGCCGCCTTGAAAGTCGGCATCGCCTCGGGGTCCAGCCTGGCCGCCCTGAGCGCCGCGTGATCGCGCAGAACCGTCACGCAGAAGGGCAGGCCGGTCGAAACCACCTGCGGCTCGCCCAGAATCGCATCCACCGGCAGGCCAATGGCGCCGGCCACCACGGCGCGGCCCGGCATCACGCCGAATTCCGGCGCGCGCTGCGTCATCTCGATCAGGTCGCCCTCGATGGTGATCGCCACAACGCCGGCGCCGGTTTCCAGCGTCAGGTGATCCCCGGTCGCGATGCCGCGCGCCCGCAGCGCGGCGACGGTGGCGATGGTGGGATGCCCGGCAAAGGGGATCTCTCCGCTGGCCAGGAAATAGCGCACCCGCACGTCTGCCACGTCCGACGGGCCGGTGAAGGTGCATTCCACCAACGAGGTTTCCTTGACGAAATCCGTGCAGGTCGCGTCGTCCAGCGCGGCACCGTCATGGACCACGGCACAGCCGTTTCCCCCGAAGGCGCGGTCGGTGAAGGCATCGACCCAGTCAAAGGCGTAGCGTCTCATGGGGTCTCCTCGCACGGCAATTTCACCGGACTTGATTTCACCGGACGTCCTGCAGCGATCACGTCACGGCCGCCTCACCGCGTGCGGTTGGACGGGACGCTCCCGCCTGGCCGCACCGGCAAGGCGGGGTCGTGTTGGTCAGTCCCGGGGCGGGCGCGCCCGCGCGAGTGCCCCGGGCCGCGGTCTCAGTGCAGCGAGACCGGCGCGTAATCGTTCTCGCGCGCGAGCACGAAGGCCATGCGCCGGTCGGCCACAAGCGCCAGCTGCTGGCCCTCGGCGTCATGCACGGCATAGATCTGGTCCAGCCCTTCCGCCTCGGCCTGGACCTCCTCGGGCAGATCGGACACGTCGACCGCCTTCACGTACACGATCGGATGATCGCCCGTCGGAAATTCGAACTTCTCGTTCATGCCTTACCCTTTCCTGATCCGGATCGTCTGCACCACCGGTTCGGGCACCGCCCGATCCAGGTCCACGTGCAGCAGACCGTTCTCCATCCGCGCCTCACCGACCTCGACCCCATCGGCCAGGACAAAGACCCGCTGAAACTGGCGCGCCGCGATCCCGCGATGCAGGAACACGCGCCCGTCTCCCTCGTCGTCGACCTGCCGTCCCCGGATCACCAGTTGCCGGTCCTCCACGGTTATCGACAGATCCTCTTCGCGGAACCCCGCCACGGCAAGGGTGATCCGATAGGAATGATCCGAGGTCTGTTCGATATTGAAGGGCGGATAGCCTCCGTTCTCGGACTTTGCCGTCCGTTCCAGAAGCCGTTCCAGCTGCTCGAACCCCAGAAGATGGGGGTAGGAGCCCAGAGTGAGTTTCGTCATCGACACGTCCTTTGGTCTAAAGCGACGGTTGGTGTTCGGCCCCGTTATGGCGACCGTTGCCTCAGAATATGGGGTCACGCGCCAGACGCAACAAGTGCTGGCGAAACGGCCCCGCGCTGCCTATAGTTCGATAACCCCAAATATCTGGAAAACCTGGCCGGGATGAACGTGCAGTCAGATCTTGCGATGAAGACGGACGAGGTGCTGCGGATCGAGCTGGAGGTCTTTCGCCGCCAGCACCGCGACCTGGACGAGGCGATCTCGGCGCTCGAGGAAAAGGGCACCGGGGACCAGCTGACCATACGGCGCCTGAAAAAGCAGAAACTTCTTCTGAAGGACAAGATTTCAGCGATCGAGGATCGTCTGACCCCCGATATCATCGCCTGACGCCCGACATCGGGCGGTGTGCCTGTGCCGATTCGGTGCGGCGCGGTCGCCGGTATCGGTCCATGGTGACCGGGCAGAGCCGTCACCCCGCATCCGCCAGCTCGGCTCCGATCTCAGAGCTCGCAATCGGGCCGAAGTTCCAGCATCGTTCCGCTCCGTTTCCGGGGCTGTGCCCGGGGCGCCGCACCGGCCCCGATCCCGCATTGCCCACCATGTCGATCCCGGTATAGTACGCGCTCTTTCGCCAGCGGGGATCAAGTGACATGAGCGATATCGAGGTGGGGATCATCATGGGCAGCCAGTCCGACTGGCCCACGATGAAAGAGGCCGCCGACATGCTCGACACGCTCGGCGTGCCTTACGAAAAACGCATCGTCTCGGCCCACCGCACACCGGACCGGCTGTGGGATTACGGCAAGACCGCCGCGTCGCGGGGCCTGAAGGTCATCATCGCGGGCGCGGGCGGGGCCGCCCATCTGCCGGGCATGATGGCCTCGAAGACGCGGGTGCCGGTGATCGGCGTGCCGGTGCAGACCCGCGCGCTGTCGGGTGTCGATTCGCTTTATTCCATCGTGCAGATGCCGCGCGGCTTTCCCGTGGCCACCATGGCGATCGGCGCTGCCGGGGCGGCCAATGCCGGGCTGATGGCCGCCGCGATCCTTGCCACCTCCGATCCGGCGCTGGCCAAACGGCTCGACACCTGGCGGGCCGAGCTCTCGGCCTCCATCCCCGACGAACCGCAGGATGACTGACTCCATGACTGACGCTCTCGTTCCCGGTTCCGTGATCGGCATCCTCGGCGGCGGTCAGCTGGGCCGCATGCTCGCCATCGCGGCGGCGCGGCTGGGCCTGCGCTGCCACGTGTTCGAGCCGTCGCAGGACCCGCCCGCCGGCCAGGTCTGCGAAACCGTGACCACCGCCAGCTATGACGATACCGACGCGCTGCGCGCCTTCGCCGACGCGGTCGACGTGATCACCTATGAATTCGAAAACATCCCGACCGAGGCGCTGGACCTGCTGGAAACCCTGCGTCCGATCCGCCCGGGCCGCGAGGCGCTGCGCGTCAGCCAGGACCGCCTGACCGAAAAGACCTGGCTCACCGATCTCGGGCTTCTGACCGCGCCCTTCGCCGACATCCCCGATCTGCCCGCCCTCGAGGCGGCGCTGGAGACGATCGGCACGCCGGCGATCCTGAAGACCCGCCGTTTCGGCTATGACGGCAAGGGCCAGGTGAAGATCGAGACGCCCGACCAGGCCGCCGATGCTCTCGCCGCGCTCAACGGCGCCCCCGCCATCCTCGAAGGCTTCGTGCCCTTCCGCTCCGAGGTCTCGGTGATCGCTGCGCGCGGGCTTGACGGGCGCGTCGCCGCCTTCGACCCGGGCCAGAACGTCCACCGCGAGGGCATACTGCGCTGCACTACGGTCCCGGCCGAACTCTCCACCGCCCAGCGGACCGACGCCGTCCTTCTGGCAGGCCGCATCCTGAACGCGCTGGACTATGTCGGCGTCATGGGGGTGGAACTCTTCGTGACCCGCTCCGGCCTCGTGGTGAACGAGATCGCCCCGCGCGTGCACAATTCCGGCCACTGGACCCAGGCGGGCTGTGCGGTGGACCAGTTCGAACAGCACATGCGCGCGGTTGCGGGCCTGCCGCTGGGCGACGGTCAGCGCCATGCCGACGTGGTGATGGAGAACCTGATCGGCCACGACATGGACCGCCTTCCGAACCTGCTCTCGACTGCCGACACCCAGATCCACCTTTATGGCAAGGCCGAAACCCGCCCGGGCCGCAAGATGGGCCACGTCAACCGCATCCAGCGCCCCGCCTGACGCGGGGGCCGTTCCCCGGTCTTCTTCTTGGCCCAAATACCTCCGGGGGAGTCCGCGCAGCGGACGGGGGCAGAGCCCCCGGCCTGGTCTGCCGTCCCCGGGCCACGGCATGGGCGGCCCGGGCCATGGCGCGGGGTTACAGGGCCTGCGAGAACCCGCAGGGCGCGCGCTTGTAGGCGGGGCGGCCGAAGTCCTCTAGTCCGCTCAGCCCCGGGAACATGCCCATGAAGATCGGGCGCAGGCTTTGTCCAACGCGCCGGGCCGCGTCGGCGCCGGGATGGTAGGTTTCGAAATCCAGCCCCGAGACCCGGATCACCGCGTGCCGCGAGAGGCAGAGGTGGAACAGCTCCACCGGCGCGGGCGGCGCGGTCTCGATGATGCTCACCCCGTCGACATAGGTCCGCACCGGCGTCAGCACGCTGTCGGGCCCGCCCTGCATCAGCCGCGCGGCCGGGCCGGTCAGCAGGCACGAGGCGGGACGCGCCAGGCCAAAGCTGTCGGCCATGATGCGGGTGAGGTGCAGGTTGCGCTCCAGGTGGCTGGAATGGCCCGGAACGTAGATCGTGCTGCCGATCCAGCGAACCTGCATCGGTCCGCCGTCGCGGGTCATCACGCGGTCGCCTGGCAGCAGGTCTTCGATCGCCATCGGGCCGGCGTCGGTGTCCAGGGTCGAACCGCGCGCAAAGGCCGAAAAGGCCTCTTCGAACAGCGGAAGGGCCGGGGCGATCTGGAAATTCTCAGTGATGTCGCCGTTCGGCGTCAGGCTGCGGATGCGATAGCGGCGCATCCGCGGACGGTTTCCGGGCACCGCCGGGGGCGTGGCCCGGGGCGTGGTGGCAGGTGTGGCAATAGCAGGTTCGGAACGCGACACGAAGGACGCGGCGGAGCGATTCATGGTCATGTAGTAGACGGCCCTGGCAAGCTAGGGTCGCATCTGCGCCGGCCCCCACCGACAACGACAGAAGGACACTGAATGGATGTGACAACTTCTGCCGCAAACATTCGATTTTTCCCGACCTTTGTCAAAAATAAGACCTATCCGCCTCTGGACCGGCGGCAATTCCTTTTCTTGTTAAGGGATTGTTTACGGATCGGGGTGGAATCCCGCCACATTTCGTCGATAAGCGCTCGAATCAGGCCTGAAAATATGCGCCATATTTGCGACACAATTGTGATGCTGCGGACGCGCTTGCTGGGGGTTGGGACACAGAGATCACCTGTCCAGCCATGCCGCAGTGCTATTCGCGCACCGTCGGACGGCCGGTCCCCGGTGGCCCGGTCGCTCGGCAAGATCCCGATCTGGTGCAGGAGATTGCCCGGCTTACAGGCGGATGGCGGACAGCAGGCGGCCGTAATCGGCCTCGCGCGCATGGGTGGCGCGGCGGTAGGAATAGAAGCGGTCGGCATCGGAATAAGTGCAGTGGCGCGTCCATTCCGCGTGGCCGACGCCCGCGCTGCGCAGCCGGTGCAGACCATAGCCCGGCAGATCGAACTGCAGCCGGTCCCCTTCGCCATTGGCGAAGAAGCGCGCGTTTTCCGGCGCCTCCGCCATGAAGGTGTCCAGGAATTCCGGGCCGACCTCGTAATTGCGCTGGCTGATCGTCGGGCCGATCACGGCGACGATGTCCCCGCGCGTGGCGCCGGCCTGTTCCATGGTCTCGATCGTGGCCTCCAGCACGCCGTCCAGCGCCCCGCGCCATCCCGCATGGGCCGCGCCCACGACACCGGCCTTGCGGTCGGCAAAGAGCACCGGCTGGCAATCCGCCGTCAGGACCGTCAGCGCCAGCCCCGGCACCGCGGTGACCAGCGCGTCGGCCTCCGGGAAATCGCTCATCGGTGCGTCGACCAGAAGGGCCCGGGCGGAATGCACCTGTTTGACGCCCACCAGCGCCTCGTGCGGGACATCCAGCGCCTCGGCCACGCGGGCGCGGTTGATCGCCACCGCCTCGGTCTGGTCCGACGAGGCCCGGCCGCAGTTCAGCCCTTCGAAGATACCCGAGGATGCGCCACCCCTGCGGGTAAAGAACCCGTGCGCGACGGGGGCAAGTTCGGTGGAGGTGAGTACTTCGAGCATTAAGGATAGAGCCCGGCGGGAGGATTGGCCCGTGCCGGATGAAGCCCCAGCACCTGGAACAGGTTTCCCATTTCATCCGGGTGCGTCAACCGCCGATGTGCCGCAACATGCGCGTCAAGGGTCGTCTCATCCATCCCGCGCGCCAGCGCCTGGGCCCGCGCGGTGATGCCCAGACGCTCGAGAAAGACCCCCTGCGTGGTCATCGCCGTGGCCCGCGACGGCGTGGCCCGCGCGATTGCCTCGAAATCGACATGGGCGGTCAGGTCGGCACTGCCGGGGGTCTCCAGCGGGTCGGTCTTCTGATGCGCGCGCAGCGCCTGCAGCGTGTCGCCCAGAGAACGCCAGCCGCCGTAATCCACGATCAGCGCGGCACCGCCGTGGGTTTCGATGCGCCGGCCGATCTCTGCTGCAATTCCGGGCAGCGCCGGGCAGATTTCCACCAGATCGCCCTCTGCCGTGTCCTCCAGCCGGTGCGCCAGCGCCGGTTGCGGCCCGGCGGGGCCAAGCCCGAAGGCCAGCGCCTCGCCCTCCAGCCCGACGCGACGCTCGCGCCAGCCGCTGCCGTCGCGGACAAACTGGCGGATCGGCAGGGCGTCGAAGAATTCGTTGGCCAGAAGATACAGTGGTCCCTCGGGCAGGTCCGCCACCTGGTCGCGCCAGGCCGAATCCTCGCCGGCGAGGCGCTCGGCCTGGGCCTTGCGCAGGGTGGGGGAGGCCTCGACCAGAACGACCTGCGCGGCGTCGCGGAAGCCCGGCACCGCGCGGGTCGCGCGCAGTACGTCTGCCATCAAAGTGCCCCGGCCGGGCCCAAGCTCGGCCAGCACGAAACGGTCGGGCTGCCCCTGGTCCAGCCAGCATTGCGCGAGGCACAGGCCCAGCATTTCCCCGAACATCTGCGAAATCTCGGGCGCGGTGGTGAAATCCCCCGCCGCCCCCAGCGGATCGCGGGTGGTGTAATAGCCCATGGTGGGATGCAGCAGGCAGTCGCCCATGTAATCGGCGATGCTCAGCGGCCCCTCGGTGCGGATCCGGGCCACGAGGTGATCGGTCAGGCTCATGCCGTCCGCGCCCGCCGGCGGGCGCGCAGCGCAAGGAACAGCCCCACCGCGATCATCGGCAGCGACAGCGCCTGGCCCTGGGTCAGGCCGTAGCCGCCCACCTGCCACGCCAGCCCCAGCGGATTGCCGTCCGAGACGAACTGCGGATCCGGCTGGCGGAAGAATTCGACGAAGAACCGCGCCGCGCCGTAGCCGGTGAAAAAGACACCGCAGACCAGCCCCGGCGCCTTCAGCGCATCGCGGCGCCAGACCAGCACGATCAGCAGCAGGCCCAGCAGCAGCCCTTCCAGCCCCGCCTCGTACAGCTGCGAGGGGTGGCGCGCGCAGAGGCCCTTGACCCCCGGACATTCCTGCGCGCGCGGGCCGGGAAACACCACCGCCCAGGGCAGGTCCGAGGCGCGGCCCCAAAGCTCTGCGTTCACGAAGTTCGACAACCGGCCCAGCAGAAGCCCCGGCGGAACGGTATAGGCGATCAGGTCGGCGGCGCTGAGCTGCGGGATGCCCTGGCGGCGGGTGTAAAGCCAGGCGGCGACGATCACCCCGATCAGCCCGCCGTGAAAGGCCATGCCGCCCTGCCAGACCTTCAGGATCTCGGCCGGATGGCTGAGGTAATACTCCGGCTGGTAAAACAGCACGAAGCCCAGCCGGCCGCCGAGGATCACGCCGAGGATGATCCAGGTCAGCATGTCCTCGATCTGGCGGTCATTCATCGGCGGGCTCTCGCCCGGCCAGAGCCGGGGCGCGCGCACTGCCGCCACGGCCATGCGCCAGGCGATCAGGATGCCCGCGATATAGGCCAGCGCATACCAGCGCAGGGCGAAGGTAAAGCTGCCGATCTCGATCGAGAACAGCGTGGGCGACAGATCGGGGAATTGCAGGACAGCTGGGATCATGGCGCTCCTTTGCCCGTGGCCCGTGGGCGCGTCAACCTTGCCCCTCGGGGCCCGCGCCTCCATATAGGACCTAAGCCCTTACGGAGATGACAGATGCAGACCCGCAACAAGCTCATGGACGACATATCGCAGCTGGTGACCAACGCCATGGGCGTTGCGCATGGCGCGCGGGAAGAGGCCGAGACGGCCGTGAAATCCATGATGGACCGCTGGCTCGCCGATCGCGATTTCGTGACGCGCGAGGAATTCGATGCCGTGCGCGCCATGGCCCAGAAGGCGCGCGAGGAAAACGCCGCGCTCGAGGCGCGCATCGCCGCGCTCGAGGCCAAGCACGACAATTGATGCCCGCGTTCCGGCCCGGCGCCTCTGCGGGCCGGGCCGGAACGGACACGCCCCTGGCCGACGCCAACGGGGCGCCGCAGACGCGGCCAGCCTGTGAAACGGGCGCCGCGCAGCCCCTTTTTGCAAAGCTTTCACGACATTTCGGGGTCCCCACAGGGTGATCCACAAGAAATTGGGCTTATCCCCAAATAAAAGGTTGCCAGCGGCCTTTGACGCCCGCACCATATTTAGTGCGGGCACGGGGGCGAGCCCCGGCTTGTAGAACAGGCACCTAGCGGTCGGGGCCCAAAAGCTTACGTACCCTAGTGACAACGAGGTGGCATCATGGCCCTTTCCGAGCACATCCTGGAAGACGAAATTCACCCCATCGACATCGTCGAACACCTGGCCGAACACAACGACTGGGACTTCGACCGGATCGGCGACGATCAGATCGCGATGGCCGTGGAAGGACAGTGGCGCACCTACTCGATCACCCTGGCCTGGTCGGGCTACGATGAAACCCTGCGGATGGTCTGCACCTTCGAGATGGAGCCACCCGAGGAACGCCACGCCGACCTTTACGAACTTCTGAACGCGATCAACGACCAGTGCTGGACCGGCTCCTTCACCTTCTGGGCCGCGCAGAAGCTGATGGTCTACCGCTACGGGCTGGTCCTGTCGGGCGGGCAGATGGCCACGCCGGAACAGATCGACACGCTGATCATGGCGGCGGTGCTGAATGCCGAACGGTATTATCCCGCGATGCAGCTGCTGGTCTGGGGCGACCGGACCCCGAAGGATGCGCTGCAGGTTGCCATTGCAGAGGCCTACGGCCGCGCCTAATGTCCCGGTCCCGAGGCCCGGGTGAGCCGGGCCTTGAACAGGGCCGGGCGGGCAAGGTCCCGCGCGGTCCGGTCATGACTATGGGACGACTGGGGGCATCCGATGAATTACGATGAACTGGCGGCCCGGGGGCTGGTGCTTCTGGGCTGTGGCAAGATGGGCTCGGCAATGCTCGAAGGCTGGCTGTCGGGCGCGGTTCCGGCGCAATCGGTCTGGGTCCGGGATCCGAACCCGTCCGACTGGCTTGCGGGCCAGGACATCCACCTGAACGAAGATCTGCCCGAGGATCCGGCCATCGTGCTCGTGGCCGTCAAGCCGCAGATCATGGCCGAGGCACTGCCCGAGCTGCAGGCCTTCGGCAATGGCCGGACGGTCTTTGTCTCGGTCGCCGCCGGCACCCCGATTTCGCATTTCGAAAAGACCCTGGGCGCTTCGACCCCGGTGATCCGCGCCATGCCCAACACGCCCGCGGCGATCCGGCGGGGCATCACGGCGCTGGTCGGCAACGCCAACGTGGCGGCCTCCGAACTCGACCTGGCCGAGGCGCTGCTGGCCTCCATCGGCCGCACCGTCCGGCTCGAGACCGAGGCCCAGATCGACGCGGTCACCGGTCTCAGCGGCTCCGGCCCGGCCTATGTCTTCCACATGATCGAGGCGATGGCCGCCGCCGGCGAGGCCGAGGGTCTGCCGCCGGAGATGGCGATGCAGCTGGCGATCTCGACCGTCGCCGGGGCAGGGGCCCTGGCCGACAGTTCGGACGACACCCCCGAGCAGCTTCGGATCAACGTGACCTCGCCCAACGGCACCACCCAGGCCGGGCTCGAGGTGCTGATGGCCGAGGACGGGCTGAAACCGCTGATCCGCCGCACGGTGGGCGCGGCGGTGGCGCGGTCGAAGGAGCTGGCCAATGGATGAGATCTCCTTCGACGATTTCCTGAAGGTCGACATCCGCGTCGGAACGATCACCCGGGCCGAGCCCTACCCGGAGGCGCGCAAGCCGGCGATCAAGCTCTGGATCGATTTCGGCGCGGAGATCGGGGAAAAGAAATCCTCGGCCCAGATCACTGTCCATTACGTGCCCGAAAAGCTGGTCGGCCAGCAGGTCATGGCGGTGGTGAACTTCCCGCCCCGCCAGATCGGCCGCTTCATGTCCGAGGTGCTGGTGCTGGGCTTTCCGGACGACGACGGCGCAATCGTCCTGGCCCGTCCCGACCTCGAGGTCCCCAGCGGCGGTCGCCTGCACTAGGGTGTCCCACGCGTGGGACACACCCCACGCCCAATGATTTCAATGCCTTGCAGAGGCGGATTAACCGAATCTCAAGATTCGCCCGCCTCTCGCACTCAGGTCCGATCCGGCGGGTCACCCCCCTGCTTCTTCTTGGTCCCAAATACTCCGGACCGCCCCCTCCACCGGCACTCCGGCCCGGAAAAGGGCGCCCAAGCCCCCGGCAGCCATCCGGCGCAGCGCGGGCCGCAAGAGCACCACGCCCTGTCTTCACCTTTGGAAAAATACCCGGCCCCGCCGCCCGCCAAGGCGCGCGCGTTCAGGCCCCCGGGTGCTCCGCCCGGTCGCCCACCGCCTCGCGCCAGTGGCGCCGGCACAGCGAGACGTAGCTTTCGTTCCCGCCGATCTGCACCTGCGCGCCCTCGGTGATGACCGTCCCGTCCCCGGCCTTGCGCACCACCATCGTCGCCTTGCGGCCGCAATGGCAGATCGTGCGCACCTCGCGCATCTCGTCGGCCAGCGCCAGCAGGGTGGCCGAGCCCGGGAACAGCTCGCCCCGGAAATCCACCCGCAGGCCATAGCACATCACCGGCAGGTTCAGGTCATCCACCACGCGCGCCAGCTGCCAGACCTGGTCGGGGGTCATGAACTGCGCCTCGTCCACGAAGACGCAGGCCAGCCGGCCCCCGGCCTGGGCGGCCGAGATCATCGCGTGAAGATCGTCTTCCGGCCGAAAGGTCTCGGCCTCGGCGGCGATGCCGATGCGCGAGGCGATCCGCCCTTCGCCGCCGCGGGCGTCGATATGGGCGGTCAGCAGAAAGGTCCGCATGCCCATTTCGCGGTAATTGTACGAGGCTTGCAGCAGCACCGCCGACTTGCCCGCGTTCATGGTGGAATAGTGAAAGAAGAGCTTGGCCATGGCCGGGGTCTAAGCGCATTCGCGCGCCCCGGGCAAGATGGCTCTCAGCGCATTTCAGATCAGCGGCACGAAGGGCACGTCGCAGGCGGCCAGAAGGGACAGTGCGGCAAGCAGGAGAAGGCGAAAGGGCATGGCAGGCTCCGTCAGGTGGGGGCAAGGGATCAGCCGAGCCTGCATCGGGCAGGGCCAGGAAAAGGTGAAGACAGAAGCGAGACGGCCTGTCAGGGCCGGCGAGCGGGACCGGCGCGGAGAGAGCCGCGCCGGCGGAAGGTCAGGCTTCGGCGCCCTGGAGGGATTTCACGCCAAGGTTGCCTTCGCTCTGGGCCCGGATCGCCAGGGCGGCGGCATGGGCGCCGGCGGCCGTGGTGAAATACGGGATCTTGTCATACAGCGCGATGGAGCGGATCGAGCGGCTGTCGTCCACCGCCTGCGCGCCTTCGGTTGTGTTGATCACCAGCTGCACGCCGCCGTCCTTCATCAGGTCGGTGATGTCCGGGCGCCCCTCGTAGACCTTGTTGACCGAAGAACAGGGCACGCCGTGCTCGCCCAGCCAGGTCGCGGTGCCGCGGGTGGCGACGATGGTAAAGCCCTGCCCGATCAGCACCTGCGCGGCCTCGATCATCTGCGGCCCCTTGTCCAGGTCGCGGATCGAGAGGAAGGCGCAGCCCTCGGCGGGCAGCTTCATGCCCGCGCCCATCTGCGCCTTCAGGAAGGCGCGGGGGAAATCGCGGTCCCATCCCATGACCTCGCCGGTCGAGCGCATCTCGGGCCCCAGGATCGTATCGACGCCGGGGAAGCGGGCAAAGGGCAGCACGGCCTCCTTGACGGAGAACCACGGCATGTCGGGATCGGCCAGCGTCATCGGATCGGCGATGGGCAGGACCGTGTCGTAATCGACCTCTGCATAGGGCGCGCGCAGCGGGAAGGTCGACAGCGGCTCGCCCGCCATGACGCGCGCCGCGATCGAGGCGATGGCCGAATCGGTGGCCTTGGCGACGAAGGGCACGGTGCGCGAGGCGCGGGGATTGACCTCGATCAGGTAGATTTCGCCATCCTTGACCGCGAATTGCACGTTCATCAGCCCGACCACGTTCAGCCCCTTGGCCAGGGCCTCGGTCTGGGCCTTCACCTCTTCGATGATCTCTTTCGGCAGCGAATAGGGCGGGAGCGAGCAGGCGCTGTCGCCGGAATGCACGCCGGCTTCCTCGATGTGCTGCATGATGCCCGAGACATGGACCTGCGTGCCGTCCGACAGCGCGTCGACGTCCAGTTCCACCGCGCCGGACAGATAGCTGTCGAGCAGCACGGGGCTGTCGCCCGAGACCACCACGGCCTCGGCGATGTAGCGTTCCAGGTGCGCCATGTCGCGCACGATCTCCATAGCGCGGCCGCCCAGCACGTAGGAGGGGCGGATGACCAGCGGGAAGCCCAGCTCTTCGGCCCGTTGCCGGGCCGCCTCGTCCGAGCTGGCGATGGCGTTCCTGGGCTGTTTCAGGCCAAGGTCCTGCACCAGTTTCTGGAACCGCTCGCGGTCCTCGGCCAGGTCGATCGCGTCGGGGGTGGTGCCCAGGATCGGGATGCCTTCGGCCTCAAGCGCATTGGCCAGCTTCAGCGGCGTCTGGCCGCCGAACTGCACGATGACGCCATGCAGGGTGCCGTTCTGCTGTTCGACGCGCAGGATCTCCATCACGTGTTCCAGCGTCAGCGGCTCGAAATACAACCGGTCCGAGGTGTCGTAATCGGTCGACACGGTCTCGGGGTTGCAGTTGATCATGATGGTTTCATAGCCCGCGTCGGTCAGCGCGAAACAGGCGTGGCAGCAGCAATAGTCGAATTCGATCCCCTGGCCGATCCGGTTGGGACCGCCGCCGAGGATGACGACCTTCTTCTTGTCCGAGGGGCGCGCCTCGCATTCGACCTCGCCCATCATGGGCATTTCGTAGGTGGAATACATGTAGGGCGTCTGGGCCTCGAATTCGGCCGCGCAGGTGTCGATGCGCTTGAAGACGGCCGTCACGCCCAGGTTCTGGCGCGCGCGGCGGACGTTGGCCTCGTCGCGGCCCGTCAGCTCGCCCAGGCGGGCATCGGTGAAGCCCATCATCTTGAGATGGCGCAGCCCCGCTTCGGTCACCGGCAGGCCGGAGGCGCGGACCTCGTCCTCGGTCTCGACGATTTCGCGGATGCGGGCCAGGAACCAGGGGTCGAATTTCGTCACCGCCTGGATTTCATCGTCCGACAGCCCGTGGCGCATGGCCTGGGCGATGGTGCGCATGCGGTCCGGCGTCTGGAGCGAGATCGCCTTGATCACGGCGGCCTTGTCCGGCGCGCCGGGGATGTCGACCTCGTTGAAGCCGGTGAGGCCCGATTCCATCGAGGCCAGCGCCTTTTGCAGCGATTCGTGGATCGTGCGGCCGATTGCCATGGCCTCGCCCACCGATTTCATCGCGGTGGTCAGGTAGGGTTCGGCGCCGGGGAATTTCTCGAATGCGAATTTCGGGATCTTGGTGACGACATAGTCGATGGTCGGCTCGAACGAGGCGGGCGTGACCTTGGTGATGTCGTTGTCGAGCTCGTCGAGCGTGTAGCCCACCGCCAGTTTCGCGGCGATCTTGGCGATGGGGAAGCCGGTGGCCTTTGAGGCCAGCGCGGAGGAGCGGGAGACGCGGGGGTTCATCTCGATCACGACCATGCGGCCGTCTTCGGGGTTGATCGCCCATTGCACGTTCGACCCGCCGGTTTCCACGCCGATCTCGCGCAGCACGGCGATCGAGCCGTTGCGCATGATCTGGTATTCTTTGTCGGTCAGCGTCAGCGCGGGCGCCACGGTGATCGAATCGCCGGTGTGGACGCCCATCGGGTCCACGTTTTCGATGGAACATACGATGATGGCGTTGTCGGCGGTGTCGCGCACCACCTCCATCTCATATTCCTTCCAGCCGAGCAGGCTTTCGTCGACCAGGATCTGGCCCACCGGAGAGGCATCCATGCCCGAGCGGCAGATGCGTTCGTAATCGTCGCGGTTGTAGGCCACGCCGCCGCCGGTGCCGCCCAGGGTGTAGGCGGGGCGGATGATCGCCGGAAGGCCCACGAATTCGATGGCGTCCACGGCCAGCTTCACGCCGGCCTCAAGGTCGAAATGGCCCTTGTCGGTCTTCGGCGCGGTAATGATCGTGGCGCGCGGGTTTTCCAGCCCGATCCGGTCCATCGCCTCGCGGAACAGCGCGCGGTCCTCGGCCATCTCGATGGCGTCGCGCTTGGCGCCGATCATCTCGACCCCGAACTTGTCCAGCACGCCCATCTCTTCGAGCGCAAGCGAGGTGTTCAGCCCGGTCTGCCCGCCCATCGTCGGCAGCAGCGCGTCGGGGCGCTCCTTCTCGATGATCTTGGCGACGACCTCGGGGGTGATCGGTTCGATATAGGTGGCGTCGGCCAGGCCCGGGTCGGTCATGATCGTCGCCGGGTTGGAGTTCACCAGGATCACCCGGTAGCCTTCCTCGCGCAGGGCCTTGCAGGCCTGGGCACCGGAATAGTCGAATTCGCAAGCCTGCCCGATGACGATGGGCCCTGCACCGATGATCATGATCGACTGGATGTCGGTACGCTTCGGCATGGAGGGCCCCTTTCTGACATGACTGCGATTCCCGAAGCGCTCGCGCCCGGTCAAATCGGCCTGCGTTATAGGCAAGGCGCGCACGGGCGCAAGGGCCGTGTGACGACATAATTGTCAATGCGGTCGCATTCCGCGGCCCGGCGCCGGTCCGGGAGAGGGCCGGAGCGCGGCATCGCCGCCCCGCCTGCCTTGTAAAGGCGGGGTTATTCGGCCGCGGCGACGGCCCGGGGCTGTGCCGGTGCCCGATAAAGGTAATCGCGGGTCAGGGGCAGCGCGTTCACCGATTTCGTCAGCTGCAGCTGGAAGACAGCGTGCGGCTGCTCTTCGAAGGCCATGATGCAGGCGATCAGGTAATAGTCCCACATGCGGATGAAACGCTCGTCGTACATCTCGCGCACGGTGTCGAGATTGGCGCGGAAGCGTGTCTGCCATTCGCGGATCGTCAGCGCGTAATGCAGCCGCAGCACCTCCAGGTCGGCGCTCCAGAGGCCGGCGTTCTCCACCGGCGCGGCCAGCTCGGACAGCGAGGGGATGTAGCCGCCGGGGAAGATGTAGCGGTCGAACCAGGGGCTGGGCGTCGTCGGCGGCGCGCAGCGGCCGATCGTGTGGACCAGCGCCACGCCGTCATGCTTCAGCACGGCCGAGATCTGGTCGAAATACTCCGCGTAATGCGGGACGCCCACGTGTTCCAGCATGCCGACGCTGACCACCCTGTCGAATTGCTCGGTGATCTCGCGGTAATCCTGCAGCCGGAAGCTCACGCGGTCCGACAGCCCCTCGGCCGCGGCCCGGGCACGGGCGGTGGCCAGCTGGTTCTCCGACAGGGTCACGCCGGTCACCTGCACCCCGTAATCGCGTGCAAGCGTCAGTGCCATGCCGCCCCAGCCGCAGCCGATATCCAGCACGCTCATGCCCGGCTCCAGCGCCAGCTTGGCGGCGATATGGGCCTTCTTGGCCGCCTGGGCCTGTTCCAGCGTCAGCCCGGGCCGGGCGAAATAGGCGCAGGAATACTGCATGTCGGCATCCAGGAAGAGCCGGTAGAGGTCGTCCGAAAGATCATAGTGATGCGCGACGTTGGACTTCGATTTGGTGGCCGTGTTGCGCTGCATCCAGTGGCGCACCGCGAACATACCCTTGTCCAGCCAGTTGACCCAGGCCGGCATCGCCTCGGGCCGGCGGTTGCGGATGACCAGGCGCAGGAAACTGTCCAGGTCGTCGGGCACGAAGGTGGCGTCCATGTAGGTTTCGCCAAGCCCCAGTTCGGGATTGAGGCAGATGGCGCGCAGGGCCTCGGTGCGGGTGAAGCGCGCGGCTGTCTCGATCCCGCCGCCGGGACCGTAGGTCCGGAGGGTCCCGTCGGGATAGGTTATTGCCAGTTTGCCGACCTGAATCAGCCGGCCAAGCATCGTGTCGAAAATCTTTTCCCACATGGTTCTCACCCAGATGGATCACTGATCCTCCCTCACTGTTAGGAAAGTTAAGCGAAATTAACGATTTTTCAAAACTCGAATGACCGATCCCAGCCCGTGCTTGACTTCCCCGCCTGCCCGATGTGTATCGGCGCGAACCTTTTCAGCACCTCGGGAGCCTTGTTTCATGCACGCCTATCGCAGCCACACCTGCGCCGAACTGACGAAAAACGAAGTCGGCCAGACCGTGCGCCTGTCCGGCTGGGTGCACCGCGTGCGCGATCATGGCGGGGTGCTTTTCATCGACCTGCGCGACCATTACGGCGTGACCCAGGTGCTGTGCGACCCTGACAGCCCGGTCTTTGCCGAGGTGGAGAAGGTCCGCTCGGAATGGTGCATCCGCATCGACGGGACGGTCAAGGCGCGCGACGAAAGCCTGATCAATCCCAAGCTGCCGACCGGCGAGATCGAGGTCTATATCCGCGACATCGAAGTGCTGGGCGCGGCCGAGGAACTGCCGCTGATCGTCTTCGGCGATCAGGAATACCCCGAGGAAACGCGCCTGCGCTACCGTTACCTCGACCTGCGCCGCGAGGCGATGCAGGAGAACATGAAGCTGCGTTCGGATGTTGTCGCCTCGATCCGCCGGCGCATGTGGGACCAGAAGTTCCGCGAATACCAGACGCCGGTGATCACCGCGTCGAGCCCCGAGGGCGCGCGCGACTTCCTGGTGCCGTCGCGTCTGCACCCGGGCAAGTTCTACGCGCTGCCGCAGGCGCCGCAGCAGTTCAAGCAGCTGATCATGGTGTCGGGCTACGACAAGTATTTCCAGATCGCGCCCTGCTTCCGCGACGAGGACCCGCGCGCCGACCGATCGCCCACCGATTTCTACCAGCTCGACATGGAGATGTCCTTTGTCGAGCAGCAGGACGTGTTCGACACGGTCTCGCCGGTGATCGCCGGGATCTTCGAGGAATTCGGCGGCGGGCGGAAGGTGGACGCGCCGGGCGACTGGCCGCAGATCCCCTATGCCGAGGCCGCGCTGAAATACGGCACCGACAAGCCCGACCTCAGGAACCCGATCGAGATGCAGGTCGTGTCCGAGCATTTCGCCGGGTCCGGTTTCGCGATCTTCGCCAAGCTGCTGGAGCAGGACGGCACCCAGATCCGCGCCATTCCCGCACCCACGGGCGGGTCGCGCAAGTTCTGCGACCGGATGAACGCCTTTGCCCAGAAAGAGGGCCTGCCGGGCATGGGCTATATCTTCTGGCGCGAAGGCTCGGACGGCGTGGAAGCGGCCGGCCCGCTGGCCAAGAACATCGGCCCCGAACGCACCGAGGCGATCCGCCAGCAGCTGGGCCTGGGCGTGGGCGACGCGGCCTTCTTCCTGGGCGGCAAACCGGCCTCGTTCGAACGGGTCGCGGGCAAGGCGCGCGACGTGATCGGCGAAGAGCTGGGGCTGACCGACAAGGACCGGTTCGCCTTTGCCTGGATCGTGGATTTCCCGATCTACGAGAAGGACGAGGAAACCGGCGAGATCGACTTCGAGCACAACCCGTTCTCGATGCCCCAGGGCGGCATGGCCGCGCTGGAAGGCGATCCGCTGGCGGTCAAGGGTTTTCAGTACGACCTGGCCTGCAACGGCTATGAGCTGGTGTCGGGCGCGATCCGGAACCACAAGCCGGACGTGATGCTGAAGGCCTTCGAGATCGCGGGCTATGGCGAGGACGAGGTGAAAAGCCGCTTTGGCGCGCTTTACAACGCGTTCCACTTCGGCGCGCCGCCGCACGGGGGCTGTGCCGCGGGGATCGACCGGATCGTGATGCTGCTGGCGGATGAACAGAACATCCGCGAGGTCATCATGTTCCCGATGAACCAGCGCGCCGAGGACCTGATGATGCAGGCGCCGTCGGATCCGTCGTCGGATCAGCTGATGGAACTGGGCCTGCGGATCATTCCTCAGGACAGCTGAGCGTTACAGGTGGGCCGGGTCGAGATTTTTCGTACGAAAAATCTGGGCCCGGCGATCCACGGTATCCCGGGCAGGCGGTCTCCCGCAGATGACGCATCGGTGATGGCGCATCCCGGATGACGGCGGCCCGGGCGGCCATTATATGTCTGGTCAGGCTCTCTTCGATCGAAGGATGCGCGCGCTGACCTATTCTCCTGACCTGGCCGACATTCGCTTTGGCTGCGGATTGTCCCCTGTCCTTGCGCCGCCCCGGGACGCGCAGGCGCTGCTGGACGGGGTGCTGGGGCCTGACACCATGGCCGGGCGCTTCCCGATCGAAAGCTTCGAGACGTTCAACACCCGCGTCCAGGGCCTGCGCGACGCTCGAGCCGCCCTGCGCAAGGCCGGCACGCAGGAGACGCGCAAGGCCCGGCGCGAAGTGATCCGCAAGATCAGCCGCGCGGCCAACAACGCCCGTGCCGACTGGGCCGCGCGGACCCTGCTGCGCTGGACCCATACCGAAACCGGCTTCCGCGAGCGGCTGGTGGCCTTCTGGGCCGACCATTTCACCACGGTGGGCAAGTCCGCGCTGCTGCGCTACGCCAATTCCGCCTTTGTCGAAAGCGCCATCCGGCCCCATGTGGGCGGCACCTTCCCCGAGATGCTGATCGCGGCCACCACCCATCCGGTGATGCTGGATTACCTCGATCAGACCGCGTCGGTCGGGCCCAACAGCCCGGCGGCCGCACGGCGGGAGCGGTTGTCGGGCATGAACGAGAACCTCGCGCGCGAGGTGATGGAGCTGCATACGCTGGGCGTCGACGGGCCCTATACCCAACAGGACGTGCGGGAGTTCGCCGAGCTGCTGACCGGCCTGACCTACCGCCCGGACCGGGGGCTGGCCTATCTGCAGGGCTGGGCCGAGCCGGGGGCCGAGACGGTGCTGGGCAAGACCTATGGCGCCGAGCCTCGGCTGGCGCATATCCACGAGGCGCTGACCGACCTGGCGCTGCACCCGTCGACGGCGGATCACATCGCGCGCAAGCTGGCGGTGCATTTCGTCAACGACGATCCCGATCCCGACCTCGTCGCCCATCTCTCCGCGCGGTATCGCGCCAGCGGCGGTGACCTGCCGCAGGTCTATGCCGCCCTTCTGGAACATCCCGCCGCCTGGGCGCCGCGGCTGTCGAAGGTGAAGCCGCCGCTGGATTTCATGGGCTCTGCGCTGCGGGCGCTGGGCGTGGCCGAAGCGGCGGTCTCGGGGCTGGATTTTCCCGCCTTCCGGCTGACCTTCTTCGTGCCGATGTCGCTGATGGGGCAGCCGTGGAAATCCCCCTCCGGGCCCGATGGCTGGCCCGAGGAAGAGGCCGCCTGGATCACGCCGCAAAGCCTGTCGGCCCGGCTGCGCTGGGCCATGGCGGTGCCGCAGACGCTGTGCGACGGGCTGCCCGATCCGCGCGATTTCGTCGGCCAGGCGCTGGGCGGCTTTGCCACCGAACCGGTGCGCTTTGCCGCCTCCGCCGCCGAAAGCCGGTCCGAGGCGATCGGCCTCGTGCTGTGTTCCCCGGCCTTTCAGCGCCGATAGGAGGTATCCGATGACCCGCAGCACCCTGTCCCGCCGCGCTTTCCTGGCCCGCTCTGCCCTGCTGGGCTGTTCGGCGGCGGCAAGCCCGCTGATGACCCCGGTGAGCCTGGCCGCCGCGCCCTGGGACACCCGCGTGGTCGTGATCATCCTGCGCGGCGGGATGGACGGGCTTGACGCGCTGCGCCCCTATGGCGATCCGGACTTCGCCGCGCTGCGCCCCGGGCTGGCGGCGGCCCGCGATCCGGCGCTGGACCTGGCGGGCGGCTTTGGCCTGCACCCGGCGCTTTCAGGGCTGATGCCTCTGTGGGCGCAGGGCGAGCTGGGCTTCGTGCAGGCGGTGTCGACCCCTTATCGCGACAAGCGCAGCCATTTCGACGGGCAGGACATGCTGGAAGCAGGGACCGAGACGCTGGGCTCCGGTCAGGAAGGCTGGCTCAACCGGATGCTGCAGCAGATGCCGGGGGTGGAGGCCGAGACCGCCTATGCCGTGGGTCGGGGCGAGATGAAGGTGCTGCTGGGCCCGGCCGATGTGGCCGACTGGACCCCCGACGCGGCGCTGCGGATGAGCCCACAGGCGCTGCAACTGGCCGAGCTGATGATGGAGGAAGACCCGGCCTTTCACGCGGCCCTGAGCGAGGCGGTGGCGCTGTCGGACGATGGCAGCGGGATCATGGCGGCAGAGCAGTCGATGACCCGCGACATGCGCGCCGCGCTGCGCGGGGCGCCGCATGTGAAGATCGCGGAATTCGTGGCCGAGCGTCTGCGGGGCGAGACCCGCGTCGCGGCCTTTTCGCTGATCGGCTGGGACACGCACCGGCAGCAGGAGCGGAGCCTGGGCGCCTCGCTGGAGCGGCTGACGCAGACGCTGCTGACCCTGCGCGAGGCCTCGGGGCCGCAGGTCTGGGGCAAGACGGCCGTGGTGGCGATGACGGAATTCGGGCGCACGGTGCGGATGAACGGCACCGGCGGCACCGATCACGGGACGGGCGGGGCCATGGTGCTGTCGGGCGGCGCGATCCGGGGCGGGCGCGTTCTGGGCGACTGGCCGGGGCTGGCAGAGGCCGACCTGTACGAGCGGAGGGACCTGATGCCGACCGGCGACGTGCGCGCCTCGGCCGCCTGGATCCTGCGGGCGGCGACCGGGCTGGACCGGCAGGTGATGGAGAGCCTGGTGTTTCCGGGGCTGGACATGGGGCGCGATCCGGGCCTCATGCTCTGAGCCCGCGGCCTGCCGTGCCGTGCCGTGCGGTGCCGATCCGGCCTGGTCAGCGGACGTGCCGGGCTTTCGCCTGCCGGCGGTCCTGCTCTGCCCGGCGACGAGCGGCGCGGATACGCCGCGCCGAGAGCCGTGTACCGCCATAGGCCAGCACCATCAGCGTGCCGAGAGCAATGGCGAGGGTGGCGTTCGCGACATCCATCCTCAGACCACCCGGCGGTCGTTGAGCCGCGTCTGCACCAGACCGGCGACCTGGGCCGCGAAGAAGGCCACGGGCCGCCCGTTGCGGCGGGCATCGGCCAGATCCTCGGCCGCGCGGGCCAGCGGTTCGTCCGCCGCCGAACGTGCCACGCCGCCGATGAACTGCGCCACGTAATCCAGCGCCTTCGCGTCCGCCATGTCCGAAAGCACGTCGGCGGCATGGGCCATGTCGTCCTGGTAGGCGATCGGGTCGGGCCGGATCAGTTCGTCCGTGGGCAGCGACAGGGTGGCCGGCCGGCGGTCGGCGGGCATCCGGCTGAGGATCGCCTCCTGGAAGATGGCGAGCGATTCGATGGGTTTCGGCAGGTAGCCGTCGGCGCCGGCATCCAGCGCGGCATGTTCGGCAAACCGGTCGCCCGAGGTGCCCAGGATCACCGGCACGCGCGGCGTCGCGCCGACCAGTTCGCGGATCAGATCCAGCCCCGAGCCGTCGGGCAGGCCGAGATCGACAATGATCACCGAGGGCCGGTAGACCCGCAGGTGGCGGCGCGCCGATTTCAGGCAATCGGCCCGGCGCACGCGGGCGCCACTGCGCAGGCACAGAAGGCGCAGCGCCTCGCAGGCGAAACGGCTGTCTTCAACCACCAGGACGGTGACGCCCAGAAGCGGGCGCGACGGCGTCGGTGACGGGTGTGGCGGGCTGTTGAGAAGGGATTCGGGCATGGGTTGTCCTCCGGTCTGCGATTGCCCGAAAGGCTACGGCGATGTTTGCTAAGACCGGGTTAATCCGTCCTCTTGCCCCTGCCTGTGCCTGTGCCATAACCGATGGGACAGAATGCGGAGGTTCTCATGATCGGACGTCTCAACCACGTGGCCATTGCCGTGCCGGATCTGGAGGCCGCGTCGGAGCAGTATCGCTCGGCGTTGGGGGCCAGTGTCGGTGCCCCGCAGGACGAGCCCGATCACGGGGTGACCGTGGTCTTCATCGAGCTGCCGAACACCAAGATCGAGCTGCTGTATCCGCTGGGCGAGGACAGCCCGATCAACGGGTTCCTGGAAAAGAACCCGTCCGGCGGCATCCATCATGTCTGCTACGAGGTGGACGACATCCTGGCGGCGCGGGATCACCTGAAGGCGACCGGCGCGCGGGTCCTTGGCTCGGGCGAGCCGAAGATCGGGGCGCATGGCAAGCCGGTGCTGTTCCTGCATCCAAAGGATTTCAACGGCTGCCTCGTCGAGCTGGAACAGGTCTGAGACGATGTCGATAACCGCAGGGCTCGTCCTATTCGTCGTGATCTGGTTTTTGACCTTCTTCGTGGTTCTGCCGCTGCGGCTGCAGACCCAGGGCGAGGCCGGGGAGGTTGTGCCGGGCACCCATTCCGGCGCGCCGGAGAACCATAACCTGAAGAAGAAGGCGGTCATCACCACGGTGGCCGCGGCCGTCATCTGGGCGATCATTGCCACGATCATCATCACCGGGATGATCGAGGTGAGGGATTTCGACTGGTTCCACCGGATGCCGCCGGCCTCGGAATAGGCGTCCCCGGCGCTCCGCCCGACCGGAGCGCCCACCCGCCCACCCATGCGCTCCGCCCGGACGGAGCACCGGGGACTTTGCGGGTGGGCCTTGGGGGCGGGGGCCTCGTGAAGCCCCCGGACGTGGTTCAGGCAGAGAGCAGGCGCGGGTCCTTCTGCGCCAGCGCGTGGTAGACATGGGTGAAGGTCGCCGCGCCGTAGATCGGGATGATCAGGTTCAGGATCGGGATCGACAGCGGCAGGGCCATCAGCGTGCCGGTGGCCCAGATCGTCGCCATGTGGCGGCCGCGCGCGGCCTTGGCATTGGCGCGGCCGATGCGGCGCATGGCGACAAGGGTGAAGTACTCGCGTCCCAAGAGGTAGCCGTTCATCAGGTAGAAGATCAGCGGCGCCAGGGGCGCGAAGACCAGGTAGAGCACCAGCGCCAGGATATTCGCCACGATCAGCACGCCCAGCATCCCCAGCCCGTCGATGAACCCGTCGATCAGCGGCACCGGCTCCACGTGGGGGAGTTCGGGGTAGTGGACCTCTTCGACGGCCTCAGCCACCTGGTCGAGGAACATGGAGGATATCGCCGCCGCGACCGGGATCATCAGGAAGACCGACATCCCCATCATCAGCACCAGGGACCCCCAGCCGAGCAGGCTGTCGACCCATGTCACCGTGCCGATCAGCGGCAGGGTCACGCTGTCGCCGACCAGCCAGCCGACGACGTAGAAGACGATGGCATAGATCGCCGCCAGCAGCAGGAAGGTCAGCCCGATGCCGAGGAACAGGACCTTGCGGAAGCGCGGGTCGCCGGACTGGGCGAGGGCGCGGGAGAAGGCGGTGAGGATCATGCCTCCACCCAGGTTGTGATCGCGTCGATGTCGGGACGCGGGCGGTCGGGGGGCGTGGCCTTCTCGGTGCCGATATGGATCAGCCCGGCGATGCGTTCGTTCTCGGCCAGTCCCAGGGCTTCGACCCCGAAGCCCGGATCGTGGCTGGGCCAGCCCGAGAGCCAGTTCGCGCCCCAGCCCGAGGCCAGCGCGGCGTTCAGCAGCGCCAGGCAGGCGGCGCCGGCGGCATAGGTCATCTCGATCGCGGGGATCTTCTCGGAGGGCTGCTGCACCTCGATCACGGCGACGGCCAGGGGACTGACCTCGTAGGCCAGGCGCGGCTTGGCGATGTCCTCGTCGGACTTGCCAAGCGCCTTGCCCCGTTCGGTGACAAGGTCGGCGAGGCGGCGCAGGGCGGGTGCCTCCAGCACGATCAGGCGCCAGGGTTCGAGCTTGCCGTGATCCGGGGTGCGCATGGCGGCAGTGAGGATCGGGCGCAGCGCTTCGCGGTCGGGGGCGGGCAGGCCCAGCGTCTTGAAGGGCCGCGACCGGCGGGTCAGCAGGAACTTCATCGCGGCTTGGTTGGGATCGGGCATGGAATGTGACGCCTCTTTACATCTGTCTCGCCCTATCTCTTCGCCCGGGGGGCGGATTTCAAGGGTTGTGACGGTGATCGGTGAAGGTGGGGAACAGGCAGTCCCGCCCCCGGACCGGTTTCCATGTCGTCATGGCACCGCGCGACACCGGCCACGGGATCCCGTGCCTGTCCAGGGCGGGGTGGGCGGGCGGGAGCCTTGGACAGGCACGTCCCGCACTCTCCATTCGCTCAGGGGGTGGAGAAGATCTCCTCCGCCAGCCGATCCACCTCTTCGAACAGGAACGCCTCGAACCGCCCCTTGGGCTGGCGCGCGGCGACGGCATCGGCCAGCGGGTCCGGCGCCGCGATGGACGACCCAGAGAGCGCGGCGATGGTCGCATGGCCGGCGAAGGGCACGTAGACCTCAGAATAGCCGCCCTCGTGCGAGAGGACGAGCCGCCCGCCGCAGATCCTGTCGGCCAGCGCCTTCACCCGCAGTGTCATCTCGGCAAAGGTTTCGGCGGTGGCCTGCATCCGGGCCATCGGGTCCACAACGGCGGCGTCATAGCCGCAGGCGACGATGATCAGGTCGGGCGCGAATTTCTCGACCGCCGGCAGCACGATCCGGTCCATCGCGGCAAGGTAGGCGGTGTGGCCCGTGCCGGCCGGCAGCGGTATGTTGATGTTGTAGCCCAGACCCTTGCCCTCGCCCCGGTCGGTGACAAAGCCGGTGTCGGTCGGGTAATTCCCGTCCTGGTGCAGCGAGATCGCCAGCACGTCGTCACGCTCGTAGTAGATACCCTCGGTGCCGTTACCGTGGTGCACGTCCCAGTCGATCACCGCGACACGGCCGAGCCCGTGATTGGCCTTGGCCGCCTCGATCGCGATGGCGATATTGGCCAAGAGGCAGAACCCGTTGGGGAAATCCGGAAGGCAATGGTGCCCCGGCGGACGCGAGAGCGCATAGGAATTCGGCAGATCGCCGGTCACCACCGCCTCGACCGCCGCAATGGTCAGCCCGGCCGACAGCGCGGCGATCTCGTAGCCGCCGGTGGCAAAGGGGGTGCGGCGGCCCAGCTCGCCGCCGCCGGCATCCGACAGGCGCTTGAACTCATCCAGGTAGGAGGCGGGATGGACGCGCAGCAGGTCCTCGCGGCTGGCCGGCTCCGCGCCGCGGCAGTCCAGGTCCCCCATGAGGCCCGTGACCTCCATCAGGTTCTTCAGGCGCCGCTTGGTCTCGGGGTTCTCGGGCAGGCCGCCGAAGGTCGGCTGTACCAGCCCGCCCACCGGCAGCGTGAAGGCGTAATTCCCGCCGGCATGCCAGAAGCAGCGCTCGTCACTGAAAAATCCCGTCGTCATGTCTGTCCCCGCTCTTTCCAATCGGCGCCACGGTGTGGCAGGGACGCGGGATGGGCAAGGCGAAATACCGCGATCTTCCGAAGCTGGACGGCTGGGCTCGGCCCGGGGCCGAAATTGCGGTCAGGGCCACGCCGAAGGCGGCGCGGGACCGGCTGGAGGTGCAGGACGACCGGCTGCGTGCCTGGGTCACTGTGGCGCCGGAAAACGGCAAGGCCAACGCGGCGATCCGCGCCATGCTGGCCACCGCGATGGGCGTGGCGCCGACGGAGCTGGAGCTGATCCGGGGCGAGACGTCGCGCGACAAGGTCTTCCGCTACCGTGGCGCGCTGTGCGCGGGCAGCTGATAGACGCCTTCGGGCAGGTCCAGGGCGGCGGCGAGATCGCGCACCATCTCGGGCGAGAGGGTGATGCGCTGCACCGTCTCGGTGCGCGGGTCGAATTGTTCGATGGTGAAACATTCAGAGAAGGCGTTGATGATCACGTCTTCCTGCAGCGGCGCCGCGCCATCGTCGACAAGGGTCACGACGGTCGAGTCGAATTCATGCTCGATGCTAAACATGCGGCCACGATGGCCGAGGGGCGGGGGCATGGCAAGGGCGAAGGGCGGCGGGGAGGGGCCCGCGAGGCCGGTGCCTGTCGGCCGATCACGCAAACTCGATTTCCCGGCTCTCTGGCCGAGGGGCGGGGGAGGGCCTATAACCTTGTCGAGCTGTCGGAAAGGGTGCCATGCGATACGTTCTGATCCTGGTCGTCGGGTTGCTGGCCGGCTGCGCCGCGCCGCCGGGCCCGGTTGTCATGTCCCCCTCGTCGGGCCCTGGCGGCCCCGCCTCGGGGCCCACCTCGGGACCCCGCGCAATCCCGCCGAGCTTTGCCGAGGTCGTGGCCCGGGTCGAGCCGGTGGCCGAGCGCGTCTGCCTGACGGAAACGCGCAACGTGAACTGCAATTTCGAGATCGTGGTGAAGCGCGGCGCAAACGAGACGCCCAACGCCTATCAAAGCCTCACGCCCAGCGGGCAGCCGGTCCTGACCGTGACCTCGACCCTGATCAACGACATGGACAACCCCGACGAGCTGGCCTTCGTGCTCAGCCACGAGGCGGCGCATCACATCCAGGGCCACCTGGCCCGGCAGGAGGAGAACGCGGCGGCCGGGGCGGTGATCTTCGCCGGTCTGGCCTCGCTTACCGGCGGGTCGCAGGCGGATATCCAGACGGCGCTGGAACTGGGCGCCGCCGTGGGCGCGCGGAGCTATTCGAAGGATTTCGAGCTGGAGGCGGACGCGCTGGGAACAGTGATCGCCTATTACGCCGGCTACGATCCGATGCGGGGCGCGGAGTATTTCGCGCGGCTGCCCGATCCGGGGAATCGCTTCCTGGGGACCCATCCGCCCAATGCCGCACGGGTCGAGACGGTGCGCCGCACGCTGGCCGCGATCCGCTAGGGCCGCCCGCCGCTGCCCACACGCCTGCCGTACCGGCGGGCAGCGCCCGCGCCGCGCCATGCACTGCGGCTGCCTTGATCTGCATCAAGGCTGCAGGCCGGGGGCATTGCTACTGCTGTCCCCCGACAGACCGGCGGCCCGACCTGCCGGCGCGCGACGGGAGAGTGACCATGCAGACACGCGGATCGATCATGCGCCACTGGCAATTGGTGAAACGGATGGCCCGGACCACCGACACCGATCTTGTCGCGGCCTTCGACGAGGGCCGCCTGTCGTCCGAGGCCTGGGCCGGCATGGTCAACGCCTGCCGCGGCTGCGCCTGGGCCGAAACCTGCGACGGCTGGCTTGCGGATCACGACCATGTCGACGCCGCCCCGCGCCCCTGCTGCAACCGCGCGCGCTTTGCCGCGCTGCGGGCGGGCGAAGAGGTCGAGGCGTAACGGCCACCTGCTGCCCGGGAAACGAAAAAGGGGCCGAGACATCCTGTCTCCGCCCCTTCTGCCCCATCCGAAGCACCGGGCTCAGACCGCGTCTCAGACCCGGCGTCCCCAGAGATCGTATTCCCCGGCCTCGTCCACCTCGACGGTAAGAATATCGCCGGGGGCCAGCGTTTCGAACGCCTCGTCGATATAAAGATGCCCGTCGATCTCGGGCGCGTCGCCCATGGTGCGGCAGGTGGCGGCGTCCTCGTCCACCTCGTCCACGATCACCTGCAGGCGCTGACCGACCCTGGCCTCCAGCTTGGCCTCGGAGATTGCCTGCGCCTTCTCCATGAAGCGGTTCCAGCGGTCCTGCTTGACCTCCTCGGCCACGTGATCGGCCAGGTCATTGGCCCGCGCGCCCTCGACATTCTCGTACTTGAAACAGCCGACGCGATCGAGCTGCGCCTCGTCGAGCCAGTCCAGCAGGGTCTGGAACTCGGCCTCGGTCTCGCCGGGATAGCCGACGATGAAGGTCGAGCGCAGGGTCAGATCCGGGCAGGTGGCACGCCAGGCGGCGATCTCGTCCAGCGTCCTGGCGGCGGCGGCGGGCCGCGCCATGCGCTTGAGCGTATCGGGATGCGCGTGCTGGAACGGGATGTCGAGATAGGGCAGAAGCCCGTTCTCGGGATCCGCCATCAGCGGGATCAGGTCGCGCACGAAGGGGTAGGGATAGACGTAATGCAGCCGCACCCAGGCGCCCAACCGCCCCAGCTCGCGGCTGAGGTCGAGGATATGGTCGCGGACCTCGCCGTCCTTCCACTTCGACATGGCATGCTTGCGGTCGAGCCCATAGGCGCTGGTATCCTGGCTGATCACCAGCAGCTCCTTCACCCCGGCCTCTACCAGCCGCTCCGCCTCGCGCAGGACGCTGCCCGCAGGACGTGACACCAGCCGTCCGCGCATGTCGGGGATGATGCAGAACTTGCACTTGTGGTTACAGCCCTCGGAGATCTTGAGATAGCTGTAGTGCCGCGGGGTGAGATGCACGCCGGAGGCAGGCACAAGGTCCACAAAGGGATCGGGCGCCGGCGGCACCGCGTGATGCACGGCGTCCAGCACCTGTTGGTACTGATGCGGCCCGGTGACGGCCAGAACCTTCGGATGCACCCCGGTAATATACTCCGGCTCGGCCCCGAGGCAGCCGGTGACGATCACCCGCGCGTTCTCCTTCAGCGCCTCGCCGATGGCGTCCAGGCTTTCCGCCTTGGCACTGTCGAGGAACCCGCAGGTGTTCACGATCACCGCGTCGGCCCCTGCGTAATCCGGCGACACGCCATACCCCTCGGCCCTGAGCCGGGTCAGGATCCGTTCACTGTCCACCAGCGCCTTGGGGCAGCCAAGCGAGACCATGCCGACCATGGGCTGGCCGGGGCGGCGGTCTTCGGGAAGCCGGATGGCGGGCGCGATATCGGGGCGCAGCTGGGGCGGGTTTTCACTCATGCCGCTCACATAAGGCGCGCGCGGTAAGGGCGCAATCCGCGATGGTGCGCTCTTTCGGAGAGGGTGGAGTGGCTTGAAGCGTTGGATAGAGGTATTTCCGCAAAGGTGAAGACAGGGGGACCGCGCAACGGTCGCTGGCGCGGCCCTGTTTCCCGATGTCGGATCCGCAGGTTGGCAAACAAGCCGATCATAAGAGCCGGCGCACCAACGTCCTGGTCTTCACCTTTGTCCAAATACCTCCGGGGGTCTGGGGGCAGAGCCCCCAGCGCCTTCAGCATTCAGATCGACTGATCGTAGTCGCCCACCGAGTCTTCTGTCCGGATGAACCCGTCGATCTCCTTGAAGATCGCGCGCAATTCCTCGTCGCTGTCCGAGCTTTCGCAGACCACCACCAGGTTCGGCGTGTTCGACGAGGCGCGCACCAGCCCCCAGGAGCCGTTGTCGAGGATCACGCGCGCGCCGTTCACCGTCACCACCGTGGCGATGTCGCGACCGGCGAAGGTGCCGCCACCGTCGGCGTGTTTCACGATCCGCTCCACGATCCGGTCGAGCACGTCGTATTTCTCGGTGTCCGGGCAATAGGGCGACATCGTGGGGGTCGAGAAGGTCTGCGGCAGGGCCTTGCGCAGGTCCGACATCTTCATGTCCGGGTTGCGGTCCATCAGCTTGCAGATTTCCACCGCGACGCGCATGCCGTCGTCGTAGCCGCGGCCAACCTCGCCAGCCATGAAGTAATGGCCCGATTTCTCGAAGCCGGCCAGCGCGCCCAGCTCGTGCACGCGGCGTTTCATGTGGCTGTGCCCGGTCTTCCAGTAATCCGCCTTGGCGCCGGCCGCGATCAGCTCGGGGTCCGAGGCGAAGAGGCCGGTGGATTTCACGTCCGCCACGAAGGTCGAGCCCGGGTAGAGCTTCACCAGGTCGCGGGCCATGATCACGCCCACCTTGTCGGCAAAGATCTCTTCGCCCTCGTCGTCCACCACGCCGCAGCGGTCGCCGTCGCCGTCGAAGCCCAGGGCGAAATCGGCGCCCGAGGCGCGCACGCTGTCGGCCATGTCATGGAGCATTTCCATGGCTTCGGGGTTCGGGTTGTAGTTGGGGAAGGTGTAGTCGAGCTCGTTGTGCGAGGGCACGACCTCGACCCCGATGCGCTCGAAGAGCGCGGGCGCATAGGCCGATGCGGTGCCGTTGCCGGTGGCGCAGACGACCTTCAGCTTGCGCGACATTCTGAAATCGCCCACCAGGTCGTCCATGTAGGCGTCCCAGACGCCGTCGACGAATTCATAGGCCCCGCCCGGCGCGGGCTCGCCCTTGTCGTTCAGCACGATGTCCTTCAGCTCGCCCATCTCGTCGGGGCCGTGGGTCAGCGGCATGGCAAAGCCCATCTTCACCCCGGTCCAGCCGTTGGGGTTGTGCGAGGCCGTCACCATGGCCACGCCCGGCACGCCCAGGTGGAACGAGGAGAAATAGGCCATCGGCGTGATGCAGGGGCCGATGTCCTTCACCTGGATCCCGGCCTGCATCAGGCCGATGATCAGCGCGTTCTTGATGGTCAGCGAATAGTCGCGATAGTCGTTGCCCACCGCGATGACCGGCTCCAGGCCGTGCTTGCGCATCTGGGTGCCGATGCCGAGGCCAAGCGCCGTCATGCCGGGCAGGTTGATCTCGTCGGGGTATTTCCAGCGCGCGTCGTATTCGCGGAAGCCCGTGGGCTTGATCATCGGATCGCGCAGGAAGTCCCAGGTGTTGGGGGTGACCTCGGGGAGGGGCTTGGTCATGTCGGAAACTCTTTGACTCTTCTAGTTCTAGATCGGGCGTCAGATTTCGATCGGGTTGGCTTTGGCAAGCGCATCAAACTGCATCAATGTGTCAATCAATGCGTGCATTTGTGACAAGGGAACCATGTTTGGGCCATCAGACGGCGCGGCATCGGGATTTTCGTGGGTCTCGATGAAAACGGCGGCAACGCCAAGCGCCACGGCCGCGCGGGCCATCACCGGCGCGAATTCGCGCTGCCCGCCCGAGGATCCGCCCATGCCGCCGGGCTGCTGCACGGAATGGGTCGCGTCCATCACCACCGGGTAGCCGGTTTTCGCCATCTGCGGCAGCGCGCGCATGTCGGCCACCAGCGTGTTGTAGCCGAATGAGGTGCCGCGTTCGGTCAGCAGGATCTTGTCGTTGCCGGTGCTCTCGATCTTCGAGACCACGTTGGGCATGTCCCAGGGGGCGAGGAACTGGCCCTTCTTGACGTTCACCACCGCGCCGGTCTCGCCGGCAGCGATCAGCAGGTCGGTCTGGCGGCAGAGGAAGGCGGGAATCTGTATGATGTCGGCGACCTCGGCCACGGGCGCGCATTGTTCTGGCGAATGGATGTCGGTCAGGACCGGCACGCCGATGGCGTCCCGAACGCCCTGCAGCACCTTCAGCCCCTCGTCCATGCCAAGGCCGCGCTTGCCGGACAGCGAGGTGCGGTTGGCCTTGTCGTAGGAGGCCTTGAAGACATATTGCGCGCCGGCGGCGGCGCAGGCCTCCTTCATCGTGCCGGCGATCATCTGCGCATGGTCGGCGCTTTCCAGCTGGCAGGGGCCGGCGATGAGGGTGAGGGGCAGATCGTTGCCCAGGATCAGGTCGGAGACGGGGACGTGTTTCATGGGCGAACCGGGCGTTATTCATGCTTCCGCCGGGCGGAGCCGGGCGACGCGTCTTGTTCGCACAGTCGGGGGCGGGGGTCAAAACCCCTGTGCGATGACGGGGGTTTATCGCCCAAAGGCGGTGACGGGCCGGGATCGCGCCGGGATCGGGCCGGCGAAACGCGGCGGCCCGTGACCCCGGTTGGGCCCCAGGGCCCCGCGCGCCCCGTTCGGCTCAGGACGTGACCTGTTCGCGCAGGATCGAGGCGGTCAGCGAGACCATCAGGTAGATCCCCGAGAAGATCAGGAAGGCCAGGATCGTGTCCTCGAACGAGCGCGGATAGCTGGGCGATTGCGAGGCCACGGGCGCAACCGAGGTGGTCAGGTAGCGCACCTGGCGGTTCGCCTCCATCCGGGTCTGTTCGACCTGTTGCAGCGCCGATTGCAGCATCATGTCCCGCGTGGCCAGATCGGCCTGCGCCATCTGGATCCGCGCCGTCAGCTGCGCCAGCGAGTTTTCCCCGCGCGAGGCGTCGGTCATCTTGGTGTTCAGCTCGTTGAGCAGCGCCTCGAGCCGCCGGATGTCGCCCCGCACCCCGTCGACCCGGGCCTGGTTGGGGCGGGCGTTGTCCTGCAGCGCGGCCAGCTCCAGCTGACGCTCCTGCAGCTGCACCTCGATATTGTTGATCTGCGACCGGAGCGAGCCGATCACCCCCTCGGGGTCCAGCAGCGCGCCTTCCTGCTGGAGGTTCACCAGGTCCTCCTGCGCCTGCCGGCGGTCGGCCTGCGCCTTCTCGAAGCTGGTCAGCGCGTCGCGCATCTGGTCTTCGCGCTTCTTCTCGGTCAGGTGGTTCACCCGTTCCTCGGCGTAGGAGATCAGCGCGCGCGAGAATTCGGCTGAGACCTCGGGATCGGCGGCCGAGATCTCCATCCGGATGACGCCTTCGGTCGGGTCGTAGCCGATCTTCACGTTCTTCTTGTAGGTCTTGTAGGCCTGTTCGTTGGTCGCGTCCGCGGGCAGCCGCTGGATCGGGTCGATCCAGTCCTGGCTGAAATGCGCCTTGAAGCCTTCGTCGCGGTCCAGCCGCAGCATGGCGTCCTTGGATTCCAGGTAGGATTGCACCGCGATGGAATCCTGGTTCGTCGCGAATTGCGTCCCCGCCAGCAGCCCGCCGATGCCCGAGCCGCCGGAATTGTCGGCCTGCAGGATCAGGAATTCGGACTTGGTGGAATACATCGGCGTGGCGGCCACGTAGAAATACCAGCCGGCGATGAAGGTCGGCAGGAAGACGAAGAAGCTCAGCCGTGCCAGCAGCAGGATCATCCGCCGGCGGCGGCGCTTCATGATGTCGCGCTGGATGTCGGCGATTTCGCGGTTGCGCCGATCGACGGGGTTCACCTCGGTCGAGGGCAGCGTCTCGCGCCGGGTCTGGGGGACGGTCTGCGGCAGGTTGGCAACAGTGCCCTCGCCAGAGCCGCCGGTGCCACCCGCCTTGGGGACCACGAGTTCCAGCATGTTGGCATGGCGGAACGGATCGATCCCGGCCTTGCGCAGTTGCAGCACGGCGTCGAAATCCGAGGTCGCGGCGATGTTGTGCTTCTGTGCCACGCGCCGCGCCATGCGCAGCTGGCGGCCGGTCAGCCCCTCGCGGCGGATCGCGTCGATGTCGCTCTCGCTCTCGACCTCGCTGGCCGAGGAGACTTGGCCGGTGCGCGGGGCGCCATGGGGATCCGGGGCGGCTTCGCCGAGCTCCTGCTCGGCGGCGCGCATGACCTCGGCGGGGGAGGGGCGGCTGGCGCCGGTGCCGGTGACCTGCCGGGGATAGGCATTGGCGGCGCTGCCAGTGGCGGGCCGGGGCGCCTGCGCGGCGGTATGCGCCGACATGTCTTCGGCGGCCGCGCCCCCCGCGTTCATGGACACTCCGGTGGCGGGCATGGCCGCGGCCGGGGCGCTGCGCCGGATGCGAAACTTCCTAGCTTTTGGTTTCGTAGTCATAAAGCTGTTTCGCCTCTTCCAGAGTGTCGAACAGGTGAAGCTGCCCGGCCGACAGAACGGCGGCCTGGCGGGCGAACTTCTCCAATGTCTTGGGATCGTGGCTGACGATGATGATGGTCGTCGAGTTCAGCCGCTCCTCGATGATCGAGCCGGCCTTGCGGTTGAATTCCACGTCCGTCGTGGCGGGCATGCCCTCGTCGATCAGGTAGATGTCGAAATCCAGCGCCAGCATCAGCGCAAAGCTCAGCCGCGCGCGCATCCCCGAGGAATAGGTGCCCACCGGCTGGTCGAAATATTCGCCAAGGTTGCAGAGCCAGCGGCAATAGGCTTCGACATAGTCGGGGTCCAGCCCGTAAAGCCGGGCGATGTAGCGGCAGTTCTCCATCGCCGAGACGCGGCTGACCAGCCCGCCCATGAAGCCCAGCGGGAAGGAGATGTTGCAGGCGCGCCGGATCTCGCCCTCGTCGGGTTTTTCCAGACCGGCCATCATGTTGATCAGCGTCGTCTTGCCCGTGCCGTTGGGCGCGAGGATGCCCAGCGACTTGCCCAGCTCGACCTGGAACGAGACCTTCTCGAGGATCACCTTGCGTTGGGATCCGGTCCAGAAGGATTTGCTGACGTTGACGAATTCCAGCATGTCGGTGCGGGCGGGCCTCCGGCCCCGGTCTTGCCTGTTCCCGGTCTTGAACGGACCGGCGCCTGCCGTGGCTGCGGCGGGCGGGGTCGGGCTGTCGTTCGGCCGGAGGTTTGGTTTCTGTTTCGGGTCTGCTGCGGTCTGGCGGTTTTTCTGTCTGCGGTCTGCGGTCTGCTGTCCGGATGCACCGGTGTTGCGTGGTCCGGATGTTGGGTGGGCCGGTGGACCGGGCAGTCCGGCGGGGCCGGGGCACCTGCCTGCGCGCCCTGACACCGGGCCCGTTTCGCTTTTAATGCGAAACAGATATATATCGCGTTTACGCCCGGAAATAGAGGGAATGTTGTGCAAATTGTGGCATTTGAAGGGCGGTCGGGGCGCGGGCATACGGGCTTTTCGCGGCCCGGGACATACGGACGCCGGGCTGGCGCGGTGCTGACGTTCGGCACGGATGCCGGGGATGGAGCGGCATTGTTTCCGACGCGCGGACAGGTGCCCCGTGTCTGAGGCGGCGCCGCAGGATCTGGTGGCGCGAATCGGGGCTTGCCGGATCTGCGCCGACCGTTTCGCGGCGACGGCCACCGCCCACGCGCCGCGCCCGGTCGCCTGGTTCCGGCCGGGCGCGCGGCTGCTGATCGCGGGACAGGCACCGGGCGCGCGGGTCCATGCCTCGGGCAGGCCCTTTACCGACCCCTCGGGCGACCGGCTGCGCGACTGGCTGGGGATCGACGCGGCCACCTTCTATGACCGCGACCGGGTGGCCGTGGTGCCCATGGCCTTCTGTTTCCCGGGCTACGACGCGCGCAAGGCCGATCTGCCGCCGCCGCCCATCTGTGCGGCCACCTGGCACGGGCAGGTGATGGAGGCGCTGGACAGCGTCGAGCTGAAGGTCCTGGTCGGCGCCCATGCGATCCGCTGGCATCTGGGCGTGAAGGGGCCGTTGACCGAGGCGGTGCGCGGCTGGCGCGACCATTTTCCCGGCGCCCTCCCCTTGCCGCATCCGTCCTGGCGCAATACCGGCTGGCTGAAACGCAATCCCTGGTTCGCGGTCGAGGTCCTGCCCGCCCTGCGCGCCCGGGTGAGAGAGGTTCTGCAATGACCGAGACGACCGCCCTGGATACCGCCCATGCGGCGATGGAGGCCACGCCCGAGAACGACGCCGCGCGGTTGCGCTTCTTCGAGAGGCTGGCCGACAGCGAACTGTTCCTGATGCTGGAGGCCGAGGCGGAGGGAGAGTCGATCCGCCCCGAGACCTTCGCCGTGGACGAGGGGCAGTTCGTGCTGGCCTTCGACCGCGAGGAGCGGCTGGCCCGCTTTGCCGGCCGCCCGGCGCCCTACGCGGCGCTGTCGGGCCGCGCGATCGCGGGCATGCTGGCAGGGCAGGGGATCGGGCTGGCGGTGAACCCCGAGGTCGCGCCGTCGTCGATCCTGATCCCGGCCGAGGCGGTGGACTGGCTGTCCGAAACGCTGGGCCATGGGCCGGCCGAGACCGAGCACCGCATAACCGAGCTGCGCCCGCCGTCGGGCATCCCCGATGCGCTGCTGACGGCGCTGGATGCCAAGCTGGCGACGGCGCGGGGGCTGGCCCATGCCGCCTACCTGGCCGAGGCGCTCTATGGCGAGGCCGGGCAGGGCCACGTGCTGGGCGTCGTGGATGCGCGCCCGGGGGCGGAGCCGGCGCTGGCGCGGGCGGTGAACGAGGCGCTGACGTTTTCCGGGATCGAGGCCGGGGTGCTGGACGTGCTGTTCGTGGGGGCCTCGGAGCCGATGGCGGCGCGGCTGGCGCGGGTCGGCCTGCGCTTCGACCTGCCGCAGGTCGAGGAGCCTTCCGAGGTCTCCCGCCCCGCGCCCGGCTCGGACCCGTCGAAGCCGCCGATCCTGCGCTAGGGGCGCGGCAAGGGCCGGACTGACTCGGCCAGGCGGACATGCGGCGGGGACGAGAAAATTCGTCGAATTTTCTGGTCCCGGCCCCTGCGGATCATGCAACCCGCCGCCCGGCTCCTTGCTGCCACCCGGTGGGACACCCCGGTCTGTAACATTCGTTCACCGGACCATCACGCCGGCTGAGACCCCGTCACCTCCGCGCGAGGCTGGGTTCGCAGGGCGCGTCACATGTCTCAGATTACCCCGGGGCGCAGCACCCACGCCGCCCCGAGGTATGAAGAGGACCCGAGAATGACCCGTACCGCCCTTGCCTTCGCCCTGGCCGTCCTGGCCGCCCCCGCCTTCGCCGGCGACCAGTTCGTGGACGGGACCGGCTTTGCCGTCTCGGGCTACGATGTGGTCGCCTATTTCGACCTGCCGCAGGTGCCCGTGGGCCAGCCGCAGCCGGCCGCCGTGCCCGGCAAGGCCGACATCACCGCCGAGTACAACGGCGCCACCTTCGCCTTCGCCACCGAGGAGAACCGCGACGCCTTCCTGGCCGACCCGGCGAAATATGCCCCGCAATACGACGGGCATTGTGCCTATGGCGTGTCCAAGGGCGGCAAGGTGCCGGGCAATCCGAACCTGTGGCGGATCGTCGACGACAAGCTTTACCTGAACATCACCGACGCCGTGGTGGGGTTCTGGGAAGAGGACATCCCCGGCAATATCGACCTGGCCGAGGGCAACTGGGTCGGGATAGAACCCGAGCCGGCCTCGTCCAGCCCGATCCCGAAATTCACCTCGGCCGCGCCCGTGAAGTGATCCGGCGGCGATCCGGCCGACGCCAGGCCGTGGTGATGATCCACGGGGACCTGCCGGCGGAATGATGCTGGCAGGCAGAGCTGCCGAAACGCAAACCGCCCGGCGAATCCTGCCTGACGGGCGATGGGAAGCCTGTGGACCGCAGTCTTCCGATGGGCCGGCGCCGACTCACCCGGCACCGTTCCGATCAATGTGTCAGTCGCGTCCCTGCCGCTTTGGCCGCCGCGGCGGGACGACAGCCCCGGCGGCGCTTCAAGCCGAGGCGTCGCGGCTCAGCGGCGCCGGTCGCGCCGGGCGCTCATCGGCTGGAAGGCAACGCCGACATGGGCCTCGCAATAGGGCTTGCCCGATTGCGCGGGCAGGCCGCAGAACCAGAAATCCTCGGTCGCCGGATCGCCGACCGGCCATTTGCAGGTCCGCTCGGTCAGCTCCATCAGGGTCAGTTTCTTCGACTTCTTCTCGACCTCGGAGACCTTGGCCAGCGCCTCGGGGCTGATTTCGTTGGCCGAGGGCTGCGGCGGAAGCGGTTGACCGGCCGGGATGATCTGCTTGCGGGCCGGGCTGCGGGCCTCGACCTCCTCGCTGCCGGTGTCCTCGGGCTCTTCGGCGGGCTCCGCCTTGGGGGCGGGCTTGGCCCTGGCCTCGGGTTTCGGCGCGGGCTTCGGCTTGGCTTCGGGCTTGGGGGCTGCGGTGGCGGCGGCGGCCGGCGCGGGGCCCGTCCCGGCCGCGCGGTTGGACAGGCCCAGCCGGTGCACCTTACCGATGACGGCGTTGCGGGTAACGCCGCCCAGCTCCTTGGCGATCTGGCTGGCGGACTGCCCCTCGCTCCACATCTTCTTCAGCAATTCGACCCGTTCGTCCGTCCACGACATGCGCGACCTTTCTCAAAAAAAGCCGGCCGCCCGCGGCGGCCGCTCTCGACATCTGATGCAGATCCCTATCTTAGTCGCTGCGACCAGAGTTACAAGGCAGGGCGCGGTCGAAGGCCGCAGCCGGACGGAAAATCGGAGACATCTCAGATGAGCGATCAGGGGCTTGGAGTGCGCCGGTTCGGGCGTGTCAACTGGCTGGGTCTGCAGACCCTGGTGGAGCGCGAGATCCGGCGATTCGGCGCGGTATGGACGCAGACGCTGCTGGCGCCGCTGGTGACGGCCGGGCTGTTCCTGATGATCTTCACCTTCGCGATCGGCCCGCGGCGGGGCGACGTGATGGGCGTGCCCTTCGCCAGCTTCCTGGCACCGGGGTTGATGACGATGACGGTGATCCAGAACGCCTTTGCCAATTCGTCCTCCTCGATCATGGTGGCGAAGGTGCAGGGCAATATCGTCGATACGCTGATGCCGCCGCTGTCGGGAACCGAGCTGACGCTGGGTTACCTGTTCGGCGCGGTGGCCCGCGGCCTGGCGGTGGCGGTCGTGATCGCCCTGGGGATCGGGCTGCTGCTGGGCAGCTGGCCGGCGCATCCGCTGGCCGCGTTGTTCTTCGTGGTGCTGGGGTCGACCCTGATGGGAGGCCTGGGGATCATCGCGGCGATCTACGCGCAGAAGTTCGACCAGATGGCGGCGATCACCAACTTCATCGTCACGCCGCTGGCTTTCCTGTCGGGCACCTTCTACTCGGTCGAGGCGCTGCCCCCGGTGCTGGCCAAGATCACCCATCTGAACCCGATCTTCTACCTGATCGACGGGGCGCGGTTCGCAATGATCGGCGTCTCGGACAGCTCGCCCTGGCTGGGCGCGGTGATCTGCGGGCTGACCACGGCGGTCGTGGTGTGGATCGCGCGCTGGATGCTGATGACGGGCTATCGGCTGAAGGCATAGGGCCTGGGGGCGCTGCCCCCGTCGCCCGTCGGGCGACTCCCCCGGAGGTATTTGGGCCAAGAAGAACGAGGGGCGTGGCGCGCGAGGGGCGGGCCGCGCCCTTTGCTCTCGGTCGTCAAGATTGGGGCTTCTCAGCTGAGCGAAATGGCTGTACTGGACAGGGCATGATCCGCATGGCCACATATTGCATTCGTCGACGCCGACGCGCCTGACCGCCACCTCGCACGGGGTGTGACCTGCTGATCCTGCCCGAAAACCGGGTATACTCTCCTCAAATCGTTGACGCTTGGGCCCTGCTGAGGCATTGACAGGGCCTGACCCATGTGAAGGATGATCCGATGATCCCGTCCGTTCTGCCGACCTATTCCCGCGCGCCGCTCTCCTTCGAGAAGGGCGAAGGCTCCTGGCTGATCGAGGCGGACGGTCGACGCTTCCTGGACCTGGGCGCCGGGATCGCGGTGAACGCGCTGGGCCATGCCAACCCCGAGCTGGTCGCCGTGCTGACCGAACAGGCGAACCTGCTGTGGCACACCTCGAACCTCTACCAGATCCCGCGGCAGCAGGAGCTGGCCGACAGGCTGGTCGAGGCCACCTTCGCCGATACCGTCTTCTTCACCAATTCCGGCACCGAAAGCTGTGAACTCGCGGTGAAGATGGCGCGGAAATACTGGTATGATCTGGGCCAGCCCGAGAAGACCGACATCATCGCCTTCACCGGCTCGTTCCATGGCCGTTCCTCGGCCGGCATCGCCGCCGCCGGGTCCGAGAAGATGACCAGGGGCTTCGGTCCGCTGCTGCCGGGCTTCATCCACCTGCCCTGGGGCGACGAAGCCGCGCTGAAGGCCGCGATCACCGACACTGTCGGCGCCATCCTGGTCGAGCCTGTGCAGGGCGAGGGGGGCATCGTGCCCATGCCCGACGACCAGCTGAAGGCCCTGCGTGCGCTCTGCGACGAGAACGAGATCCTGCTGATCCTCGACGAGGTGCAATGCGGCATGGGCCGGACCGGCAAGCTTTTTGCCCATGAATGGGCCGGGATCACGCCGGATATCATGATGGTCGCCAAGGGCATCGGCGGGGGCTTTCCGCTGGGCGCGGTGCTGGCCACCGAAAAGGCGGCCTCGGGCATGACCGCGGGGACCCATGGGTCCACCTACGGCGGCAACCCGCTGGCCTGCGCCGTGGGCTGCAAGGTGATGGACATCGTCACCGAGCCCGCCTTCCTGGCCGAGGTCAACCGCAAGGCGGGCCTGCTGCGCCAGAAGCTCGAGGGGCTCGTCGCCGCGCATCCGGAGGTCTTCGACAGCGTCCGCGGCTCCGGCCTGATGCTGGGGATCAAGTGCAAGGTCCCGAATGTCGACGTGGTCAAGGCGGGCTACGACCAGGAGCTTCTGACCGTTCCGGCGGCCGACAATGTCATCCGCCTTCTGCCGCCGCTGACCATCTCGGACGACGAGATCGACGCCGCGGTCACCCGCCTTGACGCCGCCGCCACGGCGCTGGCCCCGCAGGACGCCTGAGTCTTCATCTTTGTAAAAATACCTCCGGGGGAGTCAGCCAGCGGCTGACGGGGGCAGAGCCCCCATCCCCGACCGAGATCCGAGATACGCCATGAACCATTTCCTAGACATCCACAAAACCGACCCGGCCGAGCTTCGGGGCATGATCGACAAGGCCGCCGCGATGAAATCCGCCCGCGCCGGTGAGCTTCATGCCGCCCCGGACGCGGACCAGCCGCTGAAGAACCACATGGTCGCGCTGATCTTCGAAAAGCCCTCGACCCGGACCCGCGTCAGCTTTGATGTCGGCGCCCGCCAGATGGGGGCCGAGACCATGGTGCTGTCGGGCGCCGACATGCAGCTGGGCCATGGCGAGACCATCGCCGATACCGCCCGCGTGCTGTCGCGCTATGTCGACCTGATCATGATCCGAACCTTCGACGAAACCGTGCTGACCGAAATGTCGGAATTCGCCGACGTGCCGGTGATCAACGGGCTGACCGACCGCACCCATCCCTGCCAGATCATGGCAGACGTGATGACCTTCGAGGAACATCGCGGTCCGATCGCCGGCAAGAAGGTGGTCTGGTGCGGCGACGGCAACAATGTCTGCGCCTCCTTCCTGCATGCCGCCGGACAGTTCGGCTTCGATCTTACCTTCGCCGGGCCGCAGGTGCTGGACCCCGAGCCGGAGTTCGTGGATTTCGCGCGGCAGAAGGGCTCGACCATCGAGATCACGCGCGATGCCGAGGCCGCCGTCGAAGGCGCCGACCTGATCGTCGCCGACACCTGGGTGTCCATGCATGACGCGCAATCCGCGCGCGAACGGCGGCACAACCTGCTGCGGCCCTACCAGGTCAACGCGGGGCTGATGGCGAAGGCGAAACCGGATGCGCTCTTCATGCATTGCCTGCCCGCCCATCGCGGCGAGGAAGTCACATCCGAGGTCATGGACGGCCCGCAATCGGTGATCTTCGACGAGGCCGAGAACCGGCTGCACGCGCAGAAGGCCATCATGCGCTGGTGCCTGGGCGTGTAACAAAGATTTCCCGGAAATCTTTGCCAAGACTTTCCGGGAAAGTCTTGCCTACTTCCGCGGTTTCGCCCTGAGCGTCGGGTCCGCCCGTGTCGGATCCTCGGGCCAGGGGTGTTTGGGGTATTGCGCCCGCATGTCCTTGCGCACATCCGCGTAGGATCCCGCCCAGAACCCCGGCAGGTCCCGCGTCACCTGCACCGGCCGCCCGGCCGGGGACAGCAGCGAAATCTTCAGCGCCGCGCCGCCCGCCTGCGGGTGGTGCGTGACGCCGAACAGTTCCTGCAGCCGCAGCGCGATCTCGGGCCCCTCGTCGGTATAGTCGATCGCCACCTTCCGCCCCAGCGGCGTCACGAAAGACCCCGGCGCGACCCGGTCCACCACCTGCTTGCCGTCCCAGCCAAGTGCGGCCTGCAGCGCCGGCAGCGGATCGAAGCGTTTCCAGTCCTCCGCGCTCCGCACGCCCGTCAGCATCGGCAGCAGCCAGTCCTCCAGCCCCGCCATCAGCCCCGCTTCGGAGAAATCCGGCAGATCGGCCCCCGAGGTCTGACCGCTCGCCCGGACCAGTTCCACCCGCCGCGCCAGCCGCCCGGCCGCGCCCTCCAGCCGCAGGCCCAGCTCGCGCACCCCGTCCAGCATGGCCCGCGCGACCACGTCGTCGGGCACGTCCTTCCAGATCTCGTCGCGCAGCGCCACCGCGCCCAGCATCTCGCGCCGTCGGGCCACCACGCGGCGGTCGCGCTTCGACCAGGCACAGCTGTCCTCGGCCACCAGCTGATCGGCGAAAAGCGCCCGGATCTGCCCCTGGGTGATGGCGCCGGCCAGCCGCACCTTCGCCTCGCGCGGGTTGCCGTCGGTGTCCAGCACCACCAGCCACGGCGATGCCGCCAGCGGATCGCCCTCGTCCAGCACGGCGCCCTTGCCGCCCGACAGCACGTAGCGCGGCGCCTCGCCCTTGCGCCGCTGCCCGACGCGGTCGGGATAGGCCAGCGCGGCCATCTCCGCCGGCTCCAGCCCGGCGTCCCGGCCGCCGGCGCGTTTGGCCAGCCGCCTGGCCTCGGCCCGGATCCGGTCCAGCGTGGGGCGGTTGAGCTGATGGGGCCGCTCGCGCCCGAACCGGGCCGGGTCGCGCAGCGCCTCCAGCCGCAGCGACAGGTCCACCGGCGCACCGCGCAGCGGGTCGCGCTCCTCCAGCAGGGCCGCCAGCGGCGCTGCCGACGGGCCCGCCTTGATCAGCATATGCGCCAGCCGCGGATGCAGCGGCAACCGCGCCAGCGCCCGGCCATGGGCCGTGATCCGCCCCTCGGCATCCAGCGCATCCAGCATCGCCAGCAGCGCCCGCGCCTCGGCATAGGCGCCCTCGGGCGGCGGGGTCAGAAAGGCCAGATCCTCCGGCCCCGTCCCCCAGACCGCGCAGTCCAGCGCCAGGCCGGCGAGATCCGCCGCCGCGATCTCGGGCGGGGGATAGGCCGACAGCGCGCCATGCTCGCCCTTTGTCCAGAGCCGGTAACAGACGCCTGTCGCCACGCGGCCCGCGCGGCCCGCGCGCTGCACCGCCTCGGCCCTCGTGACCCGTTCGGTCACCAGTCGCGCCATGCCCGAGCCCGGATCGAACCGCGACCGCCGGGCCTGACCGCCATCGACCACCACGCGCACATCCGGAATGGTCAGAGAGGTCTCGGCGATCGAGGTCGCCAGCACCACCTTGCGCCCGCGGTCCAGCGGCGCCAGCGCCGCGCGCTGTTCGGCAAAGGGCAGGGCGCCATAAAGCGGCCGGATCTCGCAATCGCCCGGCAGGCGGCCCTGCAGCGCGGCGGCGCATTGCCGGATCTCGCCCTCGCCGGGCAGGAAGGCCAGGATCGCGCCGCCCATGGCGCGGCTTTCGGCCTCGGCCCGCAGGATGAGGTCGGCCAGCGCCTGCGGCCGGCGCGTCCTTGGCGGCAGGGCGGTGTCCAGCCAGTGTTCGCTGACGGCATAGCCGCGCCCTTCCGACGTCACCACCGGCGCGCCGATCAGCTCGGCCACCGGGCCGGCGTCAAGCGTGGCGGACATGACCAGCAGGCGCAGATCCTCGCGCAGGGTCTCGGTCACCTCGAGGCAGAGCGCCAAGCCAAGGTCGGCCTGCAGGGAGCGTTCGTGGAATTCGTCGAAGATCACGGTGCCGACGCCGGGCAGCTCGGGATCGGATTGCAGCATCCGGGTCAGGATGCCTTCGGTCACCACTTCGATGCGGGTCTGGTTCGACACCTTTGTCGTGCCCCGGATCCGGTAGCCCACGGTGTCGCCCGCGCCTTCGCCAAGCGCCTCGGCCATGCGCTCGGCGGCGGCCCGGGCGGCGAGGCGACGGGGTTCCAGCATCAGGATACGCCCCTCGACACCGGCCTCCAGCAGCGCGAGCGGCACGCGCGTGGTCTTGCCCGCGCCCGGCGGCGCCTGCAGCACGGCGCGGCCGGAGGTGGCGATGGCCGAGACCAGCTGAGGCAGGACGGCGTCTATGGGCAGGGGCGGGTGCATGTCCGCCTTATCGGCAAATGGAAGGGCGAGGTCCAGCCGCCGGGCGGTGGCGCGACGGCCGGGCGGGCCAACCTCCCGCCCACCCACCCCGGTTCGCCCGCCCGGCCTGACCAGAGGTTTGGGCGCGGGCGCCCCCATGGGGTGCTGATCGACAGGGCGCTGCGGGTCCGGACCGGGTCGCGGCCTTACCGCCGTTCCAGCGTCGCCGGGCCGTAATCCGTGCGCAGCTTCATCACCTGCGCCTGCATCACGTCGCCCGACCTTGTGTAGGTCAGCTCGATCGGGAAGACCTTGCGGCGCTTGTCGTATTCGTCCTTGGGATAGCCTGCCACGCGCCGGAACTGCCCGGCGCAGGTGATCGTGTCGGCGGTCTCGGAGGTGCGCGTCAGTTCCACGACCGAACGCCGCTCGCCGTCGAAGACGAACTGCCGCAGCGGCGGGCAGACCTCTTCCGGGGACTGGTCGCGCAGCACCATGAAGATCGCCGTCAGCGGATCCACCGTATCGCCCTGGCCCGAGATCGGCAGCGCATCGTCCTGGCGTTCCTCGGCCATGTAGCCTTCGGGCTGCGGCAGGCCTGCGCGCCAGACCAGCGCGCCCACCTTGCGGTCCGATCCTTCCACCACCGTCTCGTCGTAGCGCGCCGGGCGGAACCGGCCCGAGCTGATCCGCCCCGAGGCATCGCCCCGGTAGCTGGTGTTGCTCAGCGCGCTGACGATGCCGCGCGTGCTGAGTTCCGCCCTGACCGAATAGGCGCTGCCCGAGGTCTGGCCGGCCATCGTGATCGTGGCCAGCGTCGCCCCGTAAAGCTTGGCCACGAAGGTCGCGTCGGTGCGGGTCTGGGCCGTCAGCGGCGCGGCCAGGGCGGCACAGAGCAGGCCGAGCGCCAGGGCACGGCCCGGGCGGGCGGGGATGGGGGCGGGTCTGCGGGTCATCTGCTGCTCCGATGGTCACGTGGTCACCCGTGCCATCGCCCATGCGGCCCATGGACGGCGCCGGTTCGGACCGGACTGGACAACCGCCCGCCGGCCAAGGCATGACACATCACACAGATATGGAGCCTTCATGGACCTTGCACAGCTGTCTGACCGAATTTTGACCGGCGATCGGCGGGCGCTTGCCCGGGCCATCACCCTGGTCGAAAGCAGCCGGGCCGATCACCGCGAGCAGGCGCGGGAGCTTCTCGAACGCCTGCGCGGGTCGGGGCGCGAGGCGATCCGGATCGGGCTGTCGGGCACCCCCGGCGTGGGCAAGTCGACCTTCACCGAGGCCTTCGGCATGATGCTGCTGGGCCAGGGGCTGCGGGTGGCCGTGCTGGCGGTGGATCCCAGCTCGGCCCGCTCGGGCGGGTCGATTCTGGGCGACAAGACGCGGATGGACAGGCTCAGCCGCGAGAAGGATGCCTTCATCCGGCCCTCGCCCAGTCAAAGCCAACTGGGCGGCGTCGCGCGGCGTTCGCGCGAGGCGGTGGCGCTGTGCGAGGCGGCCGGCTTCGACGTGGTGATCATCGAGACGGTCGGCGTCGGCCAGTCGGAAACCGTGGTGGCCGAGATGTCGGACCTCTTCGTGCTGCTGCTGGCGCCCGCCGGCGGGGACGAATTGCAAGGCGTCAAGCGCGGCATCATGGAGATCGCCGACCTGATCCTGATCAACAAGGCCGACGGCGACCTGAAAGCCACGGCGACGCGCACCTGCGCCGATTATGCCGGCGCGCTGCGGCTGCTGCGCAAGCGGCCGCAGGACCCGCAGGGCTTTCCAAAGGCGATGATGGTCTCGGCCCTGGCCGGGACGGGGCTGACCGAAGCCTGGGACGAGATGCAGGCGCTGATCGGCTGGCGGCGCGAGGCGGGCTGGTGGGAGCGTCGCCGGGCGGAACAGGCGCGCTACTGGTTCGACCAGGAGGTGCGCAACGCGCTTCTGTCGCAGTTGGAGACCGGGACGGCGCGCGCGGCGCTCGACCGGCTGGGGCAGGCGGTGGCCGAGGGCCGGGTGACCCCGGGCGCGGCGGCGCGCGAAATGCTCGAAACGCTCTCGGGCCAGCATACGGCGGTCTGATCCGGGCCGGACCCAAGAATTTCCCGGAAATTCTTGCCAAAATTCTCGGTGAGAATTTTGCACCCCGGTCCCGCCGGTCCGTCCCGTCCCGGTGCCGGTCCGGAAATCCGCCGCGATCCCGGGGCGCGGGCCTTGACGGGCGCGGTGATTCCCCATATGGACCTTGAACCGAATTTCGGGCGCGGCCATTGGCGGCGCTCTTTCTATTTGGCGCCGGGCGAAGATGCCGCGCCGCAAGACAGAGGATACACCATGTCGCGCCGTTGCGAACTGACCGGGAAAGGCCCGATGACTGGCAACAATGTCAGCCACGCGAACAACAAGACCAAGCGCCGGTTCCTGCCGAACCTGAACGATGTGACCCTGCAGTCGGAAACGCTGGGCCGTGGCATCAAGCTGCGGATCTCGGCGTCGGCCCTGCGCAGCGTCGATCACCGGGGCGGCCTGGACAAGTTCCTGGCCAAGGCGAAGGACGAGGATCTCTCGCCCTCCGCGCTGAAGGTCAAGAAAGAGATCGCCAAGGCACAAGCGGCCGCGCCCGCCGCCTGACCCCTGCGGCCCCGCGGGGCCGGCAGCGCAGGACCTTGACCGGACCAAGGCCGAATGGCCGATCCGAGGGACAGACACAGCCCTTCGCACCCGTGGGTGCGGAGGGTTTCGTCTTGTGCACCCCCCGTCCCATCTCAGACGCCGCGGGATGGCGATTCGCGCATCGAGCACAGTTTTTACCAGGCTGACCCCGGTTGGGACTTGCCCGGCATGGCCCTGCCTGCCACCACTTTCCCTGATCCCTGATCCCTGATCCCTGATCCCTGATCCCTGATCCCTGATCCCTGATCCCTGATCCCTGATCCCTGATCCCTGATCC
>NZ_AQQR01000024.1 GCF_002210095.1 Marinibacterium profundimaris | reverse complement strand
AACTTCCCACGCTTGACAAGGCCGCAATCAGAGAACGCTCTACGGCTACACGCCGCCGGGCTGGTCCAAGACCTTCTTCGTGGAAAACAACCAGGCGATCACCGAGGGCCTGGCGGCGATGTCGATGAACTACTTCGCCTTCTTCCCCGCGCTGCTGAACCCGGCCACGAACCCGCATGCCGCGAACACGGGGTTCTTTGCCAACCCGGCCGGCCCGGACGGCGACCAGCATGCGGCGCTTGGCGGGCAGGGGATTTCCATCGTCTCCTATTCCGAGAACATCGACGAGGCCTATGCCTTCCTGGAATGGTTCATCCAGCCCGAGGTTCAGAAACGCTGGGCCGAGCTGGGCGGCTATACCGCCCATGCCGCGACGCTGGAAAGCGAGGAATTCCGCAACGCCACGCCCTATAACGAAGCCTTCTACCAGACCATGTTCCGGGTAAAGGACTTCTGGGCGGTGCCGGAATTCGCGGAACTGCTGACCTCGGCCAACCAGCGGCTGTATCCCTTTGTCGTGGGCGACGAGGGCACCGCGAAGGAGGCGCTGGATGCGCTGGCCAACGACTGGGTCGAGACCTTCGAGAAATACGGCCGCCTGAACTGATCGGCACGGCACCGGAACCGGCAGAGGTGCGCCCGCCGTGCCTCTGCCCAGACATCTCACAGGCAGGACGACCCACGTGGCCAACGTTATGACCAGGCTAGAGCCGGATACCCGCGCCGCCGCGCGCGGGCTGTCCGACCTGACGATCCGGAATCTGTTCATCATTCCGACGATCGCCTTTCTCATCATCTTCAATGTCTTTCCGCTGCTCTATTCGCTGTGGACCTCTTTCACGGATTTCCGCGCATCGACCACGGCGCCGGCGAACTGGATCGGGCTGGAGAATTACCGCGAGCTTCTGAGCGACGAATTCATCTGGCGCAATTTCACCATCACCGCGAAATACGTGCTGATCTCGGTTTCGGGGCAGGTGGTCGTGGGCTTTGGCCTGGCCATGCTGCTGAACCGGCAGATCCCCATGAAAGGGCTGATCACCACGCTGCTGCTGCTGCCGATGATGCTGTCCATGGCCGTTGTCGGCCTGTTCTGGAAACTGCTGTACGATCCGTCCTTCGGGATCATCAACTACTTCCTGGGGCTGGGAAAATTCGAATGGCTGGCCGATCCGCAGGTGGCGCTTTACGCCGTCGCCATCGTCGATATCTGGATGTGGTCGCCCTTTGTCATGCTGCTGTCGCTGGCCGGGCTTTCGGCCGTGCCGAAACACCTTTACGAGGCGGCGGAGATCGACCGGGCAAGTTCGCTTTATACCTTTTTCAGGATCACGCTGCCGCTGGTGGCGCCGATCCTGATGATCGCGATCATCTTCCGCACGATGGAAGCTTTCAAGACCTTCGATCACGCCTACATCCTGTCGTCGCAGCCCACGACCGAGCTGATCGCGATCCGGCTTTACAAGATGGCGTTCCTGGAATGGCAGACCGGCATGAGTTCGGCCTTTGCCTACATCGTGCTGATCATGGTGGTCGCCATCACCAACATCTACGTGAAATACCTCAACCGGGCGAAGGCGCGCTGATATGGCCGAGGTCAAGACAACCCGTGAAGTCGTGATGAACCGGGCCGCGATCGCCGCCGTCTTCGTGGCGCTGATCGTGATGCTGACGCCGATCTACTGGATCGCCTCCACCGCATTCAAACCCCGCAGCCTGGCGACCACCGTGCCGCCGACCGTGTTCTTCGAACCGACGCTGACGCCCTTCGCCAAGCTCTTCGTCCGCCGCAGCCAGATGCGCGAGCCGGTGGACCAGGAAACCTATGACGCCGCGCCCTGGTGGGAGCAGCTGATCTATGACGACGGCGAAAGCGTCGTGCGCAACCGTCGCAGCGGCGAGATCACGCCCTCGGGCTACTGGGACCGCTACAAGAACTCGCTGATCGTCTCGATCATCTCGACCTTCCTGGCGGTGTCGATGGGCACGCTGACGGCCTACGGGTTTTCCAGGTTCAAGGTGAAGGGCGAGAACGACTGGCTGTTCTTCATCCTCAGCACCCGGATGCTGCCGCCCGTGGTCGTGGCGATCCCGATGTTCCTGATGTACCGGACCGTGGGCCTGCATGACACGCATCTGGGGCTGATCATCCTTTACACGGCGTTCAACCTGTCGTTTTCGGTCTGGATCATGAAGGGGTTCATCGACGAGATCCCCCGCGAATACGAAGAGGCGGCGCTGGTCGACGGCTATACCCGCCTGCAGGCCTTCTGGAAGATCGTCCTGCCCGAGGCGCTGACCGGCATCGCGGCCACGGCGGTGTTCTGTTTCATCATCGCCTGGAACGAATACGCCTTCGCGCTGATGATGACCAACCGCAACGCCCAGACGGCGCCGCCCTATATCCCCAGCCAGGTCGGATCCGGCCTGCCGGACTGGAGCGTGATCGCCGCCGGCGCCTTCCTGTTCCTGCTGCCGGTCGCCATCTTCACCTTCCTTCTGCGCAACCACCTGCTGAGGGGCATGTCCTTCGGAGCGATCCGCAAATGACCTTTCGTGAAAAGAACCAGAAGTATTACGAACCCGCGGCCCAGTGCCTGATGATCTTCGGGCTGATCGCGCTGTGCCAGCCCTGGATCGAGCCGCTGCATCGCTACGGGGTGACCATCACCATCGTCGGGCTGATCGCCTTTCTCGTGACCTCGCACATCCCGCCCGAACCCGAGGCCGAGGAAGAAGAAGAGGAAGAGCTGATCTGATGGCGCGGATCGAACTGGCAAACGTGCAGAAGTTCTTTGGCTCCGTGCAGGTGCTCAAGGACGTCAACCTGACGATCGAGGATGGCGAATTCGTGGTGATGCTGGGCCAGTCCGGCTGTGGCAAGACGACGACGCTGCGCGCCATCGCGGGGCTTGAGACGGTGTCGTCGGGCACCATCACCATCGACGGGCGCGAGGTGCAGGACCTGAAGGCCGGGGACCGAGATATCGCCTTCGTGTTCCAGTCGTTTTCGCTGTATCCGCATATGACGGTCGAGGAGAACATCGCCTTTCCGCTGCGCGCCGTCAGCAGTTCGCGCGCCGAACGCGAGTCCGAGGTGAAGGAGGTCGCGCGGTTCCTGGGGATCGAGCGGCTGTTGTCGCGGCGGCCCTCGGCGCTGTCGGGCGGCGACATGCAGCGCGTGGCGATCGGGCGGGCGCTGGTGCGCCGGCCCAAGGCGCTGCTGATGGACGAACCCATCGGCGCGCTGGACGCCAAGCTGCGCGAACAGATGCGCGCCGAGATCAAGCGCCTGCATATCGCGCGCAACTCCACCTCGGTCTACGTGACCCACGACCAGGTGGAGGCGATGTCGCTGGCCGACCGGATCGTGGTGATGCATAACGGCGTGCTGCAGCAGGTCGGCGCCCCGGACGAGGTCTATCTGCATCCCGCGAACCTGTTCGTGGCGCAGTTCGTGGGCTCTCCGGTGATGAATGTTGCGGATGTCGCGGTCGAGGGCGCCGGCACCGATGCGCTGTTGCGGATCGGCCGGGCCGAAGGGTTCCGGGTGCCGGGCGGCGCGGTTGCGCATCTGAACGGCGCGGCCACCAAGCTGGGCATCCGCCCCGAGGCGGTCCTGCTGACCCGCGAGCCGGGGCAGGGCGGGATCGAGACGGAAACCACCAACGTGGAACCGCTGGGCAGCCATGACATCGTCGATGTCCGGATCGGCGGGGAAACGCTTCGGGCGCGCTGCGAGTCGGGCTTTGCGCGCGGCGAGGGCGAAAAGGTCTGGGTGTCGCTTGACCCCGAGCGGGCGCATTTCTTCGATGCGGCGACGGGTCAATCCATGAGGAGGGCCGGCTGATGGCACGTGTCGAGCTGAAGAACGCCACCAAGCGCTTCGGGGGCACCCGCGCGCTGAAGGACCTGAGCCTGACGGTGGAGGATGGCGAATTCTTTGTCCTGCTGGGCCGCACCGGGGCGGGCAAGACCACGGCTTTGCGCGCCATTGCCGGGCTGGAAAAGCTGGACGAAGGCAGCGTGCTGATCGACGGTCTGGACGTGGGCGGCTGGACCGCGGCCGAGCGCGACGTGGCGCTGGTGCTGCAGCAATATTCGCTTTACCCGCGGCTGACCGTGCGGGGGAACCTTGAATTTCCGCTGCGTCCGAAGGTGCGGCGCATGAGCGAGGAGATGATCGCGCAGCGCGTCGACCGGGCGGCGCGGACGCTGCAGATCACCCACCTGCTGGACCGCAAGGTCGAACGGCTGTCGGGCGGCGAGATGCAGCGCGTGTCGATTGGCCGGGCCATCGTGCGCGAACCGCAGGTCTTTCTGATGGACGAGCCGCTGTCGGCGCTGGATGCCAAGCTGCGGGAATCGCTGCGGGTCGAGCTGAAGGCGCTGCACAACGATCTGGGCGCGACGTTCCTGTACGTGACCCACGACCAGGTCGAGGCGATGTCGATGGGCGACAAGATCGGCGTGCTGCGCTCGGGGCGGCTGGTGCAGGTCGGCACGCCTTCGGACATCTACGAACGCCCCCGGAACACTTTCGTTGCGCGGTCCGTGGGCTCGCCGCCGATGAACCTGATCGAAGGCACCCTGTCGGGAACCGCCGCCGATCTGAACGGGGCGCGCCTGCCGGTCGCCTCCGGCATGGCGGGCGGCACCGGTCCGCTGACCTTCGGTGTCCGGCCCGAGGCGGTGGTGCTGGAGCAGGGCGCCCCGGCGCAGGCGCGGGTGTTCGACATCGAGGACCAGGGGGTCATCAAGATCCTGTCGCTCGACTTCGGCGAGACGCGGCTGCATGCGACGGTGCCAGCGGGCACCCGCGTGACGCGCGACGAAACGGTGCGCTTTGGCTGGAAGCCCGACAAGGTGCTGACCTTCGACCGCGAGACGGGGCGGAACCTGGCCTTTGCCTAGGCCGGCCCCGGCAGGCCGAACCGCTGGCGATAAAGCGGCACGGCGTCGGGATTGACCAGCGTGCCGGGCAGCGTGCCGGCGTCGATGCAGCGGATCGCATCGACGACGCCCTGGCCCATGCGCAACATGCTTTCTTCGGTGATGCCCGCCATGTGCGGCGTCAGGATCACGTTGGGCAGCGCCATCAGCGGATGATCCGGGGGCAGCGGCTGGGTGTCGAAGACATCCAGCGCCGCGCCGGCCAGATGGCCCGATCGCAGCGCCCCGATCAGCGCCGCCTCGTCCACCACCGGGCCGCGCGCGACGTTGACCAGAACGGCGCCCGGCCGCATCCGGGCCAGGGCCGCTTCGCCGATCAGGCCGCGCGTGGCCTCCGTCAGCGGGCAGCACAGCGCGACGATGTCCGAGCCTTCCAGCATGTCGTCCAGCGCGGCGGCGGTCATCCCGTCCGGCACGCGCCCGGGGCTGCGGGTATGGCAAAGCACGGACATGCCGAACCCGCCCGAGGCGATCCGCGCCAGCGCCTGCCCGACGTTGCCCATGCCGAGAATGCCGATTGTCCGCCCGGTGACCTCGCGCCCCGCGTCCGAATGCGCGCGGCCGGCCGCCCAGCCCTGCGCGCGCAGATCGCCGTTCACCTGCGGATACCGGCGCAGCAGGGCCAGCGCCGACCAGATCGCATGTTCGGCCACGGTCACCGCATTGGCGCCGGGCACGTTGGCCACCAGCACACCGGCCCGTGTCGCCACGTCCATCGGGATCATGTCGAGCCCGGCCCCGTGCCGCACCAGCGCCCGCAGACCCGGCAGGCGCCCGATCACCCTGGGCGGGATCGGCGCGCGCACGACGATGACATCCGCCCCTGCGCTTTCCTCCGCGATCGCCTCGGCCACGGGGGCGCTGGCCACGCGATAGCGGCCGATGGCGGCGAGCGCCTCGGTGACTTGCGAATGCAGCGGATGGGTGGAGAAGATCGACAGCGCCATCACGCGGACCTGTCGGCGTCGGGTTCCAGAAGTTCCGTCCAGTAGCTCATCGCGCCGCGCAGGTGCGAGACCATGAGCGCGGCGGAAAGGGCCGGATCGCGGGCCACCAGCGCATCGTGGATCTGGCGGTGCTCCTCGTGGGATTTGCGGTTCCGGTCGGGATCGCGGAAATACAGCTGCAGCCGCGTCGCGCCGACCTCGTAGAAGGCGGTGCAGATGCCCAGGAACACGCTGTTCTGCGTCGCGCGCACGATTTCAAGGTGAAACTCCTGGTCCAGGCTGTCGAGCCCCATGCCCCGGGCCAGCCGCTCTTCGGACCGCTCCAGGATGTCGGCCAGCCGGGCAAAGTTCTCTTCGGTGGCGCGTTCGGCGGCAAGCTCGGCGGCCTTGATCTCGTGGATCTTGCGCACCTCGACCGCCTCGTAGATCTGCCGGTTTTCCAGCGGCAGGCCCGCCCGGGCAAAGAAGGCCATGGCGGCGATGCCGGTGTGACCCTCGGCCAGATAGATGCCCGACTTGGCGCGCCGTTCGATCACCTGCATCGATTCCAGGATCGCGAGCGCCTCGCGCACCTGCCCGCGACTGACCGAGAAATGTTCGGCCAGGTGACGTTCGGACGGGGCCTTGCCGTTGTTGGCGCGCGCGGTGCTCAGCACATGCGCGGTGATCGCGGGGAGAAGCTCGTGTTCCTGCATGGGCCGGTCCTTACCGTGGGGTCAGCGCTTCGTGTAGCGGGCAATGATGTCCTCGTCGATCTCCAGCCCCAGCCCCGGCGCATCGGGGACGGCGATGGTGCCGTCGGTGACCCGGACCGGCGCGCGCGACAGATCGTGGATCATCGGATTGGCGCCCAGCGAAAATTCGACGATGGCGCCGGCGGGGGCGGCGGCGATCACGTGAAGCCCGGCAAAGAACGCGGGCGCGCCGGCCCAGAGATGCGGCGCCAGCCGCAGGTTGAAGGCCGAGGCGATGGTGCCGATGCGCATCGTCTCGGTGATGCCGCCGCAGAAGGCCGGATCCGGCTGCAGGACGTCCGCGGCGCGCCGCGCGGCAAGGTCGGCGAAATCGAACCGCGTCGCCTCGCTTTCGCCAAGCGCCACGGGAATGTGGGTGGCGGCGCGGAATTCGATCAGCCCGGCCCGGTCGTCGGCGGTGACCGGCTCTTCGAACCAGGCGAGGTCGCAATCGGCGACCATCGCGGCAAAGCGCTTGGCGTCGGCCACGGTATAGGTGCCGTGGGCGTCGACCATCAGGTCGATCCCCGGACCCAGCGCGGCGCGGGCGGCCCGGACCCGGTCGGCCGAGGCATGCGGCGCGCCGTCCATGGACCCCACGCGCATCTTGACCGCGCCGAAGCCGCCGGCGTCGACATAGGATTTCAGCTGATCGCCGATGGCTCCGGCATCGGCCCAGCCGCCCGAGGCATAGGCCGGCAGGCGCTCGGCCGAGCGCCCGCCCAGAAGGGACCAGACCGGTTCGCCCAGGGCCTTGCCCCGCAGATCCCACAGCGCGATGTCGATGGCGCTGATCGCGGCCACGCTCAGGCCCCGGCGCGCGAGCTCGGGCATCGTGTGGCCGCGCGCGGCGGCGCCCTGGTGGCGCACACCGTTGTAAAGGCGTTCCCAGATCGGGGTGATGGCGGCGGCATCCTGCCCGATCAGGCGCGGACCGAATTCGGCGTTCAGAAGGTGGACGAGAGCCGCGTACTGCCCGGCGCTTCCGGCGGCGTTCTTGCCTTCGCCCCAGCCGACAAGGCCATCTTCGGTCTCGATCCGCAGGATGGCGGCGTCGAAGGTCCTGAGCCGGCCGAAATCGCTGACATGCTGCTGCTCTTGCGCGATGGGGATCTGCACCCACCGCGCCTCGACTGACTTTATCCGCATCTGTCGCGTCCTTTTGGGCGGCGGGCGGCGGCAGGGGGCCGCCCGCGCGGTTTCACTTCATCAGCGGCAGAAGCGTTTCGGCCGTGATCCGCATCTGATCGGCGTAGAATTTCTCGGTCAGCAGGGACGAGCCGTGGTCCTGGATGAACTGAAGCTGCTCGGGCGAGATGTCGACCGGATCGGTTTCGACCATGTCGGGATAGATGGCGGCGGGCGTCCGGTCGACGGGAGCCACGAATTCGTTGGTCAGCGCACCGTCATAGCCGATCTCCTTCAGCGTGCCGACGATCTTGGGCCAGTCCAGGTGGCCCAGCCCGGCGGCAAAGCGGTTGTTGTCGGCGACGTGGAAATCGAACAGCCGGTCTCCGGCCAGGCGGATCGCGGCGTAGATGTCGGATTCCTCCATGTTGAGGTGATAGGCATCCAGGCAGACCCCGCATTCGGGGCTGACCGCGTCGGCCAGCGCCAGGGCCTGGGCGCAGCGGTTGAACAGGTAGGTTTCGAACCGGTTCAGCGGCTCGATCGCGATCTTCACGCCCTTCGCCTGGGCATGGGCAAAACATTCCTTCGTCGCCTCGACGACCCAGGCCCATTCCTCTTCGGGCGTGGCATCGGGCACGACCTTGCCGACGGTGGCGGGCACCAGGGTCACGACCTGGCCGTCCAGTTCGGAGACCATGGTGATGACGGACTTGACGTAATCGACCGAGCGCGCGCGCTGTCCTTCGTCCTTGGCCGCGAGGTTGCGTTCGCCCAGCGTCAGTGTCACAGCCCCCCAGCACCGCATGCCGGTGTCCTTGAGCAGGGCGCGTGTCTCGGTCACGTCGTACTGGTCGGGCTCGCCGGAAATCTCGATCGACTCGTAGCCGAACTGCCTGATCCGCCGGACGGTGGTCTCAAGCGGTTCGGCGCGCATCCAGTTGTGGGTTGAAAGGTGCATGCTGTCCTCCCTGTCGATGCGCGGGCTGCACACCCCGGCATCCTGTTCTGGTTGGACCAGATTGCGTATTCTTCGGGGGGCGGTCAAGAGACAGCTCTTTGCCTTCATCGTCGCCACGGCTTTCTTTTCCGCCGTCGATGTGGGGTTCGCGGCGGACATCTGCGGTTTTCGTTGCTTGAGTGTCGGCATTTTTGGTAATACCAGATGGAGGGACAGGGAGCGGTGAATGAAGATCGGCATGTGCATGTTTCTCTGGACGACACGGATCGGGCCGGAGCACGAACCGCTGCTGGCGGATATCTGCGAGACGGGGTTCGACGGGGTCGAGATTCCCGTCTTTGACGGCGGCCCCGATGAATATGCCCGGATCGGTCGGATGCTGGACGGTCTGGGGCTTGACCGCACGGCGGTGTCGGCGCTTGGCGATCCGGCGCATGACCTGATCTCGCCCGACCGGGCGCTGCGCGAGGCGGGGGTCGAGCGGATGAGATGGGTTCTGGACTGCACCGCGGCTCTTGGCGCGCGGACGGTGTCGGGCCCGTTGCATTCGGTGCTGGGCCAGTTTTCGGGAACGGGGCCGACGGAGGACGAGATCGCGCGTGCGGTGGACAGCCAGCAGCGCATCGGCGAACACGCCGCCTCTGTCGGCGTGACGGTCGGGCTGGAGGCTCTGAACCGGTTCGAATGCTACCTGGTCAACACCATGGCGGACCTGTCGGCCCTGCTGGCGCGGGTGGATCACCCCAACATCCGGGCGATGTACGACACGTTTCACGCCAATATAGAGGAGACCGACCCGATCGGCGCGCTGACGCGGCATTCCGGCGATGTCGTCCATATCCACATGTCGGAAAATGACCGGGGCGTGCCCGGACGGGGCAATATCCCCTGGGCCGAGACCTTCGCGGCAATCCGCGAAATCGGCTATGACGACTGGCTGACGATCGAGGCCTTCGGCCGGGGCCTGCCGGAGCTGGCGGCCGCGACCCGGGTCTGGCGCGACTTCGCCGAGAGCCCGGAGGCCGTCTATCGCGAGGGCTATGCGCATATCCGCGAGGCGCTGGACGGGTAGGGCAGGGACCCCGCCGGGGAGACGGCCGGCATGGGGCGACCGGGCGGTCCGGAACGCCGGCACGGACCGGACCGGCCGGCGCAAGGCCCCACCGGAACCGGGGCGCTTTTTCCTTGAGCACGGGCACGCAGTGTCGAATGAAAAGGCCTGATCCGGTTGACTTTGTGCTTTTGCCGAACAGAGTGATGGCGGGAGTGAAGCACCTGCGGTCACTTCGGCGCAGTCCGAGCCGTGGTCGAACGGGAGATCGACCAAGCCGCCGTCGTCCGCAGAAGCAGGAGGGGACATGCCTGAAGCGAAGGAAGCCGCCACCGGGGTCAGCGGCGTCATCATCACGGACACCGCCGGCGGGATCCGGATCGCGCTTGGCGCGGGATCCGACCCGCGCGTCAGGGCGATGATCGGCGACAGTGATTGGCTGGCGGGCGCGCTGGAGCGGCGGCTGGTGCCGATCCTGCTGAGCGACCGCCGGTACCTGGGCCTGGTGACGAAGCTGGAAGATGGCTGTCTCTTGCTGCTGTCGGCGCCGCCGTCCGACACTGCGCTGGATTTCGTCATGAGCGTGGATTTCACCTACGAGATCCTGAACCACGTGCTGTCCGATCCCTATGACGCGATGGCCGTCGTCGATGCCGAGGGACGGCTGGTCTATCTGTCGCCTGAACATGAAAGATCGCTTGGCCTGCGTCCGGGCGAGATCGTGGGCAGGGACGTGCGCGAGGTGTTCGAGGAATCGCGCCTGCACCACGTGCTGCGCACCGGCGTGGCCGAGATCGGCCAGATCCACCGGTTGGGCGGCCGCGACCGCGTCGTGTCGCGTCACCCGATCCAGCACGACGGCAGGATCGTCGGCGCCATCGGGCGCCTCATGTGCAAGGGCCCGCCGCAGCTGGAGGCGATGGCGCGGCGCATCAACACGCTGGAAGAGGAAATCGCCAGCTACAGGTCCAGGGCCGTGGGGATGACCGGGCCCGAGACGTTCCTGGACGCGATCGTCGGCGAAAGCTTTGCGATCCGCGCGCTCAAGGACCAGATCCGCAAGATCGCGCCGCTGGACATCCCCGTCCTGATCCAGGGCGCAGACGGCACCGGCAAGGAGCTGGTGGCGCAGGCGCTGCACATGCAGTCTTCGCGCCACAACGCGCGGCTGGTGACGGCGAACGCGAAGGGACTGCCCGGGGCGCTTTTGGAAAGCGAGCTTTTCGGATACCAGCCGGGCTCCTTTGCCGGCGATTGCAAGGGCAAGGCGGGCAAGCTGGAGCTGGCCGACCGCGGCACGATCTACCTCGACGAGATCGGCGACATGCCGATGGAGGTGCAGTCGAAGCTGTTGCGGGTGCTGCAGGACCGCTTGGTCGAACGCGTCGGAGGCGAGACGTTCAGGCGCGTCGATGTCCGCCTTATCAGCGCGACGACCCGCGATCTTGATACCTTCATTGAGCAGGACAGGTTCCGGCTGGACCTGTTCTGCCGGATCAGCCCCGTGGTGATCGCGATGCCGACGCTTGCGGAGCGGATCGGAGACATCCCCCTTCTGCTGCAGCATTTCGCCGCCGATCTGGCGCGGCAGTGCAACCGCCCCCCGCCCGAGATCGACGTCAGCGTGCAGGAATACCTGATGGAGAAATCCTGGCCCGGCAACGTGCGCCAGCTGCGCGCCGCGGTCGAACGCGCCATGATGTTTGCCGAAGACGGGCGCCTGACGGTCGCGGATTTCCAGCGCGACGGCTGCCCCGGCCCGGGCGGACCGCCGGTTGCCGCGATCAAGGCGTCAAGCCTGCCGGCCTCGTCCCCGCTGAAGCACACGAAGCTGAAGGAATCGCTGGAAGAGCTCGAAAACCGGCTGATCAGCGACGCGATCATCCGCTTCAAGGGCAACAAGAAGAAGGCGGCCGAGCATCTGGGCGTGTCGCGCTCCTACCTCTACAAGAAGCTCGACATGATCAACTGACGCCGCCGCCCTGGTGTCCCGGCGTCCCGCAACGGGGCCCGGGGCAAGGGGCGGGCGGCGACCTCAGGTCAGGACATAGGCATAGACCAGCGTCCAGCCCGACAGCAGCGCCACGATCGCGATGAAATATGCGCGGTTCCAGTCCCACGCGACCTGCAACGGGCTGATCCCGCCGAAGCGCGCGATCAGCAGCGTCACGGCCGTGAAAGGGGAGGTCAGCCCGGTCAGCAGCCAGCCGCAGAGCAGCGGATTGGCCAGTGCCGTCGGCGTCACCCCCAGCTGCGCGGCCGGCGGCAGAAGCGGGCCGATCAGCGAGACCGACAGGATCGGGTTCGCCCCGATCTGTCCAAGCGCCGGAACGATCCAGAGCAGCGCCAGCAACAGCAGCCAGGTCGGCACCATGCCCAGGTCGAACCCCGAGGCCTCCATCCAGGGCAGGGCCAGGGCCGATCCGGTGATCCCGATATAGGAGGCCGAGGCGATCAGCAGCACCTCGCGCCGGAAGCCGGGCAATTCGTCCACCACATAGGCCTTCATCCGCGCGGCCCAGGCCTTTGAATCTCCCAACTGGATCGCCAGCCAGATCATCGAGATCACCGGCACCGCGACCAGCACGATGCCGATGACGCGGACATGCAGGGTCTCTTCGACCAGCAGGATCGTGGCCAGCATCAGCAGCATCAGACCGCCCAGCGGCAACAGCGCGGTCCAGTGGCCCGGGTCCTGCACGGCAGGCTTGCGGCCCGAGGGGCGCGGCTTGAAGATCGTGTCCATGGCCCAGCCGGTGCCCAGCAGCATGACCCCGATCACCAGCCCCGGCCCGACGATGCCCGACCAGCTGGTGCCGGGAATGACCGAGACGATGACGACGATGGAAAAGGCCAGCGGCGACCACGACAGCGACGACACGAAGCCGCGATGCACCGCCAGAAGCATCCGGCGGATGCGGGTGTTGCGGATGTAGTCGTCCGGCTCGGTCCGCGCGCTGGTCAGCGACAGCGTGCCCAAAAGCTGGATCGCCCCGTAGTTCAGCACCAGCGCGAAGGCATGCGCCCCGGTGGTCAGCGCCAGATAGCGTCGCCCCGGCGGCTGGCTCGCCAGATAGGTGCCGGCGGTCGCCATCGCCGGAGAGCTTTGCGCGACGTTCCGCAGCAGCGACAGCGAACAGAAGAAGGCAGCGAGGAACCCGGTCCGGACCAGCGCGGGCCAGACGATCGCGCCCCAGTCCGGCCGCGTCAGGATCAGCCCGATCGTCAGCGCCGCCGAGACAGCAAGGAAGGCCCGCCCGACAGGCGACGCGGCCCGCACCAGGAAGGCCACGACCACCAGCAGGACCAGGGCCGCGGGCGCTTCGGGCCAGGTCAGGCCGGTCCATTCCATCAGGGACTGAAGCAGGATCAGCAGGATGATCGTGCAGCCATAGGCCGCGTTCCACAAGGTGTCCCGCGCCGTATCCGTGCCAGTCATCCGCCTGATCCGCCTGTGCCTTTTCTGTCCCTCCCCCGGGTGTATAGGCATCCTCGGGCAGAAATGTCACGCCGGTTACATGTCGCGTGGTGGCCAGGGCGAAAATGACGGTCGCCTCTGCCGCTGTGCCGGGCGGCATGGCACGCGCCCCGGGGAGTCGTGGCAGCCGCTTGATCGCCTCGGGGTCGATGAGGGGGGCGGGCGTGCTTCCGCCTTCGATTCAGGCGACAGGCATTGCTGTTCGTGTCCGATAATATTGCCTTTCGCGCCCTCCGGCCTATGCTCCGGCGCATGGACAGGCGCTTCGATCCGACATCGGCCCGGCCACCGGCCGACGCCACCCGGCGGGCCTATGAGGCCGACTGGGCCCAGTTCACCCGCTGGTGCCACCTGCGCGGGGCCCGGCCGCTTCCCCCCGCGCCGGAGCTGATCGCGGAGTACATCGCCGCACTCGCCAGGCCATCCGGCGAAACGCCTGCGCTGTCGCGGGCCAGCATCGAACGCCGTCTCTCCGGCCTTGGCTGGCAGTACCGCCGGCGCGGGATGGAGCTGAACCGCAGGACCGGCCCGATCGCCGAGGCGCTGAACCGTCTCCGGCAGGCGCCGCTGCGCCCCCGGCGGAAGGACCCGGTCAGCGGCGCCGAGATCCGCGCCATGGCCAACACCCTGCCCCGCGACCTGCGCGGGCTGCGCGACCGGGCGATTCTGCTGCTGGGCCATGCTGCCGGGCTGAACCGGGCCGAGCTTGTCGGGCTGGACCTTTGGCCGGACACGACCCCCGCCGCACCCGGGCGCCTGTCCCTGCACGCCGGCGGGGCGCGCATTGTCGTGGCGCGCCGGACCGGGCCGCTGCCGGTTCACGTGGCGCGCAACGCCAGACCCGGACAGTGTGCCGTCCATGCGCTGGAACACTGGCTGAAGCACGCAGGGATCACCGAGGGGCCGATCTTTACCCGGGTCTCCCGCGACGGTCAGCGCGCGCAGCCGCAGCGGCTGAACGACAGGCATGTGGCGCGGTTGGTGAAACAGACGGTCCTGGCCGCCGGGCTGCGCGCAGATCTGCCCGAAGCCGAGCGTCTGGCGCTGTTTTCGGCCCGGTCCCTGCGCCCCCGGTCGGACAGCGCGGCCTGATCGGTATCGTCACCGCTTTTCATGTCGCTCAGGGTCACGGGGCAGCGCCATGGGGCGGCCAAGGGGGCAGGGGGCATGTCGGAAAAAGAAAAGGCGGCATCCGGGAGGAGTGGATGCCGCCATATCAGAATGACCGGTTCAAGGGAGGAGGAGGAGAACCGATCACTGGAACTAAAGATAGCCATGATGCTGCGGCTGCACAACAGCCCAGCCATGCCCATTCTGCAATGCCGCGTTGCGTTTCTGTGGCAGCTATCACCCTGATATTAAATAAATATTTTGTGAACAGTTTTTCAGCAAAACGGCCGAAACATGGGCAACCCGTGTTTCGGCCGTTTTGTTCTGCGCCAGGCGCAGGGCAGGGGTCTCAGGCCCGGCGGCGGCGGAAGATCCGCTGTACGATGACGAAGAACAGCGGCACGAAGAGCACGCCGAAGATCGTCGCCGTCAGTGTCCCGCCGAAGACCGCCGCACCGACAGAGCGGCGCCCGCCCGAGCCCGCACCCTGCGACAGCACCAGAGGCAGCACGCCCAGCGTGAAGGCGACCGAGGTCATCACGATGGGGCGGAAACGCTGACGTGCGGCCTCGCGCACGGCGGTGAAGAGCTCTTCGCCGGCCTCGTAACGGTCGCGGGCGAATTCCACGATCAGGATCGCGTTCTTGCCCGTCAGGCCGATGACGGTCAGCAGGCCGACCTGGAAGAACACGCCGTTCTGGAAGTTGCCGTACCAGGCGGCGAACAGCGTCCCCAGGACCCCGATGGGCATGGCCAGCATGACCGAGATCGGGATTGTCCAGCTTTCGTAGAGCGCCGCGAGGCAGAGGAACACGGCCGCCAGCGACAGCGCGTAGAGCATCGGCGCCTGGCCGCCTGATTCCAGCTCTTCCAGCGACAGGCCCGTCCAGGCGACCTGGTAGCCGGGCGGCAGCTGATCGACGAGGCGCTCGATCTCTTCGATGGCTTCGCCGGTCGAGACGCCCGGGGCAGGGGAGCCCTGGATCTGCACGGCGGGGATGCCGTTGTAGCGATAGAGGCCCTGAGGCCCGTATTGCCAGTTCTGCTGCGTGAAGTTGTCGAAGGGCACGAGATCGCCCGAGGCATTGCGCACCCGCCATTTCTGCAGGTCCGACGGCCCCGAGCGGGCATCGGCCTCGCCCTGGACATAGACCCTCTTGATCCGGCCGTTGTCGTTGAAGTCGTTCACGTAGCGGCCCGCCCAGGCGATCGACAGCAGGTTGCCCAGGTTGCTGGGCGACACGCCCAGGGCGCCCGCGGCGCGCCAGTCGATGTCGAGGTTGAACTGCGACGCATCCTCGAGCCCCGAGGGCCGGACACTGGCGATCAGCGGGCTTTGCGCGGCCATGCCGAAGAGCTGGTTGCGCGCATCCACAAGCTGTTCGTGGGTCTGCCCGGCCTGGGCCTGAAGGTAGAAATCGAAGCCCGAGACGTTGCCCAGCTCCGGCACTGCCGGCGGCACGATGGGGAAGGCCATGGCGTCCTGGATCCCCATGAACCGGCCGAAGGCGCGACCGGCAATGGCCTGTGCGCTCTGGTCGGGGTTGGGCCGTTCGTCCCAGTCGGTCAGCTTGACGAAGCCCAGGCCCATGTTCTGGCCCTGTCCCGCGAAGGAGAAGCCGGTGACCGTGAACATGGAGGCCACCTCCTCGCCCTCGGCTGTCATGAAGTAATCCTCGATCTCGGAGAGGACGGCCTCGGTGCGGACGGCGGTGGCGCCGGTGGGGCCCTGCACGATCGTCAGCAGGATGCCCTGGTCCTCGTCGGGGAGAAAGCCGGGAGGCGTGTTGTCGAACAGCCAGTAGATGCCGTAGCCCATGCCGGCATAGACCATCAGCAGGATCACCGGCCGGCGGATGTTGAAGCCCACCATGCGCGCATAGCCGCGGGTGACCTTGTCGAAGCCGCGGTTGAACCAGGTGAAGGGGTTCCACCTGGACGGCGCCCCGTGGCTTGGCTTCAGCAGCGTGGCGCAAAGCGCCGGCGTCAGGGTCAGCGCGACGACCACCGACAGGGTCATGGCCGAGATGATGGTGACGGCGAACTGGCGATAGATCACGCCCGTGGCGCCGCCGAAGAAGGCCATGGGGATGAACACCGCCGAGAGCACAAGCGCGATGCCGACCAGCGCCCCGGTGATCTGGTCCATGGATTTCCGCGTGGCTTCACGCGGGCCAAGGCCCTCTTCCTCCATGATCCGTTCGACATTCTCGACCACCACGATGGCGTCGTCGACGAGAAGGCCGATGGCCAGCACCATGGCAAGCATGGTCAGCACGTTGATCGTGTAGCCGAAGGCACCGAGGATGGCGAAGGTGCCGAGGATGACGACCGGCACGGCAAGCGTCGGGATGATCGTGGCGCGCAGGCTTTGCAGGAACAGGAACATCACGCAGAACACCAGCACGATGGCCTCGATCAGGGTCTTCTGCACCTCGTGGATCGAGATTTCGATGAACGGCGTCGTGTCGTAGGGGATGACGTATTCCATGCCGTCGGGGAAGAACTGCGCGTAGTCCTCGAGCCGCTCGCGCACCATTTCCGAGGTATCGAGCGCATTGGCGCCCGAGGCCAGCTGCACGGCCATGCCGCTGGCGGGCTGCCCGTTGTACGATGCGATGGTCGAATAGTTCTCGGCCCCGATCTCGACCCGCGCGACATCCGAAAGCAGCACCAGGCCGCCGTCGGTTTCGGCGCGCACGACGATGTTGCGGAAATCCTCGGGCGTCTGCAGCAGGGATTGCGCGGTGATCGTGGCGTTCAGCTGCTGGTTCTGCACCGCCGGGAGCGAGCCGAAAGCCCCGGCCGAGATCTGCGCGTTCTGCGCCGAGACGGCGTTGACGATGTCCGTCGGCGTCATCTCGTAGGCGGCCAGCTTCGAGGGATCCAGCCAGATCCGCATCGCGTATTGCGCGCCGAAGACCTGCACGCCGCCGACGCCCTCGATCCGGCTGAATTCATCGACGAGGTTGGAGTTCAGGTAATCCGACAGGTCGGCCTGGTCCATCTCGCCATTGGTCGAGATCAGGCCGATCACCATCAGGAAGCCGGAGGAGGATTTGTCGACGCGCACGCCCTGCCGCTGCACGGATTCCGGCAGCAGGCTGAGCGCGCGCGAGACCTTGTTCTGGACCTGCACCTGCGCCAGGTCGCTGTCGGTCCCGGTCTCGAAGGTCAGCGTGACCGAGGAGGTCCCGGCCGAGGTCGAGGACGATGACAGGTAGCGCAGCCCGTCAAGGCCGGTCATCTGCTGTTCGATGATCTGGGTGACCGTGTTGGCGACCGTTTCCGCCGAGGCGCCCGGGTAGCTGGCCGAGACGGTGACCGTGGGCGGCGCGATCTGCGGATACTGCGCCACGGGCAGCGTCAGGATCGACAGCAGGCCGACGCCCATGATGAGGATGGAAATGACCCAAGCAAAGACGGGTCGGTCGATGAAGAACCGTGCCATGTGTTGTCCTGTCCGACCTGTTTATTCCGAAGCCGCGGGGGCTTGGCGTTCCTGGGGGGCGACGGGAGCGCCCGGCGCGATCTTCTGCAGCCCGGCCACGACGATGCGGTCCCCGGCTTCGAGTCCCTCGCTTACCACCCAGTAGGGGCCCTGGTCGCCCACCACGTCCAGCGTGCGCGCCTCGATGACGTTGTCGGCGTTCACGACAAAGGCGGTCGGCACGCCGCGGCGGTTGCGGGTGACACCTTCTTGCGGGGCAAGGATGGCATTGGGGATCGTGGCCTCGGGCACCTCGACCTGAACGTACATGCCGGGCAGCAGCAGCCCGTCGGGGTTGGGGAATTCCAACCGCACGACCACCACGCCGGTCAGCTCGTTCACATGCGGTTCGGCGGCGGAAAGCTTGCCGTTCTGTTCGTAGTAACTGCCATCGGCCAGCAGCAGGCGGACTTCGGCGTCCGGTTCGGCCTGGACGATGTTGCCCGACCGGCGCCAGCGCAGCACGCTGGCCGCCGATTGCGTCACGTCGACGAAGACCGGGTCGATATCGCGGATCACGGCCAGCGGCATGGATTGTCCGGCGGTCACCAGGGCGCCCTGCGTCACCTGCGACAGCCCCACCAGCCCGCTGATCGGCGCCTTGATGGTGGCCCGTTCCAGGTTGATCTGGCTGGCGCGCAGGCTGGCCTCCACCGCCTTGACGCTGGCGGCGGCGGCATCGCGCGAGGTCACCGCGTCGTCATAGGCCTGCTGCGTGGCGACGTTGCGGTCCAGCAGGTCGTTGACCCGCTTCAGTTCCCGCTCGGCGGCATCCAGCTGGGCCCGCGACTGGGCAAGGCTGGCCTGGGCGGCGGCAAGGTCGGCTTCGTAGACGTCGTCATCGATGTGGAACATTGGCTGTCCCTCCTCGATCGCCTGGCCTTCCTCGAACAGCTTGTCGGTCACGATCCCGTTGACCTGCGGACGGACCTCCGCGACCCGCGACGCGGTGACACGGCCCGGCAGGTCGGCGGTCAGGACCACGTCCTGCGCCTTAAGCGTGACGACGGTGACGGGGGTCGGCGGCCGCTCGCCTCCCTCCTGGGCAAGACCGGAGGTGGCGAACAGCAGCGACAGGGCAAGGATGGCCATCAGCCAGATCGCGGGGGTCCGGGAAAGAGTTCGCATTATTGATCTCCAGCATGCGTCATCGGATGCGGCACCGAGGGGCCATCGCCTCTCTTGGATACTGCCGGCTTCGGAGAAGGCGATACACGTTTTGTCTACAAATGGAAATTTGCGACGCTGCATCATAACCTGCCTCAATGACGGTCACCTTAACGGCCCTTGGCGGGTCTTGAGCGGTACCAGGCAGGCCGGCCGCGCTCTGCGCGCATTGTGGGGGTCGGACAGGGCAGCGGCCATGCATCAGGCGCATGGCTGCCGCCGGGATACAGGACGCAGCCGGCCGCCCCGGTTTGATACTTATGGCGAGTACTGTCCAGGTGTCGAATGGTAGAGTGAGAAGACCTTGCGGACATGGCCACGGGTCTCGGCGGAGGGTGGTATGCCGCTATACCGCCGCACCGCATCGGGTCCGGCGGTGTAAGCCGCGAGGGCGAGGTCGAGCGATCCGAGGTCTTGGAGCTGCAGAAGCAGGTAGCGGGCGGAGCCGTCGAGGCTTTGGTGCGGATCATGCGGATCGACGCACAGTTCCTGTGCCGTCTCCGGCATGAGCTGGCCGAGGCCGATGGCCCCTGCGCGGGTCCTCGAAGAGCTCGATCTGCGGCACGCAGACCTTGTCGAGCGCGGGCAGATAACACGCTTCACGGCCCGTGAAACTGACAGACGCTTCGATGGCCTCGAAGAAGCCTTGCATGTGCGGGATTGGCGCGCGTTCGGGCGTGGCTGGGACCTCGGCCGGCTCGGGATGGAACCGGGCGTCGAGCCCTTCGATCTGGTCGGCATTGAAGACGCGGTAGGATTTGAGGAAGGGGACGGCCTTGCGGTCTTCGGGGCCCGTGTCCTCGGACGCATCCTCGGTCGGGTCTTGTCCGGCCGTGCCGTAGTAGATGACGATCGACGATTTCGACCCCTTCACGATCCTTGCGTCGGGTTCGTTCGGCTGCCTGAGCGTCATCCAGTAGGGCGAGACATACCCCGCCATCAGGGTACGCATGGTCAGCAGGAAGTTGTTGATCCCCTGGTAGGGCTCCCCGTTCTGCCTGAGAGGCACGAAACTGCCGCCGACCTGCCAGGGTCTGCGCCAGGGCAGAACACCCCGGTCGATGATCGCAATGAGTTCGTTCGTGATCGACGCCGCGGCGTCGAACCTGGACTTGGCCATAACTGTTCTCCGATGTCTGAGGAAGCGCACGCGCGCGGATCGGAGAACGGGCCTGAAATCAACCCCGTGGTGGGTGGTGGGCTCCGTCCGGAACCCCGCCAGACTGAGCTACTCCCGTCCCTTGGACAGGATCTGGCGTAATTTAAGCTACTCGTTGCACCTGCTGATCGGGTTGGTTGATATCATTTCTCTGCCAACAGACCAGCGCGTGATCTGCCGTTGGGGGGCTTTGGGTGCCTGGAGAAATGTGCAAATCATTGATTTAATTTGATTAAGTGTCGGCGTGCGCGCCGAGGCCTCTGGCACCGCGGGGCCTGCGGGCCCGGTGTCAGGCGGACGGCGCGGCAGGGGACCGGGGGGTCGTATCGCGGTGAGCGTGTCAAAAGTCATGCAGAGCGGGCGCGATGCGGTCATGATCGGGGAAGCCGGACACGAGCCTCGAACGACACTTCTGACAAACAGGAAAGACAATGACCGACGTTTTCATCTGTGACTACATCCGCACCCCGATCGGCCGCTTCGGTGGCGGTCTCGCACCGGTACGCGCCGACGATCTGGGCGCGATCCCGATCGCCGCGCTGATGGAGCGCAACACAAGCGTCGACTGGGCCGCCGTGGACGAGGTGCTTTTTGGCTGCGCCAACCAGGCGGGCGAGGACAACCGCAACGTCGCGCGCATGGCGGCGCTGCTTGCCGGGCTGCCGGACGACGTGCCGGGCGCGACGATCAACCGGCTGTGCGGGTCGGGCATGGACGCGGTGATGACGGCGGCGCGGGCCATCCGCGCGGGCGAGGCCGACCTCATCATCGCCGGCGGTGTCGAAAGCATGTCCCGCGCGCCCTTCGTCATGCCCAAGGCGGAGGCGGCCTATTCCCGCGCGGCCGAGGTCTACGACACGACGATCGGCTGGCGCTTCGTGAACCCGCTGATGAAGGCGCAATACGGCGTGGATTCGATGCCGGAGACGGCCGAGAACGTGGCCGAAGATTTCGGCATCAGCCGCGCGGACCAGGACGCCTTTGCCCTGCGCTCGCAGGACAAGGCCGCGGCGGCGATCGAAGCCGGGCGGCTTGCACGGGAAATCGTGCCGGTGACGATCAAGGGCCGCAAGGGCGACACCGTGGTCGAGACCGACGAACACCCGCGCGCCTCGACGCTTGAGAAACTTGGCAGCCTGCGCCCCATCGTGCGCGAGGGCGGCACGGTCACGGCGGGCAATGCCTCGGGCGTGAATGACGGCGCGGCGGCGCTGATCGTGGCCTCAGAGGCGGCGGCGAAGCGGCACGGCCTGACGCCGGTGGCGCGCGTTCTGGGCGGGGCCACCGCCGGTGTGGCGCCCCGGATCATGGGGATCGGGCCCGCGCCGGCCTCGAAGAAGCTGATGGCGCGGCTTGGCCTTGGCGTGGACGACTTTGCCGTGATCGAGCTGAACGAAGCCTTCGCGTCGCAGGGCCTGGCGACGCTGCGCGATCTCGGCATCGCCGATGACGACAGCCGGGTGAACCGCAACGGCGGTGCGATCGCGCTTGGCCATCCGCTGGGCATGTCCGGGGCGCGGATCACCGGAACCGCGATGCTGGACCTGAAGCCGGGCGAAAAGAGCCTGTCGACCATGTGCATCGGCGTGGGGCAGGGCATCGCGGTGGCGCTGGAACGGGTCTAGGCCGGGCGGCCGGGCGCCGGGGTCAGCCGTCGCGCGCCACCGTCTCCAGCACGTCGCCGGCAAGGCGCGCGGTCTCGGGCCATCCCGGCAGGCCGTCGCCGGCCAGGCGGGCGGCCAGGCGGCAGTCGCGCAGGGCGGCAGGCGTGGCAAGCAGCTCTTGCAGCGCGGCGGCGAAGGCCCGGGGATCGTCTGGCGGCACCAGCCGGCCGGTGCCATGGGGCACCGTATCGGGCACCGCGCCCACCCGGCAGCTGATCACCGGCAACCCGTGCCGCAGCGCTTCGGCAAAGACGATGCCGTAGCCCTCGTAGCGCGTGGCCAGCGCAAAGAGCGTCGCCTGCCGGTAGAGGCGCTGCAGCTGCGGCAGTTCGACCTCTCCAGCCAGCCTCAGCCGCGCGCCAAGCCCCGTCTGCGCCGCCTGCCGGGCCAGCGCGCGGGCATGGTCTGTATCCCAGTCACGCCCGACGATCACGCAGGTCCAGGGCAGGGCGCGGATATGCTCAAGCGCCGCGATCAGCACGTCGTGCCCCTTGCGCGGATGCAGGATCCCGACCGACAGGATCAGGGGCGGATCCACCGGGTCCGGCGGGCCCGAGGCCGGGTCGACCCCGGGGCGGGCCACGGTGATCCTGTCGCCCGGCACGCCGTAGCGGTCGACCAGCGTCCGGGCCGTGTGCGGGCTGGGCACGATCACGTGGCGGACCAGCGCGAGGTTGTCGCGCTCGGTCCGGTAGAGATGGGCGCGCCGGGCCTCGGACAGGCCTTCCTCCAGTGCCAGGGGATGGTGCACGATGGCAACCATCGGCGCCCGCACCCGGGCCAGCCGGGCGGTTTCCATCGCGCCTGAGACGAACCCGTCGAGGATCAGCACCCGATCCGGCCCGACGGCCTGCAGCATCGCGGCAGCCGCTTCCGTCTCGGCCCCTGACGGATCGGGAAAGCCCGAAGGCAGGGCCAGGTGCGTCACGTCGCGCCCGGCCGCGCGCAGCCCCTCCAGCAGGCGGCGTTCGTAGATGTAGCCGCCGGTCAGCGTGGTCATATCGCCGGGGATCGCGAAGGCCGCAGGTGTCATCGCGCGCCCTGCTCGGGGGCGTAGACCGCCAGCACCCGGCGTTCCACCCCGCCCACGGCCAGATAGCAGGCGGCCGACAGGACAGAGACCACGACGACCGTGCTCCACAACATGTCGTAATCCGACAGCGAGGCCGACATCGCCATCAGGCTGCCCATGCCGCGCCCGGTGGCCAGCCATTCCACCACCGTCACGGCCAGGACGGCGGCCGGAACGCTCATGCGTGCGGCGGCGAAGAAGGCGGGCAGCATGGCGGGCAGGCGCAGGTGGATCAGCCGGGACAGGCGCCCGGCCGCGTAGCTGTCGAAGAGGTCGTTGGCCTGCCCCGGCGCGCGCGACAGGCCCTGCGCGCAGGCCACGAAGGTGGGGAAGAACACCATCACCGCGACCAGCACCACCGTGCCCACGGCCCCCCGGCCCAGCAGCATCACGAAGAGCGGGGCGGTCGTGACGATCGGCACGGATCGCAGGGCAACGGCCACCGGCATGGCCACGGCGGCCAGCGCCGGCAGCAGCACCAGCGCCACCGCCAGCCCGAGGCCCATCGCCAGCCCGGCGAGGTATCCGGGCAGCACGTAGGCGGCGGTTTCCCGCAGGGCCACGGCCAGCGTCGCCCGCGTGACGGCGGCATCCGGCGCGGTGACCAGCGCGGCCCAGACATCGCCGGGGCGCTTGGCGAAGAAGCGGTTGAGCCCGAAGGCCTCCATCGCGCCCCACCACAGAAGCAGGGCCAGCACCGCGACACCGAGGCCCTGCACCAGCGCGCCGCCGCCACGGCGCCCGGCCACGGCCGGCGGGGCCAGCAGAACCGGGGGCGGCGCGGTCGAAAGCCTGCGGCCCAGCCATCCGACACCGGCATAGGCCAGGATCGCCACCGCCGCCGACACGCTGGCCAGCGCCCACGTCGCCGGCACGTCCAGCGCTCGCATCGCGCGGATGGTCAGCACGCCCAGCCCGCGCTCGGCCCCGGTGAATTCGCCCACCATGGCGCCCAGGATCGCCGCCGGCGCCGCGATCTGGAGGCCCGCGAAAAGATAGGGCAGGGCGGCCATGGCGCGCACATGCACCAGCTCGGCCCCGCGTCCGCGTCCGTAGCTGCGCACCAGGTCGAACCAGCTGGACGGCGCGGCGCGCAGGCCGACCAGCAGCGGCACCAGCGTCGTGTAATAGACCGCCAGCGCGGCCAGCGCGATCTGCGGCCCGTCGCCGGGGCCCATGAGCACGCGCAGGATCGGCCCGGTCGCCACCAGCGGCAGGCAGAAGACCAAAAGCGCAAGACCGCCGATCAGCGCCTCGGTCCGGGGCCAGAGCAGCGCGACCGAGGCCAACAGCACGGCCGCCGCATTGCCATAGACGAAGCCAAGCACGGCATTGCCCAGCGTCTCGCCCATGGCGCGGCCCATCAGCCCGGCGTTCTGCCATGTCCAGGCCAGCACCTCGCTGGGCGCGGCGAGGATGAAGGCACCGCTCAGTGCCCGCCCGGCATATTCCCAGCCCAGCAGAAGCAGCAGAAGACCCGCCGCCGCCTGCCAGCGCCGGGCCGTGTGCCTCCCCGGACGGTGCGCCGTGGCGGCCGCCGTCATTGCGCGGCCCAGGGCCGGTTTGCCCCCGCGACGCCTTCGGCCAGGGCCGCCGCCACCTGTTCGGCCAGACCCAGAAAGGCGGGATCGGTGGTCAGGGCGGCGCGGCGCGGCCTGGGCAGGTCGACCGCGATATCGGCCACCAGCGTCGCGGGCCGGGGCGAGAAGACGAGGATCCGGTCCGACAGCATCACCGCCTCGGTGATCGAATGGGTGACCAGAAGGGTGGTGGTCTGGCGCGGCTCCCAGGTGCGGGGCAGATCCTCGGCCAGCTGGCGGCGGGTCAGCTCGTCCACGGCGCCGAAGGGTTCGTCGAGCAGCAGCAGCCGGGGTTCGGTCACCATCGCACGGGCAATCGCCGCGCGCTGGCGCATGCCGCCCGACAGGGTCGCGGGGCGGGCCCCGGCAAAGCCGTCGAGGCCCACCAGACGGATCAGGTCATCGACGGCCTGCGGCGCGGCGGGCCGGCGCGCCAGCTTCAGCGCAAGTTCGATATTGCCGCGCACGGACCGCCAGGGCAGCAGTGACGGATCCTGGAAAGCCATCGACAGGCCCGCCTGCTTCAGCAGGGCCCGGGGCGGCGCGCCGCCGATGCGCAGGGACCCGGCGCTTGGCGGCTCCAGCCCGGCGATCATGCGCAACAGCGTGGACTTGCCGCAGCCCGACGGGCCGACCAGCGCTGTTGTCCCGCCCGAGGGCAGTGTCACCGACAGGGGCCGCAGCACCTCTGTTCCGTCCGCGAAGGTCTTGGCGAGGTCTTCGCAGACCACCTCGGCCGGGATATGCGGATCAGGCGCCATGGACCTCTTCGAGGATCGAACGGTCCCACAGGTCCGGCGTCACGTTGCGGCCCAGCAGGGCCAGGGTTTCGATATTCGCGGTGACCGTCTCGTCCGTCCACCAGCCGAAGCCGTGGGTGTCGGTGAGGTCGGAAAACATCAGCGGCACCTGCCGCTCGGCCTGCAGCTCTTGCGTGGGAAGGTCCAGGCCGGCGTCGGGATACATCTCGACCGTCAGCGCGGCGGCGGCGGCGGTGTCCTGGCGATAGGCCTCCCATCCCTGCACCTCGCCGGCCATCAGCGCGACAAGCTGGTCGCGGCGGTTGGCCAGGCTGTCCTCGGTGGCGATGTAGGTCTGCGAATGCACGGCATAGCCATGATCGGCCATCAGCATGGTGACATTGTCGATCCCCTGCATGGTCATGGCCACCGGCAGGTCGGTCTGCCAGCACAGCAGGCAATCGACCTCGCCCGAGACCAGCGGCTGCGCCGAATATTGCGTGGGCACCACCTCGATCGCGTCGATGTCGACGTCGTTGAGGGTGCAAAGCGCCTGCAGGACCGGGGTGTTGGCCAGCGCCATGCCGATCCGCTTGCCCTCCAGATCGCCGGGCAGGTTCACCGGGTTGCCGGGAAGCGAGGCGATGACGAAGGGGTTCTTCTGCATGGCCACGCCGAGGATGCGGAATGGCGCGCCCTGTTCGGCGGCGGCGGCGGTGTAATCCGCGGCCGAGATCCCCACCAGCGCCGTGCCCGAGACCACCGGCGGTTCCACCGGGGCGTTGGGGCCGCCCTGGTCCAGCGCGACGTCAAGCCCGCGATCGGACCACCAGCCGTTGTGCTGCGCGATATAGCTGCCGCCGAACTGCACCGAGTGGAGCCAGGACAATTGCAGGCGCACCGCCTCCTGCGCCTGGGCGGCGCGGGGGCCAAGGCCCAGCCCCGCCAGGGTCAGCCCGGCGGCGCCGGCGCCCAGGATGCTGCGGCGGGTGTGAAGATGTGATGTCATGATGGTGCCTCCGTGCTGGCCGCCTGGGGGGTGCCGGACAAACCGGGACAGGCGGGGAGAGGGGTGGGATGGTCGGCCGGGCGGGCGGCCCGGCGGGTGAAGATCAGGACGGGCAGGCCCGGCAGGGCGCTGACCAGGAAGACGAGGCCGAAGGCCACGCTGGCGGCAAGCCCCGCCTCGGCGCTGGCGCCCGCCAGCGGGAAGAGCGCCGCGGCCGCGCCCTCGCGCAGGCCCCAGCCGCTGACCGAGACGGGCAGGACCATGGTGAAGAGGATCACCGGCACCAGCGCCAGCACCGCCGCCGGGCCCAGATCCGTGCCGGTGGCCCGCGCGCAGAAGGCGAAGGCCAGCAGGTTCATCGTGGCGGTGCCAAGGCTGAGAAGCGCGGGCCACGGCCAGCTGCCCGGCAGCAGCAGCGCATCCCGCATCCGCATGGCCCGGTCCGGCAGGGCGCGCGCCCGCATCAGGATCAGCCCCGCCGCGCCCGCGATCAGCGCCGCAAGCGCCACGCCCAGAACCAGCGGGTCGGGCAGGCGCAGGCCCCCGGGCGCCAGCGTGACCCCGGCCACGCCTGCGACCAGCAGTGCGAACAGGGCGGCCTGCCCCCAGAGCCGTTCCACCAGAACCGACTGGCCGGCCCGCGCAAGACCCGCCGCGCCGCGCGCCCGGACCGCCCGGCCCACATCGCCCAGCACGCCGCCGGGCAGCGACTGGTTGACCGCCTGCGCCAGGAAATACTCGGCCATCGCCTGGCGCAGCCGCATCCCGATCCCGAAGGCCCGCGCGACGATCTGCCAGCGCAGGGCCGACAGCGCCGTCTGAAGGATCAGCGCCACAAGAGCCGCCAGAAGCCATCCCGGCGCGGCGCCCGACAATTTCCGGGCGACCTCGGCCCCGTCAAGCTGCCGCCAGAGCAGCACGAACAGAAGCGCCGTGACCGCCACCTGCGCCGGGAGGATCCAGGCGCGGCTCATGTCCGGGTCTCCGTGTCACGTGTCGGGCCGGAGAAGGTGCGCAGGATCCGGCCGCGCATCTCGTCCATCGGGACGGCCGGCAGGGTCCCGTCCGGGATCAGGCCGTCGGTCCAGCCCCAGGCCGCGACCCGGTCCACCAGATGCGCGGGGCCGATCACGTGGATCGGCACCTCGGCGCGGTCGTCCATGGCGACGAAGCCGGCGGCCTGATGATCGCCCAGGACGAAGACCAGCGGCGGGTCGTCCGCCTGCCGCGCGACATAGGCGAAGACCGTCTGCAGGGCATAGTCGATCGAGTCGCGATAGGCGGCCCGCACGCGGTCGGGATCGCGCCAGACGACCTCGGGCGGATCGCCGGCCCCGGCCATGGCGTCAAAGACCGTGCCGTCGCCCAGGTCGGTCCAGTCCAGCATCCGCGGCACCGGCACCCACGGCGCATGGGACGAGATCAGCGCCACCTGGGCAAAGACGCGCTGCGTGCGTCCGGGGCCGCGCAGGATCCGGTCGAGTGCGGCCAGGGTGAACTGATCCGGCATCGTGACCCAGTTGAACGTCCGGCCCGCATAGCCAAGATCCTCCGCGGCGAGGATCGTGTCGAAGCCCATGCCAAGCGCCTCGGGCCAGTCCTGCGTGATCGCGGGCATCACGGCGGCGGTGTGAAACCCGGCGTCGCGGGCCAGGTGGAACAGCCCCTGCCGCCCGCTGCCCAGGGCCGCGAGGTACCGCGCCTGGTCGTCGGTCCAGAGCCCGGTGGCGAAGGTGGTGTGGCTCAGCCAGCTTTGCCCGCCCCGGGTGGGCGCGCGCAGAAGGCCCGAGCGGATGGCCAGCCCGGCTTCGCTCAGGGCTGCCTCGGCCCGTGCCAGCGTGGCGCGATGGGTCTGCGCGTAGAACGGCGTGTCGAGACTGGTGCGTCCGTAGCTTTCGACGAAAAGCACAAGCACGTCGGTGTCGACGAGATCGTAGAGCCCGGCCTGCCCGGCAAAGGGATCGCTCCGCGCGGCCAGGTCGAAGGCGCGCAGGTCTGCCCATGTCCGCCGCGCAAGCGCCATCCGTTCGGCGCCCACGCGGGCGGTAAAGGCGGTGCCGGGCGGCGGCTGCGGCAGGCTCCAGCGCCCCATGGTGTGGCCGACCTCGGCCACCATCACCAGCCCGGCCAGGGCCGCCACGACCCCCGCGGCCAGACGCGGGGCAGGGCGGCGCGGGGCAAGCCGCATCCAGCAGCCCATCGCCCACCAGAGCGCGGCCGCGACCAGCAGGGTCGCGCCCAGAGCGCCCAGCATCACCGCACCGGTCCGGACCGGCCCGATGCTGGAGGCCAGAAGCCGGACGGAGGCGTCGATCAGCGCCACGTCGGCCACCGGGTTGAACCCGCGTCCAAGGGCGGTGAACATCGCGTAATCCGCGACTTTCAGCGCGAAGATCAGCACGAGCACCGGCACCAGAAGCGCGCGGAGGATCCGACCTCCGACGCCCGTTCCCAGTGCCAGGAGCAGCAGCAGGATCACCGGCAGTTCCAGCGGAAAGACCCTGAGCGCGCCCCAGGTCATCGCGCCGGGATGGTTGGGCTGGATCAGCACCAGGAACAGCACCACGGCGCCGCCCGTCGCGGCCCAGGGAGAGACCGGGCGCGTCACGCGCGCCGCCCGGCCAGCCACAGGATATCCACCGCAAAGGACCACAGAAGGGCCGCCGAGGCCGCCAGTGCCAGCGCGGGCGGCCAGCCCGGCAGTTGAAGCAGGATCAGCGTCGCCAGTTGCAGCACGCAGACCGCCTTGCGCCGGAGGCTTTCGGGCAGCGGCGCGGCGAGCCAAGGCAGGGCCCAGGTCGCGGCGACAAAGACATAGCGCGTCAGCCCCAGCACCAGCAGGACGGGCCCGGCCGGGCCGCCCAGCATGGCATGAACCGCCAGCACCACCGACAGAAGCGAGTCGACCTCCATGTCGAACCGCGCGCCGAAGGCGGATGTGCGCCCGTGCCGCCGGGCCAGCCAGCCGTCGACGCCGTCAAGCGCCAGCGCCACGCCGCCCAGGAGCGCCACGGCCCAGCCCGCCGGCATGCCCGCCAGCAGCGGCGTCACCAGCGACACCGCAAGGCCCAGCCGCACCAGCGTGACCGTATTGGCCCAGCCGAAGGCGGGATGCGGGTAATGGCGGGCCATCAGGGACGTGATCGCCGCGATCCCGGCCAGCAGCAGCACCAGCGACGGCACCCAGCCGGTGACCGGCACCGAGGGAAAGACCAGCATCTGCGCCATGGCCCAGGCGACCAGCGCCGCCGCGATGCCCGGCACCAGCCCGGTGCGGCGCCGCCCGGTCTGCTCAAGGGTCCGGCCCTGCAGGGGTTTCGCTTCGAAGGTTACGCTCATGTGACATAGTTCTAGCGCATGCGGACAGGGGTCAAGGCGCGCGGGCACCGACAGGCCCTGTCGGCCGGCCATGGCCACAGCGCGCTTGATCGGCGGGCCCGGCGGGCTACCCTGACCCTGGGTAAAGCAGGAGGAGACTCCCCGTGACCGACCCCTCGCAGGACTACCGCACGCCGGCGCGGCTGTTGCACTGGATCGTGGCGCTGTTCGTGCTGCTGACGATTCCGGCAGGTTTCATCATGATCCAGGACGGGCTGGCCCGGCCGGTGCAGAACACGTTGTTCGTGTTTCACAAGAACATCGGCGTGATCCTGTTCCTGCTGGTGCTGCTGCGCCTGGCCTATCGCTGGCTCCGGCCGCCACCGCCCGTGCCCGAAACGCTTCACCCGCTTCAGGCAATGGCGGCGCGCGTGTCGCATGTGCTGCTGTACACCTTGCTGCTGGTGATGCCGCTGGCCGGCTACATCCGCGTGCGGGCCGGACGCTTTCCGATCGAGGGGCTCGACGCGCTTGGGATCGGCACGCTGGTGCCGCGATCCGAGGCGCTGGCCAACGCCGCCAAGGCCTTGCATTTCTACGGGGCCTACGCGATTGCGGCCCTGATCGCGATCCACATCGGCGCGGCCCTGCTGCACGGTCTGATCCTGCGCGACGGGGTCTTTGCCCGGATGTGGCCGCCCCTGGCCCGGCGCCGTTAGCGCGCCGCGACCGAAGGCGGCGGCCCGCGCGCAGGGCCGGTCGCCGCTACAACTGTCCCGTGCCGTGCGCCTTCAGGGCATTGACGCCGCGCCGATAGACAGGCACCCGCAATCCGTACACGTGATTTGGGCGGTATGCGGAAGGGACTGGTCTTGAACGACGTTTCCGAGCTTGAAGGCAGCATTTCCTACAGGGGGCCCCTGCGGATGGAGATCTGCGGTCACGAGGTGTCCTTCGACCTCTCCAACCCGCACGAGGTGCGGTACGTGCTGCGGGCGCTGACCGGGCTGCCGCATCCGCAGGCCGATATCGATCACAAGCTGTTCGAAACGTTCGTCCGCGACGGCGATGTCTGCCTGGATATCGGGGCCAACATCGGCATGACGGCGCTGGAAATGCTGTCTTTGGGCGCCGCGCGGGTCATCGCCTTCGAGCCGGTGGCAAGCCTGGCCGACCGTCTGCGGGCCATGGCGGTGCCCTCGGTCGAGGTGCACGGGATCGCGCTGAGCGATTGCGATGGCATGGCCGAGATCATCCTGTCGCAAAGCCACAACCAGGGTCATACGCTGTCGGCAGAACAGGTGGCGCAGTTCCCGAAGGTGTTCGGCGACAGGCTGCGGAGGCAGACGGTCCGCACGTCGCGGCTGGACCAGGTGTTCGACAACGGCAGTGCCGGCGATCTTTGGAAAATCGATGCCGAGGGGGCCGAACACGCGGTGCTGCGGGGCGCCGCGCGGCTTCTGTCCGAAGAGCCGCCGCGCGTCATCCTGTGCGAATGTTACGCCGGGGTGGACGACCTTGCCGCGATCCTGGGCCCGGACTGGGGCGGTGCCCGCGCGCTGCTGAGGTCGGATACCGGCGCGCTGGCGCTTGGGCCGCTGGATACGCCGGGCGACGACAGGGCGTTCAGGTGGATCGCGCCGACCTACGTGTTCTACCGCAAGGACGCGGTGGCACTGCCGGCGGGGATGACCTTCGGGGGCGTCTGAACCCCGGCGTGCTCATGCCGGGGTTCCGCTGGCCTGCGCGGCGCGGGCCCTGGCCATGACCGCCAGCCGCGCGGCCAGTTGCGGCGATTGCGGCGGTGCCTCGGCCACGGAAAGCCCGGCGGCGGTTTCGGAATGGTGACAGGCGACCCGGCCCGCCGCGCCGGCCGGTTCCAGCGCGGGGCGCGTCGTCCGGCAGAGATCGGTGGCCAGGGGGCAGCGGGGCGCGAAGGCACAGCCGGGGCCGGGGTTCAGCGCAGAAGGCGCCTCGCCCTTGGGCGGCTCGGCGGCGATGCGCAGGCCGGGCACCGGCCGGGGCGCGGCCTCGATCAGGGCGCGCGTGTAGGGATGGCGCGGATCGGCGAAGAGCTGCGCCGCAGGCGCCTCTTCGACGACGCGCCCAAGGTACATGACGGCCACGCGGTCGGCGATGTGACGCACCACCGAAAGATCGTGCGAGATGAAGACATAGGCCATGCCGAATTCGCGTTGCAGGTCCTGCAGCAGGTTCACCACCTGGGCCTGGACCGACACGTCGAGCGCCGAGACCGGCTCGTCGCAGACGATCAGCCGGGGCCGCGTGGCGATGGCGCGGGCGATGCAGATCCTCTGGCGCTGCCCGCCCGAGAATTCATGCGGATAGCGGTCGGCGTGATGGGCCGCCAGCCCGACGGTTTCAAGCAGCCGCGCGGTGGCCTCGTGGGCGCGCTTGCCGGTGGCGACATTGTGCAGCAGCAGCGGCTCCATCAGCGTCTCGCGCACGGTCATGCGGGGATTGAGCGAGCCGAAGGGGTCCTGGAACACCATCTGCATGTTGCGCCGCAACGCCTGCAGCCGGCCGGGCGAGAGGCCGGTGACCTCTTCTCCGTCCAGCTTCACCGAGCCGGAGGTGGGCTCCAGCAGGCGCAGCAGGGCGCGCCCGGTGGTGGACTTGCCGCAGCCGGATTCCCCCACGATCGCCAGGGTCTCGCCCCCTGCCACCGAAAAGGAGACATCCGAGACGGCCTGCACGACACCCTTCTTGCGGCCGAACAGGCCGCCTCCGAGGGTGAAGTGCTTGGTCAGGCCGGAGACATCGAGGACATTGGGCTTCATGCGGCGATCTCCTCGATGGGGGCGCGCCAGCAGGCGACAAGACGGTTCGTGGCGATCTCGCGCAGGGGCGGCGGCGACTGGCGGCATTGGTCCGTCGCCAGCGGGCAGCGCGAGGCAAATCGGCAGCCCGCTGGCATGGCCCAGGGCGGAGGAACAGCACCCGGGATGGTTTCGAGACGGTCGGCATCGGTATCCAGCCGCGGCACGGCGGCCATGAGACCCAGCGTGTAGGGATGCATCGGACCGTCGAAGAGGTCCTTTGCCGGGGCGCGTTCGACGACCTTGCCGGCATACATGACGACCACGTCGTCGCAGGTTTCGGCCACGACGCCGAGGTCGTGGGTGATCAGCATGATCGCGGCCCCCGTGCGGTCCGACAGGTCGCGCATCAGGTCGAGGATCTGCGCCTGGATCGTCACGTCAAGCGCGGTGGTGGGCTCGTCCGCGATCAGCAGGTCGGGGTTGTTGGCCAGCGCCAGGGCGATCATCACGCGCTGGCGCTGGCCCCCTGAAAGCTGGTGCGGATAATCGTCGACGCGGGACGAGGGCGAGGGCAGGCGGACGAGATCCAGCAGTTCGACCGCACGGTCGCGCGCCTCGCGGGCGTTGCGCATGCCGTGGGCCTTCAGGCATTCGATGATCTGCGCGCCGATCGTGTAGACCGGGTTGAGCGATGTCATCGGCTCCTGGAAGACCATGCCCATCCGTCCGCCGCGCAGCCCGCGCCGCTCCTGGGCGGACATCTTCAGAAGGTCGCGGCCCTCGAACAGGACCTCGCCGCCGGCATAGCGGCCGGGCGGCGTGGGGATCAGCCCCATGATGCCCAGAGACGTCACCGACTTGCCGCAGCCGGATTCACCGACGATGCCGATGGTCTTGCCCCGGTCCACCGAGAAGCTGACCCCGTCGACGGCGCGCACGGCGCCGCCCTCGGTCTTGAACTCGATGGCCAGGTCGCGGACGTCAAGAAGCGGGGTCGCTGTCATGAGGGTTCCTTGGCGGGTGCGTAGTTGATCGGCGCGGCCTGGTCATGGGTGCGGTCGCGGAAGTCGAGCTGCTGGAATTCCACCTCGGCCCGGCGCTGCGCGTCTTCCAGCCCGTCGAGCGCGGCATCCAGGTCAAAGGTCTTCAGCTCGCCGCCGCGCACCAGCCCGGCGCCGTCGACGAAGGTGTCCGTCACCGCGCGTTCGGCGGCGACATAGATCAGCGAGGCCAGCGGATCGCGCAGCGGGCGCATGGCCGGATGCCGGATGTCGGCCATGAAGAGGTCGGCCTTGCAGCCCACCGCCAGCTTGCCGATGTCGTCCCGGCCCAGGATCTTCGCCCCGCCCACGGTCGCGGCGTCGAAGGCGTCGGTGGTGCGCAGGTCGTAGACGTTCTTGGAGGTGATGCGCGAATTTATCAGCGCATGCCGGATCTCTTCCAGCATGTTGTGGGGATAGGTGTCGGTGCCGATGCCCATGGGCACGCCATTGCGGATGTACTTGCCGAAGGTGTGCATCGTCACGCCGCGGCGCTGGAACACGGTCGGGCAATGGGCCACGGCGGCGCCGGAGGCCTTGAGCATCTCGAAATCCGCGCCATCGGGCCAGGCCGGCCAGGGGTGCAGGTCGTTGAGGAAGATGCCGTGGCCGATGATCGTGCGGTCGGTCAGCACGCCGAGGCTGTCCAGCCACTGGATCGGGGTCATGCCGTGGCGGGTGGTGATCTCGTTGAATTCGACCATGGATTGCGCGGCGTGGATCTGCATCTTGATCCCGCGCTTCTCGGCCTCGGCATAGCTGTCCTTTATCAGTGCCTCGGAACAGGTGTCGATCTGGCTGGGCGCGACCATGGCGGTCAGCCGGTCGCAGGGATGGGCGGTGGCCGCGTCGATCGTGTCCATGGCGACCTGCATGGCGCCGCGCCCGTCGTCTTCGGCCCATTCGTAATCGACGGAATGGCCGGTGTCGGTATACCAGCGGGCCGAGCGGTACATCGGCGCGATGACGACGCGCAGGCCCGAGGCCTCGGCCAGCGACAGCCATTCGGGATAGGCGACCGACAGATCGACCAGAGTGGTCACGCCCGACAGCGCCAGTTCGGAATAGGCGGTCTTGACGGCGAAGGGCGTGCCCTGGCCGTCGGGGCGGAACAGCGGCATGAATTCGTAAAGCGAGGACATGCGCAGGCCGGGCGAGCCCAGCTCGTCCAGCATGCCCTTGTTCATGGCCTCGGAGGAGGGGTGGGAATGGATGTCGACCAGCCCCGGGCTGACCATGCGGTCCGAGCCGTCGATCTCCTCGTCCGCGGGGCCGTCGTAGCGGCCGCCGACCTGAAGGATGCCGGTCTCGTCAAAGGCGATGTCCTGGCCCTGCAGCAGCGTGTGGCTGTCGGCCTCGGCATCCCATGCGATGATGTAGGCGGCGTTGCGGATGACGGTGGTGGTCATGAATTCGGTCCTTGCGGGGAAAGGGGGCCGCCCCGGAGGGCGACCCAGTCGGGGATGTCCCTGAAGTTACTTGAAGCCCAGCTGCAGGCCCTTGTAGAGCCCGGCACCGTAGATGTTGTGCGCCTCGAAGGGCTTGAGCTTGTCCGACACGGCGATCTGCATCGGCTTGTGGTAGACCGGCAGCCAGATGGCCTCGTCATGCACCGTGGCCAGGACCTCGCCGTAGGCGCTCGCCCGGTCGGCATCGCTGGTGGCATGCGACCCGGTGAGCAGCAGCTCGTCGGTCTTCGGATCGTCGTAGTTCATCCGGTTGGGCGTGGGGATGTTCGACGAGCGGAAGTAGAGGTTCAGCGCGTCGCCGGCCGAGACATAGGGGAAGCCCATGACATACATGTCGAACTCGTCGGTCGCCGACTTGCCCCAGTAGACGGTCGCGTCCATCGGTTCGATCTGCAGCTTGATCCCGACCTTCAGCAGGTCGGCCTGCACGGCTTCGACCGTCTGCTGCCATTCACCGGTGAAGGTGATCGCCAGCGGCGCCAGCTCGACCCCGTCCTTTTCGCGCACGCCGTTGGAATTCAGCGTCCAGCCGGCTTCGTCCAGCAGGGCGGCGGCCTTCTCGGGATCGTAGGTCAGCAGCTTGTCGTCCAGGGACTCGTCCCAGTCGAGAGCGCCCGAGGAGATGTAGGAGAACGCCGGCTCGACCTCGCCGAAGAACAGGTCCTCTGCCATGGCTTCTTGGTTCACGGCCAGGTTGATCGCCTGCCGGACCTTGATGTCGTCGACCATGTCCTTGGTGATCTTGAAGCCGATGTAGTTGGTCCAGAACGCCTGGTCGGATTCGACGATCTCGACGCCGGGCGCCTGGCGCAGCTTGTCGACACCGATGAAGGGCACATAGGGAGAGACCTCGCCCTGGCCGGTCAGCATCGCGACGGTGCGGGTCGCGGCCTCGGGCACGATCTGCCAGGTGATCTTTTCGACCTGGGCGGGGCCGGTGTTCTCATAGTTGGCGGGGCCCCAGTTGTAGCCCTCGTGCCGGGTCAGCACCATCTTGTCGCGGGGCGTCCAGCTGTCCCAGCAGAACGGGCCCGTGCCGTTGAAGCCGGTCACGCCGAAATCGGCGCCGAGCGCTTCGACGGTTTCCTTGTCGACGACCGAGCCGAAGCTTTGCGCCAGCTGATAAAGCAGCTCCGAATGCGGGGCGTTCAGCTCGTAGACCAGCGTGGTGTCGTCGGGGGCGGTGATGGATTTCACGTCGCCCATGCGCCAGCGGACCGGCGACTTGGTCTCGGGGTCGTACCAGCGGTTCAGCGAATAGGCCACGTCCTCGGCCGTCATCTTCTTGCCGTCGCAGAAGGAGACGTCGTCGCGGATCGTGAAGGTATAGACCAGGCCGTCGTCCGAGACCTCCCAGCTGCTGGCCAGGTGCGGCACGATGGTCGACATGTCCTCGTCAAGGCCCACGACGGTATCGGCCAGCATGAACAGCACCTCGGACCCCGAAAGCGCCGCGGTGCGGGCCGGGTCGTAGTGGTTGCTGTCCTGGTTGCGGATGATGGTCAGTTCCTGCGCGGCGGCGGGCAGGGCCAGTGCCACGGCCGTGGCGATGCCGAGGCCCGCGCGTATCCTGTTGGTCTTCGTTCTCATTGCATGTGTTCCTTGTTGGTCGAGTGGTGGTTCTTTTTGGTCTTGTTGTTGTTTTTGTTGGTCTTGTTGCGCGTCCTGCCGGCCTCAGGCCTGCAGGCGCGGGTCTAGCACGTCGCGGAGCGCATCTCCGGCCACGTTGGCCGACAGCACGATGATGAAGATCACCACCGAGGGGATGACCGCGATATGCGGGGCAAAGAGCAGGAACTCGCGCCCCTGAGACGCCATCATGCCCAGTTCCGCGGCCGGCGGGCGCGCGCCCAGGCCAAGGAACGAGAGCGTCGCGCCGATCAGGATGGTCTGCCCGAAGCGCAGCGAGATGAAGATCATGATCGACGAGATCGCGTTGCGCACGAGGTAGCGCTTGAACAGCTGGATGTTCGACAGGCCGACGGCGCGGCCGGCCTCGATGAATTCCTGCTTCATCACGCCGATGGCGATGCCGCGGGCGACGCGGGCGCAATCGGGGATGGACGACACCGACAGCGCGATGATGACCGGAATCACGCCCTGTCCCATGACCGCCACCAGCGCCAGGCCCAGCAGGATCGCGGGGAACGACAGCAGCACGTCCATGGTGCGCATGATCCAGGGGTCGATGCGTTCGTTGAAGGCCGACAGCAGGCCGACCAGAGAGCCGATGAAGCCGCCCAGGCCCACGGCCAGGAAGCCGATCAGCAGGGTCAGCCGCGCGCCGTAGAGAAGGCGGGAATAGATGTCGCGGCCCTGCCCGTCGGTGCCGAGCCAGTGGCCGGCCTCTCCCATGGGGGACCAGATCGGCGGCGTCATGATCGAGCGCGAGTTTGACGCCGGGTCGTGCGTGGCCAGCAGCGGCGCGAAGAGGGCGCCCAGGATGATCAACGCCAGCGTCACCAGCGCCAGCGCGGCGGCCCGGTCGCGCAGCAGGCGGCGGAACCAGTGGGCGCGGGCGGGGGCGGTGACCTGGTCGGCGTCTTCGATCGGCTCGGCGGGCGGGGCCGCGTTGGCTGTTGTCATGGTCACTTCCGGACCCTCGGATCAAGCAGGGAATAGAGAATGTCGACGATCAGGTTCACGGTGATGAACCCCAGCGCGAACAGCATGATCGTGCCCTGGGCGACGGTGAAATCGGACGACAGGATGGCGCCCACGGCAAGCCGGCCGAGACCGGGCCAGGAGAAGATGGTTTCGGTCACGACCGCGCCGCCCAGCAGGTAACCCACCTGGAGACCCACAAGCGTGATCACCGGGATCAGCGCGTTGCGCAGCCCGTGGGCCAGGATCACCCGGGTTTCCGAGACACCCTTGGCCCGGGCGGTGCGCACGTGATCGAGCTTGAGCACCTCCAGCACCGAGGACCGCGTCATCCGCGCCACCGGCCCGATCAGGATCAGACCCAGCGACAGCGCCGGCAGGAACAGCCCGTTGAAGCCTTCGGGCGTGTACCAGGGCCCGGGCCGGCCGATGAAGGTGAACATCGGATAGGTGACGCCCAGCCACTGGATCAGCACCAGCGAGATGAAGAAGATCGGCAGCGAGACACCCGCGACCGACAGCGCCATGATCGCCCGGTCCACCAGCGAGCCGCGCAGAACGGCGGCCAGGGTCCCCATGGCTATGCCCACCGGCACCGACCAGAGCATCGACCCGATCATCAGCTCCAGCGTCGGGCCAAGTGCTGCGGCCAGTTCCTCGGTCACCGCCTTGTTCGAGATCATCGAGCGGCCGAGATCGCCCTGCGCCATCCGCTCCAGGTAGGACCAGAACTGCACCAGGACGGGCTTGTCGAGCCCCATCTCCTCGCGGATCGCCGCCACCACGTCGGGAGTGGCCGAAGGCCCGGCGACGACAAGGGCCGGGTCCCCGGGGACGATCTGCATCAGCAGGAAGCCGAACAGCAGCACCCCGAAGAGCACGGGAACCGACAGGACCAGACGCTGCGCGATGACGTTGAGCATCAGGCCCCCCGTTCGAACACGGTTTCGCCGCCCCGGATGGTCAGCAGGCATTGGGCGTCAAGGATCTGCTCGGGCGTGTCCATCTCGAAGAAGTCGGTGTCGAAGACCGCGATATCCGCCAGCTGCCCGGGGATCAGACGGCCCTTGCGCTCTTCGTCGTGCACGCCGTAGGCGGCCTCGTATGTATAAAGATGCAGCGCCTCGGCCATGGACAGCTGTTGCCCGTCGCCCAGCACCCGGCCGGTGTCGGACTTGCGCGCGGTCATGGCGTAAAGGCAGGGGAACGGATCGGGGTCCGTGACCGGGCAATCGGTGGAGGCCGACGGGTGCAGCCCCTCGTCCAGCCAGGTCTTGAACGGATAGCAGTGATGCGGCCGCTCTTCGCCCAGGCACATGAAATAGCCGTCTCCGAAGAAATACAGGAACGACGGCTGCCCGGCCGGGATCACGCCCATCGCCTGCATCCGCTCCAGCTGCTCGGGCGTGTGCCAGCCGCAATGTTCGATCCGGTGGCGCCGGTCGGGATCGGGCATCTCGGCATAGGCCTTTTCGTAGGAATCCAGCACCATGCCGATCGCGGCGTCGCCGATGGCATGGGGCGCGATCTGGTAGCCCATCTTGTGGGCCTTCATCACCAGTTCGTCGCATTCCTCGGGCGTGAGGCAGGGCACGCCGTAGTTCGTTTCGTCGTTGGAATAGGGGCGGGTCATCCACGCCGTGCCGGCGCCGGCCGATCCGTCGGTGAAGATCTTCACCGGCCCGATGCGGAACATGTCGTCGCCCGCGCCGGTCACGAGGCCCTCTTCATAGGCCACATCCAGCAGGTTCTTTTCCAGGTCGCCCATCAGCGTGCCGGCCACGCGGACCTTCAGCCGCCCGTCCTTGCGCGCGATCTGGTAGGCGCGCAGCTCGGGCAGGCCGGCGGCCAGGCCGATGCCGGCCTCCATGCAGGAGGTGATGCCAAGGCTCAGCAGCATGTCACCGGCGGCCGAGATCGCGTCGGCGTAGTCCTCGGCGGTGACGTCGGGCAGGGCCTGTTGCACCGGGAAGCGGGCGTTTTCCCACAGCAGCCCGTTCAGCTCGCCGGGGTCGCGGCCGATCTTGCCGCCATGCGGATCGGGGGTGTTGTGACCGATCCCGGCGATTTCCAGCGCCGTGGAGTTGACCACGCAGGTATGGCCGCAGGCGCGCGTCAGCATCACGGGATGATCCGGCGCGACCTTGTCCAGCTCGGACTTGTGCGGATGGCGGAAGCCCTCCAGCTTGTCGTGGTCGTAGCCGCGCCCAAGGATCCAGGTGCCCGGGGGGGTGGCCTCGGCGGCGGCCTTCACCATCTCGAGGATCTTGTCGACCGTGGTGACCCCGTGATGGGGCCGCAGGTCGAGCTGGCGCAGGTTCATCCCGTAAAGATGCAGGTGCAGGTGCGCGTCGTTCAGGCCCGGCGTGGCCAGCTTGCCGCCAAGATCGGTGATCTCGGTCTCGGGTCCGGCCATGGCGCCGATCTCTTCGGCCGTGCCGGTGGCCAGCACCTTGTCGCCGGAAATGGCCAGCGCCTCGGCAAAGCCTTCGGTCAGGCCGCACCAGATCTTGGCGTTGGTGAGGATGCGGGTGGGGGCGGTCATCGGCGTACTTTCCATTGCTTGATTCAGTATCCGGCGTCGCGGTCGACCGCGCCCGGAGGGGTCTGCCCGCTCACGAGGGCGGTGTAATTGTCGGCCAGCTGGCGCAGCACCTCGTGGCGCGTCGTGTCCGAGGCCTTGTGCGGCGTGACGACCACCCTGGGGTGGCTCCAGAAGACATGATCGCGCGGCAGCGGCTCCTGCCGGAAGACATCCAGCGAGGCGGCGGCCAGGTGCCCGCTGTCGAGCGCGGCCAGCAGATCGTCCTCGACCATGTGTTCGCCCCGGCCGAGCTGGATCAGCACGGCGCCCTCGGGCATGGTGGCGAAGAGCTCGGCGTTCAGCACATCCTGGGTCTGCTCGGTCAGCGGCAGCAGGTTGATCAGCATCCGGGCGCGGCCGGCCACGCGGCTGACAGCGTCGGGGCCCGAGACGATCTCGACCCCGTCCATCGAGGCGCCGCCCGAGCGGCTGGCCGCCAGCACGGGATAGCCCAACGCCACAAGCGCTTTGGCCACGTGCTGGCCCATCAGGCCGAAGCCCAGCAATCCGATCGGCACCTGAGAGGACATGTCCGCCCGGAACTTGCGGCTCCAGCTTCCGGTCGCCTGGTTGTCGAGATACTCGCCCATCCTGCGGTGGTGGTGAACCACATGCCAGACCGCGAAGCCGGCCATCATGCGGGCCTGTTCCTCGTCCCGAACCCGGGTCACGACGGCGCCGGAGGGCAGCGAGGGGCAATTCATGATCGAATCCACGCCGGCAGCGATCGACGCCACCATCTTTATGTTCGGAAACGCATCGAATGCATCGTCCGCCGGGCGCCACGCCAACGCGCAGGTGACGGCGCCCGGATCCTCGACCTCGTCCGGGCGCACCAGGGTCACGCGCGGGTCGGAGGCTTCGGCCATGTTGGCCACGAGGTCGAATGTTTCCGACAGCGCGACGGTCAGGATCGGCTGGGCGAGCGTGGCATCCTTCATTGGTCGAACTCCGGGTGGCGCGCCTTGCACAGCCGCAGGTAGGCGGCCCATTCCACGTCGGGCTTGCCCTTCGCATCGTGCTGTTCGGCCCAGCTTTCTTCCTGGCTGGCCACGTATTCCGCCAGCTCGTCGCTCAGCACGTTGGGCGTCAGCCCCGAGCCCATGATCGCCACCTGCGCCTGGCAGGCGCGGTCGAGGTCCATCATCGTGCGGAACGCCTCGCCCACCGAGCGGCCGCAGGTCAGCAGACCGTGGTTGCGCAGGATCATCGCGTTGCGGTCGCCGAGGTCGGCCACGATGCGGGCGCGTTCCTCGTGGTTCAGCGCGATGCCCTCGTAATCGTGGTAGGCGATGCGGTTGAAGAACGGCGCCGACCACTGGTTGAGCGGCAGCAGCCCCTCCTTCATCGAGGCCACGGCGACACCGGCCACCGTGTGGGTGTGCAGCACGCAGGCCACGTCGGGCCGGGCGGCATGGACCGCCGAATGGATCGTGAAGCCGGCCTTGTTGATCCCCGCGCCATGGGGATCCTTCAGGATTTCGCCGTCCAGGTTGATGGTCACCAGCGCCCCGGCGGTCACCTCGTCGAACCGCAGCCCGTAGGGATTGATGAGGAAGGCATGTTCGCCCTCGTCGGCGGGGGCCTTGGCCGAGATATGGGTGAAGATGCTGTCATCCATCCCGAACTCCGCGATCAGCCGGTAGGCGGCGGCCAGTTCCACCCGTTCGGGGGCCAGGCTGGTGCGGATGGGGTCTTGCAGGGTCATTCGGGTCTCCGTTCGCGGGGCGGGCAGGGGCACGATCGCTGATTGTTGTGGCAAGACATGACGCAGAATCCAAAAACTGTCGACAATCTTGCAACTAGACTATCGGCAGATTTATACTCGTGACAAGCTGGTGATGAAAAATTCGGCTGTTGCCCGGCGTCCGGTCCGGCGGCCAGGCAAAAGATCAACGGGGGACGACCCGCGCATGATGAACGACGAAGGATCGACCGGCGGACCCCTGTTCACCGAGCTGGAGAACACCGATCTAGCCAACCGGATCGCGAACCAGGTGTTGATGGCCATCGGCGATGGACGGCTGCGCCCGGGCGAGAAGGTCGGCGAGGCGCGGCTGGCGCGCGAACTGGGCACCTCGCGCGCGCCGGTGCGCGAGGCGTTGCGGCTCCTTGAAAGCCAGGGCCTGATCGTCACGCATCCGCGCCGGGGGTTCTTTGTCCATGCCTACGAGGCGGACGAGCTCGACGAGATCTACGACCTGCGCGAATGCCTGGAGCTGCATGCCGCCGGCGCCGCGGTCGAGCGCATGACCGAAGCCGATCTGGACCAGCTGTCCGGACAGGTCGCGCTGATGAAACGGCTCGCCCACGAAGGCCAGCTGGGCGAACAGGTGGAACAGGATTATGCGTTTCACCGGATGCTCTGCGAATTGGGCGGCAACATGCGGATCGTCCGGCTGTTCGACCAGATCGCCACGCAGCTGAGGGCCGGTATCGCGCTGCTGGGCCGTGTCTATGACGATCCGCGCGAACTTGCCCGCGCGCATGATCCGCTGATCGAGGCGCTCGCGGCCCGCGATGCCGAGCGGCTGCGCACGGAGTTGCGCGAACACCTGGAAGACGCGCGCATTCACGTCGTGCAGCTGTACCGGGGCAACGCGGGCTGAACCGCGACCCCCGCCGGACACCTGCCCCGGTCCTGCGCCGCGCGGCGGATCAGCGTCACGGCCCGTGCATATGCGGGCAGATCCGGCGGGGCGGCGGCCCCATCCGCCTTGAAAATGCTGCGCGACGGATTGCCGGGGGCCGGGATTATCCGGTTGAAGCCAGCGGCGCGGCGCTTACACTCTGCTGCGGAAGGATCCGGCCAAATGCTTGAAGGATCCGCAGATTTTCAGAACGAGACCCCGACTGCCATGATCCGTCACATCGTCTTCTTCACCGCCGGGACCGACGGCAATATCGAGGCCATCCGCAGGGGCCTTCAGAAGCTGACCGGCATCCCGCATGCGCAGCACCTTGAGATCGCGGTGAACCGGAAGACGGACCCGAACAGCAAGGAAGTCGATGTGGTGGTCTACGGCGAATTCGCCGACGATGCGGCGCTTGCAGCCTACAAGGCGCACGAGATCTACGCCGAGTCGATCCGCCAGGTGAAACCCCTGCGAGAGCTGCGGTTCGCGGTGGATTACGATCAGACACAGGCCCTTACCAGCCCTGATGACTGATCCCGACACCGGTGTCCTGCCGGGAGCCGCCGGCATCCTGCTGCGCGACGATCTCGCGGGCACCGAGATGCGCTTTGCCGCCCCCGATGAGGTGATCCGCGCCGACCATGCCGACGAGGTGCCGGCGGCCCTGGCGCGGATCGAACGTGCGCAGGCGGCCGGGAAATGGTGCGCCGGCTATGTCAGCTACGAGGCCGGCTATGCGCTGGAGCCGAAGCTGCGCGATCACATGCCCGACGGGCGGCGGTTGCCGCTGGTCCTGTTCGGGGTGTTCGAGGCGCCTGAGACGGGGCCGGCCGGGGCGCGCGCGGACAGTGCTGCGGGCAGCCTGACGGACATCCGGCCCGCATGGTCCTTCGACGACTACGCGCCGCGTTTCGAGCAGGTGCACGCGAACCTGCGCGCCGGCAATTGCTATCAGGCGAACCTGACATTTCCGGTCCACGCGCGGTGGAGCGGGGCGCCGGAGGCGCTTTTTGACCGGATGACCGACCGGCAGCCGGTGCGCTATGCCGCGCTTGTGGACCTGGGCGGCCCGGTGATCCTGTCACGGTCGCCCGAGCTGTTCTTCGAGGTCGACGCGGACCGCTGGATCGAAACCCACCCGATGAAGGGCACCATCCGGCGCGGCGCAACGCCCGAAGAAGACGCCACCCTGGCCGAGACGCTTCGGCAGGATATCAAGAACCGCGCCGAGAACCTGATGATCGTCGATCTTCTGCGCAACGACATCTCGCGGCTCTGCGAGTTGGGCACGCTCCATGTGCCCGAGCTTTTCCGGATCGAGAGCTATCCCACGGTGCACCAGCTGGTCAGCAGGGTCCGCGCCCGCCTGAGCCCCGGCGCGACGGTCTCCGACATCTTTGCGGCGCTGTTTCCCTGCGGTTCGATCACCGGCGCGCCGAAGATCCAGGCGATGAAGATCCTGCGCGCACTGGAAGACCAGCCGCGCGACATCTACTGCGGGGCGATCGGCTTTGTCGCGCCCTCTGGCCGGATGTGTTTCAACGTCGCGATCCGCACGCTTACCCTGCATGACGGCGGCGCGGCGATCTTCAATGTCGGTGGGGGTGTCGTGTACGATTCCGACGTTCGGTCGGAATACGAGGAATGCCTGCTGAAGGCGCGTTTCGCGACCGGCGCCGCCCCGGAGGCGGAGCTGCGCGCCAAAGCGTAAGCCCCGTCACCTGGTCAGCGGAAGCCGCAGTTGAACCGCGATCACCTGGGCATGCTGCTGGCGATCGCGCAGCGTCAGGCGGCCGATGGCAAAAGGTCCGGCGCGGGCCTCAGTTATGGGATTCGGGCAGGCGCCCGCCGGGCCGGATCTCTCCCGTGGTCAGAACCGGCGAAGCGTCGATCGTTTCGGCGTCGAGAATCGCGGCGACCCGTTCAAGCGAGGAGACAAGCTGCGCCTGCTCCCAGTCGGCGAGATCCTCGAAGGCGCGGACATAGCGCTGCTGCAATGCATCCGGCGCCACCTTCAGCCGCGCCTGCCCCGAGGCGGTGATCACCACGTTGGTCTGCCGGCGGTCGATGCTGGAGGGCTGCCGTTCCACGAGGCCGCGCGCTACCAGCTTGTCGACCAGCGAGGTCACGGTGGCCTGGCTTACGCCCATCTGCCGCGCCAGCCCCTTGGGCGTGACGCTTTCGCGTTCGTCCACGATCTGCAGAACGCGCAGCTGTGCGGGCGTGAGACCCGCCGAAGTGGCAAGGTCCCGCTCGAACAATTCTGTCGCGCGCAGGATCCTTCGCAGCGCGATGAGGCTCTCATCCAGGCGGTCGGGTCGGCTTACTTGCATGCACTACATATGCACATCCCCGGCAAAAGCTTCAATAGACGAAGCGATATTGCTGTTTACTTTATTAGATCAAGCGCTACCTTCCCCGTTTCGCTTGGCTGGCTAAGCATTCCGTCGCCTGGAGCGCCCTCGGGGCGCGGAAATGCGCCGAAACAGCGCATCGGGGAAGAAAATTACTTTGAATGTTGAAGTTTCAGTTCCGATGACCTACTTAGACACTCTAAGTAGTTTTCGAGGAAGCTGGACACATGCCGAAAGACATCGAGAAAACGCCGAGCCCCGAGACGAAAGCGGCTCCGGCCCTTCGTTTGAGAAAGCCCGACGCCACGGACGGTTCGGGCATCTGGGAGCTGGTGCGCAAGTGCAAGCCGCTCGATGAGAACTCCATGTATTGCAACCTCGTGCAGGCGGATCACTTCCGTGACACCTGCGTCGTGGCCGAGCTGGACGGCATGATCGTCGGCTGGATCTCGGGCCACATGATCCCCGAAAAGGACGAACTCTTCGTCTGGCAGGTCGCGGTCAGCCCGGCCGCGCGCGGCCTGGGCCTGGGCAAGAAGATGTTGCTCGAGCTCGTGAATCGCGACGCCTGCGACGGGGCGAAGAACATGAAAACGACGATCACGCGCGACAACGAAGCGTCGTGGGCGCTGTTCCGCAGCTTTGCCAAGCAGATCGGTGGCGAGCTGGACGACGAACCCCACTTCGAACGTCACGCGCATTTCGACGGTCGGCACGCGACCGAGCACATGGTCACCATCGACCTGCCGCAACCGGCCCCTCTTGCTCGAGTCGCCTGACCCCAACTGACATCTACGGATACGAAAGGACGTCTCATGCCCAAGGACATGACCGCCACGACCGATATTTTCGAACGACGCGAAAGCGCCGCACGCTCCTATTGCCGCGGGATGCCCGCGATCTTCGCCTCGGCCTCCGGGTCCGAGCTGAAGGACAACGAAGGCCAGACCTACATCGATTTCCTGGCCGGGTGTTCCTCGCTGAACTACGGGCACAATGACCCGGACATGAAGGCCGCGCTGGTCGATCACATCACCAGCGACGGGATCGCCCATGGTCTCGACCTGCACACGTCGACCAAGAGCGATTTCCTGGAAGCCTTCGACACGCATATCCTTGCCCCGCGCGGCATGGACCATCGCGTGATGTTCACCGGCCCGACCGGCGCCAACGCCGTCGAGGCGGCGATGAAGATCGCCCGCAAGGTTACCGGCCGGACCAACATCATCGCCTTCACCAACGGCTTCCATGGCGTGACCATGGGCGCACTGGCGGCGACCGGTAACGGATATCACCGCGGCGGCGCCGCGATGGCGACCCAGGGCGTGACCCGCATGCCCTTCGACGCCTTCGCCGAAGGTGTCGATTCGGCCGCGCTGCTGGACCAGATGCTGTCGGATGCCTCGGGCGGGATCGACGCGCCTGCCGCGATCATGCTGGAAACCGTGCAGGGCGAGGGCGGCCTGAACGCTGCGTCGGCCGAGTGGGTCCGCAAGATCGGCGACATCGCGAAGAAACACGGCGCGCTGCTGATCATCGACGACATCCAGGCGGGCTGCGGCCGCACGGGCACCTTCTTCTCGTTCGAGGAGATGGGCGTGATGCCGGATATCGTGACCATGGCCAAATCCGTGTCGGGCTTCGGCCTGCCGCTGGCGATGGTTCTGGTGCGTCCCGAATATGACGTGTTCGGCCCGGCCGAGCACAACGGCACGTTCCGTGGCAACACGCATGCCTTCGTGACCGCCCGCGTCGCGATCGAGAAATTCTGGGCCGATGGCCGGTTCCAGACCGAACTTGCCGGCAAGGCCGAACTGATGACCCGCCGCCTGCGCGAAGTCGCGGCCGAAGTGCCGGGCGCCAAGCTCAAGGGCCGTGGCCTGATGCAGGGTGTCGATGTCGGTTCGGGCGAACTTGCCTCCGAGATCTGTGCCCGCGCCTACAAGCGCCGGCTGGTGATCGAAACCTCCGGGAGCGAAGACCAGGTCATCAAGGTCCTCGCCCCGCTGACCACGCCGACCGCGACCTTCGAACAGGGCTTCGACATCCTGCTCGACGTGACGCGCGAAGTGATGGCTGAACAGAAGAATATGGAGAACGCACAATGATTGTCCGCGATTTCAACAAGATCATCGAAGAAGAACGCGACCGCGTGGTGAATGACGCGCAATGGTCCTCGGTCCGGATGCTGCTGGCGAACGACGGGATGGGGTTCTCTTTCCACATCACCTTCCTCGAAGCCGGGTCGGAGCACACGTTCCACTACAAGAACCACTTCGAAAGCGTCTACTGCATGGAAGGCAAGGGCCGGATCATCGACCTGGCCACCGGCGAATCGCACGAGATCAAGCCCGGCGTGATGTATGCGCTGAACGAGCATGACAAGCACACGCTGATTGCCGACGAGCAGCTCGTCATGGCCTGCTGCTTCAATCCGCCGGTCACTGGCAAGGAAGTTCACCGCGCCGACGGCTCCTATGCACTGGAAGACGCCTGACGGGGGAAATCATGTCACCTGATCCCAAGTCGCATACCGTAGAGAAGATCGGCGGAACGTCGATGAGCCGTGTGAACGAGCTTGTCGACACGCTGTTCCTCAACAAGGATGACCCCTACGGTCGGATCTTCGTGGTCTCGGCCTTCGGGGGCATCACCAACCTGCTGCTGGAGCACAAGAAGTCGGGCGAGCCCGGCGTCTATGCCCTGTTCGCCAACGACGACACGGAACACGGCTGGCACGACCAGCTGGACCGCGTCGCCGAGGCGATGAAGGCGGCCCATCACGCGGTGCTCAGCAACAAGGGCGACCTGCGGATGGCCGACGAATTCGTCACCGAACGGATTCTGGGCGTGCGCAACTGCCTGATCGACCTGCAGCGCCTGTGCTCCTACGGCCACTTCCGGCTGTCCGAGCACATGCAGCAGACGCGCGAGCTTCTGTCCGGCCTCGGCGAGACGCATTCGGCCTTCGTGACCACTCTGCTGCTGCAGCGGGCCGGGATCGATGCGCGGTTCGTGGATCTGTCGGGCTGGAGGGACGAGGGCGACGTGACCCTGGACCAGCGGATCGAAGGCGCCTTCGAGGATATCGACCCGATGGTCGAGATGCCCATCGTCACCGGCTACGCGCAATGCGCCGAAGGCCTGATGAGCCATTACGATCGCGGCTATTCCGAAGTGACCTTTTCGCGGATCGCGGCCCTGACCGGGGCGGGCGAGGCGATCATTCACAAGGAATTCCACCTGTCCTCGGCCGACCCCAAGCTGGTGGGCGAGGATGCCGTCTGCAAGCTGGGCCGCACGAACTTCGACGTGGCCGACCAGCTGTCGAACATGGGGATGGAGGCGATCCACCCCAAGGCCGCCAAGACGCTGCGCCGCTCGGGCGTGCCGCTGCGGGTGACCAACGCCTTCGATCCGGGCGATCCGGGCACGCTGATCGACGACCAGCCGGCCGAGAACCCGGCGGTCGAGATCGTCACCGGCCTGGACATCATCGCGCTGGAGCTGTTCGAACAGGACATGGTCGGCGTGAAAGGCTACGACACCGCCGTGCTCGAGGTGCTGACGCGGCACAACGTGCGCATCGTGTCCAAGGTGTCGAACGCCAACACGATCACGCACTACCTGGATGCGTCGCTTGCCAAGATGCGGCAGGTCGAAACCGACCTGGCCAAGCTCTACCCCTCGGCGCGCGTGTCCTCGCGGACCATGTCGATGGCCTCGGTCATCGGGCGCGACCTGAACGGCCTTTCGGTGCTGACGCGGGGCCTGCAGGCCATCGCGGGTGCCGGCCTGGAAGCCGTGGGCGCCAGCCAGGGACCGCGCAACGTGGATGTGCAGTTCATCCTGGAGCGCGACAACCTGAAGCCGGCGATCAAGGCGCTGCACGACGCGCTGATCCCGCAGGAAGCGAAGCTGGCCGTGGTCGCCTGATCCGGCCGAGCCTCGGTACATGATACATTTAGCGCCGCTCCCGGGTCTCCGGGGGCGGCGTTTTCGCGTGATGGTGGACCGAACCGGCGGGATGGCATATATTGCCAATCGAACCCCACCGACCACGGAGACCGCGATGGCCACCCGCAATGTCGTCCTGACCGACCATCAGTCGCGCTTCGTCGACGATCTCGTCACCTCCGGCCGCTATCAGAATGCCTCGGAAGCGCTGCGCGCAGGGCTGCGGCTGCTGGAACAGGACGAGGCCGAGGCGGGCGCATTGCGCGACCGGCTGGCGAAAGGGGTCGGGCAGGCGCGCGCCGGCGATCTGGCCGAGGGCAGCGGAGAGGACGCGATCCGCCGCGCCTTTGCCCGCCGCGCGCCGTAGCGCACACCCGATGTCCAGAACCTGGGTCCTGACCCGGCAGGCCGAGGCCGCGCTGGAAGACATCGCCGACTGGACGTGGCAGACCTTCGGCCCCCGCCAGGCCGAGCTTTACGCCGAAGACCTGATCGCCCATTGCAGCGCCCTGGCCGACGGCATGGTGCACAGCCGCTCCTGCCGCGCCCTGCTGGACCCGGACCTGCCCGAGGACCTGCGCTTTGCCCGGATGGGCCGACATTACATTGTCTTCATAGAGGAACCGGCGCGGATCGTGATCGTGGACCTTCTGCATGTCAGCTCGGACCTGCCCCGCCGCCTTGCCGAACGCGGCGACGGGGAAGGGCGGGACTGACCGCGATCACGACGCGATCGCCGACGCCGCGGGACGCCGTTCCGACAGGGTCGCGACCGAAACCTCGCCGAAGCCGCGCAGATCCTCGGTCCGTGGCGGCGAGATGTCGAACGTGTCGATCAGCTCACCCATGAGCGACCCGCAGATCGTGATCTCCATCGGATCGGAGATCTGCTGCAGCCGCGCGGCACGGTTCACCGCCGGGCCGAAGACGTCATAGACATATTTCTGGATCCCCACGACGGACCCCACCACCGAGCCCGAGGCAATGCCGATCCGCGCGCGCCACTGGTGCTGGTGCGTGGTGTTGCGCCGGTCGAGATAGCGCATCATCTTCACCGCGCAGCGGGCGGCGGCCAGCGCATGATCGGGGTGCGGATGCGGCAGGCCGGCGACCGCCATGTAGCAATCGCCGATCGTCTTGATCCGTTCGCAGCCGCAAAGCTCTCCGATCCGGTCGAAGGCGGTGAAGATGTCGTTCAGCTCGCCCACGGTCACGGTGGGATCGGCGGCGGCGGCCATCTCGGTGAAGCCCACGAAATCCAGCATCAGCACCGACACCGGCTCGAACAGGCGCGGCGCGACGGAGCCGAAGGTGGTGTATTCCTCATAGACCGAACGCGGCATGATGTTCAGCAGCAGCTTTTCCACATGCGTCTTCTCGCGTTCCAGGTCGCGGGTGCGGCGGTCGACCATGGCGGCGTAGCTGTCGATCATCGCCTCGGTCTCGCGCAGGCGCGACACGTTCTGGCATTCGATCACCAGAAGCGGGCGGCCGTCATGCTCGGCTTTGCGCAGCTGGGTCTCGATCACCAGGGTGCGGCGCTTGACCTTGGTGCGCAGCTCGAACGGTCTGTCGGTTTCCAGGCGGACGGGATCCAGCCCGCCGACCGCCTCGCAAAGATCGGTGCCGGAGGCGGCATCGGGGAACCAGCCCAGGAAGGTGGGATTGGCATAAAGGATGCGGCGCGTCCCGGCCTCGGCGAGGCAGACGCCCACGCCGATGGATTTCAGGAGCCGCGCGCTGAGGTCTTCGGGAAACATGGGGCTACCTCATGAACGGACGATGACGGACCGGCGGGCTTCGACCTCGGCCATGACGATGTCGCGGTCCGCCGGGGCGAAACCGGCGGCATCCAGCGTTTCGGCCAGCAGGCGCCGGACCTCGTCGAAATGGGCATGGGTCAGGTCCAGGTGGGCATGGGCCCGGGCCAGGCGATCGTTCGAAAAATCGGCCGGCCCGCCCATCAGCATGGCGAAGAACCGGGTCTGGTGATCGATCAGCCGGCCCATGTCGACGTCATCGAAGAAATGGCCGATGACCTCGCTGTCCAGCACCGCGTCGTAGAACATCATGATGACGGAGCGCAGCCCGGAAATGCCGCCGTAGCGGGTAAAGAGCGACCCCTGGGGAAGGGAAGCGGTAGAGCACGTCATGGCTTTCTCCAATCAGTCTTCGGAAATGAAGGGGTCCCCGGCCGGGGGACAGGCGGCCGGGGATGCGCCGGGCAGGGACGGGACCCGGCACCTGCCGGGCCGGATCAGGCGCGGCGGATGACGATCTCGGCATATTCGGCCGGAACGATCATCTGGGTCCCGTCACGCGACCGCGCGGCGGCCAGCGACACCAGGTCGGATTCGAGCGCGGCGGCCCCGTCGGGTCCCACGGCCTCGAACGCCTTGTTCATCGGGCCGTAGATGCGGCTCCAGTGTTCCACCCAGAAGGCGGGCGAGCGGTAGCGGAAGACGAAATGCTTGCGCGTCAGCGTCACCTCGGCGGCCTTGTCGCCGAAAAGCTCCTCGATCCGGGCCTCGGTGCCCCATTGCAGCGGAGAGCGCAGGCCGGGCGGGGGCGGCACGTGCTGGCCGATGGTGCGGAAGACCTCTCCGATGAAGCCTTCGGGCGTCCAGTTCACCAGCCCGATCCGCCCGCTGGAGCGGCAGACGCGCGCCAGTTCGCTTGCGGCGGCCTCCTGGTTGGCGGTGAACATGACGCCGAAGGTGGACATGACCGCGTCGAAAGAGCCGGCTTCGAACGGAAGGTCCTCGGCATCGGCCTCGCGGAAGGCCACGGTCAGGCGCTCGGCCTCGGCCCGGGCCATGCCCGCCTTCAGCCAGGCCGGCACGTAATCGGTCGACACCACGTTGCAGCCGCGCCGGGCGGCGGCCAGCGTGGCGTTGCCGTTGCCGGCGGCCACGTCCAGAACGCGGGCATCGGGGCGCAGGTCCATGGCCTCGGCCAGGCGCTCGCCCACGATCTGCACCGTGGTGCCGATGGCCGGGTAGTCGCCGGTCGACCAGGTGACCTGCTGCTTTGTCTTGACGGCGGCGAGATCGGGCGCCGGGGCGGTTTCGGTGGCAATGTTCATCGTCGTCTCCAATATCCTGTCGGGTCGTGGCAGAGTGATGCACCGCTTTGCCCGGCGCCGCTTGGAGACAGGATGCAGAGCCCGTGGAGATGCCTGCAGATCCGGTGGATTTGGCGCGCGGCCCCGCAAACGCGGACCCGTAGGAGAATTCGCGTTTTCGGGGTATGATGGCGCGCCTCGGGCTTGCGGGTGGACCGTATGAACTACGTCTTCGCCGATTTCGAACTGGATGCCGACCGCGCTGAACTGCGGCGGAGCGGAGAGATCGTGCGGGTGGAGCCGCAGGTGTTCGACCTGATCCGCATGCTGGTTTCGGCCCGCGACCGGGTGGTAAGCAGGGACGAGATCTTCGAGGAGATCTGGGGCAACCGCATCGTGTCGGACGCCGCGCTGTCCAGCCGGATCCGGGACGCGCGCAAGGCGCTTGGCGACGACGGCAGCACGCAGAGGTTCATCCGCACCATCCAGCGGCGCGGGATCCGGTTCGTGGGCGAGGCGCAGGAACAGCCCGCCGCCGCCCCGGCCGCGCCCGAACCGCCGCGCCCCGCCGGACACGCGGGGATCCCCGTCGCCGGTCCGGGGGCCGGTCCGTCTCCGGACCCCTGCGCCGGGCCGACACCCTTTGACCGGCCCGCCGTCGCGGTGCTGCCGATCCGCGATCTGTCGGACGGCGCGCGGTCCGACGCGCTGGCCTCGGGCCTGACCGACGAGCTGATCGCGGCGCTGTCGGCCTGGCGCTATTTCCCGGTGATCGCCCGCAATTCCGCCCAACGGTTTGCCGATGCCGGGCTGGGCGCGGGGGATCTGGGCGTGGCGCTGAAGGCGCGCTACCTGGTCGAGGGCAGCTTTCACCGGGTCGGCCAGCGGCTGAAGGTGCAGGTCAGCCTGACCGATGCCGAAGAGGGCTGCCAGATCTGGAGCCACCGCATCCTCTGCGACATGGGCGACCTGATCGACATGGAGGAGGACATCGCCGCCCAGATCGCCACGGTCATCGCACCCGAACTGGAGGGCGCCGAGGCGCGGCGCGTGCTGCGCAAGGGCCCCGAGGACATGACCGCCTGGGAGCTGGCGATGCGCGCCGCCTGGCTGGTGGGCCAGCGCGACCGCGACGGGCTGATCGAGGCCGAAAGACTGGCCACCCGCGCCGCCGAGCGCAGCCCGGACTGGTCGGTGCCGCTGTGCCTGGTGGCCGTTGCCCGGTTCCAGCAGGCGATGGGTGGCTTCTCCGCCGCCGACAGCGCCACCGCCTTCACCCCGACGCTGGAGGCCGCCCGCCGCGCGATGGAGATCGACCGCAGCGCCTGGATCGCCCATGCGCTCTCGGCGGTGGGCGAGCTCTGGACCAACCGCAACCACGACCTGGCGCTGCTGCATGTCGAACGCGCCATCGCGCTGAACCCGAGTGCCGCGATGAACTACCATTTCGGCGGCTGCATCAACGGCTTCTCCGGCCATTCCGACCGGGCGCGGCAGTACCAGGAGCGGCTGTTCCGGGTGGACCCGGTCTATACCTACCGCGCGGTGATCGAGGCCGACCTGGGCCTGTGGCACATGCTCGACGAACAATTCGACGCCGCCGACAGCCGGCTGAGCCGCGCGCTGTCCTGGGATCCGACCTATGGCCGCGCGCTGCAGCGGCGGATCGCATTGTCGGGGCTGATGGGCGACCGCGACGCCGCGCGCGAGGCGGCCGGACGGCTGACCGAGCTGGGCATGGCCTGCGACGCCGAGACCATCGCGATGTCCTATCCGTTCCGGCGCGACGCGCACCGCGAGATGTTCCTGGACGGGCTGCGCCGCTCGGGGCTCAACCTCTAGACCGCGCCGGGAAGAGGGCCCCGTGACCCGCCCGGTACAGTCGGCCTCACCGCAAATTGCACATAACCATGATTACGAGAGTTTTGCAGAATAGCAGGATTGCGCTTGCCCCTGATGGTAAAATTCATCATCAAAACAAGTGGTTGCTGGCACTTCCGCTTAGAGGAAGCCGCGACTGGAAGCTTCTCCAATGCCCACTGAATTCTTCAAACCCCATCAAGAACCTGACCACCTTGTTCGGTGCGTGGGGGCAAGATATGCGGGCATGTGCCAGTGAATTCTGAAAGAGTGGAAGGCACCTCCATCGCACGCGTTCTGGGCGAGGATGGCGAACGAACTGTTGGCTGGGTTATTCTCTGGGACAACGCAGAATTGTCGGTTCTCTGGATTGATGAAGACATGCCAGCTTAATTCATCGAACCACCAATGTCTTCGGAGATACTGGCGAAGGCGAAGGTCTTGAATGCAGAAGAGTTCCCCGAAATCTTGGAGAACCTGTCCGCCGGCAGGTAGTGGCAGCATCCCGCCGGGCCCCTCCATAAATAAATCACACGTGACTAAGATAGACTATTGAAGCATAGTGCCTGGAACCTTCGCGTTGATCGAGTGCCGAGCCATGTTCAAATAGTTTGCCCGCATCATCCTGAATTCCATTGTGGGACTTTGCGCACTCACTGGACCTGCGGCCCGGACCGAAGCCCAATCCTACCCGATTGATTGCGCCATCCTGCTGTGTCTCGCCGGAGGATGGCCGGCGTCCGTACCCTGCACCCAGGCGAGGGCCGAATTCATGCGGCGGATCACGCCCTGGCCCGTCGAGCCGCCGCTGCAGATCTGGCGATGCCCGATGGGCGCCTCTTTTCGACCGAGGACGAGTGGTCGTTTCGATATCCCGGTTCACGACGTGCTATTTGACGGCGCGCACCCACGACCTGAAGCCCTGCGCAAAGCGCCTCTGAAGGTTGCCGGAACACCTGTATCGGCTGGATTTCTATCGGCCCCGGTTGAGCCAAGAGAACCGGCGGTCGCCCGGGCCTTGGCGCTGGCGCAGCACGGGGCGGACATCGACATCAGCGGGCCGGAGTTCAACTTCGTGCGGTCCATCCGCGTGTATCACGTGCGCCAGGCACGGCAGCGCAGGTCCAGCGATGGCAGTTGCAATCGCTACGCCTTGGTGACCCGCGGCACATATGGAAGGCAGGGAGAGTTTTCCTGGCAGCCGTCCATACCGCGGGCGTTGCCAGACGCCCATAGCGGGCTCGAGCGATGGGGAGACGATTGCCCGAACATCAACCATCGTTCGGTGTTCGTCGACTGGCGCGACTTCGAGGGTCTCTACGATTTCGAGCAGGTGAACTATTGAACCCGGTTCCCGGGCCACGACATCGGCTGCGGGCCGAAGACTGCCGGGGTGGTCTTTCTGATGACGATCAGGGTTTTCTGCCCGACCATGTGGCTTTCCATGCCGGCGGCTTCGGTTGATGCAAGCGCCTGCGGGCGTTCGTGCGGAAGGTGTTTCGCAAGTCCTTGTTGATCAGCTCGAGATCGAACCATTCCGGATCGAAATACCCTCCGGCCCAACGTAGGTTGTGCTCGTGCTCTTCGTGCTCGGGATCTGCGAGCGTGTCGAGAAATTCTCCGTATGACCAGCAGCCCCCGACATCTTCCGGCGGCCGAGCCCTTGCACCGTCCACGCATTCGGCATGTCGAGGGAGTGGATCCAGCGAGAGCCAATCCTCGAGCGTGACACGGTGCTCCCAGCTGTCGCCGAAATCATAGACGTAGGTAAACGCCGCAGCCCGGTTGACGAAGTCGGACAACCGCACGTCGTGATAGTTGAACGTCTTCGAGCCCTCGAAACCGTCGTCGAGCAACTCGGGATCACCGTAGCGCAAACCGCCGATCTGAAACTCGTGCAGGTGACTGTCGGTCCAGCTGAAGGCTGCCTGCAGGACCAGGTGGAGACGGTCCAGCGTCCAGGCAGACGGGATGACGAGACGCCTCCAGATCAGCGGCTCGACCCCCACGAGCGCGACGTGCAGACGAACGGCATTGAAATCCTGGAACATGTTGCCCTGGCTCCGTGGTCAGGTTGGGGAGACGATCAGGTTCGTTTCTGGCCAGACCGCCCTGTGTCGTCGGGCCCCGAATAGCTGAAGAGCGATTCGAGGGCGGCGCGCTGCGCGGCGTGCTTGGCGGGGTTCTGGGCCTTCAGCTTGTTCAGATTCAATAGCTTCCACTTCACGGCTGGCAGGTCGCCAGCCTGCGGGCGGGCGATCGCATCGAATTGGGGCGTGCCGTCGTGAAGGGTGAGCAGGAAGCGCCTGGCTTCCTCATCCAAACGGGACTGGATGTCTGCGAACAGTCTCTTGCGGGTTTCGAGCAGCTCGTCGAGCGCGACCGGCATCCTGGTCATCCCCTCGAATTCTCTCGCGTATGGCTGGTCAAGTTCAATCAGGTTAGGGTTCAGGAGTTCGTGTGCCGGACGTGGTGAGCTGGTGACATAGATCAGGAATGTGCGAAACAGGTCGTCTGACAGCCCTTCGTTCTCGTACAGCAGTTTGACGTCGTAGAGATCGCGCGGGTGTTGTCGGTCCACTGCCGCGTGGAGCTTGCCGCCGAACAAATCCTCGAAGGCAACGTGAGCTACTCCCCATCTCTTGGACAAGATCTGGCGTAAATTA
>NZ_AQQR01000023.1 GCF_002210095.1 Marinibacterium profundimaris | reverse complement strand
TTCGCCCCCGGAGAGCGACCGCCGCAATCATACCATGTCTTGTAATCTTCCAAGGCCCGGATGTTCTGCTCCGAATTCAGGATGCCCTCGACCTCGTAGGTCTCGTAATTCCCCAGATCGCCCCCGTAAGAGAAGATCGCGTTCTCCACGCCCATCACCATGGCGTCATAGGAATTGTCCGTATAGATCGCCACGCCATAGCGGTCCTCGTCCGGGCGGTGGAAGAACGCGGCGATGTCGAGAAGCTGCGCCCATGTCTCGGGCGGGGCCAGGGGATAGCCGTATTCGGCCTCGAACGCCTCCATCTCGGCGGGATCCTCGAACCAGTCCTTGCGGTAGGACCAGCCGACCGCGTCGCCCTCGGCCGGGACGGCCCAGTACTTGCCCGAATTGCCGGGATATTCGGCGTAGTATTTCACCGTGGCCGGGGCCATCACGTTGCCCAGGTCATGTTCGGTGAAGAACTCGGTCAGGTCGACGTAATGGCCCCCCTCCGAGGCCGCGCCAAGCCACTGGCTGTCGCCGACGATCAGGTCGTAGGCGGACCCGCGCGCATTGAATTCGGTAAAGGCCTTGGTCTGGAAATCGGACCACGGGGTCGTTTCCACGGTCACGAGAACGCCGGTCTCGGCCTCGTAATCGTTTACCAGCTCCTGCAGGTAATTCGCGGGATCCCATTCGGCCCAGAAGATCGTCAGTTCCTGCGCCATGGCAGCCGGTGCGATCAGCGCACCAAACGCCGCCCCGGCCAGAAGCCGGCTCGCATATCGTTTCATTCCTATCTCCTCCCAGTTCGGTTCCTCATGTGGCGCCCGCTTCGGGATCTTTTGGAATGTCCCATTGCCTTGAGCTGCCAGGCGCCACTGTCGAACACAATTTTTGGTACTACCAGATTGCGCAATCTGTCAAGAAGTTGTTAGCTGGTCCCAGGCCCTCCCGATTGGAGTTTTCCCCTGTCTTACATGGCAAAATATGTCACATCCGGCCACAGGTCACGGACCGCCCGGCCGGGCGCCCGGCCTGGGGCGCATTCGCGCTATTGGCGCAATTTGGTCGGACCAGTTTTGGCCCGCCTAATCTTCGCCCCGGTGTCGCACCGTCGCGGCGACCATCGCCTGCGCCGCCCAGAGAGCCGTTTCCAGCGCCTCCTCCTCGCTCAGGCCCCAGATGTCCTTCAGCACGATCATAGCCTCGACCCCGAAGGTCAAAGACAACGCCTGATTGAGCCGCATCCGGTCCTCTGCGGAGATGTCCAGATCCTGCGTCGCGCTTTGCAGCAGGCGGCGGCGGTGGCCGCGCCCCAGCGTCGAATCCTCGGCCGCCGCGTCCAGCGACTGGCGCAGCGCGGCGCGAAACGTCGCCTCGTGCTCGAACAGGCGCGGGAAGGCGGTGCGGTACAGATCGTCGATCCGCGCCGCGCCGGTCGCGCCGTCGTCCCAGTCCAGGATTGGCCCCAGCGCCTCGGCCACCACGGCGCGCAGCATGTCGGCCAGCGTCGGGAAATAGCGATAGGCGGTCGAGCGCGACACGCCCGCCGCCTCCGCGACCTCGCTGACCGAAGGCGACTGTCCCGCGCGCATCATGTCGCGCGCGGTGGCCACCATCAGGGCGTGGGTGCGGGCCGCCGCGCCCTTCAGGGGCGGCGTCTCGATCGGGTCGGTGCGTTGACTTGGGACTTGCATCCCAATATGGTACTGCAGTCCCATTTTCGGTCAACCCGTAATCCGCATGGGGCCTCTGGGAGGGGGGAGGATCGGCGATGTCAGCCATGATCCAGGTTGTCGGCACCGCCGACACCAAGGGCGAAGAGCTTGCCTATCTGCGTGACCTGATCGTCGCCGGCGGCGGCCAGGCCCGTATCGTGGATCTGGGCACGCGGGCCCCGTCGGTGCCGGTGGACGTGCCCGCCGAGGCGGTGGCCGCCTGCCACCCCGACGGCGCCGGGGCCGTGCTGGACGGCGACGACCGGGGCACGGCGGTGGCCGCCATGGGCACGGCCTTCGCGGAATGGTGCCGGCGCCATGGCGACGAGGTGTCCGGCATGATCGCGGTCGGCGGCGGCGGCGGAACCTCGATCGCCTGCGCGGGGATGCGCGACCTGCCCTACGGCCTGCCCAAGATCATGGTCTCGACGCTGGCGTCGGGCGACACCGCCCCCTATGTCGGCATCTCGGACATCGTGATGGTGCCCTCGGTCACCGATATTGCCGGGCTCAACCGGCTCAGCCGGGTGATCCTGTCCAACGCCGCGCAGGCGCTGCTGGGCGCGGTGCAGCACCCGCCGCCCCGGGCCGGCGATGACAAGCTGGCCGTCGGGCTGACCATGTTCGGCGTCACCACGCCCTGCCTCACCGCCATCTCGGGGCATCTGGCGGATCGCTACGACTGCCTTGTCTTTCACGCGACCGGGACCGGCGGGCGGGCGATGGAACGCCTGCTGGACCAGGGCGTGCTGTCCGGCCTGATCGACATCACCACGACCGAAATCGCCGATCTTCTGGTCGGCGGCGTGCTGGCCGCCGGGCCCGACCGGCTCGACGCGGTGGCCCGCAGCGGCGCGCCCTGGCTCGGCTCGGTCGGTGCGCTCGACATGGTGAACTTCTGGGCCCCCGACACCGTGCCGCCCGCCTTCGCGGACCGCGCCTTCCATCACCACAATCCCAACGTCACGCTGATGCGCACCACGGTCGGGGAAAACACCCGGATCGGCCGCTGGATCGGCGAAAAGCTAAACGCCTGCGCCGGGCCCGTCCGCCTGCTGTTCCCGCAAAAAGGCCTCTCGGCGCTTGATATCGAGGGCGGCGCCTTCTGGGACCCCGAGGCCGACGCCGCGCTGTTCGAGGCGCTCCGCGCGACCCTGACCGACCCCACGCGGCTGGTCTCCCTGCCCCACCACATCAACGACGCCGCCTTTGCCGAGGCCGCCGCCGCAACCTTCCTAGAGCTGATGGACCACTGATGCCCCAGATCCCGCGCAAAGACCTGCTGAGCCGTTTTCACGACATGATCGCCCAGGGCATCCCCATCATCGGCGGCGGCGCCGGCACGGGGCTGTCGGCCAAGTCCGAGGAGGCCGGCGGCATCGACCTGATCATCATCTACAATTCCGGACGCTACCGCATGGCCGGGCGCGGATCGGCCGCCGGGCTGCTGGCCTATGGCAATGCGAACGAGATCGTCCGCGACATGGCCGTCGAAGTGCTGCCGGTGGTCCGGCACACGCCCGTCCTGGCCGGCGTCAACGGCACCGACCCCTTCATCCTGATGCCGCGCTTCCTGGCCGAGCTGAAGGACATGGGCTTTTCCGGCGTGCAGAACTTTCCGACCGTGGGGCTGTTCGACGGCACCATGCGGCAAAGCTTCGAGGAAACCGGCATGGGCTTCGGGCTCGAGGTCGACATGATCGCCGAGGCCCATCGCCAGGATCTTCTGACCACGCCCTATGTCTTCAACCCCGACGAGGCCATCGCGATGACGAAGGCCGGCGCCGACATCATCGTGGCCCATATGGGCGTGACCACCGGCGGCACCATCGGCGCGACCTCGGCCAGGTCGCTGGACGATTGCGTGGGCCAGATCGACGCCATCGCCGCCGCCGCCCGGTCGGTGCGCGAGGATGTCATCCTGCTGTGCCACGGCGGGCCGATCTCGATGCCCGAGGATGCCGCATACGTGCTGGGCAAGGCCGCCGGCATCCACGGCTTCTACGGCGCCTCGTCGGCGGAACGCCTGCCCGCCGAACGCGCCATCGCCGACCAGATCCGCGCCTTCAAGGCGCTGAAACCCGAAGGAGACAAGCGATGACCGACGTGAAGGACCTGTACCGCTATCCCGGCGACGTGGATGCCTACGGCTTCGACTGGGGCCAGCTTTCGGTGACGCTGGGCCCGAAGGTGAACGGCGCGGCGCAGTTTTCGGCCGCCGTGGTGACGGTGCCGCCCGGCCAGGGCCACGCGCGCCACAACCACCCCGGATCCGAAGAGATCATCCATATCCTCGAAGGCGAGGGCGAACAGATGGTCGAGGACGAGGCCGGCCATCCGCACACCGAAACCGTGCGCGCCGGCTGCACCGTCTTCATCCCCGAAAGCCGGTTTCATTCGACCCTCAACACCTCGGACAGCGACCTGAAGATCTTCGTCGTCTATGCCCCCGCCGGCCCCGAAGAGCTGCTCAGGGACATGCCCGATTTCCGGCTGATCCCGGCGAGGCCCTGAGATGCCCGATCAGACCGAGGCCCTTTCTTACGACTTTGCCCATCTCGACGCGCTGATGGAGGCCGCCGGGATCGACGTGCTGCTGGCCAGCTCCAAGCACAATGTTCAGTACCTGCTGGGCGGATATCGTTTCATCTTCTTCTCGGCGATGGATGCGATCGGGCACAGCCGCTACCTGCCCATCGTCGCCTATCTGCGCGGCGCGCCGGACAGCACCGCCTATATCGGCAACCGGATGGAGGGGATGGAGCATGCCAACCACCCGTTCTGGACCCCGCATTTCCACCCTGCCGCCTGGGGCACGACGGATGCGATGGCAGAGGCGATCCGCCACCTGAAGGCCCATGGCCCCGCGTCGCCCCGCATCGGGGTGGAGCCCGGCTTTCTGCCGATGGATGCCGCCCGCGCGCTGACCTCGGCCTTCGCCAACGCCCCGCTCACGGATGCCACGCATGTGCTGGAACGGCTGCGCGCGGTGAAATCCCCGGCCGAGCTGGCGCTGCTGAAGCAGGCCAGCGAGAGGATCGGCGACGCGATGCGGGCGACGATCGCCGCGGCGCAGGCGGGCACGACCAAGCACGAGATCATCGACCGGCTCCGGCAGGAGGAAACCGGCCGCGGGCTGCAGTTCGAATACTGCCTCCTGACGCTTGGCGCCTCGCACAACCGCGCGGCGTCCGATCAGGCCTGGGCCGAGGGCGAGGTGCTGTCGATCGACTCGGGCGGGAACCTGAAGGGCTATATCGGCGACATCTGCCGTATGGGGGTGCTGGGCGCGCCGGACAGCGAGCTGGAGGATCTGCTGGCCGAGATCGAGACGGTCCAGCAGGCCGCCTTTTCCAGGGTGCGCGCCGGGGCCCACGGGGCCGAGGTGATCGAGGCCGGGCAGGCCGAACTGGCCCGCCAGCCCAGCCGGGACTGCACCGATTTCTTCGCCCACGGCATGGGCGTCATCACGCACGAGGCGCCCTTCCTGATGACCAACCATCCCGTCACCTACGAGGGCGTGGATGCCGACCGCCCCCTGCAGGCGGGCATGGTCCTGTCGGTCGAAACCACCATGCAGCATCCCACGCGCGGCTTCATCAAGCTCGAGGACACGCTTGCCGTGACCGAAACCGGTTATGAGCTTTACGGGTGTGACGGTCGCGGCTGGACCCGGGGCGGGACGGGCTGAGCCCGGACATCGACGGCCCCGCCCCAGAGGCCGCGCCCCGGGCGGCGGGTGGCGCCCCTGGCCGATGAACCCGCGCAGCCGGGCCTACGGCTGTACCATCGCCAACCGGCGCCTGCGCCCCGCGCGGCGCCGGGCTTCCCATCGGCATCCAACCACCCATCCGGCGGGGAAATTTCCCGTAAAGGCTGGAAAACCGGCCGCGCCCGTGGCAGGTGAACGGGACAACATCAGCACGACCGTGTCGAAGATCGTGCGCCAGGAGACGTTCCGTGAAAGCTCAATCCGCGCCTTCCGATCACCCCGATGGGGACGGCGGGCGGCAGATCGTTCCGGATTTCAACCGGACAGCCAGCGTCGGGCTCGACCGCTCACGCGAAACCATGCGCCGCATCATGCAGATGTCGCTGGCCTACCGGCGGCAGGCGGGGCTTGCGATCCTCTGCACGATCCTCGGCGTGCTGGCCCAGCTGACCATTCCGCTTCTGCTGGGCCGCGCCGTCGACCAGGCACAGACCGCGCTGACCGCCGGGGGCGGCACCGCCCAGCTTCTGCCCGTCGCGCTCATGCTGCTGGCGATGAGCGTTCTGCGCGGGCTGCTGACCATGGGCCAGAACTTCTTTGCCGAGTCGGTCGGCCATCACCTGGCCCGCCAGATCCGCGCGATGGTCTACGACAAGATCCAGCGCCTGCCCTTCTCGTTCCACGACCGCGTCCATTCGGGCGAGCTGATCACGGTGGGGATGCTGGATGTCGAAGGCGTCCGGATGTTCTTTTCCACCGGGTTCATCCGGCTGATCCATCTGGTGCTGCTGATCGGCATCGGCGGCTGGCTCCTGATCTCGACCGACCCGGCCCTGGGCCTGCTGGCGCTGTGCTTCGTGCCCTTCGCGGCCTGGCGCTCGATCGTGTCGCACCTGACGCTGCGCGCGACCTGGCTGGTGCTTCAGGAAAAGCTTGCCGTCCTGTCGCGGGTGATGGAGGAAAACCTGGCCGGCATCCGCGTCGTGCGCGCCTTTTCCGCCCAGCTTTACGAGATGGCCAAGTTCGACGGCGCGTCGAAGACCGCGCTAGAACTTGCGCACCGGCGGGTGCGGATCCGGGTGACGAATTCCTCGGCCATGTCGCTGTCGTTCTTCCTGGCCATGGCCCTGGTGCTTCTGGTCGGCGGACGGCAGGTGGCCAACGGCACCACGGGCATCGGCGCGCTGACATCCGTCCTGACCTTCATGACCATCCTGCAGATGCCGGTCCGCCAGCTGGGCATGATGGTCAACAGCTTCGCCCGGGCCTCTACCTGCGGCACGCGGATCTTCACGCTGCTGGATCTTGAACCGGTCATCGCCGACGCCCCCGGCGCGCCGGAGCTGAAGATCACCGACGGCACGCTGCGCTTCGAGAACGTGTCCTTCTCGTTCGATCCCGACAGCGGGCCGAAGGCGCTGGACGACATCAGCTTCGAGGCGCGGCGCGGCGAGACCATCGGCATCATCGGCGCGCCCGGCAGCGGCAAGTCCTCGCTGGTGCACCTGATCCCGCGGTTCTACGATGCCACCAGCGGCCGCGTGACGATCGACGGACAGGCGGTCAACGAGGTCACCCTCGCCTCGCTGCGCAAGGCGGTGGCCGTCGTCCAGCAGGACAGCTTTCTCTTCACCACGACAATCGAGAACAACGTCGCCTATGGCGATCCGGCAACCGCGGATCACCGGCTGCACGCGGCGTCCGGGTCGGCCCAGCTGCACGATTACGTCACCGGCCTGCCCGAGGGCTATGGCACGGTGGTGGGCGAACGCGGCGGATCGCTGTCGGGCGGCCAGCGTCAGCGGCTTTCGATCGCGCGCAGCCTGCTGCTGGACCCGGCGATCATGATCTTCGACGATTCCACCGCCGCAATCGACGCCGGCACCGAGGCCCGCCTGCGCACCGCCATGCAGGAACGCGCGCCCGACCGCGTGACACTGATCATCGCGCACCGGCTGAATTCGCTCAAACACGCCGACCGAATCCTGTTCCTCGAGGAGGGGCGGATCGTCGAAAGCGGCACCCACGAAAAGCTGATCGCCCTGGGCGGACGCTATGCCGAGCTACACGTGCTGCAGATGGGATCGGCCGAGGAGAGTGCCGCATGAGCACGATGCAGCAGCAGCCCCAGGATTACTCGGCCGACGCGCCCGTGGGTTCGCGCCTGCGCGCGACCGTCGGTTCCACCCGGATCGAAGAGGACATCTTTGGCCGCGCCTTCGACGGGCGCATCATGAGCCGGCTCTGGGCCTTTGTCGCGCCCTACCGGTCCCGGGTGATCGTCGCCGTCATTGCCGTTCTGATCTTCACCGCGACGCAGCTCGCGATCCCGCTGATCATCCGATATGCCGTCGATTACGGCATCGCCCCGGCCAGGGACAGCGGGCTGGACATGTCCCATCTTGGCCGGGCGGTGGCCCTGTTCGTCGCCGTGGTGATTGCCAATGCCATCGCCAACCTGATCCAGGAACGGGTGGTGGGCGATCTGGCCGAGAACGTGCTTTTCGACATCCGCCGCGCCATGTTCGGCCATCTTCAGCGGGTGTCGCTGTCCTTCATGGACAAGACCGAGGTCGGCCGGCTGATGTCGCGCCTACAGGGCGACGTGAATTCCATGCAGGAATTCCTGGAAACCTCGGTCATGGCGGTGGGCGATTTCGCGCTGCTGATCGGGATCGTCGTGGCGATGCTGTGGCTCGATGTGCAGCTGGGCCTTCTGGTGCTGTCGGTGCTGCCGATCCTGTTCATCGTGCGGATCTTCTGGATCAAGAAGGCCCGCGATGCCTTCATGGCCGCGCACCAGAGCAATTCGATCGCCAACGGCGCCCTGGCCGAGGCGATCCACGGCGTGCGCGCGGTGCAGTCGATGGGCCGCGAAGAACTGAACCTCGGGCTTTATTCCCGGCTGGCGGACCGGGTGCTTTCCACCCATATCCACGCCGCCCGGCTGGCGCAGATCATGGTGCCGATCGTCGACACGCTGACCGGCATCGCCATGGCGCTGGTCATCCTCGTCGGCGGGTCGATGGTCGTCTCCGGCCGGCTGGAGATCGGCGGCATCATCGCCTTCCTGTTCTACATCCAGCGGTTCTTCGACCCGATCCGCTCGCTGACGCTGCAATATTCGGTCATGCAGCGGGCCATGGCCTCGGGCCACCGGCTGATCGAGGTGCTGGACGTGCCCAAGGCGATCACCGACAAGCCCGATGCCGAACCGCTGACCGAGGCCGACGACGGATCGGTCGAATTCCGCAACGTGGTCTTCGGCTACAACCCCGACGAGCCGGTGCTGCGCGATGTGTCGTTCCGGGTGAACACCGGCGAGACGGTGGCCCTGGTCGGACCGACCGGGTCGGGCAAATCCTCGGCCATGGCGCTGGTGCACCGGTTCTACGACGTGCAGGACGGCGCCGTTCTGGTCGGCGGCCGCGACGTGCGCGACGTGACCCAGGATTCCCTTGGCCATCACATCGCCATGGTGCTGCAGGAGCCCTATCTTTTCACCGGCACGGTGATCGAGAACATCCGCTATTCCACCGAGCACGCCAGTGTCGACCAGGTCATCGAGGCGTCGAAGGCCGTGGGCGCGCATGACTTCATCATGCGCCTGCCCGAGGGCTATGACACGCTGCTTGACGAGCGCGGCGGCAATCTCAGCCAGGGCCAGCGGCAATTGCTCAGCTTTGCCCGCGCGCTGGTGGCCGATGCGCCGATCCTGATCCTGGACGAGGCGACGGCCAATATCGACAGCTATACCGAGATGCAGATCCAGAAGGCGCTGCAACGCCTGCTGGAAGGCCGCACCGGGCTGATCATCGCGCACCGGCTGGCGACGATCCGGGGGGCCGACCGGATCATCGTGCTGCAGAAGGGGTCCGTCATCGAATCCGGCAACCACGACGCGCTGATGGCGCGCGACGGGCTTTACGCCGGGCTCTACAATCTCAACCACGGCTCCTTCGACGATCTCGGCACGCCGTCGGATCCGAACCTGGCAAGCTAGGGCGGGGTGCGCCCCTGCCCTGCCGGCGGACTGGGCATCGTGATCTCCGCCCCCTGCCCTTCGCCCCCGGCCAGCGTCTCGCGCGCGAGACCGTCAGCCGTCGCGGTCCGGCAGGCCTTCCGGGACAAGCCCCGACCAGAACTCGCGCACCTTGGGAAAGACCCCCCGCGCGTGCCAGCCGTAGCGGCGGAACTGTCCGCGTTCGAATTCGTCCTCCAGCAGACGTTCGAACCGGTCCTTCACGACCTTGCGGCTGGCCGGAGACCGCTTTTCCAGGTTGGCGTCGATCACGTCCAGGCAGGCCTTGCGCCAGGCCGCGTCCCGGGCCAGCGCCGCGTCGCGCGCCTGTTCGGCAAGCTCGGCCTCGGTCGGTCCTTTCGACTCGGGCGGGGGTGGGGCCGCCGTCGCGGGCACGGCGGTGGGCCTGAAATCGCCCTTGATCGCGGCGGCAAGATAGCCCGCAGGCGTCTTGCGCACCCTGCCCTTGCGGCGCTCGGCCTCGACGAAATCCAGCTTCTCGGCGACGTAATCCTCGCCATGCTCGCCGATCCAGCGTTGCGCCAGCCGGTCCGAGATCCCGTTTTCGACCAGCCGCCGGAACGCCGCCGATTTGCGCACCGCGTCGTCATCGCCCAGGTCGAACAGCGTCTCCTGCCCGTTGCGGGTGATCAGGAAGCGGATGTACTTCGCGCGCCGGTTCTCGCGCCGCACCTCGGCCACCAGCGAGATGTCGGACACGGCGTTCACCTCCTTCACCGAGGGCTTGATGATCTTGGCGTTCAGCTTGGCGTAATCGTCGTAATAGGGCATGTCGTGCACGCCCATCAGCCGCCGGAACACGTCCATCTCCCACCAGCCGGTGGATCCCGTCCGAACGAAGCGGAAGCAGTTTTCATAAAGCGCCAGCGCATGGCCGGAGGTGAAATTGCGCTGGATGCGCATGTTGATCATCGAGAACACGGCCGGGTCGTAAAGCTTCGCCGCCAGCGGCGCCGAATAGGCGTATTCGCAGACCCCGCCCGACAGCTTGGCATAGGAGATCAGCGAGGAAATGCCCCATTCCTCTTCGCCGTTGTCGCCCAGCATGTTCCATTCCGCCGTCGTCTCGGCCAGCGCCCGCAGCGCGGCCTTGAGCGTGTCGCGGTCGCGGGACGCATAGCCCGACAGGGCGCAGAGCGTTTCGGCGTCGATCTTGTGTGAAGACTTGGTCAGCAGATCGTCGTAGGCGTGCAGCAGCAGGCAGTTGCTCAGCTTGCGCTGCAACAGCGTCAGCTTGCCCCCCACATGGATGGCGGCCACATGTTTGCGGAGGCTTTCGCGCTCCGTGATCTGGCGGAACTGGGTCACTGCTCGACTCGAATTCTCTGTTTTCGTCAGTGGATCGGAAAACCGACCCGTCTGTCAATCACTGCGGGTCTTTTCGGGCAGGTGCCGCCGGGATGGCACCACGCAAACGGGTCGGTTTCGACGAGGATGCGTCACGTAAACGGGTCGGTTTCGGCGCCTTTGGTCGCCCCCCTGCCCCGAAACCGGCCGTTTCAGGCCGTTTTGGCTGCGTTTTCCGGCCCTGTTTCGCGCCCGGAGCGCGGCCGAATCCCTGCACGCAGACGGGTCGGTTTCATCACGCAGATGGGTCGCTTGCGGCCCGCAAACGGGTTGGTGCCGTCCTGTGTATGGGTCGTGCCGGTCCCGTGCACGGGTTCATGCCACCTTTTAATGCGTTACAAACACTCAGGAATGTGGACAGTAAATCTTCTAAAGACTCCTAAAGGATTCATAAGTTTGTTGGTGCGTTTTCTATTGGTTTTTGAAGGGACAACAGCCTTCCGGCAGGTGTCTCGCGCGCGTGACACGCCGGTTTTCATCGCCTATGGTTATCCAAAACACGTGTGGTTCGCGAAATCCACGCGTAAGAAGGAAAAGCAGGAACATTCGAGGCAACCAACAATGAGCGGCCCACCGACGTCCATTTCACTGCAACCCATAGATCCCACCGACGCGCTCGATTCGGTCCCCGCCCGGGTCACCACCGAACGCTTCACCGTGGCGGCCGAGATCTGCATGCGCGCGCGCGACGATCTGGCCCGGCGCGGCTACAAGCCCGACGGCGAAAAGAATCTCCGCCGCTTCGGGATATGGGAGATTACCACATTCATGCTGCCGGTGTCGCCGCAGCATCTGCGCCGGGTGCTCAAGGCCAATCCGGACCTGCCCCAGGGGCTGGCCGACAAGGCCGGCGGGGCCAAGACCTTTACGCTGGAAGAGGTCAACCAGATCCGCGACTTTCTCGAAGCCGAGGGGCAGCAGGGCAAGGGCTACCGCCCCTACCGGCCCAAGGACCGGCCCGCGAAGGTCGTGTCGGTCTGCAACTTCAAGGGCGGCGTGGCCAAGACGACGACCGGCGCGCATCTGGCCATGGCCTCGGCGCTGGATGGCTACCGGGTTCTGGTGATCGACCTGGACAGCCAGGCGTCGATGAGCACGATGTTCGGCTCGATGGCCGAGGACGAGGGCCAGACCGCCTATTCCATCCTGGCCTGGCACCGCGCCCGTCACGCGGCGCGGACGCTGGGGATCGACGATCTGACCTCGGAAGAGCTGGACGAGGAAATCCGCGAGGCCGCCGCCGTCACCGCCGATGACGTGATCTTCGGGACCCACTGGCCGACGATCGACATCCTGCCCGCGCAGCTCAACCTCTACTGGGCCGAATTCCAGGTCCCGGTCTGGATGCAGACCCATCGCAGCTGGCAATTCTGGGACGCGCTGCGCGCCTTTCTCGAAGACCAGAACCTGCTGTCGGATTACGATGTGGTCATCGTCGATACGCCGCCCGCGCTTGGTTACCTGACGATCAACGCGCTGTCGGCGGCGGATATCCTGCTGATCCCGGTGGGCGCGAGTTTCATCGAGTTCGATTCCACGGGCCGGTTCTTCGACATGCTCTACACGACCTTCGTCAGCATCGAAGACAGCATGGCGCGGCTGAGCGACGAGGCGCCGAAATTCTCGTGGGACGCGGTGCAGGTGCTGCTGACGCGCTACGACGATGCCCAGCAATCGGAACTGGCCAACGTGATCCAGGTCTATCTTGACGATTTCGTCGCCACCTACCGGCAGGAATTCACCGCGCTGGTGGGACAGGCGGGCGAGCGGGTCTCGGGCATCTACGAGGCGAGCCACACGGATTTCAACCGGGAAACCTATCGTCGCGGGCGCGAGACCTTCGACCGGTGCTATCACGAATTCAAAAGACTTCTGATCGGATGCTGGGAACGCGACCGGATCGAGGCAGAGAACAGGGAGGCCGCGGAATGACACGCAAGAGACTTGGGGCCGTCGACAGGGACACGATTTCCGTCATGCGCAACGTGGCCGAACAGACGGCCGCCGAACGCCGGGGGCGGGCGGCCAGCAAGGCGCCCCCGATCGGGCAGGTCGCCGGCGAGGCGGCGCGGTCGATCGAGGACGAGATCCTGAAGCTGCGCCGGGAACGTGACGGGCTGCAGGGCGAGGCCGAGGCCTGGCGCGACGCCCGCGGCGCGGGGCTTGTCATCGAGCGGATCGCGCTGGACCGGATCGACGACCACGCCTTTGCCCGTGACCGGCGCCACCTCGACCGCGAGGGCGAGCCCTGGCAGGAACTGAAGGACAGCCTGCGCACCCGGGGCCAGCAGACCCCGATCGAGGTGACCGGGCCGGATGCCGAAACCGGGCTGTACCAGCTGGTCAGCGGGTTCCGCCGGCTCAGCGCGCTGCGGGAATTGCAGGCCGAAACCGGGGACGAACGCTTTGCCACGGTCAAGGCGCTGGTCACGGACCGGCCCGGGACGGTCGACGCGATGATCGCGATGATCGAGGAAAACGAGATCCGGCAGGACGTGAGCTTCTACGAGCGTGGTCGGATCTGCTGTCTCGCGGCGGAACAGGGGGTCTGCGAGACGGTGGACGATGCGATCCAGACGCTGTTTGCCAGTTCCAGTCGCAACCGGCGCTACAAGATCCGGAACTTCACGGTGATTCACGCGGCGCTTGGCCCGTATCTCGATTACCCCGAGGCGATCGGAGAGCGGCTTGGCGCGCGGCTGGCGCAGGCTCTGAAAGAGGGCAGGGGCGGCGACCTGGCCGCCGTGATGGCCGACCGGGGCGAGAAGTTCGCGGATGCGGCCGAAGAGATCGCCCTGCTGGAGGCCTTTGTCGGGCGCAAGGGCCAGTTTGCCGGTGAGCGCCCCGCGCCGAAGCCCGCCGCCTTGACCGCCGACTGGGAAGGGCAGGGGGGTCTGCGGCTGACGGCCAGGGCAAAGTCCGGCCGCGTCACTCTGGATATTTCCGGGCTTGCGGTCGAGGACGAGGCGGAGCTTCGGGCGCTGCTGGACCGGATCGGCAAGGCGACGTCGGGCTAGGCGTCTCGCGCGCGAGACGCGTGTGACGCGAAGACGGCGTGCAGGATGACATGCTTGGGAAACTGCGCTCCTTTGAGTGACACCACGGGCCCAACCTCATTGAAGAACGACGCCGACTGACAGAACATCACACCAATGTTTGCGACAGAACCGCCGACGGTCGATACCTGCCTGAACCGCGTGCCCAAGGCCCGGATTCGAGAGGCTGCGCGCGAAGCGAAAGGGAAGGGGATGGCGCAACTCCTCGAGCACCTGAAGAAGGGCAGGGGGGCGTCTGAGCCCGTTTCCGACACCGAGCAGGCCGAAGGTGTCGACCTTCCTGCCTTCCTCACGGCTGACCTGCCAAGCGAAGAGACATCGATGATGGTTCGGGTGACTACAACCCAGCAGCCTTGGTCAGGTTCACGCGGAACCGGTCACGCCGTCGCTGGTAGCGACGGGTCATCTCGGCCGAGGCGTGGCCGAGGTGTTTCTGGACGTAGCGCTCATCGACTTCTGCCGAGCTGGCGAGCCCTGCGCGCAAGCTGTGGCCGGAGAATAGCGCCAGTCGATCTTTCTCGGGCAGCTCTGATCGGATGCCCGCGTCCAGCACCGTCCGCTTGATCAGGCGGGCGACATGCTTGTCGTTCAGCCGCGTCTTGGATGCCCGTTTGCCATCGCGCGAGGTGCCGACGAAGACCGGACCAAAGTCGATCTTTGCGAAGTGCAGCCATTGCTCAAGAGCATGTACAGGGCAGGTCTGATCTTTGGAGCCGCGGCCGATCTCCACCTCGCGCCAGCCGGTCTTGGCATTGAGTGTGAGCAGGGCGCCTTTTTCCATGATCTCGACCCAGCCACCAGAATCCGGTGTGTCGTCCTTGTGAACGTCAAGGCTGACGAGCTCCGAGCGACGCAGGCCGCCAGCGTAGCCAAGCAAGAGGATGGCGCGGTCCCGAAGCCCGCGCAGATCGTAGGTCAGGGTGGCCACCATCGCGAGGATGTCCTCGGCCAGGATTGCTTCCTTCTGCACTGACGGCCGCGCATGTTTCCGCTTGATCCCCGCCAGCACGGTTGCGATGTGGCGGTTCTTGCGGTCGAGGATGAAGCCCCGCTGGGCGTAGTTCCAGGCGAGGCCTGACAGGCGGCGGTCAATCGTGCTGACCGCGAGGGCAGGGGAGGGGCCCGACCCGGACGCCAGGTCCGCGAGATAGAGCGCGACAATCTCCGGCGACGGGGGCAGAGGCTCCGCGCCCTTCATCCGGCACCAACGTGTGAAGTGTGTCCAGTCCGTCGCGTAGGCCTTGAGCGTGTTCTCGGACGACGCGACCCGGGCGTAATCGCGCGCCGTATTGACCAGACGATCGAGGGTGCCGGTCCCTGCGACATGGGCGGGCAGGGCGATATCGCCCCTTTCGTCGTGATCTCTGTCGTCGATGCGAGCATCCTCAAAATCACCAGAGGGCGCTGACGTCGATTTCTCGGCCTCTGACGGCATTTTCCACTGATTCCGGTGATGAAGTTGACCTACTTCCCAGCATATTTTCTCATGTCCAATAATATAAACTTATTGGACATAGTGGCATCTGGCAAGATGCGGCGGTTTCAGCGCCATTTTCTGCAGTGAAGCGCCGTTCTGAGATGGGCTTCGGCCATGACATTTGCGCCGCCGAACCACACCAGGACCTTGGAACCCCAGCCCGGGATACCCGCCTGGATCCGGCGCGGGTCGTGGGGCAGGGGGCCTCGGTCGATCTGCTGGTCGAAGACCTCTCAGCCGATCTTGAGGGCCGGGCGTTTGAGATCGCCCGGGTCGCCGGTGGCTGGATGTTCCGGACGCGCGCGGCCTACAACCGCAGGTTCCAGCAGATGTGCGGGCATCACCTCGTCGATCCTGTTGCTTGCACCCCGGCATCCGGCTGGGAAAAGGGACAGGTCGAGAACCAAGTCGGTGTTGTCCGACGGCGGTTCTTCGTGCCTCGGCCGAAGTTCAAGAGCTACGCCGAACTCAACGCCTGGCTCGCGGATCGCTGTGTTGCCTGGGCCAAGGCCAACCCGCACCAGGAGCTTCGGGATCGAACGAACTGGGAGGTCTTCCAGGATGAGCGCGCGAGTCTTGTGCCCTACGTCGGTCCATTCGACGGCTTCCATGCCGTGCCGGCGTCGGTCTCGAAGACCTGTCTGGTCCGGTTCGACAAGAACCGCTACTCCGTGGATGGCCGGGCCGTTGGCCGACCTGTCGAGATCCGTGCCTATGCCGAGCGGGTCGAGTTCTGGCAGGACGGCAAGATCGTGGGGCAGCACGCCGTCGTCCATTGGGCTTGAACCAATGGCGCCGCAATGGACGACCTTCGGGCGCGACAAGGCCATCTACGACCCGTTGCACTACATTCCGGTTCTGGCCCGCAAGCCCGGCGCCCTCCGGAATGGCGCCCCCTTCAAGGACTGGGACCTGCCGCCGGCGATCAGGCGCGTGCAGCGCAAGCTTGGCAAGGTGCCGAACGGCGACCGGCAGATGGTCCAGATCCTGAGCATGATCCCGATCGATGGACTGGATGCGGTGGATGCTGCCTGTGCCGAGGCCCTGAGCGAAGGGGTCCCCGCGGCCTCGGTCGTCATCAACATCCTGGCCCGGCATCGGGAGCCGCCACCGCCACTGACCATCGATACGCCGGCCGCGTTGCGACTGACTTGCGAGCCCGTCGCCGATTGCAAACGCTACGACAGCCTCAGGAGACCCAACCATGGAAAGATCACAGGTGCTGGACGCGATGAGCCAGCTGAAGCTCTACGGCATGAAGGCCGCCTACGATGAGATCATCACCACGGCCGTGAAGCGCCAGCACGAGCCCCAACAGATCGTCGGCGACCTGCTGAATGCCGAGATCAGTGAGAAGCAGGCGCGCTCGATCAAATACCAGATGACGATCGCCAAGCTACCTCTGGCGAAAGAGGTCGACGAGTTCAGCTTTGAAGAGACGCCGGTCAATGAGACGCTGGTGCGCGATCTGGCCGCCGGGGAGTTCCTCGAACAGCAACGCAATGTCGTCCTCATCGGCGGCACCGGGACTGGTAAATCGCACCTTGCCGTCAGCATCGCCCGGGCCTGCATCCGGCGCGGCAAGAGGGGCCGCTTCTTCAATGTCGTAGACCTGGTAAACAAGCTCGATGCCGAAGCCCGTGCAGATCGGCAGGGGCGCACCGCAGACCTGCTGTGCCGCCTCGACTTCTTGATACTCGACGAACTCGGCTATCTTCCCTTCGCTCATGGCCACAGACGGCGAGCGCGGAGATCTCACGGAACGGAGCTAAGATTATAAGGCCGCGGCCGCCTCAGGCCTGACAGTCGCCCTTTTGACCAGCGCCGCAGTCATTGGCCCTAGGCAGGACGGGGTCGGAGAGGTTTAGCAAGTCGTGCTAACCCTATAAGGCGAAGTCGATTTCGTGGTCATCGACGTTGGCGGCTTCTTCCTTGGGTTCGGTGAGAAGCCAGTCGCCCTGCCGTTGTCAGCCCCCAAGTTCCTGCTGTCGGAACGCGGGGACGCTCTTCGCGTTCATTTGCCCTTGACTGAGGACGAGCGCATTCAATGTCGGGATATTCTAGCCGACGCCATGCCGGAACCAGGCACCCGTCACCCAGCGCGCGCGAGGCGCCGCGAGGACCATTGCGCGGGCCTGAGCGGGATGAACGAAGCCGAGCACGATGCGGACGCGACGTGGCAGTGCTACATGCCGGCCGGCCAGGAGCCGACCTGAGTGACTCGCTTAGGCCGTAAGGCTGCTTCAGCCGGCCCATAAAGGCGGCAGCAACCTGTCATGCTGGGAGCCTATGACGCCGCCGCAAATGATGACAGGGCGGGCGGCCGATCTCGGCCCACAACCGAGGCATCCCGCGCCCAGGGGCACCGCGCCCGTCGTCCTAATCCTGGAACAATACCTTTCGTTTTCGGTTGGAGGGGCTCACTGGAACCAAACGAGGGCACGTCAGGGAGATTTCCGAGATCATGCCGCTCTGACCGTTCAGGGTCGGTTTGGGTCAGTCGCTCGGGGCGGCCATGGAGATCATGCACCGCACAGTTTGCGGATTTCTACCGGACCCTGCCTGCCGAGCTGAAACCAGCCCCGGGCGCTCCTAACTGCGGTTCGTGCCCAGACCTTGAAAACGGAAAGGACCATCGAAATGATACGCAAGGGACTGAAAGCGACTTCCTCACCGGATCGCGTCATATCCTATCTGGCTGAGCCAAGTCGCTCCAAAGGCCGCGGCGGCGTCCGTCAGCCGGTTCGCCCTGATCTGCCGGTGCTACCACCCGAAGACGCGCCCGAAGATACGGTGCTGGCGCAGCGCGTGAGGGAAAGCTTGAATGGGGACGGACGGCTCGAAGTCGGTTCGATCGGCGTCGGGGCCCGGGACGGGGTCATCGTCCTGCAGGGGCGGGTACCGCGCGAATTCCAACGCTCACTGGCCAATGCACTGGCGGAAAAGGTGCCGGGAACACTCAACGTCGAGAACCAGATCATGGTCGTGGGAGAATGACGCGCTCGGGCCAACGACCCCCGGAAGACGGCAGCCGAGCGGAGCGGATCGCGCAGGGCCACACAACCCTGCATGGCAGTCCGGGAACACTGGGCCGGCACACCGGTTTCTGCGCTATGGCGAAACAGTCACAGACACCGCCGGCCGGATCCGACGGCGGCCAGGCCGAGCCGAAGGCCCTCCCGCGCTTGATCGACCGCATCGAGGACCTCGCAGGCTCGGAGGCGCCGGTATCAGTCGGGGCGGTGACCGACATGCTGGGCGCCCGCAGCCATGCGCCCATGCTGATGTTCGTGGCCTTGTTGATGATCCTCCCTGTAGGCATGATCCCAGGTGTCGGCGGTGTGCTGGGGGTCATCGCAGCGCTTATCGGTCTGCAGATGATCCGCGGCCGCAAGGGGCTCTGGCTGCCTGCGTTCATCCGGCATCGCGAAGTGCCCGCGCATAGCATCCGACAGGCCGTGCGGGGCATCCGGCCTCCCGCCGCGTGGTTGAGCCGTCACCTGCAAACACGGCTGCCGGTCCTTGCCGAGGGCCAGTTGTCGCTCTGGGTGATCGCGCTCGTGCTGGTTCTGGGCGGCGCTTCGATGATGGTGCTTGGCGCTATCCCCTTCGCGATCCCCCTGGTCGGGCTGCCGATTGCCTGCTTCGCCGTGGGGATCCTGACCGGTGACGGGCTGGTCGTCGCGGCAGGCTATGCGATCCTGTTCTCTGCCTTCGCCGTCACCCTGGTCGCTTGAGATCGCATCGTGGCCGGAGCAAACCGCACCTGCATCTGGTTTCGCGGACCATGCACAACCTTCGCGCCGAGAGCCGTTGGACCAGAAAATAAGAAGAGACATGATTGGTGCGGAACGTCCCTGAGCTCAGCTACCTGGCACCCCGACGAGAGAAGTGGCTGATGGCGGGCCGGAGGCATGTCACATGAATGGTCGCGGGATTTCGGACTGGATGTCACGCGCGGGCGGTGGAGCTGCTCTCCGGGCTGCCGGACTACCAGCTGATGACAACCATCCCTGGCATCGGCCCAACAACGCCATGACCTTTTTGCCAAGACCGGTGAACTGCGCCGGTTCCGACATCATCGGGGGTTTCTGAACGGGATCTGGATTCTCGTATTTAGCACGTGGGGAGCCGCCATTGCGCGTACCCTGTGCTTGCTTTGGATGAGATCATTTCAGGACGGCAGAGCCTGTTTGCGCAACCCTCATGGTCGAAAAAGCGGCGTCGAGGCGAAAGGTTCAGTAGGGCTGACGCGTTCATGGCTATAAACCATCCACTCGGCCCGCCCGCGTCTTCTTCCCCTATTGGCACTTCCGGACCCATGCTGTGACGACTGCAGAGGGGCGCTGATCGAGGATTGCCGTGGCACATTCGCGAGGAAGTGGTGCTCGCGCGAGAGGTAGGCAGACTGGTGCTGGACCGCAGACAGTCGCGCCGAAGACACCGGCGGCATGGACCATTTCACATCTGTCAATGCTGCCGCCGGGGCTGGAACAATGGTGCCGTCGTTCTGTTCCGGCCTTCGAGAGTTTGCGCATGGAGGACAAAATGGAAAAGCAGATGTGGTGCAATCCGTTGCGGGTTTCGGGAACTGGCGGCCAGACGGCCTTGGCACGGAATCGTATTGCCAGCTGGAACACGACGGCGCAGACCTTGCGACTGCCAAACGGGGCTGCCCTTGCTCTCCTTCTCGGATTTTTGCTGCTCATTGGCAGCCAGATGGCCCGTGCCGAGGATAGGGCTGCCCTGCGCGATGCAGCCCTGCAGCACGTCAACCAGTCCCGAACCGACGAAGGGCTACCACCCCTCGAGCCGGGGGCCAGCCTTGACGAGGCGGCGCAGAAACACGCTGAAGACATGCTGAAGCGCGGCTATTACTCCCACACCACGCCCCAGGGGGATGGCCCGCGCGACAGGTTCCTCGATGCCGGGGGAGGGGAGTGGGAACGCGTCGCCGAGAACATCGCGAGATGTAGGAACTGCGGTGCGCTCGACCGCGAACGGGTGGCGACATTCCATGAGGGCTGGATGGACAGCCCCGGGCACCGGGCCAACATCCTGAGCGAGGGGCTGGCGCGGTTCGGTTTCGGCGCCGTTGCGTTGGACGGGCGCATCTACGCCGTCCAGACGTTCGCCGGACCCGGCAATTCCCGAGGCCGGGATGGCACGGAAATCGAAGCCGGAGGTGCCAGTGACATCGCGCAAGAGGTGCTGAACGCAGAACGAACCCGCGCAGGTGTAGCGCCCGTCAACAGGAGCCCCGCCCTTACCGAGGCGGCCATGGAGGCGTTGCCTGCGGATCTTGGCGGAATGCGGATCGAAAGCCTCGATCCATTCGGGACATTTCCGCAGGAACTGCGCGAGTTCGGTCGGTTGCAGGCACTTGTCAGTGAATGCGGCGGCTGCGGCACGGTCGCGACAGCGGGCGATGTCCGGGCGTTTCTCGGCGACTGGCTGGAGGCACATGGTCGCCGGGTAAGCCTTCTCGACGGGGAGACAACGCATCTGGGAATGGCTCTGCGCAGCGACTGGGAAGGGCGCAAGGTCGCGTTGTTGCTGTTAGGGACGCGCTGACTCTGATCTCTTGGCGCTGCAGGTGCTCTGCGGCTTCAACTGTTCCGCAAGACCACTGCATCAAGCGGTAAGGCCCCCGGGACGCGCAAGGCAACCACGGCGGACGTCGTGGGGCGGACCGGTCAGGATTTGGACAAGTCTTCGAGCGCTCTTACGGCACCTTTGCCGATGCCCCGCGGTTCGACCTGGTCGAGCGGGCAGGGTCGGTCCAGCCGGGCTTCGACATCGGCGGGATGGAAGGTGTCGGGCCGCTCGAGATCTCCCAGCTCGTCCCAAGTGAGCGGCAGGGCCACCGCGGCGCCGCCGCGGGCCCGCAGGGAATAGGGCGCTACCGCCGTCGCGCCGCGTTCATTGCGGAGCCAATCGATGAAGATCCGTCCCTTGCGTTTGGCTTTCGACATGGTGGCAGTGTAGCGGGCCGGATCGCGCGTGGCGAAAATGGTGGCAAGCACGCGTGAGAAGTAGGTAACGCTGTCCCATTCCGAGATCCGACGCAAAGGCACGATCACGTGCACGCCCTTGCCCCCGGTGACCATCGGCACAGAGGCGAGCCCGCAGGCATCGAGCGCGGCCCGGACCTCTCCGGCGGCCCGCTTCACGTCGGCAAAGTCCAGCCCTTCGTCCGGATCGAGGTCGAAGACCATGCGGTCGGGCCGGTCGAGCCTGTCGCGCGCTGCACCCCAGATGTGGAACTCGATCGTGCTCATCTGTGCCGCGCCGATCAGGCCGCCGGGGGTCGAGACATACATGTAATCCTCGGTACCGCCGTCCTTTTCCTCGATCGGAATGGATCTGATCCCGTCCGGAAAGCCCTTGCCCGCGTGCTTCTGGAAGAAACAGTCGCCGGAAATGCCATCGGGACAGCGCAGGAGCGACAGCGGCCGGTCAGCGACATGGGTCAGCATCCTGTCCGCCACCACCTCGTAGTACCGCGCCACGTCGCCCTTGGTCAGCCCCGCATCGGGAAAGACCACACGGTCGCTGCTCGAAACCTTCACCCCGCCGATCGTCGCATCGCTGTCGATCTCGGCTTCCGCCTTCGCACTCACGTTGGATGCCTCCTTGTCCTGGCGCAGGCCCTTGTAGACCCCGTGGCGGATGCGGCCCTCGGCGGTGAACTCGGTGTACTCGACCTCGGCCACCAGCTTAGGCGTCACCCATTGTGCGCCATCGGCTTCAGGGGGCAGATCGCCGTCGAAGGGCGGTGTCTTGCGGGTGATGCTGTCGAGCGCCGCGTTGAGTTCGGCAAAGTCGTCCGCGTCGAATCCGGTGCCCACGCGGCCGCGATAGACCAGCCGCCCGGCCTCGTGGCTGCCCAGAAGCAACGAGGCAAAGGGGCGACCGCGCTTGTCCGAAGGTGCCCGGCCGGCGATGAAGAACTCGGCCCTGCGGATGCACTTGGACTTGATCCAATCGCTGCTGCGACCGGAGCGGTAGTGTGCATCGCGGCGCTTGGAGATCAACCCTTCGCCCCCGGCCTGGCAGATTGCATCAAGCGCGGCCGCACCCTCGCCTTCGATCACCGGGCTCAGGCGCAGGGGGCCGCGCGGAGGCAGACCGGAGAACAGGCGTTCGAGCGCGGCGCGCCGGTCCGAGAGCGGCTGGAGGGTCAGGTCCTTGCCGTCGAGATGCAGCAGGTCGAAGGCGTAGCAGGTCAGCGGACCACCGGATTTCAGCGCCTTTTGGAGGGATGAGAAATCGCCACCGCCGCCGCCCGCGATCACCTCGCTGTCGATCAGGGCGGCATCGCAGGGCAGGGCGGTGACCGAAGCGCAGAGGGCTCCGAAGCGGTCGGTCCAGTCCTTGCCGTTGCGGGTGTAGAGCCGTGCGCCGCCTTTGCCGAGCGCGATCAGGCAGCGATAGCCGTCGAACTTGGCCTCGTGCTGCCAGCCTTCGCCGCCGGGCGGGGCATTCTTCAGCGTGGCCAGTTGCACCTTGTGAAAGCGCGGGCGTGGCTTGCCATGGTCGGCCGGATCGGCGGCGGGCTTGTCGGCGGCGATGGCCCGCATCGCGCGCCCGGTGCTGACGCTGGTGCGGTGCCGGTTGATCAGCGCGTCGGCGCTGCGTCCTGCGAAATCGTCGCGCTCCTTGATCAAGAGCCAGTTGTCGCGTTTCTCGCCCTTCCTGGCGCGCATCCGTACCAGGACCCAGCCGCCCTTCATCCGCGCGCCGTGCAGGCGGAAATGCAGCTTGCCCTCTTTCAGGCCCTGCGCCGGATCATGCAGCGGCTCCCACCAGCCGCTGTCCCAGAGCATCACCGTGCCGCCACCGTATTCGCCCTCGGGGATCGTCCCTTCGAAATCGCCATATGCCACCGGGTGATCCTCGGTCCTGACGGCCAGGCGTTTCTCGGAGGGATCGGCCGAGGGGCCGCGAGTCACGGCCCAGGACAGCAGCACGCCGTCCCATTCCAGCCGGAAATCGAAATGCAGCCGCCGCGCGTCGTGCTTCTGGACAACGAAAGACAATCGGTCGCCCCCGGCCTCGACCAGCTCGGCGCGCGGCTCCGGCGTGACGCTGAAATCGCGCTTCTCGCGGTAGCGGTCGAGCGTGCTCATGACGCCTTCTTCCGGCTGCGGCCGGACCCCTGCTTGCCCTGCTTCAGGCTCTTCTTGAGCGCATCCATCAGATCGACGACATTCCCGGCCTCGGCGCCGTCCGTGTCGCCGGCCCTGGCGCGCGGGGTTTTCTTCGATTTCATCTCGGCGTCGATCAGATCGCGCAGCGCGGCGGCGTAATGATCTTCGAAGGCGCCGGCATCGAAGGGCGCGGATTTCTTCTCGATCAGCTGGGTTGCGACCTCGAGGAGTTCGTCGTCCGAAGCGGCATCCTCGATACTGGAAAATAGCGGGTCAGCGTCGCGTATGTCCTGCTCGTAGTGCAGGGTTTCCAGAAGGATGCCATCGCCGCAGGGCCGCAGTGCGCAGAGGTATTCCTTGCCGCGCATGGTCAACTGGCCGAGACCGGCCTTGCCGGATTTACGCAGCGCGTCGCGAACGACGCGGTAGGCATCCTCGGCTAGCTCATCGGTGGGGACGACGTAATAGGGCCGGTCGAACCAGATCGGTGCGATTTCGTTGGTATCGACGAACTGAACCAATTCGAGGGTCTTCTTGGTTTCCAGTCGGATTGCGTCGATCTCATCAGGCTCAAGCAGGATGTATTCGCCGTCATCGGTCTCGTAGCCCTTCAGGATATCGTCATTTTCGACCGGACCGACGCCCTGAACGGTCTTCTGGTAGCGGACTGGCTCGCCCGAGGGGCCATGGATCTGGCGAAAGGAGACGCGAGAGCCTGAATTGCGGGCCGAATGGATCTCGATCGGGATCGACACGAGCGAAAGCCGCAGCTGGCCTTTCCAAATCGCTCTCGACGCCATCGAAGTACCTCCTCGTCAGCCATGTTCTTGTACCGGACACGGTGCACCGAAAACGCGAATGGCGCGGGAAAGTTTCCGCAGGCCGGCCGGCTTTTTTGCCGGAACATTTCTTCGCAAGCGCTGTTTGAGGCTGCAATTCCCAACCGACAGCCGGAGCAAGATCCGTTCTGGCGCGTCCCCCTTCAGGAAATGTTGCGATGTGTTTTTGCAGTCATGCCGGCCATTCCGCCGTTTCGGTGTTCTGCCGCGCGTTCTTTTGGCGGACGGTACGATGAGCCGGTCGTCGGGCCTGTTCGTCCTGGTCTTTCTCTCCGCGCTGGTCTTTCCGGCGCTTGCTCTCCCAGCCGTCCTCCTGGCTGCAGCGCTGCAGATGATGTCGGCGCTGATCCGGCTGACTGCCCGCTTGCGATCGGGCCGTCCGACGGAGCGGGTTGGCGGGCGTGGCGGGCGGTCGGTCTTCTCGGTGCACCTGGCCATTCGGAACGAGCCGCCCGATGTGGTGCTGCGCACCATCGGAGCGCTCTGCGGCCAAGTCTATCCCGCCGACCGCTTCGAGATCATCGTCATCGACAACAATACCTCCGATCCGGCACTCTGGCAGCCGGTTCGGGATCGGACGGCGAATATGCGGCTGGTCAGTTTCTACCATTTTGACCAGGTGGACGGTGCGAAGGCCGGGGCGCTCAACATCGCGCTGGAACGGACGGCGGCGCATGCCACCCATGTGGTCACCATTGATGCCGATTACGTGGTCGAACCGGATTTCCTCCAGCGCGCGGAATGTGCGCTGGAGGGCGGGCGCCATGATTACGTGCAGTTTCCGCAGGCCTATGCCCGACCTGCGCCCGCGGGCGGCGGGCTCGACCTGGAATTGGCGGATTACTTCAAGACCTACGCCCGCCGCGCCAGCCGCGACGAAGCCGTTCTGCTGACCGGGACGCTGAGCGTCATCGACCGGACGGCGCTGGCCCGGGTCGGTGGCTGGTCGGGCGCCACGGTGACCGAGGATGCCGAGCTGGGTCTGCGGCTTTGCCTGGCGGGATACAGCGGGCGTTATGTCGAGGACGTGGTCGGCAGGGGGATGATGCCGCTGACCTTCGACGCGTTGGCGAAACAGCGCTTGCGCTGGACCGCCGGCAATCTTCGGACGCTGCTTCATCATCACCGGCGCGATGCCCTGCCGGCATGGCGCGGAACACGGTCGCGGCAGCGGCTGCTGATCCTGTCGCAGCTGTTGGCCTGGCCCAATGCAGCGCTGGTTCCGGCCGCCTCGCTGCTGGGCTCGAAATACGGCCCTGCCCTCGCCGTTCCGGGCACTGCGCTGCGTCCGATGCTCGAGGGCCTGTCCTCGCTGACGATCCTGCTGGTCTTCACGACTTCGGTCACAAGTGTCGTCGGTGCGGCGTTGCGTGAACGGTGGTCATTTGGCGATGCCGCCCGTGCGGTGACGACGCGGCTGGCCCTGGTGCCCGTGTCGGCGCGCGGAGCCGTCGAGGGCGCGCTGTCTCGGCACATCCGCTTCGTGGTGACCCCGAAGATCGCAGCCCGCGCTGGCTTCGCAGGCGGGCTTTGCGATCATGCGCTGCTCTTTGCCGCCGCCGCCGTGCCGCTCTTGTGGGGCCAGGGTCCGGGCCTTCTTCCGGGGCTGGGATGTCTTGCCCTTATGAGCCTCCTGCCGTTGGGCCTCGCCGCTGCTGCAGACATCAAAGCCTATCGCATCTCGTTGACATCTCAGAGGGAGGGAACCGCCTAATGGAACCGCTGGTCAATATCGTCATTCCGACATTCAACCGCGCGCATCTGATCGGTCAGGCCGTCGAGGCGGCGCTCGGGCAGAGCTATCGCAATCTGGTGGTCACCGTGGTCGACGACGGATCGACCGACGCCACGCGAGACCGGCTTTCGTCCTGGTTCCCCGATCCGCGGTTCCAGTACATTCAGCTGGCCGAAAACGCGGGCACGGCGCAGGCCAAGAACGTGGGCCTTGCGCTGACCGCCGCCGATGCCTGCACCTTCCACGATTCCGACGATTTGCCGCACCGCGACAAGGTCCTGCGCCAGGCGCGGGTGATGGCCCAGCCCGCGATCCATGCTGACGCCTGCTTGAACTGGGGCTCGGCAGGGCGGGAGCCGGGATCGCGGGTGGATATGGGCTGCGTGCTCACCCATCACGAGCTGCTTCTGCCGGATGGCCGTCGCGTGGAGATCTCGCGCAGCCTGTCGCTGGTCGACGATTTCTTTCCCAACCTGCAGATGGGCTCGACTGTGCCGGGCGACTGGACCCATGTGAACTCGGGGCTCTTCCGCGTGTCGGTCTTCGCCCGCCTGGGCGGGTTTTCCGATTGCATCGAAGAGGATCGCGAATTCCGCAACCGGCTGATCATGGCGGGCGAGGTGGTCTGGGTCATCCCGGAGCCCCTGCTGACCAAGATCGAGACGCCGGATTCTCTGACCCAGTCCGCGGCATCGGATTACGACAGCGCCCGCCGCAAGGCCGACCGTCAGGCCGTCTGGGACAGCGTCGCGCGCTGGCGTGCGTCGGGCGAGGTGCCGCCGGTGCCGGTGGATCTCTCGGGGGTCAGCATCGGTTTCGTCAGCAATCCGGCCCTGCTCGCCCGGTCCGGGGCGCTGATGACCAAGGGGACGCGCGACCGGGTTGATATGTGGGTGCGCCGGCTTGGTCCCGCCAGAGCCGCAGACCGGGCAGGCACCGCTGAGATCGGTGAAACGGCATGACCCGGGTGATACTGGTCGATCCCTGCTGCCCCGCAGGTTATACGTTGGCGTCGCTTGGGCGCGATCCGCTTGGCGGCACCGAGTCGACCGTGCTTCGCGTGGTCGGGGCGCTGGCCGACAGCTGCGCCTTCACCCTTTACCAGGCGGGTCGTGGCCAGGCAGAGCAGGACCGGATGGTACGGTACCTGCCTCTGCCGCACCTGGCGGACGTCCGGCTTGACGATTGCGACGCGCTTATCGTGATCAACGCCTGGAAGGTGGCGATCAAGCTCCGCAAGCGGTTGCCGCAGCGCCGGATCATCCTATGGCTGCACAATTATCCGGGACGCCACAACCGCAAGATGGGACCGGCCTTGGCGGCCGCGGGGATCGAGGTGGTCTGTGTCTCGCGCGCCCATGCCATGCGGCTGACGGGGTTTCTGAGCACCACGTGCGCCGCGCTGCCCGATATCGGGTACATCCACAACCCGATCGCGGACGATCTGCAACCCGACGCGACACCGGTGGACCGCAATCGCCTGCTCTTCGCCAGCGCGCCCCACAAGGGCCTCCGGCAGGTCTACGAGAGCTTCGCCCGGTTGCGCCAGGCGATGCCCGAGCTGGTGCTGGAGGTCGCCGATCCGGGCTACCAGAGATGGGATACCGGCCGCGTGCCCGACGGCGTGCGGGTGCTGGGCACGCTCAGGCATCCCGATCTCGTGGACCGGATGCGGGGCGCGCTGTGCCTGTTCTACCCGCAGACCGAATTCGCCGAGACCTTTGGCCTGGTGATCGCGGAGGCCAATGCGGTGGGCACGCCTGCGCTGGTCCATGCTGGGCTGGGCGCCAATGACGAAGTGGTGTCCTCGGGCGGGCAGTGCATGGATTGCGGGGATGTCGAGGCCGTGGCCGGACGGATCCGTAAATGGCGCGAGATACGCCCCGAGGTGCGGGGGCGGGAACAGTTCCGCTTGAGCATTGTTCGACAGAGCTGGGACCGGCGGCTGAGCTGCGCCCACCATGACGACAAAGAGTGGCCGAAGCCCACAACCGCATCCCGCCAGGAAGGAGACGCCCATGTTGCCTGACACGACCATGACGGTCCGCACCCAGGTGCCGCCACGCACCGCAACCCCGGTGCAAGGGCTGTCGAAGGACATGCTCGTCGCGCTTTCGCGCAACGCCCGGGCTGAGGACCGCGCGCGGATGGATATCGGCGCTTCGGTCGCGCTGCTGAGGCAGTCCGGGCTGCTGAGAGCAGCATCGCAGGTGCAAGGCCGCGCCAACACCGCCGGGGCAGTGCGCTGCCTGATGCTGCTCGCGCAGGCAAACATGTCGGTGGCGCGGCTCTACGAGGGCCATGTCAACGCGGTGGACCTGGTGCATCGCTTCGGCAATGCCGACCTGCAGCGGCGCGTGGCTGCCGAGATCGACGCCGGCGCGCTGTTCGGGGTCTGGGGCGCCGATGGGGACAAGCCCGCGCGGCTCGCAGCCGACGGGCGCAGCCTGACCGGCGGCAAGCGCTTCGCCTCGGGGCTGGGCCATGTGACGCGCGCGATCGTCACGCTGGGAACGGGTGCCGATGTGCGCCTTGCCCTGGTGGACGCCGATGCGCCTGACCGGCAGGACCTGGCCGGGTGGTCGATGACGGGAATGCGCGCCAGCGTTTCGGGCAATTTCGATCTGTCCGGTCTGGACCGCACGGCGTTTCAGCTGTTCGGGGCGCCGGGAGATTACCATTCCGAGCCCGGGTTCGTCACCGGCGTCTGGCGGATTGCCGCAATCCAGCTGGGCGGGACCTTCGGCCTGCTGGAGGCGGCGCGGCAGCGGCTGCGGCAACTCGACCGGCTGGAGTCCGATGCCCAGATCGCACGGTTGACCGGGATCCTGCAGCGTGCGCTCGCCGGGGTCGGGCTGGTCGAGCGAGCGGCGGAGGTTGCCGTCAGCTCGGACGGGATCGTGGATCCGGGGCGGGCGGTTGCGCTGTCGATCCTGGCGCGGCTGGAGACCGAAGAGATCGGACAGGCCGCCATAGCCGCCATCGAGCGTGGGATCGGGCTGCAGCATTTCGATGAAGTCAGCGACACCGGCCGGATCGCGCGGGATCTCGCGGTCTACATGCGGCAGGTCGCACGCGATGCCTTTGCCCAGAGGGCAGGGCGAACCGCCTTCTGTGCCCAGCACGATCTGCTGGAGCTCTGGCATGGATGAAATGAAGACGCGCGAGAGTGTCGGACGGATCCTGCAGGACCGTCCGGTGATGGTGCTGGCGCCCCATCCCGATGACGAAAGCCTCGGCTGCGGCGCTCTGTTGTCGGCCGCGTTCGACAGCTTGGGCGCGCATGTGGTCTGTGTGACCGACGGGCGGTTCTCGCACCCCAATTCGCGCATGTGGCCGGGCGACCGGCTGGCAGCGCGGCGCGAGGCCGAACTGCATGAGGCGGTCCGGATACTGGGCGGTGGCCCCGAGGCGGTGACATTCCTGCGGTATCGGGATTGCCATGCGCCGGTCGATGGCGCCGAGTTGACCGATGCCGCCGGGCGCATCGCGGCGCTCTGCCGGACGGGCGGTTTTGGCACGCTGATCGCGCCAGCGCCAGAGGATCCGCACAAGGATCACGTCGCCGTGGCCAAGCTGGCCCGCGCTGTCCATGCCATGTGCCCCGGATTGCGGCTCTACGATTATTCCGTCTGGTCCCGCTGGCACCGGTCATGGCCAGAAACTCCGGCCGAGCTGCACCTGGACACCGCGCCATGGCAGGCGCGCAAGGCCGCCGCCATCGCAGCCCATCGCAGCCAGCTGGGGCTGGTGGTGCAGGACGATCCGGAGGGGTTCATCATGACCGCCGACTTCACCGATTTCTTCGCGCGGTCCCCTGAACGTTTTCGGGAGGTGCGCGGATGAGTGGCGTCGATCTGGCCCATCTCCAGGGCCTCTATGCCCAGACCGGCGATCCCTGGCATTTCCGGACCAGTGGCTACGAGCAGGCCAGGTTCGATGCCACCCGGGCGGCTTTGGCGCGCGACAGCTATCGCGCGATCCTGGAACTCGGCTGCGGCAACGGCGAACTGGCGCGGCGGCTCAGTCCGCTGGCCGGTCGCTATGTCGGTCTCGACGCCGTGGACCGCGCGGTGACCGAGGCGCGGGCGGTGGTCCCTCGGGGCGAATTCCACCGCGCCTGGCTTCCCGGCCCTCTGCCCGCCGGTCGCTTCGATCTCATCGTGGTGTCAGAGGTCCTCTATTTTCTGGATCGGGCCGGCATAACCGCGTTGGCCAATCAGATCGCCTGCACCTGGCCAGGGGCCGAGATCCTCTCCGTCAACTACCTGGGACCCAGCGGCAACGCGCTCCAGGGCGGCGAGGCGGCGGATATCTTCGCGCGCTGCCTCGCGCCGCGCTTTGCCGTCACCCTGAGCCGCGCCACCCGCCACTACCGCATCGACCGGTTCCAACCCCTTCATTCAGGAGACACCGCCGCATGACGTTCCCGACGCTCGACAAGGCCGCGCTGGCCATCCTCTGCTTGACCATGCCGCGTCCGACCAGGCTGCGGCGCGTCACTGTTTCCGGCGCCACTTCGGGTGCAACCGCCGCCGTGGTGATCCCGGCGCTGAACGAGGAGCGCCGGATCGCGCGCTGCCTGCGCGCGCTGGCGAGGCAGGCGCCCTCCGAGCGCTTTGGCGTCATCGTTGTTGCGAATGACTGCCGGGATGCGACGGCGGCGGTCGCGCTCGAGACCGCGCGCGCAATGGCGCTGCCGCTCTGCGTGCTCGAGGTGGAATTCGGCGGCCGTGGCAATGCCGCCCTGGCGCGCAACTTCGGCATGGGCGCGGTGGCGGGGGTCATGCCGGAGGCGTGCAGCCTGCTGACCACGGATGCCGATTGTGTGGTCTCTGGAGACTGGGTCGCCAACAGCCTCGCGCATCTGCGCCGGGCCGAGGCGGTCTGTGGCCATGTCATCCCCGATGCCGAGGAGTTCGACAGGCTCCCGCAGTTCTGCCCTGAGCGGTCTGCGGCGGAATACGAGTATCTGCGCGCCTCGCTGGAATTCGAAAGCCTGATCAGCCCGGATCCGTTCAATCCCTGGCCGCATCACGGGCAGGCACCGGGCGCGAGCCTTGCGTTCCGGCGCGCGGCGTTCGAGGCCATCAGCGGATTTGCCGACATGACCTGCGGCGAGGATCGCGACATCGTGCTGAGGCTGCGCATGGCCGGGCGCCCGGTGGTCTTTGCGCCGGATGTGAGCGTGACCGCGTCGTGCCGGCTGCAGGGCCGCGCGGTGGGCGGCATGGCCGATGCCCTGGCGCGCGTGCTGGCCGATCCTGCGTCGCCGGTCGATGAGAGCATATCCCGCGCCACCTGCCTGATGCAGCGCGCCGACAGGGCGCTGCGGCGCGGCGAACCGTTCCGCTTTGGCGCTCCGGTCGCGCCGGGCCAGCGGCTGCGGCCCTGCGATCTGCCGCCGGAGCTGACCCGATTGCGCCGCGTCAACACCGCGCTGGCGGCCATGTCCGCGGCGAAACGGCCGAAGGCCCTGTCGAAGATGCTGGGCAGCCTGCCATCCCGTGCGGCCCCGCATGCAACCTCCCTGCCCGATGCCCGCCTGCCGGCGGCCGAATGAGGCAGGGGCCTCCAACCTCCCATCCAGTCGAGAAGGTGACAAAATGACGGACCAGACCAGGAGCAACGGTGGCGAGACCCACCAGACCACGGACGACACCGAGCAGACCATGACCACGGCGCAGGGCGCGCCCATCGCGGACGACCAGAATTCGCTGAAGGCCGGGCCGCGTGGGCCCGTGCTGCTGGAAGATCACGTGATGCGCGAGAAGATCTTCCATTTCGACCACGAACGCATCCCCGAGCGGGTGGTTCATGCCCGGGGCTATGGCGCCCATGGGTATTTCGAGGTGATCGACTCCATTCCGGAACTTACGGCCGCAGATCTCTTCCAGCGCAAGGGCAAGAAGACGCCCGTCTTTGTCCGCTTCTCGACCGTGGCGGGCAACGAGGGCTCGCCGGATCTGGCGCGCGATGTGCGCGGCTTTGCGGTCAAATTCTATACCCAGCAGGGCAACTGGGACCTGGTCGGCAACAACATTCCGGTCTTCTTCATCCAGGATGCGATCAAGTTCCCCGACCTGATCCACGCCGCCAAGCCCGCCCCCGACCGCGCCTTTCCCCAGGCCCAGACGGCGCATGACAACTTCTGGGACTTCGCCTCGCTCACGCCGGAATCGATGCACATGATCATGTGGATCATGTCCGACCGGGCGATCCCGCGCTCGTTCCGGATGATGGAAGGCTTCGGCGTGCATACCTTCCGGCTGGTCAATGCAGACGGCGCATCGACCTTCGTGAAATTCCACTGGAAACCGAAGCTCGGGATGCAGTCGGTGGTCTGGAACGAGGCGCTCAAGATCAACGGCGCAGATCCCGATTTCCACCGCCGCGATCTCTGGGCGGCGATCGACAGCGGCGATTATCCCGAATGGGAGCTGGGCGTGCAGGTCTTCGACCAGGAGTTCGCCGACAGCTTCGCCTTCGACGTGCTCGATGCGACAAAGCTCATCCCCGAGGAAGAGGTGCCGATCCGGATCATCGGCCGCATGGTTCTCGACAACAACGTCGACAACTTCTTTGCCGAGACCGAGCAGGTCGCCTTTTGCACCCAGAACATCGTGCCGGGGATCGATTTCACCAACGATCCGCTGCTGCAGGGGCGGAATTTTTCGTATCTCGACACCCAGACCAAGCGCCTGGGCGGACCGAACTTCACCCATATCCCGATCAACGCGCCGCGCTGTCCGTTCCATCACTTCCAGCAGGACGGCCACATGGCGATGCACAATCCCAAGGGCCGCGCCAATTACGAGCCCAACAGCTGGGGCGAAGACGGCGGCCCCCGCGAGAACCCTGCGCAGGGTTTCCGGAGCTACCCCGAGCCGATGGAGGGAAACAAGGGACGGATCCGGCCCGAGAGCTTTGCCGATCACTACAGCCAGGCGCGGCAGTTCTACATCAGCCAGGCGCCGGTGGAGCAGAAGCACATGGCCGACGCGCTGACCTTCGAGCTGTCGAAAGTCGGGCGGATGGACATCCGCGAACGCATGGTCGGGCACCTGCGCCTGATCGACGAAGGGCTGGCCGAGGCGGTCGCGGAAGGGATCGGTCTGCCCGAGATGCCCGACAAGGCCGAGCCGGCGAAGGCGCCGGTGACCGATCTGCCGGAGTCCCCCGCATTGAGCATCGTCCGCAACGCGCCGGGCAGCTTCAGGGGGCGCAAGCTGGGGCTTTTCGTGGCCGACGGCTCGGATGCCGATCTTGTCAATGCGATGATGGAGGCGGCGAAGGCCGAAGGCGCGATGGTCGAGATCGTGGCGCCCCATGTCGCCGGAGCCGAGCTTTCGGATGGCGAGCGGCTGGAGGCGCAGCAGAAGATCGATGGCGGCCCGTCGGTGCTCTACGATGCCGTGGCGATCATCCTCGACGACAAGGCGGGCAAGACGCTGAGCGAGGACAAGACCGCGCAGGATTTCGTCAGCGACGCTTTCGCCCATGCCAAGTTCATCGCCCATACCGAGGCCGTGCAGCCGCTCTTCGAGACGGTGGGCATTGCCGGGAAGCTGGACGACGGCGTGGTGATGCTGTCGGATAAGGCCGATGCGGAAGCCTTCATCGAAACCTGCCGCGCGCTGCGGTTCTGGGACCGCGCGCCCGTCAACACGAACTGAGAGGAGAAGGCTGGATGAAACCGTATCACGGACTTCGGGATCACCGGTGACATGATCTTCGGTGAACCGATCTTCTTCGACGGCGGCACGGAGCTTCTCCGTGTCGCCATTTCCGCGCCCATCATCTATCTGGGCATCATCTGTGCCATCCGGCTGGCCGGCAAGCGATCGACCTCGCAGATGAACAATTTCGACTGGGTGGTGACCGTGGCCATGGGCTCGATCACGGCCTCGGGCATCGTGCTGAAGGATGTGACCATCCTCGAGGTCTTTCTGGCAGTGGGTCTGCTGCTGGGGCTGCAATGGATGGTGACGAAAATGATCGTCTGGTATCCGCCGACCGGCCGGCTGGTGAAGGCCGAGCCGGCGCTGCTGGTGCAGGACGGCGAATTCCTGCACGAGAGCCTGCGGCGCGAAAGGGTCAGCACGGCCGAAGTGCTGGCGGCGGTGCGCGAGAACGGATTCACGGCGCTGGATCAGGTCCGCTGGGTGATCCTGGAAACCGACGCGACGATGAGCGTCCTGCCCAGAACGGACGATCCGCGGACCGAAACGACCGCTCTGTGCGGCGTGGCCGGTGTGCCCGGCTGAAACCGGGCCGCCCCCCTCCTGCCGCGGTCAGGCCGCGGCAGGTCGGCAGGCGATGCTTTCGAACGGGGCAAGCACCAGATCGCCCGCCAGAGCTTCGCGTTCGGCGTGGGTCCAGGCCAGGCAGTGCACCGGGCCTGTCAGCTCTGCGGGCAGGGCGCGCGTCTGCACCCGGTCGGAGAAGTTGGCGAAGACGACGATCCTGTCGCCGCCCAGCCGGCGTTCGAATGCGAGGATCTCGGGATCGTCGGGCATGAGCTGCGTGGTTTGGCCGAAGGCCACAATTTCGTTCTCCTGTCGCAGCCTGATCAGCCGACGATAATGCGCGAAGATGCTTTCCGGATGCGCTAGATCGGCCTCGACATTGATCTCGGTGAAATTCGGATTGGTCTCGATCCAGGGCGTGCCGGTGGTGAACCCGCCTTGCGGCGCCGCGCTCCACTGCATCGGAGTGCGGGAATGATCGCGGCTGTTGCGGTTGGCACCGGCGAGGAAGACCTCGGGCTCGACCCCTTGCGCGATCTGTTCTTCGAAATGGTTCAGCGTTTCCAGGTCGCGGTACTGGTCGATGCGCTCGAAGCGCGCATTGGTCATGCCGATCTCCTCGCCCTGATAGACAAAAGGCGTGCCCTTGAGCAGGTGCAGGACCGTGGCCAGCGTCTTGGCCGCGACGCAACGATGCGCGCCGTCATCGGCGTAGAACGAAACCTGCCGGGGCAGGTCGTGATTGGACAGGAAGAGCGCGTGCCAGCCGTCTTCGGAGGTCAGATCCTGCCAGGCGAAGAGCGCCCGCTTGAAGGCCACCAGGTCGAAGGGCTTCGGCGCGAACTTGCCCAGCTCTGGATGCCAGCCCTCGCGGATGTGGCTGAACTCGAACACCATATCGAGTTCGTCCCGGTCGCGGCCGCAATAGAGCAGCCCGGTTTCGGTCGAGACCGACCAGCTTTCACCGATGGTCAGCACGTCGCGCCCCGACAGGACCTCGCGGTGCATCTCCTGCAGGAAACGGTGCAGATCGGGACCTTCCTCGTATATCCGCGCATCGACGTCCTTGCCGATCAGACTGATGACATCCATCCGGAAACCGGCGATGCCGCGGTCGAGCCACCAGCGCATCATCTCGTAGATCTCGGCCCGCAGGGCCCGGTTCTGCCAGTTCAGATCGGGCTGGGCCGGGCTGAAATAGTGGAAATAGTACTGCCCGACTTCGGGAACGAAGGTCCAGGCCGGACCGCCGAAGGCGGCGCGGGCGTCGTCGGGCGGGCCGCCGTCCGCCGCCGGGTCGCGCCAGATGTAGTAGCCGTGCTCTGGGCAGTCGCGCGAAGCGCGGGCCGCCTTGAACCAGTCGTGGAGCGCGGACGAATGGTTGACCACGAGATCCATGACGATTCCGATACCGCGTTCACGCGCGCTGGCGATCAGTTGGTCCATGTCATCGAGCGTGCCGAATTCCGGCGCGATGTCGCGGTAGTCCGATATATCGTAGCCGTTGTCGATCATTGGCGAGGCATAGACCGGCGACAGCCAGATGAAGCCGATGCCGAGATCCGACAGATGCCCCAGGCGCGAGATGATGCCGGGTATGTCGCCCATTCCGTCGCCGTCGCTGTCGGCGAAGCTGCGTGGGTAGACCTGATAGCCGGTGGCGCGATGCCACCAGCGTTCCGTGGGTTCCGGAGCGGCGTCGGGGGCAGGGCGGGGCGCGGTGGTGACATCGGTCATGGCAGATCCTCCTAATTGGTCAGGGCTATGGCGGCAAGCGGACCGAGCGTGAGTCGCTCGTTCTCGAGCGCCGTTTCGGACAGGGTGAATGCGGGACAGAGACTGGACCGGGGCAGGGCGATGTCCACCTCGTCCAGTCCCACATTGGCGGCGCAGAGCAAGACCTCGTCCTCGGTGACCCGTTCATATGCGATCACCTGCTCGGGCATATCATGCAGCACCCGTTCGGACGCGGTTCTCAGCAGGGGCATGTCGCGCCGCCAGCGCAGGAGGCGGCGGGTGTAGGCGAGCACGGAGCCGGGGTCGGCCTCCTGCACATTGACGGCAGCGGCGGCATGGGCCTCCGGCACCCGGTGCCATGGCGCCGTCGCGTCGGAGAAACCGCAATTCGGGGCATCGCGGTCCCAAGGTATGGGGCAGCGCACCCCGTCGCGGCCTTCGAAATCCGGCCAGAGCGCCAGCGCCCAGGGGTCCTTGATCTCTTCCTTCGGAATTTCGGGCTGTTCCAGCCCCAGTTCCTCGCCCTGAAACAGGATCGCGCCGCCCATCAGCGTGCATTGCAGGAACAGAAGTAACCTGGCGGCGTCGGGCGCGCGGCCGGCATCGCAGGCTTCGGCCATAAGATTGCTCACCGCACGCGGGGAATCGTGGTTGGTGAACACATTCAGACCCGCTCCCGGCATGGTGTATTCCGACCGCAACGCCAGCATATCGGTCCAGTCGCGTATGTTGTCGGCGCGGTGGATGAGATCGAAATCATAGACCACGTGCAGCCTGTCATTGCCGACGGTGTACTTGGAGGCCAGTCGCGAACTGTCGACATCCGCGAGCTCTCCGATCAGGACGCGCTGGGGCTCGTATTCATCGGCGACAGCGCGGATCCGGTTCAGGATCGGGATGGCATCGGTCATGTCGCGGTCGAAGAGGTGGATCTGGCTCTTGAAGGGATTGTTGGGCCCACCGGCCACCGAGGGATTGTCGCCCTCGCGCGCAGGCGGGTTCGATCGCAGGGCGGTGTCGTAGGACAGGCATTGCACGGCATCCAGGCGAAACCCGTCGAGCCCCATGTCCAGCCAGAAGCGCAGGTTGTCCTCCATCGCGGCCAGCACCTCGGGATTGGCAAGGTTCAGCGCCGGCTGGCAATCGAGGAAGGGATGGTAGCAATATTGCGCGCGCCGCGGCTCCCATCGCCAGGCGCTGCCGCCGAACGAGCTCATCCAGTTGTTCGGCGGCCGGCCATCCGGGGAGGGATCGGCCCAGACATACCAGTCGGCCCGGTCGTTGTCCCGGGATGATGCGCTTTCGCGGAACCAGAGATGCGCGTCCGAGGTATGCCCGAGCACGAAGTCGAACATGATCTTCAGCCCCCGATCATGGGCTTCTGCGATCAGCCGCCGGACATCCCCGATCGTGCCGAAATCGGGATCGACCGCACGGAAGTCGCTGATGTCATAGCCGTTGTCGACCTGTGGCGACGCATAGAACGGCGTGAGCCATAGCCCGTCGACGCCCAGATCCCGGATGTAGTCGAGCCTGGCGATAACCCCGGGAATATCGCCGATCCCGTTACCCGTCGTGTCATTGAAGGAGTGGGTATACACCTCGTAGAACACCGCGCCGCGCCACCATTCCGGCGGGTCCGGAACAGTGCCGCGGTGGGTAATGGCATGCAGGAGTTCGGCCTCACGCTTTGCCAGTGACATCGGACAGGGCTCCCTTGGCCATGGACGGGCGGCGCGAGAACCTGGAGCTTCCGCGCCGTCTAAGATCCTCAGATGATCGGTTTGCCGCCGGTCACGGCGACGGTCGCGCCGGAGGTATAGCTCGAGGCGGGATCGGCCAGCATCACGTAGGCGGAGGCGAGCTCGGCGGGCTGGGCCGGGCGGCCCATGGGGTAATTGGCGCCGAAATCGGCCACGGACTCCTCGGGCAGGGTGGCCGGGATGAGCGGTGTCCAGACCGGCCCCGGGGCGACGCAGTTTACCCGGATGCCGCGCGGCCCGAGAGATTGCGCCAGCCCGGCCGAGAAATTCTGGATCGCGCCCTTGGTGCAGGCATAGGCCAGCAGCCCCGGGTTCGGCATGTCGGAATTCACCGAGGCCGTGTTGATGATCGAACCGCCTGTCTCCATCAGCGGCACGGCGGCCTTCGACAGGTAGAACATCGCGTGGATGTTGGTGCGGAAGGTCATGTCCCATTCTTCGTCGGGGATGTCCTCGAACCGGTCGAAATGCATTTGGTGGGCCGCATTGTTGACCAGGATGTCCAGCCTCCCAAAGTGTTCGTGGGCCCGGCTCACGATGTCGCGGCAATGCTCGGCCGACTGGATGTCGCCGCCCAGGAGCAGCGCGCGCTGACCTGCCTCTTCGACCAGATCGCGGGTGCACGCGGCCTCGTCGTCCTCGCAGAGATAGGAGATCGCGACATCGGCACCCTCGCGGGCATAGGCAAGGGCTATGGCGCGGCCGATGCCGCTGTCTGCGCCGGTGATCAGCGCGGCCATGCCGGACAGCCGGCCGGACCCACGGTAACTGTCCTCGCCGTGGTCGGGACGCGGGGTCATGCGGTCGCTGCTGCCGGGTAGTTCCTGTGATTGTTCGTCGAACGGGGGTGCGGGGTAAGTCGTCATTGTCATGAGGGTTCTCCTTGTCCTCCCCTCCCAACAGGTCGGACGCGGCAACGTTCCTGATCGGGTCGAACCCGTCTGAAGGCTGGCAGGGTTCCGCCGCCCCCGGCGCAAACGGAACCCGGGGCGTGCGACCACGGCGTCGGGTCTTGGCGGAAATTGCCTGGAACATATCGGGCCGGAGCCTTGTTCAGGGCTCACACCGACCGCGAAGCTAGCGCGTCAGGCCACAGAAGGACCGAGCAATGCACAGTGTCTTCTACATCATCGGGGTCGTCGTCGTCGTTCTGGCGATCCTCGGCCTTGTTTTCTGAGTAAGGGGAGAGTTTCACATGACCAATCCAACACCTGATCACCCCGGCAATCGCGAGCCCATGGCGGACCAGGCCAGGGCACAGGCGGCCGATCTTGCCGAGAGTGCCAAGGATGCCGCCCGCGACGCCGCCGACAGCGTGGGAGAAGAGGCCGCCCGGCGCGCCGATTCCGCCAAGTCGAGCGTGGCCGCAGAGGTCTCGGACGTTGCATCGGGCCTGCGCAAGGCGGCAGAGGAAATGCGCAACGGATCGCCCCAGGAGCGGACCTTTGGCCAGGTGGCAGAGAGCCTTGCCGATGCCTCGGACGCGCTGCGCGACAAGGACCTCGGCCAGATCATGCACGAGCTGAACGGCTTTGCCCGCCGCAATCCGATCGCCTTCCTGGGTGGCGCCGTCCTGACCGGCTTCGCCGCGTCCCGCTTCGCGACCGCCTCGCGCCGCGGCCACGGGACCGACAGCACATCGGCACCGTCCAGTGCGGCCGGTGGCGGGACCTCGGTTGCGCCGAATTCGAACATGGACCCGACCCGGGGAATGACCGCACCGTCCACGCCGCCCACACCGGCCACACCGACCGCCGGGGGCACCACCGTTGCGCCGAACGCCAACATGGATCCGTCCCGGGGAGGCCTGTCATGACCGAGCAACCCAAAAGCGCAAGCAGCCTGGTGGCCGATGCGCTGGAGAACGTCAGTGCGCTCCTGCGCAACGAGATCGACCTGGCGCGCGCCGAGGTGAGCGAGAACCTGAACCGCGCCGGCGTTGCGCTCGGCATGATCGCCGGCGCCGCCATCGTCGTCATGGTCACGCTCAACACGCTGGTCGCCGCCTTGGTGGCGGCGCTGACCGAAGCCGGGCTCGATGCCGGCTGGTCGGCGCTGATCGTCGGGGTGATCCTGGCGATCGTTGCCTATGCGATGATGAGCAAGGGACTGAACGACCTCAAACTTACAAGCCTGGCACCGACGCGGACGATGAAGAACGTCCAGCGCGACGCAGAAGCCGTGAAGGAGGCTTACAATGACAAATGACACCAGATCCGCTGCCGAAATCGAGCGCGAGATCGAAGACCGCCGCGCCCGCCTGAACGCCGATGTGGAGAACCTGCAGGAGCGGTTCTCGATGGATGGCATCTTTCGCGAAATCGGGCTTCAGTTCCGCGAACACGGTGGAGATGTTGGCCGGGCCGTTGCCGATCAGGTCAAGTCGAACCCCGTGCCGCTGGCCCTGACCGGCATCGGCCTGGCCTGGCTGATGATGGGCAAGTCGGACCGTCCCGACCCGAGCCCGTCGGGATATTCACGCGCCGAGGAGGAATATCGCCGCTATCGGCTTGCACGCGGGCAGGCTTATACACCTCCGGCAGGGCCGGTTTACGGCAGCCCGGTTGGCGGACCGGCCTGGGCGATGGAGGACGACGATCGTGACCACCGTTCGGTGGGCGAACGGGTGTCCGAGAAGGCCGGTCATGTCTCGGACGGGATCGCCGATACGACCAGCCGCGTCTCGGGCGGGGTGTCGAAGGCGGCGGCCGACGCGAAATCCGGGCTGGCCGAGACCGGCGCGCATGTGCGCGACCGGGTCGACAGCGCGCGGTCTTCCGCATCCGACCGGCTCGAGGCGGCTCGCCAGCGCATCGCCGACGGCACGGAACATCTGTCCGAAGAAGGCCGCGCCCGCGTGATCGCGGCGCGCGAGAAGGCGCTTGAGATGCGCCGCCGCGCCTCGGCGAACGCAGAGCGCGGGATCGAGACGGCGCAGGACTTCTATGACCAGCAACCGCTGGTCGTGGGGGCACTGGCACTTGCGGTCGGTGCGGCCCTGGGCGGAGCACTGCCGCGCACCCAGGTCGAGGACGACCTGATGGGTCAGCAGAGCGACGATCTCTTCGACGAGGCCGAGCGGATCTTCGAGGAAGAGAAGCGCAAGGCCGCCGAGGTCACGAAAGCGGTGAGCGACGAAGTCAAGGACATCGCAAGCGAGACGAAGTCGGAGGCCGATGACATGGCACCGGGCGACCGGACCGCAGCCGAAGCGGCGGCCGACAAGGTCCGCTCCGCCGCCGACCGCGTCGCCGATACGGCCAGGCACGAGGCCGAAAAGCGCGAGCTCGGAACCTCTGACAGCTGAAACACGGGTGCGAGGGCCCATGCGGGCCTTCGCACCACCCCAGGACAGGATGATTTCATGGCTCGCGGACGCTCAGCCCAAACCCCGTTTCAGATCCCCGCCACCGGATGGAAGGATGTCGCCTTTCGCGTCAAGGACGAGATCGCGGCCGACCGTGTGAGCCTGGTGGCCGCCGGGATCGCGTTTTACGGGCTTTTGGCCCTGTTTCCGGCGATCACTGCTCTGGTTGCGATCAGCGGCCTTCTGGTCGAGCCGGGCACCGTCGTCGAACAGGTCGACCGGCTGTCCGGGCTGCTGCCCGAGGATGTCGTGACCATCGTGACCGACCAGGCCTCCGCCGTGGCGGGCAGCGAGGGCGGCGGGCTCGGGTTGACCGCGGTCGTCGGCCTGCTGCTGGCGTTCTATTCGGCGTCGAAAGGGGTCGCCAGCGTGATCGAAGGGCTGAACGTCGCGTATGACGAACAGGAGACGCGAGGCTTTATCCGGCTCAAGTTGGTCACCTTCGCCTTCACCCTGCTTTTCCTCGTGTTTGCGCTGGCCGGGCTGGGGGCGGCGGTCGTTCTGCCGGTCATCCTGGCGATCCTGCCGGCGGGGATCGTGGTGCAGACCCTGGCAACGATCCTTCTTGCGGGTCTTCTGGCCGGGCTGGCGATCGTGGGCCTTGCCGCGCTCTACCATTTCGGGCCCTGCCGGGATTCACCCGAGTGGCGATGGATCAGTATCGGCGCGCTGGTGGCCTGCGTGATCTGGGTGGTGGCCTCGGCGGGCTTTGCCTTCTATGTCGGGAATTTCGCCTCTTACAACGAGACCTTCGGGACGCTCGCCGGCGTGATCGTGCTGCTGATGTGGCTGTGGCTCTCGGCGTTCATCGTGCTCATGGGCGCAGAGCTGAACGCCGAACTCGAGGCGCAGACCGCCGCGGACACCACGGTCGGACCGGACGAGCCCATGGGGCAGCGCGGTGCGGTCAAGGCCGACAAGCTTGGCGCGACCAAAAGCGCCTGAGCGGCGTCGCGGCCCGGCCCGGCATGTCGGGCCGACGTTGCCCTGTCGTGAGCCGTTGCGCGGTTCCGGCGGGGTTCCTTATTCCGGCTTCCTATCCTCTGCGTTTGCCCGTTTTGCCGGGAACATCGAGCTGGGCCGGTTGTTGAATCCCTAACTGATGCAACCACGCGCCGTACAACCCGGGAGCAGGTGGACATGGACCTTTCTACGATCCGCAAAGATCCCCTGACAGCGCCAACGATGCCCGACTGGCAACGCAGCGCCGTCTTCCTCGATTTCGATGGCACTCTCGCGCCGCTCGAGGAGCACCCCGAAAATGTTCGGATCACCGAATAAATGGCAGGCCTCGCCGCCCGCCTCTTCAGCTCCACCGATGGGGCAGTGGCCGTGCTCTCGGGGCGCGCTGGATGATCTCGCAGGACGGCCGTGCGGGGTTTCGTTGGCGCTGTCCGGCTCGCATGGGCTCGAAGTGCTGCGGCCCGGTGAGCGCCGGCCCGATATGGAACCGGTGAGAGAGTGTCGTGGGCTGTCCGGGGCGTTCGGGGAATTCAAAGCGCTCGCGCGCGGGTTCGGGCTGTTGATCGAACGCAAGCCCGGGTCGGTGGCACGCGGCGGCCTGCATGGCGGCAGTCGAGGCGGCGGCGGCGACGCATGGGCTGTGGGTGATGCATAGGAAGATGGTCAGCGAAGCCGCGCTGCCCGGCGTGGACAAGGGTGCGGCTCTGCACGGCTTTCTCGCGCAGCCTCCCTTTGCGGGCCGCGTCCCCGTCATGATCGGCGACGATGCGACCGACGAGGACGGGTTTCGCGCCGTGCAGGCTCTGGGCGGCTTCGGGATCAAGATCGGCCCGGCCCGACGGAGGCGATGTATCGCCTTGGCGCGCCGGCGGATCTTGCCGATTGGCTCGACGCAAGCCTCGGGCGAACACGCTGAACCGTCGCCGTTCGGAACCATGACGCAAGACGTTTGTTTGCTCTCCCGAACTGGGCCGCCGAGCGGCCATGGCGGGCGATGAAGCCAAAGAGAAGAGGAGGATATCATGATCCGGAAACTGCTGCTTCGTGGCGCCGCGCTCGGCGCCGTAGCCCTGATCCGAAGGGCGATGCGACAAAGGTCTCGGCGCGAGGTGCGCGATGCCGGGCCGTCACAGATGCGCAATCCGCCCGGAACCTGGGACCGTGTCGACGAGGCGAGCGATGAATCCTTCCCCGCCAGCGATCCCCCCGCAAACTATTAACCCCGCCAGACGGGAAGGAGCGATTGCATGACAGGTTCAGATGAAGTTCGCCACTCGGGCCCGGCGGCCGCGAGCCGCTTGAGAGACCGGATCGACAGCGGCGCCACCGGCGACAAGGTGGCGCATCCCGATCCGGCTGCGGCGCCCCTCGGCACCGACGACGAAGCCTCAGGCCATCCGCCGACGGCGGCCCAGGTGCGCGAAGCGTCCCGGCACGAGACGGCGCGCACGCGGCCGCACGATACCAATGGTAGGGGCTCCGCTGGCGCCGGGCGGGCCAGTGTGCTCCTCATCGGGCTGGCCGTCGGTGCGATCATCCTCTTCATCGCCTGGATCATCCTGCGGGGGTGAACACGTTGGGTCCTGGCCTTCAGATAGCCGCAGACGGAATCCCGCCACGGCAGGTGAAATCGGCCGGAACATCCCGCGCCGAGGTCTGTTTAGGGAGAAATCGAGGAGGGTATGCCAAATGTCGAGGCTAATAGCCATTTCAAACAAGATTCCGACTAGCGGTTCTTATCCGGGCAGGCTGGTGGTGGCGTTGATGGACGCTCTCGATTCATCCGATTGCATTTGGACCTGGGTGCATCCCGGGCGGCGGCGTGCTAAGAAAAGCTTGGAGCGGAAAACGGGCCAGGACAGCTGACCTGCCCGGTCCAAATCGCGCGGCCGTCCCGCGAGAAGGTCCTGGCCTACGTGCATCACCAACGAGCTCGACGAGATCGCGTCCGATCTGATCAGGGCCCGTGCGGAGCCAGTCTGGATCCCGATCCGCGATATGCGCCGCTAGTTTGACCGTCACATGATTGCGCTTTTGCTTGGCGGGGCGCGGGCATGTACCATGATCTCCTTGGCCGAGGAGCTTAACATCCTCGCCAAGGAATTCGTCGCCGCGCAGGATCCGGAGGATCCCGGTGTGCTGACCCTATTCCACTTTGGCGATGCCGCCGAGCACAGGTCGAGGCGCTACTGGTCAACCCGAATGACATGGAGGACCTCGCGCAGGCCGATTACCAGGCCGGGCGCGCCCCGTGCGACGGCGCCGCGACACGGGACCGACGACAGGTCAGCCGTGGCGGGCGTGAAATAGCTGGAACGGAGGAACGACAAAATGACTATGATTACGAGCCTACCCGAATACCGGGGTTTCGGAGCCCTGCCGCAGTGGGGGGGATTGCCCCCTGGCAATCCGCCTGCCGAGATCCCGTCCGACTCGGAGCCTGACAACAGCCCGCCTTCGCCACCGACGGAAGCGCCGGAGCCGGATCTGCCGGATGTCGATCCGGGCGGTCTGGAGGAGCTTCCCGATCGGGAACCCGACGAGGCGCCGGATCTGCCGCCCGAGTTACCACCCGGACGCCTGCGCCTGAGCGAGCCACGCCCCATTGGAGCAGCCTCATGACCGACATGCAATCGCGCCTGGAGATGCTGGAGGCACGGGCCGTCGCCCATCGGCGTCTGCTGGCCAGGCTTCTGGCGGCCTCGGGCCGCGCGACCCGGGAGTCGGTGACGGACTGGCTTGTCAGCCATGAAGTTCCCAGCGACGGGCAGGAAGATCCGGGCGCCGTGCTATCGGAGCTGGACAGCGGGCTAATGACCGAGGCCGAGGAGTTCCGGGCCATTGCGGCCCTGGTGGAACAGGAATCGGGCCAGTTGGAAAGCTAAGAGGCCGCGTGTATGGGACGGCTTGAATACCGCATCTTCGGAAAAGACCTCGGCGACAAACGTCGGTCGCTGCAGCGCGAGGCGGCGCGGTCGGGGCAAGATCGGCGCGAGGATGTCTATTTTCTCGGTCCGTCCATCGACCGTATCTTCAAGCTGAGGGACGGTGAGGAGCTGGATTTCAAGCGGCTGGTCGGGCGTGAGGACCGGTTCGAGCGCTGGGATCCCGTAGGGCTGATCGAATTGCCGGCGTCGGGCGCGGCCTTTCCCGAAGCGTTTGTCGGGGCATCCGGCATGCCTGATCTGGACGCCACCAGATTGTATGGCCCCGTCGAGATCCGAAAGGCTTTCGAGCGGGGCGGGGCGCGCGAGGCCAGGGTGTGCAAGACCCGACAGCGATATGACGTCGGCCATTGCATGGCCGAGATGACCGAGCTGCGAACCAGCGACGGGGCTGTGACACTGAGCTTGGCCATCGAAGGTGACGATCTGGCGGCACTGTCGCAGCTACGTGACCGGCTCGGAATCGTTGAATGCCAGAACATGAGTTATCCACGATGGCTGACCGACATGGCCACCTGATCCGCCCGACGCCCAAGGCCACGCTGGCCCCCCCTGAGCGACAGAGAGGCCGGCGGCCAGATTCCGGGGAACCGTTTGATGGCGTTCATGTCAGGTTGCGTCGGGGCGTTTTTCCGGACCCAAGCGCAATGCCTGTGATCACTCGGTATCCGGCGCCGGGATCGCGTCCGAACGGATCGGCACGCCCGAGGGATTCAGAAGCGCCCAGTAACCGCCGAAGCTGTAGATCCCTTGTCCGCTCGGCTCGTCCCCGGCAGCGTCTCGGTAGAAGCTGAATAGGGGCTGGCCGGCATAGGACACCACCGGTTCGCCGTCCTCGTCCTTGGTCGTCCCCAGCAGATATGCGTCGAGCTCTTTGCTGGCGCGCACCTCGCCCGGGGCGTCCAGCGGCGGCCATTCCTCCCGGCAATCGGCGTTGCAGGAATCGAGCGGATCCTGCCCGTCGCTTGCGCCGCGCTTGGTAAGGAATGTATAGACCGGCTTCCCATTGGGTCCGACGACATAGTCGCCGAATTCCTCGCTGGTGCCGACAGAAAGCGTGGCCGCACCATTGTCGGCCGATCCCACACTCGCGATAAGGCCAACGATCGCCGTGGCACCCGCGAAGCGAGATAAATGCGCCACCATGAGAATTCCTCCTTTGCTAACGACATTGATGGGCTGAACAGGAAGCGCTGGCGTTTTGTTCCAATTGGCCGGGGAGGTTCCGGCAGTTCCGGGCATGCCGTGCGAAATAAAACTAGCATCCAGGATGGATCAAATCCTTGTCGTGCTGCGTTTACCCGTCGAAGGAGTGTCATTTGCCGGATCTGCATCCGGTGCGTAAGCCGCCCGCGGTAAGTCCGTCGGGTCCGACCTCGCAGATACGATAGGACGGGATCATGGCCAGCCTTGAAGGTGTACGAGTACTCATTGTTGAAGACGACTGGCTACAGGCCTCCGAACTCGCCTGGCAATTCTCTGACCTGGGCGCCGAGGTCATCGGACCGGCGACCAGCGTCGAAGCCGGGATGAAGTTGGCGCCCACGGCCGATATGGCAATTCTCGATATCAACATTTGCGGAGAAGCCGTCTTTCCCATCGCCGACAGCCTGCACGAGCGGGGCGCACCGATCGTGTTCTACAGTGCCTATAGCAACATCCGGATTCCAGAACGGTTCCATTTCGCCTCGCGCCTGAACAAGCCCGCGTCGGTTGCTCGTGTCCGTCACGTTGCCCGCTCTGCGCTGGATGAACTTAATGTCCCCGAAAACGATGTTGTCCGCGTTTTGCCGCGCCTGCGGTTGACCGCCATGATGCTGATGGAAGGACCGGAAGCAGCTGACCGGCTCGTCGAGGCGGTATTGGTGCAGGCGATACAGACGGGGCAGCCCTCGGGCGAAGATGTCGAAAGCTGGCTGACCCGCCTGCTGGTGGCAGTCGCCGAGGTGCGCGGCAAGGAACTGCTGACCTGATGGCCCGCGTCGGAGCCTTTGCCAAGGCTTAAGACAGAAAGCGCCGCGGAATGCGGAACCGACAAACCACCCCCTCGGCCCGGTAGTCCAGATCGACCGAGGCGCCTTCGCCCTTCAGTGCGCTGCGGATGACAGTGGTGCCGAAGCCCTCGCGGGTGGGCGGATGCACCTCCGGCCCGCCGGCCTCTTGCCATCTCATGTCCAGCCCGTCGCCGCCCGCGCTGCGCGACCAGGTGACGGACACCCGGCCCTGCGCCACGGAGAGGGCACCATGCTTTCGGGAATTGTTGCCCAGCTCGTGCAACGCCAGACCCAGTGACGTTACTACATCGGCGACGAGACGGACCGGGGGACCATCAGCTGTGAACCGATTGATCGCTTCCGTATCGGCTAGCAGCGGCAGCACCGCGCCGCGCACTATGGCATCGAGCTCGGTGGTCTCCCAATCGTCGGCGCGCATGGCGCCGTAGATGCCTGCCAACGCGTCCATGCGGTCGTTGAAGGCGCCGAGGAAGGTGCCGGGATCGGGCGTGTGTCGCAGGGTCTGCCCGGCCAACGCCTTGATCATGGCAAAGAGGTTGGACACCCGGTGGCTCAGTTCGTGATACAGGAAGCCGGAATGCTCGACCGCGCGTTCACGATCCTCGAGCAGATCGCGAACCCGAAGCTGCCCGACCCGCGATTGACGCGCAACCGACAGGGCCGAGGCGATCTCCACCTCGTCGCAGGGACGGATCAGGATCGCCACCGGCAGATCGGGCCGCGCCTCGCGCAACAGGCCGGCCGCCTTACGCCCGGCGATTTCCGTTTCGGACAGCATCACGACGGGGGGCGCCGACCAGACCGGCAGATCGAGCAGCCGTGCGGCCACGCAGGACAGGATCCGCGGCCGGCAGGCCTCGGCCGTCAGCACCAGGATGTCCCAGCTCGCCGCGAGCCGCTCTTCGAGCGGTCCGCATTCCCCCGGGGCAGTCACCGGCCGCAGGTCGTGTGCGGCGACGATCCGTTTGAGCACCGCCATGTCGGCCCCGAACGGCGCCACGATGATCACCCGGGAGGCAGCTTCCGGTTCCGGCGGATCGGCGGGCGTTTCAGCCATCGCCGCGGGTCATGGCCGGCGGATCCCCGGCATAGGCTTCGAGCGTCACGCCCCCGGCTTCGATCCGCATCCGGCGCACTTCGCGGGAATGCGCGCCATAGCGCTTCTTGGCGACAGAGATCACCCGCTCGATCTGGCCCCCGGTCTGGATCTGCCGCATCCGGATCAGGTTGTCGGCGACGAAGCTGACGTCGAGATCCATGGTACTCGCTTCTTCCGGGCCGGTGCCGGAGATGTTGCGCGTCATCAGGACGGCGACCTTCTGGCGCTTGAGATAGTTGAGGATCGCGTTGAACTGCACAAGCATGCCACGCCCTTCGGGCAGCGCGTGGAAGAAGCCGGTGAGGCTATCGAGGATCACCAGCCGGGTGCCGGCCTCGACCTCGTGGACGATCCGGTCAAAGACTTCGCCCGGCGACAGCTCGGCCGGGTCGATATGAACCAGCTTGCAGCGCTCGGCTATTTCCGGCTCGTCGAGCCCCATATTCAGGGAACGCGAGCGCTTCACGAAATCCTCCTGCATCTCCTCGAACAGGAAGACCGACGCCCGGTGCCCGCGCAGGGCCGTCTGGCGCGCGTAGATGGTGCAGAGGATCGACTTGCCGGCGCCTGTGCTGCCGGAGATCAGCGTCGTTCCGTTGCCGGGCAGACCGCCGCCGCAGAGGTCGTCGAGCGCCTCGACACCCGAACGCAGCTCCCAGTCGTCGATATCGACCGGCTGCGACGGCGGCACCAAGCGCGGCGAGACTTCCAGCCCACCCGTGGCGATGCGCATGTCGTGAAAGCCCTCCACGAACGCCGCGCCGCGCATCTTGATGACCTGGACGCGCCGATGGGCCACGCCGTAATCCGGCGCCTGCCAGTCCATGCGGATGGCGCCGTGGGCGATGAGTTCGGCCGTCTTGGTCATGTCCTCGTCGTCGAATCCGTCGATCATCATCACCGTGGTCTCGCGCTCGCTCAGCCGGACCTTCAGGCCCAGCAGGCTGCGCCGGAAGCGCAGCAGCGAACTGCTGACGAGCCGTATCTCGGACAGGCCATCTATGACGATCCGCTCGGGATCATGGGTCGCGACGGCCGTCTCGATCGCGGTAATGAGGCCCGCCAGCTCCTCTTCGGAGCTGTGCAATACGCTTTGCGCATTCCCGATGTCGCGGATCTCGTCCGCGAGAAGATCGACAATGTTGATCCCGCTGAGATCGAAGCCGTGGGACCGGGCCACGCCACGCAATTCCTCGGCTGTCTGCGAGAGCGTGAGGTACAGCATGCCGCGCGAGGATCCCGCGGCCCGGCCGGCCAGCAGGAACTGGAGCCCGAGCGTGGTCTTGCCGGTCCCGGGCGCGCCACTCACCATGTAGACATGGCCGGCGGGGAGCCCGCCGTTGAGAATATCGTCAAACCCTTCGACACCGGTCCCGAGAGGGTTGGCGGTCGGGGGGGACGATCCGTCTCCCATCATATTCAAACCCTAGATTTTTCTTTCCACCACATTAACTTCAAACTTCGGCCGGTCGCAATCGATCAGCCGGCTGTTTGGCCTGAGACCCGAGGCGTGAACGCGTCCCTGCCACCAAAGCAGGATCGGGACAAGATCAGCTCTGGGAGAGGATGTACGATGCCCAAATTGCCGCCTATCGTGGGGATCGTCGCCTCCGCTGGCGGGCTCGAGGCATTGCAGGAGTTCGTGCAGGCCCTGCCGAATGACAGCGGCCTTGCCTGCGTGGTGGTGCAGCATCTCTCGCCGGACCAGCCCTCGCTCATGGACAAGCTCCTGCGGGCCCATACGCCGGTGCAGGTCACCCAGATCGAGGATGGCGGCACAATCGAGCCGGATCACGTCTTCATCATTCCGCCCGGCCGGTTTCTGACCATCGAGGCGGGCCGGTTCCGGCTTGAGGACCGCGACCGCGAGGAAGGCGTGCGCACGCCGATCGACCGGTTCTTCCGGTCCCTGGCCGATACGGCAGGGCGGCGGGCCTTTGCCGCGGTCCTTTCGGGCACGGGATCGGACGGGACGATGGGCGTGCGGGCGATCAAGATGCGCGGCGGCATCGCTCTGGTGCAGGAAAGCCGCAGGACATGCCCGCGCGGATCCTGGACATCGTTGATCACCGGCGCGACCTGGAAGAGCGCGTCGGCCGCGATCATCTGCTCGAACAGAACGAGGCGCAGCTCGGCGATGTGCTCGGCCGGCTGGAAGAAGAGGCCGGCAATTCCTTTTCCGGCTACAAGCCCGGCACCCTGATCCGCCGCATTGCGCGGCGCATGTCGCTGCTGCGGCAAAGCTCGATCGAGGGCTATCTGCGCACCCTCGACCAGAAGCCCGAGGAACGGCAGCTGCTGATGCAGGACTTCCTGATCGGCGTGACCCAGTTCTTCCGGGATCCCGAAGTCTTCGAGAGCCTGCAAGCCAAGGTCCTGCGGCCTCTGCTCGACATCGATCAGAGTGGTTTCCGCATCTGGGTGCCCGGCTGTTCGACGGGCGAGGAAGTGTTCTCGCTGGCCATTCTCGTGGCCGAGATGCGCCAGAGCACGGGCGATACCCGGCCCTGGAAGATCTTCGGGACCGATATCGACATCGACGCGCTGCGCCAGGCGCGGTCTGGGCGCTATACCGAGGCCTCCATCGAGGGGCTGACCGAGGAACGGCGCGAAAAGTCCCTGGCGGCAGCGGGCGCGGTGTGGCAGGTGAATTCGGAGCTGCGCGAAATGTGCGTCTTTGCTCCGCACAACCTGCTGCAGGATCCGCCCTTCTCGAAGCTCGATCTGGTCTCCTGCCGCAATGTGATGATCTATCTCAACGCCGACAGCCAGGAGACCATTCTGCCGCGGTTCCATTACGGGCTGAACCCGGGCGGGTTTCTGTGGCTGGGCCCCTCCGAAACGCTGGGCCGCAGCGAACGGTATTTTCGGACGCTCGACCGCCCGTCAAGGCTGTTCCAGCGCGACGATCAGGCCCCGCCTGGTTTTTCGGCCATTTCCCACAGCCTACCGCAGCATTCGGTGACCGGCTCCCGGCCGCCGTCGGGGTCACGGCGGCGCACACCAGACCCGCCGACAGCATGGAGGCCCAGGCCGAACAGCTCTTCCTGCAGCACCGCGCCGCGCCCTTCGCCTTGGTCAACCGCCATGATGAGGTCGTCTATGTCTCGGAGGCGATGACCGCTCTGGTGAAGCCTGCGAGGGGAACCACCAGCATCGCTCTGGGAGATTTCCTGACCAAGGACCTGCGCCTGCCGGCGAAATCGGCCCTTGTCGAAGCACGGGAGACTGGGCTCGAAGCGGAGATACTCAACGTCGCGGTCGAGCGGGGCGACACCCCGCTGCTCTTCGACGTGGCGGTCACGCCCTTCAGCAGCGATAGTGATCTGATGCTGCTGTCGCTGACCGAGGTGCGGCAGGGCAATGCCGAGGACCTCGCCGCGGAATTCGGCGGCCGGCGCGAGGCCGGTTACGAACGGGAGCTGATCCTCACCCGCAAGCGGCTGGCCGCGCTCGAACGGGATTGCGAGACGACCGAACAGGAGCTGCGCAGCGCCAACGAGGAGCTGCTCAGCATGAACGAGGAGCTGCAGACCTCCAACGAAGAACTCGAGACCAGTCGCGAGGAGCTCCAGTCGATCAACGAGGAGCTGGAGACGATCAACGCCGAGTTGACCGAGAACAATCGCCAGCTCGCCCGCGCCAACAGCGATCTGAAGAACCTGCTCGAAAGCACCGACATCGCCACGCTGTTCATCGACGCGGCCGGATGCGTGCGCCTCTTCACCCCCGAGCTGACCCGGCTGTTCGGCGTGCAGGAGCGTGATATCGGCCGCTCGATCCACGATCTGGCGAGCAAGGTCGACTATCCCGAGATGAAGGAGGATTCCGCCGCCGTTCACCGCTCGCTCCGCCCCATCGAACGCGAGGTCAGGGTGGCGGCGACCGACGAGACCTTCATCGCCCGGACGCGCCCCTATCGCACGGTGGACAACCGGCTGGACGGCGTGATCATCACCTTCGTTAACATCACGCATCGCAAGCGCAACGAGCGCCAGCTCGAAAGGAACGCGCGGATCCTGCGGGAGCAATACGCCGAACTCGAACAGCTCTACGATACCGCGCCGATCGGGCTCAACCTGCTGGACCGAGACCTGCGATACCTGCGCATCAACAACGAGTTGGCGGCCAACGGCCATTCGGTAGAGGATCATATCGGCCAGCGCCAGGCCGACATGGTTCCCGCCGTTCACGCAGAGATCGCCGAGTTGCAGGAGCGGGTCTTCGTTACCGGAGAGGCGGTGCGCGGGATCACGGTCCGCTCTGAGACGCCGGCCGAGCCGGGGCGCGTCCGCGAGGGGCAGGTCGATTTCTACCCGGTGATGGATGGCGAAACGGTCTTTGCCATCGGCGGCTGCGTGCGTGAGGTGACCAATGAGCGCGAACTGGAGCGCCGGATCGCCGAGAGCGAGGCCCGGCTCCGGCGCATCTTCGACAAGGCGCCGGTCTCGATCTCGATGCACGAGGGGCCGGAGCTGATCACGACGTATTCCAACCCCGCCAACCAGCACGATATCGGCGAGCGCGAGATCCTTGGCCAAGCGATCGAGGTGGCCATGCCGGAGCTGCAGGGCAGCGAATTGCTGCAGCGGTTGCTGGACGCATACAAGTCCGGGGTATCGAACGAGATGGTGCTGCTCGACGCGGTGATGCCCGACCGCGCCGAGACCGGCAAGCGCATAATCTTCCGCAGCGTGCTGGAGCCCTGGTTCGACTCGCGCGGGAATGTCGAGGGCGTGATCAGCTTTTCCGTTGACGTGACCGACCAGATCCTCGCCCAGCAGCGCGATGCCGAGCATCGCAAGCGGCTGCAACGGCTACAGGACGGTTTGAGCGCCTTCGTCGGCATGCTCGATCCCGACGGAACGCTGACCGAGGCGAATGCGGTGGCGCTCGGGCACGGCGGGCTGACGCGCGAGGGCGTGATCGGAAAGAAGTTCTGGGATTGCTGGTGGTGGACCTTCAGTGCGGAGGTTCAGGAGGGACTGAAAGACGCCATCGCCCGGGCCGCGGCGGGAGAGACGGTGCGCTATGACGTGCCATCGCGCATGGCTGGAGGCGAGATCATCGTGATCGATCTGCAGCTGGTGCCGCTCACCGACGAGGCTGGCAAGGTCACCGAGATCCTGCCGTCGGCGATCGACGTGACCGAGCGCGTGCGCGCCGAAGAGCGCAAGGACATCCTGCTGGCCGAGCTCGAGCACCGGGTGAAAAACAGCCTTGCCACGGCGCAGGCGGTGGCGCGGTTCACCGCCCGCACGGCGGAATCGCCCGAGGCTATGGCGCGCAGCCTGGCCGACCGGCTGGCGGCGATCTCGCGGACCCATGATGCACTAACCCGCCGCGACTGGGCCGGGCAGGGCCTGCGCGCGCTGGCCGAGGCCGAGACGGCGCCCTTCGTCGAGCCCGGCGACGGCCGCTTCACCTATTTCGGCGACGATCTGCTGCTGGATCCCACCACCGCCCTCTCCTTCGGGCTGGCGCTTCACGAGTTGGCCTCGAACGCCACGAAGTATGGGGCCTTTCGGAATGGAGTCGGGCAGGTCGAGGTCCATGTCCGCGCGGACGACGGCGACCTGGCGCGGCTGAGCTGGACGGAGTTGGATGGGCCGGAGGTGCGGCCGCCGGAGCGTCAGGGTTTCGGAACTTTTTTGATCGAAACGCTTCTGGCGCGGGAACTAAATGCCGACATCCGGCTTGTCTACAAAAGCACGGGCCTGGAATGCGTGATCGAACGCCGCCCGGGCGCGGAATGAACAGGGAAATCCATTGCCCGCCAATTCAGGCGACACCGCTTCTACCCGGGTCCTGCTGGTCGAGGACGAGTTCCTGATCGGCATGGATCTCGCGATGTTCCTGGAGGAATGGGGCTATGTCGTCGACGGGCCGCACGCGTCGTCGTCAAAGGCCATAGCGGCCATTGAAAAGGATCCCCCCAATCTCGCCATACTGGACGTCAACCTCGGGCGCGACGACACCAGCCTGCCGATCGCCCAGATGCTGCACGGGCAGGCGGCCCTTCCTCTTTCTTACCGGCTACGATCCCTCGCGCTATGCCGATCACGCGCTGATCCGCGAAGCGCCGCATCTGCGCAAACCCGTGAACGAGGCGCACCTGCGCGCACTTCTGGCCGGGCTCGCCGACGGGTCGGGTCCGGACTGAGATCCCCGGCCGCCGGACCCGCTCACAGCTTCCTGAGACGCTGGAACATTGTGCGGCATGCGCTTGTTTCCTTGGTATCAGACGGCCGGCATTGAAACCGGCTGAAAGGAGGAGACCATGTCCAGACGTTTCGACAACATGACCGAAGAGGAAGCCCGCGAGGAACTTGCGCGGCGCAACGCCCCCCGCCAACGGCATCGCGACGAGCCCGTCGACCCCGGGTTCTGGCCCGATCCCTACGGCTTTGCCGCAGGTCCGATGGGCGGTATGGGATACGGCTGGCCGTTGCCCCCGGGCCATGACCGGCAATCGCCCCAGGGCGCACCGTGGGCTGATCCGCGCGGTCGGTATCGGGGCCAGTATGCGGGCCAGTACCGAGGCCAGGACGGCAGCCATGAGCGCGATTTCATGGACCGTGCCGGAGACGAGATCGCCTCGTGGTTCGGCGACGAAGATGCAACCGCGCGGCGCGAGGCCGATCATCGCGGTCGCGGGCCAAAGGGCTACGTGCGCTCGGATGCCCGGATCGAGGAAGACGTGAACGACCACCTGACCGAACATCCCCGTGTCGATGCCAGTGACATTTCGGTGAGCGTGCATGATCGGGAGATCACGCTCGACGGCACGGTGTCTTCGCGCCAGGCCAAGCGCTGCGCCGAGGATTGCGCTGACAGGGTCACGGGCGTCCTCCACGTGCAGAACAACCTGCGCATCCAGACCGCTCAAGCGTGAACCAGCGGGTGCCGAAGGCACAACGAAAATCCCGGCCTGCATCTCGGCGGGCCGGGGATATTTACGCCAGCCGGATGGCGAATGAGGCATGGTGGCAACATGAGACACGAATGCCCCCCGGCATCGTCTCGCGTTAATTGCGTGGCCGGGGTAGCATGCCCGGCGAAAGATTACGAAAAAAACGCAATTGGATTGATCCGAACGGTGCATTCCTTCGTAAGACCTGTATGGGACCGCACATAATAGGAGGGAGCCCGAGGTGACCGACGTACATCAAAAATCTGTCGATCAGGACGACTTGGAAAAACAATTACGCCGCCATCTGGAAAGCCTCCGGGACGAAGAGACGCCGGATAGGCTTCTCGAACTGGCCCACCGGCTTCAGGCGCTGCTGCGCCAGAAGGAAGAGCCGCACTGACCTTCCGGTTCAGTCCGGCGAGGCCGAGCGTTCCGTATTGAACTGCGGGGGCAGGGGGTCGTTCGGCGCGCGCCGCTCCAGATCCGCGATCACCATCGACCGGCCGCGATTGACCCTGCTCTTGACCGTCCCAACTTGCACCCCGAAGATCTGCGCCGCCGTCTCATAGCTTTCGCCCATCATCACCACCATGACCAGCATCTCGCGGTAATGCAGCGGCAGCCGCGCCACCGCGCGCATCAACTCGGAGCCGCGCACCGACCATTCCTGCGTTGCAGGAGTCGACAGCGCGGTCGAGATGCAATCCTCCGTCCCGGTGGTCGAGCGCTTGGATCGCGCGATGGCGTTGAGGAAGGTGTTGCGCATAATTGTGATTAGCCAGGCGCGTAGGTTGGTTCCCGGCTGGAAGCTGTCCACCTTGGCGATGGCCTTGACAAGCGTGTCCTGTACCAAGTCGTCCACATCCTCGTGACGCCGGGTCAGCACCCAAGCATATGCGCGCAGGGCGGGGATCAGCTCCACGATATCGTTGCGAATGGTCATGCGCACCTCCCTATCAGCCTACCGGGGAACGCCCCGGGGCCGGAAGAGTTCCAGATAACCGACCGCAACGGTCGGATTCTTCGCGCTTCGCCGCCGCACCACCGTTCAGCAAGACCAGAAGCCCCGGTAGATCGCCTGTGGACCCGGATCGAGCGCGAAGGTCAGCAGGCTGTCGGACCGGGCGGCCTCGACCGGATCCACCTGCATGCGCAACCCCTCCGCGGCAAAGCCGTCGCCCTGCGGTTCCAGTGGAATGATGACCCCGTTCAGCTGCATAACCGCGGCCGAGCCATCGCGGGCGGCGATCAGCACCGGATCCTCGGTGCGGGTCCGGCGAAACGCGCATGTCTCGCCCTGCGGGGCTGCCGACCCGGCCTCCTGCATTGTCAGCGGCGCCGGATCCAGCTCGGACAGAAGCGTATTGCCTAGTGCATCGGCGACATCCCCGACCTCGGGCAGCGGATCCTCGTAGATCTCGGTCACCACCCGGCCCGCATCCAGATCAGCGATAAGCCCGCGCATCTCCGCGATCTCCTTCTTCTGAGCGCTCTCGATGCTGTCGGCGAGCTTGGCAACCCGCGCATCCTCGATGTCGGCGCGGCTGGATGTCATGATGGCGATCGAATGGTGCGGGATCATCGCGCGCATGTAGCTTTCACCGCCGACGGTAACTTGGCTCCGCACCAGCCACAGAGACAGGGCGAAAACCAGGACGCTGCCGCCGAAGATCGCCGCGTTCACCGAGCGGCTCGGGTACATCGAGGCCATGAACATCAGCATGACGAAGGCCATCGTCGCCCCCATCACCAGGGCCATGTAGCTGCGTGTCTCGCTGAAGAAGACATGCTCCAGCGCATAGGTGTTGAGGTACATGAGCACGAACATGATCACGGTCGATGACAGGATCATCAAGGCAAAACGCGTGTAGGTCATCCGGGTCTCCTATGATGGTTGTCCAGCAGGACATTGATTTTCTTTGA
>NZ_AQQR01000022.1 GCF_002210095.1 Marinibacterium profundimaris | reverse complement strand
GCGGTGATGTCGTGGCCTTGCAGCATCAGCGTGCCGCTGTCGCAGTCCAGAAGCCCGGCGATGATACGCAGAAGGGTGGATTTGCCGCAGCCAGACGGGCCGAGCAGCACGGTGAATTCGCCGGGCGCGACATCGAGGCTGACGTCCTGAAGCACCCGGGTGGTTCCGTAGGATTTCCCGATGCGGTCGATCTTGAGATAGCTGGTCATATGCGGCGGGACCATTTGAAGCGCGCCTCGCCGAGGGCGACGATGACGAGGGTCAGGGCCACGATCATCGCACCGATGGCCAGCGTGATCGGGTCCACGCCCTGGCCGCGCAATTGGGAGTACATGCGCACCGGGAAGGTCATCCACGAGGCGCCGGCGATGAAGGTGGTCACGACCACGTCGTTGAAGGAAATCAGGAAACCGAAGGCCGCCGAGGTCAGCACCCCGGGCATGGCCAGCGGCAGCGTGGTACGCGCAAAGGCCCGCATCGGGCGGGCGCCCAGGCTGCGGGCGGCGTCTTCGAGGTTGGGGTCGATATTGGATAAGGTGGCCATGAGGATCCGGACGGACAGGGGCAGGATGATGATCGTATGGGCCAGCAGGAGGCCCCAGAACGACCCGCTGAGCCCGAGCCGCGCGTAGATCTGGATGAGCGCGATGGCCCAGACCACAAGCGGCAGGGTCAGGGGCGCGAGCAGCAGGATCTCGATCGCCGGACGGGACCGCAGGCCGCCCCGGGTCAGGCCGAGCGCGGCCATCATGCCGAAGGTGACCGACAGAACGGAGGCGAGGCAGGCGATGATCGTCGAATTGACCAGCGCGCTGCGGTATTCCGAGCTGTCCAGCGCGGCGCGGAACCAGCGTAGCGACAATTCGCGGGGCGGAAAGCGGAAGAACTTGCCGTCGTCGAAGGCCGAAAAGATCAGCACGGCGATCGGCGCAATGAGATAGAGCAGCACGGCGAAGGTCAACGCGGCCCAGAGGATCGTCTTCAGTTTCATGGGGTGTCAGCGGCCCAGCGTTGGGCGCCCCAGGCTCCGGCTCCGATCAGGGCGAGGATGACCAGCATGACCACGGCCAGCGCCGAGGCGAAAGGCCAGTCGAGCACCAGCGAGGCCTGTTGATAGGCCATGGTGGCGAAGGTGGCGACCTTGCCCTGGCCCAGGATCAGCGGCGTGACGAACGAGGTCAGTGCGGCGCAGAACACGAGGGCTGATCCAGCGATCAGGCCGGGGGCGGCCAGCGGCAGGATCACGCGGCGCCAGACCTTGCGGCGGTTCGCGCCCAGCGACATGGCGGCGCTTTCGACATCCGCCGGCAGGCGGTCGAGCGCAGAAACCAGCGGCAGCACCATCAGCGGCAGGAAGGCGTGAACCAGCCCGATCAGGATGCCGGTCTGGTTGCCGAGCATCTTCCACGACCGGTCGATCAGGCCCAGCGATTTCAGCGTTCCGTTGATTACGCCCAGCGGGCCCAGCAGGTTCATCAACCCCAGTGTCGGCAGCAGCGCGCCACAGACCATCGGGATCAGCACCAGCGTCAGCATCAGCCCGCGAAACCGGCCGGCCCGCAGCACGATCCACCATGACAGCGGCAGGGCGAGCAGGGCGGCGATGGCAGTGGTGGACAGGCTCAGCCAGAGCGTGCGCAGAAGGCCACGGATGTAATAGCCGTCACCGGCGATGCGGACGTAGTTTTCCATCGTCGGCGTGGGATCGAGGATCAGCGACCCGGGCGGCTGGGACCAGATGCTCATGGCCAGAAGCAGAAGGAAGGGCGCAACGAAAACTCCGACCGTCAGGATGACGGCCGGAGCAACGAGTAGTCCTGCGCTGCGTCGTGTCAGCAAGGTTACTGGCCCATGATGTCCTTGTTCCAGCGCTCGGTCCAGTCGGCGCGCTGTTCGATCAGCCAGGGCCAGTCGAGCGCCAGCAGGCTTTCGACCTCTTCGGGCGAGTTGATCGTGTCGGCGGCGGCGCTTTCGGACAGCTTCACGGTCGAATTGGTCGGGCCGAAATAGATCTCTTCGGCATAGGCCTTCTGGGTTTCGGCCGACAGCGCGTATTCGATGAACATCTGCGCAAGTTCCGGGTTCGGGCTGTTCTTGACCTGGCAGACCATGTCGCGGATCAGAACCGGGCCGGGGTCGGTGGGGAAGGAGAACCCGATGCCGGGGAATTCCTTGAGCCCGGCCAGCACGTAGCCCGAGATCATCGGCGCCATGGCGACTTCGCCGGCTTCCATCAGGGCAAAGACCTCGTCCAGCGAGGTATAGGTGAGCGCGGGTTCGCCAAGCTCGGCAACCTTGGCAAAGGCAACGTCGGCGTCATGTTCGTCTGCCCCTTCGAGGCGAGCCGCGACACCCAGCAGACCGTCGCCTTCGGAGGACGGATAGGGCGCCATGGCGATCATGCCGTTGTATTCGGGCTTCCACATGTCGGCCCATTCGGGCGGCTCGGGCACCAGGTCCTTGGAATAGGCGATGCCCAGGCCCACAAGAGACATGGCATAGCAGCCGTCGTTCATGCCGTCCCAGACGGTCTCGTATATGTCCAGTTCGGGGTCGGGCGCGACTACCAGGTCGTCGGCCAGCAGCTGGGGCGCTTCGTAGATGTTCTGGAAGGTCACATCCATCGTCGGGTTCTGGCGCTCGGCATAGATCTTGGCCATGCGGTCTCCGGATCCTCCCAGCAGGAATTCGACCTTGGCGCCGGTCTTTTCCTCGAGAGGCGCGGCCGCGTGTTCCTTGAGCAGCCGTTCGATATCGCCGCCCCATGTGCCGACGATGAGGGTCTGGCCGGAGAAGTCCTGCGCGGTCGCGATGCTGGCGGTCAGTCCCACGGCCGTCAGGGCCGATGTGAGGGTAAGTTTGGGTTTTACGTGCACGTTAACGCTTCCTGCAGTGGATGTTCTGGTCTGGCCCGGTTGCATGCGCGGGACGTTTCATCGAGCGGATGACTTCGAAGCCGATGCGACGCTAGGAAATCGGCGCGGGGACACTCAATCCGCCAGATTGTGTCACTGGGTACTATTTGGCGGGAGCGCTTTGTTTTTGAGCAGACATTCCCGGATGTGCCTGAAACGGTTGCGCGCCCGGATAGCGGATGTTGGAGGAGCCGGGCCGTCGGCCGGGCGATTAAGGCGTTGATTTGGTGACGATGTTCCGGAATGCGGCCGGGCGCAGGGCCCGGCCGTAGCTGGTCACTTTGTATCTGGCGTCCAGGTGCTGGTGCCGGGGACGTCCGGGAACCCGTCGTCCAGCACGCAGAAATGCGCGTCGCGCGGGATGTTGTCCTCCATGCCCTGGATCGGCACGATGTCCTGCGGGCAGGCGGAGAATGCGACGATGCAATCCATCTCGGCCCGGAAGGTGATGTAATCGCCCGGTTTCGTGACGGTCGGCCGGGTATCGAGGCTGCGCAGGTCGGGCATCACGGCGATGTTCATGAAGACGTTGAGCGAGGCCAGCGTCGGATGAGGGATCTCGTAGCCCAGCTCGCGCACAGCTTCGATCATGTTGTCGAAGCAGTTGCGGTGATACTCGGTCACGCCCAGTCGTTCATAGCGGCGGCGGTCGCAGGCAGCCATGAAGCTGTCGTGGACCCCGGGCGAGGTGTCCTCGACGATGGTCAGGATCGGGTTGCGGTGGTTGGTCACGAAGGTGTCGCCGAAGTCCGGGTTCAGCCGCTGGTTCCAGACCCGCGTGGCCTCCATCGACATGAATTCGGACAGGTCGTCCTGCCGCCAGGCCCAGCAATCGACAACCTGCGTGCCGTGGGTGTTGATCAGCCGCAGGGATTGCCCTGCTTTCAGCGTCGCGGCCTTGCCGTGGCGAGCGGGAATGGTGATCAGGTCGTCTTGGGTCATCTTGGTCTTCCGTGTTGTCATAGGGCGTTCGACGCACCGATGCGCGGGATGAAGGCCGCCTGTCCCGGCTCGGCCACGGGCCGGCCGTCGCGTGCGGCGATGCGGCCCCGGATGATCGTTGCCGCGACCCGGCCGGTCACCGTCTCGTCCTCGTAGGGGGTCCATCCGGCGCGGCCGACAAGTTCGGCTCCCCGGATCGTCCAGGTGGCGTTCAGGTCGACAAGGGTGAAATCTCCATCCGATCCGCCCCGGATCGCGCCCTTGCGCGGGTAGAGCCCGTAAAGCCGAGCGGGCGCTTCGGACATGACCTCGGCCAGCCGGCCAAGGGTCAGCTCGCCGCGCGCCACGAGGTCCAGCATCAGCGGCGCCATCGTCTCGTTCGCCGGCATCCCGGGCTGGCCGGCGAAGACGTTGTTGCCGCCTCGCCGTTTCAGCTCCGGATCGACCGGCCCGTGATCGGAGCCGACGGTCATGATCGTGCCATCGGCCACCAGCCGGCGCATCGCGTCCCGGGCATCCGGGCCGCGCATCGGCGGCGAGCAGGTGACCCAGGCGCCGCGCGTCTCGATGTCCTGATCGGTCAGGTAGAGGTAGTGCGGGCAGGTCTCGGCGGTGGCGTCGATCCCCTCGGACCGGGCACGCTGCACCAGCGCAACCCCGGCCGGGGAGGTGACATGAACGATATTGACCCGCGCGCCGGTGCGGCCGGCGTAGAACAGGATGCGGTTGATCGCCTCCAGTTCGACCGTTTCATCGCGCCATTCGTTGAAGGCGGCATTGTCGGTGCGGCCGACGGCGTCCAGTCGCTTGCGGTTGGCGATCAGTAGCTCGTCGTTCTCGGCGTGAAAGGTCGCGATCCCGCCAAATCCCGCGATGGTCGCCAGCGCATCGCGCAGGTCGGCATCGTCGATGACCCCGTGCATCGCGCAGCCGGTGTCGCAGGTGAAGATCTTGAAGGCGGTCGCACCGGCGTCCCACATCGCCTCGAGATCGCCGAGGTTCGAGGGGCGCACCCCGCCGTGCAGCGCGAAATCGGTATGCGAGGTACGGCGGCCGAGTTCGGCTTTCTGTCTGAAGATCTCGAGATCCAGCACCTCGGGCGTGGTCAGCGGCATCTCGATGATCGTGGTCACGCCGCCGGCGACGGCCGAGGCCGTGCTGTCGCGAAAATCGTCGTCGGAGATGAAGCCCGGTTCCCACAGGTGGGAATGCGGGTCGATCATGCCGGGCAGGATGTGCAGGCCGGTGGCATCAAACACCGCGCTGTCCGGGTCGGCGGGCAGGTCACGGCCGATGGCCGCAATGACCCCGTCGCGCACGGTGATATCGGCCTCGTAAACAGCCTCCGGCGTGACGATCGTGCCGCCCCTGATCAGAATTCCGTCGGTCAATGGTGCAGTACCTTTCTGAGAAACTGGCGTGTCCGGTCGTGTTGGGGGGCAACGAAGATATCCTGCGGAGCCGCCTGTTCGACGATCACGCCCTGGTCCATGAACACGACGCTGCGGGCCACGTCGCGGGCAAAGCCCATCTCGTGGGTGACGACGATCATCGTCAGCCCCTCGGCGGCCAGCTCCCGCATCACGGTCAGAACCTCGTCTACCAGTTCGGGATCCAGCGCCGAGGTCGCCTCGTCGAAGAGCATGACCTTGGGCTCCATCACCAGCGACCGGGCAATGGCGACGCGCTGTTGCTGCCCGCCCGAAAGCTGCGCGGGATAGGCGTCCATCTTGGCGGCCAGCCCGACACGATCCAGCATGGCGGCGGCGATGCGGCGGGCCTCGGGTTCGGCCATGCGGCGTACCACCAGAAGGCCTTCCATCACGTTGCCGATGGCGCTGCGATGCGGGAACAGGTTGAAGCGCTGGAATACCATGCCGACCTGCGAACGCATCCGGTTCAGCTGCGCCTCTTGCCGGCGGTACGGGGCATCCGGTCTCAGGGACATCGGTTCGCCGTCGATCTCGATGCTGCCGGCTGTGGGGGGATCCAGGTGGTTGACGCAGCGCAGCAGGGTGGATTTGCCCGATCCGCTGGGCCCGATCACGGCGATCGTCGTGCCCTTTTCCACCGAAAGGTCGATGCCACGCAAAACCTCGTTGGATCCGAAGGACTTGCGCAGGCCGGTTATCCGCACCATCGGCTCAGACATGGATCAGCCCCTGCGCGCGCATCAGCCTGCGCTCCAGCCAAACCGCGCCCTGCGCGATGAAGGCGTTGAGGATGAAATAGATCACCGCGATAGCGAGATAGGCCTCGATGGGCCGGAAGGTCGTGCCGACGATCACCTGTGCCACGCGGGTCAGCTCGGTGACCGAGATCGTGGAGAGCAGCGATGTGCCCTTCACCAGGTTGGTGAATTCGCCGGCTGCGGCCGGGACGACCCGCAGAACGGCCTGCGGCAGGATGATCCGCCGCATCGACTCGGCGCCTGACATGCCAAGTGACCGCGCGGCCTCGGCCTGGCCACGGTCCACGCTGGCGATACCGCCGCGGAAGATTTCGGCAAGGTAGCCGCCGCTGTTGATCGACAGGGCCACCACCGCCGCCGTCGGCGCCGACAGGTTGATGCCGATGGCGGGCAGGCCGAAATAGACGAAGAAGATCTGAACCAGCGCCGGCGTGCCGCGCACGAAGTCGATGTAGCCGCGCGCGAACCAGCGCAGCGGCGTCACGCGCGACATGCGGGCCAGCGCCACGGCAAGGCCGATGGCGCTGGCGAAGAACAGCGATATTCCGGAGTAGATGATCGTGGCCCGCGCGCCGACCAGGAATTCCGGCCAGCGTTGGAGGATCACGTCAAAGTCGAGACCGGGCATGTGACGTGCTTATTCCCCGGGAAGGTCCATCGCGTAGCCGAACCACTTTTCCTGCAGCGCGGCCAGCTCTCCCGAGGCGATCTTGGCGTCGAGAAAGGTGTTCACGGCTTCGAGCAGGTCACTGTCCTGCTTGCGGATCGCCACGCCGACGAAGTTGTAGATCGGCAGACCGATCGCCACCTCGTAGACGCCGGGGTTGGCTTCGAACAGCACGCGGTTGTTCAGCTGCGTGCTGGTCACCGCATCGACATTGCCGTTCCTGAGGTCGAGATAGGCACCCTGGAAGCTGTCGAAGGATTTCAGCTCGATATCAAGGTCGTGTTCCTCGATCAGCTGCTGGGCCTGGAATTCGGCGGCCGAATTCAGCTGCGTGCCCAGAACCTTGCCGTTCAGATCCTCGAGCGACGTGATCTCGGTGTTGCCGGCCTGAACGATGAATTCCACCTTGTCCGAGGCATAGGGCTTGGAAAAGCTCACCGCTTCCTTCCGGGGCTCGGTGATCGTCATGGCCGACCAGATCATGTCGAATTTGTCGGTATAAAGAGAGGGGATCACGCCCGACCACGCGGTGTCGATGAACTCGGCCTCGACGCCCAGGGATTCGGCGAACAGGTTTGTGACCTCGATGTCGAAGCCCACGATCTCGCCGTTGTCGACATATTCGAACGGCGGGTTCTGTGCCTCGATCCCGTTCACGATCTTGCCGCGCGACTGGATCTCGGCAACCAGGCCGCCTTCGGGGGCCGCATACTGGGGCAGGGTGGTGCCGTTGAGCGACGGCGCGTCCTGCGCGGTGGACATCACCGGCGCTGCCATCAGTGTCAAGAACGATAGTCCGAGGGCCTTCAGTGCAGGGGTCATGCCGTTCTCCATTGTCAGGCGGTTGATAGCGTGAGGCTTTCCGATCCTGCGCCGCAGGGCAATGAAGAATCTTACTTGTGCGTCAAAATAAAAGATTAGGACCTCGAAAAAGAAAGCTTCCTGCCGCATTTTTGCGCGCCATGTCGCCAGTGGGGTCAGCGCGTCAAGGCTCTATATGATTGAAGAAATGGAAAGTGAAGCGGAGTTTGGCTGCGATTCCCGGGCCGTAGTGGCGGCTTTCACTTCAAATGGATGTGAATTTCCAAGTTGCGCTTTCGTAAAAGTTTGTAAATGATTGTTGGCGCGGTCCGCTGGCGGTGCCCGGGCGACGCCTCCGCGCGGATCCGCGACGCGGTCCGGTCTGCGCATGGAGGCAACGTTTCAGGTTCAAGGCACATGAAACGGGGCGGATATCGTGGAATTCGGATCAGATTGATGACACGCTGGGGCCGACCCGCAGCACCGAAGTATGAGCAGTTACAGATGCCTTCACTGAAAGCCAGCGAACGACAGCAGAAGATCGTCGACCAGCTGAACATCCACGGTCGTGTCGACGTGCTGGAACTGGCCGAAGAACTCGACGTTTCCGGCGTCACCATCCGCGCCGATCTTGCCTATCTGGAACGCTCGCAGATCCTGCGCCGCATTAGGGGCGGGGCGATCTCGGCCCGGCCAAGCCGGTACGAACGCCCGCCCGAGATGAACGCGGTGATGCACAGCGCCGAGAAGGAGGCAATTGCCGGGCTCGCCGCCTCGATGATCCGGGATGGCGAGACGATCATCATGGATACGGGTTCGACGGTCACGGCGCTGGCAAGCCAGATTCCCCATACCCTGACCGATATCGCCGTGGTGACCAATTCGCTGTCGGTCGCGGCGATCCTGAGCGAACATCCGGGTGCCACGGTCATCGTGACCGGAGGGACATTGCGGCCGAAGCTGAATTCGCTCGTCTCGCCATTCGGGGAGCTGCTTCTGCGCGAGATTAATGCCGATGTCGCCTTCATGAGCTGCGCGGGGGTCCATGCGCAGAAGGGTTTCACCAACAGCAACTGGCAGGAGGCCGAGATCAAGAAGTCGATGATCCAGGCCGCCGGCAAGGTGGTGTTCCTGGCGGACCACTCCAAGCTCAAGCACGTCGCCACCGCCAAAATCGCCGCCCTGACCGAGGCCGACATGCTGATCACCGACAACAACGCGTCGGTCGAAGTGGTCAAGGAAATGCGCGGGCTCGGGCTTGAGCTGATCATCGCCTGAGCGCCGCGGCAAACCTCGCACACCCATGCAGGCGGCTGGTCCGCCCCTTTCCACGGACCACGGTCCGACCCAGGAGCTTTCCCGATGCTGCCGTCACAACCGCGCTACGCATTCCACCCGATCACCGAGCGTCCCGATTATCGCTGGCCCGGTGACAAGACGTTGGCCGTCTACTTCGTCCTGGGGGTCGAGGAATACGTGTTCGGCGAGGGCATGACCGAGGACCTGTTCCCCGGTGCGTCCAAGCCCGATTACGCGAACACCTCCTGGCGCGATTACGGCAACAGAGTCGGCGCCTTCCGCATCATCGAACGGTTCGGCAAGGAGAACCTCCCGCTTTCGCTTTTGCTGAACACCGAGGTCTATGATCACGCGCCGCAGCTGACCGAATTCGCGCGTGCGAACGGATGCGAGGTCATTGCGCACGGACTGACCAATTCCGATACGCTGACCGGGCGGGATGAAACGTCGGAGGCCGCCTATCTGAAGCAGGTGGCCGAAGCGGTCACGGCGCATGAAGGATCGGCTCCGATGGGCTGGTCCAGCCCCTGGCTTGCCCATACCGACGCCACGGCCGATCTGCTGAAGGAAGCCGGCTACAGCTATGTCCTCGATCTGGGGATGGATGATCAGCCGGTCTGGCTGGCCACCCGGGCGGGACCGCTGCTGTGCGTTCCCTACGGGCTGGAGCTGAACGATAGCACCACGATCATCGGTCGGCAGGCCAGTGCGACGGACTTCTCGGGGATGATCATCGATCAGTTCGACGAGATGCTGGAAGCCTCGGAGGCGCAGCCGCTGGTGATGCCGGTGGTGATCCATTCCTTCATCTCGGGCCAGCCGTTCCGCCTGCGGGCGCTGCGGCGCGCGATTGATCACATGACCCGAAACAGCGATCGGGTGTGGTTCACGACGCCAGACCGGATCGCGCGGATGATGCTGGATCGGCCCGAACTGGCAGTCTAGGCGGCCTTACCGACCGACCCAGCGCGAAAAGCCCACGTCGCGGGCATGGGCGCGTTCCAGCATCTCGCGGTAATACGGCTCCAGCCGCGACGCCGTTTCCTGCACGGCGCGGGCTCCGGCCTGCAGCTCGGGCTCGATCGCGCGGAGGTCGGCCAGCAGGGCCGTTTCGTCGATCATGGTCAGGCGTCCGTCGCGGACCATGATTTCACCGCCGACGATGGTGTGGCGCACCGATGCACCGGTTTCGCAAAGCACCAGCGCCCTGCGAATGTCGTGCAGCGGCTGGAAGGTCGGGGCGTCGCCGTCCAGCACGGCGATATCCGCCGCGGCGCCGACTTCGATCCGACCCAGCCGCTGATCCCGGCGCATCGCGCGATTGCCGCCGTCCCAGACAGCCGCGAGGATCTCGTCCGCCCTTGGCCAACTTCGGTAATCGCGGCCGGACAGGGCGTGAACGACGCCCGCTGTCTTGATCGCGCCCCAGAGGTTGTGGCTGTCGTCGCTGACCGCCTCGTCGGTGCCAAGGCAGATCGGCACCCCGGCGTCGGACAGGCCGCGAAACGGCATGACGCCGCTGCCGAGGCGCATGTTGCACACGGGGTTGTGCGCAACGCAGGCGCCCGAGCGGCCCAGCGTCACCATGTCGTGCTCGTCGATCCAGATGGCGTGGATGACCAGCATCCGTTCATCGAGGATCCCCAGCCGGTCGGCATATTGGACCAGCGAGCAGCCGTATTTCTCCTCGCCCAGCACGCGCTGCAGCTTGCTTTCCAGCATGTGGCAGAAATAGGGAAGGTCGTGTTCGCGGGCGAGGGCGCTCAGCGCCTGCAAGTAATCCGGTGTGGCGCGCTGCGGCGCGGAGCAGGAGACCGCTGCCCCGATCCGATCGTCGGCCGCACCGTGCCAGTGCCCGATCAGGTGGGCATAATGTTCCAGCATCGCCTCGGGTGTTTCGCGCGGGGTGGTGTCCATGTCGTGCCGCACGCTGTCGGGGATGATCTCCTTCAGGAACGGGTACTTGTCGTATTCCGGCACGATCGGCTGATCCAGCGCCAGTGTCGCCCGCATCCCGATCTCGGCATAGGCGCCCGCGATGGCGTCGATGGATTGCGTCGTGGTCAGCGGCACGAAAAAGGCGTCGTCCATGACCGAGGTGACGCCCAGCTTCAGCATCTCGGCCGCGCCGATCAGTGTGCGCAGCCGGTCGCGCTCCGGGTCCGGCCCGACGCCGTCCGCCAGCGGCGGCACCTCGTAGAGCATGAACACCTCGAGCGGCAGTCCCTCGAGCGTCCCGCGCATGAAATTGCCGGGCGAATGGAGATGTGCGTTGATCAGCCCGGGGATCAGGATCTGGCCGGTCACGTCCAGTTCGGGCACGTCGGCAGAGAAATCCTCGCCGATGCCGGCGACGATCCCGTCGCGGATCAGGACATCAGCCCGGATCAGGTGTTCGGAGGAGGCCGACGCCAGGATCCGGCCGCCGCGAAGAAGAAGGTCACGCGCCATGTTAGGTCATTCCCGTGATTGTCGGGCCGGCGCGGCCGGATCGGAAGGATCCGCCGCGCCGACGGCCCTAGTCGTTCACATTGTCCAGCCCGATCGTCAGCGAAACTGCGATCAGGGCCACGATGGCCAGGACGATCTGCACGCCGGACACCGCGGCCACCAGCGGCGTGCTGGTGTACTGGACAAGTGCCAGCAGCTCGACCGGAAGCGGCCGGTCGCGGAAGCCGTGGGTGAAGATCGCGACCGAGAGGTTGTCGATCCCCTCCACGAAGGTGAACACCGAACCGGCCAGGATCGCGGGCATCAGTAGCGGAAAGGTCACCGTGCGCAGGCTCTGGAACGGGGTCGCCCTCAGGTTGGCCGCCGCCTCCTCCAGCGCAGGATCCAGCCGCATCAGCCGGCTTTGCACGGTCCGGACCATAACGGCGAGGATGAACACGGTGATCGCGACCGATTGCAGCCAGATCGACGGCGACACGCCCACAAGCGCCCCGGCGAACAGAACCGCGACGCCCAGCACGATGCCGGGCACCATGTGCGGAACCAGCACGAAGACCGACAGCGCCGTTGTTCCACGGAACCGGCCACGCACGCAGGCCAGCGCCGTGGGCACACCCAGGAGAATGCACAGCACCGTGACGGTCAGGCCGACCTGCAGGCTGTTGAGCATCGATTCGACCAGCTCGCTCTTCTGGAACACCTCGCCATACCAGCGCAGCGTGAAGCCTTCGGGCGGAAAGCTCACATAGGCGCGGGTGTCGAAAGAGATGATCAGGACGATGATCGAGGGAGCGACCAGCAGGATCAGCGAAAAGATCGCCACCCCAAAGATCAGTCCGAGCCCGATGATGTCGGTCAGTGAGCTGCGTTTCAGCGCCTTCATGCGTCACGCCCCTTTGTCCAGCCGGTGAAGTAGTTGGTGGCGAGCGAGATCATCACCAGCACTGCCAGACAGGTGACCATCAGCAGCAACGAGGTGACCGAGCCCTTGCTCCATTCCAGCGAGAACACGACCTGTTCATAGATCATCGTCGCCGCGTTCAGGTAATTGCCCCCGCCCAGCAGCTGCGGCACCACGAAGGTGGTGTAGCTGAGCGTGAAGACCAGTGCCGCCCCGGTGCCGATGCCCGGCGCGCTCATCGGGAAGATGATCGTCCGCAGGGTGCCCAGCCGCGACGCGCCCAGGTTTTCCGACGCTTCGATCAGGCGGTTGTCGTGGCGGCTCATCACCGCGACCAGTGGCAGGATCATCACCGGCAGGTGGATCTGCACCATGCCGATCAGAACCGCCCAGTGGGTGTTCATGATCCGCAGCGGTGAATCGACGATCCCCAGCTTGAGGAAGGCCCAGTTCACCACGCCGCGCCCGCCGAGGATGACAAGCCAGGCATAGGTCCGCACGATGCCGCTGGTCAGAAGCGGCGCGATGGTCAGGATCAGGATCACCCGGCGGGTCCAGCGCCCGCCGACGGCGAAGAGATAGGCGACCGGATAGCCGAACAGCAGGCACAGCGCCGTGGTGGACAGCGCAAGGCTCAGCGAGCGTTTGAACGTCGTCCAGTAGAGCGAATCCGACAGCGCGTTTGTCAGGTGGTTCAGCGAAAACGTCTGCGAGACGATCTCGCCCCGGGCGACCTCGATGTCCGAGAATCCAAGCGACAGCAGCAGGATGAAGGGGATGACGGCGACGACGACCAGCACGATGATCGACGGGACCGCCGGCCAGATGCCGCGGCCAGACAACAAGAGGTCCAGCGTCTTTTCACCAAGCCCGGGGCCGGAGATGGCAGGGGAGGAAGTCACGTCGGCCATCAGTCAGCGAACACCGAGACCTGCGCGGAGTCGATGATGCCGATGCTCACCGCCGCCCGGTCACGGACCGGCCGAACCCGGTCCTGCCGGATGGCGGCGACCTTGATCGTGGCGCCGTCCGGCATCTCCACATGGTACTCGATCAGCGGTCCGATATGGCGCTGGAACAACACCACACCGCGCCACGGCCCCTGTTCTTCGGGCGCGAGCCGCAGGTTGTGCGGGCGTGACATCACGCGCACCTTGCCCGACAGCCCGGTTTCGACGCTTTGACCGTCCGGCAGCGTGACCTGTCCGGCCTCCGCCTGCGCATCCCAGAAATTGGAGGTTCCGACGAAATCGGCGACATAGGAGGACACCGGCCTGTCGAATATCTCGTCCGGCGTGGCGGCCTGTTCGATCCGTCCGCCCCGCATCACGGCGATGCGGTCGCTCATGGTCAGGGCTTCTTCCTGATCGTGGGTCACGAAGATCGAGGTGATGCCGAGCTGCTTGATCAGCTGCCGCAGTTCCACCTGCATTGTGCTGCGCAGCTTGGCGTCCAGGGCGTTGAACGGCTCGTCCAGCAACAGGACCCGGGGCTGCATCACCAGTACGCGCGCGATGGCCACGCGCTGCTGCTGGCCGCCCGACAGCTGTGCCGGATAGCGGCTTTCGAACCCTTCCAGCGACACCGTGCGGAGCGCCTCGGTGACGCGGGCTTCGATCTCGCTGGCCGGCGTGCCGCGCATGCGCAGGGCATAGCCGACGTTCCGCGCGACCGTCAGGTGCGGGAACAGCGCATAACTCTGGAACACCACGCCGACGGGCCGGCGGTTCACGGGAACCGGCGTCATGTCCTGACCGTCGATCTCGATCCGGCCGGCGTCGGCGTCCCAGAAACCGGCAATGCAGCGCAGCAATGTTGTCTTGCCGCAGCCCGAGGGGCCCAGCAGGGTGACGATTTCGCCATCGCCGACGTCAAGCGTGCAATTCTGGAGAACCTGCGTCGCCCCGAAGTACTTGTCGACCGCCCCGATACGCAATACCGGGGCGGCTTGGCTCAACGTCGCCGCGTTATCAGCAGCGTTCTGCATCATGCGCCGAACATTCTGTCGAAGGTCTCGACGGTTTCGCCGCGCAGCGGAGCCGCGGTCTTCCAGTCGAGCGAAGTCATGGTGTCAAGCTCGGCCTCGGTCGACGGCACATAGGGTGCGGCGGCCTCGGGGACGGCGATTCCTTCCACGACGGTGCCGAAATAGGTCGGCGCGCCGCCGGCCATTTCCTGGATCTGCTGGGTCAGGATGATATCGGCGAATTCATGGACCAGATCGCCGGTGCCGTCGGCGGTGTTGACGAACTGCACGATATTGGTCGGCAGCATCAGCGGCCCGGGCCCGGCGATCTTGGTGTAACCGATGGGCAGGCCGGACGATGCGGCCAAAGCCGCGTTGACGTGCCACAACGGCGCGAGATCGACTTCGCCGCGCTCGATCATCTGTTGCAGCAACGAGGGGCTGCGGCCGACAAGGGGATCCAGTTCCTTCCATTTCTCCAGCGCAAAGGTCATGTCGCTCTGCGGCTGGCCGAAAGCCTCGCATGTTGCCGCCAGGACGCCAAGGCCCAGGTTCGATTGCGGACGGCACATGCCGACGCGGCCGTTGAAATCGCCGCTCCACAGCTCTTCCCAGGTGGTCGGGGGCGTTTCGACGCGGGTCTTGTCGTATGCGATGCCGATACCTTCGAACCAGATCGGCTGGCCGACATCATAGCCATAGGGCGTAAAGCGCGGATCGACATTGGCCGAATTCGGGATCTTCGAGAAGTCGAGCGGGACGATCACGTCCTCGGCCAGCGCGTTGACGATCGCGGGCGAACCCATCACCGCCAGGTCGTAGGGCGAGTTGCCGCGCGCGGCCTTGATCTGGGCCAGCGCCTCGGACGACAGGCCGCCGATGACCTTGAGCGATACGCCGGCATGGCGCTTCGCCAGTTCCTCGCCGGCGGCGATCAGCGGCGCGTCGGCCGCGTCACCGTATCCGACCATGACCAGTTCGCGCGTCTGTGCGCGCAGGATGCCGGGCGCGGACAATGCGCTGGCTGCGGCAAGGCCGCCAAGGACTGTACGTCGATTGAATTGCATATGATGAACTCCCCATCTGTGTGTTCTTGGGTGCCGAGCGCCGAAGCGGTTCCACGATTTACCTTTCGACACTTTCACGAGTAGGTAGAAAGAAGAAATTCATAAACACGCGCCCAATGCGATAGGTGCTCGGTTGTGTTGCATGTTTTTTGCGCAGATCCGCTGGGTTTTGGGCGCTGACGGGGCGATCCCGGGATGCGATTCGGCCCTTCACGCGGCCCGGTGCGCGCCGAAACGCAGGATGCCGCCCTGCGAAAGCGCCATGAGAATCATCGTGGAAGCCTTGTATGGGCGCCTGTATTTCCTGGTTTGTGCGCGGCCTCCCGCGTGAAGTGACTGTATATAGCGTTGGTCACCCGGTGTAGACCGGCCCGACGGCGGGCCTGCCTTCCAATCGTTCACTTTCCGCTCGTGCCCGCGCGATCCATTTTTGCCGCGCTTCCGTTTTCGTAAATAAAACTTGCGTTAGGCATCACTTTGACAGATATCGAAAGAAATCGCCGCTTGCCTCGCGCGGGCGGTTCACTGCATCGACCACGAGGAGACAGGCGTGAGCATTGATCAGCGCATTATTGAGATACGGCGGGAATCTTCGACCGACGAGCCGGGCGACCCGGAGCGTTTCCGGCGCGTGGCGCTGACGGAAAAGGAGATGATGTCGCAAGGGACGGCGATCCGCTCGACCCTTGAATCGAATGTCGAGCCACTGGCGAAGATCGGCGCGGACCTTGCGGGCCGTACCGTCCGGCGTGTGGTGATGGTCGGCTGCGGCGACAGCTGGATTGCCGGCTTCGGCGTGCGCCGCGCGATGGAGCGTGTGCTGGGCGCCGTCTGCGAACCCTACGAGGCGTTCGATTTCGCCAATTACGGGCTGGACGTGATCGACGAGGAGACAGTCGTTATCGGTCTCAGTTCCAGCGGCAAGACCGAGCCGGTGATCGACGGGCTCAAGGATGCGGCGGAGCGTGGCGCCTATACGGTCGGGCTGTCCAACACTCTGGGCTCGCCCCTCATGGTCACCTTCCCCGGCGCTCTGCATATCCAGGCGACCCGTGGCGGCTGGCCGACCCAGTCCAGCACCGCGGCCATGGCGCTGCTGCTGGCCTTCGCCGAAGCCGTGGCCAAGGCGAAGGGCCGCGACGTGTCGTCCCTGACGGCCGCGCTGGCGGCGATCCCGGACCAGGTCGATGCGGTGGCCAACGCCTATTACGAACCGGCGAAGGAGCTGGCCAAGCGGCTGGCCCGGGCCGAGCTGGTGATGCTGGCGGGGGCCGGCGCCTTCTTTGCACCCGCCGCCTTCGGATCGGCGAAGCTCAAGGAACTGGCCCCGATCCATTCCTATGCCTTTCCCCTTGAAGAATATCACCATTACCGGACCCAGAAGGCCGGCGACCCGATCTTCCTTGTCGCCGGGGACAGCGAAAGCCATCATCGTGCGCTGGAAACGGCGATCATGAGCCAGGCTTGCGAAGGTCTTTGCGTGGCGCTGGTCCCCGAGGGCGAAACCGAGATCACCGAGGTTGCGGACGTGACATGGCACCTGCCCGAAGTGGCGGCCGAAACGGCGCCGATGCTCTACAGCGTTCCGATCCACCTGTTCGGCTACCACGCCGCAGTGGAGCGCGATGCGCTCGGCCTGGGCGCACCGCGGCTGGGGGGCTGACTTGACGCCCGATCTGGTTACGGTCGGAGGTCTGACCGTCGACAATGTCGTTGCCGCAGACGGAACCGTGGCCCTGGGCCAGGCCGGCGGCAACGGCGCCTATTCGGCGGTCGGCGCATTGCACTGGGTCGGCCATGTCGGCCTGGTCAGCTGCGCCGTCGCCTCCTATCCGCGAGATACGCTGGAACGGTTCGGGGCAGGGGGCGTCGACCTGGGCGGTGTCGCCTGGTCGGACGAACGCCTGACCTCGTGCCACTGGTTCATCTACGAAGAAGACGGCCGCCGCGACGAAGAGCTCAGCAGCCCGCCCGACGCCCTGGGCGAGGCCGGGTTCCCGACCGACCGGCTGGAGCCGGAGCAACTGGACGCCTGGCGCGCCTGGCTTGCCCGGCGGGATGCACCGGACGAGATCAGCTATTCCGAGTTCCGCAACCGCCATCCGCTGATGCCCTCGCAGATCCCGGCCTCCTGGGCGGGCGTGAAGGGGGTCCATCTGGCGCCCAGCCAGCCCGACGTCATGCTGGCGATGATCGACCATTTCGCCCCCGGCGGCGCAATCTTCACCGCCGATCCGGGTGGCCATCTGTCCAGCCGTCCACTGGACGAGATCGCCCCGGTCCTGTCACGGCTCGACGCCTTCCTGCCCAGCGAGGTGGAGCTCGAGGCGATGGTGCCCGGCGCGGCCCCGGGCGATGCGCTCAGGGTGCTGGCCGGCCGCTGCCCAGGTGCGATTGCGGTCAAGCTCGGACCCAAGGGCGCTCTGGTCTGGGACCGCACGACCGATGCGCCGGTGATGGTGCCGGCCATGCGCGTTGCCACGCTCGACCCGACCGGCGCGGGTGACAGTTTTAGCGGCGGGTTCCTGGCGGGCCTTGTCGAAACCGGCGATCCCGTTGCCGCCGCCCGCTTCGGCGCGATCTCGGCGGCCCGGATCGTAACGCGCTTCGGCGCCGACGCCCCGCTGCCCGTCGACCGGGCCGCGGTGCGCGACACATTGAATAAGGAGTTCCAGCCGTGAGCCGGAAGATGTTCGAAACCACCCCCGAGATCATTGCCGCGCTGCACCTTCCCGAGTTCGCCCTGAACCGGCATCGCTCGGTGGCGTGGTACGAGGATTACGCGCTGGCCAATGCAGGTGTCTTTGCCGAAGCCGGCGTGCCCTGGATCAAACTGCAGGACCAGACCCGCACATCCGGCCCGGCGTCGACGGAAACGCTCGCGCTGATGGCGTCGCTGGGGCGGCTGATCCGGGCCGAATACCCGGACCTGGGGCTTGGCATCATCATCGAGGCGCATGATCCCGAGGCGGCCCTCTCGGTGGCCCATGCGACCGGCGCGTCCTTCGTGCGGCTCAAGGTCTTCGTCGGCGGCGCAATGACGGCGGATGGGCCGCGCCACGGCCTTGGCTCGGCCGCAGTGGCGCATCGTCAGGCCATCGGCGGTACCGATGTCACCATCCTGGCGGATGTGCATGACCGCACCGCGCGGCCGCTTTCCGACGAAAGCCAGCCGTTCGCGGCCGACTGGGCTGTGCGCACCGGGGCCGACGGGCTGATCATCACCGGATCCAGCTTCCCGGACACGCTCGACCGGATCGCGGCGGTCCGCAAGACGGTCGGCGCGGCGCCGATCCTGATCGGCGGCGGCGTGACCGAATCCAATCTGGGCGAGGCGCTGGCCGCCAGTGACGGTGTCGTGGTCTCCAGCGCGCTGATGCGGAAGGATGCCGGAGAGGACGACATCCTGCGCTGGGACCCCGACCTTTGCCGGCGCTTCATGGACAAGGCGCGAGCCCGGTGACCGAGCGCGACTTCGCCGGATACCGCGACTGCGCTCCGATCGCCGCCTGGCCCGGTGGGGCCGGGCTGGCGATTTCGGTGGTCGTCAATGTCGAGGAGGGCGCAGAGCTGTCGCTGGGCGCGGGCGACGAGCGCAACGAACATATCTACGAAGCGGTCGAGCGGGTTGATGGCCTGCCCGACCTCTGCATGGAAAGCCATTTCGAATACGGGCCACGCGCCGGCTGGCCGCGCATCCGGGCGGCGCTGGCCGCACGCGGGGTTTGCGCCACACTGAATGTCTGCGGCCGCGCTGCCGACGCGACCCCGTGGCTTCTGGCCGAAGCGGTGGCTGACGGGCACGAGGTCTCCGCCCATGGCTGGCGCTGGGAACGTCACGCCGGAATGGCCGAGCCGGTGGAACGCCGCGCCATCGCCCGGACCGTCGAGGCGATCACCTGCGCCGCCGGCAGCCTGCCGGTCGGCTGGCACACCCGGTCGGCCACCTCTCTGGCGACGCGGGACCTGCTCGTCGAGCACGGCGGATTTCTTTACGACAGCAACGCCTACAACGACGATCTCCCCTACATGGTGCAGGTCGGCGACCACGCTCATGTCGTGCTGCCCTATGCCTTCGACACCAACGACATGCGGTTCAACAACAACGGCGGTTTCGTCTTCGGTGACGATTTCGCGCGCTATTGTATCGCCGCCTTCGACCGCCTGCTGGCTGAAAGCCGCGAGGCGCCGCGCATGCTATCCATCGGCCTTCACACGCGCATCATTGGCCGCCCGGCCCGGATCGGCGGGCTGGAGGCGTTTCTCGATCACGCCCTCGCCGCCGATGGTGTCTGGTTCGCCACGCGCGCCGGGATCGCTTCGGCCTGGCGGTCCGGGCTCGGACTGCCGGACTGGGAGCCTCGGGCGACCCCCGCCGGGTTCGCCGACCTGCAAGACGTCTCATGACGCGCGACCTCGTCGGATACGGGGGCACATGGCCCGATTTCACCTGGCCCAACGGGGCACGGCTTGCCGTGTCGGTGGTGGTGAATTTCGAGGAAGGCGCCGAGCAGCAGGTGCTGGACGGCGATCCTGCCAGCGAACGGATCGGCGAGGTCATCTCGGTCGTGCCGGAGGGCAAGCCCGATCAGGGGCAGGCGCAGATCTTCGGCTATGGCACCCGGGCTGGCGTCTGGCGCATGGCCCGGGCGCTGGATCGTCACGAGGTCCCGGCGACCATCTTCGCCTGCGGCCGCGCGGCCGAACGCGCCGCACCGGCTCTGTCGGCGCTGGCCCGCGCGGGGCACGAAGTCGCTTGCCACGGCTGGCTGTGGCGGCCGCACGCCGATTACGACAGCGCCGAGGAAGAGGCCGCCGATCTCGACCGCGCCATCGCCGCCATCGCCAAGGCTTCGGGTGAGCCGCCTCGGGGGTTCTTCTGCCGCGGCGCCGAAAGCCCCTGGACCCGGGCGCTTCTGCGCGACCGTGGCTTTGTCTATACGTCCAACGGGTTCGACGACGATCTGCCCTACCGCGATTCCGACGGTTTGCTTGTCGTGCCCTATGCGCTCGACAGCAACGACATGAAGTTCTTCCATCCCAACGGCTTCGTGCGGGCCCGGGAAATGGTCGACTACGTTTCCGATGCGCTCGACGTGCTGCAGGCCGAGGCGGACGAAGGCCTGCCCCGGCTTCTCAACATCGGTTTTCACCTCAGGATCGTCGGCCGCCCGGGCCGGTTCAAGGCGTTCCAGGGCGTGCTGGCTGAACTTGCCCGCCGGCGTGACGATCTGTGGATTGCCCGCCGGATCGACATCGCCCGCGCATTCTCTCGCGCCGTTCCATGAGCTGCGCGGACGATGCGCCAATACTGGTTGCGTCGACACCTGTGAGCAACGGAGGCTTCTCATGACCCAAACCCTCGTGATCGCCGACAGGATCGTCACCGGCATAGGTCCGGATGGCGAACCGGAGGTGCTCGATACCGCCGCGATCCTGGTCGAAGGCGACACCATATGCGCCATTGGCCCGGCCGCCGAGCTTCGGCGTGACCATCCCGACGCGCGGCAGATCGGCGGCAGCGGCTTCGTGGCCATTCCCGGGCTCGTCAACGCACATCACCATGTCGGGCTCACCCCGTTCCAGATGGGCGCCCGCGACCAGCCGCTCGAATTGTGGTTCCCCGAACGCCTTGGCATGCGCGATATCGACGCGCGGCTCGATACGCTGTTCTCGGCCTTCGAGATGATCGCCTCGGGCGTGACGACAGTTCAGCACCTGCACAGCCGCGCACCCGGGGATACAGACGCGGTACTGGCCCGCGCCGACACGATCATCGGGGCCTACAAGGAACTGGGGATGCGCGCCTCGTATTCCTTTGCGCTGCGCGACCAGAACCGGATGATCTATGCCGACGATCAGGACTTCGTCGCCTCCCTGCCGGAGCCATTGCGCAAACCCGCCGCTGAATACCTGTCCGGTTTCGGCCTTCCCCTGTCAGAACAGGTCGCCGTGTTTCACGCGCTCAGGGAACGCTGGTCGGACGACGCACATGTCGCGATCCAGATCGCGCCGTCGAACTTGCACTGGCTGTCGGATGCCGCCATCGAAAGCGCGGCGCGGATGGCCGAGGACACCGGCGCACCGATGCACATGCATCTGCTCGAGACCCCGTACCAGAAGGAATACGCCCGCCGCCGCACCGGTGGCTCGGCCCTGTCCTTCATGGACAGATTCGGTCTTGTGGGGCCGGGCCTGACCATCGGCCATGGTGTCTGGATGGACGAGGACGACATCAACCTGCTGGCCGAACGCGGCGCGTGCCTGTGTCACAATTGTTCGTCCAACCTGCGGCTGAAAAGCGGAACCCTTGACCTCAACCGCTTGATCGCACGCGGCATTCCGGTGGCGCTCGGCATGGACGAGGCGGGGATCAACGACGACCGCGACATGCTGCAGGAAATGCGGCTGGCGCTCACGCTCCACCGCCCGTCCGGTCATGACGCGCCCTGTCCTACGGCGGCCGAGATCTTTCGCATGGCAACCGAGACTGGTGCCCGGACGACCCCGCACGGCGCCCGCATCGGCCGCCTGAGCCCGGGTGGGCTGGCGGATATCGTGCTGGTCGACTGGAAGACGGTCACCTATCCATACCAGGATTCCGCCCTGCCGATCGTCGACGTGCTCCTGCGGCGCGCGAAGCCGGATGCGGTGCATAAGGTGATCATCGGCGGAGAGGTGGTTTACGAGGGCGGTCGCTTCACCCGGATCGTCTGCGACGCCGTCCTGGAGGAGATCGCCGAGAGCCTCGCCGGGCCTCTCTCGCCTCAGGACACCGCGATGCGCCAGCTGGCCGGGGAACTGTTGGAGCCGGTCCGAGGGTTCTACAAAGGCTGGGTTTGATGCGGCGGCGTGATCTTTGGGTTGGGAAGGCCGACTGTTTCGAACGGAATGACGGTCTGCGGGGCTGTTAGTGAAGATTAACCCAAAACGATCCTGCACATGCGATTGGGCAAAACCGTTCGGACAGCGACAACGAACATCGCGCACGACAGCAATGCCACCAGAACAGCAACACCGATATACGCTGGCTGTGCTTCGAATAGCGGGCCAGACCTCCCGACCCATGCGCGAAACAGGGACATCGGGAGAAGGTGGATCAGATAGATCGCGTAGGAGTTTCGGCCGAGGAATGTCAGCCAGTATTTTCCGTCGAGCCGGCTTCGCCTTCCCGAATAGGATACGGCTATCAGGAACAGCACCGACGCCGCCGCGAAACTGCTGAGCTTGATCTGTTCGACGCCGATCTCGTAGACAGACAGGAGTCAACATAAGTATGTTTACAGGTATCAGGCGTGACCGCGGGGCACATTCTAAACTGGGTTGCGACAAATCCCCTATCTTGCTGGAAAGCAAGGAGAATGGAATTGGCCCACACAGAGCTGGATTTGCGCGAGCGACGCGCGATTGAGGATATGTTGCACGCGAAGGTGACTGTGAACGAGATTGCGGCGGCGATCGGCAGGCACCGTTCGACGGTCTATCGCGAGATCAAGCGTAATCGCTTCGAGGACTATGAGCTTCCCAATCTGAATGGCTACTACGGCGTGACGGCTCAACGGACGGCCGACGCCAGCCGGCCCGCAAGTCGATCACCTTCGATCGAGGCTTTGAATTCCGTGCCTGGCGCAAGCTGAAGTCCGGCATCGGCACCGAGAGCTGGTTCTGCGATCCGCAAGCGCCCTGGCAGAAAGGATCGGTAGAGAACCTGAACAAGCGGGCCCGCAGATACCTGCCACGTGACACCCAGCTCGCGGCGCTCTCAAATCGCAATATGAAGGCGATTTGTGACCGCCTGAATGGCACGCCCAGAAAGTGCCTCGGATGGCGAACTCCGACCGAGGCCTTCAGAGAAGAGATGATGAAAATAAGATAGCGGATAACGTCGCAACGACCCTTGAGCCATCATGCTCCTACCGCATCTCACGGCATCCTTTTTCGGTTCTGCCAAAAGAGTTGCGCCCCCCCCTTGGCGGCGCAGTGTGCCCGGTTGCGCCCCGGGCCTTGAGCTCTCACACCATTGCGGAGCCACCGTCGACCACCACAGTCTGCCCGGTCACGAAGTCGGAAGCCGTCGATGCCAAATAGACCACCGTCCCGGCAATATCCTCGGGCATGGCTGCTCGGCTGATCGCCCGTCCGGCGATGTTGTTCGCCCGTCGGTCCCCCTGCCAGTCGCCGTGGTTTCGGATCGCATCCGTATCCGTCAAGCCCGGCGCCACGCAGTTTACGCGGATCCCCGAGGGCCCCAGTTCACGCGCCATCGAGCGGGTCATTCCGATGATCGCGCTCTTGCTGGTCGCGTAATGCAGGTAATCCACCGCGCCCTTGATGCCCATGCCCGAAGATAGATGGATCACCTTGCCATAGCCCGCCCGGCGCATCGCCGGCAGCACCGCGCGGGTCGCCAGATAGGGTCCCTTCACGTTGACCGCCATCACCTTGTCCCAGAGATCAGGGGAGATCTCCTCCATTCCCATCATGCGCAGGTTGGCGAAGAGCCCGGCGTTGTTGATCAGGATGTCGATGCCGCCGAAAGCCTCCTCGGCGGCGCGGGCAAGGGCGGTCATGTCGGCCTCGGTGCTGACATCGGCGGTGACACAGATGGCCTGGCCCCCGGCCTGAACGATCGTCTCCACGGTCCCGTCGCAGGGGATTATGTCCGAAACGACGACAGCCGCACCTTCGCGGGCCAGCACGCCGGCAAAGATCGCGCCAAGGCCGCCAGCGGCTCCGGTGATGATCGCCACCCGTCCGTCGAGTTGTTTCGAGCTCGTATTGGTCATTGCGTTTTCCTTGATCTTGTCACCAGGCCGAGGCACCGCCATCGACCGCCAGAATGCTGCCCGCCATGAAACTGGATGCGTCGGAGGCAAGCAGCAGCGCCGCGCCGGCGATCTCGTTCGGGGCCGCGACGCGCCCGGCCATGGTAGTTTCGGCAAAGCACGCGGCCACGGTGGGGTCGTGCAGGCGGCCTTTGCCGATGCTGGTGAGGAACGGGCCCGGTGCCAGGACATTGGCCATGACGTTGTGTGGCGCCAGTTCGGCGGCGGCCTGGCGTACCAGGTTGATCACCCCTGCCTTCGCGGCGGCATAGGCATAGGACACCATCGGATCCGACCGCATCCCCGAGGCCGAGGCCACCGCAACGATCCGCCCCCGGCCCTGCGCCTTCATCGGCTCAGCCACGGCGCGCAACGTTTCCGCCACGCCTGTCAGGTTGACATCCAGAACCGAGGCCCACCGCTCGCGCGAGATTGCGGCCAGCATGCCCTCCGACACGCCCGGCCCCGGCCCGCCGGAGATCCCGGCATTGGCGAAAGCGATGTCGAGCCGCCCATGTGCCTTGAGGATCCCGCCGACCGCATCGTCGCAGGCTCCGGTCTCGCTGACATCCAGCGCGAGCGCCTCGGCGGACAGCCCACGCTGTCGCAACCCGTCGGCGCTGACCTCCGCGGCGGCGCCGTCCAGGTCTGCCACCACCACATGCGCGCCCGCCCCGGCGAGGGTCTCCGCGATCACCCGGCCCAGGCCGGAGCCTGCGCCGGTGACAAAGGCAACGCGCCCCGACAGGCCGAAGAGACCGGTGATCGTGTCGTCCAAGCGGTCAGGCCCCGGCAAGGAAAGCGCGCAGAATGGTGTTGAACGCCTCCGGCTGTTCGACGTTCAACAGGTGGCTTGCCGGACCGACAATCTCGAGCCGGGCATTGGGCAGCCGGTCGACCAGATCCTGCATCATCGCCGGTGGCGTCACCGGATCCTCAGAGGCGGCGATGGCCAGCGTCGGCATGGTCAGGGCCGCCAGCCGGTCCGACAGGTTCACGTCACGCACCGCTGCCGCCGCGGCTATATACCCCTCGTCCGGAGTGGCGACGATCTGGTCCCGGATCGGTGCAACCTTGTCGTCCCGCTCGGCAAGGAAGGCGGGGGTGAACCAGCGCGCGATGGTGTCCGGCGCGAAGGCTGCCGTGCCCCCTGCCCTGGTCTTGGCAATCCGGTCGTTCCAGATCGCCTCCCCGCCGGCCATGTTGTCGGTCGTGGCGCAGAGCACCAGCCTGGCGACACGCTCCGGGTAACGGCTGGCAAAGGCCATAGCCACCATGCCGCCTAGCGACAGCCCGACGACATGCACCGGCCCGACGATCTCCAGCCGGGTCAGCAGCGCGGCCAGGTCATCGGCCATCAGGTCGGCGCTGTAGGGGCCGGGCGGCACATCGCTCTGACCATGGCCGCGCGCATCGAAGCGCAGGATGCGGAACTCTCCCTCCAGCGCCGGGATCTGCGCATCCCACATGCGGTGGTCCGAACTGAGCGAGTTGATGAACACCACGGCCGGCGCGCCTGGCGCGCCGTCCAGCCGGTAGCCAAGCGAATGGGCGCCCAGGTCAATGAGGTCGAGCATCGGAAGTCCTTGGCTTGTCTAGAAAAGGGAGGGCAGAAGCATGGTGATCTGCGGCACGAATGTCACCAGCATCAGCACGATGAAGGCGATCAGGTAATACGGCAGCAACCCCCGGCACAGATCCGGCACCGACACCCTGGTGATGCCGGAGATGATGAAGAGCACGATGCCGACGGGCGGCGTGATCAGCCCGATGACAAGGTTGAGCGACACCAGTAGCCCGAATTGCACCGGGTGAATGCCAAGCTGAACGGCCACTGGCATCAGAACCGGAACGGTGATCAGGATGGCGGCCAGCGGCTCCAGAAACAGACCGATGATCAGCAGCGCCAGAGTGATCATCAGGATGATGACGATCTCGTTGTCGGAGAAGGCCAGCATCCATTGCGCGACGGTCGTGGGGATCGATTCAATCGCCATGATCCAGCCGAACAGTGCCGCGGTTGCGGCGATGAACAGCACACCGGCGGTCACCACGCCGGAATCCACCAGGATCCCCGGAAGGTCGCGCCATTTCAGCTCGCCATAGACGAAGCGGCCCAGAAACAGCGCGATCACACAGGCGATCGCGCCCGCCTCCGTCGGGGTAAAGACGCCGAAAACGATGCCGCCAAGGATGATGGCGGGGATGCTGAGCGCCGGCAGCGTGCCGAGCGTGTTGCGCAGCACCTGCCGCAGAGTGGCCTGGGGCGCCATTTCGATCCCGGTTTCGCGACGTGACAGGACGAATGCCATGGCCAGGAAGCCGGCTCCCAGCAGCAGACCGGGAATGACGCCTGCCAGGAACAGATCCCCGATCGAGGCATTGGCGGCCACGCCGTAGAAGATCAGCACCATGCTGGGCGGGATGATCGGCCCCATCGTCGCCGCTGCCGCGCTGGTGGCGGAGGCGGAGGTGTTGGAATAGCCCTTGCGCCGCATCTCCGGCACAATCGAGGCGCTGGTAATTGCCGCCACCGCGTTGGCCGAGCCGATGATTGCCGACAGGAAGCCCGAGACGATGATGTTCACATAGGCCAGCCCGCCATGCAGGTGGCCGATCACCGATTGCGCGAACTCGATCAGCCGCCGCGTGGTACCGCCGCGGTTCATCAGCTCGCCGGCCAGCATGAAGAACGGCACCGCGAGCAGCGAGAAGTTGTTGACGCCCTGCACCATGCGCTGGCCCGTGGCGATCAGCAGGTTTATTTTCCCTTCGATCAGGATGTAGGCAAAACTGGTCAGCCCGAGCACGAAGGCGATCGGCACGCCAACGATGACGAAGCCAAAGAACAGGCTGGCGAAGACCGCGATGCTCATTGCGCATTCCCTTTCGGCAGGACGGTATTGGCCAGCAGGTTCAGCAACTGGATCCCGGTCAGCACCGCGCTGACGGGAATGCAAGCATAGACCCAGGCCATCGAGAAGGGCATCGTCGAGAAGCTCTGCCGCATGATCCCCGGCGAGGTCGCCAGCTTCGCGCCGTAATAGCCGATCGCGCAGATGAAGCTCAGGCTGAGCAGCAGGATCACGCATTGCAGCGGTCGGTCCATCCCCAGCGTCCGCGCCTTCTGCTCCAGCAGGTCGAGGCCGACGAGGCTGCCCTCGCGCGCGGCGACCGAAGCACCGACAAAGGTGAGCCAGACCAGCAGGTAGCGCACAAGCTCCTCGGACCAGGTCAGCGATCCGCCGAACCCGTAGCGCAGTGTGATCTGTACCACGACGATCCCGAGGATGAGCGAAAGCAGCAGAAAGACGATGGCCCGGGCCGCCATGTCGAGCATCAGAGCGAAGCGATCAAGCATGTGCGATCCTGGTGAAAATGCGATCGGGCGCCGCGCGAGGATGCGCGGCGCCCGAAGGCGTCATTTCTCGAAGTAATGGATTTCGAACAGCACGCAGCCGGTGTCGGACCGGAACGGGCCATGCCAAGCGCCGGGCGGGCGGCTGGCGTAGGTCGGACCAGTGAAGGTTTCGCCACCCTTGCCATCTGCATCGTTGCCCACGACCAGGTCGCCCGACACCAGGAAGACCTCCTCGAAATACTCATGGACGAAAGGCGCGGTGGTATAGACGCCGGGCTCGAACCGCAGCAACCGGGAGCGGTTGCCGGTGTTGTTCTCTTCGTCCAGCGCGCCGGCGAGGATCTTCTGCTTGATGCCCGCCGGATAGCCCGGCGGTGTTTCCCAGCCGTCTTCCATGTCGACGCGGGTGAATTCGATGTGGGGTTTGCTATACATGTCTTGGCCTTGTTCAGTCTTGTGTCGTCAGTCGGCGAGCGGCAGCGGCGCAAGAGTGATCTCATGCACCAGTGCCCGGCCCAGCACGGGATCCTCCAGCCGCACCTGCATGCGATGCGCGAAGCGAATCTCGCCCTTGATCGGCACGGTGCCGCAGAGCATGGCGCTGCCGTCGGCGAAGTCGATCTCCTGCTGCGCGAGGCGGTCGAGCAGATCCCGCGGCGACAGAAGCGAGGACAGCGGGCCTTCCTGGTATGACACGGTCTTGCCATCGACCTCGATCGTCGAGGAGAGCACCAGCTCGTCCCAGTGATCCTCGATCTCCTCCAGCGGCCAGAGGTCGCGGCTGACCGGCTTGGCGCAGATCTGCTTGGACAGCGTGACGCTCAGGGTCTCAAGCTTGCGGTCCGTGTGGTCGGATCCGATGCCCACGTAGAATGCTCCGCCGGCACGGATCAGCACAGCCTCAACCTCTCCGGTCGCCTCCTGCCCTGTCACGGTCATGACCGGTGCGTTGGACAGCAGCATGGGCGCGAGGCGGTAGAAGGTCGGCGTATGTGCGGGGCGCTTCACCCCGATCTCTTCCAGTTCGCGGATATGCTCCTCGACCGCGCCGGCGTCGCGCCCGGCCCATCCGGCGATGATCAATTGCTCGACAGTGGTTTCCAGTTCCGACGCTCCGGTCTGCTTCTGGACAGTAAAAGTGGTGGCGGCCATCGGAAGTTCGCTTCGTTGTTCATGTGATATTTCAAATGTGTCAGAACTCAATTTTGGGGTCAAGCGCCCGCCGGGAAAATTCTCGAAGACAGGCGGCTCCTCACTAAGTAATCTCGCGTACCTATAGTAAACATCTGAAAAGTATACATTAAATAGAATATCTCTGGTGATTGATGAGCGGACTTGACAGGTGCGCTGCTCTCGTCGCACGTTGCAATTGTGAAATTTCAGTCTACCTGCAAGCTGGATTCGTCGATTCCGGAACGAGCAAAATTCCGGATCATGCGTGTGCGGCGGACAGTGAAGTTTTACAGGACTGTATTCCGGCGCGGCACTCCGGTGCGCCGTGCCGACAACCCGAAAAGGGAAAGACGTTGACGAAGAAGAGCGAGCAGGCCGCCATCAGGGAGCAGGCAGGGAACGCGATTGCGGAGCCTGCGCGGCTGCTGGCGGCGCTGGCCGCGATCGAGCCGGTGCCGCAGGCGCTGGTTCTCGCGCATCTCACTGGGGACGACAGGCTCCTCACGCAGGTGTCCGGCCATGTGGCTGGCGGCTGGAGCTTTGAACAGGATGTCCCGCCCGCCCTCGCGCAGGAGGTCTCGCAGGCGCTCGTCACGGCCCTGTCCGGGATCGCCGAAGGCAGCCTGATGCCGCCCTCCACCCTGGACCCGGAGCGTTTCGCCGAGATCATGAGCGCGGGCATCAACGCCCCGCTACCGCCAGATTACGCGGCGATGATGCTGGAAGAGCTCAACCTGACCGGCGGCGACCAGCGATCGGTGGATTTCAGCGACATCGCCGCCGACGCCCGGGCCGGCCATGACGTGGCGATCATCGGCGCGGGCCTCTCCGGCCTGGCACTGGGCGCCAAGTTGCTCGAAGCCGGCATTCCCTTTGTCATCTACGAAAAGAACCACGAGGTCGGCGGCACCTGGTTCGAGAACCGCTATGTCGGTGCCGCGGTCGACATTCCCAGCCATTTCTACAGCTACGCTTTCCACCGCAAGCCGGACTGGTCGCACCATTTTGCCAAGCGTGACGAGATCTTCGGCTATCTGCGCGCCTTCGCGGAAGACCACGGGTTGCTCGACCATATTCGCTTCGGCACCTCCGTCGAGGCTGCCGATTACGACGCCGAAGCCGGCCAATGGACACTGCGCCTGCGGCAGGACGGCGGGGCGCAGGAGGTGACGCATCGCATCGTTGCAAGCGCCGTCGGTCAGCTGAACCGCCCCAATGTCCCCGATTTCCCGGGCCTCGACAGCTTCGAGGGGCCGGCTTTCCATACTGCACAATGGCCCGAAGCGGTTGATCTGGACGGCAAGCGCGTGGCTCTTGTCGGCACCGGCGCCAGCGCGATCCAGGTCGGCCCGGGCATCGCCGACAAGGTCGCTGCGCTCACCGTGTTCCAGCGCTCGCCGAACTGGGCGGCGCCGAACCCGAACTACTTCCGCACCTTCTCCGAAGACGAGCACTTCGTGCTGGCGAATGTCCCCTACCTGATCCACTGGTACCGGTTCCTGCTGTTCTGGGCCTCGGGCGACACGCTGCATGCCTCGCTGCAGAAGGATCCCGACTGGCCGCATCCTGACCGGTCGCTCAACGCCGACAACGAGAAGATGCGCGTCCGGCTGGAGGCCCATATCCGGGCCGAGCTGGATGGCGACGAGGCGCTGATCGCCAAGGCCACACCCAGCTACCCGCCCTACGGCAAGCGCATGCTGCGCGACAACCGGTGGTATCGGATGCTGCGCCGAGACAACGTCGAGCTGGTCGACCGCGGCCTGAAAGCCGTCGATCGTACCGGCGTCATCGACGAGGCCGGGGAGCACCACGCGTGCGATGCCATCATCTTCTCTACCGGGTTCAAGGCCGCCGAAATGCTGGCGCCCATGGAGGTTACCGGCGAGGGCGGCGCGCAACTGCGCGAGGTCTGGCAGGGTGACGATGCCCGCGCCTATCTCGGCCTGACCGTGCCGGGCTTCCCGAACTTCTTCATCATGTATGGCCCCAACACCAATCTGGCCCATGGCGGCAGCCTGTTCTTCCACGCCGAATGCCAAGTGCGCCACGTCATGATGCTGCTGCACGAAATGAAGGCCCGGGGTGCCGCGACCGTGTCGGTCCGGCCCGAGACCTTCGACGCCTACAACCAGCGCGTCGATGCCGCCCACGACAACATGGTCTGGACCCATGGCGGCATGCGCAACTGGTACCGAAACAGCAAGGGGCGGGTGGTCACGAACTCTCCGTGGCGGCTTGTCGATTACTGGAAAATGACCGGGGAGATGGACCCCCGGCATTACATCTGGCGCTGAACGCCCTTCAGCGCGGGATCCTCCCAACAGGAAAGGCAACATAATGAAAATGACGAAGCACTTCAAGTACCTGGCCGGCGCCGCCGTCATCGGCATGGCAACTGGCGCCGCCGCACAGGATGTGACGATCAACCTCGGCCATGTCGGCCCCGCGGCGAACCCCTACAGCTGGGCCACCGAACATTTCGCCGAGAAGGTCGCCGAATATACCGACGGTTCGGTCGAGATCGCGCTTTTCCCTGGGGCCCAGCTGGGCGGGGACCGTGACCTGCTCGAAGGTATCCAGCTCGGCTCGGTCGAGGCGGGCTACATCAGCCTCGCGATCTGGGAAAATCTGACGCCCGCGCTGACCGGCTTCTCGATGCCCTTCCTGATCGACAGCTACGAAACCGCCTACGAGGCGCAGACCAGCGACGTTGCGGCCCGGGCGCTTGAGGAGTTCGAGGATTTCAACATCAAGGCGCTTGCCATCGTCGAAAACGGCTTTCGCGTCCCCGGCAACACCGTGCGCCCGATCCGCACGCCCGAGGATTTCGAAGGCATCGCCTTTCGCGCGCCCGAAGCGCCGCTGCTGCTGAGCATGTTCGACCGGCTTGGCGCCATCGTGACGCCGATGCCCTACCCGGAGATCTTCACCGCGCTGCAGACCGGCGTGCTGCAGGGGCAGGACCAGTTCCTGAACACCTGGATCAGCCAGGGCGCCTACGAGGTGGTCGATTACCTCTCGATCACCCAGATGTATACGTGGTCGGCGGTTCTGGCCGTGAACCTGCAGGTCTGGGAAGGACTGACACCTGAGCAGCAGGATGCACTGATGCGCGCCGCTGCGGACACGCAGCGCTACAACTATGAGCTGATGGCCCAAACCGACGCCGAGTCGATCGAGATCCTCGAAGCCAACGAGTTGCAGATCGAACAGGACATTGACCTGGCCCCATTCGCCGAGGTTCTTGCTCCGCTGTACGAGGAATATGCCGGGCGCGATCCGATCATCGCCGAGACGATCGAGATGATCGAAGAGATCCGCGCCGACTGAGGCCGCAGATCTTTCCGGATGCTGCGTTTCATGCCATGCGGCATGTTCGGCAAGCGGAGCATCCGGGGGGATCGCAGGTGAAGCATGTTATCGATGGGTGTGTCCGGGGCTGTCCGGGCCGCCCGGGCTGGGGGAACGCTGCCGGAAGAGCGGCGACAGAAGAGGACGCGTAATGGCCAGGTCAGCGCAGAACAAGCCGGATGAGGGCAAACGCACGTCGCTTGCACAGGAAGCTTACGAGGTTCTCAAGCGGCGGATCATCACCACCGAATACGCGCCCGGTGTCGCCCTGAAAGAGGCCCAGATTTCCGCCGATCTCGGCTTCGGCCGCAATCCGGTCCATCACGCCCTTCACCGCCTCTCGCGCGAGGCCCTGGTAGAGATCCGCCCCCGTAAGGGGGTGATCGTGCGTCCCGTCTCCCTCGACGAGATTGCCCAGATCATTGAGGCCCGCCTGCTCACCGAACCCCATTGCGCCGCCCGCGCCGCCTCGCTAGTCTCGCAAGCTGGCCTGCAGGAGCCGACCCGCATCCTTGCCGAGGCCGAGCGCGAGGTCGACGGCGAGCGCAGGATCGAGAAGCTGATCCACTACGACAATGCCTTCCATTCCTGGATCCTGAAAACTGCAGGCAATCAGGTGCTGGAAGAGGTGCTGGGCCAGTTGCAGGACCGCTCTGCGCGCTCGTGGTTCCTGTCGCTCAGCGACGATGGCCATGCCCAGCGTGTACAGGAACAGCACAAGCAGATCCTGCGGGCAATCGGCGCCCGCGACAGCGATGGTGCCGCTGACGCCGCACGGCTACATATCGAATCCTTCCGCGACACCATTCTGAAAGTGATTTGAACGTGACTGCTGCAAGCCTTCTGAAGGCGGGTATCTCCGGCGAGACCGGGATGCGCGCCGCCCTCAATTCCGGTGCCTGCACCGCTGTTGACCTCGTTGAGGCGACCTTCGCCGAAATCGCTCGATCCGGCGAGGAAGGGCAGAAGATCTTCCTGCGGCTCTTCGGGGACACCGCCCGGAGGGAGGCCGAACGCGCCGACGCACGGATCGCAGCCGGCGAAACCGGCCCGCTCCTGGGCATCCCGGTCAGCGTCAAGGATCTGCTCGACGTGGCCGGCCAAGTCACCACCGCCGGCTCCCGCGTTCTGGCAGATGCGCCGCCGGCAAAGGTGGATTCCGCGGTTGTCGCGCGCCTGCGCGCCGCGGGCGCCATCATCATCGGCCACACTGGGATGACCGAATTCGCCTATTCGGGTCTCGGCATCAATCCGCATTTCGGCACCCCCCTAAACCCATGGGACAAGGCCACCGGCCGGATCCCCGGCGGCTCCTCCTCTGGTGGGATCACAGCGCTGGCCGAAGGAATGTGCGGCGTGTCGATTGGCACGGACACGGGCGGCTCGATCCGCATTCCTTCCGCGCTCTGCGGCCAGGTCGGGTTCAAGCCGAGCCAGTCCAGCGTCCCGCGCGACGGTGTCTTCCCGCTGTCCTGGGCACTCGATTCCGTGGGCCCTCTCGCCCGCAGCGTTGCCGACGCGCGGCTGACTTACGAAGTGATTTCCGGAACGTCGCCGGACACGGCTCCTGAGGCGGCCGCACCGCGCGTTCTGGTGCCGACGAACCTGGTCCACGACGGTGCCGATGAGGTGGTCGCCGAACGGTTCCGCGCCGCTCTCGATGCCCTGGTCGCGGCCGGCTGGCGCATCGAACACCGCGCTCTGGCACCCTTCGATATCGTGGCCGAGATGGGCGCGATCGGCAATTACGCCGCGCTGGAGGCCTGGCGCGATCACAGCGAGCGCCTGGTCGAGCGCGGCGACGAATACGATCCTCGGGTCCGCTCCCGCATCGAAAGCGGAGCCAGGCTTGCCTCGGATGCCAAAGCGCAGCTGGATGCTTTGCGGGCCCGCTACATCGTGGGCATGGCCGAGGCGCTTAAAGGCTACGACGCCTTCCTCATGCCCACGGTGCCCTTGGTGGCCCCACCGCTCGACGCTTTCGTGGATGACGCCGAGTACGGACGGCTCAACCTGCTGATGCTGCGCAACCCGACCCTGGTCAATCTGCTGGACGGCTGCGCTGTCAGCCTGCCGATCGGCGAGCCGGGCGGTGCCCCTGTCGGTCTGAGCATCTGCTGCACGGCCGGACGCGATTGCCATTTGCTACGGCTGGCGGAAGCGGCCGAGGGTGTCGTCGTCCGTCATCGCTAACTGCAACAGACACGTCGTTCACGCTCAGCTGTCTTAACGGCTCCCGAAGCTTGGGAAGATGCAAGGTGTCGTTTTAGGGTGGCCGTCAATTCCGGAACAGGTTCGCAGAGCGGCCAAAATTGACTTTAGATCAGGCAGTTGCCTGAAAGTCACGGGTCAGGGCCAGCGTTTCGCCTTCCAAGGCGGAACGCGTCTGCTCTGTCACTTCCCGTCGAGCATCGCCCGCCGCAGGATCGCGTTCATCCGCGATTGATAGCCCTTGCCGCCCGATTTGAGCCAGGCGAGCACATCCGCGTCCAGACGGGCCGTGATCTGCTTCTTGACTGGGCGGAAGTGTTCCGGCCGTGTCATCTCGGCCAGCTGCGCCTCGGTCAGCTCGGGGATGTCGCTTGTGTCGATCTTGGCATCCGGCATCGCCGCCAGGCGAGCGAGATCGGCCTTCTGCGCTTCCGTCAAAGGCGGGAGCGTGGCGGACGTCTGTTCAACCTTCTTCATATCGCTTCCTTTCTTTTCGTGTCGCGGCACGGGCCGAGATAATACGGACCACCTCCACCGAGTCGTCCAGGCTCCCCTCTTCCGTGTAGGTGTGCGCGACTAGAACAACCGCGAGGCCGTCGATTTGCCCGATGGTCTGCCACCGTTGCTCGCCATCATCGACCCGGTCCTGAACCGATAGGCGCAGCGGATCTAGAAACACGCGGGCTGCGAGCTCGAAGCTGACCCCGTGCTTGCGTTGGTTCGACAGATTTTTGTCTTCGTCCCAAGTGACGAGCGGTGAGGTCATGGGGGAATGTAACTACAAAGATGCAATTATACAAGTGCGCGCCGCCGTCGCCCGGCAAGGCACGCACAGTGTCCTCCGAATGCGCTACGCTGGCCGTACCCCGGCAGTGTTATTGTACCCGCCCCCTGCCCTACCCCCACATGTGGGACAAACCTCTTGCAAGAATCGCAACTTACGGGCATTCATTTACGCTAAGAGCTAAGAGAGACGCGAATAACCGTAACAAACGGTGCGTCCACAAAGGAACTAGGCAGGCAGTCATGACGCGGAAAGAGCGCATCGATATCCTCGTCGGGGATCATGCAACCCGATTGTCGGAGACGTTGCAAGCGCATCGCGAACAGCTGTTCCCGCCCGACACGCGGCGCAAGATGCGCAAGTTCACCTCTGGCGAGGCGGCGGCGCTGCTCGGAATCAAAGACGCCTATCTGCGCAAACTGCATCTGGATGGCCGCGGCCCCGAACCCGAGATCCGCGGCAACGGCCGTCGCTTTTATGCGCCCGAAGACATCCAGGCCCTGCGCGTCATGCTGGAGAAAGGCGCCAAGACGCCTGGCACCTATCTGCCGGGGCGCCGCGAAGGCGACCATCTCCAGGTGATTTCGGTCATCAATTTCAAAGGCGGCTCTGGCAAGACCACGACCTCGGCGCATCTGGCGCAGAAGCTTGCGCTTGACGGCTATCGGGTGCTGGCGCTGGACCTCGATCCGCAGGCATCGTTTTCCGCCTTGCACGGATTTCAGCCGGAGATCGATCTGCAGGACGGTGGCACCCTCTACGATGCGATCCGCTATGACGATCCCGTCCCGATCGCCGAGGTCATCCAGAAGACCTATTTCACCAATCTGGATATCGTGCCCGGCAACCTAGACCTGATGGAATTCGAACACGACACGCCCCGCGTGCTGGCCGAGCGCAAGGGGCAGGTGTTTTTCACCCGGGTGGGCGAAGTGCTTGGCGATATCGAAGATCGCTACGACGTGGTGGTCATGGATTGCCCGCCGCAGCTCGGCTTCCTGACCATGTCGGCGCTGTCGGCGGCAACCGCGATCCTCGTGACGGTGCATCCGCAGATGCTCGATGTCATGTCGATGTGCCAGTTCCTGTTGATGACCTCTCAGTTGCTTGGCGTGGTGGCGGATGCGGGCGGAGACATGTCCTACGACTGGATGCGTTACGTGGTGACGCGCTACGAACCTGGCGACGGGCCGCAGAACCAAATGGTTAGCTTCATGCGGTCGATGTTTGGCGAGCACGTCCTCAACCACCCCGCGCTAAAGTCCACGGCGATCTCGGATGCCGGGATGACTAAGCAAACGCTCTACGAAGTCGAGAAATCGCAGTTTGTCCGAACCACCTATGAACGCGCCCTTGAAAGTATGAACGCGGTCAATGCCGAGATTGCCGGTATGATCCAGGGCGCCTGGGAGCGATAGGAGGACCAGATGGCACGAAAGGATCTATTAAAGGGGTTGATGGAGGGAAACGCCAAGGCGGCCCCCTCCCCTGCCCCGCGCGCGGCCAAAGGCGCGATCGGCGCGGTCAGCCAATCGATTGCCGAGCTGCGCACGCGGTCGCTGACCGAAGTGCCCGCGGATATGATCGACACGGCCGGGCTGGTCGACCGGCTCGATCCCGATGACGATCTGGAGGCGATGATCGCTTCGATCCGGGATTACGGTCAGCAGGTGCCGGTGCTTCTGCGCCACTCTCCCAACGAGGAAGGCCGTTACGAGGTGGTCTATGGCCGCCGCCGGGTCGCGGCACTAAGGGCGCTTGGCCAACCAGTCCGCGCGATGATCCGCGATCTGAAGGACCGCGACCTGATCATCGCACAGGGGCAGGAAAACACTGCCCGCAAGGAACTTAGCTTTATCGAAAAAGCCAATTTCGCGCGCCAGATGGTCGAGCTGGGCTTTGAGCGCAAAATCATCTGCGATGCGCTGCATATCGACAAGACCGTGATTTCGCGGATGCTGAAGGTCACCGAAGACATCCCCGCGCCCGTGATCCGCGCCATCGGCGCCGCGCCCTCGGTGGGCCGCGACCGCTGGTTGGCGCTGGCCGAGCGCATGGCGGGCCAGAGCAAAAATGCTCTTGCTCTGGCGGTCGGCGAAACATCCGATAAACGCTTTGACGCTGTGTTCCGGGCACTGGCACCGGAGAAGGCACCGTCACCCGCCCCACCAAAGTTGACAGGTGTCAACGGTCGCAGCCTGGGTCAGGTCACCCGATCAGAGCAAAAGATCACGCTGGTGCTGGAACGCGCGAAATCGGGCGATTTCGGCGATTGGCTGGCGGAAAACATCGAGAGAATTCACCGCGACTATATCGAGGGAAGCGGCGAATAGGGCCTGAAACGGTCCTGCATGAGGTAAGCAGACACAACAATCGGAGGCACAAAGAGAGCAAAGAAAAGACCCCCCAGAACATACGTCCCGAGAGGCCATTCAACTTCGCACCTTGAATCTAGGTATCAACCGGGATCCTGTCAACGCCCCGGTTGCGGGCGAACGGGGAAGCTTTGTTTTCGTGATCAAGAATGACACATCTTTCCACGACGCCCTTTGGGCGGCGGCCGGTGACGGCTGGCCATCTGAACCGTCGCAGGCTGGCCGAGGCCCCTGCCCCGGCACGCGACATCAACAAATGGGCAATCCTGCGCGATCTGACAACGGCGCGACAGGCCTTCGGTCTGGGCGACCGTGCGTTGACAGTTCTGTCAGCGCTGCTGTCCTTCCTGCCACAACCGCGTTTGTCGAAGAATGACAGCACGATTGTCTTTCCGTCGAACCGAAAGCTGGGCGAACGCGCGAACGGCATGGCCGAAAGCACTCTGCGCCGGCACCTGGCCACGTTGGTGACCGCCGGCCTGATCCTGCGCCATGACAGTCCCAACGGCAAACGCTATGCCACGCAGCAATCGGCCTTCGGGTTCGACCTGCGCCCCCTGCTCGTCCGTGCCGCCGAGATCTCCGCCGCGGCCGAGGCCGCCCGCACCGCCGCCGACACTTTGCGTCGCCAACGTGAGGTCCTGGTCCTGTCTCTGCGCGACGCGACAAAGCTCCTGGCTTTCGGGCGCGATCATCTCCCGCAGGAGTGGGAGCCGTTCGTCGCCGAGTTGGCAATGCTCAAGTCCGCACTGCGCCGGAAACTGTCCCTTGAGGAAATCGCACGTCTGAACGAGCGGGCAAAGTCGCTACTGATAGGGATAACCGAGTGGGTCGATCATCTTGAAACACCCGTTTCAAGCGGCAATGACAGTCAAACTGAGCGGCACATTCAGGATTCAGACCATAATACTTTTGAATCTGAACTTCGCGAGGAAAAGCAAGACATAGGTCTGCCGCTTGAGCTCGTCCTGAAAGCCTGTCCCGAGATCGAGGATTACGTGCCCGGAGGAATTCACCATTGGCACGAATTGGTCGCGGCCTCGCATATGTTGCATCCGATGATGGGGATCAGCCGCCCAGCTTGGTCCGAAGCGCAACATAGGCTTGGCCCGGAACAAGCCGCCGTGACATTGGCCGCGATCCTTCAGAAAGGTCAATCAATCCAACGCCCCGGAGGATACCTTCGGGCTCTAGTCGGCAAGACTGGGTTCTCTCCGGGTCCGATGATCATGGCACTGCTCAGGACCGGCGCCGGTGTATCGGCGTGACAGGTTGACAGTTGTCAACTGTATGCGAGTCTCCAGGACATACCGCGCATCCATTGACTGGGTTTTCTTTCGGACGGAACATGGAGCTGAACCGTGACCGACCTTCTGCGCATCGCTGAAACATGGCCAGGAAAGGGCGCTCTTTCCCCTACGGAACCGATGCACCCGGCTGTCTATCACATGCTCGACGTGGCGGCCGTGGCCGAATGCCTTTTGGCCCCGTTGAACTTGCCCGATAGCCGTCAGCAGGCTTGCGTTCTCGCGGCTGCGCTGCACGATCTGGGTAAGATCAGCCAGTCGTTCCGAGACATGCTGACCAACGGGAAACCGCAACGCCATGGTCGCCACTGGGAAGCGACCGAGGTGCTGTTGCGGGACCATGATGCGTTGCTGACATGTCTCGGGCCAAGCCCTAGGCGACGGGCGTGGATCCATGCGGCGATTGCCGGTCATCACGGGCGGCCACCGCAAAAGACCGGCGATAACCTGCACAGGTTGCGAACCGCGATCGGAACAGCGGCGAGCCAGGATGCTGCGGGGGTCATCCGCTGCTTCTCTGAGCTCTGGCCCAAGGCCGATCTTACCAGACTTGAGACCACCGATCTGCAGGCGTTGTCTTGGTGGTTGCCAGGGTTCATCGCCGCAGCGGATTGGGTCGGGTCGAACGCTAAGTGGTTTCCTGCGGTCAACCCTGGGCCGGCTGCGGCGGCCTATCTCGATGCAGCTCGCCACCGGGCAAAAGCAGCGGTGTGGGCCGCGGGGTTGGAAGTGCCGCAACCGGGGCAGGGCGATCTTCTACCGGCGTCCCCACGGCCCATGCAGGCGGCTGTTGCGGATCTCGCCCTGCCGGACGGCCCGGTCCTTGCGCTGATCGAGGACGGAACCGGATCGGGCAAGACAGAGGCGGCCTTGATCCTGGCGCACAGGATGATTCAGTGCGGCAAGGGGAGGGGGCTATACTTCGCGTTGCCCACCATGGCCACTTCGGATGCGATGTTTGCGCGGGTCGGGCCTGCGCTGACGGCCCTTTATGCGACGGCCCCGACGTTGACACTGGCGCATGGCCGATCCGCCTTGTCTGAGACCTATCGTGATATCGCCGCCGAACGCGCACGGAGCGAAGATGCCCCAGGCCCGACCGAATGGCTCATGGACAGCCGGCGGCGCGCCTTGTTGGCGGCTGTCGGGGTCGGGACGATTGATCAGGCGCTGTTGGCGGTGCTGAAAACGCGGCATGCTCCGTTGCGGCTTTATGGCCTGTCGTCAAAGATCCTGATCGTGGACGAAGTGCATGAGGTTGGCGAGCCCTACATGGCCGAGCTGCTGGCGACGCTGCTCAGGGCCCATCGGGAGAATGGCGGCTCGGCGATCTTGTTGACGGCAACCTTGCCGCGGGCGCAGCGCGACATGCTGCTGGCAGCTTGGGGAGACGACCTGCCCGTGGCGGCGCCTTATCCGGCGCTGACCATTGCCGGCCGCGCGCCAGAGCCGGTGCCCGCCATGCCCGATCTGCGCGGTCCGGTACGGGTGGAACGGCTGGCAACATCCGATGCCGCGGTGGAGCATCTTGTTCAGGCGGTAGCCGATGGGGCGGCCTGTGCCTGGGTCCGAAACGCGGTTGATGACGCGATTGCGGCGGTCGAGGCTTTGCGCGCCAGGGGCGTGCCTGCGACACTGCTGCATGCGCGGTTTGCCCTGTGCGATCGGATGGAAATCCAATCCCGGGCCTTGGCCTGTTTCGGGAAAACCGGAGAGGGACGGCGCGGCCAGGTTCTGGTTGCGACGCAGGTCATAGAGTCGTCGCTGGACCTGGATTTTGATGTCATGCTGTCGGATCTCGCGCCGATGGCCTCGTTGATCCAGAGAGCAGGGCGGCTCTGGCGGCACATGGATCTGCGCCCTGCACAAACACGTCCGGTGCCGCATCCGGTCTTGCAGGTTCTGTCGCCGGATCCGTCTGAGGTGAAGACGGCTCTTTGGCTGCGAGAGGTGCTCGACCGCGGCGCTTGGACCTATCCGGTGGATCAGCAATGGCGCACGGCGCGGGCCCTGTTCGAGGCGGGTGCGATTGATGCGCCGCATGGGCTGCGCGGGTTGATCGAGGCGGTGGACGGCACAGCTGCGCCGCCGGTTCCGACTGTGCTGGAGCAGGCCGAGCTGGAACGTCTGGGGGACGGGCTGGCCCGCCAGAACATGGCGCGCCAGAACCGGGCGGATCTGGACAAGGATTATCGCTCGGGCGGAGCCGATGCAGATGACCGTAGCTTCCCAACGCGCCTTGGGATGGATCAACGAACCTTGTGCCTAGCACGGTGGGAGCAGGGTCAACTGATGCCCTGGGCGCGGGTGCCGGGGCGGAGCGCCGCCGAGCTTTGGTCTTTGTCCGAGGTTTCGGCCAACGCGGCACGGTTCCGGGGGCTGGAGCTGCCGGACCAAGAGACGCCCGAGATCGCGGCGATCAAAGCGGATTGGCCAGAATGGAGACAAGCGGAGACGGTTCTATGCCCGGTGGATGTGGAGGGCGTCATCTGTGCCGGGTTGCGGTATACCGAGAAAGCTGGTTTGGTTATTGTATCCCCGGAAGAACGGGGATGAACCGAGCGTCATCAAAGGTTCACAGAGTTCCCCGGCCCTATCGGGGATAAGAGCGTAATCAAAGGTTCTTGACCGTTGACGAACTATTACGAAAGGCGCAGAATGAAAAAGGCGAATCTGGAAACCAGATTCGCCTCTGCATCGAAACAAGCTTTCCATCGTTGAGCCAAAACGATTGGTAGCTAACGCAAGGAGGTTAAGACGATGGGTCCGATATAAGTTCCCCGCCACTCCAGCTGCGGTCATTCTAGGGGCGCAGCTGGAGCTAGGCAATCCAGAAAGGAACTCTTTGGGAATGACCGATGCCCATCAATTTGATCAATCATGCGTGGATTCCCGTTTTGACCAAAACGGGAGAAAGGAAAACGATCGCGCCCTGGCAGATGGCGGATGCGGATCTGCTTCGGCCGGATTGGCCGCGCCCAGATCTGAACCTTGGATGTTTGGAGTTCTTGATCGGGCTGATTTTCCTGGCCGATCCGCCCGAGGACAGCGACGATTGGGAGGATCGCCAAGACCCGGACCCGGAGCGGCTGAGCGACCGCCTGAGGCCTTTTGCATCGGCGTTTGAGCTGACCGGGGATGGGCCGCGGTTCCTGCAGGATCTTGAGGACCTGCCCGGCGCACCCAATACGCCCGACATGTTGTTCATCGACAGCGCCGGGGCGAACACGGCGCGCAACAATGCCGATCTTATGGTCCATCGTGGCCGCTATCCGGTGCTGGACCCGGCATTGGCAGCCATGGCGCTATACACATTTCAAGCTCATGCGCCATCGGGTGGCGCGGGCAACCGGACATCGATGCGGGGCGGCGGACCGATGGTCACGCTGATCGAACCGGGGCAGGGGCTGTGGCCAATGATCTGGGCCAATGTGCCGGATGGCATGCCCGGTGATCCCGAGGCGTTGCCCTGGATGCAGCCAACGCAGGTGTCGCAGGACAAGGGAAGCGAGCGGTATCCACAGCAAGGCATTGAAGCAGAATCATTTTTCGGAACGCCGAGGCGGTTGCGACTGGTCGAAGACGCAGGGCAGATCACCGGCGTCGTGCAGCGGCCCTATGGGGCGAATTATGCCGGCTGGGTCCACCCGCTGACACCCTACTACCGCATGAAAGAAGGCGCCGAGCTGCTGCCAAAGCATCCCAAGCCGGGGCGGTTTGGCTACCGCAACTGGCTTGGCGTGGTGGTTGACGGCGGCGAGGACGCGCTGTCGCAAACCGGCCGCTCGGTGGCCCTGTGGCATGAGCGGTCGGGCTGGCAGCAAGCGCACCTGATCGTGGCCGGCTGGGCAATGGACAACATGAAACCGCTGGATTTCACCTGGTCCGAGCCGCCTTTGTTGAACCTGCCGGATGGCGGGCTGGCCCTGCGGGGGATGATCGGGGCTGCGGATCTGTTCTGTGGCAGCCTGCGCGGGGCGCTGGCACCGGTGATGGGCGCGGGTGAGGCGCGGCAGGCGGTTCAGGAGGCGTTTTACGACCTCACCCAGGCTGGGTTCGAACAGTGGGCGGCCGAGTTGGTGGCGGGTCGGGCTTTGCAAGAAGTGGCGCGGGACTGGGTGGCAGAGCTGCGCCGGGTATCCTTGCGCCTTTTCGATGATCGGGCAGTGCCCGGTTTGGCGGATCGCCCGATGGAGGCGCAACACAGGATCGCGCGGGCACGGGCAGGGTTGGTGGCGGCGTTCGTCGGGGCAAAGGGGAACGGGGCCAAGGCATATGAACTGTTGGGGCTTGAGCCCGCGGGCAAACCGGAGGTGACGGCGTGACCGACGAAGAGATGCGGCGGTGCATCGGGGAATGGTGGTGGCAGAGCTTGGGGAACCGGGATCTGCCGGCGGCGCGGGCCAGGGCAGCACGGCTGCGCCGGGCGCAGAAGGTCGAGGTGCTGGCCGACCCTGCCGTGCATGATCTGGCGCGCGAACTGGGGCTTGGTCCGGCGCGGGCGGAGGCGTTGATCCGCGTGGTCCAGGTTCTGGCTGAATTGCGTGGCAGGGGTCCGCGCCTGGCCCGGGCTGCTGGAGCCGGGGATCCGCCGGCTGTGTCTCGCCTGCGGTTTGAACGTCTGATCCGGTCAACCGAAGAAGAGTTGGCCACAGCGGTTCGGCGCGTCCTTCCGATGGTGGGGCGGGCCTGCGATCCCGGGCAGCTGGGCCGCGATGTCCTGATCTGGGACGAGGCGACACGGATCCGCTGGAGCTTTGAGTATTTCGGCGCGCCTGCTCCTGACCCGGCGGCCAAAGAAGACACGACCGAGGAGACCGGCGCATGACCACCTTCATCCAGTTCCATTTGCTGACCACCTACCCCCCGTCGAACCCGAACCGCGACGATCAGGGCCGTCCGAAACAGGCGGTCGTGGGCGGGGCGCCACGTCTGCGGATGTCGTCGCAATCGCTGAAACGGGCGCTGCGGGAGAGCGATCCGTTCCGCATGGGTCTGGCCGGTCATCTTGGCACACGCACCAAGCGGCTGGCGCGGGAACTGGCGGATGAGATGATCGCCGATGGGGCCGCGCCTGAAGCGGCGGAGGCCATCGCCGTGGGGATCGGGCGGGTCTTCTCCAAGATCGAGGCGCCGAAAAAGGGGCAGCCGCAGGGGCTGGTTGGCACCACGCTGGCCTTTGTTTCGCCAGAGGAATGGGCGCTGGCGCGGGATCTGGCGGCGAAGGCGCTGGCGGGTGAGGAGATGCCGAAAGACAAGGACCTCAAGAAGATGGTTCTGCGCAAGGCTGATGGCGCAGTGGATGTGGCGATGTTTGGCCGGATGCTGGCCGATGATCCGGAGTTCAACCGTGAAGCGGCTGTTCAGGTTGCCCATGCCTTTACCACCCATCGGGCACAGGCGGAGGAGGATTATTTCACCGCCGTCGACGATCTGAACAAGCGCGAGGATACCGGGGCAGGGCACCTGGGCGAACATGGGTTCGGTTCTGGGGTTTACTACCTTTATGCCTGCCTGGACGCGGATCTGCTGATCAAGAACCTGGCCGGTGACAGAGAACTTGCCGCCAGAGGGGCGGAGGCCTTGGCCCGCGCTCTGGCCACCGCCACGCCGGCGGGCAAGCAGAACAGCCATGCGCATCATCCGTTAGCCAGCTACATGCGCGCCGAGGCAGGGCCCAAGCAGCCGAGGGATCTGTCGGGCGCGTTCTTTCGCCCCGTGGCCGGGGATCTGGAGGCCGCCTCCATCGCCGCGCTGGAGGAGATGGCCAAGCGGATCGACGCGGCCTACGGGCCGATGGCGGAGTCGGCAAAGATCATGAATGTGACTGCAGGGCAGGGGCGTCTGGACGATATCGCGGCGTTTGCCGCGCAGGCGGTACGCGATGCGTGACCACCTGGTCTTTACGCTGACCGCGACGCTGGGCGCCATGGGCGGGCCGGCGGGGCACGACCGGCGCGGATCAGACGGGTGGCCGGGGCGATCGGCAATCCTTGGTCTGCTTGCCGCGGCAAAGGGGATCCGGCGTGATGGTGACTTTTCGGCGCTTGATGCATTGGGCGTGGCGGTGGCGGTGTTCGACCAAGGCGACCACCTGCGCGATTTCCATACGGTTCAGACCGTGCCGACCTCGGCCGTCAAACGCCCGCAATCTCGGCCCGAGGCGCTGGTGCAGGCGGGCCTCTCCGTCAACACCATGATCACCCGGCGGGATTACCGCGTGGCGCCGCTTTATGGAGTGGCTGTCTGGGGTGTGGGGCTGGAGGCGCTGCGGGATGCTCTGATCGAACCGGTTTTCACGCTTTATCTGGGGCGCAAATCCTGCCCGCTGGCCTGCCCGGTCAGCCCCCGGATCGTGCCGGCCCAGGATCCGGCGGCAGCCTTGGCGCATATTGATCTTCCGCCCTGGCGAAAGGGGCAGGAGGCGACGCTTCTGGCCGCTGATGCGGGGGCCGTCCCTGGTGGCCGTGACAGCATCCGACACGATCGGCCGACCGACCGGAGGGGCTGGCATTTCGCCCCGCGGATGGAAAGCGTGGCGCAGGTGTCGATCCGGCCCGAGGGGCGGGAATGAGCCTCTACCTGTCGCGGCTCAGCCTGTCGCGGGCGCCCTCGGTGGCCGCCCTTGGCCAGCTTATCGATCCGCAGGCGCCGGGTGCGCGTGAGGATGCGCATCACCGGCTGCTGTGGTCGGCCTTCGCGGGCGACGCCGATCAGGATCGAGATTTCCTGTGGCGCGCGGAGGGCAGGGGGCACTTCACCACGCTGTCCCGGCGTCCTCCTGCCGACAGCGAGCTGTTCGACCCGCCGGAGGTCAAACCCTTTGCACCCGATCTCGCCCCCGGTGATGCGCTGGCCTTTGTCCTGCGCGCCAATGCGACGCGGACAGTGAAGACCGACGCGCCTGGGACCAACGGCAAGCCCCGCCGCAAGCATCACGACGTGGTCATGGACCGGCTGCGTGATGTCCCGGCGGGAGAGGAGCGCGCAGCGCGGCGGATGGATGTGGCGCAGGCCGCCGGAGCGGACTGGCTGGCGGGGCAGGGGCTGCGGCACGGGTTCCATATCCGGTCCTGCGTAGTGCGCGACTATTCGGTGCGAGCCCTGCCATCCTATCGCGGACCGCGGCGTCGGCAGCCCCAGTTCGGCGTGCTTGACCTGACCGGCGAGATCGAGATCCGCGATCCGGAAGCCTTTCTGAACCGGCTGGCGCAGGGCTTTGGCCGGGCCAAGGCGTTTGGCTGCGGCCTGATGCTGATCCGGCGGGCATGAGCATCCCCGGCCTGCCTCCGCCCCGGCCAATCCCGATGAAGGACAGGGCGCAGCTGGTCTTTGTCGAGCGGGCCCAGCTGGATGTGGAGGATGGCGCCTTTGTTGCCGTCAACGCGGATGGAACCCGGACCCAGATTCCGGTGGGCGGGCTGGCGGGGATCATGCTGGAGCCCGGCGCCAGGATCAGCCACGCGGCGGTGGCCCTTGCGGCGCGCGCCGGCACGCTGATCACCTGGGTCGGAGAGGCGGGCGTGCGGCTTTATTCCGCGGGGCAACCGGGCGGGGCGCGGTCGGACAAGCTGCTGTGGCAGGCCAGGATCGCGTTGGACCCGGCGGCGCGGCTGCGGGTGGTGCGCAAGATGTACGATATGCGCTTTGGCGAACCCGCTCCAGAGCGGCGCTCGATCGACCAATTGCGTGGGATCGAAGGTGTGCGCGTGCGCAAGAGCTATGAGCTGCTGGCACAACAGCACGGGGTGAGCTGGCGGCGGCGAAGCTATGATCCGGGCGATTGGGACGCGTCTGACGTGCCCAACCGCTGCGTGTCGGCGGCGACCGCCTGTCTGCACGGGCTGACCGAGGCCGCGGTGCTGGCAGCCGGCTACGCCCCGGCGATCGGGTTCCTGCACAGTGGCAAGCCTCTGTCCTTCGTCTATGACATCGCGGACCTGTTCAAGCTGCAGACGGTCCTGCCGGAGGCGTTCCGGGTCGCGGGCCAGCATGCGGCCGGCAAGCTGACAATGGCGCCGGACCGTGCGGTGCGGCTGGCCTGCCGGGACAGTTTCCGGCGCACCGGTCTTCTGTCGCGTATCATCCCGGCGATCGAGGAGGTCCTTTCTGCCGGGGAAATGCCGCGCCCCGAGCCACCAGCCGAAGCAATTGGCCCGGCCTTCAAGGATGAGGAGCCCTTTGGCGATGATGGTCATCGTGGTTAGCAACGCCCCGCCTCGGCTGCGCGGGCGGCTGGCGGCCTGGCTGGTGGAGATCAGGGCGGGCGTCTACGTTGGGGATTACTCCGCGCGAACGCGGGACAGGATCTGGGATCAGGTGGTCTCCTACATCGAGGAGGGGGATGCGGTCATGGTCTGGAAGGCGCCGACGGATCAGGGCTATGATTTTCTGACTGTGGGGCGAAACCGGCGGATGCCCGTCGATTTCGACGGTTTGAAGCTGGTGAGCTTCAGACCACAGCGTTGATGAAAACCGGGCCAGACCTCCGGTACGTTCTTTGACAATTGAAAAAGGATGCAAGAACAATTGCCTACAGCAAGACTGTTCCCCGCACACGCGGGGATGAACCGCCCTCGGGATTGCCTGACATGCCCCACATAGACTGTTCCCCGCACACGCGGGGATGAACCGGAGAGACCAAGTGAAAGTAGACGTATCCAGTTCTGTTCCCCGCACACGCGGGGATGAACCGCCGTGAGCGGGTGGATTTGCCCGATGTCCGGGCTGTTCCCCGCACACGCGGGGATGAACCGGCCATCAGGAGATGCACCGGCCATCTCAATCGCTGTTCCCCGCACACGCGGGGATGAACCGGCGACAGGCCATTCATCATCCACCCACCCCATCTGTTCCCCGCACACGCGGGGATGAACCGCACCAACCCTTGGTGCTTCTGTCATCCCGCCTCTGTTCCCCGCACACGCGGGGATGAACCGGCGATCCAGCCATCTACGCCAGCGACGGTGTGCTGTTCCCCGCACACGCGGGGATGAACCGGTTGGCCTTCAGGGCGGAGATGCATGAGGTCTCTGTTCCCCGCACACGCGGGGATGAACCGAGGAAATCGTGGCCTGGGCGCATCGACTGTTTCTGTTCCCCGCACACGCGGGGATGAACCGGTAGCAGCAGAATGACCATCACAGCATACAAGCTGTTCCCCGCACACGCGGGGATGAACCGGGGTTCATGGTCAACTCTTCCGAAGGCGTCGACTGTTCCCCGCACACGCGGGGATGAACCGCGCCGGAAGCACCGGGCCAGCGCGGCGGGGAACTGTTCCCCGCACACGCGGGGATGAACCGTCCGTGCCGCCAGACCCGGACAACCCGAGCAGCTGTTCCCCGCACACGCGGGGATGAACCGACGTTTCAAAACCTGCCCGCGATCCTGACGAGCTGTTCCCCGCACACGCGGGGATGAACCGACATCCGAGAGGACGTGACTGCGCTTCGAAGTCTGTTCCCCGCACACGCGGGGATGAACCGGCAGAATTGAAGGGCCTTGAGGAACGCAGGCCCTGTTCCCCGCACACGCGGGGATGAACCGAACCCGGTTGTCATCTGGTTCATGGAGAACCTCTGTTCCCCGCACACGCGGGGATGAACCGCGGCGATAGCGCGGATCTGAACGCTGGCCCATCTGTTCCCCGCACACGCGGGGATGAACCGGCCGACTTCACGATCCCCGCCCAGCCGCGCGGCTGTTCCCCGCACACGCGGGGATGAACCGGGGCTGTCCGAGGAGGAAGCGCAGGCGGCGATCTGTTCCCCGCACACGCGGGGATGAACCGACCTGCGTTGTGTCGTTTCTGGGCGACACGATCTGTTCCCCGCACACGCGGGGATGAACCGACCCGCCCCCTTCCCCGTTCCATCCCCCGCCTCTGTTCCCCGCACACGCGGGGATGAACCGCTCCCGGTGAACCTGGGCGGGGGCTACGGCCTCTGTTCCCCGCACACGCGGGGATGAACCGATCGGCGTGGTGAAATACTGGTACGACCGCCGCTGTTCCCCGCACACGCGGGGATGAACCGGCCCACGACGCGCGGCTGCTGAAGGCGCGGGGCTGTTCCCCGCACACGCGGGGATGAACCGGTTATTCCGCAGCAACTCGCGCGACGTGTATTCTGTTCCCCGCACACGCGGAGAGTGTCCGATCTTCTGTGTAAGCGCTCGCCGGTCCATGCTGAGAAGAAAGGACAGCGTGGACCACTGGAAAGAAGATCAACGAATACGTGCTGGACGAGCTGCTGAAGGGCTGCGAGCGGCCAGAAGGCCTGCTAGGTGACAACGGGCTGATGAAGGAGCTCAAGAAGGCGCTGATGCAGCGGATGTTGGGAGCCGAGCATCTTGGCTACGAGCATGGTGCGGAGGCGCCGCCGGTCCAGACCAACCGGCGGAACGGTATCAGCAGAAAGACCGTGAAAAGCGAGGACGCCGCGTTCGAGATTGATGTGCCGCGGGACCGGGACGGCAGTTTCGAACCTCGCCTGGTCGCCAAGGGCCAGACCCGGATCGACGGATTGGACGAGAAGATCATCGCGATGTACGCCCGTGGCATGAGCGTGCGCGACATCCGTGGCCATCTGGAGGAACTCTATGGCCTGGAAGTCTCTCCGGACCTGATCAGCCGTGTCACCGACGCCGTTCTCGACGAGGTCAAGGAATGGCGCTCGCGAGCGCTGGACACGGTCTATCCCATTGACATCTTTGACGCTTTGCGGGTGAAGATCAGGGATAAGGACAGCCGGATTGTCAAGAACAAGGCCGTCTATCTGGCGCTCGGCGTCACTGGCGACGGCCAGCGCGAGGTTCTGGGACTCTGGATCGCGGAGAACGAGGGCGCCAAGTTCTGGCTTGCAGTGATGACGGAGCTGCGCAACCGTGGGGTCCAGGACATCCTGATCGCGGTGGTGGACGGGCTGAAAGGATTCCCTGAAGCGATCAACTCGGCCTTCCCTGAACCGGGTGATCCGGAAATCGATCAAGACGCGGGGTTCGTTTCCCTCAGAGGATGCCGCTGAGAAGCTGATCTCGCGGCCACGAGAAAACCGCGCGGTCCGTGAGAGGGCGGTTCACTGCGATATAAGAATTCAGTAGATCGAAACGTCACTTCACTTCAAACACGAACGCCGTTGCGAGCAATACTTGGAGAGCGATGAGAGCACGCGAGGCTTGCTTGCTGGCTGCCTTTGTCGAAGCCTTCCCGCACCGCACCGCACCGCACCGCACCGCTACGGTCCGAAGATCCACTCTGAGCGCTGAATCTGGGTAGGGCACCGCCCAGACCCAGGACAGTTTTGGGATGATGTCACGCTGCAACCCCTTCCGTTCCCCGTGCCAATCCCATGCCGAAATGCGCCTTTCACCACGGGGAAGTCAGGAGCAGGAAGTCCTAAGTGGCAATGGCGGACATATGGGGGCATTGCCTAGATCCAGGGCCGGTCCTGGCGCGGATCCTTGGAGAGGGGGCGGCGCTCGAGTGGCTCCGTTGCGGGATTTCCTTCTGCCGTCTGCTCCGGTAGTCAAATCAACTTGGCGCCTCCCTTTGGCGCCCTCTGAGGTGCCCCTCGTGTCCTAGACACTTGCCGGATTCAGTGTCTGCTGCCTGATCTCGAAGTCAACGGGCGACAGCATGCCGTTGTTCGTGTGCTTGCGTTTCGGGTTGTAGAAGAGTTCGATGTACTCGAACACGTCCTGTCTGGCGGCTTCCCGGTTATTGTATGTGCGTCGCCTGATCCGTTCGCGTTTCAGCAGCTGAAAGAAGCTCTCCGCGACGGCATTGTCCTGGCAGTTCCCGCGTCGGCTCATGCTGGGTTCCAGGGTGTGCTGGCGAAGGAACGTCTGCCACTCCCGGCTGGTGAATTGAGAGCCTTGGACTATCTGAATGCACCGTGACCTTTCCGTCGGGTTTGCGTCGCCAGACCGTCATCAGCAGGGCCTGCAAGGCCAGGTCCGTCGTCATGCGAGACTGGGCAGACCAACCCGACTCCCGCAAGGCGCCCGTGAGACCCGGAATTGCAGTTACATGATCAGCAACCCTGGCTTCGCCGCCACCATCCCGAGCCCGTCGAGCGTCTCGCCAGAAATGAGCCACCATTGGTCGCGACCGCCTCCTGCGGAAGCGAGCGAGAACCGCATAGACCCCGCTGAGTGTCAGAACCGCGAGTTCCGAGAAGAGGACAACGAGATCGGCTAAGAAGTTGCGGAACTGCAAGAGGACAATGACCCGCCATGGACAGAAGGCAAATTACCAGCTCCACCAGGTCGGGGTAGGAAATGAGCCCCGGCCCAGGTTTTCGTTCGACTGAAAGATATCGCGGCGGAATGTGAGCTTCGGCTGCCGCCTCGTCGGAAGCTCGCAGATCCCAATGTCGTTATGGGTGCTCATGGTCGGAACGGCGTGAGTTCCGCGAGTGTATGACCCTACCACGCCCGACGCACACAACCTGTTCAGATGCAGGCCAAAAGCCGCCACGGAGAGCGTCCGTGAGCGGCCTCTCGCGTCGAGAGCAGGACACAGTCATCACGAGGTCAAGACGCCGCCCACAGGCCGCCTCAGCGCCTCTCAGCGCTATACCAATCGAACTGTAGCCTGAGAGCCGCGCCTGGGGCATCTCTTGAGAGCCGATCGACGGGTCATTCCCAATTTGCCAGATCCGACAGAATGGAGCGAAAAGGTTGAGGACAGTCAGGGGAGCAATTGGCGTCGACCGCCATCTGGGCCCTCGCGCTGAGTTAGTAACCACGCCCCTCGTCATCGAGCTGATGGTGGCGACCGAGGTGGACTATCGACGACCGGCGACTGACAATATTCCTACGTACGTCTGGTCTGCCGGTGGCAGCCTCCCCTTCAGGAATGTTGATAAGGAGAATGAAGATCATATCCATCTCTCTGGGATAAATAACCTAAAAAGGGGGGCTGAATGACCTTGAGCTCCTAACCGAGTACCATATGTTGTAGAGGTCGGGTGAAACGCGGCCTCCTTGCGGCACATGTTGATGCCCGAACTTTCCCCACGCGTCAGGCTGCGGTCGAGATGGAAGCCCTCTGAGGGCGTTCAAAGACTTCCCAGCAGGGAAAGTTTCCGAGCCATTCGGGAGGCGGGAACAATCGCCGAAGCGGTGCAGCGGATCGCCGGCCGCCTGGCTCTCATAGTCAGCTTTGGGCATCATCTCACCGCCCTGATTGGTAGTGCGAGAAGAGCCGTCGAGGGTCGTTTCGGCCCTGCTTCTGTCCCGATCCGGTTCGAGGCGACAGACGCTACGGACTGATACAAGCGCAGGCCGCCGCCCGATGGGAAACCCGGGCATCAGGCCAAGCGTGATCGAGCTTCAGCTTGACGCCAGAAAATCTGAGGAGCGCGGCCATGACCAGAACCATGCCCAAATCGCGGTTCGAGAAAGTTCCATCAGTCAGCCGGATCGGGCAGAATTTCACTTGACAGGGTATTTGTGACGCAGTGCTTGCTCCAGTTTCGGATAATGATACAATTCGCACGATCTGATCGTGGGGTGATGAAATTTGAATTCAGACAAATAATAAATCAACTGAGGAATGATTTTCTTAATGTTGTCGAAAGGCTCACTTTCTCCAAACAGAACATACCAAACGTCGGAAACGTCTCGAGAATTTGGAAGAACATAAGGGTTGCCTCCATTGGGTTGTTTAAGTTTGCGAGCAACTTCCGTGCTGAGAATACACTTGAATAGCCTTTCCGGGCTCGGCTTTGTTCCACGGCGCCGCCTAGGGTTCAACTCCACAATGTAGTTCAAGAATAGCCAGAGAAGTCCTGTTTCTTCGCAAAACGTTGGCCTATTCCGCTGATGCGGCAACGGGCCACTTGGGTTTTCCGGATAATTGGCCCCCATCAGGAGCGTCGCGAGTTCCGCCGCACAATGGACTGTCCAATCGTCCTGCCCCAAACGGATGCGATCATGAGATCTCAGCAATTGTTCGATATACTTGCGTTCTTTATCCCATGCCACCCAGTTGCGATGCCGCGCGAGTAGCATCATTCGCCTTAGACGCAAAGCTTGGCCTAGCTCCTCATTGCTCCGAGCAGGTACTCCCTTCAAGATGATCGATTTCCTGCCCCGTTCGGAAGCTCCTGCCTTGATCTTCCGGATGGCGGGTAGTTCTTGCTTTGGATCAATTGTTAGAGAAATGCCAAGCGCCGAATTGACTCGCCCCTGATCCTTTGCCTTCAAAACGTCTTGGACCGTATATCCCATATTGCTCCTTTCTTGGCCTGGGCCAGATTCCAACCCAATTTCACCTAACATCGCGTTTCGATGGGAGAAAGGCACGATCCTGTTGCTTTTCAAGGGCATGCAGCATTCTGATTTGCCCCATGGAAAGCCCATGGAATTCTCATGGCGCAAACTTGGTGACATGCTTGGTTCAACATGGGAAACCAGATGCACGATATCTTGGGCGGTAGCAGATATACAGAATGAGGCAACGCCTGATCCTCGTCCGAGACGCGCAAGGATCCTTGGACAGGCTCCGCTGCCCCAAGAGCGCCTGAGGCTCTTTGACAATAGAGTTCACGACAGAGTTCACGACTTGCCGCTTCGCTCAAGCCAAGTCAAATCAACCCGGTGGTCCCATGCTGCGGCAGACTCCGTGCCCGTAAATCGTGGTCAAGAGCTTGCCAAAGGCGCGCGCCTATGCGTCAGGGCAAGGACAGTCCCCTCGCGACTAAGACAGAGCATCAGCAAATTCAGTCACGGAGAAGACCATGACCGCCACCAGCCCCACCGCCCGAATGCTTGCCAGTGCCCTCGACGCCTCGGATCTGACCCAGCGCGAAGTCGCCGCGCGTGCCGGCTTCAATAACGCAAACGTCCTGTCCATGATGAAGACCGGAGAGACCAACATTCCGCTGGTTCGCATTCCTGCGCTGGCCAGCGTGCTCGAGCTCGACGCGCAAGAGTTCCTGATGACGGCCATCGCAGAGTACTACCCGCCCGTCCACGAGGTGCTCGTCGACATCCTCGGGCTCCCATTGACGGCGAAAGAACTGGATGCAGTGCGGAGATTGCGGATGAAGGGGCCTGAGGAGGAGGTCCCGGCCGAAGCAACAGCAGAGGCCTGGGCGATAGAAGGCGAGTTCTCGTTAAAGATCAGGAAGTGCAGCGGCTGATCTGACCGACCCCCCGCAGTGACCACTAACGGACGATGTGGCTCATTGGGCAGGAAGTTTGCGCCACGCAGAATGTTCGCCCTAACACGAAAGTGCCGCCGGAGGCCGACACCTTGGAAAAGGTTCTGATTTTAACCGTAAGTCTGCGTAAAACGAGAATGTTGTTCTTTAGATCAGCAAGAAAAGATCTGTTCCGTGGCGATCCGAGGTCGCTGATCTTGGGAGATACCAGGCCGTAATTCGCCCAGTGCCGGTTGAATGCCGCTCTCGGCATTCAGCAAATCTTGGGCCACTTTGTAGCCGACTTCTGCTCCGGGACCTCCTCAGTGTCCGACATCAGCGCCCTTGGGACATCTGATTTGATTTCGTAACGGAGGGTTTCTGGCTCTGGCGGGCGGTTGATCAGGACGGGATCGTTCTGGACGAAATCCTGCAGTCGAAGCGGGACAAGCGCGCCGCGAAACGGCTTCTGAAGACGCTGATCCGGCGCCATGGCCTGCCCAAGCGGATCGTGACGGACAAGCTTCGGTCCTATAGCGCGGCGAAACGCGAGGTCGTCCCCGGCCTTGAGCACGGGTCGCACAAGGGGCTGAACAACCGGGCAGAAAACAGCCACCTGCCGTTCCGCAAGCGCGAGAGATGCATGCAAGGATTCCGATCACCTGGCGGGTTCCAACGCTATGTGTCTTGCCATTCGGCCGTCCGGAACCGCTTCTCCGCTCCCTCCCGCCGCCGCTCAGCAAACCAGGTAAGATATCACCGTATGGAAGCCTTCGACGCTTGGAAGACGGCGGCGGGCATCGCGTAAAACGACGGCGGAAATCACGCCCTTTGCGCATGGCGCCCGTTAACGTGACAACACCGGGCGGACAGTTCAGATCCGCCGGTTCTGATCTGCTTTGATCAGCCTGCGATCATCACGAGACAGCCCCGACGCAGGAGCATCGGGGCTGTCTTTACTGGCAGGACATTGGCGGCGCGGCCGCCAATGTCCTTGTCCGGCTCAGGCGTCTTCTTCTTTCCAGGAATGCCGGTAGTCCGAGAACCGCCCGATCAGGTAAGGGCCCGAGGTCACGGGTTCCAGCACCTCTGCATCCGCGGGAATGCCCGGGATGTCGGCCGGATCGACATGGGTGTCGAAATCCGGGTTGAAGAAGAACGGGATCGAATAGCGGTCCACGCCGGGGCGGTTGATCACCCGGTGCAGCGTCGAGCGGAAACGCTTGTTGGTCCAGTGGCTCATCAGGTCGCCGATATTGACGACGAAGGTGCCCGGGATGGGCGCTGCCGGCAGCCATTCACCCCCGGGCGATTGCACCTGAAGGCCGCCGTTGTTGTCCTGCCAGAGGATCGTGATCACGCCATGGTCGGTGTGGTCGAACGTGCCGAATTCGACGCCGTCGCCGGTCTGCGGCGGGTAATGCGCCAGGCGCATGTCGGCGACAGGGCGCTTGAACGTCTTGGTGAAGAAATCCTCCGGCAGGCCGAAATGCAGGGCGAAGCCGCGCAGGATCGTCATGCCAAGCGCGAAGGTGGCAAAGTAGTGCTTCTCCACCGGTTCGCGGAAGCCCTCCAGATCCGGCCAGCGGTTGGGCGCGCGGACGGGGTTGCCGCCGTCGAAATCGGGGTCTTCGGGCGGCACCGGGAAGCCCAGTTCAAAACCCTCGTTGACGTCCGGCTTGCCGTCCTCGTGTTCGGATTCCTTCAGCGCGGTGTAGCCCCGGTTGGTGGCTCCGGCCTTGATTTCCATCCGCTTTTCCAGCGGCTGGGTGAAGAAACTGCGGGCGGCATCGACGGTGGCAAGGATGTCGTCGTCGGGGATGCCGTGGCCGGAGACATAGAAGAACCCGTAGGTGTCGCAGGCATGGCCGATTTCGGCGGCCACGGCCTTGCGGGTGTCGAGATCGGGGGAGTTCAGCCCGGATATGTCGATGACGGGGAGGGTGGCGTCGGTCATGGATGACGCTCCTTTCATTCGGTGGTCATGCGGTCGCGCAGGGCGGCCAGGAAGGGAATGTCGCGGAACTGGTCCTCCTGGACCTCGCTCCATTCCACGCCGCGCGGGCGAGGGGTGTCGTTGCCGGTGATCACAAGCACCTGCTCGGTGGCGAACATGTCGAGCGGGCTGTCGTGGGCCATCATGGTCATCTGATCCTCGTCCACGATCTGCGAGGAATGCACGAGCGTCACCATCGGGGTTTCCGGCAGGATGCGCCCGATTTCGCGGAAGATGCCGGTTTCGAGATCGGCAAAGCCCGCACCCTTGCCGATGCGCCCACCGGAACGGGTGACGGCGACGGAGCCAACGATGGAGAAATCGAGCACCGGCACGTCTTCGAAGCCGATGCGCTCGCCATGGGCCATGTAGCCCTCGGCGGTGGCGGCCAGTTCAAAGCTGATGCCCTTTTCGACCAGCTTCGCCGGGTCGATCTTCAGATAGGGAAAGTCGCGGGTCAGGGCCGGGACCGGGCAGTAGAGCGTCTTGCCCGCGTAGAGCGCGCGCAGGCGGATCGGGATCTGCGGCGGGTCGGGGTTGCATTTGACGTTCTTCGCGGCGGCCCAGGCTTCGGTTTGCGAGATGTGAAACGCCGCCATGTCGGCGCCGGCGAAGTTCGGGATCGTGCCGTGGGTCGGGCCGATCCCGATCCCGGTGTCTTCGAGCTGCTGCCAGATACGGTCGCGCACTACCTGTTTCTTCGGGCTGCGCTTGGCCCAGAGATCGCTGCTGTCAGCCATGGGTTATCCTTTCGTTGCGGGCGCGACAGGCGCCCCGGTCTTTTTCGAGAAGACGCGCGGGCTGTCGGGCAGAGTCAGCCAGACTTCGGAGCGCGTCAGGGATTGGTCGTCGCCCAGGCGCACGATCAGGGGATGGCCCAGGGCCTCGACATGGGCGAAACGGTCGGCGCCCTGGAATTCGATGCGCTTGAGATACGCGGGCAGGGCCTGTGGGGTCGGCTCTGCCGAAAGCTTCAGCGCCGCGGGGCGGAGGGCGACGAGGCAGTCGCCGCTCAGATGGGGGGCGAGAGCTGGCGGTGGGGTCCATCCGGCCGCCTTTGCCTCCGAAGCGGAAGGCAAAGGTAGCAGGTTGGCGGGCGGTGAGCCGATAAAGGCGGCGGCGAAGGCCGATGCCGGTTCGCGGTAGATCGCCTCGGGCGTGTCGTTCTGGATCACCCGGCCTTCGTTCATCAGCACGATGCGATCGCCGATGGACAGGGCTTCGGACTGATCGTGAGTCACCATGATCGTGGTGATGCCGGTCCGGTCGTGCAGTTCTCGCAGTTCGGTCCGGACCGAGGCCCGCAGGACAGCGTCGAGATTGGACAGCGGTTCGTCCAGCAGCAGCAGGCGCGGCTTGATGGCGATGGCGCGGGCAATGGCGACGCGCTGTTGCTGGCCTCCGGACAGGGCGGCGGGCTTGCGGTTGCCGAATTCACCCAGCCGGACGGCGTCGAGAGCCTCGGCCACGCGGCTCCGGATCTCGGGCTTGGGCAGGTTGCGCATATCGAGCCCGAAGGCCACGTTTTCGGCGACGCTCATATGCGGGAACAGCGCGTAGTTCTGGAACACGAGCCCGATGTCGCGGTCCCATGCAGGCAGCGCGGTGATGTCGTGGCCTTGCAGCATCAGCGTGCCGCTGTCGC
>NZ_AQQR01000021.1 GCF_002210095.1 Marinibacterium profundimaris | reverse complement strand
CCCCCTGGGTGCCGAAACCGGCATAGGCGGCGGCCCAGCGGCGCTTGAACTTGGGCCGGTTGACCTCCTGGAAGCGCTTGTAGCCGGTGGAGGAGCCGGTGTCGGTTCCGCTGGTCATGCCCTCGAAATGGTAGATCACCGAGGAGGGCACGAACCAGGTCCTGTAGCCCGCCTCGCGCACCTTGAACGAGAAATCGGTATCCTCGAAATACATCGGCTCCAGGTAGGAGCTGAGCCCGCCGACCTGGTCCCAGATCTCGCGGGTGGTCATCATCGCCGCGCCGGTCAGGTAATCGGCCTGCCGCGCATAGCAGAAGCGCGGATCCCAGGGGTTCTGGCCATGGCCGTAGTTCCAGGGGTTGCCCGAGTTCCAGATGATGCCGCCGGCATCCTGCAGCCGCCCGTCGGGATAGAGCAGCTTGGAGCCCACCAGCCCGACCTTGGGAAAGCGGTCGAAGGCGTCGAGCAGCGCGTCGAGGAAGCCGTTGGTGACCTCGACATCGTTGTTGAGCAGCATCACATAGCGCCCGCGGGACTGGGCCGCGCCGGAGTTGCAGGCGCGGATGAAGCGCTGCGCCTGGGTCTTGCGGATCACCGTGATGCCCGAGACGATCTCTTCCAGCCGGGCGGTCTCGTCGGTGGAGGCGTCGTCGACCACGATCACCTCGAAGCTGGCCTTGTTGTGGGCCAGCAGCAGCGAGGCCAGCGCCAGGTAGGTGACCTCGACCTTGTTGTGGGCCGGGATCACGATCGAGACCAGGGGCTCGTCATGTTCGGGGAAGGCCAGCGGCTCCAGCCGGACATTGCCATAGCCGCCCTCGACCACGCGCAGGCACCAGGCGACCTGGGCCTGTTCCTCGGGGGTGAGGCCCGCGGCCATCTGCGCGCGCAGCGCCTCGTAGCGGTGGCTGGCGGCGGCGAAGAGCGGGCCGGGGAAGGGGGCCGAGCTTTCGGTCTTCAGCACGTCATGCGGCGTCAGCAGGCGCGGCATCAGCACGGTGTCGGCAAAGAGCTGCTCGGCGCCGATCTCGTCGGTGATGGTGACCCAGTGGGTGGTGCCGGTGAAATATTGCGACGGCATCCGCATCGGCGCCGGGTCGGGCCCGAGGTGTTGGGTAAAGGCGAACTGGCCGTCGATGAAGACCCGGTAGGTGCCGGTTTCCGAGGCGCTCAGGACCAGCGCATGGCCGTAATCCTCGGTCACCGCGATGCGGCGGCCCGTCCCGGAGAGCAGCCGGTAGCGGTCGGATCCGTCGAGCAGCTCCAGGTCGTCCTCGGCCGACAGGAAGGCCGGGACGGGCGCGCGGGCCCAGATGTAGTCGGCGCCGGGGTCGATCCCCGGCCCCTCGATCACCAGCGCCCCGGCCAGCCCCTTGCCGGCGCGGACCTGGCCGACATGGGGATCGGCGACGAAGAAGAAGGCGGTCTGGCCCGGCTCGGTGCCCTCGAAACTGTCGTAGGCGACGGAGAGCGAGAGTTCGACCTCGTTCTCGCTCGGGGCCAGGTTGTGTTCGATCTGCAGGTACTTGCCGATCTGGGTCCCGCCGATGCAGGTCGGATCGAAGGCGAAGTCGCGGCTTTCGCGGCGCCCGGTCTTGAGGTCGGTGGTGGTCACGATCAGCCGGCCGGCGGCGCGGTGGATGGCCAGGCCCGCGCGGAACACCAGCGTGGTGACATGGGGCGCCAGCCGCAGCGGGGTCTTGAGCCCGATCACGCAGGGTTCGGAGGTGAGGAAGGCCATCTGCACCGTGTTGCGATTGGCCAGCGCCCAGTCGGTCATCTTGTTGATGTTGACGTTGCAGAGCTTCTTGACGGGCATGTCCCCGGGCTCGATCGTCTCGGCCAGGTCCTCGGGGTCGAAGCGGGGCCGGTATTCGATCAGCAGCTCGGGAAGATCGTCGTCCTCCTCGCCCACGGGTTCGAAGCGGACCTCGTCGTTGCCCACGCCCAGCCCGAGCCCCCGGTCGAGCAGGGCCTGCGTGACATTTGCCATGACGATGCCGTTGGACAGCACGACCTGTGCCACACCGTCGGGGAGATCTGTTTTCTCGCTCAAATCACGTCGTCCTTGTTCATCTGCCGCATTTGCCGCCCTGCGCGCCGCGCCCTGCTGTCTCGAGTGCACGTCTTAACGGCACGGGGCAGGGCCGGGGAGTCCCTAAAATGCCTCAACCATGACGCGAGGCGCATCTGCAGCATTTTCCCGCTGTTTTTTCATGTGCTTCCCGGGGTAGGTGGAGGATGAGGACAGGAGCGGATAACGATTTTATTTCCCCCCGGGCCTAGCGCGTTTCGGAGCGGAATTCGACAGGAGAGATCAAGAGACCCATGGATATCGTCACACCGGTCATTCTCAGCGGGGGCTCCGGCACAAGGCTCTGGCCCCTGTCCCGGAAGAGCTATCCCAAGCAGTTCACCCAGCTGGTGGGTGAGACCAGCCTGTTCCAGGCCTCGGCGCTGCGGCTGACCGGGCAGGACGGCGCAGGGGCGCTGTCCTTCGGCGCGCCGGCGGTGCTGACCAATGCCGATTTCCGCTTCATCGTGACCGAGCAGCTGACCGAGGTGGGCATCGACCCCGGCCCGGTGCTGATCGAGCCCGAGGGCAAGAACACCGCGCCGGCCGTGCTGGCCGCCGCGCTCTACCTGGCGGCAAAGGACCCGGAGGCGGTGATGCTGGTCGCGCCCTCGGATCACGTGGTGCCCGATGCCGGCGCCTTCCGCGACGCCGTGGCGCGCGGCATGGAGGCGGTGCGCGCCGGCCAGCTGGTCACCTTCGGCATCACCCCCGACCGCCCCGAGACGGGCTATGGCTATCTCAGCCTCGGCACGAAGCCGGACGGTTCGGGCGGCGCCACGCCGCTGGAGGGCTTTGTCGAGAAGCCGGACCTTGCCAATGCGCAGACCATGCTGGAGGCCGGCACCTACCTGTGGAACGCGGGGATCTTCCTGTTCGCCGCCCGGGACATCATCGCCGCCTTCGAGGCCCATGCCCCCACCCTGATCGCCCCGGTGCGCACCGCGGTCGAACAGGCCGAGGCGGATCTCGGCTTCCTGCGGCTCGATCCCACGGCCTGGGCCGGGGTCGAGGACATCTCGCTCGATTACGCGGTGATGGAACGGGCGGACAACCTGTCGGTCGTGCCCTATTCGGGCGGCTGGTCGGACCTGGGCAGCTGGACCGCGGTGCATGAACTCAGCAACCCGGATGCCGACGGCGTGGCGACCTCGGGCGACGTGACCGCGATCGAGTGCCGCAATTCGCTGCTGCGATCCGAGGTGCCGGGGCTGGAACTGGTCGGTCTGGGCGTCGAGAACCTGGTGGCCGTGGCCATGCCCGACGCGGTGCTGGTGGCCGATGCCAGCCGCGCGCAGGACGTCAAGCTGGCGGTCACCGCGCTGAAGCAGAAGGGCGCGGCGCAGGCGACGGCTTTGCCCGTCGATTTCCGCCCCTGGGGCCATTTCGAGACGCTGATCCTGCGCGAGCGGTTCCAGGTGAAGCGGATCCATGTGAAGCCGGGCGCGAGCCTGTCGCTGCAAAGCCACCATCACCGGGCCGAGCACTGGATCGTGGTCGAGGGCACCGCGAAGGTGACGATCGACGACGAGGTGAAACTGGTGACGGAAAACCAGTCGGTCTATATCCCGCTTGGCGCCGTTCACCGGATGGAGAACCCCGGCAAGATCGACATGGTGCTGATCGAGGTTCAGACCGGGTCCTACCTGGGTGAGGACGACATCATCCGCTACGAGGACATCTATGCCCGAGGCCAGGGCGCGAAGGGGTGAGGCGCGCCCGGAAATCGGTCCAGTGGACCGATTTCAGCGTCGAACGGGCGGAGCCCCGGCCAAGGCGCGCCCGGAAATCGGTCCAGTGGACCGATTTCAGCGCCGAACGGGCGGAGCCCAGGCCAAGGCGGCTGCAAGCGCCGCCTCCGCGCACCGCCGGCGTCCCGTCCAGCCGCCCCCGCCAGACGTCCGAAGCCGGTCCCGCCCCGGGCCGGTGCGGCGCTTCGGGCGTCCGACCCCGTCCGATCGGCATAATCCCATCGCCAGATCGTCCCTGATCCGCTAGGTCAGGGCCGCGAGGAACGAATGATGACGAAAACTCCGACCGGTTTCGGCCAATGGGCCCGCCACGCGCGCGGGCCGCGACTGGCCCGGCCGGGATCGGCGGTGCAGGACATGACGGCATGAAGATTATCCAGATCGGTTTCAACAAATGCGCCACGCGCGCGATCAGCCATTTCTTCAAGCGGCACGGGCTGCAGACCGCCGACTGGATGCGGGGAGACCTGGCCAAGGACATCCGGCAGGCGGTCGAGACCGGCGGCGTGCCCCTGGCGCCCTGGCCCGACGTGAATGTCTTTTCCGACATGGAATATGTCCACGCCCGGGACATGACCGAGGGCTACCGGTATTTCCGGGACTTGCACGCCGCCTACCCGGAGGCGCTCTTCATTCTCAACACCCGCAATGTCGAGGGCTGGATCCGCAGCCGCCACAAGCATGGCGAGGGGGCCTATACCTCGGCCTATCGCCGTTATTACGGCTACGAGACCGATGCCGAGACCTTCGACCGCTGGCGCTTGGAATGGTTCCGCCATCACCTGGCGGTGCTGGAGTACTTCTCGGGTCCGCTGCGCGAGCGCCTGTTCGTCTGGGACATCGACAAGCCGGACTGGGCGCAATTGCAGGGCAAGCTGGATTTCCAGCTCGACACCGACAAATGGGCCGTTCGGGGCAAGACGGAATGACTGCGCCCGCGGCTCCGAAAAACACCCCCCCGAAGGCGCCCGACGATCTGCCGACCCATTTCCTGCGCCTGACCCGGGGGGCGCTCAGCGGCGTGCTGACCACCGACTGGCTGTTCGACGCCGAAAAGATCCGGGCCATGCTGGCCGATGCGGATGCGGCCTGGCCCGAGATCGGCGTGGCCCCGCTGGACGAGGCCGCCGCAGAGCGCATCACGGTGATGCCGCCCGATCCGGGCCCCGAGATCGCCGCGCCCACCTTCGACGATCACTACGTTTTCCACCGCAACCAGCGCATGCCCCGGTTGCGGCTTGACGCCTTCCGGTTCCGCGACGTGCGCCTGTCCTTCGACGTGAGCAGGATGGGGCGGCCGGAATTCTACCTGTTCGACCGCGAGGGCCGGCTGATCAACGGCATGTTCTTCGGCGCGGCGCCCTTCCTCGAAGAGGTCGAGGAAGAGATCGACGCGCCGTCGGTGCTGATTGATGACTTTTTCATCAAGCCGAACATCTGCCATTTCCTGTTCGACAAGCTGCCGCGGGCCTTTCTGGCCGAGAGCGCCTTCGGCGCGCGCCAGGCGCTTTTGTTCCACCCCTTCGGATATGCCGACGAGATCGCGGCGATGCTGGGCCTGCCCTTGCGCGCGCTGGCGGGGCGGCCCGGAGGACAGTCGGGGGCGGGGCCCAGGGTGCGTGGCACGGTGCGCTTCGCCGACCTGGTGCTGCTGTCGGACAGTTTCAACGGGTTGCGCCACCCGGCCCAGGTCGGCTCGGACGCGCATCTCGCCGTTCTGGCGCGCATCCGCGCGCGGATCCCGAAGGATCCCGACGGCCCGCAGGCGCGGCGGTTCATGATCGAACGGGCCCCGGGCCTGCCCCGCAACATCGTCAATGCCGAGGAGACCCGCGCGCTTGCGGCACGCTTCGGCTTTGCCTTCGGCGATCCGGCCACGATGTCCGTCCGCGCGCAGCTGCAGCTTTTTGCCGGGGTCGAGGTGCTGATGGGGGTGCATGGCGCAGGGCTGGCAAACCTGGCCTTCCAGCCTGACGGTGGGTCGGTCGTGGAACTGCATGCGCCGCTCTGCGGGACGCATGCCTATTGGTACATGGCCCGGCTGCGTGGACTGGGCTATGAATCCGTGACCTGCCAGGATCCCGAATTCGGCACGGTCGATTACAGGACGGTCCAGCATAACGCGGCCCACAACCGCCGTGACGTGGTCGTTCCGCTGGACCGGCTGGAAGAGGCGCTGAGCCGGGTCTGCTAGCGCGGAGGCGCCGATTGCAGGCCGCTTGGCGGTTCGGATTCAGGTTCGGATTCGGGTTCGGGGGCCCAGGAAGACGTGATCGAAACCCGCCGCCGGCGTTGTCCGCAGATCGGCCACCGCCTCGGTCATCAGCGGGCCGAGGTGATCGTAGCAGTCGAAATACCGCGCCCTGAGCGCCTCGGGCGTATAGGTCGTGCGGGCGCCGGGGCGGATCGCGTGACCGGGGGCAAGCTCGACCTCGATGCCGCGATAGGGCGGCTGCGGCGCCTGGTCCAGCTCGCCCAGCACATCGGCCAGCGGCGGCGTGAACTGGTTCAGCGGCTCGAAGGCCGGCGGCAGCGGTTTCAGAGGGACCGGCTGGCCCAGCCGGTCGGCAAGCCGGTCGGCGATGCGCCCGGCCAGCTGGTCCAGAAGCCAGCGCACCGGGTGATTGAAGGTGTAGAACAGCAGCCGCTCGGCGTGATGGGCCGCGATCAGATCGGACACGCCCACGTCGCAGGCGGCCTCGCGCGCGCTCAGCGTGGCGCTGGCCTCGGCATGGACCTCGGCGGCAAGCGCCGCGAGATCCCCGGCAGGGGCCGGCCCCAGACCACGCGCCGCGCGCCATTCGGCGATCAGGCGAAGATCGTGATAGGCGTCGAGCGGTCCCAGGATCCGACCGTACCGGGGATGGGTCAGGTAGCGCAGGAACGGATGCTGGCCGGCATGGAACAGGTTGGGCCAGATCAGCACCTTGCCGGGATGGCGGTCACGCACCCGCGCCGCCACCAGATGCGCAACCTGGAAATTCTCGGCCGTCAGCTGGGTCAGGATCACGTCGGCTTCATCCATCGCCGCCTCGTGCTCGGCCTTCTGATCGTCCTTCGACAGGTGCAGGATGATCGGGGCAAGCGCCTCGAAGCTGCCGCCGCTGCACAGGATGCGCGACAGCGGCCGGGCCTGGCAATTGCCTATGACAAGCAGCTTCATTCCGGCTCTCGGGCGCCGTCCAGAAGCGCCCGGGCCTCGGCCAGCAGCGCCCTGTCATCCGCGTTCGCCTCGGCCATCAGCGTGTCGATACGGGCGTCTTCGGAGGTCGGAGGCGCCGCGGTGGTGGTGTTGGCGCGCACGGTCTTCCACTCGAAATCGGGATAGGCCGGGCGGATCGCCCCGGCCAGGTCCGACACCGCGTCCTCGAAGGCCTCCACGAGCCCCACCACCGACAGCTGGCGCAGCCCCGCGCGGGCCCGGTCGAGTTCGGGCGCGTCGCCGGGCACCATGGAGGCCAGGCGGTGGGTCTGGAAATTGCGGCACTGGCGGTCGTTGACCCGCTCGAGCCGGGCGCGCACGTATCCTTCGAGATCGTGTTGCTTGGCCAGCTCGGCGCCCCAGGTGTCGGCGTCCTGCTTGCGCTCGAAGCGATAGGCCGAGCGGATCCGCGCGACCGGATCGCGCAGCAGCATGACCGAGACGATGTTCACGCCCTCGATCCGGGGCACCGGCCCCATGGCGGTATGGGTGGAAAAGGCCACGGCCCCGGGTTCGGAGCGGATCCACTCGGCAAGCTCGGCGCTGTTGTCCTCGCTCATCGGGAATTCGCGCGTGACCCAGCGCGGGCCGAAGTTGCGCCTGAGGATCTGGTCGAGCGACGTCCCCGCGTTCTTGAACAGGTGATAATGAAGGACGACCGTGCGATCCATTCCGCGCTTCTTCCGCTTTGTTCTCTGTCTTGTCTGCGTCTCGTGCCGCCCGCGGGGCGCCCAAGGGCCCCGGCCCCCCTTAGGGTTCCGGCTTTCTGCCGAGGTTGGGGGCATGGGATCAACCGTTTTCTTAGGATGTTTCCGGAAACCGTACAAGCCGAGGCCGTCGTGCCGGATGAACGGCGCGGCGCCCTCTGCGGCGGCGGGGCCCCGGCCGAGCACCGCGGCAGGAACCTGCGCGCGAGGCGGGGGCGGGCCGCAGGGCCGGGCGCGGGGCAGTTGCGCGGATGCGCGGACGCCCTGTTAACCACGAAATAGAGCTTCCACGACAAGGATGCCGGCGCCTGGCGGGCTGTCCGCCTGCCCGAATGTTCGGCCCAAATGCTTGGAAAGACAGGATAAGCCAGATGGTATCGACGCCCTACACCCTGACCCCCGCCTGGACCCCGACCAACAGCCACCCGGCGGTGGACATCTGCGAGATGCTGGTCAGCAACACCGCGTCCACCGACATCCGCTGGGCGCGCACCCCGGCCGAAACCCAGCCCGCGCTGGAGCCGCGCAAGGCGCATCTGCTGCGCCCGGGGCGCAGCCAGGTGGTGCGCTGCGACGTGGGCGAGACGCTGTGGCTGGCCGGCAGCCCCAAGGGGCGCGCGGTGATCGACGTCTTCGAGCTTGACCTGGAGCCGGGCGGCGGGACGCCGGATCCGGGGCCGATGACCGCCAGCCGCGGCACCCTGTCGGGGATGGAGCCGGGCCAGGACGGCGACGAGATCCGCGCCGGCGGCATCGGCTATATCTGGGCCACCGGCGCCACGGCGATCCCGGACCTGCCGGGGCTCTTGCCGGTGGCGCCGGTCATGCTGGAACATTTCGGCGCGAAGGGCGACGGCGTGTCGAAGGACACCGCCGCCTGGAACGCGGCGATGGATTACCTGGAAAGCCAGGGCGGCGGCGTGCTGCTGGGCGGGCTGGGCAAGACCTATTGCCTGACCGAGACGACGATCGCCTCGGGCGTGATCTTCCAGGGCCAGGGCGAGGGGGTGACCACGCTGAAGGTCCATCCCGACACCACCCTGGGCGAGGTCTGGCTGGGCAACCGCGACATCAACAAGACCGGTCCCGACCGCGACGCCCGCGACATCGCCATCGTGAACTGCACGCTGGACGGCACCGACCTGCCGTTCTCGCGCTGGCTTGCGCAGGCCGACGGCACGCCGGTCACCGACCCCGAGGAGGATTACCGCCCCGGCTCGGGCGCGCTGGGGGCGGGGATTTCCGGCGTGTCGCTGGCCGCCACCGTGGTCGGCAACCAGATCACGGATGTCGTCATCAACAACGGCGGTTCGGGCTGGAACAGCCATCCGACCCATCCCTATCAGGCGGACACGGTGAACCTGTATTTCGAGGGCGGCAGCGGGCGCGGCGCCCAGGCGGTGGCGACGATCGAGAACGGCACGCTGAGCAGCGTGATCGTGCAGGACGGCGGGTATGGCTATTCCGGCACGCCCGTGGTCTGGCCGATGGGCGGCTATGCCGATGTCTCGCTGCTGGCCACGCCGGAGGTCGACCGGCGCAATCCGGACTTCGAGGCGGTCGGCTCCGGCCTCTCGTTCTCCAAGGTGGTCAGCCCCCGGGTCGAGAACGTGGTGTTCCGCAACTTCCACTGCCGCGCGCTGGCCGACGGCGGCTGTCTGCGCGGCGTCTACCGCAACCTGCGCTTCGAGAATTGCGGCAAGAGCGACGGCGCCTATCACTGCATCTGGGTGCAATCCTACGGCAATCCGGAAAACCCGCTGGCCAGCTATGCCCCCAGCGACGGCACCCTGGTCGAGGATGTCACCGTGATCGACGCCGAACGCTCGGCCATCGCCTTCATGCCGGCCAAGGGCGGCACGCTGCGCCGGCTTTATGCCTCGGGCTGCGGGGAAAGCACGGTCTTCATCAATTCCCGCGTCTGCTATAACGGCGGGCAGGCGCTGATCGAGGATTGCGTGCTCAAGGACAACGTGCTGACCGACATCGCCTCGCAGCTGATCGAATCCGATGCCCGCAACGTGACGGTGCGCAACTGCCTGCTCGAGGGCGCGTCGAACAAGGCGCTGGTCGCCACCGGGTCGCATAATTACATCATCGAGAACTGCACCTTCCGGAACAACAACACCGGGCTGACGACCACCGGCAATTACCGGCTGCCCTTCGGCCCGTTTTCCGAGCGCTTCAATTACAACCAGGGCTCGGTTCCGGTCTGCGGCACCGGGATCAACATCCGCACCGAGGCGGTGATCAGCGTCGGCACCTCCAGCGCCGGGGGCTGCGACAACGTCCGCTTCGAGGGCAATACCTTCATCGAGACCCGCCCGGGCTATCCGTCGCATATCTTCCGCCAGGCGCGCGCCGGCGGCTCGAACCAGTCCGGCGACCTGACCGTGCGCGGCAACGACCTGCGCAACATCCCCGCCGGCATGGGGCTGTGGGACATGACCATCGGCAACGTGTTCAAGCCGACCATGCCGCTGCATATCGCGTATAACCTGGGCCATGCCTCCGAGGCGCCGGTGAACATCGACCAGGTCCTGACCGGCACCGGCCCGTTCGAGATCCGCCCCGGCTTCCGGCCGAAATCCGTCCGCGTCTTCGCCCATACCAACCAGGTCAACGACCTGAGCACCGCGCTTGGCGAATTTTCCTGGAGGCGGAGCGGGGTGCGCAACGATTTCACCTGGGCCTTCACCACCGATGCCGCGGGCACCACCAAGACCTGGTTCTACGACAGCGACATCGTGCGGCTGGTCAATGCCGCCGCGGCCCAGGTCTGCCGGGTGGAATTCGTCAGCTGGATGGAGGACGGGTTCCGCCTGAACACCGTGCTGCTGGAAGAGACCTGCACGCTGCGCTTCGTCTGCTGCCCCTGACCGGAGCAGTCAGCCCCCCGGGGCAAGCAGCAGCACCAGCACCCCGGGCGCCGGCAGGTCCAGCGTGATGCGGTAGCTCTCCGTCTCCTCGGCGATCGCGGGGGCGGCGGGCTGCCGCATCAGCGTGTCCTCGATCCCGGCGCGGTACCTGTCCCAGTTTCGCGCGACAAAGGCCTGGCCCTCGGGCCCGGTCATCTCCTTGAGAAACCCCGTCGGCGCGCCGGGAAGATCGGCGAACCTCGCCGCCAGCAGCCCCTCGGCCGCCAGGTCGGCGCGGATCAGGTCGTAGACCGCGTTGCCCTGGTTCAGCGCCACCTGGTCGATCCGCGCCGCGCCGGGATCGGGCATCAGCTCTTTCGGGACGGTGACCGTGACCTTCCGGGGATCGGGGGAATCCCGCGCCGGATCGAGGTTGAAGGCGCTGACCACCAGCGCGTCCGCCCCGCCGCCCGCCTCATCCATGTCGATGTAATGGGCACCGACCATCGGTGCATCCTCCGCCCCCGCCAGCGGCGAGACATCGTAGACCGTCCCGCCCAGGAACCGCTCCAGCACCAGATAAAGCCAGCCCCGGCCCAGCAGGATCCGGGTCTCGACCCCTTCGCGGGCCACGATCAGCCGTTCGAACGCCGTCCAGTGCCAGAGCCCGCCGACCCCGGCGCCCAGCAGGTCGAAGACATCGGCCACATGCATCGCGGCCCCCCGCGCGCCCGGCTCGGGGGTAGGGACATCCTGGACGTTCCGCAGCACGCCGAATTCCTGGAATTCCACCGGCACGCCCCGGGGGATCGGCAGCCCGGCCCAGAGCCTGCGAAGAGCGGGCAGGCGCTGGCTGATATGGGTGTTGGCCACCGTGCCCTGCCGCACCCTGGGGACGTAATAGAGCGAATGGGCGACATAGCCGATATAGCCCGGATCGGGCAGCGCCCGGTAGAGATAGGCATAGGTCAGCCCCTCGGGATCGGCGCTGGCCCCGGCCTGGTTGAAGGGGCCGATCACCGCGTCGGGCAGGTGGCCCCGGATCGTCTCCACCGTCGCCTCGTAAAGCGCCAGGTATTGCTCCGGCGTGCCGGAAAAGCGGTCCTTCGACTGCTGTTCGGTGCCCAGGCGAAAGCGGAAGCGTTCCACCACCGGGCGCCCGTAATAGGCGATCAGCGCGCCCGTCATCCGGTCCACGAAGGCGGCCCATTCCGCCACGCTGGCCGGCGGCGCGGTCTGGCCGATCGTGCCGGTCACGGGCGCGTAGGGCAAATCCCAGGGGAAATTGTCCAGCACCAGCGTCAGGTCGGTGTAGCCCGCCGCGATATAGGGATCGAGCCGGGCCTTCATCAGCTCGAAATGATAGACCAGCTCCGAGGGATCGACGGTCATCGAGCCCACCGGCTGCTGCCCGCTCTCTTGTGTCCCATTCATGGGACAATCTTTCCCAAGAAAGACATCGAAGACCCGCTCCGTTCCGATCCGGAAATCGCCCACCGCCTGCCGGCCGGGGCTGTCGGCGCAGACCAGCACCGCGCCCTCCGAGGTGATCTGCAGGGCCTGGCCCTCGGGCACCGTCCAGTGCAGGTCGCCTGTGCAGCGGCCGGCCGCGTCGTCGCAATCCAGCGGCCCCAGATCGATCAGCGGCGTCGTCCGCAGGCTGGGCCCGCCATGGCGCCGGGTGACCAGGTCGGCCTCGGCGATCGCATCGTAACCCCGCGTCTCGCCCTTGCCGAGATCGGAGGGGATCCAGCCACCCAGCAGCCGCACCACGGTCAGCCGGTCGGCAAAGGGCACCTCTTCGGGGTAGGGCCGGCGGGCATAGGGAAAATCGGTGTGATCGAGATAGGCGGGCACCTTTTCCAGCCCCTGTCCGCCGCTCAGCCAGATGCCGATGACCGGCTGGTTCCGCCAGATCGGCCGCAGCTCTCCCGGCGCGTTCCGCGGGGCCGGCTGCGCCGCCACGGCCCCGGCGCCCAGGACGAGGGCCGCACAGAGCAGGGTGCAGAGGCGGGCCCGGCGCAGGCTGCGGAAGATGGCGGTGTCTGTCATGTCTCTGGCCCCGTTCCGGTCCCGTTTCGGCCCCGTCCCGGCGATCTCCGGTACGGCGGCGCGGGCACGCGGGCGGAGTGTGGGGCATCGAAGGCAGGGGAGGCAATGGGCGAGACACGCGCCCGGGCCCGGGGCCACGGCGGGCCCCCGGCTTCATCGCGGCTCAGTCGGGGATCAAACGGGGATCAGCTGCCCGTGCCGGTCTTTCCGGTCTTGCCCGCCTTGCCGGCGGTGGCGGCCTTGCGCGTCCGGGCGGCCTTGGGCGGGGTCGCCGGCGCCGTGGCCTCCCGCTCGAGCCGGGCCTTGCGCAGGCGCGCGGTCTTGGTGGCGCGCAGCTCGGTCTCGTCGTCGATGATTTCCTGCGCCGCGCGCGTCGTCTTGTCCAGAAGCGTCTCCGCGCGGGTGGAGGTCTTCTTGAACATCGTCTCTTTCGTGAGTCTTGCCATCTTCGGTCCTGTTCGGGCTACGCGCCGGGACCGTGCTTTGGGCCGGCGGGGCTGCATGGGGCCGGGGCCCGCCGGGGCGCGCCGCGGAACGGGGCGCCGGTCGGTCAGGCCGGTGCGGCAGTGTCATGCCAGGCAACGAAGCCGGCAGATTGCGCCGCCCGGGCAAAGGCCTGGCGGGCCGCGTCGACCGGAGCGAGGCATTGCATCGCCGCGTCGACATGGTCGATCGCCCGGTCCCGGTGGTGATCCGCGACGGGCCATTTCTTGCGAAGCCAGTAGCGGGCCTGTTCGATCGTGGTGAATTTCTTGGTGTCGCCGTCTTGCGACACGACGTAGGTCAGGGGCGTGCCCCAGTTGATTTCTATCATGATTTTCAATTCTCAGGTGCCGGTTGCACCTGTTTTGCATGGGGTTCGGAGGCGGGTTCGAAAACGTTCGGACACCAGCCTCTGCCCATGGCGGCCGCAGGGCATCCCGGTCGGATGCCGCGCCGGCAAAAGGTCGACGAACGGGGGAGACCCCCGCCCGTCCCGTCATGTCGGCGCCGGCTTATGCCAGGGCGAGGTTGGACGCGGATTCACGTCCGTCGCGGCCGCTTTCGATGTCGAAAGTCACGGCCTGGCCGTCATCCAGCTTGTGGATGCCGGCGCGCTCAAGCGCGGAAATATGGACGAAGATGTCCTTCGATCCATGCTCGGGGGCGATGAATCCGAAACCTTTGGTGGCGTTGAACCATTTCACGGTGCCATTGGCCATCGTGATGTCTCCTGTAGTAATGCCACCCACACGACGCGGTGGCCCGGCTCAGTTTCGTCATAAGAACAACTGAAGCGGTCAGGAAACAGTAGATCGAAGGAAGATGCTTAGCCCGCCCTATATAGACGCGCAGGGGATTCGCCGCAAGGGGGCGCATGAGACAGGACCGGCCCGGGGCGGCAGGCAGGTGTATTTCACATAACAATGCTTATACGAGGGAGATTGGCACCCCTCACCCCTGGCCGCAGACGATCACCTGCCGCTTCGCCTCGGGCGTGAAGGGGGACCGGTCCAGATCGCCGTAGCGCTCGACGATCTGCAGCCCCGCGTCGGCCAGCAGACGCTCCATGTCGGACGCGAAATACTGCCGCAGCGTCTGGTCCATCGGCTCCAGCGGCAGACGCGCGTCGGTCACCCCGTCGTGCAGGTACCACGTGCCGCTGAACAGCAGTGTCTCGGGGTCGTAGGTCGAATATTCCCGCACCCTGAGCCTGCGCCCCGTTCTGTCGGAAAATTCCCGCACCACGCGCCCGTCTTCCAGCCCGCCGGCCGCCGCCTTCGCCAGATAGGCGCGGTTGGGCTGGTAGATGTCGAAGGCGAAGCGCCCGTCCGGGGCCAGCGCGTCGCGGATGTTGGACAGGGATTCGGCCATGTCCGCCTCGGTCCGCAGCGCCTGCATCGTGTGGAAACAGCAGATCACCAGGTCGAAACGCTCCTCCGGCGCCACCGGCGGGCACTTGATGTCGCCCAGGCGCCAGTCGATCGCGGGATAGCGCGCGGCGGCAAGCTCGACCATCGCCGGGGCCAGGTCCACGCCCACCGCCGGACGGTCGGCGCCGCCCTCGCGCATCTTCTCCACCACCGGCGCGGTGATCGACCCGGTGCCCGAGCCCAGGTCCAGCAGGCTGCCCGTTCCGGGGGTCACGAGACCGACGTAGAAGGCCGTGTGCTGGTTCGGGCTGCGCACGTTGTCCATGTCGTCGTAGAGCGGCGCCCAGCCTTGATCCCAGAGGTCTACCGTGTTCTGCTGCACGCCAATTCTCCATGACTGCGGGCCAGGCCGATCCCCGATGATCCCGAAGATCCGATGCCCGTTCCCTCTGCGCGCCGCGTAGCATAGCCCATGTCGGCTGTCACGATCCTGACCCTGTCCGAGCCCGAGGCCTGGACCGCCGCCGTGGAGGCGCATGGCCTGCCGTCGCATACCCATGGCTATGCGCGCGGGCTGGCGGCCGCCGGGCTCGACCCGCGGCTGGCGGTGGTGGAGGCGGGTGGCGCGCGGATGCTGCTGCCCTTCGTCGAGCGCCCCATACCGGGCAGCGGGCTCAGCGACATCGCCACGATCCCGGGCCTGTCGGGCGCCGCGATCGTCCCCGACAGCCTTGCCCCGCTGCAGGCCTGGGCCGCCTATGCGGCCGACCGCGGATGGGTGACGGGCTACATCCAGCTGGGGCTGGACAACCACGGCCTGCAGGCGCTGGACCCGGATCATATCCGCGCCCATAACATCATGATCCGCTTCGATCTTTCCACCTGGGACCTGGCCACGAGCACCAGCCGCAACGCCCGCAGGACGATCACGAAACCCGACCGCCAGGGCGTGGGCTTTGTCACCGGCAGGGCGCGGCTGGAACAGCCCTTCCTCGATCTCTACTACCCGGCGATGGCGCGGCTGAAGGCAAGTTCCGTCTTCCCCCGCGCCTGTATCGAGACCTGGTACGAAACCGACGGCCTCGACCTCTTCGGCGCCGAGGTGGAGGGCGGGATCGTCGCCGCCTATCTCACCCACCGCCACGGGGATCACGTGGACGGCCACCTTGCCGCCACGACCGAGGCGGGGCGCTCCCTTGGGGCCTGGATGTTCTGGCGCATGGCCGAACATTACCGGGCGATGGGGGTCCGCTATTTCAACATCGGCGGGGCGGGCACGCCGGGGGACGGCATCCACTGGACCAAGGGGCGGTTCAACGCCGATGAATTCCCGCTGCTCTCGGTCCGGCAGGTCTATGACCGGGGGGCCCATGACAGGCTCTGCGCCGCCGCCGGAGACCGCCTGAACCCGGACCGCTTCCCGCCCTACCGGGTCTGAGGACCGGGTCAGGGGCCAGGTCAGGGCCGCGCGCCCCGGGCAGGCCCCCGGCGCGATCCCTGTCGCGATCCCTGTCCGGTCCGCCGGGCACGCGCCCTCAGCCCGCGCCCCACAGCTCCGACAATGGCCGCAGCGTGCCCTCGGCGCGCATCTCGTCCCGCTGCTCGGGCGCGGTGATGTTGCGGGCGAATTCCGCCTCCACCCCGGTCTCGGCCGCGCCGTCGCGGAACATGCGCCAGTGCCAGGCCTGCCCCTCCGGCCAGGGCTCTCCGGTCATCTCGTGCAGCTCGACGATGTTGCGCACCTTCAGCCGGAACCGCCCGGGCGTGGAGAACGGCACATGGGCGATCAGCGCATCCGGTGCCGTCACCTTGACCGGCGTGGCCGCGTCGCCCGCCTGCTGCACCGCGTGGTGGCCGGCCTGCACCGCGGCCACGCCGGTCAGCCGGACCATCAGCTTGGGGCTTGGCACCACCCGGATCCAGGGAATCGAGGGATCCTCGGCCAGCACCTTGCGCCAGCCGCCCCGGCCGGCGGGCGGCGGGCAATGCACCAGCACCTCGTCCAGCCGGTCCACCGTCAGCGGAAAGCGCAGGCAGGGCCCGTCTTCCGCCAGCATCACGTTGTAGCGCCGCGCCTCGATCACGTCGGCCTCCTCCAGCCCCGCGATGTCGCGCAGCCGCCCCGTGCGCGGCATCCAGAATTCATCGGCATCGCAGAACAGCAGCCAGTCCATGCCCCGCGCCGTCGCCCGGGCCATGACCTCCGCGGCCACGCGGTGTTCGCTCTCGGGGCCCTCGGCCTCGACATCGATGGTCAGCACCTCCAGGTCGCCCCGGCCGGCCTCGGCCTGCAGGATGTCCAGCGTGCCGTCGGTGGATTTCACGTCGACGGCATAGATGTGATCCACGCCGATCCCGCGCAGATGCGCGATCGTATGGCCGATCAGCTCGGCCTCGTCCTTGCAGCCAAGCCAGGCAGCGATCTTCATGGCGTTCCTTTCGGGGTCGAGGGGTCAGAAGAGGCCGGGAGGCGGGCAAGCCCCCCGGGGGGCGGCGCCATCGCGGCACCCGCGCGGGCCTTTGCCGCGGCACTCATGCCGCCGCCCCGGCAAAGGCCCGCGCCATCCGCGCCATGTCGTCCACGCTCCAGCGCTGGTCGCAGGGCAGGGTCAGCCAGCTCTCGGCCCGCGCCCGGTCCCGGGCCGAGGGCACGCCGGGCAGGTCGCGCCAATGCACCGCCGGAAAGATCCCCTGCCCGTAAAGCGCCTGCGCCACCCGGTCCCTCTGCCCCGGCGCCAGCCGCACCGGAAAGCCGAAGGGCACGAAGGCGGGATCGGGATCGGCCAGCACCGACCATGGCGCCAGGGCCTCGGCCAGCACCCGGTAATTCTCGTGCCGCCGGGCGGACACCGCGGCCACGTCGATCAGCCCCATGAGCCTGCGGGACAGCGTGCTCATCCCCTGCCCGCTGACCGCATGGGCGGCTTCATGCGCCTGGTTCATCGGATGCCACAGCGCATTGTCCAGGGGGTGCTCCATCCGCGCGAGCTTGGCCGCCAGCGCCGCCTGCACCGCCTCCACGGGCGGGGCCTCGGGGGCGGGCGGCAGGACCTGCCTGCCCCCCGCCCCGTCCATGGGCACCAGCAGCCCGCCATCGGGAATACCGGCCAGCTTGCGCGGGGAATAAAGCCGCCACTGCCCCCAGGGCGCCACCCCGGTGTCCAGCGCCTGGGCGCAATCCTCGACAAAGGTGACCCGCGGATGCGCCGCCACCCGCGCGCGCCAGGCTGCCCCCGCTGCCCCCGCCGCCCGGCCGAAATAGTTCACACCGACAACGATATCCCCCGGCGCCGGATCCAGCGTACCGGCCTCGGGCCCCAGATCCTCGTCCACCGCGTAATAGCGGCGCTGCCCCTCCGGTACGGCATGGGTGAATTCGGCGCAGACAAATCCCGGAAACCACACCGCCCCCGGCGCCGCCCGGCGCACCAGCGCGGCCAGCGCCGAGGTCGCGTTGGCAAAGGCCAGGCCCCGCGCCGCACCCCAATGGGCCCAAAGCCCCGCACCGGTGTCGGGCAGCTCCAGCCCGAAGAACCCGCCCAGGGGCGCCGCGGTGTCCCCGGCCCCGCTCATGCCGGCTGCACCGTGGCGGTGGCGACCACCTCGCGGCGCAACCCGTCCAGCGGCGCGTCGGTCATCCGCTGCAGGATACTGTCCATCGGCCCCGGATAGGGATCGTGAAACAGCAGCCTCACCCCGTGCCGCGCGAACTCCGCCCCGTCATAAAGCGCCCGCCCCCCCGGCGCGTTGACATATTCATCCGCCCCCAGCGCACGGCAAAGCGCGATGATCTGCTCGGTGGGGCTCAGCCCCTCGGCGGCGGGATCGTGAAAGTCGGATTGCAGCAGCAGCGGCGTGTGCAGCCCCAGCGCCGCGCCCACCTGCTCCAGCAGGCGCCGGATCACGGCCAGGGGCGTCCCCTCGAGCGCGGCCAGCGTCTCGACCAGGGGCGCCGTCGCCGCGTTGGGACTGCGGCAGGCGGCGAAGCGCGCCATGTTCCGGGCAAAGGTGACCTCGGCCCCCTCGGCAAAGGCGATCTCTCCGATCCGGGTTCCCAGCGGTTTCGGCTTCAGCGGCAGGGTCAGCCAGCCGGGGGCGCCCCTGTCGTCGGTCAGCCGGTTGCGATGCACCCATCCGCGCCGGGGAAACTGCTGCACGTCGCCCAGCACCAGGGCATCCACGTCCACCATCAGCCGGAAGTAGCCGAGGTAGGGCAGCAGGTAGGGCTGCATGATCGCGATCCGGCTCATCTGCTCTGGCGGCTCCCGTTTGTCCTGCCCGTCCCTGCCGCCGTTCTAGCGCTTGTCCCGCCAGAGGGTCCATCCCGCCCTGTCCCGAAGTCCGCTCGGGCTGATGTGGCGCGCCGGAGTATTTTTTACCAAGAAGAAGACAGCAGGACGGCGCGGATGATCCAACCTTCGACGTGTTTGCAGATGTCGGATCCGCAGGGTGGCAAACAAGGCACATCACGGGGGTCGAAGCACCGAACCCTGTCTTCTTCTTGGCAAAAATACTCCGACACCACGGCTCTCCCGGGCACCGCCCCCGGAACAGGGCGCCCTATTTCCCGCGCCGCACCAGGTTGCCGATGGTCTGGAAGACGATGTCGAAATCCACGCAGATGTTGCGGTTCTTCTGGTACATCAGGTCCAGCCGCGCCTTTCTTGGCACGCAGTTGCGGGCATAGACCGCGTCGGTCTCCTCCGGCGTGGCGCAGCGCTCCAGCAGGGCGGTTTCGTGCTTGTGGTAGACGATGGTCGCAAGCCCGGTCACCCCGGGGCGGGATTTCAGCACCTCGCCGTAGATCTCCGGGAAGCGTTCGACATAGGCGCGCAGGGGCGGGCGCGGACCGACGAAGCTCAGGTCGCCACGCAGGATGTTCCACAGCTGCGGGAACTCGTCCAGCCGCTTGCCCCGCAGCCAGGCGCCGGCGGGCGTGATCCGCGCCGCCTTGTCCCCGCCCGAGACGCCGGCATCGCTGTCGACCACGGTCATGGTCCTGAGCTTCCACAGCATGAAGGGCTGGTCCGGGGTCTTCATCCGCTCGGCCACGTAGAACAGCGGCCGGCCCTGTTTCACCCAGAGCCAGATCAGCAGGCCCAGCATCACCGGCCCCAGGAGACCCACGAGCAGGACAGCGAAGAACAGGTCGAGAAGGCGCTTGGCTGGTGTCATGGCCAAGGGTCATGGCCCGGCGCGGCCCCGCGCGCAAGACCCGGGCGCGCCCCGCGTCCCTGCGGGACGGGTCCGATCCCCGCCGGCCGCCGGCGTAGGGTGGGGTTTCACCCCACCGGCCCTCCCACCGTGGTCCCCGCCGCCTCCGCCGCCCGGTCGGCACGCCAGTCCGCCACCAGCGCCCCGGGCCGGGCGGGCTCCAGCGGCACCAGCGCCTCCAGCCGGGCGGTGTCGAACTCCACCCGCGCGATCGCCCCCGCCCCGGCGGCGCGGGCCGTCCATGGCAGGCCCGCCGCATCCAGCAGCGCGCCCATCTGAACCGCCCCCGGTTCCGCGATATTGAGCACCTGCGGCAGGTCCCGCCGCCGCATCAGCGCGCCCAGCACCCGCGCCAGCATGCCGGGGCCGATGTAGCTGCGCGCCGGGGTCGTGCCATCGGGAAAGGCATCCAGGGCAAAGCCCTCGCGCCAGCCGCCCAGGATCGCATCCGCCCCCGCGACATTGCCGATGCGCAGGATCGTCACCCTCTGGCCGGTGCGCGCCGCGCGCGCCAGCACCGCCGCCTCCATCGCCGCCTTGGCCGCGCCGTAGGGCGCCGCCGGGGTCGGCGCGTCCTCTTCCCGCAGCGGGCCTGCCGCGCGGCCGTAGACTGCCGCCGAGGAACACAGGAACACATGCGCGCCCACCGCATCGCCGGCCGCCATCGCCGCAAGCGCCAGCCGCGCGTCATCGTCGAAATCGGCGCCGCGGCTTGCCGCCGCCGGGGTCACCCCGGCCAGGCAGAGCAGCGCCCCCGCCCCCGCCGCGGCCCCCGCCCCCGCCGCGGCCCGCGCCAGCCCGTCCGGATCGCCCAGCGGATCGCAGGCCACCAGCCCCGCGCCCCGATCCGGCCCGGCCCGCCGCGCGCCCCAGATCACCGGCGCGCCCGCGCCTGCGTCGCCCCAGTGACGGCGCAGGATCTGTCCCAGGCGGCCTGTGGCCCCAATGACGAAGACGGCAGGAATCTGCACCTTTTGATACGGAATAGTTTGACCCTCCCTCGCCTCCCGGCCATTAACGTCGGCGCACCAGCACGGAATACAGGCCATCCGCTTCTCATGAACCACCCGATCCGCTTCTGCCTGATCGCCCTGACCTGTCTTGCCCTCGCCGCATGCGGCCGTCTGCCCGCCAGCGGCCCGGCCAGCAACGAGATCCTGCGCGAAGTCGCCGACGACAACAGCGAATTCGCCGTCTACAGCGTCACCCGCGCCTTTCTCCCCACGGTGGAGAAATGGCCCAACACAGGCAAGACCGAACGCCTGGGATGGATCGGCAAGACCGCCGGCGCCTCGAGCCAGATCATCCAGTCCGGCGACATGCTGGCGATGACGATCTGGGACAGCTCGGACAATTCGCTGCTGACCACCCAGGAACAGCGCGCCGTCCAGCTGGGCGAGCTGCGCGTGGCGCCCAACGGCACGATCTTCGTTCCCTATATCGGCGATGTCGACGTGATCGGCCTGACGCCCGACCTGGCCCGGCGCGAAATCCAGTCCCAGCTCGAGGCGATCGTGCCCTCGGCCCAGGTCCAGCTGGGCATGGTCGAAGGCCGCGGCAATTCGGTCGAGCTGATCGGCGGCGTCGCCGCGCCCGGCACCTACCCGATGCCCGACCGCAACTACACGGTGATGAGCCTGATCGCCGCCGGCGGCGGGGTCTCGGGCACGCTGAGCAATCCCCAGATCCGGCTGATGCGGGGCTCCTCTATCTACGGGACCTCGATCGACCGGCTTTTGAACAACCCGAACTACGACACGCTCCTGCGCGGCGGCGACAAGGTCTTCGTGGAAAACGACGACCGCTATTTCCTGTCCTTCGGCGCCACCGGCACCGAGGCGCTGCACAATTTCCCGAAGGATCACGTCTCGGCCATGGACGCGGTGTCGATCATCGGCGGCGTGAACGAACGCACCGCCGACCCGCGCGGCTTGCTGATCCTGCGCGAATATCCCGGCTCGGCCGTGGGTCCCGGCGTGCGCGGCCCGCGCAACACGCGGGTGGTCTTCTCGGTCGACCTGACGAATTTCGACGGGCTGTTCTCGGCGCAGAACTTCACGGTCAATTCCGGCGACGTGATCATCGCCACCGAATCGCCGATCAACGATGTCCTGACGATCTCGCAGATCTTCGGCCAGTTCTTCGGCGTCTTCAACGCGGCGAACTCGCTTTGACCTGAACCCGGGTGATGGGGGCGCTGCCCCCGTCGCCTGCGGCGACTCCCCCGGAGGTATTTGGGCCAAGAAGAAGACAGGGGATACCCCGAAGACCCGTCCCCTGTCTTCTTCTTGGATACAAATACTCCACCCCGACGGCACCACCCGCGATGCCGTCGGTCCGCCTGGCGCGACCTCAGCCGAGAAGGCTCATCAGGTATTCGCCGTAGCGGTTCTTGCGGTAGCGTTCCGCCATCTCCTTCAGCGCCGTGGCGTCGATCCAGCCCTTCTGGAAGGCGATCTCTTCCAGGCAGCCGGTCTGCAGGCCCTGCCGGCTTTCCAGCGTGCGCACGAAATTGCCCGCGTCCAGCAGCGAGCCGTGCGTGCCCGTATCCAGCCAGGCATAGCCGCGGCCCATGCGCTGCACGTCCAGCTGGCCCTCGGCCAGGTACATCTCGAGAAGCGTGGTGATCTCGACCTCGCCGCGGGCCGAGGGTTTGACCTCACGCGCGCGGGCGGGCGCCGTGCCGTCGAGGAAATAAAGCCCCGTCACCGCGTAGTTCGACGGCGGCACCGCGGGTTTCTCGATGATCTGCGTGACCTGGCCCCGGTCCCCGAAGGCCACCACGCCATAGCGTTCCGGATCGGCCACGTGATAGCCGAAGACCGTGCCGCCGGCCGGTTTCGCATCCGCCGCCGCCATCAGTTCCGGCAGCCCGTGGCCGAAGAAGATGTTGTCGCCCAGCACCATCGCCGAGGGCGCGCCGTCAAGGAATTCCTCGGCCAGGATATAGGCCTGCGCCAGCCCGTCGGGCGAGGGCTGCACCACATAGGTGAACGTCACCCCCCATTGCGACCCGTCGCCCAGGGTCCGCTTGAACTGCTCCTGGTCCTGCGGCGTGGTGATCAGGCAGATCTCGCGGATGCCGGCCAGCATCAGCACCGAGATCGGGTAGTAGATCATCGGCTTGTCGTAGATCGGCAGGAGCTGCTTCGACACGCCCTCCGTGATCGGGTAAAGCCGCGTGCCGGAGCCGCCGGCCAGGATGATCCCCTTGCGGTTGGTCATGTCTCAGGTCTCCTTGGGTTCGAAATCCGCGTCCGGAAAGGTCAGGGTCGCCGCCCCGATCCGGTCGCGGTAAAGCGCCAGGTCGCAGGCCCAGGCCCGCGCCACCGCCCCGACCAGCGCGTCGTCGTAAAGGGCCGCATGGGACGGCGCGCGGCCCGCCTCCTGCAGCGCGGCCAGTTCGGCCATGGACGTATCGGCGTAATCGCCCTCGATCAGGTCGAACCGGTCGGTGCCGTGGCGGGTCAGCCCGCGCGCATCGACCAGGTCAAAGCCGATCCGCGCGGCCAGGTCGTCGCGCGCCTCGGCCATGCGTTCCACCGCGTACCAGGCGTCGTATTCGGCGTAGACCAGGAAATCGACCTGCGGGCGCCAGTGTTCGTTCAGCTGCTGCCAGTCGTCGTCCGCGCTCACCAGCCCCACGAAATCGCGGAAGCTGAAGCGCTTGGGGTCGATCGTCTCGCCGGTCTCGCGGAAGAGCAGCCAGTATTCCGGGCTGCGGCCGACGATCTTGTCGAGAAAGACCGAGGCCAGCCGCGCATGGGGGCAGCGCAGCACGGTGAAGGTGAAATCCGCCGTGGCCAGGTCGCGCAGCGCGGCGCGGAAGGTCGGGTTGTTGGCGTGGATCCAGGTCCAGTCCTCGGGCCCCGCGATGGCGCCGTTGGCGATGGCCAGGCTCAGCCGCAGGGTCGAACAGGCGTTCTTGGGGATGAAGCTGTAGACCGCCCCGGCCCGGTAATGGCACAGCGCGTAATCCGCGGCAAAGCCGTGATCGGGGTTGGTGGCCAGCGTCCTGCGATGCGCGGCGGCATAGCGCAACAGACGCGGCTGGGGGGGCTGCGGCGCCATGGGCTCAGCCCCGGACCCGCTGCACCACCTCGGCCGTGGCCGCGCGCCAGTCGGGGCGGGGAATGCCGAAGGTGGCCTCGGTCGCCGAACACTCCATCCGCGAGTTCAGCGGCCGCGCCGCCGGCGTCGGGTAATCCGAGGTCGGGATGTCCACCACCTCGCAGGTGATGTCGGCCAGCCCGAAGATCTCGCGCGCGAACCCGGCCCAGCTGACATCCGGCGCGCCGGAGAAATGGTAGATGCCGGACTTGCCGGGATCGCGGATCAGCTGGTCGGCGATGGTCAGGCAGGCCTCGGCGATGGCGCGGGCGGGGGTCGGGCCGCCGACCTGGTCCGAGACCACGGTCAGCTGGTCGCGGCTTTCGCCCAGGCGCAGCATGGTCTTCACGAAGTTGTTGCCATGGGCCGAGAACACCCAGGAGGTGCGCAGGATCGCATGGGCCCCGCCGGCCTCGGCGATCGCCTGTTCGCCGGCCAGCTTGGTGCGGCCATAGGCGCCCAGGGGCGCGGTGGCATCGCCCGGCGCCCAGGGGTCGGTGCCGGTGCCGGCGAACACGTAATCGGTCGAGATCTGGACGAAGGGAATGCCCAGCCCGGCACAGGCCCGGGCCATGGCGCCCGGCGCCTCGCCGTTGATGACGCGGGCCTGGTCCTCTTCCTCCTCGGCGCGGTCGACGGCGGTGTAGGCGGCGGCGTTGATCACCGCGTCGGGTTTGCGCTCGCGGATCGCCTCGGCGCAGGCGTCGGGGTCTTCCAGGTTCACCAGGTCGCGGTTCAGGCAGGTGATCGTGTCGACCTGGTCAAAGCCCGCGTCGCCGGCGGCGGCCAGTTCGGTGGCGACCTGTCCGGTGTGGCCGAAGACGAGAATGTTCATGGGGCAAACCTTCTGTAAACCAAGTGTTCAGGGCGCAGGCGTCGGGTCGGGGCCTTTATCCGCGCCTGTATCCGTACAAGTATCCGCGCCGGGCGGTTCCAGATCGTAGCCGAAGCGCTCGAAATCGCGGGCATAGCGGGTCGAGAGGATCTCGCGCACGCGGTCGGTGACCACCGGCTCCGGCCCCGGCTCGATCTTCGCCCAGGCCACGCGCTCGGCGAAATTGTTGCGCAGCTTCATCGGCACCCCGGGCGCCGGCCCCCCGGCCAGATCGTCCAGCCAGGCGATCACCGGGTCCATCCCCTGTTCCAGGTGAAAGATCCGCGCGCCCTCGGGCACCATCTCGGTCATGGGCCGGATGTGATTGTCGAGCAGGAAGGGCTGCATCGCCTCCTGCTTCTGCATGCGCACCAGCCAGCGTTCGAAATCCAGCCGCGGGCCGAACCGCCGTTCCACGTCGCGCTGAAACCGGAAGACGCTTTTCAGCCGCTCCACCGGGTGGCGGACGATGGCAAAGGTCTCGTCCAGGAACCCCGCCGGGAACAGCCGCGCCAGGTCGGTCGCCGCCACGTGCTGCGGCGCGGTGCGCGTCCAGCGCATCGGCGGCGGCAGGTCAAGGAAGAACCGGCTGCGAAACGCCAGCGGGCCGAAGCGCGCCTCGAGGTAATCTTCCATCGAGGTGCCGCCGCAGCGGGGCACATGCATGAAAAGCACCAGCTTGCCCGAGACCCGCGCGATCGGCATGGCTCAGCCCTCCTGTCCGAACGGGGGGGCGTTCAGGACGCAAGTCAGAACGCAGGTCGCCGGCGCCTGGCCCCCTGCCCTGCCGGTCCCCCGGACCCTGCCCTGCCCCCTGCCCGCGCGCATCCGGTCAGCCGGCCTTGCCCAGGCGCTGGCCGACACCCTCGCGGGTCTGCAGCGCGCGCCACCAGGCCTCGTTGTCGAGATACCATTGCACGGTCTTCTCCAGCCCCTCCTCGACGGTGACGGAGGGACGCCAGCCCAGCTCCTCGCGGATGCGGGTCGGGTCGATCGCATAGCGCGCGTCATGCCCGGGCCGGTCGGTGACGAAGGTGATCTGCTCGGCGTAGGGTGCCGCGCCGGGACGCAGCCGGTCGAGGATGCCGCAGAGCGTCTGCACCAGCTCAAGGTTGGTGCGTTCGTTCTCGCCGCCGATGTTGTAGGACCGGCCGATCTCGCCCTTCTGCACCACCGTCAGCAGCGCGTCGGCGTGATCCTCGACGTAAAGCCAGTCGCGCACGTTCGACCCGTCGCCGTAGATCGGCAGCGGCTTGCCGGCCAGCGCACCCAGGATGATCACCGGGATCAGCTTCTCGGGGAAATGGAAGGGGCCGTAATTGTTCGAGCAATTCGTCATCACCACCGGCAGCCCGTAGGTGTGGTGCCAGGCGCTGACCAGGTGGTCGGAGGCGGCCTTGGACGCCGAATAGGGCGAGCGCGGATCGTAGGCGGTGGTTTCGGTGAACATCACCTGCGGGTCATCGGGCAAGCTCCCGAAGACCTCGTCGGTGGAGATATGGTGGAACCGGAAGCTCTCCGGTTTGCCGGCCCCCGCCCAGTATTTCCGGGCGGCCTCCAGCAGGGTGTAGGTGCCGGTGATATTGGTCTCGATGAAGGTGCCGGGCCCGTCGATCGACCGGTCCACGTGGGATTCCGCGGCCAGGTGCATGATCGCATCCGGCTTGTGGCTGTCGAGGATCCGGTCCATCGCCGCGCGGTCGCGGATGTCGGCCTGCTCGAAGGCATAGCCGGGCGCGTCCGCCACGCTTGCCACGTTGTCGAGGCAGGCGGCATAGGTCAGCGCATCGACATTGACCACCTGGTGGCCCTGCCCGATCGCCTGGCGCACCACGGCCGAGCCGATGAACCCGGCGCCGCCGGTGACAAGAAGCTTCATGCCTTATTCCTTTGCAAGAGATCCTCCGCCATCGGGACCGGGCCTAACCCTGCCAGATGAAGGGGCTGTCGAAATCCTTCAGCAGCGGCGCGGCGGCATCCTTGTCGCTCAGCACCGCCTCGCCCGTCAGGCCCCAGTCGATGCCGATGTCCGGATCGTCGAAGCGCACGGCGCCGTCCGATTGCGGCGCGTAGTAATCGGTGCACTTGTAGATGATTTCCGTATGCGGCGCGCGGGTGGCAAAGCCATGCAGGAAGCCCGCCGGCACCAGCAGCTGCCTGCCGTTCTCGGCCGAAAGTTCAGTGCCGAACCACTGGCCATAGGTGGGCGAGCCCTTGCGGATGTCGACCGCCACGTCAAAGAGCGCCCCCTGCCCGCAGCGCACCAGCTTGTCCTGGGCATCGGGCGGCGCCTGGAAATGCAGGCCGCGCACGGTGTTCACGGCTTCGGAGACGGAATGGTTGTCCTGCACGAAATCCATCTCGATCCCGTGCTCGGCCAGAAGCCTGCGGTTCCAGCTTTCCGAGAAGAAGCCACGGGCATCGCCGAAGCGTTTCGGGGTCAGGATCACGACACCTGGAAGCGGCGTTTCTTCGATCTGCATGGGCCTCGTTTCCGCTCAATCACGGGTTCTCTTAGCAACCCCGGCCCGCGGTGTCACGGGCTGGCGCGACAGGCGGGTCACGGGCGGCGGCAGGGGCCGGCAGACGGCGGGGGACTGGGCTGTTGGGGGGCTGGTGGGGGGCTGGTGGCGCGCGGGCCGGGCGCCGGATCCCGGGCACGGGGGCTGCGACCACTGGACGAATTCCAGGAAGCCCTGGGGCTCCGCCCGTTCGCAAGCGAAAAGGTCCCTCGGACCTTTTCCGAGACGCTTGCTCACTGTTTCGCACGCGAAACATTCAGCCCCTCCGCCGGGCGCCCGCATCCTCCGGAAACAGCAGCAATCACATAGCCCAAAAGGCGATCACGTGCTACGGTCAGCCGCAAGAGAAACTCAACCCGGAATTGCACATGACCTCTGCCAGCCTCCTCGCCTTTCCCGACACGGACGAGATCGAGGAGGCCGAGCTGGTTGCCCGCCTCCTGGTGCCGATGGGGCAGGAGGCGCCGCGGCGGCTGATGCAGATCGGCGCGAACGAGGGGATGTATGAATATGCCAAGCCCGACAACAAGGACTTCGTCTTCGAGTTCCTGCGCGATCACCCGGCCTGGGGCGCCCTGCTGATCGAGCCGATCCCCGAGACCTACGACCGGCTGGTGGCCAATTACGCGGGCCATTCCAACCGTCTGCATTTCCTCAACTGCGCGATCACCGAACAGGTCGAACGCCGGGTGCTGCACGTGGCGGGGCGCGACGGCAAGAGCTCCAGCCTGATGGGCCGCCCGACCCCCGAAGACGCGGATGTCACCGGGATCGAGGTCGCCTGCCTGCCGCCGGACATGGCGCTGGACCTGGTGAACTGGGACCGGGCGGATTTCGTGAAGATCGACGCCGAGGGCTATGACGAGATCCTCGTCGGCCTGCTGATCGACAGCGCGGACCGGGCGCCGCTGCCGGACATCCTGCTGTGGGAGCAGATCGGCCCCGAAAAACGCGGCACCAGCGACCGGCTCGGGGCGCTCGGCTACCGGGTGCTGCGGACGGGGCACAGCAAGAAGGGCCGCTGCCTCGACCGGGTCGCGATCCGGCAAGAGCTGCTCGGCTGAGCCCGCGGCACGGTGGGGTAGAACCCCACCCTACGCGTCTGCCCCACCGCCCGTAGGGTGAAACCCCACCCGACCCTCCTGTCCCGCCGCCCGTAGGGTGGGTTTCCAACCCACCGCCCTTCCCGTCAGCCCGCGCCCCGGCCCGCCTTGCCCGCGACAAAGCCCAGGAAGGCGCGATCGGGGCTGCGCAGCTTCGGCCGCCCGGTCGACACCCAGTAGCCGCGCCATTCCGCCTCCAGCGCATGCACGTCCGCCCCCGGCATCATGTCGCGCGCCCGCTCCAGCGTGTCGGCCTTCAAAAGCGGCGGCGGCACCACCTCCACCACGCCCTCGCGCAGCGAAAACCGGATCAGGTCGCCCGGCTCCTCGCGCATCTGGTAATCGGGCAGGTGGTCCTTGGCGATCATCTCGCGCAGCATCGCCCGGAACACCCGCCGCGGCGAGGCCGAGCCGGATTTCTTCAGCAGCACCTCGACCGACACGCGCCAGCTCTCCTGCCGCCCGCAATGCTTGCGCGCGATCTCGTAGATCCGCCGCTCCAGCGGCTTGCGCAGGCGAAAGTAATCGCGGCTGAGCGTCAGCACCGATTTCGACAGCACCGCCCGGAACAGCCAGTCGCTCAGCGTCACCGAGACCGACACCATCCGCCCGCCCCGCGACCGACGCACGATCTCCCAGCTTTCGATCAGCCCGAAGCCCGTCGTCGTCTCGCGCTCGCCGGTGACGATATTGGTGGTGATCCGCGTGCCGGCCAGCCGCTCGAAGGCCTCGCGCAGGCGGCGATAGGCATCGCCGCTGGTCTCGCGGTTGGTGGCCACCAGCAGGTCATGCGCCTTCAGCTGCAGCGTCCGGCTGACCTTCCGCCCGGCATTGATCGCCGCCATCAGCTGGCTGATGCAGAAGATCAGGATGTCCTTGTCATGGATCGTGGCCAGCCCCTTCACGGAGGGCACCACCGTGATCTCGACCCCGTTGTGCTCATACTCCAGCACCCGCCGGTCGGGCCGGGTGGACAGCGAGAACAGCGGATGCTCCATCGACGCCAGGTCGTCCTTGGGCAGCGCATCGAAGATGTCGCAGAGAAAGAAATCCCCCTGCGGGTGCCGGTCGGGCATCAGCCCCCCGGCGCCGGCTGTGACCGCGCCGCTCATCCTGCCTGTCCTCTGCTGCCGGCTCTGCGGCCGGTTGTCCCGTCTTGCCACGTCCTGCGCCCCGGGCTCCGGACGTCCGGCTCAGAGCTTCGTGGTTTCATTGACGCCACCCTAGACTTGTCCACATCCCCCCGTCCAGCGCGCCCCGCGCTGCGCATCGGGGGATCAGAGTCACCCTGTCGGGGGATCGGAGTCGCCTTATCGTGGGATCAGAGTCGCCTCTCCCTCCAGATCCGCGAATTTCCCATGTCCATCCAAGGACTTGCCCCCTCACCCCGGCGCCCCTAACACTTAGATAACCAGATTCTAACTCATCAGAAAATTTCCGCCGCCTTCGGATCCGCCCTGATCCGCGCCGCGCAAAGGGGCCCCAAGGCCCGAATCTGCAAAGAAAATCCCGCCAACCTGCCGCGATCCTTCCCATGTACGCCCTTTTGGCGTAGAATGCGAAAAACAAGGCACATCGAGCGGAAGACCAGATATGGCCGGGACCCTCCCCCCCTATTTCAACATCGACGCGGACGCCGCCCTGGCCGAGCTCGACGCCCCCGGCACCACCGCCGGTTTCGCACAGATCGCCGAGGCCTGCGCCCGCGGCCGCGCCGATCTCGCCTCGCGCGGGCTGGACACCGAGGGGCGCAAATCGCTGCGCCTCTTCTCCACCTGGGAGATCACGCGCTACCTGATCCCGGTGGCCCAGGCCCATTTCCGCCGCGTGCTGAAGGCCAATCCCGACCTGCCCCAGGGCCGCTCGGAAACCGACGGCGGGGCGAAGTGGTTCACCCTCGACGAGGTGCTGCGCCTGCGCGCCCATTTCGCCAGCCAGGGCTCGCGCGCGAAGGAATACAAACCTTACCGGCCCGAAGGCCTGCCCGCCAAACTCGTGGCGGTGGCCAATTTCAAGGGCGGCGTCGGCAAGACCTCGACGGCGGCGCATCTGGCGATGTCGGCGGCACTCGACGGCTACCGGGTGCTGGTGATCGACCTGGACAGCCAGGGCTCCATGACCTCGATCTTCGGCGGCCGCGTCGAGGACGAATGGCAGACCGCCTTCCCGCTGATCGCCCGCCATTACGGCGACCACCTGCGCGAGGAAAACCGCGCCCGCGCCGCCCGGGGCGAGGCGCCCCAGCCGCTGGACGAGATGCTGTCGACCGCGCTCGAGATGTCCTCGAAGGACCTGGTGCAGCCGACCCACTGGCCCAATATCGACCTGATCGGCGCGCAGCTGAACCTCTACTGGGCGGAATTCCAGATCCCGGTCTGGCGGATCTCCTCGCGCGGCTGGAAGCTCTGGGACGCGCTGACCGACCGGCTGGAGGCCGACGGGGTGCTGTCGGATTACGACGTGATCTTCATCGATACGCCCCCCGCGCTCGGCTACCTGACGATCAACGGGCTGGCGGCGGCCGACATCCTGCTGGTCCCCCTCGGCGCGTCGTTCCTCGAATTCGACAGCACGGGCCGCTTCTTCGACATGCTCCATTCCACCTTCGCCTCGATCGAGGAGGGCGAGAACATCGCCGCCCGCGCCCTGGGCCGCGAGGAGCTGAATTTCCAATGGGACGCGGTGCGCGCGGTGATCACCCGCTACGACGGCGCGCAACAGGGCGAGATGGCCTCGCTGATCCAGGCCTACCTCGGCCGCACCCTCTCGCCCCACCGGCAGGATTTCACCGCGCTGATCGGCCAGGCGGGCGAGCAGGTCTCGGGCATCTACGAGGCCGATTACCGCGACTTCAACCGCGAGACCTATGCCCGCGGGCGCGAGACCTTCGATGCGACCTATGCCGCCTTCAAGCGTCTGCTCATCGGGACCTGGCGGCGGGACATGGTGGAGAGCGGGGAATGAGGTATTTTTGCAAAGATGAAGACAGGACGTGGACGCGACGGCCCCGGGCGCGCGCCCTGTTTTCCACCCTGCGGATCCCACATCTGCAAACATGGCAAGGGGCCGGGCCGCGCGCTGTCCCCTGTCTTCATCTTTGCAAAAATACCTCCGGGGGAGTCGCCGCAGGCGACGGGGGCAGAGCCCCCGACCGCAACGCTCACCAGGGATTAACCCGATCGCGAGAGGAGCTCTGACATGGCCAAACGCAAGCGACTGACCCCGGCGCAGGGGGATTACCTGTCTGCCTCCCCTGCCCCCGCGGCGGGGCCGGCGGGTCTTGGCCCCGCGCCGATCGCCTCCGTGGCCGGAGAGGCGGCGTCGGCCGCGGCGCTGGCGGAGCTGTCGGGGGCGCTGCAGGCGGCGCGGGACGAGGGGCGGCTGATCGAGGCGCTGCCGATCGGGGCGATTGCCGCCGGGCACCTGGTGCGCGACCGGATCCAGCTGGACGAGGAGGAGATGGGCGCGCTGATGGCCTCGCTGAAGGCGCGCGGGCAGCAGACGCCGATCGAGGTGGTGAAGCTGGAGGGCGGGCGCTATGGGCTGATCTCCGGCTGGCGGCGGCTCTCGGCGCTGACGCGGCTGCACGAGGAGACCGGCGAGGCGCGCTTTGCCACGGTCAAGGCGCTGGTGACCGCGCCGGAGAGCGCCGAGGCGGCCTATGTGGCGATGGTCGAGGAGAACGAGATCCGCGCGGGGCTGAGCCATTACGAGCGCGCGCGGATCGCGCACCGGGCCGTGGCCGAGGGGGTGTTCGAGACCGACCGGGCGGCGCTGCAGGGGCTTTATGGCGCGGCGCCGCGGTCGAAGCGGTCGAAGATCGGGTCGTTCATGGGGCTGGTCGCGGCGCTGGACGACGTGCTGCGCTATCCCTGGACGATTTCCGAGAAGCTGGGCCTGGCGCTGGTGAAGCGGCTGGAGGAGGGCGGCGCGGAGGAGCTGCGTGCGCGGCTGGAACGGGCGGATGCGCGTTCGTCCGCCGAGGAGCTGGCGGTGCTGCAGGGGATGCTGGAAGAGGGTGAGGCCCATGCGGCGCCGGACGTGCCCAAGGGGGCCGTGAACAGGGCGGCGGGCAAGGGGGCGAAGCCGCTGCCGGATCTCACGCGCTACGACATCACCGCCGGGCTGGTGCTGAGGCACTGGCCGGAGAGCGGGCGGATCGAGCTTGCGGGCGAGCAGGTGGACGAGGCGCTGCTGGCGGATCTGAAGGACTGGCTGGAGCGGCGGTAGGGAGCGGTGGGGTGAAACCCCACCCTACGGCCACGGCAGATGTTTCGCGCGCGAAACAGTGAGCAAGCTTCCCGGAAAAGGTCCGGTGGACCTTTTCGCCTGCGAACGGGCGGCGCCCAGGGCGTCCCGGCGCTTCCGTGTCATCCGGTGGCTCCGCCGCCCCCTGCCCTCTCCTGCCATTTGCCCGGCGCTCCTGTTCCACCCGCACTCCTGTTCAACCGGCCCCCGCCCCACGCTTGCCTTTCGGGCCGGGGCGATGGCATCACGGGCGGCACAACGCGACCTCCGGCGCGGGACGTCCCGGCGCTGGCCCATCCTGGAAAGACCATCATGGCAGATCTTCCCGAACTCATCGTCCATATCGGGGCGGGCAAGGCCGGTTCGACCTCGCTGCAATTCACGCTGATGCGCAATCCCGAGGCGCTGGCGGCGGCGGGCCTGTCCTACATGGGGCTCGCGCTGGAAGAGGTGCCCGGCGCCACGGCGCATGCCTGGTGCGAACGCGACCGGCCGCAGCTGTTCTTTGCCCCCCGCCCCGACACCCCGGTGGAGGCGGAGGTGGAGCAGGTCCTGCGCGACGAGCTGGAGCGGCTGGCCGGGCTGGGCGTGCGCCAGGTGGTCTGGAGCAACGAGGCCTTCCTGGTGCAGAAGTGGCGGATCCTGCGGATCCTGCAGAAGGTCGCCGCCGACGGGGTCAAGGTGCGCCCGGTGGTCTACATGCGGCGCCACGACAAGCGCGCGATCTCGGCCTACACGGAATTCGAGATCCGGTCGAAGCGCCACCAGGGCGCGCTGCACAAGTATGCCGACTGGCTGGAGGAGGCCGCGCCGCGGCTGACCTATGCCGATCATGTCGAGACCTGGGCGCAGCATTTCCCGCAGATCGAGCTTTATAATTTCGACGAGATCGGGGACGTGGCGCAGCATTTCTGCGGGCAGATCCTGGGGCTCGAGGGGGTGTCCTCGGTGCGGGCGAACGAGGCGCGGGGCGCCGGGCTGATGACGGCCTGGACCGTGTTCAGCGGCTCGCGGCCGGGGCCGACCTGGGCGGCGGATTTCCGGCGGCTCGCGGCGCCGCTGCAGATCACGCGCAATCCCAACGGGGTGGTGCCGAAGCCGCAGGAGCTGCTGCCCGATGCCGGCGACGTGGAGGCCACGCAGGAGACGTTCCGCGCGGACCTGGAGCAGATCAATGCACGGCTGCAAGAGCAGGGGCAGCCGCCCATGGTCTTCGACCCGGTGACCCCGCCGGAGCTGGAGGCCAGCGACTGGGAGCTGCAGCAGATGCTGTTCCGCATGACCTTCGCGCTGCAGGCGCAGGTGCTGGCGCTGAAGGAAGAGGTGGCCGAGCTGCGCGAGACGCTGGAGAAGAAGGGCTAGGGGCGTAGGGTGGGGTTTCACCCCACCGCCTCCGGTCATCGGTGCGTGCAAACGGTGGGGTGGAACCCCACCCTACATCCCCGGCAGATGTTTCGCGCGCGAAACAGGTCGCCTGCGAACGGGCGGAGCCCAGGGCGTCCTGGAATTCGCCCGCGCGCGCTTTATTTGCCGAATTCGCGCAGGGCGGCGGCGTAGACTTCCATGTCGACCGAGACCCAGGGCAGGATCGCCTGCAGCTCGGCATGCGACAGGTCCTCGACCGAGCTGCGCCGCTGGGTGACGTTGATCTTGCGGTTCTCGATATCCAGCTTGAACCGGTCGTTGATCGCCGCGACGAAATCCCCGTAATGGTCCTGGAACCCGACCACCGCGAAGCTGCGCAGGTTCGCCATCACCTGCTCGGCCAGGTCGTCCTGCGTCATCCCGTGATCGCGCCGCATCTCGAAGCGCCGCATCAGCCGGTAGCTGGAATGCAGCTGCCAGGACATCCGGTTGTAAAGCTCCGAACACAGCTCGGGCTCGTCCATGGCCCGGGCGAAATCCAGAAGCGACAGCTTGTGCGCCGTCGTCGTCTTGCGGGTCTTCTCGATGTCCTTGTCGTAAAGCTCGCGCCAGAAGTAGTAGATCGACACGAAGCGGTCGATCGGGTGCCGCAGCACGGTGACCACCTGGTCGGTGCCCATCTGCCCGCCGAAGCGCATCGCGTCCTCGTGGGAGATATGCCCCGACACGATGTCGACCTCGGCCGGGATCGTCTCGGGCACCGGGTCGACGATGCCCTGCACCTTCAGCTCGGGATGGGCCACGACGATGCTCTCGCGCAGCGAGGTGCCCGCGGTTTTCGGGATGTGAAGGTGGATGAATTTCATGGGGTCTGCCCGTCTGCCTGTCGTCTTCTGCCCGGCCGCCGCCAGGATGCGTCGGGGCGGGCAGGCCGCGTGCGGCCCGGGCCTTGTGCCCCCGGTGATCTCGTCTGCCCTGCCCGGTCCTGCGTCGGTCCCTCTCCGGGCGTGTCCTCCCGGCCGCGGGCGCCTTTTGCCGGCCGGCCGGGGCGGTTCCATCTCCCTTATCCGCTGGGGCGGGTTTGGGCAATATTTGCCGGCACCCCGGGGAAGGCTCGCATGGGGCGGCGGAACCTGCGACACTCCGGTGGGCGGAATATCGGGCGCAAGGCACGGATGGAGGCAATGGCAGGGCAGGCGGGCTGGGGAAGAGAGCGCAGGCGCCTGCGGTGGCGCGCTCTGTTTGTCTCCTGTCCCATCCTTGCTATTGAAGGGCGAGACGGATTCCGGGAGGCAGGATGAACCAGAACGAGAGCGAGGTCGGGAACGAGGACGGGCCCGGCAAGAACCGGAACGACCGGGACAGCCGGGCCGCTGCGCCCGAAACAGGGCCCGACACGCCGCCCGACACGCCGCCCGAAACACCGCAGGCGCCCGAAGCTCCGGCGGCCCCCCGGCAGCTTGCCGACGTCGAGACCGACGAGCGCGCGCGGCTGGACCTGTTGCGGCGGATCCGCACCCAGGCCCGGGTGGAGGGCGGCCAGGTCGGCCTGCCGCGCGACGTGCTGGCCGAGGCGCTGTCGGCGGGGCTGGGCGCGCTGGTGGACGAGGAATGGTACCTGGGCCGCTACGCGGACGTGGCCGACGCGGTGGCGCGCGGGGTGCTGGCCTCGGGCCGGGCGCATTACCTGCAGACCGGCATCTACGAGGGCCGCATGCCCTACCGGGTCAGGCTCGACAACGCGGATTACCTGAAAAACTATCCCGATGTGCTGGCCTCGATCCGCGAAGGTGCCTTCCGCAGTGCACTGGACCATTTCGTGCAGGTGGGGTTCGGGGAAGGACGGTCTTTCCGGCTTGCATCCCGGGACGGGGCAGACCCATAGATCCGGTAAACCGAAGCGGTCGCAGCCGGCCCGGACGGAGGTTATGAACCCGCCGGCACGGCCGGACGAGATACAGGCGCCGGCACGGCCGGACGAGATACAGGCGCCGGCAGGGCCGGACGACACAGAGGCGCCGGCCTGGCCGGGACGCGCATGAAGATGGAACAGGACGGGCCGGGGCGGCGCTGACCGCTCCCCGATGCCGGGGGACACATGAGAACCACTTTCCTTCACAAGCAATATGCCGATGACAACGGCGATCTGGGCGAGCTTTACGGCAACGAGGACGACGTCGCGCTGCGCGAGCATTACGACAAGTACGGCCAGAACGAACGCCGCGGCGTGACGCTTGCCGATTACATGCGCATCGAGAAGATGGCCCTGTCGGAGGACGGGCATGTCTGCCTGGCGGGCTGGGCCGACCGGCGCCTGGCCGACCGGATCACGCTGTCGTTCGTCGTGGGCTACATGCAATACGATTTCGACGACCTCTCGGACCGCTTCTGCTGGTACCGCCGGCTCGACGTGGCCGAGGCGATCGGCGATTTCGACCGGCCCTCGGGCTTTGTCCTGGTGATGCGCATTCCCGATTTCGACCCGCATTCGGCGATCACGATCCTGGTCAACGGCAAGGAGCATTTCCAGAGCGCGACCACCCGCCTGATGTCGGTGCAGAAGTTCATGACCGAGGCGCTGACCACCTGCGCGGTGCTGGCCGACGGCGCCATCGGCACGACGATGGACGCGGCCCGGCACCTGGCCCCGGGCATCACCGAGCTCTGGGAGACCTACCTCGACCGGCTCAGCTTCAGCTGCCTCTACGAGACCGGCGCCGACCGGCCGGTGAACCGGTCGATCATCATCACCATCTACCGCGATATCTCGATGCTGATGCCGCAGCTGGAAACCCTGGCGCCGGCGCTGGACGGCCAGCCGGCGGAGGTGATCCTGGTGCTCAACGAGTTCACCGGCGAAACCCATGTGCTGGCCGATCAGATCGCCGCCTTCAGCCAGCTGCACGAGGTCTCGATCTCGGTCCATGTCTGTTCGGGCAATTCCGGCTTTTCGGCCGGCAACAACCACGGCGCGAAGGTCGCGCGCGGCGAGGTGCTGATCTTCATGAACCCCGACATCTTCCCGCCCGAGGGGCAGGAAGAGCAGGCCTTTGCCTTCCTGGCGGGCGACCCGGGCGAGGGGCTGGACGGGGCGCTTCTGTACTACGGCGACGGGTCGCTGATGCATTCGGGCATGTACACGACCGCCGACATGGCGGTGGACGCGCGCCAGGGCTTTTCCGAACCGGTGCTGCGGGTGGAGCATTACGGCAAGGGGCTGACCGCCCATGTGGACGACAGCCCCGAAGAGCTGGCCGAGGCGCTGCGCGAGGTCCCCGAGGAGGGGCTGCTGGTGACGGCGGCGCTGTGGCGGATCCGCAAGGCGGTGTTCGACGAGATGGGCGGCCTGCCCACCGATTACATCATCGCCTATTACGAGGATGCCGATTTCTGCCTCAAGATGCTCGAGGCCGGGCGCCCCGTGCGGCTGGACCGGGGATCGCGCTGGATCCACATGGAGGGCGTGAGCAAGCCGCGCCCGGCCCGGCTGCGCGCGGTGATGTGGCTGAACCGCGCGCATTACTCGCGCCGGTTCGCCGGCTCGCCCTTCCTGGCGCCCGCCGCCACCGACCTGTCCCAGCTTTGAGGCCCGGCAAGATGAAGTTTCTCACCCTTTCGCTTTACCATCCCCGGGTCATGCGGGGCGGCGCGCAATACGTGGCCAAGGACCTGCACGATGCAGCCGCCGCCGATCCGCAGGTCGAGGCGGTCATGCTGGCGGCGATCGACGGCAACCGCTTTCCGCAATATTCCAAGGTCGGCGCCGCGATCACCGCGCTGCCCGACAGCGAGGACGAGTTCCTGATGCCGGGGCGGCGGTTCGACGATTTCTTCCACCGCATGTACGACCCGCGCCGCAACAAGGCGCTGGCCCGGTTCCTGCGCGACCACAGGCCCGACGTGATCCACCTGCACCATTCGCTCTGGGTCGGGCTCGACGTGATCGAGCTGATCCGCAAGGTGCTGCCCGGGGCCAGGATCATCTACACGCTGCACGAATACCTGCCGATCTGTCACCGGCAGGGGCAGCTGTACCGCTACCACGAGGGCGGGATCTGCCAGGATACGCGGCCCGATCAGTGCACCGGCTGCTTCCCCGAACGGACCACGGATGAATTCATCCTGCGCCGCCGCGGCTTCCAGAGCGCCTTTGCCAGGGTCGACCGCTTCATCGCGCCCTCGGACTACCTGAAACAGCGGTATGTCGACTGGGGGCTGGACGCCGACCGGATCACCGTCATCGCCAATGGCCACCGCCGCCGCCGCCCCGAGGGGTTCGTGCCGCAGCACAGCCCGGGGCTGAACGTCTTCGGCTTCTTCGGCCAGTTCGTCGATGCCAAGGGGATCGACGTCGCGCTCAAGGCCGCGCGCCGGGTGGCCGAGACGACCGGCAAACCGGTGGAGATCAAGGTCTTCGGCGGCAACAAGGAATATGCCACCGCCGATTACCTGGACAAGATCGAGGCGGTGCTCGACGGCGCGCCGCCCGAGCTGGTGGTGACCGAGGTCGGATCCTACAGCCGCGACAACGTCTTCGAGCTGATGTCCTCGGTCGACTGGGTGCTGACGCCCTCGATCTGGCCCGAAACCTTCGGGCTTGTGGTCTCCGAGGCCTGGGACGCGCGGCGCCCGGTGCTGGCCTCGCGGGCGGGGGGGCTGTCGGACCGCATCATCGAGGGGGTCAACGGGTTTTCGTTCCTGCCCGGATCGGACACCGAGCTGGCGCAGCTGATGCAGATCTGCATCGGCAATGCCGAGCTGTGGCAGAGCATGGCGCAGGAGATGCCCGACGAGATCTCGGTCGAAGACGCCTGGGCGGCGCACCGGGCCGTGATCGCGGATGTGACGGCGGATGTCTCGGGGGCTGTGTCGGGGGCCCCGGAAGAGGCCGCGGATGAGCCCGGGATCGCGGGACGGCCGGACAGCGGCGCGGCGCCGGGCACGGCCGGCTGAGCCACGGACGGGAGAAGGACGGGAGACGGGATGTCGGGACCGACGGAGATGCCGGGCATAGGGGACACCGCGCCGGTCCCCGACGCGGAGGAGGCCCGGGCCCGGGGGCCGCGCCGCCGGGACCGCCTGCACGGGATGTATCCCGAGGACGGCAGGACGCGGATCGTCTACATCCTGGGCTCGTCGCGCTCGGGCACCTCGGCGCTGCGCAACGCGCTGGCGCGGACCCGCTACAACGGTTACGGCGAGGGCCACATGCAGCCCCTGCTGTCGCGCCTCTCCGAGGAGGTGCTGGCCTATGGCGCCACCACCACCGCCGGGCCAAGGCCGGGCAATGCCCGCGCCGGGATCGACCGCGAGGCGCTGCTGCGCCACCTGTTTCGCGGCTACGAGGCCTATCTGTCGGAACAGCGGCGGTCGGGCTACCTGCTGGACAAGACGCCGACCAGCCGGATGGTCGCCGCCGTGCCGCTGTTGAACCGCTACCACCAGGATGCAAAGTTCATCTTCTGCGCGCGGCGGCACGTGGACAACGTCCAGTCGAAGATCAGGAAGTTCAGCGGCCGGAGTTTCGAAGCCCAGTGCCGGGTCTGGGCCAGGTGCAACCGGTCCTGGGCCACGGTGAAGGAGGAGCTGGAGGGCAATTACCTGGCCTTCGATTTCAACGACCTGGCGGTGCGGCCCGGGGCGATCGCCGCCCGCATCGCCGCCTACCTGGAGCTGCCCCCGGAAGAGGAGGCGGGGATGGCCGCCTATCTCGTCTCGGAGCGCCCGCAGGCGGCCAGCGCGACGCGGGATCCGACCCGGTTCCTGAAGTTCTCGGAGCTGGACTGGACCGAGGCGGAGAAGGAGACCTTCGTGAAGATCTGCGGCCCGGTGGGCGATGCGATGGGCTACGGCTATGAAAGCTATTTCCGGGAGACGGAGCCCGCCTGCGGCGGCGCAGGCTGAGCCCGCCCGGATGCCCGTCCTCCCGCCGATGCGCCTGGCCCCCCCGATACCTGTCCTGATGCGTGGTCCGACAGGGGGCCGCTTCCCGTTCGGGGGCTGTCGCGCTGCCCCGTCTGATGGCCCGTCTGATGCCCCGTCTGATGCCCTGCCGGAGGTGCCGGGATGCCCCGCCTGAGACCGCTCGATTACCTCGTCTACGGCCTGCCGCGCAGCGGGACCTCGGCGGTGGCGGCCTATCTCTCGGCGGTGCCGGGGGTGCATTGCGGGCTGGAGGTGTTTCCGACCTTCATGGATCACGGGGCCCTGCGCGCGCCGCGGGATTTCCTGGCCCATGACGATCCGCTCTGGCGCCCGTCCTCGGTCGCCGAGGTGACGGCGCGGGGCGGGGGGATCCGGGTCTGGGGCAACAAGACGCCGACCTATTTCTACAACCTCGCCGCGCTTTACGACCAGCTGGGCCCGGTGCCGTCGCTTCTGTGCCTGCGCCCGCTGGAGCAGGTGGCGGCGTCCTATGCGATGCGCGCGGCGGATCCCGAGGACAGCTGGCCGCGCGGGCGCGGGGCGCTCTTTGCCTTCGGCGACGCGCTGGTGCTGCTGCGGGCGCTGCACCGGCTGGAGCGGTGCGATCACATCCTGGCGGTGCCGCAGGGGCCGCTGGTCGCGGACTGGCGGGCGGTGATGGGGCAGGCGCTGGCCCATGTGGCGCCGGACGTGCCCCCCGAGTTCCGCGAGGACGAGCTGGGCCGGATCGTGCGCCGGCGCGAACGCAGCGCGGCCCGGCCCAAGCCGCCGGTGGCCGAGATGCAGCAGGTGGAGCGCGACGCGCTCGGCAAGATGCGCCAGATCGGGGCGACGGGGTTCTTTGCCGACGAGACGATCGGACCGGTGGAGGCGCGGCGCCCGGCGCTGGAGGCGATCCTGCAGGCGGCGCCGCCCGACCCGGTGGGCTGGATGCGCCGCGCGGTGGAGCGGCTGGACGACGACGGCGCGGGGGTGGCCTTCCTGGAGGCCTGGACGAAACACGTGGCCCGGGTCACGCGGGCTCCGAAGGGGGGAGCGGTGGGTTGAAAACCCACCCTACGGGTCCGGCGGCGGGGTGACCCACCCCGTGCCCGGGATCAGCCGGCGGTCTTCTTCTGGCGGTGGATCTGCCGGCGGGCCTTTTCCAGGCGGTCGCGCAGGTGGTCGGAGCGCTTCATCTCGGCCCCGATGGCGCCGGCCAGCACCTGCAGCTGGGCGGCGGTGAAGCTGTAGACGGCCTCGTCCTGCGCGTCGGGATCGGGAAAGCGGCCCGCGTAATCGGCCAGGGTGCCGACCCGTGGGCGTTCGGCCTCGGGCACGGCGGCGGCATAGGCGTCGGAGCCGATCACCGCGGCCATCTGGTCGAGGAAGGCGGCCAGCGCCCCGGACGACAGCGCCGGCTGTTCCGAGCGGATCTCGGGCAGCTGGTTGCAGAGCGGATCGGAGACCACGCGCCAGCTTTGCCGCGCCTCGGAGGCGTTGACCAGGCGCTGCAGCTCCAGCTCGGCCCGGGTGGGCGAGCGGTTGACCTGGGCCACCGGCGGGATCTCGAGGGTGCCGGGGGCCAGGCCCAGCCAGTTTTCCAGCGTCGGCAGCAGCCGGGCGCGGTGGCGCGAATAGTTCAGGATCGTGACCTCGGCCCCCGCGCCGCGCAGCACCTCGAGCACGCGCAGGGTCTGCGCGGGCAGCCGGTAGAGGCCGAGGCTGTCGGCCAGGGTGCCGGTGTAATTGCCGCGCTTGACCGACTGCTGGTAATGCGACACCGCGTGATCGACCGGGTCGCGCAGGTAGAGCAGCACGTGCAGCGGCACCCTGTCGGGATCGGGCCCGCGCAGGGCGGCGAGATCCTCGAGAAAGCCCTCGGGGGATTTCATGATGTAGTAGAACAGGCTCTCGGCCGAGAGCAGGCAGGCGCGGTCGTTCGGCACCCGGCCCGAGGCGGCCAGCTGCGCGAGGGCGCCGGCCCGGCCGTGGATGTTGCCGCCCGAGATGTTGCCTTCGCCGGCCGAGCGCGCGGTGGCCTCGTCGATCGGGTAGCAGATGCCGGCCGCCTCCAGCGCCGGGAGCGACAGGGCGAGCGCCGATTGCAGATAGCTGCTGCCGGTCTTGCCGTGGCCGATGTGGAGGTGAAGAGAGCTGGGCATGGCGGATTCCCGGGATGCGCCGGACCTGGTCCGAAGGATATCCTTCGTTACCAGACCGCACCGGGAAGGCAAGCACCGGGAGAGGCCGGCGGACCAGCGCGCGCGCGGGGGGCGCCTGGGGGATCTTATTTGGGATAGTGTCTTAGATATGGGACACTGGCGGCCGGTGCCCCGGCGCGGGGCCGTGTTGCGTGGGGCCGCGCGGGGGAGTCCCGCGCGCCCCCGGCCGCGATCACAGCCAGCGGCCGATCGCGGTGACCCGGCAGGCGGCGCTGTCGCCGCTTGAGAAATCCGCTGCCCCCGCAACCCGGTAAAGCCGGATCGTGGTGCCGGTGGCGGTGATCGCGCTGGCCGCGGGTGCCAGCGCCGCGTCCAGCCCGGGGCCCGAGACGCTGGCGGCGAAATCCCCGGCATCGAGCAGCGCCGAAAGGCTGACCTCGGCCGCGCCGGCGAAGTCCTTGGGAAAGCTCCAGTAGGCTTCCAGCCGCTCGGCCCCGGCATGGCTCAGCACCAGCTCGGCGGTGCAGATCTGGGTGCCGTCGGCCCAGCGGATGTACCGCCCGCCGCCCGCCGTGCCGCTTTCGATCACCGCGCCGGTGGGCGTGCCCTGAAAGTCCGACACCTGGCCCAGCAGGTTGCCGGGGCCATAGGCGTAATCGGCGCGCGCCAGCCGGCCGGCGGTGGTGTCGGAGGGATCCTGCTGCACGGCCGCGCCCGAGGCGGCGCCGCTGGCGGCGTCGAAGCGGAGCGCCACGGTCCAGGCGCTGCCGTCGGCGCTGACCTTGATGGCGAAATCGTCGGATTGCATCGTGCCCATCTCGGCCCGGCCGGACCAGCCGGTCTGGAACAGAAGGCTGGCGGTGTCGGAGGCCGAGGCCTTGTTGATCTTCAGCCGGTGGCCGGCGCCGTCATGGGTCAGCAGCGTGGCGTCGCCCGCCACCGACAGCGGGTTGCCGGCCGAGGCGCTGGTGCCGATGCCCAGCCCCAGGAGGTTGTCGAAATCCGGCCGCGCCGAGTCCCATTCGCCGCCGTCGAAGATCACGTCGAAGCCCTCGTCCAGCACGTGCACGCGCCAGCCGGGTTTCGGCGCCAGGAAGGTCCAGCCGGTGCCGTCACGGGTGGCGATGGCATCGTCCTGGCCGGCCCAGTCGCCGGTGGCGCCGGGGGCGACGATATGCACCGCGCCGGGGGTCGCCGGATCGGGCGGCGCGGTGCGGGTGCGGTCCACGGCCACCGCCTGCACCAGCGTGTCGAGCGCGGCGAGGGCGGCGTTGTGGGTCACGTGCTTCTGCGCCTGGGAGGGCTGGATATAGGGCAGGGAGAGGACGGGGGAGCTTTGGGCTGTGTCGGGCATGGGGGGCACCTTCGCGCTGGCCGATGTCGGGCAAGAGGGCTAGCGGCCGGGTCTGAACGCCCGGTGAGCAGGGCGTGCGGTGGGTGTTGCGCGACAGGCGGCGGACCGGGTGGCAGATCGGGGGACAGACCGGGCGGCAGATCGGGTGGCAGATCAGGTGGCGGCCCGTCAGGGCCGGCAACCGGGGCGGGCGGCGCGATCCTGCAGGCCGCGCGGAAACCCGGGGGACCGGAGGGGTCCCCGACGGGACCGGGGTGGGGGTCCATGGGCCGGATCCCGGGATCGTCGTGACAGGGAGTGGGCCGGGCTGGGCCGGGCTGGGATCTGCTGGTGTTTGGCCTCTGACGTGATGCGAGGGCAGGGGACCGGGCGGCGCCGCGGGGGCGCGACAAAAGACGCGGACGGCGGACGCGGGGGGACCGGCGAAAGATGGCCCGCAGACCGGCGGGGAAGGGCGGGGACGCGCCGGGCATCGGCGCAAAGGTCTGCCCGGCAGGGTAACGCTCTTGCATGCTGCGCGATGGACACCGGCGGCCCTTCACGATACGTCCCACGGGACCCGCGGCCGGCGTAGCTGCGCCGCGGCAGGGACGACAACAGGAGCATCCAGGGGCGTGTTCAGAAGATTGCTTGGCCTGTTCAGGCGCTATGCCCGGCAGCACCGGCACCTGGCCGTGACAGGGTTCTCCTTCGGCGCCACCAGCGCGTCGAAGCGCGGGGCGCTGGACACCGGGCAGATCACCGGCCACGTGGACCGCGTGGTGCTGCACGGCGACAGGGTCACCTTCACCGGCTGGACCACCGCCGAGCGGATCACCCTGGTCTCGGGGGTGAGCCGCGGCGTGACCCGGCCTTCGGTCCTGCGCACCGACGTGGCCGAGGCCTACGGCATCTCGCCCCGGGTCGGGTTCGAGATCACCCAGCCCTTCGGCAACGGCCGCTTCACCCTGCTGGCCGAGGCCGGGCCGCGCAGGATCCAGCACCATTGCGCGCCGATCGGCCGGCTGCAGCTGAAGCGCAACAGCGCGGGGCTGTTCCTGCGGTTTCTCGGCGCGGTGCTGCGCGCGGCGCCCCACGCGGTGAAGGCGCTGCGGTCCAACGACACCGCCGCCCGGGCCGAGGTGAAGCGGATCCTGGGGCTGGACACCCGGCCGGAGGCGGCGCCGATGGATGTGCATCTCTTCGCGGAGGCGCGCGGGGCGGAGGGCATGGGCCACGCCTCTGGTCCGGCCCGCGCTTCTGCGCCGGCCCCCGCTTCTGCGCCGACCCCCGCCCCCGATCCGCAGCCGGTCACCATCGTGCTGCCGGTCTACAACGCCTTCTCGCTGCTGCCCGACGTGCTGGCCCGCGTGGTGGAGAACACCGACCTGCCCTGGCACCTGGTGGTGATCGAGGATTGCTCCTCGGACCCCGAGGTGCGGCCCTGGCTGACCGACTGGGTCGGCCAGCGCGAGGCCGAAGCGCCGGGCCGCATCACGCTGCTGCTGAACGAGGAGAACAAGGGCTTCATCCGGTCGGTCAACCGCGGCTTCGCCGAGGCGCTCCGGCGCGGCCACCACGTGATGCTTCTGAACTCGGACGCCTTCGTGCCGGCCGGCTGGGCCAGCCGCCTGCTGCGCCCGATCCTGGCGGGCCGCGACGTGGCCACGGTCACGCCGATGTCCAACGACGCCGAGATCTTCTCTGTCCCGGCGATCTGCGCCCGCACGGTGATCGAACCGGGGCAGGGCGACGCGATGGACGCCCTGGCCCGGACCTTCCACCCCGAGGCGACCCTGGCCGAGGCCCCCACCGGCGTGGGCTTCTGCATGGCGATGAACATCGACTACCTGCGCAAGGTCCCGGAATTCGACACCTCCTTCGGCCGCGGCTACGGCGAGGAGGTCGACTGGTGCCAGAAGATCCGCGCCATGGGCGGCAAGCACCTGGGGCTGCCCGGGCTCTTCGTGGAACACCGCGGCGGCGAGAGCTTCGGCAGCGAAGAGAAGCTCAAGCTGGTCAAGAAGAACAACGAGACGATCGCGCGCCGCTACCCGCCCTATGACATGGAAGTGCAGGGCTTCATCGCCGCCGACCCGCTGGTCACCGCGCGCGTGGCGCTGGCCGTGGCCTGGGCGATGAGCCGCCCGGGCGAGGCGGAGGAAGAGACCGGCTTTCCGATCTACGTGGCCCATTCCATGGGCGGCGGGGCCGAGAAATACCTGGAGCGCCGGATCGAGACCGACCTCGACCGTGGCCGGCCGTCGCTGGTGCTGCGGCTGGGCGGGCCGTCGCGCTGGCAGGTCGAGGTGGTGTCGAAGGCCGGCCGCGTGGCGGGCATGACCGAGGACTGGGATTTCGTGAAACGCCTGCTGGAGCCGGTCTCGCGGCGCCACCTGGTCTATTCCTGCGCGGTGGGCGACCCGGACCCGGCCGAGCTGCCCGGCCACCTGCTGGAGCTGCTGGGCGAGACCGACACGCTCGAGGTGCTGTTCCACGATTTCTTCCCGCTGACGCCCTCCTACACGCTGCTCGATTCCGACGGGTGCTATCGCGGCCCGGTCACCGATGACCGCACCGACAGCGCCCATGGCATCCAGCGTCCCGACGGCACCAGGGTCACCCTGGCCGAGTGGCGCGGGGCCTGGGGCGCGCTGATGGCGCGGGCGGACGCGCTGGTGGTGTTCTCGGACGACAGCCACCTGCAGGTGAGCGCGGCCTATCCCGACCACGCCGGCAAGCTGGTGCTGCGCCCGCACGAGATGCTGGCCCGCGTGCCGCGCCTCGTCCCGCCGGAGGCGGGCCCGCGCACGGTCGCGGTGCTGGGCAACATCGGCTACCAGAAGGGCGCCGCCGTGGTGGCCGATCTGGGCCGGCTGATCGAGAGCGAACAGGGCCTGAGCCTGGTGCTGATCGGCAATGTGGACCCGGCCTATATCCCGCCCGCCAGCGTCCCGGTGCATGGCGATTACGAGATCGCCGAGCTGCCCGACCTGGCGGCGCGCTACGGCATCACCGACTGGCTGATCCCCTCGGTCTGGCCCGAGACCTTTTCCTTCACCACCCACGAGGCGCTGGCCACCGGCCTGCCGGTCTATGCCTTCGCCATCGGCGCCCAGGGCGCGGCGGTGGCGCGCGCGGACAACGGCCGGGCGGTGCCCTTCGATGCCGACGGCACGCTGGCCCGCGACGTGCTGAGCGCGCTCAGGGACGACAGCGGGCTGGCCGGTGGCGTCCGTCCCGATGAAGATGCCGACGAAGACCGCACGACAGGAGAGACCGCCCGCGACACCGGCCCGATGACCCGAGGGTCGGTCCGGCGGGCCGATGCATCATGAGCAAGATCAGCATACCCATAAAACGGCTGGAAAACGCCGGGATCGAGGTTCTGCCGCGCGGCAACGGCGGCCAGGTCGGCCTGCCGCGGCACACGGTGCTCGAGGCGCCGGGCAGCCTGAAATGGACCAATTACGAACATTCGATCGAACTGGGGGCGTTCTCCTACCAGGTGTCGGGCTATTGCTTCGCCGCGCGGATCGGGCGCTACTGCTCCTTCGGGGAAGACGTGCAGATCGGGCGGCAGAACCACCCGATGAGCTGGGTGTCGACCTCGCCGGCCTTCTACCTGGGGGATCAGCTGTTCTCGCTGGGCCGGAACTTCACCGGCGGGCGGGAATACCACGATTACAAGTTCACCTTCGATGGCCCGCCGACCCGGGTGAAGATCACCAATATCGGCAATGACGTCTGGATCGGCCACGGCGCCTATATCGCCGCCGGCGTGACGATCCGCCATGGCGCGGTGGTGGCGGCCAACGCGGTGGTGACCAAGGACGTGCCGGCCTATGCGGTGGTCGCGGGCAACCCGGCGGTGATCAAGCGCTGGCGGGTGGACCCCAACATCATCTCGGGCATGCTGCGTTCGCGCTGGTGGCGGTTCGCGCCCTGGCAGCTGACGCATCTGGACCCGTCGAAGCCGCACCAGTTCGTCACCGGCGTGCTGGGCATGGATGGCGAGCCCGAGTTCCAGCCCGACGTCTTCGACCTGCGCAACAGCTGAGCTGTCCGGCGCGGGCCGGAGTGAATGCTCAAGCCCCGCCCGGCGGCGGGACAACGGCCGGACAAGGCCCAGCCCTCGGAGTGAGACCATGCCGATTTCATCCCTGACCTCCCAGGCTTCGGCCAATGGCACGGCGCTGGCGGCGCAATCGCCGATCGTCTTCCTGCACATCCCCAAGACGGCGGGACAGACCATCCACAACGCCCTGGCCGCCATGGTGGGGGGGCGGCATGTCAGCCCGATCCGCACCCATACCCAGGCCCCGGGCGACGCGCCGCAGATGCCGGCGGGCTATGCGCTCTATTCCGGCCATATCGACTGGACCGAGCTTGAAACCCTGCCCGGCGGGCGCTTCACCTTCACCGTGCTGCGCGACCCGCGCGAGAGGATCGCGTCCTTCTACTTCTTCCTGCTGAAGGAGGCCGAGGCGCTGGACCGCGCGGCGCTGGAGCGCCCCGAGAACCACGGCAAGAAGCTGATCCTGCAGCGGTCGGCCGAGGAGTATTTCTTTGGCGGACCGGCCGGGTTCAATGCCTTCATCCGGGATCATTACGACAATTTCTACGTCTCCTACCTGGCCACGCGGAAGATGCGCGGCCGGCCCGAGCTGCGCGACCTGACCGCGGCGCAGAGGCTTGAGAAGGCGCTGGCCAACACCTCGCATATCGACCGGATCTACCCGATCTCCGGCCTGGGCCAGCTGGAAGCCGACATCGCCGCCCGCTTCGGCGCGCAGATCTCGGTGACGGGGACCTATGTCAACGCGGGCCCGATGGCGCGCGAGCAGAGCCGCTGGCCGAAGCTTCTGAACCGCATCGCCACCGACAGGGGCCGCGCCGATCTGGAAGCCTTCGCCGAGGGCGACCTGGAACTGATGGAGCGCCTGGGCGTCAGCACCTGAAGGCCTGGGCGGCGCGCCTGTTGCGGGCCGGTCGCAGGAGTATTTTTCCAAAGGTGAAGACATGGGGTGGTCACGCTGCCCCAATGGCCCCCCTGTTTGCCGCCCTCGGGTCCGACATCTGCAAACAAGCCGAGGGGAGGGCCGTCCGCGCCGTCCTCCTGTCTTCTTCTTGGGTCAAATACTCCGACGCAACGCCGGCCAGGGGCACAGGTCCCGGGACAGGGCGCCCGTCAGCTGTGCGCCGTTACATCCGCCGGGTCAGGGCCAGCGCCGGCAGGATCAGGCGGCCGGCCATGTCCGAGCGGCGGGCGCCGCTTTCGCGCAAGGCCCTCAGGCGGATCGGGTCGTTCAGCAGGCGTTCGGCGGCGATGCGGTGCGGGGGCAGCAGGCCTTCGGGGCGGGTCACCAGCGCGGTGAGGTTCTGTTTGACCCAGGCGCGGTAGCGGCCCCCCGCAAGCGCGCCCATGCGTTGGGCCCCGGCGATCAGCCCGCGGTGGGCGCCCAGCGTCTGGCTGTCGTGCTGGCGGTAGTAGAGCACCCGGTCGTCATGCACATGCACCTGCGCCCCCACCGCCGAGAGCCGCAGGTAGACCCACCAGTCGTGGAACGGCACATGGGCCACGCCGCCGTGGCGCAGCGCCACCAGCGCCGGGCCGTTCAGCGTCAGCGTGTTGCCCGCCAGGATGTTCTGCACCAGCGCGTTGTGGAACGACGGCCGCGGCAGCCGGCGCGGCTTGCGCCGGGTCGGGCGCAGCGCGGCGTCGGTCTCCAGCGTATGGGCGGCCGAGACCATGGGATGCGCCCGGTCCAGCCCCGAAAGCCCCACCGTCAGCCGGTTCGGCAGCCAGACATCGTCCTGGTCCGACAGGGCCACGGGGCCCACGGGAAGCTCGGGGTCGCAGAGCAGCGACAGGAAATTCGCCGCCGAGCCGCGCCCGGGCCCCCGTTTCAGCACGATCTCGCGCTCGGGGTGGCGGGCGGCGAAGGCCTGCAGGATCTCCCATGTGCCGTCGGTCGACAGGTCGTCCGAGACCCAGAGCGCCCAGTTGTCGTGGTCCTGCGCGAGGTAGCTGTCGAGCTGCGCCTGCAGGTAGCGCGCGCCGTTCCAGGTCGCCAGAAGGATGCGGACGGGCGGGCCGGAGGAGAGGGCGGGCGCGGACGCGGCGGACATCGGGGCTCAGATCTCCAGCAATTCGCGGTAATGGCGCGACAGGAACAGCATGCCGGTCAGGCCGACCAGCCCCGTGACGATAAAGACGTAGATCGGGCTGGCATAGAGGGCGTCGTAATGGATGTAGAAGCCCGAGCGGATCTTGCCGATGCAATGCACCAGCGGGTTCCACCAGAGCCAGCCGCGATAGGGTTCGGGCATGTTCTCATAGAGGAAGATCACCCCCGAGATGAACACCAGCGGCCGGCTGATGATGCTCCAGACCCGGCCCCAGAGTTCGTATTTCATGAACAAAAAGCCGTTCAGCAGCCCGACCGCCGCGGCGAAGCCGATCAGCATGGTATAGCCGGTCAGGATGGTGCCGAACTCGATCACCGTCTGGGTCACGTAGATCGACCGGATCGCGGTGATCACGATCAGGGACACCAGCGCCTGGGTCAGCGTCGTCAGCAGCAGCTTGGCGGCCAGCGTGTCGAAGAAGGTCACGCCCGGGTAGGCCAGCAGCGGCCGCGAGGTGCGCACCGCGTTGGCCACCGCGCTCGAGATCGTGGAATACATCAGGAACGGCACCAGCCCGGTGGCGTAGAAGATCGCGAAATTGGTGCCGAGCGCGGGGCTGCGGAACCCGGCCGAGAAGATCGCCGTCAGCAGGGTGATGCCCAGCACGGGTTCGAGCACCATCCAGACATAGCCCCCCGGAGAGCGGCCATAGGTCGCGGACATGTCGCGCAGGATCAGCGCAGCGATCGTGCGGCACGTGGCGAAGCGGCGGTTGGTGCTGGGGTCGGGCGCGCGCGCCACCGGCGGCGGGGCGTAATCCGAAAGCGAAGAGGAGGCGGACGAGGTATCGGGTGTGGCCGTCATGCGGGATCTGCGGATGTCGATCGTGTCTGAAGAAGCAGGGCGCCCCGGAGCGTTTCGGGGCAGGCGGTCTGAGTTCTGCTGCGGTTTCGGGGCTTTCGGCCTTGGGCCCCCCGGGACCGAGGCGCCGGGGCCGGGAAGCTGTGGATACGGGACCTCCGGAGTGGGGACCTCATTGGGGACCTCTGGATTCGGGTGGGGACGGGGCTTTCTACCCGGGCGCGGCGGAGGCCGGAACTCCGGAGACGGGATACCAGGTCCCGGATGCCGGGTCCCGGTGCGGGTCCCGGCGCGGGTCTTGGGTTGTCTCTCGGGGCCGTCTCTCGGAACGTCGGGCTGGCGGCGGCGGTGCGGGCCTCCTCCCCGGGCGGGGCGCTGTCGGCTTGCTGAATAAAACTCCTGCGTTTATGTATCACGGAATCCTTACATACAATGACCGTCAGTCCGGAGCGCCCTTTGACCGCATCCTCCTCCGCCGACCCGAAACGGGCGGCACAGACCGGAGCCGAAGACCCGGGGACACAGACCGACCAGGACGCACAGCGCTTCCGGCAGAGTGACGACACCGAGACCGGCGAGACCGAGCGGGACGAGACCGACGCCGGTACGGACGCCGGTACAGACGGGGAAATCGACCCGGAGACGGGCGAGCCGAAGCCCGGATCGCTGGCCGCGCGCCGCGCCGCCGCCCAGGCCGTGCGCGCCGAGGCCGAGGCGGCGCTGAAGGCCCGCAAGGAAGCCCGCGCCATCGCCGAGACCCAGAAGGCCGAGCGCGAACTGGCCCGGGCCGAGGCCGAGGCCAACAAGCAGGCCGCCATCGACAATGCCGCCCCCCCGGTGCACCGCGCCCGGGCCAAGCGGCGCCATTACATGATGGTCACCAGCTTCATCTTCCTGGTTCTGCTGCCGGCGGCCCTGTCGGCCTGGTACCTGTGGGAACGGGCGACCGACCAATATGCCTCCTATGTCGGCTTTTCGGTCCGGACCGAGGAACAGGGCCCCTCGATCGAGGGGCTGTTCGGGGTGTCGGACCTGTCGGGCTCCAGCTCGTCGGACACCGATATCCTTTACGAATTCCTGCAAAGCCAGCAGCTGGTCTCGGCCGTGGACAAGGACCTGGGCATCCGCGCGATGTGGTCCCGGCCCGGGGTCGAGAAGGACCCGATCTTCGCCTATAACGGGCCCGGCACGATCGAGGACCTGACCGCGCACTGGGGCAAGAAGGTCAAGATCTACTACGACAGCAATTCCGGCCTGATCCAGCTGCGGGTGCTGGCCTTCGATCCGGACGAGGCCCAGGCCATCGCCGAGGCGATCTACGAAGAGAGCAGCGCGATGATCAACCGGCTTTCGGCGATCGCGCGCGAGGATGCGATCAGCTATGCCCGGGACGAGCTGGAAGAGGCGCAGGAGCAGCTGCGCGAGGCGCGGATCGAGCTGCAGGCCTTCCGGAACCGGACCCAGATCGTCGATCCCACGATCCAGAGCCAGTCCCAGTCCGGCCTGATCGGCGCGCTGGAGACCGAGCTGGCCCAGGCGCAGATCGAACGCCAGCTGCTGGCCGACACCGCGCGCGAGAACGACCCCCGGGTCACCCAGATCGACCGCCGGATCGAGGCGATCGAGAAGCAGATCGCCGCCGAACGCTCGGTGATCGGGCTGGAAGGTGCCGACCAGTCGGCCACGGTGGCCGACCTGGTCGGTCAGTACGAGGCGCTGGCCGCGGACCTGCAATTCGCCCAGGAGGCCTATACCGCGGCGCGGGTGGCCTTTGATTCGGCCCGCAACGAGGCGCGGCGGCAAAGCCGCTACCTGGCCGCCCACGTGCCGCCGACCAAGGCCGAGCGCGCGGAATATCCCGACCGGGTCAGCACGCTGACGGTGATCGTGCTGTTCCTCTTCGTGGCCTGGGCTTTCCTGGTGCTGGTGGCCTATGCGCTGCGCGACAGGCGCTGATCCGGGCGCCTGACCCCGGCCGTCCCGGCGCTGCCGGGGCAGGCCTGACGGAGCTGACGGAAGCCAAGGGACCGAGCCGATGATCGAGCTGCGCAACCTCACCAAGATCTACCGCACCGCGGGCCGCGAGAAGGTGATCTGCGAGGATCTCAACCTGGTGCTGCCCTCGAACAAGGCGGTGGCGCTTCTGGGGCGCAACGGCACCGGTAAATCCACCCTGCTGAACATGATCTCGGGGCTGGTGCCGCCGACCTCCGGAGAGGTCGTCACCACCGGCTCGCTGTCCTGGCCGGTGGGGTTCGCGGGCTCGTTCAGTCAGGACATGACCGGGGCGCAGAACGTGAAGTTCGTGGCCCGCGTCTACGGCGCCGATACCGACGAGACCCGCGATTTCGTCGAGGAATTCGCCGATCTGGGCGAACATTTCCACATGCCGGTGCGGACCTATTCCACCGGCATGCGCGGGCGGCTGGCCTTTGGCCTGTCGATGGCCTTCCAGTTCGACACCTATCTCGTGGACGAGACCACCTCGGCCGGGGACGGGGCCTTCAAGGACAAGGCCAATGCGGTCTTCCTGGCGCGGATGAAACATTCCGGCGCGGTGGTGGTGAACCATTCCATGGGGCTGATCCGGGAACTCTGCGACGTGGGCGTGGTGCTGGAGGGCGGGCATGCGACCTTCTACGAGGATCTCGAGGAGGCGATCGCGGCCCACGAGGACAACATGCGCCGGGCCACGCGGGCCACGATCGACCGCATGACCAGCGCGGCGCGGGCGCGGGCCGGGGGCTGAGGGGGCAGGAACAGGCAGGACACGGGGGCGGGACCGGGACAGGAACGGGGGGGCCGCCGCCTGCGCCAGATCTTAATTCAGCCCGGGCGACAGCGCCGCCGGGGCCGCGGCCCGGGGCCCGATCCGAAGCGCGGGACAGGTCTTAAGACTGCGGGTGAAACGGTACTGGTAAAACAGGCCGCGCCGTGGAAAACCCTTTCGCGACAACGGGAAACAACGGGGACAGCAGGGGGGGATTCGCCCGACTTCCGGGCGAAATGGGGCGTAAAACCGGCGGGCATCCGCCCAAATGACCGCTTCCCACTGGCCGTATGCTGCGGCCGCGACATTTACCTTTGGCGAAATACTTAATTTGGGATAAGAGCGTTTTGCGTGCTATTTGTACAGCTGCTTGTTTTTACTGCATTGGGCTGGTGCCATTTTCTCTGAACGTCCCGTGCTCTGACAAGGGGCCATGGGGAACAGCCAACGACCTTTTGGGGACAGAGACCTGAATATGCTGAGTTTTCTGAACACCCTGACGCGCCGGCAAAAAGGCTATGTCTTTCTGGGCATAGATCTGGCGCTGATCCCGGTGGCCCTGCTGTTTACCTTTGTCGTCCAGTCCCTGCCGATGACGCCCATGGCGGCGCTGGGGGAAACCACCCCGATCCTGCCCTATCTCGTGGCCTCGGCCGCGGGGCTGTCGCTTTGGCTGGGCATCCCGCAGATCCAGCTGAACGCCTATGAACGCCATGCCGTCGGGCTGACGGCGATCTTCGCGCTGCTGACCGCGGGCGCCTCGGCGGTGCTTTCGGCGCTGTGGGATCTGCCCTTCCCGCCGGGCACCCACGTGATGTTCGGCATCATCTACTTCCTCTTCGCCGTGGCGATGCGCGCGGTGCTCTACCAGGTGGTGATGGCGGTCTATACCAGCGCCAAGCCGCGCTGCCGGGTGCTGATCTACGGCGCCGGCACCACGGGCATGCAGCTGGCCACCGCGCTGAAGCCGCACCAGACGATCGACCCGGTCGCCTTCGTCGACGACAACACCTCGCTGCAGGGCATGATGCTGGCCGGGCTGCCGGTCTGCCCGCCCGCGCGGATCCCCGAGCTGGTCAAGGAACGCCGCGTCGACCGCGTGCTGCTGGCCATGCCCTCGCTGTCGCAGCCCAAGCAGGCGCAGATCGCGCGCCGGTTGCAAAAGATGGGGCTGGAGGTGCAGGCGCTGCCCTCCTTCGCGCAGCTGATCGGGGAGGAGGCGCTGATCGACAAGCTCGCGCCCGTCGCCCCGCAGAATTTTCTCGGCCGTGCCGCCTGCGACGTGACGCTGGGCGAGGCCTGCGACAGCTATCGCGGCCGCGCGGTGCTGGTCTCGGGCGCCGGCGGCTCCATCGGCTCGGAACTCTGCCGCCAGGTGCTGTCGTGCCGGCCGGCCAAGCTGGTGCTTTACGAACTGTCGGAACTGGCGCTTTACACCGTCCACCAGGAACTGTCGCAGCTGGTCGAGGGGACCTCCATCGACCTGGTGCCGGTGCTGGGGTCGGTCACCGATCCGCGCCAGGTCAAGAAGGTGCTGGCCGATCACGACGTGAAGGTCGTCCTGCACGCCGCCGCCTATAAACATGTGCCGCTGGTCGAGGCGAACCCGCTTCCCGGACTTGCCAACAACGTCTTCGGCACCCAGACACTGGCCCGCGAGGCGGCCGAGACCGGGGTGGAACGGTTCATCCTGGTGTCCTCGGACAAGGCCGTGCGGCCCACCAACATCATGGGCGCGTCCAAGCGCATGGCCGAGCTGGTCGTGCAGGATCTGGCCACCCGGTTCGACGACACGGTCTTCACCATGGTCCGCTTCGGCAACGTTCTGGGATCGTCGGGCTCGGTCGTGCCGCTGTTCCAGGACCAGGTCAGCCGCGGCGGCCCGGTCACCGTGACCGACGCCCGCGTGAAGCGCTATTTCATGACCATCCGCGAGGCCGTGCAACTGGTGCTGAAGGCCGGGGCCGAGGCCCGCGGCGGCGAGGTCTTCGTGCTCGACATGGGCGAGCCGGTGCCGATCATGCGCCTGGCGCGCCAGGTCATCGAAAGCGCCGGCTACACCGTGCGCGACGCCGAGCATCCCGAAGGCGATATCGATATCGAGATCACCGGCCTGCGCCCCGGCGAGAAGCTGGAAGAAGAGCTGACCATCACCGGCGACCTGATCGGCACCCGCCACCAGAAGATCTTCTGCGCGCGCGAAGAGAAGCTGAGCGAGATCGAGGTCGCCTCGGTCCTGCGGTCGCTGCGCCACGCGCTGGCGGCCAGCGACGAGGACGCGGCCCGCGCCGTCATCACCCGCTGGGTCGAGGGCTACCGCCTGATGAGCGGCACCGGCACCGCCGGCGGGCGCAGTTCCTGAGAGATTTCCGAATTCCGGGAGGAACGGACGAAACCGCGGCATCAGAGCCGCAGGCCCGGGTTTTTTTCGCCGGTGCCGCGGGATCGGGCAGGGGGTGGATTGATCGGGGCAGGCAGGCCATGGTCTAAGGCCATTGGAACGACTGGGCAGGGCACGTGACGACAAGATTTCAGCCAGGGCAGGGCGCCTTCGCGCCCGCAGGGCGCGCCGCCGGAGCAGCCTTGACGGCTTTCCTGATCCTGCCTGTGGCAGGGGCGCTTTCGGGACCGGGCGCGATGGCGCAGGCGCGATGGCTGGGCGAGGGGCTGAACACTGTCACCGGCCCCGTGGATCCGATGGCGGCCCCCGGCACGCCCGAGGCCGCGCCGACCATTTTCCGCTATCCCGGGCGCCCGTCGCTGAACTTCTACGGCGCGCCGGGCCTGATGGACATGCCCTCGGGCGAGGCGCAGCCCGACGGTCAGATCGACGTGGGCGTGTCCTGGTTCGGCGGGGTCGGGCGCTACACGCTGTCCTTCCAGGCGCTGCCCTGGATCGCGGCCAGCTTCCGCTACAACTCGCTCGCCAATGCCAATTTCGCCGGGTTCGAAACCTATTACGACCGCGGCTTCGACCTGCGCTTCCGCCTGCTGAAGGAAACCGACCGGCTGCCGGCGGTGACGCTGGGCCTGCAGGATTTCATCGGCACGGGGATCTCGTCGGGCGAATATATCGCCGCGACCAAGACCTTTGCCCTGCCGCCGTCGCGCTTTGGCAATACCGGGTCGCTGAAGGTCACCGGCGGCCTTGGCTGGGGGGTTCTGGGCTCTTTCGGGTCGATCGCCAGCACCGGCACGCGGCCGGCCTACAATCCGAATTCCACCGGCGGCCAGGCGGATTACGACAGCTGGTTCCGCGGCCCCTTCGCCCCCTTCGGCGGGATCGAATGGCGGCCGACCGAGAAGCTGGGCATCAAGGTCGAATATTCCTCGGACGATTACGTGCTGGCCACGCAGGACACCAACGTCTTCGAGCGCAAGTCGCCGATCAACTTCGGGGTCGAATACCAGATCAACGACGCGATCCGGCTCGGCGGCTATTACATGTACGGCTCCGAATTCGGCTTCAACATCCAGATCCAGGCCAACCCAAGGGTCCCGGCCACGCCGCTGGCGATCCCGGCGCCGCAACCGGTGCTGGTGCGGCAGGATCCGCGCACCGATCCCGAGGCCTGGTCGACCGCCTGGGCCGGCAGCCGCGAGGTGCCCCCGGCGCTGCGCGACAACCTGATCGAGGTGCTGGATCCGCAGGGCATCACCGTCGAGGCGCTGACCATTTCCGCCCATGTGGCCGAGGTCCGCTATTCCAACCGCCGCTACTGGCCGCAGATGGGCGCGGTCGGCCGGGTCGCGCGGGCCATGGCGCAGGTGCTGCCGCCCTCGGTCGAGACCTTCCACATCGTGCCGCAATCGGGCGGCATGGCGCTGAACCGGATCACCATCCGGCGCTCGGACCTGGAGGTGCTGGAATACGAGCCCGACGCGACCGCGGCGACGGATGCGCTGCTGGGCTATTCCGACCCGCCGCAGCTGAGCCCGGACGCGGCGCTGAACACCGGGCTTTATCCCCGCTTCACCTATGCGCTGCAGCCCTATTTCGAACCCAGCTATTTCGACCCGGACAAGCCGATCCGGCTGGATGTCGGCATCGAGCTGAACGGCGCCTACCGTCCGGCGCCCGGCTGGATCGTCGGTGGCGCGCTGCGCTACAAGCTGTTCGGCGATCTCGACGGCGGGCGGCCCTCGAACTCGGTGCTGCCGCATGTGCGCTCGGACTGGGCGGAATACGCCAAGTACGATTTCACCATGCGCAACCTCTATGCCGCCAGGCAGTGGCGGCCGGGCAGGGATCTCTATGCGCGGGCGACGGTCGGCTATCTCGAACAGATGTTCGGCGGGGTCTCGACCGAGCTGCTGTGGAAGCCGGTGAACAGCCCGCTGGGCCTGGGGATCGAGGCGAACTACGTCGCGCAGCGTGACCAGGACCAGCTCTTCGGCTTCGGCCAGTACGATTACGAAGTCGCCACCGGCCATGCGACGGCCTATTACGAATTCGGCCCCGGCCTGCTGGCGCAATTCTCGGCCGGGCGCTACCTGGCCGGCGACTGGGGCGGCACCTTCTCGCTCGACCGGACCTTCGACAACGGCTGGAGCATCGGCGCCTTCTTCACGATCACCAACGTCTCGGCCGAGGAATTCGGCGAAGGCTCGTTCGACAAGGGCATCCGCTTCTCGATGCCGGTGAACTGGATCCTGGGCCAGCCCAGCCGCCAGACCGTCGGCACCACGATCACGCCGATCACCCGTGACGGCGGCCAGAGGCTGAACGTGCCGGGCCGGCTTTATCCGCAGGTCCGCGCGGCCCACAGGAAGGCGCTGGACGACCAGTCGGTGAGGTTCTGGCAATGATGTTCGCGAAACCCGGGCTTTTGCGTCCCGCCCTGCTGGCCGCGCTGGCGCTGCTGGCCGCCTGTTCCAACCGCGGCGACGAGACCAGCGCCACGCTGAAGACCCTCGCCGCGCTGCAGGCCGCCGCGACCCGGGCGGTCAGCCCCGACGAGGCCGCGGCGCAGCCGCCGCTGACCCGCGCGGTGCTGAACACGATCGACGGCGAATTCATCCAGGCCGAGATCGAGAAGACCGGCAGCCGCGCCTTCATGTACATCTCGGCCGAGCGCAACGGCCAGGCCGCCGGCTCCGAGGGCGGCCGCCTGCTGGTCTGGCGCACGGAAAACGATGTCTCGCTGACCCTGCGCGACGGCGTGCTGATCGAGACCCGGGGCCTGGGCGGCGACCTGGTCTCGGCCGAGGGCGGCCCGGCGCTGGCGGCGGTGCGGTCGCGCAGCGCGGGGCAGGGGGCCAAGCGGCAGGTCTATTCCGCGCTCGACAACAAGCCGGTGGTGATGAATTTCGTCTGCGCCGTCGACGACCTGGGCCCCGAGACCATCGTCATCGTCGAGCGCCGCCATGCCACGCGCCACCTGCGCGAAACCTGCGAGCTGAAGGGCGGCACGGTGGTCAATGACTACTGGGTCGATTCGCGCGGCCCGACCGTCTGGCGGTCGCGGCAATGGGCGGGGCCGAATATCGGCTACGTCACCTTCCGCCAGTTGACGCCGTGACACCCGTCACCCGCCTGCGGTGGTGCTCAATTGGCCACATTTCCGCAATGCAGCGGAAAAAAGCTGCCGGGGGGCCGGAAGACAGGCAGTTGACGTTGAATTTTGCATCTTGCTGCGCTACGTGGATAATCAAGTAGATTCAAAGGAGTTTTAGAGCATGAAATCCATCACCGCTCTGATCGCCGCTGCGACTGTTGCAGCACTTCCCGTTGCCGCTCTCGCGCAGGCAACTCCGACCCCGACGGCTGCGCCGGCTCCGACCGTGCCCGCACCGCTGGCCGGCAACAACGAGCTGACCACCGGCACCATCATCGGCGCCACCGCCGCTGGTTTCCTGATCGTGGTCATCGCATCGGGCGACAGCGACGACAGCACCACCACGACCACCACGACGACCACCACCAACTGAGGTGGCGGCCCGCGCGACCTGGGGTGATCCCGGGGCCGCGCGCGACGGTCAGATTGCACATATTCGGCCGGATGGCCGACAGGGCAGGCCTTGAGGGGCCTGCCTTTTGCATGTCTGGCCCGTTTTTGTGAGCGTTTTGTCGAGCGTTTGCGGGCTGGGCCCTTTGCGTGACGGGGCCTGACCGCCCGGGCGGCCCCGAGCCTCTTCCCGCCTCGTCCTGCCGCGCTCCCGGAGGATAGGGCGGATGTCTCGCCCGGGCCTCTCTCCCGCGCGCAGCTCCGAAGCTCTCTCTCGCCTCTCCCCGAGGTCCCGCAGAGGCCCATGGCCCGAAGGCGGATTGTCGCTGTGGCGGGGGCAGGGCGCTGCGGATCTCGTTGTGAACGGGACGGGGATGCGTTACCTTATGTTAAGTCTCACCTGGGAGTGTGGAGCATGAAGACCCTTCCGGCCCTTTTCGCCGCGGCGGCCATGGTGGCGGCCCCGACCCTTCTGGCGGCTCAGCCCGCGCCCACGCCGGCCCCCGCGCCGAGCGTTCCGGCACCGCTTGCCGGCGACACCGATCTGGTCGCGGGAACCGTCATCGGGGCGACCGCCCTGGGCTTTCTGATCGTGGTCATCGCATCCGGCGACAGCGACGACAGCACCACGACCACGACCACCACGACGACAGCCCCGTCGAACTGACGCGGGCCTGCGACGCGGCGTGATCCCCCTGCCCTCGCCCTGGCGGGGACGCGGCATTCGGCCTGACGATACCGGATGCGGCCCCATGATATCTGTACCGACGATATGAAAAGGCGCCCCGGGGGCGCCTTTGTCATGTCCGATGGTCCGAGGATCCGGTCAGAATTCCGGCGAATAGAGATCCACCGCCTCGAAGGCCGTGCGCATCTGGCCGCGCGCGGTCTCGAAGGAGAAGCTGCGTGCCACGTAGTCGCGCCCGTTGCGGGAGATGGCGTGCCAGAGCTCGGGATCGGTGATCAGCGCGTCGATCGCGTCGTGCCAGTCGCCGGGCGTGGTGACGATCATGCAATCGTGGCCATGGCGCAGGCCGATCCCCTCGGCCGCCGTCGGCGTCATCACGCAGGGCACGCCATGGGCCAGCGCGGCCAGCACCTTGCCCTTGATCCCCGCCCCCGACAGCAGCGGCGCGGTGAAGATCAGGTGCTGGTCATAGGCGTCCGAGATCTCTTCGATGAAGCCCTGGGCCCGGATCTGGTCGCTGGCCAGCGCCTTGACCTCGTCGGGCATGGCCGAGCCGTACATGACGAATTCCAGCTCCGGATGGGTCGTCTGCAGCAGCGGCATCACCTGGCGCGCGAACCATTCCACGGCCTCGGTATTGGGGTGGTGATGGTAATTGCCCAGAAAGGACATGCCGGCGCGGCCCTCGCGCGGGGGCACGGTGTCGGGCGCCTCGACCACCCAGGGGCATTTCGCGATCTTCACCGCCCCGTCGGTATGGGACTGGATCACCGCGTGTTCGGTGTCGTTGTAGGACAGCACCACATCCGCCTGGGTCATCACGTCCAGCTCGATCTCGCGGGTGCGGCGGGCGGCCTCGATCCGGGTGGGATCGTCATTGGCCAGCCCCGCGCGCAACTCGCGCAGGAAGTGCAGGTCGGCGTTGTTGAACAGGATCCGCGTCTGCGGCGCCAGCTTGCGCAGCTTGGCGATCACGTCGCGGGCGACGTAGAAGCGGGTGATGTAGAAGGCATCGAAATCCTGGGCATGCTTGTCCAGGTATTCATCCATCGTCATGTAGAAGGGGGCATAGATCATCTCGACCCCCATCTTCTCCAGCTCCTCGGTATAGCCGCCCAGATGCGCCATGTTGCGCGGCATGAAGGTGACCTTGTAGCCCAGCGACTGCACCAGCCTGATCTCCTGGATCGCGGCATAGCTGCCGGCGTCGCGGTCGGGCCGCGGCGTGGCATAGTCGATGAACAGGACCCGG
>NZ_AQQR01000020.1 GCF_002210095.1 Marinibacterium profundimaris | reverse complement strand
CGAAGGCCGTCGCTTGAGCTGTGGTCCTTACCGGCCGGTTACGTTCGAATCCTGCCCGAGGCACCACGCGGACATGGTGGAATGGTAGACACCGGAGACTTAAAATCTCCTGCTCAATCGAGCGTGCGGGTTCGAGTCCCGCTGTCCGCACCATTTTATAGGCCTAACGCCTTCAGCGACTGGAAGCCGGTTTGGTTCCAGGTTTGTCTTCACACCTACACAAAGATTGGTCTCGCGGTTCTACAGCGCCTAACCCGCTCATAAAGACCGGCAGGTAGGCGATTTGCAAAAATGGTCATGACCGACAAGGGGCAACTATCGAAACCATTCTAGAAACAGCATTAGCTCTGCTGCAATTCTCGCACTAGATCGGGCATGTGCTCGGCAGTCAAAGCGTATGTCAACTGTTCGCCACGCTTGCTGAGTTTCTCGATCCACTCGTCTGGCATCGCAGAGAAGTCGGTAGGATATCCATGTGCGTCTTCTCGTGATACAAGATCCGATGGCGGAAAGGCGAGGCGGGAGTCATCCTGCCCAAGGAAGGGCATGGCAAACCCCTTGATCTGTCCAGAGGACTTTAAATCGAACAGACGCTTCACTGCCGCGTTCTGAGCCCTATCAAAGATGCAAGTGAACGTGCTTGTAAGCCGCGCCATGAAGAATTGGCTGGGTGGATCAAATCGCAAACCGTAACCAGCGCGGCAACAGATGATCGAGTCCACACAAGAAACATTCAGGCTCACCGAGGAGTCCCGATCAGGCCAAAGCGGCGCCAGGCCCAAGTTGTCGTAAGCCCCACCGTCGGTCAGGGTGACGTGCTCCTCTCGCCGCGATCCGTCAGGTTTGTTGAAAGCGAGACGTTCATCAAGCGCCGGCAGAAATAGCGGATATGCCGCGGAAGCCATGACTGCATGTGCAAGAGTCGTCTGTGAACCGGCAAGTTCCCCGAGGCGCCACGATCCGGACTTCTCTCGCGAAAAATAGAACGCCGAACCTGTGCGCAAATCTGCAGCGTTGATAATCAGAAGTGGGCGTGTCGCGGGCAATTCCCGCAACTTAAGTCCGTGAAAGACATCTTCGTCCAAAACCCTACGTAGGATCGTCGTCCTGCTCGCGAAACGCGGCAGCGACGCGCGCAACTTGTCGAAGCTCCAGCGTGTACGTGCGGTCGGTGGCAGCATCAGCGAAAGGAGGCGTGGTCCGGTCGCGATCGCCAAGATTGCGAGGTTGATCACCCCAAGAAGGGTAGCACAGTAGATCGCACGCAGGCCTTCGGTGGTCGTGAACACCTTGCGCAAGGCCGGACGCACCAAGCCGGAGGAAAGCAACGAACGCACCTTCGTCTCGAAGACCGGAAACGGTTCGTCATTAGCCGCATAAAGTGCGCCAATGACGCTTCCCCCTGATACGGTGGATATGACCCGAACTTCGTCAAGAATTCCGAGATCATGCAAGGCGCGCAAACAGCCTAGGTGGAAGGCGATGGCACGGGATCCACCGCCTGAGAGCGAAAGGCCGATGACGGGCTTACTCATCGAACCGACCTTTCGGCTAGCGGAGAAGAAGCTTCGCTACGGCGCATAAACACGACAGCGAGTTCGGCCTCCCCAGCAATCAACATCAGGCCGGGCAAAGTATCCATGTCAAATATGGTGGCGAGCCAATTGATCTGGGACAGGTCGGTAACGCTCGGCATCACCCCGACCAGTGGCGGATGTGAATGCCACTCCCCGACGTAGCGCAGCTGTCCCTGTGTCTCCGCCATAGATCGGTCGATCAACTGTTGGACGCCATCGGTGCCGCGAACGAAGCCGGTTGGCGAACCGATGCTGTCAGCAGGTGCTTTGGCGGCATCGGCAAGGTGTATTTTCCGAGCAGGAATGTCGACGACCCCGAGCAGGATACCTCCCGTCTCGTTCGGCAGGCATTCATCACGCATGGCCGCGATGCGCGAGCGGAGACCGGCGTCGAGTGAGACCTGCCAGCCATCGACATCGAAACGACGCACATCCTCCGCAGGATAGGAGAAGCTCCTGACTTGGCCCTCCGTACCAAGCGACCAGATCCGGATGATCCCTTCATCAGTGTCGGCGGCCCGTCCCAGACCTTCCGCAACCAGCCCACTTAGGGCCATGACACGCGACTCCGGGATCAGGTTTGTGATGGCACGGCAAGCGCCGGTATAGGCGAATGTCCGCACCGGGGTTTCCAAATGACCCGAGAGAGCCTCCTCCCGGACGACATGCCTCAGATACTGCGCTTCCAGATCGCGTAGCGTGACGCTGCGATCTATCGGTTCGGCCAGCAGAACGGCGGCATCCCCCGCCGGGCTAAAAAAGATGCTGAACCGCCGAGCCTTGGATTTATGGTCAGAGAGGAAGCGCTCCGCCAGCAAAGAAGCGGATGCATCCACGATAATGTCGGCGCCATCGAGCGCAGCATCAACGTCGTCATTTTGCTGCCCTTCAACCCCAACCTGGGCGGTTATTGCTGTAGCCACAGAGTCTTCATCGTCAAGAATGCTCGCCAACGCCCCAGCGAGCAATTCAGATTTGCGCCGAGCGACGTCGCCGCCGAAGCCAACATGACGGGCAAGGTTGTGTGGAAGCAGGACGTCATCGTCTATCACGGTCCAGAGAAAACGCCCCTCTCGGGCAAGACAAGGGGCGACATGGGCACCGATCGCGCCCCCTCCGACGATCACGGCCTTGCGTGCATCCGGGATGGTGCGGCCCGCAAGCCGGGTCGCAAGGTCTCGGTCAAAGGTTGCGTGGACTTCGACCGGCAGCACGGCCATCGCTATCAGCGCAGCTTCATCCACAGCTCCGGCGGTCAAAGCGGTAACGAAGCCGGCGGCTCCGCCCTGATCCTTGCTTTCGACCTTGTGAGCAATTCCGAGCGCGACCGCGATGTCACCAACCTTCTCAGCAGCGACGAAGGCCCGAAAATCTGTGCCCTGTTGTGTTCCGTCTGGTGAGGTAATCGGCATCTCGACGACCACTGCCAGGCAGGAATTGATCCGCGCCGCATTGGTGCGCGCGTCGTTCAACCATTCGGCGAGGCGCGTACGCAGGTCGGCAAATAGATCGATCCCGCGTGCTGTGAGCAAGTCGGCAAGGCTGCCAAGATTGCCTGGCGCGAACGAAAGCCGCACCATCTGCGCCGGAGGCACTCGGTACGCTGCCACCGTCAACGGCAAAGCCAGTGTGCGCCCCTCCAGCTGGGAAAGCGGGATCACGCGCATCAGCGTGCCCGTGTCGTCAGGGACAGCGACGAGATCCTGTGTGTTGGCGTTATCGATCAACGCACGGGACATGATGATGTTGTAGCCGGTCCCGAACATGAGCGGGTCGACCGGTTGCCGGGCGTCATGCAATGCGCCCTCGGCAGCTCGCCGAAACCAGGCAAGGATACGCTGGACAAGCTCGGCCGGTGTCCATGTGAGGCGCGCTTCCGCCCAACCTCGGTCATCGATACAGATCGCGCGGGGTGATCCTTCGGCAGTGAGGTTTTGGTGGGCAGTGTCGGGAAAATCGCTCCGCAACACGTAGACGAATGGCATCGAATCGCCGCCAGAGAAGCGAACGCCAATTCGTTCTGTGCGCCGGATTGGCACGACGCTCTGCTGCGGCCTGCCGGTCCTGAAGGTGAGTTCTACAAGCTCACCGGCCCCTCCCCTGCGTAGTGCGACGACGGCAGCGAGTTCGGCGGCATGCCGGTCGACAAACCGTGCAAACGATGCCGCTGCCGAAGAGGTGAGGTCATCGACCTCGATCACTTCGTCGAAGGATGCCGTGAGCCAAGCTTCGACGTCCATTAGCCAGCCCTGGGCGACGCCGCCGCGGCGGTTCCAGCAACCATCGGCGCAGCAAGCGCAAGGGCGAAACCAAATGCCGTGATCTTGTATGCGAAGGGCTTAGGGTCACACTTCGACGGGTACTCCATCGTCACGATGAATTCGCCGTCGTGCGCCACAGTGATCCGACGGTGATAGTTTGCAGCCTGCCGGTGCGGGGGCTGGACGTCGTCGTCGGCCTTCGACCCTTTGACGGGGATCGGCCAGGACGGAGAGATGATGTCGCTGCCGGGTTGGCGTTGATCCTCGAACAGCCACTTGACGTCGGGGTCAGGGACAGTCTCGTTCGAGCCACGCTCCGGCCCGAGCGACTTGTAGGAGCAATGGTGCGGCAGCTTCATCAGATCCCAAGCGAGCCTGTCCTCATTGCCGTGCTTCCGGCTGACCTGGACGATCGCAGCCAGCGTCTCGTAATTGACGTCTGAGGCGAGAAGCAGTCTCGTCTTCCGGCCGCCCTCGACAAAGGTGGCCTGCATGACGATTGAATCCTCGTTGCGATCAACGACAGTGTTTTCATCCTGTCGCCAGCCGAACGGGCAGTGCACAAAAAACTCTACCTTCTCTGGTCCAGTCAGTGTGTACCCAGGCACCAGTTTGCCAGCATCCACAATCAAGTGCTTGCGGCTTTCAAAGTCGATCCCTTCCGCCTCCATCCAGGCCTTCAGCCGTTCGGGGCGAGAGAACACTCGAATACCCTTGCCCTGACGCAAACGGTACCGTGCCTCCGCACGGACCAACCGCGCATTATCCTTCAAGTTCTCTTCAAGGATTGCCGCTGCAGGGACCCAAAGCTCCCTGATCTTTACGCGACCCTTGCCTTGGTAGAGCGCAGCATGATCCAGCCAGAAGAAGTCACCGAACCCCTTACAGTGATCGGTGTCAGTGTGCGTGATGCAAACCGCATCGAAGTAGTCGCGGCCCGCCTTATCCAAGTCGCGGCGAAGTGTCGTCGGCAAGTCGCAACGCTGGTCATCCTCATCGTCGTCACAACGCATTGCGGCGAAGTCGATCAGGACCTTGCGCCCATCGGCAAGGTCGAGGCGGGCGGTGTCGGCGTTGCCGAGCGGAAAGAAGTTCACCAGAGCCTGCATTGCACTGTCCTCATATTTTCTTGCCCGAGCAGATTGGGCAGTTGTTGACCTCCGGCCCCGCGTTGGAGCCTAGCCTTTCGGCGGATAGGGATCGTTCCCATAAGAATTGGCATCGCGGATCTGGCCATTGGGCCGATGGATGACGACCTCACCTCGCTCACGGATCGCCGTGGTGCGTGCGGCCGCTGTCGCCTCTGCCTGGGTTGCGTGCGTGGATCCTACCCGGGTAGCGCCCTCACGGCGTGCAGCCCAACCATCCCCGTGGGGGACCACATGAATACGCTTTGACATCGAATTCTCCTTATTTTCCTGACTCGCCTCGATTCGAAACTGTTGACCCCGGCCCTGCGGCATGATTCAAGTGTTTCACAGACTGGTATAGGCCAGAAGCCTTACCAAGTAAACAGTCTTCGCACCACTAATACCAGTCTACGAAACACTAAGGAGGGCACATGAATATCAACGAACTCGCCCCACTAGTCTTAAGGCGACGGGGAAACATGGGGGTCAGGGCTGCCGCAAAGGAGATTGGGATCAGTCCGACCACACTCACGAGGATCGAAAAAGGGCATGTCCCAGACGTGGGCACGCTCAACAAACTCAGCGAATGGTTGGGGGAGGAGCCTTCGAAGTTCACCGGCGTTGGAGACCTTCAAATCGCATTCAAGAACAGGAAAGCCGTCCCGCAAGCGACCGCTCTCGCACTGGCAGAACTCATCACCCAGGCCTCGCGACAATTCGAACAAGACGTCGAGGCTCGAGGACACTAAGTGGCATTCAGACGAGGGTTCAAATCTCAATGTGAGCGGCGATCGGTCGAGTTTCGAAAACAGTTCGGTCTGTCGGATCATGATGCGCTGTCTGCCGACCGTTTGGCGGAGGAGCTTCGAGTCACCGTTTGGTCCACCGATGACGTCGATGGGATATCGGAAAGCGCCAGGTCGGTTCTGAGCGACGAGACAGATCAATCGTGGTCCGCCCTGACGATGAGATTGGGCGCGGCCCATCTTGTCGTCCATAAACCGGTCTCCTCAAAAGGTCGCCGCAACAACGTGGTGATGCACGAGCTGGCGCACATCATCTTGGGTCACGAACTTGCAAAAGCCTGCATCCTAGAGGACGGCTCTCTTGTTCCGGGTAATTTCGATCAAGACCAAGAAGACGAAGCCGACTGGTTGGCCGGAGCCTTGCTGCTGCCCCGGCCCGCCCTTCTGTCTATTCGTCGTCGGCGCCTGTCGGATCGCGACGCTTGCGAGGAACATCTCGTCAGCCCGGAAATGCTGAAGTGGCGGTTTCGGATGACGGGTGTGGATTACCAGCTGTCGCGCCGCCGCACGTAGCATCGACATCAATGGAAAGGCAGCGTTCCTTGCAAGTCGAGTGGTGGACACGTGCACCCATAGACAAGTGAATAACCGCGCTAGAAGACAAAGGAGAACCCATATCCAAAGTCGAGGACGAATGAAGATTGGTATATTGGCATGGGGTTCTCTCCAGTGGGACCCACGAACTCTTCAGATCAGTGGCGATTTCTTGTCTGGCGGACCGAACTTGCCGATAGAATTTTCCCGCATCTAGGGCAGACCCTGACCGATGCGACGACAAAACCTAAACAGAACGAGTTGAAGTACGCGGACACCAAGGGGAGCAGGCCAGCGCCTTTGGGACCACAAATTGTGGCCTGCAGGGACGGATCGTCCTCATATGCATCCTTGCCGAGGTCGACGTTGAAGCCGTGGTCGCGTTTGGGTGCCGTATCGTAGTCGGCACCAGTCTTCTTGAATGGCGCGACGCCGGTCAGAGAAGGACCAGAAGGCAGGCTAGGGTCAGGTGACACACACCTTTATGACCCAGCACTATCCGGTTGAACGACGCGAGGCAGACCCTACAACTCGGTCTGCGGACGACTCCGGGCCACGCGTCGGGAGCATCCGCATGTTCTCAGAAACCAACCGGGATTGCCATGATCCGCCACATCGTCTTCTTCACCGCCATCAACAACGACAATATCGAATCTATCAGAAAAGGGCTCCAGATGCTCACCGGCATCCCGCATGCCCAGCACCTCGAAATCTCGCTCAATCGGAAGTCAGATCCAAACAGCAAGGAAATCGACGTCGTCGTCTACGGCGAATTCGCCGATGATGCGGCCCTGGCTGCCTACAAGGCGCACGAAACCTACGCGGAATCGATCCGCCGGGTGAAACCCCTGCGCGAACTGCGCTTCGCTGTAGACTACGATCAGGCCCAGGCCTTCACGGCTCCCGATGGACAGGCCTGAAGCAGCCTATCGCGCGGACGGGCCAAGCATTCTGCTGCGCGATGACCTCACCGGTACCGAGATGCGGTTCGCCATACCACGCGAGGTGATCCGCGCTGACCATCCGGACGAAGTCCAGGCCGCGCTCGACCGGATGGAACGCACACGTGCGGCCGGGAAATGGTGTGCCGGTTACGTGAGCTACGAGGCCGGTTACGCACTCGAGCCGAAATTGCGTGACATCATGCCCGGAGGCCGCCGCCTGCCGCTCGTGCTCATGGGGGTCTTCAACGCGCCCGAGACTGGATCGGTAGGGACACGGGCAACAGGCAAGGCGACTTTGACGGATGTCCGGCCAGAATGGTCCTTCGAGAATTACAGGTCGCGTTTCGAAAGGGTCCACCGGCACCTTCGCACAGGCGATTGCTACCAGGCGAACCTGACTTTCCCGTTCTCCGCGCGATGGTCGGGAGATCCGATAGCGCTGTTCGAAGAAATGACCGCCAGGCAGCCGGTCCGCTATGCTGCACTGATCGACTTGGGTGGGCCCATCATCCTCTCACGGTCGCCTGAACTGTTCTTCCAGGTAGACGCGGAAGGCTGGATCGAGACCCATCCGATGAAAGGCACTATCGGGCGCGGATCGACGCCCGAGGCAGACGCCGCCCTTGCCGAGACCTTGCGACAGGACGGGAAAAACCAAGCCGAGAACCTGATGATCGTCGACCTGCTGCGCAACGATATCTCGCGCATCTGCCAATTGGGCACGCTGCATGTACCCGAGATGTTCCGGATCGAAAGCTATCCCACAGTGCATCAGATGGTCAGCCGCGTTCGGGCGCGGCTGGCACTGGAGACGACCGTCTCCGATACTTTCACTGCGCTCTTTCCCTGCGGCTCGATCACCGGAGCTCCGAAGATCCGTGCGATGCAGATCCTGCGTGCGCTGGAAAGTCGTCCGCGTGACATCTATTGCGGGGCCATTGGGTTCGTCGCTCCGTCCGGCGAGATGCGCTTCAATGTTGCCATCCGCACCCTCACACTGCACGCAGGCGGAGAGGCCGTCTTCAACGTAGGCGGCGGCATCGTGTTCGATTCCGAGGTTCGCTCGGAATACGACGAATGCCTGCTGAAAGCCCGCTTCGCCTCTGGACCGGATCCAAAGTCTTGCCCGCGCACCGACGTCTGAGCCCATAATCGTATGACGGTGGCTTTCGGTACATGTTAGCGTGCGTCATTGAAATAAGACGCCCCGCACACTTGCCCTAAGGTAAGCCGACCCGTAAACACCTCTTAGCCGACGCCACCCGCGTGCGGTCGCGCCCTCCACGGCGGCCCGAAGTAACCTCAGGAACTCCGCTTTTGCTCGACCAGATCGCGCTGCGCGCCGAACTCGCCGATCACTACGATCTATCTCCGTCCACCGACATCGCCAAGGCAAATGCTGACATTTTCGCCCGGATAGACCGTGTCGTGACGCCCCCAGACTGGGCGATATTTGCGCCCTATGTCGCGGCGATCAATAAGCTGAAAAAGGAACGCAACGCGGTTATCCTGGCGCATAACTACATGACGCCCGAGATCTACCACGGTATCGCGGACGTGGTTGGTGACAGCCTTCAGCTGGCGATTGAGGCGACCAAGGTACAGGCAGACGTGATCATCCAGTGCGGCGTGCATTTCATGGCCGAGACCTCGAAGATCCTGAATCCGTCCAAGACGGTGCTGATCCCCGACATGGACGCCGGCTGTTCCCTGGCCGAAAGCATCACCGCCGAAGGTATCGCCGAAATGCGTGCCAAATATCCGGGCGCGCCGGTCGTCACCTATGTGAACACCACCGCCGAGGTGAAGGCCGCATCCGACATCTGCTGCACCTCCTCGAACGCGGTGCAGATCGTGCGCGGGATGGACAGCGACACGGTCATCATGACGCCGGACAAATATCTGGCGCAGAACATCGCCAACCTTGTGCCGGAAAAGAACATCGTCTGGTGGGACGGTGCCTGCATCGTGCACGAACAATACACCGCGCAGGACCTGAAGGATTTCCGCGAATGGAACCCCGGCACGCGGATCATCGCGCATCCCGAATGCCCGCCGGATGTCGTGGCCGAGGCCGATTTCTCCGGCTCGACCAGCGGTATCATCGACTATGTGACGCAGCAGCGCCCGGAAAAGGCGATGCTGGTGACGGAATGTTCGATGGCCTCGAACATCTCGGACGCGCTGCCGGACGTGGATTTCGTGGGGCCCTGCAACATGTGCCCCTATATGAAGAAAATCACGCTGGAAAAGGTGCTGTGGTCGCTGCACACCATGCAGGGCGCGGTCGAGGTCGACCCGGCGGTTGCCGACAAGGCCCGCATCGCCGTTCAGCGCATGATCGACCTGTCCGCCAAGATGGCCGGTTAGGGCGATGACCCCGACCGAAACGCCGATCAATACGGGTCGCGTGATCATCGTCGGCGCGGGCCTTGCGGCGCAATATGCGGCGCTGAAACTGTCCCCGCACCCCGTGCTGATGATCTCGCCCGAGGCATTGGGCGCTGGTGCGTCCTCGGCCTGGGCGCAGGGCGGCGTTGCGGCGGCGATGGATCCGGCGGACAGCGCCGATGCCCATGCCCGCGATACCGTCACCGCCGGTGCGGGCACCGTTGATCCGGGCGTCGCCACCTCGGTCACAGCCGAGGCGCGCGATCATATCCTTGACCTGACCGGGCTGGGCACGCCCTTCGACCGCACCTCGGACGGGTCCTATGTCCTGTCGCGCGAGGCCGCGCATAGTTTTGCCCGCGTGGTGCGCGTGCAGGGCGATCAGGCCGGGGCCGAGATCATGCGCGCCCTGACCGTTCAGGTGCGCGAGGCCGACCATATCCAGGTGCTCGAAGGCGTCATGGCCACGGCGCTTGAGGTCACTCAGGGCCGCGTCACCGGCGTGGCCGTCGCCCGCTGTGATCAGGGTCAAAGCGCCAGCGTCACCCTGCGCGGTGCCGCCGTTCTGCTGGCCGGGGGCGGATCGGGTGGGCTTTATGCCCTGACGACGAACCCGCCGCGCATCCGTGGGCAGGTGATCGGCATGGCCGCCCGCGCGGGCGCGCAAATTGCTGACGCTGAATTCGTTCAGTTTCACCCGACCGCCATGGCCTGCGGGCTGGACCCTGCCCCCCTTGCGACCGAGGCGCTGCGCGGTGAAGGCGCGACGCTGGTCAACCGCCTTGGCGCGCGGTTCATGCCGGACGCCCACCCAGACGCCGAACTGGCCCCGCGCGACATCGTGGCCCGCGCCGTCTATGCCCAGACACAACAAGGGCTGGCCCCGGCGCTGGACACCCGCGCGGCCCTTGGTGCGAAGATCCTGACGGATTTTCCCGCCGTGGCCGCCGCCTGCCAACAGGCGGGTCTGGACCCGTTGACGCAGGTGATCCCCGTGGCCGCCGCCGCGCATTACCACATGGGCGGCGTGGCGACGGATGGCGAAGGCGCCACGACCCTGCCCGGCCTCTGGGCCTGTGGAGAGGTCGCCTCGACCGGGTTGCACGGGGCGAACCGGCTGGCCTCGAACGGGCTGCTAGAGGCGCTGGTCTATGGCCGCCGCTGTGCGCTTGCGATTGACGCCGCCCTGCCCTCCCCCGCAGATGCCGCGCCCGTCACCCTGCCCGACCTGCCCGCCGCCGAAACGCCCGATCCCGCGCTGGTTGCCCGGCTGCGGCAGGCGATGACCGATGGCGCGGGCGTGATCCGCACGGCGGAGGGCCTGACCCGCACCCTGACCGAAATCGCCGCCATCGAAGCCGCGCAGCCCGACTGCGAGGCGCTGGCCAACATGACCGCCACCGCCACCCTGATCGCCGCTGCCGCGCTGATGCGCCGCGAAAGCCGGGGCGCGCATTTCCGCTCGGACTATCCGCAGGCGGACGGCGCAACCGGCACAAGGTCGCTGATGACCCTGAAAGATGCGCTCGCGATCCGCGACACCACGACCCGAAAGGAACCGGCGTGACCCATACTCCCCTGCCCGACCTGATCCTTGAACCCCTCGTGCGCGCCGCGCTGCTTGAGGATCTGGGCACCTATGGCGACATCACCACCCGCACGGTCATTCCCGCCGGCACCACCTATTCCGCGCGGCTGAACGCCCGCGAACCCGGCGTCGTGTCGGGCCTGCAAATCGCCGCGCTGGCCTTCCGTCTGGTGGACCCGGCGCTGAAGATCACGGCGCATAAAGCCGACGGTGACACGGTTGCGCCGGGCGATCAGCTGATGGAGATCACGGGCAACGCGGCCTCCATCCTGTCGGGCGAACGGGTCGCGCTGAACTTTGCCGGGCGCATGTCCGGGATCGCCACGCTGACCGCCGCCTTCGTGGCCGAAACGCGCGGCACCCGGACCCGCGTGACCTGCACCCGCAAGACCACGCCGGGGCTGCGGATCGTCGAAAAACAGGCGGTGCTGCATGGCGGCGGGTTCAACCACCGTTTCAGCCTGTCGGACGCCATCCTGATCAAGGACAACCACATTGCCGCCGCCGGGGGCATCCGCCCGGTGCTGCAATCGGTCAAGGCAAGCGCGTCCCACATGATCCGCTGCGAGATCGAGGTCGACCGGCTGGACCAGCTCTCCGAGGCGCTGGACGAAGGTGGGGCCGATGTGGTTCTGCTGGACAATATGGACAGGCAAACCCTTGTCGAAGCTGTGAAAATGACCGACGGTCGCGTGGTGCTGGAGGCCTCGGGCAACATGAAGCTGGACCGCATTGCCGAGGTCGCGGCGACGGGTGTGGATTACATCTCGTCTGGTGCCCTGACCCATTCGGCGCAGGTGCTGGACCTTGGGCTGGACTTCTGAACGCGCCAATCGTCGCGATACATATATGACTTTTTCCCATAGTGCAACGCAATAATATTGTGCTGCACTTGCGAATAGGTCCCCAACCCGCTATCCCCTCCCAAGCCCGTCTGAGGAGGACCGACATGAGCCAATCCGCCCCGCAACGCAGCCTGACTGCCTCTGACATTCGCGCGCGCAAAGGGGCCGATCCGCTTGTCTGCCTGACCGCCTATACGACCCCCGTGGCCCAGCTGGCGGATGCGGAATGTGACCTTGTTCTGGTCGGTGACAGCGTCGGAATGGTGCTGCACGGGCTGCCCTCCACCCTCGACGTGACGATGGAGATGATGGTGATGCATGGTCGCGCCGTCTCCCGCGGCCTGCACCGCGCCCTGATGGTCGTCGACATGCCCTTCGGCAGTTACGAGGAATCCCCCGCTCAGGCCTTTCGCAACGCCGCCCGGCTGATGGCCGAAACCGGGGCCGGCGCGGTCAAGCTGGAAGGCGGCGCGCATATGGAGGACACGATCCGTTTCATCGTCGACCGCGGCATCCCCGTCATGGCCCATATCGGTCTGACACCTCAGGCGGTGAACGCGCTTGGCGGCTACAAGGTGCAGGGGCGCGGCGCAGATGCCGAACGGATCACCCAAGACGCCCGCGCCGTGACCCGCGCCGGGGCCTTCTCGGTCGTGCTGGAAAAGGTGCCCGCCACGCTGGCCGATCAGATCACCGCCGATATCGATATCCCCACGGTCGGCATCGGGGCCTCGGCCGGATGCGACGGACAGATCCTTGTGATCGACGACATGCTGGGGTTGTTTGATGCCTTCAAGCCCAAGTTCGTCAAACGCTATGGCGATCTGGCCAGCGACGCCCGGACAGCCATCCGCACCTATGCAGAAGAGGTCCGCGCCCGCAGCTTCCCCGCCCCCGAACATGTCTTTTCCCAAGAGGAACCCGGCAAATGAAGATCATCCGCACCAAGGCCGAGCTGCGCGCCCTGACCGAAAGCTGGCGCCGCGCCGGGGACAGCATCGGCGTCGTGCCGACCATGGGCGCGCTGCATGCCGGGCACCTTAGCTTGGTGGAACGGGCCTGCGCCGAAAATGACCGGGTGATCGTGACGCTGTTCGTGAACCCCAAACAGTTCAACAACCCCGAGGATCTGGCGAAATACCCTCGGACCGAAGACAGCGACGCCGCAAAGCTGACGCCCTATGGCGCGGATGTGCTTTACGTACCCGACGGCGCACAGATGTACCCCGAAGGTTTTGCCACCACGATCTCGGTCACCGGTGTCAGCGAAGGCCTGTGCGGCGGGGCGCGTCCGGGGCATTTCGACGGGGTGGCCACGGTGGTGACCAAGCTGTTCCTGCAATGCGATGCCGACCGCGCCTATTTCGGTGAAAAGGACTATCAGCAACTGCAGGTGGTGACCCGGCTGTGCGAGGATCTGGACCTGAATACGGAGATTGTCGGCTGTCCGACCATTCGCGAGGAAGACGGCCTCGCCATGTCTTCGCGCAACCTTCGGCTCGGTGCCGGGCCACGCAAAACGGCGCCGATGATCGCCCAGGTCTTGGAAGACGCGGCGCGTGTCATCGCCCGGGGCGGACACGTCGAGCAGACCATCGACAAGGCCAAGAAGGCCCTGCTCTCAGCCGGGTTCGACTCCATCGACTACCTCGAACTGCGCAGCGTTCCCGACCTGAAGCTGATGACGAGTGCAGACCGCCCCAGCCGCCTCTTCCTGGCGGCCTGGCTCGACGGTGTGCGCCTGATCGACAATGTCTTCGTTGCAGACCTCGCGAGCGTCGGGAAATCAAAAGATCGACCGCTCGAGCCGGCCTGAAAAGAGACAGGAGATGATAGGAGGGGCCATTATCGTTACCTGAGCGGAAGGCAGTTTCACAGTTTCCAAAGAATGGGATAGACGATCTCGACGGGACTCCAGTATGCTCCGCCAAGACGGTCATGACGCCGAGCGGAATCTTCATACACATTCAATTTGGAGCGTGATAAGTTGGCCGTATGGACAAGAGCACCGCACTCAAGAGATCGGCGACCACCGGACGCTTCGCGACCAAGCCACTAGGCAAGGACAAAGCCACGAAGTTTGCCAAAGTTGAGGGTGTTACGACCAGTTCGAAGTCCGCCAAAACTCTCAAGACCTATTCCGATCGCGGGCTCAAAGGCGATGCCCTTCGCTCAGCGATTACCGGTTCCTTCGTCACAAAAAAAGGTAAATGAGCCGGTACGACGCCACGGAGGACCCCCTCTGTTACCCCGGCACCAGCATTCTTCGGAACAAGGCTGACCTGACCGATCAGGACGAGCTTGATCAGTTCGAGCAACTCATGTTCTTGACCCGTTCCGAGGAAGCATTGCCTGAAGGTGCCCTCGACTATGAGCATTATCGAGCGATCCATCACCACTTCTTTCAAGACGTCTACGAGTGGGCGGGACAGGCAAGACAAATTCGAACCGCCAAAGGAGGGAACTGGTTTTGCTATCCAGAGTATATCGACGCCGAGATGAACCGCATTTTTCGTGAGCTCGCCGAAGAGAATCACCTGGCCGACACGAACAGTTTGCAAGACTTCGCCGCGCGCGCGGCCCACTACATCGCCGACATTAACGCCGTCCATCCATTTCGCGAGGGCAACGGGCGATGCCAACTCACTTTCCTCGATATCCTCATGCAGATCGCCGGGCTTGAGATGATCGAGTGCAACATCGATGAGAACGAATTCATCGACGCCATGATAGCAAGTTTCGTCGGCGACGAAGCTCCTCTCGTTGATGCCATCATCAAGATGGCAGGCTGACGCGAACGATTCGTGGCAGATGTTATCGGTCAATGCTGACCGCCTTGCGGTCGCCCTTGGCGCATCGTGAAGTAACGATAACGGAGAATTATGGCGCCTAGTGGCAACCTTGAAAGTATTTTGGGCCACGACAAGTTTCGACGCGAAGGCGTTGGTTCTCTGACTAAGTCCAATACCCGTTGTCTGGTCCTTGATGGTCCCTCGGGGTCGGGCAAAACATGGCTTGCCTCCGACATTGCTAGCGATGTTGCAGGCGCGACTCCCCTATTTGCAGTTGGAGATGCTGTCAGGCGCTCTGAGGATTTCGCTCCATTTGAAAGCCTGACGAGAAATCGGTCGGGCCTTGAAAAAGTCGTTGTCCAAGGTGGTCGAGTTGTTGCGGGAGCGGGCAGTTTTCTATCTGGTTTCGGTACCCTTGGGGCCACAGTCTTTGATTGGGCGGTGAACGCCTCAAAAGCTCTAACGCCGTCTAACTCAGCTGACTTCTCCGAGGAAGAGTGGAAGTGGCTTGGTAGGATTCGTCGCATGTCGCGTGGCAGAACCGTTGTCTTAGTCGCTGACAACATCCACTGGTGGGACGACGCATCATTCGCACTCTTAAAGAAATTAGGCGAAGCTAGGGATTGGGAGGAAGACGCGTTCCTAGCCAAGCTGAAAATGATCGTCGTCAAGACAACGGACCCTACCCAGATGGATTATCTCGGCAAAGACTTTGATCGGTGGGTAGAGCGAGTTCGGCCGGAACGTATCGAGCTGGAAAAGTGCAATGAAGGGAAGTTCGAAGAAGCGTTGAGGTGCTTTGGCGTAGAGGCTCGGATCGATGCTCCCATTCTCAAAGTCTTGTACGATCTGTCCGCGGGCAACCTAAAGCTGGCAAAACTTGTTTCGCAATCACTGCTAGACGGGTCGAACGCACAGCAGCTTGCCGAAGATGCAGCTTCTATGGGCCTGTTGAAGACGCTTTTAACAGTCAGGCGTTTCAGACTGGCGCTGGACCTACCTCTCATTCGAGAGATCGCCGCTCGGTCGATCAAAGAGGATATCTTCCTGATCATCGACGAGTGGGTGAACAAGACCCTCAATTTTCGTGAAACTAAGGTCACCTTTGGCGACCCGGATGCTGAACCGGAATACACCGTTGATACATGGCTCCCGCAGGGCGAACTGAATGAGCTTATGGCCGAGTACTTCCCCTGGCTCGATTACGAGTATGAGCATGAGATCGAAGATGGCAGTGGCGAAGTCGAGGGCCACACACTGCGTGTTGAGCTTAATGAGCTGGGGACGGGATTACTCACAGTTGAAACGTTCGTCGAGGAAGGAAAGGAAGTGGGCACACTGGAGCCCTGGTATGAGGATCAAAGTGACAGCATCGTGGAGCGCTATGGTTCGGATGACGACTGGGACCGAAATTGACGCCATCGGATCAGCAGACCCGGCCTGTTGTGCACCGACAGCGCCAATTTCCCGCATACTTCGAAAAGGCGGCAACTTCACTGGTAGGGTTTACGGACGCAGGCGCTCTGCGGCGTCTCGAAGCTGATCGGCGATGGCCTCTCCCAAGAAGATGTTTGAGGCAGCCCAATCAGCGAGTTCAGCAATTGTAGCGTTAGGGGCGACATCTCCCTCTTCGGGCACATAAGCTAAAATACGTCTGTAGAGAACCGGATTTGAAGCGGATGAGCCGTGAAAAATAGTACCGTGATCGTAATCCGCCGGGGCAAAAAGAAAATTCCCCTTGAAGAAGGCATCGCGCAGTTCGACACGACTTCGCGGACCCGTGAGCTTGGCCAGCCGCGACGTTACGCTGCGGGGCGAGAACGTCAAGGTTCGCCGCAGCTGATCCGCTATCGTCTGAGGTATGTCTGGATTTGACCTCATCCTCTCAGGAACGATGACATGATCCAGCCTGAATGCCACCCGACGCGCTGCCCATAGGAATTGATCCAGATGACACAGATCCTCCCAGCGTTTCGTGTACCCGTGCACGTTGTATCTCGAGCTCGGATCGCCAGCGGCGTTCAACCGCGCGACGAACGCCTGCGGGGTTTCCGATCGCCAGTGAAGATCGCCAAGCTCCACAGGTCTGGTCAGCGTGTCAGGAAAGAACTCGCCCGCGTAGCTTTCCACCTTTCTGAACAGGCGCTCCAAATTGTGACCAAACTTGTTGTGCCCATTGTTTTTGATGAGCGTTTCGCCGTTTAACAGCAGCGACGCCTTGAGGTACTTTTCTGTAGCTTGGGCCGCGTTCCAAAAGAAATCCTGATAGAGGCCACCGTGATAGGCGATGCGCGCCATGACGTAGTTTTCGTCGCCTGGATCAACAAACATGCTTGTGACGATGCTGTTTTTGAGGGCTTCAATCTCAGTGTTGGTCGACACATCGCACCTCGTCTTCCGGAGGAAAACGCTGGTCAAATGACCCGCGCATGTTCGTGTAGGACGAGCACCCAATTGCTCGGCCGAAAATGCGAAGCGACGTCATGATGGTTGGTCCCCGTGCAGTTCCAAATCCGGCAAATCGCGCAAGCTCTGGAGATCGAACGTCACCAGGAATGTCTCCGTCGTCACGAAGGTATGCGGCGCGCCGGATCGCGGCGACCGCGGCCCACTGGCAATCAGGTCCTTGTACCGCAGCCGGGCCAGCAGGTCGCGGCTGACCTCTTTGCCGAAGATGTCGGCGAGGCCCGCCCGGTCGATCGGTTGGTGATAGGCGATCGCGCAGAGCACCCCCATTTCCATCTCGGTAAAAGCCAGGGACTGGTCCCCTAGATCAGCGGCGGCCTTGATGGCATCTGCAAACTGCGTCTTGGTGCGGAACATCCAGCCACCGGCCACCTGAGCCAACTCGTAGGGGCGGTCGGTCAACTCGGCCTGGATGTCCTCGATCAGCATCTCGATCGAGGCCCCCTGCCCTACCACGCGCGCCAGATCCTCACGGCCGACCGGCGAGGCGGAGGCGAAGAGCACCGCCTCGATCCGCCCCATCCATTCGCGCCAGCGCAGTGCCTGTGGCAGATCGTCAAGCTCCCGATCGAAGAAGCCGCCGCCCTCCTCCGCCGGTTTCCGTTTTCTTGTCCCGACCGTCATGATGCGATCCCGTAGAGCCGGAAGGTCGACCTCCCGGTCAGTTCCCGTGCCACGCCCAACTCAACAAGCCGGTCGCAAAACCGCCGCGCAGCGCGGTCAGTCATGGGGATCGACGTTCCACGAATACGCGGCGACAGCATCGACGCCGGAGCCACGGCATCCTCGGTCAGGAACAGATCGACGGCCGCGTCCGATCCTTTGGCTCGCAGTTTCGGCGCCACGGAACGAAGAGCGTCGGCACGACGGGCCAGTTCTCGCGCCAATCGGATCGACTCTTCGACGGACTCGAGGATCCGCCCCTCGACTGCCAGATCGGCCCCCTGCCCTTCTGCGGTCAGGTCGCGCAGAGCCGCCTTTGTCAACCGCTGCGTAGTCACCGGCAGCACCTGCTTCCAGTTCAGCGCCTGTGCCAGGGCGATGTCCGAGAGCAGACAGGCGACCCGCTCCGCCCGGTCGTCGACCTCGAGCACGGCGCGCAGGACGGCGACGCAACCCGACAAAGGGCCATAGGTCCGTGCGTGTTCCAATCCCACGTCAAGCCAGACACCCACCTCGCCAGCGAAGTCCGAGCCAACCAAGTCAGCGATCTCGCCCGCACCGCTTGTCCTCATACGCACAGCCTCGCGCCAAAACGCCAGCAGATCGCCATCCGGACCCCGCGCTTCGCCCGGCGGTGTCAGGTGGTAGGCGTCGCGGATATCTGCTTCCTTTGCCAGCCGACCCTCCAGTTTCGAGGTTGCCACTGCGGCACTCAGCGCCAGCCGGTTGGCGAGCAGTTTCAGCGGCACACCATGCCTCGGATCGCCAATCAGTTGATCGAGCACCGTGAGCACCGCCCCGAACCGAAAGGCCACAGTTTCAGGGGTTTCCGCACGGCCGGTGGTGACCCAGCCCGGCAACTGCGGTAGGGTATCTAGGTCGTTCGAGATGGCCGTTGGCTGATATGTCATGCCACAACACTAATCTCTCACGGCGCTTTTGCCTACAATATAGTGTAGGAACCGCCCCACTTCGCAGCCCCTTGCTATGCCCAATAAGTTTGCATTATCGGACACAAAAGGATATGCTCAGAGGCATGTCAGAAAGCACCGAGAAATCGACCTCAGACGTGCCAATCGGGCCTTCGTCCAACGAGGACAACGAGAGAGATCATCCTGACGGCGAGGTCTTGAGCCTGCCTTCCTTTGTCGCGGGCTCAGGCACGCTCGATCAGCTGGTCGATACGGCTCGCGACTATGCACGCGCGGCAGCGTCGGACAACACGCTGAAGGCCTATGCGAAGGATTGGGCGCACTTCGCGCGCTGGTGCCGGTTGAAGGGCACCGAGCCGCTGCCTCCGTCGCCGGAGATGATCGGCCTCTACCTTGCGGATCTCGCGACCGGCTCACGTCCCTCCCCTGCCCTGTCCGTCTCAACCATCGACCGCCGTCTGTCAGGTCTCGCCTGGAACTACGCACAGCGCGGCTTTTCCCTCGATCGCAAGAACCGACATATCGCCACGGTGTTGGCCGGGATCAAGCGAAAGCACGCGCGACCACCAGTTCAGAAGGAGGCCATCCTGGCCGAGGACATCCTCGCGATGGTCGCCACCCTGCCATATGATCTGCGCGGGCTGCGGGATCGGGCGATCCTGCTGGTGGGATATGCAGGAGGCTTGCGCCGCTCGGAAATCGTTAGCCTTGACGTCCACAAGGACGACACGCCGGATTCTGGCGGCTGGATCGAGATCTTCGAGAAAGGCGCCCTCCTGACCCTCAACGCCAAAACCGGTTGGCGCGAAGTCGAGATCGGCCGCGGCTCCAAGGATCAGACCTGCCCCGTGCACGCGCTGGAGCAATGGCTGCACTTCGCGAAGATCGACTTCGGTCCGGTCTTCGTCGGCACCTCGCGCGATGGCAACCGCGCCACTGAAACGCGACTGAATGACAAGCATGTTGCGCGCCTGATCAAGCGGACGGTCCTGGACGCCGGCATCCGATCCGAGCTGCCCGAAAAGGAACGCCTGGCGCTGTTCTCCGGCCATTCGCTGCGCGCCGGTCTCGCCAGCTCCGCCGAAGTCGACGAGCGCTACGTTCAAAAACAGCTTGGTCATGCCTCGGCCGAGATGACCCGCCGCTACCAGCGCCGGCGCGACCGGTTCCGCGTGAACCTAACCAAGGCCGCCGGACTCTGATCCCCTGCCCCATCACGCCGCCTGCCCACTGAGCCTGCCATAGAAGCTGCGCTCGAGATGCAGCTCCCCTGCCCCGGCCTTCTCGACCATGCCGCGCAGATATCCGCCCGGCGAGGAAACTTCGCCCGCGCAATGCTTCTCGAAGACAAGCGCCAGCGCCGCTGTCGCCACCTGTTTGCCCAGCCGGTCTTGCGCCACGTTCCACGCATGCTCGGACACCCCGATCATCGGCCTGAGCTGCCCGGCAACCCGGTGCAGATCGCCCCAATCCTTCAGGAAGCCGCCCATATTACGCGCCCAGGACGCGAATTCGGGACAGGCCTGCATCACTGTGGGCAGATCCAGTGCCGCGCGCTTCTTGCGGACTTCAGCCACCCACTCTTCCAGCTCCCTGTCAACCTGATCTTCGGGCTGAGCATTGGGCACCACGGCCGCGACTTCCTCATTTTCTGAGGAATTACGAGTTACAGGATCAAGTTGGTTTGTAATTAGTATATGAGGGTCAGAAATGACCTCCCTGGGGTTCATTTCTTGAGTCTTCTCGGGAACTTGTTCCTTGGCTTCGGGCGCGTTTTCCACAGGTTGAACGACCTCGGTTGCCTTGAGATAGGCCGCTTCGACGCGCTCCTGAAGTTCCTTGAACCAGGTCAGCAACCGCGCAAGTTGCTCAGAGGCTTCATGACGGCGCGGAAGCCGATCAAGAAGCTCCTCGAAGAGGCCTGTGAATTGCGTCCAAGGACCGCGCAGCGCGCTGCTGACGGCGGTCTCGATCCGCGCGCGGATCATCCGGCGTGCCACGGTGATCTGGCGCTTCAAGCGCTGGCAGAGCTCGCGTTCGGCCTGCAAATCGCTATGCAGTTCCTCGAACTCCTCGACGCGAGCTGCGAGCGGCGACAGATCGAAGCCATAGGCCTCCACGATGCGCCCCTCAGCGTCCCTACGGCCCCAACGCTTGCCGTTCGGGCTGTCCTGGAAGGAGATCACGCCGATCTCGGCCAGGCGCCGCGCATGGCGTTTCAGCGCGGAAAGCGAGAAGCCCGTCTGCTCTATCAGATAGGCGTTCGATGCCCAGACGATCGGGCGCTGACCCTCCTCCCAGTCCTGGGCCTGGGTAAACGCCCCGAGCGTGTCGAGGAGCATCATGTCCCCCGCCTTGAGGCCAATGTAGGCTCCGACCCGCTTCACGGCCACGAAGGCCCGCGTTTTGGGTACAGCTACCTGTTCACCGGCTTGGGCAAGCTGCTCTGCAATGCCAAGACCCGGTGTCGGCTTGCGCCAACCTGTATGCTTCATGCCTGTTTCTCACCTCCAGTTATGTGGAGGCAAAAGAAAGCCGTTCGCCGAAGTGGCGTTCTTGTTGACAGTGATTCGCGGGAGAGATATCTTCTAAGCGACCAAACTTTTCAGATTAGCTCTCAGGCCACGCTGCTTGGGGGCTTTTCTTTTGCCTAGATCATTGTTCTGACTGCTCCTCTTTCGTCGCGAGGAATTCGCTGTACAGCTGATCAAGCCGACCCGAGAGAAAGTCTCCGAACTCGGTTGAATCTTGTGCCGTAAGCGAAATGCTGAATGCCTTTCCGGAACGACCGATGACTCCCTTGATGCGGCCTTTGCCGGCAGTCCAGGTTCGTTTCTTGGGCGCGGCACGCGTTTTTCGGCGCTTCGGCACCCTACCCGCTTCTGCCAGCTTGCTATGCAGGAACTCAAAGCGAGCATCACTGTCGAGGTTCTGAAACCCGTCGAACTCCAGAGCTCCCTCGAGGATCTTGTCATTCGATGGTTCCGAAGCCAACTTTTTGAAGTCTTCCCAGCGATCACGCCCAATCTGCTTGGCCGGCCCAATCTGTTCGATGACGTACCTAGGGACGTTCTGCGCCACTGACAGCATCCGTGAAAGCAACGTCCCATCGATGGTAAGTGCGGACTGGATCACGTCCTTTGCTTGTCCCATATCCAAGAGGCTCTTCGCAAAAAGGGCCTTCTCAATAAAAGAGAGGTCTGCGCGCGCAGTGTTTTCCTGCCCTTGAGCAAGAATGTGGGCCACATCGTCCATTGGTTTTACAACTGCGCGAACCTTACGGCCGAGCGCCGATGCAACGCGCACACGGCGATGCCCGAAGACGATCATATAGCGGCCATCCGCTTCCGGATGCGGTCTAAGCAGTACCGGCGTGTCCTGGCGACCCGCTGCGATCGATGCTTTCAGTTCGTCGAAAGCAACATCGTCATCACTAAGCCGATCCGAAACGAATGACACATCGATCAATTGCGGATCGATCTCGACAATGGTTTCACCTTCAAGGAGACGCTTCGAGTTTTCCGCAAGGCTATCAATCGAAACCTTCATCGATTTCGAAGCACCGCGCATTGCGTATCCAGAGCGACCGGAATCCTTGGGCTGCTCCGGCGAGCCCGCCATAACGCTCTTCAGGAGGTCTTTGCGAGCCATCAAGCCATCTCCTTTTCGTCCAAATCCAACCAAAGCGCCGCGCGCATTTCGACAGTTGCACGGCTGTCAAAACTAGCTCTCTGCACGGCTGTCAAAACCTTAGTCATTCACGCCCCCAAGCCTTGTGGATCAGTTCGGCGATTTCATCGTTCACGTCATTCAAAGATGTCACTGCGCGGTCATAAGTAGTCCGCACGAATTGAGACCGTTCAACTTCGTAAAGCGTCTGCTTCGTAATCCCAGCGTCGGAGATCGCCGTAGACTTCAGCACAGGAGCCGACAGCATCTGATTTGGGAACATCGCCTGGAGGAACCCAACCATCTGCTTTTGGGGACCGTCCGTTGGTTCAAATCGCGTTACCAGGTAACGGAACCACTTCAGGCGCATGTTCGCTCCAGCGTCACGGATCGTCTTCATGATTCCGCCCAGCATCAGGAGAAACTGGCTCATCGACATGACGTCCAGCATCTGAGGATGGACTGTCACAATGACCGAGGAAGAAGCCGTGAGAGCAGTGAGCGTGAGGTAGCCCAGTTGAGGAGGGCAATCGATCACAACCACGTCATAGCGGTCATCAACCTCGCTAAGCGCCTTCGATATGCGAGTGAAGAAGGTACGGCCCTCGTGGGGATCGCTGCTCGTCAAAGCAACCGGGGTATCGTATTCGTACTCTTGAAGCTCGAGACTTGCCGGCACGATATCAAGGTTGGGAAAGTTCGTTGGCCGGATCACCTCTGAGATCGGCTTACGCTCGTCATCATAGCGAAGTGTCTCGTAGAGCGAAGGCACGTCGTCGAGTTCAGGCTGAATGCCATGCAAAGCTGTGAGCGAGGCCTGAGGGTCCAAGTCGATCGCAAGAACTCGATGCCCTTTCAACGCCAAGTGCTGCGCGAGGTGGGCGGCGGTAGTGGTCTTTCCACTTCCTCCTTTGAAGTTCACGACGGACACGACGTGCAGTTCTTCACCAGGCTGCCGATAGGGGACATAACGGCGTTTTCCGGGGCGGCCATGCTTGTCGAGATAAGCTCTCAGTTCCAGCATCTGCTCGGCCGAGTAGCTGCGCCTCCCGGACGATGATGTTTCAGGTTCAGGACCTTTGCCTTCGAGATGAAGCTTCTTGATGGTCGACTGCGTCACGCCGAGATAGTAAGCAACCTCGGCCAATGAAAACTGACGTAGACCTTTTTGGGCGTCCGGAGGATACTGTTCCTGCCGCAACATATTGAGGCGGTCGGAAATCAACTCTCCTTGCTGTAGGATGATCTCGTCGAAGGGTTGATCCTTCGTATCAGCCGCAAAAGACCGTTCTCGCATCCGCCTGTCCTCTAAATATCGCTTTTTCAGCGATTTCGCTCATTAAAGTGTCATCTACACGGAAAACTGAGTCTTAACAACGATTTTCGCCCGGCGGTTAGATCTTACCCAATCTACCAGCGTGCCTAGATGCCTCGACAAAGTATAGCGATCGAGGAATGTAGCTACCCAATATCTTGGGGAAACTGTCACTCGCTCGGATGTGTAGTCAACTTTAACTTCGCGCCAGTTACATTCAACTATCTGTTTTTGTTTCTTTTTTCACCGCTGCACGGCTGTCAAAATGCAAGATGCTGGAAGCCTCATGGCGCTAGGGGAACTACGAACCCGTCTCCTCCGAAGCGGATTGCATCATCATCACCTTGCGCCAATTCAGTGATCGGTTGCTTCCACCAAGCGGACCAACCACTGGCTCCAAAATGTGGGGAATGCGTTTCAGCGCGAAGGGAAACAGAGGAAATCGGCTGGGTTGTCCCAGCCGATTCTTTACGTCACGCAGCGTCTTTCGGCCCCCAAGGGATGACGGCCTGCAGGGACAGATCGTTCTGGTTCGCGGCCTTGCCGAGGTTGGCGTTGAAGCCGTGGTCGCGGATGGTCAGCGTATAGTAGTCGGCGCCGGTCTCCTTGTTCTGCTTCCTCCAGATCCCGCCGCACTCGACCAGCTTGCCGCGCGGGGAGCGGCCGAGGCCGCGGTGCGTGGGGGCCATCGGGTTCACGCTTGCGACGGGTTCGACCGTGATGTCGAGGTCGAAGGTCAGGGTCAAGATGGAGCCGACGCCCTTGGCGGTTTCGATGTCGGCGCTGGTGAATTTGATGCAGTTCGTGGTCATCGCTCTTCTCCTTGTTTGCGTTGCAATGATGGTCACCTTGCAGCGGGCAAGGCCCGGCCACACCGAAGGCGGAGCGCAGCGGAGAGGGGCAGGCGCCGGTCTTTTTGCCTCGCGAGGAATGGCCCGCAGGGACAGGGGAAAAAGATCGGTGACAACCTTTTGGACGGGACGACAGCTGCGACCAGCATGTCATGCAACTCAGACAAAGGGAGAAGTGCGGCGGCCGCGAAGGAAACTGGGTGAACTGCCGACAGCCAGGAACGCCGATGCGTCCTTTGCACAGGCTCGCCAGATCTTTCGATACACACCACGACCTATCGCAACGCGACACCGGCCCGTATTCAGCTCCTCGGTCGGGTCACTAGGGGCCTCAAGCAGAGAGTGCTCTGACAGGCAGGAGAAGATGAAATGCCAGGGCGAAGACACGCGCATCTGTTCCCGACGGCTTCAATCCCGGCCGCGTTGCGAACTTCGAAGATGTCCCGTATGGGATTGCGAAACTGAGCAAACGACGCATGCGACTCGGAAGATCGGGTAGAAGCTCGGGCCCGCTCCAATCCCGATACGTGTCGGCATAAGTGAAGAGGATAAGCTGTTGGACGGCGCAACACCGAATGTGGTCACCGAGGATGGCCTGCGCGATCTGCACTCAGATGGCTACCTCATCGAGGTGATCTGCAACCAGACTGCCGGGAAGCGCCACAACAGTTGGCATGGCGCCTGGGCCGTGCACGCGGTGACGTAGGATGGCCAGGATGCGAAGATGCTTGTCACGAGCCGTAGCGTCTTCAAATTGCGCGAGTTCAAGACGATCGTCGGATTGGTCAGTTTCCTGGCCGACATGGGCTGCCTTTCGGCGAATATCCCGCTGACGACCGGACGACGTGAGCGTCAGGAGGCTTCAGAGGGTCTCGCCACAGCCGCCAGTTAGAAATGGTGTTAACACTCACGGCGGTCTGACAGACCAAATCCCGCAGAAGTGCGCAGCTCTGCGCACTCATAGAGCGAACCGCACAGTGTGCTCTGACTGATGTCATGGTAGAACCGGGGCCTAAGCCCCGATCCTCTTGATGCGGATCCCGAGCTTGCGGGCCTTGTCGACGATGTTCTCGGTGATGCCCGAACCGGGCGTTGCGATCAGACCCTGCGGCATGGTCTCGAGCATCTTGTCATTGCGCTTGAAGGGAGCCGCCTTGCCGTGGCTCTCCCAGTCGGGCTTGAAGACTACCTGGGTGACGCCCCGAGTATCTGCCCAGCGGGCCGCGATCATCTCGGCACCTTTCGGCGTGCCGCCGTGCAGCAGCACCATGTCGGGGAATTTGGCGTGCGTGGCGTCGAGCACGGACCAGATCAGATCGTAGGCGTGATAGCCCCCGCCCGAGAAGGCGATCCGCGTGCCTTCGGGGCAGTGTACCTCTGTCTCCTTGCGTCGCTTGGCCGAGAGGTAGGCCCGGCTGTCCACCACGGCGGAAGTCAGGCCGCGATGCGAGACCTTGGATCCGGTGCGGGGCAGCCAGGGTGAACCCGTGGCGGCCGAAAAGTGGTCCACGGCCAGATCGCGCATCTGCTCGAAAGCGTCGCGATGGTCCCAGAGTTTGAGCCCGATCATTTGGAGGCGCTCTAGTTCGACCGAGGCGACCTCTGAGCCGTCCTGGATGGCCAGACTTTCCCGGACCTCGAATTCGTTGTCGTCGAGCAGCTTCTGGATATGGGTGAGCCGGCGATGGAAGATTGAGGTCAGGGACCAGAGCATCTCTTCGAGATTGTCTTCCAACTGGCTGCCGGTGATGAGGCCGGTGGTGGTGTCAAAGAGCGCCGCCATGGCGAGCTCGACCTCGTCAGGCTGGGGCAGGGGGCGGTGATCGGTCTCGCCGGGCCCTGGCGTTGCGCCGTGAAGTGCGAGGTGGTCGAGGATGGCGGAGGTCACGCCGGTTTCCTCTTGGACGTCTGTCTGATGGGGCATTGTCTGGTTCCTCTGTTTGATCTGACCCGATTTGGATGGGGCGATACCAGGACCGGCGGCGACCGGGCCGCATCCGTCAGGATCGGAGCGAAGCGGAGAATGCGCCGCGGGCCGGAAAATTGGTCCCGCGAGGAATGAGCCGAAGGCTCAGGGGAATTTTCCGGGTAGCGGCGCATTGCTGCCCGGGCGAGGGGCACTCAGCCCCGACCCGCCGGTCCATCGCTCCCAATATCCAAACGGGATCAGATCGAACCCGCGGAACCTTTGCCCTGTTGGACATCCAAGAGGATGGTGGCGGTCACCCGTCCTCGATCTCCAGACCTTGTGCTTTCATGGCCTCTATCAGCGACCGGCGCAGCGTATCCTTGCCAAGTGCCTGCAAATCGTCGTTGAAATCGCCCATGTTTGGCACGAGATCACCACAGGTAATTCCCCGAGATTCCAGTTGGTTACGAAATCTCTTTCATGCGTTACGTCCGGCTTCGTCATTGTCCCGCGCGATCCAGATACGCTTGATCCCCGGCGGCGGGATGAACAGCCCGAGATGGGTGGCGGTGAGACAGGAGGCGAGATCGAACTCGGGGAGAGCGGTGCCCACCGAAAGGGTGTTCTCGAGACCTTCGCCGACGATGAGATCAGAGCGGCCCGTGCCGGACCAGAAGCGGATGGCATGGCCGTGAAGCTGCCCGAGGATCCGCTTCGGGCTCTCGATCCCGGCCAGACCGCCGGTGGACGGGTCTAGATAGAACCGCGCGCATCCAGTGATCTGGCCGCGAATATCGGTGATCTTCGCGAGCAGGGCAGGAGCCCTTTGCGGCGGATCGGCGTCGTCCGTGCCGTGCCGCAGGAAGACCCGTGGGTGATAGCGCAGGGCCGAACCCAGCCGTGTGATGCCACGCCCCTGCAGATAGGTGGCGGCCAGGGTGCCCAGGACCGGCTTGCCAGCGGCAAAGAGTTTGCGCGTCCGCGCGATGCGTTTGCTCGAGGCGGCATCTGGTTGCTCACGGGTTTGGGTGTCTCGCGGCACGGCCGGGCAGGGGGCCTCGCCAAGGAAAGACCGGGCCTCCCACAGCGTCTCTTTGAGCGTGATCGACCCAAGCCGTTCATGCAGCAGGTCGATCAAGTCGCCATATTCACCCGTCGCGTAATCGGTCCAGGACCCGGCCTTGCGCCCACCCTGGGCCTGGAGCCGGATGGCAAGGCTCTGCCCCTTTGCGCCCGAAGTGTCACCAACCTGCCAATAATTGCCCTGCTTGCGCCCCTCGGGGAAATACTGGCGGCAGAAGCTCTCGGCCCGGTCTGCCAGATCGGCCGAGAGGTCCGCGATACTGCGCCCCGCGCTCATGCTGCGGCATCCGCTGCACTGCCGCCAACAGGATACTCCGCGAGAACCCGCACCAGCACCTCGGTGCCATCCACCGGGATGAACACCCGCGTCTTCCACTGGATCACCTCGGTGAAACAGCCCATCGCCTTCAGTGCAGGCAGGGCCGTGCCCGACGCGCTGTTCAATTCCAGCCTCGGCTGACCCATGACCAGCGAGCGGCGCAGCTGGTAGCCGCCAAGGAGGCTCAGGGTCGTCTTCGCGTCCATGACCGCGCCGAACACCTCCTGCGGCGTCATCTCGATCTGACAATCGAGACCCAAGCGCGCATAGACATTGAGAAGCTGCTCCTGACTGACCAGACGGCCGATAGCGCGTTCCCCGTCTTCAGTCTGCAGGCGGTAGATGCGCATGACCAGCTTGCCATGGGCAAGAAGCTGCGCGTCCTGACGGTCGTGGACACGTTCTCGCGTTATTCGCCGGTGCTGGATGTTCGGTTCAGTTATCGCGGGGAAGACGTGGTCGCCACCCTGGATCGGGTGTGCCGCCGGATCGGCTATCCGAAGACGATCCGGGTCGACCAGGGTAGCGAGTTCATCTCCCGCGACATGGACCTCTGAGCCTATCAGCGCGGCGTGATCCTCGACTTCTCACGGCCCGGTAAGCCGACCGATAACGCTTTCATCGAGGCCTTTAACGGACGGTTCCGGCAGGAGTGCCTGAACACACATTGGTTCATGAACCTTGCGGATGCCTGCGAAAAAGTGGAGGCTTGGCGGAGATACTACAATGACGAACGGCCACACAGCGCGATCGGGAACAAACCGCCGATCCTGCTGACGAAATCGGGAGGCGCAACCAGCCCGTCACCCCGATCATAGTGACCTGCTTCCCGCTTCCTGGACCGGATCGAGCTGGGATTTTCCAGTTTAGGATCGGGCCGGGAATCGGAGAGCTGACATGAAGAGATCGAAGTTCAGCGAGGCGCAGATCGCGTTCGTCCTGAAGCAGGCGGAAGAGGGCACGGTGATCGGCGAGGTGTGCCGGAAGGCCGGGATCAGTGAGGCGACGTTCTATGCTTGGCGGAAGAAGTATGCCGGGCTGATGCCGTCGGAGATGCGCCGGCTGCGGCAGCTTGAGGACGAGAATGGCAAGCTGAAGAAGCTGGTGGCGGACCTGAGCCTGGACAAGGCGATGCTGCAGGACGTGCTGGCAAAAAAACTGTAGGGCCTGCGCGGCGGCGCCAGCTCGTCGATGAGGTTCGGGCGACCTGGAAGGTCAGCATCCGGCGGACTTGCCAGGTGCTGCGGGCCGAGCGATCGAGCTACCACTACAAAGGCAGGCGCCGCTCGCAGGCCGCACTGATGGAACGGATCAAGGAGATCGCAGCGACACGGATACGCTACGGCTACCGGCGCATCCATGTCCTGCTGCGGCGCGAAGGCTGGGCCATAAACCAGAAGAGGGTTTATCGCCTTTACAAGGCGTTAGGCTTGCAGCTCAGGAACAAGACGCCGAAGCGACGGGTCAAGGCGAACCTGCGCGAGGACCGCTGCCCGGCAGTTCGCAGCAACGAGACCTGGGCCATGGACTTTGTTCACGACCAACTCGCGACGGGCACGAAGATCCGGGTTCTGACGATCGTCGACACCTTCAGCCGCTACGCCCCGGCAATCGTGCCCCGGTTCAGCTTCCGCGCCCCGGACGTGATTGAGGTGCTCGAACGGGTCGGCGCCGAAATCGGCCTGCCGAGGACGATCCGGGTCGACCAAGGCAGCGAGTTCGTCTCCCGCGACCTTGATCTCTGGGCCTACCAGCGGGACGTCACCCTGGACTTCTCGCGTCCCGGGAAGCCGACGGACAATGCCTTCATCGAGAGCCTGAACGGCAAGTTCCGGGCGGAGTGCTTGAGTGCCCACTGGTTCATGACCCTCGACGACGCGGCCCGAAAATGCGAGGCTTGGCGCAGAGACTACAACGAAGTTCGCCCACACAGCTCGATCGGCAACAAGCCACCGATAGAGCTCATGGATCGGTCGGTGGCAGATGGCCCTCACTGACCGCGGAATGACCGGAAGCGCCCGCCCGGGTGGTCCAGCATCGGGTAGCAGGTCAATAGCCGGAAAACTCTGCCCGCCGCTGGTCCAAAGATGGGTGTCGCTTCATTCGTGCGGAAAACTCTAAGCCAAACCGGTCCAGTTTTCGGGGATCCCATCACCTGATCAGCATCGGGCGAAAGAACTGGCTTTTCGCACACTCCGACAGCGGTGGCGAAACGCTGTCCCGGGCGATGTCCCTTGTCGAGACAGCCAAGATGAACGGCCACGATCCGCAAGCCTGGCTGGCCGAAATCCTCGACCGCATCCACAATCACATGACCAACCCGCTCAACGAACCGCTTCCATGGAACTGGACGCCAATGAACTGATCCATGGTAACAACCGGGCGGCTACGTTTTCGGGGAGGTGATTACCTTTGAATCTTGAGGTCAGACTTCGCCTTTGCTAGCAATCGAACAACCATTAGAAAATTAGCAGAGTCGAAAGTGCAGATGTCTAGACCCCTTGATCAACTGAAGATTATAGAACTTGGTCACGTAATTGCCGGACCACTTGCGGCAGCTTTACTCTCGGATTTTGGTGCAGATGTCATCAAGATCGAAGCCCCCAACCGGACGGATATGATGCGCGACCTTGGACCCAAGGCAGAGGATGGGGTGGGCGTCTGGTGGAAGACTTTGGGCCGCAACAAGAAAACACTAGGCCTGGACTGGAAGTCCGACGAGGGCCGGGACATCCTGCGCAGGTTGGTTGAAGATGCCGACGTGCTGATCGAAAATTTCCGTCCGGGTGTGCTAGAACGTGCTGGTGTTGGGCCAGACGTCCTGCACGATTGGAACCCGGACTTGGTTGTCTTGCGGGTTTCAGGTTACGGACAGGACGGTCCGATGCGCGACGTGCCAGCGTTTGGACGTGCTGCGGAGGCCATGAGTGGTTTAGCACATCTGACCGGTTTTCCCGACGGGCCGCCGATGCACCCCGGGTTTCCGGCAGCCGACAGCACGACAGGGCTGATGGGCGCTTTGGGAGTCATGATCGCGCTATTTGCTCGCGAAAAGGGCATTGCACGCGGTCAGGTCGTCGATCTTGCGGTGTTCGAGGCGTTGCTTCGGTTGATGGACTATCCTGTTCCCGCATTGACGGGCGCGAAGCTCTCGCCGCGGCGCAATGGGCTGCGCCAGCCGATGGACTTTGCTCCGGGGGGGATGTTCCGAACGTCCGATGGGGTGTGGCTGACCGTTTCCGCAGGAAGCGCGGAAACCGCGCAACGACTGTTGCGGGCAGTCGGCGGGGACGCCCTTGCCGATGATCCGCGGTTTGCGACACTTGGCGAGATGTCGCAGCACATGGCGGTGGTCTTCGATGCGATCAATGATTTTGTCATGCAGCACACAGCTAAGGAAGTGGAGGCGGTATTCGCCCGCCATGATGCCGTTGCCTCGCGTGTGTTGAGTGTCGAGGAAATCACGACGAACGAGCAGATAAGCCATCGCGGGGATATCGTGTCGGTCGCTGGCGAACAGACTCAGGTCATTGGCCCGGTCCCTCATCTCAGCGCGACGCCCGGTCAGCTTCGTTGGCTGGGACGACCGCCTGGCGCAGACAGCCAAAGCATTCTGCGTGATCTTGGTTTTAACGATGAGCGGATCACGGCCCTATGTGAGGCTGGGCTCGTAAGATTGGAAGGAGGGCGCGCGCTATGACATTTCGATTGACCGCCGACCAACAAGAGATTCGCGACCAGATTCTGCGGATTTGCGGAAGGTTCGACGACGACTATTGGCTGGATCGGGATCGCAACGGTGGTTTTCCCCATGAACTGCACAGGGCAATGGCCGATGGCGGCTGGCTAGGTATCGCCATGCCAGAAGCTGTCGGCGGCGCGGGTCTGGGGATCACCGAGGCGACCATAATGATGCAGGCAATCGCCGAGTCGGGGGCCGGCGCGAGCGGAGCCTCGGCCATCCACATGAACATTTTCGGGCTCAACCCGGTGGTGAAGTTCGGGACCGATGAGCAGCGCGCGCGTATGCTTGGCCCTCTGATCGCGGGTGACGAAAAGGCGTGTTTCGCCGTGACCGAACCGACGACGGGGCTGGATACCACAAAGCTGAAGACCATGGCGGTGCGGCAGGGGGACAGATATGTCGTGCACGGACAAAAAGTCTGGATTTCTACCGCGCAGGTGGCCCACAAGATGCTGCTTCTGGCCAGGACAACGCGGCTTGAAGATGTGAGCAGCCCGACCGAAGGGCTGAGCCTGTTCTATACAGATCTCGACCGAAATTTCGTTGACGTGCGAGAGATCGAAAAGATGGGTCGAAAAGCTGTCGATTCGAATGAAGTTTTCATCGATGGGTTGCCGATTCCGGCTGAGGACCTGATCGGGGAGGAAGGCAAAGGCTTTAGACAAATTTTGCACGGGTTGAATCCCGAACGCGTCCTGGTGGCCGGCGAATGTATCGGTATTGCGCGCAACGCACTGGCGCGCGCGGCGCATTATGCAAACGAACGTGTGATTTTTGACCGCCCAATCGGCCAAAATCAGGGTGTTCAGCATCCGCTCGCCAAAGCCTGGGCGCGGGTGGAATCTGCCAATCTCATGGTGATGCACGCTGCAGCCCTCTACGATGCGGGAGAATCCTGCGGCGTCGAGGCGAACGCTGCCAAGCTTTTGGCCGCCGACGCCGCGGTCGAGGCGACCGAAGCCGCGCAAATTACATTTGGCGGATTCGGATACGCCAAGGAATATCACGTGGAGCGACTGGTACGGGAGGCTCTGCTGTTCCGCATCGTACCGGTGACACCGCAGATGCTTTTGTCGTTCATAGCAGAAAAAGCCCTTGGGCTTCCAAAGTCTTACTGATCGGAGATGACGGGCGGGGCTGGTGGGAAAAGGTGTCTTGACCATTTTTCTAACACCCGTTAGATTACTGGCAACTGCCCCTAATGGGGAATGGGAGGAGGCGTCATGAATAAGACGCAGTTTGGGTCTTCGAGGGAGGACCTATCAAAACGTGCAACCGTTTACGCAAGCGGTTTATTCACCGGCAAAATCGTTGTGGTGACCGGCGCTGGAGGCGGATTGGGGCTGGCAATTGCGACCCTGTTCGCAAGGCTCGGGGCCAATCTGGCGATCAATGGACGCAACGAAGAGAAACTGGCTTTGGCCAAGGAGTTCCTTGAAAGTTTCGGGGGCGAAGTTTTCGCTGTGCCTATGACCATCCGGGAGCCTGAGCAGGTCGAGGATTTTGTCGCCAAGACGAACCAGGAGTTCGGGGCGATTGACGTTTTGGTGAACAATGCTGGGGGTCAGTTTCCGCAAGCTGCGTTGGAGTTCAGTCCAAAGGGCTGGAATGCGGTCATAGACACCAACCTCAACGGCACCTGGTGGATGATGCAATCCGCGGCGCGCCACTGGGTTGCCAACAAGCAACCAGGCTCCATCGTCAACATCGTGGCCGATATCTGGCGCGGCATGCCCGGCATCGCGCATACCTGTGCGGCCCGGGCAGGGGTAGTTTACCTGTCCAAGTCGGTTGCGGTGGAGTGGGCCCCGCACGATATCCGAGTGAACTGCGTCGCGCCGGGTTGCTGCGAAAGCAACGGTTTCGGGAACTACCCTCCGGAGGGTTCTGCGACATTTCAGGACTCCAACCCGATGCGGCACGCCGGGGACGAATGGGATGTCGCTGAAGGGGTTGTCTATATGGCGGCCAATTCAGGGAAATTCGTAACCGGTGAAGTTCTGAACATCGACGGTGGGCAGCAATTGTGGGGGGATCCATGGCCAACGGGGCGGCCGGACTACTTCCGGATTACCTGATGTTGGCCGTGAACCTTAGGGGGACAATGAGATCTAGATGACGACAAAGATTAAAACAGCAATCGGAGCCGATGATGGGGCGATACTGGAGTGCAGCGGGGTCGAGCGACGGTTCGGCGGCATCGTCGCTGTCACCGGTGTTGACCTCGTTATTCGACAAGGGGAAATCTTTGGACTTGTCGGTCCGAATGGCAGCGGCAAGACAACGCTAACAAACGCAATTACCGGATTTTACCCGCCAAACGAGGGCAGGGTCCGGCTGGCAGGAAACGACATTACGGGTACGGCGCCTCACAAGGTTGCCAAGCTCGGCGTTGCAAGAACGTTCCAAAATCTTGCTCTGTTCAACGGGATGAGCGTTCTGGACAACATCCTGCTCGGGCGGCACATCCACATGAGCCCAGGCGTTTTGCGTACGGCGCTATATTGGTTGGCAGCACAGCGTGAAGAAATCGAGAACCGTAAAATCGTCGAGGAGGTGATCGAGTTTCTACAGCTCGAGAGCATTCGGCATGAGTTGGTCGATGGTCTTCCGATCGGGTTGAAAAAGCGGGTCGAGCTGGCGCGGGCATTGGTGGCCGAGCCACAGATGCTGATTCTCGATGAACCGATGGCCGGCATGAACCAGGAAGAGAAAGGGTATATTTCCCGTTTCATTCTGGATGCCCGTGCCGAACGCGGCGTCAGCGTTCTGCTGATCGAACATCATATGGATGTCATCACCGGCATTTGTGATCGGATGCTGGCCCTGAATTATGGTGAAATGATCGCCAGTGGCATCCCCAAGGAGGTTGTGAAGGACCCGCGGGTCATCGAGGCATATATCGGAGGGTCGCATGACTGATTTGACGAAGAAACAGTCTTCGGGCAGCGACACGATCGGCGCAATTCTGGCGCGGAACGCCTCGAAACACGGTTCGGAAATCGCGCTTCGCGAAAAAGAGCGTGGGATCTGGAAGGAAACCACATGGGCGGAATACGCCGAAGAGGTGCTGGCCTGCGCGGCCGGGCTTGAGAAAATCGGCGTAACACCGGGCAAGGCGGTGCTTATCCTGGGCGACAACCGGGCGCGGCTGTATGGCGGAATGCTGGCTATTTCGTTGCTGGGTGCCTATGCAATGCCTGCCTATCCCGGCGCGACGCTCGAAGAACTCCGGCACTTTCTTGGCGAAGTCGAAATCGTCGCGGCCATCGCCGAAGATCAGGAACAGGTTGACAAGATCCTGGAGCTGAAGGACGCGGGCGCCGAGGGGATCGACCACATCATTTATGACGAAGCGCGGGGCCTTGGTTTCTATGAGGTCGAAGGGCTGATGTCCTGGGATCACCTGATCGAAGTCGGTCAGCACGATCTGAATGAAGCCCCCGGCCTGCGCGAAGAGCTTTACGGTCGTGCAAAACCCGAAGATCCGGCCATCTTCATGCATTCGTCAGGGACCACGGGCGAGCCGAAAGGTATCGTTCTAAGTCAGAAAAATGTTCTTGCTGCCGCTAAGAACGGGCATGCAGCGGGCGCATTCGACGAAAACGAGGAAATCCTGGCCTATCTGCCGATGGCCTGGGTGGGCGATTTTGCCATTACCGTCGCGGCGGCCCTGCTTTGGCGGTTCACCGTGAACGTGCCGGAACGTCAGGAAACGGTTGTGCGCGACATGCGCGAAATCGCTCCGACATTCTATCTGGCGGCGCCAAGAAGCTGGGACCAGATGCTGACGACGATCCAGGTCGGTATCGAGAATTCGACCCCGGTCAAGAAATGGTTGTACCATTTCTTCATGGATCGGGCCATCGCAGCTGAAATGAACAAGCTGAATGGCAAAAGCGGCGGTGTACTTGAGCCATTGGGCCGGCTTCTGGGCGAGGTGATGGTTTTCGGACCGATCAAGGACCAGTTCGGGATGAGCCGCCTAAAGAATGCGTTCACCGGCGGTGAAGCGATCGGGGAAGACACCTTTGTGTTCTACCGCGCCCTGGGGATCAAGTTGCGTCAGCTCTACGGCCAGACCGAGAACAGCGCGATCAACGCGATTCAGGCTCCGGGCGAGGTCCGTCTTCATACGGTTGGCAAACCGGCGCCTGGCGTCGAGGTCAGCATTGCCGAAGACGGTGAGATCCTGGTGCGCTCGGACAGCGTGTTCGAAGGGTATTTCAACAAACCCGAAGCGACCGCCGAAGCGCTTGAGGGCGGGTGGCTGCATACCGGCGATGCCGGCTATCTGGAAGACGACGGACACCTGGTTGTTCTGGGCCGTGTCTCCGAGGTCATGCACACCGCCGACGGTGAACGTTACGTTCCAAACTACATCGAGAACCGGTTGAAATTCAGCCCGTATATCAAGGATGCGGCCGTGATTGGCGCCGGGCTGAAGGAACTGACGGCGATGGTCTGCGTGGATTTCGAGGCCGTGGGGCACTGGGCCGAAGTGAACGGCGTACCTTACGTGTCATATGCCGATCTTTCTCAGCGTGAAGAGGTCGCGACGTTGCTTCGCGAGGCGTTCCAACGGGTCAACAAGGCCGTCACCGAGCCATTGCGCCTGCAACGCTTTGTCAGTCTGCCGAAAGAATTCGACCCGGACGATGGTGAAATCACACGGACACGAAAACTGCGGAGGAAGGTCGTTCAGGAACGCTATGCCGACGTGATCGCGGCGCTCTACGACGGTTCAAAAGAGGTCCATGTAAGCGCGCAGGTGACTTACGAGACCGGGGAAGTAGGGAAGGTCGAAAGAAGCCTTCCCATCAGGGAGGTATAAATGGACTGGGTCTTTCTATCAGAGCTTGCGATCAACGGAGCCTTGACGGGTCTGCTGTATTCGCTATTCGCCATCGGCCTTGTGCTGATTTACAAGGCATCTTCGGTGCCCAATCTGGCGCAGGGCGGGTTGACCATGGTCGGGGCCTATGTGGTCTTGGCGCTGGCGCGCGATGTGGGTTTACCCTTGTGGCTGGCCATCCCTCTGGCTGCGGTTGTCATGTTCGGCCTTGGGTTCGGCATTGAGCGTGTTGCTCTGCGCCGTCTCGCAGGTCGGCCGGTCGTCATGATCTTGATGCTGACACTCGGCCTCGACATTTTCCTGCGGGGTACAACGCTTGCGATTTGGGGCGGGACGTCACGTTCGATGGAGTTGGGCGTCAGCTATGATCCACTGTTTTTGGGCGACATCTTCATCAGCCGCATCCATCTGGTTGGTGCCGGTGTTGCGCTCGCCTTGTTTGTCGCCTTCATGCTGTTTTTCCGAACCCGGACCGGGATCAAGTTGCGGGCGATCGCGGATGATTACATGGCTTCGTGGTCGGTCGGCATCTCGGTTGAACGCGGCGTTGGCTTGTCTTGGGCGCTGGCATCCGTTGTTGCCGTCGCCGCGGGCGTTATATGGGGCGAGATTCAGGGTGTCGATCAGGCGCTGTCGCTGTTGCTTCTCAAAGGTCTGACGGTTGCCGTTCTCGGTGGTCTCGACAGTATCCTTGGCGCCGTAATCGCAGGCATCATCCTGGGCGTCGTCGAAAACGTCGGCGCTGATTTCCTCGATCCGCTTGTCGGAGGCGGAAGCCGTGAGCTTATCGTCGCCGCCGTGCTCATTCTCACGGTCATGATCCGTCCGCACGGACTATTCGGTCGTCACGACATCGAAAGGGTGTAAGGGATGTTTTACAGACTTTCCGGCGTCCATCACGCCGACTACGTTTCGGACAGCCGTATCTTCAAGGTGCCTGCCGACAGAAATCTGACAGCATTCATCTTTCTGATCGGTCTTGCCGCGCCGTTCATCATTCCGTCGCTTTACCTGAACAGCTACTTGCTTCCCTGGCTGATCTGGACGGCCGCCGCTTTGGGGCTGAACCTGGTGACAGGTTGGGCGGGGCAGCTTCACCTGGGCTATGCCGCGGTCATGGCTGTCGGCGCCTATTCGGCGATCCATGCCGCGCGTTTCGGGGTGCCGTGGGAATTCGCCCTGATCATCGGCGGGTTGACGTCATCCGTGATCGGCAGCCTGTTTGCTTTTGCCGCTTTGCGGGTCAAGGGACTGTATCTCGCCCTTACCACTCTTGCGATGCAATTCGTGATGGACTGGGTTCTGACCCACTCTCCGGCGATCTCGGGGGGCTCACACGCGTCGCTCCAGTCACCGACATTGGCGCTGCTCGGGCAAGAGATTACCACTGATACTGGCTTCTACTATGTCGCCTTCGGCTGGTGTGTCTTGGTGACGATCTTCATGCTTAATCTCAAGCGTACTGGACTCGGTCGCGCCTTGGTCGCTGTCCGTGAAAAAGATTTCGCCGCCGCGATCCTGGGTGTGAACAGTTTCTACTACAAAATTCTCGCATTCGCGACTTCGTCGTTCATCGCGGGCGTCAGCGGTGCGATGCTTGTTGCCACCTTTTTCTTTCTCGCCGCACCCGAGCAATTCTCGGTTGCCGTTTCGATTCAGGTTCTTGCGATGGTGATCGTTGGCGGTCTTGGCAGCATCATCGGATCCTATTTTGGGGTTGCCCTGATCCTTATTGTTCCCGGCCTGGTGAATGGTCTCGTCGCCACGCTGAGTGAATGGATTGGCGTACAGATCGATGTTGAAACACTCGCTCACATCCCGAACGCAGTCTATGGCGCACTGATCGTCACTATCCTTCTGATCGAACCACTCGGTTTGGGAAAACTCTACGGCAACATCAGGGACTATCTGATGGTCTGGCCCTTCGATCAGTTCAAGAAATAGGGGAATGCCGATGCAAGAAAAAGTTGAAGCCCAAAACATTCTATCCATGAACAGCGTCGAAGTACTGTACGACAATGTAATACTGGCGATCAAAGGTGTTTCGGTCCAAGTCCCAAAGGGCGAGATGATCGCACTCTTGGGATCGAACGGAGCGGGAAAAAGCACCACGTTGAAAGCGATCAGCGGTCTTTTGAAGGCTGAGCGCGGACGCATCAGCCGAGGTGAGATAACGTTCCAGGGAGCGGACATTACCGAAGCGCTCGCGCAAAAACGCGTCGAGATGGGCATATGTCATGTCATCGAAGGGCGACGGGTCTTCGAACACCTGACCCCCGACGAGAACCTGACCGCCGCCGCGCCGCGCGGAATGTCCCGATCAACGCTGAATGCGGAAAAGGACAAGATTTACGCCTATTTTCCACGGCTTGCCGAACGCAAAAATTCGCAAGCAGGCTATTTGTCGGGTGGTGAGCAACAGATGCTTGCCATTGGGCGGGCCCTCGTGACCCAGCCGAAGCTTTTGATGCTTGATGAACCAAGTCTCGGGCTTGCTCCGTTCCTGGTCGAGGAAATCTTCGGCATCCTGCAAAAGATCAATAAGGATGAGGGCCTGTCCGTCCTGCTGGTGGAACAGAACGCCCTGGCAGCTCTGGAGATCGTTTCGCAAGGGTATCTTATCGAAAACGGCCGCGTCGTTATGCACGGCACGGCCGAGGCGCTCAAATCCAACTCCGACATTCAGGAGTTCTATCTAGGCGGCGGAGAGACCGATTTTCACAACGTCAAGCACTACAGCCGACGCAAACGTTGGCTGAGCTAACGTACTATTCGAAAACTGTTCAGGGAGGAAAAAATGAAGAAACTTACCAAAGCGCTGGCAGTATTTTCAATGGTTGGCGGGGCGCTGTTCGGCACCCAGGCGCTGGCCGAGCCATTCAAGATCGGCATCTGCTACGATCTCAGCAAGGCCTATACCTTTGCCACGCCGCAGGTTTCGCAGGCCGCGATGGACCTTGCCAAGCTCATCAACATGAAGGGCGGCATCGGTGGGGAACCGGTCGAAGTCATCGTGCGTGACCACGGGAACGAACCGCAGCGCGGAATCGAGTGCTACTCGAAACTCAGCCGCGAGGGCGTCTTTGTTTTCGATACCCTGTCCACTCCGGTCTCTCTGGCTATCCTGCCGCGGGCCATGGAAGACGGGCGTATCCTGATGCAGTCGCTTGTCGGCCGAGGCGATGCCGTCGACGGCACCGTTTTCGAATGGGTCTATCCGATCGGACCGACCTATTGGGGACAGGCGGCCAATGATGTTGCCTACATAAAGCAATTGCATGATGGCGACTTGTCGGACGTGAAGGTGGGGTTTGTGTATTTCGATTATCCTTTCGGACAGGAGCCGATCGAGATTCTCAAAACCTTGTCCGAAAAAGAGGGTTTCAAGCTTGAGCTTTACCCTGTGCCACTGCCTGGCAGTGACCAGGCCGGTGTGTGGTCCAAGGTGCGCCGGGACAACCCAGATCATGTGATTGTCTGGATGCTTGGCGGTGCGCATGTGGTTGCGTCGAAGGAAATGCAGCGCAATCGCATCCCGATGGACAAATACATTTCCGTCAACTGGCTGAACGAAGTCGATATCGCCAATATTGGCGACGAGGCCGCCAAGGGTATCAAGCGCGGTACCAATGTTGTGGGCGGTCAGGACGTCGCGCTGTATCAGGAGATCATGACCGAGCTCTACGACAAGGGCGAGGGTTCGGGCCCGATTGAGAAGACCCAGGACGTTTTCTACAACACCGGTCTGGCCATGTATTCAATCATGTTCGAAGCCGCGCGCAAGGCGGCAGAACTCGAAGGCCTTCCGATTACCGCAAAGTCCTACAAAGCGGGACTGGAGTCGCTTGAGGGATTCGACGCGAACGGGCTGATGGCCCCCATTACGGTGACGGTCGAAGATCATGGCGGCGGTGGCAAGACCCGGATCGAGATGTGGGACGGGGAGACTTGGGTGCCGCAAACCGACTGGATCTCTGAGTACACGGACGTCGTGTGGGAAGTGGTGAAAGAAAGTTCCTCAGAATACGAGCAGTGAAAGACTGGTAGCAGGAAGGGCGACGCTACGCGGGGCGGCAGCGGCGTTTACGAAACGGTATCACCGCCCCAAACCAAACCAACGGGAGAGAGAAAACATGAAAGTCAAACAGCACATTAAGGCAGTAGTCCTTGCTACTGCGCTGGCAGCAAGCGCGACTGTGGCCGCAGCGCAGGACAAGGAGCCGATCCGCTTCGGACTCTGCTTCGACCTTAGCAAATCCTACACTTTCATTTCGCCGCAGGTGGCTCAGGCCGCCCAGGATCTGGCGATGTACACCAACGAAAATGGCGGTATCGAAGGGCATCCGGTAGAAATCATCGTTCGCGATCACGGCAACGAACCGCAGCGCGGTGTGGAATGCTATGAGCAGCTCAAGCGCGAAGGTGTGTTCCTATTCAATTTTCTGTCCACGCCGGTCACGAACGCGGTTCTGCCGCGTGCCATGAAGGACGGCAACGTTCTGATGCAGTCCTTCGTTGGCCGTGGCGATGCAGTTGACGGGGAAGTGTTCGAATGGGTTTTCCCGGTCGGTCCGACGTACTGGCAGCAGGCGGCAAATAACGTTGCCTTCATCAAGGGCCAGATGGGCGGTGACCTGAGCAAGGCGAAGATCGGGTTCATCTATCTGGATTATCCCTTCGGTCAGGAACCAATCGAGATCCTGAAAACGCTTTCCGAGAAGGAAGGGTTCGAACTGGAGCTTTATCCCGTGCCGCTTCCCGGTTCGGATCAGGCCGGTGCCTGGAGCAATATCCGCCGTGATAAGCCAGATTACGTGATCAGCTGGCTTCTGGCTGGCGGGCATGTGGTTGCCTCGAAGGAAATGCGCCGCAACCGGTTCCCGATCGACCGTTACCTGTCGGTCAACTGGCTCAACGAGGTCGATATCGCCAACATTGGCGCACAAGAGGCAAAAGGCATTTTGCGCGGAACCAACGTGGCCGGTGGCCAGGAAGTTCCGATCGTCAAGACGATGCTGGAAACCTACTATGCCAATGGCAAGGGCAGCGGACCCGAGAATCTGGTGCGAGACGTGTACTATAACATGGGTATGGCGATTTATTCGGTCGGTTTTGAAGCCGCGCGTATCGCGATTGCCGAAAACGGTTGGCCGATCACACCGGAAAGCATGAAGAATGCCTATGAATCGATCGAGAACTTCGATGGAAACGGCACCATGGCCCCGGTTACAGTGACCGACAAAGATCATGGTGGTGGTGGCAAGACTCGGGTCGAGCAGTGGAATGGCGAAACCTGGGTTCCGCAGACCGACTGGAGCGCCGACTATCTCGACGTTGTGTGGGATGTCATCAAGCACAGCTCCGCGACTTTCAAAGTCGAGTAGGACACAGCTTCCCCGCGGTAAACATATCGCGGGGAAGCTTTACGCACCCAAGTTGTTCAGAGAAACGAAGCAGGTATCATGAGTCCCATTAACGTGAAGATTGAAGATGGCATTGCGACCGTCTGTATCAACCGGCCAGAACGCAAGAACGCGCTTTCTGTGGCGGCGACGAACGGGCTGACCGACGCCTGGGAGAAGATCGAGGCGGACGACAGCGTTCGCGTGGCCATTCTGACGTCGGCCGATTGCGGCGTTTTCAGCGCCGGATTGGATCTGAAGGAAGCCACACAAATCGCACGCGACGAGGGCGTCGATATTCTGACCAAGATGCGCGACCCGTTTCACGAGACCATGCGCGCCTGCAAAAAACCGATCATCGCGGCGATGACGGGGTCGCTGATGGCGGGCGGAATGATGCTGACGCTGAATTGCGATCTGAGGGTCGGTCTCAAGGGAACCAAGGTCGGCATTACCGAAGTAAAGATCGGTCGTGGATCGCCTTGGGCATCGCCAGCATTGTCCATGCTGCCGCAGCCCATCCTTATGGAAATTGTTCTGACCGGCGATTTGATGCCGATCGAGCGCCTGCACGAATACGGGTTCACCAACTATATCGAAGACACTCCCGATGCTGTCCGCGCACGGGCCTTCGACCTTGCCAAACGCATTGCCAGCGCGGCCCCGCTTTCGGTGATTGCGGCCAAAGGCGGCGTTCGCGCGACCATGGACCTGGGCTGTGCGGGTGGCCTGAAAGAGGGCAAGCGCCTGCACGAGGTGGTTTACGCCAGCAACGACGCGATTGAAGGCCCAAAGGCCTTTGCTGAAAAGCGAGCACCCGTCTGGACCGGGACCTGATGGAGACTTGAATGACTGAGCTTATTCGCCTGGACAGGGAAGGCCCTGTCGGAATCCTGCGTTTTCTTCAGCCGACAAAACGCAACCCTTACAGCATCGGGTTCGTCGAAGAACTGGTGGCGCTCCTGCGCGAAGCCGAACGGGACGCTACGATCCGTGCCGTTGTCATGACCGGCGGCGATCATTTCAGCAGCGGCGGCGATCTTGTCGGGTTTCAGTCCGAGATCGCCAAAGGCGCGCGGGCGACGTCGGAAATGGTGGACCTGGTTCACGATGGCGGACGCGCGGCCTATCTGTTTCGCAAACCTCTGATTTCTGCGGTATGCGGCGTGGCTTTTGGCGCGGGCCTCAGCCTGGCCTTGTCGGCGGACATTGTCGTTGCCGCCGAAGATGCCCGGCTGTGCGAAGTATTTGCACGCGTCGGCGGTTGTCCCGACACGGGATCAAGCTGGCTGCTTCAGCAGCGCGCCGGTGCGGGCGTGGCCCGGATGCTTGTGCTCACGGGCCGTGAAATCGACGGGCGCACCGCTAGGGACCTGCGCGTTGTCGAAGAATGTGTGCCGGCCAACCAGGTCGAAGTACGGGCGTTGGAAATTGCCCGCGAGATTGCAACGCACCCGATGTTTGGCGTTCAGACCGCCAAGCGTGTGATGCGCGCCGCAGCCGAGTGCAGCTATCTCGAGGCGCTGGATATCGAGCGCGATGCCCAAAGCGTTTTGCTGTGCGCGCATGACTTTCCCGAAGCGATGAAAGCGTTTTCGGAAAAAAGAACTCCAGAATTCAAAGACCGTTAGCTCGGTTGAAACCTTATCGCAAAACTCAAGGAGACCACGCCAATGAAGGTACTCGTGCCTGTGAAACGGGTGATCGACTACAACGTGAAGGTCAGCGTCAAGGCGGATGGCAGCGGTGTCGATCTCGCCAACGTTAAGATGTCGATGAACCCGTTCGACGAAATCGCCGTCGAAGAGGCGATCCGCCTAAAAGAGGCCGGCAAGGCCGAAGAGGTCGTCGCGGTATCCATCGGCGTCAAACAGGCGCAGGAAACCCTGCGCACCGCACTGGCCATGGGCGCCGACCGCGCCATCCTGGTCGTCGCAGCGGATGACGTGCACCAGGATATCGAGCCGCTGGCAGTGGCCAAGATCCTTGCCAAGGTCGTGGAAGAGGAACAGCCCGGTCTGGTTCTCTGCGGCAAGCAGGCGATCGACAACGACATGAATGCCACCGGCCAGATGCTGTCGGCGATCCTCGGTTGGAGCCAGGCGACCTTTGCCTCGGAAGTGGGCATCGATGGCGACAGCGCCGTCGTCACCCGCGAGGTCGATGGCGGCCTGCAGACCATCAAGGTCAAGATGCCGACCGTCGTTTCCGTCGACCTGCGCCTGAACGAACCGCGCTATGCGTCGCTGCCCAACATCATGAAGGCCAAGAAAAAGCCGCTGGATGAAAAGACGGCCGCCGACTATGGCGTCGACGTCACCCCGCGCCTGACCGTGGTCAAGACGTCCGAGCCGCCCGAACGCGCCGCCGGTGAAATGGTTGGCTCGGTCGACGAGCTGGTTGCGAAACTCAAGGAAAAGGGGGCGGTGTGATGGCTGTTCTTCTTCTTGCCGAAGTCAACAATGGTGAACTATCGATGGACGCGACCGCAAAGGCGGTCACCGCGTCCAAGGCCCTGGGCGACGTGACGGTTCTGTGCGCCGGCGCGTCTGCCGCCGACGCCGCGAAAGAAGCCGCGACAATCGACGGCGCGGCCAAGGTGCTGGTCGCCGAAGACCCCGCGCTGGGTCATCGCCTGGCGGAATCGACCGCCGACCTGATCGTGTCGCTGGCAGGCGACTACGATCACATCGTGGCACCCGCCACCACCGACGCCAAGAACGTGCTGCCCCGCGTGGCCGCGCTGCTGGACGTGATGATGCTGACCGATGTCTCCGGCGTGGTCGATGCCGACACGTTCGAGCGCCCGATCTATGCAGGTAACGCGATCCAGACGGTGAAATCGGGCGACGCAAAAAAGGTCGTGTCCTTCCGCACCGCCAGCTTCGACGCGGCCGGCACCGGTGGCTCGGCCGCCGTGGAAACCGTGGGCGGCGCATCCGTTTCGGGCCTGTCGGAATGGGTCGAAGACAAGGTCGCCGAAAGCGACCGTCCCGAACTGACCTCGGCCGGTATCGTGGTTTCGGGCGGCCGTGGCGTCGGCTCGGAAGACGATTTTGCGCTGATCGAGAAACTGGCCGACAAGCTGGGCGCCGCCGTTGGCGCATCCCGCGCCGCCGTCGACTCGGGCTTTGCACCGAACGACTGGCAGGTCGGCCAGACCGGCAAGGTGGTCGCGCCTGACCTGTATATCGCCGTCGGCATCTCGGGTGCGATTCAGCACCTTGCGGGCATGAAGGACAGCAAGATCATCGTCGCGATCAACAAGGACGAAGAGGCCCCGATCTTCCAGGTTGCCGATTACGGTCTGGTCGCCGACCTGTTCGAGGCCGTGCCCGAACTGACCGACAAGCTGTAAGCCATTGCAAAAAAGTATAAAAAGGCCCGCCTGTTTTGTCGGGCCTTTTTATACGAGCCGAATGGGCGGCGCGTTGATTGGATAAATCCGGATGCGCACGGTCCGAAGCCGTGTGACGCCCCGTCAGAACGGCTCGGGTTCATTGTGAGAAAAAAACACTTGTTAGATTTTTTCAATGCAAGCATGACTCGATAGGAATAAAACATGTCTCTGATCAAGAACTCCCCGAGTTGGGCAGTGGATGAACACAAGATGTTCGCCGATAGTACACGCAGGCTTTTCGATGCAGAGATGGCTCCGAAGATTGAAAAATGGGCGGAGCAGGGAATTGTTGACCGCGACTTCTGGAAAACAGTCGGTCAGCAGGGTGTCATGGGTGGCTCGATTGCCGAAGAATATGGTGGGTTCGGTGGCGGCATCGGGTTCGACGCGATTACCGTCTACGAGCAGGGGCGCACCGGTGATACGGGTTGGGGCTATGGGATCCAGTCCATCGTAATCCATTATCTCAACGCATATGGCAGTGAGGAACAGAAGAAAAAGTGGTTGCCGAAACTGGTCATCGGCGACAGCGTTGCGGCGATTGCCATGACCGAGCCTGGAACGGGCTCTGACCTCCAGAACGTACAAACCTATGCGGAAAAGGATGGCAACCACTACAAGATCAACGGTTCGAAGATCTTTATCACAAACGGGCACACGGCGGATCTCGTTGTTATCGTGGCAAAGACCGACCGCAACGCCGGCGCTAAGGGCGTTTCGTTGATCGTTCTGGAAACCGAGGGCGCCGAGGGCTTTCGCCGGGGACGGAACCTGAAGAAACTGGGTATGAAAGGTTCGGATACTGCTGAGCTGTTCTTCGAGGATGTGCGCGTGCCTACGGCGAACCTGCTTGGTCCGGAAGAGGGGCAGGGGTTCTACCAGCTGATGAAGCAGCTGCCTTGGGAGCGGCTGATGATCGGCATTACCGCCCTCGGTTTTATTGATTTTGCGATCGATGAAACGGTGAAATATGTTCAGGACCGCAAGGCATTTGGAAGCCGGATCATGGACTTCCAGAATACACGCTTCAAACTGGCGGAATGCAAAACCAAGGCCGAATTGCTACGTTCCTTCGTAAATGACGGGCTCGCGCGTCTTGAAGCGGGCGAACTTGATGCGGCCACGGCTTCGATGGCGAAGTGGTGGGGCAGCCAGACGCAGAACGAGGTCATGCATGAATGCCTGCAACTGCACGGCGGTTACGGTTTCATGATGGAATACCCCATCGCGCGTCTTTATGCCGACAGCCGGGTCCAGATGATCTATGGCGGCACCAACGAGATCATGAAGGAACTGATCGCGCGTTCGCTGGATGTTTGATCCGTCCGGTGCCGGGTGGGGCTATTCCCTACCCGGCACCAGAATCTCGTCGCTGTGTTCCCCAAGTCGCGGGGCCGGGCGATGATCATGCCGCGCCGGTGTTGCCGAGAATCGTATCGGCGGGCGTGTCGTCCAGATCGGTCCTTCGGATGGGTGATCAATCCGTTGGAAGAAGCCGGTCGCGGCAAGATGGGGATCGTTCGGCAAATCTGACAGGTTGCGCACCGGCATGGCGGGTATGTCTGCCTGCTCCATCAGGGCAAGCCAGTCATCCGTGGTCCGGGTCAGCGCAATCTGCGCCACCATATCGTATACCGCGCCGATGTTGCGGCTTCGGGCATCCATGTCAGTGACCCAGACATGGTCGATCATGTCGTCGCGCCCGACCGCCTGAAAGAACCGCGCCCATTGCACGTTGGTGTAGGGCAGAATGGTGATATAGCCATCTACCGTCTGAACCGGACGCCTGTGCGGAACCAGCATGCGGGCATAGCCGAAATCCTGCGGAGCCTCTTCAAAGGTGGCACCATCCATATGTTCGATCAACAGGAAGGCGGCCAGCGTTTCAAACATCGGAACCTCGACATGCTGGGCTTCTCCAGTGCGCTCGCGGTGGAACAGAGCACCCATCACGGCATAGGCAGCAGTGACCCCGCCAAGCTTATCGGCGAGAATTGTCGGGGCATAAGCGGGCGGTGCCTCGGGGTCGCGCAAGGTAGCCAAGCTGGCCAATCCCGACACCGACTGGACGGAATCGTCGAATGCAGGCTTGGCGGCATAGGGCCCGTCCTGCCCGAAACCGGTGGCGGATACCGTGATCAGGTTCGGGTTTTTCTGGCGTAGGGATTCGGGATCCAAACCCAATCTGGCAAGCGCCGCAGGCCGGATGCTCGAAATCATCACATCGGCATCGATGAGCAGTTTGCGCAACTGATCGCGACCGGTTTGTGTTTTGAGGTCGAGTACGACACTGCGCTTGTTACGGTTGGTCCCCAGAAAAGCGGCCCCCATCAGCTTGTTGCGCGATGGCTGGACCTGGCGAAGAAGATCGCCCTCGGGGCCTTCCACCTTGATCACATCGGCCCCCAGATCGCCCAGCATCTGCGTCGCCAAAGGTCCGAAAACTACAGAAGTCAGATCGACGATCTTCACGCCTTGAAGGATCGCCGGTTTGTTCTCAGCGGTCATTTGGTTGTCCACCGTTTTAGTTGTCCACCGTTTTCATGAAAGGGGCCCGAATTCGGCGCGTATGGCTTCACCTTCCGCATCGAAGGCCGGGCAGGGGCCCAGTGCCGTTTCGCCGAGGCTGCGCCGGATCGGGGGTGTCGGGACGTTGATCTCGCCCGAGGGTGTGCCTATCACGGATCGGTCAAGCTGCGGGTGATCGGACAGGGACGCCACGTCGTTCACCGCGCCGGAGGCAATGCCCGCAGCGTCAAGGCGCTTCAGCATCTCGGTGCGATCATGCGAGGCGAACACGGCCTTGATGAGCTCTTCGAGCGCGGGTTTGTTTTCAATTCGTGACGTGTTGTCGTGAAAACGGGGGTCGGTTGCCAGCGCCGCGTCGCCCAGTATGTGTTCACAGAACCGTTGCCATTCGCCGTTGTGTTGCACGGTAATGACGACAAGCTGGCCGTCTTTGCACTGATAGGCCCCGTAGGGACAGATGACCGTGTGGTTCAGCCCGACACGCGGTGTAGGCTTGCCAAGGTAATCGTGATACAGCAGCGGTACCGACATCCAGTCGGCCATCACATCGAACATTGCTACGGAAACGCCGCTGCCCTTGCCGGTGCGATCACGCCCGACAAGTGCTTCGCAGATTCCAGCATGGGCTGTCATACCGGTGGCGATATCGCAGACCGACACGCCCACCCGTCCTGGTCCGTCGGGTGTACCGGTCACTGATGCCAGACCGCTTTCGCATTGCACAAGAAGGTCGTAGGCCTTGGCGTTGCGCATCGGGCCGTCTTCGCCATATCCGGTGATGTCGCAGGTCACCAGGCGCGGGAACCTCTTTCGCAGACTTGTGGAATCGAGCCCGAGCTTGGCCAGCGCGCCCGGCAGGAGGTTCTGAATAAACACATCCGCGTTTTCCAGAATCCTGAGCAGGATTTCCCGGTCCTCGTCGGCTTTAATGTCCAGCGCCACCGATTCCTTTCCTCGGTTAAGCCATGTGAAATAGGCGCTTTCGCCGTTGGCGGCGGTATCGTAGGCGCGGGCGAAATCGCCGGCTCCCTTGCGTTCGATCTTGATCACGCGCGCGCCGGCATCGGCCAGCCGCGAGGAGCAAAAAGGCGCGGCGACTGCCTGTTCCAACGCAACGACGAGTTTGCCGGAAAGGGGGGCTAAGTCTGAACCTGGCATGAGTTTCTCGCAAATGATCTTGAATGGTTGACTAAATCTAACAATTGTTAGAAACATAATCAATACGGTTGGACGAAGACTGGATCGCTTGAAGGAGAACGCTGGTGCAGGACGCCATAGGACCAGACCAATTTTTCCAACGCGCGCTGGCAGAGGGAGAGATCCTGCTGCCAAAGTGCGACGACTGCGGGGCCTATCACTTTTTCCCGAGAGTCTTGTGTCCCCATTGTCATGGCAGCGCGATTTCTTGGATGAAGGCGAGGGGCAAGGGACGGGTCCACACCACAACGGTCGTGCGCCGAAAACCCGAACGGGGCGGTGACTACAACGTATGTGTCGTCGAGCTGGACGAGGGTGTCCGGATGATGAGCCGGGTCGAGGGCATCGCCCCGGGTGAGGTCGCTATCGACATGCCTGTAACCGCTTTCGTGGGCGAGGCCGAGGGCGCTCCGGCCGTGCTTTTCAAGCCGTCGGAGAGATAAGCCATGACCATTGAACTTCGGGGGAAATCCGCCATCGTGGGAACTGGTCATGCCGGTTTCGGAGAAGCCCATGGCCTGACGGCCTATGATGTCATGGCGCAATCTGCGCTTGCGGCGCTTGGCGATGCCGGGCTGAAACTGTCCGACGTCGACGGGCTGTTTTGCACCATGATGGAAGACAGCATGCCGGCGCTTATGGCGGCGGAGTATCTGGGCATCCAGCCCCGTTTCATTGATGGCACGATGTCGGGCGGTTCGTCCTTCGTAAACTACCTGACGTCCGCGACCATGGCGCTGGACGCCGGTCTGTGTGATGTCGCGCTGATTGTTTATGGCTCCAACCAGCGCACCGCGTCGGGCAGACTGGTGACCGCTTCACGTCCGCCGGCCTACGAGGCGCCGTATAATCCGCGCTATCCGATCTCGGCCTATGCGATGGCGGCGGCGCGGCACATGCATGAATATGGCACCACCCGCGAACAGCTGGCCGACGTGGCCGTCGCCGCGCGGGCCTGGGCGCAGCGCAACCCCGAAGCGTTCGAGCGCGGCCCGCTGACCCGCGAGGACGTGCTGGGTGCGCGCATGGTGGGCGATCCATTGACCGTGCGCGACTGTTGTCTTGTCACCGACGGTGGCGGCGCGATCGTAATGGTCCGCGCGGACCGCGCCCGGGATTTCCCGAAGGCGCCTGTCTATGTGCTGGGCAGTGCGGCGGAGAGCTCGCACCGGCAGATTTCCCAGATGAAGGATTTCACCGTGACCGCGGCCCGCGACTCGGGCGCGCGCGCCTTTGCGGCGGCCGGAGTGACCCCTGCGGACATACAGGCGGTCGAGCTCTATGATGCCTTCACCATCAACACGATTTTGTTTCTCGAAGATCTTGGGTTCTGCGCGAAGGGCGAGGGAGGGGCCTTTGTCGAGGGCGGACGCATCGCGCCTGGCGGCGTCTTGCCGGTGAACACGAATGGCGGCGGCCTGTCCTGCGTGCACCCCGGGATGTACGGAATCTTCACAGTGATTGAGGCTGCGCGTCAGATCCGTGGCGACGCGCCGGGCATTCAATTGAAAGATGTCGACCTGGCGCTGGCGCATGGCAATGGTGGTGTGCTGTCCAGTCAGGTCACGGCCATACTTGGATCGCAAAACACGCTCTGACGGCAACTAAGGGAGGAAAGTAAATGCCATTGGATTTCGATGCACTGTTGAACTGGGACTTTGAGGAAATCGAACAGACGCTGACCGAGCGGGATACCATCCTGTATGCACTCGGCCTTGGGTTCGGCGAGGATCCGACCGACAAAAAGGAGCTGGCCTATGTCTATGAGGACGGGCTCAAGGCAGTTCCCTCGATGGCGGTCATTTTGGGGTATCCCGGCTTCTGGCTGCGCGATCCCAAGACCGGCGTAAACTGGCAAAAAGTGCTGCACGGAGAACAGTGGCTCGACATCTACAAGCCGCTGCCGACACATGGCCGGATTGTCGGCCGCAGCAAGATCGACTTCATCGCCGACAAGGGCGAGGGCAAGGGAGCCGTCATTTACCAAAGCCGTGATATTATCGACGCGGACAGCAGTGAAAAACTGGCACGCGTGGCGATGTCGGCTTTCTGTCGCGGTGATGGGGGGTTTGGCGGTGAAAACCAGGCGGGTCCGGCACCCGCAGTGCTGCCTGATCGGGCGCCTGATCATGTATGTGATATCGATACCCTGCCGCGCCAAGCCCTTATTTATCGTCTCAGCGGTGATTTCAATCCGCTTCATGCTGACCCGGATGTTGCCCGTTCTGTCGGGTTTGACCGCCCGATCCTGCATGGTCTGGCGACCTATGGGCTGGCGGCCCGAGCGATTCTCAAGACGTTGCTTGACTATGATGCGGCCCGGCTTGTCGGTCTGGATGTTCGGTTCTCGGCGCCGGTCTATCCCGGCGAAACCGTGCGGTTCGAAATCTGGGAAGAGGACGGCGAGGCCCGGTTCCGGGCGTCGATCCCGGCACGCGATGTGGTTGTTCTGAACAACGGCGCGGCACGCTTCGCCTGAGGTAGTGAAGATGGCTCAACCGCTCAAGGATATCCTGGTGCTGGATTTCAGCACACTTCTTCCCGGTCCGATGGCGACGCTCATGCTGTCCGAGGTCGGGGCCGAAGTAATCAAGTTCGAACGGCCCGGAGTCGGCGAGGACGCGCGCCACACGGAGCCCAAGATCGACGGAGAGAGCATCGGATTTGCCGTGTTGAACCACGGCAAGCGATCGGTTGCCATCGACCTCAAGTCGAGGGGTGCAGTGGAATGGCTGCGCCCCTTGATCGAGAAGGCCGATGTTCTGGTAGAGCAGTTCCGTCCCGGCGTGATGGACCGGCTCGGGCTTGGTTATGATGCTCTGCGCGAGATCAATCCCGGTCTCATCTATTGTTCGATCACCGGCTATGGCCAGACCGGACCAAAGGCCAGCGCAGCCGGCCACGACCTCAACTACGTCGGTGATACGGGTATCCTGTCGCTCAGTCGCGGACCGGATGACCAGCCAACGGCACCGTTCGGACTGGTCGCCGATATCGGAGGCGGAACCTATCCTGCAGTGATGAATATCCTGCTGGCCCTGATTGCGCGGCAGGCAAGCGGGCAGGGGACGCATCTGGATATCGCAATGTCCGAGGGGGCGTTCGCCTTTGCCTATTGGGCCCATGCCGAAGGTGTGATTGCCGGGCAGAACATTAAAAACGGTAGCAGCCGCCTGACGGGTGGCCTGGCCCGGTATAGGCTTTATACGGCTGCGGACGGGCGTCAGATCGCCGTCGGCGCGTTGGAAGAAAAGTTCTGGCAGTCGTTCTGCGATGTCATTGGTTTGCCGGTGGCACTTCGCGATGACTGGTCCGATCCCGATGCCAGTGCCGCGGAGGTTGCGCGTCGTCTGAGGAAACACCCCTCGACCCATTGGGAGCCTCTGCTGGCTGCGGCCGATTGCTGCTGTTCGGTCGTGAAAACGCCCGCCGAGGCGGCGCGCGACCCGCATTTCAAAGCGCGTGACGTGTTCGGGCGGACCGTAAAAATCTCTGACCGGAACACGCCCGCTTTGCCGCTGCCAATTGCGCCGGAGTTCCGTTCTTCGGGAAATTCGGTCGGAGTTGCAGCCACCTTGGGCAAAGACAATGCGCGTTATGGCGTGGACCAACCGATGACAGAGTAAATCCCGTTGACGGGCAGGTTTTGAATCGGTAATCTAACACTTGTTAGAAAAAGGGAGGGGCCAATGGACAAGTCTGACGATGACCTGCCGACTGATGCTGAGCGTTATGTCATGCCATCGCGCTTTGTGGAAAGCGATAGCTTGGAAGTGCAGGGTTTCGTGACATCGGCTTTGCGTGATCTTCCTTTGGACGCAACCAATCGAGACAAGGCGGTCCGCCTGTTCGAAGCGGTGCGCGACGATATTCGCTATGATCCCTATTGTTTCGCGCTGGATGAGGACTCTTACCGTGCCAGCCGTATCGCTGGGGCGGAAGCGGCGTTTTGCGTTCCCAAGGCAATTCTGCTGGCGGCTTGTCTGCGTGCTGTGGGTATCCCAGCCGCACTGGGGTTCGCGGATGTGCGCAACCACCTGAATACACCCAAGTTGCAGGAGTTGATGGGGACCGATCTCTTTATCTACCACGGCTACGTTCAACTGTGGTTGGGGAATGAGGCCTACAAGGTGACACCTGCATTCAACATGGAACTGTGTGAAAGATTCGGGGTCAAACCCCTGGTCTTCGACGGCTATCACGACGCGCTCTTTCATGAGTTCGACGAACAGAATCACCGACACATGGAATATGTGAACGACCGTGGTCTCTATTTCGACGCGCCGATGGGTGAGTTCCTGGTGGCGTTCAAGGAAACCTATCCGAAGCTGGAAGAATTCAACCGCATCCGGATATCCAAGGATGCGAGCGGATACGATGACGGTTTCGCAAAGGAGGGTGCCTCTTGAGGTATCTGGAAGACTTCTCGCCGGGCCAGGTCTATCGCTTTCGCAGCGCTCCGATGAGCGCGGGTTCGATAAAGGCGTTTGCCGAGGAATGGGATCCGCAGCGGCTGCACACCGACGAAAACTATGCAACCGCCATACATGGCAGCCTGATCGCCTCGGGCTTTCAGACGATGCTGGAAGTGTTTAGGCCGGTCATGTCTGAAATGATGGTCGATGTCGCCAATATCGGTGGCATGGGCTTTGACAATCTGCGCTGGCTGCGGCCGGTGCGCCCGAACGAACCCCTTGATGTCGAACTGACGGTCAACGCGGTCACGCCGTCAAAAAGCAAGCCCGACAGAGGTGTTTTGCACTATACGCTCAGCGCCAAAAACCCTGCGGGCGAGGTCGTTTTTTCGACCGACACCCCCGTGATGATCCAGCGAAAACAAAATGACACAGACTGATATCCTTTCCAGCGAACAAGAAGACCTTCGCCTGTTGCGCGAGAGCGCGCGCACGTTGTTTGAACGGGCGGGCGGAAGTGACAGAGCCCGAAAACTTCGTGATGCCGGGGGCGGTTTCGATGCGGAGATGGTCCGGGAACTCGCCGAGGCCGGCGTTTTCGGGGTGGCGGTGCCCGAAGATCAGGGCGGGCTTGGCATGGGCCTGGCCGCTGCCGGCATCATCGCCGAAGAGGTCGGTCGCGTGATTGCCCCGGAACCGGTCGTGTTGACGATCGGTCTGAGCCTCGGTCTTCTGCGCCGCCTTTGCCCGGATCATCCGAAGGTGCCACAACTCATCAGCGGCGAAACTGTGCTGGCGGTTGCCTGGCAGGAACGCGGCCCGGGCGGAGCGCCCGCCGATGCGACCTGCCGATACGCAGACGGAAAGCTGACCGGCGCCAAGGCTTGGGTGGCCGGCGCGGCCGGATCGCAAGGGTTCCTTGTTGTGACCCAGGGAGACGATGGTCAGGTTCTGGTATTGGTCGAGGCAAACGCGGACGGGTTCGTCATCAACAAGCGTGCGCAAGCCGATGGCAGTTCCTTGGGCGAGCTTTCGTTTTCGGGAACCCCGGCCGCCGAACTGGCCAGCGGAAGAGCGGTTCAGGACGCGCTGGCCGAGGCTGTCGTCGATGCAACGGCGCTTGCCGCCGCCGAGCTTGTCGGCCTGAGCGAGCGCGCCTTCGAGATCACGCTCGATTACATCAAGACGCGGGAGCAGTTCGACAAGCCGATCGGGTCATTCCAGGTCATCCAGCACCGTGCTGTCGACCTTCACGTGATGTGCGAGGTCGCGCAGGCAGGCGTCGGCGAAGCTCTGGCGCAGATGGACGGCGAAACGGATCCGAAGATCCGCGCCCGGTTGGCCAGCCGGGCCAAGTCACGTGCGGTGACCGCGGCCAAAAAAATCACTCGTGATGCGATCCAGCTTCATGGCGCGGTCGGCTATACCGACGAATTCGATATCGGGCTCTATCTGAACCGGGCGTTGGTGCTGTCGGCCTGGTTGGGCGACGATGCCTATCACAGGCGGATATGGTTCGAGGCACGCGAAGCAGAGGGGGCCGCACAATGACCGACTGGAACGCAATGACCGATGCAGAGTTCCGCAAGGAGGTGCGCCAGTTCTTCGAGGCCGAATACCCCGAAGAGCTGCGCCATCTGCCGCACCGTCCAAAGTTCGCCGAGATCGAACACTGGCACCGCAAGCTGCACGCGAAGGGCTGGGTCGCGCCAGCATGGCCCACAGAATATGGTGGCATGGGCCTGAACGCCGCCAAGCTGCTGATTTTCTACGAAGAGCAGCAACGCTGGGGCGTCAATCGTGGCCGCGATATGGGCGTGCAGATGGTCGGCCCTCTGATCATCAAGTTCGGCACCCAGGACCAAAAAGATTACTGGCTGCCGCGTATCCTGAGTTGCGATGACATCTGGTGCCAAGGCTACTCAGAGCCGGGCGCTGGGTCCGATCTGGCGAACCTGCGCACGCGTGCAGAAATTGACGGGGACGACTTTGTCATCAACGGACAGAAGATCTGGACCACGATGGCGCATGACGCTACGCACATTTTCATGCTGGTGCGCACCGATCCGGATGCACCCAAGAAACAACAGGGCATCAGTTTCCTGCTTGCTCCGATGGATCAGCCCGGAGTCGATGTTCGCACGATCAAGACCCTCTCGGGTGAAACTGAGTTTTGTGAGGTCTTCTTTGACGATGCCCGGACGCCCCGCGAGAACCTTGTGGGCGAGCTGAACAAGGGTTGGACGATGGCCAAGGCTCTCCTGAGCTTCGAGCGCATCTTCATCGGTTCGCCAAGCCTGGCCCAGAACGCACTGGGGCAATTGGAAAGCTTTGCACGGGGCCGTGGCGCGTTTGATGATCCGGTGTTTCGCGATCGATTTGCCCAGGCGGCACTGGATGTGGAAGATCATGCCGCGCTTTATGCCCGTTTTGCAGATCAGCTCAAACGTGGCGAGACGCTGGGTGCGGATGTCTCCATGCTGAAGATTTGGGTGACTGAATGCTTCCAGCGCATCACCGAGCTGATGATCGAAGCAGCCGGACCCGATGGCGGCTCCATCGGGCCGCTCCAAGTCGGCAACGTAAGTGTCGATGTTCTGGCGAGTTTCTACAAGGCCAGACCTACCACGATCTACGGTGGATCGAACGAAATCCAAAGAAACATCCTGTCCAAGGCCGTCCTGGGACTGCCTGGCTGACTCAATACCCCACGGAGGAAATAGAACTATGTCGGATCGTTATGCAAAATACGATAAACTGAAATTTGACTACCCGGCGGATCGCGTGCTGCGCATCACGTTCGACCGGCCCGAGACGTTTAACTCGGTCGATGCCGAAACTCACACCCAGATGACGGACATGTGGATCGATATCGACCGTGACCCAGACATCAATTCGGTTATCGTGACCGGTGCGGGCAAGGCGTTTTCCGCCGGTGGCGATTTCAGCCTGATTGAAAAGATGATCGGGGACTCGCACGAGATCATGAAGACGTGGAAAGAAGCCAAGGATCTCGTCTACAACATCATCAACTGCAACAAGCCGATCATTTCCGCGATCAATGGCCCTGCGGCCGGCGCGGGCCTTGTGGTTGCCATCCTGGCCGACATCTCGATCGCCGGAAAACGGGCCAAGATTGTCGATGGTCATCCCCGCCTTGGTGTTGCCGCCGGTGACGTCGCGGCGATTATCTGGCCGCTGCTGACCTCGATGGCCAAGGCGAAATACTATCTGATGACCTGCAAGCCGGTGTCGGGCGAAGAGGCCGAGCGTATCGGTCTGGTATCAATGTGCGTCGAGGATGACGAGCTGCAGCAGATCGCGCTGGATACAGCCGTCGAACTAGCCAACGGCTCGCAAAGCGCGATTCGCTGGACCAAGTATTCGCTGAACAACTGGCTGCGCCAGGCCGGGCCGATCTTTGATGCGTCGACCGCGCTGGAGATGCTTGGCTTCATGAGCGAGGACGTCAAGGAGGGTGTGTTGTCGCACCGCGAGAAGCGCACGCCGAACTTCCGTAAGGACTGCCCGCTTTAACGCCCGATTGGACGAGGAGGCATGGAAATGTCTGATGATATCTACCGAGATATAGCGCAAGCCTATGCCGCTGCGGCCGAAAAGGCTCCTGGTCTGAAATCGCGATTCACGGCTGCCGGATTCGATCCGGCAGCCGTCACATCGGTGGCGGACCTTTCGCGCCTTCCAGTGATGAAGAAGGAAGAGCTTCTGAAAATTCAGCGCGAGAACCCGCCTTTTGGCGGGTTCCTCGCCTCGGATTTAAAGGATATCGGGCGAATCTACGTGTCCCCCGGCCCGATTTTCGAACCAGCCCTTTCGGGCGGTGGCGGCCACGGCCTTGACCTTCTGTTCAAGGCCGCAGGCGTGGGGCCGGGAGATATCATCCTGAACACCTGGATGTATCATCTGGTACCGGCTGGCCTGCTGTTCGACGAAGCGGCACAGGCCGCAGGCGCCACTGTGATCCCGGGCGGCGTCGGCAACACCGAGCTTCAGGCACAAATCATCGTCGAAACCGGCGTGACTTCGATCTGTGCTTCGACTGCGTTTTTCCTGACGCTGGCGGACAAGGTGATCGAAACCTATGGCCGCGACGCATGGAAGGTGAAAACCGCCTTTCTGGGCGGGGAAATGGGCGACTGGATGGCCAAACGCCGCCGGATCGAGGCCGATTACGGCGTGTCGACCTGGGCCGCCTATGCCACAGCCGATCTGGGCCTTGTCGCCTATGAGGATGGCGGCGACGGCTATCTGGTTCATCCCGACCGCGTGGTGCAGATCTGCGATCCGGTCAGCGGGGAACAGGTCGCCCATGGTGAACCAGGCGAGGTTGTCGTGACCGCGCGCGATGCTACGTGGCCGATGATCCGGTTCGGCACCGGCGACAGTGCCTTGGCGCTTGAGAGCAACGCGGATGGCACCGTCAGCCGGATTTCAGCGCTGCAGGGCAGGGTCGGCGCAGCGGTCAAAGTGCGCGAGATTTTCGTTTATCCGCGCGTGGTTGAAGAAGTTGTCATCGGTACGCCTGGCGCAAAAGCCGCGCAGGCCGTGGTGACACGCGAAAGTGACCGTGACATGATCCGGCTTTCGCTTGTGCTGGAAGACGGCGCCGACGCCTCAGCTGCGGAAGCGGCCGCAGCTGAGGCCTTTAAATTGCATGCCAGGATCCGTGCCGACGCGGTGAGCATTGTTGCGGAACTGCCCGAGAATGCAGAACTGATCATCAACCAAAAAGACCGCTGAGATCGCTCCTCAGGCATCTGCGATAGTGGCAGGATCAGATGGGCGGCTGGGCAACTTGCCGCCCTTTTTCGTCAGGCGCAGAGCGCATCTTTGGCGGCATGGTATTCTCGGACGAGACGGTCAACATAGTCCGCTGTCGTCGTCACCGCGCCGACCGCACCGATCCCCTGACCACTGCCCCAGATGTCACGCCAGGCCTTGGGCCGAATGTCGCCCGTCGACAGATTGAGCTTGTTGCCGACGCCGGTCAGGTTGTCCGGGTCGAGGCCGACCGCCCGGACTGACGGCTTCAGGTAATTCGCGTTCACGCCGCTGAAATGATTGGTGTAGACGATATCGTCCGCACAGCTGTCGACGATCATCTGCTTGTACTCCTCCGAAGCGACAGCCTCGGTCGTAGCGATGAAGGGCGATCCGATATATCCGAAATCGGCGCCCATGACCTGCGCCGCTAATATAGCCTGTCCGGTGGCGATAGAACCCGACAGCGCCAGCGGACCGTCGAACCATGCCCGGATTTCCTGAACCAGCGCAAAGGGTGACAAGGCCCCGGCGTGGCCGCCGGCGCCCGCGCAGACCGCGATCAGGCCGTCGGCGCCCTTATCGATCGCTTTCCGGGCGTATTTGTTGTTGATCACGTCATGCAGCACGATGCCGCCGCAATCATGTGCCGCCTGGTTCACGTCTTCGCGTGCACCCATCGAAGTGATCCAGACTGGCACCTTCCAACGGGCACATATCTCGACGTCGCGTTCGACCCGATCATTCGAGCGGTGCACGATCTGGTTGACCGCAAAGGGCGCGGCGGGCCGGTCGGGATTGGCCTGATTATGTGCATCGAGCTCTTCGGTGATGCGTTTGAGCCAGGCTTCAAGCAGGGGGGGCTCGCCGTCTTTTTCGCGTGCGTTCAAGGCGGGAAAACTGCCGATCACGCCGGCTTTGCACTGGGCGATGACAAGGTCGGGACCGGATACCAGGAACATTGGCGAGCAGATCACGGGCAGGCGCAGATGGCCGAGAAGAGTTTCGGAATACATGGTTTCGGTCTCTTTGCTGTTTCATCAGGACGTTGCGCGGAGCCGCCGTCAGCGCATCTCTGGCCAGACCGAAACACCGCGGCCTTGAGACCGCAACGGAAAAAACGGGCGGCATCTATTTAACACAAATCTGTTTTCCGGCGCTGACCTATAGCTTGTTGGCACAACCCGCCTCTAGCGTGTTCCCAAGAGATCCATTTCCGGGAGGAGGAAGCGGTGACCCTGCTGTACAAATGCTCAGAGGGTGTCGGTCGGATGACGTTCGACTTCCCCGCGAAGAAGAATGCGCTCGACCAGGCCGCGCGCAAGGAGATGGAGCGCATCGTCACGGAAGTGCGCGATGACGACCGTGTCCGCGCGCTGCTAATCGCCGGAACCGGTGGCGCATTTTGCGCGGGCGGTGACATCAACACCTTTGCAGGCGCGTCGCCAACCGCAATGCGCGACCGCATGAAGCAACAACACCGCGTCACCCGGATGCTCTATGATCTTGAAAAGCCGGTGATTGCGGCGGTTGCGGGGCCTGCATTTGGTGTGGGGTTCAATATCGCGCTTCTGGCCGATGTGATCCTCGCCGCACCCTCGGCCCAGTTCTGCCAGGCCTATGCGCGGGTGGCGATCGTGCCCGATGGAGGCGGGCTTTACCTGCTGTCGCGGGTGGTTGGCACGCAGCGCGCCAAGGCCATGTTCATGACCGCCCAGGTGATCGGCGCGCAGGAGGCGCGCGATCTGGGGATAGTCCATGCAATTCACGACGAAGACGCGCTGGAGGCGGAAGCCATTGCACTTGCCACGCGTCTGGCCGACGGGCCGACCCGTGCTTTCGGGCTGGGCAAGGCGATGCTGAACCGCGGCATGGATTGCGACTTTGCCACCTATCTTGAGATCGAGGCCACCGCCGAGGCCTTTATCATGCAGACCGAGGATCATCGCGAAGCCGTGGCTGCCTTCAGGGAAAAGCGCAAACCGTGCTTTAGCGGCACATGACCGCGGCGGCAGCGGGTGGCCCCCTGACTGGGCTCAAAGTGGTGGATCTGGGTCAGGTTTATCTCGGGCCCTATTGCGGGCTGATGTTCGCTCTCATGGGCGCCGAGGTCATCAAGGTTGAGCCGCCCGGCGGTGACACCATTCGCGGCATCGCGGGCGGGCGCGAAAACCCGGCGGCGATGATGCTGAATTCCAGCAAACAAAGCGTGGTGCTTGATCTCCAGTCGGAGGAAGGGCGCTCCGCGCTGCTGGCGCTGGCGGATAACGCCGACGTGTTGATCGAGAATTCCCGGCCTGGTACGATGGAAAAACTGGGTATCGGGTGGGAGACGCTCTCGGCTCGCAATCCGCGCTTGGTCATGGGGTCGGGCAAGGGCTACGCCGCCGATTCCGTTTACCGCGATGCACCGGCAATGGATTTCCCCATTCAGGCGCTGACAGGGCTGATGTCGGTGACCGGGTTTCCAGATGGTCCACCGGTGAAATGCGGTGCAGCGATCGCCGATTTTCTTGGCGGTATCCACCTTTTTGGTGGCATTATGGCAGCCTTGCATGCGCGCGGCACGACAGGGCGCGGGGACTTTGTCCAAATCGCAATGCAGGACGTCACACACCACGCGCTGGCATCGAATATCGCAAGCTTTTTGCTGGCGCCCGACGGGTTCGCTGACCGGGCCGGCAACAGTCAGGCCGTGCTCAAGGTCGCACCCTACGACCTGTTTCCGGCGCAAGACGGACAGGTGGCTATTATGTGCCTGAACGATCGCCACTGGCAGCACCTGACCCGTGCCATGGGCCGCCCTGATCTGGCCGAAGATGCCGAGCTTGCCGAAGGGCCCGCGCGCTGCGCGCAACGTGCCCGAGTCGATGGCTGGGTGACAGCGTGGACCTCACGTCATACCCGCGCCGAGATTTTCGCGGCCCTGAACAGCGCACATGTGCCGGGCGCTGCGGTGCGCACGCTCGCTGAAGTAGTGTCGGACGAAGACATGCGCGCACGCGGCATGATCCATGACCTTCCGCATCCAGATCTGGGCACGGTCCCTGTTCCAGGGCTGCCAATGCAATTTGCACGTCATAACCGCGTGCCCCCCATACCCGCCCCGGCAGCGGGTGCCGATACGGCACGCGTATTGGGCGCATTGCGCCAATCCGGGCTTTCCACGCGCTCAGAGGACAAAAACTGACATGTTCAAGCTCGATCCGGAACTGGAAGATTTTCGCTCGGAGGCCCGCAAGCTGGCCGAACGGGAATTCGCCCCAAAGGCCGCCTATTGGGACGACAAAGAGGAATTTCCCGCCGCCAACCGCGACAAGCTGGCCGAGCTTGGCTATCTGGGCATGTTCATCCCCGAGGAATACGGCGGCTCCGGCGCGCCGGTGGTGCAGGGCACCGTCTTTCTGGAGGAAATGGCGCGGGTCTGTTTCAACACCGCGCTGGTCTCGCAGCTTTACCTGAACGGTCCGTCGCGGGCGATCAGCATTCTGGGCAACGATGAACAGAAAGAGCGGTTTCTGCCGGACATGGCGGCGGGCAGGAAATTCATCGCCATCGCCATCAGTGAACCCGAGGCGGGGTCCGCGGTCACCGATCTGCGCACCACGGCCACCAAGGATGGCGACGGCTGGGTGCTGAACGGCAACAAGTGCTGGTCCACCGGCGCGCATGTGGCCGATTACGCGCTGGTCTTTTGTCGTTTCGGCAAGGCTAGCGGGGCAAAGGGGATTGGCGCCTTCGTCGTCGATTTGAAGAAACCCGGCGCGCGGATCGGCCACATATCACGGAAAATGGGCGGTCGGGGTCTGACCGAGGCCGAGATCATCCTTGAAAATTACAAGGCCGGTCCCGAGGACGTGCTGGTTGAGGGCGATCCCGAAAGCTCGCGCTCCTTCGCGCTGCTGATGAGCAGTTTCGGCCCCGAGCGTGTGGGCAATGCGGCGATGTGCGTGGGGCTGGCGCAAGGCGCCTTCGAGGCGGCTAAGGAATATTCGGAGATCCGCCATCAGTTTGGCCGCCCGATCAAAGAATTTCAGGGCCTCCAATGGAAGATCGCCGACATGGCGACACAGATCCATGCGGCACGGCTGATGGTCTATCGCGCCGCCACCAACCCCGCGCCGAACGGCTTTCCCGACCCGATGGATGCAACCATGGCCAAGCTCTACTCCAACGAAATGGCGCAACGGGTCACGAACGAGGCGCTGCAGATCCACGGCCACAATGGCTATACGCGTGAATACCCGCTGGAACGCATGGTGCGTGACGCGCGCGGCTTCGCGCTTGGCGGTGGCACCGTTGAGATCCTGCGCAACACAATTGCCGCCATGGTCTATGGCCACAGCTTCAACCAACGGCGGGGAGGGTAGAGCGCATGCATCCTTCAATGCTGACCGAGGAGCAGATCGCGCTGAAGGACGCGGCGCGCAAGCTAGCGCTGAGTGAATTTCGCGATCGGGCCGCGCGCTGGGACCGGGAGGGCATCTATCCCGATGAAAACCACCATCGCCTGAGCGAACTTGGCTATCTGGGCATGACCATCCCCGGCGAATATGGGGGGGGGGATGCCTCGCTGGTCGATTGCTATCTGGTGATCGAGGAACTGGCGAAGGTGGATTTCAACACCGCGCTGATTGTCCATGATCAGAACGTCTCGCCCCGGATCATCGCCACCTGCGGCAGCGAAGAGCTGAAGCGCGCCTTCCTGCCGCGCTTCGCGGCGGGCGAGATCGAATGCGCGATTTCCTGGACCGAGCCCGAGGCAGGCTCGGACGCCACGGCAGTGACGACCTCGTTGCGGCGGGACGGCAATGACTTTGTGCTGAACGGCGGCAAGATATTTACCACCTTCGGCGACCGGGCCGATTACCTTCTGGTCTATGCGCGGTTCTGCGACAGCAAGGGGGCGCGGGGCATTGGCACGGTTCTGGTCGAACGTGACAGCCCCGGCGTGACGGTGCACATCCTCGAACAGAAGATGGGGGCGCGCGGCTGCAACGAATGCGAGATCCACTTTGACGACGTGCGAGTGCCGGCGGAGAACATCGTGACCGAGGGTCTGGCCGAGAATTCTAGCGGCTTTGTCCGTCCGCTGGGTGTCTATAACGGCACCCGCGTCGGCATGGGGGTTCTGGCACTTGGCGTGGCCGAAGGTGCGTTCGACCTGGCCTGCGACTACATGAAAACGCGCCGCCAGTTCGGCAAGGCGCTGTCCGACATGCAGGGCCTGCAGTGGATGATGTCGGACATGAAAGTGCAGATCGAGGCTGCCCGGTCGCTGTGCTACACCGCGCTGTCGCTGATCGACCGGGGCCAGCCCGATCCGACCCTGTCATCGATTGCCAAGGTCCAGGCCACCGAGATGGCACAGCGCGTGACCCACGACGCGATGCAGATGTTCGGCGGCTACGGTTATTTCGGCTCGTTGCCGCTGGAGCGGATGGTGCGGGACGTGCGGATGCTGACGATCACCGGAGGCACGACCCAGATCCACAAGAACGGGATCGCACGGGCGCTCTTTGCCGACTGACAGATTATTGCTGAGGGGAGGGACCGTCATGGAAAGTGACATCACAGTTGAACGCAAATGCGGTCTGGCCGTCGTGTCGCTGAACCGGCCGGACAAGCTGAACGCGCTGACCCTTGAAATGCGGGTCGAGCTCATGGAGAGCTTCCGCCAGATCCACACCGACCCCGAGATCCGGGCGGTACTGCTGAGAGCCGAGGGCCGTGCCTTTTGTGCGGGCGCGGACATTTCGACCATGGGCAAGGACGATGTCTGGGGCGACCGTGCGCGTCTGCACCGGGCGCACCAGATGATCCTGTCGATCTACAACTGTGAAAAGCCGGTGGTGGCGGCGGTGCGCGGTCCCGCGGTGGGGATCGGGCTGAGCATGGCCCTGGCCTGCGACGTCCTGCTGCTTTCCGAGACAGCGAAACTTGGTCAGGTCTTTCGCAAGATTGGCTTGGCCCCGGATGGCGGCGCGGCGTTTTTTCTTCAGAATCTGATTGGGCGACAGCGGGCGACAGATCTTGCCTTCTCTGCCCGGCTGGTGCCGGCGCAAGAGGCGCTGAGTCTGGGGCTGGCGAGCCAGGTGCATCCGGACGACGCGCTCGATGACGCCGCGGCGGACTATGCGGCAGACCTAGCGGCAGGCCCGACTTTTGCGCTGGCCGGAGCCAAGCGGCTGATGCGCGCCGCGCTGCAACCTTCGCTTGAGAGCTTTCTTGAAACCGAAGCCATCATCCAGGGACAAATCATCAAGAGCGCAGACCACTCCGAAGGCATCGACGCCTTCCTGAGCAAGAGACAACCGGTATTTCAAGGGGCATAGCCGTAGGGCCAGCGACCTGACCATGACAGGAAAGAAACAGCGATGGAATCAGTAATTGCCCGACTTGGATGGGTGTCGCGGATCATCACCAACGCCGCGACGGCTCTGGCGGCCTTGATGATGGCCCATGTCACGCTCGACGTCATCCTGAGCCAGTTCATCGCCGAGCCACTGCCGGGAACGGTGGATTACGTGTCCTACTATTACATGGTCGGGTTGGTCTTTCTGCCGCTTCCCTTCGTCGAATATACCAACGAGCACATCAAGGTCGACCTGATCCACGATATGCTCCCGACAGGGGCGAGGACCGCTTTGGACATGCTGGCTTTGGCACTGTCTGCGGTGTTCTACGGGCTGCTCACCTGGCAAACCTGGATAGACGCTGTCGAGAAATACCTTGTCGGGGAGAAATCCATGGGCATGGCGGCGGTGATCGTCTGGCCCGGCCGCTTCTTTCTGCCAATCGGCGCAGGTCTGATGGTTCTTCTTTTGCTGGCAAAGCTGATCCAACGCCCCTTCACTGATGCGTTCATGGCCAGCCCCAATCACGACATGTCCGAATAGGAGCACGACGGTGAGCTTTTTTCAGATCGGCCTTTGTGGCATCGTTTCCGTCATCCTGCTGGTTTTGCTGCGCATTCCGATCGCGGTGGCCTTGGGCATCGTGTCCTTCTTCGGGTTCTGGGCCATGCTGGGCAGCGGCGCGGCCTTCGGCCTGCTAACCGCCGTGCCATATGACTTCGCCGCGCACTGGACGCTGAGTTCGATCCCGATGTTTCTGTTGATGGGCTACGTCTGTTACCAGACCGACATCACGCGCGGGATCTTCAAGGCCGCCCGGGTCTGGCTGTCGTTCCTGCCCGGGGGGCTGGCAGTCGCCAGCGTGGGCGGCGCAGCGCTGTTTTCGGCCGCGGCGGGTTCCAGCTTGGCCTGCGCCGCGGCGATGGGGCGTATCGCGGTGCCGGAAATGCTGAAGCGCGACTACGATCCCGGGCTGAGTACCGCCGTGGTTGCCGCGGCCGGCACCATGGGCTCACTCATCCCGCCGAGCATCCTTCTGATCATCTACGGCGTTTTTGCCGAGGTCGCGATCAGCAAGCTGTTTTTGGCTGCGATCGTGCCGGGCGTGCTGACAATGCTGGGGTACTGGGCCGTGATCATCATTCGTGCGCGGATCAACCCCGCACTTGCGCCGCCACTGGACGAAAGTGCCATCTGGTCCGAACGGCTGGAGGCTCTGAGCGAAACATGGCCTGTAATCTTGCTGGTGCTGGGTGTTTTTGGCGGTCTGTTCACCGGGATATTCACACCGACACAGGCTGGCGCTGTCGGGGCGGCCTTGTCCTTCGTGATTGCGGCGGCGCGCGGCACTTTGAACTGGAAAGTTTCGAAAATCGCGCTGATGGACACTGCAAAAATGACAGCGGCGATTTTTATCATTGCGGTTGGTGCCAATCTGTTTTCCCGGTTTCTGGCAATCAGCGGTATCCCCGAAGCGATGTCAGACTTGGTGATCGAGCTGGGGGTGAGCTATGTAATGCTGGCTTTCGGCACAGCGGTGCTCTTTTGCCTGCTGGGCATGATCCTAGATCCGCTGGGCATCCTGCTGCTGACGCTACCCGTTCTTCTGCCGATTTTTGAGGCTAACCATATCAGCCTGATCTGGTTCGGCGTCCTTGCAACCAAGCTGGTCGAGATGGCGCTGATTACGCCGCCGGTGGGGCTCAACGTCTTCGTGATAAAGGGAATCGTCGGAGACGCGGTTCCGATTTCGCTAATTTTTAAAGGCGTCATGTGGTTCCTGGCCGCCGATGTGGTGGTCCTGATCATCATGGTCGCGTTCCCCGAACTGATCATGTTCCTGCCGGAGCTTGGAAGTTGAAACTGCCGTGATGAAACCCGCGCGACAGCGGGACTTTTACAAAGAGGAGGAGACCACATGAGACTGACGAAAATCCTGACAATACTGGCGACGGGTGCCGTACTCTCGGCCACGCCCGCCCTGGCCGAAAAACGGGTGACGGTAAGCAACTGGACCTCGCCCAATCACGCGACATCGCGCGGCCATGCCGCCTTTGTCGAGATGACAGAAGCCGAATTTCCCGACGCCTTCGACTTCAAGCAGTTTACCGGTGGCGCGCTGCTCGGTGCCAAGCCGACGTTGTCCGGTCTGCGCGACGGTGTGGCCGATGTGGGCCTGCTTGCGCTGACCTATTTCCGTTCGGAAATGCCCTATGCGCAGCTCGTCGCCGATATGGCGCTTCTGGGCGAGGATCATTACGCGATGCTCGGCGCGACCAGCGAGTTCGTGATGCTTAACTGCCAGCCGTGCCAGGACGAATTCGCCAAGAACGGCATGGTGGCCCTTAGCGGGATCAGCACAGCGCCCTACGTGTTGCTGACGACCCAGCCGATTGTGACCATCGAAGATATGCAGGGCGTCAAGCTGCGCACAGGCGGCTCGGTCTGGGATCGCTGGGCAACCCGCCTTGGGGCCGAGCCTGTCAACGTGCCAACGAGCGAGATGTATGATACGATGAGCCACGGCGTCGTCACCGCCGCGGTGCAACCGGTCGGGGCGCTCAAGGGGCATAGCCTGATTGAAGTTGCCAAGCACCTGACGGAGCTGCCGCTGGGCACCTATCATTCCGGGTCGATCTTTGCCCTCAGCCCGAAGTTCTGGAAGTCCCTCTCAAGTGAGCAACGGACACAATTCACCAAGAATATCCCCGACGCCGTGGCGCAGACCGAGGTGAATTACGAAACCGATGATCTGGATGTGCTGAAAGAGGCCGCTGACCTTGGACTGACGGTTCACAAACCTTCGCCCGAGTTCCTTCAGGATCTGGTTGATTTTCGCACCGCTGACCTTGAAGAGATTGCCCGCATCTCCCGCGAAGAGCGCGGCATCGAAGATCCCGAACCGCTGATCGCGACCTACCGCGAGCTGATCGAGAAATGGCATGGTCTGGTGAAGCCGCTGCATCCGATCCGCGACAATCCGAAGCCCTTTGCCGATCTTCTGCGCCAGGAAATCTACTCCAAGATCGACATGGATACCTACCCGAACTGAGTCACCTCAGGCAGAAACGCAAAGCGGCCCTCTGTATGGAGGGCCGCTGTCGTCTTGCCCGATGGCCTGGTCAGAGGGTGGCTTCGGTGCCCAGGATGTTCGTCACCTGGCTGGACAGGACACCGCCGTTGCCGTGGGCCAGGGCCAGCTCTGCGCTGTCGATCTGGCGGTCTCCGGCTTCGCCGCGCAGCTGCCGCACCGCTTCGACCAGCGTGAAGATGCCGTACATGCCGGGATGCACGCAGGACAGTCCGCCGCCGTTGGTGTTGACCGGCAGATGACCGCCGGGCGCGATGCCGCCACTTTCGACGAAGGCGCCACCCTCGCCTTTCCTGCAAAAGCCCAGATCCTCAAGGAACAGGATCACGTTGATGGTGAAGGCATCGTAAAGCTCCACCACGTCGATATCCGACGGGCGCACGCCGGCCATTTCCATGGCCGCCGCACCCGATTGCACGGCCCCGGTCACGGTCAGGTCCGGCATTTCGGAAATGTCGCGGTGGGTGGTGCCTTCGCCGCCCCCCAGCAGATAAACCGGTGGCCTGGGGTGATCCTTCGCCGTCTCGGCCCGCCGCATCACCAGCGCGCCGCCACCGTCGGTGACAAGGCAGCAGTCGCGTAGCCGCAGCGGATCCGAGACCCGCCGAGAGGCAATGACATCCTCGCGCGTCAGCGGGTTGCGAACGAACGCTTCGGGGTTCTTTTGCGCCCAGGCACGGGCGGCCACCGCCACGTCGGCCAGTTGTTCCCGCGTGGTGCCGAACTGAGTCATGTGACGGTCCGCGGCAAGCGCGTAGGACGACAGCGGGAACATCGGCCGGTAGGGGGCCTCGTAGGTTGGCAGGCCGAGCGCTGTCATCAGCTTGCCCGAGGCGGTGCGCTGGTTCGACCCGTAGGCGATCAGCACCGTGTCGGCGAGCCGCAACTCCAGCAGCGTCGCGGCCCAGAGCGTGTGCGACAGAAACGACGAGCCGCCCATGCGGTTGTTCATGGCGAACCTGGGGTTCAGCCCCAGTTCCTGCGCCAGCGTCAGCCCCGACAGCATGTCCAGCGGCTGGCATGTTGCGATGGCGTCGACGTCGCAAAGCGAGACCCCGGCATCGGCCAGCGCGCCCTGTACGGCTTCGACGGTGATCTCCATCGCGCTCTTGCCATGGGCCTCGCCACAACCGGCCAGCGCCGCTCCGACAATGGCGGCTTTTCCCCGCAAACTCAACCTGCACCTCCTTCGGGCCGGAACACGACAGCGGATTGACCGTCCGCGCCTTCGCCGATCGACGCGATCACCTTCAGCCCGGCGGCAATTTCGTCATGCGCGACGCCGTCCACGCGCGACATCATTCGAACACCTTCTTCGAGGTCCACCAGCACCACGTTATAATCGCCGCCGCGTTCGGGCTTTCGGCGCACAACTGTCCGCGCATAGACCGTAGCCTTGCCCGAGGGCGTAACCCATTCAAGGTTTGCGCTGCCGCAGGCTGGGCAGATCACACGCGGATGAAAGACATGCGTGCCGCAGCTGCCGCATTTCTGAATCTCGAAGACGCCCTCGGCCAGCTTGGCGGCAAAGACGGCGTCGGGCCCCGGTTCCTTTTCCATGCCTGTCACCTCAGAACCCGATGTGGTAGCCGCCGTTCACGCTCAGGTGCTGGCCGGTGATGTAGGATGCCGCGTTGGACAACAGGAAACAGACCGGCTGCGCCACTTCTTCAGGGGTGCTCATACGGCCCATCGGGATCTGTGCCATGTATTTGTCGGCAAACTTGTCCGATCGGATCGTTTCAGTCATCGGTGTTTCGACCATTCCGAAACAGACCGAGTTGACGTTGATCCCGTAGCGGCCCCATTCGCGCGCGGCGCTCATCGTCAAGCCGAGCACGCCGGACTTGGCGGCGCCATAGTTGATCTGCCCGATGGTACCGCGGCGGCCAGCATCGGAGGAGACGTTGACGATGGCGCGGCGTGCAGAGCTGTCCGGGTCCTTCTGGGCCTGATCCCTGTAGTAGGTGCCCACGGCCTGAAGGCAGGCGAAGACACCGGTGAGATTGACGTCGATGACCTGCTGCCATGTGGCGCGGTCCATCTTGTGGATCATCGCGGCGCGCACGATTCCGGCGTTGTTCACCAGACCGTTGATGTCCCCGAATTCGTCAAGGCTGAACTTCACCAGTTTCTCGGGAAAGTCCGGGTCGGCCACGTTCCCGACGAGGGCGCGGGCATTGCCGCCGATTTTCTCGGCGGTTTCCTTGACGCCGTCTTCGTTGAGATCGTTCACGACGACCCTGGCACCCAGATCGGCCGCCAGTTCCGCCACGCCGCGGCCGATCCCCTGTCCGGCGCCGGTGACGATTACTACCTGATTTTCCAATGACATCGGGTTGATCATTTCTGTCTCCTATGATGGTTGTCCAGCAGGACATTGATTTTCTTTGA
>NZ_AQQR01000002.1 GCF_002210095.1 Marinibacterium profundimaris | reverse complement strand
GATACTGCCCAAAACCCGCAAGCGCTTTTTTCAGTCAATGTCATTTTTTCTTCGTATGAGATAGCAACAGACTGATATTTAACGATTTATTGTCTCATTTTTTCACATCGAAGCCCGCCGGAACCGCCGTTTCCCGACCGGATCGCAGGCCCCTGATCGAATCCTGTGCGTTTTCCACAAAGTTACCCCCAGCCTTCCCCGGCGACAGCCCCGATCAGGTCCGATTCAGCCCGGCCACCCCCGATCAGGGCGGACCAGCCTTACCGCCTGCGGGGCACCAGCCGCAGTCCCAGCAGCACCACCAGGATCCCGGCGTAGACCAGCGGTTCGTATTGCAACCCCTTCCGCCCCATCACGAAGTGCAGCACCCCCAGCCCGACAGCGACATAGACCAGGCGGTGCAGCCGCCCCCAGGCTTTGGGCCCCATGCGCCGGATCGCCTTCCGGGTGGAGGTCACGGCCAGCGGCACCAGCAGAAGGAAGCCCGCCATGCCGATGGTGATGAAGGGACGCTTCACGATATCCGCCCAGGCCTGGGACAGGATCTGCACGTCCAGCAGCAGCCAGACCAGGAAATGCAGGCACAGATAGAAGAAGGCCAGAAGCCCAAGCGGCCTGCGGAACTTCACCAGGTTCACGCCGGTCAGCCGCCACAGCGGCGTCACCGCCAGCCCGGCCAGCAGCAGCTGCAACGCCAGCCGGCCGTATTCATGCTCCAGCGCCTCGATCGGCTCGACACCCAGCGCGCCGGTCAGCGCCTGCCAGAACAGCCAGGGCGCCGGCAGCGCCCCCACTATATACACACACCATTCCGGGACCTTGCGCGCCTGCGCGGTCAGGCGCTGTGACAGGCTGGCCGTAATCGCGTCACGCACAGCACCGGCCCTGCTGGACCGGCGGACAGGGCACCGTCCCGTACGAGCAGAAGACACAGCAATCGCCGGGCTTCGGCCGCAGGAGAACGCCGCAGGACGTGCACTCATGGAAGAAAAGGCACATGTCCTCCGGCATCCTCTCCGTCGATGCCGCCCCGCACTGCGGGCAGGTCAGTATGGAGACGCGTTCGGTCAATGGTACTTGATCAGGTCCATGCCCTCGTACATCGACGCGACCTGGTCCTCATAGCCGTTGAACATCAGGGTCGGCTGCCGCCGCGCCAGCAGCCCCGCGCCGATGCGCTTCTCCGTCGCCTGGCTCCATCGCGGATGCGGGCGGTTGGGGTTCACGTTGGAATAGAAGCCGTATTCGTTCGGCGCGTACTTGTTCCAGGCGGTGGGCGGCTCGCTGTCGGTCAGCGTGATCCGTACGATCGACTTGATGGACTTGTAGCCGTACTTCCACGGCACCACGAGCCGGATGGGCGCGCCGTTCTGGTTCGGGATCGGCTTGCCGTAGATCCCCGTGGCCATGATCGTCAGCGGATGCATCGCCTCGTCCAGGCGCAGCCCCTCGACATAGGGCCATTCGATCACCGGCCGCGACACGCCCGGCATCTCGTCGGGGCGCAGCAGGGTCTCGAACGCGACGTATTTCGCCCCGCCCTGCACGCCCGCGATCTCAAGCAGGTCGGCCAGTTCGAACCCGTTCCAGGGGATGACCATCGACCAGGCCTCGACACAGCGGAAGCGATAGATCCGCTCCTCGACGCTCATCGCCTCCATGATCTGTTCGAACCCGTATTCGCCCGGGCGGTCGACCATGCCATCGATGGTGATCGACCAGGGGCTGGTCGTCATCATGTGCGCATTCTGGGCCGGATCGTTCTTGCCCGTGCCGAATTCGTAGAAATTGTTGAAGGTCGTGATCTCTTCCCAGTCGTTGGGCTCAAGATCGCCGGATGCGCGCGCGCCCCCGGCGATGGCGCCCAGCCCCAGCCCGGCCGCCCCGCCCAGAATCTGGCGGCGGTTGAGCCAGACGGCTTCGGGCGTCACGTCGGCCCGGGTCAGATCGTTCTTCCAGCGAAAAGCCATGGGCGGCTCCCTTTCCTTCATCCACGCGCACCCGCGTCCGGCCCGTCCTGTTCAGGGACGAGGCGGGCCGCGCGGGTCCTTCACCGATGACAATAGGGGTGGTCCGCTCATCGTCAAAATGAACAGCACTCACGTTTGGGGCAGATGGCTGTAACGAACCCGGACGATCCGGGGCTCAGGTCCCGCCCATCCGCTCCAGCGCGGCCTCGAACATCTTGTTGCCGCGCGCCTTCGCGATGCCTTCCACGCCCAGCTGGACCGAAGGATAGAGCTCGTTCACCTGGACAGAGGTCCCGTCGTCCAGCACCACCCGCACGTGGCGCCGCCGCATCTGCCGGGGCTCGGCCACGCCCACGGAATGGGCGATGGTCTCGATCTCGCCGATCACCGATTTCGCATAGGCGGCCACGCGGGCCTTCTTGTCCTCGACCACCAGACCCTTCTGCAGCGACGGGATATGCGTGGTGACCCCCGTGGGGCAGGTGTTCTTGTTGCACTTCAGCGCCTGGATGCAGCCGAGGCTGAACATGAAGCCGCGCGCCGAGGTCACGAAATCCGCGCCAAGGCAGATCGCCCAGGCCACGTCGCCCGGCGCCACCAGCTTGCCCGCGGCCACGATCCGGATCCGCTCGTGCAGCCCGGCCAGGTCGCGCAGGTCGACCATGCGGATCAGCGCCTCGCGCAGCGGCAGGCCCACCAGGTCGATCAGAGGCATCGGCGCGGCGCCGGTGCCGCCCTCACCGCCATCGACGGTGATGAAATCGGGCGCGCTTTCCTCGCCGCGCTCGCGGATCTTCTTGAACAGGTCGAACCAGGGATCGGCGCTGCCCATGCAGGTCTTGAAGCCCACCGGCTTGCCGGTCACCTCGCGCACATGGGCGATCAGGTCCAGCAGCCCGTCGTAATCATGCACTTCCTTGTGCCGGTTGGGTGAAATCGCATCGCGCCCCATCGGCACGTGGCGGATTGCGGCGATTTCCTCATCGATCTTCGCCGCCGGAAGGATGCCGCCCTTCCCGGGCTTGGCGCCCTGGCTCAGCTTGATCTCGAACATCTTCACCTGCGGATGGGCAGCCACCGCGCGCAGCTTGTCGTCGTCGAGGTTGCCGTCCTCGTCCCGCACGCCGAACTTCGCCGTACCGATCTGGAAGACAATGTCACAGCCCCCCTCCAGGTGATAAGGCGACAGGCCGCCCTCGCCGGTGTTCATCCAGATCCCGGCCTGCTTCGCCCCATAGGCCAGGGCCCGCACCGCGGGTTTCGAAATCGCGCCATAGGACATGCCCGAGATGTTGAAGATCGACGGCGCGGCATAGGGCTCGCGGCAATAGGGCCCGATCAGCATCGGCTCGGTCGAGGCATATTGATCGTCCAGCGGCGGGAACACCGCGTTCATGAAGATCGGCGTGCCGGGAATGTTCAGGTTCCGCGTCGACCCGAAGGCCACCGTGTTCCCCTTCGCCAGCGAGGCATTGTACACCCAGTTCCGCTGCGCCCGGTTGAAGGGCATCTCCTCGCGGTCCATGGCAAAGAAGTACTGGCGGAAGAATTCGCCCAGCTCGGTGAACAGCCCCCGGAACCGGCCGATCACCGGGTAGTTCCTGCGGATCGCGTCTTCGGTCTGGGTCCGGTCGAGGATGTAGAACACGACCATCGCCAGCACGCCCAGCCCCACGGCCAGAACGAAGATCAGCACGATGACCTGCAACGCCTGCAGCCAGAATTCCATGGGTCGTCCTCCTCGCGCGGTGTTCGGTGCGCCTGCGCGCATCATCGTCAGCATGGCCCGCACCGCAAGACCTACATGCCGGCCCATGGCGAATTCCTCGTGACAAAAGCGCGTGTTTCATGGCCCCGGCGCTCACGCCCGGCTGACGCCCCATCACGAAGAGTTTTCTGGAACCGCCCCGGCCGCGCGGCTTAGCGGCCGATCGCCCTTCGTCAAGGCCCCGCCTGCACCATATGCAGCCGCCTCCCGGTGATCCGCCCGCGCCGCACCGCCGTACCCCTGACCAGATGCCAACATGCATCGATGATCATGACAGGAGGATCCATATGTTCATCCGCACCACCGCCCTCGCCCTTCTCGCCAGCCTTGCGACCGCGCCGGCCTTCGCCGAAGCGCACATGTCCAAGGACGTCGTCGACACCGCCGCCGCCTCCGAGGACTTCGAAACCCTCGTCGCCGCGGTCCAGGCCGCCGGCCTGGTCGAGACGCTGAAGGGCGACGGCCCCTTCACCATCTTCGCCCCCACCGACGCCGCCTTCGAGGCCCTGCCCGAAGGCACGCTCGAAGAGCTGCTGAAGCCCGAGAACAAGGACCAGCTCGTCGCGATCCTCACCTACCACGTGGTGCCGGGCAAGGTGATGTCCACCGACCTCAGCGACGACATGTCCGCCGCCACCGTTCAGGGCGGCGAGATCATGATCGACCTCGACAATGGCGTGATGGTCAACGACGCCACCGTCACCCAGGCGGATATCGAGGCCGACAACGGCGTGATCCACGTGATCGACAAGGTCATCCTGCCGTCCGAATAAGCCCTGCCCCGGCACCGACCGGGCGGGCGCGCGCCGGACGCGGTGGCCCGGCAGGCTCCCAGGACCAGCCTCGGCTGCGCCTGCCTGCGTGACCGCACCGGCCGCCGGAGGCGCGGGGCTCCAGTTACTTCCCGCACCCCGCGCCTCCGGCCCCATCAGCCGCGCAGCACGGCCCGTCCCGACCCCGGGGCGGGCCTTTTTTACCACCGTACGCACGCAACACCCCTGCGCCGCCCCCCACATCTCCTGCGCGACAACCACAGGAGACCGCAATGACCGACCCGATCCGCGACATCCACCTGTCGGACATCGACCCCGACGCCATCCCCCGCGACCGCATCGTCCACGACCCCGAGGCGCTGGCCGAACTGCGCCTCTCGATCGAAACCGAAGGCCTCCGCCACCCGATCGAGATCTTCGAGACCGAGCCCGATCCCGACCGTCCCTGCCCCTACGGCCTGATCTCCGGCCACCGCCGCCTGTCGGTCTTCCGCGAGATGGGGCGCGACACGATCCCCGCCGTCATCCGCCAGCCCGACAGCCTCGAAAGCGCCATCGCCTCGATGGTGTCGGAAAACGAGATGCGCGCCCAGGTCAGCCCCTGGGAAAAGGCGATGCTCATCGTCACCTGCCTGCGCGCCGGCCTCTTTCCCACCGCCGATGCCGCGGTCGAGCACCTCTTCCCCGCGCTCTCCCGCCAGAAACGCTCGCGCCTGCGCGGGCATGTGATCGTGGCCGATGAATTCGAATACCGCTTCGCCACGCCCGAACGCCTGTCCGTGTCGCGCCTCGACCGCCTCGCCTCGGCCCTGCGCTCGGGGTGGGACGACATCCTGCACGACGCCATCCCCGACCGCCGCACCCATGCCCTGGACAGCCAGTGGGAGGCCGTCCTGCCGGTCCTGACCGAGGCCCTCTCCCCCACCCCGATCCAGCCCGCCCCGTCCGAGCCCGGCGCGCCCCGCCGCATGCGAACCCTCCGCCGCGGCCTGACGGTGAGGCGCGAGCTGACGCGCAAGGGCTGGATCCTGCGCTTTTCGGGGCCGGAGGCGAAATCGCCTGGGATCATCGACGACGTGCTGGACGAGGTGGAGCGGTGGTTCCGGGTGGAGTGAGAGGGGCGGCGTAGGGTGGGTCCTTTGACCCACCTTGCGGGCTGGTGGAGGGATCTGGCCATCAAGCCTGCTGTCCGCTGCGATCGGCCCAGAGCCGACATTCGTCGCCGGCTCGGTTGCTGCAATGCAGCTTTAGGGCAGTAGGCGCCGTTGCTCGATTCTATCACAGCTTATGGGAGGAGTGTGGCGACCCAAGCATCGCATGCCCTCAGCTACAGGGTTGACCCGTAACGCCAATTCTATAATCTTGCGTTGAAGGTCCGGCTCTCTAATTTCCGCTGGTGAATCCCCGGTGGCTCGCTGAAACGTTGGTCCAAAATCGCGACGGTCCGACGGATAATCGTTCCTTAGACGCTGATGAAGGTAGAGAACGAGGGTTGGGCCTTCCAAATCATTTCGATCCGGCAACAGCCCATCTCCTAATTGGTGTTGCGCACTCCGTGCAGGATGTAGCAGGTGCGTTGATGATGCGCCCAGGTGGACTTTTGCGAATACTTAAGAACACAGAGACAGGCGAGTATTACAAGACATTTGAGATCCCAAAGAAACGCGGCGGCACAAGGACCATAGACAAGCCACTACGTGGCTTGGCGATGGCTCAGGAGCGTTTTGCGGCTGTCTTACTTGAGGTCTACAATCCGAAACCCTTTGTTCATGGTTATGTGAGCGGCCGCTCGTTCCTTTCGAACGCTCAATACCATCAGAGACAAAGATGGATACTGAACATTGATATCGAAGATTTCTTTGGATCTATCGGATTTGCACGGATCCGCGGCATCTTCATGTCAAAGCTATTCGGATACAATGATCGCGTCGCAACGATTCTGGCTCGCATTTGCACCTACCAAGACCGCCTCCCACAGGGTGCAAAAACCTCACCGGCTCTCGCCAACCTGATTGCCCACAACCTCGACAAGGAACTCATCGCTTTGGCCGCGAAGGAGAACCTACGCTTCTCACGCTATGCCGATGACATCACGTTCTCCTCCAGCTCGAAGAGGATACCGAGGACCTTGATCAAGGCATGGGAACCGGAGTACGGCGACCGCGTGGTCGAATTGGGTGAGCGCCTTGAGGAAGCATTTCGAGGTTCGTCTTTCCAGATCAATAGGGACAAGACCCGGGTTCAGCTTTTTGGTGAGAGGCAAGTCGTTACCGGCCTAATCGTAAATCAGTGTCCAAATGTCTGGCGCAAAGACGTCAAGCGGCTGCGAATGAAGCTCTACTCAGCCAAGAAGTATGGATTGGAGCAAGCAGCAAGCCTCTGGATTGGGCTTGATGCTAAGCCTGAGGCTTTCTGGTCACACGTTGAAGGCTGGCTCGGCTATATCAAACAAGTCCGCGGAGAAGGCGATCCCGTGCTTTCCAAACTTTGCAAGCAAGCTATGGAGGCAAACCCGAAATCGTCAGATTGGATCCAGGAGCACGCCCACATGATTCACCAATTTGATCTTTTCCTGTCTCATGCTTCCGAAGACAAGCCAAGAGTCAAGAAGCTCCACGACAAACTCGTTGTCCTCGGCGTAAAAGTTTTCTTTGACCAGAGCAGTATTTCGTGGGGCGACTCGATTGTTGAACAGATCAACATCGGCTTGATGAAATCAAACTTCTTCGTTCCCTTCCTTTCGAACACGTTTGCGGAGAAAGGTTGGACTAACAGGGAGTTGAACTCAGCGATCTCCATCAACATAAACCGCAAGGGCCGGATACTTCCAATCTGCGATCATGACTTCCATGTCGGCAGGAACTACCCGCTCCTTGCTGACATCTTGTATGAGAGCTGGCCGGGACCCGATGCAGATGAGGAAGCTAAGCTGAACGAGATTGCGGACAAGCTTCTCGCAGCCGCAGAGAAGGCGAAGCACTCTCAATGAACGCTTGAACAGTGTTTGCTGCGAAAGCCTACAGTGCGCACAGAAGCGATACGAGTGTCCGATCCCCCAAACCCTAACAACCCGTAAACCCGCTCCCATAACCCATTGAAATCCCTCACCCCACCAGGTGTCCCACGCGTGGGACATCTGCCCGGAGCCCTCCCCCGCGGCGCATACGAAAAGGGGCGGAGGTCTCCCCCCGCCCCGATCGTCCGAAGGCCCCAAAGCCCCTTATTGCAGCACCGCGTCCTCCGGCGGCATCCGCGTGGATGAGGACACCCTGTCCCCGATCAGCAGACCCTCGCCCGAGGCCGAGACCGGGATGACCGTGCCGTCCTTCAGATCGCCCGCCAGCAGCATCTCCGCCAGCGGATCCTGCAGCGCCCGCTGGATCACCCGCTTCAAGGGCCGGGCGCCGAACACCGGGTCGTACCCCTCGTCCGCCAGCCATTGCCGCGCGTCCTCGTCCAGCTCCAGCCGGATCTTCCGGTCCGCCAGCCGCTTGCCCAGCCGCGCCATCTGGATGTCTACGATCCCGTCCATATCCGCCCGGCCCAGCCGGTCGAAGATGACAAGCTCGTCCAGCCGGTTCAGGAACTCGGGCCGGAAATGCGCCCGGACCGCCTCCATCACCTCGGCCTTGGCGGCCTTCGCATCGGCCCCGTCCGGCAGCTGGCTCAGCGCCTGCGCGCCCAGGTTCGACGTCAGGATGATCAGCGTCTGCTTGAAGTCCACGGTGCGCCCCTGCCCGTCGGTCAGGACACCATCGTCCAGCACCTGCAGGAGCACGTTGAACACGTCCGGATGCGCCTTCTCGACCTCGTCGAACAGCACGACCTGATAGGGCCGGCGCCGCACCGCCTCGGTCAGCACGCCGCCCTCGTCGTAGCCCACATAGCCCGGAGGCGCCCCGATCAGCCGGGCGACCGAGTGTTTCTCCATGAACTCCGACATGTCGATGCGCACCATCGCGCTGTCGTCGTCAAAGAGGAACTCGGCCACCGCCTTGGTCAGCTCGGTCTTGCCGACACCGGTGGGCCCGAGGAACAGGAACGAGCCCAAGGGCCGGTTCTCGTCGTTCAGCCCGGCCCGCGCGCGCCGCACGGCATTGGCCACGGCCCGCACGGCCGTCTCCTGCCCGATCACCCGCTTGTGCAGGCCATCTTCCATCCGCAGGAGCTTCTCGCGCTCGCCTTCCAGCATCTTCGACATCGGAATGCCGGTCCAGCGCTCGACAACGGCCGCGATCTGCTCGGGCCGCACGGCCTCTTCGACCGCCATCTCGCCGTCTTCACGCTCTTCGGCCTCGCCCAGCTGCTTCTCCAGCTCCGGGATCACACCGTAGGACAGCTCCCCGGCCTTGGCCAGGTTGCCTTCCCGCTTCGCGATCTCCAGGTCGGCCCGGGCGCGGTCAAGCTTCTCCTTCAGCTCGCGCGCACCGGCCAGCTTGTCCCGGCCCGCCTGCCAGGCGGCGGTCATGGCGTCGCTCTTCTCCAGCAGCTCGGCCAGGTCCTTCTCGATCGTCTCGAGCCGGTCCTTCGACGCCGCATCGTCTTCCTTCCGCAGCGCCTCTGCCTCGATCTGCTTCTGCAGGATCTCGCGGTCCAGCGCGTCCAGCTCCTCGGGCTTGCTATCCACCTCCATCCTCAGACGCGCGGAGGCCTCGTCCACGAGGTCGATCGCCTTGTCCGGCAGGAACCGGTCGGTGATATAGCGGTGCGACAGCGTCGCCGCCGCCACCAGCGCCGAGTCCGAGACCCGCACGCCGTGGTGCAGCTCGTACTTCTCCTTGATGCCCCGCAGGATCGAGATCGTGTCTTCCACGGTCGGCTCCTGCACCATCACCGGCTGGAACCGGCGGGCCAGGGCGGCGTCCTTCTCGACATACTTGCGGTATTCATCCAGCGTGGTCGCACCAACGCAGTGCAGCTCACCCCGGGCAAGCGCCGGCTTGATCAGGTTGGCCGCGTCCATGGCACCATCGGTCTTGCCGGCGCCGACCAGCGTGTGCATCTCGTCGATGAACAGGATGATCTCGCCTGCGGCCTCGGTGACCTCGGTCAGGACGGATTTCAGCCGCTCCTCGAACTCCCCGCGATATTTCGCACCGGCGATCAACGAGCCCATGTCCAGCGCCAGCAATTGCTTGTTGCGCAGGCTCTCCGGCACGTCGCCGTTCACGATGCGCAGCGCGAGACCCTCGGCAATCGCGGTCTTACCCACGCCGGGTTCACCGATCAGCACCGGGTTGTTCTTTGTCCGGCGCGACAGCACCTGCATCGCGCGGCGGATCTCGTCATCGCGGCCGATGATCGGGTCGATCTTGCCTTCGCGTGCGGCCTCGGTCAGGTCGCGCGAATATTTCTTCAACGCTTCATAGCCCTCTTCGGCCGACGCGCTGTCCGCCGTCCGCCCCTTGCGGATATCGTTGATCGCCGTGTTCAGCGCCTGCGCGTTGACGGCACCGGCCTGCAATGCCTTCTGCGCCTCGGATTTCACCATGCAGAGCGCCATCAGGATGCGTTCGACGGGCACAAAGCTGTCGCCCGCGGCCTGAGCCAGTTTCTCGGCCTCTGCCAGCACCTTCGATGTGTTCTGGTCCAGGTAGGTCTGGCCGGCATCACCGCTGACCTTCGGGATCTTGCCCAGGGCAAGATCGACGGCCTGTGCCACCTGTTCGGGCGCGCCACCGGCGCGGCGGATCAGGTTCGACGACAACCCCTGGTCATCGTCCATCAGGGCTTTCAGAATATGTTCGGGCGCCAGTCGTTGATGCCCCTCGCGGATCGCGATCGTTTGCGCAGCCTGCACGAATCCCCGCGACCGTTCCGTGAACTTGTTCAAGTCCATGATCGTCTCCTTTTACAAGCACCCGGTGTCGTCGGCGCCCATGAGCGGCACGCCTTGGTCGGGCCTTGAGATGGAAATGGGGTGTCGGACGCCGGTCTGCAAGTTGGAATGTGATGAATTTGTCACGCTTTTCGCAGGGTCTTGCCTCTCACGCGGCTCCATCCCGCCAGGCGCCGCCCCGTCGCCTATCTGCCCCCACATCCACCGCTTTCCGCGCCGCGCCCCTGCCGCACCCGTCGACGCCCCGGACCGGACCGCCCCCGGAGACGCGGGGTGGGTGGGCGGGAGCGTCTCCGGGGGCGGTCCGGAGGCTTGACAACAGGCCCCGCCCTCGCCCAAACCGCGCCGAAACCCCGAAACAGGAGACCCCGATGTCCGACGACCGCCTCATCGTCGCCCTTGACGTGCCCAACGCGCTCGCCGGGCTGAACATGGCCCAGGACCTGGGCGATGCCGTCTCCTTCTACAAGATCGGGCTGGGCATGCTTACCACCGGGGGACTGGCGCTGGCCAACGAGCTCAAGCAGGAGCACGGCAAGCGCATCTTCCTCGACCTGAAGCTGTTCGACATCTCCAACACGGTCGAAAACGCCGTGCGCGGCATCAGCCAGTTCGACCTCGACTTCCTGACCGTCCACGGCGACCCGCACGTGGTCCGCGCGGCCAGACAGGGCGCGGCAGGGTCCGGGCTGAAGATCCTTGCCGTCACCGTGTTGACCTCGCTCGACCGCGAGGATCTCGACGCCGGCATGATCCAGTCCGGCGACCTGGCCGGTATCACCGTCGAACGCGCCGCCCGCGCGCTCGAGGCCGGGGCCGATGGGGTGATCTGCTCGCCGCAGGAGGCCACCGGCATCCGCGCCCTGTCCGAAGCCGACGGCCGCCTGATCGTCACGCCCGGCGTCCGCCCGGCCGGCGCGGAGCTTGGCGATCAGAAGCGCGTCATGACCCCGGCAGAGGCCATCGCCGCCGGTGCCGATCATGTCGTGGTCGGCCGGCCGATCTGCCAGGCGCCCGATCCCGCCGGGGCCGCCGCCGGGATCCTGGCCGAACTCCGGAGCCCGCAGGCCACGCGCCCAAATCACTGAGCGCGCCGCTTCAGGTAAGCCAAAATCCGCCTAGACCGGCCCTTTGCCGCCCGAAATGTGATCGCCATGGCACACATTCAGGCGGCCGGCTGCGGGTGTGGCATTCCCGACTTTGCGGATCTCACGATCTCCGACATGCTGAAGGCAAGACACTCCCCAAACGGACCTTTTCTCTTCCTGTGGTTCGTTACCTCCCCCCGCATATCGTGCGGGGGGCCTTTCGTAGGAGAGATGCCTGTTTCCCGCGACCTGCCTGCACCGCCACCCCATCGCCGCCCCGGGCAGGCACATCCGGTGCGGCAGGCAGGCAAACGCCCCCGTCCTTCGGTTGCGCTGACCGGTCAGGAGGCCAGGCGCGCCGCCGCCCTGGGTTCATCGAGGTAGATCTGCAGCTGCTCGGCGAAATGCGGGATGTTGAGCGGGTGCGCCAGGTAGGTCTCGGGCCGCATCAGCTCCCAGCCCTGGCCCTCGTCGCCAAAGCGGATCCGGCTGCGCAGGTCCGGGCTGAAATGCCCCACGAAGAACCACACCCGGCCATGGGGCCGCAGGTAGCTGCGCGACCAGATCATGTCGTCGGCACTCAGCCGCAGGCCGACCTCCTCCTCGGTCTCGCGCAGGGCGCAGGCCACCGGGCTCTCGCCGTTCTCGCGCCCGCCGCCGGGCAGATCCCAGCGCCCGGGCCAGGGGATGTCGGTCCGGTCGTCGCGCTGGATCACCAGCAGGTCGGGTCCCAGGAACAGCGCAGCCTTCGCTCCGGAAAAGTCGGTCACGGGTGTCTCCTTCGGCGTTGCGCTTTGCATGACAGCCTCTCAGATGTATGCAACACTTCCTTGCGTCCAAGCCCGGGGCCTGTCCCCGGGGGCGTTTCACCAACCAAGCCCGGAGCCCTGGGGTCATGCCCGCTTTCTGCCGTGCCTGCCTGACCCGCACCCCCGAAACGCGGCGCTGCCCGTCCTGCGGCAGCCCCCGGGTCCTGTCGCATCCCGAACTCTTCTCGCTGTCGATCGCACATATGGATTGCGATGCGTTCTACGCCTCGGTCGAAAAGCGCGACAACCCCGAACTGGCCGACAAACCCGTGATCATCGGCGGCGGCCGGCGGGGCGTTGTCTCCACCGCCTGTTACGTGGCGCGGATCCGTGGCGTGCGCTCGGCCATGCCGATGTTCCAGGCACTGAAGCTCTGCCCCGACGCGGTGGTGATCAAGCCGCGCATGTCGGTCTATGTCGAGGTCTCGAAATCCATCCGCGCGATGATGGAGGAGCTGACCCCGGCGGTGCAGCCCCTGTCGCTGGACGAGGCTTTCCTGGATCTCACCGGGACCGAGAAACTGCACGGCGCGCCGCCCGCCATCGTGCTGGCGCGTCTGGTCAGCCGGATGCAGTCCGAGCTGGGCGTGACCGGCTCCATCGGGCTGTCGCACAACAAGTTCCTGGCCAAGGTCGCCTCCGACCTCGACAAGCCGCGCGGGTTTTCCGTGATCGGGCAGGCCGAGACGATGGATTTCCTGGCCGACAAGCCCGTCGGCCTGATCTGGGGCGTGGGTCAGGCCTCGGGCGCGGCGCTGGAGGCGGCGGGCATCCGAACCTTCACCGACCTGCGCCGGTGGGAGCGCACCGACCTGGTGGCGCGGTTCGGCTCGCTGGGCGACCGCCTCTGGCACCTGGCGCGCGGCGAGGACCGGCGCCGCGTGACCGCGCATGAGCCGATCAAGTCGATCAGCCACGAAACCACCTTCTTCGAGGACACCTCGGATCCCGACATCCTAGACGGCCACATCTGGCGGCTGGCCGAGAAAGTGTCGGACCGGGCCAAGGCTCGGGGGCTGGCGGGCCGGGTGGTGACGCTGAAACTGAAGCGCGCCGATCACAAGAGCCTCAGCCGCCGCGTGGCGCTGCGCGACGCGACGCAGCTGGCCGATACGCTTTACCGCACGGCGCGGGGGCTGCTGGATCAGATGGGCGACAAGGGGCCCTACCGCCTTATCGGCTGCGGCCTGTCCGACCTGCGGCCCGAAGCGGAAGCGGATCTGTCCGGCGACCTGCTGGATCCCCAGGCGGTGCGCCGCGCCGGAGCGGAACGGGCCGCTGACCGAATTCGCGCGAAGTTCGGGACGGATGCCATCGTGAAGGGCCGCGCGTTGCGGTGAATCTCGCCCAGGCGCAACAGCTGCCACGCCCCTTCAAAGAAACCGCCCAACCCCAATCACAACGCAAGCCGGGCAGCGGCGGCCCGCGGGATGCCGCTCCGACACCTGTGCGGGTGCGCTGTATGGTGCAATCACCCTCCCTGCTCCGAGGTCATACCAAGCCCAACCAAAGTGGCAGCCCGGTCGGGCGGGCCGCCGCTGCCCGGCGCCTTCGGCTTGATTCCGGGCAGGGTGCGTAAATGGAAACTCCGGGGAAGAGCGCCCCGCCCTACTCCGCCGCCAACGGCATCTGGTCGCCCTCGAACCCGACCGCCGCGATATCCGCGATCACCCGGCGCATCAGCGTCTTGAACGCCCCGTAGCGCGCGTTCGGGCGGATCCGGCGTTCGTCCATGTAAAGCGCGCGGTCGATCTCTATCTGCACGGCGTGCTGGTTCCGCGATGGCCGGCCGTAGGCCTGTGTCACATAGGCCCCGGCGAAGGGCGCATTGCGGGCCACCAGGAATCCGGCGCTGGTAAAGGCCTCCTCGATCCGGTCCACCACGTCGCTGCTGGCGGCCGCGCCGAACCGGTCGCCCAGCACGATCTCGGGCCGGCGCATCCCCTTGCGGGTGATCCCGTCCATCGCCTCGTGCGGCATCGAATGGCAATCCACCAGTATCGCCTGCCCGAACCTTTGGTGAGCCTCCGACAGCAGACCCTGCAGCGCCAGGTGATACGGCCGCCAGTAGCGGTCGATTCGCATCCGGGCCTCTTCCATCGAGATCTTGCCGCTATAGATCGCCCGCCCGTTTGCAACCACACGGGGAATCACCCCCAGGCCCGAGGCCACCCTTGGATTGTGTCCCTGCTTGCGCGCACCCAGCACCAGCGCCGGGTCCAGTTCGTCCGCCGAGCGATTCAGATCCACGTAGGCCCGCGGCACCCGCGCCGTCAGCAACGGCGCGCCGAATTCCGCCGCCGGCGCAAAAAGCTGATCTACAAAGGCATCTTCCGAGGTTCTGATGGAATGTTCGTCAAGAACGGAGCGGGCGACGAAGGTTCGAGGGTAGGTTCGCGACGAATGGGGCGAGGCAAACACGACACAGGAAGACCGCACATGCGGCATCAGGACATCAAATGCAGGATTGGACATCGGCGCTCCTCATGACGCACACCATAGACCGGAATCTTCCTCCGCCAAAAGGGTCTTGCACCTCTCAACGACTTCTTTTATACGCCCTCCACCGGCGCGGTCATCCGCGCCCCGTTTGTTTCTCGGGGCAGTATGACACGCAGGTATTCATGGGCGGTTAGCTCAGCGGTAGAGCACTTCGTTGACATCGAAGGGGTCACAAGTTCGATCCTTGTACCGCCCACCATGAATTCACCGTCTTGTCAGGGCCCCGGCCCTCACAAGGCACCCGCAACCCTGGCGCCCTTCGCAGGCCGCGCCGAACGACAGGAGAGAGGCCATGAAGGTCAAGAACTCGCTCCGCTCGCTCAAGAACCGGCACCGCGACTGCCGGGTCGTGCGGCGCAAGGGGCGCGTCTACGTCATCAACAAGACGCAGCGCAAATTCAAAGCCCGCCAGGGCTGAGCCTTATACGGTTCACGCGAACATCCGTTCCACAAGCCGCGCCTCAGGGCGCGGCTTTCTTTTTGCCCGACCCTGTCCGGACGCGGGAAGACCCTGACAGGGACTGCGCAATATCCCTCACCATGTTCAACCCTGCCGTGCGATGATCCTTGATTTCCTTACGATATCCGCACATCCTCTCACACATGGGAGGTTTCACGAAAATCGGAAACTCGGACCATCTGAATGACCGGATCGCGCGCTGTCTGAGGGATCTCAGGCACCGGGCAGGTTGGTCGCTGGACGAACTCACGGATCGCTGCGGCGTTTCGCGGGCCACCCTGTCGCGGCTCGAACATGGTGAGGTCAGCCCGACGGCCCATGCGCTGGCCCGCATCGCCGAGGCCTACGACATGCCGGCCTCGCGCCTGGTCCGCCTGGCCGAGGCGCAGGCGCCCCAGGTCCTGCCGCGCGATTCGCAATCTGTCACCAGCAGCAGTGTCGAAGGCACCGAACTGCGCAGCGTCTCGCCAAATCGCGGCGGCTTCTTCGCCGAGGTCTGCGAAGGCGCCCTGCCCCAGCATGCCGAGCTGAGCGTGCCCGGCACCCCGGGCGACGAGATTCACATCGTCGTTCTCGACGGCCGGCTGGAGGTGACCATCGACGGCATCGCCCATGACCTGCGCAAGGGCGACAGCCTGCGCTTTCACCTCGACGGGCCGGCCATGCTGCGCGGCGGCGCCAAGCGCGCGACGCGCTTCATGATCTTCCTGGCCTGATCCGCCGGGTCAGCCCCCCCTGGGCCGCGCCCGCCTTAGACCAATGGCGCAGGCGCAGGCCCTGTTTTGGCCCTTTTCCCCCGTCGCGGTTTCCGCCAGTTTGGCCCCACTTCGAAAGGACCAGACGCCCATGCCGGACATCCGCCTTGTCGCCGCCCGCAGGATCATCACCATGGATACCAACCGCCCCGAGGCCGCCCAGGTCGCGGTCCGCGACGGGCGCATCCTGGCGGTGGGCGGCGCGTCCGGGGCGCTGAAGGACGTACCCGGCACCCTGTCCGGCCAAGAGGCACCTTTGGCATGACCCGTCTGCCGCTTACCGTCATCTCCGGCTATCTCGGCGCCGGCAAGACCACCCTGATCAACCGGCTGCTGGCCGAGGATCACGGGCTGAAGCTGATGATCATGGTCAACGATTTCGGCGCCATCAATATCGACGACGCGCTGATCTCGGCCCGGGGCGACGACACGGTGGCGCTGACCAACGGCTGTGTCTGCTGCACCATGGGGGCGGATCTGTTCATGGCGCTTGGCGACGTGCTGGACCGTCCCGACCGCCCCGACCACCTGGTGATCGAGGCCTCGGGCATCGCCGACCCCGCCGCCATCGCCGAGGCCGCCCGTGCCGAGCCCGAGATGATCTATGGCGGCATCGTTACCCTGGTCGATGCGCTGAACGCGCCCACGCTGCTGGACGATCCCCTGATTGCCCCCCAGGTCGAACAGCAGATCGCGTCAGCCGACCTTGTCCTGGTCACCAAGTGCGACGCGATCCCCGACGATCTTTCCGCCCGCCTGAAATCCATCGGCGCCCGGACCCCGACACTCCCGGGCGCCGCCCCGCTGGCCGATCTGCTCTTCGGCATCACGCCGCTGCCCGGCACCCGGCCCAGGGCCGCGCATCCGGCCTATGCCGCCTGGCAGCACGACAGCGACACGGTCCTCGACCGCCGCGCCCTGGGCGACAAGCTGAACGGCCGGCCCGAGGGGCTGTATCGCCTGAAGGGCTTTGTGCAGACCACCGATGGCGCCTACGAGATCCACGCCGTGGGCCGCTACCTGGAGGCCAAGCGCACGCAGGCCGCGCGCACCACGCTTGTCGGCCTCGGTCCCGCCGACCGGATCAGCCGGGACGAGATCGAAGCCTGGTGGAGCGCCTGACGCCCGGCCTTCACCCCGGAATAGATCGCCCGGAGGGCCGGCACCCTGTCAGACCGCTCTCCGCCGCCATCCGGAACCCGGTCACGCAAAGGTCATCGTCCGGCCAGCCATGTTTCCAGATCGCGATGGGCGGTTTCCAGCGTCTCGATGTTGATCGTGCGGGTCACAAGCGCCCGGTTGAGCGCGCGCACCCGCTTGTTCAGCGTCACCTCGTCGTCGAATTCCGATATGACACCCAGCTTCTCGTAGAGTGAGATAAGCCGGTTCTGCACGGTGCGCAGGGACATGCCGCGCCGCTCCGCGATCAGCTTGTCCTGCAGACCCAGCGCAAGATCGATGAGAACGTTGAACTCGCTGTCGTCCAGCCGGGTCCGAAGAGAGGTCCCGCGCCGTTGCAGGCGGTGGATTTCGCGATCCACCATGATCTGCCCTTCGACGAGGACCGCGCGCAGGGCCAGTTTCAGCCGCGCGCGCGAGGCGGTCTTCAGCACGTAGCCATAGGCGCTGTCCTCGGGCACGATATGGGCGATCCCGCGAAGATAGGCGTCATCGGCGTAGTTCGACCAGAACAGGATACGGCTTTGCGGCCGTTCGGCCCAAATGCTGCGCGCGGCCTCGATCCCGTTGCGCTGATCCATCTGCAGATCCATGACGATGGCGTCGATCTCGCCGCGCCGGGCTTCGTCTTCGCCGATGGCGCCGTTGGCCGCGTGCACGATTTCCGTGACTTCCGGCAAGGCCTCAACCAGCGCCTCCTGGACAAAGGTGGAATGGAATTGGTCATCTTCGACGATAAGGACCTTCATCCGCAATGCTCCAGCATGACACGCACCGTACATCCGGGCTGATTCAGAATGTCGATCCCGGCCGAGATCAGCCGGGCGCGGGTGCGCATATGCGCCAGCCCGGAACTGCGCTGCAGATCGGCTGGGATGCCGCGGCCGTCGTCCCGCACGGTCATGACCAGACCAGAGGTGCCCAGCGGTTCGATTCTCACCGCGATCCAGCGGGCTCCGGAATGGCGCGCGGCGTTGTTGATCGCCTCCTGTGCGATGCGGAACAGCGCGGTGCGGACGGTCGGGTCCAGCCGGTCCGGCGCGCCGTTCGTGAGATCGACGACGTCTATGTCGATCGGGTCCGCGCCGATCGCGCGTTCCAGATGCACCTGGACCGCATGCGCAAAGCCGAACAGATCCAGCAGGGTCGGAACCGCGGTGTCGATCATCCGGCGCAGGTCGTCGATGATCTCGGTGATCTGCTGCGCAAGGTCCTCGCCACCCGGGGGGGCCCCTCCGGTCACGGTCCGAAGCAGCCGGGTGAGATCGGCAAGCGTCTGGTCGTGCAGATCCATCCCGATCCGCTGCCGCTCCTGCTCCAGGGTCTGGGTCAGCTCCAGCGCGTCGCGCCGCAACCCTTCCTCGCGCGCCTCGGCCTGCTGCCCGACCTGCGCGGCACGCTGGGCCTGTTCGGCGGCATGCAGGGCATGAAAGTAGGGCGACAGCACATCGGCGACATGTTGTGCGCGCTGCACGGTATCCTGCGTGTAAAGACCGGGGGTGGAATGCGAGATGTTGAGCGTTCCGATGGGCTGGCCCATGACCTTCATCAGCACATGCACGCGCGAGCGCAGCTTGTGATTGAAGATCGGTTCGGACAGGGCGCCTTCGAAGGTCTGGCGCGGATCCTGCATCGCGTCCTGGCACAGCATGTAATCGCACTTGCCCGTGATCAGGTCGCGCAGGGGCGAGGCATCGACCCGCGTGCGGGCGCGGGACCAGCGGGTCTGGATACCGACCTCGTAGCTGGAGAGCCAACCGGGCCGGTCCTTCAGACACAGATCCGCATGGGTGAACGGGATCAGAGCCGAAATCTCGTCCGCCACCGCCTCCAGCGCCGAGGCGATGTCCGTGCGTTGGGCCAGATGCGTGGAAATGCGCATGAAGACGTTCTGCCTGGCCGGGGCCTCCGCCGCATCGGTCATGTCCCCTCTCCTCCCCCTTCGGCCGCAGCGCCGCGGTGCTGCGCGTTCCCGCAAGTTTCGCAGGCCGCCGCGGCGAAGGGAACACCCGCACGTGCAATAATCTTGCGGGAACCCGCAACAACTCTGCGGGATGGGGGCTTTACAGGGTCATGGCGAAAAAAACATCATCGCGCCATCCAGGCCCCTTCCGGGCCGGGACGCTGCGCGAAGTGTATGCGCAACAGGGAGGAAGACATGACAATTTCAAGAATGCTGCTTGGCGCGGCAAGCCTTGCGATGGCTGCCGGACTGGCCCAGGCCGAGTCCCACGCATCCGCCACCGCCGACAAACGCATTGCGCTGTCCAACAACTACGCGGGCAATTCGTGGCGCCAGGCGATGCTGCAGACCTGGGAAGAGGTCGGCGAACAGGCCGTGGCCGACGGGATGCTCGCGGCGGCCGATGCCTATACCACCGCCGAAAACCAGGCGACCGAACAGGCCGCCCAGATCCAGAACATGATCCTTCAGGGCTATGACGCCATCGTGCTGAACGCCGCCTCGCCCACCGCGCTGAACGGCGCGGTGAAAGAAGCCTGCGACGCCGGCGTGACCGTTGTCAGCTTCGACGGCATCGTCACCGAACCCTGCGCCTGGCGGATCGCGGTGGATTTCGCGGCCATGGGCGAGGAACAGGTCGAGTACCTTGCGACGCGGCTGTCCGACGGCGGCAACCTGCTGGAAATCCGCGGCCTGGCCGGCGTCTTCGTGGATGACGAGATTTCGAAGGGGATCCACGAAGGCGTGGCCGAACATGACCAGTTCGAAATCGTCGGGTCGGTCCATGGCGACTGGGCGCAGGACGTGTCGCAAAAGGCCGTGGCCGGGATCCTGCCCTCGCTGCCCGAGATCACGGGCGTCGTGACGCAGGGCGGTGACGGGTACGGCGCCGCGCAGGCGTTCAAGGCCGCCGGCCGTCCAACACCGCTGATCGTGCTGGGCAACCGTCAGGACGAACTAAAATGGTGGGCCGAGCAGCGCGATGCCAACGGCTACGAGACGTTGTCGCTGTCCATCGCACCGGGCGTGGCCTCGCTGGCGCTGTGGGTGGCGCAACAGGTCCTGGCCGGCGAAGAGGTGCCGAAGGATCTGACGGTGCCGTTCCTGAAGATCACGCAGGACACGCTTGACGACGCCCTGGCCAACACGCCCGAAGGGTCGGTGGCCAACGTGACCTATACGCTGGACGATGCCAAGCAGGTCATCGCCGACGCCAAGTAAGCCCTGGCGAGCGGGCCGCCGACACCGGCGGTCCGCCCTTACATCCTTACAGAATGGAGATCTCATGACCGATCATGAGAGTGCCCCGATCGTGTCCTTGGACAACGCGGCCAAGCATTTCGGCCCTGTCAAGGCGCTCGACGGGGTCAGCCTTGTCGTCACCCCGGGCGACTGCATCGGGCTTGTCGGTCACAACGGCGCGGGCAAATCGACCCTTGTGAACCTGATCAACGGCGCCCTGGCGCCCTCGTCGGGCAGCGTCGGGTTCTCCGGCGGGACGTCGGCGAACGAGGCCGGGGTCAGATCCGTCTTTCAGGAATTGTCGCTGTGTCCCAACCTGACCGTGGCCGAGAACCTGCGGATCTCGCACACGGCGCTGAAGGGACCGGGCTGGCGCCGTCACGCCCGGGCCGAGATCCTGCAAAGCCTCGACACGATCTTCCCGGGCCATGGCATCGATCCGATGTCCGAGGTCGACACATTGTCCATCGCCGAACGCCAGATGGTCGAAATCGCCATCGGCTTCGCCCCGCGCGGGATGGCGGCGCGGCTTGTCATTCTAGATGAGCCCACGTCCTCTCTGGATGCGGGCATCGCGGATCAGCTTCTGGAGCATATCAAGCAATTCTGCGCGAAAGGCGGCGCTGTGGTCTTCATTTCCCACATGATGGGCGAGGTCTTCGAGGTCGCCAGCCGGATCGTCGTCCTCAAGGATGGCCGCATCGTCGCGGAACGCGACGCGGCCGATTTCACCCGGCAGGGGCTGGTGGACGCGATGGGCCACGTGACCGCCGAGGCGGCGGACACCGCCGGGACCCGGCAGGAGTTCGGGCCCGAGGTCGTGCGCACCGAACAGGGCCTCACGGCGCGCAAGGGCGAGATCGTGGGCCTTTCGGGGCTGGCCGGACACGGGCAGGCGGCCGCTCTGGCGCGGCTGTACCTGTCGCGGTCGTCCGCCTTCCGCCCCGGCACATCGCCCGAGGTGGTCTTTGTCGCCGGCGACCGGCCGCGCGACGGGGTGCTGCCGCTCTGGTCGATCCTGCGCAACATCTCGATTTCCGTGCTGGGCCAGGGCGCCCGGCACGGCCTTGTGGATCGCGACGCCGAAGCCCGGATCGCCGATCAGTGGAAGACCCGGATCGGCATCCGCACCGACGACGTGACGAACCCGATCCTGTCGCTGTCGGGCGGCAACCAGCAGAAGGTGCTGTTTGCCCGGGCGCTCGCCTCGCCCGCGCCGGTGGTGATCATGGACGACCCGATGCGCGGCGTGGACGTGGGCACCAAGCAGGACGTCTATGCCATGATCCGCGCCGAGGCGGCGCGCGGCCGGACCTTCCTGTGGTATTCGACCGAAACCGAAGAGGTCTGCCAATGCGACCGGGTCTTCGTGTTCCGCGATCACGAGATCAGCGCCGAACTGACCGGCGCCGACATCACCGAGGAAAAGATCCTCGAAGCGTCCTTCGTGCTTGAGGAGGCATCATGAGCTTTCTTGCCCGTCACAGGATCATCCTGCCGGTCGTGTCGCTGACAGTTCTGCTGGCCGCGACGTTCTACATGCAGCCCCGCGCCATGAGCTATTTCGGGCTGAACCTTCTGTTCAACCTGGCGGTGCCGATCGCGCTCGCGACGATCGCGCAGATGATGATCATCATGGTCAACGACATCGACCTGTCGCTCGGGGCCTTCGTCAGCCTGGTCGCCTGTGTCACGGCCACCATTCTCAACGATACGCCCGCGCTCGGGCTTCTGATCCTGCTGGCGCTGATCCTCTCTTATGCCCTGCTGGGCGCGGTGATCCACGCGCTTGAGATACCGGCCATCGTGGTGACGCTGGGCATGTCCTTCGTCTGGGGCGGGCTGGCGCTGTTCATCCTGCCCTCGCCCGGCGGGGCAAGCCCGGACTGGCTTCGCACCCTGATGACGGTCAAGCCGCCCTTCGCGCCCATGGCTGTCGTGGCTTCGGTCATCATCGCGCTGGTGGCGCATCTGCTGATCATCCGCTCCGGCATCGGCACCGTGCTGCGCGGCGTGGGCGGCAATGCGCGCTCCGTCGCACAGGCGGGCTGGCCGGTGATCCGGCTCAAGGCGCTGGCCTATGGGCTGGCCGGGCTTTTCGGCGTGCTGGCCGGCATGGCGCTGGTGGGGCTGACCACCTCGGCCGATGCCAATATCGCGCTGCGCTACACGCTGCTGTCCATCGCCGGTGTGATCCTGGGCGGGGGCGAATTCATCGGCGGCAAGGTCAGCCCGACCGGCGCCGTCATCGGCGCGCTGACCCTGACGCTCGCCGCGAGCTTCCTCAGCTTCCTCAGGCTGTCGTCGGACTGGCAGATCGGGGCCCAGGGGGCCGTTCTGATACTGGTTCTGACCGCGCGACTGATCTTCAGGCAGAAAGGGGCCGAGGCATGAACATTCTGACGAAACCCTGGCTGTGGTCCTGCGTGGCCGCCGCCCTGGCCTATGCCCTGATCCTTGGCCTGACCTCCGGGCGCGGTGCCGGAGAACTGGCCTATGCCGCGCTGTCCTTCGGGGCCTTTGCCGCCATCGTCGGGCTGGGCCAGATGCTGGTCATCACGCTGGGGCCCGGCAATGTCGATCTGTCGATCCCCGCGACGATGACGCTGGCGGCGACCCTGGCGCTGAAGGCGATGGGGACCGATCCGGGCACGGCGGTGCTTGGCCTTGGCATCGCGCTCGCGGTCGGCTTTGGCGTGGGCGTGGCCAATTACGCTTTGATCTATCTTCTGCGGCTGCCGCCGATCATCGCCACGCTGGCCGCCTCGCTGATCTATCAGTCGCTTGCGATCTGGTCGAACCGCGGGCTGCGGATCAAGCCTCCCGAAGGGCTGGCCGATTTCGCCACGGGGCGGTTCCTGGGCCTGCCGAACGTGACCTGGGTCGGGCTTTTGCTGGCCATTGTCGTCTGGATCGCGCTGGAACGGTCGGTCTGGGGCCGCTGGCTGCTGGCCACCGGTCAGAACATGCGCGTCGCGCGGCTTGCCGGTGTCCCGGTCGAGCTGGTGCGCGCCTCCACCTATATCTCGGTGTCCGTCTTCGCGGCGCTGGCGGGCTATCTTCTGGCCAGCTTCTCGGGCGGCGCGGCCCTGAACATGGGGGCGGAATACCTGCTGATGTCCATCGCCGTCGTCGTCATCGGGGGCAGTTCCATCGCCGGCGGCAATTCCAACGTCCCCGGCGTCTGGGGCGCGGCGCTCTTCATGTTCCTCGTCGTCTCCATGCTGAACAGCTACGGCGCGGGGGCGGGCGCGCGCAACGTCCTGACCGGGGCCATCATCATCGGCATCGTCATCGCCGCCAGCACAAGAAGGGCCCGAACATGATCACCCTGCCCGCGCATCTCGACGTCCAGGACGACCGCTTTGCCGCTCTGGTCCACCCCATGTCCCGGCTGGAGCCGATTGCCCGCGGCTTCACCTGGACCGAGGGGCCGGTCTGGTTCGGCGACCGCAACTGCCTGCTGTTCTCGGACATTCCCAGCCAGCGGATCATGCGCTGGTCCGAAACCGAGGGGCTGTCGGTCTATCGGGAAGGATCGCAGTTCAACAACGGCAATACACGCGACCCCCAGGGGCGGCTGGTCGGGTGCCGGCACGGACCCCGCGACGTGGTGCGCACCGAGCATGACGGATCGCTGACGGTTCTGGCGGATCGCTTTGACGGCAAACGCCTGAATTCGCCCAACGATGTCGTCGTCAGCTCTGACGGGGCGGTCTGGTTCACCGATCCGACCTACGGGATCATCTCGAATTTCGAAGGCTATCGCAGCACGCCGGAGCAGGAGACCCGGAATGTCTTCCGCCTGTCCCCGGACGGAGAGTTAACCGTCGTCGTCAGCGATTTCAGCCAGCCCAACGGCCTGTGCTTTTCGCCGGATGAAAAGACGCTTTACATCGCCGAAAGCGGGTCCAGCCACGATGACAGCGTTCCGGCCATCATCCGCAAGTTCGCCGTCGATGGCGCGACGCTGCGCGATGCGGGCGTTTTCGCCAAGATCGACAGGGGCCTGCCGGACGGCATGCGATGCGACAGCACCGGCAACCTGTGGTCATCCGCCGCCGACGGCGTGCATTGCTTCGATCCGCAGGGGACCCGGTTGGGCAAGATCCTCGTGCCCGAAGTGGTCTCGAACCTGTGTTTCGGCGGGGCGGACGGGCATCGCATGTTCATCACCGCGACAACATCCGTCTACTGCGTCTTCGTCGATGTCCGCGGGGCAGAGGCCTGGGTGCGCGGGCGCGGCTGAACGCGGGACCGGCAGCGGACGCCTGTGCGCAGCGGGACGGGGCGCGGGGGCCTGATCGGCAGCCGTCCAAACGGCCGGGCAGAGGGTGTCACAAACCCGCCCGAACCGCGCTCCGCCAAGGATGGGCGGTCGGAGCGCCCTACCCGCGCCGCCGCCCGACCTGCCGGCAGATCAGGATCACCGGCAGCAGCCCCACCGCCAGGATCACCAGCGACGGCACCGCCGCCCCCTCCAGCCTTTCGTCCGAAGCCAGCCGGAAGGCCTGCACCGCCAGCGTGTCGAAGTTGAAGGGCCGCAGGATCAGCGTCGCCGGAAGCTCCTTCATCACGTCGACGAAGACGATCAGCAAGGCGGTCAGAAGGCTGGGCGTCAGGATCGGCAGGTGCACCTTGCGCAGCGTCCCCAGCGGCGACTGCCCCAGCGACCGCGCGGCGGCGTCCATATTGGCGTGAACCGTGCTTTGTCCGCCTTCATAGGCCCCCAGCGCGGCAGCCAGGAAGCGCACCATGAAGGCCGCCACCATCAGCCACATCGACCCGGTGATCAACAGCCCCGTCGAAATGTCGAACCGCGCCCGCATGAAGCTGTCGAGCGCATTGTCGAAGGCCGCGAAGGGCACCAGCAGCCCCACCGCGATCACCCCGCCCGGCACCGCGTAGCCCAGCCGCGCCACATAGGCCGCGCCAAAGGACCGGCGGCCGGGGCGCATCCTCTGGTAGAACCCGATGCAGATCGCCGCCGCCAGCGTCACCACGGCCGAGACCGAGGCCAGCGTCAGGGAATTGCGCACGAAGCCAGTGTAGCGGCGGTTGAGCAGGTCCTGCTCCGACCCGATGCCCATCGTGACCAGGATCACCACCGGCAGCGCAAATCCCAGCAGGACCGGCAGAGCGCAGGCCATGCTGGCCGCTGCCGCGCGCCAGCCGGTCAGCCGTTCGGGCTGCAGGCTCATGTGCCGCCGCCCGGCGCCGTGATAGCGCGCCTCGCCCCGGCTTTGGCGTTCCAGCACCGCCAGAAGCAGCGCGAAGGACAGAAGGCACAGCGCAAGCTGCGCCGCGCCCGCCCGGTCGGCCAGGGAAAACCAGCTGGTGTAGATCCCTGTGGCGAAGGTCGGCACGCCGAAATGGGCGACCGTGCCGTAATCGGCGATCGTCTCCATCACCGCCAGCAGCACGCCGCCCGCGATCGCCGGCCGCGCCATGGGCAGCGACACCGACCAGAACGCGCCCAGATGCGTGCGCCCCAGCATCCGCGCGGCGACAAAGGCGGTTCCCGATTGCTGCAGGAAGGCCGCCCGCGCCAGCAGATAGACGTAAGGATACAGAACGAAGGTCAGCATCAGCGCCGCGCCGCCCTCGGACCGGATCTCGGGAAACCAGTAGTCGCGCGGGCCCCAGCCGGTGACATCTCGCAGGGTCGATTGCACGATGCCCGGGTGGTCCAGCACGAAGGTATAGGCATAGGCCAGCACATAGGCCGGGAAGGCCAGCGGCAGGACCAGCGCCACCTCAAGCCAGCGGCGGCCGGGAAACTGTGTCATCGTCACCAGCCAGGCCGTGCCGGCCCCGATCACCAGCGTGCCCAGGGCCACCGAGATCACCAGTTTCAGCGTGGTCAGCGCATAGCCCGGCAGCACCGTCGCCACCAGGTGCTGCACCGTCTCGGTCCCGCCGGTCAGCGCGGCCAGCACCACCGCCACCATCGGCAGCAGGCAGACCGCCGCGACGGCGTAGGCCGCGCCGCTCAGCAGGCCTCCGCCCCGCGCGGGCCGGTCGGTTCGGGGATCGGATGCGGAAAGGGTCTTGGGTGTCACGTCGGTCACGTCGGTCGCGCCTGCCGGGTCCTGGCTGAAGTGGTCTGAGTCAGGGCGCTTTGTGACGGCATTGGCGCGGCGATCCAACCTCTAACTTGCCGCATCATCGCGTCCGGGCAGGCGCTGAGGCCCGAAAGGCGGCGCCGCGGCGCTATAGATCACTGTCAGACCCGTCCCGCGCCATGGCCGGAAGCCAGCAACAGCCGGGCCGCGTCTGACAGGGGCCGGCATCCCCGCCCGGCCCCTCCCCCGCAAGACAGCCGTCAGTCGTAGCTGCGCTGATCCTCGATCACCAGCCCGTCCTTCGGCAGCGACCCGGGCGAGACGATCTCGACCGCGCCCTTCAGCTTCAGCAGCTCCGCGACCGACCGCGAGAAGGCATCGGCATCCCCGCCCGAGGCCTCGATCCGCACGGTCATCGCGTCCATCTCGCCCTCGCGGCTGGCCACGACGCGGGCCTTGACGATCTCGGCGTGGCGGTCGACCAGCGCGGCGACCTGCTCGGGGCGCACGAACATGCCCTTGATCTTGGTGGTCTGGTCGGCGCGGCCCATCCAGCCCTTGATGCGCATGTTGGTCCGACCGCAGGGGCTTTCGCCCGGCAGCACCGCGCTCAGGTCGCCGGTGGCGAAGCGGATCAGCGGATAATCGGGGTTCAGCGTGGTCACCACGACCTCGCCGACCTCGCCCGGCGGGACGGGAATGCCGGTGCCCGGGGTCACGATCTCAACGATCACGCCCTCGTCGACGATCATCCCCTCCATCGCCGGGCTTTCATAGGCGATGTTGCCAAGATCGGCGGTGGCATAGCATTGCAGGCAGGCGATGCCCCGGTCGGCATATTCCTGGCGCAGCGACGGGAACAGCGCCCCGCCGCCCACGACCGCCCGGGTGATCGCCAGCCGCGCGCCCATCTCGTCGGCCTTGTCGAGGATCACCTTCAGGTAATCCGGCGTGCCGGCGTAGGCGGTGGTCCCGATGTCGCGCGCCGCCGTCACCTGCAGCTCGGTCTGGCCGGTGCCGGCGGGCAGCACGGCGGCCCCCACGGCCCGCGCCCCGCTTTCAAAGATCATGCCGGCGGGCGTCAGGTGATAGCCAAAGCAGTTCTGCACGATATCGCCCTTGCCCAGCCCGGCGGCATGCAGGAAACGCCCCATCCGCCACCAGTCATGCTCCACCCCGCCAGGTTCATAGATCGGGCCCGGGGACTGGAACACATGGGCAAACCCCGCGGCCGGCTTGGTGGTAAAGCCCCCCAGCGGCGCGTGCGCCCCCTGCGCCCGGCCCAGATCGGCCTTGCGCAGCACCGGCAGCCGCGCCAGCGCGTCGGTGTCGGTCACGCCCGCGGCATCGACCTCCTTCAGCGTCTCGGCATATCCGGGCAGCGCCCTTGCGCGGGCCACCTGCGCCGGAAGATCCCGGGCCAGATCCGCGGCCCGCTGATCGGCATTGCGGGTTTCCAGCGCATCGAAATGGGTCATTCGCAGGGTCTCCTTTCACAGGCACCGCCCGGGACCGCGCGAGGCGCACCGGCCACGGGGCGACGAGCAGCTGCCGCCAACACCATCAGCTCAGCCACCGCTTCCGCCTCCGGTAGGACCGCACGTCGCGGAACGACTTGCGCCCCTCGTCCGACATGCCGAGATAGAATTCCTTCACGTCCGGGTTCTCGCGCAGGTCGGCGGCGAGACCGTCCATCACCACGCGCCCCGATTCCAGGATGTAGCCGTAATGCGCATAGCGCAGCGCCACGTTGGTGTTCTGTTCGGCCAGCAGAAAGGTCACGCCCTCGTTCTCGTTCACCGATTTCACGATGCGGAAGATCTGCTCCACCAGCTGCGGCGCCAGCCCCATCGACGGCTCGTCCAGCAGGATCATCTCGGGCTTGGACATCAGCGCGCGGCCGATCGCCAGCATCTGCTGCTCCCCGCCCGAGGTATAGCCCGCCTGGCTCTTGCGCCGTTCCTTGAGCCGCGGGAAATAGGAATAGACCAGCTCCAGGTTCTGCTGGATCTCGGCCTTGGACACGCCAAGCGTATAGGCGCCCGTCAGCAGGTTCTCCTCGACGGTGAGGTGTTCGAAGCAGTGCCGCCCCTCCATCACCTGGATCACGCCCCGGCGCACCAGCACCGACGGGTCGCTGTCGTGGATCGGCTCGCCCATGTAGGTGATCCGGCCCTTGGTCACCTCTCCGCGTTCCGAGCGCAGAAGGTTGGATATGGATTTCAGCGTTGTCGTCTTGCCCGCCCCGTTGCCCCCCAGCAGCGCGGTGATGCCCCCCTTGGGGACCTTCAGGCTGACCCCTTTCAGGACGAGGATCACGTGATCGTAGATCACCTCGATATTGCTGACCTCCAGCAGGGTCTCGGCCTGTGTCTGTGGCGGGGTCGATGCGTCCAGCATGATGCCGTCTCCGGGGTTCGTTCGGGCGGGTTTCGGAAAACCCCCGGCCGCGCGGCGGCGGCCGGGGAAGATCGCGTCAGTCGCAGCGCAGCTCGATGCCGTTCTCGTCGGCATAGGCCATGGAATCTTCCTCGATCAGCGGATCGACGATCTCGAAGTCAGGCTCCATGTAGTCGCTCACCAGCGTCCAGGTGCCGGCCTCGGCATCCCATTGCTGCACGGCCGCCAGCCGGGGCGAGGAATGGCTCTCGCAGCTCAGCGAAATCGCCGGGGCAAAGCCGCCGAGACCCAGCGCCTCGAACTCCTCGTCGGTCACCTCGAGCGTCTCCATCGCGTCGCGGAACTGCACCGGCGTGATCGACGCGGTGCCGGCCATCTCCTGCGCATGGCGGATCGCCTCGGCCACGACCGCAGCGGTGTAGACGCCCTTGTTATAGCCGACCTCACCCCACTTGGTGCCGTCGCCCGCGCCCTTGCCGGCGTCGATCACCTGCGTCTTGATCTCCTGCAGCGCCGGGAAATCGGTGCCCGCACCGTGGAAGGTCAGCGACTTGTAGCCGTCGGCGCCCTCGCCCACGGGCACCACGTCCGCCTCGGAGCCCGACCACCAGACGCCGATGAACTTGTCCATCGGATACCGGATGTTGGCCGCCTCCTGGATGGCGACCTGGTTCATCACGCCCCAGCCCCACATGAAGACGAAATCGGGCCGCTCGCGCCGGATCTGCAGCCACTGCGCTTTCTGCTCCTGCCCCGGGTGATCCACCGGCAGCAGCACCAGCTCGAACCCATGCTTCTCCGACAGCGCCTCCAGCGTGCGGATCGGCTCCTTGCCATAGGCGGAATTGTGGTAGACCAGCGCGATCTTCTTGCCTTCCAGGCTGCCGCCCTCCTGCTCCATCGCGTATTTCACCGCGACCGAGGCGCCGTCCCAATAGGTCACCGGCAGGTTGAAGACCCATTCGAAGACCTTGCCGTTCACGGCCGAGGTCCGGCCATAGGCCACCGACCAGATCGGGATCTGATCGGCCGAGGCCTTGGGGATCAGCTGGTAGGTGATGCCCGTGGACTGCGGGATGTAGACCAGCGCGCCTTCGCCCTTGGTCTGCTCGTAGCATTCCACGCCCTTCTCGGTGTTATAGGCGGTTTCGCATTCCAGCACGTTGATCCTCTCGCCGCCGACACCGCCGTCGCGCTCGTTGATCAGGGTCATGTAATCGGAAAACCCGTCGGCATAGGGAATGCCCGAGGGCGCGTAGGGCCCGGTGCGGTAGTTCAGCGCCGGGATCGTCAGATCGGCCAGCGCGGGCGCGGCTGCGGCCATCAGGGCCCCCAGCGCGAGCGATGCGAGTTTCAGTTTCATGTGGCGTAGTTCCTCCCGTGATTGACATGGTCTTGGGGCGGGTTGGCCCCGCCTCTGGCTTGGACGTGTACAGACTCCGGCCGGCCCTAGTGCGGGAAGGGCCAGAGCCTCAGTTTCTCCCGCGTGACGTTCCACAGCCGGGCAATGCCGTGCGGTTCGAGCACCAGGAACAGGATGATGAGCGAACCGACGATGATCAGCTGGAAATGCGCGACGATATCGGTGGGAAAGCCCAGCAGGTTCACCCCCACCAGCTTCAGGATCACCGGCAGCAGCACCAGAAAGGCCGCCCCCGCGAAAGAGCCGAAGATGGATCCCAGCCCGCCGATGATGATCATGAAGAGCACCAGGAACGATTTCTGGATGCCAAAGACCTCGCCGACCTCGACCGCGCCCAGGTAGACGGCGAAGAACAGCGCCCCGGCGATGCCCACGAAGAAGGACGACACGGCGAATGCGGTCAGCTTCGCGCGCAGCGGGTTCACCCCGATGATCTCGGCCGCGATATCCATGTCGCGGATCGCCATCCAGCTGCGCCCCAGCGTGCCGCGCGTCAGGTTGCGCGCCACGAGCCCTGTGCCCAGGCAGAAGACAAGGCAGAAGAGATAGGTCGCCCAGGCCTCGGTATGCGGACCGGTGACCGCGACGCCGAAGACCTCGCGCTCCGGCGCCGAGATCTGGCCCGAGGCCGAGTAATTGTAGAACCACGGCACCCTGTTGAAGAGCCAGACCAGGAAGAACTGCGCGGCCAGCGTCGCCACGGCCAGGTAGAACCCCTTGATCCGCAGCGACGGCAGGCCAAAGAGCACGCCGACCGCCGCCGTCACCCCGCCCGACAGGATCACGTGGATGAAGATCGACACCTCGGGAAAGGCGGTCATCAGCTTGTAGCAGGCATAGGCCCCCACGGCCATGAACCCGCCCGTGCCCAGGGAGACCTGCCCGCAATAGCCGGTCAGGATGTTCAGCCCGATCGCCGCGATGGCATAGATCAGGAAGGGCAGCAGGATCGCGTTGGCCGTGTAATCGCCCACGATGAAGGGCACCACCAGGAAGGCAACGGCCAGCACGGCATAGAACCTGTACCGGTCGAACCGGATCGGAAAGGTCTGGCCGTCGTCGATATAGGACGTCTTGAAATCGCCCGCCTCACGATAGAACACCGATCAGCCCTCCCATTGTTCCTGCGCGCGCGCGCGGGTCTTCGGATCCAGCACGCCCGTGGTCTTGGCGTAGCCCGTCGTCTCGGTATGGCGGACCAGCTTCAGGTAGGCCCAGATCCCGGTGGCCAGCCCCGCCGCGGCGAGGATCATGGCCACGACGATCTGCCCCTGGCTCAGCCCCTCGGCGGTGATGGCGAGATACCCGAAGGCCCAGAACCCGGCCCAGGCGATGACATTGACGATGGCGATCAGCTTGCTCATGTGCGAGTGGCCCCCTTTTCACCTTTGATGAAAATACCTCTGCCCACCATATCCACCCTCACACCCGTTCGATGATCTTCTCGCCGAACAGCCCCTGTGGCCGGAAGACGAGGAAGATCAGCGCCAGCACATAGGCGAACCAGTTCTGCGTGGCCCCGCCGAAGTACGGCGCACCGATGGCGAATTCGAACAGCTGCTCGCCCACGCCGATGATCAGCCCGCCGACGATGGCGCCGGGGATCGAGGTGAAACCGCCCAGCATGAGAACCGGCAGCGCCTTCAGCGCGATCAGCGACAGCGAAAACTGCACCCCCGATTTCGTGCCCCACATGATCCCCGCGACCAGTGCCACGAACCCCGCCAGCGACCAGACCAGCACCCAGATGAAGTTCAGCGAGATCCCCACCGAAAGTGCTGCCTGATGATCGTCGGCCACCGCGCGCATGGCGCGGCCTTCCTTGGTGTATTGCGAGAAGGCCATGAGGCTGACCACCAGCAGCGCGGCGATGATCGTGGCCACGATGTCGAGATTGTCGATGAAGAAGCCGTAGCCGAAGATGTTGAACGTCACCTCGTCAATCCAGAGGTTGATCCCCTGCGGCAGGCCGACATCGAGGTTCTTGATCTCGGACCCCCACATCAGGTCCGACAGCCCTTCGAGGAAATAGGCGAGGCCAATGGTCGCCATGAACAGGATGATCGGCGGCTGGTTCACGAGGTGACGCATCACGAATTGCTGCACGCACCACGCCAGCCCGACCATGACTCCGGTGGTCAGCACGATCGCCAGCAACGCCGGGATGTGCCATCCGAAATGGTGCAGGTCGGTCCCGAAGATCGCGTTGATCAGGTGCGAGAACGGCACCTGCCCGTCCATGATCCCCACCAGCGTCATCGCTGCGAACAGCGCCATGACTCCCTGGGCAAAGTTGAAGATGCCCGACGCCTTGAAGATCAGCACGAAGCCCAGCGCCACCAGCGCGTAAAGCACGCCGGCCATGAGGCCGTTCAGCGTGACCTCCATCGCGAATATCAGCTGTTCAGGCATGTGTTGTTCTCCCCCCGGCTGTCGGGACGCCGCTCGCCTGCGGCATCGCCCCCGCCCGCCATCCCGTGCTCAGTCATGCGCCACCCCCAGGTAGGCATCGATGACATCCTGGTTCCTGCGCACCTCGTCCGGCGTGCCGTCCCCGATCTTCTTGCCGTAATCCATCACCACGACCCGGTCGGACAGGTCCATCACAACCCCCATGTCATGCTCGATCAGCGCGATCGTCGTGCCGAACTCGTCGTTCACGTCGAGGATGAAGCGGCTCATGTCCTCCTTCTCCTCCACGTTCATGCCCGCCATCGGCTCATCCAGCAGCAGGAGCTTCGGCTCCGCCACCAGCGCACGCGCCAGCTCCACCCGCTTCTTCAACCCGTAAGGCAGCCGCGACACCGGCGTCTTGCGGATCCGCTGGATCTCGAGAAAGTCGATGATCTTCTCCGCCATCTCGCGGTTCTCGACCTCTTCCTTCTCTGCCTTCCCCTTCCACAGCGCCTGGGTGAAGATGTTCTGGCTCATCTGCGTCAGCCGCCCGGTCATCACGTTGTCCAGCACGGTCATCCCCTCGAACAGCGCTATGTTCTGGAACGTCCGCGCGATCCCCTGCCGGGCCACCTCGTAGGGCTTCATCGGCGGCCGTTTCGCGCCCCGGAACCAGACCTCGCCCTCCTGCGGCACGTAGAACCCCGAGATCACGTTCAGCATCGAGGATTTCCCCGCCCCGTTCGGCCCGATGATCGCCCGGATCTCCCCCTCGCGGATATCGAACGAGATATCCTTGATCGCCACCACGCCGCCGAACCGCAGGGTGATGTTCTTCATCTCCATCACCACCCCGCCGATCTTGCGGCCATCGGTGGTCACGTATCCCTCGCTGTCATCCAGCATCGCTCATCTCCCCCTCGCGACAGATGCGGGACGGCGGGTGGGGCGATGGCCATGGGCCGAGCGCCACCCCGCCGGCCTCACTCCGCCGCCACCTTCTGTGTCGCCACCGGCACCACCGCCGCGTCCCGGATCTCAAGCGTGGCCGAAATCGCGCCCTTGCGCCCGTCCTCGTAGGTCACTTCCGTCCGCGTGCTGACACTTTTCGATCCGTCGTAAAGCGCGGCGATGATATCGGCGAACTTCTCCTCGATGATCCGCCGCCGCACCTTGCGGGTCCGGGTCAGCTCTCCGTCGTCCGCGTCCAGTTCCTTGTGCAGCACCACGAAGCGATGCACCTGGCAGCCCGACAGCATCGTGTCCTCCGCGACCGACCGGTTGGTCTCCTCCACATGGTCCTGGATCGTCGCCAGCACCTGTGGATGGCCTGCCAGCTCCTGGTAGGAGGAATAGCCGATGTTGTTCCGCTCGGCCCAGTTGCCCACCGCCGCCAGGTCGATGTTGATGAAGGCCACGCATTCCTCGCGCCCGTTGCCGAAGACCACCGCCTCCAGGATGTTGGGATAGAACTTCAGCTTGTTTTCCACGTACTTTGGCGCGAACAGCGACCCGTCCGCCATCTTGCCAACGTCCTTGGCCCGGTCGATGATCCGCAGATGCCCCGTCTCGGGCTCGATGAAGCCGGCATCGCCCGTCGCCACCCAGCCCTCGGCATCCTTCGTTCCGGCCGTGCTCTCGGGGTTCTTGTAATATTCCACGAAGACCCCGGGCGAGCGGTAATAGACCTCGCCGTTCTCCTCGATCTTCAGCTCGACCTTGGGGCAGGGCACGCCCACGGTGTCCGACCGAACCTCGCCATCGGGCTGCGCGGTGATGAAGACCGTGGCCTCGGTCTGCCCGTAAAGCTGCTTCAGGTTGATCCCCAGCGAGCGGTAGAACTCGAAGATCTCGGGCCCGATCGCCTCGCCCGCGGTATATCCGACCCGGATCCGCGTGAAGCCCAGCGTGTTCTTCAGCGGGCCATAGACCGTCAGGTTGCCGATCGCGTATTTCACCCGGTCCATGAAGCTCACGGGCCGCCCGTCCAGCACCGCTGTGCCGACCTTGCGCGCATGCGCCATGCCCCAGTCGAACAGCCGCTTCTTGAACGGCGTCGCATCCTCCATGCGGATCATCACGTTGGTCAGCTGACCTTCAAAGACCCGCGGCGGCGCGAAGAAATAGGTCGGCCCGATCTCGCGCAGGTCCGACATCATCGTGTCTTCGCTTTCGGGGCAGTTGACGCAAAAACCGTTCCAGTAGGCCTGCCCGACCGAGAACACGAAATCCCCGACCCAGGCCATCGGCAGATACGACAGGATATCCTCGCCGCTGGTCAGGTGATCGAATTCAGACGAGAACCGCGCGCTTTCGATGACATTGCGGTTCGACAGCACCACGCCCTTGGGCCGCCCGGTCGTGCCCGAGGTATAGAGCATCACGCAGATGGTGTCATAATCCAGCCGCGCCCGCCGCCGGTCCAGCTCGGGCGTCAGCTCGTCCTTCGCCGCGCGGCCCTGGTCCTGGATATGGGCGTAGTCGTGCAGGGTCGTATGATCGTATTTCCGCATCCCGCGCGGATCGAGGTAGATCAGGTGTTCGAACTGGTGCAGCTGGTCCTGAACCTCGATCACCTTGTCGACCTGCTCTTGGTCGCCGGCGATGATGAACCGCGCGCCGCAATGGCCCAGCACATAGGCCATCTCCTCGGCGCCCGCGTCCTGGTACAGCGGCACCGGCACCGCGCCGACCATCTGCGCCGCGACCATCGCCCAGTACAAGGGGGGCCGGTTGCGCCCGATGATGGCGATGAAATCGCCCTCGTTCACGCCAAGGTTGAGAAACCCCAGCGCCAGCGCCTCGACCTCCTCGGCGGTCTCGCGCCAGCTCCAGCATTGCCAGATGCCGAATTCCTTCTCGCGATAGGCGGGCTTGTCCGCCATCTGCTGGGCATTGCGCGCAAGCAGCGCCGGAAACGATTGCAATCCGGTCTGCGCCCCTGGCTGAGCCATGGCCGTTCCCCTCCTCCCCTGTCGAACCCGTCACCGGGCCCTCGCCGCGAAACATCATTTCGTTTTCTGTCGGCTGTCCGATGTATCCGAACCAAAGCTTTCCTGATGTTTACCCAATCCTAACCAATTGTAACAACCCCTGACCGATGTCAGGTATTGCCGCCACCGGCCCTTGCGCGCCATTTCGGGCAGGCCTCTCGCTGGCGTCGCGCAGGCGGGGCGCCGGAACGTCACGCGGACATCGGCCCGGCGCCCCGGTGACAAGCCCCGCGCCCGGCGCCATGATGCGCCCTCAGGACGAGGAGGAGCCGCGCCCCGTGTCGCCAGACCGCACCGAGCAGAAGACCAATGCCCTGGCCACCGCCGGGCTCAACCTGATCGCGCAGGCGCTGTCGATCTACGATGCCGACCTGCGGCTGGCGCTGTCCAACCGGCGGTTCCAGGTGATGTTCGACCTGCCCGATGCCCTCGTCGCCCCCGGTGCCCGGTTCGAGGACACGATCCGCCACCTTGCCACCACGGGCGAATACGGCCCCGTCGAAGATATCGAGCGTTTCGTCGCCGTCCGCGTCGAACAGGCCCGCGCATTCGCCCCGCATTACATGGAACGCACCCGCTCCAACGGCCGCACCATCTCGGTCGAGGGGGCGCCTCTGCCGCAGGGCGGCTGGGTCACCGTCTATACCGACATCACCCCGGTGAAAGAGACCGAACTGCTGCTCCGTGCCCGGTCCGAAGAGCTGTCAGAACGCCTCGTCGCCCATACCGAGGAACTGTCGCAGACCAACCGCAAGCTGGCCGCGACCAATGCCGCGCTGGAAGAGGCGCAGCGCGAACTGACCGAGATCGAGGCCCGCACCCGCCTCACGACCGAGATGATGCCGGCCCATATCGCCCATGTGGACCGCACCGGCCATTACACCTATTCCAACCAGCGGCTCTCCCGCGTCCTGCCGGGGAGGCCCTCGACCATCCTCGGCATGCATATCTCCGACGCGCTCGGCGCCTCGGCCTTCGCCGCGATCGAGCCGCACCTGGCCCGGGCCTTCGCCGGGGCCGAATCCCTGTTCGAATTCACCGATGCACTCAGCGAGCGCCGCATCCGCGTGGCCTTCACCCCCGACGAGTTCGGCGGCGTCTACATCCTGTCGATGGACATCACCGAGGAAACCCAGGCCCGCGTCGCCCTGCAGCAGGAACGCCGCCGCGCCATGGCGGCACAGCTGACCTCGGGCCTTGCGCATGATTTCTCGAACCTGCTGACCATCATCCTCGCGATGCAATCCAAGCTGGAACGCCAGGACCTGACGCCCGAGGCGGCCGGCATGGTCGAGGCCACCAAGGCCGCGGCGCGGCGCGGCGGGCGCCTGCTGAACCGGATCGCCGACATGACCGGCCCCGCCGCGCTGCGGCCCGAACCGACGGACCTGCACCAGCTGCTGCAGGACCTGAAGATCCTTGCCGACCCCGCCCTGCCGCAGGGCGTCGGCCTGTCGGTGGTCGACATGATGCCCGGCGGGCGGGTCATGCTGGATCCGGGGCGGCTGCAGGATTCGCTGCTGAACCTGGTCCTGAACGCCCGCGACGCCTGCGGCCTGAACGGGCAGGTGGCGGTGTCGGCCCATCTTGCCGGCGACGCCTGGATCGAGATCTCGGTCACCGATACCGGCCCGGGCTTTTCGCCCGACGCGCTGGCCCGGGCGCTGCATCCCTTCTTCACCACCAAGGGCGGCGAAGGCTCGGGGCTGGGCCTGCCCATGGTCTACGACATGGTCAAAAGCACCGGCGGCCGGCTCGACCTGTCGAACACGCCGACCGGGGCACGGGTCACGATGCGCCTGCCCCACCGCCCCGCGCCCGACCGGCCCGAAGGTCTGGTCCTGCTGGTCGAGGACAACGCCGATCTGCGCACCTCGGTCCGCGAAATGCTGACCGAACTTGGCCTCGCGGTGATTGAGGCCGGGGCCGTGGCCGAGGCCCGCGCGCTGGCCGAAAGCCTGTCCGGCATCGCCTTCGTCCTGTCGGACCTGCGGCTGGCGGGCGAGGAAACCGGGCTCGACCTGGCCGAGACCGCAACCGCCACCGGCGCGCGGCTGCTCTTCATGACCTCGCTGCCGCAGGACGATCCGCTGCGCCGCGCCGCCGCCGCGCGGGCGCCTGTCCTGGCCAAGCCCTTCACCCGGAACCGCCTGGCCCGCGCCCTGATCGGCGAGGCCGCCGCATGAGTCCCGCGCCCCTCACCCACCGGGTTGCGGCTCCGCGCGGCGACAGGCATCACCGGCCCGCATCCCCACCCGCCCGGATCCAGCCCCGAAAGACCGCCCCATGACCGCCCCCCTCGTCATGATCCTCGACGACGAACCCGCCATCCGCGAGGTCCTCGCCGACGCGCTGGAAGAGGCCGGGTTCCGCACGCAATGCTTCTCGCGCGCCGCGCCCTTCGAGGCCGCGCTCAAACGCACGCCCCCCGCCGTCTGCCTTGTCGACCTGTCGCTGCCCGACACCGACGGGCTGGCGCTGGTGCACCGGCTGGCGCTGGAACAGGGCGCCGTGGTCATCATCATCTCGGGCCGCGCGCAGGTGCATGACCGGGTCACCGGGCTGGAACTGGGCGCCGACGACTACATCACCAAACCCCTCGAACCGGCCGAGGTCGTGGCCCGCATCCGCGCCCGCCTGCGCTCGGGCCGGGCGCCGCAATCCGGCGGCCAGACCGCGCGCTTCAACGGCTGGACCGCCCATTTCGACCGTTACATCCTCGAAGACAGCGGCGGCTGCGAAACCCCGATCTCGCATGCCGAGGGCGAGGTGCTGCGGCTGTTCCTCGACAGCCCCAAGCGCCTGATCTCGCGCACCCAGATGCAGGAAAGCCTGGGCGGCGCCGCCGGGGAAAGCTTCGACCGCGCGATGGACGTCCGCATCTCTCGCCTGCGCCAGAAACTGCGCGAGGATCCCAAGAACCCCCGCCTGATAAAGACGATCTACGGCGCCGGCTACATCTTCCTGGGCGACGTGGACTGGAGCTGAACCGCCTCAGCCCAGCCGGTTCACCGCATCTGCCAGCACCTTCAGCCCGGTCACAAGGTCATCCTCGGCGGTGTCCTCGGCGAAATCGTGGCTGATCCCGCCGATCGACGGCACGAACAGCATCGCCACCGGCATGTGCTGCGCCACGTTGGTGCTGTCGTGCAGAGCGCCCGACGGCATCTGCCGCCATTTGCCCGGCGCCACCGCCTCGGCCGCGTCGCACAGCGCGCCTTTCAGCCTGGCATCCATCTCCACGGGCTCCAGCCCCAGCATCTTGCCGAATTCCAGCCCCAGGCCGCGTTCTTCGGCGACCTCGGCGGCGGTGTCGCGGATGATCGTCTCCATCCGGGCCATCCGCTCGATCTCGGCATCGCGCCACTGCATGGAAAACACCGCCTTGCCCGGCACCACCGAAGAGGCGTTGGGGTGCAGGCTGACATGCCCGTTGGTCCAGACCGTGGCCGGCGTGACCACGTTGCGGAACCGGTCGTTGATCCTGGCCACAAAGCTCGCCACCGCCTGAAAGGCATCCTTGCGCAGATGCATCGGCGTGGTGCCCGCGTGGTTCTGCTGGCCGTCGAAGGTGATCGTCATGTTGCGGATGCCGACGATGTCGGTGACCACGCCGATCCCGTCGCCCTCGGTGTCCAGCCAGGGGCCCTGCTCGATATGCATCTCCATGAAGCCGGTGAACCGCGACGGATCCACCGGCCCGCTCACCCGCTCGCCCAGCGCCTTGCGCGCCTCGGCCAGCGTCACGCCGTCGGTGTCGGTCAGCCTGTCGGCGGCCTCCTGGCTCATGTGGCCGGACCAGACCGCGCTGCCCGTGGTCACGCCGAACCGGCCCTCTTCATCCTCGAAGGACACCATCGACACCGCCGGCCCGCCGGCTTCCTTCGCCGCCCGGGCGATCTCGAGCGCCGCGATGACACCCAGCGCCCCGTCCAGCCAGCCGCCCTCGGGCTGAGTGTCGGAATGCGACCCCAGCAGCAGCGACGGCCCCTCGGCCAGCCCGAAGAGGTTGCCCATCTCGTCGACCTTCGGCGTAAGCCCGGCGGCCGCGATCTGCCCGGCCAGCCAGTCGCGCGCCTCCAGGTCGGGGGGCGTATAGGCCCGGCGCACGACACCCTTGCCGGTGCCCGACGCGCCGAAACTGCGCAGCTTGTGGAGGTCGGCAAGGAAACGGTCGGGTTGGACGGCAATGGTCATCGGGGGCCTCTCTTCGGGTCTTGCGGGCTCGGGCGGCGGCCGGGCTCTGGCCGGGGATCCGGTCCCGACCGGCAGCCTCAGGCCGCGTCATGTCACGTAACGTCACGGGACCGGCTTAGCCCGGCCCGGCGCACAGGGCCATAGCCTGACCCAGATCCGCCCCGATCTCAACCGCGCGGCACAGGGCAGCGCCGCCAGGGCAGGCATTCGGCCCGCCCCCGGCGTGCGTCGCTCCGGCCCGTGTCAGCCGGTGCCAGCCCGTCACATCTTCCGCAGGTAGGCAAGCGACACATAGCCCTTCAGCCGCCGCGCCCGGTCCAGCGAGACGCGGCACCAGTTTGTCGCCCCGCTCTGCTGGCAATCGTGAACCTGCAGCACCGTGCCGTTGGGCAGGCCGACAATCACGACATAGCCCGTCCCCGGGCCTTCGCGCATCTTCAGCATGTCGTCGTCATCGACCCCGAAGACCTCGTATTGCCCCATGGAGGCGGCGCCGGCCGGGCCGGTGCCCAGCGTGGCGGCCGCCAGCGCGACCAGGATGGCTCTGCGCATCGGTTTCTCCTGTTTTGGTATCGTCTGCCTCGGGCCGCAGTTTACCCCGAAACCGGCGGCGTAGGAACAGCGTCGAACGCGCCTGCCGGCGCCGGTGCGCCCCGTGGCCGCATCACATCACCCCCACCCTCCCGCGCGCCGAGACATCCCCGCAAGGGGTGGCGAGGTCCCCCGCCACATGCTCCGCCAGACGCCCCCAGGCCCCGCGCCCTCTGCGCCCCTCCAAACCTTTCGCAATCGTTAATCCGCCCCTGCAAACCCTTGTTTTTGCTCACCCCGGCACATGTCCCACGCGTGGGACACCCCTGCCGCTCTTGCCCGCGGTTCCCCCGCGATCCGCCCGAAAATGTCCGTTCAGCGCCGGGTTGCTCTGGCATCGCGGTCCTGGCTCCCCTAAGACCGTCGGACACGGACCGGGAAGGACGGCAGGCATGTCCCACATCACCCTCATCCGTCACGGCCAGGCCAATTCCGCCGCCCGCGACGAGGAAAGCTATGACAAGCTCAGCCCGCTGGGCCACCAGCAGGCGCGCTGGCTGGGCGACTACCTCCGCGACGCCGCCGCCCATCATCCCCGGGTCTATTGCGGCACCCTCGTCCGCCATGTCGAAACCGCCGCCAGCGCCGGGTTCGACGACGTCACCCGCGACCCCCGCCTGAACGAGATCCCCTATTTCACCCTCGCCACCCTCCTGCAGGACCAGCGCGGCCTGCAGATCCCCACCGACCGCGAGGGCTTTGTCCTGCACCTGCCGCAGGTCTTCATGGCCTGGGCCATGGGCGAGATCGAGGAGGTCCCGATCTCCTTCGACGATTACATCGACGGCGTGACCACCGCCCTGGCCGAGATCGGCGGCGGCTCCGGTCCCGCGCTGGTGGTCACCTCGGGCGGGCTGATCTCGATGGTGATGCGCGGCACGCTCGGGCTCGACATGCCGGCCACCGCGCGGATGGCGCTTGCGATCATGAACACTTCCATGCATCGCATATTCCCGATCGGTGAAACGATGACGCCGGTGCTGTTCAATGCCGTCCCGCACCTGGAGGCGCCAGACCGCCACCATGCCCAGACCCATCTGTAAGGAGGACGGATGATCAAGCTTTACTTTTCCCCCGGCACCATCGCCAGCGCCTCGGCCATTGCCCTAGAAGAGGCCGGCCTGCCCTATGAGCCCGTCCGCGTCGATTTCGCCGCCGGCGAGCAGCGCGAGGAACCTTACCTGTCGCTGAACCCCAAGGGCCGGGTGCCCGTCCTGATCACGACCGACGGCACCTTTACCGAGACCGGCGCGATCCTCGAATACATCGCCGCCCGCGCGCCCGAGGCCGGGCTGGCCCCCGCCGATCCGGTCGCCCAGGCGCAGATGCGCGCGGCGATGTACTACTTCGCCTCGACCATGCATCCCAACCACGCCCACGGGCGGCGCGGCGCCCGCTGGGCCGACGACCCCGCGGCCCAGGCGGCCATGGCCGCCAAGGTGCCCGAAACGATGACCGCCTGCTGCGACTACGTCGAAAACCACATGCTGACGGGCCCCTTCATCCTGGGCGACCGTCCGAGCGTGGCGGATTGCTATCTCTACACGATCTCCACCTGGCTGGAAGGCGACAGCGTCGACATCACGGCATTCCCGAAACTGCAGGCCTTCCGCGAGACGATGGCCGCGCGGCCCTCGGTGCAGGCGGTCGTCGCCAAGGGGATGATCCCGCAATGAGCATGCCGCATCTCTGGATCCGGGCCGAGCAGCGTGCCAACGAGGACCGCGTCGGCATCACCCCCGACGGCGCGAAGGCGCTGATCGGGCAGGGGTTCGATCTGACCATCGAGGAGAGCGAAAGCCGCATCCTCCCGCTTGACGGCTATGTCGAGGCCGGCTGTGCCGTGGCGCCCGAAGGGTCCTGGCCCGAGGCGCCGGAGGACGCGATCATCTTCGGCCTCAAGGAACTGCCCGAGGACGGCACGCCCCTGGTGCACCGCCACATCATGTTCGGCCACGCCTACAAGGGCCAGCCGGCCGGCCAGGTGCTGCTGGAACGCTTCGCCGCGGGCGGCGGAACGCTCTACGATCTCGAATACCTGCTGGACGAGGACGGGCGCCGCGTGGCGGCCTTCGGCTACTGGGCGGGCTATGCGGGCGCGGCGGTGGCGCTGATGTGCTGGGCGGCGCAGAAGCGCCACGACATCTGCGGCCCGGTCCATCCCTATGCCGATGCCGAGGCCCTGCGCGCCGACCTGAACATACAGCTTCTGGCCACCGGATCCGAGCGGCCCGATGCCCTGGTCATCGGCGCGCTGGGGCGCGTCGGACGCGGGGCGGCGGACCTTTGCAAGGCGATGCGCGTGCCGGTGACCGCCTGGGACATGGAAGAGACCGCCAGCGGCGGCCCCTTCCCCGAGGTTCTGATGCACGAGATCTTCCTCAACTGCATCCTCGCCGGGCCCGACACCCCCGTCTTCGTGCCCTCCTCGGCCGGGTCCGACCCGCGCGCGCTCCGGGTGATCGGCGACATCGCCTGCGACCCGGACAGCGATTTCTCCCCGATCAAGGTCTACGACCGCACCACCACCTGGTCCGCGCCGGCGCTGCGCGTCCACTACACCCCGGCGCTGGATGTGACCGCGATCGACAACCTGCCCTCGATGCTGCCGCGCGAAAGCTCCGAGGATTTCGCCGGCCAGCTGCTGCCCTCGCTCAAGACGCTGGACGACCTCGACAGCGGCGTCTGGGGCCGCGCGAAGGAGATCTTCGACGCCCACGTGGCCAGGTACCAAGACTTCACCGCGCCGAGGACGGGCGCAGCGCGCGACACCGTCCCCGGCAAAGACGCCAGGACAGAAACGACGAAGAGGTCCACTCCATGACAATTCACTGGTGCGGCACCGGCCTGTCGGCCATCCCCGGCCTGCGCCGCCTTCTGGCGGCCGGCAAACCCGTCACCGTCTGGAACCGGACGGTGGACAAGGCGCAGGAGGCGGTCGGCGACCTGACCGACGACATCCGCGCCTTCGATCTGGACACCGTGGCCGCAGCGCTGCAGCCCGGCGACGTGGTAGTCTCGATGCTGCCGGGCGACTGGCACGTGCCGCTGGCGAAGGCCGCCATCGCGGCGAAGGCCCATTTCGTCTCGTCCTCCTACATCGCGCCCGAGATGCGCGCGCTGGACGACGAAGCCCGCGCCGCCGGCGTGATCCTGATGAACGAGGTCGGGCTGGACCCGGGCATCGACCACCTGATGGCCCATGCGCTGGTCGCCAAGTACCGCGCCTCGGATGCCTTCGACCCGGAAAACCACCTGAGCTTCCTTAGCTATTGCGGCGGCATCCCGAAGAACCCGAACCCGTTCCGCTACAAGTTCAGCTGGTCGCCGCTCGGCGTGCTGAAGGCCCTGCGCTCGCCCTCGCGGTCGATGAAGGCCTATTCCGAGCTGCGCGTGGACCGACCCTGGGACGCGATCGGCACCTATGTCGCCCCGCTGCCCACGCCCGAAGAGTTCGAGGTCTACCCGAACCGCGATTCCATCCCCTTCATGGCGCAATACGACTTCGACCCGGCCTGGCCGGTGAAGGATTTCGTCCGCGGCACGCTGCGGCTGAACGGCTGGACCGAGGCCTGGAAGGACGTCTTCGCCGAGGTCGAGACGCTGCAGGGCCCCGAGGGCGACGCCCGCCTGAAGGAGATGTCGGACCAGTTCTGGGAAGAAAACGCCTATGACGAGGGCGAGCCCGACCGCGTGGTCCTCTGTGTCGACCTGACGGCGGAGAAGGACGGCAAGGCGGTGTTCCACCAGACCTACGTTATGGACGCCTGGGGCGACGAACGCGGCACGGCGATGGCGCGGCTGGTGTCGATCCCGGTGGCCCTGGCGGTCGAGGCGGTGCTTGACCGCGCGGTGCCCGCCGGCGTGCATGCGGCGCCTTCGGATCCCAAACTGCTGGACACCTGGCTGGGCGAAATCGACACGCTGGCCCAGCACCTGGCGCTGATCGACCGGCTCGCCTGATCCCGGCCATTGCAAGGCGTCGCGCCTGACGGCGCAATCCATGCTCCGGGCACCAGAGGTGCCCGGTTGCCGCCCCTGCCCGCGCGCAGCGCCCTAGAGGACCCCGTCTTCCTCGTCGGAGACGGAATAGCCCATCGCCTCGAGCCCGGTTTCCAGGTTCTCGGCCAGGTGCGGCGTGCCGATCAGGTAGTCGGCGCAGGGGGTCGTGGCCTCGGCCCGCGCGGTGTTGACCGCCTCTGCGAAATCCTCGACCTCGAAACTGCCACGGCCGATCCACATGACGGCGACCAGCTCGGCCTGCTCGTCCTCGGTCATGGCCTCGACGAAATCGCGAAATTCACCTTCGGCCCGGCCAAGCTCGCGGCTCATGACGATGACCTGTGCGACCTTGCGGGGGGATAGCTCCTGCATCTTGGTTCTCCGGTAAAGACCGGGTCACATGGCATCAAGGCGCGGGGGCCGACATTGACATGGCGCAAGTGCGGTCGTGAAGAAACGCACCCTCCGGCAGGCTCAGCCCCGCGCGAAGATCTTCAGGTACACAGGCTCGGGCAGGAACCGCGACAGGCGGAACACCCAGGAAAACGCGCGCGGGAAGCTGCGCGAGAACCCCCGCCCCTTCATATGCGCCAGCATCTTGGCGGCGGCCTCGTCGGGTTCCATCAGCAATGGCATGGTGAAATCGTTCTTGTCCGTCAGCCGGGTGCGGATGAAGCCCGGGTTGGCCAGCTGCACATCGACCCCGGTCTTGTGCAGATCCGCATGCAGGCATTCGGCCAGCGCCATCACCCCGGCCTTCGAGGCGACATAGCCGATCGTCCCCGGCAAGCCCCGATAGCCCGAAAGCGAGCCGGTGATCACGATGTGGCCCGCGTCCCGCGACACCATCCCCGGCACGACCTGGCCCAGCACCCGCATCAGCCCGGTGAAGTTCACATCGGCCATCGCCGTCGCTTCCTCGGCGGTCCAGTCCTGCGCGGCCATGGGCCAGTAGACCCCGGCGAGGTAGACCAGCCCGTCGATCTCGCCCACCGACTGGGCCGCGTCGCGGACGCTGGCATCGTCGGTGACGTCGATCTGCACCACCTCGGCCTGGGTCGGCAGGCTGTCGGCCAGCGCCTGCAGCTTCTGGCCCGAGCGCGACGACAGCACCAGCCGTGCGCCCTCGGCGCTCATCTGCTGCGCCAGCGCCGCGCCAAGCCCTTCGCTTGCGCCGACCAGCCAGTATCTCTTGCCTCTGAGCTGTCTCATTTAAGCTGTCTCATTCCGCCGCCGTTTCCAATATCGGATCCGCTCCCCGGGCCTCGGCCCGGCCCACCGGACGCATCGTGGCCACCAGTTCGGCCACGGTGATCCCGAACTTGCGGAACTGGCTGCGGTTCATGATCGTTCCATCCGGCGTCAGGTACATCCAGTCGACCGCGTCCAGCACATGCCCGCCCGAGCTTTCGGGCAGGCGCAGCCGATAGCGCAGGCCCAGCGTCGGACCGCTGACCATGCCCCGGCCAAGACCGGGCACGTCATCCGCGCGGGCCTCGATCCGGCCGTCGGGCATCAGGGTCAGGTGCCACTCGCGGTCCCGGCTGGAGCCGTCGTCATAGCGGAAATGCTCGCGCATGATCCCGGTGTCGCCGGTCCAGGCGATATCGAAATCGGCGGTGAACCGCGACACCACGCGGCCCGTGGGCCCGTAGGTGACGCCATCGCAGGTCATCGCGCCGTTCAGGTGGCGGCGCGGGTCGAACTCCGGCCCGCCGGCGCAATAATCCCCCGGCGCCTGGGCGGCAAAGGACGCATAGCGGTGACGGAACCAGAACAGCAGCGCCATCAGGGCCGCGCCCAGGGCGACAAGCAGGATCTCTTGCATGGTCAATCCTCCGGTGAGGCCTCCAGTCGGGCGGCGGCGAGCAGGATGATCGCCGCCGCTTTCAGAAGGCAGGGCAGGCCGGCGTAGAGCAGCGCGAGGGTTCGCAGCGCGCTCTCTTCGTTGGGGCCGCCCGGGGTGAAGCCCGCCACCTCAAGCGCCGGCAGAAGTACCAGCGCCGCAAGGGACAGGGCGAATTTCGAAACAAAGGACCACAGGCCGAAGCCCGCCGCCGCCGAGGGCGAGACCCGGGCCATGCGCTTGGCGAAGAGAGCGGGCAGCAGGGTCAGGTCGGCCGCCAGCGCGGCGCCCGAGACAAGGCAGATCGCGGCAAAGGCGGCCACGTCCCCCGGGCCCAGAAGCGGCACCAGCGCGAAGGCGGCAATCGACAGCGCCATCGCGCCCAACAGCACCCGTTTCGCCCCGAATGCCTCGGCCAGCCGCCCCCAAAGCGGCGCGGCGGCGGCGGCGGACAGGAAGAACAGCAGCAGCAGCGGCCCCTCGGCCCCAGGTGCCTGCAGCCGGCTCTCGACGAAATAGAGAAACAGCGTCGCGGTCACCGCCACCGGGCTTGCGTTCAGCAGCCCCACCAGCAGCAGGCGCCGCGCCACGGGATCGCGCAGCACCGGCTTCAGCTGCGAGCCTTCGGCCGGGGCGGCGCCGGTCCATTCCGACTGCATCGCCATCACCGCCAGCAGGACCATCACCGCAAAGCCCAGGGCAAAGGCCGCATATGGCGCATCGGTCAGCACGGCCAGAGCCACCGGCGCGACCGAGGCGATGCACACGCCCAGCAGCGCGCCGGTCTCGCGCCAGCGGGCAAGACGCAGGTGCCCGTCCTCGCCCATATCCTCGGCGCGGGCCACGCCGCGGGCATAGAAACAGATGGTCAGGAAGGAATAGCTGCTGAAGACCAGCGTCAGCATGGCCGCGAACCAGATCAGCGGCGCCACCGGCGGCGTCACGGCAAAAAGCCCGGCCATCCCGCAGGCCATCACCCCCCCGGCGATCCCCACCGCAACCGCGCGCCAGCGGCCCGACACCTCGGCCAGCCGCCCCAGCAGCGGATCCTGCACCACGTCCAGCAGCCGCAGCGCGAACAGCACCCCGCCCATCGCGGCCAGGCTGACCCCGTTGGCCTCGGCAAAGACCTTGGGCGCATGGATGTACAGCGGCAGCCCGGCCATGGCCAGAACGCCCGCAAAGAGCGCGTAGGGCGCCAGACCCTCTCCCGTCATCCTGCGCGCCATGGCAATCATCCGCGCGTCACCTCGGCCTCGGGCGGGGCCGGGCGCACCCGGTAGCGCACCGATTTCAGCCGCAGCTTCAGCGCCTGCCAGAAGATCAGCCCCAGCACCCGCCGCGACCCGAAGGGCCGCCGCAGCGCCATGCGCAGGATCGCGCCATGGGTCAGCGCCCGGCGATGCCCGGTCAGCGTGGCGATCAGCCCGCCTTCGCCCTGGCTGTAGTCGATCCAGATGCCGATCCGCTCGGGCCGGATGTCGAACCGGAATTCATACCCGCCCTCGATCGGCTGGAACGGGCTGACATAGAAGATCTTCGTCGCCCGCAGCCGGTCCGACGGGCCGATCGGCAACAGATCCGGCTTGTGACAAAGATAGGAATGCCTCTCGCCGAAGGTGTTCGTGACCTCGGCGATCACCGCCACCAGCGCGTCGTCCCCATCCCGGCACAGCCAGAAGCTGACCGGGTTGAACACGTGGCCCAGCACGCGCGGCTGGGTCAGCAGCTCGATCCGGGCCGGCTGCGGCAGCTGGTGGCTTTCCATCACCTCGCGCACCCAGGCGGCCCCGCGCCCCTCGCCCGGCGCCCCGCCATGGTCGCTGTCGTGCACGGCCAGGACCCAGCCCCGGTTGCGCGAAAAGCCGCGCGGCGCGGCCACCTCGGCCTCGGCATCCAGCAGCAGGTAATCCACCCCGTAGCGGAAGGCGTTCTTCACCGATCCCTTGCGGCCATGAAAGGTCTGTCCGGCGATATGATCGACCGTCCTCATTCCGCGGCAATCCCAAGACCGGGCCGCGCGGCGATGGCCTCGACCACGTCGGCCGCGCTGGCGATCCCGTCCTCGTGGAACCCGTTGCGCATCCAGGCCCCGCAGAACCAGGTGGCGTTGGCGCCGTTGAAACCCCGGATCTCCTCCTGCGCGGCCAGGGCGGCGGCGTCGTAGACCGGGTGATGCATGGTCACCTGGTCGTGGATCAGCTCTTCGCGGATCGGACGGCGCGAATTCAGCGTGACGAACAGCGGATCGTCCATCGGGATCGGCTGCAGCGAATTCATCCAATAGGTCAGATCGATCACGTCCGAGGGCGCGTTGCGGTCCTCGGTATAGACCCAGCTGGACCAGACCTTGCGCCGCTTCGGCATCATGGCGGCATCCGAATGCAGCACGACCTGGTTCGGCTGATACCGGATACGCTCCAGCGCGCCGCGTTCGCGCGCATCGGCATCGGCCAGCAGGCGCAGCGTGACATCGGAATGGGTGGCAAAGACGACCTCGTCGAAATGCTCGTCCACCCCGCCCTGGGGCGCGATGCGCACGCCCGGGCCGTCGCGATGCACCGCCCGGATCGGGCAGCCCTCGCGGATCTCCACCCCGCGCCGCCGCAGTGCCGCCTCAAGGCGCTGGACATATTGCACCGATCCGCCCTGCACGGTGTACCACTGGTGCTGCCCGCTGTAGCTGAGCAGGTTGTGGTTCCTGAAGAACCGGATCATCGCATAGGCCGGAAATTCGAGGATCCTGCGCTTTGGCGTGGACCAGATCGCGCCCGAGAAGGGCAGCAGGTAATAATCCCGGAACCACGCCCCCATGCCCAGAGCATCCAGCAGCTCGCCCACCGTCATCTCGGGGCCCGTCACCGCCGCCTCGGCCTGCGCGTTGAACCGGAAGATATCGCGCACCATCCGCAGGAAGGCCGGGCGCACCGCGTGACGGCGCTGCGCGAACAGGCTGTCCGCGCTGGTCAGCGCATATTCCAGCGCACCGCCGTCGATCGAGACGCCAAAGCTCATCTGGCTCTTGGCCACCGGCACGCCAAGGTGATCGAAAAGCCGGGTCAGCCGGGGGTAATTGACCTTGTTGAACACGATGAACCCCATGTCCACCGGCTGATCGCCACGACGCCCGGCCATCACGGTGCGCGCATGTCCGCCCAACCGCGGCTCTGCCTCGAAAAGCGTCACGAGGTGGTTCTCGGCCAGCATGTGGGCTGCCGAGAGCCCCGATATTCCCGCCCCGATGACCGCGATCCTGCGCGGCAAGGCATTGCGTTGTTCGAATGGCATCCAGGTCTCCGGTATTGTCGTCCAAGGGTTTACGCTTGGGCGGCCCGTTCGGATGACATGTCTTGAAAAAAAGCGAAAAACATCGGGGGAAAGGCGGCCTGCGGCGCCCATCGCCGCCCTCCTGCCCTTGCGCGGGGGCTCCGCGCGCCCCTTCCTGCCACGCCCGGCCGCCGGACCAAAACGATTTCGCGCGAAAACTTTTTTGGCGCCCCGGTGATCCGGCCCCGTCCAGGCCGCGTAAACAGGGACATGGAGATGCAGGTTGAACCTTCCGGCCGTGACCGCGTAAGCCTTGGGGTGATCGCGCACAACGGATTTCGCCAAACGGAACCTGACCCGGACATGACCGAACCGTCTCCCGCCCGAGCCCTCTGGATCGGCCATATCGACCGGATCCGCGAGGACAAGGACCAGCAGGCCTTCGCGGAACTCTTCGCGTATTTCGCACCGCGGGTTAAAGGCTTCTTGATGAAATCGGGCGCCGACAGCGCCCAGGCCGAGGAATGCATGCAGGAGGTGATGGCCACGATCTGGCAGAAGGCGCACCTGTTCGATCCGTCCCGCGCTTCGGTGGCGACCTGGATCTTCACGGTGGCGCGAAATCGCCGGATCGACACGCTGCGCCGGCAACGCCGGCCCGAGCCCGAGGATCTGCCCTGGGGCCCCGAGGCCGAGCCGGACCAGGAGGACGTCATCGTCCTGCAACAGGAAAGCGACCTGCTGCGCCAGGCCCTGGCCGACCTGCCGGAGGCCCAGCGCGACCTGGTCGAACGCGCCTATTTCGGCGAGATGAGCCACCGCGAGATCGCGGATGCAACCGGTCTGCCCCTGGGCACGATCAAATCGAGGATAAGACTGGCGCTGGAGAGACTGCGCCACGCAATGAACGGTAGCCAATGACCAACGAGATCAGACATCATCTGACGGACGCGATCCTGATGGCCTATGCCGCTGGCAGCCTCAACGAGGCGTTCAGCCTGATGGTCGCGACCCATGTGTCGCTCTGCGACGAATGCCGCGCCCGGCTGGAAAGCTACGATGCGCTCGGCGGCGCCCTGCTGGACGGGATCGATGCCGACGCCCAGGCGCCCGTGGCCGAGGACAGCCTTGCCGCGACCCTGGCGCGCATCGCCGCCAGCGACGCCGGCGAGACGGCCGCGATGCGCCCCGCACCGGCGCCCCGCGGTTCGGTCCTGCCCGCGCCCCTGCGCGATTACGTCGGCGGCGATCTCGAGGCGATCCGCTGGCGCCCGGTCGGCATGGGCGTGAAACAGGCGATCCTGAAGACCGGCCCCGGCGCCACCGCCCGGCTTCTCTTCATCCCCGCAGGCACCGCGATGCCGGACCACGGCCACCACGGCACGGAAATGACCATGGTGCTGCAGGGCGCCTTCTCGGACGAGGACGATCACTTCGCACGCGGCGACGTGGAAATCGCCGACGAAGAGATGCAGCACACCCCCGTCGCCGACATCTCCGAGGATTGCATCTGCCTCGCCGTGACCGACGCCTCGCTGCGCTTCACCTCGCTGCTGCCGCGCCTGGCGCAGCCCTTCCTGCGGATCTGACCCGGGTCCGGGCGCGGCCCCAACCCTGAACAAACGGTTAATCCGCCCCCGCACCCCCTTGAGTCCAAACGACCGCCCCGATGTCCCACGCGTGGGACATCGCTCCACGCCCCTGCTTCACCTTGGCCCAAATACCTCCGGGGGAGTCCTCCAAAGGAGGACGGGGGCAGCGCCCCCAACCCCGTCCTCAGCCCGCGCGTCCCTCCCCCTCCGGCGCACAGGCCAGCACATCCAGCCCCTCGTCGCGCCCCCGGATCCCGGTCCGCCCCAGCAGCCGCCACTCCCCCGGTGCCCCCTGCCCTGCCCGCTCCAGCAGGTCGCGCGACACCACGATCGGCGCGCCCAGCTCCTTGGTCATCCCCTCCAGCCGCGCCGCCACATTCACCGGATCGCCGAAGACCGAATATTCCAGCCGCGTGTCATCGCCCACCACGCCGCTGAACACCTCGCCCCAATGCCCGCCGATCCCCACCCGGATCCGCTCGGGCCGCTCCTCGGACCACGCCTCCATCGCGGCCCGGATCCGGTCGGCGCAGCGCAGCGCGCAGCAGGCCGCCGCCGCCGGATCCCCGCCGGCCGGAAAGACGATCATCGCCGCGTCGCCCATGAACTTGTCGATCATTCCGCCGCAGCCCTGCACCGCCCGGGTCAGCCGCGCGCGGAACTCCGACACGAAGCCCGACACCTCCTCGGGCGTCATCCCCTCCGAGATCGTCGTGAAATCCCGCATGTCCACGAACAGGATCGCCATCTCCTCGCGCCGCCCCCGCCGCAGCTCGTCCAGCCGGCCCTCGGCCAGCTGGTCGGAAATCTGCGCCGGCAGGTAGCGCGTCAGGTTTGCCCGCGCCTGCGTCTCGACGATGGATTGCAGCAGCAGGCGCCGCGTCCGCGCCGCCGCCACCGCCAGCACCGCGCCCGTCAGCGCGATCATGCTCAGCCGCATCAGGTTGGGCGGCGTGGCCAGGAAGAACCCGACCTGGTCGGCCCTGCCGCCCAGCGCCGGCCCGAACCCGCTTTCGGTCCCGGCCCCGATGTCGAGCATCGCGCCGATCCCCAGCACCAGCACCACGGTGATATAGATCTGCACCGCCGGGTTCACCCGCAGCATCCCGAAGGCCAGCGCCATCGGGATCAGCCAGACCGGCGGCAAAGCAAAGACCACCTGCCCCGACAGCCCGGTATTCGACAGGCTCAGCCAGATGTTGACCAGCAGGAAGACGCAATCCGTCGTCACCGTGACCCAGATCATCCAGCGCCGCATCAGCCCCGCCCGGCCCAGCGTCCAGGCGCCGAGGCCGACAAGGCAATAAGCCCCCATTGTCACCGCGGCAAAGAGCCATTGCCGCTTCTGCATCGAGTCGGCAAAGCCCGACAGCGGCCCGACCGTCACGGCGAAAAACAGCAGCAGGCCCGAGGCCACCAGCATCCGCAGGACCGACACCAGCTGTTCCGAGGCGATCTCCGCCTCGGTCAGAAGTCGCCGCGTCTTGGCGTGGGGGTCGCTGGTCGTCATCTGATCCCGTCCCGGTTGTCCCATCCATAGGGCAGGCGCCGACTTCGGGGAAGCAAAGGCTCAGCCTTCGGTCTGCGGCACGGTCTCTTCCAGCGGCGGGGTCTCCTCGCCGCCGCCGTCGAAATCGAACCGATCCAGCCGCTCGGCCCGCCGCCCGGCCTTCTCGGCACTGACGCGGATCTCGGCCACGTCCTTCGCGGCCTGGCTGAAATGCCGGTCGAGGTTGCCGACCCGCTCGCCCAGCCGCGCGACATCGCGATGCAGCAGCCCCAGCTCGGCCCGGATCGCGCCGGCCTGCTCGCGCATGCGGGCGTCCTTCAGGATCGCGCGCATCGTGTTCAGCGTGGCCATGCAGGTGGTGGGCGAGACGATCCAGACCCGCGCCTCGAAGCCTTCGCGCACGACCTCGGGAAAATTCCCGTGCAACTCGGCATAGACGGCCTCCGACGGCAAGAACATCAGCGCGCCGTCGGCGGTTTCGCCGTCGAGGATGTAGCGCTCGGCGATGGCCCGGATATGGGTCCGCACCGCCTGCCGGAAGCCCGAAGCCGCGCGGGCCTGGCGGGCATCGGATTGCTCGGCGCGCAGGGCCTCGTAGGCTTCCAGGGGGAACTTGCTGTCGATCACGATCGGCCCCGGCGGGTTGGGCAGCCGCACGAGGCAATCGGCCCGCCGGTTGTTCGACAGCGTCGCCTGAAGCTCGTAGCTGTCGCGCGGCAGGGCCTTGGCGAGGATATCGTTCAGCTGGATCTCTCCGAAGGCGCCGCGCGTCTGCTTGTTCGACAGGATATCCTGCAGCGACAGCACGTCGCCCGACAGCCGGGTGATGTTGTCCTGCGCCTTGTCGATCACCTTCAGCCGCTCCTGCAGCTGGGTCAGCGAGGTTGCCGTGGCCTTGGACTGGCCGTGCAGCGTGTCGGTCATGCGCTCCTGCATCTCGGCCAGCGCGACCTGGGATTTCAGCGTGTTCTCGGCCAGCCGGTCGGCCATCTGCTGCTGAACCGTGGCCAGCCGCGCCTCCATCACCTGGATCACCTGAAGCTGCGCGTTGGCCTGGGTGTCGGACACCTGCTGCAGCCCGCCGCGCAGCTGCTCCTGCCCCTGCGCCATCTGCTGCACCGACTGGCTGAGCCAGGCCATCTGGCCGGCCACGGGCTCTGCCGCCCGCGCGGCACGGCCCGAGGCGCGGATCGACAGGACAAGAAGCAGGACCAGCAGCAGCACCAGCCCCGCGACCGCCAGGGCGATCCAGAGGCGCGGATCGTCCGGCTGCACCGGCAGGTCGATCATGTGCGTCCGAAGAGCCGTTCGATATCGGCCAGTTTCAGCTCCACATAGGTGGGGCGTCCGTGGTTGCACTGGCCGGAATGGGGCGTGGCCTCCATCTCGCGCAGCAGCGCGTTCATCTCTTCGGCCTGCATGCGGCGGCCCGACCGGACCGAGCCATGGCAGGCCATGCGGCTGAGGATGGCGTCGATCCGGTCCTTCAGGCTGTGGCTTTCGCCCAGGTCGGTGAGTTCGTCCAGCACGTCGCGGATCAGGCGTTCGGCATTGACCGTGCCCAGGATCGCCGGGGTTTCGCGGATCGCCACGGCAGCGCCGCCGAAGGGCTCGACGGCAAGGCCCAGGTCATGCAGCGCCTCGGCATGGTCGAGCAGGACGGCGCAGTCGCCTTCCGACAGTTCGACGATCTCGGGGATCAGCAGGGCCTGCGCGGCGACACCCTTTTCGGCGGTCTGGCGTTTGAGCTTTTCATAGACCAGCCGTTCATGCGCGGCATGCTGGTCGACGATGACCATGCCGTCGGCGGTCTGGGCGATGATGTAGTTTTCATGCACCTGTCCGCGTGCGGCGCCCAGCGGGCGGGGCTCGGCCGCCCCCTGCGGGTCCGGCTCGCGATGCACGGGCTCGGGGGTGTCGACAACCCGCGCGCTCCAGCTGGCGGCGGTTTCCCGGAACATCGGCTCGTCCATCGCTTCGGGCGCGGCGGGATGGGCCGGCGCGGGCACGTCGGGCGCCTGGGCGGCATAGGCGCTGCGCAGGGCGCCGTGCGAGGGGCGGTCCATCTGGTAGACGCGCGGCGCGCCGGATGCGGTCGGCGGCTCGGGCCGCATGGCACCCAGCGTGGCGCCGGCGACGGTGGTCGAGGCCCGGTGCCCGGCCTCGGCCAGCGCGTGGCGCAGGGCCGAGACGATCAGCCCGCGCGCGATACCGGCATCGCGGAACCGCACCTCGGATTTCGCCGGATGCACGTTGACGTCCACCAGATGCGGATCGCAGTCGATAAACAGCGCCGCCGCCGGATGGCGGTCGCGGCTGAGGAAATCCTGGTAGGCCCCGCGCAGCGCGCCCGACAGCAGCTTGTCGCGCACCGGGCGGCCGTTGACGAAGAGGTACTGGGCCACAGCGGCCCCGCGCGAATAGGTCGGCAGCGCCGCATAACCGAACAACCGCAGCCCCTCGCGCTCGGCTTCCACGCGCAGGGCGTTCTCGGCAAACTCGCGCCCCAGCACCTGGCTGAGCCGTCCGTGCAGCGCGTCGAACAGGTCGCCGGTTTCCGGATCGGCGCGGAAGGCCGTCCGCCCCTGCCCGTCGCCCGACACGTCGCGCAGGGTGAAGCCCACCGCCGGTTCGGCCATCGCCAGCCGCTTCACTACGTCGGACACCGCCTGGGTCTCCGACCGGTCCGTGCGCAGGAACTTCAGCCGCGCGGGCGTGGCGTAGAACAGGTCGCGCAGTTCCACCACCGTGCCGGCCCGAAGCGCTGCGGGTTTCACCGGGCCGAGCTTGCCGCCGGAGACCTTGATCTCTGCCGCCTCGCCGCCCCCGCGCGAGGTGATCGTCAGCCGCCCCACCGCGCCGAGCGAAGGCAGCGCCTCGCCCCGGAAGCCGAAGGTGTGGATGTTCAGCAGATCGGAGCCGTCGATCTTCGAGGTCGCATGCCGCGACAGCGCCAGCGGCAGATCCTCGGGCGCGATGCCGCAGCCGTCGTCGGTGACCCGCACCAGGGTCTTGCCCCCGTCGGCGATCTCGACCATCACGCGGGTGGCGCCGGCGTCGATCGCGTTCTCGACCAGCTCCTTGACCGCCGAGGCGGGCCGCTCCACGACCTCACCGGCGGCGATCCGGTTGATCGCGGCATCGTCGAGCTGCCGAATAATGGGGCGCATATCGCCCATGTTGCGGTCATGTTGTGTCATCCCACTATCCCTAGCATGGCTATCGCCGATTCTGAAAGCCGGATCCGGCGGTTCGATTGACATCCCCGCGCCCCCTTGGTCTGTCCTTGAAGCGGGCGAAACGAGGGGCCGGACCATGAGCGGACGTTGGGAATTCTGGATCGACCGGGGCGGGACCTTCACCGATATCGTGGCGCGCCGGCCCGATGGCGGGCTGCAGACGCACAAGCTGCTGTCGGAGAACCCCGAACGCTACCGCGACGCCGCCGTGCAGGGCATCCGTGAGGTCATGGGGATCGAGGGCGCGTTTCCGGAAGGCGCCATCGCCGCGGTCAAGATGGGCACCACGGTCGCCACCAACGCGCTGCTGGAGCGCAAGGGCGCGCGGGTTCTGCTGCTGATCACGAAGGGCTTCGCGGATCTGCTGCGCATCGGCTACCAGACGCGGCCCGACCTTTTCGCGCTGCATATCCGGCGGCCCGATCTGCTCTACGACCGCATGGCCGAGATGGACGAACGGCTGGACGCCGAGGGCAACGTGCTGATCCCGCTGGACGAGGATGCCGCCCGCGCCGCGCTGCAATCGGCCTTTGACGACGGGATCCGCGCCGTGGCCATCGCCGGGCTGCATGCCTACCTGACCCCCGATCACGAGGCCCGTGTCGCCGCGATCGCGCGCGAGATCGGCTTCACCCAGGTGTCTGCCAGCCACGAGGTCTCGAAACTGGCCAAGCTGGTCGGGCGCGGCGACACCACGGTGGTCGATGCCTATCTGTCACCGATCCTGCGCCGCTACGTCGATCAGGTCGCCGATGCGCTGGATCTGGGCACCGCCTGCGACCGGCTGCTGTTCATGCAATCCTCGGGCGGGCTGACCGATGCGCGGCTGTTCCAGGGACGCGATGCGATCCTGTCGGGGCCGGCGGGCGGCATCGTCGGCATGGTGCGCACGGCCGAGGCCACGGGCCACGACCGGCTGATCGGCTTCGACATGGGTGGCACATCCACGGATGTCAGCCACTACGCCGGGCAATACGAACGGTCGTTCGAGACCGAGGTCGCGGGCGTGCGGATGCGCGCCCCGATGATGGATATCCACACCGTGGCGGCGGGCGGCGGATCCATCTGCCGCTTTGCCGAAGGGCGTTTTCAGGTCGGCCCCGAAAGCGCGGGCGCCGATCCCGGCCCGGCCTGCTACCGCCGCGGCGGGCCGCTGACGGTCACCGATTGCAACGTGATGCTGGGCAAGCTGAACCCCGATCACTTCCCGGCGGTCTTCGGCCCGAACGGCGATGAGCCGCTCGACATCGACGCCGTGCGCGCAGGGTTTGCCAGCCTTGCCGAGACCGTCTCGGCCGAGACGGGCGAGGCGCCGCGCACGCCCGAGGACATGGCCGAGGGCTTCCTGCGCATCGCCGTCGACAACATGGCCAACGCGATCAAGAAGATCTCTGTCCAGCGGGGCCATGACGTGACCGGCTACACGCTGCAATGTTTCGGCGGCGCCGGCGGGCAGCATGCCTGCCTCGTGGCCGATGCGCTTGGCATGACGCGTGTCTTCATCCATCCCCATGCCGGCGTGCTCTCGGCCTATGGCATGGGCCTCGCCGACATCCGCGCCCTGCGCGAGGTGCAGATGGACGCACCGCTGTCCGACATCGCCGCAGCCGAGACCGCCATGGAAAAAATCCGCGCCGACGCCATGGCCGAGGTCGAGGCCCAGGGCGCCACCCGGCTCCGCGCGCTGACCCGCGCGCATCTGCGCTATGACGGATCTCATCAGCCGCTCGATGTGCCCTTCGACGCGCCGGAGCAGATGCAGGCCGATTTCGAATCCGCCCACCGCCAGCGCTTCGGTTTCATTTCGGAAAACCGCGCGATCCTCTTCGAGATGCTGAGCGCCGAGGCCATCGGCGACACGGGCGAGGCCCCCTCCGCCACGCCCTTCGGCACCTCTGATGCCGCGATCGCGCAGGTGCCCATGCACACGCCCGACGGCTGGACCGAGGCGCCGCTTTACGACCGTACCACGCTGACCGCTGACGCCCGCATCCCCGGCCCGGCGATCATCACCGAACCGACCGGGACCAACATCGTCGAGCCGGGCTGGACCGCGCATCTGGACGAGATGGGCAACCTGATCCTCGACCGGACCGAAGAGAAATCCCGCGACCTCGCCGCCGGCACGCAGGCCGATCCGGTGCTGCTTGAAGTGATGGGCAACCTCTTCATGTCGGTGGCCGACCAGATGGGCGCGACGCTGGCCAACACGTCCTGGTCGGTCAACATCAAGGAACGGCTGGATTTCTCCTGCGCGATCTTCGACGAACACGGCGATCTGGTGGCCAATGCGCCGCATGTTCCGGTGCACCTGGGCTCCATGTCCGACAGCATCAAGACGGTGATGCGCGAGAATGCCGGCGACATCCACGAAGGCGATGCCTTCATGCTGAACTCGCCCTTCAACGGCGGCACGCATCTGCCCGATGTCACCGTGGTCACGCCGGTCTTTGCCGGGGGCAAGCCGGTGTTCTGGCTGGGCTCGCGCGGACACCATGCCGATATCGGCGGCCGCACCCCGGGCTCCGGCCCGCCGGACAGCACGCATATCGACGACGAAGGCGTGCTGATCGACAATGTGCGCCTTGTCTCGAAGGGTGATTTCCTGACCGGTCAGGCGCTGGAAACGCTCCGCTCCGGCCGTTACCCGGCGCGCAACCCGAACCACAACCTTGCCGATCTGCAGGCGCAGGTGGCGGCCAACGAGACCGGGCGCCAGGCGCTTCTGGGCGTGGTCGATCAATACGGTCTGGACACGGTGCGCGCCTACATGGGCCACGTGCAGGACAATGCCGAGGAAAGCGTGCGCCGGGTGCTGAAGGACCTGCCCTCGGGCCGCTTCACCTACGAGATGGACATCGGCCAGAAGATCGAGGTCTCGGTCTCCGTCGATGCGAAGGCGCGCGAGGCGGTGATCGACTTCACCGGCACCTCGCCGCAGCATTCGGGGAATTACAACGCGCCCTTCGCGGTCTGCCGGGCGGTGGTGCTCTATGTCTTCCAGACGCTGGTGGGCCAGCCCATCCCGCTGAACGAAGGCTGCCTGAAGCCGCTGAAGATCATCGCGCCCGAAGGCTGCTTCCTGAACCCCGCCTACCCGGCGGCGGTGATCGCCGGCAATACCGAGGTCTCGCAGGCCGCCTGCAACGCGCTTTACGGCGCGCTTGGCGTGATCGCCTGTTCCCAGGCGACGATGAACAATTTCATCTGGGGCAACGACCGCTTCCAGAACTACGAAACGATCGCCGGAGGCACCGGCGCCGGTCCCGGCTTCCCGGGCTGCGACGCGGTGCAAAGCCACATGACCAACACGCGCATGACCGATCCCGAAATCCTCGAACGCCGCTTCCCGGTGCGGCTGGAGGAGTTCCGCATCGCGACCGGCACCGGTGGCGCAGGGCGGTACCCCGGCGGCAACGGCGCGCTCCGCCGCCTGCGTTTCCTGGAACCGGTCACGGTCACCACGCTCTGCTCTCACCGCATCGTGCCCCCGTTCGGCGGCGACGGCGGCGAGCCGGGGCACGTGGGCGAAAACTGGGCCGAGTTCCCCGACGGCTCCCGCCGCGACCTGAACGGCAATGACGAGATCGACCTGCCCGAAGGCGGTGTCTTCGGCATGCTCACGCCCGGGGGCGGTGGATGGGGCGCGCCCTGACCTGACCGGTTCGCCGGCGGCAGATGCTGCGCCGGAGTATTTGACACCAAGGTGAAGACAGGGGCGTGAGTGCACCGACCCGGGCAAGGCGACTTGTTTGCCACCCTGAGGATCCGACATCGGCAAACAAGCCGAACGTCCCGCCCCCTGCACTGCCCCCATGTTTCACCTTTGAGAAATACTCCGGCACACCGCCCGCCACACGGACCGCCCTCCGGAAAGGGCGCCGCGGCCCTGTCTTCTTCTTGGGCCAAATACTCCAAAGCAGCGATCGCCAGAGGCGCCCGCCACGCCCCCTTCGCGCCCTTGCCACGGCCCCTCCCCCGTGCCACCGTTCCCCTGCAATCGCCCGACGGAGACGCCATGACCGCCCAGCCCTCTCATGCAAAGGCACAGCTGCCGCAGGTGACACACCCCGCGCAGGAGCCCGGCAACCCGGGGATGGAGCTGGACCTCGACTGGGTGCGGGCCGCGCAGGCCAATACCTCGGCCATCGAGCGCCGGGCCGCGACATTGCCGGGCCGGAGGTCGGTGAAAAAGGACTTTCAGGCGGCCTGGCTGCTGCGCGCGATCACCTGCATCGACCTGACCACGCTGTCGGGCGACGACACGCCGGGCCGGGTCCGGCGGCTTTGCGCCAAGGCGCGCCAGCCGGTGCGGGCGGATCTGCTGGACGCGATGGGCATGGATCCGATCACCGTCGGCGCCGTCTGCGTCTACCACGACATGATCGCCCCCGCGGTCGAGGCGCTGGACGGCTCCGGCATCCCCGTCGCCGCCGTCAGCACCGGCTTTCCGGCCGGGCTCTCGCCCTTCCGCCTGCGGGTCGAGGAGATCACCGAGAGCGTCGCGGCGGGCGCCGCCGAGATCGACATCGTGATCTCGCGCCGCCACGTGCTGACCGGCGACTGGCAGGCGCTCTACGACGAGATGCGGATCTTCCGCGAGGCCTGCGGCGCGGCCCATGTGAAGGCGATCCTCGCCACAGGAGAGCTCGGCACGCTGCGCAATGTCGCCCGCGCCTCGCTGGTCTGCATGATGGCCGGCGCCGATTTCATCAAGACCTCGACCGGCAAGGAAAGCGTGAACGCCACGCTGCCCGTGTCGCTGGTGATGCTGCGGGCGATCCGGGCCTACCATGCGCGCACCGGCTACCGGGTGGGGTACAAACCCGCGGGCGGGATATCCAAGGCCAAGGATGCGCTGGTCTACCTCTCGCTGATGAAGGAGGAACTGGGCGACCGCTGGCTGCGCAGCGATCTCTTCCGCTTCGGCGCCTCGTCGCTTCTGGGCGACATCGAGCGCCAGCTTGAGCATCACGTGACCGGCGCCTATTCGGTCGGCTGGCGCCACGCGGCAGGCTGAGCCCCGCCGGCAGGACGAACACAGCGGAAGCCCGGCATCACAGCGGTCCGGCAGCCCCGGGGAGGACACGAGACATGAGCGTCAGAGAGATTTTCGAGAGCATGGAATACGGACCCGCCCCCGAAAGCGCCGCGGATGCGCTGGCCTGGATCGTGGACCAGGGCAGCCGGTTGGGGTGCTTCATCGACGGCGCCTTCACCGATCCGGGCACGACCTTTGAAACCCGCAACCCCGCCACCGGCGAGGTGCTGGCCGAAATCACCCAGGCTACGCAATCGGACATCGACGCCGCCGTCGCCGCCGCCCGCGCCGCCCAGCCGGGATGGGAGGCGCTGGGAGGCCATGGCCGGGCCCGCACCCTCTATGCCATCGCGCGGCTTCTGCAGAAACACGCGCGCCTCTTCGCCGTGCTCGAGACGCTCGACAACGGCAAGCCGATCCGCGAAAGCCGCGACATCGACATCCCGCTGGCCCAGCGGCATTTCTACTACCACGCCGGCCAGGCCGAGCTGATGGAGGAAACGCTGCCGGGCTACGTAGCCTTGGGCGTCTGCGGACAGATTGTGCCGTGGAACTTCCCGCTGCTGATGCTGTCATGGAAAATTGCGCCGGCGCTGGCGATGGGCAACACCGTGGTGCTCAAGCCGGCGGAATGGACCTCGCTGACCGCGCTGCTCTTTGCCGATATCTGCCGGCAGGCGGGGGTGCCGAAAGGCGTCGTCAACATCGTCACCGGGGACGGCGACGTGGGCGAGATGATCGTGGGCTCGGACGTCGACAAGATCGCCTTCACCGGCTCTACCGCCGTGGGCCGCCGCATCCGCGAGGCCACCGCCGGGACCGGCAAGGCGCTGACGCTGGAGCTGGGCGGCAAATCCCCCTACATCGTCTTCGACGACGCCGATATCGACAGCGCGATCGAGGGCCTCGTCGATGCGATCTGGTTCAACCAGGGCCAGGTCTGCTGCGCCGGGTCGCGCCTTCTGCTGCAGGAGGGCATCGCCGAGGACGTCACCGCGCGGCTCAAGGCGCGGATGGAAAAGCTGCGCATCGGCAATCCGCTGGACAAATGCATCGACGTGGGCGCCATGGTCGATCCAGCGCAGGTGGCCCGCGTCACCGGGATGCTGGAGGGCGCGGAGGGCGATGTCTTCACCGCCGGCGATCTGCCCGGGCACGGCGCCTATATGCGGCCCACGCTGATCTCCGGCCTCGCCCCCTCCGACCGGCTGATGCAGGAGGAGATCTTTGGTCCGGTTCTCGTCTCCACCACCTTCCGCACGCCGGACGAGGCGGTGGCGCTGGCCAACAACACCCGCTACGGGCTCGCGGCCTCGGTGTGGACCGAGAACGTGAACCTCGCGCTCGACGTGGCGCCGAAACTGGCCGCCGGCGTGGTCTGGGTGAACGCGACGAATCTGTTCGACGCGGCGGCGCCCTTCGGCGGTCTGCGCGAAAGCGGTTTCGGCCGCGAAGGCGGACCCGAGGGGCTGATGGCCTATGCCCGCCCCGGCGGCGAGGCCCCTGCGCTGCCGCCCCGGCACCCTGAGGCCGAGCCCGGCGGTCCGGAGATGCCCATCGATCGCACCGCGAAGCTATACATCGGCGGCAAGCAGGCGCGGCCCGACGGCGGTTATTCCCGGCCTGTCCACGGCGCCGATGGCGGGCTGATCGGGCACATGTCGCTGGCCAGCCGCAAGGATGTGCGCAACGCGGTCGAGGCGGCGCAGGCGGCCTCCGCCTGGGCCGGGGTTACGGCGCATCTGCGCGCGCAGGTGATCTATTTCATTGCCGAGAACCTCTCGGCCCGGGCCGATGAATTCGCCGCGCGGCTGGATGCCATGTCCGGCACCAAGGATGGCGCATCCGAGGTCGAGGCCGCCATCGCCCGGCTGTTCACCTATGCCGCCTGGGCCGACAAGTACGACGGCGCCGTCCGCTCCGTTCCGATCCGCGGCACGGCGCTGGCCACCCGCCGCCCCGTCGGGTTGATCGGCGCGCTGTGCCCGGACGAGGCACCGCTGCTGGGCCTCGTCTCGGTCATGGCGCCGGCCATCGCCATGGGCAACCGGATCGTGCTGGTGGCATCGGAAACCGCGCCGCTGATCGCCACGGATCTCTTCCAGGTGCTCGACACCTCCGACGTGCCCGGCGGGGTGGTGAACATCCTCACCGGCTCCCATGCCGAGCTTGCCCCGACGCTTGCCAGCCACATGGCGCTCGACGCGGTCTGGAGCTTCTCCGCCGCCCCGGTCTCCGAGGTCATCGAACGCGCCGCCGCCGGCAATCTCAAGCGCACCTGGGTCAATCACGGCAAGGGCCACGACTGGAGCAAACCCCAGTCCCGCACCTTCCTGGCGGAAGCAACGGAAACCCGGACCACCTGGATCCCCTGGGGCGAATAACCCGCCCGACACCCCTGAAACGCAAAAGACAGAGGCACCACGCCCCTGTCTTCTTCTTGGCCCAAATACCGCCCGCCGGAGGCACGCGCCCACCGGGCGCGTCCAGACATCAGCGGCAAGAGGCGTCAGTTGGTATCAGGGTCCAGCCCCTCGGGGGTGCCGACCACGACGAACCGAAGGTCCTCCGGACGGTACAGCTCTGCCGCGACCCGGTTCACATCCTCAAGCGTCACGGCATTCACCTTGTCGTTCCGAGTGGCGATATAGTCGATGGGCAGGTCCTCCATCTGCATCCCCACGAGGATACCGGCAATCCGCCCGTTGCCCTTGAACCGCAGCGGGTAGGCGCCCGTCAGGTAGGTCTTCGCGGCCTCCAGCTCCTCCTCGGTCACGCCGTCCTCGGCCAGTTTCGCCCATTCGTCGCGGATCACCTCGATGGCCTCGGCGATCCGGTCGTTGGCCGATCCGACCCGGCCGACAAGGATCGCCGCCTGGTCCTTGGGCCCGAGATAGGCATAGACGCCGTAGGTCAGGCCGCGCTTCACGCGGACCTCTTCCATCAGGCGGCTTTCGCCGGTTCCGCCCAGGATATGCGTCGCGATCATCGCGGCGAAGAAATCCGGATCATCGCGCTCCAGCCCCGGCTGCCCGAACAGCGCCACCGATTGCGGCGTCTCGAAGGGGATCACGGTGGTGCCGCCTTCGACATGCAGCTCCGCCGGGCCGGGCAGGGGCGCGCCGGTCTCGGGCAGGTCGGCAAGCAGCTCGTCGACGATCTCGCCCAGTTCCTCGGGCGTGATGTCGCCCACCGCGCCGACATAGACCCGGTCGCGCGCAAAGACCGCCTTGTGCGCCGCGACCACGTCGTCGCGGGTCAGGGCGGCGACGCTGTCCAGCGTGCCCTTGCCCGAGCTGCCGTAGGGATGATCGCCGAAGACGAATTCGGAAAAGGCGTTCGAGGCGATGTCGTCAGGGTCCTTGGCATCCGATTGGAGGCCCGAGAGCACCTGCCCCCGAACCCGGTCCACGGCATCCTGGTCAAAGCGCGGCTCGACGATGCTGGTGCGCAGCAGGTCGATCGCCTCGTCGCGGTTCTCGGTCAGGAACCGGGCCGAGACCGACACGTCGTCATCGGAAGAATCGTACTGGAACGAGGCCGCCAGCTCTTCGCGGGCGCGGGCGAAGTCGCGCGCGTCGCGGTCGGCGGCGCCTTCTTCCAGCAGGCCGGTCATCAGGTAGACCGCCCCGCGGCTGTCCGGCGCATCCAGCGAGGTGCCGCCGCGGAACCGGATTTCCAGCGCGGTGAAAGGGATCGAGTGATCCTCGACCAGCCAGGCGGTGATGCCCGAGGGGCTGGTGACCTCCTGGATGTCCACGTCGGCGCGGGCCGAGACGGCGGCGACGGAGCCCGCGGCAAGGCCCGCGGCGAGGGTCAGCGCGAAACGGATCATTGGGTCACCTCCTGTTCGGTCTGTTCGGTCTCACCCGGGGTTTGCGGACGGGTCAGGTAGCCCGTCACCGAGGTTTCGGGACGAAACACCATGCGCGCGGCCTCCATCACCTCGTCGGCGGTGATCTCCTGCACCAGGCCCGGCCAGGCCTGGATGTCCTCGACCGTCAGTCCCGAGGCCAGCGCGCGGCCGTAGCGGTTGCCGACGCTGTCCACGGAATCGCGTTCATAGATCTGTGCCGCGCGTTTCTGCGCCTTGATCCGCTCCAAGTGCTCGGGATCGACGCCGTCTTCCATGAACTGCGCGATTGCCGCATCCAGAGAGGCCTCTGCCTCCTCCAGCGTCACATCCGGGACCGGCACGACAACCAGGTTGAATGTCGTGTCATCCAGCGAGGTGCCGGAATAGAAGCTGCCGGCATAGACCACGCTCTTTTCCTCGAACTGGAGGCGTTCGTTCAGGTACGAGGTCTGCCCCCCGCCCAGCACCTCGGACAGCAGGTCCAGCGCGGCGGCGGTGCGCTGGTCGCCCGGGTCGCGTTCGGGCGCCAGGTAAGACCGGCGCAACGTCGGCTGGGCCACGCGCGGATCCTCGAACACCAGCCGCCGGGGGGCGGTCTGCGGCGGCTCCTGCGGGCGGGACCGTTCGGTCAGCTCGGGGTTCGCCGGGATCTTGCCATAGGTTTCTTCGGCCAGGGTGCGGACCTCGTCGGCGGTCACGTCGCCGGTGACCACGAGAATCGCGTTGTTGGGCGAGTAGTAGAGCTCGTAGAAATCCATCACCGCGTCCATGTCCAGCTCGGCCATCTCGTGGCGCCAGCCGATCACGGGGATGCCGTAGGGATGGTTGAGGTACTGCGCCGCGCTCAGCTGCTCGGAGAAGAGCGCGCCGGTGCTGTTCTCGATCCGCATGTTGCGCTCTTCCAGGATCACGTCGCGCTCGGTGGCGATGTCGGTCTCGGTCAGCCGGATGTTCTTCATCCGGTCGGCTTCCATCTCCATCATCAGGCCCAGGCGGTCGGCGGCGACCTGCTGGTAATAGGCGGTGTAATCGTAGCTGGTGAAGGCGTTGTCGCTGCCGCCATTGGCCGCCACGGTCGCCGAAAGCTCCCCGGCTTCAAGCGTGTCGGTCGCCTTGAACAGCAGGTGTTCGAGGAAATGCGCGACGCCCGAGACACCGGGCGCCTCGTCGGCGGCACCGGCGCGGTACCAGACCATCTGCTGCACGACCGGGGCGCGGTGGTCCTCGACCACGACGACCTCCATCCCGTTGTCGAGCGTGAAGGTGGTGACCTGGTCTGACACGTCCTGCGCGGCCAGGGCCGCCGGAAGGGCGGCCAGCCACACGGCCAGCGCGGAGAAGAAGGCGGGAATGGGTTTCATGCGGGCTCCTGTTCTGCGGAACATCCGCAAAGGTACGGTTTTGCCGGGCCGCCACAAGAACCCTGTCGAGAATGTGACCCCGGTATCATGTCGCGGTGATCCCGGCAGGGGTCATGCACCGCGCCGCGCCTCACCCATTCCGGTCCTTTCGCGCCTGGGTGGCGCAGGCGCGAAGGGGTGCGGCCCGGGGTCGGTCCTTGGGTCTTCTGGCAGTCAGGTCCGGTGTCGCACAGGGCGGGCGCCTTTGCGGGTGCAGCCGGCCCCGGGGACGGGGGACGGATCTGCCGCCCGGCGCGGCCGGTGCGTTACTGGTTCGTCGGCGGCGGGGCCGATGGCGTGCGGATCCCGGCGCGGCGGAAGCGGTCTGCCTCGGCAAAGGGGTTCAGGGCGAATTGCTGATACGCCTGGTTGTAGCGGTCGACCGGCACGATGCGGATATTGGTGAAGCGCGCCTTGCGATTGCGGAACTCGGCATCGGACTCGGCCAGCACCTGGCGGATGTTGGGCGTCACGCCATAGCGGCTGGAATAATTGACGATCGCGCCGTCCCGGGCCGGGATGCTGGCGGCCGGCTGCAGCGCGGCCGCGCTTCCGCCCAGTTCGACAACCGCGTCGGCGGTCGGGGTCGGATCGGTGCGGTTCGTGGCGCCGGGCGTGGGCACCGGCAGGAACGTATAGCTTTCGGGCTCCGACAAGGGTTTCGCCGGCACGACCTTGAATTCGTCGGGCCCCGTGGGCGGTCTGTTCAGCTGCCGCAGGCCATCGCTGCCCGAGCAGGCCGCAAGCGTCAGGGAGAGGCCCAAGGCCAGCCCCAAGAAGGGACCTCGTCCGATCCCGTGATGTCTGCGCTGCGGATGCATTGCGTTCTCCCGTGCTTGGGCCTGTCTAGCCCATCGAATTGAGGACGTCACGCGCCCTTTTTCGTCCCGTGGCGGGCGGCCCGCTCCAGGCCCGTCACGACCTTGGATCCGGCTCAGCGCCCGGTCTTGCGCGGCTTGCCGCCGCCCGATCCGTGGTCGAACACCGCCAGACCGATGGCCCCCGCGAAGATGAACACATCCGCCACGTTGAAGACGTAAGGGTTGTTGATCCCGCAGCAAGACATGTTGAGAAAATCCAGAACGTAGCCGTAAAGCACCCGGTCCAGCGCATTGGCCATCGCCCCGCCGACCAGCAGCCCGGCCGAAACATGCATGCCCCAGGCCCCGGGGTGCCGCCGCGCGATCCAGATCCAGACCGCCGCCGAGATCACGACCGAGACCCCGATCAGCACGTAGGGCATCCATTCGGAATGACCGTTGAAGAGGCCGAAGTTGATGCCCCGGTTCTCGCCGTAGCGGAACACCAGGAAGGGTGGCGCGACCTCGATCTGCCCCTGGATGTCCAGGCGCATACGCCAGATGACGATCCACTTGGTCAGCTGGTCGATCACAAAGGCAAGCGCCGCCGCAAACAGCAGCGCCCGGTGCGGTGTCAGCCATCCGATCCGTCGAGCCACGCCGCAGCCCCCTTCAGTGGCGGAAGTGGCGGATGCCGGTGAAGACCATCGCCAGCCCGGCCTCGTCCGCCGCCGCGATGACATCCTGGTCGCGCATCGACCCGCCCGGCTGGATCACCGCGGTCGCCCCGGCTTCGGCCGCGGTCAGCAGGCCATCGGGGAAGGGGAAAAAGGCGTCCGACGCCACGACCGAGCCTTGCGTCAGCGGCGCGTCAAGACCCAGCGCCTCGGCCATGTCCTGGCTCTTGCGGGCGGCGATGCGGGCGCTGTCGACGCGGCTCATCTGGCCGGCGCCGATGCCGACGGTGGCGCCGTCCTTGACGTAGACGATAGCGTTGGATTTCACGTGCTTGCCGACCTTCCAGGCGAAAAGCATGTCGGCGATCTCCTGCTCGGACGGCTGGCGTTTCGTCATCACCTGCAGGTTGTCCGCCGTGATCAGGCCACTGTCGCGGTCCTGCAGCAGGAAGCCGCCCGCCACCTGCTTTACCATCCGCCCCGGCGCCTTGGGATCGGCAAGGCCACCGGTCGTCAGCAGCCGCAGGTTGGGCTTCTTGGCAAAGACAGCGCGGGCGTCGTCATCGGCGTCCGGCGCGATCACCACTTCGGTGAAGATGCCGGCGATCTCCTCGGCCGTGGCGCCGTCCAGCACGCCGTTCAGCGCGATGATCCCGCCGAAGGCCGACGTCCGGTCGCAATCGAAGGCCCGCACATAGGCGTCCTTCAGCGTCGCGCCCGTTGCCACGCCGCAGGGATTGGCGTGCTTGATGATCGCGCAGGCCGGGCCGCCGGTGCCGAATTCCGACACCAGTTCAAACGCGGCATCGGTGTCGTTGATGTTGTTGTAGGACAGCTCCTTGCCCTGGTGCTGCACCGCCGTCGCGACGCCGGGCCGGGAGGAGCCGTCCTTGTAGAACGCCGCCGACTGGTGCGGGTTCTCGCCATAGCGCAGGGTCTGGGCCAGCGTGCCGGCGACGACCTTGCGGCGGGGCGCGGGCTGATCCAGCGCCTCGGCCATCCACGAGGACACGGCGGCGTCATAGGCGCCGGTGCGGGCATAGGCGGTCTGGGCCAGCCGCTGGCGGAAGGCATAGGTGGTCTGGCCGTCCATCGCGTCCATCTCGGCCAGCAGCGCGGCGTAATCCTCGGGATCCACGACAACGTTGACGAAGGCGTGGTTCTTGGCCGCCGCGCGGATCATCGCCGGGCCGCCGATGTCGATATTCTCGACGCAGGTCTCGTAATCAGCCGACGCGGCGACGGTGGCCTCGAACGGGTAGAGGTTCACCACCAGCAGGTCGATCGGCGCGATGTCATGGTCTTCCATCGCCTTCACATGCGCATCATTGTCGCGCAGCGCCAGCAGCCCGCCATGCACCGCCGGGTGCAGCGTCTTGACCCGGCCGTCCATCATCTCGGGGAACCCGGTGACCTCGGCCACGTCCTTCACGCTCAGCCCCGCCTCGCGCAGGGTTTTCGCGGTGCCGCCGGTCGACAGCAGCTCCACGCCCTTGTCGGCCAGGGCCTTGCCGAGGTCCACAAGCCCGGTCTTGTCGGATACGGAAAGCAGCGCGCGGCGCACGGGGGCGAGATCGTTCATTGAGGATAACTCCCTTCGGGGATCAGTCGGCAGCGAACAGGTCGTCCATGGCCAGATCCCGCACCGCGACGGCGGTGTCCTGGGCCTTGGCCAGCGACCAGCGGATTCGCGTGGCATATCCCATGGCTTTGCCCGAGAGTACAATCTGTTTCGTCGCACGCGGCTTCAGCCGCCCGGTTTCCAGGTAGACCGACGGTTCCAGCTTCAGCTCGTTCTTGCCGTCGTGCCGGAAAATCCAGATCTCGCCGCTTTTCAGCGCCAGCGAGACGGCGGCGCCGCCCAGGTCGATTTCGGCATCGACATCCGGGTGCAGGTGAAACCGCACGTCATAGGCGATCCCGGCCAGCCGCGTCGCGTCCAGCGCCTTGTCGAACTGCCGTTTCTCGACCTCGCTCATCGACAGAAGCATGTCCTCGCCGGCAAGGCCGCGCCCGTCGATCGTCAGGTCCAGGATGCGCGCATGTGTCAACCCGTGCGAGGCGACATAGCCGTCATGCCCGCCCTCGAAGCGCAGTCCGTCGGCCATGTCGCTGATTTCGACCGGAACTGCGGTCGGCCCCTCGATCAGCGCCTCGCGCCCGGTGCCGCGCGCCGGCGGGCTGAGCCGGGCACTGGAATAGCCGTCAAGGCACAGCACCGAATGCGACGGCGTCGCCCTCCCGGCCCGGCGCCAGTCCGCGCCGAAGGCGGTGCCGGCCCCGCAGTTCACGATCACCGGGCGGCGGCCCGAGGTCAGCTCGAACGCCATGGTCGAGGCATGGGCATTGTAGGAGGCCGCGCCAGAGGGCGGCGGCGCGGCATCGATGAGGATCGAGGTGCGCCGCGAGGACAGCCGCGCATAGCCCATCGCCAGCCCGTCGGCATGGCGCTTGCGCACGGCACTGGTGCACAGCGCATGATCCAGCCGCCCCTCCAGCCCCCGGCCGCCGCCGTGGAACCGCGCCAGCGCGCCGTCGGAATGGCGCAGGGTGCGCAAGGTGGGCGCGATGCGGTCGATGGCGTCCAGATGGGCGCGGGGCGTGTTGCGCCCGGCCTCGGCCAGGGCGCCGGCCGCCCATGTCAGGAGGGTGAAGACCTCGAGCAGCTCTTCGGGGTTGCGGGTCGGCAGCCCGCCCTCGTCGTCGATCTGCAGGTTGCATTCGCGGGCCAGCGCCACGATGGCCGGATCGGCCATGGCCTCCTTCCCCTCCAGCGAGAAACCCGCGTAGACCAGCCCGGTCAGCGCCTCGAACCGGGGCAGGCCCGGCGCGGCGGCCATCCAGCGGCGCGACAGGAACCAGGTCTGGGCCGAGAGGCCGCGGTAGAAGGCGGCGCTTTGGGCGGCATCGCGGCCGCGCAGCAGGAAGAGCGCGTGGCAGATCCAGCGGATCAGGCGCCGCCCCGTCAGGTCCGGCGTCCAGCCGGGCCCCTGCCCCTGGCCGTAACGCTCGATCCAGCCCCAAAGCCAGTCCTGCGCACGGGCCCGCGCCGTGACATCGCCAACCGCGGCCAGGTCATCCAGCCAGCCAAAGCCATGCCGCGCGGCGTCAAAGGCCGGGTCGGGCGCCTCGATCGCCCACAGGTCCTCGCCCGGGGCTTCGACGAAATGCCCGGCGAGGATGATGTTGCCGGCCAGCAGTTGCCGGCCCCGCGCAAAGGAACCGATGGTCTTGGGTTCGGGCTGCGAGACGAACCCCGTGGCCGCGCGCTGACGCGCCGAACGACGCGCCGCGTGGCGATTGAGCACCCGCGTGCGCCATCGATCAAGGGGATCCCGTTTGGCCATCTGCTCTGCCTTCTGACGCTTTTGTCAGCGTTCTTCCAAGACGATACCCTCAGAAGATCGGCAAGTCACCGCTTATTGCGCCTTCGCGCGCCCGCAAAGCCTGTTTGGCGGGTGCTTTCGCACCGCCTGCCTGCCTCCGCGTCATCCGGCCTTGCGCAGGCAGGCCATGTAGAAGCCGTCCACCCCGCCGCTCCCGGCCAGGACATCCGGGCGCAGCCGCAGCCCGCCCTCGGGCGTGTGCCACGCGGGCTCGATCCCCGGCCGCGCCAGCGCGTCCCGGTCGACCGCCGCGCCCTCCAGCCGCTCCAGCGCGCGGAGGATCTGCGTCTCGCCCTCTTCGGGCAGCAGCGAACAGGTGCAGAAGACCAGCCGCCCGCCAGCGCCCAGCAGGGTCCAGGCGTGGTCCAGCATCTCGGCCTGAAGCGGCACGAGGGCATCAAGCTCGCGCACCGGCTTGATATGCGGCAGATCGGGATGGCGGCGGATCGTACCGGTCGCCGAACAGGGCGCATCCAGCAGGATCGCATCGTAGAGACCCTTGTGCGCACGGGCATCGCCGATCACCAGCGTCGCGCTCAGCCCCGTGCGCGCGAGGTTCTCGGTCACGGTCTTCATCCGCGTTTCGGAGAGATCCAGCGCGGTGACATCGGCGCCGGCGGCCGCCAATTGCAGCGTCTTGCCGCCGGGCGCGGCGCACATGTCCAGAACCTTTTCGCCGGGCTTCGCATCGAGGAGCCGCGCCGGGATGGCGGCGGCGGCATCCTGCACCCACCATTCGCCCTCTGCGAACCCCGGCAGGGCCGAGACCTGACCGGCATCCGCCAGCCGCACCGATCCGGTGGGCAGCAGCGTGCCGCCGACCGCCTCGGCCAGCGCGGCGCCGCCGTCGGCGCGCGGGGTCAGGTCCAGCGGCGGGCGCTCGGCCTGAACCTGTTCCATCGCCGCGACGGCATCGGCGCCCCAGGCCGCGACGAACCGCGACCGCAGCGCCTTCGGCAGGCGCGGCGCGCGCAGGGTGGGCCAGGCCTCCGGCCCTTCGGACGCGACCTTGCGGAGCACGGCGTTGACCAGCCCCTTGAAACTGCCGTTCTTGCGATGGGACCGCGTGAGAGAGACAAGGTCGCTCACCACGCCATGGGCCGCGCCGCCGGTGCACAGCTCCACCGTGCCAAGCCGCAGCACGTTCTGCACGAAGGGCGGCGGGCGACGGTCGAGGTAGCGGTTCAGAAGCCGGTCGGCCCGGTCGAGCGCGCGCAGCGTCTCTGTCGCAAGCCGCTGGGCGCGGGCCCGGTCGGACGGCTCGTAGCGATCCAGGATACCGAGGCTCTCGGACAGCATCCGCCGGTCGGTGAGAACGGCGCCCAGCAGCGCCACGGCGCCGCGCCGCGCGTCGCTCATGTGGCCGTCACCGGCCGGTCATCGCGGGTGCCCCGCCTGTGCGTTTGCCGGTTCATGGGCCGTTCCCGCCTTGTCCAGATCAGGAACGCGCGTATATCAGGAGGTAGGACCGAGAGGAACCCGTGATGAGCGACCCGACCGACAGACCCGACCTGCCGCCCGCCGCCCAACGCGCCCTGGCCGAGGCCGAGGCGCGCCGCAAGGCCGCCGCGCAGGAGAAACCCCTGCCCAGGGAACTGGGCGGCCGCGACGGACCCGAGCCCGTGCGCTATGGCGACTGGGAGAAGAAGGGACTCGCGATCGACTTCTGATCGCGGCCGGCCCAGGACATGTTCTGCCGATCTCAGTTCAGCGTGAAATCCGCGAACTGCCCGGCGCCCCGATCCGAGGTGAAGCGGATCTTGCTGCCGTTCACGGTCACTTCCTGGCAATTGTAGCCCAGGTCATCGCCGCCCCAGGCGAGATCGCGGCAGAAATAGCCGTTCTGCCAGGACCATTGTCCCTGCACGTCCCAGGTCATGCCGCGCCCCGAAATCGCGCCCTGCGGCGACACCTGAAGGCGCACCAGCGGACGCGTCAGCGTCTTGCCGGTGACGATCTGCTTGAAGCGGTCTTCCGAATCGATCTTCTGGAATTCGGCGGCGGCGGGGGCTGCCGCAAGACATCCCAGAACGATGGCCAGTCGAGTCAGCATGGCTCTCTCCCCATGATGCTTGGTGATGCGTCAGGGGTGGTTACGACGGACGGAGGGATCCGGATCACTATGCGGACGAAAAAAGGCGCCGGGAATGCCCCGCCGCCCTTCTGAGCTTTTCCTTCACAGCACCGGCAGTCGCCCGGCCCAGAAAATTCGACGAATTTTCTCGGCCCCGCCTCCGGAACCCGCGCCGTTCAGCTCAGGCCCAGCACGTCGATCATGTCGTAAAGCCCCGGCCTCTTGTCCTGGCCCCAAAGCGCCGCCTTCAGCGCGCCACGGGCAAAGATCGCCCGGTCGGTCGCCACGTGGCGCAGGATCAGCCGTTCGCCCTCGCCGGCGAAGACCACGTCATGTTCGCCCACGATGTCGCCGCCACGGACCACGGCAAAGCCGATGTCGCCGCGCTGCCGCGCCCCGGTCATGCCGTCGCGGCCCCGGTCCGACACCTCGTCCAGCTTGACGCCGCGCCCTTCGGCCGCCGCCTCGCCCAGCATCAGCGCCGTGCCCGAGGGCGCGTCGACCTTGCGGTTGTGATGCGCCTCGATCACCTCGATGTCGAAATCCGCGTCCAGCGCCGCCGCCACCTTGCGGGTCAGCAGCGTCAGCAGGTTCACGCCGAGGCTCATGTTCCCGGCCCGCACGATCACCGCGTGCCGCGCGGCGGGCTCCAGCAGGGCGATCTGTTCGTCCGTCATGCCGGTGGTCCCGATCACGTGCACCGCCCGCGCCTGCGCCGCCAGAGCCGCGAAGTCCACCGTCGCCGCCGGCGCGGTAAAGTCGATCACCGCCTGGGCCTTGGAAAACGCCTCCAGCGGGTCATCCGTCACCGCCACGCCCAGGGCCGCGCCGCCCATCGCCGTGCCGATATCCTGGCCGATCCAGTCGTGCCCGGCGCGCTCCACCGCGCCCACCAGGCGCGCCTTGTCGCTTTCGGCCACGGTCTTCACCAGCATCCGGCCCATCCGGCCCGAGGCCCCGGTGATCACGATCCCAGGCAGTTCCGTCATGTCATTCACCCTCCTGACGCGGCATCCCCTTTCCCTAGCGGCTCCTCTCCCGCTTGGCAAAGCCTCCCCGACCACCTAAATCTGCCGCATGGCCAAAAACAAATTCCATGACGGGCCCGGGCCCTCCCAGCGCCAGCTTCGCGTCGGCGAGCTGATCCGCCGCACCTTGTCCGAGGTGCTGGCCCGCGGCGATATCCACGACCCAGATCTCAACCGCCTCTCGATCACCGTCGGCGAGGTCCGCACCTCGCCCGATCTGAAGATCGCCACCGCCTATGTCCTGCCGCTGGGCGGACAGGGGCAGGAGGACGTCGTCGGCCTGCTCGCCCGCAACAAGAGCGAGCTGCGCCGCATGGTCGGCAAGAAATGCGGGCTGAAATACGCCCCCGACCTGCGCTTCCAGCTCGACGAGACCTACGACCGGCTGGACGAGACCCGGCGCATGTTCGACCAGGACGCGGTGCGCCGCGATCTCGACAGTTGAAGCGCCTCGCAGCCGCGCTGATGGCGCTGGGGCTCTGGGCGGTTCCGGCGGCGGCCACCTCCTGCCGCGATCTCGTTCATGACGGCAACCGCTACACCGTGTGCGAGGTCGATCTCGCGCGGGAAGAGCTGCGGCTGTTCCTGAACCGGCCCGACGGGTCGCTTTATGGCCAGTTCAGCTCGGTCGAGGCGGATCTGCGTCCGGAGGAAACCCTGACCTTCGCGATGAACGCCGGCATGTACCATGACGACCGCTCGCCGGTGGGCCATTACGTCGAGAACGGCGAGGAGCTGATGCGGGTCATCCCCAACGCGGGGCCTGGGAATTTCGGCCTGCTGCCCAACGGTGTATTCTGCATCCGCGAGGGCCGCGCCGACGTGATCGAGACCCTGCGCTTCGTCGACGAGGCGCCCGCCTGCCGCTATGCCACCCAATCCGGCCCGATGCTGGTGATCGACGGCGCGCTTCATCCGCGCTTCCTCGAAGACAGCACCTCGCGCTATGTGCGCAACGGGGTCGGCACCACGGCGGACGGCCGCCGCGCGGTCTTTGCCATCTCGCGCAATGCGGTGACCTTCCACGAATTCGGCCGCCTGTTCCGCGACGAGCTCGGCCTGCCGCAGGCGCTTTATTTCGACGGCAATATCTCGCGCCTTTACGCGCCCGGGATCGGCCGCAACGACCCCGGCTTCAACATGGGTCCGATCGTCGGCGTGGTGGCCCCCTCGGGCTCCTGAGGCAGGCCTGGGCGCATGGCTTGACCGCCCCCGGGGCTTGGCGCTATAGCGCGGCCTTTCTTCTGACATCGGGCATTTCGGGGCAAGACATGGCACGCAAGGGACGCGACATTTCCGGCTGGCTCGTGGTGGACAAGCCCGCCGGGCCGACCTCCACGGCCGTGGTGAACAAGGTCCGCTGGGCGCTCGGCGCCAAGAAGGCCGGCCATGCCGGGACGCTGGACCCCGAGGCGACCGGCGTTCTGGCCGTGGCGCTGGGCGAGGCGACCAAGACGGTGCCCTACATCACCGATGCGCTGAAGGCCTATACCTTCACCGTCCGCCTGGGCCAGGCCACCAACACCGACGATGCCGAGGGCGAGGTCATCGCCACCAGCGACACGCGCCCCACGGATGACGAGATCAAGGGCGGGCTGGGCGATTTCATCGGGGAAATCATGCAGGTCCCGCCGAAGTTCTCGGCCGTGAAGATCGACGGTGAACGCGCCTATAAACTCGCCCGCGACGGTGAGGATGTCGAAATCGCCGCCCGCCCGCTCTGGGTCGAGGAGCTGTTGCTGGTTGACCGCCCCGATGAGGATCACGTGGTGCTGGAAATGACTTGCGGCAAAGGGGGTTACGTCCGCGCCATCGCCCGCGACCTGGGCCATGCGCTGGGCTGCCACGGCCATGTCACCCGCCTGCGGCGGATCTGGTCCGGGCCGTTCGAGGCCGGCGACGGGATCTCCATGGAGACCATCGAGGAGCTGGCGCGGACGCCCGAGCTTGACGCCTACCTGCGCCCGCTCGAGGAAGGGCTCGCCGATCTGCCGGAGCTGAAATGCACGCCCGAGGGTGCGGTGCGGCTGCGCAACGGGAACCCGGGGATGGTCTTTGCCTCCGACGTCGAATACGGCGACGAGGCCTGGGCGAGCCTGGATGGCAGGGCCGTGGCGGTGGGCACCTACAAGGCCGGGCAGCTGCATCCGAGCCGCGTGTTCAACCAGAGCGAGCCGGCGTGATCCCGGAGCCTGCGGCAGGGCCGGCCCGGGCGGGCGCGTGACGGCGGGGCTGGTCACCCGCGCCCACGTGAAAGGCGACGCGCCGTCCGAGGCGGTGTATTCCCCTTGTGAATCATATCGTTACAGCCTTACCCGCACCTGGGATCCGGGGGCGAGGCGGCTGCTTTACATCCTGCTTAACCCGTCCAGGGCGACCGAACTGCAGAACGATCCGACCGTCGAGCGCTGTGAACGCCGGGCGCGGGCGCTGGGGTTCGGGGCATTTCGGGTGACCAACATCTTCGCCTGGCGCGAGACCGATCCTAAAAGCCTGCGCGCCGCCGCGGCGCCGGTGGGGCCCGCCAATGACGCGGCGCTGCAGGACGGGCTGGGCTGGGCCGATACGGTGATCGCGGGCTGGGGCGCGCATGGCGAGCATCTGGGCCGGGGGGTCGAGGTGCGGGAGCTGCTGCGGGCAAGCGGGCGAGAGATCCATCACCTGGGCCTGACCAACGCCGGACATCCGCGGCATCCGCTTTACATCGCCTATGCGCAAGTGCCGGAAGTCTGGCATCTGGAAACCGGGTAACTAATTATTTTTCAAGCGATTTTCACGGGGTCAGCCCGGCGGGCAGCCGCTTCCGCTGCAGCCTGACGACCGGTAGCGAGCCGGCCTGTCAGGGCCGGAGAGCGGGGCGCGGGGGCGGTGGTTTTCCTTTGCAAGCCCGCCCCTTTCCCTGTATCAGCCCGCATCCGGCCCGGAATCAGCGATGGTTCTGGACTGGATACCTCCATGGGCCTGTGCTGGACGACATCCCGGCCTGCGCCATAACCCCTTGTTTTCGAAAGGAGACCCCGATGTCGATCACGCCGGACGTCAAAGCTCAGCTGATGAAGGACTACGCGACCAAGGAAGGCGACACTGGTTCGCCGGAAGTCCAGGTTGCCATCCTCAGCTCGCGCATCTCTACCCTGACCGAGCACTTCAAGACCCACAAGAAAGACAACCACGGCCGCCGTGGCCTGCTGAAGATGGTCGCCCAGCGCCGCAAGCTGCTGGACTATCTCAAGGCCAAGGACGAAGAGCGCTACGCCACGCTGATCAAGCGTCTGGGCCTGCGCCGCTAAGCAGTTCTGTCCGTTTTGTACAAAGCCTGAACGGCCTTTTGTCCGTTTTGTACGCCCGCCTTTCGGCGGGCGTTCTGCTGTTCGGGGGGCCGATCCGTGTCCTCTCCCCTGCCCCGGCCCGCCCACCGGCGACGGGTGGCACAGACCCGCCAAAGCGGGCGAGTTGGCCGTGTCCAACGGCAACAAGCCGTGTCTTTCGGGCCATGTCGCGAAGCAACATCACGTTTTTTTGCGCATAACACGCGGCGCTTGATCCCCCGCAAGGTTATGGTGAGTCCGATTCGCCAAAGTCTGACCGGTGAGCGGACGATGTCCGCTTGGCAAGGAGGCCGCAGATGAAGACATTCTGGAAGACCCCGGACACCGGCCGCCCAGCGGCCCCTCTGTGGTCCGTCACGGCTGTCTGCATCGCGCTGACCGGAGGGCTTGGCACGGCCGCGCGGGCCGATGACTGGTCGCTGTCCCTTGGCCGCGATGTCTGGGCCTCGGGCCAGACGGAGTTCAAGGGCGCGCATCCCGGCGCGGCCGAGCCGCAAATCGACCTGTCGCTGGGCTTCGACCTTTCGGAAAACACAGCGCTGACATTCGGTTGGCGCGAGCTGGGCGTGGACGACCTGCGCGACGAGGAATTCATCGAGGACTTTGGCAGCCGCGTGCCCTACGTGGGTTTCGCGCTGCGGTTCTGACGCCGCCCCTTTGCGCCGCACCGGTCCCGGCCGGCGCCGCCCACAGCGGGGTCAATTCCGCCGCACGCCCCGCACCGGGACGCGCGGGCGGTGCAGGGCGCGTGCCCGATCCATGCGCGCAAAGGCTTTCAAAGTGACTGAAATTGAGATAAGGCCCGGCCATCTGAGACGTGACGCCACGACCCCGGCGTCGTGAGAGAAGGATGGAAGGGGTCGGCGGCAATGGGGCCGCCATATCAAACGGGAGACCCGGGAACGCCCGGGAGTGCTCCCTTGAGGATACGACACATGTTCAATGTAACGACGAAATCCATGCAGTGGGGCGAAGAGACGCTTACACTGGAAACGGGCAAGGTCGCCCGTCAGGCCGACGGTTCGGTCATCGCCACGCTGGGCGAGACATCCGTCATGGCCAACGTGACCTATGCGCGTGAACAGAAGCCCGGGCAGGATTTCTTCCCGCTCACCGTTCACTACCAGGAAAAATACTATGCGGCCGGCAAGGTGCCCGGCGGCTTCTTCAAGCGCGAAGCGCGGCCGACCGAAAAGGAAACGCTGACCGCGCGCCTGATCGACCGCCCGATCCGCCCGCTGTTCGTCCCCGGCTTCAAGAACGAAGTGCTGGTGATGTGCACCGTGCTGTCGCACGACCTGGTCAACGACCCCGACATCGTCGCGATGATCGCCGCCTCGGCCGCGCTGACCATCTCGGGCGCGCCGTTCATGGGCCCGATCGCCGGCTGCCGCGTGGGCTATGAGGATGGCGACTACATCCTGAACCCGACGGTCGACGACATGCAGGATCTGCGGCTGAACCCCGAGCAGCGCCTGGACCTGGTTGTCGCCGGCACCAAGGACGCCGTGATGATGGTCGAATCGGAAGCCTACGAGCTGACCGAGGCCGAGATGCTGGGCGCCGTGACCTTCGCGCACGAGCAGATCCAGCCGGTCATCGACCTGATCGTTTCGCTGGCCGAAGAAGCCGCGAAAGAGCCGTTCGACTTCACCCCGCCGGATTATTCCGACCTCTATGCTGCCGTGAAGGCCGCCGGTGAAGAGCAGATGCGCGCCGCATTCGCGATCACCGACAAGCAGGAGCGCGTGGCCGCCGTGTCCGCCGCCCGCGAGACGATCAAGGCCGCTCTCACCGAAGAGCAGCTTGCCGACGGCAACCTCGGCTCGGCGATGAAGAAGCTGGAAGCCGGCATCCTGCGCGGCGACGTGGTCAAGGGCGGCACCCGGATCGACGGCCGGTCGACCACCGACGTGCGTCCGATCGTCTGCGAAACCGGCCTGCTGCCGCGGACCCACGGGTCGGCGCTGTTCACCCGGGGTGAAACCCAGGGCCTCGTCGTGACCACGCTGGGCACCGGCGACGACGAGCAGTTCATCGACGCGCTGCACGGCAACTTCAAATCCAACTTCCTGCTGCACTACAACTTCCCGCCGTATTCGGTTGGTGAAGTGGGCCGCGTGGGCTCCCCCGGTCGCCGCGAAATCGGCCACGGCAAGCTTGCATGGCGCGCCCTGCAGGCGGTTCTGCCGGCACCGACCGATTTCCCCTACACGATCCGCCTGGTCTCGGAGATCACCGAATCCAACGGCTCTTCGTCGATGGCATCGGTCTGCGGCGGTTCGCTGTCGATGATGGACGCGGGCGTTCCGCTGAAATCGGCGGTTGCGGGCGTGGCCATGGGCCTGATCTTGGAAGACGACGGCACCTACGCGATCCTGACCGACATCCTGGGCGACGAAGACCACCTCGGCGACATGGACTTCAAGGTCGCGGGCACGGAAAACGGCATCACCTCGCTCCAGATGGACATCAAGGTGGCCGGCATCACGCCCGAGATCATGGAAAAGGCGCTGGCACAGGCCAAGGACGGCCGGATGCATATCCTGGGCGAGATGAGCAAGGCGCTGTCGGAAGCCAAGGGCTTCTCGGCGCATGCGCCGCGCATCGAGACCATGACCATCCCCACCGACAAGATCCGTGAAGTGATCGGCTCGGGCGGCAAGGTGATCCGCGAGATCGTGGAAACCTCCGGCGCCAAGGTCGACATCAACGACGACGGCGTGATCAAGATCGCCTCGGCCGATGGTGACGCGATCCAGCGGGCCTACGACATGATCTATTCGATCGTGGCCGAGCCGGAAGAAGGCAAGGTCTACACCGGCAAGGTCGTGAAGATCGTCGATTTCGGCGCCTTCGTGAACTTCTTCGGCAAGCGCGACGGCCTGGTGCATGTCAGCCAGATCGAGAACCGCCGCCTGAACCATCCGTCGGATGTGCTGAAGGAAGGCCAGGAAGTGAAGGTCAAGCTGCTGGGCTTCGACGATCGCGGCAAGGTGCGCCTGTCGATGAAGGTCGTGGACCAGGAGACGGGCGAGGAAATCGCGCCCGAGAAGAAACAGAAGGAAGACGCGGCGGAGTGATCCGCATCGTCTGACCGATAAGGGGCCCCGGTGGAAACGCCGGGGCCTTTTGCGTTCGGGGACGGGGCAGAGCGGAGATTGGCGCTTGCCCAAGGGGAAAGAATCGTAAAAAAATTCTTTATCCTCAACTTCTTGAACCAAAGGTTCTGTAACATGAGCATGACAAAGACGGTCCGCGATATGCTGGGTGCGGCGGCGGTGGCGCTGATGACCACCCTGCCCGGCGCGGCGCTTGCACAGGTCCAGACGCAGGACGACATCGCGGCGCATGTCAGCGCGGCGGAGCCGGCGAAGCAGAGCTTCATCAAGGATCAGCCGATCCTGGGCTGGACCCTGACCGGCGACGACATGGCCGCCCTGCCCGACGTCATCCGCGAGAACCTGGGCGGGGTGGACGGGACCGGCTATGACGCCGCCTATCTGGCCGAGAACAAGGGCAGCATCGTGGCCCTGCAGATGACCGGCAGCGGGCCGGATTTCTACATCATCGGCCTGCCGACCTTCCGCGACAGCTATGTCGCCGTGCCGCTGGACGAGGTCGCCGAAAAGAACGGCCGCCTGGTGGAGCGGCTTGAGATGGTGCCGGAGCTCGCCGCCATGTTCGACGCCCGCGACCCTAGCCTGGTGGGCGCGCTGAAATCCGTTCCGGTGGAGATGATCGCCATGTCGGATGCCGGCTATGACATCGCGCAGGAGGTCACGATCCAGGCGCCCTGGGGCACGCAGACCAAGCCCGCCGGACAGGAGGCGTTCCTTGTCTACGACACCGGAGAATCCCAGTACTACATGGTGAATTCCGGCCCGGACGGCCTGCCGCTCAGCTACGTCCCGGCCGAGTGATCCGACGGGCGGGCTGCGGCGCCTTGAGCGGCGCGGCAGCCTGGTCCGGGGCGGCGTGAGCTGGGGCGAGCAAAGCGCGCGGGCCTCCAACCGGGGGATACGGCGCGGGCGGACGCGGTCCCTGTGCAACCGACATTTCCCATGTCCGGTGTTTTTCCAGATTGCGCACAGACGCACATTCCATCCCCGGGCCATGCGGCATAGAACCGGGGCATGGCCGCGCGCCGATCGGGACGGGACCGGGGGTCAGGTGCCTTTCGGCGACCGGGGACAGACGGCTGCCACCAGAGGGCGCGGTGCACGGACCGGCCGGGGAGAGCGCTCCCCGGTCGGGCTCCACCGGGTCGGCCCTGACCGGGCCGCAGCCGAGTCGCACGGCGGATCCGGCGGCACCGACTGACGCGGTAAAGCCCGGCGCGCGGCCGGTGCACTGCAATGACCCGGCGGAATACGACGATCAGCGGAGCAATACAGCCATTCCGGGGCGGTCCGGGCCGGTTCAACCCGAGGGTGACGGCACGGCTGCTACACTCCACCGTCAATCCGCCTGTGGATAAACCGGTACCGATTGAAGAAGCTTGACCCATCCCCCAATGTGCGCTCATGCGCTCGGACGAAATCTCGGTCATTGCCCCCAACTTGAAGAAACGCTGGTCCGGCGTGACCTCGACCGTATTCCGGCTCGTGCCGGTCCAGAAATCCCAGATCGGCATCGCCTGCACCGGGCCGAACCTGCCGCCCGAGCTGCCGAAGATCACGCTGATCGGGCTGATCTTCATGCGCGCGCGCAAGCCGCGGATCTGGCACGCCCGGCGCAACACCGAAATGCTGGCCGGGCTTGCCCTGAAATGGATCCTGCGCAAGAACCTGAAGCTGGTCTTCACCTCGGCCGCGCAGCGCGCGCACAGCCGCTATACCCGCTGGCTGATCCGGCGGATGGATGCGGTGGTGGCAACCTCGGCCAAGGCCGGCGCCTTCCTGCAGGTGCCGCACCGGGTGATCATGCATGGGGTCGATTGCGATCGCTTCCGCCCCGCCGCCCACAAGCGCGACGTGAAGGAGGCCCTGGGCCTGCCCGCCGATCACTGCCTGATCGGCTGTTTCGGGCGGATCCGGCACCAGAAGGGCACCGACCGCTTCGTCGAGATCATGATGCGCCAGGTCAAGCGCCATTCCGACGTGACCGCCGTGATCACCGGCGGCACCACCGTGGACAACCGCGGCTTCGAGGACGATCTCAGCGGCCGGGTGACCCGGGCCGGGATGGCCGGCCGGATCCAGTTCCTTGGCGAACAGCCCGACGGGCGCGTGCCCGAATTCTTCCGCGCCATGGACATCTTCGTGGCGCCGCAGCGGGCCGAGGGCTTTGGCCTGACCCCGCTGGAGGCGATGGCCTCGGGCGTGCCGGTGGTGGCGACGCGGGCCGGCGCCTTCGAGGAGATGATCGAAGACGGCCAGACCGGGCTGATCGTGGACACCGAGGATGACGAAGGGCTCGAGGCGGCCATCGAAGAGCTGATCGCGGCGCCGGAGCGGCGGGCCGCCATGGCCCGGGCCGCGCGCGCGCATGTGCTGGACAATTTCGCGCTCGAGACCGAGGCGACGGCGCTGACCGCGCTATATCGCAGTCTGCTGGATGACGGCGGGGAGAACGGCGATGACGAGGGACAGCACGACGGCTGAGGCCGGATGTCCGGGCATGTCGGGGCGCGGGAGCATGCGGCCCCCCTGCCCTCGTTGGAGGACACGGAGCTGGCGCATCGCGGCGGCGGCGCTGCTGGCCGCCCTGTTGGCCGCTCCGGGCGCCATGGCGCAGGACAAGGCGGCTGTCGAGGCGCGGTTCCGGGTCTGGCTGGACGATACGATCTGGCCCCGGGCCCAGGCACGCGGCGTATCGCGCGAAACCTTCGAGGCGGCCTTCGACGGGGTGCGCCTGAACTGGAACCTGCCCGATCTGGTCATGCCCGGCACCGCCGCCGAGACACCGAAGCGCCAGCGGCAGGCCGAGTTCGGCGCGCCGGCGAAGTACTTCAGCCGCGGATCGCTGGACGGGGCGACATCCGTGGGCCGGCAGATGGCGCGCCGCCATGCCGCCGCGCTGGAGCGCGCCGAGGCCGAGACCGGCGTGCCGGGGCGGATCATTCTGGGCATCTGGGGGCGCGAAAGCGGCTATGGCCGGGTGGCGATCACCCATGATGCCTTCGAGGTGCTGGGCACCAAGGGCTTCATGAGCACCCGCGCGCCCTATTTCACCGACGAGCTCATCGCCGCGCTGGAGGTGGCCGAGGCCGGATTCGTCCCCGCGCGCAGCATGAAAAGCAGCTGGGCCGGGGCGCTGGGGCAGCCGCAGTTCATGCCCTCGAACGTGCTGGAGCATGCTGCCGACGGCGATGGCGACGGGCGCGCCGATATCTGGGGATCCGAGGCGGACACGATCGCCTCGATCGCCGCCTACCTGGATCACCACGGCTGGGTCGCGGGGCGCGACTGGGGGTTCGAGGTGGCGGTGCCCGAGGATGTGTCCTGCACGCTGGAAGGACCGGACCAGGGGCGGCCGATTGCCGAATGGGAGGCGATGGGGATCCGGCGGATCACGGGCCGGGCCTTTCCCGAGCATGAGCGGCAGGGCGAGGGATACCTGCTGATGCCCGCCGGGCGGCACGGGCCGGCCTTTATCGTGACGCCGAATTTCTACGTGCTGAAGGATTACAACATGAGCGATCTCTACGCGCTCTTCGTGGGGCATGTGGGCGACCGGATCCGCTACGGGATGGGCGATTTCCAGGCGGCCTGGGGCGATGTGGGCGCGATGTACCGCTCGGACATCGCCGAGATGCAGCGCGGGCTGGAGGCGCTTGGCCATGACGTGGGCGGGGCCGACGGGCTGCCGGGGTTCAAGACGCGCCGGTCCATCGGGCGCTGGCAGGAGGCCACGGGCCGGACCGCCACCTGTTTCCCCGAGATCGGGATGAAGGCGGAGCTGGCGCCCTGAGCGCGGGTCAGGCCGGCAGGGCGGGCCGCGCGTCCGGCGTGGCGAACCAGCCGCCCAGCGCGGTTTCATAGGCCAGCCCGGCCTGCATCACGTCACCGTCGCAATAGGTCCGCCCGACCAACTGGATGCCCGTGGGCACCCCGTTCGACGCATGGCCCGAAGGGACCGACAGAACCGGGCAGCGGCTGAGCATGTTGAAGGGCGTGGTCATGACCCAGCCCAGCATCGGGTCGACCTCGACCCCGTTCACGCTGACGCTGTCGGAGGCCGGATCGAAATCGGCCGGGACGGCAGGCAGCGCCGTGGTCGGACAGACCAGCAGGTCGTAGCGTTCCAGCAGCGGGCCGAGGGTGGCGTACATCGCGCCCGCGACATCCAGCGAACCCACGAAATCCTGCGCGGTGGAGGCCTGCGAGGCCTCGCAGATTTTCCGCACGTAACTGGTCATCTTCGCGCCATGCTCGGCAAAAAGCTGGGCGATATGGCCGCCGAAGAGGTGGTTGAGATAGGCCGACCCGGCCTGCAGCGCGTCGGGCGGCCAGCCCAGATCGACCTCTTCCACGGTCGCGCCAAGATCGCGGAACACGTCCAGCGCGGCCTCGGTGTTGCGGCGCACCTCCGGGTCGACCTGAAACAGACCGAGGTCGGGAGAATAGGCGATCTTCCACCCCTTGATGGGCGCGTAATCGGTCGGCAGGACAAGCTTGGGCTTCAGGCTGGCGATGTCGGTGGGGGACGGGCCGGCCATGACGTTCTGCAGGCGGATCACGTCGCGGACCGAACGGGCCATGGGCCCGGTGTGGCAGTAGAAATCCAGGTTGAAGGGCACGGCTTCGGGATTGCGGCCGTAGGGTGGTTTGAACCCGACGAGGCCGCAGGTCGACGACGGCACGCGGATCGAGCCGCCGATGTCCGACCCGGTGCAGAGCGGCGCGCAGCCCGCGGCCAGCGCGGCGGCAGAGCCTCCGCTGGAGCCGCCGGGCGTCATCTGGGGGTTCCACGGGTTGCGGGTGACGCCCCACAGCTCGGACCACGTGACCACGGCGGCGGAGAACTCCGGCGTGGCGGTGGACACATGGGCGATGGCGCCCTCGGCCAGGATCCGGGCATTGCCGGTCGAGGTCGCGTCGGCCACGAAATCCTTCAGGATCAGCGAGCCGTTGGAGACCGGCCGCCCCTTTATCCAGGCCTCGTCCTTGATGCCCACCGGCAGGCCGTCGAGGCTGCCGATCGGGGCGCCGGCGGCATAGCGCGCCTCGGCGGCGCCGGCCTCCTGCATCGCCTCGTCGTAGAAGGAGTAGGTGAAGGGCCGCAGCGCGGGCTGCACCGCCTCGCACCGGGCGATCACGGCCTCCATCAGCTCCACCGGGGACAGGGTCCTGGCGGTGAAGGCGGCGATGGCGTCATCCGCCGTGAGATAGCAGAGTTCGTCCTGCGTCATGGGCTGGCTCCGGTGAGGTGGGGGATGTGGGGGGAGAGGCCGGCGCGGGCCCGGGTGGTCCCGGCGCGACTCGGCGGCGCGCCGGGACAAGCGATGCGCGGCCCCCGGCAGGCGGGGGCGCGGCGCTTACTTCTGCAGGTCGGTCCAGATCCGGGTGTAGATCTGCTGCGTCTCGGGCGAGCAGGTCTTCATGAACTTGCCGGCCGCCTTCAGATCCTCGGGGATGACGATCTCGCGCGCGGACATCATGTCCTCGGGCATGAATTCCTCGGACCCCTTGATGCCGTTGGCATAGCGCGCGAATTCGGAAATCAGCGCGGCGTTCTCCGGCTCCATGATGAAGTTCTGGAAGGCCTTCGCCGCCTCGGGGTTCTGCGCGTCCTTCAGAACGGCGACCGAATCCATCCAGAGCGGGTAGCCTTCCTTGGGATAGCCATAGGCGATGTCCTCGTTCGCCAGCCGCATCCGGAAGGTCGAGCCGTTCCAGTTCACGCCGGCCCAGAGGTCTTCCTTGGCGAATTTCTCGATGTTGCCGTAATCCATGCCGAGCCATTTCTTCTTGGCCTCGACCAGCCCGTCGCGGACCTTCTTCAGCAGCTCCATGTCGTCGGTGCAGCGTTCGCCGCCGTAATACATGATGGCAAGGCCCATCACGTCGCCCATTTCCGGCACGACGTTGATCTTGCCGACCAGCTCGTCGGGCGGATCCATGAAGATGGCGGAGGTGTCGATATCGCCGTCGTAATACTTGGTGTTCACCACGACGCCGGTGCTGCCCCATTGCCACGGCACGGTGTAGTGCCGGCCCGGATCCCATTCGACATCGACCCATTGCGGATCGACATTCTCGAAATTCTCCATCTGGTCGGGGCGGCTTTCCAGCAGCAGGCCTTCGCTGATCCAGATCGGGACGTAGGAGTTCGACGGCACCACGATGTCGAAGCCGTGGCCGCCGGCCTTCACCTTGGCCAGCGCGGTGTCGTTGCTGTCGTAATCGGTGATCGTCACGTCGATGCCGGTCTCGGCCTCGAACTTCTCGATCAGCTTGGGGTTGGTGTAATTCCCCCAGTTGTAGATGTTCAGCTCTTCCGCGACGGCGCCGCCGGCCACCAGGGCCAGGGCGGAGGTCGCTGCGAGGATGGTCTTCATCTTGGTCTCCTTGTTGAACTTGGTCGCCCCGCCGGTTTCTGTGCCCGGCTGGAACGGGATCACTCGCGCCCCCGGCTGAACCAGAAGAAGAGCGACACAAGGATCGCCCCGGCCAGCAGGATGACGGTCGAGATGGCGTTGACCTCGGGCGTGACGACGCGGCGCAGCTGACCCAGCATGTAGGTCGGCAGCGTGTCCTGCCCGGCGGATTTGACGAATTCGGTGATCACCACGTCATCGAGAGAGATGACGAAGGCCAGCATGTAGCCCGCGATGATGCCGGGCATCAGCAGGGGCAGCGTGATCTTGGTGAACACCTGTTTCTTCGAGGCATAGAGGTCCGAGGCGGCGACCTCGAGCGTCATGTCCATGGTTTCCAGCCGCGCGCGGATCGGCAGGTAGGCGAAGGGGATGCAAAAGGCGGTATGGGCGGCGATGAGATAGATCATCGAATTGTGCCCGGTGGCCACCTTCACCCAGGCGAAGACGATCAGCAGCGCGACGGCGGTGACGATTTCCGGCACCATCAGCGGCTGGTTGATCAGCGCGTAGATCATCGTGCGGCCCGGGAAGCGCCGGGTGCGGGTGGTGGCGAGCGCCGCCATGGTCGCGGCCACGGTGGCGATCGTCGCGGCCGAGCCGGCCAGGTAAAGCGAGCGGATCGCGGCGCCCTGCACCTGTTCGTTCGCCGCCGCCTGGGCGTACCAGCGCAGCGAGAAGCCTTCCCAGATCGCCAGCGTGGTGCCGGCATTGAAGGAGAAGACCACGAGGATGATGATCGGCGCGTAGATGATGACGAAGGCACAGATCGCCACGGTGGCAAATCCCGGCAGGGTGCGGGCGTTGTAGGCGCGTCCGCGCGGCGCGGCCGCGGCGGCGCTTTCGGGCGTGGCGGGAAGCGAGGTCTCAGCCATTGTGCGTCTCCCGCGAGGTGGCCCGGACATAGAAGATCAGCGCGATCATCACCGCCACCATCAGCGTCAGCGACAGCGCCGCGCCAAGGGGCCAGTTGCGGCCCTGTCCGAACTGAAGTTCGATCAGGTTGCCGAACATCAGGTTCTTGCCACCGCCCAGCACGCGCGGCGTGACATAGGCGCCCAGCGAGGGGATGAAGACCAGGATGGATCCGGCGATCACCCCGGGCTTGATCAGCGGCAGGATGATCAGGCGAAACGCCTTCCAGCGGCTGGCGTAAAGGTCGTGCGCGGCCTCGACCAGGCGAAAATCCAGTTTCTCGACAGCGGCATAGACCGGCAGGACCATCAGCGGCAGATAGACGTAGCTCATCCCGAAACCGATGGCGAAATTGGTGAACATCATCTGGATCGGCTCCTGGATCAGGCCGATCTTCAGCAGGATCAGGTTGATGACCCCCTCGGCGCGGATCAGCTCCTGGATGGCGATGGTGCGCACCAGCAGGTTGGTCCAGAACGGCACGGTGATCAGGAACAGCCAGAATTCGCGTTTGCCGTCGGGCCGCGTGGCGATGAACCAGGCGGTCGGCACGCCGATCAGCAGGGTGACCACCGTGGTGATCAGCGACAGCGACAGCGAGCGCCAGAAGATCGACAGATGCGCGTCGGCCCAGGCCAGCGTCCCGTCGAAGATGTCGCGCTGCAGCAGGACCGAGACCCAGCCTTCGGTCGAGAATTCCCATTTGACGTTGCCGTAATCGCCCGGCGCCAGGAAGGAATAGACCACCATCACCATGAGCGGGCCGGCGGCGGCACAGAGGATGATCGCGATGGCCGGAAGCGACATCAGCCAGCGGGTGCGGTGGTCCTGCCGGAGCGCCTCGGCCTCCAGCTCTCCGGGGGCGGTGGGGGATGCTGTGGCGTCACTCATCGGCTCAGTCCTTCAGCACCGTGACAGCGCCGGGGGCGATGGTGACCACGGCAGGCTCGCCCTGGGACGGCAGGGTGGCGCCGCCGCCGGTGCTGTTGGACATCTTCGCCTTGAACAGCTCGCCCGAGCCAAGCTCCAGGTGGATCGTGGTGGCGTCGCCGGAATAGACCACGTTGCGGATCGTGGCGGGCAGCTCGTCCCCGGCGGGGGAACCGGCGCGCACGGCCGCATGTTCGGGGCGGACCAGAACGCTGACCGGCCCGTCGGCCACGCCCGGGGGTGCGGTGACGGCGAAGGCGCCGCCGCCGGCCTTCAGCGTGACATGGCCCGCCGACAGCGTCGCGTCGAGGAAGTTGGATTCGCCGATGAAGTTCGCCACGAAGCGTTCGGCCGGGCGCTGGTAGATGTCGCGCGGGCTGCCGATCTGCAGGATCCTGCCGTCGCGCATCACGGCGATGCGGTCCGACATGGTCAGCGCCTCTTCCTGGTCATGGGTGACGAAGATGAAGGTGATGCCGGTCTCGCTCTGCAGGCGCTTCAGCTCTATCTGCATCTCCTTGCGCAGCTTGAGGTCCAGCGCCGAGAGCGGTTCGTCCAGCAACAGCACGCGGGGATGCGGCGCCAGCGCGCGGGCCAGGGCGACCCGCTGCTGCTGGCCGCCCGACAGCGCCGAGGTCTTGCGCGATTTCAGCGCCTCCATCTGCACCAGCTTGAGCATCCGGTCGACCGTCTCGTTCACTTCGCGCTTCGGTTTGCCCAGCATTTCAAGGCCGAAGCCGATGTTGCGCGCCACCGACATATGCGGAAACAGGGCGTAATTCTGGAACACCGTGTTGATCGGCCGCTGATCCGGCGCCAGCCGCGAAATGTCGGTGCCATCCAGCCGCAGCGCGCCCATGGTGGGCGGCTCGAACCCGGCGATGATGCGCAGAAGCGTGGTCTTGCCGCAGCCCGAGGGACCCAGAAGCGTGAAGAATTCATTGCGCCGGATGCCGACCGACACGTCGTCGAGCGCGCGCACCGCGTCCTCGCCCGGGAAGATCTTGGAAACCCTGTCGACGTCGATCGCGACCTGGGCTTCGGCGGCCTCCGAGACCGGAGTGCTCATGTCCATGGCTGATGTCCCCGCAACGATACCATCCCCTTTTTGTAGGACCCGGCTCGCTTTCACGGCAAGCGGCGCGGCGTCCCCGATGCTTTTTTCTCCGGCACCCGCCCGAACCTCGTGCAGCCACCCTTTGCTGGCTCCAAGGACAATTGACTAAAAATTTTTAGTCAATAAAAATTTTTCCTGACCTAGGGACCGGGAAGCACGGTGGACGACACAGGCGGAAAAATCGGCACGGGCGCTGCTCCGGGATTGCGCGACCGCAAGAAGCTGCGCCGGCGCGAGGATATTCTGGGCGCCGCGCGGGAGCTGTTCGCCGGGAAGGGCTTTGACGGGACGACGATGGCCGACATCGCCGCGCGGGTCGACGTATCGCCGCCGACCGTCTTTAACTATTTCGGCAGCAAGGACGGCCTGCTGGTCGCGCTGATCACCGAGGGCACGCGCGAGGCGCAGATGCTGCACGGCCAGGCGCCGGCACGGGTGGATGCGGATTTCGCGACGATCCTGGTGGATCTCTACACCGATATCTCCGACCGCACGCTGCAGATCGCGGGCAAGCGGGTCTGGCGCTATGCCGAGGCGGCGACGATCCGCCATCCGACAACCGAGCTGGCCCGGCAGTACCGCGCGGTCGAGGAGAACCTGCGCCTGGCGCTGACCGACCGTTTCGCGCGCTACGCGCTGCGGCTGGTGTCCGGGGCACCGGGGGATCCCGAAGTCATCACCCGGATCTTCAATGACGTCTGGAACCCGTGTTTCTACACGCTGATCTGCGAGGACGACCGCACGCTGGAGCAGCACCGCACCGACACCGCGCTGCGGTTCCGCCCGCTGGCCGAGATGCTCTTCGACCCCGCGTTTCTGCGCGCCCCGACCCTCAGACACCCAACGGAACAGACATGAAAACAGCTGACATCCTGATCGAGAACGCCCGCGTCCTGACCATGGATCCAAAGACCCCGCATGCCGAGGCGCTGGCCATCGCCGGGTCCCGGATCCTGGCGGTGGGCACGCGCGAGGCGGTGTCGATCCTGGCCGGACCGGACACCCGGCGCATCGACGCGCAGGGCGGCACCGTGATGCCCGGCATGGTCGAAGCGCATCTGCATCTTTTCGCCGGGGCCTTCGGGTTGCGGCTGCTTCAGCTGGACGGGGTGCAGGGGCTGCCGGCGGTGCGCGACAAGCTGCAGGCCTATGCGCAGGCCAACCCGGACGAGGCGCTGCTGATCTGCAAGGCGACCGATTACAACCTGTTCGGCGAGGGCGTGCAGACCACGCGCCAGATGCTGGACGAGGCGCTGGCCGACCGCCCGGTGATCTGCATCGCCCACGATCACCACACCGCCTGGGCCAATTCCATCGCCATCGAGCGCGCCGGGCTGATGCAGGGCCGCGAGATGCCGCCGGGCAACGAGGTGGTCATGGCCGGTGACGGCACCGCCCTGGGCGAGTTGCGCGAACATGCGGCCTTCGATCCGGTGATGGCCCTGCGCTCGTCGGGCGGGCGAGAGAGCCTCGGGCTGGCGGGGCTGGAGCCCGGCAGCGTCACGCCCGAGCAGCGCGCGGCGGATATCGCGGTGCTGGAGGAGGGGTTGAAGCTGTGTGCCTCCTACGGGTTCACCGCGCTGCACAACATGGACGGCAACCGCTACCAGCTGGAGCTGCTGGCCGAGATTGAGGCGAAGGGCGGGTTGATCTGCCGGGTCGAGGTGCCGTTCCACCTGACGCCCGAGAAGGACCTGTCGACCATCGAGGAGGCGAGCCGCTTCGCCGAGGAATTCGACACCGACAAGCTGAAGTCGAAGCGCGTGAAGATGTTCATGGACGGGGTGATCGACGGCGCCACGGCGGTGATGGTCGAGGATTACGCCGATCAGCCCGGCTGGCGCGGGGAGCCGCTGCATTCCGCCGAACGGTTCAACGCGGCGGCGGTGGAGATCGACCGGAGGGGGCTGCAGATCTCGGTTCACGCCATCGGCGACGGGGCGGTCCGGCGGGTGCTGGACGGCTATGAGGCGGCGCAAAAGGCCAACGGGCCGCGCGACAGCCGGCACCGGATCGAACATGTCGAACTGCTGCATCCCGACGATCTGAAACGGTTCGCCGAGCTGGGCGTCGTGGCCTCGATGCAGCCGCCGCACCCGCCGGGCGCGATGGATTTCCCGAAGGAGCCCTGGGTCAGCCGGGTGGGCGAGGCGCGCTGGCCCTGGGGCTTTCCGCTGGCCGCGCTGAGGGCCGAGGGCGTGCCGATCTGCTTTGCCTCGGACTGGCCGGTGGCGGACCTGAACCCGATGCGCGGGGTGAAGGCGGCGATGACGCGCGAGCCTTGGGGGCCGATGGACCCGGACAACCGCTGCTCGCTGATGGAGGCGCTGCACGGCTACACCGCCGGCGGCGCCCATGCCGGCCATGACGAACACCGCTTCGGCCGGCTGGCGCCGGGGATGCTGGCCGACATCGTGGTGATGGACCGCGACCTGGAGGCCGAGCCGGTCGAGAGCATCGACCAGGCGCGGGCCATGCTGACGCTCTGCGATGGCGAGGTGACCTGGGAGGCGTGACGCCCTTTGGAGGACGGAGCGAACGGGCGGCGCCGGCAGTGGCGTCGCCCTTTTTTCATCGGGGGATTCGGACAGGCGAATCGCGTGAGTCGCAGGGGCGACGCGGGTGCCGGGGCCCTGTGGACGGGCTGTTGGCGCTCACATCGCAGCGTCGGTCCGGACAGAGGGCATCCGGCGAAGGGACGTCGCGTCAAGGCACGGATCGGGCAGGCCCGGGGGCGGCTGGCAAAAGTGGTTAATAATTATCGGCCTATGCCGCCGGTGAAAACGCCTTTACAGATCCCGCGCCCGGATCTGAAACGAGATTAACAAAACTTCCACGCCTTTTCATTTAGTTGCGCGTTTCTGTCCCGTGTCAGTGTATTCTGACCATGGTGCAACGGGTCGCCTGGAAACGACCCGCCCGCACGGAGGAGCACATGTTTACCCGTCCCGCACAGGGCGCGCAGGAGTGGCGCGCCATGCACAGGAGAGGTCTGTCCGGCGCACAGCCGATCAGCCCCGCACGCCCCGGCCGATGCCGGGCCGTGGCCTCGCCCGTGCCGGGACACGGCACTGGCCCCTCCGCTGCTGGTCCCGTCATGCCCCGCCCCGCGCGCGGCTGACACGACACGACACAAGATGTCGGCCCGGGCGCCATGCCCGGCCGTATCTGGAACGGACGGAGGGAGCGATACATGTCCGACGAAAGCAATGCCTACTGGCAGGCGAACATCCGCCTCATCAAATGGAGCCTGGTCATCTGGGCCGTGGTCCCCTTCGGGTTCGGGATTCTCCTGCGCCCGTTTCTCAAGGGGATCTCGGTCGGGGGGGCGGACCTGGGCTTCTGGGTCGCCCAGCAGGGCGCGATCCTGGTCTTCCTTGCGCTGATCTTCTTCTACGCCTTCCGCATGAACAAGCTCGACCGCGACTTCGGCGTCGACGAGCAGTGAGGAGCTAAGGACCAATGAGCCAATTCGTCATCAACCTGCTGTTCGTGGGCGCGTCCTTCGCGCTTTACATCGGCATCGCGATCTGGGCCCGCGCCGGGTCCACATCGGAATTCTATGCCGCGGGCCGGGGCGTTCACCCCGTCACCAACGGCATGGCCACCGCCGCCGACTGGATGTCGGCCGCCTCCTTCATCTCGATGGCCGGGCTGATCGCCTTTGTCGGCTATGACAATTCCACCTACCTGATGGGCTGGACGGGCGGCTATGTGCTGCTGGCCCTGCTGCTGGCGCCCTACCTGCGCAAATTCGGCAAGTTCACGGTGTCCGAGTTCATCGGCGATCGGTTCTACAGCCCGACCGCGCGGCTGGTTGCGGTGATCTGCCTGATCGTGGCCTCGACCACCTACGTGATCGGCCAGATGACCGGCGTGGGCGTGGCCTTTGGCCGCTTCCTCGAGGTGTCCAACACCGCCGGCCTGCTGATCGGCGCCTGTGTCGTTTTCGCCTACGCGGTGTTCGGCGGCATGAAGGGCGTGACCTATACGCAGGTGGCGCAATATGTCGTGCTGATCCTCGCCTACACGATCCCGGCGATCTTCATTTCGCTGCAGCTGACCGGCAACCCGATCCCGGCACTTGGCCTCTTCGGCGACAGTGTCTCCTCGGGCGAGCCGCTGCTGGCCAAGCTGGACCAGATCGTGACCGAGCTGGGCTTCAACGAGTACACGGCGCATCACGGCGACACGTTCAACATGGTGCTTTTCACCCTGTCACTGATGATCGGCACCGCCGGCCTGCCGCACGTGATCATGCGGTTCTTCACCGTGCCCAAGGTGTCGGACGCACGCTGGTCCGCCGGCTGGGCGCTGGTCTTCATCGCGCTGCTGTACCTGACGGCCCCGGCCGTGGGCGCCATGGCCCGCCTTAACATCACCGAAATGTTCTGGCCCAATGGCACCGATGGTGATGCCGTGGCGGTCCAGACGATCGAGACCGATCCCGAGTACAACTGGATGCTGACCTGGCAGAAGACCGGTCTTCTTGGCTGGGAAGACAAGAACGGCGACGGCATGATCCAGTACTACAACGATGCCTCGCCCGAGATGCAGGCCAAGGCGGCCGAGAACGGCTGGGTCGGGAACGAGCTGACCAACTTCAACCGCGACATCCTGGTTCTCGCCAACCCGGAAATCGCCAACCTGCCCGGCTGGGTGATCGGCCTGGTCGCGGCCGGCGGTCTTGCCGCCGCGCTGTCCACCGCGGCCGGTCTGCTGCTGGCGATCTCGTCCGCTGTCAGCCACGACCTGATCAAGGGCGCCATCAATCCGAACATCTCGGAGAAGGGCGAACTGCTTTCGGCACGGATCGCCATGGCCGTGGCCATCGCGGTGGCAACCTACCTCGGGCTCAACCCGCCGGGCTTTGCCGCGCAGACCGTGGCGCTTGCCTTCGGCCTGGCCGCCGCCTCGATCTTCCCGGCGCTGATGATGGGGATCTTCTCGACCCGCATCAACAACGTGGGCGCCGTGGCGGGGATGCTGGCCGGCCTGATCACCACGCTGGTCTACATCTTCCTGCACAAGGGCTGGTTCTTCATCCCGGACACCAACAGCTTCACGGATGCCGATCCGCTGTTCCTCACGGTCCAGTCGACATCCTTCGGAGCGATCGGTGCGGCGATCAACTTCGCGGTGGCCTACGGTGTCGCCGGCATGACGAAGGAGACCCCGCCGGAGATCGTCGAGCTGGTCGAAAGCGTCCGCGTGCCGCGCGGTGCCGGATCGGCCCAGGCCCACTGATTTCACCAGGGGAGGGGGCCTTCGGGCCCTCTCCCGTCCTCCCATACTACCCCCTGCCGGACATTGACGCCGGCGCAGAGCAAGGGGGCCTTTTTGGACCTTTTCCCATTCTTCCATCGGAGCCCGTGACCCGTGCAGGCCCAACCGGACATCCAGTCGCTGCTGCGCCATCCGCCCTTCGACATGCTCCCGCCGGAACTGGCGCCCGAGCTGGACGCGCGCGTGACCCGCAGCACGATCGCCCCGGGCAACTTGCTCTTCGAGAAGGGGCAGCCGATCGCCGGGGTCTACGTCATCGAAAGCGGCGCGACCCAGTCCGAAGGGGCCGATGGCGCGGTGGTGTCGCGCCGGGGGCCGGGCGACATGCTGGGGCAGAAGAGCACCCTGTCGGATGGCCGGGCCCGGGTGACGACGCGGGCGGTCGAAGAGACGGTCGTCTTCATCATCCCGCCCGAGGTCTTTCGCAACCTCGTCCGGCATCACCCGACCTTCGGCGCCTGGTTCGAGCGCGGCACCACCTCGGGCGATGGCGCCTATGCGGTGGGGCTGACGGCGCTGCAGGTGGCGGACCTGATGTCCTCGACCCCCGTGACCTGCCCGCCCGGCGCCACCGTGACCGAGGCCGCACGGATGATGCGCGACCTGCGGATCAACTCGGTGCTGGTGAACGACGGCGCCGGGCTGGCCGGGATCGTCACCGCGCGGGACCTGACCGGCAAGGTGCTGGCCGAGGGGCTCACCGGGGATATCCCCGTCTCCGACATCATGACACCGAACCCGGTGACCATCCCGCCATCCGCCCTGGGGCTGGATGCGCTGGTGATGCTGGCCGATCATGGCATCAGCCACCTGCCCGTGGCCGAGGGCGGCACGATCATCGGCATGATCGGCAAGACCGACCTGTTCCGGCACCAGGCCGCCACCGCCTCGCACATGATCTCGGAAATCGTGGAGGCCTGCGACGCCGAGGCCATGGCCCGGATCGTGGCCCGCACGCCCGAACTGCTGGGGCAGCTGGTGTCGGCCGGGGTGACCCCGCAGGCGATCTGCCGGCGGATATCCGACGTGACGGACGCGGTGACGCGCCGCCTGCTGATCCTGGCCGAGCAGAAGCTTGGGCCGGCGCCTGTCCCGTATCTCTGGGCCGCCTGCGGCAGCCAGGGGCGGCGCGAGCAGACCGGCGTTTCGGACCAGGACAATTGCCTGATCCTGGATGATGCCTTCACCCCCGAGCACGACGCCTATTTCAAGGAGCTGGCCCGCTTCGTCTCGGACGGGCTGGCGATCTGCGGCTACATCTACTGCCCCGGCGACATGATGGCGACGAACCCGCGCTGGCGGCAGCCGCGCCGGGTCTGGCGGAGCTATTTCAAGGGCTGGATCGACAAGCCCGACCCCGAGGCGCAGATGCTGGCCTCGGTCATGTTCGACCTGCGCCCCATCGGCGGCACGCGCAGCCTGTTCGACGATCTCCAGCGCGAGACGCTGGCCGCCGCGCGGAAGAACTCGATCTTCGTCGCGCACATGATCTCCAATTCGCTGAAGCACACGCCGCCGATCTCGCTGTTCCGGGGCTTTGCCCTGATCCGGTCGGGCGAGCACAAGAACCAGGTCGACCTGAAGCATTCCGGCGTCGTCCCCGTCGTCGACCTGGGCCGGATCTATGCGCTGAAAGGCGCGCTGGAAGAGGTCAACACCCGCGACCGGATCGTCGCGGCCGGGGCGGCCGGGGTGCTGTCGCCCTCGGGGCTGGCGGAACTTCTTGACGCCTATGACCTGATCGCCGACACCCGCCTGAGGCACCAGGCCGCGCAGATCCGCAAGGGCGAGAAGCCCGACAACTTCATGGCGCCCGGCCAGCTGTCCGACCTGGAACGCAATCACCTGCGGGACGCCTTCATGGTGGTCAAGACGATGCAATCCGCCGCGGGTCACAATACGGGGATGCTCGGCTGATGGTTTTGGAATTGATGGCGACCTTCTGCGCCGGGCTCGGCGCCGCCGGGCTGATGATGGTGCTGGGGCTGATCTGGAAGCCGATGCCGCGCTGGCTGATCCCGGCGATGGGCGGGCTGGCGATGATCGGGTTCACCATCTGGTCGGAATATTCCTGGGGCGACCGCACCGCCGAGGGCCTGCCCGAGGGCGTCGAAGTGGTCGAGACCCGCGCCGACACCTACCCGTGGAAGCCCTGGACCTATGCCTTTCCGCAGGTGACCCGCGTGCTGGCCGTCGACACCACCAACGTCCAGTCCAAGCCCGAAAGCCCGGATGTCCTGCTGGTCGATCTCTACCTCTTCGCCCGCTGGCGGGCCACGGCGACGATCCCGCAGCTGATCGATTGCGATACGGCGGCGCGCGCCGATGTCACCGATGTCGCGCTGGAGGATCCCTCCGGCGCCACCTGGCACGAGCTGGGCCAGGCCGACCCGCTGATCGACGTGTTGTGCACGTCATGACGCGGTAATCCGAGAGCGCCTTTGGAGGAGGAGGCCCCCATGGAGCAGAAACACATCCTTCTGGTGGAGGACGAGGACAACATCGCCTTCGCGCTGGAATTCCTCATCGGGCGCATGGGCCACCGCACCACGCGCGTCGCCGACGGAGACGCCGCGCTCGACGCGCTGGAGACCGAGCCGGTGGATGCCGTGGTGCTTGACGTGATGCTGCCCGAGAAGTCGGGCTACGAGGTCTGCCAGATCATCCGGTCGCGCGACGAGCTCGCGCATGTGAAGATCCTGATGATGACGGCCCGGGGCGGGGAGGTCGAACGCCGCAAGGGGCTGGCGCTGGGGGCGGACGATTTCCTGATCAAGCCCTTCGCGAATACCGAGCTGACGGCGCGGATCAACAGCCTTCTGGGACAGGGCGCCCATGCATGACCGGCTTGGCCTGCGCCTGCGCATCGCGCTTTTCTTCGCCGGGCTGGCGCTGGGGGGGATCGCGGCGCTGATCCTCGGGCTGTGGTTCGGGGCCAGCCGCTATGGCGCGTCGCTGGACGGCTACGTGATCGCCGGCATCGTCGGCGGCCTGGGAATTGCAGGGCTGGCCGCCTGGATCGGACTGCTGTTCGACGAGAACGTCGCCCGCCCGATCCTTGCGCTGGCCGGCGACCTGCACACCCGCGCCGCCGCCGACATCGGCAGCAAGCAGATCGACGAGGCCCCGGCGCGCTACCTCGGCGCGCTGGCCCCCGCCGCCAACGCGATCAACGAGGCCCTGGCCGAGGCACGCACCGCCCAGGCCCGCGCCGTCGCCGCCGAGACCGAGCAGCTGCAACGCGAGAAGCGCCTGTTCGAGGCGCTGGTCCGCGACCTGGCCGAGGGGGTCGTCGTCACCACCCGGGACGGGCGCGTCATGCTCTTCAACCGCGCCGCGCAGGGGCTGCTGGACGGGCTGGGGCTGGACCGCCGCCTGTCCTCGCTGATCCGGCCGGAACCGCTGATGCAGGCGCTGGACCGGCTGGCCCTGCGCCGCGCCCGCGGCGAGGCGGGACCCGAAACCTTCCTGGCCGCCACCGCATCCGGAGAGGGGTTCCTGCTGGGCCAGATCTCTCCGATCCACGGGGCCGAGATGCCCGAGGGCCATGTCATCATCCTGCGCGACGCGACAACGGACCTGAAGGCCCATGCCGACCGCGACGACCTGATCAACGCGCTGATGGAAGGCGTACGCCGCCCCGCCTCGGCGATCGGCGCCACGCTGGAGGTCTTGCGCAGCGCACCCGACCTGGACGCCGAGACGCGCGCCAGCTTTACCGCCGCCGAAATCGAGGAGCTGGACCGGCTGACCGCCTGCCTGCGCGACATCGAGGCGCGTTACGAGGCCGTCACCACCCGCGCCTGGCCAATGGTGGAGCTGGCCGCGAGCGACCTGATGGATGCCGTCGCCGCGCGCAGCGGCGGGCTGGTCACCGCGCGGCCCGGCGACGACTGGCTGCGCTGCGATCCCTTCGCCATGGCAGCACTTCTCGGCAACCTCGCCCGCCGCCTCGTCGAGGAACGGCATCGGCAGCACCTGGAGCTGCATGCCGAGCTGCACGGGCAGGAACTGTGGCTGTCGCTGAGCTGGACCGGCACGCCGGTGCTGGACGGGGCGCTACAGAACTGGCTGTCAGAGCCGCTGTCGCAGGGGTATGGCCGCTATACCGGCCGTGATGCGCTGGCCGCGCACCGGACGGATATCTGGGCGTCGGGGATCCTCGACCGGCCAAAGCTGGTACTGCCCCTGCCCGCCACAGTCGCCGCCTCGCGCCAGCCGCCCGCGCCGTGGTCGGATTTCTACGATTTTGACCTGCCCTCGGGGATCGATGCCGGCGACCTGGCCGATATGCCGCTGGACCGGCTGAGCTATGTCGTCTTCGACACCGAAACCACCGGCCTCTCGCCCCGCGACGGCGACCGCATCGTGCAGATCGCCGGTGTCCGCATCGTCAACGGCAAGGTCCGGCGGGCCGAGGTCTTCGACACGCTGGTCGATCCCGAACGCGCGATCCCCGCGGCCTCGACCCTGGTGCACCGGATCACCGACGAGATGGTCGATCAGGCCGAGACGATCGCCCCGGTGGGCCGCCGGTTCCACGATTTCTGCGAGGGCGCGGTGCTGGTCGCACATAACGCGCCCTTCGACATGGCCTTCCTGAAGGCACAGGAGACCCGGATCGGCCGGCGCTTCGATCATCCGGTGCTGTGCACCGTTCTGCTGTCAGCCGCGCTGTTCGATTCCAGTGCCGATCACAGCCTTGACGGGCTGTGTGCCCGGCTGGGCGTGACCATCCCCGAGGATGCGCGCCATACCGCCCTGGGCGACGCGCTGGCCACCGCCGAGGTCTTCGCCAGCCTGATCCAGATGCTCGACCAGGCCGGCATTCACACGCTGCAGCAGGCGATCGAGGCGGGCAACCGGCAGACCCGGCTGCGCCGTGCGCAAAGCTACTGACAGCCCGTTCGATTCGCGCCGCCGAAGCGGCCGGCCCGGCCTCGACCGTCCGGATTGCACAAATGTAACGCACCGCACGGTGCCACGATTCCGACTCAAATTCCACGAAGCGTTAAAGGAAAATTAACCTTAACAGGTTCATTCTTCTGAATAGGTTGAAAATGATTGATAATACAATTCACCACATTCGGTGGTGATAAAGTTCCCGACCAAATCACTCCGGCGAATAGCCCGCTCCAGGGGCAGCAAACCATTTGACAAGCCTGACGCTCATTCGCTTCAATCACGATCAATCCACGCTCGTTACGCGACGTCACAAGTACTTGGCTACGAGGTCTGAATGCCGATCAATCAAATATCCGATTTCAAAGCACAAGGTTCAAAGATTTTTGTCGGACGTCAGCCCGAACTTTCGGGCCCCCAGTTCATTGCGTTGATCGGACACGACCTGAACCGATACCTGTTGCCCAGGCTGCAGGAGGCCGAGGCCCGGGCGCTCGGGATCGACCTCAAGGTCGACCTGCTTGATCCGCTGTCGATGGCACGCGCGCGACCGCACCTGACAGAGATGCTGAGCATGTTGCCGATGCTGGGCTTCGCCGGAGCCTGCATCGCCTCGCCCTACAAGCGCGCGGCGGTGGAGCATGTCGACGGCCTGTCGCTGGCCGCGCAGGCGACCGGCGCGGTGACGACGGTGGTGTTCCGCGACGGCATGCGGCTGGGCCACAACGCCAGCGCCTGGGCAGTCCGCGAAAGCCTGCGCCGCTCGCTTGGAGAGGTCGGGCCGGGGCCGGTTCTGCTTCTGGGTGCCGGATCGACCGGGGCGGCTGTTGGCTTTGCATTGCAGCAACTTGGCACCAATGAAGTGCTGATCCACGATCCCCGCGCCGAACGGGCCGAGCAGTTGGCCGCGACCCTGAAGGCCACCGTCGTGACCGACCTGGCCGCCGCGGCGGACCGCGCCCAGGGCATCATCAACGCAAGCCCGGTTGGCAGCGCCCGGCACCCGGGCTGCGCCATCGACACCGACCTGCTGCGGCCGGCGCAGTGGGTGGCCGACGTTGTCGAGGATCCGATCGAAACCAGCCTGATCCGCGCCGCCCGCGCGCGCCACTGCCGCACCGTGGACGGCTCTGCCATGGCGGTGTTCCGCGCGGTGCGCGATCTGCACCTGCTGACCGGCCGCCCGGCCGACACCGAGCGCATCCGCCAGTCCGCCGACTGCCTCCGCCACGCGACCCCGATCTGAGGCCCCCCCGGCCAGCGCCGCGGGTCCTGCGCGCCGACGCCCACCACAGGCCCCCACGCGCGCCGATCGTCGGACTGACCGGATGTCGCGCCACCTGACGCGCGGTCGTGTCAGAGGGGCCAGGTCGCCCTCCGCGCCCAGCCAGCCAAACGGGCCGGGCACGCCGCACGGCGGCGGCCTGACCCCAGGGCTTGTAAACTCCCCCGCCACACCGCCGGCCGATGCATTTCCCCTGCCCCGGAAACCGGCTAGACAGTCCCTCACACAGGGGAGACCGATCCATGAGCATGAATGTCTATCTGTCCGGAGAGATCCACACCGACTGGCGCGAGCAGATCATCGCGGGGGCCGAGGAGCTTGACCTGGAATTCTCCGGTCCGGTGACGGACCACGGCGCCAGCGACGATTGCGGCGTGACGATCCTGGGCGAAGAGCCTGACAAGTACTGGCACGACCACAAAGGCGCGATGGTCAACGCGATCCGCACCCGCAAGGGCATCGCCGATGCCGACGTGGTCGTCGTGCGCTTCGGCGACCAGTACAAGCAGTGGAACGCCGCCTTCGACGCGGGCTATGCCGCCGCACTTGGCAAATCGCTGATCATCCTGCACGGGCCGGATCACGCCCATGCGCTGAAAGAGGTCGACGCCGCCGCGCTTGCCGTCGCGCAGGAGCCGGGACAGGTCGTCGACATCCTGCGCTACGTGCTGACCGGCAAGCTGCCGGGCTGACCCTGCCCGGCACGACAATCCCGCCGGGCGGCGCGCGGCCCCCGGCGGAATTCTTCAGCTTTCGGCGGGGATCGTCATCCCCGTCTTCACCGCGGGCCGCTCCATGAAGCGGTCGACATAGGCCACCGTGCGCGGGTGATCCGCCCAGCCGACGGCCTCCTTCGCGCCGTAGAAGTCCAGCGCGTTCAGCCAGGGCGCCAGCGCGATATCGGCGATCGAAAAGTCGCCCGCGATCCACGCGCGCCCCTCCAGCTGCGTCTCGACCACGCCCAGCAGGCGCTTCGCCTCGTTGATATAGCGGTCGCGCGGGCGGGGATCCTCGATATCCTTGCCGGCGAATTTCCAGAAGAAGCCGAGCTGGCCGAACATCGGCCCCACGCCTCCCATCTGGAACATCAGCCACTGGATCACCTGTGCCTTTTCGGTCGCATCCGCGCCCATCAGCCGGCCGGTCTTTTCGGCAAGGTAGATCAGGATCGCGCCGCTTTCAAACAGGCCCACGGGCCGACCGTCGGGCCCGAGGGGGTCGATGATCGCCGGGATCTTGTTGTTGGGGTTGAGCGAAAGGAACTCCGGGCTTTTCACGTCGGTGTCCGACAAAGAGACGCGATGCGGCTCGTAGGGCAGGCCGAGCTCTTCGAGCGCGATGGCAACCTTCACGCCGTTGGGCGTCGGATAGGAATAAAGCTGGATCACCCCGGGATCGGCGGCGGGCCAGCGGGCGGTAATCGGAAAGGCGGACAGGTCGGTCATGCGGGGGCTCCCATTTGGTCGGTCGGACCTCTCTGACCTAAGGGCGCGCCGGGCGAAGTCCACCGGCGCAGCTGTGCGTCACATGACATGCGTTGCGCGCACATGCATTGCGCGACCGCAGGGTTCGTGCTGTTCTCGCCGCGTGTGTTTCCGGAACGGAGAGTGCCAAGTGGAAAGCCTGGAAAGCCTGGACCCTGTCGTCCTCTACGAAACCTGGGGACCGCTTGTCCTCAACGCCCTGAAGGCGATCGTCGTCCTGTTCGTGGGCTGGATCATCGCCAATCTCGCCGGCCGAAGCGTCCGCAAGCGCCTTGCCAGGACACCGCAGATCGATCCGACCCTGGGCAGTTTCTTCGCCAGCCTGCTGCGCTGGGCCATCCTTCTGGTGGTGTTAATCGCCGTGCTGGGCATCTTCGGGATCCAGGCGACAAGCCTTGTCGCGGTCCTCGGGGCCGCCTCGCTGGCCATCGGTCTGGCGCTGCAGGGCACGCTCAGCGACCTGGCCGCCGGCGTGATGCTGATCCTGTTCCGTCCCTACAAGCTGGGACAATACGTGGACATCGCCGGCACCTCCGGCACGGTGCAGGATCTCAACCTCTTCGTGACCGAGCTGGTGACACCGGACAATGTCCAGATCCTCGTGCCGAACGGCAAGGTCTGGGGGCAGATCATCACCAATTTCTCCCATCACGAGACGCGGCGCTGCGACCTGGTCTTCGGGATCGACTATGACGACGATGCCGACAGGGCGATGCAGATCATCCTAGACCTTGCGAAGGCGGACGAACGGGTGATGGACACGCCGGCGCCCTGGGTGCGGGTGACGAACCTGGGCGACAGCTCGGTCGACCTGACGGCGCGGCTGTGGTGCAAGGCGGCGGATTACTGGGACCTGAAGTTCGCGATGACCAAGGGCGTGAAGGAGGCCTACGACAAGGCCGGGATCTCGATCCCCTATCCGCATGCGGTCGAGATCGTGAAACCGGCCTGACATCGCCGTGGCGGCGCCCGGGGGCTCCGCCGGTTCGCTCATGGCGGGCCGGCAGGCTCCTTGCTGCCCGCCGGCCCCTGCCTTTATCAACCTGCCCGCAGCCGCCCCTCTGCCCGGCCTTGCCCGGAGAGCGGGGAGGGCGGGCGGGAGCTCTCCGGGCAAGGCCGGCCGTGCCTACCCGCGCAGCGCGATGGCCGGAGAGATCACGTCGATCCCCAGCGCCTTGCCCACCGCGTAATGCGTCAGCTGCCCGGCATGGACATTCAGCCCCGCCAGCAGGTGCGGATCGTCCTCGCAGGCCTTGCGCCAGCCCTTGTCGGCCAGATCCAGCACGAAGGGCATCGTCGCGTTGCCAAGGCCAATGGTCGAAGTCCGGGCCACCGCGCCGGGCATGTTCGCCACGCAGTAATGCACGATCCCGTCCACCTCGTAGATCGGATCCTGGTGCGTCGTCGCCCGCGAGGTCTCGAAACAGCCGCCCTGGTCGATGGCCACGTCCACCACCGCCGCGCCCGGCTTCATGTCCTTCAGCTGCGCCCGCGTCACCAGCTTGGGCGCCGCCGCGCCGGGGATCAGCACAGCGCCGATCACCAGGTCGGCCTCGGCCACCAGCTCGGCGGTGTTGCCCGAACTCGCAAAGCGCGTCGAGAACACCCCCGCAAAGACGTCATCCAGGTAGCGCATCCGCGCCAGCGACCGGTCCAGCACCGTCACTTCGGCGCCCATTCCCGCCGCGACCCGCGCGGCATGGGTGCCCACGACGCCGCCGCCGATCACCGCCACCTTCGCCGGCCCCACGCCGGGAATGCCGCCCATCAGCACGCCGCGCCCGCCGTTGACCTTCTGCAGGCACCAGGCGCCCACCTGCGGCGCCAGCCGCCCGGCCACCTCGGACATCGGGGCCAGCAGGGGCAGCCCCCCGGCGGCATCGGTCACCGTCTCGTAGGCGATCGCCGTGCAGCCCGAGGCCAGCAGGTCCTTCGTCTGCTCCGGGTCCGGCGCCAGGTGGAGATAGGTGAACAGCACCTGCCCCTCGCGCAGCATGGCCCGCTCGACCGCCTGCGGCTCCTTGACCTTCACGATCAGCTCGGCCTCGGCAAAGACCGCCTCGGCCGTGTCGACCAGCCGCGCGCCCTGCGCCTCGTAATCCGCGTCCGGAAATCCGGCGCCCACGCCGGCGCCACGTTCGATCAGCACGTCATGGCCGCGCCCGATCGCCTCGCGCGCGGCATGCGGCGTCAGGCCCACCCGGAATTCCTGCGGCTTGATCTCCCTTGGGCATCCGATCTTCATGTCATCACCTCCCGATGCATTTGTCGGCATCCTTGCACGATCTCCGCGCAAGGCGGGTGAAATTCCCCTCGCATACCGGCGCAATCTTCGAATATTCTTCGACAAAATCCTCCACTAACAGGACATATCAGCGGCGATGAGCCTCGACACGATCGACAGACGCATCCTTTCAGTCCTTCAGCGAAAGGGGCGGATCTCCAACTCGGACCTCTCGGCGCAGGTCAATCTTTCGGCCTCCGCCTGCCATCGGCGGGTGCAGCGGCTGGAGACCGAGGGCTACATCCGCGACTACGTCGCCCTGCTGGACGCGCGCAAGCTGGGCGTGCCGACGACCGTCTTCGTCGAGATCAAGCTGCAGGGCCAGTCGGACGAGGTGCTGGACGCCTTCGAGAAGGCGGTGGGGCGGATCCCGGACGTTCTGGAATGCCACCTGATGGCCGGGACGGCGGATTACATCCTGAAGATCGTCGCCGAGGATACCGAGGATTTCGCGCGCATCCATCGCCAGCATCTCTCGCGCCTGCCCGGCGTGGTGCAGATGCAAAGCTCCTTCGCCCTGCGCACGGTGTTCAAGACCACGGCCCTGCCCGTCTGACCCCGGTCGCCCGGCGATCCGGCCCCGGCCCTCCGGGGCGCCCGGACCCCGCCCGAAGGGCGGCCTCCCCCGGCCCGCCCCGTCAGGGGCGCCTCCACCGCGCAAGGCCCGGCAGGGCCGCCCACTTCCCCTCGGCGCCCCGCGCCGCCATAGTGTGCCCACGGAGGACACGACATGACCGAAACCATCCTGATCACCGGCGGCAACGGCAATCTCGGCCGGCTGGTGGCCACGCGGCTCGAGGCGCAGGGATCGCGCGTCGTCAGCTTCGACCTGCCGGGCAGCGAAGGCGCTCACAGCGCGCCGCGCCACAAGGTCGTCACCGGCGACATCCGCGACGCCGACCTGCTGCGCGAGACGCTGGAGACCCACCGCCCCGACGCGATCATCCATCTCGCCTCGCTGCTCTCGGGCAGTTCCGAGGCGGATCCCCAATCCGCCTGGGAGATCAACGCCACCGCCTCGGTCACGCTGATGCAGCTCGCGCGCGAGCTGGCGCCGGGCCCCTTCGTCTTCTCTTCCTCCGTGGCCACCTACGGCCCCGGCCTGCCCTCGCCCCTGGCGGTGGACGCGCCGCAATGGCCGGAAACCATCTATGGCGCCACCAAGGTCGCGGTGGAGCGCATGGGCCATTACCTGCGCCGGGTGCACGGGTTCGACTTCCGCTGCCTGCGCTTTCCCATGGTGCTGTCGCCCTTCGCGCCGCCCGCCGCGCTGACCGCCTATCCCAGCCACGCCTTCCGCGCCGCGATCGAAGGCCGGCCCTTCACCTTCCCGGTGCATCCCGAAACCGGCATGTCGAACCTGTTCCTCGACGACGTGGTCGAGGGCATCGTGAAGCTGACCCGCGCCGACGGCACGCGGCTGGTGACGCCGGGCTACAACCTGCATGGCTACAGCCTGACCGCCGCCGAGATCGCCGCCTTCCTCACGGCCCGGATGCAGGGGTTCACCTGCGATTTCCGGCCCGACCCGACGGTGGTGGGTTTCGTCGGCGGCGGCCCGGACGAGATGGACAGCACGCCAGCCCGCAGCGAATGGGACTGGCGCCCGGCCTATGACTTCGAAACCAGCGCCGAGGCCCTGCTGGAGCGGCTGGCGGCGGAACACGCCTAGGTCCAGATTGTGCACGGCATAAGTCCAGCGTAGACTCGGTCCCGAACGGCGGGGCTCGGCGGGTTGAAAACCCACCCTACCCCAGCGCCGTAGGGTGGGTTTTCAACCCACCGTTTGCGCCACGGCCCCGCGGGGAAAGAGATGTCCATCTCCGTCGATACCTTCTTCCTGGCCCCCGACGCCCAGGGCACGCTGCAGGCGCAGATCCAGCAGATGGTGGCCGAGGGCATCCTTTCGGGCCGCTTCCGCAAGGGCGAAAAGCTGCCCTCGTCCCGCAGTCTCGCCCGGCACTTGGGCATCTCGCGCATCACCGTGACGCTGGCCTATACCGAGCTGCTGGCCAACGATTACCTCACCTCGAAGGGGCGCTCGGGCTATTACGTCTCGGACACCGCGCCGATCCCGCCCAGCTTCACGCCCGCGCCACGCGGGGCCGACGGGGTCGACTGGGGCGCGGCCCTTGTGCGCCACTTCTCGGGCGGGGACACGCCGCGCAAGCCGACGGAATGGCAAAGCTACCGCTACCCCTTCATCTACGGCCAGACGGATCCCGCGCTTTTCGACCATTCCAACTGGCGGCTCTGCGCCACCCGGGCGCTGGGGCAGAAGGATTTCACCGCGCTGACCACCGATTACTACGACGGCGACGACCCGCTGCTGGTCGAGTTCATTGCCCGCCACTCCCTGCCCCGGCGCGGCATCGTCGCCCGGCCCGAAGAGATCCTGATCACGCTGGGTGCCCAGAATGCCCTCTGGCTGGCCGCCCAGCTTCTGCTGACCCGCAACCGCCGCGCCGCGATCGAGGATCCCTGCTATTACGCGCAGCGCGACATCCTGGTGCAGACCGGCTGCGCGATCTCGCCGGTGCGGGTGGATGGCGACGGGCTGCCCTCCGACCGGCTGCCCGACGACACCGACGTCATCTTCACCACCCCCAGCCACCAGGCCCCCACAACCGCGACCATGCCTCTGGACCGCCGCCGCGCCCTGCTGGCCCGGGCCAGGGCGCTGAACGCGCTGATCGTCGAGGACGATTACGAATTCGAGATGGCCTTCCTACGCGCCCCCTCGCCCGCGCTGAAATCGCTCGATGAGGACGGGCGGGTGATCTATGTGGGCAGCTTCTCCAAGTCGCTCTTCCCGGGGCTGCGGCTGGGCTACATGGTGGGGTCGGAACCCTTCATCCGCGAGGCCCGCGCCCTGCGCGCCTCGGTCCTGCGGCATCCGCCCGGCCACGTGCAGCGCACGGCGGCCTATTTCCTCAGCCTTGGCCATTACGATGCCCAGATCCGGCGCATGGCCCAGGTGCTGCAGCAACGGCGCAAGGTCATGGAGACGGCAATCGCCGAACACGGGCTGACCGTGGCCGGGCGCGGGGCCTTCGGCGGCTCGGCCTTCTGGATGCAGGCGGCGCAGGATCGCGACACCGACGCCCTGGCCCGCGACCTGCGCGCAGAGGGCGTGCTGATCGAACCCGGCGCGCCCTTCTTCCACGCCGCGCACCGGCCGCAGAACTTCTACCGCCTGGCCTATTCATCGATTCCGGCCACGCGGATCCCCGAGGGTATCGCCCGGATCGCGCGCCATCTCTGACCGCGGCGCCGAGGTGCGTACGCCCTGCGCTCTCGGAACATGGCCGCCGGGCGGGGCGTTGACCTGACATGAGCAATCGAAAGGTGATCTCATGGCATTCGAACATCACTGGAAGACAGAACGCAGTTTCTGGCTCGATGGGCCCGAGGTCTGCGAAAGCCACCTGGCCGAGGCCGCCTGCATGGTGTTCCCGGCCCCTGTCGGCATCCTGACCGGGACCGCGATCAACGAATCCCTGGCCGAGGCGCCGCGCTGGTCCGAGGTCGAATTCGACGAGGAATCCGAGACCGTCTCGCAGGACACCGTGGTGCTGGCCTACCGCGCCACCGGGCAGAGCGGGGACGACGATCCGTATACCGCCTATTGCTCGACAACCTATGTCCGCGAGGGCGACGCCTGGAAGCTGTTGTCGCACCAGCAGACCCCGGTCTGACCTACGTCAGGCACGCTCCATGCACGGCCTAGCGGTCGTGCATGCCCTTGCCGGCAAGGATCTTCGGGGCCGCCTTGTCGATGCGCGCTTGTCGCGTCGCGCTCTGCTTCGCCTGCCCCACATGCAGCACCCATCCCCGCCTGCGCCCCGGCGTCAGCCTGTCCCAGGCAGCCACCAGGTCCGGATCGGCTTCCAGCCGCTCTGACAGCTCTTCCGGCAGATCGAAATCATCCGGCGGCAGGTCCACCTTCCGGCCCGCCTTCTCATTCGCGATCGACTGGGCGACGAAGTCCTCGATCTGCCTCCGCCCGGCCCCGATCTCGTCCAGGCTTGTGAACTTCATGACCCGCGCCGACCGCGAATTCTGCCCCGGCGGCACCAGAACGCCTTCCGGATCGCGCAATAGCACGCCCTTGAAAAAGCTCAGCGTGCAGGCCTCGCGAAACCCCCAGAGCGTCGCCACGTTGCCGCCCCGAAACGTGTAGCAGGGCGCCCGCCACTTCCAGCATTCCTCGAGTCCCATCTCCCTCAGGATCGCCCGCAGCGCCGACAGTTCCTCTGGCCACAGGGCCGCTTCCTCGAAAAAAGTCTCCACCCTTGGATCCATGTGCCCCATGCGTGCCCCCGCCCAAACTGGCCCTAACCCGGCGCCTCATCTGGCCCTATCCGCCACGCCGGTCAGCCCCTACCGTCGCGCCCAACCCCGCTCCGGCGGGCCGACAGACCTGTCCGACTCACACCTGCCCGAGGTTCCCGCCCATGAAGATGACCACCGAAGAGGCCTTCGTCAAAACCCTGCAGCGACATGGCATCGAACATGCCTTCGGCATCATCGGATCGGCCTTCATGCCCATTTCTGACCTGTTTCCGAAGGCCGGCATCACCTTCTGGGATTGCGCGCACGAAGGCTCGGGCGGGATGATGGCCGACGGCTACACCCGGGCGACCGGCAAGATGTCGATGATGATCGCGCAGAACGGGCCGGGCATCACCAATTTCGTCACCGCCGTCAAAACCGCCTACTGGAACCACTCGCCGCTGCTTCTGGTCACACCGCAGGCCGCGAACAAGACGCTGGGCCAGGGCGGGTTCCAGGAAGTGGAACAGATGGCGCTGTTCAAGGACATGGTCGCCTACCAGGAAGAGGTCCGCGACCCGTCGCGCGTGGCCGAGGTGCTGAACCGCGTGATCATCCAGGCCAAGCGCGCCTCGGCCCCGGCGCAGATCAACATGCCGCGCGACTTCTGGACCCAGGTGATCGACATCGAGATCCCCGAGGTGCTGGAATTCGAGCGCCCCGGCGGCGGAGAGACCGCGCTGGACGCGGCAGCCGCGCTGTTGTCGGAGGCGAAGTTCCCGGTGATCCTGAACGGCGCCGGCGTGGTGCTTGCGAATGCGATCCCCGAGTCCATGGCGCTGGCCGAGCAGCTCGATGCGCCGGTCTGCGTCGGCTACCAGCACAACGACGCCTTCCCCGGCTCGCACCCGCTGTTTGCGGGGCCGCTGGGCTACAACGGATCGAAGGCGGGGATGGAGCTGATCGCGCAGGCCGACGTGGTGCTGTGCCTTGGCACAAGGCTGAACCCGTTCTCGACCCTGCCGGGCTACGGCATGGAATACTGGCCCAAGGGCGCAAAGATCATCCAGGTCGATATCAACCCCGACCGGATCGGCCTGACCAAGCCCGTCTCGGTCGGCATCGTGGGCGACGCCAGGAAGGTGGCCGGCGCGCTGCTCAGCCGCCTGTCGGACAGCGCCGGCGACACCGGCCGCGAGGCCCGCAAGGCCGTGATCGCCGAGACGAAATCCCGCTGGGCGCAGCAGCTCTCGTCCATGGACCACGAAGAGGACGACCCCGGCACCACCTGGAACGAACGCGCCCGCGCGGACAAGCCCGAATGGATGTCCCCCCGCATGGCGTGGCGCGCGATCCAGTCGGCTCTCCCGCGTGAGGCGATCATCTCGTCGGACATCGGCAACAATTGCGCCATCGGCAACGCCTATCCGTCGTTCGAGGCGGGGCGAAAGTACCTCGCCCCGGGCCTCTTCGGGCCCTGCGGCTATGGCCTTCCGTCGATCGTCGGGGCCAAGATCGGCTGCCCGGACGTGCCGGTGGTGGGCTTTGCCGGCGATGGCGCCTTCGGCATCGCGGTGACCGAGCTGACGGCAATCGGGCGCAAGGAATGGCCCGCCATCACCATGGTGGTCTTCCGCAACTACCAGTGGGGCGCCGAGAAGCGGAACTCGACCCTCTGGTACGACGACAATTTCGTGGGAACAGAGCTGGACGACGATGTCACCTATGCCGGCATCGCCAAGGCCTGCGGCCTGCAGGGCATCGTTGCGCGCACGATGGAGGGGCTGACCGAGGCGCTGACCACCGCGATCCGCGACCAGATGGAACATGGCCGCACCACGCTGATCGAGGCGCTGATCAACCAGGAACTGGGCGAGCCCTTCCGCCGCGACGCGATGAAGAAGCCGGTGGCCGTGGCCGGGATCGACCCGGCGGACATGCGGCGCCAGGTGGTCTGACCGGCGCGCCGCCAGGGGTGGAGGGGTGAAGAATTTTCGGCGAAAATTCTTGCCCCGCGCCGCTCGAGCCGCAGATCTGAGAGAACTCCGTCCTTGCATGCGACCCGAGGGCGGAACATCATCCCCCTTGTGCCTTGCAATCCGGAACGACGGCAAATCTCCCCGATGCCCAGATGATCAAGCCCGACCTCGACACCGCGCCGCGCATATCGGACGAAATCCGCAAGACGACCTGCTACATGTGCGCCTGCCGCTGCGGCATCAACGTGCACCTGAAGGACGGCCGCGTGACCTATATCGAGGGCAATCGCGATCACCCGGTCAACCGCGGCGTGCTTTGTGCCAAGGGCAGCGCGGGTATTATGCAGCACACCGCGCCCTCGCGCCTGCGCGCGCCCATGCGCCGGGTGGGGCCGCGCGGATCGAACCGCTTCGTGGAAATCTCCTGGGACGAGGCGCTGGACCTCGCCGTCAGCTGGCTGGAGCCGATCCGCCGCGAGGCCCCCGAAAAGCTTGCCTTCTTCACCGGACGCGATCAGTCGCAATCCTTCACCTCGTTCTGGGCGCAGAATTTCGGCACGCCGAACTACGCGGCCCATGGCGGGTTCTGTTCGGTCAACATGGCGGCGGCGGGCATCTACACGATGGGCGGCGCCTTTTGGGAATTCGGCCAGCCCGACTGGGACCATACGAAGCTCTTCCTGCTTTTCGGCGTGGCCGAGGATCATGACAGCAATCCGATCAAGATCGGTCTGGGCAAGCTGAAGGCGCGCGGCGCGAAGGTCGTCGGTATCAATCCGATCCGGTCGGGCTACAACGCGGTGGCCGACGAATGGCTGGGCATCACGCCCGGCACCGACATGGCGCTGATCCTGTCGCTGGTGCACGTGCTGCTGAAGGCCGGGCGGATCGATCTCGATTATCTCGCGCGCTACACCAATGCGCCCGTGCTGCTGGATGCGGACGGCCTGCTGCTGCGCGACGGTGACGGCAAGCCGCAGGTCATCGACCGCGCGACCGGCGCGCCAGCGGCCTTCGACCAGCCCGGCGTCCGCCCCGACCTGAACGGCACGCTCGACCGCGACGGCGCCACGCTGCACACCGTGTTCCACGCGCTCGCCACCCGTTACCTCGACCCCGCCTATGCGCCCGAGGCGGTGGCCGAGACCTGCGGCATCCCCGCCCCCCGCATCCGCGCGCTGGCCGCGGAAATCGCCCGCGCCGCCTTCGACAGCCCCGTCGTCCTGCACCGCCCCTGGACCGATTTCCGCGGCGAGCGGCACGAGACGATGACCGGCCGCCCGGTCAGCTTTCACGCGATGCGCGGGATTTCGGCCCATGCCAACGGGTTCCAGACGGCGCGCGCCCTGCACATCCTGCAGATCCTTCTGGGCGCCGTCGAAACGCCCGGCGGCTTCCGCTTCAAACCGCCCTATCCCAAGCCGCCCGAGGCGCATCCCCGCCCGCACAGCATCTGCACCCCCGGCGGCGCCCTCGACGGCCCGCACCTGGGCTTTCCGCTGGGGCCGAAGGATCTTGCCCTGCGCCCCGACGGCACGCCGGCCCGGATCGACAAGGCCTTCACCTGGGACAACCCGCTCTCGGCCCATGGGCTGATGCACATGGTGATCTCCAACGCCCATGCCGGCGACCCCTACCGGATCGACACGCTGTTCCTTTACATGGCGAACATGGCGTGGAACTCGTCGATGAACACGCGCGGCGTCCTCGAAATGCTGACCGACACGGACGAGACCGGCGCCTACCGCATCCCGCGCATCATCTATTCCGACGCCTATGCGTCCGAGATGACGGCCTATGCCGACCTGATCCTGCCCGACACGACCTACCTGGAACGCCACGACTGCATCTCGCTGCTCGACCGTCCGATCTGCGAGGCCGATGCCGCCGCCGATGCCATCCGCTGGCCGGTGGTGGAACCCGACCGAAACGTGCGCGGCTTCCAGACGGTGCTGGTGCAGCTGGCCAACCGGCTGAAGCTGCCGGGCTTCACCGAGGACGGGAAACCGAAGTACCGCGATTACGCCGATTACATGGTCAACCACGAACGCCGGCCCGGCGTCGGCCCGCTGGCCGGCTGGCGCGAAGAATGTTCGGGGGTGGGTGGGAACACCGATGAAGAGCGCGTCTCTGGCGCGACGTCCGCCACGGGCGGACGCGGGTCACCGAACCCCGACCAGCTGCAGCGCTACATCGGCAACGGCGGCTTCTGGGTCTCGCATGTCCCTGAAGAGGCCAGCTATTTCAAACCCTGGAACCGCGCCTACCAGGACTGGGCCGTCTCGATGGGCTTTTACGACGCCCCGCAGCCCTACCTGTTCCAGCTGTATGTCGAGCCCATGCGCCAGTTCCAGCGCGCCGCCGAGGGCCATGGCACCCGCCAGCCGCCCGAGCATATGCGTGCGCGGCTGCGCGAGGGGATGGACCCCCTGCCCCACTGGACCCCGCCAAGGGAAGACGACTACCCGATCCACGCCCTGACCCAGCGCCCCATGGCCATGTACCATTCCTGGGGCAGCCAGAACGCCTGGCTTCGGCAGATCCACGGGCGCAACCCGCTTTACGTGCCCACCCGGCTGATGCGCGCGCATGGTCTGGCGGACGGCGACTGGGCGCATGTCACCTCGCCCCACGGGCGGATCACCGTGCCGGTGATGGAAATGGCCGCGCTGAACGACAACACCGTCTGGACCTGGAACGCCATCGGCAAGCGCAAGGGCGCCTGGGCGCTGGACCCCGACGCGCCCGAGGCGACGAAGGGCTTCCTGCTGAACCACCTGATCCACGAGCTTCTGCCGCCGAAGGGCGACGGGTTGCGCTGGTCCAATTCCGATCCGGTCACCGGCCAGGCCGCCTGGTTCGACCTGAAGGTCCGGATCGAGAAGGCCGATCCGCCCGCCGAGGCCCAGCCCGTCTTCCCGCCGATCCCGCAGCGTGGAGGTCCGTTATGATCCGCCGCGACATCACAGGACATGGCGGTACGCCCCTCGCCGTCTTCGAGGACGGACCCGAAGGCGCGCCCGAGATCCTGTTCATCCACGGCTGGTCACAGCATCACCTGAGCTGGGAGCGTCAGGCGCCGCTGGCCCGCGATTTCCGGCTGATCCTGCCCGACCTGCGCGGCCACGGCGCCTCCGGCCGGCCGGAAGGCGACGCACATTACAACCGGTCCGAGGTCTGGGCCGACGACATCGCCGCCATCGTCAAGGCCTGCTGCCGGGGCAAGCCGGTGCTCGTGGGCTGGTCCATGGGCAGCTTCGTGGCCGGCGATTACCTGGCCCGGCACGGCGACGGGCAGATCGCCGGGGTCTGCCTGATCGGGGCGCATCTGCGCATCGGCCAGGGCATGAACCCGCAGGTCGCCGCCGCACGCGCCGCCGACACGGCCGCCAGCGCGCAGGGCATGTACAGCCATGACGATGCCGAAAACCTCGCCGCCACGCTGGCCTTCGTGAAGGCCTGTTTCCACCAGCCCCCCGAACCGGACGCGCTGGCCCGCATGGTCGGCTTCAACATGCTTGTCGCGCCGGACGTCCGGCGCGCCGCGCGGCTGCGCGACGCGGATTACCACGACGCCTTCGCCGCCACCCGGGTGCCCGCGCTGGTGCTTTGGGGCGCCAGGGAACGGCTGGCGCCCGACCCCGCCGGCCGCGAGGTGGCCGAGACCCTCCAGAATGCCCGCACGCTGGTCTATCCCGATTGCGGCCACAGCCCGTTCTACGAGGCGCCCGACCGCTTCAACCGCGACCTTGCCGCCTTCGTCCGCGCGTGCCAGCAGCCGGAGGACCTCTCATGACCCGCCTGCCCGCCGAGACCCAAAAGACCCTGGGCCTGGTCATCGACCTGGATACATGTGTCGGCTGCCATGCCTGCGTGATCGCCTGCAAGGGCTGGAACGATCAGGGCTACGGCGCGCCGCTGTCGGATCAGGATGCCTATGGCACCGCACCCACCGGCACCTTCCTCAACCGCGTCCATTCCTACGAGGTGCAGCCCGACGAGGGCGCCGCGCAGCTGGTGCATTTCCCCAAATCCTGCCTGCATTGCGAAGACGCGCCCTGTGTCACCGTCTGCCCCACCGGGGCCTCTTACAAGCGGGTCGAGGACGGGATCGTTCTGGTGAACGAAGACGCCTGCATCGGCTGCGGCCTCTGCGCCTGGGCCTGTCCCTATGGCGCGCGCGAGATGGATGGCGACGCCGGTGTCATGAAGAAATGCACGCTCTGCGTCGACCGGATCTACAACGACACCCTGCCCGAGGTCGATCGCGTGCCCGCCTGCGTCCGCACCTGCCCCGCCGGTGCACGCCATTTCGGCGATCTCTCGGACCCCGAGAGCGACGTGTCGAAGCTGGTCGAGGCGCGCGGCGGCATGGATCTTGCCCCCGAACAGGGCACGAAACCGGTGAACAAGTACCTGCCCCCCCGGCCGAGGGACCGGATGGAGCAGGAAATCGACGTGCTCGCCCCCTGGCTCGCCCCCGTGGCCGAGGAGCCCACGGGCTTCCTCGCCTGGCTCGACCGCACGCTGGAGAAGCTCTGAATGCATCCCGCGCGATCGGTCATCCTGTTCACCACGCTCTCGGGGCTGGGCTTCGGCCTGCTGTTCTGGCTGGGCCTCGGCCGGCCGCCGGTGACGGGCTGGACGGCCTTTGCCTTCTTCGTGCTGGCCTACCTGCTGGCGGTGGGCGGGCTGATCGCCTCGACCTTCCACCTGGGCCATCCCGAACGCGCCCTGCGGGCCTTCACCCAGTGGCAGACAAGCTGGCTGAGCCGCGAGGCCTGGACCTCGGTCGCCGCACTTGCGGTGATGGGGATCTACGGCGCGGGACTGGTGTTCCTGGACGCGCGCTGGCCGGTGATCGGCGCGATCGGCGGGCTGCTAAGCCTGGGCACGGTGTTCGCCACCTCGATGATCTACGCCCAGCTGAAGACGGTGCCGCGCTGGCGCACCCCGCTGACGCCCGCGCTGTTCCTGGCGCTGGCGCTGGCCGGCGGGGCGTTGCTGGCCGGCCAGATCATCGCGGCGCGCTGGCTGATCGTGCTGGCCGGGACGCTGCAGATCGCGTGGTGGCTGCGCGGGGACGGGGCCTTCGCCGCGTCGGGAACCACGCTGGCGACGGCGACGGGGTTGGGCGGGATCGGCAAGGTCCGCGCCTTCGAGCCGCCGCATACCGGCACGAATTACCTGCTGAAGGAAATGGTCCACGTGATCGGGCGCAAGCACGCGCGGAAGCTGCGGGTGATCGCGATGGGGCTGGGCTTCGTCCTGCCTCTGGTTCTGCTGGTGCTGCCGTTCAGCCATGTGCTGGCGGGTGTGGCGGTGCTGTCGATGGGGGCGGGGATGATGGTCTCGCGCTGGCTGTTCTTCGCCGAGGCAGAGCATGTCGTGGGGCTGTATTACGGCAAGCGGTAGCGGGTGTCCCACGCGTGGGACACTGAGCCACCCAAGCAAAATCAAGATGTTACAGAGGCGAATTTACCATTCGTTCATCTGTCTCGGCAGCGCCCGACCTCGAAGGGCACGCCGCGCTCAGCCGCCCACCGGCAACCGTTTCTCCACCACCCGCGCCATGATCGAGGCGCCCACCGGCAAGATCGCCGGATCCAGTACATAAGCCGGGTTGTGCAGCGACACCGTCCCGCCATGCCCGACGCGGACATAGGCGCCCGGCACCGCCTGCAGCATGTCGGCGAAATCCTCGGACCCCGTCACCGGCTTCTCGGTATTGCTCACGTTCTCCGCCCCGACGATATCCGCGGCCGCGTCGATATAGGCGTCTGACAACTCCTCGTCGTTCTGCAGCACGTCGAAGACGTTGCGCAGGTCCAGCGCGATTTCGACGTCATGGGCCTTGGCGAAACCGTCGCAGATCGCCTGCATCCGGTCCCCGGCCAGCTTGTAGATGTCATCGCTGAAATAGCGGATCGTCCCGGCCAGCGTGGCCGTCTCGGGCACCACGTTATAGGCCGAGCCCGCATGCAGCTGGGTGATCGACAGCACGCAGGTTTCCTGCGGCGGGATGTTGCGCGACAGGATGGTCTGGATCTGCCCCGCCAGCGTCGCCGCGATCATCAGCGCATCCTTGGACATGTGCGGCGCGGCCGCGTGGCTGCCCCGGCCCGAGATGCGGATGTCGAAGAACGCCGCCCCGGCCATGGCCGCGCCCTTGCAGATCCCGACCTTGCCGGGCGGCGTGCCCGGCGCGTTGTGCATCCCGTAGATCTCGTCGCAGGGAAACTGCTCGAACAGCCCGTCGGCCAGCATCTGGCGCGCGCCGCCAAGACCCTCTTCCGCCGGTTGAAAGATCAGCACGGCGGTGCCGGCGAAATCCCGCGTCTGGGCCAGGTATTTCGCGGCGCCCAGCAGCATGGTGGTGTGGCCGTCATGGCCGCAGGCATGCATCACGCCGGGGGTCTTCGAGGCATAGTCCAGCCCCGTGATCTCGTCGATCGGCAGGGCGTCCATGTCGGCGCGCAGACCAACCCGGCGGTTGCCCTTCTCGCGCCCGTGAATCAGGGCCACGACCCCCGTCTTGCCCAGCCCGCGATGGATCTCGTCCACGCCGTAGGCCTTCAGCGTCTCGGCCACCACGGCGCTGGTGCGCTCCTCCTGAAAGCCCAGCTCGGGGTGGGCATGCAGATCCTTGAAGATCGCTTCCAGTTCGGGCGCGGCATCGGCGATGGGGGCGAGGACGGTCATGGCTCTCCTTTCCATGGAAAACGGGCGCCCGCATGGAACGCCCGTTCAGACCATGAGAAGGCCCGTCATCCCTGTCAACGTGTGCCCTTACAGCAGCCCGGCATGGGCCATGGCCGCGTCGATGATCGCCTTCGTTTCGTCCAGCAGACCGGTCAGCGGCAGGCGCACCTCTTCGGAACACATGCCCAGCCGCGCCATGGCGTATTTCGCGCCGACGAGCCCGGGTTCGATGAAGATCGCCTCGTGCAGGGGCATCAGCTTGTCCTGGTAGGTCAGGGCCTTGGCGTAATCGCCGGCCAGCATGGCCTCCTGGAATTCGGCGCAGAGCTTCGGCGCGACGTTCGCGGTGACGGAAATGCAGCCCGTCCCGCCATGGGCGTTGAAGCCAAGCGCCGTGGCATCCTCGCCCGAAAGCTGGATGAAATCGGGGCCGCAGGCCATGCGCTGTTCCGACACGCGGGCCAGATCGCCGGTGGCGTCCTTGACGCCGACGATGCGCGGCAGCTTCGACAGCTGCGCCATGGTGGCGGGCAGCATGTCCACGACCGAGCGGCCGGGGATGTTGTAGATGATGATCGGCAGGTCGCAGCATTCGTGCAGGGCGGTGAAATGCGCCACCAGCCCGCGCTGCGTCGGCTTGTTGTAATAGGGCGTCACCACCAGGGCGCCATCCGCCCCGACCGAGGCGGCGTGCTGCAGGAATCGTTCGGCCTCGACCGTGTTGTTCGATCCGGCGCCGGCGACAACCGGGATGCGACCCGCGGCGGCCTTGACAACCTGGGCCACGACCTCTTCATGTTCGTCATGGGTCAGTGTCGGGCTCTCGCCCGTGGTGCCGACCGGAACAAGCCCGTGGGAGCCCTGGTCGACGTGCCAGTCCACGAGTTTCTTGAGCGCGTCGAAGTCCACTGCACCGTTGGTGAACGGGGTGACAAGGGCCGGCATGGAACCTTTGAACATGGGCGCGCTCCTGGGTTTGCGGCAGGCTCTCCCGGATCTGCCGCGTTTGTGAGTTGTACGTGCCGATACACGCAATACCCTTGGATGCTCAAGCCCTGCATGGTCCGAAAATGATTGCCCAGATCCGTACCGTTTCGTTGCTGCTGGTCCTGGCCCTGGCGCCGGCCCTGATCCCGGCGCTGGCGCGCCCCGCCGACGCCGGCCTGGCCGAGGCGATGGACGCCGTCCGCCGGCAGGATTTCGAAGCCGCCTTCGAGGCGGCCGGCGCCCCGGCCTCGGTCGCGCATGACGTGGTCGAATGGCACTGGCTGCGCGCCGGGCGCGGCGATGCGGCGACGGTGCTGGCCTTCCTGGAGCGCAACGGCGACTGGCCCGGCATCCCCTGGCTGCGCGAGAAATCCGAGGGCGCCTTTGTCACCGCCAGCTTTTCCGACGTGCTGTCGATGTTCGACGAGGTCGAACCGCAAACCCCCGACGGCGTGCTGGCCTATGTCAACGCGCTGCGCGCCGCCGGCCGGGGCGGCGAGGCCGATGCCACGCTGGTGCTGGGTTGGCGCACCATGGCGATGGGGGCCACGCAGCAATCCGCCTTCCTTGCCGCCGGCGGCGATCTGCTGCCGCCGCACAATGTCGCCCGGCTGGACCGGCTGCTGTGGGACGGGCACCGGCTGAGCGCGCGGCGGATGCTGACCTCGGTCGATGACGGCACCCGCGCGCTGGCGCTGGCCCGGCTGGCGCTGCAGGAACAGGCCGCGGGCGTCGACACGCTGATCGAACGGGTGCCCGAGGATCTGGCCGACGACCCGGGCCTGGCCTACGACCGGTTCGAATGGCGCGCCCGCAAGGGCCGGACCGACGACGCGCTCGAGCTGATGATCGAACGCTCCACCTCGGCCCAGTCGCTGGGCCAGCCCGAAAGCTGGGCCGGCCGGCGCCGCGGCTATGCCCGCCAGCTGATGCGCGCGGGCGAGCATCAGCGCGCCTACGAGGTGGCGATGCGCCACGGGCTGGTGGACGGGTCGGATTTCGCCGATCTCGAATGGCTGTCGGGCTACCTCGCGCTGACCTTCCTGGACCAGCCGGAAACCGCCCTGCTGCATTTCCTGCGGCTGGACGAGGCGGTGCAGTCGCCGATCTCCAAGGGCCGCGCCAAGTACTGGACGGGCCGCGCGCTGGACGCGCTCGGCGATACCGAGGTGGCGCAGATCGCCTATCGCGAGGGCGGGGAATACCAAAGCTCGTTCTACGGGCTGCTGGCCGCCGAACGCGCCGGGCTGCCCTTCGATCCCTCGATGGCCAACCCGCCCGAGCTGGCTCCCTGGCAGGAGGCCGAGTTCACGAAATCCACCGTGTTCCGCGCCGCCGTGGAACTGTGGGAGGCCGAGGAATACGTGCTGGCCGAAAGGTTCTTCACCCACCTGACCGAAAGCCTCACGCCGGAGGATGCCGCGCGGCTGGGGCAGATGGCGCTGGATCTCGACGATCCGCATCTGTCGGTGATGATCTCGAAACGCGCGGCGCAGGACGGGGTGATCCTGGCGGGCTATTACTACCCGCTGCACCCGGTCGCCGACGAAGACCTGCCGATGGCGCAGGAGATGGTCCTGTCGATCGCGCGGCGCGAGAGCGAATTCGACCCCGGCGTGATCAGCGGCGCCGGCGCGCTGGGGTTCATGCAGGTGATGCCCGCCACCGGGCAGCTGGTGGCCGACGATCTGGGCATCCGCGCCTCGCACAGCTCGTCCCGCATGCTGGAAGACTGGCGCTACAACGCCAAGCTGGGCGCCAATTACCTGGCCACGCTGGCGGCGCAGCTGGGCGGCAACGTGTCGATGATGGCCGCGGGCTACAACGCCGGGCCGGGTCGCCCGCTGCGCTGGATGGAGGACTACGGCGACCCGCGCGGCCGCAACGCCGAGATCGACATCGTCGACTGGATCGAGATGATCCCCTTCAACGAGACCCGCAACTACATCATGCGCGTCACCGAAAGCCTGCCGGTCTACCGCGCGCGGCTGGGCAAGGAGCCTCTGCCGATCCCCTTCAGCGAGGAATTGCGCGGCGCCACCCTGCGCGCCTACGCGCCCTGAGGCCGCACCGCGGCAGGGCGCTCGGGTCCGGCATGACGGCCCCGCGCCCGCGCATCGCGCGCCGGCCGTTGCGGCCCGCGCCTAAGCCGCCCGCTTCGCCCGTTCGCGCCACAGGGTGAACAGCCCCGCCGCGACGATCAGCGCCGCGCCGGTGGCCACGCTGGGCCGCAGCACCTCGGCAAAGAGCGTCATCCCGAGGATCGACGCCCAGACAAAGTGGAAATAGGCAAAGGGCTGCACCGCGCTGGCCTCGGCCACCTCGTAGCACTTGATCAGCAGCCAGTGGCCCAGCGCCCCGGTCACGCAGAGGCAGGCCATCCAGCCGTAATCGGGCAGGGTCATCGGCTCCCAGTGCCAGATGCCCACGGCGGTCATGAACACCGCGCCCACCGCGCCCGTCCAGAAGAAGCTGGTCGCCGTGGTGTCGCGCCGCGCCGCATAGCGCGTCAGCAGCGAATACAGCGCGAACATCAGCGCCGCCGCCAGCGGGATCGCCGCCGCGATGTCAAAGACACCGCCCGAGGGCTTTAGGATGAACATCACGCCGATGAACCCCACGCCGATCGCGCTCCACCGCCGCCAGCCCACGCTTTCGCCCAGCACCGGGCCCGACAAGGCCGCGACCAGCAGCGGGTAACAGATGAACACCGCCTGGCTTTCGATCAGGCCCAGCAGGGTGAAGCCGTAGACCGCGACACAGACCTCGGCCGCCAGCAGCAGACCGCGCAGCGCCTGCACGACCGGCTGCGAGGTCTTCACCGCGCGGCGCAGCCCGCCCTTCGCCCGCGCGGCGATGGCGATCACGAAGGCGGCGAAGAACCAGTAGCGGATCATCACCACCATCAGGGTATTGTATTCCGCCGCCAGGTGCCGCGACATGCCGTCCTGCAGCGCGAAGACGATGGTCGAGCCGATCATCAGCCCGATGCCAAGGCCCACGGTGTTCCGCTGCGGCACGGGCGCGGCGGGAACGGCGGGGCTGGCCTGGTGCGGCACCGGCGCCACCGGGGCGTCGCCTGCGGTCAGGGGCCCGGGGCCGTGGCCCGCATCCTTGTCGGTGGTCGTCATCGCAGCACGCCCGTGGTCATGTGGCGCTTGCGGCCATAGCCGGGTTGCCGGGTGATGTCGAACCCCGCCGCGTCGAGCGTCCGACGCACGTGGCCGGCGGCCGTGTAGGTGGCCAGCGTGCCGCCCGGCGCGGTATGGCGCGCGACCTCGGCCATCAGCGCGGGTTCCCACAGCTCGGGATTGCGGGCCGGGGCGAAGCCGTCGAGAAACCAGGCATCCGCCTGCCCCTCCCACTCCGGCAGCGCTGTGCGCGCGTCGCCCAGGCGCAGATCCAGCGTGGCGCCGCCGATCGCGGCCGGAAAGCGCCCATCCGCCCAGGCCTCGGCCAGCAGGTCCCGCCCCGGCAGGTCGGCAAAGGCCTCAAGCGCGCGCGCCATGTCGGCGGCGGCCATCGGGAAAGCCTCGAAACTGGTGTAATGCAGCGTGCCGGGGGATCCGGCCGCGACCCAGGCCTGCAACGTCACGAGAAAGTTCAGCCCGGTGCCGAACCCCAGCTCGGCCACCCGGAAGGCGCCGCCGAACCGCGCGGGCAGGCCATTGCCGCCAAGGAAGGTGTGGCGCGTTTCCTCCACCCCGTCCTGGATCGAATAATACGGGTCGTCGAACCGGTCCGAGACCGGAACCCGATCGTCCCGCCACGAGACCTGTGCCTGCTGGTGCTGCATGCCACCCTCTCTTATGGTCGCGGCGAGAGGCCCGCGCCGGGCGACACTGAAGAAGCGAGGCGGAAATGGCAATGGCGGACGTCACCGTTCGGGGGGCCGGGATCTTTGGCCTGTCGATCGCCTGGACCTGTGCCCGGCGGGGGGCACGGGTGGTCGTGGTCGATCCCTTCGGTCCGGGTGCCGGGGCCTCGGGCGGCGTGGTCGGCGCTCTGGCGCCGCATGTGCCCGAGAACTGGAACCCCAAAAAGGCCTTCCAGTTCGACAGCCTGCGCATGGCCGACGCGTTCTGGACCGGGGTGGAGACCGTCGGCGGTGTCTCGCCCGGCTACGGGCGCACCGGGCGGCTGCAGCCGCTGGCCGATGCCGGGGCGGTCGCGCTGGCCCGCAGCCGCGCGACGCAGGCCGAAACGCTCTGGGACGGGTTCGCCGCATGGGAGGTCATCCCGGCCAGCGACGCCTTCGGCTGGGCGCCGGTCTCGCCCTCGGGCTGGCTGATCCGCGACACGCTGAGCGCGCGGCTGCATCCGGCGCGGGCCGTGGCGGCGCTGGTCGCGGCGCTGAAGCGGCAGGGCGTGCCAATCGTGACCGAGGCACCCGACAGCGGCGCGGTGGTCTGGGCCACCGGATCGGCCGGGCTGGCCGAGCTTTCGCAGGCCTTCGACCGTCCGGTCGGCACGGCGGTCAAGGGACAGGCGGCGGTGCTTGGCCTGGCGATGCCGCAGGACGCGCCGCAGCTTTTCTCGGGCGGGGTGCATATCGTGCCGCACACCGACGGGACGGTGGCGATCGGCTCGACCTCGGAACGCGATTTCGACAGCCCGCGCGACACCGACAGCCAGCTGGACGAGGTCATCGCCGCCGCCCGCCTGGCCGTGCCGCTGCTGGCCGAGGCGCCGGTCGTGGACCGCTGGGCCGGGCTGCGCCCCCGCGCCCGCAGCCGGGCCCCGGTGATGGGCCCCTGGCCCGGACGTCCGGGGCATTTCGTGGCCAACGGCGGGTTCAAGATCGGCTTCGGCATGGCGCCGAAGGTGGCCCAGGTGATGGCCGACCTGGTGCTGGATGACCGCGATGCCGTACCCGACGGGTTCCGCCTGGAAACCTGCCTCTGAGGTCTGCGCGGCGGGGGGCTCAGTCCGCCTCGGCCGCCGCCGTCATGCACAGCCGGCCGTCGCCCGCGCGGACCCAGAACCGCCGCCCGTCGCGGCACAGCTCGGCCGTCTCGTGGTGCATCAGCGGAGAGGCGCCCCGGAACGAGAACCCCGCCAGCGGCCCCAGCAGATCCTCGGCCATGAGCATCATCAGCTGCGCCAGCAGCGGGCCATGGACCACCAGCCCCTCGTAGCCCTCGACCAGCCGGGCATAGGTCTCGTCATAGTGGATGCGGTGGCCGTTGAAGGTCAGCGCCGAATACCGGAACAGCAGGGTCGGGGAGAACTGCACCGCGCGCCGGTCCTGCGCCGTCTCGGGCGCCCGTGGCGGGTCGGGGCGCGGGTCGGACGGGTCGGGTTCGGGGCGATAGACCAGGTCCTGCCATTCGGTCAGGCACAGCTGCCCCTCCTGCCGGATCTCGTGGCGCAGGGTGACGAAGGCCAGCGCGCCGCTGCGCCCGGACTTGCGGGTGACATCCTCGAAGCGGCTGTGCTTCTCGGCCGGCACCCCGGCGCGCAGCGGCGCGGCAAAGGCCAGCCGCCCGCCGGCCCACATCCGCCGGGGCAGGCCGGTGTCGGGGATCAGCCCGCCGACCTTCGGATGCCCGTCGCGGCCCAGCGCCCCGGGCGGCTGCGGGTCCCAGAAATGGACCTGGTGGAAAAACGGCGGCAGGGCGTCGCCAGGCGCCACCGGCCCCGGCAGGCCCAGCACCGCGCAAAGCGCCGAGGCACGCGCCGGATCCATGACGTCGGAGATCACCTGGCTGTCTGTCATCCGCCCCTCCCGCATCCACGGACCATGCCTTCGCCCGGTGCCATGGCGCAAGGCCCCGAAGGTCCTGTCTGCCGTTCGCCCCCCGGTCCGCACGGCGCAGCACGAGGACAGCGGGGGCGTGCGGGGTGGGCTCTTGACGCCTCCGGCCGCCCGCCCCACCGTCGACAGGGCGGGAGCACGCCCCCGCTGTCCGACCCAAAGGCAAAGACCTCCATGCTCACAACCCTCGACCATCTCGTCCTGACCGTCGCCGATATCGACGCCACCACACGCTTCTACTCGGGCGCCCTGGGGATGGAGGCGATCTCCTTCACCGCCTCCGGCGGCGGCACCCGCCACGCGCTGCGTTACGGGTCGCAAAAGATCAACCTGCACCCCGCCGGCACCGCCTATGAGCCGCGCGCCAGGGTGCCGACCCCCGGGTCCGCCGATCTGTGCTTTCTCACCGACATGCCGCTGGAAGCCTGGCAATCCCGCCTCGCCGGGCATGGCATAGAGATCATCGAAGGCCCCGTCCCCCGCAGCGGCGCCACCGGCCCGCTGATGTCGATCTACATCCGCGATCCCGACGGCAACCTGGTGGAAATCAGCCTGCCCGACTGACCCGCAGCGCACAGGGGCCCCAGTCGCCGAACGCGCCGAATGCCCCGAACGCCCGTCACGTCACCGTCACCGTCACCGGATGCGGGATCACCGCGTTATAGAGAAGCGTGCCCTCGTTCATCAAAGCCACCTCCGGCTGGCTCCGCCCTGCCGCGTCCACCGCGCGGCAGCGCAGCACGTGGGAACCGGGCGCGGCGTCCCAGTCGAAGGCGAAGCGGGTCCAGCCCCATTTGCCGCTGCGCTGCACGATCTCGGCCCCGGTCCAGTCGCCGCCGTCGGCGGACCATTCCACCCTTGCGATCTCCTGGCCGGGCGATCGCGCCAGCCCTTCGATCCGCTGCCGCCCCGGCGCCAGCTCGGCCGGGAAGGGCAGGCAGAGCGAGGCCTTGATGTTCTGCTCGGTCACCGTGACACCGTCGATCACGTAATATTCGTCGGTCCGGTAATTCCGGATCTCCCGCGCCGAGACGGTCAGCCAGCCGACCCATTTCACCCAGTAGGTGCCGACCCAGCCCGGCACCACCATCCGCGCCGGCGCCCCGTGATCCACCGGCAGGGCCGCGCCGTTCATCCGCAGCCCGACCAGCGTGTCGGGGTCCAGCGCCTTTTCGATCGGCATCGGGATCTCGATGTCGCATTCCGGGTTCAGCACATCCAGCCCCATCGGCGCCACCCAGGCCGCCTGCGGCGACACCCCGGCCAGTGCCAGCACATCCGCCAGCCGCGGCCCCGACCACAGCGCCTGCCCGATCCCGCCCAGCGTCCAGGCCACGTCGTCCCCGTCGCTCTCGCGGTCGATCACGTGGCCGTCGATCTTGCTGAACAGGGTCCGCTGGTTGCCCGCGCATTCCACATAGGCCAGCACCTCGTGCTGCGGCAACGCCTCCAGGTCCGACAGCCGCAGGGTCACCACGCGCTCGACCGCGTCGCCCTTGATCTTCAGCCGGTAGATCTCCGGATCCACCGCGACACTGTCGCCGCTGTTGCAGACGAAGAACCGCTCTTCCGGCACCGTCTCGCCCGTCAGCCTCTCGAACGGCGCCTCCAGCGACGTGCCCAGCGGGGTGAAGCCCGCCTCCGATTTCCGCCAATGCCCCATGCTGTCCTCCCACCGGTCTCCCTCAGCCCTGCCATTGCCCTGTCCCGGCCGCGCCTCAGCCGCGCGTCACTTCCGCCTGCAGGTTGTCCATCAGCTTTTGCAGGGTGTCCACGTAGCGGTCCGACAGCAGCCGGCCGTCCGCGTCATACTGGTTCCCGGCATCGGCCAGGTGCAGTTCGGGCCCCGCGATCACCCGGGCCTGGAACGGCACCATGAAGCTGCGCAGGATCATCTGCGCCCGCTCGCCCCCGGCCCGGCCCGCCGCCGCCGACATCACCGCCACCGGCTTGCCGGTCCAGCGCACCGGCCTGACCCGGCTGACCCAGTCCAGCGCGTTCTTCAGGACGCCCGAGGGGCCCTTGTTGTATTCGGGGGTCGAGATCACGACGGCCTCCGCCGCCTCGATCTGATCGACAAGCGTCAGCACGGCGTCCGGCACGCCGGGGCCGTCTTCGACATCGCCATTGTAGAGAGGAAAGTCGATATCCGCCTCGATGAAACGGTCGGGCGCATAAAGCCGCGCGGCCTCGCGCACCAGCCTGCGGTTCACCGACGCCGCGCGCAGCGACCCCGATATGCCCAGAAGCATCCTCTCGCCCATGTATGTCCTTCCCGGTTCGATGGCCTGATACCCGGCCCGCGCCCCGGGGCCCCGCATCAGCCTAGCACAGGGAAACGCCCGGGCCAGAGGGCAGGACCACGGCCAAGGTCGTAGACGCGCGCGCGGCGGGACCTGGGCCCCGCCTTGCCCGGATTGCACGCAGACCGCGGCGCCGGGCGCGTGTCAGCCGGACGCACCGGCTGCGATCGGCCTGCCGGGCCGGGACCGGGCCCCGGCCCGAAACGCCGTCAGGATCGGGATCAAAGCCCCTGCTTCGGCACCACGATGATCTCGACCCGGCGGTTCTGCGCCCGGCCTTCGGGCGTCAGGTTGGAGGCCACCGGCTGGTTCTCGCCCGCGCCCACGGTGCGGATCCGGTTCGGCTCCACCCCGTTGTTGATCAGCACGGCCGAGACGGCGCCCGCGCGCTGTTCCGACAGGGTCTGGTTGTAGGCGGCCTCGCCGGTGTTGTCGGTATGGCCGACCACCTGCAGGTTGGAATTGCGGTACTTGACGAAGTTCTGGGCCAGCTTGACCAGTTCCGATTGCAGAACGGGCCGGATGTCGGCGCTGTCGGTGGCAAAGGTGATGTCCTGCGGCAGGGTCACGACCAGGCGGTTGCCTTCGTTGACCACGGTGATGCCGTCACTGGCCAGCGACTGGCGGATCTCTGTCGCCTGGCGGTCCAGCAGGCTGCCGGCGCCGGCGCCCAGGATGGCGCCCGCGGTCGCGCCCACGGCGGCGTTCTTCAGCCCCTGATCCCCGCCAGTGACCAGCCCGACGCCGGCGCCGAGGATCGCGCCACCGATGGCGCCCGCCTTGGTGTTGCGGTTCGGGTCGGTGTTGGGGTCCAGCGCCGCCGGATCGGTGCAGGCGCTCAGGCCGACAAGGGCAAGCGCGGCCACCGAAAGCGCGCGTCCGGGAAGACGGGCCCGGACGGGCTCATGGATCGACTCTTGGGTCAAAACTTGGGACAACTCTTGGGTCGGGGAGATCATGACTGGTACCTTCTGCTCGGGCCGGCCCGCCATTTGCTGCGGGTTCCGTGCCTTTGGGACGCGTTCGCCGCAAGGGCGGCATTTGGCGCGGACTATCGTCCGACAGGTCCGGTATCTCAAGCCGCAAAAGCCCCCGGAAGGGCGACAAGCCGCCGATAAAACGCGGCTTTCATGCCCGCCGGACGGCAGGCGACGGGGTCTTCGCCCATTGGTAGAACCCGGGCGCGCCGAAACATGTGGCCCGGTGTTCGGGCAAGCGCGGGGACCGCGCCGGAACCGGGATCAGATCGCCGTGGCGAAGGGCACCAGCGGCGTGTCGCTGTCCTCCCACAGCCGGCGCAGCGCGGGGCCTTCGCCGGCAAAGCCGTCCTCGCGCAGGGTGCAGGCCCAGATCCGGTCGGTGCGGAAACAGCGAAAACCCCGGCGCAGCTCGCACCAGGCGGCGAGCACCGCGCAATCGTGGTAATACAGCATGGCCACCGGGCGCAGGATGCGCTGCGTCTCGACCCCGGCCTCGTCGCGATAGGTGATCTCGATCTTGCGTTCCTCGCGGATCGCCGCGCGCAGCATGCCTTTCGACACACAGCCCTTTTCGGGATCGTCCAGAGGCACCCCCGGCAGCGCGATCTTCAGCCAGTCGACCGGCTCCTGCAGGGCGTCGATCTTCTTGCCGATCCGCCCGGCGGCATCGACCAGCGCGCTGTCCCCGGTGCGCACCAGCAGGGCAAGGCCCACGCGCAGCGCTTCCAGCTCTTCCTGGTCGAAGTTCAGCGGCGGCAGGTCGTAGCCGCGGCGCATGACGTATCCCAGCCCCGCCTCGCCCTCGATCGGGGTGCGCATGGCCTGCAGCGCGGCGATGTCGCGGTACACGGTGCGGGCCGACACGCCCAGCCGCTCGGCCAGCTCGTCGGCCGTGACCGGCCGCCTCGCAGCCCGCAGGATCTGGATCAGTTCGAACATCCGGGTGGATTTGGTCATCGGGCGGCTCCGTCATCTGCTGACAGCCTAGCATGGACCACTGACAACAGGGTGTCAGGAGCCTCGTGGTGAATTCGGGTCAGACCCGAAGGAGACCCGAGATGTCGTATTACGACCACCACGTGATGATGACCCTGCGCCTTGGCCGCTGGGCAGACCCGGTCGGAGACTACACCGACCCCGACGCGCCGCCACACAGGCGACGGCCTGCTGCGAGGCTGCCTGAAAGGGCAGACGAGCGCGCCCTCAGGCCCCGGTGGCGGCGCCCGGGCTGGCTTCGGCTCTGGCGGTCTCGTAGGCAAGCATGACCCGCTTGACCGGCAGCCCCCAGTGATAGCCGCCCAGCCCCCCGGACTTGCGCAGCGCCCGGTGGCAGGGGATCAGCCAGCTGATCGGGTTGCGCCCCACGGCGGTGCCCACCGCGCGCACCGCCTTCGGGTGGCCGATCGACCGCGCGATCTCGGAATAGGTCGTCACCTGCCCCGAGGGGATCGACAGCAGCGCCTCCCAGACCTTGATCTGGAACGGCGCCCCGATCAGGTAAAGCGGCGCCTCGCCGCTTACGCCACTTGCGCCAAAGGCCGCCTCCGCCCAGGGCCGCAGCCGTTCGGGGTCCTCGACATAGCGCGCTTTCGGCCAGCGCCCCGCCAGGTCCGCCATGGCCTCTCCGGCACTCGCCTCGCCCTCGAAGCCGATGCCGCAGATGCCCTTGTCCGTCCCCATCACCAGCGCCCGGCCGAACGGGCTGTCGAACCAGCCCCAGGCGATCACCAGCCCCTCGCCGCCCCTGGCGAAATCGCCCGGGCTCATCGCCTCCCACCGCAGGAACAGGTCATGCAGCCGCCCGCCCCCCGACAGCCCCACAGCATGGCTCGTCTCCAGCGTCGTGAACCGCTCGGCCAGCAGCGCCTTGGCATGGCCCAGCGCCAGGTATTGCTGGAACCGCTTCGGCGACACCCCGGCCCAGCGCGAGAAGACCCTCTGGAAATGCGCGGGGCTCATGTTCATCCCGGCCGCAAGCTCTTCCAGCTTCAGGCCGGGGCCGGCGGCGTCGATCAGCTCGATCGCCCGCCGCATGACGTCGAAATGATAGCCCGACCCGCTGTCGAAATCCTGGTCCATCCTGCTCATCCCGATCACTCCCTTCATCATCACGGCGCGCCGCAACGGACACAAGCGCCTTTGCCCCCAGATAGCCCCGCCGCCGCCCCGCGCGCGACCCGGACCTTGCGCATTGCGACGCCCCCGGCCCGTCATGGCGATTGACAGGCCGTGGGACACCCCGGACAGTCTGCGATCAACAGGCGCAGGGGAGGCAGGCCGCGATGGACGAATATTTCGGATCCGAGGATCAGCAGGCGATCCAGCGCCGCTGCGAGGCGCTCTGGACCCTGCTGCGCGACGATCCCGCCTATTGCACCTACGGGCGCACCGTGACGCTCGCCACCCATGCGCCCGGCAATTTCGACCGTCACGTGGCCCTCGCCCGGGTCCAGGGCGCCGCGCCCAACTACGGCGTGCCCGAGGCCGCCGTGCCGGCCCTGCGCGACCGGCTCGAAGCGGCGGGCCTCTCGGTCGACGTGTTCCGCGAATGGCATGCCTCCGATTTCTCCGCCGCCGAAGAGATCGCGGCGACCCGCGCCCTGCCCGCCGATCTCACCCTGCGCGAGATCGGCGCCGACGCCCCCGCCGGAGAGCTGCGCCAGCTCGATGCGCTGGCCCGCGGCTGCGGCGTGCTGGTGCCCTCGGGCGCCTTTCTGCGCGGCCGCAACGGCCCGGCCTTCGCCCTCGTCGCCGTCGACCCGCTGGGCCGCTTCGTCGGCGCCACCGCCGCCTTCGGCCTCTTCCACCCCGACAGCCCCCGCGCCGCGCAGGCCTGGTGGGGCATGCTGGCCACCGCCGAGGACCGCCGCGGCACCGGCATCTCGCTGGTGCTCGGCGCCCATTCGATGCTGGCCGCCCGCGACCGCTTTGGCATGGGCAGCGTCTTCACCGGCATCCGCGCGGGCAACATCGCCTCCGAAACCATCTGCACCCGGCTGGGGCTGGCCTGGAACGGTGACCATTTCGTCGTCGCCGCGGACCCGGTCGCGCTCTCCGGCGGCCGGCTGACCGCCTGAACGCCCCTTAGCAGTTGCAGCATGATCGCCTCTGAGGCATCAAGGCGCCGATGGCCAGACAGCTCGACTACCACAAGATCCACGAGATCTTCACCCGCTTCCACGCGGCGGACCCCGAACCCGAGGGCGAGCTGAACCATGTCAACGCCTACACCCTTCTGGTCGCCGTGGCGCTCTCGGCGCAGGCCACCGATGCCGGCGTCAACAAGGCCACGAAAGCCCTCTTCGAGATCGTCGACACGCCGCAGAAGATGCTCGACCTCGGCGAAGAGCAGCTGACCCAACATATCAAGACCATCGGCCTCTACCGCAACAAGGCCAAGAACGTCATGAAGCTCTCCCGCATCCTCGTGGAAGAGTACGACGGCATCGTCCCGTCTTCGCGCGCGGCGCTGCAATCGCTGCCGGGCGTGGGGCGAAAGACCGCGAACGTGGTGCTGAACATGTGGTGGCGTTACCCGGCGCAGGCGGTCGACACGCATATCTTCCGCGTCGGCAACCGCACCGGCATCTGCCCGGGCAAGAATGTCGACATCGTCGAACGCGCGATCGAGGACAACGTGCCGGCGGAATTCCAGCTGCATGCGCATCACTGGCTCATCCTGCACGGCCGCTACCATTGCAAGGCCCGCAAGCCGATGTGCCCCACCTGCATCATCGCCGATCTCTGCCCGTTCGAGGAGAAGACCGTTTGACGACGCCGTTCTCGAACCGGCCCGCAACATCCGCGCCCGGCCCCGCCGGGACGCCCGCCAATCCCCTGCAACCAACGAAAAGGACAGCCCTTGAGTACCTATGACCTGGTCGGAATCGGCAATGCCGTCGTCGACGTGATCACCCAGACCGACGACAGCTTTCTCGCAGACATGGACATCGAAAAGGGCATCATGCAGCTCATCGAGCGCGACCGCGCCGAGCAGCTCTTCGGCGCGATGAAAGATCGCGTGCAGGCGCCCGGCGGCTCGGTCGGCAATTCCATCGCCGGCGCGGGCGCCCTGGGCCTGAACGCCGCCTTCATCGGCCGCGTCCGCGACGACGAGCTGGGCCAGGCCTATGCCAGCGGCATGGAAGACGGCGGCGTGCGCTTCGTCAACCCGCCGGTAGCGGGCGGCGAACTGCCCACCTCGCGCTGCATGATCTTCGTCACGCCGGACGGCGAACGCTCGATGAACACCTATCTGGGCATCTCGTCCGAGGTCAGCTCCGACGACGTGCCCGCCGAGGTCGCCGGCAAGGCCAAGCTGATGTTCCTCGAAGGCTATCTCTTCGACAAGGACAAGGGCAAGGCCGCCTTCCTGGAAGCCGCCCGCGCCTGCCGCGCCGGTGGCGGCAAGACCGGCATCGCCATCTCCGACCCGTTCTGCGTCGAACGCCACCGCGCCGATTTCCTGTCGCTGATCGAGAACGAGATGGATTACGTCATCGGCAACGAGGCCGAGATCCGCTCGCTGTTCCAGAACGACGACCTCGACGCCGACCTGGCGGCGGTGGCCGCGATCTGCCCGCTGGTGGTCTGCACCCGCTCGGGCGACGGCGTGACGGTGATGGCCGACGGCCAGCGCCTCGACGTGGCCGTGGAAAAGATCACGCCCGTGGACGCCACCGGCGCCGGCGACCAGTTCGCCGCCGGGTTCCTCTTCGGCCTGTCGAAGGGCTACGACCTGGAACGCTGCGTGAAGATCGGCAATGCCTGCGCGCGCGAGGTGATCTCGCATATCGGCCCTCGGCCGCTGGTCGACATGGGCGCCGAACTGCGCGCCAAGGGCCTGATCGACTGATGCTGACCGACGGCTACCACGACCTGCCCCCGGGCTATCTGGCGGCCGTCGTAACCTATCTGGAGATGCGCGCGCCGGCCCCCCTGCGCGGGCATCCCGCCCCCGAGGGCGTCACGCTCACCCGCGTGCCCGCCCCCGATCCGGCCTGGTACCGCGCGCTCTTCACCCATGTCGGCGCCGACTGGCTCTGGTTCTCGCGCCTGCGCCTCACCGACGCGGCCCTTTCCACGATCCTCTCCGACCCCAAGGTCGAGGTCTGCGCGGTCGAGAAAGACGGCACGCCCCAGGGCCTGCTCGAGCTCGACTTCCGCGAAGCGGAGTCCTGCGAGCTTGCCTATTTCGGCCTCGGCCCCGGGCTGATCGGCTCGGGCACCGGCGCCTGGCTGATGGACCAGGCAATATCGCGGGCCTGGTCGCACCCGATCCGCCGCTTCCACGTGCATACCTGCACGCTCGATTCCCCGCAGGCGCTCGGCTTCTACATCCGCTCCGGCTTCATGCCCGTCCGCCGCCGCATCGAGATCACCGAAGACCCCCGCCTGACCGGAGACCTGCCGCGCGACGCCGCATCCCACATCCCGATCGTCGCCCCCGACAGCTGATCCGAACGCGCCCCAAAACCGCGCCCATTCCTGAACAATCGGTAAATCCGCCCCCGCAACCCATTGATTTCACGGACCTCGCCCCCTGTCCCACGCGTGGGACACCGCACCACGCCCCTGCTTCTTCTTGGACAGAAATACTCCGGCACACCGCCAGCCAGAGGCGCCCCCTCAGGCAAGGGCACCCCACCACCACGCGCCCGTCCCCGCCGCCCCGATGACCGGCTGCCGCCGCCAGGGCGCGCCGCCCCATGCTTCACCTTTGTCCAAATACTCCGGCGCACCGCCCGCAAACCGCGTGCCCTCAGGCAAGGGCCCCCATCACGTCAGGTGCCCCCGGAACGCCTCCACCACCCGCGCATAGACCTCGCGCTTGAACGGCACGATCCGCGCCACCAGCTCCTCCGGCGGCAGCCAGCGCCATTCCGAGAACTCGGGATGCTCGGTCTCGATGTTCACCTGCCCGTCCTCGCCCAGGAAGCGGAACAGGAACCACATCTGCTCCTGCCCCCGGTACCGCCCCTTCCAGATCCGCGGCACCAGGTCATGCGGCAGGTCATAGGTCACCGGCTCCTCGGTGCGCGCCACCAGCTCCACCAGGTCGGCGGTCACCCCGGTTTCTTCCCAAAGCTCGCGCAGCGCCGCCTCGTCCGCCGCCTCGCCCGGATCCACCCCGCCCTGGGGCATCTGCCAGGCGGGTTCCGAATTGTCGATGCGCTGGCCGACGAACACATCGCCCTCCGCGTTCATCAGCATCACGCCCACGCAGGGACGGTAGGGCAGCTTGGCGATCTCTTCGGGGGTCATAGAATGCTCTCCTTGGCCTCTCCCCCCTTCCTTACCCGGCCTGTGGCCCACGGCAACCCGCTGACGCGGCGTTGCGGATGACACCGGCTCCGGCAGCGGCGATTGTCGCGCCGATCTGTACCGGGAGGGGACGATGACCAAAGCCTATCCACATCTTCTTGAACCGCTCGACCTGGGCTTCACCACGCTGAAGAACCGCGTGCTCATGGGCTCCATGCACACCGGCCTGGAAGAGACGAAGGACTGGAACCGCGTCGCCGAGTTCTACGCCTCACGCGCGCGCGGCGGCGTCGGCCTCATGGTCACCGGCGGCATCGGCCCCAACCTCGAAGGCTCCGTCCTGCCCGGCGCCGCGATGATGGCCAGCGAGGGGGATGTCGCCAACCACCGCGTCGTCACCGACCGCGTCCACGAGGCGGGCGGCAGGATCGCCATGCAGATCCTGCACGCCGGCCGCTATGCCTACGGCCCGAAATGCGTGGCCCCCTCGGCGATCAAGTCGCCGATCTCTCCCTTCCCGCCGGCCGAGCTGGACGAGGACGGGATCGAGAAGCAGATCGCCGATATCGTCAACGCCGCCGTGCTGGCGCAGCGGGCCGGCTATGACGGGGTCGAGATCATGGGCTCCGAGGGCTATTTCATCAACCAGTTCCTCGTCACCCATACCAACAAGCGCACCGACCGCTGGGGTGGGTCCTGCGAGAACCGGATGCGCCTCGCGCTCGAGGTCGTCCGCCGCACGCGCGAGGCCACCGGCCCGAACTTCATCCTCATCTTCCGCCTCTCGATGATCGACCTGGTGCCCGACGGCTCCACCCATGACGAGGTCGTGCAGCTGGCAAGAGAGGTCGAAGCCGCCGGCGCCACGATCCTCAACACCGGCATCGGCTGGCACGAGGCGCGGATCCCCACCATCGCCACCTCGGTTCCCCGCGCGGCCTTTGCCTGGGTCACGAAGAAGCTGATGGGCAAGGTCTCCATCCCGGTGATCACCTCGAACCGGATCAACACGCCCGACGTGGCCGAGGAGATCCTGGCCCAGGGCTGCGCCGACATGGTCTCGCTCGCCCGGCCGATGCTGGCCGATCCGGATTTCGTCGCCAAGGCCGGGGCCGGCAGGGCCGCCACCATCGCGCCCTGTATCGCCTGCAACCAGGCCTGCCTCGATCACACCTTCGGCGGCAAGCTGACCTCCTGCCTGGTCAACCCGCAGGCCTGCCACGAGACCGAACTGACCCTGACCCCCGCCGCCACGCCCGGACGCATCGCGGTGGTCGGCGCCGGACCGGCGGGGCTGTCGGCGGCGCTGACGGCGGCAGAGCGGGGGCACGCCGTGACGCTGTTCGAAGCCTCGGACCAGATCGGCGGCCAGCTGACCATGGCGCGCGAGATCCCCGGCAAGGAGGAATTCCGCGGCCTGACCGACTGGTATGCGACGATGGTCGCCGGCGCGGGCATCGATCTGCGCCTGACCACCCGCGCCACGCCCGGGATGCTCGATGACTTCGACGAGATCATCATCGCCACCGGCGTGACCCCGCGCGATCCCGGCATCCCCGGGCAGGACGGGCCGAATGTCTGTTCCTACATCGATATCCTCACCGGCCGCGTGACCGCCGGCAAGACCGTGGCCGTGATCGGCGCCGGCGGCATCGGCTTCGACGTCTCCGAATTCCTCGTGCACGAGGGGCAAAGCCCGACCGAGGACCTGCCGCTCTGGATGGCGGAATGGGGCGTCGCCGACCCCGCCGCCCATCGCGGCGGCCTGGCCCCCGAAGGCCCCCGGCCCGAGCCACCGGCGCGGCAGGTCACGCTTCTGCAGCGCAAGGCCGAGAAACACGGCCGGCGGCTGGGCAAGACCACCGGCTGGATCCACCGGGCGGCGCTCAAGATGAAAGACGTCCATTTCGTGGGCGGCGTGAATTACGAGAAGATCGACGCAGACGGCCTGCACATCAGCTTCGGCGAGGCGCGCGAGCGGCCGACGCTGATCGCGGCGGACACGATCGTGCTCTGCGCCGGGCAGGACAGCGACCGGTCCCTGGCCGATGCGCTCATCGCGGCCGGGCGGTCGCCGCATGTGATCGGCGGCGCCGACGTCGCGGCCGAGCTGGACGCGAAACGGGCCATAGACCAGGGCGTGCGGCTGGCAGCCGGGCTGTGATTCGGCCTGGCGGGGCGCGGCGTCAGCCTGTCCCCGCCGGATCCTGTACCGCCAACGCCGACCCCCGGCCGCCCTGCGCCACCCCCTCGCTTCCGGAGCGCCACGGCCCATCTTCTTCTTGGCCCAAATACCTCCCGCCGGAGGCTCCCGTCCCCGCACCCCGCGCCACGCCCGGATCGGCCCCCGCCCTGCGCCACCGCCCCGGGACACGCCAACAGACTTGACGTCCCCCCGCCGGCCCGCCATCACCGGGACATATCAAGGGGGACGCCGATGCCGCGCCTGGCCGCCAATCTCAGCCTTCTTTGGACCGAACTGCCCTACCTGGAACGCTTCGCCGCCGCCGCCGAAGCCGGGTTCGAAGGGGTCGAGGTGCTGTTCCCCTACGATCTCGCCGCGCAGGAGACGCGGCGCGCGCTGATCTCGGCCGGGCTGGACTTCGTGCTGATGAACGCGCCCCCGCCCAATTACGCCGGCGGCACGCCCGGCTATGCCGCCCTGCCCGGTGGCGAGGACCGCTTTGCCCGCGATATCCGCCGCGTCCTGCGCTATGCCGAGCTTTTGCGCCCGGCCGTCATCCATGTCATGGCCGGCGAGGCCGAGGGCCCGCAGGCGCGCGAGACCTTCGTGCGCAACCTGCAGGCCGCCGCCGATACCGCCCCGGGCCAGATCTTTACCGTCGAGCCGCTCAATCCCGGCAGTTTCCCGGGCTATTTCCTCTGCGATTACGACCAGGCGATCGAGATCCTCGATGCCGTCGACCGGCCCAACGTCGGCCTGCAATACGACAGTTTCCACGCCTCCGAAATTCATGGCGACGCCCTTGCGGTCTGGTCCCGCGTCGCGCCCCGTGTCGTTCACGTCCAGATCGGCGATGCGCCCGGCCGGGGCGCGCCGGGCTCGGGCAGCCTGGATTTCAAGGCGCTCTTCGCCGCAATCGAGGCCAGCGGCTACGACGGCTGGATCTCGGCCGAATACCAGCCGGGCACGCGGACCGAAAAGACGCTGCGCTGGATGAAAACCGGATCCCTCTGACCGGCCCGCCGGATCGGCCGGCCCGCCCCGTCGATCCGTGCCGCGACGGGCGACATCGCCCGCGCGTGGCGAAGTTTCCGCCCGTCATTCGCGCCCCATTACGCCAGAGGCCCGGCGGTTCATTTGAAGGCCAAAATTGGATGGGGCCATATAATAAGTGTACTTTCCCACCTAATTTCATGGCGTTTCCGGGTTAATTTTGGGAATATTGCCAAAACAATCACCCCGTGTCAGGATTATTGAAGTTTCATTACGAGGGAATCAGGTGGCAATCAGGCGCGTCTCCGCTTGCGTGGAAATCTACGGACCGCTTCGGTTCGGGTTGGACCTTTTCCGCGCCTCGGCAGTGGGTCCCGGCATTGGATGCACCGGTACCGCCGCCGGCAAGCGGAAGCGCAGCCCGTTCAACGGCCCGGACATTCCGCGCCCGGCCAATGTCGCTTGCGGCCCGGCCGACCGGCGAAACAGACTTTCCAATTCCGTTGACGACGCCCGGCCCAAACCGGGGTCCGCCAACGGTCTGCGGGGCGACAGGACATTCGGATTGCAATTCCGGATGGGCGGCCTGGAACTATGACCTGAGATTACTCACGCTCGTGGTCCAGGGGCGTCGGCGGCATGTTTGGTCCCCGCCGTCGATGCCCGCCCCGATTTATTCCGCAATTTATTTGCCGATTCATTCCCGGCCCCGCGCGCGCCGCCTTCCCGACCTTCCGACCCCGGCTCCCGACGCCAGACTCCATATGGCGAAGCCCTTACCGCCAGGTCGACGCCCGGTCGGACAGGACGACCGTGCCAATCAATATCCCTGCGGCCGATACCTCCGGGCGGCCCGGCCCGGACGCCCCCGGGCAGCGCTCAATGCGCCTCGGCCCAGTTGGCGCCCTTGCCGGCATCCACGACCAGCTTCACGTCCAGATGGACGGCGGGGTCGGCGGCGCCTTCCATCACCTCGCGGGCGCGCGGGATAAGGTCGTCCACCGCGTCCTCGGCCACTTCGAACAGCAGTTCGTCGTGCACCTGTAGCAGCATCTTCGCCGGCATCCCCTCGATCGCGGCGGGCATCCGGATCATGGCGCGCCGGATGATGTCGGCCGCCGTCCCCTGGATCGGCGCGTTGATCGCCGCCCGCTGGGCAAAGCCCGACCGGGGGCCCTTGGCGTTGATCTCGGGCGTGTGGATCTTGCGGCCGAACAGCGTCTGGACAAAGCCGTGCTCCTTCGCGAAGCCCTTGGTGTCGGCCATGTAATCCTTGATGCCGGGGAAGCGTTCGAAATACCGGTCGATGAAGCCCTGCGCCTCGGCCCGGGGGATCCGCAGGTTGCGCGCCAGGCCAAAGCCGGAAATGCCGTAGATCACGCCGAAGTTGATCGCCTTGGCCTGCCGCCGGATATCAGGCGTCATCTCCTCCAGCGGGACGTCGAACATCTCGGACGCGGTCATCGCGTGAATGTCGAGCCCGTCGTCAAAGGCCTGCTTCAACTCGGGGATCTTCGCGATATGCGCAAGGATCCGCAGCTCGATCTGGGAATAGTCGAGGCTGACCAGCACGTTGCCCGGCTCGGCGACAAAGGCCTCGCGGATCCGCCGCCCTTCCTCGGACCGCACGGGGATGTTCTGCAGGTTCGGTTCGGTCGAGGCCAGCCGCCCGGTGTTCGCCCCGGCAATGGCGTAGGAGGTATGAACCCGCCCGGTGTCGGAGTTGATATGCTCCTGCAGCGCATCCGTGTAGGTCGATTTCAGCTTCGACAGCTGCCGCCAGTCCAGCACCCGGCCCGGCAGGTCATGTTCGGTCGCCAGATCCTCCAGCACATCCGCCGGGGTCGAATACTTGCCGGTCTTGCCCTTCTTTCCGCCGGGCAGCGACATCTTGTCGAACAGGATCCCGCCCACCTGTGACGGCGAGCCGACGTTGAACTTTTCCCCCGCCAGCTCGTGGATCTCGTCCTCCAGCGCGGCCATCTTCTGGCTGAACGCGTTCGACATCCGGCTCAGCGTGTCCCGGTCGACCTTGATGCCATGCATCTCCATCTGCGCCAGCACCGGCACCAGCGGCCTCTCCAGCGTCTCGTAGACGGTGGTCACGCGCGCCTTGTGCAGCTCGGGCCTGAAGATCTGCCACAGCCGCAACGTGATATCCGCATCCTCGGCGGCATATTGCGTCGCCTTGTCGATCGGCACCCGGTCAAAGGTGATCGCCGACTTGCCTGAGCCCAGCAGCGGCTTGATCGGGATCGGCGTATGGCCCAGGTACCGCTCCGACAGCGTATCCATCCCGTGGTTATGTTCGCCCCCGTGCATTGCGTAGGACATCAGCATCGTGTCGTCGATCGGCGCGACCTGCACGCCGTAGCGGGCAAAGATCTTGGTGTCGTACTTCATGTTCTGCCCGATCTTCACGATCGCATCGCTTTCCAGCACGTCCCTCAGCGCGTCCAGGGCCTCGTCCAGCCCCATCTGCCCCTCGGCCAGCTCGGTGCTTTCGAACAGCCCCTCACCCTCGGCCCGGTGCTGCAGCGGGATGTAACAGGCCCGCCCCGGCTCCACCGCCAGAGAGATCCCGACCAGTTCCGCCACCATCTCGTTCAGGCCGGTCGTCTCGGTATCCACGGCCACCCAGCCCCGCTCGCGGATCTGCGCGATCCAGGGCGCCAGCTCCTCGGCGCTGGTCACCGCGACATATTCGGCGTCGTCGAACGACGGCATCTCCACCGGCTCGGCCTCGGCCGCCTTCGGCGCCTCGATCACCGGCGCCTCGACCCCCAGCTTCTCCGAGATCCGTCGCGTCAGGGTGCGGAATTCCATCTCGGTCAGGAAGCCCATCAGCACCTCGGGGTCGGGGTCCTTCACCTCCAGGTCGTCCAGCCCGAAGTCCAGCGGTGTCTTGCAATCCAGCTGCACCAGCTGGCGCGACAGGCGGATCTGGTCGGCATGGTCGATCAGCGTCTGCCGGCGCTTGGGCTGCTTGATCTCCCCGGCGCGTTCCAGCAGCGCATCCAGATCGCCATATTCGTTGATCAAAAGCGCGGCGGTCTTGATCCCGATCCCCGGCGCCCCCGGCACGTTGTCCACGCTGTCGCCTGCCAGCGCCTGCACGTCGACGACCCGCTCGGGCCCCACGCCAAACTTCTCGCGCACGCCGTCGACACCGATGCGCAGGTTCTTCATCGCATCCAGCATCTCGACCCCGTCGCCGACCAGCTGCATCAGGTCCTTGTCCGAGCTGATGATCGTCACCCGCCCCCCGGCCTCGCGCGCCTGGCAGGCCAGCGTGGCGATGATGTCGTCGGCCTCGAAGCCCTCCATCTCCTTGCAGGCGATGTTGAACGCCTCGGTCGCCTGACGCGTCAGGGGGATCTGCGGGCGCAGGTCCTCGGGCATCGCCTCGCGGTTGGCCTTGTAGAGGTCATACAGGTCGTTGCGGAAGGTATGGCTGCCCTTGTCGAAGATCACCGCCACATGGGTCGGCGCGTCCGGCCCGGTGTTGTCCTCGACGTACCGCTGCAGCATGTTGCAGAACCCCGACACCGCCCCGATCGGCAGCCCGTCCGACTTCCGCGTCAGCGGCGGCAGCGCGTGGTAGGCGCGAAAGATGAAGGCCGACCCGTCGATCAGGTGCAGGTGACAGCCTTTGCCGAAGCCGGTTGGCGCGCTGGACATGGGGAGGACTCCTCGTGGTTTGGCGCGAGTCTTGGCATGATGGCGCGGGGGAGGGAAGTGGGGAGGTTGCCGTGCCTCTCTGCCCGTCCGGCATTTTTATTCCCCTGTGTGGATCGTTTTTTCTTCTCAGGGATGTGTCTCGTGTTAGCGTCACCCGCAACGGCAGGGGGCGGCCCCCCGCAGCGGCGCCGACTGGACGTCTGTTGCGCACCCGGGGCCCGGTTTCCCTGCCGCAAACACGGCAAGGGAGGACAAGAATGCCGATCATCAAGGATTTTCTCAGCAACGCACTGACCTACGACTTCCAGATAAGCTCGGGTCCCGTGGCCGCGGCCTTCGGGGTCAATTGGTCGGTCGGGACCGCCTCCGAACTGGAATTCTACGATCCGGGTGAGCCGGGTTACGCCGACGGCGGTGCGGCCTACGCCCGGACCACCTATGCAAGCTTCTCGTCGCCGGTGTCCGGCTTTGCGGCCGCCACGTCCAGCGCGAAGTCCTTCGAAAGGCCGGGCGCGACCGATGGCTTGAATTTCATGTCCACGGACACCTCCGGGATCAATTATGCCGATGCCTTGGGCACCGGGGTCCTTTTCCAGGCAGCATCGTCCCGGGAACTGGATCTCGATGATTTCCTCTTCGAGCAGACGGTCGAAGCAGGGGGCACCAGCGCGGTTCTCGGGCTGGACCTCCTGCCGGGGTTTACCTACGAGGACACGCTGTTCGACGGAATGCTGCCCGATCTCGCCTTCATCTGAGCGCCGCCAGAGCGGCAGACCCGGATCCGGCGCATCCTTTGCGCCGGGCCCTCTTCAGGCGCCGCGGCGCCAGCCTTGCCCCAGGACCAGCCCGGCATGGCCGCTCAACCGGGCCACGTCCGGCGCTCCCAAAACCGCTTTCCCCGCCTCCAGATCCGCCAGCGGTTCAATGCGCGTGACCTCCTGCCCGGCCTCCTCGCCATGGGTCCGCACCACCGGCGTCACCTTCGCGCCCGCGATCAGCACCTTGTCGACCCCGCCGATCCGCCCCTTCGCCAGCTTCAGGTTCAGAACCAGGCTCAGCGCGATATGCGGCGCCATGAAGCCCCAAGTCAGCGAGCCCAGCGAATAGGCGATCACCGCCTGCCGGTCCGCGTCGCGCTCGGGGCGGTAGATCTCCAGCGGCTGGATCACGTGCGGATGATGCGCGATCACCGCGTCGGCCCCGGCCTCGACCAGCGCGCGCAGGGCATGGACCTGCCGGGCGCGCGGGAAGAATTCGAACTCGAACCCCCAGTGGACCGAGGCGATGATGAAGTCGCAGCCCTGCGCCTTCGCATCCGCGATCTGCCGTTCCAGCAGCGACAGGTCCGGTGCGCCCCTGCGCGGCAGCAGGTCGGAGACATGGATGCGGTACGCCTCGGCGTCGGGCACCTTGTGCCCGTTCAGCCCGAAGCAATCGGAGACAAACCCCAGCCGGATGCCGTTCCGCTCCATCACCCGGGCGCGGCCGTAGTCGTCAGGCCTGCGCTGCGTTCCGGTGCCGAGAATACCGTGGGTCTCCAGCATCTCCTGCGTGGTTTCCACCCCTTCGACACCCATGTCGAACGTGTGGTTGCTGGTGGTGTTGAGCACGTCGAAATAGCGGCCCTTGTGGCTCGCCAGGATATCGAACTGCGTGGGCGAGCAGCATTCGATCGGCGGGCCGGCATCGCCGATCACCTCCTCGACCAGCGGCTGGCGGGTCACGGGGGATTCGAAATTGGCATAGGCCACGTCCTGCCCGAAGAGCAGCGGCGCGATGTTTTCGTAGATCCGGTCCTGCGAGCCGTCGATCCCGGGCGAGCGCAGGATGTCGCCACAGGCGCCGAAGCTCAGGCTGGCCCCGGTCTCGAACCCCTCGGGCAGGGTGATCTGCGCCGGATCGAACCCGGCCAGCGCCTGCGCGTCCACGCCCGGTTCGGCCCGGGTGATCGGATGGCGCGTCTTGTGGATCCAGTAAAGATTGTCGAGCGCGCCCATCTCGCCCGCCTCGGCGGCGGCACCCTTCATCGGATCGGACCAGAAGCCGAAGCGCTCGGCCAGTCCGGTGACCAGTCTGATCACGGCCCGCAGGGGGGCGCTTGAAACCTGCAGCCTGTCGGCGGGCGTCTGCGGAAGCGGGCGGAATGTCATGTCTGGCCGGGCTCCCGGATCGGCTGTCGGGGACGCGCGGCGGCACGCCCGGGCCGGCCCGAAACGTTAAGCGAAGGTAAATCCGCCGCTGCAAGCCCTTGATTTTCCAAGGGGCGGATGATGTCCCACGCGGGGGACATTGTCATCTCAGGCGGCGTCTTCGTGGCCCTTTTCGTGGCCCTTCAGGATGAACTTGCAGTCGCAATAGCCGCATTCCACGAACCCGGTGTCCTCGGGGATGTAAAGCCAGACCCGGGGATGGCCAAGGGCGCCTTCGCCCCCGTCGCAGGCCACGCGCGAGCTTTCGACGATCTTCGTTTCCGGCGCCTCGATGGTCATGGCTGTTCCTCGTCTTGTGGCGGGGCCGGGCGCTTGCCGGCCCGCGGTTGAGAAGCTAAGTCGCCTTATGCGCCATGCCAGGAACGGGAGCAAGTGACGCGATGTCCCAGGACGCCATCCGGATAGAAGGTCTGCGCAAGACCTACGCAGGCCACAGGGGCCAGTCTCCGAAAGAGGCGCTGAAGGGCGTCGACCTCACCGTTCCGCAGGGATCGGTCTTTGGCCTGCTGGGTCCCAATGGCGCGGGCAAGTCCACGCTGATCAACATCCTCGCCGGGCTGGTCATCAAGACCGCCGGCAAGGTCGAGATCTGGGGCTTCGACCAGGACGAGAACCCGCGCCAGTCCCGCGCCGCCATCGGGGTGATGCCGCAGGAACTCAACCTCGACCCGTTCTTCACGCCCCGCGGCGCATTGGACGTGCAGGCCGGCCTTTACGGCGTGCCCCGCAGCCAGCGGCGGACGGACGAGATCCTCGAGCTGATCGGCCTGTCGGACAAGGGCGACGCCTATGCCCGCTCGCTCTCGGGCGGGATGCGGCGGCGGCTTCTGCTGGGCAAGGCGCTGGTCCACAATCCCAACGTACTGGTGCTGGACGAACCCACCGCCGGCGTGGACATCGAGCTGCGGCAGATGCTCTGGGCCAATGTCCGCAAGCTCAACGAGCAGGGGATGACCATCATCCTCACCACCCATTACCTCGAAGAGGCCGAAGAGATGTGCGACGAGATCGCCATCATCGACCAGGGCGAAGTGGTGGCCCGCGACAGCACCGCCAACCTGCTCGGCCGGCTCGACGGCAAGTGCATGGTGATCCAGCCCGACAGTCCGACCGAGGTGCTGCCCCAGGCCGAAGGCATCGAAGCCTCGCGCCGCCCCGACGGCGCCATCGCGCTCAGCTATCGCAGCCACGCCACCACCGCCGAACAGGTGCTGAACGCGGTCCGCGCCGCCGGGATCTCGATTCGCGACGTGCGGACGGAACAGGCGGACCTGGAGGACGTGTTCCTGTCGCTGACCGGCAGCAACTGAGCCGGGACCCCACCGCAGCCGGGGCAGATTTCCGTTTCGACACCGCGGGTTCGAGAAAATTCGGCGAATTTTCTCGGGCCAACGGCATGCCGCACGCCCAGGCCAACGCGGACTCCACGCAAGAACAAAACGTGAATATACTGCCCGCGATGTTCGCCGAGCTCTCCATAACCTCCAACTTCACCTTCCTCACCGGGGCCGCCCACCCCGAGGATTACATGGACCGTGCCGCCACCCTGGGCCTGCCCGCCATCGCCATCGCCGATGACAATTCGGTGGCCGGCATCGTCCGCGCCCATACCGACGGGCGCCGCATCCGCCGCCTGGTGCGCGAGCGCGCGGACTGGGACGCCGCCAACAGCCCCATCGGCCCGCCCCGGCCGGCGCATGTGCCCGCTCCGCCCTCGGCCCCGATCCGCAACGTGCCGCGCCTGGTTCCAGCCGCGCGGCTGGTCTTCACCGATGCGCCGCCCGTCACCGTCCTGCCGGTGGACCGTCAGGGCTGGGCCACGCTCTGCCGGTTGCTGTCGCTGGGGCGGCTCAGGGCCAAGAAGGGCGATTGCGACCTGCAGCTGGCCGACCTTCTGGACCGCCACGCGGGGCTGGAGATGCTGATCTGGCCCGAAGGCGACTGGCAGCCGGTGGCCGAGCGGCTGTCCCGCGCCTGTCCGGGCCGGCTGCACCTGCTGCTGCATCCGCGCTATGACGGGCGCGACCGGGCGCGGTTCGACCGGCTGACGGCCCAGGCCGGGGCCCTGGGCCTGCCGACGCTGGCCAGCGCCGCGCCGCTCATGCATCACGGTGCCCGCCGCCGCATGGCCGACGTGCTGACCGCCATCCGCCTCGGCCGCCGGGTCGACCAGCTGGGCCGCCACGCCCAGGCCAATGCCGAACGGCGCCTGCGGAGCGAGGGTGAGATGCGCCGCCTTTTCACCGGCCACGAGGAGGCCGTCGACCGCGCCCATGCGCTGGCCGAACGGCTGACCTTCTCGCTGGACGAGCTGCGCTATGAATACCCCTCTGAAGGCACGGAGAAAGAGACGCCCTCGCAGCGCCTGTCGCGGCTGGCGCATGAAGGGCTTGCCTGGCGCTATCCGGGCGGCGCGCCGGAGCGGGTGCGCAGGATGCTGGAGCACGAGCTGACCCTGATCGCCAAGCTGAAATACGAGCCCTATTTCCTGACCGTCCGCGACATCGTCGCCTTTGCCCGGTCGCGCGACATCCTCTGCCAGGGGCGCGGGTCGGCGGCGAATTCGGTGGTCTGTTACTGCCTTGGCGTCACCTCGGTCAGCCCCGAGATCGGCACCATGGTCTTTGAACGCTTCGTCTCCGAGGCGCGGGACGAGCCGCCCGACATCGACGTGGATTTCGAACACGAGCGCCGCGAGGAGGTGATCCAGCATATCTACGAGCGTTACGGCCGCCACCGCGCCGGGCTTTGCGCCACCGTCATCCACTATCGCGGCAAGCGCGCCATCCGCGAGGTCGGCCGCGCCATGGGGCTGACGGAGGACACGATTTCCGCCATGTCCTCGCAGCTTTGGGGCTTCTTTTCGGCCCGGGGGCTGGAGGCGGAACGGCTGGCCGAGATCGGGCTGGATGCGAATGACCGGCGCCTGCAACAGACGCTGGAGCTGGTCTATGAGATCGTGGGGTTTCCCCGGCACCTGTCGCAACATGTGGGCGGGTTCATCATCACCGAAGGGCGACTGGACGAGCTGGTCCCGATCGAGAACGCGACGATGGAGGACCGCACCGTCATCTGCTGGGACAAGGACGATATCGACGCGCTTGGCATCCTGAAGGTCGACGTGCTGAGCCTTGGCATGCTGACCTGCATCCGAAAGGCCTTCGACCTGATCCGGCAGCATCACCGCACGACCCATACGCTGGCGACCCTGCCGCCCGAGGATCCGCGCGTCTACGACATGCTGTGTCGGGCCGATTCCATCGGGGTGTTCCAGGTGGAAAGCCGGGCGCAGATGAACTTCCTGCCGCGGATGAAGCCGCGCAATTTCTACGACCTGGTGATCGAGGTGGCGATCATCCGCCCCGGCCCGATCCAGGGCGACATGGTGCATCCCTATATCCGGCGGCGCAACGGCGAGGAGGAGGTGAGCTTCCCCTCGGACGAACTTGGCCAGGTGCTGGGCAAGACGCTGGGCGTGCCGCTGTTCCAGGAACAGGCGATGCAGATCGCCATCGTCGGCGCCGGCTTCACCCCGGACCAGGCCGACCGGCTGCGACGGTCATTGGCGACGTTCAAGAAGCACGGCAGCGTCAGCGAATTCCGCGCGCTTTTCCTGAAGGGGATGGAGCGCAACGGGTATGACGCCGATTTCGCCCAGCGGTGTTTTTCACAGATCGAGGGCTTCGGCTCTTACGGGTTTCCCGAAAGCCACGCGGCCAGCTTCGCGCTGCTGGTCTATGCCTCGGCCTGGATCAAGCACCACCATCCGGGGATCTTTGCCTGTGCGCTGCTGAATTCGCAGCCGATGGGTTTCTACGCCCCGGCGCAGATCGTGCGCGATGCCCGCGAACACGGGGTGGAGGTGCGGCCGATCGATATCAACGCCAGCTTCTGGGACAACGTGATGGAGCCCGACGGCCATGGCGGGCTGGCCCTGCGGCTGGGGTTTCGCCAGATCAAGGGGTTTTCGGAGGAAGACGCCAGCTGGCTCACGGCGGCGCGCGGCAACGGCTATCAGGCCCTGCGCGACGTCTGGCGTCGCGCCGGGCTGGGGCCGTCGGTTCTGGAGAAGCTGGCCGAGGCCGATGCCTTCGCCGGGCTCGGCCTGGACCGCCGCTCGGCGCTCTGGGAGGCCAAGGCCATCGCCGGGAACCGTCCGCTGCCGCTGTTCGCCGGGGATATGGATGGCGAGGTGCATGACGAGCCGGCGGCGCTGCTGCCCGAGATGACGCTGGGCGAGCGGGTGGTCGAGGATTACGTGGCGACGCAGCTGAGCCTGACGGCGCATCCGATGGCGCTGCTAAGGGGCTACCTGACGCCGGTGGAGAGCGGGAAACCGCGCTGACGCGCGGTGCCTCCGGCGGGAGGTATTTGGGCAAAGATGAAGGCCCGGGTGTCGGAGACAGGGACCGGGCGGGCGCGCGCCGGGCCGTGGGGGCGGGTTGCAGAGGGAGGTCTGGCCGCGCGGCGGTTGGAGGGCGAGGGAGCCTCCGGCGGGAGGTACTTGGGCCAAGAAGAACGAGGGGCGTGTGCGCTGCTTCGGATGTGTCGCGGCACGTCCCCGTGTTTTCACCCTTGATGCAGATACCTCTGTCCGACCTCTGCCATCCGGCACGGGCGTCAGGCGTAGGCGCCGTGGCAGAACCAGCCGGCCGACATCGTGGCGCCATGGGCGTAGTACAGCCAGAGCCGGTCGCCGGCCCCGGTCGTCACGGTCCAGTAATCGCGCACGCCGCTGCGCCAGTCGGGATCGTCCAGCCACCATTCCGGGGCGATGCGCTCGGGCCCGGTGGCCGAGGCCAGGGCCCAGTCGCGGCCGCGCCAGCGGAACCGGGCGGGGACATCGGGCGCGTCCGGGGCCGTGACCGGTTCGGGGCGGAAGAGGGTCAGCGGACGCGCCGCGCCCGGGGTGGGCCAGGCCGGGGCCGGGTCGGACCAGGCGGCGGCCATCACCTGCGCCGTCTTTTCGGGGATATGGCTTGAGACCGGGTGGAGCCGGGTGATCGCCTCCAGCCCCACGCGGGCGCCCAGCCGCGCGATCAGGTCGTCGAGCGCGGTGTTGTCGGCCAGCCGGTCGCGCACGGCCTGGCCCGCCTTCAGGTGGCCGACCTTGTCGCGGTCGTGCAGCGGTTCCGTCTCCACCGCCTCGAGCCGGAGCATGTCGATGCCGAAGCCCGCGTCGATCTGGTCGAGCTTCATCTCCACCAGCGGCCGGATCCGGTGGGGATCGCGGCTGGGCCGGGCCAGGCCGATCTCCACCACCTCGGCGGCCTGGTCGGTGCGGTGCGCCTCCAGCCGCAGGCGGCGCAGGCCGCGGCCGCGGTCCTCCAGCGCCCGGGCCAGCCGGGGCAGCATGCGGTCAACCGCGGCCAGCATGTCGTCGGTCAGGCCGATCGGGTCGGGGAAGGTCATGCGCACGGCGTAATGATGCGGCGGCGCGGCCGGCGAGACCGGTTCGGGCGCCGAGCCCATCGCCTGGTCCAGCCGCAGCACCAGCCCGGTTCCGAAGCGCCGGGCCAGCCCCGCGCGGGGCTGGCCGAGGAGTTCGCCGATCCGCCGCAACCCGAGCCGGCCGAGCTGCGCCGTCGTCGCCTCGTCCAGCCGCAGAGCCGCCACCGGCAGCAGGCTGAGCGCGCCGTGGGTCTGCCCCGGGGGCGCGATACGGCCCGCCGCGCTGCCGGCCACCGCCGCCTGGGGCGCGGCGCCACCCTTCGTCCAGTGCCTGCGCCGCGCGGCGCGCGACCGCGTCGCCCGCGCCTCCTGCTCGATCGCGTCGCCCGAGCGCACCGCCGCCGGCGCCGCCCCCGCGTAGCGCGCCAGGGCCCAGGCCGCGCCCAGCGTGTCGGCCAGGCCCAGCCGCACCGACAGCCCCATCTCGGCGCAATCGGCCTCGACCACCGACATCAGCGCCTCTTCCCCGCCGAAGAGATGCGCGCAGCCCGACAGGTCGATCACCAGCCCGTCCGGCGCCTCCTCGGCGACCCAGGGGCTGAACTTGCCCGCCCAGCGGCGCAGCGCGGCGAGGAAGGCCGCCTCGGCCGGGGCGTTGCGGCTGCGGGTCAGCAGGGTGCCGCACATGGCATGGGCATCGCGCACCGGCTGGCCCCGGCGGATCCCGGCGGCCGAGGCGGCGGCATTGACCGAGGACACGACCTGCATGTTGCCGCGGTCCTCCACCACGGCAAGGGGGGCGTCCCAGGTGCCGCGCGCGGCCCGCATGAGCCGGTCCGCGCCAAGGCGGGGAAACCAGAGCGAGAGGATACGTCGTTTGGGCATTGGCAGCAGATGTTCACACTATGTTCTCATTTCTACCGCGACTCGCCCCCGGGAGTCGATATGCCCCGCACCGCCGCGATCCGGCCGATCACAGTTCCGACAGCACAGGCGCAAATCGTTGAAACGATCAGGACGGCCTTCCAAGGTTGACGCAGCCAGAACCCAAGAGGACAGCCCCGATGATCCGTATCGCTTCACCCATCGCCCTGACAGCCGCGTTCACAGGACTTGTCGCCATCGCCTCCGTCGGCCATGCGCAAGGCGAAGCCTCCGACCCGGAGGTGAAGGCCCGGATGGCCCTGATGAAGAAGATCGGCAGTCAGACCAAGATCCTGGGCGACATGGCCAAGGGGGACACGGCCTTCGACGCGACCGCCGCGCAGGAAGCCGCCACCACCATGGCCGCGGCTGCGGGCGAGATCCCCGCGCTCTTCGAGCCTCAGGCGACGGATCCGGAATCCGAGGCCAAGCCGATCATCTGGGAGCAATGGTCCGATTTCACACAGAAGGCCATCGACCTAGAGACCGCGGCGACCAGTGCCTCGACCACGATCACCGACCAGGCCTCTCTGGGACCGGCCATGCGCGAGATCGGCGGCGCCTGCCGCGCCTGCCACGAGACCTATCGCGAATCCGACTGAGGCCTCGCACCAGTCAGGTGCGGCCCGGCACACGCGCACCGGTCAGGGGCGGCCCCGGGCACAGGGGGCGCCCGAAAGCAAAGGGGCCCGAAGGATCATCCCACGGGCCCCTGTCCTGTTCTGCCGGCCTCCGCCGGGGATCACCGGATCAATGCGTGACCGTCAGAACCGCGCATTTCGCGTGATGCATGATCCGCTGCGATGTCGACCCCAGAACCAGGCCCGCCAGGTTGCCAAGCCCGCGCCGGCCGGTGACGATCAGGTCGGATCCGACCCGCGCCGCGCAATCCACCAGCTCGTCCGCCGGATCGCCGCGCAGCATATGCGTCTGGGGCGAGGTCTGGCCGCATTCCGCCGCGATGCCAAGCGCGAGCTTCATGATTTCTTCGCCCGCCTTGTCGAGCTCGTCCTGCGTCGGCATTTCCGCCACCGCCGGGAAGCCCGCGACGGCCGCCGTCGCATAGACCGCGGTTTCGGGCTGCGGGCTGTGCACCATGTGCAGCTCCGCCCCGTATTTCTGCGCCAGGTCACAGGCGATGCGGATCGCCTTGTCCGACGCTTCGGATCCGTCCACCCCGACTACAATCGTTTCGAACATGAGAGCCTCCTGGCCTTGTGTTTTATTAACCTTATGAGAACTGGTCGTCCTAACCTTGACCTGCGTCAAGCGCCGGCGTCGATTTCCTTCGACGAATTTCAGCGGCCCGCGCAAACTGGGAACTGGCTGCGCCCGACCGGACAGCGTAAGGAGGGACCATGACCGAACGCTCCGACACCCCGCTCATCGCCGTCCTGATCGACGCCGATAATACATCACCGAAATACGCAAAGTCGATCTTTGACGAGATCGCGCGCCTGGGCGAAGCCTCGGTCCGGCGCTGCTACGGGGATTTCTCCAGCCAGCAGATGGCCGGATGGTCCAAGGTGCAGGCCGAATTCGGCCTTGTTCCCCACCACCAGCCCGCCAACACGGTGGGCAAGAACGCCTCCGACATCGCGCTGGTGATCGACGCCATGGACCTGATGCACTCGGGCCGGTTCGACGGCTTTGCCCTTGTCTCCTCCGACAGCGATTTCACGCGCCTTGCGTCGCGGTTGCGCGAACAGGGGCTGGACGTCTATGGCATGGGCAAGATGAACACGCCCGAAGCCTTCCGGAAGGCCTGCAAGCGGTTCATCTTCCTAGAAAACATCTCGTCCGACGCGGAAAAGCCCGCCGACGAGCCGCCGAAGGCGCAGCGCTCGGTAAACGAGGTGCGGGACCTGGTCTATCGCGCCATGGACACGATCGAACAGGAAGACGACTGGTACGCGCTGGGGCCGATCGGCCAGTTCATCACCGCGTCCAACCCGGATTTCGACACGCGCTCCTATGGCAAGCGCAAGCTGTCGGACCTGATCCGCGCGATCCGCACGCTGGAAACAAAGCGCGACGACAGCAACCAGCTGCTGGTGCGCCGCCTGGACTGAGCGTCTGGACCGGGCGCCACGCCCCTCTCGGCCAGAGACACGAAAATGTTGAAAGAACAGGCCCTTGCCAAGGGCGGCACCGCGACCGCTCTGCGGGCGCGGGCATGTCGTGGCGCCCTTGGCGCCTCCGCCTGGCAACAGCGGATCAGACGCCGCTGCGGGTGCCGTAACGGGCCAGGAAGGTCGTGGCCGCTTCGCGCGCCACGCAATCGATCTCCTCGCGCGAGAATTCCGATTGCAGGCCGAACACCGCCCGGGGCCAGAGCCGCGTCTTGCAGAGCTCGGAAAACTGCTCGGCCGCCAGCACGACATCGTCGAGCTCCAGCGCGCCCTCCTCGCGGGCATGGCGGAAATACTCGGCCAGCCGGTCGCGCCCGCGCATCGGGCCGCTTTCATAGAAATCCCGGCCCAGCTCGGGGAAGCGCTCCGACTCGGCCGCGCAGATGCGGAAGATCCGCACGCCGAACCGCGAGGTCAGGAACGAGATGATCTCGGTCGCGGCCATGGTCAGCACGTCGGCCACCGGCGCCGAGGGATCGATCCGCGCCACGGTCTCGTCGGCCATGCGCTGGCATTCCTGCCGCGCGACCTCCATGAACAGCAGCTTCTTGTCCGGGAAATAGCTGTACAGCGTCGCCTTCGACACGCCCGCCGCCCGGGCGATGTCATCCACGCTGGCCCCTTCGAACCCGTCGGTCATGAAGACCTCGCGCGCCCCTGCCAGCACCTGATCGAACTTGCGCCCCGTGCGCACCACGGTCGTGGCGTCACCCATTTCATTGTCCTTCGTCATCCCCGCGACGATCTTAAACCGAACGGTTCAGTTCCGACAAGCAGGACCGGACGGAATGCCCGCGCCGCAGCCGATTTCGAAGGCCTTGCCCGCAAATGTGCCATCGCCCGAGACTTACCTGTCTTGCGATGATCATTCAGCTTCGGTACGCCAATCGCATGGTCGAGATCTTTCTGAGAACCCTGCCCTTTTTTGCAATCATCGGCCTCGGGTATCTCGCCGGCCGCATGCGCTTCTTTACCGAGGAAGCGACGGCCTATCTCACCAAGTTCGTCTTCTTCTTCGCACTTTCGGCGATGCTGTTCCGCTTTTCGGCCTCGCTGTCGCTGGGCGAGATCCTGGATTGGAACCTGGTCGCCGGGTACCTCTGGGGCACCACCTTCGTCTACCTGGTGGCCACCGGGGTGGCCTTTGTGCGGCGGCTGGACATTCCGACGGCGGCGATCGAAAGCCAGTGCGCGGCGATCGGCAACGTGGGTTTCCTGGGCCTGCCGATGTTCGTGACGCTCTTCGGCGAAGAGGCGATCGGGCCCAACATGGTGGTGCTTACGGTCGATCTGATCGTGTTTTCCAGCCTGATCGTCATCCTGATCAACGCCGGCCGCACCGGGCGGCTGTCGGCGGCCACCTTCGGGCAGATCGGTCTGGGGCTCCTGAAGAACCCGATGATCGTCTCGATCGCCGCCGGGCTGACCTGGTCGGCCTTCGAAGTTCCGATCCCCCGGGTGCTGGACGATTTCCTGGTGATCCTCGGCGGCGCCGCCACGCCCGGCGCTCTGTTTGCCATCGGCGCCTCGCTGGCCAGCAAGTCGGCCGAACGCATCGTCATCGCCGGCTGGCTGAGCAGCTGCAAGCTGGTGCTGCATCCGCTCTTCGTGGCGATCGGCGTGCTCTGGCTCTTCCCGGTGGAGCCCTTCGCGGCCATGGTCACGATCTCGGCCGCGGCCCTGCCGGTGGCGGGCAATGTCTTCATGCTGGCGCAGCATTACGGCACCGCGCCGCAGCGCGTGTCGGCCGCGATCCTGATCTCGACCGCGGCCAGCATCCTGACCGTGCCGCTGGTGATCGCCTGGGTCGGCGGCTGAACCGGGCCAAGGCAGGCTCAACCGCGCCTTTCGTCCGCCTTTACCGGGGCGTAGGGGGCTTGTAGGTACGCAGCCGAACCCAACGATCCCGAGGGAGAGACAAAATGGACACCGTTTCCGAGAACAGGTGCTTCGGCGGCACGCAGGGCGTCTATACCCACGCCTCCAGCGCCTGCAACTGCGACATGACCTTCGGCCTCTTCCTGCCCGAAGAGGCGGATGACGGCCCGGTGCCGTTGCTGTGGTACCTGTCGGGTCTGACCTGCACCCATGAAAACGCCATGACCAAGGCCGGCGCCCAGGCCTGGGCGGCCGATCAGGGCATCGCGCTGATCTTTCCCGACACCTCGCCGCGTGGCGACGACGTGGCCGACGACGACGCCTATGATCTCGGCAAGGGCGCGGGGTTCTACGTGAACGCGACGCAGGATCCCTGGGCCCCGCATTTCAGGATGTGGGACTACGTGGTCGAGGAATTGCCGGCGCTGGTGGGCCGCGAATTCGCCCTCGACATGGAGCGCCAGGCGATCACCGGCCATTCCATGGGCGGCCATGGCGCGCTGACCATCGCGATGAACAATCCAGGGCGGTTCAAGTCGGTGTCGGCCTTCTCGCCGATCTGCAACCCGATGGGCTCGGACTGGGGCCGCAAGCAGCTGACCGCGTACCTGGGCGGGACCGAAACCGCCTGGGCCAGGCACGACGCCTCGCACCTGATGCGCGAAGTGGGCTTTGACGGGCCGGTCCTGATGGACACCGGGTCGACCGACCAGTTCATCGACCTGCTCCGCCCCGAGGTCATGGCCGATGCCATCGCCACGCGCCGCCAGCCGGCGACCTTCCGTCTGCAGAAGGGCTATGATCACAGCTATTTCTTCGTCTCGACCTTCATGGAAGAGCATGTCGCCTTCCACGCCGAGGCGCTCTTCGCCTGATCAGGCCCAAACCGGCCTCTGCCCCTTGCGCCCCAAATTTCTTTCGAAGAAATTTGCCAAAAGTCTTTGAAGACTTTTGAACACGCAAGGGGCAGACGCATGCGACCAGAAGCCGTCATCTTCGACATCGGCAACGTGCTGATCGAATGGCAACCGGAACGGTTCTACGACGCCGAGATCGGAGAGGACCGCCGCCGCGCGATGTTCGACACCGTCGATCTGCATGGCATGAACGACAAGGTGGACATGGGCCACCATTTCACCAGGACGATCTATGCCACCGCCGAGGACTACCCCGAATTCCGGGACGAGATCCGCATGTGGCACGATCGCTGGATCGAACTCGCCCGGCCCGAGATCCCGCGCTCCGTCCGGCTGCTGCGGGCGCTGCGGGCCAAGGGCGTCCCGGTCTTCTCGCTGACCAATTTCGGCGTCGAAAGCTTCGATTTCGCGCTCACCCACTACCCGTTTCTCGACGAATTCGACCGCAAGTACATCTCGGGCCACATGAAGGTGACGAAACCGGACCCCGAGATTTACCGCATGGTCGAGGAGGATTGCGGCATCGCCCCGCGCAACCTGCTCTTTGCCGACGACCGTGCCGACAACATCGCCGCCGCCCAGGTGCGGGGATGGCAGACCCACCTGTTCACCGGCCCCGACGGCTGGGCCGACTGCCTCGTCTCGCATGGTCTGCTGACCGAAGAGGAGGCGGCATGACCCCCACGATCATTCCCTTCACCGAGGGCGAGGCGCTGCTTGACTGGCTCGACCTGGCCGAGGCGCTGGCCCGTGGCCACGCCCTGCCCAGGGCCGAGATCGGCGATACCTTCCTCTACCGCGACCCCGACACGCTTCTGTCGCGCGCGGCCTGGATCGACGGGTTGGGCCAGCTGGTGAAGACCGCGACGATCTTTCCCGGCAATGCCGAGGCCGGCAAACCGTCGATCAATGGTGCGGTGACTCTCTACGACGACACCGACGGCACGCTGAAGGCGCTGGTCGATTTTCACCTTGTGACCAAGTGGAAGACCGCCGGCGACAGCCTGCTCGGCGCGCAGCTCCTGGCGCCGGAGAAGGTCGACACGATCCTGGTCATGGGCGCCGGCACCGTCGCCGGCACGCTGATCGAGGCCTTCTCGGCCGGCTTCCCCGGCGCCCGGTTCCGCGTCTGGAACCGCACCCCCGCCCGGGCCGAGGCGCTGGCCGAGGGCTTCCACCATGTCACCGCCGTCACCGACCTGGAAACGGCAGTGCCCGAGGCCGACATCATCCTGGGCGCCACCATGTCCACCGAACCCGTGCTGAAGGGCGCGTGGCTGCGCCCCGGCCAGCACGTCAACCTGATCGGCGCCTACCGCCCCGACATGCGCGAGGCCGACGACACCGCGCTGCAACGCGCGACGGTTTATGTCGACAGCTGCGACACCACGCTGGACCATATCGGCGAGCTCAAGATCCCGCTTGCCTCCGGCGTCCTCGCCCGCGACGCCATCCGCGCCGATTTCTACGACATCGGGTCCTTCACCCGGGGCGGACCGGACGACATCACGCTGTTCAAGAACGGCGGCGGCGCGCATCTGGACCTGATGACGGCGGATTACATCCTGGGCCGCTGGATGGCCGGATGATCGGACTGGTGCTGCTTGGCCTGCTGCTGGTGCTTTTCGCCTGGCCGCTGATCGCCGAGCGCACCCGCAAGCCCATGACGCCCGAGCTTCGGCGCGCGGCCGGCGGCAGCTTTGCCGAGCTGTCGCAGGGCGTGACCCATTACCACTGGATCGGCCCCCTTCGGGGTCCCGTCGCCGTCTGCATCCACGGGCTGACCACGCCGGCCGTCGTCTGGTCCGGCCTGGCACGGGGGCTGGCGGCCTGGGGTTTTCGCGTTCTGGTCTACGATCTTTACGGGCGCGGCTGCTCTGACCGGCCGCCGGGCCTGCAGGACCGCGCCTTCTTCCTGCGCCAGCTGGAAGAGCTGCTGGAATTCGAAGGCGTGCGCCGGGACATCACGCTGTTCGGCTATTCCATGGGCGGCGCCATCGCCACGGCCTTTGCCGCGCGCCACCCCGACCGGATCCGCCGGCTTGTGCTGCTGGCCCCCGCCGGCATGGGGATGCGGATGTCGCGCCTGACCCGCCTCATGCGCGACACGAAGGGCTTTGGCGACTGGCTGATGCTTGCCGTCTTCCCGCTGCGCCAGATGCACGAGACCGAGGCCGGGCGCGACCTGCCCGGCTCGGTCCCCGACATCACCGACCGCCAGCAGGCCGAACTGGATTATCGCGGCTACACACCCGCTGTCCTGTCATCCCTGCGCGGCATCCTGTCGGAGAGGTTCGAGCCCGACCACCGCGCCCTTCGTGCGCAGGAGGTGCCGGTGATCGCGATCTGGGGCGAACAGGACAGGGTCATCCCGCTGAGCGCCATGGGCAAGCTGACGGAATGGAGCCGCAACGCCCGGCAGGAGGTCATCCCCGGCGCGGGCCACGGCCTGCCCTATACCCATACGGCCCAGGTCCTGGACGCGCTGCGCGCCACGCTCACCGACGATTAGGCCGCCAGCGGCCGCGCCAGTGGCTGTTCCCGCACCGGCAGGTGCACGATGGCCGAAAACGCGCCGATCCCCACGCCGACCCACCAGACCAGGGTGTAATCGCCAAAGGCGTCATACATCCGCCCGCCCAGCCAGATCCCCAGGAAGGACCCCAGCTGGTGGCTGAAGAACACCAGCCCGTAGAGCGTGCCGAGGTAGCGCAGCCCGTAGATATGCCCCACGAGGCCGGAGGTCAGCGGCACCGTCGCCAGCCACAGCGCCCCCATCCCGGCCGAGAACAGCAGCACCGTGCCGGGCGTGATCGGGAACAGGATGAACAGCCCGGCAAACAGCGTCCGCCCGGCATAGACCCCGGCCAGCAGGTATTTGCGCGGGTAATGCTTGCCCGCCCAGCCCGCCAGCAGCGTCCCAGCGATATTGGCCAGTCCGATCAGCGAGATCGCCACCGCCCCCAGCGCCGAGGTCGTCGTCACGCCCAGCCCGTGCAGCACACTGCCCGGCGCGATCGGCCCACACATCTCGGTCACCAGCGCCGGGAAATGCGAAGTGATGAAGCCCAGCTGGTAGCCGCAGCTGAAGAAGCCCAGGAAGATCAGCGTGAAGGACGGATCGCGCAGCGCGCGGCCCAGGATCTCGCCCAGGGTCTCGTCCGGGCCCGAAGATCCGCTGCCCTCCGGCGCCTTCAGCCCGGGCACCAGCATCAGCAGAACCAGCATGGCGCCTGCAAAGACCAGGAAGACCTGCGACCAGTTCATCAGGCTCAGCAGCCATTCCGCCACCGGCGCCCCCACCACCTGCCCCGCGCTGCCCGCGGCGGTGGTGATCGCCATGGCCATCGACCGGTGCTCCTCGCTCGCCGCGCGGGCGACGATGGCCAGGATCAGGCCAAAGCCGCTGCCGGCGATGCCGAAGCCGATCATCCAGTTCCAGGCCTGGTGCCCCAGCGGCGTCACCGACCCGGCCGACAGCACCAGCCCCAGCGCATAAAGCAGGATGCCGATGACCACAGCCTTGCGCTCTCCCATCCGCTCGGCGATCGCGCCAAAGATCGGCTGACCGATCCCCCAGGCCAGGTTCTGGAACGCCAGCGCCAGCGAGAATTCGGCCCGCGCCCATCCGAATTCCTCGGCAATCGGGATCTGGAAGACCCCGAAGGAGGCGCGTATGGCAAAACTGACAAGCGTGATCAGGCAGCCGGTCACCAGGACGGGCGTGATCAGCGAGGATGTACGAGGCATGGACCGACCCTCTCAAGCGGTTGCGGCGAGCTTAGCCGCGCCGCGCCGATGCGCAAGGCAGGCCACCGCATGGCGGCCCTGCACGGCGCGACCTGACGCAAGGTCGCTTGCCATTCCGCGCAGGCCCGCGCTAGGTCACGCGCCATGACCGACATGATGTCCATCTACAAGGCCGGTGTCGCCAATGGCACCATCCGTCCGGATCCGGCTCAGGAAGAGGTGATGCCGGAATTCGACCGGATCCGCGAGGGGCTGATGCAGCCCGTGCGCCGGGGCCTGTTCCGCAAGCCGCCGGAACCGCCGAAGGGGCTGTACCTCTGGGGCGGGGTCGGGCGCGGCAAATCCATGCTGATGGACCTCTTCGTCGACTCGCTGGACGGCATCCCCACCCGCCGCGTGCATTTCCACGCCTTCATGCAGGAAATCCACGCGGCCATGCACGAGGCCCGACAGCGCAAGGTCGAGGACGCGCTGGAACCGGCGGCCGAGGCGGTGATCTCCTCGGTCCGCTGCCTGGCCTTCGACGAGATGCAGATCACCGACATCACCGACGCGATGATCGTCGGGCGGCTGTTCCAGAAACTCTTCGATGCCGGCGTGGTGATGGTGACCACCTCGAACCGTCTGCCGGACGACCTTTACAAGGACGGGCTGAACCGCGCGCTTTTCCTGCCCTTCATCGAGCTGATCAAGGAGCGCATGGTCGTCCACGAGCTGGCCTCGGACACGGATTACCGCCAGAACCGCCTGCAGGGCGCGCCGACCTATTTCACCCCGATCAATTCCGACACCCGCGCCCGCATCCGCGAGGTCTGGGAAGATCTGTCGGGCGGGCCCGCGGAACCGCTGGTCCTGCACGTGAAGGGCCGCGAGGTCGAGCTTCCGGCCTATCGCAACGGCATCGCCCGGGCGCGGTTCTACGATCTCTGCGGCAAGATGCTGGGCCCGGCCGACTACCTCGCCCTGGCCGATGCGGTGAAGGTGCTGGTGCTCGAGGACGTGCCCAGCCTGTCGCGCAACAACTTCAACGAGGCCAAGCGCTTCGTCACCCTGATCGACGCGCTCTACGAGGCGAAGGTGCGGCTGATCTGCTCGGCCCAGGCCCAGCCGGAAATGCTCTACATGGAGGGCGACGGGGCCTTTGAATTCGAGCGCACCGCGTCGCGCCTGCGCGAGATGATGGGGGAGGATTGGGGGCGGTGAGCCCCCGTCTTCGCTGTCGGCGATTTCGGCGCCGTCTGGCCGGGGTATTTTTCCAAAGGTGAACCAGGGCGTGCCGCAATGTCCCACGCGTGGGACACTTTGGCTGGCCAATAGAATCAACACGTTACAGGGGCGTATTAACGATCTCTTCAGGAAATCGCGCGCCACGCCCCTGCTTCATCTTTGCCCAAATACCCGCGGGGGAGTCGCCGCAGGCGACGGGGGCAGCGCCCCCTTACCCGTTCCGTTTCAGCACCGACCCCGCCAGGTAGAGCGAGCCGCAGATCACGATCCGCTCGGCGTCCCCGGCGGACGCCACGGCGGCCTCGGTGCTGGCCGCGACCTCGGCGGCCAGGCCCACGGATCGCGCGCTTTCGGCAAGGCTCTCCGGATCCAGCCCGTTTTCCTCGCCCGGGACCGGCACCGCGATCAGGCGGTCGGCGCGGGAGGCAAGAGGGCGCAGGAAGCCGGTGCAATCCTTGGTGTTCATCATGCCCGAGATCAGCACGGTCGGGCGCGGCGGCAGGCCGCCCAGCAGGTCGCCTAGGGCCTCGCCGGCCGCGGGATTGTGGCCGCCGTCGAGCCAGAGCTCGCGATCGCCGGCCGCTTCGACCAGCGGGCCTTCGGTCAGGCGCTGCATCCGGGCGGGCCAGATGACGTTTTCCATCGCCGCCCGGCAGCCCGCCTCGCCGATGCCGAGCTGGCGCAGCACCGTCAGGGTGGCGCCGGCATTGTCCAGCTGGTGGCGGCCGCGCAGCGCGGGCAGGGGCAGATCCAGCAGACCGGTCTCGTCCTGATAGACCAGCCGGCCGTGTTCCTCGCCAACGTGCCAGTGTTCGCCCTGCACAAGCAGCGACGCCCCGGCACGCGCGGCGGCGCGTTCGATGACCTCGAGCGCGCGGGGATCCTGGCGGGTCACCGCGCAGGGCACGCCGCGCTTGAGGATGCCGGCCTTTTCGGCCGCGATCGCCTCCAGCGTGTCGCCGAGGAACGCCTCGTGATCCATCGACACCGGGGTGATGACCGTCGCGACCGGCGTGTCGATCACGTTGGTCGCGTCCAGGCGCCCGCCCAGCCCGACCTCGAGCAGGGTGTAATCCGCCGGGGTCTCGGCAAAGGCGAGAAGGGCGGCGCAGGTGGTGATCTCGAAATAGGTGATCTCGACCCCGCCGTTGGCCTCGTAGCAGCGGTCCAGCGCGTTGATCAGCGCGGCTTCGGAGATCAGCTCTCCGGCCAGGCGCACGCGTTCGTGGAACCGCGCCAGGTGCGGCGAAGTATAGGCGTGCACGGATTTGCCCGCGCCCTCGAGACCGGCGCGGATCATCGCCTGGGTCGAGCCCTTGCCGTTGGTGCCCGCCAGGTGGATCACCGGGGGCAGGCGGCGTTCGGGATGGCCAAGGGCCTCAAGCAGGCGCCACATCCGGTCCAGGGTGAGGTCGATCACCTTGGGGTGCAGCGTCATCATCCGTTCGAGGATGAGATCGGAACCTTGCGCGGTCATGCGGCGGGGCTGGCCTTGCTGTCGGGCGCCGGTTCGGCCGGGGCCCCGGACGTGGTGTCATGCGTGGTGTCGGGATCGGGCGCGGGCAGGTCACCCTTGATGGCGGGCGGCATGTTCAGCAGCATCCGCGTGATGGTGATCAGCTCGTCCTTCATCTTGGTCCGGTGGGTGACCCGGTCCAGCATGCCGTGGTCCAGCAGGTATTCGGCCCGCTGGAAGCCATCGGGCAGCTTTTCGCGAATGGTCTGTTCGATCACGCGCGGCCCGGCGAAGCAGATCAGCGCGTTGGGCTCGGCGATATGGACGTCGCCCAGCATCGCATATGAGGCCGTGACCCCGCCCGTGGTCGGGTGGGTCAGCACGACGATATAGGGCAGGCCCGCGTCCTTCACCATTTCCACGGCGACAGTGGTGCGCGGCATCTGCATCAGCGACAGGATGCCTTCCTGCATCCGCGCGCCGCCGGCGGCGGAGAACAGGATCAGCGGCCGGCGCAGCTTCACCGCCTCTTGTGCGGCGGCGATGATGGCGTTGCCGACATACATCCCCATGGACCCGGCCATGAACGAGAAATCCTGAGCGGCGGCGACGATCGGCGTGCGCCCCATCTCGCCGGTGGCGACCAGCATCGCCTCTTTCTCGCCGGTGCCCTTCTGGGCCGCGCGCAGGCGGTCGGGATAGCGTTTCTGGTCGCGGAAGTGCAGCGGGTCGGCCTTGGGCTCGGGCACGGCCACCTCGGAGAAGACGCCGCCGTCGAACAGGTCCGTGAACCGGTCACGCGGGGTGATCCCCATGTGGTGATTGCAGTTCGTGCAGACGTTGAGGTTGTCCGACAGCTCCCTGTGGAACAGCATCGTGCCGCATTCCGGGCACTTCTGCCACAGGTTCTCCGGCGTTTCACGGCGCGAGAAGATCGAATTGATCCGCGGCCGGACGAAATTGTTGATCCAGTTCATTCAGGCGCCCCTCGGTTGGCGTTCGGGGGCTGAGATATGCTGTCGCCGCGGCAATTGCAATCAGCGACGCAGGGCCAGGCGGGCCGCCAGCCAGGACACCACCATCGTGGCGAAATCCACCGGAAGCCAGGCGCGGACCAGCTCGGGATCGGCGGCGCCGGCACTGACATAGAGCGCAAGGCCGCTCATCCCGTCGGTGACCGAAATCAGCAGGATGGCGACGACGTTGTTGGCCATGTGCACGGCGATGGCGGGGCCCAGCGTGCCGGCGCGGGCGGTCAGGTCGGCCATCAGCACGCCGAAGACCGCCGCCCAGACCGCGATCAGCAGCGCGTTCTCGCCCGCCTCGGACGGCACGTAATGGCCGGCGGCGAACAGAAGCGACGGCACCCCGATCCAGATCCAGGGGCTGTCGAACCGCGCGGCCAGCTGCTGCTGGAGATAGCCGCGGAACAGCACCTCTTCGGCGCCGACCTGGATCAGCAGCGCGGTCAGCGACAGCGGCAAGAGCGCGGCCCAGGTGCCGAAGGGCAGGTTCGGCTCGGGCTCCAGGCCCGAACGCCAGGGCGGCAGCACGGCGATTGCCAGTGCGACCAGCAGCAGCATGGCCAGCACCGCTCCGAATTGCGAGACCGCGGCGCGCAGGGGGCCCAGAAGGGTCGGCGCCGGGCGGCGGTGGACCATCACCACGGCCAGCCCGGTGCCCAGGGCGAAGAAGGCGAAGGTTGTCAGCAGCACCAGAAGCGACGCCGGCGTCTGCCCCGGCGCCCGGGCCGTGGCGATCTCGCCGCGCCAGAAATCGGGCGACACCGCCGACAACGCGCCGGCCAGCACCGCGTTCAGCGCCAGCCCCGTCGCCGCCACCACCAGAAGGCCCAGCGGCAGACGCCAGAGCTCGGCCCGGTCGCGGGCCGGCGCGACAAAGCCCGCATGGGCGGCCCAGCCGAGGCCGGGCCCGGAAGACCGCGCGGGATCAGGCATCCTCGTCCTGGGTGATCTCGTCCAGCGCATCGCCATCGGCCTCGGCGGTGATCTTCTTGATGTCCACGCCCGAGCGGTCGAGGAAGCCCGCCAGCGCCGACAGGTGGCCGGCCACGGTTTCCAGCAGCGCCATGGCCACGGTCGAGTCGGCCTCGATCACGTCGCGGAACTCCTCGGCGCCGATGCGCAGGAAGCGGGATTTTTCCAGTGCGACAAGGTCGGTGACCCGGTCGGAGCGTTCGATGATCGCCAGGTCGCCGATCACGCGGCCCGGTTCGACCACGGTCAGCGGCTTGTCCTTCGGGTCGGCATCGGGCCATTGCACCTGCGCCTTGCCCGAAACGCAGAGATAGACGGCATCGGCCGGCTGCCCGGCGCGAAAGATCACCTGCCCGGGCTTGGCGCGATACCAGCTGGCCGAGAAGGCCAGCAGCCGCTGGTTGCGGGCATCCAGCCGCGAGAACAGGTCGGTCCCGGCGATGGCGCGCAGCTTGTGGCGAAATTCCTCGTTGCCCTCGGCATCGTCGCCACCGCCCAACGTGCGCTCGCCGTCGATGCGGCCGTCCTTCAGCACGATCAGCTTGTCGTATTGCGACGGGTGTTTGAACTTCGCCTCCATGAAGATCATGGTCGCGTCGGGCAGCAGTTCCTTGAGGTTGGTGCGCACGGCGGCGCGGGCCTCGGAATCGTGGCTTTCCAGCACCCGGTCAAAGACCAGGACGTCGGGCCGCTTCAGCGCCGCCCGGCTGAAGGCCGCGCGTTCCTGCAGGGTCTTGGGCAGGTTGGCGCCGCCGATCCCGGTCTGCAGGTCGAAGATCAGCCGCGCGATCCGCCAGCGCAGCCCCTCGTCGCTGAGCATCTCGGCCACGACATCCTCGACCTCGTCCGCGCGCGCGCCGGCATGCATCGAGATCCGGCCGTAAAGCGCGTTTTCCAGCACCGTCAGCCGCGGCAGGTAGGTTTCGGGCGTGACGGGCACGAAGAGATCCCCGCCCATGCGGCGCAGCGTTTCGCGGTGGCTGTTGCGGACCTTGACGATCTTCTGCTTCAGGCGTTCCGGGAAATCCGATCCGATCTGTTCGGCGGTCAGGGTGAAGGGCACCGTCATCAGCATCAGGTGCTCGTCATCCTCCAGCTTGTCATCGCCCTTCACGCGGCGCTTGGACACGATCGAGACAAGCTGCCGGTAGATATCCGGGTCCAGCCCGACACGGCGGAACAGCGGGTGGTCGATCCCGTCGTGACCGAAGGTGCGGTTCAGCGTGTCGATCACAGACTGGCCGATGTTGAGCGCCTCGGTGCCCAGGCCTTCGCGCTGGATCAGGTCGCGGAACAGCCGGGCCTGGGCCATGCCTTCGGTCGACAGCGGCTTGCGCGGCGCGGCGAACAGCAGGTTGCCGCCCAGCGGGATCGCCGGGTTGAACTTGTCGGGATCGAAACGGAACACGATGTCGTCCAGACCGGCCTCGACGATGCGGTCATGCACCGCGTCGCGCATGCCGACGATGGCGCGGGTCAGTTCGGGGTGAACCTCGGGCGAGATCCGCAGCTGCAGGGCCTTGCGGAATATCTCTTCGTCCTGGCCGATGGCCTGGATCAGCTTGAACCACCAGGACCCGACCTCGTTGCGGTCGGCATAGCCGCCGACGCCCGGGTCCAGCCATTCGGAATTCAGCGGATCGGGGCAATTGCCCGAGCGCACCGCCTCGGTCCCGGCGCGGCTTTTGGGCCAGTCGGGGTCCTGCGACTCGCCCGGGTGCATGCCGAAGGGCATCAGCAGGTTCTGCCCCAGCGTGCCGTCGAAAAGGTAGGGCTGCGAATGGGCATAGCCGATTCGCGCCGCGATCACCGCCTGGTGCAATGTGGCCAGGTCCTGCCCGCCGATCTCGACCTTGCCGCGGGTCGGAAGGATCTCACGCGTGAGCAGGCCGGCGAAGGCCGCGCGTTCCGCGGCGGTCCCTCCCTGCACCGCCAGCCGGCTTTTGCCGGGGATCGTCAGGTCGAGATCCTCAAGCACCATGTTGCCGTCCTGATCGGTGACGGTGACGTCCTTCAGCACGATATCGCCCGTCAGGTGCGGGATCTCTTCGGGGATGTCGTTGAGCAGCCGGTCCTCGATCATCGAGCGCGGCGCGAAGCGGTCGGTCACAACCGTCCAGCGCAGCGACATGTCCTGCACCTGGTTGTAGTAGGTCAGCAGTTCCTTCCACGGCGCGGCGATGTCCTTGTAGGCGGCCAGCGCGGCGACCAGGGCGCCGACGCTGATCTGGCCCTGGATCGCCAGGTAGCCGCCGACGAGGTAGAAGAAGAACGGCGTTAGCTGGGTGATGAAGTTGTTGAGGAACTTCATGAAGAACTTCTTCTGGTAGATCTTGAACCGGATCTCGAAGATCCGGCCCAGCCGATCCGTCAGAAGCGCCGAGCGATAGCGCCAGCCGCCGTTGGCGCGCAGGTCCGAGATGCCCGCCGCCGTCTCGCCGATCTCGGACGACAGGTGCCGGATCTCGACGATGCGGTCCTTGTTCAGCAGATTGATCTGGCGCTGCAGCATCGGGATCAGCCAGGCCTGCAGCGGGATCAGCGCGATCGAGGCCAGCCCGAACCAGACGCTCTGCATGAACAGGAAGGTCACGATGGTCAGCATCTGCCCCGCCTGGAACACCGGCTGCGCGATCAGGTCGCCCATCAGCCCGCCCATCGGCTCGGCCTCGGCTGTGACCATCGACACCAGTTCGCCCTGGGACGTGGTGCGGAAATAGGGCGCCGGGAAGCGCATCATCCGGCTCATCAGCTGGTAGCGCAGGCGCCGCAGCATCCGTTCGGACACGGTGCCCTTGTAGGTGTTGATCCGCATCTTGAAGAGGCCCGAGGCCACGACGGCCGCCAGGAACAGGACGCAGAGCACCACGAGGTATTCGATCTGCGAAAGCTGCGTGCCCAGGACCGTGATGTTCGAGGTCGACGAGCCGATCGCGTCGTTGATGATCCGCTTCGGCAGTTCGAGCGAGACGTAGAGAAACGGGAACGACAGGATCGTCAGCCCGAGCAATACGAGCTGATCGCGTTTCGAGTAGCGCCAGATGAAGGCGAAGAGCGAGCGGTCCATCGCGGGGCCTGAAATTTGGAGAGGCGGCGGGCGCCCGGTGGAAGGCATGCGGGAAGCAGGCGGGATGCAAGAACGTAGGCCCCAGTTCGGTTAAAAACAAGTTTCCGCACAAGGGACTGTCGGAGGTGCACAGAAGCTCCGGCACATCGGCGCGCGCGGGACGCCTGCCGCCACTTCCCCTTGTCTGCCGGTCTGGGCAGAGCTATTGGCATGGGACCACCAGCCAGGGGAGGCCGCCATGCTCAAGCGCAAGTTCGACAAGTCCAAACTGCCCAGCCGTCATGTTACGGAAGGCCCGGAGCGCGCGCCGCACCGGTCGTACATGTACGCCATGGGGCTGTCGGATGAAGAAATTCATCAGCCGCTGGTGGGTGTTGCCACCTGCTGGAACGAAGCCGCGCCCTGCAATATCTCGCTCAGTCGCCAGGCCCAGGCCGTGAAGCTGGGCGTCAAGGCGGCGTCCGGAACCCCGCGCGAATTCACCACCATCACCGTGACCGACGGCATCGCCATGGGCCACGAGGGCATGCGCTCTTCGCTCGCCTCGCGCGAGGCGATCGCCGACACGGTGGAGCTGACGATGCGCGGCCATTGCTACGACGCGATCGTGGGCCTGGCCGGGTGCGACAAGTCGCTCCCGGGGATGATGATGGCCATGGTGCGACTGAACGTCCCGTCGGTCTTCATCTACGGCGGCTCGATCCTGCCGGGCAAGGCGCCGCAGGTCGACGAGATCCCGGAAGATTTCCGCACCCGCGACCTGACCGTGCAGGACATGTTCGAAGCCGTCGGCCGCCACCAGAACCACGAGATGTCGGATGCCGCGCTGGACATGCTGGAACGCGTGGCCTGCCCGAGCGCGGGCGCCTGCGGCGGCCAGTTCACCGCCAACACCATGGCCTGCGTCTCCGAGGCGATCGGCCTGGCGCTGATGAACTCCTCGGGCATGCCAGCGCCTTACGAGAGCCGCGACCAGTATGCCGAGGCGTCTGGCCAGGCGGTCATGGACCTGATCGAGAAGAACATCCGCGCGCGCGACGTGGTGACCCGCAAATCGCTGGAAAACGCCGCGCGGGTCGTGGCCTGCACAGGCGGGTCGACCAACGCGGGCCTGCACCTGCCGGCCATCGCGCATGAGGCGGGGATCGACTTCTTCCTCGATGACGTCTGCGAGATTTTCCGCGACACCCCCTATTTCGTCGATCTCAAGCCGGGCGGCCAGTTCGTCGCCAAGGACCTTTACGACGCCGGAGGCATCCCCGTGGTGATGAAGGAACTGCGCAAGGCGGGCCTGATCCACGAAGACTGCATGACCGCCACCGGCGAGACCATCGGCGAGGAGCTGGACAAGATCACCCGCAATGCCGACGGCCGCGTGATCTATCCGATCGAGACGCCGCTGACCAAGACCGGCGGCGTTGTCGGCCTGAAGGGCAACCTGGCCCCCGAAGGCGCGATCGTGAAGGTCGCGGGGATCGAGCCGCAGCACCAGCGGTTCGTGGGCCCGGCCCGCGTCTTCGAAAGCGAGGAAGAGGCCTTTGCCGCGGTAAAGGCGCGCACCTACAAGGAAGGCGACGTCATCGTCATCCGCAACGAGGGCCCCGCGGGCGGCCCCGGCATGCGCGAGATGCTGGCCACCACCGCGGCCCTGTCGGGCCAGGGCATGGGCAAGAAGGTCGCCCTGATCACCGACGGGCGGTTCTCGGGCGCGACGCGGGGCTTCTGCGTCGGTCACGTGGGGCCGGAATCGGCCCATGGCGGCCCGATCGCACTGCTGAAGACCGGCGACGTGATCACCATCGACGCCGTCAGCGGCGAACTGTCGGTCGATCTGTCGGACGAGGAACTGGCCAAGCGGAAAGAGGCCTGGCCAGGCGCCCGCCCGACCAACTACGCCTCCGGCGCCCTGTGGAAATACGCGCAGCTTGTGGGTGCGACCTACAAGGGCGCGGTGACCCACCCCGGCGCGCAGGCGGAAACGCATGACTACATGGACCTGTAAGGGCCTCGTGGCCGGCCTGGGTCTGATGATGATCCTGGCCGGCTGCACCGAAGACGGAGGACTGGCGCTGGATGTGCCGGCCTCCGGTGGCCAGGCGGCGGTGACCTCCACCGTGCTGGGCGACGGCCGGGTGGCGCTGACGGCGCCCACGGGCTTCTGCATCGACCCCACCACGATCGACGCCTCGGGACGGGATGGCTTTGCCATGCTGGCGTTGTGCAGCCGGCTGTCGCCGCAGACCGCCTTTGCCACGCTGTCGGGGCAAAGCCCGGCGGTGATGACCGTGACCACCACGCCCTGGACCCGGGGCGACACGCCGATCACCGCCCGCACCATCGCCGACGCCTATCCGGACAATGCCGTGGCCGAGGCGCGGAGCGGCGCCGTGCCCATGGTCCGCGCCGCAGGTGTGCCGCCTCTGCCGGGCCTGGACGAGATCCACTGGCGCGGCGCCTTCGTCGTCAACGACCAGCTTGTCGTGCTGGGCCTCTTCGCGCCCGAGGACAGCCGGGCCCTGGGCTCCACCGGGGCCAACCTGCTGGGACAGCTGGCCCGCCGCACCAATGCCGCAAGCCGGCGGCTTTCCGTTGCGGGTGCGGCATCGGCGGACAATTAGGGCCAAAAATTTAACGATCTCGGCTATGCCGGATTACAGAACCCTCCCCGCTTCGATAGAAAGGCGGGGAAATCAGGTGCATGGACGCCCGGGCGAGGCGATGCGCCTGACGGCACGCGTGACGTGGGCGCCGGGGACAATGTCGTGAACAGGCCCGGGGCGCGCCTGGATGTGTCGGGTGCCGAAGGGCACCCGACGGACAGGCACAGGGACGGATGGGCAGAGGCAGCGGATGGGCAGGATACTCGATCGCGTCAACTTCCGGCGGGCGATGCGCCGCTGGCGCCGCCTGGCGCGCGCGGCGCAGACCGCCAGCCTGTCCGAGCTGCGCGACCAGCGGACCGAGGCGCGGCAGCTGCGCCACCACCTGGACCGGCTGATCCACGTGGCCGACGGGCGGCTGGCGCTGCCTGCGATCGGCACCAATGCCTTTCACCGCCCGCCCGGCACCGACTGGGCCTGGCGCCCCGAGGCCTGGCGCGGCCCGCTGGGCCGGCCTGGCCTCGCTGCCGCCGAAAGCCGCGCCAGCCTGGGCGAGGGGCTGACCCTGTTCCACGATTGCGCCACCTCCGAGCTGACGCTGCGCCAGATCCGCAACCTGCGCGAAGAGGATCTCGCTCCCTTCGGCCTGCGCATGGACGTGTTCCGCTTCGACGGGTCGTTCCTGTCGCTGGTGGTCGACCTGCCCGAGGCGGCGGTGCAGGGGCTGACGCGCGACCACCTGATCCGGATGACCACCATCGTCGAGGTCGAGAAACCGCTTGAGATCTTTGCCCGGCTCAACGTGCAGCACGGCCCGAACACCGAACAGATCGTGCGGGAGATATCGCCCGACCGGTCCGAGGCGATGGTGGAATTCGACCTCGCCTATTCCAAACTGAACGAGAAACGGGTGGAACACGCCTGGGTCGACCTGATCTTCGAAGGCCCCGAGATGAACCAGGTGGTGCTGCGCGACCTGACCTTCGCGCGGCTGCCGCGGGCCGCGCTGTGACCCGGCCGGCCCCCATCCACAGCCCGGAGGGCATGACATGGAACTGACCGAAACGCGCCTGCGGGGCGGCATCTGGCAAGGCATCCTGACCGACACCCCGACACTGCCCGCCGGGACCGAACCCGCCGTTGCGGTGACCTGGCTCGACCGTCCGGTCGAGGGGGTGGAGCTGACCGAGCTGGACCCCGAACAGGGCAGCTGGACCCTGCGCGTGCCGATCCCGTCCGAGGCGGTGGCCGACGGCGTGCAGACCTTCGTCATCAGCGACGGCGAGAGCGGAGAGAAACTGGCCAGCTTCTCGCTGATCGCGGGCGCTCCGGCGGCCGATGACATCCGGGTCGAGATCGAGCTGCTGCGCGCCGAGCTCGACATGCTCAAACGCGCCTTCCGGCGGCATTGCCTGGAAACCGGCTGAGCCTGCGGCGCACCGGGTGCGATGACATTCGCGCGCCCGCCCGGAGGCGGACTGCCGTGTCGTGATGCCGGGCCCACGCCCGCAAGGGGCGGCCCGGACCCTGTTCCCGGCGTCAGTGCCCTGAGGCTATCCCGAGACCTTTTTCACGAATTGGGATTTCAGGCCCATCTGGCCAATTCCCGGCACCTTGCAATCTATGTCGTGATCGCCGTCGACCAGCCGAATTCCGCGAACCTTGGTCCCGACCTTGACCACCGTCGAAGAGCCCTTGACCTTCAGGTCCTTGATGACGGTGACAGTGTCGCCATCCACAAGGACATTGCCGACGCTGTCGCGCACCTCCGGCGCTGTGCCGGCCCGTTCATCGGCTTTCCATTCATGCCCGCATTCGGGGCAGTTCAACAGGGCGTCGACCTCATAGACATAGATCGACGCGCATTCGGGGCAGGGGGGCAAGGTATCGGTCATGAGGCATGCCATAGCCCGCGGATTCTGCCGGGAACAGCGGTAATTCCGCTGCTCTTCCGACAGCAGGCGCCAAAGCCGCCCTCAGGCGGGCCGGAGGGCCGCGGCGGGCGGTTTGCGGATGCGGCGACGGGCCCGGGACCGCGCAGCGACCCACAGGAAAAGGCCGCCCGGATCTCTCCGCGCGGCCCTCTTTCATTTCGCTCCGGGGTCGTGCCCCGGTCTGTCAGTCCTGCGGCCCCAGCGCCGACAGGCCCTTGAGGATGTCGATGGCATAGGCCAGCTGGTAATCCTCCTGCCGGCGTTCCGCGGCGGCCTCGGCCTTGGCGCGGTCTTCCTCGATCTGGCGGATCTCGTCCTCGGTCAGGCTGTCATTGGACAGGCGCCCGCGCAGGTCGGCCTCGGACCGGGTCAGCGGGGTCGCGCCTTCCTCTTCCTCCTCGGCATTCGGGTTGCGGCGCGGCTGTTCCACCACGATATCCGGCGAAACGCCAAGCGCCTGGATCGACCGGCCCGACGGCGTGTAATAGCGCGCCGTGGTCAGGCGCATCGCCCCGTCCGAGCGCAGCGGCATCACCGTCTGGACCGAGCCCTTGCCGAAGCTCTTGGTCCCCACCACGATCGCGCGGTGATGATCCTGCAGCGCGCCGGCGACGATTTCCGACGCCGAGGCGGAGCCGCCGTTGATCAGCACCACGATCGGCTTGCCGTCGATCAGGTCGCCGGGTTCTGCGTTGAAGCGCTCGCCGTCCTCGGGGTTGCGGCCCCGGGTCGACACGATCTCGCCCTTGTCGAGGAAGGCGTCCGACACCCGGATCGCCTGCGTCAGCAGACCGCCGGGGTTGTTGCGCAGGTCCAGCACCACGCCGTTGATGTTGTCCATCCCGCCGGCGGCCTCGATCTGCTCGGCCAGGCCGGCTTCGAGGTTCGGGTAGGTCTGATCGTTGAAGGTCGTGACCCGCAGAACGATGCTTTCGCCTTCGGTCCTTGTGCGCACGGCGGTCAGAGTGATCGTGTCGCGGATGATCGACACGTCGAACGGCTCGTCCACGCCCTCGCGCACCACGGTGATGATGATTTCCGACCCCACCGGGCCGCGCATCAGGTCGACAGCTGAGTCAAGCGTCAGGCCCAGCACGCTTTCGCCGTCGACATGGGTGATGAAATCGCCCGCCTCGATCCCGGCCTCGTCCGCAGGGGTCCCGTCGATGGGCGACACGACCTTGACGAAGCCCTCTTCCTGCGTGACTTCGATGCCAAGCCCGCCGAATTCGCCGCGCGTCTGCACGCGCATCGCGTCGGCGTCATCGGGCGAAAGATAGCTTGAATGCGGGTCGAGCGAGGTCAGCATGCCGTCGATGGCGGCTTCGATCAGCTCGCCCGGCTCGACCTCTTCGACATATTGCGCGCGGATCCGTTCGAAGATGTCTCCGAACAGGTCGAGCTGCTCGTAGACGCTGGCATTGCGTTCGCCTTCCTGCGCCAGAAGCGGCCCGGCCACCTGTGTCGTGGCGACGATCCCGGCGAGCGTCCCGCCGATCGCGACCATGAGTACCTTTTTCATGTCCTATCCATCCTGTTCGGTCCGGAACCACGACTCGGGGTCTACCGGCTGCCCGTTTTCCCTGACCTCTATATAGAGCGTTTCTGTCCGCTCGTTTCCAGACCCCTCACCACCTCTTGACACGATCTCTCCCGTCTCGGGGTCCGACCCGCCCATGAGTCCCACGGGCGTGCCCGGCGGAAGCACCTGCCCGGCCTCGCCAAAGACCTGGTCCAGCCCCGACAGCACGAACAGCGTGTCCGCCTGCGGTTCGAGAATCGCGACGTTGCCAAGGTCGAGCAGCGGCCCGAGGTAGCGAATCGTCGCCGCCGTGGGGCTGACGACCAAGGCGCGGGGCCGGGTGGCGACAAGGATTCCCTCCCGCGTGACCCCGGCGGCATCGGCCGCCCCGGCGCGGTGCAGCAGCAGGCCCTGCACCGGCAGGGGCAGTTCCCCCTTCAGCCCGGTGATATCGGCATTGCTGCGCGGGATATCTCCCTCGGTCATTTCCGAGAGGCCGCTGGCAAAGCCGTCCAGCGTCTCGGTCGAACCGATCAGGATCGCGGTGCGGACCGGATCGGCGGTGAAACGGCGCGGCAGGTCGGTGCGGTCGGCGATCGCCTGGCTCAGCGCCGCGCGGGCCTGCTGGATCCCGGCCAGCCCTTCGGACAGCTGCCGCGCCGCGTTTTCCTGCAGGATGCGCAGAGTGCGCACCTCTTCCAGGTCCTCGCGCAGGGCCTGCGCCTGCGCCTCGAGTCCCGGTGCCACGTCGGCCATGATCATGCCCGACCGCGCCGCGCCCAGAGCGCCCGAGGGATGCAGCATCAGGACCGGCGGCGGCGCCGTGCCGATGCTCTGCAACACGCCCAGCAATTGCGCCACGTCATCCTCGCGGGCGGCGAGCCGCGCGGTCAGGTTCGCCTCCTGCAGGGCGGCGCGGCGCAACCCGTCACGCATGGCGGCCAGCCCGGCCTCATAGGCCTGCACGGCCTCGGTCAGCGCCGCGACCCGGTCCTGCGCCGTGGTGGCGCCCTGCATCGACAGCGTCGCCTGCTCGATCATCCGCGCAGCCGCCCGCGCGGCCTCGGCCGGATCGGCCTGCTGCGCCTGTGACGCCAGGGGCAGAACGGCAAGCGCCAGACCCAGCAGGACAGCGCCCGGCCGGATCATGCGATCAGGCTCTTCCCGGTCATCTCGGCGGGCTGCGGCAGGTCCATCAGCGCCAGCAGCGTCGGCGCCACGTCGGCCAGCCGCCCGTCGCGCAGGCTGGCCCCCTCGGGCCCGCCGACCAGGATCACCGGCACCGGGTTCGTCGTATGCGCGGTATGCGGCCCGCCGGTCTCGGGATCGACCATGCATTCACAATTGCCGTGATCGGCGATGACGACCATCGCGCCCCCGGCCGTCTCCAGCGCCTCCAGCACCCGGCCCAGCCCTTCGTCCACCGCCTCGCAGGCCTTTATCGCCGCGTCCAGGTCGCCGGTATGGCCGACCATGTCGGGATTGGCAAAATTGGTGACGATCAGGTCATAGCCTTCCTGGATCGCCTCGACGAACTGATCCGTGACCTCGCCGGCCGACATCTCGGGCTGCAGGTCGTATGTCGCCACGTCGGGCGATTTCGGCATAAAGCGGTCCTCGCCCTCGGCCGGGGTCTCGACCCCGCCGTTGAGGAAGAAGGTGACATGGGGGTACTTCTCGGTCTCGGCAAGGCGGAACTGGCTCTTGCCGTGTTTCGCCACCCATTCGCCCAGCGTGTTGACGATCTTCGCCTTGGGATAGGCGGTGGTCATGAATTCGTTGTGGGCGTCGGAATATTCCACCATCCCCAGCATCGCGGCCAGCTTCGGCCGCGGCCCGGTGTCGAACCCGTCGAACTCGGGCTGGCCGATGGCGGCCAGGATCTCGCGCGCGCGATCAGCGCGGAAGTTCAGGCAGAACAGCCCGTCGCGGTCGCCGAACCCGTCGTAATCGCCGATGACGGTGGGCGCGATGAACTCGTCCGTCTCGCCGCGCGCATAGGCCTCCGCAACGGCCTCGGCTGCACTGGCCGCGCCCTGCTCGGCCTCGCCGCCGACGATGGCGTGATAGGCCTTGGCCACCCGGTCCCAGCGGGTGTCGCGATCCATGGCGAAATAGCGCCCGATGACGGTCGCCACCTGCGCGCCCTCGGGCAGGCGCTCCTGCAGCTGGGCGATGAAGCCATCGGCCGATTTCGGCGCCACGTCGCGGCCGTCGGTGATCGCGTGGATCAGCGTCGGGACCCCGGCATCGGTGGTGGCCTTCGCCGCCGCCAGCAGATGATCGAGATGCCCGTGCACCCCCCCGTCCGAGACCACGCCCATCAGATGCGCCGTGCCCCCGCTTTCCATCAGCCCCTCGATGAAATCGGTGATGCCCTTGTTTTCGAAGAAGCTGCCGTCCTCGATCGCCAGCTCGATCTGGCCCAGGTCCATCGCCACGACCCGGCCGGCGCCGATGTTCATGTGCCCGACCTCGGAATTGCCCATCTGCCCGCTGGGCAAGCCCACGTCGGGCCCATGGGTGACCAGGGTCGCATGGGGACAGGTCTCCATCAGCCGGTCGATATTCGGGGTCCGGGCCAGCAGCGGCGCGTTGGCCTCGGTCTCTTCAGAAAGACCCCAGCCATCGAGGATGCACAGAACGACGGGTTTCGGCGTGGACATGGGTGTTCGGCTCCGGATAGCGCGTCACCGCCTTCTAACGCGCCCCCAACCCGGGGAAAACCGCTTTCCTCTTCCCCGGCAGCCGCGCGCCGGATCCATCTCGTGCGTCCCCGGCAACACAGCCCGACACAGCAGGCCGCCGCCCCTCGTTCTTCTTGGCCCAAATACCTCCCGCCGGAGGCTCCCACCCCCTCCGCCGCCGCGCCAGCAGATCAAACGCGTCCCGGTGCAAACGAAAAAAGGACAAGGCCCCTATAGCCCCGCCCCATCTTCATCTTTGCAAAAATACCTCCCGCCGGAGGCATCCCGACCTCTCCGCCGTCACATCCGGCGGATCAGCGCGCAACATCGTCACCCGTAGGTGGGATGAAACTTCCCGGCCGGCGACAGGGTAAAGATCTCCACCCCGTCCGCCGTCACGCCCACCGAATGTTCGAACTGCGCCGAAAGCGACTTGTCCCGCGTCACGGCGGTCCAGTCGTCGGCCAGCGTCTTGGTCTCGGGCCGGCCAAGGTTCACCATCGGCTCGATGGTGAAGAACATGCCTTCTTCCAGAACGGCTCCGGTGCCCGGGCGCCCGTAATGCAGCACGTTTGGCGGCGCGTGGAACACGCGGCCCAGCCCGTGGCCGCAGAAATCGCGCACCACGCTCATGCGGTGGCCTTCCACGAAGGTCTGGATCGCATAGCCGATGTCGCCGAAGGTCGCGCCGGGACGAACCACCTCGATCCCCTTCATCAGCGCGTCATGAGTCACCTCGATCAGCCGCTCCGCCTTGCGGGGCAGCTTGCCGGCCACGTACATCCGGCTCGTGTCGCCGTACCAGCCGTCGACGATGACGGTGACATCCACGTTCAGGATGTCCCCGTCCTTCAGCAACTTCGGCCCGGGGATCCCGTGACAGACCACGTGATTGACCGAGATGCAGCTGGCATGCTGGTAGCCCTTGTAGCCGATCGTGGCCGAGGTCGAGCCCGACTCTTCCACCAGTTCGGTAATCCGGGCATCGATCGCCTCGGTCGTCTGGCCCGGAAAGACCAGCGGCGCGATCTCGTCAAGGATCCGCGCCGCGACCGCTCCGGCCGCATGCATGCCAGCGAAATCGGCCGGCTCGTAAATCCGGATCCCGTCCTTCGTCAGTCTGCCGCGCGTCGTGTCCAAAACAACCTCTCCATCTTGGATGCAATAATATGGGTTCAGGGCAGGCGATGCCAGAGGGTGCGGCATTTCTGCGTCACCGCGCATCGTATCATCATGTCACACGCACCGTCGCCAGACGCAAGAGCCCGGCAAATCCGGTAAATTTTGGTTGATACCCATGTCATAGCACATATGACATTCAAACGCACCCGCTCGTGCCGCAGCGCGGCAATTCCGGCCCCAGGGTCACCCCCTCGGGCGTGATCCGCGTGCCGTGCATCAGCACCTCGACCCCGGCCGACTCGGCTTGGGCCAATGCGGCGGCATAGACCGGGTCGATATCCGCGGCGGGGGCGAAACAGGCGGCATCGGTGCGCTGCACCAGGAACAGCATCACCGCCCGGTGCCCGGCCTCCACCATGGCCGTCAGCTCGTGCAGATGCTTTGTGCCGCGCGCGGTCACGCTGTCGGGAAACTCGGCCCGGCCGGGCGCGCGGGACAGGGTGACGGATTTCACCTCGACCCAGGCGTCCCGCAGCCCCTCTCCCTGCAAGAGAAAGTCGATCCGGCTGGCCTGCCCGTATTTCACCTCCGCCCGCACCACGTCGTACGCGGCCAGCCCCGGCACCTCGCGCGCCTCCAGCGCGGCGCGCAGCGCACGGTTCGGGACCGAGGTGTCGACACCGGTGAAATGCCCGTTCTCGTGATCGACCAGCCGCCAGCCCCATTTCAGCTTCTTCTTCGGGTCGTCGTTCGGCTCCAGCCAGATCTTCATCCCCGGCTCGGCCAGCCCCATCATCGATCCCGGGTTGGCACAATGCGCGGTCACCTCGCGCCCGTCCTCCAGCCTGCAATCGGCAAGGAAGCGTTTGTAGCGGCGGATCAGCCGGGCCGGCACAAGGGGGGATGGAAAGCGCATGAGGCTCGCCCTATACCTCCTCCCAACCCCCTGCAAGGAGACCCAGATGGCCAACCCAACCGCCGCAATGCTCGTCATCGGGGACGAGATCCTGTCGGGCCGGACCCGGGACGCGAACATGTATCACCTGGCGGGCGAACTCTCGCGCCTTGGCATCGACCTGCAGGAGGTCCGGGTGGTCAGCGACAATGCCGATGCGATCATCGCGGCGGTCAAGGCACTGTCCGGCGGCTATACCCATGTTTTCACCTCGGGCGGCATCGGGCCGACCCATGACGACATCACCGCCGATTGCATCGCCGCGGCCTTCGACACCACGATCGACGTGCGCGAGGATGCGCGCGCGCTGCTTGCGGCGCATTACGAAAGCCGCGGGGTCGAGATGAACGCCGCCCGCCTGCGCATGGCCCGCATCCCCGAGGGCGCGGAGCTGATCGACAACCCCGTCTCTGTCGCGCCGGGTTTCACCCTGGGCAACGTGCACGTGATGGCCGGCGTCCCGGCGGTGTTCGAGGCAATGGTCGCCTCGGTCCTGCCCAAGCTGACCGGCGGCGCGCCGCTGCTCAGCCAGACCCTGACCGTGCACCGCCCCGAGGGCGAGATCGCCGGCCCCCTGGCCGAGCTGGCGACCGATTACCCGGATCTCTCGATCGGCTGCTACCCGTTCCAGAAGGACGGGGCCTTCGGTGCCAATATCGTGGTGCGCGGGGCCGAGGGGCGCCAGATCAACGCGGCGATGACCCGGCTGGCGCGGGATCTCGGCACATGACACCCGAAAGGGTGCTGGCGGCGATCGACGGAACCTGGCCACCGGCGCGGATCTTCGACGACGGCCCCTGGACCCTGCGCGACGGACAGGGCGGGGGGCAGCGTGTCTCGGCCGCCACCCTGCGCGACGGAACGAGGCGGCCTGTCAGGGAAGTACCTTCGAGGCGGCCGTTTACGGCCGACGAGTTGGCCACCGCCGAAACCGCCATGCAGGCCATGGGCCAGCCGCCGCTTTTCATGATCCGCCCGGGCGAGGAAGACCTCGACGCGCAGCTCGACGCGCGCGGCTACGTCGTGCACGACCCGGTCCGTGCCTGGGTCTGCCCGCCCGCACAGCTTTGCGACAAGCCGCTGCCGCGCATCACCGTCTTCGACATCTGGGAGCCGCTGGCGATCATGCGCGAGATCTGGGCCGAGGGCGGCATCGGCCCCGGCCGCATCGCGGTGATGGAACGCGCGAAGGGGCCCAAGACCGCGCTCTTTGGCCGGCTGAACCAGCGCCCCGCGGGTGTCGCCTATGTCGCCATCCACGACGGCGTCGCCATGCTGCATGCCCTTGAAATCGTGCCCGAACAGCGCCGTCAGGGGCTGGCCGACTGGATGATGCGCGGCGCCGCCTTCTGGGCCCGCGATCATGGCGCCGACACGCTGGCGGTGCTGTGCACCCGGGCCAATACCGCGGCGAACAGTCTTTACGCCTCGCTGTCCATGACCCCGGTGACCGATTACCATTACCGCCGCAAACCGGAGGGAGCCCCATCATGACCGACCAGATCACCGCCCTGAACCTGCCCGCCGTCGATCCGCTGCCCGAGGCCACGCAGCGCTATTTCGACATCTGCCAGGACAAGCTGGGCATGGTGCCCAACGTGCTGAAGGCCCATGCCTTCGACATCGACAAGCTCAACGTCTTCACCGCGCTCTACAACGACCTGATGCTGGGCGACAGCGCCCTGACCAAGCTTGAACGCGAGATGATCGCGGTGGTCGTCTCTTCCATCAACCGCTGCTGGTATTGCCAGGTCGCCCATGGCGCGGCGGTGCGCGCGCTGTCGGGCGATCCGAAGCTGGGCGAATACATGGTGATGAACTACCGCGCCGCGCCGCTGGATCCGCGCCAGCGCGCGATGCTGGATTTCGCCGCGCTGGTGACCACCGCCAGCGCCACGATCGGCGAGGACGACCGGCAGAAGCTGCGCGACGAAGGATTCTCGGACCGTGACATCTGGGACATCGCCAACGTGGCGGCCTTCTTCAACATGACGAACCGCGTTGCCTCGGCCACCGCCATGCAGCCCAACGACGACTACCACGCGCAGGCCCGATGAACCCTCCCCGCACGCCCCGTTCTGCCCTGCGCCGGTGCCTTCCGGCCGCGCTCGCAGTCTGGCTGGCTGCCGGTCCGGCGCTGGCCTTCGAGCCCGACATCGCCTTTACCACCCGCCCCCTGTCCGAGCGGGTGTCCGAGGCGGCCCATGCCCTGCCCACCGGCCCCTGGACGCCCGACGGGATGGAGACGCTGACCATCACCGGCACGATCACCCGCCGCACCTGGCGCGTGGACGAAGGCCCGAGCAGCCAGCAGATCATCGACCCGCTGATCGCCCAGGCCGAGGCCGAGGGCTATGTGCCGGTCTACAGCTGCCAGGATCGCGTCTGCGGCGGGTTCGACTTCCGCTTCGCCATCGACGTGGTGCCCGCGCCCGACATGTTCGTGGATCTTGCCGATTACCGCTATGTCTCGGCCATGAACGCGGACGGTGACGCGCTTGCCCTGCTGGTCAGCGCCGGGCGCGGCGGCGCCTGGCTGCAGGTGACCGAGGTCACCCGCACCGCGCCCGTTTCGGCCGAAGACCAGGCCCGCACCCTGATCGAAACCGGCCGTCTCGTGCTCGACACGATCACCCCGGCGGCCTCCGAAACCCCGATCCCCGCGCTGGACGTGCTCTCTTCGGTGCTGAAACAGCGCCCCGACGTGCGCCTGGCCATCGTCGCCCATTCCGCCACCCCGGATGCCGGGGACACCGCCACGGACATGGCCGAGGCCGAGGCCCTGCGCATGCGCCTGATCGACGACCACGGCGTGGATCCGGCCCGGGTCGAGGCGCATTCCCTCGGCGCCCTCGCCCCGCGCGCCGCGCCGCTGGACCCGGCCGCGCGCAGCCTGAACCGCCGGATCGAGGCTGTCCTGCTCGCGCCGCCCGGCCCGCTGCGGCCACCGGAGCGGCCCGAGAATCCCTGAAATGTCCTAGTCCTCGCGGACGATCGCCTTGTCCTGCTGCTCGCGCCACCATTTCTTGTGGTCGCGATCGGGGTATTGCAGGGCTTCGTTGGTGAACTGCCCGTGATGGGCGACGATGCGAAAGCTTTCGGACCGATACCCGCCCTGTTCCAGCGCCGGCAGCATCGCCTTGGGCCCGGTCATCACGTAGATATTGTCGTGCTTGTTCTCGTGGATGTTCTGGCGGATCGTCTTTTCGAACCCTTCGAAGAACCGGTTGCCCGGCGCGCCTGCGAGGAAATAGTTCGTGATCTCGCCGTCGCGCATCTCCAGGAACATCTCCTCGTCCTGTGGCCCAATCGCCCAGGACGGCGGCCAGACGAAATTGGCATCCGTATCCAGGTAGATCCCGCCTTCCTTCAGCAGCACCAGCACACGCCAGTAATCCGCCTGCGCGGCGCCGATCTGCAGCCGGTTGAAGGTCTCGGCGATCTCGCCGGGGTAATTCTCGTTGATCCAGTCGCGGGCGGTGGTCTTGTCGATATGCAGGTGAAATTCATGATCCGCCGCCATCAGGCGGTTGAACACCCAGGTCAGGTAGATCCCGCAGGACACCCGGTGCCCATAGCTGATCTGGTAGACCTTGCGCGGGATCTTCCGGTCGCCGCCGCGCGGCCGGATCAGCGGCGGCGCATAGGCGGGAATGGTGAACCGCGCCTCCGGGAAAAGCCGCAGATGGATCGTGCAGAGGATCTTTGTGACCACTGCAAGCAGCTTGACCAGCCGGCTGAAGAGATACCGCACCTGGCGCCCCCTGCATGATTGCGCCCTCTGCCTAGCCGCGCGGCCTGCGAATCGCAAGACGATGGGCCGGCGCGGCGCGCGCACCACCCCGGGCGGCGCCGTCTTCCGGGGCCAACGGCGCCCCCTGAACGGTCAGGTTGCCCTTCAGGATCAGGGCCTTACCAGTTGGTCGGCCCCTTCTCGGCGAATTCCTGCACCAGGAAATCGATGAAGGCACGCACCTTGGGCTGGGTGAAGCGCCCCGGCGGATAGACCGCATAGATCCCCTGCGTCTCGACCGGCAGCGAGGGCAGCGCATCCTCGACCAGCCCCTTCTTCATCGCATCCGCGTAGAGGTAGCTGGGCAGGTAGGCGATCCCCAGCCCCGAAATCGCCGCATTCAGCAGCGACTGCCCGTCATTGACCGACAGCCAGCCTGCCGTCCGCACCTGGCGCTTCTCGCCAGACGGCGCTGTCAGCTTCCAGACATTGCCCGAGGACTGGTTGGAATAATGCAGCAGCTTGTGCTCGTTCAGCTCGTCGATCTTCTGCGGCCGCCCGTGCTTCTGGAAGTAAGAGGGCGAGCCGATCATCCGCTTCGTCGTCTCCGTCAGCTTGCGCGCGCGCAGCGAACTGTCCTCCAGCTCGCCGATCCGCACCGCCATGTCGAAGCCTTCGGAAATCAGTTCGACATACCGGTTGTTCAGCACCATGTTCACGGTGATGTCCGGGAAATCGTTGAGGAATTCGCTTAGCACCGGCGACAGGTGGTTGACCCCGAAATCGGTCGCAACCGAAATCCGCAAGAGCCCCGAGGGCGCCGATTGCATCGAGGTGACAAGCGCATCCGCCTCTCCGGCGTCGTTCAGCACCCGGCGCGCGCGGTCGTAATAGGCCAGGCCGATCTCGGTCGGGCTGACCCGGCGCGTGGTCCGGTTCAGCAGTCGCGCACCCAGCCGCGCCTCGAGAGACGAGACATGCTTGGAGACCGCCGACTTCGATATACCCATCTTCTTGGCCGCGTCGGTAAAGCCGCCCTGGTCCACGACGGTGGCAAAGGCCTCCATTTCGGTCAGTCGGTCCATACTCTTTCCTTGATCGCAAAACCTGCCAGGGCTCTTATCGGGACGAAAAGAGGCAAGAACCGGGCAGCCTTTGGATAATATCGCGGTATTGAGCGGATCGTTCCGAGCCAGGAAACTCAAATGCCCCTCAAATGCCCTGGCGCTTTCGTCCCAACAGATCTTTGGCCCGCGCCCGACAGGCGGCTGTCCGGCACCCGGCACCCGGCGCACGGCGCATCCGGCCCGGGGTCTCGAACCGACCCGCCGGGGCGTGAAACCCATGTCGCCGCGCGACAGAACGGGTATCCTGTCCGGCGTCCGGACACGGCTGCCTCTGGCCTCGTCCGCACAGAAGGAGAGCCCATGATCGCCATCATCTTCGAAGTCATCCCCGCCGAGGGCCGCAAGGACGCCTATCTCGACATCGCCGCCGAAATGCGGCCCATGGTCGAAGAGATCGACGGGTTTCTCTCGGTCGAACGGTTCCAGAGCCTGACCAACCCCGACAAGCTCCTGTCGCTGTCCTTCTTCCGCGACGAGGAGGCGGTGGCAGAATGGCGCAAGCTCTCCGCCCACCGCCGCGCCCAATCGAAGGGCCGCGCGGGTCTTTTCGCCGACTACCGCCTGCGCGTCGCCCATGTCCTGCGCGACTACGGCCTGACCGACCGCGCCGAGGCGCCGGGCGACAGCCTGGACACCCACGGGGGCTGAGGCCGGTGACGCGGACGGCTATTCCGCCGCGCGCAGGCCTTCGTCGAGCAGGTCCTCCACGAACCAGGCACCGAACTGGGCGCGGCCCGAAACGCCGGCCTTGGCGTAGATCCGAGTAAGCTGCGCGCGGACGGTGCCCTGGGCCGCACCGCGCAGGGCGGCGATCTCGGACACGTCGAGACCCTTGAGCGCCAGGAAGCCCACGTCCCGCTCCGCCGGGGTCAGGCCCCAGCTGTCGAACTGGCGCTCTATGGTGCGGGCCAGTTCGCCCCGGGCGGTGGCCAGCGCGCGGTCCTGGGCGCGCATCCGCTCCAGCGTCTGGCGCAGGTGCCAGGCCGACAGCGCGATGCCGCAGATCAGCGCCAGGGTCACCACCACTTCCACGAGCGAATGCGCGCCAAAGGGTTCGGCCTGCATGTCGGCCAGAACGTCGCCGACGAAGAAGATCGCGGCGACGCTCTGCAGCATCAGGAAGGCGGCCGGCACCAGCGTGACCAGCCGCTCCTGCGTGGGCAGGGTCATGAAGACCGACTCCCGCGGATCATCGGGCGGAGAAGGCTGCGCCTCAGAAGGCGGCTTTCCACCGCCACCCCGGCCACGTGCAGCAGGGCAAGCAGGACGATCAGGTTGGCGGCCACCTCGTGGATCTCCTCCGGGATGTCGGATCTGTCGTCCTCATCATGGTCCCCGGCGTCCTCCTTCACAAGAACCGACCAGTCGCCTGCGGCAACGGCGGCCTTTTCCTCGGCGATGGTCACCGGGCTCTGCCCGCCGGTCATCACCAGCCCGGTGAGGGCCACGACCACCAGCAGCACCCAAAGCGCGTAGACCATCATCGCGCCGGCCGGGTTGTGCGACGGGTAATCCCGCGCCCGGCCGCGCGCCATGTCCGCCAGGTGCGACAGCGTCGCGCGGGGATCGGGCGGGAAGGCCGAGAACCGGGCCTCGCGCGGGCCGGCAAGCCCCCAGAGGAAGCGCAGCGCCAGCACCGCCATCAGGGCCCAGCCGACCCAGACATGAACCGCCCCGCCCGGCTTGACGACAAGGTAGTTCGTCACCACCGCCGCGACCACGGCCCAGTGGGTCAGGCGCACCACCGGGTCCCAGGGATCGGGCGGCGCCACCGCGCCGCCGCCCCCGAACGCAAGCCGGTCAGTCATCCGCCTTGATCTTCGTGACCGCGCCGGAGGCCGGGTCGATATAGACTTCCCAATGCGCCTTCGCCTCGTCCAGGCACTTGGCCTCGATCATGCCGTCCTCGGCCTCGAACTCCTGCACGGTGCAGCCGGCGGCCAGCAGCGCGGCAGAGGCGTCGTCGGGGTTGGTGCCGACGACATCGCCCACCTGGGGCATGGCATGGGCGGCCAGCGGGGCGGCCAGGAGGGCGAGCGTCAGGGCGAGATGTTTCATGGGATGGCTCCTGTAGCAGTTGCGAAACGCGGCGCGGGATCGCGGCGCGGTGAGCCTGACCTGCCCTGCCCGCCGGGCCTTTTCGATCCGACAGGCGCTGCTTTGGGCCCGCATAAGCGGCTGCTGACGGCCCTTTTCCGCCTGTCTTCGCCGCCGCCTTTCACATTGTCTGCCGGCCCGCCCACCGCTATAGGCGGCAGGACACACGACCACACCGGAGAGCCGATCCATGTCCAACGCACAGCTCGAAGCCGCCATCGAAGACGCCTGGTCGGCCCGCGACACCATCTCGTCCGCCACCCGTGGCGAACAGCGCGACGCCATCGAAAGCACGCTCGACGCGCTCGACAGCGGCAAGCTGCGCGTCGCCGAAAAGCAGGACGACGGGTCGTGGCACGTGAACCAGTGGGCCAAGAAGGCCGTGCTGCTGGGCTTCCGCATCAAGGACATGGAACTCCAGTCCGGCGGCCCGCAGGGCAGCGGCTGGTGGGACAAGGTGGACAGCAAGTTCGCCGGCTGGACCGAGACGGAGTGGAAATCCGCCGGCTTCCGCGCGGTGCCGAACTGCGTGGTCCGCAAATCCGCCTATATCGCGCCAGGCGTGGTGCTGATGCCCTCCTTCGTGAACCTCGGCGCCTATGTCGACGAAGGCACCATGGTCGACACCTGGGCCACAGTCGGCTCCTGCGCGCAGATCGGCAAGGGTGTGCACCTGTCCGGCGGCGTCGGCATCGGCGGCGTGCTGGAGCCCATGCAGGCCGGCCCGACCATCATCGAGGACAATTGCTTCATCGGCGCGCGTTCCGAGGTGGTCGAGGGCGTGATCGTCCGCGAAGGTTCGGTCCTGGGCATGGGCGTCTTCCTGGGCCAGTCGACCAAGATCGTCGACCGGGCGACCGGCGAAGTCACCTATGGCGAGGTCCCCCCGTACTCGGTCGTTGTTGCCGGTACCCTTCCCTCCACCGGTGGTGTTAACCTTTATTGTGCAGTCATCGTGAAACGAGTCGACGAGAAGACGCGTTCCAAGACTGGTATCAATGAGCTCTTGAGGGACTGAACATGCAAGGATTGGGGTGGCTCGCAGCCATTATCGTCGGCGGACTGGCCGGCTGGATCGGAAGTTCGATCATGAATGCCAACACCGGCATCTTCATGAACATCATCCTCGGCATCGTCGGCGCGCTGGTCGCCAACTTCCTGCTGGGGCTGCTGGGCATCTTCGCCGCGCCGACCTGGATCGCCCAGGGGATCGTCGGCGTGATCGGCGCCATCATCCTGATCGCGGTGGTCCGCGCCATCCGGGGCTGATCCCATGGCGCGCGGCGACCGCCACAAGGTCTATACGCTTCTCGTGCAGCTCGGCCGCAAGGACGGCGACGGGCTGCCCGAGGGCGCGACCGGGGCGGCGCTGATGTGCTTTGCCTCCGGCGTGGACGAGGCCGAGGCCGTGCGGGAAACCGTGGCGATCCTCAAGCAGGCCGACACCGCGCCGCTGGACGTGACCGGCTACGGCACGCTGGAAGAGCGCGAGGAACAGGGCCACGAGATCGACGACGAGGAACGCGCGCTGATGATCCGCGCGCTGGAGGAAAACGCCGTGATCGTGGCGCAGATGACGCCCTTCTTCGGCAACGAACAGATGGATGCGCCGGGCAGCGGCACGGCGCATTAGGCGCCCCCGCCAAACCGGCCCCATCCCGAAAACCCCGTCACGCCCGGCCCTTGCGCCGGGCGTTTCGCGTTCCGCCCCCCGGCCGCCGGGTCAGGCCGCGCGGGTTTCGGCCAGCACCGTCGCCTCGTAGGCCGGCAGCACCCGGTGCACGGGCCGGGCGTGTTCCGGCAGGCGCGACCGATCGTAACCGGCCAGCAGGCTTGCCGAGAGCCGCTCGGCGTTGCGCCGGACCCGTCCGATGAACAGGCTTTCCACGCAGGTCCCCGCCGCCACCAGCGCCTCGTGCCCCGGCAGCAGCAGCTGCACATAGCGCACCAGCGGCGCCCGCCCCGGCGCCATTACAGCCGCCGCGCTCACACCGGCAAGATGCGCGGCCGGGACCAGCACCGCCTCGGTGCCGAACATGTATTCCACCACCGATCCGCGCAGCACGACGCGCTGGAACGAGGCGATCTCGATATCCGCGGCCAGGTCGAAATAGGGCGCCCGCAGCACCAGCGGACGGAACGAGCCCGCCGCCGGCACCACCCGTTCGATCCGCTGCAGCACCGGCACGTCCTGCCCGTTGGCGCAGCGCACCACGTCGCCGCGCCGCAGCTCTCCCGCCGGGCGGTAGCCGGTCGGTGTCGCCACCGGGGTCGCGGGCGTCAGCGACGGCATCGGCCCCACCGGCTCGATCTCGGTCGAGACGGCGACGAACAGAACCTCGGGCGCGGCCCGGGTCGGTCCCTGCCCGGCGGTCAGCGCCCGGATGTCCGACACCGGCAGCGGCTTCGGCTGCGCCACGTCGACCATCTGCACCACGTTTCCCTCGGGCCGCTCCAGCGACAGCCGCCCCCAGCGCGCCGGCGCGTCCCAGGAATAGGTCACCCGCAGGATATCCGCCCGCCCCGTCTCGGCCGCGCTGATCGCGCCGTGCAGCATCTCTCCGTCCTGGTCGAGCACGAAGACCAGCCCGCCGCCCGGCAGCGCCTGCAGCGACAGGTGCATCGGCACGTAACCGCCCCGGTCGTAGGTCAGCAGCGGCTGCGGCCGGCTGATCGACGGCAGCCGCGTCTCGATCACCAGCGACCCGCGCGGCAAGAGCGCATCCGGCCCGGTTTCGATGGCCTGTGGGGCATCGGGCCGCGCGCCAAGGCCGGAGGGATGGAAATGGGATCCGTTGGCGGGGTCCGAGAGGGCAATCCACATGGGCTTACACGGCCTCCGATAGGGGCGCGCCACGGGTCGGGCGCGCCTCGGGTGATGTCGAAACAGGCAACAGGCGGAGGTGCGCGCCCTTGCCGGGCAGGGCAAGGCAGGGGGCGCCGCAGGCGCGCCGGATCCGCAGGCCGCGGCTGAGGCTGCGGGGCGTCCTCCGCCGAGCGGATGCCGTCATGCCTGTGCCAAGCGGAGTCTCCGCGTCCATGTCTGCCTCTTGCCTGTCATGTCACGGCAGGACGCCCGCCCCCGGCGCGGCAGCGCACGGGCACGACGCTTGCACACCCCGAAGGGCGCGCTGTCTGGATTGTCGGAGGGCACTGCTCGCACCCCGGAATGACCCCTGCCATGGGGGCTTTTTGATTACCCTATGGTCTACCACAGTTTTTCGCGGGCACACGCAGGAATTTTCCGCCGCTCCCTTGGCACTGCAGCTTTTCCGTCACAAAACAGGGGCCAGACCTGTGCCCGTTTCACCCCGAAGGATGCCGCAATGACCGACCCCGCCGCGCTGACAGCCACCCTGATCCGCTGCCCCTCGGTGACACCGGAGGAGGGCGGCGCGCTGACCCACCTCGCCTCGGTGCTGGAGGCGGCGGGCTTCGCCTGCACCCGGGTGGACCGGAACGGCGTGTCGAACCTATTTGCGCGCTGGGGCGACAAGGGCCATGCCCGCAGCTTCGGCTTCAACGGCCATACCGACGTGGTCCCCGTGGGCGACGAGGCCGCCTGGACCGTGCCGCCCTTCGCCGCCGAGGAACGCGACGGCTGGCTTTACGGCCGGGGCGCGACCGACATGAAATCCGGCGTCGCGACCTTCGTCGCGGCGGCGGTGGATTTCGTGACCGAAACGCCCCCCGATGGCGCCGTGATCCTGACGATCACCGGCGACGAGGAAGGCGACGCGGTCGATGGGACGGCCGCCCTTCTGGATCATATGGAGGCGGAAGGCGAACGCATGTCCGTCTGCCTTGTCGGCGAACCCACCTGCCCCGAGCGCATGGGCGAGATGATGAAGATCGGCCGGCGCGGGTCGATGTCGGCCTGGTTCACGGTGACCGGGGTGCAGGGCCATTCCGCCTATCCCCACCGCGCGAAGAACCCGCTGCCGGCGATGGCGCGGCTGATGGACCGGCTGGCCAGCCACGAGCTGGACCGGGGGACCGACCATTTCGACCCCTCGACGCTGGCGGTGGTGACCATCGACACCGGCAACCCGGCGACCAACGTGATTCCGGCGCAATGCCGGGGCACGGTGAACATCCGCTTCAACGACACCCATTCCGGCGACACGCTGTCGGACTGGCTGAGGTCCGAGGCGGCCTCGGTGGCCGAGGCCTTCGGCGTGAAGATCGACGTGAAGATCAAGGTCTCGGGCGAGGCGTTCCTGACACCGCCCGGCCCCCTGTCGGACCTGATCGGCGCGGCAGTGCAGGCCGAAACCGGCGTGACGCCCGAACTGTCGACGACGGGCGGCACATCGGACGCGCGGTTCATCAAGGATCACTGCCCGGTGGTGGAATTCGGGCTGGTCGGCCAGACGATGCATCAGGTGGACGAGCGCGTGGAGCTGGAGCAGATCCACCAGCTGAAGGCGATCTATGCCCGGATCCTGACCGACTACTTCGCCTGATGGGCACCCGCCGGACGCTGGTCGTCATGGTCAAACTTCCCCGTCCGGGGCGGGTGAAGACCCGGCTGGCGCGCGACATCGGCCGCGTTCCGGCCACCTGGTGGTTCCGGCACCAGGTCGCGCGCCTGCTGCGCCGCCTGCGCGATCCCCGGTGGGATATCGTGCTTGCCGTGGCGCCGGATGCCGAGGGGCTGCGCGCCCGCGCCTGGCCCGCCGATCTGCCCCGCCGCGCCCAGGGCCGGGGCGATCTTGGCGCCCGTATGGCGCGCCAGCTGCGCGCCGCACCCGGCCCCGTCTGCCTGGTCGGCGCCGACATCCCCGGGATCACCCGCGCCCATGTGGCCCGCGCCTTTCGCGCGCTGCGCAGCAACGACATGGTCTTCGGCCCCGCCCCGGACGGCGGATACTGGCTTATCGGCCGCTCGGCCCGGCCCCTGCCGCCGGGGCTCTTCGCCGGCGTCCGCTGGTCCACCGAACATGCACTGGCCGATACGCTGCGCACCCTTCCGGACCGCCGCGTGGCGCTTGTCGATACGCTGGCCGATGTCGACGAAGGGTCGGACCTTCCGTAGGGTGGGTTTTCAACCCACCGCCCTGCCGTTTGTCCGAAAAATCCCCCACCGTCCGGCACCGGTGGGTTGGAAACCCACCCTACACCCCTGTCCGCTGCATTTGCCAATGACGCCGACCCCAACGCGTGCTACGTCGCGATCATGAGCAAGATGCCCACCAAGGCCGAGATTCTCGACTGGATCGCGGCCCACCCCACCCAGAATACGAAACGCGACATCGCCAAGGCCTTCGGGATCAAGGGGGCCGCGCGCATCGACCTGAAGCAGCTCCTGAAGGAGCTCGCCGCCGAGGGCCATCTCGAGAAGCGCAAGCGCACCTATACCGATCCCGACCGCCTGCCGCCGGTCTCGGTGCTGGAAGTGTTGCCGCCCAACGACCAGGGCGACCTCTTTGCCAAGCCGCTGGAATGGCACGGCGAGGGGGTGGAGCCCGCCGTCATCGTCCTGCCCCGCGCCTCGGACCCCGCGCTTGGCGCCGGCGACCGCATCCTCGCGCGGCTGACCGTGGTGCATGAAGAGGACCACAATTACGAGGCCCGCCTGATCCGCAAGATCGGCCGCTCCTCGGCCCGCCGCGTCCTCGGCATCTTCCGCAAGACGCCCGAAGGCGGCCGCATCACGCCGATCGACAAGGCCGCCACGCTGGAATGGTCCGTCCCCGAGGACGCCCGCCATGGTGCCAAGGACGGCGAGCTGGTCGAGGCCGAGCAATCCGGCCCAAAGGGCCGCATGGGCCTGCCCCGCGCGCGCATCCTGTCGCGGCTCGGCGACCCCTCCGGGCCGAAGGCGGTCTCGCTCATCGCGATCCACCAGCACGGCATCCCCGACGCCTTCCCCGACAAGGTGCTGGACGAGGCCGACGCCGCCAAGCCCATGGGGCTGAAGGGCCGCGAGGATCTGCGGGACATGCCGCTGATCACCATCGACCCCTCCGACGCCCGCGACCATGACGACGCCGTCTATGCCGAACCGGACCCGAACCCCGAAAACGAGGGCGGCCACATCATCTGGGTCGCCATCGCCGATGTCGCCGCCTATGTCCTGCCCGGCTCCGAGCTGGACAAGGAAGCGAAGAAGCGCGGCAATTCCACCTATTTCCCCGACCGCGTCGTGCCCATGCTGCCCGACCGCCTGTCCGGGGACCTGTGTTCCCTGCACGAAGGCGTGCCGCGCCCCTGCATCGCGGTGGCGATGACGCTTGACCGCGACGGCAACAAGATCTCGCACCGCTTCGTCCGGGGCCTGATGCGCTCCGCCGCGTCGCTGTCCTACGAGGACGCGCAATCCGCCATCGACGGCCACCCCTCGGACAAGGCCGCCCCGCTGCTGGAGCCGGTGCTCAAACCGCTCTTCGCCGCCTATGACGCGCTCAACGCCGCGCGTGACCGCCGCCAGCCGCTGGACCTCGACCTGCCGGAACGCAAGATCGAGCTGACCGAGGACGGCCGCGTGAAATCGGTGAAGTTCCGCGACCGTCTGACCGCGCACAAGGTGATCGAGGAATGCATGATCCTCGCCAATGTCGCCGCCGCCGAAACCCTGCTGGCCAAGCGCACGCCGCTGCTGTTCCGCGTCCACGAGGAACCCGACCAGGACAAGCTTGAGGCCCTGCGCAACACCGCCCAGGCCTCGGGCTTCGCGCTGGCCAAGGGGCAGGTACTGAAGACCTCGCAGCTCAACCGCCTGCTGGCCCAGGCGGCCGGCACCGACGAGGCCGAGCTGATCAACATCGCCACCCTGCGGTCCATGAGCCAGGCCTATTACGGCCCCGAGAACTTTGGCCATTTCGGCCTGGCGCTGAAGAACTACGCGCATTTCACCTCACCGATCCGGCGCTATTCCGACCTGGTGGTGCACCGCGCCCTGATCACCGCGCACCGCTGGGGCAAGGACGGCCTGTCCGAATCCGACATCGAGCACATGGCCAAGACCGCCGAACATATCTCGGACACCGAGCGCCGCTCGATGATGGCCGAGCGTGACACGACGGACCGCTACCTCGCCGCCTATCTGTCGGAACGCGTGGGCGACGAGATGGAGGGCCGGATCAACGGCATCGCCCGCTTCGGCGTCTTCGTGAAGCTTGACGACAGCGGCGCCGACGGGCTGGTGCCAATCCGGTCGCTGGGCAACGAGTACTTCCATTTCGACCGCGAGGCGGGCACCCTGATGGGGTCGGACACCGGCATGACCATCGCGCTTGGCCAGCGCGCCACGGTCCGGCTGGTCGAGGCCGAGCCGGTGACCGGCGGGCTGGAACTGGAACTGCTGTCGCTGGACGACAAGGCCATGGCCAGCGCCCCGCGCCAGGCCCGCGGCGGGCGCGGCATGTCGCGCCGCCGGACCTCTCCGGCCGGCCGGACAAAAAGCGACAAGGGCAAGCGCAAGGTCACCCGCCGGCGGAAGTGACCGGGGATCGCATCGCCACAAGCGACAGGCGTGTGTCTCATATCCGGGACACACGCCGTCTCTTTGGGCCATGCGCAGCGGTGCCCGCACGCCACGCCCCGAACAGAGCATTGACATGACAGGGTCTTGCCGCGCCAAGGCCCGGCGCCCCTTGTGTCCCGGATATGGGACATCAGGGCGCAAGCCACGCCTGCCCGCCCACGAGCGGATGCGCCAGTGGCGTGGCCTTGCGCACCCCCAGCCAATCCTTTCTTGAAAACGGCTTTCGCGCTACACTCGGGGTGAGCAGAAAACAGGTCAAAGAACCATGCGAATTTCCCTACAGGCCGGAACCGTCCTTCTTCTATTGTCCACCTCCGCAATGGCGAGCCCACCAGACCGAACGCCCAGGCCCGAGGAACGGCCCAACGCCGCCAGCGTCTCGGCGCGGGCCGCGTCGGTGGCCGTCCACGAATCGCTGAAGCCCGAAACCCGGGCCAAGACGCGACTGCCCGAGGCGCGGGATCAGGGCACCGACAACACCCGCTTCACCCTCTGGATCGCGGCCTTCCGCGACCGGGCGCAGGCGCAGGGGATCTCGCGGGCGACCTTCGACAGGGCCTTCGCCTCGGTCCACTACGATGACGACGCGATCAAGCGCGACCGCAACCAGGCCGAGTTCTCGCGCCCGATCTGGGACTACCTCGACAGCGCCGCCTCCGACGCCCGCATCCGCAACGGCCGCGCGGCCATGGCCCAGCACGGCGCCGCGCTCGACGCGATCGAACGGCGCTACGGGGTCGAGAAGGAGGTCGTCGCCGCCGTCTGGGGGCTGGAAAGCGCCTATGGCACACATCGCGGCTCCAGCCACGTGATCTCGTCCATGGCGACGCTGGCCTTCGACGGCCGGCGCGGCCCCTTCTTCGAAGACCAGCTGATCGCGGCGCTGAAGATCCTGCAATCGGGCGACACTACGGCGCAGGCGATGACAGGCTCCTGGGCCGGGGCGATGGGCCACACCCAGTTCATGCCGACATCCTACCTGGACTACGCGGTGGATTTCACCGGCGACGGGCGGCGCGACATCTGGTCGGACGATCCGACCGACGCGCTGGCCTCGACTGCCGCCTACCTGTCGCGCTTCGGCTGGGAAACCGGCAAGCCCTGGGGGGTCGAGGTTCGCCTGCCGCGCAACTTCGACTTTACGCTCGCCGACCGCGACATCACCCGCACCCCCGCCACCTGGGCGCGGATCGGGGTCACCGGGCTGGACGGGCGCGCGGTGCCCGACAGCCATGGCCGCGCCTCGATCCTGCTGCCGGCGGGGGGCAACGGGCCGGCCTTCATGGTGTTCAAGAACTTCTCGGTCATCTCGCGCTACAACGCGGCGGATGCCTATGTGCTGGGCGTCGGCCACCTCAGCGACCGTCTCGCCGGTGGCCCCGCGATCCAGGGCGCCTGGCCCCGGGGCGACCGCACGCTGACCTTCTCGGAACGCAAGGAGATGCAGGAGCGCCTGACCGCGGCCGGGTTCTCGACCCGGGGGATCGACGGGCGCGTCGGGCCGGATACGATCCGCGCGGTGCGCGCCTACCAGCAGGCCGCGGGCCTTGTGCCGGACGGCTATCCCTCGATCAGCCTGCTGACCCGCCTGCGCTGACGCCGGCGCGGGCCCATTCCGACAGAACGATGCAAAAAGGGGTCGCGCAGGCGACCCCTTTCCTGTTCCTGCAAGGCTGCGGTTCCGCGTCAGGTCTCGCGGAAGGCCTTGGTGAAGTAATCCGCCAGCGGCTTGACCAGATACGCCATGGGCGAGCGGTCCTCGGTCCGGATGAAGGCCTCCACCGGCATGCCGGGGATCAGCACCGTGCCGCCGGGCAGCTTCGCCTGCTCGCCCTCGCTCAGCTGGATCTCGGCGCGGTAGAAGCTCATCTGGCTGTTCTCGTCGTCGAAGGCATCGGCCGAGACCAGCGTGACCACGCCGTTCAGCTCGGGCGTCTGGCGCTGGTTGAAGGCGGGAAAGCGCAGGATCACCTCCTGTCCGGTGTGGACCTGGTCGATATGCACCGGCTGCACCCGCGCCGCGATCACCAGCGGACGGTCCTGCGGCACAAGGTACAGCACCGGGTCGCCGCCCCGGATGACCGAGCGCGGCGTGTGCACCTGCATCCCGTAGACGATGCCCGACACCGGCGCCGTGATCTCGAGCCGCGCGAGCTTGTCGCGCAGCGACCGCGCCTCCTCGGCCAGGCCGACCTCCTGGTATTGCAGCTCGCGCAGCTGGGTCGTCGCCTCTTCGCGGCGCTGGCTGCCAAGCTTCAGGATCTCGATGTCGATTTCGGTGATGCGGCCCTCGGACTGGGCGCGCTGCGCGGTCAGGTCGCCGACCTGCCCGTCCAGCCGCGCCGCCTCGCGCTGCAGGTCGAGGAAGACGCCGGCCTGCACCAGGCCCTGGTCCACCGCGGGGCGCAGGTCCTCAAGCCGCTTCTGGATCAGCTCCAGCTGCACGCTCAGCGCCGCGCGCTGCGCGTCGATGCCCTCGATCTGGCTTGCGGTCTGCGAGCGCCGCTTCTCCAGCTGCTCGATCTCGCGCTCGATCGTCTCGTTCTGGGCCTGGAACTGGCGGATCTGGCCGTCCATCTGGGCTTTGACCTGCGGCCGGGTCTTCGACACCTCGATCAGCTCCGGGTCGAAGGTGATCTCGTCAAGCCCGTCCTGCTCGGCCTCAAGCCGGCCACGGCGGGCCATGAGTTCGTAAAGCTGGTTCTCGGTGATCGCCAGGTTCGGGCGCACGTTCTCGTCATCGAGCCGGATCAGCACTTCGCCGGCGACGACTTCGTCCCCCTCGTCGACAAAGATCTTCTCGACCACGCCGCCTTCCAGGTGCTGCACGACCTGGCGGTTGCGATCGACCTCGATCCGGCCGGAGACGACGACCGCCCCGGCGATGTTGGACAGCACCGCCCAGGTGCCGAACCCGCCCACCAGCACCAGCAGCGCGATCAGCCCGAGTGTCAGCGGCAGGCCCGCCGAATATCGCTTGTCGCTCATTGTACGCCTCCCATTGCGGCCGTCTTGCCGATTTCCGCGTGGTTGGAGACCATCGAGCGCAGCACCTCGTCCTTGGGACCAAAGGCCGCCCGCATGCCCTGATCCAGAACCAGCAGCTTGTCGCATTCCTGGATCGCCGCCGGCCGGTGCGCCATGATCAGCGCCGCGCGGCCCTGTTCCTTCATCACCCGGATCGCGTGGTTCAGCGCCTGCGATCCCTCGTTGTCGAGGTTCGAGTTCGGCTCGTCCAGGATCAGGATCACCGGGTTGTCATAGAGCGCCCGCGCCAGGCCGATCCGCTGCATCTGCCCGCCCGAGAGCCGGCCGCCGCCGGCCCGGACCCGCGTGTCATAGCCTTCGGGCAACTGCACGATCATGTCGTGGGCGGCGGATTTCTTGGCCGCCTCGACCACCTTGGCGGGATCGGGGGTCTCGCTCAGCCGCGCGATGTTCTGGGCGATCGTGCCCTCGAACAGCTGCACGCGCTGCGGCAGGTAGCCGATGTGCCGGCCCAGGTCGTCGGGGCCGTACTGGTCGATGCCCGCGCCGTCCAGCCGCACGGTGCCGCCCGCCGGCGCCCAGACCCCGGTAAGTGTCCGCGCCAGCGTCGATTTCCCCGCGCCCGACGGGCCGATGATGCCGATCGCCTCGCCCGGATTCACATCGAAGCTGAGGTTCTTGAGCGTCGCGCGCTTCTCGCCCGGGGGCAGAACGGTCACGGCGCGCACCGACATCTGCGCCTTGGGCGTCGGCAGCTTGGTCCGCGTGCTTTCGGGCGGGGTGTCGCGCAGCAGTTCGGCCAGGTTGGCCCAGCCGCGCATGCCGCGCTGCACGATCTGCCACTGGCCGATGGCCAGCTCGATCGGGGCCAGCGCGCGGCCCAGCAGGATCGACCCCGCGATCATCGCACCCGGCGTCAGTTCGTTCTGCAGCACGAGATAGGCGCCAAGGCCCAGCATCGCCGATTGCAGGAACAGCCGCAGCGTCTTGGTCATCGAGGTGAAGGTGCCGCTGATGTCGGCGGCGCCGACGCTGCCCGACAGGGCCTCGTCCCGGGACTGCTGCCAGCGCTTGAAGGCGGCGTCGCGCATGCCCATGGCGGTGACCATCTCGGCCTCGTTGCGGATCTCCTCGGACATGATCTGCGATCTTTGCCCGGCCATCGACGCAGCAGCCTGCGGCCCGCGCGAGAACCACTGGTTCAGGAAGGTGATCAGGATCAGGATGCCGCCGCCGCCAAGCGCGAGATAGCCGAGCCAGGGGTGGAACAGCATGATCCCGGCCAGGAAGATCGGCGTCCACGGAATGTCGAATGTCGCCATCAGCACCGGCGCGCCGATCATCCGCTGCACCGATTCCAGATCGGCCAGCCCGGTCTGCGATTTCGAATCCGGCATCACGGCAGAGCGCCGCACCATCGCGTCGAATACGCGGCGGTCCAGGCGATTCTGGAACCGCGCACCGGCGCGGGCCATGATCCGGCCCCGGCTGTAATCCAGCACCCCCATTGTGCCGTAGAGAAATACAACCAGAAGGGATAGCGCGATCAGCGTCTCCTCGGACCGGGAGCCCAGCACCCGGTCATAGACCTGGAGCATGTAAAGCGGCCCCGTCAGCATCAAAAGGTTCGCAAAAAAGCTGAATATTCCCACCATCCAGTAGAGACCGCGGCTTTCCCGCCGGGCGGCGCGCAGTTCTTCGAGACCGGGGCGGATCGGTTTTTGGGTCATCTCAGCAAAGGCCGTTCGGTAAAAGGATCTAACATAAAGGGCGTGCCGTCGTGCATAAGGCCGATTTCACCACAGTAAAGCGGAAATGTCTGACGAAGAGTTTCAAAACGGCTCATTATCACGTATGTCGCCATCATTGATGGTGGCATATCTGCACCGCACAGCCACGTCAGGTTTGGCGTCGCGGCATTTCGTCTTATGTGGCTTTGAAACACGTTCGTCAGAGGTCCCCCTTGCAAGAACATCCTCCCGTCCAGCCCCATGCGCCCCGCCTCGCGCGCTGGTGTGCCGTCCTGCTTCTGCCGCTTCTGGCGGCCTGCAGCACCCCGCCCGCCGGCCAGATCGCCGAGACGGGCGTGTACGACCCCTACGAGAAACAGAACCGCGCGGTGCACCAGTTCAACAAGGGCTTTGACCGCTATGCCTTCCGGCCCGCCGGGGTCGGGTTCAGCGCCGTCGTTCCGGACCCGATCGAGGACAGCATCGGCTATTTCTCGGACAACCTCGGCATGCCCAAGGTGATGATCAACGCGCTGCTGCAGGGGGATTTCGAGAATTTCGGCTGGGCGCTGGCGCGGTTCCTGATGAACTCCACCATCGGCGGCTTCGGCCTGTCGGATCCGGCGTCGGAATTCGGCGTGCCGGTGGTCGACAAGGATTTCGGGCAGACGTTGCATGTCTGGGGCGCCAAGGAAGGCGCCTATCTCGAACTCCCGTTCTACGGCCCGTCGACCGAACGCGACACCGTGGGCATCATGGTCGACATCTGGCTGAACCCGTTCTCGTTCATCGGCGACAACCCGCTGGGCGATGCGACGCTGTATTCCAAGGGCGGCGAGCTGCTGTCGGACCGGGGCCGCTATGCCGGTACGATCGACTCTGTTCTCTATGAAAGTACAGACAGTTACGCCACCGCGCGGGTGATCTATCTGCAGAACCGCCGGTTCGAACTGGGAACAAGTGGCAGCGAGGAAGCGTTCGATCCCTACGCCGATCCGTATGACGACCCCTATGCTGATCCGTCTGCGGCTGGCGCGGCCCCTTCCACTGTTGCCGCGGCAGACCCATATTCGGATCCGTATTTCGATCCCTACGAGGACCCCTATGCTCAATAGTCCAGTTACCCGCCGCTTCTGCCTGCAGGGCTCGCTTGCCACCGCGTTCGCCGCGCTCACCACGAGCCCCGCGCTGGCTCTGACCCAGAACGGTGCCACGGCGCTGGTCCGGCAGGTGGTGGACGAGATCAACCGCGTCATCGCCTCGGGCCAGTCCGAGGCGGCGATGATCCGCGATTTCGAAAGGCTGTTCACGCGCTACGCCGACGTGCCGATTATGGCGCGCTACGCGCTTGGCCCGGATGCGCGCACCGTCAGCGCGGCCGAAATGCAGCGCTTCACCAACGCCTTCTCGGGCTACATCGCCAACAAGTACGGGCGGCGCTTCCGGGAATTCATCGGCGGCTCGGTCGAGGTCACCTCGGCTCGCGCGATCAAGAACGGCTACGAGGTGCGTTCGACGGTCAAGCTGCGCGGCGAGGCGCCCTTCGAGATGTCTCTGCTGGTCTCCGACCGGTCGGGCAGCGACAAGTTCTACAACCTCTTCATCGAGGGTGTGAACCTGCTGCTGACCGAGCGCACCGAGATCGGCGCGCTGCTCGACCGCAACGGCGGCAACGTGAACAAGATGATCACCGCGCTGGAAGGCATGTCCTGATCCGGCGCCCGCCGGACCGCGCGGCGGTCCGGCCTTCCGGGTGTCGACCCGGCGCTTCGGCCCCTGGCAGGGCCTCCCCCGACGATCGTTCCGACCAGAGGTTTTCCGGCACCTGCGTGCCGGCCGGGGGCGCGCCCGGCTACGCCGGGCGCGCGGCCTGCCCCCACCCCGCCAAGGGGGAGGAGAGCAGAGCGCAAATCCTTACAAATGGTAAATCCGGCGCTGTAACCCCTTGATATTTCAAAGGGCGCAATGTGTCCCACGCGTGGGACACGGGATCGCCTCAGCCGCCGAACAGGTCCTTCAGAACCCGGTCCACCGCCGCGCCGAGCCCGCCGCCGCGCTCCTGGCGCTGGGGCTGCTGCCTGGCCTGGCCGCCGCCCGTGCCGGCGTCCGGATTGGCCTGGGCCGTGACGCCCGGCGAGTCGACCGCCGCGGGCCCGTTCATCGGCGGCCGCATCGGCAGCTCGTGCACCGGCAGGCCCTCGTGGACGCGGATCATCACCTCCTGCCAGATCTCGGCCGGCAGCCCGCCGCCGGTCACGCCCGACAGCGGCGTGTTGTCGTCGTAGCCCATCCAGACGCCGGCCACGTAATCCGCCGTGAAGCCCAGGAACCAGGCGTCGCGCGCGGCCTGGGTGGTGCCCGTCTTGCCCGCCGCCTGCCGGTCCGGCAGCCGCGCCCGGCTGCCCGTCCCTTCCGAGACGACCTTCTCCATCATCCAGATCAGCTGCTCGGCCGCCTCGGTGCGGATCACCCGTTCACCGATGCCGCCCCCGGCGCCCATCAACGGCTCGTCCTCGCCCAGCAGCTGCAGCTGCGTGAGCCCGTAGGGCGTCACCGAGGAGCCGCCGTTCAGGATGCCCGCATAGGCGCCCGTCATCTCGATCAGCGTGGATTCCGACGCCCCCAGCGCCAGCGCCGGCCCGTCGGCCAGGTCGCTCTCGATCCCGAAGTCCGAGGCCACCTTGCGCACCAGCTCGCGGCCCACGGCCTCGGACACCTTCACCGCCGGAACGTTCAGCGAATCCTCCAGCGCCCGGGTCAGGGTCACCCGGCCGTAATGCTTGTTGGTGTAGTTCTTCGGGCACCACTGGCCGGAGCCGGGAATGTCCATGCACCAGGGTTCGTCGATCACGGTGTCGTTCGGCGAATGCCCAAGCTCGAGCGCGGTGGCGTAGACGAAGGGCTTGAAGCTGGAACCGGTCTGCCGCAGCGCCTGGGTGGCGCGGTTGAAGGCGCCGGCGAACTGCTTCTTCCGCCCGCCGACCATGGCCCGGACCGCGCCGTCGGCCGACATCACCACGATCGCCGCCTGGGCCTTGGACCCTTCGCGGACCTTCTCCTCGAACACGTAATCCAGCGCCTCCTCGGCCGCGCGCTGGATGCGGCGGTCGAGCGTGGTGCGGATGATCACGTCCTCGGTCGTGTTGCGGGTGAAATACTCGGGGCCCGACGACATCACCCAGTCGGCGAAATACCCGCCGGCGGTCTCGGCCGCGGCCTCGGACAGCTCGGCCGGGTTCGCCAGCGCCGCCTGCGCCTCCTCGGCAGAGAGATAGCTTTGCTCTTCCATCAGGCCGACGATCACCGCCGCGCGGTCGCGGGCGCGCTGCAGGTTGTTGGTGGGGGCATAGCGCGTGGGCGCCACCAGCAGGCCGGCCAGCATGGCCGCCTCGGCCGGGTTCACCCGCGCCGCGCCCTTGCCGAAGTAGCGCTGGCTCGCCGCTTCGAAGCCGCGCGTGCCCTCGCCCAGGTAGACGCGGTTCATGTAGATCGCCAGCACGGCGTCCTTGCCGTACTTGGCCTCCATCGCCATGGCATAGACGGCCTCTTTGACCTTGCGCCAGAGCGTGGTGCGGCGGCAGTCGTTTTCATAGGCGGCCTCGCTCTCCCATTCCTCGGGATCGTAGGGCACGCCCAGGCAGATCAGCTTCGCGGTCTGCTGGGTGATGGTCGAGCCACCGTGTCCATCCAGCGGCCCGCGCCCCTCGCGCAGGTTGATCCGCACGGCGCTGGCCACGCCCCGGGGCGAGACCCCGAAATGCCGGTAGAAGCGGCGGTCCTCGGTGGCGATGATGGCGTTCTTGAGATGCGGCGAGACGGTATCGGCCGTGACCACGCCGCCGAACTGGTCGCCACGCCAGGCAAAGACCTCTCCGCGGTCGTCGAGCATCGTGACAGAGCCGCGGGCGCGACCGTCCAGCAGCTCGGTATAGCTGGGCAGGGTGGAATAGACATAGAAGACGGCGGCCCCGACCAGCAGCACCATGATCAGGCCGAGCCGACAGGTCAGGCCCCAGACCAGCCCGAGAATGAAACCGAAGAGGGCGCGCAGCATGCCCAGAGGCCCACGCCGCGGTCCCGACCCGCCGGAGCCGCCGCGCCCCGAGGTCTTGCGCCCCGAGCTCCGCTTGGTCGACTTGGACCCGGTCGCGCGGCCGGGTTTGGCGGCGCTGGCCTTCGTCGTCTTGCGCTTCGGGCGGGCGGGCGTCGTGGCGCCGTATCGCTTCTCGGCCACCACGGGGGGGCGGCGCCGGGATGAATCACTCATTGTTTGCTCTGCTCGGCCTGCGGTTTTCTGTGCAGTCTACCTTTGTTTGGCCCCCTTGTAACGCGGATGCCACGGGGACACACGTTTACATTTTGATTACTTTTTAATCGATTCTCTGTTCGCGATTAATTTTTGAGCATCTGCCCATTGCAAAGCCGTTCGAAATCAGGGGATCTGGCCCTGCTCAGGTTCCCTTCGCGCGGTGATCCCGGTTCTTTGCGAGAGCACAAATGCAGGACGACCTGCCAAGCAAGGGGACAAAGGTGAAACTCATCATTGCGACAATCAAGCCGTTCAAGCTGGAGGAGGTCCGCGAGGCGCTGACCGAGGCTGGTGTGCGCGGCATGATGGTGACGGAAATCAAGGGCTTCGGATCCCAGTCCGGGCACACGGAGATCTATCGCGGTGCCGAATACGCCGTGAACTTCGTGCCAAAGATCAAGCTGGAAATCGTGGTGTCCGACGCCGCCGTCGACCAGGTGGTCGAGACGGTCGCGAAGACGGCACAGACCGGCAAGATCGGCGACGGCAAGATCTTTGTGCTGGATGTCGAACAGGCGATCCGCGTGCGGACCGGTGAAACCAACGACGACGCGCTCTGAGACCGCGATCAAGCAAGGAAAGAGGAACATGAAACTTCACAAGACCCTTCCGGTCGCCCTGGCAGCTGCAACCGTGCCTGCGCTGGCCTTCGCGCAGGACGCGGAGCTGCCCGCCGGCGTGGCGGCCTCGACGGACTCCGTCTTCATCTTCAACTCGCTGCTGTTCCTGATCGGCGGCTTCCTGGTGTTCTGGATGGCCGCGGGCTTTGCCATGCTCGAAGCCGGCCTGGTGCGTTCGAAGAACGTGACCATGCAGCTGACCAAGAACGTCGCGCTGTTCGGCCTGGCGGCGATCTTCTATTACCTGATCGGCTACAACCTGATGTACCCGCTCGGCAACTGGTCCATCGGGACCGATGAGACCGGCGGCTACCTTGGCGCCTTCGGCGTTGCCGTCCTGGAAGGCGTGGGCGTCACCCGCGACGCCGCCGACGATTACGGCTATGCCTCGACCGGCTCGGACTTCTTCTTCCAGCTGATGTTCTGCGCCACCACCGCGTCGATCGTGTCCGGTACGCTTGCCGAACGCATCAAGCTGTGGCCCTTCCTGATCTTCGTCATCATCCTGACCGCGCTGATCTACCCGATCCAGGCGTCCTGGAAATGGGGCGGCGGCTTCCTCGACAGCCAGTACGGTTTCCTCGACTTCGCCGGTTCGACCGTCGTGCACTCGGTCGGTGGCTGGGCGGCTCTCGCCGGTGCGCTGATCCTCGGCCCCCGTCTGGGCAAGTACTCGGCCGGCCGTGTGACCCCGATGCTGGGCTCCAACCTGCCGCTCGCGACGCTGGGGACGTTCATCCTGTGGCTCGGCTGGTTCGGCTTCAACGGCGGTTCGCAGCTGGCGATGGGCACCGTGGGTGACGTGTCGGACGTGTCGCGCATCTTCGCCAACACCAACACCGCAGCCGCGGGTGGCGCGATCGCCGCGCTGATCCTGACGCAGGTGATGTACGGCAAGGTCGATCTGACCATGGTTCTCAACGGTGCGCTGGCCGGCCTGGTGTCGATCACCGCGGAACCGCTGACGCCGACGCTGGGTGCCGCGACGATCATCGGCGCCATCGGCGGTGTGATCGTGGTCTTCGCCGTGCCGATGCTGGACAAGCTGAAGATCGACGACGTGGTCGGCGCCATTCCGGTGCACCTGTTCGCAGGCATCTGGGGCACGCTGGCCGTGCTGCTGACGAACTCGGACGCGACCCTGATGGGTCAGCTGATCCCGATCATCATCGTCGGCGTCTTCGTCTTCGTCGTCTCGGGCATCGTCTGGTTCATCCTCAACGCCATCGTGGGCATCCGCGTCAGCGAAGAGGAAGAGATCAACGGGCTCGATATGGCCGAGCTGGGCATGGAAGCCTATCCGGAGTTCTCCAAGGGCTGAACCTCCTTCCAATCAGCCTGAAACCTGGCCCGGGCGTCTCGTGCGCCCGGGCTTTTTCTGTCCTGGTGCCCTGTTCTGAAGCGTGGTGCGGGGCGGGCGGCGGAGCGGCGGAGTATTTGGCCAAAGGTGAAGATAGGGGGGGCCGTGCCATGGGCCCGGGCGCGGCGCCTGCGGCAGACGGGCAAAGGGTGCCCTTTTCCGGGCCGATGTCAGGGGGTGGACAGGGCGGTCTGGAGTATTTGTCTCCAAGAAGAAGACAGGGGGCCGCGCCCGTGGTCCCGCGCCGGCGCCAAGCGGGGGTGGGCCGCGGTGTGATTGCGGCCGGGTGCGACGATCGGGCGGGTGGGAGCGCGGCGGCGGCGCGGGGCCGGAGCCTCCCTCAGCCGATGTCGTCTTCCTGGCAGGCGTGATCGGTGCCGTCCTGCGTCCAGGTGGCGTCGGAGCCCTTGATCCAGAAGACCATGTCGTCAGAGGCGTAGCGCGAGCCGGAGCCGGACATGGCGATCGGCAGGACACGGACGTTCTCCAGCCACCGAAGCACCACCACGGGATCGCCGGCATTCACGAAGGTTGCGCTCAGGGGCGCGTCCATGCCGTCGCAGACATAGGCGTAGGGGCCCATGGACGGGCCGTCTTCGGCCCGTGCGTCGGCATATTCGCGGCGCAGCTCGTCAATGCGGATCGCGTACTCGTCGCGGACGCAGGTGCCGAGGTCGTCGGCCTTCCAGCACTCGTCGCGGCCCTTGACCCAGCCGCGCTGGTAGGCGCGCAGTTCGTCCTGGCCGTCCGGCGTGATGTTGGGCCCGTTCAGCGCCAGCGCGAAGAGCCGCGACACCTCCACGTCCATCTCCGACAGCGCAGGCGAGGCACAGACGGCCTCTTCGGCCGAGCTTTCCGCCTTCGCGCAATCGAAGGAGGGCTGTGCCCATGCGGCCAGCGGCCAGAGCAGCAGGGTCAGTCCGGTCGCCGCGTATCGCATGGAAGATGTCCTTCTGTCAGCCGGCCGTTTCGGCAATCGCATTGGCCAGGATCGGCACGGTGTTGGCGTTCAGCCCGGCGATGTTCAGCCGGCTGTCCCCCACCATGTAGATCGCATGGTCGGCACGCAAGCGCTCGACGATCTCGGGCGGCAGGCCAAGGCGCGAGAACATGCCCCGGTGCTGCGCGATAAAGGCATAGCGGTCGGATCCGGTCAGGCGGCGCAGCTCGGTCGCCAGCTGCTCGCGCAGCTTCAGCATGCCGCTGCGCATCTCTTCCAGCTCGGCCTTCCAATCGGCGCGCAGGGCGTCGTCGGTCAGGATCATCGTCACCAGCCGCGCGCCGTGATCGGGCGGGAAGGAGAAGTTTTGCCGGTTCAGGTGCGCCAGGGTGCCCTGAGTCACGGCGACCTGCCCCGCCTCCTGCGAGACGGCCATCAGCAGGCCGGCCCGTTCGCGGTAGACGCCGAAGTTCTTCGAGCAGCTCGCCGCGATCAGGCATTCGGGCACCGACGAGGCGATCAGCCGGGTGGCCGCCGCATCGTCCTCGAGCCCGTCGCCGAAGCCCTGGTAGGCGAGGTCGATCATCGGCGTCGCGCCGGTCTCCTGCAGGATCGCGACGATGGCCTTCCAGTCGGCGGAATTCGGGTTGGCGCCGGTCGGGTTGTGACAGCACCCGTGCAGCAGCACCACGTCGCCCTTCCGCGCGCCCTTCAGGTCGGCCAGCATCCCCTCGACATCGACGCCGCAGGTTTCCTCGTCGAAATAGCGGTAGGGCACCATTTCCAGCCCGACATGCTTCAGCATCGAGATATGGTTCGGCCAGGTCGGATCGGACACGAAGACCCGGACCGAGGGGTTGGCCAGCTTGATCAGCTCGAACGCCTGGCGCACGGCGCCCGTGCCGCCGGGGGTGGCGACGGCGGCGATGTGATCACGCTCGACGCTGCCGGCGAAGATCAGCGAGATCAGCGCATCGGCATAGGCCGGATCGCCGGCGAGGCCGGTGTAGGCCTTGGTCGTCTGTTCCTGCCAGAGTTGCTGTTCCGCGGCCTTCACGGCGCGCATCACCGGGGTCACGCCCTCGGGGTTCTTGTAGACGCCGACGCCAAGGTCGATCTTGTCGGCCCGCGGATCCTCGCGGTAGGCGGCCATGAGCGACAGGATCTTGTCGGCTGGCTGCGGCTTGAGCGTTTCGAACATCAGGCGTCTCCCGTGGCGATGGGCAGCGTCGGCGACAGGCCCCATTCGGACCATGAGCCGTCGTAGATTGCGTAGTCGGTTTTCCCGAGTCGTTCCAGCGCGAGCCCGAGGATACAGGCGCTGACCCCCGACCCGCAGGAGGTGATCACGGGTTTGGACAGGTCGGCCCCGGCGGCGGTGAAGGTCTCGCGCAGGGCATCGGGCTCCTTCATGGTGCCATCAGCGTTCAGCACCTGCGACCAGGGCACGTTGACCGACCCGGGGATATGGCCGGCGCGCAGCCCCTCGCGCGGTTCGGGCGCGTCGCCGCGGAACCGTTCGGGCGAGCGGGCGTCGATGATCGTGTGATCGCCCAGCTTGGACGCGGCCGAGACCTGGGTCACGTCGCGGATCAGGTTGTTCTGCACGCGCACCGTCATGTGGCGGTCGCGGATGACGGGGGGCAGATCCTCGATCTCGCGGCCCTCGGCCTTCCACTTGGCAAATCCGCCGTCCAGCACGGCGACGTCCATCTGCCCCATGAACCGGAACAGCCACCAGACGCGCGGTGCCGAGAAGATGCCGTGCCCGTCATAGACCACCACCTGGTGGCCGTCGCCCACGCCCATGGCGCGCAGGCGGGACATGAACTTCTCGACCGGCGGCACCATGTGCGGCAGGTCCGAACGGTGGTCCGAGATCTCGTCTATATCGAAGAAGCGGGCGCCTGGGATGTGCCCGGCCTCGTATTCGGCCTTCGCATCGCGCTCCATCGCCGGCAGGTACCACGACGCATCGATGATCCGCAGATCCGGATCCTTCAGGTGCGCGGCCAGCCATTCCGTCGACACGAGCGTCCTGGGATCGTCCTGCATGTCTTCCCTCCTGAAACGGGTCCTCGATTTCCGTACCGATTGCCGGACGGAGAGGCAAGTCATCACGGCAGGGCCGGGGCGGCCGCGGACCCGGCCCCGGGGGGGCAGAGGCGCGGCTTGCCGGTGGATCAGGCGTTGTCCTTCAGAAGCCGCTGCTTCTGGCGGTTCCAGTCGCGCTTGGCCGCGGTTTCGCGCTTGTCGTGGTTCTGCTTGCCCTTGGCGACGCCCAGCTTGATCTTGGCGATCCCGCGATGGTTGAAATACATCACCAGCGGCACCAGCGTCATGCCCTTGCGCTGGGTCGCGCTCCAGAGGTCGGACAGTTCCTTGCGCGAGACCAGCAGCTTGCGGCGGCGCCGTTCCTCGTGCGGGAACATCTTGGCCTGTTCGTAGGGCGCGATGTAGCTGTTCACCAGCCAAAGCTCGCCATTCTCGACCGCCGCATAGCTTTCGGCGATGTTGCCGCCGTGCTGGCGCAGCGATTTCACCTCGGACCCCTGCAGCTGGATCCCGCATTCGACATCCCTGTCGATCGCGTAATCGAAGCGCGCCCGCCGGTTCTCGGCGATCACCTTGTAGTTGGGATCTGATTTCTGCTTGGCCATGGAGAGCCGATCTAGGGCTTTGTGGGACCAACATCAAGGCTCCGCCCCGGTCGCGCGGGGTGGGCCACGATACGCTGTCGGCCGCCGCGCCCTCTCAGGGGTGGGGCGCGACCGGGGCGGGGCCGTCGTCTCGGCGTCAGTCCGACAGTTTCGCGTGCACCTCGTCGAGGTCGATCTCGCCCACCGGCATCTTGTTGCCCGGGTTGTCGCGGTCATAGCGGAACAGGGCGAAATCGCGGTGATAGATCTCGTAGACCAGGTGCATCGCCAGGTCGTCGAAATAGTCTTCGACCGGATGCGCCCGTTTCGGGCCGTGGCCCTCGCTTTCGTTGAAGCGCGGGATGGTGGTCAGGTCCACCTGATGCGGCGTCTCGGTCCGGTCCAGAACCCTCTGCATCCCGTCGTTGAAGGCCTCGGTCCAGAAGATATCGTCGTAGCGCCCGCCATTGGTGATGAAGGTCGAGACATGGCCCGAGGTCGAGGACCAGTGGATGTCCGGGTCCATCGGCCGGCGCCAGCGGATCGAATCGCGCGCAAACAGCAGGAAGCGGCGGAACGACCGGATCTGGTCGAACTCCTGCTTGCCGTCGTCGCCGCCGACCTCGATCCCGTATTTCTGGATCAGCATCGGCACCAGGTTGCCGCGATAGCGTTTGCCGTTGCGCTGGATGCCGCAGATCTTGTCGAAGAACGACGACAGGATCCGCGCATAGGGATTGCGCACGAAGGTGAAGGCATAGGCCGAATGCTGCGTCACCGCCCGGGTGATCGGCCCCTGGCTGGCATCATGTGCCCACTTGTGCAGCCCGTCCTGGGCATCGTGGATATCGCCGTCGAAGAACCGCCCGTGATCCGAATAATACATGATCTGGCCGATGGTCGAGCAGGCGCATTTGGGCACCACGCGGTACACCATGCTCTCGCTCTCCGTCATCCAGGTTCCCGGAAACCCCATCTGCCCTGCCCTCTTCTTCACCCGGCGGGTTCTGCCGCGCCGCTATCAAACCACCAAAAAACCAACAAAGTTTGTTTATTCAATGGGCCGTTATCATTATCAGGGTAGCCCAAGAGCAGTCCAGAGCCCCAAGCAAGGCCCGTGAATGGCCAAGATCGCCTACATCCTTCTGTGCCACAAGGACCCCGAAGCCATCATCCGTCAGGCCAACCGGCTGACGGCAACGGGCGATTACATCTCGATCCATTTCGACGCCAGCGCAGGCCCCGGCCCTTACAGGGCCATCCAGGAGGCGCTCGGCGACAACCCTTCGGTCTGTTTCGCCGCAAAGCGGCTGCGCTGCGGCTGGGGGGAATGGTCGCTCGTGCAGGCCACGCTCAACGCGGTCGAGGCGGCGCTGGAAAGCTTCCCGCGCGCCACGCATTTCTACATGGTGTCGGGCGATTGCATGGCGATCAAGACCTCGGAATACGTGCATGATTTCCTCGACACCGAAGACTGCGACTATATCGAAAGCTTCGATTTCTTCACCAGCGACTGGATCAAGACCGGGTTCAAGGAAGAGCGGCTGATCTACCGCCACTACTTCAACGAGCGCACACGCAAATGGTGGTTCTACACCTCCTACACGTGGCAGAAGCGGCTGGGTCTTACGCGCAAGGTGCCGGCGGACCTTCAGATGCAGATCGGCAGCCAGTGGTGGTGCCTGCGCCGTCGTACCCTTGAGCTGATCCTGGAGTTCGCCAGCCAGCGGCCCGACGTGATGCGCTTCTTCCGCACCACCTGGATCCCGGACGAGACGTTCTTTCAGACCATGGTCCGCCACCTCGTGCCCGAGACCGAGATCCGCAACCGCACCCTGACCTTCCTGATGTTCACCGACTACGGGATGCCCGTGGTCTTCTACAACGACCATTACGACCTGCTTCTGTCGCAGGACAGCCTGTTCGCCCGCAAGATCAGCCCCGAGGCGACCGAGCTGCGCGCGCGGCTCGGCCTGCTCTATGCCACCCAGGGGATCGACTTCCGGATTTCGGACGAGGGCCGCAACCTGTTCAGGTTCCTCACCGGGCGCGGCCGCATCGGCCGCCGCTTTGCGCCCCGGTTCTGGGAGGCCGAGGCCAGCGTGGGCCGCGAGCGCGAGCTGATGGTCGTCGTCTGCAAGAAATGGCATGTCGCCAAGCGGATCGTCGAGAGCATGCGCCAGGTGACGAACCTGCCGGCGGTGGATTACCTGTTCAACGAAGAGGACACGCCCCTGCCCTATCTCGGCGGAATCCAGTCCTCGCTGGAGAAACGCGCGCGGCACCGGCGGGCGATGATGCGGATGCTTTTCGACTATTTCGAAAGCGACCGGCTGATCATCTGCCTCGATCCCTCGAACATAGAGCTGCTGCACGATTTCTACGCCGACCGGTCCACCACCAAGGTGCTGGAGATCGAGTGCGAATTCTCGGACGAATACCTGGTGGGCCATGCCAAGCGCGTCGGCCTGGCCGGAGAGCTGACCAGCGGCGCCACGCTGGAGCGCCTGCTGCCGACGATCCGCAACGATGTCGCGCAGGAGACCGACAACCTGCGCGATGCCGGGTTCTCGGATTACCACCAGCTGAACGAGCGCGCGAGCGAAGAGGCCAATGCCGACCAGATCGCGCCCTTTCTGTCCATCGGCCATGACCAGGCGCTTGAGATCGCGCGGACGCCCCACCTGTTCTCGGACTGACCTTGCGCCCCGCGCCAGGGACGTGCCGGCAACGAAAAAGGCCCCGCCATGTGGCGAGGCCCGTCCATCCTGCTGTCCCGGCGCGGCGTCGGCTGCGGGGTCAGGTCTGTTTCCAGTCCGCCAGCCAGCGGCGGAATCGTCCCGTCCGGCCAGCGCGCTCGTCGCTTGCGGCCTCGAACCGGTCCGTCACGTCCTCGATCAACGGGTCAAAGCGTTTTTCGCGAAATCTCTTGAACCGGCGGTGGATGACGTAGGCCAGGATGGCCAGGCCCGCGAGAAAGATGATGTTGAAGTAGTTGACCACCTTGTAGTCCGGGCTGTCGACCGCCTTCATCGACACGGCGTTCGGGTAGATCGAAAAGATCTCGACCCGCCAGCCGTAGTACCGGACCGACACCCATCTGGGATCGGCCGAGTTCGATTGCAGGTCGCTGGCCTCGGCCTGCACGTTGGAGGAATTCAGCTTGAAATAGGGCGGCCAGATCCAGCCGGTGTCCTCGTTGCGATAGACCCGGGTCTTCCCGTTCGGCCGCACGGCCGAGATGAAAAAGACGTCCCGCGACGCGGTCCCCTCGGCTTCGCCCACTCCGGCGTTGGACCAGAAGATCGAATTGTCGCCGAAATCCACGCGCCGCACATCGGTGCTGACGATGCGCACCACGTCATGCCGCGGCAGCGTGTAGAACAGGACCGAGGCGATCAGACCCCAGAACACGATGATAATCGCCCACTTGATATACGTCATCTCTGCCTCTCAACTGTAGTTTGTCAGATAGACCATGAGCGCGATGAGGCAAAGGGGAACGACGTAAATCGCCAGAAGCATCTTGCGCCGGAACGAGCCCGCGTAATCCTCCAGCCCGTCCTCGATAAAGGCGTCGCGGTCGCCGGTCATGCCCTCTTCCTCCCATTCCTCCTCCAGCCGGTCGCGGGCGCGCGCGCGGGCCCGGAAGGCGGCCACGGCATACACCAGGCTGAGGATGATCAGAAGCGGGATCAGCATGCGCAACAGGCTGATCATGGGCCTTCCCCCCAGGCGCCCGGCCCGAAGGTCCTGCCGGGGGTGGCGGGACGGGGCGTCGGGAAGAGGGTTCGGATCATGGGCAGCACAGCCTGTCTTTCTGCGCGCCGGCCCGGACGGCCCGGCGCTCTTGGCCCAGACTAGGACGGGGGCCCACCGGGCCGCAACAGCGGACGCGCGGCACGATCTTCTGCCTGACTGCGGCAAAATTCGGTGCCGGGATCGTGGGCGCCCTGATAGCTGCCGGACAAGTGGCGATAAAACCTTGTGTGCAATATGAAATTTGTCTGGCCGGTGGCGATGGCGGTCGACCCCGCCGGGTGCAAAAGATGAGGCACGTGGGCAAAATTACGCATTCCCCCATTGGTCCAGGGCGGTACGAAGAACAGGCGCCCCAGGGCGCAGAGTTGAAGTCACCATTTCCAGAATTTCCGGAGGCCAACCCATATGCGCCGTTCATTCCTTGCCGTTTCCGTCCTGTCCCTGTCCGCCGCCCTGCCCGCTCATGCCGACGACGTCACCGATGCGCTGCAAAACGCCATCACCTCCTACGAGGAGGGCGATATCGGCTATGCGATGGAGGAGCTGGATTACGCCAAACAGCTCATGGCCTCGATGAAGGCCGACGCGCTGACCGGCTTCCTGCCCGAGGCGCCCGACGGCTGGACCCGCGAGGTCAACACCGAAATGGGTGCCGGGCTGGCCATGATGGGCGGCGGCACCGGGGCCGAAGCGGATTACAGCAGCGACAGCGGGTCGTTCACGATCACGCTGATGGCCGACAATCCGATGGTTGCCGGGATGGCCGCGGCCCTTGGCAATGCCGGCGCGATGGGCGCCAAGATCGAGCGCGTGGGCCGCGAGAAGTTCATGGTGCAGGACAGCGAGATCACCGGGCTGATCGACAAGCGTATCCTGGTCCAGGCCAAGGGCGATGACATCGACATGATGCTCGACCTTCTGAAATCCATGGATTTCAAGAGCCTGGCCGATTTCGGCCGCTAAGCCGGGCAGCGCAGCCCGGTCCACCAAGCCGCAAAAGCGGCCCGCGCATGGGGATGCGCGGACCGCCTTTTCATCCGGGGCACGGGACTGTCCGGCCCCGGCAGGACGGCGCCTCAGTAGGCGACGGTGAAGATCGCGCGCCCGTGTTTCGGCGCCTCGGCCTCGTCCACCAGCGCGATCGCGAAATCCTCGGCGCTGATGCGGCTGTTGCCCTCGGCGTCGGTCAGGTATTCGCGGCCACCCAGCCGGAACTTGCCGGTCTTTTCGCCCGGGGCGATCTCGCCCGGGGGCGCGATGAAACTGTATGCCGCGTCCGAGGCGTCCAGCAGCGCATAGGCGGCCCGCATGGCCTTGGCCTCCGCGGCATAGGCCTCGGGCACCACGTCGGCGACGGGGGTGCCGTCGGGCAGGTTCAGCGTGCCGGCCCCGCCGACGACCACGATCGGTTTGCCCGCCCCTGTGGCGCCGGCGACGTAGCCCTTCATGATGTCTTCCATCTCCTGCGCCGGGTTGCCCGTGCTGCGCGGGCTGACCGTGCCGACGATCACGTCGGCGTCCTTCGCCGCTGCGGCCACGGCGGCTCCGTCGGTAACCTCCAGCTTCAGCGGGGTCAGGCCGTCTTTCGCGGGCAGGGCCTCGGGCGAGCGCACGGCGGCGATGACCTCGTGGCCACGGCCCAGGGCCTCTTCGGTGACACGGCTGCCGATCATGCCGGAGGCTCCGATGACGAGAAGCTTCATGACTTGGCTCCTTTTCCCAATCAGGTTACTATGCGTAACCATCTAGAGGGTCCGCCCGGCCCCCGGAATACGCATTGCGCCGTCTCATAGTTACCTTGGAGGAACCATGCCTGCCCGCCGCACCCGGAACTTCGCCTGCCCCGTCCGCGACGTTCTCGACCGTGTCGGCGATGCCTGGTCGGTTCTGGTGATCCTGGAGCTGTCGAAGGGGCCCTGCCGGTTCAACGCGCTGAAGCGGGTGATCGACGGGGTGTCGCAGAGGATGCTGTCGGTGACGCTCCGGCATCTGGAACGCGACGGGCTTGTCACGCGGGAGGTGCTGCCGACCGCGCCGCCGCAGGTGGAATACGCGCTGACCGAACGGGGGCTGTCGCTGCATGCCGCGATCGGCGCGCTGAACGACTGGGCCGTGACGCATCAGGGCGGGATCCGCGAGAGCCGGGCGGAGTACGACGCCCGGGCCGATCCCACGTCTGGCGCGGCGGCCTAGGGTCTTCGCCATCCGGCAACGCGCCCCGAAGCCGTGGACAGCAAACGCCGCGGACATGATCCGCGGCGTTTGTGTGGGTCGGCCGAACGGAGACCAGCCTCCGCGCCTTGCGCCTCTATCCGACGACGTTGAACTCGGGCCCATAGGGGAAGCCGGTGATGTTCTCGGCGCCGGTTTCGTTGATCACCAGAATGTCGTGCTCTCGGTATCCGCCGGCGCCGGGCTGGCCATGGGGAATGGTCAGCATCGGCTCCATCGAGATCACCATGCCGGGTTCCAGCACCGTGTCGATATCCTCGCGCAGCTCCAGCCCGGCCTCGCGCCCGTAGTAGTGGCTGAGCACGCCGAAGGAATGGCCGTAACCGAAGGTACGGTATTGCAGCAGGTCGCGCTCGGAGAGGAAGGCGTTGATCTGCTGCGTGATCTCGCCACAGGACGCGCCGGGCTTCAGCAGAGACATGCCGTATTCATGGGTGGCGACATTGGCCTCCCAGATCTTTCGGCTTGCGGGATCGACATCGCCCAGGAACAGCGTGCGTTCCAGCGCCGTGTAGTAGCCCGAGATCATCGGGAAGGCGTTGAGCGACAGGATATCCCCGCGCTGCAGGGCGCGCGACGTGACCGGGTTGTGCGCGCCATCGGTGTTCAGATCCGACTGGAACCAGACCCAGGTGTCGCGGTACTCGGCCTCGGGGAACCGTTTCGCGATCTCAAGCTCCATCGCGTCGCGCCCGGCCATGGCCACGTCGATCTCGCGCGTGCCCTCGCGGATTACATCGCGGATCGCAAAGCCACCCACGTCGGCCACCTGGGCGCCTTCGCGGATCAGGGCGATCTCGGCATCGGTCTTGTGCATGCGCTGTTCCATCGCCTCCAGCGACAAGTCGAGCATGGTGAGCGGCTGCAGGAAATCCTCCAGCCGGTCGCGCTGGATAAGGGTGAGGTGATCGCTTTCGCAGCCCAGCACCGCGCCCTCGCCGACGACGGATTTGACCGCGCGCCAGAAATTGTCCCGGCTCCAGTCGGTATAGGTGAGGGTGTCGCCATGGCTGCGCCGCCAGGGCTGGCCGGCGTCGATGCCCGCGCTGATGGTGACGGACTGATCGGCGGTGACGACAAGCCCATAGGGCCGGCCGAAGCTGCAATACAGAAAGCCCGAGTAATAGGCCACGTTCTGCATCGAGGTGAAGAGCGCGGTGTCGACGCCCAGCGTTTCCATCCGCTCGCGCAGCTTGGCGAGCCGCTGGTCGTATTCTTGAGGCTCAAAGGGCAGGGCTGCCTTCTGACCGTTGTGAAAGCGGTAGGTTTCGGGGCGGATCGGAGTGGGCGTCATGGTCGGTGTTCCTTGCCAGACAAGGTCCCGGCGTTCAGGACGGATCGGGGTCTGATCCGGGCGACGCCATCGCCCGGCCCCTGCGCGGACGGTGCCGTGTTCCGGCAGAAGGATCAAGGACCCCGGCGTCGCATCCGGCCGAGAAAATTCGTCGAATTTTCTGGCGCAGCCCCGGGCTTGCCGCCTTATTCCACGCAGAGCCGCGCGACCAGCGCCGACCCCGGATCCGCAAGCGCGTCGATCACGTCGAAATGGTGCCGCCCCTTGGCCACGATCCGCTCCACGCCCCAGGCCTCGGCCAGCCACAGCGTCTGGTCCAGGAAGGCCGGCCGCTCCGCCCCGCCCACCAGGACCGAAACCGGCACGTCGCGCCGGTCTGTCATGTGGATCGGGCTTTCGGCCACCGCCTCGGCCGGGTCCAGATGCAGGTCGTCGTTCAGGTTGGTCTGCATCAGCGGCGCCAGGTCCGCCAGCGGCGAGATCGGCTGCACCGAGACCAGCCGCCCTGCCACCGCCTCGGGCAAGAGCTCGGGGTCCAGCATCCGCGCAACAAGATGACCGCCCGCAGAATGGCCGGTCAGGGCGATCGGCCCGGAGGTTCGGTCGGCCACGGCCTGAACGGCGGCGGCGACCTGGCGGGTGATGTCGGTGATCCGCACGGCCGGGCACAGGTCATACCCCGGCATCGCCACCGTCCAGCCGCGCCCCAGCGGCCCCGCCGCCAGCCAGGACCAGTCGGACCGCGCCAGCGACCGCCAGTACCCGCCATGCACGAAGATCACCGTGCCGCGCGACGCCGCGCCGTCGGGATGGAACAGGTCGAACGCCTGCCGCGTTCCGGTTCCGTAGGCCAGGCCGATCTCGGCCCGCGGGCCCATTTCCGACCGGAAGGCCTCTGCCGCGCGCGCCCATCGCGCCGGATAGTCGGACCCGCCCGGAATATGGGGCCCGTTGGCGTAAGCTTCGCTGAGATCCATGTCAGCCTCCCTCGCGGCACTGGACAAACCCGGCCCGAGGGCGTTTCCTGCGCGCAAAATCAACCCCCCGGGGAGACCACCATGCTCGATACAATGACCAATCTGCAATCGCTTCTGAAGGATCCCAGCCTTCTTGCCCCCAAGGCCTATGTCGGGGGCGAATGGATCGACGGCGATGACGGCACCTTCGACGTCAGCAATCCGGCGCGCGGCGATGTCATCGCCCAGGTCGCCGATCTCAGCCGCGCCCAGGTGGGGCAGGCCATCGACAAGGCCGTCGCCGCCCAGAAGGAATGGGCCGCGATGACCGGCAAGGAGCGCGCGCAGATCATGCGCAAGTGGTTCGACCTGATGATGGAAAACCAGGACGACCTGGGCACCATCCTGACCGCCGAACAGGGCAAGCCGCTGGCCGAGGCCAAGGGCGAGATCGCCTATGGCGCCAGCTTTATCGAGTTCTTCGGCGAAGAGGCCAAGCGCGTCTACGGCGACACCATCCCCGGCCACCAGCGCGACAAGCGCATCACGGTGATGAAGCAGCCCATCGGCGTCGCCGCGTCGATCACACCGTGGAACTTTCCCAACGCCATGATCACCCGCAAGGCCGGCCCCGCGCTGGCCGCCGGCTGCGCCTTTGTCGCGCGTCCCGCCGCGGAAACGCCGCTGTCGGCCACGGCTCTGGCCGTGCTGGCCGAGCGCGCCGGCATCCCGGCGGGTGTGTTCAACGTGGTCACCTCTTCCTCGTCCAGCGCGGTCGGCAAGGAATTCTGCGAGAACCCCGGCATCCGCAAGCTGACCTTCACCGGCTCGACCGAGGTGGGGCGCATCCTGCTGAAACAGGCCGCCGACCAGGTGCTGAAATGCTCGATGGAGCTGGGCGGCAACGCGCCCTTCATCGTTTTCGACGACGCCGACCTGGATGCCGCCGTCGAAGGCGCGATCCTCTGCAAGTTCCGCAACAACGGCCAGACCTGCGTCTGCGCCAACCGGATCTACGTGCAGGCCGGCGTCTATGATGCCTTTGCCGCCAAGCTGAAGGCCCGCGTGGAACAGATGAAGGTCGGCGACGGGCTCGAAGAGGGCACCGACCTCGGCCCGCTGATCAACCCCGAGGCCGGCGACAAGGTGCGCGAGCATATCGCCGACGCGACCTCCAAGGGCGGCAAGGTGATCCTGGGCGGCGCCGAGATGGAGGGCAATTTCTTCCAGCCGACCATCGTCACCGGCGCCACGCAGGACATGGCCTTTGCCACCGACGAGACCTTCGGCCCTCTCGCCCCGCTCTTCAAGTTCGAGACCGAGGACGACGTGATCGCCATGGCCAACGACACGATCTTCGGCCTGGCGTCCTACTTCTACGCCAAGGACCTGAGCCGCGTGTACAAGGTCGCCGAAGCGCTGGAATACGGGATCGTCGGCATCAACACCGGCATCATCTCGACCGAGGTCGCGCCCTTCGGCGGCGTCAAGCAATCCGGTCTCGGCCGCGAGGGCAGCCATTACGGCCTGGATGATTTCCTCGAGCTGAAATACGTCTGCATGTCCGTCTGAGCCACCCCACCCCGAACGGCGCCGTCCCGCGCGGCGCCGTTAACCGCCCGTAGGCGAATCGGCCCTATTTTCCGCCCATGCGGAGAAGACGGATCATCGCCGCGCTGGCCTTCGCGCTTCTGCTGTGCGGGCCCGTGCCATGGCCTCGGACGGCGCAGGCCCAGGACTGCGGCCTGCCCTCGGACTGGCAGGCGCTGTCCGATCTTGCCCGCGTCGCCGCCCGCGCCAGGATGCAGCCGCCGGATGACCTGCGCGCGCAGGTCGCCAGGCAGCTGGACCAGCTCGACCGCACCCGGCTCTTCGAGGAAATCTCGCGCATCCAGTCGAGGACGACGCGCCTGAGGGTCGAGGCGGTGCTGGACCAGTTGCAGCGGTTCGGCCGGTCCGGCGACCTGGCGAGACCCTGGATCCTCGCGATGGATCTCGACGAGATCGACAAGACGATGAAGGAATATTGCGGCAGCATCGATTTCAACCTGCCTGAGATGACCTCCCCCTTCGAGATCATCGCAACGTTCCTCGGTCTCGCTGACAGTGACCAGCCGCTGCCCGCGCAGTTCCAGGTGTCCGATTACGCCCGGCTGGCGCTGCTGCCCGCCGTGGCGGCGATGGCGGCGGCGACGCTGGTGCTCATCACCCGGCTGATCGGCTGGACCCAGACATTCCGCCACCGCCGCAAGACCTGCCGGATCGTGGCGACGCTGATCATCGGCACCTACCGGCTGGGCGGCCACGTGGTCATCCTGGGCCGCTACAACTGCCGCTTCGTGCCGAACAGCCCGGAGGACCGGGCGCTGCTGGGCGACATCGCGGAGAGCGACGAGACGGTGCTGCTCGCCGGGCGGATCCTCGTGCCCTGCCATGTCTCGGGCCTGCGGCGCGAGAACGCGGCGATCGAATTCCAGCTGCCCCTGCCCGACGATATGCAGGACGCGTTTCTGGCGATGTCCTCGGTCCCGACGCATTACAGCCTGCAAAGCCGGTTGAAGAGCAATGTCCAGCGCCGCCCCGGCGACGCCCCCGCCCCCGCGCGGTTCATCGAACCGGAGGCCGCGGACGCGCCCGGCCTCGATGCCGCGCAGCACCTGTCGGCGTCCCGGCCGGACAACAGCTGATAGGGCGCGGACGGCCGGTGCCGGCCGGCAGGCCCCCGCCGGACGCGCCGATCGCGGTGGCGCAGCCGGGCCGTTAGGATTTGAAAGATCGGGTTAAGACTTTGGTCGCAAGTGGCTGCTAGGCTCCGTCGCATGAAAGCGCCTCTCGCCTTCCTCTGCCTCGTGCTGTCCCTGCTGCTGCTTGTGCCTTCTGGCCCGGGCGTGCGCGCCCAGGGCGTGGATCTGCATTGCGGCGCCCCGTTCGACTGGCAGAAGCTGGCGAACCTGACCCGCCGCGTCGCCCGCCGCCTGCCGCGGGTCAGCGAAGATGCGCCCCGCGACATCGCCGCCGCGCTGAGGGACCTCAACTGGGGCCGCCTGCGCAGCTGGCAGGGCCGGATCGACCGGCCCGACATCGACCGGCTGATGAAAGCCTCGGTCGAAGAGCTGCGCAATTTCTCTTCGACCGCCCGGATGACCCGGCCCGACTTGCTGGTCGAGACACTGGACCTGATCGACACCCGCAGCGCCTCCATCTGCGTCGAGGTGACGGCGAACGGCGCCGAGGGCGATGGTGGCTTTGGCGGAAAGCCCTCTCCGGCCGGGTTCGGCATGTCCGCGAACGGGGAAACATTTGCAGATTATGCGCGACTGTCGATGCTGCCGGTCATCATCGCCGCCTTCGGGGTGATCCTGAAGATCGGGCACATGCTGCTGAAATGGTATCACACGGTGCGCTACAGCCGCCGGTCCTGCCAGGTCATGGCCGAAATACACATCGGCCCCTACGTGATCCCCGGTACAATCACGGTGCTGGGCCTGCGGGGCTGCCGTTTCGTCTGCGGCGACGACGAAAGCCGTGCGCTGCTCTCGGTGGTGGCCGGCTCGTCCGAGATGAAGCTGCTGGTCGGCAGCATCCGCCTTCCGTCCTCTCTTTCGGCCCTGAACGACACCTGGGCGGCACTGCAGTTCGAATCCATGCTGACGGAGCAGTTGCACGTCACGATCCTGGAGCGTTCGAAGGTCCGCCCGCGCTACGTGACCCTGCCGGCCCTGACCGGCGGCACGCCGTCGGTCGGATCCGGCTCTGGCAGACCGGCACGCCAGACCAATGCCGTGGCCGCCTCGACCGCCGCACGGCGGGAGCGCAAGAGCGAGCCGGCCTGATCCTTCGCCCCCGCGTTTCGCGGTGCGGCCGGTCACGGGGCTCCGGTCACGGATTACATGGCGCAGGGTGCGGCGCAGCAAGGCCAAGCCCATTGTCGGGACAAGAACCTAACAGGAACCAGCCCGCAACCATCATCGCCGCGAAGATCCAGAAGCGCGCCGAGGCGTGAAAAAGCCGTGCCAGCGGCCGTCAGGCCAGGCTGGCCCGCGCAGGACGGGGACGGGGAAGTCCGCTCAGTCTTCGACCTGCGGCTGTGCCGCGGCCTGGTCGTCAATCTTCGGACGCGCGGCCAGGCCGGCGCGCAGCTTGTTGACCATGCGCGTCAGCCCCGCCACGTCGGGATGCGCCTCGGGGTCCAGCCCCTGCAGCGTGGCCTGCGCCCGCATCAGGCTGTCCTCGGCTTCGGCGATCCGCTCCCTGTGGATCTGAAGCTGCGCCACATTGATCAGCCGGCGCACCCGCTCCATCTGCATCTGCAGCGTCACTCCGCTGACACGCCGGCCCAGCACTCCGGTCAGGATCTCGATCTGCTGCGGCGTGAAGACGTGGCGCCGGGGCTCGCGCGCGGGCTGGCAAAGCTCGGTGCCATAGCGCTCGCCTTCGTCCAGCATCGCATCGACCTCGGCCATCGCGCGCGACAGCCGCCGCAGCATCTCGCGCTGCACCGGGCGCGCGGGGAACACCGTTTCAGAATCCACATCCGGCACCTCGTTGCAGAGCGCATCGGCCAGCGCGCTCGCCGCGCGCGGATCATGGGCGTTCAGCCCGCGCAGCACCGTCAGTTCCGACGCCGTCATCGACCGGTTAACCGGCCGGTCGCCGCCGCGCACCAGACTGCCGGCGGGCAGATCCAGGAAACGCTCGGTGATCTCGATCAGCTCGGTCTTGTGGCGATCGTAGTTGAACAGGTGCCAGGTCACCGGCACCGCGCCGTAATCGCGTTTCAGCGCATCGCGCACCAGCTCGGGATAGGCGTAATTGGCGAATGTCGCTTCCACGCTCTCGGTCGCGCCGCCGCGCTTGACCATCTGTTGATAGCTGCTTTCCGCATGGGGGATCGGGTCGCGCAGGAACATCAGCACCTCGACCTCGCCGATGTCGTGATGCGCGCAGAAGGCAGCCAGCCGCCCGGACCAGTCCGGCTCCACCGCGAAGGCGCGGAACAGACGCTCGGCGCTGAAAAAGACACGGTCCCGCGTGACCGAGAATGCCTCGGGCGGATCGGTCAGCAGGGCCTGGCCATTGCCCGACGAGATCTTCCACCCCGTCGCCGCCTCGGACGGGTCGCCGGGATAATCGATGCCATGGGCGGCCAGCACGTCCACCGAATTGGCAAAGCTGGCCTGCAGAAAGCTCGACCCCGTCTTGGAATGGCCGATATGAAGATAGAGTTTGCGCATGCGATGCCCTGGCTGAATTGTCGCGTGGGTGCCATGACAGCCCCCCCGAGAGCAAGAGGCCGGACGCTATCAGCCTCAGCGACGGCCCGTGAAATTTACGTTCACGCAACAAATGCGTCACACCCTTGTTACCTTCGGTCGTCTACCCCCGACATCGAATGAACCAATGGGGAAATCTCATGACGATGAAGCTTGCAACGCTGACCTCTGTCCTGGCCATCACGGCCGGTGCCGGTCTGGCGCAGGACATGAACTTCAACCGCATCGCATCGTTCCCGGTCGCGTCGAACATGGCCGAGGGCGAGGACACCGCGCGCGAGACTTCGGCCGAGATCATCGCCGCCACCGCGGACGGCATGACGCTGGTCTACACCGACAGCCCGCTGGGCGCCCTTGGCATGATCGACATCACCGATCCGGCCAACCCGCAGCCCGGCGGCAACATCGATCTGGGCGGCGAACCGACGAGCGTGACGGTCATCGGCTCGACCGCCTTCGTGGGCATCAACACCTCGGAAAGCTATGTCGAACCCTCGGGCCGCATCGCCGCGTTCGACACCGCGACCGGGCAAGAGACCGGCTCCTGCGACCTTGGCGGCCAGCCGGATTCGCTGGCCTCGGCCAAGGACGGTTCCTTCGTGGCCGTGGCGATCGAGAACGAGCGTGACGAGGACCTGGGCGACGGCGGCCTGCCGCAGATGCCCGCCGGATTCCTGGTTCTGGTCGGCGTGGCCGATGGCGCTCTGGACTGCGACAGCCTGCAGAAGGTCGATCTGACCGGGCTGGGCGGTGACACGCCCGAGGATCCGGAACCCGAATATGTCTCCATCAACGGGCTCGGCGAGACGGTCGTGACCCTGCAGGAGAACAACTACCTTGTCGTCGTGTCGAAGGACGGCGAGGTGATCAGCCACTTTTCCGCCGGCACCGTGGATCTCGACGGGATCGACGTGGTCGAGGATGACGCGCTGGACTTCACCGGCTCGCTTCGCGACGTGCCGCGTGAACCGGATTCGGTCATCTGGATCGACGACGACCATTTCGCCACCGCCAACGAAGGCGATTGGAAGGGCGGCAGCCGCGGCTGGACGATCTTCTCGAAGACCGGCGACGTGGTCTATGAATCCGGCGCGTCGTTCGAACATGCGCTGATCGAGATCGGCCACTACCCGGAAGGCCGTTCGGAAAACAAGGGCGTGGAGCCCGAGTCGGTGACCTTCGACACCTTCGGCGGCACGCCCTTCGTCTTTGTCGGGTCCGAGCGCGGCTCTGCCGTGGGCGTCTACGACGTGACCGACCCGGCGAACCCGGTCCTGACCCAGCTGCTGCCCTCGGGCATCGGGCCGGAAGGCTATGTCACCATCCCCGACCGCAACCTGCTGGTCTCGGCCAACGAGAACGACCTGTTCGAGGACGGCGCCGCGCGGTCGCACGTGATGCTCTTCGAATACCAGGACGCACCGGCCGCCTATCCGCACATCACCTCGGCCGGCAGCGAAGAGCTGATCGGCTGGGGCGCGCTGTCGGGCATGGTCATGGGCGAAGACGGCATGATCTACGGCGTGACCGACAGCTTCTACCTCGGCCAGCCTGCGATCCTGACCATCGACGCCAGCGAGACGCCCGCCCGGATCACCGACAAGATGGTGGTCACGATGGATGGCGCTCCGGCCCCGGCGCTCGACCTCGAAGGCATCGCGCTGGACGGTGAGGGCGGCTTCTGGCTGGCCAACGAAGGCCGCGCCGACGGCAGCCGCGTGAACAAGATCGTGCACGTGGACGCAAGCGGCGCCATCCTCGAAGAGGTGGTCGTGCCCGAAAGCCTGACCGCCAACGCGACGAACTCGGGCCTCGAAGGCGTGACCGTCGATGCCGACGGCACCATCTGGGTCGCCGTGCAGCGCGAATGGAAGGACGACCAGCCGCAGCACGTGAAGCTGCTGGCCTACACGCCGGGCACCGGCGGCTGGACGGGCGTCTACTACCCGACCGAAAAGCCGGATTACGGCTGGGTCGGCCTGTCGGAGATCGTGTTCCACGACGGCGCCTTCTACCTGATCGAGCGCGACAACCAGCTGGGCGACCTGGCAAAGACCAAGTGGATCACCCGGGTCTCGCTGGACGGCGTCGAGCCGGGCGAGCTGGGCGGTGACCTGCCGGTGGTCGAAAAGGAACTGGTCCGCGACCTGCTGCCCGACCTGACCTCGACAGGCGGCTACGTGCTGGACAAGGTCGAAGGCCTGGCGATCGGCCCCGACGGCACGCTGTATATCTCGACCGACAACGACGGTGTCGACGACCATTCGGGCGAGACGATGTTCTGGACGGTTCAGGCCAACTGACCCTCCGAACGGTAACCAGTACCGGGGCGCTCCGTCGGGGCGCCCCTTTTTCGTGCGGACCGCGACACCGGTGCGGTCCGGGCGCCCGGCCCTGTCTTCTTCTTGGATCCAAATACTCCGGCGCTGGTCTTTCCGTCTGCGCTCCGCCCGCAGCGGGGCGGATACCGGCGGCCGGCCTGTCCCATCCGCATGCGTGGACGAACAAAGGCCCGGGATCTCTCCCGGGCCCGTCGTCATCTTGGGTCTTTACGAGGTAAGGCTCAGTTGACGGCCTTGGCGTCGACCACGTCGGTCTCGACGGCGCCCGATGCATCGGTCGCGATCTCGATCCGGCGGGGTTTCAGGGCCTCGGGCACTTCGCGCTGCAGGTCGATATGCAGCATGCCGTCGGCATGAGAGGCACCGGTCACGCGCACATGATCGGCCAGCTGGAAGCGGCGTTCGAAGGCGCGGGTGGCGATGCCACGGTGCAGGAAGGTGCGTTCGCCCTGCTCATCCGATTTGCGGCCAGACACCACGACGGCGCCGTCCTTGACCTCGACCGACAGGTCACCGGGGGCAAAGCCCGCCACGGCGACCGAGATGCGATAGGCATCGTCGGCGGTCTTCTCGATATTGTAGGGCGGATAGGTCTGCGAACTTACGTCGTTCGCCATAACGCGGTCCATCATGTCGGCGATCCTGTCGAAGCCGACAGTGGCACGATAGAGCGGGGCAAGGTCAAAGCTGTTGCGCATGGGTCGTCATCCTCAGTTTCAGAGCAATTCACGATAGGTGCCCTCCGATCTCGGACGGGCGGTCATGCGGGGCCCGGCTTGCGGCGTCCCGATAAGCCTCAGATGGGATGAGGCAAGGGGCGTTTCAAGAGGGGGCGCCGCAGGAGGATGACACCGCGCGCCCCTGTTCACGCCGATGCGGTGGCCGCGGCGGGTCAAGGCCGGATGAACTTGGCCCCGGTGGTGTTGCGGCCTTCGCCGACGCGGATCCGGTTCGTCAGCGGCGCCGGGTCCAGCCCATAGCCCTTGCCGGCCGCCAGTTCCGCCTTCAGGATACCCAGCGGTTCGTCCAGCGAGGTGCCCAGGGCCACCTTCTGCCCGTCCAGCTCGGCCTTGGCCGAGACCACCGACACGATCCGCGGCGCGCCACCGGCAAACGAGAAGATGGGCGCGCCCGAGGATCCGAAATCGACATCGCAGGACATGATCAGCACGCCCTCCTGCCGGGCCATGACGCCGCAGACCTCTTCCAGCGACGGCGCCTCGGACCGGTCGCGCGCGTAGGACACGACGCCGACCTCGTCGCCCTTGTGCGGCCGCGCGGCGGTGAGAAAGGGCGTGACGGTGGTGTTGCGAATCGGCTGGTCGAGTTCCAGCAGCGCCAGGTCGTTGCGCACCCGCTCGGCGCTCAGCTCGTCCCGGAAATTGTAATCCGGCGGCACCACGGCGCGGCGCACCTGCCGGTAGGCCGAGGCGCGGCCATTGCGCCAGCCGGCCAGGAATTGCACCCGAGTATGATCGATCCGCTCGCCCGTGGTCTTGTCGAACACGCAATGCGCCGCGGTCAGGACCAGGTCGGGCGCGATCAGCGCCCCGGTGCAGAACCCCCTGCCATCCAGGTCCAGCCGACCGACCGCTTCCCAGCCGCGCGCGGCCTCCATCGTGTCAAGCCGGCGCAGGTCGCCCTCTCCGGCGGCGGCGGTGCCGGCGGTCAGCCCAAGGGCCACGGGCAGACCCAGGCACAGGCCAAACCCGGCCGCGATGATCGTTCGGAAATTGCGCATGTCCGTCTCCTGGCGTCGACCCTAGCGGGTCTAGGCGGGACGTGCGGCATAAATGCGACCACACCGGGCCCGCTTCGGGACAGGTTGAGACAAGGCGCGCGGTTTTGGCAACACCCCGCAGTGGCAGTCAAAATCCGGCCGGCGGGCGCGGGCCCTGCGTCAGACCGCCGCCAGCGCCGCCGGCTTCGGCCCGCCGGTGGCCCAGTCCAGCAGCTCGACCGTATGGACGACCGGCACGTCGGTGCCCGAACCGATCTGCATCATGCAGCCGATATTGCCGGCGGCAATCACGTCCGGCGCCTTGTCCTCCAGCGTCTTCACCTTGCGCGCCTTCAGCTTGCCCGAGATTTCGGGCTGCATCAGGTTGTAGGTTCCGGCCGATCCGCAGCACAGGTGACTGTCGGCGGGCTCCACCACCTCGAAGCCCGCGCGCTTCAGCAGATCCTTCGGCGCGGCCTTCACCTTCTGCCCATGCTGCAGCGAACAGGCGGCGTGGTAAGCCACGCGCAGGTCCTTCGCCGCGCCCTTCGGCAGTTCCAGCTTCGAGAGCAGCTCGCTGATGTCCATGGCGATTCCCGAAACCCGCGCGGCATCCTCGGCCAACGCCTCGGTCCGGAACATGTGGCCGTAATCCTTCACCGTGGTGCCGCAGCCCGAGGTGTTGATGACGATGGCATCCAGGCCCGCGCCGTCCATCTCTGCCACCCAGGCCCGGATGTTGGCGGCGGCCGATCCATGCGACAGGTCCACCTGTCCCATGTGATGGGTCAGCGCCCCGCAACAGCCCGCGCCTTCGGCGACGACAACCTCGACCCCGACCCGCGTCAGCAGGCGGATGGTGGCATCGTTGATATCGGTGTTCAGCGCCTTCTGCGCGCAGCCGGTCATCAGTGCGACGCGCTTGATCTTCTGCCCCATGGCCGGAAACACCTGCGGATCGTCATTGCGGCTGACCGGCGGGATCGTCTTTGGCGCCATGTCCAGCATCGCCTTCAGCCGCGCATCGGGCATCAGCCCCCGGAATGGTCGCCCGAGTTTCGCCGCCAGCAGCGCCATGCGGAAGCGCCCCGGATAGGGCAGGATCCGCGCCAGCACCCAGCGCAGGGCGCGGTCGGTGAAGGGCCGGTCGTAATTCTTCTCGATGTATTCCCGCGCGTGATCGACCAGGTGCATGTAATGCACCCCCGAGGGGCAGGTCGTCATGCAGGCCAGGCAGGACAGGCAGCGGTCGATATGCTTTACGGTGGTCGCGTCCGGCACACGCTCGTTCTCCAGCATGTCCTTGATCAGGTAGATGCGCCCGCGCGGGCTGTCCAGCTCGTCGCCCAGCACCTGATAGGTCGGGCAGGTCGCCGTGCAGAACCCGCAATGGACGCAGGCGCGCAGGATCTGGTTGGCCCGCTGGGTACCCGCATCCTTCAGCTGTTCTTTGATGAAATTCGTCTGCATCTCGCCCCCTCAGCCCATCAGCCCGGGGTTCAGGATGCCCCTCGGATCGTATCTCTGCCGCAGCCCCCGGGCCAGCGCGGCCAGCGCCGGCGTTTCCGGCTGGAACACCGGCACGCCTTCGGGCCGGCCCCGCACCAGCGTCGCATGGCCGCCCAGCCGCGCCACCTGCGCCCTGATCTGAAACGCCCCGGCATCGCCGCCGGACTCCACCAGCAGCCACACAAGCCCGCCGCCCCAGTCCAGCATCGCCTTGTGGGCAACGCCCTCGGCCTCCAGCGCGCGGCACAGCCTTGGCCCGTCCGAGGGTTTCACCGACACGCGCCAGACCGCGCCCTCGGCCCCGGCAAAGGGCAGGACATCGCGCACCTCGTCCCACAGGGCGGCACTCTCCGCGCCCTCGACGGCCTCGAACCCCGGCAACAACTCTGCCAGCCGCCCCTTGCGGTAGGTGACAGAGCTCTCAAGCCCCTCGATCCGCACCTGCGTCCGCGCCGCGCCGGCGGTGCCATCGCCAAGATGCGCCGCCCCGCTCACGTCGAAGGGCGAGCCAAGCGCATCGGACAGCGCCTTCACCCCTGCCTCCGCGTCCAGCCCATGCGCAACCAGCGTGACCTCGGCCTCCGGGATCGCCAGCACCTTGAACGACAGCTCGGTCAGGATCCCCAGCGTCCCGTGCGAGCCGGCCATAAGCTTCACCAGATCATAGCCGGTGACGTTCTTCATCACCCGCCCGCCATTCTTCACCACCTGCCCCGTGCCATCGACAAAGCGCACGCCCAGCAGGAAATCCCGGCAGGCCCCCGCCTGCACCCGGCGCGGGCCGGACACATTGGCCGCCACGACGCCACCGATCGTCGGCTCGCCCTCGGTGCCCAGCAGGCGGCGATGATCCATCGGCTCGAAGGCCAGCCTCTGCCCCTCGCCCTTCAGCACCTCCGCCACCTCGCGCACCGGCGTTCCCGCCTTCACCACCAGCGTCAGCGCCCCGGGCTCGTGCAGCGTCACGCCGGTCATACCCGTGCTCGACACAACCTCTCCCTCGGCCTCGCCGATCATCCGGGTCCCCCCGCCAACGATCCGCAGCGGTGCATTCGCGCCAGCCACCAGCTCGGCCAGCTCTCCCTCAGTCGCAGGTCTCATGGTCTTCATCTTTGCAAAAATACCTCCGGGGGAGTCCGGCCGCAGGGCCGGACGGGGGCAGCGCCCCCTATTCCGCCGCCATCCGGCGCGCTTCGGACGAGGCCAGCGGAAACACCTTGGCCGGGTTCAGCAGCCAGCCCGGATCGAACACGTCCTTCACCGCCATCTGCGCCTCCAGGTCCGCCGGCGCATATTGATGCAGCATCAGCTCGCGCTTCTCGACGCCCACGCCATGCTCCCCGGTCAGGCAGCCGCCGACCTCGACACACAGCTTCAGGATCTCGGCACCCAGCTCTTCACACAGTTCCAGCTGCCCGGGCTCGTTGGCATTGTACAGGATCAGCGGATGCATGTTCCCGTCGCCGGCATGGAAGACATTGGCCACGCCCAGCCCGTATTGCCTTGACAGCTCGCCCATCCGCCGCAGCACCTCGGGCAAGCTCGACACCGGGATCGTGCCGTCGAGGCACATGTAATCGTTGATCTGCCCCATGGCGCCGAAGGCCGATTTCCGGCCCAGCCAGATCCGCGCCGCCTCGTCCGCATCCCCGGCCTCGCGCAGCGCCACCGGCTTGTGGGTCTCGGCGATCGCCACGATCCGCTGCAGCTGGTCGGCGATCTCGCCCTCCGATCCCTCGACCTCCACGATCAGCAGCGCCTCGCACATCGGATAGCCGGCATGGGCAAAGGCCTCGCAGGCCTCTATGCAGGGCCGGTCCATGAACTCGATCGCCACCGGCAGGATGCCCGAGCGGATGATGTCCGACACGCAGGCGCCCGCCGTCTCGTTGGCGTCAAAGCCGATCAGCACGGGCCGCGCGCCCTCGGGCTTGCGCAGGATGCGCAACGTCGCTTCCGTCACCACGCCAAGCTGCCCCTCGGAGCCGCAGACCAGCCCGAGCAGGTCCAGCCCGCCGGCATCCAGATGCGCGCCGCCCAAGTCCAGCACCGTGCCGTCCATCAGCACCATGGTCACGCCAAGCAGGTTGTTGGTGGTCACGCCGTATTTCAGGCAATGCGCCCCGCCGGAATTCATCGCCACGTTGCCGGCAATGGCGCAGGCCAGTTGCGACGACGGGTCGGGCGCGTAGAAGAAATCGTTCTCCTCCACCGCGCCGGTCACGGACAGGTTCGTCCTGCCGGTCTGCACCCGGATGTAGCGGTCGGCGTAATTCGTCTCCAGCACCTCGGTCATGCGCGACACGCCCAGCACCACGCAATCCGCCGTCGGCAGCGACCCGCCCGCCAGCGACGTCCCCGCCCCGCGCGGCACCACCGGCACACCGGCCTCGTGGCAGATCCGCAAGACGGCCGATACCTCCTCGGTCGTGCCCGGCAGCACGGCGGCCAGCGGCGGGCAGCGATAGGCGGTCAGCGCGTCGCATTCATAGGCGCGCGTCTCGGCCGGGTCCGAGATCACCGCCTCCTCCGGCAGCACCTCGCGCAGCCGCGCAAGCAGCCTGTCGCGGGCGGACAGGACGGTAGCATTCGGCTCTGGCATTTGCATGGCTGGCCTCCCTGACGGTTGGGACGCAGGGACCATCCTCCGCCCCGGCATCTGGTAAACTAATATTACCAATTCTTCCGCCTGACAAGCGCGCGGCACCGGCATAATGTCCCGACATGACCTGGAATGAGCGTTTCGCCCTCTTCACACCCCTCGATGCGGCGGCGCTTGCGCTGATGATCCTGTCGTGGATCGCGATCAGCTACATCATCGAGAATCCCCCCGCCCGGCACCCTTCGGTCTCGATCCTGACGAACCGTTTCCGCCGCGACTGGATGCGCGAGATGGTGACCCGCCAGCCGCGCCTCTTCGACAGCCAGGTGCTGAGCCTGATGCGCCAGGGCACGGCCTTCTTCGCCTCGGGCACGATGATCGCCATCGGCGGCGGGCTGGCCCTGATCGGCAACCCCGAGCCGCTGGTGGATGTCGCCGGCGACCTGTCCCTGATCAACGCGCCCCAGGTGGTGTGGGAAATCAAGCTGGTCGTGGTGCTTGTGGTCCTGTCGCACGCCTTCCTGAAATTCGTCTGGGCGCACCGGCTGTTCGGCTATTGCGCGATCCTGATGGCGGCGGTGCCCAATGACCCGGACGATCCGGCCGCCTATCCCCGCGCCGCCCAGGCGGCCGAAATCTCGATCACCGCCGCGCGCGCCTTCAACAAGGCGATGCGCGCGACCTATTTCAGCCTTGCCTCGGCGGCCTGGCTGCTGGGGGCGGTGCCGCTGATCGTGGCGACGGTGCTGACGGTGGGGATGCTGTGGCGCCGCGAATTCGCCTCCTCCTCGCGCAAGGCGCTGCTGGAGGTCCCGCACGGGGATGTGAGCGCGCGGCCGCCGAAACCGGTCTAGGCTGGGGCCATGCGACGCCTTATGCCCCTGCTGATGCTGCTGGCCACCCCGGCCCTCGCCGACGATCCGGTGATCGAGAGCGCCACGGCTCAGCGCGATGGCGACAGCTGGCGCGTCGACGTGACCCTGTCGCATCCCGACACCGGCTGGGACCACTACGCCGATGGATGGCGCGTCCTGACACCAGACGGCGCAGAGCTGGGCCTGCGCACGCTGTTTCACCCGCATGTCGAGGAACAGCCCTTTACCCGCAGCCTCTCCGGCATCGCGATTCCCGAAGGCGTGACCCATGTGACCATCCAGGCCCGCTGCCTCATCGACGGCTGGGCGGATGACACCTACAGGATCGAGCTGGACTAGACGCGGTGATAGGGCGATCCGGCCAGGATCGTTGCCGCGCGGTACAGCTGCTCGGACAGCATCACCCGGGCCAGCATGTGCGGCCACACCATCTTGCCGAAGGACAGAACCATGTCCGCTTCGGCCACCAGGTCCGGCGCGATCCCGTCGGCGCCGCCGATGACAAAGGCGATCTCGCTGCGTCCCTGGTCCCGGTACTCCGCGAGACGGTCTGCAAAGACCGGCGAGCCCAGCACCTTGCCGCGCTCGTCCAGGCAGCACACGGCCGCCCCCGGCGGCAGCGCCTTGCGCAGCAACAGCGCCTCGGCAGGCGATCCGCCGCCCTTCTTGTCCTCCACCTCCGACAGCTCCGCCGGGCCAAGCCCAAGGGCCCGGCCGGTTCGCGAGAACCGTGTCAGGTAGTCATCGACAAGTGTCTTTTCCGGTCCGGCCCGCATCCGGCCGACCGCGCAGATCCGTACGCGCATGAGCGTCAGGCACCCCGGCCCGTGTCACCGGGGCAGGCCATGATCAGTTGCTCAGCGCTGCACTGCCCGCCGGCAGCCACATCTTCTCGAGCTGGTAGAACTCGCGCACTTCCGGGCGGAACAGGTGGACGACCACGTCGCCCGTGTCGATCAGCACCCAGTCTCCGGTCTCCTTGCCCTCGACGCGGGCAGTCAATCCGAATTCGGCCTTCAGCTTCTCGACGAGTTTTTCCGACATGGCCGACACCTGACGCGTCGACCGGCCAGAGGCGATCACCATGTAATCGCCAATAGAGGTTTTGCCGCGCAGATCGATCTGCACGATATCCTCGGCCTTGTCATCGGAGAGAGAGGTAAGGATACGTTCCAGCAGATCCTCGCTGGAAAAATCCAGTTGGGCGGCCATCAGACCCGCCCGGTCATCAGCGGCCGGAACCGCGTCAGCATGGGGTGACAGGACATCGTCCTCCTATGAAGCACGCCGTCGGTCCGCGGCGCTCGGATACGTCTAAAGTAGCAACCTCATCGTGTTGTTTCAATGTTGGCCCGGATCACAAGGCACCTGCAGTCGGTTTTTGCCGATAACGTGACCATCCTGCCGCGCGTCCCTCCGCCCCGGCCGGGGCCGGATCACGGGGTTTTCGCCTTGTCCGGCTCGCCGCCGCCCTGATCCTTGTCCGCGGGCCTGTCCTTCAGAACCCGCACCTCGCGCTGCGGGAAGGGGATCGAGATCCCGTTGGCCTGGAACGCATCCCACAGCGCCAGATAGACGTTCCCCCGCACGTTGGTCAGCCCCGCCGTGGTATCCGCGATCCAGAACCGCAGGATGTAATCCACGCTGCTGTCGCCGAACCCCACGATATGACAGACCGGCGCGGTCGGCGTGGACAGCACCCGCGGCACGCCCTTGGCCGCCTCGATCGCCACGCGCCGCACAAGGTGCGGATCGTCGCCGTAGGAGGTGCCGAAGTGGATATCCAGCCGCACCCTCTCGTTCGAATGGGTCCAGTTGACGACCTGCCCGGTGATCAGGTCCTCGTTCGGGATCAGGTATTCCCGCCCGTCCCGCGTCACCACGCTGACGTACCGCGCGCCCAGCGAATCGATCCAGCCAAAGGTCTCGCCCAGCGAGATCACGTCGCCCGGCTTGATCGACCGGTCGAGCAGGATGATCAGCCCCGAGATCAGGTTCGACACCACCTTCTGCAGGCCAAAGCCGATCCCCACCCCGATCGCCCCCGACAGGATCGCCAGCCCGGTCAGATCGAAGCCCAGGGCCTGGATCCCGACAAGCACGACGATGCCGTAAAGAGCCATCTGGATGATCTTGATTCCCAGCACCTGCATCGAGGGCGAGATATCCTCGTTCCGGCTGAGCCCGCTGGCCGCCGCCGCCGTCAGCAGCCGCGCCCCGGTCAGCAGCGCGGCCACCAGCAGCAGCGCCTTGATCAGCACCAGGGCCGACAGCCGGAAGTTGCCGATGCTGATCGCCACGCTTTCGAGGAACACCACCGCTTCGTCCAGCAGCCCCAGCGCCACGAGGCTCGCATAGGCCCAGAGCGACCATTCCACGAGCCGCCGCAGCGTCCGGTTCGACACCAGCCGCGCGCCCAGCCCGATCACCAACCAGGCCAGCGCCATGGTGGCGAAGATTTCGATGATCCGGCTGCGCGAGGGCCAGGTCACCTCCTGCATGATCGCGTAGACCGTCCAGGCCATCGCCGTGAAGTAGATCAGCGCCAGCCGGTCGCGCAGCTGCACCATCAGCCGCAACTGCCACTTGGCCCAGCCCGCCTGCGCGCGCAGCCAGGTGTCGAACCGCCCGTAGGTCAGCAGACGCAGCAGATAGGACAGCACGACCAGGCCCAGCAGGATCGCGATCTGATACTGCCGCCAGCCCGGGGTGACGACGATCAGATAGAGCCCCTCCAGCCAGTCCAGCACCGAGTCCGCCGCTGCCCGGGGATCCAGGTCCAGCGGCAGGTCCGTCGCCACCAGGGGCGGCGGCTCCGGCGTGGTGCCCGATCCCGCGCCAGCTTGCCCGCCAGGCCCCGGACCCGCGGGCGGCTCCGGCGAGGGGCCTGTGGGCGGGGCGCCCGTCTGGGGCGGGATATCGGCCTGGGCCATGCGGAAGCCCGAAGGGATGTCTGTGTCGGTCGTCTGCTGGCTCATCGCGGCGTGGCTGTCACTCAGGGGTTCCTCGGCCCGGGTCCTGCGGTCGGGCACATGTAGCCCAGCATCGCGGTTCGACCATCTCGCCACGTTTCGCGGCTTGAATGCAACACCGCAGGGGCGTATCTCACGCTGCATGGATTTCACGATCGGCACCAGGATCGACCTTCAGGACCGGGCGCGCCTGCGCGAACGGTTCTTCGGCGCGGCCCGGTCGGTCCTGGCCCGCCTATGAGGCGCTCCGCCCCCTACGCCAGATAAATTCCAAGCATGACGGGAGAGGACCGATGTCCCCCAAGACACTCTATGACAAGATCTGGGACGCCCATGTGGCCCACGAGGCCGAGGACGGCACCAGCCTTCTTTATATCGACCGCCACCTCGTTCACGAGGTGACCAGCCCGCAGGCCTTCGAGGGTCTGCGCATGGCCGGCCGCAAGGTGCGCGCGCCCGACCGGACCATCGCGGTGCCGGATCACAACGTGCCCACCACCGAGGGGCGCGAGGATCCGAAGAACATGACCGAGGATTCCGCGATCCAGGTCGCGGCGCTGGACACCAACGCCAAGGAATTCGGGATCCACTATTACCCGGTCGAGGACATCCGCCAGGGCATCGTGCACATCGTCGGCCCCGAACAGGGCTGGACCCTGCCGGGCATGACCGTGGTCTGCGGTGACAGCCACACCGCGACCCATGGCGCCTTTGGCGCGCTGGCCCACGGCATCGGCACGTCCGAAGTCGAACACGTGCTGGCCACCCAGACGCTGATCCAGAAGAAATCGAAGAACATGAAGGTGGAGATCACCGGCAAGCTTGCGCCGGGCGTCACCGCCAAGGACATCACGCTGTCGGTGATCGGCCGGACCGGCACCGCCGGCGGCACGGGCTATGTCATCGAATATTGCGGCGAGGCGATCCGCTCGCTGTCGATGGAAGGCCGCATGACCGTCTGCAACATGGCGATCGAGGGCGGCGCCCGCGCCGGCCTGATCGCGCCGGACGAGACGACCTTCGAGTATGTCAAGGGCCGCCCCCACGCACCGAAGGGCGCCCAGTGGGAAGCCGCGCTCGCGTGGTGGAAGACGCTCTATTCCGACGATGACGCCCATTGGGACAAGGTCATCACCATCAAGGGCGAAGAGATCGCGCCGGTCGTGACCTGGGGCACCTCGCCCGAGGACGTGCTGCCGATCACCGCCAAGGTGCCCGCGCCGGAAGATTTCCAGGGCGGCAAGTCCGACGCGGCACGGCGCGCGCTGGATTACATGGGTCTCACCCCGGGCATGGCGCTGTCGGATATCGACATCGACACCGTCTTCATCGGCTCCTGCACCAATGGCCGGATCGAGGACCTGCGCGCCGCGGCCGAGATCCTGAAGGGCAAGAAGATCAAGGACGGCATGCGCGCCATGGTCGTGCCGGGCTCGGGCCTTGTCCGCGCCCAGGCCGAGGAAGAGGGGCTGGCCGATATCTTCCGCGACGCGGGCTTCGAATGGCGGCTTGCGGGCTGTTCCATGTGCCTTGCCATGAACCCGGACCAGCTGGCCCCGGGCGAGCGCTGTGCCTCGACCTCGAACCGGAATTTCGAGGGCCGCCAGGGCTTCAAGGGGCGCACGCACCTGATGTCGCCGGCCATGGCCGCCGCCGCCGCCGTCACCGGCAAGCTGACGGACGTGCGCGACCTGATGTGACGACACGCACCCCTGTCCCACGCGTGGGACAGGGGGCCACCCCAATGGCATCAAGGGGTTACAGAGGCGCGTTTACCTTTCGTCAGGATTTGCCCGTAGTCCGGGCGACGATGAAACAGCGCCTTGCGCCGCCTCACCGCCCTGCCGGAGGCGCCTTTCCTGACGGAGAAGACGCCGCCATGCGCCACGCCGCCGTCCCGGCACGAACGGCCTAGCGGAACCGGTTCATTGCCTCCTGAAACGACTCCTGAAGCGCATCCCAGGACTTGTCGAACCCGGCCTTCATGTCTTTCCAGGCCTGGTCTCCGGATTGCTGCATCTTCTTCAGCTGCGCCTCGGCCTCGTCGCGGTTCTTGCGCATCTCCTCAAGGCTTTTCTGGTACTGCGCCGCCGCATCGGCCTGCGCGTCGCGCATCCTGGCGGACATCTTGTCGATCTCCGCGTTCCACTTGTCGATCTGCGCCTTGGACTTTTCGATGTATTCGTCGCGATTTGTCATGCCACTCCTCCCAAAGTTGCGGGCCCAGTCTAACCGGATCCGCCCGGGCTTTCACGAAAAAGCCGACCGTCCCCGCTGCATTACTGCCGGACCATCACGAAGCGGATGCCCTCTTCGCGGGTGACGCCGGACACGCGGTCGCTGTAGCTGTCGCGCGGCAGCTCGATCGTGCCGATGTTCGGCTGGGCGATGCCCGACAGGACGATCGTGCGGCCCTTGCGCTCCCAGCCGTTGATATCGGCGACACCGTGCAGCCCGCCCAGACCTTCGACCTGGTGGCAGGCAAACGGGCTGACGCGGCCCTTCGTCGAGCTGAGCGAGCTGGAGAAGAATTCGATCGAGCAGCCCCTGGTGCCGGTGCCGACGGCCGGGAGCATCTGCCACTTGCCGACGATGGAATCGGGCTCTGCGGTGGCGGCCTGTGTCACGGGCACCTGCGCGGTGGTGGAGGTGGGCCCGATGTCGATCGTGTCGATGTCATCGCAGGCGGCGACCAGGGCCAGCGCGATCGCCGCGCAGCCCAGGCGCAGGGCGGGTACGATGCGTTTGGTCTCTGTCGTCATGGTCTGGTTCCTTCCCTCGGTCCTGAAACGGGCCGAAACGGCCCGGAGACGAAAGCTCGGCCGTATTGGGATGTATTTCAATGACTATCTCCCGGGGCGGAACCGTCGAAGGGCAGGCTGTCCGGAGCGCAACACGGCACCTGCGGGATGCGGCCGAAGGCGCGGGACGGTTGCGCGCGTGATTTATGCGTGGCCCTGACCTCGTGCTTTGGCTAGGCGATATCCATGGACAATCGCCGCGCCCTTCTCCTTGTCGTGCTGCTCTGGATCGCCGGGCTTGGCGCGGCAGGGCAATTCGCCAAGATCGCCGTGCCCTTCGGGGTCTTCGCGCAGGTCTATCCCGGCAATGCCGCCCATATCGGATGGCTTCTGTCGATCATCAGCCTGATCGGCGCGGTCTTCGGCGCCTTCGCCGGCGCGCTGGTCGGTGCGCTGGGTCTGCGGCGCGTGCTGATCGCGGGCGTGGTCGGGGGCGGGCTCGTCTCGCTCTGGCAGGCGCTGCTGCCGGGGTTCGGCGTGATGCTGGTCAGCCGGGTGCTTGAGGGGGTGACCCACCTGGCCATCGTGGTGGCGGCGCCGACGCTGATCGCCCAGGCCAGCCCCACGCCCTGGCGCGGGGCCGCGATGGCGCTGTGGAGCACGTTTTTCGGGGCGGGCTTTGCGCTGTTCGCCTGGGCGGGCCTTCCGCTGGTGGAGACGCGCGGGGTCGGCGCGCTGTTGGCCGCGCACGGGGTGGCGATGCTGTCGATCGGCGCGGTTCTGGCATGGGTGCTGCCGCGGGACGCCCGTGGCGGGGCCATGCCGCGTTTCGGCGACGTGATGGGCAACCTCGGCCGGGCCCTGCGCTCTCCCTTTGTGGCGGCCCCGGGCGTGGCCTGGCTGTTCTACACGCTGACCTTCCTTGCGCTGCTGGCCGTGCTGCCGGACCGCCTGCCCCCGGAAAGCCGCGCGCCCATCGTCGCGGCGATGCCGCTCTTGGGGACGGGGGTGGCGTTGCTGCTGGTGCCGGTGCTGCTGCGCCACGTGGCGGCCAGCTGGCTGACCATCGCGGGCTTTGCGGCGGCGGCGGCGCTGGTGCCGGTGATGGGCGGGGTGTCTGTCGCGGTGCTGTGCCTGACGCTTTACCCGGTGCTGGGGCTGGTGCAGGGCGCGGGCTTTGCCGCCGTGCCCGAGCTGAACCTGTCGGACGAGGGGCGGGCGATGGGCTATGGGCTGATGGCGCAGACCGGCAACATCGGCAACCTGGCGGGCACGCCGCTGCTGCTGGCGGTGATGGGCCGCGGGGGCGAGCCGGCGCTGATCTGGGTGGTCACGGGGATCTACATCTGCGCCTGCGTGGTGCTGCTGGCGCTGCACCGGAGGCGTGGCGGGCAGGTCGCAGCCTGAGCGACGGCTGCGCCGCGGACAGGGATACAACGGTCACCGGCCGGCCGGTATTTCGGCTCGCCCTGCGGTATAGCCGTGGTATAGGTGGGTCGGGTGAAATTCGGTGGAAGGAAGTTCCTGATGAAAGAATGGGTTAAATGGTTGATCCTGGGCATCCTGTCGGTGGTGTTCGGGGTGATCGTGCTGGGCAACGCGGTGGCCGCGTCGCTGGCGCTGACGACGATCACCGGGGTCTTGTTCCTGATCTCGGGCGGGTTCCAGGTGGTGGCCGGCTTCACCGCCGAGGGCACCGGGCAGAAGATCTTTGCCATCGCGCTTGGCGCGCTGATGGCGATCCTGGGGATCTCCTTCATCGCCAATCCGCTGGAGGGCACGATCTCTCTTGCGCTGCTGGTGCTGATCCTGCTGGCCGCAAGCGGCGTGGTGCGGATCATGTTCGCCTGGCGCATGAAGGAAACGCCGTTCTTCTGGCCGATGCTGATCTCGGGCGTGCTGTCGGTGCTGCTGGCGGCCTATATCCTGGCGAATTTCGCCGTGGCCGCGCCCGAACTGCTGGGCCTGCTGCTGGGGATCGAGCTGATCTTCAACGGGGCCGGGCTGGTCGTGCTGGCGTTCTTCGTCCGCACCATCGGCAAGCACCTGAAGTAAGATGACCCAAGGCCGGTGCGGGAACGCCCGCGCCGGCCCGTATCCCCCGCGCGCCCGGGATCGGTATGCCGGTCAGAGCGGCGCGATCATGCACATGAAGGGCTGGTGATCGCCCGAGGCGAACTTCAGCTCGCCCAGCACGGTCACAACCTCGGCCGAGGCGCTCTTCATCGCGGCGTTCACCTCGTAATCGACATGGCCGATGTTCGCGTGCGCATCGATATACGCCATGAAGGCCCGCATCACGCTGATCGGCGAGCGGGACATCAGGTCCTCCGCCCCGTCGAATTCGATCGTGCGTTCCGCGTCGCGCTTGCCGTGCATGATCGTGGCGCCGTATCTGGCCATCTGCGTCATCCCCTGTCCGTACCGCCCCTGCGGCGGCTTCGGCGGAGCATAGACGCGCTGTCTGACGGCTTTGCGACAGGCGCGGCCTTGCCTGACCCCCGCCGACGTGGTTTAGAGGCGCATCTTCTACGGAGGCCCGACATGGACAAGTTCACCACGCTCACCGGAATCGCTGCACCGCTGCCGCTGATCAACATCGACACCGACATGATCATTCCCAAGCAGTTCCTGAAGACGATCAAGCGTTCGGGCCTGGGCAAGAACCTGTTCGACGAGATGCGGTTCAACCAGGACGGCTCGGAGAACCCCGATTTCGTCCTGAACCAGCCCGCCTACCGCGAGACCGAGATCCTCGTCGCCGGTGACAATTTCGGCTGCGGATCGTCGCGCGAACACGCGCCCTGGGCGATCAAGGATTTCGGCATCAAGTGCGTGATCGCGCCCAGTTTCGCCGACATCTTCTACAACAACTGCTTCAAGAACGGCATCCTGCCGATCGCGATGCCGCAAGAGGTCGTCGACGTGCTGATGAAGGACGCCGAAAAGGGCGCCAACGCGCGGATGACCGTGGACCTCGACGCGCAGACCGTGACCACCTCGGACGGCGAGGTCTTCACCTTCGAGATCGACTCGTTCCGCAAGCATTGCCTGATGGAAGGGCTCGACGATATCGGGCTCTCGCTGGAAAAGGTGGCCTCGATCGACGCCTTCGAGGCCCAGGCCGACATCGCGCGCCCCTGGGTCTGAGACCGGGGACAGGGGCAAGGGACGGCGGATGCGACCGGCGAATCCCCTGCCCGCCCTTCAGATAGTGCTGCACCCACTGGCGGCAATTCGCCTGTTCTTCGGAAATCCCGTGTCCGGCCCCGCCTTGGGGGTCGGGGCCGGCAACATACCATATCTAGCGAACGCGGCGAATTTTGCCTTGTTTCGCAGCGACTTTGATGCAAAGTCGCACCAGTTTCACCACGTATTTGCCCCAAACCCTGCCTCTTATAGGGTGGCGCCTTGAGCGGTCGGCGGAAGACCGCCACAAATATGGCAACAATGGGGCAGACCGCCAGAATGGCGGAAACGACGGGTAAAACACTCGGGGCGGCATCGTATCGTTCCGGCCCGTTGCAAGGGGTTCGAAACGTGGTCGCACGTGTCATGGGCGCTTTGATGCGCGCAATACTGGTCGCCCTGCTTGTGGCGACGCCGGCACTTCTGCTGCCGTCGCAGGCGACCGCGACGACCGAAATCGTGCTGATGCTGGCGATCCTGGCCGCGACGCTGACCTTCATCGAATATACCACCCGCTATCCCAGCCTTGTCGAGTTCCGCGATGCGCCGCCGATCAACCGGCTGCGCTTTGCCTCGCTGTTCCTGATGCTGTTCTTCCTGACGGTGATCGTGAACCACGTGATCGCGCCGACGCCGCTGTCGGCCATGGTCGACCGGCTGGGCGAGATCGCGGGACAGGCGCTGGATTTCCCCTACTCGCCGGTGCACCTGGCGATCCTGATGCTGCCGGCGGAGGAATCGCCGGCCGTGGTGGACATGGTGCGGCGCTGCGCGGGGCTGGCCTATGTGATCCAGCTGATCACCATCGCGGTCTTCATCGTGCTGGTGCGGATCACGGGCTGGCCGGCCAATGCCGGCGTGTTCAACGTGTGGATCAACCTGCCGCTTTTCGATCCGACCGCCGGCGGCGACGTGATCCGCCGCCTGCAGCGCGACGGTCAGCTGAACATCGCGCTTGGCGCGCTGCTGCCCTTCCTGTTCCCGGCGCTTGTGACCATCGTGTCGGCGATCACCGGGCCGGTGATGTCCAGCAGCCCGAACGTGCTGATCTGGATGCTGAGCGCCTGGGGCTTCCTGCCCGCCTCGATGATCATCCGGGGCATCGCCACGCTGCGCGTCGCCGAACTGATCGAGGACAAGCGCCGCAGGGCCTATGCCTCGGCCAAGGCGATGCAGACCGCGTGATGCTCCGGGCCGTCGCAGCGACGGTCCTTCTGCTTGTGCTAGCCTCTCTGGCTGCGCGGCCCGCCACGGCGCAGGAGCGCCTTCGGGTGGCCGTCTACAACACCGAGCTGAGCCGCGACGGCCCCGGGCTGCTGCTGCGCGACATCCGGAAGGGCGACGCGCAGGTCGGTGCCGTGGTCGAGGTGATCGCCGGGGTGCGGCCCGACGTGCTGCTGCTGCTTGGATTTGACTGGGATTACAAGGGCGAGGCGCTGGCGGCGCTGGCAGACCGGCTGCAGGCGGCCGGCGCGCCCTATCCCCACCGGTTCGCGGCCCGGCCCAACAGCGGGATGGCCACCGGGCTTGACATGGACGGCAACGGCCGGCGCGGCGAGGCGCGGGATGCCCAGGGCTACGGCGCCTTCACCGGCCAGGGCGGAATGGCGGTGCTGTCGGTCCTGCCGATGGCCAAGGACCGCGTCCGCGATTTCTCGGACCTGTTGTGGCGCGACCTGCCCGGCGCGCTGCTGCCGGAGCATCCCGACGGCCGGCCCTTTCCGTCGGAGGAGGCGCAGGCGGTACAGCGGCTGTCGAGCACCGGGCATTGGGCCGTGCCGGTGATCCTGCCCGGCGGGGCGGAGATGGTTCTGCTGGCCTTTCATGCCACGCCGCCGGTCTTCGACGGGCCGGAGGACCGAAACGGCCGGCGCAACCACGACGAGGTGATCTTCTGGCGGCATTTCCTGGACGGCGCCTTTGGCCCCGCGCCCGGGCGGCGGTTCGTGCTGGCGGGGGACGCCAACCTGGATCCCGGGCGCGGCGACGGCCGGAGCGACGCGATCCGGGCCCTGCTGCAGGATCCGCGGCTGGTGGATCCGCTGCCCGGGCAGGAGACGGTGGAATGGGACTTTGCCCGGATGCGCGTGGATTACCTGCTGCCCTCCTCGGACTGGGAGGTGCTGGACAGCGGCGTGGTCTGGCCCGAGGGCGGCGCGGCGCTGGACCGGGTCGAGGCGGCGAGCCGGCACAGGCTGGTCTGGGTGGATCTGGCCTTGCGGTGAGGCGCCTTTCGCCAGATGGCGCGCGGGGTGGCCGGCGGAGTGTTGAGGTATTTGGGCAAAGATGAAGACAGGGGCGGTGCGCGAGAGCGGCTGGCGGATCGCGGGGCGGCTGGCCCTGTGTCGGAGTATTTGGATCCAAGAAGAAGACAGGGGCGGGCCGCGCGGGATCAGAGCGGACGGATGGACTGGCCGAGGGCCTCGTCGATCGGGGTGTCGTGATGATCGGGGCAAAGCGCCTGAAACGGCGCGGGGTCCAGCCAGTGCGGCGTGGACCAGAGGTAGCGCATCTCGATCAGGTGTTTGGCCAGCGGCCAGACCGGGCGGGCAAGCTGGATCTGCCACCAGGGGAAGGGGCGCAGGCGGACGGTGTGGCCGGTGATGGCGGAGAGCCGGGTGGCGAGATCGGTGCCGGAGAGCGTGTAGCCGGGGAAGGGAATGTCGGCGAAGGCGGGCAGCGTCGGGGCGAGATCGGCGAGGCGCACCATGGCGCGGGCGAGATCCGGCAGGAAGGCCCAGACGTGGGGGACCTGCGGGTCGCCGGGGTAGATCAGGCGGCCCTGGTGGACTTTCGGCGCGATAATGCGGTCGAACCAGTTGCCCGAGGCTTCGGTGTCGAGGAAATCGCCGGCGCGCAGGAGGATGGTGCGGGTGCCAGAGCGGCGATAGCTGTCCTCCATCGCGATGCGGGCCCGGCCCAGCGGGTTGGTGGCGCGGTGAGGCGTGTCAGTGGACCAGGGCGGGGGTGTGTCGGGGCCGAAGACATAGACATTGCCGGGCAGGATCACGGTGGCATCGGCGGCCAGCGCGGCCTGCTGCACGCGGGCGTGCAGGTCGGGCAGCTGGGCCGCCCAGTCGGTGTAGGGCGGGTTCCAGGCGTTGACGATGACCTCGGCGCCCTTCGCCTGGGCCTTGAGGTCGCCAGTGGCGCGGTCGAAGGGCCTGACCTGCCAGCCGGCGGCGGAAAACGCCTGTGCGGCATGGCGGCCCATGCGGCCGGTAGGGCCGAGGATGAGGGCGGTGCGGGACATGGTCGAAGCTCCGTTTTGCGGAATGATATCGTGCTGATCGTGTGATAGCCATTCTGATGTATTGGGGTAATTGCCTGAATCCGCAGATCTGTTATTCATCGGTGAATGGCAAAGACGGACATCCTGCGCGACTGGACCCTGGTGCAAAGCTTCCTGGCGGTGGCGGAGACCGGATCGCTGTCGGCCGCGGCCCAGGCGCTGGGACGGAGCCAGCCGACCCTGGGGCGGCAGGTGCAGGCGCTTGAGGCGGCCCTGGGCGCGCAGCTGTTCGACCGCCATGCGCGCGGGCTGGCGCCGAGCGCTGCGGGGCTGGCTCTTGTGCCCCATGCGCAGGCGATGCGGGCGGCGCTGAACGGGCTGACACTGGCGGCGGCAGAGCAGGCCGGCGCGCTGGCCGGGACCGTGCGGATCACGGCCAGCGTGGTCCTGTCGCATTACGTGCTGCCCCCGGTGCTGGCCGAGATCCGGCGCCGGCAGCCGGAGATCCGGATCGAGCTGGTCGCCTCGGACGAGAGCGAGAGCCTGCATTTCCGCGAGGCCGACATCGCTTTGCGCATGTACCGACCGGTGCAGCAGGAGCTTGTGACACGGCATCTCGCGGATATCGAGGTGGGGGCGTTCGCGGCGACGGCCTACCTGGACCGGGCCGGGCGGCCGGAGCGGGTCGAGGACCTGCTGGCGCATGACCTGGTGGGGTTCGACCGCAACCCGCTGATTGTGGAGACGATGCGCGCGCTTGGCATCGACATCGGGCGCGAGGATTTCGTCATGCGCTGCGACAACCAGGCGACCTACCTGGCGCTGGTCCGCGCCGGCTGCGGCATCGGGTTCGCCCAGGTGCCGGTCGGCCGGGCGGAGCCGGAGCTGGAACAGCTGGCACCCCAGCTGGGCGTGCCACCGCTGCGGGTCTGGCTGGCGGCGCATGAGAAGATGCGGCAGACGCCGCGGATCCGGATGGTCTGGGATCTGCTGGTGCGGGAGCTGCCGCCGCGGTGTCGGTAGGCGGGGTGCGCTGACCCGGGGGACGCGCGGGATGATTGGCGTTGTGTCGGAGTATTTGGGACCAAGAAGAAGCATGAGGAGTGGCGCCAGGGGCGCGCTGACCTGAGGGCAGTTCAGGATGGCCGAAGCTGTGTCGAGGTATTTGGGCAAAGGTGAAGACATGGGCGTTGGCGCGGAGGGGCGGGCCGGGGTTTGGGCTGGCAGCGCGGGGTTTGAGAGGGCTGGAACAGGGCCATCGGCGCACGGTGAGGGCGGCAGCGAGTTGACGCTCGGGGCGCGGGGCGGTAGCTGAGGCGGGATATTTCTCTGGGAGGCCCCCTTTCATGTCCAACCCGTCCATCCTTATCCTGCCCGGCGACGGCATCGGCCCCGAAGTCATGACGCAGGTGCGCCGCATCATCGACTGGTTCGGCGAAAAGCGCGGCCTTGTCTTCGACGTGAGCGAGGACCTGGTGGGCGGCGCGGCCTATGACGCCCATGGCACGCCCCTGACCGACGAGACCATGGCCAAGGCGCAGGCGGTCGATGCCGTCCTGCTGGGCGCCGTGGGCGGCCCCAAGTACGACGTGCTGGATTTCAGCGTGAAGCCCGAACGCGGCCTGCTGCGCCTGCGCAAGGAAATGGACCTTTATGCCAACCTGCGCCCGGCGCAGTGTTTCGACGCGCTGGCCGATTTCTCCTCGCTCAAGACCGAGGTGGTTTCGGGGCTGGACATCGTCATCGTGCGCGAGCTGACCTCGGGCATCTATTTCGGTGAGCCGCGCGGCATCATCGAGGAAGGCAACGAGCGCGTCGGCATCAACACCCAGCGCTACACAGAAAGCGAAATCGACCGCGTGGCGCGGTCGGCCTTTGAACTGGCGATGCGGCGCGACAAGAAGCTGTGTTCGATGGAAAAGGCCAACGTGATGGAATCGGGCGTGCTGTGGCGCCAGGTGGTCACCGAGGTCGGCAAGGATTACCCCGAGGTCGAGCTGACGCACATGTATGCCGATGCCGGCGCCATGCAGCTGACCCGCTGGCCCAAGCAGTTCGACGTGATCGTCACCGACAACCTGTTCGGCGACATGCTGTCGGACCTGGCCGCGATGCTGACCGGCTCGCTGGGCATGCTGCCCTCGGCCTCGCTTGGCGCGCCGATGGCCAACGGCCGGCCCAAGGCGCTGTATGAACCCGTGCACGGATCGGCCCCCGACATCGCGGGCCAGGGGAAGGCGAACCCGATCGCCTGCATCCTGAGCTTTGCCATGGCGCTGCGCTATTCCTTCGACGCCGGCGAAGAGGCCGACCGCCTCGAAGCCTCGATCGAGACGGTGCTGGCCGAGGGCTTGCGCACGCCCGACCTGCTGGGCGAGGAAGGCGTGGCGCCGGTCACCACCGAAGGCATGGGCGACGCGATCCTCGCGGCGCTGGAGGCCTCTCTCTGAGCGGCTGACACCCTAGCACCCTGACATAAGGCCCGGCGCCCCATGGCGGCCGGGCCTTTTTCGTGACCGCGCCGGTGCAGGGGGCGTTGCCGGGTTTTTCGCGCCGCAGGTCCCGGCGCTGCGGCACCGCTGAAGCGGTCCGGTGGCGCCATTGCGCTTATCCCTCAAGCATCGGGGAGTTGACCCCGCGGACATTCGCGGCCGACCGCTTGACCTTCGGAAATCTTGACGATTTGGTCACGCTTAACAGCCAGGAATCCGAATATGCCCGATACCGCCAAGTCCAATCTTCGCGGCGTAGCCTTTGCGCTTGCCGCATTCGCCATCTTCTCCACCCACGATGTCATCGTGAAGGTCCTGGGGATCAGTTATTCCACCTTCCAGATCATCTTCTTCGGCGTTCTCTTCAGCTTCCCTCTGGTGATGCTGATGCTGATGAAGGACACGACCCAGGGCAACCTGCTTCCGCGCCATCCGTGGTGGACGGCGCTGCGAACCGTGTCCGCGGTGATTTCGGGGTTCTGCGTGTTCTACGCCTTCTCGACCCTGCCGCTGGCGCAGGTCTATTCCATCATCTTCACCATGCCGCTGCTGATCACCGTCCTGTCGATCCCGATCCTCGGCGAAACCGTCGGCCGCCACCGCTGGGGCGCCGTCGCCGTGGGTCTTGTCGGCGTTGTCGTGGTGCTGCGGCCCGGTGGGGCCGAGCTGGGGCTGGGGCACCTGTCGGCGCTCTTCGGCGCCTTCTTCGGTGCGCTGGCCGCGATCATCGTGCGCAAGATCGGCAACGAGGAGCGCAACGCCGTGCTGCTGCTGTACCCGATGATGGCCAACTTCCTCGTGATGGCGGCCGTTATGCCCTTCGTCTACGAACCGATCCATGTCGAGGGGCTGGGCCTGCAGGCCGTCATGGCCTTCTTCGCCTTTGCCGGCGGGCTGTGCCTGATCCAGGCCTACAAGTCCGGCGATGCCACGATCGTGGCGCCGATGCAGTATTCCCAGATGGTCTGGGCCGCGATCTACGGCGGGCTGTTCTTCGACGAGGTGCCGGACACGGTGACCTGGATCGGGGCGGGAATCATCATCGCCTCGGGGCTTTACATCGTGCTCCGCGAGAACTTCGGCGGCACCTCGACGAACCGTCCGGTGGTCAACACGAAGTCGCGGATCGGCATGCCGACAAGCCCCCGGGTGCAGATGCTGCAATCCATCGTGCGCCGTCCGCAGAAAAGAGCTGCGTGAGGCTCTTGCAAATCCCCTGCGGACCCTTTACGGGGTCCGACACGGTCGGAGTATAGCTCAGCCTGGTAGAGCACTGTCTTCGGGAGGCAGGGGTCGTAGGTTCGAATCCTGCTACTCCGACCAAATTGTGAAGGGCGCCCCTTGCGGGCGCCTTTTGCGTGTCCGGGGGGTGGTGGCCCGGTCGTTTCACGGATGTCATGAAAGTGTCGGCGGTCGCAGGGCGGATCTTCCCGGTGGGGATGCCGCGCGCGGTGCTCCGTCCTGGGGGACATGTGGAAAAATGACCTGTTGCGGACCAGCCGACATGGACAGCGGGGCGTCGGGGGCGTTCCGCCTGACCGTGCCGGTGCGGACCGGCAAGCGACCCGCGTGGGATGACGGCCCGCAACAGGCCTTGGGTACTCAAATCAACATGACCCGCGACGTTGAAAAAGGTCGCGGGAGAAAATGTGCCGGGGCGGATCCGCCCCCCCTGCCAACAGGGAAGGGACCAGTCTGTCAGCCGCGTAATTGCAGGGGCACGAGCCCGCCGACCGGCATGGTAGAAAGTGCTTTGGGTTCACTTATTCCTTTGTTGAAATGCACCGCGCTGGCGTGACTGTCCCGCACGGCTCGGTGATAGGTCGGACGACAGGTTCGAACGGTTCAGAAAAAACCGAAGAAAATTGCGGGGCCCGGCAAACAGGCCCTCCGGCCCCCCCTGCCCGGCCAAAGCGCGACGGGTCACAGGAAGCGGACCGGGCGCGTGTAGGTCAGCAGCACGACACAGCCATCGGCGCTGGAGACGCTGTGCCGGCTACCCTTGGGGTTGATGACGAAATCGCCCCGGCAATAGGTCCCGTGCTCATCCGACTGGGCGCCGTCCAGCACCAGGATCGTCTCGACATCCACGTGCAGGTGCAGCGGCGCGCAGGCGCCCGGTTCGTAGCACAGGATCGCGATCCCCGGTTCGCCCTTCAGCAGCCAATGCGCCGTGATGCCGGGCTTGAACGGTTCGTACTCCAGGTCTTTCCAGCCGCCGTTCAGCAGGTCGCGGGTGATCGCGGGCTCACGCATGAAGCCCCTCCAGCACGGCATCCGTGGGCGCGGCCCAGCCGACGATACCGCCCTGCGCCGTGATCATCGCGATGGCGGCCTGTTTGAAGACCGGGAAATAGCTTTCGGTGGCATCGGTCGCCAGAAGGCATTCGTAGCCCCGGTCATTGGCCTCGCGCATGGTGGTCTGCACGCAGACCTCGGTGGTCACGCCCGCGAAGATCAGCTGTTTCAGCCCATTTTCCTTCAGCACATCGCCGAAGCCGGTGCCGTAAAAGGCGCCCTTGCCGGGTTTGTCGATCACCGTCTCGCCGTCGATCGGATAAAGCTCGGGGATGATGTCGGCGCCGTCCTCGCCCGCGATCAGGATGCGGCCCATCGGTCCCGGATCGCCGATCCGCAGGCTGGGGCTGCCCCGGTCGCGCTTGGCGGGCGGCAGATCCGACAGATCGGGACGGTGGCATTCGCGGGTGTGGATGACAGGCAGGCCGACGGCGCGGAAGCCGGCGATCAGGCGGGCGGTGGTGGGGATGATCTGTCTCAGAAGTGAGACATCGTTGCCCAGGGTTTCGCCAAAGCCGCCGGGCTCGCAAAAGTCGCGCTGCATGTCGATCACGACCAGGCCCAGCGTTGCCGGATCGAAGGGAAAGTCGAAGGGATCCGCCTTGATCACGGCCATCACGCATGCCCCGCCATGTAAGAGCCGATTTCAGCTGTGTCCGCGTTCTGGGACGTTGTCTCAAATGCGATCTGCCCTTCGGACATCACCAGGATGCGGTCGGACAGTTCCAGGATCTCGTCCAGGTCTTCCGAGATCAGCAGCACGGCGACGCCCCGGTTGCGGGACTCGACAATGCGCTCGCGGATCGCGGCGACGGCCGCGAAATCGAGGCCGAAGCAGGGGTTGGCGACGATCAGCAGATCGACATCCCCGGTCAGCTCGCGCGACAGCACCGCGCGCTGCACGTTGCCGCCCGAGAGGGCTGCGATGGGGGAATGGGGCGAGGCGGTCTTCACGTTGAACTCGGCGATGCGGGCCTCGGCATTGGCAAGGATCTGGCGCGTGTTCTTCCACAGGCGCGGGCCGCCGGTGTCATCCTCGTCAAAGATGCGGAAGGCGATGTTTTCTGCTACCGACATGCGCGGGGCGCAGGCATTGTGCAGCGGCTCTTCGGGCAGGTAGCGGACCTTGAGCGCCTTCTGCTCGCGGCGGGTGGCATGGTACGGTTCGCCATGGATCCGGATCTCGCCCCCGGTCAGGCGGCGCTGGCCGGTCAGCATCTCCATCAGCTCGGTCTGCCCGTTGCCGGAAACCCCGGCGATGCCAAGGATCTCGCCGGCCCGCACCTCCAGCGCGGCGATGTCGATGGACTTCAGCCCCGACCGGTCGGCGGCCTTCGCATCGCTCAGCGTCAGAACCGGCGCCCCGACGGTGGCAGAGCGCGTGACCTCGGCGCGCTCGGGCTGGGCGCCCATCATCATGCGGGCCATGTCGTCGTGGCTCAGGTCCTTCACCGCGCCATGGCCGGCCAGCTGGCCGCGTCTGAGAACCGAGACATCGTCGGCAAAGGCGGTCACTTCGCGGAACTTGTGGGTGATCATGAGGACCGAGATCTGCCCCGCCTCGCACAACGCGCGGACATGGCCCAGCACCTCGTCGGCCTCCGCAGGGGTCAGGACCGAGGTCGGCTCGTCCAGGATCAGGAAACGCGAGCCGAGGTAGAGCTGCTTGAGGATCTCCAGCTTCTGCTTTTCGCCGGCAGAGAGGCGCGAGACCGGGCGGTCCAGCGGCACCTTGAAGGGCATCGACGACAGGAAATCATCCAGCCGGGCGCGTTCGGCCCGCCACTGGATGACCGACGGCGCATCGGCGCGCGAGATCACCAGGTTTTCCGCCCCGGTCAGCGAGGGGACCAGCGTGAAATGCTGGTAGACCATGCCCAGGCCCAGCATCTGCGCATCGACCGGGTCGCCGATCACGGCGTCGCGGCCGTCGACCAGCACGTTGCCCTCGGTCGCGTGGTAGAAGCCCATCATGCATTTCACCAGCGTCGACTTGCCCGCGCCGTTTTCGCCCAGCAGCGCGTGGAACGTGCCCTTGCGGACCTTCAGCGTCACGTTGTCGAGCGCCGTAAAGGCGCCGAAGCGCATGGTCATGGCGACGGCCTCGACCTCGATGCCCCCCCTGGCTGCGGTCATGGATCGGTCCTTTCGGCGATGAGGGCCACCGGGCCGCCGCCGTCGGGGCCCTGATGTTCGGCGCCGCCCGAGACATAGATGTCGGTGCGCCCGGCGATCCCGGCCAGTGCGCCGCCGACAAAGGCGCGGGCGTGGCGGGTGGCGGCGATGTCGCTGTCGTCCAGCATGATATGGCGGTTGCCCCGAATCGTGCCGGTGGTGCCCGGTTCGGCCTTGGCCAGCAGCGCCTTCAGCGTGGCGGAGACGCCGATGTTCAGGCGGGTCATGGCGTCGATCACCGGGGCGATGTCGATCTGGTCGGACATCACGGCGTGGTCGATGACCAGCGGGCCGGACCACGTTTCGCTCATGCCCATGACGATGATCTCGTGGCCCATCAGCTCGATCCCCGCAGAGGTGGAGGCGCGGGAGGACCAGACCGAAGGGTCGGTGCAGATGGCGGGGATGGCGTCGTCCGGGCTGGCCTCGCCCAATGCCACGGCCACGCCGAGCGCCGAGGCGCCGCGGGAAAAGCCCATGGATTTCAGCGTGTCGGTGGTCACGGTCGCCGCGTCCCGGGCGGCGGCCTCAGCCACGCGGGCGGCGGTCAGAAGGGGGCATTTGATCTGGACGAAATGCACGTCGGCCGGATCGGGGATGCCGGCCTTCGCCATTGCCTGCGCGACACCCTCGGCCACGATCTCGATCTGGCTGACGGTGCCGATCTCTTCCGGTTTCAGGTCGCGGGTGATGACGGAGCCGATGGCTAGCGCGGGGGCATCGAGGGGCGTGTCGTCCTCCAGCACCTCGAAGGTGAGGATATGGGGGCAAAGGCCGCCCTCTGTGCCCCCGGACATGACCATGGCCACGCCTTGCGTTTCGGCCCCCAGCGCGGCGGTCAGCGCCTGGACCGAGAAGGCGCGGGTGAAATCGTTGACGCAGCCGTTGCCCTCGGTCTTGCCGAGGATCGCGACGAGCTTCGACGGGTCGATCTCTCCGGCGTCGATATGGGCCATCAGGCCGCTGACATCATCGGGGGCGGAGGTGCGGATCAGGTGCAGGCGGGCGCGGGGCATGGGTCAGAGCGCCTCGATCAGTTTCTCGCTGTCGGACACCGCGCCAAAGACGCCGCCCTGCATCGTCACCATCTTCAGCGCCGCCTCGTGGTTGCCCGGATCGGTGGCCCCGCAACAGTCTGACAACACGAGGCATTCGAAACCCCGGTCGTTGCCCTCGCGCATGGTGGTCGAGACGCAGACATCTGTGGTGATGCCGCAAAGGATCAGGTTCTCGATGCCGCGCGTGCGCAGGATCAGTTCCAGGTCCGTGGCGCAGAACGACCCCTTGCCGGGCTTGTCGATGATGATCTCGCCGGAGGCGGGGTAAAGCTCGTCGATGATGTCCCATCCCGGCTCGCCCCGCACGAGGATCTTGCCGCAGGGGCCGGGATCGCCGATGCCCGCGCCGATCTGCTGCGAGCGCCAGCGCTTGTTCGCGGGCAGGTCGCTGAGGTCGGGCCGGTGGCCTTCGCGCGTGTGAAAGATATGGTAACCCTTCTCGCGCATCTTCGTCAGCACCGCCTTGATCGGCTTGATCGGGGCCTGTGTCAGCGAAAGGTCATAGCCCATGGCATCCACGTAGCCACCCTTGCCGCAAAAATCGGTCTGCATGTCGATGATGATCAGCGCCGTGTTCTCGGGGCGCAGATCGCCGTTGTAGGGCCATTGGTACGGATTGGCGTCGACATAGGTCATTCGGCGGCGTCCTTCTTGGTTTCACCGTAAAGGCGGGTCGGCGCGGGGAAGCCGAAATCGGTCCCGTCCGTCACCTTGACCTCGTCCTCCCAGGGCAGGCGGTACTGCCCGGCGGCGAGGTCGGTCATGTAGGTATAGGGGCAATCCTGCGCACCGCCCTTCACGGCGACATAGCCGCGATGGCCGAACTGGTAGGGGTTGTTCTCCACCCCCCAACCGGTGCGGGCCTCGCGGATCAGGTCGGGGCGGATCTCGGCGGTGATGATCTCATCCGCGCGGCCGGAGGTGCCATGCGCGATGACCGCGCCGTCGAAGTTGCAGATCATGCCCTCACCCATCGAATCGAAGGTCCCGTCGCTGCCGCACATGCAGACGTTGGCGGTGGCCATGAGGTTGCAGAAGGCGTTGGACTGGTTGGTGAATTTCCACGAATCCCGGATCGGCGCGGTGTAGCCGGCGGTGCGGATCATGATCTCCGCCCCCTTGTAGGCGCATTCGCGGGCCATTTCCGGGAACATGCCGTCGTGGCAGATGATCAGCGCGATCTTCGACCCGTTCGGCCCGTCGCAGACCGGGATGCCCTGATCGCCCGGCTCCCACGGCTCCACCGGGACCCAGGGGTGCATCTTGCGGTAATAGAGCCGGACCTCGCCCTCGTCGTCGATGATCAGGCCGGAATTGTAGGGCATGCCACCCGGGTTCAGCTCCATGATCGAGAAGCAGCCCCAGATCGCGTTGTCGATACAGGCCTGCTTGAAGGCCGCGACCTCGGGGCCGTCCATGGTGCACATGATCTCGGGGTTGATGTCCATCGACAGGCCGTGCAGCGCGTATTCGGGGAAGACGACAAGGTCCATCGTGCCCATGTTGCGCCGCGCCTTGCCGACCAGCTCCACGATGCGCGCGGTCTGGGCGGCAAGGTCGTCCTTCGTCACCACATTGGGCAGTTTCAGCTGCACGAGGCCCAGGACCACGCCGTTTTCGGATTTGTTCAGGCCGCCAAGTCCGTTCATGCCGGTCTCCCTACTTGTTGAGGCTCAGCTCTCCGGGCGCGCCGTCCATGGCCTTGTCCGGGGAGGAGGTGAAGATGAGCAGCGCCAGCGTGAGCACGTAAGGCGCTGCGAAGAAGAGGTAATAGCCCGAGGTGACGCCCACGGATTGCAACGCGGGGCCCAGCGCGCCTGCGCCGCCGAAGAGAAGGGCAGCCCAGAAGCAATAGATCGGGTTCCAGCGGGCAAAGATCACCAGCGCGACGGCCATCAGGCCCTGCCCGGACGAGACGCCTTCGTTCCAGCTGCCGGGATAATAGAGCGAGAGGTATGCGCCCCCCACGCCCGCCAGCGCGCCGCCAGCGGCGGTGGACAGCAGGCGCACGGTGTTGGGGTTCAGCCCGATGGCGCGGGCGGCATCGGTGCTGTCGCCCACGACGCGGATGGTCAGGCCGATCTTCGTGGATCGGAACATCCAGGCCATGGCCACCGCCAGAGCCGCGCCGATGATGAACAGCGCGTTGACCTGCAGTGCCGCCTGCACCTGCGGGATGTCGGACCACCAGCCCAGCGGGATCGCCGGCAGGTCGGGCGCGACCGGCTGGATGTAGGGCTTGCCGAAGAAGAAGGCGAGGCCCATGCCCAAGAGCATCAGCGCGATGCCGATGGCCACGTCGTTCACGCCCTTGAACTTGCAGATCCAGCCGTGGAACAGGCCGAAAACCGCCCCCGCCAGCGCCGCCGCCAGAACCCCCGCCCAGGGCGAGCCGGTCTCGAAGGCAATCGCGTAGCCGGACATGGCACCGAAGACGAGCGTGCCTTCGAGCCCGAGGTTGATGCGGCCCGAGCGTTCGGTCAGGCATTCGCCGATGGAGACGAACAGGAACGGCGTCGAGACCCGGATCGCGCCGCCGAGGATGGCGAGCGGAACGCCCCACATGCCGATGTCGGTGCTCATGCGTCAGCCCTCCAGAAGCCCGGTTTGAAGATCGCGATCCGGCCGTACAGCGTTTCCGACAGCAGGATGGTGACGAAGACGATCCCCTCCATCACCAGGATGGTGGCGTCGGGCAGGTCCATGCGGCGCTGGACCAGGCCGGATGACGCCTCGAACCCGGCGAGAAGGATGGCGACGGGGATGATTGCCAGCGGATTGTGGCGTGCGAGGAAGGCAACCAGGATGCCGGTGTAGCCATAGCCCACGATAAGCGAGCCATTGGCCGAGCCGTGGATCGCCGCGACCTCGAAGAACCCGGCAAGCCCGGCCGCCGCCCCGCCCAGAGCGGTGAAGCCGATCACCAGCCGCCCCACCGGAAGGCCCTGCACCTCGGCCGCGCGGATGTTGTCGCCGGCGATGCGGGCGGCGAAGCCCGTCGTCGTGCGGTCCGTCAGGATCCAGGCGAGGAGACAAGCCAGCAGGCCAAAGAAGAACCCCCAGTGCACGTCGATCCCCACCGGCATGTCGCCGATGCGCAGATGTTCGGGCAGGGGCGCGGTCGAGGGCTTGTTGAGCGAGGCGGGATCGCGGAACAGCCCCTCGACCCAGTGGTTCATCAGGGCGATGGCGATATAGGCCATCAGCAGCGAGGCGATGGTCTCGTTCACGCCGCGCCGGATGCGGAGCCAGCCGACGGCGCCGATCCACGCACCGCCGATGATCATCGCGGCCACCCCCATGGCGATAAAGCCGAGGAAGGAGGGCGCCCAGGCGAAGGCCAGCCCCGCAACGGCAGCGGCAAGACCACCAAGCGCGATGGCCCCTTCGCCGCCGATCACCACGAGGCCCAGCCGCGCGGGCAGGGCAACGCAGAGACCCGCAAAGAGCAGTGGCGAAACCCGCGACAGCGTGTTCTGCCAGGAAAAGGCCGAGCTGAACCCGGCCTTGTAGATCAGCGCATAGAAATCCACGGGCGACTTGCCGAGAACGGCAAGAAAGACCGAGAACACCGCCAGGCCCGCGATCAGGGCGCCCAGCGGAATGACGACGGCCTCCAGCCGTGGCAGCCACTTGGCCAGCGCCACGCCGTGCCGCGTCGGTTGGGCCGTCGTCACATCCGCCATTGGATCAGTTCGTCGAACCGATGACGCCCTCGACGAGGTAGTCCATGCTTTCAAGCGCGATGTCGGTTTCCAGGAATTCCTCGCCCTCAGCGGCGATCACGTTGCCCTTGTTGTCCTTCAGCGGGCCCTTGATGACCGAGAAACCGCCCTTCTCGATCTCGGCCTTGGTCTCTTCGAACTGGGCGCGGGCGGCGTCGGTGACGGCGGGGCCCAGCGGCGACATCTTGATGAAGCCGTCGGCCAGGCCGCCGCGGATGAAGTTGTCGATCGTGCCGCCATCCAGCATGGTCTGCACCATCTGCGGATAGACCCCGGCCCAGTTCCATTCGGCCCCGGTCAGGTACATCTCGGGCGCCAGGGGCGACTGGTTGGCATGATAGCCGCAGATGTAGGACCCGCGCCCGGCGGCGGTTTCCATCACCACCTTGGGCCCGTCCACGTGGCAGGTGATCACGTCACAGCCCTGGTCGCACAGCGCGTTGGTGGCCTCGGCCTCCTTCACGGCAAGCGACCATTCCCCGGTGAAGATGACCTGGCAGGTGATCTCGGGATCCACCGCGCGGGCGCCCAGCAGGAAGGAGTTGATGTTCAGCAGCACCTGCGGGATCGGCTTGGCCGCGACGAAGCCGATCTTCTTCGACTGGGTCATGTGGCCGGCAACGATGCCGTTCAGGTACTGGCCCATGCCGATATAGCCGAAGTAGGACCCGACATTGGTGGGCATGCCTTCGGTCCAGAGCCCGGCGGCATGTTCAAAGCGCACCTCGGGGTATTTCGGCGCCACTTCCAGAACGTGCGGATCGAAATAGCCGAAGGAGGTCGGGAAGAGCAGCCCGGCGCCATCGAAATTGATCATCGATTCCATGGTGTTCTGGACATCGTTGGTCTCGGGGACGTTCTCTTCCTCGACGACGGTGACGCCTTCCATCTCCTTCACGGCGGCGGCGCCCTCGGCATGGGCCTGGTTGTAGCCGAAATCGTCCTTCGGCCCGACATAGATGAATCCGACGGTCAGGTTGGCGGCGCGGGCGCGCGTGGGGATCAGCGATCCGGTGGCGGCGACACCGCCCATGGCGGCCGTGGTGGCCAGGAAATGGCGGCGGGAAAAGGTGGATCTGGTCAAGGCGGGTATGCTCCTGTGGCGGGCCCGCCCCGGGTGCTGACCAGAGCGGAGTGAGTGACAGGAGGCAGCGTAGGACCGATTTGTGGTGTTGTCTTATGCTTGTTTTTTGCAAGAGTGGTGCATGAAACGCACCGCTTGATGGATCAAAGCGCGTGGGCCTGCAGCGCGGTGGCCAGCTGCTGCAGGAAGCGGCCGGAGGCGACAGGCAGGATCCGCCCGCGCAGCTGGCCGAGAAACAGGTTGCCCGGCGCCACATCGCGGGTCGACAGGGGCCGGGCGACGTAGCCGCGCGCCCCGACCATCTTCAGGCCGATGGGAAACTGGAAGGCGATGGCGTTCTCGTGCAGCACGTAATGGCGCATGAAGTCGAAGCTTTCGGATTCCACGACCGGCTCGATCGTGCGGTAGGTGGTCTTGCGCGCAGCGGCATCCAGCAGCACCCGCGCGCCATAACGGGGGCTGGGCGCGACATAGGCCTGCTCCAGGCAGTCGCGCAGGCGGATCTCGGTCTGCGAGGCCAGGGGATTGTCGGCGCGCATCACCACGTGAACCGGCTGCTGGATCTGCACGACGACCTCGAAATCCACCATGTGCTGCGGTTCGAACACCAGCGCGATGTCCGAGGCGAAGGTGGACAGGTCGTGCTCGGCCTCGACCCGGTCGCGGGTCTTGACCGAAAAGGTCACGCCGCGATGCTCGGCCCGGTATCTGGCGATCTGGTCGGGCATGAAATAGGGCAGCAGGGCCTGCGAACAGGCGATGGAGACATGGCCCCGCCGCACGCCCGACAGATCGGCGACCTGGCTTTGCAGCCGCGCGAAATCGGAGCGTTGGGCGCGGATATGGTGCAGCACCAGTTCTCCGGCCGGGTTCAGGCGGACACCGCGCGGCAGGCGCTCGAAGATCTCGTAGCCCAGCTCCTCCTCGAACCGGTTGATGCGGCGGTTCAGCGCCGAGGCGGTGATGTTCATGTCTTCCGCCGCCTTGCGGATGGAGCCGGCGCGGATGATCGCCTCCACCATGTCGAAATCCTGCAGATGCCGCATGACGCCCCTTGCCTGCCTGGTGAATGTGCCACGTGAAACAATGAGCGGTGCGTTTCCTGCACCGCTTTTGTGAAAACTTAGCATTTGTGGAAACGCTCGGTAAGGCCGAAGCTCGTCCCAGGCCCGCGTCCGGGATCCGGGCGCCGTTTGCCGTGACACGACCCCGAAGCGCTCCAAGGATTCATCCCATGGCCGATCTGCCCCTGACCCTGCCCTCGCTCCGTGCCGCTTATGCCGCCGGCACCTCGCCCGCCGAGGTGATCGAACAGGTCTATGCCCGGATCGCGGCGGTGGGCGATCCGCATATCTTCCTCTGCCTCTACGACAAGGCCGAGGTGCTGGCCGCGGCCGAGGCGCTGGGGCCTTTCGATCCGTCAAAACCATTGTGGGGCGCGCCTTACGCGATCAAGGACAACATCGACGCCGCAGGCAAGCCGACCACGGCCGCCTGCCCGGCCTATGAATACATTGCCGAAGAAGACGCCCTTGTCGTCAAGCAGTTGCAGGCCGCCGGCGCGCTGCTGGTGGGCAAGACCAACCTGGACCAGTTCGCCACCGGGCTGGTCGGCGTGCGCACGCCCTATGGCGCGCCGCTGAATTCCATCGACCCCGAGATCGTGCCGGGCGGGTCCTCGGGCGGGTCGGGCGTGGCGGTGGGACATGGGATCGTGACCTTTGCGCTGGGGACCGACACCGCCGGGTCGGGGCGGGTGCCGGCGGCGCTGAACAACATCGTGGGGCTGAAGCCGACGCTGGGCACGCTGTCGGCCAGCGGGCTGGTGCCGGCCTGCCGGACGCTCGACACGATCTCGGTCTTCGCGCTGAGCGTGGAGGATGCCTTTGCCGCCTATACCGCCGCTGCCGGATACGACGCGGCGGACAGCTATTCGCGCGACATTCCGGTCGGCCCCCTCGCCGCTCCGGTGCCGGCGCGTCTCGGTATCCCCGATCCGGCGTCGATCCGGTTCTTCGGCGACTCGGTGCAGGAAGAGGCGTTTTACACCGCGCTGGAGGTCATGCAGGGCTGGGGCTGCGAGATCGTGGAGCTGGATTTCACGCCGTTCTACGCGGTGGCCGAGATGCTTTACCAGGGCGCCTGGGTCGCGGAACGCTATGCCGCGATCGAGGAGATGATGACGAAGACGCCCGACGCGGTCTTTCCCGTCACCCGCCAGATCATCGGCGCGGCCGAAAAGCTGTCGGCGGCGGATGCGTTCAAGGGGATCTACCGGTTGAAGGACCTGATCCGACAGGCGGAACCGCTGCTGGCGGGGATCGACGCGCTGTGCGTGCCGACGATCCCGACCTTCTACACCGTCGCCGACCTGGAGGCCGACCCGGTGACGCCGAATTCCAACTTCGGCACCTACACCAATTTCGTGAACCTGATGGACATGTGCGGCATCGCCGTGCCGGCGCCCGCGCGCGACGACGGACGGCCCGGCAGCCTGACCTTCCTGGCACCCGCCGGGCAGGATGCGATGGTCGCGGGGCTGGCCACGGTGATCGAGGCGGCGGGCAACCGCACACTTGGCGCCACCGGCTGGGCGCGCACGAAGCCCGCGCTGGCCCCCGCCGGCGAGAGCGGCACGATCGACATTGCCGTCTGCGGCGCCCACATGGAGGGGCTGCCGCTGAACCACACGCTGACCTCGCGCGGCGCGAAGCTGCTGCGCCGCGCGAAGACCGCGCCGGATTATGCCTTTTATGCGCTGGCGGGCGGCGACGTGGCGCGGCCCGGTCTGGTGCGCGTGGCCGACGGGACCGGCGCCTCGGTCGCCCTGGAAATCTGGCGGATGCCGGAGGCGGAATTCGGGTCGTTCATGAAGACGATCCCCGCGCCGCTGGGCATCGGGACGATCCGGCTGGACGATGGATCGACCGTGCAGGGGTTCCTGTGCGAGGCGGCGGCGGCCAGGGGCGCCACCGATATCTCGGACCTGGGCGACTGGCGGCATTACGTGGCCTGACCCGGCACGGGGTCGGACGGCCGCGGGAACGGCCGTCCGCAGGGATCTAACGGTTGTCGAGCTGGGCGCGCACGTTGCGGCGGCCCTTCTCCGAGATCCGGTAGGGGCTGGAATTCAGCGATTCGATGAACCGCTTGCGGCGCAGCTTCGCGAAGACGTCGAGGGTGCAGTTTTCCAGCATGTAGCCCTCACGCGTGTAGCATTGCACCTCCGTAACGCGGCCGTTGGGCCCGCGTTCGTACAGGATGCGACCGCCCTGCGCCAACGCGTGCAGCACGCGCTGTTCGTTTTTCGAGATGTTCATTGTCGGATGTCCGGAATTGGATAGGCACGTCAAGCCACGGCCCGGCGCAGGCTGCGCGGGCGGGCGTTAGCGCGGATCCCGGTCTGTCGAGATCCGGATCAGCTCCGGACAATCTCCAACATCTACAATTCCCTTGAGGGTATGATTGCTTCGTCCTCTATATGGGATCCCCGCCGCGCCGCGCAACCGCGCCGCGCGAGGGTCCCGGCCAGCGCGCTGCCCCTGTGGCACGGGCGTCACCCGCCCCCCAGACGCAAAAAGGCCGCCGCGCGGAGGAGGAGACGCGCGGCGGCCTTTGCGTGACCGGACCCCCGAAGCCGGGAGGCCGGGAATAGGTCGGTGACTTACTTGCTGGCGTATTGGACGCCGACCGGGCTGGCCGTCACGGTGACGTCGCCGCCGGTGCGGGCAAAGGCGTAATGAGCCGAAGGCGCGCCCGGCAGCGCGAAGCTGACCGCGTCGCCATCGGCGAGCACCATGGCCACGCGGGCCGGCGCATAGGTTTCGGACGGCGTGTAGGTGGCGACGACTTCGAGCCCGGCGTCGACCTCGGTCATGTAGACATTCATGTCGACACCGCCGTCATGCAGGCTGGCGCCCGAGAGCGGCTCGGTCAGGGTGATCTGGTCGGCGGAAGCGGCGCCCGCGAGGGCGATGGCGAAAGCGGTGATGGCGGCGGTTTTCATCTGTGGCGTCCTGTTTCGGCTGTGCCGCGCCACCCTTGGCGCGGCGATGTGTTCAATATCTTGCTGCAGTGCAGAATATGGGGCGCCGCGCCCCGGCCACAATCGCGCTTTGCGCATAGCTGTCATGAGTTGGCGTTCCAGCCAAAATGCCATAAAATCATGACGCTGGTATACGGTGCCATACCGCTACCCACGATCTGACAGATTTTCCCATCCCTGCCAGAGACTTGACGCTGCATTGCAGCAAGGTCAGCCGTGCCCGGCAGGGTCCGAGGCCAGGTCGCGGAGAATCGGGCAATCCGGCCGGTTGTCTCCCGCGCAGCTGTCGACCAGCGAAGACAGGGTGCGCCGCATCTCGTGCAGCTCGGCCAGCTTGGCGTCGATTCTCTCCAGATGCCCCTCGGCGATGCGCTTCACGTCGCCCGAAGCGCGCGTGCTGTCTTCGTACAGGGCCAGAAGCGAACGGCAATCCTCGATCGAGAAATCGAAGGACCGGGCGCGTCCAAGGAAGGCCAGCTTGTGCACATCGGTTTCCGAGAAATCGCGGTAGCCGTTCGGATCGCGCGCCGGGCGGATCAGCCCGATTTCCTCGTAATAGCGGATCGTCTTGGCCGGCAGGCCGGTGCGTTTCGCCGCCGCGCCGATGTTCATGGCGTCACCGTCTTCGGCGCGGCGCTGTTGGCCGGGCGCGCGGGCGTCTCGGCCAGGGCCGGGGCGATCCGGCGCAGGCGCAGCGCGTTGGACACCACAAAGACCGAGGACAGCGCCATCGCCCCGGCCGCCAGCATCGGCGACAGCAGCGTGCCGGTCAGCGGATAAAGCACGCCGGCCGCAACGGGGATCAGCGCGGAATTGTAGGCGAAGGCCCAGAACAGGTTCTGCCGGATGTTGGACAGGGTCGCCTTCGACACGTGATGTGCGTTGACCGCCCCCGCCACGGCGCCCGAGACCATGACGACATCCGCCGCTTCGACGGCGATGTCGGTGCCGGTGCCCATGGCAAGGCCCACGTCGGCCTCGGCCAGGGCCGGGGCGTCGTTGATCCCGTCGCCGGCAAAGGCCACCGGGCCAAGCCGGTCGCGCAGGCGTTTGACGGCCTCCTGCTTGTCGCCCGGCAGCACCTCGGCCTCGACATGGGTGATGCCAAGCTTGCGGGCGATCGCCTCGGCCGGGGCGCGGGCGTCACCTGTGATCATGGCGACCTCCAGCCCCTCGGCCTGCAGCGCGGCGACGGCGCGGCTCGCATCGGGTTTGATCGCGTCGGCAACCGCGAGATAGGCCGCCGCCTGCCCGTCCACCGCCAGCCAGACCGGGGTGTCGGCGCCGGTGTCGCCCGGGATCTCGGGCAGGGCAATGCCTTCGCGCGTCATCAGGCGGGGGGCGCCCAGCAGGATGCGGCGGCCCTCGACCATGGCCTGCAGGCCGTAGCCCGGCAGCGCCTGCTCGTCCGAGGTCTGTGGCAGGTCGAGCCCGCGTTGCGCGGCGCCTTCGACGATGGCCTTCGCGATCGGGTGGTCCGATCCGCGTTCGACCGCCGCCGCGATGCGCAGGGCCGCGTCCTCGGTCCAGTCCCCGGCGGGTCGGATCGTGGTCAAGCTGGGCCGGCCTTCGGTCAGGGTGCCGGTCTTGTCGAAGGCTATGACCCGGATGCCGGCCAGCCCCTCAAGCGCCGTGCCCCGGCGGAACAGCACGCCCAGCTCGGCCGCGCGGCCGGTGCCGACCATGATCGAGGTCGGCGTGGCAAGCCCCATGGCGCAGGGGCAGGCGATGATCAATACGGAAATCGCGGCCACCAGCGCGTGGGACAGCGCCGGCACCGGGCCGAAGACCATCCAGGTGACGAAGGTCAGCGTAGCGATGACCAGCACCACGGGCACGAAGATCCGCACCACGCGGTCGGCCAGCGCCTGGATCGGCAGCCGCGCGCCCTGCGCCTCTTCGACCATGGCGACGATGCGCGACAGCAGGGTGTCGGCCCCGGTCGAGGTCACCCGGACCCGCAGCGTGCCCGACCCGTTGACCGTCCCGCCCACGACCCGGTCGCCCGCGCCGCGTGCCACCGGGACGGGTTCGCCGGTGATCATGGATTCGTCGATGTAACTGTCACCCGACACGACCTCGCCGTCCGCGGCGAGGCTGCGGCCCGGCGGCACCACCAGCACATCGCCGGGGCTCAGGCTGTCGGTGGGGCGTTCCTCGGGACCGTTTTCGGTCTCGACCAGGGCGGTTTCGGGACGTAGGGCGATCAGCTTGCGGATCGCGACACCGGTGCGGCCGCGGGCGCGGGCCTCCAGCCAGCGGCCGGCAAGGATCAGCGTGACGATGACGGCGGCGGCCTCGTAATAGACCGCGCGCGTGCCTTCGGGCAGCAGGGCGGGCGCCAGCAACGCGACGGTGGAAAAGATCCAGGCCGCGCCGGAGCCGAGCGCGACCAGAGCGTTCATGTCCGGGTCGCCCTTCAGCAGGCGCGGGATCCCGTGGCGGAAGAAATCGCGGCCCGGCCCGATCAGCACCAGCGTGGCCAGCACCGCCTGGATCGTCCAGGAGGTCGTCATGCCGATGGTCGCGGCGATCCAGTGGTGGAAGGCGGGGATCACGTGGCCCGTCATCTCGAGCACGAAGATCGGCAGGGTCAGCGCAAGCGCGGTCAGCGTGGCGCGGCGGGTCCTGGTGATCTCCTCCTCCGCCCGCTGGCCGGCGTCGGCGCCCTGCCCGGTCTCGTGCGGGGTGCCCGGGTAACCGGCCTCGGCCGAGGCCGCGCCCAGGGCCTCGGGCGTGGTGGCGCCCTCGAAATAGCGGATCCGGGCGGTGCGGTCGGCCAGGTTCACCTGGGCCGAGATCACCCCGGGCACCGCGGCCAGCGCCCGTTCGGCGCGGCCGGCACAGCCTGCGCAGGTCATGCCCTCGATATCCAGCCGCGCCTCGGCCTCGCGCGCGGGGTAGCCTGCGGCGGACAGCGCTTCGGCCAGCGCCGCGCCCGTGGCGGTGCCGGGCTCGACGGTGGCCGTGCGGTTGGCCAGGTTGACGCTCGCGCCGCCGATGCCGGGCACGTCGGCCAGGGCGGCTTCGGCGCGGCGGACGCAGCTGGCGCAGCTGAGGTTCTCGACTTCAAGGCGCAGCGGGGTGTCGGATGTCATGCTCATGCACCCCAGATAGGGCTTCCAGTTACTGGAAGGTCAAGGGGCAGCAGCAGGGTGCGGCGCGATGGCCCGTCCGGCGGCGGATGGGCGCCGGTGCAGACCCGGGTCGATGCGGCGCGGGATCGGCCGCAGAAGTCGCCGGGCCCGCCGCTTTGTGCCGGGGCCGCGCGACGTTGCCGCCCCTTGCTTTGCGATGGCACGGGGCCCTCCGCCCCCGCTGGGCGCCCGCCCGGCCGCGCCGGGCAGCGCCCTGCCCCCCTCGATGGGGGGCCGGGCGCTTTTACCCCCGATGCCGGGCGATCACTCCGGAAAGGTGAAATCCGGCAGCTGGGCAAAGGCCGATTTCAGCGCCTCGCTCCAGCCGTTGGAGACTTCCTGGTAATAAGGGTCGCTGTCCAGGATCCGCCCCTGCACGCCGAAACGCAGGGTATCGGCGGTGTAGGTGACATAGTCGATCGGCAGCCCGACCGAGAGGTTCGACTTGATCGTCGAATCGAAGCTGACCAGCAGCAGCTTGATCGAATTCTCGAAGCTCGCCGTCTTGTCATAGGCCCGCACCAGGATCGGCTTGCCGTACTTGGTCTCGCCGATCTGGAAGAACGGGTTGTCGTCGGAGGCCTCGATGAAATTGCCCTCGGGATAGATCAGGAACAGGCGCGGCGGGCTGCCCTTGATCTGACCGCCCAGGATCATCGTCGCGCCGAAGGCCGCCGCCTCGGCACCGCTGTCGTCGTTGGAGTGGATGACCTCTTTCAGGGTCGTGCCGACCTCGCGCGCGATCTGGAACATCGACGGGCTCTGCAGGATCGACGGCGCGCGATCGACCGGCGCCTTGGTGCGTTCGTCGAGGATGCCGACCACCGATTGCGTCGTTGCCAGGTTGCCGGCGGTCATCAGCGTGATCACGCGATCGCCCGGCACCTCCCAGGTGTGCATCTTCCGGGCCGTGGCAATGTTGTCCAGGCCCGCATTGGTCCGCGTGTCGGACATGAAGACCAACCCGCGATCCAGTCGCATTCCAACACAATAGGTCATAGCCCCGCCAACCCGATTCGCCTGTCTCCGCGTATAGCGGAACCCCATTCAGAATCGGTTACTAGCGGCTTGCGAACCCGGCGTCACTGCTGCTGTTCGACCACCAGCGTCACGCGCATCGATTCCGGCCCCTCGCCAAAGCGCATCCCCGACGTCGGCGCGGCCTGCGAATAGTCCAGCCCCGTGGCCACGCGGACATAACGCGCATCCGGGCTTTGCCCGTTCGACACGTCGAACCCGACCCAGCCCAGCCCGTCGACATAGGCCTCGGCCCAGGCGTGGCTGGCGCTTTGCTCGACCTGCTCGTCCATCATCAGGTAGCCGCTGACGTAGCGCGCCGGATGGCCCAGCTGCCGCGCGGCGGCGATGAAGATATGCGCGTGATCCTGGCATACGCCGTGCCCTTCGGCCAAAGCCTGTTCGGCGGTCAGCATCGCCGAGGTCTGCTCCTTCGAATAGGGCACCTTGGACAGGATATGGTCCGACAGACCGTGCAACGTGGCCAGGTCGCTTTCGGGCCGGGTGAAATCCGACATCAGCGCCCGCAGCCCCGGGCCGGGCTTCGTCAGCTTCGTGGTCCGGTCGAACAGCCACAGCGGCGTGAAGCCGGTGTGCTTGCCGACGACGCCGTTGTTGTCGGTGACCTCCACCTCACCTTCGCAGGTGATCACGATGTCCTGCGCCCCCGGTTCGAAGCTGATCAGGTCGACGCGATTGGCGTGCTCGTCCTCGAACGACGCTTCCAGCCGCCCGCCATCGACGGTGACGTCCCACGAGATGACGTTCTGCTCGGCCCGCGACTTCGGTCGCAGCCGCAACTGCTGCAGCGCGTAGGGAACCGGGTTATCGTAGTGATACGATGTGGTGTGCGAGATTTTCAGATGCATGGCCTATTCGTAGAACCGATAATCGCGTTCGATCTGACGACCGAGCGCATGGCTTTCGGCCAGGAATTCGGTGACGAATTCGTGCAGGCCGTATTCGAAGATCTGGTCGATGGTCGAATGGTCGAACTTGTGGCAGATCTGGTCCACCATCTTGTGGCTCTCCTTTCGCTCCCCGTAATCGTCGGCAAGGTAGCTGAGATTGGCCTGCATCTTGTGATAGCAGAATGCCAGCGATCGTGGCAGCCGCCTGTCGAGGATCAGGAACCGCGCGATCTTGCGCGGGTCGAATTCCCCGTCATGCAGCGACTGGTAGGCCCGCACCGACGAGGTCGCGCGCAGGATGGTTTCCCACTGCACGTTGTCGCTGACGGTGCCGACATGCATGATCGAGGGCAGCAGGATGTAGTATTTCACGTCCAGCACCCGCGCGGCATTGTCGGCCCGTTCAAAGAACGTCCCCATGCGCGCGAAGTCGTAGATGTCGTTGCGCACCATCGTCCCGTGCAGCGAGCCGCGCACGAAGGCGGTGCGCTGCCGGATCGAGGTCAGGATCTCTGGCAGGTCCTGCTGCTTGATGGGTCGCGAAAGCTGGCTTTTCAGCGTCATCCAGCATTCGTTGACCGCCTCCCAGACCTCCTTGGTCAGGGCGGTGCGCACCATCCGCGCATTGGTCCGGGCCAGTTCGACATTGGCCATGACAGATCCGTCGTTGCCCTTCTCGCGCAGGAGAAAGTTGATGACCTTCTGCCCGTCGATCGCATCGTGCTGCGAGAAATACTGCGCCGCGACCCCGGTCGCCTGCAGGATCGAGGACCATTCGCTGTCGGCCGCGCTGGACCGGGTCAGCGAGATGCGCAACCCCGCCTCGATCATGCGTGCCGTGTTCTCGCTGCGCTCCATGTAGCGCAGCATCCAGAATATACCGCCTGCGGTCTTGCCGAGCATTGCCTTAGTCCTCCAGCACCCAGGTGTCCTTGGTGCCGCCTCCCTGGCTGGAATTCACGACCAGCGATCCTTTCTTCAGCGCCACCCGGGTCAGCCCGCCGGGGATGATCTCCACCCCGCCGGGGGACGCCAGTGCGAAGGGCCGCAGGTCCACGTGGCGCGGGGCCAGGCCCGCCTTGGTCAGGATCGGCACCGTCGACAGCGACAGGGTCGGCTGGGCGATATAATTGCCCGGCTTGGCCTCCAGCTTGGTGCGGAACTCGGCGATTTCCTTCTTCGAGGCCGCCGGGCCCACCAGCATGCCGTAGCCGCCCGAGCCGTGGACCTCCTTGACCACCAGCTCTTCGAGATTTTCCTTCACGTATTTGAACGCATCCGGTTCGGAACAGCGCCAGGTCGGCACGTTCTTCAGGATGGGCTGTTCGCCGGTGTAGAATTCGACGATGTCGGGCATGTAGCTGTAGATCGCCTTGTCGTCGGCGATGCCGGTGCCCGGCGCGTTGGCGATGGTGATCCCGCCCGCGCGGTAGACATCCATGATCCCCGGCACGCCCAGGACAGAGTCGGGATTGAAGGTCATCGGGTCGAGGAATTCGTCATCGACCCGGCGATAGATCACGTCGATCGGCTTGTAGCCCCGGGTCGTGCGCATCGCCACGCGGCCGTCGACCACGCGCAGATCGTGGCCCTCGACCAGTTCGACACCCATCTGGTCGGCCAGGAACGCATGTTCGAAATAGGCCGAGTTGTGAATCCCCGGCGTCAGCACCGCCAGGGTCGGCGGCCCGTCGCAGATCGTCGGCCGACAAGACGACAACGAGCGGCGCAGGCTGCGCGGGTAGTGGCTGACCGCGCGGACGTTGATCCGGCTGAAAAGCTCGGGGAACATGTGCAGCATCGTCTCGCGGTTCTCCAGCATGTAGGAGACGCCGGAGGGCGTGCGGGCATTGTCTTCGAGGACGTAGAATTCATCCTCGCCCGTGCGGACAAGGTCGGTGCCGGTGATGTGGGTATAGATGTTGCCCGGAGGCGCCACGCCGATCATCTGCGGCAAGAACGCGTCGTTCTGGGCCACCATCTCGACCGGGATGCGGCCGGCGCGCAGGATCTCCTGCCGGTGATAGATGTCGTGCAGGAACGAATTGATCGCCCGCACCCTCTGTTCGATGCCCTTTTCCAGCGTCGCCCATTCGCGGCTGGTCAGGATCCTGGGCACCAGGTCGAAGGGGATCAGACGCTCGGTCGCCTCTTCGACACCATACACGTTAAAGGTGATCCCGGTCAGGCGAAAGAAAGCTTCCGCCTGTTCGCTTTTCTTCCTGAGCCGGCCCACGTCTTCCTGGGAGAACCAGGAATTATAGTCGCTGTACGGCTGTCGAGCCTGCTCTCCGAAGCCGTACATTTCGTCGAAAAAGGGCGATCTTTCTGTCATGAGGCGAACGTAGCAGTAAGCAGATCAATTTCAAAAGCAGGAAACGCATAGCGTAGCGGAACCTGCAACTGCGCAGCAATTGGGCGACGGTTGGGGGGTCGTGATGACGCCTGCAGCACTTCGCGACTGCCACAGGGGGGCGCGACGGGCGAAAACCGCGCGCCCCGGGTCAGGATTTATCGTTGAGATCCAGTGCGCTGAGTTCGCTCAGCAGGTCCAGCAGCTGATTGTACTTCTCGGTGCCAAGCCGATCCTCGACACTGCGCGTCAACCTGACGGAGGACGCGAGGTTGTCGGCGATCAGCCGGGACCCGGCCGGCGTGATCTGAACGATCTGGCGGCGGCGGTCGACCGGATCGGTACTGCGCTCGATCAGCCGCTTGGCGTCCAGCTTCTGCAGGATCCGCGTGAGGCTGGGCAGCAGCAGCGAGGCGGCGTCGGCGATCCGCGTCGGATCCGACGGGCCGAATTCGTCCAGAACCCGCAGGACACGCCATTGCTGCTCGGTTATCCCCACGTCGGCCAGCATCGTCCGGATCGGACCCATGACCTGTTCCCGCGCGCGCAAAAGCACGATCGGCAGGGAACGGGACGTTGGGGTGATCTTGGCTGGCATGGGCCTTTCTTGCCGCCGTGCAACGAAAGGTGCAATGGCGGATCGTCTTTCCACCCTAGCGGGTACTGAGGAATGACGGCAGGAATTTGCCGAGGCGCCTGCCGCCTTGCCCGGCCAGCGCGGCACGGCTAGGCCTCGGACCAGAGAAGAGGAGCATGGGAATGGACTGGACGGATTTCGGCAGCTGGGCACATCGGATCGCCGACTGGACGCAGGATTATCGAGAAAACGTCGGGGATTTGCCCGTGCGCGCGCAGTCCCGCCCGGGCGAGGTACTGGAGGCCCTGCCCCCCGCGCCCCCCGAGGCCGGCGAACCGATGGAGGACATCTTTGCCGATTTCGAGCGGGTCGTGATGCCCGGGATCACCCATTGGCAACACCCGCGGTTTTTCGCCTATTTCAACGCGAACGCAGCCGCGCCCTCGGTCCTTGCTGAATTCCTGGTCTCTGCGATCGCGCCGAACTGCCTCATCTGGCAGACCTCTCCGGCGGGAACCGAGATGGAGACCCGCGTCATGGACTGGCTGCGCCAGGCCATCGGCCTGCCCGAGGGCTTTGCCGGGGTGATCCAGGACAGTGCCTCGACCGCGACACTTGCCGCCGTGCTGACAATGCGGGAAAGGGCGCTGGATTTCACCGGCAATACCAAGGGGCTGTTCGCGCGCGCGCCGCTGCGGGTCTATTGTTCGGCCGAGGTGCATACCTCGATCGACCGGGCGATCTGGATCGCCGGCATCGGGGCCGAGAACCTGGTGCGCGTGCCGATCAAGGGAGAGAACCGGGGCATGGACCCCGACGCCCTGCGCGCGCTGATCGCGGCGGACCGCGCGGCGGGGCTGCAGCCCGCGGGCGTGATCCTTTGCGTGGGCGCCACCGGGGTCGGCGCCACCGACCCGGTCGCGCAGGTCATGGAGGTCGCCGAGTCCGAAGGACTATATACACATGTCGACGCCGCCTGGTCCGGCTCGGCCATGATCTGCCCCGAGTTCCGCGAGATGTGGGCGGGGGTCGAGCGCGCCGACAGCATCGTGTTCAATCCGCACAAGTGGCTTGGCGCGAATTTCGACTGTTCTGCGCATTTCGTGCGCGCGCCCGAGGACCTTGTGCGGACGCTGGCGATCCGGCCGGAGTACCTCAAGACCCACGGCAAGGACGGGATCATCAACTATTCCGAATGGTCCGTGCCGCTGGGCCGCCGGTTCCGCGCGCTGAAACTGTGGTTCCTGATCCGCAGCTACGGGCTGGACGGGCTGCGGACCGTGCTGCGCAACCATGTCCGCTGGGCCCGCGCGCTGCATGACCGGCTGGCCGAAGAGCCGGGGTTCGAGATCGTCACCCCGCCGATGTGGTCGCTGTTCTCCTTCCGCTACGTGCCCGATGGGGCCTCCGACCTCGACGCGCTGAACCAGCGGCTGGTGGATGCGATCAACGACGACGGCCGGATCTACCTGACCCAGACGCGCGTCGACGGCGCCCTGGTGATCCGGTTCCAGGCCGGTTCCTTCGAGACGACAGAGGCCGACGTGATGATGGCGCTGGACGTGATCCGGGAGATCGCGCAGGGATTGGAGACAGGTTAACAGGAGGATCCGCCCATGCCCGCCCCCACGAACCAGTTCAAGCAACGGCTGCTGGCCGGAGAGACGCTGATCGGCTGCTGGCTGAGCTTCGCCGAGGCGGCCCCGGCCGAGATCATGGGCTCCATCGGGTTCGACTGGCTGCTGATCGACGGCGAGCACGGGGCGAACGACATCCGCTCGATCCGCGACCAGCTGATCGCGCTTGAGGCCAGCGTGTCCACGCCGATCGTGCGGGTGCCGACCGGGCTTGACTGGGTGCTGAAACAGACGCTGGACGTGGGCGCGCAGACGATCCTGGTGCCGCTGGTGGAAACCGCCGACCAGGCCCGGGCGCTGGTGCGGGCCTGCCGCTATCCGACCTCGGGCATCCGGGGCGTGGGCGCGGCGGCGGCGCGGGCGGGGCGGTTCGGCGGGCTGCCGGATTACGTGACCACCGCGAACGACCAGATCTGCGTGCTGGTGCAGGTCGAAACCGTCAAGGGGGTCGAGAACCTGGACGAGATCCTCGCCGTCGAGGGGATCGACGGGGTGTTCATCGGCCCGGCGGACCTGTCGGCCGACATGGGCCATCTGGGCAATTCCAAGCACCCCGAGGCGCAAAAGCTGATCTGCGACGCGCTGGACCGCATCGCCGCCTCGGGCAAGCCGCCGGGCTGCCTGGCCCTGGATGACGAGACGGCAGAGCTGTACCTGTCGCATGGCACGCGGTTCCTGGCGGTGGGAATCGATGTGCAGCTTCTGGTCTCGGCCGCGCGAGCGAAGATGTCGGCCTGGATGCGCTGAGGGAAAGGCGCCGGTTGCGGGCGGATCTGCCCCGGAACGGCCGCTTTCGCCGCGAAATCACGATGCATCATGGCCCCGGCAACCGGTATTCATGGCGGGGCCTATTTCATTCTGCGGGCCGATCCATTATGTCGCGCCCGTCAAAGGAGAACGAAGAGATGGGTTACAAAGTCGTCGTCGCAGGCGCCACGGGCAACGTGGGCCGCGAAATGCTCAACATCCTGGCCGAGCGCGCGTTTCCGGTGGATGAGATCGCCGTGCTGGCCAGCCGAAAATCGCTGGGCACCGAGGTGAGCTTCGGCGACACCACACTCAAGACCAAGGACCTGGACACGTTCGACTTCACCGGTTGGGACATCGCGCTGTTCGCCATCGGCTCGGACGCCACGAAGAAGTACGCGCCCAAGGCCGCGGCCGCCGGCTGCGTGGTGATCGACAACTCGTCGCTCTACCGCTACGACCCGGACGTGCCGCTGATCGTGCCCGAGGTGAATGCCGACGCGATCGAGGGATATTCCAAGAAGAACATCATCGCCAACCCGAACTGCTCGACCGCGCAGATGGTCGTGGCGCTGAAGCCGCTGCATGACCGGGCGCGGATCAAGCGGGTGGTCGTGTCGACCTACCAGTCCGTGTCGGGCGCCGGCAAGGACGGGATGGACGAGCTCTGGGACCAGACCAAGGCCGTCTACAACCCGACCGACGACAAGCCGGCGAAGAAGTTCACCAAGCAGATCGCCTTCAACGTGATCCCTCATATCGACGTCTTCATGGAAGACGGCTCCACCAAGGAAGAGTGGAAGATGGCCGCGGAGACGAAGAAGATCGTCGACCCCAAGATCAAGGTCACGGCGACCTGCGTGCGGGTGCCGGTCTTTGTCGGCCATGCCGAGGCGATCAACATCGAGTTCGAGGATTTCCTCGACGAGGACGAGGCCCGCGACATCCTGCGCGAGGCGCCGGGGATCATGGTGATCGACAAGCGCGAGGACGGCGGCTACGTCACGCCGGTCGAATGCGTGGGTGACTTCGCCACCTTCATCAGCCGGATCCGCCAGGACGGAACGATCGAGAACGGGCTGAACCTGTGGTGCGTCAGCGACAACCTGCGCAAGGGCGCGGCGCTGAACGCGGTGCAGATCGCCGAGGTTCTGGGCAACCGGGTGCTGAAGAAGGCCTGATGCCGGGTCATCGGGCGCCGGTCACGGCGTCTTCATGACCTCGAAGACATGATCGTCCATCTCCGGATCCTGTTCGGGGGTGGGCAACACCCGGTCCGTCAGCGAGCGGTGGCGATGACCGGGAAATGGCGCCCCGATGCGGCGCATCAGCCGGCTGTAGCCGAAGCCCAGGTCGGATGCCTTGCAGATCCGGCGTCCGTCGGGAAAGGCATGCAGCGCCAGCCCGCCGCCCGCTTCCCGCAATTCGAACCCCTTGTCACGCAGCCGCACGTGCAGGTCCTGCCACGTCGGGGCCTCGGACAGGTCGGGGGCGAGGCGCGCCCGCAAGGGAGCGACGAGCTGCTCATCCGCCCTGTCAGGCGGTCTCGCGTTGAGACGGCGCGAGATCTCCTTCGAAATCAGACGCCGCACCAGCTGGCCGGGGGTGATATCCTCGTCCCGGGCCATTTCGTGCAGGATCAGCCGCATGTCGCGCGGCAGCCGCAGGGGTTCTTCTTCCATAGCCATGCCCGGATCAGACCGGAGAAGGCTTAACAAACCCCTAAAATTTTATGGATCGCCCGGGCAAAATCAGGACCCGACGCGGCACCCGCACGGGGCGCGTTGCGCGGCGTCCCCGGAAACGGACCGCCGCGCCTTTGCTCGTCCCGCCGGATCAGACCGCCAGGAATTCCCCGCGTGCCGGGTCATAGACCTGCAGCCCGCCTTCACCGATATCGGTCCACAGCCCGTGCAGGCCCAGCTCTCCGGAGGCCACGCGCTCTTCCACGAAGGGGAAGCTCATCAGGTTGTCGAGCGAGGTCAGCACCGCCTCCTTCTCGAGCGCGCGTTCCTGCGCGACATTGTCCGGCAGGTCTGCCACCTTGTCGTACTTGGGCTTCAGGATATCCATCCAGCGGCCGACGAAGCTTTCCTTGACCTCCAGCTCGGGCGCGTCGCCCTTGCACATGTCCAGGCAGCCCTTCACGCCGCCGCATTGCGAATGCCCCAGCACCAGCAGGTGCGAGACCTTCAGAACCGTGACCGCGTATTCCACCGCGGCCGAGGTGCCGTGGTGGTCGCCGTCGGGCTCGTAGGGCGGCACCAGGTTGGCGATGTTGCGGTGGATGAAGAACTCTCCCGAATCCGCACCGAAGATCGAGGTCACGTGCACCCGGCTGTCGCAGCAGGAAATCACCATGGCCCTGGGGCGCTGCCCCTCGTCGGCCAGTTTTCGGTACCATGACCTGTTCTCGGCGAAAGAGGTCGCCTTCCAGCCGTGATACCGCTGGAGAAGGTAGTTTGGCAGAGGCCGAGCATGTTTCATGGTCCGTAATCCCTGGTTAGATGACGTGATCAAATGCGGTCGTCCCGCCGCAGATAAGCGCGTTTCGGGGAAAATTCGAGAGATAACAGATCCCGAGGGCAACCTTTTGCAAACATTCCTGCGCCAAGACTGAGCGTTGCCGTGGGGGCAATGATGTGGGGACAATATGGTGGTGGACGTTGTAGAACTGACGCCGGACGAAACCGTGCGGCTTGATCCTTCCCGTCTGGGAGATCTTTACCTTCAACTCGGAGAGGCTGGCGCGGAGGACGTGGTCTGCCGCGCGATCGAGGAGCTCGCCGTGCGCCTGTCGCATTGCGAACGGCTCTGGCGGCGCGACGACCTGGACGGGTTGCGCAAATGTGCCCGGTCGCTGATCGCCATTGCCGAACAGGTGGGGATGAACTCGCTCGCCCGGGTGGCCGGCGATGTCACCCAGGCGATCGACGCCTGCGACGGGGTGGCCACCTCGGCCACGCTGACCCGGCTGATCCGGATCGGCGCGCGCTCTCTGACCGCGGTCTGGGATCTGCAGGATCTCTCGGTCTGAACGTCCCTCAATGCCCTGACCTGACCGCCCGGCTCTGCCGGGTTTTCGTGTGTCTGGGGCCGGCCCGTGCTGCGATCCCGCCCTCCGGCAGGCGGCCGGGACCGCGTCACCCGCCGCCCTGGCCTGCCTTCCCCGACGGCCTCCGGCCCGACAGCCCCTTGCAGCCACCGCTGGCAGGCATAGTCTGTGCGCGACACTTGCCGGAGACCGCAGATCCATGCCCCTCACTTTCGCCGCCCCCGAGACCGACGCGTTACCGCTGCATATCCTTGCGCAGGACGGGCTGGACGATTTCCTCAAGGACCAGTCCGACCGGGTGACCGCCTGGGTCCGCGCCAGCGGCTTTGCCGCCGGCATCGGCGAGACGCTGCTGATCCCCGGGGCCGACGGCACACCGGAGCTTGCGCTGGGGGGCTTCGGGACCGCGGCACAGCGTGCGCGGGGCCGTTTCCCGCTGGCCGCCGTCGCCGCCAGCCTGCCTTCCGGCGCCTATCGCCTGGCCTCCTCCCTGCCCGCCGGTGACCTGGAGACCGAATGCCTGGGCTGGCTGCTGACCGGTTACGCCTTCACCGAATATGCCGGCACTCCGCGCGACGGCGCGACCCTCGTCGCCCCGGACGGTATCGACGCCGCCCGGGTCGAGGCGCTGGCCGCCGGCGAGGCGCTGACCCGCGACCTGATCAACACGCCCGCCAACGACATGGGCCCCGCCGAGCTGGAGGCCGCCGCGCGCGATCTCGCCACCCGTTTCGGCGCCGACATCTCGGTGACCGAGGGCGAGGCGCTGCTGGAGGCCAATTTCCCGCTGATCCACACGGTCGGCCGCGCCTCTACCCGCGCGCCGCGGCTGATCGACATGTCCTGGGGCTCGGACGGGCCGAAGCTGACGCTGGTCGGCAAGGGCGTGTGTTTCGACACCGGCGGGCTGAACCTGAAGCCCGGCGGGTCCATGGGGATCATGAAAAAGGACATGGGCGGCGCCGCGACCGTTCTGGGACTGGCGCAGGACATCATGGCGCTGGGTCTGCCGCTGCAACTGCGGGTGCTGATCCCGGCGGTGGAAAACGCGGTGGCGGGCAATGCCTTCCGCCCCGGCGACATCCTGCCCTCGCGCAAGGGGCTGACGGTCGAGATCAACAACACCGACGCCGAGGGGCGGCTGGTGCTGGCCGATGCGCTGGCGCTCGCCGATGAGGACAAGCCGGATCTCATCATCTCGATGGCCACGCTGACCGGCGCCGCGCGGGTCGCGGTGGGCCAGGACCTGGCGCCGTTCTACGTGGATGACGACAGCACCGCCACGGCACTTGCCTCGGCCGCGCAACGCGTGTCGGACCCGGTCTGGCGAATGCCGTTCCACAACGCGTACGAGCCACTGATCGAACCCGGCATCGCCGATCTCGACAACGCACCTTCTGGCGGGTTCGCCGGCTCGATCACCGCCGCGCTCTTCCTGCGCCGCTTCGTGACCGAAACCCCCTACATGCATTTCGACATCTACGGCTGGAGCCAGTCCTCCTTCCCTGCCCGCCCCAAGGGCGGCGTCGGCATGGGCGCGCGCGCCCTGCTGGAGGCCATTCCGGAGATCCTGAAGCAATGACCGACCGCCGGTTCTGGCGCGCCAACGCGCGCATCGGGCACGACAGCCTCGAAGGCCAGCTCACCGACCGCCCGCTGGTCCCCGGAGTGACCCGGAGGATCCGCGTGCCAGTGGCCGATCTCTGCGCCTCGCCCGGGGGCAAACGCGACAAGCAGCTTCTGTTCGGGCAGGCCTTTGTCCTGCTCGAAGAGCGCAACGGCTGGGCCTTCGGCTTCGACCCCGCCGACGGCTATGTCGGCTACCTGCGTGGCGACGTGCTGCACGATGCGCCCGAGCCGACCCATCGCGTCACCGCAAGGTCGACCCACATCTACACGCTGGACGACATCAAGTCGCCCGACCGGCTGCAGCTAAGCTGTTTCTCCGAGCTGGCGGTGGTGGACGAGACCGAGGAGTTCGCCGAGCTGACGACCGGCGGATTCGTCCCCGCGCAGCACTTGGCGCGGCTGTCCTGGCAGGCAGAGGATCCGGTGGCCGTCGCCGAGGCCTTTCTCGGAACGCCCTATCTTTGGGGGGGCAACAGCACGCTGGGGATCGATTGTTCGGGGCTGGTGCAATTCGCCTTCCACGCCGCCGGGCGCAGCTGTCCACGTGACAGCGATCTGCAGGCCAAACTCTGGGACGATGCCGGGGATGATCTGCGGCGCGGGGACCTGGTGTTCTGGAAGGGCCACGTTGCGCTCATGCTGAACGCAACGCAGATGATCCACGCCAATGCCCATCACATGGCCGTCGCGGTGGAGCCTTTCGAAGAGGCCCGCACCCGGATCGCGAAGAAGGAATTCGGCGAGATCCTGAGGATCGCCCGGCCCTGAGCCGCCCGGGCCGTCACCGGCCCTGGCCGCCCGGACCTTGCCGTTCCATACCCCGGGCGCTTGCGCATCATGGCCGGAACGCGCCCCGACCCCGGTCGGCGCGGGAGACGGTCAGCTTTCGACTTTCCCTTGCCGGGCCTCGCGCCGGGTCCGGGGCGCCTTCGGCCTCTTGCGGTCGGCGGCGGGGCCGCCCGGCTTTGCCTTCCGCGCCAGGGCGCGCAGGATCTGCGCCTCCTGCGTGGACAGGGTGCCGCCGCTCTCGATCTTGTCCGCCATCCCGGTCAGCGCCCGGGCATCTTCGGCCTCCAGCCCTTGTTCGGCGAAGGGCAGCAGCGCCGAGACGACATCGCCCACGATCTGCTGCACCTGCCCCATCGAAAGGTCCGGCCCCGGATCCGCCTGCGGACCGCCCGCGTGGAACCGGTTCCCGCACCCGAAATATTTCTGGAAGAAGGCCCGGTTGGAGGCATCGAACCTCTGCTCGATCTCGGCCCGCGCGTCGGATTGCACGCGCCCGACCTTCAGCGTCTCGACCTTAGACAGGGCCGCCTTGATCCGGCGGTTCAGCAGGTTCTGCCCGCCACTCTCCCCCTTCCAGTAGGGGATCCGGGCGTTCAGCGCGCGGAAGGCGCTGACCTGCAGCGCATAAAGCGATTCATTCGCGCTCTCGACCGAGAAATCGAGCGCACCCGCGTCCAGCGCCGGGTCGATCCGGTTCAGGAAATCCAGCCGGATGTCGCCGCCCGGAAACTCCGCCCGGTCGTAGATCCGGAAATCGCAATTCTCGCGCCCGAAGGCCGCCGCCCAGAGGTCGGCGACGGCCAGGTAATTGTAGAAGCCATCCTCGGGGCTGGCCGCGTTCAGGAAGCTTTGAAGGTCGGATCGAGCGTTCTTTTTCAGCGCGGTGCTGTAGCGGGACACGATCAGGTCGAACTGGTTGCGGAAGTAGCAGACGACCGTGACGTTGTCGAAGACCTCGACCAGAAACGCCCGCAGCGCCCGGATCTCGTCGGGATCGTCCATCCGGGCGTGCATGTATTCGCTGGTGATCACGAAATGGGAATGGGTCCTGGACGCCTCGGCGATCTCGGCCCGGAAGCGGTCCGGGAAGCCTTTGAAATGGGCCGCCTTCTGTTCGGGCGTGGTGATCCGCCGGGCCTTCGCCCAGCTTTCCAGGCGGGCCATGAAAAAGGCCGGCAGAAGGCGGTTGTTCGGTTTCTCCAGCATGTCGGAGAGATAGACGCCCCGCGCACTCAGCGCCTCGCGGTTGCTGTAGAGCCATTGCTGGATCAGCGTGGTGCCGGTCTTCGCCGTGCCGATATGGAGAATGCACTTCATGAATGGATGCCCTTGACGGTGCGTCCCGGCAATTGCGGCCCGGGACTGCCGCGTTCCAGCGCCGCCTGGCCGGCAGGAGGCGCGGCGACTATAGGCCGGCGCCCCCGGGGAAACACGCGAGAGTGAGCGGGGTTTCGGATGAACGCGACGTCAATCGCCGGGCACCGGACAGGCGTCCTGACCCCGGGAGTTCATCGCAGGCGTCCGGCCCGGGACGCCACGGCAGGCGGGGCCGGCCTAGTCCACCGCGCGGATCAGCTTGCGTTCCAGCACGCGCAGCACCGATTTCAGGTCATGGCCGCGTTTCAGGACCTGCCCGTCCATGCCGACGACGGAATACATCCCCTGCCGGTTGCGAAGCTTTGGCCGTTTCTCGATCCGATAAAGCGGGTTTTCCGCCGTCCGCCGGAACACCGAGAAGACGGCCATGTCCCCAAGGCAGGATATCCCGTAATCGCGCCATTCCCCGGCCGCCACCATGCGGCCATAGATCGACAGGATTTCGGAAAGCTCGCGCCGGTCGAATGCGACCTGGCTCGGGATCCCGCGGGAGGGGCCGGCGGGTATCGGCGTGGGCGGCTGCATGGTCATGTCCCAGAGTTGCGCTGAATGGCCGGCGATTCAAGCCTCTTGCATCAAAATGGACAACGCCCCTGCCGCCGCTGCCGCTCAACCTTGCACTCCCTGCGCCGGCTTGACCGGCGGGACTGCGGCGTGGTCCTGTCCCGGGGGCAGGGAGGATCATGCCGATGACGCCGCAGGAGCGGGCAGATCGCAGCGCGGCCGCGCTCTGGGAGGGGGATGCCGCCGCGCGGCAGCTGGGCGCGCGGCTCGACGCCATCGGCCCCGGCACGGCGACCCTGTCCTTCGAGGTGCAGGCCCAGCACCTGAACGGCCACGGCATCTGTCACGGCGGCTGCATCTTCACCCTGGCCGACAGCGCCTTTGCCTGTGCCTGCAACAGCTACAACCAGGTCACGGTGGCGCAGGAGAACACGATCACCTACCTCTCTCCGGGTCAGCCCGGCGAGCGCCTGAGCGCCACCTGCGTGGAGGTGTCGCGCATCGGCCGGTCCGGTGTCTACGACGTGACGGTGACCGGCCCGGACGGGCGCCGCGTGGCCCTGATGCGGGGGCTCAGCCGCACGGTCCGGGGCGTGATCTTTGCGGAAGAGGACGGCTGAGGCCGGTCTTGCTCCTCAAGCGGCTGCATTTTACCGACCGTTGAAATCGCGCATGCCGCGCGATGCCTCCGGCGGGAGGTATTTGGGCCAAGAAGAACGAGGGGGGCGTGCGAAAGGGCCCGCGCGTTCCGCCGGGAGCGGGAGAGCGGGCCCTGGGTTTACCTTTGTACGAGTACCTCTGCGGCAGTCTCTGAGCCCGGACGGCGCCGGGGGATCAGCGCCGGCCCTCGCGCAGCCAGCCGGCGAGGATGAAGCCCGAGGCCAGCAGCAGCACCAGCCAGGGCGGCAGGAGCGGGGTCTGGCGGACATCGCGGGTCTCGTAGGCGTCGCGGGGGGTCAGGCCGATCCAGCCGCGGCCCGCGGCCGGGCGGCCTTCGCGGACGTTGCGGAGGGTGGGCAGCCCCTCTTCGAGCCGCAGGATGCCGCCGCGCAGGGGGGCGAGGATCGGGTCGAGGATGTCACCGGTGGCGATGGTCTGTTCGAATTCGCGCGGGGCGGCGGGCCCGAGGCCGATGACCGCCTCCTGATCGCCTTCGGACAGCCGGTAAAGCCCGATTTCCGGGCCGTCGTACATCGCCTCATGGCGGCCCGGCGAGACCTCCTGGAGCGTGATCGTCTCCTCGGTGCCGTCGGGGCGGGTAACGGTGACCGTGCCCACGCTTTCGCCCAGGGTGCGGCGGATGATGCGCATGGTCTGGCCGGTGGCCTCGGCCCAGAGCGCCTCTTCCTCCAGCTCGGGTTCCTTCATCATCCAGTGGGCAAGTCGGCGCAGCAGTTCCAGCTGCGGGCCGCCGCCCTGGTAGCCGCGGTTCCACAGCCAGGCGTGATCGGAGGCCAGAAGCGCCACGCGCCCCTCGTCGACCCGGTCGAGAATCAGCAGCGGGCGGTCGTCGATGCCGGTCATCACCACCTCGCCCTCCGAGGGCGTCACGTCGATCTGGCGCAGCCAGGGGCCCCAGGTCTCCTGGCCCGACAGGTCAGAGGTCACCGGGTGGCGTTCGCCGATCTCGGTCACCGTGGGGCGGTACTGGTCCTGGATCACCCGCGCCGTGGGTTCGGCCGGCAGCACCGCGCCCAGGGGCGAGCGGTAGATGGAGGAGGCATTGGCGAAGTCGGGGCCAGCCGCCACCAGCACGGCGCCGCCGTTGCGGACATATTGCGCCACGTTGTCGAGGTAGAGCGAGGGCAGGATGCCGCGCCGCTTGTAGCGGTCGAAGATGATCAGGTCGAAATCGTCGACCTTTTCCAGGAACAGCTCACGCGTGGGGAAGGCGATCAGCGACAGCTCATCCACCGGCACGCCATCCTGTTTCTCGGGCGGACGCAGGATGGTGAAATGCACGAGATCGACGGAGCTGTCGGATTTCAGCAGGTTGCGCCAGGTGCGGCCACCAGGGTGGGGCTCGCCCGAGACCAGCAGAACACGCAGGCGGTCGCGGACGCCGTTCATCTGGATCAGCGCGGTGTTGTTGCGGTCGGTCAGCTCGCCCTCCGCCTCGGGGACGGAGAACTGGATCACGTTGCGCCCGCCATGGGGCAGGGTCACGGGCAGGTCGATGTCCTGTCCGATCGGCACGTCGTAGCGCGCCGGTTCTCCGCCATCGACCGAGATGTCGAGCGGGGCCGTCGCCGCCCCTTCCGGGGCGTCTCCGGTATCCTCGATGCGCAGGGTCAGGGTCACCGGCTCGCCGATGATGGCGAAGGCGGGGGCGTTGCGCACGGTCAGGCGGCGGTCCCAGTCGTCTTCGCGCCCCGTAAGAAGAAGGTGCGTGGGCGCCGGCAGGTCGGGGGCGAATTCCAGGTCGTGGACCCGGCCGTCCGACAGCAGGATGATCCCCGCCACGCGGGCGCGCGGTTCTTCGGCCAGCGCCTCGGACAGGGCGGTCATCGCCTGGGTGCCGGCATCGCCCGGCCCGTCGGGGATGGTCACGCGGCGCAGTTCCGTGTTGGGGCGTTCGGCGATCTCGGCGGCCAGCGCCTCGGCGGCCTCGGCGGTCTGGGTCGGGCGGTCCGACAGGCTCTGCGACGAACTTTCGTCCTCCAGCATCACCACGATGTCCGACAGGGGCGCGCGGTCCTCGACCTGGTAGGCCGGGCCCGACAGCGCGCCGACCACGACCAGCGCGGCCAGCCCGCGCAGCGCCCAGCCGGTCAGCCCGCGCCAGGCGGCAAAGATCACCGCGGCCAGCGACAGCACCGCCACCACGGCCAGCAATTGCCATGGGATCAGCGGATCGAAAACGAGTGTTCCAGTCATTGGCCAAGCCTGTCGAGGAGCGCAGGCACGTGCACCTGGTCCGATTTGTAGTTGCCCGTGAGCACGTGCATCACGAGGTTCACGCCGAACCGGTTGGCCAGTTCACGCTGCCGTTCGCCGGCAAAGCCGCGCCCCACCGGCAGCACCGGCCGCCCGCTCTGATCCACCGCCCAGGCGCCGGCCCAGTCGTTGCCGCCGATGATCACCGGCGTCACCCCGTCGTTGAGGTTGCGGAACGGCATGCCTTCGACCTGCTCGGCATCGGGCGGCGCGGATTCGACCCAGACATCGCGGTTGGCATAGCGGCCGGGGAAATCCTGCAGCAGGTAGAAGGTGCGGGTCAGCACGTGGTCATGCGGGATCGGCTCCAGCGGCGGGATGTCCAGCGGCGCGGCCAACCGTTGCAGGCGGCGGCCGTTCGGGCTCGAGGCACCGAAGCCGGCCACGTCGGCATCGCGGGTGTCGAACACGATCAGCCCGCCGGAACGCAGGTAGGCGTTGAGCCGGGCATAGGCCTCGGCCGAGGGGATCGGCTGATCCGCCGTGACCGGCCAGTAGAGCATCGGGTAGAAGGCGAGTTCATCGGTCTCAAGGTTCACGCCGGCGGGATCGCCCGGTTCGACCGAGGTGCGGTAGCGCAGCGTGTCGCCCAGCCCCCGCAGCCCCGCATGGGCCAGCTCGTCGACCTGCGGATCGCCCGTGATCACATGGGCCAGCACCAGCTCTTCGGTCGCGCGCAGGGCGGCGTCCTCGTCCGCCACGACCTGCGCCTGGCCCTGGTGCGCCATCGACAGGGACAGCCCCAGCGCCAGCATGGCCAGCGCCGCCGCGGCTGCCCGCTGCCCGCGCAGCCGGCCCGACAGCGCCAGCGAGGCCAGGATATCGGCCGCCAGCAGCCCCAGCGCCAGCGTCAGCAGCAGTCCGCCCAGCGGGCGTTCGGCGCCCAGGCCCAGCCCCTCGACTGGGACGTCGGCCGGCCATGTCGCGGGCATCAGCTCAGTCTCGGCGGTCAGCACGTTGCGGGCCAGCCTGCGGTCGCCGGACTCATAGATCCCGGGCAACAGCTCGGGGCCCAGCGGCGCCTCGGCCAGGTCGGGGCCGTCCACGCCGGGGCGTGTGCCAGCCTCGGACAGGGCGCCGTAGCCATCCATGACCTGGACCGGCTCCCATGTCGTGCCCTCCAGATCCATGGCCGAGGGCGCCTGTGTCGCGGTGGAAACCGCCAGCCGTTCCAGCATCTCGACGAAGAGACCCGAGAGCGGCAGGGTCGACCATTCGGCATTGGCGGTGACATGGAACAGCACCACCTGGCCCTGGCCCAGCTCCTTCCGGGTGACCAGCGGCGTGCCGTCGGCGAGCGAGGCGATGACGCGGTCGGCCAGGGTCGGGTCCGGCTGGGCCATGACCTGGGCGTTGACCGTGACGTCCTCGGGGATCGACAGGCCGAAGAAGGGGCTCTCGGCCGCGAAGGGCGCCAGGCCCTTGGGTTCGCCCCAGCTCATGGCGCCACCGACCGACCGGCCCCCGGCGCGCAGGCGCACGGGCATCAGCGGATCTTCGTCCTCGCGGCTGACATCGCTGGCGGCGAGCCGCGGCCCGGCAAAGCGCAGCAACATTCCGCCATCTTCGACCCAGGCGGCCAGCGCCTCGGATTCGGCCTGCGACAGGGTGGCGATATCGGCCAGCACGACCACGTCGGGATTTGCGGGCAGCAGGTCGAGCAATGCGCCTTCCAGCAGCTCGGCCGAGGGCAGCAGCGCCTGGTGCAGATAGTGCAACGGCGAAAGCAGCTGCAGCCCCTCGCGGTCCTCGCGGCCCGAGATCAGCGCGACCTCGCGGCGGCGCAGGCTGTCGTCGGTCAGCGTGGTGGCGCCGGCGGACTGCTGGGCCTGGATCTCGAACCGGGTGATCCGCGCGCGCAGCTCTGCGGGCAGGGACAGGGCGGTCTCGGCCTCCAGCGCGCCATCCTCGAAGGTGGCGGTCGCGGTGGAGAGAACCCGCGCCGTGCCGGCCGGGTCGCGCCCCTGGGCCAGGATCACCACGTCGCGAGACGGTCCGGCCACGGAGCGGCGAGCGGTCAGCACGATGGCGCCGTCGTCGAAGACTGGCGGGGCCAGTCCCATCACCGCGCTGCCGGTCTGATAGACCCGCAGATCGCCCCGCGCCTGCAGCGCCTCGGTCACACGCGCGCGGCCGTCGTAATCCAGCCCGTCGGAAATCCAGTGCGTGTCAAAGGTGCCGGCCTCGTCCAGCGCGGTCAGCATGGTGTCGATCTGGCGCTGCGTGGGGGCGTAGGGCGCGGGCGTCAGCCCCGCGATGCGACTGCGCCAGGCATCGGCGGCCTGAAAGCTGGGCGCCTCGGGATCGGTCAGACGCAGCACCGCGACGGGGCGGTTGGCGCGCCCGGCCTCGGCCAGTTGCGCGGCGACAAGGTCCTGCTTCTCGGACCAGCGGGTCGCCCCGGCCCAGGTGCCATCCAGCAGGATCAGAAGCGGCCCGCGCCCGCCCGCATCGCGCTGCGGGTTCAGGACCGGCCCGGCCAGCCCGACAATCACCGCGGCCACGGCAAGCACCCGCAGCAACAGCAGCCACCACGGCGTACGGTCGGTCACCGTGTCCTCGTCCGACAGCCCCAGCAGAAGCGCCACGCCCGGGAACCTCCGGCGGATCGGCGCCGGCGGCACCGCGCGCAGGATGATCCACAGCACCGGCAGTGCCAGAAGCGCCAGCAACAGCCACGGCGCGGAAAATCCGATGCCCGCAATCACGGTCATGTCATGCCTTTCCCCGGCGTTTCGGGGTCCATCCCCGCCGCCGGATTGTCACGTCGCGCCCGATGCGCGCGCAGGATGCGGCCTGGACGTCTCGGGCCCGGGCCGCCGGTTTGCAAACAGGATCGTCCGGGCCGCCGTGTCGTCCTGATGCGACGGCCCGGCGGATCACGATGTCCCCCCGTCCAGCGCCCGGTACAGCCACAGCAGCGCCGATTGCGCGCTGTCGCCGGTGTGATGCGTGCCGAACCGCCAGCCCGTCGCCCGGCACAGCCGCGACAGCTCGTCCTTCCGCTCTGCCAGCCGGTCCTTGTACCTGTCCCGCAGGTCGCCCGCCTTCAGCGTCTCGTGCCGGATCGAGCCGCCGACGCTTTCAAAGATCGTCCGCCCGTGGAACGGGAACATCTCTTCGGACGGGTCCAGCACCTGCATCAGCACGCCGCGCACGCCCCGGTCCGCCGCCTTGGTCAGCGCCAGCCGGACCTCGGCCATGTCGCCGAGGAAATCCGACAGGAACAGCGCCCGCGCATGCGGGATCATCGCCCGGTGTTCCGGCGGAGCATAGTCGGCGGCATCGTCCCGCGTAAAGAATTCGGCCAGCCGCATCACCTGCATGTTGCCGCGCCGGGGCGGCAGGGTGGTGCCGGTCAGGCCCACGCGTTCCCCACCCCGGATCAGCAGTACGGCGGTCGCCAGCCCCAGCAGCCGCGCGCGGTCGATCTTCTCGGGCAGCGCCGCCTTTCCGCCCGGTGCCGAGGTGAAGCGCATCGACGCGCCCTGATCTACCCACATCATCACCGATTGCGCGATCTGCCACTCGCGCTCGCGCACATATTGCTGATCGCCCCGGGCCGAGCGCCGGTGGTCGATCATCCGCCGGCTGTCGCCGACCTGGGCCGGGCGATACTGCCAGAAATCGTCGCCCATGCCGGCGCGCCGCCGGCCGTGATCGCCCAGCAGCACGGTGCCGGCCAGCTGCTCGGCCCGCGCCAGCAGCGGCGGCAGGGCCGAGGCCTCGGTCTCGGATCGCTGTCGAAGATCGCGCGCCGGGATCACGCGGCGGCCCCGGTTCCCGCGTCCGAGCCGGTCGCGAGGCTCGCGGCGGTGGTGTCGATCAGCTCGCTCAGGCTGTCGCCGCGGGCGCGGGCGGCGAAATTCAGCGCCATCCGGTGGCTCAGCACCGGTTTGGCCATGGCGATCACGTCCTCGGCATTGGGCGCCAGCCGCCCCTCCAGCAGGGCGCGCGCCCGCACCGTCAGCATCAGCGCCTGCGCCGCGCGCGGGCCCGGCCCCCATGCGACGGTATCGCGCACGCGCTCGGACACGCCGGGCTCGTCCGGACGGAAGGCGCGGACCAGATCGAGGATCAGCTCGACCACCGAATCGCCCACCGGCATCCGCCGCAGCAGCCCCTGCGCCGCGATCAGCTCGTCCCGGGTGAAGACCTGGTGCGCCTCCTCCTCGGTCAGACCGGTGGTCGCCAGAAGGATCTCCTTCTCGGTCGCGCGGTCCGGATAGGCCACGTCGATCTGCACCAGGAACCGGTCCAGCTGCGCCTCGGGCAGCGGATAGGTGCCCTCCTGCTCGATCGGGTTCTGGGTGGCCAGCACGTGGAACGGCGCCTCGAGCGCGCGATCCTCGCCGGCGACTGTCACGGTCTTCTCCTGCATCGCCTGCAGCAGCGCCGACTGGGTCCGCGGCGAGGCGCGGTTGATCTCGTCCGCCATCAGCAGCTGACAGAAGATCGGCCCGGGAACAAAGCGAAATTCCCGGCTGCCGTCCGCGTTGGTGTCCAGCACCTCGGAGCCCAGGATATCAGCGGGCATCAGGTCCGGCGTGAACTGGATGCGGTTGCCGTGCAGGCCCAGGACGGTCGAAAACGTCTCGACCAGCCGGGTCTTGCCCAGGCCGGGCAGGCCGATCAGCAGGGCATGACCGCCGCAGAGGATCGCGGTCAGCGACAGGTTCACCACCTGCTCCTGGCCGATGAAGCGCCGGGTGATCGAGGCCTTGGCCTCGGCCAGTTTCGCCTCGACCGCCTCGATCTCGGCGACAAGGTCCGATTGGTCCGACATGACAATCCTTTCGCGGCTTCTATATGCTGTTGGGAAAAAGTGTATCGCGGCAATCTGGAATGGCAAAAGCTATGAGTGGACAAAAACCCGTGACCCCCTCGGCAGATGGCATCGCTGCCTCAGCGAGGGCAGCCCGGTCCGGGGGCAAGGGCCGGGGTCTGCCGCCGGTGGAAAAATGGGATCCGCCGTTCTGCGGCGACCTCGACATGCGCATCGCGCGCGACGGCACCTGGTTCTACCTGGGCACCCCGATCGGCCGGCCGGAGCTGGTAAAGCTCTTCTCGTCGATCATCCGCAAGGACGGCGACGACTATTTCCTCGTCACCCCGGTCGAGAAGGTCGGCATCACGGTCGAAGACGCGCCCTTCGTCGCCGTCGATTTCGAGGTCCGAGGCGAAGGCGCAGACCAGGTTCTGGTGTTCGAAACCCATGTCGGCGACGTGGCCGAGGCCGGGCCCGAGCACCCGATCCGGGTCGAACGCGACCCCGAAACCGGCGAACCCTCGCCCTACGTCCTCGTCCGGCGCAACCTCGAGGCGCTGATCGACCGCAAGAGCTTCTACCGCCTGGTCGAGATCGGCGCCCACCACGACGGCTGGTTCGGCCTCTGGTCCGGCGGGGAATTCTTCCCGGTCATCCCCTCCCGCGAACTCGACGCCGCCTGACGCACGGCGCCCCTTTCCGCCGCGGCCCACACACGGGCTGCGCGCCTCCCCATGTCTTCACCTTTGCGAAATACCTCCCGCCGGAGGCTCCCGTCGCTTCCGCCCGCGCCCGGCCCGATCAGGCGCGCCATGCCTTGCAGCCGACCATCGGTCACCCGGCGCGTGCGTCCGTCCTTCTTCTTGGCCCAAATACCTCCCGCCGGAGGCACCGCGCCTGCGCGGTTCATCTCACCCGGATGCGCACGCGGTCCGACCGGCCGTCCGCGTCGATCACCGTCAGCGTCGAATAGCCCGGCCCGGGCCGCGCCAGTTCGACCACGCGGCGATGCAGCTCCGTCACTACCGGCGCCCCGTTCGCCAGCAGCGTGAAGGGCGCCGTGCCCCCGTCCAGCTTCACCACCAGCGGCACGTCCGGAAAGGTTGCGCCGTCGGGCGGGAAGGCCAGCCGCGGCGCCGGGGCGGCGGCCACGATCCGGTCGGGACCGAAGCGCTGCAAGGGGCGCGGCAGGTCGGCATTGGCAAGGATCAGCGTCGCGGGCGGCGGCGGCCGCAACGGCGTGGCCCGGGCACCAAGCCGCCCGAAGGCGGTGAACAGCACCGGCGCGGCCGAGGCCGCCCCGGACAGGCCCGGCACCGGGGTACCGTCGGCCCGCCCGATCCAGACACCGATCACGTGCCGCCCGTCGAACCCGATCGCCCAGGCGTCGCGGTACCCGTAGGATGTGCCGGTCTTGTAGGCGATCCGCCGGGGCGGCGCGCCGGGCGGCGGGGCAAGATCGGCAAGAATGTCGCTGACCTGCCAGGCCGCGACCTCCGACACCAGCCGGTCCGGCGCCGGCGCGGCCGCGGCCTCCGCGTGCAGCGGCGGGGCCAGTCCGCCGCCGGCGAGCCCCGCGTAGAGCTGCACCAGGTCCCGCAGAGTCAGCCCGACACCACCCAGCGCCAGCGCCAGGCCCGGGGCACCGCCCGGCAGCACCGGATCGGCTCCGGCACGGTCCAGGGCGGCCATCACATGGGCCGGGCCCAGCGCCTCGGTCAGCTTCACCACCGGCACGTTCAGCGACAATTGCAGCGCCTCGCGCATCCGCACGTCACCCTGGAAGGTGCCGTCGAAATTCTGCGGCGCGTAGCCCCGGAAGGTGGCCGGCGCATCGCGGATCACCGTCTCGGGATGGCCCAGCCCCCGGTCGAAGGCCAGCGCGTAGATCAGCGGCTTGAGCGTCGAGCCGGGCGAGCGCAGCGCCGTCACCATGTCGACATAGCCCTGCCGGTCGTCCATGTCCGAATAGCCGGGCGACCCGACCGAGGCAAGGATTTCGCCGCTCTGGTGATCGGCGGCAAGAATGGCGACCGAGATCTTCTCGCCCGCCGCAATGGCTGCGGACCGGGCCAGATCCTCCAGCCGCGACTGGATCTCGCGGTCGATGGTCAGGTCGAAACGCGCTCGGTCCGGCGCGGCCTCGTGCAGGGCATCGGCCAGGTGCGCGGCATGCTGGGGAAAGCGCAGCATGGTCGCGGGCACCGGGTGGGACAGGGCGGCCCGGTAGTCGCCCTCGTCCAGAAGCCCCGCGTCGAGGGCGCGGGTCAGGATCTTGTCGCGGGCCGCGCGGGCGTTTTCGGGGTGCCGGTCGGGGCGGCGGGCGACCGGGGATTGCGGCAGGGCCACCAGCAGCGCCGCCTCCTGCGGATCAAGCCGGGCGGGCGGCTTGCCGAACCAGGCCTGCGCCGCCGCGCGCACGCCCTCGAGGTTGCCGCCATAAGGCGCGTGCGTCAGGTACAGGTCCAGCACGCGGTCCTTGCCCAACCGCCGGTCCAGCGCCCAGGCCACGCGCATCTGCCGCAGCTTGCCGGCGATCTGTCCGGTCGTGCCGTCCTCCAGCAGGCGCGCGACCTGCATGGTAAGGGTCGAGCCGCCCGAAACCGCATGGCCGTACCACAGCGCCTGCGCCACGGCCCGGGCCATCGCGCGCAGGTCGACACCGGAATGGTCGTGATACCGCCGGTCCTCGTAGTTCAGCAGCATGGTGACAAATGCCGGATCCACCCCGCCGGGGCGCAGCCGCCAGATGCCGTCGGCCACCGGGTAGGCGCGCAGCAGGGCGCCGTCGCGGTCGCGCAGCTCGACCGAGGTGTCGGCCAGCGTCTCGGGCAGCACCGTGGCGTCGATCCAGGCGTCGAACCCGTCCCTTGCCCCGGCCGCCAGCAGCAGCACCACCGCGAGCCAGATCAGCCCCGTGCGCCGCAGCCACCTCATTGCGCGATGGTCACGCGGCCCGTCGCGGTACGGGCGCGGCGGTCGGGGCGGTACATGGCCTCTACCGTGGCGGCCGGATGGTGATAGCTGCCCGGGCTGACCGCGCGGGTCACATAGGCCAGCGTCACCGGCGCGCCGCCTCGGACATTGACGGCCGCGACGAAGCGGTCGGAGCGGAACTCGGCATGGTCCGCCTCGGTCGGGTCGAGCCACGACAGCGCGCCGACATCGCCGGAGCGCAGGAGGTTGGGATTGTCGATCTCGAAGCCCGCCGGCAGCGGGTCGTCGATGATCAGCCGCGCACCGACAGGTTCGGCAGAGGTGACGCGCAGCACGGTGACGAACCGGTCGCCCACGGCCCAGTCGCCCGGGTCAAGCCGCGCGCCGTCCATGCCGTAATATTCACGTGTGATCACATAGCCCGCGCCGCCCGCCGGCGGGGGCACGTCGGGCACGCCGATGGTGGTCACGGTGACATCCACAGCTCGGTCGCCGTCAGCTGTGATCACAACCTCGCCCGCATCGCCGCTTTCCCGAAGCCGCACGAAAGGCCCCTGGGCAGGCGCGCCGTCGATCAACAGGCCCGAGACCTCGGGCGACTGCACCAGCGCTTCGGCCGCAAGCAGGGTCCAGGCGCTCTCCTGGGTCGACCGGCGCCCGCTGGGCGCCGAGACGCGCTGAACAAGCGGGGCGAGGTCGACCGCATCGGACCCGCTGACCACCGCCAGCCGCAAAAGACCCGCCGCATCGCGCAGGTCGGAGCCGAAATCGGCGCGCCAGACGTCCTGCGGAAGGCTCTCGCGGCCCAGCTTCGCGCTCGCGGCGTGGAACATCTCGTCCGCGCGCAGCTGATCCCCGTAGGACGCCAGCGCGGCGCCCAACTGCGCCAGCGACAGCGCGGTGGAGAAATCGCCGGATTTCACGTCGGCGAAATAGCGCAGATCGGCCATGGATGCCTGCCCTTCCCGGGCCAGCACCATCAGCGCATAGGCGATGTCTTCGCCGCCCTCGTCGAAATCCGGGGCGTAGTTGATCCGGTTGCGCAGGTTGTCCATCGCCAGCGAGAAGGCGAGATCCGGCACCGCGTGCCCCCCGGCCCGCGCGCGGGAGAGGAAATCGGTGACATAGGCGTCGAGCCAGAATTCCCCGCTGTCCGGCCGCCAGAGACCGAAGGCCCCGTTGGGCGCCTGACGGGTCAGGATACGGTCCACCGCCTGGGCGATCCGGGTGTCGACATCGGATTGCGGCAGGCCCATCGCGCCGGAAACCGACGACAGGTAGAGCAGCGGAAGCGCCTGGCTGGTGACCTGTTCGGTGCAGCCGTAGGGATATCGGTCGAGCTGCGCGAGCAGGCCGGGCACGTCGAAGCGCGCCAGCGGGCCGGCGGAGATCAGGGCCTCACCGGTGCCGGGGCGCAGGTTGGCGAAGACATTGTCGTCGAAGGTGAAACTCTCGCCCTGCGACAGCCGGAAACGCCGGGTCTCGGCCACCGCCGGATCGTTGGAACGCACCGGCAGGGTGATGGTCTGCGTGAGTTCTGTACCATCGGGCGTGGTGAGCGTCAGCGTCACCGGGTAATCGCCAACCTCACCTGCCGTGACCGGCAGTCTCAGGCGTTCCGTCGCGCCCTCGCCCAGGGTCACCGAGGCGGGCAGCGCGCCGGCCTCCAGCCCGGGCGCGTCGAGCGAAAGGGCAACCTTTCCGGCCGGACCATCGGCATGGATCAGTTCCAGCGAGATGCGGCTCTGGTCGCCGGGGGCCAGGAAGCGCGGGGTGATCAGCGTGGCCACGACCGGGTCGCGGACCAGCATGTCGGCCTGGGCCTGCCCGACGCCGGTGTCGGACCAGGCCACGGCCATCAGCCGCACGGTGCCGTTGAAGGCCGGCAGAGGCACCTGCACCTCGGCCCGTCCGTCGGGTCCGATCTGCACCGGGCCGTCGAACACCGCCATCAGTTCCTGCGTCGGCGGCGGGCTTTCGCGGCGCAGCCCGTCACCGGCATCGCCGCCCGAACGCACGCGGCCCATCGCCCCGGTCATCCCGTCGATCAGCCGGCCATATACATCGCGCATCTCCACGCCCAGCCGGCGCTGGCCGAAGTAATGCGCCTGCGGATCCGGGCTTTCAAATCCGGTCAGGTTGAGGATGCCCAGGTCCACCGCGGCAAGGGTGACCCAGGCCGTCTCGCCCTCGGCCATGCCGTCGACCTCGATCCCGATGGGGACCGTGCTGCGCGGCTGCACCGTCCCGGGGATGTCCAGGGCGACATCCAGCGCCTTGTCGCCCGGGGAAATCGCGGCATGTGCCACCCCCAGCGCCCGCGCCGGGCCAAGCGCCTCGGCCACGTCCATCGGGCGCAGCACCGTGGCGGTGACATAGGCGCCGGTGCCCCAGGCCTCTGTCACCTCAAGCGGGATCTCGGACGCGCCCTCGGGCACCTCCACCGCCTGCCGCGCGATGACCCGGTCGGACATGACCGAGATCAGCGCCGTGCCCGCGTTGCGCGGCACAAGCCGCAGGATCGCCGTGTCACCCGGGCTATAGGACGCCGCGTCCAGCGACATCTCAAGCCGGTCGGGCGTCGTGGCGGCGTCCGCGGCCGCGTACCAGCCGGCGTCGAAGCTGACCGAGGCGGCGGTGTAGTCGCCTCCGACCCGTTCCACCACCAGCTCGTACTGCCCCCAATCGACCTGCGCCGAGACCGAGGCCGCCAGCCGTCCCGGCGTGGCCATGCCCGAGGCGACACGGGTGCGCCGCTCGATCGGCTCCCAGGTCCAGTTGCCGTAAAGCTGATACCATTGATAGCGCGTTTCGACCCGGTTCAGGGTCCATTGCACCTGCATCTCCACCTGCTCCAGCGCAGGCGACAGGGCTATGATGTCAAAGCCCGCCTCGGCGCCTTCGGGCACCATCATGTCGTCGAACCGCGGCTTGATCCCGATCACCGGGCCGGACGGCAGGACCGGGGCCGAGATCCGGCGTTCCACTGGCCGCGCGGCGCCGTCGGCGACCCGGGCGGTCACCTGCGCCTGAAGCGGGCGGTCGGCCCCGGGCATCTGGGGGATCTCCACCGCGATCCGCGCGATGCCGTCGGCATCGGTGCGTTCGCCGCCGAAGAAGCTGCGCACCGGCGACAGGCCGGTGTCATGGCGGCCGAAGCGGTAGCCGGGCCAGGCCTCGACCGTCTCGGCCGGGCTCAGCAACACAGAGCCCTCGACATCCAGGTCGGCGCCGGGCGCACCGAAGAGATACCGCGCCTCCACCGTCAGGGGCGGCACGTCGCCGGGGCGCAGGGGCGCGGCCGGCAGGGAGAGGTCGAAGTCGATGCGTTCGGGCAGGAAATCCTCGACCAGCAGCGCCTGCGAGGCAAGCGGCGGCGCATCGGCGTCGACATGGATGTCCAGCGTCCAGGGTCCGCGCGGAACGGTCTCGCCCAAGGCGATGTCGAAGACGTGGCCGCCGGCGACCCCGCCGTCCGACACGATCCGCGCATGTTCCACGCCGTCGGGGCGCTTCAGGATCGCGATCAGCGGCATGTCGGGGATCGCCGCGGCCTCGGCATCGCGGGCAAGTGCCGTGGCATGGATCGACTCGCCGGCGCGGTAGGCACCACGATCGGTGGTCAGGAACACGTCCACCGGACCGGGCGACGGCCGCCCCTCGACCCCGCGGTCCGACAGGTCGAAGGCCGGGTCGGTCAGCGACAGGAACGCCATGTCATCGCCGGTGCGCGCCACGATCAGCGCGGGCGCTGCGGCCCCGGTGCCCCGGGCCAGGCCGGGGGCAAAGAGAGCGTGGCCCTCGGCATCCGTTTCCGCCTCACCCAGCACGGCGTTGGCACGCGACACCAGCTGCAGCGAGACGCCGTCCAGCGCCGTGGTTTCGGCCAGGCTGCGCACGTCCACATGCAGCCCGTCGCTGCCCGAGAGCGTCGCAAGGCCAAGGTCCGTCAGCACGAACCATTGGGTGGCGCCGGGCTGGTCATAGGGATCGGCCCCCGGGATTCGCGCCGTCAGCGTGTAGATCCCCGGCGGCTGGTCGGCGATCGCCTCTCCCATCGGCAGGCGCGTGGTCATGTCGCGGTTCAGCGTGGTCTCGACCTCGGCCGTGCCGGTCCAGACCTCTTCGGCCATCGCATCCGAGAACTGCTCGGCCTGCCAGTAGGACAGCGGCCGGGCGAACATGTCCTCCTGGAAGGCGCGCACCAGGTTGCGGTCGCTGACCCGTTGCAGGACCAGGTCCAGCTCTGTCGTGTTCACCGTCTCGACCGGCAGGTTGGCGCCAGCTGCGCGCGGCAGCACATAGGACCGCCCCGGGAACCGGACCGAAGGGCCGCGATCACGCACATATTGCGTGATTTCCACGTCTTTCCAGAGGGTTTCGCCACTGGCCGCCGGCAGCCCCTCGCGCAGGGTAAACCGGTAGCGTTCCCCGTGTTCCACCCCGTCGAGGCAAAGCGACTGCCCCTCGGCCACCACCGCGAGCCGGTCGTCGTCGAGGCCCACGAAGGGCGCGTAATCCTGCCCGGCGCGGATCAGCTCTTCGGAGAATTCCACGCAGATCCGGGGCGCGGCGGCATCGCTGTCGACCCGCGTGTCGGCGACGCGGAAGCCATATTGCCGGATCGCCTCCTCCAGCGCCTCGTCTATATCGGGGCGCGGCTGCGTGGCCTGCGCCAGCCGCAGCGCGCGGATCATGTCGCGGCCGCGGTTCACCCGCTCCAGCGCCTCCGACATCTCGATCAGCGCGGCGGCGCCCTGGCCCGGGCTGGTCGCGCGCAGGTAGCCGTTGGCCGAGGCCCGCAGCGCCCGGTCGGCAAAGCGCCGCTGCTCTGCGCTGTCGCCGTCCAGCGCCAGCAGCAGCCGCGCGTATTCCGTCCAGAGATCGGCGCGGTCGCTCACCGACACGGCCATCCCGATGAAGCGCATCGCCCGCGCCGGATCGCCCGCCTGCGACGACGCCCGCGCGCCCTGCAGCAATTCGTTCAGATCGGCGCCGCCAGCCGAGTGGCGCAAGCCCAGGTCCCGCGCCTGCCGCCCGGCGGCGGCCAGCACATCATCGCCGAGAAAGTCGATATCCGCCGCCCGCGCCCGCGCGGACTGCAACAGCCCCAGGTCCATCGGCACTTTCGCGGCCGAAATCGCGCCCTCATAGGGCTGGCGGTCGGAAATCGTGCTTTTCGGGAAGCAGGAATTGGAGCGCGCGTTGAAGGTGAAGGCCGCGCAGGCCGCGTCGGCCGCACATTGGCGAAGGCAGCTGTCGAGGTCGGTGTCGAACAGCGCCTGCAGGTCCGATCCGTAGAAATCCACATCGCGCGAAACCACGAATCGCGCGTCCGGAACCGTCTGCGCCATGGCGGGCAGGCCGCCCAGGGCCAGGACCGCACTTGAAATCAGGGCGTTCAACCAACGCATGATCGTCTCCTTCCGCTCTTGCCTTCAGGATCGCACGGGCCACGGCACCGAGGCAACGATTCCTCCCCGTGCCCCCGGTGATAGCCTGCAGGGATTAAGCCATTCTTCACCGTGATCCCGGAGGATGCCGGCGAAGATTGTCGGGAGAATCCGGGTCCATGAGTCTGGCCAACAAACTGGCGGAGGAACGCCGCGCGCGGCTGGCGGCCGAACGCCTGCTGGAACTGAAGCAGGCGGAGCTGTCCGCCGCGAACCGCAAGCTGGGCCGCCACGCGCTGGCGCTGACCAAGAAGATCGGCCTGACCCAGGCCGAGATGACGACAGTGCGCGACGAGAACGAGCGGTTCCGCTCGGACCTCAGCGCCGCCAACCAGAAGATCGAGCTGGCCGAGCGGCGCCTGTGGCATTCGATCCAGTCGATCCGCGACGGCTTTGCCTTCTTCGACGCCGACAACATCATGATCGGCGCCAATTCCGCCTATCTCTCGATCTTCGACGACATGGACGAGATCGCCCCCGGCGTGGCCTATACCCGCATCCTGCAGGTCCTGACCGAGGAGGGCATCGTCGACACCGGCGATCTGCACCCCGCCGACTGGCGCGAGATGATGGCCGAGCGCTGGCACGCGCCGACCCCGCCGCCGATCAACATAAGGCTCTGGAACGATGAATATATCCGCCTGGTCGACCAGCGCGGCCATGGCGGCGACGTGGTCTCGCTGGCGCTCAACATCACCGAAACCGTCCGCTACGAGGAACAGCTGAAGGCAGAGCGCGAGAGGGCCGAGGCCGCCAACCGCGCGAAATCCGCCTTTCTCGCCAACATGAGCCACGAGATCCGCACGCCGATGAACGGTGTCGTCGGCATGGCCGAACTGCTCGCCGACAGCGACCTGACCGAAGAACAGCGGCTCTACGTCTCCACCATCCGCAATTCGGGCGAGGCGCTCTTGGTCATCATCAACGACGTGCTGGATTACTCCAAGATCGAGGCGGAGAAGCTGGTCCTGCACCCCGAACCCTTCGATCTGGAACGCTGCATCCATGAGGTGGTCACGCTGCTGCAGCCCGCGGCACGCGACAAGGGGCTAGCGATGCTGATCGACTTCGACATGTTCCTGCCCACGCGCTATGTGGGCGACCCCGGGCGGATCCGTCAGGTGCTGACCAACCTCATTGGAAACGCGGTGAAATTCACGCTTGAGGGCCACGTTCTGATCCGCGTGACCGGCGTGCCCGAACAGCCCGGGCAAGAGGCGTCGATCCATGTCACGATCGAGGATACCGGCATCGGCATCTCGCACCAGAAGGTCGAAGCGATCTTCGGCGAATTCAACCAGGTCGAGGGCGAGGCCAACCGCCATTTCGAGGGCACCGGCCTCGGCCTCGCCATTTCCCGCCGGCTGGTCGAGATGATGAACGGCCGGATCTGGGTCGACAGCGAAGAGGGCAAGGGCTCGTGCTTCGGCTTCCAGCTGGGCATGGTGGCCGAGGGGGCGCAGCCGCAGGTGCCGCACCTGCCGCACGGGTTGCGCCGGGCGGTGGTGGTGGATCATCACCGGGTCAACGCCTCGATCCTCGACAAGCAGCTGCGCCAGCTGGGGATCGAGGTCACTGTCTGCACCTCGACGCCCGAGGCCCTGGACAGGACCGACGCCTCGGTCGGGCTGGTGATCTGCGAACACACGATGGCCGAAATGGACGGGTTCGAGCTGGCCGAGGCGCTTCGCGACAAGGGCATCACGGCGCCGATCCTGATGCTCAGCTCGACCCCCGATTACGCCGACAACGATCCGGCCCGCGCCCTGGTGACGGCGGTGCTTCAGAAACCCCTGTCGCGCAGCGACCTCTTCGCCGCCCTGTCGGAACTGCCCGAACCGGCCGGCCCCATGCCCGCGGAAGAGCCCGAACCGGAGCCCGCACCGCCGCCGCGCGATCGCCCCCTGCGCATCCTCGCTGCCGAGGACAACAAGACCAACCAGCTGGTCTTTCGCAAGATGATCAAGGACCTGGATATCGAGCTGCGCTTTGCCTTCAACGGGCAGGAGGCTGTCGATGCGCATCGCGAGTTCGCGCCCGACCTGATCTTCATGGACATTTCAATGCCCGGCATGGACGGGAAGGAGGCCGCCTCGCTGATCCGCGCCGCCGAGGCGGAGGCCGGCGGCGACAGGCGCGTGCCGATCATTGCCATGACGGCCCATGCCATGGATGGCGACCGCGAAGAGATCATGGCCTGCGGGCTGGACGATTACCTGACAAAGCCCCTGCGCAAGGCCGCGATCCACGAGCGCATCGCGCAGAACTGCCCCGAAGGCGTGCGCCCGCCCCTGCCGATCCCGGCCTAGGCGCCTGCTTCAGGCCGCCTTGCCCGCCGCCTCGTAGGGGCGCACGAAGACCGGCGCATCCGGCTTCGACCGGTCGGGATCGAAGCGATAGCCGCCGTAATCGAAATCGCGCAGCCCCTCGGCATCGCTCAGCCGGTGCTGGATCACGTAGCGCGCCATGCTGCCGCGGGCCTTCTTGGCAAAGAACGATACGATCTTCGCCTCGCCCTCCTTGTCCTCCAGGAACACGGGGGTGACGATCCGCAGCCCCAGCGCCTTGGGATCGACGGCGCCAAAATATTCCTGGCTCGCGCAGTTCACCAGCGTGTCGGTGCCCAGCGCCTCGGCCTGTGCCTTCAGCGCCTTCGCCGGCCCGTCACGCCAGTACTCATAAAGCGACTTGCCCCGCCGCGTCTTCAGCCGCGATCCCATCTCGAGCCGATAGGCCTGTATCGCATCCAGCGGCCGCAGCACGCCGTAAAGCCCGGACAGGATCCGCAGGTGCTCCTGCGCCCAGGCCATCTCGTCGTCTTCCAGCGATCCGGCATCGAGCCCCTGGTAGGTGTCACCGGCAAAGGCCAGCACCGCGGGGCGCAGATCATCGGCGCCGGGCGTGTCGGAAAAATCGCGGAACCGGTCGCGGTTCAGCCGGGCGAGATCGTCGCTCAGGCTCATCAACCCCTTGAGATCCTTGAGCGTCAAGTTACGCATGGTCTTCGCCAGCTTCTGCGCGTCCGCCTCGAATTCCGGCGCGGTCACCTCGACCGAGCGTTCCGTCCAGTCCAGCCGCTTGGCCGGGGAAATCACCACGAGCATGTCTTCTCCTTCCGGTCGTCACGCGCCGCCGGCGCCCCCCTGGTGCAAAGGGCAGGCGGGGCTGGCGGGGAGGGTGGGCGGGAGCCTGCCCCGCCTGCCCGGCCCGCCGATTGGCGTTTCCGCAGATCTAGCCCGCGTCCCGCAGAACGTCCAGAAAGGCCGCGCCGAAGCGTTCCGCCTTGCGCTCGCCCAGCAGCCGCTCCAGCCGCACCGGATCACCGTCGCGCATCTCGGCCACCTTGGCCAACTCGCCCACCGAACAGCTCAGCGGTTTTTCCGTCCCGTCCGCCCCGCGCAGCAGCCCGGTCTGCGCCTCCTGCAGCCGGTCAAAGACGTCGCCCGCCCCGTCGCGCATCGCCAGCCTGCGCCGCGCCGGATGCACCGGATCCCCGGCCGCGCCGCGGATCACCTCGAGGAAATCGGCGCCGTATCGTTCCAGCTTCTTCGCGCCGACCCCGCCGATCCGCGCCATCTGGTCCAGCGTTTCGGGCCGCACCTCGGCCATCTCGGTCAGGGTGCGGTCGGTAAAGATGATATAGGCCGGCACCTGCGCCGCCTCGGCCAGCGCGCGCCGCTTGGCCTTCAGCGCCGAGAACAGCGGTGCGTCCTCGTCCGACACCATCGCCCGCACCGCCGGCGTCGACACCGCCTTCTTCACACTGTCGGCGCGCAGCGTGATCTCTTCCTCGCCGCGCAGGATCGGGCGGGCGCTTTCCGTCATCCGCAGGGCGCCGTGGCGTTCGGGATCGGGCCGCACCAGGTCGCGCCCCATCATCTGGCGAAAGATCGCCTGCCATTGCTGCTTGTTGTACTCCTTGCCGACGCCGAAGGTCGGCAGCTGGTCATGCCTGCGCGCCTTCACCTTGTCAGTCTCGATCCCCAGCAGGATGTCGACCAGGTGCCCGGTGCCGAAATATTCGCCCGTGCGCAGGATCGCCGACAGCGCCATGCGCACCGGAGTTGTCGCGTCGAAGGTCTCCGCCGGGCGGTCGCAAAGGTCGCATTGCCCGCAGGTGACCTCGTGCTCGCCGAAATAGCCCAGCAGCGTCTTGCGCCGGCATTCCATCGCCTCGGCCAGGCCCAGCAGCGCGTTCAGCCGCGCGTGGTCCGCCGCGCGGCGTTCGGGCGGGGCGAGGCCCTCGTCGATCTGGGCGCGGCGCAGGCGGATGTCCTCGGGCCCGAACAACGTCAGCGTCTCGGCCGGGCCGCCATCGCGGCCCGCGCGGCCAATCTCCTGGTAATAGCTCTCGATCGACTTGGGCAGATCCGCATGGGCGACCCAGCGGATGTCGGGCTTGTCCACGCCCATGCCGAAGGCCACCGTCGCCACGACGATCAGCCCGTCCTCGCGCGCGAACCGCTCTTCGACCGCTCGGCGGTCGGCCGGATCCATGCCACCGTGGTAATGGGCGGCCGAGTGGCCCTGGGCGTCCAGCGCGCGAGCGAGATCCTCGGTCTTGGCGCGGGTCGAACAATAGACGATGCCGCATTGCCCGCGCCGCGCCTCGGCAAAGTCCATGATCTGCTGGCGCGGCTTGTTCTTGACCGCGAAGGCCAGGTGAATGTTGGGCCGGTCGAAGCCGCGCAGGAACTGGCGCGGGGCCTCTGCGCCGGGAAAGAGCTTCTCCACGATCTCGGCCCGGGTTTCCGCATCCGCCGTGGCGGTGAAGGCCGAAACCGGCACGTCCAGCGTCTGCCGCAGCTGGCCGATGGCCAGGTAATCGGGGCGGAAATCATGGCCCCACTGGCTGACGCAATGCGCTTCGTCCACCGCGATCATCGACACGCCCGCCCGGCGCAGCGAGGCGACGGTGCCTGACGAGGCCAGCCGCTCGGGCGCCATGTAAAGCAGTTTCAGCCGCCCCTCCTGCAGCGCCTCGTGCACGGCGGCGGTCTCGTCCTCGGTATTGCCCGAGGTCAGCGCGCCGGCGGCGATGCCGGCCTCCTGCAGGGCGCGGACCTGGTCGCGCATCAGCGCGATGAGAGGGGAGATCACCAGCGTCACACCGTCGCGCATCAGCGCGGGCAGCTGGTAGCACAGCGACTTGCCGCCGCCCGTGGGCATGATGGCCAGGACATTCTCGCCCCCGGCCACGGCCATGACGATCTCTTCCTGCCCGGGTCGGAACGCGTCGAATCCGAAGACGTCGCGCAACAGCGGAAGAGCGCCGGTCATGTCTGCCTCGAAATGGTTGCCTGTTCGTTATCAGAATCATCGCAGATGAAGATTCGGTGAACAAGCCTGCAACGGGGTCGCAGCCCGGCAGGACCTGCACGAACACGGCATCTGCGGTCCGCGGGTCCAGAAAATTCGACGAATTTTCTCGGCCAGCCGACCGGCCGGGGTCAGTAGAAACCGAAGATCGTCGGCAGCACGTAAGCCCGCAGCGAGATCACGATGATCAGCGCCACCAGCGGCGCCAGGTCGATCGCGCCGGTATTCGGCAGGATGCTCCGGATCGGGCGATAGATCGGCTCAAGCAGCTGGTTCAGGCCCGACCAGATCTGGTAGACCAGCGGCTGGCGCGTGTTCAGCACCTGAAAATTGATGAGCCAGCTCATGATGATATGCGCAATCATGATGAAATACACCACGCTCAGGATAAGCTGCAGCGGCCCGTAGATCGCCATCATCGTCGCATTCTCCTCTACCCGACGCCCCGGAGCCCCAGGCGCCACGATTCCCGTGCCGCCCCGGCGTCCGACCATTCCGACCTAAGCCGCGCCGCCCCGCAGGGCAAGTCCCGCGCGGCTATCTGTCCAACTTGTTCTTGCAGTTAGGTTAATTTCCCTGCCATATCGTGTGAACTCGCGAGATCACCCCATGACAGACATTCGAGCACGCCGCCGGCGCATCTGGGGCTGGTACTTCTTCGACTGGGCAAGCCAGCCGTACAACACGCTTCTGATGACATTCATCTTCGCCCCCTACATCCGCGAGCTCATGGGCAGCGGATCCCGGGCGCAATCGGCCTGGGGCTTCGGCGTCGGTGCGGCGGGGCTGATCATCGCGGTGCTGGCGCCTGTCCTGGGGGCGATGGCGGACCTGTCGGGCAATCGCCTGGGCTGGATCCGGCTGTTCTCGGTGTTTTACGTGGCGGGCGCGGCGGGGCTGTGGCTCGCGGCGCCGGGTCAGTTCAACCTGGTACTGACGCTGGTGCTCTTCGCGATCGGCATGATCGGGATGGAATTCGCGACGATCTTCACCAACTCCATGCTGCCAGACCTCGGCCCGCGGTCCGAAATCGGGCGCATCTCGGGCAATGGCTGGGCCTTCGGCTATGCCGGAGGGCTGCTGGCGCTGGTCATCATGCTGCTGTTCTTCGCCGAAAGCGGCGAGACCGGGCGCACCTTCATAGGCCTGCAGCCCGCCTTCGGCCTGGATCCGCAGGCGCGCGAGGGCACGCGGTTCGTCGGGCCGCTGACGGCGCTGTGGTACATCGTCTTCATGCTGCCCTTCTTCCTCTGGGTCCGCGACCCGGCACCGCAGCGCGCGCCGAAAGGCGCCCTGCGCGCGGCGCTGCGCGACGTGGCCGGCACTGTGCGCAACCTGCCGCGCACGCCCTCGTTCTTTGCCTATCTCGGATCGTCGATGTTCTACCGTGACGGGCTGAACGGCATGTATGCCTTCGGCGGCATCTATGCCTCGGGCGTGCTGGGCTGGTCGGTGGTCGACACCGGCATCTTCGGCATCACCGCGATCATTTGCGGCGCGCTCTTCGCCTGGGCCGGCGGCCACCTGGACGACCGGTTCGGGCCCAAGCCCGTCATCACCACCTGCATCCTGATCCTGACCGCCGTCGCCGTGGGCATCGTCTTTGTCAGCCCCACCAGCGTCTACGGCCTCCCCGTGCCCGAAGGATCGGCCCTGCCCGACATCGCCATGTACGTCATGGGCGCCCTGATCGGCGCCGCGGGCGGCGTTCTGCAATCGGCAAGCCGCTCCATGATGGTCCGCCAGGCCAACCCCGAGCGCATGACCGAAGCCTTCGGCCTCTATGCGCTGGCCGGAAAGTCCACCAGCTTCGTCGCCCCGCTCAGCATCGGCGTGGCCACCTGGGCCAGCCAGAGCCAGCAGATCGGCGTAAGCCCGCTCATTGCGCTTTTCGCCATGGGTCTTATCCTGCTCGCATGGGTCAAACCCGACGGAGATTCCCGCAGCCGAGAGCCCGCCACATGCGTCACCTCGTAACCATCGCCTTTCTACTGGCCACGTTCGCTCTGCCTGCCGCGGCCCAGCCGCTGGCCAAGACCTTGTTCGGAGCAGAGCGAAATGGCTCGCCCCATCAACCCGAACCCTTCGGTTCCTATTCCAAGGGCTGCCTGGCCGGAGGCCAGCAGCTGCCCGAAACCGGGCCGACATGGCAGGCCATGCGCCTGTCGCGCAACCGGAACTGGGGCCACGAACAGACCATCGATTTCATCGAGGATCTGTCGCGCTTTGCCGCCACCCAGCCGGGGTGGAACGGGCTTTACATCGGCGACATCAGCCAGCCGCGCGGCGGGCCGATGCTGTCGGGCCACCGCAGCCACCAGATCGGCATGGATATCGACATCTGGATGCGCCCGGCGACCGACCTGCGCCTGTCCCGCAACCAGCGCGAAAACATCTCGTCGATCTCGATGCAGCGGGCCAAGGGCGCCTATGTGAACGATCAATGGACCCGCGCGCATCACGAGATCATCAAGAAAGCGGCAAGCGACCGGCGCACCGCACGGATCTTTGTCTTTCCCGGCGCCAAGGTGCAGATGTGCCAGGACGAGCGCGGCAACCGCAACTGGCTGCGCAAGGTGCGGCCGTGGTGGGGACATCATTACCATTTCCACGTGCGGCTGAACTGCCCGCGTGGCGCGAGCGGCTGCGTCGAACAGAACCCGCCCCCGCCCGGGGACGGCTGCGCCGAAGCACAGGAATGGGTGAACAACATCCTCAACCCGCCGCCGCCGAAGCCGCGCGATCCCAATGCCCCCGCCGCAGCACCGCGCCGGGAATACCGGCTCGCCGATCTGCCGCAGGCCTGTTCCATCGTGCTGAACCCGAATTGAGCCGGTCCCGGGCCCGTCTCGCCCTCGCAATCGTTGCCCTGGCCGGCCTCACCCCGCCGGCCGGTGCCCAAGGTGCCCGGCCCGGGGCCGAGCTGATCGGCACGCTGAGGCTCAGCCACGATGCGCCCTGGTTCGGCGGCTTTTCGGGGATCGAGATGTCCCCGGACGGCGCGGCGATGCTGCTGATCAACGATCGCGGCCGCTGGGCCCGCGCGCTGATCAAACGCGAGAACGGCGTGCCCGTGGCCGCGACCGGCTGGAACAGCGCCCGAATCTCCGGCCCCGACGGTCGGCCGCAGCCGCGCGAGCGCACGGATTCCGAGGGGCTGGCCCGGCTGCCCGGCGGCGGGCTCTGCATGTCCTATGAAGGCCCCGATCCCGGCGTCGATTGCCATGACGATCTGCGTGCCCCGGCCCGCACCCTGCCGCCGCACCCGGATTTCGCCGACATGGGCCTGAACAGCAGCCTCGAGGCGCTGGCCGCTGACGGGATGGGCCGGCTTTACACCATGCCGGAGCGTGTCACGCCCTCGGGCGCGCCGACACCGGTCTACCGCTGGGACGGCACGGCATGGGAGGTGGTGATGCAGCTGCCCGAAAGCGGCTTTCGCCCGGTCGGCGCGGATATCGTCGAGGAACAGTTCTATATCCTGATGCGCCGCTTCGGGCCGCTTGGGTTCAGCACACGGCTGATCCGGCTGCCAGTCACGGGTGGCAAGGTCGAGATCCTGCTGCAGACCGGGCCGGGCATCCACGACAACCTCGAAGGCGTGTCGGTCTGGCGCAATGCCGCAGGCGCGCTGGTGGCGACGATGGTGTCGGACGACAACATGAACTGGTTCCAGCGCTCCGAGATCGTGGAATACCGCCTGCCCGAGCCGCCCGCGCAGCGCGACGCAAAGGCCGGGACCAAAGGCACGCCGGTCGCCGTCCCTCTTGCATCCGCGGCGCGAAGCCAGTAAGCGCCGCGCCCATCCGCCGTCTCTTCGGAGGGTCCGGCGGAACAAGTCGCCGCAACCTTGTCAAAACGGGCATCAGACATGACACGCAAACTCTGGCCGGGAATCCTGGCCATGGCCGCCATCGTGGTGGCCTCGAACATCCTCGTACAATTCCTCTTCGGCCAATGGCTGACCTGGGGCGCATTCACCTATCCGCTTGCCTTCCTCGTGACCGACCTGACCAACCGGATCTACGGCGCGTCCCAGGCGCGCAAGGTGGTTCTGGCGGGCTTTGCCGTCGGCGTCGCCTGTTCGTTCATCGGCACCCAGATCACGGGCGAATTCGGGCCCCTGGTGACGCTGCGCGTGGCGATCGCCTCGGGCCTCGCCTTCCTGACGGCGCAGCTGCTGGACGTCGCCGTCTTCTCGGCCCTGCGCGGGCGGGCCTGGTGGCAGGCGCCGCTGGTCTCGACCCTGCTGGGCGCGACGCTGGACACGGCGCTGTTCTTCACCATCGCCTTCTCGGCCGCCTTTACCTTCATCGACCCCGCCAACGACGTGAGCTGGGCCAACGAGGCGCTGCCGCTGCTGGGCACCGGGCCCATCGCGCCGCTGTGGATGTCGCTCGCCGTGGCCGACTGGGGCGTGAAACTGGCGCTGGCGCTTCTGGCGCTGATTCCCTTCCGCCTGATCCTGCGGCGGTGGACCGCGAAAGGTGCAATTGCGTGAAGATTTCGCTTGGTGGATCCGCGTTCTTCGTGCCACGCTGAGGACAGGTTTCAACAACGTGAAAGGAGGTGGTCCAGTGTCAAGAAAGGTATTGGAGCGAGGTGTCGGGACAAGTCCGGAGGCCGCCCACTGAGGCAGTCCTTGGCGGTTGGTCCGACGGATGATCCGGACACTGTCCGGCTCTGACCGACCCACCTCCCTAGCTTTCGAAGGGCCGTCCGGCGAACCGGGCGGCCCTTTTTGTATCCGGGTCGTTTTCCTTTGGTCACTTTCCTTGGCCGAATTTCCCTTGATCGCTTTCCTCGGATCACTTCCCCTGAAGCACCTTGAATCACTGGTCCACGCGCCCGGCCCATGCGGCCTTTTCGGGCAGGCGTGCCCGGCTTGCCCCCTCCCCGGTCGCGGACCGCTTTTTCCGCCGCCGACAATGGCGTATGACGGCCCCATGTTGCGGATAACCGACAAGATCGCGCTGGAAGACTGGGAGCTGACCGAGCAATTCGTCCGCGCCAGCGGCCCCGGCGGTCAGAACGTCAACAAGGTCTCCACCGCGGTGGAGCTGCGCTTTGAAGCGGAACGCTCGCCCGCGCTGACGCCGCCGGTGAAGGCGCGGCTGCGGCGGCTGGCCGGGCGGCGCTGGACGCAGGAAGGTGCTCTGGTGCTCTTCTGCGACGAGACCCGCAGCCAGGCCCGCAACCGCGAGATCGCGCGCGAGCGTCTGGCCGAGCTGATCCGCAAGGCGCTGGTCGCCCCCAAGCGCCGCATCGCCACGAAACCCACCCGCGCCTCGCAGCGCCGCCGGATCGAGGCGAAGAAGCAGCGCGGATCGGTCAAGGCCCTGCGCGGCAAGGTGCAGGACGACTGAACCGGGTTTCGGCCGGGCGCACCCGCCCGTCGCGATTGGTGCCCGAACCAGTGGCATCCCCACCGCATCCTCCCGCTGCCCTCATCGCGGGATGGCGATCCTCGCGCCCCGTCTCTCGTGCCAAGCCCTTGATTTCCCATCCACGGGCCCAGAGAAAAACCGTTGGCCCCGCTTTCGCCTCGTGGTCTATCGTCCCCGCAGGAGAGAGGGAGGGAGACCCAAATGCGCCTGCAGGACAAGACAGCGATCATCACCGGGGGCGGCTCGGGCTTTGGCGCGGGCATCGCGCGCAAGTTCGCCGCCGAGGGGGCGAAGGTCATGATCGCCGACATCGACACCGAGGCCGCGCGCGAGATCGCGCAGGAGGTCGGCGGGGTCGCGCACACGGTCGACGTGGCCTATGGGCCAAGCGTGGAGGCGCTGGCCAAGGCCGCCCTGAAAGGGCTGGGCCATGTCGATATCCTGGTCAACAACGCCGGGGTCACGCATCTGCCGACCCCGATGGAGGATGTCTCGGAAGAGGATTTCGACCGGGTCATGGCGGTCAACGTGAAATCCGTCTACCTGACGGCCAAATACCTGGTGCCGCACATGAAATCCCGGAAAAGCGGCGCCATCCTGAATGTCGCCTCGACCGCCGGCGTCTCGCCCCGGCCGCGGCTGAACTGGTACAATGCCTCGAAAGGCTGGATGATCACTGCGACCCGCACCATGGCCGTCGAACTGGCGCCCGAGGGCATCCGCGTCAACGCCGTGAACCCGGTCGCCGGGGAAACCCCGCTGCTCAAGAGCTTCCTGGGCGAGGACACGCCCGAGATGCGCGCGAAATTCCTGTCCACCATCCCTCTGGGCCGGTTTTCGACGCCCGAAGACATCGCCAACGCCGCCTGCTACCTGTGTTCGGACGAGGCCAGCATGGTCACCGGCGTCGCCATGGAGGTCGACGGCGGCCGCTGCATCTGAGCACCCCGAAGGGGCGCCCCCCGCGCCTGCGTCAGCAGGCGCAAAACCTCATACGCGGCCCCGCCCGGGGCCGCGGTCCCCAAGCCCCGAAGAGAGCCGAATGCACCCCGGACCGAAGAACCTGATCACCGACATCGCCGGCCTGAAGGTCGGCAATGCCGCCGATGCCACACTGAAATCCGGCACCACCGTGCTGACCGCCGATGCCCCCTTCACCGCCTCGGTCCACGTGATGGGCGGCGGCCCCGGCACGCGCGAAACCGACCTTCTGGCGCCCGACAAGTCGGTGGCGCAGGTCGACGCGCTGGTGCTGTCGGGCGGCTCGGCCTACGGGCTTGATGCCTGCGGCGGGGTGATGGCCGGGCTGCGCGCACAGGGGCGCGGCTTTCGCATCGGCCCGGCGGTGATCCCGCTTGTGCCCGGGGCGATCATCTTCGACCTGCTCAACGGCGGCGCCAAGGACTGGGACGCGACGCCCTATCCCGACCTTGGCCGCGCCGCGCTGGAGGCCGCGCGGCCCGATTTCGGCCTGGGCACCGCAGGCGCGGGAACCGGGGCGCTGACCGCGATGGTGAAGGGCGGGCTGGGGTCGGCGTCGCTGGTGCTGGACAGCGGGCATACCGTGGGCGCGCTGGTGGTCAGCAACCCGATGGGCGCGGTCACCACGCCCGGCGACCGGCATTTCTGGGCCGCGCCCTTCGAAATCGACGGGGAATTCGGCGGGCTGGGCCCCGACCCGGCCTCGGGCCTGGGCCGCGTGCTTGACAGCCGCAAGATGCGCGCCTTCAGGACCGGCGCCAGCGAGCGTGCCAATACCACCATTGCCATCGTGGGCACCGACGCGGATCTGACCAAGGCCGAATGCCAGCGCCTGTCGATCGCCGCCCATGACGGCATCGGGCGCGCCACAGTGCCGGCCCATGCCCCCGGCGACGGCGACCTGGTCTTCGGCCTGTCGACCGGCGCCCGGCCGGTCGCGCCCGGTGCCCGGCTGCTTGACCAGATCTGCCATGCCGCCGCGCTGTGCCTGGCCCGCGCCATCGCGCGCGCCATCTACCACGCCCGGCCCGAACCGGGCGACCTGCTGCCCTGCTGGTCAGAGCTGAACGGCTGAGAGCTCATACGACAACGGCCGCGGAACTGCCGCGGCCGTCCTGGGTCACTCCCGACAGGGCGGGGCTTATTCGCCCGACACGCTCACCAGGTACGCATAGATGTCATCGCCGCCGCTGCGCAGCTTGAATGCCATCTTCGACCGGGCCGAGCTGTCGTCCAGCTGTTCTTCCAGCCAGGCGCTCGGATCCTCGACATAGGCGGTAAAGTTGTCGAAGTCCCAGACCGCGCCGGTTTCGCCCACGGCCACGATCGAGTCGCCATAGTTGAAATCGGTCCCCGCGACGGGTCGGCCGATCACACCGTAAAGGTTCGGGCCGGTCTTGCCGCCCTTCACGATCACGTCTCCGTTGTCGGCGACGATCTCGTGGCACGCCTTGCACTTGCGGAAATCCTTCTCGCCGGCGGCGGCGTCACCGGTCTCGTGTTCAGCTGCCAGGACCGGCGCGGCCAGCAGGCCGGCGATCACGGTTGCAACGATGCGATGCATGTGTCCTCACTCCTTAATCGTTCTTGGCAAAGTTGTATGGCCCGCCGCCACAGAGTCAACGGCACCTTCGGAGGATCACCCGCGCGGCAAACCGCCCCGGGGGGCCCTGCCCTGCGCAGGGCAACCGGCCTTGCCTTGACCGCCAATGCCCCCTATCTGCCCGCGCATGACGCAAATTCCCGCCTGGATCGACGACCGCCTTGCCCCGGTCGACAAGCTGCATGCCCATGTCGCCGGGCTGCGTCACAAGGCCGTGTCGGTCTTTGTCCGGAAGGGAGAGGAGATCCTGCTGCAGCGCCGCGCGATGGGCAAGTACCACACCCCCGGGCTCTGGGCGAACACCTGCTGCACCCATCCCCACTGGGACGAGGCCCCGCGCGATTGCGCCCTGCGGCGGCTGGAGGAAGAGCTGGGCATTGCCGGGCTTTCGCCGGAGTTCCGGGAGCAGCTTGAGTACCGGGCCAGTGTCGGCGGCGGCATGGTCGAGCACGAAGTGGTGGATGTCTTCGTCGCCGAGGCCGGCGCGGATCTGGCGCCGGTGCCGAACCCCGACGAGGTGATGGACATACGGTGGAGCACATTGCCCGCGCTGCAATCCGAAATCGCCGCGGCACCGGAGCGCTTCACACCCTGGCTGAGGATCTACCTGGACCGGCACCTGGACGGAATCCTCGGAGGGCGCTGACCTCGGGCGTCGTGCGGGTCGCTGGCCGGGCTCTGGAGTATTTTGTCCAAGAAGAAGACAGGGGCGCGGTGTCCTTGTCTGCGCGGACGGTGCCCGGGGGCGGCCGGGGGATGAGGTATTTGTGCAAAGGTGAAGACAGGGGGGCGGCGCATCCGGGGCCGGCCGTGTCGCGGCTGGTCCGCAGGGGAGAGGGGCACCGGGGACGGTGTGTCGCGGAGGCGGTGGTCGGTGGGGAGGTCTGGCCCGGGCCTCAGAAGGCCAGGGCGGCGTCCACGGCGCGTTTCCAGCGGGCGTAATCCGACGTGCGGCTGTCCTCGTCCGATTGCGGTTCGAACCGGCGGTCGAGGGCCCACATGGCGGCGAAGCCTTCGGCATCGGGGTAGACCCCGGCGCGCATGCCGGCGAGCCAGGCGGCGCCCAGGGCGGTGGTTTCGGCCATCACCGGGCGATCGACCGGGGCGCCCAGCACGTCGGACAGGCGCTGCATCGTCCAGTCGCTGGCGACCATGCCGCCGTCGACACGCAGCACGGTGTCGTCGCTGCCGGCACCGTCGGCGCGCATCGCTTCCCAGAGGTCGCGGGTCTGGAAGGCCACGCTTTCCAGCGCCGCCCGCGCGAACTCTGCCCGGCCCGAGCCGCGCGTCAGCCCGAAGACCGCCCCGCGGCAATCCGGCGCCCAGTAGGGCGCGCCCAGGCCGGTGAAGGCGGGCACGAGCGTCACGCCCTGTGCGGCGTCGGCGGCTTCGGCCAGGGGCCCGCTCTCGTCGGCCGAGCCGATGATCTGCAACGCGTCGCGCAGCCATTGCACCACCGCGCCGGCGATGAAGATCGACCCTTCGAGCGCATAGGTGACCTGTCCGTCCAGGCGGTAGGCGACCGTTGTCAGCAGCCGGTTCTGCGAGCTCACCCGGTCCGGGCCGGTGTTCATCAGCGCGAAGCAACCCGTGCCATAGGTGGATTTCATCATCCCGGGCTGGAAACAGGCCTGGCCCAGCGTCGCCGCCTGCTGATCGCCCGCCACGCCCAGGATCCTGACCGGTGCGCCCAGCAGTTCCGTCTCGCCGAACTCGGCCGCGCAGTCGAGCACCTCCGGCAGCATCTCCATCGGGATGCCGAAAAGCTTGCAAAGCTCCGGGCTCCAGTCCTGGGTGTCGATGTCGAAGAGCGCGGTGCGCGAGGCGTTGGTCGCCTCGGTCACGTGGCGCTTGCCGCCGGTAAGCCGCCAGATCAGGAAGCTGTCGACGGTGCCGAAGAGCAGCTCTCCCTTCGCCGCGCGTTCGCGGCTGCCATCGTGCTGGTCGAGGATCCAGGCCAGTTTCGTGGCCGAGAAATACGGGTCGAGCAGGAGGCCCGCGGTCGATGCCACCAGGTCTTCGTGGCCCTCGTCGCGCAGTTTGGCGCAGAAGGCGGCGGTGCGGCGGTCCTGCCAGACGATGGCACGGCCCAGGCATTTTCCGGTGTCGCGTTCCCACACCAGGGTGGTTTCGCGCTGGTTGGTGATGCCGATCCCGGCGATGTCGGCGGCGTTCAGCCCGGCTTTCTCGACCGCCTGGCGCAGGGTGGCTTCGACGCTGTCCCAGATCTCTTCCGGGTCGTGTTCCACGTGGCCCGAGGCGGGGTAATACTGCGGGAATTCCTGCTGGGCCGAGGCGACGGGGCGCATCTTGCTGTCGAAGACGATTGCCCGGCTGGACGTGGTGCCCTGGTCGATGGCAACGATATGGCTCATTTGGTCCTCTCCTCTTCCCGCTGTCCGGCCCGCCGGTCCGCCATCCAGGCGCCCAGGGCCGCGGCCTCGTCCTCCGACAGCCGCAGGCCCAGCTTGGTACGGCGCCACAGGATGTCCTCGGCCGCGCAGGCATATTCACGGTCCATGAGCCACGTGACCTCGGCCTCGCTCAGCCCGCCGCCGAAATCGCGGCCCAGGTCGTCGCGCGTGGCCGCGTCGCCAAAGATGTCGCCAACCTGCGTGCCATGGGTCCGGAACAGCCGCAGCGCTTCGGCCGGGTCCAGGAACGGGTAGCGGTCGCACAGCGCGGTGACCGCGCCCGGCACGTCGCGCACCGCGATGTCACCGCCCGGCAGCGCGACACCGGCGGTCCAGCTGCCCTTGGCCACCGGCAGGACGCTTCCGATCTTTTCCAGCGCCGATTCCGCCAGCCGCCGGTAGGTGGTGATCTTGCCGCCGAAGACCGACAGCAGCGGCGCTGCGGTGGTTTCCAGCGTCAGCACGTAATCCCGCGTCGCCGCCGTGGCCGAGGTCGCGCCGTCGTCGTACAGAGGCCGCACCCCGGAATAGCGCCAGACGATGTCGTCGCGCGTCACCGGCTTGCGGAAGTAATCCGAGGCGAAGGCCAGCAGGTAATCGGCCTCGGCATCGGTGCATTCGGCGGGCGTCTGCGGATCGGGGTGATCGCGGTCGGTGGTGCCGATCAGGGTGAAATCCTGTTCATAGGGGATGGCGAAGATGATCCGCCCGTCGGTGCCCTGGAAGAAATACGCGCGGTCGTGGTCGAAAAGCCGCTTCGTCACGATATGGCTGCCGCGCACCAGCCGCACCTTCTCGGCGGTGTTCACATGGGCCACACGGCCCAGCACATCCGCCGCCCAGGGGCCGCCGGCATTGACCAGCAGCCGCGCCTGGTGCGTGGTCTCCTCTCCGTCGGCATCGCGGCAGGTGATCTCCCAGTGATCGGCCGCGCGATGGGTCGAAACCACCTCGGTCCGGGTCATGATCTTCGCGCCGCGCGCCTCGGCGTCACGGGCGTTCAGGACGACCAGCCGCGCATCTTGCACCCAGCAATCGGAATATTCGAACGCCTGCTGAAAGCGGTCCTGCAACGGTTTCCCCGCCGGATCCTGCGTCAGATCCAGCCGCTTGGTGCCCGGCAGGATCTCGCGCCCGCCGAGATTGTCGTACAGCATCAGCCCCGCCCGGATCATCCAGCTGGGCCGGCGGCCCTTCATCCAGGGCATCACCGAATTCAGCAGCTTCGCCGCCGGGGTTTCCGTATCGAACCGCATCTCCGGGCTCAGCGGCAGCACGAAGCGCATCGGCCACGAGATATGCGGCATCGCCTTCAGCAGCGTCTCACGCTCCTGCAGGGCCTCGCGCACCAGCCGGATCTCGAAATACTCGAGGTAGCGCAGCCCGCCGTGGAACAGCTTGGTCGACGCCGAAGAGGTCGCCTGTGCCAGGTCGCTCTTCTCGGCCAGGGTCACCGACAGGCCGCGACCCACCGCGTCGCGCGCGATGCCGCAGCCGTTGATGCCGCCTCCGATGACAAATATGTCGTCCATGCGCCTGCTCCCATCGGTCCGGACCTGTGTAAAGCCCGATGCAACCGGGCTTCAACCGTCAAAACCCCTGACGGGCCCGACGTTTGAGGACGATAGGCCGGAGCAGCCGCAGGTCCAGCAGCGCGGCCAGCGTGGCCATCAGGACCGCCGCCAGCAGGACCGCCTTCGATGCTGCGCCCATCGCGCCCTCGATCCGGGCGGCGTGGATGCAGGTGGTCACCACCACGCCCAGCGCCAGCGCGTTGTGCAGCCAGCGCCACAGTCCCGGCGGCAGGCCCAGCCGGCGGCGCAAGACCACCAGCAGGGCGGTGATCACGATCCCCCACATCGCCAGGAAGCCATGTACCGAAAACGGCGTCGGCGCGCGCAACAGCAGCACGTCGACCGTGTCCATCGGCGATGTCAGGTAAAGCCCGCCCACATGCACCGCCACGAAGGCCACCAGCAGGGTGCCGATCCTCCGGTGCCAGCGGGTCGCCGCGACGGGCGACAGCCCCGGCAGGTAGCCCGCCGCCAGCAACGGCTGCAGCAGCATGAGAGACAGGCAGAGGATCCCGGCGAAGCCGCCGACGATATAGGCGGCATTGCGATAGGCCAGCCAGGGGTTGAACGCCGCCAGCACCACCGGCACGATCATCACGGCCAGCACCGCGCCCCAGGCCAGGGGCACGTTCCAGGTCCGTCCGGTCACGGGATCAGGCCGGCGCCAGCACGAAATCCGCGGTGACCGAGGTATCGCTGGCCGACGGCATCACCGGGCGCAGGAAGACGGTTTTGAAATCGGCATCGTCATAAGCCAGGTGCGCATGCGGCTGCCCGAAGTTCGGCACGATCTGCTCCATCTCCAGCTCGAACTGCCCGCCCTCCCCGGTCAGGACAGAGCCATGGTTGCGCGGCTCGCGCTCGCCGCCCAGCGTCGTGGCGGCCCAGATCTGGATGCGGACGTTGCGCAGCGGCGCCCCGTCCCCCGCGCGCAGCACCTTTCCGCGCACGAAGAATCCGTTGCCCAGCTTGTCGACAAGGGGCGCGCCCGGTCGGTAATTGTTGGCCCCGCCGCGCATGGTCTGCGTCGGCTGATAGGCCTGCGCCAGCGCGCCGATCGGCCACTGCAGGGCCCCGGCGCCGGCCAGCCCGGCGGTGATCAGAAAGGAACGGCGGTTGTAGAACGGTGCGGTCATAAGGATCTCCCTTGCCCGGGACGCGCCTGCAAGGGCGCGGGTCTGGGCGGCGGTCACATATAGTCCTGCACCTTATCATAGCGCGTCCGGGCCCATCCGGCATCCCGCGCCGCCTCAACATTCCCGTGAGGCCGGCTCTGTGCCCCCGGCATCGCCTTCGGGACCCATCCCCGGGCCTGATCTCCGGCGCCGGTGTGCCGGGCGACCCGATCCGGGACAAATCTCTTGTCAGGACAGGGGTTCTTGCCAACACTGCCGCCAAGGGCCGCGCGGAACCTGCGGCCAGGACGATAGGGAGTAAGACCATGTCACGTTTCACCCGGCGGCTGGGGTTTGCCGCTGCGGCCGCCCTGCTGGCCGGTGTCACCGCCGCCCAGGCCCGCGACACCATCACCATCGCCATGCAGCTTGAACCGCCGCATCTGGATCCGACCTCGGCCGCGGCGCAGGCCATCGATTCGGTGGTCTACACCAACATCTTCGAAGGCCTCACCCGCTTCATGGGCGACGGATCGGTCGTGCCCGGTCTCGCCGAAAGCTGGGAGATCTCGGACGACGGGCTGACCTATACCTTCCACCTACGCGAGGGCGTGACCTTCCACGACGGCTCGGCCATGACCTCCGAGGACGTGAAGTTCTCGCTCGACCGCGCCCGCGCCGACGACAGCCAGAACGCGCAGAAGGCGCTCTTCACCGGCATCGCCTCGGTCGAGACACCCGACGACAGCACCGTGGTCGTCACCCTGAGCGAACCCAACGGGTTGTTCCTGTTCAACCTCGCCTGGGGTGACGCCGTCATCGTCGCGCCCGAAAGCATCGAGACGATCACCACCAACCCCGTGGGCACCGGCCCCTATACCTTTGCCGATTGGGTGCAGGGCGACCGGATCGAGCTGACGCGCAATCCAGATTACTGGGGCGACCAGCCGGCCATGGCCTCGGCCACGTTCAAGTTCATCTCGGATCCCACCGCCGCCTTCGCCGCGATGATGGCCGAGGATGTCGATGTCTTCACCGGCTTCCCCGCGCCCGAAAACCTGCCCCAGTTCGAGGCCGATCCCCGCTTCCAGGTGCTCGTCGGCTCCACCGAGGGCGAAACGATCCTGTCGATCAACAACAAGATGCCGCCGCTGGACAACGTGAAGGTCCGCGAGGCGATCGCCCATGCCATCGACCGGCAGGCGATCATCGACGGCGCCATGTTCGGCTATGGCACGCCCATCGGCACGCATTTCGCGCCGCACAACCCGGCTTATGTCGACCTGACCGGCACGTCCGACTACGACCCCGAGAAGGCCAAGGCCCTGCTGGCCGAGGCCGGCTTTGCCGACGGTTTCACCACCACGCTGAAACTGCCGCCCCCGTCTTATGCCCGCCGCGGCGGCGAGATCGTCGCCGCCCAGCTCCGCGCCGTGGGGATCGAGACGGAAATTTCCAACCTCGAATGGGCGCAATGGCTGGAACAGGTCTTCAAGGGCAAGGATTTCGGCCTCACCATCGTCAGCCATACCGAACCGATGGACATCGGCATCTATGCCCGGCCGGATTACTACTTTCAGTATGACGATGCCGAGTTCCAGGCCCTGATGTCCAAGCTTGACGCCACCACCGACCCGGACCAGCGGGCCGAGATGCTGGGCCAGGCGCAGACGATGATCGCCGAGGATTACGTCAACGGCTACCTCTTCCAGCTGGCCGCGCTGACCGTGGCCAAGGCGGGGATCGAAGGGCTCTGGGCCAATGCGCCCACCGCCGCCACCGACCTGACCGGCGTGACCTGGCCCGACTGACGCGCCGCCCTGACAGACTGCCTTCCCGGGCCCGGCCACATCGGCCGGGCCCTCTTTGCTTGCGCGCCCGGACTGCGACGGACAGGCCCGAAGACGCGTTCCATCCTATTAAAATTCAAAGATAATCTTCGCCCCGGGACATCAAAAAGCCCGAATATGGACGACGAAACTCCCCGGCTGCCGGCGATACCGCCCTCATCGGCAGCGGTTGCCGGGGCAGACACCCGGCCAGCCAAAGCCAAAGCAGGGACGCTTATTCCACAATGACCACCCGGCGGCGCCGGGCTTCAGATCAAAGGAACCACAGACATGGCATTTGGCAACTTCGCACGCTTCACCGGCCTCAACTCCACCACCGCCGAAGAGACGATCGACACCACTCCCGTGCTCAACGACGAGGCCGGGACCATGATCACCGGGCTGGCCAGCGGCGGTATCGACAGCTTCGATTTCACCACCATCACCTCCTCGCCCGAGGATCCGGCCGCCGAGTCGACCACCGTCAACGTCGCCAGCTTTTCCTATGACACCGGCGATGCGGGCCACAGCCTGCTGGGCTACCTGAAGGCCTGGACCTATGCCCAGCAGGTCGACGCGGATCTCGAGGCCGCCGGGCTGGAAGAGGTCTATGCGGTGGCACTGAAGAACGACGCGGGCGGTTTCGACATCAAGGTGGTCGACGTGGTCGAAGAGGTGCTGGACGAGCCGCTCACCGGGTTCGACTTCGACTTCGGCTTCGATTTCGCGTTCTTTTCCTGATCCCTGCTCCGGCGCGGCGGGCCCCTCGGGACACATTCCGCCGCAGGTGCCAAAACGGCACGCCGGACACCGGAACGGCCGCGCCCCCACGCGGCCGTTCCCTTGTTCCGTGCGCTCAGGTGCCGCGCAGGTCCAGCCGCCGCACCTCGACCTCGCCCAGCCCCTTCAGGGGTCGCGTGCCGATGCTGACCGCCTCGCGCCCCAGGTGCGGATAGGCCGCCGCATCCACGTACAGCCGGTCCGTCCCGGGCAGCGCCGCCAGCCGCGCGGCGGCATTCACCGTCTGGCCCCAGACGTCAAAGCCGAACCGCCGCCGCCCGATCACACCCGACACCACCGGCCCGTAGGACACCCCTCCCCGCAGCCGCCAGCCCGGCTGGATCCTGGCCATGCCGGCGACCAGCGCCTCGGCGCAGGCGGCACAGGCGGCCACCGGATCGGGATGCGGACGCAGCAGGTCGCCGGTGACGATCACCGCGTCGCCCACCGTCTTGATCTTCTCCAGCCCCTGATCCTCGACGACGCGCTCGGCGAGGTCCACGAAGCGGGTCAGCCCGGCCATCACCTCGGGCAGGGGCGTGGCCAGCGTCAGCGGCGTGAACCCGGCGATATCCAGGAACATCACCGCCACCTGCGCATGGAACCGCGGCTGCACGGTGCCGGTCGCGGTCAGCTCGGCCACCGCCTCCTGCGGCAGCAGCGCCGACAGCAGTTCGTCCGCCCGCTGCCTCTGGCGCTCGATCTCTGCAAGGTACCGCCGTTCCTGCGATTTCCACCGCCCGCGCTCCAGCGCCGCCTCGATCCGCGCCTCGAGGATCATCGGCTCGAAGGGCTTCGGCAGGTAATCCAGCGCGCCCAGCTCTATGCCCTTGGCCACCGCCTCGATGTCATGCAGGGCCGAGATCACGATCACTGGGATCTCGCGCCGCGCCTCGTCGGCGGCAAGCCGGCGCAGCACCTCGTAGCCGCTGAGCCCCGGCATCATGATGTCCAGCAGAACAAGATCCACGCTGTCCCGCGCAAGGACCTCCAGCGCCTCGACGCCATCGACGGCCGTGATCACGTCATGGCCCAGGTCCTCGATCTCCTGCACCAGCACATCGCGGTTGAAGGCCTCGTCATCGACGACAAGGATCCGTGCCCTGTCCGCCGCCTCAGGCATCGGCCGTGCCGTCGTCGCGCGCCTTGCGCTGCATCGCCACCCCGGCCAGCAGCCGCAGCAGCGCGATGTCGTCCACCGGTTTCATCATGTAATCGTCGCAGCCCGCCTGCAGCGCCTTTTCCTTGTCGCCCGACATGGCATGGGCGGTCAGCGCCACGACCCAGACATCGCCGCGCCAGGGCTCCGGCGCGATCCGCCGCGCGATCTCCCAGCCGTCGATCACCGGCAGCGACAGGTCCAGCAGGATCACGTCCGGCGGCCGGTGGTCGATCGCGGCCATCGCCTGGCCGCCATCCACGGCCACACGCAGGTGGCACAGCCCCTCGAGGATCTGCACCATCAGGTCGCGGTTGATCTCGATATCCTCGACCAGCAGCACGTCCAGCTTGGGCAGGTTGCGCAGCGCCGAGGCGCCGTTCTGATCCGGAAATGTCATCCCGACGCCTCCCGCCGTTCCTCGGACCCCGCGCCGCCCGTTCCCAGCGTGCGCGGCAGCCGCAGGATAAAGACCGACCCCTTGCCTACCTCGCTGCGCAGGCTCACCTCGCCGCCCATCAGACGCGCCAGCCGCTGGCTGATCGTCAGCCCCAGCCCGGCGCCGCCGCGCTTGCCGGGCGGCACGTTGTCGACCTGGCCGAATTCCTCGAAGACACGGTCCTGCATCTCGGGCGCAATGCCCGGGCCGGTATCCGCGACCTCGATCACCAGCGTCCGGGCATCGCCGCCGACCCGCGCGATGATCGCGCCGGTTTCGGTGTGCCGCGCCGCATTGCCCAGCAGGTTGGTCACGATCTGGCGCACCTTGGCGGCATCGCCCACCGCGTCGCTCCCCAGATCGCCCGACCCGTCGTCCTGCGGATCCCCGGCCCATACCTCCAGCCGCACACCCGGGGTCACGATCGGCTCGATCGTGCGCATGCATTCCTTCACCAGCCCCTGCGGCGAATAGCGCGCCACCGCCACGTCCGTGTGCCCCGCCTCGATGCGCGAGATATCCAGCACCTCGTTGATCAGCTTCAGCAGGTGTTCACCGCTGATCTGGATCTTCTCGATATTCTCGCGCTGCCGGTCGGGGATCTGCCCCTTGGTGTGCCGCGCCACCAGCCGGCTGAAGCCGATGATCGCGTTCAGCGGCGTGCGCAGCTCGTGGCTCATGCTGGCCAGGAAGCGCGACTTCGCGGTGTTCGACCGCTCCGCCTCTTGCAGCGCAGCATCCAGCGCCATTTCCCGCTGCCGCCGCTCGGTGATGTCGCGCACCACGCAGACGATGCCGCCGTCGGTGGTCATGCCCAGCGACAGTTCCTGCGGAAAGCTCTTTCCGTTGCGCCGCAGGCCCCAGGCCTCGCCCCGCCAGCGGCCCACGCTGCCCAGGATCGGAAAGATATCCTCCTCGAACCGCCCCAGCTCGTCGGCGTCATACAGATCGCGCCAGCTGTGGCCCATCATCTCTTCGCGCGGGTAGCCGTAGATATCGGCATGCGCCTGGTTCACGTAGATATACCGCCCCTGCGGATCCAGCAGCGCCATCCCGTCCAGCGAGGCCTCCATCCCGTCCAGGTGATGCTGCAGCCGCGCGGCCGCCTGTTTCAGCTCGGTCACGTCGTAATAGGTCAGCATGTGGCCGCCATCGGGCAGGGCCACGCAATCGTGGCGCAGGATCTCGCCGGTGTTCAGCTTCAGCTCGCCGGGCCGGGTGCTGTTGGTGCGGATGTCCTCCAGCCGCTGGTCGATCCAGGCCGCCATGTCATCGCCCGGCACGCTCCACAGCCCCTTGCCCAGGGTGTGTTCGATATCCTCGCGCAGGGTCCGCGGCCGGTCAAAGAAATCCTCCGGCATGCGCCAGATCCGCTTGTAGGCATGGTTGGCCAGGCGGATGTTCAGATCGCCGTCCAGGAACAGGACCCCGTACTGGATATTGTCCAGCAGCACGTTCAGCTCGCGGTTCCGCTCCAGCTCGCGCTCGGCCCGTTCGCGTTCCACCAGCTCCTGCGACAGCTGCGCGTTCAGCTGGCTCAGCTGCGCGTTGCTGTCCTTCAGCGAGGTTTCCCGCCGCTGCAATTCATGGATCAGCTCGCGAAAGACCCGGCCCAGCGCGCCGAACTCGTCGTCGCGGTCCACGATCCGGCCCAGCGCCGCGTCGCTTTCGGCCGGGGCATCGCGCCGCGCCATTTCGGCCGCCAGCGTCAGGTCGCCCAGCGGCTGGCCCACGTCGCGGCGGAACACCACGGCCAGGATCGACAGCTCCAGCAGCAGCGCCAGCAGGCCGAAGCCAAGGATCAACATCGCCACCTCGCTGGCCTGCGTCGCGATGCTGCCTTTGGGGAACAGCGTCAGCAGGTACCAGCCCGGGCCGTCGATCCGGGTCACCGCCAGGACCTCGCGGTGACGGTCCAGCTCGGCAATGCCGCCCGGCTCGGTCTCCTGCGCGGCCCGAAGGATCGCGGCCAGGTGCGGCTCTCCGGTCTCGTCCACCGGCAGCGCACCGCCGCGCGCCTGGATCGCTTCCATGTAGCGCGGATGCGCCACCAGCCCGCCCTCGGCATCGATGATCAGCGTCGTCGCGCCCTCGAAATCCGTGTCCAGCACCCGGTCGAACAGATCCCTGAGCAGCAGGTCATGGCCGACCCAGGCCACGGTCTCGCCCGCCACCTTCACCGGTTGCGCGGCCGAGATCAGCCAGTCGTTCGCCCCGTAATCGAAGTAAAGCCCCGACCACCGCGTCGCTGACCCGTCGCCCTGCGCCCCGCCCACGGCGCGCGCGGCCTTGCCAAGGATCTCCCAGTCCGCGTTCCCGGTGGCCCAGGGCCTGTCGGGCCAGTACATGACCACGGCACTGCCGGGCAGGATCACGTAGGCATTGGGAAACCGGTCGACCAGCGCCGGGCCGAACCGCTCCAGCACCTCGGCCCCGGCCAGCAGCACCGCGCGCCTCTGCGCATCCATCCGCGCCGTCTTGGCCACGAAGCCGGTGATCGCGCCGTCGCTGGCCCTCAGGGTCCCGTCCGGAGCCGCACCGAACAGCGCACCGAACCCGGCCCCGGCCCCCTCGGCCCCGATCCCGGCGATCCGCTGCTCCATCTGGGCGCTCAGGATCGCAAGGCTGTCGGCCGCCTCGGCAAAGGGCACGGTCTCGCGCACGCGCCGCGCCTCGACATAGCGTTTCAGCCCCTCGATCGCCTGGCTTTCCAGACCGGAATGCACGCTGCCGTAGCTGATCGCCGTCGCCGCCAGCACCACAAGCGCGATCCGCAGGCCGATCCGCGTGATCGACCGCCGCGCCAGCGTGCCTTCGTAGGGCGGCCGCCCCCTGCGTTGCGTGAGATCCGCCGGCATCGCCCTACTCGACCATCCGTGCCAGCGCCGGGGCTTCCTCGATCCCCAGCCGCCGGGCGATCCGCGGATTGAACAGCAGCTGGCCCTTCGTGTTATGCGCCAGCGGGATCTCGGACGGCGACACGCCATCCAGGATCCGCAGCGCCGCCTGCGCGGCCCACTCGCCCTGTTCCTCGGGCAGCTTGCCGACCCCCAGCAGCGCATAGGGCATCAGCCATTCGAAATCGGTCCCCGTGGGGATCCGCGTCCGCGTCTCCGCCAGCTGCCTCGCCGCCGGCGCGTCCCAGTCGGTCAGCGCGCCGACCCCCAGCAGCATCAGCATGTCCACCTCGCCCTGCGCCGCCTCGAACGCCTCGGCCCAGCCGGCATAGGAGCTCACCAGCCAGGTCCGCGCATAGTCGACGCCGAAGAGCTTCTCGTGAAACGCCTGCTCCTTGCGCTTGGTCGGCGTGTCCTCGGCCAGATAGCCGATCCGGTCGCCCTTCGCATGGGCGCGCAGCAGCCGCAGGATCTGCGGAATGGGCGATACCTCGACCATGCCGGTCGCATTGGCATAGGGCAGCCCGTAGATCCCGGCATCCCAGTTCAGCCCGCAGAAGACGAACGGAACATCCGCATCGCGGAAATGCGGCATCAGCAGGTATTTCACCGCGTTGTCGTCGCTCACCGTCACGACATCGGGCTGCCAGTCGGCGATCACCCGCGCGGCCTCGGCCGCGGCCCCGGTCATCTCGGCCTCGGAACTGCGCCGCTTGGTGTCCATGTGCAGCACGCGCACCTCGACCCCCTCCGCCTCCAGCGCCGAAACGAAAGCGGCGGCGATCCGGTCGTTCCATTCGTTGCCCCGGTGATAGCTGTCCACATGCAGGACACGGCGGGTGCCGGTCTGCGCGATCAGAGGAGAAGACAGGACGGGCAGGGCCATCGCACCGCCAAGAACGGCACGGCGCGACAGAACCTGTTTCGGAGCGGGCCGATACATGGCGAAATTCCGTGAAAAAATAATTTGGGTATTCTGAAAGTCGGAGCACTCTACACGAATTCGCGAGGCTCCGCATCGTCATGAAAACCTGACCTTTGCAGGGCGGCGGAAAATCTTCGTCCAGAGGATCAATTTGTCTGTTTCGAACAACCGAAAGGCCGAAGAATTTGGCCTATCACAACCCTGAGGGGTCCATCCACGCCTCCGGCCCCTGCGCCACACCTGACGCGCGACTCACCCGGATTTCTGCAAAATGGGACATTGTCTCACTTGCTGGACAAGAGACTTACCCGGATCCGGTCTGTTGTCCCATATCCGAAAATGCAAAGGGCCGGACCACTCCCGGCCCGGCCCCTGCGTTCCACACGTCCGGCGGGACGCCCGCCCGGGGTCAGCCGAAGCTGATGTCGATGGACGGCACGAAATCGTCGGCCACGTCGCGCACCAGGACGGTCTGATCGCCCGCGTCGCCCAGATCGACGGTAATCAGCACGTCGTCGCCCTGAACGCTGGTGGACACGTCGTCCTTCGTGATGCCCAGCGCAAAGACGATCCCGTCAAAGCCCACTTCGAAATCGGTGATGATGTCCTGGCCGAACTCGGCTTCGAAGATGAAGGTGTCGGTGGTGTTATCCCCGCCCGGGCTGCCGTTGTTGCCCGACAGGATGTCGTTGCCCCGGCCGCCGTTCAGCACGTCGGGGCTGGCGCCCGACCTCAGCCGGTCATGGCCCGCGCCGCCGAACAGCTCGTCGCTGCCGTCGTCGCCCATGATCGTGTCGTTGCCGCCGCCGCCATACATGATGTTGGTGCCGGCGCCGCCGCGGATCATGTCGTCGCCGCCGCCGCCGTAGATCAGGTCCGACCCGTTGCCGCCGTTCAGCTCGTCGTCGCCGGCGTTGCCCACGATCCGGTCGTCGCCCGCGCCGCCGCGGATCACGTCGTTGCCGTCGCCGCCGCGCAGGTCGTCCGACCCGGAGCCGCCGATGATCAGGTCATCGCCATTCTCGCCCAGGATCGTGTCGTCGCCCGCGCCGCCGTCCAGCTCGTCATTGCCGTTGCCGCCAAAGATGCGGTCCGACCCGCCCCCGCCCGAGATCGTGTCGTCTCCGCCGTCGCCCCAAAGCTTGTCCCTGGCGGTGCCGCCGTCGATCTTGTCGTCGCCCGACCCACCGTGGATCTCGTCGCGGCCCTCGTCGCCGCGCAGCGTGTCGTTGCCCGATCCGCCGTAAAGCGTGTCGTCGCCCGTCAGCCCCTCGAGGATGTCATCGCCGCCGTTGCCATAGGCGATGTCGTCGAAAGAGCCGAGGATATAGACATCCGTCAGGTCGCCGCCCACGTATTTGTACTGCAGCGGAATGACGAGAAGATCGTCGAAATCGACATTCGGGTTGGATGCGTTGCTGTTGAGCGTGTCCAGCGCCACGTCGAGCTGACCGAAGGTCCAGTTGTTCTCGGGCTTGCTCTCTTCATAGCCGACGAACTTCTTGACCCGCCCGGTATAGCGCCCGGTCTCCTCGTCTATGCCGAAGCCGGTGCCGTGCAGCGTCTGGACATAGGTGGTGCTGTTGACGAAGCCGCCGGGAAAGACCAGCCGCGCCTCGTTCTTGGAAATGATCTCGTAAGTGCCGCTCTGCTTCGACAGCCCGTTCACGAAATTCGGACCGAAAAATTCACCTTCGATGGTGACGTTCGTCGTTGTGAAATTTACTCCAGCCATGGTCTGGTCACTCCCCGTACATTGGTACTGCGCGAACTCGTCCGCCGCGTGAGCGGACTATCGGGCGGAGCGAACCCCACGTAAAGCGTTCTAAAGCGCGCCGGAGAGGCATCGGAAGATTGTAATCGAAGAGACTGTCATCCGCAGGCCTATTGCCCCGGAATAAAGGCGATCAGGTGGCGCTTGGAACAACCTTGGGATGCATCCACCTTCGGGCGCGCCCACGGCCCGGACACCGGCGCGGCCCGCCCCCGGCGCCCTCTGGGCCATTTATGAACGACCGGTAAATCCGCCGCTGCAACGCCTTGATTTCTTTAGACCGGGCACATGTCCCACGCGTGGGACATGTCTCAGACCGCGGCCCGCAGCCGGCCCCGCAGCACCCCGATCCGGTGCCGGATCTCGGGCCGCACGGGGCCGCCTCTGGGCCGGTCGCGCAGGGTGGTGAACCAGTGATCCGGCGGATTGCGGCCCCGCCTGTTGCCCGGAAAGCTCAGCGCGCGCTGAATTGCCTCCGCCCCCGGGGTCAGCCGGTCCGGCACCTCGATCCCGTTCAGCGTGGCCCAGACCCCGGTCCACAGCCGCCCGACGGACCACGGGTTGTACCCGCCCCCGCCCAGCACCAGCAGACGCGGCGCCATCCCCATCAGGGCGGCGACGATCTCCCAATGGGCATTGTTCGACAGGCCCAGATGCGACAGCGGATCCTCCTCCACCGCGTCCGAGCCGCATTGCAGGACCACCGCCTGCGGCCGAAACGCCGCCACCGCCGGCTGGATCAGCCCCTCGCGGATCGCGTCCATCTCGTCATCATTCAGCCCGCGCGGCACCGGCAGGTTCAGCGCCGAGCCGCCCGCATCATCCTCCAGCCTGCCGGTGCGGGGCCAGAGCCCCTCCTCGTGGACAGAGATCATCAGGCAATCGGGATCGCCGGAAAACCCGACCTCGACCCCGTCGCAATGATGCGCGTCGATATCCACGTAGGCGATGCGCCGGACCCCGTGATGGCGCAGCGACAGCATCGCCAGCACCGGATCGTTGAGAAAGCAGAACCCGTTGGCCCGCCCCGGCATGCCGTGATGCGTGCCCCCGGCCGGATGATAGACGACGCCCCCATCCTTCAGCAGCTCGCCCGACAGGATCGAGCCCCCCGCCGCCGTCGCGGGCCGGCGGTAGATCTCGGGATAGACCGGGTTCGACACGGTGCCGATACCGAACCGCGCCCGCTCCTCGGGCGTGACCGCCTGCGTCGCCTCGGCCCGCAGCAGCGCCGCGACATAGTTGGGCCGGTGCCAGCGTTCCAGCAGGTGCGGCTTCGCCCGGGGCGAGGTCAGATAGACATCCCCCGGCAGCCAGCCCATCGCCCGGCTCAGATCCATCACCGTGGAAACACGCGGCACCCGCAGCGGATGCCAGCCGGCATATTTCGACCGGCGATAGATCTCCGACCCGATGAACAGCGGCCGCTCTCGCGCCACGCCCCTGGCTTCATCTTTGCCCAAATACCTCAATCCCGCCCTTTCAGCCGCGCCGCCGCCCTTGTATAGCCGCCGGCCGCGCCATCCACGAAATGCAGGTGATCGGATTGCATGACCGAGGGCACGATGCAGGTCATCATCGCCTCCTCCTGCTCCTGCACGCCATAGCGCGCCACCCCGTCCGCCACGGCCCGGTCCAGCCGCCCGGTCAGCCGCGCCAGCGTGGCCGCGTCGCAATCCAGCGTCATCTTCAGCCCGTCGTCGAACTTGCGGAAATCGGCGTTCAGGGCGGTGTCCCTCTTGTAACCCACCGGATCGAACCCGCCCGGCCGCCAGCCCCGGGTCAGCACCAGCCAGGCGAACAACGTCTCGGCCATCAGCGCCAGCTTGCCCTTGCCCGTGGCCTTCGCCTCCAGCTCCACCCCCGGCGAGGGCCAGGAGACATCGGGCCCCTCTTCCGGCATCGGGTGGCCGCCGCGCTCCAGCGTGCCGGTCAGGGTCAGCACCTCGCCGCAAAGTGCCTCGAAATCCGCCGGATCGGCGGCGGGCGCGGGCAGCACCAGCAGGGACACGATCTTCCCGTGGCGCGCCCGGATATGCGACCAGCGGCACGAAAGCCCCGTCAGGTCCGGCATCGCCCCGGGCGCCGCCGGCTCCATGCCGATGCGGCCGGCCTTCAGCTCTGCCTCGGCCCAGCTGAGCCCGCCGCCCGAGAACATGGCGTAATCCACCCCGTCGCTGACCGCGTGGCGCGCGACCCGCAGGTCATGGCCCGCCGCGCGGATCTCGGACACCGGGATCATCGCCGCCCGCAGATCCAGGCCAAAGGCATCCCGCGCCCAGGCCTGCACCGCCCGCAGCGCGCCGCGCGCCGTCTGCTCCGCCTCTGCCGGCACCGCGAAAGAGGCGCCGTCACCGCCGAAGACCGCCGGAAAGGCCTTGCCCTCAAGCGCGTTGCGCGTGGCCGAAATCACCGCCGCGCCGACCATGTTCACCGTCTTGTAGGCGCCGCGCTCGATCGCTTGGGTCGAATTGGCGATGTCGGCCACGCCGACACACCAGTCCCCGGGCACCGGCACGTAGACCCCGGCCCGGCAAAAGGCCTCGAAGGCCGGCACCGGCCGCAGGTCATCGTAGAAAGGGTCGGACATCGGCTGCCTCCGGCGGGTCGCCCCTTCTTCCTGCCTCTTGCGGGGCAATGCGCGCAAGTCACGTTTGCGGGCGATCGTTTGCCTCTGGACCGCCCCTTGGCCCGGTCCTAACGTGCCGCCAATGCTGCGCTACACGCTCAACCGCCTGGCTTCGCTGGTTCTCAGCCTCGCCCTCGCCTCGGTCGCGATCTTTTTCGTGATCGAGGTCGTGCCCGGCGATCCGGCCAGCTACATGCTGGGGATCAACGCCCAGCCCGACACCGTCGCCGCGCTGAGCGCCGAGCTGGGGCTCGATCAGCCCCGGTTGGAGAGGTACTTCAGCTGGATCAGCGGCATGCTGACCGGGGATTTCGGCACCTCCTACACCTATCGGACGCCGGTGGCGCAGATGGTGGCCGACCGGCTGTGGATCACCGTGCCGCTGGCGCTTTATGCGCTGGTGCTGTCGCTGCTGGTGGCCTTTCCCGCCGGGATCTACGCCGCCGCGCGGCGGGGCAAGCCCGGCGACACGGTGGTGATGGGGGCGACCCAGCTGGGCGTGGCGGTGCCGAATTTCTGGTTCGCCATGTTCCTCGTGCTGATCTTCGCGATCCGCTTCCGCTGGTTCAACGCCGGCGGCTTCCCCGGCTGGGACGACGGCATCGGCGCCGGGCTCTGGGCGCTGACCCTGCCGGCCATCGCGCTGGCCCTGCCGCAGGGCGCGATCCTCGCCCGCGTAATGCGCTCGGCCCTGATCGACGTGCTGGGCCAGGATTTCATGCGCACCGCCCGGGCCAAGGGGCTGACCCGTCGGCAGGCCCTGTGGCGCCATGCCCTGCGCAACGCGATGATCCCGGTGCTGACCATCATCGGCATGCAGTTTTCCTTCCTCGTGGCCGGCACGATCATCATCGAACAGGTCTTCTACCTCCCCGGCCTCGGGCGGCTGATCTTCCAGTCGATCTCGGCCCGGGACCTGATCGTGGTGGAATCGGTCATCATGCTGATCGTCTTCGCGGTGATCGCCATCAATTTCCTCGTCGACCTCGCCTATGCCTGGGTCGACCCCCGGCTGAGGTCCCGGACATGAGCCGCAATTTCCTGATCGGTGCAATCCTCGCCGGGGCGATGGCGTCGCTGGCGCTGGTGTCGCTGGTCTGGACGCCCTACGACGTCACGCTGCTGGACATCCCGAACAAGCTGCAGGGCCCCTCGGCCGCCCATTGGCTGGGCACCGATCACCTGGGCCGCGACATGCTGTCGATGACGATGGTGGGGCTGCGCACCTCGATCGCCATCGCCGCCATGGCGATCACCGTGGGGTTGATCTTCGGCATTCCGCTGGGGCTCGCGGCGGCGGCCAACCGGGGCCGCTGGCTGGACGAGGTCATCATGCGGGGCAACGACATCGTCTTCGCCTTCCCCTTCCTCGTCATGGCGATCCTGATCACCGCCGTCTTCGGCCCCTCGGCCGTCAACGCGGTGCTGGCCTTCGGCATCTTCAACATCCCCGTCTGCGCCCGTGTCACCCGTGGCGCGGCCCTGTCGCTGTGGCAGCGCGAATTCATCATGGCCGCCCGGGTGTCGGGCAAGTCGACGACGCGGATTTCGGTCGAACATATCCTGCCCAACGTGACCGACCTGCTGATCGTGCAGGGCACGATCCAGTTCGCGCTTGGCATCCAGGTCGAGGCCGCTTTGTCCTTCGTGGGCCTCGGCGTGCAACCGCCCACGCCCTCGCTCGGCCGGATGCTGGCCGATGCCCAGACGCTGGTCACCATCGCGCCGCTGATGGCGCTGGTGCCGGGGCTGGCCGTGGTGCTGACGGTGCTGGGGCTGAACCTGCTGGGCGACGGTCTGCGCGACATGCTGGACCCAAGGCTGAGGCTGCGCCGGACATGAGCCTGCTCGACATCCGCTCCCTCTCGCTGACGATCCGCGATTACCCGATCCTGCGGAACGTGTCCTTGTCGGTCGCGCCCGGCGAAATCGTGGCCGTGACCGGCGAAAGCGGGTCGGGCAAATCCATGACCGCGCTGGCGGTGATGCAGCTCTTGCCCGAGGGCACGGCGACCTCCGGCGCGCTGCTGCTGGACGGCACCGACCTGCTGCAAAGCTCCGAAGCTGCGATGTGCGCCATTCGCGGCCGGTCGGTCGGCATGATCTTCCAGGAGCCGATGACCGCCCTGAACCCGGTGAAGACCATCGGCGACCAGGTGGTCGAAACCATCCTCGTGCACCGCGCCATGAGCCCCGAGGCGGCCCGGCAAAGGGCCGAAGAGGTGCTCACCCGCGTCGGCCTGCCCAAGGACCGCTTCCCGCTCTCCCGCTTCCCGCACGAACTCTCCGGAGGCCAGCGCCAGCGCGTGGTCATCGCCATGGCCATCGCGCTCAAACCCCGGCTGCTGATCGCCGACGAGCCCACGACCGCGCTCGATGTCACGACGCAGGCGCAGATCCTCGACCTGCTCAAGCAGCTCGTCGCCGAGGACGGCATGGGCCTTCTGATGATCACCCATGACCTCGCCGTCGTTGCCGACATGGCCGATCGTATCGTCGTCATGCAGACCGGCGAAGTGGTCGAGGCCGCGCCGACGCAGGACCTGCTGCGCAACCCGACCCATCCCTACACGAAGATGCTCTTCGCCGCCTCCGCGCATCAGGTCGCCCTGCCGCCGCGCCCCGCGCCGGCGCCCCTGTTCGAGGTCCGCAACCTCGTGCGCAGCTACCGCACCGCGCGCCCGCATCCCTTCGCCCGCCCCGGCAGCTTCGAGGCGGTGAAGCGCGTCAGCTTCACGCTCGAGCGCGGCGAACGCCTGGGCCTCGTCGGCGAATCCGGCTGCGGCAAGTCCACCCTCACCCGCGCGCTTCTGGGGCTTGAGCCGGTCCAGGGCGGAGAGATCCTGCTCGACGGTCAGCCGCTCTGGGCCGACGGCCCGGCCAACCCGGCGGCGCGGCGGCGGATGCAGGTGGTGTTTCAGGACCCTTACGGGTCGTTCAACCCGCGCCACCGGGTCGACCGGCTGATCACCGAACCCTTTCACCTGCTGGACAATCCGCCCACCGGCGCCGCGCGGCAAACCGCCATCGGCGAGGCCCTGACCGCAGTGGGCCTCGGCCCCGGGGACGCGGGCAAGTACATCCACGAATTCTCCGGCGGCCAGCGCCAGCGCATCGCCATCGCCCGCGCGCTGATCGTGCGCCCCGACATCATCCTCTTCGACGAGGCGGTCTCGGCGCTCGACGTCTCGGTCCGGGCGCGGATCCTCGACCTGATCGCCGATCTTTGCGGCGCCTACGGGCTGACCTATCTCTTCATCAGCCACGATCTCTCGGTCGTCCGCTCGGTCACAGACCGGGTCATGGTCATGCAATCCGGCGAGATCGTCGAACAGGGCGCGACCGAAACGGTCTTCACGGCCCCGACCCACCCCTATACCCGCACCCTGATCGAGGCCGCCCCGGTGCTGCCCGAAACCGCATGAGCGCCGCCCCGCAGACCGGCAGGTCCGCCGCCCGCGTGGCCAGGGACCCCCGAAGATGACCAGCCGCTCAACCGACAATGTCCTGCTCGCGATCCTGCTGTCGCTTCTGGCGCTCACGCTGTTCCAGGCGATGGGTATGGTGGTCAAACATCTCTCGCCCCGGTTCTCCGCCGCCGAGCTTTCGGCCTGGCGCAATTTCTTCGGGCTCTTCCCCAGCTTCATGGCGCTGATGGCCTCGAAATCCTGGCACCGGGCCGGGCGGCCCCTGCGGATGCGGCAATGGAAACTGGCCTGCGGACGCGGGATCGCCGTGGCCGTCGCACAGCTTTCTTTCTACATCGCGCTCTCGCGCCTGCCCTATGCCACCGCGACGACGATCAGCTATTCCAACGCGCTCTTCATGATCGCCCTGGCGATCCCGCTGCTGGGCGAAAAGGTCGGGCCGGTGCGGCTTTTCGCGGTGCTCATGGGGTTCCTCGGCGTCGTTCTGGTGATGCGCCCGGGCTCCGGTACGTTCGAGCTCGCCTCGCTGGCGCCGGTGGCCGCAGCCTTTCTCTACGCGCTCTCGGGCATCACCTCGCGGCTGATGGATGACGACGTTCCCAGCCCGGTGATCAATCTCTATGCCATCGGCACCTCGCTGATCGCCTCCGTCGCGCTGACCTTCGCCACCGGCGGCTTCTCCCCGATCACCAGCTGGTCCGACGCGGGCTGGCTGCTGGCGATGGGCGGCTTCGGCGGCACGGCGGTGCTGCTGATCGTGATCTCCTTCCGGATGACCGAACAATCGAACCTGGCACCCTTCACCTATTTCGGGATCCCGGTGGCCTTCATCTTCGGCTGGATCTTCTTCGGGGAAACCCCGTTCCAGACGCTCTTCCCCGGGGGCCTGCTGATCATGGCCGGCGGGCTGATGGTGATCTGGCGCGAACGCCAGCTGAAGCGCCGCGCGCTGGCCTGAGCGCGGGATCGCGCCGCCTGTCCGGTGTGCACCGACTCCCCCTTTCGCGGGATCGCGGGGTCACCGGGGTGGGCGGGCGGGAGGTGGCCCCGCGATCCCGCCCTCTCAGACGATCACGTCCATCCGTTCCTGTTCGCCCACGTCGAAGACCCGCTTGTAGCGCGCGATCTCGTCTTCCGGCCCCATCGCCTTCTCGGGATTGTCCGACAGTTTCACCGTCGGCCGCCCGTTGGCCGACACCGCCTTGCACACCAGAGAGAACGGCGCCAGCCGGTCGCCCGGCACCAGCCCCCGGAAATCGTTGGTCAGCAGCGTGCCCCAGCCGAAACTCGCCCGCACCCGGCCCTGGAACTGGTGGTGCAGGTCGATGATCTTGTCCACGTCCAGCCCGTCCGAGAAGATCACCAGCTTCTGCGTCGGATCCTCGCCGCGCTCCTTCCACCAGCGGATCGCGGTTTCCGCCCCCGCCGCCGGATCGCCGCTGTCGATGCGGATCCCGGTCCAGCCGGCCAGCCAGTCCGGCGCGTGTTTCAGAAAGCCCTCGGTCCCGTAGGTGTCGGGCAGGATCATGCGCAGGTTGCCCTCGTGCTCCTCGTGCCAGTCCGACAGCACGTCGTAGGGGGCCCGCGCCAGCGCCGCGTCATCCTCGGCCAGCGCGGCATAGACCATGGGCAGCTCATGCGCGTTGGTGCCGATCGCCTCGACCTCGCGGCGCATGGCGATCAGGCAGTTGGAGGTGCCGATGAACTTGTCGCCCAGCCCCTCCATCATCGCCTGCACGCACCAGTCCTGCCAGAGGAAGGAATGCCGCCGCCGCGTGCCGAAATCGGCGATCTTCAGCGTCTCGACCTCGCGCAGCCGCTCGATCTTCTCCCAGACCCGCGTCATCGCCCGGGCATAAAGCACCTGCAGCTCGAACCGCCCCATGTCGTTCAGCACCGCCCGTCCGCGCAGCTCCATCAGCACGGCCAGCGCCGGGATCTCCCACAGCATGACCTCGGGCCAGGTGCCCTCGAAGGTCAGCTCGTACTGATCGCCGCGCCGCTCCAACTCGTAGGCGGGCAGGCGCAGGTTCTCGAACCACTCCATGAAGTCCGGACGGAACATCTGCCGCTTGCCGTAGAACGTGTTGCCGCGCAGCCAGGTGCTTTCGCCGCGCGACAGCGACAGCGATCGGATATGATCCAGCTGCTCGCGCAGCTCACCCTCGTCGATCAGCTTGGCCAGCGGCACCGAGGTGGTGCGGTTGATCAGCGAAAAGGTCACCCGCGTGTCGGGCCGGTTGCGAAAGACCGACTGGCACATCAAGAGCTTGTAGAAATCCGTGTCGATCAGCGAGCGGACGATCGGATCGATCTTCCATTTGTGATTGTAGACGCGCGTCGCGATGTCCAAGGCCCGGACCCTCCAGAGATGCGCGGGACCTCCGCCCGTGCCGGGGCGCACAAAATCAGGCTTCCGCACCGGCTGCAACCTGTGGCCGGGCCGCGCCGCCCCCACCCGAGGCCCCGCACGCTCAGGATCGGCCGCGCAGTTGCTACGATGCGCTGCTTCTCAGGCAGACCCGCGCGCCCGGTGCGATTGGCAAGATCCCGCCCGTTTGCCCCTTCGGGACAGTGGGGCGCTCCGGTCAGACCAGCTTCACGCCCGCCGCTTCCATCCCGGCCTTCGCCGCCGCCAGCGAGCCGTCCAGATCGATGGCCCGCGTCGCCGCAAGGTCCACGGTCACGTCGAACCCCAGCTTCGCGGCATCCACCGCCGAGAAGTTCACGCAGAAATCCAGCGCCAGCCCCACCAGGGTCAGCTTTTCGATCCCCCGCGTCCGCAGGTAGCCCTCAAGCCCCGTGGGCGTTTCGTGGTCGTTCTCGAAAAACGCCGAGTAGCTGTCGATCGCACGGCGGAAGCCCTTGCGAACAATCAGGTCTCCGCCGGTGCGCAGCTGCGGGTGAAACGCGGCGCCCGATGTCCCCTGCACGCAATGCACCGGCCACAGGACCTGCGGACCATAGGGCATGTCGATCATCTCGTAGGGCGATTTGCCCTCGTGCTGGGCCGCGAACGACGAATGATCCGCCGGGTGCCAGTCCTGCGTCAGCAGCACGGCGTCGAAATCGTCCATCATCTCGTTGATGCGGGGCACGATCGCGTCGCCATCCGCGACGGCCAAGGCGCCACCGGGGCAGAAATCGTTCTGGACGTCGATCACCAGAAGGGCATGCATGGTCTTTTCTCCTCGGACTGGGGCCGATTACCGGGGTAGGCGGCGGCCCGCCGCCGGTCAAGCGATGCTGCGGCTCTCGCCAAATCCGGCAAATCGCGGTAGCGGATCTGCCAAGGAGAGCGTCATGCACGGTGATGAGATCAGGGTGAGCACCGCGCTCGCCAAACAGCTGGTGGATCGCGAACTGCCCGAGTTCGCGGGGCAGCCCGTGCGGCCCCTGGCCGCGACCGGGACGGACAACTGGATGTTCCGCCTGGGCAGCGACAGGATCCTGCGCCTGCCGCGCCGGCCCTCGGCCGTGATGCTGCTGCGCCGCGAATGGGAGTGGCTGCCGCACCTGAAGGACCTGCCGCTGCGGGTGCCGAAGCCGCTGGCGCTGGCAGACCCCTCCGAGGACTATCCCTGCCCCTGGATGGTGCTCGACTGGCTGCCCGGCGATACCATGGCCGCGCGCCCTCCGGAGGATACCGAAACCGCGGCACTCGGCCTTGGCCGGTTCGTGCGCGCGCTGGCCGATCTGCCCGGCGGGACAGGCCCCATCGCCGGATCCGCCAATCACAACCGCGGCGTGCCGCTCGACGTGCTCGATGCCACCACGCGCCGCGCCATCGGCGATATCGCCCGCGATTACCCGGTGGCCGAGCTTTCCGCGATCTGGGACGACGCGCTGGCCGCCCCGCGCTGGACCGGCGCGCCGGGGTGGGTGCACGGGGATCTGTCGCCCAACAACCTTCTGGTGCAGGAGGGCCGCCTGTCCGGGGTGATCGATTTCGGCCTGATGGCGCGCGGCGACCCGGCCGTGGATCTTGGCCCGGCCTGGGCGCTTTTCGACGGCCCCGCCCGCGAAACCTTCCTCGATGTCGCCGGGCACGATCCCGACACGGCCCGGCGCGGCCGCGGCTGGGCGCTTTACGGTGCGGTGATCAACCTGTCCTACTACGGCGACAGCCACCCGACCCTGTCGCGCCAGGCCCGCGCGGTGGTCGAACGGCTTCTGGGCGCGGCTTAAGCGCCTCTTGAGCGATCCGGGCGCCGGGTTTATGCCCCGCGCCATGTACACGATCGCAGCCCTGTATCACTTCACCCGATTCGACGACCCCGCCGCGCTGAAACCGCCGCTTCTGGCGCTGTGCGAGGCGGAGAGCGTGAAGGGCACCCTGCTGCTTGCGCGCGAAGGGATCAACGGCACCATCGCCGGCCCCCGCGCTGGCATCGAAGCGGTGCTGGCCCATATCCGCGCCCTGCCCGGCTGCGACGGGCTGGAGTGGAAAGAGGCGCAGGCCGATCAACCGCCCTTCGGCCGCATGAAGGTGCGCCTGAAGAAAGAGATCGTGACCATGGGGCAACCGGATGTCGATCCGCTGGCGCGCACCGGGCATTACGTCGACCCCGCCGACTGGAACGCCCTGATCCGCGACCCCGACACCGTGGTGATCGACACCCGCAACGATTACGAGGTCGCCATCGGCACCTTCGAGGGCGCCATCGACCCGCAGACCCAATCCTTCGGTGATTTCCCCGCCTGGTGGCAGGCCCATCGCGAAGAGTTCAGGGGCAAGCGTGTCGCCATGTTCTGCACCGGCGGCATCCGCTGCGAGAAATCCACCAATTACCTGCTGAACGAGGGGCTGAACGAGGTCTATCACCTCAAGGGCGGCATCCTGAAATATCTCGAGGACATGCCCGAGGAGGACAGCACCTGGCAGGGCGAATGTTTCGTCTTCGACAACCGCGTCAGCGTCGGCCACGGGCTGAGGAAAGGCCCGCACGAGCTGTGCCACGGCTGCCGCCGCCCGATCCTGCCCGAGGACCGCGCGCGCCCCGAGTTCGAGGAGGGCGTGTCCTGCCACCTGTGCATCGCCGAGACGACGGAGGCCGACAAGACCCGCTTCCGCGAGCGCCAGAAGCAGATCCGCCTGGCTCGCGCGCGGGGCGAAGAGCACCTGAAATAGGTGCTTCCCCGGCCCTTCCGGGCCGGGTCAGGTCAGCTCAGCGCCCCTTCCAGACCGGATCGCGCTTTTCCGCAAAGGCGCGCGCGCCTTCCTTCTGGTCCTCGCTTTCATAGAGGATATCGACCGAATCCAGCTGCCGCTTGGTGATCCGGTTCATCATGTCCTGGAACTTCGTGTCCTCGGCCTCGCGCACGATCTCCTTGATCGCCGCATAGACCAAGGGCGGCCCGCTTTCGAGCAGCCTTGCCACCTCCCAGGCCCGGTCCATCAGCTGATCGGCGGGGATGATCTCGTTCACGATGCCCCAGTGCTTGGCCTCGTCCACCTCGAACCAGCGTCCGGTCAGCAGGATTTCCATCGCCACGTGGTAGGGGATGCGCTTGGGCAGCTTGACGGTGCCGGCATCGGCCACGGTGCCCGACCGGATCTCGGGGAAGGCGAACCGCACGTGATCCGCGGCCAGGATGATGTCAGCCGACAGTGCCAGTTCGAACCCACCACCGCAGCAGATGCCGTTCACGGCGGCGATCACCGGCTTGTTCATCGCCCGCATCTCCTGCAGGCCGCCGAACCCGCCGACGCCGTAATCGCCATCCACGGCGTCGCCGTCCGCTGCGCCCTTCAGGTCCCATCCGGCACAGAAGAACTTCTCCCCCCCGCCAGTGACGATCGCCACGCGCAGCTCGGGATCGTCGCGGAACTCGCGGAACACCTCGCCCATCCGGCGGCTGGTCTCCAGGTCGATCGCGTTCGCCTTGGGCCGGTCGAGCACGACCTCAAGGATCCCGCCCTCGCGCCGTGTCTTCAACGGAGCATCCGTCATCTCTGTCATCCTTCCTCGCCGCTGTCCCCGCCGCCATAGCGGATCAGCGCATCCACCGCCACGGCCCCGCCGGGTCCGCAGATCAGCGGGTTGATCTCCAGTTCCTGCAGCGTCGAGGCCTCGGCCTCCACCAGCCGCTGCACCGCCGAGATGGCGTCCATCAGCGCATCCATGTCCACGCCGCAGCGCCCGCGATAGCCTTCGATCAGCGGCCAGCAGCGCAGACGTTGCAGCGCCCCCAGCACCATCTCCGGCGGGCTCGGCACCAGAAGCGACACGCTGTCCTTCAGCATTTCGGTCAGCACGCCGCCCGCGCCCAGCGTCAGCACGAAGCCATGCGCCGGGTCGCGCAGCACGCCCACCAGAAGCTCCACGCTGCCGCCGCGTACCATCTGTTCGACCAGCACGCGGTCGGTGCCGATATCGGCGGCGGTGGCGGCGACCTCCTCGGCCGTGATCCCCAGATGCACGGCCCCGCTGTCGGATTTATGCGCCAGCCCCAGCCCCTTGACCGCGAAGGGCCCCGAGAGACCCGCCAGCTCAACCGGCTGCCCGGGTGTGATCACAACATGCCGGGGCACATGCACGCCGGCCTTCGCCAGCCGCGCCTTGCCCTCGACCTCGTCCATCACCCGGCTGCCCTCCAGCGCCCCGGCCCGCAGCGCCGGACCCGCATCCGGATCCTCGCGCCGCGCGGCGGCGGCCACGGCGTTCAGCGCCTCGGCCATGCCGTTGAAGGGCACGACCCCGCCCTCCATCAGGTGCATCGCCACCTCGCGCGGCATCAGCTCGGGCAGCGAGGCGACCACGCCGAAGGGCTTCCCGCTGGCCTCGCGCGCTCCGATGGCCGCCTGCGTGGCGCAGATCCAGTCGCTGGCATCCGTCACCGGGTAATCGACGACAGACAGCGTCATCGCCTGCGCGCCGCTGGCCATGGCGCCCCAGGCCCGGGTCATCGCCGGCACGTCGCGCCAGATATAGGTGTGGTAATCCAACGGGTTGGCCAGCGCCACCATGGGCCCAAGCGCATCACGCAGCGCCGCCCTCTGGCCCGTCTCCAGCGCCGGAAACTCCAGCCCCCGCGCCGCCCCCATGTCGGCCATCAGGCTCGCCTCGCCCCCCGAACAGCTGATCGCCCCGATGCTGCGCGCAGGCAGCGGCCCGGCGACATGCAACAGCTTCAACGTCTCCAGGAACGACGGCAGATCGGACAGCCGAGCAAAGCCCAGCCGGTCCAGAAGCGCCTGCGCCCCGGCATCCGACCCGGCCAGCGAGGCGGTATGCGACACGGTCGCCGCCCGCGCCTGCGCCGATTGCCCGACCTTCAGCACGACAACCGGCACCCCGCGCGCCCGCGCCGCCTCGGCCAGCGCCTCCCAGTCTGCGATCTCGCCGAAGCCCTCGACATGCAGGCCCAGCGCCGTGATCCTCGGATCCTCCAGCAGCGCCGTGGCGATCCGCGCCTGGCTCTGCTGCGCCATGTTCCCGCAGGTGATCATCATCGCCAGCGGCAGCGCGCGCTGCTGCATGGTCAGGTTGATCGCGATGTTCGAACTTTGCGTCAGCACTGCCACGCCGCGCGCCACCGGCGCCATGCCGTGCTGATCCGGCCAGATCGCCCCGCCATCCAGCGCATTGACGAACCCGTAGCAATTCGGCCCCAGGATCGGCATCTCGCCCGCCGCCGCCACCAGCCGCGCCTGCAGGTCCACGGCGCCGGCATCCTCCGCCTGCGCCTCGGTAAACCCGCTCGCGAAACAGACCGCCCCGCCCGCCCCCATGGCGCGCAGCTCGGCCACCGCGTCGACACTGGCGTGACGGTTGATGCCCAGGAACACCGCATCCGGCGCCGCCTCCAGCTCCGACAGCGCCGTCACCACCTTCGCCCCCTCGGGCGCCTTGCCCCGGGGATGCACGAAGGTGATCTCGCCCGAGAACCCGACACGCTCGGCCGCCCCGGCGACCGCGGCGCCCCAGGCCCCGCCGCCCACGACGGCAATCCGCTTCGGGGCCAAAAGCCGCCCTAACCGGCCGGGCGCCACGTCCCTGTCTTCATCTTTGCCCAAATACCTCAATCCGACGCCCGCCTCACGCGCCCAACGCCCGCAACAGCTCGCGCGAGATGATATGGCGCTGGATCTCGCTGGTGCCATCCCAGATCCGCTCGACCCTTGCGTCGCGCCAGAACCGTTCCAGCGGGTAATCGTCCATCAGCCCCATGCCGCCGTGGATCTGGATCGCCGCATCCGTCACATGCGCCAGCATCTCCGAGGCAAAGACCTTCGCGCTGGCGATCTCGCGGTTCGCCGGCAGGCCCTTGTCCAGCCGGTCGGCGGCGGCCAGCGTCAGCAGGTCGGCGGCGTCGATCTCGGTGATCATGTCGGCGATCTGGAACGACACGCCCTGGAACTTCCCGATCTTCTGCCCGAACTGCTCGCGCTCGGCGGCATAGGTCAGCGCATAGTCGAACACCCGCCGCGCGCGGCCGACCGACATGGTCGCCACGGTGATCCGCGTCGCGTAAAGCCACTCGTTCATCACGGCAAAGCCGCCGTCGACCTCGCCCAGCACCTGCGCTTGCGGCAGGCGGCAATCGTCGAACTCCAGGATCATGTTCTTGTAGCCGCGATGACTGACCGATTTGTAGCCGTCCCGGATCGTGAACCCCGGCGTCCCCCGGTCCACGAGAAACGCGGTGATCCGCTTCTTCGGCCCCTTCGGCGTCTGGTCCTCTCCGGTGGCGACAAAGACGATGACGAAATCCGCGTGATCGGCGCCGGAAATGAAATGCTTCGTCCCGTTCACGACCCAGTCGCCGCCATCGCGCCTTGCCGCACAGGTCATGCCGCGCACGTCCGACCCGGCGCCCGGCTCGGTCATCGCCAGCGCATCCATCCGCTCCCCCCGCACGGCGGGCATCAGATAGCGCTCCACCTGCTCGCCCTCGCAGGCCATCAGGATGTTCTGCGGCCGCCCGAAGAAATGGTTCAGCGCCATCGACCCGCGCCCCAGCTCGCGCTCGACCAGAGCGAAATCCACGTGGCTCAGCCCCGCGCAGCCCACGCTTTCGGGAAAGTTGCAGGCGTAGAAGCCCAGTTCCAGCGTCTTGCGCTTGATCTCCGCCGCGATCTCCGCCGGCACCTCGCCGGTTCGCTCCACCAGCTCCTCGTGCGGATAGATCTCCGCCTCCACGAAACGCCGCACCGTGGAGACGATCATCTCCTGCTCGTCACTCAGCCCGTATTGCATGTCTTGTCCAATAGTCGTCCGACCGCCCCGAGGCGGTCCTGTCATCCCCAAAACCGGGCCCGCTCCCGGACCCGGCGCACGCCGTCACGCGGCCGCCCCAGTCAGCCCGCGTAATCGGAGCCCTCGGCATCCAGCAGCAGCTTGATCTCCGACAGGTGCCGGTCCGCCTGCTCGGGATAGCTTTCGATCTCGGCGGCGGTCTTCTCGGCCACCTCGTCCGAAAGCACCCGCAGCGGCTGGCCGGTCTGCAGCGCGCGGATATAGGTCTCGGCCGCGCGCTCGAAGTAATACATGCGGTTGAACGTCTCGGCGACGGTCTGGCCGATCACCATGATGCCGTGATTGCCCATGATCAAAACCGTCTTCTTCGGATCGCTCAGCAGATCGGCGCAGCGCTTCGCCTCCTCCTCGAAGGCGAGCCCGCCGTAATTCTCGTCGATCGTCTGCCGGCCGAAGAACATGGCCGAATTCTGGTCGATGGGCAGCAGCCGGCTGTCGGCCAGCGAGGCCAGCACGGTGGCGTGGATCGAATGGACATGCATGGCGCAGCGCGCATGCGGGCACAGTCGGTGCAACGTGCCATGCAGGCCCCAGGCGGTCGGGTCCGGCGCGTCGGGCCTGTCCATGGTCGCGGGATCGTTGGCGTCGATCTCCAGAAGGTTGCTTGCCGTGATGCGGTCGAAATGCATCTGGTTGGCATTCATCAGGAATTTCGTGCCGTCGTCGTTCACGGCCAGCGAGAAATGGTTCGCCACCGCCTCGTGCATGTTCAGCCGCACGGTCCAGCGGAAGGCCGCGGCAAGGTCCACGCGTTCCTGCCAGTGGTCGAGGTTCGGGCGAAGTTCGGCGATGCTCATGGAAGGATGCTCCGGCTGCGGTCTCTGGGCGCCAAGGTGCACCCCTTTGCCCCGCTTTGCAAACGGACGCCGCGTCCTGGACGTGGCGTGACCTTTCGCCCCTGCGCCGCCGCGACCGGGCCTGACCGGACAAGACCGGATCGGTCCCGACCATCCCGGCGCGCGCGCTCCCTGCATGCGAAAGGCCGCGCCAACCCACGGGTCCGCGCGGCCTTCATGTCTTGCCAAAAGGTAAATCCGCCTCTGTAACCCCTTGAAATCACAGAAACCGCAACATGTCCCACGCGTGGGACATGCCGGCGTCCGGTCAGGACGGTTTGACCATCAGCCCCTTTTCCTCAAGGCTATCCAGCGTCTCGGACAGGGCGGTCCGGGCGCGCTCGATCAGGGTGTCGATCTCGGTTTCCGAGATCACCAGCGGCGGCGAGATGATCATCCGGTCGCCCACGTGGCGCATCACCAGGTTGTTGGCAAAGCACCGCTCGCGGCAGATGAACCCGGCGGTGCCCGCATCCGCCGCGAAGGGCGCGCGCGAGGCCTTGTCCGGGGTCAGCGCGATCGAGGCCATCATGCCCACGATCTTCGCCTCGCCCACCAGAGGATGATCGGCCAGCGCCTCCCATTTGCCCTTCAGATAGGGCCCGGTCACGTCGCGGACCTGGTCGACGATCTTTTCCTCTTCCAGGATCCGCAGGTTCTCCAGCGCCACGGCGCTGGCCACCGGATGGCCCGAATAGGTGTAGCCGTGGTTGAACTCGGTCCCCGCGATCACGCTGGCCACCTCGTCCGACACGACCGACCCGCCGATCGGCTGGTAGCCCGAGCTGAGCCCCTTGGCGATGGTCATGATGTCGGGCCGGATATCCACGGTCTGGCTGCCGAACCAGTTCCCGGTCCGCCCGAAGCCGCAGATCACCTCGTCCGCGATCAGCAGGATCTCGTACTTGTCGCAGATCCGCTGAATCTCGGGCCAGTAGGTGGCGGGCGGAACGATCACGCCGCCGGCGCCCTGGATCGGCTCGGCGATGAAGGCAGCGACCTTGTTCTCGCCCAGTTCCTTGATCGCGGCTTCCAGTTCCTGCGCGCGCATCAGGCCGAAATCCTCGGGGGACATGTCGCCGCCCTCGGCCCACCAGTTCGGCTGGCCGATGTGGTGGATGCCCGGGATCGGCATGCCACCCTGCGCATGCATCCCCACCATGCCGCCAAGGCTGCCCGAGCCCATGGACGACCCATGATAGGCGTTCCAGCGCGAGATGATCACGGTCTTCTCGGGCTTGCCCTTCTCTTCCCAGTAGGTGCGCACCATGCGGATGTTGGTGTCGTTCGCCTCGGACCCGGAGCCGGCGAAGAAGACGTTGTTCAGATCGCCCGGCGCCAGCTCGGCGATCTTCTGGGCCAGCGCGATGGCCGGCACGTGCGTCGTCTGGAAGAAGGTGTTGTAATACGGCAGTTCCTTCATCTGCCGCGCCGCGACCTCGGCCAGTTCGTCCCGGCCATAGCCGATGTTCACGCACCACAGGCCGGCCATGCCGTCGAGGATCTCGTTGCCCTCGCTGTCGGTCAGCCAGACACCCTTGGCCCGGGTGATCACCCGCGCGCCCTTGGCCGCCAGGCCCGAGCCCTGCGTGAAGGGATGCATGTGATGCGCCGCATCCAGGGCCTGAAGCTCGGACGTGGGCATGTGGTTGGTGATGGCAGACATGAATGCGGACTCCGGTTTTCGGGGGGTGTCCGCAGAATATGATCAAATTTTTCGGAGTCAATCAGAAGACGCCGAATCGCCGTTCCGTCACGGGTGCGGCGCCCCCTCGCGAAGCACTTCGAGCACCTGGGTCATGCCGTCCGTTACGTCACGGTCCATCGCCCGGGCCGCGGCCTCCGGGTCGCTTGCGGCGAAGGCGTCGAGGATCTCGCGGTGGCGGTCGGGCAGGTTCTGCGTCCCGAAGCGGCCACAGACCACCCGCAGCGACGGGCCGAAGCGCAGCCACAGCCGGTCGACCGTCTGCGCCAGGATCGGCGCGCCGGCGGCCTCGTAGAGCAGGTGGTGAAATCGGTGGTTGTGGCGCAGGTAGCCGGCGATGTCCCCGGCCGAGATCGCGGCGTCGAGGGTGCGGTCCGTCGCGGCCAGCTCGTCCAGCAATTCCGGGGTTTGCCGGGCGCAGGCGCGGCGCGTCAGCTCGGGTTCGATGCGGCGGCGGAGGAACTGGATCTCTTCGACATCCGACGCGCCCAGCTGCGGGACCGACACCCGCCGGTTGCCCTGGAAGATCAGCCCGCCATCCGAGGTCATGCGCCGAATCGCTTCGCGCACCGGGGTCATGCCGGCGCCGATTTCCGAGGTCAGCCCCTGGATGGTCACCGGTTGACCCGGCCGCAGCTCTCCGAACAGGACAAGCGCGCGCAGCGCCCGGTAAACCCTTTCGTGTTCAGGCAAGTCGGCGGTGCCAGGGGGTATGGATGCCTTTTCGTTCATCACGTCTTCGCGGCTCTGCCTCATTCCACATCAACGCCGCTTGCGCGTTCGCCTGTGCCATGGAAACATAAGCCAGCTGCGTGGAAAAGCGCAACTTGATCAAAATATGACGGGCGGGACACACCCGGCCTGATTTGGGGAGATTGACATGAAACAGCACCTGCTGACGCTGACCGCCGTGGCGGCACTGGCCACTGCGGCCGCCGCAGACGAGGTACGGGTCTACAACTGGTCCGACTATATCGACGAGGACCTGCTGACCAAGTTCGAGGAAGAGACCGGCATCGACCTGGTCTACGACGTCTTCGACAGCAACGAACTGCTCGAGACCAAGATGCTGGCCGGCGGGTCGGGTTACGACGTGGTCGTGCCTACGGGTACCTTCCTGCAGCGCCAGATCATGGCCGGCGCCTTCCAGCCGCTGGACAAGTCCAAGCTGCCGAACATCGACAACATGTGGGACGTGATCGAAAAGCGGACCGCACAATATGATCCGGACAACGAATATTCCGTCAACTACATGTGGGGCACCACCGGGCTGGGCGTGAATGTCGGCAAGGTCAAGGAAATCCTGGGCGAGGATGCGCCTCTGAACTCCATGGACCTGGTCCTTGATCCGGCGAACATGGAAAAGCTGGCCGAATGCGGCGTGCATTTCCTGGACGCCCCGACCGAGATCCTGCCGATGACGCTGAAGTACCTCGGCGAGGATCCCGACAGCCACGACCCCGACGTGATCGCCAAGACCGAAGAGGTCCTGATGGGCGTCCGTCCCTACATCCAGAAGTTCCACAGCTCGGAATACATCAACGCGCTGGCCAATGGCGACATCTGCGTCGCGGTCGGCTGGTCGGGTGACGTGCTGCAGGCGCGCGACCGCGCGGCCGAGGCCGACAATGGCAACGAAATCGCCTATTACCCGTTCAAGGAAGGCGCGCTGATGTGGTTCGACCAGATGGCGATCCCGGTCGATGCGCCGAACCCCGAGGCGGCCCATGCATTCCTGAACTTCATCATGGATGCCCAGAACATGGCCGCCGCGTCGAACTATGTCTATTATGCCAACGGCAACCTCGCGAGCCAGGAATTCCTGAACGAGGACGTGATCGGCGACCCGGCGATCTACCCCGACGAGGAAACGCTTGAAAACCTCTACACGGTGACGCCCTACCCGCCGAAGGTACAGCGGACCGTGACCCGCCTTTGGACCAAAGTGAAATCGGGCGTCTAAGCCCCCTGGCCGGGGCGGCGCGCCTGCCCCGGCCTGTCCTGCCGGAGTGATCCCTTGTCCCAAACCGTTTTCGCGCCCTGGACCGACCCGGCGGCCAAGCCCCTGATACGCTTCAAGAACGTGACCAAGCGTTTCGGCACGTTCACCGCGATCGAGGAACTGACGCTCGATATCTACGAGCGGGAATTCTTTGCACTGCTGGGCCCTTCGGGCTGCGGCAAGACCACGATGATGCGGATGCTCGCCGGGTTCGAGGACCCGACCGAGGGCTCGATCGAGCTGGCCGGCGAGGACATCGTCAAGGTGCCGCCGAACCAGCGCGCCGTGAACATGATGTTCCAGTCCTACGCGCTGTTCCCGCACCTGACCGTGCGCGACAATATTGCCTTCGGCCTCAAGCGCGAGCGCAAGCCCAGGGACGAGGTCGACGCCCGCGTCGAAGAGATGCTGCGGCTGGTGCAATTGCAGCCGTTCGCCTCACGCAAGCCGCACCAGATTTCCGGGGGGCAACGCCAGCGGGTGGCGCTGGCGCGGTCGCTGGCCAAGGCGCCGAAGCTGCTGCTTCTGGATGAACCGCTGGGCGCGCTGGACAAGAAGCTGCGCGAAGAAACCCAGTTCGAACTGATGGACATCCAGGAAAAGACCGGCACGACCTTCGTGATCGTCACGCACGACCAGGAAGAAGCGATGACCGTGGCCTCGCGCATTGCCGTCATGAAGGACGGCGCGCTGATGCAGGTGGCGACGCCGTCGCAGATCTACGAGAATCCGAATTCGCGCTATGTCGCCGGTTTCATCGGCGATGTGACCATCCTGGAAGGCAAGGCGACGAAGCTGGGTGACGCCTATGAGGTCCGCTGGGCCGAAGGCCAGCCGCCGCTGCGCGCGAAATCCACGCTGGATCTGGCCGACGGCGCCGAATGCCAGCTGGCGATCCGGCCGGAAAAGGTCGAGATCCACGGCGAAAAGCCCAGCGACGACAACGTGTTGCAGGGCAAGGTGATCGACATCGGCTATCTTGGAAACATCTCTACCTACCACGTGGAGCTGGCCAACGGGCAGATCATCCGCGCGCAGAATTTCAACACCGAGCGCGACACGCGGCGGGCCTTTACCTGGGACGACAACGTCTGGGTGAACTGGACCGAAAACTGCGCCGTGCTGCTGGATCACTGAGATGCGGCGCTTTCTTCTCATCGCCTTTCCCTATGTCTGGCTGCTGGCGCTTTTCCTGATCCCCTTCGCGATCGTGCTGAAGATCTCGCTCTCGGACGTGGCGCTGGCGCGGCCGCCCTACATGCCGCAGTTTTCCTGGGACGAGGGCATCGGCGCCTTCCTGTCGCAGCTGGATTTCGAGAATTTCACCTTCCTGACGACCGATGACCTCTATTGGAAGGCCTACCTGTCGTCGCTGAAGATCGCCGCGATCTCGACGGTTCTGACGCTGTTCGTCGGCTACCCGATTGCCTATGGCATGGCCCGCGCGCCCGAGGCCTGGCGCCCGACGCTGATGATGCTGGTGATCCTGCCGTTCTGGACGTCGTTCCTGATCCGGGTCTATGCGTGGCGCGGGATCCTCAGCCAGGAGGGGTATCTGAACCAGGTGCTGATGTGGACAGGCGTGATCAGCGAGCCGCTGACGATCCTGAACACCAACATCGCTGTCTATATCGGTGTGGTCTATACCTACCTGCCCTTCATGATCCTGCCCATTTACGCCGCGCTCGACCGGCTGGACGGATCGCTGATCGAGGCGGCCGAGGATCTTGGCTGCTCGCGCCGCTCGGCCTTCTGGCTGGTGACCATCCCGCTGTCACGGCCGGGGATCATCGCCGGGTCCTTCCTGGTCTTCATTCCGACACTGGGCGAATTCGTGATCCCCTCGCTTCTGGGCGGGTCCGGGACGCTGATGATCGGCAAGGTGCTGTGGGAAGAGTTCTTCAACAACCGCGACTGGCCGGTGGCCTCGGCGGTGGCGATCATCCTGCTGCTGATCCTGATCGTGCCCATCGTGCTGTTCCAGAAGAACCAGCAGCGCCAGGCGGAGGCCGAAGGATGAGCAGGCTTTCCCCCTTCAACGTCGTCTCCCTGACGCTCGGCTTCGCATTCCTCTACCTGCCGATGCTGATCCTGATCGTCTACAGCTTCAACGAAAGCCAGCTGGTCACCGTCTGGGCCGGGTTCTCGACCAAGTGGTACGGCGAACTTGCCCGGAACGAGGCCTTTCTCGATGCGGCCTGGGTCACCCTGCGCGTGGCGTTCTTCTCGTCGACCATCGCGACGGTGCTGGGCACCATGGCGGCCTATGTGCTGGTGCGCGGCGGGCGGTTCTTCGGGCGCACGCTGTTCTCGGGCATGATCTATGCACCGCTGGTGATGCCCGAGGTGATCACCGGCCTGTCGCTGCTGCTGCTGTTCATCGGTCTGGGGCTGGACCGCGGGATCCTGACCATCGTGCTGGCGCATACCACGTTTTCAATGTGTTACGTGTCGGTGGTCGTCTCCTCGCGGCTGGTCACCTTCGACCGTTCGCTGGAAGAGGCGGCGCTGGACCTGGGCTGTTCCCCAGCCGAGGCCTTCCGCCTGGTGACCCTGCCGATCATCGCGCCGGCGGTGATCTCGGGCTGGCTTCTGGCCTTCACGCTGTCGCTCGATGATCTGGTGATCGCGTCCTTCACCGCCGGCCCGTCGGCCACGACCCTGCCGATCAAGATCTTCTCGGCCGTGCGCCTGGGCGTCACGCCGGAAATCAACGCGCTGTCGACGATCATGATCGGCATCGTGACGGTGGGGGTCATCATCGCCTCGATCTCGACCAAGCGGGCGCGGGTCAAGGCCGAGGCGGACGAACGGATGGCGCAGCGCACCGCATGACACGTATCTTTCCGGACTACACCTATGGCCCGGGCCCGCGGGCCAAGTGCTGGTGGGACGAGACCATCGCCGCACCGGACTGGCCGACCTTCGAAGGCGAGGCACGGGTCGACGTGGCCATCGTCGGCGGCGGCTTTACCGGCATCAACGCCGCGCTGAGGCTGGCCGGGGCAGGCCTGTCGGTCACGGTGCTGGAGGCCGGCCCGCCGGGCTTTGGCGCCTCGGGGCGCAATGGCGGGTTCTGCTGCCTGGGCGGGGGCAAGATCTCGAACGCGGCGCTCACCCGGCAGTTCGGGGCGGAGGGGCGTCGCGCCTACCGCGCCGCCGAGATGGCCGCGATCGAGCATGTCGCGGCGCAGCTGAAGCTTTTCGGGATCGACGCCGACACCCATTCAAAGGGCGAGACGGTCCTGGCCCACAATGACCGCGCCGCGTCGCATTTCATAAAGGAAGCCGCCAGCGTGGCCGAGGATTACGGGGTGGAGCCCGGGATCCATTCCGCGCAGGATCTGACGTCGATGGGCATGGCCACCAGTGCCGCACGCGGCGGGTTGTCGATCCCGCTGGGCTTCGCGCTGAACCCGCGCAAGTACCTGTTCGGCATTGTCGATGCGGCCATTGCCGCCGGCGCGACGCTGGCCGCGCACAGCCGGGTGACGTCCATCGCGCCCGAAGGCGACGGCCATGTCCTGCGTACCGAACAGGGCCGGCTGCGCGCCGATCGTGTCATCATCGCCACCAACGGCTATTCCAGCGAGGACCTGCCCGGATGGCTGGCCGCGCGCTACATGCCGGCGCAATCCAGCGTGCTGGTCACCCGGCCCCTGACGCAGGCCGAGCTGGAGGCGCAGGGCTGGACCTCGCACCAGATGGCCTATGACAGCCGCAACCTGCTGCATTACTTCCGGCTGATGCCGGACAACCGGATGCTCTTCGGCATGCGGGGCGGGATCCTGTCCTCGCCCCGGGTCGAGAAACTGTCGCTGCAGCGCGTGCGGCAGGATTTCGACGCGATGTTCCCGGCCTGGAGCGACGTGGAGTCGCCCTTTGGCTGGTCGGGCATGGTCTGCCTGGCGCGGAACCGGACGCCCTATATCGGTCCGGTCCCCGGGCGCCCGGGGCTTTTCGCGGCGATGGCCTATCACGGAAACGGCGTGGCCATGGGGTCTTATGCCGGGCACATGGTGGCCGGGGACCTTCTGAACCAAGACGCCGATGCCGTACCGGCCGCGATGCGTCGGCCCATGGGCCGCTTCCCCTTCGGCCGGTTCCGCCGGGTCGTCGTCCCGGCGGCCTATCTTGCCATGAAAGTCGCCGATCTCTGATGCATCGCGCGGGCGGCCCCTTGCAGGGCGGCCCGCGCGACATGCGGTGCAAAGGGTGTCAGGTGTCGTCCGGCGGTTGGCGCAGACCGGTGATGGCAGAGCTGTCCACCTGGATCCCACCCTTGAGGATAACCACCGTCCGCCCGTCCAGCGCCTGCGCCTCCTCGATTTCGGAGTAGGTAAGCGCCGCTTCGTCGAGCAGCTTCTCGTCGTCGGCCCAGCTTTCCACGTGGAAGCGGTACTGCCCCTCGGGCAGCGGAATGCCATCGCGGGTGACGCCGTTCCAGTTCACCGGCTCCGCCGAAACGGGCAGGACACGGCGATCGACCTCCATGCCCTGAGAATTGTAGACCACAAGGTAAACGGTATCCGACGCGGCGGCCGGGTTCGGCGTGATGCTGATCGGCTGCCCGTCGTAATAGGCTCCGGCATCGCTGCGCGCCTCCAGCCCGATCATGCCCGACAGAAGCTCCATGTTGGTCATGGCGATCTGGGTTTGGACGATGCCGAGGTTCTCGTTGGTGAGAACCTGTTGTTCCACCATCGAGAATTGCGCCAGCTGCGAGGCATACTCGGTGGAATCCAGTGGCTCCAGCGGGTCCTGATAGCGGGCCTGGGCGGTCAGCATCTTCAGGAAGGTTTCGAAATCCGACGACAGGGTCGCCTCGGACGTGGTGGTGGTCGTGTTGGTGGCCGCCGAAGCCGGCGGGGTGGCCAGGGAGAAGGCCGAGGAAGTGGCGAGATCGCTCATGTCAGGTCCTAGATTCGGAGGTCGAGGCCGCGGTCACCGGTGACGCGGGCGGTCGTGTCGGGCTGTCCGGTGTCGGAGGCCAGGGCAACGGGATCACCGCCGCTGCCCCCGGACGGCGCGCTGTTCTGGTCGTTGCCGTCCCCGGGCTGTCCGGCGCTGCCGCCGGTGCCGAAGGAAAAGGCGATGTTTTCATAGCCCATGTCGCGGAAGGCGGCGCTGAGGTCGTCGGCATGGCGGCGCATCAGGTCCATCGTGTCGGCCCGGTCACCGCTGACCGTCAGGATCACGCCGCTTTCGGTGACTGACAAGGACATGCGGACATGTCCCAGCTCTTTTGGGTTGAGCGCAATGTCGACGGATCCGTCGGCCGCCGCGGTGATCGAGGCCGCCATCTGGCGCCCGATGTCACGGGCAAGCTCGGGCCGGGCCGTCTGCGTGTGCTGTCCGGGCGGAAGGCTCTGCTCAAAGCTGCGCGTGGGCGCATCCGCCGCCTGCAGCACCGGCGAGGCAACGGAGCCGTCCGACCCGCCCAGGCTCGCCTGCCCCTCACCCCCGCCAAGACCCGCCGCCTGGGCGGCGGCAGAGAGGTTGGCGGCGGGGGAGCCCGTTGCCGCTCCGCCTCCGGCCGTCAGGGCGGCGGTGGCCGCGGCTGTCGCGCCGGACGCCGCCGGAGCACTTCGGATCGGCGCCGGGCCGTCGTCGGAGCGCCGGGCCTCGCGCGAGCGGCCCTCGGGCGCCTGGCCGGGCTGCGGCACCTGTGTCAGGCCCGCGGCGCCCGCCTGTCCCTGGGCGGCCAGCTGCACACCCACCGTGGCGCCAGGCGGACCGGAAAGGGCGACTTGTGCCGGGGTCCCGGCCTCGCCGGTGGTCTGAGCCGCGCCGAACGCCTGCGCCGAGCTCTGGATCGTCCCACCCGCAAAGGCAGACCGGGCCGCGGCCGGGTCAGGGGCGGTGGCTCCGGAGCCGTGCGCCGCAATGGCACCGACCCGGGCGGCGGTCCGAAGCTCGGCCGCGACCCGGGCATCCGGCGTGCGCAGCGCGGCCTGCTGCATCTGCTCCTCGGTCAGCGCACGGCCGGCCTCCCGGCCGGTGCCGCCCAGCGCCGCGTCCTCGGTCCCGGCCGGAGGCAGGGCAGACGTGGCCACCGAGGGCGGACGGACCAGCACCGCCGGGACCTCCTGCGCGGCGGGGGCCCGGCGGGACCCGGGCTCTGCCCCGGTGACGGGGGAGGCAAGATCGCCACCAGCCCCGCTGCGCGCCTCGGCAACGGCCAGCAGGTCGGGGCGGGTCTTGCCCTCGGCAGTGGCCGCTTCGGCCAGGTCAGCGCCGTTGGGGGCGACCGGCTTGCCTGGGGTCGCTATGTCAGTCTCTGATTCGGCGGCGAGCGCCAGGGCATCGGCATCCCCTCCATCGGGAAGGCCCGCGGCGGGATCGCCGGCGGCCTCCTCTCCGGGCAAGGGCCCTGTGCCGGCAGTGCCGGCCGGCAATCCAGGGGCAAGGCCGGGCGGGACAGCCTCGTTCAGCGCAAGAAAGACATTGGAGAATACCGTTTCGCTCTTGGGTGTCCCGATATCGGACAGGCGAACGGCCCCCTTCGCGCCGCCGTTGGCAGGCGCGGCACCCAGTATGGACAGCAGGTCGGACATGACGTCTCCAGGATTTCTTCCCACGAAAGCACTTTGACCGAAAGCGATTACCGGTTTCTTTACTGCTCTGTGTGAAAACGGAAAAAATGTTGAACGAATTCGAGGTATCGAAATGATCAGCTTTCCCTCCGCTCCACCGGCCTCCCGATCCGATCCTCCCTCCCTGCCTCCGGCACCGGATCCCGCTGCACCATCCGTGCAGGACAGAATGGCGGAAACGGATCCGCTGCGCCGGGCGGCGGAAGAACTTGAAACGGTTTTTATTGCGGAAATGCTGAAATCCGCCGGATTGAACGACACGCCCGACGGTTTCGGCGGCGGCGCCGGAGAAGAGCAGTTCCAATCCTTCCTCGTCCGCGCCCAGGCCGAACAGATTGTCCGCTCCGGCGGGGTCGGGCTGGCCGAATCCCTTTTTCACGCATTGAAGGACGACTGACATGTCACGGGACAAGATCGATTCACTCATCGAAGAGCTCGACCAGCTGCTTGACGCCGAGCGCCGCGCGCTCGTCTCCGGCGAACTCGAAGAGCTTGCGCGGCTGCATGACACCAAGGAGCGGCTGGTCTCGGGCCTGAGCACGCTGGACCGGATGGAGGCCGCCGAGCTGAAGGACCTGCGCGATAAGATGACCCGCAACCAGGCGCTTCTGGACAGCGCGATGGAGGGCATTCGAAGCGTCGCCGAACGGATGGCGGAACTGCGGCGTCTGCGGCAAAGCCTGTCGACCTACGACCGCGACGGAAAGCGCCGCCAATACGAAACCCCGACGGAGCAGAAACTCGAGAAACGCGCCTGAGCCCTTTAACTTAAATCCGTCAGAAGTCTGGAGACCGATTTAGCACTCCATTAGCATCTTAAGGCCAAAACTGCACTCGCATCCACAACGATGGATGGCGCGCCAGGGAACCTGATTGGCGCAAAGGTCAGAATGACGCTCAAGCCCGCAAAGGGGTGTAACCGGGCAGTTATTGAGGCCCAAGGACGCAAGGAACCTAACTATGTCCAGTATTCTGACCAATAGCAGTGCGCTTGTTGCTCTGCAGACTTTGAAATCCGTCGGCACCGACCTGGCCAAGACCCAGGACATGATCTCCACTGGCCTGGAGATCGGATCGGCCAAGGACAATTCGGCCATCTGGGGTATCTCGAAAGTGATGGAATCCGACGTTTCCGGCTTCAAGGCCGTGTCGGATTCGCTTTCGCTGGGTGAATCCACCGTCGCCGTCGGCCTGGCCGGCGCCGAGCAGATCGTGGATATCCTGAACGAGATGAAGGAGAAGGTCGTCGCCGCAACCGGCGAGAACGTCGACCATACCAAGATCTCGGCCGATGTGGACGAACTGAAGGCGCAGATCTCCTCGATCATCCAGGCGTCGCAGTTCAACGGCACCAACCTGCTGAACACCGCAGGCAACGCCGGCATCACCGTGCTGTCTTCGCTTGACCGTGACGCGTCGGGGTCGGTGACCGCGGCCAACATCACCGTGGCATCGGTCGACTTCGAGACCAACCTTGACCTGACCACCGTGGACGTCACCAGCTCGACCGCTGCGGACGCCTCGATTGCCACGATGGAGACGCTGATCCAGACCGCGGTCGACGGGGCTGCCGCCCTTGGCGCCTCGGCCGCCCGGATCGAGGACCAGAACGAGTTCGTGACCAAGGTCATGGACGCTATGAAGGTCGGCATCTCGTCCCTGGTCGATACCAACATGGAAGAAGCTTCGGCCAAGCTGAACGCGCTGCAGACGCAGCAGCAGCTTGGCGTGCAGGCCCTGTCGATCGCCAACCAGGCGCCGCAGACGATCCTGTCGCTCTTCCGGTAATCGAACCGCATCGCCCCGGCCGATCATCGGCCGGGGCTTTCAGCCGTCCGAATGACGTTCAAGCCCTGAAACGGGGCGTAACCGCGGGTTAAGAAGGCCCAGCGGGATGCAAGGAATTATCAAATGTCCAGTATTCTCACGAACTCAAGCGCCCTGGTGGCACTGCAAACCCTCTCCTCGATCAGCAAGAACCTCGACAAGACACAGGACATGATCTCAACCGGCCTCGAAATCGGGTCGGCCAAGGACAGTTCGGCCATTTGGGCCATTTCCAAGGTCATGGAATCCGATGTCGCCGGGTTCAGGGCGGTGTCCGACAGCCTGTCGCTGGGTGAATCGACCGTCGCCGTCGGCCTGGCCGGTGCGGAACAGATCGTGGACATCCTGAACGAGATGAAGCAGAAGGTCGTCGCAGGCACAAGCGGCAACGTCGATCATGCCAAGATCACCGCCGACGTGGACGAGCTGAAGAACCAGATCACCTCGATCATCCAGGCCTCGCAATTCAACGGCAGCAACCTGCTGAACACCGCCGGCAACGCCGGGATCACGGTGCTTTCGTCGCTTGACCGGGATGCCTCGGGCAGCGTCACGGCGGCCAGCATCACCGTGGCCTCCGTCGATTTCGAGACGAACCTTGACCTCGCTACCGTCGACGTCTCGAGCGAGACGGCCGCCGATGCCTCTCTCGACGATATCGAAACGCTGATCCAGACCGCCGTAGACGGGGCCGCCGCGCTGGGTGCCTCCGCCTCTCGGATCGAGGATCAGAACGAGTTCGTGGGCAAGGTCATGGATGCCATGAAGATCGGCATATCGGCCCTTGTCGACACGGATATGGAAGAAGCCTCGGCCCAGCTCTCTGCGCTCCAGACGCAGCAGCAGCTGGCGGTGCAGGCCCTGTCGATCGCCAACCAGGCGCCTCAGACGATCCTGACGCTCTTCCAGTAATCGCTTTGCCCCGGCCCGGCGGGCAAATGCCGGGCACCCCTTCATTCCCCAATCTGAATAGGTTCACACCGTGACCAACATTTCTGCTGCACGCCAGGGCTACGGTTCTGCCAGCGCACCCACCCGGTCCTATAAATCGATCGAGTACGATGTGCTGGCCCAGATCACCCGCCGCCTCAAGGCCGCTGCCGACAAGGGACCAAGCGGGTTCGCCGCCCTTGCCTCGGCCCTGCACGACAACAAGCGTCTCTGGAACGTCTTCGCACTCGACGTTGCAGATCCCAACAACAAGCTGCCGGACTCGCTTCGGGCCCGGCTGTTCTATCTGGCCGAATTCACCCACAGCCATACCACCGCCGTGCTGCGGCGCCGGGCCCAGGTGACACCGCTGATCGACATCAACATGGCGATCCTCCGCGGCCTCAGAGGGGGGGCCGACTGATGGCAGGACTCGTACTCAAGCTCGGACCCAAGGAAAGGATCCTGATCAACGGAGCGGTGATCGAGAACGGAGACCGGCGTGGCCGGTTGCAGATCCTGACCCCGGATGCCCGCATCCTGCGCCTGCGCGATGCGATCCATCCCGAAGAGGCGACAACACCGGTGCGGCGCGCCTGCTATTCCGCGCAGCTGCTGTTGTCGGGCGATCTTAACCCGGCGGAGGCGCGCCTGCCGCTCCTGCGCCGGATCGAGGAGCTGAGCCAGGTATTCACCGACCCCGACAGCCGCGCCGCGCTGGCCGAGGCCACCGACGCGCTGATCGAGGATCGCCACTACCGGTGTCTCAAGGCGCTGCGCGCACTGCTGCCAAGGGAGGACCGCCTGCTGGCGTCCCACGTATCATGACCTATCAACCCATCGTCGCGGGCACCGGCCTTCAGGGCTGGCGCTTTCTGCAAGCCACCTACGACAACCAGTTCAAGGCCTTCACTCAATCGGCCGAGCTTCAGAGGGATGTCGATTACTTCCGGGAGAACCTCGCGAAGATCACGACGGCCGAGGAGCTGGTCGCCGATCGGCGGCTGCTGAGCGTGGCGTTGGGCGCCTACGGGCTTCAGGACGACATCAACAACCGTGCCTTCATCCAGAAGATCCTGGAAGACGGCACGACCGCGGATGACGCCCTGGCCAACAGGCTGGCGGATGATCGCTACAAGGACCTGTCCGAGGCCTTCGGCTTCGGCCCCGGGCAGGTCCAGCGGACGCAGCTGTCCTATTTCGCCGAAGAAGTGATTGACCGATACGAGGCGCAGTCCTTCGAAATCGCTGTCGGCAACACGGACGACACGATGCGGATCGCACTGTACGGAGAGCGGGTGCTGCAGGACATGGCGCTGGAGGACAAGAGCGAGAATGCCCTGTGGTTCAACATCATGGGCGAACCGCCTTTGCGCAAGCTGTTCGAGACGGCGCTTGGCCTGCCCAAGGGCATCGGCACCGTCGATCTCGACCGGCAGCTCGTCTACTTCAAGGACAAGGCCCTGCGCATGTTCGGAGACGATTCCGTCGCGCAATTCGCCGACCCCGAGAAGCGCGAGAAGCTCGTCACCGCCTACATGGCCCGCGTGCAGATCGAGCAGAACGCAGCGGCCTTCAGCTCCGGTGCGGCCGCGCTGCAGCTGCTGCAGGCCACCCAGCGATAAACCTTATCCCGCGGCCGGTTCAGCCGGCCGCGGGATCCCCTTCGCCCTATCGGCCCGATCCGCTGCCCGAGCGGCGCAGGATCAGGTTCAGCCGATCGAAGCTCGACGCGATATCGCCGGCCTCGGCCCGGGCGAGGAACCCGTCAAGCTCAGGCCAGGCGCGCACCGCCTGGTCCAGCAGCGGATCGCTGCCCGACGCGTAAAGCCCCGACTGGATCATCACCTCGGCCTGCTGATACGCGCCCAGCAGGCGCCGCGCCTCGCCGATACGCTCGTTCTCCTGCGGGTTGGCGGCATCGGGCAGGCTGCGCGACACCGATTGCAGCAGGTCGATCGCCGGATAGCGGCCGCGCTCCGCGATGGCCCGCGACAGCACCACGTGGCCGTCAAGCACGCCGCGCAACATGTCGGCCACCGGCTCCTCCATGTCCGACCCGGCCACCAGGACCGAAAAGACCGCTGTGATGTCGCCCTGCGCGTTCATCCCGGTGCCGGCGCGTTCGCACAGGCCGCCGATCATCGCCGCGGTCGAGGGCGGGTAGCCGCGCAGCGCCGGAGGTTCGCCGGCGGCCACGGCGATCTCGCGATGGGCCTCGGCAAATCGGGTGACGGAATCGGCCAGCAGAAGCACCTGCTTGCCCTCGTCCCGGAAATGTTCGGCCACCGCCATGGCGGACAGCGCGCAGCGGCGGCGCATCAGCGGCGACTGATCCGACGACGCGGCGACGACGACCGACCGCGCCATGCCCTGGGGGCCCAGGACATCACGCACGAAATGGCCGACCTCGCGACCGCGTTCGCCGATCAGCGCGATGACGACGACGTCAGCCTCGAGCTGGCGCGCAAAGCTGGCCATCAGCTGCGATTTGCCCACGCCGGAGCCCGCAAAGAGCCCGATGCGCTGGCCGCGTACGATCGGCAGCAGCGTGTTGAACACGCATTGCCCGGTGTTCAGCCGCGCGCCCAGCCCGCGCCGCGCCGCGGCCGCGGGCGGACCGGCATGGATATCGCGGCTGTGCAGCCCGCGCACCAGCGGCATGCCATCCACCGGCCGACCCATCGGATCGACCACCCGGCCGATCCAGCAGGCGTCCGGCGCGAAATCAGGCGGCGCGCTCAGCCGCACCGAATCGCCGACCGCCACATGGGTCGAGGGGCCGTCGGGCAGCGCCCGCACGCTGTCCTTGCACAGCCCCACCACCTCGGCCGCCAGCGCCGTTCCGCCGCGCCGCGAGATGCGCAGGTGATCGCCGATTCCCGCCGTTTCCGACAGGCCGGCCACGTCCACCAGCCCGCCCTGCACGCCCGTGACATGGCCCAGCGGGAAGCATGCGCGCGCCCTGCCGATCCGGGTGGCGAGTTTCTGCATTTCCATCATGGTCTCGGTTCTCCGGGTTAACCCTGAGAACGGTTTCTAAAGGAATCGGAGTTAAGCCTTGATTGAAACCGAACGAGGGAGAAGCCCGATGTTCAGCAACCTGACCGTCTTCAAGACCGCGCATGCCATGGCCGTTCACGCCGGTGCGCGGCAAGCGTTGATCGCCCAGAACGTGGCCAATGCCGATACCCCCGACTATCGGCCGCGCGACCTGCCGTCCTTTGCCAAAACATTCGATTCGCAGCGCGGCGCGGCCAATACGGGCAGTGCCACGGCCGGCGGCATGCGTGCCACCCGGCCGGGCCACGGCGCCACGCTGGCCGCGGTGAATGTCGCCGACCTGCAGCCCCTGACCGAGGATGGCGCGGACCCCAACCGCAACGGCGTCTCGCTCGAAGAGGAAATGGTGCGCGGCGCCGAGGTGCGGAAGGACCATGACCGTGCCATCGCCATCTACCGCTCGGCCATGACCGTGCTGCGGATGAGCCTGGGCAGCCGCTGAGCCCCGCGACGCCCACAGGACACAGGACCAGGAGACCGGACCGATGAGCGATTTTTCCAATTCCCTGATGATCAGCGCCGGCGCGCTGCGGACCCAGGCCACGCGCCTGCGGCATGTGGCGGAAAACATCTCGAACGCCGACACGCCGGGCTATCGCCGCAAGTTCACGACCTTCGAAACCGATACCAATCCCGATGGCGTGACGACCGTGCAGCCCGGCGACGTGCAGCTCGACCGCAGCGATCTGCGCCAAGTCTACGACCCGTCGCACCCACTTGCCGACGACACCGGCCATTACGACGGCTCGAACGTCGACCTGATGATCGAGATCGCCGACGCGCGTGAGGCCCAGCGCAGCTACGAGGCCAACCTCAAGATGTTCGATCAGTCGCGGCAGATGTCCTCCGCACTGATGGAGCTGTTGCGGAAGTAATCCGCCAAAACCAGGAGAGACCAGAATGGACTTGAACGCGATTTCCGCGGCCCGGGGCTATGCCCAGGCCAGACCCGCAACCGAAGCCGATACCGCGACAGCGGCGGTCACCCCCGCCGAGGCGGCGAAGGAGGCCGTCACCGACTTTGCCCAGACACTCGCCGAGGGCGAAGCCGTCGCACGGTCTGCGATGACCGGCGATGCCGATCCTCACGCGTTGGTGCATGCGCTGGCCCAGACCGAGCTGGCGGTCGAGACCGCAATCACGGTCCGCGACAAGGTGGTCGAGGCCTACCAGGAAATCCTGCGGATGCCGGTCTGACCCCGTGGATGAGGCCATCTTTTTCGATGTCCTGCGGCAGGGGCTCTGGGTCGCGGTGGTCATCGCGACCCCGATCCTGGTCGTCGCCCTGGCCACCGGCCTCATCATCGGCCTGTTCCAGGCGCTGACCTCTATCCAGGAAATGACCCTGACCTTCGTGCCGAAACTCGCGGCCATCGTCGCGGTGTTCTGGATCTCGATGGGCTTCATGACCGAAACGCTGGTGGCCTTTTTCGAAACCCAGCTTGTCCCCCTCATCATCGGAGGTTCCTGATGGACGCATCGTCTTATGCCACGCTGTCCCGCCAATCCGGCCTGATCAAGGAAATGCAGGTCGTGGCCAACAATATCGCCAATGCCTCCACCACGGGGTACCGGGCCGGCGGGCTTGTCTTTTCTGAATACATCAAGGGCGACGGCGACGGCGCCATTTCGATGGGCCATGCCGGCGCCCGGATGACCGACCTCGCGCAGGGCCCGCTGACCCGGACCGAAGGCACCTTCGACCTCGCGATCGAGGGCGACGGGTTCTTCCTGGTCCAGACGCCGGACGGCCCGCGCCTGACCCGCGCCGGCGCCTTCACCCCCAACGGCGAAGGGCTTCTGAGCACGGCCGAGGGGCACCAGGTGCTGGACGCGGGCGAGGCGCCGATCTTCGTCCCGGCCGAGGCCGACGGCATCCACATCGCCTCGGACGGCACGATCAGCGCCGGCGGCCAGCCGCTGGGCCAGATCGGTGTCTTTCTGCCCAACGACCCCCAGGCGATGAGCCGGGCCCGCGGTGTGCTTTTCGACGCCCCCGGCGGCTATGAAGGCGCGCCCGACGCCCGCGTGATGCAGGGCGTTCTCGAAGGGTCCAACGTCAACGCAATCGAGCAGATCACCCGGATGATCGAGGTCCAGCGCGCCTATGAAATGGGGCAGAGCTTCCTCGAAACCGAAGACGAGCGGATCCGGGCCGCCGTCAAGACAATGATCAAGTAACGAGCAGATAAAACGTCAGAAAATGACATATGAAGTGAGGCAGAATGCGCGCATTGAAAATCGCCGCAACAGGCATGAGCGCCCAGCAATTGCGGGTGGAGACGATATCCAACAACCTGGCAAACATGAACACCACCGCCTACAACGCACGGCGGGCGGAGTTTTCGGACCTGCATTATCAGCAGGTGTCCCGCGCGGGGTCGATCAACGCCAATGACGGCACCGTGCTGCCCACCGGCGTGCAGGTCGGCCTGGGCGTGCGGCCGTCCTCGATCACCGTTCACCTGGCCCAGGGCGCCCTGTCACAGACCGGCAACGATCTGGACATCGCGATCGAAGGCCGCGGCTATTTCGAGGTCACGCTGCCGTCGGGCCAGGCCGCCTATACGCGGGACGGATCGTTCAAACGCTCTCCCGACGGGCTGATCGTGACATCGGACGGCTTCCCCGTCGTGCCCGAGATCACCATCCCGACCGATGCGCGCAGCGTGTCGATCAACGCCGCGGGCGAGGTCTATGCCTATTTCAACGACAACACCGCCGGCCAGCTGCTGGGCGAATTCACCCTCTCGGGCTTCGCCAATTCCAAGGGGCTCGAGGCGATGGGCAGCAACCTCTTCACCGAGACCGAAGCCTCGGGCCCCGCGCTGGTGACCAACGCCGGGGAGGACGGTCTTGGCTTTCTCCGCCAGGGTTACCTGGAGGACAGTTCTGTCGATGCCGTCCGCGAGGTGACCGAACTGATCGAAGCCCAGCGCGGCTACGAGATGAACGCCAAGGTCATCTCGGCCGCGGACCAGATGATGGGCGCAACCACACAGGTGAGATAATGCGCAGCCTTTTCCTCCTCCTTCTCCTCGCGGTGCTTGGCACGTCTGCCATGGCGGACGTGCTGATCCCCCTGCGCACGATCCGCGCGCAGGAGATCGTGACCCGATCCGATTTCCGGGTCGAACCGGTCGATATTCCCGGTGCCTGGCCCGCGGAGAAGACGGTGGACGGGCTGGAAGCACGGGTCGCCCTCTATGCCGGGCGCCCGGTGCTGGGCAATGACCTCGGCCCGCCGGCCGTTGTCGAAAGAAACGATGTCGTGACGCTGGTCTTTGCGCGCGGCGGCCTGCTGATTTCGGCCGAGGGCCGCGCATTGTCGCGCGGCGGGGTCGGGGATTCGGTCCGGGTGATGAACCTGTCGTCGCGGACGACGGTGACCGGACTGGTGCAGGAAAACGGGATGATCGAGGTACGCTGATGCGACAAATGACATGGGCCACCGGGCTGCTGATCTGCGCCCTGGCCGGCTGTGACCTGGACCCGACGGGCAAGCCGAATTTCACGCCGGTCGAGGATGGGGACGAACAGGTCGCGATGCGCTGGCCGGGCTTGCCGATGTATGCCGAACCCAACCGCGTGGTCGACGGCGCCTCTTTGTGGAGCGGGTCGCGGCAATCGCTGCTGGGCGACCGGCGCGCGAGCTCGCGGGGCGATATCCTCACGGTGGTGATCGAGATCGACGAAAGCGCCGAGATATCCAACGATACGGCCCGCGAACGCAGCGGGTCGGAAAGCTTGTCGGTGGAAGGCCTTTTCGGCCTGCCGCAGCGCATCAACGACGGCCTGCCCGACGGGGCCAGCCTGGATGACGCGGTGGCGATCGGATCCTCTGGGTCGAGTTCGGGCAAGGGATCGGTCAAGCGCAACGAGAAGCTGGAGCTGCGCGTCGCGGCGACCGTGGTAAACGTCCTGCCCAATGGCGTGCTCGAAATCGAGGGTACGCAGCAGGTGCGCGTGAACTTCGAGCTGCGCGAACTGATGGTGGCGGGTTTCGTACGGCCCACCGATATCTCGCGCCAGAACCAGATCACCTACGACAAGATCGCGGCGGCGCGGATTTCCTACGGCGGACGCGGGCAAATCACCCAGGTCCAGCAGCCGCGGTACGGGCAGCGTGCGCTCGACTACGTTCTGCCGTTCTGAGGAGGGACCGCCATGGGCAAGTTGCTTCCCATCCTTATGTTGCTGGTCGGCGTCGGGGCCGGGATCGGCGCCGGCATCGTGCTGGCGCCCGCGCCCGAACCCATGGAAAACGCGGAAGCCGGCGGCGAGGGTGTCGCTGATGACGGCGCCGCCGACAGCACCGGCGAAGACGAAGAGGGCGCGGCAAGACCCGCGGCCCGGCCGGCGGCCAAGCCGGCGCCTTCGGGCGGGGCCGACGCCGAAGATGGCGAAGACCCGAATGCGCCGGAATTCATCAAGCTCAACAACCAGTTCGTCGTGCCTGTCGTGGCCGCCGGCCGGGTCGAGGCCCTGGTGGTGCTGACGCTTAGCCTGGAAACCGCATTGGGCCTGCGCGAGGCGATATACAATCGAGAGCCGAAGCTGCGCGACGCCTTCCTGCAGGTGCTGTTCGACCATTCCAACATGGGCGGCTTCCAGGGTGCCTTCACCCGGTCCAACAACCTTGACGTGCTGCGCCGCGCGCTGCTGGAGGTGGCGCAGCGCGAGTTCGGCCCCAATGTCTTCAACGTGCTGATCGTCGATATCGCGCGGCAGGACGTCTGACATCCTTGCCCGCTCAGGCCGGGCAACATCCAAGAAAAACGAAATCTTCGGGCCCGGGGCAGTCGGGCCTTAAGCCGTTTCCGACACCGCGTCTTGCCTGTCGGAACAGCCGGTTGCGCGCCGGTCCCTCGCGTCCGGATCAGTCGTGTGGCAGGGTGTCCAGCCAGGGCGCAAGTGCCGCGTCACGTTGACGTTGGGCGCGCTCGCGGGCGGCCTCGGCCTCCAGCCGTTCCTGCGTGATCTCGATCGCGCGCTTGCGGCCGAAGGCCCGGCGCACCTTCACCATCGCCGTTTCCTTCCGCGCCAGGATCCGCGCCAGGTCACTGTTCAGCCGCGACCTGTTGCGCTCGATATTCTGCTCGAACAGAACATCCGCCCCCAATAGCTGCATCGGCCCCGGCGTCCTGGCGTGGTCGCGCGCCTCCTGCGCCATCGCCTCCAGCCGCGCAAGCTGGCCCCGGCAATGCGCCTCGGCCTGCAGAAGGGCGCGGATACTGGCGAACTCCGCCTCGTATTTCGCGCGGGCCACGGGAAGGATCCTGCCAAGCCGGTCACGGGTCATATCTTCGATTTCGCCTTCTTGCGCATCGCTTCCGCGAAGCGGATCGCGACCGCCACGGCGCGATAGAGATCCTCGGGGATTTCCTGGTCGAGCTCCACCGTGGCATGCAGCGCGCGGGCCGTGGGCGGATCGCTGTGGATCGGCACGTTGTGCTCTTCGGCGGCGCGGCGAATGGTCAGCGCGACCTCGTCCACGCCCTTGGCCACGCAGACCGGCGCGGCGCCCGGCAGGCGGCTCCATTGCAGGGCGACAGCGTAATGGGTCGGGTTCACGATGACCACGTCGGCCTTCGGCACCTCGGCCAGCATCTGGTTCATCGCAATGTCATGGGCCTTGCGCCGCCGCGCCATCTTCAGGTGCGGGTCGCCCTCCGATTCCTTGTTCTCGTCGGTGACCTCCTTGCGACTCATGCGATTTTTCCGCATGAATTCAGCATGTTGCCAAAGCGCGTCGATCACGCCCAGCGTTCCGGCGATCAGGCAGACGAAGATCATGAATTCCACGAACAACCGCCCCAGCTGCGCCACCGCGATACCCGGGCTGGAATGGATGACCCCGATCAGCCGGTCCGACCGGGCGATCAGGAAGAGCCCCACGCAGATCGTGTAAAGCAGCAGTTTCGTCGCGCTCTTGAAGAACTCGAACAGCCCGGAGCGGCCATACTTGTTCTTGGCATTGCTGATGGGCGAAATGCGCGAAAGCTTCGGCTTGATCCGGTCGGGCGCCACGACAAAGGCACGCTGCGCCAGGATCGCCAGCAGCACCGCCGCAGCGGGCAGGGCGAACCAGCCCCAGAGCGCGCGACCGGTGCCAAGGATCAGCATCCCCATCGGCCCGCTTGGCGGCCCCTCGAAGAACAGCCCGGCCAGGTCGTCAGACCGGTCGATGAAGGTCATCAGCCCGCTGCCGAGCTCCCGCATCGACCCGGTGCCAAGCGATACGGCGGCGACGACCAGCCCGATATAGGAGGCCGCGACGGCCAGGTCGGTGGATCGTGGAACATCGCCCTTCTCCCGCGCCTTGCGGATCTTCTCGGGCGATGCCTCGTGCGACTTCTCGGTTTCGTCCTGGCCCTTCTGGCTCATGGCAGAAGCCCGCCGCCGCTGCCGAAGAAGGCATGCATCTCGCGGATCCAGACTCCCAGCAGCACGGGCGCGGCCACCAGCAGCAGAACCATGCCCCCCCAGGTGATCGCCGGCGCGCCGACAAAGGCAACCATCAGCTGCGGCATGGCCCGGTTGATGACGCCAAGTGCCAGGTTGTAAATGAAGGACGCGATCACGAAGGGCGCCGCCAGCAGGAAGGCGAGTGAGAAGGCCTCGGCCACCCGCGACAGGCCCCAGGCCGACACTGCCTGCGCATCGGGGCGCAGGCCGATCGGGAAGAGATCATAGCTGAGCAGCAGGAATTCCGCCGCGCGGACATGCAGGCCGGTCATCACGGCCAGCGCCAGCCCGCCCATAACCAGAAGGTGCCCCATCGCGGGCGAGGGATCGGCATTGGCCGCGCCCAGGATCTGGGACAGGGATGTGGATTGCGCGGCGATGGTGCCACCGGTCTGCAGGGCCAGGATGAACAGCCTGATGCTGATGCCCAGGCCCAGGCCGATAGCACTTTCCAGCAGGGCCAGCCCGCCATATCCCAGGATATCGCCGGGCGGGGTCGCCGGCGGGACGGCGGGCGCGACAATTGCGGTGAAGGCCACCGCCATAGCCAGCCGCACACGCACCGGCACCGCCCGTTCGCCAAAGGCCGGCAGCACCGACACCAGCGCCGCGACCCGCAGGAAAACGATGCCACCATGCCACAAAAGGCCGCCGAACAGCTCGGCAATCTCGGGTGGCAGTCCCGTCATGCGGCCACCACGCCCACCAGCGACGGCTTCGCTTCCAGCCCGATTTCCTCGAACGACAGGACCGGTGCGCTCAGCCCGTGGGCCTGCATCACCGTCCGCAGAAAGCGCCGCCGCCGCACCGGTGTGACCAGTGCCGCGGTGATCCCGCGCGACGAGATCTCGTTCAGCCGTTCGCCGAGGTTGCCGGCCAGACGGTTGAACTGTTCCGGCGGCAGGGCGATGTCGATCCCACCCGAGCCGGTGTCGACCTGGTGCGCGGCAAAGGCTTCTTCCCATTCCGGGGCAAGCTGCAGCAGCGGAATGGTGCCGTCGGGGCGCTTCAGGTCGGCGACCAGCTGGAAGCCCAGCCGCTGCCGGACCAGTTCGCAGATCCCTTCGGGCTGGGTCACGGTCAGCCGCGCCTCGGATATGGATTCGAGGATCAGAGGCAGGTTCCGGATCGATACCTGTTCGTCCACCAGCAGACGCAGCACCGCATGCAGCGTGTCCATCGGCACCTTGTCGGGGATCAGTTCGTCGATCAGCTTGCGGTTGGCCTCGGACCGGGCGGGATCGCTGAGCCGCGTGAGCTCGGTCAGAAGCCGCCGCAGGGCCTTGAGCGTCAACAGGCGGCTGAAGTTGGACTTGATGACCTCCAGCAGGTGGGTCGCCAGGATTTCCGGCGGCGTGACGATGGTGGCGCCGCTCATCGCGGCCTCGTCCTGCCTGGTGGGCGCGATCCAGCGGGCAGGCGCGCCATAGACGGGCTCGGTCACGTCATGGCCTGGCGGCAGGGCATCGGGATTGTCCGGCAAGAGCGCCAGGACCATGTCCGGGTTCAGCGCGCCGGTGGCCTGTTCGACGCCCTGGATGCGCACGCGGTAGGTGCCGACGTCCAGCGCCGGTTGGTCGGTCAGCCGGATCTCGGGCAGGATGATCCCGTAGGAGGTGGCCACGTGGCGTCGCATGTTGGCGATCCGCGTGTCCAGCCCGGTGCCCGGATCCAGCACCATCGCCACGAGGTCGGGCGCGAATTCCACGTGGATGTCGTCGAGGTCGAGAATATCGCCCATCGGCTTGGCCTGGGCCGGGGTCGCCTCGGCCTTCGCCTCCTCTGCGGCTTCGGCGGCCTGGTTGCGCCGGCTGATGGCCCGCGCCGCAAGGCCCAGGATCACACCACCGACGATGAACGGCAGGAAGGGCAACCCGGGCACGAGCGCGAAGATCACCATCAGCACCGCAACGGTCGACAGGGCGGCCGGATACTTGCCCAGCTGATCGAAGACGGCGATATCCGTCGCCCCCTGGTTGCCGCCGCGCGCCAGCAGCAGAGCCGAAGCGATCGAGATCACCACCGCCGGGATCTGCGTCACCAGCCCGTCGCCGACGGTCAGGATCGCGTAGGTCTCAAAAGCGGCGCCGATCGGCATGTCATGCACGACGATGCCCATGGCGAGCCCCATCACCAGGTTCAGCAGCGTGATCAGCAGGCCGGCGATCGCATCGCCCTTCACGAACTTCGACGCGCCGTCGAGCGAGCCGAAGAAGGTCGTCTCCTGCTGTTCCATGGTGCGGCGGCGCTTGGCCTCGGCATGGTCGATGGCGCCGGCGGACATGTCGCTGTCGATGGCCAGCTGCTTGCCGGGCATCCCGTCCAGGGCAAAGCGCGCGCCGACCTCGGCCATCCGCGCGGCGCCCTTGGTGATGACCATGAAGTTCACGATCAGCAGCACGCCGAAGACCACGAGGCCGAGGAACACGCTACCGCCCATGATGAAGGCGGCGAAGCCTTCGATCACACCGCCGGCGGCGTCTGGACCGGTGTGGCCCTGGCCGATGATCAGCTTCGTGGACGAAACGTTGAGCGACAGGCGCAGCATCAGCGAGGCCAGCAGGATCGTCGGGAAGGCCGAGAAATCCAGTGGACGTTCGATGAAAAGCGTCACGGTGAAGATCAGGATCGCGAGCGAGAACGACCCGGCCAGGCCGATGTCGAGGATCCAGGCCGGCATCGGCAGGATCATCATGATGATGACGGTCATCAGCGCCAGCGCAAGAAGGACGGTCGGGCTGAACAGCGATTGCAGTGTCACACGGGGCATGAACCGTCTCCGTCAGTCAAAGGAAATCAGCGCGCCGCCGGAACCGGACAATGGCACCAGCGACCCGGCGCTCCGGTGTCCGCCCGGCGCCGCGCCGATCAGGCTGCCCGGTGCTTGCGGCGTCCGGGGCCGCGCCGCGGATCGGGGCAGAAGTGCCGTCCGGCCTGTGCCAAGGTCGTCCGGCAGGTCGAGCTCGGCGAAGATCTGGCGGAAGCGCGCCTTGTACCGGTCCGCGAATTTCTTTGTGCGGGAATGATAGGCGCCCGCCGCAGCTTCCCAGTTCCCGAATTCGCCATGCAATTCCGCAAGGAAGCGCGCGGCGTAAAGCGCGTTTCGATAGGGGTCGAACATGTCCTCGATCGATACGAAGGCCTCTCCGTGCCAGCGGTAGTTGATCTGGAAACAGCCGACATCGAAGTTGCGCGCCCCGCTCTTCACCTGCCGGAAGGCGAAGGCCAGCGCCTCGTCCTCGTGATCGAACCAGTGGCCGGCGCCGGCGACGTTTATCGCCCAGGGCCAGGGCTGCACCTGCCCGTCGCGGGGGCGTCCGGTTTCCACGCGGGTGACGGTGCGCAGCACCTCCGCCGGGACCCCGGTCTCGGACGAAGCACGCTCCGCCGCCGCGTCACAGACGTTGCGCGCCGCCGCAAGCGGCAGCGTGTTCAACAGGAAAATCGCCAAGGCGATGGGCCAGGCACGCAGCCGCGCGGGCGCGGCCGGTCGGCGCAGGACATCAGGCATTCTGCCAGCTCACCCTTTCTGGTGGATCCGGACCCAAGGCTAGCTCCGGGGCTTTGAGATTCGGTTACTGACCGCTTGCCTCAGCGTCTTCGGACAGCAGCCCGATGTCGCGACGCAAGGCTTCCGCCTGCTCCAGCAGGGTGCGCGCGGCGGCAAGCGAAAGGTCGGTCGGCGAGGCCGGCCCCTCGGTCAGGCGCTGCGAGGCAGCCTTGCGCGTGGCATAAAGGCCCTCCTGTTCGTCTCCCGACGGCGGCAACCCGGCAAGCCATTCGGACCGCAGCGCTTCTTCGGGCGATTCCAGCGCATCGAACAGCTCGGCCGCCTCGGAATGCAGCCCGCTCATCTGCAACGCCTCGGCCCGAAGCGCATCGGCCGCGGGTCCGGTGCGCCCGACCAGTTCCAGAAGTGCCCGGCGCGGCTGACCCGCATCGAGCGCGGCCTGGCCGCGCAGCATCGAATATTCCTCGGCCGGGGCGCCGGGCAGCGGACCGTCGAGCAGCGCCATCACCCGTTCCGGAAACCCGAGCCCGAGATAGCGGCGGGCGATCTGCATCACCAGGTCGGCGGGCAGGGCCCCGGCGCCGGCTCCCGTCGTGGCCAGCGAATATTCCAGGAAGGTCAGGTCATCGGCGGATTCGGTCAGAAGCGTGAGGATCTTGACAAGAGTCTCCTGCGTCCCGGCGCGGTCCAGCTTTTCCGTTGCCGCGAAGGCCGCGGGGAAATCGCCGGCCAGCGCCAGGGCCAGGGCGCGGGTGCGGGCAAGCTGCGGGCCGATCTCGGCGCGGCGCAGTTCGGTGACGTAGGATTCCAGCAGATTCACCGTGTCGTTCGGCAGGGACTGGCGCATGTCGAAGTGGCGATTAACCAAGGTGATCAATGCGTCAGGCGATTCGGCCACGCCACTGTGCGCGACCTCCTCGACGATGGTGTCGGCTTCGTCTTCGGCGCCATTGAGGCGCGCAAGCTCCGCCTCAGCCAGTTGCATCGGCGGGCCGTCCTGCAGAGCGGCACGGTTGATCATGCGCAAAAGCAGCTCCGACGTTTCGGCGTCGCCGGCATTGGTGAAGCGGCGCACGAGGCCCGGGCCGATATGGCTGCGGATATGAACCGGAAGCTCGGCGAAAGCGCGCAGGATGGCGCCGGAATTGACATCGTCCTGCGACGTGATCGGATTGGCGTAGACCGACCACAGCGCCACGACGGAATCGCAATGCACCTGGTCGTCGAGCGGATGCGGCTTGGCCAGCCCGCCTTCGTCCAAGAGGCGGGCCAGGGCGATCGGTACCGACAGGTCTCCGGCCTCGGGGCCGGCCAGTTCCAGCATCTGCCGCGCCTCGGCGCCGAAGCCGAAATAGAGATAGGTGCGCGCCAGGCCGGTCACGTCCGCGGGCGAGAGGTCGTCGAATTCTCCGGCCATGCGCGCGCGATAGGCGCCGACCTGGTGGCCGAATGGCCGGTCATCGCCCCAGGCCTTCAGGTCGACCTTGCGCGGGTCGAGACAAGCGCCATGCGAGCCCGACAGCGCCTGTGGCGTGGTCACCAGGACCATGTCGCGGTCGACGCTGGTGGTCGCGCGGATGTTCGAGGAAAGCGGCGTGCCGTCCTCCGGCTCCGGCCGATCCAGCTGTGCCGCGATCTCGGCCAGGGCATCGGGATCGATCTCGACGAGGCCCTGGGTCGCGGCGCGGGACAATTGCTCGCGCAGGGCCCGTTCCGAGCGGCTCAGATCCGGGCCGGGATCGGGTTCCGGGGACACCGCCTGATTGGCGGGCGGGTCCGAGGCAAGCTGTCCGGTCACGGGATCGCCGACGGCGGCGGCTGCACTCGGTGAATGGCCGTTCATCGTCAGCTGCGCCGCGGCGTTGCCGGCCAGCAGCGGCAGGGCGGTCGGCATGCGCCGGGGATCCCGTTCGATCTCGATGACCGGAACAGGCTGCTCGATCAGCCCGAACCGGACCGGGTCTTCACTGACCTGATTGCCGATATCCAGCACCACGTAAGCTCCGTCATCGACGAAGCTGGTCACCGGACAGTTGCAGGCAAGATCGAGCGTCAGGGGATCCCCGGGCCCGGCCTGTGAAAGGCTGGCCAGCCGGTCGCGGGGGATAAGGCGGAAGACGCCCGACGTGTCGAAGATTACATCCGGGTCGTCGATGAAAAGCCGTGCCACCGGCCCGTCCTGCTCGATCCGCCAGGTCGCGCCATCGGGCAGGCGCGTGACCAGGCGAGTGAAGGTCGCGTGTTCACCCGATTGCACCGTCAGCGTCTGGGCCAGCACGGGCCCCGCGCCCAGAAGCAGCAGGGCCGAAATCAGGAACCTTGGTATCATGCGGCATCCTGTTTGACGGCCTTCAGGGCCTCTTCCAGTTCCGAGAACCCGGGACGGAAATGATGCGGCGTGTTCTGACGCCCGACCTCGATACAGATCGGCGGTGCGTGGTTGTGCAGGTTGGCGACAAGGACTTCGCGGATCAGCTGATAGAAGTGTCCATCCTCCTCGACCACGGTCTTGACCTTGGCGGCGAAGGGGCCGACGAGCCCGTAGGCGAGGAACACGCCCAGGAACGTGCCCACCAGCGCGCCGCCGATCATCTTGCCGAGGATCTCGGGCGGCTGGTCGATCGAGGCCATGGTCTTGATCACCCCCAGCACGGCGGCCACGATGCCCAGCGCGGGCAGGCCGTCGGCGACATTCTGCAGCGCGTGGCTGGAATGCAGCGCATGGTGCTGGTTGGCCTCGATCCGCTTCTCCAGCACCTCTTCGACCTGGTGTGGATCGTCGTAGTTCATCGAGGCGGAGCGCAGCGTGTCCGCGATCAGATCCACCGCCTCGTGATCGTCGCGGATCTTGGGATACTTTCCGAAAAGGTCGGAATTCTCCGGATCCTCGATATGCGCCTCGAGCGAGACGGGATTCTGTCTAGCGATCCGGATCAGGGAGAACAGGAGGCACAGAAGATCCCGGTAATCGTCGGGCTTCCATTTCGGCCCCTTGAAGACCTTGCCGATATCCTTCGCCGTCTGCTTGACCGCGCTCATGTCGTTGCTGATGAGGAAGGCACCAATGGCAGCCCCGCCGATCATCATCATTTCGAAGGGCAGGGACTTGAGAATGATCCCCAGCTTGCCCCCGGCAAGCAGATAGCCGCCGAAGACCATCACGAAGATCACAACGATTCCGATCAACCCGAACATGTACTGCCTCTTGGATTCTTGCCTCGGATCCAGAGTGGACCCTTGACCTTAAGAATTCGCTTAACCCGAAAGGTTACTCGATCGGTGCCTGGGCATTTCTTCCCGCCATGAGGACAGAGATCGTGTAGGCCACCTCGGCGCTCAGGCCGGTCATGATCTGCGCCGCGGCTTCCGGGCGCATGCGGGCCAGGAAGCCGGCGGCGAATTCCGGGGCCATCTCTTCGAAGAGTGCAGCGGCCTCCTTCGGTTTCATCGTCTCGTAAACCACTGTCAGGCGGGCGATATCCTTTTCGACCGCGCCATCTGCCAACGACAGGGTCTCGCGCAGAGCGGCCTCGGCCTCGACCAGGGCCTGCAGCTTCTCGGTCACGGCCTGGTCGGCGATATCCAGCGCATGTGCGCGCTCTTCGAGCATGCGTTCGCGTTCACTCAGACGCGCCTCGCGTTCGCGGAAGGCGTCGAGCATCTCCTGCATGCCGGAACGATCGGGCAATTGCAGCGCTGCATTGCGTTCGTCCCCGCCGGACGCGTCATGCCCGTCGCCGTCGGACACCCTGTTGGCCTCGGCCCGGGCCAGTGCCGGACCCGCCTCGGTCACCAGGCGCAGGGCGCCAGAGCCGATCAGCAGCGTGGCGATCATCAGCAACGACCCTCCGCGCGAGCGCAGGATCTTCGGCTTGCGAATCTTGCCCATCAGGCGGCCCCTTTCCGGTCGGCGGCATGGCGCATGAACATCGGACCCTCGGGGGCCCTGGTGACAGGCTCCTCGGCCCGCGGCGCCGGGTCTGCCGCCGGAGCCGGGGCCGCCGCATCCGGGGCGGGGGCGGGCGGCGCGGCTTCGGTCACGTCGTGCATCGAGGCCATCATCAGCTCCAGACGCTGGGCCACCGCCTCGGCCCGGTGGGTAAGGTCGGCCAGCGCCTCGGTCGAGTCGCCCGATGCCGACTGGGCCTGGTTCAGCGCCTTGCTGAGATCGTCGACCTGAGCCGACAGCACGGCCACCGCCCCACCAACGCCCTTTTCCAGATCATTGAACTTGGTCAGGCGCCTGGCCAGCACGAAACAGTAAAATCCGGCTCCAAGGGCGCCTGCAACCAGCAGGATGTCGGCAATAAGCTCCACCTCGTTCTCCTATGTCAGTACGAATTCCATGATCAGCAGGTCGCGGACCATGTCGCGTCCGGTGACGATCTGAATGCGCCGCAGCATCTGCGCGCGCAGCCGCGTCAGGGCCATCGGATCGTCGATATCCGATACTTCCAGCGCCCTCAGGTAGCCGTTCAGAACATCTACGATCCGTGGCAGCAGGACCTCCACGTCGGGCTTGTAGGCCTTGCTGACCTCAAGCTCGGCCGAGAAGCGCAGCAGCTGCCGCCGCCCACCGCCGGTGAAGGACACGACCATGCCGGGCACCTCGATGAACTCGATATCGTCGGTGGCAACCACGTCCGGTTCCGGCGCGGCGCCCTCTTCGTGCGCGTCGGCCTGCGGGCCGAAAGGCAGCATCCCGGAGCTTACGGCGAAGAACCCGCCGCCGGCACCGACAAGCAGCAGGACCAGGCCGACAAGCAGCGGGCCCTTGCCCCCTTTCTTCGGTTCTTCCGTCGGTTCTGCGGCAGCGTCCGTCATCGGTCTTTCCTTGCTGAGCGTCTGCCTTGTCATAGCCCGGGAGGGACTAACCGATTGTTAAGCGAGATCGTCCAAAGATGACCTCAATCCCGGCAGGACGTCGGGCAAAAGGAGGTTGACGTGCAGCAGATCTTGGGTGCCTGGGCAGGGCTGGACCCGCGGAAGCGGATCATGGTCGTCGTGACCGCGCTTCTCGTGGTGGCGACCCTTTACGGGATGAGCAGACTGGCCGCGCGGCCCAACATGGCGTTGCTCTACGCCGGGCTCGACGCGACATCGGCGGGCGACGTGGTGCGCGCTCTGGACCAGCAGGGCGTCGCCTACCAGGTGCGGGGCGATTCGATCTATGTGCCGATGCGGGACCGCGATGCGCTGCGGATGACCCTGGCCGGAGACGGCCTGCCTGCGACAGGCGGCCGCGGCTACGAACTGCTTGACGGACTGTCGGGCTTCGGCACCACCTCGCAGATGTTCGATGCCGCCTACTGGCGCGCGAAGGAGGGCGAGCTGGCGCGCACAATCGTCGGCAGCCCGCATATCGCCCAGGCCCGCGTGCACATTGCCAACGGGTCATCCAACCCCTTCCAGCGCAGTGTGACTCCCACCGCCTCGATCGCCGTCGTGCCCTCGGGCGGTCCGATCTCGGCCGAGCAGGCGCAGGCGCTGCGGTTCCTCGTGGCCTCGGCGGTGGCGGGGCTGGATATCGCCGACGTGGCGGTGATCGATTCGAACGGCAAGGTGATCGGCGCGGCCGAGGAAACCGTCGCCACCAGCGCCGCGCAGGACCGCGCCGAGGATCTGCGCGAGAAGGTCCTGCGCCTGGTCGAGGCCCGCGTCGGCCGCGGCAACGCGGTGGTCGAGGTGACGGTCGACACTGTGACGGAAACCGAATCGATCCGCGAACGCCGCTTCGACCCGGACGGCCGCGTGGCAATCAGCACCGATACCGAGGAGCGGTCGAACACGTCCACGGAAACCAACGGCGCCGTCACCGTCGCATCCAACCTGCCCGACGGGGATGCCGCCGGCGGCGGATCCGGCCAGGCCGAAACGAGCGAGACGCGCGAACGCATCAACTACGAGGTTTCCGAGGTTGAACGAGAAGTGCTGCGCAGCCCTGGCGCTGTGCGGCGGCTGACCATCGCGGTCCTGGTGAACAACCTGATCGTTCCGGACGAGGCCGGCGCGCCGCAGTCCGTTCCCCGGGAGGAGGCCGAGCTTGACGCGCTGCGCGAACTCGTCGCCTCGGCCGTCGGATTCGACGCGGAGCGCGGCGACGTCATCACCCTGAAGACAATGGAACTTCCCGCGCTCGAGCCCGAGGGCACGACGGCACAGGGCGGATCCCTCCTCGATCTTACCGGGGTCGACATCATGCAGCTCGCGCAGGTGGGGATCCTGGCCCTGGTGGCCCTGGTGCTTGGGCTTTTCGTGGTGCGCCCGATCCTCGCTGGTTCAGCGCCGGCCCTGGCCTCGGACACGATGCCCGCGCTTCCGCCGGCAGATGGCGGATCGGATTACGGCAGCGCGCTCGACGGCGAAATCGACGGGGACTCCGACTCCTTCCTGCCCCCGCTCATGGGCGGCGGCATGGGGGGCATGGGGGGCATGGACGACGGAATCGGCGGCCTGCCCTCTCTGGGTGGCGGCGACGACAGCCCGGCCGACCGCCTGCGCAACCTGATCGGCGAACGCCAGGACGAAACCATCGAGATCCTGCGCAACTGGCTTGAAGACGAGGAGAATGCCTGATGCCGATTTCCCATCTTCTCGAGGATTTCAAGACGACCGATCCGGCCGAGACGGCCACCATCCTGATGAGCAATCTCGAGCTTGAGGAACAGCGCCTGGCCGCCTTCGAAAAGGGCTATTCCGCCGGCTGGGAAGACGCGGTCGCCGCCGATGCCCAGGGCCGGACCCAATTGTCGGCCGCGCTGAGCCAGAACCTGGAGGACGCGGTCTTCTCCTACCACGAGGCTCTTACCCAGATGCAGCAATCGCTGATCCCGGTCTTCGATGCGATTGCCGAGCAATTGCTGCCCGGGATGATCCGCAGCGGCCTTGCCCCGCATATCGTAACCGCGATGCAGGACATCGCGACCCAGGCCATGGGCCGCCCCCTGGTTCTGGCGGTGCCGCCGGGCACCGAACAGGCGATCGCCCCCCTTCTGCCCGAGACCGGCAACCTCGACGTCATCATCGACGAAGATCCAGCCCTGGCCGAGGGACAGGCACGCCTGCATCTCGAGGACGGCGGAGTCGAGATCGATCTTTCCGCCCTGGCAGACGAAATCCGCGATGCCCTGGCGGCCCATGTCTTTGAAACCCGCAAGGAGACCTCCAGTGACCGAACTGCCTGATGGCGATGCCCGCCCCGATTCCCATAACCCCTTTTCCGCCGTCCCGATCGAGATCGTCGTGAGCGTCGGCAAGGCCCGTCCCCTGGTACGCGACCTCATGCGGCTCGGCGAAAACGCGGTCCTGGGTCTTGACCGCCGCGTCGAGGACCCGGTCGAACTTTATGTCGGCGACAAGCTCGTCGCCCGCGGTGAGCTGGAAGAGCTTGAGGGCGATGTACCCGGCCAGCTGGCCGTGCGCCTGACAGAGATCGCCAATCTTCGTGACGAACTGGGATAAGCCCATGTCCCGCATGGTCTGGGCCGCCGGGCTTGTCCTGCTGGTCTGTACCCTGCCGGCCGGCCTTCACGCGCAGGAGATCTCGGTCTCGCTGGGCGACGGCGAATCGCTGACGGCGCGGTCCATCCAGCTGATCCTGCTGATCACCGTCCTCAGCATCGCGCCGGGGCTGGTGATCATGATCACCTGTTTTCCGTTTCTCGTCACCGTCCTTTCGATCCTGCGCCAGGCCATCGGCCTGCAGCAGGCGCCGCCGAACATGCTGATCGTCAGCCTCGCGCTGTTCCTGACCTATTTCGTGATGGAGCCGGTGTTCATGACGGCCTGGCAGGCAGGGATCGAACCACTGCTGTCGGAAAGCATCGATACCGAAACCGCCTTCGTGCGGACCATGGATCCGTTCCGCGACTTCATGGCCGCCCGTCTGGATCCCGACACCTTCACGGCCATGGCCACCCTGCGCCCCGACGCCGATCTCGACGCGCCGGCCCGCGATGCGCAGCTGTCGCTGCTCGTCCCCAGCTTCCTGCTGTCGGAAATCGCCCGCGCCTTCCAGATCGGCTTTGTCATCTTCCTGCCGTTCCTGGTCATCGACCTGGTGGTCGCGGCGATCCTCATGTCGATGGGGATGATGATGGTGCCCCCGGCCGTCGTTGCCCTGCCGTTCAAGCTGGCCTTCTTTGTGGTCGCCGACGGCTGGAGCCTGATCGCCGGCGCCCTCGTCCGCAGCTACTTCAACTGAACAGCCACTGGCAGCATCTGCCAGGCGGGTCCCGAGGGACCCGCCTGGAGGAGTGCCGTCCCCACAGAAGATGGGGAAAGGCCAGAGGCGACGCCAGCCTCGCCAATGCGCGCCGGCTCCGGCAGTCGCCCGGCCGGAGAAGGTTCCGCGGCGAACTTGACCGCCCTGACAAATGCGAATGCGCCTCGGTCGAAAGACCGACCGGCGCAAGAAAAAGGGACCGCGCAAAGCGGTCCCTTGGGGCGCGGTGGCAGGGGCCGGTGCGTCAGCGCACCACGAACTCCGCATGCAGTGCCCCGGCCGCCTTGATCGTCTGCAGGATGTCGATCATGTCCCGCGGGGACACGCCCAGCGCGTTGAGCCCCGCGATCACCTGCGCCAGGGATGTCCCCTCGGGCACCTCGGCCAGGCTGATGCCCGGATCCTCCTGGATGCCGGCATTGGTGCGCGGCACCACCACCGTCTCGCCCCGGGCAAAGGGATTTGGCTGCACCGCGATCGGTGCCTCCTCGACCCGCAGGGTCAGCCCGCCCTGAGACACCGCCACCCGCGAGATCCGCACGTCATCCCCCATCACGATCGTCCCGGAGCGCTGGTCGACGACCACGCGCGCCTTGCGTTCGGGCTCGACCAGGATGTTCTCCACCCGCTGCAACGCATGAGCCGTCGAGGCCGTCCGCGTGGCACCGATGTTCAGCTCGATCGTGCCGGAATCCGTCATCACTGCCACATTGCGGCGGAATTCGCGGTTTATGGCGCTCTCGATCCGGCCCGCGGTGGTGAAATCGGGCTCTCGCAGGGCCAGCCGCACGGTGCTGAGCGAAGACAGCTGGAACTCGATCTCGCGCTCGACCCGCGCGCCGGAGGGGATCAGCCCCGAGGTGGGCACACCAGTGCTGACCTCGGCCGCATCACCTCCGGCGGAAACGCCGCCGGCCAGTACGGTGCCCTGGGCCACGGCATAGATCTGGCCATCCGCGGCGTTCAGCGGTGTCATGATCAACGTGCCGCCCAGCAGGCTCTTGGCATCGCCGATCGCCGACACCGTCACGTCGATCTGCGACCCGGCCCGCGAAAACGGCGGCAGGCTGGCCGTCACCAGCACCGCCGCCACGTTCTTGGGCCGGAATTGTTCGCCCGTCACGTTGACACCAAGACGTTCGAGGATCGTCGCCATGATATCTTCGGTGAAGGGCGCGTTTCTCAGCCCGTCGCCGGTCCCGTTCAGCCCGACGACCAGCCCGTAGCCGACCAGATCGTTGCCTCGGACCCCGTCGAATTCCACGAGATCCTTGAGCCGGACCGGGGCGGCCGACACGGTGGCGGGCAGGACGAGCAGGAGCAGAAGAACGATCAGTCGCATCAGAAGTAATTCACCAGGCTTAGGCGCGACATGCGCGCGGTCACGGCGTACAGGCTTTCCAGCCGCAGCTGGACATCGTCCAGCCGTGTTGCCGTCTCGAAGGGATCGGCGCCGACAAGGGACAGGCGCGCCTGTTCAAAGCCGATCCGGGCGGCGGCGTTGCGGGTCAGGGTGGTCTCGATCCGCTCCTGCGCCGCGCCGATGTCGGATTGCAGGGCGGTCAGCCGGGATTGCGCCGTCAGCATGATCCCCGACGCCGCATCGAAGACCTCGACCTGTTCGAGATGGTCGAAACCCCAGGCCGGATCGGTGGCGACGGCGGCAAGGGCCAGGCCCTTCATCACCTCCTTCAGGGGGTCGGAATCGGCGCGCACCGACATGTTGACCAGAAGGTCCTCGCCGATCGGAACCGGAGAAATGTCGTTGGTCGAGCCCTGGTAGGCCATCGCATCGAACCCGGCCGGATCACTGAACCAATCCTCAACCGCTGTCACCAGGCTGGCGGGGTCGGTGATCGGGGGCAGCGCCGCAAGCATCGTGTCGATGAAGACGGTCGACGAGATCAGTGGCAGCGTGTCGGTGGCGGCGCCGGCAAAGAGGCTGCGGCCCGCCGAGGTCCCGTTGAGCGAGGCGATCACCGCTTCGAGATCGTTGCGCGCGTCCATCGACGCGTGATCGCGCACATCCTGATAGGCGGTGGTCGCCGCGGGCAGCGTGCTTTGCACCGAGGAACCCAGCAAGCTGGCGACGCGGTCGAGCACCGATTGCGTCGAATCGGCGAACTGGCTCGCCTCTTTCGCGGCCAGGTCGTAGCCGTCCAGCAGGCGCAGGTTCTTTTCCACGTCGGCGTAATACCCCAGGTCCCCGGCCAGGTGCACGCCAACGTCGGCCACCATGCCGGTGCTCAGCTCCTGCGACAGCTGCAGCAGGTCGGCCTTCATCCGGGTGCTTTGCAGCCGCAACAGCGAGGACTGGGCGAGGTCGCCAATCGAATACTGGCCCATGATCAGATCTCCATCAGGGTCTGGAGCATGCTGTCGATCGTCTGCATGACCTGCGCGTTGGCGGCGTAGACCTGTTCGACCAGCATGAGCGATGCCAGTTCGGCATCTGTATCCACGCCATCGGCGTCCAGAAGGGCCGACATCTCTGTCTGCCGGATCGCGGCAAAGCTGTTGTCGGATTCCGCCCGTGCGCGTTCGGTGCTGATCAGGGATGTCACGTAATCCGCAAGCCCGGTGGCCGAATAGCTGCCGGTACCGACGCTGGTCGGTGCGGTACGCGCCCCTTCCATCGCGCCCATCAGGTCCTGGATCAGGTCCGCATTGCCGATCTCGCCGGGGGCCGCGGCGCCCAGCCCGTCCCGCAGGCGCCAGCTTTCGCCGCCCTGGTCCGGATCCACCGCCGCGTTCAGAGCCAGCCGCTGCGCGAGGCCCAGTTCGTCCGCCGGGTTGAAGGCGGAGCCACTGTCGGTGAAAAGCCCGGGATCGCCGGGCGCACGGGTGGCATCAAGCGCCGGATCCTCGAACCGTTCGACCAGGTCGCGGGCCATGCCGTCCAGCCGGGCCTGCATCTCCACCCCGGTGACATCGCGCACCTCGAAGGCCGCCATCAGGGACCCGCCGCGCAACGCGCTGCGGTCCGGATCGACGCTGATGTCGCGGCCGTTCAAGGTCAGCCCGTAGAGCTGCCCGTTGTCCAGCGTGGCATACTGGGTCACCAGGTTGACCTGGGTAAACCCGATTTCGGCCGGTTCGATGTCCAGCAGGATCGCGCCCCCCGCCGAGTACAGGGAAATCTGCCCGTTTTCCCGCTCGACCTCCTTGACCGGAACGATCTTCGCCAATTCGTCGATCATGTTCTGCCGCTGGTCGACCAGCGGCGCCGCCGACTTGCCGGAAATCATGGTCTTCGAGATGGATGTGTTCAGTTCGTCGATGCCCGCGAGCAGGTCGTTCATGCGGACGACCTGGGCGGCGATGTCCTTCTCGGCATCGTTTCGCAGGTCCTGCACCGCAGTCGCGGCCTCGTTGATGACATCGACAAGCTCGCCCGCCGAATGCGCCGCCTGATCCAGGCGAATGCCGGAATCCGGGCGGCTGGCGGCTTCCAGCAGGTCGGCCTGAAACCGGGTCATCCGGGCAGAGAGCGACGATTCGTCGTCGGGCAGGCCGATGATGTCCTCGATCCGGGCGTAGAAGCGGGTCATCGTGCTGGTGCTGGCCAAAAGCGCGTCGGCCTCGCGCCGGTTGGCCAGAAGGACCGGGTCGACGAACCGCGTGATCGACTGGACCTTGACGCCGGACCCGTTGTGGTCCGACGTCAGGCCGAGAGTACGCACGCCGTAGCCCGGGGTCATCGAATTTGCGATGTTGTCCGAGATCAGGCGCGATGTCAGCGAAGCCATGTTCAGGCCGCTGAGCGCGTTGTAAGATGCGGCAGTGAGGGACATGAGCCGGTCCTCCTAGAAGCGCTTAGCGCTTGATGTTGGTGGTTTCTTGCAACATTTCGTCGACGGTCTGGATGACCTTCGCGTTCGAGGAATAGGCCCTTTGGGTCTGGATCATGTCGGTCAGTTCAGAGGCGATATCCACGTTGGACCCTTCGCGGGCATAGGCCGAGACCGTCCCCACCGGCCCGTCGCCGGCATCCCACAGGAAGTATGACCCGCTGTTGTTGCTGGGGCGATAGGTCTGCTGATTCAGCGGCACCAGCCCATTGGGATTGGGCACGTTGATCAGCGGCACCTGGTACAGCGTGTCGGTCACGCCGGTGTCATACAGCACGTTGACCATGCCGTTCTCGTCGATCTCGACCGAGACCATGTTGCCCACGGGCGATCCGTCCTTGGTGATCGAGATCGGCGCGAAGCTGTCGGATAGCTGGGTCACGCCGAAGGGATCGTTGACCGCGCCGATGTCGATTTCGATCGGGCCGGCGGCGACATTGACCAGCACCGTGCCATCGACCGGGTCGTAGGGGCCGCCGGTGGTGGTGGCGACCGACTGCAACGTGCCGCCGGCGGTCCGGCTGTCTTCGAACGTCATGACATATTCGCCGATCGTCACGCCCGGCTGGGCGCTGTCGGTCAGCACCACGGTCCATTCGTTCGACGTGCCGGTGGCCGGCACCGTCGGGGTGAATGTCATCGTGATGCTCTGCGACCGGCCGAGGTTGTCGAAGTATTCCACCGTCAGTTCGTGCGGCTCGCCCGAGGCGCCGGTTTCGGTATCGACCGCGGGCAGGTTGAGGCTCATGGCGACGGATGTGGTCGGGTCGCCCGACAGGTTCAGGCTGAACTGGATCGGCTCAAGCCCGTCGGCGGTGTCGCGCGGATAGTTTGGGATGGTCCCGTCCTGGTTCGCGGGCCAGCCCATCAGCAGCAGCCCGGTTTCCGTGGCCAGGTAGCCGTCTTCGTTGATGCGGAAACTGTCGCCCCGGCTGAGCAGCATATCGGAACCGCCTGCGGCGAACTCCGGCTCCCAGGTGGTGGGAACGAAGCCACGGCCGCTGATGGCGATATCGGTGGGGTTCTTGGTCGACACCAGCGCACCGGATTCGTCGATCAGCCGGGTCGTCGAGGCGGCCACGCCGCCGGCCGTATAGGCGGCGCCCGATCCCATGACCATGGCATTGAAGCTGGTCTCGACCCGCTTGTAGCCAAAGGTCGATCCGTTGGCGATATTCTCCGAAATGGCCGAAAGCTGCGTCGAATTGGACTGCAAGCCGGAAACACCGGCGTTGAGCGAGGACGACATGGACATGTAAGCACCTTTCTGTTGCTGCAAGCGCGTCTTGCGGCAACAGCTAGCGTGCTCGGGATTAAGGCCGCGCTAACAGATCAAATCCCACCTATCTCCTTCCCGCCCCGGTCCCCCCGGATCGCCTCCCGCGCCGCGACGCAAGCGGGCGGCAGAGCGATCTCAGTTCCGCAGCAGGATCACTTCGATCCGGTCGTTGCGGACCGACATCGGGTCCTTCGCGACCAGCTCGCGGTCGGAATGCCCGGTCACCCGGCGCAGGCGCTTCGGTGGAATTCCAGCGAATTCAAAGAGTTCGCGCACCCGGTGCGCCCGCTGCGTCGACCTGTCCCACGACGGGTTGGAGGCCAGAACGACCGGCTGCGCGCGCATGTGCCCCTCGATCGCGATGGTGTTGGCCACCGGCGTGATCGACCGCGTCACCATCCGCACGATGTCCCGCAAAAGGGCGGTCGGGCGTTCGCCTTCGCCCTCGAACAGCGGCCCGTCGTCGGTGGCGAAGATCTCGATGATCAGCCCCTCGTCGGTGACGCGGGTGACCACGTGCTTGAGCATCTCGTTGGTGACCATGCTTTCACCGCCGCGGCCCATCAGGGAGTCCTCGACATCGGTGAAGGCCTGGTCCTCCTCGGCGCCCTCCTCACCTTCCTGGAGCAGGCCGCTTTCGCCGCGCGACTTGTTGGATTCGGTCGGATGAACCGACGCCGCGCCGGTGCCCATTTCGAGGAAACTGTCCTGCGAGAACACGCTCTGGCCGCCGAACATGCCGTCGCCGCCGCCGGTCACCCGGCTGATCGGAACGGTCGGCGAGAAGTAGTCCGCCAGACCCTTGCGTTGCTTTTCCGTCGTTGCGTTCAGCAGCCACATCAGAAGGAAGAAGGCCATCATCGCGGTCACGAAGTCCGCGTAGGCGACTTTCCAGGCCCCACCATGGTGCCCGCCGCCGCCAACGACTTTCTTTCTCTTGATGATGGCCGGCGCTTCGTTGCCTGGCGCAGCCATGTCACCCACCTTTTCTCACCCGGGAACAGGGATAGCAGGCAGGCTCTTAAGGGCGGCTTAACGTCTCCATTTGTCGCGATTGCGCAGTCCCTATTGCCCGGCGGCCTGCGCGAACAGACGCCCGGGCCGACCTGGCGGCAGGGGCAGGCCCGCCAGCTGCAGAAGGTGCCAGCCCAGAACCAGGTTGCTGGACAGGACCGGTAGGCCAAGCTGTTGTTCCAGAAGCGGAATCGCCTCCATCGTGCGCAGGTTGGTGCAGGACAGGAACAGCCCGTCGACCTCGGCCTGACCGGCGACCTCGGCCGCCGCCCGCAGAACCGAGTCGCGATCGATCCGGCACACGATCGCCTCTTCCGAGACACCGAAACTGCCGAAGGCCGGCGTGGTCAGACCCCGCTCGTGCAGCACCGCCCGCAGCCGTTCGGACACCGGCGCGACATAGGGCGACAACAGGCCCAGCCGCCGCAGACGCAGCGCCCGGCAGGCGGCAACAAGCGCCGACACCGGCTCTGTCACCGGGCAGAGCAACCCGCTTTCGGCCAGCCGCGCCGCGATCCGTTCGGGCCCGATCTGCGCGGCCCCCGACGTGCAGCCGTAGGCCAGCGCGCACAGTTGCGCGCCGCGCGGCATCAGCCCGGCGGAGGCGCCAAGATGCGTCTCCATCGCCGCAAGGCTTTCGGGCGTCACGTCCCGGCCCGAGGGCACCCGCGAGACCAGCAGCGTCACGTCCCCGGGCAGCAACCGTCGGAAATCGTCCTCGAGCGTCTCGTCCTCCTGCAGCACGACAAGCCCCAGCTGCGCCGGCCGTCCGGGATCCAGCCGGAAGGGCAGCGCACCGGTCATGCGCCGATCTCGGGGATCTCGGTGCCCGAGGGCGCCGACAGCCAGCGCGCGCCGGTCTCCTCGATCACGATGTTTTCCTCGTGGACCATGATCCGACCCTCGCCCAGCGCCAGCACCGGTTCAAGCGTCAGCACCATGCCGGGCCGCAGGACAGTGTCATCCGCCGGCATCAGCGACGGCGGCTCGGTCAGCTGCATGCCCAGCCCGTGCCCCAGCCGGCCGGGCGTGCCAGTGCCGCCGGTCAGCACCTTGTCCATCGCCCGCGCCAGGTCCCGCGCTCGCTGTCCGGGACGCGCCGCGTCGAACCCCGCGGCCGTCGCCTCGATCAGCCGGGCATGGGCGGCGCGCACCTCGGCGCTGGCCGACCCGATGGAGACGTTGCGGTTGAAATCGCAGAAATGCCCGTCATGCACCGCGCCGGTGTCCAGCATCAGGACATCGCCCCGCTGCAGCGGCCGCGCGCTGGCCGGAGAGATCACATCCGCATATCCCCCCGGCCCCGCGCCACCGGCGAGGTAGGAGACCCAGTCCGCCCCCTCCTCCAGGCAGAGCCCCTGGAACTGGCGAAAGACCGTCTGCAGCGGCACGCCCTCGGCGGCGATCTCGGGCAGGCGGTCAAAGGCGCGGCCGGCGATGGCGGCGGCGGTTTCGATCTTGGCGATCTCGGCCGGCGATTTCACCATGCGCAGCCGCCGCATCAGCCCGCCATCGCCGACGAACCTTCGCCCGCCCACCCGCTTCTGCAGATGCGACCAGGATGACAATGGCATGCGCAGATGCGTTTCGCCCTCGTCGGGCACGCCGATCCGCCCGCTGTCCGGCACCAGCCCGCGCAGCGACCGCGCCAGCAGGCCGATCCCGTCGTCGTCGTAGTCGGGTGAGCTCCACGTCCGGATATCGGTGATCCATCCCTGCCCCATCAGCGGCGCGCCGATCTCGGGGATCACGGCAACAGGCTCCTGCCCCAGAGGAACGATGACGAACCAGGGCCGCGTCGGGCTTTCCCAGAACCGGGTGAGAAACCCAGTGACATAGCGGATCTCGGGCTCTGTCGTCAGCAGGATCGCGTCCAGCCCGGCCTTGGCCAGGCCGGCCCGGATGCGGGCTGTGCGGGTTCGGAACTCGTCTGTGGGGAACCCCCGGTCGGGGAGCGGAGAGGTCTTCATGTCTCAACAGGGACACCGGATCGCGCGGTCCGTCAATCATGGAAAACCATAGCTTTGGCCAAGTGTTCCGCCATGATCAAATGTCCGCACAGGCAGAAGAATTTTCGGTCGGGCCGCCGGACCAACGGGCCTGATGCCGCGCGCCCGCCGGCGTCTCATGCCCCCGTTCGGACAGCAGATCGGCCATCCGCGACCGGGCCGCCGGGCCGCGGATGGTCAACACGTGGATGACCCGAACCCGGGCTGCGCATCCTCCGTCGGCTGGCCGGCAAGGATCATGGCCTGCGCGCCGTCGTCATTGCCGATCCCTTCGGCAATCGGATCGACGTCAGCGCAACGCTGAACCGCTAACCGCGCCCCGGCGATTGCGGCACCACGGGTCCCGGCGACGCTGTCGGGGCTGGACAAACGCCCTGCGCGCACAGAACCTGCAAGCCGGACATTCGCGACACGTTCAACGAGGATCACAGCCCATGAAACCGCTCTCCCTCGCGCTCGCCGCGGGCCTTTTCGCCTCGGTCTCCGGCGCGGCGCTGGCCGCCGGGAACGCCTGCACCGCCGGCAAGACCCTGACCGACGGCAAGCTGACCGTCGCCACCGGCAATCCGGCCTATTACCCTTGGGTCGCCGACGACAAACCGGAAAGCGGCAAGGGCTTCGAATCCGCCGTCGCTTATGCCATCGCCGCCGAAATGGGCTTTGCCCCCGGCGACGTGCAATGGGTCCGCACCTCGTTCGACGAGGCGATCCAGCCGGGCGCGAAGAACTTCGATTTCAACATGCAGCAATTCTCGATCACGCCCGAGCGCGAGGAGATGGTCGATTTCTCGCTGCCCTATTACACCTCCGCCATGGCGGTTCTGACCACCAACGCCGCGGTCTCCAACGGGGTCGAACCAACGGTCGACTCGCTCAAGGGCGTGATCTGGGGCGCTGATGCCAACACCACCGCCGTGCCCATGCTGATGGAGATCGTCGGGCCGGACCGCGACCCGATGCTGTATGGCGACAATGCCGACGTCACCGCCGCGATCCAGGCGGGCCAGATCGACGCCGCGCTCTTCGACCTGCCCACTGCGCTGTACCTGGCGGCGGTGCTGGTGGAGGACGGTACGGTGCTGGGCCAGTTCCCGGCCGACCGATCCGACAACCCCGACCAGTTCGGCCTGCTGATGGAAGAAGGCAGCGCGCTGAAGCCCTGCGTCGACGCCGCAATCACCGCCCTGACCGACAGCGGCAAGCTGGCCGAGATCGAGGCGCAGTGGCTGCAGGAAGCCACCGGCGTGCCCGTCATCGACTGACATGAGCCTGCCTCCGCAGGGCGCGGCACCGACCCGCCGCGCCATCTACGAATCCCGCCTGCGCCGCCGGTCCAACCTGATCGCGGCCGGATCCACCGCCGTGATCGTCGCGGCCATCATCCTTCTGGTGCCGCTGGCGCCGGGCTGGGAGGCCGTGAAGAAGAGCTTCTTCAACGGCTCGGTCTTCGCCCGTACCTTCCCCGGTCTTCTCGAAGCCTTCCTGCTGGACATCGCCATCTTCGCCTGGTGCGCGCCGCTGATCGCGGTTCTGGGCCTGGCCATCGCGCTCTGCCGCGACGTGCGCAACCCGGTGCTGTTCCCGCTTCGGGCCTTCGGGGCGCTTTACACGGATATCTTCCGGGGCCTGCCGGTGATCCTGGTGATCTACCTCGTGGGCTTCGGCATTCCCGGTCTGGGCCTGCCACGTCCGTGGAATTCGCCCTATATCTGGGGTTCTCTCGCCCTGATCGTCGTCTATGCCGCCTATGTGGCCGAGGTCATCCGCTCGGGCATCGACAGCATCCACCAAAGCCAGCGCGCTGCCGCGCAGTCGCTGGGCCTGTCGGAGGCCGACACGATGCGCTACGTGATCCTGCCGCAGGCACTGCGCAACGTGGTGCCGGCGAACATGAACCTCTTCATCGCGCTGCAGAAAGACGTGGCGCTGCTGTCCTTCATCGGACCGGTCGAAATCTTCCGCCAGGCCGGTGTCTACAAGTCGCTGATGGCGAATTTCACACCCTATGTGGGCGCCGCGCTGATCTTCCTTGCCGTGACGATCCCCGCCACGCGCTATGCCGATTACCTCATGGCGCGGCAGAGGGGACAGCGATGAGCTTTCTCGACATTCGCGGCGTGACCAAAAGCTTCGGCGACAACCGGGTGATCCGGGGCATCGACCTGTCGGTGGAAAAGGGCGAACTGGTCTGCCTGATCGGCGCCTCGGGGTCGGGCAAATCCACCCTGCTGCGCTGCATCAACCTGCTGGAGCCGGTGGACGACGGCGAGATCGTCCTGGACGGCATCGACATCGCCGAGCCCGGGCTGGATCCGCGCCCGGTGCGGCAGCGGGTGGGGATGGTGTTCCAGTCCTACAACCTCTTCCCGCACATGACGGCCGTTCAGAACGTGATGCTGGCCCCGCGCCGGGTGAAATCCCGGACACCCGCGCAGCTGGAGGAGCCGGTTCGCGCGCTCTTCCGCCGCTTCGGGCTGGAGAGCCACATGGACAAGTATCCCGACGCCCTGTCGGGCGGGCAGCAGCAGCGTGTCGCGATCATCCGCGCGCTCGCGATGGAGCCGGAGATCCTGCTGCTGGACGAGATCACCTCCGCCCTCGATCCCGAGCTGGTGGGCGAGGTGCTGGACGTGCTGCGCCAGCTGCGCAGCGACGGGATGACCATGATGCTCGCCACCCACGAGATGGGGTTCGCCCGCGAGGTGGCCGACAAGGTCTGCTTCCTGAATGAAGGACAGATTCTCGAAAGTGGGACACCCGGGGAAATCTTCACCGCGCCGAAACACGAGCGCACGAGAAGTTTCCTTGCCCGCGTGCTCTGATCCATGGACAGCGGCGCCCGGATGGGGAAAAACATCCCCCATGCGGATCCTCTATCGAAGCCTTTGCGTGCTGCTTGTCGTCATGCTGCTGCCCTGGGGGGCATGGCTTTCGGCCGCGCCGGTGGCGGCCGTGGCCAGGGCGGCCGAGCTGCACGGGATCACCGAGACCCACGAGACCGCCGCACCGACCGGCAAGCGCTGCCGGACCGCGACCCTGCCGGGCACCCATTGCGCGCTGCCCGCGATCCTGCCCGGGGATCCTGGCGCGCTGCGTCCCGACGGCCGCGATCCGCATCACCCTGCCCCGGGCTGGGCGGTGACCGGCCACCAGCCGCAGCCCCCAAGGAGCCCTCCGCGCCCGATCTGACCGGACCCGTACCGTTCAGATCACACAGGAGAAAACCATGTTCACCCGACGCAGCTTCGTCGCCATGGGCGCGGCGACGGCGCTTGGCGCCTGCACGACCGACACCGTCACGCGCAACGCACCGCTGGAACCGGTCATCCCGCCGCTTCCCGCCTTCTACGGCCCCATCATGGACGAGCCCTTCCCGATCCCGGCGGTGCCCGAAGGCGTGGTGCCGCCCCGGCTCTGGCGGCGCGAGGTCGCCAACCCCTGGCCGGATCGCAAACCCGGCACCATCGTCGTCGACCCTGACGCCGCCATCCTGCATTTCGTCGAAACCCGCGATACGGCGATGCGCTACGGCGTCTCGGTCGGCGCGGCGGGCTTCGGCTGGGACGGGATCGCGCGGCTGCAGTTCGCGCGGGAATGGCCGCGCTGGAAGGTGCCCGATACGATGATCGAGCGGCACCCCCACCTGGCCCCCTATTCGGTGGCCAACGGCGGCATGGATCCGGGGCCGGACAACCCGCTGGGCGCCCGTGCGCTGTACCTGTTCGAGAACGGGCGCGATACGCTCTACCGCATCCATGGCGGATGCGAGCCGGAATACCTTGGCAAGGCGGTGTCGTCGGGGTGCATCCGGATGCTGGACCAGGACGTGATCGACCTGCACAAGCGGTCCGTGCACGGGGCGACGGTGATCGTACAGCCGTCGCTGAAGCCCCAGGGGCTGGCCTCGGTCTACTGATGCGCGGTGGTGGCGGGGACGCAGGTCGCCCCCGCCCTTCGGCTTACTTCTTCAGGTTGGTCCAGATCTGGTCATAGACCTCCTGGATCTCCTGCGGGCAGGCCTGCACGAAGACGCCGGGGCCGGCATCGGCCGGCGGGTTGGCCTCGGGCTGGGTCTTCAGCTCGGGGTCGAGGAAGTCTTCCACGCCATCGACGCCCGCCACGTAGCGGGCATAATTGGTGACCGCGGCGATGTTCTCGGGCTCCAGCAGGAAATCCATGAACAACAGCGCGTTCTCGCGGTTCGGCGCGTCCTTCAGCAGCACGACATTGTCCATCCAGACCACGTAGCCCTCTTTCGGGAAGGCGTATTCGATATTCGCCCCTTCCGCGCGCGCGCGGGCGGCAAAGCCGTCCCAGATCTGGCCGACGGCCACGTCGCCCGACACCAGCACTTCCTTGGCGGTGTCCGAGTTGAACGAGGCCCAGTGCGGTTTCGCCGCCTGCACCATCTGGTTCAGCGCCTTCAGCTGGTCGCGGTCGGTGGTGCATTGCGGGATGCCCATGTGCAGCGCGGCCATGGTCAGCACCTCGCCCTGGGTGTCCAGCATGTTGATCTGGCCCGACAGCTCTTCGGGCGGATCGAAGAGGATCGCGGTGGTGTTGATATCGCCGTCATAGACATCGCGGCTGACCGCGAACGAGGTCGAGCCCCACTGATAGGGGATCGAATGCTTGCGGCCCGGATCGAAGGACGGATCGGCCCATTCCTCGGAAATGTTGCCCTTGTTCTTCAGCTCGCCGTCCGCGATCACGTCCAGCATGCCCTCGTTGGTCATGATCTCGACCATGTAATCGCCGGGCACGGCCACGTCATAGGTGCCCATGCCCCCGGCCTTCAGCGCCGCCAGCAGGGATTCGTTGCTGTCATAGGTGTCCATGACGACGTTGACGTCATATTCCTCGGAAAACTTGTCCAGCAATTCCTGCGGGATGTATTCGAACCAGTGATAGATCACCAGGTCGCCCTCGGCCGCCACGGCCCCGGCGCCCAGCGACAGAACGGCCGCCGCGGCCGTCGTCGTCAAAGCCCTCTTCACAATGGATGTCATGTCTGTCTCCCTGTTTTGCTTATGTCTGTCGGGTACTCGTCATTTCGTGGCGTCCCGGCGGCTGACCAGCCAGGACAGCGTGACCATCACCACCGAGATGCCCAGCAGCATGGTCGAGATCGCCATGATATTCGGTTTGATCCCCTGTTTCACCGCGCCGAAGATCGCTGTCGGCAGGGTTTCGACCCCCGCGCCCTTCACGAAGTTGGTGATGATGAAATCGTCCAGCGACACGATGAAGGCCAAAAGGAAGCCCGACACGATCCCCGGCGTCATCAGCGGCAGCAGCACCCGGCGGAAGGCCAGCGTCCTGGTCGCATAAAGGTCCATCGCGGCCTGTTCATAGGTCGCTTCGATCCCCTGCATCCGGGCGGAAATCGGCAGGTAGGCGAAGGGGATGCAGAAGGCGATATGCGCCAGCAGGATGGTCAGCAGGCCGCGGTCGAAGCCGATCGCGTTGAAGAAGATCAGCGTGGCGACCGCCGTCACGATCTCGGGCACCATCAGGGGCAGCGACACCAGCCCGAAGGACACCGTGCGCAGCCGGAACCGCCCGCCGCGCAGGATCGCGGTGGCGGCCAGCGTGGCGATGCATGTCGCCACCGTCGCGGCGATGATCGCGATGATAAAGCTGTTGCGCGCGGCGTATTTGAACTTCTCCGAATCCGGCCCGGTGAAGACATCGACGTACCAGCGCAGCGAGACACCGTCCCAGTTGGTGATCGAGGGCGAGGCGTTGAAGCTGTAGATCGTCACGATCACCAGCGGCGCATAAAGGATCGCGAGGCAGAACAGCGTGACCGCGCGAAAGCCGGGAAAGACCCTCAGATCGTATTTCGCGGCCATCTCAGCGCGCCTCCTGCCGGCCCTGCTGCCGGGCGGAAAACAGCAGGATGATCAGCACCAGCGTCAGCAGGATCATCGAGGCCGCCGCACCGAAGGGCCAGTTGCCGGCGTTGCCCTTGAACTGCTCTTCGATCAGCGACCCGATCATGAAGTTCCGTGCCCCGCCCAGCAGGTCCGGCGCCAGGAAGGACCCCAGCGACGGCACGAAGACCAGGATGCAGCCCGCCACGATCCCCGGCTTCACCGCCGGCAGCAGGATCCGGCGCAGCACGGTCCAGCGCGGCGCGTAAAGATCGGCGGCCGCCTCGGACAGGCTGAAGTTGTAGCGTTCGACCGCGGCATAGATCGGCAGCACCATGAACGGCAGGTAGGAATAGAACAGCCCCAGCTGCACGGCGAGGTTTGTGTTCACGATATGCAGCGGTTCCGAGATCACGCCGATGCCCAGCAGCGCCTCGTTCAGCGGACCGTTGTCGCGCAGCAGGAATTTCATCGACACGGTGCGGATCAGCAGGTTCACCCAATAGGGGATCGTCACCAGGAACACCCAGATCGGCCTTTGGCGCGGCGCGCGGGTCGCGATGAAACAGGCGGTGGGAAAGCCGATCGCCAGGCTCAGCAGCGTCGCCACCCCGGCCTGCCAGATCGAGCGCCAGAAGATCAGGATATAGGTCCATTCGATGCGGGGCGGTTCGTCCCCGAACAGACCCCGGTTGAAGAAGAACTGGTCATAGGCCTCCCAGGAAAACTCCCAGATCACGCCGCCGCGGAATTCCTTCGTCAGGAAGGAATAGACCAGCATGATGCCCACCGGCGCCACCACCAGGATCAGCAGCGTCGCCCAGGCCGGCAGCAGCAGCCAGACCCGCGCGCCGGCATAGGTATCGCTTTGCGACGACCCGCCGGATGCCGCGCCGCCCGCCATCAGTCGGTCAGGAGGCGCGCGGCCCCCTGCTCCATGTTCAGGAAGACACCGGCGCCGGGTTCAAAGATCCGCGCGCGGCCCCGGTCGGAGTTCGAGGTGCGGATGCGGAATTCCTCGCCTCCGGCCAGGTCGACGATGGTGGTGATGTCGGTGCCGACGAAGATGTTCTCGCGCACGGTGGCCTTCAGGCTCTCGACCCCCGGCTGCGCCGCCACGATCACACGTTCGGGCCGCAGCGACAGGTGCACCCTGGCCCCCCGCGCCACTCCGGCCGAGGCATCGCAGGTCAGCGTCTGCCCCCCGGGCAGGTGACAGGCGGCCCGCCCGCCCTGAACCTCGTCCACGGTGACGGGCAACAGGTTGGTTTCGCCGATGAAATCCGCGACGAAGGTGTTGCGCGGCTGTTCATAGATCTCGCGCGCGTCACCGAGCTGCTGCAATTCGCCCGACGACATCACCGCGATGCGGTCGGACATGGTCAGCGCCTCTTCCTGGTCGTGGGTCACGAAGATGAAGGTGATGCCGGTGTCGCGCTGGATGTGCTTCAGCTCGATCTGCATCGCCTTGCGCAGCTTCAGGTCCAGCGCCGACAGCGGCTCGTCCAGCAGCAGCACCTTGGGCCGGGGCGCCAGCGCCCGGGCCAGCGCCACCCGCTGCTGCTGCCCGCCGGACAGCTGCGCGGGCTTGCGCGCGGCGAATTGCGACAGCTGAACCATCTCCAGCGCCTCGCCGGCGCGCTTGCGGACCTCCTGCATCGGGTGGCCAAGCATTTCCAGCCCGAAGCCCACGTTCTCCAGCACCGACATGTGCGGGAACAGGGCGTAGTTCTGGAACACCGTGTTGATCGGGCGCTTGTGCGGCGGCAGCTTCTCGATCTCTTCCCCGAACAGAAAGATCGCGCCCTCGGTCACGTCCTCGAAGCCGGCGATCATCCGCAGAAGCGTGGTCTTGCCGCAGCCGGAGGGGCCCAGGAGGGTGAAGAATTCATTGTCCCGGATCGACAGGGAGACGCTGTGCAGCGCGGTGAAATCGCCGTATCGCTTGACCGCGTCGCGGATGTCGATCGCATCGGTGGTTGAGGTGTTCAAACGTCTGCCTGCCAGCTGCTGCCTGTGTTCCGGACAGTGTCCAGCCGCATCCCGCACCCCTGATCGCGCGATGCGACGGGGGCCTTGCGGCAGCGATGGCCAAATGCCCAGGCACTTGCGTGGCAGGCCTGACGCCGTCTGTCACCCTTCAGGCGGCAGGCTCCGCTGCATGACAGGGCAGTCCTGCCTGTTTATTAGGCAAACCGCCCGCGCGACTCGCGTCATGCGAGCGTGTCGAGCAGCCGGTCCAGCATCCGCTCGCAGGCCTCCAGCTGCGCGCGGTCGATGTATTCGTCGGGCTTGTGCCCCTGCCCTTCCATCGATCCCGGCCCGCAGACCACGGTGGGAATCCCCAGCGCATCGAAGAACCCCGCCTCGGTTCCGAAGGCGACCTTGGTCAGGCTTTGCGTCTGCGCCAGCCGCTGCACCAGGGTTGTGACGGGCGCATCCGGCGCGGTGTCGAGCCCGGGATAGGCGGTGAGCGTCTCAAGCTCGATCCGCGCGCCGTGGCGCTGCGCGGTCTCGTCGACAAGGCGTTCGATCCGGGCGAGCAGGTCCCCGGGCCGGTCGGCGGCGAGGTGGCGGAATTCGAAGGTCAGCGCGGCCCGGTCCGGCACGATGTTCAGCGCGGTGCCGCCCGACAGTATCCCGGCATGCACCGTGCTGAAGGGCACCGCGTAGTCGGTATCGCGCGCGCCGGTTTCGGCCAGTTCGTCCTGCAGCCCGCGCAGGCCCAGCACCAGGTCGGCTGCCGGATGCAAGGCATTGGTAAAGCACGGCGCCAGCGCCGAATGCCCGGCCTCGCCATGGCAGATCGCGCGCAGCGCCTGCTTGCCCTTGTGACCGATCGCGACCTCCATGTTCGTGGGCTCGCCGACGATACAGGCGCGCGGTTGCCCCAGCGCCGGGGTTAGCGCGTCGATCATCTGCGCGATGCCGACACAGCCGATTTCCTCATCGTAGGAGATCGCCAGTTTCAGCGGCTCCCTCAGCTGTCTTTTCGAGGCCCGGTCGGCCACGGACAGCATGGCGGCGAGGAAGCCTTTCATGTCCGTGGTGCCGCGCCCGTAAAGCCTGTCGCCCTCGGTGGTCAGGCGAAAGGGATCGCGGGTCCAGTCCTGTCCCTCCACCGGAACCACATCGGTATGGGCCGACAGCAGCACGCCGTCGCCCGGCGGCCCGATGGCGGCAAAAAGTCCGGCCTTTTTGTGTCTCATATCTGGGACACGCGTGACGCAGAAGCCGCGATCCTTCAGGTAGCCTTCGATGAAATCAATCAAATCGAGGTTAGATTTCGCACTAACAGTGTCAAAGGCGATCAAACGCTTCAGAATCGAGAGTGTCTCATTCATGGGACAATTCCGTGTATTGATCCGATCACGCCGGCGCCGCCGCCTCTGCCTTCATCGCGCCTTGGCGGGAGCATCCGCCTGGCACGCACGCCTGCCAGCCGTCGGGACGGCCCGGTCACTCGTCGCCGGGCACGCCGTAGGACGGCGCCGCGCGCGGGTCCAGCGCGCGTTGGACATAGGCGTCCAGCTGGGGCTTGTAGACCTGCCATGCGGTTGCGACGGTCTCGATCGGGCACTCCTCGGTCCAGTCGCAGCGCAGGTCGGCGACCGGCCAGGCGACCTTGTCGACCAGCATCATGCCCGCCGAATGCACCGGCCCGGCCTCGCCCCCAGCGGCAAGGCCTGCGCGCATGGCGGCGATCAGCCGGTCGCCCAGATGGCCGGTCGACCCGACAAAGCCCTCCACGATGGCCGCCGGCACCCCGTCATTGGCCAAAAGGTTCCCGCCCGAAGCGACGTCCCGGCCTTCGGCCTGGGTCCAGATGCCCAGGGAATTGGGGCCCGAGTGAATCGCGGTGTTCCCGGCAGGATCGACGGCAAGCACCTGGCGATACTCGATGAATTTGCCCCGGCGCTGCACCTCGGCGATGGCTTCGGGCGCCGACAGGCCGCCCTGCATCAGGTCCAGCGTCAACGGTCCCAGCGTCGGGTCGGTCACGTTCTGCGACGCGACCGCCCCAACACCCGCCCGCGCATAGGCGCAGCGCGCGGCCACGGCCGGCGAGGAGGAGGAAATGGCGACGCCGAACATTCCGGTCCGGGCACAGCGGGCGACAAGCGAGAAGGTCATCGGCTCAGTCCGGGATCACGGCGGTGCCGTCGATTTCCACCAGCCATTCGGGCCGGGCCAGCGCCTGCACGACAAGCCCGGTCGAGACCGGGTGCACCCCCTGGATATATTCGCCCATGGTCCGGTAGACGGCCTCACGGTGGCGTACGTCGGTGATGTAGACGACGACCTTCACCAGGTGCTCCATGCTGCCGCCGGCCTCTTCGATCAGCTGGCGGATGTTCTGCATCACCTTGTGGGTCTGTTCGACCGGATCGTGGCTGTCGATGTTCTTTGCATCGTCAAGGTTCTGCGGACATTGCCCGCGCAGCCAGACGGTGCGGCCGCCGCGGGTCACCACCGCCTGGGCCAGGTCGTTGTCGAGCGATTGCTCGGGGTAGGTGTCGCGCGTGTTGAACGGGCGGATGCGCTCGTGGGCCATGGGATCTCCTGTCGTTGCGCCGGGTCGCAGCATCTGCGCAGGCTGCGTGGCGGGCAAGCCTGTTGTTTCTTTCCGCAGAACAGAAGTACGCCAAGGGACCCTGGCCATAAACCAGCCATGGCGCCCCTATTAACGGGTTTCGGCCAAGCGGTCCGCTCGCTTAGTCTGCTGTCCAGGGTGCGTACAGAGAGGATCGGAATGGAAAAGACGGATACGGTCGTTGTCGGCGGCGGGCAGGCAGGCGTCGCGATGAGCGAACATCTGGGTGCGCTTGGCATCCCGCACCTGGTGCTGGAACGGCATCGCATCGCCGAACGCTGGCGGTCCGAACGCTGGGATTCGCTGGTGGCCAACGGACCGGCCTGGCATGACCGGTTCCCGGGGATGACATTCCCCTGCGGCCCCGATGACTTTCCCGACAAGGACAGCGTGGCGGATTACTTCGTCGCCTATGCGAAACAGATCAACGCGCCGCTGCGCACCGGGGTCGAGGTGACGCGGGTCAGCCGGCTGGACGGGCGGCGCGGCTTTCGGGTGGAAACCTCGGACGGTGAGATCGAGGCGCGCCACGTGGTGGCGGCGACCGGCCCGTTCCAGCGCCCGGTGATCCCGCCGATCATCCCCGCCGACGCGCCGGTCTTCCAGATGCATTCCAATTCCTACCACAACCCCGGCCAGCTGCTCGAGGGCGGCGTGCTGGTGGTGGGCGCCGGATCGTCGGGCGTGCAGATCGCCGAAGAGCTGATGACCGCCGGGCGCGATGTCTACCTGTCGGTCGGGCCGCATGACCGCCCGCCGCGCAGCTATCGCGGCCGCGATTTCGTCTGGTGGCTGGGGGTTCTGGGCAAGTGGAACGCCGACACGCCGGCCCCGGGGACCGACCATGTGACAATCGCCGTCAGCGGCGCCGACGGCGGCAAGACCGTCGACATGCGCAAGCTGGCGCACCGGGGCATGACCCTGGTCGGCATGACGGCGGGCTATGAGAACGGCACGCTGCGCTTTGCCCCGGATCTGCGCGAGAACATCCTGAACGGCGACGCAAATTACCTCTCGGTCCTCGACGAGGCGGACGCCTATGTCGCCGCCAACGGGCTGGACCTGCCCGAAGAGCCCGAGGCGCGGGTGATCCCCGGGGATCCCGACTGCGTGAGCACGCCCATTCGGGCGCTGGACCTGGCCAGGCAAGGCATCACCACGGTGCTTTGGGCGACGGGCTACGCGGTGGATTACGGCTGGCTCAAGGCCGACACTTTCGACGACAAGGGCCGCCCGCTGCATCAGCGCGGCGTCTCGCGCGAAGCGGGGATCTATTTCGTCGGACTGCCCTGGCAGACGCGGCGGGGGTCGTCCTTTATCTGGGGGGTCTGGCACGATGCGAAGTTCATCGCCGACCAGATTGCCATTCAGCGCGGATACATGGAGTATCACGCCGATGCGGCCAAGATGACCGCCGACGCATGAGGTCCCCATGAAGATCGCCCTGTACCAGAGCCCGACCACCGATGGCGACGAGGACGCCGCCTTTGACCGGGTCGGCCGGATGCTGGGCGCAGCCGCTCTGGCGGGGGCGGGGATGGCGGTCTTCCCCGAACTGTACCTGCCCGGCTACAACCGCCCCGATCTTCACCCCGCCCGCGCCCAGGTGCAGGGTGGCCCGTGGGAGGAGCGGCTGGCCGGGCTCGCGCGCGAGGCGGGCTGCGGGCTGGCCATCGGCTGGGCCGAACGCGACGGCGAGGCGGTGTACAACGTCGCCAGCTGCTACGACGCGACGGGCCGCAAGCTGGCCCATCACCGCAAGCTGCAGCTGTTCGGGCCGATGGAGAAGGGCGTCTTTCAGCCCGGCGACCGCTATTCCATCTTCGATCTGGGCGATCGCAGGGCCGCGCTGCTGATCTGCTATGACGTGGAATTCGCCCATCATGTCAGGGCCTTGCACGAGGCCGGCGTCGATCTGCTGCTGGTGCCCACGGCCAATCCGGCCGGCTTCGGCGTGGTCAACGACGCGCTGGTGCCGGCGCGGGCCTATGAATACCGGATGACGGTGGTCTATGCCAATTACCACGGCGACGAGGCCGGGTTGGCCTTTGGCGGCGGGTCGGTCATCGTCGGGCCGGACGGCCAGCCGCTGGCACGTGCCGGGACCGGGGAAAGCCTGCTGGTCTGCGACCTGGCGGGGCTTTCGGTGCTCGATCCCGGCATACTCAGCACACAGGATCAGGACCGGCGCGAGATCGGCTGACAGCGCGCCGGCGGCGTGCCCTGGCAATCCCGACCACCCGTTTCATGTGAAGAGGATGATCGCGCGACGGCAAGTCCCGTGTCACCGTTGCCGTCATCGGGGTGGAGGCCTTTGCGGAACGTTTTCGGGATGCAGCATGCCAGGGTCAAGGCATGTGGGCAGATCCGGATCAGTCGAAGCTGTCGGCCAGAAGCTGATGCAGCAACGTGACCGGCACGCCGATGTTCGACCCGCCGAATTCCGGCAGAATGGCCGCGTTCACCGCGATCACCCGGCCCCTGTCGTCCAGGACAGGCCCTCCGCTACCGCCTGACGTTGTCTCGGCGTCATAGATGACAGCGCCTGAATTGACCTGTGCGACGATGCCCCGGCTTGCCAGTGGCTGAACGAAACCTTGCTCGGCAAGCCGAGCGGCCATGGACCAGAAATCGGTGTTGCCGCTGTCCTCGACGGCCTTCAGGAAATCCGGTCCCGCCTGGGCCAGCAACGCCCTGAGCCCGGTTGGATAGCCGATGAGAACGACCTCGGTTCCGGCTCCGGGCAGGTCATCCGCAAGCGCAAGGCCGACACCGTTTGCCAGCGGCCTGTCCAGCGTGAGGATGGCAAGGTCGGCCGTGTCGCTGACCGTTTCCAGCACGGCCGCGTTCGGCCTGGGCGTATCGGGCAGGTACACCAGCAGTTTCAGCATTTCGGGCTCCAGCCCCCCGGCGGCAAAGGCCCGCATCCTGTCGCTGCTGCGCCACGGCTGGGCCACATGCCGGTTCGTGACCAGATGCGGGCCCTCGGCAATCAGGAACCCCGTGCCGGTGAACTGGAATTCAAGCGGTGCACCGGTTCCGTCCGGTGAAATCTGAGGTTGCCCGAAGGGGGTCATCAGGGGCTGGCCATCGGCGCCAAGAACATGACGAAGGAGCTTGCCGCTTTCCTGGTGGCGCAGCCCGTATGCCCCCTGCAGGAAGGCGACCGAGTTTGCAGAGGCCCGTATTATGCGCGCCGAGGCGCCGGACTGCCGTTCCAGTTCGGACAGGCGGTCCGCATTCGTTGTCAGCCGGGCGTCGAGCTCTGCGCGAAGGCCTGCCAGGTCGTCCGGGGTCAGCGCGTCCTGGGCGGTCTGCGCCAGGATGGTCGAGATCGCCTCGATCCGGAGCGCTTCCTGCCGCATGGCTTCTTCGAAACGGCGGTCATTGGCATAGAGCAGATAGCCGAAGCCAGCGAGAAGCCCGATACTGAGGATGACCGACACTCGGAAGAACAGCGTCGTATGCCACAGAACCCGCCGTCCCCCATCAAGCAGGGCGAAGGATGCGCGTCGGCCCAGCGGCCGGCGACTGGACCGCGCATAGGCCACCGCGTCGCCCACGATGTCGTCGATCGTCCAGTGGCGCGGAAAGGAGCGGTTGCAAAGCCGGAACCGGCACATGGGGCCGTGTTCTCCGAATTCGATCATGTCGCCATGCATCAGATGTGCCGCCTGGACCCTGCGCCCGTTGACCCAGATATCCGCATCGCCAAGGGCTTCCAGCCAGTAACTGGCCTCTGACAGCGTCAGGCGGGCAAGGGCGACCGGAACGGGATCCGTTTCCTCGGGGGTGGTCAGCTGCAGTGAACGCGCGTCGTCGACCGAGGCGATCAGCTCATCATCCAGAAGCCACGTGGTCTCGCCCCGCGTCGGCCCTGTCAGGCTTTCAAGAAAGGCGTGCGGACCGTGTCGGGCTGGCCTTGGGGCCTGCTGCGATAGGGATGATGGGCTGTCCATTCTTCGGCAACTGCCCTCCGTTGAATCGTCGATGGGCGGGGTGTGATGATACGGGTTGGACGCATGCTGGTCCACACTCCGGTGCCGGCCCCGGGAGTCGCCGCCGCCGCCTCACCGCGCCCGAAACAGACCTCCGAGAATGCCGCGCACGATGCGGCGGCCGGTGGTGCCTTTGAGCTCCTTGATCACCACCGAGCCGATCGCCGCACCAAGGCTCTCACCCGTTTGCGAACGCACGGAGGAGGAGCGGGACACGCGCGTGCCGGTGTAACGCCGGGCAGCGCGAAACTCGCGCTCGCTCTCCTCAAGCTGGTCTTCCCCGGTCTCGGCCCGTTCGGCGGCGACAGCGGCACGCTCCGCCCGCTCGGCGAGGATCTCGTAGGCGGACTCGCGGTCGAAGACCTGCTCGTATTTCCCTGCGACAGGCGACGCGGCGATGACACGCGCGCGCGCCTCCGCGTCCAGCGGCCCAAGCTGTGAGGATGGCGGACGGATCAGCGTCCGCTGGACCACGCCCGGCACGCCCTTTTCCTCAAGAAGCGAGGTGACCGCCTCGCCGACGCCGACGTCGCGGATTGCGGCCTCGGTGTCGAAGGCCGGGTTCTCGCGGTAGGTTTCGGCTGCCTGCTTCAGCGCCTTGCGATCGCGTGCCGTGAAGGCGCGGAGCGCGTGTTGCACCCGGTTTCCCAACTGCCCGAGCACATCCTCGGGCACGTCGGCCGGGTTCTGCGTGACGAAGTAGACCCCAACCCCCTTGGACCGGATCAGGCGCGCCACCTGCTCGACCTTGTCGACAAGAGCCTTCGGCGCGCCGTCGAAGAGCAGATGCGCCTCGTCGAAAAAGAAGACGAGCTTCGGCTTGTCGGGATCGCCGACCTCGGGCAGCTCCTCGAACAATTCGCTCAGCAGCCAGAGGAGGAAGGTCGCGTAGAGGCGCGGGCTTGTCATCAGCGTGTCTGCAGCGAGGATGTTGATCCGCCCGCGGCCGTCCTGATCGTTCCGCATGATGTCGGACAGGTCGAGAGCAGGCTCCCCGAAAAGCCGGGCGCCCCCCTGGTTTTCAAGCACCAGAAGCCGCCGCTGGATCGCGCCGATCGAGGCCGGGGAAACGTTGCCGTAGCGCAGCGACAGCTCGGCGCGGTGCTCGCCGACCCAGATCAGCAGCGCCTGGAAGTCCTTCAGGTCGAGAAGCGGCAGCCCCTGTTCGTCCGAAAGGCGGAAGGCGATGTTAACGATACCTTCCTGCGCTTCGGTCAGATCCATCAGGCGGGAAAGAAGAAGCGGCCCCATCTCTGCGACCGTCGTACGCACCGGGTGGCCCTGCACGCCGAAGAGGTCCCAGAACGTGACCGGAAACCCCTCGTAGCGATAGGCATCGAAGCCGATCCTGGCGGCGCGCTTGGTGAAAGCCTCGTGCAGCTTGACGTCCTCCCGGCCCGGCGCGGCGAGGCCGGACAGATCGCCCTTCACGTCCGACAGAAAGACCGGCACACCCGCGGCAGAGAAGCCTTCGGCGAGGATCTGGAGGGTGACGGTCTTGCCGGTGCCCGTCGCGCCGGCGACAAGACCATGGCGATTGGCATAGTCGAGCCGAAGGAACTGCGGGTTGCCATAGCTCGCACCGCCACCGCCCACGAATAGCCTGCCGTCCATGGGGCGCCTCCTTATTCCTGGTAAATTCCCCTCGACGTTACCCGCGTTCTGTCGTGATGGAAGCAAAATACCGGCGGCCCGGTCCGGCGGTGGCCAGAACGGGTGCACGGGCTGCCAGGGCGCAATGCGGCGGCCGGGCGCCTCGGCCTGCCGGTCACAGCGGAAGACACAGCGCCTTTGGGCTTTGTCTGGCGTACGTCCGACGGATGATGCCGGACCTCACGTTTGTTCCCCTGATCTCCTTCTGAAATCATTCGCTTACCATTGACCCCGGCATGTGCGAAAAGGCGGCATGTGTCGGCGGATTGTCCTTGGTGGGTTGCTTGCTCTCGGCGTGCTTGTCGCATTGTCGAGCGCGATCTCTGCCGCCCTCATGGCGCCCGAACGCGGCGCGGTCCAGCGAGAGGTCCATGCCCTGATCTATGGCGGGGATCTTGTGGATCTATGCGGGGAAGAGGCGCGGCACGACCACCGCTGCCCACTTTGCCATGGCCTGCCCGATGCGCCCGAAATCCGCCTCGCAGTGCGGACCTTCCTGCTGGAACCGCATGACGCCTGGGGGCAGAGCGACGATCTTCATCGCGCCGCCCAGGCGCGCAACATCTGCCACTCCACCCGGGCTCCGCCGATCTCCGTCTGACGGCCCTGCGCCGTCCTCTTTCCGAACCGCGCCGGTGCGGGCGACCTGCACCGCGATCTATCTTCATGCCCGGCCAGGCGCCGGGTCAATCGGATGTGTCTCATGACGGAACAAACCTCTCGCGCGGCCTCTGCCGCGATCTATCGCGCCGTGTGGCGCTGGCACTTCATCGCGGGACTTGTGATCCTGCCCTTCGTGCTGATCCTCGCGATCACCGGCGGCATCTATCTCTTCAAGGACGAGATCAACGACGCCGCCCATTCCCGCCTGCGTCTTGTCACGCCCGCCTCGGTCCAGATGGCCGCCGCTTCGGTGCTTGCCGCCGCCGCGCTTGAGGCCCATCCCGGCGAGATCAGGTCATACAGCCCGCCAGCCGGTGCCGACCGCAGCGCCGAGGTCGACATTCTCGGACCCGACGGGCTCAAGAACACCGTCTACGTCGATCCCTACTCGGCCGAGGTGCTCGGGACGCTCTGGGATGCCGGCGCGGCGGGAAGCCCGGCGATGTACGTCGTCCGGAAACTGCATTCGCTGGAATATGTCGGCTGGTTCGGCAACCGGCTGATCGAGATGGCCGCCGGCTGGATGGTGCTGCTTGTGGCCTCGGGGATCTATCTTTGGTGGCCCCGCGGAAAGGGGCTTGGAACGGTCAGCATCAAGGCCAGCCGCGGGCGTCCCTGGTGGCGCGACCTGCACGCGGTGACGGGCCTATATACCGGCGTCTTCATCGTTTTCCTTGCAATGACCGGGCTGCCCTGGTCCGGCGTCTGGGGCGGCAAGTTCTACGATATCGCCAACGAACTGGGCCTCGGCATGCCCGAGGGCTACTGGTCCGGCCTGCCGGCGTCGACGGTCCCGCTTGCGGATGCCACGGACCGGGCGCCCTGGATCATCGAGCAACAGCCCGTCCCGCTGTCCGGCGCCGCATCCGGGGTGCCGCAGACCCTGGACCAGGTGATCGCGACCGTTGAAAAGCGGGGCATCGTGCCGGGCTATGCCGTGTCGATGCCGAAGGGGCCCGAGGGCGTGTTCACCGCCTCCGTCTATCCGGACGACATCACCTACGAGCGTGTGATCCACCTGGACCAGTACAGCGGCGAGGTGCTTTACGATGCCGGGCTTTCCGATCTCGGCACGCTGGGACGTTGGGCCGAATGGGGGATTTCCGTCCATATGGGGCAGGAATGGGGGCTGGCGAACCAGGTCGTGCTGTTGCTGGCCTGTATCGCCATGATCGGCCTGAGCGTGTCCGGCGCAACCATGTGGTGGAAGCGCCGCCCCTCGGGTGCGCTTGGCGTGCCGGAGGTCCCGGCCGACCTGCGCATTCCCCGGACCCTCTTGCTGATGGCGCTCGCCGCGGGGGTGTTTTTTCCGCTCGTCGGCCTGTCGATGCTGGTGCTGGTGACGGTCGAGCTCGCGGTCTACCTGGGCAGGCGTCGAAAGCACCTGGCCTGACCCATGGCACGGCGCCGGCATTGACCGGCGCCTGCTTGCGGGCGTGTCGGGCAGGATGGTGAAGTCGCGGGCAAGGATGTTGCTGACGGTTGCCGAGCGAAGGGCGCGATGCCCAAGGCTGACGTCCGCGTGGTGTCCTCATCCGGGCACCGAGCTCTGTCTATGACAGTTTTCAAATTATAAACAGGAATTACCTGATATAAGTGGTGCCGCTGAAGGGACTCGAACCCCCGACCCCATCATTACGAATGACGTGCTCTACCAGCTGAGCTACAGCGGCGCCGGTCGGTGAACCGCAGGCGGTTCGGCGACCTCCACGATGACATGGGCATGTCATCGTGGGGGGCGCATTAGCACCTTGGGCGCATGGGGGAAAGAGTTATTTTCGGGTCGGATCGGGCTCCACCGTCTCGCCTTCGGTCGGGGGCACGACATCCGGCCGCGGGGGGACGTCGGTGGCGGTGACTTCGGTCTCCATCACCGGGTCGGCCGCCGGTTCCATCGGAGGCGTAACCGGCGCGGGCGGCGTGTCCTCGCCCACGATCAGGGGCAGCATGTTCTCGCCCTCGGCCCCCGCGACGGCGTCATGCGGCGCCTCGCGCCAGCTGAGAGTGTCGAAGGCCCCGCAGTTGGAACAGATCGGCATCCAGCCCTTGTGGACCTGCGAGCAGCTGTCGCAGACCCAGCGCGTGCCGCGCGGCGCGGTGACGGCCTTGCCCAGCCAGGCGCGCACCTCGGCTTCCGGCGCGCCGAGGCCACGTTCGATCGCCGCCATCATGGTCAGCACGCGCACCGTCGGCTTGGTTTCGACCAGATCGCCAAGGGCGCGGCGGGCGGCGGGGAAATCCTCGGCCGCGATCAGCAGTTCGGCGGCGAGCATCCTGGTTTCCGGATCGTCCGGGTTCACGTCGGTCAGGGCCTTGAAGCGTTCGACCCGTTCGGCGGCGGTTTCCTCCGGCGCGATCTCGGCGAAGGCGGCGGCAAGGTCGGGGTGCGGATGCACGCCCCAGGTCTTCTTCAGGATCCGGGCAGCGTATTTGCCGTTGCCCTGGCCGATATAGGTGCGCGCGGCCATGACGGCGGCGGGGATCAGGTCGGGCGACTTCTTGTTCGCCGTGATCGCCGCCTCGCGCCGTTCGATGGGCGTGTCGTCGTCCAGGATATCCTGCGCCTCGGACAGGGCCAGCACGGCCTCGCGCCGGGTGTAGACGTCACGCGGCAGGGCACCGGATTTCAGCTTGGCGTTCAGCGTGTTGCGCGCGCCCTTCCAGTCATGCGCCTCGGCCTGAAGCCGCAGCAGGATGTCCTGCACCTCTTCATGGCGCGGCTTAAGCTCGAACGCCTTTTCGGCCAGCTTCAGCGCGGTTTCCTTGTCGTCCTCGGCCAGCTTCTGTTTCAGGATGCCGCGCACGCCCACGAAACGCGTGTCCTTGTCGGTCAGCAGCTTCTTGTAGGCATCGGCGGCCAGCTGGGTATCGCCCGCCATCTCAGCGGCCTGGGCGGTGATGATATTGGTGATCTCGGGCTTGGACAGCAGCTTCTCGGCCTTCTGCGCCTTGGAGATCGCCACCTTGCCCTCGCCCCCGGCAAGCGCCATCAGGCTTTCCGACAGGGCGCGGTAGCCGCGGCGTTCGCGCGACCGGTCGAAATACCGCGACAGGGCGGTTTCATCGCCGGACAGGAAGCGCAGCAGCGCCACCACGAAGGAGGCGACCTTCAGCACGATCCACAGGCCGACCATCAGGATCAGCAGGGCGATGACGGATTCGAGCGGCCCGAAGGTGTATTCGATCCCGGCGATGGTGACCTGCACCCCGCCTTCGGTTTCGATGAGGTAGGACGCCCCGAGACCCAGCGCCGCGATGATGGCGACGAAGATCAGAACCTTGATAAGTGACCAGAGCATGGGGGATCCTTCAGTTCGTGTTCAGGGCTGCGGCGACGTCGTTCAGCGCGACCAGCGCATCGCGCCGTTCCGTCGCCTGCGCGACCCAGTCGGTCATGGCATCTGCGGCGGGCTCGGGCAGGGCCTGCAATTCGGTCAGGGCCGTGGTGATGTCCTGCCGCTGCAACGCGGCCTCGGCCCGGCTGAGGATGGCGTCGGCATCGTCGCCCTCCTTCGGGCTGGTGGAGCGGGCGCCCAGTTCCCGTTGCAGGAACGCGCCGATGCCCTTGGTGCTTTCCGGGTCGGCCCGGCGCGCGGCATCCAGCGCGTCGCGCGCGGCCGGCGGGAATTCGGACATCAACGAACCCAGCGTGGCCACGCCCTCCTCCGCCGGGGCCGACAGGCCTTCGGGGATGTCGAGGCCGGCCTCGCGGATCGGCTCCAGCTTGTCGGCATAGGCGACGCCGTCGTCCAGCGCACCGCGCACGATGGCAATCGCCGATTGCGCGGCGGCCACGACCTGGGCGCGGTTGGCCTGTTCCTGGATCTGCGCGGTCTGTTCCGACACCACCTTGGCGTCGTCGACCATCGACTGCGCCTCGGCCAGCATGGCGTCGATCCGGGCGCGTTCCTCGTCCACGAGGCTTTGCATCCGGTCGCTCTGCTCGGCCATCAGCGCATCGAATTCCTCGCGCACCGTGTCGCGTTCGTCGGCAAGATCGCGGCGCACGCCGTCAAGCTCGCGTTCGTAGGCGGCGATGGCATCGTCCGACAGGTTTTCGGCAATGGGACGCTTTTCCAGGTTCGAGACACGGACATCCAGCGAGTCGAGCCGCGTCGTCAGGTTCTCGATCCCCTGCGCGGCCTCGGCGCGGGCGGCTTCGATACTGTCCTGAACCGCGGTGATGTCGTCACCCAGGGCCGAGATGCCGTTTTCCAGCGGCGACAGGTCGGGCAGCTGGATATTGTCGACGGCACTTTGCACATCCGCGATCTGCGTCGACAGGCCGTCCACCCGGCCGGACAGGTCGGTGACCTGCTGACCGGTCGTGGTCAGCTGTTCGCCCTGGCTGGTGGTGGTGTCCTCGAGCGTGGCGATCGGGCCGGCGTAATCGGGTTGCTGCAGCGATGGCGGCAGGCTGGACTCGATGTTGTCGGGCAGGCCGTAGCGCGCGGCGCCAAAGCCCAGCACCGCGGCGATCACGCCCCCGAGGAAGACGGGGAAGAACCCGCGCTTTTGCACCACGGTCTTTTCCACGACCTTCTCGGTCGGTTCGGACGGGGTGGGCGCGGGTTCGGGCGCCGTTTCGCTCTCGGGCTCGGATTTCAGGTCCTCGTCGGTGACGAGGATCGGCTCCGCCGGGGGCAGGTCGTCATAGGTTTCGTCGGTCGCGGGATCGGTTTTGTCATCCGAAGCGGTGTCGGTGGTGTCGTCCGGTACAGTGTCCAGCGTGTCTTCCGACAGGGTGTCGTCGGAGGTGTCGGGCGTCTCCGGGTCGGTGACTTTGTCGTCAGTCCGGCTCTCGTCGCGGATCTCTTCGAACTCGGCATCCACGATATCGGGATCTTTCGGTTTCGCACCGCCCTCGACCGCCTCGGGACCGCTGTCGGTCTCGCTGCCGGATCTGCCGTCCGACGTATCCTCCCAGGGGCCTCCGCTCTTCCCGTCCGTCGTCTTTTTGTCGGGAATCTCGGCGCCCTGGTTTTCGTCTTTTTTGTCAGCCAATGGTGCTTCCCCGTCGATTCTCTATTATCGCAGTGCCCTGCCTGAAAGAATATTAGTGCTCGCCTGCATACCCCTCAACCCGACAAAGGCCGAGGGCGAGGGCATTTAGTGCCGCATCCATCTCCTCCCGCCCGGGCGATTCGCAGATATGCAGGCTGGCCGTGTCAAACCCGTGAAACGCCTCGGCGACGGCTGAACTGAGTGCGACGACGTGCAAAGGCGCAAGCGGTTTAAGGTTGGCTACCAGAAGCCGGGCGCTGCGCGGTGAAAAAACAGGCAGAATGACCGGATCGGCGCCATTCAGCGCATCACGGGCCCGTGAAGAGAGCGGCTGCGCGACCTGGTCGTAGATCACCGCCTCTGTCGTGGGCAGCCCGGCGCGTGTCAGCCGCCCGGCAATGTCGCCGCGCGCATGGGTGCCGCGAAGGTGCAGCAGCGGCGTCTCCGGCGGATGGCGGGACAGGGTTTCAACCAGCTCGTCGGCGGTCAGTCCGGCACAGGTCGCCGGCCATCCGTTGGCGCGCGCGGCCTGCGCGGTTGCCTCCCCGACGGCGAAAACCGGCAAATCCCGCAGCAGATCCTGCCGCGCGGCCTCGGCCACGCCATGGGCGGAGGTAAAGATCAGCCCGGCGGCCTCTGCCGGCGGCTGCACCGCGCGCCCCTCGATCCGCATGACCGGAGAGATCACGACCCGCAGCCCGGGACAATCGATCCGTGCGGCGAGCGCCTCGGACGCCTCCTGCGGGCGGGTCAGAAGCAGCACGGGGCGGCGGCCCGATCCGGTCGCTGCGTCCTGTCCGTCTGTCGGGCCAGCCACGGCTCCGGATCTGGCGGGATTGTTTGCCACGGGCCCGAGTGTTACCTGCCGGGTGTTCCCGATGCAACGGACGCCATGACCCAAGCCCCGCTTACCCTTCTTGGTCTTGAAAGCAGCTGCGACGATACCGCGGCCGCCGTGGTGCGCCAGGATGCGAAGGGCGTGTCGATCCTGTCCTCCGTCGTGCATGGCCAGGCCGAGATGCATGCCGATTTCGGCGGCGTCGTCCCCGAGATCGCCGCCCGCGCCCATGCCGAAAAGCTGGACCTCTGCGTGATCGAGGCGCTGGACCAGGCCGGGCTTGACCTGCGTGACCTGGACGCGGTGGCGGTGACGGCCGGGCCCGGGCTGATCGGCGGGGTGATGGCCGGGGTGATGATGGCCAAGGGCATCGCGCTTGGCGCCGGGCTGCCTCTGGTCGGGGTGAACCACCTGGCCGGCCATGCGCTGACGCCGCGGCTGACCGACGGGCTGGCCTATCCCTACCTGATGTTGCTGGTCTCCGGCGGACATTGCCAGTTCCTGGTGGTGCGCGGGGCGGAGGATTTCTCGCGCCTGGGCGGCACGATCGACGATGCGCCGGGCGAGGCGTTCGACAAATCCGCGCGGCTGCTGGGCCTGCCCCAGCCTGGCGGGCCCTCGGTCGAGGCCGAGGCCGCGAAGGGGGATGCGAAGCGTTTCGCCTTCCCGCGTCCGCTGCTGGACCGTCCCGATTGCAACCTGTCGTTTTCCGGGCTGAAGACCGCGTTGCTGCGCGCGCGCGACGGGATCGTGGCCGAAAAGGGCGGGCTGACCCGGGCCGATCGGGCCGACCTCTGCGCCGGATTCCAGGCCGCCGTGGCCGATGTGCTGGCGGAAAAGACCCGCCGCGCGCTGCGCATCTACCTTGAAGAGGCGCCCGGGACCCCGGCCCTCGCGGTGGCCGGTGGCGTGGCGGCGAACCAGCGGATCCGCGCCGCGCTGGAAGATGTCGCGGCCGAGGCCGGCGCGGTCTTCACCGCCCCGCCGCTGCGGCTGTGTACCGACAACGCGGCGATGATCGCCTATGCCGGGCTGGAAAGGTTCGGCGCGGGGCAGCGCGACGGGATGGACCTGTCGGCGCGCCCGCGCTGGCCGCTGGACATGTCGCGCCCCGGGCTGGTGGGCGGCGGGCGCAAGGGAGCCAAGGCATGATCGGCGTCATGGGCGGCGGCGCCTTCGGGACGGCGCTGGCCGTGGCGCTCTGCGGATCGCGGGATGTCGTCCTCTGGGCGCGGTCCGACGCGGCGGTCGAGGCGATGCGCGTGACGCGCCGGAATGCCGATCACCTGCCGGGCGTCGACCTGCCCGAACGGCTGCGCGTGACCTCGGACACCGCCGATCTGGCGGGCTGCGACGTGGTGCTGCTGTCCGTGCCGATGCAGAAATTGCGCGGATTGCTGGCCGACCATGGCGCCGCAATTGCCCATGCCCGCCCCGTCGCCTGCTGCAAGGGGATCGAGCTGGAGACCGGCCTTGGCCCGCACGAGGTGATCGAGGCGCAATTGCCCGGCCGCTCCCCTGCCCTGCTGACCGGCCCCAGCTTTGCCGCCGATATCGCGCGCGGCCTGCCGACCGCCTTGACACTGGCCGCCGATATTGACGCGCAGGCTCTGCAGGCGCAGCTGTCGACCCCGGTGCTGCGGCTGTACCGGACCGACGACCTGACGGGTGCCGCGATGGGCGGCGCGCTGAAGAACGTGATGGCCATCGCCTGCGCGGCCGCCATCGGCGGGGGCCTGGGCGACAGCGCCCGCGCCGCGCTGATGACACGCGGCTATGCCGAGATGACGCGCTATGCCACCGCCCACGGCGCCCGGGCCGAAACGCTGGCCGGGCTGTCGGGCCTTGGTGACCTGGCGCTGACCTGCATGTCCGAAGGCTCGCGCAACTACCGTCTTGGCCTTGCCATCGGCGCGGGCAAGGGGTTTGATCCGGCCGGAACCGTCGAAGGCGCGGCCACCGCCCGGGCCGTCGCGGGCGTCGCGGTCCGGCGCGGAATCGACATGCCGATCACGCAGGGGGTCACCGCCCTGCTGGACGGGACAGAGACGCTTGGCGGCGTGATGGACAGGCTCCTCGCGCGGCCGTTGAAAGAGGAATAAACCAATGCTCATCGCCCTTTACGCCAAGGACAAGCCCGGCGCGCTGCAGGTCCGCAAGGACAACCGTGACGCGCACCTGGCCTATATCAAGGAAACCGGCGCCGTCGCGATGGCCGGCCCGCTTCTGGACGAGGCCGGCGGGATGTGCGGCTCGCTCGTGGTGCTCGACCTGCCCGACATGGCCGCCGCCGAAGCCTGGGCCGAAGGCGACCCCTATGCCAAGGCCGGGCTTTTTGCCTCTGTCGAGCTGACCGCCTGGAACAAGGTCATCGGCTGATGGCCTACTGGCTCTTCAAATCCGAACCCTCAACCTGGGGTTGGGCTGACCAGGTCGCCAAGGGCGAGACGGGCGAGGAATGGGATGGCGTGCGCAACTACCAGGCCCGCAATTTCATGAGAGAGATGAGGCTGGGGGATCTCGGCTTCTTCTACCATTCGCAGAAGGAAAAGGCGGTGGTCGGCATCGTCGAGGTCTGCGCCGAGGCGCATCCCGACAGCACGACCGACGATGACCGCTGGGACTGCGTGGACATCAAGGCGGTCAAGCCGGTGAAGACCCCCGTGACGCTGGACATGATCAAGGCAGAGCCGGGGCTGGACGACATGATCCTGGTGAAGAACTCGCGCCTTTCGGTGCAGCCGGTGTCGGAAGAGGAATGGCAGATCATCTGCCGCATGGCCGGGGTTTCGGCCTGACCGTCGCACGGGTCTGAGCGCTGCCCGTGTCCCGGTGCACGGGCGCCGGTTCAACTCTGCCGTGCAGCGCGGACTTGTGTTGCACTGCGGCATTGAGGCAAACTTCGCAGAACTTCGATCGGAGCCCTCAGCGGAGCGAACGAATGGAACTCTTGAAAATCCTGCTGGCGGCAGCGGCAAGCTACGTCTTCGGTGCGCTTTGGTACATGGTCCTGTCGAAACGCTGGATCGAGGCCTCGGGCGTGGGGATCGATGCCAAGACCGGGCGGCCGGCCAATGCCTCGGACCCGGTGCCCTATGTCACTGCGTTCATCGCCTCTGTGATGGTGGCGGGGATCATGCGCCACACCTTTCAGGGCGCGGGTATCACGACCCCGGCGATGGGCAGCGTCGCGGGCCTGGGCTTCGGGCTGTTCCTGGTGTCTCCGTGGATTGCCACCTTCTACGGGTTTTCCGACCGGCCGCGCGCGCTGGTGCTGATCGACGGCGGCTATGCCACGATCGGCTGCGGTCTGATCGGGCTGGTTCTGACACTTTTCTAAGGTGGTCCGGATAGCGACTGGTTGTTCGGCGTTAAAACAAGGTCTTCTACCGAACGCGTCACCCATAGGCCTGACCGTTGCCTTGCGCCGGCCCCAGACAGGATGGCGGTCGGTCGCAGGCAGGAAAGAAAGTCCAGCGCGGGCCGGCAATCGCACCGCACACGCAGCTTCGCGATCTGGCCTGTTCACAAACGAAAACGGAGGGTTCCGGCGCTGCAGAACCCTCCGTACCCCCGCGTGCTCCCAATCCACCACACGCATAAGAGTTGTTGGGTCCCGTCATCCTGACCGGACCCTTTCTGGATAGCGCAATTGCCCGATTGCCGCAAATGGCAAGTCCGTCAAATGCAATCGTTCCTCCGGCGGGCTCCGGTGGCGCGACCGGGATCAGGAATAAACCGATTCCCTGCCGAAATGCCGTGTCAGCAGATAATAGACCACCGCGCGATGCTTGTGCCGTTCCGATCGCCCATAGGTTTCGATCACCTTTTCGATCCCTTCCATCAACTCGGGACCTTCGGCAAGTCCCAGTTTTTTAACAAGGAAATTGGTCTTCACCGTCTCCAGCTCTCCGGGCTGGGTGGCGGCAACGATGCTGGAATCCTCGTTGTAGATCGACGGACCGCAGCCGATCGTCACCTTGGTGAGAAGATCCATGTCGGGTTCTACCCCGCATTTCGATTTCAGATCTTCGGCATATTTTTCAATAAGTTGATCGCGCTTTCCCATCGTTCATTCCTTCCCCCCTGGATTGCGGGAAATCTCCCGCCGGGATCACAGTACCGAGCGGCGGGAATGCCACCAAAGGAAAACGAGTCTCGCGGCTATTCCGGCCCCAATTCGCCAGTTGCGCGAAAGCGGGCTGCACGAACGCAAACGGGCCTCCCGAAGGGAGGCCCGGTGCATGACTGAAAAGTCAGTCAGGATCAGTTGGTCACGGTCGATTCGTCGGAATCTTCACCGTCTTTCAGCATCGAGTCGTGCGCAGGCGAGTCCATCATCAGGTCGCCGATCAGGACATCGTCGTCCAGGCCTTCGACACCGCTTTCATCGAATTCCGGCAGCTCTTTCAGCTCTTCCTTCGGGATCGGAAGCATGAAGCTGCCGTCCTCGGTCATCTCGAACCGGTCGAGGCCGATGGCCACGGTGTATTCGCCGATGCTGAGGAAGCCGCCGATGCCGATCACGGCCGCCGGACCGTCGGGCTCGGACACCACGTAGTCGATATCGCCGATGCGCTCGTCATCGGGGCCGTAGACGATGGTGCTGAGCACGTCGCCGACGGTCATCTGTTCGATCGTGGCATATTCACGGGTGACAGCCGGGGCGTCGCCCATGTCGGTGCCCATGCCGGTGGTCGGTTCGGACTGCATCTCGGTTTCCGGTGCAGTGCTGTCCAGCGTCGGCGCTGTCGTGTCCTGCGCAAATGCGGTCCCGGCCATGAGAGCGATTGCTGCGACGCCAAGGGTCATATGCTTCGGTTTCATCTGATTTCCTCCAGTTACCATTCATCCGCTTGTGGACAGACAATGCAGAACGCGGGCCGGCGTTCCCGTTTGAGAGGCAGATATATTTCACCGCGAAGTGGGAACTTTTCGGGCCTTTCCGGCTTTCCATGCGCGCGAGAAAAGGTGACGTAAGGTCATGGGAAACAACAAAAAATGGGGACCGGCGCGCGCCGATCCCCATTTGAGGCAAGTCTTTCAAGCACTTGCCGCAGCGCCGCAAGGCCGGGGGCCCGGGCGCGGCGGCACGCGCCGTCAGTAGCGGTAGTGCTCGGGCTTGAAGGGGCCCTCGGTGGTGACACCGATGTAGGAGGCCTGCTCGGGGCTGAGGGTCGACAGTTTCACGCCGATCTTGTCCAGGTGCAGCCGCGCAACCTTTTCGTCGAGGTGCTTGGGAAGGACGTAGACCTTGTTGTCGTATTGCTCGCCCTTGGTCCACAGTTCCATCTGGGCCAGCGTCTGGTTGGTGAAGGACGCCGACATAACGAAGGACGGGTGGCCGGTGGCGTTGCCAAGGTTCAGCAGGCGGCCTTCGGACAGCAGGATGATGCGGTTGCCCGAGGGCATCTCGATCATGTCGACCTGGTCCTTGATGTTCGTCCACTTGTGGTTCTTCAGGTTGGCGACCTGGATCTCGTTGTCGAAGTGGCCGATGTTGCCGACGATCGCCATGTCCTTCATCGCGCGCATGTGCTCGATGCGGATGACGTCCTTGTTGCCGGTGGTGGTGATGAAGATATCGGCGCTGTCGACCACGTCTTCCAGCGTCGTCACCTCGAACCCGTCCATCGCGGCCTGCAGGGCGCAGATCGGATCGATCTCGGTCACTTTCACCCGGGCGCCAGCGCCGCGCAGCGACGCGGCCGAGCCTTTGCCGACGTCGCCATAGCCGCAGACGACGGCGACCTTGCCGGCCATCATCGTGTCGGTGGCGCGGCGGATGCCGTCGACCAGCGATTCCTTGCAGCCGTACTTGTTGTCGAACTTCGACTTGGTCACACTGTCATTGACGTTGATCGCCGGGAACGGCAGCTGGCCGGCCTCGACCATCTGGTACAGGCGGTGCACGCCGGTGGTGGTCTCTTCCGAAACGCCCTTGATCATGGCGCGCTGCTTGGTGAACCAGCCGGGGCTCTCGGCCATGCGCTTCTTGATCTGCGCGAACAGCGCGACCTCTTCCTCGGACGTCGGGGTTTCGATCAGGTCGGTCTCACCGGCCTCGACCCGCGCGCCCATCAGGATGTACAGCGTCGCGTCGCCGCCGTCGTCGAGGATCATGTTGCAGCCGCCGTCTTCGAACATGAAGATCTTGTCGGCGTAGTCCCAGTATTCCTCCAGCGTTTCGCCCTTGATGGCGAAGACCGGGATGCCGGCGGCGGCGATGGCCGCGGCCGCGTGGTCCTGGGTGGAGAAGATGTTACAGGACGCCCAGCGAACCTCGGCGCCAAGCGCGACGAGTGTCTCGATCAGGACGCCGGTCTGGATGGTCATGTGCAGCGACCCGGCGATGCGTGCCCCGGCCAGCGGCTTTGCCTCGCCATACTCCGCGCGCAGCGCCATCAGGCCCGGCATCTCCGTCTCGGCGATGTCCAGTTCCTTGCGGCCGAATTCCGCGAGCGAAATATCTTTGACGATGTAGTCCTGGCTCATAGTGCATTCTCCACGGCGTTTTGAAAGCTTGTCGGGGGCCTATCATTCCTCGGCTGGGCAGGCAACGCGGCAAGGGGACAGTCCCGGGGTTATGGGGGGTATGATCGAATTGCGGGCAGAAATTGAACAGCCCCGCAATCGCGGGGCCGGCCTGTCACGGCGGGCCCGCGATTGCGGCCCGCGGCCAGGGCCGGCAGGTGGACGTCATCCTCGGATCCGTCCCCGGCCCTGCATCCGGATTGGCACATGACATCCTTATAAGGCCCCCGTAGTGCCTGGGCTTACCCTGCCGCAACGGTCACGGCGACAGGGCAAGGATGCCGCTGGCGCAGGCAGGCGCAACCATCCGCGGGGTGCGGCGCGACGAAGCCCTGTAACCGTCCAACCACCCTTGGTAAGAGGTCGGCCCAACAAGCGATTGAAGTAGTGTGATGCCCAAACAAACCCGCGCCTGGCAAAGAATGCTCTCCGGCCGCCGCCTGGATCTGCTCGATCCGACGCCGGTGGATATCGAGATCGAGGATATCGCCCACGGGCTGGCCTTCGTGGCGCGGTGGAATGGACAGACGGCGGGCGACTACGCCTATTCCGTGGCAGAACATTCCATGCTGGTGGAAGAGATCTTTACCCGCATGATCCCGGGGGCGCCCGTGAAATGGCGACTTGCGGCCCTGCTGCACGATGCGCCGGAATACGTGATCGGCGACATGATTTCGCCGGTGAAGGCGGCGGTGGGCCCGGAATACGGGGCGCTGGACGACCGGCTTGCGGCGGCGATCCGCATCCGGTTCGGCCTGCCGGCGGCGATCCCGGTGCGGGTCAAGCAACAGATCAAGAAGGCGGACAAGGTGTCGGCCTGGATGGAAGCCACGCAGATCGCCGGGTTCTCGGAGGCCGAGGCGTCGCGCTTCTTTGGCCGGCCGGCGCCCGAGCTGATGGACGGCCTGGATATCGTGCTGCGGCCGCCGGTCTCGGTGCGCGCCGATTTCACCCAGCGCCACGCGGCGCTGATGGCCCGGCTGTGATCCGCTGACCCCGATCGCCGGCCCCTCCCCTGGGCCGGTGGGCAGGCGGGTCACCCCGCGATACCCTCTGCGGAGACCTCCGATGTCTGCCATCCCTGGCCGGTGGCCATGATGCAGGCAAAGCCGTCGGCCCGGGTCACGAAGACCGTGAAGCTTCCGTTTTGCGAACTCCAGACCTCGACCAGTCGCTGGGCGCTTTGCAGCCCGCCGCCGGTAAGCGATTCCGAGTATTTGGTTTCCAGCGTCTGCACGAGAACGTCGCGCGGCAGACAGCGCGGGTTTTGGGCCAGGACCGGCGGTGCAAGGGCGGCAACCCCGAACACGACGGCCATGGCGAGACTACGCTTGTACATGGCTTACCTCCAGTTTTCCAAAAGCGCGGGGAGAGGACCCGCGCCCGATGCGTCGTGGGAAAAGTATGGAGGTGACGGAATGAATGGCCCCTTAAGGCGGCCCGTTTTCGCCCCGATCCGGCCACGCCAGAGCGACCCGTGCGGTCGATCCGCGATCTTTTGCAGCGCGGCATCAGGGGCTTATGCGTCCCGTGAAAATTCCTCACAGGACATCGAAAATTCGCGACATCCCGCGAAAAGCAAGAGAATTGAGCCAAACGTCCCTGATTCTCGACCCTCCGCGGAATGCTGCAACTGCATCCCGATTACATGCCGGGACCTGCCCGCCCCTAGCGCGGAGAGCGTTTCGCCAGGATCCGCTGCAGCGTCCGGCGGTGCATGTTGAGCCGCCGCGCCGTCTCGGACACGTTGCGATCGCACAGCTCGTAGACCCTCTGGATATGTTCCCAGCGCACGCGGTCCGCGCTCATCGGGTTTTCCGGCGGCGGCGGCAGTTCGTCGTTGGTGGCCAGCAGCGCGTTGGTGATGTCGGTCGCGTCGGCGGGCTTGGACAGGTAATCCGTCGCGCCGATCTTGACCGCGGCCACCGCCGTCGCGATAGCGCCGTAGCCGGTCAGCACGACGACACGGCAATCGGGCCGTTTCTCGCGCAGCACCTCGACCACGTCGAGCCCGTTGCCGTCTTCAAGCCGCAGGTCGACAACGGCGAAGGCCGGCGGCCGGGCGGTGGCGATGGCACGTCCGGCGGCGACCGATCCGGCGGTCTCTATCTCGAACCCGCGCTTCTCCATCGCCTTGGCCATGCGCCGCAGGAAGGGTTCGTCGTCGTCGACCAGCAGCAGGCTCTTGTCCGGCCCGATGTCCTGAGGCGCTCCGTCGGCCATGTCTTGTCTCCACCCAAGTGTCAGGGAGCGATTATTACCCCCCTGACGGGAAATATCAAATGCCGGCTCTCAGCCTGCGTTCTCGACGAAACAGCCCACCGCATCGGCCAGCTGTTCGGGCGTCAGATCGCGGCGGAAGAAGCCGACCGTACCGTGGTCCGGCAAGGTCAGGTAGGAAAAGGTGGAATGGTCGACCAGGTAATAGTCGTCGTCGCCAGGCTGTTTCTTGTAATAGGTCTTGTAGGCCTTGGACGCCGCGTCGACCTGGTCTGCGCTGCCTGTCAGCCCGATCATCTTTTCGTGCATCACCTCGGCGAATTCGCCCACCACCTCGGGTGTGTCGCGCTGCGGGTCGATCGAGATGAAGACAGGTGTCACGCTCTGGCCGCGCTCGGCCAGGATGTCGATCGTCTCGGCGTTGCGGGACACGTCCAGCGGGCAGACATCCGGGCAGAAGGTGTACCCGAAGTAGATCAGCGACGGCTCTGTGATCACATCGGCCTGCGTCACCGTCGCGCCGCTGCCGTCGATCAGCTCGAACGGGCCGCCGATCTCGCCCCCCGCGACGGCGCCGCCGTTGCACTGGGCGAAGGGATCATCGGGGCCGCGCATCTGTGTGATCACATAGGTGCCGGCAACGACAAGAACGGCCAGGGCGGTTGCGGCGATGGCGATAAGACGGGTCATGCGATCTCCCAAGAAAGTTGAACGCCCGCGCCGGGCGCCGTATCAGGATGTACTGCCGGGCAGAACCGGGACGGGTGCGCATGCAGCAATCGGAGCTGAACTTAAGACTGGGTCAACAGCGCGGCAACTGGATCCGCCTGCGGACTCTCATCCTGCTACGATGGGTCGCCATCGTCGGCCAGGTCACCGCGATCACGGTGGCCGAGCGGACCTATCACCTGATGATCGACCTTGGCCCCTGCCTGATGGCCGTGGGCGTGGCGGTGATCGGCAACCTGGTCGCGATGTTCGTCTATCCCGAGAACAAGCGCCTGACGGAAACCGAGAATTTCCTGATGGTCCTGTTCGACCTGCTGCAGCTTTCGGCGCTGCTGTTTCTGACCGGCGGCCTGCACAACCCGTTCTCCGTTCTGCTGCTGGCGCCGGTCACGATTGCCGCCAACGTGCTGTCGCTGCGGTCCACCATGCTGATCGGCGGTACCGCGATCGTGATCGTTACGCTGCTGGCGGAATTCCACCTGCCGCTGCGCACCGAAGAGGGCGTGATCCTGCGGGTGCCGGACATTTTCGTCTTCGGCAGCTGGCTGTCGCTGATCATCGCGACGATCTTCATGGCGCTCTATTCGCGGCGCGTGTCGTCCGAGATGAATTCGATGTCCGACGCCCTGACCGCGACCCAGATGGCGCTGGCCCGCGAGCAGAAGCTGACCGACCTTGGCGGCGTGGTGGCCGCCGCCGCGCACGAGCTTGGCACCCCGCTGGCGACGATCAAGCTGGCCTCGGCCGAGCTGATGGAAGAGCTGGACGACCGCCCGGACCTGCGCGACGATGCGGCCCTGATCCGTGAACAGGCCGACCGCTGCCGCGACATCCTGCGCGACATGGGCCGCGCCGGGAAGGACGATCTGCACCTGCGCCAGGCGCCCCTGTCGGCGGTGCTGGAAGAGGCGGCCGAGCCGCATATGCATCGCGGCAAGTGCATCCATTTCGAGGACGGGCCGGGCGAGGGCGGTGCCCTGCAGCAGCCCTCGATCCTGCGGATGCCCGAGGTGATCCACGGCATGCGCAACCTGATCCAGAACGCCGTCGATTTCGCGCGCGGCAATGTCTGGGTCGAATCGATGTGGACGGAAAAGGAGATCTCGGTCCGGATCCTGGACGATGGCGACGGCTTTCCGCCGCATCTGATCGGGCGGATCGGCGATCCCTTCGTGCGGCGGCGGCGGGGCGAGGCAGAGCCCCCGGCCCGGCCGGAATACGAAGGCATGGGACTGGGCCTGTTCATCGCCAAGACGCTGCTGGAACGCTCCGGGGCCGAGCTGAGCTTTGCCAACGGGACCGACCCGTTCACCGGCGATCTGCCCAGCGCCGAACGGCGCGGCGCCATCGTCGAGGTGGTCTGGCCGCGCGACAAGATCGACGGGCGTTCGGGGAGCAACGCGGTGCCGCTGGGGGCGAACCGTCCGATCCGGGCCTGAATGCCGGTCCGGACGCGTCCCGATTAAGGGCACGTTAACCTCTTCTGGTCCACGATGCCTGGAATGAAGGACGCGACGGATTTGGGGTCATGGTACTGACAGATGTCTTGGAATGGGCGGGCCTTGCGGCGCTTTGCGGGGCGGCGGCCCTGGCGGCGTCGATCTGGCTGCAGGCGGAAACCGCGCGTGCGGGATCCCGCAGCCGGCAGGTCGCCCGCCTGCCCGAACAGCCCGAGCCGGTGTTCCTGTTCGACGAGGACATGCTGATCGACTCCAGCGCCGCGGGCCGCGCCCTGCTGGACGGCGACGACACAGACGGCCGGCGCGCCGACCTGTCCGACCTTGCCGTGGTGCGCGAGGTGCTGGGCAAACGCTTCTACGGGCTGGAAGAAATCGACGCGGTCGAGGACGAGGCCGTGTTCGCCGCCCGCGATACGCTCGATGGCTACGAACTGCTGGTCGAACGGCTGGACGGCATCCTGCGGCTGGAGGTGCGCGGCATCGACCAGCCGGGCAAGAACGACGCCCGCGCGCCTGCCGCGCTGCATGCGCTCGAGGCGGAATATGAAACGCTCCGCAGCACCATGAACCTGGCCCCCTACCCGATCTGGCGGGTCGATGACGGGGGCGAGGTCAGCTGGTTCAACGGGGCCTATTCCGATCTGTTCCACCGGACTCACGGCACGCGGCCGCAACCGGGGCAGCGCCTGTTCCAGTCCGGGCTCGACAGCAAGCCAAGCGGAAGCCGGATCCGCGCGTCCATCTCGATCCCGGGGCAGGACAGTTTCTACTGGTACGACGTCTGGATCGCGCGGCACGATGGCTATCGCATGTTCTACGCGGTGGATGTGGGCGCCGTCGTGAATGCCGAGATCGCACAGCGCAACTTCGTGCAGACGCTGACGAAGACCTTTGCCCAGCTGTCGATCGGGCTGGCGATCTTCGACAGGAACCGGCAGCTGGCGCTGTTCAACCCGGCCCTGATCGACCTGACCTCCCTGCCCGCCGATTTCCTTTCCGCCCGGCCCAACCTTCTCAGCTTCTTCGACCGGCTGCGCGACGCCCGGATGATGCCGGAACCCAAGAATTACGCCAGCTGGCGCGAACAGATGGCCGACCTGGTGGCCGCCGCCGCCGATGGCAGCTATCGCGAGACCTGGTCGCTGCCCTCGGGCTCCATCTACCAGGTCAGCGGCCGGCCGCATCCCGACGGCGCCATGGCCTTCCTCTTCGAAGACATCACCGCCGAGGTCTCTCTGACCCGCCGCTTCCGGTCCGAACTGGAGGTGAGCCAGACGATCTTCGACCATATCGACGATGCCATCGCGGTCTTCGGGGCCAACGGGGTGCTGACCCTGTCCAACGCCGCCTATCGCGACCTGTGGCATGTCGACCCGGATGCCAGCTTTGCCGAGGTCACGGTCTTCGACGCCACGCGCGACTGGCAGACACAGTCGCGGCCGACACCGGTCTGGGGCGACCTGCGGGATTTCGTCTCGGGGACCGGCGAACGCTCCACCTGGTGGGCCAACGTCGCGATGAACGACGGAACCGAGGTGATCTGCACCGTCCACCCGATCCAGGACGGCGCGACGCTGGTCTGTTTCCGCAGTTCCGCGGTTTCGAAAACGGGCCCTGTCACGCCCGGGCTGATACAGGCCGACGCGTTGTGATCCGGGCCTGATCTTCGCTTGCGGGTCCCGGCGACGGGGGGCATTCTGCGCTCATGTCGCCGGACCCCGTTTCACTGCCCCCCACCCTGCCCTCGCCCGACGCCACCGCAGATTGCGCGGCGGCACTGGGCCGGTGCCTGACGCCCGGCGACGTGGTCCTCCTTGACGGCCCGGTCGGCGCCGGAAAATCCCATTTCGCCCGCGCCCTGATCCAATCCCTGCAGGACGAGCCCGAAGATGTTCCCAGCCCCACCTTCACCCTCGTGCAAAGCTACGACACGGTGCGCGGTCCGGTCTGGCACTGCGATCTCTACCGGATGAGCGGCCCGGACGAGCTGATCGAGCTGGGCCTGCTGGAGGCCTTCGACGACGCGATCTGCCTGATCGAATGGCCCGACCGCCTGGGCGACCTTGCCCCCGCCGACGCCCTTTGCATCACGCTGACCCCTGATCCGGACCTGCCCGATTGCCGCCACCTGCGGATCAGCGCATCCGGCGACAGCTGGACCAGCCGCCTGACCGGGCTTGCCGCATGACGACGCCCGACCAGAAGATCGCCGCCTTCCTCTCCGACGCCGGCTGGTCAGATGCGACCCGTGAGCCGCTGGCCGGCGATGCCTCCACCCGCCGCTACGACCGGCTGACGGACCCGGCGTCAGGCGGGACCGCGGTGCTGATGATCGCCGCGCCCGAGGACGAGGCCAGCGTCGCCGCCTTCACCCGCCTGGCCGGGGCGCTGACAGACGCCGGCCTGTCCGCTCCGCGGATCCTGGCCAAGGACATCCCCGCCTGCCTCCTACTGATCGAGGACCTGGGCGATGACACCTTCACCCGCATCATCAAGGCCGATCCCGCGCGCGAACGCGACCTTTACGCCGTGGCGACCGACCTGCTGGTGCCCCTGCGCGACATGCCGGTGACGCCCGAAATGACGGTGTTCGACAGCCAGACCCTGGCCGAGATGACCGCCATCGCCTTTGAACGCTACGCCGCGCCGATTACGGGCGAGGATGTCGGTCCCACCCTCATCCCGCGCCTCGCAGAGATCCTGCAGGACACGCGGCTGGGCGCGCCGGTCTTCCTGCACCGCGATTATCATGCCGACAACCTGCTCTGGCTGCCGGACCGCGACGGCCCCGCCCGCGTGGGGCTTCTGGATTTCCAGGACGCGGTGGCGGGCCCCGTGGTCTATGACCTCGTCTCGCTCCTGCAGGATGCGCGGCGCGACGTCTCGCCGGCGGTGGAACTGGCGATGATGGACCGGTTCCGCGATGCCGCCGGGCTGGAAGATCACGATTTCCGCTCCGCCTGTGCCGTCATCGGGCTGCAGCGCAACCTGCGCATCCTGGGCATCTTCGCCCGCCTCGCCCAGGATCGCGGCCGGCTGCATTACCTTGACATGATCCCGCGCGTCTTCGCCCATGTGGAACGCAATCTCGACCATCCGGCGCTGGCCATGGTGGCGGACACGATAATCGACGCCCTGCCCCGGCCCACCGCCGAAACACTCTCGCGGCTGGCCGAACATTGACCCTGCCCGTCCTTCTTTTCGCTGCAGGGTTCGGCACCCGGATGGGGGCGCTGACCGCCGACCGGCCCAAGCCGCTGATCCCGGTCGCGGGCCGGCCCCTGATCGACCGCGCGCTGGATCTCGCCCATGACATCACCCCGCCCAGGATCGTGGCCAACCTGCATTACAAGGCGCAGATGCTCGCCGATCACCTGGCGCCGCAGGGTGTGATCACATCGCTGGAATGGCCCGAGGTGCTGGAGACCGGAGGCGGGCTGCGCCAGGCGCTGCCGCTGCTGGGCGACGGGCCTGTGATCACATTGAACCCCGATGTGGTCTGGGCTGGGCCGAACCCCTTGGCACAGCTGCTTGCGGCATGGGAGCCTGCGCGGATGGATGCGCTGCTGCTCTGCCTCGATCCCGCCTGCACGGTGGGCCGCACCGGGCCGGACGACTTCACCATGGATGCCTGTGGCCGGCTGACGCGGGGGCCGGGTGTCGTCTATGGGGGCGCGCAGATCATCAACCCCGCCGGCCTCTCCGACATTCCGGAGAAGGCGTTTTCGCTCAACCTGATGTGGGACCGGATGATCGACCAGGGGCGGTTGTTCGGGCTGCGCTATCCTGGCCGCTGGTGCGATGTGGGCCGCCCCGAGGGCATCGCCCTGGCCGAGGGGCTGATCGCGGATGTTTGACCCCGGTGACCGGTCGCGCCTGTTCGCCCTGCCCCCCGGCGCCGATTTCCCGGCCGAGCTGCTTGCCGGGATCGAGACACGGATGCAGGGCCAGCCGCCCGAGGCCTGGGCGCGGGTTCTGCTGATCGTGAACACCCGCCGCATGGCGCGGCGGCTGCGTGATCTCTTTGACGCCGGCCCGCCGCGGCTGCTGCCGCAGATCCGGCTGATCTCGGACCTCGACACTGGGCTGACCGGCCTGCCGCCCGCGATCCCGCCCTTGCGGAGGCGGTTGCAGCTGGCGCAGCTGGTGGCGAAACTGGTCGAGGCGCAGCCCGACCTTGCCCCCCGCGCGGCGGTCTATGACCTGGCCGACAGCCTTGCGGATCTGTTCGCCGAAATGCAGGGCGAGGGTGTCAGCCCCGAAACGATTGCCGGGCTGGATGTCAGCGACCTGTCGGGCCACTGGGCGCGGGCCCAGAAATTCATCTCGATCGCCGGGGCGCTGGCCGATCCGGAGGCGCCGGAAGCCGAGGCGCGCCAGCGGCTGATGGCCGAAGCCCTTGCCGCGCAATGGGAAACTGCCCCGCCGGAGACGCCAGTGATCCTGGCCGGTTCGACCGGATCGCGCGGCATGATGCAGATCCTGATGCGCGCGGTGGCCCGCCTGCCGCAGGGGGCCGTGGTGCTGCCCGGCTATGACTGGGATCTGCCCGGGGCGGTCTGGCAGGGCATGGGCGACGCGCTTTCGACCGAGGATCATCCGCAATACCGCTTCAAGGCGCTGATGGACCAGATGGACCTTGCGCCGGGCGACATACGCCGCTGGACCGATGCCCCGCCGCCGGCGCCCGAGCGCAACCGCGTGCTGTCACTGGCCATGCGGCCGGCACCCGTCACCGACGCCTGGCTGAGCGAGGGACCGTCGCTGCCCGATCTTGGCCCGGCGATGCAGGATGTCACGCTGGTCGAGGCCAGCGATCCGCGCGAAGAGGCGCTGGCCATCGCCATGCGCCTGCGCCAGGCGGTCGAGGACGGGCAGAGCGCGGCGCTGATCACGCCCGACCGGATGCTGACCCGGCAGGTGGAGGCCGCGCTGGACCGCTGGAACATCGTGGCCGACGACAGCGCGGGCCAGCCGCTGCACCTGGCGCCGCCGGGGCGGTTCCTGCGGCAGTTGGCCGACCTGGTCGCACAGCCGGTGACGCCGGAAAGCCTGCTGGCGGTGCTGAAACATCCTCTGTGTCACAGCGGGCCGGGCCGGGCGTCGCACCTGATTTACACGCGCGACCTCGAACTTTGGCTGCGCCGCAACGGGCCGCCGCATCCCGCGCCCGAAACGCTGGACCGCTTTGCCCGCGACATGGTCGACCGCAAACGCACCCCGCCGCCCGAAACCTGGCGCAGCTGGGTGGCCGAAACACTGCTGACGGCCCATGCGCCCGATCCCGCGCCGCTGACCGACCGCATCGCCGCCCTGCGCGCGCTGGCCGACCGGGCGGCGGCGGGCGCGGAAGGATCGGACAGCGGGCAGCTTTGGGAGCAGAACGCGGGGCAGGAGGCGGAGAAGGTCATCGACGCGCTCGCCCTGCATGCCGATGCGGGCGGAGACATGTCGGGGCGCGATGCGGCTGACCTTCTGGCGGCGCTGTTGCAGCGGGAAACCGTGCGCGACCGGGACAAGCCGCATCCAGGCGTGATGATCTGGGGCACACTGGAGGCACGGGTGCAGGGCGCGGATCTGCTGATCCTCGGCGGGCTGAACGAAGGGTCCTGGCCCGAACCGGCGCGGCCGGATCCCTGGCTGAACCGCGCCTTGCGGCACCAGGCGGGGCTGTTGTTGCCGGAACGGCGGATCGGGCTGGCGGCGCATGACTTCCAGCAGGCCGCCGGCGCGCGCGAGGTCTGGCTGACCCGCGCGCGGCGGTCGTCGGATGCCGAAACGGTGCCGTCGCGCTGGGTGAACCGGCTGGTGAACCTGATGGGCGGGCTGCCGGGCCGTGGCGGGCCAGAGGCGCTGGCCGCGATGCGCGCGCGCGGGCAGGTCTGGCTGGGCCGGGCCAAGGCGCTGGAACGGGCCCCGCGGATCGCCCCGGCGCCGCGCCCCTCGCCGCGACCCCCGGTAGAGGTGCGGCCCGATCAGCTGTCGGTGACGCGGATCAAGACGCTGATCCGCGACCCTTACGCGATCTACGCGCGCCACGTGCTGAAACTGCGCCCGCTGGATCCGCTGATGACGGAACCGGATGCGCTGCTGCGCGGCACGGTGATCCACAAGGTGCTGGAGGATTTCATCAAGGGCAGCTGCGCGGACCCATCGCAGCTGAGCACCGAGGCGCTGATGTGCCGGGCCGAAGAGGTGCTGGAGCAGGAGGTGCCATGGGCCGCCGAGCGCCGGCTTTGGCGCGCCCGGCTGGCGCGGGTGGCGGAGTGGTTCGTCACCGGCGAACGGACCCGGCGCAGCCTTGCACAGCCCGAGGCCTTCGAGGTCTTCGGCGAGGCTGTGATCGAGGAGCCGCCCTTTACCCTGACGGGCGAGGCCGACCGGATCGACCGCGACGGGCTCGGCCGCTACGTGATCTATGATTACAAGACCGGGCGGCCACCCACGGGCAAGGAACAGCGGCTTTTCGACAAGCAGTTGCTGCTTGAGGCGGCGATGGCGACCAAAGGCGGGTTTCGCGGGCTTGAGGCCGGGCCGGTGGCCCGCGCGGTGTTCCTTGGGCTGGGCGGCAGCGGCAAGGAGGAACCCGCGCCGCTGGATGACAGCCCCGTGGACCAGGTGTGGGAGGAATTCCGCAATCTGCTGCGCGCTTGGCGCGACCCGGCGCAGGGTTATACCTCGCGCCGGATGCTGCAAAAGGACAGTGACGTGGGCGATTACGATCAGCTGGCGCGCTACGGCGAATGGGACATGTCGGACGATCCGGAACCGGAGGACATGACATGAGCACCGCGCGGGACGCCGCCAGCGAACGGCAGGTGCAGGCGGCGCGGCCCGATGCCTCGACCTGGCTGTCGGCCAATGCCGGGTCGGGCAAGACCCGGGTTCTGACCGACCGGGTGGCGCGGCTGCTGCTGTCGGGGGTGGAACCGCAGCACATCCTTTGCCTGACCTACACCAAGGCCGCCGCGTCCGAGATGCAGAACCGCCTGTTCCGGCGGCTGGGCGAATGGGCGATGCTGGAGGACGCCGCGCTGCGCCGCGAGCTGGCGGTGCTGGGCGCCGATGCGGCCGGCGACCTTGGCCAGGCGCGCACGCTTTTCGCCCGCGCGATCGAGACGCCGGGCGGGCTGAAGATCCAGACGATCCACTCGTTTTGCGCCGCGCTGCTGCGCCGGTTCCCGCTCGAAGCCGGGGTCAGCCCGAATTTCGCCGAGATGGAGGACCGGTCGGCCGAGCTGTTGCGGGCCGAGATCGTGGAGGACATGGCCGCCGGACCGCAGGCGCATCTGGTCGACGGGATTGCGGGATACCTGTCTGAGGGCCTCGACGATCTGACCGGCGCGCTGACGGGCAAGCGCGAGGCGTTCGATCGGACCCTGTCGCGGGAGGAGATCCTTGGTGTCTTCGGCGTGCCGGCGCATGTGACCGAGGATACGCTCGTGGACCAGGCGTTTGCGCCCGGTGATATCGAGATGCTCGGCGCGCTGGCCCGGGCGCTGCAAGGGTCGGGCAGCAATGACCGCAAGGCGGCGGCCAAGCTGGCCACCCTGCGCGAGGAAAACATCGCGGCACTGGCGGTGCTTGAGGACGTGCTGCTGACCGGAAGCGGTGCGAAACAGCCCTTTGCCGCCAAGATCGGAAGCTTTCCGACCAAATCGGCGCAGAAGGATGGCGCGGTGGCGCCGCTGATGCCGGACCTCGAGGCGCTGATGCAGCGGATCGAAGAGCTGCGGCCGCAGCGGCTGGGTCTGATGGCGGCGCGCAAGACCATGGCGCTGCACGACTTTGCCGCCGCCTTCCTGCCGGAATACGCGCGGCGCAAGCAGCTGCGCGGCTGGCTCGATTTCGACGACCTGATCCTGAAGGCGCGGGCGCTGCTGAACGATCCCTCGGTCGCGGCCTGGGTCCTGTTCCGGCTGGATGGCGGGATCGACCATATCCTTGTCGACGAGGCGCAGGATACCAGCCCCGCGCAATGGGACGTGATCGAAAAGCTGGCCCAGGAATTCACCGCCGGCGAAGGCGCGCGCGAGGTGGAGCGGACGATCTTCGTGGTCGGCGACAAGAAACAGTCGATCTATTCCTTCCAGGGCGCCGATCCGCGCGCCTTCGACAAGATGCAGGCCGAATTCGGCGCGCGGCTGAAGGCCGCCGGCCCGGGGCTGCAATCGCTGACGCTGGAATATTCGTTCCGCTCCTCGCCGGCGATCCTTGGTCTGGTCGACACGATCTTCGAAGGCCAGGAGGAGGCCGGCTTCGTCCGCGACAGCCTGCACCGCGCGTTCAAATCCGATCTTCCGGGCCGGGTCGAACTGTGGCCGGTGGTGCCCAAGGTGCAGGAGGAAGAGGACCGCGAATGGCACGACCCGGTCGACCGCAAGGGCGGGCGCCATCACGCGGTGATCCTGGCCGAGCGGATCGCCGCGCGGATCGAGGCGATGATCGGACAGGAGACCCTGCCCGACGCGGGTCGCGGCGGCTTGATCCGGCGCCGGGTGCGGCCCGGCGACGTGATGATCCTGGTGCAGCGCCGGTCCGATCTTTTTGCCGAGATCATAAGGGCCTGCAAGGCGCGCGGCCTGCCGGTGGCCGGGGCCGACCGGCTGAAGGTGGGCGCCGAGCTGGCGGTGCGCGACCTGGGCGCGCTGCTGTCCTTCCTGTCGACGCCCGAGGATGACCTGTCGCTCGCAACCGCGCTGAAATCGCCGCTGTTCGGCTGGTCGGACCGCGACCTGTATGCGGTGGCGCAGGGCAGACCCGGGTATCTGTGGGAGGCGCTGCGCAAGCGCGGGGATCACCCCGAAACGCTGGCGATGCTGGCCGACCTGATGGGGCAGACCGATTTCCTGCGCCCCTACGACCTGATCGAACGGATCCTGACGCGGCATGACGGGCGCCGGAAGCTGCTGGGCCGGCTGGGGCCCGAGGCCGAAGACGGGATCAACGCGCTGCTGGGCCAGGCGCTTGGATATGAACGCACCGGCGTGCCAAGCCTGACCGGCTTTCTCGGCTGGATGGAGACCGACGATCTCGACATCAAGCGCGAGATGGGATCAGCCGGGGACCTCATTCGGGTGATGACGGTGCACGGGTCCAAGGGGCTGGAATCGCCGATCGTGATCCTGCCGGACACCGGCAAGCGGCAGGCGCCGAAGCTGCCGGAAATCGTGGAAACCGCCGTGGCCGAGGATGCGGAGACGGGCGGGGCAGGGGCCATGGCCGCGCTCTGGCGGGTGAATGCCGACGCGATGCCACCGCTGATGGAAGACGCGCGCGATGCGTTCCAGGACCGGCAGCGGGCGGAACGGCAGCGGCTGCTGTACGTGGCGCTGACCCGGGCCGAGAAATGGTTGATCGTCTGCGCGGCCGGCGACCTGCCGAAGGATGGCGACAGCTGGTACCAGCAGGTCGAGGCCGGGCTGCACAGCGCCGGCGCGGTCGACTGGCCGATGGGCGAGGAAACCGGGCTGCTGTACACCCATGGCGACTGGGACGGGCTGCCTCTGGACGATCCCGAAGAGGTCGTCGCGCCCGAGGCCGATCTGCCCGAGCTGTTCCGGCATCCCGCCGGGCCTGCGCCGGAGCGCGAGGTGACGCTCAGCCCCTCCGACCTGGGCGGGGCCAAGGCGCTGCCGGGCGAGGCGGGGCTGGAGGAAGAGGCCGCCAAGGCGCGCGGCACGGCGATCCACCTGCTGCTGGAACATCTCGCCGGGCAGCAACCGGCGGGCTGGGACGCCATGGCGGCAAAGCTGCTTCCGGGTCTGCAGGCCGAACAGATCGCGCCGCTGATGGCCGAGGCGCGGGCGCTGTTGTCGTCGCCAGAGCTGGCCCCGCTTTTCGCGAGGGACACGCTGGCCGAGGTGCCCGTCACCGGGCATCTGGGCGCGCAACGGCTGCACGGGGTGATCGACCGGCTTCGGGTAAGCGATGAAAAAGTGCTCGCCGTGGATTTCAAGACCAACGCCGTGGTCCCCGGGTCGCCGGACCATGTCCCCGAGGGTCTGCTGCGCCAGATGGGGGCCTATGCCCTTCTTTTGCGGCAGATCTATCCGGACCGGCCGATCGAGGTTGCCATCCTCTGGACCCGCGCGGCACGGTTGATGACGCTGCCGGAACCCCTGGTGCTGGAGAGCCTCCAGCGCGCGGGCCTTCTTGACGATGGGGGGGCCGGTTCATAGGTTCCCCGTTCAAGGCGCATTCACCCGATCAGGAGCAAGACAATGGCCACTGTTGCCGTAACCGATACGACCTTCGATGAAGAAGTGAAGAATTCCGACGTCCCCGTTGTCGTGGACTTCTGGGCAGAATGGTGCGGCCCCTGTAAACAGATCGGCCCCGCCCTGGAAGAACTCGCCGCCGAATATGACGGCAAGATCAAGGTTGCCAAGGTCGATGTCGACAGCAACCCGAACTCTGCCGCCGCCATGGGCGTGCGCGGCATCCCGGCGCTGTTCATCTTCAAGGACGGCCAGGTTATTTCGAACCGCGCGGGCGCGGCGCCGAAAGCGGCCCTGAAAAGCTGGATCGACAGCTCGATCTGATCGGGCCTTCGGTTTCGAGACACTGAAAATTCGGCCCCAGCGCGCAGCGCGCCGGGGCCAGGACGGCGCGCCACAGGGCTGCGCCGATGCGGAGACCCCCACATGACAAGCGATAGCTTTCCGGGCTGGCATGGCACGACCATCATCGGCGTGAAGAAGAACGGGCGCGTGGTGATTGCCGGCGATGGCCAGGTGTCGCTGGGCGATACGGTGATCAAGGGCACGGCGCGCAAGGTGCGCCGCCTCAGCCCCGGCGGATCCGACGTGATCGCCGGTTTTGCCGGATCGACGGCCGATGCCTTTGCCCTTCTGGAACGGCTGGAAGCCAAGCTGGAAGCGACGCCTGGGCAACTGGCCCGCGCCAGCGTCGAGCTGGCCAAGGACTGGCGCACCGACAAGTACCTGCAGAAGCTGGAGGCGATGCTGATCGTCTCGGACGGCAAGGATCTTCTGGTGATCACCGGCGCGGGCGACGTGCTGGAACCCGAACATGACGTGGCCGCGATCGGATCGGGTGGCAATTACGCCCTCGCCGCCGCGCGCGCGCTGATCGACAGCGACATGGACGGCGAGGCGATCGCGCGCCGGGCCATCTCGATCGCCGCCGATATCTGCGTCTACACCAATGGCAACGTGCTTGTGGAAAGCCTCGACGCCTGAGCCATCATCGGCCGGTAACAGACCGACAGCTGCTCCCGGCCCGAGATTTTTCGTACGAAAAATCTCCCCCCGAAAGGATCACAGATGACCGACCTTACCCCGCGGGAAATCGTCAGCGAGCTCGACCGTTTCATCATCGGTCAGGCCGAGGCCAAGCGCGCCGTCGCCGTGGCCCTGCGCAACCGCTGGCGCCGCAAGCAACTGCCCGATGACCTGCGCGAGGAGGTCTATCCGAAGAACATCCTGATGATCGGCCCCACCGGCGTCGGCAAGACCGAGATCTCGCGCCGGCTGGCGAAACTGGCCCGCGCGCCCTTCATCAAGGTCGAGGCGACCAAGTTCACCGAGGTCGGCTACGTCGGCCGCGACGTGGAACAGATCGTCCGCGACCTGGTCGACAGCGCCATCGTCCAGACCCGCGAGCACATGCGCGAGGACGTGAAGGCCGCCGCGCACCAGGCCGCCGAGGATCGCGTCATCGCCGCCATCGCCGGCACCGACGCCCGCGAGGCCACGCGCGAGATGTTCCGCAAGAAACTGCGCAACGGCGAGCTGGACGATACCGAGATCGAGCTTGAGCTGGCCGACACCTCCAGCCCCTTCCCGATGTTCGACATGCCCGGCCAGCCCGGCGGCGGCCAGATGGGCATGATGAACCTGGGCGACCTCTTCGGGAAGGCCTTTGGCGGACGCACCACGCGGCGCAAGACAACCGTGGCGCAAAGCTATGATCTGCTGATCAGCGAAGAGGCCGACAAGCTGCTGGACGACGAGGCCGTGAACCGCGCCGCGCTGGAAGCGGTGGAGCAGAACGGCATCGTCTTCCTCGACGAGATCGACAAGGTCTGCGCCCGCGCCGAAACCCGCGGCGGCGATGTCAGCCGCGAGGGCGTGCAGCGCGACCTGCTGCCGCTGATCGAGGGCACGACGGTCTCGACCAAGCATGGCCCGGTGAAGACGGACCACATCCTGTTCATCGCCTCGGGCGCCTTCCACATCGCCAAACCGTCGGACCTGCTGCCCGAACTGCAGGGCCGCCTGCCGATCCGTGTGGAGCTCAAGGCTCTGACCGAGGGCGATTTCGTCCGCATCCTGACGGAAACGGACAACGCCCTGACCCGGCAATACACCGCGCTGATGGAGACCGAGAAGGTCGAGGTCTCGTTCACCGAGGATGGCATCGCGGCACTGGCGCGCATCGCCGCCGAAGTGAACCAGAGCGTCGAGAACATCGGCGCGCGGCGGCTTTATACGGTGATCGAGCGGGTCTTCGAAGAGCTCTCCTTCACCGCGCCCGACCGCTCCGGCGACACGGTGACCGTGGATGCCGATTTCGTCGAGAAACACCTGGGCGAGCTCACGAAATCCACCGACGTCAGCCGCTACGTGCTCTGACCCGGCGTCCGGGTCCCGGCCCGGCCCCAAAGCGACATGCCCCCGGTCGGTTCGCGCTTGCGCCCGGCTGAAACCGGGGGCACTTGGTATCCCATGTCACTGGGTTCCTTCCTGAGGCAGAACGCGCAATGGCTTGGGGCCGGTGCGCTTCTGACCTTCCTGTCGAGTTTCGGCCAAACCTTCTTCATCTCGGTCTTCGCGGGCGAGATCCGCGAGACGTTCGGCCTGTCCCATGGCCAGTGGGGCGGGATCTATACGCTGGGCACCGGGATGGCCGCCGTGGTCATGGTGTGGGCCGGCGGTCTGACCGACGTGTTGCGGGTGCGCCAGCTGGGCCCCTTCATCCTGGCCGGGCTGGCGATGGCCTGCCTGGCGATGGCCTTCAATCCCTGGGCCGGGCTGCTCTTTGTCGTGGTCTTCGCGCTGCGTTTCTTCGGGCAGGGCATGTCCAGCCATATCGCGCTGGTCGCCATGTCGCGCTGGTTCGATGCCACGCGGGGCCGGGCGCTTTCGGTGGCGACGATGGGCTTCGCCCTGGGCGAGGCGCTGTTGCCGCTGACCTTCGTGGCGCTGATGGTCTGGGTGGACTGGCACCTGTTGTGGATCGCCTCGGCCGTGGCCATCCTGCTGGCCGTGCCGCTGCTGATGCGGCTGTTGCGCCAGGAACGAACCCCGCAATCCCATGCCGAGCGCAGCATCTCGGTGGGCATGCGCGGCCGGCACTGGACCCGGAAGGACGTGCTGACCCATCCGCTGTTCTGGTTCATGGTGCCCGCGATCCTCGGGCCGCCGTCTTTCGTGACGGCCTATTTCTTCCACCAGGTCCACCTGGCCGACATCAAGGGCTGGGTCCATGTCGAACTCGTGCGGCTGTTTCCCGTTTACACCGCCCTGTCGCTTGGCATTGCCATCGGCTCGGGCTGGGCGCTGGACCGGGTCGGGGCCGTGCGGCTGATGCCCTTCATGCAGGTGCCGATGGTGGCGGCCTTCATGATCTATGCCGTGTCGGACACGCCGGGCACGATGCTGATGGGGCTTGCCTGCATGGCGATCACGACGGGCTGCATGGCGACGCTGCCCAATGCCTTCTGGGCCGAGGTCTTCGGCACCGCGCATATCGGCGCGATCAAGGCGATGGCGGCGGCGGTCATGGTTCTGGGCTCGGCGATCGGGCCGGGGGTGACCGGGCTGCTGATCGACCTCGGACTGGGGATTCAGCGGCAGTTCATCGGGGTGTCGGCCTATTTCGTGCTGGCCACGGTGATGATGATGATCGGCATCTCCCGCGCGCGGAAGGATCTGTGACCCGCCGAAGCCGGGGAGCATCCTGCCTCAGCGCTTCCGCCTGAGGTAGACGTAATAGGCCCCGGTTCCGCCGTGGCTGATATGCGCCTCGGCCACCTGCAGTACGGCCTGCGCCAGCGGCGGGCGCGACAGCCAGTCGGGCACCTGGTGTTTCAGCACCCCGCGCGGCCGGGGGATCGGGCCATGATCCTCGCGCGAGGTCTTGCCCTTGCCGGTGATTACCAGCACCAGCCGCTTGCCATCCGCCTGCGCGCGCAGGATGAACCGCGTCAGCGCGGGATGCGCCCTCTCCAGCGTCATGCCGTGCAGGTCGATCCGCCCCTCGGGCACCAGCTTGCCGCGCCGCATCCGGGTGAAGGCCTTGCGATCCATTGACAGCCCCGCATTCGCCAGCCGGTCGCCCACAGGCTTCTTCAGGTCATGCGGCGCCGGCCCCCGCCGCGCGTGCTGGCCGACATCGAAAGGCTCGATCTCGGGCCGGTGCACATGCGGCGGTTTCTGCGGCTTGGGTTTCGGCTTTGGCGTCTCGGCCTGGGACTTGCGCTCGGGGTGCAGTCTTTCGGTCCGGGCCGCCACCTGTTCCCACAGGGCGGCCTCCTCTGGCGACAGCTTGCGTTTCGTCATCACGCGCCGTCCGGCAGCAACGCATAGGCCCGCTGTATGGGCAACAGCACCACCATCCGCCCCGGATCCCGCAGCTGACCGGCGGCCAGCCCCGCCGCCGCGCCCGTGCCGACGAAGATGTCCGCCCGCTGCGCCCCCTGGATGGCCGAGCCGGTGTCCTGCGCCACCATCAGCCGGTGCATCGGCGCAGCCCCCGCCTTTTCGATCCAGACCGGGGCGCCCAGCGGGGTAAAATCGGGATCGACCGCGATCGACCGCAGCGGCGTGATCGACCGGTTCATCGCGCCCAGAGGGCCCATGTCCGCCGGCACCTGCGTCACCTCGCGGAAGAACACGAAGGACGGGTTGTGATGCAGCAGTTCCTCGCCGATGCCGGGGTTGCGCTGCACCCAGGCGCCGATGACCTTGGCGCTGACCTGGTGCGCGGCATAGATCCCGCGGCGCACCATCTCCTTGCCGACCGAACGGTATTCGTGGCCGTTACCCCCGCCCCAGCCGACGCGGACGTAGCTGCCATCGCTGAAATGGATCCGGCCCGATCCCTGGATCTGCAGGAAGAACAGCTCTACCGGGTCGTCGACCCAGGCGATTTCAAGCCCGCGGTTTTCCATCACGCCGCTGGTCAGGATTTCGCGCCGGGTCAGCCAGCGCGGGGTATCGCGCGCCTCGGGCGGCATGCGGTACAGCGGATAGCGGAAGCGGGGCGTGGGCGTGCGGGAGCCTTCGAGCTCCGGTTCGAAATAGCCGGTGAAAAGCGGCTTTTCCCCATCCTCGATCAGGGTGGGGCGAAAGAAAAGCTCGAAGAACAGGCGCGCCTGTTCGGGCGGATGGCCCTGGGCCACGGCGCAAAGCGCGCGCCAGTCGGCATCGTCGAAATCCATGCAGGTGTTCAGAAAGACCGAAAGCGCGGCGGCATGATCATCTTCGGCCCAGCCGTCGAGGTCGTCGAACCCCAGGATCGTGTAATCGGGCGCGGGTTCGCCCGGCATGATCGACCGCGACATCGGCGCGGGCACCGCAAGCGGGGCGGTGACGGGGTCGGGCTCGGTATCGGGGAGCAGATCGTCCGCGTCGCGGGCCAGCGCGGCGAGGTCCAGGTCCTTCTCGGACAAATCCGTGTCGGAAAAGGCGCTGGGGACGAGGCCGGCCGGGTCGTCCCCGGTCTGCGACTGCGCGCCGCCGGGCATGGGCCCGGTCCATGCCGCAAGGGTCAGCCCCAGAGCGGCCGCGCGCATCGCCCCCAGCATGGGTTCACCCGTCGGTCGCGACCAGGAGCCAGTTCGGATCGTCCGACCCCATGGTCCGCGCGAAGGTCCAGCTGTCCTTCTGACGCTTCACGCTGGTGGGGCTGCCTTCGATGATCTGGCCGTCGCGGTCCTTCACCACCGAGGTAAGCTCTCCGGTGAAGCGCATGGTGATCTCGGCCAGGTTGCTGTCCCTGTCGAACCGGGTCTCGGCGACGGACATTTCGCGCACGCCGATGAAATCGGCCTCGATCGTCAGGCCCTGGTCCTCGCGCTGCGCGACCACGTCGACGAAGGTCTGGAACACGTCCTCGGCCAGGTAGGGTTCGATTGCATCGAGCTCGCCCCGTTCAAAGCCCATCACGATCATTTCATAGGCGCCACGGGCGCCCCCCATGAATTCCGAGACAGAGAAGCTGGGTTCGATCCGCTTCATCGCGGCGAAATCCTCGGCCATCTGGCTGCCCTCGGGCACGTGATCGGTGATGTCGCGATCCGGTCCGCCTTCGATCACTTCGAAGTCGGGGCGCGACGGCTTGTCCGGCACCTGGCTGGCGGGCGGTTTTTCAAAACCTTCGCGTGTTCCGAGCACGCTGCGCAAGCGCAGGATCAGGAAGACGGCAATCCCGGCGAGCACCAGAAGCTGGATCAGGGGGGAATTCATCAAGCGACCTCGTTTCGGACATTGGGCATTGAGCGCCCGGTCATCGTCCTTATGTAGGGGACGGGTGGTTTCAAGTCCACCGTCCCGCCCTCAGATGCCCCCGTGTTCCATCGTGTCAAGGAGACTTCGTTGCCGCTATTTCTTGTCTTTCTGCTCGTCCCGCTGATCGAGATCGGTCTGTTCATCCAGGTCGGGGGGCTGATCGGGCTCTGGCCGACGCTGGCCATCGTGGTGATCACGGCGATGCTGGGCACCTGGCTGGTCAAATCGCAGGGGCGGCAGGCGATGCAGAAACTGACCGGCGCGTTCAACGATCTGCGCGACCCGTCCGAGCCGCTGGCCGACGGGGCAATGATCCTGTTTGCCGGCGCGCTGCTGCTGACGCCGGGCTTTTTCACCGATGCGGTGGGCTTTGCCCTGCTGATGCCGCCGGTGCGTCACTGGATCTTCCGCCAGGTGCGCGCCCGGGTGAGCGTGCAGAGCTTTTCCAGCCATACCAGCTTTTCCTCCCGTCCCGGTCCCGGCGGTCCCCGGGGGCCGATGGGCAGTGGCCATCCCGATGACATCATCGACGGCGAATTCACCGAGATCCGACCAGGGGAGGAGCCCCGCAAGGGCCCGTCATCCGGCCGGGCCTCGGGCTGGGTCGAGAAGGACCCGGACCAGCATTGAGCACACCCCGCCAAGCTGATAATGAGCCGCAAACCTTAGTCTAGGAGACGTCGCATGACCGACAATCCCGATCCGCAGGGCGCCACCGACGGCCAGCCCCAGCAACCGCAGGTGCAGATGCGCGTGCTGGGCCAGTTCATCCGTGACCTGTCCTTTGAAAACGTGATGGCGCAGAACGGCGGACGCAGCGAGGGTCAGCCGGACATCAACGTTCAGGTGAACCTGGATGCCAAAAAGCGCAACGTGGCGAACCAGTACGAGGTGTCGATCAAGCTGACCACCACGGCCAAGGCGAAGGAAAGCGGGGATTCCCTGTTCCTGATGGAAATCGACTATGCCGGGATCTTCCACGTGGAAGGCGTTCCGGAAGAGCAGCTGCACCCGTTCCTGATGATCGAATGCCCGCGCATGATCTTCCCCTTCCTGCGCCGCATCGTGTCCGACATCACCCGTGACGGCGGCTACCCGCCGCTGAACCTGGACAACATCGATTTCGTGCAGCTCTACCGCCAGGAAATCGCCCGCCGCCAGGCCGCGGCCCAGGCGCAGGCGGCCGACGCCCCGACGCAGTAAGCGTTTTCATCGGTTCAAAGACAGAAGGGCGTCCCGCGAGGCGCCCTTTTCTGTTTCGGCGGGCCGGCGTCACCGCTGTGTCAGGTATTTGCCGCAAAGGTGAAACAGCAGGGTGTGCGAAAAAGGCAGCCCGGTCGCTCGGAGGCATGGACGGGTTGCCGGGGTTACTGGCGCCAGAGGGGGCTGTCGCCAAGCGTGTCGACGAAAGCCTCGTGCGCGGCGCGTTCGGCGTCTGTCAGCAACGAGGGCAGGGGCGTCGGCCGGGGGCGCGGGCGCCAGCTGTCGGTGCCGGAGTCACCATCGTCGGACCGCCGGGTCAGCACCAGGTCGGGCTGGCGGCCGCCGATGAGCTCCAGGTAGACCTCGGCCAGGATTTCACTGTCGAGCAGGGCGCCGTGCAGGGTCCGCGAGGAATTGTCGATGTTGAAGCGGCGGCAGAGCGCGTCGAGCGTGGCGGGCGAACCGGGGAAGCGTTTGCGGGCGATGGCCAGCGTATCGACGGCCTGGTCCATGGGCAATTGCCGCAGGCCCATCCAGCGCAGCTCGGCGTTCAGGAACTTCATGTCGAAGCTGGCATTGTGGATCACCAGCCTGGCATCGCCGACGAAATCCAGGAAGGCCTGGCCGATCTCGGCGAACTTGGGCTTGTCGCGCAGGAACTCGTCGCCCAGCCCGTGCACCTGGAACGCCTCTTCGGGCATGGAGCGTTCCGGGTTGATGTACTGGTGATAGGTATTACCGGTGGCCACGTGGTTATAGAGTTCCACGCCGCCGATCTCGACGATGCGGTCGCCGGTTTCGGGGTCGAACCCCGTGGTTTCGGTGTCGAGAACTATCTCACGCATTCATCCGCTCCCTGATCTGTCGCACGATGTCGTCCACCTGTGCGCGGGCATGGTCCGGCGTGTCAGTGACGATCACGAAATCCGCCTTCGCGCGTTTTTCGGCGTCCGCCATCTGTTTGGCGCGGATCTGCTCGAACTGCGCCTCGGTCATCGTGCCACGGTCCAGCACCCGCGCCTTCTGGGTTTCGGCATCGACCGAGACCACCGCGCTGGCATCCATCCGCGCCTCGCCCCCCGTTTCATAAAGCAGGGGAATGTCGAAGACGAGGATATCCGCTGTCGCCTGTTCGGCAAAGGCGGCGCGGTCGGCGGCGACCAGCGGATGGACGATGGATTCGATGATCTTCAGCGCAGCAGGATCGGCCGCGATGATCGCCTTCAGCCGGGTGCGAGAGACGGCGCCATCCTCGATCGCCTCGGGAAAGGCCTTGGCCATGGGCGCCACCGCGGCACCGCCGGGCGCATAAAGCCGGTGCACTGCGGCATCGGCATCCCAGACGGCGCAGCCGGCATCGGCGAACATCTTCGCCGTGGTGCTCTTGCCCATGCCGATGGAGCCGGTGAGGCCGAGGCGGAAGCTCATGCCAATACGGCGTCGCGGGTGGCCTGATCGACCTGCGGGCGGGGACCGAACCAGCGTTCGAAGCCCGGCACCGCCTGATGCAGCAACATGCCCAGCCCGTCGACCGTGGTGCAGCCGGCGGCTTCGGCGGCTTTCAGCAGGCGGGTCTGCAGCGGCGCATAGACCAGATCGGTCACCACGGTGCCCGGCCGCAGCCCGTCGAGCGGCACGCGCATCTCGGGCTTGCCGGTCATGCCAAGCGAGGTGGTGTTCACCACCAGCCCGGCACCATCCACGATATTGCCAGCCTGGACCCAGTCGACCACCTGCACGCGCTGGCCGAAATCCTCTTTCAGCTTCTCGGCGCGCACGCGGGTGCGGTTGGTCAGCAGGATCTCGTCCACGCCGGCATCGGCCAGGGCCGAGACCACCGCGCGGGCCGCGCCGCCGGCGCCCAGCACCACGGCGGGGCCGGCCTTGGGGTCCCATTCGGGCGCGCCGGCGCGCAGGTTTTCCATGAAGCCGTAGCCGTCGGTGTTGTCGGCGTGGATCTTGCCGTCGGGGCGGAAGATCAGCGTGTTCGCGGCCCCGATCAGCGTGGCGCGGTCGGTGATCTGATCGGCAAGGCCCAGCACCGTCTCCTTGTAGGGGATCGTGACATTGGCGCCGACAAAGCCCATCTTCGGCAACATCTTAAGGACCTGGGCCAGATCATCCTGCGCGATATCCATGGGGATGTAATGGCCCCGCACCCCATGGGTCCGCAGCCAATGCGCGAATAGCCTGGGCGATTTGGAATGGGCCACGGGGGATCCGATCACCCCGGCCAGCGGAATGCGCGTGTCGCTCATCTGTCGATATCTCCCCGGTCGGCCAGAAAGGCCAGCAATTCCAACAGGGGCATACCCAATACGTTGAAATAGTCGCCGTCAATCCGCGTGAAGAGCCGCACGCCTTCTTCCTCGAGCTTGTAGGCGCCCACGGCGTGGCGGATGCTGTCCCAGTTGCGGCGCACGTAGCCGGTGACATAGGCCGGGTTCAGCCGGGCCATGGTCAGGTGAACGGTGCCGACATGGCGCCAGACCGGGCGCGCTTCCTGGTAAAGTACGGCCGCCGAATACAGCGTATGGCGCGATCCCGACAGCGCCATGATCTGCGCCTCGGCCTCTTCGGGGGAGGCGGGCTTTGACAGAAGCGCGCCGTCGTGGCTGAGCACCTGGTCGCAGGCCAGCACCCGGGCGCCCGGCGCCTTGTCGGCCACCTTGCGCGCCTTCATCTCGGCCAGGGTGTCGGCGATGTCGCGGGGCTTCGCGCCCTCGGCGACAAGCGAGGCCTTGATGCTTTCTTCGTCGATGCGGGGCACCTGGACCGAGAAGGGAATGGCCGCGTTGGTCAGCAGCGTGGCGCGGATGGCAGAGCCGGAGGCGAGGATCAGCGGTTGGGTCATGGGCACCTGTTCGGCCGGCCGGGCAGGCGGGCCCGGCGTGGCCCTGTGGATAAACCGGTGGACGAAGGGTAGAAGCGCCTGCGGAGGACTTGTATAAAATTTTGCCTTTCGATCAAGTCCACGCGTTTCGCCCTGATTTCAGCGAAGCGCTCGCGTTTTCTCCGGATGGTATAAGGATAAATCGCGGCTGTGGATAACTTTGGTCACGGGGATAACCCCACGATTCGTCCACAATCTTACCCCGCGCGGCGATCTGTTAACCTTTTGTTAATACGCGATTCTTTCATGGTACCCACTGCAAGGCCCTGATCTTGCGCCAAGTTTTCCCAAGCGAGGACAGAGTCCGGGAGAACAGCGTAATCCCCAGACGGCAGGGGGGCCTACAATCACATCATCCTTTCTTTTCTCTTAATTTATTATAAGGGAGGGAGCCCAACCGGGATGAGGATAAAATGACCGACCTTCTCGCCACCCTGTACCCCTGGGCCAAGTCCCTTCACATCGCGGCGGTGATCTCGTGGATGGCGGGGCTTTTCTACCTGCCACGGCTGTTCGTGCATCACGTGGAGCAGGTAGAGACAGTGGACGGCCTTCCCCCGGTCTTCGAGATGATGGAGAAGAAGCTTCTCAGGCTCATCATGAACCCGGCGATGATCGCGACATGGGTGTTCGGCCTGATGCTGGTCTTTACACCCGGCATCGTGGACTGGAGCGCGATCTGGCCCTGGACCAAGGCTGCTGCGGTGATCGCGATGACGTGGTTCCATCACTGGCTGGGCCGGCGCCGGAAAGAGTTCATCGCGGGCGAAAACCGGCTGACCGGCCGCCAGTACCGGATGATGAACGAAGTGCCGACGGTTCTGATGCTGGTGATCGTGTTTTCGGTTGTCTTAAAGTTCTGAAACCGCGCTCGCGGGGTGACTTTGCGTCGCCCCGATTTCGACTTTGTTTGACAGCTGCGGTCACGGTGCCTATGTAGCCTGTCAACGCGCCCGTCCGGGACCGCGTGATTCCCGACGATACCAGTACAGGACCGGCCAGGTATGCCGGCCTCAGGAACGTGCCCAGGATAGTTTCATGACAATCGAATCCCTCAACCTTGCTGATCTGAAGGCCAAGAGCCCGAAGGATCTTCTGTCGATGGCGGAAGAGCTTGAGATCGAGAACGCCTCGACGATGCGCAAGGGCGAGATGATGTTCCAGATCCTGCGCGAACGCGCGGACGAGGGCTGGGAAATCTCGGGCGATGGGGTGCTTGAGGTGCTTCAGGACGGGTTCGGCTTCCTGCGGTCGCCTGAGGCGAACTATCTGCCCGGTCCGGATGACATCTATGTCTCGCCCGACATGATCCGGCTGCACAGCCTGCGGACCGGGGACACGATCGAAGGCGTGATGAAGGCGCCGAACGACACGGAGCGCTATTTCGCGCTGACCAATGTCACGAAGATCAATTTCGAGGATCCGGACAAGGCGCGTCACAAGATCGCCTTCGACAACCTCACGCCGCTGTATCCCGACGAACGTCTGAACATGGAGCTGGACGATCCGACGGTGAAGGATCGCTCGGCCCGGATCATCGACCTGGTCGCGCCGATCGGCAAGGGGCAGAGGTCGCTGATCGTGGCGCCGCCGCGGACGGGCAAGACCGTCCTGCTGCAGAACATCGCCCATTCGATCGAAGCGAACCATCCGGAATGCTACCTGATCGTCCTGCTGATCGACGAACGCCCCGAAGAGGTGACGGACATGCAGCGGTCGGTGAAGGGCGAGGTGATCTCCTCGACCTTCGACGAACCGGCGACGCGGCACGTTGCCGTGTCCGAGATGGTGATCGAAAAGGCCAAGCGCCTTGTCGAGCATAAGCGAGATGTTGTGATCCTTCTGGACTCGATCACAAGACTTGGTAGGGCGTTCAACACTGTCGTGCCGTCCTCGGGCAAAGTTCTTACCGGTGGTGTGGACGCGAACGCACTGCAGCGGCCGAAACGCTTCTTTGGCGCGGCACGAAACATCGAAGAGGGCGGATCGCTGACGATCATTGCAACCGCGCTGATCGATACCGGGTCGCGGATGGACGAGGTCATCTTCGAGGAATTCAAGGGCACGGGTAACTCTGAACTGGTCCTGGATCGCAAGATCGCGGACAAGCGCGTGTTCCCGGCGATCGACATCCTCAAGTCCGGCACGCGGAAAGAGGATCTTCTGGTCGACAAGGGCGATCTGCAGAAGACCTTCGTGCTGCGGCGGATCCTGAACCCGATGGGCACGACGGATGCGGTCGAGTTCCTGATTTCGAAGCTGAAGCAGACCAAGACCAACGGCGAATTCTTCGATTCGATGAACACCTGACCCGGGCGGCCCCATGGACACAATCTTTGCCGAGGCAACGGCGCCTGGAAAGGCGGGGGTCTCGGTGCTGCGGGTGTCAGGGCCGGGGGCTTTCAAGATATGCGAAACGCTGGTGGGCGCGGGCCTGCCGCGCGCCGGGCGATCCCTGCGCGTGGTGCGCGACGGCGCGGCCGAGCTTGACCGTGCGCTGGTTCTGACGTTCGAGGCGCCGGCGAGTTTCACGGGCGAGGATGTGGTCGAGCTGCATCTGCACGGCAGCCGGGCGGTTGTCCTGTCCGTCCTGTCGGCTCTGGGGCGTCTGGCTCGGATGGCGGAGCCGGGGGAATTCACGCGGCGCGCGCTTGAGAATGGCAAGCTGGACCTGGCCCAGGTCGAGGGGCTGGCCGATCTGATCGACGCCGAGACAGAAGCGCAGCGGCGCCAGGCGCAAAGGGTGTTTTCCGGCGGTCTGGGCACGCTGGCGGAGTCCTGGCGGGAGGACCTGATCCGCGCGGCGGCCTTGTTGGAAGCAACGATCGATTTCGCGGATGAAGAGGTTCCGGTGGATGTGACGCCGGAGGTGACCGACCTTCTGGCGAAGGTGCGTGCCGGGCTCGAGCGCGAGGTGTCCGGCATCGGGATGGCGGAACGGATCCGATCCGGGTTCGAGGTGGCCATTATCGGGGCGCCGAATGTCGGAAAATCGACGCTGCTGAATGCTCTGGCCGGGCGGCGGGCCGCGATTACGTCGGAGATTGCCGGAACAACCCGCGATGTGATCGAGGTTCGGATGGACCTGAACGGGTTGCCGGTGACGCTGCTGGATACGGCAGGGTTGCGGGACACGCTGGACAAGGTCGAAGGTATCGGTGTGGATCTGGCGCGGGAACGGGCTGCGGCTGCGGATCTGCGGGTGGTTCTGACCGAGGGGCCTTTGCCCGAGGGGCTGGACCTGGAGCCCGAGGATATCGTTCTGCGTCCGAAGGCGGATCTTCTTGAGGATGCTGACGGTGCCGTTTCCGGTGCGACGGGGCAGGGTGTCGATGCCTTGGTGGCGCAGATTGGCAATGTTCTGTCAGGGCGCGCGCGGCTTGCCGGGACAGCGACACATGCGCGGCACCGCATGGCGATGGAACAGGCGGTCTCTGGCCTGTTGGCGGCGCAAGCGGTTCTGGATGATGGCCCGGAGCTTTATGATATCGCAGCGGAAGAGCTGCGCTCAGCGATTCGGGCCCTGGAGGCCCTGGTTGGCCGGGTTGACGTTGAAAACCTGTTGGACGAGATCTTCTCACGGTTCTGTCTGGGGAAATGAACCCGGAATGGTATGGGAGTGTTTCACGTGAAACATCGTGATCTGGACGTTGTCGTGATTGGCGGTGGTCATGCGGGCTGCGAGGCGGCGCATGCGGCTGCGCGTATGGGTGTCCGGACGGGTCTTGTCACGCTGAGGCGAGACGGAATTGGCGTTATGTCCTGCAATCCGGCGATCGGTGGCCTTGGTAAGGGGCACCTTGTCCGGGAAATCGACGCCATGGACGGGGTCATGGGGCGCGTCGCCGACAGGGCGGGGATCCAGTTCCGTCTGTTGAACCGCCGGAAGGGCCCGGCCGTCCAGGGGCCTCGCGCGCAGGCGGATCGCAAGATCTATCGGGAAACGATGCTGGCCGAGACCGTGGCGCGACCCGGGCTTGAAATCATCGAGGGCGAGGCGGTCGACTTCCTGATGGAGGGCGCGCGCGTCGTTGGCCTGCGGCTTGCCGATGGGGCAGAGATCCGGGCCGGGGCCGTGATCCTGACCACGGGGACCTTCCTGCGCGGTGTGATCCATATTGGCGATGTACGGAAACCCGGCGGCCGGATCGGCGACAAGCCATCGGTGCAATTGGCGGAAAGGATCGATTCCTTTGCCCTTCCGTTGGGCCGACTGAAGACCGGCACGCCACCTCGTCTGGACGGTCGGACGATTGATTGGGAAGGATTGGAAAGTCAGCCGGGCGATGACGATCCAGTGTTTTTCTCGTTCTTGACCCGTGGTGTTCAGGCGCCGCAGATTTCCTGCGGAATTACCCATACAAACGCGCAAACCCATGAGATCATTTCGGAAAACCTCTCGCGCTCGGCGATGTACGGCGGGCATATCGATGGGATCGGTCCGCGCTACTGCCCCTCAATCGAGGACAAGGTCGTGCGTTTCGCCGACAAAAGCTCTCATCAGGTGTTCCTGGAACCCGAAGGCGTAGACGACCCGACGGTCTATCCCAACGGCATCTCGACCTCGCTGCCCGAGGACGTGCAGGAGGCCTACGTGCATTCGATCCGTGGGCTGGAACAGGCGAAAATCCTGCAGCCGGGCTATGCGATCGAGTATGACTACGTCGATCCGCGCGCGCTGACGCAGGAGCTGGCGTTGAAGGACGTTCCGGGGCTGTATCTGGCTGGACAGATCAACGGAACCACAGGATACGAAGAAGCGGCGGCACAAGGTTTGGTGGCCGGGCTGAATGCGGCCCGATATGTGGTGGGTGGAGACCCGGTACATTTCAGCCGGTCCGACAGCTATATCGGCGTCATGATCGACGATCTGACGACGCGCGGTGTAACCGAGCCCTATCGCATGTTCACCTCTCGCGCAGAATTCCGGCTGTCCCTGCGTGCGGACAACGCGGACCAGCGCCTCACACCAAAGGCTATGGAGCTTGGCTGCGTAAGCGACGCGCGCCGAATGACCTTCCTTGCCAAGCAGGAAAAGCTGGCGACTGTACGGGATCGGCTTACAGAAGGGACCTATACGCCGAAACAGGTCGCTGCGGCGGGAATTGCCGTCAACCAGGACGGCACGCGCCGGTCGGGGATGGACGTTCTTGCGTTTCCCAACGTAGGGTTTGCCGAAATCCAGAAGCTTGTGCCCGGTTTGGACCAGGTTGAGCCAGAGATCCAGGCCCAGACCGAGCGCGACGCGCTTTACGCGAATTACATTGCCCGGCAGGAAAAAGATGTCGCGGCGATGAAGCGTGATGAACAGCACGTCATTCCAGCGGATTTTGATTTCGACTTGCTCGAGGGCCTGTCTTCGGAACTGAAAGGCAAGCTGACACGCGCCCGCCCGTCAAATATTGGCCAGGCGGCAAAAATTGACGGTATGACCCCGGCGGCGCTTGCGCTTATCCTCGCGCGTCTGCGGCGGGACCTTCGGGTCAAGCGCGCGTGACGGTGGGCGAGGGGCCCGGAGCCGTCGCTCTCAATGTTTCACGTGAAACATACGAACGGCTTCAGATTTTCGCGGATCTTCTGGTCAAGTGGAATCCGAAGATAAACCTTGTCTCGCGTGCGTCGCTTCCACACCTTTGGTCGCGCCATATCGTTGATTCCCTTCAGGTCTATCGGGCCGCTCCGAGAACGGATCATTGGGCCGATCTCGGCTCGGGAGGAGGCTTCCCGGGCGTGATCGCAGCCATACTCGCCGCTGAACCGGCATCCGACACCCGCGTCACCCTGATCGAAAGCGATCAGCGCAAGGCCGTTTTCCTTCGCACCGCCGCCCGCGAATGCGGTGTTTCGATCAACGTTCTCGCCCAACGCATCGAATCCGCGCCCCCGCAAAGCGCCGGCGTCGTCTCGGCCCGTGCCCTGGCCGATCTCACGACGCTCCTCGGTTACGCCACACGCCACGCCGCCCCCGATGGCACGATGCTCTTCCTCAAGGGAAAAACCTGGGGAAAAGAGGTGGAGGACGCACGGGCCACATGGCAATTTGACTGCGACGCGGTTAAAAGTGAAACGGAGCCCGAGGCGGTTCTTCTGGTCATCAAAGGAGTATCCCGTGACTGATCTGTCGCGTCCGCACGGTCCGCGCATCGTCGCCGTAGCCAATCAGAAGGGCGGGGTCGGCAAGACCACGACAGCCATCAACCTGGCGGCTGCGCTGGTGGAAATGGGACAAAGGGTTCTGGTCGTCGACCTGGATCCGCAGGGTAACGCCTCCACCGGCCTGGGCGTGGACGAACGCGACCTGACCGCCTATGACCTGTTGATCGACGATGCGCCGCTGACCGAGGTCATCCAAAGCACCGGCATAGACAATCTTGGCATCGTTCCGGCCACGGTCGACCTTAGTTCGGCGGATATCGAGCTGATTTCCAACGAAAAACGCAGCTATCTTCTGCACGATTCCCTACGGCAGCCGGCAATGGATCAATACGGCTGGAATTACATCCTCATCGACTGCCCGCCTTCCCTGAACCTGCTGACCGTCAACGCCATGGTGGCCGCGCATTCGGTTCTCGTCCCGCTTCAAAGTGAATTCTATGCTCTCGAGGGCCTCTCGCAGCTCATGCTGACCATTCGCGAGGTGCGACAGACCGCGAATCCCAATCTGCGGATCGAAGGGATCGTCCTTACGATGTATGACCGGCGCAACAACCTGTCGCAGCAGGTCGAACAGGACGCCCGCGATAACCTGGGTGAGCTGGTGTTCCGAACGCTGATCCCCCGGAATGTCCGGGTCAGCGAGGCGCCGTCCTACGCCATGCCGGTCACGGCCTACGACACGAATTCGCAGGGCGCGCAGGCGTATCGCGCGCTTGCAGTTGAATTGATGGAAAAGCACAACAAGGTGGCCGCCTGAGCCGCCGGGAGGTCTGAATGGCAGGATCGAAGAAACCACGCGGGCTTGGCCGGGGGCTGTCCGCCCTGATGTCGGATGTCGTCCCGGAAGAGGGAAACGACGGCGGCGCCGCACCGCGGCGGCCGGATCTCCTTGTTCCAACGGAGAAGCTGGTTGCCAATCCGAACCAGCCGCGGCGCCGGTTCGCGCCCGAGGATCTGGAGGACCTGACCAATTCCATCCGCGAAAAGGGGATCATTCAGCCCCTGATCGTCCGCCCGCGCGACGAAGGCATGTTTGAAATCGTCGCCGGTGAACGTCGCTGGCGCGCCGCGCAGGCCGCGCAGCTGCACGAAGTTCCAGTTCTGGTGCGCGATTTCGATGACGTCGAGGTCCTCGAGATCGCGATCATCGAGAACATCCAGCGTGCGGACCTCAACCCGATGGAAGAGGCGGCTGGATATCGTCAGCTTATGGACAGTTTCGGCCACACCCAGGAGAAACTCGCCGAAGCCCTTGGCAAAAGCCGCAGCCACATCGCGAACCTGATGCGTCTGCTTGTTCTGCCCGACGATGTTCAGGATCTTCTGCGCGAAGGGCAGCTCTCTGCCGGGCATGCGCGGGCGCTGATCACCACGGATAACGCCTCGGTTCTGGCCAAAAAGGTCGTACAGGGGGGACTCTCGGTTCGCGCCACGGAAGCCCTGGTGAAGAAAGAACAGGGCACGCCCGCCAGACCGCGCAACACTGCGCCGCGGATGGCCGAGGAGAAGGACGCCGATACCCGCGCCCTCGAAGGCGATCTGTCGGCAGCGCTCAAGATGCGGGTGATCCTGGACCACGAACCAGGTACGGAATCCGGCGTCATGCGCATCCGCTACAACACGCTGGAAGAGCTTGATACGCTGTGCGGGTTGCTCAGCCAGAACTGAGCACGACATCAGGATAATCTGCCGGACCGGTTCAGGCCTGGTCCGGCAAAAGCTCTGCCAGAACAGAGTTCAGAAGGATGCGGCCCTCGGCCGTGGCTTGCAGAATGCCGCGGTCCCGACGCAGAAAGCCCAGGTTTTCCAGCGAAACCAGCTTTTCTTCCGGCAAATCCGCCCCAAAAAGCCGTGAGAACCGCGCCATATCCAGTCCCTCTGACAGGCGCAGACACATCATGAGGTATTCCGCCCCCTGATCCTGAGGCGACAAGGGTTCGCGGGCCAATTCGCCACGGCCCGCCTTCACCGCGTCCAGCCACAGCCCCGGCGCGCGCGGCGCCTCGGTCGCGAACTTCTGACCGTTCAGCGTCAGCCGCCCGTGTGCGCCCGGCCCGATCCCCGCATAATCGCCATAGCGCCAGTAGACGAGGTTGTGCCGCGATTCCGATCCCGGACGGGCGTGGTTCGACACCTCGTAGGCGGGCAAACCGTGGGTGGCGCAGACCTCCTGAGTCACGGCGTATAGATCCGCGGCAAGGTCGTCCTCCGGCAGGCCGCGCAGCCCGCCTGCGCGAAACCGGTCGGCAAAGGCGGTCCCGTCCTCGACCGTCAGTTGGTACAGCGACAGGTGATCCACCGCCATTTCCAGCGCCTCGGACAATTCCGCCCGCCAATCCGCCATCGACTGATCCTGCCGCGCATAGATCAGGTCGAAACTCACACGATCGAATTCCGCCCGGGCAATGTCGAAGGCGCCGCGCGCCTCGGCCACCGTGTGGATCCGCCCCAGCCGCCGCAGATCCGCGTCGTTCAACGCCTGAACACCCAGGCTGACCCTGTTCACACCGGCCATGCGATAGCCCGCAAAGCGCCCGGCCTCGACCGAGCCGGGATTGGCTTCCAGCGTGATCTCGACATCGTTCGACCAGCGCCAGCCGCGGCGGGCCGCTTCGATCACCTCCGACACAAGCTCGGGCGACATCAGCGAAGGCGTCCCCCCGCCAAAGAAGATCGTGTTCAGGACCTTGTCCGATGTTTCGGCCGCAACCCTTTCGATTTCCTTAACGTAAGCATCCCGCCAGACCGTTTCATCGATCTGGCGGGACACGTGAGAGTTGAAGTCGCAATAGGGGCACTTGGCGGCGCAGAAGGGCCAGTGGACATACAGCCCGAAGCCGCCGGATTGCCAGTCCTCAGCCAAAATTGGCGTCTATGAATTTCGCCGTGGCCCGCGCGCGATGAGAGATCTTGTTCTTCTCCCAGCGGTCCATCTCGGCAAAGGTCACGTCATGGCCGTCGGGGACGAAGATCGGGTCGTACCCGTGGCCCATGTCGCCGCGCATCGGCCAGACGACCTGGCCGGGCATCACGCCTTCGAACACCTCGTCATGGCCGTCGGGCCAGGCCAGCACCAGCGTGCAGCAGAAGCGCGCGGTGCGGGGGTGGGGGGCGTTGGCCTCTTCGAGCAGGCGATGGGTCTTTTCCATCGCCATGACGAAATCGCGGCCGTTTCCGGTTTCCGCCCAGTCGGCGGTGTAGACGCCCGGCGCATTGTCCAGCGCGTCGATCTCGATCCCGCTGTCGTCGGACAGGGCCGGCAGGCCGGTGGCCTTCGCCGCCGAATGCGCCTTGATCCGGGCATTGCCGACGAAGGTGGTCTCGGTCTCGTCCGGCTCGGGCAGGTCCATTTCGGCCGCGCCGACTACCTTCACGCCAAAGGGTTCCAGCAGCGCGGCCATCTCTTCGAGCTTGCCGGCGTTATGGGTGGCGATCAGAAGCGTGTCGCCCTCGAACCGGCGGGTCATGCCACCGCGGCCTGCTGTGCGGCGGCCAGTTCCTTGACGCCCTTGTCCGCCAGGCTCATCAGCTGATCCATCTGGTCGCGCGAAAAGGTCGCGCCCTCGGCGGACATCTGCACCTCGATCAGGCGGCCGTCGCCGAGCATGACAAAGTTGCCGTCGACGCCCGCTTCGCTGTCTTCGGGGTAATCCAGGTCCAGAACCGGCTGACCCGCATAGATCCCGCAGCTGACCGCTGCGACGGGCGACACCAGCGGGTCGGAAATCACGTCGCCGGCCTTCATCAGCTTGTTGACGGCCAGCCGCAGCGCGACCCAGCCGCCGGTGATCGAGGCGCAGCGCGTCCCGCCATCGGCCTGCAACACGTCGCAATCAATCGAAATCTGGCGTTCACCCAGGGCGACGCGATCGACCCCGGCGCGCAAGCTGCGGCCGATCAGGCGCTGGATCTCGACCGTGCGGCCACCCTGCTTGCCGGCGCTCGCCTCGCGGCGCATCCGGGTGTTGGTGGCGCGCGGCAGCATGCCGTATTCCGCCGTCACCCAGCCCAGGCCAGAGCCCTTGATGAAGGGCGGCACACGGTCCTCGATCGTGGCGGTACAGAGCACATGCGTGTCGCCCACCTTGATCAGAACCGAGCCTTCGGCGTGCTTCGTGAAGCCGGTCTCGATTGAAACCGGGCGCATTTCGCTTAAATCTCGACCAGAGGGGCGCATGGGACATCCTTTGTTGACGGCCTCGGGATAGACCCCGGGCCGGCCCCGGCGCAACCCTGATTGACCTTTCAGACCGGTCGATTTTAATGAGGCGCCAGGCAAGGTTTCGCAGATGACCAAGACCAGCGACGTGTTGGAAAGCATGAATGACCGTTCGCGCGAAGTGTTTCGGCGCGTGGTCGAAAGTTACCTGGAGAACGGAGAACCCGTCGGCTCCCGGACGCTGACCCGCAGCCTGTCGGAACAGGTTTCGGCGGCAACGGTGCGCAACGTGATGCAGGATCTCGAATATCTCGGCCTGCTCGACAGTCCGCACATTTCCGCCGGCCGGGTGCCCACGCAGCGCGGGCTGCGGATGTTCGTCGATTCGCTGCTGGAGGTCGACGATGTCGCCGTCACCGACCGCGAGAAGATCGAGGCGACGGTCAGCGGCAATTCCACCGATGTCACCCAATTGCTCGACAAGGTCGGCTCGGCGCTGTCGGGCGTCACGCAAAGCGCTTCACTGGTGCTGACGCCGAAACACGAGGCCGGGCTGCGGCATATCGAGTTCGTGTCGCTCTCGCCCGACCGCGCGCTGGTGGTGCTGGTGTTTTCCGACGGGCATGTGGAAAACCGGCTGTTCACCCCACCGCCCGGACAGACGCCCAGTTCGATGCGCGAGGCGGCGAATTTTCTCAACGCCCTGATCGAAGGGCGCACATTGGGAGAGCTGCGCGGCGTCATCGGCGAAGAGATCACCGCCCGCCGGCAAGAGATCGACAGCCTGGCCCATGCGCTGGTCGAAAGCGGCCTGGCGGTCTGGGACAATTCCGGCGAGGGCGCCGAGCGGCTGATCGTGCGCGGCCGCGCGAATCTGCTGGGCGAGGGCGGCGAGGAAGAGATCGACCGCATCCGGACCCTGTTCGACGATCTCGAACGCAAGCGCGACATCGCAGAGTTCCTCGACCTGACGCAGGACGGCGACGGCGTGCGCATTTTTATCGGCTCCGAGAACAAACTTTTTTCGCTTTCGGGTTCCTCTCTGGTGGTCTCTCCTTATATGAACGCGGATCGAAAGATCATCGGTGCGGTGGGCGTGATCGGCCCGACGCGACTGAACTATGGACGGATCGTGCCGATCGTGGACTACACGGCACAGTTGGTCGGGCGGCTGATTTCCGACCGAAACTAGAGGTGACCAATGGCAGAGCCCAGGAACGAGGATTTTCTCGACGATATCGCCAATGCGGAGGCCGAGGAACAAGAGGCCGAACTGCACGAGGCGGATGCCGACGAGATCGAGCTGGACGCGCTGCGGGCCGAACGTGATGAGCTGCGCGATCGCTTCATGCGCGCGCTGGCCGACGCGGAAAACGCGCGCAAGCGGTCCGAAAAGGACCGGCGTGAGGCCGAGAATTACGGTGGGTCGAAACTGGCCCGCGACATGCTTCCGGTCTACGACAACATGAAGCGCGCGGTCGAATCCGCCTCCGAAGAGCAGAAGGCCGTGTCGGCCGCGCTGATCGAAGGTGTCGAGCTCACGATGCGCGAGCTGGTGAATGTGTTCACCAAGCACGGGATCAACGTGATTTCCCCCGCCGTGGGCGACAAGTTCGATCCGCAGGTCCACCAGGCGATGTTCGAGGCCCCGGTGCCCGGCACCAAGGCCGGCGAGATCATCCAGGTCTCGGCCGAGGGGTTCATGCTGCACGACCGTTTGCTGCGCCCCGCGCAGGTCGGCGTGTCGTCGAACCCGGGCTAAGCCCGCAGCGGACGACACCGGCCCCGCCATCCCCGGGGGGCGCCCTGCAACCAGGGCAAGATTAAAGAAACCGTCAACGCAATTTATCGTCGACGGGCCGTTCACTTTGATCGATTGTGGGCAGGACGCCGGATCCGGCGTTCTGCGGCAATGAACGGGATGGAATGGCAGTCGGGGATACCCTGAAACGGGACATCGGGCTTGGCGTGCTGGCCGTGGTGGTCATGCTCGGGCTCTTGGGCTGGTCGTTCTGGCGGCTTGAGAACGGCACGGACCGGCTGCGCGACACCGAACTGCGCTTCGAAGCTGCCGCACAGGACCTGCTGGCGACCATCGGTTTCGATGGCATGATCCACGATTTCAAGAATTGCGTCCTGCGCCCGGACGAGCCGCGCTATTGCGCGGAGACCGAGGAAAACGCCGCGCTCGCGACAAGCCAGCTCGATACCCTGTCCGGCCTCGCGGCGGAGGCGGGGCTTGGCCTGGAGGTGGAAGCGGTCCGCGACGCGGCTCTCGCCTATGGCGCGGCGGCCGACACGGTGCGCCAGCTTCATGCGCAGGGTTTGCCAATCGCCGAGATCGACGCGCGGGTCCGTTATGACGATGTCCCGGCCTCCCGCCAGATCTATGCCACCCTGACCCTGACCCGGGACGCGATGAACGACCGGATCGCCGAGGTCGTGCGCAGCCTGCGGATCCAGAGCCTGGCCGCCACGGCCGCGCTTCTGCTGGTGCTGGGGGGCTTCGGCATCCTGTTGCGGCGCGACTACTTCCTGTCCGTGGAACGCGAAAGGCGCTTTGCAGCGGTCTTCTCGGCCCTGTCCGGCGGGCTTGCCGGGATGGACGGGCAGGGGCGGATCGTGCTTGCCAATCCGGCCGCCCGCGCCATCCTGCAACTGCCGGACTCCGTGCCGCCCTTTTCCTGGCCCGGGCACCTGCGCCTGAGCCCGCCCGGCGATGACGGCGAGGGGTTCAGCATCGGGCAGCTGCTGGACGAGGTCCAGACCGGCGAGCAGATGAAGGGCCGGATCCTGCTGTTGCGCGACACCACGCGGCCCGACAACGACCTGTATATCCGGCTGTCCAGCGCCGCGCTCGACAAGCAGCTGGGCGAACTGAGTGCGATCCTCGTGATCGACGACGTCACCGACCAGGAACGCAACCGGCAACAGATCGAGCGCAACAGCCGGCTGGATGCGCTGGCCCAGCTGACCGGCGGTGTGGCGCATGATTTCAACAACCTGCTGGCAACGATCCTCTACGCGGTCGATATCGCCCGCAAGGACACCGAGCCCGGCAGGGCCCAGGAGATGCTGACCCGTGCGCACAACGCCGTCAGCCGGGGCAGGGACCTGACCTCGCGCCTGCTGACCTTTGCCAGGCGCAACCCCGGCAGCAGCCAGTCGCGCCCCGTCGCCGAGGTCCTGAAGGACCTGGAACAGCTTGCGCGCCCGGCGGTCGAGGAAAACGTGGAGCTGGTGTTCGAGCTGTCCGAACCCGACCTGAGGGTCTTCTGCGATCCCGCGCAGCTGGACACCGCGTTGCTGAACCTGGTGCTGAACAGCCGTGACGCGATCCGGTCCAGCGGGACGGGCAGCTGGATCCGCATCAAGGCCCGCAGCGTGACCACCAGCAGCCCGGGCCTGCTGCACCGTCAGGTCTATGCCCATGAACCCGGCGACCGCGACCTGCGCTTTGTCGAGATCACGGTCACCGACAATGGCCCCGGCATGACGCCCGAGGTGCGGCGACGCGCAACGGATCCCTATTTCTCCACCAAGTCCGACAGCGACAGCGCCGGGCTTGGCCTGGCGATGGTCTACGGCTTCGTCCGGCAATCCAACGGCGATATGCGGATGTATTCCGATGTCGGCCGCGGCACCACGGTCTGCCTGACCCTGCCGCGCGGGAACGAGGCCGATCAGCGCGAACAGCCGCAATCGCGCCCCAGCGTTCCACAGGGCGCCGGCGAGAGGGTGCTGTTGGTCGAGGATGAACCGGACCTGCTGTTCGCCATGTCGCAGATGCTGACCGACATGGGGTACAGGGTGATACCGGCCAGTCAAGCGACCGAGGCGGTGCGGCTGATCGACGAGGGCACCGATTTCGACATCCTGCTGAGCGACGTCGTCATGCCCGGCGGCATCGACGGCATCGAACTGGCGAGCCGGGTGCGCAAGAGCGTCCCTGACAGCGGCATCCTGCTGATGTCAGGCTATATCAGCCTGTCGGTCGAGGCGCAGGAACAGTATACCTTCCCGGTGTTGCAGAAGCCCTGCATGCCGGAAGAGCTTGCCGCCGCCCTGCGCGAGGTCCGGCCGCGGCAGACGCGCGGCCCGGCGGATCAGGGCCGGTAGCTTGCGAGAAGCCGGTCGATCATGTTGTGCAAGTCTTCCGGAGCAAAGGGCTTGGCCAGCACGGCGTCGGCACCCAGCGACTTGGCCACATCCAGGATATGGTGTTGGCCCGGCCGGCGCGCCGCGCCCGAGATCACGATGATCGGCAGAGACCCGCGCCGATCCTTTTCGTTCGATACCCGTATGTTCTGCAACCGCCCGGTCAGCAGCAGCCCGCCATCGCGCGCAACCTGTCCGTCCTTCCAGATGTAGATATCGGCGATCAGCAGATCATAATCCTGCTGCGACAGAAGTTCGAACGCCTCGTTGCCGGAATCGGTGACATCGACCTCGTAGCCATGGTGCACGAGATCCATCTTCAGCATCTCGGCAAAGTCCATGTCGTCTTCGAGTATCATAATACGGGTCATTGCGACTCCGAAGTCTGTACAACCGAAAGTATAGCACCACGCGCGGACCTTTGTCCCGCCGATGTAGTGATGTCCTGTCTTTAGACCTAGGTCCGTGCGGCGTCTTTCAAGCGATAGACCAGTTCCAGCGCCGCCTTTGGCGTCAGGTCATCGGGATGGATGTCCTTCAACATGTCGGCCAGGGGGCTTGGGTCGGGGCGTTTCGGCGCGGGCGGCGGGGCGGCGGCGAACAGCGGCAGATCGTCGATCAGGGCCTTCGGGCGCGCCTCGCCCTCTCGGTCGCCCTGTTCCAGCGCCTCCAGCACGGTACGGGCCCGTTCGACCACCGAAGCCGGAAGTCCGGCCAGCTGTGCCACCTGCACGCCATAGGACCGGTCGGCCGCGCCCTGCCGGACCTCGTGCAGGAAGATCACCTCGCCTTCCCATTCCTTGACCGCGACGGTGGCGTTCTCGACCCCTTCCAGCTTGCCGGCCAGCTGGGTCAATTCGTGGTAATGGGTGGCAAAGAGCGCGCGGCAGGCGTTCTGCGCATGCAGGTGTTCCAGCGTGGCCCAGGCGATGGACAGACCGTCATAGGTTGCCGTGCCGCGCCCGATCTCGTCCAGGATCACCAGCGCGGCGTTGTCCGCCTGGTTCAGGATCGCTGCCGTCTCGACCATCTCGACCATGAAGGTCGATCGCCCGCGCGCAAGGTCGTCCGCCGCGCCGACGCGGCTGAAGATCTGGCTGACACAGCCGATATGGGCGCTGTCGGCCGGGACATAGCTGCCCATCTGCGCCAGCAGCGCGATCAGCGCGTTCTGCCGCAGGTAGGTCGACTTACCGGCCATGTTGGGGCCGGTCAGCAGGTGGATCGCCGCGCCGTCACGGGCGGTCAGCGTGCAATCGTTGGCGACAAAGGGCGCGCCGTCGCGGCGCAGGCTGGCCTCCACCACTGGGTGGCGGCCAGCCGTGATCTCGAAGGCGCGGCTGTCGTCGACGCGCGGTTTCGTCCAGCCTTCGCCGGCGGCGAGATCCGCCAGCCCCGCGGCCAGGTCGGTTTCGGCCAGCGCCCGCGCGGCCTGATGCAGGCGCGGTGCCTGGTCCAGCACGGCGCGGCGCAGCTCTTCGAACAGCCGCTTCTCGATCTCCAGCGCGCGGGCCCCGGCGTTGAGGATCTTGGTTTCCATCTCCGACAGCTGCACGGTGGTAAAGCGCACCTGGTTCGCCGTGGTCTGCCGGTGGATGAACTTGTCCGACAGCGGCGCCGACAGCATCTTCTGCGCATGGGTCGCCGTGGTCTCGATGAAATAGCCCAGCACGTTGTTGTGCTTGATCTTCAGCGAGTTGATCCCCGTCTCGGAGATGTACTCCTGCTGCATCGAGGCGATGACACCCCGGCCCTCGTCCCGCAATGTCCGCGCCTCGTCGAGCTCTGCGTGGAACCCTTCGGCGATGAACCCGCCGTCGCGCACCAGCAACGGCGGTTCCGCGACAAGCGCCGCGTCAAGCTGCTGGCTCAGCGCGGAGAATCCCGTCAGTGCCGTCAGCGCCTCGGCCAGCAACCCGCTGTCCGCTGCGCGCTCCGCGATCCGCGCGCCGTGCTCCAGCGCCGCCCGCACCGCCGTCAGGTCGCGCGGTCCTCCCCGGTCGAGCGAGAGGCGCGACAGGGCCCGGTCGATATCCGGCGTCTTGCGCAGCACCGCGCGCAGGTCCTCGCGCAGCAGCGGGTCTTCGATCAGCAGGTCCAGCGCGGAAAGGCGCGACTGGATCACCTCCAGATCGCGCGAGGGCGAGGACAGCCGTGTCTCCAGCAGCCGCGCACCACCCGGGGTCAGCGTCCGGTCGATCACCGACAAGAGCGACCCGGCCCGCCCGCCGGACAGCGCATGGGTCAGTTCAAGGTTGCGGCGCGTGGCTGCGTCGATCTGCACGTTACGCTCGGCCCGGTCGCGCAGGGGCGGCTGCAGCAGCGGCAGCTTCCCCTTCTGCGTGATGTCCAGGTAATCGATCAGCGCGCCCATGGCCGACACCTCGGGGCGCGTGAAACTGCCGAAGGCATCCAGCGTCGACACCCCGAACAGGTCGCACAGCCGCGCCTCGCCGCCGGAACTGTCGAAACTGGCGCGCGACAGCGGTGTGACCGGTACTCCCATATCTGAGACAGTGTCTTCGAATTGAGACACAGTCCCGTCGCTCACCAGCAATTCCGCCGGCGCCAGCCGCGCCAGTTCGGGGCCCAGCCGCGCCAGCGACAGGGGCATCACGTGAAACGCACCTGTAGAGATATCGGCCCAGGCCAGCGCCGCCTCGTCACGCAGAACGGCGAAGGCGGCGAGGAAATTGTGCCGCCGCGCCTCCAGCAGGGCGTCCTCGGTCAGGGTCCCGGGCGTCACCAGCCGCACGACGTCGCGCTTCACCACGGATTTCGATCCGCGTTTCTTCGCCTCGGCCGGGCTTTCCAGCTGCTCGCCCACGGCCACGCGGAACCCCTTGCGGATCAGCGTCAGAAGATAGCCTTCGGCCGCATGAACAGGCACGCCGCACATCGGGATATCCTGATCCTCGTGCTTGCCGCGCTTGGTCAGCGCGATGTCCAGCGCCTCGGCCGCTGCCACCGCATCGTCGAAGAACATCTCGTAGAAATCGCCCATGCGATAGAACAGCAGCGCGTCGGGATGCGCTGCCTTGATCTCGAGATATTGCGCCATCATCGGCGTCACTGCGGCCACGATCACCCCCGGTCCTGCTGATTTGCGCGACCTTACAAATGCGCCTCTGGCCCGAAAAGGCGAAAACGCCCGCGCCCTGTCCCGCACCGCCCCGCATGTTGTCGAAAGCGGGGGGCTGCGGTATCAGGTCGGGCGCCTTGAGGGGAGACGCAGGACTGACATCCTCGACATGGCGGTGATCGCCGCCTGCAACATCGGATCTGGTGAATGACCATCTGGAACCTCGGCTCGATCAACGCCGATCTCGTCTATGACGTGCCCCACCTGCCGGGGCCGGGCGAAACGCTTGCCGCCAGCGGCATGAGCCGGGGCCTGGGCGGCAAGGGGGCCAACATGTCGGTCGCCGCCGCGCGGGCCGGGGGCCGGGTGGCGCATGTCGGCGCGGTCGGTGCGGACGGACAGTGGATGGTGCAGCGGCTGCTGGAATACGGCGTCGACACCCGCTTTATCGGCGAGGTCGACGCGGTGTCGGGCCATGCGATCATCGCGGTGGACACCTCGGGCGAGAACCTGATCATCATCCACGGCGGGGCGAACCGGGCGATCTCCATGGATCTGGTGGGCCGCGCGCTGGCGCAGGCCGAGGCCGGCGATCTCTTCGTCACCCAGAACGAAACCAATGCCCAGGCCGAGGCCGCGCGGATGGCGCGCGATCTTGGCCTGCGGGTGGCCTATGCCGCGGCACCCTTCGACCGGGACGAGGTGCAGGCGGTTCTGCCGCTGCTCGACCTTCTGGTGCTGAACGAGGTCGAGGCCCAGCAGCTTGAGGCGGCGACCGGACTGGCGCCGGATGCGCTGCCGGTGGCCGACGTGATCGTGACGCTGGGCGCGCGGGGCTGCCGCTGGTACGGGGCCGAGGGCGCACGGGATTTCCCGGCCTTCAAGGTGACGCCGGTGGATACCACCGGGGCAGGCGATACGTTCACCGGCTACGTGATCGCGGGGATCGACCGGGGTCTGCCGATGCCGCAGGCCATCGCGCAGGCGATGCGCGCCGCCGCGATCATGGTGACGCGGCACGGCACGGCGGACGTCATCCCCGACCTGAAGGACGTGCAGGAGGCGCAGTTCTAGGCCGTGGCACGCCGCCGGGCGCCTCCGGGCCCAACACCTTACCGGCCGGGTGTCACAGCCGGCGCCTAGCCTCCGACAAAGGGCGCATCGTCGCCCCACAGCTCGCGCACCCGCGTGTCGCGATTGCAGGCGGCGCGATAGGCCTTGTAGGCTTCGGCCTTCTTCTTCGGTCCGAACCGGGTCAGGATCAGCTTCGTTCCCTTGTAGTAATCCTGGTGATACTCTTCCGCCGGGTAGAACGGGCCAAGCTCCAGCACCGGGGTCACGACCTGCTGGCCCAGATCGGCCTCCGCCTCGGCGACGACCTCTTCGGCGATGTCGCGCTCGGTCTCGGTCTTGACGAAGATCGCGGTGCGATAGCTGTCGCCCCGGTCACAGAACTGGCCGCCCGCATCGGTGACATCGACCGACCGCAGGAACAGTTCAAGCAGCTGTTCGCGCGACACGACCGTTGGGTCGAACGTGATCTCGACCGCCTCGTAGTGGCCGGTGCCGCCGCGCACGACCTGCTTGTAGGTCGGGTTTTCCACCGTGCCGCCGGTAAAGCCCGACACCACCTCCTGCACGCCGCGCACCTTTTCGAAATCGGCCTCGACGCACCAGAAACAGCCGCCCGCGACGGTCAGCGTGCGCAGCTGTTCGGCCTTCGCGCCCTGGCCGGTGCACAGCGCAAGTCCGATGGCCGTGGCCAGAAGCGCCGGTTTCAACTTGTCCATTACCCGCAGTTTCAACTTGTCCATTACCCGCATGGGTTCTCTCCACAAATGGGCCGTTGGGATCATGCACGGAGAGCGCGCCGCCTCGCAACAGGCTGCAACGCGCCTCACGGGCCCTTGACCCCAAGTCAGTGCGCCGCGATCCTCGGCCAACCGCTTGCCTTGAGGCGCAGATGATCCCGCTTGACGGTCAATTCCTCCTGTCCATCGCCCCGGTCTTTTCCGGGCGAGAGGCGCTGGCACAGCGCCGCATCGTCTTTGCATTGTCGGACCGGATCTCGTCCGTTCTGGCCGAATTCGAGATCGACACGCCGCTGAGGATCGCGCATTTCATGGCGCAGATCACACATGAATGCGCGGGCTTCCGCACCACGCAGGAATTCGCGGATGGCACCGCCTACGAGGGCCGCGCCGACCTGGGCAATACCGAACCGGGCGACGGGCCGCGCTTCAAGGGGCGCGGGCTGCTGCAGCTGACCGGGCGCAACAATTACCGCCGCTACGGCGGGCTGATGGCGCTGCCGCTGGAGGATCAGCCCGAGCTGGCCGCCGATCCCGTGACGTCGCTGCGGATCGCCTGCGTCTACTGGACCGATCACGACATCAACCCGCTTTGCGATGCCGATGACCTGCTGGCCGTCACGCGCAAGGTGAACGGCCGGCTGAACGGGCTGGAGGACCGGCAGGCCTGCCTGGCCCGTGCGAAACGCGAGATCGCCGCGCGATGGGCGGTGGCCGTGGGGGCCGGGCAGGCGCCGGGGCCGGTTCTGCACCTGGGCTCCTTCGGGGCAGAGGTCGAACGGCTGCAACGGGCGCTGGCCGCGCGGGGCTGCCCGGTGCCGGTGGATGCCGATTTCGGACCGGCGACACTGCTGGCGGTGCGGCAGGCGCAGATCGCTGCCGGGATACTGCCCGACGGGATCGTGGGCGGCCGCACCTGGGACGCGCTGTCGGAGCGGAAGATTTCAGGCACCGGAACAAGCGCCTAGCAAAGCGGGCCTACGCCGCGCTGACGGAAGAGGCGCTGCCCTGTTACGAGCGGATGGGGGGCTGCGGCTCGGCGCCTGAACTTCGGACCGGGAGGAGCTGGTTGGCCCCGCTTCGAGCAGAGCGATCACTCGGCCGCGTCGCTCTCGGGACAGCGGTCGCCGTCGTAGAAGACGTCCAGCACCGTGTCGAAGACCTCGGGGGCGCCGTCGACCCGCGAGAAGAGCGTCATCGACGACCGCACCTTCAGCGCATCGACCGGGCCAAGGATGTCTTCGGGCGACGACCCGCGATGCATCAGCAGCAGGTCGCAGACCTCTTCAAGCCGCTCGCGCAGCCGAGGGTGATCGAGATAAGCCTCGGCCTCGGCCAGGTCAGCGATGCCGTAGTGTCGCGCGCGCTCGGACCGACCGAGCGAGGCAAGTTGCGGAAAGACATACCAGATCCAGTGCGAGCTCTTCTCGCCCCGCCGCAATTCCCGCACGACCTGCGGCCAGACCTTGTCCTGGGCATCCAGGAATTTCTGCGCGTCCACCCTCGTCACTCCATCTGTTGGGTGACAGGATCGAATACGGGCACCCCGTCCGTGTCAACGGGGTGCCGAATGGCGTGTCACTTCAGCCGGCGGTTCCGGGCGGCCAGCAGCTTCAGGCGCAGCGCGTTGAGCTGGATGAAGCCCTGCGCGTCCTTCTGGTCGTAGGCGCCGGCGTCGTCCTCGAAGGTGACATGCGCCTCGGAGTACAGCGAGTGATCCGACCAGCGGCCGACGCAGGTCGCCGCGCCCTTGTACAGCTTCAGCCGGACGGTGCCGGTGACATGTTCCTGGCTCTTGTCGATGGCGGCCTGCAGCATCTCGCGCTCGGGCGAGAACCAGAAACCGTTGTAGATCAGCTCGGCATAGCGCGGCATGAGCGAATCCTTCAGGTGGCCCGCGCCGCTGTCGAGCGTGATCTGCTCGATCCCGCGATGCGCTTCCAGCAGGACGGTGCCGCCCGGGGTTTCATAGATGCCGCGGGATTTCATGCCGACGAAGCGGTTTTCGACAAAGTCCAGCCGGCCGATCCCGTGCTTGCCGCCCAGCTCGTTGAGCTTGGTCAGGATCGTGGCGGGCGAGAGCGCCTCGCCGTTGATCGACACGGCATCGCCCTTTTCGAACCCGATCTCGATGAATTCGGGTTCGTTGGGCGCATCTTCGGGCGACACGGTGCGCTGATAGACGTAATCCGGCGCCGCCTCGGCCGGATCTTCCAGCACCTTGCCCTCGGACGAGGTGTGCAGAAGGTTCGCATCGACGGAGAACGGCGCTTCGCCGCGCTTGTCCTTGGCGATCGGGATCTGGTGCTTTTCGGCGAAATCGATGAGCTTCGTGCGCGAGGTCAGGTCCCATTCCCGCCAAGGCGCGATCACCTTGATGTCGGGGTTCAGCGCATAGGCGGCCAGTTCGAACCGCACCTGATCGTTGCCCTTGCCGGTGGCGCCATGGGCGACCGCATCGGCGCCTTCGGCCTCGGCGATTTCCACCAGCCGCTTGGAAATCAGCGGCCGCGCGATCGAGGTCCCAAGCAGGTAGAGCCCTTCGTAGATCGCATTGGCGCGGAACATCGGGAAGACGAAATCGCGCACGAATTCCTCGCGCAGGTCCTCGATATGGATCGAGGTGGCGCCCATCATCTCGGCCTTGGCGCGCGCCGGCTCAAGCTCTTCGCCCTGGCCAAGATCGGCGGTGAAGGTCACGACCTCGCAGCCGTATTCGGTTTGCAGCCACTTGAGGATGATCGAGGTGTCGAGGCCGCCGGAATAGGCGAGCACAACTTTCTTCGGCGCGGACATCTGGGTTTCCTTCGTTGAACGCCCCGGCGGTTATCCTTTTTTGCATGGTTCGGCAAGGTCGGGACGCTTGTATCCGCGTCTGCGACGGGGCAGAGAAGGGCGATGAGCGAGCATTCGAGTATCCAGGACCGCGCCCGCGCCGCCGAACAGGCGATGCGCGATGTCTTCCCGCCCACACCGCTGCAGCGGAACACCCTGCTGTCCGAAAGGTACGAGGCCGATATCTGGCTGAAGCGCGAGGACCTGAGCCCGGTCCGGTCCTACAAGATCCGCGGCGCGCTGAACGCGATGCGCAAGCTGCCGGAGCAGGACCTGTTCGTCTGCGCCAGTGCCGGGAACCACGCACAGGGCGTGGCCTTCATGTGCAAGCATTTCGGCAAGCGGGGCGTGATCTTCATGCCGGTGACGACGCCGGAACAGAAGGTGATGAAAACCCGGATGTTCGGCGAGGACCATGTGGATATCCACATGGTCGGGGATTATTTCGATGCGACGCTTGCGGCCGCGCAGGAGTGGTGCGCGCGCGAGGGCGGGCATTTCCTGGCGCCCTTCGACGATGCCGACGTGATCGAGGGGCAGGCTTCGCTGGCCGTGGAAATGGTCGATCAGCTGGGTCATGCGCCTGACATGGTGGTTCTGCCGGTGGGCGGCGGGGGCATGTCGGCCGGGGTCTATTCCTGGCTCGACGGGCGCAGCGCCTGCCGCTTCGTGGAACCGTCGGGCGGGGCCTGCCTGCACGCCGCCCTGACCGAGGGCGCGCCGGTCTCTCTGGGGCGTGTGGATAACTTTGTGGATGGCGCGGCGGTGGCGCGGATCGGGGCGCTGACCTTCCAGCACCTGAGCCGGGTGCCGGTGCATGACGTGCTGGTTCTGGGCGAGGACCGGCTGTGCCGCACGATCCTGGAGATGCTGAACGTCGAGGGCATCGTCCTGGAACCCGCCGGCGCCCTGGCGGTCGAGGCCCTGGACGAGCTGCGCGACGAGATCCGCGGCAAGACCGTGGTGGCCGTGACCTCGGGCGGGAATTTCGATTTCGAGCGGTTGCCCGAGGTCAAGGAACGCTCGCAAAGGTTCATGGGGCTGAAGAAGTACTTCATCCTGCGGCTGCCGCAGCGGCCCGGCGCGCTGAAGGAATTCCTGAATATTCTCGGGCCGGACGACGATATCTCGCGCTTCGAATACCTGAAGAAATCGGCGCGGAACTTCGGGTCGGTCCTGATCGGGATCGAAACGAAGGATCCGGCGAATTTCGACCGGCTCTTCGCGCGGCTGAACGGGGCCGGGATGACCTACCAGGACATCACCGACGACGAGACGGTCGCGCAGTTCGTCCTGTAGGGCACGGGCGCGCGGGCCGACCGGCCGATCAGCTGCGGATGGCCGAGCCGGGCATGTCGCCGGCCGTTTCCGTGGCCAGCACGCCGGACAGGCCGCCGAGCAGTTCGGCTTTCGCGCCGAAATAGGCAAAGAGCACTTCCGAGACATGCTCGGCCGTGGCCCGGCCGCGCGCGGCCTTCTGTTCGACCTCAAGGCAGATCCTGCAGAAACTGGTGAACCCGAGGCACAGCGCCGAGCCGCGCAGGTAGTGAAGCTGTGCCTCGAGCGGGGTGATCGTGTCGCCGACCGAGGCCGCGTCGGGCCCCTGTCCGGCGGCGATCTGCCCTGGCTGCTGACCCTGGTTGGACTGCAGACCGGTCACGATCCCCTCGACCTCGGCGAGGAAAAGCCGCACGACCTCTTCGAAATCGTCGCTGCCGACCTCGTCGAGCAATTCGCGGACACGTGACCAATCGATCATGACTGGATCGCTTTCATGGTCCGACCTTTCCAAAACAAGCCACCTCTCCGCCCCGGGCCGGTGGACACTGGGGCCGGTGCCGTTAAGGCCATGTAAAGGTAGCAATTTGAAATGACCGGATTTTAGGGTTCAGGGCTCGTTAAGGGCGGCAGGGCAGGCTGGCGCAATCCCATGAACGCTGCGGAGGCCCGTGGCGGAACAGATCCGCAGGCCCATTTGTCCGCACATCTTCCCGATATGGCTCCAGAGCAGCGACCGGACGACGCGCCCCAGGGGGCGGCCGGCGCCGGTGGCGACGCGGGCCCGGCCACCCTGCGCGGCAGGGCGGCGGAGCGTCACCAGTGCCAGTGCTTGGGCCAGAATGTGGGCCAGACCCGGGACCGGGACCCGGACGACGCCGCGCCGCTTCGTGTGCTGGTGGTCGATGACAGCCAGCCGCAGCGAAGGCTTCTGGCCACGCTGCTGAAGAAATGGGGTTACATCGTGGACGAGGCCGCCTCGGGCGAGGAGGCGCTGGCCCGCGCGGCAGAAAGCAGGCCGGATGTCGTCATGAGCGACTGGATGATGCCCGGCATGGACGGGCTGCAGCTGTGTCGGCAGTTCCGGCAGCGCAGCGCGGCGAATTACGGCTACTTCATCCTGCTGACCTCGAAGGGCAAGGCCGATGATGTCGCGCGGGGGCTGGACGCGGGCGCGGATGACTTCCTGACCAAGCCGGTGAATGCCAACGAGCTGCGGGCGCGGATTTCCGCCGGGGAGCGGATCATCGCGATGCAGCGGGAGCTGTCGTCGCAGAACGAGGTGATCCAGGCCACCCTGCGCGAGCTGCAGGATGCCTATGACGTGATCGACCGGGATCTTCTGCAGGCCAAGACGATCCAGGAATCGCTGGTGCCGGATTTCGACCGCGCCTTCGACGGCGGGCGGGTGAGCCTTCTGTTGAAGCCTTGCGGCCATATCGGCGGGGATCTGGTGGGCATGTTCTCTCCGGGGCCGCACCGGGTCGGGTTCTATTCGATCGACGTGTCCGGGCATGGCATCACCTCGGCGATGATGACGGCGCGGATCGGTTCCTACCTGAGCAACGCGCATCTGGAGCACAACATCGCCGTGGCGCGGCGGTTCGGCCGGCTGAACGCGCTGCGCCCGCCGGTCAGCGTGGCGCGGGCGCTGAACGCGCGGCTGCTGGCGGATGTCGGGATCTCGGAATACTTCACGATGGCCTACGCCATCGCGGATCTGCGCCGGGGGATCGTGCGGCTGGTGCAGGCGGGGCATCCGCATCCGCTGCTGATCCGGGCCGATGGCGAGATGCGATTTGTCGGGCAGGGCGGGGTGCCCGTCGGGCTGATCCCCGGCGTGAGCCACGACGAGACCGTGGTGCGGATGCAGCCCGGCGACCGGCTGCTGCTGTATTCCGACGGGTTCACCGAGGCGCGGCTGAAAACCGGCGGCATGCTGGAGGAGGAGGGGCTGCTGCGGCTGGTGTCCGAGGCGCCGCCCGAGCGCTGCGGGCGGGCATTCATGGACGACCTCTATGACCGGCTGGCCGGGCAGATGGCCGACGGGCTGGACGACGATGTCTCGGCCACGTTGTTCGAATATACCGGCACGCCATCATCGGACTGATCCGGTTGCGCGAGGAGGAGAGGGCGTCCGGCTTGCGGATGCTCCCACCCGCCCGCCCCGCATCCGCAAGCCGGACGCGGACCGCAATGCCGGCGACAGGCGGGCAGCGCAGACGGTCAGACCCCGCCACCATGAATCACCGGGCAAAACGGATCACCGGGCCGCGCGGATCACTCCGCCGCGATGCCCCGCGCCAGGGCGGCGGCGAAATAGCGGTCGCCGGCATTGCCAAGCGCCTCGGCGGCGATATCGGGCTCCAGCCAGATCGCGGTATGGCCCGGCTCGATCGGGTCGCCGTGGCACAGCACGGGCCGCGCGATGTAGATCAGGCAGATCTTCTCGGCATGAAGGTCGTATTCCGGCATGTAGGTGAAGCGCCGGAACGCCCCCACCCGGCGCGGCGCCGAGATCGACCAGCCGGTTTCCTCGTGCACCTCGCGGTGCAGCGCGGCAATGGGGGATTCGCCCGGATCGACCCCGCCGCCTGGCAATTGCAGCTCGGGCCCCGGGTCTTCCTGCACCGTGACCAGAAGGCCTCCGTCGCGCTCAAGCAGGGCATAAGCCCCGATCCGTCGTGTATATTTCCGCCCGGCCTCGGGCGGTTCTCCGAACCGTCGGATCATGACTGCCTCTTTCAACGCTGCTTGTTCCGCCTATATAGGCGCGATATGCCAATCCACGGCAACCAAGGAAACCCCATGACCATCGGATCCAAACTCGCGTGGGACGACACGGTCCTGCCCTTTCAGCTTGATGCCTCTGACATGCGCGGCCGCGTGGCGCGGCTTGACGGTGTGCTTGACGGGATCCTGAAGCAACACGATTACCCGCCCCAGGTGGAGGCGCTGGTCGCCGAGATGGCGCTGCTGACCGCATTGATCGGCCAGACCATCAACCTGCGCTGGAAGCTGTCGCTGCAGGTGCAGTCCAAGGGGGCGGTGCGAATGATCGCCACCGATTACTACGCCCCCAAGGAAGACGGCGTGCCGGCACAGATCCGGGCCTATGCCAGCTATGATGCCGAACGGCTGACGGATGAGCCGCCCTTCGCGCAGGTGGGCGAGGGGTATTTCGCGATCCTGATCGACCAGGGCAAGGGCACCGCGCCCTACCAGGGGATCACCCCGCTGGACGGCACATCGCTGGCCCAGTGTGCGCAGGCCTATTTCGCGCAGTCGGAGCAGTTGCCGACGCGCTTCGCGCTCAGCTTCGGGCGATCCTCGACCGCGGACGAGCCCGAGCATTGGCGCGCCGGCGGGATCATGATCCAGCACATGCCCAAGGCGTCGCCCTTCGTGGCCACCAGCCAGGGCGAGGGCGAGATCCTGCGCGCCGCCGACCTGATCGACGGCGAGCAGGAGGAGAACTGGAACCGGATCAACATCCTGCTCGACACCGTCGAGGACATGGAGCTGATCGGCCCGCGCGTGTCCGCGACCGACCTGCTGGTGCGGCTGTTCCACGAGGAACAACCGCGCGTCTACGATGCCCAGGCGGTGCGCTTCGGCTGCACCTGCTCCGAGGACCGCGTGCGGCAATCGCTGTCGATCTACTCGGCCAAGGACATCGAGAAGATGACCACCGACGAGGGCCGCGTAACCGCCGATTGCCAGTTCTGCGGCGCGCATTACGACCTCGACCCCGAAACGCTGGGATTCGAGGCCAAGAAGGACGCGCCGTGAGCGCGCCGGGCGCGCTTGAACACCGGATCGTCCGCGCGCTTGGACGCGCGGGCGACAGGTCGTCCGATTTCGACCTGAACCCCGAGGTAAAGCTGCCGCCGGGCCGGAAACTGCGGCCCGCCGGCGTCTTGCTGGGGATCGACGTGACCGGGACGGCCCCACGGGTGCTTCTGACGAAACGCTCATCGGCGCTGAAACATCATCCGGGGCAGATCGCCTTTCCGGGCGGCAAGCAGGACGAGGGCGACGCGGACGTGATCGACGCCGCCCTGCGCGAGGCCGAGGAAGAGGTGGCGCTGCCGCGCGACGCGGTGCGCGTGCTGGGCACCATGCCGGCGCATGAGACGGTGACCAGCTTCCTTGTCACCCCGGTCGTGGCTTTGATCGAAACGCCTTTCACCATCCGCCCCGAACCGGGCGAGGTCGAGGAAGCCTTTGCCGTGCCGCTGGATCACCTGCTGGAGCCGGCGCATTACTCGGTCCAGTCGCGGCGCTGGCGCGGCAGTCAGCGGCATTATTTCACCGTGCCTTACGGGCCCTACTATATCTGGGGTGCCACCGCGCGGATGCTGCGCGCCTTTGCCGAGCGGATGCGGGCATGACCCGGCTCTCGGCGCCATGGCTGGACCATGCGCCGGCCCGCGCGGTCTGCGCGATGCTTGAACACGGCGGGCACCAGGCGCTGTTCGTCGGCGGCTGCGTGCGCAACGCGCTGCTGGGCGTGCCGGTGTCGGATCTGGATATCTGCACCGATGCGCGGCCCGAGCGGGTGATCGCGCTGGCGAAGGCTGCCGGGCTGAAGCCGGTGCCGACGGGGATCGACCATGGCACGGTGACCGTGGTGGCCGATCACGAACCCTTTGAAATCACGACCTTTCGCCGCGACGTGCGCACCGACGGCCGCCGCGCCGTCGTGGCCTTTGCCGACACGATCGAAGAGGATGCGCGGCGGCGCGATTTCACCATGAACGCGCTTTATGCCCGGATCAACGGCACCGTGACCGACCCGCTGGGCGGTCTGCCGGACCTGAAGGCGCGGCACGTGCGCTTCATCGGCACCGCGTCGCACCGGATCCGCGAGGATTACCTCCGTTCGCTGCGGTTCTTCCGCTTCCATGCCTGGTACGGCGATGCCGCCGCCGGCATGGATGCCGAGGCGCTGGACGCGATCGCCCGCAACCTCGACGGGCTCGACGGCCTGTCGCGCGAACGGGTCGGCGCCGAAAGCGTGAAGCTTCTGACCGCGCCCGATCCGGCGCCGGCGGTGGCGGCGATGCGGATGACCGGGGCCCTGGCCCGGTTCCTGCCCGGCGCGGACGACCGGGCGCTGGCGCCCCTGGTTCACCTGGAACAGCGCTTCGGCCTTGATCCGGAGGCCATGCGGCGTCTTGCGGCGCTGGGCGGAGAGGACACGGTTCAGACGCTGCGGCTGTCCAGGGCGCAGAGAACGCGTGCGGTTCTGCTGCGCGAGGCGGCGACCGCCGGCCAAAGCGCAGCCGAGCTGGGCTATCGCCACGGGGCCGGGATCGCGCGCGACGCCCTGCTGCTGCGCGCGGCGCTACTGGAACAGCCCCTGAGCGGTGACGAACTGCACCAGGCCGAGGTCGGCGCAGCGGCGGATTTCCCCGTGACGGCGCGCGACCTGATGCAGGAACACTCTGGCGCTGCTCTAGGCAAGCAATTGAAAAGACTGGAACAAGCCTGGATCGCGTCAGGGTTCACCCTGACCCGCGCCGCGCTTTTGGAAATGTCGCGCACCCAAGAGGGGTGACAAACATGTTTTCCTCATGTAATTGACCCGCACATCACCATCGTCGGAGGGATGCGCATGTATCACGGGATCTGGTTTCGAAACGGCTGAGGCCGACCGATCTTCGTGACGGTCCGGCCACCGCCCGGACTGCGCATCTAACCCTTTTTCAGTAAAATTCCGCTCTGTTTCTGTACGAGCTCCGACAGGTACTATTCCATGTTCCGTTTCTTCGAGACGCTGGTCGACCCCTATGTCGACTATTCCGAATCCGACCGTCCGGCGGCCGGCCTTTGGTCGTTCTTCCGTGACTATTGCCGCCCCTTCCGCGGTGTCTTCTGGGCGGCCGGCCTGATGTCGGTCGTCGTGGCCGCCGTCGAGGTCGGGCTGATCGCCTACATGGGCCGGGTCGTCGACATCCTGGTGGGCGACCCGGCGCAGGTCTGGGCCGATCACGGCACCGAACTGATCGTCGTGGCGCTGCTGACGCTTCTGCTGCGGCCGGCGCTGCATGTGATCGACGTGCTGCTGCTCAACAACACGATCCTGCCGCAGATGACCACTCTGATCCGCTGGCGCGCGCACCGGCAGGTGATGCGCCAGTCGGTCGGCTGGTTCGAGAACGACTTTGCCGGCCGCGTCGCCAACCGCATCATGCAGACGCCGATGGCCGCCAGCGAGGTCGTGTTCCAGACCTTCGACGCGCTGACCTTCGCGCTGGCCTACCTTGTGGGCGCCGGCGTCCTGCTGTTCGCCGCCGACGCGCGGCTGCTGGTGCCGATGCTGCTGTGGTTTGCCGGCTACGTCGTGCTGATGCACTGGACGCTGAAGCGCGTCGGTCCCGCCAGCCAGGCGTTTTCCGAAGCGCGGTCCGAGCTGACCGGCCGCATCGTCGACAGCTACACCAACATCCACTCGGTCAAGATGTTCGCGCATCACGACCTGGAACTGCAGCACATGAAAACGGCCAACGACCACGCGCTGGATACCGCGCGGGCCGAAATGCGGATCTTTTCGACGATGGATGTCGTGCTGGTGACGCTGAACGGGCTGCTGATCATCGGCGTGGTCGGCTGGGCCGTACTGCTGTGGATGCAGGGCAGCGCCTCGGTCGGGATCGTGGCCGCGGCCACGGCGCTGGCGCTGCGGCTGAACGCGATGACCGGCTGGATCATGTGGGCGCTGACCACCTTCTTCCGCGAGCTTGGCATCGTGCGCGAAGGGCTGGAAACCCTGTCGCAGCCCATCGACCTGATCGACGCCCGGGATGCCCAGCCGCTGGCCCTGCCGCGCGGCCGGATCAAGATCGACGGCCTGTCGCACCATTACGGCAAGGGCACCGGCGGGCTTGACCGGATCGACCTGGTGATCGAGCCGGGGCAGAAGATCGGGTTGATCGGGCGCTCCGGCGCGGGCAAGTCGACGCTGGTGAAGCTGCTCTTGCGGTTCTACGACGTGGAACAGGGCCGGATCCTGATCGACGGGCAGGATATCTCTACCGTGACGCAGGAAACCCTGCGGCGGCACATCGGCATGGTCCAGCAGGACAGCGCCCTGCTGCATCGCTCGGTGCGCGAGAACATCCTGTACGGCCGTCCCGAGGCGTCCGAGCTGGAGATGATTGCCGCCGCGAAAAAGGCCGAGGCGCATGATTTCATCCAGTCCCTCGCCGATCCGCAGGGCCGCACCGGCTATGACGCGCAGGTCGGCGAACGCGGCGTGAAACTGTCGGGCGGGCAACGCCAGCGGGTCACGCTGGCGCGGGTCATGCTGAAGGACGCGCCGATCCTGGTGCTGGACGAGGCGACGAGCGCGCTGGATTCCGAGGTGGAAGCCGCGATCCAGGAAACGCTTTACGGCATGATGGAGGGCAAGACCGTGATCGCCATCGCGCACCGCCTGTCGACCATCGCCGCGATGGACCGGATCCTTGTCATGGATGCCGGCCGCATCGTCGAGGACGGCACGCATGAGAAACTGCTTGCGCGCGACGGGCTTTATGCCGGGCTTTGGGCGCGGCAATCGGGCGGTTTCATCGGAACGGATGTGGAGGCGGCGGAATGAACGCGCGCATCATGAAACCTGTGGGCAAGATCCTGAAAACCTTCGAGGATCTGATCGACCCCTTCATCGACCATCCCGACACCACGCCGCCCAGGCGGCTGGTGCCCTACATGCTGTCGATGCTGAAGCCCTTCGGCAAATGGCTGCCCGTCATGGCGGTGATGTCGGTCTGCGTCGCCGTGGTCGAGGTGTCGCTGCTGTTCTACACCGGGCGGCTGATCGACCTGATGTCGGAAAGCGGTGTCGCGGCCTTCTGGCGGGACAACGGGCTGGAACTGGTGATCGCGGCCATCGCGATCATTGGCGCGCGCCCCTTCATCATCGGGCTGGCGCATCTGTTCCTGGAACAGACTCTGGTGTCCAACACCCAGGATCTTGTCCGCTGGCGGTCGCACCGGCACATGCTGGGCCAGTCGATGACCTTCTTCCAGAACGATTTTGCCGGGCGGCTGTCCAACCGCGTGATGCAGCAGGGCCCGGCGGTCGAAGACAGCTCTTACATGATGTTCGAGGCGGTCTGGTTCGCGCTGGTCTACGTGATTTCCGCCGCGGTGATGATCGCGGCCTTCGACCTGTGGCTGGTGCTGCCGCTGGCGCTGTGGCTGGGCGCCTACATCAGCTACAACATCATGCTGGCCCGCCGTGTCGCCATCGCCTCGGAAAAGGCGTCGGACGCGCGGTCCATGGTGACGGGGCGCGTGGTGGACGCCTATGCCAACATCGAGACGGTGAAGCTGTTCGCCGACGAGCAGCAGGAAGAGGGCTATGTCCTGTCGGCCATGCGCCGGCACCGGCTGCGGCTGCAGCGCTTCCTGCGGCTGATGACGGAAATGCACTTCCTGCTGAACTTCCTCAACGGGGCCATGATCTGCGGGATCCTCGGGCTTGCGATGTACCTGTGGTCGGTCGGTTCGGTGACGATCGGCGAGGTCGCGGCGGCCTCGGCGCTGGTGATGCGGCTGAACGGCATGTCGGGCTGGATCATGTGGGTCACCATCCGGCTGTTCGAACACATGGGCGTCATCCGCGAGGGGCTGCGCTCGATCGCGGTGCCTCATGCGCTGGTCGATGAACCCAAGGCGCCGGCGCTGAAGGTGTCGGAGGGCGAGATCCGCTTTGACCATGTCACCCAGCATTACGGCAAGGGCGCCGGCGGGCTGGATGCGCTGGACCTGACCATCCATCCCGGCGAACGGGTCGGGCTGGTGGGCCGGTCGGGGGCGGGGAAATCCTCGCTCGTGAACCTGCTTCTGCGGTTCCGCGATCCGGAAGCCGGGCGGATCCTGATCGACGGGCAGGATATCGCGCATGTGCGCCAGACCTCGCTGCGGCAGCAGATCGGCATGGTCACGCAGGACAGTTCGCTGCTGCACCGGTCGATCCGCGCCAACCTGCTGTACGGCCGCCCCGACGCGACCGAGGCGCAGATGATCCACGCGGCGAAACAGGCGGCGGCGCATGACTTCATCCTTGGCCTGCAGGACAAGCAGGGCCGGCGCGGCTATGACGCCCATGTGGGCGAGCGCGGCGTGAAGCTGTCGGGCGGGCAGCGGCAGCGGATCGCCATGGCCCGCGTGATCCTGAAGGACGCGCCGATCCTGGTGCTGGACGAGGCGACAAGCGCTCTGGATTCCGAGGTCGAGGCGCAGATCCAGGAGACTCTTTATAACGTGATGTCCGGCAAGACCGTCATTGCCATCGCGCACAGGCTCTCTACCATTGCTCATATGGACCGGATCATCGTCCTTGACCGGGGCCGCATCGCCGAACAGGGCTCGCATAGCGATTTGTTAGCCAAAGGCGGCCTGTATGCCGGTTTCTGGACACGTCAATCCGGTGGATTTCTGAACCCCGAGGCGGCCGAATAAGGCCGCCCCTTTCGGAGCAACATGCATGAGATGGCCTGACGGCGAGGTTGCGGAACGCAAAGTCGCTGATATCCCCCCGATTTATCAACGGCTTGCTGACACGATCGCCCCGTTCCGCAAGGCCGAGGGCTATCCGCCGCAAAAGCTGTTGCCGTTCATGCGCTGGGTGCTGGAAGGCGCCTGGACGCAGATCTGGCTGGCGATTGCCGCGTCGATTTCCGTGGGCATCACGACGGTTCTGGGCTTCTGGCTGATCGGCTGGGTGATCGACCAGGCGCAGGCGGTGGGGCCCGGTTTCCTGGTGTCACACGCCTGGGCGGTGGTGCTTCTGGCGGTGTTCTACCTTCTGATCTGGCCGCTTTCGATGGCGGCCAACGCGGCCTTCAACTCGGTCACGCTGGGCCCGAACCTTTATGCGCTGACGCTGAACCGGGTGAACCGCTATACGCTGGGGCAGAGCCTGTCGTATTTCGACAACGATTTCGCCGGGCGCATCGCGCAGAAAAGCCAGCAGACCTCGCGCGCGCTGACCGAGGTGGTGACCGAGGGCACCAACATCATCGGCAACGCGCTGGCCGCCGTGGTCTCGGCCGCGCTGCTGCTGGGGGCGGTGGACTGGCGGATGGGTCTGACCGTGACGGTCTGGCTGGTGGCCTATGTCTACCTGGTCAAACACTTCCTGCCGCGCATCCGCGAACGCTCGCAGCTGCGCGCGGCGCGGCGGGCCGTGGTGACGGGGCAGATCGTCGACACGATCACCAACATCCGCACCGTGAAGCTGTTCGCCCATGGCGAGGCCGAAGAGACCGCGACCGAGGGCGCGCTGTCGGGCTATCGCGAATCCGGCATCGCCTGGGCCTCGACCGTGGTGACCTTCCGGCTGTGGATCTTCACGCTGGCGGGGCTGCTGCCGACCGCGCTGATCATCCTTGCGCTCTGGCTTTGGGGCCGGGGGCTGGCCACCACGGGCGACATCGCCGCCGCCGGCCTGATCTCGACCCGGCTGGCCACGATGACGGGATGGGTCAGCTTTGCCTCGCTTGGCATCTTCACCAATATCGGCGAGATCGAGGATGGCATCCGCACCCTGACGCCGCGCGACCGGCTGGAGGATGCGCCCGACGCGACCGAGCTTGAGGTTACCAAAGCCGGCGTGAGCTTCGACGACGTGGATTTCACCTACGGCCGGAAGGAAGGCGGGGTCCAGGCGCTGAGCCTCGACATCGCGCCGGGCGAAAAGCTGGGCATCGTCGGCGCCTCGGGTGCCGGGAAATCCACGCTCGTGGCGCTGCTGCTGCGGCTTTATGCGCCAGAAGGCGGGAAGATTTCCATCGACGGGCAGGACCTGGCCCATGTCACGCAGGAAAGCCTGCGGCGGCAGATCTCGATGGTCACGCAGGAAACCGCGATGTTCAACCGCTCGGCGCGGGACAACATCCTCTATGGCCGGCCAAGCGCCACGGACGAGGAGATGATCGCCGCCGCGAAGAAGGCCGAGGCGCATGACTTCATCCTTGGTCTGAAGGACCATCGCGGCCGCACCGGCTACGACGCACATCTGGGCGAACGCGGCGTGAAACTGTCCGGCGGGCAGCGGCAGCGCATCGCCTTGGCCCGCGCCATCGTGAAGGACGCGCCGATCCTGGTGCTGGACGAGGCGACCAGCGCGCTGGATTCCGAGGTCGAGGCCGCGATCCAGTCGGCGCTGCACCGGGTGATGGAGGGCAAGACCGTGCTGGCCATCGCGCACCGGCTGTCCACCCTGTCCGAAATGGACCGGATCGTCGTGCTGGATCAGGGGCAGATCGCGGAATCCGGCACCCATGCCGAGCTTCTCGCGCAGAACGGGCTTTATGCGCAGTACTGGACCCGGCAGTCCGGGGGCTTCATCCAGACGGAAGCGGCCGAATAGGCCGGGCGTTTGACTTTGTTGCCGCTGTCGGTAACGGAGTATTTTTGCAAAGATGAAGCAGGAGTTGCGCCTTGAGCCAGACCGAGCGCCTTCGGATCGAGCGATTGGGCCACCAGGGCGACGGGATCGCGCCCGGGCCGGTATTTGTGGCGCGGGCCCTGCCCGGCGAAGAGGTGGAGGGCCGGCGTGACGGCGACCGGCTGCTGGAGCCGAAGATCGTCACGCCGTCGTCGGACCGTGTTGCCGCCCCCTGTCCGCATTACAGGGGCTGCGGCGGCTGCGGGTTGCAGCATGCCTCGGACGACTTCGTGGCCGCCTGGAAGCTGGGTGTGGTGCGACAGGCGCTGACGGCGCAGGGTATCGAGGCCGAGTTCCGTGATGTGATCACATCGCCGCCGATGTCCCGCAGACGCGCGACGGTTGCGGCGCGGCGGACGAAAAAGGGCGCCATGGCGGGGTTTTACGGCCGTGCCTCGGGTGTGATCACGGAAATTCCGAACTGCCATCTGTTGCGGCCCGCGCTGATCGCCGGGCTGCCGGTGGCCGAAGAGCTGGCCAAGCTCGGCGGTTCGCGCAAGGGCGCGCTGGCGGTGACACTGACCGAGACGGAGAACGGGCTGGACGTGCTGGCGCGCGGCGGCAAGGCGCTGGACGGACGCTTGCGGATGGATCTGGCGGCGCTGGCCGAGGCGCATGACCTGGCCCGGATCGCCTGGGAGGACGAGGTGATCGCCACCCGGCATCCGCCCGAACAGGTCTTTGGCCCGGTCCGGGTCAGCCCGCCGCCCGGCGCCTTCCTGCAGGCCACGCGCGAGGGCGAGGCCGCGCTGCTGGCCGCGATCGAAGAGATCACCGACGGCGCGAAGAGGATCGCCGACCTGTTCTGCGGCTCCGGCACGTTCTCTCTTCCGCTGGCCCGGCGCGCCACGGTCCACGCGGTCGAGGCGGTGCCCGAGATGCTGAGCGCGCTCGACCGCGGCTGGCGCCATGCCCAGGGGCTGCGCCAGGTGACGACAGAGGCGCGCGATCTCTTCCGCCGGCCGCTGCGCCCCGATGAACTGGCCGCCCATGACGCGATTGTCATCGACCCGCCGCGCGCCGGCGCCCAGGCCCAGACCGAGGCGCTGGCCGAGGCACAGGTGCCCGTGATCGCGGCAATTTCCTGCAATCCGGTGACATTTGCCCGCGATGCAAAGCTGTTGACCGATGCCGGCTACCGGCTCAACTGGGTGCAGGTTGTCGATCAATTCCGCTGGTCGAACCACGTGGAGCTTGCCGCGCGCTTTTCGCTGTCGCATTGAGGGCCCGGCAAGAAATGACAGACCGCGGCAGACAAGGACAATCGAGGCAGGCGACAGCATGACCAGGCGCGAGACAGTGGCGAAGTGGCTCGAGAAACCGGCCACCGGGAATTTCGTGATCGGCGTGATCATCTTGAACGCGATCGTGCTGGGGATGGAAACCTCGGACGAGCTCTACGAGGCGATCGGCGGCGTGCTGATGACGATCGATCTGCTTTGCCTGGGTGTCTTCATCATCGAGATCGCGCTGAAGCTCTATGCCTACGGGCTGCGCTTCTTCCGGAACGGATGGAACGTCTTCGACTTCATCATCGTCGGCATCGCCCTGCTGCCGGGGGCGCACAGCCTGTCGGTGCTGCGGGCGCTGCGGATCCTGCGGGTGCTGCGCGTGATCTCGGCCGCGCCGCGCCTGCGGCGGGTTGTCGAAGGTTTCATCCGCGCGGTCCCGGGCATGGCCAGCGTCTTCCTGATGATGGCGATGATCTTCTACATCGGCGCGGTGATGGCCACGAATCTCTTTGCCGACAGCTTCCCGGACTGGTTCGGCACCATCGGACGGTCGGCCTATTCGCTGTTTCAGATCATGACCCTGGAAAGCTGGTCCATGGGCATCGTGCGCCCCGTCATGGAACTGTACCAATACGCCTGGGCTTTCTTCGTGCCCTTCATCATCATCACCTCCTTCGCGGTGGTGAACCTGCTGGTCGGCCTGATCGTGAATTCGATGCAGGACGCCCACGACGCCGAGACCGAAGGCGCCACCGGGGCCTACCGCGACGAAGTGTTGCGCCGCCTGGAGGCCATCGAGGCGCGGATCGAGGCCGCGCAGCGCGAAAAGTAGCTTCTGCGTTCGCGCGGAAACGTGTAGTCTTCGTCCCGAGGTAGACAAGGTTTCAGGCAATGAAACGACGAGTATTGATGATGTCCGCGGTCTCCGCGGCGGTGCTGTCCGCATGCAGCCAGAAGTTTCAGGCATATAACGGCCCCGAGGTCACGTCCGTCGTGATCAACAAGTCGGCGCGCAAGATGTATCTTCTGCACAACGAAGACGTCCTGAAGGACTACAAGATCGACCTGGGTTTTGCTCCGGACGGTCCGAAGCGGTTCCGCGGCGATGGCAAGACGCCCGAAGGCACCTATCGGATCGATCGGAAGAACCCGCGCAGTTCCTTCTTCCTGTCGCTGGGGATTTCCTATCCGAACATGGCCGATCGCGCCTATGCCGCGCTGCATGGCAAGGAGCCGGGCGGCGACATCTTCATCCATGGCCAGCCCAACAACACGCGGGCCAAGGGCAAGGATTGGACGGCTGGCTGTATCTCGGTGAAAGACAAGGAAATCTCCGAGATCTACGCGATGGTCAATGTCGGCACACTGGTGACGATCCGGCCCTGACGCCGGGCCTTTCGCACGGGATCGGGCGGCCTCAGCCGCCCATCACCAGCGTCCACCAGATCTTGCCGTTGTTCTCCTGGAACCAGGCAAAGCCCATGTTCACGGCCGAAGGGTCGAGGATCACGTTGCGTGTGCCGGGCTGTTCCATCCAGGCGCCCAGCGTCTCGATCTCGGATTCGTAGGTTTCCGAGATCGTCTCGCCCAGGAAGCGGCCCATGTAGCCGGCGCGCGCCACGCGATCCAGCGGCGAAGAGCCGTCGGAGCCGAAATGCCACGGCCGGTTCTGCACCGACATGTCGCGCGAATGGGTGGCGGCGGCGGCGTTCAGCTGCGCGTTCAGCTGCACCGGCCCGGCGCCCGAGGCCGCGCGCAGCGAGTTGACCGAATCAAGCATGCGGAACTGGATCTTGGAGGTGTCGTTCGACCTGATCTTGTAGATCTGTCCCCCGGTTCCGCGACCGTTGTCATATTGGGGCGTACAGGCGGCGAGTGCCAGCAGTCCGACCAGAAGCAGTGAGGAAAGGCGCAGCATGAACATTCCGGTGTGAAATTACCCGCAAGCATGTAGCGCGCCAGGCGGGCAGTGGCAAATTCCCATGGGCCTCGGACGGCCCCGGTGCATCCTTTGAATTGCGACTGAGGCTTTCGCGCAATAGAATAGTGCATCCGGTGTTCAGTTTGCGACAGGAGTGGGACTATGGCGAAGCGCTCTCCCTTTTCCGTGCCAACCCGGCGCGCCTTTCTGGCGGGCTCTGCCGCCGCGATCGGCGGTCCGGCGCTTGGCCAGGCCAGTGATCCCGGCGCGCTGGACCCTGAAACCGCCGCGGTCCTGTACCCCGAGCCCGAGCCGGAACCGGCGGTCCCGCGCAACATATCCAGCTTCCGGGCCATGGATTGGCGGCCGCATTTCAGCTCTCTGCGCAACGGGGCGATCCTGGTCGATACCCAGTCCAGGGCGCTGCATTACTGGTCCGAGGGCGAATCGGTCTACAAGCTTTACCCATCTTCGGTGCCTCTGACCGAGGATCTGACCCGCCGCGGGCGTACCTCGGTGATCCAGAAGGTGGTCGGGCCCAGCTGGGCGCCGACGCCGTCGATGAAGAAGCGGAACCCGGAATGGCCCGACTACATTCCGCCAGGGCCCAACAATCCGCTGGGCACCCATGCGCTGTACTTGGGCTGGAAGTACTACCGCATCCACGGCACGCACGACACGCGGAAGATCGGGCGCAGATCCTCCAACGGATGCATTGGCCTCTACAACGAGCAAATCGCCGACCTGTTCTCGATGGCGAAGGTCGGCACCCAAGTGTTGCTAATTTGACGACATTCACGGATGGCAAGCGACGGCCGCGAGACAAGCATTTGCAATGGCCTAAACTTGCTGCTTAGAAGATCCTACGAGGTAAGTCTTGGGTGCGTCGTCTGTTTACCAATTTGGACGTCGCTATATCTGGAGGTTAACATGAAGAAACTCGTCATCGCCGCCGCTTTCGCAGCTGCTGCAACGACCGCTTCGGCCGGCAGCCTGGAAGAGCCGATCGTCGAAGCTCCGGTCATCGTCGAAGAAACCACCGGCTCGTCGGCAGGTATCCTGCTGCCGCTGCTGCTGCTCGTCGTCGTGGCTGCTGCTGTCGCAGCAAGCTGATCGACCGATCAAAGTCATCGGAAAAGGCGGCGCCCTGGGCGCCGCCTTTTTCATTTCGTGAAACTGCCATTGCGATGCGGATCAGTCACAGTACCGGCCGGCTTTTCGCCCGACACAGGCTGCTTGCTTTTCAGCGCCTTGGCGGACTGTTCTAATTTACTCGATTCTTGAAATAGAAGGCGTCGGACCCGAGGGGGCGGCGCGAACCCTGGAGATTACCATGAAGAAACTCATCGCCGCCGCAGCCTTCGCCGCCGCCGCATCCACCGCCTCCGCCGGCAGCCTGGAAGAGCCGATCGTCGAAGCGCCGGTCATCGTCGAAGAAACCACCGGTTCCTCGGCCGGCATCCTGCTGCCGCTGCTGCTGCTGGTCGTCGTGGCCGCGGCCGTCGCCGCAAGCTGATCGGCGGGTTTCCCGGGTCAGCCGGGACAGACCCTAAAGAGGGGCGGTCGCACCATGGTGCGCCGCCCTTTTTGCTGCCGGTTGTCCCCTGTCCGGGGCAGGAGACGCGGTAGGGCGGCGGCGCTTCCGGTTAACAGGGTCCGGAATGGTTTACCCATCCCGTTAACCCAGGCATCCCCAGCGCTCAGGCCGTCTGCGGCACCAACCAGCCGGCAAGGTTATCGGCGATGACCGAGGTCAGCGCGGTGATATGCGCGTCGTCGTCGTTCAGGCACGGCACATAGGTGAAATCCTCGCCGCCGGCCTCCTCGAAGCTTTCGCGGATCTCCTCGTTGATCTCTTCCAGCGTCTCGATGCAATCGGCGGAAAACGCCGGCGCGCAGACCGCGATGCGCTTGTTCCCGGCCTTGGCCTGCCGCGCGACCTCTTCCACGGTGTAGGGCTTCAGCCATTCCTCGGGGCCGAATTTCGACTGGAAGGTCGTCATGATCTGCGTGTCGTCCCAGCCCAGCCGCTCCTTCAGCAGGCGCGTCGTCTTCTGGCACTGGCAGTGATAGGGATCGCCCTCCATCAGGTAGCGTTTCGGAAGACCGTGGTACGAACACAGCAGGATGTCCGGCCGCATCTCAAGCTCGGCGTATTTCCGTTCGATCGAGGCGGCGAGCGCGTCGATGTAAAGCGGATTTTCGAAATAGGGCGGCACCGTGCGGGTCGCCGGCTGCCACTTTTCATCCATCAGCGCGCGGAAGAACTGGTCGTTCGCGGTGGCCGTGGTGGCGCCGGCATATTGCGGATAAAGCGGGAAAAACAGGATCTTCTCGCACCCGGCGGCGACCATCTCGCGCACCTTGCTGGCGGTCGAGGGGTTGCCGTAGCGCATGCAGAAATCGACCATCACCGCGTCGCCGAAGGCCTCGTGCACCTGTGTGCGGATCTTGGCGATCTGCGCCTTGGTGATCGTCATCAGCGGGCTTTCGTCCGCCTCCTCGTTCCAGATCGACCGATAGGCCTCGCCCGAGGAGAACGGCCGCTTCGACAGCACGATCAGCTGCAGGATCGGCTGCCATTTCCACGACGGGTAATCGATGACCCGCTTGTCCGACAGGAATTCGCCCAGGTAGCGCCGCATCGACCAGTAATCGGTCCCGTCCGGGGTCCCGAGATTGGCCAGCAGGATGCCGACCTTCGGCCGTGGCAGCGCCGGGTGATCGGAGGGCGCGGCGGCCGGCCGTGTCTTGGACGGGGTCTGATCAAGCATGCGTGGCCTCCTGCGGCGTGATCGGGCGTGCAAACAAGCCCATGTATCGTCAGATGTTATACGGTCAATCCGGAAGCCTGGTTTCCGAGGTGTTCAGCGCATCGGCGAGGCGTTCGGTCGCAGAACCGGGCCGTAGCGGCTGCGGCTGGTTCGGCCCCGGCGCCCAGCCGGTCAGCGTGATCAGCTCCAGCGTGGCGGCCAGCCGGCCGTCGGGCGTGGCGCCGATGGTGCCGTAAAGCTCGGCCGCCCGGGCAAAAAGGCCGCGCGGGGTCGCGCCGCGCAGCCGCGCCTCCAGGGCGTTGGTCTCGCCGCTGGCGCGCAGGTCGGCGGCCAGGTGCGGCAGGTCGCGGTAGGTCAGCGTGAACGTGTCCGAATCCGCCACCGGCAGAGCCATCCCGGCCCGCTGCAGCAGAGCGCCCAGGTCGCGGATATCCGCCATCGGCAGCACACGGGGCGACAGCCCGCCCTTCAGCTCGGTCTCGGCCTGGGCCAGCACCGCGCGCAGCTCCTGGAAACTGCGGCCGCCGGGCAGGATCGCCACCATGAAGCCGTCGGGCTGCAACGCGCGGCGGCACTGGATCAGCTGGCCGACCGGGTCGTCGGCCCAGTGCAGCGCCATGGCATGGACCACGCAATCATGCGCCTCCGGTTCCAGGTCCAGCACCTCGGTATCCGGCACGACGCGGGCGCCGGTGCCGTCCCAGAGTTCGGGAAAGGGCGACACGACGGCGAGCTTCGTAAAGGTCCTGTTAACCAGGGCCAGGCGATCCTGCGCCTCGTCCCGGGCGAGCCGGTGCAGGAACGGGTCCTCCGCACGGGCGCGCGCGCGCTCGCGGTGGCGGTCAAGCGCCGGTCGGTCGGTAAGGCGACGAGGGGCATTCATGGCGCATGAGGTAGTCTGATGAGGGGCGTTTTGCAAACGCTGGTCGGGCTGATCTATCCGCCGCGCTGCCTGTCCTGCGGCGAACAGGTCGAAAGCGATTTCGGTCTTTGCCCCGCCTGCTGGCGCGACACGCCGTTTCTGGGCGGGCTGGTCTGCGATGCCTGCGGGGCGCCCTTGCCGGGCGAGGGCGATGGCGCCCGCATCGAATGCGACGATTGCATGGCACGCCCGCGCCCGTGGGACATGGGACGCGCCGCACTTCTGTATCGCGACCAGGCGCGGCGGCTGGTGCTGGCGCTGAAACACGGCGACCGGACCGACATCGCCCGCCCCGCCGCCGGCTGGATGGCCCGCGCGGCGGCGCCCCTGGCCGGACAGGGTATGCTGGTCGCGCCGGTGCCGCTGCACTGGACCCGGCTGGCCGGCAGGCGCTACAACCAGTCGGCGCTCCTGGCGCGGCACCTGTCCGACAGGCTTGGGCTCGACCTGTGCCCGGACCTGTTCCAGCGTGTCATCCGCACCCCCAGCCTGGACGGTCGCGGAACCGAGGAGCGTGCAGAGGTGCTGCGGGGGGCGATTCGCGCCCATCCGCGGCGGAGGGAACGGCTGGCCGGGCGGGAGGTTTTGCTGGTGGATGACGTGATGACCTCGGGCGCGACTCTTGCCGCAACGGCGGAAGCGGCGCATGCTGCAGGTGCAGCACGCGTCTGCGTGATCACACTGGCGCGCGTTGCAAAGGATACCTAGATCCCGTCTGATGACGGGACAGAAGGAATGACACGATGAAACCGGTCGAAATCTACACCTCGCCGCTCTGCGGCTTCTGTCACGCGGCCAAGCGGCTGCTGACCCAGAAGGGCGTAAGCTTTTCCGAGATCGACGTCCTGGCCGACCCGGACCGCAAGGCCGAGATGGTGCAGCGCGCCAATGGCGGCCGCACCGTGCCGCAGATCTTCGTGGGCGACACCCATGTCGGCGGTTGCGACGAGCTTTACGCGCTTGACCGGGCCGGCAAGCTCGACCCGCTGCTGGCCGCCTGATGCGCGCCGCCCTCGTCCAGATCACGTCGGGAGACGATCCCGCCGCCAACCTTGACACGGTGCGGGGCCACATGAGGGCCGCGGCCGGGCAGGGGGCGGAGTTCGTGCTGACGCCGGAGGTGACGAACTGCCTCTCGGCCTCGCGCAGCCATCAGGCATCGGTGCTGCAGCTGGAAGAGGACGATCCGACGCTCGCCGGCCTGCGGGCCGAGGCCAGGGCGCTTGGCCTGTGGCTGCTGATCGGCTCTCTGGCGCTGAAGACGGGGGATCCGGACGGGCGTTTTGCCAACCGGTCCTTCCTGGTGGGGCCCGACGGTGAGATCCGCGCGCGCTACGACAAGATCCACATGTTCGATGTCGAGGTCACGCCCGAGGAAACCTATCGCGAATCCGCCGGCTACCGCCCGGGCGAACAGGCGGTGGTGACCGAGGTCGCGGGCACGCCCCTGGGCCTGTCGATCTGTTACGACATCCGCTTTTCGCATCTCTACCGCGCCCTCGCCAGGGCCGGCGCACGCATCCTGACGGTGCCGGCGGCCTTTTCGCCGGTGACCGGTGCCGCCCATTGGGAGGTGCTGTTGCGGGCCCGCGCGATCGAGACCGGCTGCTTTGTCCTGGCCCCGGCCCAGACCGGCACCCACCCGGCCTCCACGGGGAAGCAGCGCAGCACGCATGGCCATTCCATGGCGATCGCCCCCTGGGGCGAGGTGCTGCTGGACGCCGGGACGGAACCGGGGGTCTACATGGTCGACCTGGATCTTGCGGCCGTGGACGCGGCGCGGGGCAAGCTGCCATCGCTGGCCAACGCGCGTGATTTCTCCGGCCCCGCATGACGGACGAAGGGCAGCACCTCGCGGTCGCGCTGTTCAGCGAGGTGCTGACGGCCGAACAGCTGCTGCGCCACAGGCTGGGCCGCAGCCTGCCCAAGGGGATGGAGCTGTCGCATTTCTCGGTGCTGAACCACCTGGCGGTGATTGCCGATGAACGCACGCCGGCGCAGCTGGCGGCGACGTTCCACGTGACGCGCGGCGCGATGACCAACACGCTGGGCAAGCTGGAATGGGCGGGTTATGTTCATATCCGGCCCGACTGGGACGACGCCCGCCGGAAGATGGTCGCGATCTCTCCGGCCGGGCGCCGGGCGCGGGACCAGGCGATCGCGGACATCACGCCGATGATCCGCCAGATCGTCGGGGACCTGGGCGCCGAGAAGGTGCGGTCGGTCCTGCCGGTCCTGCGCGAGCTGCGCGTGAGGCTCGAGACCGACGATTAGGGGTATCGGCCAGGTTTTCAGGGGGCGCTGCCCCCGTCCTCCTTTGGAGGACTCCCCCCGGAGGTATTTGGGCCAAGAAGAAGATGGGCGTCAGGCAATGTCCCACGCGTGGGACAAGGGGCGGGTCTTTGTAAATCAATGTCTTGCAGGGGCGGATTAACAATCCGTTCAGAACTGCAAGCGCCACGTCCCTGGCTTCATCTTTGTCAAAATACCTCCGGGGGTCGCCATAGACGCGCCATTGGTTCAAGCTCAATGGCGACGGGCAGAGCCCCCGATCAGCCCGGTTTCACGGAGGCGGTCACGTAGTTCACCGAGAGATCCCGGTCCGACAGCGACCACGACCACAGGATCGGGTTGAAGACGAAGCCCTTGCGGTCCACCGGCTCCATCCCGGATTGCGCGAGCAGGTCGTAAAGCTCGTCCGGGGTGATGAACTTCGTCCAGTCATGGGTGCCCTTGGGCAGCCAGCGCATCACCTGCTCGGCGCCGATGATCGCCATGACGTAGCTTTTCGGGTTGCGGTTCAGGGTCGAGCAGATCTGGATCCCGCCGGGTTTCAGCAGGTCCTTGCAGGCGGTCAGGTAGCCCAGCGGATCGGCGACATGTTCCACCACCTCCATGTTCAGCACCGCGTCGAACTGTTCGCCGGCCCCGGCCATCGCTTCGGCCGTGGTGTGGCGATAGTCGATCGTCAGCCCCGATTGTTCGGCATGGATCTGCGCGACGGGAATGTTGCGCTCGGCCGCGTCGGCGCCCACGACCTCGGCCCCGAGCCGCGCCATGGGTTCCGACAGAAGCCCGCCACCGCAGCCGATGTCGAGAATCCGCAGCCCCTCGAAGGGCGCCTGCGCTGTCAGGTCGCGCTCGAACTGGGCGGCGACCTGGGTGGTGATGTAGTCCAGCCGGCAGGGGTTCAGCATGTGCAATGGTTTGAACTTGCCGTGGGGATCCCACCATTCGGCGGCCATAGCTTCGAACTTGGCAATTTCTGCGGGGTCGACGGTGGTCTGGGAGGCTTGCATTCCTCACTCCATATGGTCTTGTGGACACGAGGTCTATATAAGGCGACAGATGGACAAATCCGCCGATCAGAAGCGTGCCGTGCAATATCTTTATCCGCCGATCGACCCGTTCGACCAGCGCATGATGGATGTCGGCCAGGGACACCAGATCTACGTCGAACAATGCGGCAATCCGACCGGGCTGCCTGTGGTGGTTCTGCATGGCGGCCCGGGCGGCGGATGCAGTCCGGCGATGCGGCGCTATTTCGACCCGCAGGTCTACCGCGTGATCCTGTTCGATCAGCGCGGCTGCGGTCGCTCGCGGCCTCATGCCGCGGTCAGCAACAACACCACCTGGCATCTGGTCGCCGATATCGAGAAGATCCGCGAGGAGCTTGGCATCGACAGCTGGGTCGTCTTTGGCGGCAGCTGGGGGGCGACCCTGTCCCTGATCTATGCCCAGACCCATCCCGAGGCCGCGCGCCACCTGGTGTTGCGGGGTGTCTTCCTGATGACCCAGTCCGAGCTTGACTGGTTCTACGGCGGGGGCGCCGGGCGGTTCTGGCCGGAAACCTGGGAGCGGTTCGTTTCGGTCATTCCCGAAGACGAGCGCGGCAACATGATCGAGGCCTATAACAAGCGCCTCTTTTCCGGGGACCTGGCCGAGGAGACGCGGTTCGGACGCGCTTGGTCGGCCTGGGAGAACGCGCTGGCGACGATCCATTCGACCGGCATGTCTGGAGAAAGCCCGGGGGAATACGCCCGTGCCTTCGCGCGGCTGGAAAACCATTACTTCATGAATGGCGGCTTCCTGGAGTTCGACGGTCAGATCCTGGCCAACATGGACCGCATCGCCCAGACGCCCGGCGTGATCGTGCAGGGGCGGTATGACATGATCTGCCCGCCGGTGTCGGCCTTCGCGCTGTCCCAGGCCTGGCCCGCGGGCGAGCTGCGGATGGTGCGCAATGCCGGCCACGCGCTGAGCGAGCCGGGGATCAGCGCCGAGCTGGTCCGTGTCACCGACATGATCGCGGAGGCCGAGGGATGAGGCGGCTCGACCGGCGTGCGCTTTTTGCTTCCGGTGCCGCCGCGGCGCTGCTGGCGGCGTCGGGCCTGTCGGCCGAGAACCTGCCGCGGCGCGGCGGACGGCTGCGGATTGCCGCCGCCGATGGCGCCGGTGTGGCCGCGGTCGCGAAGGGCGCGGTGTTCGAGACCCTGACCGAGGTGGCGCCCGACGGGCTGCTGCGCGGAGAGCTGGCGAGCGCCTGGCATGGCAGCGCGGATGCGACCGACTGGCGGATCGGCCTGCGCCCCGGTGCAAAGTTCCACGACGGTCGGACCTGCGCGGCCGGTGACGTGATCGCGACGCTGCTGGGCGAAGCCAGCCCGGTGGCCGACGCGATCGCCGGCGCGCGGGCGGTGCCCGGCGGGCTGGAAATCACGCTGTGGCGCGGCGACCCGGATTTCCCCTACCGCCTGGCCGATCCGGCCCTGTCGGTGGCGCCGGGCGGCGATCTGCCCGGCGCGATGGAAGATTGGGTGGGCACGGGGCTGTACCGTGTGGTCACCGCGCGCGACGGGCGGCAATACCTGGGCCGGCGCGTCGATGCCCATTGGAAGGACGGCCGGGCCGGATGGGTCGATACGGTCGAGGTGATCGCCGTGACCGACCCCAACGTGCGCGACGAGGCGCTGCGGGACGGGTTCGTCGACGTGGCCGAGGCCGGGGACGACCTGACTGACCACCTGGGCCAGGCGGATCACGTCGGGCGACCGCGGGTCGTGTCGGCGCGCGGGCGGCTGGATGACGGGCGGATCGCGGAACGCTGGTGGATCGCCTGAGCTGACCGGGCGATTGGGGGCGCTGCCCCCGTCCGCTGCGCGGACTCCCCCGGAGGTATTTTTGCAAAGATGAAGCAGGGGGTTGCGCGCTGGCGGCCGGCGGTTGACGCGGCCCTGAGCGAATCGGGGTTGCGGAACCGGGGCGTCAGGCGTATATCCCCCTCAACAGCGGCGCGTCGGGCTTCCTGGTCCGAAGCACCATCGGGATGATCGACGGGCCGCGCGCCCGTTTTTTCGTTCTGGACTTATGACCAATACACTCATCGCCAAAGCCGCCATCGACCGACGCCTGGCCGAGATCATCTCTCCGGTGATCGAGGACATGGGCTATGAGCTGGTGCGCATCCGGCTGATGTCCGGCAAGACCACCACGCTGCAGATCATGGCCGACAAGCCGGATGGCGGGATCGAGGTGGACGATTGCGCCGAGATCTCGAATGCCGTGAGCGCCGTGCTGGATGTCGAGGATCCGATCCTGGATGCCTATGCGCTGGAAGTTTCGAGCCCCGGGATCGACCGGCCGCTGACCCGTCTCAAGGATTTCGACACGTTCGAGGGCTACGAGGCGAAGGTCGAGACATCGGAGCTGATCGACGGCCGCCGCCGCTTCAAGGGCACGCTGGCCGGGGTCGAGGGCGACGAGGTGCTGCTGAACCTGCCCGGCGAGGGCGGCGAAGAGGTGACGATCGGGCTGCAGTTCGACTGGCTCAGCGACGCGAAGCTGGTGCTGACCGACGATTTGATCAAGGAGATGCTGCGCCAGCGGAAAGCGGCCGGTGTCCTCAACGAAGATGCCTTTGACCAGATAGAGACCGAAGGGTCCGACGAGACCGAGGAGAAGACCTGAGATGGCGATCACATCCGCAAACCAGCTGGAGCTTTTGCAGACCGCCGAGGCGGTGGCCCGCGAGAAGATGATCGACCCCGGCCTCGTGGTCGAGGCGATGGAGGAATCCCTCGCCCGGGCCGCCAAGAGCCGCTACGGCTCGGAGATGGACATCCGCGTCTCGATCGACCGGAAGACCGGCAAGGCCACCTTCACCCGCGTCCGCACCGTGGTCGAGGACGAGGAGCTGGAGAATTACCAGGCCGAGATGACCGTGGAACAGGCCAAGCAGTACATGGCCGATCCGCAGGTGGGTCAGCAGTTCATCGAGGAAGTGCCCCCCGTCGAGCTGGGCCGGATCGCCGCGCAGAGCGCCAAGCAGGTGATCCTGCAGAAGGTGCGCGAGGCCGAGCGCGACCGCCAGTTCGAGGAATTCAAGGACCGCGCCGGGACCATCATCAACGGTCTCGTCAAGCGCGAGGAATACGGCAACGTCATCGTCGACGTGGGTGCCGGCGAGGCGATCCTGCGCCGCAACGAGAAGATCGGCCGCGAAAGCTATCGCCCCGGCGACCGGATCCGCGTCTATATCAAGGACGTGCGCCGCGAACCGCGCGGGCCGCAGATCTTCCTCAGCCGCACCGCGCCGGAATTCATGGCCGAGCTGTTCAAGATGGAAGTGCCGGAAATCTATGACGGCGTGATCGAGATCAAGGCCGTGGCCCGTGACCCCGGCAGCCGCGCGAAGATCGCCGTGATCTCCTATGACAGCTCGATCGACCCGGTCGGCGCCTGCGTGGGTATGCGCGGCAGCCGCGTGCAGGCCGTGGTGAACGAACTGCAGGGCGAGAAGATCGACATCATCCCGTGGAACGAGGACCAGGCGACCTTCCTGGTCAACGCGCTGCAGCCCGCCGAAGTGTCCAAGGTGGTCTTTGACGAGGAAGCCGGCAAGATCGAGGTGGTCGTTCCCGAAGAGCAGCTGAGCCTGGCCATCGGCCGTCGCGGTCAGAACGTGCGGCTGGCAAGCCAGCTGACGAACCTGGACATCGACATCATGACCGAGGCCGAGGAATCGGCGCGCCGTCAGAAGGAATTCGAGGAGCGCACGCAGCTTTTCGTCGATACGCTGGACCTGGACGAGTTCTTTGCGCAACTGCTGGTCTCCGAAGGGTTCACGAACCTCGAAGAGGTGGCTTACGTCGAACAGGACGAACTGCTGGTGATCGACGGCGTCGACGAGGACACCGCCGAGGAGCTGCAGGCACGGGCCCGCGACTTCCTGGAAGCACAGGCGAAAGCGGCGCTGGAAAACGCGCGGTCCATGGGTGTCGAGGACAGCCTGGTTGAATTTGACGGCCTGACACCCCAAATGATCGAAGCACTGGCGAAGGACGGGGTGAAGACCCTCGAAGATTTCGCGACCTGCGCCGATTGGGAACTGGCCGGCGGCTGGACGACCGAAAATGGCGAACGTGTGAAGGACGACGGCATCCTGGAGCCCTTCGATGTGAGCCTGGAAGAGGCGCAGCATCTCGTGATGACCGCCCGCATCCTGCTGGGCTGGGTCGATCCGGCGGAACTGGAAACCGAGGACGAGGAAGAGACCGGCGAAGAGGTCGACGCCTCGGACGAGGAAACTGCAACGGAGGCCGGGGCCTGATCCCAGGCCCCGTATGGTGGCCAACATGAGTCGCGGAGGCGCCTCGAAGGATCGGACCGAAGGTCTGGACCGCAAGTGCATAGCCACGGGCGAGGTGCAGCCGAAAGGCGGCCTCGTACGTTTCGTTGTGGGGCCCGAAGGCCAGGTCGTGCCCGATGTGCTGGAAAAGCTCCCGGGCCGCGGCGCCTGGGTGTCCGCAACCCGGGCCGCCATGGATACGGCGGTGAAGAAAAAGCTCTTTGCCCGGGCATTCAAATCGCAGGTCCGCGTACCCGAGGACCTGACCGACCAGGTGGAGGCGCAGATCCTGCGCCGCCTGGTCGAGCTGATCAGCCTGGCGCGGAAGTCGGGCGGAGCGGTGGCCGGGTACGAAAAGGTCAAGGATTGGCTGGACCGGGAAGACGCCCGGATCCTGCTTCAGGCCAGCGACGGTTCGGCACGTGGCAAGTCGAAGCTGAGCACGCCGCACTATGGAATGTACGTCGGATGGCTGACCGCCGATGAGCTTGGTCAGGCATTTGGACGTCAAAGCGTGATACACGCGGCTGTCGCCTCTGGTGGACTCAGCCAACGTGTTGTAGAGGAAGCGCATCGTCTTAAAGGCATGCGCATGACGGACGGCGATACGCGCCGTCGGGAAGGATAAGAAGCTTAATGAGCGATACTGACGGCAAGAAGACCTTGGGTGTACGTGGTGGCGGATCCCGTCCGGGGAACGTGAAGCAGAGCTTCAGCCATGGGCGCACCAAGAATGTCGTGGTGGAGACCAAGCGCAAACGCGTTGTCGTCCCCAAGCCCGGCCAGGGCAAGGGCGGTGGCGGCGGTTCGCCGGCCGGTGATCCTTCGCGCCGTCCTGCGGGTATCTCCGACGCCGAGATGGCGCGCCGGCTGAAAGCCGTGCAGGCCGCCAAGGCGCGTGAGGCCGACGAGGTCGCCGCCCGCGAAGCCGAGGAGAAGGCGCGCGCCGAAGAGCGCGAACGCCGTCGTGCCGAGGCCGAACAGAAAGAGCGCGAACAGCGCGAGGCCGAGGAAAAGGCCAAGGCGAAGGCCGAGGAAGAAGAGCGCAAGCGCCGCGAGGAAGAGGAAGCCGCCAAGCGCGCGGCGGCCGATGCCGCGGCGGCTGCCGAAAAACCGGCCGAAAAACAAGCAGATGCACGCGGCCCGGCCTCCAAGCCGGCCGGTGGCGACGCAGGTCCGCGCAAGCAGGACCGCGAACGCGACGCCCGTGCGCCGCGCTCGGGCAAGGGTCGCGACGACAACCGCCGGTCCGGCAAGCTGACGCTGAACCAGGCGCTTTCGGGTGGCGAAGGTGGCCGCCAGCGGTCCATGGCCGCGATGAAGCGCAAGCAGGAACGCGCCCGCCAGAAGGCGATGGGCGGCCCGGTCGAACGGGAAAAGGTGGTCCGCGAGGTCCAGCTGCCCGAAGCGATCGTCGTGTCCGAGCTGGCAAACCGGATGGCCGAGCGTGTTGGTGAAGTGGTGAAATCGCTCATGCAGATGGGCATGATGGTCACCCAGAACCAGACGATCGACGCCGACACCGCCGAGCTGATCATCGAGGAATTCGGCCACAAGGTGGTCCGTGTGTCCGACTCTGACGTCGAACAGGTGATCACCCAGGTCGAGGACAAGGCCGAGGATCTGAAGCCGCGTCCGCCCGTGATCACGATCATGGGTCACGTCGACCACGGCAAGACCTCGCTGCTTGATGCGATTCGCGATGCCAAGGTTGTTGCCGGCGAGGCCGGGGGAATCACCCAGCACATCGGCGCCTACCAGGTGAAGACCGAAAGCGGCGCGCCGCTGACCTTCCTCGATACGCCGGGCCACGCGGCCTTTACCTCGATGCGGTCGCGCGGGGCCCAGGTGACGGATATCGTCATCCTGGTGGTTGCCGCCGACGACGCGGTGATGCCGCAGACGATCGAGGCGATCAACCACGCCAAGGCCGCCGGGGTTCCGATGATCGTGGCGATCAACAAGTGCGACAAGCCGGAGGCCAATCCCCAGAAGGTGCGGACCGACCTGCTGCAGCACGAAGTGATCGTCGAGGAACTCTCGGGCGACGTGCAGGATGTCGAAGTGTCGGCCGTGACCGGCAAGGGGCTCGAAGAGCTGCTGGAAGCCGTCGCGCTGCAGGCCGAGATCCTGGAACTGAAATCCAACCCGGATCGTCCGGCACAGGGCGCGGTGATCGAAGCCAAGCTTGACGTCGGCCGCGGCCCCGTTGCCACCGTCCTGGTGCAGACCGGCACCCTGAAGCAGGGCGACATCTTTGTCGTCGGCGAACAATGGGGCAAGGTCCGCGCGATGGAGAACGACCAGGGCAACCGCGTCAAGGAAGCCGGACCTTCGGTTCCTGTCGAGGTGCTGGGTCTGAACGGCACGCCCGAAGCCGGTGACGTCCTGAACGTCGTCTCGACCGAGGCGCAGGCCCGTGAGATCGCCGATTACCGCCAGGAGGCCGCGAAAGAGAAGCGCGCCGCCGCCGGTGCCGCGACCACGCTGGAACAGCTGCTGGCCAAGGCCAAGGAAGACGAGAACGTCTCCGAGCTGCCGATCCTGGTGAAAGCCGACGTGCAGGGCTCTGCCGAGGCGATCGTCCAGGCGATGGAGAAGATCGGCAACGACGAGGTCCGCGTGCGGGTCCTGCACTATGGTGTGGGCGCCATCACCGAGACGGACGTCGGTCTGGCCGAGGCCTCCGGCGCGCCGATCATGGGCTTCAACGTCCGGGCCAACGCGCCCGCCCGCAACAGCGCCAACCAGAAGGGCGTGGAGATCCGGTATTATTCGGTGATCTACGACCTGGTGGATGACGTGAAGGCGGCGGCAAGCGGCCTGCTCTCGAACGAGATCCGCGAGAACTTCATCGGCTATGCCGAAATCAAGGAAGTCTTCAAGGTCTCGAACGTCGGCAAGGTGGCCGGGTGCCTGGTGACCGAGGGCATCGCCCGCCGGTCCGCCGGTGTGCGCCTGCTGCGCGACAACGTTGTGGTCCACGAAGGTACGCTCAAGACGCTCAAGCGCTTCAAGGACGAGGTCGCCGAGGTCCAGTCGGGCCAGGAATGCGGCATGGCCTTCGAGAACTACGACGATATCCGCCCCGGCGATGTCATCGAGATCTTCGAACGCGAAGAGGTGGTGCGGACGCTCTCCTGAGCATCCGTCGGCCCCTCGGGGCCGGCCTCACCCCCCCAAGCGGGAACCGAAAATGAAAAGAGCACGCCCCGCGAGGCGTGCTCTTTTCATTGTGCGATGTGGTACCCTGGTCCCGTGAGTCAGGCGGCCTTGGCACCGACCGGTTGGCCGGCATAGACAGTCTGACCGACTTTTACAGCGATCCGGCCGTCCGGGAAGGTGCGAACAAATGTCCCCTGAACGGAAACACAGGTCCCAACTGTGATCGTACGAAGCATGTCTCGTCCCCTGATGTTTACATTTCTTTCATACACCAGGAATCGTTAACGAGGCATTCACAAAGTGCATCGAAATTCGTAGAAATTTTGGAGTGTTGCGGATATTTCAGGCATTTACGAAGTTTGAACCGGAAAATTCCATGAATTTCATGGACGGGACGGAACAAAGTTCAAAGCCAGTCCCGCAAAATTGCGACCAAAGGCTTATCCGCCGCCGGCATCGGGTAGTCCGACAGGGACTGCGGGCGCACCCATTTCAGCGCCTGATTCTCCCGGCTCTGAACGATCCCCTCCCACTTGCGGCAGGCATAAAGCGGCATCAGCAGGTGGAAATCGTCGTAGCCATGGCTGGCGAATGTCAGCGGCGCGAGGCACGAGGTCCAGGTGTCGATCCCGAGCTCTTCGTGCAGCTCGCGGACCAGCGCGGCCTCGGGGGTTTCGCCCGGCTCGACCTTGCCGCCGGGGAATTCCCAGAGCCCGGCCATGGATTTGCCTTCGGGCCGCTGCGCCAGAAGGACCCGGCCATCCGGGTCGATCAGCGCAACGGCCGACACGAGGACCATCTTCACGACCGGTAATCCGCGTTGATGTCGATGTAGCCGTGGGTCAGGTCGCAGGTCCAGATCCTGGCCGTGCCATCGCCGATACCCAGATCGACGGAGACGACAAGGTCCTGCTGCTTCATGTAGGCCGCGGCGGCCTCTTCGCTGTAGGACGGGCTGACCCAGCCGTTTTCGGCGACAAGCAGATCGCCGAAGCGGATGCTGAGCGTATCGCGATCGGCCGCCGCGCCGGATTTGCCGACAGCCATGACGATGCGGCCCCAGTTCGGGTCCTCGCCGGCGATGGCGGTCTTGACCAGAGGCGAATTGGCCATCGACAGCGCGTGGGTTCGGGCATCGGCATCGCTAGCCGCGCCGGTGACACAAAATTCGACGAATTTTGTGGCGCCTTCGCCGTCGCGCACAACCTGATGCGCCAGGTTCAGCATCACGCCGTGCAGCGCCTCTTCGAACCCCGCGTCGCCCTCGGCCGACACGCCGGAGGCGCCGGTGGCCGCAAGGATCAGGGAATCCGAGGTCGAGGTATCGCTGTCCACGGTGATGCAGTTGAAGGTCTTGTCCGTCAGGCGGGACAGCATGGTCTGCAGCGGCCCTTGCCCGATCACGGCGTCGGTAAAGATGTAGACCAGCATCGTCGCCATGTCCGGGGCGATCATCCCCGAGCCCTTGGCGAAGCCCGCGATGCGCACGACCTTGCCGTCGATCTCGACATCCGCGGTGGCGCCCTTGGGGAAGGTATCGGTGGTCATGATCGCCCGCGCCGCCGTCTCGGCCGCGTCCGGCGACAGGCCCGCGACCAGCTCGTCCAGCTTGGCGACGATCCGGTCATGGGGCAGCTTTTCCCCGATCACCCCGGTAGAGGCGGTAAAGACGCGCTCTTGCGGGATGCCGGCGGCGCTGGCCACGGCGGCGGTGATCTGGGCGACAGAATCCAGGCCGTGCTTGCCGGTGAAGGCATTGGCATTGCCGGAATTCACCAGAATCGCCGCGCCCTCGCTGGCGTCACCGCCAAGCTTGGCCTGGCAATCCAGCACCGGTGCTGCCCGTGTGGCCGAGCGCGTGAACACGCCCGCTACCGAGGTCCCCGGCGCCAGCAGCGCCAGCATGACATCCGTGCGCCCCTTGTACCGCACTCCGGCGGATACGGCGGCAAAGCGGACCCCGTCGATCGCCGGCAGCTTCGGAAAGCTTGCCGGCGCAAGGGGAGATACAGGCAGGGTGCCGACCATTCGCGTCAGTCCAGCAGGTCGATCTGCTGCAGGATCGCGGGATCGACGCCGGAGATGTCCGGGCGGTCGATCTCGGCCTCGCCGGTGATCGCGTTCACGTGGTCCTCGATCGCCTGCGCTTCCAGCTCGCTCACGATCTCGCCGCGCACCTCTTCCAGGGCGGGCGCCTCGGCGATGCGGCTTTCGTTCAGCTTGACGACGTGCCAGCCGAACTGCGTCTGCACCGGCTCCGAGACCGCACCTTCCTCGAGAGCCATCACGGCCTCTTCGAATTCCGGCACCATCTGGCCGGCGGTGAACCAGCCCAGCGAGCCGCCCGAGGGGCCCGACGGACCGGTTGAGCTGGTCTTGGCGACCTCGGCGAAATCTTCACCTTCTTCAAGCACTTCGATGATCGCCTGAGCCTCTGCCTCGGTTTCCACCAGGATGTGCGAGGCGTTGTATTCCTGCTCTCCGGTGCCGTCGGCATAGCGGGACTCATAGGCCTGCTGGATCGCCTCTTCGGTGGCGACGCCCTGCAGCATCTCGCCCACCTCCGACGCGGCCATCAGCGCGCGTTCCTCGTTCTCGAGCGACAGCACCACGCTGGGCGCGGGCGTGCCGTCAAAGCTCTGGCGCAGGGCCTCCTGCTGGATCAGCTGTTCCAGGATTCCGTCGAACAGCTGCGCGACCGGGATCTGCTTGTACTGTTGGGGCAGGTTTGCATAAAGGATCATCATGTGACCCAGCGTGATGTCTTCACCGTTGACGGTGGCGACCACGGTTTCGGGGGTGACCGCGTCCTGGGCTTTGAGAGGGCCGAACGGCAACGCTGCCACCGCGAGGGCGGGCAGGAGCTTCAAAGCGTTTCGCATGAGATAAAATCCCCGTTTCTGGCCGCGACGGGGCGCGGCGTTGACACTGTTTCCCCTGCCCCTTACATCGCCTTGTGGCCCGTAATCCGGACAGGATGGCTGTCGACGTATCTACGGGTTGCGGTCTGGGCCGACAAGTGGCTGCCGGCCACGAATATGTCAGATCAGCGGGAGAGCATATGCTTGGGATCGGAACACTCGCCAAAAAGGTCTTTGGGACCCATAACGACCGGAAGGTCAAGGCGACGCGCCCGCTGGTCGACAGGATCAACGCCCTTGAACCGGACTTCGAACAGCTCGACGACGCTGGCCTGAAGGCCAAGACCGAAGAGCTGAAGGGACGCTTTGCCGGCGGCGAAAGCCTGGACGACCTGCTGCCCGAGGCCTTTGCCAACGTCCGCGAAGGCGCGCGCCGAGCGCTTGGCCTGCGCGCCTACGACGTGCAGCTGATGGGCGGCATCTTCATGCACCAGGGCAACATCGCCGAGATGAAGACCGGCGAGGGCAAGACCCTGGTCGCCACCTTCGCGGCCTACCTGAACGCCCTGGCGGGCAAGTCGGTGCATATCGTCACCGTCAACGAATACCTGGCCAAGCGGGACGCGGAATGGATGGGCAAGGTCTATGACCTGCTCGGCATGCGCGCCGGCGTCATCTTTTCCGAGATGAGCGGCGAAGCCCGGTCCCATGCCTACGCGGCCGACGTGGTCTTTGCGACCAATAACGAGCTCGGCTTCGACTATCTCCGCGACAACATGAAATCCGAACTGTCGCAGGTCCTGCAGAAGGACCATTATTATGCCATCGTCGACGAGGTGGACTCGATCCTTATCGACGAGGCGCGGACGCCGCTGATCATCTCGGGCCCGTCGCAGGACCGGTCGGAGATGTACCGCACCATCGACACGGTCGCGCCGATGCTGACCGACGCGCATTTCGAGCTGGACGAGAAACAGCGCAACGTCACCTTCACCGAGGATGGCAACGAGTTCATCGAACAGCAGCTGATGGCGCGCGGGCTTCTGGAAGAGGGGCAGACCCTTTACGATCCCGAAAGCACCACGGTGGTCCACCACCTGAACCAGGCGTTGCGGGCTCACAAGCTGTTCCAGAAGGACAAGGATTACATCGTCCGCGACGGCCAGATCGTCCTGATCGACGAATTCACCGGCCGGATGATGCATGGCCGCCGCCTGTCGGACGGCCTGCACCAGGCGATCGAGGCGAAGGAGGGCGTGAAGATCATGCCCGAGAACGTCACGCTCGCCAGTGTCACGCTGCAAAACTATTTCCGCCTTTACGACAAGCTGGCCGGCATGACCGGCACCGCCGCCACCGAGGCCGAGGAATTCGCCGAGATCTACAATCTGGGCGTGGTCGAGGTGCCGACCAACAAGCCGATCGCCCGTATCGACGAGGATGACCAGGTCTATCGCTCGGCGGCCGAGAAATATGCCGCCATGATTGCCGAGATCAAGAAGGCGCATGACAAGGGGCAGCCGATCCTTGTCGGCACCACCTCGATCGAAAAGTCGGAAATGCTGAGCCAGATGCTCGAGAAGGAAGGCATCAAGCACAACGTGCTGAACGCCCGCCACCACGAGCAGGAAGCCCAGATCGTCGCCGAGGCCGGGCACCTGGGCGCGGTGACCATCGCCACCAACATGGCCGGCCGCGGCACCGACATTCAGCTGGGCGGCAACGTCGAGCTGAAGGTGCTGGCCGCGCTGGACGAGAACCCCGATGCCGACCCGGCCGAGCTGCGCGCCGCGGAAGAGGCGAAGCACGCCGACGAGAAGCGCAAGGTGATGGAGGCCGGCGGCCTTTACGTCATCGCCTCGGAACGGCACGAAAGCCGCCGTATCGACAACCAGCTGCGCGGCCGTTCGGGGCGTCAGGGCGACCCGGGCCGGACCTCGTTCTACCTGTCCCTGGAAGACGACCTGATGCGGATCTTCGGGTCCGACCGGCTGGAAAAGGTGCTGAAGACGCTGGGCCTGCAGGAAGGCGAGGCGATCATCCATCCCTGGGTGAACAAGTCGCTCGAACGCGCGCAGGCCAAGGTCGAGGGCCGCAACTTCGACATGCGCAAGCAGCTGCTGAAGTTCGACGACGTGATGAACGACCAGCGCAAGGTGATCTTCAGCCAGCGCCATGAAATCATGGCCGCCGAGGACCTGAACGAGATCACCACCGACATGCGTCACCAGGTGATCGACGACCTGATCGAACGCTATATGCCGCCGCGCAGCTATGCCGACCAGTGGGACACCGAGGGGCTTTACGCCGCGGTGATCGAGAAGCTGGATATCGACGTGCCGGTGATTGAATGGGGCGACGAGGACGGCGTCGACGACGACGTGATGCGCGAACGGCTCGAAAAGGCCTCGGACGAGCATATGGCCAAAAAGGCCGCCGCCTTCGGCCCCGAGACCATGCGCAACATCGAAAAGCAGGTGCTGCTGCAGACCATCGACCAGAACTGGCGCGAACACCTGCTGACGCTGGAACACCTGCGCTCGGTCATCGGCTTCCGCGGCTATGCCAACCGCGACCCGCTGAACGAATACAAGAACGAGAGCTTCCAGCTGTTCGAGGGCATGCTTGACAGCCTGCGCGAGACGGTGACGACCCAGCTGTCGCATGTGCGGCCCATGTCCGAAGAGGAAATGGCCCAGGTGCGCGCCCAGCTGGCCGCGGACCAGCCGGAACTGATGCGCGATGCCCAGCGGGCGATGGCCCCCGCAGATCGCCAGCCCGAGCAAGCCGCTGCCGCCCCGAACGGCGCCGCCCCGGCGCCCGGACCGACGGCCGAGGCCGCGAGCACCGGCGACGCGGCCCCCGGATTTGTCGAGGACGACCCGACCACCTGGGGCAACCCGGGCCGGAACGAGAAATGTCCCTGCGGCTCCGGCAAGAAGTTCAAGCATTGCCACGGGCGCCTGACCTGACACATTCGTGACCCAAGGCAGGCCGGGCATGCCCCGGTCTCGCCTGAATGACTCCCCGAGCGGGCCACATATTGGCCCGTTTCTGCTGGCATCTTTCAGCCTGACGCCGACCTGAAGGAGTGCCAGCATGATGATCTCGACCAGGGTTCCGACCCTCGTGGCCGGCACGATCGCATGCGCTCTGGCCATCGGCTGGGGGATGCAGACCTTCGTGCCCGAACCGGGTTCCGCCACCCCCGGGCCGGCGCAGCCCCGGGTGAACGAAACCGCCCCCGAGCGGCCCACCTCGGACCTTCCCGCCGCCAGCGCCGGGGACGAGACCGCGACCCTGCCGATCCGCATGGGCGCCGCCTTGCCGACCGACGCGGCTGTGCGCGCGGCCCCCGTCCTGCAGGCCCCGGACCCCAGCCCCGATGCCGTCGTCGACCTGGGCGCGGTCGATGCGGCCGATGCCCCGACGGACGGGCAAGACGTGGTCTCGCGCAACGACATCGACCTGCTTGGCGGCGCCGACCTTGCCCAGGATGCCTCGGCCCCCGGCTGTGCCGTGTCTGCCACGGCCGAAGCGGTGGAACGCGCCTCGGTCCGGCTGAGCATCGACGCCCCCTGTTTTCCGAACGACCGCATCGCGATCCACCATCTCGGCATGATGTTCTCGGACCTCGCGGATGAGTCCGGTCATCTCGAGGTCACGGTGCCGGCGTTGAAAGCTCATGCCGTCTTCATCGTTTCGCCGGCCCAGGGCCGCGGCACCGTCGTGTCGGCCGATGTGCCGGACATGGCCGACTGGACCCGTGTCGTGCTGCAATGGCAGGGCGAAACCGGCTTTCAGATCCACGCGCGGGAATTCGGGGCCGATTACGGCAGCCAGGGCCATGTCTGGGCCGAGGCGCCCGGCAACCCCGAAACCGGCAGCTTCCTGGTCCGGCTGGGCGCCGACCAGGGTGATCTGACCCGCAGGGCCGAGATCTATTCCTTTCCGCGCAGCGCCGGGCTGAGCGGGCTTGTCGATCTGACCGTCGAGACCGAGGTGACCGCCGACACCTGCGGCCGCCGGCTGAGCGCCGAGGCGCTGGAGCTGCGCGGCGTGGGCGATCTGAACGGGCGCGGGCTGGACCTGGCGATGCCGAATTGTGCCGCGATCGGGGATTTTCTGGTGTTGAATAATCTGATGGATGACCTGAAGATCGCGATCAACTGACCGGCGATTTGGACAACATCATGACATGGCTCCGTGCGGTGCTGGGCGCCGCACTTCTTGTCTGGCTGGCGGGACCGATGCCCGCCCGGGCCCAGGACATCACGTTGCGCTCGCCCGATGGCGCGGTTGAGATCAGCGGCACATTGCTGGGCTATGACGGTGAATTCTACCGCGTGGACACGCAGTTCGGAGAGCTGACAGTGGACGGCTCCGGCGTGGCCTGCGACGGGCCCGGCTGCCCGAACCTCCTTGAATTCGTTGCAGAAGTCGTCTTCTCCGGTGCCTCCTCCATGACCGAGGTTCTGATGCCCGCGCTGGTCGAGGGCTTTGCCCGCCGCCAGCAGCTGACGGCGCGCCGGGTCGAGCTGGACGAGGGCCGCTTTGCCTACGAGTTGCTGCGCGACGGTGCCGCGCGCCCGGCGGCGCGGTTCGAATTCCGGGTGACGACGACGGACGAGGGCTTTGCCGATCTGCTCGCCAACGAGGCCGACATCGTGCTGGCCAGCCGCGAGATCCGGGCCGAGGAACGCCAGCGCGCGGCAGAGGCCGGAATGGGTGATCTGACCGACGGCACCCGCAGCCGGGTTCTGGCGCTGGACGCCATGGTGCCGGTCGTGGCGCAGACCAACCCGGTGCGCGATATCTCCACCGCCGAGCTTGCCCGGGCCTTCGCGGGCGAGATCACCAATTGGGCCGAACTTGGCGGGCCGGACGCGCCCGTGGTGTTGCACCTGCCCGACGCGGGATCGGGGCTGAGCCAGTCGGCCGAGGACCGGCTGGTGGCGCCGATCGGAGGGACGCTGCCGGAGGATGTGACGCGGCATGACCGCTCGGCCCAGGTGGCCGAGGCGGTGGCGCGGGATCCCTTCGGCATCGGCCTGGCCAGCTTTGCCGAAACGGCGCCGGCCCGGGCGCTGGCGCTGACCGGCAGCTGCGGGTTTTCGTTAAGCGCGACGCGGCGGACGGTGAAAACCGAAGACTACCCGCTGACCTCGCCGCTGTTCCTTTACCTGCCGGCGCGGCGGCTGCCGAAGATGGCGCGCGATTTCCTGGCCTTCACCCGCAGCGCGCCGGCGCAGATCGTCATCCGCCGGTCCGGCTTTGTCGACCAGTCGCCCGAAGACATCGCGATCAACGACCAGGGCGACCGCTTTGCCAATGCGCTGCTGGCCGCGGGGCCAGAGATCGGCCTGGATGCGCTGAAGGCGATGACCGAGACTCTGAAGCCGCTGTCGAGGCTGACCACCTCCTTCAGGTTCGAAGCGGGATCGGCCCGGCTGGATGCGCAGTCGCGCTCCAACGTGGCGCAGCTGGCCGGTGCGATCGAGACGGGGTTCTACGATGCGCGTCGGTTGCTGTTCGTGGGTTTTTCCGACGGTATGGGGCCGGCGTCGAACAACCAGCAGATCGCCATGGCGCGCGCGCGGGCGGTTCAGGCGGCGGTGATCGCGGCGGTCGAGACAGGCGGCTCGGACCGGATCGACATGGGTGTCGCCGCCTTCGGAGAGGCGCTGCCGATGGCCTGCGACGACACGGAGTGGGGCCGCAGCGTGAACCGGCGGGTCGAGGTCTGGATCCGGTGAGCCTTGCCAGGGTGCGGGCGCAGTCCTGCCACCAGAGAACAAGTGCTGCGATCACAGGAAGCCCTCGGCCCGAAAGCTGATTTCCCGCGACTTTCCGATGACCAGGTGATCGTGGAGCGTCAGCCCAAGCGCCTGGCAGGCGCGGTCGACCTGCGCGGTCATGTCGTAATCCGCCTGGCTGGGCGTCGGATCGCCCGAGGGATGGTTGTGTACGAGGATCAGCGCGGAGGCGTTGAGCTCCAGCGCGCGCTTGGCCACTTCGCGGGGGTAGACGGGCACGTGATCGACGGTGCCGCGGGCCTGTTCCTCGTCGGCGATGAGGATGTTCTTGCGGTCCAGGTAGAGGACGCGGAACTGCTCGGTCTCGCGATGCGCCATCGTGGTGTGGCAATAATCCAGCAGCGCGTCCCAGCCGGTGATGGCGTGGCGCTGGATCACCCTGGCGCGGGCCAGCCGGTGCGCGGCGGCCTCGATCAGCTTGAGCTCGCCGATCACGGCATCGCCTACGCCCTTGATATCGGCGAGGCGTTCGGGCCGGGCGCTGATCACGCCGTTGAAATCGCCGAAACGGTCGAGCAGGGCGCGGGCGAGCGGCTTGGTGTCCTTGCGCGGCAGGGCGCGGAACAGGACCAGTTCGAGCAATTCGTAATCGGGCATCGCGGCGGCACCGCCCTCGCGGAACCGTTGTCGGAGACGGTCGCGATGGCCCTGGATATAGGAGGGCAGGCGGGCGCCCTTGGGCAGGACGGGCGCGGCGTCACCGTCGAAAAGCGGCAGCGGGCGTTCGGAGAAGGCATCGGCGGACATGGGGCCGAGGCTAATCCGGGGATGGTTATTGGATGATTAACGTTGATGGGGGGCGCTGCCCCCGTCCTCCGTCGGAGGACTCCCCCGGAGGTATTTGGGCCAAGAAGAAGACAGGGGCCGTTCGCGATGTCCCACGCGTGGGACATTGTGCGGAGCCTGTAATTTCAATGGGTTACAGGGGCGGATTTACCAAATCGTAAGGATTGGGTTCGCCCGAGGGGAGGGAGGAGCCCCGGTGTGGGGGGCTCCGCCGGTGATGGGGTCGGGGCGGTCCTGTCGGGCGTCCCGGGGCGCGGTCTCAGCCCTTCATCGAATCCCAGAAGGATTTGACCGAGGAGAAGAAGCTGCTCATCGCGGGGTTGTTGTCCTCGCTCAGATCCTCGAACTCGCGCAGCAGCTCTTTCTGGCGGCTGGTGAGATTGACCGGGGTTTCCACGGCCAGTTCGATGAACATGTCACCGGGGGCGCCGCCGCGCAGGGCGGGCATGCCCTTGCTGCGCAAGCGCATCTGGCGGCCCGACTGGCTGCCCGCGGGGATCTGCACGCGGCCGCGGCCGCCGTCGATCGTGGGCACCTCGATCGCGCCGCCAAGCGCGGCCTTGGCCATGCTGACGGGCACCTTGCAATAGAGGTTCGTGCCGTCGCGGTCGAAAAGCTCGTGCCGCGCCACGTCGATGAAGATATAGAGATCGCCCGGAGGGCCGCCGCGCAGGCCGGCCTCGCCTTCGCCGGCAAGACGGATGCGGGTGCCGGTTTCGACGCCGGCGGGGATGTTCACGCTGAGCGCGCGGTCCTTTTCGACCCGACCGGAGCCGCCGCAGGATTTGCAGGGGTTCTTGATGATCTGGCCCAGGCCCGAGCAGGTCGGGCAGGTGCGTTCGACGGTGAAAAAGCCCTGCTGCGCGCGGACCTTGCCCATGCCGGAGCAGGTCGGGCAGGAGACCGGTTCGGCCCCGCCTTCGGCGCCGGTGCCCGAACAGGTGGAGCAGGCCACCGCGGTCGGTACGTTGATCGTCTTCTGGAGGCCATTGTAGGCTTCTTCCAGGGTGACGCGCAGGTTGTAGCGCAGGTCGGAGCCGCGCGCGGCGCGACGTCCGCCGCCGCCCCGCTGGCCGCCCATGAAATCGCCGAACAGATCGTCGAAGACATCCGAGAAGGCGCTTTGGAAATCGGCGCCGCCGGGGCCGCCACCGGCGCCGGGACGGGGCCCGCCGCCCATGCCGCCGTCGAAGGCCGCGTGGCCGAAGCGGTCATAGGCCGCCTTCTTGTCGGCGTCCTTCAGGACCTCGTAGGCTTCGTTGGCTTCCTTGAACTGGGATTCAGCTTCGGGATTGTCGGCGTTGCGGTCCGGGTGCAGTTCCTTGGCCTTCTTGCGATAGGCCTTCTTTATTTCGTCCGCGGACGCGGAACGGGACACCCCGAGCACATCGTAGAAATCGCGTTTCGACATCTGTTTGTCCTCTTGAGGCGGTGTGCCTGAACGACCAAGGCCGGCCCGGATCCCGGACCGGCCTCATTCGTGTCAGGCCTGGCCGTTACGCACGCTTGTTATCGTCGTCCAGGTCTTCGAACTCTGCATCGACGATGTCGTCATCGTCGCCGCGCGCCGTATCGGCCGGCTCGGGCTCGTCCGAACCCGAGGCCTCTTCCTGGCTGGCCTTGTAGATCGCCTCGCCCAGTTTCATGGCCGCGTCGGTCACGTTCTGGATGCCCGAGCGGATCTTGTCGGCGTTGTCGTTCTCAAGCTCATCCTTGAGCGCGGCAATGGCCAGCTCGATCGCCTCGACCGTGGAGGGGTCGACCTTGTCCGAATGCTCTTCCAGCGACTTCTCGGTCGAGTGGATGAGGCTTTCGGCCTGGTTCTTGGCCTCGACCAGGTCCCTGCGGGCCTTGTCGGCTTCGGCGTTCTCCTCGGCGTCGCGCACCATCTTGTCGATGTCGTCGTCCGAAAGACCGCCCGAGGCCTGGATGGTGATCTTCTGTTCCTTGCCGGTGCCCTTGTCCTTGGCCGAAACCGAAACGATGCCGTTGGCGTCGATGTCGAACGTCACCTCGATCTGGGGCATGCCACGCGGCGCGGGCGGGATGTTTTCCAGGTTGAACTGACCCAGCATCTTGTTGTCCGACGCCATTTCACGCTCGCCCTGGAACACGCGGATGGTCACGGCGTTCTGGTTGTCTTCCGCGGTCGAGAAGATCTGCGACTTCTTGGTCGGGATCGTCGTGTTGCGGTCGATCAGGCGGGTGAAGACACCGCCGAGCGTTTCGATGCCAAGCGACAGCGGGGTCACGTCGAGAAGAACGACGTCCTTCACGTCACCCTGCAGGACACCGGCCTGGATGGCGGCGCCCATGGCAACCACTTCGTCCGGGTTCACGCCCTTGTGGGGTTCCTTGCCGAAGAATTTCGTCACCTCTTCGATGACCTTGGGCATCCGGGTCATACCGCCGACGAGAACGACCTCGTCCACGTCCGACGCGGAGATGCCGGCATCCTTCAGCGCCGCGGCGCAGGGCTTCATCGAGGCCTTGATCAGGTCGCCGACGAGGCTTTCCAGCTTGGCACGGGTCAGTTTCATGACCATGTGCAGCGGCTGGCCGCCTTTCGGGTCCATCGAGATGAACGGCTGGTTGATCTCGGTCTGAGAGGAGCTCGACAGTTCGATCTTGGCCTTTTCAGCGGCTTCCTTGAGACGCTGCAGGGCCATCTTGTCCTTGGTCAGGTCGACGCCGTTCTCTTTCTTGAACTCGTCGGCCAGGTAATTGACGATCCGCATGTCGAAGTCTTCACCGCCGAGGAAGGTATCCCCGTTGGTGGATTTCACCTCGAACAGGCCGTCGTCGATTTCCAGGATGGTCACGTCGAAGGTACCGCCGCCAAGGTCATAGACCGCGATGGTGTGGCTTTCTTCCTTGTCGAGACCATAGGCCAGGGCGGCGGCCGTCGGTTCGTTGATGATCCGCAGCACTTCGAGCCCGGCGATCTTGCCGGCGTCCTTGGTGGCCTGACGCTGGGCGTCGTTGAAATAGGCGGGCACGGTGATGACGGCCTGCGTCACCTCTTCGCCGAGGTAGCTTTCGGCGGTTTCCTTCATCTTGCCGAGGATGAAGGCGGAAATCTGGCTGGGCGAATACTTGTCACCCTTGGCCTGCACCCAGGCGTCGCCATTGCCGCCGTCGATCACGGCGTAGGGCAGGTTCTTCTTGTCCTTGGCGAGATCGGGATCGTGTTCGCGACGACCGATCAGGCGCTTGACGCCGAAGATGGTGTTTTCGGGGTTGGTGACCGCCTGGCGCTTCGCCGGCTGGCCCACGAGGCGTTCGTCGTCCGTGAAGGCGACGATCGACGGGGTCGTGCGGGCCCCTTCGGAGTTTTCGATCACGCGGGGCTGGGCGCCGTCCATGATGGCAACGCAGCTGTTCGTCGTCCCGAGGTCGATACCGATGACTTTCGACATGTTTGATCCCTCTCAATACAAAGGCGATTTCACGAGACCCGGACCCGTTACGGCATCGAGGTCCCGACTGTGTGGCGCTTCGGTCACAGACCTCGGCGCGTCCCGGCGTATATAGGGATGGCATCAAAAGCCTGCAAGCGCGTGAACGGCTTGCATTCCGCCTTTCTTCTGCGGTTTGCCTTTCAGTGACAAAAAGCTTGCAAAAGGAGGCTCTCATGGCGGCGGCGCCGGTCGATCTGCGGGGATTCAAGATCTGGAAGGGCTACCTGGATGCGGCGGCCCAGGCAGAGCTGGTGGCCGCGTTGCGGCCCGTTCTGAAGGCCGCGCCGCTGGTGCGGCCGGTGACACGGCGGGGCCAGTCGCTGTCGGTGCGGATGACCTCGGCCGGGGAGCTGGGGTGGATCACCGACCGCAGGGGATACCGCTACGAGCCGCGGCATCCCTCGGGCGTGGACTGGCCCGCGATCCCCCGGCAGGTGCTGGAGATCTGGGACGCGGTCACCGGGCTGGACCGGCGGCCGGACAGCTGCCTGATCAACTATTACGAGGCCGAGGCGAAGATGGGCCTGCACCAGGACAAGGACGAGGCCGATTTCTCCTGGCCGGTGGTGTCGGTGTCGCTGGGCGATGACGGGCTGTTCCGGATCGGGAACACGACACGGGGCGGCAAGACCGAGAGCATCTGGCTGAATTCCGGCGACGTGGTCGTGATGGGCGGCGAGGCGCGGCTGACCTATCACGGGATCGACCGGATCCGGTTCGGATCCTCGCGGCTGCTGCCGAAGGGCGGGCGGATCAACCTGACGCTGCGGGTGGCGACCTGAGCGGCCCGGTCGGACGCGGCCGGGGCTACGGCCGGAGTGAGCAGCAGCCGTGCATCGTCTCCGTCTCGTCGATGACCAGCCGGATGCTCAGCCCGTAGGCGCGGTCGGACATGCCGTCGCTGCACAGCTTGGTGGTCAGCATGGCGGCATGACGTTCGCCGAGGTCGAGGAAATACTGGTTCTTCATCGACGGGCTGGGCCGCACACGCCCCGCGGGCAGATCGGCATCGGCCTTGTCCATGCGGCTCAGCGTGGCGCCGGTGCCCTGTGTGATCTGCAGGCCCCAGAAGGGTTCGGTGCCGCCGCAGTCGAGGATCCTGGTAAAGGCAAGTTCCGGATCATGGGGCTGGGGGGCGAGGAAGCCGGTCGCGGCCCATGCGGTACTTTCGGGCAGGGCGATCTGGAGCCAGTAGCCATTGTCGTTGATGCCCACCACCTCGATCCCGGTGGCGTCGTGCGCCAGCGCGCCGATGACCTCGGCCTCGGACGAGGGGCCGGCGCGCAGGTTAAGCACGTCGTCGGCCGAGACGCCGATCACGTCGTAAAGCCAGGGATAGACCGGATCCGCCTGGAGGGTGCCCGCGGTCAGCCCAAAGGCCAGAAGCAGGGCGGCGAGCCGTCTCATCGCCGGGCGCCCCAGCTCATGGAGGCGTTCTTGCGCGTGTAGAATTCGCCCATCAGCCCGACCATCACCAGAACGATGCCGACGACCAGCGGGTAGTGCCAGTTCGAATTGTGCGGAAAGTAATTGATGAAGGCGAAACCGCGCGACTGGTCGATGATGTGGAACAGCGGGTTCCAGTCGAACATCGCCAGCATGAAGCCCGGCATCGTGTTGGCCACGAACATCTTGCCCGAGGCGATCATGTTGGCCCGCTGGTAGACCTGCGAGAACACGCTGGTGAAGGTGGGAAACCACGGCTTGATCGCCAGCAGCACCAGCCCCAGCGCGCAGCCGGTGAACCAGGCCAGCATCAGCATGCCGAGACAGCCCATCGGATCGTAGATTTCGATCGGAGTGAAGGCGGCATGGTAGATGTAGAGGATCACGACCATCGACAGCACCTGGATATACAGGGCCGACAGCGCCGCCGAACAGATCGCGATCGCCGTGTTCATCGGCGCGTGTTTCATGATCGGGCTTGCCGGCCCCTCGGAGCCGAGAACCGCGCTCATCGCCTTGATGTTGGTCATGTAGAGGAAGATCCCCGTCATGATATAGACGAGGAAGTCTCCCCGGATCTGGGCCGAGCGCATGCCCAGCACCCAGAACATCAGGTAGAAGGCCAGCACCATCACCAGCATCTGCAGCATGTTCACGCCGATGGCCATGAAGGCATTGTTGTGCTGCTTGCGGATCGAGCGCACGATTGCATGATAGGTGACCTCGGCCATGCCGAGGGCGATCGAGAGGTTCGATTGGCGCGAAGAGTGCTGAAACACTGACCCGTGATCCTGGTGTGGTCCTGTGACGCTACCCAAAGGTGACACGGAGACCTTGCTGTTCGGTTGTCATGCCACCATAAGATGCGGCTGACAGATTTTCAATTCAGACGACGTTAGGACGGAGTTATTCGTGGATTATGACACTCTTGTGCCCGTGATGAGGAAATTGGCGATCGAAGCCGGTGAAAAGATCATGGAGATCTACAATTCCGACGATTTCGACGTGAAGGTCAAATCCGACGACAGCCCCGTCACCGAAGCCGACGAAACCGCCGACGCCCTGATCTCGGCCGGTCTGCGCGACGCGTTCCCCGATGTCATGCTGGTGACCGAAGAGCAGGCCGCGTCGCATTCCGCCAAGGGCGACACCTTCCTGATCGTCGACCCGCTGGACGGGACCAAGGAATTCATCAACCGCCGCGGCGATTTCACCGTGAACATCGCCCTGGTCGAGGCCGGCATCCCGACGCGCGGCGTCGTCTATGCCCCGGCCAAGAACCGCATGTTCTTCACCCTGGCCAACGGCCAGTCGGTCGAGGAAACCGGCGATTTCGATCCCGAAACCCTGGGCGCCACGGTCGAGATCCACGTCTCGGACCCCGACAACGGCGCGCTGATGGTGGTGGCGTCGAAATCCCACCGCGACCAGGCGACCGACGATTACATCGGCAAGTACGCGGTGAAGGACATGACCTCGGCGGGCTCCTCGCTGAAATTCTGCCTGATCGCCACCGGCGAGGCGGATCTGTACCCGCGTCTTGGCCGCACGATGGAATGGGACACCGCCGCCGGCCATGCCGTGCTGAACGGTGCCGGGGGCCAGGTGGTCCGCTATGATGATCTCAACCCGCTGGTCTATGGCAAGGACGGGTTCGCCAACCCGTTCTTCATCGCCTATGCCCCGGGGGTGGAGCTGAAACCCTCCGCATGAGTGTCCTGGTCGTCATCCCGGCGCGCCATGCCTCGACCCGATATCCCGGAAAGCCGCTTGTGGAACTGACCGGAGCCACCGGCGAGTCCAGGAGCCTTGTCCACCGCACCTGGGACGCGGCGCGTGCCATCCAGGGTGTCGACCGCGTCGTGATCGCCACCGATGACGACCGGATCCGCGATGCCGCCGAAGGGTTCGGAGCCGACGTCGTCATGACCTCGCCCGATTGCGCCAACGGCACCGAACGCTGTGCCGAGACGCTGGAGCTGCTGGGCGGCACGGCCGAGATCGTCGTGAACCTGCAGGGCGACGCGCCGCTGACCCCGCCGTGGTTCATCGAGGATCTGGTTGCCGGCCTGCGGGCCGCGCCCGATGCTGGCATCGCCACGCCCGTGCTGCGCTGTGACGGGGCGACGCTGAACGCGCTGCTGGCGGATCGCAGGGCCGGGCGCGTGGGCGGCACCACGGCTGTCTTCGGGGCCGACAACAGGGGTCTCTACTTCTCGAAGGAGGTCATCCCCTTCCTGCCCGGCACCTATGGGCCCGAGGACGAGACGCCGGTGTTCCACCACGTGGGCGTCTATGCCTACCGGCCCGCGGCGCTTGCCGCCTATGTCGGCTGGACCGCAGGGCCGCTGGAGCTGCTGGAAGGCCTGGAACAGCTGCGGTTTCTCGAGAACGGAGAGACGCTGCTGTGTGTCGAGGTCGATGCCAAGGGGCGCCGGTTCTGGGAGCTGAACAACCCCGAGGACGTGCCCCGCATAGAGGCCATGATGGCCGAGATGGGGATGGCATGACCGGAGGCTGCCCTTGACCGAACCGCTGACCGTCAGCGTGGTCATTGTCAGCCGGGGGCGCCCCGATGCGCTTGCCCGTTGCCTGTTGGGGGTCTCGCAGCTGCGATATCCCGCCTTCGAGGTCGTCATCGTCACGGACCGGGCCGGGGCCGCGCGGCTGTGGAGCATGCCCGAGTCGATCCACGTCAAGCTGCTGCGCTATGAAGAGCCCAACATCTCGGTCGCGCGGAACCTCGGGATTGCCGAGGCGGCCGGCGAGATCATCGCCTTCATCGATGACGACGCGGTGCCCGAACCCTCGTGGCTGACCTACCTGGTGGAGCCGTTCCGCTCGGTCAGTGTGACGGCGGCGGGGGGCTTCGTGCTGGGGCGCAACGGGATCTCCTACCAGTGGCAGGCGCAGTCGGTGGATTACATGGGCCTGTCCGAGGATATCCACGTGGACCCGGACCGGTTCACGATCCTGACGCCCACGGCCGAGCGCGCGATCAAGACGCAGGGCACCAACATGGCGGTTCGCCGGGTCTGGCTGGCGCGCGAAGGCGGGTTCGATCCCGGCTTCCGCTATTTCCTGGACGAGACGGACGTGAACCTGCGGCTGGCCGAGACAGGGTGCATGACAGCGGTGGTGCCGCAGGCGCTGGTGCATCACGGCTTTGCCGCCAATGCGACGCGGACCGCCGAAAGGGTGCCGCGAGACCTGTTCGAAATCGGGGCGAGCTGGGCGGTTTTTCTGGACAAGCATTGTCCGCCGGGTCAGCGCGCCCGCGCCCTGAACCGCGCGCGCCGGATCGAGCGAGTGCGTGCCCTGCGCCACATGGTGGCCGGCCGGCTGGAGCCGCGCGACGTGCGCCGCCTGATGAAGAGTTTCGAGGCCGGGCTAAAGGATGGCCGCGCCCGGGCGCATCGCCGCATGGCCGCGCTGGGCGGTCCCGAGGAGGCGTTCCAGCGCTTCCCGACCGCGATGGAGCGTCCGTCGACGGTGGTGGCGGGCCGGCCCTGGCAGCGGCAAAGCCGCCTGGCCCACGCGCTCTGGGAGCGCGGGGCGGGGCGCGTGGTGACGGAAATCATACTCTCGCCCACCGCGTGGCGGCACCGGGTGCGCTTTGGCGCGGACGGAATATGGCACCAATGTGGGGGTCTCTTCGGCAAGTCCGACCGAAGTGATTCGCGTTTCGCCCTGTGGAGTTTCAACCGCAGGGTGAGCAGAGAGATACGGCGTGTCGTAAACGTGAGACTAATTTCACGGGAACAAGTTGAAAGCCCACGGCGTTGAACTAATCGTGGCACCTTTTCCGTGTGCTGTCCGCAAATGTGTTATGCAGTTGCAGAAAGCACTTCTTCAGTGATCACCCAATTGTGTCGAGGTTGAGAGAACATGCGCAAACGAGTAACCAAAGCGATCTTCCCGGTAGCCGGGATGGGGACACGCTTCCTTCCAGCGACAAAGTCTGTCCCGAAGGAGATCATGACCCTGGTGGATCGCCCCCTGGTTCAGTATGCCATCGATGAGGCGCGCGCCGCAGGCATCAAGGAATTCATCTTCGTGACCTCGCGCGGCAAGAGCGCGCTCGAAGATTATTTCGACCATTCCCCGATCCTGGAACAGGAGCTGCGCAAGAAGGGCAAGGACGACCTTCTGGAGCAGCTCAAGGCGACCAACATGGACAGCGGCGCGATCGCCTACATCCGCCAGCACAAAGCGCTGGGCCTCGGCCACGCGATCTGGTGCGCGCGGCGTCTGATCGGTAACGAACCCTTCGCGGTCATGCTGCCCGATGACGTGATCGCCGCCGAGACCCCCTGCCTGCAGCAGATGGTCGAAGCCTACGAGGAAACCGGCGGCAACATGGTCGCGGCGATGGAAGTGCCGCCCGAGAAGACCAAGTCCTACGGCGTTCTGGATGTCGAGGAAGACATGGGCCACATGGTCAAGGTCAAGGCGATGGTCGAGAAGCCGCAGCCGGAAGAGGCGCCGTCCAACCTTGCCGTGATCGGCCGCTACATCCTCAGCCCCTCGATCTTCAAGACGCTGAACAACATGAAGACCGGCGCCGGCGGAGAGATCCAGCTGACCGACGCGATCGCCGCCGACATCGGCACCGAGAACGGCGTCTACGGCTACCGCTTCCGCGGCCAGCGGTTCGACTGCGGCTCCAAGGCGGGCTTCCTGCAGGCCACCGTGGCCTTCGGCCTCGCCCGCGAAGATCTGCGTGAGGACCTGCATCGCTTCCTGATGGAGATCACCCAGGTCGACAAGGCCGCGCAGTAAGGCACCGGACAAGGTGCAGAATGTACTTGTGACAGGCGGCGCGGGCTATATCGGCTCGCACGCCTGCAAGGCGTTGAAGGCGGCGGGATATAATCCCGTGACCTTCGACAGTTTCGTGACCGGCTGGCGACAGGCGGTGAAATTCGGCCCCGTGGAAGAAGGCGACCTGCTGGATCGCGCCCGGCTGGACGAGGTGTTCGCCAGGTACCAGCCCGTGGCGGTCATGCATTTCGCCGCGCTCAGCCTGGTCGGCGAGGCGATGAAGCTTCCCGGAAAATACTGGCGCAACAATGTGCTGGGCTCTTTGACCCTGATCGAAGCGGCCTGTGCCGCCGGGGTGGACAAGTTCGTCTTCTCTTCGACCTGCGCCACCTATGGCGAACATGACAACGTCGTGCTGGACGAGACCACGGCGCAGGAGCCTCTGAACGCCTACGGCGCGTCGAAACGTGCGATCGAGGATATCCTGCGGGATTTCGAGGCATCCGACGGGCTGAACCACGTGATCTTCCGCTATTTCAACGTGGCGGGCGCGGATCCGGATGGCGAGGTCGGGGAATTCCACCGGCCCGAGACGCACCTGATCCCCCTGATGCTGGACGCGATCGACGGCAAGCGCGATGCGCTGACCGTCTTCGGCACGGATTACGACACGCCCGATGGCACCTGCATCCGTGATTACGTCCATGTCTGCGACCTGGTGGATGCCCATGTGCTTGGCCTGAAATGGCTGGAGGACGGCAAGGGCAGCCGGGTGTTCAACCTTGGCACCGGCTCGGGCTTTTCGGTGCGCGAGGTCATCGACCAGTCGCGCGCCGTCACCAACCGCGAGGTCCCCTATACCGAGGGGCCGCGCCGGGCCGGCGATGCGACGAAGCTGGTCTCGGGCTCGACCCGGGCGGTGGAGGAACTGGGCTGGACACCGGAGCGGTCGAAGATGCACACCATGATCGAGGACGCATGGAAGTGGCATCAAACTGGGCATTACGACGAATAGACAGCCCCCCGCGCGGCTTTTGGATCTGACCCGGAGCCTGAGCCGCGCCGGACGCCAGCCCACCGGCATCGACCGGGTGGAGCTGGCCTATCTCGATCACCTTCTTCACGACGACATTCCGCTGTTCGGGTTGCTGCGCACCGGCGCGGGTTACCTTCTGCTGGACCGCGAGGGGCTGTCTGCGGCTCAGACGCGGCTGCATGGGACAGAGCCCTGGGGCGAGGCGGACCTGCTGTCGTCCATGTTCCGCAAGCGGCCCGAAATGGTGCGCCGCGCCGAAAGCGACCTGCGCGCCCTGGCCATTGGACGGTGCCGGCCCAGGGGGCTGGCGCAGATGCTGCGGCGGCATCTGCCGGCGGGGGCGGGTTACATCAACACCGGCCACGCGGGGCTGAACCTGCGGGCGCTTGGCGCGATCCGCAACGGGACAGGCGGGCCGATCGCGGTTCTGGTCCACGACACGATCCCGCTGGATCATCCGGACTACCAGCGCCCCGGCACGGTGGAGCGCTTTCGCCGGAAACTTGCCGCGGTCGAGGAGATGGCGGACCTGGTGATCTGCAACTCGCGATTCACCGAAACGCGGCTGCGGGAAACGCTTGCGCATTGCCCCGAGACGATTGTTGCCCCTCTGGGCGTAACACCGGCGCAACCGGATCCATTGTTGCTGCCCGAGGGTTTGCCGCCGGCGCGGCCCTATTTCGTGACCGTCGGCACCATTGAGCCCCGCAAGGGCCATGACCTGCTGCTGGATGTCTGGGACAGCCTGTGCGCCACGCGGCCCGGGGAAGAGATCCCCGGCCTGCTGATCTGCGGCGCGCGGGGATGGAACAACGCCGAAGTCTTCGCCCGTCTTGATGCGCTGCCCCCGGACGGGCCGGTGAAAGAGCTGCGGGGCCTGCCCGATGGCGCGATTGCGGCCTTGCTGCAAGGCAGCTGCGGCCTGCTCTTTCCAAGCCATGCCGAAGGCTACGGCCTGCCTCCGCTGGAGGCCGCCAGCCTGGGTGTTCCGGTGGTCCTGCGCGACCTGCCGGTCTATCGCGAAACCCTTGGCAACATTCCAGTTTACCAGAATGAAACCGATTGTTATCTATGGAGAAACATCGTCGATCAACTCTCGGCGGTGAAACAGGGTCATGATCGGAACAGCAAGGTGCCAAGGTTCGCAGCCCCAGGTTGGTCGGACCATTTCGACGTGGTAGGCAACAGGATCTGAGGCGCTCGCCTGAACCCAAGCGCCCGGGCGGAGCGCGGCAACGAGAGGCAGGACGTTGGGTGCCTGGAAATCCTACAAGCTACGGGTAAAGCGTCAGCGCTGGCGCGCGCGCGCATGGCGCAAGCATGGCGAGCTTTCGACCGTCGTGGACCGCACCCGGCAGATCCGCCGCGACGATCTTCTGGTCTTCTCCACCCAGCGCAACGAACAGATCCGACTGCCCTATTTCCTGGACTACTACCGCGACATGGGCGTCGCGCATTTCCTGATCGTCGACAACGACAGCACCGACGGCTCGCTCGACTACCTGGCCGACCAGCCCGATGTTTCGGTCTGGCATACCGAGGCGAGCTACAAGCGCTCGCGGTTCGGTGTGGACTGGCTGAACTGGCTGCAGGGCAGATACGGCCATGGCCACTGGTGCCTGGTGGTCGACCCGGATGAATTCCTGATCTACCCGTTCTGCGATACGCGCCCGCTGCGCGCGCTGACCGACTGGCTCGACGCCAGTTCGATCCGGTCGTTTTCGGCCATGTTGCTAGACATGTATCCCAAGGGCCGGCTGGACGATCAGCCCTATCGCCCGGGCCAGGATCCGCTTGAGATCGCGTCCTGGTTCGACAGCGGCAATTACACGCTGAAACGCAACCACGAATACGGCAACCTCTGGATCCAGGGCGGGCCGCGCCGCCGCATCTTCTTTGCGGACGAGCCCGATCGCGCCCCGGCGCTGAACAAGATCCCGCTGGTGAAATGGGACCGGCGCTATGCCTATGTCAGTTCGACCCACATGCTGCTGCCCCGCGGTCTGAACCTGGTCTACGACGAATGGGGGGGCGAGAAGGCGAGCGGGATCCTGTTGCACGCCAAGTTCCTCGACACGTTCGACACCAAGGCAAGGGAAGAGCTGGAGCGCAAGCAGCATTACGCCGCCTCGGTCGAATACCGGGCCTATGCCAGCCGGATGACGGACGATCCCGAGCTTTGGTGCACCTGGTCGGAGAAATACATCAACTGGCGCCAGCTCGAGATCCTCGGGCTGATGTCCAAGGGCAACTGGGCATGAGCAGCGTCGGCATCGTCATGCTGGTGCACACCGCGCTGGACCGGGCCGAACAGGTGGTGCGGCACTGGACGGCGGCCGGCTGCCCCGTCGTGCTGCACGTGGACAGCAACCTGCCGCGCAAGACCTACCGCGCGTTCGAGGCGGCGCTGGCCGATGACAAGCGGGTGCGGTTCTGCCGGCGCCATCGCTGCGAATGGGGCACCTGGGGGATCGTGGCCGCCTCGCAATCGGGGGCCGAGCTGATGCTGGCCGAATTCCCGGATGTGCGCCATGTCTACCTGGCCTCGGGATCCTGCCTGCCGCTGCGCCCGGTGCAGGAACTGATCGACTACCTTGCCGCCCGCCCCCGCACGGATTTCATCGAAAGCGCGACCACGGCCGACGTGCCCTGGACCGTCGGCGGGCTGGACGAAGAGCGGTTTTCGCTGCGCTTCCCTTTCTCGTGGAGGAAGAACCGCCTTCTCTTCGACCGTTACGTGGATCTACAGCGCCGGCTGAAGCTGCATCGCGAGATGCCCATGGGGCTGGTGCCGCATATGGGCAGCCAGTGGTGGTGCCTGACGCGGCAGACGCTGTCGGCGATACTCGAGGATCCGGACAGGCAGACCTATGACCGCTACTTCCGGCAGGTCTGGATCCCCGACGAAAGCTATTACCAGACGCTGGTGCGGGAATTTTCGACCAATATCGAAAGCCGGTCGCTGACCCTGTCGAAGTTCGATTTCCAGGGCAAGCCGCACATCTTCTACGACGATCACCTGCAGCTTCTGCGCCGCTCCGACTGCTTTGTCGCGCGCAAGATCTGGCCTCATGCTGATCGCCTCTACAAGGCGTTCCTCAGCGATGGTGGCGCGGCGATGAAGCGGACCGAACCGAACCCGGGCAAGATCGACCGCATCTTCGCCAAGGCGGTCGAACGTCGGACGCGCGGGCGTGCAGGGCTTTACATGCAAAGCCGCTTTCCCAACCAGGACTGGGAAAACGGGATCACCTCGGCGCAATATTCGGTCTTCGAAGGCTTCGCCGAGCTGTTCGAGGATTTCGAGCCATGGCTGGCCCGGATCACCGGCACCCGCGTGCACGGCCATCTCTTTGCGCCGGAGCGGGCGGAATTCTCGGGCAGGTCGGCCCTGATCAACGGGGCGCTCAGCGACAACGCCGCCTGCCGGGACAATGACGTAAAGGCCTTCTTTACCTCGCTGATCTGGAACACGCGCGGGGAACGCCAGTGTTTCCAGTACGGGCCGCGCGACAATGCCGATATCGAATGGACCCTGGCCAGGGACCCGAACGCGCAGATCTCGGTCATCTCCGGGGCCTGGGCCGTGCCGCTGTTTCGCAGCAACCGGTCCTTCCCGACCCTGCGGCGCGAGGCGGCGGAATTGCAGAAGATCGAGGCGGCCCATCTGAAGGTGCTGCGGTCGACCTGGACCAAGGCGCGCGTGCGGATCTGGACCATGGCCGAGTTCATCGAAAGCCCGATGGAGCCGTTGCAGACCATCATCGACGAGATCGGCACCGTCACGCCCCGCCGCCTGGCCGAGGCGCCGCGCATGGTCGACCTTGAAGGCTTTGGCCGCTTCCTGCAGAACCTCAAGAACCAGGGGATGCATCCCTACCTTATGGGCGATTTCCCTGTGGAGAGAGAGGTCAAGCATGCGCCGAAACCCCCGCGCAAACCCTACCTTGTGCAGTAAGTCCGGGGGCCGCCGCGCCTCATGAGCCGCTTCGACTATTTCATCGTCTTCGCCGAGATGCGCACCGGTTCGAATTTCCTCGAGGCGAACCTGAACGCCTTCGACGGGGTTCATTGCCTGGGCGAGCTCTTCAATCCGCATTTCATCGGCTATCCGAACAAGACCGAGATGCTGGACTTCAGCCAGGAACAGCGCGACGCGGACCCGATGAAGCTGGTGCGCGCGGTTAAGCAGCACGACGGCCTCGCCGGGTTCCGCTGCTTTCACGACCACGATGCGCGGGTGATCGACAAGGCGCTGGCCGATCCGCGCTGTGCCAAGATCGTGCTGACTCGCAATCCGCTGGAAAGCTATGTCAGCTGGAAGATCGCGCAGGAAACCGGGCAGTGGAAGCTGACCAACGTGACCCGGCGCAAGGATGCGCAGGCGACCTTTGATGCAGCTGAGTTCGACGCCCATGTCGAGGCGCTGCAGGCGTTCCAGCTGCGGCTGATGCGGGGGCTGCAGGTTTCGGGGCAGACGGCCTTCTACCTGGCCTACGAGGATCTGCGCGATCTCGACGTGATGAACGGCCTCGCCGCCTGGCTGGGGATCGAGGCGCGGCTGGAGGCGCTGGACAGTTCGCTGAAGCCGCAGAACCCGGCGCCGATCATCGACAAGGTCGCCAATCCCGACGCGATGGAAAAGGCGCTGGCCGGGGTCGACCGGTTCAACCTGACGCGCACCCCGAATTTCGAGCCGCGGCGCGGGGCGGCGACGCCGTCCTACGTGGGTGCTGCGCAGACGCCGCTGCTGTTCCTGCCGATGCGCGGCGCGCCGGAGGACGAGGTGATCGATTGGATGGCCGCGCTGGACGGGGTGGACCGCGACGCACTGGCCGCGAAGATGAGCCAGAAGGACCTGCGCAAGTGGAAGCGGCAGCATCAGGGCCATCGCAGTTTCACCGTGATCCGCCATCCCGTCGCCCGCGCCCATGCCGCCTTTTGCCGGCGGATCCTGCCGGCGGGCGAGGGCAGTTACCTGCAGATCCGCGACACGTTGCGGCGGGTGTTCAAGGTGTCGATCCCGAAGTCCGGCCCCGACGCGGACTGGAGCCGGGCCGCCCATCGCAAGGCCTTCGTGGAATTCACGGATTTCCTGCGCGCCAACCTCGCCGGGCAGACGGCGATCCGCGTGGATGCGACATGGTGCAGCCAGTCGCAGGCGCTGCAGGGTTTCGGGGATTTCGTGCCGCCCGACCATGTCTTCCGCGAGGCCGAATGGCGGACCGAGGCGCTGGCGCTGGCCCGCAGCCTGGGCGCCGGAGAGGCGGAACTGCCCCCGGCCGCGGCCCCCGACACGCCCTATGCGCTGGACGAGATCTATGACGACGAGATCGAGGAGATCCTGCGCAAGATCTACCAGCGGGATTACATGATGTTCGGCTGGGGGTCCTGGAAAGACGAATGAGCGCGACGTGGCGGGCGGCTCTCGACCCGGGCTGAACCGGAGGGGCCGGTGATGGTGCCGCGCCGCATCGGGCAAGGCCATGGGCCGGGCGCACCGAAACTGGCAGGTCCGCACCACGGCATGGGCGGGCCCGGTCAATCGGTGTGGTCCGGCCCGGAACGCGCAGGACGCTTCGGGCCGGCGCCGGTCGTCAGGCCGCCTGCACCGAGCGTCCTTCGGTGAGGATGGCATAAAGCGTCGCCGCGTCGTGGTTGGCGCGCAGCTTGGAACACAGGGTCTGGTCCCGCAGGGTGCGCGAGACTAGGGCCAGTGCCTTGAGATGTTCCACGCCGGCCTCTTCGGGGGCGAAAAGCGCGAATGCCAGGTCCACCGCCTGCCGGTCGATGGCGCCGAACTCGATCGGTTTGTCCAGGCGCAGGAACACGCCCTTCACACCGTCCAGCCCGGACACCCGGCAATGGGGCAGGGCGACGCCGTGGCCCACGCCGGTGGGGCCAAGGCTTTCACGCTCCATAAGGGCTTCAACGGTCATCGGCGCGTTCAGCCCATAGGCCGTATGCGCCAGATCACCGATATCCTGGAACAGCCGCTTCTTGCTCGAGGCCGATGCCAGAACCTTTACAGCCTCGGGATCGAGGATTTTCGAAAGATCCATGTTTTCTGCTCCGGCCCGCCTCCACCCTGGCGGGGTTGATTATTATTACGGGTCGATCCAGCCTATGTTGCCGTCATCCCGCCTGTAGACCACGTTCAGGGCTTCCTTGCCCTCGTTCCGGAACACCAGCACGGGCGCGCCGGCCAGTTCCATCTGCATCACGGCTTCGCCGACAGACAAAGACGGTATCTTTGTCTCCATCTCTGCGACGATGATCGGCTGCAGCGTTTCCGGCTCGGCATCCTCGGCCAGCTCTTCCGAGGCGAGGATATACGAGGAGGCTCCGAGGAGTTCAACCGGTTCCACGCGGTCCCGATGATGGTCCTTCAGCCGCCGTTTGTAGCGCCGCAGCTGCTTGTCCATCTTCTCGGAACAGGCGTCGAAGGCGGCGTAGATCTCGGTTGCATGGGCCTTGGCCTGGGCCGTCAGCCCGGTCGAGAGGTGCACGGTGCATTCACAGACGTATTCATGACCCGAGCGCGAAAAGACGACCTGCGCGTCCGTCGGGCGCTGCGAGTATTTCTCGACCACGCCGCTCAACTCGACTTCGACATGGGTGCTCAGGGCCGCTCCGACGTCGATCTGGTGTCCGCTGATCTGGTATTGCATGCGCTCTCCTTGTGGCAACTCACCCGTGAACCGGCCTTGGCCGGGCGTAGATCTGGGCACTACAGGGTGAAGGTGAAAAGCCGGCCCGTCACCGAATAGCAGATCCGGGTCTCCATCCTGTGGATGGCATTGGCGGGAACTGCGTCGCGTTGAACTGGAGCCATACATTCCATTGAGCCCCTGCAAAGCCGCCCTGTCAATCAAAACACGCGCGCGACTTGGCCAAAAAGCGGATCAATGCGCGCGAACAAAAATTGCTTGAGAAAGCGTTAAGAAATCCGAAAATTCTCGCCAAGGTAGACCCGGCGAACATTTTCGTTCTCGACGACATCGCGCGGCGTGCCGGACATCAGCACGCGCCCATCATGAAGAATATAGGCACGCTCCACGATATCCAAAGTCTCGCGGACGTTGTGATCGGTGATCAGCACGCCGATGCCACGGGTTTTCAGGTCCTGCACCAGGTGCCGGATGTCGCCGACCGAGATCGGGTCGACCCCGGCAAAAGGTTCGTCCAGCAGCAGGTACTTGGGATTCGCGGCCAGGCAGCGCGCGATCTCGACCCTGCGGCGTTCGCCGCCCGACAGGGCCAGCGCCGGAGCGCGGCGCAGATGTTCGATCGAGAAATCCGACAGAAGCTCTTCCAGCCGCTCGCGGCGGGAATGGCGGTCGGGCTCCACCGCCTCCAGAACGGCGAGGATGTTGTCCTCGACCGACAGCCCGCGGAAGATCGACATCTCCTGCGGGAGATAGCCGATGCCCAGCCGGGCGCGACGGTACATGGGCAGGGTGGTGACGTTCTGCCCGTCGATCGTGACGGTCCCGGCCTCTGGATAGACCAGGCCTGCCACCGCGTAAAATGTGGTCGTCTTGCCCGACCCGTTGGGGCCCAGCAGCGCCACGACCTCTCCGCGATCGAGATGCATGGAGAAATCCCGAATCACGACCTTCTTGCGGTAGGACTTGCGCAGGTGCTCCACGCGCAGCCCGCCGGTGCCGGCGGTGACGTTCAGGTCTGGCATGTCCGGCCCGTCCATCAGCCGTCTTCTTCCGGGCTGCCGTTCTCGGGCATGAAGATCGTCCGGACCCGCCCGGTCATCCGCGCGGTGCCGGTGGCAAGGTCGACATTCAGCTGCTCGCCGCTCAGCGCGTTGGGGCCCTGGCTCAGAAGCACGTCGCCGGTCATGATGACGATGCCGCTGTCGATCGTGTAATCGGCCTTCTCGGCCTCGGCGGCGTCGGGGCCGTTGACCAGAACCACCTTGCCGGTGGCCACCAGCCGGTCGATGCCCGAGCGGTCGGGCTTGTAGACCACCAGCACCTCGGTCGCGGTCAGGCGCATTTCGCCCTGTCCGACCACGACGTTGCCGGTGAAGATCGCGGTGCCGTCTTCCTGGTCGACATCTAGCGCGTCGGCCGTGACCTCGACCGGTTGCGAGGTATCGGCGCGCAGCCCGCCAAAGGCCAGGTTGGTGCCCTGTGCTGGTGCCGTCGTGGCAAGCCAGCTGGCTGTCAGGGCGAGGCAGAGAATTCGCGGCAGCAAGGCTTACCTCTCGGTTGACTGTGGGTCATATACCAGCTTGACGCCGTTGAGGAACACTAAATGCGTCGCGCCCGGGTCATTGTCAGGTGACATGATCCGCATCGCCCCGGCGTCCAGCTCTCCGAGCGGGCCGTTGCCTGCCACGGGGCCGGGCGCGGTGGCGTCGATCCGCTTTATCGCCGTTTCCAGCCGGTCGGTCACCAGCTGGTAGCCGGTGTCGGTGGTGATCGTCACCGTTCCGCGGAATTCCGCCAGGTCGCGGCGCAGGTTGACCCAGCCGCTGGCCGCCTCGAGCGTGATAACCCCGCCGCTTGCCAGCCGGATTTCCCCGCGCAGGTTCTGCGCCGCGCCGGGTTCGTCGTCGGTGCCGGGCACCGCCTTGTCGGCAGAGAGCGACACTTCGTCCCCACGCTCGGTGCTGCCGGCAAAGCGCGGCTCGGTGATCTGTTGGTCGCGGATCCTTTCGGCGATTTCGGCGTCCGAGAAGGGGATCGTGGCATTGGGATCCGCGCTTTGTGACAACAGGAAAAGCGTGGACAGGATCGCAAGCGCGGCCAGCGGAAGCACCACTTTCAGAAAGGCCACACGCCGCGAATAGCTGTCCATGGTCTCAGCCCACCCCGGCGCGCAGGCAATCGTGCAGGCGGATCAGGCCTTCGGCCCTGCGCGATCCCTCGGGCACGACGAACAGGCAGGTAATCTTGCCGGTCATCTGCGCAACCGCCTCTTCCGCCAGGGCGCCGGGGCCGATGGTGCGGGGGCCACGGGTCATCACGTCGGCGGCCTTCTGCGTCAGCAGCCCGTCCATGTGGCGGCGCAGGTCGCCGTCGGTGATGATGCCGGTCAGCAGGCCCCGGTCGTCGGTTACGCCCGCGACGCCGAATTCCTTGCGAGTCATCTCGATCAGGACATCGGGCATCGCCGTGTCTTCGGACACCAGCGGCAGGGCGTCGCCGGTGTGCATCAGGTCGCCCACTGTGGACAGCCGCGCGCCCAGCTTGCCGCCGGGGTGGAAGTTGCGGAACGCCTCGGGCCCGAAATCGCGGTGCTGCATGATCGCCACGGCCAGTGCGTCGCCCATGGCCAGCGTCAGCGTCGTGGAAATCGTCGGTACCATGCCGAAGCCGCAGGCCTCGCCCAGCGACGGGATCAGCAGATGAGCGTCGGCGGCCTGCATCAGCGTGCTGTCCATCCGGCTCGACAGGCCGATCAGCGGGATCTGGAACCGGCGGGTATAGCTGAGCAGGTTCGCCAGCTCCGGCGCCTCGCCGGAATTGGAGATCGCCAGCACCACGTCGCCCCGCGCCACCATGCCGAGATCGCCGTGCGACGCCTCGGACGGGTGCACGAAATGGGCCGGCGTTCCGGTGGAGGCCAGCGTCGCCGCGATCTTGCGCCCGATATGGCCCGACTTGCCGATGCCCGAGACGATGACCCGCCCCTCGGCCTCGAGCATCATCTGCACGGCCTCGGCAAAGCGCTCGTCAAAGGCGCCGGCCAGCGCCTCGAGCGCCTTGGCCTCGTCCTGCACGACCTGCCGCGCAGTGGCCAGGAAGCGCTCGGCCTCGGTCATGAGTGGGCGAAGATGTCGGTTTCGGGCCAGCCCGCGAGGTCGAGCTTCGCGCGCATGGGCAGGAAGTCGAAGCAGGCCTGTGCCATCTCGGTCCGGCCCTCGCGGGCGAGCATGTCGTCGAACTTCTCGCGCAGCTTATGCAGGTAGAGGACATCCGACGCGGCATAATCCAGCTGCGCGGGCGTCAGCTCGGCGGCACCCCAGTCGCTGGACTGCTGCTGTTTCGAGATGTCGACGCCCAACAGTTCGGAACAGAGGTTCTTCAGCCCGTGCCGGTCGGTATAGGTGCGCACAAGGCGGCTGGCGATCTTGGTGCAATAGACCGGGGCCGCCAGCGCGCCGAAGGTGTTGTACATCGCGGCGATGTCGAAGCGGCCGAAGTGGAACAGCTTCAGCACGTTCGGGTCTTCCAGCATCTTCGCGAGGTTCGGCGCCTCGGTCTGGCCCTTTTCGACCTGGACGATATGCGTGTTGCCGTCGCCGCCCGACATCTGGATCACGCAGAGCCGGTCGCGATGAGGGTTCAGCCCCATGGTCTCGCAATCGATGGCGACGACGGGGCCCATGTCGAGCCCGTCGGGCAGGTCGTTCTTGTAAAGTGTATTGGCCAAGGCAGCTCTCCGCGTTTGGGCCGAGATAGGGCTTTCGCGCCATGAACTCAACAGACGCAAGGTCACGAGACGCGGCGTCTGGCCTGACATATGTCAGATTGGCTAGGGTCCGGCGGGGAGCCTGAGGAGGATGTAATGCGAGCCTATGATCGCGAGGACCTGCTGTTTCAGTTGTTCGACGTGGCCGGCGTGGAGGAGATCATCGCCGGCACCGAGCTGGATGCGGACGCCGTGCGCGGGATTCTCGACACCGCCGACCAGATCGCTACGGATCACTACCTGCCCCATGCGCACGAGATCGACGAGAATGAGCCGGTTTTCGACAACGGCCGCGCGATCCTGCCCGACGCGGTGAAACCGGCGGTGGATGCCTTCATCGAGGGCGGGTTCCTGGCCGGTCCGTTCCGGCCCGAGCACGGCGGGCTGGGCCTGCCCGAGACGGTGCACCAGGCGGCGTCCTTCGTCTTCTCGGCCTCCAATGTGTCGATCAAGGGCTATGCCATGCTGACGATCGGCGCCGGGCGGCTGATCCAGTCGTTCGGCACCGAGGATCAGAAGACCCGCTACCTGGAGCCGATGGTCGAGGGGCGGTATTTTGGCACCATGTGCCTGAGCGAGCCGCAGGCCGGGTCGAGCCTGTCGGACATCACCACGAAGGCCGAGCCGATGGAGGACGGGCGCTACCGGATCTCGGGACGGAAGATGTGGATCTCTGCCGGAGAGCACGAGCTGTCGGAGAACATCGTGCACATGGTGCTGGCCAAGATCCCGGGCGGGCCGCCGGGGGTGAAGGGGATATCGCTGTTTATCGTGCCCAAGATCCGGCTGGACGGTACGCGCAACGATGTCACGCTCGCCGGGCTGAACCACAAGATGGGTTATCGCGGCACCACCAACTGCGCGCTGAACTTCGGCGAACAGGGCGATTGCATCGGCGAGCTGGTGGGCGAGCCGCACCAGGGCCTGCGCTATATGTTCCAGATGATGAACGAGGCGCGGATCGGGGTCGGCATGGGCGCGACGGCGCTGGGTCAGGCGGGGTTCCAGGCCTCGCTGGCCTACGCCAGGGACCGGCCGCAGGGGCGGTCGCCGGTGGCGAAGGACCCGGCCTCGCCGCAGGTGCCGCTGATCGGTCACGCCGATATCCGGCGGCTGCTGCTGGCGCAGAAAGCGGCGGTGGAACCGGCCCTGGCGCTGGCATTATACTGTGCCGTTCTGGTGGACCGGCACCGCGCGGGGGATGCCGACGCGCTGACCCTGCTGGACGTGCTGACACCCGTGGCGAAATCCTGGCCTTCGGAATTCTGCCTGGAGGCCAACAAGCACGCGATCCAGGTGCTGGGCGGCGCCGGCTATACCCGCGATTACCCGGTGGAGCGGCATTACCGCGACAACCGTCTGAACCCGATCCACGAAGGCACGCATGGCATCCAGGGCATGGACCTGCTGGGCCGCAAGGTGATGATGCAGAACGGCGCGGGCTTCACCGCGCTGACCGGGGCGATCCGCGCCGATATCACGGGGGCCGGGCATCCGCTGGGCGATCCGCTTTCGGCCGCCGTCGACCGGCTGGAGGAGGTGACGCGCAGCCTGACCGCGCAGGTGCTGGCCGATCCCGAACGCGGGTTGGCCAATGCAACGCTGTACCTGGATTTAACCGGGCACGTGATCATGGGATGGATGTGGCTACGCATCGCGCGTGCCGCGGCCGAGAAGGCCGGGCGCGAGGGAGACAGCGATTTCCTGAAGGGAAAGCAGCAGGCCGCGCGGTATTTCTATGCGCGTGAACTGTCGCGGACGGAAGGCTGGGCGCGGACGCTGCTGGCCAATGACGCTTCGGCCTTCGAGATGCAGGCCGGCTGGTTCTGAGACCTACATCCGAACGGCTGGCTTGTGTTGCCGCAACGCCATGTTACCCAGGTTGTCGCGAGGGAAGCGAGGAAAGCGGTTTGAATTTGATCGCCTAATGGTGTAGTGAACATAATCTTACACCCGCATAGGTTGAGTCATTCTTGTCGTGTCAGAGTCCAGGAAAAAGATACTGCTTGTCGAAGACGACTGGTTCACCCGGTTCATGATGCAGGAAATCCGGGACACGCTGAACGTCGAAATCGACATCGCAGACAGCGTAAGCGACGGTCTGAGCCGGTTCCGCGACAATCCCGATGCTTACGGGCTTGTCCTGATGGATGCGCAGATGCCCGTCGACAACGGGCACGACGCGGGCCAGCCGTTCCATGACATGCCCGAGCGGTTCGGACAGGAGGTGCCGATCATCGCGGTCTCGACCGACGAACGGCTGCTGGATGACGGGCTGCTGCGCAGCTACGGCATTTCCGGGCACCTGCGCAAACCGGTGACCCCGGGCGAGCTGATGGCGCTTATCGACCGCTACTGCTGAGCGCGGTGGCCCAAGGCTCAAGATGCGGCGGCCCAACGCGCAGGGCTTCAAAGAAAAAGGGGCCGGTGACCCGACCCCTTCTTCCGTAGTTCCGGTTTAACGCGGGTTACGCGTCATACTCGGGCATCTGTTCCAGCTGCTCTTTCGTCACATCGGCGTAGATGCGCATGGAGCCGTCTTCGATGTTCTCGGTCAGCATCAGCGTGTCGAAGCTGACGACGACGTCTTTCTCGCCGATCCCGAGGAACCCGCCGACACCCAGGATGGCGGCCACGATCTCGCCATCCGGCGTCACGACGAGGTTCTCGATCTCGCCGACACGCTCCTTGGAGGCGTCATAGACCCACTTGCCCATCACATCCGAAGCGGCGACGGCGCCGGCGTCAATCTTGCGATAGCCTTCCGGCTCCGATGTCAGCAGTTCCAGGTCAGTGATGCTGAAGTCCCAGCGCTCATCCATGATGATCGGGTCGGCCATGTCGGACGAAGCGCTCGACTCGGTGGCGGTCGACGCTGCGAAGGACGGGGCCGCGATTGCAAGTGCAAGGGTCGATGCGGTCATAAGACGAAGCATGATGATCTCCTTTCCAACTATGGTAGTCGTATTCCTGACCCGGGATCGTCCCGGGCCGTCTGGTAGGAAAACCCGAAGTCCCCAAACGCGTTCCGAAGATTTTGCTTGGAACATTCGGCCGCAGCCCGCGTTACCGCGCGCTCCTTTGGCGGTCGTTTTCCTTCTCTTCGACCTCGGGCCGGATCTGGCCCCAGGCGAGCATGGTGAAGACCATCGTGCCGCCCAGCACGTTGCCCGCCAGCACCGGCAGGAAAAAGTCCAGCACCGCGCCCCGCGCGCCCAGTTCGCCCTGCACGACCAGGAAGGCCATCTCGACCGAGCCGGCGACGATATGGGTGAAATCCCCCAGCGCGATCAGCCAGGTGAACAGGATGATCACGGGCACCTCGCTGTGCTCGACCACCGGCAGCATCCAGACCAGCGCCGCGATCAGCACGCCGGCGGGGATGCCGCGCATCATGCCTTCGAAAGGCGGCATGGAGGTCGCGTGATGGCTCAGCTCCATCATCGCGGTCCTCACCTCGTCCGACAGCACCGGGGCATAGACATAGAATGCCGCGACGATGAACGCGCCCACGACATTGGCCAGCAGCACGACGGACCAGAGCCGCCCGGTCCGCAGGTAGGACCGCCAGTCTTTCGACAGCATGACCGGCACCACGGTGGTGATCGTGTTCTCGGTGAACAGCTGCATCCGGCCCAGGACCACCAGCAGGAAGCCGAAGCTGTACCCGAAGTTCTCAACGATATAGGCCCAGTCGGCGTCGGGCAGGTGGGCGCGCAGCACCGCTTCGCCCAGAACGGAGAACGAGATCAGCATCCCGGCCATCACGCCGGAGTTCCACGTCGAACTCACCGGTCGCTGCAGTTCCTCTTCGCCGTTGCGGCGGATCGCTTCGAAGATCAGGCGGGGCGAGAGCATGGCCGCCTCCTTGACGGCCTCTTGCTCTTCCTCCCGCAGCGGCAGATCTTCGGATAGTTCGTCTTCCATTGTGCGCCCCTGGGCTGATGGCTGCCGTGCTCCGCAGGCCCCGTCCGGATGAAGAGGCGCGCGCGAGGTGCGGCAGCCACCTCGCGCGCGCGGAGTCTGATGCAGGCGTGATGTCACCGGACATACGCGCGGGCGGCCGGGTTGGTTCCCTTACGGCACCCTGCGACACGCGGGCGCGGGGCCTGGGGACATCCCGCCTTGCTCTGATGTCCCACGATATCGCGCAATCCGCATTGGGCGGGAAATTCGGATTTCAAGGGAACCGCCGTACGGATCGCGCGTTGTTCAACCAAATCAAATCAAAAAGGAAACAGCCGATGCCGACGTCGTCATCGAACAGGAGAGTTGTACGTTTCGAACCCCGCGTGCCCGTCCTTATCGGCACGATCCTTCTGGTGGGGGTCCTTGGCGAAAGCGGCATGGACTGGAGCAAGTGCGGCAGCGATCAGGACCTGATCTCGGCCTGCGCGCTTGAGATCGACGCGCTGCCCGAGCTGGTGCAGGGCGTGATGATGGAGACGGAAAATGGCTGACGCCAAGACATCCGACCCGTCCATCAAGGACGAGGAAACCTACGAAGCCCTGCGCGACAAGGGCTACGGCAAATCCAAGGCCGCGGCGATCGCGAATGCGCAGGCGAATGACGACATGGCCCCCTCGAAGAAAGGCGGCAAGTCGCCGCCCTACGAGGAGTGGACGAAGAGCGAGCTTTACGATCGTGCGCGGGAACTCGACATCGCGCAGCGCTCGGAAATGAGCAAGGACGAGCTGATCGACGCCCTGCGCAATCAGTGACCCGAGAGCCGCGCGCCAGCGTGGCCCCCTGACTGCCGTGCGTCAGCGCGGTTTACCGGAGCGGGCACGCGCGCCAGCGCATCCGCTTCCCCGAACTTGTCGCGTGCAGCGCGGCCCGATCATCAAAAAGGAGACCTGACATGGGTTTGGAAATCACCGGCATTGGCGGCCTCATTCTTCTTATCCTCGACATCTGGGCGATCGTGTCCATCGTGAACTCGTCCGCGACAACCGGCGCCAAGGTGCTGTGGTCGCTGCTGGTTCTGGTGCTGCCGCTGATCGGCTTCATCATCTGGCTGATCGCCGGCCCGCGGTCGTCTTCGGCCCACGCCTGATCGCATCGCCCGCAGAGGGCAGCATTTTCGAAACGCCCGGTGTCACAACCGGGCGTTTTCGCTTTCGGGGAATGAAAAAGAGGCCTGGCGAGCCATGCCAGGGGATGCGCAACGTCAAGACACGCGAAAGCCCCGCCGTGGTCAGAGGCGGGGCATCGACAGGCCGGGACAGGCCCGCGCGGCGGTCAGATCAGCGGGCGGGTTGCCGTAATGCTGGACTCGAAATCGTAGAGGCTGGCCAGCGTGTCGGGCTCCGGAACCCTCAGCCAGCCTTCGGACCAGTTCGCCAACTGCCGCGACCGGAACCGCGCCAGCGTCTTGTTCGTGTGCACCAGTGAAAGCCCCAGGGCATCGGCCAGGTCCTGCTGGCGATAGGGCAGCGGCACCCGTCCGTTCTTGCGCAGGCCCACCGCGGTCAGCCGCCTGTCGAACCGTAGCAGGGCCCAGGCGATCCTGGCCTGCGCGTCCATCTGGCCCAGCACGGTCAGGGCCTCGCCCAGCAGGTGTTCCTCGTTCGCGGCCAGGTGGGTCAGGCTGAACGCCAGGTCCGGCTGCGAGCGGAACAGCGTCCAGAGGTCGGACCGGTTGAACACGCACAGCCGCATCTCGGTCGAGGCCTCGACCGAGTGTTGCATGACATCCATGACCCCCGATTGCAGGCCGATGAAGTCCCCGGGCAGGACAAAGCCCACCACCTGCCGATCCCCGTCGCTTGTCGTCTTGTATCGCAGGCCCATGCCGCTCAGCGTGGTGAACAATTGCGAAGAAGACGCCTGTTCCGTCAGAATCTCGGTCCCCGGCTGGGCCACCAGTTCACCGGTCTTGAACCGCGACAGGAAAGCCAGCGTGGATTTGCTGATCGGCGAGAAAAGGTCGAATTGACGTAACGGACAGTTGGCGCAATCGATGGTCAAACGTGATGTCCTATGTCGTGGTTTAATGCAGAGCCCGCATTTTTCCATGATACCGGCGGTGAAACCCACTGGAGGGACCCATGGAAGATGCATGCATGAATGCCATCATTGGCACCTTGCTCATCGTCGAGAGCTTCGTGGAGGCCGACGATCTTCAGGATGCGTTCGAACAACGCCGACTGGGTCCGGTCGTGCATATGCGCTCGGTCGAAACCGCCCGGGCGATGTTGCAGGAAACCGGTCGCAAGCCTCAGATCATCGTTGTCGGAGCTGCCGCCGACGCCGTCCTGGTGCGTGCCCTGATCGAGGAACAGAACGCTCTCAAGGTGCGTCTTCTGATCCTCAACGACGATATGGGCGACGAATTGACCCCGGGCGTGATTCACCTGTCGCGGCCTTACGGCGAACGCGAGCTGAGTTCGGCGATCGACCAGCTCGTCGGGTAGGGCCGGTCCGGTCCGGGTGGCCTCTGGCATGACTGCTGGTGCTCCCCTCACATGCTCAAAAGAGCGCGCCGCCAGGCTTGGAATGGTCGGGACGCCTCTCGGATCCAACTCTTGCGAGGTAAGTTAAAGAGCGGATCCGGGAGGCGCCCGACAGGGTCGCGCCTGTGCGCGCTTCCCCTCCTGAACGCCGCTCAAATCCAAAAAGTTCCCGGGTTAATTTCGGGAACCCGGCATCATGCATCTCGTTTTTCCTCCAGATGAACGATGTGGAAGGATGCAAGGATGCTATACTGGGCTTTGATTTTTTTCGTTGTCGCCGTGATTGCCGGACTGTTCGGCTTCGGCGGGATCGCGGCGGCCTCTTCCGGCGTTGCGCAGATCCTGTTCGTGCTGTTTCTTGTGCTGTTCCTGGCAACTCTGGTTATCCGCCTGGTGCGCGGCACCTGGTAACACCATGACGCAGACACGACACTGACCGCCTGATCGGCGGGCGCCGGAATCCGACGCCCGCCCATCCGGTGTTGGGCCCCTGTTCAGCCACAGGACGTCAGTCACGGCACGCCGGACCCGGCCCAGACTTTCACGGCATATCCGACACATCCCCCCGATGTCTCCAGACACCCAAAGACCGAAGGACACCATATGGATCGCCGCAGCGCGCTGACCGAAACTTTCATGGCCTCCCTCCTGCCCTGTACCGAACAGGAAACGCTTTACCGGCAGGCCGTCCGCGAGGTCGCCGAAGACGTGCTGACCATCGAGAAGAACAATCCCGCTTATGCCGAAGCCCGGGTGCTGCACCGCCTGGCCGAGCCGGACAGGATCCTGTCCTTCCGCGTGGTCTGGGAGGACGACGATGGCGGCGTGCAGATCAACCGGGCCTGGCGGATTCAGTGTTCGAACGCCATCGGCCCCTACAAGGGCGGCCTGCGCTTTCACCCGCGGATCAGCCTCGATGTGCTGAAGTTTCTCGCCTTCGAGCAATGCTTCAAGAATGCCCTCACCGGTCTGCCGCTGGGCGGCGCCAAGGGTGGCGCGGATTTCGATCCGCGCGGCCGGTCCGAGCGCGAGATTATGCGCTTCTGCCAGGCCTTCATGCGCGAGATGGCGCCCTTCATCGGCCCGGATACCGACGTGCCCGCCGGTGACATCAATGTCGGCCCGCGTGAGATCGGTTATCTCTTCGGTGCCTGGCGGAAGGCCTCGCATGTCTATGGCGGTGCGCTGACGGGCAAGGGGCTAAGCTATGGCGGCTCCGAAGGACGGGTCGAGGCAACCGGCTACGGGCTGATCTATTTCCTTCAGGCGATGCTGGCCCATCAGGGCGACGATGTCGCGGGCCGGCGCATCGCCGTATCCGGCAAGGGCAACGTCGCGACCCACGCGGCCGAGAAGGCCATCGCCGAAGGTGCGGTGGTCACGACGCTGTCGGATACCTCGGGGACGCTGCTGGCCGAGGATGGGCTGACCCAGGACGCCGTCGAATGGGTGCGCGCACGGAAAGCCGCCGGAGAGGACATCGCCGATCCGCCCGCGCGCTTTGGCGCGACCTATCGCGAAAACGCTACCCCGTGGGAGACGGGCCCCGAAATCGCGCTGCCCTGCGCCACCCAGAACGAGCTGGACGCCGACATGGCCCGCGCGCTGGTCGATGGCGGGGCGAAGATCGTGGCCGAGGGGGCGAACATGCCGCTGACGGCCGGGGCCTCGGACGTGATCCGCCGCGCCGGGCTGTGCCATGTGCCGGGCAAGGCCTCCAACGCGGGAGGCGTCGCGGTCAGCGGGCTGGAGATGAGCCAGAACCGCCACGGTCGCCAGCTTAGCGCCGACGCCGTCGACAAGGCCCTGCGCGACATCATCCTGCGGATCCATGACAGCGTGGTCCGTGAGGGCCGCGATGACGGCCGGATCGATTACATCCGCGGCGCCAATATCGCCGGGTACCGGCGTCTGGCGCAGGCCATTTCCGCGCAGGGTGTCCTTTGAGGAGCGATCAAGTGAAAGACACGATGACCACCCCCGAGGCCAGAACCGGGGCCGAAGCGCTTGTCGCCGCGCTTCAGGCGCTGGGCGTGACCACGATCTACGGTGTTCCGGGCGAGGAAACGACCGAGCTGATGGAGGCGATCTCGGCCTCGTCGCTGGAGTTCGAACTGTGCCGGCACGAGCAGGCGGCGGCCTACATGGCCTCTGTCCACGGGCGCATGACCGGGCGGCCGGCGGTTTGCCTGTCGACACTGGGGCCGGGGGCCACCAACCTGGTGACGGGTGTCGCCGATGCCAACCTGGATCACGTGCCGCTGATCGCCCTTACGGGGCAGGGCGCGCGGGGCCGGATCGGGCGGGACGCGCACCAGATGATCGACCTCGAGGCGCTGTTCCGCCCGGTGACGAAGCTGAGCCGCACCATCCTGACCGCCGATGCGGTGCCGGGCAGCGTGGCCGAGGCCTGGCGCCAGGCGGTGTCGGGCCGCCCCGGGGCGGTGCATCTGTGCCTGCCCGAGGATGTCGCCGCCGCGCCGACCGATCGTCCGCCCGTTCCGGTGCCCGCACCGCAGGCCACCTGTCCGTCACCCGAGGCGCTGGACGCCGCCGCGGACCGGATCCGGGCGGCGGAACGGCCGCTGATCCTGGCCGGTGCCGGGGTGTTGCGGGGCAGGGCCGCCGACGCCCTGCGCGCCTTCGCCGAGACGACTCGGGTGCCGGTTGTGACCACCTTCATGGCCAAGGGCATCCTGCCCGCCGAACATCCCCAGACGCTGTTCACCATCGGCCAGCCCGGCGGCGATTACATCGACCTGGCGCTGGGCGCGGCCGATCTGATCATCGCCATGGGCGTCGATCCGGTCGAGCTTTCGGCCGCCGATTTCACCCGCGACGGGCGGATCCCGGTCGTGGCCATCGGGCCCGAGGTCATCCCCGCCGATGCCGGCTGGCGCCTGAGCGAACAGGTCTGCGGCGATATCGGAATGGCGACCGAAGGGCTTCAGCAGTGCATCGCCCCGTTTTGCTGGGCCGACGTGCCCACCTTCACCGCCACGCGCGATGCCATGCGCCGCACCCTGCGCCGCGAACGCAGCGAGGCGCCGCAAGGACCGGTGGCGCCGCAGGACATCTGCCGGGTGATTTCCGACAACCTGCGGCCCGGCGACACGGTGCTGTCGGGCGTGGGGCTGCACAAGCTCTGGATCGCGCGCCATGTCTCGCCGCGCCGGCCGGGGCAGCTGATCGTGCCCAACGGGCTGGCCGGCATGGGCCTGGCCCTGCCCGGGGCCATCGCGGCGGCGCGGCTGAACACCGAGGGCCGGGTGCTGGCGATCTGCGGCGACGGCGACCTGATGATGAACCTGCAGGAGATGGAGACCGCCGCGCGGCTGGGCCTGTCCCTGACGGTCATGGTCTGGGATGACGGCGCGCTCAGGCTGATCGAGGAACACGGCGGGGCGGACAGCCCCGATTTCCGCTTCGGCAATCCCGGCTGGGATGCCCTCGCGCGCGCCTTCGGCTGGGTCCATGCCCGCGCGGGCGGGCTCGAGGACCTGCCCTCGGTGCTGCGCGACGCGCAGGACGCGGCGGTGCCTGTGCTGATCTCGATCGCGGTGGACCATGCGGCCGGCGGCGGCCTTCCCGGCACGAAATCCGGTACGCCACAGGAACCCGAGGCCGGGCCGGACGTTTATACCTCAGATGGAAAATAAGGAGAAAAAGATGAAGGACGCACTGCAAGTTGTTCCCTCCGCCAGCGACGTGTCCACGGGTGTCCGGGACGCGGGCGCAATCTCCGATGCGCTGGCCGGAGTGCTGGCCGATACCTACCGGCTGGTCTTCAAGACCCACGCCTATCACTGGAATGTCGAAGGGCCGCTGTTCTACTCGATCCACAAGCTGACTGAAGAGCAGTACGAGAACATGTTCGCCGCCGCCGACGAGCTTGCCGAACGGATCCGTGCCCTGGGCAAACTGGCACCGTCGACCCTGGCGCAGATCATGGAGCATTCGAAGATCGAGGATCGCGGCATCGAGCTGACCGCCGCCGAGATGGTGGAAGACCTTGCCTCGGACCACGAGCGCGTTGCCCACCGCCTGCATGCCGTCGTCGAACTGGTCGATGGCCGCAAGGACCCGGTGACCGAGGACCTCGCCACCGCACGAAGCGCGTTCCACGAGAGCGCCGCATGGATGCTGCGCGCCATTGCCAAGTCGTGATCTTGAGGGGCCGAACGGGTCCTGCCGCAATGGCACGCAATAGCAAAGTTGTCCCGTAGGCACCTCTGCCTGCTACCTGCCCCGCTTTCGAGCGGGGCTTTTTTCGGCCCTGGCCAAGATCGCCCCCCTCGTGGCCTGAGCCAGCAGCGGGGCCTTGTCGTCAGAGCCTTTGGACCCGCGGCACACGTCTGCATCGCCGGAACACGTCGCTTGATACGAAGTTAAGGAACTGTTTGGCACCTTTGCGCGTAGTTCCATCAGGAGGCCAAACGGGCGCGGAACCGAGCGACGTACACCAAAAAAAGGGGACCCGCAGGCCCCCTTTCGAACACATAAGCGTTGCGCATCCTGTGCTGTCAGGCTTTCAGCGTTTCGGTGGAGGCGAAGAACATCGCCTGGCTGACCGCAGACCGCACCTGGTCTTCGCTGTAGGGCTTGGAGATCAGGAAGGCGGGTTCGGGACCTTCGCCGGTCAGAAGACGCTCGGGATAGGCGGTGATGAAGATGACAGGGCAATCTCCATGCTTGGCCAGGATCCGGTTCACCGCGTCGATGCCGCTGGAATTGTCGGCAAGGTGGATGTCGGACAGGATCAGGTCGGGCTTCTCGGCTTCGGCCAGCTTGATCGCGGCCTCTTCGGTCCGGGCGACGCCGGTGATCTGATGGCCCATTTCCGACACGATCGCTTCCAGGTCGATGGCGATGATCGCTTCGTCCTCGATGATCATCACGCGACCCGAGACGGACTTGGACATTTCCGAGTAGGCGATGTCGACCAGTTCACGCGCCTCGTCCTGGGACACGCCAAGGATGGCGCCCAGGTCTTCGAAGGTGAATTCCTCGATGGTGTGGAGCAGCAGCGCCTCGCGGGTGTCGTTGGTCAGGCTCGACAGATGCGCCTGCGCGCGCGCCGCCAGGCCGGTATCACCGTCTTCGAAGGTCGCGCCGCTGGTGGACCAGATGCTGTGGAAAACCTGGAACAGGGCTGCCTTGGGCGAGATCGACCGATCATAAACCTGCGGATCGGCCAGGATCGCCTCCAGTGTGGCCATCGCGTACTTGTCACCACTGTTCTGGGCCCCCGTCAGTGCCCGGGCATAGCGGCGCAAATAAGGAAGATTGGTCCCGACCTGTGCGGCAAGATCTCCGTTAGAGGCAGTGGTCATCCTTGAGTCTCACTTTTTTGAACTATCTACGGAACCAAACCGGTAACTCGGCGTTTCGTTCCAGTCGTGGACGTAAAAAAAGCAAAGTTGAGCGCAGAAGACATGCCTGAAAAAGACCGCGCAGCGAAAATGGAACAGTTGATCGACGCCAACCTGAAGCGGGCGTTCAACGATGTTCTGAAAGAGGACGTGCCCGATCGGTTCACGAACCTCCTGGCCGAGTTGCGCGCGGCCGAAAGCAAAAACCGGTCCTCGGACAATGAGCAATCAGCGCAGGTGGCGCAGGCGCCGAACGTCATGGAAGACGATGCGCCCGTTGCCCAGCAACAGGCGGGAGGCGTCCGCAATGGTCGCTAATCCGCGTGAAGAGATCGTGGAGCACATCAAGTCGCTCCGCGCCTTCGCCTTCAGCCTGACCCGGAATTCCGCCCTGGCCGACGACATGGTGCAGGATGCGCTGGTCAAGGCGTGGACGAATATCGACAGTTTCGAGGCGGGCACCAACATGCGCGCCTGGCTGTTCACGATCCTGCGCAACACCTATTATTCCCACCATCGCAAGCGCCAGCGCGAAGTCGAGGATGCCGACGGCAGCCACGCCGAGAGCCTGTCGCAGAAACCGGACCACGACGGCCGACTGCAGATGCGGGATTTCAACGAGGCATTCGCCCAGCTGAAGGAAGAGCACCGCGAGGCGCTGGTCCTGGTGGGCGCAAGCGGCTTCTCGTACGAAGAAGCGGCGGATATGTGCAACGTCAAGGTTGGCACGATCAAAAGCCGCGTGAACCGGGCACGCGCCCGACTGGCGGAACTGATGCACCTTGAAGACGACCATGGGCTGGACCTGACCGACTCCGTGACCGCCGGTATCGTGTCGTCCCCGACGCGCGCCGCCTGAACTTCGGAGCAACCTTGAATGAAGGGATTGCTGGCCCCCATGCGGAGCTTGACAGGGCAGCTGGTGATCCTGTTGACCCTCGCTCTGCTTCCGCTGGGGCTTATCTCCGTCTACCAGACCCGGGCCGTTGTCGACGAGGCGGAGCGGCTGAACCAGGCCGCGCTTCAGGCAGAAACCGAAAGCGCGGCGGCCGCCGAACGGGAACTGATCCGCGAAGCCCTTGGCGCGGCCAAGGGCATGTCCGCCCTGGGGCTCGAAGAGCTGCGCGACGAATGCGATTCCCTGCTGGCTGAATTCGTTCGATTCCACCCCAGGTTTGCCTATGCCGGCTTTGCCGATCCCATGGGCAACATCGTCTGCGCCTCGCGCGCGACGGGCATCAACATCCTCGATTCCGAGGCTTTCCAGGGCGTCGTAGAAAGCGGCGGGCCGCATATCGAACTGGTTGGCCGCGGCCGCGTGACCGGCATTCCCGTGGTTGTCGTGGCCGATGCCGTCCAGCGCGAGGGGGCCGTCGAAGGCTATGTCATGATCTCGATCCCCTCGCGGATCGCCGACGCGCTTCTGAACGACGAATCCACCGAGCGCGGGCTGCACCTGGCGGCGATCAACAACAGGGGGCAGGTGATTTCTGCCACCGGCGGCACCGAGACCGCCGAGGCCCATATGCCGACGGGCGTCCTGCCCGAAGCGCTGTTCGATCGGATCGGCGATACCTTCGAGGGCTGGAGCAACGACGGAGAACGGCGCGTCTTCGCCATCTCCGAGATCGTGCCCGGCTCGGCCGCGATCGTGGGCAGCTGGCCCGCCGCGGTGGCCGTGGACGGCCATGCGCTCTGGCGTGCGCGCCTGTCGGTCACCTTCCCGCTGCTGATGTGGCTGGCCGGGATGGGCGTCGCCTTCTTCGGGGTGCAACGCCTGGTGATCCGCCACGTCTCGGCCCTTGCCTCGGCGATGCGGCAGCACGCGCTCGGGCGGCTCTCGGGCGGCCGGATCGAACTGGATCGCCCACCGGACGAGCTCAAGGCGGCGGAAACCGCCTTCAACAGGATGATCCTGTTGCTGGCCCAGGCCGAGGCAAAGCAGGAACAGGACCTCCGCGACAAGGAGGTCCTTCTGCGTGAAGTGCACCACCGCGTGAAGAACAACCTGCAGCTCATTGCCTCGATCATGAACATGCAGTCGCGGCTGACCCATTCGAAAGAGGCGCGCCGCATCCTGGCCGACCTGCAGCGCCGGGTGCGCGGCCTGGCGACGCTGCACCGCTCGCTTTACACCGGGGCCGAGACAACGACGATCGACGCGGCCGAGCTGATCCGCACGCTGCTGGCCGACCTTGCGCCGCTGGGCCCGGAATCGGGGCTGGAGATCGAAACCGACCTGCAGGAGGTGCATCTGTATCCCGACCAGGCGGTGCCGTTGTCGATGTTGTTCTCGGAGGCGATGACCAACGCGATCAAGCATGCCGGCAAGCCCGACACCGGCCCGGCGAAGATCCGGGTGACCCTGTCGGTCGACGACGATGACATGGTCTATTTCATGCTGGAAAACACCCTTGGCGAGCGCCTGTTGCCGGAGAACGATTTCGACACCGGGATGGGCGGCCTGGGAACGCGGCTGATGCGGGCCTTCATCAGTCAACTCGAGGCGCGGGCGGAACAAGAGCAGGACGAACGGACTTATCGTTATGGTGTGCACTTCAAGCGCGCCGAGTTCACCAACGACATGCGACAGTAAACTCAGGACCGAACTCATGGACGATTTCGAGGTCCTCATTACGGCGGCGCAAGCCTGGCCCGCCTTTGAAAGGGCTGTACTGGCCGCCGAGAGCGAGATCATCGGCGGCTTTCGCATTTTTGACATGCGCACGAAGCTGCGCAGTGCAGAGGCGCGGGCGATCGGCGAGACCTGGTTCGACCTGTTGGCCGATGCGCTGGAACGCGGCGTTTCGGTCACGCTGATCGTGTCCGATTTCGATCCGGTCATGGCGACAGAGCTGCACGAACTGACCTGGCAGACCAAGCGCCAGGCCGGGGCGTTGGCGGAAATCGCCCGGCCCGCGCCGGGCCAGCTGCGTGTGATCGCCGATCTGCACAGGGCCGAGGCCGGGCTGCTGCCCTGGGTCGCGCTGCTGCCGGCGGTGGCGATGAAGTGGCGCGAGAAGCTCCGCCAGATCAAGGGTGTGCGCCGCCGCTTGCAGGCCGTGCGGCTTGATCCCGACCGCCTGCCGGTGCTCAGCCCCGTAAGTCACCACCAGAAGATCGCGGTGATCGACGGCAAGGTGCTGTATGTCGGCGGGCTCGACCTGAACGAACGCCGCTGGGACACGCCGGACCACGACCGCCCCGCGGCCCATACCTGGTCCGACGTGCAGCTGATGATCCGCGGCCCCGAGGCCGAGGAGGGACGCCGCCACCTGAAGGAAATGCTCGAGGTCACCTCGGGCCGGGCGCAGCCTTCACAGCTGAACCGTCTGCGCCGGACCATGTCGGCCCCACGAAAGGTGCAGTTCCCCTTCCTGTCGCCCCGCAATGTCCTGCACGAGATACAGGACGATCACCTGGCGGCCTTCGGGCGGGCGAAACACCTGATCTACGTGGAAACCCAGTTCCTGCGCTCCTCCATCATTGCCGATGCGCTGGCGGAGGCCGGGCGAAAGACCCCGGACCTGCGCCTGGTGGTGGTGCTGCCCTCTCTGCCGGAAGAGGTGGCCTTTTTCGGCAATCGGGAAATCGACGTCCAGTTCGGCATGGCCAGGCAGGCCGAGGCGATTGCCCGGATCAAGGACGCCTTTGGCGACCGCGCGACCTTCGCCAGCCCTGTCCAGCCGCGCTATGCCGCGCGTGACACGGTAGAGTCATCGTCCGGCTCGCCCATCGTCTACGTCCACAACAAACTGCTGGTGCAGGACGCGGACTTCGCCATGGTCGGCTCGGCCAACCTCAACGGCCGCTCGATGCACTGGGATACCGAGGCCGCAATCCGCATCGAGGACCCCGACCGCATCGCCGCCCTGCGCGCGGCCCTGTTCCGGCACTGGTGGTTCGACGAGATCCCGCCCGAGGCGCAGGATCCCAAGACCCTGCAGCAATGGTGGGGCAAGGAGATCATCCGCAACGGCATGCGCCAACCCGTGAACCGGACCGGTTTCCTGGTGCCCCATGCGCCCGATGCGCTGGCCGATCTGCAGACGGATCTGCCCGGCGTGACCGAAGATCTGGTCTGATCGAAATCGCGGCGACGCGCGCGATTTTCAGGAACTTCGCCGCGTCCGAGACGTTCTTACCATACAAGACGGGCGACAGCGGTGCGCCGCTATCCCCAAGGAATAGCTCAACGTTTTCAGGCATTTAGCCTGAGACATAGTCGCAGACCGCAAAGGAGTGACGCTATGAACAATGATCAGATCATGGGTAAATGGACCGAGGTCAAAGGCAAGCTGCGCGAGAAGTACGGCGAGCTGACCGATGACGAGCTGGAGCAGGCCAAGGGCGATCGTGAACAGATCGAAGGCAAGCTGCAGCAGCGCTATGGCCAGACCAAGGAAGAAGCCAAGCGCAGCGTGGACGATATCCTGGCCGAGGTGTAAGCCATGGCCACGCGGACCGAAGATCCGGTGAAGGCCAAGGGGCAACTCTGGGACAAGCTGGATGACACGCGGGTCGGCATGCTTTGGGTCAAGGATTCGGGGCAACACCCCCAGCCGATGACCCATTATGCGGACCCGGGCACGGAAAGCATCTGGTTCATCACCTCTTCGGACACCGACCTCGTGGCCGCCATCGGCCATGGGGCGGAGGCAGGGTTCACCCTGCAGGCGCCGAGCGGTGATTACCAGGCCAGCCTTCAGGGCAGCCTGGTGGTCTATGACAGCGCCGAAAAGCTGGACGAGCTGTGGAGCTACGGCGCCGCAGCTTGGTTCGAGCACGGCCGTGATGACCCGAAGGTGACCCTTCTGCGCTACACGCCGCGCGAAGCGTCGGTCTGGGTGTCTGATGGCAACCCGGTCGTCGTGGGGCTGAAGATGATGCGCGCCGCCATGTCGGATGAAAAAGGCGATCCGGACGTCGGTGAGCATCACGTGCTGCACCTGAACCTCGCCGCATGATGCAGTAAGCGGACAGGCTTTAACAAGTGAACGACCGGCCGGATCTTTCCGGCCGGTCTTTTTTTATGCGCCGGGCTGCCTGAGGTTCGGGGGAGCTGTCCGGTTCACACGGACCCTCCGGTCGCGCGGCTCTTGGTTGGCGGGGTGGGGCCCGAGGGCGAAAAAGCTGCCTCGCTTTCGTCTGTTCAACGCCCAAAAGCCGCTTCCCGCCATGCAAAAGCCGCGAGGAACAGCCCGCGGCTCCTGGCCTGTCTCGACTTTGCGCTGTCCTGTCAGGCGGGATCAGGCGTGCACCGCATCCTCGCGCACGGCGCGCCCCTGGTTCCGGGCCTCGGCCCGCGCCTTTGCGGCGACAACCAGCGCGCGGAAGATCGCGCGCTGGCGGCGGGCGTAGAACAGGTGCTCGGGGTGCCATTGCACCCCCAGCGCAAAGGGATCGCGCGACCGTTCCACCGCCTGGATCATACCGAATTCGTCCCGGGCAGACACCTGAAGCCCTTCGCCCAGGGACTGGACCGCCTGGGTGTGAAGGGCGTTGACGCTCATGTCCTCCTGTCCCGCGATCCGTGCAAGCTGCGTTTTGTCCAGCACGTCGATGCGGCGGCGGGGCAGGATGGTGCGGATCTTGTTGTCGGAACCGAAGGTCGCCCAGGCGTCCTGGTCCAGGTCGCCTCCAAGCGCCACGTTCAGCATCTGCGCGCCACGGCAGATGCCGAGCAAAGGGATGTTTCGGGCGATCGCCTCTTCGGCCAGCCGCCGTTCCAGCGCGTCACGCTCGGGATCCAGCCGCACGCCGATCACCGGCGTGCCGCCGTAAAGATCGGGCGAAATGTCGTCGCCGCCGCCGATGATGACGCCGTCGACCTGGTCCAGGTCGGCCGGACGGCCCGCGCCCCAGCGCAGGCCTCGGCCCCCGGCAAGCCGGAGGTTCAGGTTGACCAGTGGAAAGATGCGCCAGCCGGAGCGGCGCGATGTGGTTACTCCGATGACAGGGCGGGTCATGCGGCCGACTTCTGACCGCCATCCCCCATGCGCAGCGCAACCTGGTCGGCCCAGGCGTCGCGCGCTTCTCCGCGCATCGGGCGGGTCGCGTAGCGGAAGGCCTGCCAGTCGTCGCAGAGCGTCCACAGCAGCTCGGTCCGCTGTGCCAGTCTCTCGACCTGCCACCAGCAGGCCCAGGGTTCGGCAAGCGACCAGCCGGCTTCGTCGATCCGGCAGTCGGGCAGGCGGAAATGGAAGGCGGGGCGGGCCGAGACGGATTCGCCGCCAGCGACGACCACGTCGAACCGGTCGGGGTCCAGATGCCGGAACAGCGGCATCAGGTCGAGCCCGTGGTTCCGCGTCTCGGTGTGGTCGGAATAGATCGAGAACAGGTCGTCCAGCGACGCATCCGGAACGCTGACCAGGGCATCCACCAGGCTGTGCGGCCACGGCGTGACAAAGGGCATCCAGCGCCGCGTCGTGTCCACCGGGTAGGTGGCGCGCAGCCAGTCCTCGATCAGGCCATAGGCCAGGATCAGGCGCGAGCTGTCCAGCGGGTCCGACGGGATCTCGGGGTTGAGGTGCACGCCGAAGCCGAAGAACAGCCCGTCGCGCGATCCTTGCGCGCCTTCCTTGCGCAGGGCCTCGCGCAGGCTGTCCAGCAGCGGCATTTCCTTGGGGGTCAGCGGCGGCGTGATGACCTCGACAGGCACGACGCGGCGCGCCAAGTCCAGCCCCATTTCGATGAGGGGGCGGGCGCTTGCCTTGCGCAGCGCGGTGTCGAGCTCGACCTTGAGCGTGCCGATCGCGGTGTTGCGGATGTCATAGGTGCGATGGCCGCTTTCAACCACCTCGCCGCCCAGCGTCCGGGCGACGATCTTCGCAGCATCCAGCTCTGTCAGGCCCGAGAATTCGATTTCGACGCCGCAGCGCCGCTCGGACCCGGCATCGACCGGGAAGGGTGGAAAGGGGAGGTTGGAACGGTGTGTCATGGTCCCGGAACGCCTGCCCGGGCGTCCGGGTTCCCGACAGGTTCCCCGCATTTAGGTCAACTTTAACCTGTGGCGTCCGGGTGCCACACCGTGCGGCCCGGCCCGAAGCGGGCGCGCACGGCGCCTTTTCCCGGCCGCCGCCGCCCGCCCGGACACCCCGTACGGGCCGGCGATCAGGGCCAGAGATCAAGGCCAGCGATCAGGCGAAGAGATCGGCCAGAACCGCGCGCACGTGTTCCACGTCGTAGGGTTTGCGCAACACCGGTGCCGGCGGGTAATCGGCCAGCAGATCCTCGTTTTCGCCATAACCGGTGGCCATGGCGAAGGGGATGCCGCGCGCCGCGCAGGCCTCGGCCACGGGCAGCGAATTCTCGGACCCGAGGTTCACGTCGACCAGCGCGAAGCGGATCGGCACCTGGTCCAGGATCGCCAGCGCCTGCGCCACCGAGGCCGCGGTATGCACCCGCTCGGCGCCCAGATCCGTCAGCCCGTCCGAGGCATCCAGCGCGATGATCATGTTGTCCTCGACCACCAGGGCCTCGCCCTCAAGCCTCACCTCGGACCGGGGCCGCACGTGCACCGGCGCTTCTGCCGGTTCCGGTGCCAGCTCGGCCGGCTTCACGACGGCTTCCGGCAGGCGGAACCGCGCCTGCAGGCCAGAGACAAGAAAATCGACATCTGCTTCTCCCTTGAGTTCGAACGGAACCGACCGTTCGATGATCGTTGTGCCAAAGCCACGCCGCTTGGGCGGTTGCACCGGCGGGCCGCCGCGTTCCTGCCAGTGCAGCAGCGCAGCGCCGTCGCGGTCCAGCGTCACACTCAGGTCCACGGTGCCGGAACTGTCGCTGAGCGCGCCGTACTTGGCGGAATTGGTTACCAGCTCGTGGATGACCAGGGCCATGGTGGTGAAGGCCGCCGGAGACAGGTCGATCGTGTCCCCGGTCAGGCGCACCCGGTCGGACTGGGCATTCAGGTAGGCGCGGGTTTCGGTTTCGACCAGGAAATTCAGCGGCACCCAGGTCCAGCTTTTCGAGGTCAGCTGGTCATGGGCCCGGGCCAGCGCATGGATCCGCGCATTCAGAACGTCGGAATAGGCATCGATCGTGGCGGCATCGCCCCGGCCCTGGCTGACCAGACCCTGGATCAGGTTCAGGATGTTGCGCACCCTGTGGTTCAGCTCGGCGATCAACAGCTCCTGCTGCTGCTGAGCCCGCTTGCGCGAGGCATTGGCCTCGTCCGCCAGCTTCAGCACGATTTCCAGAAGCGTGACCCGCAGCGCATCGGCCGCGCGCCGTTCGTTCGGGCGCCATGGCGACGAGGTGCCGCGCACGATCTCCTGCCAGGCCTCGAAGCTGCGGCGCGGGGTCAGGCGCTGGCCGTTGGGGCCGACCTCGACCGGTTTTTCGGGGTTCCCGGCCCAGGACACCGATCGCGCGATCTCGCGCCGGAAGAGCACGATGTAATCCCGCGGCTGCCGCGAGATCGGCAATGCCATCAGGCCTGCGGCACGATCGACGAAACCGGCCCCCGCCGGATAGCGGTTCGAGATGCAGTCCGTCGTGAAGACCGAACTGGCCTGCGCCGTGTTCAGGAAGCGCACGAGGCCCAGGAACTCTTCCTCGGTCGGGGTGGAGCCGATGGCGCGGAACTGGCCGTCCCAGTAGGCGACGATGCCGTCGAACTCGACCACCTCCTCGATCGCCTTGGCGATGGTGTCGAGGCTGCTGGTCACGTCGGGCTGCGAGGTCATCTGCGCCAGCAGCCGGTCGTGCATCTCGCGGGCGCGGTCCATCTCGGCCAGTTCGCCGTTCATCTCTAGCTGCGTCAGTTCATAGCTGAAGAGCTGGGCGAACAGTTCGGCGGCCGAGCGCGTCTCGTAATCCACGTAATGCGGTTCGCGGTGGTGGCAGGCCAGCAGGCCCCACAGCTTGCCCTTGCTCAGGATCGACACCGACATCGAGGCGCCGACCTCCATGTTGCGCAGGTATTCCAGGTGGATTGGCGACACCGCGCGTGTGGCCGACAGCGACAGGTCCAGCGCGTGCCCGTCGGGGGAATGCGTGGGCAGGATCGGGACGGTCTCGGCGTTCACGTCGGCGATCAACCGCAGCAGGTTGCGCTTGTAAAGCGCGCGCGCCTGCTTCGGGATGTCACTGGCCGGGTAGCGCAGCCCGAGAAACGGCGCCTGCCCGGGCTCCAGCGCCTCGGCCATGACGGTTCCGGTGTCGTCCTCGTTGAAGCGATAGACCATGACCCGGTCGAAGCCGGTCAGCGCCTTGAGCCCGCGCGCAGCCTCGCGGGCCATCCGTTCGACGGTGGTCTGCCGCTGGATCCGGCCCATCAGGGACCGCACCAGCTCGCTGTCCTGCACCCTCTGGCCGCCGCCGTTGACCGAGGCCTCGAACTCGAACACGTAGTTCCGTGCGGAGCGATGGATCGACACGTCGTAAAGCCGCCCGTCCCGCATCAGGTCGATCCCGAACAGCCGGGCGATGGCGTCCTCGTGGGTCAGCATCTGCAGGCGCGCGCGCAGGTCGTGGATGGTCTGCGCCGGCAGCAGCGCCGACAGCGGCTGACCGATCAGCGCGTCGGCGTCCGCCGGCATCAATGTGCCGGCATTGGCCGAGGCATGCCCCACGATCCAGTCGGGGGACACGGCCAGGAGGATCCCGAAGGGCTGGACATGGCCGATGACGTGGATCGGTTCGCGGTCGCAGTTGGTCAGGTCGACGGGCTGTCCCGCTTGGGACTGGCGCTGTTCGAAAGGGTCAGAAGCCATGGTGTGTCAGAAATCAGAGCTTTGGGAAGGGTGCCTCGGGAGCGCACCGTCGAGAAACAGTCGAAGGATCCGGCATGTGTCGTCCAGTATACGATCCGCGTCGGCACCGTCGGGCCGCATGTCGCATGTTCTTTTGCAGAACGCCTGCCATTCCGTCACGCGCGCCGGCGCGCTGAAATAGGCCGCGGCCCCGCGCACGCGGGGATCGGTGGCGGCGCGCCAGTGGCGGGCCAGCACCGTGCTGCCAAGCCGCGAGCCGAGCACGACGTAATCCACCGCCACCGGGCACAGCGCGCTGAGCGGGGCGGCCGCGGGACGCGTGGCCGCGCCCAGCCCGGCAAGGTCCGCGCGCAGCCGACCCGCCAGGTCGGCCGCCAGGGCCCTGCCGTCGAAGGCGGCGTCCGTCGCATCCTCGTAGGCGGTGTCGTGCGCGGGGTCTTCGGGCTCCAGCAGGGTCGAGGCGCCCAGGGCCGCGAACCCGCGTTCATTCGCGCGCAGGAACCCCGCCAGCCCCTCGGGCGCATGCAGGTCGAATGCCCCCAGCGCCGCATCCAGCGCATGGTGCAGTTCGGCTGTGTCGGACCGCAGCCTGTCCCGGAGGGAGGCATCGGCCGCGGCAGGATTATCAAGGGGCAAGGCGGACTCCGGCAATATCGATGGTGATCTAGGGGGCCGCTTGTTTTCGTCCACCCCAATATCTGGATTCAAGTCGTAATTTCACTCAATATTAACGAGCATGAGCAGCAAGGCGGTTCAACCGCGGGCAATAGCAGGGGTCGTGGCGCTCTGTTGCCCAGGCTTTGCGCATGCGTGACTTCGGACCTTCCTACATGCGACCTGCATGCGTCGGGTTCAGCAGATGTCCGGGCTGAAGATCCTGGCCATTGCCCGCGGATTATTGGACCGGAAGCCATGCCCGGACAAGATGAAATCGGATGCCTGCGGGCCGCGCGCGGCGGCAGCGCCGGGTCAGGTGAGCGGCATCGGCTGCGCCTGTCCTTCAGCCCTTGCCGGGGCTCTCGTCCTCTGACGCATCACCCGGAAGCCCGTTGGTCTCGGCGATGAAATCGGCCAGCATCGGCAGGAACCGGTCGCCCTGGCCCGCCGCCTCCATCGCCGCGAGGCTGTTGCGCACGGCCGCCTGCACCGGGTTCACCGCGCCCAGGCTGACGGCAAGGTTCGACATGTAGGACATGTCCTTGTGCGCGTTGGTGATCGAGAAGCGATGTGCGTTCTCGTCCCGCTCGAGCGTCCATTTCATGAAGGTCTCGTAAAAGCCGTTGGCCATGCGCGACGATCCGATCACCGCGTCGAACTGCTGGGCCGACAGGCCGGATTTGCGCGCGATCGCCAGCGCCTCGGCATAGAGCGCGCCGTAGCCCAGCGAGATGAAATTGTTGATCAGCTTCATCTTGTGGCCCTGACCCACCGGGCCCAGGTGCACGACATTGCCGGCCCAGGCGTGCAACAGCGGCTCGATCCTGGCAAAGGTCTCGGGATCGGCGCCGACCATCGTGTCCAGCTTGCCCTCCCAGGCCTCCTTCGGCGTCCGGCCCAGCGGCGCGTCGGCGAACCCGATGCCCTTGTCGGCGGCCATCCCGGCCAGCTTCATGGTGCTCACCGGGTCCGAGGTCGAACAATCCACGATGATGCTGCCCTTGGCCGCGTTTTCCAGGATGCCATCGGGGCCCAGCACGTTGGCCTCGACCTGCGGGCTGCCCGAGACGCAGAGAAAGATCACCTCTGCCTTCCGCGCCATCTCGGCCACGCTCTCCGCCTCGGTCGCGCCGCGGCCGATCAGATCCTCGACGTTGGTGCGGCTGCGGTGGGCGATGACGGCCATCTCGTGTCCCGCCTCCAGCATGTTCTTGGCCATGCCGTGGCCCATGAGCCCCAAACCGATGAAACCGACCTTGGTCAATGCTGATCCTCCGGGACGTATTTGCGCCAGTCGTGCTCTTCGACGAACCCCAGCATCTCGCGGATCTTGCGGTTCGAGAACAGGGCCTCGTTTTCGCCCAGCTCCCGCGTGACGGGGACGCCGGGGAAGAACCGGGCGAGGATTTCGGAATTGGGGATGTTGACCGAATTGGTGTCGTTGCCGGCGTTGAACACCTGAAAGCCGAGCCCGTCTGTCTTCAGGCAGCGGTCGACGATCTGGCCCAGGTCGCGGGCGTCGATGTAGCAGAACAGGTTGCGCCGCCGCACGCCGGGATCGGCGAAGAAGCCGGGGAAGCGGTCGTATTCGTCGGGCTCGATCACGTTGCCGATGCGCAGCGCGTAGATGTCGGCGCCTGACCGGCGCTGAAAGCTGCGGCCCGTGACCTCGTTGACCACCTTGGACAGGCCGTAGCTGTCCATCGGGTTCACGTCGTAATCCTCCTCCACCGGGAGGACGTCGGGATCGGCCGTGCCGTCGGCGAAACAGACCCCATAGGTGGTTTCGGACGAGGCGAAGACGATCTTGCGGATGCCCAGTTTCACCGCCGCCTCGATCACGTTGTAGGTGCCCTGCGTATTGACGCGAAAGGTCTCCTGGTCGGGGGCGATCAGGATCCGGGGGATGGCGGCGAAATGCACCACCGCATCGTAGCGGGGGACGCCGGTGCCGGGTTCCAGCTCGTCGAAATCGGCGTAGCTGGTCAGGACGTTGAACATCGATCCGCTGTCGGTGATATCGGCGGTCAGGTTGTCGATGCCGGGCTCGTCCAGCGGCGTGAGGTCGACATTGACGACCCGGTGCCCCTGGTCGCGCAGATAGCGGCAGACGTGGCGGCCGGCCTTGCCCGAGCCGCCGGTGAACAGGATGCGCATGATGTTCCCCCCATATTCTCCCGTCTCCGCCCCTCGGGCGCGCGCCGGAAGCGGTTGCGATAACAGGGTGCCGCGCGGGCAGGCCGGTTGCAAGGGGGGGGCCGCCGTTCAGGACCGGGCGCGGAACTGGCGCAGGCGGGCGCGGTGGCCGGCCTCGACATGGGCGCGCATCGCGGCTTCGGCGCCGGTCTCGTCCCGGGCGCGCAGGGCGGCGATCACCCGGTCGTGTTCGGCGATGGCCTCGTCGGCGCGGAGGCCGTCCTCCATGGGTGTGGGGCCAAGGATCAGCAGCGTCTTGTAGACCGCTTCGACCGCGCGGCGCAGGTAGCGGTTGCGCGCGGCTTCCAGCAGCACGGCGTGGAACTGGCGGTTGACCTCCTGCAGGCGGACAACGTCGTCGCGGGCGGCGCGCATCTCGTCGTTGATCGTCTCCAGCTCGGTCAGCTCGATGTCCGAGGCAGCGCGCGCAGCGAACCGCGCCGCCGTGGCTTCGAGCACGGCGCGCATCTCGTAAAGCTCGCTGACCTCGCGGTAATCCAGCTTGCGCATCGCGGCGCCGACCCGCGGCACATGGGTCACCAGCCCGTCCGATTCCAGCTGCCGGATCGCCTCGCGCACGGGCGTGCGCGACAGGCCAAGCCGCCTGGCCAGATCTGCCTCGGTCAGGCGGTCGCCGGGTTTCAGCGTGCCCGCCTTGATGTCGTCGATCAGCCTGGCATAGGCCTCACGCCCCTGGCCGCTCGTGGTCTCCGTCATGGCTGGGCCCTCTCCCTTGCAACTGGGATACAGTGGGATACAACCGAATGCAACTGGACCACAAACCGACTCGGACTTTATGCGCGACCGACTTTCCCCGACCCACCGCCGGATCCTGACCATCGTGCTGGCGGTGCTGGGGGTGGGGGTGTTCCAGCGGCTGTCCCTGCCTCTGCCGTTTCTCTTCGGGCCGATGTTCGCCTGCCTGGTGGCGGCGCTGGCGGGGATGCCGCTGAAGGGGCTGGGCGAATTCGGCGTGGCCTTCCGGACGATCCTGGGCGTCGCGGTGGGCGCCTCGGTCACGCCCGAGGTGATCGGGCGGCTGCCACAGATGGCGCTCTCGGTCTCCCTGATCCCGATCTACATCGCGGTGATCGCCTGCGTCGGCGTGCCCTTCTTCCGCAAGGTCTATGGCTTCGACTGGGCGACGTCCTGGTATGCGGCCATGCCCGGCGGCCTGCAGGACATGGTGATCTTCGGCACCGAGGCCGGCGGCGACGTGCGCGCGCTGTCCCTGATCCACGCGACGCGGGTTCTGATCATCGTGACCCTTGCGCCGCTGATCCTGACCCACGGCTTTGGCGTCTCGCTCTCCAACCCGATCGGCGCCCCGGCGGCCAGCCTGCCGCTGTCCGAGATGGGGCTGATGCTGCTGGCGGCCCTGGTCGGATGGAAGGGGGGCGAGCGGATCGGGCTGTTCGGGGCCTCGATCCTTGGGCCGATGATCGTGACGGCGGTGCTGTCGCTGGCCGGGCTGATCCATTCGCGCCCCCCGGCCGAAGCGATCCTGGCCGCGCAGTTCTTTATCGGGATGGGCATCGGGGTCGGCTATGTCGGCGTCACGCTGCTGGAGCTGCGGCGGATCGTCAGCGCCGGGGTGCTCTTTGTGGTCCTGCTGGCGGCGCTGGCGGCGCTGTTCACCGAACTGGTGGTGATGCTGGGCCTGGCCGAGCCGGTGAACGGATTCCTCGCCTTCGCGCCGGGCGGGCAGGCCGAGATGACGGTGCTGTCGATCATCGCCGGTGCGGACCTGGGCTTTGTCATCGTGCATCACCTGACCCGGATCCTGCTGGTGATCACCGGCGCGCCCATCGCGGCGCGGCTGTTTCGCGTGAAGGACGCCGGGCCCCGCGGCCCGGGTTAGCCGCGCCGTCCCCGATCCGCGTCGCCGCGTGTCGGATAATGGACCGCGGTGCCGCTGCGGAACGCCGCCGCGCCGTAGAACGCGCCTGACAGGTCGCATCCGAAATTGACCGCCAAACCAGACGCATAGAGGAATACCCCAGCGTCTGCGCCGCAGCGCAGCACAAACCGGGGAACCCCACATGACGACATACGTCCTTACCGTTCAATGCCCGTCCAGGCGCGGGATCGTCGCCGCCGTTTCAGGCTTCCTGGCCGACCATGGGTGCAATATCACCGATGCCGCCCAGTTCGACGACACCGAGACCGGCCGCTTCTTTGCCCGGATCACCTGCACACCGGAAACCGGCACGGGCCTTGAGGCCCTGCGCGAGGGGTTCGTCCCGGTCGCGCAATCCTTCGACATGGACTGGGGGATCCATGACGCCGGCGAGCGGATGAAGGTGCTGGTGATGGTGTCGAACTTCGGCCACTGCCTGAACGACCTGCTCTACCGCTGGCGCATCGGCGCGCTGCCGGTGGATATCGTCGGTGTCGTGTCGAACCACCACACCTACCAGAAGCTGGTGGTGAACCACGACATCCCTTTCCACCACGTGAAGGTCACGAAGGAAAACAAGCCCGAGGCCGAGGCGCGTCTGCTGTCCATCGTCGAGGAATCGGGCGCCGAACTGGTGGTGCTGGCCCGCTACATGCAGATCCTCAGCGACGGGCTGTGCCAGAAGATGTCGGGGCGGATCATCAACATCCACCATTCCTTCCTGCCGTCCTTCAAGGGCGCGAACCCCTACAAGCAGGCCTATCAGCGTGGTGTGAAGCTGATCGGGGCGACGGCGCATTACGTGACTGCCGATCTGGACGAAGGCCCCATCATCGAACAGGACACCGTCCGCGTGACCCATGCGCAAAGCCCGCAGGATTACGTCTCGCTCGGTCGCGACGTCGAGGCGCAGGTGCTGGCGCGGGCCGTCCATGCCCATATCCACCGCCGCTGCTTCATGAACGACGACAAGACGGTGGTCTTTCCCGCCAGCCCCGGCTCCTACGCGTCCGAGCGGATGGGCTGACACGAAAAGGCCGGCCCCAGGAGGCCGGCCGTTCCATTTCCGGGGGGTGCCGGGATCAGTAGAGCAGCCCGGTGATGTTGCGCACCGCCGCGCGGCGGTTGGCGCGTTCGTCGGTCAGGGTCTGCACCTTCAGATCGGTCTCGCCGTAGCCCTGGGTGATCAGGTTCTGCGGCGGCACGTCGAAATACTGGGTCAGGGCCAGAGCCACCGTCTCGGCCCGGCGGTCCGACAGGGCGAGGTTCGTGCTGGCGCTGCCGACCGCGTCGGTATGCCCTTCGATCAGAAAGACCGAATCGGGTTCCCTGGCGATGATGTCGCGCATCGACAGGCCCAGGTCGGCCAGCGCATCGGCCTGGCTTGGCTGGATCGCGGCGGAGCCGGTCGCGAAGGTTACGGCGGTCAGCTCGACCTCGGGCGCCAGCGCGCGCACCTGCTTGTAGTCGCGCACCTGCTGGAGCGAAAAGCGGCGGCCCACGTCATCGGCGATGGCGGCCTGCAGGGCGCGTTCCAGCGCCTGCTGATCGGCATCCATCGGCGCGGCCTGTCGGAACGCCACGGAATCGGGTTCCGGCAGGGTGTCGAAATCGATCGGATCGGCGGCCTGGGTGTCATCGAAAAGCACGACCTCTTCGCCATTCTCGGCGCGGATCACGCTGCGGCGCAGCACGGTGCCGTCCGCGCCACGCACGGTGATGACCTGGCGGCCGTCTTCATAGGTGATCGTCTCGCGCGTGGAGCCGTCCCGGTAGGTCTGGCTCGCCACTTCCGCGCCCGGCTGGGCAAGCAGCTCGTCGTCGTTCTTCAGCACGCGCAACTCGCCGTCGCGCTCCACCACGACCCGGTCGCCCGAGTTCGAGACGACCTCGTCGCCGTTGTTCAGGAAGGCGCCGACCGCGGCGGTGCCGAGGCCGAGCAGCAGGGCTTTCTCGAAGGTCGAGAGTCCCTCGTCGTCGTCGTTGTCCTGCGCCTGGGCCTGGACGTTCTCGTTCACGGCGGTGTCGAAATCCTCATCGGCGCGGCGCACGTCCTCTTCGGCCACGGTGCGGGTCTGCACCTCGGCCTGCGCCTCTTCGCCGGTCTCTTCACCGGCGGCGGCCTGCCGTTCCGCGCGGGCGGCGGCGGCCGCTTCGCGGCGCTCGGCCCGGGCCTGGGCGCGCCGCTGGCGCTGGGCATCGGTCAGCTGCTGTTGCCCGGCTTCGCCGACCTGGCGGTCGGCATTCGCGGATTGGGCGTTCTGCTGGCGGTTGCCGTTGGCCGACTGATCGTCTTGCGCCTGCTGCTGGCGGGCGGGATTGGCGCGCTGGTCGTTTCCGGCCTGCTGCTGGCGGTTGCCATTGCGGGGCTGATCCTGGTTACCCTGCGCACGCTGCTGACGCTCGGCCGCCGGCGGGTTGGCGGTGTCCGGATCGGCCTGGGCGTTCTGCGGCTCGCCCGGGGCCTCTTCCTGCGCGCGGGGCGCGTCTGCCTCGGCCTGCCGGGGCGGCTCCTCCGCGCCCGGGGCGGGAAGCTCGCCCTGGTTGGCGGGTGCGGCCAGCACGCCGAGCGCCGTCAGCTCGCGCCGCACTTCGTCCGAGCTGTTGCCGATCGCGGCCTGAAGCGCGTCTCCGCCCCGGTCGACGCCGCGCTGCAGGGCGCCGGCGGAACAGACCTGGATGCTGTCGGGGCCGCCACGGCCGATGATGGCGGGGTCTCTGACCATCTCCATCAGCTGTTGGGACAACTCGCGGGGGTTTTCCGTCACGACACCGGTCGGGGCTACACACGGGAAGGGGCGGTTGCCCTGGGCCATGGCCGCCGGTGCGTTGAGCGTCAGGCAGATTGCCACGGCTGTGGTCGAAGTCAGGGCTCGGATTGTCATTGGATCCTCCATCGTGCTGAACCCTCGCGGGCGCATATTGTGAAGGAAACGAGGCCGGCCGTGCGGGGGTTCCCGCCTATACCCCTTCGGGTATCCCGGACGGGGCGCGCACGGGCCGGACGCCCTTTGTCTCATGGGCCTGCGCGTGAATGCGGCAACCGGGGCCGGCCCAACGAAAAAGCGCCACAACCCGAAGGTTGCGGCGCTTTTTCGTCGCTCCGGAGAGCTTGGTGCCCAGGAGAGGACTCGAACCTCCACGACCGAAGTCACTGGTACCTGAAACCAGCGCGTCTACCAATTCCGCCACCTGGGCAGGTAACGTGAGAGCGGCGTTTAAGGATAGTCGCGGGGGGTGTCAAACGCTTTCTGGAAAGTTTTTCGCATTACATGGGCCGCGAAGGACCCGTCTTGGGGCAAGCGGCGATTTGCGCCTTGTTCGAGGGGCCTTGCAACGGTAATTCCAAGGGAAGTGCAGACAAAGGAGAGGCCCCCCATGTCGAAGCTGGTCACGATCTATGGCGGATCCGGGTTCATCGGCCGTTATGTTGCGCGGCGTATGGCCAAGGCGGGCTGGCGTGTCCGCGTGGCAACCCGGCGCCCGAACGAGGCGCTGTTCGTCAAGCCATACGGCGTTGTCGGACAGGTGGAGCCCGTGTTCTGCAATATCCGCAACGACGAGTCGGTCGCCGACGTGATGACCGGCGCGGACGCGGTGATCAACTGCGTCGGCGTGCTGACCGAAAGCGGCGCCAACAGCTTCGAGGCCGTGCAGGCCGAGGGCGCAGAGCGAATCGCCCGCATCGCCGCAGAGAAGGGGATCGGCACGCTGGTCCAGATCTCGGCCATCGGTGCCGACGCGGACAGCGACAGCGAATATGCCCGGACCAAGGCTGCCGGAGAGGCCGCCGTGCTGGAACACATGCCCGGTGCCGTGATCCTGCGCCCCTCGATCGTCTTCGGGCCGGAGGACGAATTCTTCAACCGTTTCGCGCAGATGACGCGGCTGGGCCCGGTCCTGCCAGTCGTGGGTGCCGAAACGAAGTTCCAGCCCGTCTATGTCGACAACGTCGCCGAGGCGGCCGAGAAGGCGCTGAAGGGCGGGGTGCCCGGCGGTATCTATGAGCTGGGCGGCCCGGACGTGATGACCTTCCGCGAGCTGATGCAGAACATGCTGACCATCATCCGCCGCCGCCGGCTGGTGATGAACATGCCGGGCTTTGCCGCGAAGGGGATGGCCGCGGGCCTGAGCCTGGCCGAGAAACTGACGCTGGGCCTGTTCTCGAACACGATCCTGACGCGGGACCAGATCGCCAACCTGTCGACCGACAACGTGGTGGCCGAGGATGCCAAGGGCCTGCAGGACCTGGGCGTCGATCCCGTCGCGATGGAGGCGGTGCTGCCCGACTACCTGTGGCGCTTCCGCCCCTCGGGCCAATATGCCGAGATCAAGGAATCCGCGCGCGATCTGAAGATCTGATCGCGCGTGCCCTCAGGGCCTGATGGTTGAAGCAGGTGATCAAAGGCCGGCGCGACCGGCCTTTTTCATGCCCGGTGGCCGGAATCAGAGCCAGCCGTAGGCGTAGATCAGCAGCCCGGTGCCCAGGATCACGCGGTAGATGACGTAGGGCGTGAAGCTGACCGTCTTCAACAACCGCATCATCAGCGACAGCGCCAGCAGCGCGGCGGCAAAGGCCAGCACCGCGGCCAGCCCGGCATCCTGCGCCAGCGTCCAGTCTCCGGCCTCGATCACGTCCAGCCCCAAAAGCCCGCCCGAGGCGAGGATCGTCGGGATCGACATCAGCATGGCCAGCCGCGCGGCCTCTTCCCGGCTGTAGCCCAGGTGCCGCCCGCCGGTGATCGTGATGCCCGACCGCGAGGTGCCCGGGATCAGCGCCACCGCCTGCCACAGCCCCATCGCCATCGCATCGCGGAATCGCCAGTCCTCGGCCGTCTTGTACTCGGCCCCCTTCTGGTCCGCCCAGTACAGCACCAGCCCGAAGATCAGCATCGACCACCCGATCACCGCGACCGAGCGCATCGCCTGGTCCAGCCCCGTAGCGTGCAGGATGAAGCCCACCGCCATGACCGGCGCGGTGGAGGCGATCAGCCCGATCGCCAGCCGCGCGCCATGGGTATCGACCTTGCCCTTCACCAGCCGGCCAAGCCCGCCGATGGCCACGGCAACATCCTGGCGGAAATAGAGGATCACGGCGAAGAGCGTCCCGATATGCACCGCCACGTCGATCAGCTGACCCTGGTCTTCCAGCCCGGTCAGCCCGGGCAAGAGAATCAGGTGACCCGACGAAGATATCGGCAGAAACTCGGTCAGGCCCTGGATCACGGCGAGCAGGACAATGTGGAACAGCGGCATGTGGAAAGAGATCCTGTGCAAGAGGTTGGCCAAGGTGTATAAGATGCCACTGGGGAAAGAAATTCGCTAAATAGGTCCGGTTCGTGACCTAAAAATGCATCCCGGAGCGTCAGAATCTGTACTGGCGCCCTCTTTTACCCCTATATAGGTCAATACTGCTGACTTTTCTTCCTGCGAGACTTGGCTTATTCAACCCGAGCTATCGCACCCAGGGATCAACCAAGGGATATCGAGGGGACATCGACATGGCCAAGCAGCCGATGCTCAAATTCGTGAAGATCGAACGGGACATGCCCGTCAAGCGCACCGCCGAGGAGCGCCGCGGCGATTTCCACGAGATCTATGCCGAGTATGCCGATGCCAAGGCAAAGGAACAGTCGAGCCGCTGCAGCCAGTGCGGCGTGCCCTATTGCCAGTCGCACTGCCCGCTTCACAACAACATCCCCGACTGGCTGCGCCTGACCGCCGAAGGCCGCCTGCAGGAGGCCTATGCGATCAGCCAGGCCACCAATACCTTCCCCGAGATCTGCGGCCGCATCTGCCCGCAGGACCGTCTGTGCGAAGGCAATTGCGTCATCGAGCAATCCGGCCACGGCACCGTGACGATCGGCGCGGTCGAGAAATACATCACCGACACCGCCTGGGACGAAGGCTGGGTCGAAGACATCACCCCGCAGGCCGACCGCCCCGAGAAGATCGCGGTGATCGGCGCCGGGCCCGGAGGGCTGGCGGCGGCGGATGTGCTGCGGCGCGCGGGCTGCCAGGTCACGGTCTATGACCGGTATGACCGCGCCGGCGGGCTGCTGACCTACGGCATCCCCGGCTTCAAGCTGGAAAAGGACATCGTCATGCGGCGGGTCGAACAGCTGAAGGCCGGCGGCGTGGAATTCGTGATGAACTGCGACGTGGATGCCGCGATCTTCGCAAAGATCCGCTCCGAGAATGACGCGATCATCATCGCCACCGGCGTCTACAAGTCCCGCGACCTGGAGCTTCAGGGCTCGGAAGCGGGCGGCATCGTGAAGGCGATCGATTACCTGACCGCCTCGAACCGTGTCGGCTTTGGCGACAGCGTGGCCGAATACGACAGCGGCGTGCTGAACGCCTCCGGCAAGAAGGTCGTGGTAATCGGCGGCGGCGACACGGCGATGGATTGCGTGCGCACGGCGATCCGCCAGGGCGCGGAAAGCGTGAAATGCCTATACCGCCGCGACAAGGCCAACATGCCCGGCTCGCAGCGCGAAACCCAGAACGCCGAGGAAGAAGGCGTGATCTTTGAATGGCTCAGCGCGCCCAAGGGGTTCGTCACCGAACCCGGCGAGGGCGGGGCGAAGGTCACCGGCGTGCAGGTCCAGAAGATGCGCCTTGGTGCACCGGACGCCACCGGCCGCCAGTCGCCCGAGATCATCGAGGGCGCGGATTACGTCGAGGAGGCCGACCTCGTGGTAAAGGCGCTCGGCTTCGAGCCGGAAGAGCTGCCAAAGCTCTGGGACCAGCCGGAACTGGCCGTGACCCGCTGGGGCACGATCAAGGCCGAATTCACCACCGGCGCGACCGAGATGCCCGGCGTCTATGCCATCGGGGACATCGTGCGCGGCGCCTCGCTGGTGGTCTGGGCGATCCGCGACGGACGCGATTGTGCGGCCGCCGTGCTGGAAGGCTTTGACAGCAAGGCTGCCGTCGCTGCCGAATAAGGGTGACTCGGCCCTGCGCCAGGCGCGCGGCGGCCGAGGGAGGATTGCAACTGGGATGAACGCCATGGCTTCGACGACCGGAGGATGCCTTTGCGGTGCCGTGCGCTTCACCGTGAGCGACTTGCCGGCACAGTTCGGCATCTGCCATTGCGAGACCTGCCGCCGCTGGACCGGGTCGGCGCTGTTGGGCGTCACCGTGGCCGAGGCCAACGTGGCCTGGCATGGGGCCGAGAATATCGCCCGCCGCCAGAGTTCTGCCATCGCCGAACGCGCCTGGTGCCGGGACTGCGGATCGAACCTGTTCTTCCGCTTTACCGGCGGCGGCGCGCCGGTGGGCGACATCGAACTGCCCATCGGCCTGCTGGACGATGCCAACGGCATGGAGCTGAGCAACGAGATCTATATCGACCACAAGCCCGACGCCTACGCCTTTGCCGCCAATGACCGGCAGGTGCTGACCCGGGCGCAATGCGTCGAGAAATTCCCGCTTCTGGACGCGCTGTAGGCCAATGGGCGCAGGACCTGACGGAGAGACCGCTTGAACGTGACGAACCATCCCGACCAGCAGACCACCCCGCAGCCCGACGCGGGCCGGGCGGACATGCGCATCGTGCTGGACGAGCCGGACCTGCGGATTTCGCATTACCAGGGCGTGACGGACATGGCGGTGGTGGCCTTCACCGGCATCGGCCATGGCATGGGTGCGATTCAGCAGGACGAGTTCATCGGCTCCGCCCTGGGCGAGGACCGCAACCACGTGATCTCGGTCATCGACAAGGACCGCAGCTGGTATTCCGCGCCCGGCATGCAGGAGCGCATCGTCGCCACACTGCGCGCGCTGAAGGCCGAGCTGGGCGTGCGGCGCGTGGTCTGCCTGGGCAATTCCATGGGGGGGTTCGGCGCGCTTCTCTTCGCGGAACGCATCGGCGCCGACACCGCCATCGGCTTCGTGCCGCAATACACGATGCGCAACGATTTCGGCGAACGCCGCTGGGCCAACTTCCGCGAGAAGATGGTCAACGACAATCTCGACACGCTGGGCCCGCACCTGAACGGACGCACCCGCGCCTACGCGGTCTTCGGTGCCGAGGACCTGCGCGACCGCCTGCATGTTCAGCGGATCAAGACGAACTGCATCGCCCGGATCCACCTGGTGGCCGGCAGCGATCACAATGATCTCACGGGGTTCCTGAAGCGCGAGGGCCTGCTGGCCCCGCTCATCGTTGCCATGATCGCGCATGACGATCGCGAAGTGGCGCGGCTTCTGGCCTCGTATACCGTCAACCCGGGCCTGGGCCCGACCTGAGAAGGGGTACTGACATGTCTGACGCAATGATGGACAACTGGGCCGAAACCGAACGCCAGAAACGCAAGTGGCTGGCCGAGCACGGCATGTATTCCGAGACCGAGGAGAAGGCGAACTGCGGTGTCGGACTTGTCGTGTCGATCGACGGGCAGAAAAGCCGCAAGGTCGTCGAGGCCGGGATCAACGCGCTGAAGGCGATCTGGCACCGCGGTGCCGTCGATGCCGACGGCAAGACCGGCGACGGCGCGGGCATCCACGTGCAGATCCCGGTGCCCTTCTTCCACGATCAGGTCACGCGCACCGGGCATCACCCCCGCAAGGACGAGCTGATGGCCGTCGGCCAGGTCTTCCTGCCGCGCACCGATTTCGGCGCGCAGGAACGCTGCCGGACCATCGTCGAGACAGAGGTCCTGCGGAAGGGCTATTACATCTACGGCTGGCGCCACGTGCCGGTGGACATCTCGGTCCTGGGCGAGAAGGCCAACGCGACGCGGCCGGAGATCGAGCAGATCATCATCTCGAACTCCAAGGGTGTGGACGAGGAACGGTTCGAGCGCGAGCTTTACGTGATCCGCCGCCGCATCGAGAAGGCCGCCGCCGCCGAAGGCATCCACGGGCTTTACCTTGCGTCGCTGTCCTGCCGGTCGATCATCTACAAGGGCATGATGCTGGCCGAGCAGGTCGCGGAATTCTATCCCGACCTGAAGGACGAACGCTTTGAGTCGGCCTTCGCGATCTATCACCAGCGCTATTCCACCAACACCTTCCCCGAATGGTGGCTGGCCCAGCCCTTCCGCATGCTGGCCCATAACGGCGAGATCAACACGCTGAAGGGCAACACCAACTGGATGAAAAGCCACGAGATCCGGATGGCCTCGGCCGCGTTCGGAGAGATGGCCGACGACATCAAGCCGATCATCGCCGGCGGGTCCTCGGATTCGGCCGCGCTGGACGCGGTGTTCGAGGTGCTCGTCCGGTCTGGCCGCTCGGCTCCGATGGCCAAGACGCTGCTGATCCCGGAAAGCTGGTCCAAGCAGGCGGTCGAACTGCCGCAAAGCTGGCGCGACATGTATTCCTACTGCAACTCGGTGATGGAGCCCTGGGACGGCCCCGCAGCACTTGCCATGACCGACGGCCGCTGGGTCTGTGCCGGGCTGGACCGCAACGGGCTGCGGCCGATGCGCTATGTCGTGACGGGCGATGGCCTGGTCATCGCCGGATCCGAGGTCGGCATGGTGCCGACCAACGAGGCGACCGTGGTCGAAAAGGGCGCCCTGGGCCCCGGCCAGCTGCTGGCGATCGACATGGTCGAGGGCAAGCTGTTCCACGACGTCGACATCAAGAACAAGCTCGCCGCGTCCCAGCCCTTTGGCGACTGGGTCGGCAAGATCAACGACACGGACGAGGTGCTGGCCAAGGCCGACGAGGCGCCGTTGTTCGAAGGCGCCGAGCTGCGCAAGCGGCAGATCGCTTCCGGTTACAGCATCGAGGAGATCGAGCAGATCCTCATGCCGATGGCCGAGGACGGCAAGGAAAGCATCGCCTCGATGGGCGACGACACGCCCTCGGCGGTGCTGTCCAAGCAATACCGCCCGCTCAGCCACTTCTTCCGGCAGAACTTCAGCCAGGTGACCAACCCGCCGATCGACAGCTTGCGCGAATTCCGGGTCATGAGCCTGAAGACCCGGTTCGGCAACCTCAAGAATGTGCTGGACGAGGACAGCTCGCAGACCGAGATCATCGTTCTGGAAAGCCCCTTTGTCGGCAACGGCCAGTGGGATCAGCTGACCGAGCAGTTCAACGCCCCGCTGGTCGAGATCGACTGTACCTTCGCCCCCGGCTCGCGCGCCCTGAACGAAGGGCTGGCGCGGATCCGGTCCGAGGCCGAGGATGCCGTGCGCTCGGGCGCCGGGCACCTGGTGCTGACCGATCAGCATTCCGGCGAGGACCGCGTGGCCATGCCGATGATCCTTGCGACCTCTGCGGTGCATTCGCACCTGACGCGGCAGGGTCTGCGGACCTTCTGTTCGCTCAACGTGCGGTCGGCCGAATGTATCGACCCGCATTACTTCGCGGTGCTGATCGGCTGCGGCGCGACCATCGTGAACGCCTATCTGGCCGAAGACACGATGGCTGACCGGATTTCGCGGGGTCTTTATGACGGGTCCCTGAACGAGGCGGTCGCCAAGTATCGCGAAGCCATCGATCAGGGCCTGCTGAAGATCATGGCGAAGATGGGGATCTCGGTCATTTCGTCCTATCGCGGCGGTCTGAACTTCGAGGCCGTGGGCCTCAGCCGCGCCATGTGCGCCGAATACTTCCCGGGCATGACCTCGCGGATCTCGGGGATCGGGGTCAGCGGCATCCAGCGCAAGGCCGAAGAGATCCACGCCAAGGGCTGGACCAGCGGTCTGGACGTGCTGCCGATCGGTGGCTTCTACAAGGCGCGGAAATCGGGCGAGACCCACGCCTGGGAAGCCAGCTCGATGCACATGCTGCAGATGGCCTGCAACTCGGCCTCGTTCGAGATCTGGAAGCAGTATTCGAAGAAGATGCAGGCGAATCCGCCGATCCACCTGCGCGACCTGCTGGACTTCAAGCCGCTGGGCAAGCCCGTGCCGCTGGAAGAGGTGGAAAGCATCACCGCGATCCGCAAGCGCTTCGTGACGCCGGGCATGTCGCTGGGCGCGCTGAGCCCCGAGGCGCACAAGACGCTGAACGTCGCCATGAACCGCATCGGGGCGAAATCCGACAGCGGCGAGGGCGGCGAGGATCCGGCACATTTCGTGCCTGAACCCAACGGCGACAACCCGTCGGCCAAGATCAAGCAGGTGGCCTCGGGCCGCTTCGGTGTGACCGCCGAATACCTGAACCATTGCGAAGAGCTTGAGATCAAGGTGGCCCAGGGCGCCAAGCCCGGCGAGGGCGGCCAGCTGCCGGGTATGAAGGTCACCGACCTGATCGCGCGGCTGCGCCATTCGACCAAGGGCGTGACCCTGATCTCGCCGCCGCCGCACCACGACATCTACTCGATCGAGGACCTCGCGCAGCTGATCTACGACCTCAAGCAGATCAACCCGCGCGCCAAGGTGACGGTGAAGCTGGTGGCGTCCTCGGGCGTCGGCACGATCGCTGCCGGCGTGGCCAAGGCGAAGGCCGATGTCATCCTGATCTCGGGCCATAACGGCGGCACCGGGGCGTCTCCGGCGACCTCGATCAAATATGCCGGCCTGCCGTGGGAAATGGGACTGACCGAGGCGCACCAGGTTCTGTCGATGAACCACCTGCGCGGCCGCGTGACGCTGCGCACGGACGGCGGTCTGCGCACGGGCCGTGACATCGTCATGGCCGCGATGCTGGGAGCCGAGGAATACGGCATCGGGACAGCCGCTCTGATCGCCATGGGCTGCATCATGGTCCGCCAGTGCCAGTCGAACACCTGCCCGGTGGGCGTCTGCACCCAGGATCCGGCCCTGCGCGAGAAGTTCACCGGCAACGCGGACAAGGTGGTGAACCTGATCACCTTCTATGCCCAGGAAGTGCGGGAAATCCTTGCCGAGTTGGGCGCGCGCTCGCTGGACGAGGTGATCGGCCGGGCCGACCTGCTGAACCAGGTCAGCCGTGGCTCGGCACACCTGGACGACCTGGACCTGAACCCGCTGCTGATCACAGTCGATGGCGCGGACAAGATCGTCTACGACCGCGACAAGCCGCGCAACCCGGTGCCGGACACGCTGGACGCGCAGATCGTCAAGGACGCCGCGCGGTTCCTGAAGGACGGCGAGAAGATGCAGCTGTCTTACGCGGTGCAGAACACGCACCGCACCGTGGGCACGCGCACCTCGAGCCACATCGTGCAGAACTTCGGCATGCGCAACGCGTTCCAGCCGGACCACCTGCACGTCAAGCTGCAGGGCTCGGCCGGCCAGTCGCTGGGCGCCTTCGCGGCTCCGGGCCTGAAGATCGAGGTTTCGGGCGATGCCAACGACTATGTCGGCAAGGGGCTGTCGGGCGGTCTGATCGTCGTGCGTCCGCCGCAGGTATCGCCGCTGCAGGCGTCGGAGAACACGATCGTCGGCAACACCGTGCTGTACGGGGCGACGGACGGCTATCTCTTTGCCGCCGGCCGCGCCGGAGAGCGGTTCGCGGTGCGGAACTCGGGCGCAAAGGTGGTGATCGAGGGCTGTGGGTCGAACGGGTGCGAATACATGACCGGCGGCGTGGCCGTGATCCTGGGCGACATCGGGCCGAACTTCGGCGCCGGGATGACCGGGGGCATGGCGTATCTGTATGACCCGGAGGGCAAGGCGCAGACCATGATGAACATGGACACGCTGGTGACCTGCCCGGTCAGCGTCGATCACTGGGAAGCCGAGCTGCACGAGCTGATCACGGGCCACGCGACCGAGACGTTCTCGCGCAAGGCCAAGGACATCCTGCAGCACTGGGACATGGAGAAGGGCAACTTCCTCCAGGTCTGTCCGAAGGAAATGCTGGCCCACCTGCCGGCACCGCTGAGCATCGAAGAAGCGGCAATGCCCGCCGAGTGATCCTCGGGCTGGCCCGGGCGCGACACCACCGCGCCCGGGCCGGGGCGGCGGATGTCACGCGCGCCCACCCCGTGCGACCCGGGCGCGGTGGCCGTGGCGTGGTCGCGGGGCGTTTCACCGGACCGGCAAACGCGGTAGTCTGGGCACCCAGGCATGGAAATCGGGCAGGCCGTGGCAAAACAGGCATCGAAATCGAAGAAGACGGCCGCGAAGGCCGGTGCGGGCGAGGACAGGCCCGCGATCCGTCGGATCCGGCCGCTGCGCTGGCTTGGCCGCATGGCGCTACGGCTGGCGATGGTGCTTGCCGCCGTGATCGTCGCCCTGGTCCTGCTGTTCAGTGTCGTGAACCCGCCGCTGACCCATACGATGTGGGTGGAATACGGGCTCTACGGCCCGCTTGAGCGCGCGTGGGTCCCGATGGAGGACATCGCGCCGGTCATGGCCCGCTCTGCCGTGGCCGCCGAGGATGCGAATTTCTGCCAGCATTGGGGGTTCGACGTCGACGCGATCAAGGCGGCGATGGAGGACGGGGCGCAGCGCGGCGGGTCGACCATCTCGCAGCAGGTGGCGAAGAACGTGTTTCTCTGGCAGGACCGGTCCTGGCCCCGCAAGGCGCTGGAAACCGTGATCACCATGATGATCGAGGCGGTCTGGTCGAAACAGCGGATCCTCGAGGTTTACCTGAACATCGCCGAGACCGGCCGCGCGATGTTCGGCGTGGAAGCGGCGGCGCAGGAATATTTCGGCGTCTCGGCCGCCGATCTGACCGCGTCCCAGGCCGCGCGGATCGCCGCGATCCTGCCCTCGCCCAAGTCCCGGGACCCCGGCAACCTGTCGCCCTCCCTGCAGCGTCGGGCCGCCGGGATCGCTGACGGCGCGGCAACGATACGGGCGGACGGACGCGCAGCGTGCTTCGAGGATTGAAACCCGCCGCCACGAAGCGGTAGTAGTTAACCGTTCCCTTATGACGAAGATTTAGATGGCCCGCCTCTTCCACGTCCCGCTTTCACCCTTCTGCCGCAAGGTTCGACTCTCTCTCGCCGAGAAGAAGGTGGAGGTGGAGCTGGTCGAGGAGCGGTATTGGGAGCAGGAGCCCGATTTCCTGCGCCGCAATCCGGCGGCCAAGGTGCCGGTGCTGAAGCTGGACGGCAAGATGATGGCCGAAAGCGCGGCGATCTGCGAATACATCGAGGAAACCCGCCCCGAGCCGCCGCTGCTGCCGCGCGACCCCGATGGCCGGTACGAGGTGCGCCGCCTGATCGGCTGGTTCGATGACAAGTTCCACAACGAGGTGACCTCGAAACTGCTCTACGAGCGGGTCAACAAGAAGGTCATGAAGCAGGGCTTCCCGGACAGCCGCAACGTCAAGGACGGGGCCAAGGCGATCAAGTACCACCTCGATTACATGTCCTGGCTGCTGGATCACCGGCGCTGGCTGGCCGGTGACGTGATGACGCTGGCCGATTTCGCGGCGGCCGCGCACCTGTCATCGCTGGATTACATCTCGGACGTGGACTGGAACCGGTCGGCGGTGGTCAAGGACTGGTACGCGAAGATCAAGTCGCGCCCGGCGTTCCGCTCGATCCTGGCAGACCAGGTGCCGGGTTTTCCGCCGCCGCCGCATTACGCCGATCTGGATTTCTGATCCTCTGATACGGTGCGTGTGGCGGGCTTTGCACGTCCGGGCAGCGGCGGTTTAGGCGGTGAACGCCGGGGGCTGTCTGCCCGTCGCCATCGGGCTCGAACCGATGGCGACGCGATGGCGACCCCCCGAAAGATATTTTTCCAAGGTGAAGACGGGGTGTGGCGCGGATTTGCCGATGGGGATGCCTATCGGGTAAGGAGCGGAATATGGATCCGGTCGCGTTCAGACACAGCCTTAAAGCGCGGGCCCTCGAGGAGGGGTTTGTCGCCATGGGCGTGTGCCGGCCCGATGCGGTGCCGGAGGTGCCGGAACGGCTGCGTGCCTTTCTTGAGGCGGGGTATCATGGGCAGATGGGCTGGCTGGCCGATCGCGTGACCTGGCGCGAGGATCCCGCGGCGCTCTGGCCCGAGGCGCGGAGCATCGTGATGCTGGCCGAGAGCTATGCACCCGACAGCGATCCTCTGCCGCTGCTGGAGAGGCGGCAGGAGGGCGTGACCTCGGCCTATGCGCGGGGGCGGGATTACCACGACATCGTCAAGAAGCGGCTGAAGCGGGTCGGCCGCTGGCTGATCGACGAGGCGGCGCGGCAGGGGGAGACCGCGCAGATCAAGGTCTTCGTCGATACCGCGCCGGTGTCGGAAAAGGCGCTGGGGCAGGCGGCGGGGCTGGGCTGGCAGGGCAAGCACACCAACCTGCTCAGCCGCGACTGGGGCAACTGGTGCTTCCTGGGGGCGATCTTTACCACGCTGGAGCTGCCGGCCGACGCGCCGGAGGTGGACCATTGCGGATCCTGCCGGCTGTGCCAGGACATCTGTCCGACGCGTGCCTTTCCCGAACCCTACCGGCTGGATGCGCGGCGCTGCATTTCCTACCTGACGATCGAGCACAAGGGCCCGGTGGATGAGGCGTTGCGCCCCCTGCTGGGCAACCGGATCTACGGCTGCGACGATTGTCTGGCGGTCTGTCCGTGGAACAAGTTCGCGCAGGCGGCTTCGGACCTGCGCTATGACGGGCAGGCGACGGCGCCTCTGGGAGAGCTGGCGATGCTGGACGATGCCGGGTTCCGCGCGCGGTTCTCGGGCTCTCCGATCAAGCGGATCGGGCGCGACCGGTTCGTGCGCAACGTGCTGTATGCAATCGGGAATTCGGGAAAGCCGCGGCTGGCCGACACGGCGCGCGCACTGCTGTCCGATCCGGACGAGACCGTGGCCGAGGCGGCGCGATGGGCCATCGCCCGCCTCGACGGATAGGTTTTCGCGTGATGCCCGGGACGCCGCGACGTGCACGCGGTGTCCCCTGGCCTGATCGTCAGGCGGGCGGCGCCAGGGCGCGCGACCCGTCCCGCGATCGGTGCGCGATCACTCGGCCGCTTCGCGCCGGGGCAGAACCCAGTCGGGGCGCGGGAAGTGGCAGGTGTAGCCCGAGGGCAGACGCTGCAGGTAATCCTGGTGCTCCGGCTCGGCCTCCCAGAAATCGCCGACCGGCTCCACCTCGGTCACAACGCGGTCGGGCCAGAGGCCGGAGGCGTTGACGTCGGCGATCGTGCTAAGCGCCGTCTGGCGCTGGGTCTCGCCGTCGAAGTAGATCGCCGACCGGTAGCTCAGGCCGATGTCGTTGCCCTGGCGGTTCAGCGTGGTCGGATCATGGATCTGGAAGAAGAATTCCAGGATTTCCCGGTACGAGATCACTTCGGGGTCGAACCAGATTTCGATCCCTTCGGCATGGGTGCCGTGATTGCGATAGGTCGCGTTGGGGACATCGCCCCCGGTATAGCCGACCCGGGTCTTCTCAACGCCCGGAAGCTTGCGGATCAGATCCTGCATGCCCCAGAAACATCCCCCGGCAAGTACGGCACGTTCGCGCTTTGTCATTGAACTTCCTCCACCAAATGAGAGTATTCACCATAACCTTCGGCCTCCATCTCGTCACGATGGATGAAACGAAGTGCCGCCGAGTTGATACAATATCGCAACCCGCCCCGATCGCGCGGCCCGTCGGGGAAGACATGGCCCAGGTGGCTGTCACCGTGTTTCGAGCGCACCTCGGTGCGGACCATCCCGTGCGTGCGGTCCTCGATTTCGACCACGTGTTCGGGTTCGATCGGCTTGACGAAGCTGGGCCAGCCGCAGCCGCTTTCGTATTTCGAGGACGACGCGAACAGCGGTTCGCCCGAAACGACATCGACGTAGATACCCGGCTCCTTGTTGCCGAGATACTTGCCGGTGCCGGGGCGTTCCGTGCCGCTTTGCTGGGTGACGTAGAATTCCTCTTCGCTCAGCGCGGCAATGGCGTCGTCCGTCTTGGCATATCGGGGCATTCAGAGCTCCTTTTTGTCGGCAATCCCCTAAGATTTGGCACTGGCCGGGCGAGTTCCAAGACCTAGGTTAACGTCCGTTTACTAATGACGTGAGGTAAAGCAATGCTCCGCCTGCTTTTTCCGGGCCTTCTGTCACTTCTGACACTCTTCGCGCCCGCGGCACATGCCGGCGGGCTGACCGGGACCTTCGCCTCGATCGACGGTGGCACCCTGTCGCTCGAAGACTGGCGCGGGCGTCCCGTGCTGGTGGTGAACACCGCGTCGAAATGCGGCTTCACCTATCAGTACGAGGGGATGCAAGCGCTCTATGACAGCTATCGCGACCGCGGGCTGGTGGTTCTCGCGGTGCCCTCGGATGACTTCAACCAGGAGCTCGGCAGCGCCGAGGAGGTGAAGGATTTCTGCGAGCTCAACTACGGGCTGGATTTCCCGATGACCGACATCACCCATGTGACCGGCGCGGCGGCGCATCCCTTCTATGCCGCCGTCCGTGAGACAAGCGGATTTTCGCCGCGCTGGAACTTCAACAAGATCCTTCTGGGCCCGGATGGAGAGATCGTTGCCACCTGGCGCTCGGGTGTGCGGCCCGAAAGTGCTCAGGTGACCGGCGTGATCGAAGGGCTGTTGAACTAGGCGTCCTGTTCTGAAGTGTCGCTCTTTCTGCGACGGAGCGGCGGAGTATTTGGGCAAAAGTGAAGACAGGGGGGGGCGCCGCGCGACCGCCGTTGGCCCCTTGTGACGATCGGACAGCGGCAGGTCGTCGAGGGGCCGTGGGCATCCAGTCTTCATCTTTGCCCAAATACCTCCGGGGGAGTCCTCCGCAGGAGGGCGGGGGCAGCGCCCCCTACACGGTTCGGCCCTGCCGCGCCAATTGAACCGCAAGGATCCCGGCGGTGATGATCGCCACCCCGATCATGTCCGTCAGGGTCAGGCGTTCGCCCAGCAGCAGCGCCGCGATGCCCACGCCGAACACCGGGTTGAGGAAATGGAAGGTCGCCGCCCGGATGGCGCCGATCCGGTTCAGCAGCATCACCCAGACGAGCGTCGCCAGCAGCCCCGGCACCAGGGTCGTGTAGGCAAAGGCGATCAGAAGCGGCCATGAGGGATCGACCCGCGGGGTTTCCACGGCCAGGGCCGCCAGGGTCAGGGCGGCCGAGCCGATCAGCATCTGCAGCCCGACGATCATCATGAAGTTCCCCCCCGAGGTCGCGCCCCGGATCGCCAGCGTGGCGAAGGTCAGCGCCAGAACGCCCACCAGGCAAAAGACCACGCCCAGCGGGTCAGCCCCGCCCGAGATCCGCGCGCCCATGATCAAGGCCACGCCGGCCGTTCCCGCGATCAGTCCGATGATACCCAGCGGGCCAAGCTTTTCCCCGAACACCAGCCAGCTTGCCAGCGCCACCAGCAGCGGCATGGCCGAGGCGATGATTGCGGCCATCGACGCCTCGATCCATTGCATGGCGACGAAATTGAACCCCAGGTACAGGGCGTTCTGGCAGATCCCGAACAGGATCGTCGCGCGCCATTGCGCCCGCGTCAGGTGCCAGCTTTGCCCCAGCGCGCGGGCGATGATCACGCCCAGAAGCCCCGACACCAGAAAGCGCGCGGCCAGTGAGAACAGCGGAGAGGCATCCGCCACGATGATCCGGGCCGAGGTGAAGGCCGAGGACCACATCAGGGCAAAGGCCAGCCCCATGCCAAGCGCGCGCAGGTCCATCGTATCGTCCTTCCGGTCCGTTCGCGCGGACCATTGGGCAATCGCGCGGGGATCGCAAGGCCGCGCAAGCCGAAGGCTTGCCACCGGCAGCCCCCCGACCGGAGGGAGGGGCCTCGGGCTGCCGGGCTTGTCCCCAAAAGAAAAGGGCCGTCGCATGACGGCCCCGTCCAAGCTGTGCGCAATGCCTGGCGTCAGGCGTCTGCGTTCACGCTGTCTTTCAGCGCCTTGGCGATGGTCATCTTCACCACCTTGTCGGCTTCCTTGGTGAAGGTCTCGCCCGTGGCCGGGTTGCGCACTTCGCGCTCGGGGCGCTCGCGGCAGTAGATCTTGCCGACGCCCGGCAGGGTCACGGCGCCACCGGCCGAAACTTCGCGGGTGATGATGCCCACGATGGCGTCCAGCGCGCCGGTCGCGGCTTTCTTGTCGGTTCCCATTTCTTCGGCCAGAGCGGCCACAAGCTGGGTCTTCGTCATGGGTTTGTTGGCCATGTGCTGTGCTCTCCTTGTTCTGCCCGAGTTATGGGGCCTCAGTGCAGAAATGTAACGCGATCTTGTGGGCTCACACAACTCGTAGGGGCTCGAAAGATGCACAGATGCCGCACTTTTCAGGTGTTTTCGGCAATTCACCGCCCGTTGCCCCGCGTTTGGTGTGCCCGCGGACCTTGCTGGCGTGGCTATGACGCGTCGCGGCGGCGGTCAAGTCACCATTTCCGAGGGATGGCCGCCATGCGTCATGCGCCGGGCCACCGAGTCTATATCTTGTGCCGGTGGCCTCTGGCACGGGCGGCGGCGGATCACAGGAAGGCGGTTTCGTCGAACGAGCGCAGCTTGCGGCTGTGCAGCCGTTCCAGCGGCATGGTGCGCAGCGCCTCCATCGCCCGGACCCCGATCGCCAGGTGCCGCGACACCTGCGTCCTGTAGAAATCCGAGGCCATGCCGGGCAGCTTCAGCTCGCCATGAAGCGGCTTGTCCGACACGCAGAGCAGCGTGCCATAGGGCACCCGGAAGCGATAGCCGTTGGCCGCGATCGTGGCGCTTTCCATGTCCAGCGCGATGGCGCGCGACTGCGACAGGCGCTGCACCGGGCCGGACTGGTCGCGCAGCTCCCAGTTGCGGTTGTCGATCGTGGCGACGGTGCCGGTGCGCATGATCCGCTTCAGGTCATAGCCCTGCAGCTCGGTCACGTCCTCGACCGCTTCCTCCAGCGCCACCTGAACCTCGGCCAGGGCCGGGATCGGCACCCAGACGGGCAGGTCGTCGTCCAGCACGTGATCCTCGCGCAGGTAGCCATGGGCCAGCACGAAATCCCCCAGCGCCTGGGTATGGCGCAGCCCGGCGCAATGGCCGACCATCAGCCAGGCATGGGGGCGCAGCACGGCGATATGGTCCGTGGCCGTCTTGGCGTTCGACGGGCCGACGCCGATATTGACCAGGGTGATGCCGCTGCTGTCGGGCCGCTTGAGGTGAAACGACGGCATCTGCGGGACCTTGTCGGCCGGGGGCAGCACGCCGTCCGGCGTCGTGATCTCGGCATTCCCGGTCGAGACAAAGCTGGTATAGCCGCTGTCCGGATCGGCCAGCGCGGCGCGGGCGAAGGCCTCGAACTCGGCCACGTAGAACTGGTAGTTGGTGAACAGGACGTGGTTCTGGAAATGCTCCGGATCCGTCGCCGTGTAATGGCTGAGCCGCGCCAGCGAATAATCCACCCGCTGTGCCGTGAAGGGCGCCAGCGGTCCGGTGCCATCGGGCGAGACATAGGTGCCGTTGACGATATCGTCGTTGGTCGTCGTCAGGTCGGGCACGTCGAAGTAATCGCGCAGCACGAAATCCACTGCGCCTTCCTGTGGCACGGTCAGGCCGCCGACGGCGAAATGCACCGGGATCGGCGTGTCCGAGGCGCCGATGGTCACCGGCTGGCCATGGTTGGCGATCAGCAGGCCGATCTGCTGCGTCAGGTAATTGCGGAACAGGTCCGGCCGCGTGATCGTCGCCGCATAGGTGCCGGGCTGGTAGACATGGCCAAAGCTCAGCCGGCTGTCGACCCGCGCATGGGTTGTCGTGGTCAGCCGTACCTCGGGGTAATAGGCGCGCATCCGGCGGTCCGGCGCCTGTCCGGACATGGCGGCGGTGAAGCCCTCGGTCAGAAAGGCGGTGGCCGCGGCGTAAAGCTCTTCCAGCCGCGCGACGGCGGCCTCGGCCGTGTCGAAGGCCTCGGGGCCGGGGATCTTGGGCGTGGTCAGCTGGGTCATGACAGCGCCTCGAACAGCTCGATGCGCTGGAAGGTCCGGACGTCGACAAGCCCGAGGTCCGAGATACGCAGTTCCGGGATCACCACAAGCGCCAGCAGCGAATGCTGCATGTAGGCGTTGTTGAGCGTGCAGCCGCAGGCCTCCATCGCCTCGCCCAGCTTGCGGGCCTTGTCGGCGACGGTCGCCGCCGGCGCGTCCGACATCAGCCCGGCGATCGGCAGCTCGACCATCGCCAGTTCCTCGCCATCGCGGAACAGTGTCACGCCGCCGCCGACCTCGGCCAGCCGGTTGGCGGCCAGAGCCATCTGTGCGCGGTCGGTGCCCACGACGATCATGTGGTGACTGTCATGCGCCACGGTCGAGGCCATGGCCATCCGCCCCTTGTAGCCGAAGCCCGAGACAAAGGCGTTGGTCACGCCGCCCGTCGCCCGGTGACGTTCCACCAGGGCGATCTGGATGGTCTCGCCCTCCATCTCGACCAGACCGTCCTTCACCGGCAGATCGGCCTTCAGCGCCTTGGTCGGCGCCTGGTTCTCGACCACGCCGATGACATTGGCGCGCACCGCGTTGGCGCCTTCGGGGGCCGCGATCTCGAAATCGCTCTCGCTCAGCTGATGGCCCAGCCGCACGGTCTGCCGCGCCGTGTCGGGCCAGTCGTAATGCGGGCAGTCGACAAGGCATTCGCCGTCTTTCGCGACCACCCGGCCGCGCGCGATCACCAGTTCGATGGGCAGCTCGGTCAGGTCCGAGGTCAGGATCACATCCGCCCTGCGCCCCGGTGTCAGCGAGCCGATCTCGCGCTCCAGCCCGAAATGCGTGGCGGTGTTCAGCGTCGCCATCTGCAGGGCGATCAGCGGGTCGCAGCCGCAGGCGATGGCATGGCGCACCACCCGGTTCATGTGCCCGTCATGCACCAGCGTGCCGGAATGGCAATCGTCGGTGCACAGGATGAAACTGCGCGGATCCAGCCCCTTTTCGGTGACCGCGGTGATCTGCGCCTCGACATCGTACCAGGCCGAGCCGAGCCGCAGCATCGAGCGCATGCCCTGCCGGACGCGGGCTATGGCATCTTCCTCGCGTGTGCATTCGTGATCGTCCGCCGGGCCGCCGGCGACATAGGCGGCGAAATCGTCGCCCAGGTCGGGCGAGGCATAATGCCCGCCGACCGTCTTGCCGGCGCGCTGGGTCGCGGCGATCTCGGCCAGCATCTTGGGATCGGCGGCGGCGACACCGGGGAAGTTCATCATCTCGCCCAGGCCCACGATGCCGGGCCATGTCATCGCCTCGGCCACATCCTCGGGCGTGATCTCGAAGCCTGTGGTCTCCAGCCCCGGGGCCGAGGGCGCGCAGGACGGCATCTGGGTGAACACGTTGACCGGCTGCAGGATCGCCTCGTCATGCATCATCCGCACGCCGTCGAGGCCAAGGACATTGGCGATTTCGTGCGGGTCATGGAACATCGAGGTCGTGCCATGCGGGATCACGGCGCGCGAGAATTCCGCCGGCGTCAGCATCCCGCTCTCGATATGCATATGCGCGTCGCACAGCCCCGGGATCATGTAACGCCCATCGGCCTCGATCACCTGCGTATCGGGCCCGATCCTTTCGCCGGCATCCCCGACGACACAGGCGATACGCCCTTCGGCGATGCAGATGTCATGGCCCGGCAGGGACTCGCGGGTGTGGACATTGACCCAGATGCCGCCGCGGATGACCATGTCGGCGGGCGCGCGACCGGCAGCAACGGAGATAAGCTTGGGGGCGACGGCGGGCCAGTCGGCGATAACGTTCTGTGTCATGATCCGATTTTGGGAATCCCTGCGGCAGGTGCAAGCGGTTTTCGGCCGCGCATAGGCCGCTCCCGTGACGCCGGCGTGACACCGCTGCCACGCCGGTCCTCCCGCACCGCGCAGCCGTTGCTTACGACCTGCCGTCCTGGTCCTTGTCCAGGGTCTGAACCTGGGCCAGCCGGTCCAGCCCGGCGGCCCAGAAGTCGCGGTGCAGTTTCAGCCAGGCGTCGATACGCGCCACGGCCGAGGGGTCGATCGCGTAGATCCGGCGGGTTCCATTCACCTCCTGCGTGACGATCCCCGCCTTGCGCATGACCCGCAGGTGGCGCGAGATCGCCGGGGCCGAGATATCGGCCACGTCGCGCAGTTTGCCCGCGGGCATGGCGCCTTGCTTCAGAAGGCGCTCGGCGATGGCAAAACGCACAGGATCCCCCAGCGCCGCGAAGGTCGTGGTCAGTGGTGGCATATCTAAACTTTTCTTGGGTTAATTAACGGTAAGGTTACTCTGACCTTGCGTCAACCGGCTTGGCCAATTTATTTCGCAGACGGTATCAAATCATCGGGGCATGTCTGCCTGCAGGGGAGAGCACCGGGATGAATTACGACAAGGTTGGGCCGGCGGATTTCGGGCGCAGTCTGAGGGGGCTCGGGCTCAACCTTTTGGTGCGCGACGTGGTGGCGCGGGCGGCTTTCCTTGGGGAGGTCTTTGACATGGAGGCGCATCAGGTGACGCGGGATTTCGCCATCCTGCGCTATGGTGCGCAGCTGTTTCAGCTGCATTCCGACGGCACCTATCACGCCAACCCCTTGCTGGGCCTGCTGCCTGAAACACCTCCGCGCGGCGGCGGGATCGAGCTTCGGCTTTACGACAGCGACCCCGACGTGGCGGTGGCGCGGGCCGAACCGCTGGGCGCCACGATCCTGCAGCCCCCCACCGACAAGCCCCACGGGCTGCGCGAGGCCTATATCCTTGACCCGGACGGGTATGCTTGGGTGCCCAGCCGCCCGCTGGCGTGACGGCTGGCCCGGACGCGGGCCGGCACGCTCCCGCCCGCCCACCCCGCGCGCCGGCCCGCGCCCGTCCGTGGTCCGCGCCTCGCGGTGCCGTGGGGCAGGGTGGCTTGCCGGGCGGGGCAGGGGCAGCGATACTGCCGCCAACCGGAGCGCGCCGGGTTTGGCCGGCGTGACAGGAGGATCGTCGCCATGCCCCGCCCCATCTTCAGCGCCCGGTCAGATTCCCAGACCGGACCCCAGACCGTCGGACTGTCCGAGGCGGCGCGGCGCGAGGCGCTGTCGGAATTCGCGCTGGAGCAGTTCGGCACCCTCGACAACAAGGTGCAGGCCTTCGTCAATGTCGCCGCCTATTCCGTGCATCTGGCGGAGGGGCTGGAGGGGGCCCCGGACATCGTGATCGAGGATCTGAAGCTGGTGCTGGTCGGGCTCGACTACAGCGACAGCGGCCGGAACCAGGGTCCCTGGTTCGTGGATCCGACCCTTGCGGTGCTGAACGGCAACGGCGGCTTCCAGGATCCGTTCCGCCAGCCCGACGGCCTGAACCAGGTGTCGCACGCCATAGGCGCGATCGGGCTGAGCTACGAGGCGAGCCGCGATCCCGGGGAACTGATCCGGGTGTTCCTGGGCGACGTTTTCGGGCCACCCGCCGGAGAGCGGCTGGCGCGGGTGGCGGATCACCTCGTGGAGGGGGTCTTTGGCCGGTTCGTCGGCGCGGCGGCCGAGCGGGTGGTGGAACGGGCCCTGCTGCTGCAGGAGCAGGAGCCATGGGACGACGCGCTTTACCTTGCCGGCTTCGCGGTGGCCGACGGTTTGGACGGTGGCGATATCGGCGATCTGCCGGCGCTGATCGCCAGCCTGATCGGGGACGAGACCGTGTCGCTGGCTGCGGTGCCCGCATTCCCGGACGCCGTGGCCGAACCCCCGCAAGAGGACATCTTTGTCTTTGCCTTCGAGGACGGCCCCGCGCCCTTCCTGGGGGACGGCGGCCCCTGGCCGTTCGAACGCGGCGAGGGGCTGAGGGCACTGGCGGAGGATGCGGCGCTGCACGATCTGGCCGCGCATGAGACGATCTTTGCCGGGATGTCCTGGACGGACGACCTCTTGGCCTGAGCCGGGGCCGGGCCATGCAGGCCCGGCGGTACCGCTGTCAGCGCTTGATGAACAGCTCGCGCGGGCGCGAGCAGAAGGTTTCGGCGGGGCCGTCCTCGGTGATCAGGATGCTTTCGGTGATCGAGAGCCCCCAGCTTTCCATCCAGAGGCCGGGCATGAAGTGGAAGGTCATCCCGGCCTTCAGCTCTGATTCGTCCTCGGACCGCAGCGACATGGTGCGTTCGCCCCAGTCGGGCGGGTAGCTGAGGCCGATCGGATAGCCGCAGCGGGCGGCGCGGATGATGCCGACCTTGGCCAGCTCTCCGTTCATGGCGTCGGCGATGTCGCGGCAGCGGTTGCCGGCGCGGGCGGCCTCCAGCCCGGCCTCGAGCCCGTGGGCCAGGGCATCGGCGGCGCGCAGCATCTCGTCCGGGGGATCGCCCAGGTACATGGTCCGGCAGAACGGCGCGTGGTAGCGGCGGTAGCAGCCGGCGATCTCGAAGGTGGTGCCCTCGCCGGTGCGGAAGGGTTCGCCGTCCCAGGTCAGGTGCGGCGCGGCGGCGGCGGGCCCCGAGGGCAGCAGCGGCACGATCGCCGGGTAATCGCCCCAGGCACCGTCGACGCCGCGGATCGCGTCGCGGAAGGTTTCGGCGACCACCTCGTTCTTCGGCACGCCCGGTTCGACGCGCTCGGCCAGCCCGTCGATCAGCGCCTCGGAGATGCGCGCGGCCTGGCGGATAAAGGCGATCTCGGCCGGGGATTTCACCGCGCGCTGCCAGTTCACCAGCGCGGTCGCATCGACCAGCGAGGCGTCGGGCAGGTTTTCCGTCAGGACGGTGAAGGCCTTGGCGGAAAAGTAATAATTGTCCATCTCGACCCCGATCCACGCGGTGCCGTGGTTGTGGTCGATGATCCGGTGGGCCAGATCCTCCATCGGGTGGCGGGCCGTGGTCTGGACGTAGTCCTCGGCATAGGAGGTGACGTTTTCGTCGTCCATCCAGACGGTGCGCACGGCGCCGGCGGCATCCTGGCGGCGGCCCCACCACATCGGGTCGCCCTCGGGGAACACGACCACGGCCTGGTGCACGTAGAAAGACCAGCCGTCATAGCCGGTCAGCCAGGCCATGTTCGACGGGTCGGTGACGATCAGCACGCCCACGCCCGCCTCGGCCATCGCGGTGCGTGTCTTGGCAAGCCGGGCGGCATATTCGCTGCGGTCGAAGGGGAGGTCCTGACTTGGCATTCCTGGGTCCTTTTTACTGCATTGCGGCCGGAACGAACCCGGCACCGGGCCTTTTCGGACCCGGATGAGGCCTGTGTAACCCCGGGAGCGCGGCAAAGGCGCTGCCCAAAGCGGCGACAGGGCCGTGATTTTCGACCTTTTAAGGGCGAAATCTGAACATCTGCCTTTTTCAAGGGCGTTCCAGTTGCGCCCTGAGGCCCGATGTGGTTGGTTTCTATCAAATGAGCCGCAGAAGACGGCCGGTCACAACACGGGGAGCTGCCCTTGGCAGACAAGAACGTCGATAACGCGTTTGTCGAATTCGATCGCGTGCAGAAGAGCTATGATGGCGAAACGCTCGTCGTCAAGGATCTGAACCTCACCCTGCCCAGGGGCGAATTTCTTACCATGCTTGGTCCGTCCGGTTCCGGGAAGACCACCTGCCTGATGATGCTGGCGGGGTTCGAGACGGCAACCTACGGCGACATTCGCCTGGGTGGAGTTTCGATCAACAACATCCCGCCCCACAAGCGCGGCATCGGGATGGTCTTCCAGAACTACGCGCTTTTCCCGCACATGACCGTCGCCGAGAACCTCAGCTTTCCGCTCGAGGTTCGGAAGATGGGCAAGTCGGAGCGCGAGCAGAAGGTGAAGCGCGCGCTGGACATGGTGCAGATGGGCGCTTTCGGCGGCCGGCGTCCGGCGCAATTGTCGGGCGGCCAGCAGCAGCGGATCGCCCTGGCGCGCGCGCTGGTGTTCGAGGCCGAGCTGGTTCTGATGGACGAACCGCTGGGCGCGCTCGACAAGCAGCTGCGCGAACACATGCAGTTCGAAATCAAGCGCATCGCCGACGACCTGGGCATCACCGTGGTCTACGTGACCCACGACCAGACCGAGGCGCTGACAATGTCGGACCGGGTCGCCGTGTTCAACGACGGCAGGATCCAGCAGCTGGCGCCGCCGGACAAGCTGTACGAAGAGCCGGAAAACAGCTTTGTCGCGCAGTTCATCGGTGAGAACAATACGCTGGAAGGCGTGGTCCAGGAGATCAACGGCAACCGTGCCACGGTGCAGCTGGACGGCGGCGAGGTGATCGACGCCAAGCCGGTCAACGTCTCCAAGCCGGGTGAACGCACGCGTGTGTCGATCCGTCCCGAGCGGGTCGAATACAACAAGGACCGCCTGCAGGAAGGCGTCCATACGCTGAAGGCCGAAGTGCTGGAATTCATCTACATGGGTGACATCTTCCGCACCCGCCTGAAGGTGGCCGGCAACGACGAATTCATCATCAAGACGCGGAACGCGCCGGACCAGGTGCGTCTCCAGCCGGGAACCCAGATCGAAATCGGCTGGCTTCCCGAGGATTGCCACGCGCTCGACGCCTGACCGGCGCGGCGCATGGCTGCTAACCCGGCGCTCAAGACCGGGAGGGGCAAGAAGAACGCTATCAAACAAGGAGAGACATATATGAAACTCAAGTCACTCACGGCACTCGTGGCGTCGACTGCGATCGCAGCTCCGATGGCCATGGCACAGGACATGGCGGATTCGATGACGCTGGTGTCCTGGGGCGGTGCCTACCAGGAGAGCCAGAAGCTCGCCTATGCGGATCCCTACCAGGAAATGCACCCCGACGTGGAGATCACCTGGGACGAAAGCTCGGCCGAAGCCGTCGCCAAGCTGCGCGCGATGAACGAAGCCGGCAACATCACCTGGGACCTGGTCGACGTCGTGGCCGCGGATGCGATCCGTCTGTGCGACGAAGGCCTGGCGATGGAATACGATGCCGATGACCTGCTGGCCGAAGGCGATGACGGCACCTCGGCCGAAGACGATTTCGGCGACCTGATCGTGTCGGATTGCTTCATCCCGCAGATCGTCTACTCGACCACCTTCGGCTACCGTACCGACATGGTCGGCGACACGCCTCCGACCGAGGTCTGCGCCATCTTCGACATGGACACCTATCCGGGCAAGCGGGCTCTGGAAAAGCGTCCGATCAACAACATGGAATGGGCGCTGTATTGCGACGGCGTTGCCAAGGACGAAATCTATGATGTCTTGGCCACCCCGGAAGGCCAGCAGCAGGCTCTCGACAAGCTTGCCACCATCAAGGACGATGTCGTCTGGTGGTCGGCCGGCGCCGACACGCCGCAGCTTCTGGCCGACGGCGAAGTCGTGATGGGCTCCACCTACAACGGCCGCCTCTTCTCGGTCATCGAGGAGCAGGACCAGCCGGTCGCGATGCTGTGGGACATGCAGGTCTTCGACCTGGATGGCTGGATCATTCCCGAAGGTCTCGATGACGCCGCCCTGGCGCGCGTGAAGGACTTCGTGAAGTTCGCCACCGACACCCAGCGTCTGGCCGACCAGGCCAAGTACATCTCCTACGGGCCGGCCCGTGCCTCCTCGGCACCGCTGGTGGGTGAGCATGCCGAACTGGGCATCGCCATGGCACCGCACATGCCGACCGATCCGGAGAACTCCAAGAACACGCTGCTCTACAACTACGAGTTCTGGGCCGACTATCGCGACGACATCGACGCGAAGTTCCAGGCGTGGCTGGCGCAGTAATCTGACGACCGGGGCGGGGGATCATCCTCCGCCCCGTTTTCCTGGCGGGGAAGCGACCATGCCGAAGGGCTACATCATCGGGCACATCACGGTGAAAGATCCGGAGGCCTACAAGGAATACGTCGAGAAGGACACGCCGCTGCTGAAGGCGTTCGGCGCGAAGTTCCTGGTGCGAGGCGGACAATCGGAAACGCCGGAAGGCGCGGCACAGACCCGCCACGTCGTGTTCGAATTTCCCAGCTACGAGGCCGCGAAGGCGGCCTATTACGACCCGGACTACCAGGCCGTTGCCGAAATCCGCAGGCGCACGGCCGAAAGCACGATCATTCTGGTCGAAGGCCACGACGAAGACGGCTGAGACCCAAGCGGTTCGCGGGCGCGGGATCAAGAGATCTTTCCGCTTCGTTTCCTTCCGGGAAAACGGGATGCGCACCCGGACCGCACAACAGGACAGGGACGCGCATGACAGACGCGACGCAGGAACAGACTGGCCCCATGGTGGCCGCGGACGGCACGCCTCTGAAGAAGAGCCTGGCCAGGTCCTTGAGAAACCAGAAGATGCGGGCGCTGGCCCTGATCGCACCCTTGCTGATCTTTGTCCTGCTGACCTTCCTCGCCCCGATTTTCGACATGCTGTTCCGCTCGGTCGAGAACCAGATGGTGTCGGACACGCTGCCCGAGACGGTCGCCGCGCTGGACAGCTGGGATGCCTCGGGCACCGAAGAGCCGGGCGAGGATGTCTTTCGCGCGCTCTACTTCGATCTCTTCCTCGCCGCCGAGGCCAAGGAGCACACCAAGCTCGGCACCCGGCTGAACTATGAACAGGTCGGCATCTCGTCGCTGTTCCGGACGTCGGGGCGCAGCCTGGATGACGTGGGCGAGGTCTGGCAGGACTGGCTGGAAGACGATGTCGACGAGATCTGGGGCGAAGGATCGTTCTGGTACGACATGATGTCCGGCGAGCCGGCCGACGAGGCCGTGCTCGACGACGCGCGCGACCGGATGGCGACGCTGACCGGCGATTCCATGCGCGGCGACATCGGCTTTGCCCCGGGCGAGGCGATTTCGGCCCTGCTGCCGAGGACCGCGCGGGAATACGCGGCCTTCGCCGTTTTCACCGCGATCGAGGACGAGGATGTCGTCGCCGAGGAGGATCCCTGGGAAGCGGTCTATGCCGCCTTCGCCTATGACCTGTCGCAGCCCGGCACGGCCGATGCGATCGGGTCCTACACCGGCACCGGCGCCGATCAGCTGCAGGCCGTGGTCGCGCAGCTGGACACGATGCCGCCGGTCGATTTCAAGGCCGCCTTCGCCGCCATCGACCAGGACTGGATGTCGGTCGAGAACTGGGCCGCGATCAAGGTCTATTCCTCGCGCTATACCTCGGGCTATTTCCTGAACGCCGTCGACATGCAGCTGGGCCCCGACGGGCCCGAGGCGCGGCCGGAGAACCAGCAGATCTACATGATGCTGTTCCGCCGCACGCTGGTGATGTCGCTGGTGATCACCTTCAGCTGCATCGCGCTGGGCTACCCGGTGGCCTGGCTGCTGGCCAACCTGCCGGCGCGGCGCGCGAACCTGCTGATGATCCTGGTGCTGCTGCCGTTCTGGACATCGCTGCTTGTGCGAACCTCGGCCTGGAAGGTGATGCTGCAACAGCAGGGTGTGATCAACGACGTGCTGGTCTGGCTGGGGATCGTGGCGGACGACGCCCGATTGGTGATGATCAACAACCAGTTCGGTACCATCGTCGCGATGACGCATATCCTGCTGCCATTCATGATCCTGCCACTATATTCGGTGATGCAGACGATCCCGCCAAGTTACCTGCGCGCGGCAAAGTCGCTGGGGGCGAACAACTGGACAGCCTTCTGGCGGGTCTACTTCCCGCAATCGGTGCCGGGCATCGGGGCGGGCTCGATCCTCGTGTTCATCCTGGCCATCGGCTACTACATCACGCCCGAACTGGTCGGCGGGACAACGGGTACCTTCATCTCGAACCGGATCGCCTATCACATCTCGTCCTCGCTGAACTGGGGCCTCGCGGCCGCGCTGGGGACGATCCTGCTGCTGGTGGTTCTGTTGCTCTACTGGGTCTACGACCGGATCGTGGGCATCGACAACGTGAAGCTGGGGGGCTGAAGACATGGCCATGATGACACCGATTCACCGCACAGAGGTGAAGTTCTATGTCCCCGTCGTCGCCGCGTTCGGTGCCCTCGCGGGTCTCTTCGTGGGCACTGCGCAGGGGTCGGGCCTGATCGGGATCGTGGTCGGCGCGATCCTGGGCGCGGCCATCGCCTGGGTCCTGACCCAGCCCCGCGACGGGATCGAGAAACCGGCCCGCTGGGCGCTCGTGGCGGTCTTTGCCGTCGCCGGCTACCTCTTCGGCGCCATCCCCGGCGCCGTGATCGGGGCGATCTTCGGCTGGTTCTTCGGCTGGCTGACCTTCTGGCTGTTCGAGGGCCGGTATCGCGGACCGCTGGCGCCCTACCTGACGCCGAACCAGGTGCTGTGGTATTACACCTTCCGCGTGATCTGCTGGGCGATCCTGATCTTCCTGATCACGCCGATCCTCGTGGTCATGCCGCTGTCGTTCAACGCCGAGGACTTTTTCACCTTCACGCCCGAAATGCTGCGCTTCGATCCGGCCGGCTATTCGCTGAAGCATTACCGCGACTTCTTCACCAACGACGACTGGCAACAGGCGCTGCGCAACTCGGTCCTGATTGCGCCGATGGCGACGCTGCTGGCCGTCAGCTTCGGCACGCTCGCCGCCATCGGCCTGTCCCAGCCTCACGTGCCGGGGCGGCAGGCGATCATGGCGATCCTGATCTCGCCGATGATCGTGCCGCTGATCATCTCGGCCGCGGGGATGTATTTCTTCTATTCGCGGATCGGCCTGCAGGGCACCTATCTGGGCGTGGTGCTGGCCCATGCCGCTTTGGGCATTCCCTTCGTCATCATCACGGTGACCGCAACGCTGGTGGGCTTCGACAATTCGCTGACGCGGGCGGCGGCGAACATGGGCGCGGATCCGGTCACGACCTTCTTCCGCGTGCAGATGCCGCTGATCCTGCCGGGCGTGATCTCGGGCGGGCTGTTCGCCTTCATCACCTCCTTCGACGAGGTGGTCGTGGTGCTGTTCGTCGGCTCGGCCGGGCAGAAGACATTGCCCTGGCAGATGTTCACCGGCCTGCGCGAGCAGATCTCTCCGACGATCCTGGCTGTGGCGACAATCCTCGTGGGGATCTCGATCTGCCTGCTGACGGTGGTGGAGCTGCTGCGGCGCCGGTCGGAAAGGCTGCGGGGCATGTCGCCCTCGTAAGACCCTGTCATCCTGGGATCAGACCGGACACGCCTGCCCATTGTGGCAGGCGTGTTGCGTTCCGGGTGTCAAGCGGGACAAGTGATGCGCCCGGCCTTGCCACTTTCCGGGTCGCGCTGCCTTGATCGCCCGGCAGACACCAGAGGCCGCGCAGGCATCGTCGTCATGTTACAATACATCTATACGGGGACGGACGGCGCAATCCGGTTTCACCCGGCGCGCGGCGCCTATAGGGTCCAGTTCGGACCCTGTGTAAGAAGGAACAGACCCATGAGCATCGAGAAAAAGCTTGCAGATCTGGGCGTGACCCTGCCCGACGCCCCGGCACCGGCCGCCAACTACGTGCCCTTCGTGAAAAGCGGCAACATGGTCTATGTCTCGGGCCAGATCTCGATGGATGCGAACGGTCCGATCAAGGGCAAGCTGGGCGACGGCATGGACGTCGAGGCCGGCGCGGCCGCGGCGAAAACCTGCGCCATCGCCCTGCTGGCGCAGCTGAAGGCCGCCTGTGACGGCGATATCGACCGGCTGGTCCGGGTCGTGAAGCTGACCGGTTTCGTCAATTCGACCGGCGATTTCACCGACCAGCCCAAGGTGATCAACGGCGCCTCCGACTTCCTGGTCGAGGCGCTTGGCGATGCCGGGCGCCACGCGCGGTCGGCTGTCTCCGCCGCCTCGCTGCCGCTGGGCGTCGCGGTCGAGATCGAAGGCATCTTCGAAATTCGATGACGGCCGAGCTTCCCGAGGCGTTTCTGCGCCTGCCCGTCGCGCACCGCGCCTACCATGACCGCGCCGCCGGGCGCCCGGAAAACGGGCCCTCGGCGATCGCGGCCGCCATCGCGGCGGGCTACGGGATCGAGATCGACCTGCAGCTCTCCGCTGATGGCGAGGCGCTGGTCTTCCACGATTACGAGCTTGATCGGCTGACCGGCGCCACGGGGCCGGTCAGCGGGCTGAGTGCCGCGGAGGCCGGGAAGACGCGGTTGACCGGCGGTGGCGAGGGCGATTGCATCCCCACGCTGGCGCAGGTTCTAAGCCAGGTCGCCGGGCGCGTGCCGCTGCTGATCGAGATCAAGGACCAGAGCCAGGGCGCCGGCGTCAGCCCGTTGGAGGCCGCCACGGCGCGGGCCCTTCTGGGATACGCCGGTCCGGTGGCGGTGATGTCCTTCAACCCGGATTCTGTGGCCGAGATGGCGCGCCTCGCGCCTTCCGTGCCGCGCGGGCTGACCACCTGCGCCTTCGACCCCGGGGACTGGCCACTGGATCCCGAGACCTGCGCGCGCCTGCGCCAGATCCCCGACGTGGACCGCGTCGGCGCCAGCTTCATCAGCCACCATGCCGCGGACCTTGACCGCCCGCGCGTGCGCGAGTTGCACAAGAGCGGGCTCGGCGTGCTCTGCTGGACGATCCGCACGCCCGGGGAAGAGGCAGAGGCACGCAGGCGCGCTCACAATATCACGTTCGAAGGCTACGCGGCGGCTTTGCCCGCTTGAAGCGCCGCCCGGGCGGGCCACATTCTGACCGAGAACGGAGGCCCCATGGATCAGGCACAGATCGAAGTCCAGGTGCGCGCGACGCTGGCCGATGTCGACCCCGGGGAATGGGACGCCTGCGCCTGCCCCGAGGCCGCGGATGGCGGTCGCCCGATGGACCCATTCACCACCCACCGCTTCCTGAGCGCGCTGGAGGACAGCGGCTCGGTCGGGCGGGGGACCGGCTGGCAGCCGCAATACCTGACCGCCTTCCTCGACGGCGTGATGATCGCGGTGGCACCGATGTATGTCAAAAGCCACAGCCAGGGCGAATACATCTTCGACCACAACTGGGCCCATGCCTACGAAGGCGCCGGCGGGCGCTATTACCCCAAGCTGCAGATCGCGGTGCCCTTCACGCCGGCGACCGGGCGGCGCTTCCTCGTGCGCGAGGGCTATGACGGGATCGGCCAGTCGGCACTGGTGCAGGGGGCGGTGCAGCTGGCCTCGGACAACGGCGTGTCATCGGTCCACGTGACCTTCTGCACCGAGGCCGAGGCCGACATGGGCGAAGAGATGGGGCTGATGCCGCGCATGACGCAGCAGTTCCACTGGCTCAACCACGATTACGCGGATTTCGACGGCTTCCTCGCGTCGCTGTCGTCGCGCAAGCGCAAGAACATCCGCAAGGAGCGCCGCCAGGCCAGTGATTTCGGCGGCCGCATCGTCATGCTGACCGGCGATGACATCCGGCCCGAACACTGGGATGCCTTCTGGAGGTTCTACCAGGACACCGGCGCGCGGAAATGGGGCAGCCCGTACCTCACGCGGGCCTTCTTTGACCTCGCGCAGGAGCGGCTGCGCGACGACATCCTGCTGGCCCTGGCCGAGCGCGACGGCCATTACGTGGCGGGCGCGCTGAACTTCATCGGGCGCGAGACGCTCTACGGCCGCTACTGGGGCTGCGTCGAACATCACCCCTGCCTGCATTTCGAACTTTGCTACTATCGGGCCATCGACTTCGCCATCGCACAGGGCATGAAACGGGTCGAGGCCGGCGCCCAGGGCGAACACAAGCTGGCGCGCGGCTACCTGCCGACCCAGACCCATTCGCTGCATTGGGTGGGCGACCCGGGTTTCGCAAAGGCGATCGCGCGCTACCTTGATGCCGAGAGGACGGCCATCGAGGAAGAGATCGAGATTCTCACCGATTACGGGCCGTTCCGCAAAGCCCAGGTGGAGGAACAGGAATGAGCGACAAGCTGAACGAAACCGAACGGGCCGAGGCCCTTGCGACGCTGAAGGAAACCGGCTGGGAAGAGGTCGAGGGCCGCGATGCCATCGCGCGCACCTTCGAGTTCGCCAATTTCGTCGAGGCCTTCGGCTGGATGGCCAGGGTGGCGATCTGGGCCGAGAAGATGAACCACCATCCCGAATGGGAAAACGTCTACAAGACGGTCAAGGTGGTGCTGACCAGCCATGACATCGGCGGGCTCAGCGAACGCGACGTGAAACTCGCGCTGAAAATGGAAAAGCTGGCGCTCTGAAACGCCCGGTCCCGCCGGCAGATCCCGAGGCGGCCCCGCCCGGGGCCGACGAGGGACCCGGTGCGACCGCCCGGCCTTGCGCCCTAGTCGTTCCGCTGGCCCAGGGTCTGGGCCATCATGCCCTTCTGGAAGGTCGCGCTGAACTCTGACGGGGTGATCGACCCGCTGGCCAGCGACACACCCGGCGGCGGTGCCACGTCGCGCCGCCCGGTGACCGAGATCGTGCCGTTGGACGGATCGTACTTGAAGCACTTGTTGTCGTAGCAGTTGAGACCCGAGGTGACCTGGATTTCCGTCACGCCGCCCGGCCCGACGGTTGTCGCGTTCTGCTGAACCTCGCAGGCGGCCAGGGTAAAGCCGGACAATCCCAGGATCAGCGCCCCGCGAAAACGCATGCGGGACAGGGGCATTGACGAGAACAGGGGCGACATGGGGCGGTTCCTCGTTATCAGGGATCGGGGGAAATTGATCGTTACCTGACAAAAGGTTACCCGAGGGCCGCGACGCTCGGGAAGTCACGTGCCCATCACGTTCGCGTGGGCGGGGCGGCGACACTGCGGTCGCGCCCCACCCTGCAGGCTCAGATCGCGTCCAGCATCGCCTCGCCGCCCGAAACCTCGCAGGTGCCGGGGCTGTCTTCCTGCTGCAGGACCTTCACGACGCCGTCCTCGGCCATCATCGCGTAACGCTTCGACCGCGCGATCAGCCCGGCGGGCGGCGCGTCGAAGTTCATGCCGATGGCGGTGGTGAACTTGCTTTCCGCGTCGCCCAGCATGGTGATGCCGGCCTCGGTCGCGCCGGTGGCCTCGCCCCATGCGCCCATCACGAAGGGATCGTTCACCGAGATGCAGATGATCTCGTCCACGCCCTTGGCGTCGAACTGGTCCTTGGTGCGGATGAAGCTTGGCACGTGGGCCATGCTGCAGGTCGGGGTGTAGGCCCCGGGCACGGCAAAGATCACCACCTTGCGGCCGGCCGTCAGGCTTTTCAGCTCCACGGGTTCGGGGCCCTCGGCGCCCATACGCGTCAAGGTGACCTCGGGAAGGGTATCGCCCGGTGCTATGGCCATGGATCAGCTCCTTTTGATGAATTGCGTTTCCGTTCAGGGGGACTATAGGCTTTGCACGCAACGAGACCATGGCAAAATCAGGAGGCTCGGGCATGAGCGGTATTGTGGTGATCGGCGCGGGCCAGGCCGGATCGTCCCTTGTGGCAAAGCTTCGCAAGGAGGGGTTCAAAGGCCCCGTCACCCTGATCGGCGCCGAACCCGTACCGCCCTATCAGCGCCCGCCGCTGTCCAAAGCCTATCTTCTGGGCGAGATGGAGCTGGAACGCCTCTATCTCCGCCCCGAAAGCTACTACGCCGACCAGGACATCGCCCTGCGCATGAATGCCACGGTCACCGGGATCGACCCGGCGGCAAAAACCGTGACGCTGGCGGATGGCGAGGTGCTGTCCTACGACCAGCTCGCGCTGACCACAGGATCGGTGCCCCGCCGCCTGCCGGACGAGATCGGCGGCGCGCTGAAGGGCGTCTACGGGGTGCGCACGCTGGCCGATGTCGATGCCATGGCGCACGAGATCCGCCCCGGCGCCCGCGCGCTGATCGTCGGCGGCGGCTATATCGGGCTCGAGGCCGCGGCGGTGGCCGCCAAGAAGGGCATGCAGGTCACGCTGGTCGAAATGGCCGACCGCATCCTGCAACGCGTCGCCGCCCCCGAAACCAGCGCCTATTTCCGCAAGCTGCACGGCGACCACGGCGTCGACATCTGCGAAGGCATCGGGTTGCAACGCCTTCTGGGCGACGAAGGCGGCCATGTCACCGGCGCCGAACTCTCCGACGGGACGCAGCTCAAGGCCGACATGGTCGTGGTCGGCGTCGGCATCGCCCCCGCCACCGCCCTGGCCGAGGCCGCGGGGCTGGACATCGACAACGGGATCCGCACCGACGCCCATGGCCGCACCTCTGACCCGTCGATCTGGGCTGCTGGCGATTGCTGCTCCTTCCCCTACCACGGCGAGCGCCTGCGCCTGGAAAGCGTCCCCAACGCCATCGACCAGGCCGAGGTGGTGGCGCAGAACATGCTGGGCGCAGGCATCGATTATGTCGCCACGCCCTGGTTCTGGTCGGATCAATACGACGTGAAACTGCAGATCGCCGGCCTGAACCGGGGCTACGACCAGGTGGTCGAACGCCGGACCGACGACAAGGTGGTGTCCTTCTGGTACTACCACGATGGCCAGCTGATCGCGGTGGATGCGATGAACGACCCGCGCGCCTACATGGTCGGCAAGCGGCTGATCGACGCCGGTAAATCCGCCGACCCGGCGGTGGTCGCCGATGCCTCGGCCGACCTGAAACCGCTGCTGCGCGCATGAGGCCCGCATGAGGATCGTCTCGGGCCGGTTTCGCGGGCGGCGCCTGGCGGCGCTGGGCAAGGGCGATGCGGGCGCTCACCTGCGCCCCACCGCAGACCGCGTGCGCGAAAGCCTGTTTTCCATGCTGACCCACCTGGACGCGATCGACGGCGCGCGGGTGCTGGACCTTTTCGCCGGCACCGGCGCGCTGGGGCTCGAGGCGCTGTCGCGCGGTGCGGAGCACGTCACCTTCGTCGACAGCGGGCGCAAGGCCCTGTCCCTGATCAAGGACAATGTCTCACTTCTGGGTTGTGGCGACGAGGTCGAGGTGATCGCCCGCGATGTCCTGAAACTGGGTCCCGGACCGGCCTGCGACCTCGTCTTCCTCGATCCGCCCTATGGCCGGGACCTTGGGGCAAAGGCGCTTCTGGCCGCGGCTGCGGCCGGGCGCATCGACCCCGGCGCGCTGATCGTCTGGGAAGAGGCGCAGCCCATGGCCGCACCCGACGGGTTCGACCTTGATGACCACCGCCGCTACGGCGACACCCATGTGACACTCCTGCGCCGAAAGGACATATCATGACCGGCCTTGTGATCTTCGACTGCGACGGCGTTCTGGTGAACAGCGAACGCGTCGCCAACGAGGTGCTGGTCGCCAACCTTGGCCGCCACGGCCTGACCGTGACGATAGAAGACTCGGAAAAGATGTTCGTCGGCGGCACAATGACCGGCGTCTACCGCACCGCGCTCGACATGGGGGCCACCCTGCCCGACGACTGGATCCCGCTTATCTACAGGGAGATCTTCGACCGCCTCGCCCAGGGGGTGGAGCCGATGCCCGGCGTCCATGACCTCCTCGACACGCTCGAGGCGCGCGACATCCCCTATTGCGTCGCCTCCAACGGGCCAGTGGAAAAGATGCGCATCACGCTGGGTCAGACCGGCCTCTGGGACCGGTTCGAACGGCACATGGTCTCGGCCTATACCCACGGGGTGGCCAAACCCGATCCGGGCCTTTTCCTTCAGGCCGCCGTGCCCTTCGGCGTCGCCCCGGAACACTGCCTGGTGATCGAAGACAGCCACAACGGTGTTCTCGCCGCCTCGCGCGCCGGCATGCGCTGCCTTGCCCTTGTTCCCGCCGGCGAGGCCCCCGCGCTCACCGCCCTCGGCGCCCATGTCATCCGCCACATGAACGAGGTTCCCGCCCACCTGGGCCGCTGACCGACAGACCCCTGGTTCTTCTTGGCCAAAATACCTCCCGCCGGAGGCTCCCACCCGCTCCACCGCCGCGCCGCGTGATCCGGCGCGGGGCCATGACACCCGTGTACAGAAGCCGAAAGCGCCCCGTTCAGGCCGATATCACAACCCCGGCCCTTCATCTTTGCCCAAATACCTCCCGCCGGAGGCATCGCGCGGCACGCGCGATTTCCGGTGCCCGGCCCGCCGCCCCGCCACAGATCCCGGCGCTTTCCCACGCCTCCGGCGCCGAAGTCCTACGTCGGCAACCCTGTACCCGTCCATGCGCTGGCGCTTGCCCACGGAACGCTATACCTCTGGGACAGACCCGCAAGAAGGGACACGACCAATGAAAGACGACCGCCAATCCAGCCTGCGCGATGCCCGCGAGGACATCTCGACCGCATCGGATGTGCCGCGCACGCCGCAGACGGAATCCCCGGCCTACCGGCTGGCCTTTGCCGATGACGAATTCCTTTGCCGGGATGAACTGCGCCCCGTGCGGCTTCAGCTGGAGCTGCTGAAGGTCCAGATGATGCTGGAAGAAAAGCAGATCGAGTCGACCATCGTACTCTTCGGCGGCGCGCGCATCCCCTCGCCCGAGGAGAAGGACAAGGCGCGCACCCCGCGCCTGGCCGAATTGTCCAGCTTCTACGAGGAAGCCCGGACCTTCGCCCGCGTCATGACCGAGAAATCGCTCGCCGACGGCGGCCATGAGAACATCATCTGCACCGGCGGCGGCCCCGGCGTGATGGAGGCCGGAAACCGCGGCGCGCAGGAGGCCGGCGGCATGAGCATCGGCCTGTCGATCGTGCTGCCGCATGAACAGGCGCCCAACGAATACGTCACGCCCGAGCTCAGCTTCAACTTCCACTATTTCGCCATCCGCAAGATGCATTTCCTGATGCGCGCGCGGGCGATCTGCATCTTCCCGGGCGGTTTCGGCACGATGGACGAGATGTTCGAGGCGCTGACCCTGATCCAGACCGGGCGGATGGAGCAGGTGCCGTTCCTGCTTTTTGGCAAATCCTTCTGGGAGGAGGTCGTGAACTGGCAGGCGCTGGCCGAGAGCGGCACGATTTCCGACGAGGATCTGAAGCTCTTCCGCTTCGTCGACTCCGCCGCCGAGGCGGTCGAGATCATCGAGGCCTGGAAACCGCTGCCGAAACGGACGGAGATCCCCGGCCGCGCGGACAAGGATCGGGGCTGACCCCCGCCTGACCCTCTGGTCGCCGGGGCTCAGGCCGTGCCGGAGCGGCGGCGATCCAGCATCGCGCGGCCCTTGCGCCGGATCCTGGCCATCAGGCCCGGAGCCGCATCCGCAGGCGGTTTCGCGCGCGGGGGCGCGCGCCGGGCCGGGCGGCCACTGGGCGTCGGGTCGATCTCGGCCACCTTGGTGCGGATCAGCTCGGCCAGGGTCACGTAGCAGTCGCGCCGGAAATGGTTGAGCGACACCTCCTGGTCGGGGCTGGTGACGCAGTCGGAGAAGCGGACGAAATGCACCAGCGGGCAGTCGTCCAGCACCGAATGCACCATCTCGTTGAAGGCGACCTTGCTCTGATAGGCTTTTCGGTCAATCAGATTGTGGTTGTCGAAGACATCAACGACGATCACCGGCTTGCCCGTCGCCTCGATCTTCGCGGCCAGTTTGCGCAGATCCTCCAGCAGCCGTTCCTCCGGATCGGCCTCGACGCGCTCGAAGGCCTTGGCCACCTGTGCGTAATGCGCGCGCTTGACCGATCGTTTCTCGGCGATCGTCTCGTAGGGAAACGTCGTCAGGTCCTCCTGGTGAAAGCCGGCGACCGACAGGGGAAAGACCAGACCGGTCTTCTTGTTGCGATAGAGGCCGATCCCCAGCTCAAGCGAGAAGCTCCAGACCAGCACGTCCTCGCCATCCTCGCGGAAGAAGCCGGAGCCGATCGCATCCAGGTCGATGCCGGCGAAATCCTCGGTCAGGTCCAGCTGGCGCTTGGAGTGAATGCCCTGTTCGGCCATTTCGTCCGCCAGGGCCATGTTGCGCACCACCGGCAGGATCGCCCAGCCCTGGTTGGGATACTGGAATTCCTCCTCGACCCGGAAATCGGTGCGCAGGTAATGCGAGGTCTGGCCCAGGACGCAAGGCCCGTGCAGGCAGATCGACAGTTCGGGCGCCTTGCCGGGCAGGGCGGCGTCGACCTCGGCATCCTCGACCACGGTGATCCAGTCGACCACCTCTTCGTTTCGAAGGGTCGTCACCACCGGGTCGGCCACGGTCAGCGGCGGATAGTCCAGCCGCTGGTAGACGAATTGCTCGACCCCCATGTTCATCGACCGGCAGGAGAACAGGAAGTGCTTCAGCGCGTTCTGCCCGCCCCGCGCGCTGCGGTTCTCGAAGAAGCCGCAGATGCCGTAATAGCCGAACTTGTCGCGCACCTTGATATAGGCGGTGGGGTTGGTCTGGCCGCTGCCGACATCCGACATATAGTCCCGGCGGGCGGTTTCCAGGTCGGGATCCCAGCGCAGCTTGGTGAAGTTCAGCTGGTTGGTGCGGTTGACCATGTCGTGGATGCGCTCGAACTGCTCGGCCACGTCATAATGGAAGGACACGCGGATATCGCAGCTGCGCAGAAACTCCTCCGGCGCCTCGGCGGTGGTAATGGCCTCGTGCTTGGTCTGCAGCACGCGGTACCGGTCAAGGCGCGAGAGCTCCGGGTCGGGCTTGCCCTGAAGCTGCGGGTGGTCGAGCAGGGAGGCGATGACGGTCTCGTCGGCGACGTTGATCCCGTCGACCAGTTCGGCGACCTCGCCCCGGTTGAAACTGTTGTCGTCGATGAACAGCACCGTCGGCGCGCGCAGGCCCATGGCGTCAAGCGTGGCCTGCACCATGCCGGATTTGTTCACATAGGCGACGGCGGGAAAGACGAACCAGTCCCACAGCTCCTCGGCCTCCAGACGCGCGCGCACCGGGTCCATCAGGTTCTTGGAACAGATGGAACTGACGATGCCGCGTTGTGCGAGCGTTTTGACGATCTCGGCATGGGCGGGCGGAATGGTAATCTCGCCCTCTTCCAGCGTGCCGTCCCAGAAGGTTTCGTCGAGGTCCCAGATGACCAGGCGGATGTCTTCGGCAAAGGCGGGGGTCTTGCCGTTCGGGTTGCCTTGCATCGGAACGTCTCCTTGCGGTGGGGTCGCCCGGAGGGCGGGATGCCCCTGGCCCCGGTCGCAGACCGGTCGATCCGGTCCCGGCGGGCCGGGCGGCAGCCGGATTACTGTTACTTTGTCGCGTCTTGGACAATCTCGGACACATGGCTGGTCGCCTTGCCACAAAGGGTCTGCGACAGAGGGCAGGGACCTGTCAACAGGCATGGTCCCGGGCGCTGCAATAGGCAGCAGCCCGCTTCGGGACACCGCGATGGAAGGGGGGCGCCGCCGCCTTCGGAACGGGGCCCTCAGCCCTCGCGCAGCTCGGCCTCGATCTGCTTGCGCGACTTGCGGGCACGCTCCGTGGCCGATTTCAGCTGCCCGCAGGCGGCCATGATGTCCTCGCCCCGCGGGGTGCGGATCGGCGAGGCGTAGCCGGCCTTGTAGATGATGTCGGCGAAGGCACGGATGCGGTTGTTCGACGACCGCTTGTAGGGCGCGCCGGGCCATTCGTTGAACGGGATCAGGTTGATCTTGGCCGGGATGCCGTGGTCCTTGATCAGCTTGATCAGGCGGCGGGCGTCGTCATCGGTGTCGTTGATGCCGTCGAGCATGACGTATTCAAACGTGATCCGCTCGGAATTCGACACCTTGGGATAGCTGGCCAGCGCGCGGCAGAGCTCGTCGATGTTCCAGCGCTTGTTGATCGGCACAAGGATGTTGCGCGTCTCGTCCGTGGTGGCGTGGAACGAGATCGCCAGCTGGCAGCCGATTTCCTGCGCCGTGCGCGCGATTTCGGGCACGACGCCCGAGGTCGACAGCGTGATCCGGCGGCGCGAGAGCGAGATCCCCTCGGGATCCATGGCAATCTTCATCGCGTCGCGGACGTTGTCGAAATTGTAAAGCGGCTCGCCCATGCCCATCAGCACGATGTTGGACAGCAGCCGCGTCTCGTCCTTGGGCGCGCCGCGTTCGGGCCATTCGCCAAGGTCGTCGCGCGCCATCATGATCTGACCGACGATTTCCGACGCGGTCAGGTTGCGCACCAGCCGCTGGGTGCCGGTGTGGCAGAAGGAACAGGTCAGCGTGCACCCCACCTGAGAGGAGATGCAGAGCGTGCCGCGATCCTCTTCGGGGATATAGACCACCTCGACCTCGTGGCCGCCGGCGATGCGCACCAGGTACTTGCGCGTGCCGTCGGTCGAGACCTGTTTCGACACCAGCTCGGGGATCGAGATGGTGAAGGTCTCGGCCAGCATGGCGCGATAGGGCTTGGCGAGGTTCGTCATCTCGGCGAAGTCGCGCACACCCCACTGGTAGATCCATTGCCAGACCTGGTTCACCCGCATCTTCGCCTGTTTCTCCGGCGTGCCGGCGGCGATGAAGGCATCGCGCATCTCGGCGCGGGTCAGCCCGACAAGGTTCTGCGGCCCGTCGGGAGCTTTCCGTGGGATCGTGTGAACGTCCTGCGTGATCGGCGCATTGGCTTGCATGGGTGACTCGGGTCTCATGGGTGGGATGCGGCTTCATATAGGAAGGATGGGCCGGATCCAAAGGGAAATGTCGCGGAACGGCACGTTCCCGGCGCCTGCCCGGGCGGAAAGTGATGAAAATCCGCGTGTATCGGCGCCCCGCCGGGGTGGGAACGTGCTATGGTCGTCCGACCGAAGCGGATCGGAGGGGAGGCCGATGAGCGACGTGGACACGATCGACGATGTCGAGCTGTTCTATCACAGCCATCCGATCAGCCTGCGCCAGATCCTGGGCAAGCTGAAACAGAAGGGGATCGCGTTCGGCGAGCCGGGCACGCTTCTGGATCCCGAGACCCTGCAGGAGCATGACCAGGATCATTTCGGAGGCATCCAGGCCAATGACGTGCTGGCCGACCTGGCCGGGATCGGCAGGGGCAGCAAGGTGCTGGACCTGTGCTGCGGCCTGGGCGGGCCGGCGCGCTACCTGGCGCGGCACCACGGGTGCTGCGTGACCGGGCTGGACCTGACCGATAGCCGCGTCGAAGGCGCCCGGGCGCTGACGCGGATGACCGGACTGGACGACCGCGTCGGCTTTGTCCGGGGCAACGCGCTGGACCTGCCGTTCGAGGCGGCAAGCTTCGACGTGGTGATCGGGCAGGAGGCGTTCTGCCACATCGGCGACAAGCGGCGGCTGATCTTCGAATGCGCGCGGGTGCTGCGCCGGGGCGGGCGGCTGGCCTTCACCGACATCCTGGCGACGGAGGCGACGAAACCGGCCACCCACGCCCGGCTGGAGCGCGAGATGACCTTTCACGCTCTGGGCAGCCGCGCGGGTTACGAGGCGCTGATGGCCGAGGCCGGGCTGCAGCAGGATTGCTTCGAGGACCTGGGCCGGGTTTGGGAGGCGATACTCGCGGACCGGCTGGCCATGTACCGCGGGCTGAAGGCGCAGACGATCGAGGCCTTCGGTGAGAGCCACTTCCGCAGCTGGGACGCGGCATATGCGTTCTTCGTGGGGTGCTACAGCACAGGGGAGCTGACGGGCGGGCGGTTCCTGGCGCGGAAACTGAACGATTGAGCCGGAGCGGCGCGGCGCGCCTGAGGCCGGCGGGGTCAGACCCGCGCGGCCCGGTTCAGCGCCTGCTCCAGCCGGTCGTCGCCAATTTCGCGCGAGGCTTATGGCCGACGACACCCGGTGTCAGCACATCGCCGCGGGGCCGGCGGTCGGGGCTGGCAGGGGGCATTGAGGACCATGGTCTTCGGGCTTCGCTCCGCAAGGGGGATGCGGCCATAGCGCCAGATCCCGTGTCGCGGAACGAGGCCCCGGAGATCAGCCGCCGCAGCGTTTCTGCGCGTCTTCCACCGCCGCGGTGAAGCCCAGCAACGAGAACGTGTCCTGCGTGCGGGTTCCGCGCGACGACCGCGCCGACAGCTCGGCCTCGACGCCGCGTTTCATCGCGGTGATGATCCGCGAATCCTCGGCCTCGCTGGCCGGCCAGGCCCATTCGCCCTCGGTAAAGAGTTCGAACTGGTCGTCCCCGATCGTCAGGGTGACCGTCGAGCCTTCGGCGAAGGGATAGCCGCCGGTGAAGGTGACCTGGCCCGTCACGTTGTCACCCGGGCGGTAGAACACGAACAGGAGAATATCGCTCCGGCGCACGGCGACGACGCGACCGTCCCGGGTATTGACCGTTTCCTTGGGCGCGGAGACGCTCCAGCACTCGTTCGGGTCGTCCTCGACGAAGACGGACCAGTCCGTCTTGGCGGCGACCCGGTTGGTGGAGATGTCCTGCGCGGTGCCGCTCGTGGCAAGCAGGGCGCATGCAAGCCCGGCTGCCGCGGGCAAGGCAGTGAATTTCATCAAACCAGCCTCCAGCTGTGTCATGACCTCAATGTACGGGGTCCCCGCGGCGACATTCGCTGCCGTCTCGTCTGGCGCACCCCACTGCTTTTCGACATACACATGATATGGCAAATGTGCGCCCGCGCGAAAGAGTGATCGGCTGAATTATGCCGGCATCGTGAGGAGGAATTCATGATCGAACCGCTGCCCCTGGCCGAGATCTGGCGTGGACCGCTTCTGGAGAGCCTGCACAGGGGACATGTGGTGATTGCCGACGACCGGGGGATTCGCGCGGCCTGGGGCGATCCCGAGGCGATGATCCTGCCGCGCTCGTCCTGCAAGATGGTCCAGGCACTGCCCCTGCTGACCTCGGGCGCGGCGGATGCGTCGGGCCTGACCGCGCGCCACCTGGCGCTGGCCTGCGCCAGCCACAACGGCGCCGATATCCATATCGACCTGGTGGCCGACTGGCTGGCGGCCCTGGGGCTGGAGGAGGACGATTTCCGCTGCGGCCCGCAGGTGCCGAGAGACGAAGCGGTGCATCGCCGGCTGCTCTGTTCGGACACGCAGCCGGGGCAGATCCACAACAATTGCTCGGGCAAGCACACCGGCTTTCTGACCCTGGCAAAGCACCTGGGCGCCGGGCCCGACTATGTCGAGATCGGCCATCCCGTGCAGGCCGCCGTTCAGGAGGCCTTTGCCGAGCTGACCGGCGCCGACGGGCAGACCTGGGCCGTGGACGGCTGCTCGGCCCCGAATTTCGCGTGCACGGTCAGCGAGTTGGCGCGGGCCATGGCCTGGTTCGCCACGGCGGGACACCGGGGCGACCTGCAAAGCTCGGCCGCGGCGCGGCTGACGCAGGCGATGATGACGCACCCCGAGATGGTCGCGGGCGAGGGCCGGGCCTGTACCGAACTGATGCGCGCCGTGCAGGGTCAGGCGGCGATCAAGACGGGGGCCGAGGGGGTTTTCGTGGCGATCCTGCCGGGCAAGGGGCTGGGCGTCGCGCTGAAGGTGGCCGATGGCGCGACACGGGCCTCGGAATGCGCCATGGCGGCGGTGCTGGTGCATCTGGGCGTGCTGCCGGCCGAGCATCCGGTGGCGGTGAAGTACCGCAGCCCCAGGATCACCAACCGGCGCGGGATCGAAACCGGCTTCATGCGTCCCGCCTCCGGCTTTCCGGGCTGAGCAAGGCCCCGGCCGCACCTGCCGGACGCTCCCGCCCGCCCTCCCCGCGTCCGGCAGGCGCGGCCGGGGCGGCGGGCGGATAAGCCGGGTGGTCGCTCAGCCCGCCACGATCTCCTCGTCGGAATAGCCCTGCAGGTAGAGCAGCGCGGTCAGGTCGCCGTGGTTCACGCGGACGGTGCATTCCGCCGCCACCGCCGGTTTCGCATGCAGCGCCACGCCGGTGCCCGCCCGGCCCAGCATCCCGAGGTCGTTCGCCCCGTCGCCCACGGCGATCACGTCACCCTCCGAGATCCCCAGCCGCGCCGAGATCTCCTCGAGCGCCCGCACCTTGGCATCGCGGCCAAGGATCGGGCGCGCGACCTCTCCGGTCAGCCTGCCACCCTCGGTCAGCAGGGTATTGGCGCGGTTCTCGTCAAAGCCCAGCCGGGCGGCCACGGCTTGCGTGAAGGCCGTGAACCCGCCCGAGACCAGCGCCGCATAGGCGCCCTGCGCCTTCATCGTGGCCAGCAGGGCCGGTCCGCCGGGCATCAGCTGGATCCGCTCTTTCAGGACCTGTCCGATCACCGCTTCGTCGAGCCCCTTCAGCAGGCCGACCCGTTCGGTCAGCGCCCCTTCGAAATCCAGCTCGCCGTTCATCGCGCGGGCGGTGATCTCTTTCACGCGGTCGCCGACACCGGCCTCGTCGGCCAGCTCGTCGATGCACTCCTGCCGGATCATCGTGCTGTCCATGTCGGCCAGCAGCATCTTCTTGCGCCGTCCCTCGGCCGCCTGCACGACAAGGTCGACCGACAACCCCTGCAGGTCGGACCAGACATCCCACAGGTTGGCCGGCAGCACGCCGAGGTCGAACTCGGCCGCCCGGTCTGGCGAGAGCCAGCGCGCCTCGGCTCCGCCCCAGGCATTGCGCAGCGAGGCGACCAGCGCGGGATCGAGTGGGGCGGCGCCGGGGGCGGTCATCAGGGTGGCAACGAACATGGGGCCTCCGGAGGTTGGGGCGGTCATATCAGGTGAGCGCCGCGTCGCGCGGTCGGGAGGTTCTGACCAGAGCGGCGGGGAAATGTCGAGGCTCGGGCGCAGGAACGGGGGCCGCGCGGTCGCGTCCGGTCTCAGGCCGCGTCGTCGGGCATGCCGGGCAGGATGCCGCGGTCCAGCTTCTCCTGCGCCTCGGCGTGGGTGGCCAGCATCGGGGCGCGCTCTTCCTCGATCTTGGCGATCAGGTCGGGATGTTCGTCGCGGAAGCGCTGGGCGAAATCGCCGCTCTTGGTGCCGGAAACCTTCTTGTGGTCGCTTTCGACCGCGTCCAGATCCATCCGCCGGGGCCGCACGCCCACATGCGCGCCCATCAGCACCATCAGCCGGCGCGGACGCATCTTCACCGTGGTCTCGTAGCTTAGCCGCAGCGGGTTCAGCCCGGCCTCGCGGATCAGCGTTTCGGTCCCGTCCTCCATCCAGCGCATGCGGCGCAGCACGTTGCGGATCACGCGGGGCTGGTAGGTAAAGACATCCTCTGCTCTGGCGATGGCGGTCTCGTCGGACATCACCGAATGCGACACCTTGGTCTGTATCATCCGCGACACCGACACCGCCTGCGCCACGATGTCCTCGCGCAGAAGCCAGATCGTCGCCGTCGGCTCCAGCGCGTCCAGAAACGCCTGCCCGGTGCGGAAATTCGCCGTCACGTGCATATGCGTGACCTCGCAGCCGAAGACGCCCCTGGTCTGCCGGTGCCGCTGCAGGAGCGGCACGTATTCCTGCATGGTGCGGGCGGAATAGGCCTGGCCGATGGCGGGCACGAAGGCGGGGTTGAAACATTCGCCGGGATGGCCCAGCCCCTTGGTCTTCACCGCCAGGTCGGTCAGCCGGGACGAGCCGGAGCGCGGGGTGAAGAAGACCACGTAGCGCAGCTTTGGCCGCGGCCAGCTCATGGCGCGGTCGAACTTCTTCTGGTCGAAGACGACGTCCTTGAACGGGTCCACGGCTCCGGACGTGAATTTCTCGCGAACCCACTCGAATTTCGAAAGCATCTGGATCCAGACTATCCGTTCCGCCGGCACGACAGGCCCCCAGCGGGCGGCGCGCGGGGACGGCGCAGTGTTTAACCCGTTCGCGGTCCGCAGGAAAGCAAACTTTGACCGCATCGGTTACCGCGCCGGGCCTGCCGTAGGGTCAGGCGGCAGGGCATCAGCCCGGGGACCGCTCAGGCGGCGGTCAGCGCCCGGCGGCCGGCCCAGAGATCGCGCGCCTGCGCCTCGGCCGTGGCCAGATCGGGGGCCGCGCCCAGGGTCAGCAGCACCAGCGCGGCGGTGCCGGTCACCGTCGCCTCCGCCGCCGGGTCCGAGATCTGCCCGGACCAGAGATCGGCCGGCGCGCTGTCGGGCAGGTCCAGGTCGCCCAGGCGGCGGGCCTCCTCGATCTGCGGGGGCGCGGGCGGAAAGGGCTGGCCGTCGCGGGCGCCGAAGAGGGCCACGGCCTTGAACGGCGTGCGCTCGAACTCGCCGCCGCCGCCCTTCAGGATCATCGTGGCGGGATCGCCCAGCCGTTCGGCCACGTCGGCCTGCAGCGGGCGGTAGCCGGGGTGGAACACGCCCTGGACAGAGGCACCGGCGCCCGAGGGATTGGCCATGCGCAGGCAGGAATTCATGCAGGACCTCAGCCCCAGATGAGCGCGCAGCGCCAGGATGCGGGCGGCCTGCGCGCTCATCGCCTCGACCGGCAGATAGGCGAGCCCGCTTTGCGCCAGCGCCTGCCGCGCGGCGTCGGGCGTTTCGACCACCACGGCGCCCATCGGCGCCAGATGCTCGCGCAGGTGGCTTTCGGTGGCATTGCGCCCGTGCAGCAGCACCGGGTGGCCGGCATCGGCGACCAGTCGCGCCGACAGCAGGTACCAGGGCGCGCCCCGCGTCCGGCCGGACGCATAGCTGGGCCAGTCCAGCGCCGCGCCGCTTCCGTGCCAGCGGGTCAGCGTGGCGCGCAGGGCGGTGACGAAACCGGCGATCTCGTCCACCGTCTCGCCCCGCAGCCGCAGCACCATCAGCAGCGCGCCGACCGCCTCGGGCGCCGGATCCCCGGTGAGGATCTCGGTCATCGCGGCTTCGGCTTCTTCCATGGTCATGGACCGGGCGCGGCCCTTTCCCTGGGCGACGATGCGGACGTAAGGGGCAAGTGTCATTCGGCAGCCATGGGGTTCTGGGCGCCGACCTGGTCGATCAGCGCCTGGAGTTCGGGACGGCACGACCCGCAGTTCGTGCCCGCGCCCAGCTTTTCTCCCAGCGCGGCGAGGCTCTGGCAACCCCCGGCGATGGCGGCGCGGATATCTTCCGAGCCCACGCCGAAACAGGCACAGACCTCGGCCCCTTTCGACGGCCGGTCGGCGCCCGGCACACCGGCCAGCACCACGGCGGCGGGGATCTCCTGCCCGATCAGGTCGACGACCAGGCTGCGCGCGACCGGGACGGGGACTGGCGCGGCGAAGAAAGCGCCGATCAGCTGGCCGTCGCGGGTGATCGCCACCCGGGCCAGGCCGCGCGCCGCATCCTCGACGACCGAGGCGTCGCCGTCGGCGATGTCGAGCACGGTGCGCGCCTCGGCCTCCCAACTGGCGGGGCGCTTGTGCCCGGCGAACTCGGCGCGCCAGCCGCTGCGGGTGCGGGCGATGGCGGCGTAGGGGCGGGTGGGGTGCATCTGCGCGATCCCGGCGGCAAAGCCGTACCAGCCTGCCGCGTAGCGTGTCAGCGAAACGGCGGTGCCCTTCGAGGCCGGCTGGCCCGAGACAGGGTCGGTGACCGGCGCCACCAGCGTGTTGACCCGGCCAAGCGCCGAGGTCACGCCGGTCCAGTGCATCGGCGCGAAGGCGCTGCCGGGGCGGGCGCGGTCGGTGACCATCACGCGCAGGACGGCGCGGCCATGCGGGCTTTGGACCTCGGCCAGGTCGGCGGGGGAAAGGCCCGCGGCCTCGGCATCCTCGGGGTGGATCTCGATATAGGGTTCGGCCAGGTGCGCGCCCAGCCGCGGCGCGCGGCCGGTGCGGGTCATGGTGTGCCAGTGGTCGCGGACTCGGCCGGTGTTCAGGATCACCTGTGCGGGCGGCAGGGCGGCCGTCGGATCGGGGGGCGTGATCGGCAGCATCCGCGCCTTGCCGCCGGGATGATAGAAGCCGCCCTCGGCAAAGAACCTGTCGCGCGGGGCGCCGTCCCTGGGCACCGGCCAGGTCGTGGGCGCAAGCCGGTCGTAATCGCCATCGCTCAGGTCGGCGAGGCCGGAGATGTCGAAATCCCGCCCGAACCGCGCCGCGACACCGGACAGAGCGGCGTATTCGCGAAAGATCTCGGCCTCGGACGCATAGTCGAAGGCGGCGTTCCAGCCCATCCTGCGTCCCACGTCCGAGATGATGTCCCAATCGGGCCGAGCCTGTCCCGGTTTTGGGAGGAACGGGCGTTGACGGGAAATGCGGCGTTCGGAATTGGTGACGGTGCCCGATTTCTCGCCCCAGCCGGTGGCGGGCAGCAGCACGTCGCACAGCCGGTTGGTGTCGGTGTCCTCGACGATGTCCGAGACCACGGTGAAGGGCACATTGCGGATCGCCTCGGCGACGCCATCGGCTTCGGGCAGGGACACGGCGGGGTTGGTGGACATGATCCACAGCGCCTTGATCTGCCCCCTGGCGCAGGCGCGGAACAGGTCCACGGCCTTCAGCCCCGGCTTTTCGGGCATGGCGGGGGCGGACCAGAAGGTCTGGACCGCGTGGCGATGATCGGGGTTCTCGATATCCAGGTGGCAGGCCAGCATGTTGGCCAGCCCGCCGACCTCGCGCCCGCCCATGGCATTGGGCTGGCCGGTCATGGAAAACGGCCCCATCCCGTCGCGCCCGATGCGCCCCGTGGCCAGGTGGCAGTTGATAATCGCGTTGACCTTGTCGGTGCCATGGGCCGACTGGTTCACGCCCTGGGAATAGAGGGTGACGACCTTTTCGGTGCCGCAGAAGAGATCGGTGAAGGTGTCGATCTCGGCCCGGCTCAGCCCGCTTTCGGCCGGGTCCGAGGCGGCGGCGGTGGTCAGCGCCTCGGCCAGCCCGTCGACATGAGCGGCGGTGAAACCGGTGTCGATCAGCCCGCGCCGGGCAATCTCGGCCAGCAGCGCGTTGAACAGCGCGGCATCGCCATCGGGGCGCACCGAAAGGTGCAGATCGGCGATCGAGGCGGTCGCCGTGCGGCGCGGATCGACCAGCACGACTTTCATTTGGGGTCGCGCCTCTTTCGCGGCCGACAGCCGCTGGAACAGCACCGGGTGGCACCAGGCGAGGTTCGATCCCACCAGCACGACAAGGTCGGCACTCTCGAAATCCTCGTACTGGCCGGGGACCGTGTCGGTGCCGAAGGCCCGCCTGTGCCCGGCCACCGAAGATGCCATGCAAAGCCTTGAATTCGTGTCGATATTCGCCGACCCGATGAACCCCTTCATCAGCTTGTTGGCGACGTAATAATCCTCGGTCAGCAATTGCCCCGAGACGTAGAAGGCCACCGAGTCCGGCCCGTGTTCGGCCACCGCTTCGGAGAACTTGCGCGCCACGAGGTCCAGCGTGCTGTCCCAATCGCTGTCGATCCCGTGGACGCGCGGGCTGAGCAACCGGCCGTCAAGGGAGATCGTCTCGCCCAGGGCCGAGCCCTTGGAGCAGAGCCGCCCGAGGTTTGCCGGGTGGGAGGTATCCCCCCGGATGCAGCCATCCGACGTGGCCAGCACCCCGCAGCCCACCCCGCAATAGGGGCAGGTTGTGCGGATCTCGGGCGGCCCGCTCATTCCGCGGCCTGCCGTTTCAGGAAGGCCGCCTCGATCAGGATGCGGCCGTTTTCGACCCGGGCAGGGTAGGTTTCGACCGCGCCTTCGTCGGCGCCCTGCGCCAGCCCGGTTTCCAGCGAGATCACCCAGTTGTGCAGCGGGCAGGTGACCTTGTTGCCATGCACGATGCCGTCGGCCAGCGGGCCCTTCTTGTGCGGGCAGGCGTTGTCGAGCGCGAAGACCTCGTCCGTTGCCGTCCGGAACACGGCGATGCAGCCCTGCGGCGTGCGTACCATGCGCGCGCCGCGCGCCGGGATGGCGTCAAAGGCGCCGACGTCGATCCAGTCCGTGGTCATCATTCTGCGGCCTCCAGCCGGAAATCGGACAGGGGCGTGTAGGCATCCGTCTTTGTCGCGGCATGCTCGGCCCAGGGGTCCTTCTGGTAGACGGATTGCGAGATGGCGAAGCGCTCGATCAGGGCGGCGCGGTTGTCCAGGTCGTGGACGACCCTCTCCTTGACCCAGTCGAGGCCCACCTTGGCGACCCATTTATAGGGGCGATCGAGGTACTTGGCGTTCTCGCGGTAGAGCTGGACGAAGGCGATGGTCAGGTCGATCGCCTCCTGCTCGGTCGGCACGTCGGCAAGGCGTTCGGTCTCCTTCACGTCCATGCCGGCGGCCCCGGCGACTCCGATCTGGTAGCCGGAGTCCACGCAGATCACGCCGACATCCTTGCAGGTCGCCTCGGCGCAGTTCCGGGGGCAGCCCGACACGGCCAGCTTGACCTTGTGCGGCGTCCACGACCCCCAAAGCGCCTTTTCCAGCTTGATGCCGAGGCCCGTGCTGTCCTGCGTGCCAAAACGGCAATGGTCGGTGCCGACACAGGTCTTCACCGTGCGCAGCCCCTTGGAATAGGCATGACCCGAGACCATGCCGGCGGCGTTCAGATCGGCCCAGATATGCGGCAGATCCTCGGATTTCACGCCCAGCAGGTCGATGCGCTGGCCGCCGGTGACCTTGACGGTGGGCACGTTGTACTTGTCGGCCGCGTCCGCGATGGCGCGCAGCTCGGCGGGGTTGGTGATGCCGCCCCACATGCGCGGCATGACCGAAAAGGTGCCGTCCTTCTGGATGTTGGCGTGCTTGCGCTCGTTGATGAAGCGGCTCTGCAGGTCGTCCTGGTATTCCAGTGGCCAGTCGGCGAGCAGGTAGAAGTTGATCGCCGGCCGGCAGACATGGCAGCCGTCCACGGTCTTCCAGCCCAGCTCCTGCCAGACGGCGGTCTGGCTTTTCAGCTCGCGCGCCTTGATCAGGCGGCGGACCTCTTCATGGGTCAGATCGGTGCAGCCGCAGATCCCGGCCTCTTTCGACCGGAAATCTTCGCCCAGGGTGACGGCCAGCAGCTGTTCCACGAGGCCCGTGCAGGTCCCGCAGGAGGCCGACGCCTTGGTGGTGGCGCGGAGCGATCCGAGGTCGGTGGCGCCGGCGCCGATGGCCTCGGTGATGGTGGATTTGCACACGCCGTTACAGCCACAGATCTCCGCGTCAGGCGGTAAGGCTGCAACGGCCGCCATAGGGTCCACCTGGGCACCCCCCTGGTAGGCCGGGCCGAAGATGAGCGTGTCGCGCATCTCGGAGATGTCGGTCTTGTCCTTGATCAGGCCGAAGTACCAGTTGCTGTCGGCGGTATCGCCGTAGAACACGGCGCCTAGCACCACGTCGTCCTCGATCACCAGCCGCTTGTAGATGCCCCGGCCCGGATCGCGGAACACGATGTCCTCGCGCCCCTCGCCATCGGCGAAATCGCCCGCCGAGAACAGGTCGCAGCCGGTGACCTTCAGCTTGGTCGACAGCTCGCGCATGCGGAACACGTCGTCCTCGCCCAGCAGGGTTTTCGCCGCGACCCTGGCCTGGTCGTACAGCGGCGCCACGAGGCCGAAGAGGTTGCCGTCGAATTCCACGCATTCGCCCACGGCCAGCACGTCGGGGTCCGAGGTCACCATCTGCGCGTCGACCTTGATCGCGCGGCCCATCTCCAGCCCGGCGGCCTGGCCAAGCGCGACCGAGGGGCGGATGCCCACGGCCATCACGACGATATCGGCGGGGATCACGGTGCCGTCTTCCAGAACGACCTTTTCGACGCGGCCCTCGCCCATGATCGCCTTGGTCGAGGCGCCGGTCAGCACGGTGATGCCGCGCCCTTCCAGGTCCTTCTTCAGCAGGTAGCCAGCGGCCTCGTCCAGCTGGCGTTCCATCAGGTGGCCCATCAGGTGCAGGACGGTGACCTCCATCCCCTGCAGGCGCAGGGCGGCGGCGGCCTCAAGCCCCAGCAACCCGCCACCGATCACCACCGCGCGGCCATCGCTGCCGGCGGCGGTCTTCATGGCGTCGACGTCCTCGAGATCGCGGAAGGCCACCACGCCGGGCAGGTCATGGCCCGGGCAGGGGATGATGAACGGGGCGGAGCCGGTGCCGATGACCAGCTTGTCATAGGGCGTTTCGCCCTTTTCGCTGATCACCACCTTGCGGTCGCGGTCGATGCCGGTGATCCGCTCGCCAAAGCGGCAGGTCACGGCATTGTCGGCATACCAGGCATCGTCATGGGTGACGATTTCCTCGTAGCTCTTCTCGCCCGACAGGACCGGCGACAGCATGATGCGGTTGTAGTTCCCGCGCGGTTCCGCGTTGAACAGCGTGACCTCGTAGGCCTGCGGGTCGGCTTCGAACATGTGTTCCAGCATGCGGCCAGAGGCCATGCCGGCACCGATGACGACGAGTTTCTGCATCTTCTCGGCCTCCTTCACGAATACCAGGCGACGATGTGGGCGATGGCGCTGCCGCGGTAGATCGGCAGGCCGACGACATCCGAATACCCGGCCGGCAGGCCCGGCGCGGACTTCTGCGCGACGGGCAGGCCGGAGCCGAGGACCTGGCCGATCGGGCCCTGCCAGGCGCTGATGCGGCGGGGGTTGTCCTCGCTCCAGAGCGGGCCCTCGCGGTCGCAGATGCCGTCGATCATGACGGCGGAATTGGCGCTGCCAACCTTGGCGGCGCGGGCATCCCAGATCTCGAACCGATGGGCGATGGGGGTGCCGCGGGCCGACAGCAGGGTCAGCACGCTGTTCTCGCCGTCGGGCCGCGCGATGGGCAGGCCGAGGCCGGTGGTCAGCCCGGCCTTGCCGGCGCTTTCCGACCGGATGAAGCGGTAGCCGGAGCCCAGGTCACGCATCAGGATCGGCGTCTGCGAGGCCCAGACCCCGCCCGGCAGGCCCTGTCCCTTGGGGAAATGGGTGTGCTGGCTGACCCATTCGAAATGTTTCGCGGCGCCGTAATAGCCGTCGTCCAGCATCAGGTAGCCGTCTTTCTCCGACCAGAGCTCGATCGCGCCGGTGCGGATGTCGTCATCCGAGCAGAGCACCACGAGGACGGCCTTCAGCTCTTCGCCGGCGAAGACCGGGATCGCGACGGCGGCGGTCAGTCCGGCCTCTTTCGCGGCCTCGGTGCGCTTGAAATAGGACCCGTCGAAGGCCTTCAGCACGACGGGGCGGCCTTCGGCCCAGGCCTTGCCGGGCAGGCCCTCGCCCTTCTTGAAGCTGGTGTGGCCGCTGATGGCCTCGAAAGCGTCGAGCCCGCCGTAATTCCCGCCGGCCTGGACCAGCGTGTCGCCCTCGGGGCGCCAGATCTCGGTGACTTCTATGAACGGCCGCGTGGCCTGTTCGACTGCCGTATCCATGGCAAACATCCTTGCTGTCGGTCTGTCGCAGGTTGGCCTGCTGGTTGGCTTGCGTGTTTGGCTTGGGCCGGTTCCGCCGGGGGAAGTCGGCGGAACCGGCGTCACTCTGCCGCGATGGGCTTGGGCTGCGCCTTTGCCTTGGGCGTGGCGCCGTGCTCGTATTCCTCGAGGAAATTCAGCACCTGTTCGCGGTAGAGGTAGTAATCGGGGTGTTCGAGCAGCGCCTTGCGGGTGCGCGGGCGCGGCAGGTTCACATCGACGACCTTGCCGATGGTGGCCTGGGGGCCGTTGGTCATCATGACCACGCGGTCGGCCAGCAGGATCGCCTCGTCCACGTCGTGGGTGACGCAGATCGCGGTGACCTTGGTGCGGCTCCAGACCTCCATCAGCACCTCCTGCAGTTCCCAGCGGGTCAGGCTGTCGAGCATGCCGAAGGGCTCATCGAGCAGCAGGAGCTTGGGCGAGAGGGCGAAGGCGCGGGCGATGCCGACACGCTGCTTCATGCCGTTGGACAGGTCGTTGGCGGACTTGTCCATCGCATCGCCAAGGCCGACGCGTTCGAGGTAATATTCCACCACGTCCTGACGTTCGGCCTGCGACGCCTTGGGATAGACCTTGTCGACCCCGATCGCCACGTTCTCCTTCGCCGTCAGCCAGGGGAACAGCGAGGGCGACTGGAACACCACCGCGCGCTCCGGATCGGCGCCGCGGACCTCGTAGCCGTCAAGCTTGATGACACCCTTGGAGATGTCGTTGAGCCCGGCGGCCATGGTCAGCACGGTGGACTTGCCGCAGCCGGAATGCCCGATCAGCGAGACGAATTCGCCCCGGTTGAGCTTCAGGTTGAAATCCTCGACCACGGTCAGCGGCCCCTTGGGCGTCGGGTAGATCTTGTGCAGCTGTTCGAAGGTCAGGAAGCGGTCGTCGATCAGGCCTTCCTGCGCCTTGGTCACGGCGGCGGGGACCGAGTGGATGGGCGTGACGTTGGGCAGGGTCTTCGTGCCCTCGGCCCTGGACTGGATGCCCACGTCCATCAGGTAATTGGTGACCCGCGCGCGCAGCGTCTTGAACCCCTCGTCATGGTTCATCTCGCCCCGGTCGCGGGGGCGCGGGATGGTGACGGGGAATTCCTCGCCCAGCGAGCCGTCTGGGTTCAGCGCGATGATGCGGTCGGCCAGCAGGATCGCCTCGTCCACGTCGTTGGTGATCAGGACACAGGTCTTCTTGTCGGCCTCCCAGATGCCTTCGATCTCGTCCGCCAGGTTGGCCCGCGTCAGCGCGTCGAGCGCCGAGAGCGGCTCGTCCAGCAGCAGGACCTCGGGATCCATGGCCAGCGCCCGGGCGACGTTGACGCGCTGGCGCATGCCGCCGGAGAGTTCCGCCGGGCGGCGCGTGGTGGCGTGGCCGAGGCCGACCATCTTGACGTAATGGGCGACCTTCCCGGCCTTCTCGGCCTTCGACATGCCGGGGAAGACCGTGTCGACGGCCAGCTGCACGTTGCCGTTGACCGTGAGCCAGGGCATCAGCGAGTAGTTCTGGAAGATCACGCCGCGTTCGCGGCCCGGGCCGTCGATCGGCTGGCCCCGATAGGTGACCGTGCCTTTCGTCGGTTTCTCAAGCCCCGCCATCAGGTTGATCAGCGTGGTCTTGCCGGTGCCGGAGAAGCCGAGCAGCACGAGAAACTCGCCGTCTTCCACTTTCAGGTCGATGTTCTTCAGGACGTCGGTGCGGGCGGTGCCCTCACCGAAGCTTTTGGAGACGTTGGAAAATTCGATGACAGCCATGGGACCTTACCGGTTGTTGGTGAAGGTGAAGAGGGACTGGATCGCGAACATCAGCCGGTCGAGCAGGAAGCCGATGATGCCGATGGTGAAGACCGCGACCATGATCCGGGCGAGCGAGTCGGACGAGCCGTTCTGGAATTCGTCCCAGACGAATTTGCCCAGGCCCGGGTTCTGGGCCAGCATCTCGGCGGCGATCAGGACCATCCAGCCGACGCCGAGCGACAGGCGGAGACCGGTGAAGATCAGCGGCAGCGCCGAGGGCAGGACCAGCTTGGTGATCTTGGTCCAGGTGCCCATCTTCAGCACCTTGGAGACGTTGACGAGATCCTTGTCGATCGAGGCCACGCCGAGCGCGGTGTTGATCAGCGTCGGCCAGAGCGAGCAGAGCGTCACGGTGATGGCCGAGGTCAGGAAGGATTTGGTGAAGAGCCCGTCGTCGACGGTGTAGGTGGCCGAGACGACCATGGTGACGATGGGCAGCCAGGCGAGCGGCGAGACCGGCTTGAAGATCTGGATCAGCGGGTTCATCGCGGCGTTGGCGGTGGCCGAGAGACCGCCGAGGATGCCCAGCGGGACCGCGACGATGGTGGCCAGCAGGAAGCCGAAGAAGACGGTTTTGATCGAGGTCCAGATCTGCTGGTAATAGGTCGGCTGGCCGGTGTAGTCGCGCCACTTGATACGGTCGGTCTCGCCGGCCTCCTCGAAGCGGGCGTTGCGTTCGTCCTGACGCTCGTAGAAGGCGGCGCGCTTCTCGCGCTCGCGCACGGCATCCTCGTTGAGGTTGATCACCTGTTCCCAGACCTGGGCCGGGCCGGGGATGGCGCCGAGCGAGGTCTGCACGGTGGGCGCCAGGGCGGACCAGGCGACGAGGAAGGCGACGATGGCGACGAGGGGCACGCCGAGCAGGCGCCAGACGTCCTTCATCTGGGCCTTCGGGTTGTCGCCGGCGGCGGCCTTGAGCAGCGGGGTCATCCAGGCCAGGCCCAGGACCTGGAACCAGGCGCCGGCCTTGTTGATGCGGTTGAAACGTCGCGCCTGCCGGGCCTCGGCTTCGGCGTCGCGGCTGAGCGTATCGGGGTCAGTGGCGGTCATTGGCTCGTGGCTCCGGTTGGATGGGGCGGCTTTTGGGTGGACGGCGGGACGACGCTCGCGCCTTTGGCGCATCGCCCCGCCCACCATCCCTTGCGGGTCTTGGGGAGAGGAGAGGTGGTCCGCCCCGGACGCGGGGCGCGACGGCCGGGATCAGCCCTGGACTTCGTTTCCGACGACTTTCTGCTCGCCCTTCAGGCCGATCGGCAGGCTGTCGAGATAGGCGTTGGGCGTGCGGCCGTCGAAGGGGATGCCGTCGATGATGTCCCCGGCCGGGGTCGGTGCCTTGTAACCATCGCTGTCGAAGGGGAAATCCGCTTCCGACGCATAGCCGTCCTCGATCACGAGGCGGGCGGCTTCGAGGTAGATCTCGGGCTTGTAGACCGACTTGGCGACCTCATCGAACCAGCTGTCCGGCTTGGGATCGGCGATCTGGCCCCAGCGGCGCATCTGCGTCAGGTACCAGACGGCATCGGAATAGAACGGGTAGGTCGCGTTGTAGCGGAAGAACACGTTGAAATCGGGGACCTCGCGGGTGTCGCCCTTCTCGTATTCGAACGTCCCGGTCATCGAATTCGCGATCACCTCTTCATCGGCGCCGACGTATTCCGAGCGCGACAGGATCTCGACCGCTTCTTCGCGGTTGGCATTGTCGTTCTCGTCCAGCCAGATCGCCGCGCGGATCAGCGCCTTGACGATGGCCAGCGTGGTGTTCGGATTTTCCTCGGCGAATTCGGCGGTGATGCCGAAGACCTTCTCGGGGTTGTTCTTCCATAGCTCGTAATCGGTGATCACCGGCACGCCGATGCCCTTGAACACGGCCTGCTGGTTCCACGGCTCGCCCACGCAATAGCCGGAGATCGTGCCGGCCTCGAGCGTGGCGGGCATCTGCGGCGGCGGGGTCACGGACAGCAGCACGTCGGCGTTGATCTGGCCGGAGATGTTGTCGGGCGAGTAATAGCCCGGGTGCAGGCCGCCGGCGGCGAGCCAGTAGCGCAGTTCGTAATTGTGGGTGGAGACGGGGAAGACCATGCCCATGTTGAAGGGCTTGCCCTCGTTGCGGAACTGCTCGACCACCGGCTTCATCGCCGCGGCCGAGATCGGGTGCTGCGGCAGGCCGTCTGCGTTGGTCGGGATGTTGGGCTTCATCATCTCCCAGACCTCGTTCGACACGGTGATGCCGTTGCCGTTCAGGTCCATCGAGAAGGGGGTGATGATATGCGCCTCGGTGCCGAAGCCGATGGTCGCGGCCAGCGGCTGGCCGGCCAGCATATGCGCGCCGTCGAGCTGGCCGTCGATCACGCCGTCCAGCAGCACCTTCCAGTTGGCCTGGGCCTCAAGCGTCACGAACAGGCCTTCGTCCTCGAAATAGCCGTTTTCATAGGCGATGGCGAGAGGCGCCATGTCGGTCAGCTTGATGAAGCCGAACGTCAGCTCGTCCTTTTCGACATCGAGCCAGTCGGCAAAGGCCGGGGCGGACAGCAGGGTGGTGGCAAGGAGGGCGGTCAGGGTGGTCTTCATGGTCAGGTCCTTCGGTCTGGCCCCGGGCTGGGAAGGAGGCGAGGCAGAAAACAGAAAAAGCCGCTGAACCGAGAGGACACGCGCGAATATTGCTGGCGCATGCACAGATCGGATCAAGCAGCTTTGCTCGAAACCCACGACATTGGGGAAGGTCTATGCGGGAACGCCATTGTTCGACCGCGTACCCAAACGTTGCTGCATTGCGGACAAGGATGCAAGCAAAACGAAGCTGGAGGGGTTAATTGCTGCGAATTCTAACAATCCCGAACGGGGATTGCCTGAAAATCGGGCTGAAAATCAGGCCGATTCAGGCCGACGGGTCAAAAATCTGGCCGTCGAAGAACGGATCGGGCGCCAGAATCAGCGTGCCCGAGGCCGAGGCGACCTCGGTCGGGACGGTAATCGCGCCTTCCAGTTTCTCCGATGCGCCGGGCAGATCCACGTGCAGCGGCGCCAGCGCCTGGCGGTAGATGTCGGCGCGGAAGACCTGGGCCGCCTCGCGCGCCGCGCTGCGATCGAGCCCCATGCGCGCGGCCAGCCGTTCGGCGATCCAGGCGGCCTGACTGCGCCACGGGAAGCCGGCGGCCCCCGCGTGGAAGGCGATGAACCCCTCGCAGATGCGCAGGTCGCCCTCGGGCGAGATCACCATGCGGCCCGACAACGCGCGTTCCAGCACCTCTGCGCTGATATCCAGGTATTCGGTGCGCGACAGGATCTCGGAGGCGGTCGCCAGGTTGTCGGGCTGGCCCAGCCAGCGCCCGGCCTGCCACATCGCCCGGACGAGGCTGCGCGCAAGGCCGGGCTGCTCTTCGGCCCAGCTTTCGCGCACGGCCAGCACCTTTTCCGGCGCGCGGGCCCAGATCGCGTTGCCGGGCAGCAGCAGCGCGCCAACCCCGGTTTCCACGGCGATGGAGCCCCAGGGCTCGCCCACGCAGAAGGCGTCGATCTCGCCCCGGGCCATGGCCTCGGCCATCAGCGGCGGCGGGATGGTGCGCACGTCCAGACCCTGGGGCGTCTGAACGCCGATGGCGCCCAGCCAGTAATAGAGAAGCTCGGCATGCATCGAGAAGGGGAAGGGCACGCCGATCCGCAGCCGCCCGTCGACCGCGGCCATCAGGGCTGGGCCGGCGGCCTTGGGGTCGGCGAAATCGAACCGGTAGCCGGCATCGCGCATCCGGGCGGCCAGCGCGGTGGAGACGCCGATGACATTGCCGTTGACGGACAGGACCGACAGCGCGTTCAGCCGCGCCGCGATCCCGCCCAGCCCCAGCGCGGCCGCAACCGGCACGGGTGAAAGCATATGCGCGGCGTCGATCTGGCCCATGGCGACCCAGTCGCGCAGGGTGGACCAGCTGGGCGCCTTGGCCAGCTGCAGGTCCAGCCCCTCTTCCTCGGCATAGCCCAGCTCCTTCGCGACGATGAAGGGCGCGGAATCCACCAGCGGGATGAACCCCGCCTTCAGCTGTGCCAGGCTCATGACAGCAGCCCCGCCGCCGTCACGATCGCCTCGGCCACGTCGGCCATCTTGCGGCCCTGCGCCATCGCCGTCTTGCGCATCAGCGCATAGGCCTCGTCCTCGTCGATCTTGCGGGCCTTCATCAGGATGCCCTTGGCGCGGTCGATCACCTTGCGCTCTTCCAGCGCCTTCTTGGTCGCCTCAAGTTCCGTGCGCATGCGCTGGAACATGTGGAAGCGGGTGATCGCGGCGTCCATGATCGGCTTGATCCGCTCGGGCCGCAGCCCGTCGACGACATAGGCCGACACGCCCGCCTCGATCGCGGCCTTGGTCAGCCCGTCGTCGGACTGGTCCACGAACATCGCCACCGGCCGCTCGGTCGCGCCCGAGGCCATGGTCAGCTCTTCGAGCATGTCGCGCGACGGGCTGGCCATGTCGACCAGCACGATGTCGGGGTTCCGCTCCTTGATGCGGCGGGCCAGCGCGGTCTCTTCCGAGACGACAAAGATGTCATGCGCGCCCGAGTCGCGCAGGCTGTCGACGATGAGCAGCGCGCGGTCCCGGTCCTGTTCGACGACGACGATGGAGAGTGGTTTTTGCATCGCGACCATCTGACAAGTGTTGCCGGGCAGGAGAACGCTCCGCGTGACGCCTGGCACGGGTATGGTGATATCGTGTTCGGATTCTGGGCATCCGGCGCGAGTTGTGCCTGCCTTTTGGGCAGATCCTTGCGCCGCATGGTGGCGTGATCCCGGGGGCCGGACCGCGCGGCGCGGGGTTTTGCGTCTGCAGGCGCGCGACTCATGGCAGGTCTTCTGCTGTTTCCCGTCGTGCGCGCGCTCTGCCATGCGGCGTCTTGTTTCCACGCGCATCACGGCACATTGCTTGGTCGGGGTTCTTTCGCCGCGGCCTCCGGTTCCGCGCCGTCCTGGCGGTGTCCAACCCTTGTGTCCGGGTCCATCAGCGAGGTCGTCGCATGTTCCGCTTTCTGCTGTCCGCTGTCCTTCCCGCGCTGTCCCTTGCCGCTTTGGGCGGCGCCGTGCAGGCGCAGCTTCGGCTTGACGGCTGGTTCATCGCGCAGGACCGCTGCGAGCTATATCAATCGAAGAACAGCCTGACGAATCCCGGCGGCCTGCGGGCCGAGCCGCGGCTGACCTATGACATGATCGGCCGGAACACGCAGGGCGGCGACTGGTACCAGGTGAAGGTCCCCGGCGCGCCGGTCACGCCGGATCGCTGGATCCATGGCGATTGCGGGATCCACGTGGTCGCCGCCACGCCCGGCCCGGACGGCCGCGGTCCCCCGCCTGAAGGGTTCGAGCCCGCCAAGGGCGAAGAGGCTACCGACCTGCTGATGGCCGTCAGCTGGCAGCCGGCCTTCTGCGAACAGCGTCCCCTGAAGACGGAATGCCGACAGCTCAACGATGGCCTGCTGCCCTTCACCGAGACCCGGCTGTCGATCCACGGGCTCTGGCCGCAGCCGCGCGGGGTGGAGTATTGCGGTGTCCCGCAGCCGCTCATCGCGCTGGACCGCGACGGCCGGTGGCAGGACCTGCCCGCGCCGGAGCTGGACGCCGACACCGCCGAGCGACTGGCCACCGCCATGCCCGGCACGGCCAGCTTCCTGGAGCGGCATGAATGGATCCGGCACGGCACCTGCTTTTTCGGCGCGGGCGGAGCGGACGAGTATTTCGACGACACGTTGCGGGTGCTGGACGCGATCAACGACTCTCCGGTCGGCGCGCTGATGGAGGCGCGCGTGGGCGCCGAGCTGTCGGGGGCCGAGCTGCGGGCGGCCTTCGACGCGGCCTTCGGAGTCGGCGCCGGGGACCGGGTGACGGTGGAATGCCGGGGTGACCGCGGCCGGCTGCTGATCCAGGAGCTGAAGATCGCGCTGAAGGGGCAGATCACCGAGACGGCGGATGTCGGCGTTCTGATCCTCGCCGCCGATCCGCTCAGCCCGGGCTGCGATGCGGGCATCGTGGATGCGGCCGGGCTGCAATGACCCGATGACGGGACCTTGTCGGCCGGGGGCGACGCCGCATCAGGCCCCCCGTTCCCGGCCCGAGGCAAAAAAATCGCCGTTTTCCGTCTTTGTGCCGATCCGGGGCTGATGTTTCCTGTTCGCACCGGAGGTTTCCGCGACCTGCTTCAATTCAACCGACTTTGGATCTTGTTTGTTCTGAAGGGCAGGCGTATGCCCGGCGGTGGGGCACCCCTCCCAACGAGGGACAGGTGTTGTCCCGGATTCTTCCCTATATTTCATGAGCTTGGTTCCTCCTTGTCGGGGCGCTGTGTCGCTTATGTGTCAAACAGCGTGTCGGTGACGGTCTTGTCCTCGATCGCGTGGGCGTATGTGCGCAGCACCGTGGTGGCATCCTTCCAGCCGCCACGCTCGGCCACGGTCTTCACGTCAAAGCCGTTTTGCAGCATCGAGGTGGCGAAGCCATGGCGGCAGCAATGGGGCGTCAGGCGCTCGATCCCGGCGCGGGCAGCGACGTTGTTCCAGGGGCCCCGGACGCTGCCGCGACCGGCATAGCCAAAGACGCTGTCATCCGGCTTGCGGTTCGAGGGGATGCTCTCCAGCGCCCGGACGAGGTCTGGCTGAAGGTGGGCAATCCGGCTCCACGGCCGTGGCTTGTGCAGCTGGATCTTCGCGGTTGATCCGGCCAGGTCCACATCCCGCCACTGAAGGCGGCAGGCTTCCCCGACCCGCGCGGCGGTGCCAAACATGAACAGGCAGATGGCAGCGAGGTGCGGCAACCCGTCCTGCTCTGCCTGACGGGCGAAGGCGCGCACCCATGCCAGGGTGGCTGGCGTCTTGATCGCAGGGTCTTCGCTGTATCGTCTCACGGATATCCGCTGGCACCAGCCAAGCTCGGCCGCGTGATTGATTGCAGCCTGCGTCGGCTTGATCACCTGGCGGTTCCAGGTCGGCTCTGCCGCATGCGGATAGATCTTCCGGGCGGCCTGACGGATCGTTTCGGCGCGGACCTCGTCGACGGGCATGTCCTTCCAGAAATCCGCAAGGCGCAGCAGGAACCGTTCCGGCTTTTCGGCGTCCAGATATGCGGTGAAGACCTGTGCCATCGTCAGCCCTGCGCCCGGCCCGTCGAACTTCCGGTCCCATGCCTTGGCTTCCGTTTCTGCCTTGATCCGCTCGGCGATGTTCCGGTCAGCATCGTATGCCGATCCTGTCTAACAGCCCGCCGCGCATTGCGGCCATCCTTTAGGCGGACCTCGACGCTGCCCGAACTCAGCATTTCATCGTGCCGCTGACGGACTGCCTCCGGTGATGCTCCGAAGACGATACTTGGGTTCTTTGGGCATTTAACGTGCAGGGAGAACTCCGGCGCGCGCGCTGCTTCGGCCAGCACCTGTTCGACTGACTGGCCTGCCGGATTGCTCTTGCGTGAAAAGGTCTGAAATCTCACAAACTGCGGACCGGACATCATCGGTCCCCCGTGATCACGGAACGCAATAAGGACCGACTATTATGTTGCGAGCAACATGTCGGCGAGGGCGCTGCGCCCCTCGACCCCGCGAGCGGCTTCGCCGCCGATCCGTGCCGGATCGAAGCCACTTTCAGTGGCTGCCAAACCCACCCTCCGCCAGCCGTCTGATGGGCGCTGCGGGTGTGTTTGGCGAAGGGACGACGCGGCGGCGCTTGTGTCGTTTCGGCGCCGTTGGTCCGCTTCCGGGAGCTTTGGCTGCGTGTCCGGGTCATTTCAGAACACCGGCTGCCGAGGCTTCGTCGCGCGTGATCAGGCCTCGCTGCATGGCGGCTGCGACCTGGCCGCTTGTCACGTGCCTGCACATCCCGTGGCGGGTCTTCACCCAGCCAGCGACCTGTCTCAGGATCTTCTCCGCACTCTCCGTTGATGTGGCCTTCTGCTGCCGCAGCGCATCCACATGCCGCCGCCATTTTGCGAGCCGCAGCCAGTTGTCGAGGAAGCACACCTTCGAGCGCGTGTAGCCATCGGTTTCGGCGGCGTACGCAGCGGCAGCGGCAGCCAGCTCTTCGACCGACGCGTCGCCAAGCGCCTCGGCGAGGTGGCGGCGACACCCCTCGCGGTCCCGGCGACGGTCGGAGGGATAGGCGGCCCAGATCTTATCCAGATCCACCTCCTCCGCCTCGAGCGCCTCTGCGCGCGTAGGAGGTTTCAAAGGATTGTTTTTAGGATTGTTAGGGGGTCGTGGTGAACCCCGTCGAGGGGTCACTGTGACCCCCCTTGGGGTATCATCGTGAACCGGGTTCACCGTGAGCCCGGTCTCTTTGAGCCCCTTTGGCGGCAGCAAAGAATCCAGTTCGGAGACCGCTTCTAGGACGAGGCGATAGACCAAGGTATGGCCATGATCGCAGGGCCGCAGTTCGCCGGTTTCGACGAGCAAGCCCTCGTCCAGGAAATCGCGGATCGTCCGCTTGACGGTGGCGAGGCTCAGTTCCGTGTGCCGCGCGATTGTGTGCTTCGAGCACCAGATACCGGCCCCGTCGTCGCTCGCCTTGTTCGCGAGGTACATGGCGATCTGCTTGCGGGCGGCACTGCCGAATCTGCGGCGGTCGCAGAGCGCTTCGACGTGATAACTCATCGCGCGGCCCTCTTCGCAGGGGTGCCACCGAGATGAAATCCATCATCGGCAGTGGTCCTGTGGGCCCTAAAATCGGCAAGGCGCAGGGAGGAGCCGCAGCGCGTGCCAACAGGCGGGGAAGCTGCCGTCAGACCATGCCAAACGGCTTGATTGCCTGCTTCGGCCCGAAAGATCGCTGTGTCAGATTTGTGCCAATCCGGGGGTGATGTTCCCTCATCGTTCCGGAGCTTCCCGCAGCCAGCTTCAATGCAAACCACTTTGGATCTTGCTTGTTTTAAAGGGCAGGCGTATGTCCGGCGGTGGGACACCCCTCCCCAACGAGGGGCGTTTATCTGGAAGGGTAGATAGATATGACCATCGCACAACCGGCCACGCGGCCGGCCAATCCGCGTTTTTCCTCCGGCCCCTGCGCCAAACCCCCCGCATTCGACCTCGCCAATTTGGCTGACGCGCCCCTGGGCCGCTCGCACCGCTCGGCTGAAGGCAAGGCCCGGCTGAAGGCCGCCATCGACCGCACCGCCGACATCCTCGGCGTGCCCGAGGGCTACAAGGTCGGCATCGTGCCCGCCTCCGACACCGGCGCCTTCGAGATGGCGATGTGGAACCTGCTGGGCGAGCGTCCGGCGGAAATGCTGGCCTGGGAAAGCTTTGGCGCGGGCTGGGTCACCGACGTGGTCAAGCAGCTGAAGATCGAGGCCGAGGTGAAGACCGCCGAGTATGGCGAGATCGTGGACCTGGCATCGGTCGATTTCGACAAGGACGTGTGCTTCACCTGGAACGGCACGACCTCGGGCGTGCGCGTGCCGAACGGCGACGCGATCCCGGCGGACCGCAAGGGTCTGACGCTGTGCGACGCAACCTCGGCCGCCTTCGCGCAGGACCTGCCGTTCGAGAAACTCGATGTCACCACCTTCTCCTGGCAGAAGGTGCTGGGCGGCGAGGCGGCGCACGGGATGATCATCCTGTCCCCCCGCGCGGTGGAACGTCTGGAAAGCTACACCCCGGCCTGGCCGCTGCCGAAGATCTTCCGCCTGACCAAGGGCGGCAAGCTGATCGAGGGCGTCTTCAAGGGCGAGACGATCAACACGCCGTCGATGCTGGCGGTCGAGGATTACCTGCTGGCGCTGGACTGGGCCGAAAGCGTGGGCGGGCTGAAGGGCCTGATCGGCCGCGCCGATGCCAATACGGCGGCGGTCACCGCCTTTGTCGAGGCGCATGACTGGATCGACTTCCTCGCGACCGATCCGGCGACGCGGTCGAACACCAGCGTTTGCCTGAAGTTCACCGATGCGCGCATCACCGACGGGGCCACCTTCGCCAAGGCCGTGGCCAAGCGGCTGGCCGACGAAGGCGTGGCGCTGGACATCGGCGCCTATCGCGACGCGCCCGCGGGTCTGCGGATCTGGTGCGGCTCGACGGTTGAGACCTCGGATGTCGAGGCGCTTCTGCCCTGGATCGACTGGGCCTTCCAGGCCGAGATCGCAGCGCAAACCGAAGCCGCCTGAGCACCCGGTGGGGTAAAACCCCACCCTACACCAGACACATGCGTAGGGTGGGGTTGTTACCCCACCGCTCCTCCCAATTCTTTCAAGGATCCCTCGATATGGCTCCCAAAGTTCTCGTTTCCGACAAGCTTTCCGAAACCGCCGTCCAGATCTTCCGCGATCGCGGCATCGACGTGGATTTCATGCCCGACCTGGGCAAGGACAAGGACAAGCTGGCCGAAGTCATCGGCCAGTATGACGGCCTTGCCATCCGCTCCGCCACCAAGGTCACGCCGACGATCCTGGCCAAGGCCGACAACCTCAAGGTCATTGGCCGCGCCGGCATCGGCACCGACAATGTCGACAAGGAAGCGGCCTCGAAGAAGGGCGTGATCGTCATGAACACACCCTTCGGCAACATGATCACCACGGCCGAGCACGCCATCGCCATGATGTTCGCCGTCGCCCGCCAGATCCCCGAGGCCTCCGCCTCCACCCATGCGGGCAAGTGGGAGAAATCGAAGTTCATGGGCGTCGAGCTGACCGGCAAGACGCTGGGCGTCATCGGCGCCGGCAACATCGGCTCCATCGTCTGCGACCGCGCGCGCGGTCTGAAGATGAAGGTCGTGGCCTACGATCCCTTCCTGGGCGAAGAGAAGGCCCAGAAGATGGGGGTCGAGAAGGTCGAGCTGGACGACCTGCTCAAGCGGGCCGATTTCATCACCCTGCACGTGCCGCTGACCGATCAGACGCGCAACATCCTGTCGAAAGAGAACCTGGAGAAGACCAAGAAGGGCGTGCGCATCGTCAACTGCGCGCGCGGCGGACTGGTCGACGAGGCCGCTCTTGCCGAGCTGCTGAAATCCGGCCACGTCGCCGGCGCGGCCTTCGACGTGTTCTCGGAAGAGCCGGCCAAGGAGAACCCGCTGTTCGGCCTGCCCAACGTGGTCTGCACCCCGCACCTCGGCGCCGCCACCACCGAGGCGCAGGAGAACGTCGCCCTGCAGGTGGCCGAGCAGATGTCGAACTACCTGCTGACCGGCGCCGTGGAAAACGCGCTGAACATGCCCTCGGTCACCGCCGAGGAAGCCAAGGTCATGGGCCCCTGGGTGAAGCTTGCCGGCCATCTCGGCGCCTTTATCGGCCAGATGACGGACGAGGCGATCAAGGCGATCAACATCCTCTACGACGGCCAGGTGTCCGAGATGAACCTCGAGGCGCTGAACTGCTCGGTCGTGGCCGGTATCATGAAGGCCGTGAACCCGGACGTGAACATGGTCTCGGCCCCGGTCATCGCCAAGGAACGCGGCGTGAAGATCTCGACCACCAGCCAGGACCAGTCCGGCGCCTTCGAAGGCTACATCAAGGTCACCGTGGTCACCGAAAAGCGCGAGCGGTCGATCGCCGGCACCGTCTTCAGCGACGGCAAGCCGCGCTTCATCCAGATCAAGGGCATCAACATCGATGCCGAGATCGGCGCGCATATGCTCTACACGACGAACAACGACGTGCCGGGCATCATCGGGACGCTGGGCAACACGCTGGGTTCGAACGGCGTGAACATCGCGAACTTCACGCTTGGCCGTTCCAACCAGGGCGGGCAGGCCATCGCGCTGCTTTATGTCGATGACGAGGTCCCGGCCCCCGTGCTGCAGAAGCTCAAGGACACCGGCATGTTCAACCAGGTCCGCCCGCTGCAGTTCGAGGTCGCCTGAACGGCGCGCACGGCGCGCCCCGGCCCGGCGAAGTCTGAAAACGGCTGATCGGGGCGGAAACGGACCAATCGGTGCAAAAAAGCGACCAGATCCGGGTCGCCGGATGAAAAGATCCCGCGGCCCGACCGCGTCATGATCCGCCCACGATTTCTTTTTCGGTGGAGCGGGCCATGGTCCATGCACTGTCTTCTTTCGTCGATGAAATGGCCCGGGTGTTCGAAGCCGAGGGCCGGGCCGATGGCGCGGCCCTTGCGGTGGTTCTGAAGACCCTTCCGCAGGATCTCTGGCTGCAGGGCTCGGATTGCGGCGCTGACAGTGCGATCCGCGACCTTCTGGGCACCTCGGCGATGCCGGTGGCCCAGGCCGCGCTCGAAGCCCACGACGTTCTGGGCTGGGCGCCGGAAACCTATGCCTCCCGCACCCCGGACCTGGCCGCGCTCAGCCCCTATGTCGTGGCCGACCTGCTGGGTCCCGAGCAGGCGTTCCGCTGCGATCACCTGCGCGCGGGGCTGTATTACCAGAAGCCCAACACCCGCTACGGGCTGCATTCCCACGCGGCCGAGGAAACCTATGTCATCATCGCCGGCGCCGCGACCTGGACCGCCGGAGAGCGACAGCGCCTGCTGCTGCCGGGCGATTACGTGCACCACACGACCTACCTGCCCCATGCCTGCGAAACCGGCCCCGAGGGTGTCGTGGCGCTCTGGCGCTGGAGCGGGGAGATCGGCAAGGAAAGCTACCGTGTGCATGACGGGCAGGGCGCCTTCGCCGCCTGAGACCACGGGCGCCGCGCCGGGACCCGGGGCGCGTGCGGGAAATCTCGCGCTGCGACGCGGCGGCGGCTTTTCTTCCGTGGCGCGGCGGGTTAGCTCCTCTGCATGACACAGCCGCTTTATGCCGTGGGCGATGTCCACGGGCAGAAATCCGAATTCGACAAGGTTCTGGATCAGATCGCCGCCGATGGCGGCCCCGAGGCCGAGATCATCTTTCTCGGCGATTACGTGGATCGCGGCCCGGACAGCCGGGGCGTGATCCAGGCGCTGATGGACGGGGTGGCCGGGGGCCGGCCCTGGCACGTGCTGCGCGGCAACCACGACCGGATGTTCTGCCGCTTCCTGCGCCAGGCCGACCAGCACGATGCCAATATCCTGTCCGGCAAGGGCTGGCTGCATCCCGCGCTGGGCGGGATGGCGACGCTGGCCTCCTACGGCGTCGAGGGGGTGGAAGACGGCGACATCGCCGCGATCCATGCCGCCGCGCGGGACGCCGTGCCCGAGGCGCATGTGGATTTCCTGGCCTCCCGCGATCTGACGCTGGAGCGCGACGGCAAGCTGTTCGTCCACGCAGGTATCCGGCCCGGCGTGCCGCTTTCGGCGCAGGACGAGGAAGACCTCGTCTGGATCCGGGGCCCGTTCCTTGAATTCGAGGAGGCGCATCCCTGGCTGGTGATCCATGGCCATACAGCGCTGGAGGACCACACCCATTTCGGCAACCGCGTCGATCTGGACGGTGGGGCGGGATATGGCCGGCCGCTGCACGCGGCGGTGATCGAGGGTGACAGCCTCTGGAGCCTGAAGGACGACGGACGCCAGCCGCTCGTGCCGTAGCGGCGCGGGTGACGGCCGGGCACAGGGCCGGCATAGTGTCTCCCGAGAGTCATGACGCGTGACGGCACGTGACACGAAAGAGGGAGAATTCCATGACCGATATCGTTTTGCTCGACGGGGCCCGCACCGCCATCGGCACCTTCGGGGGCGCGCTGGCTTCCACCGCGCCGATCGACCTGGCCACCGTGGCCGCCGAGGCCGCCCTGGAGCGGTCCGGCGTCGAGGGCGGCCAGATCGGGCACGTGGTCTTTGGCCACGTGATCAACACTGAACCGCGCGACATGTACCTGTCCCGCGTGGCGTCGATGCAGGCGGGCATCCCCGAGGGGACGCCGGCGATGAACGTGAACCGGCTGTGCGGTTCGGGCGCGCAGGCGATCGTGTCGGCGGTGCAGTCGCTGATGCTGGGCGATGCCGAGTTCGCCCTGGCGGGCGGCGCCGAATCGATGTCGCGCAGCCCCTACATCATGCCGCAGGCGCGCTGGGGCCAGAAGATGGGCGATATCAAGTCGCTCGACATGATGCTGGGCGCGCTGAACTGCCCCTTCGGAACTGGGCACATGGGTGTCACCGCCGAGAATGTCGCGACCGAGCATCAGATCACCCGCGAGGACCAGGACGCCTTTGCCATGACCTCGCAGGAACGGACGGCGGCGGCGCAGGCGGACGGGCGGTTCGAGAGCCAGATCACCCCGGTGAAGATCCGCGTGAAGCGGGACGAGGTCGATTTCATGGTCGACGAGCATCCAAAGCAGACCTCGATGGAGAAGCTGGGCAGCCTGAGGCCGGTCTTCAAGAAGGACGGCACCGTGACGGCGGGCAATGCCAGCGGCATCAATGACGGCGCGGCGGCGCTGGTTTTCGCCACGGCGGAGGCGGCCGAGAAGGCCGGGTTGAAGCCGAAGGCGCGGGTGCTGGGCTATGCCCATGCCGGCGTGCGGCCCGAGGTGATGGGCGTGGGCCCGATCCCGGCGGTGCGCAAGCTGCTGGAGAAGACGGGCCTGAGCGCGGGCGATTTCGACGTGATCGAATCGAACGAGGCCTTCGCCGCGCAGGCGATCGCGGTGAACCGCGAGCTGGGGCTGGACACCGCGAAGGTGAACCCGAATGGCGGGGCCATCGCGCTGGGGCATCCGGTGGGGGCCACGGGGGCGATCATCACCGTCAAGGCGCTGTACGAGCTGGAGCGGATCGGTGGGTCGAAGGCCCTGATCACCATGTGTATCGGGGGCGGGCAGGGGATCGCCCTGGCCATCGAGCGGCTCTGATTTCCGGCCGGAGGCTCTGCCCCCGGAGCCCCCGGAGGTATTTAGGCCAAGAAGAAGACATGAGGGCGGTGCGTGTCCCACGCGTGGGACAGGAGCCGCCCTTTGGGTTTTCAAGGGGTTACAGAGTCGAATTTACGAGTCGTTAGGGTTTGGGCCACGCGGGGGGCCGCATTCGCCCGGGGCCGTGGCGCCGCCCCGGGGAGGGCGATGCCGGTCAGAGCAGGGCTTCGGCGGCCAGCACGATCAGCGCGCCCAGCACGGCGCCGCCCAGACCCGAGGCCAGCATCCAGCGCTTCAGGCGGGGCGGTTCGGGCGGCGGGTTGTTCTGGGCGATGAGCAGGCCTTCGACCAGGCGGGGCAGCTGGGGGCCGAAGCGGGTCAGGACGCGGGCCGTCTGGGCCAGGTCCGTCATCAGCGCGCGGGGGCCGACATGGGTGCGGATGTAATCCGTCACGATCGGGCCGGTCACATCCCAGATGTTCACATGCGGGTTGAGCGAGCGCGCCACGCCCTCGACCACGACCATGGTGCGCTGCAGCAGGATCAGTTCGGTCCGGGTTTCCATGCCGAAACGTTCGGTGACCTCGAAGAGATAGGCCAGCACGCGCGACATCGAGATGCGGGTGGCGTCCATGCCGAAGATCGGCTCTCCCACCGCGCGCAGGGCGCGGGCGAATTCGTCGACATCCTGGTGGGCGGGGACATAGCCGGCTTCGAAATGCACCTCGGCGACGCGCTTGTAATCCTTGCGCACGAAGCCATAGAGGATCTCGGCATAGACCCGGCGGGTGTATTCGTCGATATGGCCCATGATCCCGAAATCATAGGCGATGATGTCACCGTTGGACGCGACCTTCAGGTTGCCCTGGTGCATGTCGGCGTGGAAATAGCCGTCGCGCAGGGCGTGCTGCAGGAACAGTTTCAGCACGTTGTGCGACAGCCGCACGCGGTCCAGCCCGGCGGCGTCCAGCGCGTCGTTGTCGCCCAGGGCCAGGCCGTCGGCCCAGCCCAGCGTCATGACCCGGCGGCCCGACAGGTGCCAGATGATCGGCGGCACGCGAAAGCCCTCGTCTTCCTTCGTGGTGGCGGCGAATTCGCTGGCGGCCGCGGATTCGAGCCGCAGGTCGAGCTCTCCGCGGACCACGCCGTCGAAATGTTCGATCACCTCCATCGGCCGCAGGCGGCGGGCGCCGGGCGCGAAGAGATCCACGATCCGCGCGGCGAGGTAGAAGGCGTCGACATCCTTGCGGAAGGCGCGTTCGATCCCCGGGCGCAGCACCTTGACGGCGACGGCCTCTCCGGTGGAGGCGAGCCGCGCCTTGTGGACCTGGGCGATGGAGGCCGCGGCGATCGGTTCGGAGAATTCGAGGAAGGCGGCATCCGGGTCCACGCCCAGCTCGCGCGCGATCGTGGCCCGGGCGACCGAGGCGGGGAAGGGCGGCAGCTGATCCTGCAGGACGCGCAGCTGTGTCGCCAGCTCGTCGCCGACCACGTCCGGCCGGGTCGACAGGATCTGGCCGAACTTGATGTAGGCCGGCCCCAGCGCGGTCAGCGCGCGGGTGAGGGGCGGCATCGCGGGATCGCCGGGATAGCCGAGCCACTGGAACGGCCAGCCCAGCACGCGGGCGAGGATGCGCAGGGCGCGCGGCGCCTCGAAGGCATCGAGCACGAGGCGCATGGCGCCCGAGCGTTCGAGCGTGGCGCCGGTTCGGATCAGGCGCCAGATATTGTGGGGACCGCGCAACGGCTCAGATCTTCCAGCCGGAATGGAGCACGGCAATGCCCATCGACAGGTTGCGGTACTTGGCCTGTTCGAAGCCGGCGTCGCGGATCATCTGCAGGAAGGTGTCTTGGTCCGGGAACTTGCGGATCGATTCGACGAGATACTGATAGCTGTCGCGGTCGTCGGCCACGACGCGGCCGATCTCGGGGATGACGTTGAAGCTGTAGAGGTCATAGGCCTTTTGCAGCATGTCGTTGGGAATACGCGAGAATTCCAGCACCATCAGACGGCCGCCGGGCTTCAGCACGCGGAAGGCCTCGGCCAGGGCCTCTTGCGGGCGGGTCACGTTCCGGATGCCGAAGGAGATCGTGTAGACATCGAAGGTGTTGTCGGGGAAAGGCAGCGCCATGGCGTCGCCGACGACCCAGTCGAGGCTGTCGGCCATGTCCTCGGCCTCGGCGCGTTTCTGGCCTTCGATAAGCATGGGTTCGGTCATGTCGAGAACGGTGGCGTGGCCCGACCCGGCGCGCTTGAGGAAGCGGAAGGCGATGTCGCCGGTGCCGCCGGCCACGTCGAGCAGTTTCTGCCCGGGTCGCGGGGCGAGCCAGTCCATCATCGCATCCTTCCAGATGCGGTGGATGCCCGCGCTCATCAGGTCGTTCATCACGTCGTAGCGCGACGCCACGGAATTGAAGACGCCCTGAACCCGGCCCTTCTTGTCGGCCTCGGGGATGTCCTGGAACCCGAAATGGGTGGTGTTGGTGTCGTCCTGGGTCATGGCTGAATCGCGGGCCCTTGCCGTTTGGGTCGGTGCGGCCTGATATAGGCTGCTGGTGCTGTGGGACGTTATAGGCCGCTTGCGCGCGGGCACAATGCGGGTGAGGCGAAAGGCCCGGGAAAGGAAGACGAATGCCGGAATTGCCGGAGGTGGAAACCGTGAGGACCGGGCTGGCCCCGGTGATGGAGGGCGCGACGATCGCGCGGGCCGAGGTGAACCGGCCGGACCTGCGCTGGCCCTTTCCGGAGCGGATGGCCGAACGGCTGACCGGGCGGCGGGTGCTGCAGCTGCGGCGGCGGTCGAAATACATCCTTGCCGATCTGGACAGCGGCGAGACGCTGCTGATTCACCTTGGCATGTCGGGGCGCATGGTGGTGTCGGGCGATACGCTGGGGCGTTTCGTGCACGATCACCCGGCGCCCGAGAAACACGACCACGTGGTGTTTCACATGGCCGATGGCGCGCGCATCACCTTCAACGATCCGCGCCGGTTCGGCGCGATGGACCTGATGCCGACGGCGGGGGCCGAGGCGCACAAGCTGCTGGCCGCGCTGGGGCCGGAGCCGCTGGGCAACCGGTTCGACGAATCCTACCTGATCGCCGCCTTCAGGGGGCGCAACACGCCGGTGAAGGCGGCGCTGCTGGACCAGAGGATCGTCGCCGGGCTGGGCAATATCTATGTCTGCGAGGCACTTTTCCGGGCAAGGGTGTCGCCACGGCGCAAGGCGGGCAAGATCGCGGCGCCGAGGGTCGCGGCGCTGGTTCCGGCGATCCGCAACGTGCTGCAGGAGGCGATCGCGGCGGGGGGATCGTCGCTCAGGGATTACCGGCAAGCCGATGGGGAACTTGGGTATTTCCAGCATTCGTTCGACGTTTACGGCCGCGAGGGGCAGCCCTGCCGGACCCCGGGGTGCCCCGCGCCGGTGCGGCGGATCGTGCAATCGGGGCGGTCGTCCTTCTATTGTGCGGCCTGTCAAAGATAGCTTGAACAGCGGACACTGCGTGTTAAGGCTTCGGATTTGAACGGAACAGCCGAAAGCGAACCCATGGCTTTTGAAACGATCATCGTCGATATCGATGACCATGTCTGCACCATCAAGATCAATCGCCCCGATGCGATGAACGCGCTGAACCAGGTCGTCCTTCACGAGATCTGCACCGCCCTCGAGGAGGGCGATGCCAACGAGAAGGTGCGGGTGTCGATCATCACCGGATCGGAGAAGGCCTTTGCCGCGGGCGCGGATATCAAGGAGATGTCCGAGCAGAGCTTTGTCGACGTGGCCTCGTCCGACCTGTTCGGCGCGCCGCACAGACGGCTGCAGAAGATTCGCAAGCCGGTGATCGCGGCGGTGTCCGGCTATGCGCTTGGCGGCGGATGCGAGCTGGCGATGGCCTGCGATTTCATCATTGCCGCGGAAAACGCCAAGTTCGGCCAGCCCGAGATCAACCTTGGTGTCATGGCCGGGCTGGGCGGGACGCAGCGACTCACCCGGTTCGTGGGCAAGTCCAAGTCGATGGACATGAACCTGACGGGTCGTTTCATGACCGCCGAAGAGGCCGAGCGCGCCGGCCTGGTCAGCCGCGTGGTGCCGGCCAAGAAGCTGATGGAAGAGGCCCAGGGCGCGGCCCAGAAGATCGCCGAGAAGTCGAAATTCGCCACGCTGGCGATCAAGGAATCGGTCAACCGCTCGTACGAGACGACCCTGTCGGAAGGGCTGCTGTTCGAGCGCCGCGTGTTTCATTCGCTGTTCGCAACCGAGGATCAGAAAGAAGGCATGGCCGCCTTCCTCGAAAAGCGCGAACCGCAGTTCCGCGACAAATGACGTAACGGTGCCGCCCCCGCGAGGCGGGGCGGCGCAGTTTCCCCTTTTCATTTCCGGCGCGTCGCCTTATAGACGCCCGTCATACATGCGCGTGCGGCCCGCTCAGGCTTGATTCCCGTGATTCCCGTTTAAGGAGAGTCGTGTCGGTCAGTCTTGTGCAAGATTCGTACGCATACAACCGAAACGCAGACCCGAAATACAGAAACACGAAGGAAGTCAGATCGCATGGCAAATTCGCCCCAGTCCAAGAAACGCGCCCGTCAGAACGAAACCCGCTTTGCCGTGAACAAGGCGCGCCGGTCGCGGATCCGCACCTACCTGCGCAAGGTCGAAGAGGCGATCGCATCGGGCGATCAGGGCGCCGCTCAGACCGCGTTCAAGGCCGCTCAGCCCGAGCTGATGCGCGGCGTGACCAAAGGTGTCTTCCACAAGAACACCGCGGCCCGGAAATTGTCCCGCCTGTCCTCGCGCATCAAAGCGATGGCCTGAGGCTTTTCTGCAAGCCTATCAGAATTAATGTTTGAAAACAGGGCGTTGCCGCAGGCTGCGCCCTGTTTTCTTTTTATCCATCGGCGAGATTTTTAAGATTCTTTGCCCCCCCGGCCGGAGTCAAGGCAAGAGATTCATTGCCGCCTTACCCGCCATATTGCTACCTATGATCCAGCGATTCACTCGCCTGGGGGGACAGGTCGCAGCGAACGGGCCGGACGCAAAAATAAGGCTCAAGCTGCGTATGTCGGACAGGTCGATCCAACGACCTTGAAGATGTGCCGGAACCGGCGCAGGCTGCTCTGCGCTTTTGCCGGCCCTGTCATTGATACTGTGTGTGCCATGGATCTGGCTGCCCGGCTTCCTTCGCCGGTCGGTCCAGTCTCACTGCTGCCATTTGTCCCGTCAAGGGACCATCCGCGCTTTCTGGCAGGGAAAGCGCCGGGTGCCCTCGTGCGTCGTGAATGCCGCCGGCTGACGCCGGTCAACGACATGAAGAGGCTGAAAAAGCCACTATAATCGGGATGTTACGAGGCACCGAATGACACAAGAGAAGTGGGGACAACTCCGTCAGAATCTGCTCAGGGCGATCGGGCAAAACAATTACAAGAATTGGATCGAGCCGCTTGAATTCGCAGAGCTGAACGACGGCGTCGCAGTATTCACCGTTCCGACCACCTTCACGGGAAACTACGTTCTTCGTAATTTCGGCGACCTGATCCTGTACGAGCTGAACAATTCGGGAGAGCGCGTGCAGCGCGTGACCTTCGAGGTCGCCAACCTTGCAGGACGACCGGCCAGCCGAGCCGCCGCCGCGGCGCGGCCCCGGCAGGAGATGGTGTCCGGCGATGCCGCACCCGGCACCCAGGGCGTGCCCGCCTCCCGGTCCGCAAACAGCCAGGACGAGCGTACCATGGCCGAGGCGGATCGTTCCTCGGACCGGACCCCGGCAACCGCCGGGCGCAGCGATGCACTGGAGGATCTGCAGGCCGCCCCTCTGGACGCGCGCTTCACCTTCGACACCTTCGTGGTCGGCAAGCCGAACGAGCTGGCCCATGCCGCGGCGCGCCGCGTCTCGGAAGGCGGCGTGGTCACGCTGAACCCGCTGGTGCTTTATGGTGGCGTAGGCCTCGGCAAGACCCACCTGATGCACGCGATCGCCTGGGAACTGCAGGCGAAACACCCCGAGCTGAACGTGCTGTACCTGTCGGCCGAACAGTTCATGTACCGTTTTGTCCAGGCGCTGCGCGAGCGCCGCATGATGGATTTCAAGCATCTTTTCCGCTCGGTCGACGTGCTGATGGTGGATGACGTGCAGTTCATCGCCGGCAAGGATTCGACGCAGGAAGAATTCTTTCACACGTTCAACGCGCTGGTGGACCAGAACAAGCAGATCATCATCTCGGCCGATCAGGCCCCGGGCGAGATCAAGGACCTGGAAGAGCGTCTGAAGTCGCGCCTGCAATGCGGGCTGGTCGTGGACCTGCACCCGACCGATTACGAACTTCGCCTGGGCATTCTGCAGACCAAGGTGCAGCATTACCGCACGACCTACCCGGACCTGAAGATCGCGCCCGGCGTGCTGGAATTCCTGGCGCATAGAATCTCGACCAACGTGCGGGTGCTGGAAGGCGCGCTGACGCGGCTGTTCGCCTTCGCCTCGCTGGTGGGGCGCGAGATCGACATGGACCTGACGCAGGATTGCCTGGCCGACGTGCTGCGCGCTTCCGAGCGGAAGATCACCATCGAGGAGATCCAGCGGAAGGTGTCGGATTACTACAACATCCGGATTTCCGATATCGTCGGCCCCAAGCGGGTGCGCAGCTTTGCCCGGCCACGGCAGATCGCGATGTACCTGTGCAAGCAGCTGACCTCGCGCTCATTGCCCGAGATCGGACGGCGCTTCGGCGGCCGCGACCACACCACGGTGATGCACGGGGTGCGCCGGATCGAGGAGCTGAAGCTGACAGACGGGCAGATCGCCGAGGACGTGGAGATGCTGCGGCGCGCGCTGGAGGCGTGAGCCGGGCGCGTCCCGGTTTCGGGACAGGCGGCCGGACAGGACGGCCACGCATCGAAGGCAGATGCGACGGGACATGCGGCGGCTTCGGGCCGCCGCGTTTCGTCCGGGCCCTGTGCGCGCCGGGCGGTGGGTTGAAAACCCACCCTACGCCGGTCACGGGCCTGCGCGCAGGGCCCGCGGTGCGGCCCCTGGCCCGGCGGCGCGGCGCGATTTTCCCACAGTCCGGATGCATTCGCAGATGCGGGGTTGCACCCCTCTTGACCCCTGCTGCCGAACGCAAGAGAAACTTCGAAAAAACCTTGTGCCGCAGGGGAGAACGGGTAACCTGCCCCTCCCGGCTCAGCGATAGGGATGGGACATGAAGATCAGCATTGAACGCAGCGTGCTCCTGAAGGCCGTGGCCCAGGCCCAGTCCGTGGTGGAGCGCCGCAATACCATCCCGATCCTGGCCAATGTGCTGATCGAGGCCGAAGGCGACTCGGTGACCTTTCGTGCCACCGACCTGGACATCGAGGTGGTGGACCGCGCGCCCGCCATGGTGGACCGCGCCGGCGCCACGACGGTTGCCGCCACCACCCTGCACGAGATCGTCCGCAAGCTGCCCGACGGGGCGCTGGTGACCGTGGTGTCGGACCCGGCTACGGGTCGGCTGACGGTGGAGAGCGGGCGCACGACCTTCTCGCTTGCGACCCTGCCGAAAGAGGATTTCCCGGTCATGGCGACCTCGGAATATGCCTCCAACTTCTCGGCGCCCGCGCCGCTGCTGCGCCGGCTGTTCGACAAGTCGAAATTCGCGATCTCGACCGAGGAGACGCGGTATTACCTCAACGGCGTCTACATGCACGTGGCCGACGGCGAGGACGGCAAGGTGCTGCGCTGCGTGGCGACCGACGGCCACCGGCTGGCGCGGATCGACGCGGATCTGCCCGACGGCGCGGCCGAGATGCCCGGCGTGATCGTGCCCCGCAAGACCGTGGGAGAACTGCGCAAGCTGCTGGAGGACGACGAGGCGGAGATCGCCGTGTCGGTGTCCGAGACCAAGGTGCGCTTTGCCACGCCCGAGATCACGCTGACCTCGAAGGTGATTGACGGCACCTTCCCGGATTATTCGCGCGTCATTCCGCAGGGCAACACCCGGCGGCTGGAGGTCGACGCGAGCGAGTTCGCCCAGGCGGTGGACCGGGTCGCGACCGTCAGTTCGGAACGCTCGCGCGCGGTGAAACTGCAGCTGGGCGACGACAAGCTGACCCTGTCGGTCAACGCGCCCGACAGCGGTGCCGCCGAGGAGGAGCTGGCCGTGGCCTATGGCGACGAGCGGCTGGAGATCGGGTTCAACGCCAAGTACCTGCTGGAGATCGCCAGCCAGGTGGATCGCGAGAATGCGGTGTTCATGTTCAACTCGTCCGGCGATCCGACCCTGATGCGGGAAGGCAACGACCTGAGCGCGGTCTATGTCGTCATGCCCATGCGGGTGTGACGGAGCAGGTCGTTTCCATCTTTTGGGACAAGATTTTTCGCCGAAAAATCTCGGCCGGTGGCGGGGTGGATCCGCTGAACCGGGCCAAGTGACATGTCGCTTTACCTGACCGAGCTGACCCTGTCGCATTTCCGGTCGCACAAGCGCGTGCGGCTGGAGGCGGATGCGCGGCCCGTGGTGCTGTTCGGCGCCAACGGGGCGGGCAAGACCAACATCCTGGAGGCCGTCTCGCTGATGTCGCCGGGCCGTGGCCTGCGCCGCGCCAGCGCCGAGGAGATGACGCGCCGGCCCGAGGCGCTGGGCTGGAAGCTGCGGGGCGGGCTGGTCTCGATGGGCCATGGCCACGAGGTCGAGACGTGGTCCGAAAACGGCGCCGCGCGGCAGGTTCGCATCGACGGCAAGGCGGCCAGCCAGGTGGCGCTGGGGCGGCTGGCGCGGGTGCTGTGGCTGGTGCCGGCGATGGACCGGCTGTGGATCGAGGCGGCGGACGGGCGGCGGCGGTTTCTCGACCGCATGGTGCTGAGCTTCGAACCCGCCCATGCCGAGGCCGCGCTGGCCTATGACAAGGCGATGCGCGACCGCAACCGCCTGTTCCGCGACGAGGTTCGCGACCCCCATTGGTATGCCGCGCTGGAGGCGCAGATGGCCGAGGCCGGGCACCGGATGCATGTCGCCCGGGTCGAGGCGCTGGAGTTGGTGCAGGCGGCGCAGGCCGAGGCCGAGACGGCCTTTCCCGCCGCCGAACTGACGCTGGTGCAGAGCGAGGGCGAGATGCCGGAGACCGAGGGCGACCTGCGCGAGGCTCTGGTCGAGAGCCGGTTCCGCGACATGGCCGCCGGGCGCGCCCTGGTCGGGCCGCACAGGACGGATCTGCGCGGTGTCTACACCGCCAAGGGCGTGGACGCGAAGGATTGCTCCACCGGCGAGCAGAAGGCGCTTCTGGTTTCGCTGATCCTGGCCAATGCGCGGGCGCTGGCGGCGCGGATCGGGGCGCCGCCGCTCTTGCTTCTGGACGAGGTCTCGGCGCATCTGGACATGCAGCGTCGCGCGGCGCTTTACGACGAGATCTGCGCGCTGGGGGCCCAGGCCTGGATGACCGGCACGGGCCCCGAACTGTTTGCAGAGTTGGGTGCGCGGGCCCGCGGCTACGAGGTATCGGACACCGAAGGCGCAAGCGCGATCGTGGAAAGGGACCTGGCATGAAGTCAAACCGCATCACGCTGGTCACTCTGGCGGCCGAGGATGTCCCGGCGCTGACGGCGTTCTACAGCAGCCTCGGCTGGGTGATCGAAGAGTCGCTGGAAGGCACCTGCTTCTTCGACATGGACGGGGCGAAATTCGGGATCTACGACAAGGCCTTGCTGGCGCGGGATCTCGGTCGCGATCCCGACAGCCTGGGCACCGGCGCGATGACGCTGGCGCAGAACTTCCCCGACCGGGCGGCGGTGGACGCGGCCTATGACAGGGCGATCGCGGCTGGTGGTACGGTCTGCAAGCCGCCCGAGGCGGTATTCTGGGGCGGCTATTCGGGCACCTGGGCAGATCCCGAGGGCCATGTCTGGGAATATGCCCACAACCCCTTCTGGGAGCTGACAGAGGACGGCAGGCTGGCGTGACCGGGCGGCTTTCTCGGCCGAAGGCGTCATCCCGGGCCCGGTCAAGGCTGGCCGCGTTCGTTGGAAAGCTGCGCACCGCTGCCTGACCGCCCGGGACGGGCGCTGCACGCCGGGCGCTGCGGTGCTTCATGCCCGGGTCATGTAGGGTGGGGTTCTACCCCACCGGCAGTCTCAGCTGACCGCCCGGCGAAGGCGGCTGCGGCCGGCCTGTCGGCAGATCTGCAAACCCCGCCCTGTCCCCACAAAATCGGGTAGGAAGGCGTGACATTCCCCCCCGGATTTCGTAGGTTCGTGACGAAATAATGAAGGGAAATCTTCATGTCCCAGGACAATCAGGTCCCTGAAGAATACGGCGCGGATTCCATCAAGGTTCTCAAGGGCTTGGAGGCCGTCCGCAAGCGGCCGGGCATGTACATTGGTGACACCGACGACGGGTCGGGCCTGCATCACATGGTCTACGAGGTCGTGGACAACGGGATCGACGAGGCGCTCGCCGGTCACGCCGATGTCGTAACGGTCACGATCCACGCCGACAGCAGCGTGTCGGTGACCGACAACGGGCGCGGGATTCCGGTGGGCATCCACGAGGAAGAGGGCGTCTCGGCGGCCGAGGTCATCATGACCCAGCTGCACGCCGGCGGGAAATTCGACCAGAACTCGTACAAGGTCTCGGGCGGTCTGCACGGGGTCGGCGTTTCGGTGGTCAACGCGCTGTCGGACTGGCTGGAGCTGCGCGTCTGGCGCGACGGCAAGGAGCATGTGGCGCGCTTCGAACGCGGCGACACGGTCAAGCACCTTGAGATCGTCGGCGATGCCGAGGGCAAGACCGGGACCGAGGTGCGGTTCCTCGCCTCGACCACGACGTTCTCGAACCTGGATTACGATTACCACACGCTGGAAAAGCGCCTGCGCGAGCTGGCCTTCCTGAACTCGGGCGTGCGCATCCGGCTGCGCGACGAACGCCCCGCCGAGGTGCAGGAGATCGAGCTGCATTACGACGGCGGCGTGAAGGAATTCGTGCGCTACCTCGACCGGTCGAAAAGCCCGATCATGGAAGAACCGATCTTCATGACCGGGGATCGCGACGGGATCGGGGTCGAGGTCGCGATGTGGTGGAACGACAGCTACCACGAGACCGTGCTGCCCTTCACCAACAACATCCCGCAGCGCGACGGCGGCACCCACATGGCGGGCTTCCGTGGCGCGCTGACCCGGACGCTGACGCGCTACGCCGCCGACAGCGGCATCGCCAAGAAGGAGAAGATCAGCTTTTCCGGCGACGATGCCCGCGAGGGGCTGACCTGCGTGCTGTCGGTCAAGGTGCCGGATCCGAAATTCTCCAGCCAGACCAAGGACAAGCTTGTCTCGTCCGAGGTGCGGCCGGCGGTCGAGAGCCTGGTGAACGAAAAGCTTTCGGAGTGGTTCGAGGAAAACCCGGGCCCGGCCAAGCAGATCGTCGGCAAGATTGTCGAGGCGGCGCTGGCCCGCGAGGCGGCGCGCAAGGCGCGCGAGCTGACGCGCCGCAAGACGGCGATGGACGTGAATTTCCTCTCCGGCAAGCTCAAGGATTGCTCCGAGAAGGATCCGTCCAAGACCGAGCTGTTCCTCGTCGAGGGTGACTCGGCTGGTGGCTCGGCCCAGACCGGCCGCGACCGGCGCACCCAGGCGGTGCTGCCCCTGCGCGGCAAGATCCTGAACGTGGAACGCGCCCGGTTCGACCGGATGCTGTCCAGCCAGGAGATCGGCAACCTTGTCATGGCGCTTGGCACCGGAATCGGGCGCGACGAGTTCAACATCGACAAGCTGCGCTACCACAAGATCGTCATCATGACGGACGCCGATGTCGACGGCGCGCATATCCGGACGCTGCTGCTGACGTTCTTCTACCGGCAGATGCCCGAGCTGATCGAGGGCGGGTATCTCTATATCGCTCAGCCGCCGCTCTACAAGGTCAGCCGGGGCAAGTCCGAGGTCTATCTCAAGGACCATGGCGCGCTTGAGGATTACCTGATCGCGCAGGGCGTCGAGACGGCGATGCTGAAGCTGGGCACGGGCGAGGACATCATGGGCCAGGACCTGGTCCGCGTGGTGGACGAAGCCCGGCAGCTGAAGCGCGTGCTGGACGCCTTCCCGACGCATTACCCGCGCCACATCCTGGAACAATCGGCGATCGCGGGGGCCTTCGTGCCCGGCGCGGTGGATGCCGACCTGCAGGGCGTGGCCGACCGGGTCGCGGCGCGGCTGGACATGATCGCGCTGGAATACGAACGCGGCTGGCGCGGCCGGATCACCCAGGACAAGGGCATCCGCCTGGCGCGGATCCTGCGCGGGGTTGAAGAGGTCCGCACGCTGGACGGCCAGATGCTCCGCTCGGGCGAGGCACGGCGCACCGGCAGCTTCACCCAGTCGCTGCAGGACATCTATGGCACCCCGGCGACGCTGCACCGCAAGGACCGCAGCCAGCTGATCCACGGGCCGCTGGACCTGCTGAAGGCGGTGCTGGACGAGGGTGAGAAGGGGCTGGCCCTGCAACGCTACAAGGGCCTGGGCGAGATGAACCCGGATCAGCTGTGGGAAACCACGCTGGATCCCGACGCGCGCACCTTCCTGCAGGTGAAGGTCGACGACATGGTCGAGGCCGACGATCTCTTTACCAAGCTCATGGGCGACGTGGTGGAGCCGCGGCGCGAATTCATCCAGGCCAACGCGCTGAGCGTCGAGAACCTGGATTTCTAAGGGCCGTTGGCCAGACCGACGGTCCGTCGCGGCGCGCATGTCATGTCGCGCCGCGAGAGGATCCGGAGGCGAAACTCAGCACCTGTTTCAGTGCGTTGTGTGAGCGGCATTCGGGAGGCAGACGGCGTCCTGCTGGTGCCGATCGCTTTTGCCTGGCTGCACGGGGCGGCGTGACGGCTTATCCCTGACGTCTGCCGTTGTCCCGACCGGCGGCGCGTGCAAGGCGCTGGACCCACCAACTCTCTCTGCCAACCGGTCGTCTGTCCTGCACTGGCCTCGTGCCGCCCGTGTTGCCCCTTTGTGGCGGCCAGATCACGGCAAATCACAATTCACGCCAAACCGGGACGACGGGACGCGCGGCCGGAACCCATCGGCGCGCCGGACGGTTGGCCCTGTGTATCGTGGAGCGTTCGTGTGCGGGCTGCGCTGCAGACCCCTTGGCACAAAGGAGCACCGACATGACCGAAACGCCCCTCACCATCCTCGTTGTCGAAGACGAAGCGCTTATCAGAATGGACCTGGCGCTCGGTCTTTCCGACCTTGGGCACAAGGTTCTGGAAGCCGGAAATGCCGACATGGCGATGCAGACGCTCCGCGACGAAGAGGCCATCGACGTGCTGGTCACGGATATAGACATGCCGGGCGAGATGGACGGGCTCGACCTTGCCGGCAAGGTGCGGGGCCTGTCGGAGACATGCCGTATCGTCGTCATGTCCGGCCGCTCTCATCCCACGCAGGATGCCCTTCCAGAGCACAGCACGTTCCTTGGAAAACCGCTCGACGTCGATGACATCATGCGGGCAATCGCCTAGATCGCGGAGCCTCGGTTCGGCCTGGCGGGCATCCGAAGCGCGAAGGTCGTCCCGGCCTCCTGCGTGGAGGTGACATCGATCCGCCCTTCATGCGCGCGGGCGATCTCCGACGCGATGTAAAGGCCGAGGCCCAGGCCCTGCAGGCTCTTATCCGTGCTTTCCCGACGCGAGAATGGAAGGAACAGCGACGCTTTCACGTCCTCCGTAAGCGGCATGCCCCGGTTCGTGACGCTCACATGCAGCTCTCCGTCGCGCTCGGCGATGTCGACGCTGATGGGATCGGACGGGGGACCATGGGTGACGGCATTGCCCAGCAGGTTCGACAGAAGCTGCCCGAGCCGCTGCGGATCGGCGACAAGAGCCCGCGGCAGGTCGATCCGGGTCTCGACAGGCTGATGGGCAACCTGTTCGATCTCGCCGATCACATCCCGGAACACCGGCGCAAGATCGACGGGACCGGGCGCATTGACCTCGATCCCCGCGCCAAGGCGGCCGCGGGCGAAATCCATCAGGTTGGTGATGATCTGACTGGCCCGGGTGAGGGCGCGCTGCATCTCGAGAACCACGACCGCCCTGCGCTCCGGAGCCAGGTCGCGTTTCTGGATCATCCGCAAGCCCGCCGTGACCGCGGCGATCGGGTTGCGCAGGTCGTGCCCGACGATGGCGATGAATTCCTCGCGCAATCGCGCCGTATCGCGTTCCGTTTCCAGCGTGGCAAGACCCGCCGCAAGCTCTTTGCGGCCTTCATCAAGCTCGTCCTGCCGGTCAAGCTCGCGGGCGATCATCCGGGTAAAAAGCGTGAACAGCTGTTCTGACTGCGCGGTGATGTCGTGCGGGTCGGGATCGAGTGCGCAGAGCGTGCCCCAGACCGTGCCGTCGCCGCGGATGATCGGGACGGAGATGTAGCTTTTGAAACCGTATTGCCGCAGCGCGGGATGATCGCGGTAGGCGTCGCTGGCATCGGCATCCGGGATCGTGATCATGCTGCGGCTGCCACGCACCTCCCGGCAGATGGTCGAACCCACGGCGAGTTCATCCCCGGGCCGCAGGCCGAAGCCGATGCGGTCGAGAGAGGCGCAGGTGATCCAGCGGTCCGCCGTCACGCGGGCCACGGCGACAAAGCCCATGCCGGTCGCCGCGCTGCAGGCGTCGAGTACCATTGAAATGTCCGAGATGTGCCCGACCTGCCGGACATCTTGAAGAAAAGGATCGTTTTCGGATGGCATGGTCCGGCCCGTGGCACTGGTTACCGGCAAACTACGCGGCAGGAAGACAAATTCAAGGGGTGTGGCCCCGTTCGGACGGGCGCGCGCGCTTCGGGTCGCTTTGAAGGCGGGGAAGACCCCGGCCGTCGGCGCCGCGACGGGACCGGCGGGGCGCGGTCGCGGCCACGCTCTCCATCGCGGCTGCGCGCGCGCCCCGTGTCAGGGCGGCCCGTGTTGCGGGGCCGGCCTTGCTGCAAACGCGCCGGATGCCGGGCGCGAAGGGGCCTCGCGGCTCAGGTCGCGGCGTCGTCCGGTTTGGCGTCCGGCGTCGCGGAGGGCTTGGGCGCCTCGGCCTTGGCCAGCGCCCTGGCGCGTCCGAACTGGCGGTTGAACGGCAGTTTCTTTGCCGGTGTGCTCAGGAATTCCTTGAGATCAAGCTGCTTCTTCGGCTGGGAATAGCCCATGACCGTCTCCTTTTGTCATTGCGTGATATGCCCGCGCGGCACATGTCGGACCATGCCGTTCGGGGCCGTATTGTCAGAAGGTGCCCCCGGGCGGCGGTCAGCCCTTGCGGCCGGCGTCGCGTTGCTCGCGGGCGGCCTTCAGCTGCGCCGTCTTGTTGGCCCGGGCCTGCGCCTCGTCCTGCAGAACGAGCTTGGCAATCGCGGTTGTCTTGTCGATGGGTGTGACAGGCTCGGCACGTCTTGCCTTCGAGGCGGAAACACTGGGCGACAGGAGCTGCCCGCCGTTTCCGTCCTGAGCCGGAACGCCTGCAAGCAGGTCTTCCAGCGTCATCTTCATGCGCGTGCCAGGTTGCTGGCGGAACAGAGACCGTCCTGGCCGGTCCCGATGTCGAAGGTCACGGCTTGGCCGTCCTCGATCCGGGGGATCCCGGCGCGTTCAACGGCAGTGATGTGAACAAAGACATCCTTGCTGCAGTGCTCCGGCTGGATGCGGCCGAAACCCCTGGTCGCGTTGGACCATCTCACGGTGCCATTAGGCATGTCCGTGGCTATCCTTGATAAATGCTGCCCACACGATCGCGGCAGCCCGTTACGGTCGATCCGGGTTCGTTGCCCTCGGACCAGGTCACTGGCCGCGGCAAGGCGAACGGAAAAAACACCACCTGTTAACAAGTGGGGTGTCAGGCAGGTTTTTCAAGGGGCTGGCCGATCATGCGGCCAGCCCGGTTTCGACATGTCCCGTGGCGCGCGCCGCGGCGGGTACCGCCGGTCCGGTCGGGGAGGGGAAGACCCCGGACCGGCCTCGGGCTGGCCAAATCGCGCTGGCCCGGCTTTTCGTGAGGATGGGACACAAGCGCGCCACGGGATCCGGTTTACCTGCAGAGCACGGCGGCCGCGCCGGTGCCGTATCGGCTGAGCATGCGAATGCGCAGCAGGTAGGTCGCGCCGCGCTCCAGCTGCACGTCGATCCTGGCCGAGCGCCCGGTGCCGGCCTCCTTGCTGGCGGCGATGCGCCGCTCGCGGTCTCCCTCCTGCCGGAACAGGACGGCCAGGGTGTCGGCGGGGCCGATCGTGCGGATGCTGTAAAGCCGGGTCTCCTCCGGCGTCAGGCGCAGGGTTTTCTGGCCGGTCGGCGCGATGTCCAGCGGGGCACATCTGCAGGTCTGCAGACGGGGATGGTCGGCCGGGTCCACCGGCGGGTAGAACTTCAGCGCCTCGGACCGGTCGGATTCCGAGAATGCCGGCGGCCGGGCCATCCCGTCGCGGCAATCCACCGGGTGCAGGATCATCCCGGACTCGAAGCTGTAGTGCATGATCGAATCCGGATCCCAGCCGGCGCCGCCCTCGGCGTTGCGGGGATGTTTGTTCAGGATGGTGCGGCGGAACCGGTCGCGGGTCCACTCGGCCGGGGCGCCCGAGAGCTGCGCGGCGACCTCGTCCTCGTCCCAGGCGACGCAGGCAAAGGGGTTCTGGTGTTCATGCGGAAAGCCCAGGGCATGGCCGATCTGGTGCAGAGGGGTATCGAGCCCGCGCGGATCGTGGCGCAGGCTGCGGCCGAAATTCATCGTCGGCGCGGTCGGCGCGGGGACGTTCAGCGCATCGGTGCCCACGTGGGACCAGCATCCGTTGCCCTGCTGGAAGGCGATGCGCAGCTCGGCCTGACCGATGTCGCGTGTCTCGACGATGTTCAGCCCCAGGCCCAGGCCTTTCCAGGCCGCGAAGGCCTGGCGCACCATCTGCACGTCGACGGGGTCGCCCTTCAGGGGCGCCTCGTCGTAGAAATAATAGTGCAGGGTCATGCCGTTGACCCACTTCTTCTCGGAATAGGCGATCAAGGCCTCGCGGAAGTCCGAGATCGGGCCGACGGGCCGCCCTTGCCGTGTGGCCGGCAGAGAGCAGCATGCCTCGGAGGAATAGGAGCGTTCCGGTGCGCCGCTGCGGGTGGTGTGAAGCAGCCGGTCGAGAAGGCTGCCGGCCGCGCCGGTACCGGAGTCGATCAGGTCGACGGGACGGTTGGGTCTGCGGGAACTTGCCATGATCTGGTCCTTTCAGGAAACGGGTCGGCCGGCGCGCCGCAGGGCGCGGCAACGGTCGCAAGGGGGGCGGGACGGCGGGCGGGACAGGGCGTGTCCGGGCCGGGCGGCCCACCTGTGGATCGGGCGGGCGGGGGGCGGACCGGGATCTGCGGACGTGATGGGGATCATGGCGGCATCCTCCTCATACCATCACCAGGCCGCGGCCGCGTTCGGCCCGGCTGAGGCCCGGCAGGGTGCGCGCGCGGGCCAGCAGGGCAGTGCGCAGATCCTGGCCGGTGAAGAACCCGTTGCGCGCCAGTGCCGCGGCTTGCAGGACAGCGACGCCGGCGACATGCGGGGCCGCCATGCTGGTGCCTGACAGGCGCACCAGCCTGCCATCCTGGGCGGCGCCGAGGATCCCGACGCCGGGGGCGACGCAATCGGGCGCGCTGTTGGAAAAGGCGGCGATATTGCCATGCGTGTCGATCGCCCCCACCGACAGGATCCCGGCGGCAGAGGCCGGGGCCGCTGTGCCTATCTCGCATTCCGGGCGGCGGCTGTCGTTGCCGGCGGCGGAAATCAGCACCGGCGCGTCGGTCGCCGTCGCGTCTCCGAACAGCGCCGCGATCCGGTCGAAAAGCCGCAGGTTGTCGCGGTAGCCCTGCAGCGCCAGCGCGGTGGCGTCCACCTGGCTCCACCCGCGGGACAGCAGCTGCCTGTGGAAGCCCGCGAAATCCATGCCCAGCGACATCGAGATCACCCTGGCCCCGTTGCGCCGCGCCCAGAGCAGGCCTTCGAGGATGGTCTCGCTGTCGCCGCCGCCGCGGCCCATAACCTTGCCGATCAGCGGCCGGCGCACGCCGCGGGCCACGCCCAGGCGGCGGCCGTCCACGTCCTGGCCAAAGATCGTGGAGGCGCAATGGGTGCCGTGGCCGTCGGTGTCCTCGGGCACGTCGTCGGTGAAATTCTCGGTCAGAGGGTCGAGCCCGTCGAAGGCGGGGTGATCCTCGGCGATGCCGGTGTCCAGCACGGCGACCTTCACGCCCTGGCCGGCGCAGGCGTCGGTCTCTTCGGCGCCGATCGCGGCGATGCCCCAGTTGTCGCCGCGGCCGTCGTCGGCCTCGGTCGCGTAGGGGGCGACCAGGGTGAAGGGGATCGACAGGCCGATGGCCACCGTCTCGGCCTCGCTCGCAAGCTCGGCGCGTTCGCCTTCCACGGCGTCCAGCGTGTCGACCGTCAGGACCGGCGGCTCCATCGCGCGGGTCGGATGGGGGGCGCAGCCGCCATCGCCCGTGGCAGGCGTGGCCGGGCTGCGGCGCAGCACGAAGGTTCTCAGCTTCCCCTCCATGGGTGGCGGTGTCCTTTCGTCGTCAATCTGGATCCGCGCGGACAGATCTCTCCTGTCCGGGCGCGCGGATGCGGTCCGGGGTGGGGCAGGCCGGGGCGGCCTGCCAAGGGGTCTGGTGTCAGGTCAGGTCCGGCTGATCGGGGTCGTCCGGGCCATGGGTGGCGCCGGCAGATGACCCGCGCCGCCCTTCAGTCGTCGTATGTTGCGATAATGCTCCGGCCGCTGCGCCCGCCAGGCGCGGGCGCGCTCGCGCAGCCAGTCCGAGCTGCCGATCGTGTCCGCCGCCCCGGGATTTCGCTGCAATTCCAGCGTGATATCCCGTGTCGCCAGCGCCGCGGCCATAGAGGTGCCGCGAAAGGCCACGGTGGATCCGTCCCGCGCCCCGGCCGCCAGCAGCCCAAAGAGCGAGAGCGCGTCCTCGGACGGATAGGTCACGTCGATCAGTTCGACCCCGTTGCCGCGGCGGCGGCTCTCGCGGTCGGTCGTCGCCGAGTAGATCGCCGGGCACCCGTCGCTTTGACGGTGGCCGCCGATCACCAGCAGGTCGTGGGTCGTGGCCAGGGCGTTCTGAGTGCCCTTCATCTGCACCGGCCCATAGACCTGCCAATTGTCGGTATGCGCGCCGGTCCGGTGATCGAAACTGTCTCGCCGCCGTCCGTCCGGCAGATGCGTGGCACAGGCCTCGTGGTCGAAATAGGAAGTCCGCCCGGTCAGGCTGTGCCGCATGCCGGACTGGTCGGACTGGATGTGCAAGGTCGCGTTGACCGGCGTGCCGGCATAGGTCACGCGGATCTGCCAAAGCCCGGCCCGCGCCACCGGCTGGCCGCGCACCAGCCGTTCGGTGGGCGCAAGGCACAGGACAAAGCCCAGTTGCTCGGACCCGTCGCCGCGGCAATAGACCCGGGCGTGGTCGCCCAGTGTCGCAAAGCCGCCGCGTTCCAGCGCCGGCACCGGCACGGCGGTGGCGGGATCGCCGCCGGGCGGAACCAGGCGGATCTCGACCTCGGACGGATCGGGCGGCGTGCCGGTCGCGTCCAGCAGGTTCAGCCAAAGCTCCACCATGTTCGAGGTCTGGTCCTGCGGCATCACCCGCCAGGGCAGCGTGATCTCTCGGCGCAGCGTGTAGCTGCGGCCATCGGCATCGGCCCAGGTCCGGGCGCCGCCCATGTAGACCCGCGCGCTGCAGCGTTCGAGGTTGTCGTTGCCCACCGGCATCACCAGTCGCGCGGGGCTGCGGCCCTGAGCCTGTCGTTCGGACATCACCGCGCCCAACGCCTGTTCCCATTGCGACCGGCCGTCCTTCGATCCGGCCTGCATTCCGTAAGAGAAGTTGATCACCAGCGGAAAGCCGCCCTCGGGCGCGGTCGCGGCACTGGCCGCGCTGATCGCGTCGGCAAGGTGCAGCACGCGCTTCACCGCAAACAGCGCCCAGAAGGCCAGGAAATTGCCGGCCGAGCCGTGCAGCGATTGCGGCGGCAGGTTGACCAGCAGCATCGGGTGCGCGCGCAGCTCGGACTCGGGCAGCGCGGCGGGGTCGAACCCGGCGGCGAGATCGGCGACATGGGTGCCGTGGGCGGTGCGGTGATCCAGGTCGCGGTGGCCGAGGTCTTGCTGCGGTTCCACCAGGCGCAGGGCGCGGTTGAACCCGTCCTCCATCAGCCGGCCGGTCAGCGTGCCGTCATGGGAATAGGCGGTCAGTGCGCAGTCGATATCGCCGGAATAAAGCTCCTGCCCGAAGGACATGTAGGGCTGGCCGCCAAAGCTGGCGGTCTGCTGCCAGGCGGCCAGCACGCGGCTGTGGCCGGCCGCATCGCGAAAGCGGCGATGGCCAAGCGCGATGCCGGTGTCGATCACGGCGGTGATCACCGTGTCGGCGGGAAGGTCGGTCGGGAAGCGGTCGACGATGTCGTCGATGTTCCAGGGGTCGACCTGCGGGAAATCGGTGCGCGCGCGCTCGGGGATCGGCACGCGGGCGTCGAGGATCGGCTCGCGCGGATCGGTTGCGTCTTCCCCGCCTGCCAGCGTCAGCGGCGGATCGGCCAGCAGCGCCGCGAGCGAGGCCGCCACCGGCGTCACGTCGCCAAAGAGGTTTCGGCGCGCATCGTTTTCCTGCCACCACCACCAGTGGATATAGGGGTTGCGCGCGCCGAGGTTTTCTTCGCCCGGGGTCCAGGTCATGTCTCGGCCTCTCCGTCGTCACCGTCGTCACCCGGCCCGGTGTCCAGAGCGGGCCATTCCGCGGCGGCCTTGGACCAGAGGGTATTGGCCACGCCGATGACCTCGGGCGTCAATTCGCGGTCCTGGGGCAGATCTTCGAGCAGGGGCAGCAGGAAATCCTGCGTGGCACCGCCGTCATCCCGCGCTGGCAGGCCGATGTCGCCGCAGGGCAGGGGCACGCCGTGCGCAAGGCTGTGCAGCGCGTCGCCCACCAGGCAGCCGACGCTGGCGCCGGCATGGGAATCCACCGGGAAATGCACGCCCGCCACCGTCCGGTTCACCGCGATCCGATGCGCCAGCCGGAACGGCAGCGCGCCGTTGCGGATCCCCTCCAGAGGGCCCTGGCCGGTCTGCAGACGGTGCAGCACCGTGGCGATGGCAAAGGCTTCCATCGCGTGGCCCGAGGGATAGCTGGAGTGATCCGGCGTCTGGATCATCGGCTGCACCTCGATCGCGAGGTCGATGGGCCGCGCCGCGCGGCATATGAATTTCATCGTCACCTCGACATGGATCGCCAGCCGCCGCGCCATGTCGAGCATCAGCATCGTGTGGCTGCGCCGCGACGGGCCCAGGTAGCCCAGGCTGCCGAAGAACGACAGCAGGTCGTCGAGCTGAAGATGGATCTCTTCGATGCGCTCGCCGCGCAGGTCGGCATAGGCGCGGACCCAGGCCAGGTCATGGGCGAAGTAATCGGCATCCGGTTTGGCCAGCCGCGCGACGGGCTGGCCCGCAATCCGAACCTCGGCCTGACCTTCGGCCTGACCTTCGGCCTCGCCCACCGACACAACGCTGCACAGCGCGCTTTCCAGGACCGAGGCCTGGCCCGACAGGCCAAGCATGTCCAGATAGGCGTCATCGTCGGGGATCGGCGTCGGCACCATGCTCGGCGTGCCGTCCCAGTGGCCGGTGATCCCGTCCCGGGTGGTGACCAGCGCGGCGTTCATCATCGGCGAGGCGGGGCTTTCGGCATGGGCGACGTTCTTGCCGCGCACCTGACCCGAGGTGCCCCCTGATGTCCCGCCCGATGTCCCGCCCGATGTGCCTCCCGAGGTTCCTCCGGAGGTGCCCCCCGAAGTGCCGCCGGACGTTCCGCCCGACGTTCCGCCACTTGTCCCACCATATACCGGCATTTCGCCCTCCATGTCCCATCGGTGTCGATGTTTTCGGCACGGGCGCTGTTAAACAAGGTAAAAGCAAAACGACTCGAAAATTAACGAAGAATTAACGATACTGTCAGCGCGGTAATATTATTGTGCAGGGCGCAGGGGATTTCGGAAGATTGGGAGAAACGGACCTGAAACCCGTACTCTATCTGAAAGGCCCGTTCCGGCTGGAATCGGCGGATGGCGCTGTTTTGCGGGTTTCGCTGCGCAAGGCACAGGCGCTTCTGGTGCTTCTGGCGACCGCCGAACAAGGCCGCCGTGAACGGCGCTGGATCGAGGATCGGCTGTGGTCCGATCAGGATCGCGAGCGCGCCGCGGCCAGCCTGCGGCAGGCCCTTTCGGCGCTGCGGCGTGTGTTGTCCGACAATGGCGTGACGCTGCAGGCCGACCGCCAGAGCCTGTGGCTGGAGCCCGGCGCGCTGCGCGTCGACAGCGACGGCACGTTTCTCGAAGGATTTTCCGCCGGTGATCCGGTGTTTCAGGCCTGGCTGGACCAGGAGCGCGCGCGCCATGACGGCACGCCGCTGCCGGAGTCACGCCCGGCCCCGGCGCAAAGCGTCTGGCACGTCAATATCGAGATCGCCGAGCAGGACGGGCCCAACGGCTGGTTCAACCTGACCTTCGCAGACATCGTCGCCCGTGGCCTGCGCGAGACGCAGAACACGCCGGTGTCTGTCCTGACCCGCGCCGAACCCTCGGCGCGGCTGCTGACCGTCGCGGTCAGCTCAGTGCCCTTCGACGGGCTGCTGGGCGTGCGCGTTTCGCTGGAACGGCGCGCCTCGAACCGGCAGATCTGGTCGGGTCAGCGGCTGCTGCAGATGCGGGGCGGGCCGCCGACGGAATCGCAGGATTGCCTGAGCCTTGCCAACGAGGTGGTCGGCGCGGTGGACCAGTACCTGTACCGCAACAGCCGGGACGTGGGGCTGGACGAACCGGACCGGCTCTATCACCAGGCGGTGCGCGACCTGTTCTCGATGGAGCCCGAGCGCATCGCCGCCGCCGATGCCGCGCTGGACCAGGCGCTGAAACTGAGCGAACGGGGGCTGTTCCTGGCGCTGCGCGCGCAGCTGAAGACGATCGAGCGGGTCGAGCGGCTGCAGAACGACACCGCCGACCTGATCGAGGCGGCCGAGGCCTACAGCGCCCGCGCGCTGGAGCTGGAGCCCGACAATTCCATGGTCGCGGCCTTCCTCGCCAACACCGCCGGCCACCTGATCCGCGACCAGGAGCGCAGCCACGAGCTGGCGCAGCGCAGCGTCGACCTGAACCCCGCCAACCCGATGGCCTGGTGGGCGCTCAGCTCGGCCTCGATGTACCTCGGCCGGAACCAGAAGGCGCTGACCTACGCGCTGAACGGTCAGCGGCTGTCGGCGCGGTCGCAATACCGGTTCTGGTGGGACCAGCAGAGCTTTGGCACCCTCTTTGCCATTGGCAAGCACGAGGAGGCTTTCGAAATCCTGAAAGCCACCCATGCCCGAAATCGCAATTATCGGCCGCCGATGCGATATCTATTCGCCTTGGCCGCGCATTTCGACGATCAGACTCTCGCAGAAGAATTTCTACACAAGCTGGAAGCAAGTGAGCCCAATTTCTCAGTGACCCGCATGCTGGAGGATCCGAGTTATCCTGCATCGCTCATTCATTCCGCGCCCAATCTGGATCTCGGGAAACTCCGCGCATTCATCAAGTGATTTTCCCCGATCCGTGCCTGTTGCTGGCGCTCAGCCGGGCTCGGGCTGGCGCAGGGCGGTTTCGATCCGGTCGAGATACGCGCGGTAATCCGGCGTGCCCTGCGCGGCATAGTGGAAGTTCTTGAAATCGCGCGTCAGCCGCGTGAAGAACCCGCGCGCCGCCGCCTTGTCGTCGAAATCCAGCGGCGCCTCGATCACCCGGCGGACCAGATGAAATGTCAGCTTCTGCCGCTCCAGCGGCACCGTGGCGTCGACGCTGTCAAAGGCATCCTGCTGCAGGTAGACCATGTCGAGGAACAGCGCCTTCTGGTGGGTGACGAAATCCTCCATCGTCACGCCCTCTTCCCCGGTGACCTGCATCATCTGCGCCACCTGCTCGCCCCGCTCCAGCAGGTCGAGACAGGCCTTCACCTGTGCGGTCCATCCCGGCTCCACGTTCCTTTCGAACCACGGTGCCAGCTGGTCGGTATAGCGCGACCAGCTCAGAAGCGGGTCGACCGCCGGGTAAAAGCGTTTGTAGGCGCGGTCGGACGACAGGCCGAGGAAGCATTTCACCGTCGACAGCGTCGCCTGCGTCACCGGCTCGTCGAAATTGCCGCCCGCGGGGGAAACGGTGCCGATCATCGTCAGGCTGCCCTTGCTGCCATCGTTGGTCTCGATCACCCCGGCGCGCTCATAGACACCCTTGATCGCGCTTTGCAGGTAGGCGGGAAAGCCCTCCTCGCCCGGGATCTCCTCAAGCCGGCCCGAGGTTTCGCGCATCGCCTGCGCCCAGCGCGAGGTCGAATCCGCGATCAGCAGCACGTCATAGCCCATCTGGCGGTAGTATTCACCAAGGGTGATGCCGGTGAAGATCGACGCCTCGCGCGCGGCGACGGGCATGGAGGAGGTGTTGCAGATGATGATCGTGCGATCCATCAGGCTGCCGCCGGTCATCGGGTCGGTCATCTTGGGGAAGTCCGAGATGGTTTCCACCACCTCGCCGGCGCGTTCGCCGCAGGCCACGACGATGACGATATCGACCTTGGCATTCCGCGCGATCAGGTTCTGCAGCACCGTCTTGCCCGCGCCGAAGGGGCCGGGAATACAGGCGGTGCCCCCGCGCGCGACCGGGAAGAAGGTGTCGATCAGCCGCTGCGAGGTCAGCACGGGTTCATCCGGGTAGGTCCGCCGCGACAGGTCGCGTTTCAGCAGACCGGCGGGCAGGGCGCGGCGGACCGGCCAGCGCTGGGCCAGCGTCACCTCGCGCTCGTGTCCCGCCTCGTCGGCCAGCCGGGCGACCGGGTCATGCACCTGGGCGGTGCCCTGCCAGATCCAGCTGACGCTCCAGCTGCCGCGCCAGTTGAACGGCACCATGATCTTGTGGGCGAAATGGCCCTCGGGCACCGTGCCCAGCGTATCGCCGGCCTGCAGCTTGTCGCCCTGCGCGACGGACGGCTCGAACGACCACCGCGTCTCCGTCTCAAGCGAGGGCACATCGGCGCCGCGCGGCAGAAAGGTGCCGTATGCCTCGGCCAGGGTCTTCAGCGGCGCCTGCAGCCCGTCATAGACCGAGCCCAGAAGGCCGGGACCCAGCTCCACCGACAGCAGCGCGCCGCTTTGTTCCACCGGATCGCCCACCGCGACGCCATTGGTGGATTCGTAGACCTGCGCATCGGCGGTGCGGCCCTTCACGCGCAGGATCTCGGCCTTCAGCCGTTCCTGCCGGCCGCCGGGCCCGGGGCGCGAGGGCAGGATATGGACGACTTCGTTCATCACCAGCGCGCCGGGATGGCCATCGGCGGTGTCCAGCGCCTCGATCTCGACCAGGTCTTCCTGCACGGCGGTCACGCGGGCGGTGATTATGGGGGCATCCGTCATGGTCTCAGCTCTTTGCAAGTTGCGCGTCGTGGCCGGCGAGGGCGGCCTCGGCCAGCGCGTTGAACCGCCGCGATGCGGCTTCGGCGTTGGTGCGGGCCCAGCGGTCGTAGATGTTCCAGGTCAGGACATAGATGACCACGGCCTCGATATCGAAATCATGCCCCGCCCCGTGACGCCGCATCAGGCGTTCGGTCACGGTCAGGACCAGCCGTTCGAAACCCAGGGCATCGTCCTGTTCCAGCAGGCCATGCGCCTCGCGCAGCCAGGGAAAGACCGGGTCCAGCCCGAAGGTCGGTTCGGCCCAGTGGGCGATGATGCGCCGGGAGAAACGGCCATGGCCCCAGCCGGGCGGCGGCGGCGCCTCGCCCGCGCGGCGACGGCGGAGTGCTGCGATCACGGTCCGGATCTCCATCCGGTCGCGCAAGATCGCCCGCAGCGCGGGCTGGGTCACGTGATCCATCGCGCGGCGCGCGCGGCGCGTCACCTCGGCATCCTCGGTGTCCAGCCGGTAGTGCCGCAGCGCCAGCGCCTCCTCCATCAGCCGCAGCGTTTCGGCATCCTCGGGCGCCAGCGCCTTCAGCCGCCGGTCCAGCCGCAGGCGTGACAGGGGCGGGCGCTTGGCCACGAAGAGGCGCTCGCTGTCGGGCAGGCTCGCCATCAGCGTGACATAGGCATCCGGGTCGGAGGGACGGTCGAACAAGGGCTCAGCTCCGGATCACGCCTTCGAGCACGGCGCGAAAGCGGGGCTGCATGTGCTCCAGCAGCAGCGCGGCGATGGCCGTGTCGGTCAGGTCGATCTCGACCGCGCCGTCCTGCACCCGCAGGCGGATGCCGCTTTGCCCCTCGTCACCCGCATGCAGGGTCACGCCCCCGCGCAGCATCTCGCCGGTCAGGCCCAGCACGTATTGCGTCAGCTCGCCCGAGCGGATGTCGCCGGCCTGTTCGCGGATCTGCTCGGGGCCAAGTACGGCGGGCGGCAGGATCACCTCGACCGTGTCGCCCGACTGCGCCTCGGCCCGCATGACGCCGGCCACCTCCAGGATCATGCGTTTCAACAGGTCCTCGTCGGCGAGACAGGCGCTGACCAGCCGCTGCACGTGATCGCGCAGCTGGCTTTCCACGCCGGCCTTCATCCGCAGCACCGCGTCGCGCATGGCGGTGTCCAGCGCCTGTTCCCCGGCGGCGCGGTAGGTGTCGGCCTCGTCCCTGACCTGCGCCCGGTGGCGCTCGGCCTCGGCGCGGGCGGTCTCGCGGATCTCGGCCGCCTCCGCCTTTGCCTCGGCGATCAGCCGCGCGGCCTCGGCCCGTCCGGCGGCGACGCCGTCGTCCCTCAGCCGCGCGATCAGCGCGTCGACGCCCTTTGCCGTGGCTTCGGTCATGACGGGATCCCCGCGCTGATCACCAGGGCGAAGACAAAGGCGAAGACGGCGAAGCCTTCGATGATCGCCGCGGGTGCCAGCGACAGGCCGAAGATCTCGGGCTTCTCCTTGGCCGCGTTGATCGCGCTGGCGCAGGCGCGGCCCTGCCAGAGGCCGGTGTAATAAAGTGAGATCGCCGACATGAAGCCCACGCCAAAAAGCCCCCCGGCATTGGCTGGCGTGACCTCGCGGTTGAGGGTGAACATGATGACGATGCCATAGATCACCATGGTCGAGGGCAGGGCCGAGATCCCGACGAAACGGCCATAGCCGCCCTCGGTCTCCAGCATCGCGCCGATGCTGGCCTGGCCTGCGATGGAACAGCCGATGGCGCTGGCCGCGGCGCCCAGGGCCACGGGCGCATAGATCCCGAGCCAGCCGAGTGTCAGTACCAGTTCGTTCATTCCTGAACCTCCTTGCGTGCGAACGGGCGGAAGGCGGTGCCTTCGCCGGTCAGCCCCCATTTGAAGAACTCGATGTAATTGAGCCGCAGCCCGTGGACGACGCCGCTCATCAGGGCGAGGCCGAAGTTCAGCGTATGGCCCACCACCAGGATCATCAGCGCCAGCAGCAGGCCCAGCCCCGGCACCGCGTCGCGCACCTGTCCGGCAAGATCGTTGAACGTCAGCGCCAGAGAGGCCGAGGCCAGCCCCAGCGCGAAGAGCCGCATGTAGGACAGGACATCGCCAAAGGCCCCCATGGCCCCGGCCAGCCCCTGCAGGCCGCCGGCCGCGCGCCAGAACCAGCCTTTCGGGGAATCGAGCGGCTGATCGCTGGAAAAGGCCAGGATCGCCAGCAGCCCGGCGCCCGCCAGCCCGGCCGAGCCGACGCGCAGGGCGGTGCCGGGATCCGCCAGCCAGACCCCGAGCCCGCCGATCAGCACAACGCACCAGCCAAGGCTCGCATAGGCCGTGGTGCTGCCCCACCGGGTCCGGGCGCCCAGCAGGTTGGCCAGCACCAGATGCAGCACGCCGATGACGATCGACAGGGTCATCATCGTCCCGAAATCGTCGATATCCATGATCTTCAGCCGCATCAGCGGCGAAGAGGCGGGCAGCGGATAGCCGAAGTAGCTGCCGATCAGCACGCCGAACAGGATGGTCGCCGCGGCCACGATCCCGATCATCCGGCGCCACGACCGGCTGTGCGGCGTGGCGCCCAGCCGCCCCCAGAGCGCCCCGGTGATCAGCGCGATCACCATGCCATATCCCGCATCGGCCACGATCATCGCGAAGAAGACCGCGAAGGACACGGTCACGAGGATCGTCGGATCCCAGTCGCGGTATCCCGGCACCTGGTAGAACAGCGCCAGGTCGCGGCCGGCGCCGCGCATCTCGGGCTGCTTCAGCAGGGTCGGCGGCGTGTCCTGCCCTGCGGGCGGCTCGGTCAGCATCGCCAGGCCCAGCCTTTGGGCCGCCTCTCCCACGGCGCCGATCCGGTCCTCGGGCACCCAGCCCTGCACGGCAAAGAGCCCGTCATCGTGCAGCACCTGCCTGCGGGCATAATCCAGCTCGGCCCGGGTTTCGGCCAGCGACATCCGCTCCCGCATCAGGTCGAGGTAGCGGGTCAGCCCATGGCGCTCGGCAGCGAGCTCCTCCAGCTCGATCTCGGTCTCTTCCAGCTGCGCCTGCAGTTCGGACACCGGCAGCGCGCCCGTATGGGTGCGCGGTACCGGCAGCAGCGCCGGATCGGGTTCGTCATGGGCGATCAGCACGACATAATGAAAGCGGCTGTCGCGATGGACGATCTGCCAGGGGATCTCCAGCGTCTCCAGTGCCGCACGTTCTTTCAGCGGCAGCTTGTAGAACCACAGGTGCAGCCCGGCGAGCTCTTCCCTCGGCGGGAAGATCAGGTCGCCCCAGGGCGTGACCTCGGAAATGCGGTGGGCCAGGAAATCGCGCCGGTCGCCGGTCTCGCGCAGGCGGTCGCGCAGGTCCAGCACGCGGGGCACGAAAGTCAGGATGTCGAAATCGGGATCGCGCCGCAGCTGACGCCGGGGATCGGGCAGTTCCGACAGGAAGCGCAGCGCCTGCAGGGCCGCCTTGGCGCCGCGGTCCGGCACGTCCTCGGGCTGATCCGGGGGCGGGGCCAGCGGCAGCAGATGCATGCAGCCCAGGTCCTGCAGCGCCTCCAGCGCCGGGCGTTCCTCCGCCTGCGGTCCGACCACGCTCAGCTTCTGCAGGCGCGCGATGCTCATGTCGCGGCCCGCTTCCGCTTGGAGATCTTGGACCGTACCACCGCCTGCATCTCCTCGTCCGAGAGATAGACGCGGATCCTGCGGATATTGGCCCGCGCGTTGGGGATCAGCACCTTGTCGAAGAGGTTCACGCGCTGGGTGATCGTGGCCACCGCCGCGTCCAGCTCGGCCAGCCGCCGCTGCGCCACCTGCAGCCGCAGCCGCAGTTCCAGCGTCTCGCGCAGAAGGGCGGCGACGGTGTCGACCCATTGCGGCTTGGCCAGCGGAGAATAGGGATGCACGATCACTTCGACGCGGTCGAGCCGGGGCAGCATGACGCCGACGACGTTCTCGGTCGTGACCGTCACCTCGCCCAGCTTTACCAGCCCGTCCAGGTCGATGTCGTCATTGGCCAGCATCGGCACCTCGCGGCCCACCCGCCGGGCCACATCGTCCACACGCGCCTGAAGCGCCGCCGCCTCGGCCCGGGCTTGCGCGCGGGTCGCCATCAGCTGCTGCCGCTTCAGGTCCAGCGAGGGCAGGAACCTCTCATAGGTCTTCAGCTGCGCGCTTTCCCGCGCCAGCGCGGATTTATTCAGCTGCAACCGTGCCATCGCCCTGCTCCGGGAAATACTTTTCCACCAGCGTCTCGCGCATCAGCAGCTGTTCGCGGCGGAAACATTCGGCCAGCGTCTGCCAGCACAGATCCAGCGCCTCTTCCAGCGGCATCGACACGTCGATCCCCATGAACCGCGACCGGAACAGACGCCCGAACTTCAGCAGCTGTTCGTCATAGGCCGACAGGTCAAAGGCCATCGCCTGTTTCTGCGCGGCATCGCGGCTTTCGGAATAGAAGCGGATCATCGTGTTCATGATCTGCCCGTGATCCTCGCGCGTGACCTTGCCGATGACGTTCTGCTTCAGCCGCGACAGGCTGCCGAACGGGTCGATCTCCCCCGAATGCAGATAGATCTGGCCTTCGGTTATATAGCCGGTGTTGTCCGGCACCGGGTGGGTCACGTCGCCCCCGGGCATCGTCGTCACCGTCAGGATTGTCACCGACCCGCCACGCGCGAAATCGCAGGCCTTTTCGTACCGCCGCGCCAGCTGGCTATACAGATCGCCCATGTAACCCCGGTTGGACGGCACGCGCTCCTGGCTGATGCCGACCTCCTTCATCGCGTCGGCATAGGCGGTCATGTCGGTCAGCAGAACCAGCACGCGCTTGCCTTCCTCGACAGCGAAGCGTTCGGCCACGGCCAGCGCCATGTCGGGCACCAGCAGCCGTTCGACCAGCGGGTCCGAGGCCTGGTTCACCAGCATCACGGTGCGCGCGAAAACCCCGGCATCCTCGAAGGCCTGCCGGAAGGTGTGGTAATCGTCGAACACCAGCCCCAGCCCGCCAAAGACCACGATATCCGCATCCGCCTGGATCCCGATCCGCGCCAGGAACGGGTTATAGCTTTCACCCGAGACCGAGAAGATCGGGATCTTCTGGCTTTCCACCAGGCAGTTGAACAGGTCGATCATCGGCACGTCCGTGCGGATCATGTGCCTGGGCACGATCCGCTCCGCCGGGTTCACCGACGGCCCGCCGATCGTCACCTTCGGCTCCGACGTCAGTTCGGGCCCGCCGTCGATCGGCTGCCCGGTGCCATCCATCACCCGGCCCAGGATATTGCCGGAATAGGGCGCCTGCATCGCATGCCCCAGGAACGTCGCCGAGGCCCCGGTGGAAACACCCTTCGTCCCGGAAAACACCTGCAGCGTGACCACGTCCCGGTCGATGAAGATCACCTGCGCCAGCGATGACTGCCCGTCGATGCTGCGGATCATTGCGAGATCCCCGAAGCGCACCGCCGGGCCGCTCGCGCCCGTGCCGGGCACCCGGACCTTCAGCGTGTCGCCGACGATCTCCAGCACGCGCGTGTAGCTAAGCAAACCCTGGGACATGGGACCCTCGTCTTCGCCGCGCGGGAAGGGCAGGCCCCCACGTCGGAGGCGGACGAAACGCCGGCCTCACCGGCCGCCGGGGGCGCGGCCTGTTCCCACTCCTGTCCAAGACTGCACCAGGGATCGGCTCGTGGGAATGCCCGCCACGCTCTCCGCGCTGTCGTGCCGCGCTGCAGCAGGATTTGCTGCACTGCAGGGCGGTTGCGCGGGTGCTCCGGGGTGATCGGGGGGCCGAACAAAGTCGGGGAGCGGGTCAAGCCCCCGGGTGATTCGCGGCAGATCTTGGCACGGACAGGGCCCGGATCCTCCCTGACGGGCCGGCTCAACCGCCAAACCGTGCCCGGGTGCCGATGATTTTGACGTGATCCTGAGGCCACAATCCCGTCTTGTCCTGAGACGACCCGCCATCCTGCCCGATTGCAGCGCCCCGGGCGTCGGCGCGACCGCACGAGAGGGGCAAGTTCCCGGCCCGTCGGACTTTCCCCGGACCGGCACCCGCCGCAGACGGCAGGCGCGGTCTTGTCCTGCGACAAGTGCGGCGCGTGATTCGGGCGAATCACGGCGCGATATTGCCGTCGGGGAAACGCGGTCCACGCGGCAAAAGTTCCCGACAATTTGCATCAGGCGGTTTACCGCCGACGATTCCATCGGTTAGGCTTTGTCTCACGGGTACAAATCGAGCTGCCGGAACAAGGCAAAAACGCCCGTCAGGACTTCTACATAAAGCGGTGCGTCAGGCCTTCAACGACGATATGTTGTCTGGGCCCGGGAAGACTCCGCCTGCGAAATGGGGCATGCGAGATGGGCAAGTTGACCGGTTTCTGGGGGCTTCTGGGCGCCTACTGGGTCTCGGACCGCTGGAAAGAGGCATGGTTTCTTTCTGCCGTCGTGATGGGGTTGACGACCCTTCTCAGCAAGGCCTCCGTCTGGACGGCGATGGCCAGCGCGGATTTCATCGCCTCGCTGGCCGAATTCCACTCGGGCACCCTGGGCGCCGATCCGGTACGGGTCGTGCTGCTGGCGGCGATGGCCTTCTTCGCGATCTTCTTCGCCCGCATGTGCGGCGTCGCCCTTCGGCATTTCGTCTCGGCCACGCTGCACCGCCGCGCGCGCGGCTGGCTGGTGGGCCAGTACAACGCCGCCGTGCTCAGGGACGAACGCGTCGCCTACGACCTGATGAGCGACCGGAGCGAGACCGGATCGGGCTCGCGCCTGCCGGATGCGCTGGACCAGCGGGTCGACGAATGTTCCATCGGCCTCTACGGCGGGCTGATCGGCCTGACGATGGGCCTGTGGGGCGCGATCACCTCGATCTGGTTCATCTCGCGCGCCATCCTCGAACGCTCGCAGCCGGTCGCCTTCCTCGATCGCTGGGGTGCGGCCGCGAACGATGCGCTGGGCGCCTTTGCCCCGGTAATGGCCACGCGCGTCAACCTGGTGCCCGGAGAGTACGGCACCGCGATCCTCGTCGCCGCCCTGATCGCCGTCTACGTGCCCACGATCACATGGGTCGCCTGGATGCTGGGCCGCGTGATCGAACGCCTGAACCTCGAACGCCAGCGTCGCAACGGTGCGTGGCGCGGCGAATGGGGCGCCTTCTTGAACCGGGTCAGCCAGATGGCGGCGTCGCGCGGCGAACGCGCGCAGGCCCGGATCAACGGGCGCCTCTATGCCGATGTCGACCAGACCTGGGGCCGGCAGAACCGCGTCGATTCCGGGATGCTGCTGTTTTCCAACACCTACAATTTCCTCTCCAGCCGGCTGCTCGCCTATCTTCCGGCGCTGCCCGCCTACATGGCCGGCAACCTCAGCTTCCGCAATTTCGCGGCCTCGTCGGAACTTACGGCCGAGCTGATCGGCGACGTGTCGTGGTTCATCAACGTGATGCCAGCCATCGCCATGCTGAAGGCCAACGCCGCCCGCCTGACCGAGGTCGCGCGCGCCGTCGACCGCGTGACCGAGCGCCACAGCTTCTACGCCGAAACCGGGGTCAGCCGGTTCGAACGCGCCCGCTCGGCCACCGGCCCGGTGCTCGCGCTTGACGATCTCGGCCTGTGCCATCGCGGCCACGATGCCGATCCCTTCGTGCTGGTCCCGCACCTGGCGCTGCAGCCGGGCGACCGGGTCTACCTGCGCGGGCAGAACGGGTGCGGCAAGAGTTCGCTGCTGAAGGCGGTGGCGGGTCTGTGGCCCTATGGCCATGGACGCGTCACCCTGCACGAGGGCGCCGACCTGTTCTTCGCCGGGCAGGAGCCCGACATCCCCGACCGCCTCACGCTCAAGGCGCTGGTCACCTATCCCGACCACCCCGAGGATCATTCCGACATCGCCGTGGCCCATGTGCTGTCGCGCGTCGGGCTGGGCGATTTCATCAACGCGCTCGACCGCGATCTGCACCAGGGCAAGAATTGGCGCAACGTCTTCTCGGGCGGGCAGAAACAGCGGCTCGTGCTGGCCCGGATCCTGCTGGCCAAGCCGAAGGTCCTGCTGCTGGACGAGGCGACCTCGGCGCTTGACGTGGACGCGGTGGTGGATTTCCACCTCGCGCTTTGCGAAGCCCTGCCCGACACCGCGATTCTGGCCGTGCTGCATGGCGACACCGTGCCGACCGACCCCGACGGGGCGCCGTTCTATGGCACCGTGCTGGATATCCGGAACGGTCTCGGCAGGTCTCTGCCGGTTGCGGCGCAGCCGATGATCGCCCGCCACGCGGCCGAGTAACGGCGCCCCGGGACATCATCGACAAAGACCCCGCGCACCCCATATGCCTGGCAGTGGTCGAAACCGTAACCAACCGGGGCAACAGGATATGCAGGCGCAAGTCGAACGGCTGATGGCCGAGATGACGCTGGCCGAGAAGATCGGGCAGCTCAACCTCCTGGCGGCGGGCGAAGGGCTCGTCACCGGCGCGGCGCAAAGCACGCCGCTGGCGAGACGGCTGGATTCGGGCGAGGTCGGCGCGATCTTCGGGACGAAGTCACTGGCCTCCGCCCGCGCCATGCAGGAGCGTGCTTTGGAAGGCTCGCGCCTGCGCATTCCCCTCTTCTTCGCCGAAGACGTGATCCATGGCCATCGCACCGTCTTCCCGCTGCCCGTGGCGCTCGCCTGCAGTTGGGACCTCGACCTTGTCGAGGACACCGCCGCCTTCGCCGCGGCCGAGGCCGCCTCGGAAGGCATCCACCAGGTCTATGCGCCGATGATCGACGTGTCGCGCGATCCGCGCTGGGGCCGGATCGCCGAAAGCCCGGGCGAAGATCCGTTGCTGGCCTCCCGCTTCGCCGTCGCGGCCACCCGCGGCTTTCAGGGCGGCGGGATCGGCGAACCCGACCGCGTGGCCGCCTGCCTGAAGCATTTCGTCGCCTACGGCGCCCCGGATTCGGGCCGCGACTACGACAATGCCAGCCTCTCGTGGGAGGATCTTCTGGCCATCTACCTGCCGCCCTTCACCGCCGGGCTGCAGGCCGGCGCGGCCAGCGTCATGGCCGCCTTCAACGCGGTGAACAAGCTGCCGATGCATGCCAATGCGCCGCTGATCCAGGGCTGGCTGCGCGGCACCTCCGGTTTCAACGGCCTCGTGGTCTCGGACTACACCGGCGTGAAGGAACTGACGCCCCATGGCCTTGGCCCCGCCGCTGTCGTCGTCGCGCGCGCCCTGCACGCGGGCATCGACATGGACATGGTGGGCGAGGATTACCTGGCCGAGCTGCCCGCCCTGGCCGAAACCGGTCTGGATGCGCCCGAGGCCGGGCTGTCCTTCGGTGCCTCCCGGATCCGGGAGATGATCGACACGGCCTGCCGCCGCGTGCTGACCTTCAAGGCCAGCCTCGGCCTGCTGGACGATCCGTTCCACGGCATGTCCGGCACGGCCGCGCCGTCCCGCAGTGACGGCCGCAAGCTGGCCCGCCGCGCCGCCGCACGATCGACGGTCCTGCTGAAGAACGACAACGTCCTGCCGATCGCGCAATCCACCCGCGTCGCCCTTGTCGGACCCTTCGCGCGCGACCGGCGCAACATGCTGGGGACCTGGGCGGTGTCGGGCAATTGGGACGATGTCGTGCCACTGGACGCGGCGATCACCGCGCTGACCGGCACCGCGCCCGCCACCGCCTGGGGCGTCAACATCACCGACCGCGACTGGCTTGCCGCGCGGCTGAACGTGCACGGCGTGACGGTCGAAACCGACCCCCGGTCCGAGGACGAGCTGATCGCCGAAGCCCTGGACGCCGCGCGCCAATCCGACATCATCATCGCGGCCCTGGGCGAGGCGAAGGAACATGCCGGCGAAAGCTCCTCCGCGCTCTCTCCGGCGCTGCCCGAGGCGCATCTGCGCCTTGTTCGCGCGCTGAAGGCCACCGGAAAGCCGGTCGCGGCCATCGTCTTCGCCGGCCGACCCCTCGCCCTGGGCGACCTGCCCGAAACCGCCGATGCGCTGCTTTATGCCTGGCACGGCGGGATCGCCGGCCCCGAAGGCGTGGCCGATCTGCTGTTTGGCGCCGCTGCGCCGTCGGGCCGGCTGTGCGTCACGCTGCCCGCGCATCCGGGCGAGACCCCGGTCAGCCATGCCGAGGAACCCACCGGCCGGCCCTTCCCGGGAAGGTTTGCCAAGTTCCGCACCGGCTGGCTTGATATGCCCGACGGGCTGACGCGCTATCCCTTCGGCTTCGGCCTGGGCTATGCGCCGATCCGCTACGGTGCGCCCTCGCTGTCCTCGACGGTGGCCGATGTGTCCCAAAAGGTGCTTTTGCGACTCACAATTGAAAACACCGGACAAACCGAGGCGATCGAGACGGTGCAGCTCTATGCCTCTGACCCGGTGGCCCGCATCACCCGCCCCGCGCGGTTCCTGGTGGATTTCAAACAGCTCACCCTGTCCCCCGGCGAGGCGCGCGAACTGGTGTTCGAGATCCGCGCCGATCAATTCGCCTACCCCGTCGCGCCCTCTCTGGAGAGCGCCGAATGGGTCCGCGACCCCGGCCTGGTCCAGCTTCATGTCGGACCCAACAGCCGCGATACGGACACCGTGGAGCTTACATGGTCCAGCTGATGCGCGGTCTTGACGATGCCGCCCTGCGCGACCGCGTGGCCCAGGCCACCGCGCTCTACTTTCTCGACTGGAGCCACCCGGTCTCGGGCATGGCGCGCGAACGCAGTGCGGGATCATTCGGCTATGATGTCGCGGAAACCGTCTGCACCGGCGGCACCGGCTTCGGCCTGCTGGCCCAGATCGTCGCGGCCGAGCGTGGCTGGCGCCCCCGCCGCGACATCCTCGACCGGGTGGAACGCATCGTCACCTTCCTGGAACAGGCCGACCGGTTCGACGGCGTCTATCCGCATTTCCTGAACGGCACGACCGGCCGCGTTCTGCCCTTCATGGCCGGCGACGATGGCGGCGATCTCGTGGAAACCGCCTTCCTCTTCACCGGTCTGCTGGGCGCGGCCGGCTATTTCATCGAGGCCCCCGAGATCGGCGCGCGGATCGAGGCGCTTTACGAAGAGGTGAACTGGGCGTCCCATATCCAGGACAATGTCTCACTTATGTGGCACCGCCATCCGGATCGGCCCTGGCCGCCGGGCGCCCTGCCGATCCGGGGCTGGAACGAATGCCTGCCGGTCTTCGTCCTTGCCGCCGGGTCCGACACGCATCCGGTCCCGCCGGCGATCTACCATGACAGCTGGGCCACCGCGCCGGCCTTCCACAATGGCCAGTTTTACGGCGACACGCGCCTGCCTCTGGGCTCGGACTGGGGCGGGCCGCTGTTCCTGTCGCAATATCCCTTCCTCGGCATTGACCCGCGCGGGTTGCGTGACGTCCATGCCGATTACGGCGTCCAGGCCCGGGCGCATGCGCTGGTCAACCGGCACCATTGCCTGCAAAACCCGCAGGCCTGGACGGGCTATGGCCCCGCCTGCTGGGGCCTGACCGCCAGCGACGATCCCGACGGCTATGCCGCCCATGCGCCGACCGAAGACACCGGGACGATCACGCCCACCGCGGCCCTGTCCTCGCTGCCCTATGCGCCACAGGAGGCCATGCCCGTCCTGCGCCACCTGCACGATGACCTGGGCGACCGGATCTGGGGCGAGGCGGGGTTCGTCGATGCCTTCAACCTGTCGCGCGACTGGGTGGCCGAAAGCCGGCTGGCGATCGACCAGGCGCCCATCGTGATCGGGCTGGAGAACCATCGCTCGGGCTTGATATGGGACATTGTCTCAAATCGGCGCGAAGTGCGGCAGGGCCTCGCGCGGCTTGGGTTCCGCGCCCCTTACCTGGACAGCGCCTGAACCGCCGCCTCCCGCGCGCCGGTGGCCCCAAGAAACGCCGCCGCCGACCAGGTCAGCGCGAGGCAGGCGGTCGGGCTGCCATCAGTCTTGGCCACCTGTTCGGGCAGGGGCTGGCCGGGATCGGGGCAGATTTCGGCGATCCGCCGCATCCGCGCTTCGGCCCTGTAGAAGACGGCGCCGTCGCCGGTCAGCGCGGCGATGCGATAGTCCAACTCGGCAAAGCCCAGCGTGTTGGGCAGCCAGGGGTTGCCGCCGAAATACACGTCCGCGCGCCAGCGTCCGATCAGGGGCACCGCGTGGCCGTGGTTGATCGGGTAGAGATCGGCAAAGAGCGTCTCCAGAGCCTGCATCGTCGCACGCGTCCGGGGCGCGGTCAGGGCAAAAGGCCCGGCCTCGCGCGCGGCATGGGCGATCGCCAGAACCGTGGCGCTGTCAAGCGCGCCCTCCGGCGCCTCCACCGACTCGCGCCAGCCGCCCGAGGCAGGGTCCGCTGCCTCGTCCATCAGCGCGACGACCCGCTCGGCCGCTGCACACCAGGGCGTATCGGGCGCGCCGCGCTCGGTGGCGCGGGCGGCGCCATGCATCAGCGCATCCCATTGCGCGATGAGGGTGAAGGTGGTCCGCCGGGCCGGGGCCTCTTCCCAGGGGCCGATCGAGTCGCGGCCGGCGGTGCGCAGAACCTGCGCCAGGTCACGGTCGACAAGCGCTTCGGCCTCGGGGCTCCGGGCCTCGGCCATCAGTGGCCGAAGATGCAAAAGCGACACCGCGCGCAGCGCCGGGCCATCGTCCTGCGGGCGGCTCCAGCGTTCGAGGTCGGGCGTGCCGTCGGCGGCGACGCGCGGTTCCTCCAGCCGGCGATGCCCGGTCAGCGCGGCCAGCTCTGCGTCGGGGCGGAGGTAGTCGAGGTGATCGGGGCGTGTCGCAGGTTTCAGCGGGTTCTCGGAAATCGGACAAGCGTCCGGATCAGAGACACGCAGCGAAAACGCGACGTAATCCGTGACGGCCTGACGCCAGAAGGCTTCGGAGCCCGGATCGGCGGCCATTGCCTGGGGCACGGCGCCGATCGCGATGGCGGCGTCGCGGATCCAGTGGTGGAAATAATCCGGCTCGGGATCCCATGAAGCCACGCGCGGCGAGGCGAGGATGGAGCCGGGCGCTGGCGTCACATCCCAGCCGAAACCGGCGCGGCAGCGGGTCAGATGCGTGGCCGAGGTGGCGGCGCGCATCATCGCCGCGGCGTTGCGCCGCTGGGCGGCGAGCCAGGAAGGGTCCGGGCCGCTCATGCGTCGAGCGCGGTGAGCGCGGCGGCCAGCGCCTGGGCCATATCAGAGCCTTCGGGGCAATGGTGCTGGCCGGGCAGGGCGGTGAAGAACCGCGCGCCGGGCGCGGCGGCGAACCAGGCACGGGCGTGGTCGGGGGTGACCAGCCCGTCCTCAAGCCCGGTGATCACCGCCGCCGGCGCGACCGACCCGGCCAGGGCGGGCGTGGCATCGGCGTGTTCCAGCTCGGCGCGGTAGGCGGGGGCCTCGCGCGCAAGCTCGTCCATCGCCTCGGGGCCCAGCGCGCGGCGCGCCTTCAGCATGCGGGGGCCCGAAAGCACGGGCGAGACGGCAAGCAGGTGGTGCAGCCCCGGCTCCCGCGACAGGGCGGCCGTGGCGTAGCCGCCCATGCTGTGTCCGGCCAGCGCAAGCGCCGCATCGGGGTATTCCGCCCGCAGCCATGCCAGCACCTGACCGGCGGCGGCGGCATGGCCGGCCAGCGTCACGTCAGAGGGCGGGCCGGAGCGCGGCAGGACCGCGCTGTGCGGCAGCTCGGGCGCGGCCACACGCCAGCCCCGCGCAAGGTAGGCCCGCGCGATTTCCGACATGTGGGGCTGGTCCGGCGCGCCGTTGCGGCCATGGATCAGCAGGACCGTCCCCCGCACCCCGGCGGCCGGCACGGCCAGCCGCAGCGGGATCGCCCCGACACTGGCGTGGGCGTGGGTCCTGGGCAGGGGGCAGGCGGCGTCTGTCATGCCCGCAGAGGTAGCGCAGGACGGGCCGCGCGCAAAGCCCGGCGATGCGCGTGGCAAATTGCTGCCGCCGCGCGCGGGCCGGTATTTGCGATCTCGCGGAATGGCTTAAATCAGCTACGATCGATTAGCCGTTCCTGTCACAGCCGAGAGTTTCGTTCGCGATGGCCAAAGCTTCTTCCCGCCTGCCTCTTCCGCCCTTCCATATCCACCGCCGGCGCTTTCTTGGCACGGCTGCCGCCGCTGCCGGGCTTGCGCTGCCCGCCCTGGGGCCCGTCCTGGCGCAGGAGACCACGGCAGACCAGGCCGCAGACCAGACGGGGGGCGAGACCTTCTCTTTCGATGTGCTGTCCGAACGGATGCGCGCGCTGGCCGCCGATCCCTACCAGCCGCCGGAACCGGTGGAGGGATTCCTTGCCGATCTGACCTACGACGCCTACCAGCGCATCCGCTTCAACGGCGACCGCGCGCGCTGGGCCGACACGGGCGCGCCCTTCCGACTGCAGACCTTCCATCCCGGCTGGCTCTTCAACGAGCCGGTGAAGGTGCACGAGATCGTCGACGGACAGGTGCGGGACATGACCTTTACCACCGACGATTTCGAATATGACGACGAAGAGCTGGCGGCCAGCGTGCCGGAAAACACCGAAATGCCGGGGATCGCGGGCTTTCGCCTGCATACGCCGCTGAACCGGGCCGATATCTTCGACGACCTGGTCGTGTTCCAGGGCGCCAGCTACTTCCGGGCGCTGGGGCGCGGCACGGCCTATGGGCTCAGCGCGCGGGGCCTTGCCCTGAACACCGGTCTGCCGGAGGGCGAGGAATTCCCGCGCTTCTCGCATTTCTGGCTGGAACGCCCGGCGGAGGGACAGCAAAGCGTCACGCTTTATGCCGCGCTCGACAGCCCGTCGGTCACCGGGGCCTACCGCTTTGTCATCACCCCCGGGAAAGACACCCGAATGGAGGTCACCGCGCGGGTCTACCTGCGCGAGGATGTCTCCGAGGTGGGGATCGCGCCCCTGACGTCGATGTACCTCTTCTCGGGGGCCGACCGGGGCGGGTTCGACGATTACCGCGCCGCCGTGCATGACAGCGAGGCGCTGGTGGTCAACCTCGCCTCGGGCGATACGGTGTTTCGCGCGCTCAACAACCCGCCGCGGCTGGGCAATTCCTATATCGGGGCGCAGGCGCCGAAATCCTTCGGGCTGGTGCAGAGGTCCCGCGATTTCGAGGATTACCTCGACGCGCAGGCGCATTACGGCGAACGCCCCTCGCTGATGGTCGAACCCCTGGGCGACTGGGGTCCGGGCGCGGTGCGCCTGGTCGAGATCCCCTCGGACCTTGAGATCAACGACAACATCGTCGCCTTCTGGGTGCCCGAGGGCGAGCGCAGGGCGGGCGATGCTCTGGAGCTGTCGTACAACCTGTACTGGGGTCTGAACCCGCCGGGGGCCGCGCCCGCGAACCTGGCGCGCGTGGTGCGCACTCGGGTCGGCGAAGGCGGCGTCGCCGGGGTCGAGACCAAGGCCGATACCCGCAAGTTCGTCGTGGATTTCGCCGGCGGCGTGCTCAGCGGTCTGCCCCGCGATGCCGAGATCGAACCGGTGGTCAGCGCCGCCGGCGGCGAGGTGGCCGAGGCGATCCTGTCCCCGGTCGATGGCAAGGACATCTGGCGCCTGGTGATCGAAGTGCGTGCCAAGCGCGATGCGGTGGTAGAGCTGAAGGCCGCCATCGAGGGGTACGACCGCCGCCTGACGGAAACCTGGGCTTACCAGTGGATCGACGCCTGAGCGCAGGCCCGACTGGGCGGCTGCGGCGTCTGACACGAAAACGGGCGGGGCCATGCAGCCCCGCCCGTGACACCGGCCCAGGGGCCCGGGATCAGTTCATGAACCAGCCGTGGCTGACCACAAGCGATTGCCCGGTCAGCGCATTGCTCGGGAAGGCGGCAAAGAGATAGGCGACTTCGGCCACGTCCTCGACCGTGGTGAATTCCTTGTCGACCGTGCCCGACAGCATGATGTTGTTGACCACGTCCTCTTCCGAGATCCCCAGCTCTTTCGCCTGCTCGGGGATCTGCTTTTCCACCAGCGGGGTCTTCACGAAGCCGGGGCAGATCACGTTGGCGCGGATGCCATGGGCCGCGCCCTCTTTCGAGATCACCTTGGCCAGCCCGATCAGCCCGTGCTTGGCGGTGACATAGGCCGATTTCAGCGGCGAGGCTTCCTTGGAATGGACCGAACCCATGAAGATGATCGAGCCCGAGTTCTGCTTGTACATCTGCTTCATCGCCGCCTTCGAGGTCAGGAAGGCACCGTCCAGGTGGATCGAGAGCAGCTTTTTCCAGTCGTCATAGGGGAAATCGACCAGCTCGTGCACGATCTGGATGCCGGCGTTCGACACCAGCACGTCGACAGTGCCCCAGGCCTCGACCACCTCGGCGACGCCGGCGTTCACGGCCTCTTCGTCGGTGACGTTCATGGCGATGCCCATGGCTTCGCCCGGGCCCATGTCGGTCAGCTCCTTCGCGGTGGCCTGCGCCGAGGCCAGGTCCAGGTCCGCGATCGCCACCTTGGCGCCGCCCTGCACATAGCGCTTGGCGATTTCCGCCCCGATGCCGCGCGCGGCGCCGGTGACGATGCAGGATTTGCCGGTAAGATCCAGTGTCATGTCTGTGCTTCCTTGTCTTGAAAGGGGATCAGGCGAGGTAGTCGTGGACAACCTTGCCCAGGCCCAGCGTCAGGTCAGTGTGAATCTGGGTCGCACCCAGAACCTCGAGGATCGGCAGGTCGGTCAGCGGCGCCAGCGCGTGCTGGTAGAACTGCAGCCCGGCGGGGCCGGACCAGGCGCCCTTGACGTTCAGGTCTTCCAGCCGGAATTCCACCAGTTCGCAGATCTGCGGGCCCGAGGCATCGGCGCGGGGGATGATCTTCAGCAGCCAGCCGGGGGCGTCCATGCTTTTGGCCATCTCGGCCGCATCCAGCGTTTCGTATTTGTACCCCATGGTCGCCGTCGCCACCCGCACGCCGTTCATGTCCAGCGTGCCGACCAGCGTGTCCTGCACCACCTCGACCGAGGGCTGCGCCAGCTTCTTCGGGAAGCCCCAGATCTCGCGCCCGCCGGCGATGGGGGCCTCGTCGTTGAGGAACATGGCGTGGGTATAGCTGCCCTGGACCCCGTTGAATTCCACCGGGATGACCTGGCCGCTTTCGTTGTAGGACCCGAAGCCGGTGCTGTCGGGCATCATCATGAACTCGTACTTCACCACGTCGCCGACGACCTTCAGCGGCTCGGGCACCACGGCTTCCAGCGCCTTGGGATCGGTCCGGTAGGCGATGGTGAAATAGGTCCGGTCAATGAATCTGTACGGGCCCTTTGGGTAGGCGGGGCTTGTCAGAGGCATCGAGAACGCCCTTGCGACCACGTCCGTGGCTTTCATGTTCTGTCCTTTCGGGGGATGCGGGATGGTCTTGCGGGATCTCGGCCAGATCGAAGGTCTCGATCAGGTCAGAGCCGGAATGACGGTTCTGCCAGCGCGAATGGGCCAGCGTGCGTTCGGCATCGCGCTTGCCCTGCTCCCAGTGGAGCTGCATGGACCGGTGCGAGAATTCGTAATCGCTGGAGCCGGTTTCGGCCGCGGAGCGGCGATAGATCAGGTGGGCGATGTTGATCCGGGGGTCGCGGTCGCCGCACATCAGCTTTGCAAGGTCGGGATCGTCGCGGAATTCGGGCGGCAGCTTGCGCGCCAGCCGCCGCGCGGTCTTGTGCATCTCGTGCAGGCCCAGGAGCACGTCGGTGTTCAGCCGCGTCCGGCTGGAGAACCGGATCTCCTTCTCGCGCGCTTCCGAGCCCCAGACCGACTGCGGGCAATCGCCCCTGGCCGGGAACAGGTCGACCTGGAAGATCGACAGGTCCGACTGGCCGTCCTGCGATTCAAGCACCCATTGCAGCGGCGTGTTCGACACCAGCCCCCCGTCCCAGTAGAGCGATCCGTCGATCTCCACCGCCGGAAAGCCCGGGGGCAGGGCGCCTGAAGCCATGATATGCTCGGGGCGGATCTCGGTCTCGTGGCTGTCGAACCAGGTCATGTTGCCGGTCTCCACGTTGACCGCGCCGACGCTCAGCCGGCAGCCATCGTTGTTGATCCGGTCGAAATCCACCAGCTCCAGCAGCGTGTCGCGCAGCGGCGCCGTGTCGTAGAAGCTGTGCGCGCCGGGGGTGCCGGGCGCGCGGAGCGAGGCGGACGGGATGCGCAGCTGGAAGAAGCCCGGCGCGCCGGTGATCGTGGTGCGGAAGGCCGACATGTTGTTGGCCATGCGGCGCGGGTGCCAGGCCGTCCAGAAATCGAAGGGTTTCGAGATCGAGGTGATGCGCTCCCAGAAGGAGCGCATGGCCGGGATCCGGTCTTCGGGCGCGTTGCCGGCGATCAGGGCCGAGTTGATCGCCCCGATCGAGATCCCGGCGACCCAGTCGACCGGGGTGTTGGCCGCGCCCAGCGTTTCTGCGACGCCGCATTGATAGGCGCCGAGCGCGCCACCGCCCTGCAGGACCAGTACCGTCTTTTCATCAGACATGTCGCTCTCCGTTGATATCCCGACCTCCAGACAAGCTGTTGATCTGCTGTATTGATTGCTTGGTACCCTCGGGATGTGGCACTGCCGTGGCAGTGACGCGGCCGGGGTCGTTCCGGGCGTTCGGGCGGAGCTTAACAGTGTGATCTGCCATGTGGCGAGTGCAGAATGCACCGCCGGCCGCGCAGGGCGCGCGGATTTGGCCCGGTGCAGTCGCCCGGGCGCCGCAGCGCCGCCATCCCGTGCAGGTCCGGCACCGCGATTCGCCTGATGTCCGGCGTATCCTCCGGTGCGGCCGGGGCAAATGCGCTGCCCCCGGCCCCCCGACCGCCGGCCTAGCCGGTGTTGCGCAGCCCCGAGGCGACCCCGTTGATCGACAGCAAGAGCCCGCGCCGCAGCCGTTCCGACACGTCCTCGCCCGAACGCGACCGCTTCATCAGCGACACCTGGATGTGGTTCAGCGGATCGAGATAGGGGCTCCGGTCAGACAGGCCGGTATCGGGCCGCTCGCCGGTGATCTGCTCGACCGCCTCGACCGTCGCTTCCCATTCCTCGCGGATCCGCGAGAAGATCCGGTCGCGCAGCGCCTTGTCCTCGACCAGGTCGGCGTAATGCTCGGCAATCGACAGGTCGCTCTTCTCGATCATCGAGATCACCTTGGACACCATCGAATGGAAGAACGGCAGCTCCTCATAAAGCCGCGCCAGCGCGTCGCTGCCCGGGTTCTCGGCCCGCCATTTCGCCACCGCCGTGCCGAACCCGTACCAGCCGGGCAGCATGATCCGGCATTGCGCCCAGGAAAACACCCAGGGGATCGCCCGCAACGAGGTGATCTCGCGCGATTTCGACCGCGAGGCCGGGCGCGAGCCGATGTTCAGCTCGGCCACCTCGTTGATGATCGTGGAGCTCCAGAAGAAATCCTCGAACCCCGGCGTTTCGAACACCAGCTCGCGATAGGTGCGGAAGGCATGGGCCGACAGGCTTTCCAGGATCGCCTCGGCCTCTTCCGACACCAGGTCGGCGCCCGGGATCAGCGAGGCCTCGACCGTCGCCGCCACCAGCGTCTGCAGGTGGTCATAGCCGATCACCGCGTTGGAATAACGCGAGGAAATCACCTCGCCCTGTTCGGTCAGGCGGATCTGCCCGTCCACGGCGCCCGGCGGCTGGGCGACGATCGCCTCGCGCGCGGGGCCACCGCCCCGGCCGACCGATCCGCCGCGCCCGTGGAACAGCCGCAGCTTCAGATGGCGCTCCTTGAACAGCTTGACCAGCTCGCGCTCGGCCTTGTGCAGTTCCCAGCCCGAGGTGACGAAACCGCCGTCCTTGTTGCTGTCGGAATAGCCCAGCATGATCTCCTGCCGTCCGCCCTGTGCGTCCAGCACGCGGGCATATTCCGGCAGGTCCATCAGCTCGGCCATGATCTGCGGGCCCATCTGCAGGTCGGCGATGGTTTCGAACAGCGGCACGACGGCCACCTCGCAATTGCCCTGCGGGTCAAGGATGCCGGCCTGCTTCAGCAGCACCATCAGCTCCAGCACGTCCGACACCGATTGCGCGTTCGAGATGATCGAGGTGGTGATCGCCTGCGGCCCGAACCGGTCGAGGATCTCGCGCGCGGCGTTGAAGATCCGCAGCTCCTTCTCGGTGGCCTCGCTGTATTCCCAGAACGGGCGCAGCAGCGAGCGGGGCGAATTCAGCTCTTCGCGCAGCAGGGCGCGGCGGGCGTCTTCGTCCATTTCCATGTAATCGGTGCCGGGCGCGACCGCCTCGAACAGCTCGGCCACCGTCGCCTCGTGGATCGCCGAGTTCTGGCGCAGGTCCACGGTCGACAGGTGAAAGCCGAAGCTGCGCACCTTCTGGCGCAGATCGCGCAGCCGACCGCTGGCGATGATCTCGCCGTGGTTGGCGCGCAGCGAGGTGTCTATCGCGTTGAGATCGGACAGGAATTCCGAAGGCCGGCCATAGGGCGCGGCGGGCAGTGTCTTGCGCGGCGGCGGGCTGTCGGGGTCGATCTCCTTCAGCGTGGCGGCCAGCCGGGCAAAGACGCCCACCAGCACCTTGCGATAGGGCTCGTCCATCCGGTGATTCGACGCATCGGGCGAGGCCTCGGCCATGGCCTCGATCTCGTCGCTGGCCGGGATTACCCGGGTCGACATCGACAGTTCTCCGCCAAGCTTGTCGACCTCGGTTATGTAATGGCGCAGGGCGTGGCCCGATTGCATCCGGAAGCAGTCGCGCAGCACCGCCTCGGTCACGAAGGGGTTGCCGTCGCGGTCGCCGCCGATCCATGTGCCGATCCGCAGAAAGGGCGGCACCTCGGCCGATTTCTCCAGCCCCATGGCGCGATGGGCGGCCATCATGATCTTCGGCACCGCCTGGAAGAAGGTGTGATCGAAATAGGCCAGCCCGTTTCGGATCTCGTCGTTCACGGTCAACTTCGACCGGCGCAGCATGTGGGTCTGCCACAGGGTGGCGATCTCGCGCTCGATCGCGTCGTCGATATCCTGGTGGTCGAATCCCACCTGCCGGGCGCGGGCGCGTTCGTCCAGCAGGCGGACGATCTGGAACTCCGAGCGCATGATGCTTTGCCGCCGGATCTCGGTCGGGTGGGCGGTCAGCACGGGCGAAACCAGCGCCTCGCGGAAGAATCGCTGGATCTGCTCGGTGGTCATGCCGGTGTCGCGGACATGGTCCAGCACATCGGCCAGCTGCGAGGTCCGGTACCGGCCCGAGGCCAGCATCTCCTGGTCCTGGGCGATGTTCAGCAGGTGCAGGAAATAGGTGAAGGCGCGGACGACATGCAGGGTCTGCCCGTCCGAAAGCCCGTCGATCGTCTTGCGCAGGCGGTCATAGGCCACTTCGGCCCCGCCCCGGTGATAATCGATCGAGGCCAGGCGGATGGTCTCCACCGTGTCGTAGGCCATGCCGCCTTCCTGCACGTGCAGGACGCGGCCAAGGATCTTGCCAAGGAACCGGATCCCCTCGTCCGCCGGTTTCCCGTCGGTCTCGGGAGGGGCGGTGCCCTGCGTCAGGGCGCCGTTGGTGGCTTGGGTCGGTGTCTGGGAAAGGGCCATGTCTCGGGCTCCCTGAACGTGTGGGTCAATGCGTCAACGTTTGCGTTAACTGTCCCATGAGCCGGGCATAGCTGTCACCCGGAGCAAAGGTCGGGTGCGGCAAAAGTTACCAAAGTGTAAATCCGCCTCTGTAACCTGTTGGTTTTATAGGCAGCGCCGGGTGTCCCACGCGTGGGACACCCGGTTGTCTCATGGATCAGCCGATGGCTTCCAGCACGGCTTCGCCCAGGCCTGCGGGGCTGTCGGCGACGACGATTCCGGCGGATTTCATCGCCTCGATCTTGTCGTCCGCGCCGCCCTTGCCGCCGGCCACGATGGCCCCGGCATGGCCCATGCGGCGGCCCGGAGGCGCCGTGCGGCCCGCGATGAAGCCGGCGGTGGGCTTCCAGCGACCCTTCTTCTTCTCGTCGGCCAGGAACTGTGCCGCGTCTTCCTCGGCCGAGCCGCCGATCTCGCCGATCATGATGATCGCCTCGGTCTCGTCATCGGCCAGGAACCATTCCAGCACGTCCAGGTGTTCCGTCCCCTTGATCGGGTCGCCGCCGATGCCGACACAGGTCGACTGGCCCAGGCCCACGTCGGTGGTCTGCTTGACCGCCTCGTAGGTCAGCGTGCCCGAGCGGCTCACGACGCCGACCTTGCCACGCTTGTGGATGTGGCCGGGCATGATGCCGATCTTGCAGGCGTCGGGCGTGATCACGCCGGGGCAGTTCGGCCCCACCAGCCGGCAGCTGGTGTCCATCAGCGCGCGCTTCACGCGCATCATGTCCAGAACCGGGATGCCCTCGGTGATGCAGACGATCACTTCCATCTCGGCGTCGATCGCCTCAAGGATCGAATCGGCCGCGAACGGGGGCGGCACGTAGATGACAGAGGCATTCGCCCCGGTCACGTGCTTCGCCTCGTGGACCGAGTTGAAGACGGGCAGGCCGATATGCTCCATCCCGCCCTTGCCGGGGGTCACGCCGCCGACCATCTTGGTGCCGTAGGCGATGGCCTGCTCGGTGTGGAAGGTCCCCTGCGAGCCGGTCAGGCCCTGGCAGATCACCTTGGTGTTTTCGTCGATCAGAACAGCCATGTTTATTCTCCTGCCACGGCCAGCGCCGGTTTCGTGCCCTTCACGGCGGCCACGATCTTCTCTGCGCCGTCCTTGAGGTTGTCGGCGGCGATCACGTTGAGCCCGGAGGTGTTGATGATCTCCTTGCCCTTGTCGACATTGGTGCCTTCCAGGCGCACGACCAGCGGAACGCTCAGCCCCACTTCCTTCACGGCGGTCACGACGCCCTCGGCGATCACGTCACAGCGCATGATGCCGCCGAAGATGTTCACCAGGATGCCCTTCACGTTCGGGTCGCTGGTGATGATCTTGAACGCCTCGGTCACCTTCTCGGTGGTGGCGCCGCCGCCCACGTCGAGGAAGTTGGCCGGTTCCGCCCCATACAGCTTGATGATGTCCATCGTCGCCATGGCCAGGCCGGCGCCGTTGACCATGCAGCCGATTTCACCGTCGAGCGCGATGTAGTTGAGGTCGTACTTGGAGGCCTCCAGTTCCTTCGCGTCCTCCTCCGTCTCGTCGCGCAGGGCGGCGATGTCGGGGTGGCGGTAGACGGCGTTGCCGTCGAAACCCATCTTCGCGTCGAGGCACTTCAGGTCACCCGAATCGTCCACGATCAGCGGGTTGATCTCCAGCATGTCCATGTCCTTGTCGTTGAACAGCTGGTACAGGATGCCCATCAGCTTGACGCATTGCTTGATCTGTCCACCTTCGAGGCCCAGAGCAAAGGCGATGCGGCGGCCGTGGAACGGCTGGAAGCCGGTGGCCGGATCGACGGAGAAGCTGAGGATCTTCTCGGGGGTCGATGCGGCGACCTCCTCGATGTCCATGCCACCTTCGGTCGAGCAGACGAAGGCCACGCGCGAGGTCACGCGATCCACCAGCAGCGCAAGGTACAGCTCGCGCGAGATGCCCGAGCCGTCCTCGATGTAGATTCGGTTCACCTGCTTGCCGGCGGGGCCGGTCTGATGCGTGACCAGCGTGCGGCCCAGCATCGATTGCGCCTCGTGAGCGGCCTCCTCGACCGACTTGGTGACGCGCACGCCGCCCTTCTCGCCGGCGCTGGCCTCCTTGAAGGATCCCTTGCCGCGTCCGCCGGCATGGATCTGGGCCTTCACGACCCACAGCGGGCCGTCAAGCGCGCTGGCCGCGGTCTTGGCCTCTTCGCCGCGCAGCACGGCGCGGCCATCGGCGACAGGCGCCCCGTAGTCGCGAAGCAGAGCCTTCGCCTGATACTCGTGGATGTTCACGCGTCCTTTACCTCCCTTGGTGTGGGCCATGTCGGCCCGGGTCGTGATTTACTTGATGAGCGGCAGAAGCTTCTTGAAGGCCGGCGTACCAGCCTCGCCCAGCCATTCGAACACGACCATTTCGGTCGTGACGATCCCGATGCCGGAGGCGTTCAGCCGCGCGAGGCAGGCCTGTTCGCTTTCCAGCGTCCGCGACGCGGTGGCATCGGAGACGACGAAGACATCATAGCCTTCCTCGATCAGGCTCGCCGCGGTCTGGACCACGCAGATATGCGCCTCCATCCCGGCGAGCACGGCCTGCTTCCGCCCCTGGCGGCGGAACTCGGCCGAGAATTTCTCGTCTTCCATGCAGGAAAAGTGCATCTTCGGCAGCACGATGGCGCCCTCCGTGGCCAGTTCTGGCACGGTGGAGCCCAGGCCGGCAGGGTATTGTTCGGTCATGATGACCGGCACGCCGACCTCCTGCGCGCTGGCCAGCAGCGTGCGGGTGTTGCGAATCGTCCTGGCCGGGGCTTGCATGGCGGGAACAAGCCGCTCCTGCATGTCGATGATGACAAGGATGGAATCCTGTGCGCGAATGAGCATGTCGGTCGCTGTCCCCCTTGCTGAGTCCCGGCCCGTCAGGGGCCGGATCACGGAGCGCCCGAAGGCGCATTAACCGTTGCGTGGTATGCCAGATACCACGGGTTTTTCATTTCATCAAGAGCCCCCAAAAACCCGAATTGGCGGCCCCCGTTCCATTCCCCCTCCAATTCGAAAAAATGACTCTCCATTTTGCTGCGCTGCAAAAAGGATCTGCGCGCAGCTTCGCGCCGGGTATTTCCTGATAACGCTAAAATAGATGAGAAATACATTTAATTACAATGGGTTGTGTGCCCGCTTTTGCAGCATCGCGTACCGCGCATACCGCCTCCAACAGCAGGGGGAAAGACAGCCACAGAACGCGGTGCTAAGGTGGCGTACCAAGTGCAGACTGTGCATCTGCAGCGAAGAAGACAGACAAAATTGAATTGCGTGCTCCAGGTCCGTGGTCTATGGTACACCACAGGATCAGGGTTGCACCGCAGATCGCAAAACGAACATGGAGAAGTGGCATGAAGCTTCGACCGATCGCGGCGAATTTTACCCTGAAAGACCACGTCTACGACAAGCTGCGTGAGGCCATTACCGAGATGGACATCTATGCAAGCGATGCCGACCTGCGCCTGGATGAGCGCTCGCTGGCCGAGCAGCTGGGTATCTCGAGGACGCCTCTGCGGGACGCCATCGCCCGGCTCGAGGGTGACGGCCTTGTCTCGGTGGTCCCACGCAAGGGGATCTTTGTCCGCCGCAAGAGCCTGGACGAGGTCCTGGAAATCATCATCGCCTGGGCGGCTCTGGAGAGCATGGCCGCCCGGCTCGCGGCGGAACGGGCCACCGATGCCGAGTTCCTGTCGCTGCGCAAGATTGCCGCCAAGCACAGCGGCAATCCGGAAAGCGCCGAAATCTCGGAATATTCCGACGAGAACATCAAGTTTCATCAACGCATCCTGGAAATTTCCAAATGCGGGATGCTGAAGACCATGGCCGACGGGCTGTTCCTGCACATGCATGCCGTCCGGCTGCGCGCCATGGGGGAAGGCGACCGGCTGCGCCGCTCGATCGTCGACCACGCCGAAATCATCGAGGCCTTGGAATCGCGGGATCCCGATCTCGCCGAATTCCGGGTGCGGGAGCACACGATGCGCCTGCATGAACACGTCCGCCGCACATGGACCCGGCTGGACGTAAGCCTTCGGGAAAAGATGGACACCGCCTGATCAAAGGCAGGCGGACCAGGCCGCAGCAGACGGCCACGGTTTAAAGGGAGAACTGAAATGGACGTTGCCACCGTAGCAGAAGATCGGAAAGCCGACCCGGCTCCGGAAACCCTGACGGACGGGTTTCACCTTCTGATCGATGCGCTCAAGCTTAATGGCGTCGAAACGATCTACAATGTGCCGGGTATTCCGATCACGGACCTTGGCCGCTATGCGCAGGCACAGGGCCTGCGGGTCCTGTCATTCCGCCACGAACAGCACGCCGGCTATGCCGCCGCGGCCGCCGGTTTCCTGACCAAGAAGCCCGGCATCTGCATGACCGTCTCGGCGCCCGGCTTCCTGAACGGCCTGACGGCGCTGGCGCATGCCACGACGAACTGCTTCCCGATGATCCTGATCTCGGGCTCGTCCGAGCGGGAAATCGTCGACCTGCAGCGCGGCGACTACGAAGAGATGGACCAGCTGGCCATCGCCCGCCCGCACTGCAAGGCCGCCTACCGGATCCTGCACGCCGAGGACATCGGCCTGGGCGTGGCCCGCGCGATCCGCGCGGCGCTGACCGGTCGTCCCGGTGGCGTGTACCTCGATGTTCCCGGCGCGCTGCTGGGTCAGGTGATGGACGCCGCCGAAGGCCAGAAGTCGCTGATCGAGGTGGTCGACCCCAACCCGACCTCCGTGCCGGGACCCGAGGCGATCGACCGTGCGGTCGAGGTGCTGAAGGGCGCCAAGAAGCCGCTTATCATCATCGGCAAGGGCGCGGCTTACGCGCAGGCCGACGAAGAGGTGCGCAAGCTGGTGGAAACGCTGGGCTTCCCCTACCTGCCGATGTCCATGGCCAAGGGCCTGCTGCCCGATGACCACGTGCAATGCGCCTCGGCCGCCCGGTCGCTGGTGCTGAAGGAAAGCGATTGCGTCTTCCTGATCGGTGCCCGCCTGAACTGGCTGCTGGGCCATGGCCAGGGCAAGAACTGGGGCGAGAAGGGCGCGAAGAAGTTCGTCCAGATCGACATCGAACCGTCGGAAATGGACAGCAACCAGAAGATCTCGGCGCCGCTGATCGGCGACATCGGGTCGGTTGCGAAGGCGCTGCTCGAAAAGATCGGGTCGGACTGGAAGAAGCCGTCCGAGGAATGGACCGGCGCGGTGCGCTCCAAGGTCGAAGGCAACGTCGCCAAGATGGCGCCGCGGCTGAAGAACAACAACTCGCCGATGGACTACCAGGGCTCTCTGGGCGTCATCAAGGACGCGATGAAGGAAAACCCGGACGTCATCCTGGTCAACGAAGGCGCCAACGCGCTGGACCAGTGCCGGTCGATCGTCGACCTGCACAAGCCGCGCAAGCGTCTGGATGTGGGCACCTGGGGGATCATGGGTATCGGTATGGGCTCTGCCGTCGCGGCGGCGGTCGAGACCGGCAACCAGGTTCTGGCCGTCGAGGGCGACAGCGCCTTCGGGTTCTGCGGAATGGAGATCGAAACGATCTGCCGCTACAACCTGCCGGTCTGCATCGTCATCATGAACAACAACGGCATCTACCGCGGCGATGGCGAGAACTGGTCGGGTGGCGAAGACCCGTCGACCACGGTCTTCGTCAAGGGCTCGCGCTATGACCTGATGATGCAGGCCTTTGGCGGCGTCGGCGTCACCGTCGACAACCCCGATGCCCTGCGCCAGGCGGTGAAGGAAGCATTCGCAAGCCGCAAGCCGACCCTCATCAACGCCGTGATCGCCGAAGGCGCCGGCAAGGAGAGCGGCAACATCGGCAACCTCAACCCGTCTTCGGTCGTGGCGCAGCAGCGCTACCCGCAAGCCAAGAAAATCAACGGATAATCAAGTGACTGCAATCAAGTTGACTGGCAAACTCGTGACTGGGGAGGCACGCAAATGAAGGCTCTCGAAGGAGTTAAGATCCTCGATTTCACCCACGTTCAGTCGGGTCCCACCTGCACCCAGCTGCTGGCATGGTTCGGCGCCGACGTGATCAAGGTCGAGCGTCCGGGCGTGGGCGATGCCACCCGGCAGCAGCTGGTGGATGTGCCCGGGGCGGACAGCCTCTACTTCACGATGCTCAACCACAACAAACGGTCGATCGAGCTGAACTCGAAGAACGAGACCGGCAAGGAAGTCCTGACACGGCTCATCGAGACATGCGATGTCATGGTCGAGAACTTCGCGCCCGGCGCGCTCGACCGGATGGGCTTCTCGTGGGAGCGGATCCAGGAGATCAACCCGAAGATGATCCTCGCGTCGGTCAAGGGCTTCGGCCCCGGCAAGTACGAGGATTGCAAGGTCTACGAGAACGTCGCGCAATGTGCCGGCGGTGCCGCGTCGACCACCGGGTTCCTCGACGGTCCGCCGCTGGTGACCGGCGCGCAGATCGGTGACTCGGGCACGGGTCTGCACCTGGCCCTGGGCATCGTCACCGCGCTGTACCAGGCCGCCAAGACCGGCCAGGGTCAGAAGGTTCTGGCGCCGATGCAGGACGGGGTGATCAACCTCTGCCGCGTCAAGCTGCGCGACCAGCAGCGTCTGGCTGCCGGCCCGCTGAAGGAATACTCGCAATACGGCGCGGGCATCGAATTCGGCGAAGCCACCCCGCGCGCGGGCAATGACTCGGGCGGCGGTCAGCCGGGCCGGATCCTGAAGTGCAAGGGCTGGGAAACCGATCCCAACGCCTACACGTACTTCATCACCCAGGCCGCTGTCTGGGAACGGGTCTGCGACGTCATCGGCGAGCCGGAGTGGAAGACCAAGGAGGGCTATGCCACCCCGCCAGAGCGGCTGGACAAGCTCGACGAGATCTTCGGCCGGATCGAGGAATGGACCATGACCAAGACCAAGTTCGAGGTGATGGACATCTGCAACCCGCTCGACATCCCCGTCGGTCCGATCCTGTCGACCAAGGAGATCATGGAAGACGAGGGTCTGCGCAAGACCGGCACCATCGTGGATGTCGATCACCCCAAACGCGGCCGCTACGTGACCGTGGGCTGCCCGATCAAACTGTCTGCCAGCCCGGTCGAAGTGACCCGTTCGCCGCTGCTGGGCGAGCATACGGTGGAAATCCTGCGCGACGTGCTGGGCTACGATGGCGAGAACCTCGCCAAGGTGGTCGAATCCGGTGCCGTCGGCAACGTGGACAAAAAGGCCGCCGAATAGAATTGTACTACAGGGGGTGAGCCGGCGCAGTGCGGTCACCCCCAGTCCTGGGAGGACATCAATGCGACTGATCGTGATGGGTCAACAGGCGTTCGGGAAGGACGTTCTGGCCAAACTTCTGGAGACGGGCACCGACGAAGTCGTCGCCGTCTATTGCGAGCCCGACAAAGAGGGCAAACCAGCTGACCCGATCAAGGAATTCGCCGTGGAAAAGGGCCTGCCGCTCGAGCAGCCCGCGAATTTCGATGACCAGGCCACGCTCGACAAGCTGGCCAGCTACAACGCGGACCTGATGGTCATGGCCTTCGTCAACGTCTTCGTTCCCGAAGCCGCACGCGACACGCCAACCCACGGTTCCATCTGCTTCCATCCCTCGCTGCTGCCGCTGCACCGCGGACCCTCGGCGGTGAACTGGCCGATCATCTTGGGATCGACCAAGTCCGGCTACAGCTGGTTCTACCCGTCCGACGGGCTGGACGAAGGCGACAGCCTGCTGCAGTGGGAATGCGAGATCGGGCCCGATGACACCGTCATCGACCTGTATTTCAAGAAGATCTATCCGCATGCGGTGGATAGCGTGCTGACCGTCGTGGACCTGTATCGCGACGGCAATCCGCCCCGCATCGTCCCCGACGAAAGCGAGGCGACCTATGAACGCCGCTGCAACAAGAACCACGCGCGTGTCGATTGGCACAAGCCCGTGGCCCATGTCTACAACCTGATCCGCGGCACCAACCCCGCGCCGGGCGCATGGACCACCTTCAACGGCGACGAACTCGGGATCTTCGACAGCGTCCGCGTGCCGGGAGACGGCATTTCGGGTCGTGTCCGCGAGATCACCGACGAAGGCATTTCCGTCCAGGCTGTGGGCGGGCGTGTACTGGTCAAGCGCGTGAGGCCCGCGGGCGACGCCAAGATGCCGGCATCCGAATGGGCCGCCTCCGTCGGACTGAAGCCCGGCGACACTTTCGGCAACTGAAGTAACGCAAACACCGGGAAACCAATCATGAACGACATCGATACGATCAAACCCGCCGAATCCTCTTCGAAGCCCAAGACCGACATCGAGATCGCCCGCGCCGCGACCAAGAAGCCGATCCAGGAAATCGGCGCCAAGCTCGACATCCCCAACGAACACCTGCTGCCCTTCGGCCATGACAAGGCCAAGGTGTCCGAGACCTTCATCAAGTCGCTTGCCGACCAGAAGGACGGCCACCTGGTCCTGGTGACCGCGATCAACCCGACGCCGGCCGGCGAAGGCAAGACCACGACCACCGTGGGCCTTGGCGACGGTCTGAACGCGATCGGCAAGAAAGCCGCCGTCTGCATCCGCGAAGCCTCGCTTGGCCCCTGCTTCGGCATGAAGGGTGGCGCCGCCGGCGGCGGCTACGCCCAGGTGGTCCCGATGGAGGACATGAACCTCCATTTCACCGGCGACTTCCACGCGATCACCAGCGCCCACAACCTGCTGGCCGCGATGCTCGACAACCACATCTACTGGGGTAACGAGCAGGAGGTCGACATCCGCCGCGTGGTCTACCGCCGCGTGATGGACATGAACGATCGCGCGCTGCGCCAGATCGTCTGCAACCTCGGCGGTGTCGCCAACGGTTTCCCGCGTGAAGCCGGCTTTGACATCACCGTGGCCTCGGAAGTCATGGCGATCCTGTGCCTGGCCACCGACCTGGCCGACCTGGAGAAGCGCCTGGGCGACATCATCGTGGCCTACCGCCGCGACAAGACCCCGGTCTACTGCCGCGACATCAAGGCCGACGGCGCGATGACCGTGCTCCTGCAGCAGGCGATGCAGCCGAACCTCGTGCAGACGCTGGAAAACAACCCGGCCTTCGTGCACGGCGGCCCCTTCGCGAACATCGCGCACGGCTGTAACTCGGTCGTCGCCACCACCACCGCGCTGAAGCTGGCCGATTACGTGGTCACCGAAGCGGGCTTCGGGGCCGACCTGGGCGCCGAGAAGTTCATGGACATCAAGTGCCGCAAGGCCGGGCTGAAGCCCGAGGCGGTGGTCATCGTGGCCACGGTCCGCGCGATGAAGATGAACGGCGGCGTCGCCAAGTCGGATCTGGGCACCGAGAACGTCGAAGCGGTCAAGTCCGGCTGCGCCAACCTGGGCCGCCACATCGAGAACGTGAAGAAGTTCGGTGTCCCGGCCGTGGTCGCGATCAACCACTTCGTCACCGACACCGATGCCGAAGTGCAGGCGGTCAAGGACTACGTCGCCACCCAGGGCACCGAGGCCATCCTCTGCAAGCACTGGGCGAACGGCTCTGCCGGCACCGAGGACCTGGCCAAGAAGGTCGTCGAGATCGTCGAAAGCGGTGAGGCCAACTACAAGCCGCTCTACCCCGACGAGATGCCGCTGTTCCAGAAGATCGAGACGATCGCGAAGGAGATCTATCGCGCCGAGGAGGTGGTTGCCGATACCAAGATCCGCAACCAGCTGAAGGAATGGGAAGAACAGGGCTATGGCGACCTGCCGGTCTGCATGGCCAAGACCCAGTATTCCTTCACCACCGACCCGAACAAGCGCGGCGCGCCCACGGGCCACTCGCTGCCGGTGCGCGAAGTGCGCCTGTCGGCCGGTGCCGGATTCATCGTGGTGATCTGCGGTGAGATCATGACCATGCCGGGCCTGCCCAAGGTGCCCTCGGCCGAGATGATCTGCATCAATGATGACGGTCTGATCGACGGGCTCTTCTGATCGCGATGTCAGGCAGCACCTTGCATACGATCATGATGCCGGTCCGCGGCGATGGCAGGGGGCCCGTGCTCTTTGCCCACGCCGCGGCGCTGGCCAAGCGCTTCGGGGCGCATGTGAAGGTCGTTCATTGCCACCCACGGACCGAGGACCTGATGCCCAAGGGCGTCGTCATCCCGAGCTTTCTGCGCAAGCAGATCGAGGAGGCCTCGGAATCCAGTGCTCATAGCGAAGAGGACTTCCTTCACGGGAAGTTCGCCGTCGATGCCACCAAGCATGGCGTCGCCGAGCAAGGCCCGGAGCTGCACAAGGCCACGGCCAAGTTCTACGAGTACACGGGCAAGCAGGTCGAGGCGGTACGCTATTATGGCCGCCTCTCCGACCTGATCTGCGTTGCCAAGCCAAGCCGGAAGGAAAACCTCGGGTACAACACGCTGAAAGAAGCGCTGTTCTACTCGGGCCGCCCGGTGATGGTCTGTACCGAAAGCGACCAGGTCGACATGACCATCGGCAAGCATGTCGCGATCGGCTGGAACGGATCGCTGGAAGCCACGCGCGCCGTGGCCCTGGCGATGCCACTGATCGAGACGGCCGAAAAGGTCACGATCCTGACCGGCGGAAGCCCCGAGCACTCCGCCACGCCCGAAGAGTTCAGGGACTACCTGGCAGCACGTGGCGTGACGGCGGATATCGGGAAGTTCGATGTTCAGGGCGTTGCCGGCCGGCAGCTTCTGAAGAAGACGGGCGACGTCGGTGCGGATCTTCTGATCATGGGCGCCTATCATGAAAGTTACGAACGGGAATCGCTGCTGGGGGGGAATTCGGCAGCTGTCGTAGAGGAAGCGACAATCCCGGTTGTGATGGTTCACTAGGACAACATCGAAACCAAGAGGAGGAAGAGGAGAAGCAAGACCGAGTAACGACATTCGGGAACCCAGCCGCCAGACATATAAAACGGTGCGGCAAGGTTAAGACACGCGTGGAGGTTCGCGTCCCGAATATCCGGACTACTTTTAGGGAGGAACTAAATGAATATCTGGAAGACACTCACGATGACCGCGGCCGCTCTGGCCGTATCGGCACCCGCAGCTATGGCCGAATGGCAGCCGCGCAAGCCTGTCGAATTCATCATCATGGCCGGCACCGGCGGCGGCGCGGACCAGATCGCGCGCCTTCTGCAGGGCCTGATCCAGTCCAAGGGCCTTAGCCCGCGCCCCTTCATTCCGATCAACAAGCCGGGTGGGTCCGGCGCCGAAGCCCTGTCCTACATGAAGGACAAGGAAGGCGACAACCACACCCTGCTGGTGGCTCTCAACAGCTTCTACACCACGCCGATCATCCAGGAAGAGCTGGAAATCGATGTGCTGAGCTTTGCGCCGATCGGACGTATGGCGATGGACACCTTCCTGCTCTGGGTCAACACCGACCAGGAAGACATCACCGATCTCGACAGCTATGTCGCGGCCGTGAAGGCAGCGGACAGCACCTGGAAGGTGGGCGGCACCGGCTCCGGCCAGGAGGATTCGATCCTCACCGCGATGATGGAAAAGGAACTGGGTTACGAAGTGACCTACATTCCCTTCCCGGGTGGCGGCACCGTGGCCAAGAACCTCGTCGGCAACCAGATCGACTCGACGGTGAACAACCCGTCCGAGCAGATGGAGTTCTGGCGCGCCGAGAACACCAAGCCTCTGGTGCAGTTCAACGGCGAACGGACCGAGCCCTTCATGGACGTGCCGACCGCCAAGGAACTTGGCGTCGACATCGAGTACTACATGCAGCGCTCGATCTCGGGCCCGGCGGGAATGGATCCCGAGGCGGTGGCCTGGTACCAGAACCTCTTCGAGGAACTGTTCAACTCCGAGGAATGGCAGGCCTATTGTGAATCCGATGGCCTGACCTGCGAGAAGTGGATCACCGGTGACGAACTCGCCGCCTTCCACGAAGCACAGCTGAAGCGTCACGAAGAGCTTATCGAAGCCGTCGGCGCCGAAAGCATCATGTCCAAGTAAAAGCCAAATGCGCCGGGCCGCCCAGCGTGGCCCGGCGCCCACCGGACAACAACCCGCAGCCACCAATCCGCCCTGCCTGTCCCGACCGGACAGCGAGAGGGATATGGACAGGACGCATGGCGTCGGCGCAGGCGGGAGTGGAGGATATCAATGTCTGTTCGTACGGCTGAGCTGTTCATGGCCATTGCCATGTTCCTGGCGTCCCTGGGACTGATGTGGACCGTCTATTCCGACGGGCTGGCCATCGGCTGGGTCGCGGGCCGCGGTCCTGGATCCGGGATGTGGCCTTTCTGGCTGTCCCTCGGGATGGCGCTGGCTTCGCTCTGGACTCTGTGGCGCTGGTACACAGGTGTCACGCCGGAATCGCGCAATCGGGAAGCTTACATCGACCCTGACACCGTCTTCATGGTCGGCATCACGGTCGTTCTGATCTTCCTGCTGCTGCTTCTTTCCAACATCATCGGTCTGTATTTCTCGATGATGCTCTTCCTGCTTGCCTACGTGAGGGGCCTCGGGCGGCACGGATGGGGTGTCACCGCGGGTGTCGTGCTGGGTATGCCGGTCGCCACCTACATGCTCTTCGAGGTTGCCCTGAACAAGTACCTGCCCAGGGGACTGCCTGTCTTCGAAAGCATCTTCATGCGTATCGACGACTTCCGCTACTCGCTCATGTACTGAGGTCGCCCCTCCAACACATGTCTTCCAACAGGGGACGCTCCAATGGATTCAATACTCACACTCTTGGGCGCCGGGCTGCTTCAGTCCTTCGAGCCGCTCAACCTCGCCATGATCTTCCTGGGCTGTCTCGCCGGGCTGTTCATCGGCGCCATGCCGGGCCTCGGGTCGGTGAACGGCGTGGCCATCCTTCTCCCGGTCACCTTCCTGGTGCCGCCCACCTCGGCGATCATCTTCCTGGCCGCACTTTACTACGGGGCCATGTACGGGGGGGCCGTGTCTTCGATCACGCTGGGCATTCCGGGGGCCTCGACCGCCGTTGCCACGGTGTTCGACGGCCGACCCATGGCCCAGTCGGGCCGCGCCGACCAGGCGCTGATGGCCGCGGCCATCGCGTCCTTCATCGGCGGCACGATCTCGGTCATCCTGTTCACCGGCTTTGCCCCGCCGCTGGCCCTCTTCGCGCTGAAATTCGGCCCACAGGAAGAATTCGCCCTGATGCTCGTGGCCTTCGCGACCTTCATCGGGCTGGGCGGCGATGACATACCAAAGACCATCTTCTCCATCCTCATCGGCCTGGTGCTCGCGGCTGTCGGCTTCGACATCATCTCGGGCCAGCCCCGCCTGATCTTCTTCGGCATGGTCGAATTCCAGCGCGGCATCGAATTCCTCGTGCTAGCGATCGGGATCTACGGCATCGGGGAAATGCTGTGGACGCTCGAACACACCAAGGGCGCGATCCAGATGCACAAGGTCGAATTCGGCCTGAAGCGGATCGTCAAGAACCTGGGCCAGGTGAAGAAGTACCTGCCGACCACCCTTCTGGGATCTGTCCTGGGCTTCTTCGTGGGCACGCTGCCGGCGGCCGGTGCAACGCCCGCGGCCCTGATGTCCTATGGCCTGGCCAAGTCGTTCTCGAAAGACGGCGACAGCTTTGGCAAGGGCAACGTGTCCGGTGTCGCGGCGCCCGAGGCGGCCAACAACGCGGCCTCGACCGGTTCGATGCTGCCGATGCTGACGCTGGGTATCCCGGGGTCGCCGACCACGGCGATCCTGCTGGGCGGCATGATCATCTGGGGCCTGCGCCCCGGTCCGCTGCTCTTCGCGGAAAGCCCGGATTTCGTCTGGGGCCTGATCGGGTCGATGTATGTCGCCAACTTCGTGACGGTCATCCTGAACATCGCGCTGATCCCGATCTTCATCCGGGTCCTGGCGATGCCCTTCTCGATCCTCGCGCCGATCATCTTCGTGCTCTGCGTCGTGGGTGTCTTCGCCACCACCGACCGGATGTTCGACACCTGGCTGATGCTGCTGCTGGGCTGCATGGGGTACCTGATGCGCAAGCTGAACTACCCGGTCGCCCCCGCCGTGCTGGCCATCGTGCTCGGGCCGCTCACGGAACGCTCGCTGCGCCAGTCGCTGATCTCCAGCCAGGGCGACGCGATGACCTTCCTCGAACGGCCGATCTCGCTGGTCTGCATCCTGATCGCGGTTGCTCTGGTGCTCTTCCCGGTGATCTCGAACATCCTGAGAAAGCGCAAGGCCACGCTGAAAGCGGCGGAATAACTCCCATCCCTGTCGTGACTTGGGGGGCCTTCGGGCCCCCCTTTTTTGTTCAGCTTTCGTAGCGGGTGTTGCCGCGCCGGTTCTCGTCGATCGGCAGTTCGGTGAACAGCGGCTGATGCGCGCGTTGCAGGCAGGCCTGCCGGGGGCACAGATGGCAGTTGATCCCGATCGGCGCATACAGCTTCGGATCGTCGAAGTTGTAGCTGGACGCATAGCGGATCCGGTGCGCATAGCCCGCCTCGCATCCCAGGGCGAGGGTCAGGCGCCTGTCCTGCGTCTCCTCCGAGAAGACGGGCCGGTGCACCGTCCGGCTGATGGTGAAGTACCGGTCGCCGTCGGGCAGTTCGACGAATTGCGGCATGATCACCCCCGGCGTGTAGAAGGCCGTGTGGATGTTCCACACCGGGCACGAGCCGCCGTGTTCGGCCAGGTGGAAGGTGGTCGAGTTGAACCGCTTCGTCACGTTCCCGGCCTTGTCGATCCGCAGGAAGAAGAACGGCACGCCGCGTGATCCTTCGCGGTTCAGCGCGGTCACCCTCTGGCACACCTGTTCGAAGGTCGCGCCGAAGGCCGCCGCCACGCGGTCAAGGTCATAGCCGGTGCTTTCCACCTCGGCGAAGAAGGCGTCGTAGGGCATGATGAAGGCGGCGGCGAAGTAGTTCGCCAGTTCCACCCGCAGCCGCGCCAGCGCCGGCTGCGCGGTGATGCGGCTGTCCTCCGCGATGCCCGAGACCATGTCCGGGAATTCCACCCCGCACAGCACATGCGCCAGCTGGAAGACCCGGTTCGCGTTGTTCAGGGCCTGCGACAGGTAGATCACCTTGTCGGTCTCGTCGTAGTACCGCAGCGCCTCGCCCATATCGTCGATTCGCCGCACCACCACGGTAATGCCGTGCAGCCGGTCCAGCCGGTCGCGCAGCTCCATGTAGCGATTCTCGGGCGATGTGAAGCGCCCGTTCCAGACCTCTTCCGCCGCCATTTCCAGTTCGGGGAAGTAGTTGCGGTGATCGCGGAAGAAATCGTGTATCATCGTCTCTGGCGAGGTCTTCAGCAACTCGCCGGCGGTCTCGCCCTCGCCCATTTGCATCATCTTCTCAAGCGCAGAGCGATGAGCGGTATGCAGCTGAAGGAACTGGTCAACAAGTCTGGGCGCATGGTCGATCGCGCCGCGGATTTCCTGCAGATCGGGTTTTTCGCCGGTAAAGATCGGATCCTGCGCCGCGCTTCGCAGCGCCGCGATCCGGCGGCTGCTGTCGTCCTGCGTCAGCTCTCGCCAGTCGATGTCATAATTGTCGGCGATCGTCATCAGCAGCTGGACCGAAAGCGATCTTTGGTTATTTTCCAACAGGTTGACGTAGGATGCGCTGATGCCCAGCGTCTTCGCCATCTGTGCCTGGGTCTGCTTCCGGTCGCGCCGCAACTGCCGCAAGCGGGGGCCGATCAGGGTCTTTGTCATCTCCGTGAACCTTACAACATTACAAAAAGAAAGGCCTGTAAGAATTACAATACACACATTGACCTTGTTTTCGTAGCGGGAATCGATGGCGCAATTATATTACCCCAACAACGGCGCATGAAGGCGACCCTAGGGAGGAGCAAAACGATGGCCAAGAAGATCCTGATCCTCGGGGCATCCTATGGATCGCTGCTGGGCACGAAGCTGCTCATGGCGGGATACGATGTCACGCTGGTTTGCCGTCGCAAGACCGCGGACCTGATCAATGCCGAAGGCACCGACGTCCGCATCAAGCTGCGCGACGAGGACGAGCACCGCTCGTTCAAGTCCAATGAGCTGCCAGGCACGCTCAACGCGCTTTCGCCCGAAGAGGTGAAGGCCGGCGATTACGACATGTGCGCGCTCGCCATGTCCGAGCCGCAATATTGTTCGGATCCGATCCTCGATCTGCTGCGGCGGATCGCCGGAGCGCAGCTGCCCTGCCTGTCGATCATGAACATGCCGCCGCTGCCCTACCTGCGGCGGATCAAGGGGCTCGACACCACCCCTCTCGAACCCTCGTTCAGCTGCCCCGAGGCCTGGAACGCCTTTACCCCGGGCAATGTCACGCTGTGCTCTCCGGATCCGCAGGCCTTCCGCCTGCCCGACGAAGGCGCCAACGTGCTGCATGTGGGCCTGCCGACCAATTTCAAATCCGCCCCCTTCGCGGATCCCGATCACAATGCCATGCTGACCGAAATGGCCGACAAGGTCGCCGCCATCCGCGTCGACGGCAAGGAAGTCCCGGTGAAGCTGCGCGTCTTCGACAGCCTCTTCGTGCCCTTCGCCAAGTGGTCGATGCTGCTGACCGGCAATTACCGCTGCGTCCAGCCCGACGGCGTCCGCCCGATCTGCGAGGCGGTGCAGGGCAACCTGGAGCTGTCGCGCGCGATCTATGACCAGGTCGACCGCATCGTCACGAAGCTGGGCGCCGATCCCGCCGATCTGGTGCCGTTCGAGAAATACGCCAAGGCCGCCGAAGGGCTGCAAAAGCCGTCCTCGGCCGCCCGCGCCATCGACGGCGGTGCCGACGCGATCGAACGCGTGGATCTGCTGGTCAAGCTGATCGCCGATCAGGTCGGCGTGTCGTCCTGCGAGCTGGACGAGATTTCGTCCACCGTCACCGCAAGGCTTGCCGAGAATCAGCGCGCCGCCGCCTGACGGACGAAGACCAACGCGCCGCCGCCTGACGGACAAGAATTACTGCGCCGTCGCCTGACGGACGAAAGTTACTGCGCCGCCGCCTGACGGACGACGCACCAGGAAAGAACCGGAGGAACCATGGAAGATTTTGCGGACCAACCGCTGGCAGCTGCCGCGACCGACACCTTCTTCAAGACCCATCTGTCCGAAACCGATCCCGCGCTGGCCGCGATGATCGGCCGGGAACTGGGCCGTCAGCGCGACGAAATCGAGCTGATCGCATCCGAAAACATCGTCTCGCGCGCCGTGCTGGATGCGGCCGGCAGCGTGCTGACCAACAAATACGCCGAAGGGTATCCGGGCCGCCGTTACTACGGTGGCTGCCAGTTCGTGGACGAGGTCGAGGACCTTGCCATCGAGCGGGCGACCCAGCTCTTCGGCTGCGCCTTCGCCAACGTGCAGCCCAACTCGGGCAGCCAGGCGAACCAGGGCGTGTTCCTCGCGCTGGCGCGCCCGGGGGACACGATCCTGGGCCTTAGCCTCGACGCCGGGGGCCACCTGACCCACGGCGCGAAACCGAACATGTCGGGCAAGTGGTTCAACGCCGTGCATTACGGCGTCGATCCCGAAAGCCACCTGATCGACTACGGCCAGCTCGAAGCGCTGGCGGTCGAGCACAAGCCCGCCATCATCATCGCCGGCGGCTCGGCCTATCCGCGCCAGATCGACTTTGCCAAGTTCCGGGCCGTGGCGGACAAGGTCGGCGCCTACCTTCTGGTCGACATGGCGCATTTCGCGGGCCTCGTGGCCGCGGGTCTGCACCCGTCGCCCTTCCCGCATGCGCATGTCGCCACCACCACCACGCACAAGACCCTGCGCGGCCCGCGCGGCGGCATGATCCTGACGGATGACGAAGCGCTGGCGAAGAAGATCAACTCGGCCATCTTCCCCGGCCTGCAGGGCGGGCCGCTGATGCATGCCATCGCCGGCAAGGCCGTGGCCTTCGGCGAGGCGCTCCAGCCCGAGTTCAAGACCTACGCCGGCCGCGTGATCGAGAACGCGCAGGTGCTGGCCAAGACGCTGGTCGACGCCGGCTTCGCCATCACGTCGGGCGGGACCGACACGCATCTGATGCTGGTCGATCTGCGGCCCAAGGGCGTGAAGGGCAACGAGGCCGAGAAGGCACTCGGCCGCGCCCATATCACCTGCAACAAGAACGGCGTGCCGAACGATCCCGAGAAACCCACGGTAACCAGCGGCATCCGTCTTGGCACGCCGGCGGGCACCACCCGCGGCTTCGGCACGGAAGAATTCGCCAAGGTCGGCAAGATGATCGACGAGGTGCTGACCGGGCTCGCCGCCAATGGCCCCGACGGCAACGGCGAGGTCGAAGCGAAGGTGAAGGCCGAGGCCGAAGCGCTTTGCCGCGCCTTCCCGATCTACAGCGACATGTGAACCAGGATACGGAGGAACAATAAATGTCTGGATTCAAAGGACTGGCCGTTCCCGGCCCCACCAATATGCCCTTCGAGGTCCGCCAGGCGATGGACGTGGCCCTTGAAGATCACCGCGCGCCGGACTTCCCGGAATTCACGCTGCCGCTGTTTGCGGACCTGAAGAAGGCGTTCAAGCTGGAAAACGGCCAGGTCTTCATTTTCCCCAGCTCGGGCACCGGCGGCTGGGAATCGGCCGTCGCCAACCTGCTGTCGCCGGGCGACAAGGTGCTGGCCTCGATCTTCGGCCAGTTCTCGTACCTGTGGGTCGACATGTGCCAGCGCTTTGGCCTCGATGTCGATGCGATCGACTGTGAATGGGGCACCGGCGCGCCGGTCGAGCTTTATGAACAGAAGCTTGCCGCCGACAAGGAGCACAAGATCAAGGCCGTTCTCGTCACCCAGAACGAAACCGCGACCGGCGTGACCTCGGACGTGAAAGCCGTGCGCGAGGTGCTCGACAGCCTCGGCCACCCCGCGCTTCTGTTCGTCGATGGCGTCAGCTCGATCTGCTCTATCGAGTTCCGGCAGGAAGAATGGGGCGTCGACGTTGCCGTGTCGGGCTCGCAGAAGGGCTTCATGCTGCCCACCGGCCTGGGCATCGTGGGTGTCAGCCAGAAGGCGCTGGACCAGCGGCCCAAGCCGGGCTTCCCCAAGTGCTTCTTCGACTTCGACGACATGATCAAGACGAACAAGGACGGCTATTTCCCGTACACGCCGGCCACCACGCTGCTGCGCGGGCTGCGCGCCTCGCTCGACATGATCTTCGAGGAAGGGCTGGAAAACGTCTGGGCCCGGCATCACCGCCTGGCCGAAGGCTGCCGCCGCGCGGTCGACGCCTGGGGCCTGACGCTTTGTGCGAAAGAGCCGAAGTGGAATTCCGACACCGTCAGCGCGATCGTGGTGCCCGAGGGCTACAACGCGAATGACGTGATCCAGACCGCCTACAAGAAGTACGACCTTTCGCTGGGCGCCGGCCTGTCGAAGGTCGCGGGCAAGGTCTATCGCATCGGCCACCTGGGCTACATGAACGAGATCATGGTGCTGCAATCCCTTGCAGGGGCCGAGCTGGCGATGCGCGATGCGGGCATTCCGTTCGAATCCGGTTCTGGTGTGGGCGCGGCTGTCGAATATTATGCGTCGACCGGGCAGACGACGGCGCTCGCCGCCGAATAAGCCCGGCCAGACCCGAACACCCGGCGCGCGTCCCTACCGGGGCGCGCGTCGCCATCTGACTACGTCAAGGGAACGCCCAACCTCATGCGCATCGTCTTTCTCGACCGCGGATCCATCGGACCCAGCGTTGAACTCCATCGCCCGTCCTTCGAACACGACTGGGTGGTCTATGACCAGACCGCCCCCGACCAGGTCGCCGAACGCCTGGCCGATGCGGATATCGCCATCTCGAACAAGGTGCCGATCCGCCGCGATTCGATCGAGAAATGCCCCAAGCTGAAGATGATCGCGATCCCGGCGACCGGCTACGACGCCTTCGACCTCGAGGCCTGCCGCGAGCGCGGCATCGTCGTCTCGAACGTGCGCGGCTATGCCATCAACACCGTGCCGGAACACACCTTTGCCCTGATCCTCGCCCTGCGCCGGTCCATCGTCGGCTACCGCCAGGACGTGATCGACGGCGAATGGCAGAAATCCGGCCAGTTCTGCTTTTTCAACCACCCGATCAAGGATCTGCGCGGCTCCAAGCTGGGCATCATCGGCGAAGGCGTGCTGGGCCAGGGGGTCGCCGACCTCGCCCGCGCCTTCGGGATGGAGATCATGTTCGCCGCGCACAAGGGCGTCGACGGCCTTGGCCCGCTTTACACGCCCTGGGATCAGGTGATCGAGACCGCCGACATCATCACGCTGCACAGCCCGCTGATGCCCGCGACCAAGAACATGATCGCCGAGCCGGAATTCCGCCGCATGAAGCAGAAGCCGCTGCTGGTGAACTGCTCGCGCGGGGGGCTGGTGCACGAGGGCGACCTGGTGAAGGCGCTGGACGAAGGCTGGATATCGGGCGTGGGCTTTGACGTGCTGACGTCAGAGCCGCCGGCGCCGGACAATCCGCTGCTGAAGGTGCTGGACCGGCCCAATGTCATCGTCACGCCGCATGTGGCCTGGGCCAGCGAAGAGGCGATGCAGACCCTGTGGAATCAGGTCCGCGATCACCTTGAGAATTTCGAGCGCGGTGAACCGAGCAATGTGGTCACCTGAACCAGCCTTGCCGGGCGGGGCCCCCGAGACCGGGGGCCTTGCGATGCAGGCGGCATGGGCCGCATCGCCGGGGCAGGGGAGGCCGACGCTTCGGCTTTCCGAAATCTTGCGGCCCGCCCCGTTGTCTCTGGTGTCCAGCAGGGCGGCCCGGCGGGGCCCGGTCTGTCCCGGGCCGTGTCAGGCCGCTGGGGGCCTCGCGCTCAGAGGATGCCGTAGCGCTTTGCCAGCGCGGCGGGCAGTTCTTCGCGGGTCAGGCCATCGGCGGCCAGGCGCGCATTGGACTTGTGCGACAGCTGGTCGAATTCGTTGCCCAGACGGTTGCAGTCGCGGATCGATTCGATCGTCATGACGACCGCGCGCAGCGGCGCCAGCAGGGCATCGCCAAGGCCGAAGCGGGGCGAGGAGTGATCAGCATAGGCCATGTCGGCACCTTTCGTTTCGTCGTGAATTCTGTTGCGATGGCTTATGCCGCAATGCGGCATAGCGAGCAACAGTTCAAGTGCATAACCGCTATGTTCGTTAATCAGGGCTTACGATTGGCCGTTAATAATGGTTAAATATCAGTAATTTACAAAGCCCCAACTAATACGCCATATACCAAAATCTGGTCTCTGGGATGCCAGAATCCACGCATCGGAGGAAAAAATGACCGCCAAGATCATCGACGGAAAGGCCTTTGCCGCCGACGTGCGCGCCCGCGTGGCCACCCATGTGAGTCGCCTGCAGGCCGAGCACGGCCTGACCCCGGGCCTGGCCGTGGTGCTGGTGGGCGAAGATCCGGCCAGCCAGGTCTACGTCCGCAACAAGGGCAAGCAGACCAAGGAGTCGGGCATGCTCTCGGTCGAGCACCGGCTTGACCCCGACACGGACGAGGCGACGCTGCTGGCGCTTGTCGAGCAGCTCAACAACGATCCCACGATCCATGGCATTCTCGTGCAGTTGCCGCTGCCGGACCATCTCGATTCCGACCTGGTGATCAACGCGATCGACCCGGCCAAGGACGTCGACGGTTTTCATATCTCCAATGTCGGCCTGCTGGGCACGGGGCAGAAATCCATGGTGCCCTGCACGCCGCTGGGCTGCCTGATGATGCTGCGCGATCACCATGGCTCGCTCTCGGGGATGAATGCCGTGGTGCTGGGCCGCTCCAACATCGTGGGCAAGCCCATGGCGCAGCTGCTGCTGGGCGACAGCTGCACCGTCACCATCGCCCATTCCCGCACGAAGGACCTGCCCGAGGTGCTGCGCCGCGCCGATATCCTGGTCGCCGCCGTCGGCCGGCCCGAGATGGTCGTGGGCGACTGGATCCGCCCCGGGGCGACGGTGATCGACGTGGGCATCAACCGGATCGAACGCGACGGCAAGACCAAGCTGGTCGGCGACGTCGATTTCGCCAGCGCCTCGCAGGTCGCCGGCGCCATCACCCCGGTTCCGGGCGGGGTGGGGCCGATGACCATTGCCTGCCTGCTGGCCAACACGCTGACCGCCTGCTGTCGCGCCAATGGTCTGCCCGAGCCCGAGGGTCTGACCGCCTGACCATCGCGGCCTTGGACCCGTGCGCGCTGGCCCGCTATCATCGGGCCAGCCCACCTTTTGCGTTCCATCCGATGGCAGGTCTGACATGTATCGCTTCCGCCTCTTCGCCGCGCGCCATTCTCGCAGCTTCGAGCGCCTCTACGCGGTGCTCGAAACCTCGATGGTGGCCCTTCACCCGCTGTTCCGCCGCATCGGCTATGGCCGGGTGGAAAAGGTCGTCGCGCCGGTCGAGAAACTGACGAAATCGCTGCTGTTCGATTGCCGCATGTGCGGGCAATGCGTGCTGTCGTCGACCGGCATGTCCTGCCCGATGAACTGCCCCAAGACCCTGCGCAACGGCCCCTGCGGCGGTGTCCGCCCCGGCGGCTATTGCGAGGTGAAGCCCGAGATGCGCTGCGTCTGGGTCGAGGCCTGGAACGGTGCCGCGCGGATGAAGGGCCGCGACAAGATCGGCACGGTGCTGCCCCCGGTGGACAACACGCTGAAAGGCTCCTCTGCCTGGCTGCGCGCCTCGCGCGAGAAGGCCGAGACGCGGAACGAGGCCACGGGCGATGCGCGCCGCACCACGATCGCGCGGGCCTTTCCGGGCGCGCGCCGGTCCGAACCGACGGCGGCGCCGCTGGCCTCGGAACCCGCCTCGGCCCGGGATCCCCGGCGATGACGGCGGATGGCACCGGCCCGGGCTTTGCCGCCGGCGGCCGGCTGGAACGTGTCCTGCGCTCGGGGCGCTTCGCGATCACGGCCGAGCTCAACCCGCCCGACAGTGCCGACCCCGAGGATGTCTACGAGGCCGCGCGCCCGCTGGGCGAGATCGCCGATGCGGTGAACGCCACCGATGCCTCGGGCGCCAATTGCCACATGTCGTCCCTGGGGATCTCGGCGCTGCTGGTGCGCGCGGGTTATGGGCCGGTGCTGCAGGTGTCGTGCCGCGACCGCAACCGGATCGCCATCCAGGGCGACGTGCTGGGCGCATCGGCGCTGGGGGTGCAGAACGTGCTGTGCCTGACGGGGGACGATGTGTCGGCCGGGGACCAGCCCGGTGCGCGGCCGGTCTTCGATTTCGATTCGATCTCGCTGCTGCGGACGCTCAAGACGATGCGCGACGACGGTGTCTTTCTGTCGGGGCGCAAGATCACCCATCCGCCGAAGCTTTTCCTGGGTGCCGCCGAGAATCCCTGCGTCGATCCGCTGGACTGGCGGGCCGAGCGGCTGGCCAAGAAGGTGGCGGCGGGGGCGGATTTCATCCAGACCAACCTGATCTTCGATCTGCCGCGGTTCGAACGTTTCATGACCCGCGTGCGCGAGCTGGGCCTGCACGAGCGGTGCTATATCCTTGCGGGGATCGGCCTGCTGCCCTCGGCCAAGACGGCGCGCTGGATGCGCGCCCGCGTGCCCGGCATCCATATTCCCGACGCGGTGATCGACCGGCTCGAGGGGGCCTCGGACCCGGCCGAGGAGGGCAAACTGATCTGCATCGAGCTGATCCGGGCGGTGCGCGATATCACCGGCGTGTCGGGCGTGCATGTCATGGCCTACCGCCGCGAACACCAGGTGTCCGAGATCGTGCTGCGCTCGGGCATCCTGGACCGCCGCCGCATCACCCGCTAGGCCCGCTCGTCCCGCCTGACGGCGCGCCTCGCTGCCCCTGGAAACAGCGGGTGAAAACAGCGAGGCGCGGATCCTCCAATCGTGAACGATTGGTAAATCCGCGCCTGCAAGTCTTTGATTTTTATAAGGTGCAGGCGTGTCCCACGCGTGGGACACGCCGCTTGGCTTACTCGGCTGCCAGCAGTTCCGCCTTCTCGACGCGCACGGCCGAGAACTTGAACTCCGGAATCTTCCCGTAGGGGTCGAGCGCCGAGTTGGTCAGGATGTTCGCCGCGGCCTCGACATAGGCGAAGGGCAGGAACACGTTCTTCTCGGCCACGGCCCGGTCGGCCCGTGCCATCACCGTGACGGTGCCCCGGCGGGTGCTCAGCTTGATATAGTCGCCCGGGGCCACGCCCAGCTCGCGCAGGGTCCTGGGATGGAGCGAACAGTTCGCCTCCGGCTCCACCGCGTCCAGCACGCTGGCCCGGCGGGTCATCGACCCCGTGTGCCAGTGTTCCAGCTGACGGCCGGTGATGAGGATGAAGGGATATTCCTCGTCCGGGAATTCCGCCGGCGGGATGACGCTGGCCGGGGCAAACCGGGCGCGCCCTTCGGACCGGGGGAAGCCATCGCCGAAGACGATCGGCTGGCCCGGATCCTCGGGCGACAGCGACGGATAGGTCACCGCCGTGGTCTCCAGCCGGTCCCAGGTGATGTTGTCGAACGACTTCATGTTCAGCTTCATCTCGGCAAAGACTTCCTTGGGATGGGTATAATTCCAGTCCAGCCCCAGCCGCTTCGCAAGCTCCACCTCGATCCACCAGTCTTCCTTGGCATCGCCGGGCGACGGCACCGCCGGGCGGCCCATCTGGACCTGCCGGTTGGTGTTGGTGACGGTGCCGGTCTTTTCGTACCAGGCCGAGGAGGGCAGGATCACGTCGGCATAGTTTGCGGTTTCGGTCAGGAAGATGTCCTGCACCACGAGATGCTCGAGCTTGGCCAGCGCGTCGCGGGCGTGGTCGACATCGGGGTCCGACATCGCCGGGTTTTCGCCCAGGATGTACATGCCCTTGATCTGGCCGTCATGGATCGCATCCATGATCTCGACCACGGTCAGGCCCTTCTCGTTCGAGAAATCGCCCGACTTCCACACATCGGTGAAGGCCGACCGCACGCCGTCGTCGGTGACCGACTGGTAGTCCGGCAGGAACATCGGGATCAGGCCCGCGTCGGACGCGCCCTGAACGTTGTTCTGGCCGCGCAGCGGGTGCAGACCCGACCCCGGACGCCCGACCTGGCCGCACATCAGCGCAAGCGCGATCAGGCAGCGGGAATTGTCGGTGCCGTGGATGTGCTGGCTGACGCCCATGCCCCAGAAGATCATCGCCGATTTCGCCGTGGCGAAGGTGCGGGCGACGTCGCGCAGGGTTTCGGCCGGGATGCCGCAGATCTTCTCCATCTCTTCGGGCGGGAAGCCCTTGAGATGTTCCTTCATCGCTGTCCAGTTCTCGGTGAAGGCTTCGATATACTGCTGGTCGTAGAGATTTTCCTCGACGATCACGTTCATGATCGCGTTCAGCATCGACACGTCCGAGCCGGCGCGGAACTGCAGCATATGCGAGGCAAAGCGCTTCATGCCCTGGCCCCGGGGGTCCATGACGATCAGCTTGCCGCCGCGCTTGGTGAACTGCTTGAAGTAGGTCGCGGCGACGGGGTGGTTTTCGATCGGGTTGCAGCCGATGGCGATGGCCACGTCGGCATTCTCGATCTCGTTGAAGGTCGCCGTCACGGCGCCGGAGCCCACGTTTTCCATCAGCGCCGCCACCGAAGAGGCGTGGCACAGGCGGGTGCAGTGGTCGACGTTGTTGTGGCCGAAGCCCTGGCGGATCATCTTCTGGAACAGATACGCCTCTTCGTTCGAACACTTGGCCGAGCCGAAGCCCGCCACGCGCCGTCCGTCATCGTCGCGCAGCTTGGCCAGGCCATTGGCCGCGGCGTCCAGCGCCTCGTCCCAGGTCGCTTCGCGGAAGAACTCGTGCCAGTTGCCCGGTTCCACGTTCAGCCCCTTGGCCGGCGCATCCTCGCGACGGATCAGCGGCTTGGTCAGCCGGTGCGGGTGGTGGATGTAGTCGAAGCCGAAGCGGCCCTTGACGCAAAGACGGTTCTCGTTGGCGGGGCCGTCGATGCCCTCGGCATAGAGGATCTTGTCGTCCTTGACCTTGAGAGAGATCTGGCAGCCGACACCGCAATAGGGGCAGACGGTTTCGACCTCGCGGTCGTAATCCTTGCTGTCGCCGGCCTGTTGGTCGTCCAGCACCGAGGCGGGCATCAGCGCGCCGGTCGGGCAGGCCTGGACGCATTCGCCGCAGGCCACGCAGGACGACGCGCCCATCGGATCGTCCTGGTCGAAGACGATCTTGGCGTCGTGCCCGCGGCCGGACATGCCGATCACGTCGTTGACCTGCACTTCGCGGCAGGCGCGGACGCAGAGGTTGCAGTGGATGCAGGCGTCGAGGTTGACGTTCATCGCCACGTGGCTGTCGTCCAGCAGCGGCACCCGGGATTTCTCCATCGCGGGGAAACGGCTTTCCTTGACGCCGTTCAGCGCGGCCATGTCCCAGAAATGCGAGGACTGGTCATGCGCCACCTGGGGCTGGTCGGCGGCGAGCAGTTCCACGACCATCTCGCGCGACTTGCGCGCGCGGTCGGTGTCGGTGTTGACGACCATGCCGTCGGCCACCGGCCGGATGCACGAGGCGACGAGCACGCGCTCGCCCTCGACCTCGACCATGCAGGCGCGGCAATTGCCGTCCGGGCGATAGCCCGGTTCCGGCTTGTGGCAGAGATGGGGGATGACCAGGCCGCGCCCATGGGCGGCCTCCCAGATCGTGAACCCCTCGGGGACAGTGACGTCCTCGCCGTTGAGGTTGAATGTCACCGTGGCTGTCTGTGCTCCGTCAGGCATGTCAGACCTCTTCGCTGAAGTGTTTCATGGTAAGGCGGATGGCGTTCGGCGCGGCCTGTCCCAGCCCGCAGATCGAGGCATCCACCATGATGCCGCAGAGATCCTCGAGCAGTTCCTGGTCCCAATGCTCCTCTTGCATCAGCTTGACCGCCTTTTCGCAGCCCACCCGGCAGGGGGTGCACTGGCCGCAGCTTTCGTCTTCGAAGAACCGCAGGATGTTGAGCGCGGCGTCACGGCACTTGTCCTGGTCCGACAGGATCACCACCGCGGCGGATCCGATGAAGGAGCCATGCGGTTGCAGCGTGTCGAAATCGAGCGGCACGTCATCCAGCGAGGCGGGCAGCAAGCCCGACGAGGGGCCGCCCGGCTGGTAGGCCTTGAACTCGTGACCGTCGAGCATGCCGCCCGCGGCCTCGATGATGTCGACGATGGTCGAACCGGCGGGCAGCAGGTGCACGCCCGGGTTCTTCACCCGGCCCGAAACGGAATAGTTCCGCAGGCCCTTGCGCCCGTTCTTCTCGGTCGAGTTCAGCACCTCGGGCCCCGACCGCGCGATGCGGGCGACCCAGTAGAGCGTCTCGACGTTGTGAACCAGCGTCGGGCGATTGAATATGCCGACCTGGGCCACGAAGGGCGGACGATGGCGCGGCAGACCGCGCTTGCCCTCGATCGATTCGATCATCGAGCTTTCTTCGCCGCAGATATAGGCCCCGGCGCCCCGGCGCAGGTCGATATAGCCCTTGGGCGCGATCCCGGCCTCTTCCAGCGCGGCGATCTCCTTGTGCAGGATGTGCAGCACCGCGGGGTATTCGTCGCGCATGTAGATAAAGCACTTCTCGGCCTCGACGGCCCAGGCGGCGATCAGCATGCCTTCGAGGAAGGTGTGCGGGTCGCGCTCAAGCAGGTAGCGGTCCTTGAACGTGCCGGGCTCGCCCTCGTCGCCGTTGACGGCAAGGTAGCGCGTGCCGGCGTTGGCCCGGACAAAGCCCCACTTGCGGCCCGACGGGAAGCCGGCGCCGCCGAGGCCGCGCAGACCGGCATCGAGCACGGTTTCCTGCAGCTTCTCCCAGTCGCCATTGGCGCGAAGGTCGGCCAGCGTTTCATAGCCGCCTTCGTCCTTGTAGGCGGCGAAGGGCTTGTAATCGGGGATCTTGGCGTGGGTGTCCTTCGCCTCGACGGCGGCCATGACCTTTTCGGGCGTGGCGTGGTCGACATGGGCATGGCCCAGCTCGATCACCGGGGCGGTGTCGCAGCGGCCCATGCAGGGCGCGCGCACCACGCGGACCTCGGCCGGGTCCAGCCCGTCCTCGAGCGCGGCCTTCAGCTGCTGCGCGCCGGCCATCTCGCATGACAGCGAATCGCAGACGCGGATGGTCAGGGCAGGGGGCGGAACCTCGCCCTCGCGGACCACGTCGAAATGGGCATAGAAGGTCGCCACCTCGTAGACCTCGGCCTGCGCAAGGCGCATTTCATAGGCCAGAGCGGCGATGTGATCGGCCGACAGGTGGCCGTATTCGTCCTGGATCAGGTGAAGAAATTCGATCAGCAGGTCGCGATTGCGGGGCGTGTCGCCCAGCAGCGCCTGAACCTCTGACAGCGCCGTATCCCCGAACTGCCGCCCCTTGGGCGTTTTGCGAGACTTTCCGGTGCCTTTTTTCTTCCAGATGCCTTTTTGATCATCCAAAGGTGCCATGGTGTCCTCCCTTGACGTGAAAAACGGTGGCACCTGGCCTCCGTCTTGTAAAATCTTGACTCGTTAAGCCGTAATAACCCCGGCTTATCGCGACTTGGTTGTGACCGACCTGAGAGCTTCCAAAGTCGGCAATCCCGTATCCCGCAGCCCCGACACGAGGCTCACGGATTTTTCCTGCACCGGCTCGACCAGCGACAGGGTCAGCGCGCCGGCCACCCCGCCAAGCGACTCCACCAGAACGCGCGGCAGAACCGTCGCGGCCAGCCCCTGCACAGCCATCACGATGGCCGAGGTAAAGCCGCTGGTCTCGGCCACCACATGCGGCGTGGCGCCGATCTGGTCGAAGACATGGTCGATGATGCTTCGGTTCTGCATGCCCGGTTCCAGTAGCGTCAGCGGCATCTTCGCCGCCTCGGCCCAGGTGATCTCGCCCGCGTCGCGGGGCGCCATTTCGGCGGGGGCCAGCAGCACGTAGCCCTCGGTATAAAGCGGCTCCACATGCAGCAGGTCGCGCGGGGCGCCGTCGGTATAGGTGACGCCGGCATCGAACCGGCCGTCCTCGATCCCCTGCTGGACCGCCACCGACGAGGCGGTTTCGATCCGCACCACGATCTGCGGGAAATCCCGGTTCAGATCGCGCATCAGCAGGCTGACATAGCCCACCGCCGTCGGGATCACGCCCAGCTTCAGCGAGCCCGAGATCTGCCCCTTGTGGCAGCGGAATTGCTGCTGGAAGACCTCGACCTCGTCCATGATCGACCGGGCGTGGCGGACGATCATCATGCCGTCCTCCGTCAGTCCCTGGAACCGGTTCCCGCGCTTCACGATCGAGGTCTGAAGCCGGTCTTCGATCTTGCGGATGCGCATCGAGAACGCGGGCTGCGAGATCCCGCATTCATTTGCCGCGCGGGCAAAATGCTTGTGGCGCGCAAGGGCGCTCAGGCATCGCAAGTCCTTCAGATCGATCACTTTTCCTCCCGTGTCGGCCTGTTCGGTTGGGGTCGTCCTCGCGGTCCCCTCCGACCTTTTGTCATGTCGCCGCCCGGGGCGGTTCCGTTGACATCTAACGTTTTGTGGCATACCAAGTACCACATGGCAAGCATTCGGGGAGGAGTGCTGAAAATGTTCGTATCAGAACACCAATCCAAGGAACTGCTGGCGCAGTACGATTTGCCCGTGCCAGTCAGCCGTCTGGCGCGTACGCCGGAGGAGGCGGAACGCCGCTGCGCCGAGATCGGCGCGCGCAAATACGTGGTGAAGGCGCAGATCACCGCCGGGGGGCGCGGGCTTGCCGGCGGGGTGAAATTCGCGGCCACGCCATCGGCTGTCGCGGACGAGGCGCGGCGCCTGCTGGGCAACCCTCTGGTCACCGCGCAGACCGGCGCCAAGGGCGAGATGGTCACCGCCGTCTCGGTCGAGGAGGCCCTCGACCTGGCGGAGAGCTACTACTTCGCCTTCGTGCTGGACACGCGCAGCGGCGCACCGATGCTGCTGGCCTCGTCCGAGGGGGGCGTGGAATTCGAGCAGCGCTCGCAGATGGACCCCTCGACCGTGAAATCCTTTCTGCTGGAATCCGACACGCCGGAGACGCGCGATGCGCTGGCCGGCTTCCTGTCGGAGATCGGGATCGAACAGGATCCGCCGACCGGCATCCTGATGGCAGCCCTGCGCGCCTTCATCGACAACGACATGACGCTGCTGGAAATCAATCCCTTCGCCCGGACATCGCAGGGCGAGTGGAGCGTGATCGACGCCAAGATCGCCCTGGATGGCGCGGCGCTGTTCCGCCACCCGGAATTCGAATCGCTGGCCGGCAAGCAGGGCCTCAGCGAGGTCGAGATGGAGGCCCAGGCCAACGACATCAACCTGGTGCGGATGGATGGCAACATCGGTGTCGTGGTGAACGGTGCGGGTCTGGGGCTGGCGACCAACGACATGGTCTTCGACGCCGGCGGGCAGCCCGCCAACTTCATGGACATCCGCACCACCGCCACCAGTTTCGACATCGCCAAGGGCGTCTCGCTGCTGCTGGAAGAGCCCAGGGCACGGGTCATCCTGCTGAATGTCCACGGCGGCGGCATGACCGCCTGCGATACCGTAGCCGAGGGGATCTCCTTCGCCTATTCTCGATCCGACCGGAAGCTTCCGGTGGTCGCGCGGCTGGCGGGGCAGAATGCCGACTGGGGCATCCGCATCCTCAAGGACCGCAAGATCCCGGTCGAGGTCTTCGATACCATGTCGGACGCGGTCAGCCGCGCCGTCGAACTGGCAAGCTGAGGGAGGGAGGCATGTCGATCTTCGTCAATTCCGACACCCGGGTGATCGTGCAGGGCATGACCGGGCGCGCCGGCACCTTCTACACCGACCAGGGCGTGCGCTATGGCTCCACCTACGTGGGCGGCGTGCGGCCGGGCAAGGGCGGGCGCAAGCACCTGGACCTGCCGCTGTTCGATACGGTCAAGGAGGCCGTGGCCGAGACGCAGGCCAATGCGAGCCTGGTCATCGTGCCCGCGCCCTTTGCCGCCAACGCCATGATCGAGGCGATCGAGGCCGGTGTGGAAACCGTGGTCTGCGTCACCGAACGCGTGCCGCAGCATGACATGAGCCGCGTGAAGGCGGCGCTGCGCCAGTCCGACACCATGCTGATCGGGCCGAATTCGCAGGGCATCCTGTCGCCTGGCCAGTGCAAGATCGGGGTCATGCCCACGGTCCATGCCAAGCCGGGCAATGTCGGCATCGCCTCGCGTTCGGCCTCGCTGACCTCCGAGATCCTGGCGCAATGTTCCCGCGCCGGGCTGGGGCAGTCGACGACCGTCGGCGTCGGCGGCGACAACCTGCACGGCGTGGATTTCGTCGATTGCCTGAAGCGGTTCAAGGACGACCCCGAGACCGAGGCCGTGGTGCTGATCGGCGAGATCGGCGGCCGGGCCGAAGAGGACGCGGCGGATTACCTGGCTTCTGTCGACTTCGGCAAGCCGGTCGTCGCGCTGGTGGTCGGGCGCCATGCGCCGCAGGGACGGCGGATGGGCCATGCCGGCACGGTGTCGTCCTTCGGGCTGGGCTCGGCCGCGGAAAAGACCGACCGTCTGCGCCGCGCGGGCGCCACCATCGCTGTGAATGCCGACGACGTGGTCACAGCGCTCGTCGCCCAGAACGAGGCAGCGTGAACCGATGAACAGTGCCGAACTGCCCGAAATGATGACTGTCGTCGAAATGAAGGAGCCGGGCGGCCCCGAGGTTCTTGCCCCCGGGTCCCGCCCCCTGCCCACGCCCGGCCCGGACGAGGTGGTGATCCGTGTGGTCGCCGCCGGCGTGAACGGGCCCGACATGGTCCAGCGCCGTGGCCATTACCCGCCGCCCAAGGGCGCCTCGGATCTTCTGGGGCTGGAAGTGTCCGGCCAGGTGGTCGCCGCGGGGGCCGGGCAATCGCTCTGGTCGCCCGGCGACATGGTCTGCGCGCTGACCAACGGTGGCGGTTATGCCGAATATGTTGCGGTGCGTGCCGATCACTGCCTGCCGATTCCCGATGGCGTCAGCGTGGTCGACGCCGCCGGCCTGCCCGAGACCTTCTTTACCGTCTGGAGCAACGTCTTCCTCGACCAGGCGATCCCCGAGGCAGGGAATTTCCTGGTGCATGGCGGATCCGGCGGGATCGGCTCCACCGCCGTGCAGCTGGGCGCGGCGATGGGGCTGAATGTCTATACCACGGTCGATTCCGAGGCTTCGGCCTCCTTCGCCACCTCGCTCGGCGCCACGCGCACGATCGACTACAAGTCGGAGGATTTCGTGCCGATCTGCCGCGAGGCGGGGGGCATGGATATCATTCTGGATATCATCGGCGGCGATTACGTGGCCCGCAACATCAAGGCCTCGCGCCACGATGCGCGGATCATCCAGCTGGCGTTCAACGCCGGATCCAAGGTCGAAATCGACCTGATGCCGGTCATGCTGAAACGGATCAGCTACACCGGCTCGACCCTGCGGTCGCGGTCCGACGCCTTCAAGGGACATGTGGCCGAAAGCCTGCGCGAAACGGTCTGGCCGCTCTTTGCCTCCGGTGCGTTGCGCAGCGTGACCCATGCGACGCTGCCCCTGGCGCAAGCCGCCGCCGCGCACGAGATGATGGAAGCCGCGCAGCAGCACGGCAAGATCCTCCTGACCGCCTGAAAGCCTGATCCCGGGCCATCGCCCTGAAATTCCGACCGTTCTGAAAGGGACAAGCCCATGAACACACAGGCCGATTTCCGGCGCGACCTGTCGGCGCGCGAAAGGGCGGTCGACCGGCTCCTGCTGGGCGATTACATCCGCAAGGCCGAGATCGGCGCCTTCGGGGAAGAACGCGATGTCGAGCAGACCCTGCGTTTCAACGTGATGGTGGAGCTTGTGCCCGCCGACGCGCCGGTGGGCGACGACGTGGACGGGATCCTCAGCTACGACACCCTCGTGCAGACCATCGACACCGTGCTGCGTGACGAACGCCTGGATCTGCTGGAAACACTGGCCGAGCGGATCGCCGATCGCCTGCTGGCGATTCCGGCGGTGCGCCACCTGACCCTGCGGGTCGAAAAGCTGGATCGCGGCCCCTTTGCACTGGGCGTGGAAATCGAACGGACCGCCCGCCAGGCCGTGGCCGCGGTTCCCGATCTCTTCGCGATCCGGGGCGAGGCGCCGCTGGTCGTGCTGGTGGACGAGGCCGCCCTTGGTGACGCGAGGCTGAGCGAACGGTTCGACGCCCTTCTCGCGCCCGGCCGCCCGGTTGTGCTTGCGCCCTGTTCGGCGCCGGAGCGCGGCGAAACCGGCGGGGTGGACCGGCAGATCGACCTGCTGGCGATGGAACAGGCGGCCTGGCGCATTGCCGGACGCGATGCCCGCTGCCGTGTCATCGAAAGCCGGACCGAACTGCAACACGCGATCGACCAGACCTGTCTGGCGGTCTGGGCGCCAAGCCGGATCGTGCGCCGCGCAACCGATCCGAAGGTGCGCGACAGGTTGCAGGGGCGGGCCCTGGCCGAATGGTTCGCGGAACGCCTTGGCGCCGGTGACGTCGTTGAGCTTGGCCCGATTGGTGCCGCGCACAGGCTGGACGCAACCGGAACGTGATCACAAGGACCGATCACGCGGGCGGGTGCCGGGGCGCATCGTGATCACGCTGCTTGTCGCCCGCGCTCGCAACGGCGCCATCGGGCGGGACGGCACCATGCCGTGGAGCCTCCCCGAGGATCTGGCCCATTTCCGCGAGGCGACCACCGGCGGCGCGCTCATCATGGGTGCCCGCACCTGGCGCAGCCTGCCGCGACGCCCGTTGCCGGACCGGCTGAACTGCGTCGTCTCTTCGGATCCGGACCTGGCCGAGCATGTCTTTCCCAGCCCGGCCGAGGCGGTCCGCTTTGCGCGCGAGGCGGGCCACCAGGCGATCCACGGAATCGGCGGCGCCCGGGTCTATGCCGACCTGATGCCGCTGGCCGATCGGATGCTCATCAGCGAGGTCGAGCTTGACGTCGAGGATGCCGATACCTTCTTTCCCGACTTCGACGAGACCGGGTGGACCTGTTGCCAGACCACGCTGCTCCGGCGCCGAAATCCCATGTGCATTCTGCGCGATCTGCGCCGTCGGACGTAACGTCCAGATTTGCGGCAAAACCGGGAAGGCACGGGGAATCCACGAGAAATCTGGAATTTCTCCGCCGCAATGGCAAATACCCGTTTGATTGTTCTTGGTATACCTAGTACCATGAACCTGTGAGCCCGGACCTCCCGGGCGCACGGGACCGATACCGACCCGTGACCGCAGGTGCTGACCGCTGGTGACCCCTCGCCGGCACAACCTGCGCCTGTCCCGAGGCCGCCCCTCATCCTCCCTCTCCTCCCGGGGTGGACGACATGGGGTGGCGCAGGGCAGCCCTGCCGGCACGGCACGGTATCGAACCTGTAGGGTGGCGCGATCCCGTCCGTCGTGGCGGATCGCGTCGCCCAACCTTTTGGGAGAGAAGGATCAGACCCCATGAACACCCGGCCCGTCGGGCTGCATGCCAGCCCAAATCACGCCTGTCCTGACGATTCGGCTGCCGAAGCCGCGCTTCGGGTGCTGCAGGACTGGATGGCATCCGGCGCCGGCGACAGGGATGCGCCGGATCTGAAGGCCCGGCTGGCCGAACTGGCGCGGGGCGGGGCGCTGTCACGCGACTATCCCGACCGATTTACAGCCGATGCCGATTACATCGCCGGCCTGCCGGACCTGCAGAACGGGCCGCAAAGCCTGATCCGCGGCGCGCGCGACGGCATTGCCCATGTCGGCATTTCGGGCTTTCGCCTGCCGATCCGCTACCGGCGCCGCGACGGCGACCCGCTGACACTGGAAACCGGGGTGACGGGCACCGTCAGCCTGGGCGCGGACAACAAGGGCATCAACATGTCCCGGATCATGCGCAGCTTCTATCGCGCTGCCGACCGGGAGTTCAGCTTTGACGTGATCCGCGAGGTGTTGCGCGATTACCGCGCCGACCACGATTGCTCTGACGCGCGCATCGCCATGGACCTGCGCTTCCCGATGCGGGTGCCCTCGCTCCGGTCGGGGCTGGAGGGCTACCAGTATTATGCGCTGACCCTGGAAGAATTGGTCAGTGGCGGTGAAAGCCGTTCGATCCTGCATCTCGACTACGTCTATTCCTCAACCTGCCCCTGTTCGCTGGAATTGTCGGAACATGCCCGAGCCATCCGTGGCCAGCTGGCGACGCCGCATTCGCAGCGCTCTGTCGCGCGGCTGTCGCTGGTGCTGCGCCCCGATGCGCCGGTGCTGTGGTTCGAGGACGTGGTGGACCTGTGCCGCCGTGCCGTGCCGACCGAGACCCAGGTCATGGTCAAACGCGAGGACGAACAGGCCTTCGCCGAGCTGAACGCCGCCAATCCGATCTTTGTCGAGGATGCCGTCCGGCTTTTTGCCGAGGTGCTGTCGGGCGATGACAGGGTCGGCGATTACCGCGTGGTGGCCAGCCACCAGGAAAGCCTGCACAGCCACGATGCCGTGGCGCTGATGACCCGGGGGCCGACCTTTGCCGGGGCGCCCGTCGACATCCACCTGTTCCGGGATCTCAGGGGGCTGGGATGACCCCGCCCGGAGAGATTGCGCCCATCAGCGGAATTTGCACTATACTGCCGGGTGACGCGGACGGCGCGCCTGGACTGGCCGGTGGGGAGGGACCCGGCCGGACCACTACGGACGCGCCCGAAAAACAGCCCGAAGGGGCGCAAAGGGGGCCCGTAATGCTGATGTCCGACCACAGGTCCGGCGTCGTCCGGATCGAACCGGGGGCCGGTGTCGTGGCCGAGGCGCATGGCGAACGGGCCGGCGACCTGCAGCACCTGGTGGATATGGGGCTGACCTGCCCCGTCTCGGTCGCGCTGTCGGTGGAACGCTTGCATGGCATCGCCACCGGGCAACGCTTTGACGCGGCCGGGGTGATCAACGAATTCGGCCCCGACCCGCTGGTCTCTGTCCTGCCGTCAAGCGGCCGCCGCTCCTGGGGCGGACCGCGCGAATTCCCCGATGTCGGCCTGAACGAGGCCACCCATGCGCTGCTTGCCGCCCGCTTCGGACAGGAGCACGCGGACCGGCGTTGGTTCGATTTCATCCTGCGCTATGCCACCGATGTCGCCTGTCTCGATGCCGAGCCCTTCGATGAGGCCGCCGCCGGGTCCGACCCGGCCGGCGCCGCGCTCGAAATCTACCTGCGCGAGGCCGGAGAGGCCTTTCCCCAGGATCCCGGTCGGCAGCTGTCGCAGGTCGTCTCCTCCATGGCGACGGCCTGGGGCGGGATCACCGCCCGGTTGCTGCGCCATGCCCAGGGCGCGCCGCTTGAGGCCGGGCTGGCCCTTCTGGTGCAGGACAACCGCTGGTCCGTGGCCCCGGGCGAAATTGCCACCGGGCGGGTGCGGATGTTCGATCCGGTGACGGGGCAGACCCGGCTGAACGGCAGCCTGCGCGCGCTGACCGAGACCGGAGCGCCCGCGCCGGCCGAGGATATCCCGACCGCCCTGCAGGACCGCGCACCGGAGCGTGTGGAGGCGCTCTCTGCCCTGCTCGACACCGCGCGGCGGGGCTTTCGCGCGGATCGCGAGATCGACGTCGCGTACGAAGGCGGCCGGTTCCTCGTGCTGGATGCGAGCCCGCAGGCGTCCAGCGCCCGGGTGGCTCTGAACAACGCGATGGCGCTGGTCGAGGCCGATGTGATCACGCGCGAAGAGGCCCTGCTGCGCGTCGCGCCGCCGTCGCTGACCGCGTTCCTGCATCCCCAGGTGCAGCCCGATCCGGCGCGCAAGCCGCTGTTTTCCGGCGTGGCGGCCTCCCCGGGCGGGGCGACGGGCCACGTGGTCTTTACCGCCGACGCCGCCGCCGCCCGCGCCGCGCGCGAGGAGCCCTGCATCCTCGTCCGGCGCGAGACCAACCCCGAGGACATCCGGGGCATGCATGTGGCCCAGGCCATCGTCACCGAGCGTGGCGGCATGACCAGCCATGCGGCCGTCATCGCCCGGGGGCTGGGCGTGCCCTGCATCACCGGCGCCTCCGGCGTCGTGATATCGGCCGAGACCGAGACGATGACCCTGGGCGATGGCCGCGTCCTTCACGAAGGCGACCTGATCACCGTCGACGGCACCCATGGCGAGGCGCATATGGGCGAGATCCTGATGACCCCCGCCGATGACGATCCAGGGTTCCTGGAATTCATGTCCTGGGCGGATGCCGCCCGCGACATCGGGGTGCGCGCCAATGCCGACACGCCCCAGGATGCGGCGCTGGCGATGAGCTTCCTGGCCGACGGGATCGGGCTTTGCCGGACCGAGCACATGTTCTTCGAACCCTCGCGGATGGTTGTCATGCGCGAGATGATCTTCGCCGGAACCGAGGCCGACCGCCGCGCCGCGCTGGACCAGCTGCTGCCGATGCAGCGGTCGGATTTCAGAGAGCTCTTCGCGACCATGGCGGGGCTGCCGGTCTGCATCCGGCTGTTCGATCCGCCGCTGCACGAATTCCTGCCGATGGACCGCGAAGGGCGCATGAACCTCGCCCAGTCGCTGGACCTGTCGCTGACCGAGGTGAACCGGCGGATCGAGGCGATTTCCGAGTTCAACCCGATGCTGGGGATGCGCGGTGTGCGCCTGGGCCTGATGCATCCCGAGATCTACGAGATGCAGGTGCGCGCGATCTTCGAGGCCGCGATCGAGGCGGGCCGCGCCGTGGGCGCCACGGTAGAGCCCGAGATCATGATCCCCCTCGTCGCCGGCCGGTCCGAGGTGAAGCTGGTCAAGACGCGCATCGATTCGGTCGCGGCGCAGGTCCGGGTGGCCACGGGGCAGGAGGTCGCCTATCGCCTCGGTGTGCTGGTCGAAACCCCGCGCGCCGCGCTTTGCGCCGGCGAGATCGCGGAATATGCGCAGCTGCTGAGCTTCGGCACCAACGACCTCACCCAGATGACCTATGGCCTGTCGCGCGACGACGTCAGCCGGTTCATGAAGGCCTATGTCGAACAGGGCGCGCTGACCGGCGATCCTTTCGAGAAGCTGGATTTCAAGGGGGTCGGAGAGCTGATCCGCATTGCCGCCGACCGGGGGCGGGCGACGAACCCGTCCATCGACCTGTCGATCTGCGGCGAACATGGCGGGGATATCGACACGATCGACTTCTGCCGCACCGGCGGGTTCACCTATGTCTCCTGCTCGCCCTACAGGGTGCCCATCGCGCGCCTCTCGGCGGCGCAGCTGGCGATCAGGGCCCGCAGGGATGAGAAGGACGGGACCGCAGGATAACCCTGCGACAATTCCGGGCGGCCCGGATCAGGGCGTGGCCGACACCAGCCGTGCGCGGATCCGGTCGAGCGTGGCGATGGCCTGCGCAATCTCGTCCTCGGACATCTGCAGCGCCTCCCGCACATGGGGGGCGATTTCGGCCGCTCTGGCCTGCAGGGCGCGGCCCTTGTCCGTTAGGGTGATCCGCACCACGCGCTCGTCCCCGCTGTCCCTTTGGCGGTTGACCAGCCCGGCCTCGGCCAGCCGCTTGATCAGCGGGGTCAGGGTGCTGGACTTCAGGTGCATCGCAGCGCCGATCTCGCGCACGGATCGGTTGTCACGCTCCCACAGCAGGGTCATCACCAGGCTTTGCGGATAGGTCAGACCCATCGGTTCGAGGCTGGCGCGGTAGAATTGCGTGAAGGCATGGCCGGCGGAATAGATCGCAAAGCACAGCATGCTCGCCAAGACCGGATCCCGGTCGGCGTCGGGGAAGGGGGGCGTGCCTTGCTCTGCCATGACCCAACGGATGTAGATCGCGCGCGATCGTCTCGCAAGGGGCAGGTGCCCCGTGCCGGCCGCCCGGCGCCAGGTCACCCGGGGTGCATAACCGCGAGAATGGCGCATAAAGGAAGGATACAGTGGTGAGCCGTGCAGGAGTCTGCGCGTTGTTGCAAATCATGGGGTTACGCTGGCGAACCCCCAGAACAGCCCCTTTGAATTCTTTGACGAAATTCAGGGTCTGACGAACCGTCCGGACACGCCCGGAGCCCCAAACAAAATTGCCGGGGGAGCTGGCACTCCACCCGACAACAAAGAAAGTCTTTCGACACGAAAAACCTACGCCCCCTCCGCCACTGGCGCAAGCCTCACGGAGGACCGGTCATGAGCTACGTCGTAGAGGCCCATTGCCATGAGCGCCGTTTCGGCAGTGCCGTCCGCAAGCAGATCATCATGTTCCTGGCCAACAAGGCCAGCGATGACGGCTCGGGCATCTGGTGCTCCAAGGGGTTCGTCCAGCGCCACACGGAGCTGAGCGAGACCAGCGTCAAGCGGACCATCTCGGACTTCCTCCGCGAGGGCATCCTGGTCCAGACCGGACAGCAACGGCCCTGCAAGAACGGCTTCACCGTTGTCTACCGGATCGACATGGATGTCGTGGCGCAACTGGAGTTGATTGGGGCCCCGGCAAGGACCCCCGCGCAGACGGGGTCCTCAGAGGACGGGGTGCGTCCTGACCCCGGTACCGGGTCCCCTGAGGACGGGGTACGGGGTCCTCAGGGGACCCCAAACAATCCTAAAACAACCCCTAAACCTCCTACGCGCGCGCAGGAGCCGGGGGAGGAGGATTTGGGGAAGATCTGGGATGCCTATCCCGAGGATCGGCGACGGGACCGGCCGACCTCGCTCAGGCTGGCCCGGGATGCTCTGTCCGAGGTGACGGCGGCCGAACTGCTGACGGCAGTGAAGGCATATGCCCGGCACTCGGCCGGGCACACCCGATCGAAGGTCAGCTTCTCGGACAACTGGTTCAGGCTGGGGAAATGGCGACCTTTCGTCGAGGCGGCCAGGGCCGAGGCGCACAGGCCGCAACAGATCGTCGAGAGGCAGCTCAGCGACGCCGCCGAAGCGATCCGCGAGCGGAAGGACTGGATGTACCGACACCTGCCGGAGGACAGGGTTTTCCAGGCGGTGCAGCGCGGGCTGATCACGCGGGAAGAGGCCCAGACCGCGGGGTTCCTGCGATGACCAGACCCGGCATGATCCCGGCCCCCGGCTGGCCAACGACCCCCGCGCCAAGGCGGTCCGCGCTCCCGGGACACCCCGCAAAAGCCTGCCGACGCGCCAACCCCATGGCTGGCGGAGAAGGGCTTTTGCAGCCGCCATGGGCGGCTTCGATCCGGGACGGATCGGCGGCGGAGCCGCCTGGCTGGGTGCAGGGGCGCAGCGCCTTGCCCGACGTGTTGCTTGCCAACACAGTAGTCGGTCCATATTGCGTTTCCCGGGGAACGGAGGTCGCAGCATGAGCGGCCCCCAGTTCTTCCACCTCCAGAGCTTTTCCCGCAAGGCCAACCCCGCCGGCCAATCGGTCGAGCAGGTGCTGGCCGAAGCGGCCCGCATCCCCCGGTTTTCCACCCACGTCCCCGCCCCTCGCCCGCCGCGTGTCGTCGCGGGTCTGCACCCGGCGCGGATCAAGGAGCGTCATGATGCGATGGTGGAGGCCGGGCGGATTTCCGTGACGCTGGCCGATGGCTCGACCAAGGAGCGCGGCATCCGCAAGGACCGTCACACTCTGCTGACCTGCGTGGCCTCGCATCCGCTCCTGTCCAGTCAGGTCGAGGCGGACGCGGAGGCCCGACGGAAATACGAAACCTGGGTCGAGTACAACCTCGCCCATTTCCGGCGGATGTTCGGCGACAAGCTGATAGGCGTGGTCGAGCACCTCGATGAAGAGCACCCGCATCTGCACGCCTTTGTGCTGCCGACAGATGATCCCACCTGTTCCGCCCGCGACCTGAACCCCGCCTGGGCCGCGAAGACCGAAGCCGAAGCCGCCGCCCGGGAGGCCGGTCACGACGCCAAAGCCGCGGTGAAGCTCGGGAACGCGGCCTACAAGGCCCGGGCGCGGGAACTTCAGGACGAGTACCACCGCGAGGTCGGCATTGCCGCCGCGCTCACCCGGCTGGGTCCGAAGCGGGAAAGGCTGTCACGGGCGGAGTGGCGCGCGCGCAAGGCGGCTGCGGAGCAGGACGCGCTGCTGCTGCGGGAAATGGAGGATCGTGTCTCGGCGCTGGCCATCCACGAGGAAGAGCTCTCGGCCACGGAGGAGGAGATCACCGCCCATCTGGCGGAGCAGCTGGAGCACGCCGCCCTGCTGGACGCCGAGGCAGAGGCGAAGCGACAGAGCGCATCGACCGAGAGCGATGCGCTGCTCGAGGCGTCCCGCCGCGATCGCGAGGCGGCAGTGGCCAGACTGGCCACCGCGGAGGCGGAGGCAACAAGGCTGGAAAACCGTGCCCGGAAGAAGGCCGAGGAAGATACCGCCGTGGCCGACGCCTACCTCCTCGACGCCAAGCGCAAGGCTCGGCAGCTGCGGCTCGACGCCGAGAGCAAGATGGAGGAGGTCCACTCCCAGGCCGATTCCTATCGCCGGGACGGGGTACGCGAGGCCTTTGAGCTGGCCCGCAAGCTGATGATCGGCGTGCTGACCGGTGAAGTCGTGCCGGCGCCAACGGGGGAAGGCTGGACCATCCACGATGAACGCCTGAAGCGTCGGGTCGGAGAGCTGGATATCGCGAGCTCCCTGGATCGCATCCTTCAGATCGTCTCCCGGTGCTGGGAGCTGATCAAGCGCCACCTGAAACCGGCTGCGGCCGAGGCTGAATTGAACGACCTGGTGGAGGATCAGCCCCCGGCCGGGTGCGATCCGCGATACCAATCAGCGAAGGGGATCGAACCATGACCCGAGAGCTGGACGCCCGGATCGAGGAGCTTCGGGCCAGGCGAAACCACACGATCCGGAAGACGGAGGCAGAGCTGGCGGAGATGCAGGCTGAGCTCGAACGGCAGATGACGGCCTTCCGCAAGGAGGTGGCGGCTGAGGCAAATCGGATCGGGGGCGTCATGCAGGTCACCGGCCGAAGGGTTGCTGTGGCGGAAGAGCGGCAAGCGAAGCTCGAGGCAGACCTCACCATCCTCGGCAAGGAAAGCGGCCGCCTTCTGCGAAGACATAGGCGCCTTGGCCTGGGCATATTGCTGGGAAGCGTCCTGCTGGGCAGCACCTTCATATCCTTGGCGCTCTGGGGGGCACCGCTTTGGCCCTTGTGATCAACTCGGCACGGACGGGATCAATCATGATCGGTTTGCCCAGATCACGAAGCGATGCGCTATCCAAGCGCGCGACCGGCTGCCATGGAACAAGGAGGCCTGAAGATTGCGATACATGAGCTGTGACGACTTTTTGTCCGCTGTCGAGCAGGCCGAGGCCGGGCCGAGCTCAGGTGACATCGATGGCGCCCCGCTGATCGACAACTGGTTCCTTGTCTGGCGTGACGGTGATGCCATCCGGGCCGACGGCGACGTTAGCGGCCACCCCGAGATTTCAGACCCATGGGTGACAACGTCTCCTGTGCTGGGCTTCCAGTACGATTTCGACCTCGAGACAGGCTGGTTGCGGACAATGTCGCGCTGGTATCGCCTTGGTCGGCTGAGGGCTGTGCCGATTCCGTCACCCGATCCGCAGGCAAAGCGGAGAGAAGCTCTTGATGCCGCGCAGGATCTGCTCACGCGACATCGGGAGACTTGGCGCGACCAAATCGTGTCGGGCGGACCACCAGTGGCACCTGATTTGCCAGAGTCGAGTACGGCTCGGATCGATGGGCCGACTGAGCCTCTTGGCCCGGTCACAGGCCTTTTCATCTAGCAGGAGTCAGGTGTGCCGGAGAATATTCGAAAGATCATGGGAAACGCCGTCTCAGACTAGAGGCGCCCCCTGTTCTACCTGTGTGGAAGACGTGCGAACCTGGAGAGACGCTTATGTCAGAGGTAGGTGGCAAGTACCTTTTCGGAACTTGGCTGAGCGCCACCGAAATCGCCAATCTCGCGATCTGCACCGACGTTTCAGAGCGGGGCGATCCGTGGACCGCGGAAGCGAAGGACGCCGTCTACAAGCTGCTCAAGCCCACGATATCACCGCACATCAGCTCGCAATCCCGCGGCGGTGCCGGGCCCACGAGAAGCCTCGACCAAGCCTATCAGCTCCTCCTGCTCGACCTGGCCACACACGGAATGGACGCACCCGCAGCCGTCATGCGGAAGCTCCTGACGATCTGGGCTCTGGGCGCGTTTGGAAAGAACGCATCGCTGGCAGGCCTCGATGACGGCCAACTGCTCAATGCGATACTTAATGAACTCGGGTTGTTACTCTAAGCCTACTCCCCAAGGGTTGAATGATGCGTTTTGGGCAACCACGCTGAACGGTTTCAGAATGTCAAGCCATGCGTCCTGAAATGGTGACCGAACGCTGATTTCTCCGGCTGTTGTGCTCTGCTCCCCGACCCCTAGGCCCCATGATCGCGGAGTGAGCCTGACTGCGCTTTCGGTTTTGGTTCGGCAGCCTCGAAAGCCGGCTATGTGCTTTGATCTAAGAGAAGATGGAAAATCTGAGGCGGTGCTCTTGTCTGCTCTCTAGGCTGCTGGCAGGGTGAGGTCTGCCATAGTAGTGCGGACGTGAATACGGAGATCGCCTAATATATCGTGGGGAAAGTCAGGCGGAGCCCTTCGGAATAGCCGAACCCGGAACTCTTAGTGGCGGCTTCGCAAATAGGCATCGCAAAATGCGGGGATGTCCAAGTACTTGTTTGGAGGGGAGGCCGCGTGGCCACTTTTGAAGATTGGGCGTCAGCGCAGCAGATAGATGCGGCGTTACTTTCGCAATGGCGGTCACGAGGCGCGACACCGTTCCCTGGTCAGTTGACGCCGGGCGATCCAGCTGAGGCCCGCCGCGTGGCGAGCAAATGCCTTCTTGCCGCGAATAATTCTAGGCAGTTCTTTTCGAAGTACCCAGCACTCGCAATCTGGGCGACGCTGGATCAACTTGCCGTACGATACGGTGAGAGCTCAAAGCACGTTTATTCCCACATCTCCCACGGCCTTGGTGCGTCCCTGTCGTCACCCGACGCGAAAGAAGGACTGAAGATAGGGTTTCGCATAGCTTGCCAAAAGCTTGGCCTCAAAGTGTCTGGCAATCATCCGAGCGATCTCTTCTTCCCTCTTCTCGGTGTCGCAGATGCCCAAGTTGGGTCGCTTGCGTCGGCGTTGGTGTCTGCGCTCAAACGGCTGGGACCACCTGCGATCGAGGACACCGCGGCATCGGTGGCCTGGCAGCGCGCAACACTGACCTGGATGCCAGAAGCTCTGAAACGGGCGCGATCATCGCTCTTGTTTGATCAGGTTGGCCATTATGCGTTGCGAGCGAACGCCTGGCGACTAAGCGATGCGCCGATCGGGCCGCGCGACAGGGCGCTCTTCGAAGCGCTTGATCGCGCGGCACGTAACCAAGGCCTAAGGAAGGAGCACGTGATCGGCCCACCGCGTCCAATCTGGTGGAAAGATGCAATCGCACTTCTGCCAGAACAGGGATCGGTTCCACAAAGCCTTGAGATGGGACCGTTTCCGAAACGCGTGACAGGTGGCCAGCCCGTCCCACTGCCAACGCCATGGCCTCCAACAATTACATGGTCCGCGGGTCGGCGAGAGGCAATTCGTACGACGCCAACCGAAGGGGTGGCCTGGATCTTCGATGCCTATACGGGCACCTTCCTATACGAGGCGCGGGGGGCGGAGGCTCAGGCTTTTGTGCATGCGGAAGAAGTGGTTATCTTGGCGCGCGCACCATTCGAGGCGACAGGCTTCGGTCCGTCGGTCCCAGCCAAAGACCCTACGTTCTCCATGGCGTGGGTGTCGGTTGGAACTGGCGCCGAAGCCGCAGGGGTCGGCTTCAAGGTGCGGATTTCCGTCAGCGTGGAGCCGGGCCTCAGGGTGATCGCACCGCCACTTGGCAGCTGGGGTGCACGTATCCTTCGAGAGGGGACGCAAGAGGGCTTCGTTGAGGTTCGAGTGGATCCGGCGCTCGTGGAACCGCGGGTTCTGCGGATGACCCTCAGCGGACAGAGATCGCATGCGCCGGTCACGCCGGGGCCAGACGGTGTAGCGCGCGTTTCATTTCGTTCGCTGCGGCTCGACCGCCCAGCTGCGCCCGGACGCGCGGTTTTCGATCTGCTGGTGACGGGCGCATCATCGACTGGCGATGCACGCGCTGAGCGCACTAATGCCGCTTATATCTGGCCCGGTGTAGGGCGGACGCCCTCAGGCAATGTCGAGGATGTTGTAGCCCCCGAGACCTTCAGCGCCGCTCACAGCGCCGGCTGGTTGAAGATCGCCGGCCGGCTCACCATGGACCCGCGCCATGCTGCTCCGGCGGCGTGCCTTGCCGTGTCGGTCGATGGCGATTTAGCTGAGTTTGAAATCCCGTTCCGCGGCGTGCGTGTCTGGCGGCATCGCCCAGGGGTTGATGGGCGCGAGCGGGTGGCGCATGGCGCGGTCTGGTTACGCGGCGCTTCCGAACGCCAGGACGCGATCGTCGTCGAAGGAGCGCCATCTGATACAGATCTCCTCATTTTTGGCGTGCGACAACGTGGTCCGTTCCGGGGCTCCCGCCGGCTAGAGGTTCCGGCATCGGTTTTAGGCGGCGAAGGACAAGACGACCGTATTGCTCTGTGCCATCCTGATGGCCGCGTCGAGACTCTGCTCAGGGTCTTGCAGGTCAACGACCCGAGGCGGATCGAATGTTTCGAAGACGATGTCTTCGTGTCTGTGGCTTTCGAGCCGGCGAAGCGTCTCGATGGGGTGGGCATTCGGATAGAGGATGTCTCCGGAGAAGTTTCCGAAGGATTCGAAATGCTCGGCCCGCGTCCGGTCAAGGCGCCGCTACCCTCGGGTGTTTCCGTGACATTGGGCGATCGCATCGAGGTCCAGATTAGGAAGTCGGAGTTTAGGATGGCCGCGCGGGCGACAATCCTAGTGCGCGAAGTCGGAGAGAGCTTCGAAGAGCTATGCGGTTCCGATAGGCACCCGGTTGCAGTTGGCCTCAACGGGGCGTCAGGACCGAGCCGCAACGCACTATCAAACCTTGCGAGGCTGGCGGCGGAGCCGAGCACCGCCGCACTTGCGGACCAACTTTACCGCGCTCTGGCCCAATCCCGCACCGAGGCTGCCCGACAGCTTGCGCAGCAAGGCATGGTGCGCCCTTTCCTGCCAGCACTCGCTGCGACGACTTCAGGCGGCCGCGTGGCCCGGGGCGATGTTCTAGGCGCCGCGCCCTGGCTTTTTTCGCGCGACCTATCTGCGCTTGGCGCCATTGACCAGGACGGAATGCTCGGCGCGCTTGCCCGGCTCGAGACAGTTGACGCGGACGGTTTGCCCGATCCGAGCGCAACAGATGCAACAACGCGGTGGCTCGACAGGATCGCGCTTGCGGAGGGGCTGCCTCCCGTACTTGGAGGCGATGCCATGGAGCAAGCCATGGGCCTCCTGCGCCTTCGGCTCGACAAGTTTGGTGGACGTCCTCTGCTTTCCGAAGGAGTGCTCGGTGGAGCTGCAAGATCGGTATTTGCGGCTCATAGCGCTGAGTTGGCTAGGCTCCGCGCATTCGATCTGACGGGCGGAAAGGACGCGCTCCCTGCACGCATCACAGCATTGCTCGAGCGCTTTGCCCGGGCGAGCCGGATCGGGCGCTCGGATGATTTCTTGGCCGACCTCGTGACCCGCACCGGATTGCCACGCGATACCGTTGGCGAGGTCCTGACTGTGTCGGTGCGATGCGGCCCCGAGCTCTTTTCAATCATACTGATGTTCTGGGATGCCGCGTGTCGCGCGCATGCACTCCAATCCAGAGAGGCGACCCCATGAGTGACTTGGATCCGAACCGGTTTCGCAGTGTATTGGATGCAACCCTAAAGCGCTTCGTGACTACAGCGTCACCAGTCAATTCAGTGCGGGCGCCCCAGCTGGCAGCGAAGCTTGTCTCCGCTGTGGCGGCGCAGGAACTGGTCAAGGGTCCTTTTGTAGAGACGTTGCCGGACTTCGAGAAGGGGCGCTCGCTCGAGAGCCTCCGGAGCGATGGCCTACTGCAGCCAGCATGGGAAACCATGGCGCATACCGCACCTGCAGTGTGGTCCCGCCCGCTCCATGCTCATCAGGAGCACGCATTGCTGCGTGACGACAACTACCTCGTGGCAACGGGAACGGGCTCAGGCAAGACTGAGAGCTTCCTATTCCCGCTTATAGACGACATTCTCGCGCAGGGTGACCTGGAACGCCCGGGCGTGCGAGCGATCCTTGTTTACCCATTGAACGCGCTCGCGAACGACCAACTCACGCGGATCGCGAAGCTTCTTTTCAGAGACCTCGGGAATCCCGGCATCACGCTTGGACGCTATACGGGGCAGGTGAGATCAACTGCGTCGCGCGAGCAGGAAGAGTCCACCCTGCGGGCCACCCCAACATACGTGGAAGAGTTCGGCGAAGATGTGCAGGTTCCGCTTGAGTGGCGCTTGTCGCGGGCGGAGATGCGGGCCCAGCCACCCCACATTCTCATAACCAACTACGCCATGTTAGAGCACATCCTGCTACTGCCCACCAACCGCCCGCTCCTCAACGGCGCCGACCTGCGCTGGATCGTGCTCGACGAGCTACACACCTACACGGGCGCATCAGCGATCGAGGTGTCCTTCCTGCTCCGTCGTCTGAAAGATAGTGTCGGAGCAGCGCCAGGATCGGTGCGCTGTGTGGGAACCTCCGCATCGCTCGACGAGGCGCGGAAGGAAGAGTTGGCCACTTTCGCAGCCGACCTGTTCGGGGAGCCGTTCGCTGCCGCAAGATCCGTGGTGATGTCGCGCCGCCGGAGGCACCCAGCTCTCGCGGGTCAGCACGCACCGAGTGGGTTCGGTGCAGATCAATGGGACGCGGCAAGGGCACTATCGGCCTTCGTTGCCATGCGCGAGCGGACCGGCCACGTAGTATCGGTGCGAGACTGGAACTTGGAATGCGAACTCGAGGATCTCGACGCGTTATGCATCGGCGATGACACTAGACTTGGAGATGGTCTAATCCAGTGCCTGAGCCGTTTCACTGAGGTTCACACACTTGCGGACATTCTTGAGCGTGGCCCGCAACCGCTAACGGATCTTGCCGAGGAGATCTTTCCGGACGACGATCCGGCAACTGCGATTGCAGGCCTCATCGGACTCATTTCCATCGGAGTGTTGGCAAAAAGTGAAGATTCTGCGGTCTTTCCACTTCTTCCCGCGCGGTATCACTTGATTGCCAGTTCCGTGGATCGTGTTGGCGTCACGCTCGACCATGACACGGGGGAAGGCGTTGGTACGGTGCATATCGGTCCTGTGCGGGACGAAGAAGATCGGCCAATCTTTCACTTGATGACCTGCCGCAATTGCGGAGAACCTTACCTCGAAGCCTGGATGACCGGTGCCGGACTCGATCCAGATAAGGGGCGCGCCTCGGATCGGGTCCTGCTTAGGCCTTTGCCTGGCCTGGCCACTGCAGAAAGCGAGGAAGAAGAGGACAACGAAGATCCGAACGTGCCGGAAGTCTGGTGGGTCGATCCCATGACCGGCCTCCCGCTCGAAGAGGGAGAGGCCGGAGCGGTCGGGCTCGAGGCGGTGCAAATGGAGCATGACGACGAAGGTGCCCACTTGCCGCGCTGCTGTGCCTGCAACCACCGGCCAGCGCGACATCGCGAGCCGATCACCACGATTCATCCCGGCGACGAGGCGTTTTCGGCAGTCTCCGCGCAGGCGCTTCTCGAGTCGTTGCCCGCCCGGTCGGTCGGCACGGCGCCGCCGATGGACGGGCGCAACTTGCTTGTCTTCTCGGACAACCGCCAAGACGCGGCGTTTTTTGCTCCATTCTTCGAACGGACTGCGCGCGACATGGCGGTTCGGGGTGCGATGCTAGATGCGCTGTCGAGGGGCGCACTCGATTTAGACAACTTGGTCACGGCCTCGCAACGATCCCTGCGACAGCATGGTCTTAGACTTTACGCCCCTGGCGTCGAGCCGATGCTGAGGGAGGAGATCAACGAAGAACTGCGTCTGAAGACCCTGATCGCGGCTGAACTATCGACCTTCGGAAAAGGGCGGCTGTCACTAGAGGGGTTCGGCCTTATTTCGATCGACTACGAGGGACTTGATCGTGTCGTGAGGCTTGCCGAAAGACCGATGCCGGATGCCTTGAAACCGCATGCAGAGGCCTACGTCCGATGGCTTCTGAAGACGGCGAGAGAGCATCGAGCAATTGCTTATGAAGGGTCGGGTGGCGTCGATCTCGTCGACGATTCCATTTGGGGCCGGTTTAACGCCCAGCGAGATCGCTGCATCACGCTTAACAAGAACCCGCGGGCAAGCCTCGCCATGCACATCATTCCGGCAGCTGGCCACTCGAACCGGTTCGTTCAACTCTTGCAGAAGATGGGAACAGCCGTCGACGCTCCTATCGACGATGTAACGGCGCGCGATGTGCTGGAACGCATCTTCAGGGCGTTCGAAAGTCCGAATTCGATGATGATCGCGCACGGCAGAGGCCTCGGGCTTAAGCTTGACCGGCATATCCGGGTGATACCGGGACGCGAGAGGCCGCTTCTGCGCTGCGACACCTGCGGCGTGCGCACCCAGATCGACACCGCTGGGGTGTGCGCGTCGCGCGGATGTAGTGGTCGGCTTGAGCCTGTGTCAGAGGCAGAGCGCGATGCGCTTGAAACCACGAACCACTACGTCGCCCGCTATGGCGAGCGACCGATGCTGTCGGTTGCTCGCGAGCATACGGCTGCGATCGCCGGGCATGTACGCGCACGCACCGAGGAGCTTTTCAAACAAGGCGAAGTGAACCTTCTGAGCTGCACGACGACGATGGAAATGGGAGTCGACCTCGGGGATCTCGAGGCAGTATTGTGCAAGAACGTTCCACCTTCGATCGCGAACTACCAGCAACGAGCAGGCCGCGCCGGACGACGGGCCCAGGTAGCCCCGATTGTGTTGACCACTGCGCGCTCAAGCCGATACGATCAGGCGGTCTATCATCGCTTCGGGCAGTATCTGGTCGAGAAGCCGAGGGTCCCATATCTCAACCTAGACAATCCAGGCTTTTTCCAGCGCCACCAAATGTCGGTAGCGCTCGCGGGCTTCCTTGACTATCGACTTGGTGCTGCGATTGGTATGGGCGCACCGCGGCTTAAGGCACTGTTCGGTGAGTTTCTCGACGGCGCAACCCGGACGGGCTGGGGCGAGGATCGTGATGCTTGGGCAGCGTCGAGCGCGGGTCAGCAGGCATTCCGTCGGGCGGCGAACCTCGCCCTGAGGCTCGAATCCACAGTTCTGGGGATTGCACTCGATGCACGCGGTGTGGAGGCCATGTTCCGCCGCCGCACCGATGCCCTGGCTGATGCGGTCTTCGGCCGCTGGCAAATCATGCACGACAATGTACAGCTCCTAGAGGTCGAGCGTGCGGCCCTACCGGAAAGCGACGAAAGAGAACGTGACAAGAAGGCACGCGCGATCGCTGCGCTCAATGCCCAAAAGGCAAGGTTCCTGAACCAATTCGTGGTCGAGGAAATGTCACGCCGCGCGGTCATTCCAACCTACGCATTTCCGGTCCACTCGGTCGCACTTGAGGTGATGACCCGCGCGGGAGGCGGCGGCTTCGGTACATCGCAAGTTCCACTCGAACTTGATCGCGACGGTGCCATTGGTATCACCGAATATGCGCCGCGGGCGGAGGTGGTCGCAGGCGGTCGCGTTTGGACCTCCGCGGGCATATCTAAGCGCAACAGGTTCACGGGCGATGATGCCTTTGTCGACAAGGCGCTCTACCGGGCATGCGAAGCGTGTGGCTGCCCGCAAATCACCGCAGAAGGCGCCGATCCGGCGGAAGATTGCGCACAATGCCGAGCGCCATTTCATCCTTTCAACCGGGTGCGACATTTCTTGCGACCGAAGGGCTTTGTCACGTCGTTCGCGGAACCAGACGGAAGGGACCCTGGGGCTGCGCGTATTCGGCCGGCGCCGACCGACGACGCCCGGCTTCTGACTGAGGCACCGCGAAGTGCCTACCAAGCGACCGACATTGAGGATATCCGCACGTTTCATGCGCCCGGATCTGGTCGGCCGGAAGCCGAACTGGGTCGGATCATCACGATCAACCGCGGCCCCGATCGCGGTGGCTTCGTCTGGTGCCCCGCATGCGAGCATGCTGAACCGGTCGAAGGTCACGGCCCGGAGCGACGCTGGCAAAGGCGCAGCATGATGTCCACGCACATCAATCCCCGCACAGGGGAGCGCTGCAGGGTCGATCTTGCGCGACAGGTGCAGCCGATCGACCTTGCCCATGTTTTCGAGACCGATGTCCGCGCCTTCCTGTTCTCAGGCGGGCCTAGGGCGCGCATCGGGACACCACCACCGTTCGACGAAACGCTGCGCCGCACTCTGCAGGAAGCACTGAGGCTCGGGGCGGCGCAGCTTCTAGAGACGGACCCACGCGACTTGCGGGCGCTAACACAAGTCCTCGATGGTGACCTAGTTGTCGTGCTCTACGACGCGGTCTCGGGGGGCGCTGGCTATGCGGCGCGACTGACCCGTGACGCGGGATTCTCGATGCGGGTACTGCTCACAATGACTCGGGACGTTCTCGAATGCACAAATCCCGACTGCATTCGTGCATGCTCGCGATGCCTACATGATTATTCTAACCAGCGGGTTTGGCACGAACTAGACAGGAATCCGGCTCTGGTCTGGGTCGACGCACTCCTGAATGGCGTCGCCGTTTCAGCTTGATTTGAAAGGATGAGCATGAGCTTCCGGACGACAACCACGACGAAGTGCGATACATCCTCTTTCGAGGAATCGGTGACCGAAGCGATGCTCCGCGGCCTCCCGCGTGGACCAGACGACAGACGCCCGCTGGTCACTGAAATACCGGAAGGCCTCGTTTTTCCTTTGCGCGAGATGGCCCCAGCCGCGCTCAACTATGTCATGTCGCAGCGCCGCTTCAGCCTACGCGAAATCAAGTGGCTGATCTGGGCTTTCCCTCACCTCGACATAGAGAACATCAAGGAGGATCAAACGCCTTTCTACGAAGCGTACTTCGAGCTCATCGAGCAGCGCCCTGCGCTTGCTGTAGCATTCGATATCCGAGCCTGCATGGGCGTATCGAATGCCAAGATGCGAACCAAGATCAAGAAAAAGCCAACCATCGCAATGGCGCTGGGGTCCTCCCCAGGGCTTTCGGCTTCCGTTGATCGGTTTATGGACGAGGAGGAACCGATGTCGACGGAGCTACTTGTCGCGTTCTTCTATGACTATGCGTCGGCCGAGTGGCGACGGGTAGACGAGCGAAACGACGGGACGCGACAGGAACTGCTCAGCATTTTCACGCCAACAATCGAGATCGGCGAAGAGGTAGACGAGGAAGAAGACACTGCGGAAACCGACGTAACTCAGGCACTCGAATTGGCACAGCAGCTAGTCGCGGCATTGACACTGACCTCGGGCACTGATGCGTTCTCAGAAGCCATCGCTGCTCTCGAAGAGGCGCAAGATGCAGCGATCGCAGCGGCCGACGCCGATGAACTTGGTCGACGGCTGGCGGCGGTACAGATCCTCATGGACGTTATGCAAATGCCATCAGAGGCTGCGGAAGGATGGATCGCAAACCACCCAGCTTGCATCGAGCCTTTTTGCGCGGCGAAGGAAAACCTGGACATCGCGGCTGCGGCGGTCGCGGAGCTGGAGACAAGCGTAGCGGAGCGGAAGAAGGCCATGGAAGAATGCATGGCCAAGAGCGACTTCGCTCTCCTCGCCACATTGTCAGGGGAAGCGTCGCAAATCATGCAGGAGTTCGACCAGGCGTCTCGCACCTTGGCATCGGCAAAGGCGTTCTTCTCCGATGCGGTGGCGGCGGACGGGAAAGACGTAAACTGGCCCATCGATTGGGTTACACCGATTGCACGAGTGCCTGATACTTTTTCCTCGCACAGCCTCGAAGAAAAGAACCGAGCGCCCACAGATGTGGTTGCACCGAGGGTGAACGAAGGGAAAGACGGTTCGCATGACGGCTGCGGAGCAAGCCTGATCGGACACGCTCAAGCGCATGATTGCGCGGAAGCCGCCCACAGCGCGACTCAGGTGCCCGGCACTTCGGCGATGCCCGAAGCTGTCCAGCCGGGCGAGGATGTGCAAGCGAGGACGACAGCAGCGGTGGAGGCTGCTGGGGACCGGGCCGAAGGGCGGGCCAACATGACCGACCTAGCAACGACTAAGCACTCCGAAGAACCTTTGAAAGAAGTTCAGGCCGGGGTTACGAAAGCGCCGGATGACCCAAACCCGGAAGCCGGAGAAGCCACGGTTGCAGAGGATGCAGGTACTGATATTGAGGCGGACACACTGCCAGAAGCCGCCCTATTCGCAGAGCTGCTTCTAAATGACATGCATGCAGTCGCGGCCCGATTGGCCGAGGCGCTCGATGCCGAGGGGCAGCAGACACCGCTTTCGGCGCCCGCATTGCGCGCGGCCTCGCTCGCGCGCACTCTTGGCACCGATTACACGCCCGGCTTCAACAGGCTAGTCAGCGAAACGTCCCTGGCATGTGCAAGCGGTCAGGAAGCAGATGCAGCTATGGCGTTTGGGGCATCTCTGGCAGGCGCAGTCTTCGTCTCCGAGGTGGCCTTGCGTGCAGCCCTGAGCCAAGTGCGCCTTGGTCGGTTCGGAGCTGAATTGAACGCACTCAAAGACATTGTCGAGGCGCTGCCGTTTACTTTTCCACCAGGGCCGGACGCGCTTGCTGAGCTCGCAGGAGCACCAGCACGGCCGCGAACCGACCGGCTTTCCGAGCGGCTTACATCTTGGGCACGCGATGCCCAGCATATGAGTGGACCGTGCCAGCCCTCGACTCGGTTCCTACGTGCCGTGGCCAAGCCGGGAGGCATCGTTGGCGGCGCAGCCGAGGCGATAGCTAAAGGGGCACCAAATGCTGGGCATAAGGCACGTGAGGCGGCCAATTTCTGCACCAACAGCGACGTCTTTGAAGGAGTTCTGCGCAACGAACTTCAGCCGCTTGGTTCGCGCAGCACGTCAAGGCTCAACCCCGCTTCGCGGGACTACCTCAAGCGCCGTTTCGGTGAGGCCGCAGAAATCCTCGAAGGATGGCTAGCTGCGCAATCTGGTCAGCAGGAACGCGATGTCAGCCCCAGGATGCGCCGCGAGGTAGACACGCTTAAAGACGCTCTTGTGGGCGCTGCCGAAGCGCTGTCTCGTCGTGCCGAGCGGGCGGCTGACGTGCGAGTCTTCGACGCGGCGCTTTCGGAGTGGCTTCGTCAGCAAGTACTCGCGGTGAGCGAGGGTCTCTCTGGCAAGGATTTGCGTCGGTTCGCATCGGAGGAGGAGGTCGAGAGCTTGGAAGCAGCTCGATTGGTCCCCGCGGCGCGGCGCGCACTTGCGGACGCCGACACTCAGACTCTGCTTGCTGTCTTGCACTCTTCGGGAATCCCGACTCCGGAGGAAGCTGCGCGCCAGGCGTTCGAGGCGGGAGCGTTCGCAACAGCGCTGCGCCTTGATCGTACGTTCGGAGAGACAACCGAACTCGCGCTCGTCCCGTCGCTAGAGAACGCTCAGAGAGCTTATGCCGAAAACCTCAAGATACGCCTTCAGAAGTTGGTAAAAAGAGTTTCGGTCTTGCGGCGCCTCGACCTCGACAAGGCACGGCAGGAATCGCTTCCAGCGCGCTCGGCGCGGCTTCGCGAGGCGCTAGATGAGGTAACGGCGCTGGCAGACGGGGACGGTCCGCTTACCGATCTAGATGCAACGACTGTCTTCTGCGTGGGGTTCGAAGCCGAGTGCGACGAGGCCGAAGCTGAGGTGCGCGCCGACCAGCTTGACAGAGTGCAGAAACGTCTTGGCGATGCCAGCGAGGAAGATCGCGCCGAGCTGAGGCGGCAGATTGAGAGCGGCCATGCCCTTGAGGGGATCGAAAACAGTATTGCACTCTTGCGCGACGGCCGGGCTCTCGGAGCCCCGGTTTCCGACGAAGGCGGCCCGATGGGCAGGTTTTCCAAGGAAGTCTTGAGTGCAATAGAAGCCGGGTCATGGCCCAAGACCGCTGATGCCTACGCTGCAGCGTTTGCCGCGGAAGCCGGCCCGCTCGTAACCGACGCCGCGCGTCGTGAAAATGCTGCTCAGCTCATGGAGATTGTTTGCGCACTTCGCACGGAATCGCGCAAGAGTATTCCGAGCGCCAAATCGATCCAGAACGCCCTTGAGGCGCTTGGTTTCCGCAACGTGCGTCTTGGTGCGGCCGAGCGAGGACAGGGGCCGCGCACGCAGGTATGGTCGCTGTCGCTCGCCGCTGATTGCACGCCCCAACCGGCAAAAAGCTGGTTCCTGCCGCCGATCTTCGGAAGTGCGTCCGGTCAGCGTTACAAGCTCATTTTCGCAGCCGTTGACGTCATGCCGGAAGTGATCGTGGATGCGCTCTCAGAGGATGTGCCTGCATTCGTTCTGGTCGCTGGCGTTCTTTCTCGAGCGCTGCGGCAAGAGTTTGCGGAAAAGCTCCGTGGAGCAAGGCGCCCCGCGGTCCTAATCGACGAGGCTCTGGCCGCTTTTGCGGCGAGTCAGCGGACGGCGCGTCTAGAGATCCTGTTCGCGTGCGGCCTGCCATATGGTTTTGTCGAGCCTTACGTAACGAATGCGGGGAACCTTCCGCCCGAGATGTTTTTCGGTCGCGGTGAGGAGATAAGGCTCATTAAGAGCAGAGATTATGAGGGCTGTCTGGTGTTCGGGGGCCGCCAGCTCGGCAAGTCGGCACTGTTAAACCATGTGCGCGAGACGACTCATGACCCGGATGCGGGCCAAATCGTGGTCCTGCGATCAGTTACCAACCTCGGCCAGCCTGACACGCCCTCATCGACGGTCTGGCGCATCCTGCATTCGGAGCTTTTTCCATTCGCTGGCGTCGTTCAACCGGGTAGTCTCGGCAACGCAGAAGCAACGGCAAACGACATACAGACTTGGTTAGGACGGGACGGTTCACGTCGAATTCTCGCGCTGCTCGACGAAACAGACGAATTCATGTCGGCAGAGAGCGCGAGCGGGTTCCCCGAGATCACGCGCCTCAAGGACTTGATGGAAAGGACCGGCCGACGATTCAAGGTCGTTTTTGCCGGCGTTCATAACGTGCAACGTCTGCACAAAGTCACCAACTCGCCCCTGGCGCATTTCCGCCAGCCGATCGTCGTAGGCCCACTCAACCGAACCCACGAAGACAAACAAGCTGCGCGAGACCTAGTCATCCAGCCATTACGCGCCGCTGGATACAGATTCGAGGATCCGTCTGCAGTCGACGAAATACTTGCCTATACCAACGAGTATCCTTCCCTAGCACAGGAATTTTTGCAGGGGCTCTTGCGACAGTTGAACCGGGCGGCGACACGCTCAGATCATCTTAATCCCAATGGCCCCCTCTGGCAGGTGCCGAGTGCCATGCTTTTCGAGCACGAGCGTTTCGAACAGATAGAGAACGAGATCCGCAAGAAATTCCGCTGGACGCTCGATCTCGATATCCGCTACGCGCTTATCGCTAACGTGCTTGGCCAGCTGGCGCATCAGGGATCCGAGCAGAACGTGCTTATGGAGGGTATCCCGCTTCACGACATCTATGAGGCAGTGCAGGACTTTTGGCCACCGGCTCTGGACCGGATGGACCCGGCTGGTTTTGGCGTCATTCTCGACGAGATGTATGACCTTGGCGTTCTGGGGCGCATCCAAGTGGGCAGCTCGCAGGTCTACCGCTACTGCCTGCGATCGCCCCAGGTAGTGAAGATGCTGGGTCAGCCTGAGGACGTCGAGAACGAACTCCTGAACATCGCTCACAGTGAGCCGGCGGTACGATACGACAAGGCCATTCATCGCCTGAGCATCCAAGCAAAACGCGATGGCGCACGCAGGTACCATTTGCCTCTAACCGTTCTGCAAGTGGAGCGACTCCTCGATCCTAATGATCTTGCACCGCGGGTGATCTGTGGCCTCAAGGTGCTCGGACTAGAGCGTGTTGCCACAATGCTTGACCGGGTGTCGAGGGAAATGGCGCTACCCGGCTTGGCGCCCGGCAAGTATGTCGAGGTAGTTGCTACGGACGGTCAGACCGAGTTGCGGGCAGCGCTCGACGCCCGGATAACAGCCAACACGGTCCGGGTGGTCGCCCACATGAACTCCGGCTCAGAGAAAGATGCCGAGCGCGTTCTCAACTTTCTGAGCCGACATGAAGCGGTACTTTCGGGAAAAATCCGCCCGATCCTGCTGTTGGATGCCGAACATGACGGATTGCGCAACTTGGCCATCCGGCAGGGGAATGCGGCGGCATTCCTCGCCCCTTGGGGTATGGAGTTCCTGCGCATGCACCTGCGTCAAGTCGAGGCCAATCACCTCGATCAGCCTGCAATCCGCGAGGCTATCATGACTGCAACTGGCGGGGTGCCCGATCTCGTAGTGCGCGCGGTGCAGGGTCTTCGCGCAGAGGAAAAGCCGCTCGAAGCTGTGGCGCATTTGGCAAAGGCTGTGGACAAACTCGGCGCGTTGCGGATAACGGATGCAATGAAGCAAGCGCTCGAGCTCATTGTCGACAATCCCCGAACGCAAAAGGATGCGCCTGAGGATCACTTCGATACAATTGACGAACTGATCAAGGACACAACAGGCGCCGACCTTACGACGCTCGGACCGGATCTGAAGGCACTTGGTCTACTCCGCGCATTCGTTCCAGCACGCAAAGTCGTCGAGGCTTCCTCCTTGGGTGCGCTCGTAAGACGAACTGCGCTGGCGCAGTAAATCCGTCGCGTCGAGCCCCATTAGTGCCATAGCTCGGAAAATTTTGGGAAAATGTCAGGCTTTGAGTGTGAGCGATAGGAATAAGGATCTACCGGCCCTTGGCCCGAATGCGGTCCAAGGTCAACTTGGAGAAGCGCTTGTTGAGGCTGCGATCTTGCAACTCGGGCAGCTGTATGATCGCCGAGCTGGTTTGGATTTCGGAGTTGACGGTATCATTGAATTGACGACAGGCGAGTCCGAAATGTGCGCGTCGGGTCGCCAAGTTGGTGTCCAAGTCAAACGTGGTATAAGCAATGCAGTTGCGACAAGCCACGGGTTCACTCATTACTGGCACGGAAGCTCATGCCAATTATTGGTTGCGTCATTCACTGCCGATTATCGTTGTGCACAGCGATCCGGTGACGAACAGGCTTCGTTGGCGTGAGGTCAGCGAGAAGAACCTTCGAAGGACTCGCAAAGGCTACGCCATCGATTTACCTGCAGAAAGCGAACTGCGGACGTCGCTTGACGCGATCAGGGCTCTCGCCGAGAGGCACAAATATAGCGAGTCCCACGCAGACAGAGTCATCGTCGTTCCTTACAGCATGAGTGAAGGAATCCGTATCGACGACGCTGAGCTCGGACTAAAGCGTCCGGCTCAAAACCTGAATCGCAAGGGATTCCCTT
>NZ_AQQR01000019.1 GCF_002210095.1 Marinibacterium profundimaris | reverse complement strand
TGATATCAACCAACCCGATCAGCAGGTGCAACGAGTAGCTTAACTTACGCCAGATCTTGTCCAAGAGATGGGGAGTAGCTCACTTTACAGGCTACGATTGGCTCCTGCCAGCGCTGCTGGTTCAGAATCTTGCTCAAGTCGTAGGACTATCTGTCTGGGCGGTGAAGTATCTGTTCAGCGACATATCGAACCAGAAACCAAAATGATGATAAGGTATAAAAGGCCGTCTCTGGTTTCGTTACTGGATGGCCCAAACCCTCCCATCCTTCACCACAACCCCAGCCTTCCTCAGCTTATCCAACGCCTGCCCTGACCGCTGTAGCGCGGCGGGCATGTCTAGCTGCCTCCGTTCAGCCATCACCGCTGCAATCTCACGCAACGTCTTCGGCCCATCCCTGAGAGCGCCCAGAACGATCCGCTGAGCCTCGCCCCGCTTCGCCGCATCAGGGCGGCGGCCTTCCCGCACTACCGGCATATCCACGCCCCTGAGCCGCAACAGCGCCTCTACGTGGTCCAGGCCCTCGCGACCTTCGCGGATGGTCTGCTTTCGGAGCGCCAGCAGTGCGCCGTCTATGGATCTGTCCTGCATGGACCGAATGGTGATTCACTCGGGCCGCGCAATCCAGTAGATTGATGGTGCGTTTGATACATAAGGCCGCAAATACCTCCGGGGGAGTCCGCGCAGCGGACGGGGGCAGCGCCCCCAACCCTTGCGCCTCCCATCCCGAACGCCCGGCACGACACAGCCCGGGTCCCTTCGGCCGGACGCCCTTTTCTGCAAGCTCGCTCTCAAGACCTCTGTTCCAAAGAGTATTTTTACAAAGGTGAAGACAGGGGCGCGGCGCCTTGAGGCCGGCCGGGGGCCTGATGGGCGAGCCGTGACGACGGAAAGCGCCGGAGCGCGCGCCCCGGATCAGCCGGCGCGGCCGAGGAACCGCTCCGCCACCGCCCCCGACATGCAGGCAACCCGCCCCTTCGACACCGTCGCGCCGATCCGCCCCGTCCCGGGCTCCATCACCACCAGGTCCGCGCGCAGCCCCGGGGCCAGCACGCCCCGGTCCGTCAGTCCCAGCACCCGCGCCGGCCCTTCGGAGACCAGCGCCCAGGCGGCGCCCAGGTCCAGCGCGCCCTCCTCCACCAGCCGGCGCACCGCCCGGCGGGTCGAGGGATAGTGGTAATCCGACGCCAGCGCATCGCAGAGCCCCTCGGCCACCATCTCGGCCGCCGGCACGTTGCCGTTATGCGATCCGCCCCGCACCACGTTGGGCGAGCCGAAGACCGTCAGGTCGCCGCCCTCCCGCGCCGCCGCCGCCGCCGCCCGCGTCTCGGGGAATTCCGACACCGTCACGCCCCGCGCCCGCCAGGCCGCGCGATCCTCGGCCCTGCGGTCATCGTGGCTGCCCATCCGCACGCCCGCCTCGGCCAGCCGCGCCGTCAGCCGGTCCAGCGCCGCCGGCACCTCCGGGCTGCGCGCGTGCAGCTCCAGCATCATCGCGAAATGCGTCTCCGGGTTTCGCCCGGCCTTAAGCGCCTGCCCCGTCAGCCTGGGCGGGCGGCGCCCCTCGGCCAGCCGGTCATGCGGCAGGTGATCGTTGAACACCACGTGCCCCACGCCCCAGCCCGCCAGCCGTCCGGGCAGCCCGTCGTACTCGGCCAGCAGATGCGTCTCGAACCGCAGCTGGGGCACCATGTCCACCAGCAGATCCCCCCGCGCCGCCCGCAGCGCCGAGAACACGCCGTCGGCGAACTCCGCCCCGCGCAGCCCGCCTTCCCAGCTCATGAACTGCGCCAGCACGCCCGTGGTGATGCCATTGGCCGCCAGCTCCGCCTCGACCGCCCAAAGCCCCGCCGCGGGTTCCATCATCGCGCCCCGCCGGGGCGCCATGTGGCGCTCGAACCCGTCGCCATGGGCGTCCACGATCCCCGGCAGCACCAGGAACCCCGACAGGTCCACCGCGCGCCCCACCGGGGCCTCCACGATCACGCCATCGGCCAGGCTCAGCCGGTCTTCTACCAGCCCCGCCCCGGGCCGCAGCACCTGCGCGCCCACAAGATCCAGCGCCAGCGTCATGCGCCCCCCAAGATCAGGTCACCCACGGATCGCCATCCCGATCCCGCCCAGCACCAGCACCGCGCCCGCCAGCAGCTGCAGGCTCATCGCCTCGCCCAGCAACGCGACGCCGCCGGCCAGCGCGATCACCGGCACGCTCGATTGCAGCACCGCCGCCACGCCCGTCTCAAGCCGTGGCAGCACCGTGTACCATGTCGCGTAGCCCAGCCCCGAGGTCACCGCCCCCGACAGCACCGCAAGGCCCAGGCCCGCCGCGTTCGGCGCCCCGGCCCCGGCCACCAGTTCCGGCACCAGCCCCACGATGGCCACCGGCGCGAAGGCCGCCACGAAATTCGCCGCCGTCGCGGCCAGCGCGTCAGGCTCGCGCCTGCCCAGCAGCGTGTAGCCGGCCCAGCCGATCCCGGCCGCCACCATCAGAGCCGCCGCAACCAGGTCGACCGAGGTGCCGCCGCCGGGCCATAGAACGACGATCAGCCCCGAAAAGGCCACCGCCGCGCCGATCATCTGTCGCCGGGTCGCCGGCGCCCCGCGCAGCGCGGTCCAGGCGAACATCGACACCTGCACGACACCGAACAGGATCAGCGCGCCCAGCCCCGCGTCAAGCGCGCGGTAGGCCATGGAAAACCCCAGCATGTAGACCGACAGCGCCAGCGCCCCCTGCCAGCGCCCCGCCGCGAACAGCGGCAGCGCCCGGCCCCGCAGCCGCACCAGCGCCCAGAGCGTCACGGCCCCCGCGCCCACGCGAACCGCCGCGAAGGCGCCGGGCCCGATCGCGCCGCTGTCCACGGCCAGCCGGTTCAGGATGGAATTCGCCGCGAAGGCGATCAGGGTCAGGCAGGTCAGGACAACGAGGCGCATGGGCACCGGTTAGCGGCAAATGACGGGTTTGGAAATCACTTCCACGCGCAACGGGCGTAAGCCCCGGCCCACCGCAGCGCTGCGGCCCGCCATCGCCCATCTTCCCCGACAGCCGCCGGCCGCGCTAGGGTACCCGCGCGACAAGATGCAAGGACAGGCACAACCCGCAAGGAGGACATGATGCCGTCAATCGACATCCAGGTGCTGCAGGGGGTCTTTTCCGACGCGGAAAAGGCCCGGATCATCGAAAAGGTGACGGAGGCCTTCGGCGAGGTCGCCGGACAGACGATCAAGGGCGGCACGTCGGTGCGCGTGCACGAGGTGGCCAGCGGATCCTGGGGCTATGCCGGCCAGGTCCTGACCACGCAGGACGCGCTGGCGATGAAGGCCCGGGGCTGAGCCCGGGCCGGACCGGCGCTTACAGCCGGGCCCCGTCCACCATGACGGAGGCCGCCTCTGCCGGGGTTGCCGTGCAGGCCGAGAGGCCTTCGCCCTTCATGACGAGGGCGACACAGATACAGATGATGAGAACAACGGCACGCATGGTCTTCACTTCCCGGCTTGTCTGAACCCGGGGCGGCGCCTTCCGCCGTCCCCTTTCACGGGTTCTAGCAGCGCGTTTCGGATGCTTCTGTGAACCAGGTCTCACACCGTGATGCCACGTGCGGAAAATCGCGAAGCGCCCCGGCGCAGGCAGCGCCCCGGCACCGGACAGTCGCGGCGATCCCGGCACCTCGCGCCTCCCGAGACGCTCCGGCAACGCAGCGGCGAGGAGACCGCCCAATCCTTAAGGCTTGGTAAATCCGCGCGCGCAACCCATTGAAATGTCTCACCCCACTACCTGTCCCACGCGTGGGACATCTGGCCGGGCCAAACGGAAAAGGGGCCGCCCGCAGGCGACCCCTTCGATGATCCGGTTGGATTGGCGTGACTTACATCATGCCGCCCATGCCGCCCATGCCGCCCATGTCGGGCATGCCGCCGCCGGCGTTTGCACCCGGCTTCTCGGGCTTGTCGGCCACCATGGCTTCGGTGGTGATCAGCAGGCCAGCGATCGAGGCCGCGTCTTCCAGGGCGGTCCGCACCACCTTGGCCGGGTCGATCACGCCGAACTTGAACATGTCGCCATATTCTTCGGTCTGGGCGTTGAAGCCGAAGGACAGGTCGTCCGATTCACGGATCTTGCCTGCCACGACCGAGCCGTCGACGCCGGCGTTCTCGGCGATCTGGCGCAGCGGTGCTTCCAGGGCCTTGCGCACGATGGCGATACCGGCGTTCTGGTCGCTGTTGGCACCGGTCAGGCCTTCGAGAGCCTTGCCACCCTGAACCAGGGCAACACCGCCACCGACGACGACACCTTCCTGAACGGCCGCGCGGGTCGCGTTCAGAGCATCGTCCACGCGGTCCTTGCGCTCTTTCACTTCGACTTCGGTCATGCCGCCGACGCGGATGACTGCAACGCCGCCTGCCAGCTTGGCAACACGTTCCTGCAGTTTTTCCTTGTCGTAGTCCGACGTGGTCTCTTCGATCTGGTTGCGGATCTGGGCGACGCGCGCTTCGATCTCGGACTTGTCGCCTGCGCCGTCAACGACGGTGGTCTCGTCCTTGGTGATCTGGACCTTCTTGGCAGAGCCGAGCATGTCCATGGTCACGTTCTCGAGCTTCATGCCCAGGTCTTCCGAGATCACCTGGCCGCCGGTCAGGATCGCGATGTCCTGCAGCATGGCCTTGCGGCGATCGCCGAAGCCCGGTGCCTTCACGGCTGCGATCTTCAGGCCGCCGCGCAGCTTGTTGACCACGAGGGTCGCCAGCGCTTCGCCTTCGACGTCTTCGGCGATGATCAGCAGCGGCTTCTGCGACTGGATCACCTGCTCGAGCAGCGGAACCATCGGCTGGAGCGACGACAGCTTCTTCTCGTGCAGCAGGATCATGCAGTCTTCGAGATCCGCGGTCATCTTGTCGGCGTTGGTCACGAAGTAGGGCGACAGGTAGCCGCGATCGAACTGCATGCCTTCGACGACGTCGGTTTCCGTTTCGAGACCCTTGTTCTCTTCGACGGTGATGACGCCCTCGTTGCCGACCTTCTGCATCGCATCCGCGATCTGACGGCCGATTTCGGTTTCGCCGTTGGCCGAGATGGTGCCGACCTGAGCGACTTCGTCGCTGTCGGTCACGTCACGTGCGGCGTTCTTGATGGCTTCGACGACCTTGGCGGTGGCCAGGTCGATGCCGCGCTTGAGGTCCATCGGGTTCATGCCCGCTGCGACCGACTTCATGCCTTCCTTGACGATGGCCTGAGCCAGCACGGTGGCGGTGGTGGTGCCGTCGCCCGCTTCGTCGTTGGTGCGGGAAGCGACTTCCTTCACCATCTGGGCGCCCATGTTCTCGAACTTGTCTTCCAGTTCGATTTCCTTGGCAACCGACACACCGTCCTTGGTGATGCGCGGTGCGCCGAAGGATTTGTCGAGGACCACGTTGCGGCCTTTCGGGCCCAGGGTCACCTTCACCGCGTCGGCGAGGATGTTGACACCCTTCAGCATGCGGTTGCGGGCATCTGTGTCGAACTTGACGTCCTTAGCAGCCATGTTTTTCTCTCCTGCGTTAAAAACCTTGGATCTTCGAGTGGCCCCCGAGGGGCCCTTGCCCGGACCAGCCCAGTCGGGCGCGGTCCAGCCCTGTCAGCTCAGACGAGCCGGGGCCTTCAGGCCGCCTTGGCTTCCGCCGAGGCCTCGATGATGCCGAGGATGTCGCTTTCTTTCATGATCAGCAGCTCTTCGCCGTCGATCGTCACTTCCGTGCCGGACCATTTGCCGAACAGGACCTTGTCGCCTTCGGACACGGCCATCGGGATCAGCTCGCCGCTGTCCTTGCGCGCGCCTTCGCCGCAGGAAACAACGATGCCTTCTGCCGGCTTTTCCTTCGCGCTGTCGGGGATGATCAGGCCGCCCTTGGTCTTCTCATCGCTTTCGACGCGCTTCACAAGCACCCGGTCGTGCAGAGGTTTGAATGCCATCTTTGCAGCTCCTTAAGCTCAAAGTTTCTGGTCTGCCCTCCCTCCCCGGAGGGCGATTATCACTCACTCAGGTAGAGTGCTAACGCGCCGGAGATAGAAGCCCCGGAGGCGCCTGTCAACGAGTCGCTTCGGAAATTTTTTGCCCTCTTGTGCGTTGACTGCGCCGGCCCGCCGAAATGGCCTGTTTTCAATCCCTTGGCGGCCGCACGGAAATTAACCGTTTGTTGACCGGGCCTTGCCCCGGTCGGCGCAGGCGGAGCGCTTCGCAGCCCGGTCCCGATCTGCCCCTTCAGGGCGCAGGCCCGGGGCTCAGCCCATCAGTGCCTGGGCCGCGAGCCGCTGCATGCACCGCACATATGCATCCTGCTCCCAGCCGCAACCCTCGCGCAGCTGCCGCCAGGTTTCGACCGAGAGCAATGCGGTCAGAAGGTCGGTGGCCGTGGTGACGTCGAGATCCGCGCGCAGGTCGCCGTCCTGCTCCAGCGCCCTGGCGGCGGCGGCGCAGCCCTCGCGCACCGCGGCCATCCTGTCGTCCCATGCGGCGCGGGCCTCGGCATCGGTGTCGCGCATCGCCATCAGCGCGCGGGCCATCCCCTGGATCTCGGGGATGTAATCGCCCCAGGCCTGCACGAAGGCGTCCAGCCGCGCGCGTCCCGTCGGCGCCGCGCGGCTGGCGGCGAGGCGGCTGTCGATGTCCTTCACCTCGTCCACGTGGCGCGTCACGGCCGACAGCAGCTCGGCCCGGGTCGGGAAATGCAGATAGACGGCCTGACGGCTGATGCCGGCGGCCTTGGCCACGTCGGCCATGCGCACCGGCTTGCCGGGGGCGGCGGCCTCCAGAAGCGTCCAGGTGGCGGTCAGGATGCGGGTGCGGGTATCGGGATTATCGCTTGACATGGCGTCAAGTGACATGCCATTGACATGCCGTCAAGTTGACACCGTGTAAAGTCACCCTTGTTCCGAAAGGAAACTCCGATGTCCCTGCCCCTCTCTTCCGCCCCTCTCGATGTGGTCGTCTTCGGCGCCACCGGCACAATCGGCCGCCTGACCGTGGCCCGGCTGCTGGCCGAAGGCCACCGCGTCACCGCCTTTGCCCGCCGGCCCGACCGGCTGGAAATCACCCATCCGGCCCTGACCCGGTGTGCCGGCGATGCGACCGACTTCGACGCCGTGCGCGCCGCCGTCGCGGGCCGGGACGCGGTGATCGTGGCGCTTGGCGCCGGCGCCTCGCGCAACAGCCGGATCCGGTCCGAAGGCACGCTGACCGTGATCCGCGCCATGCAGGCCGAGGGCGTCTCGCGCCTGGTCTGCCAATCGACGCTGGGCGCGCACGAAAGCTGGTCGAACCTGAACTTCTTCTGGAAACGCATCATGTTCGGCGCCCTGCTGAAGCCCGTCTTCCGCGATCACGAGCTTCAGGAAAGCCTTGTGCGGGCCAGCGGGCTGGACTGGACCATCGTGCGGCCCTCGGCCTTTTCCGACGCACCGGCGCCGGGCGACCTGCGCGAGGACGTGCCGCCCTCCGCGCGGGACCTGAGCCTGAAGATCGCGCGCGACGAGGTCGCCGCCTTCCTGTCGCGCATGGTGGGCGATTGCACTTACCTGCATCGCGCGGTGGGCATTTCCCACTGACCGGGCCCGTTGCGGCCTGACCAAAGTGGCCGCGGCGGAGGCCCCTTGTCATCCGGGGGGCGGGCGGGTCACATGGGTGCACCGCCATTGCGCCGCGCAACCCGCCTTCCCCGAAAGCCGCTCCATGCCCCTTCCCGCCGCGCCGATCAATTCCCCCCCGGCTCAATCGTCCCCACCCAGCCAGCAGGCCCAGAACCTGAAGGGGATCACGCTGATCGCCATGGGGTTCTTCGCCTTTGCCGCCTGCGACATGCAGGCCAAGCTGCTGACCGCCGAGCTGCCGACCTTCGAGGTGGTGTGGTTCCGGCAGTTGGGGCTGTTCATGGGGGTGATCGTGCTGCTGGCGCTGCGCGGTCCCACCACCGTGCTGTCAAGCCGCCGGCCCGGCCTGCAGATCGCGCGCGGGCTGACCGCCGCGGCCTCGGCCAGCTTCTTCATCTTCGGGGTGCAATACGTCCCGCTTGCCGATGCCACCGCCGTGTCGTTCATCGCGCCTTTCGTGGTCACGGTTCTGGGCGCTCTGGTGCTGCGCGAACCAGTCGGCGCGCGCCGCTGGGGCGCCGTGGCGCTGGGGTTCCTGGGCATGCTGATCGTGATACGGCCCGGGCTGGGCGTGTTTCACCCCGGCATGCTCTTCGTGGTCTGCGCGGCCTTTTGCTTTGCCACGCGCCAGATCATGTCGCGCTGGCTTTCGGGGGCGGACCCGGTGCTGACCACGGTGGCCTATACGTCGATCACCTCGAGCCTGGTGCTGTCGCTGTCCCTGCCCTTCGTCTGGGAGACACCGGAGGGCTGGCGCGTCTGGGGCATCTGCGCCGGACTGACGCTTTGCGCCGGGGTGGGAGAGGTGCTGATCATCCGCGCGCTGGACATCGGCCAGGCCGTGGTGCTGGCCCCGGTGCAATATTCGCTGATCCTCTGGAGCACCTTCTACGGTTTCGTCGTCTTCGGCGACCTGCCGGATCACTGGACCTTCCTGGGCTGCGGGATCATCATCGCCTCGGGCCTTTACACCGTCCACCGCGAGCGTCTGCGCAAGGCAAAGGCCACGTCATGACGCTGGGTCGGCTGATCGTCTACACCCGTAAGCCCGAGGAGATGGTGGCCTTCTACACCAGCCACTTCGGCTATACGGCGCTGCGCGACCCCGCCGACCGGATCGTCGAGCTGCGCGCGCCGGAGGGTCCCGCGCTGCTTCTGCATCCGGCCGGCAAGGCGCAGAAGATGGGCCAGGTGCTGGTGAAGCTGGTGTTCGACACGCCCGACGTCCCGGCCCGGCGCGCGGCGCTGATGGCGGCGGGGGTCGAGGTCGGCCCGGTGCTGGATGGCGGGGGCTATGCCTTTGCCAATCTCAAGGATCCCTCGGGCAATTCCGTGCAGATCTCGGCCCGCGCTTTCCGCGGCTGAGACGTGTTTAACACGCGTTCAACCGCGATGCCGGTCCGGGGGAGACATAGGCGCCTCCAATCCTTAACGTGGTCCAAGGGCGCGTTAACCTTCTGTTAACCTATCTGCGGCGTGCCCGATGAGCGGAAGTGGGGCGGTTCATGGGCGAAGTGGCGCTGGCGGCGATCTATTGCGTGTTGATGCTGGGCGGCGAGGTCGAAACGATCCATCCCTACGCGGTGGGGTACGACCTGCATCGCATCCGCGTGGATTGCGAGACCGACGAGGCGGTGATCGAGGTCGGCCTGGACAAGCGGTCGTCGCTTGACAGCGTCCAGCAGGCGCTCTTTGCCGCGCATCTGACCGGCAAGCGGCCCGGGATCCTGATCATCGACACGGACGGCCGCGTCGGCCCCTACGAGACGCGGATCCGCGCGGCGGCGCAGTTGGCCGGCGTGGCCTATGACACGATCGAGCGCGACCGGCTGATCCGCTGGCAGATGACCTCCTGGCTGCGCAGCCGCGCGCCCTCGGGGCGGCCGGGCTCCTGACCGGCGTCGCAACTCGTCCCTCGGGGCTCGGGCCCCTCAGGCCTCGTCCCCCCAGCTGTAGGCCCAGTGTTTCAGCCCCGCGCTGCCGTCCTCTGTCAGCGCGTAGACGCCTTTCTCGACCTTCTCGAACCATCCGTAATGGTTCTCTCGCATCAGCCGGGTCGCGGCGGCGACGCCGGTTGTCTGCGCCACCACGGCGCCCTTGCACGGCCCGTGTTGCGCCAGATGCGCGGCGCAGCGCAGGGCGTCCTGGCGGTAGGCGGTGACGATCCCGTGCCGCGTGGCGCCGCCGGCGTTCGGGTCGCCCTCCAGCCGGTCGAATTCCCGCAGCAGCCGGTCCTGCGCCGTCTTCGACTTGCGCGGCGCATAGGGCCCCGGATCGCAATGCACCTCGACCGTGCCATCGGCGCGCACGGTGATCAGCCCCAGCCCCAGCCGGCGGCAAAGCGCCAGGTTGTCGCGCAGACTGCGCCGGGCGGAGCGGCCGGTGGGCCTGGGCACGGCGAGGTAGACCAGGTCCGTCACCTTCAGCCGCGTGACCGCCTGGTGGAACAGGCTGAGCGAGAAACGCAGCTTCAGCTCGACGATCACGGGCGGGTCCTCCGCGCCGCGCATCGCCATGACATCGGCGGCGCCGACCTCGCCCCGCACGGTATAGCCCTGCCGTTCCAAAAGCGCCTTGACCGGCGCATAGAGATCCTGCTCGCGCTGCATATGCGTTCCTATGCCGCCATTCGGCAACGGATCAAGCGGCAGCGCGCCGGCGCCAGGCCAGGCGGCTTTCCCGGGCGGCCCGCGCGGCGTAGGCTCCGGCCAGTCGCACCGCCAAGGAGGCCCTACCCGACCGTGACACTGCTCCGCCCCGTGCTTGCCGCCCTTCTGATCCTTTGCACGCCCGTGATGGTGGCCGCCGCGCCCTGCACCGGCACCGACATGCGGCCGCGCCTGACACCTCAGGCCGAGGCGGAGCTGGAACGCGAGGTGGCGCGCATGCCCTTCGCCAACGGCAACCACTGGGTCGCGCGCAAGGACGGGCGGCAGATCCACGTGATCGGCACGGTCCATACCGGCGATCCGCGCCTGCGGCGGGTCATGCGGACCCTCGCGCCGGTGATCCGCTCGGCCGACGCGGTGCTGCTGGAGGTGACCGCCCACCAGTCGCGCGCGCATATGAACCGGATCATGCGCGACCAGTCGGTCTTCCTGCTGAAGGAGCCGCCCTATCTGTCCGACATGCTCTCGCCCCCGGTCTGGAACCACCTGGCCGCGCGGATGGAGGCCGATGGCTTTACGCGCGAACAGGTGCGGCGCATGCAGCCCTGGTTCGCCGGGTTTTTCCTGGACCAGTCGGGCTGCAACAAGGGGCTCGGCTCGGAGCGCGGTCTGGACGACCGGATAGAGGACCTGGCGCGGCGGGCGCGGGTGCCGATCGGGGCGCTTGAGCCGTCGGGCGCCGGGCTGCAGGCGCTGGCCTCGCAGCCGATCCGCGAGCAGGCGCGGGTGCTGGAGCTGGACCTCACCAGCCAGATGAACTTCGACGACCAGGTGGTGACCATGTCGGAGGCCTATTTCGACGAGCGCCTGGCCGAGGGGATGCTGATCCAGGACTGGACGATGTATTCCGACCTCGAGGTCTCGCGCGCCGAGGTGAAGCGGCTGCTGGACAGCTACCAGGACCGGCTGATCGACGACCGCAACCTGGCCTGGCTGCCGGTGATCGAGCGGACGGAGGGCAACGTGCTGGTCGTCGCGGTAGGCGGGGCGCATCTGCCGGGGGAAGACGGATTGCTGAACCTGCTGGCACAGCGCGGCTACGCGATGGAGCGGGCGCCGTTCTGAGGTCGGGCCGGGCGGGTGCCCTTTTCTGGGCCGGCAGCGTGGGATGGCGGTTCGGGGGCTGGAGTATTTCTCACCAAGAAGAAGACAGGTGCGACGCGCCCCGGCGGCGCGGGGTGGGCTCTTGGACCCTCTGTCGGAACCGCGACGTCGACAGGGTGGGAGCGCTGCCGGGGCGCGGGGCCGGGGGTCAGCGGTCGTACTTGTCCAGGAACGCCTCGGCCCCCAGGGCGCGGAAATCTGGAAGGGCCGTGCGGAGGGTGTCGTGGTCCCAATCCCACCAGGCCAGGGCCATGAGGCGGTCGGCGACATTTTCGGGCAGGCGGCGGCGCACCGGTTTGGCGGGCACGCCGGCGACGATCGTGTAGGGGGCGACATCGCGGGTGACCACGGCGCCCGACGCCACCACCGCGCCGTGGCCGATGGTCACCTCGGGCTTTACCTGGGCGTTGTGGCCGATCCAGGTGTCATGGCCGATGGTCGCGGTGCGCGAGGCGCGGTGGGCGAACCACGCGGCGTCGGGCTCGGCATCCGGCCAATAATCGGCCGAGCGATAGAGGAAATGGTGCAGCGAGGCTTTTTCCATCGGGTGGTCCGTGGCGCCGATGCGCACGAAGCTTGCGATATTGGCGAAGCGGCCGATCTCGGCATTGGCCAGGTCGCAGATCCGGTCGCAATAGGAATAGGCGCCCATCGTGACATTCATCACCCGGCTGTCCGCTCCGATCTCCGTCCAGCCGCCGAAGGTGGCGTTCAACACCGTGCATCCCTCGTGGATCAGCGGCTCCGTCGCGGACAGGGCCTTGCTCAATGCCCGCCCTCGTCACCCGAGATCAGCTTGCGCCGCAGCCAGCCCGAAGCCCAGTCCATCAGGACCACCATCAGGATGATCAGCACGATGTAATAGGTCACCTCTTCCCAATCCTTCTGCGTGATGATCGCCTGGGTCAGCATCAGCCCGATGCCGCCGCCCGTGATCGCGCCGATGATGGTGGCGGATCGCGTGTTGGATTCAAGGAAATAGAGCAGCTGCGACAGCAGAACCGGCGTCACCTGCGGGATCACGCCAAAGCGGTAGCGTTGCAGCGGCTTGGCCCCGGTGGAGGCGACGCCTTCGATCTGCTTGTCGTCCACGTTTTCCAGCGCCTCGGAGAAGATCTTGCCGAAGGTGCCCGTGTCGGTCAGCAGGATCGCCAGCGCGCCGGTCAGGGGCCCCGGGCCGAAGGCACGGGCCAGGATGATCGTCCAGATCAGCGCGTCCACGCCCCGCACGAAATCGAAGACCCGCCGGATTGCGAAGCGCACCGGCATCAGCGGCGAGAAGTTGCGCGCCGCCAGGAAGGCCAGCGGCAGCGCCACCATGGCGGCCCCGAAGGTGCCCAGGAACGCCATCAGGATCGTCTCGAAGATCGCCCAGGCCACGTCGCGGTGGCGCCACATGGCGTTGTTCCAGAAATCAGACCAGATCGCTCCGGCCTCGCCGGAAAACGCCATCCCCATCAGCTCGCCCGGATTGGTGCCGTGATAGGGGCTGTCGAGCGTGAAGAAGAACAGCTCCCAGCCGAAGAAGTAGCGAAAGACCTCGGTGCGGTTGCGCGTCACCGTCAGGCGCCCGGCCTCGGTGTTCACCGCCAGCCGGTTGCGCGAGAGCGAGATCCACTCGGGCATCGGGCCGTCGGGGAAGGTGGCGTTCACGCCCGAAGAGCGGCTGGGCCGCGCCGTGATCAGGCCATAGTCCGGGATTTCGAAGCTCACGAAGTTCTCGGCCCCGAAGGTCACGACATAGCCGTCCTCCAGGTCGATCACCGTCTCGTCGCCCAGCGAGACCCAGGCCGGCGCGACGCCCGCCTCGTAGCGGCCCTTGCGCTCGCCCTCGATGGCGACCTCGACCTCGCCCGAGCGGTTGTCGCGCGTCACGTGGGTCTTGTAACTGTAGCTGTCCGAGACCAGCGTCTGCGCCTTGTCGAGGCTGGCGCGTTCGGCCAGCCCCGGCACGTCGAAGGCGAAGAAGACATAGACCAGGTAGACCAGCACCAGCGCCGGCAGGCCGAAATTCATCAGCCGCTTGCGGCGGAACAGGTCGCCGGCCTGTGTCTTGAGCCCGGCGGTGTCGAGATCGGTGGCAAAGGTGCTCATGCTTTGGTCCCGTGGGTAAGCCGGTCGCGCAGCAGGCCCGACAGCTGGTCGACCACGATGATGGTCAGGAAGAGAAGGATGAAGATCGCCGTCGCCTGGTCATAGCGCCCCTGCCCCCAGGAGATCGTGTTCTTCAGTTCGTAGCCGATGCCGCCCGCGCCGACGAAGCCCAGGATGGCCGAGGCGCGGATGTTGATTTCGAACCGCAGCAGCGCATAGCTGACATAGTTCGGGCCGACCTGCGGGATCACGCCCAGGTACATCCGCTGCGACCAGGTGGCCCCGACCGAGGCCAGCCCCTCCACCGGTTTCAGCGAGACATTCTCGTTCACCTCGGAAAACAGCTTGCCCAGGGCGCCGGAGGTATGGATGGCAATGGCGATCATCGCCGGCACCGGCCCGCCGCCCATCACGAAGATCAGCACCAGCGCGATGACGATTTCCGGGATCGCGCGGCAGATGTCCATCACGCGGCGGAAGACAGGAATCAGCGCAGGCCAGAGCGCCAGGCCCCGGGTCGACAGCAGCGACAGCAGCGTGCCGCCGATCAGCCCGATCAGGGTCGAGGCGGCGGCGATGTTCAGTGTCTCGATCAGCGAGGGCAGATACTGAACCAGGTAGCCGGGCAGCGCGGTCAGGTTCTGCGCCGCCTCGCCCAGCACCTCGGCCGGGTAGTCGAAGATCCGGTGCAGCCCGTCGAAGAAGCCACCGGCATTGCGCGCATCCGCGGTGCGGAACCCCGCAGCCATGAGCGCCACGAAGATCGCCAGCATGAGAAAGCTGTAAAGCCGGCGCCGCTGCGCCATGGCCATGTAATCAGCCTGGATCCTGTCGACGCCGCGCGGGACGTCTGCGGTCGTGTCTGCCATGTGTCGGGGGTGCCTCGAAGCTGTCGTGGTCCGGGCCGCGAAAGGCCCGGGCATTGGAAAACGGGGCCCGGCCGAAACCGGACCCCGTTCAGAGGGTAGAGACGATCAGCCGCCGACCGACTTGCGGGCCTCGATGATGATCTCGTAGGCGTCATGGCCGATGGGCTGGAAGCCCTGCGCCTCGCCGGCGGCCACGCCGTAGAAGCAGTCTTCGTCCATGTCCTTCAGGCCGGCCATCAGCGCGGTCATCTTCTCTTTCACGTCCGCGGGCAGCGCCTTGCGCAGCACGACGGGGCCTTCCGGGATCGGCTTGGATTTCCAGATCTCGACCAGCTCGTTCATGTCGACGAGGCCGGCATCCACGGCCTTGCGCAGCGCGCCCGAGTTGTAGCCGTCTTCCCATTCGCCCAGGCCATCGGCCCAGGTCACGCCGGCGTCGATGTCGCCGTTGAAGACCGCGACGATGGTCTGTTCGTGGCCGCCGGTGAACTTGACCTCACCAAAGTAGTCGCCCGATTCCATGGTCGCGCCGGTGACCATCGGGATCTCGATCGAGGGGATCAGGTAGCCGGAGGTGGAGTTCGGATCGCCGAAGCCGAAGACCTTGCCTTCCAGGTCCTCGATCGAGGTGATGCCGCTGTCGGCGCGGGCGAAACCGATCGAATGATAGCCGTAGGAGCCATCGGTGTTGACCTTGACGAGCACGGGCTCGACGGCCTCGGGATCGGTCAGGTAGGTCTTGGCGTAGCCCGATGCGCCCAGCCAGGCCATGTCGATGGTGCCGCCCAGCAGGCCCTGGATCACGCCGTTGTAGTCGGCCGGGGCAAAGAGCTTGGTCGGCACGCCGAGCGCCTCGGAGGTGTAATCGGCGAGGCACTGGTTGTTGTTCAGGCGGTCCTGGGCGTTTTCGCCGCCGAGGATGCCGATGCGGAATTCCTCGATCTCCTGGGCGATGGCCGGAGCGGTCAGGGCGGTGGTGGCCACGATGGCGGCAAGCAGGTGTTTCATCTCGTGCAGTCCTCTGGTTGGAAACCCGCCCTGGTTTTCGATGTCCGGCGGGCGGGGGATGGCAGGGTCAGACGAAGGCTTTCGCCTCCAGTTCGGCGGCCTCGGCGCGGTCGAGCGTGCCGATCTCGGTCGAGGTCGCGGCTTCGGAGAAGCTGGCATCGGCGCCGTAGATCTCGCGCGCGACGCCGGTGGTCAGCTGTTCGGGGAGCCCGTCGAAAACGATCCGCCCGTCGCGCATGCCGACGACGCGGTCGCAATAGCGGCGCGCAGTGTCCAGCGTGTGCAGGTTGCAGATCACGGTGCGCCCGTCTTCCTCGTGGATGCGGCGCAGCGCCTCCATCACGGTCTGGGCGTTCATCGGGTCAAGCGAGGCGATGGGCTCGTCCGCGAGGATGATGCGCGGATCCTGCATCAGCGCCCGGGCGATGGCCACGCGCTGCTGCTGCCCGCCCGACAGCGCCTCGGCCCGTTTCGGGGCGTGTTCGGCGATTCCCAGGCGGTCGAGGATCTCGATCGCGCGGTGGATGTCCTCGGTCGGGTAGAGGTTGAACATCGTGGCGAAGGTCGACCGCTTGTTCAGCGTGCCGTGCAGCACGTTCGACACCACGTCGAGGCGCGGCACCAGGTTGAACTGCTGGAAGATCATCGCGCATTCGGATTGCCAGGCGCGTTTGGCGGCGCCGGTCAGGGTCGTGACCTCGCGCCCTTCGAAGGTGATCGAACCCTCGGTCGCATCCGCGAGGCGGTTGATCATTCGCAGAAGCGTGGATTTCCCCGCGCCTGAACGTCCGATGATCCCGATCATGGCGGGCTTGTCGACGTCCAGCGTGGCGGCGTCGACGGCGGTATTCGCGCCGAAGCGCTTGGTCAGTTTGTCTATGCGCAGCAAGGCGTCACTCCATCCGGCTTCGAGCGACCTATCGGCGCTGTCCAAACGGAGTGTGTAGGATTTGCGAAAGTTTCGTGACGCAGGCGCCGGACGGGCGTTACATCACGCCCTGGGCATGGCCGATGTCACGATCCTGCCGGTGTGTGCCACTGGTCTCAGCCCGAGATCCGCCGGAAGACGCCGCTGGCCGTGGCCACAAGGGCCCCGTCCTCGTCGCGCAGCTGGCCCGTCACATGGGTGATCTTGCGCCCGCCGCCGGTGGCCTGGCCCGTGGCGATGACCCTCTGGCCCAGCCGCGCGCCGCCCACGTGGTTCAGCGTCAGCGACACGGTCACCACCGGCACCTGCAGCGGATGCACGCTGTCATCGAAACTCATCGAGGCGGTGAAGCCGCAGGCGGCATCCATCAGAACCGCCATCAGCCCGCCGTGCAGCATGCCGTTGCGGTTGGAATGCTTCTCGGTGATGTCGAGGAAGACCCGCGCGCGCCCGTCGCCGGCGCGCAGGTCGACGGTATAGCCGACCATGGCCTGGGTGCCGGACTGGTCGCGCAACAACAGGGAAGATGTAGGGTCGCTGCCGGTTTCGGGGCCAATTTCGGGGCCGGGGAGCGGGTCCGGTGTGCCGGACCCGCCCGCGTCGTCAGGCGGCGGTGCTGAGGTCAATGAAACGCTCCAGGTGGTAATCGGTATCGCCGAACCGGTGATCGGTCATGACGATCCGCTTGGCAATATGAGCCAGCTCATATTCCCGGGTCATGGCGATGCCGCCATGCATCTGGATGCTTTCCTCGGCCACCAGCCGCCCGACCCGCCCGATCAGGTTGCGCGCCGCCGCGATCTCCAGGTCGCGTGTGCGCGGGTCGGATTCGAGATGACCGGCCGCATTGATGACGGCCGACCGCGCCTGCTCAAGCTCGATCAGCAGGTCGGCCATGCGGTGCTGCAGCGCCTGGAAGGTGCCGATGGGGCGGCCGAACTGCTGGCGCGTCATCAGGTAGTCGCGGGTGAGGTCGGTGGCGGTGTTCATGGCGCCGAAGGCCTCGGCGGCCAGCGCCACGTTCGCTGCGGCCACGGCCGCCTCGATCGCCGGGAAGGCCGCACCCGCCGCGCCGAGACGGGTGGCAGGGGTATCCTCAAGCGTGACCTCGGCCGCGCGACCGCCCGCCAGCAGCGGATAGCCGCGCAGGGACAGGCCGGGTGCGTCCTTCGCCACCAGGAACAAAGAGATGCCGTCGGTGTCGTCCACCGCGCCGCTTTCGCGGGCGGAAACGATGAGGTGGTCGGCGGCCTCGGCGTTGATGACCACGGCCTTGCGCCCGGTCAGCCGCGTCTCGCCCGGCCCTTGCAGGCCGGTCTCGACCCGGCTCAGATCGTAGCGCGCGGTGGGCTCGGTATGGGCGAAGGCCAGCTGCACCCCGCCGCCGATGATCTCTTCGATCATCGCCTGCTGGTCCGCGTTCCCCAGCGCCGCGATCAGCCGTCCGCAAAGCACACCGGTGTCCAGGAAGGGTTCCACCACCCCTGCGCGGCCGAGCTCCTCGAAGACCACCGACAGGTCGAAGCCCGCGCCGCCGAACCCGCCCTGCTCTTCCGTGAACAGCGCGCCGATCACGCCCAGCTCGGCCAGCTCGGCCCAGATCTCGGCCGAAAACCCCGTCTCGCTGTCGATGATCCCGTTGCGGACCTTGGTCGTGTACTTGTCCGCCAGATAGCGCCGCAGCGTATCCTGCAGCATCTGCCGTTCTTCCGTCAGCTCGAAGTTCATTTCATGCCTCCCAGGCTGACCTTGGCGATGATCCCGCGCTGGATCTCGTTCGAGCCGCCGAAGATCGACAGCTTGCGGTTGTTGAAATACTGCGACGCGGTCTTGCCCGCGTAATCGGGGCCGATGGGGTCGTTGTCACCCTCCACGGCTTCGGACGGGAAGGGCATCGCGTAGGGCCCGGCGGCGCGGCGGGCAAGGTCGTTGATCTCCTGCCGGATGATCGTGCCCTTCACCTTCAGCATCGAGGCCTCGAGCCCCGGCGCCCCGCCCTTCGCGGTCTGCGAGACCACGCGCAGATTCGTGGTGGCCAGCGCCTTGAGGTCGATTTCGGCCTGCGCGAGGCGCGCGGCGAAATGCGGGTTCGCGATCAGGGGCCTGCCGCCCTGCATCTCGGCCCTTGCCATGCGCTTGACCGTGTCCAGCCCGGCCTGCGACGCGCCCACCCCGGCGATGTTCGTGCGCTCATGGGTCAGCAGGTACTTGGCATAGGTCCAGCCCTTGTTCTCCTCGCCCACGAGGTTTTCGACGGGCACGCGGACATTGTCGAAGAACACCTCGTTCACCTCGTGCACCCCATCCAGCAGGATGATCGGCCGCACCTCGATGCCGGGCGAGTTCATGTCGATCAGCAGGAACGAGATCCCCTCCTGCTGCTTCACGTCCGGATCGGTGCGGACAAGGCAGAAGATCCAGTCGGCATACTGCCCCAGCGTGGTCCAGGTCTTCTGGCCGTTGACGATGTAATGATCGCCCTCGCGCACCGCCCGGGTCTTGAGAGAGGCAAGGTCCGATCCCGCGCCCGGTTCGGAATAGCCCTGGCACCACCAATCCTCGCCGCTGAGGATGCGCGGCAGGAAATGGCGCTTCTGCTCTTCGGTGCCGAACTTCATCAGCACCGGCGCCAGCATCGACAGGCCAAAGGGAATCACGCGGGGGGCCGAGGCGCGGGCGGCCTCTTCTTCGAAGATGTGCTTCTGCACCGCGTCCCATTCGCAGCCGCCCCATTCCGCGGGCCAGTTCGGCGCCAGCCAGCCGCGTTCGTTCAGGATCGCGTGCCAGCTTTCCATGTCCTCCTTGGTCAGCTCCTGCCCGCGCCGCACCTTGTCGGCGGTGGCCTTCGGCAGCTTCTCTTCCAGGAAGGCGCGCACCTCGTCGCGAAAGGCGCGTTCCTCTTCGGTGTAATTCAGATCCATGTCGGTTCCTCCCGCGGCCGGCCGTTTAGCCCGCCGCCTCCTTGTTCAGATCCTCGAACGTCTTTCCCTCGGCGACCAGCTTCTCCAGCAGGGGCGCCGGTTGCCAGAAATAATCGTCTTGCCGGGCATAACCGCGGATGTCCTCCAGCAGGCCCGGCAGCCCCTCCATGTCGGCCCATTTCAGCGGCCCGCCCCGGTAGCGCGGGAAGCCGTAGCCATAGAGCAGCGTGACATCCACATCGAGCGGCCGCCGCGCAATGCCCTCGCCCACCACGCGCGCGGCCTCGTTGACCATGGCCGCCATATAGCGGCGAACGATCTCGTCGTCGGTGAAAGCGCGGGGCGTGATGCCCTGCGCGGCGCGGTCCGCCTCGATCAGCGGCTCGACCTCGGGGTTCGGCACCCGGGCCTTCGCCCCGGCGGCGTAATCGTAATAGCCCTTGCCGGTCTTCTGCCCGAAATGCCCCGCCTCGCAGAGCCGGTCGGCGTAGGTGCTGTCGCGCGCGCGCGGATCCAGCCCTTCGGCCCGGCGCCGCTTGCGCACCGCCCAGCCGATATCGAGACCCGCAAGATCGGCGACGGCATATGGCCCCATGGCAAAGCCGAAGGCTTCCAGCGCGGCGTCGATCTGGTAGGGCGAGGCGCCGTCGAGGATCATGTGATCGGCCGCCGAGCGGTAATGCGACAGGATCCGGTTGCCGATGAACCCGTCGCAGACCCCGGCCCGGACCGACACCTTGCCCATGCGCTTGCCCAGAGCGAAGCCCGTGGCCAGAACCTCCGGCGCCGTCCGGTCGGCCACCACGATTTCCAGCAGCTTCATCACATGGGCGGGCGAGAAGAAATGCAGCCCCAGCACGTCCTCGGGCCGCGCGGTGACGGCGGCAATCTCGTTCACGTCCAGGTAAGAGGTGTTCGTCGCCAGCACCGCGCCCGGCATGGCCACGGCGTCAAGCTTGCGAAAGACCTCCTTCTTCACCTCCATCTCCTCGTAGACCGCCTCGATCACCAGGTCGGCCTGGCCGAGATCGTCGTAGGAGGTGGTCAGCGTCAGCGCCTGCTCGGTCAGGCGGTCGAACCCGGCCTGGTCGATCTTGCCGCGCTTCAGGGCGCCCGACAGGTTCCCCGCGATCCGGTCCTTGGCCTTCGCGGCGGCTTCGGGCGACATTTCAAGCATGGTCACGCTCAGCCCGGCCATCAGCGCCGAGGTGGCGATGCCGCTGCCCATGGTGCCCCCGCCGATCACGGCAATGGCGGCCAGCGGGCGCGGCTCCACGCCCTTCAGCTCGGGCAGCTTGCCGACGGCGCGCTCGGCAAAGAAGGCATGGATCATGCCCTGCCGCTGGTCCGTCTCCATCAGCTCGCGGAAGATGCGGCGTTCGTTGGCCACTCCCTCGTCAAAGGGCAGCTCGCAGGCGCCCTGCACCGCACGCACGCACATCGCCGGAGAGATCTGCCCCCGCCCGCGTTTCAGCACCGCCTCATAGGTCGCGTCCCAGTCGATGGGCTCGGGCGCCGGCATCTCGGACACGGGCCGGCGGGGAGCATTGGACGCGATCAGCTCTTCGGCATAGGCCAGCCCGATCTCCTCCGGCGTGCCCTCGGTCACGCGGTCGATCACGCCCAGGCTCAGCGCCTCTTCGGCCCCGATCTGGCGGCCGGTGGTCATGATGTCCAGCGCCTTTTCCACCCCGATCAGCCGGGGCAGCCGCTGCGTGCCGGCCGCCCCGGGGATCAGCCCCAGGTGCACCTCGGGCAGCCCCATCCGCGCCTTGGGGACGGCGATCCGGTAGTGGGTCGACAGCGCGATCTCCAGCCCGCCGCCCAGCGCGGTGCCATGCATCGCCGACACGACGATCAGCGGGCTGGCCTCGATCCGGTTGCAGACATCGGGCAGGTAGGGCTCAAGCGGCGGCTTGCCGAATTCGCGGATGTCGGCACCGGCGAAATAGGTGGTGCCGTCGCCGTAGATCAGCACGGCTTTCGCGCCCTCGTCCTCGGCCTTCGCGATCCCCTCGATCAGCCCCTGCCGGACCGCCTGGCCCAGCGCGTTGACCGGCGGGTTCTGCGCCTTCAGCACGGCGATATCGCCCTTGCGCTCGTAGGCCACGGCCTGCGCTGCGGTTCCCATGTCCGACATGTCGTCTACCTCCCCTCGTGGGCGCGGCGCCCGTTCCGGTTCCGGCCCGCCCCTCCCGCGAACCGTCGGGGCGCCGCCGCGTCCCGGCGGTGGCGTCCCTCTTCGGACACTATACGTAGCGCCTCCATTCCGCTCTGCAAAACGGAATTTCGCCAATGCGACACCAACGACGGAACGTCAGATGATCGCGCGCTCCACGATCAGCGCGCCCTTGGCGATCCGGTCATAGGCGAAGGCCGACAGGTCCAGCGTCTCGAACCGGCCCGACACGATCCATTCGGCCAGCCCCCGGCCCATCGCCGGCGATTGCTGCAGCCCATGCCCGGAGAAGCCGTTGATCAGCAGGAAATTGGGCACCTCGGGGTGTGGCCCCAGCAGGGCGTTCTGGTCCAGCGTGTTGTAGGCATAATGCCCGACCCACATCTGGCGCAGCCGGATCGCCTCGAACGCCGGTATCCTTTCATAAAGCGCGGGCCAGACGACCTCTTCCCAAAGCCCGTGATCGGCGGTGAAATCGTCCGGAGCGACGGCCGGGTCACCGTCGCGCGGCGGGCAGCCGGCCATGAACCCGGCGCCATCGGTGCGCACATGCACGCCCGACGGGTCCACCGTCAGCGGCAGATCCTGCCCCAGGGACTGCGCGGAATCGAAGACGAAGGTGTAGCGCTTGCGCGGCTCCACCGGCAGGTCGAGCCCGGCCATCGCCGCCGTATGCGCCGCACGCGGCCCGGTGGCATTGACCAGCGCGCCACAGGCCAGGCGGGTTCCATCGTCCAGCGTCACCCCGGTAATCCGCGCCCCCTCGCGGGCGATCGCCGTCACCTCGCCCTTCAGGAAGGTGACGCCATTGGCCTTCGCCTTGCGCCGCCAGGTGTCGAACATGGTGCCGCCGTCGAAATAGCCCTCGTCCACCGGCCCGTAGCTTGCCAGCAGCACGTCGTCGCTCCGGTAGAACGGAAAGCCCTCGGCCAGCGCCTCCCGGCTCAACAGCCGTGTTTGAGCCCCCAGCCCCGCCTGCAGCGCCTGCGCGTCCCGCAACACCTGCGCGCCCTCCTCCGTGGTGGCCAGGTACATGTAACCGAAGGGATGCACATGCAGGTCGGGAATGTCCTCTCCCCCGCCCATGTGATCGCGGAAGTTGCGCACGTAGTCGGCGCAGAAGCGCGACACGGGGATGTTCGGCGCCGTGGTGAATTGCTGCCGCATGCAGGAATTGCTGTGCGTGGTCGAGCACAGCTCATAGCCCGGATCGCGCTCGAACACCGCGATGGTGCCGTCAAAGCCCGGATGGCTCGACAGGAACCACGCCACCGAGGCCCCCATCATCGCCCCGCCCACGATGATCACGTCATACGAAACCTGCTCCGCCATTCTGGGCCCCATTCCACGCTGCCTGCTGAATCGCGACACCCTATTCGGCTTTACGTCGGACGCAAGATCGCGCGGCGCCCTGTCCGCTGCGGCATGGTGGGAGGGCGGGCGGGGCGATGGCCAGCGGCCGAGCGCCGTCTCGCCCTCTCAGCCCGGATCCCCCCGCCGCGCCCGCTCCTTCCGCAGCCGCCGACGCCGCTCCGCCAGCCGCCCGCCTTACCGCTCGTCCCGCATGGCCGCCCGAAGCGCACGCCCCTCGATCCAGCCGCGCCGCAGCTGCACCGCCAGCACCAGCAGGATCACCACGAACAGCAGGAACGCCACCGGCCGGTCGATGAAATCCCAGGGCGTCTTCACCCGCGCCATGGCTGCGCGCAGCTTCACCTCCATGATCCCGCCCAGCACCATGCCAAGGATGATCGGCACCACCGGCAGCGACAGCCGCTTCAGCACGAACCCCAGCAGCCCGAACCCCGCCACCAGCATGCAGTCGGTGGCCGAGTTGCGCAGCGAATAGACCCCCACGAAACTCAGTGTCAGGATCGCGATGCCGAGAAACCGGTTGGGGATCTTCACCACCTTGACCAGCTGGGTCGTCGCCCCCAGCAGAAAGACCAGAACCAGCAGGTTCAGGATCAGAAGCGCCAGGTAGAGCGCCACCACGAAATCCATACGCGTCTGGAACAGCCCCGGCCCCGGCACCACGTTGTGCACGTAGAAGACCGACAACATCATCGCCGTCAGCGCCTCGCCCGGGATGCCCAGCGCCAGCAGCGGCACCATCGCCGCCGCCGGCACCGCGTTGTTCGCCGTCTCTGCCGCGATCAGCCCCTCGGACGAGCCACGCCCGAAATCCTCCGGCCGGTTCGAGGTCCTTTGCGCATAGGTGTAGGACATGAACTGCGCGGTGAATTCGCCCACGCCGGGGATCATCCCCATCACCACGCCGAGCCCGGCCGAGACACCCGCCACCCGCGGATGCCGCGCCAGCTCCCGCAGCCCCTGGAACAGCCCGCCGCGCAGCTGGGTGGTGTGGATCGTCTTGTCCTCGTCGGTCAGCAGCACGAAGGCCTGGCTGAGCGCGAAAAGCCCAAGCACCACGACGATCAGGTCGATGCCGCCCGACAGGACCTGCGTCTCGAACGTGTAGCGCTGGGTGTACTTGACCGGCTCCATCCCGATGGTCTGCAGGAAGATCCCGAACCCCGCCATCACCCCGGCGATCAGCGCCTGCCCCCGGTGCGCCACCACCACCAGGATCAGCCCCAGCAGCGCCGCCAGGAAGATCTCGCGCGACCCGAACAGCGGCGCCACCTTCGCCAGCACCGGCGCGAAGAGGATCAGGCAGACAACCGAGAAAACGCCGCCGAAGAACGAGGCCGAATAGGCCAGGCTCAGCGCGCGCCGCGGCTCGCCCCGCACGGTCATCGGATAGCCGTCATAGGTGGTCAGCGCGTTGACGGCGGTGCCCGGCGTGTTGATCAGGATCGCCGGGATCGCCCCGCCATACATCGAACTGCCGTAGATCCCCAGAAGCACGGTCAGCCCGACGATCGGTTCCATCGAAAACGTCGCCGGCAGCAGGATCGCGATCGCCACCGCCGGCCCGACCCCGGGGATCGCCCCGATCAGAACGCCGCCGACCGAGCCGGTCAGGAGCGCCAGCGCCACGTCCCAGCGCATCAGGATCTCGAGGGCGGAGACGAGCAGATCCATCAGAAATGCAGGATGAAGAACGACCGCAGCCCGTCCGGCAGGTGGTCATAGGCCGCCGCCCCCGGGATCCGCACCGCCAGAACGCTCTTGAACAGCACCACGATCGCCACGGCCAGCGCGACCGACCCGGCCATCCACCGGGCCGAACGGTATCCCATCCGCCAGGCCAGCGCCGGCACGAAGACCATCGTCACCGGCAGGTAGCCGACGATCGGCACGAGCCAGACATAGACCAGGAACCAGGCCACGAATTCCAGCGCTGCCAGCCATTTCAGCGCCTCGGCCGCGTCGGCCCGGGTGAACCGGCGCCAGGGCAGCCGCACCAGGTAAAGCGCCGCCAGCCCCGTCATCAGCCCCAGCCCCACCGCCGGCCAGAACCGCGGCTGCGCAAACAGCTCGGCCCCCGCGATCCAGCGCGTCTGCGCCCCGATCTGCGCCAGCAGCAGCACCGAGACCACGAGCAGCGCGATGGCAAAGCCCAGCTGCCCCCGGCGCGGCCCGGGAAACCGGCGTTCCCGTTCGGTCGTCATCGCATCCTGGCCATCTGCGGCTCCCTGGCTGGACGTCGGCAAGGGACCTTGCCGCGAAGCGCAGGCAGGCCGGGCGGGGGCGGGCTTGCGTGCAAGCCCGCCCCCGCCCGGCCTGCTGTCGTGCTATTCCAGAAGCGTTCCGATCCGGGCCACCGTGTCGGTATCGGTGCCGATCCGCTGCGCGCTCTCCTCCGGCCCCTGCCAGTAGACCAGCGCGCCGGTCTCGGCCGCCACCGCCTGGGCCCGGTCGCTCATCACCGTCTCCTTCGCCACGGCGATGATCTTGTCGCGCACGTCCTGCGGCGTGTCCTTCGTCACGAACAGCCCGTTCCAGAGCGCGATATCCAGGGTATCGTCCAGCTCGCCGATGGCCGGCGCGTCGGGCACCAGCGGGATCCGTTCATCGGTGATCGAGACCAGGACCTTCACCTCGTCGAGACACGGCAGGATCAGCTGCAGCGTCGTGTTGATGACATCCGCGTCGCCGCTCGCCAGCGTGTTGCAATCCAGCGCATCGAAGGCCGCGTCCGAGCCCCAGTCGAACCCCGCGTTCCTGGCAAAGGCCTTGGTCACCTGAGTCGGCGTCAGCACATCGCCGAAATGGCCCAGCGCCACGTCGTTGTCCCGCGCATGGGCGGCCAGCTCCTCCATCGAGGAGTAGGGCGCGTCGCCCGATGTCGCGATCACGAAGGGATAGGTCAGGAAGATGCCCAGCGGATCGAACTTCGCCGGCGTCAGCGGCGGGATGTCGATCTGATGGCCCAGCACGGGCACGCCGATCACGAAAGAGCCGATGGTGTAGCCATCGGCCGGCGCATTGGCGACCTCGATCGCCCCCGGAAAGGGCCCGCCGCCGCCGCCGGGCTTGTTCACCACCGCTGCGGCAACCCCGTACTCTTCTTGGAAATCCTCGGCGATCATCCGCGTCAGCACGTCCTCCAAGTCGCCGGGCGGCCAGGGCACGATGAAGCTGACGGGCTTCTCGGGGTACTCCGCCAGGGCCGATCCGGCCGTCAGGGCCAGCGCGGCCGCCAGGGAAATGGCAACAGGTCTCATGCAGGGTCCTCCGGGTTGGACCGGTTCGCTGATCGAACCAATTCTCCGTTTCAGACTGACGGTGGCCCCTCGGACCCGTCAACGTTTTTGACGTCCCTGCCGCCGCCGCGCGCGTCCCGCCGCCGCAGTGCCGCCATCCCGCCCACCGCCCGGGGCCTCTCAAGGAGATGCCGCGATGAAGGACCGGAACTTACCGAAGGAGCGCAACGCCCGCCCGCTCTGGCACGCGATGGCCCATCCCGCCGAAAGCTGGCCAACCCGATGGTCCGTGTCTCGGGCCTCAACGTGATCCCTTCGCCCCCGCTGATCCTGTCGGAGGCGGAAGCGCAGATCATCCAAGGCGCGTTGAAGGCCGGGCTTTCGGCCATCGGCTGACCGCTCGGGCCGCTTGAACCGCTCAGGCCGCTCCGGTCTCCGGGACCGGTTCGGGATCGGCCAGCGGCTCGGGGCCGGTCCGGGCACTTTCGTCGCCCCGGGCGGCCTGCCTGCGCCGTTTCGCCTCCTGCCGTTTCTGCCAGGGCTTCAGCTGCCACCGCTGCCCGGTCGTTTCCAGTGCCGCCTGCACCTCCTCGGGTGTCATGTTGGTCCAGGCGCCGGCATCGGCGATGAAACCGGCGGCCTGCAACTGGCGGCCGAGCTCGGCCAGCTCCAGCTCTCCCAGTGCCAGACGAGGGTTCGGCTTGCGTCCCTCCGGGAACCAGGACCGGCGCAGGGCGTCGACCACCAGCGGGTCGGCCTGCGTGAAACTTGCGACATGGCGGACCAGCAGATCCACCGCCGTGGACTTGCGGCGGGCAATGATCGCCAGCGTCTGGTCCTTCGGCTGCGCCATGGCCAGCAGGTGCAGGGCCGAACCATCGGTCGCCACCACCTGCCGCGCGGCGCGGTAACGGGCGACCTGCACCTCCATCGGGTGAGCCTGGGGGTGAAAGATCTCGTAGCCCGCCTCGGCCAGCCGCGCCTCGACCACCGTCTCGCCCAGGATGCTGCCCTTGGCGTAGCCCAGCCGGGAGCGGCTGACATAAAGCTTCTCGGGGCCGTCGGGCGCGATGTCCGGTGCGAAGCGCGTGGCGAACTGGGCGCGCACCGGCGCGGTGCCGGCCGAAATCTCGCCCAGGCCAAAGCCCTGCCCGGGGACGACAAGCGTTTCGACCCGCGTCGGCGCATTGACCACGCGGATGGGAATGTCGAGCCCCATGAGCCGGAAGAAATCCTGCTGATACCCGCGTATCCGTTCGCCGTTGCGGGGGCGTTTGGGGACAAAGACCACGCCATCGACCGGCCCGCCGGCCTGCTCCAGCGCGTCCAGGATCCACAGCCGCGCGGTGCTTTCGGCAAGGAAATGGCCGAAATGCCCCCAGAGCAGGCCGCCCCAGATCCAGCGCCCGGCCAACGCCTCGCCGATCTGGCCGTCCGCCGCCGGTGCCACGGGATCGGGCGCCAGCGTCACCGGACGGTGCCGCCGCCACAGCGCGCCGGTCGCGCAATAGCTGCCATCGGCGCGCAGCACTCCGGTCTTCTGCTGAAAGCCCGAGGCCACGGGCGGCACGACGAGCGCGCCGGTCAGGGTCTCTGCCGTCTCGGACCAGCCGCCCAGCGGGCTGGGAGGCGTATCCGCCACGACGGGCTGGATGGAATCGATGATCATTCGGTTTCACTCACGCGGGTTCGGCCACCGGGCAGAACAGGTTTGCACCCGTTTCCTGCGCAACACACGTGGCAAAAACAAGGCGCTGGCGCAGCAAACGCATCAAAGGACGTAAACGCAGAAATCCCGCAACGCATCGCCTTCCGGATCGCGGGTCTTGCGGACGTCCTTGCGCCTGGTCAAAAATACCTGTTCCCAGCCGTTTTAAAATCGCACAGACTGCGGGCAAAGTTGAAAAATCTGCCGCCGGGTTGATCATTTTTCAGGAATCCGCCCCCGGATTGCCTTGTGGCGCCCCCCGCCCCTGCGCAATCTGGCGCGTGACCAAAGCAGGAGCCTTCATGACCGCCAGTCCCGCCGTGCCGTTCCCCTGCCTCGGGCAGCCGCGCGCCATGGGACAGGTGCGACTGTCGGCAAAGCGCCGGGGCGCGGCCAGCGTGCTGGACGGGCTGCATCAGCAGGGCTCGATGAAGGCGCTGTTTCCCCGGCCACGCGGGCCCGCGCTGGACGCGGTGCTGCTGAACACCGGCGGCGGCATCACCGGGGGCGACCGGTTCGACGTGGCCGCCACGGCAGGGGCCGACACCCGCCTGACGATCACCACACAGGCCGCCGAGCGCGCCTACAAGGCGCAGCCGGAGGAGATCGGGCGCGTGCGCAACCGGCTGGTTCTGGGGGCGCGCGCCACGCTTGACTGGCTGCCGCAGGAAACCATCCTGTTCGACGGCGCCGCGCTCGACCGCCGCCTGTCGGCCGACCTGCAAGGCCCCGACGCGCGGCTGCTGCTGGTCGAACCTGTGGTCTTCGGCCGGCACGCCATGGGCGAGACGCTGCGCCGCGGCCGCTTCACCGACCGGATCGACATCCGCCGCGACGGGCAGCTCCTGTTCTCCGACCGCATCGCGCTGACGGGCGACATCGCCGCCCACCTCGCGCGCCCCGGCATCGCCGATGGCGCCGGTGCCATGGCCACCGTGATCATCGCCGATCCCGAGGCCGGACGTCTGCTCGACCGCGCCCGCGAGACGCTGCCCACCACGGGCGGCGCGAGCCTCGTGCGCGACGGGCTGCTGCTTGCCCGGCTTCTGGCGCCCGACGGTTTCACCCTGCGCAAGCACCTGCTACCCCTTGTGGCCGCATTATCGACCATCCCACTGCCCCGGACCTGGACTCTCTGACATGCAACTGACCCCCCGCGAAAAAGACAAGCTCATGGTCGCCATGGCCGCCGAGATCGCCCGCAAGCGGCTGGCACGCGGTGTCAAGCTGAACCACCCCGAGGCGATCGCGCTGATCACCGATGCGGTGGTCGAAGGCGCCCGCGACGGGCGCTCGGTCGCCGACCTGATGGAGGCCGGCGCGACCATCGTGACCCGCGATCAATGCATGGACGGCATCGCCGAGATGATCGGCGAAGTGCAGGTCGAAGCCACCTTTCCCGACGGGACCAAGCTGGTCACCGTCCACGATCCGATCCGCTGAGCCGGCGCCACAGGCCCGCACCGAACCGAACACACGAAGACCGACAGGAGCCCACATGAAATCTCTCTTTGCCCTACTTGCGCTTGCCCCCGTCGTGGCGGCCGCCCACCAGGCCCCGACGCCCCACGCGCATACCGACGATCCGCTGCTGCTGATGGGCCTTGGCGCCATCGCGATCCTGCTGGTCATCGCCGTCTACGTGAAACGCCGCTCATGATCCCCGGAGAGGTCATCACCGCCCCGGGCGAGATCACCCTGAACGCGGGGCGCGAGGCAATCACGCTGATGGTCTCCAACACCGGCGACCGCCCCGTTCAGGTCGGCTCGCATTACCATTTCGCCGAAACCAACCCCGCGCTCGACTTCGACCGCGCGGCCGCGCGGGGCATGCGGCTGGATATCGCCGCCGGCACCGCCGTCCGGTTCGAGCCGGGCCAGTCGCGCGAGGTCAACCTGATCACGGTGGCCGGCAAGCGCGAGATCTACGGCTTCAACCAGAAGGTCATGGGCGCGCTCGACTAGGCCGCGCGCCCCGGCACGGCCGGGCAAACACCACAGACGGGCCGGTCACAAGGCCCGCACGAAAAGCAAAGAACAACACCAGTCCAACACCAGGAGTACCGATATGTGCCATGTCTGCGTCATGGAGAGCGTGAAGAAGAAGATGCTCTCGCGCCGGGATCTGTTCCGCGGCGCCGCTGCCACCGGGATGGTGGGGCTCGCCGCCTCTGCCGCGCGTCCGGCGCTGGCACAATCGACCGGCAAGGTGGTGGACCTGACCCACACCTTCACGCCCGAGTTCCCCACTTTCGGGGGCGAACCCGGCATCTCGATGGAAAAGACCTTCTCGATCGAGAAGGACGGCTACCAGCTGTTCCGCGTCACCTATGACGAACATTCCGGCACCCATATCGACGCGCCGCTGCACTTCTCGGCCGATGGCGCCTCGGTCGACGAACTGGCGCCCGAGGACCTGATGTGCCCGCTCTGCATCGTCGACATCTCGGCCAAGGCCGCCGAGGACGCCAATGCCATGGTCGAGGCCGAGGATATCGAGGCCTGGATCTCGGCCAATGGCGACATTCCCGCTGGTGCCCTGGTGGCGATGTATTCCGACTGGGCCGAGAAGGTGGGCGATCCGTCCTTCCGCAACGATGCCGACGGCAATTTCGCCTTCCCCGGCTTCGCGCAAAGCGCGACCGACATGCTCAACGAGATGGGCGTGGCGGCGATCGGCGTCGACACGCTGTCGCTCGATCCCGGCAATTCGGCCGATTTCGCGGTGCATTACAGCTGGCTGCCCTCGGGCCGCTACGGGATCGAATGCCTCGCCGGGCTGGCCGGCCTGCCCGCCACCGGCGCCACCATCTTCGTGGGCGCGCCCAAGCACGGCGGCGGCACCGGCGGCCCGGCACGGGTCATGGCGGTGCTCTGATGGGCACCGTTTCCCTTCTGGCCGACGAAGACCTTTCGCCCGAAGCGGCCGAGGTCTTTGCCGAGATCCGCGCCGCACGGCAGACCGACTACGTCAACAACTTCTGGCGCGCGCTGGCCCATGACCCGGCGCTGCTGCGCGCCACATGGGACCGGCTGAAGGTGGTCATGGCGCCCGGCGCGCTGGATCCGCTGGTCAAGGAGATGCTCTACGTGGCCGTCTCCACCGCCAATTCCTGCAGCTATTGCGTGCATTCACACACCGCCGCGGCGAAGGCCAAGGGGATGACCGACGAAATGCAGGCCGAAATGCTCGCGGTGGTCGGAATGGCCGCCCAGACCAATGCCCTTGTCACCGGGCTTCAAGTGGAGGTGGACGATGCGTTCAAGGCCTGATTTCCGCAGCATGGCCATTGCGGCCCTTGCCCTTTGCCTGCCCGCCATGGCGCAGGCCGCCTGCCCCGGCGACACGCAGGTCGAGATGAACGAATGCGCCGCGGCCGAGTACAAGGCCGCCGATGCCGAGCTGAACGCGGCCTGGAAACCGGCCAAGGCGTTCTTCGACGAGGCCGGCCATGGCGAAGACCTTCTGAAGGCGCAGCGCGCCTGGATCGCCTTCCGCGACGCCAATTGCCAGGCCGAGGCCGCGCCCTACACCACAGGCTCGATCCAGCCGCTGGTCTTTTCCAGCTGCATGGAGCGGCTGACCCGCCAGCGAACCGAGGATCTCAAGCAGATGACGGGGTATTGAGGCCGATGTCCCGCCCCGCCCCTGTTCCGCACAGCGCCCCCTGACACCCCTCATCCCAAGTCCGAGGACCCCCAAATGCCCGCAACCATATCCCGCGCCGACTACGCCGCCATGTTCGGCCCCACCACCGGGGACAAGGTGCGGCTGGCCGACACCGACCTGATCATCGAGGTCGAAAAGGATCTCACCACCTACGGGGAAGAGGTCAAGTTCGGCGGCGGCAAGGTGATCCGCGACGGCATGGGCCAGTCCCAGGCGACGCGCGCCGAGGGCGCCGTGGACACGGTGATCACCAACGCGCTGATCGTCGACCATTCCGGCATCTACAAGGCCGACATCGGGCTGCGCGACGGGCGGATAGCCAAGATCGGCAAGGCCGGCAACCCCGACACCCAGCCCGGCGTCGACATCATCGTCGGCCCCGGCACCGAGGCCATCGCCGCCGAGGGCAGCATCGTCACCGCCGGCGGCTTCGACAGCCACATCCACTTCATCTGCCCCCAGCAGATCGAGGATGCGCTGCATTCCGGCATCACCACCATGCTGGGCGGCGGCACCGGCCCGGCCCATGGCACCCTGGCCACCACCTGCACGCCGGGCCCCTGGCACCTGGCGCGCATGCTGCAGGCGCTTGACGCCTTCCCGATGAACTTCGGCCTCGCCGGCAAGGGCAACGCCTCGCGTCCCGCCGCGCTTGAGGAAATGGTCAGGGCCGGCGCCTGCTCGCTGAAGCTGCACGAGGACTGGGGCACCACCCCCGGCGCCATCGACTGCTGCCTGTCGGTCGCCGATGACATGGACGTGCAGGTGATGATCCACACCGACACGCTCAACGAATCCGGCTTCGTCGAGAACACCGTCGCCGCCATGAAGGGCCGCACCATCCACGCCTTCCATACCGAGGGCGCCGGCGGCGGCCATGCCCCCGACATCATCAAGGTCTGCGGCGAAACCAACGTGCTGCCGTCCTCGACCAACCCGACGCGCCCCTTCACGGTGAACACGCTCGAGGAACACCTCGACATGCTGATGCACTGCCACCACCTGGATCCGTCGATCCCCGAGGACGTGGCCTTTGCCGAAAGCCGCATCCGGCGCGAGACGATGGCCGCCGAGGACATCCTGCACGACATGGGCGCCTTTTCGATCATCGCCTCGGACAGCCAGGCCATGGGCCGCGTGGGAGAGGTGATCATCCGCACCTTCCAGACCGCCGACAAGATGAAGAAGGTCCGCGGCCGCCTGTCGGAAGAAACCGGCGACAACGACAATGTCCGCGTCCGCCGCTACATCGCCAAGGTCACGATCAACCCCGCCCTGGCCCACGGCATGAGCCACGCGATCGGCTCGATCGAGGAAGGCAAGCGCGCCGACCTGGTGCTGTGGAACCCCGCCTTCTTCGGCGTGAAGCCCGAGATGGTCCTTGTCGGCGGCACCATCGCCTGCGCGCAGATGGGCGATCCCAACGCCTCGATCACCACGCCGCAGCCGGTCTATTCCCGCCCGATGTTCGGCGCCTTCGGCCGCTCGGTCGAAAACTCCGCCCTGCTCTTCGTGTCCGAGGCCGCCCAGGCCGACGGGCTGCGCGACAAGATCGGCATCGCCAAGCAGACCGAGGCGGTGAAGGGTTGCCGCACCGTGTCGAAATCCGACCTGAAGCTGAACGACGCCCTGCCCGAGATCGAGGTCGATCCCGAGACCTACGAGGTCCGCGCCAACGGCGAGCTTCTGACCTGCGCGCCGGCCGAAGAGCTGCCGATGGCGCAGCGTTACTTCCTGTTCTGAGGTATTGACAAATGATGAACAGAGACTTGCACGAGGCGCGTAACGGCTATTCGGAGTCAGACCTACCGAATGCTGCAGGTGCAGCATATACCTACTGCCAAGAGGGAAACACCCAAAGAGGCATAGGTAATAATGGCATATACATCGCAACACATCGCACCCGCCGGCATTCTTTCCGCTGTGCAGCATTTCTTCGCATCGATCGGCAACGCCCTGGTGCTGGCCGCCGAAGCGAACCCGCGCATGAAGCGCGTGCAGGCGCTGCAGCGTCTGAGCGACGCTCAACTGGCCGAGCGCGGCATCAAGCGCGAGGACATCGTCCGCGTCGTTTTCCGGGACGTCCTGTACCTGTGATCCTTGCGGGGGGCGCCGCATGAACGCCGCAGCCCCCCTGCCCCGTGCCACCGGCACCCGCGATCATGCGCATGGCCCCGCGTCGGGCCGCGTCGCACTGGACTACGAAGGCCGCTTCCTGCGCCGCAAGGTGCTGCAGCTGGCCGATGACGACGGCGGTATCGGGGGCTCGATCCTCGTCGACCTGCCCAAGACCACGTCGCTCGACCACGGCTCGGTGCTGGTGCTTGAAGACGGCCGCGAGATCGCGGTCGAGGCCGCGCCGGAACGCCTGCTGGAAATCACCGGCGAAGACCTGACCCGCATCGCCTGGCACGTGGGCAATCGCCACACGCCCTGCCAGATCGAGGGCAGCCGCCTGCTGATCCAGCCCGACCATGTCATCGCCGAGATGCTGACCCTGCTGGGCGCCAGCACGCGCGAGGTGACAGAGCCCTTCACCCCAGAAGGCGGCGCCTATGGTCACGGCCGCACCCATTCCCACGCGCATTGATGAGGCAGATGACCCTGGTCTCCCCTGTCCCCGCCTCGGGGACAGGCCCTGCGCCGTTCCGCACCCGGCCCGGGAAGGCGCCATGAGCGCCGGGACCGACCTTCTGGTGCTGGCCCAATGGCTGTCGCCCGCCTATCCGGTGGGCGCCTTCGCCTATTCCCACGGGTTTGAAATGGCCGTGGCCGAGGGCCGCGTGACCGATGCCGACAGTTTCGGCGCCTTCCTCGACGACGTGTTGCGGCATGGCTCGGGTCGGACGGATGCGATCCTGCTGGTCGCCGCCCATGCCGCGCAGACCGCCGGCGACCCGGATCAGCTGGCCGAGATCGACGCGCTGGCCCGTGCGCTGGCCCCCTCGCGCGAACGCGCGACCGAGACCGAGCTGCAAGGCGCGGCCTTTGCCGAGACCACCGCCGCGATCTGGGGCTGCGCGCCCGCACCGCGCGCCTACCCGGTCGCCGTTGGCTCTGCCGCCGCCACCCGAGGCCTGCCGTTGGAGGCGACCCTGCAGTTCTATCTGCATGCCTTTGCATCGAACCTGACCGCCGCCGCGACACGCCTTGTGCCTCTTGGACAGACAGAGGCCCAGGCCCGGCTTGCTGCTACGGCCCCCACCCTTGCAGAGCTCGCCCGAATGGCGCTATCCCTGACGCTCGATGACCTCGGGTCCTCGGCCTTTCTGGCGGATATATCGTCAATGCGGCATGAAACCCTATATTCGAGGATGTTTCGCTCATGACCTCATCTCATGGCCCGCTGCGCGTGGGCATCGGCGGCCCGGTGGGCGCCGGCAAGACCACCCTGACCGCCGCGCTCTGCCGCGCCCTGCGCGACGACTTCTCGGTCGCGGCGATCACCAACGACATCTACACCCGCGAGGACGCCGAGGCGCTGATGCGCATGCAGGCGCTGCCGCTGGACCGGATACTGGGCGTCGAAACCGGGGGCTGTCCGCACACGGCGATCCGCGAGGATGCCTCGATCAACCTCGCCGCCGTGGCCGAGCTCACGGGGCGCTTCCCGGACCTTGAGATCGTGTTCATCGAATCCGGCGGCGACAACCTGTCGGCCACCTTCTCGCCCGAACTGGCCGACCTGACGCTCTACGTGATCGACACCGCCGCGGGCGAAGAGATCCCGCGCAAGGGTGGCCCCGCGATCACCAAGTCCGACGTCCTGATCATCAACAAGACCGACCTCGCCCCCCATGTGGGCGCCTCTCTCGAGGTCATGGACCGGGATGCGAAGAAGATGCGGGGCGAACGGCCCTATGTCTTCTGCACCCTGAAGACCGGCGAGGGCCTGCAACAGGTTATCGACCACATCGCCGCCATCGGCGGCCTCAGCCGGACCGAGCCCGTTTCGTGAAAGATCCCTTCTCTCTCCGCCTGTCCGAACTGGTGCGCCAGATCTACCCGGACCTGAACGCCGACATCCTCGGCAGCCAGATCGTCGACGCCTTCTGGCCCGAAGACCGCCACCGCCGAAAACGCGGCCGCAAGCCCGGCAACGGCTTCTGGTCGGAACGCGACGCGCTGGTCATCACCTATGGCAATTCCATCGTCGACGGCGCGCACAAGCCGCTGGACCTGCTGCACGATTTCCTCGACCGCAACCTGCGGGGCGTGACCAACGGCGTGCATATCCTGCCGTTCTTCCCCTTCACCTCGGACGACGGCTTTGCGGTGTCGGATTACCGCGCGGTGAACCCGGTTCTGGGCGACTGGTCGGACATCCAGCGCATCGGCTCGGAATTCAAGCTGATGTCGGACCTGGTGCTGAACCACGTCTCAAGCCAGTCGGCCTGGTTCCACGATTACATCCAGGGCCACGCGCCCTACGACAAGTTCTTCTTCGAAGCCTCGCCCGAGGACGACCTTTCCGAGGTCGTGCGCCCCCGCACCCATCCGCTCTTGCGCGAGGTCGAGACGGCGGATGGCACCAAGCATGTCTGGTGCACCTTCAGCCACGATCAGGTCGATGTGGATTTCCGCAACCCCGAGGTGCTTCTGGAATTCCTGCGGATCATGCGGATGCATGTGGACAACGGCGTGCGGATCATCCGACTGGATGCCGTGGCCTTCGTCTGGAAAGAGGTCGGCACCAACTGCATTCACCTGCCCCAGACCCATGCCATCGTCCGGCTGATGCGGCTTTTGTGCGATTACGCGGCCGAGCCGGTGATCCTGTTGACCGAAACCAATGTGCCCAGCCTCGAGAACCTGTCCTATTTCGGGAACCGGAACGAGGCCCATGTGGTCTACAACTTCTCGCTGCCGCCGCTTCTGCTGCACGCGATGCTGTCGGGCACGGCGCGCTACCTGGTGAAATGGCAGGCCGCCATGCCGCCCGCGCAGCTGGGCTGTGCCTACCTGAACTTCTCCGCCAGCCATGACGGCATCGGCATGCGCCCGGCCGAAGGCATCCTGACGGAAGAGCAGAAGGACGCGATGATCGGCGTCGTCCGCCGCTATGGCGGCGAGGTGTCGATGCGGGCTCTGGGTGGCGGCCGCGAAAGCCCCTACGAGCTGAACATCACCTTCTTCGAGGCGATGAAGGGCACGCTGAAGGGCGAGGACGGCTGGCACGTCGAACGCTTCGTCGCGTCGCAGACCATCGTCATGGCGCTCGAAGGGATCCCGGCCTTCTACATCCACGCCCTGCTGGCCACGCCGAACGATCACGACAAGGTCGCCAAGACGGGGATGAAACGCGCGATCAACCGGCACAACTGGGATTACGGCGCGTTGCAGGCTCTGCTGGACGATCCTCAGAGCCACACCTCGCAGGTGCTGGAGGCGCTGAAGGCGCGGATCCGCCTGCGCGGGCGGCAACCGGCCTTTCACCCGAACGGGACGCAGTTCACCCTGCAGATCGACGATCGGATCTTTGGCGTCTGGCGGCAGAGCATCGACCGCGACCAGTCGATCTTTGCGCTACACAACGTGAGCGACGAAGAGGTCGAGCTGAACCCGGTGGCGCTGAACCTGATCGAGGGCGACACCTGGACCGACCTGATCACGGGCGAGACCATCGCCCATGCGGATTACCCGATCGAGTTCGCCCCCTACCAGTGCCGCTGGATCACCAACCGGGCGTATTGACGACTGACGGTGGCGGTGGGGTGTAACCCCACCCTACCCGTCCTGCGCGGCACCTCCCGGCAGATCAGGGACGTACCTGGCGGCGGCGTCGCGGTGGGGTGTAACCCCACCCTACGCGTCTCCTCCCCGGCCAATCGGTGTCCTGTCCAAGGACAGCGGATCGGCGGCGCGTTCCCGCCACGGCCCTACCGCAATCTGACGTCCGCCCCATTCCCGTCCCAGAGCATCAAGGCCACCCTACGCACCACCCCAATCCGCGTAGGGTGGGGCTTCTGCCCCACCGTTTCGCCCCAGCGGACGCGCCCGGATGTAGGGTGGGGTTTCACCCCACCGCCACCGGCACCCCATCCCCACAAACGAAAGCCCCCGCCGCATCTCTGCGCCGGGGGCTTTCCTGTCTTTTGCAGCACGTCCCTTGGGACGCGGCCGCTTACCAGTCCTCGCGGACGACGACGCGGCTCTTGATCGGCAGCTTCATCGCGGCCAGGCGCAGGGCCTCGCGCGCGACTTCGTCGGTGACACCGTCGATCTCGAACATAACGCGGCCGGGCTTGACCTTGGCGGCCCAGAAATCGACCGAGCCCTTACCTTTACCCATCCGGACCTCGGTGGGCTTCGACGACACCGCGGTGTCGGGGAAGATCCGGATCCAGACGCGGCCCTGACGCTTCATGTGGCGCGTCATGGCCCGGCGGGCGGCTTCGATCTGGCGCGCGGTGATGCGCTCGGGCTGCATGGCCTTCAGGCCGTAGGTGCCGAAGTTCAGGTCAGACCCGCCCTTCGCCACACCCTTGATGCGGCCTTTGTGCTGCTTGCGGAACTTTGTACGCTTTGGCTGAAGCATGGTTTCCTACTCCTTACCGGTCACGGTCGCGGCGACCGCCGCCCGCACCGCGAGGTGCCGGACCATCCTGGAGCTCTTGCGCCTTGCGATCGCGCGCCTGCGGGTCGTGCTCCATGATCTCGCCCTTGAAGATCCAGACCTTGATGCCGATGATCCCGTAAGGGGTCGACGCCTCGGCATGGGCATAGTCGATGTCCGCCCGCAGCGTGTGCAGCGGCACGCGACCTTCGCGATACCATTCGGTCCGTGCGATTTCCGCGCCGCCCAGACGGCCGGCCACGTTCACCCGGATCCCCAGCGAGCCCATACGCATGGCGTTCTGCACGCCCCGCTTCATGGCCCGGCGGAAGGAAACACGGCGCTCCAGCTGCTGTGCGATCGATTCAGCGACCAGCTGTGCGTCGAGCTCGGGCTTGCGGACCTCGACGATGTTCAGGTGCAGTTCCGAGTCCGTCATCGACGCGAGCTTCTTGCGAAGCACCTCGATGTCGGCGCCCTTCTTGCCGATGATCACGCCCGGGCGTGCGGTGTGAATGGTCACACGGCACTTCTTGTGGGGGCGTTCGATGATCACGCGGGCCACGCCCGCCTGCTTGCACTCATCCTTGATGAACTCGCGGATCTTCAGATCCTCGAGCAGCAGATCACCGTAGTCCTTGGTGTCGGCGTACCAGCGGCTGTCCCAGGTGCGGTTCACCTGGAGGCGCATGCCGATCGGATTGACTTTCTGACCCATTAGGCTTGCTCCTCAACCTGGCGCACCTTGATGGTGAGCTCCGAGAACGGCTTGATGATCTTCCCGAACCGGCCACGCGCCCGCGGACGACCGCGCTTCATGGTCAGGTTCTTGCCGACATAGGCCTCGGCGACGACCAGTTCGTCGACGTCCAGACCATGGTTGTTCTCGGCGTTCGCGATTGCCGACTGCAGGCACTTCTTGACGTCCTGCGCGATCCGCTTCTTCGAGAAGGTCAGGTCGGTCAGAGCCCGATCGACTTTCTTGCCGCGGATCATGGCGGCCACGAGGTTCAGTTTCTGCGGGCTGGTACGAAGCATGCGGGTCTTGGCCATCGCTTCGTTTTCAGCCACGCGGCGGGGGTTCTTTTCCTTGCCCATGACTTACTTCCGCTTCGCTTTTTTGTCAGCCGCATGGCCATAATAGGTCCGGGTCGGCGAATATTCACCGAACTTCTGACCGATCATGTCCTCGGACACCTGCACGGGAACGTGCTTCTGGCCGTTGTAGACGCCGAACGTCAGGCCCACGAACTGGGGCAGGATCGTCGAGCGGCGCGACCAGATCTTGATCACTTCGTTACGCCCGGATTCGCGCGCAGCTTCGGCTTTTTTCAGCACGTAAGCGTCGACGAAAGGGCCTTTCCAAACAGAACGAGACATATATCAGCGCCCTTTCTTCTTGGCGTGCCGCGAGCGGATGATCAGCTTCTGCGACGCCTTGTTCTTGTTGCGGGTGCGCTTGCCCTTGGTGTCCTTGCCCCAGGGCGTCACCGGCGTACGGCCACCCGAGGTCCGGCCTTCACCACCACCATGGGGGTGGTCGACCGGGTTCATGACGACACCACGGACCGACGGGCGCTTGCCCTTGTGGCGCATGCGGCCGGCTTTACCGTAGTTCTGGTTGCTGTTGTCGGGGTTCGACACGGCACCGACGGTGGCCATGCATTCCTGGCGGACCATGCGCAGTTCGCCCGACGACAGGCGGATCTGTGCATAACCGCCATCGCGGCCGACGAACTGGGCATATGTTCCGGCTGCGCGTGCGATCTGGCCGCCCTTGCCGGGCTTCAGCTCGATGTTGTGAACGATCGTCCCGATCGGCAGGCCCGAGAACTTCATCGCGTTGCCGGGCTTGATGTCGGCCTTCTCGGCGGCGACGACCTTGTCGCCGACAGCCATCCGCTGCGGCGCCAGGATATAGGCCTGCTCGCCATCTTCATAGCGGATCAGCGCGATGAAGGCGGTGCGGTTGGGGTCGTATTCGATCCGTTCCACGGTTGCGGGAACGTCGAACTTGTTCCGTTTGAAATCGACGATCCGGTAGAGGCGTTTCGCCCCGCCACCACGCCTGCGCGAGGTGATCCGTCCGGTGTTGTTACGGCCGCCCGACTTCGTCAGACCCTCGGTGAGGGCTTTGACGGGGCGTCCTTTCCACAGCTCCGAACGGTCGATCAGCACCAGCCCGCGCTGGCCCGGCGTCGTCGGCTTGTACGACTTGAGTGCCATGCTTTCTGTCTTCCGTTTAGCAAGGTCAGGGCCTGGCCCCGACCGCGACGAGTTTGCCCGCCGCTATGTTTGGGGCCCCTGGTGGTGTGAACACCGGAAGGTGCGCACTGGGCCCATGGTTATAGGGCCCCGAAGGTCCCCGGCGATACGGCGCCCGTCTTCGGGCCCCGGGCGGTTGCGTGGCGGCTGCGTCGATACAAAGTCGAAACGGGGCCGCCCGAACCAAAATCAATGGCCCCGGAGCGAATCCGGGGCCTTTCAATTCGCAGGCGGATAACAGGTTCCCCGCCCCCAGTCCAGCCGACAGATGCAAAAACACGCCACCCGCCCGGTCAGAACCCTGCGGCAAGCGCTATCCTCGGCTCCGCCCGGGTACAAGCGCATTCCCCCGCACGCGCCCCGCCCCGGCGGCCGGGACGTCTCAGCCCCCCAGCACCTTCGCCTTCTGCGCCGCGAATTCCTCTTCGGTAAGGTGCCCGCTGTCCTTCAGCTTGGCCAGCCGCTCGATCTCGTCCGCCGAGGAAACCGACGCCACCGACCGGATGTAATCCTTTTGGGCTGCTTGCATCTTCTCCATGTCCTCGGCCTGATGCTGGTGCATCTTGTCGCCGCGGATCAGCAGGTAGGCGAGCACGCCCAGCCAGGGCAGCAGAATGACGAAGGCCACCCAAAGCGCCTTGGCTCCGCCCTTCATGTCCTTTGAGCGGAAGATGTCGGAGACCACCGAAATCAGTACCCAGAACCATGCGACCATCAGGAACAACCAGAAGATCGACCAGAAAATATCGAAGAAGCCTAGTCCGTTATCCATAATTCACCCTTTCCGAAACCCACGCCGAACCACTCGGCGCCTCCACTATAGGACCACCATCCAGCCTGTCACAACCGCTGGCTTGCCCCTGCGTCACGCGGGCGCGCGCGCGACACGGCCCGACCTTCAGGATCCAGGCACAGGCCCCCTGACAGGCCCGGGACACGGTGGGTTTTATCCCGGCCCCGGCAACCGGTGCCTGGTCGGCCGCTTTCGGTCCCCGGGATCGCAGCTGCTGCCGCGATCTGACCGTATTCCCGCCATCGGGTCGGACCCTGAATGCCATGCGTGGACGGGTTCGGCGCTCCAATCGCCCCAGCTTTGTCACATTTCTGTCGCGGCTGGGCCTTCCCGCGCTGCGAACATTCCCAAAAGGTGCCGTGGGGGCAAAACCAACGGCCGTTGACGGTGGCGGAACCAACAGACGAATGCAATGACACTCAGAACGCGATATATTCAGCAAGACCTGAAGCTGTCCCTGTCGGTCAGCTGCAGGGACATCGGAAACCCGAGCGAGATAGAGGAGACGTTCCACCATCTCGAAGCGGCGATCGACGAAATCTCGGCCCGGCTCGAAGAACGCGACATCTATTTCTTCCAGATCAGCCTGTCGGTCCCGGGCCTGCCCTCGGCCGCCGGGGCCTATGATCCCTACGACGGGCTCGATTACTGCCTGACCCAGTCGAACCCCTGGACCGGCTTCTGCCCCGCCTTCTGGGATGCCGCCCGGTCGGACCTTCAGCTGCGCCAGCGCACCAAGGCCTACCTCGTCAAGCTCGAAGAGCTGCTGATGCGCGCGGCCGCCCTGTCGCGCCCGACGCTCAGCCTCTGGGAAGATGACGAAGCCCAGCTCGGAGAGCCGCTGGCGGCGCATCTGGCGCTCTCGGACCTGGAATTCGTGCCCTACTACACCCAGCTTCTGCGGCTTTGGGACCCCGAGAACGAGGTCGAGGCCGGCAACGAAGTCGTGGCCATCGTGAAGAAATGGGGCATGTGCCCCGAGACCCGGGACCTGATCGGGTGCTTTTCCCTTGAACTCGACGGCGCGCGCGACATCCAGTATATCCTGCGCGAGATGCAGCGCTTCTTCTAAGCGCGCCCCGTCTTCCCGCCCATTGCGAGCCGGTCCGCCAGGACCGGAGAGCGGCCCCGCCCGAGGCGAATTCCTAACAACAGGTAAATTCGCCCGCGCAACCCATTGAAATCACTCACCCCACAAGATGTCCCACGCGTGGGACACCCGGCGCATGAAAAAGGCCCCCGCTTTCGCAGGGGCCTTCAAGATCTTGCGGACGGCATCCCATGGTGCCGATCCGTCCCGGATCAAAGACCGGTGGTCACGTCGATCGTGTTGCCTTCTTCAAGCGTCACGTAGGCCTTCTTGACGTCTTTCCGCTTGCCCAGCTGGCCGCGGAAGCGCTTGACCTTGCCCTTGGTGATGGTCGTGTTCACGGCCTTCACCTTGACGTTGAAAAGCTCCTCGACGGCCTCTTTGATCTGGGGCTTGGTCGAGTCGATGTGGACCTCGAAGACAACCGCGCCATGCTCGGACGCCATGGTGGCCTTCTCGGTGATGATCGGCTTGCGGATCACGTCGTAATGTTCGGGTTTCGCCGTCATTTCAGTCGTGCCTCCAGGGCTTCGACACCCGCCTTGGTGATCACCAGGGTGTCACGCTTGAGGATGTCATACACGTTCGCACCCATGCTCGGCAGCACATCGAGACCCTCGATGTTCTGAGCCGCGCGGGCGAAACCTTCGTTGACCGCAGCGCCGTCGATGATCAGCGTGCGCTTCCAGCCGAGGTTCTTGAGCTGCTTGGCCAGAACCGAAGTCTTGCCTTCGGACTCGGCGGCTTCGATCACGACCAGCTCGCCGGCTTTCGCCTTGGCGGACAGGGCGTGACGCAGACCCAGCTTGCGGAACTTCTTCGGCAGGTCGTGCTCGTGGCTGCGCGGGGTCGGACCCTTGTAGATACCACCCTTCCGGAAGATGGGCGCCTTCTTGGACCCGTGGCGTGCGCCGCCGGTGCCCTTCTGGCGATAGATCTTCTTGGTCGAGTAGCTCACTTCCGAGCGGGTCTTGACCTTGTGCGTGCCCTGCTGGGCGCGGGCGCGCTGCCAGCGGACCATGCGGTGCAGGATGTCGGCGCGCGGCTCGAGACCGAAGAGATCGGCGTCGAGCTCGATGTCGCCGGCTTTCTCACCGTCGAGCTTGATGACGTCTAGTTTCATTCCTCACCCCCTTCGGCGGGCGCCTCTGCTGCCGGCGCCTCGGCGGCCGGAGCTGCGGTTGCCTTGATGGCGGCCGGATGCGGCACACCTTCGGGCAGCTTCTTCTTCACGGCATCCTTGATGGTGACCCAGCCACCCTTGGAGCCCGGAACCGCGCCCTTGATCATGATCAGGCCACGATCGACGTCGGTCTTGACGACTTCCAGGTTCTGGGTGGTCACGCGGGCGGCGCCCATGTGGCCGGCCATCTTCTTGCCTTTGAAGACCTTGCCCGGATCCTGACACTGACCGGTCGACCCGTGCGAGCGGTGCGAGATCGACACACCGTGCGAGGCACGCAGGCCGCCGAAGTTGTGCCGCTTCATGGCACCGGCAAAACCCTTACCAATCGAGGTGCCCGACACGTCGACCTTCTGCCCTTCCAGGAAGTGCTCGGCCGAGATCTCGGCGCCGACGTCGATCAGGTTGTCCGCGGTCACACGGAATTCCACCAGCTTCCGCTTCGGCTCGACCTTGGAGGCGGCGAAATGGCCGCGCATGGCCTTGCTGACGCGCTTCACCTTGGGCGAGCCCGCGCCAAGCTGAACAGCGGTATAGCCGTCCTTGTCCGAGGTCCGCTGCGCGACAACCTGAAGGTTCTCGAGCTGCAGTACGGTCACGGGCACCTGCTTGCCGCTGTCAAGAAACAGCCGCGTCATGCCCACTTTCTTCGCGATGATACCAGAGCGCATAAATCTACCCTCCGATTACGACTGCAGCTTGATCTCGACATCAACGCCGGCGGCGAGGTCGAGCTTCATGAGCGCGTCAACGGTCTGCGGAGTCGGATCGACGATGTCGAGCAGCCGCTTGTGCGTGCGGATCTCGAACTGGTCGCGCGACTTCTTGTCGATGTGCGGACCACGCAGGACTGTGAATTTTTCGATCTTGTTGGGCAGCGGGATCGGGCCGCGCACCTGTGCGCCGGTCCGCTTGGCCGTGTTCACGATCTCCTGGGTGCTGGCGTCCAGCACGCGGTAGTCGAACGCTTTCAACCGGATCCGGATGTTCTGGCTTTGAATTGCCATGTCGCATTCCCCTTCAAAGGGCGTTTCAGTTGAGAGGTGGCACGGGGGTCATTCCCCGCCCACATCGAACCACTTGTTTTTGGGGGCCGGTCCCACGGGCAACGGACCCCGAAAGTCATGACGCGCGGGTTGAGCCGCGCGTCGATTGCCTTGTTCAGCGGTGTGAGCCGACCTGCCGCGCTAGCGCCGCAGGCAATGCCCACCCGTCGCGATCATCACTCGACGATCTTCGACACCACGCCGGCGCCGACGGTGCGGCCGCCTTCACGGATGGCAAAGCGCAGGCCCTGCTCCATGGCGATCGGCGCGATCAGCTCGACGCCGAAGGAGACGTTGTCGCCCGGCATCACCATCTCGGTGCCTTCGGCCAGCGTCACGGTGCCGGTCACGTCGGTCGTCCGGAAGTAGAACTGCGGACGGTAGTTCGCGAAGAACGGCGTGTGACGGCCACCCTCTTCCTTGGTCAGGATGTAGGCTTCGGCTTCGAACTTGGTGTGCGGCTTGACCGAACCCGGCTTGCAGAGAACCTGGCCACGCTCGACCTTGTCACGCTCGATGCCGCGCAGCAGGGCGCCGATGTTGTCGCCGGCTTCGCCGCGGTCCAGCAGCTTGCGGAACATTTCGACACCGGTGCAGGTGGTCTTCTGCGTGTCCTTGATGCCGACGATTTCCAGTTCGTCGCCGACGTTCACAACGCCACGCTCGACACGGCCGGTCACCACGGTGCCGCGGCCCGAGATCGAGAACACGTCTTCGATCGGCATCAGGAAGGGCTGATCGACGGCACGCTCGGGCGTGTCGATGTATTCGTCGACAGCGGCCAGCAGTTCGCGGATCTTGTTCTCGCCGATTTCCGGATCACGGCCTTCCAGCGCGGCCAGGGCCGAACCTGCGATGATCGGGGTGTCGTCGCCCGGGTAGTCGTAGGAATCCAGCAGTTCGCGGACTTCCATTTCCACCAGCTCGAGCAGTTCCTCGTCGTCGACCTGGTCGACCTTGTTCATGAACACGACGATCTTCGGGATGCCGACCTGGCGACCCAGCAGGATGTGCTCGCGGGTCTGGGGCATCGGGCCGTCGGCCGCGTTCACCACCAGGATCGCGCCGTCCATCTGGGCGGCACCGGTGATCATGTTCTTAACATAGTCGGCGTGGCCGGGGCAGTCGACGTGGGCGTAGTGACGCGCGTCGGTCTCGTATTCCACGTGCGCGGTCGAGATCGTGATGCCGCGGGCCTTCTCTTCGGGCGCGCCGTCGATCTGGTCGTAAGCCTGGAAATCGCCGAAATACTTCGTGATCGCAGCCGTCAGCGTCGTCTTGCCGTGGTCAACGTGACCGATCGTGCCGATGTTCACGTGCGGTTTGTTACGCTCAAACTTTGCCTTTGCCATGATGGCCTCCTGTCATTCGGGTCGGCGGAGCAGGCTCCGCCCTACTGGTGATGGGTAGGGCGGGGTTCACCCCGCCACCCGGATTACGCGTATTTCGACTGGATCTCGTCGCTGATGTTCTGCGGGACCGGGTCGTAGTGGTCGAACTGCATCGTGAACTGCGCGCGGCCCGAGGACATGGAGCGCAGGGTGTTGATGTAGCCGAACATGTTGGCCAGCGGCACGAAGGCGTTGATCGCGATCGCGTTGCCGCGGTTCTCCTGGCCGGTCACCTGGCCGCGCCGCGAGGTCAGGTCGCCGATGATGCCGCCGGTGTATTCTTCCGGGGTGATCACTTCGACCTTCATGATCGGCTCGAGCAGCTTGGCGCCCGCCTTCCGAAGGCCTTCACGCATGGCCATCCGCGCTGCGATTTCGAAGGCCAGAACCGAGGAGTCCACGTCGTGGAACTTGCCGTCGATCAGGGCGACCTTGAAGTCGATCACCGGGAAACCGGCGAGCGGACCGCTGTCCATGACCGAGTTGATGCCCTTTTCGACGCCTGGGATGTATTCCTTCGGCACGGCACCACCGACGATGCGGCTCTCGAACGAGTAGCCTTCGCCCGGCTCGGTCGGCGAGATGATCAGCTTGACCTCGGCGAACTGACCCGAACCACCCGACTGCTTCTTGTGGGTGTAGGTGTGCTCGATCTCGTGACCGATGGTCTCGCGATAGGCCACCTGGGGTGCACCGATGTTGGCTTCGACCTTGAATTCGCGCTTCAGGCGATCGACGAGGATGTCGAGGTGAAGTTCGCCCATCCCCTTCATGATCGTCTGGCCCGATTCCTGGTCGGTTTCGACGCGGAAGGACGGATCCTCGGCGGCAAGACGTGCCAGGCCGGCCGACATCTTTTCCTGGTCGCCCTTGGTCTTGGGCTCCACGGCGATCTCGATCACCGGGTCCGGGAAGGTCATCGTTTCCAGCACGACGGGCTCGTTCTTGGCGCAGAGCGTGTCACCGGTGGTGGTGTTCTTCAGGCCACCCAGCGCGATGATGTCGCCCGCGAAGGCCTCTTCGATTTCCTCGCGGTTGTTCGAATGCATCATCATCATCCGGCCGACGCGCTCGTTGTTGCCCTTCGTCGAGTTCAACATGGTGTCACCCTTGTTGAGCTTGCCCGAGTAGATGCGGACGAAGGTCAGCGAGCCGACGAAGGGGTCGTTCATGATCTTGAACGCCAGGCCGGCGAAGGGCATGTCGTCATCGGCGCGGCGCGCGATGTTCCGGACTTCTTCTTCGTCGCCCGGCTTGAAGCCCATGTAGTCGACCACGTCGAGCGGGCTCGGCAGATAGTCGATCACGGCGTTCAGCAGCGGCTGGACACCCTTGTTCTTGAAGGCCGACCCACCCAGCATCGGGACGAAGGCCATGTCCAGCGTGCCCTTGCGCAGCAGCTTGCGCAGGGTGTCCACGTCGGGCTCTTCGCCTTCGAGGTAGGCTTCCATCGCGTCGTCGTCCATTTCGACGGCGGCTTCGACCATGATGTTGCGCCACTCGTCGGCCTGGTCCTGCAGCTCGGGACGGATGTCCTCGAGGGTCCAGGTCGCGCCGAGGTCGTCACCCTTCCACAGCCATTCCTTCATCAGCACGAGGTCGAGCATGCCTTCCAGCTCGGTCTCGGCGCCGATCGGGATACCGACCGGGATCGCGCGGGCGCCGGTGCGCTCTTCGATCATCTTGTGGCAGTTGAAGAAGTCGGCGCCGATCTTGTCCATCTTGTTGACGAAGACGATGCGCGGAACCTTGTAGCGGTCAGCCTGACGCCACACGGTTTCGGTCTGGGGTTCGACACCGGCGTTGGCATCCAGCACGCAGACAGCACCGTCGAGCACGGCCAGCGAACGTTCGACTTCGATGGTGAAGTCGACGTGGCCGGGGGTGTCGATGATGTTGAAGCGGTACTTGGTGTCCGAGGTGCCTTCGGCGGTCGGCTCTTCCTGGCGCTGCCAGAAGGTCGTCGTTGCCGCCGAGGTGATGGTGATGCCGCGTTCCTGCTCCTGCTCCATCCAGTCCATGGTGGCCGCACCGTCGTGCACCTCACCGATGTTGTGGGACTTGCCGGTGTAGAACAGGATGCGCTCCGACGTCGTGGTCTTGCCGGCGTCGATATGCGCCATGATCCCGAAGTTGCGGTAGCGTTGAAGCGGATAGTCGCGTGCCATGGTGTCGAACCTTTTAGGGGTTACCAGCGATAGTGCGAGAAGGCCTTGTTGGCCTCTGCCATCTTGTGGGTGTCTTCGCGCTTCTTCACGGCCGACCCGCGGGACTGCACAGCGTCCAGCAGCTCGCCGGCGAGGCGCTCTTCCATCGTGTTTTCGTTCCGCGCGCGGGAAGCGTTTATCAGCCAGCGGATGGCCAGGGCCTCACGGCGTTCCGGGCGAACCTCGACAGGCACCTGGTAGGTGGCGCCACCAACCCGGCGAGAGCGAACCTCGACCGACGGCTTGATGTTGTCGAGCGCCTCGTGGAACACTTCCACGGGGGCGCGCTTGACCTTGGACTCGATGCGGTCAAGCGCATTGTAAACGATGTGCTCCGCGGCGGATTTCTTGCCGTGGTACATCAGGTTGTTCATGAATTTCGTCAGGATGCGGTCGCCATATTTGGCGTCCGGCAGAACTTCGCGCTTCTCGGCGGCGTGACGACGGGACATATCCTAATCCTCTTACTTGGGACGCTTCGCGCCGTACTTCGAGCGGCGCTGCTTACGGTCCTTGACGCCCTGGGTATCCAGGACACCGCGCAGGATGTGGTAACGGACGCCCGGAAGGTCCTTCACACGGCCGCCGCGGATGAGCACGACCGAGTGCTCCTGCAGGTTGTGGCTTTCACCCGGAATGTAGCTGATCACCTCGTAGCCGTTGGTGAGCCGCACCTTGGCCACCTTCCGCATGGCCGAGTTCGGCTTCTTCGGCGTGGTGGTGTAGACCCGCGTGCAGACGCCGCGCTTCTGCGGGCACTGCTCGAGGTGCATGGACTTGGAGCGTTTCACTTTGGGCTGCCGCGGTTTGCGGATCAGCTGCTGGATCGTTGGCATTCCGGTTTCTTCCCCGTATTCGCAACACACATGTTCTGCACGCGCGTGCGTGCGGTTCGTTTCAAGCAAGGCGCCCGGATTGCCCGTCAGGGCGTTCGCAAAAGCGCAACAACCGCATGCGACCCGTGCTTGAAAGGTCGGTGCGGCGGGTTTCCAGAGGATCGGGCCCGAGGGGCCGGATCGTGACCTCGGCAGTACTGGAGCCGGCCGCGGATCGATGGACCCTGCGCCGGGATAGCGGGCATTTATAGGGAGTCGGGAGGGGTGTCAACACCTGCTCCGGGTTGCCACGCCGTCCTGGTCCCCCTAATGCTGCGTGACGCAGCGCGCGTCAATGTCCCCGAGGAGGAAATTCCAGTGCAGGTCATCGGTTTGTGCCGGTTTTCCTATCCTGCCGAAGGGGGCTTTCAGGTCGAACACGGGACGCTGAAAGAGCGAATCGCGTATCTTTACGCCCCCGAACGGCTGGAGGAACGGTTCCGCACCTTCGAGGCCTTCACCCTGCCCGCCCTGCGCGCCCAGACGGACGGGGATTTCACACTTGCCATCGTGATCGGAGAGGATCTCGCCGCTCCCTTTCGGGCGCGTCTCGAGGCGCTGGTGGCCGATATGCCACAGGCCCGCATCCTACCCCGCCCGCCCGGGCCGCACCGCCAGGTCATGCAGGAGGCGATCAATTCCGTCCGCCGCGCCAAGGGCCCGTCGCTGCAGTTCCGCATGGATGACGACGATGCCGTGGCGGTCACCTATGTAGAGACGCTGCGCGAGGCGGCCCGCGACGTGCGCGGCCTGCTGCGCCGGCACCGGCACCTGGCGATCGACTTCAACCAGGGCTACATCGCCCGCCCCTCGGCCGAGGGGATCGCCGCCGCGCCCACGCAGGTGCCCTATACCACCGCCGCGCTGGCCCTGATGTTCCGCGAGGACGTGCCGCTTTCGGTGATGAACTTCGCCCATGCCAAGGTCGGGCGGCGGATGCCCACGGTCACCTTCTCGGGCGAGGACATGCTGGTACGTGGCCACAACGATTTCAACGACAGCCGCCAGAAGCCGGGCGTGAAGCCGGTGAAACTGACCCCGCTCGATGCCGCCGGAGAGGCGCATTTCCGCGCCACCTACAATATCGACGCCGACCGGGTCCGTGCGCTTTACGCCCCTTCGCGCACCGCCTTCTCGCGGTAGAGGGTAAAGAGCCCCGAGGCCACGACGATCCCCGCCCCCAGCAGCGTCAGCGGCGCGGGCCATTCTCCGAAGACGAGCAGACCAAGGATCAGCGCCACCAGCAGGCTGGTGTAGCGGAACGGCGCCACGAACGAGACCTCGCCGACGCGCATGACCATGACGCTCAGCAGGTAACCCGCCATCACGCAGAAGGACGAGGCGAAGATCATCACCCAAAGCCGCCCCGTCACCGGCGCCCAGTCGACCCCGACAGACGCCACGCCGGAGCACAGGCAGACGGCCAGCGCGCCCACCAGTGAGACCGACATGGAGCTGACCCCGGGCGAGATCCGTCGCACCACGAGGTCGCGGAAGGTCACGCAGGCGACGGCCCCCACGGCATAGAGCGAATGGATCGAAAATCCCTCGGGCCCGGGGCGCACGATCAGCAGCATGCCGCAGACCCCAAGCGCGATGGCTGAGGCCCGGCGCCAGCCGACACGTTCCCCGAAGAACAGCGCCGCCCCGGCGGTGACCGTCAGCGGCAGCATCTGAAGCACCGCGCTGACATTTGCGATCGGCATGTTCAGCAAAGCGGTCAGGAAGAAATAGGCCGCCGCGACCTCGCAGAGGCTGCGCGCCCCGATCAGCCAGCGATCCTTGCGCGGGAAGGAAAAGGTCAGCGTCCCGGTGGCCAGGGCCAGCCCCAGCAGCAGCAGCGACGAGATCGCCCCGCGCAGGGTCAGGATCTGCATCAGCGGCAGGTCGATCCCCACCAGCTTGACGATGGCATCGTTCACGGTGAAGGCCGTCATGCTGGCCATCATCAGCAGGGCGCCACTGAAATTCGACGTCATGGTCAAAGCGCCTTCAGATCGGCCAGGCTGCTGGCGAAATTGCGCGACAGGGCCTTTTCGATCCGGTGAGGTTTCATCTGGTGGGTGGCGCCCATCTGGGTCGGGTTCGACTTGTTGTCACCGTGGATCGTCCGGATGAAGGCCGGGACCGAGATGTCGGAATAGGTCGTGTAGTGCTGGGCCAGCGCCCGGTGATTGTAGCGGTAGGGATTGCGGTGATAGGCGACCGGCGCGACCAGGGTGGTGCCCGTCGACAGAGGCGCGCGTTCGGTGGCGTCGAAGACCTCGTTCTCGCCCCCGGCATTGCGCTGCACGTAGAAACCGCGGTTGTAGGCGATGATCGACGGGGTCTTCGGGTCCTGCATCCGCAGCAGGCCCTCGGCCCGCTTGCGCGTGCGCGCGATGAAGCCCAGGTCGACCGCGTCGTCGTCGTCCAGCCGGAACAGCGCCTTGTGCGTGGCGTCGCCCAGGTCGATGGAATTGTAGCCGTCCTTCAGCAGCTGGTAATGGTTGTCGGTCCCCACGGCCCGCAGGTGCATGTTGGGATGCGGCGCCAGCAGGGCCTCGAGCCGGTCGCGAAACTCGGACGGCAGGCGCTCTCCGGTCAGGATCACACAGTCGAAGCCGGCATCGGTCTGGCCGGTCAGCGACGGCAGGCAAAGCTTTTCGAAGAGGTGAAAGCGCAGGGCCATGCGGTCGGCCGACCAGATATGCGCGGCGATCTCGTCCAGCGTCGGGAAGCGTTCGGAATAATAGGTGGGCGTCAGGACGGAGAACCGCAAAAGCCCGATGATCCGAATGCGATGCGCCATGTCCGCTCTCCTCAAGTCCAGCGGCACAGAACACCGGCGGGCCCGGGTTGAAAAGCCCCAATCTGTGGAAGGCGCACGGGCGGTCCCCCGCGCGGACGCAAACGGGCCGGATGTCCTGCGACATCCGGCCCGCCTGTCTCACCCCGGGGCGGATCACCGCCCGGGGCCTGTCTCATGCGATCAATCGCGGCTTTCCGGCGTTTCCACCAGCGTGTCGAATTCGTCTCCGCCGATGATGTCGTCCTCGGACGGTGCCGCCAGGGCCGCGGCCGCTTCGGCCTCTTCCCGGCGGGCTTCGATGACGACATTGTCCCGATCCGACGCGATGCGCTGCACGCGCTGGGTCGCGCCGCCGGTGCCGGCGGGGATCAGGCGGCCGACGATGACGTTCTCCTTCAGGCCGACCAGCTTGTCGCGCTTGCCCTGGACCGAGGCCTCGGTGAGCACGCGGGTCGTCTCCTGGAAGGAGGCCGCCGAGATGAAGGAGCGGGTCTGCAGCGACGCCTTGGTGATCCCCAGCAGGATCGGTTCGCCCTGTGCCGGACGGCCACCCTTGGAAATCGCCTTCTCGTTGGCTGCGTCAAACTCCTGCTTGTCGACATGTTCGCCCTTCAGAAGCGTGGTCTCGCCGCTGTCGGTGATCTCCCACTTCTGCAGCATCTGGCGCACGATGACCTCGATGTGCTTGTCGTTGATCTTCACGCCCTGCAGACGATAGACCTCCTGCACCTCGTCGATCATGTAATCGGCCAGGGCCTCGACACCCATGATCGACAGGATGTCGTGGGGCGCCGGGTTGCCGTCCATGATGTAGTCACCCTTCTGCACGAAGTCGCCTTCCTGCACCGGGATGTGCTTGCCCTTGGGCACCATGTACTCGACCGTTTCCAGCGTCTCGTCCGACGGTTCGATGCTGATGCGGCGCTTGTTCTTGTAGTCGCGCCCGAACCGCACGTAACCGTCGACCTCGGCGATGATGGCGTGGTCCTTCGGACGGCGTGCCTCGAAGAGTTCAGCCACACGCGGCAGACCGCCGGTGATGTCCTTCGTCTTCGCGCCCTCGCGCGGGATCCGCGCCACGACGTCGCCGGCCTGCACTTCCTGGCCTTCCTCGACCGAGAGGACAGCATCCACCGACATCGGGTAGGTCACCGGGTTGCCCGCATCGTTGCGGACCGGTTCGCCATCCGGGCCGGCCAGAAGGATCTCGGGCTTCAGCTCGTTGCCTTTCGGGGCCGCGCGCCAGTCGATCACGATCTTCTGGGTCATGCCGGTCGCATCGTCCGTCTCGTCGCGCACGGCGATGCCGCTGACGAGGTCGACGAACTTCGCGGTACCGGCCTTCTCGGCGATGATCGGCAGGGTGTACGGGTCCCATTCAAAGAGCTTGTCGCCCCGCTTCACCTGCTGTCCGGCCTTGACGAAGAGCTTGGTGCCGTAGCCGATCTTGTGGCTGGCGCGTTCCTCGCCGGCATCGTCGCGGATGATCAGCTTCATGTTCCGGCCCATCACCATCGTCTCGCCGATGGCGTTGTCCAGAAGCTGCGCATTCTCGAACTCGACCGTACCGGCCTGCGATGCCTCGAGGAAGGACTGCTGGCCACCCTGGGCAACACCGCCGATGTGGAAGGTCCGCATCGTCAGCTGGGTGCCGGGTTCACCGATCGACTGGGCGGCGATGATGCCGACCGCCTCGCCGGTGTTGACCATCGTGCCGCGCGCCAGGTCACGACCGTAGCACATGGCACAGACGCCCTCTTCGGCCTCGCAGGTCAGCGGCGACCGGATGCGGGTCGACTGGATGCCGGCCTCTTCGATGGCGTCGGCGGTGCGTTCGTCGATCAGCTGGCCTGCCGCGACGATGACCTCGTCGCTGCCCGGCTTGATGATGTCCTCGGCCGCGACACGGCCCAGCAGACGTTCACCGATCGAGGCAACCACTTCACCATCGTTGACCGCCGCTTCGCAGGTGATGGCGTTGTCGGTGCCGCAATCGAGCATGCGCACGATGCAGTCCTGCGCCACGTCCACCAGGCGGCGGGTCAGGTAGCCCGAGTTCGCCGTCTTCAGAGCGGTGTCCGACAGACCCTTCCGCGCGCCGTGGGTGGAGTTGAAGTACTCCAGCACGGTCAGGCCTTCCTTGAAGTTCGAGATGATCGGCGTCTCGATGATGTCGCCGTTCGGCTTCGCCATCAGGCCGCGCATCCCGCCCAGCTGCTTCATCTGCGTGACCGAGCCACGGGCACCGGAGTGGGCCATCATGTAGACCGAGTTGGTCTCCATGTCGGCGCCGGTCTCGTCCTTGTGGTTGGCCGAGATCGTGTTCATCATGGCTTCGGTGACGCGGTCGTTACACTTCGACCAGGCATCGACGACCTTGTTGTACTTTTCGCCCTGGGTGATCAGGCCGTCCATGTACTGCTGTTCAAAGTCCTTCACCTGCTCGCGCGTCTCTTCGACCAGGTCCCATTTGTCCTCGGGGATGACCATGTCATCCTTGCCGAAGGAGATGCCGGCCTTGAACGCCTCGCGGAAGCCCATGGTCATGATCTGGTCGCAGAAGATGACCGATTCCTTCTGACCGCAGTAGCGGTAGACGGTGTCGATGACCTGCTGCACTTCCTTCTTCCGCAGAAGACGGTTGACCAGTTCGAACGGCGCCTTGGCATTGAGCGGCAGCAGCGAGCCAAGCTTCACCCGGCCGGGCGTCGTCTCGTAGCGCTTCTGGATCTCGTTGCCTTCCTCGTCGATCTGCGTGATCCGCGCAGTGACCTTGGCGTGCAGATGCACCTCACCGGCGTCCAGCGCATGCTCGACCTCGTTCATGGAGCCGAAGATCTTGCCTTCGCCCTTCATGCCTTCGCGCATCACGGTCACGTAGTAGAGACCGAGGATCATATCCTGCGAGGGCACGATGATGGGCGCGCCGTTGGCCGGCGACAGGACGTTGTTCGTCGACATCATCAGGACGCGGGCTTCCAGCTGGGCTTCCAGCGAAAGCGGCACGTGCACGGCCATCTGGTCCCCGTCGAAGTCGGCGTTGAAGGCCGAGCAGACCAGCGGGTGCAGCTGGATGGCCTTGCCTTCGATCAGCTTCGGCTCGAACGCCTGGATGCCGAGACGGTGCAGCGTGGGCGCCCGGTTCAGCATCACGGGATGTTCGCGGATCACCTCGTCGAGGATGTCCCAGACCTCGGGGCGCTCTTTCTCGACCAGCTTCTTGGCCTGCTTCACGGTGCTGCTGAGGCCCTTGGCCTCCAGCCGCGAGTAGATGAACGGCTTGAACAGTTCGAGCGCCATCTTCTTGGGCAGGCCGCACTGGTGCAGCTTGAGTTCCGGACCGGTCACGATGACCGAACGGCCCGAGAAGTCGACGCGCTTGCCCAGAAGGTTCTGACGGAAGCGGCCCTGCTTGCCCTTCAGCATGTCCGACAGCGATTTCAGCGGACGCTTGTTGGCGCCGGTGATCACGCGGCCACGGCGGCCGTTGTCGAACAGCGCGTCGACCGATTCCTGCAACATCCGCTTTTCGTTGCGGACGATGATGTCCGGCGCGCGCAGTTCGATCAGCCGCTTGAGGCGGTTGTTCCGGTTGATGACGCGGCGGTACAGGTCGTTGAGGTCGGACGTGGCGAAGCGGCCGCCGTCCAGCGGGACCAGCGGGCGCAGTTCCGGCGGGATCACCGGGATCACGGTCATGACCATCCACTCCGGGCGGTTGCCCGATTCAAGGAAGGATTCCACGACCTTCAGACGCTTGATGATCTTCTTCGGCTTCAGCTCGCCGGTGGCTTCGGCCAGGTCGGCGCGCAGCTGCTCGGCCTCGGCTTCGAGGTCGATGGCCGCCAGCATTTCACGGATCGCTTCGGCGCCGATATTGGCGGTGAAGGCGTCCATGCCATAGGCGTCCTGGGCATCCATGAACTCTTCTTCTGTCAGCATCTGACCGTAGGTGAGATCCGTCAGGCCCGGCTCGATGACCACGTAGTTTTCGAAGTAGAGAACGCGTTCGAGGTCACGCAGCGTCATGTCCAGCATCAGGCCGATGCGGGAGGGCAGCGATTTCAGGAACCAGATGTGTGCCACCGGCGAGGCCAGCTCGATATGGCCCATGCGCTCGCGGCGCACCTTCTGCAGCGTGACTTCGACACCGCATTTCTCGCAGACGACGCCGCGATACTTCATGCGCTTGTACTTGCCGCAGAGGCATTCGTAATCCTTGATCGGGCCGAAGATCCGGGCGCAGAACAGGCCGTCGCGCTCGGGCTTGAAGGTCCGGTAATTGATCGTCTCGGGCTTCTTGATCTCGCCGTAGGACCACGACAGGATCCGCTCCGGCGACGCCAGCGAGACCTTGATCTCGTCGAAGACCTTGGTCGGGGTCAACGGGTTGAACGGGTTATTTGTCAGTTCCTGGTTCATGTCAGGTCCTCGCGCTGTTCTGGCTCGGCAGGGGCGGCATGCGCCTGCGTCGCGAGTGCAGATTGGATGTATTGGTCCGAGACCGGGTCGATGCGGTCGTGGTCCCGGCTCCAGGTCACGTTTCGGCGGCGGATCTCGGCCGGATTTCCGGCCGCGACAACATTTGTGGGCAGGTCGCGGGTGACAATCGATCCCGCGCCGATGATGGAGCCCGACCCGATGTCCACGCTTCCGATGATCAGCGTGCGCATCCCCAGCCAGACATGATCCCCGATCCCGATTTCGGGCGACCGGACCGGGCGCAGGCGGGCGCCGTCTTCGGTCAGGTCGACGACACCGTGCTGATCGGCGGAGTTCAGCACCACGTCGCCGGAGATCATCGCGTCCCGCCCGATGCGAAGCGTGCTGCGGTCAGTGATCACCCGTGCGCCCTGCGCCGTCGTGCGGTCGCCGACCACCACCATGGAGCTTCCGCCGAGGGCCACCGCCATCGTCAGCTTGCTTCCCCGGCCGATCCAGGCCCGGGCATTGCTGCCGTTGAGAGACATGTAGAGACCCGCCGGCCGGCGCAGAATCACGATCACGACATCGTCGACAGGCCGCCGTGCCTTCAGCCCCAGCGGCCGGCCGCCCATGGCGTCCGGGTCATAGACGATATGGCAGTTCGGCCCGACCTCTCCGTCCAGCTTCACAGCCGACGAGGTCGCAATGGGCTCGACCACCAGCTGGTCCGCCGGCACGGGCGTCACCGCCTCGGGCCAGGCCTGCAGCATCGTCTTCACCGTCTCCGGCATCTCGCCGGTCGCGGTCGGCTTCGGGGCGACAACGGGGGTTGCCCCCCGCCGGCCTTTTCTCCAGTTGCCCGTCACCGACATGCGCGTCCCTCCGCCTGGCGAAGGCCCGCACCTCGCCGATACGCGGCGGGCGCTGTCGGCTGGGATCTGGGCTTGTCGGTACGCATCATGCACTCCTGAAGACCGGTCTGGTGACCTGCTGTGACGATCGGCGCCCTGCCCGCTTCCCCGAAGGCAAACGGACAGGTTACGGCGGAAAATCCGCTCACCGGGTTCAGCCGTCTTCCTCCGCGTCCAGCAGCTCCATGTTGAGGCCGAGGCCGCGGACTTCCTTGACGAGAACGTTGAACGATTCCGGCACGCCGGCCTCGAAATTGTCCTCGCCCTTGACGATCGACTCGTAGACCTTGGTCCGGCCCGCCACGTCGTCCGACTTCACCGTCAGCATCTCCTGCAGGGTGTAGGCGGCGCCATAGGCTTCCAGGGCCCAGACCTCCATCTCCCCGAAACGCTGACCGCCGAACTGCGCCTTACCGCCCAGCGGCTGCTGGGTGACCAGCGAGTACGGACCGGTCGAACGCGCGTGGATCTTGTCGTCGACCAGGTGGTGCAGCTTCAGCAGGTACTTCACGCCCACGGTCACCGGACGCGCGAACTGCTCGCCCGTGCGCCCGTCGAACAGGATCGACTGGCCGCTTTCGTTGAAGCCGGCGCGCATCAGCGCGTCGTTCACGTCCGCTTCCTTGGCCCCGTCAAAGACCGGGGTGGCGATCGGAACACCGCGTGCCACGTTGCCGGCGGCTTCCACAAGCAGCTCCTCGTCCATGCCCGAGATGCCTTCTTCATAGACATCCTCGCCATAGGCGTGGCGCATCGCGTCCCGCACCGGCGTCAGGTCGCCCGAGCGCCGGTATTCGTCCAGCGCCTCGTCGATCTTGATGCCGAGGCCCCGCGACGCCCAGCCCATGTGGGTTTCGAGGATCTGGCCGACGTTCATCCGCGACGGCACGCCCAGCGGGTTGAGGCAGAAATCGACCGGGGTCCCATCGGCGAGGAACGGCATGTCCTCGATCGGCACCACGCGCGAAATCACGCCCTTGTTCCCGTGACGGCCGGCCATCTTGTCGCCCGGCTGCAGCTTGCGCTTCACGGCCACGAAGACCTTGACCATCTTCATGACGCCCGGCGGCAGGTCGTCGCCACGGCGGACCTTCTCGACCTTGTCCTCGAACCGCAGTTCCAGGGCGCGCTTCTGCGCCTCGTACTGCTCGTTCAGGGCCTCGACGATCTGCGCGTCCTGCTCTTCGGTCAGGGCGATCTGCCACCACTGACTGCGGATCAGGGTATCCAGCAGCTCTTCCGTAACGGTCGAACCGGACTTGATGCCCTTGGGCCCCTTGGCCACGGTCTTGCCGAGGATCAGGTCCTTGAGGCGCGCGTAGATGTTGCGCTCCAGGATCGCCTGTTCGTCGTCACGGTCGCGGGCCAGCGCCTCGACCTCTTCCCGCTCGATCTGGAGGGCACGTTCGTCCTTCTCCACACCGTGGCGGTTGAAGACGCGCACTTCCACGACGGTCCCGAAATCGCCCGGCTTCACGCGCAGCGAGGTGTCGCGCACGTCGCTGGCCTTTTCGCCGAAGATGGCGCGGAGCAGCTTTTCTTCCGGCGTCATCGGGCTTTCGCCCTTCGGGGTGATCTTGCCGACCAGGATGTCGCCCGGTTCCACATCGGCACCGATGTAGACGATGCCCGCCTCGTCGAGGTTGCGCAGGGCCTCCTCGCCGACGTTGGGGATGTCGCGGGTGATTTCCTCGGGCCCGAGCTTGGTGTCACGGGCGGCGACTTCGAATTCCTCGATATGGACCGAGGTAAAGACGTCATCCTGCGCGATCCGCTCGGAGATCAGGATCGAGTCCTCGTAGTTGTAGCCGTTCCAGGGCATGAAGGCGACGATCACGTTCTTGCCGAGCGCCAGTTCCCCGATATCCGTCGACGGACCATCGGCAACCACTTCGCCCTTGCCGACCTTCTGACCCACGGTGACCAGCGGACGCTGGTTGATGCAGGTGTTCTGGTTCGACCGCTGGAACTTGCGCAGGCGGTAGATGTCCACGCCGGCGTCGCCGAGTTCGAGGTCTTCGGTGGCCCGGATCACGATCCGCTGGGCGTCGACCTGGTCGATGATGCCCGCGCGGCGCGCCTGAATGGCCGCACCCGAGTCGATGGCGACCTTTTCCTCGATCCCGGTGCCGACCAGCGGCGCCTCGGCCCGCAGAAGCGGAACCGCCTGACGCTGCATGTTCGACCCCATCAGGGCGCGGTTGGCGTCGTCGTTTTCAAGGAACGGGATCAGCGAAGCGGCGACCGACACCAACTGCTTGGGCGACACGTCGATCAGGTCGACGCTTTCGATCGGGGCCAGCGTATAGTCGCCCGACTGGCGGGTGTTGACCATCTCGTTCACGAATTTGCCGCTGTCATCCAGCGTCGCGTTCGCCTGCGCCACGGTATGCCGCATCTCTTCGGTGGCGGACATGTAGTGCACTTCGTCCGTCACCTGGCCTTCCTTGACCACGCGATAGGGCGTTTCGATGAAGCCGTACTTGTTCACCCGCGCGAAGGTGGCGAGCGAGTTGATCAGGCCGATGTTCGGACCTTCGGGCGTCTCGATCGGGCACATCCGGCCATAGTGGGTCGGGTGCACGTCGCGCACCTCGAAGCCGGCGCGCTCGCGGGTCAGACCGCCGGGCCCGAGGGCCGACAGGCGCCGCTTGTGCGTCACTTCGGACAGCGGGTTGGTCTGGTCCATAAACTGCGACAGCTGCGAGGAGCCGAAGAATTCGCGCACGGCGGCCGCGGCGGGCTTCGCGTTGATCAGGTCCTGCGGCATGACGGTGTCGATCTCGACCGACGACATGCGTTCCTTGATCGCGCGCTCCATCCGCAGGAGGCCGACACGGTACTGGTTCTCCATCAGCTCGCCGACCGAACGCACCCGGCGGTTGCCGAGGTGGTCGATGTCGTCGATCTCGCCCTTGCCGTCGCGCAGTTCGACCAGCGCCTTGATACAGGCGATGATGTCTTCCTTGCGCAGGGTCCGCTGCGTGTCCTCGGCGTCGAGCGCGAGGCGCATGTTCATCTTCACGCGGCCCACGGCCGACAGGTCATAGCGCTCGCTGTCGAAGAACAGCGTGTCGAACAGCGACGAGGCGGCCTCGACGGTGGGCGGCTCGCCCGGGCGCATGACACGGTAGATGTCCATCAGCGCGCTTTCGCGGCTCATGTTCTTGTCCTGCGCCATGGTGTTGCGCATGTAGGGGCCGACGTTGACGTTATCGATGTCCAGCACCGGGATATCGGTGAAGCCCGCGTCCATCAGCTCCTTCAGGGTGCCGCCGATCAGCTCGCCGTCCTTGTCGTATTCCAGCGTCAGCTCGTCGCCGGCCTCGACATAGATCGCGCCGTTTTCCTCGTTGATGAGGTCCTTGGCGGCGAACTTGCCCACGATGTGGTCGAAGGGCACCAGCAGGTCGGTGACCGTGCCTTCGTCGATCAGCTTCTTGACGGCGCGCGGCGTGACCTTCTTGCCGGCTTCGGCGATCACTTCGCCGCTGGCCGCATCCACCAGGTCATAGGTCGGACGGGTTCCACGCACGCGGTCCGGGAAGAACGGCGTGACCCAGCCCTGCCCCTTGCGGAGCGAGAAATCGATCGTGTTGTAATAGGCATCCATGATGCCTTCCTGGTCCAGGCCCAGGGCATAAAGCAGCGTCGTCACCGGCAGTTTCCGGCGGCGGTCGATACGCGCGAAGACGATGTCCTTGGCGTCGAACTCGAAATCCAGCCAGGAGCCGCGGTACGGGATGATCCGGCAGGCGAAGAGCAGCTTGCCCGAGGAATGCGTCTTGCCCTTGTCGTGGTCGAAGAACACGCCGGGGGACCGGTGCATCTGCGACACGATAACGCGCTCGGTGCCGTTCACGATGAACGTGCCGTTCGGGGTCATCAGGGGCATGTCGCCCATGAAGACGTCCTGTTCCTTGATGTCCTTGACCGACTTGGCGCCGGTGTCCTCGTCGACATCGAAGACGATCAGGCGCAGGGTGACCTTCAGCGGCGCCGAATAGGTCATGTCGCGCTGCTGGCATTCCTCGACGTCGTACTTCGGACGCTCAAGCTCGTATTTCACGAACTCCAGCACCGAGGTCTCGTTGAAGTCCTTGATCGGGAAGACGGACTGGAAGACGCCCATGATCCCTTCGCCTTCGGTCGGCTCGGGCGCGTCGCCCGATTTCAGGAACAGGTCGTAGGAGGATTTCTGCACCTCGATGAGGTTCGGCATCTCCAGCACTTCGCGGATCTTGCCGTAATATTTCCGGAGTCTCTTCTGGCCAAGGAAGGTCTGAGCCATGACGGATGTCACCTCTTGCGTGTCGCACCGGGCAAGCCGGCCGCCGGGCCACGGCGGCTTCCCCTTACGAGCAGACAGTTCGGATCAATGCGTGGCCGCCGTCCCGAGTGGCGGCCTCCCGATCCGGAACCTGGTCTGAGAAAGGGCTTTGCAAAGCCCTTGCCAAGACAGGTTCGGCAGGACCCGGTTGTCGCCGGGCCCTGCCAGTTCATGCAATGCGGGTCATACCCCATTTCACGCAATTGTGAATACGGGGGATGCCCAGGCCGATTAGGCCAGCTCGACCTCGGCGCCAGCTGCTTCCAGCTTGCCTTTGATGTCTTCGGCTTCCGCCTTGTCGACACCTTCCTTGATCTTGCCGCCTTCTTCGACCAGCGCCTTGGCTTCTTTCAGGCCCAGGCCCGTGATGCCGCGAACTTCCTTGATCACGTTGATCTTGGATGCGCCTGCGTTCTTGAGAACGACGTCGAATTCGGTCTTCTCTTCTTCGGCTGCAGCGCCGGCGTCACCGCCTGCGGGGCCGGCCATCATCACAGCGCCGCCAGCTGCGGGCTCGATGCCGTATTCGTCTTTCAGGATGGTCTTGAGTTCCTGAGCTTCCAGGAGGGTCAGACCAACGATCTCTTCTGCGAGTTTCTTCAGATCAGCCATTTTCTCAGCTCTTTCCGTTTTGATGTGTGTTCCAACGTCCGGTTTGTGACCAAACGCCGGTCCATGTCGTGCCGTCGCTTACGCGGCTTCCGCCTTCTCTTCGATGGTCGAAAGAATGCTTGCGATGTTGCTTGCAGGTGCGCCGATGGCCCCGGCGATGTTCGCCGCGGGTGCACCGATGCAACCGACGATCGAGGCAATGAGCTCGTCGCGCGAGGGCATCTTGGACACCGTCTCGACGCCAGCCCGGTCCAGAACGTTCTCGCCCATGGTCCCGCCAAGAATTTCGAACTTCTGGTTCGTCTTGGCATAATCCTCGGCCACCTTGGCGGCGGCCACCGGATCTTCGGAATAGGTCAGAACGGTCATGCCCGTCAGCATGTCAGCCATGCTTTCGCACGGCTTGCCTTGCAGGGCGATCTTGGTCAGCCTGTTTTTCGCAACACGTACAGAACCACCCACTTCGCGTGCACGAGCGCGCAGGTCCTGCATTTCGGCAACTGTCAGACCGGCGTAGTGGGCAACCACTACGACGCCAGAGCTTTCGAAGATCTGGCCGAGTTCCTCGACCACTTTCTCTTTCTGGGCTCTATCCACAGTTTCACTCCAACATTGGAGGGGGCATGCCCCTCCGGCTTCATTTGCCGGTTCGAAAACCAGCGGTCTGGTCCGTGTACGGGGCTAAGCCAAAAAAGACCGTGATGTGAGGCACACACCCGGAAAATCTGGTCGTATCCCGTCTCGGGCAGGATTTACCGCTTTCGCAACCCACCGTCTTGGACGAAACGGGCAAGAGAGGCGAATCGCTTCTCTTGCCGCGAAGCTTGCACATAAGCCCGTGGCGCGACTTTTCCAACCCCCAAGTTCAAGGCGGCTCACGCCCGGCGTCCGGGCGCCGCATAGCGGTCCGCTCGCCTCACCGACAGAGCGCAGGGTCAGGGGCATGGCAGGGCGTATGCCTCCAGCCGCAGGACCCGTGCGCGCGGCCAAACGCCCGGCTTCCTCAGCCCCCCGGATCCGGCACCTCGCGCAGGGTCTTCATGCAGCGGGACGCCGGATTTGAACCGTTTCAGAGCGAAAAAAGACCAACACACGTTGGCTACGGCCGCTCACTCTTTCGATAACGGAAATATTTCTTGATTTAAGGCTACGGATCATAATGATCCGCTTCGTTAAGTATTTTTGTCACGCGGATTCTGGTTCATGATTACACTTTCCGGACGGTCATCCCCCGGCACAATAGCCTATTTCGGCGACAGCCTGACCGACAACACCAACTTCTTCGACCTGGCGCGCCTCATGGCGGATCCCAGCGCATTGCTGCCGTGGGTTGGCCCAACGGGCTCGGCCAGCGACGGGCCGACCCATGTCTCCTACACCGCCAATCTGCTGGGCGCCGTAGAACAGAACTTTGCCGTGATCGCGGCCGAGGTGAACGGCGTCCAGAAAATGCGCCAGGTCTTCGACACCTTCAACCTCAGCGAAAGCCTCGTGATCCCCGACGACAGCCCGCTGCTCGACTTCGACATCAACCTGCGCGGTCAGGTCGATCGTTTTTTCGAGACAAACGCGGGGCGGGATCTGTCGGACACCGCGGCGATCTTCATGATCGGCGTCAACGACTACAACGAAGTCAACCTGAACAGCGAACACGTATTTCGCGACCTGCTGATCATCATGGGAGGCGTGATCGCCGGCATCACGGCCGACGCCGTGCGCATGGCAGAGGCCGGGGTCGGCCGGATCGTGATAACTCCCCTGCCCTCCAGCAAGATGTTCGCCGGCGGAGGCCTGGTCGAAGAGGCCCTGCTGAGCGTCGTCGACGCCCTGTTCGAGCTTCACAACCGGGCGCTGCAGACTGCGGTGGACGCGATGATCGATGCCGGCCTGCCGGTCGAGATGCTGGATTTCACCGTCATCACCAATGCCCTGATCGATGACCTTACGGCCTTCGGCTTCATAGCGCCCAAGGCCACGACCGTGATCGACCTCGATGAGAACAGTCCCTACGATCCCGACCAGGTCTTCGCCAACGACGTCGTGCACCCGTCCACGGCGGGGCAGGCCGTGCTGGGCGCGTTCAACGCCTTCGCCCTGTCCGGCGGCACGGCAACCCAGCTGAACGACTGGATCGATATCCACGTGGGCGGCGAGACCGACGATTTCGTCGCGGGCCTGGGCGGTCCGGACACCCTCCTCGGCCTCGGCGGCAACGACATCCTGATCGGCGGCACCGGCTACGACCGCCTGCTGGGAGATACCGGAGACGACATCCTGTCGGGCGGGACCGGAGGAGACGTCCTGCGCGGCGGTTTTGGCGATGATATCCTCGCCGGCGGCGAAGGCGACGACCGGATCCTCGGCGGCTTCGGAAACGATCTGCTGATCGACGGGCTGGGCAGCGACATCGTCCAGGGCGGCGCCGGTCGCGACACCTTCATCTATACCGAGGCAAGCCTGATCGGCGGCACGCCGGGCGACCAGGACAGCTTTGACGGCGGCTTCCGCCGGGACGAGCTGATCTTGGTGCTCAGCTCCGAGACCTACGACAGCCTGGCCCGCGACCTCGAGAGCCGCGACCCCACCGACGCGCTGGCCACGCTCGGCATCACCATCGAAAGCATCGAGAAGATCACCGTGGTCGAAGGCCGCGACGGGCTCGAGCAGTTTTCCTCGGAGAGCTGGTATGTCGATGCCGATGTCTGGGGCCTGATCTGATCCGACCGGAGAGCCGCGCCCATCGCGGCGCATATGGCCTTGGAAGGCGTGGACCCTGCGGTGCATGCCTTCCCCGCCCCCTCCGGTCCGCAAGATTTACCTTGTTCTGTCACGTTGTCCTGCGAGACTGCGGCACAAGGGTCCCATAACACGGAGCAGGAGTTTCCATGGCACGCACGCCCGGTCAGATCGTCTATTTCGGCGACAGCCTCACCGACGACGGCAATCTGCTGGCCTTCGCCCAGCAGCTCGTCGACCCCGAGGCGATCGAGGGGCTGGCCGGCCCGACCGGCTCGGCGAGCGACGGGCCGACCCATGCGGTCTATACCCGCGACCGGCTGGGCATTCCCACGCAGAACTATGCCGTGGCCTCGGCCGAGGTCGACGGGGTGCAGGACCTCGCCTTCGTGGCCGAGAACTTTGACCTGACCGATGATCTGGTCGTGGATCCGGACGATCCGATCCTCGACACCGACATCAACCTGAACGGTCAGGTCGGCCGCTTCCTTGAGGACAATGCGGGCGAGGATCTCTCGGACACGACCGCCTTCGTCTTCATCGGATCGAATGATTACAACGAGGTCGACCTGGAAAGCGACACCGTGATCCGCGACGTGCTGGCGAAGATGGAGGCGATCATCGCCGGGATCATCGCCGAGGCGGAGCGCCTTGCCGATGCCGGGGTCGACCGCATCCTGATCTCGACCCTGCCGGCGGCGGATTTCTACGCCGGCGCTGCCCTGCTGGACGAAAGCGACCAGGCTCTGGGCAACGCGGTCTTCTCGATCCAGAACCTGTTCCTCGGCCTCGCCGTCGACCGGCTGGCGGCCGAGGGCGTGCCGGTCGAGCTTTTCGACATCCGGCAGATCACCGATGCCCTGACCGAAGATCCCACCGCCTTCGGCCTGATCGCCCCGCAGGGCACCCTTCTGATCGATCCGGACACGCTGGACAGTTTTGATGCCGACCAGGTCTTTGCCACCGACGAGCTTCATCCCTCCACGGCGGTTCATGGGGTCATCGGCGCCTTCAACGCCTTCGCCTTCTCGGGCGGGACCACGACCAAGCTGTCCGACCGGTTCGATTTCCATCGGGGCGGCGACGGCGCCGATTTCGTCGCGGGGATGGGGGGCACCGACATCATCCTCGGCGGGCTCGGCGATGACGTGATCCTGGGCGGCACGGGCAACGACACCCTGTCCGGGCAGCGCGGCGACGACCTGCTGTCGGGCGGCTCCGACGACGACCTGCTGCGCGGCGGGGTCGGCCACGACATCCTCGGCGGCGGCGAAGGCGATGACGTGCTGCTGGGCGGCGCCGGGCGGGACCTGCTGGTCGACGGGCTGGGCAGCGACGTTGCGCGCGGCAGCTGGGGCGGCGACACCTTCATCTACACCGAGGCCACGCTGGTCGGCGGCAGCGGCGGAGACCTCGACCATTTTGACGGCGGCGCCGGCCGCGACCGGCTGATCCTGGTGCTGGGTGAGGACAGCTACGACACGATGGCCGACGACCTGGAAGGCGATGCCCCGGCCGACGCGCTGGCCGGGTTCGGGATCAGCGTAAGCAGCATCGAGGTGATCACCGCCATCGACGGCCGCGACGGGCTCGACGCCTTCGCCTGGGCGCCTTGGTACGAGGATGCCGACATCTGGGGCCTGATCTGATCGCAGGGCGACGGGCCGACAGGCCCGGCAACCGGGCGCGCGCGCCGGCTCCATCTCCAAAAAGAAAACCGCCGCGCGAGGCTCTCGCGCGGCGGTTTCCGATCTGTCCCGTGGGGACGCGGCGGGCTTATTCGCCCGATGCGTTCGCCACGTCGACGCTGACGCCGGGACCCATGGTCGAGGCGAGCGAGATCTTCTTCAGGTAGGTGCCCTTTGCACCAGTCGGCTTGGCCTTGGCTACGGCACCGACGAAGGCGCGGATGTTCTCGACCAGCTTGGCTTCGTCGAAGGACGCCTTGCCGACACCTGCGTGCACGACACCGGCCTTCTCGGCCTTGAACTGGACTTCACCGCCCTTGGCTGCTTCCACGGCCGCTTTCACGTCCATGGTCACGGTGCCGACCTTGGGGTTCGGCATCAGGTTGCGCGGGCCCAGGATCTTGCCCAGACGGCCGACGATCGGCATCATGTCCGGGGTCGCGATGCAGCGATCGAATTCGATCGTGCCGCCCTGGATGGTTTCCATCAGGTCTTCGGCACCGACGATGTCGGCTCCGGCGGCCTGTGCTTCCTCGGCCTTCGGGCCACGGGCGAAGACGGCCACGCGGACCTCCTTGCCGGTGCCGTTCGGCAGGCCGACGACGCCGCGGACCATCTGGTCGGCGTGGCGCGGGTCGACGCCCAGGTTCATCGCGATCTCGACGGTCTCGTCGAACTTGGCGTTTGCGTTCGACTTGATCAGCGCGACGGCGTCTTCGACCGTCAGGGCTTCCTTGCCGGCAAAGGCTTCACGTGCGGCGCGGGTGCGTTTTCCGAGTTTTGCCATCTTACTTCACCTCGATGCCCATGGACCGGGCCGAGCCCAGGATGATCTTCATGGCGGCCTCGACGTCATTCGCGCTGAGGTCCTTCATCTTGGCTTCGGCGATCTCGCGCACCTGGGCCACGGACACGGTGCCGACGGTCTCGCGCGAGGGCGTCTTGGCGCCCGACTTCAGCTTGGCGGCCTTCTTCAGGTAGTAAGACGCGGGCGGCGTCTTGATGTCCATCGTGAAGGACTTGTCCTGATAGTAGGTGATCACGGTCGGGCACGGCGCGCCGGGCTCCATGTCTGCGGTCTTGGCGTTGAACGCCTTGCAGAATTCCATGATGTTGATCCCGCGCTGACCGAGGGCGGGGCCCACCGGCGGCGAGGGGTTGGCCTGCCCGGCAGGCACCTGCAGCTTCATGCTGCCAATCAGTTTCTTGGCCATGCGGCCTCTCCTTTTTCCAGCACCGGGTATCGCGATACCCGGTCAAGGTTGCCCGTGGTCCGGTGCCCCCGCGCGCGGTGGCCGCCTCCCACGTCTCGACTCGCCCGCGGATCTCTCCGCTGGCGATCCGGGGGCGATAAACGATCCCGCCCCGCGATGCAAGGGGCCGCCCCGCGACGCAAGGGTCCGCCGGGGTGTCCCACGCGTGGGACAGGGCTGGGCGTACGGAAAATCAAGGGGTTACAGGCGCGCGTTAGGATCCCGTTAACGATTGCGGCCAGGACAGCCGGGCCGGGCCCATGTCGCGCAGAGGATGCGGGCGTAGGGTGGGGTTTCACCCCACCGCCCGGCGCCCCCCCCGGATCAGACCGCCGCCGCCTCGTGCCGGTGCGCCGCACGTTCCGCCAGGGCCTGCCGGAAGATCTGCAGCGCCGAGGACAGGAACAGCCCCGCCATCAGCCCGGCCACCGCAAGGTCGGGCCAGCCCGTGCCGGTCCACCAGACGCCCACGGCCGCCAGCATCACCGCCACGTTGCCGATCGCGTCGTTGCGCGAACACAGCCAGACCGAGCGCACGTTGGCATCCCCGTCCTTGTAGGCCATCAGCAGCGCCACGCTCCCGAGGTTCGCCACCAGCGCCAGCACGCCGATCCCGCCCATCAGCTGCGCCTCGGGCACCCCGGTGACAAAGACCCGCCAGACGGTCGAGCCGAAGACCCAGCCGCCCATCAGCAGCAGGCTCGCCCCCTTCAGCAGGGCCGCCCCCGTCCGCACCCGGATCGAGGCGCCGATCACCGCCAGCGACAGGCCGTAGGTCATCGCGTCGCCCAGGAAATCCAGCGCGTCGGCCTGCAGCGCCTGCGACCGCGCCGCGTGGCCGGCCCACATCTCGACCCCGAACATCACCGCGTTGATCGCGATCACCGCCCAAAGCCGGCGCCGGTAATCCGCCGACATGCCCTCGAATTTCGCCTCGTGCCCGCAGCATCCCGCCATCGGTTCACCCTTTCTCGTTGCCTTGGATGGATGTAGGATCTCTAGTCACTAGAGGTTCAAGAGCGTTTTCGGGAGAATTTCCATGTTGTCCATCGGCGACCTGTCGCGGCGCACCGGGGTCAAGGTGCCGACGATCCGGTACTACGAGCAATCCGGCCTGCTGGAGGCCACAGCGCGCACTGACGGCAACCAGCGCCGCTATGGCGAGGCGGAGGCCGAGAAGCTGGGGTTCATCCGCCATGCCCGCGACCTTGGCTTCTCGCTCGACGCGATCCGGGCGCTGATCGAGCTGCAGGACCATCCCGACCGCTCCTGCGCCGAGGCCAATGCCCTGGCGCGCGACCAGCTGGCCGAGGTGACGGAGCGGATCCGCCGTCTGCAGGCGCTGGAGCGGGAATTGCAGCGCATCGCCGAGGGGTGTGACGGGGATGGCACGGCGGGCTCCTGCTACGTGCTGCGCTCGCTGGCCGACCATGGGGCCTGCGAGACGGAGCATAGCTGAGCGGAGGATTGCCGTAAGGGCCCGTGGGGCATGAGCGCTGCGTCGCGGTTGGCGCCGCGTGTGGTGCGCGAGACCGACACAGGCCAGCCGGTCCGCGGGGACGATGCAGCCAGGGCGACATCTGTCTCAGGTGGCCCCGACGGGGCCGACCGGGTCTTCAGGCGCGATGGCCGAAGACACAGGCGCGGAGGCGGGCGGCGGTCACGGGGACGCGCGCCCGATCCGAAAGGGTCAGCCCTGCTTGGTGACCTGCGTGAATTCCAGCTCGACCGGGGTTTCGCGGCCGAAGATCGACACCGACACCTTCAGGCGCTGGTTGTCGTCGTCGACTTCCTCGATCATGCCGTCGAAATCCTCGAACGGGCCGTCGTTGACCTTCACGCGCTCGCCGACCTCGAAATGGATCAGGGTGCGCGGGGTTTCCTCGCCTTCCTGGACCCGGTTCAGGATCTGGTTCACCTCGGCGTCACGCATCGGCATCGGCCGGCCCTGCGGGCCGAGAAAGCCGGTGACCCGGTTGATGTCGTTGATCAGGTGATAGCCCTGGTCGGACATTTCCATGTGCACCAGCACGTAGCCCGGCATGAAGCGGCGTTCGGTCGTGACCTTCTTGCCGCGGCGCACCTCGATGACCTCTTCGGTCGGGACCAGCACTTCGTCGATCTCGTCCTCGAGCCCGTGCTCGGCCACCGACGTCCGGATCTGCTCGGCGATCTTCTTCTCGAAATTCGAGAGCACGCTGACCGAATACCACCGTTTCGCCATGAGCCGTCGTTTCCTCTTGCCTCCCCGCGCCGTGTTGGCTGGCAGGGGTTGTCGTTATGTCTCGGCGTTCTGTTCCGCTGTTGGATCCGCTGTCGGGCCGGAACGAAAACGGGCGTGCAACCGAATCGCCGCACGCCTGAGATTGAAGCTGAGGGGTGGAGTAGCCCGCCCAACCGGATTGATCAAGGCTTGCCGACCGCAACCGGGTCCGGCGCGGTCACGCGCGGCGATGGGTGCGCAGAACAGGCAAAGGCGCGGGCCTGGGGCCGCGCCTGTCGTCGTTCTGAAAGGGGTGAAATGGGGCCGGTGGGGCCCGGTCAGCTGCCGAAGTAGGACAGAACCGCCTGCAGGCCGCCGCGGATCAGCAGGTCGACCAGGGCGAAGAACACCGCGGTCAGGGCCGCCATGATGAAGACCATCATCGTCGTCAGCAGCGTTTCCCGGCGCGTCGGCCAGACCACCTTGGCGATCTCGGCGCGGGTCTGCTGAATGAACTGGATCGGGTTTGTGCTGGCCATGGGTATCCCTGCGGTGAATGGGCGGTACATAACGGGGCTTCGCGGCAGTTTCAAGACTGGTTCAGGACCGGTTCAAGACTGCGGTTTCAGGCGCGGCGCGGGGCGGTCGGGGACCAGCCCGTGGCACGTCGGGCCACTTGCGTCGGCGCGTCGGGTCAGCCGCAGCCATAGCGTCGCGCGACCGGGGGCCGGACCTGCCCGCGGGGCGCGGCAAGACCCCGGACGGGATCGGGGCGCCGGTGCTGGACCATGCGGCCGGGCGGCCTATAGTGCGGGGCGCGTGCCACAGGGCGCGCGCCGCCAACCGCTGGAAAGGCCCCCATGACATCCCGAGCCGACCGCCGCCGCGCCCAGAAGGGCGCCAGGGGCGGCGCCAAGCGCCCCGCCACGATTGCCGATCTCGCCGCCCGGGTGGAGCGCGCCCGCGCCCCCGGCCTGGGCCGGAGCGCCGAGGCGCGCGGACGGCGGATGCTGGCGGCCTACCTGCAGACGGCCGCGGCCCATGGCCTGCCGCTGTCGCGCGTGGTGGCGGACCTGGCCGAGGGGGCCGTGACGCTGCGGCTGGGCGAGGTGGCGCGGGACAGCCTGATGCAGGCGCCGCCCCCGGCCGTGGCCAACGCGGCCTGCGCCGATGGCTGCGCCTTCTGCTGCATCCTGACCGAGGGCGACGGCGGGCTGATCACCGAGACCGAGGCCAGGCGCCTGCACGCGGCGCTGACGCCGCTGGCCGGGCAGCCCGAGGGCCGGGCCTGGCACGCTGCCGCCTGCCCCGCCCTGGACCCCGAGACGCGCAGCTGCCGGGTCTACGAGGCGCGGCCGACGATCTGCCGGTCGTTCCTGTCGGTGGATGCCGCCGCCTGCGAGACCAACGCCAATGGAGGAGAGGCCGAGGGCGCCGGGCTGCTGGGCAGCCACGTGGATTACCTGGCGGTGCAGGCGCTGGCGCGGGACCTGCTGAAGGGGATCGCGCGGGTGCCGACCTACGCAATGGCGCGGGTCGCCGCCGGCGCGGTCGAGGGCGAATCGCTGGACGACACGCTGGACGGCGCGCGGCACGGGTCGAACGTGCTGGAGCGGACCTGCCGGGATGCGGCGAAGGCCGGAGGCGCCTAGGCGGGTCGGGCGGCGCGCGCCCGGCTGGGCGGCCGCAATATCCACGGCCTGACTGCGCGCATCACTCCCGATGCACCGCACGTCGCATTCGTATCTGTCTGGAAGGTCTGGTGGCAGGGGCAGCAGGGCTCGAACCCGCGACCTACGGTTTTGGAGACCGTCGCTCTACCAACTGAGCTATACCCCTAGGACCGGCCTGCTGAATAGGCGGGCCGGCCAGGAGATGCAAGGGAAAACCATGGCAGTTTCCCAGGGATCAGTCCGCGGCGCCGGCAGTCTCCAGCCAGGCGGTATCGCCCGCGCAGATCGCGGCCTCGCTGGCGAGGATCCGCTCGATCGGCCAGTCCCACCAGGCGAGGCCCAGAAGCCTGTCTGTCGTGGCCTCGTCGAAGCGGCGGCGCTGGACGGTGCCGGGGTTTCCGGTGACGACGGAATAGGGCGGGATCTCTCCGCCCACGACGGCGCCGGCGCCCACGATCGTGCCGCTGCCGATGCGGGCGCCGGGCAGGATGCGGGCGCCCTGCCCGATCCAGACGTCATGACCGATCAACGTGTCCCGCAGCGGCCCCTGCGGCAGCGAGGGACGCCGCGGATCCATCCCGTCGAAGATGGCGAAAGGATAGGACGAGAACCCGTCATAACGGTGATTGGCCGAGGCGGTGATGAAGGTCACGCCATCGGCGATCTGGCAGAAACGGCCGATCACCAGCTTCTCGGCGCTGAGCGGATAGAGATAGGGCGCAAGGTGAAAGGCCCAGTCTTCGGGCGCCCGATGCGCGGAGGCATAGGAATAGGCCCCGACCTCCCACCTGGGATGGTCGATGACGGCGGCGAGAAAGACGGTGCCGGTATGCGGCTGGCCGTCGGGCATGATGAGGGGATGCCGGGTGGCGGGATCGGGAAAGGGCATGACGCGGTCCTTCTTGCAAAGGGAAATGATCGGGCGGGATCAGGTCGGCGTCTTGTCCATCTTTTCCTCCATCGGCTGCGGAGCGTTTAGCACGGGCGGCGCTGTCGGGGAAGCACCGGCGAAGGGGCACAGAAAAAGGCGCGCGGCCGAAACCGCGCGCCTCAATTGTCTGCCGTGCCGCTCTTATCGCTTTTGCGGGCAAAAGCGACTGCCGCGGCCAGGCGGCAAAGCCGCCTTACTCGACGATCTTCGACACCACGCCGGCGCCGACGGTGCGGCCGCCTTCACGGATGGCAAAGCGCAGGCCCTGCTCCATGGCGATCGGCGCGATCAGCTCGACGCCGAAGGAGACGTTGTCGCCCGGCATCACCATCTCGGTGCCTTCGGCCAGCGTCACGGTGCCGGTCACGTCGGTCGTCCGGAAGTAGAACTGCGGACGGTAGTTCGCGAAGAACGGCGTGTGACGGCCACCTTCTTCCTTGGTCAGGATGTAGGCTTCGGCTTCGAACTTGGTGTGCGGCTTGACCGAACCCGGCTTGCAGAGAACCTGGCCACGCTCCACCTTGTCACGCTCGATGCCGCGCAGCAGGGCGCCGATGTTGTCGCCGGCTTCGCCGCGATCCAGCAGCTTGCGGAACATTTCGACACCGGTGCAGGTGGTCTTCTGCGTGTCCTTGATGCCGACGATTTCCAGTTCGTCGCCGACGTTCACAACGCCACGCTCGACACGGCCGGTCACCACGGTGCCGCGGCCCGAGATCGAGAACACGTCTTCGATCGGCATCAGGAAGGGCTGATCGACGGCACGCTCGGGCGTGTCGATGTATTCGTCGACGGCCGCCAGCAGTTCCTT
>NZ_AQQR01000018.1 GCF_002210095.1 Marinibacterium profundimaris | reverse complement strand
AAGGGAATCCCTTGCGATTCAGGTTTTGAGCCGGACGCTTTAACAACAGGTTCGAGCCCGAATTTGCATTTTGCTGCAAGGCGTTTGCAGGTCTGTTATCGGTTGCTCACCGAGGATATTTGTGCAGGATCCGCCTATGAGCATTCGTATCGCCCTGTCTAGCGACCATGCTGCTATCGAACTTCGTCAGGCAATCGCCCGTCATCTTGCGGATCAAGGTTTTGACGTAGTCGACATCGGGCCGACGGAGCCTGAGAGCACTGACTATCCGAAACACGGCGAAGCGGCAGCGAGGCTTGTCACGTCTGACGACTGTCAGCTTGGCATCATCTTATGTGGCACAGGCCAAGGTATCATGATGGCCGGGAACAAAGTGAAGGGTATCCGGTGTGGTGTCTGCGCTGACGTATTTTCGGCCCGTATGATCCGCCAACACAACGATGCCAATATGCTATCTTTGGGTGCGCGCGTGGTTGGAGAAGGCTTGGCACTGGAAATAGTCGATGCGTTCATGAACGCTAGCTTCGAAGGTGGTCGACATACAGTGCGAGTTACAATGATCGACGAGCTGGAAAGCTGAACGCCGCCATTCGCGCAGCCGCAGCGAAAGCCCGCTTCGTCCGCACTCCTGCCGCTCGTGATCGGCGCTGCAAACGACCGCTTCAGTTCGCCCGCCCGGTCAGGCGCGAGACTGCGCGCACCTGGCTCCAAGGTCGAGGTAACCTCGGCCTGCTTGGGTCGGGCTGCGCGGGGCAAAACCCTAACAGACGGTAAATCCGCCCTCACAACCCATTGATTTCATTGAACCCGAAAGATGTCCCACGCGTGGGACACCCCCCGCTCAGCCCGCGATCTTCCGCCAGCGATGCATCAGGTCGGGCCCCACGGGCCGCGCCTCCACCAGCTCGAACCGCTCGGCCGCCGCCAGCCGTTCCAGCCCCATCGCCCCGATCGCCGGCAGCCCCTCGGCCCCGATCGAGAACCCGGCCGAAAAGCCCACGATCTCGTCCACCGCCTCGGCCCCCAGCAGCGAGGCCGCCAGCGCCGAGCCGCCCTCGCAGAAGATCCGGGTCAGCCCCGCCTTGCCCAGCTGGACCAGCATGTCCGCCGGGTCGATCTGGGCCTGGCTGATCCCGCAGGGCAGCAGCTTTGCCCCCAGCCCCGTCCAGGCCTGCAGCCTCTCATGATCCGCGTCGCGCCCGTGACAGATCCAGACCGGCACATCCTTCGCCGTCCGCGCCAGATTGCCCAGCAGCGGCAAATCCAGCCGGCGCGACACCACGACCCGCGCCGGCTGCCGCGCCACGCCCAGCCCCCGCACCGTCAGCGACGGGTCATCCTTGCGCGCCGTCCCCGCGCCCACCATCACCGCGTCATGACGGGCGCGCATGCCATGGACCAGCCGCCGCGCCTGCGGCCCGGTGATCCACTGGCTCTCGCCCGTGGCCGTCGCGATCCGTCCGTCGAAACTCGCCGCCAGCTTCAGCGTCACGAAGGGCCGCCCGCCGCCAGCCACCCGCAGGAACCCCTGCAGGTCCCGTTCGGCCTCTTCTGCCCGGACGCCGGTGACAACCTCCACCCCGGCCTTGCGCAGCATCTCGAAGCCGCGCCCCGAGACACGCGTATCGGTATCCCCGACCGCCACCACGACCCGGGCGATGCCGGCATGGATCAGCGCCTCGGCGCAGGGCGGGGTCTGGCCATGATGGGAACAGGGTTCCAGCGTCACATAAGCCGTCGCCCCCCGCGCCCGCTCACCCGCGCGCGACAGCGCCAGCGTCTCGGCATGGGGGCGCCCGCCGGGCTGGGTCCAGCCACGCCCCACAAGCGCGCCGTCCTTCACGATCACGCAGCCCACCGCCGGGTTCGGCCAGGCATTGCCCTGCCCCCGCCGGCCCAGCGACAGGGCCAGCGCCATCCAGCGGTCATCCATGGGGTTTACTCCTCGGGCGGGGTCTTCGGCCGAAGCTCGTGGACGAAATCCTCGAAATCATCGGCCGCCTGGAAATTCTTGTAGACCGAAGCGAACCGCACGTAGGCCACGGTGTCAATGCGGGCCAATGCCTCCATCACGATCTCGCCGATGGTCTTCGAGGGAATGTCCGTCTCGCCCATGCTTTCCAGCCGCCGCACGATGCCGGAAATCATCTGGTCGATCCGCTCGGGCTCTATGGGACGTTTCTGCATCGAGATCCGGATCGAGCGTTCCAGCTTGTCCCGGTCGAAATCCTCGCGCTTGCCAGAGGTCTTGATCACCACCAGGTCGCGCAGCTGCACGCGTTCATAGGTGGTGAACCGCCCGCCGCAGGCCGGGCAGAACCGCCGCCTTCGGATCGCGACGTGATCCTCCGCGGGCCGCGAATCCTTCACCTGCGTGTCGATATTGCCGCAAAACGGACACCGCATCGGCCACCCCCTTCTCTTGATCGTCCCGCCAACTGCCTGACCGCGTCGGGGTCACCCTTAGTGGGCGCCGCTGCGCGTTTATCCACAAGTATAGGGGAGCCTCAAGGGCTTGGGTAGAGGAATTGACAATCCCCCAGATAGAGATCTGCAATTTCCGAGAATCGGTCAGGCCCCGACGAAGGCCAGCGCCACGCGCCGGCGATGCGGTCGATCGCGATGTTCGACAAGGTAGATCCCCTGCCAGGTGCCCAGCAACATGTGCCCGTCGGCCACCGGGATCTGCAGCGACACCGGCATCATCGCCGCCTTGATATGGGCCGGCATGTCGTCGGGCCCCTCGGCGCGGTGGCGCAGGTAGTCCATCGAAGGGTCATCCGCCGGCGGCACCAGCCGGCGGAAATAGGCGGCAAGATCGGTCTGCACGTCCGGGTCGGCATTCTCCTGGATCAGCAGCGAACAGGAGGTGTGGCGCACGAAGACCGTGACCACCCCGTCGCCCGCGCCCTGCCCGGACAGCCAGCGCGTCACTTCGGAGGTGACGTCGTAGAACCCCGGGCCACGGGTCGCGATGCCGATCTCGCCGATCATGGGGGGCGTCAGTTGTCGCGCGGGTTGTCGATGTTGATGCAGCCGCGGTTGGCCTCGGTCACCGTCTGCCAGTTGCCGGGCTCAAGCGCGTCGCTCTGGGCGCCTTCGCTCACCCCCGCCGCGCTGGCGTTCAGGGTGAACTTGACGCCCTGCCCGCTCTCGGCAAAGGACGTGTCGGCCGGGGCACTGACCACGACGATATGGTCGGACCACGGGGTCGAGTGATGGCGCGCGTAATGCACGGCGCCGCACCACCAGCCGCGGGGCTCGTTCATGTTCGAGACGACCTCGATCACGTTGGCATCCACCTGGTAGATGTCCGACCCGCCGGGGCCGCGCAGGACCTCCTGCTGGGCCAGCGCGGGCGAGGCGATGGCAAGGGCGACAAGGATGGGCGACAGTTTGAAGGTCATGGCAGCTCTCCGTCTGCAGGGGGTCTGGGGTGGAACGGGGCCGGGGGCCCCGCTCAGCGGTCACTCGGGTTGTCCAGCCGCACGCAGTTCCGGTTCGCGAGCGAGACGGTCTGCCAGGAGCCGGGTGCAAGCGTGGCACCACGGGCCGTGGCGGCGACGCCGGCGGCACCCGGGTCGATGGTGAAGCGAGTGCCGGGGCGGCGGCCGTCCTCGAAAGGGCTGGGTTCCGGGCCACGGGTCACGACCAGCGGCACCTGCCACCCGGCCTTCAGCGCACGGCGCGCGTATTTCACCGCGCCGCACCAAATGGCCTTCTGGCGCGAGCTTGCCACGACCTCGAACTGCGCGGCATCGACAGGATAGATCGAGGAGCCGCCGGGCCCGTACATGTGCTGCGCGGACAGAGGTGCCACCGGCAGAAGCGCGATCAGGACGGCTGCGTATCTCATGTACCGCCCTACCGGAAGCGAAGCGGCACGTTCAGACGCGGGCAGCTCATGTTGCCGGTCTGGACCGTCTTGGTGTCGCCCACCACGAGGGCGTTGGGGCTGTAGCTTGTCACCTTGTCGATGCCGAGCGCGGCGGGGTTCAGCGTGAACTGGACCGACGACCGGCGACCGGTCGCCTGGCTGGTTCCGAGGCTGCGGGCGATGGTCACCGGCGTGCCCCATCCGGCGCCCAGCACCCGGCGGGCATATTCCGAGGCGCCGCACCACCACAGATCATAGCCGTAGCCCGAATTGCCGACGACCTCGAAAACATTGTCATTGATGGGGTAGACGCGGGCACCGCCCGGCGTGCCGAGGAAATTCTGGGCCTGCACGGCCCCGGCCGCGAGGACGGCGAAGATCACCGCTGCTGATCTGATCGGAGACATCGACTCACCCAAATTCCGGACACAACACAGGACGTTAGGCAGAACGTTAACCGATCAGATCGCGCAACCCAATCTGTTCACGGCGAATTTATCGCAGCGCAGCTACGTCACGGGCAGCTGATCCGGAACCGGGCCTAATGATAGCCGACATGGGTGGCGAAGTTGCCGAGCGACTCCTCCCACATGCTCAGCACCTCGTTGAAGACGTCCCGCGACAGGCCCGACATGATCTCGACGTAGTGATCGAGATAGGGGTCCATCTCGTCATCCAGGTAGGCGCGGCCGACCAGCTTGGTCTCGTTCCACTCGTTGATGATGGGGAAGGTCGTGCCGTCTTCAAGGTCGAACCCGGCGGAGAAGTTGATGCTTTCGCAATCGGTGTGCTGCGTAGTGCACCCGTAGAAGTAGATCGTGAAGTTCACCCCGCTCGCGGCCGAGCGGATGATCGGGCGGCCGCTCGAAGAGGTCTCGAGCGTGGCGCGCAGGCCGTAGTCCTGCAGGGCGGCGACGACCGTATCCATATCGCTGGCCTGGACCATCTGGGCCGAGGCACCTGGCGCCGTAAGTGTCAGCATCGCGGCGGCGCCGGCCAGGGTCGCACGGAACACGTTGAAATTGAAGTGAAAAGAGACGGTCCGCATAGTGGTTTACCCCGAATTGAAAAGAGGGCCCGCCTAGCACGGGCCCTCTTTTCTGTAAACGCCGGGGCAGCGTGTCGGTTAACTCCCGCTCAGCGGGGTTTACTGGTCCAGGAAAGACCGCAGCTTGCGCGACCGGCTCGGGTGTTTGAGCTTGCGCAGGGCCTTCGCCTCGATCTGGCGGATCCGTTCGCGGGTCACGCTGAACTGTTGGCCCACCTCTTCCAGCGTGTGGTCGGTGTTCATGCCGATGCCAAAGCGCATCCGCAGGACCCGTTCCTCGCGCGGGGTAAGCGACGCCAGAACGCGGGTCGTCGTCTCCTTGAGGTTTTCCTGGATCGCCGAATCCAGCGGCAGGACCGCGTTCTTGTCCTCGATGAAATCGCCAAGCTGGCTGTCTTCCTCGTCGCCGATGGGCGTTTCGAGAGAGATCGGCTCCTTGGCGATCTTCATCACCTTGCGGACCTTCTCCAGCGGCATCTGCAACTTCTCGGCCAGCTCTTCCGGCGTCGGCTCGCGGCCGATCTCGTGCAGCATCTGGCGGCCGGTGCGAACCAGCTTGTTGATCGTCTCGATCATGTGGACCGGGATCCGGATGGTCCGGGCCTGGTCGGCGATCGAGCGGGTGATCGCCTGACGGATCCACCAGGTCGCGTAGGTCGAGAACTTGTAGCCGCGGCGGTATTCGAACTTGTCGACCGCCTTCATCAGGCCGATGTTGCCTTCCTGGATCAGGTCCAGGAACTGCAGGCCGCGGTTGGTGTACTTCTTGGCGATCGAGATCACGAGGCGCAGGTTGGCCTCGACCATCTCCTTCTTGGCCTGGCGGGCCTCCTTCTCGCCCTTCTGGACCTGCTGGACGATGCGACGGAATTCACCGATGTCCACACCGACGTACTGGCCCACCTGGGCCATGTCGGCGCGCAGTTCCTCGACCTTGTCGGTCGAGCGGTCGATGAACATCTGCCAGCCGCGGCCGGGCTTGTCGGCCATGTCCGACAGCCAGTTCGGATCCAGTTCGCGGCCCCTGTAGGCGTCGACGAATTCCTTGCGGTTGATCCGGGCCTGGTCGGCCAGCTTCACCATGGCGGAATCGATCGACATCACCCGGCGGTTGATACCGTAGAGCTGGTCGATCAGCGCCTCGATGCGGTTGTTGTGCAGGTGCAGTTCGTTAACCAGTTTCACGATTTCCGAGCGCAGCGACTGGTACATCGCCTCGTCCGACTGCGAGAACGAACCGTCCTCGTTCAGCGTGGCCGAGATCCGGCTGTCCTGCATTTCCGACAACTGCGCGTAGTCATCGGCGATGCGTTCCAGCGTCATCAGGACCTTGTCCTTCAGCGCGGCTTCCATCGCGGCCAGCGACATGTTGGCCTGCTCTTCGTCGTCGTCGTCATCCTCGCGGGCGATCGGGTTGCCGTCCGCGTCCAGCTCGGGGCCGCTGTTGTCGTCCTTCTTCTCGGACGAGGCCGCTGTGCTGGCAGGCGTGTCGACCAGCGGCTCGTCGACCTCGCCGTCCTCGCCCAGCTGGTTGTCGAAGGTGGTTTCCAGGTCGATGACATCGCGCAGCAGGATGTCCTCGGACAGAAGTTCCTCGCGCCAGATGGTGATAGCCTGGAAGGTCAGCGGGCTTTCGCAAAGCCCGGCGATCATCGTGTTGCGCCCGGCCTCGATCCGCTTGGCGATGGCGATCTCGCCCTCGCGGCTCAGCAGTTCGACGGACCCCATCTCGCGCAGGTACATGCGCACCGGGTCGTCGGTGCGGTCGAGTTTCTCGGTCGACTGGTTGGCAAGGGTGACTTCGCGGGCGTCGTTGGTCGTGACGACCTCGGTGGAGCCCTTGTTCTCCTCCTCCTCGGCTTCCTCGTCCTCGATGATGTTGATGCCCATCTCGGACAGCATCGACATCACGTCCTCGATCTGCTCGGAACTGACCTGGTCGGGGGGCAGGACCTGATTGAGCTGATCGTAGGTGATGTAGCCCTTCTCGCGTGCCTCGCCGATCATCTTTTTGACGGCGGCCTGGCTCATGTCGAGCGAGATTTCCTGTTCCTGGTCTTCCGGCTTCCGGTCTTCGGTGTCCTTGGCGGCCATTCGGTGCTCCTGAAGGGGTCGGGGCGATTCGCTATCGGCGAATCATTAGCGCGACAAATTGATTCGGCTACCCGCTTACCCGTATTTATTTACCTGTTTGTCACCATACGGTGTCACGTTCTGGGCTTGTCGAAGGAGATCTGGGCGAGAAGCGCGTCGAGCGCGGAACGTTCATCACGGTTGATGGGCGCACCATTTTCTCCGATATCGTACTCCGCACGATCCTCCTGCTGGCTTCGCGTGGCGCGGTTATGCGTTTCCGCGGCCTCTCCCAGCCGCCAGGTGACCGCTTCGTCAGCGAAGCCCTCGATATCCTCCATCGCCTCGGCGATCTCGGCATTCAGCCCCCGTACCGCCGAGAGTTTCGCGATCTCGCCGGCCACGGTCATGCGGGCCAGGTCCGGATCGCCGGGTTTGCGCAGGCAGGGACTGATGGCCACATGGCGAAGACGGGTGAGATTTTCAAGGGCTTCTTCGCCTACGGCCGCCCTGAGCGCACGCTCTTCCCCGTCATGGCGCAACAGGATGTCGCGCAGGCGGGCATGTTCGGGATCGCGACAGGTCATCTGAAGAAGGCCGTCGTCGAATTCGGACACGATGGCGGGCGTCAGGATCAGCGTGGCCAGAATCACCGCTTCGCGCATGTGTTCCTGCGCCGCCTCGTCCGCCGTCACCAGGTAGGAGGCGCGGGTGTAATGCACCGGACCTTCCTTGATCATTGCGCCACGCCACGGCGCCTTGCCGCGCGGCTTCTGCCGGCGCTGCTGCTGGAACAGCTGCCAGGTCTGGTTGCGCAGCTCGCGCTCGTAATGCTGCCGCAGGCTCTGGTCCTGGATCTGGCCGGTCACCTGCTTAAGGTCGTGTTCCAGCGCCGCCTTGCGTTCGGGGCTGTCAAAAACGCGCCCCTCGATCGCGCGCTCCCAGATCAGCGAGACCATGGGCCGCGCCGCCTCAAGCACCCTGGCCACCGCCTCGGGCCCGTCCGAGCGCAGCAGGTCGTCGGGGTCCTTGCCGTCGGGCATCAGCGCAAAGCGCAGCGACCGGCCCGGCGCCAGCAGCGGCAGGGCCATGTCGATCACGCGCAAGGCCGCCTTCACCCCGGCCTTGTCGCCGTCCAGCGACATCACCGGCTCATGCGCGATGCGCCAGAGCAGCTCCAGCTGCGGCTCGGTGATCGCGGTGCCCAGGGGGGCCACGGCGCCTTCGAACCCGGCCTCGGCCAGGGCGATGACATCCATGTAGCCCTCGGCCACGATCAGCTGCTGGCCCTTGCCCGCCGCGGCCCGGGCGGGGCCGAGGTTGAACAGGTTGCGGCCCTTGTCGAACAGCGCGGTTTCCGGCGAGTTCAGGTATTTGCGGTCATCGTCCGGGTCCATCGCCCGGCCGCCGAAGGCGATCGCCCGGCCGCGCGTGTCGCGGATCGGGAACATGATCCGGTTGCGGAAGAAATCGTAGGGATTGCCGGTCTTCTGGGATGTCCGTGCCAGCCCGGTGTCGAGGATCAGGTCCTCGGCGACACCCTTGGCGCGCAGGTGCTCCCACGTGGTCTGCCAGCCGTCGGGGGCAAAGCCGATCTCCCACCTCTCCAGCGCCGCCTCGCTCAGGCCGCGACGGGCGAGGTACTCGCGCGAGGCCGTCCCGGCCCCGGTCTTCAGCTGCAGCCGGTAGAATTGCACCGCCTGCTCCATGACCTCGGCGAGCCGGGTCTGGCGGTCGATCTTCTTCTGCATGCCCGGATCGCGGGCGGGCATCTGCAGGCCGGCCTCGCGCGCGAGGATCTCGACCGCCTCCATGAAGGCGACGTTCTCGCTTTCCTTGACGAATCCGATCACGTCGCCTTTCGCCTGGCAGCCGAAGCAGTAATAGAACCCCTTGCGGTCATCCACGTGAAAGCTTGCCGTCTTCTCATGGTGAAACGGGCACGGCGCCCACCAGTCGCCCTTGCCCTGGTTGGACTTGCGCATGTCCCAGGTGACCTTGCGGCCGACCACCTGGCTCAGGCTGAGGCGGCCGCGCAATTCGTCCAGGAAATTGGGCGGCAGGCTCATGCGCGGGTCTCCTCGGGGTGGGGTCGGCACCTGAAAGGATGCGGATATGGGCGGGTGTCAGTCAATCGGGTCGGGTCGCTGTGGGGTCGGATAAACGGGCTTGGGCGAAAGGTCCTGGCGGTCTGTCGGCAGCGGGCGGGTGCAGTTCGGGCAATCGGGCCCCGGGGCGGGCCGCGATCAGGTCTGTCATCTCTGCCTATCAGCCTCGGGCGAAAAGGTCAGGCACCTCCTGCAGTCTGTCATTGCACCGCGATGCCCGGTCCCCTCTGCGGATCGGGCGGGCTCTGGCGGGAGGCCCTGCAGCGGGCCGCCCCGTTGATCAGAGCCGGGCGCCGGACCGGAACAGGTCCATGGCCCGGGTGGGGGCGCGGATCAAGCCTCAGTTCAGGCTGTCCTTGAAGCTCTCCCACTGCGCGCTGCAGACCTCGGACCAGACGGCGCCCAGATCGGTGCGGCGGACATCGCGCATGCGCTGTTCGTAGACCCAGGGGGTCAGCTGCACAATGGCATTGTCGTAGCGGTCAGGCCAGGACGGATCGCTGGCGAGGATCGTTTCCTGCACATCGCGTTCCTTGACGCGGTCCAGGCGCGCCTGCTGGATCGCGGCGACGACATTGGCGGTCTGGCCGCAGTATTCTTCCCTGGTGATCTCCTGCGCGGCGGCGGCGGAGCCAAGCGCCAGCGACAGGACAAGCCAGGGTGCGACCGGGGTGAAGCGGATCATTCGTGCCTCCAGAATCGGGATCACACAAGACTACCGTTCCGCGGCGCCGGCTTCCATCACCGATCTGACCGCACGCCGCTCCCTGCCCGGGGGTGGGCCGCGACGCCCCACTGCGGCGGGCAGTGCCCCGCAGCATCCCTGCCCAAGCCCCCCGGTCCGGTCAGAGCCCCTTGGCCCGATAGCTCGACGCCACCTTGTCGATCGAGACGAGGTAGGCCGCGGTGCGCAGATCGTCCACGTCGTCGCGGCCATGCCACACCTCGCGCATGGACTGGTAGGCGCTGCGCATCGTGTCATCGAGCCCCGACCGCACGAGTTCCAGCTCGCCCGCGCCGCGCAGGTATTTCTCCTTGAAGGTCGGATCCAGCGTCCAGGCTTTGCCCAGAGCGTCCGAGATGCGCTCCAGCTCGTTCACGACAAGTTCATGGCGCGCCTCCTCCTGCCGGCGCTGCATGCGGCCAAAGCGGATATGCGACAGGTTCTTGACCCATTCGAAATAGGACACCGTCACGCCGCCCGCGTTGGCATACATGTCGGGGATGATGACCGTGCCGCGGCCGCGCAGCACATCGTCGGCGCCGGCGGTGATGGGCCCGTTGGCCGCTTCGATGATCAGCGGCGCCTTGATGCGCTCGGCGTTGGAGAGGTTGATGACGCCTTCCAGCGCGGCGGGGATGAGGATGTCGCAGTCTTCTTCCATGACCGCGCCGCCTTCGGCCGTATGGGCGGCATCGGGGAAACCGGCCACGCCACCGTGCCGCACCAGCCAGGCGCGCACCGCCTCCACGTCTATCCCCTTGGGATTGAACAGCGCCCCGTCGCGTTCAATGATGCCGGTGATGATGGCGCCGTCCTCTTCCTGCAGGAACTTCGCGGCGTGATAGCCCACGTTGCCCAGCCCCTGCACGATGACCCGTTTTCCGTCGAGCGTGCCCGATAACCCCGCCTTGGCCTTGTCCTCCTCGTGGCGGAAGAATTCGCGCAGGGCGTATTGTACGCCGCGCCCCGTGGCCTCGACCCGGCCGGCGATGCCGCCGGCGTTCAGCGGCTTTCCGGTGACGCAGGCGCGGGCGTTGATGTCGGTGGTGTTCATCCGCGCATATTGGTCCGCGATCCAGGCCATCTCGCGCTCGCCCGTGCCCATGTCGGGGGCCGGCACGTTCTGGGCGGGGTCGATCAGGTCGCGCTTGGCAAGCTCATAGGCGAAGCGGCGGGTGATCAGTTCCAGCTCGTGTTCGTCGTATTGCAGCGGATCGATACGCAACCCGCCCTTGGAGCCGCCGAACGGCGCCTCGACCAGCGCGCATTTGTAGGTCATCAGCGCGGCGAGGGCCTCGACCTCGTCCTGGTTCACGCCCATGGCGTAGCGGATGCCGCCCTTGACCGGCTCCATGTGTTCGGAATGGACGGACCGGTAGCCGGTGAAGGTCTGGATCCCGCCGCGCAGCCGCACGCCGAAGCGCACGGTGTAGGTCGCGTTGCAGACCCGGATCTTTTCTTCCAGTCCCGGGGCGAGGTCCATCAGAGCCACGGCCCGGTTGAACATCAGGTCCACGCTTTCGCGGAAACTCGGCTCCGTCCTCGTCATCGTGTTCATGTCGCATCCTCCTCGCGCTGTTCAGGTTCTTCCGTCCTTTGTCACCCACAGCCTATGACGCTTCGATTAATAGGTAGAGGAAATTCTGTATCTTCCGAAAATTGAAATAACCGCCCCGCTCCGGCGGTGTCGGAGTGGCCGGGCGCAGGCACTGTATCGCTGTCGGAAACAGCCCCTGACCTGCGCCGCGGCGCGTCTTTTCAGCGGGCGGGCCATCCGCCCGAATAGTGAACCCATTCTGCCCAATTCAGGCCACAGCTGCGGTCCATCCGATACATGTCCTTCCGAAGGGAACCGGCACGGACGTGACCGATGCGGGATCGGTAGCAGACAGCCACGGCTTGCGGCCGGATCGGGCTGCGCCGCGCTGCAATCGGCTTTCACCGGCGCCACTGCCGGATCGGTCAAACCCGGCCGGCCGGGACATCGCAGGGGCAACGCGGGGGGGCGGTTACAGGTGACACTTACTGCTGTGAACGAAATTCCACCGCCGACCTCATTGTTTCCAGGGGCGCGATAAACGGCTGAAGTTCATGTTAAAAGTATGTATCTTGCCGTCACGCCGCCCCAAAAAAGCCACAGCTCGGCGCGATCCGGGAGGCGGACGAATTGAGGGCGTCCCTCTGCCATGGCCCTGGGGGATGAGAGATTGCGAATGAACACGTCAGACATGCACCCCGGCACGATCACGCCACCGCGCGCCCAGTGGCGGAGCCGGGTGAAGACGCGCATCTTCTCCTTTGCGCGCGGCTTCGCGCGGGATGAAGACGGGGTCATGGTGATCTTCGCCGTCTACATCTTCCTGATGATGCTGATCGTCGGCGGCATCGGCATCGACATCATGCGCTTCGAACGCGACCGCACGCGGGTGCAGTACACGCTGGACCGCGCGGTGCTGGCCGCGGCCGACCTCGACCAGCAGCTGGATCCCTCGGCCGTCGTGCGGGACTATTTCGCAAAGGCAAACCTGAGCGGTTATCTCAGCAGCGTCAGCGTACAGGAGGGCCTGGGCTTCCGGACGGTGTCGGGCAGCGCCGAGACCACGTTCAATACCCAGTTCATGCACATGGCCGGGGTCGACACCCTGACGGCGCGGGCGGCCTCCACCGCCGAGGAACGCATCGACGGGGTCGAGATCTCGCTCGTGCTCGACGTGTCGGGCTCCATGAACTCGAACAACCGCCTGCCCAACCTGAAGGTCGCCGCCAAGGATTTCGTCGACGAGATGTTCGACAATTCCGAAGAGGGCAAGGTGTCGATCTCGATCGTTCCCTATGCCACGCAGGTCTCGGTCCCCGAGACGGTGTGGGCGCATTTCAACACTTCCACCGAACGCGACGACGCCACCATCGTCCAGCGCGAAGCGGCGTCGAACACCATCGAGGGCTTCCCGCGCTGCATCAACTTCCAAGCCGGGGACTTCCAGACCACCGCCGTCAGCCTGACACAAAGATATCAGGCGACGATGTTCTTCGACCCGTTCTACGACTACGAAGGCCGCGACCGCGACCCGATGCGCCGCGTGCAGCTGCCGGTCTGCGACCCGACCCCCAGCCGCGAGCTCATGGTCCTGCAGGAGGACCGCACCGCACTGAAGTCCTTCATCGACAACATGTGGGGTGGCGGGAACACCTCGATCGACGTGGGCATGAAGTGGGGCGTCGCCCTGATAGATCCGACCATGCGGCCCGTGGTCAGCGCGCTGATAGGCTCCGGTGACGTCTCGAACGACTTCACCGGCCGCCCGCTGAACTACGAGGACGATTCGGCCCTGAAGGTGATCGTGCTGATGACCGACGGCGAGAACACCTCGCAATACTTCGTCCGCGATCAGTACCGCTTTGGCATGTCCAACGTTTGGTGGAACGAGCAGGAAGAGGAATATTCGGTCTACCTCGGCCTGGATGTCTGGGACGAGGACAACGACGGCAATTACAACGAGCCGCTGTTCTACTGGCCCGGCGACAGATTTCGCAAGTATGCCGACCATGCCTATGGCGAAGGCACCTATGAGGAGACCAACTACAGCTACGAATGCACCTCGTACCGCAGAAACGGCTCCTGCCGGCGCTACAACTACGTCGCCACCACCGTCACGGTGGATGAACCGGGCCACGCCGAGGAGGTCAGCTATGCCGACCTCTGGGCTTTCACCACGATCGAACGGGTCGCCCGCGGCATCTATGCCCCCTTCATGGGCACCAACGACGCCCTGAACGACTGGTATTACGCCGTGCGCGACTACGTGAACGCCAACACCAAGAACTACCGCACCTCCCAGATCTGCGACCAGGCGAAGGCCCAGAACGTCATCGTCTTCACCATCGGCTTCGAGGCGCCCTACAACGGGCGGACGGTGCTGCAGGACTGCGCCAGCTCGCCGGCGCATTTCTTCGACGTGAACGGGCTGGAAATTGCGGATGCCTTCTCGGCCATCGCCTCGTCGATCCGCCAGCTGCGGCTGACCCAATGATGCGCCCTGCCCTTGCCGCCCTGCGCCGCTTCCGGCGGTCTGAGAAAGGCTCCAGCACCATCGAATTCGCGATCACGGTGCCGGCCATGCTGCTGATGCTGGCCTCGGCCGTGGAGCTTGGGATGGTGTCGCTGCAGCACGGGATGCTGGAAAGCGCCATGGACCAGGTGGTCCGCGACATCCGTCTTGGCACCGGCTCGGCCCCACAGCATGACGAGATCAAGGACCGGATCTGCGAACGCGCCGGTTTCATCGACGATTGCCGGCAGTCGCTGCGGCTGGAGATGATCCAGGTCGATCCGCAGAACTGGGTCTCGCCCCCCGACCGGGTCGACTGCACCGACAAGTCCGAGGAAGTGTCGCCGGTGCGCAACTTCGTCAACGGGCTGGACAACGAGCTGATGATCCTGCGCGCCTGCGCCAAGATCGACCCGGTCTTCGGCGCCTGGGGCCTTGGCGCCAACATGGTGAAGGACGGCGCGGGGCAATATTCACTGGTCTCGTCCACCGCCTTTGTCCAGGAACCGAGGTAACCGCAGGTTGCCCGGCAGGATCGGACGCATCCTCGCGGCCTTCCGCACCGAAACGCGCGGCGTGTGCCGACTGCGCCCGACAAAGTGGGCGTAATAAAGCGGGCGTCATGACGGGCGCGTTGCCCCGCGCGGTGCCTGACCGGCCCCCTGCCCTCAGCAGCCGACCAGCCGGCGCACCATGCCGCAATAGGTTTCCGCCACCTCGTCGCGCGACAGGCGCCCGGTGTCGCGGTACCAGGTCGTCACGCCGGTCAGCATGGCGATCACGGCCAGCGTCGCCACCTTCGGATCGGGCACGTCAAACACCCCTTGGGCCACCCCGTCCTGCAGAACCGTTTCCAGCTCCGTCTCGTAGGCATGTCGCAGGACCTCGATCTCGCGGAAATTGTCGGGGCTGAGATTGCGCAGCTCCATGTAGGCGATGAAGACCGCCTCGGGCCGCTCAAGGTGATAGCGGATGTGAAAGCGCGTGAAGGCATCCAGCCGGGCCAGCGGGTCCGGACCCGTCTCCTCGGCCGCGCGCTCGGCCAGCAGCTCTTCGAGATGACCGCGCATCAGACCGGCCAGCAGGCTCTGCTTGTCGGCAGTATAGTTGTAGAGCGCCCCGGCCTGCACGCCCACCTCCGCCGCGATCTGGCGCATCGAGACCGCCGCATAGCCATGTTCGGCGAAAAGCCGCAGGGCAGCCTCGCGGATGCGGGGACCGGTGATGTCGGAATGCGAACCTGCGGTGCGTGCCATGGCGGCAGATTATTCGAACAAACGTTCAGATAGAACCCCGGAGCCATCGCGCCCCGTGCGACGCGGCCACGGACCCGGGCGGCAAGCCCCCGCACGGGCGTGACGCACCGCACCCCAACACGTCATGTTCCGCCGTCCCGGCGGCCTTTCCCGCCCCGCCGTGTCGCGCTCCTGTTGCGGGAGGGCGCGGGATCGGGCATCACCTTTCCTGCGTATTCCGCGCAATCCCAAAGGATCCGCCCCACGTGACCCGCCGCCTGACCCGCACCGCCCAGCTTCCGACGGCCCTTTTGCTGGCGCTCGGCCTTGGCCTGGCAGGCTGCATAGAGGTGCCCGCGCTGGACGAGGCCGGCGATCCGGCGCTGGAAACGGCCGACTATCCCGAGCTGATCCCGCTGGGTCCGATCCTCGCCGCCTCGACCGATCCGGTCACGCAGGCCGCCGATCTGCAGGCCGATCTGCAGGGCCGCGCCGCCCGGCTGCAGCGCCAGGCCGATGCGCTGCGCGGCAGCGATGTGCTCGACCCTGCATCGCGCCGGCGGCTTCAGCGCGGGATCGAGCCTTAGGGGCCCCGCGCCGCGTTGCGCCCTGTTCACGAACCCGCTACACGAACAGCCGAAAGATACCACGGAAAGGATCCCGCATGTCGACACCGTTGCGCCTTGGAATCGCTGGTCTGGGCACGGTGGGGGTTGGGGTCGTCCGCATCCTGCGCCGCCAGGCAGAACTGCTCTCCGCCCGCACCGGCCGCGATCTGCAACTGGTCGCCGTCTCGGCCCGCGACAAGGACCGCGATCGCGGCGTTCCGCTCTCGGGCTATGCCTGGGAAAGCGACCCGGTGGCTCTGGCGCGGCGCGACGACATCGACGTCTTCGTCGAGCTGATGGGCGGCCATGACGGCCCCGCAAAGGAGGCGACCGAGGCCGCGCTGGCCACCGGCAAGGATGTCGTCACCGCCAACAAGGCGCTGCTGGCCCACCATGGCCAGGCCCTGGCCGAGATGGCCGAGGCCGCCGGCCGCACCATCCGCTTCGAGGCCGCCGTCGCCGGTGGCATCCCGATCATCAAGTCCCTCTCCGAGGGGCTGGCGGGCAACGAGATCACCCGCGTGATGGGCGTGATGAACGGCACCTGCAACTACATCCTGACCCAGATGGAGGCGACCGAGCAGCCCTACGAGGTGCTGTTCGAGGAATGCGCCAAGCTGGGCTACCTGGAGGCCGACCCGGAACTTGACGTGGGCGGGATCGACGCGGGCCACAAGCTGGCGCTGCTGTCGGCCATCGCCTTCGGTACGCGGGTGGATTTCGGCAGCGTGAAGCTGGAAGGCATCCAGCGCATCACGCTCGAGGATATCCAGCAGGCCCGCGACATGGGCTTCCGGATCAAGCTGCTGGGCGTCGCGCAGCGCACGCCGCGCGGGCTGGAACAGCGGATGCAGCCCTGCCTGGTGCCGGCGCAATCGCCGCTGGGCCAGCTGGAAGGCGGCACCAACATGGTGGTGATCGAGGGCGACGCCGTCGAACAGATCGTGCTGCGCGGACCCGGCGCCGGCGAAGGCCCCACGGCCAGCGCCGTGATGGGCGACATCTGCGACCTCGCACGCGGCTTGCGCATCGCCACCTTCGGTCAGCCCGCCGCCGGGCTCGATCCCGTCCCGCCCGCCTCGGCCGCCTTGCCGGCGCCCTATTACCTGCGCATGCGGCTGGTGGACAAACCCGGCGCGCTGGCCAAGATCGCCACGGCGCTCGGCTCTGCAGGCATCTCGATCAACCGGATGCGCCAGTATGGCCATGCCGAACCCACGGCGCCGGTGCTGATCGTCACCCACAAGACAACGCGCGAGGCGCTGGACGCCGCGCTTGCCGCCATGCACGAGACCGATGTCATGGCCGGCCACCCGGTTGCTCTGAGGATCGAAAACGTCTGATCGATTTTCACAAAATCCGGTTAATGTCCCAGTGTAGTAACTTCGAAGGAATGTCTTCATGAGCACCATTGTCGAATTTCACGACCGCATGCTGTCGCTGGGATTGGCCCGCGTCGCCGAACAGGCGGCGCTTGCCTCGGCCAAGTGGGTGGGTCGCGGCGACGAGAAGGCCGCCGACCAGGCCGCCGTCAACGCCATGCGCGACCAGCTCAACCAGCTCGACATCCAGGGCGTGGTCGTGATCGGCGAGGGCGAACGCGACGAGGCGCCGATGCTGTATATCGGCGAGGAAGTCGGCACCGGCAACGGCCCCGGCGTCGACATCGCGCTGGATCCGCTGGAGGGCACGACGCTTACCGCCAAGGACATGCCCAACGCGCTGACCGTGATCGCCATGGGCCCGCGCGGCTCGATGCTGCATGCGCCGGACGTCTACATGGAAAAGCTGGCGATCGGGCCGGGCTATTCCGAGGGGCTCGTGACGCTCGACATGCCGCCGGCGACCCGCGTCTCGGCGCTGGCGTCCGAAAAGGGCTGCGCGCCCAAGGACATCACCGTCTGCATCCTCGAACGCCCGCGCCACCAGGAGATGATCGAAGAGGTCCGGTCGACCGGCGCCGCGATCCGCCTGATCACCGATGGCGACGTGGCCGGCGTGATGCATTGCGCCGAAACCGAGAAGACCGGAATCGACATGTACATGGGCTCGGGCGGGGCGCCGGAAGGCGTGTTGGCGGCCTCGGCGCTGAAGTGCATGGGCGGCCAGATCCAGGGCCGTCTACTGTTCCGCAACGAGGACGAGAAGGGTCGCGCGCTGAAGGCGGGGATCTCGGATCTGGACAAGATCTACACCCGCGACGAGATGGTCCGCGGCGACGTGATCTTTGCCGCCACCGGCGTCACCGGCGGCACGCTGCTGCCGGGCATCAAGCGCGAGGTCGGCTGGCTGACCACCGAAACCATCCTGATGCGGTCCAAGACCGGGTCGGTCCGCCGCGTGCAGTACCGCTCACCAATCGAGGAATGAGCCCTGCCCGGCCGGCGGCGCCTGTGGCAGCGGTCGGCCGAGTATTTTTGCAAAGATGAAGACAGGAGGTGGCGCCCTGCCCCACCCCTGTCACGGAAATTCAGATGAGCTTTCTAGGGGTTGAGTCCTCTCTGACCGGCCGGCGCTGGACCGGCCCCGGAATCGAGACCGAACGGGCCGCCGAGGCGCTGGCCCAGGCCACCGGCCTGCCCCGTCCCGTCTGCCTTGTCCTGGCTCGCCGCGGCGTGGACGCGACCGAGGCCGAGGCCTTCCTGTCCCCCCAGCTGCGCGATTTGCTGCCGGATCCGCGATCGCTGCGCGACATGGAACGTGCGGCCGCGCGCGTTCTGGCCGCCGTGACCCGGCGCGAGCGGATCGCGATCTTCGCCGATTACGACGTCGACGGCGGCTCTTCGGCCGCGCTTCTGGTCAGCTGGCTGCGGTCGCTGGGGCGCGAGGCGACGGTCTATGTCCCCGACCGCATCGACGAAGGCTATGGCCCAAACGTGCCCGCGATGCAGATGCTGGCGAAGACCCATGGCCTGATCATCTGCGTCGATTGCGGCACGCTCTCGCACGAGCCCATCGCGGCGACGGGCGGCACGGATGTCGTCGTGCTCGACCACCACCTGGGCGGCGAAACCCTGCCCGAGGCCCATGCCGTGGTGAACCCCAACCGGCAGGACGAAGACGGCGCGCTGGGGCACCTTTGCGCCGCGGCGGTGGTCTTCCTGATGCTGGTGGAGGCCGGGCGGCAGATGCGCGAGGCCGGGCAGCAGGGGCCGGATCTGCTGGCGATGCTGGACCTGGTGGCGCTGGCCACCGTGGCCGACGTGGCGCCGCTGATCGGGGTGAACCGGGCGCTGGTGCGCCAGGGGCTGCGGGTCATGGCGCGGCGGGACCGGCCCGGGCTGGTGGCCCTGGCCGACGTGGCACGGATGGACAGCGCCCCCAGCGCCTATTCCCTGGGCTTCCTGCTGGGCCCCCGAATCAATGCCGGCGGCCGCATCGGTAAGGCCGACCTTGGCGCCCGCCTGCTGGCCACGCTGGACCCGCACGAGGCCGCCGCCATGGCCGAGAAGCTGGACCAGCTCAACACCGAACGCCGCGCGATCGAGGACATGGTTCGCACCGCCGCGCTTGACCAGGCCGAGGCGCGCGGCCTCGCGGGACCGCTGGTCTGGGCCGCGCAGGACGGCTGGCATCCCGGCGTGGTCGGCATCGTCGCCTCGCGCCTGAAGGAGGCCACCAACCGCCCCGCCGTGGTGATCGGCTTCGAGGGGGACGAGGGCAAGGGCTCGGGCCGGTCGGTCACGGGCGTGGACCTGGGCGCCTCGATCCAGCGGCTGGCGGCCGAGGGGCTGCTGATCAAGGGCGGCGGCCACCGCATGGCTGCCGGGCTCACGGTGGCGCAGGATCGGCTGGAACCGGCGATGGAGCGCCTCTCGGACCTGCTGGCGCGCCAGGGCGCCGGCACGATGGGGCCGGGCGACCTGCGGCTGGACGGGCTGCTGATGCCCGGCGCCGCGACGGTAGAGCTGATCGAGACGCTGGAACGCGCGGGCCCCTACGGCGCCGGCGCCTCGGCCCCGCGCTTTGCCCTGCCCGACCTGATTGTGCGCCACGCGCGCGAGGTCGGCAGCGGGCACCTCAAGGTCTCGCTGACCGACGGGATGGGCGCCAACATCGAGGCCATCGCCTTCGGCGCCTTCGACGGCCCGATGGGCGCGGTCCTGGCCCGCGGCGACCGCGCCCGGGTTCACGTGGCAGGCCGGCTGGACATCAACACCTGGGGCGGCCGGCAAAGCGTTCAGCTGCGCCTGGAGGACGCCGCATCGGCCAGTTCGGGGTGATCCGGGAACCCGCAAAAATTCTTCGCCCGAGGTCGATTTTTTGGCTTGCGCCCCCCCGGCCGATTGCCTAGATAGCCCCTCACCGGCGGCAACGCCGACACAGACCGGCGCTAACGCCGACACACAGTGGCCCGTTCGTCTATCGGTTAGGACGCCAGGTTTTCAACCTGGAAAGAGGGGTTCGATTCCCCTACGGGCTGCCACTTTCTCCCTGAACTACCTTGTTTTATTGGCTGCAATGCAGCCATTTCCGAGACGCAGGACAGTTTGTCTCGGACGCTCCATCTCTTGCCTACCTCGGAAACGCTACCACCGCGGCATGCGACGGCCGATTGCGCGCTGATCCAGACGCAGCAATGCCACGTCGTCTCGCCCCGGCCACGAAACCCGTTAAAAGATCCTGGCGGACAAGCGGGCACAGCGCGGACCTGACCGGCATTCCCTTCGCCATCAGCGTCTCAGGATGGCGGGCTTTTCCAAACGGCTCTTGTGCTTCACGCCCCGCTGACGCCTCATGCCCGCGGCGAACAACCCTCCGCCGACACCACAGCAGAAGGATCCTCGGCGTGATCGACCCCGACCTCCCCTATTCCTCGCGGCGTCAGCCGGTCATGGGCGACAATGCCGTCGCCACCTCGCAGCCCCTGGCCACGGCAGCCGGCCTGGCCATGCTGCACAAGGGCGGCACCGCGATCGACGCAGCAGTCGCCGCGGCCATGGTGCTGACGGTGGTGGAGCCGACGGGCTGCGGCATCGGATCGGACGCCTATGCGATCGTCTGGGACGGCAAGGAGCTGCACGGGCTCAACGCCTCGGGCCGGTCGCCGGCCGCCTGGACACCGGAGCGCTTCTCCGGCGGCACCACGATGCCCCAGCGCGGCTGGGAGGCGGTGACGGTGCCTGGCGCCGTCTCGGCCTGGATCGCGCTCTGGCGCCGCTTTGGAACCCTGCCCCTGTCCGAAATCGCGTCCCCGGCGATCCGCTACGCGACCGAGGGCTTCCACGTCAGCCCGACCATCGCCCGGCTTTGGGGCATGACCGGGCCGGAGCTTTCGGTCCAGCCGGGCTTTGCTGACTGCTTCATGGCCGGCGGCCGGGCCCCGCGCGCCGGCGAACGCATCACCCTGCCCGATCACGGCGCCACCCTGCGCCTGATCGCCGAGACCGAGGGCGAGGCCTTCTACCGTGGCGAACTGGCCGAACGCATTGCCGCCGATGCCGCCGCCCATGGCGCGGCGCTCACGCTGGACGACCTGGCCGCGCAGGAGCCGGACTGGGTCGGCACGATCTCCACCGCCTTCGGGGACTATCGGGTGCACGAGATCCCGCCGAACGGTCAGGGCATCTCGGCCCTGCTTGCCCTGGGAATGCTGGACCGGCACGATTGGCGCAGCGGCGGGCCGGACGCGACCGGCGTCACGCATTTGTCGATCGAAGCGGTGAAGCTGGCCCTGGCCGATGCCGCCGAACACGTGGCCGATGCGTCCTTCATGCGGGTCACGCCCGAGGCGCTGCTGGATCCCGCCTATCTCGACCGCCGCGCCCGGCTGATCGACCCCGCCGCCGCTGGCGACCCGAAGGCAGGCCAGCCCGGGCCGGGCGGCACCGTCTATCTATCCGCCGCCGATGCCGAGGGGCGGATGGTGTCCTTCATCCAGTCGAACTTCATGGGCTTCGGGTCCGGCGTGGTGGTGCCGGGCACCGGGATCTCGCTGCAGAACCGCGGCGCGGGCTTTTCGCTGCAACCGGGGCACGTGAACGAGGTCGGACCGTCCAAGAAACCGTTCCAGACGATCATTCCGGGCTTTGCCACCGGTGCGCAGGGCCAGCCCGAGATGTCCTTTGGCGTGATGGGCGGACCGATGCAGGCGCAGGGGCACCTGCAGATGGCGCTGCGCATCCTCGGCCACGGACAGAATCCGCAGGCCGCCGCCGATGCGCCGCGCTGGCGGGTCAACGGCGGACGCAAGGTGGCGGTGGAGCCAGGCTTCGACCCCGAGGTTGTCGCCGCGCTGCAGGCGATGGGCCACGAGATCGACGTGGAGCCGCCCGAGGCGGTCTTCGGCTTCGGCGGGGCGCAGATCATCCGCCGGCTGGGCGAGGGTTATGTGGCCGGCTCGGACCCGCGCAAGGACGGCTGCGCGATGGCGTTCTGAACCGGGCCCGTCACCTGCCGGCCTGGGCGCGCAGGACGCCATTGATGGCTTGATCCACTGCGGGCCGGGGGTGCGAGACGTGCGCGGCGCGCCATCCCCCGGCAAGCCCCATGGCGGCCTATCCCGGCACCGGCCCGTCGCGATCCGGATCGTAAAGGAAATGCCGTCCGCGTCCTGCGTGCTTGGCGGCATAAAGCGCCATGTCGGCCTCTGACATCAGCGTGGCGGTGTCCATGTCGCTGACCCCGTCGTAGAAAGCGCTGCCGATGCTGGCCGAGACCTGGCAAAGCTTGCCGTTGAACGGGATCGGCGCCGTCACCCCGGCAATCAGCCGGTCAGCGATGGACTCAAGCCGCGCCCGATCCTGCAGCCGGTCGAAGACCAGCACGAATTCATCGCCGCCCACCCGCGCCACCGTGTCCGTTTCCCGGGTTTCCGAGACCATCGCGCGGGCCACCTCCTGCAGCACGTGATCGCCCGCCGCGTGGCCATGGGTGTCGTTGACCGCCTTGAAGAAATCCAGGTCCAGCTGCATCACCGCGAAGGGCCGCTGCGCATTGCGCAGGCGTTTGAGCACGTGATTCAGCGCGCGGCGGTTCTTCAGCCCGGTCAGCGTGTCGGTGAAGGCCTGTTCCTCGGCCGCGATCATCGCGCCCTGCAGCCGTGTGTTGAGCGAGCGCGACGCCTCCATCGCGGCAGATTTCGCCTCCACCAGGTAGAGCATCTCGATCGTCAGTTCGGTGGCCGAGAAATCCGCCGCCGTCAGGGCGTAATCGCGCACCGCTTCAAGCACGGAAAAGCCGAAGGAGAGGTTCACCACCGCCCCCTCTCCCGGCGCCAGCGGGACCATCACGCCCTTGAACCCGGTGCGCGGCATGTCGCGGAACTGCAGCCGAAGCTTGACACCGGGCGTGGTGAAAAGCTCCTCGATCGCGGCGACGCTGCGCGGGCGGATCAGCTCGAAGATGTCGAGAAACCGCTTGCCCTCCATCCGGTCGTCGGGGCGGAGCTTCTGCAGGGTCGGGCCGACCTGTGCCACGTGGCCCGAGGCGTCCAGGGTCAGGTGCATCGGACACAGGACCGTCAGGACCCGCGCCACATCGTCGGAAAGGCTCATCCCGCGCGGGCCCCGAGATCGAAATCCCGACCCGCGGCAAAATCCGCCTCGACCAGCGTGATCGAGATCACCTCGGCCCCGGCCTGTCCATGCGCCTGCGGGCCGGGCAAATCCCGGGCGTGATCGCTGTCGGCCTCGTGGGCTTTGTGCGGCGGGCCACCAGTCTGGCCACCCTGCTGACCATTGTGATGAACGTTGTGCTGACCGTTGTGCTCTAGGAAGACCAGCGCGCCGTAATCGTCGGCCATGGCGCGCAGGATGCCCATCATCACCCGGCCATAGCCGCGCAGCCCCGCTCCGCAGACCAGGCTGAACTGCCGCGCCGTGAGCTCGCGCAGCTCCATCGGCGGCAGGTAGAGGTCGGACACGGCAAGTCGGGCGCGTTCGGGCAGTTCGTCGAGCGAGTGCAGGAAATCCTGGTAGGTCTCTCCCCCGAAGCGCAGCAGGCGGCGCAGGGATTCGACCTTTGGATCGGACACCAGGTAAGTCCCGAGATCCTCCAGCAGTTCGCTCTCGGGGCGGCCAAGCTCGATACAGAGCGATTTCAGAACCGCGTCCGTCTGGCTGTCATCGTAGATGAACATGGCTTCGAATTCGGAAAAGCCGAGATCGGCATCTTCCGTCACGTTCAACCAGCGATCCGGCCCGTACGTGTTGGTCACGAAGGACTGGATGGCCCTGTTGATCAAACCATGCATCTGCGTTTCACCCGTTAGCAGGTCCACCTTGGCAAGCCGGTGGTTAACACCGCCTCAACGCGCGCAATTTTCCCTATTCGTCCTGCGCGTCCTCCGTCTCGGGCGCGGCTTCGGCGCCCGGGGTGCGGTCGGCGTGCAGACGGTCCGGCGCGATGCGGATGCCGTCCAGCTCCAGCAGTTCGATCTGCACCGGGACAAGCGAAAATTCTCCCGACAGGATGCGCCTGACCGCGTCGACGGGCAAGTCCTGACCGTCATAAAGCGGCGTGACCGTGGCCTCGGGCCAGCGGATGTACTGCGCCTGGATCCCGCCGCTGCCGTCGGGCATCAGGATCATCGCCTGATCCTCGGCCGGCAGGTCGGCGCCGAAGCGTCCCCTGACCACGACGCAGCGCGGCACGGCATCGGGCTGCGGGGCACACCAGTTATGCCATTCGCCAAGCCAGTAGGCGTTGATCCGTGCGAGGTCTTCGGCCGGCATCGCCGCGCCCTCCGGGCGCACGGGCAACCAGGCCGCAAGTTCGGCGGCCACCGTGTCGACCCCGCCGGCCTCGGCCACGGTCGGGGCCCGGTCCCGCCCGGCCTCGCGGATGGCGGCGATGCGCAGGGCCAGGGCCTCGTGCCCGGGATGGTCGGACATCGCCTCCATCCGGTCCAGCCCGGCCTGCCCGGCCTTGCCCCAGGCGCGGTCCATCCGGCGCAGGGGCAGATCCTCGACCGCGGTGCGGCCATCGGCGAAGCGCGCCACCTGGCTGCGGGCAGAGAGCGCCTCGGCGTTCAGAAGCGGCGTCAGCCAGGCCGCGCAGACGAGGATGCAGAGCATCGCCAGCCAGACGTTGGCCCGCCGCAACCGGTCCATCCAGCCCGCGCGGCCGCGCAGCACCGCGAGCGCATAGGCCAGCCCGTAGATCAGCAGCACCAGCGCGATGGTGGCGGCCAGCACCCGCTCGGGCGTCAGCCCGTACTGCTGCACCCGCATCGCCACGGCCCAGACCGCCAGGCCGGTGATCACGGGGACCGACAGCGACAGCAGCCGCGCACCCAGATCCGCGCGCACCGCGTCATCCGCATTGCGGCCCACGGCGGAGGTGATGAAAAGGATCGCGCCCGCCGCCACACCCATCAGCGTGCCCGCCGGCGACAGCTGCCCCACCAGCCCCGACAGCCCCTGCAAGGGCACGGCGAGGAGGAACACGCCGACGACGGCGAGGACCGGCCAGACCAGCAGCCGCAGCAGGCGGATCGGCAGAAGCGGAGAGACGACCTCGCGCAGTTCGTGGATCACGGCAATGCCCAGCCCCAGTGCCGCGCCGGTGATCGCGGGCGGCACCGGGTCGAGGCGCAGGACCGCCTCGATCACGTCGATGCCGACAATGCCCAGAAGCGCATCCGAGAGGTAGAGCAGCCCCCAGACCACGCCGGTGAAGAGCAGCGCGGCGCTGAAGCGAATGGTGATGGCCCAGGCGGTCTGGAACAGGTCGGGATAATCGAGCGGCGGCGCCTGGCGCTGCAGGGCAACGGAGAGGAAGGGCGTGGCGATGAAGATCATCAGGAAGAAGATGGCAAGGATGCCGGGCTCGTCCAGGACATCCATGGGGGCCACATCGCGCTGGCCGACCAGCCAGAGCAGCCCGCCCGCCGGCAGAGCGAACGCCAGCGCCCCGGCCATGGCCCGGCCCAGCCGCAAGGGACCCGCCAGCGCCAGCGCCACGCCAGACCAGGTGCCCAGCCCGCCCAGCAACAGAATGAAGAGACCCGGTGCGTGCTCCTGCAGCCCGTCGGCCTCGGTCAGGGCCCAGAGCGCGAGGCCCGCGAGCCCGCCCAGCACGGCCAGGGCCAGGCGCATGCGCAGCGCATGCGCCGCGGTTGGTGTGGACGACATCGCGGGATCTCCCTTCGGATTGGACGGAAGCCTACACCGGGGTGCACGCGGGTCCAATGGGGCCCGGGTCACGGTTGCGGTGGGTGCGCCGAACGGGCGAGGGGCGTGCCGGGTGGCTGGTGTCGGCATGAGTATTTGGACAAAGGTGAAACACTATGGACGTGCCTTCGTGTCCGGGTCCGGTGCGGGCAGGCGGATGTTGTGCCCGCCGGTGGGAAAGGAAGCCGCCTCAAAGCCCGCGGGCGGAGCGGTTGCGGGCAGAGGTCTTCGGCAAACGGCCGGCGACTGTGCCGTGAACCGGGCTAAGACAGGCAGGGGCGCCGCCCCTGCCCCAAGGTCAGAAGTCCGTGGGCGCCCCGCCCTCGGCCTTGCGGCGGTCGACGAAGGCCGCGAGTTCCTCGCGGATCGCGGGATCCATCGGCGGCTCCTCGAATGAGGCGATGATGTCCTTGTAGATCATATGCGCGCGCTCCGGGGTCCAGATGGCACCGGCTGCCTGCCAGGCCTCGAAATTGCGCCAGTCGCTCAGGAAGGGCTGGTAGAAGGCCGTAGTGTAGCGATCCTGGGTGTGCTGGACGCCGAAGAAATGCCCCTGGTGGCCGACCTCGGCAATGGCGTCGAGCGCGATGTCGTCGGCGGTCGTCGCGGTGATCTGCGGATCGAGATAGCGCTGCATCTGCTGCAGGATCTCGCAATCCATGACGAATTTCTCCGGGCTCGCCACCAGCCCGCCTTCCAGCCAGCCGGCCGCGTGGTAGACCATGTGGGTCCCGGATTGCAGCGCCGCCCAGAGCGAGTTCGACGTTTCCCACACCGCCTGCCCGTCCGGCACATTCGCCGCGCAGGCGCCCGAAGAGCGCAGCGGCAGCCCGTAGAAGCGCGCCATCTGGCCGGTCATCTGGGTGGAGCGCATGTATTCCGGTGTTCCGAAGGCCGGCGCGCCGGATTTCATGTCGACGTTGGAGGTGAAGGTGCCGATCACGCAGGGAACACCGGGCGCCACGTACTGGAAGAGCGCAATGGCCGAGAGCGCCTCGGCGATCGACTGCGCCACGGCGCCGGCCATGGTCACGGGGGCCATGGCGCCGGCCAGCGTGAAGGGAGAGACGACGATCGCCTGGCCGCGCCGCGCCAGCCGCAGGCAGCCGTCGATCATCGGGTGGTCGTGCTTGAGCGGCGAGGTGGAGTTGATGTTGGTGTACATCCGCGGCGTCGCGTCGAATTCCTCGTGGCTGAGGCCGCCCGCGATGCGGACCATTTCCATAACGTCCTCGACCCGTTCGCGCCCCAGCGAATAGGCGTGCATCGCCTTGTCCGTCAGCGTGAGCTTGTCGAAGAGCACGTCCAGGTGGCGCTCCCTGGGATGAAGGTCGACCGGCTCCACCGGGTAGCCGCCGGCAAAGTGGATGCAGTTGAAATACTGCGTCAGCCGCAGCAGGTTGGCGCATTGGGCGCGGGTGCCGGGCACCTTGCGGCCCAGTTCCAGGTCCCAGTAGTTCGGAGGCGAAGAGACATTGCCGAAGAGCAGGGCGTTGCCGCCGATCTCGATCGTATGATCAGGGTTGCGCGGGGTGATGGTAAAGCTGTCGGGGGCCTTGCCGACCATCTCCATCACGAAGTCGCGGTCCATTCGGACGCAGGCCCCCTCGACGATGCAGCCGGCCTTTCGGTAGAGCGCCAGCGCCTCGTCATTGTAGAACTCGATCCCGATCTCTTCGAGGATGCGCATCGCGCCCTCGTGGATCGCGGCGATGCCCTCGTCGGTCAGCGGCTCGGTCGGGCGGTCGATGTTCCTTGGCGGGGCCCAGGGCATCTGGGCGATGGCGGCCGTGCCGCGGCGGGCCATATGCGCGGCGCGCCCGCCTCCGCGTTTCTTGCGCAATACTCCATCCGCCATGGCATCCTCCGGAAGCTCTGGCTTCAGAAGGCCAATTTCGGCGGGCGGCTGCTGACCCGTTCCCGACACCCGATGTCGGTTTCGGGGCCGGGACGGGCGCATTTGGCAGGCGCACCGGCCACCGAGCCGAATGAGCCGGTACTGCGGGGCGGCCACTAGAAGCGGATCAGCGGCTGGCGATCCAGGTCGCGAGGTGGCTTATGTCGGGCAGAACGGCGTCGGCGTGGGGCGCGAGATCGGACGGCCCGCTCATGCCGGTCAGCACGCCGATGGTGATCATCCCCGCGGCGCGCCCGGCGACCAGATCATGGGTGCTGTCGCCCACCATGACCGTCGCCTCGGGCCGCACCCGCACCGCGGTGCAGAAGGCCAGCAAGGGATCGGGATCGGGCTTGGCCCCGAAACCGCTGTCGGCGCCCGCGATGAATTCGAAGATCTCAAGCACGCCGGTCCGCGAAAGATGCGCCCGCGCCGCGCTTTCGTGGTCATTGGTCATCACGCCCAGCCGCAGCCCGACCTGCGCCAGGTCTCCGAGCACGGCGGCCAGCGGCACCGCCTCGTGCAGTTCGATCCTGGCCGCGCTTTCCTCGAGAAAGCGTTCGATGGCGGCCAGGTCGGCACCCGGCAACTCTCCGGCGAGTGCGGCGGCGACCTCGGCGTTGGTGCCCGCGATGGCGGGGCTGTGCGGCAGGTAGCAGCCCGCCTGCCGGTCGTAGCCAATGGCGCCGGCCAGCGCCTCGGCCCGGACCTCGTCACCGCCGGAGAGGTGTTCGAGGATCATCCCCGACCAGCCGTTCCAGGATTTCCCGAAGTCATAGAGCGTGCCGTCCTTGTCGAACAGCACCGCCTCGATCTGCGCGGGACCGGTCATGTCCAGTGCATCCGTTCGCCGCCGGGCAGGGCCGCGCGGGCGGCTTGCGGCGTCTCGTAGGGGACCGAGAGCGCGTCACAGGCATCGACGATCCAGACATCGTCCATCAGCAGGAAATCCAGCACCGAGGCCAGGAAGTCCGGGTCCGTGGCACGTTCGCGCAGATCGTCCATGCCGGCGCCCGTGGCGCCCATGAAGACGGGAAGAAGCTCGTCATTCGCGGCCAGCCAGGCGAGCGCCTGAAGGGCGAATGTTTCGGCCTGGTCGCGGGAAAATGCCATCTGCGCGCTTTCTGGGAAAACGAAAGGGTTTGTTAACTCGCGTGATTAAGACTGCGGCAACCCTGATTGCAAGACCGGAAAGGCGGGACCCGTGCAGGGAAGGCTCATAATCCTCGATGCCGTTTCGACGAATCGCATCGTGCTCAACGCCCTGCTGGAACCGGCCTGTTACGACATCGACCAGGCCACCACGATCGGCGGGGCGCTGACCTCGGTCCGGCTGCAGCGGCCGGACCTGATCCTGACCGCCTGGTCGCTGCCCGACGGGGTGGCGACGGACCTGTGCGAAGCGCTGGAAGGCCCCGACCCGGACCGGGAGATCCCCGTGGTCGCCATCGCCCATGCCGGGGATTGCGTGGACCGGCAGGGCGCCCTGCGCGCCGGCCTGGCGGATCTGATGGTCCATCCGCTGGACGAGGCGATGTTGCATGCACGCCTGCGCTCGATCCTGCGCACGCGCCCGCCCACGACAACCTACCCGACGCATTTCGACCTGGCGCCGCCTGCTGATGCCGGTCACGGCGGGCCTCCCGGCCTGGACGAGGCGCCGGCGCGGTTTTCCGGCGTGGCAGAGGGCCGGCAGGTGGCCATGCAGCTGGACGGGGCGCCTGCCGGCCGGCCCCGCGCGCCGCTTGGCGATCGGCGGGGCGACGCCCCGGCAGGCCGCAACCGCGACCGGATCGCGGTGCTGGCCGACGATCCCGAAACCGCCTTTGCCTGGTGCCAGGGCCTGGGCGGTCAGCTGAACCAGCCGGTGGCGGGCTATGCCCTGTCGCAGCGCCAGGCCGTGCTGGGCGCGGACTTTCCGCCCGACGCGGTGGTCGTCGCGGTGGATGGCAGCCGGCCGCAACCGGCGCTGCGGCTGCTGTCGGACCTGCGCGCGGGGCCCACGACGCGCGAGGCGGCGGTGATCGCGGTAACCTCGCCCGGCGATCCCAAGGGCGCGGCCCATGCGCTGGACCTGGGCGCCGACGACGTGATGCAGGGCCCATTCGAGCCTGGGGAACTGGCGCTGCGCATCCAGGCCCAGCTGCGGCGCAAGCAACTGTCGGACCGGCTGCGCACCACCGTGCGCGACGGGCTGCGCGCGGCGCTGATCGACCCGATGACAGGGCTTTACAACCGGCGCTTCGCGATCCCGCACCTGGCGCATACGCTGCGCCACTCGGCCCGCTCGGGGAAAAGCTTCGCGCTGATGATGGCGGATCTCGATCACTTCAAGCGGATCAACGACACCCATGGCCACCTGGCCGGCGATGCCGTGCTGGTTGAGGCCGCGCAGCGCTTGAGCGACGCGGTCGGACGCCAGGACGTGGTCGCGCGGATCGGAGGTGAGGAATTCCTAGTCATCCTGCGCGACACCGACCCCACCGCCGCCGCGCGCAGCGCCGACCGCCTGCGCCGGGCGATCAACGGCCGCCCCTTCCCGATCGCGCCCACGGGCCGGACGGAGCGGGTGACCATAAGCATCGGCCTGGTGATATCCCCCCCGGCCGGGGACGACGGCAGCCTGGGCTTCCCCGACGACCCCGAGGATCCCCGGATCGCCAGGCTGCTGAGCGAGGCCGACCACGCGCTTTATGAAAGCAAGCATGCCGGGCGAAACAAGGTGACGGTGGTCGGCGCGGCCGCCTGACCGGGCACCGGCACGGCTCAAGGCCCGGTCCCGGTTGTCGGGACGGGCCCGGGTGCGACGCAGCTTGCAATCCGGATCCCGCTCAGCTCTTCGCCCTGCTCGACATCAGCACTGACCGACATCAATCCCGACCGGCGGCCCCTCGCGAGGCCGGCCGAAAGGCCGGACGAGCAGTCCCAAAAGAACCTCGACCGCCCCTAGCGATCCTCACGCCCGTGTTCCGGATGCCGATGCTGATCGGAAAACTCCACCAGCCGCTCCGCGTAAGCCGCACGTTCATCGGCCGTCATTGTCGTCACGTGGCCCAGCCAGGCCTGACGCAGCTCCTGCTGGAAGGCCTCGCGCCGCGCCGCATGCTGATCCAGCACCGAAAGAAGCGCCGCGTCGTCCAGCGGATCGGCCGACAGCACCTCGGCCAGGTCCTCCGCCTCGCTGCGACGATCGGAGGGCGGCAGCAGCGCCTCGCGCAGGTGATCGCGCATCGCGCGGCGGTCATCGGACGGCAGCGCCCGGAACATCGCCACGCCGGTCGGCGGCGGCGGCCGCTCTCCCGGCCCGCCAAAGCGGATCACAGCCCCCAGAACCAGCCCCACGATCAGCAGGTTCAGCATCAGCGACAGGCCAAGGACCACGCGCAGCCAGGGCTTCGTGCCCGGCGCCGCGGGGCGAGAGGCGGGGTCCGGCATCACTGCGCCTCCCCTCCCAGGATCGCATCCTGCATGTCGGTGTAATAACCCAGCACCGTGTTGGTGCTGACCACATAGCCCAGCGGGTCGAACTGCTGCGGCGGTGCGGCGCCCAGCCAGATGCCCGTCGCGCAGGCGGCCATCATCCCGCCCAGTGCCGGAACCCCGCCAAGCGCGCCCATCAGCTGCTGCCAGACCGACAGTTTCGGCGCCGGCGCGGCGGCACGGGCCCCGGCCTGCCAGCCCTCGCGCACACGGGCCGCATCGGCCAGCACCCGGGCACTCAGCCCCTCGGGCAGGCGCGCATCCTCGGCCCGGGCCGCCGCCAGGACGGGGGCCACCAGCCGGTCGAATTCGTCATCGTCGTCAATCATCTTCGTACCCCAGTTCCCCTTTCCGGTCCCGCAGCAACTGCGTGAGCGTCCGCTTGCCCCGGGCGGTCAGGCTTTCGACCGCCTCCACGCTGATTTCCATCACCTCGGCGATCCGAGGGTTCGGCAGATCCTGCAGGTGCCGCAGCACCACCGCCAGCCGCTGCCGATCCGGCATCTGGTCAAGCGCCCATTGCAGCGCCGCGCTGCGGGCCTTGTCCTGCATCTGTTCCGGCACGCTCGGCGCCTCGTCCAGGGGCTCCGGCGCATCTTCCAGCGCTCCGTCGCGGCCCTTGCGCCGCCGCTTGTGATCCAGGCACAGGTTGGTCACCACCCGGTAGACCCAGGTGCTGACCTTCGCCTTGCCCGGCTCCCAGTCCGGCGCCATGCGCCAAAGGCGCACCATGGCCTCCTGAGCGATGTCCTCGGCCTCGGCCCGGTCCCCCGTCAGGCGATAGGCCAACCCGAAGGCACGCGGGGTCAGCCGCTCGGTCAACGCCGCCGCGGCAGCGTGATCGCCGTTTGCGAAGGCGGCCAGCAAGGTCGCCTCCTCGTCCGGGTCCGTCGGGTCCGTCACGCCGGGCGGATCCGCGGCACATGACGGCTCCGGGCGTCCGGAAAGATGCCGCACGCGGACCTCACGCTCAGCCCTGGTCGGCTCTCTGACCGGCACGGCCCTGCCGGAACTTCTGCATTCCCGCGGCCATCTCCTCGCGGCTCAAGCCCCCGGACCCGTCGGAATCCAGGTCATTGAAGGCCTTGTGCCGTCCGGGCGCCGCATCGCGCATCTCCTGCAGGGTCAGCATGCCGTCCTTGTCCGCATCGGCACGCGCGATCAGCAGCCCGATGAAGCGCTTGTAATTGTCCTGGGCCTGGGCCTCGAGCTCGTCGAAGCTCAGCTTGCCGTCACCGTTCGTGTCGGCCTCCTCGAACCGGGCCGCGCCGCTCGCGCGCATCTCTGCCGGCGTCACCTCGCCGTCGCCATTGGCGTCGAGCTGCTCGAAAGAGACGTCGCGTTGCCCGCCAAGCCCTTCTCCCACGGCCTGTGTTGCACCGGAGGCAAGCACAAGGGTGCCCAGAGTGCCTGCGAAAACCTTGCCTGCGAGATCGAACTGCTTAATCATCTGCCTTGATCCTTTCGGGTCGTGTGCATGTCGTTGGACCGGCGGCCGTGTTCCGCCCGATCATATCCCATCAACGCAGTTCCGGGGCAATTCCGTCGCCGGATCCAAAAAAAAATCGAAGCTTTCGCGACATCCCGACGCAATGGCCAGATGGCACCTTTCCTGATAGCGCCTGACATCCCACATTGTGCGAAAGGTGAACGAGACCGACATGAGCGAACTCATACAGCACATCAGCACCGACCGGGCCCCCCCGGGGACGGCGCCGTCTTCCGTGAGCAATTGCACGGGGGACGAGGAGCGCGAGGTCTGGCCCGCCATAATAAAGGGCTGGCGCCGGAAATGCCCGTGCTGCGGCAGCGGACCGCTTCTGCGCGGCTACCTGACGGTGACCCCGGTCTGCCCGGTGTGCCGCGAAGAGCTGTTCCACCACCGCGCCGACGACGGGCCGGCCTACCTGACGATCCTGTTCGTCGGCCACCTGATGGCGCCGCTGCTGCTGTTCGTATTCGAAACCTGGCGGCCCGAGCCCATGGTGCTTTTCACCATTTTCACGGTTGGCTGCGTGGCCTTGTCGCTTTACCTTCTGCCAAGGCTGAAGGGGGCCATGATCGGGTTTCAATGGGCGCGGATGTTGCACGGCTTCGGCCGCTCAAGCTGACACCTCCGTGCCGCCCCTGCGCCACGGAGGAGACACCATGACTGCCGCCGATGCACCCTCGACCGGGGGCTCTTCCTCGACACGCCCTGCAACTGGGGCCGCCGACGCACCCGTGGACAAATCGGCCGTGCGCGATGCAGCGACGGTGATCGTCCTGCGCGACCTCGGGACGCAGCCGCGCGTGCTTATGGGGCAGCGCGGCGCAAGGGCGGCCTTCATGCCCAACAAGTTCGTCTTTCCCGGGGGCGCCCTGGATCCCGGGGATGCGGATATCCCGCTGGTCCATCCGGTGCCCCACCCCTGCTTGGACCGGCTTGCCGAAGACGCGCCCGCGGGGCTGGAAACAGCCCTGGCGGTCGCGGCGATCCGCGAACTCTGGGAAGAGACGGGGTTGGTGCTGGGCCATCCCGGCGCCTGGGGCGGGCCGGTGCCCGCCGACTGGGCTGATTTCGCCGCCACCGGCCACCGCCCCTCGGCGGAGGCGCTGCAATTCGTGTTCCGCGCCATCACCCCGCCGGGCCGGCCGCGCCGCTTTGACGCGCGGTTCTTCCTGGTGGACGCGGCCATGATCCGGGGAGACCTTGACGATTTTTCCCGTGCCTCGGACGAGCTGTCGCATCTGCAATGGGTGCCGCTGGCCACGGCGCGCGAGGTCGATCTGCCCTTCATCACCGAGGTCGCCCTGGCCGAGGTCGGCGCCCGCCTGCACGACCCGAACCCGCCGGCCAGCGTGCCGTTCTTCCGCAACGACGATGAACAAAGCCTGTTCCTGCGCCTGCGCGGCCGTCCGATGCCGGAGGATTGAGGCGGAGACCGGGACGCGCGCGCCTTCTTCTGCCAGGACGGCACCCCGGTCAGGCGAAAGCGCCGAGTATTTTTCCAAAGGTGAAGACAGGGCGTGGCGCGTTCATCCGCAATGGCAGCGGCCTGGATCGGACCTTTGGACCTCGTCTTGTCCCACGGGTGAAGATCGGATGACGGCCTGTCTTCGATGGCCCGGATGTCGTGGGGGCCTGCGTCAATGGACCGAAGGCCCGCGCCGCACCGGGGACGTGCGCCGGCCCACCCGGGCCCTTGGGCTCAGACCGCCACGATCAGCGCCAGGATCGACACGCCCAGCAGGGCCATGCCGCCGATCTCGCGCGCCGTGACCTTCTCGCGGAACACCAGGATCGAAGCGAGCAGGCTCAGGATCAGCTCGATCTGGCCCAGCGCCTTGACGTAGGCCGCGTTCTGCAGCGTGAAGGCGAAGAACCAGCAGAACGAGCCGCCCATCGACATCAGCCCGACCCAGACCGCCACGCGCCGCGCGCGCCAGACCGCCGCCAGCTCGGCCCGGTCGCGCCAGGCAAGCCACAGCCCCATGCCGATCATCTGGCTCGACGTCACCGCAGCCAGTGTCACCGCTGCGCGCAGGGCGGGTTCGGCCATATCAAGCTGCAGCGATGCGCCGCGGTAGCTGACCGCCGAGACCGCGAAGAGCACGCCCGAGGCCAGGCCAAGCCCTGTCGCCGGGGCCGCGAGGTCTGTCCACCAGCTGTTGGCGCTGCCAGGCGTGCGCGACAGCAGCAGCACCGCCACCAGCCCCAGCAGGATCGCGCCGAAGGCCGGGCCGCTGACGCCTTCGCCCAGCAGGATCAGCCCGACGAAGACGGTCTGGATCACCTCGGTCTTCTTGAAGGTGATGCCCACGGCGAAGTTGCGCTGCTTGAACAACAGCACCACGCAGACCGTCGCCAGGATCTGCGCCAGCCCGCCCATCAGAGCGAAGGCCCAGAACCGCCCATCCATCTCCGGCACGGGCTGCCCTGACGCGCCCAGCCACAGCGCCGTCAGCACCAGGACGATCGGCGCCGAATAGGCAAAGCGCGCGAACGTCGCGCCCGCGGCCGACAATTGCCCGGTTGAGAGGTGTTTCTGCAGCATGAACCGCAGGGTCTGAAAGACCGCGGCGGCGATTGTGACGGGGATCCAGAGTGCCATGCGGTCCCTATGGCCCTATTTCAGGCCGTCGGCCAGAGCGGATGCGGCACCGGGTCTTTCGCGCGCAGGAAGTGACGCCGGAACAGCTCGGCATAGCTGCGGAAGACGTAGTGATCGTTGCAGGCCCGGTAATGCGCCGCCCGCGCCCGATAAAGGCGCGGCAGCGCGTACCAGGGCGCGCGGGGATGCATGTGATGAACCACGTGCAGGTTGTTGTTCAGAAAGAGAAAGGCCAGAAGCCCCCTATCCTCGACGATCACCGTGCGGGCGCGCACCTTCTCATGCGCGCGATGCTCGGCGAAGGTCCGGATCTTCAGGATCGCGAACCCGGCATAGGACCCCAGTACATAGGCCCAAAGAGGCATCGGCCCCGCCGCCACGGCCCAAAGAACCGCCGCGCCGAGCAGCATGTGCCATACCCAGGTCCGGGCCACCGCCCGGTCCCCCGCCCGGATCCGCGCCAGGTCGGCCGCCACGAAGCTGATCGTCCCGATGGCCGGCCCCAGCACCATCCGCCCCAGCAGCGTGTTGTTGGCCCGCGCCAGGTGCCGGCGCCAGGGCGGCAGCGCGCGCCAGACCGCCGGATCCAGGTAGTTCGTCTCGGGGTCGTCATAGGGATCGGTCAGGTCGGAATCCCGGTGATGCTCCAGGTGCAGGTCCCGGAACCGGGCGTAGGGCACGAACAGGCCCAGCGGCAGCGCCACCAGCGCCTCGTTCCAGTGCCGGTTCGGGAAGGGATGCCCGTGCAGCGCCTCGTGCGACAGCGATGAATGCAGCGCCAGCAGCAGCGCCAGGACCGGAACCGACAGCCAGGGGCTCAGCTGCGCCAGCCAGAAGACAGCCAGCGCCCATCCGCCGTAGCACAGGCCGGCCAGGATGACGGTCGGCCATTCGACATGTGGCGGGGGGACGGCGCGGGATGGGGGCATGATCGGCTCCGGAGAAGATCTCTCTCAGCCATTGCGCTATCACCAGGGTGTTACAATTCAGGAAATAGTAAACAAAGATCACGACCTGTGATAAAACAAAACATATGCAGGATATCATCGACAAACGCGCCCGTGCCGACGGGTTTCGCCTCCGCCTTGCCCAGGCGATGGGCGACACGGGCACCAGCCAGTCGGCGCTGGCCCGCCGGATCGGCGTGGACCGCTCGACCATCTCGCAGCTGCTGACGGGGGACGGCGCGCGGCTGCCCAATGCCCATGTGATCGGCGGCGCGGCAACGGCGCTTGGCGTCTCGTCCGACTGGCTGCTGGGCCTCTCGGACCGGCCCGAGCGCGCCGCCGACCTGCTTTCGACCAGCCTGACGCTGACCGAGGCCCCCCGCGCCCCGGTCGACGAACAGATCCAGGCCTGGCACCAGGAGGCGCAGGGCTACAAGATCCGTCACGTGCCCGCCGCCCTGCCCGACATGCTGAAGACCGATACGCTGCTGGAATGGGAGTACATTCCCCATATCTCCCGCACCGCGCCGCAGGCGATCGGCGCGGCCTCGGACCAGCTTGACTGGATGCGCGGATCGCAATCGGATTACGAGATCGCCATGCCGCTTTACGAGCTGATCAGCTTCGCCAGCGCCACCGGCTATTACGAGGGCCTGCCGGCCAGGATCCGCCATGACCAGATCGACCATTTCCTCGATCTCACCGAACAGCTCTACCCGCGCCTGCGGATCTACCTCTTCGACGCCAAGCGGCTCTATGCCACGCCGGTCACGATCTTCGGCCCGCTGCTTTGCGTGTTCTACACCGGCGGCCATTTCATGAGCTTCCGCGACCGCGAGCGGATCGAGATCTTTACCCGCAACTTCGACCGGCTGGTGCGCGAATCCGCCCTGACCGCGCGCCAGGTCCCGACACATCTGCGCGCGCTGCGCCACAGGATCGTCTGACTTCAGCGCCGTCCTCAGGCAATAGCGTCGCCCATCCGTTTGATCTTGAAAAGGAATGCGCGCCCCGCAGGGGCGCGCGCCGCCGTATCACGCAGGCTTGCGGATCGCCCTGCCGGCGCCTTCCGGGTAGCCCAGACCGGCCTGGGCCTCCGTGATCTGCGCCATGGCCGCGCTGATCTCCTCCGACGGCTCCGACGGCCGCCGGCTTTCAAGATCCACGTGCAGCATGAAATGCTCGCCCGTCGCCAGCAGCCGATCGCCCGCGTACATCTCATGGTACAGCTGCAGCTTCTTGCCCTGCCCCAGCAGCATCTGGGTGCGCACCTCGATCACCTCACCGCACAGCACCTCGTCCACGTGGCGGATATGGGTCTCTACCGTGAAATAGCTGGCCCCGGCCTTGATGTAGTCCTTGGTGCAGCCGATGATTTCCATGAACCGGTCAGTGGCCAGCGAGAACGCCTCGAGGTACCGGAACTCGGTCATGTGGCCGTTGTAATCGGCCCAGTCGATCGGCACCGCGCGGTTCAGCGTCAGCAGCGGCTGCGACAGATCCTCGAACCCGTCCACCCCGGCGCCCAGCAGCGTGCCCTCGGCCAGCCTCTTGTCCTGCGCCACCAGCAGGGCGCCCGCGCCGAAATCCCGCCCCTTCAGCGCACGCAGGATCGAGACGAGGTTGTCGTCCCGCGCGCGCAGCAGCTCGGCAATCGTCATGTGCCCCGATTGCGCGTCGGACTGGCCGGCGATCAGCTCGACCAGCTCGTCGTCGAAATCCGGCACATCCATCAGCTTGGTCCAGGGCCATTTCAGCGCCGGGCCGAACTGGGCCAGGAAATGCCGCATCCCGGCCTCGCCGCCGGCGGTGCGATAGGTTTCGAACAGGCCCATCTGCGCCCAGCGGATACCAAACCCGTAGCGGATCGCGTTGTCGATCTCTTCCGTCGTGGCGATGCCGTCCTTGACCAGCCACAGCGCCTCGCGCCACACCGCCTCAAGAAAGCGGTCGGCCACATGGGCATCGATTTCCTTTTCCAGAACAAGGGGATACATGCCGATCCCCGTGAGGATGTCGCGCGATTTCTCGATCACCGCCGGTTCGGCATTGGTCGCCACGACCTCGACCAGCGGCAGCAGGTAGACCGGGTTGAACGGGTGCGCCACCACGATCTGCCCGCCCCGCGCCGCGCCCTCCTGCAGCTCGCTCGGCTTGAACCCCGAGGTCGAGGACCCGATCACCGCCTCCAGCGAACAGGCGGTCTGGATCTCGGCCAGAACCTCGTGTTTCAGCGCCAGCCGCTCCGGCACGCTTTCCTGGATCCACTCCGCCTCTTCCACTGCCTCGGCCACGGTGGCGCAGAAGGTCAGCTCGCCCTCGGGCGGCATCGCCACGTCCATCAGGCCCGGCAGGCTGCGGCGGGCATTCGCCATGACCTCGCCCAGAATGCGCTCGGCCTCCGGGTTGGGATCATACATCTTCACGTTCCAGCCGTTCAGCAGGAACCGCGCCGCCCAGCCGCCGCCGATGACCCCGCCGCCGATGATCGCTGCCGTTCTCGTCATGTGGTTATGGTCCTTCCTGGTGATGTCGATGGTGGTGTCAGTCGATACAGATGGTGACGTCGCCTTTGCCTTCTTCGTAAAGCGCATGGCAGCCGAAGAACGGCCGGATCGGAGAACAGCTGCGTGTCTCGGCCAGGCAAAAGCCGCTGCACTCGTCCGAACTGGTGCAGGCCGCGCCCGCATCCGGTTCGGGCAGGCCGCAGACCGGCCCGCCGATACCGATCACGATCCGCCCGCCCTGCGCGGCGCAGTCGGCTTCAAGCGCTGGGTCCATGCCCTCGGGCGGCGGCGGCATCTTCTGCGTTGCCGCCTGCCCGGCCGCGCCGGTCCACAGCGCGAGCATTGCCCCGAGCCCGATCCGGGCGACAGTCATGCGCCCGAACCGGGCGACGGTCGCCCTCGTCCCCCGGGTCACGTCATCCGCTCCGTGTGTCCGTCGACGGCGATCGCCTGCCCCGACACATGTTTCGCGCCGTCGGAGGACAGGAAGACCGCCATGTCCGCGATCTCCCCGGCCGTCACCCAGCTCCGCATCGAGGTTCCCTCGGCATAAAGCGCCCGCACGGCGTCCGCCGTCATGCCCCGCGCCTGCGCCTCGGCGGCCACGACCCGTTCCATCCGCGGCCCGTCCACCGCTCCGGGGCACAGCGCATTGACGCGCACGCCCATCGGCCCCAGCTCCATCGCCAGGGTCTTCATCAGCCCGATGATCCCCCATTTCGCCGCCACGTAAGGCGACCGGGTCGGCACCCCGAAGAGCCCGGAGGTCGAGGAGGTCAGCAGGATCACGCCCGATCCCTGCGGGCCCATCACCTGCGCTGCCCTCCGGCAGGCCAGGAAGGCACCATCCAGGTTCACCGCAAGGCAGGCCCGCCAGTCATCCATAGCGATCTCGGCCAGCGGCGCCACCGGCCCGCCGATCCCGGCATTGGCGCAGACGACGTCAACCCGCCCGCCCAGGTGGTCCAGCGCCCGGTCCCAGAACGCCTCCATCGCCGGCTCGTCCGTGACATCCGTGCCCAGCCCCAGCGCGCCGGGCAGATCCGCCGCGACCGCTTCGGCCCCGGCCTTGTCGATATCGCACAGCGCGACCTGCGCCCCCTGCGCCGCATAGGCCCGCGCCATGGCCGCGCCGATCCCGCCGCCACCGGCGGTGATCACAACCTTGGCCCCCAGCAGCCCGCTCAAAGCGCGGCCACCTTTCGCGCCATGGCCAGGCCCAGCACGCCGTGGGCCGCCGCGCCGAAATGCACGCCGTCCAGCGGATCGCTCGCGATCACGCTGCCCGCATCGAAAAAGCCGGTGCCCCAGGTCTGCGCCTGCTGCCGCATCGCCTCGGCCAGTCCCGCGCTGCGCGCCTCGGCGCCGGCGAACATCTCGGCCAGCACGCCGCGTTCCAGAACCTTCGGCGGGCAGACCAGCATGATCTTGTCCACGAAGCCGGTCGCCTGCGCCAGCTGCACCAGCCGCCCGGCCCCGAAGGAGATATCCTGCGGGCCAAGCCCGAAGCGCTGCTTGCAATCGTTGGTGCCCAGCATGATCACCAGAACGTCCACCGGACGATGGCTCTCGATCAGCGCGCGCAGCACCCTCAGGCCGTTCCGGTGTTCGCCTTCGATCGGATCGTCCAGCACGGTGGTCCGGCCCGGCTGGCCCTCTTCCACCACGTGCCAGTCCGTGCCCAGCTCGGCCGCCATGATGCGCGGCCATCGGGTGTCGGCGCCGTGGCGCGCCTCGATCCCCAGCTGCGCCAGGGGCGGTGTGCCGTAGGTGTTGCTGTCGCCAAAGCACAGGACGGTCTTCATGGTCTCACCCTTTCGGAGCGCGCTTCACAAGGCCCAGCTTCTCGCGGACGGCCTGCGGCCCGATGATGGTCGCGCCCATGTTCTCGATGATGCTCATCGCGCGTTCGACCAGCTGGGCATTGGTCGCCAGAACGCCCTTCTCCAGCCAGAGGTTGTCCTCAAGGCCCACCCGCACGTTGCCCCCCGCCAGCACGGCCGCGGCGACATAGGCCATCTGGTTGCGACCCAGGGCAAAGGCGGAAAAGGTCCAGTCCTCGGGGATGTTGTTGACCATGGCCATGAAGGTGTTCAGGTCATCCGGCGCGCCCCAGGGCACGCCCATGCACAGCTGCACCAGCGCCGGGCTGTCGAGGATCCCGTCCTTCACCAGCTGCTTGGCGTACCACAGGTGGCCCGTATCAAACGCCTCGATCTCCGGCTTCACGCCCAGTTCGGTCATCATGCCGCCCATCGCCTGGAGCATGCCGGGCGTGTTGGTCATGACGTAATCCTTCTCGGCGAAGTTCATCGTTCCGCAATCCAGCGTGCAGATCTCCGGCAGGCACTCGGCGATATGCGCGACCCGCTCCGAGGCACCGATCATGTCGGTCCCCTCCACCGGAGGCAGCGGGGTTTCCACGCCCCCAAAGACGATGTCCCCGCCCATGCCCGCGGTCAGGTTCAGCACCACGTCCACCTCGGCCTCGCGGATACGGTCCGTCACCTCGCGATACAGCGCCACGTCCCGGCGCGGCGCCCCGCTTTCAGGGTCGCGCACGTGGCAATGCACCACCGCCGCACCTGCCTTGGCGGCCGCGATGGCGCTGTCGGCGATTTCCTTCGGCGACCGGGGCACATGCGGCGACCGGTCCTGCGAGCCGCCCGACCCGGTCACGGCACAGGTGATGAAAACCTCGCGATTCATGCTCAGCGGCATTGCTCTACTCCTTGTCTGTCCCGGCCCGCTCCCGCGCACCAGCCTGTCCGAAAGGCGCCAGCGCTGTTGCCTGCGCGCCACGCCCTGTCTTCTTCTTGGCCCAAATACCTCCCGCCGGAGGCATGGCGCGGCACGCGCCATTCAGCCCTTCGACGTCAGTACGGCATCGGATGCGCCTTGTGCGCCGCCGTGATCTCGTCCAGCACCTCGTCGCTCAACGTCACCTCGACCGATCCCAGCGCCACGTCCAGCTGCTGATACGTCGTCGCCCCGAAAATCGCCGAGGCCATGAACGGCCGCGTCCGGCACCAGGCCAGCGCCATGTGCACCGGGTCCAGCCCGTGCCGCTGCGCGATGTCCAGATAGGCCTGGGTCGCCGGCAGCACCCGGTCGGTCAACCGCCCGCCCAGCTCGGGCGACAGCGACATCCGCGACCCTTCGGGCACCGCGCCACCCTGGTACTTGCCGGTCAGCAGACCCGCCGCGAGCGGAGAGAAGGCCAGCAGACCCACGTCCTCGGCCACCGACAGCTCTGCCAGGTCGGTGTCGTAGAGCCGGCACAGCAGCGAATATTCGTTCTGGATCGAGGCCACCCGCGGCCCCTTGCCCGCTTCCGCCAGCCGCAGCCATTGCGCCGTGCCCCAGGCGCTTTCGTTCGACAGGCCGAAGGCCCGGATCGTGCCGCGATCGACCTCGGCCTGCAGCGCGCCCAGGCAGTCTTCCATGTCCTGTCGCACCGCCTCGGCCCTGGCCGTGGGCTGGTAGGTCCAGTTCTTGCGGAACATGTAGCTGCCGCGGTTGGGCCAGTGGAACTGGTAGAGATCCACGTAATCCGTCTGCAGCCGCTTCAGAGAGGCCTCCAGCGTCGGCCGGATGGAGGTCGAGGTGATCGCCTCGCCGTTGCGTGCAAGGCTGCCCTCGCCCGAGATCTTGGTGGCCAGGATGTAATCGCCCCTCCGGCCCGGGTTGGCGGCGTGCCAGGTGCCAAGGACCTCTTCGGTGCGCCCGATGGTCTCGGCGCGGACCGGGTTCACCGGGTACATTTCGGCCGTGTCCACGAAATTGATGCCTGCGGCGAGGGCCGCGTCCATCTGGCGGTGCCCCTCGGCCTCGGTGGTCTGGTTGCCGAAGGTCATCGTGCCTAGGCAAAGTTCGGACACGGTCATGCCGGTCCGGCCGAGTGGGTTCATCTTCATCGGGCTCTCCGCTGTCGTCGTCGCGCGCACCATGGCGAGCGCCCGGCCCGAGCGCAAGCCGGTCGCCAGGGAATCGCCCGCGCACCGCTGTTCGCGCTCGCACCCTGCCCGTCGCCGCGCCCTTTCTGGTGCGTCTCCGGCCCGCCGGCGGGCGCGCCCCGGTGCCGGGCCGGGGGGGGGGGGCGACCAAAGAGCGGGCCGGAGGGGGCGGAAAGGGCTTCCGGAACATAAAGAGAACATGTACTCTGATGCCATGCCGACTCAGCTGCTCTCTGCCTCTGCCGACACGGATCGCCCGGGCATCGACCTGGCCCCGGGATTGCGGCTGGCGCTGGCGCGGGTGCACGAGGCCTGCGGCCCGGCCCGGCGCACCTTTGCCATGTGGCTTGCCGCGCGGATGCAGGGCCCGGTGATCTGGATCGCCCCGGCGTGGGAGAAAGACCGCCTCAACCCCGACGGCATGATCGCCTTCGCCGATCCGGCGCGGTTCCTCTTCGTCTCGCCCCGCCGGACGGAGGACCTGCTGTGGACGATGGAAGAGACGCTGCGCGCGGGCGCCGTGCCGCTGGTGGTGGCCGATCTGCCCGGCGCGCCCGCGCTGACCCCGGTGCGGCGGATGCACCTGGCCGGCGAGACCGCGCGCGACACCATGGGGCAGAGTCCGCTGGGCCTTCTGCTGACCCCCGGCGACGGCGGCGCGCAGGGGGTCGAGACGCGCTGGCGCATGGCGCCCACCCACGGGCCGGAAGCGCTCAGCTGGCGGCTGACCCGGGCGCGGGCGCGGACCGCGCCGGTGCGGCACTGGCATGTCACCCGGCATCGCGGCGCCATGGTGCTGTCGCCCCCGGACGCAGGCGCGGCGGCCCCGGCGACGGCGGACGGGCCGCACGCCGGGCCAGCCGACCGCACCGATGCGACGCGTCCCGAAAAGACCCGATCCGGGCAGGCCCGGGCCCACACGGCTGCATCGGGGCAAACCCCCGGGCCTTCGCCGCGCTCCGACCGGACGCAGCGCGACCGGACCACGCAGACCCACGCCTCCGCCCCGCGCAAGACCGCCGAAACCGGCGCCTCCGATCCGACCGAACAGCCCCCTCAGACCACCGGGGCAGAGATTATTTGAACCGAAGTCACCATGTGTACGACCGAAACATCACAACGCCCGATGCAAGACGCCCCTGCCGGATCCGGGCCGTCGTGATATAGTACAGACAGGTGATTTCAGATGACCCAGACACCATTCCAGACCCGCCGCGCCGTCCTGGCCTCGATGCTGGCCGCCCCCCTGGCCGCCGCCGCCACAAGCACCGGCGCGCTCCTGCTCTTTCCTCGCGCCGCCCGCGCCGCGCAACGCCGCTACGGGCTGGCCGCCTCGGCCTCTCGCGTGGGGTTCGTCTTCAACCTTGGCGGGGCGCCCCAGAAGGGCACCATGCCGATCACCCGGGCCGACATCCGGATCGACCCCGACAACCTCGCCAATTCCGCCGTGGATGTTTCCGTTTCGGTGCGCGAGGCCCGGACCGGGCTGATCTTTGCCACCGATGCGCTGAAAAGCCCCGAGGTGCTGGATGCCGGCCGTCACCCCACGATCCGCTTCGTCTCCACCCGGGTGAAACTGGGCCCCGGCGGGCGGATCTCGGACGGGGCGGCGCTGAGCGGGGATCTCACCGTGCGCGGCGTGACAAAGCCGGTGACCTTCCAGGCCAGCGTGTTCCGCCCGGCCGGCACCGGCGCCGGGGATCTCGACAACCTGCAGGTCAGGCTGAGCGGCGCGATCTCACGCAGCGCCTTCGGGGCGACGGGCTACAGCGACCTGGTCGACGACCGCATCACGCTGGACATCCGCGCCGCGATCCGGGCGGCCTGATCCCGGCGGCTCCGGCCTCCCGGTGGCGCCGGCGCCTTGGTGAACCGGGTGCGACAGGCGCTTGACCGGGCTGCCGCGCGCGTGCCCGAGCCGCCCTGCACCCGGCACAAGGCAGGCGCCAGCAAGGCGCCCCGGCCGCCCGGGACATCCTCCGGACCCGACCGGTCTCACCAGCCCATCCCCTTGCCATCACGTACGCGTGAGCGGGCGACGGAACCGTCCGCGCGGCCCGTTTGCCCTTCAGATAGCAAGGAGAACACCGATGTCCCAATCGAACGCCCGCACCGTCCAAGGCCCCACCCGTCGCGCCACCCTGGCCATGCTGGCCGGCCTGACGGCGGTGCCGTCGATCGGGGCAGCCGCCAGCCCGCGCCTCTACGCGCTGGACACCGAAGGCCCCCGCGTGGGCTTCACCTACATGCTCGACGGCACGCCGCTTAGGGCCGACATGCCGGTCCGCCAGGCCAGGGTCGCCATAGACCCGACCAACCTGGGCGCCGCCCGCATCGACGTGACCCTCGATGCCCGCGCGGCGAAACTGGGCCTGAACTTCGCCGATGCCGCCCTGGCCCGGCCCGGCATGCTGGACACGGCCAACAACCCGACGATTCGCTTCGTCTCGACCGAGCTGCGCACCGGCCTCGACGGGCTGGAGGACGGCGATGCCCTGGTCCTGGGCGAGCTGACCATGCGCGGCCAGACCCGGCCGGTGACCCTGACCGCCCGGATCGACCACGACAGTGGCACGCCGCTCCACCTGGCCGAGGCCCCTATGGTCCGCCTGACGGGCGAGATCAGCCGCGCGGCCTTCGGTGCCACCGGCTATGCCGGCCTTGTCGGCGACCGCATCCGGCTGGACGTCGACGCGCCCCTGCGCGCGGTCTGACACCCCGGCATGCCGACGGACGCCTGATCGCCGTCGGCGCAAAAGCCCGGGCGGGTCTGACCCAGGCACCCGCCCGGCCTGCCCCCGGGCCAGGCCCGCGCGCGCCCGGCGCCGGTCCTCCGGCATGCCAGGGCCCGGCCCGACCCCGGGGGCAGACAGGATCCGGGGGGGCGCCCAAGCCCCTGCGGACGCGCCCGGCCCGCCCCCTGTCCGGGGCGGCCGAGTGCCCCCCGTTCCAGGACACGATCACCAGAAAACGACGCGGCCATGTCGAAAACCCGCGCGTCCCAGGCGCCTTGGGGGCTATGGGTATCCCCATGCGCCTGATGATTTCCTTTGCCGCCCTCTTCCTCTCCGTCCTCCTGCTGCAGCTCTCCTCCGGCGGCCTTGGCCCGCTGGACGCGCTTTCGGGCCTGACGCTCGGCTTCACCACAGGCGAGATCGGCCTGCTTGGCTCGGCCCATTTCGTGGGCTTCTTCGTTGGCTGCTGGTGGGCGCCGCGCCTGATGGGCAGCGTCGGCCATTCGCGCGCCTTCGCCGCGTTTACCGCCGTGGGGGCGATCGGGATCCTCGGGCACATGATGGTGGTCAACCCGCTGGCCTGGGCGGTCATGCGCGTGATGTCGGGCCTGTGCATCGCGGGCTGTTACACGATCGTCGAGGCCTGGCTGCAATCCAAGGTCAGCAACGAACTGCGCGCGCGCACCATGGGCACCTACCGGGTGGTCGACATGTCGGGCTCGCTGCTAGCGCAGCTGGTCATCGGCGTACTGGAGCCGGCGGCCTATGTCTCCTACAACCTGCTGGCGATGCTCTGTTGCGCAGCACTGGTGCCGCTGACCCTGACCCGGGTGCAACAGCCGGAAACGCCGGCCGCCCCGCGCCTGCGCCCGATGCTGGCGGTGACCCGCTCGCCGCTGGCGGCGGCCGGCGTCGTCGTCTCGGCGATCTCAGCGGCCTCGTTCCGGATGGTCGGCGCGGTCTTCGGGCAGGAGGTCGGACTGAGCGCCAACCAGACCGCCTGGTTCCTGGCCTTCTTCGTGCTGGGCGGCGCGGTGGCGCAGTTCCCGGTGGGCTGGCTGGCGGACAAGTTCGACCGGCGCTGGGTGCTGATCTGGCTCTCGGCCGGGACGATCGCGGTCTCGGGCTTCACCATCGCGACCCAGAGCGGGGGAACATGGGTGGTGCTGGCCAATGCCTTCCTGTTCGGCATGGCCTCCTTCCCGATCTATTCTATCGCCTCGGCCCATGCCCATGACTTCGCCGAAAGCCACGAACGGGTGGAGCTTTCGGCCGCGCTGATGTTCTTCTACGCCGTGGGCGCGATTGCCGCGCCCTACCTGAGTTCGCTGCTGATCGCGGGGTTCGGGCCCTACGCGCTCTTCGTGATGATCTCGGCCGCGCATGCGGCGCTGGTGATCTTCGGCCTGATCCGCATGTCGGCCCGCCCCGCCCCCACCGCGCGCACCAGCTACATCTGGGCGCCGCGCACGTCCTTTCTGGTCGGCCGCCTGACCGGCCGCGCCCGGGACGAAGGGCCCCACCACCGATCCGAGTAACACGCGCAGCAGCGGGACCCGGTTCGAGACGCGCCTGCAAGGGCGCGGCGAGAGCGGCGGCCATATGGCACCGTCACCGCCGAAACCCGTCTGGCCCCGGCCCGCGCCCCCTGTTAAAGACACCGCCGATCACCACGGAGCACATCCATGACCCGGCATCTCATCACCTCGGCGATCCCCTACATCAACGGGATCAAGCACCTGGGCAACCTGGTGGGCTCGCAACTGCCCGCCGACCTCTTCGCCCGCTACCTGCGCGGCCGCGGGCACGAGGTCATGTTCCTCTGCGCCACCGACGAACACGGCACCCCGGCCGAGCTCGCCGCCGCCAAGGCCGGCAAGCCCGTGGCCGAATATTGCGCCGAAATGCACGAGGTGCAGTCGAAGATCGCCGAGGGCTTCCGCCTCTCCTTCGACCATTTCGGCCGCTCCTCGTCCGAGCAGAACCGCAAGCTGACACAGCATTTCGCCGGCGTTCTGGCCGACAACGGGCTGATCCGCGAAGTCTCGGAAACCCAGATGTATTCGCCCACCGACGGCCGCTTCCTGCCCGACCGCTATATCGAGGGCACCTGCCCCAATTGCGGCTACGACAGCGCGCGCGGCGACCAATGCGACAATTGCACCAAGCAGCTGGACCCGGTCGAGCTGATCGAGCCGCATTCCACGATCTCCGGCGCCACCGACCTCGAGATGCGCGAGACCAAGCATCTCTACCTGCGCCAGTCCGCCATGAAGGACGAGCTGGAGGCCTGGATCGATTCGAAATCCGACTGGCCGATCCTGACCACCTCGATCGCCAAGAAATGGCTCAACGACGGCGACGGCCTGCAGGATCGCGGTATCACCCGCGATCTCGACTGGGGCGTGCCGGTCATGAAGGGCGATCAGCCCTGGCCCGGGATGGAGGGCAAGGTCTTCTACGTCTGGTTCGACGCGCCGATCGAATACATCGCCTGTGCGCAGGAATGGGTCGACGCGGGCAAGGCCCCCGACATGGAGAACGCCTGGGAACGCTGGTGGCGCACCGACAAGGGCGCGGCCGACGTGACCTATACCCAGTTCATGGGCAAGGACAACGTGCCCTTCCACACGCTGGGCTTCCCGGCCACGATCCTGGGCTCCGGCGAGCCCTGGAAGCTCGTGGATTTCATCAAGTCGTTCAACTACCTGAACTACGACGGCGGCCAGTTCTCCACCTCGCGCGGGCGCGGCGTGTTCCAGGACCAGGCGCTCGAAATCCTGCCGGCGGATTACTGGCGCTGGTGGCTCCTGTCCCACGCGCCCGAAAGCTCGGACAGCGAATTCACCTGGGAGGGGTTCCAGTCCGGCGTAAACAAGGACCTGGCCGACGTGCTGGGCAACTTCGTCAGCCGCGTGACCAAGTTCTGCCGCTCGAAATTCGGCGAGGTCGTCCCCGAAGGCCGCGCCCTTGGCGAGCAGGAAGAGGCGCTGATCGCCGACCTGACCGGCCGCATCCGCGCCTACGAGGGCCACATGGACGCGATCGAGGTGCGCAAGGCCGCGGCCGAGTTGCGCGCCATCTGGGTCGCAGGGAACGAATACCTGCAATCCGCCGCGCCCTGGTCGGTCTTCAAGGAGGATCCCGACCGTGCCGCCGGACAGATCCGCCTCGCGCTGAACCTCGTCCGGCTCTACGCCGTGCTCTCGGCCCCGTTCATTCCCGACACCTCGAAGGCGATGCTGGACGCGATGCAGACCGATGACGACAGCTGGCCCGACGATGTCAGCGCGGCACTGTCCACCCTGCCCGCGGGCCATGCCTTCACCGTGCCGGACGTGCTCTTTGCCAAGATCACCGACGAGCAGCGCGAATACTGGCAGGGCCGCTTCGCCGGCACCCGCGACTGACGCTGCCACCGGCCGCAGCACCCCGCCTTGCCCCGGCGCACCGCACTGCCGTGCCGGGGCAAGGCGCGCTCAGCCGGGCACACGCCCCGCCACCTTTTCCATGACCTCGGCGATATCCGACAGCCGCGCCGCCCGCAGCGCCGCGCCATGTGCGGCGCGCTCCTGCGCCAGCTTCGGGCGAAACGCCAGCTCCGCCGCCCGGGCGTAAAGCGTGGCCAACTCACAGGGCTCCTCCGCCGCCAGAGCCCGCATCGCCGCCGCGTGCCGCTCTGCCAGCGCCCGATCGCCATCCTGCATCGCGCGTTCCAGCACGCAGGCGTGAAACCAGATCACCGAATGCGACAGCGAGCCGCGCACGATGCAGGCCAGCCCCGCCGCCAGCGCCGCGTCCCGCTCCGCCCTGTCCGCGGCGCACAGCACCGCCAGCCCCAGGATCGTGCCGCCGACATAGGCATCCTCCTCCGCCCCCGGCCGCAGCGGCGCCAATCGGGCCCGCGCCGCCCCGAGATCGCCCCGCCGCAAAGCCAGAAAGGCCTGCAACGTCTCGACGTCCCTGGAAAACCGGCTTTCCCCCTGGACCGCGACCAGCGCCTCGACCGCCGCCATGTCCTCCTCCAGGCCGGCGACATCGCCATCGGCCAGCCGCATCTCGGCCCGGATTTCGCGGGCGAGCATCTCGGTGCGGGCCGCGCCGCACTGAATTGCGCTGTCCACGGCGATATCGGCCAGCAGATGCGCATAGGGGCCGGGCGCGGCGAAGAACTGCGAAAACGCGCGCATGAAAAGGTATTCCTCGCGCACCAGCCCCAGCCCGGCACGCTCGGCCGTGTCGATCGCCTCACCGAAATGCCGGCAGGCGGTGACGAAATGCCCCGCCGCATAGGCCGCGTCGCCGATGCCTCCGTGGCCCCTTGCAATGCCGCGCGGATCGCCCGTCGCCTCGGCTGCGGCCAGCGCCGCGCGGTGATGGGCCATGCAGGCCGCCTGATCCCCGCGCACGAAGGCGCGGTTGCCGCGCTGCTCGTGGATCTCGGCGCGCCCGCGCCCGGTCAGCCCGATCGCATCGGCGATCTGCTCTGCCGCGTCAAGCGCCCGGTCCGCCTCCTCGCCCCGCCCCAGCCGGTGCAGCACCAGAGCCTGCCGGCACAGCATCGCCGCGCGGGTCTCGTCACGGATCGCGCGAGCATGGGCGGTGCGGTAATCCTCCAGCGCGCCGGCCATGTCGCCCCGCACCCGCCGGATCCCGGCGCGGCAGGAATAGAGCTCGGCGCTAGCCTCGGGATCGCCGTCGCGCGCCAGCCCCGCCTCAAGATAGATATAGGCGGCCGAGAACCGCCGCGCGGCGAACATGGCATTGGTCGCGGCACAGGCGGCATGGCCGGCCTCGGCATCGTCGGCCGCCTGCAGCGCATGATCGGCCCACAGGATCGGGTCGCGCCCGCGGAAATGCGCCGCCGCGCGGGCATGCCAGGCCTCGCGCGTGGCGGGCGAAATCGTCTCGTAGATCGCCCGGTGCACCAGGTCATGGCCGAATGCCAGCCCCGCCTCGGTCTCGTGCAGCAGGTCCCCGCTGGGCCGCAGCCGCACGCTTTCGGGAAAGACCGCCGCCGCGTCCCCGGGATCAAAGGCCGCCCCCAGGATCGCCGCCCGGCGCAGGGCCGCGCGCTCGGCCTCGGGCAGGCGTTCGATCTGCTCCTGCACCAACTCGGTCACGGTCGTCGGCAGCGCCCCCTCGCGCCATCCGGATTCCAGCAGGCGCAACAGGAAGAGCGGGTGGCCCCGGGCATGGGCGATCGCCTTTTCCGGGGCGGCGAAATCCGGCGCGAAGGCCCGCACCAGGTCCCGTGCGGCCGTTTCCGGCAGGGGCGCCAGAGCGATCCGGGTCAGCCCGGTCTGCGCCCGCACCGCAAGCCGGTGATCCAGGCTGCCCGGATGCGGCCGTTCGGTCATCAGCAGGACGACCGGGCTTTCCGCCAGCCGGTTCAGCAGCTCCAGGATCAGCGCGCCGCTGCCCACCGGGCGCCAGTGGCAATCCTCGATCACGATCAGCAGGCCGCGCTCTGCCGACGCCCGGTGCAGCGTGTCCGAGAGCACGTCGAGGATCCGCCGCCGCTGTTCCTCGGGGCCAAGCGCGCTCATCCGCAGCTCGACCTCTGGCCCGACGTCGGGCCCGGTCAGCCAGGACCAGACCGCGCGTTCCATCGGCCCCGCCTCCGGGTCCGGCACAGGCCCCACCGACAGGCCCGCGACCAGCCGCTGCGCGATATGGTGCGATCCGGGTGAAAAGGCTTCGAACCCGGCCGACGTGGTGACCATGCCGACCGCGGCACAGCGCGCCCGGATCTCGGTCGCCAGGCGGCTCTTGCCGATGCCGGCCTCGCCGGAAAGGTGGATCGCCAGGCTTGTGTTCCCGCCCTGCGCCGCGGCGATGGCGGCGTCGATCTGGGCCAGTTCCGCCTCGCGCCCGATGATCGGCGGCGCGGGCCGCAGGCGGATCGCGTCGGGCCGCAGCGGCACCGCCCGCGCACCCGGCTCCGCCGCAAGGCCGAGGCGCGATGCCAGCTCCGTCGCCAGGAGGACCTCGCCGCCCTCGGCCATGGCCGCGATCCGGCGCGCACGTACCAGGGCCTGCGCCGGTGTCTCGCCGTCCCCTGCGGCCGGCACCAGGCCCAGCGACAGCCCCGCCCCCGCGACATCGGCCAGCCGCAGCGCGCGCTGTGCCACGTCCCGCAAGGCGATGTTTTCGAACACAAAGGCCAGCTCCCCGGGACCGGCGGCATCGGGCCGCCCGCCCTCGGCCACGGCCGCATCGCCAAACGCCTTGGCCGCGGGTTCCCTGCCGGTCTCGAACCCCAGCAACAGGTAGGCATCCCCCGGCGGCGTCCCGGCCGGCTGTTTCACATGCACCGCCGCGACAGGCGGGACCGTCGGCGCGCCCCGCCGGATCCGGTCGTGCAACGCCCGCGTCTCCGCCTCGGGTGCGACATCGAGGTCGCGCCGCAAGGCCGTCTCCAGCGCCTCGAACCGCGCCAGCGCGGCGCCCTTCATTCCGCGTGCGGCGTCGATCTGCATCAGCCGCCGATGCGCCGCCTCGTTCAGCGGGTCCAGCGCCAGAAGCTGGTGGGCAAGCGGCACCGCCTCGGGCCCCTCTCCGGCGCGGTCCAGCGACCGCATCACGGCATCCCGTGCCAGCCCGGCCAGCCGCGCCCGCTCGGCATGGATTGCCTGTCCCAGGTCCGTCCCCGTCGCGTCGCCGGCCTCCAGCCCGTCCAGGAAGGGCCCGCGATACAGCCGCGCCGCCTCGGCCGGATCGTTGCGCGCCAGGGCGTCGGAAAAGGCATCGAGATCGGTGCGCACCGCCCCGCACAGCCGCAGCACGTCGCCATCGCCCTCGATCCAGCCCGCGCCCCCGGCCCGGCGGATCTGGGCCAGCGCCTGCCGCAGGCTGATCCGCGCCTGTGCGGCGTCACTCGCCTCCCACAGCAGCGCCGCCGCCCGCGCCCGCGGCAACGTCCGACGCCGCGCCGCGGCCAGCAGGCCCAGCAGCACCCGCGCCTTGCGCGCCGACAGCGGCACCTCCGCCCCGCCGCGGGCCAGCGCCAGGCCGCCCAGGGCCTCCAGCCAGAATTCCCCGTTTTCACGCATCTTTCACGCCCGCCCAACCCCGCCTTTCACGCCGGGGCGTCACACCCGTTCCACCGCCAACAAGCAAGTGTAGGTAACGATGGCATTCTTCAAAGCACTTTTCCCCGCGAAACGGCGGGTCCGAAGGCCGGGCACGACGCTCGATCCCCGGGTCCTGTCCGCCCGCATGCGCGCCGATGTCGGCCTGTCCCGGGACAACCCCCGGGCCGAGGCCACACGGCACATGTCCCGCACCCTTTTTCCATGGTGATCCAAATGACCAGTTATCGCAATAAATTGCCGCAATGCGACGGCACGCTCCTGCTGACTGATTCCGGGCTGGAGACCACGTTGATCTTCCACGACGGGCTCGACCTGCCGGCCTTTGCCGCCTACCCGCTGCTGGAGACGCCCCGGGGCCGCGAGCTGCTGTCGCGCTACTACAGGCAACACATGGCCATCGCCGCCGATCACGGCACCGGCTTCCTGCTGGAAGCGCCGACCTGGCGCGCCAGCCGCGACTGGGGCGCCGTGCTGGGGCACAGGCCCGAGGACCTCGCGCGGATCAACCGCGCCGCGATCGGCTTCCTGTCGGACCTGCGCGCTGCGTCCTGTGGCGTCCGGCCGGTGGTGATCTCGGGCAACATCGGGCCGCGCGGCGATGGCTATCGTCCCGACACCGCCATGTCCGCGCCCGAGGCCGAAGCCTACCATGCCGAGCAGATCGGCTGGTTCGCCGAGACCGACGCCGACATGGTCACCGCCGTCACCCTGTCCACCGTGGCCGAGGGCGTGGGCGTGATCCGGGCGGCCAAGAAGGCCGGGCTGCCCGCGGTGGTGGGCTACACGGTCGAGACCGACGGCCGCCTGCCCGACGGCACGCCACTGGGCCGCGCCGTCGAGGAGACCGAGGCGCAGACCGGCGAGACCGCCGCCTATTACATGGTGAACTGCGCCCATCCCGACCATTTCCGCGACGCGCTTGCGGCCGGCTCGGGCTGGCTGAAGCGGATCGGCGGGATCCGGGCCAATGCCTCGCGCCTCAGCCACGCCGAGCTCGACGAGGCTGAGGAACTGGACGCCGGCAATCCCGAGGAACTGGGCCGCGACTATGCCGCCCTGCGCCGGATGCTGCCGAACCTCGCGGTGCTGGGCGGCTGCTGCGGCACGGATCACCGCCACGTCCGCGCGATCGCGACACGCTGCGTGCCCGCCGCCGCGGCCTGACCCGCCGGCCCCGCAGACCCTGCCAGAGCGCCGTCCGGGATCCTTCGGGCGGCGCTGCTGCGCGCATCTCACAGCCGACCGGTTGATCCACGAATGTTCCGCCGCTCAGGCGTGGCTCAGCGCCGGCATCGGATCGCTGCCGTAGATCCGAATGTTGAAATGGTCCAGCACCGCCTGCATCCGCGCGATCTGCGCGTCCGAGAAGCTGTCCCGCCATTTGCGAACCTGCGCCTCCGGACTGGCCTGCAGGGCGTTGTCCTGCGTCATCCGGCTGGGCCGGCGCACCTGCGACAGCACCCTGTCCGGCACAGGCTGGCCCCAGGTTGAATAGAGCCGCTCAAGCTCCTGTTCCGGCGACAGGATCAGGTTCTCGTAACACATGGTGACCCAGAGCTTTTCCGCGTCCGGATCGTTCAGCGTGGCGGTGTTCGACAGGCACCAGCTCGCCACCGCGCGCTCCTCCACCGTCTCAAGGCTCTGCAGGAACGGCACATGTTCCTGCCTTGCCTCGGCAAAGGGGCATTCGGTGATCGTCTCCACCACCTGGCCGAACGGGAAATTCGCCATTTCCGCCTGCGACGCGGCTATGGCGAAGGGATGGCGCAGGAAAAACAGCGGCTTGCGCTCGAAATCGAACTGGCGCGCCAGCCAGGGCAGGCAGGCATTGGCGCGGCAAAACTTCACCAGCAACCGCTCAGCCCTCAGGTGATCGCCCAGGCTGCTGCCCGACGAGGTCCAGTCGTTCACCACCTGCCCCGACAGGATCCGGGCCATCAATTCGCGCGCCTCGGGCCAGTCCGCATCCGCGGGGATGAATTGCCGCCAGGTAAAGCCCGCCTGCCGGGCCACCGGCACGCGCCGGATATGCAGCGGCTCCCACACCGTGGCGACCTTACCCTCGCTCTCCAGCAATTCGCCGACCCAGGTGGACCCGCCGCGCGGCTCGGCCGAGAGCACCAGCGCCTGTTCGGGGGCATGCGGGCGCAGCCGAGCATAGACCTGCAGCGCGGCAGCCCGGACGCGGCGCTTCAACGACACTTTGGGCAGGGGCGGCAAGTTGGCGGTGTCGAGCGTGGGCAGCTTGCGCGCCGCTTGGGTCTTCGGAGAATTCACGTGTGACGTCAAAGCACCGGCCCTCCAGGAAAGTCCTTAACCGAACTATGTCCTGCGTCGCGCGTCACGCCCATGAAAAGTTCGCAACGCGGCGTCCGAAAACCGCACTGCCTGCCAACAATCTGCAAGGATCCGCCCGATAATGCGGCGCCCTCGAGCCAGAAATCGGAGTGACAGACCGATCCGGGGGCGCCACCCCTGCCCGGCAGATCCGAATGGTACCCGCGGCCGGACTCGAACCGGCACGGCACAAGGCCTAGGGATTTTAAGTCCCCTATGTCTACCATTCCATCACGCGGGCACGGGCGCAGACCATAAGGCCGTCACGGCCGGTGTAAAGCGGTTCTCAGGCCTCGTCGGCCGGGCCCGGCTCTCCTTCGCCGACACCGCAGGCGCCGGGTTCCTTGACGGCCTGCATCGCCACGAAGGTCGAGGTCCCCGCCACATGCGGCAGGGTCGATATCACCTCGGCCAGGACCCGCCGGTAGTCGCGCATCGACCGGGTCCGCACCTTCAGGAGGTAGTCGAAATTGCCGGCGATCATATGCGCCTGCTCGATCTCGGGCACCCGGATCACCGCCGCGTTGAAGGCGCCCAGCGCCGCCTCGCGGGTGTCGGTCAGCCGCACCTCGACAAAGGTCACGTGATCCAGCCCCATGCGGACCGGATCCACCAGAACCCGGTAGCCGGCGACGATCCCCGTCGCCTCCAGCCGCCGCAGACGCGCCTGAGTGGGCGATTTCGACAGGCCGATGCGCCGCGCAAGCTCGGCGATCGACATCCGCCCGTCCTCGCCCAGCGCGGCCAGGATGGCATGATCGAACCGGTCAAGGGTCTCACGGGGCGAACGATTGGTCATTTGGCTCATTTTCGGTAACTTCGATGCCAATTTGGGGAAATTCAGGCGAAACGCCCGCCCCGTCCTGTTTAGACTGGGTGGAAATCCCGGGAAAGGCAACATGACCGAAGTATCTCCTCTCTCCCTCGACGCCGGCACCTACGTGGACGAAGCCCAGCTGGCGGAAAAACTCATCGCCCAGGCGGATCTCAGCACCGAGCAGCGGGCCGAGATCTCGGCCTGGGGCGCGGACCTCGTGACCGCGATCCGCACCTCCTCGGCGCCTGGCCTGATGGAGGTTTTTCTCAACGAATACGGCCTCTCGACCGAAGAGGGCGTGGCGCTGATGTGCCTTGCAGAGGCGCTGTTGCGCGTCCCCGACGCCGACACGATCGACGCGCTGATCGAGGACAAGATCGCGCCGTCGGACTGGGGCAAGCACATGGGCCATTCGGCCTCGCCCCTCGTCAACGCCTCGACCTGGGCTCTGATGCTGACCGGCAAGGTGCTGGTCGACGACTCGCCCGGCCCCGCCGGCCACCTGCGCGGCGCCATCCGACGCCTGGGCGAGCCGGTGATCCGCCGCGCCGTCTCCCGCGCCATGAAGGAGATGGGCCGCCAGTTCGTGCTGGGCGAGACCATCACATCCGCCATGTCCCGCGCCGCCGGGATGGAGGCGCGCGGCTACACCTACAGCTACGACATGCTGGGCGAAGCCGCCCGCACCGAACATGACGCCTCGCGCTATCACCTGAGCTATTCGCGCGCGATCGGCTCGATCTCGGACGCCTGCAATTCCGACGACATCCGCGCCAATCCCGGCATCTCGGTCAAGCTTTCGGCCCTGCATCCGCGCTACGAGATCGCGCAGGAAGACCGTGTGATGGACGAGCTGGTGCCGCGCCTCAAGGCGCTGGCCCTGCTGGCGAAATCGGCGAAGATGGGGCTGAACGTCGATGCCGAGGAGGCCGACCGCCTGTCGCTGTCGCTGCAGGTGATCGAGACCGTGCTGGCCGACCCGGCGCTGGCCGGGTGGGACGGGTTCGGCGTGGTGGTGCAGGCCTACGGGCCGCGCTGCGGCGACGTGATCGACACGCTTTATGCCATGGCGCAGCGCTATGACCGAAAGCTGATGGTGCGGCTGGTCAAGGGCGCCTACTGGGACACCGAGGTCAAACGCGCGCAGGTCGCCGGGATGGACGGTTTCCCGGTCATCACCCGAAAGGCGCTCACCGATGTCTCCTACATTGCCAACGCGCGCAAGCTGCTGGACATGACCGACCGGATCTATCCGCAGTTCGCCACGCACAACGCCCATACGGTGGCGGCGATCCTGAACCTGGCCGGGGATCGGCCTTACGAATTCCAGCGCCTGCATGGCATGGGCGAGACGCTGCACAACGTGGTCAAGGGGCGCCACCACACGCGGTGCCGGATCTACGCGCCGGTGGGCGCGCATCGCGACCTGCTGGCCTATCTGGTGCGGCGGCTGCTGGAGAACGGGGCAAATTCCTCCTTCGTGAACCAGGTGGTCGACGACAATGTCCCCGCCGAGACGGTGGCCGCCGATCCCTTCGCGCTGCTTGAGACACCCGCGCCCCGCCTGACCCCAGGAACCGAGCTCTACGCCCCGGACCGGCGTAATTCGCGCGGCTTCGACCTGCGCCACCGGCCCACGCTGGAAGAGATCGACGCCGCGCGCACGCCCTTTGCCGACTCCCTGTGGGAGGCCGGGCCGCTGGTGGCCGCCGATACCGGCGCGCCCGCGGACCGCGCGCCGGCACAGGAGGTCGTCTCTCCGGCCACCGGAGCCCCGGTGGGCCACATCGCCTCGGCCAGCCCCACCGACATCGCCAACGCGCTTTCGGCCGCAACGCCCTGGGACGCCCCGGCGGCAGACCGGGCCGAGGTGCTGAAACGCGCCGCCGACCTCTACGAGGAGAACTTCGGCGAGATCTTCGCGCTGCTGGCCCGCGAGGCCGGCAAGACCCTGCCCGACGCGGTGGCCGAGCTGCGCGAGGCGGTGGATTTCCTGCGCTACTACGCCAACGGCGCGTCAGACGACCGCCCGGCGGCGGGCCGGTTCCTGTGCATTTCGCCCTGGAACTTCCCGCTGGCGATCTTCACCGGCCAGATCTCGGCCGCGCTGGCCGCCGGCAACGCGGTGATCGCGAAGCCCGCCGAACAGACGCCGCTGATCGCGCATCTGGGCGTGTCGCTGATGCTGAAGGCCGGGGTTCCGGCCACGGCGCTGCAGCTTCTGCCGGGCGACGGCGCCAGCGTTGGCGCGGCGCTGACCGCCTCGGACCGGATCGACGGCGTGGCCTTCACCGGCTCGACCGAGACGGCCAAGCGGATCCGCGCATCGATGGCCGAACACATGGCCCCCGGCGCCCCGCTGATCGCCGAGACAGGCGGGCTGAACGCGATGATCGTCGACAGCACGGCCCTGCCCGAACAGGCGGTGCAGGCCATTGTCGAAAGCGCCTTCCAGTCGGCCGGCCAGCGCTGTTCCGCCCTGCGCTGCCTTTACGTGCAGGACGACATCGCCGACGATTTCCTGAAGATGCTGAAGGGCGCGATGGATGCGCTGCGGCCGGGCGATCCCTGGGCGCTGTCGTCGGACCTGGGGCCGGTGATCGACGCCGACGCGCGGACCGGCATCCTCGACCATGTCGCCAAGGCCGAGATGGACGGCCGCCTTGTCCACCGCATCCCGGTGCCGAACGAGGGGCATTTCGTCGGGCCCTGCATCGTCTCGATCCCCGGCATCGCGGCGCTGGAGCGCGAGATCTTCGGCCCGGTCCTGCACGTAGTGCGGTTCAAGGCGTCCGAGATCGACGCGGTGATCGAGGCGGTCAACGCCACCGGCTACGGGCTGACCTTCGGGCTGCAGACCCGGATCGACGACCGGGTGCAGCATGTGACCGAGGCGATCGAGGCCGGCAATGTCTACGTCAACCGCAACCAGATCGGCGCCATTGTCGGCAGCCAGCCCTTCGGCGGCGAAGGTCTGTCGGGCACCGGGCCCAAGGCGGGCGGGCCGTTCTACCTGACGCGGTTCAAGGCCCCGCTGGAGCGGGACGCGCGGATCGCCCCGCCCGAGATGGCGGAAACGCTGCCCGGACCGACAGGGGAATCGAACCGGCTGACCCGGTTCCCGCGCTGGCCGTTCCTGTGCCTGGGCCCCACGCCCGAGCTGGCCGAGGCGCAGAAGGCCGCGGTGGAGGCCGCAGGGGGCAACGCGATCCTGGCCGAGGGGCTGGACCCTGCCGCGCTGCGCCTGCGCGACGGCATCGGCGGGGCGCTCTACTGGGGCGACGAGGACAGCGCCCGCGCCTATGCGCAGGCGCTGTCCGGGCGCGACGGGCCGATCCTGCCGCTGCTCACCGGCGCGCCCGAGCCTTCCTACGTGCTGGGCGAGCGGCATCTCTGCGTCGACACCACCGCCGCGGGCGGCAATGCCGCCCTGCTCAGCGGGATGAGCTGAGGCGCAGGCCCGGCCCTTGTCCTGAACGGCCCCGCACCGGCGGGGCCGTTTGCATATCTGCCACCCGGAACCACGGCGCGGTGGCGCGGTTCTCTCCCGAACACTCCGCCGGTCCGGGTTTGACTTGACCGCGCCGGGCATTCCGAGGAGCTTCGCGCCCATGTTCCCGATCCGCGATCACAACCCGTCCGGCCGCACCCCCTACGTCACCTATGCTCTGATTCTGGCCAACGTGGCGATCTTCGCGCTTTACACAGGGGCGCTGGCGGGGCCGGAGGCGCTGAACCGCTTCTACATGACCTGGGCGCTGATCCCCGCCGAGGTCACCAGTGGCCAGGGCTGGGTGACCTTCCTCAGCTCGATGTTCCTGCATGGCGGACTGATGCACCTGGCCGGCAACATGCTGTTTCTGTGGATCTTCGGCGACAACCTCGAGGACGAGATGGGCCATATGCCCTTTCTCGGCTTCTACCTGGCCTCGGGCATCGGCGCGGGGCTCATCCACGTGCTGGCGGCGCCGTACTCGCCCGTGCCCACGGTCGGTGCCTCGGGCGCGATCGCGGGCGTGATGGGCGGCTATCTGCTGCTGTTCCCGAAGGCGCGGGTCGATATCCTGCTGATCCTGGTGATCTTCTTCAAGGTCTTCCCGGTGCCGGCCTGGCTGATGCTGGGGCTGTGGTTCGCCTTCCAGTTCCTGGGCGGCTGGGGCGCCGATCCGAACGCCGGCGGCGTGGCCTACTGGGCGCATGCGGGCGGCTTCGTGATCGGCTTCGCGCTGTGCCTGCCGCTCTGGGCGCGGCTGGGGGGCTTCGCCTTCTGGACCCGCACCCATGGCCTGCCGCCGCATCCGCAGGCGACCTATCGCATGTCGCGCACGCGGATCCCGAAGGTGCCGCGCCGCAGATAGGCGGCGGCCCCCTCGTCAGGCCTGACGGCCTGCCTCGGTCTCGTGGGGCAAGAGGGCCTCAGCCCTCGTTGCGGATGATCTTGGCGAAGTTCGGGAACAGGTTGGAGTTCCCGCAGATCACCGACTTGCTCTCGAAGATGTCGGCTTCGGGCGTGATCGATTCCACCAGCCCCCCGGCCTCGCGCACGATCACCAGGCCCGCAGCCATGTCCCAGGGGCTGAGCCCGCGTTCCCAGTACCCATCGTAGCGGCCCGCCGCCACATAGGCGAGATCCAGCGCCGCGGCGCCCCAGCGCCGCACCCCGGCGCAGACCGGCATCAGCCGCGCCATGTCCTTCAGCGATGCCGGCAGGTGGGGCGAATTCGCGAAGGGCACGCCGGTGGCATAGATGCTTTCGATCATCCGGATCCGCCCGGACACCCGCAGCCGCTGGTCGTTCATCCACGCGCCCGCGCCCTTCTCGGCAAAGAACATCTCGTCCTTGGCGGCGTCGAACACCACGCCCGCCACGATCTGCCCCTTGTGTTCCAGCGCGATCGACACCGCCCAGTGCGGCAGCCCGTGCAGGAAGTTCGTCGTCCCGTCCAGCGGATCGACGATCCAGCGCCGGGTCGGGTCCTCGCCCTCGGCCTCGCCGGTTTCCTCGCCCAGCCAGCCGTAGGTCGGGCGCGCCTCTCTCAGCTCTTCCTTCAGGATGGTCTCGGCCGCGATATCGGCCTTCGACACGAAATCCCCCGCGCCCTTGGTCGAGACCTGCAGGTTCTCGACCTCGCGGAAATCCTTGACCAGCGACCGGCCCGCCTTGCGTGCCGCCTTGATCATGATGTTGAGGTTCGCACTGCCAATCATCGGGGGAAACTCCTGTCCGGTTGGGTCGGGCGTATACTTGCCATCCCCGCACTTGCCAAGGGCACCTTCTCACGCATTGCAAAGCGGCGCCCTTCGCCGCGTCACGGCTTGACCGCGCCGCCATCGGGCCCACCTTGGCCCCAACAAGAAGGAGACACAGACATGCCAGACACCATGCGCCGCATCGTGCTTGCCAGCCGCCCCGACGCCGCCCCGGTCCCCGACAACTTCCGCCTCGAAGAGACAGCCATGCCCACCCCCGGCGAGGGCGAGGTGCTGGTGAAGGTCGAGTACATGTCGCTTGACCCCTATATGCGCGGGCGGATGAGCGCGGCGAAATCCTATTCCGCGCCCGTCGAGATCGGCGAGACCATGACCGCCGGCGCCGTGGGCGAGGTCATCGCCTCCAACAGCGCCGATTTCGCGCCGGGCGACAAGGTGCTGGGCATGTTCGGCTGGGCCGACCACGGCTGCCTGCCCGCCAGCCAGCTGCGCAAGCTTGACCCGTCGCACGGGCCGATCACCACCGCGCTTGGCATCCTCGGCATGCCCGGGATCACCGCCTGGCACGGGCTGAACAAGATCGGCCAGCCCAAGGCGGGCGAGACGCTGGTCGTGGCCGCCGCCACCGGGCCGGTGGGATCGCTCGTCGGTCAGCTGGCCAAGGCCAAGGGCCTGCGCGTCGTCGGCATCGCCGGCGGGCCGGAGAAATGCAAGCTGGCGACCGAGACCTTCGGCTTCGACGCCTGCCTCGATCACCGCGCCTACGAGGACGCCAAGGCGCTGTCGGCCGCGCTTCAGGACGCCTGCCCCGACGGGATCGACATCTATTACGAGAATGTCGGCGGCAAGGTGCTGGCCGCGGTGCTGGAGAACATGAACGCCTTCGGCCGCATCCCCGTCTGCGGCATGATCGCCTGGTACAACGGCGCGGGCGCCGACGACATGCCGCTGGCCGCCGCCTGGCGCAGCATCCTGACGAAATTCCTGACCGTGCAGGGCTTCATCATCTTCAACCACTACGACACCTTCCCGCAGTTCATCGAAGAGGTCGGCCCCAAGGTCGGCGCGGGCGAGCTGCGCTACCTCGAAGACGTGGCCGAGGGGCTGGAAAACGCGCCCGAGACCTTCATCTCGATGCTCAAGGGCGGCAACACCGGCAAGCAGATCGTCAAGATCGCCTGAGCCGGCACAAGATCCTGCCCGGGCCGCGCGCGGACATCGCGCCCCGGGCTCTCAGCGGAACTGCGACACGATCCAGTCCACGATCCTCTGCACCCTTTGCTGCCCCACATGCTCGCGCGACCAGGAGACATACAGCCACTCCTGCGCCGGGCCGGGGCTGACCCAGACCTCCACCAGCCGTTTCGCGCGCAGGTCTCCCTCGGCCATGTAGCGCGGGGTGATCGCCACGCCGTGGCCGTTGATCGCCGCGTCCAGCGCCAGCGCCGAGCGGTCGAAGTTCAGCAGGACGGGCCGGCTGCGGTGCCCGGACTGCGCGATCAGCCGCTCCCACCGGCGGTGGGCATCCTGCAACAGTGGCAGGGTCAACAGCGTCTCAAGCCCCATGGGCCAGTCCGGACGCAGGAAATCCGGGCTGCAGACCGCCACCAGCCGGATCCCGGTCAGCTCGGCGCAGTGATGCGCCGGGTTCGGATCGGGCGCCATGCCGGGCCAGATCGAAATCTCGTTCCGGCCCAGGCTGCGCGACAGCACCTGGTCATGCACTTCGGTCCGAAGCGCGACATCCGGGAACCGCGCGGCAAAGGCCTTCATCCGCGGCATCAGCCATTTCGTCGCCGTGGACGAGCCCAGGTGCAGCGTGAACCGGTCCCCGCCCTCGGCAAGGCCGGCGATGGCCGTGTCCAGGATCGCCATCGCCTCGTCCACCGCCTGCCGGCAGCGCTCCCCCTCCGGTGTCTGCGCCACGCCGCGCGGCTGGCGCAGGAAAAGAACCACGCCCAGGTCGATCTCAAGCTGCTTGATCCGCTGCGATACCGCGCCACGCGTCAGGTTCAGCTCCTCCGCCGCCTGCTGGAGGTTGCCGTGCCGCGCCGCCACCGCAAAGATCCGCAGGGCATTCAGGTTCATCTGTCTCATCGCCGGGCCCAAGCCGTTAGGTTTTCTTAACGCACGCGCAAATCTCCTGCTTTGTCAAGCATCGCGCCGTGGCGCTAGGCTCCGGACACCGCCCGCCAGAAAGGACAGACCATGGCCCCGACGATCCGCCCCGCCACGACCGACGACATCGCAGCGCTGGTAGATCTGCTGCTGCAGGATGCCGAGGCCCGGCGCGCCGTAGATCCGATCCTGTGGAAGATCGACGACGACGCGCCCACGCAGATCGAAAAGGCGCTGACATTCGCCCTGACCGCCGAACAGCAGCCGTTCCGCCAGATCTGGCAGGTGGCCGAAGAGGCCGGCGCGCTGACCGGGGTGATCCATTCCATGCTGCTGCCCGTCCCGCCGATCTACGCCGGACCGCTGGGCGATCCCGGCCTGATCCTGCCCGACAGCTTCGCCGCCCCCGGCGCCTCTAACGGGACCGTGGACGCGCTGGTCGCGGCGGCCGAAAAGGCGCTGCAAGACTCCGGGGCCCGGATCCTTCTGTCCTCCTATGTGACCGGCCAGGACTGGCAGGACAGCTTCGCGCGCCGGAACTACGCGCCGCTCACGCTCTATCTGTCGCGCAGCGATCTGGGCGACACCGCCCCTCCCGCCACCGTCCGACCCGCCACCGAGGCGGATGTGCCCGGCATCGTCGCCCGCAGCGCGCTGCACCGGAAAAACCTTATCCAGATCGACCCGTTCTGGGAAACCCACCCGGAGGCCGATGCCCGCTTCGGCGCCTGGATGACCCGCAGCCTGTCCCTGCTCGACCGCGACATGCGCGTGATCGGGCCGGCCGACGATCTCGACGGCTATGTCATCGCGCAGCCGGCCTCGCGCCTGCATTTCCCGCCCGCCCACGACATCACCGGCACCGGCGTGATCGACGATTTCCACCATCGGGACCTCACCGACATTGCGACCCTTGACGGCGGAGAGGGCGCCGCCGCGCTGATCCACGCGGCCGAGGCCGCCCTGGCCCGCCGGGGCATGGGCGCCGATTTCGTGGTCTGCCCCGCGGGCTGGCCCTCGAAGATCGCGCTGCTCGAAGGGCTGGGCTACGAGACCGCCATGGTCTGGTCGATCAAGCGGGGCTGAGACGCGGGCGCGCCGGGGCTCACTCCACCGGCTTGCCGAAGAGTGCCGCCAGCGCGCCACCCACCGCGATCAGGGCAAAGAGCACCGCCCGCCCCTTCTGGTTGCAGGCCCGGGCCGAGACGGCGGCGATGCCCGCCTGGAGCGCGTAATAGGCCGCGAAGGCGCGCGAGGCATAGCTGATGATCTCGAAGATATCGGCCGTCCAGGTCAGCAGGATCCCGAAGCCCACCACCCCGGCATAGGCCACCCGGGGCGTGACCAGTCCGCGCGTGAGCTCGTTGACCAGCCCGCCGGAGCCGTTGGTATCCGCCACCGCAGCGCTGAACTGCGCGCTCAGCGCCGCCGCCACCAGCAGCACAGGCAGGATCGGGGCGACACCCTCCATCAGGTCGATGATCGAGGTTTCGTCCAGCGTCAGGACACGCGGATCGAAGGCATAGGTCAGCAGCACGATATAGATCATGTAGATCGCCGCCGCGAGCCATTGCGCCATCCGCATGGACCGGATGCGGGTCGCCGAGTCATAGGACGCGCCCAGGTAGCGCGAGGTCTCGAACCCCTGGACGGTCACCACCAGCCCGGCGCCCAGCATCAGCGCGGGCCATCCCGTCAGGGTCCCCGGGTTCAGCACCAGCGCCCCCGCCTTCGCCGTCTGCGCGAAATGGACGATCAGCCCCACCAGCAGCCCCGCGATGATCGCAAGCTTCAGCCCGACCGAAACCTGTTCCAGCCGCTCCAGCGCGGAAAACCCGCGCGACCAGCCCACCGCTAGCACGACCAGGAAGACCGATGTGGTCAGCAGCCGCGCATGATAGCTGTCGTCAAGCGCGGTCAGGCTGACCCCGAAGGCCCCGAAGAGGTTCAGGTAATAGGTGACCGAAATCAGGTAGGCAAAGGCCAGCACGGCCGAGGCCAGCGTCTCGGCGCGCTCGGCCAGGGGCGACCGGCGATCGGTCGCCTCGATCCGCGCGATGTTGTAACGGATCGCCCAGCCGAACAGCCACGCCACCGCGCAGAGAGCCAGCATGACGAAGGGCGCCGCCGCCCCGTAGCTGACATCCAGGATCGGGCCGAGCACCAGGAACCCGCTGCCGATGATGGAGGCCAGCGGCGTGATGGTCGCCCGCCACAGGGTCGCATTTGCCAGCCGGGGCCACAGAAGAAGGCCGCCGGCCAGGACGACACCGGCCATGATCAGGAAATTTGTCACGAACTCTCTTTGAACCGTCCGGGTCCCCGTCCGTCAGGACCGGGCAAGGTCGATGCTGTTGATCCACGCCAGAACGTCGCGTTCCAGCGCGCTGACATGATGGTCATGAACCTCGATCTCGGCCACGTCCCGGTCAAGCGTCTCCTTGAGAAACCTGTGCCGCGCGATCAGCTCGCCACTGGTCAGGTTGTGCCCGTCGTTGAGACCCCGCCGGAACGCCATCTTCTGTCGTGCTGCGTCCAGCCTGGCCGCGATCTTGTCCAGCCGGTCGTGCAGGTCGGTCGTGCTTGGCATAAGAACGTCCCCTCTTGCCACGGTGCGCACAGGCTAACCGCTTCGCCGGCGCGCTTCCAGAGCCCGCCGCGCGGCCTCATGCCGTCTGCAGCTTCACCGCCTCGCTCTGTGCCAGCGCGATCAGGCGCTGCACAAAGGGTTTCTCGCGGTCATCGCTGCGCACCGCGGCATAAAGCCGTCGGGTGATGCCGTTTTCGGTCAGCGGCCGGGTCACGTAATCCGACGAATATTTCACCTCTCGCACCACCCAGTCCGGCAGGACCGACACCCCCCGGTTCGACGCCACCAGCAGCAGGATCACCGCCGTCAGCTCCACCTGCCGGATCGACGCCGGTTCGACCTTGGCCGGGATCAGCAGCTGGCTGAACACGTCCAGCCGCGAGCGTTCCACCGGGTAGGTGATCAGCGTCTGGCCCCGGAAATCCTCGGCCTCCACGTAAGGCTTCGACGCCAGCGGATGCCGCGCCGAGGCGACGAAGACCGGCGCGTAATCGAAAAGCTTCACGAATTCGACGCCCGGCAGGTCCTCGGGGTCCGAGGACACCACAAGGTCGACCTCTTCCTTCAGCAGCGCCGGCAGCGCGTCAAAGGCCAGCCCCGGGCGGATATCCACGTCGATGTCGGGAAAGTCCTTGCGGAACCCTTCCAGCACCGGGAACAGCCATTCGAAACAGGCGTGGCATTCGATCGCGATATGCATCCGCCCGATCCGCCCCGACCTCAGCGAGGCGAATTCCTCCTGCGCGGCCTCGACCTGAGGCAGGATCTGCTCGGCCAGCCGCAGCAGGCGCCGCCCGGCGGGCGACAGCTTCATCGGCTTCGACCGCCGCACGAACAGCTCAACGCCCGCCTGCTCCTCCAGCCCCTTGATCTGGTGGCTCAGCGCGCTTTGCGTGATGTTCAGCTGATCGGCCGCACGGGCCAGCCCGCCGCAATCGTGGATGGCCTTGATCGTCCTCAGGTGGCGGAATTCCAGGTGCAATTCAGATCGTCCTCATCTTGTTCTTGAACAATATGAAATAGCCTCACCATGGCCGCTCGTCTAGACAGGGATCAAGCAAAGAGGATTCCCCTTACATGACCGTGCCCGAGATCTCCTTCGAATTCTTTCCCCCGCGCGACCTCGAAGCGTCGTTCCGCCTTTGGGATACGGTTCAGGTGCTTGCGCCGCTGGCGCCGCGCTTCGTTTCGGTGACCTATGGGGCCGGCGGCACCACCCGTGACCTGACCCGCGATGCCGTCGCCACCCTGCACAAGCATTCCGGCCTGAAGGTCGCCGCCCATCTGACCTGCGTGGATGCCACGCGCGAAGACACCATGGCCATCGTCGACGGCTTCGCCCAGGCCGGTGTGCGCGATATCGTGGCCCTGCGCGGCGACCCGCCGAAGGGCACCGACAAGTTCGTCGCCCATCCCGACGGCTTCGCCAATTCCTGCGAGCTGATCTCGGCCCTGGCCAAGGCCGGCGATTTCAACATCCGCGTCGGCGCCTACCCCGAGGCCCATCCCGAAGCCGCCAATGCGCAGGCCGATATCGACTGGCTCAAGGCCAAGCTCGACGCCGGCGCGACCGAGGCGCTGACCCAGTTCTTCTTCGAGGCAGACACGTTCTTCCGCTTCCGCGACGCCTGCGTGAAGGCCGGGATCGACGCGCCGATCGTGCCGGGCATCCTGCCGATCGAGAACTGGAAGGGCGCACGCCGCTTCGCCATGAGCTGCGGCACCCATGTGCCGCAATGGCTGGACGATGCCTTTGCCGCCGCCGAACGCGACGGCGACGGCCGCACCGACCTGCTGGCGACGTCGCTCTGCACCGAACTCTGCTCCGACCTGATCGAAGGCGGCGTGGACAAGATGCACTTCTACACGCTCAACCGTCCCGAACTGACCCGCGATGTCTGCCACGCCCTGGGCGTGACGCCGAAGGTCGCGCTCGAGAACGTGGCCTGAGCCACCCTCGGATCCCCTCCGGATCCTCTGCAAGACACTATGCCGTGCGCCCGCCCAGGCCGGGCGCCGGCCCCGGCGGCCCCCACGGGACGCAGCGTCAGCGCCCCGAAACGTCAGATCAGACGTTTCCCCGCGCCTCCCCCCTGCCTAGCCTGTCCGCGCAGCCAGGGGAGGACCAGATGACCGCAACCGATTCCACAGCCATGCCCGCAACCGGCCTGATGCCGATGTCCGAAATCGCCGGCATGAGCGGGCTCGACTACCTGCGCGGCATGGCCGAGGGCCGCTATCCCGCGCCGCCGATCGCCGCCACCATGGGCTTTCACGGCGCCAGCTTCGACACCGGGCTGGCGATCTTCCGCGGCACGCCCGAGGCCCACGTGCTGAACCCGATGGGCGGCGTGCACGGCGGCTGGTACGGCACGATCCTCGACAGCGCCATGGCCTGTGCGGTGATGACCCGGCTTGCGGTCGGTCAGGCCTATACCACCCTGGAATACAAGGTGAATATCACCCGCGCCATCCGCCAGGGGATGGAGGTCGAATGCCGCGGCGAGGTCGATCACTTCGGCCGCACCACCTCCGTCGCCCATGGCGAGATCCGCGGCGTGGAAGACGGCAAGCTTTACGCCACCGCCACCACCACCTGCCTGATCATGCAGGTCCCCGGCTGACCTGCCGCCCGGGCCTGTCGCCCGGACTTTCCGCAGGCAGCGACAGACAGCCGCGCAAGGCGTGGCTTGGCGCAACACCATCAGGCGGCGGGACGCGGGCCCGGGTTCGGGATATGATCCGCGCGATAGGTCGGGCCACCCGGTCCACATGACCGGCCCCGCGGGAGGACAGCACAGTGATCACCGAAACCTGCATGCTGAACGGGCAGCCGTTCCACCTTTATCGCTGGGGCGATGTCTCGCTGCCGCCGCTTTTGATGCTGCACGGCTTCCCCGAACATGGCGGCGCCTGGGCCGATCTCGCCCCGCTTCTCGCCGACCGCTTCCACTGCGTCGCCCCCGACCAGCGCGGCTATGGCCGCAGCTGGGCGCCCGAGGGTGTGGGCCACTACCGCCTGTCGCAACTCGTCTCCGACATGGCCGCCCTCGCCGACCACCTCGGCGGCACGGTCCGCCTGCTGGGCCATGACTGGGGCGCCTCGGTCGCCTATGGCCTGGCCATGGCGCATCCCTCCAGGGTCTCGCGCCTGGCCATCGTCAACGGCGTCCACCCCGCCCCCTTCCAGCGCGAACTCGCCAAGGGCGGCGCCCAATCCGAAGCCTCGCAATACATCAACACGCTCCGCCGTCCCGGGTCCGAAGATTACCTCTCCGCCGACAATTACGCGAAACTCTTCCAGCTCTTCTCCGCCAACATGGACCTCACCTGGCTCACCCCCGCCCGCCGCGCCGACTACCTCGCCGCCTGGAGCCACGACGGCGGCCGCCTGCGCTCCATGATCGACTGGTACCGCGCCTCGCCCCTCAAGGTCGCCGCCCCCGGTCAGCCGCTCTCCGACCCGCCCGACCTCCCCCTCGACCGGATGAAGATCACCTGCCCGCACCTGCTGATCTGGGGCCTGAACGACACCGCGCTGCTGCCCGTCTCGACCGACGGCCTCGAAACCTTCGCCCCCGATCTCACCCGGGCCGAGATCGCGCAGGCCGACCACTGGGTGATCCACCAGCAGCCCGATCGCGTCGCACAATTGCTGCGCGACTGGCTCTGACCGACTTATCCCTCAAATCGTCCACAGCTCCCTGCCCCTCGCGGCACCAATCCCCCTTCCCCCTCCCGCGCCCGCCTGCAATACTTGGCCCCAAATCCAAGAACACGAGCAGCGGCATGAATGATCTCCTCTCCGGGGCCTCCCCGTCCGACTACGACGCCTCCTCCATCGAGATCCTCGAAGGGCTGGAGCCCGTGCGCAAACGCCCCGGCATGTATATCGGCGGCACCGACGAACGCGCGCTCCACCACCTCGTGGCCGAGGTGCTCGACAATTCCATGGACGAGGCCGTCGCCGGCCACGCCAACCGGATCGAGGTCGAGCTGCACGCGGATTATTCCATCACCATCCGCGACAACGGGCGCGGCATCCCCATCGACCCGCACCCGAAATTCCCCGACAAATCCGCGCTCGAGGTCATCCTCTGCACCCTGCATGCGGGGGGCAAGTTCTCCGGCAAGGCGTATGAAACCTCCGGCGGCCTCCACGGCGTCGGCGCATCCGTGGTCAACGCCCTGTCGGATTCCATGATCGTCCAGGTCGCCCGCGACAAGACGCTCTATGAGCAACGCTTCTCCCGCGGCATCCCCCAGGGCCCCGTCGAGAAGGTCGGCGCCGCCCCCAACCGCCGCGGCACCACCGTCACCTTCCACGCCGACGAGGAAATCTTCGGCCACCACCGGTTCAAGCCCGCGCGCCTGTTCAAGTCGATCCGCTCCAAGGCCTACCTCTTCTCCGGCGTCGAAATCCGCTGGAAGACCGCCATCGACGACGGTGAAACCCCGCTCGAGGCCACATTCCACTTCCCCGGCGGCCTCGCCGACTACCTGACCGAGACGCTGGGCACCGCCACCACCTATTCCGAACGGCCCTTCTCCGGCACCGTCGACTTCCGCGAAAAGTTCAACACGCCGGGCAAGGTCGAATGGGCGATCAACTGGACACCCTCGCGCGACGGCTTCATCCAGTCCTACTGCAACACCGTGCCCACCCCCGAAGGCGGCACGCACGAGGCCGGCTTCTGGGCCGCCATCCTCAAGGGCATCCGCGCCTATGGTGAACTGACCAACCAGAAGAAGGCCGCCCAGATCACCCGCGACGACCTGATCACAGGCGGCTGCGCGCTGGTCTCCTGCTTCATCCGCGAACCTGAATTCGTCGGCCAGACCAAGGACCGCCTCGCCACGACCGAGGCGCAGCGCCTGGTCGAAAACGCCGTGCGCGACCATTTCGACAACTGGCTTGCCGCCGACACTAAATCCGCCGGCGCGATCCTCGATTTCCTGATCCTGCGGGCCGAGGAACGCCTCCGCCGCAAGCAGGAAAAAGAGACCGCCCGCAAATCCGCCACCAAGCGCCTGCGCCTGCCCGGCAAGCTGGTCGATTGCACCAACTCCGCCCGCGACGGCACCGAAATCTTCCTGGTCGAGGGCGACAGCGCCGGCGGCTCGGCCAAGATGGCCCGCAACCGCAAGACCCAGGCCCTGCTGCCGCTCCGCGGCAAGATCCTCAACGTGCTCGGTGCCGCCTCGTCCAAGCTCACCTCGAACGCGGAAATTTCCGATCTGGCACAGGCCCTCGGCGTGGGTCTCGGCACGCGGTTCAACGTTGACGACCTGCGCTATGACAAGGTCATCATCATGACCGACGCAGATGTCGACGGCGCCCATATCGCCTCGCTGCTGATGACCTTCTTCTTCACCCAGATGCGGCCCATGATCGACGCCGGGCACCTCTACCTCGCCTGCCCGCCCCTTTTCCGCCTGACGCAAGGCCCCAAGCGCGTCTATTGCATCGACGAGGCCGAGCGCGACATCTGGCTGGAAAAGGGCCTGGGCGGCCGCGGCAAGATCGAGGTCTCCCGCTTCAAGGGCCTGGGCGAGATGGACGCCAAGGACCTGAAAGAGACGACGATGGATCCCAATTCGCGCAAGCTGATCCGCGTGACCATCGATGAGGACGAACCGGGCGAGACCGGGGACCTGGTGGAACGGCTGATGGGGAAGAAGCCGGAATTGCGGTTCCAGTATATTCAGGAAAATGCTAGGTTTGTTGAGGAGTTGGATGTTTAGGGGGCTGTTCTACGTATGTATATTAGACTTCCAGTATTATTGAAGGGGTCAAACAGTATACCGTTCACGTCTGCTTTTCACGATGACTCTCACATTATCGAAAGCCTTGACAGCCTTGGATGCCGGGTTCCTGCTCGACTAGGGCCTGACGGAAGTCGATTAAGTGAGTATACAACCGAAAAAGTGCAACCTGGAAAAACAGTTAAAACAGGCACCATTCTGCATCTGCGTGATCTAGCCGCAAAAAATGCAGAGAAAGTTTTTGACAGCAGAAGCTTGAAAGAAATTAATAAATATGGAATTTACTTCGGCACTCTTCCGACATACGAAGCAAATTTTTATGTGGCGCGGACATCTGACGAGAGCCTGACGATTTTCATATCACAAAGAGATGTGGCAAAGCTACATGCGTGTTCGCAACACTTAATTCAAAGATTGCTCGAACTTCCGATCTGCGACATTACTAGAACTCTTCAGCAAAGAGCAGATATTTATTCGTCCTCAGAAAAATCCATAGTGGGAACGGGAAAGGTTAAAAAAAGATCCTTAGCGACCCTGTACCTGCAATCAAAGATTGATTTTAAAGTCTTCGGTTCCTCCGTCGTGCTACTCCTTCTATTTGGAATTCTTTCTCACATACCCAACAACACGTCCAGTCAGCTTCTGAACTCTATTTTTGGATGGTCAACTGAGATCTGGAAAGCGTGTTTAGGCGCGACAATAGGGTCAGGTTTGGCCATCATGGGAAACTTTCTCACTATGGAAAAAAGTTTCTTTGACTTTGACCCCGGAATTTAGCCTGCTAACACTCAGCTGAAAACAATATTCAGAAAAGGTCCATCCACACCATACCGAAGAAAAGCCTCATTGTTCAATTTTGAAAAAGGTAATATCAATTTAACCTGTGGGGAATTTTTCTTAAAACCACGCAATCTCACTAAAATGAGTGAATACTCCAATTTTGGGACTGCGCAAAATTCCCTACCCCTCCTGCACCTCCATCAAATACGCCACCACATCCGCAATCGGCCGGCTGGTCTGCACCGCCTCGCCCGACAGCGTCTCCACCGGCACCACGTCCCCGCCCAGGAAGAACGGCCCCCACACCGGCATGGGGGAGCCATGGCTCATCAGCGGGTCCTGCCCGTCTATCCGCTCCACCACGCGCAGCAGGGGAAAGGCCCCGCCGTTGCGCGCCGTCAGTGTCGTCAGGTCGGACGGTTGCAGCACCAGAACCGGCGCCATCGGCCCGTTCCCCCGGGCCTCGGCCCCGTGGCAGGTGGCGCAGGACTGGGCATAGATCAGGGCCCCTTCCGCCGCATCCTGCGCACCCAGCGGCGCGGCCAGCAGCATCAGCGGGACAAGCAGGGACAGGCGCATAGCGATCTCCTCCGGTATCGCGGTCATCACGTGGGGCCATCCTAACGCCCCGTCCCGCCCCCCGCCTTGCGCCAGATCAACCCGGCGCGCGCCCGGGCCTCCGCGACGCCCCCGGCAGCGCGGCCGCCTGTCAGGGCGGACAAGCGGCCCGCGCGCGCCAAAGACCCCCGCAGCCCCCGGCCCGGGGCCCCAACCCCGCGGCCCAATTCCTAACGAATGGTAAATCCGCGGCTGTAACCCCTTGGAAACACGGGGGCGGCCTGATGTCCCACGCGTGGGACATCCCCCCACGAAAAAGGGCGGCACCCGCCGGGCCCGCCCCTTTTCGATCCGATGAAACCCCGGCCTATTTGTACCCGAAGGCCGAGTTCGGAACGGCCCCCTTCTGGCCCGAGGGCGTCTGCCATTCCATCTCCAGGCAGGAATTGCTCAGCCGCTGGAACCACAGCCCGTTCAGCGGGTACCACCCCGCCTGCGGGATGCTCACGTTCACCCAGCCCGTGCTCGAACAGGGCGTCCGGTCCGTCTCATAGCCCACCCGGACCCCGCCGATCGCCATGTTCAGCCCGTCATTGGTGAAGAACCGCAGCCGATAGGTCCCGGCCTCGTCAAAGCGGATATAGCCGGTGATGCGCGCCGCCACCGAATGCTGCTTGCCCGAGGTCAGCGCCGTGCCGCCCACGATCTCGGGATAGCTCAGCCCCGCCAGCGGCTTGCCCCGCACCGGCGCATCCTGAAGCGCCCGCTCGGCATGGGACAGCAGCTTGACGTCCATCGGGAAGGCATAGGTCACCGCAAGCCCGGATTTCAGCCCCGACGGCTGCGGGTTCGCCGGGGTCAGCGCGGTCTGCGCCACCGCCCCCGTCGCCAACAGGCCCAGCGCCGCAATTGCGCCGATCAATCTCTTTCTCATGACACGTCCCCTTTGAACCAGCGGGCCACCCCCGGCCCATGCCTTGCGGCGAAAGCATATGGGGCAGGACACCTGCACGGCAAGTTCCCCGTAGGCTGACCCCCGGTAATTTAGAGCCTCAGACCTTTAACCTGAGACATATCCGGCAGCCTTG
>NZ_AQQR01000017.1 GCF_002210095.1 Marinibacterium profundimaris | reverse complement strand
CTTTTGCGCCCGGCAAGCCGGCGGCTGCGCCGTCCCTGACCCGGGCAGATTCGGAAACCAGGCATTCGGCCATGCCCCCACACTCACGTGGTGGCCTAGGAACCGAACACTGGAGACCAGACATGGCTTACGACACCGCAAACACCTACGAGACAATCGAGCTTTTCGGGCTTACGGAAAAAGGCGCACAGCTTCCGATCCCCGAGGATCACGTCCTAACCGACCACATCATTCGCGAAAGCTTCGAGGCTTTGCTCGGCCAGCTGCGCGGGACCGGGCTTGAAGCAGAAATCGAACCGCTGGCCCATGGGCTCGCGACGATCCTGCAGCGCCGCAAGGTGGCGCTTGGCAAGGAGGTCGACCGCACCGCCGACAAGATCGGCGCGCTGGCAAAATCCCACGACGGATCGGAAATCGCCGAGACCGCGCTCGAAGAGGCGCAGGCGCGCTTTCTGCAGCTGCGCGAGATTGTGAGCGCCATCGAGGTGATGAGCGAGGCTGCGGCGGAATGCTACGAGATCGAGACGGGCCACGCTTTCATCCCGGCAGCCGGATCGCGGGCAAGCGTCCGGGCGCAAGAGACCGGGGCGATCTTCGAGGCGCGGCAGCTCCTCGAGCAGCACGACCGTGAAACCGCCGAGAAATCGAAAGTCGAGGGGGTGCCCCTGATCGTCTCAGGCGCCACCGACTGGACCGATGTCGATGTGATCTTCAACACGCTCGACAAGGTTCGCGAACGGATCAAACAGAACCGCAATCAGGAGATCTTCCTCTGCCACAAGGGTGGCAAGCACGGGGCGGAGATGATTGCAGCTCGGTGGGCTCGGGCACGCGGGGTCGCACAGGCGCGCTTCGATCCGCGCTGGTCCGCGCATGGCCGGGCGGCACCGTTCAAGTGCAACGACGAAATGCTGGACGACAAGTTCGCGGCGACAGGGGTTGTTCTCTTCGGCGGCAACGGGGTCGCGCTGAACCTCGGGCAGAAGGCGGAAGCGAAAGGCCTGACGGTCATGCGGGTTGCTGACCCGGCGAAGAAGGCGACGCAGGATTGAAGAGAGGGGGTCGCGCTTGGCGCGGCCCTTTCGTCATGTCTCATGGCGCGTGCGGTCGGTCACGCGTGATCGGGAGCGCGCGGCGGCCAGCACCGTTATTCCTTTACCCGGTCCGTCAGAGTGCGGCCCATCCGCATCGGTATGGGCTCGGGATGGTACGCACCTCACGCACATCGAAAGCAGTGCAAGACGCGAGGGGTCGAGACGTCGCATATGAGGCTGAACACCTGCACGTCCCTCGGGGCGTGTTTCGTAACATCGCATCCACGCGGGCGGGCTCCGTCAGCACACCGGCCAGGCTCGGCGTGACGCGGACGCGGATGGTGGCGGCTGCGTGATGGCAAGGGTCATCCGGATCACTCCTTTTTGCTCATTGATGTGGATCGCACAGGGTCGGCCCGTTCGTGCCCTCAGCTTACGCTTCGGCAAGCACAAATACGGCTTCCACGGCGGAGCCGCGGACCCTCCGCATTTGCGCTTGCGACCGGGCCTCTTGCCCCCGTGCCGGGTGATCCCCATCGCAACAAGGAGTAACCCAAATGACCAACCACTACGTCGCTACCGTCCCCGTCAAGTTCACCGATACCGATGGCCAGGAGCGCACCCGTTTTCAGCGCGTGGGCGCGATGTTCCGCAACACCCGCAACGGGGACGGCTCGGAGTTCTTCAGCCTCAAGCTCGACTTCCCGGTCGCGGTCTCGGAGCTGGTGATGTTCCCACCGAGCGCGAAAGATCCCCAGGACTAAATCCTCTGACGAGGATGGGCCGCCCCAGGACGATCTTGGGGCGGCCCTGTCCCTGTTCCAGGGATGCCGGTTCCGGCGCGCGTGATCGCCGGCAGCGACCCCTCCTTGGTGCCGGCCGCTGCGCGTTCAATGGACGCACTCCCCCCGGAACGATCAGGCCGCGACAGACCGGCCAGTCAGCCTCAAGGGGGCCATCCACAAAAACCTATCGGCCAGGGCCTCCCGGTTTTTGCGGCAGAGATTTGGCAAGCCAAATCTGGCCCTCCTTGACCCTGCCTGTCCGCCCTGTCGGTGGGGTTTGCGCCCGCCCGCGGTTCCGTCCGAACACATGCGTGTTCGGCCAGCCCTCGGGCGGGGCTGGTGGACGGGACCCCTAGGACAGGTGGGTCGCCCGGTGGTGAGGGCGGCAGAGCCGCGTCCCTGCGGGCCGCGGGGGAAGCGGACACCAAGGCTGCCTGAGCCTGAATGCGACGTAAGTATATAATTGACAGCTAGGTATATTATCGTAAGGTAGGGGCAGCCTTGGTGGAAGGTGGCAGGAAATAGGGGGTCTTTCTTCGCATGTCTCGATCAAAACGTCTCACAGATGCGGACCGCATGGAGATCGTTCGCGAGGCTGCGGAAGGTGTGACCACATCGGCCCTGGCGGAGCGGTTCGGCGTGTCAGTGCGGGCGATTCAGTACACGCTCAAAGCCGATGCCGAGCGCCAGACGGATGCCGCGATCCCGGTCTCAGCGGTCAGTGTGAAGGTCACGGCTGCGGAGCTTGCGGCGCTCGACGAGGTGCTGGCCGAGGCCGGGATCGAGAGCCGGGCCGAGGGGCTGCGGCGGCTGATCCAGGCGGCGGGCGGGGTGTTCGTTCCGGACGCGCAGATGGCGGCAGAGATGGCGCGTTACCGCGCTTCACTGCACGAGGTCGGCAATGGGGTCGCGCAGATCGCCAAGCAGATGACGCAGGCCAATCGGCAAGGGCAGGGGGCCGGCTCGGAGTTCACCGAATTGCGCCTCGCGCAGATGCGCGGGCTGGCGAGGTTCATTCTGGATTCTGCTGACGAGATCGATCTGCTTCTGCGCCGCCGTCGAGACGCGATGCAGCTGCAGGCCACGGCCGCGCTGAGGGAGTTTGCCCATGCGGCTGAATGATGCCGTCCATGCCGTCACGGGCGAGGTCTTCCGGGATGGCTGGAGCCGCGTCCGGGGCTCGATGCAAGGTCTGCACGTGGCCAAGCAGACCCAGCTGACGCGCGCGGCAGCAGGGCATCGGCCAGCGGTCTTCAAGGCGATCCGGGGCGGGGGCACGCATACCAAATCGCAGCTCACAAACCAGCTCGATTACCTCACCACCAAGTCCACACATATCGTGGACAGTAGCGGGTTCCTGGATGGCAAGGCGAAGCTCGAGGCGGGTGACATCAAGGACCTGACCGAGCGCTTTGCAAAGCGCTGGGATGCGGGCTTCAAGCCCAAGCTGGGCCAGACCACACACATGCTCATGTCCTTCCCCATCGGCACGCGCGGGGAGGATGTGCGCGACATTGCGACGGATGTGGCCGAGCGGTACTTCCAGACTGATGAGGGGCATTTCGACTACATCATCGCGGTGCATGAGGACCGCGATCATCCGCACGCGCATCTGGTGCTGAACCGCCGCTCGCAGGAAGGCGAGTTCTTCTTTCTGGGTCGCAATCATCGCTTCAACTATGACGACTTCCGCCTCGCCATGGTCGAGGAGGCGGAAAAGTACGGTGTGCGTTTGGAAGCCACGCGTCGGGTGGATCGCGGGGTTGTGCATTACCCCGCTCGCACCAGCGAGGTTTATGCCGCGAAAGAAGAGGGTCGCGCGCCCCGCGAGCGCGAACGCGTGGGGGCCGACTTGACCCGGACGCTGGCGGAGATCGCCAATACCAGAACTGTCTATCATTCGCTTGCCGCGGAGGCCTCCCGGGAGGCTCGGGAAGACATAGCCGCGGCACTCTTCCGCGCGGGCGAGGTGCTCGCGCATGGCGGGCAGGTGGACCGAACAGGAGATGTGTATATGGCCGAGGATCAAAGCTTCGAGGATCTCAGAAGCCTCTATGCGGAGAAGCTCGCGCGGGTGCAGGGCATGATCGCAGAGAAGTCTGACGCGGAACGTCCCGTGCTGGAAAAACGCCTCATCGAGATCCAGACGCAGGTCCAGCACATGCAGCCTCTCGGTTTGCGATCACCCACGCTGTCAGAGACCCCCTCGGAGGGCGGGGTCTATTCCGAGGCCAATATTGACGCCAGCCAGCGCGGGCGACTGGCCGAGCCCGATCTGAGATCGCGCATTGACGCGGCCCTGCGCGGCACGGGGATCAGCACATCGGAAGTGGTGGCCCGGATCGAGACGGGCGCCTCAAATGCAGCGCTCGAGCATCAATGGATCGCCAATGATCTCTCCAAAGTAGCTGAGGCGCGCGATCTGAACCTTGAACGCCGCGCCGATCTGGAACAGGCGCGCGACATTCTCAACGATGTGCATGTGGAACTTGGCACGCTGTTGGAGCGCGAGAACGTGCTGCGCCGGGATGGTGTCATGGAAGCGGAACCGGTCAGCGAGCATTTCCATTATAATGAGGGCGCGGTGCGGGCGATGGAAGGGACAATCCGTCAGGAGATGCGCGCGGATGGCCTGACAGCGCAGCAGATCGAGGACCGGGACTGGGAGGTTGTCTCACGGGCGGAGCGCCGGATCGAGACGGAGCAGCGCACATATCTCGAGGCACACCCAGACCTGCTCGCACGCCCAGGTGATGTGATCGACCGGTCCGCGCCCTACAGGGAGACCATCACCGATGCGGCCCGCGCCAGCGAGATCACCCGCGAGGTCGACCGCATCATGGAGGGACGCGACGTCCGCACGCCCGTTGCAGATGCTGTCACGGATGACTTGCGCGCGCGCTATCCGGACATGCCGTCCCACCTCGCCCGTGGGCTCGGCGCGACCTATGCGGCCGTCGTCGAGATACGCGACACGGAGGTCATCAATCAGGTCCGCCGCGAAACCGAGATGCGCGACGGGCTCGGGTCTGGCACGCGCGACGACATCCTCGCAGCCCGCGATGAAACGACGGCGCGGTTTGACCGTACAAACCGCCTCGCCGACGAGATTGCGCGTGTCCTGGACCATGAGCAGGCGGGGGAGTTGTCCGCGCCTTTCGAGACTGCAGCGGAGCGGGACGCTTTCCGAACCGAGATCGCGCGGGTGCTTGATGACCGTCAACTTGAGCGGCTCACATCCGGCGATGCCGATGTGCTGGAACAGGTTCTCGAGGACCGCCTCGACCGGCTCTATGTCGCCAAGGTCTATCTGCAATCCGATGCAGCGACGGCCAACACGGAGGCCTTGCGCCAGGTGGTCGATGATCTTGCCGACACCGAATATGAAAAACACCGCGCGACAGATGTGGATGGCGAGACCGAGCGGGGTCAGGTCCATTGAGCGCCGCCATGGGAAAAGCGCGGATCGCCACGGGCGTCCTGCTTGTGACGCTGGTGACCGGGGCCATGGGCTATACCATCGCCTCGGCGGTGCTGACCTACCAGGATCTCGGCTTCGGGGCCGAGATCGACTTTGCATATATCGCGCAGAACTATCTGGCGATCCTGGACCGCCGCCCGGAGGACGCGCAACTTATTCACCTGATCATCGGCAGCTTCGCTGCCGCCGGCCTCATGCTGAGCCTCGCCCTCTCCGGGTCCGCCCTGACACGCTTTGGCCAGACCCATTGGCAGAGTGCGCGCGAGATGAAGGCCAATGGCTTCTTCGGGGCGCCAGGGACCGGGTTCATCCTCGGCAAGATGGGGCCGCCGGGCTCCCGCGCCAATTACATTTGCTCCAAGGTCTTCCCCCACGCGCTGATCGTGGCCCCCACGGGCCGTGGCAAAACCACGGGCTTTGTCATTCCGAACCTGCTGACCTGGCAGGGCTCCGCCGTGACGCTCGATGTGAAGGGCGAATGCTTCGAGGCGACGGCCCGGCACCGCGCCGCCCAAGGCGACAAGGTCTATCGCTTTGCCCCCACCGATTGGGAGGGCAAGCGCACGCATCGCTACAACCCGCTCCTGCGCATCTATAAACTGAAAGATCCCGCGCGCCAGCAGATGGAACTGCAGCTCTTGGCGACGCTCTTCCTGCAGAGCGACAACGACCGGGTTCAGGGCCTTCTCAAGGGCGGGATCGACCTCTTCGTGGCGGCAGGTCTGCTGGCCTTCCAGCGCAAGCGCCCCACCTTGGGCGAGATCTATCGCATCGCGGCCTCGGGTGGGAACAAGCAGAAGGAGTACTTCGCGCGGGGCCACGAGGTGGACAACAGGGCCGCCAAGCTGATCTTCACGCGGCTCGCTTCGACCAATAACGACACGCTGACCTCCTATGTCTCGCTCCTGATGACCTCGGGGCTCGACCAATGGCAGAACCCGGCCATCGATGAGGCGACGGCGGTGTCGGACTTTGATTTCCGGACGATCCGCAAGAAACCCTTCTCGGTTTATCTCGTCGTCCAGCCGCTGATGGTGAAGCCGCTCGCGCCGCTGATCCGGCTCTTCTTCTCCGATCTTCTCTCCGCCATGCAGGAAAAGGACCCAGGGCCGGATGAGCCATGGCCCGTGATGATTATGCTCGACGAGTTCAACCGCCTCGGCAAGATGCCCATCGTGGTCGAAAGCATCGAGACCCTGCGCACCTATCGCGGTCACCTCGCTGTGGTCACCCAAACCATCCCTGCCCTCGATGAAATCTATGGCGAGAACACCCGCCGTGCGCTGCAGGGCAACGCGGGCGTGAAACTCTATCTCACGCCCTCGGATGAAAAAACTGTCGAGGAGCTGAGCAAGGCGGTCGGCAAGACCACGAAGACCGTCATCACGCGCTCCCAGTCCATCGGCAAGAACCCCTTCGAGGGCCGCAGCCAATCCACCCGGACCGAAGAAAGCTCGTTGCTGCCTGAGGATGAGGCGCGCCGCCTGCCGCTCGACGAAATCGTCATGGTCATCGATGCGCAAATGCCGGTCCGGGCAAAGCGGATCCAGTATTTTGATGATCGGCTGTTCAAGGCGATCCACGCCGCACAGACGGGCGAGCTACCGTTTCCGGAGCCGGGGGGAGGGGGATCGCAAGGCACGCTGCCGCTGAGTGTGCGCGCCATGCCGATGACGCCGCCTGCGAACGGACCAAGTGGACCTGACGCCGTCGTGGAAAACTCAGCTCAGGCTTCTGGTGGTCAACTGTCACGGCAAACTGACGGCGTTTCAAAGAAAACCGCGCCCGTCGTTCAAGCTGTGATCGCCGAGGAACAGCGCCAGATGGAGATGGATTTTGGGAGCCAGGTTGCGGATGCCGAGGCTGCGAGCGTCGTTGATGAGGCGCAGATGCGCTCTGCTGTCGATGGTCTTGATACGTTGGAGGCAACTATGGAGCGGAGCAAGAACGGCGTACGAGAAGGGATTTAGTTATTCATATTGGTTCGTAGTCCGTTTTCGCGCGCTCAAGCCTAGCGCCAACGGTATCCAATTCCCATGGGCGCTGATTGTGAAGATCTCTGTGATCCCCAGATTTGGTCTGGCGAGTTTAATTGACTTTACGACAACCAGCGAATAGCGATTTAGAGGAACAAATTAAGAACGAAGCGGGGTTAATTGCATGCCGAAGAACATTTTAATTTTCTCGGATGGGACCGGACAAGTCGGTGGCATGAAGCCAGACCAACGGCTCTCAAATGTCTATAAGTTGTATCGTGCGGCCAGGCCCGGTCCATCCTCCCCGATCAAGCCATCCGAACAGGTTTGCTTCTATGACGCAGGCCTCGGGGCGGGAGAAGTTGGCGGGTTGACGTTTCAGCGAGTGCGCAACGTGCTTTCTGCGGCAGTAGGCACAGGAATCGATGAAAACGTTATCGATTGCTACGAAAAAATAATTTCCTACTACGAACCAGGTGATCGCATCCTTGTGTTTGGTTTTTCACGTGGTGCATACACCGCACGCGCCGTAGCTAACGTGATGAACCTCTGTGGCATCCCAACCAAAATGCCGGATGGATCTGCTGTCCCACGCTATGGAGCGCCGCTTAGGAAGATCGCAAGCGACGCAGTCAATTTCGTCTATAATCATGGGAACGGATACTCGCGCGGTCAGGAACCCTATTTTACCCGAAGGGAAGAGCTCGGAAGGCGGTTTCGACGAAAGTACGGTAGTTTCGTCCCAGGTGCGGAGGAAGATGTTCAAGGCAACGTACAACCCACGTTTATAGGCGTCTTTGATACAGTTGCAGCGCTCGGAAATGTAGTTGTTGGGTATCTCATAATCGCGAGTTTGGTGGCGCTTGGCGGTGTGTTCTCTGCGGCCTTGTACTGGTCTTGGCATTGGATATTTTGGTCCGCTCCAGGAGTGTTACTGGCGGTCATTTCATTTTGGTACATCAAGTTGCGCTGGTCGCAGTTCAAGTATTTTTCTCCCGATCCCGAAAAGCCATTGAGAATCTCGAATCCACGCGATTGGTGGTCAATCTGGAAACACGGTCACAGAGCAGTCTGGAACCGCAAAAACTATGACAAGTGGTTAGATTCCGATGTTGGGTTTGCCCGTCATGCATTGGCCATAGACGAGCATCGGAGAGATTTCCCACGGGTTAAGTGGGCGATGAAAGCTGAGGCGGCGAAAACAGCAGGCAGAAAGCCCGAATGGTTGAAACAAGTATGGTTTGCCGGGTGCCACAGCGATGTGGGCGGCAGTTATCTGGAACCAGAATCTCGACTCAGTGACATTGCGTTGGACTGGATGGTCAGCGAGTTGAAGGAATGCGTACCTGAGATAAAGATAAACAAAAGCATTCTTTTCCGATCTCCGGATCCAGTCGCTCTTCAACACGAAGAAACATACATGTTCAAGTTCGGCCCACTAAAGAGGAAGTGGCCGGCCAAACCACGTATCGTCGATCCAATTTTTAAGCTGCACCCATCGGTAATTCAGCGGCTAAAGGCTGACTCTGTGCCTCAAGTTGGTGAAGTGAAGCCCTACCGGCCTGAACAGCTTAGGGAGCACCCGCAAGCTAAGAAGTACTTCGAGGACTGATGATACCAGTAGTCAGCTTGGTGCAGGACAGGCAGAATGTGACGTACAATGGCGAAATGATGTGTGTTTCCTTCCAAGAAATTCGAACGAGTGGGGGCTGACTGATGAAAATGAAAAGCCTAAAAAAATACAAAGTGGGCGGCACAGGATCCAAAATGCAGCTAGCTATTCCGCTGCCTCAAACACCGGACGGACGCGTTTACCGCTATTCTCCGAATGAAATCGCGCATCCCCGACACTTCGTTCTTGGCAATAGGGAAGCCGGTTTTTTCGTCGAAGAGCACAAGCGTGAGCGGATGAGGCAGGAACCAGGGACGACAAAGACTGTATGTCCTTACAGTGGTGTCATCGGCGATGACGGGGACTTCACGCATCCGAAGGACCAGGAGGCCGCGATCAAGATCGTCAAACATGCGGCAATGCAAGACGTCGAATCTGCATTTTCGGAAATGCTCAAAGGCGTTGCTCAGAAAAGCCGCGGTGGGATCACTATCAAACCAGGTACACGTACACGTCGCCCAACCCCGCAATTTGGTCGACGTGATCTCATGCGCCTTCTTATTTGTGACTGCTGCGGGCGGGATTATGGTGTCTTCGCGATTGCGCTCTACTGTCCGGACTGCGGTGCCCCAAATATCGCACTTCACTTCGGGCGAGAAGTCGAGCTCGTCTTGCAGCAAGCCCGGATAGCAGAGGATCTGGGTGAAGACCGACAGGAACTTGCGTACCGTCTTTTGGGTAACGCGCATGAAGATGTTCTGACCGCCTTTGAAGCGGTGCAAAAGGTAGTCTACGTTCACAGGGTTTCTAAGGAAGAAACAGGTGTTGTGCCTGCCAAACCTGTGCGCAACGATTTTCAGAATGTCGAAAGGGCTCAAAAACGCTATGCTGAATTTGGCTTCAATCCGTTCTGCGTGCTGTCCGAGGACGAGCGAGAGCTGCTCAATCTCAATATTCAGAAGCGGCATGTGATCGGACACAATCTCGGTGTGGTTGATGCCAAGTTCGCAGAAAACGCGCGAGACGCGCGCCTGGGTGAAACCGTGGAACTAGTTGGGTCTGACATTCGAGAGTTCGCCAGGTTGTGCCAACTAGTGATTTCAGCGCTGGATGATTGGCTTGGGGACTTAAGCTATCCGATTGCCCCGAAGGCTAAGGAGGAAACGGGCGGCAGGAACGAACCCGAGACTAAGGAAGGCACAGTTGGGGATCTTGGTAGTCTGGCATCCAGGATTGGCCGTTGGCTCTGTGAACATTCGGTTTCTGGTATGCCTGACAATATCGACGAGGAGGGCATTCTAACGGCATTTTCGGATATGGAAGAAGGCGAGCTGAAGGAGGCGTTAGCTGAGCTTGAAATGGAGGGCTGTGTCGTGCTGTCGCATGTAATTGGAACGCGCCTCCCACGCATCCAAACGGCAGAGGAGCTCTTTCTGGTTTTTGACCCCCTTGTCTTGAAGTCGAGCCCGATCACAGACGCTTTGCATCTCGTCGATCTCGTTTTGGCGGGAGATGGCTCAGTGAGCTTATCCGACTTACATGATCAAAGCGGAATGGACCAAAGGCGGTTCAACCCGGCAGCAGGGATGATCGTGGCAGAGATTGGCGAAGGTCGTGTGAGCCGCACATACTCGCCTGACTATCCGGCGAGGTACTTCACGATGACCGCAGAGGACCGTGTCGCATTGAAGCGGCTTGGCAAACAGTTGACGGGGTAGGTGAAACCTCACGAACAATCCAGCACCCCAATGTTTGAGAGAGTCTTTGCAGCTTCTTTTCTAGGAAACTAAGTTGCGTAGATTTCGAGCTAGAAGTTTCCGGATTTCGAGAGGTGTGTCGCCAATACTTGACGCTAATAGGTCAACGACCTTCGAAACATCACCTGGCTGAACCGGCACACCGTCACGTTCGACGAATGGTCCGTCGGTCTCCGTCAATAATCGGTCGGTCGGTATGCCCTTGAGCACCGCATCAACCTTCGGTGTTGCGAACATGCGTTCGTTGATTGAGAAGTAGCACCCCATGTCCACGGCCCTTCGCGCCTCGCTGGCACTACCTGTGAACCAGTGCAGCACGACAGCGCCACGGCCCATAAGTAAGCTGGCCTCTACCATGTCGAGTACGTGCTTCGCACACCGGACGCTATGCAGACTTAGGACTTTATCACCAGCTTCAGCACAGAGCTTTAGAATTTTTCCGAACACTTCCTTTTGAGCCTCAAAAGATCGGTAGTGGCGCGGGCTTGCGTCGAGTCCGATTTCACCAACATATCGTGTCTGGGGCAGCAGGTCCGCGAAGAGAGCCAGTTCAGAGGCGCGTTCTGCGACGAGCTGCGGATGCAGGCCCAGGGCGACGCGCACGAACGGACTGTGCTCCGCCAACTCCTTGTTACGTGCAAACGCTCTTGGGGTGGTCGTGACGGCCAACGTTGCGGTCCTTGAGGAGTCACATATTCGGATCGCCTCTGCGAGGTCCGGATATAGATCGAGATGGGCATGGAAGTCGACGAAATCAGGTTTCATAAGGATCAACCTGGCTTGACGTTGACATCGTCGAGGATTGAGGCGACTTCGAGCACGCCACGACGAAAGACCTCCGCATAGGCGGGGATCTCCGCTGGAGCGTCAATCAACGGTCCAGGTTTGTGCACGAGGATGCCCGCGAGTTCCGGCCGTTCGCGTAGGCGGGCGACCATCATATGGAAGGAGCGCACGTGCTCCCCTTCCGCCCTGTCGCTGCGAAGCGTCTGGGCCGATAGGTCTTCGACGGTGTAGAGTGTCGGGTCGTCCGATCCGAGCCCCGCCTTGAGTGACGCTCGGCGGATTAGGCAAGGGACGCAATAGCCGCAATGTCTCGGCGAGAGGCCTTTGTAGCGGGCCTTGGCCGGGGAGGAACAGGACATCGAAGAGCCGACGATAGTTCTCAGATAGGCCTTGTCCGCGCAATCGTCGGTCATCTCCCCCTTGGTCCGGTGTCGATAGGGGTTGTTGAGACTTACCTGTAAGCCGAGTCCATCCAGCAAACGCTGCATGCTCGCCATGAAGTGTGGATGCGCGGTCCGGGTACTAAGCGCACCGAACCTGAGTGGGTCAAGAGGGACGTTAAGCGCGATCAGCCCGTTCTCTGGCACATTCACGGTCGTCTTCGTGCCGAACGATGCGGCTGCCAGAGAGGCCAAGGCGTAGAACAGGAACGACCGTCCTCGCTGCGTGTCTTCGGTCTGACCCGTGTCCAGCGCGTTTCGGTCGAAACCCAGACGGACACGCATCGATTTGAAGGCTTCGTCACCAAACTTCGTCTCCAACCGCTCTAACAGATATGACTGCGCTTTGGCCGTCTCCGCGTCCCAGTAATGGCTGACGAACAGTGGGTGCGTCCCTTCTGTAAGCGAGTCTATTGCCGCAATCAAACTGTCGAGGCCACCAGAGAAGAGACTGACTTCGTCCAGCCCGTGCAACGGAAGTTTGTCTGTAGCCACGCTGAGAGAGGATGCCTCCTTCGGTCGTAGCCTGAAGAACAGCCGCCAACGGTCTCCGGTCAGGAAACGAAGCATCTTGCCGATATGGTCTGCCTGTGCGGACCAGCGGTCAGGATCGCTGACAGGCAGGTACAGATCAATTTCCCGCGTCCATCCGCCCTGGGCGTTGATGTCACGGGATACCCGCGTGTCGGCGGCGTTCACCAGTCCGGCGAGGAGCGCGAGGTCGATCGCGGTCTCGGGCGTGGTGAGGCCGAGAGATGCCAGCTGGGCCAACGCCTGGCCCAGACCATAGGCTAGGCGGTTGTCACCATCGAGAAAGTCTAACTCATGCACCGACGAGTCACGCTGCAGGACGTTTACCTTGGCGGCATCGGTCTTACCGAGACGCGTGATCAGGCTGAAACGTTTCATTCCGCCTCTCCCATCGTTTGCATGAGATCGAAGGACGCTGCGTAGAGGTCGGAGACGAAGCCATCTATCTGCCCGCTATCGAGCGATGAGACGGACTCACCGGAATCCTGGAACCTGTCCCTAACGCACCCGACAACGAAACTGTGCAACATTTTCTGGGCACGGTCCACGGCGGCTATGTCTGGAGAGAGTTTAATCGAATTGGTGCCTACCTCGTTCAGTATCCTTCCCTCGATAGAACGGGAAACGACGCCGATGAATATTTCTTGGAGATCGTCCTGCGTCAGCTCGTCAAAGTTTCCTATACCCTTGGCGGCGAGATCCGCGATCGTCTCCAACAAGGCGTCGCGTGCGATCGCCTCGTCGATCGTCCCCCCTGGGGGACAGAGCGCGTCGGTGAGTGCGACGAACACGTCCTGAGCCGGAGCCCCGGCCAGACTTTCGAGGTTAAAACGACGAAGCGCCTCTGCCGGACCATCCCGCGAAATTGCACTCGCCAGACCGGCAATACCGCCCGCGAGCGCGCGTGAACTTCCCAGCTGCCGTGCGGCCGCCCGACCGCCGCCACTGGCAGCAACGTACTTGCCGGCACCACGACGGATTGATCCGGAACTTCCATTCTTGGTGCCCGAAGTCATGTCACTACGCGCGGACCCGTAGTTGGACCCCTGCGCGGGCGGTTGAATTGCTGGATAGGGGGTGGGGGCGGCTGGCGCGGGCGGCGCGGTGTCCGATCCCTGTCCATCATCCGGTGTTCCATCCTGACCGTCTTGTGGCGGATTCTGCGGCGGTGCCGCGGGACCCGGAGCCGGATCACTCACCCATGACGGAACCATGGGCCTTCCCCCTCCGAAACTTCCCGACGTGCCCATCAGCGTTCACCTCGCTTGCGGCCCATGCTTGCGGCAGCCTTCGCCGCGGCGCTCAGGGCCGGGTTATCGCTCTGTTCGGCCCAATCTGACTTGAGAGCGTCGTACGCGGCCTTTGCCTCTGCCTCTGTGATGGCACCCGCCCAGCCCGTCATGACCCATGTCCCTACCTTGGTCACTGGCAGGTCCCTGAAGAAGCCGACAAGCGACGCCTGCAGGAACGGATGATGCTGGCAGATGGCGGCCAGCCCGTGCATGCCGTCTGGTTCTTCGACAAGGTCTTCGGCGTCGGCAACCTTGGCACGCAATGCGTCGAAGAGTTGTTCGGCCTCGACAGAGGTCAATCTCTTGATCTCCGTCGTGATCTGTTTGACTTGTAACGGCGGGCCCATGAGCTTGCCGAGCATCTCGTCAAGTTCACCGAGTGGTGTTTGTGACCCGTATCCACCACGCCGGTCACGGCTTACGAACACGTAGGGACGCAGGTCGACTTCGGCGAGAGTCGGCGGAATACCTGCCCACCGCTTAGCCCATTCGATGTTTGGCCAGTCGGGAAGTTGAAAAGGCTCCTTGGCCTTGGGCGCTTTCTTCGCCGAAGACGCCTTTCTGTTGGCTTTGACAGGGACGGTCTCTGTGCCGTCCGATGCCGCGTGCGATTCTAAGGCGATCAACTCGTCTGAAAAACCGGTGTCCGCCGCGCCCCTCGCTAGTGCGTCGAAGACTTCCGGCGCGAACCGCTCTGCAAGCATCACTTTGGCGAGGACGCTCATATTCAACTCATCGGCAAATCCTCGTTCCTCGGCGATTGCGAGTCTCAGCGCCATCGTGTTGATGAACCGTTTGACCTGTCGAGGGTTACCACGCGAGCCGTCAGTCAGGATCGGGGCGATTCGATAGGCTATGTCGAGGGCCCGTTCTACGGCGTCCGGTATCGTTTCAAAAGCCACTTTCAAGCTGGTCCGGTCCAATCCGGGGCCAATCCAGGGTTTTTGGAGTGCGGCACGCGCTATCGGAACCAGTTTTTTAAAGGTGTCGGAGTCATCGCCACATTCGTTCAAGACGAGCAGCAACGCCACATAGATGCGCGTCTCGGTATAGCCGAGCGAGGGTAGACGGAACGGAACCTGGATAAGCTTTTCGAGATAGTTTCTTGCGTAGGTCGCGGGACCTGTGGCCGTCGGTAAGTCTGGGAAATGCTGCCGGACACAATATTCGATCATGCCCTCGTCGGCGGCGATAACGAAAGCTGCTCGCGGGACGAATAGGAAGAGACGAATTGCTTCTAGGGTCCCGATCGCTGTCTCGGGCAAACATCGGTCAAGGTCGTCGACCAAGACGACGAGCCTGTCGATGTCGGCGACCTCGAGTAGTGTTTCGAACTCTTGGCGGAACTCATGCATCTGTTGCGGTGTGCTCTCGGCCTCGGCGTCTTTGAGATACGCGCCGGCGCTGTCGACTACGCTCTTCAAGCTGTCCACCGAAATGGCTTCGGCCCCGGTTTTGACGACGGATGTCGCAGCCGCGTAGAGATCTGACAGCGTATCCGGGTGGGGTATCCCTGTCGCAACCGTCATGCCGTATGCGCCGGCTTTGCGCGCCATCTTCATCCAGTTGATGCGGCGATACAGTTTTTTTTCCTTGGTCGATAACTTTCTGTGAGCCCGAACGGCTCTTCATCAACTCCTCGACGATCGTCTCGATAAGCACCGTTTTCGCGTCGTCAAACCCTTGGAACAGCCATCCGTTGAAACGTATGCACAGGACACGCTCGTCATCCTTAAACGTCTGTTCAACCATCATCAGGATACTGGATTTGCCAGCCCCCCAGTCACCGTGGACCCCGACGCTGAGCGGTTCGTCTGACTTTTCGGAGACGACGCGTACGACCGTCTTTGCGACCGCTTCATAATAGAGCAGGTCGACTGCTGTCTCATTGTCGGCGACGATCATGGCGGGTTTCGGCTTTCAGTTTATGTATTTGTTTTTTTACGTACCATAGGTTATCTAATATCGACAAGATCAAACCGATCTCATGTTTACAAAAGGCACAATTAACCAACCATGAGTACGCAACGAGGTCAAAAGCTAAACTCGCTTCAACACATCCTTCCTGAAGGTTTGGTGGTCAGTGCCGCTTGGCTCGAGGACAGAGGCTACTCCAGCGCCTTGCGCGGAAAGTATGTCGCCAACGGTTGGTTGAAACAGCCAGCGCGCGGAATCTACACACGTCCGGGTGCGGAAACGAGATGGCAACATCTGGTTATATCCCTGCAGTCGTTGATGCGTCAGCCCGTCGCGGTAGGCGGCCTATCCGCCCTCGAACTACAAGGGTACGGCCACTATGTCCGGCTGGGCAAGGGGCACCGCGTCTATCTCTATACCGAGGCCCGCCTTGCCAAATGGGTTCGCGAAGTCGATCCGTCAATCCAATTTGAGCAACGAAATGCAAGCAGGCTGTTTAAAGAGGCCGACATCGAACACGCAGTCACGGAACTTCCCGATCTCACGTTCCCTGCCAACCATACCGGAGCATCGCATGTATCAGGTGGGCTAAAACGATTTGTGTGGGGTGATCGGGAATGGCCAATGATCATTTCAAGCCCTGAGAGAGCGACTCTGGAATTCTTGGATGAAATCCCCAACAGACAATCCTTTGAACACGCAGCTGACCTGTTCACCGGACTTACGGATTTGAGTCCCCGACGACTTCAAAAGCTCCTCGAACGATGTGACAGCGTTAAGGCCACGCGCCTCTTCCTCTGGTTCGCAGAGCGATATCAGCATACGTGGTTGAAGCATTTAGACTTGGCAGAGATCGCTATCGGGAGTGGAAAGAGGGTGATCGCAAAATCTGGACGGTTAGACTCCAAATACCAGATTACGGTTCCGGAGAACTTGGATGGCCATTGACGAGCGCTATCGCCAGCAGGTCGAACTATTGGTACGGACACTGCCCTCCGTCGCGTCTGAGGATGTGTTCGCATTGAAAGGCGGAACCGCGATCAATCTGTTCGTGCGCGACCTACCACGTCTGTCTGTCGATATCGACCTAACGTACCTACCGGTCAAACCGCGTGGTGAGTCACTGACGGAAATTGATGAAGCACTTGAACGGATCGGCAGGTCGATCTCAGAAACCCTACCAGACTTACGGGTCCTTCCGAGCCGATTGGCCAAGGAACGAACGCTTAACCGATTGATAGTGCGATCACCACAAGCACAGATAAAAATCGAAGTGACGCCAGTCATGCGCGGATGTGTTTTTGAGCCGTCGATCATGGCCGTTTCTGAGAAAGTTGAGGACCAATTCAGCTTCGCCGAGACCTTAGTCGTATCACGTGACGATCTATATGCAGGTAAACTTGTGGCCGCTCTCGACAGGCAGCACCCACGCGACCTTTTCGATGTGCGGGATCTGCTGGCACATGAAGGCATAAGCGACACATTGCGACAAGCCTTCCTCGTCTACATCTTGAGCCACAATCGCCCCGCCGCCGAGGTTTTGGCCCCCAGACGAAAAGAAATAGAACAGGAATTCCAGAACAACTTCGTGGGTATGACGGCCGCCCCGGTACGGATCGAAGATCTGATATCTACACGAGAAGAAATGATCGAGATCGTCGTCGGTCAGATGCCTCAGGACCATCGAGAATTTTTGATCGGTGTCGAACGCGGAAACGTGCGATGGCAGCTTGCCGACCTACAGGAGGTTGCCGAACTGCCCGCGGTCCGATGGAAACTGTCAAATCTCGACAAGGTCAGCCCAGACCGTCGCGAGACATTTGCCGCCAACTTAGCGGCGATTTGGGATTAGGGCCTGACAGAAAGACCACCGATGAAACGAGAACTTGCATTCAATGTTCCTTCCCTGAATGAGATTGAGCGGGAGGCGATAATCCTGAACGCGGTCTGTCATCTGATCGACGACATGCTCAACTATGGCATGTTGGTCGAGAAATGGTCGCCTGATTGGAGCAACATCATGTTCCGGACCGGCGCGCATTCGCGACTGTTCAACATCCTTCTGGGCGACTTATTATCGATCCCAAATCCCAAAAAGGGTGGGCTAATGCCATTCGACCTCCCTCCGCCTCCGGAAGACGGGGACGGTTCCCATCGGACATATCTTCATTTCCTAAAATCGGTATGTGACGACCCGAAACTCGCCCCGGCGACTGCCCAACTAAGCGAAGCTGTAAGCGCCTTCGCATCTTGGCTTGACGGGTATACCATCATCGAGAAGGTTTGGTTCTCCTCCATGGACCTAGAGTTGGATATGAAAGTTCAACGCATCAAGGCTCTGAAGATGACAGGTGACATTGGGAAGCATAATTTCACCCGCCTAGAGGGCGTCGTGAAAAGTTTCCAATCAACGCTAGAAGCAAACGGCCACGTCAAAACAATGGAGGAATGTTATCTGGCATTGCCGGAGTTCCAAGAGTGGTTCTACGACCACGCATTCGTGTATCAATCCAGCCAAATCGCCGAGTTTCTAAGTGCCATAATCTGGGAGATACATTACTATCTCCAACCGGAATATGACCATTCAACGGTATTTTGGTTTGATGAGAAGATGCACATGCAGATGTACAAATTCGAACCGCCAGCCGGACTGAACCAATCATTCGCTAAAGCTATGCACTGGGATCTGCTAAACATGGTGCGACGTCGACCATACCTGCCGCGCTTCATCGCGGGCGAAAATATCAAGTCAGAGCTTCTATGAAGAGCACGTGATTTGTTTAAGCGAGCTGACAGAAGTACAGCCTAAGGGGTAAGTGGTCGGAACTCTACACCTAGGATGGCCAAAACACCGGCGCCGAGTTCCTCTGTAGCGTCCCATCCGGGCGTCAACGAAGGTGGAGTAAGGCAGAGTGTCACAACTCCCACAACGCCTACATTGTTCACTTAGCGTGAGTTCGTCCTGAATCCGATCTTGCACCGGTAATTAAAGGCCGCAACGTAGCATTGTGATGCAAAATCGAGTAGCCGCTTGGGCCGTCACCGTCGCCCAAGCCGTCCGAGTCTCGCCAGCTGCGCCAGCATTTTTGACCCCGAGTCTGCGGACACTGGTCCACTTACCTGACCTGTCTGCCCCATGCCTTGCCTCACGGGAATCTGCTGCACGCCAAAGAACTGCCGCGCCCTGAGGGCTGCGTATTCGGCGCCGCTTGCCCCACCGATCAGGTAGCGATTGTAAGCCTGCTGGCTGCCCATGGCGGCGCGGGCGAAGCTGTAGCCGCCGCCGAGTCCGCCGGAGAGGGCTGGCATCATGATGTTGCCGGATATCGCGCGGACGATGAAGGGCGTGGCGATAATGAAGCCCTTGGCCATGAGCACCATCATGAAGAAGGGAATGAGCGCGCCGATGTTTGAAGCGCCTTCCGGGTCGCCAAGTTCACCGATGAGCGCAGAGGAGACGCCTGTGATGGTCGCGAACACGCCGGCCACGACGATGGGGTATAGTGCGAAGGAGATCAGCGCCGACAGCCAGCGCGCGAAATAATCCTTGGTCACCTCGAAGAGGGTCAGGAATATCATCACCGGGGCGATCCCGATCAGAAGCGCGATCATCAGTCGGGAGGCTACGAGGATGAAGGCGGCCAGTCCGCCGAGGATTGAAAGCAGAAGAACACCGACGATGTCGAGCATGGCGCCAGCCATCCAGTTCAGCTCGGACCCGGCAGCGTTCAGATAGTCGCCCAGCTCCGCGATCAGCCGGTCGAATTCCTCCGCGAAGGTGCCTGAAGGGCCCGGGCTGCCGCCGCCGACGGAAGCTACAAGCGCGCCCGCGATACTGTCGATCCCATAGAGAATGGCAGACGAGAAGGCGTTGAACTGCATCCAATTGGTCGCGAATATCCCGATGAGCCCGATCTTGACCGCGAGCCAGAAGGCTGTGTGCCCATCCATGGCCCGATATTGATAGATCATGTTGATGCCGACGAGGATCACCACCAGCGTTGTCCCCAAAACCAGGAGCGTGCCGACCGTTGCCGCAACCGCACCAAACTGGGTCTCAGCGGCGGTGTCGAGATAGGCTTGGGAGGTTTCAACGAAGTAGGTGACGACACTCATCGCGGGGCTGCCTTACCAATTCCCTGCGGCGTCGCAGATGGCCTTGGCGGCAGTTCGGGCGGCGTTGGCGCGGCGGTTGTAGGCGTCCGAGGCTTGCAGCATCTCCCATCGTTCGTCGCTCGCGTACCTCTGCCGAAACACCGCCTCGGCCGCGTCCCAGGACGGGAACTGGATTTCGCAATCGCAGCTGCTGGTCTCGACAATCCGCTCGAGGTTCTGGGCGCGGTAGATGTCCTGGACCAGCACGCGCTGATAGGCTTGGCGCAGGGGGATCTCCTGCATCCACACGGGTTCAACGGGCCGCTCCGGACAGACGTCGAAACTGCGATCGAGGGTCGGCACGAGATTGCGCTCAGCGAAGCCGGGTGCCGACGTCAGTCCCAGGACCAGCGCAGTCAGTACGAGGGTACAGCCCGCCTGCCTCATGCCGTGGCTCCAGCGGGTGTGGTTTCGCGCTTCAGGAAAACGGTGTGCCCGATATTGGCGAACTCCGAAGTGCTGATCGACACCACCTCCCACCCGTCTGCGCCTTTCTCGTTCAGGCTGGCCTGCATGTCGGAGAGGCTGGTCTTGCGGGTCATGGGAAAGGACAGGATATTGTATTCAAACGTCTTCATTGGGAAATTCCAATCTCAGTTGCGCCGGGGAGGTAGAATTCGGTGATGCCGCGTTTGCCGTCATGCCGACCGGCCTGGATGATCACGTCGATGGAATTCTCGATGTACTGGATCATGTCAGTATAGGTCATCGGGATCTCGGTCTTCAGTGCTGCGATCGCGAGGCGCTGCACCGCCAATTGCGGGGTTTCGGCATGTAGCGTGGTCATCGAGCCGCCATGGCCGGTGTTGATGGCTTCCAGAAAGGTCATGGCCTCTTTGCCGCGCACCTCGCCCAGGATGATCCGGTCGGGGCGCATGCGCAGCGTGGCGGTGAGAAGCACATCTGCGGTCTGGAATTCTGCGTCGCGATTGGCGATGAGGGTCACGGCATTGGGCTGGGTCGGCAGAAGCTCGGCGGCTTCTTCGATGGTGACGATGCGTTCCTCGGCCGGTACGTGAGAGAGGATCTTGCGCGCGGCCACGGTCTTGCCGGTGGAGGTGCCACCTGAGACGATCATGTTGAGTTTGTTCTCGACGCAGAAGGCGAGCGCATCATCGATCAAACCCGCGGCCACCACGGCGCGCAAGGCGCGCTTCTTTTCCACGCGCAGGTCTTCGAGCTTGCGCTCTTTGCCATAGAGAAAATCGAGCGCAATGCCCTCGAGTGGCAGGCTTGAGAAGAACCGCAGGCTGATCGACATGGCCGAGAGCACGGCGGGCGGGGTGATGACCTGTGCGCGGATCGGGCGCCCCTTGTAGGTGATCGAGACCGAGACGATGGGGCGGTCCTTGCTCATCGTTGTATTGGCAGAGGAGGCGATCTGGTTGCCGAGGTCCCTGACCTGAACGCCCGTCAGCCTCTGGTCCAGCGCGCGCATGAAGTGATCGCCCTGGAATTCGCCCCAGCAGGTTCCGTCGGGGTTGATGCAGATCTCGATGACATCGCCGCGGGCGGCGGCGTCGATCCGGTCGAGCGAGGTTTCGAGATAGCTCAGCGACATGGGCTCAGAATATCTCCAGATCGCGGTCGACCATGACCGTGACGCGGGCGCCCTGGTCGACATAGATGACGGGGCCGATGGAGAGATAGTCGCCGATGACGCTGTCCGTCGCATCTGCCAGATCATCGCCCACGTCTTCGAGAACGTCGGCGGCAGTCTCATCCTGAACCTCGGATGCGGCGGCACTTGGTGCGGCGGAAATCAGCGAGATCAGGGCGGCCGACCCGAAACGCTCGGCAAAGCGCGTGTCCACGAAACCTGTGACACCGGAACGGCCCAGTTCATCACCTCCGAAGGAGCTGATCTGGACGGTCTGGCCCGCGGGCAGGATGATCCGGTCCCAGGCGATCGTGACGCGGCGCTGCGCGATATCGACGCCAGCGCGGTAGCGCCCGATGAGACGCGATCCGCGGGGGATCAAGAGGCGCACGCCATCGACGCTGTAGACATCCTCGGACACCACGGCACGGGTCTGGCCGGGCAGGGAGCTGTCAAGGGCAGTTTCCATGACGGCCTGGATCATGGTGCCCTGTAGAATCGTGTTGGAGGGATTGGCGATCACCTCGGCCTGCGTCACCGTCGAGGGCAGCGCCCCGTTCAGCACGAAATCCGTCACCTCGCCGAAGGTGCGTTCGGTCAGAGCCGTTTCATTCGCTCCTGAGGCACCGCCAAACGCGATGGTGGGCGAGGCGATGCGCCGCTCCTGGAAGGCGCGTTCCTCCGCGGCCCGGCGCTCCAGCTCGGCCATGCGCCGGGCTTCTTCCTCGCGGCGCAGTCGCTCTTGCTCGCGTGCGCGCAGCTCATCCTCCGTGGGGCCCGTTGGCGCGGGTTGGGGCCGGCTGGCCTCGAGTTGGGCCAGTTCCAGATCCATGCGTAACTGCTCAAGACTTCGATCCCGCGCCGTCAGTTCGTCCTGAAATCGTTGCTGTGCGGCTTCCGAGGCGGCTTGTAGCGCAGCGATCTGAGCGGTCAGCGCGTCGATCGCCTCTGCGGCGGCGGTGTCTTCCTCGACGACCGGTTCGGGGGCGTTGCGCAACTCCTCGATCTGAGCCTGCAGGGCGGTGATCTGCGCCAGAAGCTCCGCGTTGGGCTCGACGGGGTCTGGTCCGACGAACACAACCTCGGGCTCGGGCGGGGGCAAGGTCTCGATAGCGCCAAAGCCGTCCCCTTCGTTTTGGAAGACGTCCGGAGTGGCCGTCGGCAAGGCTTCCTCTTCGTCGGGCTGTGAGAGGAGATAGAGCAGGGCACCACCTGCGCCGATGACGAGGACCACGATCAGCGCGAGAAGGGGCGACCGGCGCTGCGCCGCTATGGGCGCGCGGGCACTGCCTTTCTCCAGGGCGGCGAGGCGCTTTTCCAGCTCGGTGTTCCCGGTATCGCTCATGAGGCGGCCTCCGCGGGCGCGATCGCCTCGATGCAGACCACCTCTTCGCCAAGTCGCAGGACCCATTGGCGGTTTACGCCGCTGACGCGGATCACACCGTCTTCAGGAGTTTGCGTGTTGACCGTGCGCTCGCGGCCGCCCGCGTAGCGGAAGATCGCTGGCACAGGTGCGTTTCTTGGAAAGGCGAAATACGTGAACGTCCCGTCATCCCAGATGCGCGTTGGCGTGAACTCGGTCCGCGCGCTGGCACCGTAATTGTAGTTCGGCGCTTGGGCCGCGATGGCCCGGGTCGGGCGTGCAGCGTCGTCTGGATAGCGGAACTGCACGACGTAGAAGGTCGGGCTTCGGACCTCTTCGACGTTGAAATAGTAGCTGCGCCTGTTCGTGTAGACGGTCACATTGGTATGGACGCCGCGCGCGACGGGCTTGATTGCGAAGGCCTGCCCCCCCGGCACGCCATCGATCTCAAACCCTTCCGTGTCGCTCGCGATAATCGAGCGGATGCTTTCACCGATCCCAAACTCGATGGTGGTGACATGGGTGAGCGAGACGCTGATGCGGTAGACCTGACCTTCTTGATATGTTGCCAGCCGCACGCGGCTGTCATTTGGGCCACCGCGCGGGATCGCTTCGGCAAATGCAAGGCCGGGCAGCAAAACAAGTAGGGCAGAAACAAAGACCTTATTGATCAAACTAATTCTCCAATCTGTCGGAGCGGATGGAATATTCGAGCACAGTGAACCCAAACGGGTTGGTCCAGACCTCATCGATGGACCTGCGGGTCTCGGGACGGAACTCGAAGAGAAGCGTGGCGGTGAAGAGCCCGGTCTGGGTGCCGTTGATGGAGGTCAGCCGCTTGCGCAAGCGCACGGTGGCGCGGTTGGATCCGATGCGACTGATGCTCAGGATTTCCACGTCGAGCCGGGCATTGGGGCCATAGACGGTCGGCGGATAGTTTTCATTTGCGCTGTTCCATATCTGGCGCAGCCCGCTCTCGGCGGCCCCGTCCGAGCGGCGCAGGACGCTGCGGATGCGCAGATCGTTATCGAGCTGATTGTAGATCTCCCGGTCGGTCACATAGCGGAAGACCTCCGCCTCGATGATCGCCTGGTTGGCGGTGACGGATGTGGCCCCAACGGACGCCTCGGGCAGGGCAAAACCAGTGGCGGGATCATAGGGGACAACGACGGGGGGCGGGTCGACATCGAGGATCGCGACTGCTGCTGCGCTCAGACAGCCGATGATGCCGAAGACAAGGCCCATAAGGCCAAGGCGTTGCCAGAGCCGTTCGCGGCGCAGCGCGCCATAGACCAGTTCTTCCTCGATGATTTCTTGTTCACTCGCCACCATTCATGCCCCCGCGATCACTCGGCCCGCAGGTCCGGCAAGGTGAAATCCATGAAGCGCTGCTCTTCGGCAATGGTCGCGGCATCGATCACGCCGCCCGTGCCATTGCCCACGGTTTGCACAGCTTCGAGCTGCCACATGCCGACCAACGCAATGGCGAGCTCCGCGGTCACGCGCGTGTTGAGATCGATGCTTTCCTTGAGTTCGTCCATGTCGTCGATGAGCCCAACAAGGCGGTCTACCCGCTCGAGCGACTGGCCGGCATCCTCATAGCTGTTCTGGGCCGCCGCCGAGACAAGGGCACCGGTGGTGGCCTGCGTCGCCACGCGGTTGGCCCCGGGATTGCCGCTCGTGGCCATTTCCGAGAGCGTGTCCTCGTCAAAGCCGAGGTCGGCCAGCACCCGATCCATCTGGGTTTCGATCTCGCCTGCGCCGGAGCCCGAGAGGCCCGAGAAATCCCCAGTCTTGATCGCCTCAATCGTGGCGAGGATGTCCCCGAACTCTTGGTCGAGCAGACCGTTCAACTCGTCTTCCATTTCCGTCCGGATGATTTCTGGAAGCTCGGCGAGGCGGGTGAGGGCCTCGTAGGTTCTTTGCAGCTCCGCGAGTTGGTCCGTGAGTGTGGCAAGCTGTTCGCGGAGCTGCGTCAGCTGCTCGTTTTGCAGAATCTCGTCCTCGATCATCTGCCGGAGCTGCTGGATGTTTTGCGCGATATTCTGGGTATCGACGACGGGCACGCCTTGTGCTGCGACAGGGGGTAGGGCGCTGAACTGCAAGCCAATGCCAAGCGTTGTGGCCAAAGCTGTCCTCAAGAGCAGATGTCCCATCATTCAATCTCCCTGATCGTAAAATCCATGAACGCGCCTTCGGCCATGCGGGCGCTGGCCTGGGCCAGCTCCTCGGCAGAAAGGACGCGGGTGCGTGCCGCCTGAAGCCGGATGCGTGCAGCGACGAGGCGCACGAGTTCGGCGCGGGCATAGGTGTTGAGTGCGATGCTTTCCTGCACGTCTTCAGTCTCGGAAATCCGTTCGACGATGTCGGAAATGCGCAGGGCGGCTTGCCGGATCGCGGCGGGCGAGTTGCTGCCATAAAAGGCCGCCCCATGACCCGTGAGCGAGAGGTTGGCATTGGCCAGAAGCGCGGGGTCGATCGTGCCAAGCGCTTCGATCCCGCCGATACGGCTTAGATAGAGATTGTAGCGTTCAGGGATGACCGACACGTAGTGCTGGGTCTCGCGGAAGGGTGGCACGCCGCCATACTCGAAAACCCGGCCGGGTCCGGCGTTATAGGCCGCGAGGGCGTTGATGATGTTGCCATCGAATGTGTTGAGCTGGGTCGCGAGATAGCGCGCGCCGCCATGCACCTGAAGGTAGGGGCTGTCATAGTATTCCGGGTTGATGCCGAGATCGCTGGCGGTGCCCGGCATGATCTGGGTGAGACCATAGGCGCCGACGGGAGACCGTGCCCCAATGGTGAACCGGCTTTCCTGCCAGATGAGCGCTTGCAGCAATGCGCGCCACTGGACGGGTGAGAGCCCTGCGCGGCCAACTCCCGCAAAGCCGCTGGTTTCCTGAGCCACGCGGATGATGAGCTGCTCGATGGTCTCAGACGTATCCCCGAACATCTGCGCACCGCCGGGATTGGGATCGATCTCGCCCGTGCCATAGACCGCCTCGACTGACCGGGCCGGATCCCCGCTGCCGCTTTCCAGCCCCGAGACCATAGCCGGCAAGCCCTGACCGCCGAAGCTGGTCTGGGCATCAAGGATGCGTTGCAGGGTTTCCAGCTGCTCCCGTTCGATCTCGGCAATGAGTTCGCGCACGGCAAGCTTGTCCGACTGAACGGCCAAGTCAGCCTCGCGATCGCCGGTCTCGACGATGTCACGCGCGGTCAGCCCACTGTCATTGGTCGGCACGCCTTGGGCGAAGCCGAGACCGGGCAGCAAGCAAAATGCGAGGATAGGAGGCAGGCTAGACTTCAACGTCGCCCTCCGGGGTGCCAAGGGGCGTGAAGTGGCAATCAGGCGCGACGGGTGCCGTGGACGCAAGGAATGTGAAGCAGTTCGCCTGCGGCTCCCGGTACTGGGTGCAGGAGACCAGCGCGCCGAGCGCAGCCAAAGCGATAAGAATACGGATCATGAAAGCCTCCAGAAGTCCGGGCGGTCGCGGTAATCGGCGCCGACAAGCGCTTCGCCCTTTTCCATGCCACCAAGGATGGTGAGATTGGGTCCAAGCGCGCTCAGATCGGCATCGACGACGATTGAGCCCTGATCGTCGCGGATCAGCGCCAAGCGGCTGTTGCTGCCCGTGTTGAGAAGGACGTCGAGTTCCTTCTCCGTGAGGTTCAGCATTGCGTAATCCGCAGGCTGCGCGCGGATATTGGGCAGCAGGATCTGCGTCGGAACGGCTTCGACGATGGTCTTGCCGGTCCGGGTGCGCTCGAGCTGGCTTGCGTATTGCGTCATCATCACCGCGACGGTGTTCTGCTTGCGCGCTGTCACCAGCCAGTTCGACAGCCGCTCGGCGAAATACGCGTTATCGAGGGCCTTCCAGGCCTCGTCGATCACGATGATGGTGGGGCGGCGATCCTCGATCTCGCGTTCGACCCGGCGGAAAAGATAGGAGAGAACCGCCATCCGCTCCTTGTCGGCCTCGCTGTCGAGAATGCCGGTCAGATCGAAGCCCACCACATCGCCTTTGAGCGAGAACGTGTCCTCGAGGCTCTGCCCGAAGATCCAGCCGTAGCGGCCGTCTTCGGTCCACTCGAGCAGGCGCTGGTGCAGATCGCCGCCATCATCGGTGGACACAAAAAGCGATGCGAAATCCCGCCAGTTCCTGAGAGCGGGGTTTGTGGCCTGCGCGTTCTGGCGCACGACTTCCTGGATGCGGTTGGTCTGCGCGGGCGTCAGGGGCTTGTCGGCGCGGTAGAGCAGGGTTGTGAGCCAATCCGAGAGCCAGGCGGTGCCGCGCGCATCGGTCTCTGTCCAGAGCGGGTTGAGACCCGTGGGCTGGCCGGCTTTCAGGGAGGCGTAGCGCCCGCCATTGGCGCGCACCGCCATCTCCATGCCAAGACGGTAATCGAAGACGAAGATCCGCGCCCCTGCGCGACGGGCCTGGGTCATTAGAAAGGCCGACAGCACCGATTTGCCGGACCCGGGCCGCCCCATGATTAGGGTATGGCCGCTGGTGGGTTCTTTGTCGGGCGATCCCTGCTCGTGATAGGAAAACCGGTAGGCGCTTTGCTCGGGCGTGGGCAGATAGGTGATGACCCGGCCCCAGGGGGTAAGTGCTGCAGGTTTGCCGAGCTGTGTCCGGTGGAAGGCCGCAAAATCCGCGAAGTTGCGGTTGGTGACGGCGCTGGCGCGGACGCGCTTGGGCTGGTTGCCGGGATGCTGGCTCAAGTAATGCGCCTTGGCGGCGACCCGCTCGCCGATCATCTTCACGCCTTCGGTCGCGGCGGCGTTCACGATTTCGGCGCTGAGCGTCTGCAGCTCATCCAGCGTTTCGCAGAAGAGCGTCACGACCATATGGTGTTCGCCGAAGCTTTGGCGCTTGGCCTCGAGATCATCGGCGGCGATATCGAGGGCTTCCAGGAGCGAGAGGGCCGCGTCCTGGCTGGCCTGCATCTGGCGCTTTTGCCGTTTTATGCGGCCCGCCATGAGGTTCGAATTGATCGGGGTGAAGGAATGCGTGACGATCATGTCGACCGGCAGGTTCAGCATGTCGAACATGGTGCAGGAGGTGCCTTCCGAGTATTCCCCGATGGTGAAACTCTTGCCGTAGCGATGCCCCACGACGCCTTCCGAGAGCTCGAAATGATCGCCATGAAACGTCACGCGGGTATTGGCGACGTTGACGGACAAAAAGCCGTAGGTGTTTGCAGGGTAGAGCGGCAGCTCGGTGCCCGTGTTCAGCGCGCCCAGAAACCCCACCAATTCCCCCGATGCAGCCGACAGCAGGCGCGGTTTGAGCTCGGTGAGGCCGGACAGGAAGACGTTCACGGCCTCGCTGAGGCGCTGCTGGCGTTTACGGGTCTCCTCTCTCAGCCGGTCCGGCGCGCTGCGGCTGAGGAACGGCAGGAGGCTTTTCGGGGGTGGGCGGTGAATGACGGTGAGCGTCAGCGTCTTGTCGCGCAGCCCGCTGGTCTCGAGTTTCGCGCGCCAGTGCCGGTCCACCTCGCCCGCGAAGCTGTCCTCACGAATTGGATCCAGATCCGGTTTGATTGCCTTGGAGACCTTGTGGACGTAATAGCTGAATTCCGGCCCAAGCTGCGCGATGATGCGGGCAAAAAGCGCCGTCACCTTATCGAGATAGGTATCGTCGGTCGTATAGCTGTTGAGCCCCTCGAGCCGAATGCACCGGAAGAGCTCGTTGACCCGGGTGCGCACGGTCTGGTCGTCAACGAGGCTCACATAGGGCAGCATATGCGCGAGGCGGGTCTCGCGCGCATACCAGTCCGGCGTCATTGTGCGGGGGTCGAGCGCAGCATCGCGAGCTTCATCACGGGGCATAGCTGTCCCCGCCATGGATGGACCTGTTGCGCGTGGGCGGTGTCTCCTGCAGGGCCGTCATCATCACGTCGATGAAGCGCGGGTCCCAATCTGCGGCCTTCCACAGCACCGGATAGAGAAGGGCGGCCACGCCCAGAACTGCGATGTGCTGGACCCAGACGAACAAGAGCACCGAGCCAAAGAGCCAGACCATCGCGTACATGATGGGCAGGCCCAGAAGCTTGGGCGGACGCACGAGGCCGAGAAAGAGAGGCGAGCGTTGAGCCATTCTTATGGACCACCGGCGAAAACCGCGGCAACAATTGTGGGAGCGGCGGCGACACCGGCAATGCCGACAAGAACCCAAAGCGCCTGGCGCAGATCGATGATGTTGAAAAACCAGCTGAGGAAGACGCCGAGCACGGCAAGCGTCGCGATGACGACGCCAAGAGGGCCGGTCAGCGCATCAACGATGCCTTGCAGGAGACTTTGGATCGGCGAGAGATCAATGCTCTGGGCGAGGGCGGGTTCGGCAATCAGCAGGAATAGCGCCAGCGAGGCGACAAAGAGGTGTGAAAACCAACTTGTTTGGAAAAAGCGGTATCGCCAATGCACTGCCGCGCTGCGCGCTCTCGTGACATTGCCGATAAGTGTTTTGAGGAATGATTTCCAAAAAGGTTGGGACATCATGAATTTGATCCTTCCAATCGGGCCACGACAGCCATGACGCGGGCCACGTGGTTCTGGGTTTCTCGGTAAGGGGGAATGCCACCGTGTTGGCGCACGGCGTCCGGCCCCGCGTTGTAGGCCGCCAGCGCCAGATGCGGATCGCCGAACGCCTCCAGCATCATCGCGAGGTAGCGGGCGGAGCCGTCGAGGTTCTGCAGCGGATCACGCGGGTCGACGCCCAGATCACGCGCCGTCGCTGGCATCAATTGACCAAGGCCAATGGCACCTGCACTTGAAATCGCATCCTGCCGGTAGGCGCTCTCAACCTCGATGTTGGCCCGATAGAGAGCTAGCCAATCCGTCACGGAAAGCCCCGCGCGACGCAGGCCAGGATGGCCGGCATAGCGCAAGGCCGTGGTCTGAATCCCGGAGAGGACATCGGCGCGCGGCAGGGGAGTCGGGCGGGCAAGGGCCGCGACTCGGACGCCTTCTTGCTCGGCCTCTACCTCGCCGAAGATCGCGATCCCATCGGAGGCCGAACCCTGACCAATCCCGTCATTGTAGTTTCGAGCAAAGCTGCTTTGGGAGCGGGACGGGATCAGGGAGCCGTCGCCCTCCATGACCAGGACCATTTGCGCTGAGGCAGGTGCTGCGACCAGCCAGAGACAGACGAGGTTAGTTGTCAGCAGCCTTGTCTGATGGGGCTTTGTCTGACGGGGCGAGTTTATGCGTGCGGCTTGTCCCCGCCTCAAGCGGCAGGTCGACATGCGCATAGCCAAGGCCAATGAAGAAAGACACCACGCCGGAGATCGTCTTGAACTCGCGGATCTTGATATCGTTGTAGGTCGTCCGCGTGCGGGCGGTGACGAGGAGCTTTTCCACCCCGTCATCAGAGACAACGCGCATGATCCAGACCCCGTAATAACTGGGGCCTTTCTTATGTGCCGACTCCTGGCACAGGATTTCTGCGCTATAGCCGCTTTCCACGAGCTCGCGGAACCTGGCTTCCGTAACCACATTTGGTGCTTCGATGTCCCAGTTCATGGCCCGGCTCACGCTTTCTCCAATGGCGCGACCCTGGGCATTCCTACTTGAAGCCCAGAGTTACGATAGTATACTATCAACCGCAAGATGTAATATCGTGCTTTAGCTGTAGTTTGGTCACGCAAACACTAGTCACGGCCAGTGTCTGCGATCAAGGAGATAACAGGTTTGAGAAACCCAAGGTTGACAGGCCTGCTCCCATTGCAAGCTATGGTCCTTCTGATCTGCGTTCCCGGACCAGTTTTGGCGGAATCCTGCTTCGCCCCGGCCCGTCCTTTCGTGCCAAGCGATTCGCAGGCAGCGCGGGACTATGCAGACATCATCCGTGGCGATTTCGAAGACTACATCCAGGATATCCAGAGCTACTTCCGTTGCCTCGACAGCGAACGCGCCCGCGCCTTCGAGGAAGCGCGCGAAGTCAGCGAGGACTATGGCCGGTTCCTGCAATTGGTAGGGGATTGATGGGCAACCTCGGGAGCATCAGACTTGCAGCCCATGGAAACCAGACGCCGATAACACCCTCATATATCTACTTTTTAGATAACAGATTTCATCCGCTAGCGACGTCACAAAAGGTATGTGACGCGTGGCAAAGACAATCAGAAGCACGGGACAGGTGGCACTCTGCCAAGCATTGGTCGACGCCCGCATCAAGGCGGGCCTCGGTCAGGAGGACTTGGCGATCAAGCTCAAGTGCCATCAATCCCTCGTGGCGCGCATTGAAAGCGGCCAGCGCCGGGTCGACGTCGTCGAGCTGGTCGTCCTTGCGCGCGCCATCGGCTTTGACCCCTTCGAGGTTTTGGCGATCGTCGAAGCCGCCACGGAGCCCGACCACCGGATTTGAGCAATTTCATTAATCAAGAACACGGGAGCTAACTTTTCCCGGTGTGAGTATCGGTGACGCGAGGAAGAACAGCTAACCAATTTAACCAAAACAGGCATGCCGCTGCAGCAAACGCTTCGGAAGTCGAAGTTGCGGTCGGAAAAGCCCAATTGCAGGAAATTAGTTAACAGTGAATGAAGATAAGGTCGAAGGTGTCGCCATCGCCAATTTGATTGCAGCCGATGAAGAAACCATTGTTGGCTGGGTTTATCGATGGAACACAGGTGCTCTGGCAATCCGGTGGGACATGCATGGCCCACAGCGCGTCTCAAAGATTTACCCGGATCTCTGCGATGCCGATAAAGCTGAAATCGACTTCGCGTCTCTCACGCAGCTGCCCTGTCGCGACGACTGACATGGTGGAATATGGCCTTTATGGCCCTCGATTGTGTGCGTGTGCCTGCGTTGCAGGTTTGATTTCGTACAAGGCCCTGCGCGACTTCGCTGCGGCTCAATAGTCAGTAATTGACCTGCTCAAAACCGTAATTCCCGCTATAGTCACGCCACTCAACGAAGACGGATCTGTGATAAATGCTCGGGCAGTGCTCGCCCCATCGCTCGAGACCGGCATGCGCATCAGGAAGCGCTGCGGGTGACGACACCCTCCAAGAAAAATCGCCCTGGATCCCGTAGGTGCCGAGGACAACGGCGGCGCTGCGGTTGCAGTCGCCATCTCGCCCGGATTCGTGCTGGCGGGCATAACGAACGTCAAAGACGCGGATGGAACGCACGAAGTTGAATTCCGGCCCGCTGATATCGATGTCGGCGCGGTCTTCTACGAGCTGGAGGGCGTAATCAGCCCTTACGAGGTTGTCCCAAGCCGCGTTGGAGCCTTTGCGCCCAAGCATCCCGCCTGCCCTGGCTGCCTGATCGAAGAGCGGGGTTGAAGAGTTTGGAGGGGTTCCTGAATCACCATATAGGGCATCGAAGATCCGGTCCGCGGTCCGCGATCTAGCAGGTCCATCGTAAGACGCACCCATCGGGCAGCGCCAAATCTGAAGCGGCGGCTCCACCGGCCATGGAGTTATGCGCCGGATGAACTCGGCCCGTGCGCGGGCGCAGGGCACGGAAGCTGGCCATCCACCGGACAAACACAGCAGGATGGCACAATCGATCTGATAGGTTTGGGCGCGTGCTTGTGTCGGAACTGTTGGGCCGGTCAAGGCGAGAGCTAAAAAGGCCGCCAGAGGGAGGTTTTTGAATTCGAAACGCATGGCAAGGACCCTTGACAATCTTCACCCAGCATACCTACGAAAATATACTATTGCAACAATGATGATGCGTGTTGCGGTTGCGGCGGTCAGCAAGATCGCGAGGTGACTGAGCCGCCCGTCGTCATCCGCCACGTTGCGCGCTGCGCCAATCCCACGGCATGTCAAAGCGTCCGAGCCATCTCGATCGTCAAATGAGTCTCGAATTGCCCTTAAATCGGTTCTACCTAAATCTGTTTGGCGAATAGGACGCATTCGGGCTCTCAGCAGTTCTGCAACGGCTCAGAAGCAGACGGAACCTTGAAGGCTTCGAACCTCGTGAGTTCGAGGACCAGGCCAGGCTGGCTTGAAGCAGGCCGTGCACCCGTTTCAGGTCGCTGTCGCTTAGCTTGCACTCGCAATCGACGTCGATCACACCTTCATGACCTCTCACAAGCTCAGTGAAAACGGTTCTCCTCCTCTTCAGGCTTGCCGTGACCGTAGAGGTCGGCGTTTTCGTGTGCGCGGTCTTCGTGTTCGAACTCCAGGCTGGAATGGGCGATGTTGAAGTCCTCCTTCAGCCGGTCCTTGATCGCTGCCTTGTTCTTTTCGATTTTACCCCAGCCGCCCGCTGTCAGCACCACGTGGCAGTCCAGCGCCGCCTTGTGCTCCTCCATCTGCCACAGATGCACGTGGTGAACGTCCGCTACACCATCGACGCTCCGCAGCGCCTCAACGACGGCTGCATTGTCGATGTCGGGTGGGCTGCCGAGCATCAGGGTTCTGATCGGACCGCCAATCTCAGTGAAAGCCAGATAGAGGATGTAAAGGGCAATGCCGATGGTGATTGCGGGATCGACCCATCGCATGTCGTAGAGGATGATCAGGGACCCTCCAATGATGACTGCCACAGAGGCCAAAGCGTCCGACAGGTTGTGCAGGAAAAGCGCACGGATGTTCACACTGCCTTTCTGCATCGAATAGGTGAGCAGCGCCGTCAACGTGTCGACGACGAGTGCCACACCGCCCAGGATCACCACCGTCCAACCAGCGACCTCGGGCGGGTCGATCATCCGCATGCCACCCTCATAGATCAGGTAGAAACCGATCAGGATCAGGGTCGTGTAGTTGATGAGTGCCGCGACGATTTCAATCCGACCATAGCCGAATGTCATGCGTTCATCGGCGGGTCGTCTGGCGATTTTGCGCGCAACGAACGCGATCACCAGTGACGCCATGTCCGAAAAATTGTGTAGGGCATCTGCGATCAGCGCCAGGCTGCCGGAAAGGATGCCGCCAACGATCTGCGCGACGGTCAGAAGCCCGTTGGCCCAGATTGCGATGGAGACCCTACGATCACCTGATTCAGGATCAATGTGGGTATGGCCATGATCATGCGGCACGGTTGTTCTCCTCATGGCTGTGGTTCGGTCGACTGAGACCAGGGACCTTTGGCAACATTCCACGACGGATGCGGCGAACCCGGGCATTCATCCAGTGACGGATGACGTGGCGATAGAGAAAGTCACGCGCAAATCCGAAGTTCTGACTATATTTCAAATAAAAGTCATCGGGCGCATCAAAGGTTCCAAAATCACGAACGATACCGGTTTTCTGAATATAAGTGCTGCCGCCGTTCCAACTGACTGGTGGCGCACTCAGGCAATCCGTTCCAGCGCCGTAGCCGCAAAGGCTTTCTGTTTCGCTGAATTCCTTCTGAAGCGACTGCAGGAAGGGGGCGTCCAGAATGAAGCCTTCGAGATTGATCCAGCCCTCTTCTGTTTCGACTTCGACCCACGAGTGCAGAATTTCGGACGGTGCGAGGGGGTAGACCAATTCGGGCACCACGCCACGCTGCAGGGCCTTGTGGATGGTGAAGCCGTGCAGTCGGCAGCGGATGCCTACGCTGCGCAGCAGTGCCATGAGAAGCGTCCCTTTCGTGTTGCACTGCCCGTAGCCGTCGGTCAGCACCGCAGAGGCGGGAATGTCGTCGACGCGGTTGTAGCCGAACGCAATCACGTTCCGGACAAAGTCATAAACCGCGCCAATCCGGTCGACACGGGCAAGGTCATGCCAGCCACGATCTCGTACCAGGTTCGAGATTGAGGGCGAGTCAAAATCCAGCAGTCTTGTTGCGGTTAAATAGGAATCGGTGGGTGCCACAGGGTCTCTCCTCGAATCGTTCACGAGGAGTCTTAATCTCTACAGTGACTAGAGAGACAAGCCTTTTCTCAAATGTTACTTTCGATCACAGCTCTATCCGATAGTGCCAAGGGCCGGGAAGGTTTCGAGCAGCCAGAAGGCAAGGCGGCTGATCTGACCTGTCATCACGCCGATACCCATCAGCACCATCAGTCCGCCCGATATACGATAGAGCCATCGACCAGCCGCACCAATCCGCTTTAGCCTGCCTGCAATCTCGTTGGTGAAGAGCGCTATGATTAGAAACGGCAGTCCAAGCCCTGCGGAGTAGATTGCCAGCAAGGCCATCCCGTCCGCTCCAGATGTCGCGCTTACTGCCAGGATCGACCCAAGCACAGGGCCTATGCAGGGCGTCCAGCCAAAGGCAAAGGCAAGACCCAAAAGGTAGGCTCCAACGGCGCTGCCGCCGTCAACTTTTACGTCGGGCCTCGTGTCACGCATCATTGCGGGGATCTTGATCGCGCCCATCATGACAAGTCCGAACAAGACGATCAAGAAGCCACCCGCAAGCCCGAGTTCGTATTTCCAGCGCAAGAGCATCCCGCCCAAAAGACTTGCCCCGGCCCCGAGCGCCACGAAGACTGTCGAAAACCCGAGCACGAACCACAAACTCAGGACCACGCTGCGCGCCCGTTCGGCAATGCTGCGCGCCGCCCCGGATTTCGCGGCGGGCTGTCCCGCGATGTAAGAGACGTAGCCAGGTGCAAGAGGCAAGACGCAAGGCGACAGAAAGGATATAGCGCCACCCAGAAAAGCCGCGACGATTCCAACACCTGAGATTTCGAACATTCAATTCCTGCCTTGCTTTAGCCTGTGAAACGCGCACCGTTGTAAAAGCTAAAGCTACTGTAGGAGCAATGCCGTTTTTTACGCTCCGCGGGGTGCCGCGAGGATGATAGCGGCACCCAACAAGCATACAGCGGTGCCGAGCAGATCCCACCTGTCCGGCCGGTGCCCTTCGGCGAGCCACATCCAGAGAATGGACGCGGCAATATAGATCCCACCATAGGCCGCAAAGGCGCGTCCCGCAGCCACAGTGTCGACCTGAGCCAGAAGCCAGCCGAACGCCACCAGCGCCGCCACACCGGGGACAAGCCAAAGAGGGGACGCGCCAAGACGCCACCATGCCCAGATGGCAAAGCATCCGGCGATCTCAGCCAAGGCCGCGAGCGGATAGACGAGCACTGCGGTCATCTCAGGCGCCGATCTCGTCGTGGTCCGTCAGGCACTCGGAATGGTCGCGCAACACCTCCAGCACACGGCAATCGGCCGTGTGCCCGCCGCTGCATTCATGCACCATCCTCTGCAATTCTGTCCGAAGGGCTTCAAGTCGGGCCATACGTTGCTCAACCTGCTTAAGTTGCCTGCGAGCGATGGCATCGGCCTCCGCGCAAGACTTGTCCGGATGATCGCTCAGATCGAGAAGCTCACGGATCGCGTCCAGCGAGAACCCGAGTTGCCGCGCATGCCGGACGAAAGACAAACGGTCAAGCTCACTATCTCCATAGCGCCGCTGACCGCCAGCCGATCGCCCGGGCTCGGGCAAGAGTCCGATCTGCTCGTAATAGCGGATCGTCTGCACCTTCGTCCCGGTCTTTTTTGCCAAAGTGCCGATTGTCAGCATATCATCTCTCCAGACTATCTACAGCCCGTGTAGCTTTAAGCGTTTTTTTGCACAAGTTCCGCTTGGCATCTCACAGGTCAGTGAACATCGCTCTTCCATCCATAATAAGTCTTGAACCTACAGTAGCTAGAGGGTGTAAGCGCGCTGAAAATATAGAACCAAATTCGGGCGGAGCGCGTGAAGCTTTCAGATCTTCAGAAAGTACTATGGGTTTTGGCGGGCGCGGCGGCGTTCGTTTTCATCTGGCTGCTAATGTGGGCGGACTACCGCGCCGACCTTGCCCAAGCCGAGACCGAACCACCTTTCTTTGCGCAGTTCGAACTCACGGATCATCGCGGCATGGTCCAAACAGACGAAGATTTCGCAGGGCGCTGGATGCTGGTCTTCTTTGGTTTCACCAATTGCCCCGACGTCTGTCCAACAACACTGTCCGAAGTCGCGGCCGTGATGGAGGGCTTGGGCGACGAGGCGGCAAAGGTCCAGCCGATCTTTATAACGATTGATCCGGAGCGGGATACGCCGACAGCACTTGCCGGGTATGTGCCCCTGTTCGACGCTGGGATCATCGGGCTGACCGGCACGCCGGAGCAGATCGCCGCAACATCCGAGACCTTCCCAATTTTCTTTGAGAGGATCGAGGAGGCCACCGCGCCGGGTGGATACACAATGGGGCACACATCGCACCTGTTTCTTTTTGATCCGCGGGCGGGCTTCGCCAATTCCTGGCCCTACGGCACACCCGCCGAAGAGATCCTTGCGGATCTGAGAAAGAGGATCTGATTGCCATGACCCGCCTTTCCGGAGAAGCGGCCCTTGTTCTTGCTTGGATCATTGCGCTTATCGCATCGCTTGCCGTGCTCTTTATTGGCGAGGTGCTTGGTCAAACGCCTTGCGTCCTTTGCTGGTTCCAGCGCGCCTTCATGTTCCCCCTGGCTATCGTTCTTGGGCTCGGGCTGTGGTGGCAGGATCCCCGCGTGGGGCGCTATGGCGTTGCGCTGGCGCTTGGGGGGGCGGCAGTGGCGTCGTATCACATCGGCCTCTATGTCGGGCTGATCCCCGAGGCGATCCAGCCCTGCACGGCGACCGGCCCCTCTTGTACCGACGACAACCAGGTGGTCTTCGGCATTCCGATTCCGCTGTTGGCGCTTGTCGCCTTCACGATGATCGGGATGCTGTCGGCCCTTTCACTGAAGGAAAAACAAACATGAATCGACGCGGCCTCGTTCTATCCGTTCTGGCTGTTGGCGCCGCAGGTTTTAGCGGCGCGGCCTGGTATGCCACCCGCCCCCAACCCATGGCAGAGGCAGTCCCTGTCGCGCCCGAAGTGAACGATGTGCTGATCCGGCCCTATTCCCCGATCCTCGGCCCCGAAACGGCACCTGTCACGATTGTCGAGTTTTTCGATCCAGCTTGCGAGGCATGCCGCGCATTCTATCCCGTGGTCAAAGAGATCATGGCTGAGCACGGTGATGCGATCCGTGTCGTAATTCGATACACCGCGTTTCACGGGGACGCTTCGGTGGAAGCGATCCGTGTTCTCGAAGCTGCGCGGATGCAGGATGTGTTCGAACCCGTGCTGGAAGCGGTCCTGCGCGAGCAGCCGCGATGGGCGTCCCATGGCACTCCGGCACCGGGTTTGATCCTTGAGATTGCCGCAAGCGGTGGTCTGGATGTCGAAGCTGCTCGGACACAGATGCTGGCCCCCGGTGTCGTGGCGGTGCTCAATCAGGACCGCGCTGATGTCGAAGCGGTAGGCGTGCGACAAACGCCCACGTTCTTCGTCAACGCCAAGCCATTAGACCCGTTCGGTGAGGCCGAACTGCGGCGACTGGTGGCTGCGGAAGTTGCGGCCAGCCAAAGTTGATGCTCGGCCAGATACAGGAGAATTCTTCATGACAAAACGATCTTACATCAATGGTTTGCCCCTTGTCTTGCTACTCTCGGGCATGTCGACTCCGGCATTTGCCGGTTCGGAGGATGTGGTCGTCGAAAACGCGTGGTCCCGTGCTTCAATCGGGGTCAACCGCCCTGGTGCGGCCTATATGACTGTGCGCAACACCGGTGAAGACACGGTCACGCTGACCGGGCTTACAACACCACTGGCCGTGATGCCCCAGATCCATGAGACGAAAACCAACGCCGACGGCGTCAGTTCTATGGCGCCTGCTGACGAAATCACGATTGAACCGGGCCAAAGCGTAGCATTGGAACCGGGAGGGCTGCACGCCATGCTCATGAAGCTGCAAAACCCGATGATCGAAGGCGAGACCTTCCCACTGACACTGACGTTCTCGGACGGTGGTGAAGTGACTGTTGAGGTCCCAATTCTGGGGATCGCCGCGCGCGGGCCGGAGAGCTGATGCAGCGTCGGCATGTGGTCCAATACGGTGCAGCCGGTGTAGGCGCTGTCGCTCTGATGCTCGGCGTCGGCTGGTGGCGCGTGGACGGTCCCGGTGCACCAAAACCGGCCGGCCAAAGGCCTCTCCCCCTGTCGGCGATGGATTTCCGACTGACCGATCACGAAGGCAATGAAGTGGGCCCGGAAACCCTGATCGGACGCCCGACCATGGTGTTTTTCGGGTTCACCTACTGCCCGGATGTCTGCCCCACGACGTTATCGGATATCTCAGGTTGGCTTGAAGATCTCGGGGACGAAGCCGCGCGGATGAACGTGGTCTTCATCACAGTCGATCCGGAGCGGGACACGGTCGAGGCCATGGCCGAATATGTCGGCTATTTTCATCCGGCTATTCGCGGCTGGACTGGGCCGGCAAACCAGGTTGCCCGCGCTGCAGAAGGATTTCGTGCCTCGTATGAGCGCGTCCCGACCGAAGGCGGCGACTATACAATGAACCATACGGCAAGTGTATTCCTGTTCGATGCCAAGGGTGAACTCGTCACCATGATTGACTATCACGAGCCAAGAGAATTCGCAGTGCCGAAGATCCGGCGTGCACTGACAGAAGTCGTAGAGGGGGCAACATGAAGATTAGAATTGTTTTGGCGAGCGCTGTGGTCGCAGGCGCTTTTTCGCTGACCGCCATCGCCATTTCTGGCGTTCTTTCTAAAGAGCCAGTGCCTCCTGCGATTGCTGAAGCGACCCTCTGGACTCCCGATCCGCTCTCGATGCCTCAGATCGCCGACTACGATGTGACACCGCCCGCTGCATTTCACGCCGACAATGCTAGCCCAATGCGACCTCTGCCGCTCTTGCAATCTGTCTTCGCAGAAACCGCCTTGCCCGAGATTGAACCGCCTTTGATCACCTGGTCGCGTGAGATCGCGTCGGGCGAGACGCTGGATGCGGTCCTGGCGAACGCGGGTATCGCTGCGCCTGCGCGTGCCGAAATCGCGCTCGCGCTTGGTGCAGAATATGACCTGCGCCGATTGCGCCCGGGCCATGAGATCACTGTGATCTCAAAGGTGGACGGAAATCCGAGCCGCGTGGAACTGGCAGTTGACGATGGGGTGCGGATCGAAACGGTCTTTGGTCAAGAACTTGTCACACGCGTGTTGGAGCCAGACCCTGAAATGGTGACGTTCGCGGGCGAGGCAGTGATCGAAAGCTCTGTCTTCGCGGCTTTGGACAAAGCGGGCATCCCAGCCCGTTTTGCGGTCGACATGGCGCAGATGCTGGGCGGCACAGTGGATTTTCGACGCGAACTTTCCGGTGGCGAGACGATGCGTCTTCTTTGGCGCGAGGCCCGAGACGGGAACAAGAGGATTGGTCAGCCCGAGCTTGCCTTTGCCGCACTGGATATCGATGGCTCGGTCTATGAAATCGTCTGGCGGAACGACGGCAGCGGCCAAGCGACGATCTATGTCGACGGAGAAGTCCTGCGCGTGTTCGCGCAACCGGTCGAAGGTGCACGGCTAAGTTCCGTCTTTGGCCGTCGCACACACCCGGTCTATGGGAATGTGCGCATGCACACCGGCGTCGACTTTGCTGCGGCCCGCGGTACGCCGGTAAAAGCAACGGCGCCAGGACGCGTGAGCTTCATCGGACGTCGTGGTGGATATGGCCGGGTGGTGGAGATAGCGCATGGATCCGACACCCTGACACGATACGCACATCTCAGCGAGGTGCCGGACACACTCGAACAAGGGCAGCGCGTTTTGGCCGGAGATATGATCGGGCGGGTCGGTGCGACGGGTACCGCGACAGGCCCCAACCTACATTACGAAGTGCTGGTGGAGGGTCGCCCGACCGACCCTCTCTCTGACGACCGTTTGGCAGAGGCGGCCGAGCGTGAAGCGGACGACACGGCTGCGCTTGAGCGGCTGGCTGAGGCACGCTCGCTACTGGCCGAGAGGCTCACCAGCGAATTTGTGCAAACAACAACCGAAAGGCTTTAATCCATGAAACGACTGGCTCCCGCCCTTGCAGTCACGCTGGCCTTGTTTCCCGCGGCGCAAGCTGTCGCCGATGCGATCCAGATTGACGTCCGGAAGACAAACGGCTGCGGCTGTTGTCTGTCCTGGATGAAGCACCTCAAGGAAAGCGGATTCGCGCCGACAGGCGAGGACATGTTCGGGGGATCTCTTGTGCGCTTCAAACTCGACAATGGCGTGCCTCAGCGCATGGTCTCCTGCCATTCGGCTTTGGTCGACGGCTACGTGATCGAAGGTCATGTACCGGCATCAGACATTCAGCGTTTGTTGGATGAGCGTCCAGATGCCGTGGGGCTGGCGGTGCCGGGAATGCCCTATGGCTCGCCGGGCATGGGACCGGAGGATGATCGTGAGGCTTATGACGTCTTCCTGATCCGCGGCGATGGATCGACCGAGGTCTACACCAGCTACCCCGGTTCCTGACTGAACTCGCAGCAAGACTTTAGCAATTGGAACCCCTCTCTCCAATAGCGCTTGGCTTTCTTGGAAGCCTGGCAGCCGGATCGCTGACCGCGGTCGGGGCGATCCCCGTTCTTTTCGGGCGCATCCCGTCCCGGTCCACACGCGATCTCTTGCTCGGCTTCGCGGCTGGTGTGATGCTCGCGGCCTCGTTCTTCTCGCTGATAATCCCGGCCCTCGACGCGGCCGAAGGGCAGTTCGAGAATGCTGCCGCCCCCGCAGCCATTGTTTGCCTTGCGATCCTGCTCGGTATGGGCGCGGTTGCTTTGATGAACGAAAAGCTACCGCACGAGCATTTCAAGTCCGGACGCGAGGGCCCTGATGCAGACTCTCTGCGTCGCGTCTGGCTCTTCATCATCGCGATCACGATCCACAATTTCCCCGAAGGGCTTGCCGTTGGTGTCGGGTTCGGGGCTGATGGATTCTCGGGCGGGTTGCCACTTGCGATCGGTATCGGACTGCAAAACGCTCCCGAGGGTCTCGCCGTAGCGGTTTCATTGCTTGGTGAGGGATATTCCAAGAGCCGTGCGTGGGGGATTGCCGCACTGACAGGTCTTGTCGAGCCGGTAGGCGGGCTTCTTGGGGCTGGGATCATCAGCATCTCGGAGCCGCTGTTGCCATGGGGCCTCGCCTTCGCCGCCGGGGCGATGCTCTACGTCATCAGCCACGAAATCATTCCCGAAACCCACCGTTCCGGCCATCAAAACAGGGCGACACTCGGTCTCGCGGTCGGCCTCGTGATCATGTTGTTCCTCGATGTATGGCTGGGAGGATGAGATGAAACAGTCCCATTTCCAAGGTTTCATTGCGGCTGGAACTGCTTTTCTTGTCGACCAGGTGACAAAAGCAATTGTCGTCGCCAATGCGGCAGATTTGAGCGCCGGAATTCCGGTCTTTCCCGGTTTCAATCTCATCTACCTGCGCAACGATGGCGTGACATTCGGACTACTTAGTGGAGCGCCATGGTGGAGCCTTACAGTGTTGGCCCTCGCTGTCTGTGGCTGGTTGACGGTCATGTTGGTGCGCACTGCCAGCCCGGTTGAGGCTATCGCCTATGGTGCGATTATCGGTGGCGCGCTCGGCAACGTCCTCGACCGCATCCGGTTTCGGGGTGTGACGGACTTCCTCGATTTCTACGCCGGATCCACGCATTGGCCCGCCTTCAACATGGCGGATGTTTTCGTGGTCGGCGGGGTGGGCCTACTGCTCATAGCTCCTTGGTTGAGCGCCAAGTTTCAGAATGGCACATGATGACGGGTTTGGCGCATATGTCTGTCTGGGGCCATTACATTCCTCTGCGTTCCGGAATTAGTTTTGTGGCGGGCGGTTTGACGGTTTTAGCCCTTCCGCCGTTCTCATGGCTCATCGCCGTTCCGGTTGCCTTCTCGGCGCTCTTTCTCATACTCCGACAGGTTTCCACAGCGCACGCTTTCTTCATCGGCTGGGTCTTCGGAATTGGCCAGTTCGGGTTCGGAATCTCTTGGATCGCCGAGAGTTTTTACGTCGATGCCGAACGTTTCGCCGCGCTGGCGATCCCGGCCGTCGCGGGGTTGTCAGCGGGCCTAGCCATTTTCCCGGCCATGGCTGCGGCGCTCTATGCCGTCATCGCGCAGCGCAGACCCCTCGGGGGCATTGCCGCAAGTCTGCTTCTCGCAACCTGCTGGGTGGCGACGGAATGGTTGCGAGGTCATGTCCTGACAGGTTTTCCGTGGAACCTGGCCGCTTATGCTCTGGTCGATCACGCCGCGCTGCGACAGCCGGCAGCCTGGGTCGGAAGCTACGGGTTGAGCTTTCTCACCGTCCTTGTCGGCGTCATGCCGGGAGCTGCGTATTCCGCCGTGCCACGTCAACGGTCAGCCGTTCTCGTGTTGTGCGCGATGGCCATCATAGGACTCTGGGGTGCCGGTACGTTCCGCCTTGGATCAGAGGCGCCCTTGCCTCGCGTCGACCTGCGCATCGTGCAAGGCAACGTGCCGCAACGGGAGAAATGGGCGCCCGGAAACCGGGACGCGACCCTTGAGCTCTACCTCGACCTCTCATCTCGTCCCGGCAACGTCGATCTTCTGCTTTGGCCGGAGACGGCCTTTCCCGGTTTTCTCGACGAGGACGCGGCAGCCCATGCCCGGATCACCGGTTCTCTGCCCGAAGGTACGCTGCTTCTGACGGGAGTGCCCGATCGAGTGGAGAGCGATGCGGGTACTCGCTATTTCAATACGGTCCAGGCCTATAACAGCAGCGGGGAAATACTGACCGGATATGCAAAGCATCATCTCGTGCCGTTCGGGGAATACGTTCCCTTCCGGGGCTGGCTGCCTTTCGCACGGCTGACCGAGGGATTGGGAGATTTCACGCCCGGACCGGGACCACGCACGCTCGCGCTCCCGGGTGTGCCGCTGGTCGCGGTCGCGATCTGCTACGAGATAATCTTTCCGGGCCACGTGGTCGATGATCTTTTCCGCCCCGACTGGATATTCAACGCCACCAACGATGCCTGGTTCGGCACCAGCATCGGGCCCGAGCAGCACCTCGCGGCCGCGCGCATGCGCGCGGTCGAAGAAGGTCTTCCCGTGGTCCGCGCGGCCAACACTGGGATATCCGCGATTATCGACGCCAATGGAGATGTCGTCGCGCGTCTCGATACCGGGGAAACAGGTGTCATTGACGCCAGCCTGCCCGGCGCGCGCGCTCCCACGCCCTACGCACGTTTCGGCGACTGGACAATACTGGTGCTTATCGTTGCGTCTTGGAGCCTGGTCTATTCTTTCGGCTTGATCCGAAGACGTCTCGATGCGGAGCATTCAAGAATGGAGGAATGGTGATGCTGGTACTCGCGGGTTTTGTCGGAGGTGCGATCTGGGGTGGCTATCTGGCGCGGCGGCGGAAAGGAAACCGCCTGGATATGCTTCAATATGCGACAAGCTTCGGCATTGCCTTCGGCCTCCTCGCCTTTTTCGCCTCGGTGATCCTGTTGCGCATCACGTCCTGAAAATGCTTCAGCATCGGCAACGAATTGAAACGACTGTTCAACATATTGCTTTACACTTTCCTGGCGGCCTGCGCAGCGGGATTGGCCGTTTCCGGTACCGCCTACTTTCTGCTGCGTGCCTCCGTTCCCGACTATGACGAGGACTTCAGCGTTGCAGGCATAGATAGCCCGATCGATATCCTGCGGGATTCTTCAGCCTTACCGCACATCACGGCGGGGTCCGCCGAGGATGTCTATTTCGCCATCGGCTTCGTTCACGCGCAAGACAGGCTCGGTCAGTTGTTGAGGGCAAGGCGTGCAACGAAAGACCTGTTGCCACTGGAGCCGACGAGCGAAATTGACTCTTCGACATCCGATGCGCTCGAAGCATACGCCGCCGGTGTCAACGCGTGGCTTGGGCTGGTTTCCGAAGGCAGGCGTGGCAGGGGCTCACCCGAACTGTTGATCGCTGACGAGAGAATGATAGCGGCCTGGAGACCTGTCGATAGCCTCAGAATAGCCCATGCATTTTTGAGCGATCTTCGACCCAAGAGCCGGCAAGAATTGTCAGTCTCGTCAGATTTGCAGGTCCCGTCAGATCGCCCCGTCACACCCGAGTTGTTTGCGACCCCGCCCGAAGTCAGCCTCAATGCTTGGGCGCTGTCCGGCGACCGAACGGCCACAGGGGCACCAATTCTCGCCGCGGACATCGTTGGCCCTTTGTCGCTCCCCTCTGAATGGTACCTGGCGGATCTTCAACTTCCGACAGGGGCCGCGATTGGCGCCACATTGCCGGGCGTGCCGTTCGTTGTCATCGGCCGCAACGAGCGCGTCGCATGGGCGTTTCGATCAACTCCCCAAAAAGCAGTCAGAGAGCCAGAAGCTCCTACAGGCAGGGGTGCTGGCGAATATCTGATGATGCTTGACCGTCTCGCGAGGTCCACCGATGCGAACAACGCCCTTAGCGGAACCTCCGAAATGTTATCGGCCGGAATGGAGGTTCTAGCGATCGACCGTGAAACCTTGGCCCGCTGGCCCGAAAGGGAGATCGAGCGCCCTGCATCGTTTCGAGACGCCCGTTTGGCTGTGCTTGATGATCGACAGCTGATATTCTCGGTCGAGGGCGCGATTGCGGTTCAACGCGACACTGTCAGCGCAGCCGCACGCGCCCTTCTTCCTCTGATGGCAAAAGAGCTTTGGTTCGTGAGGTCCGCAAGCGGCATCGAAGAGACCCGCACTGAAAGGCTTCGCAACGAAATACTGGACAAGCTTGCGCAATGGAATGGCGACATGGATCGCTATTCACAGGAGCCGCTCGTATTCTGGGCATGGGTCAGTGCTTTGCAACGACGCATTCTTCAGGACGAATTTCCGGCGGCGAACGCGTTTTGGACCAGACCGAATCCAGATTTCCTTTACGCGGTCCTTTCCGGTCGCGGCGGGAGCGCTGTCTGGTGCGACATCCGCCCTTCCGCACGCATGGAAACCTGCGAAGATCAGGTTCGAGCGGCTCTGGATGATGCCCTCGACTGGCTGGTCGACCGCTACGGATCCGATCCCTCCGACTGGTCCTGGGGTGAGGCGCATACTTTGAACATGCAGTGGTCGCCGATCAGACCGGGCGGGATGGTGAGCGACTTGTTGTCTCTCGAAGCACCAACGCCGGGCGATCCCTTTACTCTGATGTCGACAGTATTTGCATCGGACGATGCTCGGCCATTTGTCTCCAACGCGGGCACCAACTTTCAGGCGGTCATGTCGCTTTCGGACGAAAGCGGTTCCTATTTCATCACGCCCGCCGGTCAGTCCGGGCACCCTCTCTCAAAGTTCTACGAAAACCTCTTTCCGAAGTGGATGCAGGGTGAATACATAATGATGAGCACGGATCTGTCCTTGGCCCGCGGTGGCGCCGCAGGAACATCTCGACTGTCACCCAAATCAGAGGACAGCTCGAGTACGATAGAGGATAGGAGCCAATGATCACGTATCTCATCCACTACGATCCGTTTGGCTATGCGATTTCACCGGTGTCGTTTGTTTCCGTCGGATTGGCCGCATGGGTCTACATGCGCGGCCTCGCGCGATCCTCTCGCATTCTCGGAAGGATTACTGTCTGGCGACAGGTTCAGTTCTTCACCGGCATTGCCTGCCTCCTCGTCGCCACGAACGCGCCCCTGGCCCCGTTGGGACACAGTCACTTCTCCCTGCACCAAGTGGAGCATCTTCTTCTCCGCCTTGCCGGACCGCTGCTTTTCGCGGTGTCCCAACCATGGCGCATACTGCAAGCTGGTCTGGCAAGAGAATGGCGACGGCACCTCAATGCGCTTGGCAATCGTGGCATCGTGCGGTTCATGGCGCATCCCGCGATGGCCACTGCCTTGCTTGTTGCCGCGCTATACGTTTGGCAGGTTCCTGTCCTTTACGGACTGGCGCAGCGCGTTCCGGCGATCGAGATGCTCGCGCACCTGTCGATGGTGCTGGCAGGGATCTGGTATTTCGGCATGCTGCTCAACCCCAAGGATCCGCCTGATGGTGCACGGCGAGGGGCGCGGCTGATATCCGGTTTTGTAGTAATCGTTTCGAATATTTTTCTGGGCGCCCTCACGACGCTAAAAGAGGTGGGTCTCTATGCGTCCTACCAAACGGCAAGGAACAGTAGCGGACTTAGCGCCTTGGCTGACGAGACAATCGGTGGCTACACAATCTGGGTCCCGTCCTCGATGGTTTTGATTGCGGCAATTATCCTTGTGCTGAACGGCTGGAACGCGGCGGAAGTGCGCCGATGGAACACCCGATACGAGTTGATGCGGGGTTCGAATGTGGCGGCGCTCGAGTTTCCGGAAACCGCCGCGGAGTTGCGTCTGAAAGTGGAAAAGCCAAATCGCGACATGGGCCGAACACTCGCTCTGGGCGCATTCGCCATGTTCTCGATTGTCATGATCACGCTCGTGACGATCGTCTACGCGCTCTGAACGATCGACAAAAATTCAGGGTAGCGCCCACGGCATGTCCCAACGACCGGAAACTTCGGCCAACAGTCAGTCTTAAGGAGAGGATTAGGTACGCACCACCTCCGGCTTACCTGGGTACGAAAGACCCAATCGGCTTTTAGCGCCAGAGTTCGGAGTCAGCATACAAGCCTCGTCCCGGACTTTGACCGCTGGCCTCGCTTCCCTGGTCGTCGTGACCTCATCACTATCGCGAGAGCCCGCTGAGTCGCTATTCATGCTTCCAGGATTGCTTCAGCGCTTGTCCGAAAGCCACCAGCGTTGTTTCGCTGACGTGATGCTCGATCCCTTCCGCATCGCGTTCCGCGGTTTCTTCGTCGATCCCGAGGCTGCAAAGAAACGCAACGACGATCCGGTGGCGCTGTCGACAGGCCTCCGCCAGCTCCTGGCCAGAATCGGTGAGGAATATCGCGCGGTATGGCTCCCTCCGAACAAGGCCAGCGGCCTTGAGCCGCGAAATGTTCTTCGTCACGGTTGGCGGTTTCACGCCAAGTCGTTCTGCAATCTCGACCGGTCTGGCCTCTCCGCGCGTCTCGATGAGTTCCGCGATCAACTCGACGTAGTCCTCCGCCATTTCGCTCTCATGCGCCTGACGCACGGTCGCAAACCCCTCGGCCTGTGCTTCGGGAGCCCTGTCGACAGTTTCAAACGGTTCACGCCCATGTGATTGCAGCTTTGTCATACTTGGGACTTTGCAGCGAAACAGCGGGATTGACAACTTGTTTGCTGAGGGTAGATAAGTTAGCCATGTCTAACTTTTGTCTCTGGAGGTTATGGTGATACGAAATTTCCTGGGAGTGTTGCTCGCCACGTTAGCCAGTGTGCTCGTCCTGTCCGGACCTGCGGCCGCAACACCTGCTAAGGAGACCCCCTGGCTTCCCGAGGCGGCGGCCTACAGGCTGACGCTCTTTCTTGGAAATCTCGAGCCTCTGCCCTGGGATGATATTGAGACCGCCTGGACGGACCCCTACCGGGGTTCGGAATTCTCCATCGGTGCCCTGACGTGGCTGGATCGCGAAAGCGACATCGACGCTGCCCAGCTTCTGAACGCGATCACGCATGAAGACCGGCAGGCGGCCTTTGTCGAGGCGACGCGGCTGATCGCGCTCAGGATCGAAGAGGAACTGGACCGTGTTATCGCTGCCGAAGACCCGGCGCGTGCGCAGCAGGCCGTGCGGACAGCTAGGGAACTTTATCGCGCGTTTGCGGACGGTATCGCCACCGCCGAGTCTGATGTCGCGCGGCAGATCGGCCTTGCCTGGCTGGAGTTGAACAGCAGTACGGGTTCCGTCGGGGTCCTGGGCGCAGGTGCCACAAGCGCGGATCGCGACACGATGGTGGCCGCGCGCAGGGTCATCTCCGACTACCTCGCGCAGAACTATCTCATTGACGATTTTGCTCCGCGTCAGACGCTGAGCGCCTTGCCGGAAACTGCGATACTCAGCGGTCGCGCCATTGAGGTACCGCCAAGCCTGCCACCGGGCTCCGACATCTTCGATCAGGATCCGCTGCCGCGTCTCGTTCTCAATTTCGAGGAACAGGGCATCGACGAGACCGACCTGCCGCTCGTGGCCTACGGCGACATGCTGTTCGACAGCGCGCAAATCTTCGGCAGCCCGGCGCGCGATCTCGGTCTCGCCTGCTCGACCTGTCACAATCGCTCGGACGTCAACCAACGGCTGTTCATTCCGGGTGCCAGCCACCAGCCGGGCGCGATCGACGTCGACGGCGCCTTTTTCAACCCGATATTCAACGACCGGCGTGACGACCCGCTCGACATTCCAAGCCTTCGCGGCTTGCGTTTCACCGGCCCCTACGGTCGCGACGGTCGTTTTGCCTCCCTGCGCGACTTCACCCGCAACGTTGTCGTCAACGAGTTCGGCGGCGCGGAGCCGACGCCTTTCATGATGGACGCGCTGGTCGCCTACATGCTCGAGTTCGACTTCCTACCCAACTCCATGCTGACACCGGACGGCCAACTGACCGAGTCGGCCCCAGAGGCCGCGCAACGCGGCGAAGCGATCTTCAACACGCCCTTCGCGGGACTCGGCGACCGCTCCTGTGCCAGTTGCCATATGCCGGACGCCAACTTCCTGGACCGACAGGCGCACGACATCGGCTCCGTCGCGCCGGCTTATGAAGGCGCCCGTGCCGGTGCGCTGGACACCCCCACCCTGCTCGGCACCGCCTATACCGCGCCCTATTTCCATGACGGATCGCTGCCGACCCTGGCGGCTGTCGTAGACTGGTTCGACGAGACGAAGACGCTCGGGCTGACCGAAGCGGAACGAACTGATCTGACCGCCTATCTGCAGACCGTGGGCGCGGCGGACGAGCCCTATGAAGCTTTCGATGCCGAGAACACCGCCTTCCGACTGGCATTCGCCGAACTGACGACCTTCGCCTCGACAATCGACACGCTGCTGCCGCGGCGGGACGCGGAGCATATCCTGCTGCTGACCGACACCGTGGCCGCCGACCTTGCAGCCGACGCCAGTACCATGTCGAACCTTGCTGCGCGTCCCGAGGTCTACGCGTTGGCCGGGCGGTTGGCCGATGTCGGCGCCGCCGTGCGTGACGGCGACTGGGCAGCCGCCGAAGCAAGCTGGAGCGCGTTCCAGACCGAGGCCGATACAGTCGAAGCGAGGGCCTTTTGATGGCGATGCACGTGAACCGCAGAACGGCCCTGCTTCTGGCCAGCGCGAGCGCTATGTCTCTGGCGACCCCGCTCGCCGCGCAGGACGTTAGGTTGCGGCTAGCCTTCATCCCGCAAGAGAACCCGGAAAAGCTGCTGGGCGATATCGAGGCCATCACCGGCTGGCTGGCCAGTGAGGTCGGCGTCCCCGTCGAAGGGTTCGTCACCATCGACCACGCCGCCGCGGTCGAGGCACTGAGAAACGGCGATGCAGATATTTCCTTCATGGGCGCCCTGCCCTTCGTTCTGGCCGAGGCCGAGATCGGTGCCGTGCCGCTTCTGTCCGAGGTCTACCGCGACGCGCCGAGTTACACGGGCCGCATCTTCGTGCGCCGCGACAGCGGCATCGGCTCGCTCGCCGACCTGCGCGGGCGTAACATTGCCTTCGCTGATCCAATCTCGGAATCGGGCTATCTCTATCCGCTCGCCGAATTCGTTAAGGCCGGGCTGATCGAAGGCCCCACCGCGGCGGATGCGTTCTTCGGCCGCGTCTTCTTCGCGGGCGGCTACCAGCAGGCGATGCAAGCGATGGCCGAGGGTCTGGTCGATGCCGCAGGCGCTAGCCAATACGCCGATCTGCTTCTGACGCCGCGGCAGCAGGCAGAAGTAACCTGGATCGTGGAAAGCGAGCCAATCCCGAGTCACCTCGTGATCGCACGCCCGGGGCTCGACGCCGGCCTTCAGAACCGGTTCATCGACGCGATGCTGCGGCTCAACGCACCAGAGAACCGCAAAAAGCTGCGCTATCTCTACGGCCCGGACGGCTATGTCAGGTCCGACTCCGCCGCCTACGACGGCGTGCGCGACATGGCGCGCCGATACGGGCTGTTGGAATGAGCATTGCCGCCCAAATCGACGACCTGAGCTTTACCCATCCGGGAACGGACCTCCCGGCGCTGGAACGGGTTTCGCTTACGATTCCGGCGGGTGAAAGCGTCGCTTTGCTGGGCCCATCCGGGGCAGGGAAAACGACCCTGCTGGCACTGCTCGACGGCCGGCTCCGGGGCTGGAGCGGGCGGGTATCGGTTCTGGGGGCACCGCTCGATCCCGACCAGCCGCCGCCGCGTGTGCGCCGTCCGGATACCGGTTTCGTGTTTCAGGAGTTTGCGTTGGTCGAACGCTCCACGGTTCTGCGCAACGTCCTCAATGGTCGCCTGGGACGCATGCCCCCCCTACGGGCCCTGCTGGGATCACCAACCGCGCATGATCTGGAGATTGTGCGCGCAGCCCTTGCCGATTGCGGCATTGGTGATCTCGCAGGGCGCCGGGTCGACAGTCTCAGCGGCGGTCAGCGGCAGCGTGTGGCCATCGCGCGCTGTCTGGCCCAGGAACCGCGTCTGATCCTCGCCGATGAGCCGGTGAGCAGTCTCGACCCCGCCCGCGCCGGCGAGATCCTGTCGCTGCTGACCGGCGCGGCGCGGGCGCGCGGAGCGACGGCGCTGTTTTCCTCGCACCAGCCAGACCTGGCGCGGCGTTTCGCGCAGCGTATCATCGGCATTCGCGGCGGGCGGATCGTCTTTGACGTGCCGACCCCCGAGTTGAACGAGGCTGCAACAGCGGATCTCTACAGGGAGATAGAACCAATGCCCGGTACCGGCCTCCGGGCGGTATCCTGATGCGGTTTCGCGAATTCGGCGGGTTCGCGACCAGCGCCCTGATCGCCGGCGCGATCCTGTGGTCCTTCGCCACGGCCGACGTCGAGTTGACGCGTCTCATGTCCGCCGGTCCGCGGATCGCAGATTTTCTCGGTCGGATGTTTCCGCCTGACCCGACGGTGATGGCTGAGATCAAGAAGGGCAGCGCGGAAACGCTGAGGATCGCGATCCTCGGCACTCTCGGCGCGGTGATCCTGTCAATCCCACTCGGCATTCTGGCGTCCGAGACGATGGTAGCGCGTGCAGTTTTTCGGCCGGTTCGAACGCTGCTTGCTTTCATCAGGGCGATTCCGCTGATCCTGGTGGCCATGCTTATGGTCGGCGCTGTCGGGCTCGGGCCGCTGCCCGGCATCATCGCGGTCGCGTTTCATGCGACGGGGATGCTCGCCAAATTCTATGCCGAGGCGATCGACGGCGTTTCCCGCGCGCCCATCGCTGCGCTGGAAAGCGCGGGCGCCGGGCCGCTCGTGCGGCTCAGACATGCGATCTGGCCGCAGATGGCGCCGGTCGTCGCCCGCGACACAATCTTCCGGTTCGAACTGAACCTGCGAGAGTCGCTGATCCTCGGGATTGTCGGCGCGGGCGGGATCGGCTTTTACATCCAGACCTACGTGCGCTCTTTCCAGTATGACAAGGCGGCCAGCGTCACGGTTGCCGTCGTCGTCATGGTCATCGCCATTGAGGCGATCAACGTCGCGATGCGGCGCCGCTTCACCTGATCCTTAGGCGTAAATGTCGATCGGCGTCCCGTCCCTGACCATGGCATAGATTTCCTCGATCTGGCGGTCAGTGACGGCGATGCAGCCTGCCGTCCAGTCGCGGACATTTATTGGGTCGATCCCCTTGCGCGGTCCTCCGTGGATGAAAATGTCGCCACCGGGCGACTTTCCTTCAGCCTGCGCCAAAGCTATGTCTGCGGCGTTGGGATATGAGATGCCGATGGAGAGGTGAAAAAGGCTGTCCGGGTTGCGCCGGTCAATCACGTAGGAGCCCTCCGGCGTACGGCCATCCCCCTCGAACTGCTTGTGACCTTCGGGCGCGAAGCCTAATCCGATGGGATAGGTCCGCAAGACGTCATCCGTTCCGTCCAGAACCAGAGACCGCTGTGCCTTATACATGCGCAGCCGGGTCACCTCGGGTCCGTTGTACGACCGGAACTTGCTGGCACAGCCTGATAGAAAGGCGACCAATCCGCCCATCAGAAAGGCACGCCGTGGAAATTTGATGTTTGTCACTGCTCGACGCCCCTTTTTGCGAGGTCTGCTTGATAACAGACGTTACTCTACCGAAGACGTCGGATCAATGACCGTGCGCCAGTGCTCCCTTCGCTATCTGCTCGCCCACCAGCTCACCGCCCGAAGGCCCGTCCTTGATCCGATGGCCGTTCAAAAGCCGCAGCGCATTGGCGACCACCAACAGGGATACGCCCACATCCGCTGCGATGGCGCCCCACATCGAGGCCATGCCAAATGCGGTCAGCCCGACGAACAGCGCCTTGGTCGCTAGCGATATGCCGATATTCTGGTGGATGATTGTCATTGTCCGGCGAGAGTGTGCAATCAGCCACGGCACCCGAGCCAGATCGTCGGTCATGAGCGCGATATCTGCCGTCTCGATCGCCGCGTCTGATCCGACAGCCCCCATGGCAATGGCATAATGCGCGCGCGCCATGGCTGGTGCATCGTTGACGCCGTCACCGATCATTGCCACCATGTCGTGGTTCGCGACCAGTTCCTCGATGGCCGTGACCTTGTCTTCTGGCAAGAGTTCGGCGCGCACCTCGTCAATGCCTACCTCGGCCGCCACGGCACGCGCGGTGCGTTCGTTGTCGCCTGTCAGCATCACAATCGTTTTCACTCCCTGCGCGTGCAGCCGCGCAACGATTCCCTTGGCATCGGGGCGGATGCGGTCGCGAAGTTCTAGTACGCCGGTCACGCCGGTCTCGTCACCCACGGCAACGAGGGTGTTCCCTGCCCCTTCGATCCGCTCCCGCAGATCCGACGGAATGGAATTGCCGAAACCTTTCTCCTCGGCGAACCGATCCGAACCGAGCCAGATCGCGCGCACGTCGGCGCGTCCTTCCAGCCCGCGCCCCGGCACGGTGCGCGTGTCCTCCGCGGCAGATACGTCGATGCCATCCGTTTCGGCACGCGCGAGGATGGCACGCGCCAGCGGGTGCGAGGATCTTGCCTCCAGGCCTGCCGCCAGCGTCATGAGGTCACGCGCGGAGGCGTCGCCCAGCGGATGCACCGCCGCCACTTCGGGTTCGCCCATGGTGATCGTCCCGGTCTTGTCCATCGCCAGCGCCGTGGTGCGCCCGGGTGCTTCGACATAGGCGCCGCCCTTGATCAGCACCCCCGCCCGCGCTGAGGCGGTGAGCGCCGCGACGATGGAAACCGGTGTCGAGATGACAAGGGCACAGGGGCAGGCGATGACCAGAAGCACCAGCGCATTGTAGAACCAGTAGTCCCAAGCGCCGCCAAGCAGGAGTGGCGGCACCAGTGCGATGGTGATCGCCAGAGCCATCACGATGGGTGTGTAGATGCGCGCGAACTTGGCCACCCACTGCTCGACTGGCGCGCGGCGGGCATGGGCATCGCCCACCATTCGAATGATCTTTGCGAGCACCGTGTCCGACGCGGGTTTGGTCGCCCGCACCGTCAGCGTGCCCTCGCCGTTGATCGTGCCAGCATAGACCTCATCGCCGCGTTCCTTTGGCACCAGCGCGCTTTCGCCGGTAATAGGGGCCTGATCGACGGCCCCTGCCCCGTCCACGACTTCACCGTCGAGGGGGATGCGGTCGCCGCCGCGCACGATAAACCTTGCATTGACTGCCACGGCAGCGGCCGGTACGTCGGCTTCCGACCCGTCGTCATAAAGCACTCGCGCCGTGGGCGGTGCGAGATCCAGCAGCGCGGAAACCGCATTGCGCGCCCGCCCCACGCTCCAGCTCTCCAGAAAAAGCGAAAGCGAGAAGAAGAAGGCGACCGTCGCCGCTTCGAAAAACTCACCGAGGCCGATGGCGCCCGCGACGGCCACCACCATGAGCAAGTTCATGTCGGGGCTAAGCCTTCGCGCCGAAGACCAAGCCTTGGGCGCGACAAGCCAGACGCCAAAAAGAATTGCGACGGCGAAGAGCCCTGCTTCCGCCATAGGCATCGGCACCTCGCCATGCCCCGCAAAGAGACCGAGCGCGCCGCCCATGCCGGTCTCGACAATGTGGAAAAGGAATCCCGCTGCCCAGAAGCCGCCGCTCAACAAGGTAAAGCGCTTCTGACGTGCCAGATGCGCCGCCTGGTCCTCTGCTGCGTTGTCGGCATCCCATGGCTTCGCGCTCATGCCGGTCGTCGCGACCACCTGCGTGACTTCGTCGTCTGATATCCTCTCGGCGCTGTCGAGGATGGTCATTCGCCCGTTGATCACGTCGAATGCCAGGTGTTCGGTTCCGCCCACTTTCGGCCCGACAACCCGGTTCAGGATCGCCACCTCTTCGGCGCAATCCAGGCCGGAGACTTGGAAGTGTCGTGCGTTCGACGGGATGGGTTGTGCCGGTCTCGTGTTGGCTCCAGCACCGCAGCACGCAGCACCTTCTCCATTAGAGTGGGAAACTCCGCTCGCATGTTTGTGATCATCACCATGATCGTGACTGCAGTCAGAGCTGTGCTTGTGGTCGTGGCGTTGGCCATTGGAAGACATGGGATTGACCTCGGGATTCGTTCATTCCACATTGACATAGCCCCTACAGTAACTAGAGCTTCAAGAGCTAAAACCAAAACTTGGTCAAATAAGGACACCGACCTGCGGAACCTTGAAACGCGCCGCTAAGTCTGAAGACGCGGCTGACCTGCCAAAGAGTGAGATAGATATGCTTCAAAAATATGCGGTGATCATGGTTGCAACATTGGCCCTGGCTGGCTGTGCGGTGCCTCCGAAGGAAGACAACGATCCATTCAGGATCGGGAATATTCCAGAGTCTGTCGCAGCCCTCGCGGCACCCGACCAAGATCTCAACGCGGCACGGCTACGTCCCGAAGATAACTGCTATTGGTATGAGCATAACGGGCCGGTGGAAACGACCTTGGTGCCGTTGCGATCGCCAGGCGGCAATCCCATCTGTGCCGTGCGCCAATCCTGAATGGCGCGTTCGACCGTCACACCGCCGACGATCCATGGGTCAGCTTCGCGGGGTCACGCTGTCCTCGGCCGAATAAAGGAACGCTGTCGAGCCAATCGCCACATTCGCGTAAAGATCGTTAATGTGGGCCATGACCATTCGGACACAACCGGAACTCGCTCGGCCGCCGATGCTTCGCGGCTGTGGAGTGCCGTGAATCCGTAAATAGGTGTCCCGATCCCCGACATAGAGATAAAGCGCCCGCGACCCGAGCGCGTTCTCAGGTCCGGGTTCCATACCGTCAGCGATATCGGCGTAGAGCTCCGGATCGCGGTCAATCATGTTCTGTGTTGGCTGCCAATGCGGCCACCTGACCTTGCGCTTGATCGTGTAGACGCCCGGCTCATAAAGTTTGCCACGAGCAATCGCTACGCCATAGCGAATCGCCGTTCCGCCTTCCTCGATATGGTAAAGATAGCGCGCAACAGCATCGACATGGATGTCACCGGCCACAAGACCATCTTTAGCTACAACCCGCTGCGGCAGAAAGCGCGGATGCAGGCCCCACGGGTTTGATGTGGCTGGGTTGTAGCCCGGCGGTGTAACCTGTGCATCCCAAGCAGCCTTTTCCGCTTCAGTGGGCCAGGTGTCAGCGAGGAGCGGCCTCGAGATAGACGCGGAGAAAAGTGCAGCGGTCGTCTGGATGAAATGTCGTCTTGTCAGCATGTATCGTACTCCGCGCAGTTTCTAATTTGGTGCTGGATCTGTCAGATCAACATCTACGATGCTAAAACGTCTAGCCACTAGAGGTTCAAGGGCTAAATCCTCACTAAAGCGCGAGTGGCAGAGAATTGAACAGTGATCTCAATATATGGTTTGGCTTGAATCGGGTCCATGCTTCTCGCACGCCATTGCGCAGTATGCCGAACCCAAATGCGGCCATTCGCGTCAGACGAAACGAATGGCCGCGTCTGCCCTTCCTGCGCTTAGTCGAGCTGCACAAACTCGGAATATTCGCCGCGTACCTGAATTGTCACCGTCACATCGGAACTGTCGCGATTGCGCCAGAACCAGCCGTGTTGTCCGTCGAACGCGGCGGTGACCTCGCCCTCGGAACCGGTGGAGCCTCGGCCTTTTTCATAGGTCACCGTCTCGCCGCCGCCATGGCCGTGCAGGTCGAAATTCACCCGGCCGCCTTCGACGAGCATCCGGTACTCAGCCACCTGGCCTGCATCCATCTCCATCTTCCAGTCCGCCGAGTCGCCCGGTGCCAGCGTGAAGGTGGCCTCATCGCGCCAAACCACGGCTTCCTGCGCATGTGCGGCACCGACAAAAAGCCCGAAGACATCGTTCAGCAAGCTTGACTGCTCGTCTTCGGCTTCCATGATCTGACGATCAGCCTCGGCCTCTTCTGCGAGCTGGGTTTTGATCTCACCCATCTCCGCCAGCCCAATTGCGCCACCGATCCCAGTTGGGTCGATGTTGTATTCGGCGGGAAGTACGACCGTCACAAGAATGACGACCGCGCTGGCCGCCGCGATGGCGGTGGATCGGATAAGCTGCGCTGAGCTTGGCAGTTCATCAAGGCTCGGTTTTTCTGCGTTGAACATTTTTCTCTCCAGTTCCTTATGCGGCAACGAAGTAGCCGGTGATTTGCAGTCCCATGAGGATGAACCCCATGGACATCATGACAACGTTGGCGGTGTAGGCTTGGCGAAAGAAGTTCGGGGATTTCCGCCAGTAGCCCATAACGATGAGAATCACGGCGAGCGCCATGATCTGGCCCAGCTCGACGCCGACGTTGAACGCCAGAAGATTGGCCAACAGCCCATCTGATGCGATCTCGTAGTCGAGGATCTTCGTGGCAAGGCCCGTGCCGTGGAAAAAGCCGAAGATCAACGTCGCGGCCTTGGTGTTCGGCTGGAAGCCGAACCAGCGTTGGTAGGCTCCAAGATTGTCGAGCGCCTTGTAGACGACCGACAGGCCGATGATAGCGTCGACGATATAGGCGTTCACGCCCCAGCCGAACCAGACGCCCGCGAGCATCGTGGTCGAATGGCCGATGGCAAAAAGGCTGACGTAGATGCCGACGTCCTTCATCTTGTAGAGGAAGAAGACGACGCCGAGCAGGAACAGGATGTGATCGTAACCCGTCACCATGTGCTTGGCGCCGAGATACATGAAGGGAATGATGTTCACCCCCCAGATTTCCTGGATGTAGCCTGCGTCACCTTCTGTAACGGCATGGGCGAGAGCGTTGCCCGCACTTAGGACGAGCGCCGAAAGGGCAATGAAGGACAGGATCACGATCCGGCGTATGCCGGGATCGGTCCAGCCCTGGTGGACTGTATTCATGGATTTGACTCCGCATATGTGTTGATGATCGAATGCAGCGCGCTGTTGGCGCGCAGTCGATCAGACGCGCGGAGGTCGTTCGATTTGGTATGTCTGTAAGGTGTTCGACGTGGCCGAACTCAAAGGCCATGCGGCTCTGTGAATATCGAGCGGGTGCGGCGATCGGTCAGGGCCAGGCACGACCGCCTGACTGTGATCGTGATCGACGCTGTCATGGCCGTGTCCATGCATGGCCCAGGCAAGGTCTTCTTCCAGTCCATGCGAATGACCGTGCTCAGCAACCATTTCTGCGTGCTCTTGAAGGACGCCGAAGACTGAGGGCGCGTGCGAGGTTGCGGGCACCACAGACCAGAGGAGTATGGCCAAACATAAGAGTGTCGAAAACGCGGCGTTTACAACTGTCCTCAAGGTATCCATAGGTTTTGCCCGTCTGCTCGTCTCTAGCGTGGTGCATCGTGGCACCATCTTGTTCTATCCTCCCAGGGGGGATAGAACTACTTTATGACAAAACATCCAGTCCATGCAACCCACCCCGCCCTCGTCGCCCGGCTGAAACGTGCTGACGGCCATTTGCGCGCCGTGATCGAGATGATCGAGGCGGGCAAGCCATGCCTTGAGATCGCCCAGCAGATGCAGGCGGTTGAAAAAGCCATCACGAATGCCAAGCGGGCGCTGATCCATGACCACATGGATCATTGCCTGGACGTCGAAGGCTCCGAAACAGATCGTGCCCAGCTGCGCACGATCGCCAGATATCTCTGAGGTCCGCCATGTTCGACATCCTCTCCGACCGCACCTACCGTCATCTGTTTCTGGCTCAGGTCGTGGCGCTTCTGGGAACCGGGCTCGCGACTGTCGCTCTCGGCCTGCTCGCCTTTGATCTTTCGGGCGACGGGGCGGCGCTGGTCCTCGGCACAGTCTTCACCATCAAGATGGTTGCTTATGTGGGCATCGCGCCCATTGCAGGGGCTTTCGCAGACCGCGTGCCGCGCCGCGCGCTTCTGGTGACGCTCGATCTGGTGCGTGCCGGTGTCGCGCTCGCACTGCCCTTCGTGACCGAGGTCTGGCAGGTCTACGTCCTGATCTTCCTTCTTCAATCGGCTTCCGCCGCGTTCACGCCGACCTTTCAGGCGACGATCCCGGACGTTCTGCCCGAAGAGGCGCGCTATACCCGCGCGCTGTCGCTGTCGCGGCTGGCCTACGATCTGGAAAACATCGTCAGCCCGACGCTTGCGGCCCTTCTGCTCGCGGTGATGTCCTACAATTCGCTCTTCCTCGGCACGGTCCTCGGTTTCGCCGCATCGGCCCTTCTGGTTGTTTCGGTAGTGCTGCCCAGTCCCCGCCCATCCGAGCCGCGCGGTGTCTATGACCGCACTACGCGCGGCATCCGCATCTATCTGGCCACGCCCCGCTTGCGCGGGCTCTTGGCATTGAACCTCGCGGCGGCGGCGGCAGGTGCGATGGTGCTGGTCAATACCGTCGTTCTTGTGCGCGGCTCGCTCGGCCTGTCGGAAAGTGCTCTGGCCTGGACGATGTTCGCCTTCGGCGCAGGGTCGATGATCGCCGCGCTGGTCCTGCCGCGTGTTCTCGATGCGTTGCCGGACCGGCCTGTGATGTTCGGCGGAGCCGCGCTGATGGTGGCTACTCTGGTCGGTCTGGCGTTGACGGTCCTTGGAGCGGGCCTTGGCTGGTCCATCCTTCTGACAGCTTGGTTGCTGGTGGGGCTCGGATATTCCGCTGTCCTCACCCCTTCCGGCCGACTGCTGCGCCGTTCCGCCCACGCCGGGGACCGCCCGGCACTCTTCGCGGCGCAATTCGCGCTGTCCCACGCCTGCTGGCTTGTGACCTATCCGCTGTCGGGATGGCTGCTGACGGTCTATGGTGTCGTTCCCGCACTGATCGGACTGGCCCTCATCGCCGCCTTCGGAATGCTCGCAGCGCTGAAACTCTGGCCGTCCGGCGATCCCGTTGAGCTTGAGCACACCCACGATAATTTGCCACTCGACCATCCCCACCTAAGGGGACATCGCAGGCACAGCCATGCCTTGATCATTGACGAGAGCCACCCTCGCTGGGCCACGCATTTATAAGCCGTAGAGCCAGACGGTGGAAGTGACTGGGTCACAGCAGTTGCGGCAAGGCATAGGAGTCTCACGTCGAGCCTAGGGCTTCAAAGTGCAAATGCCGCATCCGTGCGAACGGATTTGAGTGGCCTAGCACGGGTGATCGTCCGTATGGCGCGCCAAAGTTTGTTGGTGCAGTTTGACCTCACGGCGCTTTCAAGCAACCATTCCTCACGCTTGGGACGGCGCAACCGCATGCCCGGTTGATGAGAAGCCCGGTCTTCTTGCTGATCTTACAGCACCACCACGCCGGAGTGCTTCGCCTTGCGTTCCGGCTCGACGTGGATGGTGACGACGCAGCCCTCCAGGATCTCCTTCAATGCCGCTTCGATCCGGTCGCAGATGTCGTGCGCGGCGTTCACCGTCATCTCGCCGGGGACGATGAGGTGGAACTCGACGAACGAGGCCTGGCCGGCATGGCGCGTGCGAAGGTCATGCGCCTCGACAGCGCCTTCGGCTTCCCGCGAGATCGTCTCGCGCACCTGCGCGAGGGTCACATCCGGGATGGCCTCGTCCAGCAGACCACTGAGAGACTCCCGCATCACCCTCCAGCCGGACCAGAGGATGTTGATCGCCACGATCAGCGCCATCAAAGGGTCGAGCATGGCCCACCCGGACAGGATCGCCACAAGAACCCCGAAGGTCACGCCAACAGAGGAGATGACGTCCGTGAAAAGGTGACGGCCATCCGCAACCAGCGCAGGCGACCGCCGCTTGCGTCCTTGCGTGATCAGCATCCAGCACCAGAAGGCATTGATCACGCTGGCCAGGCCGTTCACCAGCAGGCCTTCGAGTGGCGCGTCCAGCATGCGCGGCGCGAGAAACCCGTGATACGCTTCGCGCATGATCAGCAGCGCAGCGATGATGATCATCACGCCTTCCAGGATCGCGCTGAACAGTTCCGCCTTGTGGTGGCCATAGGGGTGATTGGCGTCCGCGGGTCGTGAAGCGAGGCGGATCGCAATGAGCGCTGCAATGGCGGTCGCGACGTTCACCGTACTTTCGAGCGCATCGGACAGCAGCGCGATCGAACCGGTCATCCACCATGCGAGGGTCTTCAGCGCCAGCACGACGATGCCGACCACGATGCTTCCAGTGGCGATCTTCATCAGCGGGGACATGGTCGGCATCGCAGCTACCTTTCGGAGATGTTCGGCGGCCGCGAGACGAGGTCATCGGCACAGGGGAATTGGCTAGGATCACGAGGCTCAGGAGAAGCCTCGCACCTCAGGCGGGATGGATTTCCACGGTCACATGGGACAGCTCGTCGATGTGCCGCAGCCGCGCACGATAGGCCGCGACCGGTTCGGGGCGCGTGGATTTGAGCGCAATGATGGCGCCGTGATGCCCCGGCCCGAGCTGCCAGACATGAAGATCGACGATCTCGTCATGCTCGCTCTCGATGGCTGCGCGCACTTCGGCCGGAAGATCCTCGTGGTCGGGCAGATAGTCCATGAGAACCGATCCGCTGTCGCGCAGCAGTCCCCACGACCAGCTCAGGATGACGAGGGCGCCCACGATGCCGATCACCGGGTCGAGCCAGACCCAGCCATAGCTGCGGCCCGCGAGCAGGGCTGCGATGGCAAGAACGGATGTCAGTGCATCTGCTAGAACGTGCAGGTAGGCCGCACGCAGGTTGTTGTCGCGGTCTCCTCCGCGGGTCGCTGCCGCCCCGTGGTCATGATCTTGATCATGGTCGTGCCCGTGGTCATGATCCTGCACTTGGTGATGAGCATGGCCGTGGTGGTGGCTGTGGTCGTCCTTGAGCAGCCAAGCGCTGACGAGGTTCACCAAGAGGCCGATCACGGCGACGAGGATCGCCTCGTCGAAGCTGATCGGGACCGGACTGCGCAGGCGGACAAGGCTTTCCCAACCGATCAGCAGTGCGACGATAGCGAGGACGGTAGCACTACCGAAGGCGGCGAGATCGCCGAGCTTTCCGGTGCCGAAGGTGAAGCGGGGGTTGCGCGCGTGTTTGCGGGCGAAGCGATAGGCGAGCGCCGTGATCAGAAGCGCCGAGGCATGGGGGACATGTGCCAGCCGTCGGCCAGCAGCGCCATGGACCCGTAGATCGTGCCGGCGGTGATCTCAGCGACCATCATGGTCGCGGTCAGCGCGATCACTGCCCAAGTGCGGCGTTCGTTGCGGGCGTGGTTCTCGCCGAGGAAGACGTGGTCGTGCGGTGCGGCGGCGTTCGGGCTCATTTCAGGTGCCTTCTCATGACTTCGATCAGTTCGTCCGCCCCGGCCTTGCGCTGCGCATCGCCTTCGACGTCGACAACGTGGTTGCGCAGGTGATCCTCGAGAAGTTCGACGACGAGGCCGTTCGTAGCCCCGCGGACCGAGGCGGCGAGGTTCAGGATTTCGGCGCAGGAGACTTCCGCCTCCAGCGCCCGTTCGATCGCCTCCATCTGCCCTCTCAGGCGGCGGACTCTGGCGATAAGCTTGGATTTGTTCTGGACAGTGTGACCCATAGGGTAGGGGGTTACCCTATAAGCGCTGGAGCTTCAACCCCGATGTTTGCCTCACCTTGTCGCCACCGATGCCTCATCTTTTACCGTATCAGTGCTGACCAGATCACAATCATTCACGTGGTGAATGACGCAATGGAAGTTGAGGCGGTCCTGTTCCCTGACAGCCCAAGGTGCGCTCTGTGCTTTCAGTTCGTGGTGCGCCACATCCGATACCGCCCCTGGCCGGTCATCTCGCGGACCAGACCCTGTGCCTGCATCCAAGCGAGATTGCGCTGGACAGCGGCGCGGCTGACATCGGTCAGGGCCTCGGCCATCGGGGCAGAGACAATAGGCCATTCGGTCAGAACGGCGCGCAAGGCGCGTGGGGTCTTTCCCGAGAGTGGGGTCATCTCGGTTTCCGCCCTCGCTGACCATGCCTGGATATCGTCGAGGTGCCGCATTGCGGTCAGGCAGGCGGTCTCCATCCCGTCAAGCCAGCGCGCCAGACGGTCAGCGGGTGGGCCGCCGTCGCGCAGCCCCCCTGCCCCGCCCATGGCCAGAGGCGCAAAGACTGCGCCTCTCTCCTCGCTGGCGGCGATCCGCGCGGCCGTGACGGCCGCTTCCATTCGATCGCCCTGCTGCCCGAGGCCCGCGAGGCTCCAGAAGTGATAACCCGCGCAAGCACGGGCTATCGGGTGAAGATCGGCGACTTGTGCCATCAGGTCGAGCCAACCGCCCGCGCGGTCCGCAAAGGGCTCGGCTTCATTTGCCATGTTCTCTGGATCGCGGCGGTCGAGGAAGGCGGACAGGTCCACCTCTGGGCCTGGCCCCCCTGTCAGACGACGTACCGCCCAACCGACGCGCGCGAGTGCGTCGATGTCGTCTTGCAGGCCGGAAATGCGCATGGACATCCAGAGCGCGAGCCGATCCGGGCCGATACGGTCGCCCGCGAACCAGCTGAGGTCGGCAGCCTCGAACAGGGCAAGCCTGTGCCGCCATCCGTCAGGGCCGCGCTTTAGCCGGTCGTCCAGCGCGCCGACGCGACCGGCCACACGGGCAAGACGTGCGGCATGACCCGCCTCTGCTTTCCGCCAATCGTCGAGGACCTCGGCTTCACGCGGTTCGGCCCGTGGTCCGGGCGGCAAATAATCCGGCTCCTCTTCCATGGGACCGGGCAGGAACCAAAGATCCTCCTCAGACGACTGTTCCACCTCCTCAGCGTCGAGGAAGAGAGCGTCCGGTTCATCATGGAAGGCAGGCGCTGGAGGCTTCATATGTGCAAAATACTGGAATTCTGCACTTTACCCAAGGGTTTTATCAGAGTGCGCCCACGCTCGTTATATAGCACGCGCGGGCGATGGTCGGCGAGGGCTCTCTGATCGCGCTCATTGTATGGAAACCAAGGGCATTCCGGTAAACAGCGCCACAGAGAGCGCCCTTGCATCCGTTTACAAACGGTCGTTTAGTAACGGTATATGAAATTGCAAACGGCCGATTTTCATGCCCCTGATAGGCTATGCGCGCGTATCCACAGAGGATCAGACCCCCCTGCCCCAGTCTGAGGCCCTGCAAACTGCGGGATGCGTCGAGATCTTCGAAGAGCACGCCTCAGGCGGCAATCGTGCCCGGCCGGTGCTTGCCCGCTTGCTGGAGCGCATTAGCAAGGGCGACACGCTGGTTGTCGTACGGATCGACCGGCTCGCACGGTCTCTGTCGCACCTTCTCGAGGTGATCGAACGGTTGGAGGCCAAGGGGGCGTTCTTTCGTTCCATTCAGGACCCGATCGACACCGGATCCCCGCAAGGCAAGTTCACGCTGCAGGTTCTGGGCGCCGCGGCCGAGTTCGAGCGGGCGCTGATCCGGGAACGTACCAAGGCGGGGCTGGCGAGCGCCCGTACCAAGGGCCGGGTCGGCGGGAACCCTGGACTGCGGGCCAAAGACCCTGCTGCTCTTCGCAAAGTACGGCTGGCGCGACAAGACGGCTACATGGAGCGTCTGAACGAGACGGCACAAGATTGGGTGCCCCATGTGCGCCGGTTGCGACCCGACTTGGCCTGGGAAGACGTGGTGCGCATCATCAACGGCCCCTTGCCCGAGGCGCGTCGCTGGACCCAAAGCCGTCTCTTGCGCGCTGTGAAGGCCTATGTCGGCGACGGCTTCCTGCCGGCCGAGGTGCTAGCCCGCGCCGGGCGCCGCGAAACCGACGACCGTCTGCCCGCCATCGTCGCCGGCATCAAGGGCGCGGACCCCGACATCACGCTTCAGGCGATCTGCACCCGGCTGGAAGCGATGCGCGAACGCACGCCTCGTGGCCGAACAAGATGGCAGCCGTCTTCGGTGAAAATGCTGTTGGAGCGGGCGGAACGACTTGGCCTCATGCCGTACGAATCGAGCCAAAATCAGATGTAGCTTCTGACCCGAATCCAAAAAATTTCACCGGGAGAAAACTCCGCAGGAGGCAGAAAGTGCCATTAGTTGCTTGGGGTTAGCTGCTAATGTGCCAACTCAACAGAGTAGCGGCTCGATTTGGTTAGATCTGCATTTAATATATCTATATCAATGACTTGCTGAGTTTTTTACACGACAACACCTATAGGTGTTGTGGATAACTTTCACACTACATTTAGATTCTTCTTGCCGGACTCACTGGATCGTGGCATTCCCATTCTGACGGCAAAACGCGTCAGACACGCTGTACACCGTCAGAATGACTAAGAGCCTCAACAGAGGCCGAGAGTGGGCGGCAGGACATGGATGATCGTAACATTGGATACACGCAAGGCATAGGCTCTTCCGATATCGGAGCATTTGCCGACAATCTGGCTGAGTCTTTGGATCGCCAGATGAAGATCGCTTTCGAACCCGAAGAACGAAAGTCCCTACGCCGCTTCAGTTCCACCGAAGTCGCCGGCCTCCTGCGCGTAAGCACATCTAACCTGCGCAACCGGCACAAGGACGGCAGCTTCCCGGAAGTGCATACAGACAACCGCGGACACCGGTTCTACACAGCCCAAGAGATTGATGAGTTGCGCGATGTTCTTGGACGCACTGGAAAGAACGCAGAAAGCTACCGCCCAGGTCGACGTGATGGCGATCGTCTCCAGGTGATATCCGTCGTCAACTTCAAAGGCGGTTCATCAAAGACTACTGCAACGATTCATCTTGCGCAAAGGTATGCCTTGCGCGGTTACCGCGTGCTGGTCCTAGACCTCGATCCGCAAGCAAGTTTGACCACGTTTTTCGGCTTTCGGCCCGAGCTTGAGTTCGCCGATGGCGGCACAATCTATGATGCTTTGAGATATGAGGACCAAGTTCCTCTCTCGAACGTCATCCAAAAGACCTACTTCCATAAGCTCGACATGGTGCCCGCCGGTTTGATGCTCTCGGAGTACGAAACCGAGACCGCAAACGCTCTCGCCCGTCGCGTACAGCCCATCTTTGCAGAGCGCCTCGCCTTGGCGCTTGAAGAGGTTGAGGCAAACTACGACATCGTCCTGATCGACTGCCCGCCTCAGCTTGGGTTTCTAACCCTGACTGCGCTGGCAGCCTCGACGGGGCTTTTGGTTACCGTGGTACCTGGCATGCTTGACATCGCATCCATGAGCCAATTCCTGAAGCTTGCTTCAGAAACGGTCAAGGCCGTGGAGGAAGCCATCGGTCGGCGTGTCACATGGGATTTTGTCAAGTTCCTGATTACCAGATATGAACCGTCGGACGGTCCGCAGACCCAAATGGCAGGCTACCTGAGATCAATTCTGGCAGGTCAGGTCATGACAGAGCCGATGCTGAAGTCTACGGCGATCTCCGACGCGGGGATGACGCAGCAGACCGTCTACGAAGTCGATCCAAGCCAATTCATCAGAAAGACAATTGATCGCGCCCTGACCAGCGTGAATGGCGTTGGCGATGAGCTAGAGCAGACGATCCAAATGGCATGGGGGCGTCGCTGATGGCCCGAAACATCTTCAACCAGCCTCCAAGGAATGAGACGGAGAGCGGAGCCCCCTCCCCTACCCCGCCAAAAGCGGCAAAGCTGCCGGGATCTGTTGGAGGATTGCGCGACTCTTTGCGCGAGATCACAGCAAACTCGATTCGCGATATCGAACCCGATCAGATTGACATGGATGGGCTGCGCGATCGGTTGGTGCTGGAAGATTCCAGTATCGATGAGTTGGCCGAGAGCATTCGCAAGCATGGCCAACAAGTGCCCATCATGGTCCGTCCATCAGCCCAACCGGACAGATACCGCATCATCTACGGCCGCCGCAGGCTTGCGGCGATCCGTAAGGTCGGTGGAACGGTCAAGGCGATTGTTCGAACCTTGGACGATGACGCATCTCTGATCGCTCAAGGCCAGGAGAACAACCTCAGGCTTGATCCGTCTTTTATAGAAAAGTCTATTTTTATCAAAGAGATGCAAGAATCCGGGTACAAACCCGGTGTCATTCAAGATGCTCTAGGTCTGACCCGGCAAGGCGTATCCAACCACAGGGTCGTCATAGAACAACTGCCAGACGGTCTTGTTCAACTCATCGGGCCAGCACATGGGATCGGACGACGGCAGTGGGGTGATCTAGCTGCCTTGTCGGTGAAGGTAGATTTGGTGGACATCGCCAAAGAGGCGCTCGCCGCCCTGCCCGACGACACTCCTAGTTCCGAAAAGTTCCAAGCGGTCTATTCGGCTTGCTCGAGCAAAGCACGTAGCGACAAGAAGCCGCCCAATCGTGGGCTGACTTCGGTCATCAATGATGAGAACGGCAGTTCATTGGGCACGCTGACAATCGATGAGAAGGCGATCGCGCTCAAGGTCACCAAGAAGGACAGTCCAGAATTCGGCCAATGGCTCGAAGAGCACGCGGAAGCTACGCTTTTGCAACTCTTCGTACAGTGGCGGAATGAGAGAGGCTCTGGGTCCTAACCCAGGCCACACAGAGCAACACGAGCAGAGGAGAAAAGCGAAGACCCGAAAGAAAAGAGCCCCCCAAAGTTTCCCCTGGAGAGCCCTCATCATCTGATTAGCATCTTTGATGTAGCAACCTCCAGCATACCGGTCAAGAGTCACCGATTCGGTGGACTGATATTTTTTGCCTTTTTCCGCGAAAATTCGAGGAAAGAGACGGGGAAGTTGTGGGCCGAACGGTCGTCGTGAACAAGCCATGGCATTTACAAAACTCTCGATCGAAGCCGCAGGTGCTGATGCAACCCGCGGCTCATTTCCCCCATCTGAAACCGACGTCTGGACCATCTTCAGAGCCCTGAGAGATGCACGCAGCGTGTTTGGTCTACGTCCTGGCCACATACAGACACTTCAAGCAATGCTCAGTTTTCTGAAACCTGGCCATGGCGAAACGGTTTTTGCGTCTAACAATTCACTTTGCCAGCGCGTTGGCGGAATCGACGAACGGACACTCCGGAGGCACATCAACCGCTTCGTTGAACTCGGATTCATCAAGCGCAATGACAGCTCGAACCGAAAGCGCTACCGCGTTCGCTCATCCGGCGGGGAGTGCATCAGTTATGGATTGTCTCTCACCCCCCTGCTCCAACGTGCGAGCGAGCTTATAGCCATCGCGCAAGAGATGGAGAATAACCGGCGAGATCGGATATTTGTCCGCAAACAGATCCTTACAAAGCTCGCCCATTTGGAAGAGCACGATCCTAGCAACGCATTCATCAACCACGCACGGAAAGCTCTACGCAGGAAGCTGAGCCTCCCCGAATACCACGCTCTGCTCGCCAATACAGATGCAGAATGCCAGAGTTTGTCTACCCCGGATGATCCGCCTGAAACTATGGAATTGCCCGCCAATGACGGACAAACTGTCCGGCATCAATCTAAGTCTGAAGAAGAAAAAAAAGATTTAGATAGCAACCTAGGCCTTGAGGCCCTGAAACCAGACTTGCTGACCTCAGTCTGCGATCAGGCGACATCGTTCTCCACAGAGAGACTTAGAAACTGGTTGGACATTGAAAACCATGCTCGAACACTTGCACCCATGATGGGCATTCACCCAGAGACTTTCGAGAAAGCCAAGAATGCTGTAGGAGCTCAGAAAGCGTCATGCGCGATCTTCATCATGCTACAGCTTGGAAAACGCATCAGGGATTTTGGAGCGTATTTTCACAGTATCACCCTGGGTCAAAGGCAAAACCAATTTGATCCATTAGCTTTGATCAAGCGACTGTCCGAAAACAATGAGCGAACTGTCTAATGTCCACCGCGGTGGACTTCGAACGAGAAGCGGCGCTTGTGGCAACCAAAACTGTCCAAACGCACCTAGCGGCGCGTGGTGGTTCTTCGGTTTATCTCAGACCAGCAGATGTCCACCGCGGTGGACAAGTGACACACGAGCAAGCCTTGATGAAAATCTGGCCGCCCATGGAAGAAATCGGCGGCCAGGCATTACACCCTAAATGCCTAAAGTTATTGTGGGAGGTCACCATCTCCAAAGAGGTTTGGAAAGAGCCGCTCTCGATAATCCAACGGAAACGCCAACCGAACTGGCGTCTTCGGCGAGGCGGACGTCATGTATCCGGCGGCGGTCAGTTTACTCAGCGTGTTGCGAGCAGTACGCTCGGACGTCTTGAGCACAATCTGCGCATCGCCTCGTTCCAGTGCCCCATGCCGAAGAACCGCCGAGATTAGTTCCGGCGCTCGCTTGTCATCGATGGTATCTGCAACAAGACGACGATACCGTTGGTCTAGTCCGCCGAGATCGAACAATCTTGCTGAGAAGGTGATCTGGTCGAGCGTCACCTTTAGGAACCATTCACTAAACGTCTTCAGTGCCGCTTCTGACAGGTTCCCCCGTCCGTCGCGGTCTCCGCGGCGTGGACTGTCGGCCAGATCCATCATCCGTTTGTACTCGCCCCGATCGGTTAGCCCGCGGGCCAGCCCACGTGATACGGACCAGAGCCCTTGGCCACCAATCCCCGCTGTGAGGGCCATGGCATGAGACATCAGTCTGCTGACACGACCGTTACCATCCGGGAAAGGGTGGATGTAGTTGAGCCGGTGATGTGCAGAGGCGATCGCGATGATCCTTCCGCTCGAAGACCGCGCCGCAATCTGAAATCGTTTGTCGAAATGGTCCATGAATGCCGCGACGCGCGACGATGAAGGAGGTAGGTGGCGCCCGACCGCAACTTCCCGATCATCATCCTGGCGCATGCGTCCCGGAACGATGGGCTCTTGTGTGCCGTCGGGATGTTCGATGACCCGAAACTCATCCGGCATCTCGTCGTAGAAGCTCTTATGGACCCAAGTCAGGAATTCGACGGATGTGGGGCGGGGCAGGGTGCCCTTGCGATGCATCTCGTCGATGGCCCGTTGAACGATGACGTGCGCTCGGGCCTCAAGGGCGAGGGGACGGGTTTCTTCCTCAAGCTCGGCACCAGCCAGCGCCCTTTCGATGTCGCGGGGGCGCGTGTTGTGTCCTTCGATCAGGTTGGAGTAGTAGCAGTTCATCACACGGACGAGATCGGCAAGTTCGGCTGCGCTGTCAGGATGCAACCCTTGTCCCAGCCCGGTGGCTTCCCTCTGGATGTCGACCGAAAGGTCTGCCAGTTCTGTGGGAATATGCTCCTCGAAGAAGCAGGGTTCGATCCTGGCGGGTGTTTCCAGCATTTTTGCCGATCTTCCATGTTTGCAAAGTAATTGAAAAATAAACACATTTCGTACTTTCAAGCAAGGTTTTGCCGATATGCGTTGCCGATCTTGCCTGCCGATCTGGAATTGCTGCATGAAATCAATGGCTTCGGCAGAAGGGCCGGGCTTTTCGGTTTTGTTGTGTGCCCAAAGGGGCCGGAAAAAGAGAAAGTGTCCTTCGGGTTTTGTGACTGACGGATGAGGGCCTTTGGGGTCCCTCAGATGGGTCCGGGCCGGGTTCCGGTCTGCCGTTCCTGATGAAGGACATTCCCATGCAAACAGGTGTCTTGCGCGTGTTGCGCGCGACCGCTGCCTCGTGGTGGCGACACAAGAAACCACGCCGAACCGGCCAGACGAGGCAGGCACAGCGGCGCGAGCGGGAGACTGTCCTGGGTGATCTCGGCTATCTGAAGCAGGCGGCGTCATTGCCAAACGCGCATGTGATCTGCGGAGAGGGCGGGACATTCATCCATCTCGGCTGGACCACCGTTTCGACCTTCGCGCCGATCGAGCGCTTTCCCTTGGCCACTCTTGCAGTCGCACGAGGGACCCCGTTCATCGATATCCGACCTGTCACCGATGTCATCGCCTTCGCTAACTTGCCGCGGGTGGCGCGGGACGGATCGGGCGACCCTGAACCTTCGGGTTCCGGCAAGTCCGTCTCGCTGACCACCTACATCGACATGGTCGAAGGGCTCGGCGCGAGGATCCTCAACGATCCGCGGTCCCATCAGTCAGCCTGATCACCATTTCCTCTCACCAAAACTCGAAAGGAGGCCAGCCATGGCCCGATCCCGCACGCCCAAATTCGATGCCTCCGAGGTCATCACAAACGAAATCATCCGCATCATCGAGCGCGGCGTCCTGCCGTGGCGCAAGCCCTGGACCGCAGGTAGCAGCTTTCGTCCCCTACGCGTGGGCGGTGAACCCTACCAGGGGGTCAACAACTTTCTGCTGACGATGCGGACCGTGATGGCGGGCCACAGCTCTCCTTTCTGGATGACGTTGCCGCAGGCCAATGCATTGGACGCAAAGGTCCGCAAGGGCGAGAAATCCTCTGTCGTCGTCTATTACGGCCAAAGCCGGAAAGACGCGGGCGGCGAGGACGACCGCAGCGATGGCGATGATCGCTCCGAGGAAGCCCGCATCTTCCGCTTCCAGAAATCCTACCGTGTGTTCAATGCCTGCCAGATCGAGGGCTTGCCCGACAGTTTCTTCCCCGGCCCGGAGCCCGTGCCCGAGCATCCGCCGTCCGAGCCCATCCCGCACATGCAGGCGTTTTTTGACGCCATCGACATCACGACCGTCTTCACAGGAACGGAAGCGTACTATTTGCCGCCCGTGGACAAGGTCTACATGCCGTCCATCACGCGGTTCCAGGACCCGCGCAATTTCTACGGGGTCTGGGCGCATGAGCTGGCCCATGCCACGAAAGCCCCGCATCGACTGAACCGTGATTTCGGGTTCTCGAAGTTTGGCAACACGTCCTATGCGCGCGAGGAGATCGTCGCGGAATTGACCTCGGTGTTCCTGGGTCAGACGCTCGGCTTCACGGCGCATACGCTCGAGATGAATGCCGCCTATCTCCACAACTGGTTGCGCGTTCTTCGGTCGGACAAGGGTGCGATCTTCAAGCACGCCGCGGATGCGCAGCGCGCCTGTGACTATCTGATCGCCCGATCCGAGGTGGGAAGGGCAGAGGGCAGCGCCGAGGCTGCCTGACCATCCCATTGCCGCGAAGCGGCAAAACGGCAGCACTGGGGCCCAAACCTACCTGTCAGACATGGCGCAAGAAAAGGTTGCCGCGCTGAGACAGTTCCGTTTTCCAGTCGGCTGGATGTTCGGATACAACTCCCTTGAAGTCTTCGATGTTGGAGACTTCGTCAGCGATCAATATCCATCCTTGTTTGCCTACATGGTTAAGCATTTTCTTTAGCGCCGTGAGACGTGTTTGCCGAGCGAGCATGTGCAATGTCCGGTCAATCAAAATGATATCGAATGATCCATCTGGCTCGTATGAGGCGATGTCAGCCACAACGCCTTCAATAGACAGATTTTCCCGTGCCGCCACTTCTTTGAGGTCACGGATACCATTTTCTGAGATGTCCACTCCGACCACGCGATGACCCTTTCTAGCGATGAAAATTGCGTCGCGACCTTGCCCACATCCGACATCCAAAACTCGAACGTCTTGCTGCTCAAGGTGATCAAAGAAATTGACGAAAATTGTGGTCGGTTCCCCCAATGCGTCGCGGGTCTCGCCATACAGTTTGTTATAATCATAGTTCATGGAATCAGCGTTAGTAGATTGGTCATCAAATGGCCAAGTGAAATATTCCGTGACGGCAGCTTCCGTCCGCTGAGCCGACTTTTGAAACTGCTCGGGTCAGGCAGGTTATGTCTGGCTGTTCCGCCAGGCGGAAAAGTGAAAGCGGGCTTTGGGAAGGGTGTTTTAACTTCTCAAAGGAGATACCCATGTCCATGACCGTTCAACCCCAGCCAGACCGTGCAGATCCGACCGTGATCGCGGCGCAGAACGACGCGTTTCGCAAGCTCGCGTGCCTTGGAGTGCCGCCCGCGCGGCCCATCCAGGGCCGGATGCATGTCACCCGCGCGCTTATGGAGGCCGGTGACGGCTTCACGGCCGAGGCGGTGAAGGCAACCGGTGAGTTTGCTACGTTCGAGCCTGAGAATGACCCGGAAGGCTGGCACGATTTTGGCGCGGTCGAGATTCGGGGCGAGACCGTGTTCTGGAAAATCGATCTCTATGAGGCAGATTCGGATTTTCGCTACGGGGCTGAGGCCCCGGACAATCCCGCCACCACCGTCCGCGTGCTGACCATCATGCTGGCGCGCGACTGGTAGGGCAGGGGACACCCCCTCCTGATACTCCAGGCGATGAAGGCCCACTCCCCCTCAAAGGGAGAGTGGGCCTTTTGTTGTGGTGATCCCTGAAGCCGGGGATTGGTCACGCGCGCGCGCGCGGGCCACACCTCACCCACCTGGAAGGATATCCCATGACCACAAGCTTTACCCCGCTCACCGTCGCGATTGGCGATCTGACAGCACACCCCGCCAATGTGCGCAGCAACGCGCCGGAAACCTATGATCCCGAGAACATCGCCCATCTGAAGGCCAGTATCGCTGTGCTGGGCCTGCTCCAGCCGCTTCTGGTTCAGAAGCTTGACGGCAAATATGCTGTCCTCGCCGGTGGCCGGCGCCATGCAGCCCTGAAGGAGCTGGTCGCGGACAAGGCCGCAAAGGGGTTCACCGCGAAGACGAAGATCGATTGCCGCCTCGTGCCCGAGGATTGCGATGTCACCACGGCCCTGTCGCTCGCCGAGAACGTCACCCAGGCGCCGATGAACGCGATTGACGAGTTCGAGGCCTTCGCCCGGATGATGGAAGTCGACGGGCAGACGCCTGAGACGATCGCAAAGACCTTCGGCACCACGGTGGCGGCCGTGAAAGGCCGGTTGCGCTATGGCCTGATCCACCCGGACATCCGCGCCGCGGCTCGGGGCAAGGTGATCACGCTCGACACAATGAAGGCCTTCGCCGAGCACCCGAGCCAGGAGGTGCAGCGCGAGGTCTTCGAGGCGCTCACGAAAGACGGCGGCTATCTTCAGGCCTATACCGTTCGACAGGCGCTCAAATCCCGCGGCGTGCAGGTCAGCGACGATATCGGGGCTTTCGTGCGTGAAGACTACGAGGCACGCGGTGGTGCCGTCGCAGCCGATCTGCTGGATGAGCATTCCGTGCTGGAAGATGCGGCACTGGTCGAGACCATCCTGCTCGAGAAGCTTGGGGGTGCCGCCGAAGAGGCTCGCATAAAGCTGGGCTTTGCCTGGGCCGATGCAATGGTGCGCTATGATTACGCGACCATGGCCAACTATGGCCGCGTCTACCCAGGACCCGTCGAGCCGGATGAGACCGCCCAGACGCGCGTGGATGAAATCACTGCCGAACTTGAGAAACTGCAACTCGAGATGGAGGATGAGGGGCTCGAAGACGATGCCTACAACGCCCTTTACGAGCGCGTGGACGCCTTGGAAGAGGAAGCCCGCGATCTGCAGGAGGCCTACAGCGCCGAGGACCTGGCCCGTGCAGGCGTGATCGCGTCCTGGTCGAACGGGAAGGTGACGCTCCATATGGGCCTCGTGCGCCCGGAGGACACCGTGAAAGAGGAGGGCGCGCGCGGCTCCGCGAGTAATCCGACAGGGGAGGAGGCCCCGGACGCCGGCGAAATCACCTATCCAGCCTCGCTGGCTGAGGACCTCAAGACCGAGCGGGCCATGGCCCTTGGCGCCGCGATGGCGCTGCATCCGGAGGCCACTCTCGATCTGACGCTCTTCAAGCTGGTCAGTGACGTTCTGGCCAGCGGCATGAGTGTCACGCCGGCGATCAAGATCGATGCCCGCAAGGAGTACCGCAGCCATGCCAAGATGGACGAGATCGACGAGACCTCGCTCGAGCAGGTGGCGGCGGCGCATGATGTGCTTGACCTCTCCTGGCTCGATGACACCCGCGCGCCCGCCGATCAGTTCGCGGCGTTTCGCGCGCTCGATGCAGGGGAGAAGGCCAAGCTCGTGGCCTATGCCACGGCCAGCACCACGCAGTCCTGCTTCGCACGGGATCCTCGGCGCGACAGCCTGATGCATGCGTTCGAGATCGAGATCATGCCCGACATTCGCGCCCACTGGACGCCGAATGCGGCGCTCTTCAACCGCTTCAAGAAGGCCTGGCTCCTCAAGATCCTCGGTGAAGATCTGGGTCTGACCCAGGAGGCGGTGACGCTCGCCTCGTCGAGCAAGAAGGAGATCGTCGCCTTTTGTGACAAGCTCTTCGCCGAGCCCTTCGCCACGCTCACGGACGCGCAGCGCACTGCCGTGGCCGCTTGGTGCCCGCCGATGATGCAGACCGCCGGTATCGCCTTTGATGAGGCGGAGCCCATCGCGGAAACCCCGGAGCCTGACGGCGAGGTCGCGCAAGCGGCCTGAGCCATCACGCGACCCGCGCGTGGACCATGCCGCCCGCGCGGGTCGACCCTCCCACACTCAACCGAAAGACATCCCCATGGCTATTCTCAAGTTCTCTGCGTCCGCTGTTGCGGCGCAAATCGCACATGCGCGCGCCTGCACAACCTTCCTGCCCAACTGGAACGGGCCCGTGGACAAGCCCGCCCTGATCCTCATCGTCGGCAATGGTGTGCATCTGCGCTCAAACGGCATCGATGGCACGACCACCCGTATCGTCACCACCGAACAGGCCGATCCCTCTTTCGCCTTCGCCGACGGCATGAACCCGTTTCGGGACACCGACTGGATGGCACAGCGCCGCATGGCGTTTCGCGACCTGAGCTACGAGAGCTTCACCGACTGGACAGCCCTGCGGCTGATCGACAAGGACGGGGTGCTCCTTGAGGAGCTGCCGCCGATCCAGCGGTTTCTCAACCGAGTTCTGGCCCTTCCCATCCACATGCAGAACGCGCTCTTTGCCGAGTTCATGAGGCGGATTGCCGATCAGACGGAACGGGCGCGCGCGGCGGGCACGCTCGATCTCGGCGTGGAAACCCTGCGTGGCGAAAAGATCGAGCAGGTCTCCACAGAGGATCTCTGGACCTGCCCGAAATCCGGCGCCGTGACGCGGATCATCGGGCTCGAGGTGACGGACCCGGTCCATGTCCTGGGCGCTGAAGAGGCCATATCGCGCAATCCGGACAAGCTGCCGATGGTCAATCGCGCCTCCGGTCGCGCGGCGCTCATCTCGGCACGCCCGATGCAGATGTATGACGAGGACATTGTCACGCTGATGCGCAAGGCGGTGCGGCCAAACGGGTCGAGCTATCTCGAAGAGGCACGGTTCGAGTCCTCGGCCTGGGAAGAGATCGGCAAGCCTGAGTTCGTACGGCTTTGGGATGAAGAGGCTGCGTCCCTGCCGAAAACCACCACGACCAAGCTTTACCTGCTGACCGGGCTCTTGTTGCCGATCTGGAAGGACATTCCGACCACCAATGAGCGCATCTACCGGGTCACGCCCGATGGGGCGACCGCCATGATCGGGCGCACGCTGAGCGAGGAAGGGGCGGCCGCGCTGCGCGCCAGCTTCCTCGTGTCCAACCCGCAAACACCGCAGGAGATGTTGACCGCCGCCCTCGGCACCACCGCGCCTGTCGATCTGGGCCGGGGTCTGACTCTGACCCGTCGCCGTGTCGCAGGCGAGATGCGCCTCGAGCTTGGCGGCGCGGACAAGGGCATGATCGACGGCCTCAAGGCCCTCGGCTGCTTCACCGAGATCATCGCCTTCCAGTTGCGGGTGTTCCTGCCGCATGGGGACGGGATCGACACGGGCAACATTTTGGCCCGGATCGTGGGGCAGGCACCAGATGCCGCTTCAGTGGCAGCAGAATAGGCAAGGGGGGAGAAGATCATGACACTCGATGAAATTAAGGCCGCCGTTGATGCCGGCCAGATCGTGCACTGGGCCAATACCGGCTACGTTGTCCAGAAGGACCGGCTCGGTCAGTACCTGATCACCTATCAGCCGAACAGCAGCTGCATCGGTCTGACCGACCGGGGCGGGCACGGGTTGAACGGAAAAGAGGCGGAGTTCTTCATCGCGCGATCGGAGGACGGCGCGGAAAATCCGGGCAGCCAATCAAGACCAAACGGGCAGGGGAGGGGCGTAGCACTAGGAGGCGCGGGGGCCTTCCCACTCGTACGGCAGCTCTGACCCGAGGGCGGGGCTGAAAGGAAAGCAAGCTTTCTGATTTGTGATCCCTCAAGGGGTCGAGAAAGCAATCCCGGATGCGCTGGCAAGGACGTCAGACACCGGCCAATCCAAAAGGAACCATCCCATGTTCGCAGGAACCCTCACCCGCAATGTCGAGACCGCAGCCGCTCAGTACACCGGCATGATCCACTCGACGCGCTTTGACATCGCCATCCAGTTGGAGGCGCGGGCCAAGATGTCCGAACGCAGCCCGGATTTTGACGTGACGGCAGTCAACAAATCAGGCCGCAAGGTGCGTATCGGCACGGCCTGGAACGAGACCGGCAATACCAGCGGCAACCCCTACATCTCGATGCAGATCGATGTCGGCCTCGGCCCGTTCCGGGTCAACGCGGTGCAGACGAATGAGGCGCGCGCGGCCCAAAGCGGCGCGTTCGAGATCATCCCGCTGGTCTCGAACGGCCTGATGAAATCCGGCTCGATCTCGGGCGAGCTCACCGCCATGGACGCTGACAACGCCTTCACCGGCTACATCGCCAACATGATGTTCGATCTGGAGTTCATGCTGATCGAGAACAGCTACAAATCCGAGGAGACCCACCCCGATTACCGGATCGAGGTCAGCTCGCCCCGGGGCACACCGATCCGCGTCGGCTCGGCCTGGATGGCCAAAAGCAGCCGCACGGGCAATGACTACCTGTCGCTGCTGATCAACACGCCCGATGGCGACCTGCGCGTGAACGCCGTGCAGAACGAAGAACAGCGCGGCGGGCAGACCTTCTCGATCATCCCGTTCATCGACAGCGGTGAGCAGCCGCAGGACGCAGGCGCGGGGCTCTCGCTGGTCGCGTGATTAGCGCGCGAGAGGAGACGATCTGAACCGAAAGGGGAGCCGTGGGACCACGGTTCCCCTTTTGGTCGTGTTGTTTCAGCTCAAAGATCAACCCGCAATACCTAGGCCTCACGTACAGGCCAATCGTCTGGGATCAGCTTGATACCGTTGGCTTTAGTCCAACGTTCAACTGTGGCGTCAACATAGCGATCATCATTCTCCATATATGCATGTTCGATTAGTAGAACTTGGAGGCCATTAGCTTTGGCTGTCTCTTTGAAGATGAAGTCCATTATTCTTGCCATGGAACGACGATCATCATCCTGCGCCATTTCTTCCAAGCTGCGTTCGTCGCGAGCCTTTTCATCCTTGGGATAATACGGACGGCTAATCTGATCGATAACGAGCAGGCCGGGCACCGGCGATGCAACCTGCTCAAAGTGCTTGTGCAAGCCAAATAGTAGTGCCAAATGAATTGCGAGATAGTTCTGATCTGAACCAACATCGACGAGGTTGAGCTGGCGTTGACGCTCTGCTTCAATAATGCGAATTCTGCCATCGGCAAAGAATTGTAGGCGGGCATCTGTGAGTGGAGCGGTTGAGGGAAGGGAAGGAAGCATCTCAGATGCGTAGTTAGACACCATGTTTTCGGCATGTGCGATCTTGTCGCGAAGAGCTTGCGGATCGACAAATTCTCTTAATCCTTCGATTTCACTTCGAAGACTGCCAAAATCAACCGGAGCCTGCTCGAAATCCTCAACGGTCGTTTCTAAAAACTGCTCTACGCGGCCAAGAGTGATTGCGCGCGCCTGAGCCAGATCATCAGCTCGTCTAAGGGCATCGCTTTGCTGAATGGCACTTCGAATCTGGCGCTCAATTTCCCTGATCCGATTATTAGTGGACTGCAAATTTTCTTCTGCCTGCTCTAATTGATCAAGCAACTCTGGGGTCACTTGCTGAACTGAGGCAACTTCCTTCTCAATGAGCGAAAGAGAGGCAGCAATGTCCTTAGCAATTTTTGCACCTATCTGACTCTTTTCCTGGCACACTGGGCAAGTTTCGTTGTCGAGGTGCAGGTGATTTACTAGGTTCAACTTCTGAAACTGCCCAGAGGTTGTCGTTTCAAAACCAGAAGCGTCTTTGACTAGCGCTTTCAAGGCATCTCGCTTTTGGCGATTTTCTGAAGCCAATCGAACTGTTTCCCGCCGATCCTGTTCTAAGGCGCCAAGCTGATCGCCAGTCTCCGTATCGGTCCGAGTGATCTCGAAAGATGTTACCTCTCTCAGAAGATCAAGAAGTTCATGTTCTGGGAGCGTGGGGTCTGGTGCGTCAGACATTCCTAGGCCAGCGGATTGGGTAAGCAATGCTATCGCTCGCTCGGTAAGCAGAGATCGGCTTTTCTTTCTTGCCTTGTCCTGACGTTCAAGCCGCGCCAACGCCGCCTCTAATTGGCGCAATCGTCTTTGTGCCAAGACAGTTTCCTGATCAACCGCTTGAAGGAAGTAAGGCAATGTTGCCCTGATGTCCTTTGCCTTGTCGGGATCATTCAGGTCATGAAGAACAGTCTTGTTGCTGATAATCACGTCTGCGGTGAGAAACAGATAGGGTGTGGTGTGCCTGATTGTGGCCTTTCCAACCGTCGACTTCTCGTCTGCGTCCGCATCGTCTATGTCGGAGATTCGGAATGCTCGTTCGATTAGTTTTCTGGCAGTCGCGCGAGGGGCGGGCCCTTCAATTTGTTCGAACGAAGTAGGCAACCTTAAATTGCGCCCCGTCTTAACGAACATTTTTTCTGTTCCCACGCCACTGTCGGGAACGACGCGTCCAACTATCAAGTCGGTTTGATCGTTTTTCCAGTGAACTGCGACACCGATAGTACGTCGCCGCACATAATCAGGGAGCTCACAGCTTCTGGAGCCAAGGCAATAATCAATTCCTGAGATGATGGCCGATTTGCCTGTTCCGGAGCGGCCAGTAAGTATTGCTACTTCATTTGGGCGCAACTGGATTGTTCTTCTCCGGCCTTCCAGACCAAAGAACGCGATCTCAGAGATATTCCAACGTGTCATGGTCGCACCTCTAAGGCGGAAAAGATAGTAGCCGGGCCGCCGATACCAGACATCCATGTCCCAAGTCGCTCAGCCCTCGAGACAGCCTGCTTTGGCATATCAGACAGCTTGCTTTTGGTGTTTTCTGGGGGCTTCTTCGCGCCGCCCAACTGCATGGTTCCATTGTTCCCTAACTCTAACAATTGGCTGAAGAGGGCGGCACGAATTCCCTGATCAGTAGTATTTCTTGCTACCTCAATGTCTTGTTGAAGTCCGATACGGACTTCGGGAAAACGGTTGAGCCAAGAAAGAAAGCCTGTTGCAGAATTTGTTGAAGAAAAACTAGCTTCTAAGCGTTGTGACACGGCCAAGGGCACAACAAGATACGCTAGACTTATGTGTGGGGCCTCATCACTATCGCCTGAATAGCTTTTTACAAATCGATAGAGGAGAAATGACACGAAGGCCGGGTTTGTTTCAGCAAAAAGGTCATAAGTCGTTCTCATTCTGAAAACCCTAGACGTTTGCGATAGTCAGGGTGCCATCCGACCCGACCCTCAATTGACAAAACCTGATAACTTCCTCGCACGTAGAAGGGCGATGTCACTGTGCTTTCAATAGTTCCTACCTCTTGAGCAGCTTCTTCCAAGACCCATCGCAGTACTGATTGCCCGTTAGTGACCAATTCAGTTTCATTTCCGGCCTCGGTGTTTTCGCATGCACTTTCGTGCCTGTAGGTCCACTCGGAGACAAGTCTTTCGTCGTATTCCACGATTTTGCTATTTTTGGATGGGGCTTCAATTGACCAAGCCGCTCTTTGATTTCTAGCTTGCCATTCTGAAATACGAGCCAGCTTCACCATTGCTGGCTTGGCTTCCACTAGCTCACATTGTTTCGCCAACATCTCATGAGTATCAAAAACAGGAGGCGGTTGTTTGCTGCTAAAGCTATCCAATAGAGCTTCTGATGTAAGCATTGCGCTAATCTCGGAGAGTTGCTCGAGCAGTTCATACCTTTTAATGAAGCGATCTCGCTTACCGTCAAAAGACAACAACATCTGCCGATCCCACCACTCACCGAGTTTCGCCGCGAGCGTCGCCCGTTGAGTTTTCGGGTAGGTGTCAAGACGCTGAGCAAGTTTGCCTTCCAAGCTACTGATCGTCCCTACTTCTGACTGTATCGAAACCCTTTGAAGCAAGCTTGCCCTCTGACTTTCAGACAATGCAAGAAATGCCGCAGCCCCAGAAGCCTTCTTCTTATGAGGCTTTGTTCTGCCTTCAGGTTCTGCTGTTTCTACGTCTTCAATGACGCGCTTCGCCTCTGCTTGTAACTCAGACGACAAAGAAGCGCGGTCTGAGCCTTCCGTTTCTAAGCAACGAAGAGTGGAATTAGAGGCAATCGGAGCAACTGCAATCAACGCAAACTTCGTACATTCTAGATCTAGGTTTGGAAGTAGCTCACACCAGATTCTGAAGGTTGTCCAAAGGTTCACCGATTTAATTGTCAGTGGCTTGGGGTTTGGAACAAGCGAATGCTTTAGTTGCTCAAGAATATCTACGCCGTTGGCCTTAAGCTGAACGTCATCAAGAGCCTCAACTGCTACTGCGGCTTCATCATCGTTTGTCTCGAGTAGCTGGAGAAGGGCAAAGCGTTCCTGGTAGCGGAACCCTAGTGCCGAAGCTGTTGCGTCGTGTTGCGATTGTGAAGTCATTCTTCTGCTTAAATACCGGTGCACACCTTTTGCGAGAGTAGCCGTAAATCAATGAAACACAAAGGCTTATCGAGGCAAACCTATTCCTCCTCAGTGATGGTATCTTGCGCGTCGGTAGTTTACTGGCTTCTGCCCCCCTGCTCGGCTTCGCGTGTCGCAGGGGAGAACGGCCCTTCGGTCCGTCGCGCATTCGGCCATGCGGCCTCACCGCGGCGTCGCGCCTGGCATCCCGGTTTGCCCGCCTCGCGAGCACGTCCCTCCCCGGCCGCTCCGCCGGATTGCGCTCTGGTCTGTTTTGGCCCGAGGCCAAAACGATCCCGCCGCTCCATCCGTCTTCCGCGTCCCGTCGGGCCGTTTGCCTGCTCGGGTCGGGCAAACCTACCGTCAAAACACACACACATGAGTGCGGAAGCATATCCTCCGGATGGCCCCCAAATCAGCCCGCGTCAAGGATCGCAAAACTTTTCGGCGAGGGCGGCGCCCGTGGCGCGGAGCGGTCCCGTGCGTGAGGGCGCGCATGTGTCGGGTGTTGCGCACGGAAAACTTTTGCGCCCGGCAAGCCGGCGGCTGCGCCGTCCC
>NZ_AQQR01000016.1 GCF_002210095.1 Marinibacterium profundimaris | reverse complement strand
CCCCCTCCTTACTGAATTCTGCGGATCAGTTTCCGCCGCTCGGCTCGGGTTGGCCCGAGGGCGGTGTGTCCCGCTTGATCACGGCATCTCCATGTGCCAGACGACGCCCGTCCTGATTGACGACCTCGCCCCGCACGAAGACCAGTTTGCGCCCACCACCGACAATGCGCGCGCGTGCCGTCAGCACGTCGCCGTCGATCGCCGGGCCGACAAAGCTGGTGGTGAGAGAGAGCGTCAGACAGCGATGACCGGGACGGCCTTCGCCCGCAAAGGCCGCGCAGAAGGTGACCGCGTTGTCCAGCATGGTTGCGAAAACCCCGCCATGGACCGCGAAGGCGCCATTCAGATGGTCATGGGTGATCGTCAATTGCAGTTCCGCCATGTCATCGGACCAGGAAATGAATCGGACGCCCAGCAAGGCATTGAACGGGGCAGGGACCTCGGGTTTGCCATTCTGTGCGCTCATTTCAGTTGGCCTTTCGGTTGCGCGAGAACGTCACGATGACCGCCGCCAGCGCCGTCACCGCGACACCGACGCCTACCGCCGCAGCGATCGGAATTGCCAGCATCGCGGTCGAGGGGAGGGCGAAGGCCAGACCGGCAATCCCGAGCAGAAGCCGCGCAATCGCGCCCGTGGGACCGGGTTCGATACGGCCGACGCCCAGCAGGTATCCCTGCAATCCGGCGCAGATCAGCAGAATGCCGATACCTGCGCGCAGGATTGTCAGGGCACTGTCGACGAACCCTGCCTGGAGGGTGTACGCAGGATCGAGGACGAAGAAGAAGGGCACGATATAGATGATGGTGCCCAGCTTCATCGCCTCATAGGCCGCAGCGAAGGGCCGGGCTTGGGCAATCGCCGCCGCGGCGAAAGCCGCCAGCGCCACGGGTGGGGTGATGTAGCTCAGCATGCTCCAGTAGAGGATGAACAGATGGACGCCGATCGGGTCGAGCCCTCCGGCGACCAGGGCCGGGGCCAGAGACACCGCGAGGATGACATAGGCGGCCGTCACCGTCATGCCCATCCCGAGGATGAAACTGGTCAGGGCGCCGAGAAGCAGCAGCAGGAAGGTGTTGCCGCCCGCGATGAAAAGCAGATCATTGCTGATCGTGCCGGACATGCCGGTCACCGCCAGCCCGCCGACAATCAGCCCGACAGCCGCGAGGATTGCGATCAGTTCGACAAACAGCCGCCCCGTCGCCGCCAGGAAGTTCATCAGCTCTTGCCGACCCCAGCGCGATTTCGACAGCAACTGGTTCAGAACGATCAGCAGCGCGGTTGCATAGAACGGGGCGATCGCCTCGCGCTTGAGATAAAGCAGCATCCAGATGAGAAGCCCGAAGACGGCGAGGAAATACCAGCCCTCGCGCAGCACCTTTCCGAATCTGGAAAGATCGGCGCGGGGCACGCCCTTCAGCCCGTTGCGCGCCGAGTATGCGTCGATCTGGGCGAAGAGACCGAAAAAATAGAGTAGCGAGGGCAGCACCGCCGCAACCACGATGTTGGTGTAGTCCGTAAGCAGGAAGCTCGCCATGACAAACGCCGTGGCCCCCATGATCGGAGGCATCAGCACCGCGCCGGTCGAGGCCGCCGCCTCGATCCCGGCGGCATAGCTGGGCCGGAAGCCCACCTTCTTCATGGCCGGAATGGTGATAGACCCGGTGGTAAGCACATTGGTGATGACGCTGCCGCTCATGGATCCGGTCAGCGCACTGGTCAAGACGCCGACCTTGGCTGGGCCGCCCCGCACATGCCCGAGCGCGGCAAAGGCGAGGTCGATAAAGAACGGCCCCGCACCGGTGTGCTGCATCGCAACCCCGAAGATCATGAAGCCGACAACAAGGTTGACGAAACTGCGCATCGGGATGCCCAGAACGCTTTCGCCGCTCATGGCGTGGAAGATCGCCGTCTCAATCGGCGGGCGCTGGAAACCCTGGATCGGTCCCGGCGCATGATTGGCGATCAAAGGATAGATGGAAAACATCAGGATGACGACAAAGAGCGTCCAGCCGCCGGTGCGCCGCGCCGCCACGAGCAGCAGAAACCAGAAGGCGAAGCTGGCAATCACGGCATGGGTGGGGGCCGCGAAATCCCAGCCTTTGTTCACCACGCTGCGCCCGTAATAGACGAAGAATGCGCAAGTTATCAAAGCGAGGAGGGCAAGAAAATAATCCCACCATCGCGTTGACCCGTGCGGGTTTGTCTTGCTGCATGGAAAGACAAGGTAGGCGAGCGGTAACGTCAGCAACAACATCAGGTAGAGGTAATGAATCTCCAGCAGTCGGACGTTCATGAAGAACCCGAGATTGAAGATATGATTGGCCGACGCTGCAGACAAAAGAAGCGCCGACGCCGCAAGCATCAACCGCAGACCGGTCGGCTCGTTGCTCGTGCCTATCGGCTGTACCGTTGTGGCCTGCGGTTGATGTGGCATAGTTGTTCCTGACTTGTGCGATTGTGGAAAGTCAGCGGAAGTAGACTTCCTGACCTGCTGCCTCAAGCGCCTGGGCGCGTGCCTTCATCCAGGCGGCGGCAAACTCTTCCTCACCCTCGGGAGCACCTTCGACAAAACCGCTCCACGCTTCGGAAAGCACCCTTTGCCGTTCCAGCAACTTGTCCTGGTTCTCCTGGTGCTCCGGGGTCCACATGCCCTTTTCCTTGAAGTAGGCGACGCTTCCATCGCTCCACGGCATCACCCAACTAAGGATCTGGCGATCGATTGCATAGGCATTGGCACCGGGGGCTGCGTCCTTGAATTCGTCAAAACCGACGTCAAGCGCGGCGACGATGTTGCGCACCTCGGTGGCATCCTGATCGGCTTCGGTGACGAGAATCGGATAGGGGTATTGTGCCATGGGCAGCGGTGCCTTGGGGTCGATCCCCGGCCCGACCGACACCATGTGCGGCGTCACGTACGGCGTTATTTTGGTATAGCGGGCCCAAGCTTCGGTATCCTCGGCGGGGGTTTCAAGCCACTTGATACCCCGCGGGCTGGACTCGATCTGGTAGTTCACAGTGGTGGTTGTCAGCGCAAAGGCCGCATCGACGCGATCCTCAAGGATGCCCTTGAGAGAATTCACATAACCCGAGAATTCAACGGCTTCGACATCGTCCCATGTCAGATCCGCAAAAGCCAGCAAACCCTCCATGTTTACGTCGATCGCGGGCGAACTGGTGGCGCGGCCGACTCGTTTGCCCTCGAGGTCGGCAATCGTCTCAATGCCGGCATCGGCGGCGACAACCACGCCCAGGCCATAGTCGCCGACAGCCTGAATAACCGCCCGGATCGGCTGCGGCCCCCATTCCGGCGCTGCAAACAGGAACACGCCCTCGGCGGCGAAATAGGAGGCGATTCCGCACAGGCAGTAATCCACCGTGCCATTCTTGAGAGGCGTCATCCGCGATACATCGTTGCGCCCGGGAAGCACTCGGATCGTCGTTCCAAAACGGTTGCGCATCATGTTGCCGATGGCGATGGAATGTGCGTGGCCGGCTGATCCCGTGTCATAGGCCGACCAGGTGATGATGTCGGGCAGTTCGATGTTCTGTGCGCCAACCGGTGAAGCCATCGCTAGACACCCGGCAGCCACGACGCTTGTCCATCTGAAGTTCATGGTAGTCTCCTCCCTATTGGTTATTCGGGCTCAGTCGGCAATTTGCCTAAAGTTCCGAGAACGGCACGTTCTTGTCGACGCGTATTTCCGGCGGAAGCCCAAGAATGCGCTCGCCGATGATCGTGCGCTGGATCTCGTCGGACCCGCCGGCGACGCGGTTGCCCGGCGCCGTAAGATACTCGTTGCGCCAGCGCGCGGTATCGTCGCCGGCGGCCGTCGACACGCCCGCCGCAGTCCCTGCCAGTTCCATCCCGAAGGCGCCCATCTCCTGCCGCAGCTTGCCCAGTAGCAGCTTTCCGATCGAGCCTTCCTCCCCCGGTGCCTCGCCGCGCGAAAGCGACGTCATGACCCGGTAGGACGTGAATTCGAGTCCGCGTTGCCGCGCGATGAAGTCAGCGATCCGCGCGCGCGCTTCGCCGTCCTCGATGGCCGGGCGCCCGTTGCGTTCGACGCGGGCGGCCAGGTCGATCAGCTCCTCGGCGCGCGCTCCGCCGCTGGCGCGTCCGACCGAGATGCTGAACCGTTCGTTCATCAGCGTCGTCAGCGCCACCTTCCAGCCTTCGGATTCGCCGCCCAGACGGGCGCTGTCCGGCACGCGCAGGTCGTCGATGAACACCTCGTTGAAGCTGGCCCCGCCCGAGATCTGGCGGATCGGGCGCGTTTCGATGGCCGGGTCGGACATGTCCACGAGGAACATGGTCATCCCCTTGTGTTTGGGCACCGACGGGTCTGTGCGCGCCAGAAGGATGCCGTGGCTGGAATAATGCGCCCCCGAGGTCCAGACTTTCTGGCCGGAAATCACCCAGTCGTTGCCATCGCGCCGCGCGCGGGTCCGTATTCCGGCCAGGTCGGAGCCGGCGGCGGGTTCGGAAAACAACTGGCACCAGATGTTCTCGCCGGTCAGGGCGCGCGGCAGAATCGCGGTTTTCTGGTCCTCCGTGCCGTGGATCATGACCGTCGGCCCGACCAGCCCGATGCCGATCAGGAAGGCGTTGGGCGGAACGGCATAGCGGCCTTCCTCCTGGTTCCAGATCACCTGTTCGATCGGCGTGGCGCCGCGGCCGCCGAAGGCACGCGGCCAAGTCAGTCCGGCCCAGCCCGCTTCGGCCTTGCGGGCCTGCCAGTCCCGCGCTCGCGCGACCTCGTCGGCGTCGCGGGCCATGAAGTGATCCTGAACCTTCTCGCTGCCGTCCCGCAGGGTTGCGTTGGCGTCCAGCCATTCCCGCGCTTTTGCACGAAAGGCGGCTTCTTCGGGGCTGTCGCTAAAATCCATGTGTCCGATTTCCTTGTTAGCTTGCGGTCCGTGGGGCGTCCGCCAGATGCCCGAGCAGCCGTTCGCGCCAAATGGCGGTCGGGCCGAGTTCTGCCTTCAACTGCCAGCCGCGCCGCAGGAAAAGATGCGGGTTGGCGGCCCATGTGAACCCGACACCGCCGTGAAGCTGGATCGATTCCTCGGTGGCGAATTGCACGGCATCGAGTGCTGTGAGGCGCGCGACGGCGGCCGCTTCGGGCAGTCGGTTGTCGCCGCTCGCCAGCGCCCAGGCTCCGAAGAAGGCATTGGATCGCGCCAGTTCGATCTTGGCGAACATGTCCGCGAGCCGGTGCTTGACCGCCTGAAAGCCGCCGATCGGACGCCCGAAAGCGTGCCGCTCGCGGGCATAGGCGGTGGTCAGGGCAAGCACGCGCTCGGCAAGGCCGATCTGTTCGAAGGCGGCCAGCACTGCGGCGCCGTCCAGAAGACGCTTGATCGCCGCGGGGTCCGAGCCGGGCAGAAGTTCGACCGGCGTGTTGTCAAAAACGATCTCGGCCGCCGGGCGCGTGCGGTCGACCGGGTCGAGCGCACGCGTCGTCACACCCGACGCGGAGAGATCCGCAAGATAGAGACGCGGCGTGCCCTCTTCATCGGTCGCAGCGACAAGAGCGTGGGTCGCCTCGGCGCCAAAGGTGACCGGCGTTTTCTGCCCCGAAAGGCGATCCCGCGTCACTTTCGCCGATACGGTGTCAGGTGCGAGACCCCCGCCTTCGGCAAGCGCTGTCGCTATGATCGTGCGGCCTTCGGCGATGCCGGGCAGAAGCGATTTGCGCTGGTCGTCCGTGCCGGCGGACTGAAGGGCCGGAACCGCCATACAAAGGACCGGGATGAAAGGTACGGCGGCCAGGCAGCGACCGATTTCTTCTGCAAGGATGGCCAGTTCCACCGCGCCCATCCCCGAGCCACCCTCTTCTTCCGACATGGCGAGGCCAAGCCAGCCGCCTTCGGCCAGTGCGGACCAGGTTGCCGTATCGAACCCTTCCCCGCTGTCGAGGCGGTTGTGCGCGACCTCCAGGGTGGCGTGATCGCCAAGCATTCGGGCCAGGGTTTCGCGTATGGTATCCTGCTCCTCGGAAAAACCGAAATTCATGCCTGAATGACTCCTTGCGGTTGTGGATGCCGAGTGCTTGTTGGCCGACGTTAGGTTGGCGTCCGGGCCTGACCAAACACTAACGGCCGGCGGTCGCACAAAACCACATACGTGCAATGTCGCGATGAGAACGGCGAAAAAGACCGACAAGCCGGATTCATCATGAATGTGCTTGATTCACGTCAGACCCGAAAAAATGGTCGCTTCGATTGATTGGCCCGGCTCTGGCACCTTAACCTTCCGAGAGTGGGGAATGTTCAGGTTGTGGGACTGGCGTGGACTAGCCTTCGCAGAAGACGGGACTTAACAAGGGAACGAGCGGCATGGAAACTGTGGGCCTTGGATTTTGTTATGAAGATTTGCCGGTGGGGCGCAAGTTTCGGACCATCGGCCGCACCGTGACCAAAACAGACATCACGAATTTCGTCAGTGTCACCGGCATGCTCGAAGTGCTGTTCATCAACAGAGACTTCCGCGAAAAGGAATCCAACATGCCGGGGTTCGCCGCCCCCGGCTCCCTAGTCTATTGCTTCATGGAGGGTCTGCTGACCCAGTCCACGATGCAACACACGGGCTTTGCCTTTCTGGAAATGGAGTTGAAGGTTCTGGGACCAACGTTCGCGGGCGACACGATCCATTGCGAGGTCGAGGTGACCGAGTCGCGCCGCTCGAAAAGCCGGCCGAACCGCGGCCTGGTCCGGACCCGGAACAGGGTATTCAAACAGACCGGAGAGCAGGTGCTGGAATACACGCCCCTGCGGATGATCAAGGCACGAACGACGGACAAGGAGCCGGGAGAAGCGTAAACCCGTCTCTGATACGATGCGGGAGTACTCCTCTGGCCGTAAATGGCTGGACTGCCGCCCCGGTTTTGCTAGTAACCGGGCGAAACGGGAGACGCAGATATGAAAACCGCGCAATCTGATGAAATTGGATCTGCCGGGCGTAAATCGGATGGGCCACGGTCCCTGAACCGCATCCTTGCGCTCTTCGATCTGGTGGCGCAAAGCGACCGGCGCATGACGCTCTCTGAACTCAGCGGCGCGCTAAATTGCCCCAAGAGCAGTTTGCTGTTGCTGCTGCGCCCTCTCACGGAAAAAGGTTACCTGATGCGCGAGAAGGACACCTATCTTCTCGGGCCGAGGATTTTCCAGTTCGCGCAGTCCATCCTTACCAACCACCCGTTCGAGTCGATCCTGCGCGGTGTGATGAGCGAGGTTGTCAAGCAGACGGGCGAGACGGTTCTCTATGCCGTCCGGGATGGTGATCGCGTTGTCTATTCATCGGTCATCGAAAGCGAGCAGCCCGTTCGGTACGTTGCCCAGACGGGTGTCGATCGGCCCCTGTTCTGTTCGGCATCGGGTCTTGTCATGCTGGCCTATGACACGCCCGAGCAGCTTGACGCGTATTTCGAACGGACGGAATTGACGCCGCTTACCGGCAATTCGATCACCGACGAAAATGCATTACGGCGCATGATTTCAGAGATTCGCAAAACCGGCTACGCCAGAACGGTCGGCACCGCGCATGTAGACGCCGCAGGCTTCGGTGTGCCCGTGTTTCGGGCCGATGGGTGCCTGGCAGGAGCCCTGGTGATCGGCGCCCCTCTGGAACGCGCAGAGAGGAACCGGAAGCTTTGCGTCACAGCGGCCAAAGCGAGCGCCGAACAACTTTCGTTGGCGCTAGGCTATCGTCCCGGTCGGACTGGGATGGCCCCGAATTAGACACGCCCCGCTCCGGCTGGCCGAGCCCCCCGTTACCTCAATCCCAGTCCGCGCGCGATGATGCCGCGCAGGATCTCGCGGGTGCCCCCCCGGAGCGAGAACGACGGTACCGCGAGTTCCGTATAGGCCAGCACTGCTGCATAGCTGTCGCGTCCTCCAGGCACGGCCGGGCGGGACAAGAGGCTACGGGCCAGGCGCGGAATGTCCTGTTCATAGAGCGCACCGAGATCCTTGACGATGGCGGCCTGAAGCGCTGGGTTCTCGCCCTCGTTCAGCATCCCGGCCACCGACCGCGACATTTGCCGCAGTACCTTCAGATGCGCGGACAGGCGGCCGATCTCGGCCTGTTGCGCCTCGGTGGAGTCTTTGCGCAGCAAACGGATCAGTTCTTCGATCAGGGCGAAGGACGACAGGAATCGTTCCGGTCCGCTGCGTTCGAAGGCCAGTTCGCTCATGACCTGGGACCACCCCTCGCCCTGTTGGCCCAGAAGCGCATCGGATGGCAGGAAGGTGTTGTCGAAGACGACCTGGTTGAAATGGTGTTCGCCACCCAGATCGATGATCGGGCTGATCTGGATGTTCTCGGTGGTCTTGAGATCGATCAGAAACTGGCTCATCCCGCCGTGGCGGTCGTCGCTCTTGCCAGTGCGGCAGAACAGGATCATGTAATCGGCCACATGCGCATAGGTCGTCCAGACCTTTGTGCCATTGACGCGGAAACCGCCCTCGACCTCGGTGGCTACGGTGCGCGTGGCCGCAAGGTCCGAGCCGGAATCCGGTTCGCTCATCCCGATGCAGAAACAGAGCTCTCCCGCGGCGATGCGCGGCACGATCGCGCGTTTCTGATCTTCGGTGCCCTTGGCAAGTATCAGCGGGCCGCTCTGACGATCGGCGATCCAGTGCGAAATTACCGGCGCACCGGCAGCCAGCAGTTCTTCAGACACGACATAGCGTTCCAGTGCGCTGCGTGCGTGACCGCCGTATTCTTTGGGAAAAGTCATGCCGACCCAGCCGCGCTGCGCCAGCTTGCGTGAAAAGTCACGGTTGTACCCATTCCACGACTCGGCGCGTTTTTCGGGCGGGAAATCGGCCAGCTCTTTGGCTAGAAATGCACGGACCTCTTGCCGCAGATCGTCATAGTCGGCGCCGGGCGGGGGTGAAGGAAACGCGGTGAGTGTCATGCCATTGCGCCTTGTGCTGTGCTGTCAGTGATGAAATGCCAGAAGGTGTCGTGGGGGCTAGACAGCGCGGCCCGTCCCAGTTCCTTTGTCCAGTCCAGTTCGGTGCCGAACTCGTCGCGCCAGCTCCAGATCCGTTTGGTGAAATGGTGCAGCGCATGTTCCTGGGTATAGCCGATGGCCCCATGAATCTGATGAGCCAGCGCACCGACCGTTTCCGCAGCTTCTCCGGCGCGGCTTTTGGCGGCGGCAACGTTCAGCGCAAAGGCGGCTGTGTCATAGCTGTCGGCCGCCATTTCGGCGGCAGTGCGCGAAGCGGCGGTTTCTCCGGCCATCGTTGCGAGGTATTGCTGAATCGCCTGAAACTTGCCGATCGGCCGTCCGAACTGGACCCGGTCGTTGGCGTATTCGACACTCATCTTCAGGATGGTTTCCATCGCACCGGTGGTGGCCAAGCTGCGGACAAGCGCACCCAGCCTGCGCATCCCGCCCATCGACACGGGCAAGGCGGCGGCATTGGCCCCGGGCAGGTCGAGATCGACCGCGACATCGTCGCGCGGCATCCCGGCAAGATCCCGCGCCGGGGTGACGGTCAGATCCTTCACCGGCAGGGACAATACGTGATCGGCGCCATCCAGTGCGGCAATGGTCACGATCCGGTCCGCCCAGCGGGCAAAAGGCACCAGCGTCAGGTGTCCGCTTGCATGCACGGCACCGCCCCGCCGTTCCAGCTGCAGCCCGTCGCCCTCGGCAATGGTCAGCCTGCCGCCGGACAGGGCCAGACCCGCGCGCGCCAGAACCGCATTTGCGATCAGGGTTTCGGCGAGTGGCAGGGGCAGGCCATGCGCCCCGGCAATGCGCACAAGCCCGAGCGCCTCGGAAGCGGGCACGCCGAAGCCGCCAGCCTCTTCGGGCACCAGCGCCATGTGCAACCCGGCCTCTTCGATCCGCGTCCAGAGGGCCTCGGGGCATTGTCCGGCGGCGGCGTCCTCGCGCAGGCCGTGGCTGACATGATCGCGGAAAAGCCGCTCGGCCGTGTCGAAGATCATCGACTCCATCAGGTGGTCCTTTCAGACAGTGCTTGGTTGGCGATTGAAGTGCCGTGTTCTGGTGTGTTGTGACGGGCGTGATGTGATTGGCCGTCGGTTTCAATCGAAGCGCGCAGCGGCGGCAGATGCAGCCGTGTGCGCAGATCCTGACGAAACGTACCGGAGGCGGGCGGCGTTCCGCCGTCCCGGCGGTATTTCTCGAGACAATCGGCGATCTTGTCACCGATCTCGGCTGGCGTCGCCGGGTCCGCGGGCGATCCGGGATGTGCCGCGACCGAGGTTTCGGCCAGGGTTTCGTTGCCTCTTCGCAGGCGGACATGGACCGCCCCATGGTCCACGCCGACGCGATCCTGCCCCGCGTCCGGTTCCGTTTCGATGGTCACCATGTCCATCAGGCGACGGATCTCAGCCCGGTGGGGGCTGTCGCCCTCGAAATCCGCGAGCCCGACCTGGCCCTGATGCAGGGCGGCGCACAGGGTATAGGCGGCACAGAACTTGGCTTCCATTCCGTCCTTGGGATTGGTGATATGCAGGGGCACCATGACGCCCTTGGGCACTGTCATTTCGATCACCGAGTCCCCGGGCACCGCGTCGCCGCCGCGTTCGGCATATAGATGCCGCCCTGCGGCGATCATCCTGTGCGTGAGATAGCAGCACGGATAAAGCTTGCGCGACACGCTGCCCAGATCGATCTTTGACACCACTTCCGCAGGGTCGGTCGCAAGCCCGTCCGGACCGGCATAAAGATCGAAGAAGCCGCGCCGCGAAAAGATGTCGGGGGCGCCGGTGATCCCGGCTTCGGCCATGCGAGCGGCGCGCACTCCGACAAGGGCGGCGTTGCCAGCCTGGATCGGTTTTGCCATCGCGCCGAAATTGATCTGCAATCCGCCGGCCAGTGACGCGGCCAGCGACAGGGCGTTTCCGATGGCCTCGTCGTCAAGGTCAAGCTGATGCGCGACCGCTGCCGCCGCGGCCACGGCCCCGATCGTCGATGTGGCATGCCAGCCCTTGTCGTAGTGACCAAAGCCGAGAACCTGTCCTAGCGCGACATTGACGGCCGCTCCCACCGCAAGCGCGGGGGCGACACGGGCGGCCGTCTCTGGCCGCACGTCTGCCATGGCCAGCAGCGCCGGCACGAAGACCACACTGGGGTGCGTGACGCTGAGCGTGTGGACATCGTCGAAGTCCAGCGCGTGACCGGCCACGGCGTTGAGGAACGCGGCCCACTCTACGCCGCCCTTTCCGACTGCGCCCATCGGCGTGGCCGCTTCGTCCCCGTCAAGTGCCGCCAGTCGGCGGACCACCGGCTCGTGCCACCCGCCATAGATGACGGCCACCGTATCCTCCACGCAAAGCGCGGCCGGTTCTGCATTTGCAGCGTCCAGCCGATGTGGCGCGGCGATGAACCGCGTTAGACGGCGGGTGAAATCACTGGTCATTTGCTGATCCTCTCTGGTATTGCACTTTGCCTCATGTCGGGAGGTGCTATCAATTCGGGTGACCTCCTGTTTGCACATATGTGTTGAAGAAGGATACGAGCGTTGTGATTCCCGCTGAGTCTGCGGCAGCCTGGGTGCAAACCTTCATCTGAATCCCTTGAAGATCGGGCGCCGGGCGTGTCAGAAAAACCGCTAAAAGAAGGGCGAGCGTGGCTGGGGTGCCGGTGTAAATTCTCTGTAAGGCCAGGGCGGGAACGCGACAAGGCATTGCACCACGCCGTTTCCGTCAGACTTTCATTTCGCAAAGATTCGCGACCGGGTCCGTCGGCCGCGTCAGGCAGTCGCTCTCGCCGTTCACGCGCTGGCGATATGAGCGGGTTGCGTACCGCACGGGATGAATCCGGAATCGGCGACATGGTTGTCCGACCGGCGTTTCTGACGCGGTCGGATCTGCCGACGCTTTGCGGACAGGCCATACGGCTTAGGAAAAGCGGGGGCAGATGTTGTTCATTGACGTTCTGAAACGGCGCGCCGTGCGCAACCCGATTGCCACTATCTGTCTGATGATCTGTCTTGGCGGTGGCATCGCGCAGGGTGTCTTCCCCGCCAGCGGCGTGTCGATCGCGGCCGTGCCGTTTTTTGGCGTCTATCTCGTGATAGCGTTCCGCAGCATTGCCCGCGTCGGATGGGTGCTGCTTTTCTTCTCGTTCGCGATTGCCGTTCTGGCGCTGGCTGGAGGTATCGAAACGCGCATTTTCGCCGAGGCGGCGGGGCGTGTCGTTTTCCTGTCCGCGCTGCTGACGGCTGTCGCATTCCTACGCATCGCGGCCACGCAGGACCCGGTTGTAGAGGTCGCTGGAGAATTCCTGACGTTGCAGCCGCCGACCCGCCGCTACGCCTCTCTGAGTGCAGGGGGCCACCTGTTCGGCGTGCTGCTGAACCTCGGCGGGCTGGGCGTTATGCTTGAGGTCATCATGAAAGGCTTGCAGGCCCATCGCCATGAAATGGACGATGTGGTGTACGAGGCCCGCAAGCGCAGGATGGTAAGCGCCTGTATGCGGGGGTTTTCCTCGATCGCGTTCTGGACGCCGTTCGGCGTCGCCCTGAATCTGATGATTCTCACGATTCCGGATCTCGAATGGGCGCATCTGGCGCCTATCGGAATCGCGCTGGCCGGGGTGCTTTTCCTTCTGGGGTGGCTGTTCGACACGTTGGAATGGTGGCGTCCGCCATCGGCGCGCGGTCGGGTCGCGGCCCTGACCGGGGACTTGCCGGACTGGGCGCATTGGTCGGTCGTGATCGTTGCTGGTCATATCCTTGTACTCGGGGGCGTTGTGGTGGCTCTGGATAGGGCGACGGAATACAGTTTCCAGACTGTCCTGATCGCCATCGTGCCGGTCTATGCGCTTCTCTGGTCGGGTCTGCGGAAGGGCATCGGCGGCATTTCGGACATGTCGCGCCGGTTCGTGGCCCAGGCTTCAGGGTTCGCGACCGAGATGAGCGTTATCGCTTCGGCGGGGTTCATCGGCCTTGTCGCGCTGGAAGTGGTCCCGGTCGAGTGGATTGCCGACCACTTGGGCTGGATTGCCGCGCGGCCTGTCCTGACCGTTGTGCTGTTGATCATGACGGTGTTCGTGACGGGGCTGCTGGGTGTGCACCCGATGATCTCGGTGGTGCTGCTGGCGGACGTGGTCAACCGCGTCGGCGTGGATGGTTTGTCGCCGCTCGCTCTGGGCCTTGCACTGGCCGGCGGCTGGAGCAGCATCATCTGCATGGGGCCTGCCATCACTGCCGTCGTTTATGCCTCCTCAATCGTCGGGGAACGGCCCCTGACCATCGGTTTTCGCTGGAACGGAGTTTTCGGTCTTGCCAGCATCGTCCTCATCACCCTCATTGTCGGTGGCGGTGTCGCTACAGGGCTGTTCTGAGCGACGGGGATTTTTCATCCGGGTCCGGGCGCGGCCAATCGCACATATGTGTTCGATCATGCCTGTCACATGGCGGAGGGTGCTGGATTGCGTGGGTTCCAGTACAGTTGTTCTGCGCAAATTTCCCGGCGGTCTGCCAGGGAAACAGAAGCATCGGAGCGACGACCCATACGATGAACGGCCAAACGAAACCCACGCGTCGCAGCAAGGTCACGGGGCTGCAGGACGCAGCGCATCTGGCCCGGGACGCTTTGCAGGAACGTCCTGAACTATGCCTTGGCGGGCTGTTCAAGCAGGGCCGGCCGGTCGCATTGGTGCGCGGGTTGCTGGCAGCGGGCGCAAAGGACCTGCATGTCTATTCCTCGCCCGGCGCGGGCTATGACGTCGATCTGATGATCGCGACAGGCGCGGTCGAGCAGGTGTTCATTCCCGGCGTCACGCTGGAGAACCGGCTTTGCCCCAATTTCCGCCGCGCGGTCGAGGCAGGGCAGGTGACCGCCCACGCGCTTGACGCGTTGACCGTGGTCGGCGGGCTGATGGCCTCGGCCCACGGCGTGCCGTTCCAGCCGATCGACGCGCTGCGCGGGTCGGACGTGTTGAAGCACAATCCGCTGATACGCGAAATCGACTGCCCCTTTTCGGGACGCCGCATCCACGCCGTCGGGCCGATCCGGCCCCGCGTCACGTTCCTGCACGCGCAAGAGGCCGACCGCTGGGGAAACCTGCGCCATCTCAGCACCATGGTCTATGCCGATCAGCTGATGGCGCGCGCTTCGGACATTGTCATTGCCAGCGTGGACAGGATCGTGCCGGACGAGGTGATCCTTGACGATCCGTCGCGGGTTACGGTGCCGTCCCACTATGTCGATGCCGTGGTCGAGGTGCCTTACGGCGCGCATCCCACCGCGAGCTTCCCCCATTACGCGATGGACGAGGATCATATCGACGCCTACGCAGATCTGGGCGACGCCGCCCGTACCGGCGACCGCGCAGGACTGGACGACTACATCGCGCGTCATGTGACGGGGCCGAAAAGCCAGGGTGACTATATTGAAGCGGTCGGCGGCGCCGAATATTTCGCCCGGCTCGAAGCGGAGACACGGAAGAGATGAGCGCGGCGGTTTCCCCCCTTGAGCAAATGGTTGTCGTGCTGGCCCGCGACCTGGCCGATGGCGAGCTGGGCGCGGCGGGTGCTGCTGCATTGGTCCCGATGGCGGCGATCGCTCTGGCGCGTGAACTGCACGCACCGAACCTGACAGTCGGCGGAGAGATGTTCTTCAATCCGCTGCCGGGGCATCTTTATCCGTCCATGCTGGATGACCGTGCCTTGGGCCGCTGTGAGGCTGCCGAAACCTTCATCGAGCTTTTCGGCCACAGTCATCACGGCCTGGACTTCTTCTTTCACAGCGGGTTGCAGCACGATTCCTACGGCAACATCAACTTGCATCACGTCGGTGGCACGCTCGACGCGCCCGGGATGCGCGGGCCGGGGGCGGCCAACCTGTCCTACTGCCACACCTCCACGCGATTCTATGTCTGCCCCACGGTTCATACTACGCGAAATTTTGTCGAGAAAGTGGACTTCATCACCATACCGGGCCACCTTTCCGGGCCCGAGGCGAAACGCGCCGCCGGCCTGAAAAAGGAAGGACCGCGGTTCGTGGTGACACCACGCGCTGTCATGGATTTCGACCCGGCGACGCTGCGGATGCGACTGAAATCGGTCCATGCGGGCAATACGCCCGAAGAGGTTCAGCGCCACACGGGGTTCGATCTTGGGATCAGGGGAGACGTGCCACAGACGCCGCCGCCAACAGAGGAGGAACTGACTGTCCTGCGTGAGCGGATCGACAAGACCGGAACTCTGCGCGCCTGACGCGCAGGTTCCGATAATTTGAACAACGACTGGGAGGAAGACATGTTCAAACGCGTAACGACCAGAAACCGGACGGCAATCGGTGCCGCTGCGGCCTTGAGTGCCATGCTTGTGGGCGGGGTGGTTTCGGCCAAGGATCTCACGATGGGGACCACCAGCCCGACGTCCAGCCACTTCACGATCTCGGTGGCGATGAGCAAGGCGATCGAGACCGGCATGGAAGATACCACCGTCAACGTGATCGAGACCGGCGCCAGCGTGGACAATGTCCTGCGCCTCGCGCGGGACGAAATCGATCTCGGCCTTGCCACCACCGACATTCTTATCTCGGCCCGAAACGGAACCGGCAAGTTCGAAGGCAACGCCATTCCCGATACGGTTGCGCTCTATCCCTACAGCGCGTCGGTCCTGTTGATTGCCGCAACCGAGGAATCGGGTGTGACCACGCTCGACGATCTGGATGGCAAGAAGTTCAATCCCGGTATCCGGGGGTCGGCCGCCGAGACCCTGACAACCACCGTGCTGTCGATGTTCGACATCAACGCCGACCTTGTGCATGGTGCCGTCGGTGACGCGGTGGAAGGCATCAAGAACCGCCAGATCATCGGCTACAGCAAATACGGTGCCGCAAACTCTGTCGATGCGACCCTGCAAGAGCTGATGACAAGCACCGAGATGCGGTTGATCGGTTTCTCCGAAGAGCAGGAGAAAGCGGCGACGGAAGCCATGGAGGGCGTCGGTTTCACAACCCTCCCCGCAGGGCTTATTCCGGGATCCGAGGAGATGCGGGTGCCTAAGCTCAACGTCTTCTTCCTGACCCGCACCGGCGTCATGGACGACGACACAGCCTATGACATCGCCCGCAGCATCCACCAGAACATGGATCTGCTGGTCGAAGCCTGGCCGCAGCTGGCGGAGTACGACATCGCCGCCGATGCCGTCGCCACCATCGAGGCCGGTGTACCCTATCATCCGGGCGCGGTGCGGTACTGGAAAGAAGCCGTCGGCAACTGATTCCGCACTGCGGACGGTCATACTGCCGGTCGAACGGACCGGTCGAGCGGGGCGCCACATGCGCCCCGCCGTCTCGGGAGGAAACATGAAACACTCATTGACCGAAGCTTCGCGCTGGGAACGGCGCGGCGCGCAGGCGCTCGGCGCGTTGTTTGCGGCATTCGTCGCGCTGCATTTCTACAATGCCCTGTTCGGACAGTTCGAACCGCTGGTTCAACGACCGATCTTTATCGGCTTCGGTCTGGGCGGTGCCTTTTTCCTGTACGCCGCGCGCGCGTCGCGGACCGGCGGCCGAAACGGCCTGGAACGGGCCATCGACATCACACTCGGGCTACTGGCCTTTGGCGTGTGCCTTTATGTGATCCTCAACCGGGATCGTTTTTCCGACATCATGGTGCAGTACGGCCCGCTCGACAAGGCCGCCGGGTTGCTGGCCGTCCTGCTGACGCTCGAAGCGGCTCGCCGGGTGATCGGCTGGTTCCTGCCCTTGCTGGCGCTGATCACCGTCCTCTATTATTACTTCGGATACGATTTGATCGACGGGGGCTGGCGCCCGCCGCGCGTTTCGGCGCGAACGGCGGTCGAGACCTTTTACAGTTCGACCACCGGCATTTTCGGTTATCTGGCGGATGTGGGCGCGCGGGTCATCACGATCTATGTGCTTTTGGGGGCGTTGCTGCTGTCCACCGGGGCAACCGACGTGTTCATGAAAATGGCAACCTGGATCGCTGGACGCACGTTTGGCGGCCCCGCCAAGGTCTGCGCCCTGTCCTCGGCGATGTTCGGGACAGTGACCGGATCGGCGGTGGCCAATGTGATGGCGACGGGTTCGATCACCATCCCGACGATGAAGCGGCTGCGCTATCCGCCGGCCTTTGCCGGGGCGGTCGAGGCGGTTGCGTCTTCCGCCGGCCAGCTGACGCCGCCGGTGATGGGGGCGGGGGCGTTCATCATGGCCGAGTTCCTGAACATTCCCTACACCCAGATCGCCGTGGCAGCGGTCGGTCCTGCGTTTCTCTACTACCTCGCGATATGGCTCGGGGTGGACCTTTATGCGCGCCGCACGGGCCTTCAGCCCACCCCAAAAAACGAAATGCCGAAACCGGCGGATTTCCTGGCGCCCGACAAGGCGATCCCGCTGTTTCTTCCTATCGCCACAGTGGTTTACTTTCTTTTCCAGGGTTACACGCCAAGCTTTGCCGGTGCCGCGTCGATCATCGTTTTGATCTTGGCCTGTGCGGCCGTGCGCCCCTTTGGCCGCGCCACAAGGGGGCAGGGGCTGAAGGCATGTTGGACCGGGCTGGCCCGCGACGTTTACGAGGGGATGGTCGAGGCCGGTCGCGCGCTGGTGATGATCGCCGCGCTGCTGGCCTGTGCCGCGATCGTCGTCAAGGTTTTGACAGCGACGGGCGCGGGGGTGAAAATCTCGAATCTGCTGTTTTCGGTGTCCGATCAGGGCCTGATCGTCGCCCTGCTGCTGGCGGCTGTGCTGTCGATCGTGCTGGGCATGGATGTGCCGACCACGGCCTCTTATGTTCTGGCGGCAGCGGTTGCCGCGCCCAGCCTCGTGCGGCTTGGCCTGCCGGAACTGACGGCGCATCTGTTCGTCTTCTACTACGCGATCCTGTCAGCCATCACGCCGCCGGTCTGCGCCAGCGTCTACGCCGCCGCCGCACTGGCCGGGGCCAATTTCTGGAAAGTGGCGGGCCGGGCGCTGTCACTGGCCGGGGCGGTCTATGTGGTGCCGTTCCTGTTTGTGTTCCGGCCGGGGATCCTCGCACAGGGCGGGACCGGTCAGGTCATTCTGGACGTTGGCGTGGCAAGCGCCGCGGTTTTTGCTGTCAGTGTCGGGTTCAGCGGTTACCTTCGGGGAACGCTGTCCTTTATCGGCCGGGGCTTGTTTCTGGCGGCGGCCGCGCTGCTGTTCTATGCCGCGCCGATGGCCGATATTATCGGCGGGCTGGCATTGACCGGTCTGATTGCATGGCGTTTTCTTCGTGGAGAGCGACGGACCCTCAGTTCCGGGTGACACCTGCGCCTTTTTCACAAAGAAGGGCCGCCGCAGGTATTCTGCGGCGGCCCTTTTACGATTGGTTGCGCGGACCTGTGCCCGCTGTCTCAGGTCATCCTGAAGTAGGGAAAGGTGATCTCGTCGGTGGCTTTCACGAAGGTCACCTCGACCTTGGCCCCGATATGCACTTTCTCCGGGTCGTCGGTCTGGATCCGGCTCATCATCCGCGGGCCTTCTTCCAGTTCGATCAGCGCGACGACATAGGGAACGTCGTCGGCAAAGGCCGGGCCTGCCGGGCGGCGGGCGATGGTGAAGGTATGCACCTCGCCACGCCCGCTGACCGTGTCGAATTTCAGGTTGTCGGAATGGCAATGCGGGCAGATCGCCCGCGGATAGAAGTGATGCTTGCCGCAATCGCCGCACAGCGGGATGTCAAGACGGCCCTCGTGTGCGGCCTGCCAATAGGGGGCGCTGTCGTGGTCGATCACCGGAAGCGGTTTTTCAGTGCTCATCGGCTCAGTCCTTCTGCAAAATCACGGTCGCGCCAGAGGACAGCGTGCCCCCCGTGCCATGCACCAGCGCGGTCTCGGCACCCGCGACCTGCCGGTCGCCGCAGACGCCCCGCAACTGGCGGGTGGCCTCGATCAGCAGGAACATCCCGTACATGCCCGGATGCAGCGCCGACAGGCCGCCGCCATTGGTGTTCATCGGAAAGGCGCCGCCCGGCGCCGTGCGTTGGCCAGAGACAAAATCGCCGCCTTCGCCGATCTTGCAGAAACCCAGCGCCTCCAGCGTCAGCAGGACGGTGATGGTGAAACTGTCATAGACCTCGACCACGTCGATGTCGGAATGGCTTACACCGGCCATTTTCATCGCGGTTTCGCCAGCCTTTTGCGCCGGCAGCAGGCGGGCGAGATCGGGCATCTCTCCGATGGCCCAATGGGTGTGTGCCTCACCATAGCCCTTGACCCCGACGGGTTTGGTCTTGAGGTCCTTGGCGCGTTCGGCGGTGGTCATCACGATGGCGCCCGCGCCGTCGGTGACGAGGCAGCAATCAAGCAGGTGCAGCGGTTCCGAGATCATCGTGCTGGACAGGACGTCGTCGACGGAAAGCGGATCGCGCCGCGTCGCGGCGGGGTTCAGCTGCGCCCATTTCCGGGTGGCGACGGCGATCTCGGCCAGGTTCTCGGAGGTGGTGCCGTATTCGTGCATGTGACGCTGCGCCGCCATCGCGTAGCCACCCACCGGCGTCGGCATCCCGTAGGGTGTTTCGTGCTGCATCGACAGGACCGAGGGGCGCCCCCCCAGATTGCGGCTGCGCAAGGATTTCTGGTCGGAGCTGTAGACGATCAGCGCCACCTCGCAATAGCCCTCGCGCAGCGCCATCGCGGCATGGGCGACATGCGCCTCAAACGCCGAGCCGCCGATATTGGTGCCGTCGACATAGGTTGGCATGATGCCGAGATATTCGCCCAGCGTCACCGTCGCAAGCTGCCCCGGCCCCGGTACGCCCCACATGCCGGCGGTCAGAAGACCGTCCACATCGTCCAGCGTCAGGCCGGCTTCTTCGACGGCGGCCTTTGCCACCAGGGCGGCATGGCCCAGAACCGAAGCCTTCGTGACAAATTTCCCGTCCTCGATTGGCGCGTCGGCAAGGCCGACGATCACCGGATCGCGTCCGTTCTTCATATGCTCTTTCCCTTTGTTGTGCGGTGGTGTCCCAAAGCGGTCCCGAGGTCAGTTCGGGCGCATGGTCTTGGCGATCAGCGTGCGCTGAATCTGCGAGGTCCCGCCACCGATGGTGCTTTGCATTCCTTCGCGGAAATAGCGTTCCATATCCGCCTCGGGCAGCATGGAATGGCCGCCGAGGATCTGCATGCCGTTGCGCGTGACGGTTTGCAGGGTCTCGGAGGCAAAGAGCTTTGCCATCGACACTTCGCGCGTGCAGGGCGTCTTGGCCGCGGCCAGACTGGCAGCGCGATAGACCAGCAGCCGCGCGGCGTCGACCTGGGTCTGCATGTCGGCCAGCATGTGGCGGATCACCTGAAAGTCAAAGATCGGCTTGTCGAACTGAATCCGCTCATGGGCGTAGCGCAGGGCATCGTCCACCGCTGTCTGGGCGTTGCCGACATAGGCGGCGGCCACGGCGACACGCTCCAGTTCCAGGTGGTCGGTGATGATTTTCCAGCCTTCGTTTTCGGTGCCCAGCAGAGCATCGGCGGGCAGTTTCACGTCATCGACGAAAATCTCGGTGGTGCCTGTTGCGCGTCGCGCCAGGGTCGGCAGCTTGCGGATGTCCAGACCCTCGGTGTCATTGGGGATCAGGAACACCGACAGCCCCTTGTGCTTTGGCGCGTCGGGGTCGGTGCGGGTCAGCATGGCGAGGATCGCATTGTCGGCCTTTGCGCCCGAGCACCAGAGCTTTTGCCCCTTGACCACCCAGCCGTTGCCGTCGCGCCGCGCGCGGGTCTTGGTCGAAGCCGCGTCCGACCCGGCGCCGGGTTCGGAAATCGAGATCGAGAAGCGGATGTCACCATCCAGGAACGGCTGGATGTACCGCTCTTTCTGTTCGGGCGTGCCGAATTTCTCGATATTCATCGCGGTGAAGGTGGCGACCATCAGGCCGGTGGAAAAGTCGAAGCCGTATTTTGCCAGCCCCTCGCACATCAGCGCATAATCCATGATGTCGCCGCCCAGCCCGCCGCTCTCTTCCGAGAACAGGATGCCGAGCCAGCCCTGCTTGGCCACCTTTTCATAGGCCTCATAGGGGTATTCGCGTTCGAGATCGCATTTGCGGATATAGTCGCGGCCGATCTCCTCGTCGATGAAACGCTCGACGGTCGTGCGCCACATCTCCTGCTCGGGGGTCAGGAAGTTCATGCGCTCTCTCCTTGTGTGGTGTCGTGCGCGGCCCGGATTTTGGGCGGTTCTCCGGGGCGATCGAGACGGGTCTTTCGGATCAGCAGGCTGAACTCGCAGCGCATCACCGTTTCGTCCCGCTGGTTGATGCCTTCCAGCTTGCTGGTTACGACACCGTGCTTTTCGTCATGATCCTTCAGATCGGCGATTTCGACGCGTGCCCAGAGGGTGTCGTTGATGAAGGTCGGCCGCAGAAAGCGCAGCTTGTCGCAGCCGTAGAAGGCAGCGAGCACGGAGCTGTCGAAGGGGATCATCGCGTTGACGATGGAAAACACGAGGCTGCCCTGAACAAGGCGCTGGCCGTATATCGCCTCCTTGGCATGCTCGATGTTGGAATGCAGTTCGAGCCAGTTCCCGGTGAGCATGCAGAAATTGACGACATCGGTTTCCGTCACCGTCCGCCCGCTCGAAACGCCGGTCTGGCCCAGTGACAACTCTCCGAAAGGGTGACGTATCACGTTAAATTCTCCTGTTCATTCGCCTTGGGTGCCAACACGATCAAGGCATCGGCAGCAGCCAATCCTTTCCCGTCCGCCCGAACCATCACAGGGTTGATTTCAATTTCCGAGATCAGATCGGCGTTTTCGGCGAAGAAAACAGATATGCGTGAAATCAGGTCCGCCAGGGCCCCCTTGTCGGCGGGTTCCGCGCCGCGCAGCCCCGCCAGCAATCTGGCACCGGGACCTGAATTCACCATCGCCTCGGCGGTTTGCGGCCCTGCGGGCGCAAGCCGGATTTCGGCCGCGTCTATCAGTTCCACCAGAATGCCGCCGGGGCCGGCCAGAACGATCGGACCGAAGGTGTCGTCGCGTTTGCAACCTATGATCCATTCGGCCACGGACCCTTCTTCCATTTCCTCGATCAGCGCCGTACCGCCCACAAACCGTTCTGCCATTTCGGTGGCGGCCTGATTCGCCTCTTGAGGCGAGAGACCCAGTCGGACGAGACCATGATCGGACTTATGCGGGTAGTCGTCGTGACACAGCTTGGCGACACAGCGCCCCTCGGCGGGATCGCGTTTCGGCACCGGTATACCGATCTGTTGCAGCAGGTCCTTCGAGTCGGCCTCGTGGACCACTTTACGCCCGGCGCGCTGCCAGTTTTCCAGTGTTTCCCTCGGGGTCATGCCACTTCTCCAGTCGTAGCCGCTAGCGCCGAAAGGCCCGAGGCCGCCCGCGCGGGCGAATCATAAACCGGGACAGCCCGTTCGCGCAGAGCTTCGCCCGAGGCATTGCTGCGCGCCGAGCCTGTCCAGACGATCAGGATCGGCTTGCCGGTGCTGTCGAACGCCTCGGCCAAAGCCTCGATGAACTGTTGATCCGGCACAAATGTGATAATTGCGATGGCGATATCCACGCCCGGATCGGCCGCTACGGCCTCGAGGCAACGGCCCACATAGGTGGGATTCGCCAGAACGACGCCGGTCAGGTCGACCGGATTCGACACCGAGCCGTAGAACGGCACATAGCGCGACAGCGCGGTCTGCGTCGCCTCGTCCAGGACCGGAACCTCGAAGCCAGCGCTTTCGGCCAGGTCGGTCATCTCGACGCCGAGCCCGCCGGTGACAGAGATGATTCCGACCCGGTTGCCGGCAGGCCGCCTGCCTGCGGCGAGGGCCGTGACGGCATCGACGGCAGCCACGGATTCCCGGGCGCGGAAAACCCCGGTTTCGCGGAAGACCGCACTGATCACCCGGTCGTCTCCGGCCATCGCGCCGGTATGCGATTCGACAGCGCGCGATCCGGCGCGGCTTCGTCCGCCCTTGACCGCAACGACGTGCTTTCCGGCTCTTGTGAGTCGTTGGGCCGCCTCGGCAAAGCGGCGCCCGTCGCGCAGTTCCTCGACGTAGCACAGAACCACGCGGGTCTGCGGATCGTTGCCGAGATATTCGAGCAGATCCGCGGCGGTCAGATCCGTTTCGTTGCCGCTGGAGACGATGGCATTGATCCCCACGCCGCGTTCGCCCAGACGCAACGCCATAAGGCCGCCTAGCGCGCCGGACTGGGAAATCATGGCCACGGGGCCGGGCCTGAGACCGTTGAACATGGGGCTGAAGGTCAATTGCAGATCCGACGCGGGGCGCACCACGCCTTCGCAGTTCGGCCCGACCAGGCGAAAGGGCGCGTCCTGCATGATCCGGCGCAGCCGCATCTCGTTGTTGTGGCCGTCTTCCCCGGCTTCCGAAAAGCCGGAGGTCACCCCGACCACGACTTTCACATCGAGCCGGGTACAGGTTTCCAGCGCATCGAGAGCGACGCCGACCGGGGTTGCCAGAACGACCACGTCGATCGGGCCGTCGATCTCCTCCAGGCTGCGTGCTGCCGCAAGCCCCTCGATTTCGCCGCCCGAGGGGTTCACCGGAATGATCTTGCCGCGATAGCCGTTGCTCTTCAGCAGGGCCAGCACGGCCTGCCCGAGCTTGCCCTTGGTGCGGGAGGCCCCGACGACCGCGATGGTGCTGGGATCGAACAGAGCGTCCAATGCCTCTGCAACCGAAGGTCGGCGAACCGCCATTCGATTCGTGTTTGGCTCAGCCATTTCTTTCTCCGTCAAGTGAAAATTTTATTGTCCGTTTCGATGATCTAACGGGCGTTCGATTGTTCTCGCAATGGATTTAGGTTCCGATGAGACTGAGGGCGCTGGACCCGGAGGTTAGGGCTTGACGACCGAGAAATGACAATCTGGGAGACTACCGAGTGAAGATAACAGACGGGCCGCTGAGCGATCTCAGGGTGATTGAAATGGGGCATGTGATTGCCGCGCCGATGTGCGGCGCTCTGCTCTCCGATTTCGGCGCCGATGTGATCAAGATCGAACGGCCGGGGCAGGGCGACATGCTGCGGGTTCTGAGCGCGCGCGCCAAGGATGGCGTCGGTGTGTGGTGGAAGACGCTGGCCCGAAACAAGCGACTGGTTGCCTTGGACTGGAAAACCGAAGACGGCCGCGAGGTTCTGCGCCGCTTGGTCGAAAACGCGCAGGTTCTTATCGAAAACTTCCGCCCCGGCGTGCTTGAAAGGGCGGGATTGGCGCCAGAGGTTCTGCATGGCTGGAATCCCGATCTGGTGATCGTGCGGATCTCGGGCTATGGCCAGACCGGGCCGCGTTCCTCGTGGCCGGGTTTCGGTCGGGCCGGCGAGGCCATGAGCGGACTGGCGCACATCACCGGCTTTGCCGACAACGCGCCGATGCACCCCGGCTTTCCCGCCGCGGATTCGACCACCGGCCTGATGGCGGCCTACGGCGCGATGATGGCGCTTCATGCGGTGCAGAACGGCAGCGCCAGGGGCCAGGTGGTGGACCTGGCCATCTTCGAGCCGCTGTTGCGCCTGATCGACTATCACGTTCCGACGCGAACCGGCGCGGGGCTACCGGTTGACCGAAACGGACTTCAGGCACCCAATTCCTACGCCCCGGCGGGGGTGTTTCGCGCCAGGGACGGGAAATGGGTCACAATCAGCGCAGGGAGTGCGGCGACCGGGCGGCGGCTTCTGGAAGCCGCGGGCGGAAAGGAATGGGCGGAACAGCCGCAATTCCAAAGCCTCGATGGCTTCGCGGAGCACATGGACGAGATTGTGGACCGTCTCGGCGCATTTGTGGCACAGCATGACGCGCAGAAGGCGATTGACATCTTCCAGGCCCACGATGCCGTGGCGGCGATGGTCTATGACGTCGATGACATCCTTGCCGATCCGCAGATCGCCGCGCGCGGCGACATCGTCGGGGTCGAGGGCGACGACACCAAGGTCGTCGGACCCGTGCCAAAGCTGGACAAGACGCCGGGACGGCTGCGCTGGCTCGGGCGCAGAGAGCTGGGCGCCGACAGCCGCGCAGTGCTGGAAGAGCTCGGATACGACGCCGGGAAGATCGACAAGCTCACCGAAAACGGCACTGTAGCCGAACCGAAACGCTGAGAGCGGACTGCGAGATTTGAGGAGAACACCATGACCTATCAGATGACATCCGATCAGCAGGGAATCCGCAATGCCGTCCTGCGGATTTGCGAAGAGTTCGACGACGAGTTCTGGCTGAACCGGGATCGCGAAGGCGGCTTCCCGCACGAATTGCACCAGAAGCTGGCCCGCGATGGCTGGCTGGGAATCGCCATCCCCGAAGCCTACGGCGGCGCCGGACTTGGCATTGTCGACGCTGCGATCATGATGCAGGCGATCGCAGAGTCCGGGGGCGGCAACAGCGCCGCCTCGGCGATCCATATGAACATCTTCGGCCTGAATCCGGTCGTCAAGTTCGGCACTGAGGACCAGAAGAAGACCTATCTTCCGCCACTGGTGGCCGGCGAGCAACGGGCCTGTTTCGGTGTCACCGAACCGACGACCGGCCTCGACACGACCAAGCTGAAAACCCGCGCCGTGCGTCAGGGCGACCGCTATGTCGTACATGGGCAGAAGGTCTGGATTTCGACCGCCCAGGTGGCCGACAAGATCCTGCTTCTGGCGCGCACCACCCCGCTTGAAGAGGTCAAAAAACCGACCGAAGGCCTGAGCCTGTTCTACACCGATCTTGATCGGACGTTCGTGACGGTGCGCGAGATCGAGAAGATGGGTCGCAAGTGCGTCGATTCAAACGAGCTGTTCATCGACGGGCTGCCGATCCCGGCCGAAGATCTGATCGGCGAGGAAGGTCAGGGCTTTCGCCAGATCTTGCACGGGCTGAATCCCGAAAGGGTGCTTGTCGCCGCCGAAGCGGTGGGCATCGGGCGCAACGCGCTTCGGCGTGCGGCGGATTACGCCAATGAGCGTGTCGTCTTTGGCAGGCCGATCGGACAGAACCAGGGTGTGCAGCACCCGCTGGCCGCCTGCTGGGCCGAGCTGGAAGCCGCCAACCTCATGGCGATGAACGCCGGCGCGCTTTACGATGCCGGCAAGCCCTGCGGAAACGAAGCCAACGCAGGCAAATACCTGGCGGGCGAAGCGGCGGTGAAGGCGACGCAGACCGCGCAGCTTACCTTCGGCGGTTTCGGCTATGCCAAGGAATACCATGTCGAGCGGCTTGTGCGGGAAGCCATCCTGTTCCGCATCGCGCCGGTCACCCCGCAACTGGTGCTGTCGTTCATCGCGGAACATGCGCTCGGCCTGCCGAAATCCTACTAGTTTAGAGTATCAAAGGAAGACCCATGCGAATTGACGGAATGGATGCCATTTTCGCCCCTCGTTCTGTTGCCGTGATCGGCGCGTCGAGTGACCCCAAGCGCATCGGCGGACGGCCGGTGGATTTTCTGATACGTCACGGGTTCGACGGCCCGATCCTGCCGATAAATCCGAAGTCGCCCGAGGTGCAGGGTTTGACGGCCTATCCGTCGATCTCCGAGGCCCCGACGACCCCGGATCTGGCGGTGATCGCGTTGCCCGCGCCGTTGGCGGTTCAAGCGGTCGAGCAATGCGCGGCCCGCGGCGTGCGGGGGGCGGTGATCTTCAGCTCGGGGTTTTCCGAGGTTGATGCCGAAGGCACCGCGCTTCAGGCGCGCATGGTGGATATCGCGCGCGAAGGGGGTATGCGGCTTGTCGGGCCGAACTGCCTTGGCATCGCCAATGTGCGCCACAATCTTTACGCCACCTTCACACCGGGGGTCGAAAAGCACCTGCCCAAGCCTGGCGGCGTGTCGATCGTCAGCCAGAGCGGCGCCTTCGGGTCGTATTGCATGACGCTGGTCAGGATGCGCGGACTTGGTGTGAACCTCTGGGCGACGACGGGCAATTCCTGCGACGTCGATTTCGCCGATGCGGTGGCCTATTGCGCGCAGGATGACGAAACCCGCGTAATCATGGGATACCTCGAAGGCGCGACCGACCGCGACAGGCTGGTCGAGGCCCTTGAACTGGCGCGCGCACGCGAAAAGCCGGTGGTCATGATGAAGGTCGGCCGCAGCGCGGTCGGTGCCGAGGCCGCGCAATCGCATACCGCCTCGCTGGCGGGGTCCGACGCGGTCTATGACTCGGCCTTTCGGCAATACGGCGTCTACCGGGCGCAATCGGTCGACGAAATGTTCGATGTGACCTATGCCTGCGCCGAATCCGGTTCGATGATGCAGGGTGACCGGCTGGGTCTTGTGACGGTGTCCGGCGGCGTCGGGGTGCTGATGGCCGACGAAGCCGAGAAACTGAAACTGGATGTGCCCGCGCTTCCCGATCACGCGCAGAAAAAACTAAAAGAGGTGCTGCCTTTCGCAGGTGTCCGAAACCCGGTCGATGTGACGGCGCAGCTGGTCAACCAGATCGACCTGCTGGAAACCAACATGGATGTGTTGTTTGGCGACGGCGAAATCGACGGAGCCATCATCTTCATGTCCACGGTCGGTCTTGTCGCCGACCTGAACGAAGCCATCCGGACCGGGCTGGAGCGCATCCGCGAGAAGTTTCCTGGCCGGCCGATGCTGTTCTGTTCGCTGACCGAACCCGAGGGTCGTGCCGCATATGAAAAGTCGGGGTTCATCGTGTTCGAGGAACCGACACGCGCGGTCCGTGCGATGGCCGCATTGCGCTATTTCGCCAGGTCCTTCGCGCGGGCCGGCGAACATGACCCGATACCCGAACTGTCCGACCTGTCGCCGTTGCCGGACGGCATGGTGAACGAGATCGAGGCCAAGGCGCTGCTTGCCGAGGCCGGCATCGGGATCGTGCGCGAAACCCTGGCCAGGACTCCGGAGGCGGCAGCCGAGGCGGCGCAGGAGATGGGCTTTCCGATCGTGTTGAAGATCGCCTCGCCCGACATCCTGCATAAATCCGATATCGGTGGCGTGGCGCTGAACCTGCGCTCGGTCGAAGAGGTCCGCTCAGCCGGAGCGCGCATTCTGGAACTGGCGTCCGAGAAAGCGCCCGATGCGCGAATCGACGGTCTGGTCGTGGCGGAACAGGCAGCACCTGGGCTGGAGGCCATACTGGGTGTGACCCAGGATCCGGCGTTCGGCCCGGTGGTCATGTTCGGTCTGGGCGGCGTGCTGGTCGAGGCGCTGGGAGACGTGTCCTTCCGGGTTGCTCCTTTCGGTCCCGCCGAAGCGCGCCGCATGATCGACGAAATCCACGGTCGAAAACTGCTGGACGCATTCCGGGGGGCGCCCGAACGCGACATCGGCGCGCTCGCCGACGCCCTTGCGCGCCTGTCGGCCTTTGCCGCCTATCACGGGGCAGCGCTTGAGACCATTGATGTGAACCCGTTGATCGTCGGGCCCAGTGGCCAGGGCGCCGTGGCCGCTGATGGCGTCATCATCCCCACAAAGCGAGGCGGCCACTGACAAACGAGCCCGAAATGTTCCCGACCCCCTGAGAGTATGCGGCGAGCCTTCTACGATTTTCTAACAGTTGACAGAAACCGCATACGCGATCATTCTTATATCGGAATGCTGTTCATATAATAGTATGCTGGGAGATGATCATGGAGGACGCGCATCAGGCGCTGGCGAAGACCGGCGGGGACCACGTCGTGAAATCAGTCGCCCGCACCTGTGAAACGTTGGTATATTTCGACGAGGTGCGACGGCCGCTAACGGTCGTGGAAGTATCCAAGAAGCTGGGGTATCCGCAATCGAGTACCTCGGCGCTCTTGAAGAGCATGGTCAGCCTCGGCTTCCTGACGCACGATGCCCGAAACAAGAACTACTTCCCCACTGAGCGCGTCCCTCTTCTGGGCTCATGGATGAACCCGGATCTGTTCGGCGAAGGCATCATCCAGCGGCTGCTCAAGGCGATCGCGCAACGGACGCAGCATGTCGTTGTCCTGGGAACAAAGAACGGTGACGAAGCTGAGTATGTCCAAGTAATCCGTCCGAAGAAGTCGCCGATCCACCACATTTCACTCGGCACGCGACGTCCGCTGGGGACTTCGGGGGTGGGGCGGGTTCTGATGAGCCGCTTCAGCGATGAAGAAGTGTGCCGCCTGTTACGAAAGATCAATGCCTATCGTGCGCCCGACAAACCGGCGGTGGACGTGAAGGCCTTCGTCGCCTCGTTGACCGAGACCCGTGCCAAGGGGTACTATCTTTCAACCGATCAAGTCGTCAAAGGCGCCGGATTGATCTCCATGCCCTTTCCCAGCCACCAGAGTTCCCGCCTTTTTGCCGTCGGGGTTGGTGCCCCAACGGATGTCATCCAGCGATCCGAGAACGAGATTGTTAGGATCATGCGTGAAGAAATTGTTCGGCATCTGGGAAAGAAAGGTCATGATCCTAGAGTCTGTTGAACATCGGGATCCCCACCCGTCGTGATTTTTTTGCCCCCCCTGGCAAAAGAGTAGGTTCTGACCCTGGTCAGAATCGGTAGCCCACTGGCGTTGGCTTTTTGCAAAGTCAGGGTAAATTGACGGCAGCGGGTTGCAGTGGTCCCATGAGGCAGGCACCGGCCTTTTCGCGCGAGCGCGTCGTCTTCGGTCGTCCGATCAGTCAGAACCAGTCTATCCAGCATCCGCTCGCTTCGGTGTGGATGCGTCTTCAGTTCCGCCGCGCTTTACGTTCAGGGCAGGCCCTGCGGGCTCCGGGCCAATACCGCGCGCACCCTCGCAGGATCGGCAGCCTACGAAGCGGCGTTCCGGGCGGTGCGCACCCATGGCGGCTTTGGCTTCGCGCGGGAATTTCACGTCGAGCGGTATTTCCGAGAAAGCGTGCTGCACTTCATCGCGCCGGTCAGCGAGGAACTGATCCTCTCTTACGTGGCCGAGAAAGCGCCGGGGATGTCCAAGTCCTGCTGACCCTTGATTGGCGCGTGGCTGTCGCTGCGGCTTCGGTTAGCGCAATAGCATATATGTGCGATCTGGTGACCGCATCGGAGTGGGCACCGCTTCCGCATTGACCGGGCCGCGTGCCGTGTGGTTGCGTCGAACCAGGAAGGCCGACCTACGGACGGGCCACGAAACGGTCCATGAGGCACCCGCCGAAACGCTACGAGAGGGGCCGGGTTCGGGAAGCGTCGGCCGACGCAGGGAGGGAGAATTACGATGACCGTATTGAACGGACTGGATCGGCTTGCCGCAGGCGCGGCGCTGATAATTGCGGGTGCGCTGGCGCCGCAGGTGGCCTTGGCCGAGACGACCCTCAAGGTGGCGGACACTTTTCCGCCGGGCCACTACATCGTCGAAACCGGCACCGAATACTGGATGGAGCGGGTGACCGAACTGACCGACGGTGAGGTCAAGTTCCAGTATTTCGGCGCCGGGCAGATGGGCTCGCTTCGCGACATGTTCTCGATGGTGCAATCGGGCGTGGTGGACATAGGCTATGTTCCACCGGCCTATAACGGAGGCACGATGCCGCTGGCCGGTGTGCACACGCTGCCGGGTCTGTTCTCGCAAAGTACGGTCGGCACGCCGGCTTTCTACGATACGGTGGCTCTGTTGCACAAATCCCGTGTGGGATTCATCTCATGAATCCAGCGTGGTAGCTGGGATGCATGAGCAGCCCCACACCCCCGACATACAAGACCAGGAACTGGCCAGCCTACAATGAAGCGCTCAAGCGCCGGGGCTCGCTGACGATCTGGTTCGATCCCGAGATGAGCTGGGAGGCCGTGCCGACAGGCAGGCGTGGCCGCCAGCAGAGCTACAGCGATGCCGCCATACAGACGTGCCTCTCGATGAAGGTGCTGTTCGGCATGGCGCTCCGACAGACGACCGGGTTCGTCGAAAGTCTGCTGCGGCTGGTTGGCCTCGACTGGACGGTGCCCAACTTCAGCACGCTGTCGCGCCGCCAGAAGACGCTGGCCGTCAATATCCCGTATCGCGGCTCCAAGGGGCCGTTGCACCTGCTGATCGACAGCACCGGCATCAAGGTCGAGGGCGAAGGCGAATGGCACGCCCGCAAGCATGGCGGTCCCAAACGGCGCGTCTGGCGCAAGATCCATCTCGGGATTGATGAGGAAACACTGGAGGTCCGCGCAGTCGAGATCACCGGGAGCCACATCGGCGATGCGCCGGTGCTACCTGACCTGCTCAACCAGATCCCGGCTCACGAGCAGATCGGCAGCGTCACCGCCGACGGTGCCTACGACACACGTAAATGCCACGACGCCATTGCCGACCGCGGCGCCCATGCCGTCATCCCGCCCCGCAAGAACGCGAAGCCCTGGAAGACCATCACCGCCGGAGCCGTGGCGCGAAACGAGGCCCTGCGCGCGGCGAAATACCTGGGCCGCGCGCTCTGGCGACGATGGAGCGGATACCACCGACGAAGCCGCGTTGAGACAAAGATGCACTGTGTGAAGTTGCTGGGGCAGCGCCTTATGGCGCGGGACTTCGACCGTCAGGTCGCTGAACTCCAGGTCCGCATCGCCGTCCTGAACGGATACACCGCGCTCGGCATACCCGTCACGGAAGCTGTGGGATAAGTCCGTCCGGGGAAAGGGGAACCTCGGCCATCACCCGATTTGCGCAACAGAGTCACCTGGCGGCCATCCTGATAGGTCACCGCGATTTCAAGGTCGGTCTGTGCATCACCGCCATAAATCGCATCGACAAGTTTCGCATATCGCTCTTCCAGAAAGGTCCGCCGCAGTTTCCGGCTGCGGGTCAACTCGCCTTCGTCCGGGTCGAGTTCCTTTGGGAAGTTCGCAAACCGTGCCACGCGCGAACCGTCGGGCAAAAGCTCATTGATGCGCGCTACTTCGCCTTTGATAAGGTCCAGAATTTCTGGTTTCTGCGAGAGATCGGTATAGGTCGAGAAATTAATCTTGTTCTCTTCAGCCCAACGGCCGAGAACTTCCATATCTATATTGATAAGCGCGCTGACGAAGTTCCGGCGTTCGTCGCCCAATGTCATGAGGTCCTTGACGAAGGGGCTATACCGCAACCGCGTTTCGATGAATTGCGGCGGATAGCTGTGACCGTTTGCCAGGCGGCGCATGTCCTTGACACGGTCAAAGAACAAGAGTTCGCCATCGTCGGTCATCGACACCGCGTCACCGGTTTTGTACCAACCGTCTTCGGTCAGCTCCTCGGCGGTCTTCTCGGGCTTGCCGTGATAGCCACCGAAGCCTGATCCGCCACGTACCTGTAGCTCCCCGTCGTCCGAAACCCTGTATTCCAGCGGTTCGCCGTAGTTCTTGTTGCTTTGCATCCAACTGCCGCTGGTTTCCAGCTGATAGCTTTCGCCGACATGCGCGGTCAGAAGGCCGATTTCGGTCGCGCCATACACGTTGCGCAGTTTGACGCCCATGGCGTGGAACATACGAAAAACGTCTGGCGCCATCAGGGCGCCGCCGCTCATTGCATTTTTGGCCTTACCAAGGCCAAGATTGTCGCGCAGGTGATGCAGCACGAGCGCCTCGGCGAAGGGAAGCTGCAGGCGCTTTGCAAGGCTGGGCTTTCGCCCTTCCAGCCGTTCGACATGAACGGCGCAGCCGACCTCCATCCCCCAATTGTACATCGCCGTACGGATCTTGCCCGCACCCAGCATTCGGGCCTGCACGATGGAGGCAAGATTTTCCCACTGGCGCGGACTGAACACCAGAGCGTCAACCGCCAGTTCGCGAATGTTGGTCAGTACGTCTTCAGGGCCTTCAGGGAAATTGACGACCATGGGCGCAATCAAACCGATCGACAGGCCGAATATCTGCTCTGTTACCCAGGCAGGCGAAATGTAGGTCAGGTATTCGGTGCCGGGCGCGATTTCTATTGCCCCCATCACCCGCGAGCAGTTGTCGAACAGGTAGCGATGGCTGATGACAACGCCCTTGGGTTTTCCCGTGGTCCCCGAGGTATAGGACAGCAAGGCGGTATCGTCCGCCCGTCCACGTTTTACGTGTTTTTCAAATCTGGCGGGTTCCTTGGCGTGGATCTGACGCCCTGCCGCGCTCACACTTTCAAACGAATGCAAAAGGGGATGATCATAGCCCCATAGACCGGAGTCATCCCAGTAAACGATCGCCAGGGCGCCCGAGTACTTGCCCGCGATCTCGATGCATTTATCGACCTGCTCCTGATCCTGCGCCAGAAAAATCCGCGTTTGCGAGTCTTCGGCCAGATACAGAATTTCTTCGGCGTTTTGATCCGGATAGACAGACAGGACTTTGCCGCCTAACGACTGGACGGCGTATTCAGCCCAGAAATGTTCGGGTTCGTTTTCGCCGATCGTCATGACGGATTCGCCAGCCGACAAGCCCAGGTTCTCCAACCCGAGAGCCAGGGCACGAACCCTGTCAAGAACATCCGCCCAGGTGAATTCTCGCCAGATGCCCAGGCGCTTGTGCCGTTCGGCGAGATTGGTCGGCGTGGATGTCGCTCGCGCGAGCAAAACCTGCGGCAGGGTTTCGCTATGTGTCACCGCCGGGTCCGAAAAGGCCATTGCTGTCCGTTGTTTAGCCATTTCGCTACCCCAGATACGCCTTGATCACAGCCGGGTCGTTCTGGATTTCTTCCGGGGTGCCTTCGGCGATGACCCGCCCGAAATCAAGCACCACGATCCGGTCGGCAAGGTCCATCACGACGCCCATGTCGTGTTCGACCAGAACCACTGGAATCTTGCGTGCCTCGCGCACATCGAGAATGAAGCGCGCCAGGTCTTCTTTCTCTTCCGAGTTCATGCCGGCCATCGGTTCATCCATCAGGAGGATCGATGGTTCCTGCGCCAATGCACGGCCCAGATCGACACGCTTTCGCAACCCATATCCCAACGTCCCCACGGGCCGGTTGCGAATTGCCTCAATCTCTAGAAAGTCGATAATCTCTTCTGCGGCTTCTCGATGTTCCGTTTCTTCGCGCATCACGGGACCGAACTGGAAAAAGGCCTGGATCACATTCGATTTCATCAGCATGTGACGACCGATCATGATGTTTTCTACCACGGTCTGCCCGGCAAAAAGATGGGTGCCCTGAAACGTCCGCGCCAGACCGCGTCGCGCGATCTGGTCAACACGCAGGCCGGTCACGTCCTGCCCGGACAATTCGACACGGCCCTGCTGTGGACGATAGAAGCCCGCGGTAACGTTCAGAAGTGATGTTTTTCCGGCACCATTCGGGCCGATGATTGCAAGCAATTCATCGTCGGCCACGGAGATGCTCACATCGTCGAGCGCCGTCACGCCGCCAAATTTCAAAGTTGCACCACGCACCGCAAGCGGTGACGATACGTGCCCGTTATTCGTGGTCATGTTACAATCCGTGCTTTCCCCAACACCTCATGGAGGCACGCATAGCCTGACCGCACGGTTTTCCGTTGGTTACGAGTTTTCCTCGCATTGTTCCTCCTCCCACCTCTTAATTCAGAGGTTTGCCTGGTCTATTTACCAAGTCTCTCCGCACAGCCTAACAGATGTTAGAAAAATTGGTCAACAACTGAATCCGCTACCAAAGGAAACCGATCAGACAGCCGCGTACTCTGCGGAAAAGCTTCGAAGACCGTTTTGATCCTGACACCAGACTGTCCCGGAGGTGCCGGTCTCTTCATTGTGCAGTTGCAATTCGCAGGGCAGGGTGAGTGGCGCGAGGCCGCGGAACGAAAACCGGTGGGGCGATGTCTTCAACGCATCCGCCGCCAGATTCAGAAGCAGCGTGGCCTGCAATGGACCATGCACAACAAGTCCGGAATAGGCTTCGGTTTCGGTGGCGTAGACGTAATCATAGTGAATGCGATGGGCATTGAACGTCAGCGCCGAATAGCGAAACAGAAGAACAGGATCCGGTGTCAGCGTCGATCTAAGCGTGGTGGGGTCACCCGCGTCAGCTGCGCTCTCGCCCGTGCGGGGGGTGGAAATCTCACGATAAACGATCGATTGCTGCTCCCGGATACAAAGCCGTTCGCCACTCAGATACTCGTGCTCGACGGTCACAAAAACCAATGGGCCACTGCGGCCCTGCTTGGCCGTTATGTCCCCGATCACCGAGCGGCGGGTGATGGTTTCGCCGGTCTTCAGCGGCGCGATATGCGTAACATCGCCGCCCGCCCACATGCGGGCGGGCAGCGGAACTGGGGGCAGAAATCCACCCCTCGCGGCATGGCCGTCTGCTGAAAGGGCGGCAGCTGGCACGGTATCAAGGGCAATGCACCAATGAATTCCCAGCGGGACATCGCCTGATCCGTCCCAAAGATGCGGACCGAGCGTGGCGCGGAATTTGTCGATCAGCCCCTGCGTCAGAACATCTTCCTTGGTCTCGGTGCGTCCCAGCCAGGGCGCCAGCGCGTCAAGGTCGATCTCACCCATAACCCTGGCCTTCAGAACGATCTTGGCATGCCGAGGATATGTTCTCCGACATATGACAGGATCAGGTTGGTCGAGATCGGGGCGACCTGATAGAGGCGCGCCTCGCGGAACTTGCGCTCGACATCGTATTCCCGTGCGAAACCGAAGCCGCCATGGGTCTGGATGCAGGCATTGGCCGCTTCCCAGCTGGCCTCCGAAGCCAGCAGCTTGGCCATATTCGCCTGTGCTCCGCAATCCAGCCCAGCATCGAACCGCCTGCAGGCTTCAAAGCGCATCAGATTGGCGGCCTCGATGTTCACATAGGACCTGGCGATAGGGAATTGCACGCCCTGGTTCTGGCCGATGGGACGGTCAAAGACCATGCGGTCGCCGGCATAGATGCGGGCCTTGTCAACGAACCAGTATCCATCACCGATACATTCCGCCGCAATCAGGGTCCGTTCGGCATTCAGCCCGTCAAGAATATGGTAAAATCCGCGCCCCTCGGTCCCAATCAGGTTCTCGGCGGGGATTTCCAAGTTGTCGAAAAACACTTCATTGGTTTCGTGGCCGGGCATATTGGCGATGGGGCGGACCTCCATCCCGTTGCCGATGGCCTCTTTCAGTTCGACCATAAAGATCGACAGGCCCTGCGACTTTTTCGTGACCTCGTTCAACGGCGTGGTGCGTGCCAGCAGGATCATCAGGTCAGAATGCTGGATACGGCTGATCCAGACCTTCTGGCCATTGATCTCATACCGGTCACCCTTCTTGACCGCGGTGGTCTTCAGTTTGGTGGTGTCGGTCCCGGTTGTCGGTTCGGTCACGGCCATGGATTGCAGGCGCAACGCGCCGCTGGCGATGCCGGGCAGGTATGTCTGCTTTTGCTCATCCGAACCATGTCGCAGAAGCGTGCCCATGTTATACATCTGCCCGTGGCAATGGCCCGCGTTTCCGCCGCAGCGGTTCACCTCCTCCATGATGATCGAGGCTTCCGTCAGGCCCAGACCCGAGCCGCCGTATTCCTCGGGGATCATTGCGGCAAGCCAGCCCTCGCGGGTCAGCGCATCGACGAATTCCTCGGGGTAGGTTTCGTTTTCGCCGAACCTGCGATGATATTCTGGCGGAAACTGCGCGCAAAGTGCGCGCAAGGCATCGCGCAGATCGGTATGAGTGTCTGGGACTGACGTCTGCATCGGTTACTTCGCTCCCGGACCCGACGTTTCAAGAATTTCCTGCTCGGCACGCTGCCAAAGCTCATAGGAAATCGGGTTTTCGCTCTCTTCGAGGATATGACCGACAAGACCGATGGCGCGTGCCATGACGCCAAAGCCCCGCACGATCTTCCAGGGGAAGCCAAATTCACAGCAGATTGCTCCGATCGCCCCGGTGGCGTTAATCGGCAGCATCTTACCCGATTTTTCTTCGGCAACGGCCTGAATTTTCTGGATCAACTCGATGTATTCACCGGACTTGCCGTTCTCGGCAGCGATCTGGAACAGGCGAGGTGTGCGCGGATCGACCGGCTTGTGCACCGGATGTCCGAGCCCCGGCACGATCATCTTGCGGGCGCGGAATTTTTCAACCGTTTCCACCGCGATCGCATCCAGATCGGCGCCGGTGCCCAGCTTGTCCTGCGGCAGCGCCTCGTAAAGCATCCTGGATGCGCCTTCCATCGAGCCGACAAAGACCGTACCCAGCCCGCAAAGCCCGGCGGCAACCGCCGCCTGAAGCGATTCCGGCGCCCCCATATAGGTCATACGCGCGGCAATGGCCGAGGGCGTGATGCCATGTTCGACCAGGGTGATGACGATCGCGTTGAACACCCGGCTTTCCTCGGGCGTCGCCTTGCGACCGGTCAGTTGCAGGAACGCCAGATCGCCCAGATTCATGTGGCCCAGGATTTCGTTGGGCAGATCGAGCCCGCGCACGCTGATCTTGTCAGAGGTGCTCCAGGCAATGTCGGAGCTGATTTTTTCTTTGCGTCTTCCCATCAGACAGGATCCCACGAAAAGACATCCGCCGAAACTTCGAGCGGTGTGAATTGCGATTTGAGCGCGGGAATGGCACGCTCGGCGATTTCGTCGGCGGTCCAGCCATCACCGGAATGAACCGACCGCACCGGGCGGGGCTGGTTGAACAGGAAGATTTCGTTCTTGCGAACCGCAAAGATCTGTCCGGACACGTCGGCCGCGCGGTCGCTCATCAGGAAACAGGCCATTGGAGCGACTTTGGCCGGTGTCATTTCCTTGATCTTTTCGACCCGTGCCGCCTGTTCCGGGGTGTCTGTCTTGATAGACGAGATCATCCGGCTCCAGGCGAAGGGCGCGATGCAGTTTGACCGCACGTTCCAGCGTTTCAGGTCGAGCGCGACCGATTTCGAGAAGGCCGCGATGCCCAGCTTTGCCGCCGAATAATTCGCCTGCGCCAGATTGCCAATCAGCCCCGAGGTCGAGGTCATGTGCACCAGAGCACCGCCCTCTTGTTCGCGGAAATAATCGGCCGCCGCGCGGCTGGTGTTGAACGCACCGTAGAGATGGACCTTCACAACCGCGTCGAAATCCTCGTAGGTCATCTTGTGGAAGAACCCGTCGCGCAGGATGCCCGCGTTGTTCACCACCGCGTCGATGCGGCCGAATTCGCTGACTCCGGCTTCGATCATCGCGCGCGCGGCGTCCGGATCGGTGACGTTGCCGCCATCGGCGATCGCATCGCCGCCCGCCGCCTTGATTTCTTCAACGACTTTCTGCGCCGCGGTTTCCGTCTGTCCGGTGCCCTTCAGTGACGCGCCCAGATCATTGACCACCACGGCGGCGCCTTCCGAGGCTGCCATCAAGGCGATATCACGCCCGATCCCACCGCCGGCCCCGGTGACCAGAACCACCTTCCCATCAAGTGCCTTTGTCATCTTCATTCTCCCTCAGCTTGCCTTGCGATATTTGTCCAGGCCGCCGGTATGCATGACCCGGCCCATGAGCGGCACGCCGATGATCTCTTCTGCCTTGTTCGCCGCTGCGATCAGCTTGTCCAGATCAATGCCGGTTTCGATGCCGAGCTCGTGACACAGGAACACCGCATCCTCGGTGCAGACATTGCCTGCGGCGCGGGCGTGACCGTGGCCCGCGAAAGGACAGCCGCCAAGACCGGCGACCGAGCTTTCGAACATGTCCACGCCCATCGACAGGGCGGCATGGAGATTGGCGATCCCCAGCCCACGCGTATCATGGATGTGCATACCGATGCGCGCCTCGGGCGCCATTTCGCGCAGCGCGCCGATCATCCGTTTGACCGCCTCGGGGTTTCCCCAACCCATGGTGTCGGCGACCACGAGGATCGGCACGGGGATGTTCTCTTCTTCGCACAGCTGAAGGATAAAGCGGAAATCGTCCAAGATTCGCTCTTGCGGGATGGGGCCTTCGAAGTTGCAGCCAAAGGCCGTCATCACATAGGCCGCGTCGACGGTATATCCTTCTTCCTTGTAAAGACGGACCCAGTCGCGTTGTTTTTCCCGCATCTCCGCCGAGGAACAATTGTTGTTCGATTGGGCGAATGCCTCGGAGGGATAGAACAGCAGGCGCGGGTCGATATCGACCTCATGCGCGGTCAGGGCCTTGCGAAACCCTTTGTCGTTCAGCCACAGCGATGTGTAATTCACGCCCGGCTTGCGCTTGATACGCTGGAACAACTCGCCGGTGTCGGCCATTTGCGGTACGTATTTCGGGCTGACGAAACTTCCGACCTGAATGCGCTTCAGACCGGTTTCGCTGAGCATGTCGATCAGTTCGATCCGCTCTTCGATCGGATAAATCTTCTTTTCGATCTGAAAACCCTCGCGCGGGCCTTCTTCACGAAATTCGACGAATTTGGGAAAGTCGTTCATTTCATCACTCCTCGGATGGCAGAATCTCGGCGATGACCTGGCCCCGGTCGACCATGTCTCCATTCGAGACGGATATGTGGCTGGCGATCCCGGCCGCGGCCGCCCGGATCGAGATTTCGAGTTTCATGGATTCCATGACCGCAACCACGTCGCCTTCGGCCACGCTCTGACCATCGGAGACCTTGATTTCGACAATCATGCCGGTCAGCGGAGAGGTCACGGCGCGATCCGCCGCGGCATCGCCGCCGGCAAAGGCAAGGGGCGCGGCGGGGCGGAAGACCAGGCGGCCTTCGGGCGTGCCCAGTTCGATCACGCCGGCATGCAGACGTGCCTCGATCAGGTGGACAGTGTCGCCCTCGTTCAGGCGCCAACGGCCCGGCGTGATTTCGCGTGCCGACAGTGTCAGCGCCTCGCCGTTTTCCGAATAGACGGTGTATCTGGCACCCGGTTTGACAGGACTGACGCGCAATTCCTCGGATACCTCGTCAGAATCGGTAAGCGTCACGCGCTGCCCCGCTTCCATCGCATCGCCGCCCAGTCCAAGCCGCCAGCCGGTAAAGGCATCACGGTTGGTCCAGGGATTGGCGTTTGTGTCGCTGCGCGACTGGGTCACGAAGAGAATGGCAGCGGTTGCTTTCCACAGATCGGGGCGGGTCAGGCCGGGTGCCTGTGTCAGCTCATCCAGCCTGCCGTCGATCCAGCGGGTATGCACCTGCATCCGTTCGAATTCATGGTTTCGCGCCAGCGCCGTCAAAAAGGCGCGATTGGTTTCGACACCTTCGACCGCGACATGATCAAGCGCCGTGGCCAGACGTGCCAATGCGGTTTCCCGGTCGGGCGCGTGCACGATCAGCTTGGCGATCATCGGGTCGTAGTAGGGCGTGACGGCATCGCCTTCCTCGACGCCGCTGTCGATACGCAGGCCCGATGGCAGGCTGAGCGTGGTGAGCGTACCCGTCGACGGGGCGAATTGCATCGCCGGATCTTCGGCGTATAGCCGTGCCTCGACCGCATGGCCGTTGATCGCCAGATCCTCCTGCACCAGCCCGAGGCCCGCGCCTTCGGCAATGCGCAGGTGAAGCGCGACAAGGTCCAGCCCGGTGATCGCTTCGGTGACGGGATGTTCCACCTGAATGCGCGGGTTCACCTCAAGAAAGAAATATTCGTCCCCCGCGACCAGAAATTCGACCGTGCCCAGCCCGCGATAGTCCAGCGTTTCACCGAGGCGCACCGCGTCGCGCGCGATGTCGTCCAGAAGCGTGCGCGGCAATCCCCAGGCCGGGGCTTCCTCGATGACCTTCTGGTGACGGCGCTGAAGCGTGCAATCGCGTTCGAACAGGTGCACCACATGGCCCTTGCCGTCACCTGCGATCTGCACTTCGACATGGCGCGCCTCGGGCAGGAAACGCTCCAACAGCAGCCCTTCGGAACCGAAGGTGGATTTTGCTTCGCGCAGCGCGCCTTCGATGTCCTCGACCAGCGTGGTTTCGTCGGTGACGAGCCGTTGCCCTCGCCCACCACCGCCGCCGACAGCCTTGAGCAGCACCGGCAGGCCCATTTGGCGCACCTCCTCGGCAATCTGCTCGGGATCGGACCGCGCACCTTCGGCGCCCGAAATCACCGGGACGCTGGCCGCCACGGCGGCCTCTTTGGCGCTGGCCTTGTCGCCGAAACGTTCCAGCGTTTCCGGCGTCGGCCCCATGAATATCATGCCGGCGGCTTCGACCGCGCGGGCAAAATCGGGGTTTTCGGCCAGAAAGCCGTAACCGGGATGGATCGCATCCGCGCCCACCGATTGCGCGGCGGCAATCACCGCGTCGATCTTCAGGTAACTTTCGGAGGCCGGTCCGCCGCCGATACAGACAGATTTGCCGATCTCGCGGACATGCAGGGCATTGGCGTCGGCCTGCGAATGTATGCCGACAGGTGTGATACCGCTGGCCCGCGCAGTGCGCGCGATCCGGCAGGCAATTTCGCCGCGGTTGGCGATCAGAAGCGTTTTGATTTTCACGGTTCGCTCCTCACATCCTGAACACGCCGAAGTTGGTCTCGACCTTGGGTCTGCGCGATGTCACATCTAGCATCAGCGCCATGACGTCACGGGTCTCACAGGGCTCGATCACGCTGTCGATCCAAAGGTTGGAAGCAAAATTATAGGCTCCCTGAAAATCTTCGTATTCCTCGCGGATCGGTGCCTTGAAGGCCTCCTCCTCCTCGGCGGTCCAGTTTCTGCCTTCGCGTTCGTTGATCTGCGCGCGGACCTGAGCTAGCACGCTGGCGGCCTGTTCCGGCCCCATGATCGCCGACCGTCCCGTCGGCCAGGCGAACATTGCGTCCGGCTGGAACGGGCGGCCCAGCATCGCCAGGTATCCGGCCCCGTAAGAGCCACCGGTGATGATTGTGAATTTCGGCACCCGGGCCGAAGACATGGCCGTGATCATCTTCGCACCGGCTTTTGCGATGCCCATCTGCTCGACCTCGCGCCCGACCATGAAGCCGTTCACATCGGCCAGGAACAGCAGCGGAATATCACGCTGCACGCAGAGATTGATGAAATGCGTGGCCTTCAGCGCGGCTTCGACGAAAAGCACACCTGTATTGGCGAGAATACCGACCTCGTGGCCGTGGATGCGACCCCAGCCGGTCATGATCGTGTCGCCATAAAGCGGTTTGAATTCGTGAAAATCGCTCTCATCGACCAACCGAGCCACGATTTCGCGGTTGTCGGTCGGTACCTTGGGGTCGCGGCTGATGAGTCCATAAATCTCTTCGACCGGGTAGGCGGGCGCACGGGGCGCTTCGGGCGTCTTGCGGGGTTGGGGTTTTTCGCCAAGATGGCTGACAATTTCGCGCGTGATGGCCAGAGCATGGGCGTCATCTTCAGCCAAATGGTCGGTCACGCCGGAGACGGACGAATGCATCTTGCCGCCACCCAGTTCTTCGGCTTCGACCTTTTCGCCGGTTGCGGCAAAGGTCAATTCCGGTCCGCCCAGATACATAAAGCCCTGACCGCGCACGATCACCACTTCGTCACAGAGCGCGGGGATATAGGCACCACCCGCAGTGCAGGGCCCCATGACCACGGCGATTTGCGGCACACCATCGCCGGACATGCCAACCTGTTGGTGAAAGATGGACCCGAACTGGCCTTCGTCGGGAAAGATGTTTTCCTGATCCGGCAGGAAGGCGCCGCCGGAGTCCACGAGGGTGATAACGGGCAGACGGTTCTTCCATGCGATCTTCTGCGCCCGCACATGTTTGCGCGATGTCATGCCGAAATAGGTGCCGCCCTTTACCGTGGCATCATTGGCGATGATCATGCATTGACGGCCCTCGATCACACCGATCCCGGTGATGATGCCCGCGCCCGGCGGCACGCCATTGTATTTGTTCAACCCGGCAAGTTCTCCGAGTTCCAGAAATGGTGTGCCCGGGTCGATCAGGCGTTCAATCCGTTCCCGCGGCAGGATCTTGCCCTTCTCCACATGCCGGTCGCGCGCCTTTTTGGGGCCGCCGACACGTTGCAGCAGCCGCAGCGCGTGCAGATCGGAGAGTTTTTCACGGTAGTGTGCGTCATTTGCCCGAAAGTCGTCGGACCCGGTATCAAGCAGGGATTTCATTTTGGTCATGGCAGGTTCGGATATTCCCTGAGAACAAAGGCGACCTTGGCGGCGCCGGGTTTTTCGAAAGTGTCAGCCGCCACCAGGTGAACGTCGGCCTTGAAGACAAGCGCGTCGCGCAGGCGTTGCTCGATCTTCTTCTTGAGGGCGGCGTCATCGGCCGGATCACGACCGGGGCCGCGTTCGACAATCACCGTCAGCGCGCCCTGCGTGGTGTGGCCCTCGAAATCAGCGACGATCCGCATGACGCCATTGGTGTCTGGCACCATCTCGGTGATTACGCTGTTGATGGCGGACGGGAATACATTGGCCCCGCGCACGATCAGCATGTCGTCGGTGCGACCGGTGCAGCGGATCTTGGGGCCGGTGCGCCCGCAGGCGCATTCGGTGTCGATGACCTCGATATAGTCGCCTGACCGGAACCGCACGAGCGGGCTCGCCTGGCGGCCGATCGCGGTATAGATCATCTCGCCCTCGGCGCCCTTTTCCCAGGGAATGATCCTGCCGCTATCGGGATCGAGCAATTCGGTGATGATATAGTCCATGTTGACCATATGCATTCCCGACTGTTCGTCGCACTCGGCCCAGTAAGTCACGCCCAGATCGGTTCCGCCCAGCATTTCGGTGCATTTCGCCCCCCAAGCCGCTTCGATCTTGGCGCGGATAGCAGGGATGCCGCCGCCGGGTTCGCCACCGACGATGACCTGTTCCACGCCCAACTCACTAGCCTTGCAGCCCAGCACTTCGGGCGCTTTTTCGGCCAGGTGCAGAACGAAATTCGGAGCACCAACGATGCAGCGCGGGCGCGTATCCGCGCAGGCACGCAGCAGCCGTTCGGCACCGCCATCCGCCCCCACCGGCACATCGATCGCGCCCATATACTGCAACCCCTGCATCACGGGGATGCCGCCGACAAAGCCCTTGGCCAGCGAAAACGCGTGCAACACCATGTCGCCGGGGCGCACGCCATTGGCAAAGAAGCAGCGCGCTGTCATCTCGTGCCACATCTCGGCGTCGGATTCTGTCAGGGCCACATATGAGGGGCTGCCGGTCGTGCCCGACGAGGCCTGCATCTGGATGATGTCCGACATGGGCGCGGCACGGTGCTTGCCAAAGGGCGGCTCGGCAGCGAGGCTTTCGCGGATCTCGGTCTTGTAGGTATAGGGCAGTTTTTGCAGGTCTTCGATGGTGCGGATATCGTCGAAGTCCACACCGGCCTCGGCGAACTTTTCCTGATAGAAGGTCGAGTTCGCCTTGAGATACGCCATCTGATCGCGCAGCCGCTCTTCCTGAATACGGCGCACCTCGTCGAGCGGTGTGCCCTCGATCGTGTGCCAGAAGCGATCATTTACCTTGTCGGCGGCATCCTGCCGCCTGAAGCGCATTCCAAATTGCATGTCGTTCTCCATGTCGGGCAGAGCGATCAATAAGACCGCGGCAGACCCATGACCTTTTCGCCGATGAAGCTGAGGCACAGCTCGCGGTTCACGGGCGCCGTGCGCAACAAGCGCACCAGCGGGTACATCTCGTATAGTCCCGTATCCTCGGTGAAGCCCGATCCGCCATGCGCCTGCAGCGCGGCGTCCACCGCTTCGATCCCGGCTTCGGCGGCGGCGTATTTTGCCATGTTTGACGACGCCCCTGCCGGCAGTTTGTTGTCAAACTCCCAGGCCGCGCGACGGGTCATCAGGCTGGCCATCTCGACCGCTGTGTGCGCCTTGGCCATCGGGTGCTGCACGCCCTGATGCGCACCGATGGGTTGGCCGAACACATTGCGTTCGGAGGCATAGGCCACGCCCTTGTTCAGGGCGAACCGGCCGATGCCGCAGCACAGGGCGGCCAGGATGATGCGTTCGGGGTTGAGACTGTCGAACAGGATCGAGAACCCTTCGTCCACCTCGCCGACCACATCCTCCGGGCCCAGATCCACCTCGTCGAAGAACAGGGTCCACTGTTCCTCGGGCAGGGGGATCGAGATCTTCACCCGCTGCTTGTCGACGCCCTTTTTCTTCAGATCCACTGCGAACAGGGTAAAGCCGTCGGTCTTGCGGCTGACCTCGGTATGCGGCTTGGTTCGCGCCACGACTAGGCAATAGTCCGAGACCTCGGCGCCAGTGATAAAGGTCTTTTCGCCCGACAGGCTGAACCGGTTGCCCCGACGTTTGGCCAGCGTAGTGGCCTTCATCGTGTTCGACCCGGCGCCCGGTTCCGTGATCGCAAAACAGAACTGGATATCACCGCGGCAGGCCGCCGGCAGCAGCTCTTTCTTGTGGAATTCACTCCCGTGGCTGGCGATATGAGCCAGCGACATGGTCGGCCCGACCACCATCATCAAAAGCGGAATGCCGTGATTGGCGGTGCCTTCCATGAACAGCGCCATTTCGGTCATACCGAGGCCCGCGCCGCCGTATTCCTCAGGCACCATGATGCCGAGAAAACCGTCATCGGCAACCTGCTTGAACATATCGTGGGGAAACTCGTGCTTGCGCGCGTGTTCCAGCCAATAAGCATTGTCATATGTCTGCGCCAGCTGACCGCCATATTCGTAAATCTGGCGCTGTTCATCGTTCAGAGTGAATTCCATGTTTCGTCCTCAAGCCTTGAATTCGGGGGCGCGCCGGTTCTCGAATGCATCGAGCCCCTCGGCGACGTCATCGCTGGGCAGTGCGCGCACGGCGGCGTCACGCTCAAGCCGCATCTGCTGGTCGATGCCGAGATCTGCACCTTCGCGCGCCAGCCGCTTCATTTCCGCGATACCTGGGCGCGAGCGGGTCGCGATCTTTTCGCAATATTCCAGCGCGGCCTGGTGCAGATCCGCATCCGGTACGATGTAGTTGACCAGCCCGACCTCCTTGGCCTCGTCGGCTTTGAGCCAGCGCGCTGAGAACATCAGGTCAAGCGCCCGGCGTTCCCCCATTAGCCGCGTCAGCCGCTGCGAGCCACCCCAACCGGGAATCAGCCCGAATTGCGCATGCTGATCGCCAAACTGGGCGCTTTCGGCCGCAAAGCACACGTCGCAGGCCAGCATCAGTTCGATCCCGCCGGCCAGACACAACCCCTGCACTGCGACTACGACAGGGAGGGAGGAGGTTTCGAGCGCACGCAGGTTTTTCATGCCAAAGGCGATGAAATGGTCCAGCGCGGCGGGATCGTTCAATTTACCTTTCACTTCCACCAGATCGGCGCCGGTGCAAAAGTTCTTGCCTTGCGCCCGGATCAGGATCGCCCGAATATCCGGGTTCGCCTCGAATTCCGACCGCGCAGCAGAAATGCGCTCATGCACGTCAAGTGACAGGCAATTGAATTTCTCGGGGCGGGCAAGTTCGATGATGCCGGTGTTGCCCTCGGAAGTGACGAGGATGGGGCCGCTCATTTGGCGGCTCCCTTCGCCTTCTTGTCATACTGCAGCGCCATGCGACCGACCTTCTCGCGGGCGATCACCAGCTTCTGGATCTGCGCGGTCCCGTCACCGATCTGCAAGCCGAGCACATCGTTGTAGCGCTGGTGGTGGGGCAGGTCGGTGGTGTAGCCGTAATGTCCGTGCAGGATCAGGCACTGGTGCAGGATCTCGCAGGCGGTTTTGGGCAGGTACCATTTGCACATGGCGGCCTGAGAGGTGTGGGGCAGGCCACGGTCGCGCAGGTCCAGCGTGTAATAGCAAAGCTGGCGCATCATGGTAAGTTGGGTCTCGGCCTCGGCCAAGGGAAAGCTGACACCCTGATACTGCACGATTGGGGCCCCGAATGCCTCGCGCTCCTGAACGTAGGCCCAGGTTTCATCCACCGACGCTTGCGCGGCCCCCAGGCACTCCAGCCCGATCAGTGCGCGGGAATAGTCGAAGCCCGCCATGATCGTGCCAAAGGCACGGTCCTGTTCCGCCATCATGTTTTCAGCCGGCACGAAAACATCGTCAAAGAAAACCGAGCCGCGCCCGACAGGCTTGGTGCCGATGTCGTCAAAATGGGTGCGCTTGATGCCTTCCTGGTTCAGATCGACGAAAAAGGCGCTGACCCCGCGTGAGCCGCCGTCAGGATCGCCGGTACGGGCAAAGACGACCGCCGCATCCGCCTGACTGGCAAAACTCATGGATGTCTTTTCACCGTTCAGCCGCCAGCCGTTGCCGGATTTCTCGGCCCTCAGAATCAGGTTCGCCGCATCCGAACCGCCGCGCGGCTCTGTCAGGCCCAGGCCAATGACAGCATCACCCGAAACAACCTTGGGCACCCATTCCGACGCGATGTCCTTGGAGGCATGTTTGGCAACCATTCCGCCCATGAGAGAGCCCAGAAGCTGCACGTAACTTGCGTTGAAATCAGCATAGGCGATCTCTTCGACGATCAGCCCTGACGTGACAGAGCTTTCGCCGAGTCCCCCGAATTCCTCGGGCAGATCGGCCCCGATCAGCCCCAGTGCGCCCATCTCCTTGATCAGCGCACGGTCGAATGTATGGCCGCTGGCGCGTTCTTGATATGTGGGCGCAAGTCTTTCAGTTGCGAAGCGCTTTGCGGTCTCGCGAAACGCCTTCTGATCGTCTGTAGGCTGGAATTGCATCGGTGCTCCTCCCCATGAGCGAAAATCTTCTTTCCAAAAAAATCTAACAAATGTTAGATTGTAGATCAAGTGCAGTTTTGAGGAGGAGAACCGAAGTGAAAAATAGACCAGATGGAAGCTTTGAAACCATGCTCTCGCCCATCCGCGCAGGCCAACATACATTGCGAAATCGTGTCATCATGGGGTCGATGCACACGCGGTTGGAAACCGAGCCTGACGGCATAGCCAAACAGATCGCGTTTTACGCCGAGCGTGCGCGGGGGGAGGCGGCGATTCTGGTCACCGGCGGGTTTTCGCCCAATGCCGAGGGCATATTCGATCCAGAAGGTCCGCGAATCGATGGCCCGGAAGAAGCGCTTGACCTGCGCCCGATCTGCGAGGCGGTGCAGGCCGAAGGCAGCCTGATCTGCGCGCAACTCCTCCACGCCGGGCGCTATGCCAAGATCGAAGGCTGTGTCGCCCCGTCGCCGATCCGCGCTCCGATCAACCGTTTCATCCCGCGTGAAATGACCGAAGCCGACATTCTCCGTACCATCGAGGATTTTGCCGTGGCGGCCGCCAATGCGCAGGCCGCAGGCTTTGATGGCGTCGAGATCATGGGGTCCGAGGGATACCTGATCAACGAATTCACCGTCACCCATACCAACAAGCGCCAAGACGACTGGGGCGGCAGCGCCGCGAACCGCCACCGATTCCCGGTCGAGATCGTGCGCGCGGTGCGCGAACGTTGCGGCCCCGACTTTCTGGTCATCTACCGGATTTCGGCGGCCGATCTGATCGAGGGCGGCGCGCCCGCCGATGAAATTGCCGCACTGGCCCGCAAGATCGAGGCCGCAGGTGCGGATATTCTGAACACCGGCATCGGCTGGCACGAGGCCCGCGTGCCGACGATCGCCTATCCGGTGCCGCGCGGTGCCTGGCGCAAGGCGGCAGCCAACGTGAAAGCGGCCGTGTCGATCCCGGTGGTCGCCTCGAACCGGATCAACACACCCCAGCTTGCCGAAGACATACTTGCCTCTGGCGATGCGGACATGATCTCGATGGCGCGCCCGTTTCTGGCCGATCCGCATTTCGTGAAAAAGGCGCGAGAGGGCCGCGCGGACGAGATCAACACCTGCATCGCCTGCAACCAGGCCTGTCTGGATTTCATCTTTTCTGACCGTCCGGTCGGATGTCTGGTCAATCCAAAGGCCGGGCGTGAAACGGAATTCCGGGATACGCCAGCCGACACGCCAAAGAAAGTGGCCGTCGTTGGCGGTGGTGCCGCGGGCATGGCCACAGCCGCCGAGGCGGCGCGGCTGGGCCATGCTGTCACGCTGTTCGAGGCGCAGGACAAGCTGGGCGGTCAGCTGAATCTGGCCCGCGCCGCACCGGGCAAGGACGAATTCGACGAAACCCTTCGGTATTATGCCGGTCAGATGCAAAAACACGGGGTCACGCAGCGTCTGCGGCAGCGTGCTGACGTGAGCGATCTTGAAGGCTTCGACCATGTGGTTATCGCCACCGGGGTCATGCCGCGCATTCCCGACCTGCCGGGTATCGACCATCACAGCGTCGCGACTTACGCCGAAATTCTGTCCGGCGACCGTCTGGCGGGCGACCGTGTCGTCGTGATGGGGGCAGGGGGCATCGGTCATGATGTGGCCGAGTTCTTGGTGACCGAACCCGCCAAGACTGCCAACTCCGACGTCTTTTGCGAAACCTGGGGTGTGGACCCCGAATTTGTATCGTCGGGTGCCCTGGCGGGCGACCCTCTGGCACCGAAACCGTCGCGCCGCAAGGTCGTTATGCTGCAACGCAAGACGGCCAAACCGGGCGCGGGGCTTGGTGTTTCGACAGGGTGGATCCTGCGCAACGCGCTGCGCAAACATGGGGTCGAGGCAATGGGCGGCGTGACCTATGAACGTATCGACGATGCGGGACTGCATATCGTCGCGGACGGAATGCCAAAGGTCATTGCGGCCGATACAATTGTGCTATGCACCGGTCAGGAACCGGAACGGACCCTGGCCCAAGAGCTTGCCGCGCGCGGCGTCCCGGTTACGATGATCGGCGGGGCAAAAGAGGCCGCTGAACTGGATGCGCTGCGCGCCATTGATGAGGGCGTGCGCCTGGCGCAGGGTCTCTGAACCGAAGGCCGGGCAAGGGGTAAACCATGCTGACCGACGTCATCCGCGCGGGGCGCGCTGATCTGTATTCGATCTTTCGAACCCGCGCGCAAGACTGCGCCCGCGCCCTGGCCATCGAGGACGGCAGCAGGAAATTGACCTATGCCGAGCTGCTGGAGCGGGTCGATCGTCTGGCTGCCGTGTTTCTGGCCAGGGGCGTTGCGCCGGGCGACAGGATTGCGATCCTGTCGCACAACCGCTCTGAATACCTGGAGGTCGAACTCGCCGCAGCGGGAATCGGCGCGATCGTCGCCTGTCTGAACTGGCGGCTTGCTTCCGATGAACTGCGGCACTGCATAGATCTGGTCGCGCCGGTTCTCGCGGTCGTCGAACCGGACCTTTCAGAAGCTTACCGGGCCGTCGCGGCAACGCCCTGTCTGATTATCGGGCCGGATTTGGAAACGGCCATTGCCGCGGCCGGACCGGACCCGCGCATCGGAACCATGGTCGACGATCCAGAGGCTGGTCTGACGATCCTTTATACCTCAGGGACCACGGGCCTGCCCAAGGGCGCGCTCATCAGCCACCGCGCGCATATCGCCAGATCCATGGCTTTTGCGGCGCAGCTGGCGCTGGACCCCGGCGACGGGTTTATCGCCTGGGCGCCAATGTTCCACATGGCGTCCACCGATCATGGGTTGGCGACGGTCCTGCGGGGCGGAACCGTGGTGATGGTTGACGGTTTGCAGCCTGCGGTCATCAACGAGGCTCTGTCGCGCCACCGGATCGGCTGGTTCGTGATGATGCCCGGTGCGCTGGACGCCTTTATCGCAGAACGACGCGCCAACCCTTTGCCGCTGAAGGGTATCAAAGTTTGCGGCGCCATGGCCGATCTGGTGCCGCCGCATCAGATCGCGGAACTGACAGCCCTTCTCCACACGCCCTATCTGAATTCCTTCGGCGCAACCGAAACCGGCCTGCCGCCGGGGTCCGCCGATCTAATTGCGCCAGGTGTGACTCCGGACCGCCTTTCCAAGCGCATCAGCGCACTTTGCGAGGTTCGGCTCGTCGATCCCGACGACCAAGAAGTGACGGATGGAACGCCAGGCGAAATGGCTGTGCGGGGTCCGACATTGTTTTCAGGGTACTGGAACGCGGACGACGCCAATGCCCATGACTTTCGCAACGGCTTTTTCCACATGGGCGACTTGTTCCGGCGCAATGCGGACGGAACCATCGACTTTGTGGACCGGGCCAAATACTTGATCAAGACCGGCGGCGAGAACGTCTATCCTGCGGAGATCGAGCGTGTTCTTCTATCTCATCCCGGGGTGGTCGATGCCGCAGTCGTACGGGCATTTGACGTGAAATGGGGCGAAAGTCCGGTGGCCTTTGTCGCCCGCGGCAAGGACGGGCCGGATGCCGAAGCGCTGATGAATTTGTGCCGCGACAACCTCGCAGGCTACAAACGGCCGCGCGAAATTCGCTTCATCGCGTTCGAGGATTTTCCCAGATCGACCAGCGGAAAGGTCCAGCGGCATGTCCTAGAAGCGCGGCTCGCAGATTAATTTTTGCTCCGACCCGATCGTCACCCCGCCACGCCCGTTCGCCCCACTAGCGAAATAAGCGTTCCTGTCATCGTTGCGACGAGCTTCTCATCCCCGCCCTTTGGAGTAGCCCCCTGAAAGTGGTCCACCAACCGGGATAGATTGACCCGCGATTGACGTGCTGCCCTCTGTCGGACCACACGGCTGGGGGTTTCCCGGGGGTTTGAGCTCAGGCGGATTCTTCGATCCCTGAGCCATTCATCAGCGCGATCGGTGGTTTGTTCCCGGTTGCGCTGTGGGGGCAGCAGGTCACCCGGCGCTTCGCACGGACGGGCATGGAATGCCGGCAAGTGCCGGTTGGGGCTGCTGCGGGCCTTCAAGGGAAAGTCGGCGACTATCCGATGTGCGGGACAGAGCGGGTATTCACCAAGCGAACTCAAACGTCCGGTTCTGCACTGCGGCCCGACAGAACGATATCAAGTGATCGGCGATCAGCCGATTGCACCTGTGTAACAGTCTTCTTCGGCCCTCCTGTCTGCATGATCTGGGACAGGTAAGAATTGCGCCGTCTGATGAAGTCACGCAGAAGAGTCGGGTAGTCTTCACTGACGGCACTCTTCACAGAAACCCGACGCTCCAGTTCATATCGCCAGGCCCTTACACGGGCAAGCCCTGTGAAGACGCCAAACTCTCCGATGGCGTCAAAAACGTCGAAATAGCGGAAGACCGGGCCGAATACGACATCGACGAGGCTGAACTGGTGGCCGTCGAACCATGGTCCCTCCCCAAGCTCCGCGTCCAGCCGAAGGAATTTTGCGCGGAGCGCCGCGACTTTTGCTTCCAACGCTTTATCGTTCGGCGCCGAGTAGAACCCCGCAATGTCGTTCAAGACAGCAGATCCAAATTCAATCCAGGCACGGTGGCGGGCGCGATCGAGAGCGTCGTGCGGATGAAGCGCGTGGGGTTGTGTATCCTCAAGATATTCGAGGATAACCGCAGATTCGAAAATCGGCGTCCCGTTCACAACCAGGACAGGCGTCTTGCCCAGCGGAGATATGGCAAGAAACCAGTCGGGCTTGTTCGAAAGATCGATGTGAGTTCTCTCGAACGTGACACCTTTCTCAGTGAGCGAGATCGCTGCGCGCTGCACATATGGGCAGAGCGCATGGCTAATGAGGTGGAGGCTCATGTTGTCTCTCCCTCCATCTGCACGTTGCCGGGCGCGAAGGAGGGGCTGAGGGCGAAACGGCCGTCGCCCAGAAGTCCTTGCACGACGGCAAGCAGCGTCAGATAGGCCGGGTATTCCCACCCGCCGTTCTCGTATCCGAACATCCAGCCGTTTCCTGAGTGAGCCCAGGTTGCTCCGGCCAAGATGGGCACGGTCGCCGACGCGACCCACCGAGCCTGTACGCCGAGGACCAAAAGGGCACCGGCAATCGCCTCGACTGCAAAGATCATATAGGCAAACCAGCCGGGCAGCCCGATCGAAACGAAGAACTGCGCCGTTCCGGGAAGTGTGAAAATGAAGAGCTTGAGAAACAGGCTGTGCGCCAGGAACATGATACCGAGTGCTATACGGAGCAGGAATATCCCAAATTCTGTGAGGTGCGATTGTGACATGATATGATCCCATATGTCGATGCATTTGCATCTATATATAGCGCGTCACATGCGACGTCAAGGTTGATGCACTTACATGTATATGATATGTGCTGGATATGAACGAGATTGACCATGCTACTGAGGCCGCCTGGACAGCCCTCATGACTAAAAGCCGCGTTTTGCTTGAGGCTGTCGAATCGTCTCTGAAATCGGCAGGATACCCGCCACTTGCATGGTATGACGCGCTTCTCGAACTCGAGAAGGCAGGCCCGGACGGACTCCGTCCATTCGAACTCAAAGACCGGATTTTGTTACCCCAATACGGTACATCGCGGTTGCTGGACCGCATGGTGAAAGCAGGGCTGGTGGACCGACGGAACTGCTCGGAAGATGGGCGAGGTCAAAACATTTCTATCTCTGAAAAGGGTAAATCTGTCAGGAGGGCGATGTGGCCGATCTATGAACGGGTTCTGTCGGAAAGGATCGGCGCAAAGCTGAAACCCAAAGACGCCGCTCAATTGGCCACGCTACTCTCAAGGCTCTGAAGTCTCGGTCGACTGACGCGAAACCTGTCTGTGACTTTCCACGCTAAGTGGCCCTGATTTTTTTCACGTTAATTGGCCGACAGTTGCCTATGTCGGTGTGCGAAGGGTGTTTCGGGCTGTTCCGACGTCCTTTCGCATCCAACAGACTTCTGCGTGATCGTTGATAAATCCCATGGCCTGCATGAATGCATATACGGTGGTCGGTCCCACGAATTTGAAGCCAAGCTTTCGTAGATCTTTGGACAGGGTCTCGGACGCTGGTGATTTGGACCGCATTTGTGGCAGTGCGTCGTCCTTGGCAGGTTCATATAGCCAGATGAATGCAGCGAAGGAGCCTTCCTCTTGGACGACCTCGAAAGTACGGCGAGCGTTGTTGATCACGGCTTCGATCTTGCCTCGATAGCGAACAATTCCTTCATCGGCAAGTAGGCGCTCAATGTCGTTGTCGTCAAAGTTCGCAACTCCCGAAAGTCGAACCCGGCGAAGGCAGCACGAAAATTCTCGCGCTTGGCCAGAATGGTGCGCCAGCTCAGCCCTGACTGGAAACTCCGGCGTGACGGCAGCCCATCGGCACCGTGGGCGTCCATCCGTTCCAATTACGGTTGCAGCATCAGGCCGCTGCAGCATAAACTTGAACAGAAACCGAACCAGATCCTCCGTTACGATACAGTCTCAGCTCTCCGAAAAACCCTGACGACGGACAATCGGCGACCGCACTGCTAAAGGCTAACATTACCGCTTGGCAGGTCTGAACCTGCTGGCGGCGATCTGGATACCGCGCGAGCCTACGGGAAACGGTTGGCCGAGGTCGCGAGCCGCTGGAACAGCTGATCCAGCTGTCTGAATAATCGGCCCGGCCGCCCGGATCGGATGTGCTGCGGCCGGGTTGCGCTCAGTCCGCGACCCCCGCCCGCCCGATCAGCGCCATGAGCGTTCCGGTCATCGTTGCGACGAGCTTTTCATCCTGGCCCTTCACGGCATAGGCACGCGCCTCGCATATGGTCAGCGTCCTGCCTGGTTTCACCACGTCAGCGACGAAGCGAAACCGTGCGCCGTCCGCCGGGTTGAGTAGGTTGATCTTGAATTCGGCCGTCAACACTGCCGCGTCCGCTGGCATCAGCGAAAAGGCCGCGTATCCGCAGGCGCTGTCCAGCGCTGTCGACACGATTCCGGCATGCAAAAACCCATGCTGCTGGGTCAGTGCAACCTGATGTGCCATTTCCAGAACGATGCGGCCGGGTAACAACTCGGCAATGCTGATCCCCAACGTGTTCATTGCCTTCTGGCGATCGAAACTGTTGCGCACGCGTGCGTCATAGTCGGGGTTTTTCGGTTTGAATTGTGTCATGGCGGGTCTTCCTCTTCGATTTCATTCGTCAATGACCAATCTTAGGCGGTCTTTGAGGCGCGTATCTTGTAGCAAAAGGTCAAAACGACGCGGAATAGACAGAGCGCGCAACGCGCCGGGCGGTTTGCCGGCGAAGATCCGGCAAGCGGCGGACAAGTGAGATTGATCGTAATATCCGGCGTCCAGCGCCAGATCGCTCAGCGGCAGGGTCTTTGACGCAAGCTGCCCGAGAGCCCGGCGAAAGCGTCGCAAGGTCGCAAGCCGCCGCCGCGACACGCCGGTTTCCGCCCGCACCTTTCGACGTTTGGTCCGGTCGCTGTAAGCTCCGGTTGGTGCGGCAAAGCGCAGGTCTCTCGCAAGGCCGTCAAGCACCGCGATGAGCGCAGGCAGGTCATCGTCCCCGGTCTGAATCCGGGCCAGTTCTGAGGCCAGCATGTCCAGCCCTGTGGAGTCGGGAAATCGCTGCGGTCGTGACGACAGTCGCAGCCCGGCCACGACACCCTGGAATGGCCTTGGGCGGGGCGAAAAATAGGGGCGCGGTTCTGCCAGCGATACGCGCCCGCCGCCGCTGTCGTCGCGCGTTACCGAAAGGGTAAAGAGGTCGGTTGCGAACCGCCCGCGTCCACCACCGCTCAGCACACCGGTATCGCGGAACACGAACAAATGGTCGATCTGTTTGGCCGCTTCCTCAGGCGGCGCCAGTTCGAGATAAAGCGGCGGCGCCATCAGGTTACTTGACGAAAGCATCCCGGTTCTCGGCGACGAAATCGGCAAATCGGCGCGCCGGGCGTCCCATCACATCGCTGACCGTGGTCTCGATGCCGGCAAGGTAGCCCTTGGGCGCGATGGAAGCCAATTCGACCATGGCTCTGGCGACCTCGTCCTGCATTCCGCCAGCCACCATGCCCGCCTTGGCATTTTCGGCCGACAGGGGTGCGCAGGTGACAGTGCGCCCGGTCACCCTGGACAGGAGGGCGGCGATATCTTCTCCGGTAAGAGCTTCGGGCCCGGTCAGACCAAGAGCCTTGCCTTCGTACCCCGGAGCGGTCAGCGCCTCGGCGGCGACATCCGCGATGTCGCGGGCGTCGACCCAGGCCACAGGGCCGCCCAGATCGTCGTAATAGACCCCATCTTTTGCAATATTGCCGGCCTGCCAGAGCAGGTTCTGCATGAAATAGGTCGGCTGGACGAAGGTCCAGTCAAGGCCGCTTTGCTTCAGCAGTTCCTGGGTTTCGGAATGCCATTTCCCAAATGTCAGCCCCGCCTTGGGCGAGGCGCCAAGCCCGGTGGCCACGACAACATGGCGCACCCCCGCGGTCTTGGCCGCCGCGATCACATTCGCCTTCCACTGACGCATGTCCAGATGGGCAGGCGTGACCAGGTATATCTTTTCTGCCCCGTCACAGGCCCGCGCCAGCGCGGCAGGGTCCGTGAAATTCGCAACGACCGCCTCGCATCCTTTGGCTTTTAGCGCATCGAGCCTGGAAGGGTCGCTGGTGACAGCACGCACGGTCGCGCCTTTTGCCATAAGCGTATCGACAAGAGGGGCGCCGGTGGTGCCCGTGGCTCCGAAAACAGTGATCATGGCTTTTCCTTTTGCAGGTCTGCGATGGGTTGAATGGTTTCCGGGTTGCTGATCGACGACAGATCGCCCGGATCTTCGCCCAGAAAGGCCGCGCGCACGATCCGGCGCATGGTTTTCATGCTGCGGGTCTTGGGCAGGGCCTCGACAAAGTGGATCTCGCGCGGGCGGAAGGGTTTCGAGACGATCTCTCCGACCCGATCCTTGAGCCGCTCCACAAGCTCTGCGTCAGGCGTGACGCCCTGGGCTGCCACACAGACGCAGACGACGGCCACGCCTTTGATATCGTCGGGTGCAGCAATGGCAGCGGCGTCCACCACCTCTCCGGTTTCGGTCAGGGCCGCCTCAATCTCGGGCGGGCCGATGCGTTTGCCGGCGATGTTCAGCGTGTCGTCGGACCGGCCCAGGATATACCATGTCCCGTCCGGATCGCAGCGCACCCAATCTCCGTGTCGCCACATGCCCGGGAAGGTGGACCAATAGGTTTCAAGGTAGCGCTCGCGGTCGCCCCGGATGGCCGGGGTCAAACCCAAAGGCGGTTGAGTCACCACCAGTTCCCCCACCTCGCCCGGCGCGGCTTCACTGCCGTTTTCCCGCAGCACCTTGGCGCCGACGCCAAGTGCCTGGGCCGAAAATCCGCCGGGCTTGATCTCGTGTAGCACGGTCGAGGTCAGGATCGCGCCAAAAAGCTCGGTCCCGCCCGAGATGTTCAGCGGCACGGCGCGGCGGCGGCAGATATGATCGAGCTGCCAGAGCCAGGCGTCGTCGGTCCAAGGTTCACCGGTCGAGGCGACAATCCGCAGGGGCGACAGGTCGTAGCCCGACAAAGTTTCCGTATCCTGCGTCATGAACTGCCGTATCAGAGTCGGGGCCACGCCGAGATGTGTGACCTCCATTTCGGACGCAAGACGCAGCAGCCTGAAGGGATCGCCGGACATTGATGGTGCGCCCTCGGCCAGTACCAGAGTCGAACCGGCCAAGAGCACCGACAATAGGGTGAGCGGTCCCATGACCCACCCCATGTCGGTCATCCAGAGGTGCCGGTCGTCCCGTTTCATGTCGAGACAAAGCAGGATATCGGCCGTGGCCTTCGCCTGCACGCCCAAATGGGTATGCACGACGCCCTTGGGCCGCCCGGTGGTGCCCGAAGTATAGGCGATCAGAAAGGTGTCTTCGGCCTTGACCGGAACGGCGGCAAACTCCGGACTGGCGCGGCCTATGGTTTCGCTCCAGTCCAGATCGCGGACCGGATCGGCCACTGCACCGCCGAACCGTCGCAGGCTGATAACGGTATGAACCGATGGTACGTCGGTCAAAGCCTGGGCAAGGGTCGCCTCCATCCAGACCGGCTTGCCTCGTCGGGGTGTGGCATCCGCTGTCAACACCGCTACGGCATCCGCATCGCTCAGGCGCGATACGATGGCATGGGGCGCAAAGCCGGAGAACAGCGGTACCGCAACCGCGCCCAGCCGCGCGATACCCAGAAGCGCGGCCTCGATTTCGGGGATCATCGGCATACAAATGCCCACCGCCTGACCCGGCATTACACCGCGCGCGGCAAGGGCCGAGGCGACGCGGGAGGCTTCGGCGGCAAGGTCGAAGTAGGTCCAGCGACGGCGGCTTCCGTCTTCACCGACCCAGTCGATTGCGGTCTTGTCGCCCAGGCCATCGGCAATTCGGGCGTCAAGACAGGTTTCTGTCAGATTCAACGTGCCTCCCACGGCCCATCTGATCGATTCGGGCCCTGTGGAGATATCTCGCAACCGGGTGTAAGGCTGCGCGAACCGCATGCCGGCATGGTCGATGATCCGGCCCCAGAACCATTCGGGCTCTTCGTTCGATAGGCCGACGAGCTCCTCGTAGCTGTCAATCTCACAGTCATTCAGAAAAGCGGTCAGCGTGCTTGTTCGCTGGATTTCAGAGCTTGGCTGAAACATTCGCAACCTTTCTACAATAAAAAGGGGCCGCACATAAGGCGCGGCCAGTCGAGGAGTAACTCTTGGCACGGTTTGGCAGCAGCGCCTTGTCTCCGTCGCAGCTGTCAGCGTTTCAACCGTGCATGGACAAGCCGCCCGAAACCGAAATCACCTGACCGGTGATGAATCCCGCGTCGTCGGACGACAGAAAACAGATGATGCCCGGGTAATCTGACGGCTGCGCCAGGCGCTTCATCGGAATCGCCCGCTTGAGACCCTCAGCGATCTTTTGACCGGCCTCGCCTTCGGCAACCTGCGCGAACAGAGGCGTGTCGGTCGGTCCGGGGGCGACCGCGTTCAATTGAATGCCATTGCGTGCAAGTTCGCGCGCCACGGTCTTGGTAAACGAGATGATGCCACCTTTGCAGGCCGAATACACAGCCTCGCCGGATGATCCGACGCGTCCGGCGTCGGACGCGATATTGACCACGCGGCCGCTGCCGTTCTTGACCATGCCCGGAAGCACCGCGTGATGCATGTTGAGCGGGCCATAAAGATTGATGTCGATGACCTTTTTCCAAAGATCGGCATCGGTATCGAGGAACGGTTTGATCACGTCCCAGCCGGCGTTGTTCACCAGCACGTCAATCGGGCCTCCGGCCTCGAACGCGGCCACTGCCATGTCGACCTGAGAACGATCGGTGATGTCCGCTTTGAAGGCCTGGGCCTTTCCACCCGCGTCGATGATCAGTCGGACAGTTTCATCCGCCCCATCCTTGTTCAGATCGAAAACGGCAACTTCGGCGCCCTCTGCGCCGAACCGTTCGCAAACCGCTCGGCCGATGCCGCTCCCACCGCCGGTCACGACGACCCGTTTTCCACTCAATCCTCGCATGTGGAGGTCCTCCTCTTCCGTTGCACCTTGAAAAGAGTTGATTCGACACTCTCTCGGATGTATTCTAACGTCTGTTAGATTTATTGCAATGGACAGCCACAGGGCCAACAAGTATCGACAATGGATGGCACGACAGAGTGAAGATACCAAGATAGTGTATGACGATCTAAGCAAGTCGGAGAGGACCCGCGAAGCCATACTCGCTGCGGCCGCGCGACTTTTTCGGTATCAAGGTTATCATGCAACGACGATGCGCGACATCGCGCAGGAAGCCCGCATTGAGGCCGGCAGCATTTATTACCATTTTCAATCCAAGGACCAAATTCTGAGCGAAGTTCTCGAAATTGGCGTCCGTCAACTATATCAGACGGTCAGTGAAATCGTTCGGCCGGCACCGACAAGTTCGGAGGATTTTCGCAAGACTTTCGGAACCCTGATTGAAACACACCTTACCTATCTGTTGACCGACAGTGACTTTACGTCAGCTAATATTCGGAACTATCCGATGTTGTCGGACGAAACACGCGCCCCGCATCGCGAATTGCGTGCATCATATGCAGGTGCCTGGGGCAAATTCCTGAATGACGCCAAACGCGCCGGCCACCTTCGAAGTGACATATCCACTGCTGTGATCCGCCAGTTCATCCTGAGTGCCATGAACTGGACCGTGGAATGGTACGATGTCGACAAGTATCCGGTGCGCATCCTCGCGGAACGAATGAGTAAGCTGATACTTGACGGAATGTGTTTGCATGACAGTGCTGATACAGAAGGCTTGAAGCTGTGTCCCGCCACTCCCGTCAAAACTCCGGACCCTGGCAGCAAGGCGGCTAAGACCCGTGCAGAAATACTAACGGCCGCAGCGCGCGTTCTGAGGGACAATGGCTACAAGGCGACGACTCTGAGAAAGGTCGCGGACAATGCTGGCTTGAAAGCGGGCAGCGTCTATTACCACTTCAATTCCAAGGACGCGATCGTTGACGAAGTGCTGAACGTCGGACTAAAGGACCTGCTATCAGGTGTCGAAGCCGCCGTTCGGCAATTCGATGCCCCCTACGATCATCACGCCAGGATAGCGACCGCAATCTGGACGCACCTGGATTTCCTCTTCAAGGCAAGCGAATTTACCTCGGCGAACATCCGAAGTTATGGAATGCTCCCCAATCATTTCAGGGAGAGGCACAGGGGTATTCGCCATGAGTATGGAAAACTCTGGGATTGGATACTCCGTGAAGCTCAGGACGACGGTGCCATACGGTCGGATATCAAGATCGTCCCCTTGCGCCAGGTGATGTTGGGTGCCTTAAACTGGACGGTGGAATGGTTCGACCCGAACAAGGCAGGAGTGGAAGGATATCTATCACTGCCTGAATTCTCCAGCATGCTCATCAATCTGTTACTGGAAGGCATTTGTAACCGGGAAGCGGCCCCGTCCACAGGACAAGGTAGCCCTGAAAGCGGTTGCCCCGGTCAGACCAGAAGGAAGTGATACAGCCCTTCGGCAACCGCCTTTTCCCGATCCGTCTGCCAGCTGAGCACGCTGACGCTTGCCATCCGCTTGCCTTTGCGCGTGACGTTAGCGCGGGCAAAAAGCGGTCCCTTCACACCGGGTCTGAGGTAATCGACGGTCAGGTTGATCGGCTTGGCCGGAACGTCGGCGAAATCGGGCTGTACCGCGATGGCGGCAGTGGCCTCCATAAAACTCGCGATTATGCCGCCATGGTAGTACTCCATGATCGGGTTACCGATATGGCGGTCATCAAAGGTCATTTCCGCCTCAGCATGGAGACTGTCTAGACTTCTGACCTCAAAGTTGAGAAATCGGAAGAACGGCACCCGGGATACATTGGCATTGACAGTTTGCACGTCCATCACGAGGTTTTTCCTTTTGTCATTGCGTCAAACAGGCTGGTTTCGCCGCGCGTCAATGCAAACGAGGCGGTTCCCCTGGCTATTTCAGCATCCTCATGGCCCGCGAACCAGACGCTGCCGGAATTGAAGGCGATGTGACGGGTCTTGCGAAAACAATGCGCTTGAACGATGACATCCGCGCGCGAACGGGCCGGGCGCAGGTAATCAACTCTGAGGTCAAGAGTGGCCATGGTACTGACGCCTTCGATGGCAACAAAGTTCGCCAGTCCAAAGACACTGTCCAGAAGTGCCGTCAGGATACCACCGTGGAGCAGTGATTGTTCCGCATCGACGCAAAAGTCCGGATTGAACGGCATCCGAACCCGAACACCTTCGGTCGAGACCTCTTCGATCTCAAGCGCCATATGCGTTATCAGACCCTTGCCGCGCGCATTCCACATCTGCGCGATTTGCTCCATCTTCTTTTGGGTGATGTCTGACATGCGATCTTTCCTTTAACGCCCCGTGAAATTGGGTTTTCGTTTTTCGACGAACGCAGCAACCGCCTCGTGGTGGTCTTCGGTCTGATGCATGAGCGCCTGATAGGCCGCCGCGGAATTCAGGAAATCCGGCAGGTCCATCCGTTCGGCATTGCGCATCAGACGCTTGGCGACCCGCACCGCGCGCGGCGGTTTCGCGGCGATGACAGCGGCCCGTTCGCGGGCCCGTTCCATCAATTTTTCATGAGGCACAAGTTCAAGCACCATACCAAGCTCCAGCGCTTCCTTGGCCTCGACCATGCGCCCTGAGAAGGTCAGATCGGCGGCCTTCTGGTGGCCCAGACGACGCAACAGGAACCAGCTGCCCGCATCGCCCGGAATGATTCCGAGATTCAGAAACACCTCGCCGAACCTTGCTTTTTCCGAAGCGATGCGCATGTCGCACATCATGGTCAGGTCGCACCCCGCGCCCACCGCCGGGCCGTTGACTGCGGCGATGGTCGGAATATCCATGTTGTAGAGCGCAAGCGGCAGCCGCTGCACCCCATCAACATAGCTCTGCGCCGCCGCCAGCGGCTCCTTGCGGAACACACTGTCGGGATCGTTCATCTCCTTGATGTCCCCGCCGGCACAAAAGGCCGGGTCGGCCCCGGTCAGAATCATCACGCTGACCTGCGGATCGGCCTGCACCTTGGCGAAGGTCTCCAGAAGGGCAGCGATCATGTCGTTCCCGGTAACCGGATTGCGACGCTCGGGGTCGTTCAGCGTTACCGTGGCGATCCTGTCGGAAATCTCCAGAAGGACTGGGTGTTTACTCATTCTTGCCATCTCCCCGTTCGCGTTTCTCGAACATCGCGGGGTTGATCATGTCCCGCGCGTCATGACCCATGTGCAGGGTCTCACCGCCGTCTACATAGATGTCCTCGCCGGTAATGAAACCGCCAAGTTTCGAAGCCAGGAATATGATCGTGCCTGCGATGTCCTCGGCCGCGCCCATCCGGTTCAGGACCGAACGGTTCAGCTTTTTCCACTGTTCCGGCGGAATGGGATAGCGGCCAAGCGCATCGGTCTTGATCGTGCCCGGTGCAACGCAGTTCAGCCGGATGCCGTACTCGCCCCATTCGGCGGCCAGCGTTTTCATCATGCCCGTCACACCGGCGCGGGCCGCGACGGTGTGTGTAAAGCCGGTGAGCGCGGTGCGCGCCGAGATGGCGGTGACAAACACAACCGATCCACCATTTTCGTACATGAAATGATCGGCAGCGGCGCGGGTCATTTGCCAAGACCCGATCAGGTTGTTGCGGATCACAGCTTCAAAGCCCTTGTTGGTGATATCGCGGGCGGCCGCGATATACTGACCGCCGGCATTGTTCACCAAAACATCCAACTGCCCATAGTGGTCCTTGATCCGCCCCATCGCAGTTTCGATACTGTCTTCGTCGCGGGTGTCTCCGGGCACGACAAAGGCCTCGCCCCCCGCCGCCCGGATCATTTCGGCGGTCTCTTCCAGCGGCTCTTCGCGGCGCGCGAACAGCGCAAGCCTGGCCCCGCAAGCGGCCATTTCGATCGCCGTCGCCCGGCCCATTCCAGATCCGGATCCCGTAACCAGGGCAACCTGGCCCGCCATGAGATCCGACGCGTAACGCCTTGATTTCGCTTCGCTCATGTTCCGCCCCTAGTTCTTCAGCAATTCGCCAGAGATGATGAGTTTGCGAACCTCTTGGGTGCCTGCGCCGACCTCAAGTACGCGACCGGTCCGGTACAGCCGGTTCACTTCTGTATCACGCATGTAACCCGAGCCGCCGTGAATCTGGACGGCCCTGTCGAGCACGAAGGATGTCGCCTCAGCGGCCTTGTAGATCGCCGCAGCGGTAAGCTTGTGGATTTCGCCGCGCCCGCCTTCGCCCTCTTCGAGGCCCTCACACATGGCTGCGGTGCGCAAGGACAGGCTGCGCGCGGCCTCGATCTGCGTATACATGTCGGCCAGCATCGCCTGAACCATCTGAAAACTGGCGATCGGTTTGCCGAATTGCTGGCGTGTCTTGGCATAATCGATGGAAATATCCAGCGCCCGCTGCGCAATGCCCAAGGCGTTGAAACAGACGATGGCACGTTCCAGATCAAGTCCGGACATGGTAACGGCAACCCCGCCATCCAGCTTGCCGACCATGTTTCTGGCCGGAACACGGCAATCTTCGAATACCAGTTCGCCCGTCGGCGAGCCGCGGAATCCCATCTTGTTGAGCTTCTGTGCCACCTTGAAACCGGGCGTGTCGGTTTCCACGATAAAGGCGGAAATGCCCTTGGCGCCCTTTTCCGGCGAAGTCTTCGCATAGACAAGGACCAGATCGGCAATCGGCCCATTGGTGATGTAGATCTTGGCGCCGTTCAGGATGTAGTCGTCACCATCTTGTTTGGCCGTGGTCCGCATCGAGCCAAGCGCATCAGACCCCGCGCCGGGTTCGGTCAGACCCAGGGCGCCGATCAGCGTGCCATTGCAAAGCCCCGGCAGATACTTGCGGCGCAGATCGTCATTGGCGTTGCGGTAGATATTGTTGACGCACAAGTTGTCATGGGCCACATGGGTCAGCCCGATGGCCGCGGAGGCGCGCGACAGCTCTTCGGTGATGATGCAGGCCGAGGTGAAATCCAGCCCCGCGCCGCCGAATTCCGGCGGCACGTTCAGGCCCAGATAGCCCATTTCGCCCAGCTTTGGAAAAACCGAAGGGGGTAAATCGTCGGTGTCGTCCATTTCCGCGTTCAGATGGTGGAACTCGGACATGAAGAACTTACCAGCCTGATCGGCCAGCGCCTGCTGTTCGTCCGTCATGAAATGGCTCGGCAGAGCGGTATCGTTGCGCAGTTGCTTGTTCATGGTCTCGTCTCCCTCAGGCGCGCAAAAGTTCTTCGGCAATGATGATCTTGCGGACTTCGCTTGTTCCAGCGCCGATCTCCAACAGCTTGTTGGCGCGGTAGAGCCGGTTGATTTCGGTGTCCTGCATGTAGCCGGAGCCACCATGTATATGGCAGGCTTCGGTGACCGCCTTGTTGAATGCCTCGCCTGCGTAAAGACAGGCCGCCGCGGTCAGCTTGTGGATTTCGCCACGGCCCCCGGCGCCTTTCGGCAGGCCCGTACAGGCGGCCAGCGCCCGATACCCGAAGGCGCGTGCCGTTTCGACCTCGGTGTAGATCTCGGCCAGTTTCGACTGCATCATCTGGAAACTTGCAATTGGCTTGCCGAACTGTTCGCGAATCTTGGCGTATTCCAGCCCCAGTTCCAGCGCGCGTTCGGCCATGCCGACACAGACCGATGCGACCATGGCGCGTTCCAGATCCAGTCCGCTCATTACCACCGAAACGCCGGTGTTTTCCTGTCCAACCATGGCGGATGCGGGTACGCGGCAATCCTCAAACACCAGTTCTCCGGTTGGCGAGCCGCGGAAGCCCATCTTGTCAAGCTTTTGCGCCACCTTGAAACCAGGATTGTCCGTCTCGATGATGAAAGCAGAAATGCCCTTGGCGCCCTTCGATTTGTCGGTCTTGGCATAAAGCAGGATCACATCGGCAATCGGCCCGTTGGTGATGTAGATCTTCGAGCCGTTGATGATATAGTCGTCGCCGTCGCGGCGCGCGGTGGTCGCCATGGACCCAAGCGCATCTGACCCCGCGCCCGGCTCTGTCAAACCCAGAGCACCAACCAAGTCGCCCGAGCATAGGCCGGGCACATATTTCTTGACCTGCTCCTCCGAGCCGTTGCGTAGAAGGTTGTTCAGGCACAGGTTGTCATGTGCGCCATGTGACAGTCCCACGGCAGGGTTCCATTTTGATATCACCTCAGAGACCAGCGCCTGGGTAAATTCATTCTGTCCGGAGCCACCCAGCTCCTCGGGCGCGGTGATGCCCAGAAGGCCCAGTTCGCCCATCTGCTTGAACAGATCGTCGGGCCACCACTCCTCTTCGTCCATGCGCGCCTGTAGCGGATGCAGCACCTCGCGCGATACTCGATCCACGTGATCGACAATCTGGCGCTGCTCATCGGTCAACGAATAGTTTGCCCTGATGGCCTTCAGATCAGCCGCGAGAGCCTCACTTTGAGTCGTCATATCATCCTCCCGAAAAATGTCGTCCGCCGTGTTGACCAAAATCAAACACATGTTAGAAAATAGATCAAGCCAAGCTTTTGACGACCTGACGTAAGAAAGCGCGGTGTCCTAAATACAGGGGGGAGCTTCGGAAATGACTGAGAGCGTTGTTCAATCGCAGGCGCTCGGCAAAGAAGTGCGTATCACGATTCGACGTCCTGATAATCGAAATGCCCTCAACCGTGAGGTCGCAGACGGGATCATTGCCGCCGTATGTGCTGCCGAGAGGGACAGCGATTGTCGCGTGATCGTTCTGACCGGCGAGGGCGAGCGCGCCTTCTGTGCCGGGGGCGACATCAAGGCGGGGGCGGATGGCGGCCCGTTTGTTCAGGATCCGGCGGACCCGGATCATTTTGCCGGAAGGTTGTTCGAGACGATACAGGCGTGCCGAAAGCCAACGATCGCGCGCATCAATGGCATCGCGATGGGGGCGGGGGCGGGCATCATCTGTGCCTGCGATCTGGCTGTGATGGTGGATCATGCCCGCATCGGAACGCCGGAAGTGAAGGTAGGTCTGTTTCCCATGACGATCGTGCCACCCATGATGCGCGTGCTGCCCCGGCGGAGGCTGATGGAGATGTTCATCACCGGCGTTCCTCTGACGGCCGAGGAAGCCCTGCAGTTCAATCTGGTCAACTATGTGACCGATGCCGTGGGGTTGGACGACAAGGTTGCAGAACTGGTTGCCCAGATTGCTGCGCAATCGCCGAGCGCGATCCGGCTGGGAAAATACGCCTGTCACGCGATGGAGGACATGACCTATCCGCAGCAGATGCGGTTTGCAGAAACACTGTTACCGCGAGTAGCACAGACCGAAGACGCGCGCGAAGGCTTTGATGCCTTTATTGAGAAGCGCAAACCTGAATGGACGGGCCGCTGATCAAACGGGGAGGAGAGGAATATGTCGGAACGAAAGCTGCGCATCGGATGCGCGTCGGGCTTCTGGGGCGATACGCCGGAAGCGATCGGTCAACTGGTCTCAAAGGCCGAGATCGACTATCTGGTGTTTGACTATCTGGCGGAGGTGACAATGTCGCTGATGGCGCGGGCCCGCGCCAAAGCGCCCGAGTCGGGCTATGCGCCGGACTTCGTCAAGGCGCTGGCACCCTGGTTGCCGGATATCAAGGCAAAAGGGATCAAGGTCGTTGCCAATGCAGGGGGCGTGAACCCGCGTGGCTGCCGCGATGCGCTTGCCAAAGCCGCCGCCCAGGCCGGAATCGATCTGTCCATCGGAGTCGTGCTAGGCGATGACCTGTTGCCCAGGGCCGATGAAATTCGCAAAAACGGTCAGACGGAAATGTTCTCGGGTGTCGCATTTCCAGATGATATCTGGAGCATGAATGCCTATCTGGGTGCCCGCCCCATCGCTGCCGCGCTGGATGCCGGGGCCGACATCGTGATCACCGGACGCTGCGCCGACAGCGCGGTCGCGCTTGGTCCCCTGATGCATGAATACGGCTGGGGCGACGATGACTGGGACAAGCTCAGCCAGGGATCGCTGGCCGGCCACCTGATCGAATGCGGCCCCCAGGGAACCGGCGGCAACTTCACCGACTGGCAGGACGTGCCGGGTTGGGACAATATGGGCATGCCCATCGTCGAGGTGTCCGAAGACGGCAGTTTCATCATGACCAAGACGCCTGACACCGGCGGGCTGGTCGTGCCCGGGTCAGTCGGAGAGCAGATGCTCTATGAAATCGGGGACCCGCGCGCCTACCTGTTGCCCGACGTGATCTGCGACTGGTCCGGGGTCACCCTGGAACAGGTCGGACCCGACCGGGTGCTGGTCAAGGGCGGCAGGGGGCTTGGGCGCACCGACAGCTACAAGGTGTCGGCGACCCATGCCGATGGCTGGCGCGCGGTCTCTACCCTGACACTGGCTGCGATTGACGCACCCGCCAAGGCCGAACGTGTGGCCGAGGCGATCCTGACCCGCTGTCGCCGGATTTTCCGCGACCGCAACATGGGAGATTTCCGGCAGGTCAGCGTCGAGGTGCTGGGGGCCGAGGCGGCCTATGGCGCAAATGCGCGCGCCCGGACCCGCGAGGTGGTGCTCAAGATCGGCGCGGTCCATGACGATCGCGCCGCGCTGAACATTTTTGCCGGCGAAATCGCACCGATGGCGATTTCGACCGCGCAGGGTCTGACCGGGTTCTTCGCCGGACGGCCAAAGGTGCAGCCGGTGGTCCGTCTATTTTCCTTCCTTCAGAGCAAGGCCGAAACCCCCGTCGCGGTCGAGGTCGACGGCAAGGATGTGCCCGTGAGCGTGGCCACTACGCCAGTCCACCTTGATCCGCCTGCCGCACCGCCCGCAGATAGCCGCGAGCCCGGTCCGGACGTTGTCAAGGTCCGCCTCGTCGATTTGGCCTGGGGCCGCTCGGGCGACAAGGGGGACATCGCCAATATCGGCATCCTCGCGCGCAAGCCGGACTACCTGCCATATATCCGCTCGGCTCTCAGCGAAGAGGTGGTGAAGGACTATTTCTCCCATGTCTGCGACGGCAGGGTAGAACGGTTCGACTTGCCTGGAAGCCATTCGCTGAATTTCCTGTTGCATGAATCGCTTGGCGGTGGCGGCATCGCCTCGGTCCGCATAGACCCGCAGGGCAAAGGGTTCGCGCAGATGCTGCTTGATATCGAAATTCCCGTGCCAGCCGATCTGGCCGCACGTGACGGACTGAATGCCGCGGCCCGGAACTAAGAGGACGACACCATGACCATTTCGAAACTCCTGGTCGCCAATCGGGGCGAGATCGCGGCGCGCGTGTTGCGCACCGCTAAGGCCCGCGGGCTTGCGACTGCCGTGTTGCGTCATGTCGCCGAGCAAGAGGGGCCGGCGCATCTGATCGCAGATGAGGTCGTGATGATCGAGGGCCCGACGCCCGTGGCCGCCTATCTCGATATTCCTCAGATCGTCGAAGCCGCCAAAGGGATCGGCGCGGACGCGGTTCATCCCGGCTATGGCTTTCTGTCAGAGAATGCCGGTTTTGTCGCGGCGCTGGAAAAAGCCGGAGTGACCTTTGTCGGCCCGACGTCCGAGGTCATCGACCTGATGGGGGACAAGGTCCGCGCCCGCGCCTTTGTCGAGGAACGCGGGTTTCCCGTCGCCCCCTCGGCCATCGAGGATGATGATCCGGCGAACTTTGTCGAACGCGCCCGCGCCGTTGGCTATCCGCTGCTCATCAAGCCCTCGGCCGGCGGTGGCGGCAAGGGCATGCGCGTCGTACGCGAGGACAGCACGCTGGAGACCGAAATCGAAACCGCACGCCGCGAAGGCGAGCGGTATTTCGGTGACGGGCGGCTGTTCGTCGAGCGCTATATTGAAAGTCCGCGCCATATCGAGGTGCAGGTGATGGGCGACGGGCAGGGTAAAGTGGTCCATTTCTGGGAACGCGAATGTTCGATCCAGCGCCGGTTCCAGAAGATTATCGAGGAAACGCCGTCACCGGCGCTGACTCCCGAACAACGGGACGAGATCTGCGAAACCGCCGCAGGTATTGCCAGCGCCGTCAACTATCGCGGGGCTGGGACCGTCGAATTCATCTATGCGCAGGACGGGACCTTTTACTTCCTGGAAATGAACACCCGCCTTCAGGTCGAACATCCGGTGACCGAGATGGTGACCGGCTTCGATCTGGTTGCTGAGCAACTGCGTGTCGCGGCGGGCGACGGGCTGAGCGCCGTGCAGGCGGATATTCCTCAAACCGGGCATTCGATCGAGCTGCGCATCTGTGCTGAGGATGCGACGGTCGATTTTCGCCCCGCGGTCGGCGATATCCTGCTGCTGGACGAACCCACTGGGCCCGGCGTGCGGGTGGACAGCGGCATTCTGGACGGTGGCAAGGTAACGACCGACTTTGATCCGATGTTGTCCAAGCTGATCGTGCATGGCCAGGATCGCGCGCAGGCGATCGCCCGTGCCCGGCAAGCGGTGCAAAACTATGTGGTCCTCGGGGTGACGACCAACACCGGTTACCTGGATGCGATCCTAGCTCATCCGGATTTCGCCTCGGGGGAAGTTTCAACCGGGTTCCTGGCGGAACAATCCGAAACGCTGACTGCAACGGGCGAAGATGTCACTGACCTGCTGATGGCGGCGGCAGCCCTATCGGACGAGCGGCTGGTGATTGAGGTCATGCAGATACCGGAAATGTACCGCAAGATGGGCGGGTGGAGAAACTGATGCAACGGATTTTTCAAATCGACGGAGAAGAGACAGATTGCTGGCTGGGTCATGATGGCAGCCGGTTCGTGCTTCATACCCCCACTCGCGCTGTTGCCTGCCAATTGGACCCGACGGGTCTGCCGGGCGGGTATACGTTGCGGGCCAAGGGTGTTGTGCGCGAACTGCGACTGGCAGTGGGGCCGGAAGCAACTTTTGTGCACATGAACGGCCGGACCTACGAAGTCGGACGGGTTGATCCCGCCGAACGCCTGGCCGGCAGCGACGGTGGCGCGAGCGACGACCGATTGGTGGCGCCCATGCCGGGTGTCGTGGTGTCGGTTGCGGTCAAACCCGGCGATGCGGTTAAGGAAGGCCAGCCGCTTTTGGTGATCGAAAGCATGAAGTTGGAAACCACACTGGTGGCGCCGCGCAGCGGGGTTGTTGCCGAAATGCCATTCGCCGTAGGCGACAGTTTTGGTCTGAAAGACATCCTAGCCCAATTGGCCCCGGAGGAGGAGTGACAATGCGCAGGATTGAAAGTCAGATCGACACCAATGCCGCCGACTACAAGGCAAATTATGCCGCCATGTCTGAACGGCTTAAGGAATTCCACGCCCGCCAGCACGCGGCGCGTTTCGAACGCCCCCAGCGCGATATCGACCGCCTTGCCCGCCAGAACAAGCTGGGCGTTCGCGAGCGACTGAAACTACTACTGGACCCCGGCACGCCCTTTTTGGAGTTTTCCACACTTGCCGCTTGTCGCGAATACGACGGCACCGTGCCCGGCGCCGCTGTGGTGACAGGCATCGGTATCGTGCAAGGTCGCGAGGTCGCCATCCACGCCAACGACGCCAGCGTCAAGGGCGGCGCCTGGTATCCCCATACCGTGAAAAAGATCGTGCGGCTTCTGGATGTCGCGCTGGAAAACCGACTGCCGGTCATCCATATTTGCGACAGCGCGGGTGGTTTCCTGCCGCTTCAGCACGGCGTCTTTCCCGACCGGTATCTGGGCGGACGGGTGTTCCGCAACCAAGTCAAGCTGAGCCAGGCCAATATCCCGCAGATTGCCGTGGTCGGCGGACACTGCACGGCTGGTGGCGCCTATGTGCCGACCCTGAGCGACTACAACATCATCATCGAAGGTACAGGGGCGATTTTCCTTGGCGGCCCTCCGCTGGTCAAAGCGGCCACCGGCGAGGAGGTCGGCGTTCAGGAACTGGGCGGGGCGGTCATGCACACCTCGGTTTCGGGCACGGGCGACTATCGCGCCGCGACCGAACAGCACGCCTTTTCACTGGCGCGCGAAATTGTCAGCCAGTGGAAACGTATGCCAAAAACAATCATCGAAACCGCGTCCTATGAAGAGCCTTTCTATGACCCGAAGGAACTTTACGGGATCATTCCAAAGGACCGGAAAACCCAGTTCGACATGCGCGAGGTTCTGGCCCGGATCGTGGACGGCTCACGCTTTCACGAATACCAGCCGGACTATGGCACCACGATGGTTTGCGGTTTTGCCCATATCTGGGGTTACAAGGTCGGCATCCTTGCCAACAATGGGGTTTTGTTCAACGACAGTTCGCTCAAGGCGGCGCATTTCATGCAGCTTTGCAATCAGAACCGGACGCCCCTGGTCTTCTTCCAGAACATCACCGGCTACATGGTCGGCCGCGAATATGAAGAGCGCGGCATCGCCAAGGACGGCGCCAAGATGCTGATGGCGCAGGGCGGCTCGGTCGTGCCGAAGTTCACAGTGATCGCCAATGCCTCTTACGGGGCCGGTAATTACGGCATGTGTGGGCGGGCCTGGGATGCGCGCACGCTGTTCATGTGGCCCCAGGCCGAAATCGGCGTGATGGGCGCGGATCAGGCCGCCAACACCATGGCGGACGTCAAGATCCGGCAGCTTCAGCGTGAAGGCAAAGAGCTGACCGAAGAGGAAATCGCCGCCATCCGAGAGCCTGTGCTGGAAAAGTACAAAAGGGATGTCGAGGCCTATACCTCGACCTCGGAATTGTGGGACGATGGCATTCTTGACCCGGCAGACACTCGCAACGCGCTTGGAATATCTATATCCGCCTCGCTAAATGCACCGATCGACGATCCGCACTACGGGATCTTCCGTCTGTAACGGCTTGAGGGGCTCGGGCGATACACCGGGAAACGGTCGTGTCGCCCGTTTTCAGATAGGTCCTGCCGCTTCGGGCCGCTTCTTAAACCCGCCCCGGTCCGGTGCCTGGAGAGGTCAGGACGATGTCCGCCGCGCCTCCTGAATGGAGACGACGTCAGAGGCCACCATCCCGGGCCGGTCTGCCTCGACCGTCTTCAGCGGCTCGACCGGCATCAATCCGGCCAGACAGTCGCGCGCAAGTTGCTGGTATTCCGCGGTGCCGCGTGTTTTCCACGCGACTTCTTTCTCGCTGACCTCCCGGATCACCTTTGCCGGCGAACCGACCACCATCGAACGGGGCGGAATCACAGTTTCGCCGCGCAAAAACGCCTGCGCGCCGACAATCGATTCCGCGCCAAGATCTACACCATCCATTATGACGGCATTCATCCCGACCAGAGCGTTCCGGCCAATTGTGCAGCCGTGCAGGATCGCGCCATGGCCGATGTGACCGTCGGTTTCCACGACGGCGTCGCGGCCGGGAAAGGAATGGATGATGCAGTTATCCTGTACATTGGCGCCGTCACCGATCACGATTCTGCCGAAATCGCCCCGCAGGCTTGCGCCGGGTCCGATGTAGCATCCATGACCCAAGATGACATTTCCGATCAGAACGGCCTGAGGATGGACATATGTATCATCGGGAACAACGGGTATAAACCCTTTGAATTCATAGCAATGCGCCATTTTTCTTGCCCTTTCGTAGTCTGTAAACCAATGGTCGCGAAATCCAGACATCCCAAATGCATCATTCGCTGTGTCAGGCCATGGTCAGACTCAGAGGTCTGGACCGAAAATTGCCCGGACTTCCGAGACAGGCAGCGCGAACAACCAAACATATGTTAGAAACTTCGACAAGCACCATACTCCACAGTGTGATCGTGTTGACAGGTCCGCGTGGCGTCATGTAAATTCTAACAAACGGTAGAAAATGCAATGGCACTTGTATAATGCAGGCCAGTCCAAACCTGAGAGAGAGAAATGTCAGATAAAGCCTATGTCGTCGGCGTCGGGATGGTCCCGTTCCAGAAGCCGGGGAAATCCGAGAGCTACGATGTGATGGCAACCGCGGCGACCCGTTCCGCTCTGGCCGACGCGGGTCTGGACTACGACAAAATCCAACAGGCCTATGTGGGCTATGTCTATGGCGACAGCACTTGCGGCCAGCGCGCCCTGTACCATGTTAGAATGACCGGCATCCCGGTTCTGAATGTGAACAACAACTGCTCGACGGGGTCGTCCGCCCTGTTCCTGGCGCGTCAGGCCGTGGAAAGCGGCGCGGTGGAATGTGCTCTGGCGCTTGGGTTCGAGCAGATGCAGCCCGGCGCAATCGGTGCAATGTTCCATGATCGGGTCAGCCCGTTTGCAGCTTTCGACGCAGAAACCGACGATCTGGTTGGCAGTGCCGAGATCCCGCTGGCACTGCGGTACTTCGGCGGTGCGGGCAAGGCGCATATGGATGAGTTCGGCACGCCCCTTGAGACCTTCGCAAAGATCCGCGCCAAGGCCAGCCGGCATGCGGCCAAAAATCCGGTGGCCCTGTTCCGGCAGGAAGTCACCGCCGAGGATGTCATGGCGGCCCAGGTCGTCTGGCCGGGCGTGATGACCAAGCTCATGGCCTGCCCGCCAACCTGTGGCGCAGCGGCGGCAATTATCTGTTCCAAGGAATTCGCCGACAAGCACGGACTCGACAGTTCCGTTCGGATCGCGGCGCAGGCAATGACAACGGACGGCCCGGAAACTTTCGGAGCCCATGACATGCGCGAAGTGGTCGGCTTTTCGATGGCCAAGCGCGCCGCCGATCAGGTCTACGAGGCCGCCGGCATCGGGCCCGAGGACGTGGATGTGGTCGAACTGCACGACTGTTTCGCTCACAACGAGCTTATCACCTATGAGGCGCTTGGCCTTTGCGGTCGCGGCGAAGCGGCGAAGTTTGTCGATGATGGCGACAACACCTATGGCGGCAAGTACGTGACCAACCCGTCTGGCGGTCTGTTGTCCAAAGGGCATCCTCTGGGCGCGACCGGACTTGCGCAATGCACTGAGCTTGTTCAGCAACTTCGCGGCCAGGCCGATGCTCGGCAGGTCGATGGCGCGCGACTGGCGCTTCAGCACAACCTTGGCCTCGGCGGGGCCTGCGTCGCCACGCTTTATGAAAAAGCCTGATAGCGCCCTTCGGGAGGAATTAATATGACTGGAAAACTCGACGGGCGCGTGGCGCTGGTCACGGGCTCGGGCCGGGGCATTGGCCGCGAAATCGCTCTCAAACTCGCGTCGGAAGGGGCCCGGCTGGTGATCAACGATCTGGACGCCGATCCGGCCAATGAAACCGCCGAGGCGTTGCGCGCAATGGGAGCTGAGGCCGTGGTCTGTGCCGGCAGCGTCACCGAAGACGGATTTGCCGAACGGTTCATCAAGACCGGTATGGACAGCTTTGGCGGGCTGGACATCATCGTGAACAATGCGGGCTATACCTGGGACAGCGTCGTTCAGAAAATGACCGACGAACAGTGGCAGGCGATCATCGACGTTCACCTGACGGCCCCCTTCAGGATCCTGCGCGCCGCGCAGCCGGTGATCAGCGCCAAGGCAAAGGAAGAGGCCGCCGCCGGACATGAAGTGTTCCGCAAGGTGGTCAACATCTCGTCAATCGCGGGCACTGGCGGGAATGCCGGCCAGATCAACTATTCCGCCGCCAAGGCCGGCATCCTGGGTGTCACCCGGACGATGGCCAAGGAATGGGGCCGCTACAAGGTCAACGTCAACGCCGTCGCCTTCGGCCCGATCCGCACCCGCCTGACTGAAGGTAGCGCTGATGGCAACAGCACAATCAAGGTCGACGAAAAAGAGATCAAGGTCGGCGTGAATCCCGATCTCCTGTCCCAGATGGAGCGCATGATCCCGCTGGGCCGGGTCGGCACTCCGGAAGAAGCTGCCGGTGCCGTCTATCTGTTCTGTGCGCCGGAATCGAACTTCATTTCGGGGCAGCACGTCATATGTGGCGGCGGTTTCGTGATCTAAAGCATTTGCCCGGAGCCGATAACGGGGTCCGGGCAAGCACATTGTTGTCTGGGCGGCCTCTTGGCGGTCGCCCATGCGGAATTTCCCGCAAACTCCAATCGGGCACGATTAAGACGATTGACTCACTTGCGCTATTGACCTAACAGGCGTTAGTTAGGCGCTGAGGCGAAACGAAGGTCTATGGCACAAAGCACTGCAAGCAAAGTCAACGAGACATCGCGCAGCGCGGTCGGACGGGACGGGGTGCTGGACATTGCCGCGCGGCTTTTCCGCGAACAAGGCTACGGGTCCGTTTCGCTCCGAAAAATTGCCGAGGCCGCCGGGATCAAGGCGGGTAGCATATACTATCATTTCGGTTCCAAGGACGAGATCGTCGCGGCCGTTCTTGATGCAGGGATTCGGGTCGTTCACGCGAGTATGAGAGACGCCATCACCGACCTGCCAGCCGATACCGATGGCGAAACGATCCTGCGCTCTGCGATCCGGGCGCATTTGCGCGCGCTTCTTGATGTGAGCGATTATACATCGGCGAATGTGCGTATTTTCGGGCAGGTGCCGCAATCCGTCCGGGATGCCAACTTGCCCACGCGCAGGGCCTATGAGGCAGAGTGGGACAGTCTTCTGTCCCAGCTTAAGAAAGATGGCACGCTGAAGCAAGACGTCGATATCCGTCGCCTGCGCCTGATGCTGATCGGTACATTGAACGCCACGCTCGATTGGTTCGACCCGGACCGCGGTAGCGCCGATGCGTTGTCACGCACCTATGCCGATGTGTTCCTCAACGGGATACTCCAAAGACAGGATACCTGACTTCATGGCACGTCTTGAAACAGCGGTGCTGACCGCATCAGAGACCTACACCCGCAACCACGCCGCACAAAGCGAGCGCGTCGAAACGCTGCGCGCGCGGATCGCCGAAGCAACGGCTGGCGGCCGCCCCGACATGGTCGCGCGGCATCGCAAGCGCAGCAAGCTGTTGGTTCGCGAACGGATCGACCTGCTGGTGGATACGGGCACTGCGTTTCTTGAGCTGTCGTCGCTTGCCGCCTACGGTCAATACGGGGGCGAGGTGCCCGGTGCGGGAATCGTGACCGGTATCGGGATCGTCCACGGGCTTCCCTGCGTTGTGATCGCCAACGATGCGACAGTGAAGGGTGGGTCTTTCTATCACGAAACCGTGCAGAAACACATCCGCGCCCAGGAAATCGCAGCCGAGAACCGGCTGCCCTGCCTCTATCTGGTGGATTGCGGCGGTGCCTATCTGCCAGAGCAGGACCGGGTTTTCCCCGATGCCCGCCATTTCGGCAATTCCTTTTATCGTCAAACCAACATGTCCGCGAGCGGCCTGCCGCAGATCTCGGCGGTCTTTGGAGGCTGCACGGCCGGTGGGGCCTATATCCCGGCCCTGTCGGACGAAGTCATCATGGTACGCGGCAACGCACGCATCCATCTGGGCGGCCCCTCGATCGTCAAGGTGGCGATCAACGAAGAGGTTGATGGAGAAACATTGGGGGGGGCCGAGATGCATTCGCGCGTCTCCGGTGTGTCTGACCATCTGGCCGAGGACGAGTATCATGCGCTTGCTCTGATGCGCGACATCGTATCCGAACTGGGCCTGTCGCGCCCGATGGGTCCCGATGCAACCTGCGCGCCGCCGGCGCGCAACCCAGAGGAACTGCTTGGCGTCATCAGCGCCGATCGCAAACAGCCCTATGACATGCGCGAGGTTCTGCTGCGCATGATCGACGCCGGCGAATTCCGCGAATTCAAGCCCGGATGGGGTGAGACGCTGGTCTGCGGCACCGCGCGGATTCACGGCTATCGAGTGGGCATTCTCGCAAATAATGGGGCGCTTGTGTCCGACAGTTCGCTCAAGGGCGCGCAATTCGTGTCGATGTGCGATCAACGCAACATACCGCTTTTGTTCCTCCACAACATCTCGGGCTTCATGGTCGGCACCGAAGCCGAGCGCGGCGGCATTGCCAAAGACAGTGCCAAGCTGGTCTATGCCATGTCGGTTGCCAAGGTGCCGCGCCTGTCGGTCCTCTTGGGCGGCTCATACGGGGCAGGCAACTACGGCATGTGCGGACGTGGTTTCGCCCCGAATTTTCTCTTTGCCTGGCCCACGGCGGAACTGGCCACCATGTCTGCCGACATCGCCACAAATGTGATGCTGGAACTGCGCCGCCAGAAAGGGGGCGACCCGGGCAAGATGGAGGCCGACATGAAGCTGATCGAGGAGCAGGTTCGGGCCCAGTATGGTGAACAGTCCGATCCCTATTATGCCACCTCGCGGCTTTGGGATGACGGGCTGATCGAACCCGCGCAAACCCGCGATATCCTTGGCCTGTGCCTGGCCATCGTGACATCGGTGCCCGAAGCCGGTCGCCATACGCCTGTATTCAGAATGTGAGGCTTCAAGTTGACCAATACCTACAACACGATCCTTGTCGAAACTGATGCGCGCGGCGTCGCCACGCTGACGCTCAACCGCCCCGACAAACACAACGCGCTGAATGGCGAATTGATCGCAGAGCTATACGATGCCGCAGAAAAGCTGGCTGCAGATGACGATGTGCGTATTGTGGTCCTGACCGGCGCGGGCAAGAGCTTCTGCGCGGGCGGCGATTTCAACTGGTTCGCCTCTAACGTCGAGAAAACCCGTAGTGAAAGGGTCGCACAAAGCGCCACGCTGGCGCTGCTGTTGCGCCGTCTTGACACGCTGCCTAAGCCCTTGATCGGGCGGATCAACGGCCCGGCCTACGGTGGCGGTGTCGGCATGATCTCCGTCTGCGACTACACCATCGGCGCCGAAGACGCGCGCTTCGGTCTGACCGAGGTCAAACTGGGCCTTCTGCCCGCGAATATATCGCCTTATGTGGTGGCCCGCATCGGCAAGGTGCATTCGCGTGAAACCATGCTGTCAGGGGCGTTGTTCGACACGGTCCGCGCCGAGCGGATCGGTCTGTTGACCGAAGTTGTCGCGCCGACCGACCTGGACGCCACGGTGAACCGGTTGGTGCATGATCACCTTCAGGCCGCGCCGGGTGCCGTGGCCGATACCAAGGCGCTGATCGCCTATGTCGCGTCCCACGATCTGGAGACCAATATGATCTACACCGCCGACCGGCTGGCCGATGCGTGGGAGACGGAGGAAGGTATCGAAGGCATCAACAGCTTCATCAACAAGGGCGTTCCGTCATGGCGGGTGAAATGAGCTTCACCCGCGTTTTGATCGCCAACCGGGGCGAGATTGCCCGGCGCATCCAGCGCGGGTGCCGCAAACTGGGGCTGGAAAACGTAGCGGTGTTCTCAGAGGCGGACCGCGACGCGCCCTTCGTGGCCGAGGCCGATCATGCCGTCTGCATCGGCGGAGCCGCCCCGTCGGACAGTTATTTGAACGTCGAGGCCATCCTTGAGGCCGCGCGGGCGACGGGCGCGGGTGCGGTGCACCCGGGCTATGGTTTTCTGTCTGAGAATGCCGGTTTCGCGGCGGCGGTCGAGGCGGCGGGCCTTGTGTTCATCGGGCCGGAACCCGACGCTATCGCGCGGATGGGCTCCAAGATCGAGGCCAAGGCTGCCGCCGAAGCCGCAGGCGTGCCCGTCCTGCCCGGCTATCGCGGCGAGGATCAGTCCGACGCGCGCCTGCTGCAAGAGGCCGAGGCGCTTGGCACCCCCTTTCTGGTCAAGGCCAGCGCCGGCGGCGGCGGACGCGGGATGCGGCTTGTCTCCGATCTGGGCGACGCACCCGAAGCGATTGCATCTGCCCGGGCCGAAGCGCAGAGCGCCTTCGGCGATCCGGCGGTGTTCCTCGAACGCTATGCGCCCCGTGCCCGCCACGTCGAAGTGCAGGTTCTGGGCGACACTCACGGCACCGTGCTGCATCTGGGCGACCGCGATTGTTCGCTGCAACGCAACCACCAAAAGCTGATCGAAGAAGCCCCCGCCGCCGATCTTCCCGAGGCTGTGCGCGACCGCATGCGTGCTGCAGCGGTGCGGTTGGCGCTGGCGATCGGCTATCGCTCCGCCGGGACGGTGGAATACCTCTATGACCCCGGGCGCGGTGAATACTACTTTCTGGAAATGAACACCCGCTTGCAGGTCGAACACCCCGTGACTGAGGCAATCACCGGCATCGACCTTGTTGAATGGCAGTTGCGCATCGCGCGGGGCGAGCCGCTGACACTGGCGCAATCGGATGTGAAATTCGACGGGCACGCGATTGAAATCCGCATCGCCGCCGAAAACCCGGCCGAGAATTTCCGCCCCGAAACGGGCGAGATCAGCCTTTGGGCTCCGCCCGCCGGCGTGCGGCTCGATACCGGGGTCGAGGCAGGCTCGGTCGTCAGCCACCATTACGATTCGATGATTGCCAAGCTGATCGTCCACGCGCCGGACCGGGCCGGTGCGATCCGTCAGGCGGTCGTCGCAATGGATGCCTTTGCCGTCGGTGGCGTCGGTCTGAACCTGGCCTATCAGCGCGCGTTGCTGACACACCCGGATTTTGAGGCGTTCCGTCACCATACCTCGGGCCTGCCCGAGATGTTTCCAGGCGGCTGGACTGAACCGTCCGCTGATCCCCGGGACATGGCCTTTGCCGCGATGGCGCTGCATCTGCGTCTCGTGCCGGCGGGCGCGTCGCCCTGGGAAAGCCTGGGGTCATGGCGACTCACAGCCCCTGCGAGACAGTCCGGCGCGGCCTTCTATTGGGACACAACCAAAGACGAACCGATCCGCATGAACGGCTCCGGGTCGGGGTTGACTGCCATTCAGCCGGACGGCCAGACCATCACGGTCGAGAGTGCCGCTTTAACAGGATGCCGACTGAGCGGACGCATCGATGGGGTTCCGTTTTCGCGCATCGCTTACGTCGTGCGCGCGCCGAGTCACTGGCGAGTGCACCTGCAAACCCCTGCTGGAATGACCGCGACAGACCTGCGTACGCTGGAAGACCAGCATCTGCAACGTGCCACCGGCGGGTCTGGCGTCGCTGACCTGTTGTCCGCACCCATGCCCGGCGCCGTGGCCGAGGTGCGCGTCGCACTCGGCGACCGCGTCAAAGCCGGTGACACCCTGGTGGTGCTTGAGGCCATGAAGCTGTTGCAAAGCCTGCCCGCGCCGGTCGCGGGCGTGGTGACTGAAATCTATTGTGCACCCGGCGATACGGTCGCCGGGCACGCCCCACTTATCAAACTCGATCCAGAGGAAAACACATGACCAGACAAGACAGCATTACTCAGGTCACCGGCCCGTTCAACGAAGACCTCGAGTTGATCCGCAACCAGTTGCGCCGGTTCATTGAAGCCGAGGTGATCGCCAAGGCCGAGCCTTGGGAGGAGGAGGGCAAGGTACCCCGCGACGTGCTGCGCCGGATGGGTGATCTCGGCGTGCTGGGGATGCGCTATGACGAACAGTATGGCGGCGCGGGGCTGGACGTGATGTCCAGCGTGGTTTTGGCCGAAGAGGTCGGGCGATCCACTTTCGGCGGGTTCTCGGCCACGGTTCTGGTCCACACCGACATGGCCTCGCCGCATCTGGAAAACGCCGGCACGCCCGAACAGAAGGCGCGCTGGATGCCGTCGATCGTCTCGGGCGAAATGATCACCGCCGTTGCTGTGACTGAACCGGGCGCGGGCTCGGACGTGGCCGGCATGCGCACCCGCGCGGTGCGGGACGGGTCGGACTGGGTGCTGAACGGCACCAAGATGTTCATCACCAACGGCGTGCATGGCGATCTCTACTTTGTCGGTGCCAAGACCGATCCCGATGCCAAGGGGTCGCGCGGGATCACCATGTTCGCGGTCGAAAAGGGCACGCCGGGCTTTTCGGTGGGCCGGGCGTTGAATAAGACCGGCTGGCTGTGCTCGGACACTGCCGAACTGATCTTCGAAGAAGTCCGCATCCCGACCGAAAACGTTTTGGGCGAGGTCAACCACGGCTTCTATTCGGTAATGAAGAACTTCCAGAACGAACGCATCGTGCTGGGTGCGATGGCCTGTGCCGAGGCGCAAACCGCGCTGGACATAACTGTGGATTACGTCAAGCAGCGCAAGGCCTTTGGCGGCGCTCTTTGGGACAAGCAGGCCGTGCGCCAGCGACTGGCCGACTGTCAGACGCGGATCGTGGCAGGGCGTCAGCTGGTCTATCACGCCGCCGGTTTGGATGCCGCGGGCCGTGACTGCGTGAAAGAGGTCTCGATGGTCAAAGCCTATTGCGGCGAACTGGTGAACAGCGTGCTCTATGACTGCGTCCAGTTTCATGGCGGTATGGGCTATATGCGCGAAACACCGGTGGAACGCATGTCACGCGATGCCCGTGTGCAGGCCATCGGCGGCGGGGCGAGCGAAGTCATGTTGGAAGAAGTCGCCAAGCGCATGTGAGCTTACTATCCAAAAAAGTAACAATCTACAGAAACAAGGACGAAAAAGATGAATCTGGAAACCACTCAAAGCCGATCAGTCGCAAGACTGACCCGAGAGATCTCGATAATACTCGTCGGCACAATTCTTCTGACAATATCCGCCAAAATCGTGGTGCCGTTCTACCCCGTACCTATGTCTACACAGACCTTGGTTGTCTTGGGTCTGGGTCTTTTCCTGGGGCCGGTGCGTAGTAGTCTTGTTGTTGTGACATACCTTTTTGAAGGTCTGCTTGGCCTGCCGGTCTTCGCAGGCACGCCTCCGGCTCCGGCAGGACTGGCATATATCGCGGGTCCCACAGGCGGATACCTGGTAGGCTTCGCACTTGCAGCGGCGGCTGCCGGTTGGGTTGTTCAAGCACTGCAAGGACTTTGGCCTTCATTCAGAGCATCTGTCGCGGTCTTTTCGGGCTCGATACTCATGTATTGCGCAGGGCTGTTCTGGTTGGGTGGCTTTGTCGGTTATGGCGAGGAATTGCTGAACGCCGGGCTTTACCCATTCCTGATCGGGGATCTGACGAAGGCGACAATTGCTGTAGTTCTGTATTCTGCTTACCATAATCGCCGCGCTGTGTGACTGCCAGCCCAAGACCGTATCAGACTGTTTTAGTCTCATACGGTCTTAGTCCGATATAAGTTGAAATGGTCCGATGCCAGATTTGGTAGGCACCGGACGCCAGCCTGAGGTTTCCGGCGCCATGCGAGAGCAACGCACAAAACTGTGCGAACCGGATTGTTCGCAATCAATAACTGGTCGCACACAATGAAAAGAAGCAGCATGTTTTTCTCAGAGCCGGAGCCTTGCCGCGCGAAGGGAGTCGAATTGGCCCCTGGAATTCTGAGGATCGTCGCGAACAATCCCGGAAAGATGACCTACCACGGGACAAATAGCTACATCATTGATACGCCTGATGGTCGGTTCATAATCGACCCCGGCCCAGCAGAAGACAGTACACATTTCGAGGCAATCATCGAAAATTTGGGGGCCAAACCATCCGGGATTCTGCTCACACACCACCATTCTGATCATTTTGGAGTCGTCCCAGCCCTGCGAGCACGGACAGACGCACCTGTTTATGCCTCACGGGCATTCCCTGACGATGCATTTCGACCTGACCGGTTTCTGGAGGACGGACAGGTCATTGCCGGTCTTACCGTCCTGCACACACCTGGTCACGCGAGCGACCACCTTTGTTTCGCGAGACCTGACGGAGTGCTCTTCACGGGCGACCACGTTATGAGCTGGAACAGTTCGATCGTCAGCCCCCCTGACGGAAACATGCACGACTACTGCGCGCAGCTACAGCGGCTGATTGAGCGCGACGATAGGATCTACTGTCCGGGGCACGGACCTATACTCCGGGATCCGCAACCTTACGTCAAACGGTTGCTTTCCAACCGCATGCGTCGCGAGGCGGAGATCCTCGCCCACCTCTCAAACACCCCGGGTTCGGTCCAGAATATCGCCGCTTCCGTCTACCAGAAAACCGACCCACATATCGCAATGGCCGCAGAACGAAACGTTGCGGCGCATCTGGAGAAGCTGTTGTCTGAGTCGCGGGTGGTACAAGATGGCGGAGTCTGGAAATTAACATAAGACGCGTTATGCGACTAGCAACAAAACATTGAAATCATTTGAATTTCGCCCTCTACCTCCTCCCTGTGGGCGAACCTCTGGCGGCATCGGCTTTGCCGATGCCGCCTCTTTCACCGGGCTAGAGCCTCAGACCTTTAACCTGAGACATATCCGGCAGCC
>NZ_AQQR01000015.1 GCF_002210095.1 Marinibacterium profundimaris | reverse complement strand
TAACCTGAAGGTCAGAGGTTCAAATCCTCTCCCCGCAACCAAAATAATTTGCGTTTTCAAATGCTTAACCGCCGCCCTCTGGGGCGGCGTTTTCGTTTCAAACGCCCGTGGAAGCACTGTGGAAGCAAGAAGGGCCGAAGTCCTTCATATCGCTTCGTAAATCCGTGCCTGCTTCCCCGCGGCTGGACACGCTCGACGCCAGGTCACGCGCTAGTGTTCCCCACCTGACGGAGGATTCCAAGCATCAGGCCGACGTGTCAGTGTCGGGGCATGAGACGCGATGACATCTGCCTTTACCTGAGCCCCGCTGACCGAGCCGAACTCCAATCCCTGATCGCCGACCGGAACACGCCGCGCAAGCTCGTCTGGCGGGCGAAGATCGTTCTGGAGACGGCGGATGGTCACGGCACGGGCGAGATCATGCGGCGCGCGCATACGTCGAAGCCCACCGTCTGGCGCTGGCAGGAACGATACCTCGATGAGGGCTTGGACGGCCTGAAGCGCGACAAGACCCGCCCCTCTCGGGTCCCGCCGCTACCGCGGGAGACACGCATGAAGGTGATCGCCAAGACGGTGAGGGAGAACCCTCCGAACGCGACCCACTGGAGCCGCTCGATCATGGCCGAGGCGGTCGGCATCTCGCCGTCGAGCGTGGGAAGGATATGGGCGGACGCCAGGCTGAAGCCGCATCTGACGAAATCCTTCAAGGTCTCGAACGATCCGATGTTCGAGGAGAAGGTCACCGACATCGTCGGGCTCTACCTCGACCCGCCGGAGCGCGCGGTGGTGCTCTGCGTCGATGAAAAATCCCAGATCCAGGCGCTTGACCGGACCCAGCCGGGGCTGCCGCTGAAGAGGGGTCGCGCCGCCACGCTGACCCACGATTACAAGCGCCATGGCACGACAACGCTGTTCGCGGCGCTCGACGTCAAATCCGGCAAGGTGATCGGCGAGTGCCTGCCGCGCCATCGGGCCAGGGAATTCCTGAAGTTCCTGCGCCGCATCGACCGGCATGTGCCGAAGTCGCGCGAGGTGCACCTGGTGCTCGACAACTACGCGACCCACAAGATACCCGAGGTGACGGCCTGGCTTTCGAAGCACCCGCGCTTCAAACTGCATTTCACGCCGACCAGCGCGTCATGGCTGAACATGGTCGAACGGTTCTTCGCCGAGATCACGTCACGGCGCATTCGGCGCGGCAGTTACACCAGCGTCGGCGACCTCGAGGCCGCCATCTACGACTACCTCCTGCAGCATAACGCCAACCCGAAGCCCTTCACTTGGACCAAGTCGGCAGAGGACATCCTCGCCCGCGAGCGCCGCGCGCTGAATGCCCTCGATGAAATCCGCGGAAACAGGTAGCAAGCGTCAGACTCGGAACACTAGGTTCCGAGCCCGCATCAGGCAGCGACTCAAGCCGGGGCGTCGCCGTCTGGCAAGAACGGAACGTTGGGCCCCTCACAGGGAAAGGCGAGGTCAATTTCCTTTGCGACCAGCGACTGCATTCTCCAGAGATACGAATCCCGGATGCCCATCTCTTCGAAGTGGACGACCGTGTTGTAGAGGTAGTCGGCGCAGCTCCCAGCGTGCCCCACGGCGGTGGCAAGGCGCCGGGCCTGTTCCTCCTCGGGAAGATAGATGAAGTCGTCGTCGGCGGAGTGTGCGCAATAGAAGGCCAGTGCGCGAACGGCCCCAGTAGACGACCTCGCGCTCACCCAGCGCAAAGATGGAAGGTCTACCAGATAGGAGATCTCGCGCCGCAGGAGCGTCAGGATCCGTGCTTCGCGATCATCATCGGGCAAACGGAAGACGGCCCCGAGGCACGAACCCCCACGCGCCAGGGCCAGCATGAGACCAGGTGCATCTGGTGTCGCGCGGTAGTTTCTGATGTTGAGGCAAAACGCGCGCCGCCACCCGTGGACCACTGCACGCCGCCTCTCCACATGATCGAACGCGGGTTTCCAGAGAAGCGAGCCATACACGAACACCCACAAGGGTTCTCCCTCACAGTCGCTGGCAAGCCGAGCGGCGAGTTCCGACATCTCGGACTCCGTCAGCGGGGTGAGATGGGGTGAAGTGGGCTGGGCCGGTTTCTCGACCACCCGGTGAGCGCGCCTGACATGCTCTTCCGTCAGCGAGAGCCTACGTAGACGCACATTCTGCGTCATGCGCAAACGCCCTCTCTTCTTCCGCGCATGGTAACCGCGCCTCCCCACGCGCTCGCTGACTTCGGCATGAGCCTGACCTCCTCCGCGAGGCCCGATCAGACCGGCCCGATCCGGGCCGCGACCAGTTCCTGCAGGCGCCAGAGGCCGGGGTCATGCATCCCGCGCGCCTCGAGTTGCATCACCGTGTTAAGAAGGTACTCCGCCCCCGTACCGAGGTGGCCGCAGCTTCTCGACAGCACATCGGCGATCTCTTCCGGTGTCAGGTCGCCGGCATACTGAGGCGCTCGGCGATTCATCACGAAGACGAGTGCCGGCATGGGGCCATCATCGGTCTGCACGTTGAGCCAGCGAGGGATGTTGGTATTCGGCTTGATCGTGAACTCGCGCCGGAAGAGCGTGTTGAACTGCGTCTCCAGATCTTCGTCCGGCAACTGGAACAGGACGCCCTGGCACCTCCCGCCACGATCGAGCGACATCATGAGGCCGGGGTACTCCGGTGATCCGCGGAACCGCCACTGCCGCAGGCAGAATGACCGGCGCCAGCCTCGCAGGATACCGCCCTGCTCCCCCAAATGCTCGATCTCGGGCCTCCAGATCAGGGATCCATAGGCGAACAACTGCGTCGGCCTGTCTGGTGCAGGATGCGAGGCGAGTATGCGGGAGACCCAGTCCGCGTAGTCCTCGTCCGTCTGTGGCTGAAGGCCGGGAGGTTGCCCCTCATCCGTCATGTCCCGATGAACGAGTGCGACATGCGCAGGGGTGAGCGACAGCTCTCTCTGGCCACCTGCCATCGGCTTCATGGAAGGCCCGCCCTTTTCGCGCGGATGACGGTGCTCGCCAACGCGCCGTCGGCCAGACTTCGGATGTAGTTGATCCGACGCTCGACGAAATCGGGGCCGAGCAGCACTTCGTTCGCCTGGTGCTGGCCCGTCAAAGGAGCAGCTCCGGCCGCCTTCATGCGCCGCGCGAGCTCCACATGCGCATCGGTCTCGTCGTCGACCGATAGCACGTCAAACCCCGCGTCTCGGAAGTGACCGATCAGCTCTTCGCTGGCGTCGACGTGGCTTCCTGCCGCGTCCCGCGCCCATGGCAGGGGATACTGCGGCTCGCCCGCGTTCGAGGTGACCTCGGTCCAGAGCAACGTGGCCCCCGGCTTCAGGACCCGGATGCATTCGCGCAGGACCGCCGGTCTGTCGGGAAGGTTCATGCCCACGTAGAAGCAATAGGCGTGGTCGAAGATGCCCGCGCCGAAAGGCATGTTCGCCGCATCTGCCTCGATGAAATCCACCTCATCCGCCAGTTCCGCGAGACGCGTCAGTTCGGTGGCCGCCACGACGAACTGGGGAGTCAGGTCGATCCCGGTCACACGGCATCCGAAGACGCTCGCGAAGTACCGCGCCGGCCCGCCGATGCCGGACCCCACGTCGAGGAGATGGGCACCCCTCGCTGGGTTCAGCTTCGCCGCGTGGTCCCGCGTCGCAAGGAGTTCCCGACCGTGCAGCTGGTCGAAGGGAAAGAGTTGCTCGGCCGCGAGCGGCTTGCCATCCGTCGCCGCCCACGGAACTGCGGCGAGGATACGCTCCACGATGTCCGCCGAGGCGTAGTGTTCCTGAACGCGGGCCGACATTAGACGGCCCTCTTCTTGACCGTCTGGATTTCTGCCCCTGTCGTCGAGAACATCCAGAACATCAGCAGTGTGCCCAGGACCACGAGAACGGATCCCGGCGGCGCAAGCGCTCCGCCGCCGCCGCGGTCGATGTCGAACTTCCCGGCAACAAGGACCAGCGCACCGATCTGGAAGAGCGCGAACTGCGGCCAGGCCAGCCTGCTGGACAGGAGCGCGGGCCAGTTGCGGTAGAGCAAACCGAAAAGCACGGAGAGCACGAACCCCAGTAGGTTTGCGTGCGCATGCGAGTTGGCGAACTGCAACTGGTCGGTGATGCCGAGATAGATCCCGAAGATCATGCCGGCGACGAGCCAGAGAAACCCTGCGAGTACGTAGAGGCGATCCATCTTCACGAGCCTGCACTCCTTTCAAAGAAGGCGGCCGCTGGTCACGCGGAAGCGTGCGTGGTCAGACAGTCTTGGAAGCGTTGCGCCTCTTCTCGCCCTTTGACAATGGAAACCTTGTGATGCCCAGCCTCCGAGCGGCGTCCCGTCTTCAGAAACCGCAACGCTTTCCACCCCTTCAGGTTTTGGCCCTGAAGGTCTGAGGGTAGAAAACACCCTTAAAACAATGCGTTGCCGTGATCTCAGTTTTCGCGCAACTTCGCAGAAATGCGACGCTTCTCATAACCTGAAGGTCGTAGGTTCAAATCCTACTCCCGCAACCAGTTTTAGCGAACAGGCCGCACCCGAAAGGGTAGCGGCCTTTTTGCTGTCCGAAAAACTCAACAGTTCCAACAGCTTGCCGCGGATCTCCAGCGTGTGTAGCTCCGCATCCTCGTCCCACGAGACGACCACCGTCTCGACCAGCGTATGCAACTCGTCAGCCGCCGGGCCCGCCACGGCTTCGTCCATGAGCGTTCCCACCAGATCCTCAACATGGGACCGGTAGAGCGCGGGCAGATCCGTTGGAAGCTCGATCGGCGCAGGGACGAGCGTGTCGCGTTCTGCTTGTAGCGCGGAAAGTTCAGCGTCGACCGCGTTCAGGCGCTTGATGACCGGGGATGAATAGTCGCCGTTCTCTACTGCAGCCATCAGTTTGTAGTGGGTCTTCTGGACCTCCCGGATCCGGGCGTCGTGTCGCTGGAGCACTTTCCCGCTTTCCTGCTCCTCCGCGCGCTTCCTGGCGATATAGCTTGAGCGAAACTGTTCGTAGGCCTCCTCCTGCATCAGCCCTTCGCGCAGGCCGCCGAGGATCGTCTCTGCGGCGTCGGCCTCCGAGATGCCGGGCATGCCGGTGCAGACGGCCGCGCCCTTCTCCTTGGCATTGGCGCAGTAGTAGCGCCTCCGAGTGCCTTTGCCGGCCACGGTGAGATTGCCGCCGCACTGACCGCAGGTCAGAAGCCCCGAGAGAAGATACTTCCGCCGTCGCGCGCTCTGTGCCGCTCCGGCACCGGTCTTGCCGTCAGCTTCGGCCCGGGTGCGGGAGTTGTCGATCAGGTCCTGGCGTGCCTTGACCTTGTCCCACAAGTCCTCGTCGATGATCCGCAGTTCTGGCTTCTCGGTGGTGAGCCATTCTTCGGGTGGGTTGGGCTTGGAGACCCGGCGACCGGTCTCGGGATGCTTGGAATAGCGCTGCCGGTTCCAGACGTGCCGCCCGATGTAGAGTTCGTTGTTGAGGATTCCGGTGCCGCGTGCGCGGTGTCCGTAGATCGTGTTGGCCTTCCAGTGACCGCTGCCAGCGCCGCGTCCCCGTGGGGCAGGGACGGCGGACGCGTTGAGGTCGGCCGCGATCTGTCGAGGCGACTTGCCGGCGGCATATTCCTCGAAGATACGGCGCACGATCGCAGCCTCTTCCGGGTCGATCTGCATGATGCTGCCGTCCGACTTTCCGCCCCGGGGCGGGAGAACCTCCGAGCGATAGCCGTAGGCCCGCCCGCCGGTGTTCTTGCCGGCCTCGACGCGGCCGACGAGGCCGCGACGGGTCTTGTGCGAAAGCTCTTCCAGGAACAGCTGTGCGAAGGTCCCGAGGATCCCGATATCGAAGATCCCGAGCTTTCCGCGGTGCAGCTGATGCATCTCGACATCGGCGTAGTTGGCCTTCTTGTAGAACATCATCAGCTGCTCGAGGTCGCGCGCCAGCCGGTCGAGATGCTCGAAGAGGACGATGTCGCAGCCACCCTCCGAGATGAAGGCCTGCAGAGCCTTGAAGCCCGGGCGGCCCGCCATCGCGCCGCTGATCGCCACGTCTTCGAAGACCTGCACCACGGTCCAGCCATCCTGTCGCGCCGCGTGCTGACGGCAGAGCCGCACCTGGTCCTCGATCGAGGTCGGGTTCTGCAGATCGCTGGAATATCGCGCGTAGATGGCGACGCGGACGGGCTTGGCGGATTGGATCATTCGAAACCTTCAACAGGGGGCGGCCGGGCGACAGAAGCTGACGCATTCGTCACGCGCTGTCCAGTCTCAGTCCAAACACGGAAATCCGGATGAAAATATGACGGGCGTTCCATAAATCGGCCCGAATCCACCGGCACAACGCGACTACCGCGTCCGGAGTGTCCGCCTTCGTGTTGCCCTCCCGGGCAGTCCGCTTGGCGGCAACTTCGGCGATGAGGTCGATCAGGTTCGCGAGGGCCATGCGCTTCTCCTTCGGCTGTGGACACCGAAAACCGACAGACTGGCGAGAGCAGCGCCCTCGGGTGTGATTGACGAGCCCGTGCAGGCAGGACCTGCACGGGCTTCTCATTTGGCGGGCGCGCCGACATCTGTAGCAGCAGAAGGTTCGTCGGCGCGCCCTGACGCGGGTGTTCCGGCCCGCGTGTTTCCTCAGGCTGCTGCGCGCAGCCCCTCCAGGGCTTTCTCGGCGCGCAGGATGTCGTGCACCGCCGAGAGGGTGGCGTAGAGCTCGATGACCACGGCGAGGGCGTTCGAGAGGCGGTCAGCCTCCGGCGTGAGCCGTTCCTGGCCCCAGGTCTTGTAGTCGGAGACGTTCTCCGGGCTGTGGTCGTAGCGCGTCTCGACGTAGGTGCCCTCGGCGATCTCGGCGTCGAGAACGCCGACCAGCTCGTGGAGCATCGCCAGAATGCCCTTGTCGAAGATCTTGCCGGCCCGCAGCAGCGCGGCGAGCTTCTTCGCCTCCTGCTTCGGCTTCGGCGCTACGAGGTCGAGCACATCCTGGTCGATCCCGGTGGCAGCGGCCCGCGCCAGCGGGAAGCACGAGGCAGCCATGGCGGTGATCTCGGAGGCGGATTTGAATGGCATATCCATTGGTCTTTCCTTGTGTTGATCGAGAGGGGAGGAGCAGCGGCGAGAGCGCGGTTCCCTATTGGAAACCGCGGTCTTCGCGCGCCTGCTCTTCCCGCCGCTGTTCTTCGCGGTAGTAGGCGGCAATGTCGGCTTCGGCCTGGATGCGCGCCCGGATAGCGTTCATCCGCTCCAGAAGGGCTTCGTCCAGGCGGCCGATGATCTGCGGGCCCTTGGTCCGGCCATGGAAGCCGCTGTGGTTCACGTGCACGATGATGCGCCGTGCGCAGACGAACCGCGTGGGCTTCGACAGCCCGGCTGTCTCCCGCGCGGAGGGTTGCTTTACGATGACCTCGTAGCCGCGGTTCGCGCGCGTATCGGCGGAGGTGCCGTAGGCGATCTCGACGAAGCGATCGTCGCCCTTGGCCAGCGTGTCGAGCACCAGGCAGGGACGGCGCTTCGGCGCGCCGGCTTCGTCATCCTCTTTGGCGAGAGGAAAGCGGAACAGCACGACGTCGCCGCGCAGCAAATCCGCGCTTGTCGCAACCGGCGTGAAAGGCTGGGGATGATGATACATGAGGGCCTCCTGTGGCGTGGGAAAACGACGCCAGCGGGAAAGCCTATCTACTCAAGGCGGTGGTTCAGCTGCGCGTCACAAAGACCGCGCGGCTGAACCACAGCCAAATCGGGAGAGCGCCGAGAGGGGGGGCCCTCTGGGCAAAATCTGCCCATGGAGGATCGGAGAGCCACAGCCGGACGCAGAAGAAGAGGCATGCGCGCCACGAACGGCACCACAAAAGTGTCGTGAAACGGCCCAAAGCCGACGACCTTACCAGAGTAGCGCGCTGCGTCATACAGCCCAAGGCTGCCGATGCGACTGTCTACAGCGCAAACTGGTTGATTTATTCAGGATACACCCAAGGAAAACATCCACGGCCTCGCACTAGAAGACGGCGCAGTTGCAGTAGCACACGGCACACCTTATCAGTTGTATTTGGGACATAAACAGGATGGCAAATGCCCTCGAAGCCGCGCGCAAGTAAATATATCAGCCTTAATGTGTTAAACGATCTTGGCTCACGATCCGCCCGCAGGCGGTTCATTTGGACGTTTATCATTCTGGCCGCTGTTACAGCTCTTTCCTATTGGTCTGCATCTCTGTTGGAGCCGGAGAATACATGGTCAAATTTCATTCGGTCCGTGTCATCCAACCTCTTTTCCGCAGCTCTAACTGTTCTGGTTGTCTACGGCGCATATATTTATTTTATCCGAGAGGATATCGAGAGACCGGAGATCGAAACGCTGCGACCTGGGGATATATCCGATGAGATAAAGGAACTGCCTGAAGATACGGCGTTCTACTTTCTTTGGGCGAGATCAGCGACATACTTCCGGGCCGAAACGCTTCAACGGTTGAGTGACAACGCGCGAAAGGCTCGGAAAACCATAGATGTCACTATTCTGCTGCCTGACCCTCAAATAAAAAATCTGTCCGAGGTCTATGAAGATATGGTAGGTATTCTGGGGGAGAATGACGGGAAAGACAAGCTATTCAAGAATGCAGTCGCCACCTCTGCGGCATGTGCCTTGGCTGCCGCGAACAATCGAAACCTCAAAGTTCGAGTTTGCTTATCAAACTTCATACCATCATTCCGAATAGATATGTCGGATCGAGGTGCAATCCTTACCGAAGACGACAAGTCTCTATATGCGCTAAAATTTTCAAGACAGAGCCAATTTTTTGAAATGTTTCGCTCAATGATTATCAGTGAGGTGGAGCTATCTCGGACAGTTGATTTGTCCGCCTACCAGTGGAAAAAGCACCGTGCCGGCGATGAAGACATTCCCGTAGAAGCGCTTCTCAGCTTTGGCTTCCCAGAAGATAGAGTCAGAGAGTATCGTGAGGAGATATTCTCTATAATCAAGCCGAAGGATCACCGCTACAAATGAAAGTTGAAAAGCGTCACATTCGGAGTTTTCGCGTTCACCCGCTTGGCTTTTACTATTTGGTTTTGTCCTCTGGCGAAGTGACCCGTCGCCTTCATGTTTACAGCGAAAATGCCGATTTCTCGGCAGATAACACGTGGCACACCCATGAGTTCGACTTGGACTCCAACGTTCTCGCTGGATCTATTAAGAACTATATAGCTGAGTTCGTTCCGGATAGAGAGGCAAACCTGAAGGAATTTTCGGTGACCTACGATGATGGTAGGTCGATACTGCATGAGACGGGGAGGCTTGGAGCAATATCAGAGGTGGTAAACTTTACCTGCGGTGCGGGGCAGCACTACTTTATTAAGGCCGGAACGATACACCGCGCTAAAAATATGGATAGCCCGTGCGTGACTCATGTAAGAATGAGGCATCAAGGGCAGAAAATATTCAGCTACGGATCTGAGGAATCTCCATTCTTGCGGAGGCAGGTTAGTGATACCGAGTCTTCTGAGATATTCGAGATACTTCGTGAAAATGACTTAATTGCATTTTGATAGGCAGCCGGGCGCGATTTATTTTAACCGATCTGTCTCGAATGCTGCTTCTTGCCTTCGTGAACGTAGTCGCCAAATCTTGCTGTCGACACTTAGCTCACAGTCGCTAATCGTTCGTTGCGCAGCGAATGGCGGCTGTGAGTCACTTTCAGTCTCTCGCGACCTTTCCGATGCTGCGGCGTGGGAGGCTTGATGCTGTAGACGACCCTGGGTCAAAAACCCATTTGAGCGTAGTAGGGATCCTTCTTGAGCGCAGGATGATCCACATGTAGGTTGGGAGCCAATGAAGCGCTGCTGCCATTCTTCGCGGCGGCCAGTAGGATCAAGACCTTGGGAAAGAAGAGTGCCTGAGGAAAGGTGTGATTTGGAGCTTTGATGTAAGCTTTGAGCGATTGGCTAAAGCTGGTCGAGCTACTTACCGACAGTAGATACTCGTATACATCGTCGGCATCTTGCGAGTTCAGCTTGCGAATGAAGTCAAGATACTGACCCCATTCGGATTCACCAATGAACAGAGACGTCAGCCCCGCAGCGGCCCGGCTGAGCCAGAAGTCGTCTGAAATTCGCTCGATATTGTCATCCAGAAGGCATTGTATTTGTGGGCGATCTAGAAAGCGAGCTGACACGAATATTGCACAGTGCAAGCCAATATCGCTCGTTGACGCGGCGTGTTTGCAGAATTCTTCCGCCCGAAGTGTGCATGCTTTGGTCTTGCGAAACTTGGCGTGAAGCATGAAGCCCGCCACATCTACGTATGCAGCATCGTCAACGAACACGCCGCTTCTCACCATTGCGATCAATTTCTTGAGGACTGTATTTCCTCTACTCGTTCTGGAGAGGTATCGCAGTGCTGTTGGCCGCATTGAGGGATTATGCTCGACCTGCCAGAGGAGGTCCTCTTCACTGACGCTTCCACCTGCTTCGTAGATCAAAGTCAATACATGTTTATAGATCTTTGGGCCATTGCCCCTAATGAAACGCGATTTCTCGCTCGGACCGCCAGCAGAGGTCCGATCAAGCCAAGCCTCATATTTCGAGGTTAAGATCGCCTTGGCGAACTTTAAGAATCGTTTCTTCTCGATAAGCGCCTCTACCCGTGAGAGCGTCAAATTCTCCGAAATACAGAAATGAGCGAATGCCTCCTGCTGTGATAGTATTTGAGTCTTCGAGGAGTTGAGCCTGAGTTGGCGTGATTGTAGGGTTAGATCAATATCTCGAACAATGACCTTTGCTTTCTCAACAGAACTCACGCCGATATCCATGTCGTCCATAAATCTGGCGTAGTTAGACACCGCTGAGTGCTCGCAAAGCTTGTCCACCTCGTAGAGCATAGCGTTCGCCAAAACACGTGTTGCTGATGTCTCAATTTGAGGCATGCCGACTTGTGTCAAAGGCATGAAATCTGGCGTCCATGTCAGGCGGTTCAGCACATGGATCAGCAGGTCGAGAATGGACTCGCGGATGTCTGCCAGGGAAGAGACGATGTTTCTAAGGTGCTGAAAGTTGATAAAGTCGTAGAAATTCGCGACGTCGGTTATTACGATGTAGTTGTTCTCCTTTGCAAAGCCAAAGATGCTCTTTTGAAACTTCTTCCAGCTTGCAAATGATCCGTACTCGAAGTCGCTTTGCTTAAAACCCTTCGTGAATTTTCCATCATCGGGCTCGAAAAAAGCTGACTTGCTTGGAGCTTTATGCTTCAACTCAAAGTACACCGACCTGGAGAGCCTTTCCAGAACGAGTAGGTCTTTTGGGTGTATCAAAGTCATTTGTCGGCAAAGGCCGCGAGACTTCTCAGCCAGATACCTCTTTGGCATGCGTACGACATAGTTGCCCTCACTGACCTCCCTGTGTACGCGTTGAAGTAGACGAGTTATATCTTGGTCAATGTCTCTATATTCAACCGCGTCGAATATGAGCTGCTTCCGTATTTGCGGCTTCGTTCGCTTCTTCCACTCCTCCTTCAAGAGGCTTATATCGAAGACGTCCTTGATATCACTTTGTAGAAACTGAAAGTTCGGAGATTGCAAAACCAGCCTCGCACATTGGTCGCTTAGTTATCGGACTGAGTGGCCTCGCTGGCAAGGGGGGACGCATCATGAGGTTTTGCTTTTGGACAGCGCGTCGACGTCGCAAATGCGACGAAGTGGTGTGCTCCGATCAGGTCAGTTAGTGAACGGCTACATGCGGATCGCCGCCATTCGAGCGGACCGCCGCGAATGTCTGGAAACCCATCATCATTACCCCGACCGGCGCCGGTGATGAGAACGCTCCGAAAAGCGTTCTCTTCTCCGGCGCGGTGCGCCTCGCACTAACGGCCTCGGGGTGCAGGGGCGTGGCGAACGGCCCCTGCGAGCAGGCGGGGGTTCGGGGGAGGAGTGCGGAACGACGCTCCCCCGGGAGCAGGGGTTGCAAGGGGAGTGCGGAACGATGACCTTGCCGCCCTCCGCGGAGGAGTGCTCGCCGCACAGGCGCCCCCGGCGGGCGGGGTTCCGGGGCAGCGCCCCGGGCGAACGGCAGGCCGAACGCAGGCACCGCAGGTGCCGAAGTGCGGGCTGTTTAGTGAGTAATGACCCCACACATCCGTTCGCGGCTGCGTCTGGCCGGTTTCTCCGGTGCGGGAAAACATCAACCCATTTTCTGACCTCAACGTTTGGAGGTCAGACATGGCAAGCAAGAAGCACCCGGTGGTCCTGCGGTTCGAGGGCATGGACCCGAGCGATATCGGTGGCTACGAGGCCCACCGCTATCGCAAGGGCGGTGACCTCGGACACATCGACCGGAACAAGCCGAAGCCCCGTCGGCTGATCGGCTCACAGATCTGGGCGGAAGAGGCGCGTGCCGAGATTGAGCTGATGAAGGTCGAGACTTTCGCAGCTGAGCTCGAGGACCTCGACCGGCGGAACCGGCGAAAGGATCTCGAGAAGCGGCGGATCGAAGGGCCCCGCGATCCCTGGCGGGCGTCGCGGCACGGACCGATGCGCGAACTCATCCTGACTGCCAACAAGGACTGGTTCGAGCAGACCGAGAGCAGCGATGTGGAGTTCAGCACCTCGCGCGAAGAACTGTTCGAGGAACGGGCCGTCGCCTGGTTGCGCGAAAACTTCGGCGACGACGTCATCCATGCCCGCGCCGATCTCGACGAACAAGCCTATCACATCCACGCTGTCATCATGCCGCGCGCGACCGTCAGGAAATACGGGATCGAGTGCCGTGTTCTGCAGCCCTCGATCCATCCGCTTATCAAGGACTACGAGGCCGCGCAGGACAGCGTCGGCGAGTGGTTCAGCGAAATCGGTCTGGTGCGCGGCGAGAAACGAAAGCAGGCCATCCGCGACGCGCTGAACGACGGTCGGACACCTCCGATCAATCCGCGGCATGTCCGACCCACAGAGTGGCGCGCGAAAGAGGAAAAGCGCCTCGCCGAGAAGGCCGCTGAAGTCGAGACCCGCGAGCGCGATCTCGTCGAACGCGAAGACGACGCGGCAACCGTCCTGGCCTTTGCCGAGGCGGTGGCGGCGGGCGAGATCGACACTGACGGGCGTCCGGCCAAGAGCGCCAAGGCAAACGGGAACCCCCAAACGCAACCATCGGTCAAGAAGGCAACTCTCGGATTTGCTGCCGCGCGCAAGGCCTTCCGGGCAGTTGCAAAGCGGCTCGGTGCGATGGCCGAAGAGAAGGCGCGTCGTGAGGCGCAAGAGCACATCGCGTCCGAGATTGCGGAGATCAGGGCCGCAGACGAAATCATCCTCGAGATCGCTCGCACGATCTCGCAAGACCAGCGGAACCGGATTGCGCAGATCCGGCGAACGCTGACCGCGAAGATCATGGCGCTCGATCCGCGGGCGAAGGGGCGTTCGAAGGGGCCGAACTCACGGTTCGAGGAGCCGCAGTGATGGCGCACAGGTACCGATTCTTTCACCAGAAAGGTCCTACTGAAGAAGAAGTGTTTTCTTTTCAGTCGTTTGGCTTGGCAAGTGCAATTTTCTCGTTTCCGTCCGCTGAAGCGCGAAAATTTTCGACTCCACATTAAGCGCAAGCCGGATGCGGCGGGCGGCAAACCCAAGGCTCCGGTGACATCGCAACCGCAAACCCGGAGTATTCCAAATGAAGAAATCGCTGTCCCAGAAACCCGCCCGCAAGCCCCGTTCGACGCAGTTCGAGATGACCCCCGCCATGGAGGCTCGCATGCAGAAGGCGATGGTTTCGATCGCCAATATCGCCGACCAGAAGGCCCGCAAGAACGACAAGATCCAGCGAGAGGCCCGCATGGCCATTGCCGAAACTTTCGACGCTTGGCTCGACTGGCTCGAAGAAGCCGCACCCGAGCAAATCGAGGAAATCTTCTTCGAACTCGGCTGCTTCGCCACCGCCACCAACCGCCGCCGGATGTTCAAGCACGCCAAGGCACCGGAAGGCGTCGCAGAGCGCGCGCAGCAGCAGGTCGATCGGTGGAAGGCCGATGAAGAAGCAGCCAAGGCAGCCGCCGACGATGACGTGCAATCAAAGCCTGATGCCGCCGAAAGCCAGGCGTGAGGGCTTCGCCCCGCGCGCAGAATGCGCGTGGAGGCGCAGATCACCGTCTCACCTGCAAAATCGTTCGCCAAAGACCAAATCCTGCTCCCGCAACCAAAATCCTACGCGTTATCAAACGCTTGAACGCCGCCCTCCGGGGCGGCGTTTGCGTTTGGGACCACCGTGGAAGCACTATGGAAGCAAGAGGGAACGAAGTCCTTCATATCGCTTCGTAAATCGATGTCTTCGATGTCCTTTGCTTCCAGTTCCGCTCGATAGGGATCATCGCATCAATTCCGGCCGGGATCCCGCTGCCAAAGGCGAGCTCTCGAACATCGACCGCGACAACATCCAGTACCGGCCGCTGTTCGGTCATGAGCACGAACTCGGTGATGGTGAAGTCCTAAACTTGCTGGAAATTCGGCTGGGGTGCCGCCCTGCTGGGAGGTGACGGAACCACCTTCGCCGGTTGCCGCCGGCGCCAGCCCGGGAGCACCCCATGAGCAAGAGAGTACCGCCGTCGATGCGCACCCGCGAGACACTGTCGTCGCTGATCGAGGGGCGGCTGTCGTCGCCCGACGGGCGCTCGGAGCTGGTGAAGCTGGCCACCCGGCTGATCCTGGAGGAGGCGCTTGAGGCGGAGACCCGGGATGCGCTGGGGCGGGACTACTACGAGCGCGGCGCGGAGGAGGGCCGGGGTTATCGCAACGGCTGCCGCACCGGGCGGCTGAAGACGGCGGAGGGGGCGATCGAGTTCTCCGCGCCGCAGGTCGCCGGGCGGGACGAGCCGTTCCGCTCCGAGATCCGCGAGCACGCCAAGGGCCGGACCGAGGCGCTGGAGGAACTGGCGGTGGAGATGCTGGCGCGGGGCCTGTCGGTGCGCGACATCGAGGACGCCTTTCGCGCCGACGACGGGCGGCTTCTGCTGTCGCGCACGGCGGTGTCCGAGCTCGGCGAGCAGCTCTGGCGGGACTATCAGGAGTTCGCCGCGCGGGACCTGAGCGAGCACGAGATCGTCTACCTCTTCGTGGACGGCATCGCCGAGCGCGTCCGCCCGGGTCAGCGGCGCGAGCCGGTGATGGCGGCCTGGGGCTTCACCGCGACCGGGGCGCGGGTTCTCCTGCACCTGATGGCCGGATCGAAGGAGGACGCCGAGACGGTGTCGGCCTTCTTCCAGGACATGCGCGCCCGCGGGCTGGGAGACCCGGCCCTGGTGGTCTCGGACGGCGCGCCCGGCGTGATCAAGGCGATCGAGACCTGTTTCCCGCGCTCGGCGCGCCAGCGCTGCCTCGCGCACCGCATGCGCAACCTCGCCGCCAAGGTCCCCGAGGACGTCTGGCCGGAGGTCAAGGCGCGCGTGCAGGCCGTCTACCAGGCCCCGAGCCGGGCGATCGCGCGCGATCTCGCGAAGGGCGTCGTCGAGGACTTCGGACGGGACCTGCCCTCGGCCGTGACCTGCTTCGAGGACGACTTCGAGGCGTGCATCGCGCACCTGCGCATGCCCGTCACCCACCGCCGGGCGATCCGGACCACGAACCTTCTGGAGCGTCTCTTCGTCGAGGAGCGCCGCCGGCTGAAGATCATCCCCAACGCCTTCGGCGAGCGCCCGGTGCTCAAGCTCATGTTCGGCGCCATGACCCGCGCCGCCGAGCGCTGGCGCTCGATCCGCTTCACCGAGTTCGAGCGCCGTCAGATCGAGGCCGTCCGGCAGGAACTCGCCGCCGAATACGAAGCCGCCGACACCACCGCCACTGCCGCCCGGCAGGCTCGCCCCGTCACCGGAATTTCCAGCAGTTCTCAGACTTGACCCTCGGTGATCCCGATGGACAAACGCAAGGTCGCTCAGTGCGCTCTAGACTTTGGATCGTCTCGTCAAGTGATACACAGCGGCCGACACAACCAAGTTCGCTTGAGCCGGCGATCGCGAGCCCCTTGAACCATCGCGGGCGTGGGGCGTTGGCGGTCGGCACGGCGGGTCGCGCGGTCGATCGTACGCGCGAGTGCGTCGCAGCAGCGCATAGGTTTGGATGCGGGAAACATAACGTTATTTGACTTGACATATCCTACGGGACATATCTCCAGCCTAGGAGGACGCCATGACTGTGCACGACGCCGCAGCCTATATTTTGGAGCAGGGCGGCGAGATGACTGCGATGAAGTTGCAGAAACTCGTCTACTACTCGCAGTGCTGGTCCCTGGTTTGGGACGAAACCCCTTTGTTTGAAGAGGTTATCGAGGCATGGGCTAACGGTCCCGTTAGCCCTGATCTGTATGCGGCTCACAAGGGCAGGTTCAAGGTTGCACCTGGCTCCATTCCCGGCAACCCTTCGACCCTCAGCGCAGATCAGCGGGCGACCATAGACGAGGTCATGAAGTTTTACGGGGCCAAGTCTGCACAGTGGTTGAGTGATCTCACTCACCTTGAAGCGCCTTGGCGGATGGCACGCGAGCGGGCAGGCGCCTCAGATGGGCAGAACTGCCAAGAGCCAATCACGCTGTCCGACATGCATGAGTACTATTCGGGTCTCGGCCAAGAGCCTGCGAAGGAATAGATGTCGCGCAAGGAAGCGCGCATTGCTCGCAAGATTCAAAAACAACTCAAAGACAGCGAGAAGAAGGCCCGACTTGTGGAAGCGGTCACGGTTGACCACGAGCCGCGCGTCCTTATCGAGCCTGATGAAACGAAGTCTGTTCGTGCCGGTGCTAGCCCGGAGAGCATTATGCAGATGAGCATGGCTTACAAGTTGTTCGACTATGCTGACCGCGATGGAGCGTGGACTTGGGGGCAGGCGCGTAATTGGTGTTCGCCGGACGCGAGAGCGGGAGCTGGCTGCGCTGTCCGGGCAGCAATGGATGCGATGAGCAGCCTTACGTGGTCCGAAATCCTCTCCCAGACTACCGGTGGGAAGGAGCGCCACAGGAAGCACCACTCCCAGTCATGGGACAGTTTGTGCGACGAAGCCCAAGATCGCTGGATCGAGATCGAGCGGACAGAGGAAGAGCTGTTTCGGTTCAGAGTCGGCGGCAAGGAACGCATCTGGGGCGTAAGGCAGGGCGCAACATTCTTTGTCGTTTGGTGGGATGCCGAACACCAAATCTACCCAACCGAAAAGAATTGATCCCTCCGCCAGGCTTTTTGCGCGCACTGTTCATTTGTCGATTTTCCTCTTTCCTCGGAGAGACTCATCTCGAGGCTTCCGTGACGGGTATGCCGAGCTCAATCACGCCGTTTAACAGAGCGACGCGGGCCGGATTCCAGAGAGCGATTGCTTTTGCGCCATGTGGTCGGCTTTGCGAAACCGGCCAGTTCCACTTGCCGGAGTAAAACTGAGCTCAATCTCTCCGACCGTGGCAATGTTTGAACTTTTTTCCTGATCCGCAGGGGCAGCGTTCATTCCGTCCAATTTTTCGTCCACCTGGACGCGTAGCCGACGTTACAACAGGCTCAGTTCTACCCATCTGCTTTGCGATGTTGGAAAGTGAGCATGGAGGAGCAGTCAGCCGTTGAGGAGGGGGCCCACGCAGCGCCTCGAGGAGCCGCCCGTCCGGCAGCACCGCCCATTTGTAGATCTGGATTGCTGTCCAGCCGGTCGCTTTGCAGCCCCACTCGTTGAAGCTCATCAGCTCGCCGCGAAACTCGACACGCTTCCCGTCCACCACGGTAGCGGCGCTATCTGGTCGGTCTTTTATCGTGAGGATGGTGCCAACCGGCAGAAGCCCCTCGTCGACCATTTCGCGTGTCTTCATCAGCCGCGCTCGGCCCGACTTGGCTGGCGCGGGTGGCACTTCCTCAAGCGACGCTTCGGCGAGCTTGATGCTATCGGTCGTGGTCGACGTCTCGGAAAGCCTGTCGAGCTTGGCCATGAAAGCCTCTACCCGCGGATAGAAGCTCCGCAGCCCTGATCGCCGTAGCGAGGCGCGGACTTCGCCTGCGGTGAGGCCAGCGGCCCGTTTGGCGACCAGACGGACAAACGCGTCGTCTTCCGTAATTGCGTCGAGGACGGCCTCGACCTGCCGGTCCACCCGCCACTCCGTCCAAAGCGCGTCGATCGCGCGCGCCTGCATCCGGCCGCGGGACAGGAGCGAGAGCGTAGCGGCGATGTCTTCGATCGCGGCAGACGGGTCGTCGAGCAGGACCGTCAGGAACAGTTTCTCTTCCGCTTCGACCGGTGCGTGGACCTTGTAGATCCTCCAGGCCGCGCCATTGGTGAGCACGCACCAGTCCACACCGGCGGCGTTGGCATAGTTCAGGGTCTGCAGGAGCGGCTTGCGGTCATCCAGGCTGACCCCGAGCGCCTTGGCCTCAACGAAGAGCGCCGGAGTGCTGTGGAGGAAAAGGGCATAGTCGACAGGATTGTCAGCAGCCGTGTGGCGGTATTCGCTTCTGACCTCTTCGACGTCCTGAAGATCCCATCCGAGCGCTTCGAGGACGGGAAGGATCAACACGCGTATCGTATCGGACTCGGTCAGGCGAACACGGCGATCCCGATAGCTTAGGATTCGTGTCCGAACAGTTGGGAGACAAGCCGCCAATGCGTTGAGTGAGTCTGCTATCGTCATGCTGCCCCCTCGAGAACCAGATCGCGGTTGAGCAGAACAATCTGCTGATCCTGAGGGCGGCGGGCGCTCGGGTCGGTATCGAGCCCGAGCCGTCTCAGCGCGTAGTAGAGGAGCGCTCGTCGGACCTTGATCTTGGCCTTGCCGCTACGCATTCCGTAGTCGAGCGCGATGACCTTGGCCTGCGTCTCCGAAAGTTCTGGATGGGGTCCGACCTCCAGGGTGACCACGGAATGCCAGTCGCGATCTTGTTCGGCCGACGTTTCACTCTCCCGCGATCCGCGGATGCCGAGGATCCGTGAGAGCAGGAAGTCCTTGAAGCACTCGTCGGTCAGACAGAACGCCCGCGTGTGCCAGCGGAACCCGTCGAACGCGATGGCGTGCGGCGCGATCCACCGCCAGCGTGGCTCCGGGCTGGACAGGGACTGATATTTCACCTCGGTCGCCTCGGAGCGGCGGATGGCGCCGACAACAGCCCGCAGCGTCACAGGATCGACACCACGCACTGGCGTGGGGGCGGATGCGTAGGGTGGCAGGTCAGGGATCCAGCAGTCCTCGCGCTCCAGCACGTCGTCGGCAACGAGGCGGAGCTGTGAGAGGTAGTGCGCGGCGTCTGGAGGGCGGAACTTGCAGTCGAAGTCGGACCCGCGGACATAGGTGCGCGCGCTCTTGTCGTAGACCATGTTGTCCGGCGCCAGCGCGATGTATCGGTTCAGGTCGGAGGATGCCTGGTTCACCGAGACGCCGAACTGCTGCATCACGTCGATGCGATTGACGTGCCCCTCCCAGAACAGGCGGAACTCGATGAACTCGAGGCGCTGCTCGATTCCCCAGCGTAGTTCGGCCTTGTCCCTGTCCACTCTGCACTCCCGCCCGGCCCTGCGCGCACGCGAACTGTGCGCGCCCAATTTCTGGGCTTTCTTGGAGGGTAGCCGCGAGGGATTGTGCAATCAATCGAAAAGGGGCGCAGCGGCGCGCGATTATCCCAAGGATTGCCTGAGGTTCTGCGCCACCGCATCGGCAGCCATCCGCACCGGCTCGGCCGCCAGATGGGCGTAGCGCGCCGTGGTCTGGACCTGCGTGTGGCCAAGGAGCTTGCCGATCATCGGCAGTCCCTGACCCGAGGCGACGGCGGTCGACGCGAAGGTGTGGCGCAGGTCGTGTATGCGGACGTCCTTCACCCCGGCGCGGGCGCGAACGCGCTGCCAGAAGGGCTGGAGATCGCTCAGGCGCTTGCCCGGCAGGGTGCCGGTGATGACCCACGGGTTCTCGTCGATGCGCTGAGCGTCGCGGAGCAGATCGACGACGGGCTGGCCGAGATGGACGACTTTGGCGCCGGACTTGGAATCCGGCAGGCGCAGGACGCGCTCGGCCAGATCGACGTATTCCCATTTCAGCGTCATGATCTCATTCAGCCGACACCCAGTCAGGATCAGCAAGCGCGCGGCGAGGATGGCCGAGGGCAGTTCGATCCCCTCTACCTCCATCTCGCGCAGGACCTCGCCGATCCGGCGGAGTTCGGCCGCGCTGAGAAAGCGCTCGCGCTTCTCCTCGGGGTATTTCCGGATGTGCTTTCGCGGGTTGGTGCCGTCCGGACGCAGGCCCCACATCTCGGCGAGGCTGAACATCTTCGAGACCACTTCGAGGCAGCGGTTCGCCTGATAGGGGATATGGCGGAGGTCGTGGTGGAACTTCGCCACGTCCGCCAGGGTGGTGCCCGTGACCGTCAGCTGCCCGAGCGCGGGCAGGATGAAGCGTTCGAGGTTCCGGCGATATTCCTTGGCTGTGCTGGCCTTCACGCGGATCGCGATGTGTTCCTTGTCGAACCGCTCGGCCAGCTCCTTCACCGTGATCGCCCTGCGCCCTGCGTCCCGCTCGGCGGCGGGGTCCGCGCCATTGCGCGCGGCGGCGACGATGGAGATGGCGCGGTTGCGCGCCTGCTCGCAGGTCAGCACCGTGCTGGGCCCGAGGCTGATCCGCCGGGACCGGCGTCCGGCGCGATACTGGACCACGTAGCCCTTGCGCCCGCTCGGCAGCACGCGCAGTCCGAAGCCGGGGATCTCGCTGTCCCAGACGAAGTATTCGGCGGGTTGGGCTTCTGCGGCGTCAACTAGGCGTTTGGTGATCCTGGGCATGGCGCTCTTCGGTGGTTCTCTCGAAGTTCCACAGTGCTGAAGTGCGGGCGACAGTCAACGAACACATTGAAATTGCGAAGAAAAAGGAAGTGGCTCGCATTTCCGCGCAGGGCGTTTCGGCGCGCTGGCGCGGGAAATCGACGAACCGCGCGAATCAGAACGCAGGTTTCGGACCCGGTGGACCGCTGATAGGCTCGGGGAAAAGAAACTGGCGATCCGATGGCTTCCAAGACCACCCTCAATGCGAAGAACCTCGAAGCGCTGGGCGCCGAGCGCCTGGCGCAACTACTGATCGAGGTCAGCACCGGCAACGCGGCCGCCAAGCGCAAGCTGCGGCTCGCGCTGGCGGGAGCCCAGAGCCCGAGGGAGGCCGCGCGGGAGATCACCAAGCGGCTGACAAGCATCGCCCGCGCCCGCAGCTTCATTACCTGGAAGAACCGCAAGGCGCTGGTCACGGATCTCGAAACCCAGCGGCGCGCCATCGTCGAGCAGATCGCGCCTGCCGATCCGGACGAGGCGCTGGCGCTGATGTGGCGGTTCATCGCGCTCGCCACGCCCGTCTTCGAGCGCTGCGACGACTCCAGCGGCACGGTCATCGGCATCTTCCACCAGGCCTGCGCCGATCTGGGCCAGCTCGCCGAAAAGGTTCGGCCGGATCCGCAGGCGCTCGCCGGCTCTGTCCTCGATGCGCTTCAGGACAACGGCTATGGCCAGTATGACGGCCTGATCGGCATCATGGCCCCGGCGCTCGGCGACGAGGGGCTGGCGGCCCTGAAATCGATGGCCGAGGACCTCGGTCGTTCGCCTGTGCCGGTTCCGCCTAAGGACCAATGGAAGGCGGTGGGCTGGGGCCCGGGCGGCACCACCTACGAGCACGAGATGCGGGCGCGCGAGCGCGCGAGCACGGTCGCCATGGCGCTCAAGGACATCGCCGACGCGCAGGGCGACGTCGACGGCTTCATCGCCCAGTACGATCCGAAGACGCGCAAGGTGCCGCAGATCGCGGCCGAGATCGCGCAGCGCCTGCTCGCGGCCGGCAGGGCAGGCGAGGCGCTGGGGTTCCTCGAGCGCGCGGAGCTGGGCGACGGCCTGCGGGTGCCGCTGGCCTGGCAGGACATTCGCCTGCAGACGCTGGAGGCGCTGGGTCGAGGCGAGGAGGCGCAAGCGTTCCGGTGGGACTGCTTCGAACGCACGCTCTCCGACAGCTACCTGCGAGCCTATCTCAAGCGGCTGCCCGACTTCGACGACATCGACGCCGAGGAGCGGGCGATGGCGCACGCCATGGCCTATCCGAGCCTTCTTCACGCCCTGCAATTCTTCCTCGACTGGCCGGCGCTGGATCGCGCCGCAGAACTCCTGATGGCCCGGCACGACGAGATCGACGGCGACCACTACGAGTATCTCGCGCCCGCGGCGGAGGCCCTGTCAGAACGTCATCCGCTGGCTGCAACGCTGGTGCTCCGCGCGATGATCGACTTCACGCTCACGAGGTCGCGGGCGAAGCGGTATCGCTATGCCGCCGAGCACCTGGTCTCATGCGCCCGGCTCGCGCGCGACATCCTGGACTTCGGTGCGTTCGAGACGCACGACGCGTATGTCGCCCGGCTGAAGGAGGAGCACGGCAGGAAGTTCGGTTTCTGGTCGATTACCGCTGCCTGATGGTCGTGCTACCGGAAAATCAGGTCTCGGCCCCTTGGAAGCATTGTGGAAGCACGAGGCCGAAAGACGCTGCGCAATCCTGACAGATCGTGCGCAGCGGGGTCGCTTCGCCGGCATCGGCAAGTGTCGGAAACTGCGCAAGAACTCGCGGTTCCGAGTGATTGTTCATGGTTCGTTCGACACGACTCATAACCTGAAGGTCAGAGGTTCAAATCCTCTCCCCGCAACCAAATATTCCTGAAAAGCGCCCTACAGGGCGCTTTTTGCATGGAGGTCCTCCAAATAGCGTCAGCGGCCTCGTTCAGCTCTCGGTGCATCGACCCACCGGAGTCTGCTCAGGCCAACTGAACCGCTGATCGGAATGCCTCGACAGGCGTTCGCAAGGAAAACGCCGGAAGTGGGGGGAGGGGGCCGTCTGCCCGCTTTGCTTAAGGCCGGTCCACCGCTTCGCTTTCTCAGACGTGATCAACGGCGCATCGGGGTCACCGGATCTCCATCGTGACCGATTTTTCCGACAGGGCCTCGCCGTCGCGAAGCAGGGTCACGGTGCCGGTGTAGGTGCCGTGAGGCCAGGATGGCTGGCTCAGGCGCCGTCCGGCGGCGCGAAAAAGCTGGGCCTGCGGTCGATCGAGCTTGGCATCCTGGGCAAGGAACCGCCCCTCGGGGCCGTCGATCTCCAGCCGCAGGATGTCGCCGGCCCGGCTGCCGTAGGCAAAGCCGAAAAGCACCAGCGCGGGGGCCGTGTTGGAAAGGCGCCCGATCGCCGCGTCACCTGCCTTGATCGCGTCGAAGTCCGGAACCGAACTGGCGAAGCCTGCGTCGATCAGCCCTCCCGGGGGCACGGCGGGTGTTTCGGCCCAGAGGCCGGACGCCGGGGCGGCACAGTCTTCGCCTGCGGGGCGGAAGGGGTCTATCGGATGGCCGTCCTTGCGGACGGACAGGTGCAGGTGCGGGAACTGGGTCTGGCCGGAAAGGCCGACCTGGCCCAGCGGATCGCCCGCGACGACACGGTCGCCCGAACGCACGGTGATCGAACCCGCGCGCATGTGGCAGTACTGGGTTTCCCAGCCGTCCCCGTGGCGCAGCACGACGCCGTTGCCACACTCGCGTCCGTCCACGGAGGCGTCTTCGTTGGGGGAGTAGAGCCGGTCCGGCATCCCGTCGCGCAGTCCTGCCACCACGCCGGGGGCGGCGGCGCGGACGGTTACGCCGCGATCCATATCGGCCAGGGTTGGCAGGGCGAAATCTGTGCCCTTGTGGCCGTCATAGGTGAGAGAGCCGCACAGGTAATCCCGGGCGTCAGGGCCCGGGTCGTGGTCCATCAGCTGCTGGATGTAGCAGGTGTCGCCCAGGGTGCAGTCGATTGGCATCTCCAGAACGACATCGCTCGCCGCGGGGAGCGCGGCGAGCGACAGGAGGGCGGCGGCAGCCGCCCGTCTCATTATTCAGCCGTCAGCAGGGGCGGCTTGTCGCCCGAGAGGCGAGGCTTGCCGGGGCCTTCGATCTGCAGGTCGATCTCGCCATCCTTGACGCCGACCTTCACGACGCCGCCCTTGGCGAGCCGGCCGAACAGAAGTTCCTCGGCCAGCGGTTTCTTGATGTTCTCCTGGATCACGCGGCCAAGCGGGCGGGCGCCCATCTTGTCGTCGTAGCCCTTGTCGCCCAGCCATTGCGCGGCCTCGGGCAGAAGCTCGATCGTGACATTGCGATCCATGAGCTGCGCCTCGAGCTGAAGCACGAACTTCTCGACCACCTGCAGGATGACCTCTTTCGGCAGCGGCGCGAAGGAGATCACGGCATCCAGACGGTTGCGGAATTCCGGCGTGAAGGTGCGTTCGATCGCGGCCGTGTCCTCGCCCTCGCGGCGGTCGCGGCCGAAGCCGATGGCTTCCTTGGCCTGTTCCGCGGCACCGGCGTTGGAGGTCATGATCAGCACCACGTTGCGGAAATCCACCGTCCGGCCGTTATGGTCGGTCAGCTTCCCGTGGTCCATCACCTGCAGCAGGATGTTGTAGACATCCGGATGCGCCTTCTCGATCTCGTCGAGCAGCAGGATGCAATGCGGATGCTGGTCCACGCCATCGGTCAGCAGCCCGCCCTGGTCAAAGCCGACATAGCCCGGGGGCGCGCCGATCAGGCGGGAGACCGCGTGTTTCTCCATGTATTCCGACATGTCGAACCTCAGCAGTTCCACGCCCAGCGAATCGGCGAGCTGCTTGGCCACCTCGGTCTTGCCGACACCCGTCGGCCCGGCGAACAGGTAGTTGCCGATGGGCTTCTCGGGCTCGCGCAGACCCGCGCGGCTGAGCTTGATTGCCGAGGCCAGCGCCTCGATCGCCTTGTCCTGGCCGAAGACCACGCGCTTGAGCGTCGCATCCAGATCCTTGAGCACCTCGGCATCGTCCTTGGAGACGTTCTTCGGCGGGATGCGGGCGATCTTGGCGACGACGCCCTCGATCTCCTTCACGCCGATGGTCTTGCGCCGCTTGCTCTCGGCCACCAGGTGCTGCGCCGCGCCGGCCTCGTCGATCACGTCGATGGCCTTGTCGGGCAGCTTGCGGTCGTTGATGTAGCGCGCCGACAGCTCCACCGCCGACTTGATCGCGTCGGAGGTGTATTTCACCGCGTGGTGCTCCTCGAAATAGGGCTTCAGGCCCTTGAGGATCTTCACCGTGTCATCGACAGACGGCTCGTTCACGTCGATCTTCTGGAACCGGCGGCTCAGCGCGCGGTCCTTTTCGAAATGCTGGCGGAACTCCTTGTAGGTGGTCGATCCCATGGTGCGCAGCTTGCCGCCCTGAAGCGCGGGCTTCAGCAGGTTGGAGGCATCCATGGCCCCGCCCGAGGTGGCGCCGGCACCGATCACGGTGTGTATCTCGTCGATAAACAGGACCGCGTCGGGATGCTCTTCCAGTTCCGAGACGACGGCCTTCAGCCGCTCTTCGAAATCCCCACGATAGCGGGTCCCGGCAAGCAGGGCGCCCATGTCGAGCGAGTAGATGGTGGTGTTGGCCAGCACCTCGGGGGTCTCGCCGGCAACAATCTTGCGCGCGAGGCCTTCCGCGATGGCGGTCTTGCCGACGCCGGGGTCACCCACCAGCAGCGGATTGTTCTTGCGCCGGCGGCAGAGCACCTGAATACACCGCTCGACCTCGCTGTCGCGGCCGATCAGCGGATCGATGCTGCCTTCGCGCGATTTTGCATTGAGGTCCACGCAATACTTGGCCAGCGCGCTTTCCTTTCCATCGTCTTCAGGCTGTGACGCCTGCGAGGTTTCTTCCTGCGGAGAATCGGCGCCCTGGACCGGGCGGCTTTCGCCGAAGGCGGGGTTCTTGGCGACGCCATGGGCAATGAAATTGACGGCGTCGTAGCGGGTCATCTCCTGCTCCTGCAGGAAATAGGCGGCGTTGCTTTCGCGTTCGGCGAAGATGGCGACCAGCACGTTGGCGCCGGTGACCTCGGTACGGCCGGAGCTTTGAACATGGATGGCGGCGCGCTGAATGACACGCTGGAAGGCTGCGGTCGGCACTGCTTCGGAGCCGTCCACATCGGTGACCAGGTTGGCCAGTTCTTCGTCAATGAATTCAACAAGGGTCGACCGCAGCTCGTCGAGTTCGACGTTGCACGCTTTCATCACGCGCACGGCGTCGGGTTCATCGAGCAGGGCAAGGAGGAGATGTTCGAGCGTTGCAAATTCGTGACGTCGCTCGTTGGCAAATGCCAGCGCTGCGTGAATGGCCTGCTCGAGGGAGTTCGAAAATGATGGCACCTGGCGTGCTCCTCTGATCTGGGCCGGCGTGAGGGGGGTCAGCTCGGGCCGGTCCCCCAAGACCAACCATGTGCTCATAGTATTAGAGTTTGGTTGATCATGGGTGGGCTTCAAGTTTTTTCTGCGCTTGCGCGATCACATTTCCCGCCGGATCTGCGCGGACGAACAGAATTGGGGCGCTGTTGCGGGGCGGTCGGGAAAGGCCGTCCCGGACAGGATCGGCAGGCGCGCCGACAGCGGTTCGAGGGAAGGATAGACAAGTATATATGGCGCGATCCCGGAATTTCATCTCTCCTCTCCGACTCGTTAACGATAACCCGTTACCGGGGCGTTAAGCGCGGTCTGACGATGCGGACCGGCTTTGCCCCGGCGCGGGCCGGATGGCGGCGGATTGGACCAAAGGATGAGGCCGAACGCCTCTGCGCACCTGTCCGACGGCCCGTTTCGCCGCGCCCGCGCCCGTGAAGACGCCGTGTCACGGCGCCGGATCACGATGTGTTACGGGCCGGGCGGGGCAGTGGCCCATCAGAAACTGTCCTTCCGCCGCCGGATCTCGCCGAAGACCTCCGCCGGGTCGGCGCCGGCCATGCCCAGCTGCTCGGCCAGGGCGGGGGCGCGCAGGAAGGGATTCGTCGCCTTCTCCAGCGCCAGGGCCGAGGGCACTGTGGGCTCGCCCTTGTCGCGCGCGGCTGCAATATCGGCGACGCGGGCCTGCAGATCCGGGTTGTCGGGATCGACCGACAGGGCGAACCGCCCGTTGGCCTGCGTGTATTCATGCCCCGAATAGACGACCGTGTCATCGGGCAGGGCGGCCAGCTTCGACAACGAGGCCCACATCATCGGCATGGTGCCTTCGAACACCCGCCCGCATCCCAGCGCCATCAGGCTGTCGGCGGTGAAGGCGGCGTTGCTGTCGGGGAAGTGGTAGGCGATGTGCCCGACCGTATGGCCCGACACGTCCATCACTGTCCCGGTCGAGCCGCCCACGGTCACCGTGTCGCCCTCGGCCAGCGCCATGTCGAGCTTTGGCAGGCGGTCGGCATCGGCGGCATGGCCCACGACCTTGGCATCGGGATGCGCGGAAAGCACCTCGTCCAGCCCCTGGACGTGGTCGGCGTGGTGATGGGTGATCAGGATGTGCGACAGTGTCCAGCCCTTCTCGGACAGCGCCGCCAGGATCGGCGCGGCCTCTGGCACGTCGACCAACGCGGTCTCGCCCGAGGCCGCGTCATGGGCCAGGAAAGCGTAATTGTCGGAGAGGCAGGGAACGGTGACGATCTTAAGGGGCATGGCCTTTCCTTTTCGCGCTGCTAAACTTCAGCAGAGACTGACTGATCCCCGGACCGCCCGCAATGCATCTCGACGTCCAGGACCTGCGTAACTTCTACTACCGCAGCACGCTCGGCCGTGCGGCGCAGCTGTCGCTGCGCACGCGGCTGCTGGAATACTGGCCCGAGGCCAAGGCGATGACGGTGGCGGGATTCGGCTTTGCCGTGCCGCTGCTGCGTCCCTACCTGCCGGATGCGCGCCGCGTCGTGGCGCTTATGCCCGGGCCGCAGGGGGTGATGCCCTGGCCGGCGGGGCAGCCCAATGTCTCGGTGCTGGTCGAGGAAACGCTCTGGCCGTTTGAAACCGGGCGGCTGGACCGGCTGGTCTTGCTGCACGGGCTTGAGACATCGGAACATCCCTCGGCCCTGCTGGAAGAAGTCTGGCGCGTGCTGGGGCCCGGCGGCAAGGCGATGTTCATCGTGCCCAACCGGGGCGGGCTGTGGTCCCGGTCGGACAACACGCCCTTCGGCTTTGGCCGTCCCTACACGCTGACGCAGCTGGAAACACAGCTGAAGAAGCACGGCTTCCTGCCCGAACGCCACACCGCGGCGCTTTACCAGCCACCCACCGAACGCCGTTTCTGGCAGAAATCCGGACGCCTGATCGAACGCATGGGCCGGTCGATGCCGACGCGTCTGGCCGGCGGTGTCTTCATGGTCGAGGCGTCCAAGCGGGTTCACCCGCCGCGCGGTACGGTAGAACGCCGCGGGGTGCGCGATCCGCTGCAGATCCTCGAGGGGATGACGGAGCCGGTGGCCAAGCCGGTCTGAGCGCGAACGGGATCCGAGCCCCAACCATGCGTCCCCTCTGCCTTTCTCTTCAGCACCGGCGCATGTCTCATGACACGTCCGCCCCGGATCCGGCGCAACCGTGAGGCGCGAAAGGGGCGGGGGAATCACGCGAGCGTGCCCATTTCGTGAACGTTTCAAGTCACGCCCGGCGCGCAAACCGTCGCACTTGCGCTAACGGCCCATATTAAGCTGAAATTTGCCTCCCAGCTATTTCGTTAATGCTTGTTGCGGGGTGGGGGAGGCTCTGCTAGACCCACGCTGATTTTGCCGCCCCGGTATTTTCCGGGTCGGTCAACATGCCTACGCGCGCCGACTGGGCGGTGCCGGGGCCCGAAAGATCGGAAGGGTGGACGTGTCCGAACCAGCTTCGATTTCCGCCGGCATTGCAGCACGCTATGCCTCCGCGATTTTTGAAATCGCGAAAGAAGAATCCAACCTCGACAGCCTCGAATCCAGCGTTGACGACCTGTCAAACGCCCTGTCCGAAAGCGAAGACCTGCGGTCGCTGATCTCGTCCCCGATGATCTCGCGCAGCGAGCAGGGCGCGGCAATCGCGGCCATCGCGGACAAGATGGAACTCGCCGACGTGATGCGCAAGGGCCTGGCCCTGATGGCGCAGAAGCGCCGTCTGTTCGTGCTGCCTCAGCTGCTGACCGCCCTGCGCGAGAAGCTGGCCGAGAACCGCGGCGAGGTGACCGCAGAGGTGACCAGCGCCGTCGCGCTGTCGAAAACACAGTCCGAAAAGCTCGCCGCTATGCTGCGCGACAGCGCCGGCAAGGACGTTTCTCTCAAGACCACCGTCGACGAAGCACTCATCGGCGGCATGATTGTAAAGCTGGGCTCGACCATGATCGACACCTCGATCCGGTCCAAGCTCGCCTCCCTCCAGAACGCCATGAAAGAGGTCGGATAAATGGGTATCCAAGCTGCAGAGATTTCTGCGATCCTGAAGGACCAGATCAAGAACTTCGGCCAGGAAGCCGAAGTTTCCGAAGTTGGCCGCGTGCTCAGCGTGGGTGACGGGATTGCACGCGTCTTCGGCCTCGACAATGTTCAGGCCGGCGAGATGGTGGAATTCCCCGGCGGCATCCGCGGGATGGCGCTGAACCTCGAAACCGACAACGTCGGCGTCGTGATCTTCGGCTCCGACCGCGACATCAAGGAAGGTGACGTCGTCAAGCGCACCAACTCGATCGTGGACGTTCCGGTGGGTGACAACATGCTCGGCCGCGTCGTCGACGCGCTTGGCAACCCGGTCGACGGCAAGGGCCCGATCGAAACCTCCGAGCGCCGCGTCGGCGACGTGAAGGCGCCGGGCATCATCCCGCGCAAATCCGTGCACGAGCCCATGGCGACCGGCCTCAAGTCGATCGACGCCATGATCCCGATCGGCCGCGGCCAGCGCGAGCTGATCATCGGCGACCGTCAGACCGGCAAGACTGCCGTGGCACTGGACGCCATCCTGAACCAGAAATCCTACAACGAAGCCGCCGGCGACGACGAGAGCAAGAAGCTCTACTGCGTCTACGTGGCCGTTGGCCAGAAGCGTTCGACCGTTGCGCAGCTGGTGAAGAAGCTCGAAGAGACCGGCGCGATGGAATATTCCATCGTCGTGACCGCAACCGCGTCCGAACCGGCCCCGATGCAGTACCTGGCGCCCTACACCGCGACCGCGATGGCGGAATTCTTCCGCGACAACGGCCGCCACGCGCTGATCGTCTACGATGACCTCTCCAAGCAGGCCGTCGCCTACCGCCAGATGTCGCTGCTGCTGCGCCGTCCGCCGGGACGTGAAGCTTACCCGGGCGACGTGTTCTACCTGCACTCCCGCCTGCTGGAACGCTCGGCCAAGCTGAACGAAGACAACGGCTCGGGCTCGCTGACGGCTCTGCCGATCATCGAAACCCAGGGCGGCGACGTGTCGGCCTTCATCCCGACCAACGTGATCTCGATCACCGACGGCCAGATCTTCCTGGAAACCGAACTGTTCTACCAGGGCATCCGCCCCGCCGTGAACACCGGTCTGTCGGTTTCGCGCGTCGGCTCCTCGGCCCAGACCTCGGCCATGTCCTCGGTCGCCGGCCCGGTGAAACTGTCGCTCGCCCAGTACCGCGAGATGGCCGCCTTCGCCCAGTTCGGCTCCGACCTCGACGCCGCGACCCAGCAGCTGCTGAACCGTGGTGCGCGCCTGACCGAGCTGATGAAGCAGCCGCAGTATTCGCCTCTGACCAACTCGGAAATCGTCTGCGTCATCTTCGCCGGCACCAACGGCTACCTCGACAAGCTGCCGGTGAACCAGGTTGGCAAGTTCGAAGCCGGTCTGCTGAACTTCCTGCGGACCAAGAAAGCAGACTTCCTGCAGTGGATCACCGACGAGGACCCCAAGTTCAAGGGCGGTGAACCGGTTGAAAAAATGAAGGCTGTTATCGACGAATTCGCAGCCGACTTCGCGTAAGGGGACTGGTCGATGCCTAGTCTCAAGGACCTCAAGAACAGGATCGAGTCGGTCAAATCGACCCGCAAGATCACCAAGGCCATGCAAATGGTGGCCGCCGCGAAACTGCGGCGGGCACAGGAAGCGGCCGAGGATGCGCGCCCCTATGCCGAACGGTTCAATGCCGTGATGGCGGGGCTGGCGGCTTCGGTCGGCGAGAGCGACACGGCACCCAAACTGCTGTCCGGCACGGGCAGCGACAAGGTGCACCTGCTGGTCGTGATGACGTCCGAACGCGGGCTGTGCGGTGGCTTCAACGCCAATATCGCCAAGCTCGCCCGGACCAGGATCGCCGAGCTGCGGGCCGAAGGGAAGACGATCAAGATCCTGACCGTGGGCAAGAAGGGCCGCGATGCCCTGCGCCGCGACTACAAGGATCTGTTCGTCGACCATGTCGACCTGAGCGAAGTGAAGACGCTCGGCTACGCCAATGCGCAAGAGATCGCGCAGGCGGTGCTGGACCGGTTCGACGAAGGCGAGTTCGACGTCGCGACGATCTTCTATTCGAAGTTCGTCAACGTGGTCAGCCAGGTGCCGACGGCGCAGCAGATCATCCCGGCCTCCTTCGATAAGCCCGAGGAAGATGCCGGCGCGTCGACGCTGTACGACTACGAGCCCAGCGAAGAGGCCATCCTGGCCGATCTGCTGCCCAAGGGCGTTGCGACGGCGATCTTCTCGGCCCTGCTCGAGAACGGCGCTTCGGAACAGGGTGCACGGATGTCCGCCATGGACAACGCGACCCGCAACGCCGGCGAGATGATCGACAAGCTGACGATCCAGTACAACCGTTCGCGTCAGGCCGTCATCACGAACGAGCTGATCGAAATCATTTCCGGCGCCGAGGCGCTGTAAAAAGACAACCGGAGACGAAACATGGCTAACGCAAAAGGCAAAGTGACCCAGGTCATCGGCGCCGTTGTCGACGTTCAGTTCGATGACCACCTGCCCGAGATCCTGAACGCGCTGACCACCGAGAACAACGGCAAGAAACTGATCCTGGAAGTCGCGCAGCACCTGGGCGAAAGCACCGTGCGGACCATCGCGATGGACGCGACCGAAGGTCTGGTGCGCGGTCAGGAAGTGACCGACACCGAAGGCCCGATCTCGGTCCCGGTGGGCAACGCCACCCTCGGCCGGATCCTCAACGTCGTCGGCGAGCCCGTCGACGAAGGCGGCCCGGTCAACGCATCGGAAACCCGCCCGATCCACGCCACCGCGCCGGAATTCGCGGAACAGGCGACGGAATCGGAAATCCTGGTCACCGGCATCAAGGTCGTCGACCTGCTGGCGCCCTATTCGAAGGGCGGCAAGATCGGCCTCTTCGGCGGTGCCGGCGTGGGCAAGACCGTTCTGATCATGGAACTGATCAACAACATCGCGAAGGTGCACTCGGGCTATTCCGTGTTCGCCGGCGTGGGCGAGCGGACCCGTGAAGGGAACGACCTCTACCACGAGATGATCGAATCCAACGTGATCAAGCCGGACAACCTGGAAGATTCGCAGGTGGCCCTGGTCTACGGCCAGATGAACGAACCGCCGGGAGCCCGTGCCCGCGTCGCCCTGACCGGCCTGACCTTGGCCGAGCAGTTCCGCGACCAGTCCGGGACCGACGTTCTGTTCTTCGTGGACAACATCTTCCGCTTCACGCAGGCGGGCTCCGAGGTGTCGGCTCTGCTGGGTCGTATTCCTTCGGCCGTGGGCTATCAGCCGACGCTGGCCACCGACATGGGCCAGATGCAGGAACGCATCACCTCGACGAAAGCCGGCTCGATCACCTCGATCCAGGCCGTCTACGTTCCCGCGGATGACCTTACCGACCCCGCGCCTGCAACGACCTTCGCCCACCTCGACGCAACGACCGTTCTGTCGCGTGCGATCTCGGAACTCGGCATCTACCCGGCCGTGGACCCGCTCGACAGCTCGTCGCGGATTCTCGACCCGCAGATCGTCGGCGAAGAGCATTACCAGGTTGCCCGTGACGTCCAGGGTATCCTTCAGCGCTACAAGTCGCTGCAGGACATCATCGCCATCCTCGGGATGGACGAACTGTCGGAAGAGGACAAGCTGACCGTGGCCCGCGCCCGGAAGATCCAGCGCTTCCTGTCCCAGCCCTTCGACGTGGCCAAGGTCTTCACCGGCTCGGACGGTGTCCAGGTCCCGCTGGAAGACACGATCAAGTCGTTCAAGGCGGTTGTTGCCGGCGAATACGACCACCTGCCCGAAGCGGCCTTCTACATGGTTGGCGGCATCGACGAGGTGAAGGCCAAGGCCGAGAAGATGGCGGCAGACGCTGCATAAGCCAGCGGCGGGCTGACCCCCGCCCTGCGCGGCCCCAACCGCCGGGTGTCGGGCGGGGGTCTCCCCCGCCGCTCCCGCACAGGAGAACAATATGGCAGACTTGATGCAGTTCGACCTCGTCAGCCCCGAACGGCGCCTCGCGTCGCTCGAGGCGAGCGCGGTGCAGATCCCCGGCGCCGATGGCGACATGACGGCCATGGCCGACCATGCCCCGACCATCACCACCCTGCGCCCCGGCATCCTCAAGGCGGAAACCCCGCAGGGCGCGTCGGAATATGTCGTGACCGGCGGCTTTGCCGAGATCTCTGCAGGCGGCATCACCGTGCTGGCCGAAAAGGCGATCCCGGTCGACGAAATGACCCGCGATCACCTGGACGAGCTGGTCGCCGGCGCCCGCGCCGCGCATGAGCAGGCCAAGAAGGGTGAGACCGACCAGTCCTTCGTCGACGAGGCCGCCAAGCTTCTGGCCGACATGGAGGCGCTCGGCGACCACATGTCGCTGTGATGCGCCGGCTGCGTGCCGAACCGGACAATCAAGGGGCTTCCGTACCGCGGAGGCCCCTTTTCTTTGGCCCTTCCTTCCGGCCTTTGCCCCGGGCGCATGACGCTTTCTCTTGAAACCCGCCCGAATATGCGACTTCCTTGTCGGACATAAGTACGAGAGGCGGGTCTCCGCGCCGGCCTCGAAGCCTCCACGGACGCGATGAAACAACTGCGCAATCACCTGGTCGGGATCGATCAGGGTGAAATCAACCTGTTCTCCGACTTCCAGGACGGCGGGGACATGTGGACGGGCAGGGGCCCGCGGGAACGGCGCGGGACGGTGCGGTTCTCGTCCCGGTTCCGCCAGCCGCCGGCGGTGCATGTCTCGGTCTCGCTGTGGGACGTGGATACCGAAAGCCACATGCGCGCCGATCTCTCGACGGCCAACATCACCCCCGAGGGCTGCGAGATCGTGTTCCGCACCTGGGGAGACAGCCGCGTCGCGCGCATCCGCGTGGCCTGGATGGCGATCGGGGAATTGCCGCACGCGGATGACTGGCAGCTGGACTGACAGCCGCCGCGACGGCCAGGGCGCGCGGGCCCCCGGGCGGGGGCCGGCACAGGTTCCGTTCGAAGTGACCCGCCTCAGCGGATGCCGGGATACAGCGTCTCGTAGATCGGTGTCAGCGTGTCCTGCTCAAAAAGCGAAGAGACCGACGTGCCGTTCCAGATGTTCAGGATCGCCTGCGCAAAGACCGGCGCGGTCGGCACGATCCGGATGTTGTGCGCGCCCATCACCGGCTCGGTCGGCTGGATGGAATCGGTGATCACCAGCGAGGACATGACCGACTTGGTGATCCGCTCCACCGCCGGGCCCGACAGCACGCCGTGGCTGATATAGGCATGCACTTCCTTGGCCCCGTTCTCCATCAGCACCTCGGCCGCCTTGCACAGCGTGCCGGCGGTATCGCAGATGTCGTCGACGATCAGGCAGATCTTGCCCTCGACCTCGCCGATGATGTTCATTTCCGCCACTTCGCCCGGCTTCTCGCGGCGCTTGTCCACGATCGACAGGGGCGAGTTGATCCGCTTGGCCAGTTCGCGCGCGCGCGCCACGCCGCCGACATCGGGCGAGACGACCATCAGCTCGTCCATCTGCCCCTGGAAGCGCGAGATGATGTCCAGCGCGAAGACCGGCGAGGCATAGAGGTTGTCGACGGGGATGTCGAAGAAGCCCTGGATCTGCGCCGCGTGCAGGTCCATCGTCAGGATCCGCTCGATCCCGGATCCGACCAGCATGTTGGCCACCAGCTTGGCGGTGATCGGGGTGCGCGCCTTGGTCCGGCGATCCTGCCGGGCATAGCCGAAATACGGGATCACGGCGGTGATCCGCGCGGCCGAGGACCGGCGCAGGGCGTCGGACATGACCAGAAGTTCCATCAGGTTGTCGTTCGCCGGGTTCGACGTCGACTGGATGATGAACATGTCCTCGCCGCGCACGTTCTCGTAGACCTCGACGAAGATCTCGGCGTCGTTGAACCGTTCGACCCGCGCGTCGACAAGCCCGGTGTGGACGCCACGGTGCATGGTCATGCGTCGGGCGATGGCCTCGGCCAGGGGCAGGTTCGCATTCCCGGCGATAAGCTTGGGTTCGTTGAGTTGCGGCATGAATAGATTTTCCTCGGGCGGCGACGGGCCAGAACGTCAGATTCGCTGTGTTGACACCGATTATCACGCCCGTACGGTCGCGCAAAGGTGATGGTCCCGCGCAGGGGCGGGCAAACGGATCATGGGGGCGAATCGCGGTTATGAAAGACGGCATTGGGGGCAGCTCGACCCGCGACGGCGCTTGTCCCGGGGGCCCCGCGGTTCACGTTACGCGCATGGGACAGGGCCCGCGCCAGCTGCTGGCCCTGCATTGCACGCTGGCCCAGGCCAGCGCCTGGAAGGGGGTCGCGGCCCGGCTGGACCGTATTGCGCGGCTGACGGCCTTCGACATGCCGGGCCATGGCCGCAGCGCCGACTGGGACGGGCAGGGCGATTACCTGGAAACCGTGGCCGGCATCGCCGCAGGGCTGATGGAGGGGCCGATGGATGTCGTCGGCCATTCCTTCGGCGCGACCGTGGCGCTGTGGCTGGCGCTGACCCGGCCCGAGCTGGTGCGCAGCGCCACCCTGATCGAGCCGGTGCTGATGTGCGCCGCCCGAGGGACCCGGGCCCTGGCCGAGCACGAGGCGCGGCTGCAGCCGACGCTGGATGCGCTGGCGCAGGGCGATCGCGCGACGGCGGCGCGCCGGTTCAACGCCATGTGGGCGGACGAGGACGCGATCGGCTGGGATGACCTGCCCGCGCCGGTCCGGGCCGGCATGACCCGGGCGATCCCGCTGGTTTCGGCGGCCGGCGAGACGCTGACCGGGGACCGGCTGGGCTTTCTCGCGCCCGGGCGGCTGGAGGGGCTGCGCTGCCCGGTGCAGCTGATCCGGGGCAGCGACACCGACCCGGTGATCGGCGAGATCAACGACCAGCTTGCGGCGCGCATCCCCGGCGCCGAGAACAAGATCATCGCCGGGGCCGGGCATATGGTGGCGATCACCCATGCCACCCAGACCGCGACCGAGATCCGCGCCTTCATCGACCGCCACCCGGACTGATCCCTCTCCGCCGGGCGCCGCGCCCCGGGCAGCCCTTCGCAACTGCGGGCTGCCCTTCGGTGAAGGGCGGACGGCTCTGCGCACCGGGGGAGGGGGCGCGGACACCCCTTTGCCCGGCCGGGGCCCGGCGGGTGGTGGGCCTTGGCCCTCGGGCGATACGCGACGCCTTCCCGGCCGATGATCCGCAATGCGGGACAATGCTGACACTTTTAAAGACATTGTGTACCCTGGCGCAATCCAGTCAGGGCGGCTCAAGATGACCAATCTCGAAGATGTGGCGCAGCACTACCACTCCGGGCATCTGCTCAAGCGGATTTCCGATGGATGCGCAGCACTTGACCTGACCCCACCTATTCCCCACGACGCCCTGGCCCCGGTGGATGAATTCCACATTGGCGGTCGCCTCGCCACGGCCCCCTTCGTGCAGTCTCTGAACCTGTCACCCGAAAGCCGGGTCGTGGATCTGGGCTGTGGCCTTGGCGGCCCGGCACGTTTTGTGGCGTCGGTCACCGGGGCGCATGTCACCGGTGTCGACCTGACCGCGGAGTTCGTGGAAACCGGGCGCCATCTCACGGAATGGACGGGCCTGTCGGATCGGGTCCGGCTTGTCGAAGGCAGCGTGCTCGATCTGCCGCTGGATACCGGATCCATGGACGCCGCCTACATGATCCATGTCGGCATGAACATCGCGGACAAGACGGGTCTAGCGCGGGAAGCGAAACGGGTGCTGAAACCCGGCGGCATCTTTGCGATCTACGACGTGATGCAGGTCGGAGAGGGCCAGATGGACTATCCGGCGCCCTGGGCGTCCTCTTCGGATCTGAGCGCGCTTGCGTCGCCTCAGACATATGAGGCGGCTTTGAAATCCGTCGGATTCGAGGTGACCGACCGGATCGACCGCACCGCATTTGCCAAGCAGTTCTTCGCGGATCTCGCCGCCGCGCAAAGCCGTGCGGATGGCCCGCCGCCGCTGGGGCTGCATCTTGTCATGGGCGAGGATACGGCGTTGAAGGTGCGGCACATGATTCAGAACATAGAACGCGGATTGATTGCGCCGATTGAACTGCACGCGCGTCTGCCGGTTTAGCCCCTGGTGGCCGCCGCCGGCTCGTGGCCGGCGTTCCCGCATGATCTTCGCACCGCGCCTTTTGCCCGATCCTCGAAGACCTGGATCCGGCGGGAAAGGCGCCTGTGCCTGATGCGCGACACCTGTGCTTTTCCTGCGCCGCAGGGGGATGCGTATGTTACCAAACGGTAAATGCGCGCTCGCAACCCATTGATTCCTATAAGGGCGGAAAGTGTCCCACGCGTGGGACACTCCCCCGGGCTCAGCCCTTCAGAACCTCGAGGAACCGGTCGATCCCGTCCTCGCTCACCGACCAGTCGCAGACCAGCCGCGCGGTCAGCCTCTCCTCCGGATCGGCCCCGTCCAGGTCACCTTCCCAAACGTAATATTTCGCCCCGGCCTCATGCAGGGCCTGGTGCCGTTTCCTGGGGAAGGACGGGAAGATCATGTTCGCCTGCGGCTCCCACTCGAACCCGGCCCCGGCGTCCTTCAGCCCGTCTGCCAGCTTTGCCGCGCCATCGTTGGCCATCCGCGCCAGCCGCAGCCAGAGGTCATCCTGCAGATAGGCCGCCATCTGGGCCGACAGGTAGCGGTGCTTGGAGAACAGATGCGCCCCCCGCTTGCGCCGCAGCTCGAATTCCCAGGCCTTTTCGGCATCGAAGAAGACCACCGCCTCGACCCCCATGCAGCCGTTCTTGGTGCCGCCGAAGGACAGCGCGTCGACCCCGGCGCGCCAGGTCATCTCGGCCGGGGTGGCGTTGGTGGCCACGAGCGCATTGGCAAAGCGCGCGCCGTCCAGGTGGACCGGCAGGCCGAACTCCTTCGCCACGGCGCAAAGCCCGGCCACCTCGCCAGCGGTATAGACCGTGCCCCGCTCGGTCACGTTGGTGATCGACACCGGCCCGCGCTGCGGCCCGTGGACGCCGCGCGTCTCCTCGCCCGCGATGGCCGCGCGCAGGGTCTCGGGCGTCATCTTGTCCGCATCGCCCACCAGCGTCAGCTTGGCGCCGCCGGTGAAGAATTCCGGCGCGTTGCACTCGTCCTCATGGATATGCGCGACCGGCGAGCAGAACACCGTCTGCCATGGCGTGGACAGCGTCGCCAGCGCCAGCGAATTTGCCGCCGTGCCGGTCGCGACCAGGTAGACGACGGCCTCCGGCGCCTCGAAGATCTCGCGGATCCGGTCCTGGACCTCCGCCGCCAGCGCATCGGCGCCGTAGCCCATCGCGTAGCCCTCGTTCGCCGCGGCCAGCGCGGCCATCACGTCGGGGTGCACGGGGCCGGTATTGTCGGAGGCAAAGAACATCAGATGGGCTCCTCGATGATATGGTCTTCCCAGTCGTCCTGGTCGATTTCGAACTCGGGCACGGTGCGCAGGCGCATCGACACGCCGGCCGCGTGCACGCTTTCGGGATCGCCGGTGATCAGCGGATGCCACTCGGGCAGGGGCTTGCCCTGCCACAGCAGCCGATAGGCGCAGGTCTCAGGCATCCAGTAGGCGTGGGTGTCGAGATTGGAGGGCTTCAGCACGATGCATTCCGGCACGAACTGGTGGCGGATGTCGTACTGGGCGCAGCGGCAGGTGGTGTCGTCGAACAGGCGGCAGGCCACGCGGGTCAGGGCGACCTCGCCGGTGTCCTCGTCCTCCAGCTTGTTCAGGCAGCACTTGCCACAGCCGTCGCAGAGCGCCTCCCATTCCTTCGGGCTCATCTGGTCCAGCGATTTGCGTTCCCAGAAGCGCGACTTCAGCCCCTTGCGGTCGATCGGGTCGCTCATAGCGCGGCCAGGATCTGCCGGGCGCGGGCGCAATCGGCATCCATCTGGGCGATCAGCGCATCCAGCCCGTCGAACCGCGTCTCGGGGCGCAGGAACTCGACCAGCCCGACCGACAGGGTCGCGCCGTAGAGATCCGCGGAGAAATCGAAGAGGAAGCTTTCAAGGTTCGGCACGTCGCGGCCGAACATCGGGTGCAAGCCCAGCGAGGCGGCGCCGTGATAGCTGCCCGTGTTGGGCCCGTCGAGCACATCGACCAGCACCGCATAGACACCGGACGCCGGGGCATGCAGCCCCTCGATCGAGATATTGGCGGTGGGATAGCCCAGCTCGCGGCCCTTCTGTTCGCCGCCGATGACGGTGCCCTCGATCCGGTGCCAGTGGCCCAGCATCCGCGCGGCATCGCGCGGGCGGCCCTCGGCCAGCGCCTCGCGGATCGCGGTTGAGGAGACGGTGACGCCGGTATCCTCGACCAGCGGCGCGATCGTGACGCCAAAGCCCATCTCCGCGCCAAAGCGCTCCAGGTCCTCGGCGGCGCCGGCGCGATCCTTGCCAAAGCGGAAATCCCGGCCGACGATCACGTGGCTCAGCCCCAGCCCTTCGGAGATGACGATGCGGGCGAAGTCTTCGGGGGTCAGCCCGGCCAGCGCGGCGTTGAAGTTCAGCTGATAGAGCCGTTCGACGCCGAGCTTCTCCAGCCGGTGCGCGCGGGCGCGGGCGTCCATCAGCCGGAAGGGGGGCGAGTCGGGCGCGAAATAGCTGCGCGGATGCGGCTCGAACGTCAGCACGCCGAGCGGGGCGCCAGGCGCGACCTTCCGGGCGATGTCGATTAGAGCCTGGTGACCCAGATGCACGCCGTCAAAATTGCCAATCGCGGCGCAGGCGCCGCGATCCTGGGCTTCGACGAATTGATAGTCCCGGATGATCCGCATGGCGCAAGCCGTACCCGCGAGGGCAGGGAGGATCAAGCGCCTGTTGCGGGCCTCCGGCAGGCGGAGGGAGCTTTCTCTGCACCGCCCCGGTCGCTGCTTTTCCCTGTGGCACCGCGATGGGGGGAGAGAGGCGTAGGGTGGGGTTTCACCCCACCGCCTGCGGGGCGTCAGTCGAACTTGCGCGAGGGCGCCAGCACCGTGGCCTCGCCGACAAGGACCTTCTTGCAGTCCACAAGGCATTGGCAATCCAGCGTCACCCGGCGTTTCGCCGGGTCGATCGCGGTCACCGTCACCTCGGCCCGGACCATATCGCCGGGACGCACGGGGCCCAGGAACTTCAGCGTCTGGCCCAGGTAGACGGTGCCATGACCCGGCAGCTGTTCTCCGATGACGGCCGACACCAGCCCGGCGGTCAGCATGCCATGGGCGATACGCCCCTCGAAGATCGTGTCGCGGGCGTAATCGTCGTCCAGGTGCACCGGGTTCCGGTCGGTCGAGACCTGGGCGAACATCTCGATATCCTGGTCGGTCACCACCTTCTGCAAGGACCGGGTCATGCCCATTTCGATGTCTTCGATGCAGATCGTGCCGCGGGGCAGATTGTCCAGCATGGTCCGAGCTTCCGGGATTGGTGGGGTAACAAAATACTTTCTGAGATCCTTCTATAGTAATTAAATTACTTTGCAAGTGCAGAAAGTCAAGGGCGGCGCTGTACTTTAGGGGGATGTCAGCTTTGGGGGCGCTGCCCCCGTCGCCCGATGGCGACTCCCCCGGAGGTATTTGGGCCAAGAAGAAGACGTGAAGAGACACCGCGCCGGCGGTGGGCCGGGCGGTGACGGATTATCTGGCTGGGGGTCAGCTCAGCGCAGGTGGCCGATGGAGAAGGTGGGCTGGCGGCCTTCGCGGGCGATATAGGCCTCGAGCGCCTCGGGGTCGGGCTGGCCGCGGGTCTTGGTGTCGGCCGCGGCGAGGCCGCCGGTGACGAACAGGGAGTCGAGATCCTCGCCCATCGCGCCGGCGATATCCGTGTGGATGCCGTCGCCGATCGCCAGGATCGACTGTGCCGGAAAATCGTGGCCGAGCGCGGTCAGCCGGCGCCGCGCGAGATCGTAGATCGGCGGATGCGGCTTGCCGAAATAGAGGCTTTCGCCGCCCATCTCGGTGTAAAGCTGCGCCAGCGCGCCGGCGCACCATTCGCGCACCTCGCCCCGGTCGACGACGATGTCGGGGTTGGCGCACAGCAGCTTCAGCCCGCGTGTCTTGGCCAGCAGGAATTCGGGGCGGTTCACCGACGGGTCGGCCAGCGGATCGAAGGGGCCGCAGCAGGCGATCCCCTCGGCCTCGTCCAGCTCTACCCGTTCGATCGGCAGCGGATCGTCCAGCAGCTTTGGCGGCTCGAAGAAGCCCAGGTCGCGTTCCGGTTCGCCCATGAACCAGACCTTCCGGCCGATGGCGCCGGTGAACATCGCCACCCGTGCGCTGTCGCCGCTGGTGGCGATCCCGTCCCAGCAATCGTCGGGCACCCCGAAATGGTCGCGGATCTGCTGTTCGACCCCGGCGCGGGGTTTGGGTGAGTTGGTCACCAGGATCACCACTCCGCCGCCCTGGCGGTAGCTCTGCAAGGCGGCCACGGCCTCGGGCAGGGCGCGGACGCCGTCATGCAGGCAGCCCCAGAGATCGACGAACAGCGCATCGTAGCGCGACGAGACCTCGGAGAGGGCGGAAATGATCTGGGTCATGGGCGGCGTGGCCTCCGGCGGTGGTTTGGTCTTGGTCAAACACGAAACCGGGCCCTGCCGCAAGCGGCGATGGGCCATGGCACCAGGGGGGCGAAACGCAAAGGGGCCGCCCGACGGCGGCCCCTGCAACACGCGATCCCGGTCGATCAGACCTTGAGGCTTGGGATGATCTGCTTCTTGCGGCTCATCACGCCGGGCAGCACCACGGTGTCGCCGGACACCGAGGCGCCAAAGCTCTTCTCGGCCACGCCCTTCACCAGGTCGTTGGGGACCAGCAGCGTGGCCTCTTCCTGCAGGATGTCGATGACAAAGAGAAGCACCTGGTCGACACCGTCTTCGGCGGCCACGGTCTTCATGCTCTCGACCAGAGAGTCCTTGCGGTCCAGCACGACGCCCGGCGCGGTGGTTTCCAGGACCGAGACGCGGAACTTGGTGCCGTCGACCTCGTATTCCTTGCTGTCCATCCGCAGCAGCTCGGCATCCGAAAAGGCGCCGACGTCCGACTTGGCGGCGAACATCTCGGCGGCGTAGGAGGGAATGTCCACGCCCAGCTCGCCGGCCAGCTTCTCGGCCACGGCCTTGTCGTGCGGCGTGGTGGTGGGCGACCGGAACTCCATCGTGTCGCTGAGGATGCAGGTCAGGGCCGCGCCCTTGATCGCCTGCGGCATGCGGTCGGCGTCTTCGCCCATCAGGTCGATCAGGATGGTCGCGGTGCAGGCCAGCGGGCGCACGGTGATATCGATCGGGCCCTTGGTTTCCAGGCCGCCGACCAGCTTGTGGTGGTCGATGATGCCCTGGATGTCGGCCTTGTTGATCGAGGCCGGCAGCTCGGCCGGGTTGTTGGTGTCGACGATGACGACCGGCGCATCCTCGGCCACGTCCTCGATGATCGCGGGCTTGGGCAGGTCCCAGCGCTCCAGCATGAAGGCGGCCTCGGTGTTGGGCTCGCCCAGCAGAACGGGGGTGGCATCGGTGCCCTGCACCTCTTTCAGGTACCAGGCCCAGATGATGGGCGAGCCGGTGGAATCCGTGTCGGGAGACTTGTGGCCGAAAACTTGCGTGGTCATTCGAAACGATCCTTCAGGCTGCAAGGGGTGGTCTGGCGATATGCAATTCGCGCGCCTTATAGGGGTCAGCCCCGGCCTTGTCACCACCGCGTGACCGCCTGCGACGTCTGTGCCCGCTTTGCGCCGACCGGCGCGCGCACGCCGCCCCGGAATCCACCGTCATCGCAGGGGGTTCACGCGTTCCGCCGCCTTGGCTGCCCTGTCCGGGCCCTCCAGCCGCGCCGCCCGTCGCCCCCGGCGTGCACCGCCCCTGCTTCATCTTTGCACAAATACTCATGCGACAGGGGCCGCCTGGCCCGCCGCCAGGGCCTCTCGCGCAGGCGCGGGCCAAATCACTCGTCGCCGACGGTCAGCGTCACCCGGTCCCCCGCGAACCAGGTTCGCCCGAATTCCACCGGCACCCCGTCGGGATCGGCATTCACGCTTACCGTCCGCAGGATCGGCGCGCCTTCGGCGATCTGCAGGTGCAGCGCCTGGGTCGCGTTGGCCTCCTTCGCCGTGATCCGGGTGGACACCCGCGTGTAATCCGGCACCCCGCAGGCCGCCAGCGCTTCGGTCACCGAGGCGATGCGCTCCAGAGCCTCGGGCAGGCCGGGCAGACGCTCGGCCGGGAAGATCGACTGGAACACCGCCACCGGCTGCCCGTCGGCCAGCGATAGCCCGTCATAGACATGCACCGCCGCGCCGGGGTCCAGCCTCAGCGCCTCTGCCTCGGACGCGCCGGCGGCCTGGGTCGTGATCGACAGCACGCGCTTCGCCGGCGTGCGCCCGCTGGCCGCGATGTTCTGGTGAAAGCGCACCCGCCGCCCGATCGCGTAATCCGTGGGCGTCGCCGCCACGAAGACGCCCGAGCCGCGCCGGGGATGCACCAGCCCTTCCTCGGCCATCGTCGCCAGCGCCCGCCGCACCGTGTGGCGGTTCACCCCGAACCGCCCGGCCAGCTGCGCCTCGGTCGGCAGCCGGTCGCCGGTGGAGAACCGCCCCTCGGCGATGTCGGTGGTCAGCGACCGCTTGATCGTCTGCCAGATCGCCGTCCGGGTCATCCGCGCACCTCTGCCGTCATGAAAGTTTCAAGTCTTTCCATTTGCGCACCGCCGCAGGGGGCGCTATGATTTGTATAGTTGTATAGTAGATATCGACAACCGGGCAAGGGCAAAATGGCGGACGAGACAGCGGATACGGAACGGCGGAAGGCATGGATGAGCCTTCTGGCCAAGGCACCCGAGGCCGAGCTGCTGGAGCTTTGGGCGGCGTATGACGACGCGCCCGGCTTCGACTGGCTGCGCGCGCCCGAGGCGGGCGGCGTGATGGTGCGGGGGCGGCTTGGCGGGACCGGGGCGCCCTTCAATCTGGGCGAGATGACAGTGACGCGCTGCTCGCTCTCGCTGGCTGACGGTACGGTCGGCCATGCCTATGTGCAGGGCCGGTCGAAGGCGAAGGCCGAGGCCGCCGCGCTGATCGACGCGCTGATGCAGACCGGCGCCGCGGCGGATGTGCAGGGCCGGATCCTCGCGCCGCTGGGCAACCTGGTGGCCGACCGGGCCAGCCGCCGCGCGGCGAAGGCCGCCGCCACCAAGGTCGATTTCTTCACCATGGTCCGGGGGGACAACGCATGAGCACTGCCGCAACCGCCGCCCTGACCGGGGGCTTCGCCAACCCGCCCGTGGATGCCGCCCATGCGTTCCGCGCGACGATGGATGTCATGGCCCGCCCGGGCGAGATCCGCCAGCTGACCCAGGCCCGCCCGCCGGCGCCGCTGTCGGTCGCGGCCGGCACGCTGATCCTGACGCTGTGCGATCCCGAGACGGGTCTGCACCTGGCCGGCGCGCATGACACGAAGGATGTCCGCGATTGGGTCGCGTTCCACACCGGCGCCCCGATCGTGCCGGCCGAAGCGGCCACCTTCGCCCTTGGCACCTGGAAGGCGCTGAGCCCGATCTCGCGGTTTCCCGTCGGCACCGCGGAGTATCCAGACCGGTCCGCGACGCTGATCGTCGAACGTGCCGAACTGGGGGCTGCCGGCGCCACCCTGCAGGGGCCGGGCATCCGCGAGACCGCGACGCTCGACCTGCCCGAGGTCGCCGCCTTCGCCGCCAATCACCGGCTCTACCCGCTGGGGCTGGATTTCTTCTTCACCGCCGGGAGCCGGGTCGCGGCCCTTCCCCGCAGCACGGCCGTCATGGAGGGCTGAGACATGTATGTTGCCGTCAAAGGGGGCGAACGCGCGATCGACAACGCCCATGCCTGGCTGGCCGAGGAGCGCCGCGGAGACCTGTCGGTCGCCGAGCTGTCCATCGCCCAGATCCGCGAACAGCTTTCGCTGGCCGTGAACCGGGTGATGGCCGAGGGCTCGCTGTTTGATCCCGACCTTGCCGCGCTGGCGATCAAGCAGTCGCGCGGCGACCTGATCGAGGCGATCTTCCTGATCCGCGCTTATCGCACCACGCTGCCGCGCTTCGGCATGACACGGCCCGTGGAAACCGGCGAGATGCGCTGCGACCGCCGGATCTCGGCCACGTTCAAGGACGCGCCGGGCGGGCAGGTGCTGGGGCCGACCTTCGATTACACGCATCGCCTGCTGGATTTCAAACTCGCCGCCGAGGGCGAGCCCGTGCCGGTGCCGGAGGCAGAAGGGCGGGCCGAGCCCACGCCGCACATCACCGAATTCCTCGCCGACGAGGACCTGATCCAGACCGAGCCCCGGGACGACACCGAGCCGCGCGACATCACGCGCCAGCCTATGTCCTACCCGGCCGACCGCGCGACCCGCGCCCAGGCGCTGACACGGGGCGACGAGGGCTTCGTCCTCTCGCTCGCCTATTCCACGCAGCGCGGCTATGCCAAGAACCATGCCTTCGTGGGCGAGCTGCGCATCGGCATGGTCGATGTCGAGATGGAGATCCCCGAGCTGGGCTTTGCCATCGACATCGGCGAGGTCCAGCTGACCGAATGCGAAACCGTGAACCAGTTCAAGGGCTCCAAGACCGAACCGCCGCAATTCACCCGCGGCTACGGGCTGGTCTTCGGTCAGACCGAACGCAAGGCAATCTCGATGGCGCTGGTCGACCGGGCGCTGCGCTGGGAAGAGCTGGGAGAGGATGACAAGGGCGCGCCGGCGCAGGACGAGGAATTCGTGCTGAGCCATTGCGACAACATCCAGGCCACCGGCTTTCTCGAACATATCAAGCTGCCGCATTACGTTGACTTCCAGTCCGAGCTGGAGCTGGTGCGCAAGATGCGGCGCGAGGCGGCCGATGCCGCCGCGGCCCGGGAGGCGGCGCAATGAGCGTGATGGACGAGTACAACTTCGCCTATATCGACGAACAGACCAAGCGGATGATCCGCCGCGCGATCCTCAAGGGGCTCGCCGTGCCGGGCTACCAGGTGCCGTTCGCCTCGCGCGAGATGCCCATGCCCTATGGCTGGGGCACCGGCGGCGTGCAGGTCTCGGCCGCGGCGCTGACACCGGACGACCGGCTTAAGGTCATCGACCAGGGCGCGGATGACACGACCAACGCCGTCTCGATCCGCAAGTTTTTCGAGCGCACCGCCGGCGTGGCCACCACCGAGGAGACCTCGGAAGCCACGATCATCCAGACCCGCCACCGCATCCCCGAGGTCGAGCTGACCGAGGACCAGATCCTCGTCTACCAGGTGCCGATCCCCGAGCCGCTGCGCTTCCTCGAGCCGCGCGAGACCGAGACGCGCAAGATGCACAGTCTCGAGGAATACGGGCTGATGCATGTGAAGCTCTACGAGGACATTTCGCGCCACGGCAACATCGCCACGGCTTTCGCCTACCCGGTGATGGTCAACGACCGCTACGTGATGGACCCGTCGCCGATCCCGAAATTCGACAACCCCAAGATGGAGATGGCCGCGGTCCAGCTGTTCGGCGCCGGCCGCGAACAGAGGATCTACGCGGTGCCGCCCTGGACCAAGGTGGTCAGCCTCGATTTCGAGGATTATCCCTTCGACCCCTCCAAGGCCGACCATCCCTGCGATCTCTGCGGGGCCGAGGACAGCTATCTCGACGAGGTGATCCTGGACGACGCGGGCAATCGCATGTTCGTCTGTTCCGACACCGATTACTGCCGCTCGCGCCGCGAGGCCGGGCACGAGGGCCGGCTTGCCGCGGAGACGATGGCATGAGCCCGCGGAATTTTTCGGAAACCTATGGCGTGCCGAGAATTTTCGTCGAAAATTCTGGCGCAGGAGGCAAGTCATGACACCATTGCTGCAAGTGCGGGACGTGGCGAAGTTTTACGGCGGCCGGATCGGCTGCACCGGCGTCTCCTTCGATCTTTATCCCGGCGAGGTCATGGGCATCGTCGGCGAAAGCGGGTCGGGCAAGTCCACGCTGCTGAACTGTCTCGCCGGCCACCTGCCGCCCGATGACGGCCAGGTGATCTTTGACACCCGCGCCGACGGGCCGGTCGATACCGTCACCATGTCCGAACCCGCGCGCCGGATGCTGGGCCGCACCGACTGGGCCTTTGTCCATCAGCACGCCCGCGAGGGGCTGCGCATGGGCGTCTCCGCGGGCGGCAATATCGGCGAACGCCTGATGGCCGTGGGCGCGCGCCATTACGGCGACATCCGCCATTCGGCCGAGGACTGGCTGGGCCGGGTCGAGATCGACACCGGCCGGATCGACGACCGGCCGACGCAATTCTCGGGCGGCATGCAGCAGCGCCTGCAGATCGCGCGCAACCTGGTCACCGGGCCGCGGCTGGTGTTCATGGACGAACCGACCGGCGGGCTCGACGTGTCCGTCCAGGCGCGGCTTCTTGACCTGCTGCGCGGATTGGTGCGCGAGATGGGTCTGTCGGCGTTGATCGTGACCCATGACCTGGCCGTCGTGCGCCTGCTGGCCGACCGGCTGATGGTGATGAAGGACGGCCACGTGGTCGAAACCGGGCTCACCGACCAGGTGCTTGACGATCCGCAGCACGGCTACACGCAGCTTCTCGTGTCCTCGGTGCTGCAGGTCTGACGCGATGATGCGGCTCTACTCCAACGCGGGCGGCCGGCTGGCCGCGATGCCGGAGGGAACCGACCCGGGGCGGGCGGTCTGGATCGACGTGCTTGCCCCGGGCGAAGAAGATGCCGCCATCCTGTCGAAACTGGGCATTGCCCTGCCGACGTTCGCCGAGATGCGCGAGATCGAGGTCTCGAGCCGGCTGTTCCGGCTGGGCGACACCGACCATATGACCGTGGTCCTGCCCGGCCGCACCGCCGACGGGGTGGAACGTGTCCTGCCGGTGAACCTGTTGCTCTCGGAGGACTGCGTGGTGACGATCCGCTACCACGGGCCCCATTCCTTCGAGAGCTTCCCCGAGCGGGCCGGCACCTCTGCCATGGGCTGCGGCACGCCGCACCGCATCGCGCTTGGCCTGATCGAAGAAGTCGTCGGGCGCCAGGCCGACCATATCGAGGAGATCGGCGAGACGCTCGACGTTCTGCTCTCGCAGGTGCTGTCGAAGGAGCCCGACCGCTCGCCCGACAGCATGCGCGACACGCTGCGCACCTTGGGTCTGCAGGGCGAGATGCTCTCGCGCCTGCGCCTGGCGCTGCTGTCGCTTGAACGGGCGACCAGTTTTCACCGGCGCACCCATGTCCCGAAGGACCCGGAGATGGCCGAAATCATCGATGGCGTTCTGCGCGACATCCAGGCGCTGGTCGAACACGCGGAATCGGTGAACGAGAGGATCTCCTTCGCCACCGACCTGACCCTGGGGCTGATCCAGGTGGATCAGAACACCACCATGCGCACCTTTTCGATCATCACGGCCTTCTTCCTGCCGCCGACGCTGATCGCCTCCATGTACGGCATGAATTTCTCGCGGATGCCGGAGCTCGATTCACCCTGGGGTTACCCGGTGACCCTTGGCGTCATGGTGGGCTCCTCCGTCCTGGCCTACATCATCTTCAAATGGCGCCGCTGGCTCTAGCGGCCCCGACCACACCGAACTCCCGGAGTACCTTTCGATGATCCAGATCGAGAATGTCGCCAAGTCCTTCACCCTTCATAACCAGGGCGGCACCGTCATCCCGGTGATGGAAGGGGCCAGCCTCACCGTGGCGCCCGGCGAATGCGTGGCGCTGGTGGGCGCCTCGGGCGCGGGGAAATCCACGCTGATGCGCCTGATCTACGGCAATTACCTGGCCGCCTCGGGCCGGATCCTCGTGGGTGACACCGATGTCGTCACCGCCGAGCCGCGCGAGATCCTGGACCTGCGCCGCCACACGCTGGGCTATGTCAGCCAGTTCCTGCGCGTCGTGCCCCGGGTGCCGACCCTGGACGTGGTGGCCGAGCCGCTGCTGGCGGTCGGCGTGGATGGCGAGACAGCCCGGAGCCGGGCCGGCGAGCTGCTCTCGCGCCTCAACATCCCCGAGCCGCTCTGGGGCCTCAGCCCCACCACCTTCTCGGGCGGTGAACAGCAGCGCGTGAACATCGCGCGCGGCTTTGCCCATACCTATCCGGCGCTGCTGCTGGACGAGCCCACCGCCAGCCTAGACGCCGGCAACCGCCAGGTCGTGCTGGACCTGATCACCGAGGCCAAGGCGCGAGGCGCCGCCATCGTCGGCATCTTCCACGATCTGCCCGCCCGCCAGGCCGTGGCCGACCGCGAGGTCGATGTCTCCGCCTTCACGCCGGGGATGGCGGCATGAGCCAGGGCCGGCTCGTCGCCGTCGTCGGCCCCTCGGGCGTCGGCAAGGACAGCGTCATGGCGGCGCTGGTCGAGGCCGACCCGGCCTGGATGCTCGCCCGCCGCGTCATCACCCGCCCGTCCGAGGCCGGCGGAGAAGACTTCGAGGGCGTGAGCGAAGAGGCCTTCCGCGCCCGCGACGCCGCCGGAGAGTTCCTGCTGTCCTGGGAGGCGCACGGGCTGCACTACGGCGTGCCGCGCGCCATCGAACAGGATCTCGCGGCGGGCCGCACGGTGCTGGTCAATCTCTCCCGCGCCGTGCTGCTTCAGGCGCAGACGCTGCGCCCCGATCTTCAGGTGATCTCGCTGACCGCGCCGCCCGAGGTGCTGGCCGCGCGGCTGTCTGGCCGCGGGCGCGAGGCGGAGGACGAGCAGAAGCGCCGCCTGTCGCGCGGGTCCCTGCCGCTGCCCGAGGGGCTGGCGCAGGTTCACCGCATCGACAATTCCGGCGCGCTCGACGACACCGTCGCCGCCGTGCGCGCCGCACTTCAGCCGGAAAGCGTGTAGCGATGGATCATCCGGAACCGGCCATCGGGGCCTTCGCCCACCAGCGCCATGTCGGGGATGTGAAACGGGCGCGGCAGCATTGGATCCAGGTGCTCGCGCAGCCAGGCCTCGGCCGGGGCGGCCTCGTCGTCGCTCAGCCGGCGGGACAGGGTGATGTGGAACCGGAACTGGTCCATCACGTAGGGGTAACCCCAGCGTTGCAGATGTGCCTCCTGCGCCGGGCTCAGCCCGGCCTTGCGCCGCTGCTCCAGCTCGGCCTCGGGCGCCGGCGCGCGAAAGTCGTCCAGCCCTTCGACACAGGCGGCCGCCAGATCCGACAGGGCGTTGGCGTCGCCCTCGGGCCGCAGCGCCAGGAACCCGCCCATCCGCGCCAGGCCAAGCCCGTCCAGCGTCACCGGCTTCAGCCGCGCGCACAGCGCCTCGGCCGCGGCCATCAGCTCGGCGGGGCTGCGGCCCCCGGCCAGCCTGAAGGGCGGCTTGATCGTGCCGTGCAGCCCATATTTGCGCGGCCGCTCGGTGATCCCGGCCACGTCGATGCCGGGCGCCTCGGGCGGCGCCACCTCGGCGCCGGTTTCCATGTCCCAGCCCAGCCAGGCCGTCGCCAGACGGGTCCAGTCGGCACCTTCGGGCGGGGCGAAGTAAAGCGCGTAGCGCGAAAATTCCATATGCGGTCACTCCGTTGGCTGTCGGGGGCAGATAGGCCATGAAAGACGAAATCCAGATGACAGAAGACGTGATCCTTGCCAATGCGCGGCTGGTCCTTGCCGACGAGACCGTGACCGGCGCGCTGGTGATCCGCAATGGCGAGATCGCCGCGATCGACCAGGGCGCTACGGTCAGCCGCGGTGCCGTGGATTGCGAGGGAGATTACCTCGCGCCCGGCCTGATCGAGGTGCATACCGACAATCTCGAACGCCACATGAAGCCGCGCCCGCGCGTCGCCTGGCCGCTGGATCCCGCGATCCTCGCCCATGATGCGGAACTGGCCTCGACCGGGATCACCACGGTCTTCGACGCCCTGCGCGTGGGGTCCATCCCCACCGGATCGCGCGCGCCCTATGGCAAATACGCTCGCGACCTGTCCTCGAAGATCCTGGCCATGCGCGAGAAGGGCGTCTTTCGCATCAGCCACTTCCTGCACCTGCGGGCCGAGATCTGTTCGGAGACGCTGATCGAGGAGCTGGCCGAGTTCACGCCCGAGGACCGGGTCGGCATCGTCAGCCTGATGGATCACATGCCCGGCCAGCGCCAGTTCAGCGATATCTCAAAATACCAGGAGTACATGTCCGGCAAGTACGGGCTGACCCAGGCGGAATTCGATGATCATGTCGAATCGCTCTATGCGCTCCATGCCCGGCTGGGTGCCGACAACGAGGCGGCGGCGGTGGCCGAGGGCAAGCGGCTGGGCGCGGCGCTGGCCAGCCACGACGATACGACGGTCGAGCAGGTCGAGGTCTCTGCCGGCCATGGCGTGCGTCTGGCCGAATTCCCGACGACGGTGGAGGCTGCCGCCGCCAGCCGTGACGCCGGCATCGCGGTGATCATGGGCGCGCCCAACGTGGTGCGCGGCGGGTCGCATTCCGGCAATGTCGCGGCGATGGATCTGGCGAAGGCCGGGCTGCTGGACATCCTGTCGTCGGATTACGTGCCGTTCTCTCTGCTGACCGGCGCGGTGCAGCTGGGGCAGGAATGGGACGACATGGCGCGCGGCCTCGCCACCGTGACCGATGCACCGGCCCGGGCCACGGGCCTGACCGACCGGGGGCGGCTGGCGCCGGGGCTGCGCGCGGATCTCGTGCGGTTCCGTCTTGCGGACGGTCATCCCGTGCCGCTGGCGACCTGGTCGCGCGGCCGCCGGGTCTGATCCGGCTCAGGTCCGGTAGAACAGGTAGCGATCCGGGGCGATGCTGTCCGGGCCGGTCACCTGTTCGAACCCCACCAGAGGCTGGCCCGAGACGATCATCCCGCCCGGCACCATGACCTGCGCCAGGTCTTCCGACAGCTTCGCCGCCTCGGCCACGTCCTCGTCCTTGATCCCGCGGCCCAGGTCGTAATGCGCCAGCGCGATGCCATCGCTGCGCCGGCCCAGCTCGGCCAGCATCGGCGCGGCCTCTCCCATCAGGAAATCTTCCTCTGGCGGTTCGCAGGAGGGATGGCATTGCAGAACCCGGTCGATCACCCAGATCCGCCTGTGCGGCAGGATCTCGCGGATATGATCGTAGGTCCGCCCGTTCCCAAGGCCGAGGTCGAGCACATCGCCCGCAACCCCGGCGACCTGGTCGGCGGCCCAGTTGAGCCCGTCGCGTTGGGCGCTCAGGCGGCGCAGCATGGAATCGAGACGGCTCATGGGGTGGGCTCCGTGATATGGGGGGCGCGGGCATCCCAAAGGGTCAGGGGCGCGCGGGACAATCGGGTGAGAAGGTCGGCGACGAAATGCCAGATGGCCTCGTCGTGGACCAGGTGATGGGTAAGCAGGCCGTAGGGCTCGGCCGCGTCGGCGCGGCCCTCGCGGCGATCTCTGAGGTCACAGGCCATCTGCGCGATCAGCCGGTCGGGGGCAACGAGGCTGCGGCTGCCGCGCCAGTCGATCGGGTCGAGATGGGTGTTGATCCGTCTCAGCCCCGGCGCGGCTTCCGCGTCCTTGCGGGGCGTGAAGGTGGAGATCGTCGAAAACCGCTGTTCGGGCAGCATCGGCAAAAGATCCGGCGCGATCCGGTTCCAGGGCGGCACGAACATCGGCGCGGGCTCCGTCCCCAGGACGTTCGCCAGGCGGGCACGAGAGGCCCCGGCCTCCGCCGCCATCTCCGCCACCGGGCGATGGGCGCCGAATTCCGCCTTCTTCTCGCCCTCCGGCGCGTTGTTGGCATGGGCCCAGCCATGGGTGACAGGCACCACGCTCCCGCAGCCCCGCAACCGTCGGGCCAGTGTCTCGTTGGCCTCCGCCGGGATGATCGCCAGGTGCAGCGGCCATCCCGCCCCCTCTGCCATCTCAATCAGCTGGTCGAGCGCCGGGGTGTCGGCAATCGCGTCGTCATCGCGCCACCAGACGGGCAGAGGGGCCTGCAGCCGCTCCAGCTCGGCCTCCAGCGGGGACCAGTCCGTCATGCGCAAACCATCCCTTCGCAGATCCGCACGGTTTCCGCCGCGCCATCGTCGCGCAGCCCGTCGCGGCCTCGTTTTCCTTCCGACGTCACCCGCGCCACAGCATTCAGCAGGGTGTCGGCATCCAACTCCGCACTGGGCACCGACGCGATCCCGGGCAGGGCCGAGAGGCTTTCCGCCCGCAGCCCCTGTTCCACCTCGTTGCCCGCATCGAAGGGCACGAAGACCGCGGGCGTCCCGGCCTGCAGGATATCGAGCGCGGTATTGTAGCCGCACATGCTGACCGAGGCCGCGGCATGGGACAGCATCTGCCGGAAATCCCGGCGCGGCGGCTCCAGCGTGGCATTGGCGGGAGCCTCGGCCTGCAGCGTGGCGATCCGGTCCGCCCCGCCACCGACCAGCAGCCGCCATGGCCGGCGGTCGTCCAGCTTTGCGGCCGCCAGCGCGGCGCGGAACAGCCCGTCGCCCACCGGCCCACCTCCGGCGCTGACCAGCACCTCGCCTGTGCCCTCGGCCTGCGGATGCGGCCCGGCCGGGGCGGGGGCCACGTAGCCGGTGTAGATCAGCCGCCCGGCCAGCGCGCCGGAGACCGGCCAGCTCAAGGACAATTCGGTCCGCACCGGGTCGGAATGCACCAGCACGCCGTCGTAGAACCGCGTGATCATCTCGTCCGCCCAGTCGGCCTTGGCCAGCTTCGACGGCGGTGCGAGGATGTCGCGGATCGAACTGAGGATGCGCGGTGGGCGGGGCAGGGCGCGGGCCGCCTCAAGCAGCGCGGTGAACTCGGCCCGCAGGTTGCGGCGGCCGAAGGGGAACAGCTCGGTGATCAGCAGGTCCGGCGCAGGGGAGAGGCAGGCCAGCAGCGCATCGGTCCGCGCCGCGCGGTAGGCGTCGTCGGCCAGCGTGCCCTCGGCCTTCAGCAACCGCGTGAAATCCGTCCCGTCCGAGCGCAGCGGCGGCAGCTGCACCAGCGTCACGCCCGTTGTGTCCAGATGCGGCGCCGGAGCCCCACCGCTCGCCACGACGACCTCGTGCCCGCGCTCGGCAAAGGCCCGGCCCAGCGTCAGCGCGCGGCTCAGGTGCCCGGTGCCCAGCAGGTGGGTGACGGTGATCAGGACCCTCACGGCGCGGGCTCCAGCCGCACCGGCTCGCCCTCGGGCACCAGCCGGTCGCCTTCGATCGAGATGACATAGAGCCGGTTGCGTTTCACCTTGAACGGCGCCGGGCCGTCGAAATCCCAGTCATGCGCCAGCGCCAGGATCACCCGCATCACGCCGATATGGCAGACCGCGACATTGTCGCCCTCCAGCCCGGCCAGCCAGGGCGTCAGCCGTTCGGCCACCGCGCGCGGGGTTTCGCCGCCGGGCGGCTCGAAATCCCAGCCCCAGTTCTCGATGTCGCTATAATGCGTGCCCGGATCGGCCAGCAGGTCCGCGCCCTTCTGGCCCTCCCAGTCGCCCCAGGCCATCTCGATCAGCTCCGGCGCCGCCTTGGGGCGCTGCCCGCCCGAAACCAGCTCGGCCGTGTCCAGCGCGCGTTCCAGAGGGCTCGACCACAGCATGGCTTCGTCCCAGGGCGCGGGCAGCCGCTGGGCCGACAGCTCATCGCGGGCCTCGGCGTCCAGCATGATGTCGCTGCGCCCCTGGATGCGGCCGGCGCGGTTCCATTCGGTGTGACCATGGCGAAGCAGGGCAAGGCGGGTCATGCGCGGACCTCCAGCAGGGGGGTGACAGTGGCCCAGAAGCGGCGGGCCGCGGCGGGCAACAGGTGATGCGCGCGGATCGCGGCGCGGGCGGTGCGGCCGGCCTCCTGCCGGCGGGCCGGATCCTCCAGCAGCCAGTCGCAGCGCAGGGCGAGGCCGGCGGCGCCGGTCGGGACAGGCGGGTTCTTCGAGGGCTCGGCCACCACGTCGCGCACGCCGGGCCGGTCCTGGGCGACCACGGGCACGCCATGCGCCTGCGCCTCGAGATAGACCATGCCGAAGGCCTCGTTCACCCCGGGCCAGAGGAACAGATCGGCCTCGGCATAGGCGGTCTCCAGCGCGGCGCGGTCCAGCTGGCCCAGCAGCGAGACGCGCCCAGCACAGGGCGCGAAGAGCGTGTGCACCGCCTCGCGCGCCGGGCCGTCGCCGGCGATCTGCAGGTGCCAGCCGGGATGGCTCAGCGCCGGCAGCGTCGCGGCGATCAGCCGGTAAGAGGCCATCTTGTCCCCCGGCCGCATCATTCCCGCCGCCAGCAGCCGCCCCGGCACCGGGCGCCCCGGCGCGGGCAGGTCGTCGCGGGCCAGAAAGGGCGGCAGCTGCGCCAGGATCTGCCCCGCGCTCCGGTCGCGTTCCAGCGTCTCGCGGTCCTGTTCCGTCGGGTAAAAGATCACGTCCGCCGCGTCCGACGCGGCTTCGGCCGCCGCGGCAAAGCCGGCCCAGGGCCCGGTCAGACGCTTGCGCGCGCGCGAGCTTTCGATCAGCACGTAGGGAATGCCCCGTCGCCGCGCGACCTCGGGCCCGATCAGGTCGGGGGCCTTGTAGTAATTGTGGTAGCTGACCCAGAGCGCCACGTCATCGGGCAGCTCGGTCACCAGCCGTTCGACCTCGGCCGACGCGTCTGCGCGCAGCCGGGACTGGTTGGCGGTATCGCCGCTGCCGTCGCGCAGCCGCAGCTCCGAGGCCAGGATCACCTCGGCCCCCTCGCGGGCCAGCATCGCCATCAGGTTGCGCGCCATCTCGCGGTCCCCCGAGGGCACGGGATGGGTCGGCGCCTTGAGCGGGGCGAAGAAGGCCACGCGCATCGGGCTCAGGCCCCGTCACGGAGGCGCTCACGGTCACGCTCACCGGCGCGCGTGCCGCACAGCGTGTCCAGCCGCTCTGACAGCCGCGCGATACCGGGATCCATTCGGAAGTCCTGCCGCAGCCTGTGATAGGCGGCATCGGCCAGCGCGGCGGTCACCGCCGGATCGGCGGCCATCTGCGCGATCGCGTCGGCCAGCGCGTCAGGGTCGTCGTCGGACAGGAACCCATGCACGCCGTCCTCGATGAACTCGGGGATCGCCGACACCGGCGTCGACAGGATCGGCAGCTTCTGCGAGGCCGCCTCCATCAGCACGTTGGGCAGCCCGTCACGATCGCCGTTCCCGGCAATGCGCGAGGGCAGGACGAACAGGTCGGCGGCCTGCATCGAGGCAATGACCTCGGGCTGGGTCAGCGCCCCGCGCCAGGTGATGCGATGCGCGATCTTCAGCGCGCCGGAGCGCGCCGCCAGTGCGGCCTTGTCGCCGCCGCCGCCGATATGCTCCCAATGCCAGTCCAGCGTCGAGGGCAGCAGGGCCAGCGCCTCGATCAGCCGGTCAAAACCCTTCTTCTCGACCAGCCGCCCGACGCTGAGCATCCGGAACGGCTGGCCCGCGCCGCGCACGGGGCGGTCGGGCGGGGACGGAAACCGCGCCATGTCGAGCCCGTGATAGACCAGGTCCACCCGCGCCGGATCATCGGCCAGGGCGCGCAGGTGCTCGGCCCCGAAGGCGGTGCAGGTGGCGCCGAAGGCGGCGCCATGGGTGGCCGCGCTCAGCTTCTCGCGCTTTTCCCACTCGGGCGACGTCCAGATGTCCTTGGCATGGGCCGAGAAGGACCAGGGCAGGCCGCGCATGATCGCGGCATAGCGCGCGACCGAGGACGGGGTGTGCATGAAATGCGCGTAAAGCCCGCGCACGTCGCCCGGCATCTCGGCCGCCAGCACGCAGGCCTGGCCGAAGCGGCGCCAGCGGTTGCGGCTGCCGTCGCGTTTCAGATCCGCGCGCCAGGCCGTCCACGCGGCGCGGTAGCCGGGCAGGCGGCGCGCCCGCCACCAGCCACGCAGCACGCGGCCCGGTTCGTCATGCAGGTATTCGGGCAGGTAGTTCACCTTTGCCTTCAGCCGGTCATGCAGCGGATGTGTGGCCGTGTCGGTCGGGTGGCGCAGCGACCACAGCTCCATCGCGTGGCCCGCCTCTTCCAGCGCGACCAGTTCCTGGGCGATGAAGGTCTCCGACAGGCGCGGCCAGCCCTTCACCAGCACGGCCAGCGGCGGGGTCTTCGTCATTCGGCGGCGCACTCCCGGCGCTGCGCCAGCAAGGCGCCGACCCGTTCGGTCACGTGGTCCAGCCCGTCCAGCAGCCCCTGCGGGAACGAGGCCGACGGGCGCGGCCGGTCGGCCAGGCCCCGGATCGCGGCGATCATCGCCTCGACCGTCAGCCCGTCGCGCCATTCGTCGATCACGCCGACCAGGCCCATTTCCTCGGCCCGGTGCGCGCGGATGTATTGTTCCAGCCGCGGCACGGTGCGCGGCACGATCACCGCGGGCCGGTCGAAGGTCAGAACCTCGCAGAAAGTGTTGTAACCGCCCATGCAGATCACGCCGCGTGCCCCGGCGAACAGCGTCTCGATCTGGCTCTCGAAGCCCACCGCCTCGACCCGCCCGTTCAGCGCCTGGACCCGCGCCTCGAAATCCGCGCGGGTGTCGCCCGACAGGAACGGCCCGTAGACGAGGATCGCGCGGGGCGACAGCGTCGGGTCGGTCTCGTAGGCCTGGAGCACCAGGTTCACCATGGTCTCGCCATCGCCGCCCCCGCCGGGGGTGACAAGGATATAGGGTTCTTCCGGCGCGGGGCCGAGTTCCACCTTGTCGCGGCGCAGATAGCCGGTGAAGACCATGCGGTCACGCAGGGATTTGCTCAGCGGCAGGCTTGCGGTGGGGTCATAGACCGAGCGCAGGCCATAGACCCAGAGTTCGTCGTAATAGGTCTCTGCCGCCTCGACGGCGCCCTTGCGCGCCCATTCGTCGATCAGCACTTCGGGTTCGTCCAGCACGTCGCGCAGGCCAAGCACCATCTTGGTGCCGCCTTCCTCCAGCAGCCGGCGCAGGGTCGGCAGAAGCTCTCCGCGAAAGCCCGAGGGCTCCTTGTCGACGATCAGCAGGTCGGGCCGGAAGCGCTGGGCGGCGGCCTCGATCAGGCCGGCGCGCAGATCCGTCGTCTCGTCGATGTCCAGCCCCAGCGCCTGGCTGGCATAGCTACCATCGGCCAGCTTGGTGACGCCGGGCAGGCGGATGTGGTCGACCCGGGGCGGAAAGGCGAAGCGGCCGGCGACGGGCGATCCGGTGAGGATCAGCGCCGAGGCCTCGGCATCGACCTCGGTGATGGCGGTGGCCAGGGCGCGGGTGCGGCGCAGGTGGCCCAGTCCGAAGGTATCGTGGCTGTAAAGCATGACCCGTGGGGCCCGCCCGCGCGGCCCCCGTTTCCTCGTGATCGTGGAATTGGTCATCGTTGCTCGCTCAACCCTGGCCGCGTGCCGGTTACGCCCGGCCCGTCGGATGTCATGCGGATCGTGGGCGCGGCAAGGGCCGCACATGTGGAAGGTTCCTGTTTCACCGGCCCGCTCCGAGAGCCCATGATAAGCGGGACAGGCGGGATTGGCGATGAATTTGACGGGTTCGGCGCCTGTCCGGGTGGCAAACCGGTGCGCGCTGGACGCATTTCGGGCCCGGATCGGCGCGTTCGCATCGGCGCAATCGACCAGTCGCCCGCCATCTTCGCCAGTCCCCGTTCTGCCTGCCCGATCAGCCTGCCTGCCTGGCCTGGCGGCGGGCGCTTGCCCCCTTGGTATTCAATTCGGACCGAGATGCAACGCATTTCCGACAATTGCTCCGGTCAGCGGCGCTGTCGAATTGCACCGGCCCAAACGCTTGGCTAGCGTTTGCCGACCGCGGCCTGTCTGCGTCCTCATTCCGGGTGTGCCCATGACCAGTCGTTTGATGTTGCCCAAGCTTTCCCGCATGGCGCGGGTGCTCTGCGCGGCGCTCGCCCTTGGGGTGATCTGCCTTCTGCTGATGGCCGATCCGGGCCGGGCCCAGACACTGCCGGGGCTGGGAGGAGGCGGAACGGGCACGTCCGGCAGCAACGCCGACAGCGGCTCCGACAACCTGGCCTCGGCGTTGCGACAGGCGGCCGAGGCCGGTGTCAGCGTCGTCGTGCTCGACCCCGATGGCAGCGTGCTGGGCGCGAGCAGCGCCTCGACCGGCCAGAATACCATCGCCGAGGCCGAGATATCGACCCTGATGCAGACCTACCATACGGTCGAGACCTTCGTGGACCGCTTCGAGGAGCGTCTCGCCGCGCTGCCGGTGTCGGTGAACGAGGTGCTCTACATCCTGCGCGCCACCAGCCCGGACGGGCGGATCGTCACCTATGCCAAGGTGCTGTTCTACATGCTCGTGCTGCTGGCGATCGGGCGCATGGTGATGGTCGAGGTCTTCGGCAAGCGGCTGATGCGGCGCTTCGTGACATCGCGCATCCTCGAGAAACCGCGCGGCTATTCCGAGAAGGTGCCCTTCCTGGTGATGCGGTTCCTGGTGGGGATGGTGGGAACCGTCCTGGTTCTGGTGCTTGTGGTCCTGGCCGGCTTCCTGGTGATCGGCAATGCCAACGATCTCTCGGTCGAGATCACCGCCGCCGCGATCCTTCTGGCCTTTTTCCTGACCCGCACGGTGGGCGACCTGTGGCGCATGATCCTGTCCCCCTACCTGCCGCAGTACCGCATCCCGCGGCTCACCGACCGCGAGGCGCAGCGGCTGTATTTCTGGGTCTGGGGGATCACGGCCTACGGGATCTGGACCGGCTATTTCGCCACCTGGATCAAGGAAATCGGGCTGAACTACAATGTCTACGCGATGCTTTCGCTGGTCATGCTGCTGATCGCGATGGTGGCCAACGTGGCGATGGTGCTGGTCAATCGCAAGGCGATCACCCGCGCCATCCTGCACGGGCGCGCACTGATGGAGGTCAACTGGGCCACCCGGACCATCTCTCTGGTCTGGGCGCCTGCGCTGGTGCTGTTCTTCGTCTTTGCCTGGTTGCGCCACAGCTACGATCTCGTGCTGGACATGGAGGAACGGTTTCCCCTGATCGCGGGGGCCTACGCGGTGTTCCTGACGGTGGTCGTGGTCTACGCGGTGATGAACTACGCGCTGGAGCGGTACTTTGACCGGGTGCGCCGGCGCGAGGCGGTGAACCGGGACATGGCCGAGGCCGAGGCTTCGGAAATCGGTCAGCCGGCCGAAATATCGCACCGCCCGATGACCTACGAGGCGCTGTTCCGGCAGGTGGCGGGGATCCTGGCCTTTGCCGCCGGGTCCTATGCGCTGGTGCTGATCTGGCTGCCCGAGAACAAGCTGATCAACGATACCCTGATCGGCAATTTCCTTGATGTCGCGATCGTCCTCTTCATGGGATACATCGTCTACAACCTTTTCCGGATCTGGATCGACAACATGATCGCCCAGGAAGAGCCCGCCGCCGAAGAGGCGGAGTTGGGCGACGAGGGCGGTGCCACCGGGGCAAGCCGGCTGGCCACCCTGCTGCCGCTGTTCCGGGGCGCGATCCTGGCGGTGGTCGTGGTGACGATCGGGCTGATCGCGCTGATGGAGCTGGGCGTGAACGTGGGCCCGCTCTTTGCCGGCGCGGGCGTGGTGGGCATCGCCATCGGCTTCGGCGCCCAGACGCTGGTGCGCGACATCTTCTCGGGCGCGTTCTTCCTGATCGACGACGCCTTCCGCAAGGGCGAATACATCGACATCGGTATCGTGAAGGGCACGGTCGAGAAGATCTCGGTCCGGTCGTTCCAGCTGCGCCACCACCTGGGCGCGCTGCAGACGGTGCCCTTCGGCGAGGTGCAGGTGCTGACCAACTTCTCGCGCGACTGGGTGATCATGAAGCTGCCGCTGCGGGTGACCTACGACACGGATGTCGAGAAAGTGCGCAAGCTGATCAAGAAGCTGGGGCAGCAGCTGCTCGAGGATCCGGTGATCGGCGAGAATTTCATCCAGCCGCTGAAAAGTCAGGGCGTGATCGAGATGCAGGACAGCGCGATGATCATCCGGGTGAAGTTCATGACCAAGCCGGGCGACCAGTGGCTGGTGCGCAAGAAGGTCTACGAGGAGATCCGGGCGCTGTTTGCCCGCGAGGGGATCAGGTTCGCGCATCGCGAGGTGACGGTGCGGCTGGCCGACGAGAATGCCGAGGATCTCACCCCGAAACAGCGCGACGCGGTGGTAGGCGCGGTGCAGACCGCGATCGAGGAAGAGATGATGGACGAAGACCGCAACGAGCACGGCGACGATCGCTGATCCTGGCCGCCCCGGCGAAATCTCCCTGCATCTCCTCGGACAGGTCGACCTCGGCTGGTTTCTCGATCACGCGCGGCTGGCCGAATTCCGACAATCCTTACCATTCGCCACCCGGTGACACGCCGGCTTCTGCCCCCCAAACCGCCCCGATCACCCCTGGCGCATCATTTTTCCCGGCGCGCCGGGGCGGGGGGTGGCCAGGCCTTGGTCGGCCAAGTATGCATTGGGAAACGGGCGGGCCGGTTCCGGTTCCGCGCCGCCCCGTCATCCCGGAAAGGATCTCTCAGATGCTGCGTCCCCTCGCTTCTCTGCTGCTTGCCGCCGCCATGGCCGTGCCCGCCACGGCCCAGACCGTCGACCGGATCCGGTCGGAGGGAGAAATCCGGCTGGGCTACCGGCAGGATGCCGCGCCGCTCTCCTATGTCGACGATCAGGGCGTGCCGGCCGGTTACACGGTGCAGGTCTGTGCCCAGCTGGCCCAGGCGCTGGGCCGCGCGCTTGATCTGGAAGAGATCGAGATGACCTTCGTCCCCGTCGACACGTCCAATCGTTTCGCCAAGGTCGCGGACGGCGAGATCGACCTGCTCTGCGGCGCCTCGACCATCACCATGAGCCGGCGCGAATTCGTCGATTTCTCGATCCCGATCTTTGTCGACGGGACCGCCGTGATGCTGCCCGTGGGGGCCGAGACCACCTTCTCCGCGCTCAACGGGGCCTCGATCGGGGTGCGGTCCGGCACCACCACAGAGGAGGCCCTGGGCAACACGCTGACCCAGACCGGGACCGAGGCCGAGGTAGTCACCTTCGACAGCCACGAGGAGGGGCTCGCGGCGATGCAGGCGGGCGAGATCGCGGCCTATTTCGCGGACCAGTCGATCCTGCTGTTCCTCAACGCGGGCAACCGGGACTTCATGGTCATGGACCGGCTGCTGACGATCGAGAAACAGGGCCTCGCCCTGCCGCGCGGCGATGACGAGTTCCGCTTCCTTGTCGATGGGGCGCTCTCGGGGCTTTACAACACCGGCGTGATGGAAGGCATCTTCCGCGAGACCCTGCCCGGCGTCGAACCCGGCCAGGCGATGCAATGGCTGTTCCGCCTCGGCCCGATCCTGCCCTGATGACCGCGCAGATGTCCCACGCGTGGGACATCTTGCCGACCACATGAAATCAAGGGGTTACAGGCGCGGATTTACCGCGCCTTAACTTTTTGCGAAGCACCGCGCCGGTCGGCCTGCCGCCGGATTGCGGACGGCACCCGGGATTGCAACGGGCCGACGAGGCTGAGCCCGCCGACATGCCGGCACCTTTTCCAGCCCCATCGCCCGGCCCGTCCGTCCGGTCTTTCAGGATCGGCAGCACATCCGGCGACCTGCGATCCGGACGCGTCTCTCACGCGCGGACCTGATCGCCCGGGCACCACGCCCTTTGTTCTTCTTGGCCCAAATACCTTCGGGGGGAGGCCTCCGCAGGAGGACGGGGGCAGCGCCCCCGAACCCGGCCGGCTATCCACGCCTAGTCCTGGTAGGGATCCAGGCTGTCGCGCAACCCGTCGCCCAGGAAGTTGAACGCCAGCACCACGACGATGATCGGCACCATCGGCAGGGCCGTCCAGGGATAGATCTCGATCGAGGCGAGGTTCTGCGCGTCGTTCAGCATGACCCCCCAGCTGACCGCCGGGGCGCGCAGGCCGAGGCCGAGGAACGACAGCGCCGTCTCGCCCAGGATCATCGCCGGGATCGACAGGGTGGCCGAGGCGATCAGGTGCGAGGCGAAGTTCGGCAACAGGTGCCGCCCGATCACGCGGCCCGGCTTGGCGCCCATCATCTCGGCCGCGCGCACGTATTCCTCTTCGCGCAGGGACAGGAACTTGGCGCGCACGGACCGTGCCAGCCCGGGCCAGTCGAGGATGCCGAGGATGATCGAGATGATGAAGAACACCGCCACCGGCCCCCAGTTCGACGGCACCGCGGCCGACAGGGCAAGCCAGAGCGGCAGTTCGGGCAGAGATCGCAGGATCTCGATCACGCGGTTGATGACCCAGTCGATGCCGCCGCCGAAATAGCCGGCGATGGAGCCGAAGAAGATGCCCAGCGAGAAGGACACGAGGATGCCGATCAGCCCCACGGTCAGCGAAAGCTGCGCCCCGTAAAGGATGCGCGAGAACACGTCGCGCCCCAATCGGTCCGAGCCCCAGACGAAGACCGTCGTGCCCTCGGCCGGGCAGAACAGATGCGTGTCGGAGGGGATGAAGCCGGCCAGCTTGTAGGGCGTGCCCTCGCAGAACCAGCGCAGCGGCGCGGGGTTGTCGGTGTCGGGGACGAATTCCCACTGGAAGGTCGTCAGGTTGGCCTCGGCCGTCACCGGGTAGATGAAGGGGCCGATGAATTCGCCCTCGTGGAACAGGCGGATCTTCTGCGGCGAGGCATAGAGATATTCCTCGTTCCGCTCGTTCGGCCCGTAGGGTGCGACAAAGCCCCAGAAGGGCAGCATGATGTAGGAAAAGGCGATGAACAGCCCCGAGATCAGCCCCAGCTTGTGGGTCCGGAACTTGCGCCAGACCAGCACCCAGCCGGGCGCGTCCAGGTCGGCGCGTTCGAGATCCAGCGCCGAGGCGGTCGGATCGAAGGGGGCGTCATCGACGAAACGGTCGGGTCTGTCGGTCATGACTCGCGGCCTTCGTAACGGATGCGGGGATCAAGCATGACCAGCAGGATATCCGAGATCATCGTGCCGATCAGGGTCAGAAGGGCCACGAACATCAGGATGAAGCCCGACAGGAACTGGTCCTGCGTCTTCAGCGCGGTCAGCAGGGTGGGGCCGATGGTCTGCAGGCCAAGCACGACCGAGACCAGAACCGAGCCGGACACCATCGAGGGCAGCAGGTTGCCGATATCGGCCACGAAGGGGTTGAAGGCGACGCGCAGCGGGTATTTCACCAGCATCCGCCGCTCGCTCAGGCCCTTGGCGATGGCGGTTTCCACATAAGGCTTGCCCAGCTCGTCCAGCATGTTGGCGCGCAGCCGCTGGGTCATGGCCGAGGCGCCGGATGTGCCGATCACGAAGGTCGGCACGATCAGGTGCACCAGGATCGACTGCAGCTTGTCCCAGGTCAGCGGCTGGCCTTCGAAGATCGGATCCATCAGCCCGCCGATCGGCAGGTTGAAATACTTGTGCCCGTAATAGAACAGGATCAGCGCCAGCAGGAAGTTCGGCGTGGCCAGGCCCAGGTAGGCCACCAGTGCCGCGGTATAGTCGATCCAGCTGCGGGATTTCGCGGCGGCCAGCATGCCCAGCGGCAGGGCCACGGCATAGATGAAAAGCACGGCGGCCAGGTTCACCACCACGGTCAGCCAGAGGCTGTCGCCCACGATATCGGCCACGGGGCGTTCGAATTCGAATGACCAGCCCCAGTCGCCCTGCAGCAGGCCCGAGAAGCCGTTGGGCCCGGGCAGGAAGCCGACCCAGATCATGTATTGCTTCCACAGCGGCTGATCGAGCGAATATTCGCGGCGCAGGAATTCGGCCTTGGCGACGCCGGCGCTTTGCCCGGTGGCCCGCAGTTCGTTGATCTGGTTGGACAGGTAATCGCCCGGCGGCAGGTTGATGATCGCGAAGACCAGGACCGAGACCACCAGGAGCGTGAGCACCATGGTCATCATCCGGTAGAGGGCGTAGCGGAGCGTGCTCATGATGCGGTCTTGTCTTTCGGCGGCCTGTCGGGTCTTGGCGGCTGGCCCCGGTGGCGGGGCGGGCTGATCGTGGCGGGCGGGCGGGGGCGCCCGGTTTCATGCGGTGTCACGCGGCGCGCCCCGGCCAAAGCGGCGGGGGCGCAGATCGCGTCAGTCCGCGAAGAAGAACTCCTCCGGGCGGTGGATGCCGAAATGGGCCCCCGGCTCCCAGGCCCAGATCGCCTGTTCCGGCACGTTGCGCAGGCGGTTGTTGACGACGATGGGCTGGGGTGCCTCGGCGAGGATGCCGATGCCGAAGAGGTTCTCGGCGTGGATCTTCAGCGCCTCGGTCCAGGCGGCGGTGCGCTCTTCCTTCGTGGTGGCGGTCTGCCAGTCGTTGCACAGCTCAAGCAGGCGGATGGCCGGTTCCATGTCGGGCGGCTCGCCCGAGCCGCCGTTGGTCTGGTAATACTGGCCCCATTTCGGCCAGGCAAAGAATTCCTGCCGGCGCGGGCAGAGGTAGGAGGGCGAGGTATAGGCCTGCGGGATCCCGTTGTCCCACCCGTACCAGACCGCGGCCATGGTGGTTCCGGCGAAGACGCGGTTGTAGAGGATGTCGCGGTCCAGCGGACGCATGATCAGATCCACGCCCACATCGCGCCAGTTGTCGATGATGATCTGCAGCGCGTTCTCGACCTCCTGCCGTTCTCCGGCGGTCTCGATCACGATCTCCATCGGGCGGCCGTCGGGCAGCAGGCGGATGCCGTTGCCCTGGCGTTCGGTCAGGCCGGCCTCGTCCAGCAGGGCATTGGCGGCCTCGACGTCATGGGCGGCCCAGGCGTCGCGGTTTTCCTGGAGAAAGAAAGGGCTTTGCGGCAGCACGGTCATGGAGCCGGGCTTGGCCAGCTTGAAGTACAGCGCCTGGTTGATGGCATCGCGGTTGATCGCCATGCTCAGCGCACGACGCACGTTCACGTCCCGCAGCACCTCGCGCCAGACCGGATCGTTGTAGTTCAGGTTGGGGTAGATCGCGATCTGCGAGGCATAGCCGTTGCCCCAGAGATAGGTGGTGTAATTGCTGCCGTCGGCCTCGCCCTTGCGCAGGATCGAGATGTCGCGGAAATCGAGCCCGCGGCCCTGCAGGTCGCTTTCGCCGGCATTGGTCTTGGCGGCGACAAGTCCGCCGGCCACGATCGTCATCTCGACGTCGTCGATATAGGGCAGCTGCTGCCCGGTGCTGTCGATGCGGTGGTAATAGGGGTTGCGCTGGAACATGTGGCGCGTCTGCTTGCCGTCCGACATGTTCACCCAGGGCTGCAGCGTCGGCAGCTCGGGGTTGTCGAAGCGGTGCATGTTGTCGACCTTGTTGTGCAGCGCGGCCCAGCTGCGCAGGCGGTTTTCGTCCACTACCTGTTCCAGGTCCTCGGGAGAGACGTAGTTGGCGTGGAACTGGCTGACGTAATGCTTGGGCCGGTAGATGAAGGGCGGCACGGCCATGGCCAGCGTGGCCAGGAAGGCGGGGTTGGGGTCTTCCCAGGCGTAGACGACGGTGTATTCGTCGGGGAAGGTCACGGTTGGGAACTTGCCGTTCACGCGCAGGAAATCGGGCGGACCGGCGGGGCTGAGCTCTTCGTTGTTGGCGACATCGTTCCACCAGTAGGCGAAATCGTCCGAGGTGAAGGGATGGCCATCGGACCATTTCATCCCCGGGCGCAGGTTCAGCGTGTAGACGCGGTCGTCCTCGTTGTCGACGCTGAGAAGGATGTCTGGCTGCAGCTCGTAATTCTCGTCGTAGCCGACGAGGCGGGCATAGCCGTAGACCACCATCTGGCGCACGTCCTTGGAGCGCGACACCATGGTGCGCAGCGTGCCGCCGGGGGTGCCGGTGACGCGGCCCTTGGCCTCGAGATCGACGACCAGAGGCGTCTCGGGCAGGCGTTCGGCCACCGGGGGCAATTCCCCGGCGGCGACCTTGTCGGCGAAATAGGGGGGCTCCTGCGGGTCCAGGGCCCAGGCGGGCAGCGCCGTCATCAGCAGCAGCGCGGTTGCGGCGCGCAGGCGGCGGAAGGAAAGCAGATCAGACATGTTGGCGTACCTTGTGTCCGGGGCTCATCGTGGTGAGCGCGGGGAAATCATCCTCGCCGAAGCGGAAGGCTTCGGGCCAGTCCGACGGCGCACCTGCGCCGCGGGCCACGGTGGCGAGGTCGATGGGGCGATTGACATCCGGCTCGGGCTGCGCGGCGATCAGCGCCTTGGTGTAGGGATGCCGGGGATCGAAGAACAGCGTTTCGGCCGGAGCCTGTTCGACGACGATCCCGGCGCGCATCACCGCGACCTCGTCGGCGATCCGCGCGACCACGGCCAGGTCGTGCGATATGAAGAGGTACGACAACTTATGCCGGTCGCGGATCTCTTCAAGCAACGACAGGATCTGTTCCTGCACGCTGACGTCCAGCGCAGAGGTCGGTTCGTCGCAGACCAGCAGCACCGGATCCAGCATCAGCGCGCGGGCGATCGACAGGCGCTGCCGCTGCCCGCCCGAAAAGGCATGGGGAAAACGCTTCAGCATGTCGGATTTCAGCCCGACCTGTTCGATCAGCGCCGCCGCCTTGTCGCGGCGTTCCGAGCCCGAGCCGATGCCGTGGATCTCGAGCGGTTCGGTCAGCGCGTCCTGCACCCGCATCCGGGGGCTGAGCGAGGAATAGGGATCCTGGAACACCATCTGCGCGTTCTTCTGGAATTCCGTGCGCTCCTCGCGCGTCATCTGGTTCACCACGACCGGCTCGCCGCCGGCAGAGGGCCGGAACAGGACCTCTCCGCCCGGGTCGGGCTTTTCGGCGCCAAGAGCGATCTTGGCCAGCGTGGTCTTGCCCGAGCCGCTTTCGCCGACGATGGCCAGCGTCTTGCCGCGTTCCAGCGCCAGGTCGACGCCGCGCACCGCACGGGCCAGCATGTCCGGTTTCCATGCCACCGAGGCGCGCAGCCGATAGGTCTTGTTCACGTCGCGCATCGTCAGGATCGGGTCGTTGCTTTCGACCTCGGGCGCGGGTTCGTCGACGGTGGGGATTTCGGGCGCAGCGGCAAAGAGCTGTTGCGTGTAGGGATGCGTCGGATCGGACAGGATCGGGCGCGCGTCGCCCTTTTCCATGACCCGGCCGCGGTGCATGACCACCACATGTTCGGCCATGTTGGCCACCACGCCCAGGTCGTGGGTGACGAGGATCACCGACATGCCGGTGTCCTTCTGCAGCGTCTTGATCAGGCCCAGGACCTGCGCCTGGGTGGTGACGTCCAGCGCGGTGGTCGGCTCGTCCGCGATCAGCAGGTCGGGCTTGGCGACCATGGCCATGGCAATCATCGCCCGCTGGCGCATTCCGCCCGACAGTTCAAAGGGATAGGACCGGTAGACCCGTTCCGGATCCGCGAAACCCACGCGTTCGAATTCGCGCAGGACGTCGCGCCTGGCCTCGCGCTCGGACGCGCCGCGGTGGATCCAGAGCACTTCGGACACCTGGTTGCCGATCCGGTGCAACGGCGAGAGCGAGCGCATCGGTTCCTGGAAGATCATCGAGATCGCGTCGCCGCGCACGTGGCGCATCTGACGTTCCGTGAGCTTCGACAGTTCGACCACGCCGTCGCGGCCGTTGAAGGTGATCCGGCCCGAGCGTACCTGCGCCGAGCGCGGCAGGATGCGCAGCACCGACCGGCAGGTGATCGTCTTTCCCGATCCGCTTTCGCCGACCAGCGCAAGCGTCTCGCCACGGGGCACCTCGAACGACACATCGCGGACAACCGATTGTTCCCGGCCGAAGCCGATTTCGAGATTCTCCACTGTCAGCAAAGGCGTCATCAAGGCGCTTTCAGTCGTTTATTTTCTGTTCAGGATCGGCGAGCGGCTCTTGTTTACCTTCGCGCGGGGCTGGTCGTTTCGTCAAACCCGAATCGCCGCTGTGCCGTGATTTCCCTGAATATTTTCCTCTGTGAGCGTCCCGGACTACACATTGCCGGGGAACTCTGGCATGGACTTTGCAGCCCTGTGACCGCCCGCCAATCCGGAGAGAAACCCATGACCCGCCTCGACCTTTTCATCGACCGCATGGTGTCGCAGCGCGCCTGTCTGGACCACGCCATCGCCGCCACGGACGGGCTTGCGGGGCCGGTCTTCGAACTGGGGCTGGGCAATGGGCGCACCTATCACCACCTGCGCGAAACGGTCGTGGACCGGGATATCTATGTGTTCGAGCGCGAGATCGCCTCGCATCCCGACAGCACGCCCGAGCCCGAGTTCGCCATCCTCGGCGACGTGATGGAGACCCTGCCGCAGGCGCTGCAGCGGTTCGGTCCCACCATCAGCCTGGCCCATGCCGACCTGGGCGGGCACAATCGCGACAAGAACGACATCTTCGCGCGCAAGGTCTCGCCCCTGATCGAGCCGCTGCTGGCGCCCGGCGGGCTGATGGTGTCGTCGGACCGGATGTATTTCGACACGCTCGAAGAGCTGGCGCTGCCCGAAGGCGCGGTGCCGGGGCGCTGCTTCATCTACCGCCGCTGACCCGGGCGGCGCGGGCAAGGGCCGAATTCCGGAATGCTGCCCCCCTGGTGCGGGGCCGGGGCCTGCAACCTGAGGGGTGGCGGGCCCGCTGGCCTGCTCAATTAATGGGCGCGGCTTCTCTTCCCCTGGGCGTAACTTCCTGTCTCCTCCCTGCGCGCACTGGCCCGCTTCGCGATGGCGTTGAATTGTGAGCCTGCAAACAGCGTGCAACGGGGACGGCGCCCCGACAGATGAGGACGGCGCCCCAACAGGAGGTGACAATGTCGAAATCCATTCTCGCGGCGGCCAGCGGGCTGGCGCTTCTTGGCGGGTCGGCCATGGCGCAGGAGCTGACCGAGGTGTCCTTCGGCACCAACTGGGTCGCCCAGGCCGAGCATGGCGGGTATTATCAGGCGCTGGCCGACGGCACCTATGAGGCCTGCGGGCTGGACGTGACGATCGTGCCGGGCGGGCCGCAGGTGAACAACCGCGCCATGCTGATGGCGGGCAAGATCGATTTCGTGATGGACGGGAATTTCCTTCTGGCCTTCAACGCGGTGGCCCAGGACATCCCGGTCGTGACCGTGGCCGCGCATTTCCAGAAGGAACCGCAGGTGCTGCTGACCCATCCCGGCAAGGTCGACAGTTTCGAGGGGCTCAAGGATCTCGACAAGCTGTTCATCGGCGACAACGGGTTCCAGAGCTTCTACCAGTGGCTGATCACCGATTTCGGCTTCGAGGCCGAGAAGCGCGTGCCCTACACGTTCAACCCCGCGCCCTTCCTGGCCGACGAGAACAGTGCGCAGCAGGGCTATATCACGTCAGAACCCTTCGCGATCGAGCGCGAGGGCGGGTTCGAGCCGGACATCTGGGTGCTGGCCGACAAGGGCTTTTCGACCTACGCGACGATGGTGTCGGCCATGGCGGAGACGATCGAGGAAAAGCCCGAGGTGGTGAAATGCTTCGTCGAGGGATCGGCGATCGGCTGGGCGAACTACCTTTACGGGGACCCGAGCGCGGCGAACGCGCTGATCCAGGAAGACAATCCGGACATGTCGGATGAACAGCTGGCCTATTCGCTGGAGAAGATGCTGGAATACGGCATCGTCGACAGCGGCGACAGCCTGGAGCTGGGCATCGGCGCCATGACCGATGCCACGATCAAGGATTTCTACGACAAGATGGTCGCCGCCGGTGTCGTGGAGGAGGGGCTGGATTACACCAAGTCCTACACGCTGGATTTCGCCAACACCGGCGCGGCGCTGCCGGTGAAGGCGGCGCTGACCGGGAACTGAGGTGAGCGGGACCGAAACACTGGACGCGGCGACGATCTCGGCGCGTCCGCCGCTGATGCGGCTGGACCAGGTGGGCAAGACCTTTGGCCGGGACGTGGTCGCGCTGCGCGGAATGGCGCTGGACGTGCGGCAGGGCGATTTCATATCGCTGCTGGGACCGTCGGGCTGCGGCAAGTCCACCGCGCTGCGCCTGATCGCGGGTCTGATCCACCCAAGTGCCGGGCGCATCCGCTGGGACGGCCCGCAGGAGCTGGGCGTAGTGTTCCAGGAACCGACGCTGATGCCCTGGGCCACGGTCGAGGACAACGTCTGGCTGCCGATGCGGCTGAAGCACCGGTCGAAGGCCTCGGTGAAGGCGGATATCGCCGAGGCGCTGGAGCTGGTCGGCCTGACGGGGTTCGAAGGCGCCTATCCGCGCGAGCTGTCGGGCGGGATGAAAATGCGGGTGTCGATCGCGCGGGCGATGGTGACGAAGCCGAGCCTGATCCTGATGGACGAACCCTTTGCCGCGCTGGACGAGATCACGCGGTTCAAGCTGAACAACGACCTGCTGGCGATGAAGGAGAAGATCGGCTGCACGGTGATCTTCGTGACCCATTCGGTGTTCGAATCCGTCTTCCTGTCGGATCGCATCGTCATCATGGCGGCCCGCCCGGGACGTGTGATCGAGGAGCTGACGGTGGCGGAGCCCTATCCGCGCACCGAAGTGTTCCGCACCAGCGCCGAATACGCCGCCCATTGCCGCTCGGCCTCCGAGGCGCTGAAACGCGCGATGGGAGAGCCGGTGTAATGGGGCAGGGCAGAGCCATGGGAGAGCGGGCATGAGCATCGCCGACGAACGCCTGGCCGAGGCGCCGATGGACCCCGAAGAGGCCGCGCGCCAGCGCAGGCAACGGCGCGACAGGATCGGGCGCTGGCTGGTGCCGCTGGTCGTCGGCGCGCTGGCGATCTGGGGCTGGGACCGGATCGTCGTGGTCAACGAGATCCCGCATTACATCCTGCCGCGCCCCGGGCTGGTGGCCAAGACGCTCTGGATCGACTGGGCCACGCTGGCGTCCTCGCTGATCATCACGCTGAAGGTGGCATGTGCCGCGCTGCTGGCCGCGATCATCGGCGGCGTCGGGATCGCCGTGCTGTTCACGCAGTCGCGCTGGCTGGAGATGGCGCTGTACCCTTACGCCGTGATCCTGCAGGTGACGCCGGTGATCTCGATCGCGCCGCTGATCCTGATCTACATGGATACCGTGCCGGCGATCATCCTGTGCGCCTGGATCGTGGCCTTCTTTCCGATCCTGTCGAACACGACGCTGGGGCTGAACTCCACCGATCACAACCTGCGCGACCTTTTCACCATCTACGGCGCCACGCGCTGGCAGCGGTTGCGCTTTCTGCAGCTGCCCTCGGCGCTGCCCTATTTCCTGGGCGGTCTGCGGATCGCGGGGGGCCTGAGCCTGATCGGGGCGGTGGTGGCCGAGTTTGCCGCCGGGACGGGCGGCATGGGCGCGGGGCTGGCGTTCCGCATCCTCGAGGCCGGGTATCGGCTTAACATTCCGCGCATGTTCGCGGCGCTGTTCCTGATCGCGGGGGCGGGCGTGGCGATCTATGCGCTGACCAGTTTCATCAGCCATTTGCTTCTGCGGAAGTGGCACGAAAGCGCCATCAAGCGGGAAGTCTGAGGAGAAGACATGAAGGACAACGTCGCTGCCGCGAAGGCGGCCCTGGCCCATCTGGAGATCGACGAGAACGCCGCCGCGATCAAATCGAAAAGCCGGGATTTCTTTTGGTACTCGCCGGTGCTGAAAGAGCGGCTGGATCACGTGGTGGCCGATTTCGTGGTCAGCCCGAAATCCGAGGCCGAGGTGATCGAGGTGCTGAAGGTCTGCTATGACCACGACGTGCCGGTCACGACGCGGGGCGCGGGCACCGGCAATTACGGGCAGGCGATGCCGCTGGCGGGCGGCTGCGTGATGCACCTGCGCTATCTCAACCGGGTGAAGTCGGTGATGCCCGGCCGCGTGGTGGTCGAACCCGGCTGCCTGCTGAAGGATCTGGATTCCGAGTGCAAGGCGCAATCGGGGCAGGAGATCCGCATGTTTTCCTCGACTTGGGCGACGGCGACGATCGGCGGGTTCATCGCCGGGGGCTCGGGCGGTGTCGGCTCGGTCCATTGGGGGTCGTTGCGCGATCTGGGCAACATCATCCGCCTGCGGGTCGTGACGATGGAGGAACAGCCGCGCATCCTGGAATTCACCGGAGAGGAGCTTGCGCGGGTCTCACATGCCTATGGCACCAACGGGATCATCACCGAGCTGGAGATGCCGCTGGCCCCGGCCTACGAGTGGATCGACATCTTCGTGGCTTCGGACGATTTCATGGCGGCCACGCATTTCGCCGACGAGCTGGCGAACGAGGATGGCATCCTGCTCAAGCTCGCCTCGGTCTACGAGGCGCCGACGGCGCATGCCTATTTCACACGGGTCAAGCCGCATGTGGACGAAGGCACGCATCTGATCGGGCTGATGGTGGCGCCGCAGTCGATGGACGGCTTCCTGACCTTCCTGAACCGCCGGGAGGACATGCGGATGATCTACCGCTCGGACGATCACGACTGGCCGCGCGCTCCGGGGCCGGTCTTTGAATACGGCTGGAACCACACGACGCTGCGCGCGCTGAAGGTGGAACCGTCGATCACCTATCTGCAGGTGCGCTATGCCTTTCCCGACCACCTTGAGCTGATCGCGAAGATGCGGGACGATTTCAGCCCCGAGGTGCTGCAGCACCTGGAGGCGATCCGGATGAACGGCAAGGTGGGCTTTGCCGGATTGTCGATGGTGAAGTTCACCACCGAGGAACGGCTGGACGAGATCGTCCGCCTGCACGAGGAGGCCGGCGCGCTGATCTTCAACCCGCATCGGTACACGCTGGAGGAAGGCGGTCGGCAGACGGTGGACGACACCCAGCTGGCCTTCAAGCGCGAGGCGGATCCCAAGGGCCTGCTGAACCCCGGCAAGATGATCGCCTGGGACGATCCGGACTGGGATTACGCGAGGATGTACGCCTGGCCCGGGATGAAGGCGGCGGAATAGATGGCGCGGGCGCTGGTTCTTTTTGCGCATCCGTGCCCCGAGAGCTTCTCGGCCGCGCTGCACAAGCGGACGGTGGAGGCGCTGGGGGCTTCGGGATGGGAGGTCGATGATTGCGACCTGAATGCCGAGGGGTTTTCGCCGGTTCTCACGGAAGAGGAACGGCGCGGTTACCATGACGAAGGGCCGAACCTGGAGCCGGTGCGGGAGTATGTCGAAAGGCTGAGGGCGGCGCAGGCTCTGGTGATGGTGTTCCCGGTGTGGAACTTCGGCTATCCGGCGATCCTGAAGGGGTTTCTGGACCGCGTGTTCCTTCCCGGCGTGTCGTTCCGGCTGGAAGACGGGTTCGTGAAACCGAACCTGACGCATATCCGCAAGCTGGCGGCGGTGACGACCTATGGCGGCACGCGCTGGCGCGCGATCGGGGCGGGGGATCCGCCGCGGCGCTGCGTCAAGAGGGCGGTGTGGAATGTCTGCCGGCCCGAAAAGATGCGCTATCTCGCGCTCTACGATATGAACCGGGCCAGTGACGAGAAACGGGCGGCATTCCTCGCCCGTGTGGGTAAGGAAATGGAGGCGTTCTGAATGCGGGCGCTTGTTGTGTATTGTCATCCCCGGAAGGCGAGTTTCACCGAGGCGGTCCGGGAGGTGGTGCTGGAGAAGCTGGCGGCGGTCGGGGCCGAGGTGCGGCTGGTGGATCTGTATGCAGGGCCTTTCGCGCCGGTGCTGACGGCGCAGGAGCATGAATGGTACGAGGACGAGAGCCTCAACCGGCAGGGGATCGAGCAGGAGATCGAGGATCTCACGTGGTGCGACACGCTGATCTTCGTCTACCCGACCTGGTGGTACGGGTTGCCGGCGATCCTGAAGGGCTGGCTGGACCGGGCTCTGGTGCCCGGTGTGGCCTTCCTGATGCCGTCGGAGGGACATCCGGATATCCGGCCGGGGCTGAGCAACATCACGCGGCTGGGGGTGTTCACCACCTGCGGGGCCAGTTGGTGGCTGACGCGGTTCGTGGGCGCGCCGGGCAAGCGGACGCTGCTGCGGGGCCTGCGGCTGATCTGCGCGCCGCGGTGCAAGACGACCTTCGCGGCGCATTACCTGATGGATTCATCGACGCCCGAGAGCCGGGCGAAGCACCTGGCGAAGGTTGCGCGCAAGATGGAGCGGTTTGTCGGGGCGGCGAAGGCGCCGGAGACGGTAAACGCGTGATGCGACCCCTCCCCGCGGGCGCCCGCTCCCACCCACCCTCCCCGCGGGCGCCCGCTGCCCTGTGCGCCTGAATTCGAGTGGTGATCCCGGAGACGACCAGATGACCCGACGCCTTGACTGGGCCGAGTACCGTTACGAGGAATTCGGCAAGTGCGACCCGATGGAGACCATCGCGATCCTGCCCACCGCCGCGATCGAACAGCACGGGCCGCACCTGCCGGTGGGGACCGATACGCTGATCGCCGAGGGCATGCTGGCCGAGCTGCGGCGCGTGGTGCCGGAGGACCTGGATATCCGCATCCTGCCGGTGCAGGCGGTGGGGAAGTCGAACGAACATCTCTGGGCCGGGGGCACGCTGACGCTGTCGGCGGCGACGGCGTTGCAGGCCTGGGTGGAGATCGGGCTGTCGGTGGCGCGGGCGGGGGTGAAGAAGATCGTGATCGTGAATTCCCATGGCGGGAACCTGGACCTCGTCTCGATCCTGTCGCGGGAGCTGCGGGTGCAGGCGGGGATGCTGGCGGTGAAATGCCAGTGGGGCGGGTTCGGTGCGCCGGAGGGGCTGTATTCGGAGGAAGAGGTCACCCACGGGATCCATGGCGGGGATCGGGAGACCTCGCTGATGCTGGCCTTTGCCCCGCACACGGTGGACATGGGGCGCGCGGTGGATACGCCGTCGAGTGCTGCGGTGACTGAGATCCCGCCGATCGGGCCGGTGAGCTATGGCTGGATCGCGTCGGACCTGTCGGAGACGGGGATCGTCGGCGAGGCGGCGCAGGCGACGGCGGAGAAGGGGCGGGCGACCTGTGCGCATCAGGTGCGGGGGTTCGTGGAGCTGCTTTACAAGGTGAAGCGGATGAAGCTGCCCGGGACGGTGTGACCTGTTGGGAGCGGGGCAGGCTTGTCCCACGCTCCCGCCCGCCCACCCCGCGCGGGACAATCCTGCCTTTTGGCGGGTGATCTCTTTTACATGTCAGATGGCGCGTTGCGCCGTGCCTTGCGGGGGGTGGGCTCAGTCCGTCCAGCAGCCGGGGCCGACGCGCCAGGCGACGAGGGTGCGGCCTCGGTAGGCGCCGCCGGGGATGTCCCAGCGGGTGAGCTCGGTAACCTCGGTGCCGGGGGCGCAGAGGGGCGGGACATCAGCGAAATCTGCATAGAGGGCCGGGGCGGACTGGCCCGTGGGGTAGGGGAAGCGCTGGGCGTAATAGTGGGGCACATGGCCCTCGAAGGGGACGGACCAGGGGGCGATGCCGGTGCCCTTGGCAGCGTGGAAGAGATCGGCGAGGAGATCGCGGCTGGTGGCGACGACATCGGTGAGGCCGGCCTCTCTCGCGGTCGAGAGGATCCGAGCGCTGGCCTCGGCGCGGCCGACGTAGCGGCCCAGGACCAGGCGGTCGTTCAGGGTCCAGCTGGTGGCGAAGACGGCGGCCAGCGGCAGGGCGAGGGACAGCGCCAGGTTGATGCCGAGTGCTGCACAGTAGATGCGGCGCGCGCGGTCGAAGAGCCAGGGCGCGGTGAGGATCACGGCGGCGACATAGGCGGGCGCGGCCCAGTTGGCATAGGCACGGCTGAGGATCGCCTGGACGCAGACCAGAAGGATGATTGGCAGGCTCATCCAGATCAGCCAGCGAGCGGGCCAGTCTCCGGTGACGATCTTGCGGGCCACTACCACGAGGTAGGCGGCGAAAAAGACCGGGCCCATGACTCCGAACTGGCCGCCGAAGAATTCGGCGAGGCCGGAGAAGTTCAGGCGCAGGCGGGTGGAGGGATCGTTGATCCAGTCGACGTTGTCGGCGGTGTGCGAGACCGTGGTCAGGCCGTTCTGGAGGTTCCAGAGGATGTTGGGCGCGAAGACCACGAGGAAGGCCAGCGCGGCCAGCGCGGCGTCGCGCCAGGAGATCCGGGCTCCGCGCACGAAGATCACCGAGAAGAGCGCGCCCAGGACGAAGTAGATCGCCGCGTATTTCGCCATCATGCCGAGGCCGACGGCCGCGCCCATGGCCAGGGCCACGCCGGCGGAGGAGCGTTCGGTCAGCTTCAGCCAGAAGAACAGGGCCAGCGCGAAGAAGGGCAGCAGGATCGTGTCGGTCGAGATCAGCAGCGCACCAAGCGCCACGCCGGGCATGGAGGCATAGGCGATCCCCGTCGCCGCGCCCGCCACATCGCCCCAGAGCCGGCGCGCGGTGGCTAGCACCACCAGCGCCGCGGCGCCGTGGAACAGGGGGCCGGGCAGGCGGATCCAAAAGGGCGCATCGCTGCCCGCCACTTCGGTGAATGCGCGGATTACCCAGCCGATCAGCGGCGGCTTGGAGTAATAGCCGAATTCGAGGTTCTGGCCCCAGGCCCAGTATTGCGCTTCGTCCACGAAGAGATCGGCGCTGGCGAAGGCCAGCAGTACGACCCGGTAGAGCGTCAGCGCGAGGACGGCGAGGACGCCGAGGCGCAGCGCCTCAGGTGCGGTGCTTTTCGGCGCGGACCAGCCAGAGGTTGCGGGCATAGATGAAAATCCCAAGCGATTGTCCGAGGATGAAGACCGGATCCCGGCGGTGCAGCGCATAGGCGAACAGGATCAGCCCGCCGCCGATGGAGAACCACCAGAAGACCTCGGGCACGACAGACCGCCTGGCCTTTTCCGAGGCCAGCCATTGCAGGATGAAGCGCATCGAGAACATCAGCTGGCCGATAAGGCCGACCAGGACCCAGATCAGCTCGGCCAGGGTGGTGACGCGGAAGAAGGCGAGCAGCGCGTCCATCAGGCGGTATCCCCGTCCGGGGTGCGGCCGACCTCGGTCGGTTTCTGTGTCTTGCGGCGGCGGATCAGCCAGGCCACGCCGAACAGGTCGTAAAGCCCGACCAGCGCGCGGCCGATGTTGGAGTATTTCGAGCGCCCCGCCTCGCGGGCTCGGTGGCTGACATCCACATGGGCCACCGCCCAGCCGTCGCGCGTGAAAAGCGCGGGCAGGTAGCGGTGCATGTGGTTGAAGTAGGGAAGCGCAAGAAAGGCATCGCGGCGGAAGGCCTTCAGCCCGCAGCCGGTGTCTCGGGTGCCGTCGTTCAGTAGCCAGGACCGCAGCCCGTTGGCGAAGGTCGAGGCCGAGCGCCGGGACCAGGTGTCGTCGCGGTCAACGCGCTGGCCGGCGACAAGGCCCAGGTCCGCCGGGCAGTGCCGGTCGAGGAAGGGCGCGGCCAGCGCGGGGATCTCGTGCGGAGGGTTCTGGCCGTCGCCGTCGAGGGTGCAGATGATGTCGCCCCGCGCGGCATGGACGCCGGAATGCACCGCCGCCGATTGCCCGGCCGAGACCGGATGGCGCAGCTGGCGGAGCCAGGGGAATTCGCGCTGGAGCCCGGCGATCACCGCGCCCGTGCCGTCGTCCGATCCGTCATCGACGAGGATCACCTCGAAGGGTGCGATGGAGGCGCAGGTCTCGGCGATCTCGCGCACGAGCGCCTCGACGTTCTCGGCCTCGTTCTTCATGGGGGCGATGATCGAAATCATGTGGAGGCCATGCCGGTCCGTTTGGTTCCCTTCGGGTCGCCGGGCCCGGTGGCCGCGGCTCCGGCGCTGCCGGGTCGGCGTCTTCTAGCGGCTTGCCCCGGACCGCGCAAGCGAGGCGGTCCGGGACGGGGGATCCCGCCTACGGGGCGGGGGTTTTGCGGTCGGGCGGGGCCCAAGAAAATTCGCCGAATTTTCTTGGGCCGGTGGCCGCGACAACGGGCGGATCAGCCGTCGGGCTGCGCGGCAGCGGGGCGGGATCCGGACCCCTTGAGCCATTCGCGCAGGATCTGCAGCATCACGTAAAGCACGGGCACCACGATCACGCCGATCACCGTCGCCGCCAGCATGCCGCCGAAGACGGCGATGCCGATCGCGCTCTGGCTGGCAGCACCCGCGCCGCTGGCGACCACCAGCGGCACCACGCCCAGCAGGAAGGACAGCGCGGTCATCATCACCGCCCGGAACCTCTGACTTGCGGCCTCGATCGCGGCCTCGCGGATCGTCAGCCCGGCGGCGCGGCGCTCCATCGCGAATTCGACGATCAGGATCGCGTTCTTCGAGGCGAGGCCGATCAGCATCAGCATCCCGATCTGGGTGTAGAGGTTGACGTCGCCCCCGGTCACCGCCACGGCGCCCAGGGCCCCGAACAGCGCCACGGTCACCGACATCAGGATGCCCAGCGGCATGGTCCAGCTTTCGTATTGCGCCACGAGGAAGAGGTAGCCGAAGATCACCGCCATCACGAGGATCAGCGCCACCAGCCCGCCGGCCGACTGCTGCTGCTGGGCCGTGCCGGTCCATTCATAGGCATAGCCCGGGGGCAAGGCACTGGCCGCCTCCTCCTCCAGCACGCGGATCGCGTCGCCGGTGGCATAGCCCGGCGCCGGCACCGCCGTCACCGTGGCCGAGCGGAACATGTTGTAGCGGTTGATCACCACCGCGCCGAGCTCGGTCCGGTCGGTGACCAGCGCGCCCATGGGCACCATCTCCCCGGTCTGGGAGCGCACGTAGAGGCGCGAGATGTCGTCGACCGTGTCGCGGAACGATCCGTCGGCCTGCAGCATCACCCGGTAGACTCGCCCGAAAAGGTTGAAGTCGTTCACGTAGTAGCTGCCCATCTGGGCCTGCAGGGTCTGGAACACCTCCGCGACATTGACGCCCAGCGATTTCGCCTTCTCGCGGTCGAGATCGACGAAGATCTTCGGCACGTTGGCCCGGAAGGTGGTGTAGGCCTGGGCGATCTCGGGCCGCTGGTTGGCGGCGTAGACCAGGCTGCCGAGCGCCGCCGACAGATCCTGGACCGAGCCGCCGCCGGCCTGCTGGACCTTCATCTCGACCCCGGCCGACATGCCAAGCCCGGCGATAGGCGGCGGGTTGAAGGCGATGACGCTGGCGGCCGCTTCCTGCGCGCCGATGCCCAGGATGCGCTGCAGGATCGCGGTCGCCGACAGGCCGGGATCCGTGCGGTCGTCCCAGGGGGCGAGGTTCACGACGATCAGCCCGACGTTGGACGACGTGCCGTTGAGCATGCTGAAGCCGTTGATCAGGATCGTGTTCTGCACCCCGTCAAGCGCGAGGATCTGCTGGTTCACCCGCTCGCTCACCGCCTCGGTCCGGCCGAGGGCCGCGGCATCGGGCAGCTGCAGGTCGACGAAGAGCGCGCCGTTGTCCTCGGTCGGGATGAAACCCGCGGGCAGGGACCGCAGCAGCCCGCCGGCCGAGACCACCATGACCACGACGATCACCAGCCCGATCAGCGGGATCCGCACCAGCCGCCGGACGATGCCGGTATAGCCGATCCGGGTCTTGTCGATGCCCTTCTCGAACATCGCCAGCAGCCCGCCCGGTGGGCCGGAGCGCGCCTTGAGGATCATCCCGCAGAGCGCGGGCGAAAGGGTCAGCGCGTTGATCGACGAGATCACCACGGCGACCGAGATCGTCACCGCGAATTGCGAATAGAGCCGCCCGGTGATCCCGGGCATCAGCGTGACCGGCAGGAAGACCGCCAGCAGAACCAGCGTGGTGGCGATGACCGGTCCGGTGATCTGGCCCATGGCCTTGCGCGCGGCCTCGGCCGGGGACAGGCCCTCTTCGGCGATGATCCTCTCGACGTTTTCGACCACGACGATGGCGTCGTCGACCACGATGCCGATGGCCAGCACCAGGGCAAAGAGCGACACGGTGTTCAGCGTCATGCCGAAGGCCAGCAGGAAGGCGAAGGTGCCGATCAGCGACACCGGGATCGCCACGGCCGGGATCACCGTCGCGCGGACCGAGCCGAGGAAGACGAAGACCACGGCGATCACCAGCACGAAGGTCATGATCAGCGTCACCACCACGTCGTTGAGCGATTGCTGCACGAAATCGGTGGAATTGTAGGGCACCTGGTATTCGAGGTCGTCGGGGAAGAGCGACGAGAGGCGTTCGACCTCGGCCAGCACGCCGTCGGAGACCGCCAGCGCGTTCTCGCCCGGCGCCTGGTAGACGGCGAGCACGGTGGAGGGCTGGCTGTCGAAGGTGCCCGAGGCATTGTAGTAATTCGCGCCAAGCTCGACCCGCGCCACGTCGGACAGGCGCACGATGGCGCCGGCGTCGCCGGTGCGCACGACGATATTCTCGAACTCGGTGACCGAACTCAGTCGCCCGCGCGAGGTGATCGTGTACTGGAACTGCTGGTCGCCGGGCACCGGGGGCGCGCCGATCTGGCCGGCCGACACTTCGAGGTTCTGGTCACGAATCGCGGCGATCAGGTCGCCCGGCGTGATGCCAAGCCCCGCCATCCGGTCGGGATCCATCCACATCCGCATGGCATATTCGAAATTGGTCAGTACCTCGGCCTGGCCGACACCGGGCACCCGGCTGAGCGCGTCCTTGATGTTGATCGAGGCGTAGTTCGACAGGAAGACCTCGTCATAGGTGCCGTTCGGTGAATAGAGCACCAGCAGCATCAGCATGTTGGTGGCGGCCTTCTGGGTGGTCACGCCGGTGGCGGTGACCTCGGTCGGCAGGGTGGCCATGGCGCGGGCCACGCGGTTCTGCACGTTGACGGCGGCGATGTCGGGGTCGGTGCCGACGCCGAAGGTGACGTTGAGAGAATAGGACCCGGTGTCGGAGCTGTCCGACGACATGTAGATCATGTCGTCCACCCCGTTGACCTGCGCCTCGATCGGGGCGGCGACGGTGTTTTCCACGGTCTGGGAATTGGCGCCGGTGTAATTGGCCGTCACCCGCACGACGGGCGGGGTGATGTCGGGGAATTGTTCGACCGGAAGGACGGTGTATCCGACGATGCCCAGGATCGTCAGCACGAGAGAGATCACCATGGCCATCTTCGGCCGCGATATGAAGGTCGAGGAGAACATGGCCGCTTACTCCGACCCGTCGCCGGCGAGGACCGGTTCGACCGTGACGCCCACGCGGACCTTTTGCAGCCCCTCGGTGATCACGGTCTCGGCCTCGCGCAGCCCGTCCTCGACGACCACGTCGGTCTCGACCTGCGGGCCAAGGGTGACGTAGCGCTGGCTGACATTGCCGTCGGCGCCCACGACCAGGACGAAATCGCCGCGCTGGTCGCGCTGGATGGCGGCCTGGGGGATGGCCAGCTCTTCGCTGGGGATCGGGGCGGCGATGCGCAGGGTGACGAAACCGCCATCCGAGATCAGCTGCCGGCTGTTGTCAAAGCGCGCGCGGATCGCGATGGAGCCTGTGCGGGGATCGACGCGGTTGTCGACGAAGACCAGCTCGCCGGGCGAGTCCAGCGCCTCTCCGGTGGGCAGGATCACGTTGACGGCCGGCTTGGTGTCGGATTGCGTGAGTTCAGGGCCGGTGAGATCCAGCGCCTGCAGAAGCGCGATGAACTGGCGTTCGGTGATCGAGAAGGTCACGAAGATCGGGTCAAGCTGCACCAGCGAGACCAGAGGCCCGGAGGAGGGGGTGACCAGCTCTCCCTCGCTGACCTCGATGCGGCCCAGCCGGCCGGAAAAGGGCGCGTGAACCTCGGTATAGGAGAGGTCGAGCTCGGCCTGCCGGATCGCGGCCCTGGCGGCGGAGACCGAGGCCTCGGCGACGCGCTGGTTGGCCAGCGAAATGTCGCGCTCGGCCTCGGAGCCGGAGCCGCGTTCGAGCAGCGTGGATTTTCGTTCGTAATCGATCCGAGCGAGTTCGAGGTTGGCCTCGGCCTGCGCCAGGTCCGCCTTGCGGGCGGCGAGGGCGGCCTCGTAGGCGTCGGGTTCGATGCGGAAGAGCAGGTCGCCGTCGGCCACTTCGGCGCCGTTGTCCTGCGCGACCTCCTGGATGAAGCCGCTGACCCGGGCGACCAGGTCGATGGCGTCGATCGCCTCGCCGGTGCCGATGAAGGTGACCGACTGGGTCACGTCGATCATCCGCGCGGCGGCCACGGTGACGCGGGGCGTTTCCTGGGCCCCGAGCGCCTGCGGCATAAGCGAAAACGAGAACAGGCCCAGGGCCAGAATAGCCGGGCGGATCGGATACGGGACAGGCATGGCGCTTTCCTTGGGCTGGAGGCGGACTTCGGTCAGCCGGGATCAGGGGGAGTGTTCGGCCTGGATCCCTGCCTGTCAAACCCCGTGGGGCGCGCGCGCGCGGAAAAGTCTGGCCTGCCGCCAAAAATGTCGCGGAGGGCTGAAGGGGGCCGGGCGCCGCGGCCGGGGGGGGCGCCCGGCCCCGGCATGCCGGCCATAAGGTCCCTGTCGGAGATCCAGTCGTGCGCCGTGACCGGCGCGAATGCACCCCGGTCAGAGGCCCTCCATCCAGCCGAGCAGTTCTTCGGCCAGCGCCTCGCGCCCGGCCTCCAGCATCGGCATGTGCCCGGCCTTGGGAAGGATGACCGGCTGACGGCCATACCAGGCGGCGGTCAGCCAGATATCGAGCGCCGGCACAAGCCGGTCGCGACCCGCGCCGAGGATCATGATGTTCTGGCGCGGGCCGGGCATCGGGGCGAAGGGGGGCAGGCCGCTCGCGCCGGCGGTGGCCGTCAGGGATTCGTCGCGCAATTGGTTGACGAACGTAAGGTAATCTTGGTCGCCGACCCCGTTGGGAAAGAGATTGTGGCGCATCACGTGGTGATCGCTATGGGCCAGGCCGAAAAGGCTGTATTCCATCAGCGCCTTCCACAGCGGCGGGTTGGTTACCGCCATCTGCGCCGAGGCGCGCCACATGCCGTAGGGCGGGGCCGAGCAGATCAGCGCGATCCCGTGCGGCCAGCCGTTGCGCCGGGCGTTGTTCTGGGCCACCGCGCCGCCCAGCGAATGACCCACGGTGACCACCGGCCGTCCGATCGCCGCCAGCGCCGCGTTCAGCGCATCGGCGAAATCGTCCAGCGACGGTCCGTCGATCACCCCGGCGCCGGGCATGACCGAGGTCAGGATCGAGACCGCCTCGGTCGGGCTGCCGGCCCGGAAGGCCGCGCAGGCGGCACGGGGCAGGGCCGTCGGATCCGTGCGCATGGTCGGCCCGGACAGACGCCCCGGCAGGGTCAGGGTCCAGACGCGGTAGCCCTGTCCCGTGAAGCGGGCGAGGAAATCGGGTTTCCAGATCCAGCCGCCCGAGGCCATGCCATGGACGAAGAGAATGTCGAAGTCGCGCGGCGGGCCGCCGGTGGGCTCTTCGGGGGCCATGGACCAGCCGGGTTCGGCATCGAACACGGTTGCGTCGGACCAGTCGTAAGTAGTGCCTTCCATCACATGGGACCTCCGTGATGATTCGACAGGAAACGCTGTTAGAATAGCGTCTCTGACAGATAATGCTGCGCTGCAGAAAGTCGCGGGGAATTTATGCTGCATGCGCAAAGTGTCGCTCAAGATCGCGTGTGCGGAGGACGCGTCCGGTCACGTCGTCGGGGCGCTGGGCGGGCGCGGGATGCGGCGTGTTGCCATGCGGGCAGAGCCTGGCGGTGATGCGGGCAGGCGGCGCGGGCGGTCTTTTGGCACCTTGGCGCGCGGAGGAGGGGCGCGGTGCCTGGCTGGAGGCTCTGGCGGCGGAGCTGGAGGCGCGGTTCGAGGGGATCGGCACGGCGGCGGCGAAATGGTCACAGCTGTGTGACGCCCCTTGCGCGGGCGGGGAAGCTGGGCAAGCTCCGACCGACCCTTGTTGCGGAGACCGACATGACCGATCAGCCCCGGCGCGCCGCCGACATCCTTGCGCGCAGATTGTACGATGCCGGCTGCCGCCATGCCTTCGGGATGCCCGGCGGCGAGGTGCTGACGCTGGTGGATGCGCTGGAACGCGCGGGGATCCGGTTCGTGCTGTGCAAACACGAGAACGCGGCCGGGTTCATGGCCGAGGGGGTGCATCACCGTGACGGGGCGCCGGCGATCCTTGTGGGGACGCTGGGGCCCGGATTGCTGAACGGGATCAACGTGGTGGCCAATGCGCAGCAGGACCGGGTGCCTCTGATCGTCCTGTCGGGCTGTGTCGATGAGGCCGAAGCGCTGAGCTACACCCACCAGGTGCTGGATCATCAGGCGGTGATGCGCCCCATTACCAAGGCGACGTTTAGGATGAGCGCCGAGGGCGCGGGCGTGCTGGCCGACAAGGCGGTGGCGATCGCCATGAGCCCGCGGCAGGGGCCGGTGCATATCGACGTGCCGATTTCCGTGGCCGAGGCGCCGGGGGCGGTGCTCCCCGCCCCTGGGCGGGGGCGTGTCGCGGCCGTGGCGCCCCATGGCGCCGATCTGGCCCGGGCGCAGGCCTGGCTGGGGGAGGCGGAGCGGCCGCTGGCAGTTGTCGGGCTGGACGTGCTGCGCGACGGGTCGGGGCAGATCCTGCGGGCCTTTCTGGAACATTTCGGGATCCCCTTCGTGACCACCTACAAGGCCAAGGGCGTGCTGCCGGAGGATCATCCCTTGTGCCTGGGCGCGGCGGGGCTGTCTCCTCTGGCCGATTGCCACCTTCTGCCGCTGGTGCGGGAGGCGGACCTGGTGCTGGGGATCGGATATGACCCGATCGAGATGCGCACCGGATGGCGCCATGCCTGGGAGGCCGACCGGCAGCGTGTGATCGACATCGTGGCCGAACCCAACACCCATGACATGCATTACGCGACGCTGGAGATCGTGGCCGATACCGGCGCCGCGCTGGAGGCGCTGGCGCAGGGGGTCCCGGCCCGCCCGCGCTGGCCCGGGGGCCAGCCCGAGGCGACCCGCGCCACCCTGTCCGCCGCCTTTCCGGCGACAGAGCCCTGGGGACCCGCCGGGGTGATCGCCGAGGCGCGCGCGGTGCTGCCGGCAGAGACGCTTGCCAGCGCCGACAGCGGGGCGCACCGGATCCTGCTGTCGCAGATGTGGCGCTGTGACGAACCCAAGGGGCTGGTCCAGTCCTCCGGGCTGTGCACCATGGGCTGCGCGGTGCCGCTGGCGATCGGCATGGCGCTGGCCGAACCCGAGCGTCCGGTGGTGAGCTTTTCCGGTGATGCCGGGTTCCTGATGGTCGCCGGGGAACTGGCGACGGCGAAGGAACTGGGTGTGCGGCCGATCTTCGTGGTGTTCGTCGATGCCTCCTTGGCGCTGATCGAGCTAAAGCAGCGGCAGCGGCAGATGCCGAACCGGGGCGTGGATTTCGCGCAGCACGATTTCGTGGCGATGGGGCGGGCCTTTGGCGGCGAGGGCGTCACGGTGACGTCGCGGGCGGAGCTGCGGGCGGCGCTGGAGGCCGCGATGGTGGCGGAAAGCTTTACGGTCATCGCAGCGACGATCGGGCGCGAGGCCTATGACGGGCGGATCTAGTGCCGACCCGCCTCTGAGGCCGGGCGGCGGACCGAGCGACGCGCGGGCAGACTGACCCGGCGCCCGGTCCTCCACCAGTGCTGGACTGTTGGCGTCCGATGCAGCGCGAGACATGATTTCGCCCGCATTTCGGGCTGTGAATGTTTCAACCGCTCACGCGCTGGTATGCCAAGGTCACCAATGCGTCAAAACGTCTGAAACACATACCCGCATGGGGCGAACGGTTGATACCTCTGGATCAGAGATGTTCATCCGATGACAGGACACGCCATGCGACACGATCTCTTCGGCCAGCCCACGAGCCTCGACAGCCCTGCCGTGCTGGAGGACTGGAACGCCGCTCAGCGGGCCTTCCTGGCCCATGGGACGCAAACGCCCAGCTGGCTTGCCCGTGTGCTGGAGGCGGAGCCGGGCTTTGCCCTGGGTCAGGCGGCAAAGGGGCTGTTCATGCTGCTGCTGGGCCGGCGCGAGATGCTGGAGGTGGCGGCCGAAGCCCATCGCGCGGCGGATAGGGCGGTGCGCGACGGGCAGGTGACGGCGCGCGAGCGGGGCTTCGTGGAGGCGCTGGGCCGCTGGATCGAGGGGCGGCCCTCGGCGGCGGTCACGGCTCTGGAACAGGTGCTGGACGATCATCCCGACGATGTCCTTGCGATGAAACTTGGCCATGCGATCCGCTTCGTGCTGGGTGACAACCATGGCATGCGCGCCTCGATCGAGCGGGTGCTGCCGGCCTATGCGCCGGATCATGCCGGGCGCGGATACCTGCTGGGCTGTCATGCCTTCGCGCTGGAAGAGACCGGAGCGTACCAGAAGGCCGAGATCGCCGGGCGGCAGGCGCTTTGGCTGGCGCCCGACGACGCCTGGGGCCTGCACGCGGTGGCGCATGTGCATGACATGACCTGCGACGCGAAGGCGGGGCTCGACTGGCTTGAGGGGCGCGAGGCGGCCTGGGCGCATTGCAACAACTTCCGGTTCCACGTCTGGTGGCACAAGGCGCTGATGCACCTGGACCTTGGCCAGGTCGACACGGTGCTGGCCCTGTATGATGCCGAGGTGCGCAAGGAGCGCACGGACGATTACCGCGACATCTCGAACGCGACCTCGCTGCTGACCCGGCTGGAACTGGACGGGATCGACGTCGGCGACCGCTGGGAGGAGCTGGCCGGGCTGTGCGCGACGCGCACCGATGACGGCAGCCTGATCTTTGCCGATCTGCACTACCTGCTGGCGCTGACCGCAACCGGAGATCATGCGGGAACAGAACGGCTTATCGCGCGTATAGCCAGGGACGGACAGAAACAGGACACGGAGGCGCAGGAGCGTATGGCCGATCCGGGGCTGGCGGCGGCCAGGGGCCTGCAGGCCTTCGGCGAGGGAGATTACGCACGCGCCTTTTCCGACCTGGAGGCGGCCCGGGCGACGATGCAGCGCGCGGGCGGCAGCCACGCGCAGAGGGATGTCTTTGAACGCATCACGATCGACGCCGGCCTGCGGGCCGGGCGGTTGGATGCGGCGGAACGGATTCTGGAGGAGCGTCGGCGAATGCGCGCCGGGAAGGACGATCAATTCGCCGCAATCCGCCGGGATCTGATCCACGCCGGCCGAGGTCTTGCAAGTGGCCTCGGCGGCGCGCAAAGGGTTCCGGCACAATAACAAAAGACGACGATCATAGGGGAGGCAAATGCCCAGCCTGTCGCCCACCGCGGCCCGTGCCGCCAGCCGGCCCGCCGCATCAGACGCGGCGCGCCAGGACAGTGAACCCGGCCCCGCATCCGCATCTGCGATGCCGGTCCACAGAGCGGCCGACAGCGCCGTGACCGACCCTTCGGGCATAAGCGGCAAAGCCTGTCCCGCCAGGGCAGAGGACGCCAGCGCCCGCGCATCCGCGGGGACCATGGCCCCGCCAGTGGCGACGGGCGGCGCCGACATGGCCACGCCCATTGGCGTCTCAGGGCCAGCCGCGGCCGCGACGACCCGGGACCTGCGCCTCGACGTGGCGCGGGGGCTGGCGATGTTCATCATCCTGGTGGCCCATATCCCCGGCAACCCCTGGGCAGGCTGGATCCCCGCGCGGTTCGGGTTCTCGGATGCGACCGAGATCTTCGTCTTCTGCTCGGGCATGGCTTCGGCCATCGCCTTCGGCGGCAGTTTCGAGCGCAAGGGCTGGGCCATCGGTACCGCACGCGTCGCCTTCCGCTGCTGGCAGGTCTACTGGGCGCATATCTGTCTGTTCTTCTTCGTCGCCATGACCATGGCGGCGCTTGACACCTACGGCTCTTTCGAGGGCAGTTACGTGCACGAGCTGAACCTGGGCTGGTTCTTCGACGATCCCGCGCGCCAGATCGTGGGTATCTTCACGCTGACCTACGTGCCGAACTACTTCGACATCCTGCCGATGTACCTTGTGATCCTGGCGATGATGCCGTTGATGATGGCGCTGGTGCGGATCAGCGTGGCGGCGGCGATCACCGGCAGCCTGTTGCTCTGGACGGCGGCCAACCTCGGGCTTCTGCCGCTGCCGGCGGAACCCTGGGGAGACCGGCAATGGTTCTTCAATCCCTTCGGCTGGCAGCTGCTGTTCTTCACCGGATTCGGCTACATGCGCGGATGGTTGCCGAAACCGCCGCGCAGCGCCGGTCTGGCCTGGGCAGCGGCCGCCTTTCTGGTGCTGGGCGCGCCTTTCGGGTCGTGGAAGGTCTTCCTGTGGCTGAATGATGCCTGGCCGGCCCTGGGCGCGCAGATCCGGGCCACCTGGCCGATCACGGAAGAGCTGAGATTCAAGACTGAATTCGGGCTCTTGCGCTATATCCACTTCCTCTCGCTGGCCTATGTGGCGTGGTACTGGGCGGGCGAGGGCGGACGGCGCCTGTCGTCGCTTTACAACGGGCGTTTCGGCCATTTCATGCTGACGATCATCACCAAGGTCGGGCAGCAGAGTCTTGCCGTCTTCGTGAGCTCCATGGCGCTGGCCAGGCTCATCGGGTTCGCCTTCGACCAGCTCGGGCGTTCATTTATTGTCGTCACGGCCGGGAACCTCTTCGGGTTCTTCCTGCTTGTCCTCGTAGCCTACACGGCCTCCTGGTTCAAAACCCAGCCCTGGCGGAGCAAGCGTATATGACGATCAGCCGAAGACAGTTTTGTGTCTCGACCCTTCTGGCGGCCGTGGCCGCCGGACCCGTGCGCGCGTCCGGCGCGGCGTCCACGTTCGATCACGGGCTGGTGATCGCGCGGGCCCGTGACCTGGCGGCGCAGAAGTACAGCCAGAGGGCGGCGGTCCCTCAGGACTGGCAGGACCTCGATTACGAGCAATACCGCATGATCTGGCCCCGGCACGACAGGGCGCTGTGGTACGGGGAAGAGCGGTCCTACGAGGTCGACCTGATGCACCCGGGGCTGTATTTTCCGCGGCCCGTGACGATCAACGTGGTCGAGAATGGCCAGGCCCGCCCCGTGGCCTTCGACGCCGCGCGGTTCGATCAGACCGACAAGCTGCCGCAGCTGAGCCAGGGCGAGACGCTGGGCTATTCCGGCCTGCGCCTGCGAACGGAGCTGGACGGATCGGGCGAGAAGACCGAGTTCTGCGTCTTCCAGGGCGCCAGCTATTTCCGGGCGATCGGCGCGGGCGAGGTCTATGGTCTGTCGGCCCGGGGACTGGCACTGAAGACCGCGGACGCGCGGGGCGAGGAATTCCCAGAGTTCATCGAGTTCTGGCTGGAAAGCCCGGGCCCCGACGACCGCGAGATCATCGTGCACGCGCTGCTCGACAGCCCCTCGGCGACCGGCGCCTACCGGTTCGAGATCACGCCGGGCACCTCCTGTGTCATGGAAGTGGAGATGACGCTTTTCCCGCGCGAAGAGCTGAATCATGTCGGGCTGGGACCGCTGACCTCGATGTTTCTCTTCGACGAGAAGGATCGCACCCGCTACCACGATTTCCGCCCCGCCGTGCATGACAGCGACGGGCTGCTGATCCGCAACGGCGGGGGCGAGACACTCTGGCGCCCGCTGAACAACCCGCGCGAGCTGCAGATTTCGTCCTTCGTGGACGAGAACCCGGAGGGCTTCGGCCTGATGCAGCGGCCGCGCAAGTTTTCGGACTACGAGGACCTCGAGGCGCTTTATCACAAGCGCCCCGGTCTCTGGGTGGAGCCCAAGGGAGACTGGGGACGCGGGGCCGTCACGCTGGTGGAGATCCCCGCCGACCGCGAGGTCTATGACAATATCGTCGCCTATTGGCGTCCGGCCGATCCGATGCCCGCAGGGCAGGAAGTCAGGCTGGGCTATCGCCTGACCTGGGGCCAGGACAACCCGCTGGCCGGGGGTCTGCCGCAGGTGATCGACACCGCGATGGGCGACGGGGCGCAATCGGGCAAGCTGGTCACGATCGACTTTGCCCCGCACCCGATTTTCGACGACGGATTGGACGGAATCGACATCCATGTCGCTTCCCCACATGCCGGGACAACGGAGGGAGTGCTACAGCGCAACCCCGAGACCGGCGGACCGCGACTCGCCTTCGGCTTCGAGCCGGGCGAGCAAACGATGGTGGAGCTGCGCGCGCAGCTTCGCAAGGACGGTGCTGCCGCCAGCGAGGCCTGGTTGTACCGCTGGACCATGTGAGGCCTTTTTCCGATGTTTGACAATCTTCGCCTGATGCCCCCCGAGGCGCCCCTTGCAATGCCCGCGCAGAATTTCGCGGCACGTTTCCGTGACGACCAGGCCCCCGGCCTGCGGAACCCGAAGGATGTCGCGCTGTGGCGCGTGCTGGCCTTCAGTCCCGCGACCGTGGCGACGCTTGGCCTGATGTGGATCATGCACGGATGGTTCGTGGCCGACGGGCTGACCTGGCTGGAAATCGTGCTGCTGGCCCTGATCGCCTTCAACTTCTTCTGGATCTGCCTGACGGTCAGCACCGTTGCGCTGGGTCTCGTCTCTCTCACCCGCAAGAGCGCGCCGGTTGACGAGGGCCAGGCGCAGCCGATGAAGGTCGCGCTGCTGATGCCGGTCTACAACGAGGTGCCGTGGTACGTGCTGGGCAGCGCCAAGTCGATGCTGGAAGAGCTGCGCGAGAAGGGACGGGGGCACCATTATGCGCTTTTTGTCCTGTCCGATACGCGCGACGAAGAGATCGCGATGCAGGAGCAGGCCGCCGTGGCCACGATCCGGGCCTCGCTGTCGCCGGGGCTGGAGCTGTATTACCGCCGTCGCGAGACCAACACCGACCGCAAGGTCGGCAACATCGGCGACTGGGTTCAGAACTGGGGCGCGGACTGGGATGCGATGCTGACGCTGGATGCCGACAGCCTGATGTCCGGCGACGCCATCGCCCAGCTGACCGATGCGCTGGCCCGCGACCCGTCGGCCGGCCTGATCCAGAGCTTCCCGCAGCTGATCGGCGCGCAATCGGTCTTTGCCCGGATGCAGCAATTCGCCAACGGTGTCTACGGTGCCGCCCTGGCCGAAGGCATGGGCCGCTGGTGCGGCGAGGAAGGCAATTACTGGGGCCACAACGCGATCATCCGCACCCGGGCCTTCGCGGCCTCGGCCGGTCTGCCTCGGGTGCGCGGCCTGCGCGGCGGCGGCCTGATCATGAGCCACGATTTCGTCGAGGCGGGCCTGCTGCGCCGCGCCGGCTGGAGCGTGCGCTTCCTGCCGCGGATCCGGGGCAGTTATGAAGAGACGCCGCAGACGCTGATCGACCACATCCAGCGCGACCGGCGCTGGTGCCAGGGCAACCTGCAGCACCTGCGTCTGCTGGGCGCGCGGGGCCTGTCGGCCATGTCGCGGTTCCACCTGTTCCACGGCGCCATGGGCTACCTGATGTCGCCGATCTGGTTCGCGTTGCTGGTGATGTGGGCGGTGATCGGTATGGGCGAGGACCGCTCGGTGCTGACCTATTTCTCGCCCTCGAACCCGCTGTTCCCGACATGGCCGGACGTGAATGACGGCCAGCATGTTCTGGTCATCATCCTGGTCTACGCCATGCTGCTGATGCCGAAGCTGATGGGTATCGCCGCCCTGCGCCTGGGTGGAGACCGGTTCAGCGCCTATGGCGGGGTGGGGCGGTTCGGCCTGTCCTTCGTGACCGAGGTCTGCCTGTCGGTGATCTATGCGCCAGTGCTGATGGTGCAGCAGATGATTGCCGTCTTCCGCACCGCCTTCGGTCTGCAGAAGGGCTGGTCGCCGCAGATGCGTGAAGGCGGCCAATACAGCCTGGCCACCCTGGTGCAGTTCCACGCGCTGGAAACCGTGGTGGGCCTTGTTCTGATGCTGGGGATCTTCACGGGCTTCGTGTCGGTCTGGCTGATGCCGATCGGTCTAAGCCTGGCGATTGCCGTGCCGTTGTCGGCGCTGAGCGGGTTCTGCTTCCGCAAGCCCGGTGCCCTGATGGCCACGCGCGATGAATATGTCGAACCGGCGATCACCCGCGCCGCACGCCACTACCGGGCCGAGCTGAAATCGGTTCTGGACGGTTCGGCGGCCGCGACCGCGGCCGAGTGATCGCGAAACACCTGACGACCTGCGCCGGCCCGGGATCCCCCCGGGCCGGTTTCGTTTCGGCAGCGCTCAGCCGGCGACTTCTTCGAACCAGTCCAGCATCATGTCGGCCCAGCCTTCGGGCACCACGTGACCGCCGGGGAAGAGCGCGAATTCCAGCGCGCTCTGCGGCGCGCAGTCCGACCAGCGCCGGCGCATGAACTGGCCGGTCGTGGCGAACCCCGTCGGCTTTTCGTCGATGCAGCCATTGGCTTGCCGCCAGATCTCGAGCCCGGCAAAGATATCGCCCTGCTGCCAGGCCCCCTCGCCCAGCATCCGCCCTTCGAGCGGCACGGTCGTGTCCGTCCACCCATGCGTATGGAACAGCCGCACGGGCCCGGCGCAATTCGCCGGATGCGGGCGCCAGAACCCGCCGGAGACAGGGGCGTAGGCGGCAAAGGTCTCGGGCGCCGCGCAGGCCAGGTAGTTCACCATGAAGCCGCCGGCGGAGAAGCCCGACAGGATCACCCTGCTGTCATCCACCCCGAAGCGCCGCGCGGCATCCGCCGCCACGCCGGAGAGGAACGCGGTTTCGTCCCGTCCCGAACCGTTTTGCAGGAAGTTCCAGCTTTGCGGCCCGTCCCCGCCGCGCCTGAGCCCCTCCGGAGCCATCACCGCGTAGCCGCGCGACAGAAGCGGCTCCACCATCTGGGCATTGCCGATGGTGGCCGCGCCCCGGCCGCCGTAGCCATGCAGGAAGATCACCACCGGCGCGCCCGCCGGATCGTCGGGCAGGCGGATATGGTAGGCGCCGCCGTCGATCCCGCAGGGCGCATCGTCTTCGGCACAGCCGGCCTGCGCCGTGGCGGCCAGCAGCAGCCCCACGGCCCATGCGGCGAGGAATTGTCCTGGTTTCACCCCTGGTCTCCTTCATATGGTGTGACGGGCAGGTCCCGCGCGATCCAGCCCGGTCCCGCGGCAGAGCCGATCATCCCCTCGGGTATGTCGATGATCCCGCCAATCCCCCGCGTCGTGAGCTCTTGGCTCATTCGGGCCGAGCGTACGCCGCGCGCGCAGATCAGCGCAACGGGCTGGCCGGGGTCGGCGATCTCGGCCAGCCGGTCGGCGAAATCCTCTCGGCGCATGTCCAGCGGATGGGCCGCCGGGGCGATCCCGGTCGCGGCCCATTCGTCGGGACGACGGATGTCGATCAGGGTGATCTGGCCGGCCTGCGCAAGCTCGAACGCCTCGGTGGCTGTCAGGGAGCCGGCCCGGTCGGGCAACAGGGGGCGCGTGGCGGAATAGGACAGAAGACCGACGGCGGCGCCGACCAGGCCGAAAACGAGCAGGTCGCGCCGAGCCAGCCGGACGGGGGGACTGAAATCCTGCGTCATCGCCGATCCTCCGGGCGTCTTCACGTCGTGTCCCTTGCGGGGGGCCGACGGGCTCAGATCTACCATGCCCGGGCCTTCGCGCCGAACACACGTTCCTGTCAAAGCGCCGCCATGGGACAGGGCGCAGGTGAGGCGCCGATCACCCGGGTGGGTGGCTCGGCCCGACACACCCTCCTTTGTGATCCGTCAGGGGACGCGCCACGGTCCCGCGCTTTACGGGACATTTTGCGTCGGCTCGGCCAGGAAAAAGGATGTGCGGCGCGGCTGGCAGCCCACGATAGGCGTTTCATCAACGTTTGGTGGGTCTTCTGCAGGGCGCCCCAATATACGCGCTGCCGGGCCCGGGGGCACGAGAAGAGCCGGAGAGGGGCCAGGGAAGTTTTCGCAAGGGCAGGTGAAAAAAGTGCAAAAAGGCTCTTGCGACTCGTCCGTGCTATCCGTAGATACCCCTTCACCGGCGGCGCTGAGGCGCACGACGGGGCGGCCGAG
>NZ_AQQR01000014.1 GCF_002210095.1 Marinibacterium profundimaris | reverse complement strand
TAATTTACGCCAGATCTTGTCCAAGAGATGGGGAGTAGCTCAGCTCGAGGTTCAGCAAATGCATGTGGGACATCGCCATGACACAGTTCGAAACCGCACAGGCTTTCTTCGATGCCTGCGAAACCGGAAAAGGTTGGGACGTCTGCAAGGCCTGGTGCACGGAAGATGCGACCTTCGTGTGCCAGGCGGACGCGCTGGCCGAAACCAGGACGCTTGCCGAGTATTGCGAGTGGATGAAAGGCCTTCTGACCCCATTGCCCGACGGACAGTACATGCTGACCTCTTTCGCAATGGACGAGGTGCGCGGCACCGCCGTGGCAACGGCCGAGTTCCAGGGCACGCATACGGGACCGGGCGGGCCGGTGGCGCCGACCGGCAGGGTCGTGGTGTCGGACTATGCCTATGTCATGCAATTTGACGGCGACAGAATCGTCCATATGACCAAGATCTGGAACGACGTGGCGGCGCTGCGCGGGCTCGGCTGGGCGTAATGCGCTGGCGCATCCTTGCCTTGTTGTTTCTTGCCCGCATCGGGATGGGGTTTCAGTTCCAGACCCTGGCCTCGGTGGGCGACGGCCTGATCGCCGCCTTCGGACTGGACTACGCAGGCGTTGGCCTGCTGATCGGGCTGTTCATGGCGCCGGGGCTGATCCTGGCCTTGCCGGCGGGGTACCTTGGGCGGCTGATTTCCGATCGCGACATGGCGGTTCTGGGCCTCATGGCGTTGGCCGTCGGCGGGATCATCTCGGCGCTTGCGGGCGGCAGCACCGGCATCGGGGTCGGACGTGTGGTCGCGGGGATCGGCTTCCTCATCATCAATCTCTATTTCACCAAGATGGTCGTCGACTGGTTCGAGGGCCGCGAGATCGCAACAGCGATGAGCATCCTGGTGATGTCCTGGCCCTTCGGCATCGCGATGGGGCAGGTCGGGCATGCCTGGCTGGCAGAGGTCCATGGCTGGCGGGCACCGTTTCAGACCGCATCCGTCTATTGTCTGCTCGCGGCGGTGGCCGTTTACGTCTTCTATCGCGCGCCCGGCGGCCTGCCTGCCGCAAAATCCGACGGCGCGGCGCGACTTACCCGGCAAGAGTGGATCCTGGTGTTCTGTGCCAGCGGGGCCTGGGGCGTCTTTAATGCGGCCTATGTGACCTATCTGTCCTTCGGCCCAAAGGTACTGGAGGACCTCGGACAGACGGCCATCGCCGCCGCGGGCATCATCAGTGTCGGAAGCTGGCTGATGATCGGCTCGGGCGCGGTTTGCGGTCAGATCGTGGATCGGCTTGGCCACCGCAATCTTGTCCTGACGGTCTGCATGGCGGCGGCCGTGATCGCCCTTTGGATGCTGAGTTACCCCGGCGCCGGACTTGCGGCCAGCCTGCTCTTCGGTCTGGTCGGGATGGCGCCCGCCGGTGTCATAATGGCGCTTGCCGGTCTGGCGCTGCGCCCTCACGTCCGCGCCTTCGGGATGGGGGTCTTTTTCACGATCTACTATGCGATCATGCTTGCCACGCCCCCCGCCGCCGGAGCCATCCTGGATGCAACGGGGCGCCCGGAGGGACCGATCTGGCTGGCCATGGTCCTCTTCGCCAGTGTCGTGCCCTTCGCGGTTGCGTTCAAATTCTTCAAGGCAAATGAAATCAGGCCTGCCCGAATATAGGCGGCGCTGCTGGCGTTCGAGGGGGAGGGGAGGGCAAGCGCGGCTTTCACGCTGCCCGGCTGTCCAATCCTGCTTGTCTGCCAGCCAAAAGCGTCACGGCCAAAGCATCCAGATGTAGGCGCAATAGCCTGCGATCAGGACGGCTCCCTCCCGACGTGCGATGCGAAGCCCTGTCGCGGCAAAGAGCAAGAGAAGCAGCGAAACGGCCACCATCAGCGGCGCGTCGAAACGGGCGATCTCCTCCGGGACATTCGACGGAGCGATGAGGGCGGTCGTCCCGCCGATACCGAGAAGGTTGTAGATGTTGGAGCCCACAACGTTGCCGAATGCCACATCCCCCTGCCGTTTCAGGGCCGCGATGACCGACGTCACAAGCTCCGGCATAGAGGTGCCCACGGCAACGATCGTCAGGCCTATGACGGTTTCCGAGATGCCGAAGCCGCGGGCGAGTGCCACGGCTCCGTTCACCAGGAAAGAGCCTCCGGCGACGACCAGCGCGAGCCCTGCGAGAGCGGTCAGCAGGGGAACAATCAGACCCTGCCCGGCATGAGGCGGTGCAATTCCGGGGTCCGCCTCGGCAAGGGCAAGGCTTTTGTCGTGCAGCGCACCGCCGTCTGCGGCCGCCTTCTCCTGCTGGATCACGTACCAGATGTATCCGACCAGCAGGGCAATAAGGCCCGCGCCCAGGATACGGCCCATCGGGACCAGTGCGGCCAGCAGAGCAAAGGCAACGGTCGCCGCCAGCATCACGGCCGCATCCCTGCGCAGCGCCGAGCGCGCCACGACAATCGGGCAGATCAGGGCCGAGGCGCCGGCAATCAGCAGCATGTTGGCAATGTTCGAGCCCACGATATTGCCGAAGGCGATCCCGGGGGATCCGTTGAGCCCCGCCTGAACCGAGGTCACGAGTTCCGGCATCGATGTGCCGAAGCCGACAAGGGTCAGGCCGATCACCAGCGGCGAAATCCCCATCCGCTCGGCCGCCTTGACGGCACCGCGTACCAGCAATTCCCCACCGACGACCAACAGCACGAGCCCGCCCAGAAGTGACAGCCAGGCTTCCATGGTGGTCCTCCTTCCCTGGTTTCAAACCGAGGTTCTTCGTCAGGGAGAGGTGGAGCGCGCAGGCAGGTTCGGCAAGTCGGCGGCCTCGCTATTTCTTGCTGCGCCGCCCCGGGGACCCTGATCGTCCGGGCTCCGCTGACCGGGGGTGGATCAGGTCAGATAGGCAGGGCCAACCGGCCACGCCGATCAGAGCATCCCGGCCGCCCTGGGCAACCAGAGCGAGATCGCGGGGACAAAGGTCAGAAGCAGAAGGACGGCGATCAGCAGGGCCAGGAAGATCCATGTCTCGCGGATCATCTCGGCGACGGGAATGCCGTTCAGGGCTTTGATGATGAACAGCAGGATGCCGTAAGGGGGCGTGATGAGACCGATCATCATGTTGAACACCAGCACGATGCCAAGGTGGTTCAGATCGATCCCCATCGCCGCCGCGGTCGGAATGAACAGCGGGGTCACGACCAGCATGATGGTCGAAACATCCAGCACGCAGCCCATGGCCAGGTAGAGCAGGTTCAGCAGCAGCAGGAACGTGACCACGTTCAGGTCCATTCCCTCGAACAGGGCGAAGACGGCCTGGGGGACGCGCTCGACGGTGATGACGTAGTTGAAAATGAAGGCCCCGCACAGGATCAGGGTCACCACCGCCGTCGTGCGTACCGTGCTGAGCACCACCTGGAACAATTCGCGCGGTCCCAGCACGCGATAGGCGAAACTGGCCAAAAGCAATGCATAGAAGGCCGAGACGGCAGCGGCTTCGGTGGGCGTGAAGGCGCCCGAATAGATGCCTCCCAGCAGGATGACGGGCATGAGCAGCGCCGGCAGGGCGCGCAGGAAGACCATCGGAAAGGCCCGCCACGGGATCGCGTCTTCCACCGGGAACCCGCGGACCTTGGCCATGATCATCACCGCCACGGCCAGCACGGTGCAGACCAGAATGGCGGGCACGACACCTCCGAGGAACAGCGCCCCCACCGAGGTCGATGAGATCAGCGCGTAAAAGACCATCGGGATCGACGGGGGAAAGATCGGGCCGACGACGGCCGAGGTGGCCGTCATCGCGCCGGCGAAGCCGGGCGGGTAACGTCCGTCCTTCATCATCATGCCGGTGATGACCTTGCCGACGCCGGCCGCGTCCGATATCGCCGAGCCGCTCATGCCCGAGAAGATCAGGGATGTCAGGATGTTCACCTGGGCCAGCCCGCCGGGCATGCGCCCGACGACCGCCAGGGCGAAGGTCAGCAACCTGTCAGAGACCTTGCCGGCATTCATGATGTTGGCGGCGAAGATGAACAGCGGAACCGCCAGGGCGACAAAGTTGCCGAAGACCCCGTTCAGCACGTTCTCGGCTGCGAGACCCACGTCGCGGCCCGCCATGAACAGGTAGAAGATGCTCGAGACGATCATGGATGCGCCGATCGGGAGGCCGGTCACCGTGGTGGCCACCAGAATGACGAGCATCAGGATCAGGGCATTGTCGGCAAAGAATTCCATGAGGTCGGGACCGTTTCAGTTCTGTTCCTGCCACCGCGGGCCGAAAAGGGTGACAAGACGCGCCACGGCCTGGATCGTGAACCCCACCAGGAACAGCATGTAACAGCCATAGATCAGGTGCATGGGCAGGCGAAGCACGGGGCTTTTCTTGCGCGTCAGGAAGTCAAGGTAATCCCAGGTGGCCGGGATCAGGAGGACGAATGCGATGATCAGCATCGTCATGGAAAAGATGTCGAACAGTCTCTGGGTTCGCGGCGACACGACGTCGTAGACAACTTCGAAAGAGACATGTTCGCGGATCGGAACCAGGAAAGCTGCTGCCCAGAACACGGTCCAGATGAAGGCAATCATGGTGAATTCTTCGGTCCACCGCAGCGGATCGTTGAGAGCATAGCGGTAGAAGATCTGGGCGACGAACCCGCAGAACGCGGTCAGGAAAAGCGCCACCCCGATCCAATCGGCCGCCTGCTTGAGCAGGCGGCCGGTCTTCACCAGTGTTTTCCGCGTCACGACGCCGGCCATCCGGGATCAGTCGGCCAGCGCGTTGATCTTCTCGACCCAGCCCTCGGGCCAGTCGGCCGAGCGCGGACTGTCGAAATAGACCTGCTGAACATGGCTGCGGAAGGCGTCCACATCGGGGGTCGAGACCTTGAGGCCTGCTTCTTCGAAGAACGCGGACAGACGCTCTTCTTCAGAGATCCTCTGCGCGTTGTTCCATTCGCAGGAAGCCGCCGCGGCCTCTGTGACGGCTTGCTTCTCGTCGTCGTTCAGCTTGTCCCAGGTCTCGTTGTTGATGGCCACGTTGATGGCGTCCACCAGGTGGCTGGTCAGAACGATCTGGTCGGTGACCTCGTAGAATTTCGCGGCCTCGACCGTCGGAAGCGGGTTGTCCTGCGCATCGATGGTGCCGGTCTGAAGCCCCAGGTAGACCTCGCCGAAGGGCAGGGGCGTCGGGCTGGCGCCCAGGGCCTCGCCCAGGAACAGCCAGGCATCCGACCCGGGCATCCGAAGCTTCACGCCATCCAGATCCGCCGGCGTGCTGATGGCCTTGTCGCCGCGCAGGTTCAGCTGTCGCGTGCCCAGGTAGCAGGGCGCCAGCAGCTGGATGTCCATCTCGTCCGAGACGGTCTGCTTGAACTCCGTTCCCAGGTCGGAGGCGAGAAACGCCTCGTAGTGGTCGGGGTTCTGGAACAGGTAGCCGGCGGTCAGCAGGCTGTAGGCCGGGATCGCATCCGCGATCAGCTGGTACGAGACATAGGTCATCTCGGCGTTGCCGCGCTGAAGCGCATCCAGGTCCGCGCCCTGTGCGAACAGCGACCCGGAATCGTAGAGCTGGATATCGAAGCGGTCGGGCATCGAGGTTTCCAGCGTTTCCTTGAACACCTGCATCGCGCGGGTGTGAATGTCGCTCGGCACCGACGGAACCGTGTACTTCAGTTCGATCTGGTCCTGCGCGAACGCCGGGGCCGACAGCATGGTGCTGCTCGCCAGGGCGATGAGAATGTGTCGTGTCATGGTGCTCCTCCCATGTTGCATTGAAGGGCCGATCCAGATCGGCGTCCTCTCGGTTCCCGAAGCGACTTTACGGACAGACCCGGCTGATGTAAACACTGATTGTATCAGTTATCGGATCACTGATCATACTGCTCATTGATCCACCAGAGCGAGGACTATCAATGCCCGGCCCAGCAGACCTTTGCGGCGTTATCGGAGCGGCAATCACCCCGGTCACGGCAGATTTCGAAATCGACGCCCCCCGCTTGCAGGCCCATTGCGAAACCATGCGGGCGCAGGGCTGCATCATGACCTCGGTCTTCGGCACGACCGGGGAAGGCGCGTCCTTCTCGACCGATCAGAAGCTGGCCGCCCTGGCCGCGATGAAGGCCGCAGGCATGGACATGTCGCGCCAGGTGCCGGGGGTGATCGCCTCTTCGCTGGATGATGCGGCGCGCCTGGCGCGCGGGTATGCCGACCTGGGCTGCCGCGCGGTGCTGGTGTTGCCGCCGTTCTACTACGCCTATGATGCGCCCGGTGGGCTGGGCGATTTCTATGCGGCTCTGGTCGCCCGGGCCGGCGTGCCCGACCTCCAGATCCTGCTTTACAACTTTCCCGCCTTCAGCGGGCTGCTCTTCACCCCGGACCGCGTGCGCGAGGTCATGGACAGGGTGGGCGACAGGATCATCGGCATCAAGGATTCCACTGGCGACCTGGCTGCGGGCAAGACCCTGATCCAGAACTTTCCCGACCTGGCGATCTTTACCGGGGATGACCGTATCCTCCGGCGCATGGTGCAGGCGGGCGGGGCCGGCATGATCGGCGGCCTGCCAAATGCATTTCCCGCGGATTGCGCGGCCCTGCCGGACACGCCCGACGACGCCGCGCTTCAAGCCACGGCCAGGCGCCGCATTGAAACGGTCGACGGCCATGGCGGCCTGGTTGCGCTCAAGGGGCTGGTCGCGCGGCTCTACGACGATCCTGCCTTCGCCCGGACCGTGCCTCCGCTGCGGCCCATGGCGAAGGACGATCTGGACCGGATCGGGACGGCCCTGCTGGATGTCTGCCACGCATCCGGCTGAGGCGGGTGTCCGAACTTAAGGGAGGATCGACAATGGCACGCCGGCCGAACAATACGAACGGATCCACGCCGCACACGAGCGTGCGCCAGACCGGCTACGAGCTGTTCCAGGACGCCTTGCTGGACGGACGGCTGAAACCGGGCCAACTGGTCAGCCAGCGCGATCTCGTCGATCTTCTGAACCTGTCGATCGGGGCCCTGCGCGAATTGCTGCCCCGGCTCCAGGCCGAGGGGCTCGTCGTGGTGATGCCCCAGCGCGGCATCCAGATCCTCTCGATCGATCTGCCGATGATCCGGGATGCCTTTCAGATGCGCGCGGCGCTCGAGCGCGAGGCGGTGCTGTTTGCCGTGCGCAGGATGCCGGATGAAACGCTCGCCGCTCAGCGCGAGCTGCACGAGACCATCCTGACCGAGATCCGGACGGCGCCCTCCGACGACAGCCTGCAGCGCGGTCAGGACATCGACAGCGGCTTTCACCAGGCGCTGATCCAGGCCACCGGCAACGAGTTGATGATGCAGGCCTACAACATCAACTTCATCCGGATCCGTCTGATCAAGCTCGACCGGATCCGCCTGAACCGCGATATCCTGCCCACGGCCTTTGCCGAGCATTTCGCGATCATCGAGGGCATCCTGTCCCGCGACCCGGTGACGGCCATGCAGGCGATGGATGCGCATATCGCTCATGCGCGGGACAGGGCGATGGAGCTCTGACATGACGAACGGCACAGCGACCGGGCCGATGCGCCCGACCCAGCTGAGGTGCGAACACCTGTCCACGGCCCGGGGCCTCAATACCGCATGTCCGCGCTTTGGATGGGCCCTTGACGGCAGCGGTGGATACATGACGGCCTGGCGCATCGTGGCGGGTCGCGACCGCGATGCGGTGGCCGCAGGACATGGCGATCTGTGGGACAGTGGGAAAAGCCCGGCCGACGGCCGGCGACTGCTGCCCTGGGGGGGCGCCCCCCTGCCATCCGACCTGCATTTCTGGTGGAGCGTGCAGGTCTGGGATGAAACGGACGCGGTGTCGGAGCTTGCCGATCCCGCCGAGGTCTTCACCGGCCTTGGGCCCGAAGACTGGCGGGCGGACTGGATCGGCCGCTATTTCGTGCTGCCCGCCGGGCGCGAGGTCCCGCAGGACAACCAGTACGACAACCGGTTCCAGGCCCGCCCGGCGGATTACCTGCGGCGCGAAGTCATCCTGCCGGCCCGCCCGGTGCGCGCGACAGCCTATGTCTCGGCGCTTGGACTGTACGAGCTTTACATCAACGGGCAGCGTATCGGCAAAGACGTCATGGCGCCGGGCTGGACCGACTACCACAAGCGGGTCGAATACCAGGTGCACGACGTGACCGGCGCAGTCCGGGACGGAGCGAATTGTGTCGGCGCGATCCTGGGCGAAGGGTGGTATTGCGGCCGTATCGGCCACAACCAGCGCCGCGCGGGCAACCACTATGGCGGCCGGCCGGCGCTGCTGTGCCAGATCCACCTGGACTATGCCGACGGCCGGCGCGAGATCCTGGCAAGCGATGCGGACTGGCAGACCCGGCAGGGGCCGATCTGCTATTCGGATTTCCTGGCCGGAGAACATTACGACGCGCGGCTGGAGCTGGGCGATTGGGCCAGTCCGGGGCACGACACGTCACGATGGCAGCCGGTGGAATGCATCCTCCCGGAACCGGGGCTGCCGGGGCTTGACGCCGCGCGCATCCAGCCGTCGCGGGAAACCGAGCGGTTCACGCCCGCCGCCATCATGACCGCCCCTGACGGCGAACGGATATTCGATTTCGGCCAGAACATCGCGGGCTATTGCGAGATGACCGTCGAGGCCCCTGCGGGCACGGTCTTCCGGTTGCGCCACGGGGAACGGCTGACCGAGGATGGCGCGCTTTACACGGCGAATCTGCGCTACGCTGTGTCCGAGGACATCTACGTGGCGAAGGGCGGTGGCCCCGAGACGTTCAAGCCGCGTTTCACCTTCCACGGGTTCCAGTACGCGGGGCTGACGATCGAGGGCGACGCGCCGGAACCGGCCCTGACCGCCATCGCGATCCAGACCGCCACGCCCCCGGCCGGGCGGATGGAGACCGGGCATCCGATGGTCAACCGGCTGCTGAGCAATATCGAATGGGGCCAGCGCGGGAATTTCCTGGCCGTGCCGACCGACTGCCCGCAGCGTGACGAACGCTATGGCTGGACCGCCGACGCCCAGGTCTTCTGGCGAACGGCTGGTTACGTCGCGGATGTCTCGGCCTTCCTGACCAAGTGGATGGAGGACCTGATCGACGGGCAATCGCCCGATGGTGCCTTTCCGGATGTCGCGCCGACCAAGCCTCTCAATCCATATCGCCTGACGCCCCAGCCCGGGGCGCCGGCCTGGGGCGACGGGCCGATAATCATGGCATGGCATCACTGGCTGCGCTACGGCGACAGGGACCTGCTGGATCGCTGCTGGGGGCCTTTCACCGCGTGGATGTCCTACATCGAGCGGCATAACCCCGACGGCATACGCCGCAACGCGGTGCACAACAATTACGGCGACTGGCTGAGCATCGGACCCGCGACCGACCGGGCGCTTGTCGCGACCGCCTACTGGGTCCACCTGGCCGATCTCATGGCCGGGATCGCCGTGGCCACGGATCGTGACATCGAGCCCTGGCGGACACTTGGAACCCGGCTGAGGAGGGCCTTTCGCGACGCGTTCCTGGCTGACGGCCGGCTGTCCGGCGATACCCAGTCCGCCTATCTGATGGCGCTGGATTTCGACCTTTTGGAGCCCGACGATCGTCCGCGCGCCGCCACGCGTCTGATGGAGCTGATCGACGCCGCCGGCGGACATCTTCAGACCGGCTTCATCGGTGTGCGCCACCTGTGCCCCGTCCTGTCGGACAACGGCTATCCCGAGGCGGCTGTCGCGTTGCTGCTGAAGGACACCTATCCCAGCTGGGGCTTTTCCATCAGGCACGGCGCCACGACGATCTGGGAACGTTGGGATGGCTGGACCCCTGAGGCCGGGTTTCAGTCCACGGCGATGAATTCCTTCAACCACTATTCTTACGGGGCCGTGGGCGAATGGATCTGGGCGCGGCTGGCCGGGATCGACTGGGACCCGGCGGCACCGGGGTTCGCGCGCCTGATCATGCGCCCGATCTTCGATCGGCGCATCGGCCATGTCGAGGCCAGCTACATGGCCCACACCGGCGAGATATGCAGCGCCTGGCACTATGACGAGGGGGACAGGATCCTGTGGACGGTCTGCCTGCCACCCGACGTGACGGCGCGGGTCGTGCTGCCCGACGGGCTGACCGCCGATGGCATCGACATGGGCACAGGGCTGGACCTGCCTCCGGGGCGGACCGAATTGGCAATATGTCCGGCCTAGGGCCGGGTGACAGGAGAAGAGGACAAAGTGCCCAGCTATATAGGTATCGACGTCGGCACGGGCAGCGCCCGCGCCGGGGTCTTCGACACGGACGGACGGCTTCTGGCCACACGTGCCTGTGCCATCACCACCTATCGGCCCGAGCCTGATTTCGCCCAGCAAAGCTCGGCCGAGATATGGGCCGCCGTGACCACGGCTGTCCGGGCCGCGCTTGAAGCCGCAGGCGTCACCGGCGGCGAGATTCGCGGCATCGGCTTCGACGCGACATGTTCACTGGTGGTGTCCGACGCCACCGAGGCCCCGGTCTCGATCGACCGGAAGGGTGCCGCGGATCAGGACGTCATCCTGTGGATGGATCACCGCGCCATCGCAGACGCCGAGGCCATCAACGCCATCGGTGGCCTGCCGCTGAAACACGTGGGCGGCACGATCTCGCCCGAGATGGAATTGCCCAAGCTGCGCTGGCTCAAGCGTGAAATGCCCCGGGCCTGGTCCCGTGCGGAGAGTGTGCGCGACCTGCCGGACTGGCTGGTGCATCGGGCCAGCGGCGGCGATGTCCGGTCGCTTTGCTCGACGGTCTGCAAGTGGACCTACCTTGGGCACAAGGGGCTGAACGGCGAAGGCTGGGACGACGATTTCCTGCGCGCCATCGGGCTCGAGGACCTGGTCGCGCCGGGCTACCCGGCCATCGGGGCCAAGCTGGCTGCGCCTGGCACCCCGTGCGGAGGCGTCAGCGACAGGGCCGCCGCCGAGCTGGGCGTGCCGGCGGGCACACCTGTCGCCGCGAGCCTGATCGACGCCTATGCCGGCGCGCTTGGCACGCTGGCGGTGGCGCGCGCGCCCGATGATCCCATATCGGCGCGGCTTGCGGTTATCGCCGGCACGTCGACCTGCCATATCGCGGTGTCCGGGGACCCCGTCTTCGTGCCCGGGGTCTGGGGCCCGTATTACGGGGTGATGCTCCCTGATCTCTGGGCGCTGGAAGGGGGGCAGTCGGCCGCCGGCGCCTTGCTGGATGCCGTCATCGCGCGCCATTCGGCCTCGGGCGCTCTGGCCGAGACGGCCGGCACGCGCGGTGTTCGGGTCACGGATCTGCTTGACGACTTGCTTGCCGGCATGGCCGGAGAGACGGCCATGCTGACCGCCGGGCGCCACGTGCAGCCCGATTTCCACGGCAACCGGTCTCCGCTTGCCCAGCCCTGGCGCAAGGGCGCGATCACGGGGCTGACGCTGGACACGGGGGCCGAGGACCTGGCGCTGGACTACCTGGCCACCCTGCAGGCGCTGGCCTATGGCACGCGCCACATCATCGAGGAGATGCGTGCGGCCGGCGCGCCTGTCGACACGCTGGTCGTCAGCGGCGGCCTGGCCCGCAACACTTTGTTCCTGCGCGAGAATGCCGACGCCACGGGCTGTCGCGTCATCGTGCCCGATCAACCCGAACCCGTCCTTCTGGGCTGTGCCATGCTGGCCGCCGTCGCCGCCGGCGACCGTCCCGACCTGGAAACGGCCATGAGCGACATGTGTGGCGGTGGCACTGTCGTCTCTCCGCGGGGCGGCGCCGTCCGGGAGTATCACGACCGCAAGTACAGGGTCTTCCGGCAGATGCAGGACGACTTTGCGCGCTACACCAGACTGATGGAAGAAGACCAATGACCGAGATCACACTTGTCGCCAGTGGCGACCTTCGCGAAAGCGCAAACGTCCAGTGCTGGCCGGCCCAATCCCAGATGGAGGCCAGCCTGGCCCGGGTCCTGGCGGGCATGGGGCATACCGTCAGGCGGGCACATCCGGTCAAGGAAGAGCTTGGACACGGCTTCATTGCCAGCCAGCGTGAAGGCATGGATGTCTTTGCGGGGATCGACCCGGACGCCCCCCTGATCGTCGCCGAAGCCGTCTGGCAATATTCGCACCACGTGCTGCCCGGCCTGACGACCCACCGCGGGCCGATCCTGACGCTGGCCAACTGGGCGGGCGAATGGCCGGGGCTTGTCGGGCTGCTCAACCTGAACGGGTCGCTGACCAAGGCCGGCATCGCCTATTCCTCGCTGTGGTCGGAAACCTTCGATGACGCGTTCTTCCTGTCGGGCCTGCGCGAATGGCTCGACACCGGGCGCATCACCCACGATACCAGCCACGCAACCGCGTTCAGCGGCGGCGCCGGCCCGGATGCCGCGCTTGTCGACGGCATTGCCGCAGACCTGCGTGACAGGAAAATCATCCTTGGCGTCTTCGATGAAGGCTGCATGGGCATGTACAATGCAATCGTCCCCGACGAGCTGATGATGCCCATGGGCATGTTCAAGGAACGACTGTCGCAATCCGCGCTGTACCACGCCACCCTGCAGGTTCCGACCGAAGAGGGCCGCGCGGTCTACGACTGGCTTGTCGATCGTGGCATGACCTTCCACCTCGGCACCGACCCGGCCACCGAACTGACCGAGGACCAGGTGATCGACCAGTGCCGCATGTACATCGCGGCGGTCCGGCTGGCGGATCAGTTCGGCTGCGAGGCCATCGGCATACAATACCAGCAGGGCCTGAAGGATCTTCTGCCGGCCTCCGACCTTGTCGAGGGCATGCTGAACACCGATGACCGCCCCGACGTGACCCGCGCCGACGGCAGCGTCATCCGCCAGGGCCAGGCGATTGTCCATTTCAACGAGGTGGACGAATGCGCCGGGATCGACGGTATCCTCACAAATCGGGTGCATCGCGCGCTCGGCCAGCCGGTCGAGACGACACTGCACGATCTGCGCTGGGGCGGGCCGGACCTGTCGGGGGCGCATGAAGACTACGTCTGGGTGTTCGAGATCTCCGGAGCCGCGCCGGCGGCGCATCACCCGGGCGGCTGGGCCGGCTCGGAAAGCCTGCGCCAGCCGCCGATGTTCTTCCCTGCCGGGGGCGGGACACTCAAGGGCTATGCCAAGCCCGGCGAGATCGTGTGGTCGCGGGTCTTCGTCGAAGGCGGGCGGCTGAAGATGGACATCGGCCGGGGGCAGGCTGTCGCGCTGCCGCCCGAGGAACAGGAACGGCGCTCGCGCGCGACCAACCCGGAGTGGCCGATCATGAACGCGGTCCTGACCGGTGTCACGCGCGACCAGATGATGGCCCGGCACAAGGCAAATCACGTCCAGGTCGTCTATGCCACGGGACCTGCCGAAGCAGACCGGGCGCTGCGTGTGCGCGCCGCGCTGGCGGCGAAACTCGGCATCGAGGTGACCTGCTGCGGTATTTCCGCCTGACCGGCAGGCGCAGCCGGCCACTGTGGCGAGACGGGGATCGCCGGAACAGCGATCCCCGACATGGCGTCTCCGTGTTCCGTCAAGAAAGCCGCGCCTGCAACCTTCGGCCAGGCGGTCTGCATCCTGTCCTCCGGATGGCCGGCATCGGCGACCGGGTCGTGCGTCAGAGTTCGGCGGGCGTCTTCTCTTCCGTCTCGTCGCCTCTCGCCGAGAGGAAATGCCCGACCCCCTGCAGGGCAGGGATGTGTTCGCAGAACGTGCGCAGGGCAACCAGCAGCGGCGTCGCCACGAGCATGCCGACAACGGACCACAGCCAGGCGAAAAAAGTCACCGACAGGAACACGACCACCGTGTTCAGCCTCAGGTTTCGGCCCACGAAATAGGGTGTCGCGAACTGCCCCTCGATCGAGGTCAGGGCGAAGTAGACACCGCCCACCAGAAGCGCCTCCTGCGCCAGGTCCAGCGAGACGAAGGCGACCATGGTGGCGACGCCCACCCCGATGATGGCGCCGAGATAGGGGATGAAATTCAGCAGGAAGCCCAGGACGCCGAAGAGTATCGGATTGGGCATGCCGAACCAGTACATCGCCAGCCCGATCGACATGCCCAGGCAGGCGTTGATCAGGGTGATGGTGAACAGGTAGCGAGACAGCTTGCGCTCGATGTCGTAGGCGATCTGAATGGCCTGCCGTTTGTCCCGAAAGGTCGGCAGGACATACACGAGCTTTTCGTAGAACATGTCCCCCGAGGCCAACAAGAAGAACATCAGGATCAGCGTGAACACGATCTGAGCGATGACCCATGGCAGGCTCAACGCATAGGCCAGCAGCCCGGTGTCCTCTTCGACACGGACCCGCTGCACGCCCGGTTCTTCCTCCTGCTCGCGGGGGCTGGTGATTTCGTCGACCTGCTGGGCGGCCTTCTGGACGCCTTCGGTCACTTCCCTGAGATCATCCATCTTCTCGCGGATCTCGAAGCCGATCATCGGCGCCCGATCCACCCAGGTCTTGACGGGTCCGGACAGGCTTATCGCACCGGCAAGCAGCAGGGACAGCAACGTGGTGACGATCAGTCCGGCGGCGATCCCCGGGGCGATGCCCCATCGTGCCAGTTTCCGGCGCACCGGCGCGAAGACCAGCTGCAGAAGCACGGCCAGGACGACCGGCATCAGGAACGACCGTGCATAGGCTGCCGAGCCGACCAGCATTATCAGGAAAATCCCGATCACAGCCCAGCGTGGCGCAAAGTTAAGGTGGCGATTGGCGGCCGGTTCTGGCGGTTCGCTTCCGGCCGGATTGTCGCTCACGTCAGTCTCCTCGCACCGGAGGCGCGATCAATTGTATGGAAGTGGAATATCGTCTCAACAACCTCATGTAGCCCGCAAAGTTCCACGTTTTTTCCGTCCGGTAGGAGGTATCGAAAGACACTGGCTGCGGCACCGGGGGCGGATCGCGTCGGTGATTGACGAAATGCTATCCGGTCGGGTGGCTCAAGGCCAGCGTGGACATTATGATCCCGGAGCGCGAGGGGCGGGGGCCGCGCCGTCGCCGGACAATTGGTCCGGTCTGGCCGGACGGTCCTTCAGAAATGCCTGCATTCGCCCGCGACTTTCGGCGCCCCATGTGACGCCGACCGCGGGCTTGTGCATCATGCGCCGGGGCGCGCGCCGTGCGCGCCCGTACGACAGCACCAGACCGGCGGCTTCAGGCCTCAGACCTGGGCAAGTCCCGGGGCTGGCACGCAAGATGCTCCGGGCCCACCTCGGTGAACTTCGGAGCGCCCAGCTGTCCCAGAGCGCGGTTCAGCTCCAGTTTCAGGATCTCCATCGCGCGCTGCGCGCCGCGCTCTCCTCCTGCGCCGACACCGAAGGCAAGCGCCCTGCCGGCGAAGGCGAATTCCGCGCCAAGCGCCCTGGCCCGCAAGAGGTCCGCGCCGCGGCGGATGCCGCTGTCGACGATGACCGTCATGCGCCCGGCGACTGCCTCGGATATGGCCGGAAGAACCTGGGCTGTCGGCGGGCCAAAGGCCACCTGGCGACCGCCATGATTGGACACCACGATCCCGTCGCATCCGGCCCGCGCGCAGGCGTCGGCGTCAGCCGGGTGCAGGATACCCTTGACCAGCAGCTTTCCACGCCAGCGCTCCCGCAGCTTTTTCAGGCTCTCCCAGGAAAAGCCGGGGGTGATCAGGGTCTTCTGGACGTCGGCATAGGATGTCGCCGATTGCAGAAGATCGGCATAATTGGCGATGTTGGGCTTGCCGTGCACCAGGGTTTCCAGCGACCAGCGCGGGTGGGTCGCCAATCCCAGGGCAACCTCCGGCGTGATCCGGAATGGCACGGCCAGCTGGTTGCGGATGTCGCGGTCGCGTTTGCCGGCCGCGGGGACATCGGCGGTCACGATCATCACCTCGTAGCCCGCCGCCTCCGCGCGGGAAATCAGCCCCTCGGTCACCGCGCCGTCGCTGGAGACGTAGAGCTGGAACCATCCGTTGCCGTCCGCCGCCTCGGCCAGCTTTTCCAGCGTCGTGGATGCGGCCGAGGAGGCGACGTAGGGGATGTTTTCCCGCTTGCACAGCCGCGCCAGCGTCAGGTCGGCGCCGGGCCAGAAGGCGTTGAGCATCCCGATGGGCGCCATGCCCATGGGCGCATCGAAGGTCTGACCCATCAGCGTGGTGCGGGTGTCGATGTCCGAGACATCCACCATGTAGCGCGGGACAAGCTCGACCTCTTCGAAGGCCGCGCAGTTTCGGCGCAGGTTGCGTTCGGATTCCGCGCCCCCGTCGACCAGATCGAAGGCAAAGCGCGGGATGCGCCGCCGGGCCATGCGGCGCAGGTCGTCGATGGAGGCGGCACGATCGAGGCGCATCAGATCGACCACCCGCCATCCACGGCAAAGGCCTGCCCGGTGGTGAAGCCGGCCATGTCGCTTGCAAGGTAGCAGACCATCTCGGCAATTTCCTCCGGTTTGCCGAGGCGGCCCATGGGCTGGCGCGCGGTGAAGGCGGCCAGCGCCTTGTCGAAATCGCCGGTGGCGCGCAGCCGGTCTTCGAGTGACGGGCTTTGCACCGTGCCGGGACAGATCGCGTTGCAGCGGATGCCATCCTGGACGAAATCCGCCGCAATGGATTTCGTCATCCCGATGATCGCGGCCTTGGAGGCGCCGTAGGCAAAGCGGCGCGGTGCACCCTTTTCGCTGGAGACGATGGACGCGATGTTGACGATCGACCCCTGTCCTTTCTCCAGCATCCCCGGCAGGACGGCTTTCGTCAGGCGGTACATGGCGCGGGCGTTCAGGTCGAAGGACCTGTCCCAGGCGGCCTCGTCGCAGTCCAGGATGCTGCCGTCATGCACCCAGCCGGCACAATTCACGAGAATGTCCACGGGCGGCAGGGAGTTGACGAGAGCAGCGACGGCATCCGCGTCAAGCACGTCGAGCGGCTGGGCGGTGATCCCGCCCGTGGAGGCCGCCAGCCGGTCCAGCCCGTCTGCGTCGATATCCGTGGCGATGACGGTGGCGCCGCGCGCGGCCAGCGCCTCGGCCGAGGCGCGGCCGATCCCGTTGGCGGCGGCGGTGACAAGGGCGGTCCTGCCCCGAAGCGATTGATCCATGATGTCCTCCCTCACCGTGCGAGCCAGCCGCCGTCCACCGTCACGCAACTGCCGTGGCAGTAGGCGGCGGCGTCGGAGGCCAGGAACACGGCCGCGCCCGCGATCTCAGACGGCTCGGCGAAGCGCCCGGCCGGGATGCGGTCGAGCAGCGCTTGGGAGCGGTCCGGGTCGTCGCGCAGCGCCTGCGTGTTGTCGGTTGCGGTATAGCCGGGCGCGATGGCGTTGACGTTCACGCCATGCGGCGCCCATTCGTTGCACAGCGCCTTGGTCAGGCCCAGCACCGCATGTTTGGAGGACGCGTAGGCCGGGACGCGCAGGCCGCCCTGCGATCCCAGTACGGACGACACGATGACGATCTTACCCGAGCCCTGCGCCACCATGCGGACCCCGGCCGCCTGTGACAGCAGCCAGACGGAATCGAGGTTGACGGAGGTCACGCGCCGCCAGTCGTCCAGCGCCATCTCTGTCGAGTCCGCGCGGTGGATGATGCCTGCGTTGTTGACCAGGATGTCCAGCCCGCCAAGGGCATCGGCGGCGCCGTCGATCACGTCACGCGCGGCTGCCTCGTCCATGCCGATGAAATCCGCATGGACCGGGACGGCCCGTCGCCCGAACGACTGGATCGCGGCTGTCGTCTCTTCGGGCTGGTGGCTTCGGTAGGTCAGCGCCACGTCGGCCCCGGCGGCGGCAAGGGCAAGGGCGATGCCCTCGCCGATGCCTGTGGCGCCGCCGGTGACCAGGGCCTTGCGGCCGGAGAGGTCGAACGGATTGGCCATCGTTCAGTACCGGTTCGCGATGGGCAGATCTTCGGCAGGGAAGAGCGAGATCACCTCGCAGCCGGTCTCCGTGACGACGACCTCTTCCTCGATCCGCGCGGCCGAATAGCCGTCCGTCGCCGGGCAATAGGTTTCCAGCGCAAAGACCATGCCGGTCTGGATCTCCATCGGATGATCCAGAGACACGGCACGCGAGATGATCGGGCGTTCATGCAGCGCAAGGCCCAGCCCGTGACCGAATTGCAGGCCAAAGGCCGCGTCCTCGTTCGGGAAGCCGAGGCTCTCGGCGGTCGGCCAGACCTCGGCCACCTTGTCGGTGGTCACGCCCGGTTTGATCATCGCGATGGAGGCGTCGATCCATTCGCGCGCCTTGACGTAGGCATCGTTCTGCGACGGTGTCGCGCGACCGACGTTGAAGGTCCGGTAATAACAGGTGCGATAGCCCTGATAAGACTGCAGAATGTCAAAGAACGCCTGATCGCCGGGGCGGATCAGCCTGTCGGTGAAATTATGCGGATGCGGGTTGCAGCGCTCGCCGGAAATGGCGTTGATCGCTTCCACGTCGTCCGAACCCATCTCGTAGAGCAGCTTGTTGGACATGGCGACGATGTCGTTCTCGCGCACGCCCGGCTTCAGCTCTTCGTAGATCATGTGATAGACCCCATCGACCATCGAGGCCGCCTGGGTCAGCAGCTGGATTTCGTCCCAGTTCTTGATCTCGCGCGCGGCCAGCATGATCTGCTGACCGTCGACCACGTTGATGCCCTCTTCCTTCAGGGCATGGAACATGGCGGTTTCGGCATAATCCACCCCGACCGGCATGTCGGCCATGCCGGCATCCTTGATCAGCTGGGCGATCATCTTGGCATATTTCTGCATCAGCCCGAATTCGGGCGGGATCGTGCCGCGCATGCCGACCACACCGGCCAGGCAATGGTCGGGCTCCAGCCAGTCGGAATGGCGCTTGTGATGCACCGCGGCCGAGCCGAAATCCCAGACATAAGGGGAATCGTCGCCGGTCAGCAGGCAGAAGCGGCACATCTTGTCCCGCTCCCATTCGCCGATCTTGGTTGCGGTGACATAGCGGATGTTGTTGACATCAAAAAGCAGCAGCGACCCGGCCTTGGAATTCTGCAGGGATTGCCGGGTGCGCGCCAGCCGGTAGCGGCGCAGGCGGTCATGGTCGATGCGGCGTTCGAAATCGACCGAGGTATGGCCCCAGGCGGGCAGGCGTTCGCGCCATTCCCAGTTGGGTTCAAGATCCTGGGGGGTCAGCAGGTTGGGCATCAATGCGCGTGACATCAGAAAGCTCCTCCGGGTCGCGCCGGCGCGCCCGTTTCACGTGTTGAAAATTTTGGAAAGTCAGTCGGTTACTGGATGCACCAGCCGCCATCGATGTGGATCATCTGGCCGGTCATGTAATCGCTGTCGTCGCTGGCAAGGAAGGACGCGGTCCCGGTGATGTCATCGGGGTAGGAGACCCGCTTGATCTGCAGCGCGTCGCGCACGATGTCCTCGTAGGCCTGGCCTTCCTTCTGCTTGAAGCCGATGTCCACGAGGTCCTTGTCAAGCTGTTCCCAGAGCGGCGTGACCACGACACCGGGGGCGTAGCCGTTGACGGTGATCTTGTGCTCGCTCAGGCCGATGGCGCCGCAATGGGTCAGCGCGAGGCAGCCGTATTTCGAGGTGCAATAGACGGTCACGTCGACCAGCGGTTTCCGCGACGCGATAGATCCGACATTGATCAGCTTGTAGGGATGATCGGGCATCGGGCCCTGGTCGATCATCTGGCGCGCGGTTTCCTGCATGCCCAGCCACATGGCCTTGGTGTTCACGGTCATGATGAGGTCCCAGTTGTCCTCGTCGATGTCCATGAAGAAGCGCGGCTTGTTCAGGCCGGCGTTGAACACGCCGACGTTGATCGAGCCGAAGGCCTCGACCGTTGCGGCCACGGCGGCAGCATTGTCCGCGCGTTTCGTCACGTCCATGTGGACGGCGATGGCCCGGCCGTTGCCCGCGGCGTTGATCTTTTCCGCCACGCCCTGCGCCGCATCGAGATCCAGATCGCCGAGGCAGACATTCGCCCCCTGTGCGGCAAAGCATTCGGCATTTGCCGCCCCCATGCCACGCCCGGCACCGGTGATCAGGATGTTCTTTCCCTTCAGTCTCGCGGGATCCATGGTTTCTCCTCCTCCCTGGTCGCTGACGCGGTGGTCAGCCTGGTCTTGTCAATTCGTCGGCCCGTTTCTGGGCGCGTCCCAGTGCCTCGCGCGGCGGGATGATGCCGCGCAGCATGTCGTGGAATTCCTCGCCGCAGATGCGGATGATCTCGCCGATCTCGGGCACCGGCGGGCGCGGCCAGAACTGCAGTTCGTCGCGCCAGGACATGCCGTCCACCGCCTCGAAGATCGTCGAGGTGCGGCGCACCTCCGGATCGGCGCCCACGGAGTAGCGCGGGTTGGTGCGGCTGCCGTTCTGCACGTAAAGCTTCTGTGCCTCGGGCGAGGTGAAGGTAATCAGCGCCTCGACCGCGGCCGGGATGCGTTCGGGCGCCAGGTTGGCCGGGATCCCCATGACATAGCCGCCGACCGGGGCCACATGCGTGGCATCGGGGGCGCAGGGATGGGGCAAATAGCCTGTCTCGCCATGGGCTGGCGATGTCTGGTCGAGCTCGAAATACGGGGCCAGCAGGGTGTAGCCATAGGCCATGGCAACGGTCCCCGCGGCATAGGGGCGGACCCTTTCGTACCAGGACATCGAAAGGATGTCGGGCGGAGAATATTGCAGCAGTTCCAGCATGAACTCGGCCGCGCGCAGCCCTGCCTCGGTGTCGATGGTGGGGCGGTATCCGCCCCGGGCCAGCGCATCCGTGTCGAAGCCGCCGTGGATCGGCGACAGGTCGAAGACGGGCTGGCCAAAGTCGGCCAGCATCATCAGCGCCGTATGCCCCAGCGCCGTGCCGCGTGCCGCGTTCCAGGCGATGCCGTGCATCCCGCGGCGGGGATTGTGCAGCCTGCGGGCGGCGGCCATCAGGTCGTCGGTCGTGGCCGGCGGCTCCAGCCCGGCGTCGGCCAGAAGGTCGCGGCGGTAGAACAGAAGCTCGGGCGTGGTCTGCGCGGGCACGCCGTAGGGATGACCGTCCCAATGGGCGGCTTTCCAGCCCGCGGTGTGGAAATCCGCGGGATCCAGCCGCGCGATATCCATCACGCGATCGAGCGGCATCAGCACATCCCGCGTCGCGAACTCGCCGATCCAGGGAAGGTCCACCGCGATGATGTCGTAACGGCTGTTCTCCCGCTCTGCATTGCGCAGCGCCTCTTCGCGCAGGCGATCGATGGAGAAGGCCCGCTGGCTGATGCCCGTCCCGATCGCCTGTTCGAACTGGCGCTTGAGCGACTCCATCACCATGAAGGTCGGGTCGCCATGCACCAGCACCCGCACGCCGCCCTGAAGCTTCAGCGGTTCGGTGCGGACACTGAGCGGCGGCACCGGATGGGTCGCCGCGTAGCTTCCGCCGTAATAGTAATCCCGCGTCTCGGCATCCGGCTGGGCCTGGAAATGTGTCTCGGCAAGGCGCCGCAGACGGCCCGACAGCTGGACCCACTGGGCCAGCAGTTTGTCGCTGGGGTGCATCGAATAGCTTTTTCCCGTCGCGGTGCGGGGGCGCTGTTCGACAAGGCCGGCGGCGACCATTTCCTTCAGCCGTCGGGTGGCCGTCGCATAGGGCACGCGGCTGGCGTTGATCAGCGAGGTGGGGGTGATGGTGCGCGCTTCAAGATGGCCTTCGAGCAGGTGAAGCATCATGCGCAGATGCGCATTGGGCGTCACGAGGTCCAGCGCATCTTCCATCTCGTCGCTGAAGGTTCCGAGGAAGGACAGCAACTCCAGCGTCTCCGCGCGGCCTTGTGGCGCGGACGGCTGGCTTGAAGTATGTCCTCCCATGGCGTTCATTTTGGATCTGTGCCTTTTGACCAGTTTGCTTGCGTGTGGCGCATCGACCCCGTCCAATCCGGATGTTTCCTTGTCGCTCACGACGGTCTCTCCTGAAGGTGTCCAGTCTGATCTTTGGAAGGTAGGGCGAATTTATCCATTTTGGATACTGCGATGTCCGTAATGGATGTATTGGCGGGGTCACTGGCGATCTCGGAGGGACCAGACTGCAAGGCGTCCGGTTTCGCGACCGGGACAGGGCCTCTCCGGGAGGGGAGGGGCCGACCACCACAGGGAGGAACCAACATGAAGATGAAGTCAGCGCTGGTCACCGGCACCATTCTTGCGGGACTCGCGGGCATGACGCAGGCCGAGACCATGAAGATCGGCATCACGCAGAACAACGTGGGCGTCGACAGCTACCAGACCACCTACGAAAAGGCCTTTATCGAGGCGGCCGAGGCCAACGAAAATGTCGAGGCCGTGGTGCTGGATGCAGGCGGCGACGTGGCGCGCCAGATCGCGCAGATCGAGGACCTGATCCAGCAGGACGTGGACGCGATCATCATCTGGCCGACCAACGGCGAGGCCGTCATTCCGGCCGTGCGCAAGGCCTTCCAGGCCGACATCCCGGTCATCGTGACCAATTCCAACATCGCCGAGCAGGGCTTTGATTTCGTCAAATCCTTCTCGGGCCCGGACAACATCACGCAGGGCGCCCGCTCGGCGGAAATCATGTGCGACAAGTTCAAGGAGATGGGTATCGAGACCGAGGCCCAGGTCGTGCACATCACCGGTCAGCCGGGTTACACGACCGCCATCGAGCGCGCCAAGGGCTTCGAGGATCGCCTGCCCGAGGTCTGCCCCGACGTGACCATCGTGGACACACAGCCGGGCGACTGGAACCGCGAGAAATCGCAGCAGGTCATGGAAGCCTTCCTGGTGAAGTACGACGACATCGACGGCGTTTATGCCGGGGATGACAACATGGGCGTCGGCGCGCTGAACGCGGCCAAGGCCGCCGGGCGTGACGACATCATCTTCGTCGGCGCCACCAACTTTGCCGTTGGCTACGAAAGCATGGCGGCGGGCGATTACTGGGGCTCGATCTACCAGTCTCCGGTCGACGACGCGAAGGCCGCGCTGAACACGGCGGTCGATGTGCTGAGCGGCGAGGACGTGCCCTTCCTGAACTACTTCGACACGCCGAAGATCACGCAGGACAACATGGACGAATTCTCCAAGCCGGTCTTCTGATCGAACCTCCCGCGGGCGGGGCGGCGGTGGCCTGACTGCCGTTTGCCCCGCTTCGTGGCCGACAACACGCGACAGACAGACAAGGATGAACGGCATGGGACGGGTGACGGATCGCGTCTGCCTCGTGACAGGCGCGGCGCGCGGCATCGGACGCGCCATCGGGGAAGACCTGCTGAGGGAGGGGGCGAAGGTCTGCTTCGCCGACATAGACGGCACAGGCGTCGCGGAAGTCGCCGCCGCCAACCGGGCGACACACGGTCCGGATCGGGTCACGGCGGCCCGGGTGGATGTCACGGACCGGCAACAGGTTCGCGCCATGATCGCCCACACCGTCGAGACCTTCGGACGGCTCGACGTGAAGTTCAACAATGCCGGCGTGAACAAGCCGATGAACTTCATGGACGTGGACGAAGGCAACTGGAATTTCATCATGGGGGTGAACGGGCTGGGCTGCATGATCGGAATGCAGGAGGCCGCCCGCCAGATGATCGCCCAGGGCTCCGGACCGGACCGCATGGCGGGCAAGATCGTCAACACCGCCTCGATCGCGGGCCGGCAGGGCTATGACAATGTCGCGCCCTATTGCGCGTCCAAATTCGCGGTCGTCTCCCTGACCCAGTCCGGGGCAAGGGATCTTGCCAGGCACGGTATCACGGTCACGGGGTTCGCCCCCGGCGTGGTGATGACCGAGATGTGGGACCAGGTTGACCGGGACCTGATGGACATCGGCGCGGCCGAGCGTCCGGGCCAGGCGATGGAGGAGTTTTCGGCCGGTATCCTGAAGGGCAGGGTGGCCACGCCGCCGGATATCACCGGGACGACGACATTTCTGGCCTCCCGGGACAGCGACTACATGACAGGGCAGATCGTCATGATCGACGGAGGCATGACTTTGGTGTGACCTGAATGGAGGGAGGATTTTGCCCGGGCCCATCGCGCGGCACCGGACAGACAGGACGCAGGCCTGCGATTCAGGGAGGGGATCATGGCAGCAATGAACAGGAAAGACCTGGGAGAATTCCTAGCGAAACAGGGGATACTGGTGGCCTTCGCGGTCTTCATGATCGCCTTCACCATGGCCAACCAGAAATTCATCAGCATCGACAACGTCTTCAGTGTGGTCCGGTCCTCGGCGATCCTGGGGATTATGGCCGTCGGGGTGACCTTTGTCGTCATAAGCGGCAACCTCGACCTGTCGGTCGGGTCGATGATGTCCTTCTCGACGATTGTCGTGCTCGATCTGCATGACAAGGTCGGCCCGGCGCTGGCGATACCGCTGATGTTCCTCATGACCCTGTGCCTGGGCGCCTTCATCGGCTTCCTGGTGGGGTATCTCAGGCTGAATTCCCTGATCGTGACGCTGGGGATGTTGTCGGCCATACACGGGCTGACGCTGACCTATTCCGGCGGGCAGAACATGGACATTGCCGACAAGGAGGGCACGTGGTTCTCCGTCTTCGGGCAGGGCACGGCGCTGGGCATCCCGGTGCCGATCCTGATGTTCCTGGCGGTGGCGGCCTTTCTGGGGCTGGTGCTGGCGCGAACGCCCTTCGGCCGCAAGGTCTACGCGGTGGGTGGCAACGGCACGGCGGCGACCTTCTCCGGCATCCGCAGGGCGCGCACGGTGTTCACCTGCTACCTGATCTCTTCGGGCTGCGTGGCCACCGCGGGCCTGATCCAGGCAAGCCGGTCGCTGGGTTCGCAGAACACGGTGGGCCAGGGGCTGGAGCTGGAGGTTCTGGCGGCGGTGATCCTCGGCGGCGCGTCGCTTCTGGGCGGGTCGGGGACGATCTTCAAGACGGTGATCGGCGTCCTGATCCTGGGCTTCATCCAGAACGGGCTGCTGTTGATGGGTCTGCAATTCTACGTCCAGTTCGTCGTCACATGGATAATCATCATTCTTGCAGTCTGGCTGGATATCGCGGCCAAGCGCGGCAAGCTCTGGTCGTCGATCGCGTGAGCGGAGGGAAAGCCATGCAAAAGAGCACTGTCTCAAAGGCGCTGAAAAGCGGCGCGATCTGGGGCTTCATCCTTCTCGAGCTGATCTTCTTCAGCATTGCCGGAGAACACCTTTCGCTGTCCGACACGGCCTTCATGGACGGGGAGAACATGCTTCTGCTGCTCAAGCAGTCCGCCCCGATCGGCATCATCGCGATGGGCATGACGATCGTCATGGTCAACGGCAACATCGACCTCTCGGTCGGCGCGACCTTTGCCATCGCCGCGATCGTCCTGCTGGATTCCATGACCTGGCCGATCTTCGCGGGGCTGGGCGACGGGGTGATCCCGGTGGCCTGGCTGCTGGCGCTGACGGTCGGCACGCTGCTGGGGGCGCTGAACGGGCTGATCGTCTGGAAGACGGGGGTGGATGCCTTCATCGTCACGCTGGGATCCATGCTGGGCTATCGCGGCATCGTCTTCATGTTCAACGGCGAGAACCCGACGAGCCATCTCAACTGGACGCTGGTCGATTTCGCCGAAGCCGAGTTTCTGGGCTTTGCCACGGCCACCTGGTTCCTGCTGGGGGTGACGCTGGTGATGTGGTTCGTCATGGCGCGCACGGTGCATGGCCGCAACGCCTATGCCATCGGTGACAACCGCGAGGCGGCCGTCAATGCCGGGATCCGCGTCGGCCCGCACATGATGATCAACTTCGCCATCATCGGCTTTCTCGCGGCGCTTTCGGCGGTGGTCTTCTATTCCGAGGCCGGTTCGGTGAACCCGAACGACGGACAGCTCTATGAGCTGTGGGTGATCACCGCCGTCGTGCTGGGCGGCACCAAGATCACCGGTGGCGCCGGCAACGTGATCGGCACCTTCGGCGGCGTCATCGCGATCCAGCTGCTGCGCAAGGGGCTAGGCCATATCGGGGCCGACACTTCGACCGTGAACCTTGCCGTGGGCCTGATCCTGATCGCGGTGCTGTTCCTGGACAAGCAGCTTAACCTGAAGGGCAAGGAGGAGCTGAAGGTATGACCGATCCAGTTCTGCGTCTCGAAAACATCGTAAAGACATTCCCCGGCGTGCGGGCGCTCGACGGGGTCTCCTTCTCGGTCATGCCCGGCGAGGTCCATGCGCTCATGGGCGAGAACGGGGCGGGCAAGTCCACCCTGATGAAGGTGCTGGGCGGCATCCACCAGCCCACCGAGGGCGCGATCTACATCGGCGACGACAGGGTCACGATGGCCGGTCCGCTGGAGGCGAAGGCAAAGGGCATCGTCTTCATCCACCAGGAACTCAGCCTCGCCGAAGAGCTCAGCGTGGCCGAGAACATCTACCTGGGCGAGCTGCCCCGGAAGCGCTTCGGCCGGGTCGACTGGGCCACGCTGACGGAGCGCACCAATGCCATCCTCGGCAAGCTCAACGTGGGTTTCGACGCGCGCACCCGGGTCGGCGATCTGTCCATCGCCAACCAGCAAATGGTCGAGATCGCCCGCGCGCTGACGGTCGATGCCAAGGCGGTGATCTTCGACGAGCCCACCGCCTCGCTCACCGATGCCGAGAAGGTGGTGCTGTTCGACGTGATCGCGGACCTGAAGGCAGGCGGCGTCGGGATCATCTACATCTCTCACCGGATGGAGGAGATCTTCAGGATCACCGACCGGATCTCGATCCTGCGCGACGGTCAGTACCAGGGCACGGTCAACACGGCCGAGACCGACGAGGAGTCCGTCACGCAGATGATGATTGGCCGGCAGCTCGATCTTAGCCGCAACGCATCGCATCACCAGCTGGGCGAGGTCGCGATCGAGGTGCGCGGGCTGTCCTGCGGCAAGCTCTACACGGACATCAGCTTTGACATCCGGCGCGGCGAGGTCGTGGGCTTTTACGGTCTGGTGGGGGCGGGGCGCACTGAGATTGCCGAGACACTCTTCGGTCTGCGCCGGCCGTCTGCCGGGCAGATCCTGCTGGGCGGCGTCGAGACGCAGATACACTCCCCGGACGAGGCCATCGCGCATGGCATTTCCCTTGTCCCGGAAGACCGCAAGGGGCAGGGGCTGGTGCTTGGCATGAATTGCCGGGACAACATGACCCTGCCGCAGGTCGATCGCCTTGCCTCCGGGCCCTTCGTGGCCGAGGGGGAGGAGATAAAGATCTTCGACAAGTACCGCGATCAGCTCGACATCCGCACGCCGGGCTGGCGTCAGAAGGTCGGCAACCTGTCGGGGGGCAACCAGCAGAAGATCGTCATCGGCAAGTGGCTGTCGATGCATCCCGATGTGCTGATCGTCGACGAGCCGACGCGGGGCATCGACGTGGGCAGCAAATCCGAGATCCACAAGCTGCTGCGCGAGCTTGCGGCACAGGGCTACGCCGTCATGGTCATCAGTTCGGAAATGCCAGAGGTGCTGCACGTGTCAGACCGCATCATCGCCATGTACTCGGGCCGCATCATCCGGACCTTCCGGTCCGAGGACGTGACGGAAGACAGCCTGATCCAGGCGATTTCCGGCATCGGACCGGGTGCGCAGGCGACGGAAGTGGCCTGAAGGGAGGGCAGGGCCGCCGCGGAATGGCCTGGACCGCTGTGCCACGCCACAGCGGTCGTCACGGCGTTGCCTGCGCCCGTGCCTGCTGTCCGAGCTGCCTTGCTGGCCGCGTACCGGCCCTCTTCCGTCGCGCCTGCCGTTGACCTGCGGGCGGGATGACAGTGAAGTTCCATTCCAATCCGTGATGCTTCGGTATGTCTGCCGCGTATGGTCGTGACGTCCGGACCAGCCTGCCACGCTCACGAAGCGCAGCGCCTGTCGCAGCCCTGCCGCGCGGCAGGATAGCGGCTGGCTCACAGGGCAGGGAGGGCCCGCGAGAGGCCCGTCAAATGCGACATGCGCCGCGACCGCCAACCGGTCTGCCGCGCCACTGGCGGCCGGCGGCAACGCGCCCGAATCGTCCCCCGCCGTGCGCAATTGCGGTCCCCGTCACTTTGTCTTCCGGCCGTGATTGGCTGTCAGCCCTTAGCCCGGAGCCGGCCCCGTTTCGGGGCCGGTCGAGATGCCGCGCGGTTTCGAGGTCGTCGGCCTGCGGCGGGAGATCTCCGGTTCCTTGCGCCTGCCAAAGCCATGTGGTGAGATACCCTGCGCTCTTCCTTGACTGCAGGTCGAGGCCGCATCCGGAGATTGATTTGAGAACGACAGATGGTCCGGGACCATGGCCTTTCATAGGGTCGATTCCCGGTGAGTCGTGGCGCGCGGCCCCTCAGTTCTCTGCCGGAAAGTGCACTGGGCGTAATAAAACGACACTCCAGAGGGGAGAAATAATGCCGCTTTTTCAGGCGGTCAGCCTTCGCCCCCCTCTTCTTCGGTCAAATGGCGACACTGGCCGCTGATACCGACCCGGAAGTTTGTCGCGTTATGTGCAATTCGCGGAATTTTGTAAAATTTGGATTGCACCTTGGTATGTGGTAGCCCACAGTGGCTCTCGTGGGGGAAGCATCGCGGACGGGACGAGGAGGTCCAAACGCCGCGTTGTATTCCATCGAAAAACGGAAGCCACACGGCACATGTGCCCAGACCCGGCGAGCGTGAGTCGCCGGCCGGACGCCTGCGCCGGCACACTCGACATGTGGGAGGAACCATTTTGACGACTTTATCGACCGACACTCCGCGTCAGGGAGATGTCGACTTTGAAGCTGGCGCAAAGCCCGGCGAAAAAATCTACCTTGATGCCCCGGGCACGACCCTGAAGGACACATGGCAGAATGCAGGCCCGGGCATCGCGGCTGCCATGACAGGTATCGGTGCAAGCCACATCATGCACGGCCCGACGGCAGGCGCCCAGTACGGCTATGCTCTGCTCTGGATCATCCCCGCCGCGTACATCCTGAAGTACTGCTGCTTCGAATTCGCTCACCGCTACACGATGGTGAAGGGCGAGAGCATCATGAACGCTTATGGCCGCGTCGGTCAGTGGCCGTTCTGGTATCTTGGCTTTCAGTCGCTGGCCAACACGTTCGGCATCGCCGGCCGGGCCCTGGGCTGCGGCGCTCTCCTCTGGGCGGCCTTCCCGTTCATGCCGCTGGAAGCCTGGTCGATGGCCGTTCTCCTCGTCAGCGTCGCGATCCTTTGGCTTGGGAAATACGAAGTCTTCGAAGGTATCGTGAAGATCGCCATCATCGTCTTCGCCCTGTCGTCGTTCATTGCCTTTGCACTGCAGGCGCCGCCCCCGGGCGAATACCTGTCGCGCCTTCTGCCGACACTGCCGCCTGCCGGCGCGATGATCCTCTTCGGTGCCATGTGGGGCTACTTCCCGACCACCACCGAGGTGTCGGCCATGCAGTCGAACTGGGCCGTCGACAAGAAGAGCGGCATGGTCTTCGTCCGTGAGATGCGCGCGAAGGGTCATGAGGTCGAGGTTCACCCCGACTACATGAAGAACTCGATGATCCTGTACCGCCGCGACATGAACGTGTCCTACATCGTCGCCGCCCTGACCGGCATGGTGTTCCTGATCGTCGGTGCCGTTGTGCTCAACCCGATCGGGCTGGTGCCGGCCGGGCGCGAAATGGGTGTCACCATCGCGCGGATCTACACCGACACGTTCGGCGCCTGGATCTTCCCGGTGATCATCGCAGGCGGCGTCGCAGCCCTGTTCTCGACCGTCTTCACCTATTTCGATGGTCAGGCACGGGTGTTCGAGGAATGCTGTGTCCGTCTGAAGACCAGCTGGGACAAGCCGAAGACCCGCCTCTTGATCAACCGCGGCTTCCAGGTGCTCTGGGTCATCGGCGGCGCAGCCGTGATGTTCGGCATGCCCAAGCCGATCGTCGTGGTCCAGGTGGCGTCGATCCTTGCGCTTATCTTCTCGCCGATCATCTACTGGCTGACGATCAAGGCGATCACCGACGGCTTCCAGACGCCCGAGGAGAAAGAGCACATGCCCGGTGCCTTCATGATGGGCCTGGCCTGGACGGGTACTGTCGGTCTGGCGCTTATCTCGCTCTACGTGCTGATCATGATGCTGTTCTGATCCGCTGATCGCATCGGAACGAGACAAAGGGGCCGCGCCGGGGAAACCTGGCGCGGCCCTTTCTCTTTCGAGGTCCCGTCTTGTCCGGCCCCGTCTTTTTCGGCCCTGTGTCACGGGGCTGTCCCATGACATCCGCAGGGGTCCGGACCTTCCCCGCGTCGGGGCCGCGACGGTGCGACCTTGAAGATGGGGAGAGGCACGAAAACGAAGGGCGGCCCTTTCAGACGCCCTGTATCGCCCCGCGCAGCACCGGCAAAACGCATGACCGCCGCCAGGGTCTGACCCTGGCGGCGGTCGTGGAACGTTTCTGGTATGGGCCTCCGGGATCGGAGGGGCTTAGAGCGCTTCGGCCTTGACGAGCGAATGGACGTCGTCGATGCGTGCATCGTCCAGGTCGTCTTCGCTGATGCCAAAGCTCTGACCCATCAGCTCTTCGGTCCCGCGGACCAGCGCAAGCGCATCCAGGCCATAGTAGCGCATCAGGTAGGGGCGCGAGCCGCCGTGGGCATAGGTGTCCTTGAGCCCGAGGCGGATCAGGCGCTTGCCCACGCCCGCGTCGGCCATCGTCTCGGCCACGAGCGACCCGATCCCGCCTTCGGTCACGTGGTTTTCCAGCGTGATGACGCCGTGCTTGACGCTGCCGATATGATCCAGAAGCGCCTTGGCGTCGAAGGGCTTGATCGTGTGCAGGTGCAGGTGCCGGATCGACAGGCCCGCCTCTTTCAGGGCCGACCGGGCGCGCATGGCCTCTTCGGTGCAGATGCCCGATGTCACGACCAGCACGTCGTCGCCGCTGCTCAGCTCGCGCATCTCGCCGACCTTGATCGGCGTGTCGAACAGGCGCGGCACGGATCCGCGCAGCACGCGGCACCAGACCGGTCCGTCGATGCTGTCGGCCGCTTCGCAGATCGATTCCACCTCGGTCGCGTCACCCGTTTCAAGGATCGTCATGTTCGGGATCGACCGCATGACCGAGATATCCTCGATCGACTGGTGGGTCATGCCGCCCGGCGTGGTGACGCCCGGCAGGAACCCCATCAGGCGGACCTTGCGGCGCGGGTAGGCGATCGACGCCATCAGCTGATCGTAGGGGCGACGATACATGAACACGCCGAAAGTGTGGATGAAGGGCCGGAAGCCCGCCAGGCCGAGACCGCCGGCAAAGCTCATCATGTTCTGCTCGGCCATGCCCATCGACACGAACTGCTCGGGGTGCCGGTCGCGGAACCCGTCGATCTCGCAGGACGAGGTCAGGTCCGCCGACAGGCACAGGATATCGGGGTTGCCGGCCGCGAATTTCTCGAAGGCTGACGCATAGGGGCGCGAAACCATCTCTACCATTTGTCCAGCCTCCTCAGTGGGCGTAATCGACCGGGTCGACGCCCAGGTCTTTTGCGATGGATACGTTCATGCGCGCGCGTTCGTCTTCCGACTTGAAGCGTACGTAATGCAGCCGCGGGAACCGTTCCTCGAGGATCGACATCGCGTGGAAGGGGTTCGTCCGGGCCAGGATGATCAGCGGCTTGCCCTCGTGTTTCTCTTCCGAGGCCTGCCGGATCGCGTCCAGGTCGTGCCCGTCCACCTCGACGCAATGGGCGCCGAAGTTGATGAACTTGGTGCGGATGTCACCGACCTCCATCACCGAGTCCATGGCGCCGTCGCATTGCTGGTCGTTGACGTCCATGATCGCCTTGACCTCGACGTTGTGGAACGCGCAGGCCTGTACCGCTTCCCAGGTCTGGCCTTCCTGCACCTCGCCGTCGGACATGAAGACCCAGGTCTTGCCGGTGTCTCCGCGCAGCTTGCGGCCATAGGCCAGGCCCGCGGCCGTCGACAGGCCGATGCCCAGCGTGCCGTTGTGCACTTCCATGCCGGGGCTGTGTTCGGCGCCGATCATCTCGACGGACGAGCCGTCCTTGTTGAACATCTCCAGCCCCTCGGGCGCCATCCGGCCGACCTCGATCAGGGTGGCATAGGCGACCAGCGCGTAATGCGCCGGTGCGATGAACAGCCGGTCATAGTCGGGAGAGGCCGGTCCGTTGTAGCCGGCGCCGGTGTGATAGTCCGGATTGTCCGGCGAGGGCACGCCCTCGAAGGGTTTGGGGATCATCGGCAGGGTCGGCTGCCCGAGGTTCAGCGCCTCGTTGTAGAGCCAGGCCAGCTGTTCGCCCGCCGAGCATGCCTGGCTCAGGTAGCCGCCGTTGTTGCGCATCGAGTGCTCGAACACCCGGCGCCGGATCCCAAGCGCGATCTCTTCCGTTGTCTTCTCGTTTTTCACCGGGAGACTCCTCCATCTAGCTTTACAAATGTCAGTAGAACGTGCAAATGTAAAAGGCAATAGCGGATTGCGCGCGCAGGCTGCGGACGGGGAGGGTCAGCATGAAAGCCATTCGATGCCATGGGTTTGGCGGGAACCATCGGTTGGAAACGGGGCTGGACGTGCCGCGTCCGGGGCCGGGAGAGGTTCTGGTGCGCGTGGATGCCAGCGGCATCTGCGCCGCGGACCGGGCCATGTGGGATGCAACGGGGCCCTGGGATCTGTCGTTTCCCTTCACGCCGGGGCACGAGTTCACGGGCACGGTGGTCGAACTTGGCGATGGCGCCGCCGACCGGCACGGCCTGCGTGAAGGCGACCGGGCCATCGCCGAGCTGAACATCACCTACGGCAACGACTTCTTCCGCCAGCGCGGGAAGTACCACCTGTCCGACCGGATGGATGTCCTGGGCGCCACGCTGGACGGCGGCTGGGCGGAGTACATGATCTATCCGGCCGATGCGGTGATCCACAAGGTTCCCGACACCCTGTCGAACCGCGCGGCCTGCTACGTGGAACCGCTGGCCAATGCCATCCATGGCGTCCAGCGGGCCGATATCGGGTTCGAGGATGTTGTCGTCATCGCAGGCGCCGGGCCGATCGGCATGGGCATGGTGCAGGCAGCCCGCCTGAAGACGCCGCGCAAGCTGATCCTGATCAACCCGGGCGAGGCCAAGCGCAAGCTGGCGCTGACGCTGGGCGCGGACCTTGCGTTCCACCCCGACGATCCCGCCCTCGGCACCACGCTGGACGACCTGACCGGGGGGCGCGGCGCGGATGTCTTCCTCGAAGCCTCGGGGCGGGGATCGGCGTTCCTGCAGGGGCTGGACCTGATCCGCAAGGCGGGACGCATGGTGGTCTTCGGCGTCTACAAGGACCCGGTGCCCTTCGACCTGAACATCCTGGGCGAGTTCAAGGAGCTGGACCTGCGCGGCGGCCACCTGGCCCCGTTCACCTACGCGACGGCTCTGGACCTCATGGCCCGCGGGTTGATAGACGGTGAGGCCTGCGTCACCCACAGCTATCCGCTGGAGGCGTATGAAGAGGCGATCACGCGCAAGCCCCAACCGGGCGAGGTGCAGATCAAGGTGATATTCGAACCAAACAAGCCAGGATGAGCGATGAAGTATACCTCGGCACATTGGGGTAGCTATCAATTCGAACGGGGCGGGGCGCTGACCCCGCTTGACGGCGACCCCGATCCCTCGCGCATCGGGCGCGGCTGGGCCAGCGCGTCGCAGGACCGGCAAAGCCGCATCCTGCGCCCCGCGGTGCGGCGCGGCTGGCTCGACGGCGACAAGGGCGCGAACCGCTGCGACGACAGCTATGTCGAGGTCAGCTGGGACCGCGCCGTCTCGCTGGCGGCGGCCGCCCTGCGCGACGTCACCGAGACCCACGGCAACGGGGCGGTCTTCGGCGGCTCTTACGGGTGGTCGAGCGCCGGGCGCTTCCACCACGCGCAAAGCCAGATGCGGCGGTTCCTGAACCTGGCCGGCGGCTGCGTGTCGTCGCGCAACACCTATTCCCACGCCGCGGCCGAGGTGCTGTTCCCGCGCGTGCTGGGGCTGAGCAACCGGGCCTTCCAGGACGAGATGACCGCGATGCCGCTGGTCGCCGAGCATTGCGAGCTGCTGCTGGCCGTGGGCGGCATATCGCCCCGCACGGCGCAGATCACCTCGTCCGGCACCTCGCGGCACGAGGTCGGACCGTGGCTGGAACAGATGCGCGCCAAGGGCACGCGGATCGTCTGCCTCTCTCCGCGGCGGGCCGATCTGGATGGGGCCGAATGGCTGCCGGTCCGGCCGGGCACGGACACGGCGCTCCTTCTGGCGCTGGCCCATGAAATCCACGCCGCTGGCCTGGCCGACGCCGCCTTCCTCGCGCGATGCACCAGCGGTTGGGACACGTTCCGGAACTATCTGACCGGGGCCGCCGACGGCACGGCCAAGACCGCCGAATGGGCCGCGCCGATCTGCGATATCGAGGCGGATGTCATCCGCAAGCTGGCACATGATCTGGTGCGCTCGAAAAGCATGATCTCGATGGCCTGGGGCCTGCAGCGCGCGGAATATGGCGAACAGCCGATCTGGGCCGGGCTCGCGCTGGCCGCCATGATCGGGCAGATCGGCCAGCCCGGCACCGGCTACGGCTTCGGCTATGGCTCGACCACGCCGGTGGGGCGGGCGTCGCGGCTGATCCCCTGGCCGTCGGTGCCGCAGGGGCGCAACCCGGTCGACGATTTCATCCCGGTCGCGCGGATCGCCGACATGCTGCTGCATCCCGGCGACACCTACCGTTTCGACGGGCAGGACCGCACCTATCCCGACATCAGGCTGGTCTGGTGGACCGGCGGCAACCCGTTCCATCACCACCAGGATCTGAACCGGCTGGAAGACGCCTGGACACGGCCCGAAACCGTCATCGTGAACGACCACAGCTGGACCGCCACGGCCCGGCGGGCGGATATCGTTCTGCCGGCGACCACGCCGCTGGAACGCACGGACATCATGATGAACCGGCGCGATCCGACGCTTCTGTGGATGTCGCGCTTTCATGATCCCGTCGGCGAGGCGCTGGACGATTACGATATCTTCGCTCGCCTGGCCGAGCACATGGGCTTCGGCGACGCCTTCAGCGAAGGCCGCGATACCGAAGCCTGGCTGGCGCATCTCTGGGACCGGTCGCAGGAGGTGGCCGAGGCGCATGGCTTCACGCTGCCGGATCTCGACCAGTTCCGCGCCGAGGGCCGGTTCGACATTCCCGACGCCGAGGAGGCGCGGATCGCGCTGGCAGGCTTTGTCGCCGATCCCGAGGCGGTGCCGCTGGCCACGGAAACCGGGCGGATCACCCTGGCGAATGCCGCGATCGGCGCGCTGAAGCTGCCAAGCTGTCCCGCCCATCCCACATGGATCGAGCCGAAGGAATGCCTAACCTCGGCAGGCCCGGGCGAGCTGCACCTGATTTCCGGCCAGCCCGACACCCGCCTGCATTCGCAGAACGACCGGGGGCAGGAGGCGCTGGCCGACAAGATCGAAGGGCGCGAGGCCGCCTATTTCCACCCCGAGACCGCCCGGGCACTGGGCCTTGCGGCGGGCGATGTCGCGCGGCTTTACAACGGCCGTGGCGCCTGCCTGGCGGGCGTGCGGCTGGATGACGGTCTGCGGCGCGACTGCGTGTTCCTGCCGACCGGCGCATGGTTCGATCCGCAACGGGGCAGGGGGGCGCCGCTGGAGGTGCACGGCAATCCCAACGTGCTCACCAGCGATCACGGCTGTTCGGAGCTGTCGCAGGGCAACATGGCCCATACCTGCCTGATCCGGGCAGAGAAATGGACCGGCGCCTTGCCCGACCTGTCGATCGCGGCGCCGCCCGAGTTCACCAGCTGAAACGAATGCCGCCCGGCCCTGAACCAGGACCGGGCGGCCGTTTTGCATTGACGCAGAGCGCGGGCGGAGATCAGTCTCCGTCCGCGTTTCGCATGTTGCGCTGTGCCACGGCCAGCGCCAGGGCTGAGACCAGGATGATCCCCGACAGGGCATCCTTGGTGTTGAAGTTCAGCCCCATCAGGTTCAGCCCGTTGGTCACCATGCCCAGGAACAGAACCCCCGCCACCGTGCCCAGCACATTGGGCCGGCCCCGCGGATGCAGCGCCGCACCGATGAAGACGGCGGCAATCGCGTCCAGCAGGTAGGAAAAGCCCGACAAGGGCGTGAACATCCGGATGTTCGCCGCCGAGATCAGCCCGCCCACGGCGCAGGTGATCGAGGCGAAGACGAAGCAGGCGATCAGGATGCGGTTGACGCGGATACCGGCCACGATCGAGGCGGACCGCTGCATGCCCATCGCATGCACGCGCCGGCCCCAGACCGACCGTTCCAGCACCAGATAGTAGATCACCACCAGCACTGCGGCGAGGATGACCTCGCTCGGGATGCCGAAGACATCGCCCTGCGCGATGTTGCGGAACCCGTCGGGCATCCGCCGGTGGGAAATCGGCCCCCCGCCGTTGGTAAAGATCCGCTGCACCGACGAGCCGATGAAGAACGTGCCCAAGGTCGCCAGGAATGGGCTGATCCGCAGGCCGACGACAAGCGCGGCGTTGAAGAGCCCCACGAGCGAGCCGCCGATCAGGCCCGCGCAGACGGCCGAGCCCCAGCCCATGTCGTAGGTCTTCATCGCCACGACCGCGAAGGCTGCGCCGAAATCCAGCGCGATCCCGACCGACAGGTCGATCCCGCCGGTGGCGACGATCAGCGTCATGCCAAGGGCGATGATCATCAGGATGGCCGAGCCTTCGACGATGTTCAGCAGGTTGTTCCCGCTTATGAACACGGGGTTCCATGTGGCGAAGAAGGCGAAGAACAGCGCGAAGACGATCAGGAAGCCGAAGCGCACGACGATGCCGCGCAGGTTGAAGTTGCCCTTGGCAGAGACGTGTTCCATTACCGCACCCGTTCCGAAATTGCCGACAGCGCCACGACTGTCACGATCAGCGCGCCCTTGATGAGGTCGGTCCAGAAGACGTTGACGCCGATGGTCTTGAGGCCGATCGAGATGGCGGCGACAAGGACCGCGCCCAGCACCGCGCCCCACATGGTCACCACCCGGCGGGGCGAGAAGGCCGCGCCAAGGAAGTTGGCCAGCACCATTTCCAGCATCAGGTTGTCTTCGGTCCCCGGCGAATAGCCGTTGCCGCGCGCCAGGATGAAGAACCCGGTGACAAAGCCCATGAAAGCGGCCAGCAGATAGGACTGGGCCACAAGCGTGTTGACCCGGATGCCCGAGATTTCGGCCGCGTCGCGGCTGCCTCCGGCGGCTTGCAGGTTCAGGCCCCACTTGGTGCGGTGCAGCAGGTGATAGCTGATCAGCACCAGGATCCCGACGATGATGATCCCCAGCGGCAGGCCAAAGGCAAAGTCCTGCCGCAGCGACGCGATCGCATCGGACGTCAGATCCAGCCGCCGGCGCGAGGTGATGACGTTGTTGATGCCCACCACCGCGACGAACATCGCGAGGGTGGTCAGCAGTGGCGTCATGCGCAGCAGCGTGACCAGAAGCGCATTGATCCCGCCCACCAGCATGCAGGCGACCAGCGCCGCGCCAGCGGCCAGAACCAGTGACAGCCCCGCCGTCGTGATCACCGCGACAATGCCCGCACAGAGCACCGCCGTCGCGGGGATCGACAGGTCGATCCCGCCCGAGACGACATCGTCGCCCCCGGCCATGACCACGGCAGACAGGCCGATGACGGCCAGCACCACCGGAAGGCTTTGTGCCAGCACGAGCTTCAGGTTCATGAAGGTCAGGAAGTTCGGCGCGTTCAGGCCCACGTAAAGCAGAAGCGCCAGGAAAATTATCAGCGGCAGCAGACCGACGAAGGTGGCCAGCGCGTGTTTCTGATGGCGGGCATTAGCCTGCATGTGCGACCTCCGGCATGTCGGTGGCCCCGGTGGTCATCGCCACCAGGTGATCGACGTTCAACGCGTCCTTCTCGATGATCGTCCTGACCTCGCCCCGCATCATCACGGCCACCCGGTCACAGGTGCCCACAAGCTCGATCGGGTCGGAGGACGACATCAGGATGATCGCCCCCTCCGAGGCCAGGTTCTCGATCAGCTGGTAAATCTCGCTCTTGGCGCCCACGTCGACCCCGACGGTGGGTTCGTCAAAGATGAAGATCTTCGCGCTTTTCGCCAGCCAGCGGGCCAGGACGACCTTCTGCTGGTTGCCGCCGCTCAGGTACCGGGTGACGGCCCGCGCATTGGCGGGGCGGATGTCCAGATCCCCGATCAGCTTCTGGGTGACCTCGCGGATCCGCTTGCGGTCGATCAGGCCCAGGGATGAGCTTTCGTCCAGCGTGGCGAGCGTGGCGTTTTCCTCGACCGTCATGGGAAGGACTAGCCCGTCGTGACGGCGGTCGCGCGGCACCAGCACCATGCCGTTGGCCACGGCGTTGGCGGCGCTTTGCGTATCTAGAACGGTGCCATCCAGTGTCAGCGTCCCGGACGCGCGCCGGCGCAGCCCGTAAAGCGCATCCACCAGCTCTTCGCGGCCCGAGCCGATCAGCCCGGCGATGCCGAAGATCTCGCCGCGCCGGATGTCCAGGGTCACATCCTCGAACGTCTGGCCGTCGCTGAACCCCTGCAGGCGCAGCGCGACCTCTCCGGCCTGGCGGCTGGTGGCGGGAAAGAAGGCGTCCAGCTCGCGGCCGATCATGGCCGAAACCAGCTCGGTGCCGGTGTCGGCGGTGATCTCGTCGAACACGGCCACGTCCTTGCCCTTGCGAAAGACGGTGACCCGGTCACACAGCTCGGTGATTTCGTTGAGGTAGTGCGAGACGTAGAGAATGGCGATGCCGCGGCTTTTCAGCTGCTCGATCGCCTTCATGATCTTCAGCACTTCCTCGCTGGCCAGCGGCGCGGTCGGTTCGTCGAAGACAACCACCCTGGCCTCGCCGTCGATCAGCGCGCGGGCCACCTGCACCAGTTTGCGCTCGGCGGGGCTCAGATCGCGGATCAGGCGGTTGCCGGGCAGGGCCGAGCCGAGCTGATCGCGCATGAAGGCCTCGGCCGCCCTGCGCATCCGGGTTGTCGCAAGCCCCATGGGGCCCGCCAGTTCCTGGCCCATGAAGACCGATTCCGTGACGGTGAAATGCGGGACCAGGTGCAGTTCCTGGTGGATGAACCGCACTCCGGCGGCATGGATTTTCTCAGGGGTGGCGGGGGATATGGCGGTCCCGCCCACGTCGATGTGGCCTTCGGCGGGCTGGTAGACCCCCGCAAGCACCTTGATGATCGTTGATTTGCCCGCGCCGTTTTCGCCAACCAGGCCGTGAACTTCTCCGGGGTGGACCGTCAGGTTGGCCCCATCCAGGGCCCGGACGCCGGGGAATACCTGAACAATATCGCGCAGACGGAACGCTGCCTCGGTCATGTCGCCTCGCTTGGCAAGAATTGCAGTTCAATGGAGCCGAATGCGGCAGGCGGCACATCCGGCCGCCTGCTGCACTTCAGTCAGAGAGGCGCCTCAGTCGAGGCTGCCGTACCCAAGCGCTTCGTAGGCTTCCATGGCCTCGGCCTGACCGTTCACGGGAACGACATCCACGTAGGTCTGCGGCACCAGGGTTTCGCCGTCAAAGAAACGCGCCACGTTTTCGGCAGCGGTGGCCCCGATCAGGCGCGGCTGCTGGGCCACGTTCGCCACGAAGGGGCTGTCCTCTTCGGCCATGATCTCGAGCGTCTCCGGCCCGCCGTCCAGCGCGGTCACCACGATGTCGGTCCGGCCGGTTTCTTCCAGCGCCTGCACGACACCGATGGCCGGCTGGTCCCAGCAGCTGACGTGGATGGCGTCGATCGTGCCTTCGGGATACTGGCTGAGCAGGTCGAGCGTCTGGCGACGGGCGTCTTCCGGCGCGTTGGCGAATTCCTCGGCCAGCTCGGGCTGGATGATCTCGATTTCAGGATAGTCCTGAAGCACGTATTTCCACAGCCCGGTCCGGGTGCCGCAGATGCGCAGCGAATTCTCGAACGCATTGAAGACCGCGACCTTGCCTTTGCCGCCGATGGCATCCGCCATGTAGCGGCCGATGGTCGTGCCCATGTAGTAGTTGTCGGACGTGGTGTTGTTCACGGAATGCGGGCTGGGATGGTCCACCGTGAAGACCGGAATGTCGGCTGCCGACAGTGCTTCGAACTTGGGTTCGACAGACCCATCGCCCAGAATCGAGATCACCGCGTCCACGCCCCGGTTCAGCAGGATGTCGTGGTTGTCGGCATGCACCTGGTTGTCACGTCCGCCATCGACGGCAACCACCGTGCCGCCCAGCTCTTCGACCTTGTCGGTCGCGCCGTTGAAGGCCTCGCGATCCCAGAAGTGCTGGGTGCCAACCACGGCCACACCAATGGTTTTTCCCTCGAGACTCAGGTGGTCATCGGCGAGCGCCGTCGACCCTGCAAGAGCCGCAACCACGCTTGTTGCAACGAAAAACTTCTTCACTTTCAATCCTCCCTGTTTGAAAGAGGCACCCCCTCGTGCCGGTGGCGAAACCAAAACAACCTTCTTTACAAATGTCAACGAGTATCCCATTTGTAGAAAAGTGGAGGGGCAGAACTTGACCAAAATCACTATCGGTCTGGACGTCGGCACGACGGCAATCAAGGCGGCCGCCTACCGTTCGGACGGCACCTGCGTTGCCAAGTCCGAGCAGGCGACATCGGTGCTGCGCGACGCGCCCGGACATGCTGAACAGGACATGCAGAAGGTCTGGCAGGGCGCGCGCGCGTGCCTGGCCGAGATCGCGGAAAGCTGCGCAGGCGAAGAGATCGTGTCCATCGGGATCTGCGGTCAGGGCGACGGGTTCTGGGCGCTCGATGCGCAGGACCGGCCCGCGGGACATGCCATTCTGTGGAACGACACGCGCGCCTCGGACGACCTTGATTCGCTGGTGCGGGCCGGCAGGACGGATGCCATTGGCATCGGGTCCGGCACGTCGATCTGGCCGGGCACCTCCGGCATGATCTGGCGCTGGCTGAAGGCGAAGAACGTCGATGAAGCCGCGAAGATCGACACCGTTTTCACCTGTGCCGACTGGATCGGCTTCTGCCTGACCGGGGCGAAGGCCACGGATTTCTCGAACGGCTCGATCCCCTTCATCGATCTGGACGACCGCGCCTACAGCGACGCCCAGTTCGAGTCCATCGAATGCGAGGACCTGAAGCCCCGGCTGATGACACCCCGCCGCGCGACAGAGCAGCTGGGTCGCCTGACCGACGCGGCCGCGGCCGAGACGGGGCTTCCGGCCGGGCTGTCGGTCTCGGTGGGTACGCTGGATCTGGCGGCGATGATCGTGGGCATGGGGCTGGACCAGCCCGGCCAGACCATGCTGATCATGGGGACCACGGCCGTCGTGAACATCCTGACCGACAAGGCGGACCGGGTGCCGGTCCCGGTGGGGGCCTCGGCGCTGCATCCGTCCAGCGATACCATCATCCGCATCCTGGCGCCCTCCACCGGCGCGGCGGCCTTCGACTGGTTCACGGCGCTGCACCCGCTCAGCCTGGGCGGCGACACGGCTTCGGAAGTGTCCGAAAAGCTGAACGCGCTGGTGGAAACCGTGCCCGTCGGATCCAACGGCGTGACCTTCCTGCCGTATCTCAACGGCGAACGCGCGCCCTTCGTCGCGCCGGACATGCGCGGCGGCTTCCTGGGCCTGGGCGCCGGCACGACCAAGGCGGATCTGGGGCGCGCGGTGATGGAGGGCACGGCCCTGAGCCTGCGCCATTGCTTCGAAAGCCATTCCGGCCTGCCCACCGGACCGGTGCAGCTGACCGGAGGCGGATCGAAGAACCGCGTCTGGTGCCAGATCATCGCCGACATCATCGGGCAGGACGTCATCGTCAGCCCGCTGTCCGACCAGGGCCTGTGGGGCGCCGCCTGCATCGGCGCGGCGGCCGCCGGGATGGGCGACCCGATCGGGCTGGCGCGGCGTGACGAGGACGCGATCACCTATCGCACCGATCTTCAGGCCCACGCGGCCTATTGCAGCGTCTACCGGCGCTACGAGCGGATCTCGACGGCGATGCGCCGCCTGCAGGATGACCTGAACGCAATTAAGGAGCCAACTCCGTGAGCAACATGATGAAAGCGGCGGTGCAATACGCCATTGACGACATCCGCATCGAAGACCGCCCCGTTCCGGAAATCGGCCCCGGCGAGTTGCTTCTGAAGACACGCGCCTGCGGGCTTTGCGGCGGCGAGACGATGGCCTGGTACAAGACCGAACCCAAGGTGCTGGGGCATGAACCGTCGGGCGAGGTCGTCGAGGTCGGCGCCGGGGTCACCGAATACAAGGTTGGCGACCGCGTCTTCGTGAACCACCACGTGGGCCGCGTGGACAGCCACCTGTCGCGGCGCGGGCATTTCACGCGCGATCCGTTCTACAAGACCATGAAGCTCGATCCCGGCGGGGTCTGCGAGTATTTCCGCGTGACAGCGCAGCATCTGGCAATGGACACCCACAAACTGCCCGACTCCATTTCGGACGAGGCCGCCGTGACCATTGAACCGTGGTCCTGCGTGCTGTCGGGGCTGAAGCGCTGCAACATCCAGCCGGGCGATACCGTCGCCGTGGTCGGCGCGGGCTTCATGGGGCAGGGCTTTGTTCACCTGGCGCCGCTCTTCGGGGCGGGCAAGGTCGTCGCGCTGGATTTCTCGGACTGGCGGCTGGAGAAGGCGAAGTATTTCGGCGCGACCCACACGATCAATCCCAAATCCACCGATGCGGTCGAGGCGATGCGCGCGCTCAACAACGGCCGCCTGGCCGACACCGTGATCGTGATCGCCCCCTTCCCATCGGCCTGGAAACAGGCGCTGGAGCTGGTCGAGGTGGGCGGCTGCCTGCACCTGGGCGCACCGCTGCCGCCCGAGGTGGATTGGGTACAGGACGGTCACAAGGCCTATTTCGACCAGATCACCATCACCTCGCGCTACAGCTCGGACCACACCGACACCTACAGCTACATCCGCCTGCTGGAGGCCGGCCGCATCAAGGCGGACGAGGCGATCTCGCACCGGTTCGAGATCAGCGACAGCGCCGAGGCTTTCCGCATGCTGGTGGAGGCCGAGAAATCCCTGAAGATCGTCGTCTATCCGCACGGCATCCCCGAGGACAAGAAGGACCTGACCCATGCTTGAAGCGTTGAAGGAAGCCGTCTGCGAGCAGAACCATGAACTTCCGGCCAACGGGCTTGTCGTCGGCTCGGGCGGGAATGTCTCGGGCCGCGATCCCGAAACCGGGCTGGTCGTCATCAAGCCCTCGGGCGTGAAATTCGCCAAGCTCACGCCCGACACGATGGTGGTGGTCGATCTGGACGGCAAGGTGATCGAGGGCAAGATGAAGCCCTCGGTCGACACCGGCATTCACCTTTACATCTATCGTCACCGCCCCGACGTCTTCGGCGTGGCGCATACCCATTCGCCCTACGCCAGCAGTTTCGCGGCGCGTGGCGAACGGATCCCGGCGGTGATGACGCCGATCACCCACATGCTGGGGCGCGATGTGCCCTGTTCGCGCTATGCCACCCCCGGCGAGGTCGACACCGGCGAGGCCATCATCGAGGCTGCCGAAGGCGGTTGGGCGGTGCTGGTCAAGGCGCATGGTGTCTTCACCATGGGAACCTCGGCGAAAGAGGCCACGTCGAACGCGATGTACCTGGAAGAGGCGGCGATGACCACGCATCTGGCGATGACCCGCGGCCCGGTGGAAGAGCTGCCGCCCGAGGAAATCGAACGCTGTTACAACTGGTTTCGCAAAAACTATGGCCAGGCCGGCTCCAAAGTCATTAATGAATGAAGCATGAACAAGGGTTTCCGATCGCTGTCAGGCAGCAATGACAAGGATTCGATGCTGTCCAGCGTCGCGCTGCTGTATTACGGCGAAGGCCTGACCCAGAGCGAGATCGCGAAACGCTTCCAGCTGTCGCGCGCGACCATCGTGAACATGCTGCGTGAATGCCGCGAGAGGGGCATCGTCGAAATCCGCGTCGACGGACAGCTGTTCGCCGCCTCCACCATGTCGCGCGATCTGCGCGACATGTACGGGCTGCAGGATGTCTATGTCGCCAAGGACGCGGCCGAGGATGTCACCACCGCCCGCGAGGACCTGCTGGCGCATGTGGCGCGCGTCGCGGCGATGGCGGTTCTGGATATCGTCGAGCCCGGCGATCGCATCGGTGTCGCCTGGGGCGAGACCATCGCCGCCGTCGCCCGGGCCATCCCGCGCAGCACCGTGGTCCAGACCCAGGTGTGTCAGCTGATCGGCTCGCAGGATTCCGAACGGGTGCCCGCGTCGGAGTTCTGTGCGATCGAGGTGGCCAACAAGCTGGGCGCAAGCTGCCACACGCTGCACGCCCCCGGCATCGTCTCCAGCGAAGCGCTGGCGAAAGGGCTCAGGGAGGAACCCACGATCCGGACCCAGCTGGCCCGCCTGTCCCGGATCGACATGACCATCGCGTCCATCGGCCATGTCGAGGACGACACGCACATGGCCGCGGCCGGGATCAGCACCCGGGCGGAATTGCAACTGGCCCGGGAGAAGGGCGCCCGGGGCATCATCTGTTGCCGTTACATCGACGAAAACGGCGCAGAGGTCCGCTCGGCCCCCTATGATCGCATCATCGCCGCCACGATCGAGGACATGAAGGCCGCGCCGAAGAGGCTTCTGGTCGTTTGTGGCACCGATCGCCTCACGGCGACCCGCGCCGCCCTGAAGGGGGGTCTTGTCACCCATCTGGTCGTGGATCAGCAATTGGCAAAGGCCCTCTCCGGCGGCGCGCCCTAGGGCGAACGGACCGCGGGCCCCGCATGTGCCGGGGTGCCGTCTGGACGGGGCCGCGGTTGCGGTTGGCAACAGACCGGGGAAGTGGGCCACCGCCGAGCAACACGGGCGTTCGGGGTGAGCCGACCGTTGCGGTTGCGTCGCTCTGGTGTGGCCGGCTGCCCGGATACTCTTATTGAGAGGGGGAGGCGCCGCTGGCTGCGGTGCCGGCATCGGTGCGCGGGCGCGGATGCCCTTCGGTGGAACTGTCTCAAGATTCTTCTGGCCGCGCGAGTTGCCCCGTCATACCCTCTGCCAAGGGTTGAGGTGAGTCACAGGGCCCGCATGCGGCGGCCCTGGCCCGTCAGGTCCCGGCGGGACAGCGCCGGGACCGGACCCGGTCAGGCCAGGGCCCGGGACTGCGCTGTTTCATACGATCGCAGTTGGACCCGGGATCTCTTGAGGTGTTCGAGGATGGCGTCAGGCCCGAAGCGCGTTTCTCGAAACCCGCCGGATGGCCAGGCGCACGGCATTAAAATCCACGCGACGATAGCTGCGACGATCTCGGCAGTAGCGGCGCGCCCTTACCGCGCCTCGGGCGCCGCATCCCTTGCCAGCCGGCCAGCGGTGGCCGAGCGCACGTCGGGCAGCAGATAATCCACCGACAGCGGCTTGGCATGCCAGGCCACGACCGGGGGCACGCCTGTCAGGTCTTCCTCTTCGAGCGAGGAGACGGCGATGATCGGGATCTGCGACGCAGAGAGCCGTTCCAGCACCGCGCGGGTGTCGTCATCGAAGCGGTCGATGTTGACGATCGCCGAGGCGCAGTCTCCCAGGTCCGCCGGTCCGGGAAGATGCATCGCCCCGCATTCGGTCATCACCGGGAGGTATCCGTTTCCGCTGAGAAACAATTCAAGATCCAGCGCCAGCACCGGGTCGCCGCATATCACGAGTATCTGCATTGCATTCCTTCCGAGCCGGCTCCATCAGCGGACCGTCCATTCGGCGTATGGAAAATACCGGCTGTTCCGGGGTTATTTCCAGTTAAATCAAATGCTTATTATACAATTCTGCGCAACATGAGTGGATTGAGCAGGCGGCGTTAACCCAGTATTATGAGTAATCTTGACAAGCCCGGTGGGTATAACAACATAAACGGGACAAGAGACTGGGTGCCGACGGAGGGGGCCCGATGCCCGACAAGACGTCCAAACGTTTGGATCGTTTGCAGATCATGCTGACCCAGGAAGAACTGGAAGCGCTGGACAACTGGCGGTTCCAGGTACGGATGCCCAGCCGCTCGGCGGCCGTGCGCGAGCTTCTCCGCCGCGGTCTGGCGGCTGAAGGCTATTATTCCCAGGCTAAAAGCGGCTCTGCCTCATCGGATTTCGGTGTGCTGGACAGCCGAAGAGGACCCGAAGACTGACGCAAGGTCATGTCTTCCGGCCCATGCGGCGCGGCAGGATTGGGCCATGTGCCAGGCCAGCCGGCGATGGCAGGCGGCGCTGCCGGCCCGATATCATCCGAAAGCGGGGACCCCGGCGCGCTGATCATCCGGCCCGTGACGCAGGCAGGCCCGGCGCGGTGGTCTGGTCCCGGAGAAAGCTTTCGCGCAGCGCCTCGATGACCGGCCGGGCCGGTCCGGCATAGCGCGGATCCCAGTAGCCGGGCGAGCTTTTGTAGGGCAGGCGCAGGTGCGGATGAACGTAGCGCCGCATCTCGATCTCGGGCAGCAGGACCAGGTCGCCGTGCAGCTCCGCGTCGCTCACGCCGTCGAGGTAAAGCGCCACCGCCCGCGTGATCAGACCCGGTCCGGTCTTCGACCAGGGCCCGTCGTTCTCGCGCGCCAGAAGCGAGCGCAGGGCAAGCTCGGCGGCGGTCTCGATCACCGGGTGGCCCGGGCGGGCGCAGATCAGGTTGTTGGCCAGCGTGCCATAGGCCTCGCGGAACAGGATCAGCCCGCCGCCCTTCGCCAGCAGACCCGCGGCATCGCCGGTCCGCCGGTCGTCGGCATCGGCATACATCCCGCCCCGGTCCAGCAGCAGGCACAGACGCAGGAAATCTGCCGCTTCGGAGGCATGGTTGGCCAGCCGGAAGGCGCGGACATGATCCTGGCCGAACCGCTCGCGCAGGAATTCGGTGGCCGACCGCTTGTCGAACCGCTGGTAGGACAGGCCCGGCGCTGTCTCCCAGCTTTGCATCGTCTCGGCGATGGCTTCCGGTGGCGCGGCGCTGTCCCAGTATTGCAGCACCTGCGGCGGGATAGCGCCCCGGGGCGCAAGGCCGGGGGGCGACAATCGCGCGATCCGGTCAAGCTGACCGTCGACCACCTGCCGGGCGGCGAAGTAAAAGGCCCGCGCGCCCTCGGCCGCGCTGGTGCCGCTGCCGGACCAGAGCCGGAATTCGCCCAGCATGGAGCCCACATGCGTTGTCCCGAAATGCCGCATCACCTTGCGCCCGCGCCCCATGGCGGCGGCGGCGGCGGGGGCCTGTGCCTCGGCCGCGGCCAGGTCGCAGCGGCCATAGGCCACCTGCAGGCGCAGCTGCGGGATCTGTCGGCGTGGCTCCAGCGCGTCCAGCTCGGCGTCGATCGCATCCAGGTCTCCGATGGCGCAGGCCAGCGCGACGCGGGCATTGGCAAGCCGGTCGGTGGCGCGGGATGCCTCTGCGTCCTGCGCCCAGGCGGCAATCTCGCGGCGGGCCTGCTCGGGACGGCCCAGGTTCAGCGCGGCGGTGACAGCAAGGCGGCGAAGCCCCGTGTCCTCGGGCCACCGCCTGCGACAGCGCGCCAGGTAGCGCGCGGCCAGGGCCGGCCGGGCGGCCTCCAGCAGCGCCTCGGCCAGCAGGGCGGCGGCGGCCGGGTCGCGGCGCGGGCCGGTCAGGCGGCGGGCCAGGCGCAGGGCGGCATAGGGCCCCTCGGCTTGCCGGGCGAGGCCGATGCGCAGGTCCGCGGCCTCGGCGGGATCGACCCGCCCGGGCAGCACCTCGGACAGCTGGTCGCGCAGCGCCGCGCCGCCGGTGTCCGACGCCATCTGGATCAGCCGCAGCGCGCTGGCGGCGCTCAGCCGGGGCAGGGTACCCAGCTGCCGGATCACGGCGACGGTCAGCGGGGTCATCTGCAGTTTCTCGGCCGAGGTGGCCATGCGCAGCAGTTCGCGGTCGGTCAGCGGCGCGTCGGCCAGGTCGAGGTCGCGCGTCACCTTCTCCGCGCGGTCCCCAGCATCGGCCTGCACGCAAAGGTCGAGATACCCCGGCAGCAGCCGCAGCTCGGCCGGGTCCCGCGCCTCGGCCAGGCGTGCCTCGATCAGGTCCAGCGCGGCGGGCATGTCTCCGCGCAGGCGCGCGGCCTGGACAAGGCACTGGACCGCGCCGCGATGGGACGGGCGGTGGCGCAGCACCTCGCGCAGCAGCGGCTCGGCCGGGGCGGGCTCTCCGGCCTGCAGCAACGCGCGGGCGCGGGACATCAGCCCGGGAATGTCCGGCGCGGGCGCGTTCGGTGCGGTGGGCGGAAACGAAGGTGGCGCGCCGACCTGGGCCAGCAGAGCGCGGTGGCGGGCGGCAAGAGCGGCGGGCAGGTCGGCGTCGGGGGCGACCCTGGCCAATGCGGCGCGGCCGGCAGAGGGCTGGTCGAGCGCAATCAGCGCGGCGGCATGGCGCAGGCGCATGTCGATATCGCCGGGATGCGCGGCGAGGTAGCGTTCGAACACAGTGTTCGCGAGGTCGGCGTCCGCCCGGTTCACGGCCATCTCCGCCCGGACCCGCGTCGCGCGGCGGTGGGTCGGGATCTGGTCGAGCAGCCGGGCCAGCAGCCGGTCGCCGGTCTCCGCCTCGCCGGCCTCGGCCAGCAGGGTCGCCAGGCCGATGATCATCTCGGGCGCGCAGGGGTCTTCGGCCAGGATCTCCGCCGCCGCGCGCAGCAGGTCGGCGACGCGCGACATCCGGTCGGAAGAAGACGGGGCGGTAGGCTTGGGCACGGGGCGGGCTCTCCGGGGAACGGCTTCTTGATCCTAGTTCCCGTCCCCGGGGGCGGCAACCGGGGCCGTGCCCCCGCGAGACGCGCCGTCAGGCGGGGCGCAGGCTCAGTCCAGCGCCAGCGTCTTGCGCAACGTGCCCGAGCCTCGGTCATAGACCAGCACCTCGCGGCCCTGCGTCACAACCAGGTAGAAATCCGGCCCATAGGTCACCGCCTGCACCGCCGTGCCCTCGGGCAGGGCGATCTCGTCCGGCAAGGGCAGGGGCGCGGGACGCTGGTATCGGATGACAAGCAGGCCGACGACGATTACAAGCCCGCCGATCATCACCGTCGTCAGCACCGTCACCAGCCGGCGCAGGAAACGCAGGTTGGCGGGCTCGACATAATCGTCTTCGGACGGAAGAGGTTCCATGGGCGCGCGTATCGTCTCTTTCACACTGGCGGACAACCCGCCGCCGCGCCTTGATAAGGCGCTTTCGCGCGATGTGCCAGAGAGCGCCGCGCTCTCGCGGACCCGGCTGGCCCGGCTGATCGCCGAGGGCGCGGTGTCGGTGGACGGCCAGGTCGTCACCGACCCCAAGGCCCGGGTCGCCGCCGGCGCCGGGATCCGCATCACCGTCGAAGAGGCCGAGGACAGCCATATCGGCCCCGAGGATATCCCGCTGGAGATCGCCTTCGAGGACGACGACCTGATCGTGGTGAACAAGCCCGCCGGCATGGTCGTGCATCCTGCCCCCGGCACGCCCTCGGGCACGCTGGTCAACGCGCTGCTGGCCCATTGCGGTGCGGATCTATCGGGCGTGGGCGGTGTGAAACGGCCCGGCATCGTGCACCGGATCGACAAGGAGACCTCGGGCCTGCTGGTCATCGCCAAGTCCGACGCCGCGCATCACGGGCTGGCCGATCAATTCGCCGCCCACACGGCCGAGCGCGCCTACCAGGCGCTGGTCTACGGCGTGCCGGATGCCGCCGATCCCCGCCTGCGCGGCATGCGCGGGGTCAGCTTTGAACCCGGCAACGTGCTGAAGATCACCACCGGGCTCGACCGGCACCGCACGGATCGCCAGAAGCAGGCCGTGCGCTTCGACGGCGGTCGCCACGCGGTCACCCGCGCCCGGCTACAGGAGAGCTTCGGCACGCCGCCCTGCCTCGCGCTGGTGGAATGCCGGCTTGAGACCGGGCGGACCCACCAGATCCGCGTGCACATGGCCCATGCCGGCCACGGGCTGGTGGGCGATCCGACCTATGGCGGGGCGCGCAAACTGCCCGCCAGGGCGCTGACCGAGGCGGCGGCCGAAGCGGTGCGCGGCTTCCGGCGTCAGGCGTTGCACGCGGCGGTTCTGGGCTTCGACCATCCCGTCACGGGCGAGGCTTTGCGCTTCGAGGCGCCCTTGCCGGAGGATTTCGCCGATCTGCTCGCGGCGCTGAGGGGGTAGAGCCTAGACCCGCCCCCGGATCACCAGCCAGAGCGCCAGCCCGGTCTCGGCCAGAAGCGGCAGCAGGTAGGCGGGCAGCAGGGCATCGCTCAGCTCTGGCGCCACCAGCCGCAGCACGCCGCCCGAGACATAGACCGCCGCCGACCCGCCCATGGCCAGCACCAGAATCCGGGGCACCGCGCCGCCCCGGTGCAGCAGCAGCGCCAGCAGTGCGGAATTCACGCCAAAGAAGACCAGCGCCACGTCGTAGCCCGTCGCATGGATCCCCAGGATCGCGGTGGCAAGCCCCGGCTGATCCGCCAGCACCGGCACCTGCGACAGCAGGATCAGCCCCATGCCGATCAGCGCCGCCTGCATCAGGCGGAAGACCATCGCCGCCAGCGCCAGCGGCGCCGAGACCCCGCGCAGCAGCTGGAAGAACAGCAGCGCCAGCGTGACATCGGCCAGCAGCATCACGAGATCGCCCAGCAGGCTCAGCCGGAAGGCGGGCGCGGCCGCCGCGATGTTCGCAAGCGGGGACGGAGAGGCCAGCAGCGGCCCGCGCAGGGCAAATTCGGCGCTCAGCCCGGTGCCGATGATCAGCAGATAAAGCGCCCCGGCCAGCCGGGCCATCGGGCGGGCCCCGGGCCGGGGACGCGGTGCGGGGCTGGCCGGAGAGGCGGGCAGGGAAGCGGGCATGGCGACCTCTTTAGGTGAAACGGGCGGAAACATTGGATACCCTGATGGGCTGCCGCCTGATCTAGAGGATACAATGATCTTTCGGTATTGGCGAAATCTTGACATTACCCATGCAAAAATGTATGGATAGGGGCAATTCCCATCGGTTGCTCTGACATGAACAGCACGTGCGCGTGAGCGCGGGCCTTGAGCGCTAACGATCTGTAAACTTTTGGCCCATATTCGCGTTCCTACCCTTGTAGCGGAGTGTCAGAGCTCCATATGAGATGTTAAAGGTATAAACATTGGGAGGCAGAGCCTTGGCCAATTATGGAAATCTACCGGTTCCCTCGCCGGAGGGCGGGCTGAACCGTTACCTGCAGGAAATCCGGAAGTTTCCCCTTCTGGAACCGGAAGAAGAATACATGCTGGCCAAGCGCTGGGTCGAGGAACAGGACACCGAGGCCGCGCACCGGCTGGTGACCTCGCACCTGCGACTGGCGGCCAAGATCGCCATGGGCTATCGCGGCTACGGGCTGCCCCAGGCCGAGGTGATCTCGGAGGCCAACGTGGGCCTGATGCAGGCGGTGAAACGGTTCGATCCCGAAAAGGGCTTCCGTCTGGCGACCTATGCCATGTGGTGGATCCGCGCCTCGATCCAGGAGTACATCCTGCGGTCCTGGAGCCTGGTGAAGCTGGGCACGACCTCGGCGCAGAAGAAGCTGTTCTTCAACCTGCGCAAGGCGAAGGCCAAGCTGGGCGCGCTGGAAGACGGCGACCTGCGGCCCGAGAACGTCAAGCAGATCGCGACCGATCTGGGCGTGACCGAGGATGACGTGATCTCGATGAACCGGCGCATGGCCGGCTCCGACGCCTCGCTGAACGCGACCGTGGGCGCCGAGGGCGAGAGCGCCATGCAATGGCAGGACTGGCTGGAGGACGAGGATGCCGACCAGGCCAGCGATTACGAGGCCCGCAACGAGCTGGAAGCCCGGCGCGAGCTCCTGGCCGAGGCGCTGGACGTGCTGAACGACCGCGAGAAGGACATCCTGACCGAGCGTCGGCTGTCCGACCAGCCGGTGACGCTGGAAGATCTGTCGGGCAAATACGGCGTCAGTCGCGAGCGGATCCGCCAGATCGAGGTGCGCGCCTTCGAGAAGCTGCAGAAGAAGATGCGCGACCTGGCGAAGGAGAAGGGGATGCTGGCTTCGGCCTGATCCCGGCAGGGCCCTCGTCGCGCCCTTGCAGGCGCGCCTCGGTACGGTGGGCGCATAAAGGTCAGGGGTCCGCTTTGGCGGGCTTCTTTTCTTTTGGGGGATGCGAAGGCCATGCGCCCTCTTGGGCCGGCGCCTGCGGGTCGCTAGGGTCCGCCCATGACGCGCGACATCATCTTTCATCTGCCCAAGGATTGGCTGGACACCTCGGGTGAGGGGGTGATGCCCTTTTATGACCGCCTGCGCAATGGATTGGAGGCAGAGGGCCGGCGGGTCCACCTGCGCCCGCTGGACAAGAGCCGGGTCGCGGCACAGGCGGGCGCGGACGATGCGATCCACCTGGTCAACCACGGCCGCATCCGGCATCCGCGCGTCTGGAACGCCGGCATCGCCTATGTCTACCCGTTCTGGAATGTCGATCCCTGGGGGATCCGGGCGTTTTCGTCCATCGCCGGGTTGCGGTTCGATCCCGATCGGGTCGATGCAGAGGCCGCGCGGCCGTTCTTTCGCCGCTTGCGCAAGCGGCTCGTGGGCGCGCGCAGCTCGCGCTATCCGCAGCCCGGGGCGGTGGAGGCGCTGCCCGAGGGGGCCGTGGCGGTCTTTCTGCAGAGCGAGGCGCATCGCGACGTCGAAGAGACCTGCCACCTGACGCGTGAGCAGATGGTGGAGACGGTGCTGGAGGCCGCGCAAGGGCCGGTGGTGGTGAAGTCGCATCCGCGCGACACCGACCCGGCGACGGCGGCCTGGCTGCGGCGGCTGGCGGCGCGGCATTGCCGGCTGACCGTCTCGGGCGGCAATATCCACGATATCCTCGCGGCCTGCGAGCGGGTGGTGACGATCAACTCGGCCGTGGGCATCGAGGCCTGCCTGCACCGCAAGCCCGTGGTGCTGTGCGGTCAGGCGGATTTCCATCACCTGGCGAAGGTGGCGAAAACACCCGAGGAACTGGCCGAGGCGCTGGGGGGCAGGCCGAGGAAGCGGGCCTATGACAAGTATGTCTACTGGTATTTCGGGCTGCAATGCCTGTCGACGACCGATCCGGCCCTGGCGCGGCGCTTTCTGGAGCGGGTGGAGGCCGGGCTTTGACGGCCGCCGGCGCGGCGGGGGCTGAACCGGGGGCCTTGGGGCTGGTGCCTGCCGACAGAGACGCTACCCTGCGGGCGACGGTCGGGGGCCGAGGCGCCTGGCCCGCGCGGGCAGAAGAAGGAGAGACGACATGACCACTCCGGTGCGCTGGGGCATTCTCGGGGCGGCGAAATTCGCCCGTGAACATATGGGGCCGGCGATCCACGCCGCGTCGGGGGCCGAACTGGCGGCGCTGGCGACCGGTTCGCAGGAGAAGGCGGCGGCCTTCCAGGCCTTTGCGCCGGGGCTCAAGGTGCATGCCGATTACGACGCGCTGCTGGCCGACCCGGGGATCGACGCGGTCTATGTCCCGCTGCCGAACCACATGCATGTCGAGTGGACCCTGAAGGCGATCGCCGCCGGCAAGGCCGTTCTGTGCGAAAAGCCGATCGCGCTGAAGGCCGAGGAGATCGACGCGATCATCGAGGCCCGGGACAAGGCCGGCGTGCTGGCGGCCGAGGCCTTCATGATCGTCCATCACCCGCAATGGCAGCTGGTGCGTGACTGGATCGCCAACGGCCGGATCGGCGAGCTGGTCCACGTGCGGGGCGCCTTCAGCTTCGACAATTCCGCCGAAACCGGCAATATCCGCAACCGGGCCGAGACCGGCGGCGGGGCCCTGCGCGACATCGGGGTCTATGTTCTGGGATCGGTGCGGTTCGCCACCGGGCAGGAGCCCGACGAGATCGGCGCCAAGATCCGCTGGGACAAGGGGATCGACAGCTTTGCCGCGATCGAGGCGACCTTCCCGGGCTTCACCTATTCCTCTTACGTGTCGATGCGGATGGGCCTGTATCAGGAGATGTCCTTCCACGGCACGACCGGCACGATCCGGGTGACGGCGCCGTTCAACGCCGGCGTCTTCGGAGAGGCCCGGGTGGAGCTGCATGCGCCCGGGCTGGTGGTGGAGAGCAAGCGCTTCCCCTCGGCCAATCACTACGTGCTGCAGGTCCAGAATTTCGGGCGCAGCCTGCGCGAGGGCGTGCCCTATGGCTGTTCGCTGGAGTTCACGCGGGGGACCCAGGTGGCGCTGGACCGGATCTATGACGGGGCGGTCAGCCTTTAAGGGTGTCCCACGCGTGGGACATCAGGTCGGTCCAGGAAAATCAAGGGGTTGCGAGGGCGCGTTTACCGATTGGTAACGCATTGCCCTCTCAAGCCACGGGGGCGTTTCGGCCCGGATCGGGCCTGTGCCCGCCCCCGGGCGTTGGGGGCGGCGCGTGCCGTCCCGATGGACGGGGCTGCCGATCGGCCCTAGATTAAAAGCATCGCGAAAGGAGAAGCTGGCATGGCAGGCGGATGGTCCCGCGACGGCGCGGTGAATGAACAGATCGAGGCCTCGATCTCGGACGAACTGGCACGGTTGCGGGCGGCAAAGCGGCCGCAGGGCGAAAGCCTGACCCATTGCGCCGAATGCGAGGAAGAGATCCCCGAGAAACGCCGGCTGGCCATTCCGGGGGTCAAGCTGTGCCTCGACTGCCAGCAGGAGCGCGACGGGGCCTACAAGGCGCGCGGCGGGATCAACCGGCGCGGATCGAAGGACAGCCAGCTGAAGTGAGCCTGCGCGCCCGGCGCTCTTCACGAAATGTAAAACCTCGCCGGCCCATTCTGTCGAGACACGCGACAGGACGGGATGGCAGATGAACGGACGACAGTTGATGATGGCGCTGGCCGGCCTTTTGGCGTGGCCGTGGGGCACGGCCGATATGGCCCGGGCGGGCACCGTGGACGTGGACAGCTGGAGCAACGGCGCCTGGCACGTGCGGTTCTTCGCCAACCCCGATTTCCCCGGCTTCGGCGGTTGCGAGGTCTGGACAGGCTCGGACGGGGCCGGGGTTTTCGGCATCACCGTGGGCGAGGACGGCGCGGATGCTAGCCTGAGCTACGTGCCGGTGGCGCCGCGCGGCTATCCGTCGCCGCTGATCGACGGCGATGCGGTCTCTTTCATCGTGGACGGGCAGGTCATCCCGGTGTCGCAGCAGCTTGAGATCTCGGAGATGGAGAACGAGTTCGGCGAATGGGAGGTCAGCGCGGATGCAGGCAACAGCGGCGTGGCCGGAACGGTCCGCAGCCTGCGCGCGGGCGACGTGATGACGGTCGGTGTGACCCGGCAGGGGCAGATGACGATCTACGAGACCTATGCGCTGAACGGGTTCACCGCGACCTGGCTGAAGGCGGCGGAATGGTGCGGGTTCGATCCGGGCAAGCGGTTCCGGTCGTCCTGATCCTGCCATCTGCCCCTGTCGCGAAGGACAGGGCCGGCCAGGCAGGCCGGACTGCCTTGCGGACCCGGCGTGGATGTTCTTTCATGCGGCGAACAAGCGCCTTTGGCGCAGAGCCCTTGCAGAGGCACGGGCGCCGGCCGCCCCCTGCCGATTACATCCTACCTTCGCATCCGGCCCGGCCGACGTGGATGGACGCCGATGGACGCGGTGGGGCGAACCCCCATGCCCTCGGCCGCAGCCGGGCGGGACGGACATGTAGGGTGGGGTTTTACCCCACCGCTCCCCGTGCCCGTCAGTCCAGGGCCAGCCGCATGATGTGCTGCGGGCCGAAGCCGCCGCCGTGGTAAAGCGCGCCGGTATCCGTGAAGCCGCCCTTGAGATAGACAGCCCGCGCGCCCGGGTTGCGGCAGTTGACGGTAAGCCAGCAGCTGCCGATACCCGGATAGCGGTCGCGGAAATAGCCCGCCATCGCCCGCGCCGCGGCGCTGGCGATGCCGCGCCCCTGCTGGGCGTGATCGACCGAGAACATGCGCAGACCGATTGCGCCCGGATCGGCGAAATCGTGGGTTTCGGCGTAATCCCGGTCGATGGCGAAGAACCCGGCCGGCTCTCCGTCGGCAAGGATCACGTGGCCATCGCGCGCCGGACTGTCGGACAGCACCTTGCCCGGCAGGTCGGCAAAGCCCGCCTGTTCCGGCGGCAGGGTGAAATGGGACAGGCGGCCGATATCGGCCGCCTCGATGGGGTCCAGCGTCACCAAGGGGCGCGCGGCTGTCATTCCTCCATCGCCTCCAGCTCGTCGATGAAGCCCGATATCATGTCGAGCCCCTTGTCCCAGAAGGCCGGATCGCTGGCATCAAGGCCGAAGGGTGCCAGCAGCTCCTTGTGGTGCTTGGATCCGCCGGCCTTCAGCATGTCGAAATACTTGTCCTGGAAGCCCGCGTCGCCCTCGGCATAGACCGAGTAGAGCGCATTCACGAGCCCGTCGCCGAAGGCATAGGCATAGACGTAGAAGGGCGAGTGGACGAAGTGGGGGATGTAGGACCAGAAGACCTCGTAGCCGTCCATGAATTCGAAGGCGGGGCCGAGGCTTTCGCCCTGCACCGACATCCACAGCGCGTTGATGTCGTCCGGGGTAAGTTCCCCGCCGCGGCGCGCGTCGTGCAGCTTGCATTCGAAATCGTAGAAGGCGATCTGGCGGACCACGGTGTTGATCATGTCCTCGACCTTGCCGGCCAGCAGCACCTTGCGCTGCTGCTTGGTTTCGGCATCGTCGAGCAGCTTGCGGAAGGTCAGCATCTCGCCGAAGACGCTGGCGGTTTCGGCCAGGGTGAGCGGGGTCGACGACAGCATCTCGCCCTGTTCGGCGGCCAGCACCTGGTGCACGCCGTGGCCCAGCTCATGCGCCAGGGTCATCACGTCACGCGGTTTGCCGAGATAGTTCAGCAGGATGTAGGGGTGAACCTCGGTCACGGTGGGATGAGCGAAGGCGCCGGGCGCCTTGCCCTCGGTCACGCCGGCGTCGATCCAGCCGTTGGAGAAGAAGGGCGCGGCGATCTCGGTCATGCGGGGGTCGAAGGCGCCGTAGGCCTCCATCACGGTCTTTTCGGCCTCGGCCCAGCCGATCTTGCGCTCGTCCTCCATGGGCAGGGGCGCGTTGCGGTCCCAGACCTGCATCTTGTCCAGGCCCAGCCATTTGCGCTTGAGCTCGTAATAGCGGTGGCTGAGGCGGGGGTAGGCGCCCACCACGGCGGTGCGCAGCGCCTCGACGACCTCGGGCTCGACCTGGTTCGACACGTGGCGGCCATGCTGCGGCGAGGGCATCTTGCGCCAGCGGTCCACGATCTCCTTCTCCTTGGCCTGGGTGTTGTGCACCCGGGCGAAGGTCTTGACGTTGTCGGCCAGCACGGCGGCCACCTCGCGGGCGGCCTCCTCGCGCAGGTCGCGGTCCTGCTCGGTCAGAAGCGTCAGCGTGCCCTCGATGTTGCGGGTCTCGCCGGCGACCTCGAAGGTCAGCCCGGCGATGGTCTCGTCAAACAGCCGCTCCCAGGCGTCGCCGACGACGCCCAGGTCATGCAGGAAATTCTCCAGCTCGTCCGACAGCTGGTGCGGCTTCATCGCGCGGATGCGGTCGAAGATCGGCTTGTACCGGGCGAGATCGGCGTTCTGGGCAAAGAGCGTGTCCAGGTGATCGTCGGGCAGGCGGTTGAGCTCCAGCGTGAAGAAGACCATCGGGGTAGAGAAGTTTGTGATCTTCTCCTGCAGGTCCGACAGCTGCTTGGCGCGCCCGGCATCGGTGGTCTTCTGGTAATAGCGCAGCCCGGCATAGGACATGATCCGTCCCATCTTGGTCGAGATCGCCTCGTCGCGCTGCACGCACTTCAGCATCCCCGCGGCGTCCAACTCGGCCAGCTTGCCCTCGTAATCCGCGGCGAACTCGGCGCAGGCTTTCTCGACGAAATCCAGGTCGGCCTGCAGTTCCGGCGCGTCGGGCGCGGCGTAAAGGTCGGTCAGGTCCCAGACCGGCAGATCGCCCAGGCCCCCCGACCCGGTTTCGGTTGCGGCATCGCGGACAGGGAAGGGCAGGTGAAGCATCTGGGATCTCCGGGTTCGGGTTTGGCAGTGAACCTATGCCCGCCCCGCGGGACAGACAACCGCTGCGTCGACGTTCTTCTTGGGGCGTAAGGTCCCGCCGTCGCGCGGGCGGAGACGGATCAACGGAGTATTTTTTTCCAAGAAGAAGACAGGAGCGCCGCGCCCGCGTCTTCTTCTTGGGAAAAATATCTCCGGGGGAGGCCGCCATCGGCGGACGGGGGCAGCGCCCCCAAACTCACCCGTAAAGCTCGAGCATCGCCTGGAGGTCTTCGAAGGTATTGGCCTCCTGCACCGGCTTGTCCTTGCGCCAGCGCGCCATCCGGGGGAACCGCAGGGCGACGCCGGACTTGTGGCGCGGCGAGGCCTGGATGCCTTCGAAGGCGATCTCGAAGACATGCTCGGGCGTCACCTGCCGGACCGGGCCAAAGCGCTGCTGCGTGTTCTTTCGCACCCAGGCGGTGATCTGGCGGAACTCGGCGTCGGTCAGGCCGGAATAGGCCTTGGTGAAGGGAACGAGGTCGTTGCCCTTCCAGACCGCGAAGGTGAAATCGGTGAACAGGTTGGCGCGGCGGCCGTGGCCAGACTGCGCGTAGATCATCACCGCGTCGATGGTCAGCGGGTCAAGCTTCCATTTCCACCAGTCGCCCTTCTTGCGCCCTGCAAGATAGGGGCTGTCCAGCCGCTTGAGCATCAGCCCCTCGGACTGGTGGTCGCGGGCATTTGTGCGGAGCGTCGCGAGCGTCTCCCAATCGTCAAAGGCGATGGTCGGCGACAGGCGGATCGGCGCATCTGCGGGCAGGTCCGAGACCAGCGCCTCCAGCCGCGCGCGGCGGTCGGCGAAGGGCAGGGCGCGCAGGTCTTCGGCATCCTGTTCCAGAAGGTCGTAGGCATAAAGGATCACGGGCGCCTCGGTCAGCAGCGCCTTCGGGACACTCTTGCGCCCGATCCGCTTCTGCAGCGCGTTGAAGGGCAGGGGCTGGCCCCCGGCCCAGGCGAGGATCTCGCCATCCAGGACAACACCGTCGGGCAGGAAATCCAGCGCGCGGGCCAGTTCCGGAAACCGGTCGGTCATCAGCTCCTCGCCACGCGACCACGTGAAATGCTGGCCGCCGCGCAGGATCAGCTGGCCGCGGATGCCGTCCCATTTCCATTCGGCGTGCCAGTCCGACGGAGGACCAAGGCTGTCCGGTCGGTCCTCCAGCGCATAGGCGAGGTAGAAGGGATAGGGGCGGCTGTCCCGCGCGACCGGATCGTCGGAGGTGATCAGCGCCTCCCAAGAGGTGGTCGCGGGCGTCCAGTCGCCCATCAGGCGGTGGGCCAGCTCTGCCTCGTCGCGCCCGGTGGCCTGGGCCAGCGCGCGGGTCATGAGCTTCTGGCTGATGCCGATGCGGAAACCGCCCGTCAGCAGCTTGTTGAAGAGGAACCGTTCCGTGGTGTCGAGCTGGTCCCAGGCGGCAAGGACGGCCGCCTTGCGCGCCTCCTCGGGCTGCTGAGACAGCTCGGTCAGGGCGTGGATCCAGTGGGTCAGCGACAGGTCCGAGGTGCCCGACGGCGGCGGCAGGATCAGCGCGATGGTCTCGGCCAGGTCGCCGACGATCGGATAGGCCTCCTCGAACAGCCACAGCGGCAGGCCGGCGCGCTCGGCCGCCCATTCGCGCAGCCGCGTGGTGGTGACCGCGCGCTTGGGCCGCCGCCCCGAGAACAGCGCGACGGTCCAGAGCCGGTCGTCCTCAGGCGCCTCTGCCAGGTATTCGGCCAGGGCCGCGACCTTCACGTTGGTCTTCGTGGTCTGGTCGATCCGGGTGAAGAGACGGGCGAAGCGTTTCACGAGGCCTCGGCCTCCAGCGTCTCGCCCTCGAACTCGGTCGGCACGATCTGCGCATCGAGGCCCCGGTCCTGCAGCCAGCGGCTGAAGATCTCGGTGTAGCCATGGGTGACAAAGAGGCGTTCGGCCCCGGTCTCGGCGATGGCGCTGTTCAGCCCGTCCCAGTCGGCATGGTCCGAGATCACGAAGCCCCGGTCGGCGGCGCGGCGGCGGCGCACGCCGCGCAGCTGCATCCAGCCGGAGGCGAAGCCGGTCGACAGCGTCCCGAAGCGCCGCGACCAGGCGGAGCCGATGGCCGAGGGCGGGCAGAGAACGAGCGCCCCGGGATGGTCCTTGGCTTTGGTCTCGGGCGTGACGGGAACGGTCTCGGGCAGGCCGTAGCCCTGGTCGCGCAGGACCTGGGTGGTGTTCTCGACCGCGCCATGGGTCAGGATCGGCCCCTGCGCGGGGTCAAGCAGCGACAGCAGCCGCTGGGCCTTGCCCAGGGAATAGGCGCCAAGGATCGGTGTGCGCCCGGCGGCGACGCTGTCCCGCCACCAGGCGGCGATCTCGGTGGCCAGCTCGGCCTGCGGGCGCCAGCGAAAGACCGGCAGGCCAAAGGTGCATTCCGAGATGAAGGCGTGGCAGCGCACCGGTTCAAAGGGCTCCGACAGCCCGTCGGGCACGGTCTTGTAATCGCCGGACACGACCCAGACCTCGCCGTCCACCTCGACCCGGATCTGGGCGGAGCCGGGGACATGGCCGGCGGGGTGGAACGACACGCTCGCCCCGCCGATCCGGCGTGTCTCGCCAAAGGCCACCGTGTCGAGGGTGATCTCGCCCAGCCTGTGGCGCAGGACGGGTGCTGCGGCATCTGTCGACAGGTAGGACCCCATGCCGGACCGCGCGTGATCCGCATGCCCATGGGTGATCAGCGCCCGTTCCACCGGCCGCCAGGGATCGACAAAGAAATCCCCGGCCGGGCAATAGATCCCGTGATCGGTAAAGGTGAGAACCGGCGCGCGCATGATCCAAGCCTAGCGCGCCCGCCGCCCCGGTCCAGAGCCTTCACATCCCGCGACACACCTCATGAACGAAGCGCCACGTCCTGTCTTCACCTTGGCAAAATACCTCCGGGGGAGTCCGCCATGGGCGGACGGGGGCAGCGCCCCCTGAAGACAGGGACTCACGCGCTCTGCGCGGCCGTCTCCTGTACTGCCGCCGCGTCGTAATGCGCCACCAGCCGGTCGAAGATTTGCTTTCGGATCTCCGGCCCCTCCATCATCACCTCGTGCTCGGCGCCGGGGATCACGACCAGCTCGCCCCTGGGCCAGGCCGCCATGCGGTGGTGGACGCGGTCCACGTCGATGATGCGCTCCAGCCCGCCCAGGATCGTCAGGCAGGGCAGGTCCGGAGAGCCGCGCGGCGCCATCATCGCCGTCACCTTCAGCGCCTCGCGCAGCCAGGTCAGCGTCGGCCCGCCAAGCGCGAGATCGGGATGCGCCGCGATCTGGGCGCGCATCATGTCGTACATCCCGGGATCGGTGGTCAGCACGTTGTTCTCGAACGGATGCCGGGTCACGTAGTTCTCGTAGCTGGTCGAGGGCGGCAGCCGGTGACCGAAGCCCACGCGCGGCGCGACATTTGCCAGTGTCCAGCCGATCTGGCGGATCACCGGCGCCAGAGAGATCCCCCACATCGGCCCGGTGAAGGAACACGACGCCACCGGCAGCCCCTCCATCACCGCCGCGAGGCCGATGGCGCCGCCCATGGAATGGCCCAGAAGGTGCCAGGGCCGGGGCAGGTCAAGCTCGGCGGCCAGCACGAGCGCGGCCTCGGCGTCGCGCTGGTAATCCGAGAACGCCTCGACATGGCCGACACGCGGGTCGGGCACCAGGCGGTCGGCCAGGCCCTGGCCGCGCCAGTCCACCGCCAGCGTCGCGTAGCCGCGCGCGGCGAAATCGGCGGCCGCCAGCCCGTATTTCTCGACATATTCGGTGCGCCCGGGAAACAGCAGGACCGTCCCGCGCGCGTCGTCCAGCGGCCAGGTCGCGACGCGCAGCCGCACCCCGTCGCTGGCCCGCAGCCACCAGGCGGCACCGCTCTCCGGCCCCGGGGCGATGTCCTCGAAGAGCGGCGCCGCCTGAAGATCCATCAGGCGAGGACCTGCGCCAGCTGCATCGCCATGCCCATGTCGCCGTCGATCGTCAGCCGGCCGGACATGAAGGCCGCCGTCGGGTCGAGTTCCTTGTTGAAGATCGCGCGGAACGTGTCGGCGTCGGCCGTCATGGTCACATCGCTGTCGGCATCCGAGATCTCGGCGGTCTCGGAGGTGAAGACGATGGCGCCTTCCCCGGGCACGGAAATCTTGGCGGTGCCGTCGAAGCTTGCCTCTTCGAGGCGCGGTTTCAGCTCTTCCAACATGTCCTGGAGATATTCGCTCATGATCAACGGTCCCTGAAATTTGACGCAGCCGTGTCTGGTAATCCGGGTCTGCTAGGTTACACTCGAATACGTTATGAGACCTATCAACTCCAGACTCAAAGGTGCCGCCACGGTAATTGCCATGCCGGCGCTGATCGTGGCGCCGCTCCTGGCGGGGCCGTTCTTTTTCGGGTCGGCGGCTGTCTCGCTGATCTCGGTGCCGGCGGCCGCGTCGGCGCAGGAAGGGGATGTGGTCCGGACGGGTGTCCTGCCCGCCCAGGCGCAGGCGCCCGATGTCCTGCCCGAGGACGAGCTGCCGCAGATGGATCTGGGCCCCGCGCCCGGGGAGGAGGGCGGCGAGGATGTCGTGCTGGACCCCGGCGTGGACGAGGCCACGCTGCTTGATCGCCTGGCCGAAGCCGACGCGGGCGAGGCCATCCGGATCGAGCGCGAGCTGCAGGCGCTCTGGCGCAAGAGCGGCTCGGCAGCGATGGACCTGCTGTTCCGCCGGGGCCGCGAGGCGATGGAGCAACAGGACCTGCAGGCCGCGATCGAACATTTCACCGCGCTGACCGATCACGCCCCGGACTTCGCCGAGGGCTGGCATGCCCGCGCCACCGCCTATTTCCATGCCGATCTTTACGGTCCGGCCGTCGCCGACCTGGAGCGCGCCCTGGCGCTCAATCCTAACAATTATCGTGCGATCTTCGGCCTGGGTACGATCCTGGAGACATTCGGGGATGAAAAGCGCGCCTATGAGGCCTATCTACGCGCCAAGGCTATACATCCCCACTTCGAGGACGTAACCGACGCCCTGGACCGGCTCCGCACTGGCGTCGAAGGCCAGACACTCTGAACTACCCCGCCCAGCGGAGACACATGATGACCGGGTCATCCCGGGTCGTGGCCGTGCTTGGCCCGACCAATACAGGCAAGACGACCTATGCCATCGAGCGCATGCTCGGGCACCGCACGGGCGTTATCGGACTTCCTCTCAGATTGCTGGCCCGCGAGGTCTATGACCGCATCGTGGAGCTGCGCGGCCCCTCGGTCGTGGCACTGGTCACCGGCGAGGAACGCATCGTGCCGCCGCGCACCCAGTACTGGGTCTGCACCGTCGAGGCGATGCCCGAGGGCATGGGCGTCGATTTCCTCGCCGTGGACGAGATTCAGCTTTGCGCCGATCCCGAGCGCGGCCATGTCTTCACCGACCGGCTGCTGCGCGCGCGCGGGCTGAACGAGACGATCTTTCTGGGCTCGGACACGATGCGCGGCCCGATCCGCGAGCTGGTGCCCGAGGCGACCTTTCTCTACCGCGACCGCATGAGCGAGCTGCTCTATACAGGCGCCAAGAAGATCTCGCGCATGCCGCCGCGTTCGGCCATCGTCGGGTTTTCGGTCGACAACGTCTATGCCATCGCCGAGCTGATCCGCCGCCAGAAGGGCGGGGCCGCCGTGGTCATGGGCGCGCTGAGCCCCCGGACCCGCAACGCGCAGGTGGCGCTGTATCAGAATGGCGAGGTCGATTACCTCGTGGCCACCGATGCGATCGGCATGGGGCTGAACCTTGATATCGACCACGTGGCGTTTTCGTCCGTGACGAAGTTCGACGGGCGGCGCATGCGTCCGCTGGCCCCGAACGAGCTGGCGCAGATCGCCGGCCGCGCGGGGCGCGGCATGCGCAACGGCACCTTCGGCGTCACCGGCGAGGCGCGGCCTCTGGACGAGGGCGTGGCGCAGGCGATCATGGATCACCGCTTTACGCCGCTGAAGAAGCTGAACTGGCGCAACGCGGCGCTGAACTTCGGCACGGTCGAGCGGCTGATCGCCTCGCTGGAGGAATCACCCGAGGGCGAGACGCTGCTCCGGGCCCGCGAATCGGATGACCTGCAGGCGCTGAAAATGCTCTCGCGCGTGGCCGAAGTGGCGGCGCGGGCCAGCGACGGCGCTTCGGTGCGGCTGTTGTGGGATGTCTGCCGCATCCCGGATTTCCGCGGGATCAGTCACGCGGAACATGCTGCGCTGCTGGAAGTTATCTTTGGACATCTGCACGAACGGGGCGCTGTACCCCATGATTTCATGGCCCGTCAGATCCGGCGCATCGATCGTACCGATGGCGATATCGACACATTGTCGAAGCGGCTGGCCTATATCCGCACCTGGACCTACGTGGCCCAGCGGAACGGATGGGTCGAGGATGAAAGTCATTGGCGCGAGGAATCGCGCGCGGTAGAAGACAGGGTGTCCGACGCCCTGCACGAGCGCCTGACCCAGAGATTTGTGGACCGGCGCACATCAGTGTTGTTGCGGCGGCTCAAACAGAAGGAGGCCCTTTTGGCCGAAGTGAACGACAAGGGGGAAGTGACGGTCGAGGGCGAATTCGTCGGCCGTCTCGAGGGGTTCCGGTTTGCGCCGGACAAGGCAGCCCAGGGGCCGGAGGCGAAGACGCTGAAGGCGGCCTCGCTGCAGGCGCTGGCGCCGCATTTCCACCTGCGGGCGGACCGGTTCTACAATGCGCCGGATACCGAGATCGACTTTACCGAACAGGGCGGGTTGATGTGGGGGGATTCTGCGGTCGGCAAGCTGACCGCCGGGGCCGAGCCGCTGAAGCCGCAGGTCGAGGTCTTCGTCGATGACGCGGCCGGGCCGGACGTTGCGGCAAAGGTGCAGCGCCGGTTGCAGCATTTCATCGACCGCAAGGTCGCCGCGCTGTTCGAGCCGCTGGTGAACATGCAGAAGGACGAGGCGCTGACCGGGCTGGCCCGGGGCTTTGCCTTCCGCATGGTCGAGAACCTGGGCATCATCCCCCGCGCCGCCGTCGCGCAGGAGGTCAAGGAGCTGGACCAGGACGCGCGCTCGCTGCTGCGCAAGCACGGGATCCGCTTTGGCCAGTTCACGATCTTCATGCCGCTGTTGCTGAAGCCCGCGCCGACACGGCTGCGGCTGGTGCTCTGGGGGCTGTCCTCGGGGCTGAGCGAATTCCCCGAGGCGCCGCCGCCGGGTCTGGTGACGGTCCCCGCGATGAAGGACGCGCCCGAGGGCTATCACGCCATGTCCGGCTACCGCGAGGCGGGCGAGCGGGCGATCCGCATCGACATGCTGGAACGTCTGGCCGACATGCTGCGGTCCGAGGACAGCCGCGGCGGGTTCGAGGCCAAGGCCGACATGCTGTCGATCACCGGCATGACGCTGGAACAATTCGCCGGGCTGATGGAAGGCCTGGGCTACCGGGCCGAGAAGGGCGAACGCGCCAAGGCGCGCCCGGTGCCCGCCACGCCCGAGGCAGAGGCCGAGGCCGCCGCCGAGGGGCTGGAACCCGGGGCGCAGCCGGCCCCCGAAGTTCCCGCCGAGGACGCGCCGGCGGCCGAGGCCGCCCCGGTGGAGCCCGGCGTCGCCGTGGAAGAGCCCCGTCCGGTGGACGAGGCGCCGGTGCCCGACATGCCCGTGACCGAGCCGGTGGCCCCCGAGGTGCCGGAGCCTGCGGCGGAGACGGCCGAACCCGATGGGGCGCCCGTCCTGGCCGAGGAGGCCGCGGATGCGGCCGCCGACCAGGCCGCGCTGACCGAACCGGCGGAGCCGGAAATGGAGGTGTTCTACACCTTCACCTGGAACCGCCAGCGTCCCGCCCATCAGGGACACCGCGGCAAGGGCCGCGAGGCCCGTGGTGGCGGCGGTGGCGAAGGCCGTCCGCAGGGCCGCAAGGGCGGCGGCAAGCCGCGCCGCGAGGGCGGTGGCGCCGGCAGTGGCGGCAAGCCCCGTGGCAAGGGCGGCCCGCGCGACCAGCAGAAGGGCGCCAAGACCTATTCCTCGCGTCCTCCCCGCCAGGAGAAGAAGATCGATCCCGACAACCCCTTCGCGGCGGCCCTCATGGGCCTGCGCGACGACAAGTCGGACAGCTGATCCGGGGCAGGGAGGCGCATGAGCGACCCTGCACCCAAGCTGCGCGTCGACAAGTGGCTGTGGCAGGCGCGGTTCTTCAAGACCCGCAGCCTGGCCGCGAAACAGGTCACCGAGGGCCATGTGCGTGTGAACGGCACGCGCGTGGCCAAGACCTCTCACGCCGTCGCGCCCGGGGACGTGCTGACCTTCCCGCAGGGCCGGCAGATCCGGGTCGTGCGCATCGTGGCGCTGGGCACCCGCCGTGGCCCCGCGACCGAGGCCCAGGCCCTCTACGAGGATCTCACCCCCGAACCGGAGCCCGCACCCGAACGTGTCGGCGCCCGGCCCACCAAACGAAATCGTCGTGCAATCGACGCTCTGAAGGACGCAGGTTCCGAAGATTAGGCCATCGCAGGTCGATCGTCCTTCCCGTTGTCTTTCTGGGCCGCATCGCCTTGAACCCCTGTTGAAACCGTTCTAGCTACGGATCGTCAGCCGATACGGAAGCCGAAGCCAAATGACATACATCGTCAACGACAATTGCATTGCCTGCAAATACACCGACTGCGTCGAGGTGTGCCCCGTGGACTGCTTCTACGAGGGCGAGAACATGCTGGTGATCCATCCTGACGAATGCATCGACTGCGGCGTCTGCGAACCGGAATGCCCCGCCGACGCGATCCGCCCGGACACCGAGCCGGACATGGAGAAGTGGGTGGAGTTCAACCGCAAGTATTCCGAGCTTTGGCCGGTGATCATCACCAAGAAGGATCCGCTGCCCGAGGCCGAGGAACGCGACGGTGAAACCGGCAAGCTGGAGAAGTACTTTTCCGAAGCCCCGGGCGAGGGCGGCTGACCGTCTGATTCGCCAGGGGCCCCCCGCCGGCCCGGGGACGTGACCCTGAAAGGCGGCCTCATATTGCGGATTCAGCATGGAATTCGCACTGCGATGTCGGTGGTTTGATCAAATCCACCCTGCCTCCGCTTTCCCGGGGGCTTATTTTGTGGTACAAGAACTGCTCAACGAAGCCTACGGCCGGAGCTGTCCTCATCTTGCTGCCACTCATGGACGGCTGAATATCCATCTTCTGAACCGCTGGACGGGACGTGATCGATGCCCGGCCTGCGGATATTTGTCGCCTGCTCCGGCCGTCAAGCAAGGAAGACTTGAATGAGTAAATCGAAGAAGCTTGAATTCCGCCCCAACGATTACGTGGTATACCCGGCCCATGGCGTGGGCCAGATCATGTCGATCGAGGAGCAGGAAGTCGCCGGCCTCAAGCTGGAGCTTTTCGTGATTTCCTTCGAGAAGGACAAGATGACCCTGCGGGTGCCCACCGCCAAGGCAACCGAAATCGGGATGCGCTCGCTCAGCTCGCCCGACGTGATCTCCAAGGCCATGACCACGCTCAAGGGCAAGGCCAAGGTGAAGCGGGCCATGTGGTCTCGCCGGGCTCAGGAATACGAACAGAAAATCAACTCGGGCGACCTGATCTCGATCGCCGAGGTGGTTCGCGACCTGCACCGCACCGACGACCAGCGCGAGCAGAGCTACTCCGAGCGTCAGCTCTACGAAGCCGCGCTTGAGCGTCTGACCCGCGAAGTCGCCGCCGTCTCCGGCAGTGACGAAGTCGCCGCCGCCAAGAAGGTGGACGATGTGCTGATGTCGCGCGCCGCTGCGGCCTGAGACCTGTCCGGTCCGGTTCGCCGGGCCAGGAAATTCCGAAAAAAGGGCCGCGCCGCAAGGCGCGGCCCTTTTCCTTTTGAGGGGCGCCTGGCCGTCAGGAGAGCTGCGCGATGCAGACCAGCAGCATGGCGATCTCGGCCAGCTGCTGCGTGGCCCCGAGGATATCGCCGGTCTGGCCGCCGATCCGCGCCCGTGCCAGCGCCCCGGCCAGCACCGCCATCACGCCACCGGCGACCAGCACGGGCAGCGCCACCGCCCCGCCAAGCGCCAGCCCAAGTCCCAGCGCCAGGGCCGCGCCCAGCAGCACCGCGCCGCCGCCCGGCCGCCCGACGCCCTTCGACAACCCGTCGGCCCGCGCATGGGGCAGCGCCCGCATCAGCGCCGGCATCATCGCGCGCGATCCGACCGCCGCCAGGATCACCGGCCAGGCCCCATGCGGCAGCAGCACCGCCACCGCCTGCCAGCGCAGCCCCAGCGACAGGATCAGCGCCAGCACCCCGTAGCTGCCGATCCGGCTGTCGCGCATGATCTCCAGCCGCCGCTCGGGCGTGAACCCGCCCCACAGCCCGTCGGCCGCGTCGGCCAGCCCGTCTTCGTGCATCGCGCCGGTCACGATCACCTGCACCGCCAGCACCAGCCCCGCGGCCACTCCCGCCGGCAGCCCCGCCGCCAGCGCCAGCAGCCCCGCGCCGCCCGCCAGCGCCCCGGTGCACAGCCCCACCAGCGGAAACGCCCAGACCGCCCGCGCCTGCGCCGCAAAGGCCGCGTCGGGCAGACGGGGCAGGGGCAGGCGGGTCAGCAGCGCGAAGGCGACACCAAGGTCGAGCAGGGGGGCGAAGGGGCGCATGGGCGTCGCAGGGCCTCTCGGGGGTTGTGGCGCGGGCTTGGCGCGTTAAACACCTCCCACCCGGCCAATGCAACGAGGTCCAAGATGACGGCTCCCTTCACGACGCTCGACGAATTCCGCGCGCTGCTTGCCGCGGCGCCCGGCCCCGACACGGCGGCCCGCACCGCCGCCGAAGAGCGCAACGGCCAGCTGACGAAGCCGCCGGGGGCGCTTGGCCGGCTCGAGGATCTGTCGATCTGGTACGCCGGCTGGCGCGCAGACCCGCGGCCTCGGATCACCGCGCCGCAGGTCATCGTCTTTGCCGGCAATCACGGCGTGGCGGCGCGCGGCGTTTCGGCCTTTCCGGCAGAGGTGACGGCCCAGATGGTCGCAAATTTCGACGCTGGCGGCGCGGCCATCAACCAGCTTGCCCGCGAGGCCGGCGCGCGCATGGACGTGCACGCGCTGGATCTGGACCGGCCGACGGCGGATTTCACCGCAGGCCCCGCGATGTCCGAGGCCGACTGCGTCGCGGCGCTGGCCACCGGATGGGTGGCCGTGGACCCGGCCTCGGACCTGCTTGTCGTCGGCGAGATGGGCATCGGCAATACCACCTCGGCCGCGGCGATCGCCATGGCGCTTTACGGCGGCGCGGCGGGAGACTGGACCGGGCGCGGCACCGGCGTGGACGACACGGCCCTGTCGGTCAAGACGGCGGTCGTGGCCGAGGGCGTGGCGCGGCATGGCCCGGTGACGGACGGGATCGAGGTGCTGGCCTCGCTCGGCGGGCGCGAGGTGGCGGCCATGGCCGGCGCCATCGCCGCGGCGCGGGCGCATCGCATCCCGGTGCTGCTGGACGGGTTCATCTGCTGTGCCGCCGCGGCCACCCTGGCGGAAACCCAGGCAGGCGCGCTGGATCACACCGTCGCCGGTCACCAGAGCGCCGAGGCCGCGCATCGCGCCCTGCTCGACCGGCTGGGCAAGCCCGCGCTGCTGTCGCTGGGCCTGCGGCTGGGCGAAGGCTCGGGCGCGGCACTGGCGATCACCGTGCTCAAGGGCGCGCTGGCCTGCCATTCGGGCATGGCAAGCTTCGCCGAGGCCGGTGTCTCGGACGCCTGAGGCGCCTTGCCCTCGCGGCGGCGCACGGTCTATGGTTCGCGCCACGGGCACAGGCACCAGCGGGGTTTCGACATGCGTATCCGGTCCATCCTCGCGGCGCTGGCGCTGGCCGCAACCACGCCGCCGGCGATCGCCGAAAGCCCGCTGCTGAACCTGCCGAACTTCCCCGATTTCGCCATGCTGGGTGTCGGGACCGGGCCGCAATACTTCGGCTCGGACGACCGGGTGGCCGCCGTGGTCCCGGCGGCGCAGATGAATTTCGGCCGCCGCTACATCAGCCTTCAGGCCAATTACCTCTCGATCAACCTCGTGGACGATCCCCGCTGGCAGGCCGGCCCGGCCGGGATCCTGCGGTTCGGCCGCCGCAACGTGGACGACCCCCAGGTGGCCGCACTGCCCGAGATCGACATGTCTGTCGGCCTGGGCGGCTTCCTTGGCTACCAGATCGGCGGCCCGGATCCGCGCGACCGGCTGCGCTTTGGTGCGGGCGTGCTGCAGGACGTGACCGGATCCCATGGCGGGCTTGTGGCCGATTTCGGCGTGCGCCGCTGGCTGCCGGTCGGCAAATACGGCGCGCTGGGGCTTAGCCTGGCCGGCTCCTGGGCCTCGGACGACTACATGGACACCTATTTCTCGGTGGACGACGCCGGCTCGGCCGCCAGCGGCCTGCCGGTCTTTGCGGCCACCTCCGGATGGCGCGACCTGCGCGCCATGGCGGTGTTCGTGCAGCCGGTCAGCAAGAAATGGGCCGTCGGCGCAGGGGTGCTCTATTCCTACATGCTGGACGAGGCGGGCACGAGCCCCGTCACCCTCGACCGCGATCAGCTGTACGTCGGCATCGGCGTCGCCCGCGCCTGGTAGTAGAGCATGCCCCTCGGCCCCCGGCACAGGGCCCCCTGCTTCTTCTTGGAGACAAATACTCCGACACGGCGCCTGCCGCGGGGACGCCCTCCGGGCAGGTGCACCGTCCCCCTGTCTTCACCTTTGTCCAAATACCTCGATCCGACACCTGCCACGCGCGAACCACCCGCAGCAGGGCACGGCCCCCCGGTCGGCCCGCCTACGCGCTTTTCTTGTCGGTCTCGCTTGCCCGGGTCATCAGAGCCGTCTCCAGGTCCTTCTGCAGCTCCCGGGCGCGGGCGATGTAGGCCGCGTTCTGCGTTGTCGGCACCGCGGGATCCCACAGCTCGGCCAGCTCGCGCACGGTCTGGCGGTCATGGGCGTAGAAGGTCTGCTCGGCCGCCGCGGCCTCGAACTCGGTCAACCCGGCGTTCTCCAGCACGTAGCGCCCGGCCCGCAGGCTGCTGTCGAACATCTCGCGCACGATGTCGTTGGCGCCGGCGCGATAGAGTTCATAGACTTGGTTGCGATCATAGGCGCGGGCGATGATGTGCAGATCGGGCCGTTCCTTGCGGGCATAGGCCACCAGCTGCGTCACCTTCTTGGCGTCGTCCATCGCCGCCACCAGGATCTTCGCCTTGTCCAGCCCGGCCGCCTTCAGCAGTTCGGGCCGCGTCGGATCGCCGAGGAAGCCCTTGAAGCCGAAGCGGCGCATCAGCTGGATCGTCTCCATGTCGTGGTCCAGCACCACGGTCTGGATCCCGCTGGCCTGTACCAGCCGGTTCACGATCTGCCCGAAGCGCCCGATGCCGGCGATGATCACCGGCCCCTCGATGTCGATCGGGTCGGGCTCCACCGGGGTCTTGGTGTCGGCCATCCGCCGCGAGAGCTGATCGTACAGGATGAACAGCGCCGGCGTGATCAGCATGGACAGCGCCACCACCAGCAGCAGCGTCTCGGCCACGGCGGCGGTGACGACCTGCTGCTGCAGGGAGAACGACAGCAGCACAAAGCCGAATTCGCCGGCCTGCGCCAGTGACAGGGTAAAGAGCCACAGGTGCCGGCCGCGCAGCCCGAAGGCGCGGCCCAGGACATAGAGGATCGCCCCCTTGGCCACGATCAGCAGCAGCGTCATGCCGAGGATCCGCAGCGGATCGCCGAAGAGCACGCCAAACTGGATTCCCGCGCCCACGGTGATGAAGAACAGCCCCAGCAACAGCCCCTTGAAGGGCTCGAGGTCGCTTTCCATCTCGTGCTTGAATTCGCTGTTGGCCAGCACCACGCCCGCCAGAAAGGTGCCGAGCGCGGGCGAAAGGCCGACCAGCGTCATCAGGAAGGCGATGCCGACCACGATCAGCAGCGCCAGCGCGGTGTGCATCTCGCGCAGGCGCGAGACGTAGATGTAGTGGAACAGCGGCCGCACCAGGTAGATCCCGGCCAGGATCACCGCCACCACGGCGCCCAGCGTCACCAGCGTCACGCCCCAGCCCGGCAGCCCCTCGACCAGCGACAGGTCGGGCCCGTGATGCGCGGCCTCGTGGCCGGTGACCTCGACATTGCCGGTCTCGGACACCCGCGCGCGCTGCGCCGGGCCCTGGTGCACCGCTGGCGCGGCCAGCAGCGGCATGAAGGCCAGGATCGGGATCACCGCGACATCCTGCGTCAGCAGCACGGAAAAGACGCTGCGCCCGCCCTGGGTCTGGGTCAGCCCCTTTTCCGACAGGGTCTGCAGCACGATCGCGGTCGAGGACAGGGCCAGCGTCAGCCCGATGGCCAGCGCGGGCGCCCAGCCCTGGCCGAAGGCGATGGCCACGCCCATCAGCGCCAGCGCCGTCAGGACCACCTGCGGACCGCCCAGCCCCATCAGCTTGCTCCGCATGTTCCACAGCGTGCGCGGGTCAAGTTCGAGCCCGATCAGGAACAGCATCATGACGACGCCGAATTCGGCCACATGCTGGATATCCTGGGTCTCGGACCCCACCAGCCCCAGCACCGGGCCCACGATGATCCCGGCCGCCAGGTAGCCCAGAACCGACCCCAGTCCCAGCCGCGCGGCTATGGGCACGGCCAGCACGGCCGTCGCCAGGTAGACCGTGGCCTGGTAGAGGAAGGTATCCATGAGCTTTGGTCCTTTCGTGGCGTCTCAGGTGGGCAGCGGCGCGTCGCGTTTGAGCTGATCCATGACGATCTGGCTTTGCACACGGGCCACGGCCGGATGGGTCAGCAGCACTTCGTGCAGCAGGGTGTTCAGCGCGCCCAGGTCGGGACAGAAGACGCGCAGCAGGTAATCGGCCTCTCCGGTCATCGTCCAGGCACTGGTGATCTCGGGGCGGGTGCCGATCAGCCGCGCGAAGCTTTGCGACTGTTCCGGCCCGTGGCGCGCCAGCTGCACCTGCACGAAGCCCTGCACCGCAAGGCCCAGCCGCGCCGGGTCCAGCCGGGCGGAATAGCCCTGGATATAGCCTTCGGCCTCCAGCCTCTGGCGGCGGCGGCCGGCCTGGCTGGGCGAGAGGTTCAGCAGCTCGCCCAGCTGCTGCGCGGTCAGGTGCGCATCCTTCTGCAGGGCGGCAAGAAGCCGTGTGTCGGTCGGATCGAGCATGTGCGCGAAAACCGTATGTCTGATGGGTTCCATGCGCAGTTTAAGCGCCGTTCCCTGAAACAGCCATGAAGAATGCGCACATTCGCCACGAAAGTCGGCCTATTCTTATCTCAAATGACATCAAATTGCGCGCCCGCCCGCCGAAGGTGCGCGCCGCCTCAGGAGGAGACCTCATGGGACCTTTCCCGCATGACGCCCCGAAATCGAAGATCACCGCCGAGAACCCCGCCGGCACCGACGGGTTCGAATTCGTCGAATTCGCCCATCCCGATCCGCAGGAGCTGCGCGATCTCTTCACCCGCATGGGCTATGCGCTCGTCGGCCGCCACAGGGAGAAGGCCGTCGAGCTCTGGCAGCAGGGCGACATCACCTACATCCTGAACGCCGAGCCGGGCAGCTTTGCCGCCCGCTTCGTCGAGGAACACGGACCTTGCGCGCCCTCGATGGGCTGGCGCGTGGTGGATGCGCAGGCCGCCTTCGATCATGCCGTGTCCAAGGGGGCCGAGCCCTACGAGGGCGCCGACAAGACGATGGACGTGCCCGCGATCAAGGGGATCGGCGGCTCGCTGATCTATTTCATCGACCAGTATTACGAGACCTCGCCCTACAACACCGAGTTCGAATGGCTGGCCCAGTCGAAGCCGCGTGGCGTGGGCTTCTACTACCTCGATCACCTCACGCACAATGTCTTCAAGGGCAACATGGACAAGTGGTTCCGTTTCTACGGGGATCTGTTCAACTTCCGCGAAATCCGCTTTTTCGACATCGAGGGCAAGTTCACCGGCCTGTTCAGCCGCGCGCTGACCTCGCCCTGTGGCCGCATCCGCATCCCGATCAACGAGGACCGCGGCGAGACCGGTCAGATCGTGGCCTACCTGAAGAAGTACAAGGGCGAGGGGATCCAGCATATCGCGGTGGGCTCGGACAACATCTACGACAGCGTGGATGCGATTTCCGAAAAGGGCATCGCCTTCATGCCGGGGCCGAACGACGCCTATTACGAGGCCTCGCGCGAGCGGGTGCACAACCATGACGAGCCGCTGGAGCGGATGAAGAAACACGGCATCCTGATCGACGGCGAAGGGGTCGTGGACGGGGGCGAGACGAAGATCCTGCTGCAGATCTTCTCGAAAACCGTGATCGGGCCGATCTTCTTCGAGTTCATCCAGCGCAAGGGCGATGACGGGTTCGGCGAGGGCAACTTCAAGGCGCTTTTCGAGTCGATCGAGCAGGAGCAGATCGACAGCGGAGAACTCGCCGCCGAGTGACGCCAGCCTGAGGGCTTCAGGGCACGCTTGACGCTGCCCGCGCGACCGATGCAGACGCCCGGCGGATCCCTTCGCCGGGCGCTTTCGCGTCAGATGTCCATGGGTCTGGAGGTGCTGATGCCGGGCACAGGACCTTCCGGCACCTAGGGGCCTCCGGGGGTGCTGTTCTTGACAGAGGCGCCGCCGGTGCTGGCCTGGGCGGGTGGTACCCTAGACGGGATCCGCAACGCCTGGGGGATCCATCCTGCGGGTCCGGGTCAGACGCGCGCATATCTGCTGCTCGCCGCTTCGGCGCCGGCTTTTCCCGGGAGGATCGGCTTCGAGGCGAGGGGTCAGCCGCGCGGCATCTTGAGGATCACGCTGCGGCCGCCCTTCTGATAGCGCAACTCGCTGTCGCCAATGGCCACGACCTGGCCGCCGTCGATCCGGTCGCCCACCTGCACCTTGCGGTAGCGTCCCGACGACAGCCGCACCAGTGCGCGGCGGTTCGACGGCGTGCCGTAGACTCCGATCAGGTTCACCTGCCGCAGGTTGATCGCGTTCTTGATCGTGGCCTGCTTGGCCACCGTGGCCGGCGTCGGGCCGGTCGGGCGCGCGGTCTGGTTGCGCGGCACGGCCGGGGCATTGCGGTTCGTCGACGAGGGCGTGGCGAATGTCGTTGCGGTCGAGGCGCCGGCCGCCGGCCCGGCCGAGGCATTGGCCTGGCGCTGCGCGGGCGCACGGGCAGCGGCCACCGTTCGGGCGAAATTGCCCGGCCGTGCCTGGGGCTTCTTGGCCGCCAGGTGCATCTCGTTGGGGCCCAGCGGGATGTAATCCGGCTCTTCCTCGGCGACTTCGGGAGCCTCGGGCGTTTCTTCCGCGGCGGGCTCTTCCTCGGCGGCGGGCAGCTCGGGCTCGTAGGGGCGTTCGCGGGGGCGCAGGCCGCCCAGCTCTTCCAGCGTCAGGCCGCCCAGCCGCGCGCGTTCGGCATTGTCGACCAGGTCCTCGGGCCGGTTGCGCGGACGCTTGGCGGGCAGCACCGGTTCCAGCGGTTCCTCGGCCTCGACGCTTTCGATGCGCGGCGGGGTCGGCGGCGGCACGACGGCGGGCTGGCCCAGGTAGACCAGGATGCCGTCCGGCGTGACCGTGCCCTCGGGCGAGGGGTCCACCAGGCTGAGCGCGTCCAGCTCGAAGGCGATGCCCGGCCCGGCGGGCGAGGCCACGCCGTTGGGGGACTCGTCGGTCGCGTAGCTTTTCGCCGCGGGCAGGGCGAGCGCATCCTGGGTCAGTGTCGCGCCGTCGATCGAGGCGACAAAGACGTCGTCCAGCGGGATCACCCCCGGCGTTTCGGGCCGGGCGGGCGCATTGCTCCAGATGCCGGTGGCGGCATAGGCGGCGGGGCTTGTGCCCCCGGTTTCGTCCGTGGCGCCGCTGGCTGAGCCCGCGCCGTCAGGCCCGGCGAGCGGTGCGTCGGCCAGGGCTTCGGGGTCGGTTTCGGCATCTTGGGTGGCCCCGGCGGTGGCCATGTCGATCGCTTCGGCGTTCGCGGCGGCCTCTTCTGCGGCGCCCAGGGCGTCAAGCACGGCCGCATCCGTCTCGGTCAGCGTATCGGCAAGGTCAAGCGGGTCGGTGTCGCGGTTGGCGGCGACGGTGGCATCGGGCTGAGAGCCGAGGGTGGGATCGTCTTCGTCGCCGACCCCCGGCGCAGCCATGTCAGGCGCGTCGGTGGAGATACCCCCGGGCCCCGTATCGGTCGCGCTGTCGTCTGTCCGGGAGGGGCGAGCGGAGGTGATGACCTGCGCGTCCATCTCGAGGATGCGAGGGTCGATCGCCGCCGTCGCGGGGGGCTCGCCCTCGGCCCCTTCGGCCGGGGCGGGGGCGTAAGCGGCCTGTTCGACCTGCGCGTCATCCTCTGCGCCGCGATTGAAGAACTCGCTCACCGGCGTGTCGTTGAAGATCGCGGCAAAGGCGGCGACGCCGACCAGCACCACGAGCAGGATCGCCGTCAGGATCAGGCCAAGGAACCGGGGTTTGCCGCGGGGCTGGCTTTTCTGGCGGGCGCCGAAAACGGTCATCCGCTCGGCATCGCTTTGCGGCATCGGCGGGATCGGGTCCCGCGCCGGTTGCCCGGGCGTCGCGGTCTGCGCCGGGGCGGGCTGTGCGCGCCGGCGGCTCATGAAGCCCGCGCGCGGCTCGGCCTCGGGCGGGGGGGTGGCGCGGGCGGCGCCAAGCGAGGCAGCACCGGCGGAGGGCGGCGTGCTGGGCGCGCGGACCGGCGCGGCCGGGGCGCTGCGGGCCGTGGAGAATGGCTGCGCCGGAGCCTGCGCCTGCGGCGCGGCCACGGTGGGCGCGGGGCGCGAGGGTGGCGGCGGCGTGCGCAGGTGTTCGGGCAGCGCGGCGATCTCGGCAGAGGCAGGGCGCGGCGCGAGCGTGATATCGTCCGGCAGCTCCGGGCCCCGGCTGCGGCGCGAGGCGAAGCCGGCGGCGGTGTCGTCCTGTTCCTCGGTCGATGTCGGGGGGGCGGAGGCCGTGGCGTTCCGTGCGGCACTGGGCGCCGACGGGGTGTTGGGCGGCGGGGTCGGCGGCTGGGCAGGCAGTGGGGCCTGTTGCGGCGGCGGTTTCGCGGCCGTCGGGGCCTTGTCCATGCCGCCGTCCGGGCCGGATGATCCGGTTGCGGAGGTGGCCGCCGGCTCGGCCCGGGGGCGCGAGGTGGCGGGGGACGGGGCGGGCTTGGCCGTATCGGGAGCGTCGTCCTTCGCGGCCGGAGGCTCGGGCGTCCGGATGTCGGTCTTCGCAGCCTCGCGCGGCGCGTCAGGGGCGGCGGCGGGGAGATCGGGCGCGGCCACGTCCTCGACCGGGGCGGCATCGTCGGCGGCCACCGGGCCTTCGGGCGCGGCGCTCATCTCTGCCAGGACGATCGGATCGGTGTCGGGCTCCACCGTCTCGCCGGGGGCGAGTAGGGTGCCGGCCTGCCGCGTCTCGCCAAAGAACGGCTCTCCGGGGAAGGCGGCGGGGTCGGGCATGGCGACGAAGGAGACGGGGTTGAAGCCGTGATCCACCGCGAAGCTTTCGGCCTCGTCCAGGGTTTCGCGGGCGACGGCGGCGACATGGGTCTTCGGTCCCTCGGCCGCGATGTCGAAGGCAAGCTCTTCCACCGCGTAGGGGGTGGCGCCGTCCAGCGCGCGGATCGCGGCCTCGCGCCGTGCGTCGGCATCGAGCGGTCCGGTGTCGATGGTCAGATAGCGGATCTGGTCATCCGGCAGCACCAGTTTCGTGCGCAGGGCGCTGCGCGACAGCGCCGCGGCATCGCGGCGCAGCCCGTCCATGGCGGCGGCCATGTCGGGGGTGTCCACGGCCACCTCGCCCACACGACGCCAGCCTGATGCGCTGCGGTGCAGCAGCGTGAGTCCCTCGAACGACAGAGAGAGCGCAAATCCCGGTTTCATACTGCTATGACTTCTGCATCCTGACCGGCGGTTCTGGCGCCGGTTCATGTCAAACCTCGGTGACTCTTTTTAATGGTTTCCGGCCGCGAGGAAAAGGAAAACGCGCAGACGCTTCCTGTCGGCGCGTCCTTGCCGGACCCGCTGTCGGAACCCATGTTCAGGGTCCAATGCTACGGAGGAATGGTATGCATAGCATTAAGACCGGACTTGCCGCGCTGGGTGCCGCGCTGGTGCTCGGGCTCGGGGCCGGAATGGCCCAGGCAAGCGAGGACATGCGCGTGATCCGTGTGACAGGAGAGGGCCGCGTGGCGGCCGCGCCGGACACGGCGACAATCACCATGGGCGTGACCGAACAGGCCGACGCGGCGCATGCGGCGATGAGCCAGGTTTCGGTTTCGGTGGCCGCGATACTGGAGCGACTGGAAGAGATCGGGATCGCTCCGGAGGATGTCCAGACGCAGCGGCTGACGGTGAACCCGGTCTGGTCGAACCGGAATTACAGCGAGGGCGAGGCGGAGATCACCGGCTTCGTGGCCAACAACGCGATCAGCGTGCGGATCCGCGACCTGCCCAGCCTGGGCGACGTTCTGGACCGCATTCTCGAGGAAGGCGGCAACGATTTCAGCGGGCTTCAGTTCTCGGTCCAGGACCCCGAGCCGCTGGTGAACGAGGCCCGGCGCGCGGCGGTGGCCGACGCCAGGGCGAAGGCCGAGCTTTATGCCGAGGCCGCCGGCGTGAGCCTGGGCGCGGTCCAGCGCATCGAGGAGATGGGCGGCAGTCCGCGACCGATGATGATGGAAATGGCCGCCGCCTCGCGGGGGTCTTCGGTGCCCATCGCCGAGGGTGAGGTCACCGTGGAGGCCAGCGTGAACATGGTCTTTCTGATCGCGGAATAAGTCCCGGAGAGACCGGGTGTCCCACGCGTGGGACACAAGGCGGGGTCAGGGATTCCAAGGGGTTGCAGGCGCGGATTTACACTCTGTTTACCCTTGGGCCCCGCGGTTGCGGGCCTCGACGCGACAGCGGGCCGGACCGGGCGCTGGCGAAAACGTGACCGGGGCATCGGGCCCGACAGCCCGATGCCCCGCGCAGACCGCGCCGGGCGCGGGTGGAGAATCATCGGATCCAATCACAGGGTCCCCGGACCGGGATCTTCCTGACCCGGAAGGGGCGCCCCGGACTGCGCGGAAGCAGCCCGGAGCGTGACCGCTCAGTTGGTGACCGGCTCGATCTCGCTGGGTTGCCAGGACTTGTCAAAAAAGGACGCCAGCGGGCTGTAGAGCCGCAGGATCACGACCCAGCCCTTCTCGGGGTCGGTCTGGATCCAGTTGCCGCGGCCGACGCCCTCGGGCTGGTCGGGGCCGAACCATATGGTGGTCGATCCGTCTTCGGCCGCCTCGGCCTCGGGCGAGGGATAGCCCTGCGATCCGGCGCGCGGATAGTTCTGCGGGGTCTGCAGCATCGACCGCGTCTGGTTGTCGTAAAGCGTGAAGGACCAGAACGCCCCGGCCGGGATGTCCTTGGGCAGGACCACCTTGTAGGTTTTTGACCCGTCGTAGAAATCCCCGTTCGCATCAAGGCTGGAGAACAGGTATTGCGAGCCCACGCCGGTCAGCCGCATGGCCATCGCCGGGGTGATCCCCGTGGCCATGTAGAAGAACGAGGTCCGCGCGTCGTTCTGCTTGTAGCCGCTGGGCGGATAGGGCTTGGCGCCGTCCTTGGTGATCTCGGGCAGGGGCGTTTCGAAATTGTAGCCCCCGGCAAAAAGCGGGTTCCACCAGTGCGAGCCCTCGTAATAGCTCCAGTCGGGATCGCGCGGCCACATGCCCAGCGTGCGGCCCGTCGCATTGGCGACCTTCACCGCCTCTTCCAGGATGCCCTTCATCCGCGCGTCGGGCGCGAAATCCTGCCCCTTGCGGATGCCGATGGCGGCGATCGGCCCCATCAGCTCGGGGTCGAGCACGGTGGCGGGTTCGCTTTGCACCAGCCGGTCGAGCATCTCGTAGAAGCCGTAGCCGCTGGGCGGGATGGTGTTGATCGCAAGTCCGGTGCCTTCGTGGAAGACCGGTGTGACAGGTTCGGCATCACGGCCCAGCTGCACGCCGCCCTCGAGGAAGCGGGCGATGGACATGCCGATGCCGCCGGGGGCGTAGGGATAGATTTTGAGGTTGTCCTTGATGACCTTCACCGTCGGCGCCGGATCGTCATCGGTCAGGAAGGAGCGGCCGAGGATCACGACCATGTTGGTCCGGGATTTCGACAGGTAGAAGCCGTCCTCGGGCAGGAAGCCGTCGTAGCCGGGGCCGACCAGCAGGTACTTGCCCCCCGCGCCGCGATCCGGGCCGGGGCGGCCGAAATCGCTGACCCAGCGGAACCAGGCGTCGTCGAAGGTGCCAAGCGCGTCGGGCGGCGTTTCCACCACCACGGGCCCGTCGGAGAGGTCGACGAAAGCCAGGTAATAGACCGTGTCGGCATTCGCGGTCAGGAACAGCGATTTGGCATCCATCAGCTTTGAGAAGATCAGGATCTCTCCGTCCTTCACGCCGGCGTCGCGGAAGCCTTCGAGCACGGCGCGCACGCTGACGCCCTTGTAGGTGTCGGTGAAGGCGCGGAAGGCATAGGTGAAATCGAGATGGTCATAGACCGCCGTGGCGGTGTCCGCCGAAGGCGCGCCGTCGGTGAAGGCGAGCGGGCCGAGCCGGGTCTCGACGCTGTCGGGGGTGGAAATGGCGGCCAGGGTTTCGGCGGAAACCTGGGCCTGCGCGCCGGGCGCAAAGCCAGACTGGGCCGCGACGAGCGAGAGCCCGGCGGCAATCAAACAAGAACGCATCAACATGGAAAGCCTCTTTCCGATCAAAAGATGACGTTGGGAAAGGTTAACGCGCTTAGCGGGAATTGTCTTGCTGTTAACGCACTAAATGCGTGGGGCCCGGATGCGGTATCCGGCCGGGGGGCCGTGGCGCGCGCGCCACCGGCGGCGCGCGGGGCTTGATCCCTGCGCCGGGGGTGTTATCTGGACCTCAGCGAGGACGACCTCCCCCCGTTACGGGCCATTCTGCCGGGACGACCCGGTCCAAACGACCGAGGTTGCCATGCGCTCTCCCCTTGACCGGCTTCGCCATGCCGTGAGTTTCGAACTTCTTGCCCTGCTGTTGATCGTGCCGCTGGGGTCATGGCTGTTTCACATGCCGATGCATGACATCGGGCTGGTCGCGGTGGTCAGCGCCACGATCGCAACCCTTTGGAATTTCGCCTATAACTGGCTGTTCGACCATGCGATGCAGCGCTGGACCGGCGGGACGGAGAAAACCGCCCGGATCCGCCTGCTGCACGCGGTGCTGTTCGAGCTGGGTCTGCTGATCGTGCTGCTGCCCTTCATCGCCTGGTACCTGGGGATTTCCCCCTGGCAGGCGCTGGTGATGGATGCGGGCTTTGCGGTGTTCTACGTGGTCTACGCGCTGGCCTTCAACTGGGCCTACGACCGGCTGTTCCCGCTGCCTGAATGGGGCGGTGAAGCGGCGGCGCGGTAGAGGTCTTCGCGCGGGTCGGGCCCGCGCGAAGTCAGGGTCGGTCGCGCGGGGTCAGGCGGTGGCCTTGGCCAGCGCCTGGTCGAGGTCGGCGATCAGGTCGTCGGCATCCTCGATCCCGATCGAGATCCGCACCACGTCCGGGCCGGCGCCGGCGGCTTCCTGCTGTTCCGGCGTCAGCTGACGGTGGGTGGTGGAGGCCGAGTGGATGATCAGCGAGCGGGTGTCGCCGAGGTTGGCCACGTGGGAGAAGATCTCGAGCGAATTCACCAGTTTGACGCAGGCGTCGTAGCCGCCCTTCATCGAGAAGGTGAAAAGCCCGCCGGCGCCCTTGGGGCAGATCTTGGCGACCCGGTCGTTGTAGGGCGAGGAGGCGAGGCCCGCATAGGTAACGGTGCCGACGCGGTCGTCCTTTTCCAGCCAGTTGGCGACCTTGATCGCATTGGCGACGTGACGCTCCATGCGCAGCGACAGGGTTTCGATCCCCATCAGCGTGTAATGGGCGCCCTGCGGGTTCATCGTCATGCCAAGGTCGCGCAGGCCGACGGCGATGCCGTGGAAGGTGAAGGCGAGCGGGCCGAAGGTCTCGTGGAACTTCAGGCCGTGGTAGGCCGGTTCGGGCGCCGAGAGGGAGGGGAACTTGTCCGAGGCGGACCAGTCGAAGCGGCCCGAGTCGATGATCGCGCCGCCGGTCACGGTGCCGTTGCCGGTGAGGTATTTCGTCAGCGAGTGCACGACCAGCGTGGCGCCGTGTTCGATCGGGCGGCAGAGGTAGGGCGTGGCCGAGGTGTTGTCGACGATCAGCGGCAGGCCGGCGTCATCGGCGATGGCCGAGATCGCGTCGAGATCGGTGATGTAGCCGCCGGGGTTGGCGATGGATTCGCAGAAGACGGCGCGGGTGTCGTCGTCGATCGCGGCCTTCACGGCGTCGGTGTCGTCGAAATCGACGAACTTGGCGGACCAGCCGAAGCGCTTGATGGTCTGGCTGAACTGGGTGACCGTGCCGCCGTAGAGGCGGGTCGAGACGACCACGTTGCGGCCCGGTGCCATCAGCGGGAAGAGCGCCATGATCTGGGCGGCATGGCCGGACGAGCAGCAGACGGCGCCGACGCCGCCTTCGAGGGTCGCCATGCGTTCCTGAAGGACCGCGACCGTGGGGTTGGTCAGGCGGGAATAGATGAAGCCCACTTCCTGCAGGTTGAAGAGCGCCGCGGCATGGTCGGCGTCGCGGAAGACATAGGCGGTTGTCTGGTAGATCGGCGTCTGGCGCGCGCCGGTGGCCGGATCGGGCCGGGCGCCGGCATGGATCTGGAGCGTGTCGAAGCCGTATTTCGGGGCGTCGGTCATGGAAGTCCTCCGGGATTGTTGAACGCGCGTCGGGCGCGGGATCTGTCTACGGGCTTTGACGTCGGGGCACAACGCCGGCCTCGGCGCGGCGGAGAGGGCGGGACGGACCGCCGGCACGCGCCCGCCCGCCCACCCCGCGCGCCGGCGGTCCGGCGCACCGGAGCCAGCCGGGCACCTGCATGTCCGGCCTGCGGCGGAGGGGGCTGCGGGCCCGGCATACCGGGGGACGGCCGAGGCCAAAGCGGGGCCAAAGCAGGGGCCGGTCGGGGTCAAAGCGCCGCGCAGGGCGGTCCCCGGGCGGCGTCAGGGCGGACGGAATGCCTGGATTCTGGCGTGAATGCCCTGCCAATGACGCTGAAACAGGCACACGCATTGCCTGCACGCGCAAAGCCACGCAGGGTGGGCGGTGACTTCGGCGGGGGAGGGCTGTGATCATGTACCAGGTGTTGTCCGGTGTCTGGGCATTGCTGATTGGCATCATCTTCATCATGCTGGGCAACGGCATGCATTTCACGCTGATCGGCCTGCGCGGCGGGATCGAGGGGTTCTCGGCCGCCGAACTGGCCATCGTCACCTCGGGCTATTTCATGGGGTTCCTGTCGGGGGCGAACCTGACCCCCCGGCTGATCCGGCGGGTCGGGCATGTGCGGGTCTTCGCCGCGCTGGGCAGCTTCATGTCCGCCGGGCTGATCGCCTTTCCGCTGGTGACCGAGCCATGGGCCTGGACGATCCTGCGCCTGCTGGTGGGGTTCTGCATGTCGGGCATCTATGTCACCGCCGAAAGCTGGCTGAACGACGCGGCCACGAACGAGACCCGCGGCAAGGTCCTGTCGGCCTACATGATCGCGCAGACGCTTGGGATCATCGGAGCACAGGGGCTGCTGACGCTGGGCGACGCGGCAAGCTCGGCGCTGTTCATCTGCGCCTCGATCCTCGTGTCCGTCTCCTTCGCGCCGATCCTGCTGTCGGTCACCCCGCTGCCGGCGGCCGAGGTGACGCGGCCCATGCCGCTGCGCAGCCTGTTCCGGGGCTCGCCCCTGGGCACGGTGGGGATCTTCCTGCTGGGCAGCGTCTATGCGACGCAATCGGGCATGGGCGCGGTCTTTGGCTCGCAGATCGGGCTGAGCGCGGACCAGATCGCGCTGTTCGTGGCGACGCTTTTTGCCGGGGCGCTGGTGCTGCAATATCCCATCGGCTGGCTGTCCGACCAGATGGACCGGCGCAAGCTGATCTTCGGCGCGGCGACCCTGGGCGCGGGCGCCTGCGCGCTGGGCTGGCTGGGAGAGGGCGGGATATGGCCGCTGATGGGGGCGGCCTTTCTGGCGGGCGGGGTGACCACGCCGCTTTATGCGCTGTTCCTGGCCTATACGAACGATTCACTCTCGGCCGAGGACATGCCGGCCGCCTCCGGGGGCCTCGTGCTGACCTTCGGGGTGGGCGCCATCCTGGGCCCGCTGATCGCGGGCTGGGCGATGGAGCGGCTGGATCCCTTCGCCTTCTGGCTGATGCTGGGCGCGAATTTCTGCCTGATCGCCGTCTATTCGCTGTATCGCATGACGCAGCGGGCCTCCGTGCCGGCGAGCGATACCGAGAGCTACCTGGGCGTCGTTCCCACCGCCTCGCCCGTCGCGGTGGAGGCGGCCGGGGCCTGGGCCGCCGAGCAGGCCGAGGCGGAACCGCAGACCTGATGTCGCGCGCCGCTTGCGGATCCGGGCAGGGCGGGCCGGTGTGGCGGGCGGCCGGACCTGTCGCGGCTGCGGCGCGCCGCCGGCCAGAGGGACGCGAGGGCGAGGTGATCCTTGCAATCGCAGGCGCGGTTCGCCACTCTTGCCCCTGTCAGGTGCCCTTTTCGAAGGGATAATCGGGAAGCCGGTGCAAATCCGGCGCGGGCCCGCCGCTGTGAGAGTGACGAATTGGCACGAGCCACTGGATCCGTCCGGGAAGGCGCCAATCCTCGGATGATCTCGAGCCAGAAGACCGGCCTTGACGGCATCGCGGCCCTGCCTGGTCGGCAGCGCGGCAATGTTCGACCCAAGGAGGCCGCCCGTGCCCGATCCCTCCATCTGTGCGCCGCAGCCCGCGCGCGTGTTCAATGAGACCGAGCGCCAGGCGCTTTACGACGTGATCTTTCACCGGCGCGACGTGCGCAACGAATTCCTGCCGGATCCGGTGGATCCGGATGTGCTTGACCGGATCCTGCGCGCGGCCCATGCGGCGCCGTCGGTCGGGCTGTCGCAGCCGTGGAATTTCATCCTGATCCGCGATCCGGCGCGGCGGGCCGAGATCCGGCAGGCCTTTCTGCGCGCCAATGACGAGGCCCGCGCGATGTTCCCCGAGGACCGGCGCGGCGACTACGCGGCGCTGAAGCTGGAAGGCATCGCCACGGCGCCCCTGAACATCTGCGTGACCTGCGACCGGACGCGGGGCGGCGATGTCGTGCTGGGGCGCACCCACAACCCGGATATGGACATCTATTCCACGGTCTGCGCGGTGCAGAACCTGTGGCTGGCCGCCCGCGCCGAGGGGATCGGGATCGGATGGGTCAGCATCTTTCACGAAAGCGACCTGAAGCGGATCCTGGGCCTGCCGGGTCACGTGACGCCGGTGGCCTATCTGTGTGTCGGCCATGTGGATATGCTGTTCGACAGGCCGGAGCTGGCCGTGCGCCGCTGGGCCGATGTCGCCGAGCTGGACAGCGTGGTGATGGAGGAGAGCTGGACCTGAACGGCCGGCCTGGTCCGGAGCGGCAGCGAGAGCGTGACGCGGCAAGAGCGTGGGCCCCGCGCCGCCCGCAGCAGCGCAAGCGAGCCTCCCGGTCCGCCCGAGCCGGCAGGCGGGCGGAGGGCCGCGCCTTAGCGCATCCAGAAGCCGTTCGCCTTGATCCGGTTGCGGATCGCCTGTTCCTTGCGCGGCAGGGACTCTTGGTCGAACAGCGCGCGCACCTTGGCGCCGCGGCCCTGGTAGATCATGCGCTTCATCGGCTCATAGCCCTTGAGCACCTTCTTGATCCAGTTGGGCGCGCAGACGTCTTCCAGCACCTCGACCACGCGGTCGCTTTCGCGGGCGTAGAGCAGCGGGAACAGCCGGTAGTGGCAGGTGACCGTGCCATCCAGAAGCCCGGCGGGCAGGGTGTCGCGCCCGCCGCCCAGCGAATGGATCACCAGCGGCAGCGCGACCTGGTCGAGCCAGGGATCTAGCGGCTGGCAGACCAGCGCCTCGGGCGGGTCATCGCGGATCGACAGGGCATAGTCGAGGAAGCGCTGACCGAAGATCCGGGGGCAGCGGTAGAAGAAATAGCCGGCATTGAAATAGAGATACCGCTTCCAGTATTCGCGCGGCCAGGCGGGATCCTGGCTGGTCTCGAACTCCAGCCCGAAGCGGTCGTAGAGCGCGCGCCAGGTGGCCTCGTAGCCCGGACCGTAAAGCTCGATCTTCGGCCAGGTGCCCTCGCGCCGCATCGAGGCGGTGGGGCGGTCGAAGTCGAAGGGGACCGAGGCGAGGTCGCCGGTCACCAGCGTGTCGGTGTCGAAGAAGACGAAGGGCTCGCCCTCGGGCAGGGACAACAGCGCCTCGATCTTGTTGCCATAGGGGTAATCGGCGCCGAAATGGCGACTTTCGAAGGGCAGGATCTCGGCCCCGAGGCGGGTGTAGAGGTCCAGCAGGTCGGGATCGGGGATCGATGGATCGTTGGGCCAGCGCTCGCCCGGTTGCGGCGTCGCGATGAAAAGCCGCCCATTGTGGCCGGGCGACATGGCGCGCAGCGAGGCGGCGAAAAGCGCGGCCTCGTACGAGAGGCGGCCGGACTGGCCGATGACGACAATGTTGAAGGCGGCGGGCGTGGTGTCGCTGGAGATTGGGGATTGGCCGGGCGCCATGGGGATTGCCAAATTCGCTGCTCCTGTCGTCTGAGCTTTATAAGTCGCGGGGGACAGGGTCAAATCCGACGGTGCGCGGGCGGGGATCCGGCCCGCCGCGCGCAGGGCCTGCCGGCTTTGGCGTTCAGGCCAGGGTCCGGTCCAGCAGGGCGAGCCAGTTGTCGCAGGCGACCTTGGCGACCAGCTCGGGGCCGTAGCCGTGATCGGACATCGCCTGCAGCAGCGAAGGCACGCCGGTCACGTCCCCCACCGCCGCCGGGATCACCGCGCCGTCGAAATCCGAGCCGAGGCCCACGTGATCCTCGCCCAGCTTTTCCAGCAGGTAGTCGATGTGGCGCAGCATCGGGTCGAACCCCATGTTCACGTCGGACACCCCGTCCTCGGCCAAAAAGAAGGTGGCGAAATTCAGCCCCACCATGCCGCCCGAATCGCGGATCTGGCCCAGCTGCCGGTCGGTCAGGTTGCGGGCCGAGGCGCAGATCGCGTGAACGTTGGAATGGGTCGCCACCAGGGGTTTGGTCGAGATCCGCGCCACGTCGTCCACGCCGGCGGCGTTCAGGTGCGACAGGTCGATCATGATCCCCAGTTCGTCGCAGAGCCGCACCAGATCCTTGCCCTTTTCGCTCAGCCCCGGGCCCACGTCGGGATCGCCCGGATAGCGCATCGGCACACCGTGGCCGAAGATGGTCGGCCGGCTCCAGACCGGCCCGATCGAGCGCAAGCCCATGTCGTGGAACAGGTAGACCGCGTCGAGATTGGGGCCGATCGCCTCGGCGCCTTCCATGTGCAGGATGCCGACGATGCGGTCGCTGTCGAGTGCCGCGCGGATCTGTGCGGGCGTCCGGCACAGGGCGAAATCGTCGGGCGCGCTGCGTTCCATCCATTGCATCAGCCCGGCCATGGTCAGCGCCGTGCCCTGGGCCTGGCCATGGGTCATCAGGGGCGGCAGGGGCAGATCGTAGGGCGGATGCTGCATCAGCGCCATGAAATCCACCGGCGCGCCGGTCTGGATCGGCGGGACGAACATGGCGAAGAACCCGCCCTTGAACCCGGCCTGTTTCATGCGGTTCAGATCCAGGTGACCCGAACCGCTGTCCCCCAGCCACAGCGTCTCGCGCGGTTCGCTGGAGGTCATGAGGCGCAGAAGGAAATCGTTGTGTCCGTCGAAATAGGGCAGGGGTGACGTCATGATGAAACTTTCGCGAATAAAGAGCGGCCCGGAAGAGGCCGGATGCCGATGTCTAGCACCCGCAGGCCGGCGGCTGAATGGGCAAGCGCGGATCGGTTCACCGGTTTGGACAGGTTTCGGGGCCCGCGCGGGCAAGCGCTGCCGCTTTGGGCGCGATGGCCGGCGCCGCGCATTCCGGCGCGGCCCGGGGCGCGCGGGGCGCGGCAACAAGGCTTTGAATCCCCCGCGTCACTGGGATAGGCGAAAGCGCGGCCCCCGGGGCCTGCCCAACACCCAGTGCCCCCTCGGGCCTGTCCTGTGCCTCTGCAGGCCACACCGGCCTGACGGTCGTTCGCGACCGCCCGCGGCCGGCAGGATCCGGGGCCCCTGTTCAGGAGACGGAACATGCAGCGCATCAACACGCCCTGGCGCGCCGTGGCGGCGGCCTTCGCGCTCAACGGGCTGCTTCTGGGCAGCTGGGCGTCCCGGGTCCCGGCGATCATGGAGAAACACGACCTGAGCGAGGGCACGCTGGGGCTGCAGCTGCTGCTGATGGGAATGGGGGCGCTGATCTCGTTTCCCGTCGCGGGCAAGATGTCGGACCGGCTTGGCGCGGCGCCGGTGACGCGTGGCCTGGCGGGTGCCTACCTGGCGACGCTGCTGCTGGTAGGGCTGGCGCCGGGGACCGTGGCCCTGGGTGCGGCGCTCTTCGTCTTCGGCATGTGTCACGGGGCGATGGACGTGACCATGAATTCCTGGGCGACCGAGGCCGAATCCCACATGGGCCGGCCGGTGATGTCCTCGTTCCACGCGATGTGGAGCGTGGGCGCCGGGGCGGGCGCGGCGCTGGGCTATGCGGCGACCAGCGTCGATCTGGCGCCGGGCTGGCATTTCGCCGGTGCGTCGGTGCTGGGCGCAGTGCTGCTGGCGCCGTTCCTGGCGCTGCCCTGGCAGTCGCGGATCCGGCCCGGCGCGGCCTCGGACCCGGTCTTTGCCCTGCCGCGCGGGCCGCTGGTCCTTGTGGGGGTGATCGCGCTGGCGGCAGGCCTGGGCGAGGGTGCGGTGGCGGACTGGAGCGCGGTCTACCTGCGCGACACGCTTGGCACGAACGATGCCCAGGCGACGCTGGGCTACGTGGTCTTTTCGGTGACGATGGTGATCGTACGGCTGCTGGGCGACCGGGTGGTCAACCGCTACGGCCCGGGGGCGGTGGCGCGGGTCAGCGGGCTGGTGGCGGCGTCGGGGATCGCGCTGGTGACGGTCCCGATGGAGCTTGGCGCCGCGCTGGCGGGCTTTGCGCTGATGGGCGCGGGCTATGCCGCGCTGGTGCCGCTGGCGTTCAGCCGGGCCGCGGCGGATCCGCATGTGCCGCCGGGGCAGGGTATCGCCTCGGTCGCGACGCTGGGTTACGGCGCGCTGCTGCTGGGCCCGCCGGTGATCGGGCAGATCGCCGAGCTGGCCTCGCTGCGGCTGGGATTCGTGCTGCTGGGGATCTTTGCGCTGACGGTGTCCGTGCTGGCGCCGGTTCTGGGGCGGCGGACGGGCGAAAAGGTTACGGCCTGAAAGCGAAGTGGGTCCCGGGCGGAGAGGCCCGGGTGACCCGCAAGCTTCTTCGGCCAGATCCCGGGCGGCCGGCGCCCGGATTGGGATGGCCGTGACGTGATACGCTCTGGTCGGTGCGGTGATCCCGGCGACTTCATGCGACACATGAAGATGTGCCCGGAGTCGCTCGGTCTGATTGGGATTTTTCGGAAATCGGTGGTTGTCGGCCCTGTCCCGCAGCCCTTGAGCGTCCTGCCGGTCCGCGGCGCTTGCGTGCCGTCCGGGTGCCGGTGCACCATAACCAGGAAAGAGAGGGATGGTGGGCGACCCTGGAATCGAACCAGGCGTGCGTCTCCGCGAGGGAGTTACAGTCCCCTGCCACACCTTGCGGCCTGTCGCCCATCCCCGGGCGTTGCGCCCGGTGTGGAGGCGTGATTACAAGCGCGTCTCAGGGGCGTCAACCGGAAAATCCGGCTTCTTGCGACCGCCCGGTGCATCAGCGAGGCGAGATATGAAAAAGCCCAAATGGGTCGTGGAAAAGGAACAGGCGAAACGTGCCGCGAGGTCCGAGACCGTGTGGCTCTTTGGCCTGCACGCGGTGCGGGATGCGCTGGTGAACCCCAGGCGCGAGAAGCTGCGGCTGATCGTGACGCAGAACGCCGAGGCAAAGCTGGCCGATGCCATCGCCGCGTCGGGGATGGAGCCGGAGCTGGCCGATGCGCGGAAGTTCTCCGCGCCGATCGATCCCGGCTCTGTCCACCAGGGCGCGGCGCTGGAGGTCAAGCCGCTGGACTGGGGCAGCTTGGAGGAGGTGTGCATCGGCGACAGCGCCGCGCCGCGCGTGCTGCTGCTGGACCGGGTGACCGATCCGCACAACGTGGGCGCCATCCTGCGCTCGGCCGAGGTGCTGGGCGCCAGCGCGGTGATCGCCCCGCGCCACCATGCGGCGCCCGAGACCGGCGCGCTGGCCAAGACCGCCAGCGGCGCGCTGGAACGCCAGCCCTACCTGCGGGTGCGCAACCTGGCCGATGCGATCGAAGAGCTGAAGCGGATGGGCTACCTGACGCTGGGGCTGGACGGCGAGGGCGAGGTGACGCTGGAGGCGGCGCTGGACGGGCAGAGGCATCGCCCCGTGGCGCTGGTGCTTGGGGCCGAGGGCCCGGGCCTGCGGGCGCGCACGAAGGAGGTCGTCGACCAGCTGGTGCGGATCGACCCGGCGGGCGGATTCGGCTCGCTCAACGTGTCCAATGCCGCGGCGATCGCGCTATACGCGACCCGGGCGGGGGGAGGCGGAGGCTGAGCGCCCGGTTGCAGAGCACGGCTGCGTGAGCGGGACTGCAACACTGCTCACATCTGCGTTGCCGGTCTTGGCGCAGGGCTGAAGGTCGGCCAGTTTAAAGCGCAGGCCCGATCTTCGGGCTTTTCGTGAACCGCGCCGACCGACGCGACCATACCGGAGCCGATTGCCAGATGAACCGCCGCCAGTTCCTTGTTTCGGGCCTTGCCGCGGGAATGACCGCGGGCCTTGCCACGAGCCTGTCCGTGGTCGGCACGCCGGCCCAGGCGGGACGTGCGATGTTCTGCACGATCGAGGGGCTGGCGATCGACGGCTATGACCCGGTCAGCTACTTCTCGACCCAGGGGCCGCGGCGCGGGCGGCGCGATATCTCTGTGATGTGGAAAGGCGCGATCTGGCGCTTTGCCACGCCCAAGCACCGCGACATGTTCGAGCTGAACCCCTGGGCGCTGGCCCCGCGCTACGGGGCCTATTGTGCCTATGCGATGTCGCAGGGCATACTGGTGCCCGGCTCGCCCCGGGTGTGGCACCTGGTGAACGGGCGGCTCTACCTGACGCAGGATGTCGAGGCGCATGAACGCTGGCGCAAGGACATGGTGAGCCATATCGCCAAGGCCGATGTGAACTGGCCGGCGATCCTGCTAACCGAGAGGTCCTGAGCGGCGCGATAGGCCTTATCCCTTTCCTGCGCGGAAAGCTGCCTGCGCAATCTCGTACGATCACGGTTGTGATCACATGGGCGAGAGTGGGGCTTCATGGGCAAAATAAATCTCTTATGTATCTGACAGGACACGGATCGGAACCTCCGTGCTCCACTTCACTGTCCCTCGTTCCGACACTGCGCCCTGGCTTCGGCCCGGGCGTTTTTTTGTGGGCCGTCCGCGCCGGACGGCCAGGGACGGGACAAGGCGCTTGCAGCCGGACGTTGAGACGGCGCGGCGCCACGCATAGGATCCGGACATGAGCACAAACACCGATTCGGACCTGAGGCGGATCCTGGCGGGCACCAGGGTGATCGCCATGGTGGGCCTGTCACCCGACCCGCTGCGGCCCAGCTATTTCGTGGCGCGCTACCTGTCGATGAAGGGCTTCCGGGTGATCGGGGTGAACCCCAAGGCGGCCGGAGAGCGGCTGTTCGGCGAAGACTGCGTCGGATCGCTGGACGAGGCGGGGCCCGAGGTCGACATGGTCGACATCTTCCGCCGCTCCGACGCGGTCCCCGGTATCGTGACCGAGGCTCTGGAGGTGTTCCCGAAGCTTCGGACGGTCTGGATGCAGATCGGGGTGGAGAATGCCGAGGCCGCCGAGATGGCCGGGGCAAAGGGGATCGACGTGGTGCAGAACCGCTGTCCGAAGATCGAGCATCAGAGGCTCTTCGGCGAGCTGCGCAAGGCGGGCTTTGCCACCGGGGTGATTTCGTCGAAGCTGTGAGGCGGGATTTTCTTCGGCGAAGAAAATCGGGCCGGGCACATAGGTCTTGTCGGGCTCAGAGGTTTTGCGGAGCACAGAGGTCCGCGCTGTACACGGCGCGCGTGACAGCCGGGGTCTTCGCCAGAGCCGGCCCTTGCAAAAAAGCGCTGCCGCGTCAGCGCCGCGCCTTTTCCTCGATCCCGCTCAGGCCCTGACGCCGCGCGAGTTCGTCCAGCACGTCCGACAGCGGCACGTCGCGGGCGGCCAGCATGACCAGCAGGTGATAGAGCACGTCGGCGGCCTCGGAGGTCAGCTTCTCGCGGTCGCCCTTCACGGCCTCGATGATCGCCTCGACGGCTTCCTCGCCGAACTTCTCGGCGCATTTCTCGGGGCCCTTCGCGAAGAGCTTGGCGGTCCAGCTGCTGTCGGGATCGGCGCCGCGGCGGGATTCGATCGTGGCGAAGAGGCTGTCGAGCGTGCTCATGTGCGAGGTCATACCGGCCTCACCGGGATGCCGGCGGCGGCCATGTGGGCCTTGGCCTCGCCGATGGAATAGGTGCCGAAATGGAAGATCGAGGCGGCGAGCACGGCGCTGGCATGGCCTTCGGTCACGCCCTCGACCAGGTGATCGAGCGTGCCGACGCCACCGGAGGCGATCACCGGGATATTCACGGCATCGGCGATGGTGCGGGTCAGCGGCAGGTTGAAGCCGGCCTTGGTGCCGTCGCGGTCCATCGAGGTCAGAAGGATCTCTCCGGCGCCCTTCTCGGCTACGGTAAGCGCGAATTCCACCGCGTCGATCCCGGTGGACTTGCGGCCGCCATGGGTAAAGATCTCCCACCGCCCCGGCTCCACCGTCTTGGCGTCGATGGCCACGACGATGCACTGGCTGCCGAAGATGTCTGCCGCCTCGGCCACCACATCGGGGTTGGCGACGGCGGCGGAGTTGAAGCTGACCTTGTCGGCGCCGGCCAGCAGCAGGGCGCGCACGTCCTCGCGGGTGCGGACGCCGCCGCCGACCGTGAGCGGGATGTAACATTGCTCGGCCGTGCGGGTGACCACGTCGTACATGGTCCCGCGGTTTTCATGGGTGGCATGGATGTCGAGAAAGCAGATCTCGTCCGCGCCGGCGGCGTCGTAGGCGCGGGCGCTTTCCACCGGGTCGCCGGCATCTATGAGGTCGACGAAGTTGACGCCCTTGACCACGCGGCCGTCGGCGACATCGAGACAGGGGATCACGCGGGTTTTGAGCATATCGGTCTTATAGAGGTTGGTTGGGGCTGGGCAAGTGGGGCAGTCCGGTGGGGGCGTTGCCCGTCGCCATTGTGCTTGAACCAATGGCGCATCAATGGCGACCCCCCGGAGGTATTTGGGCCAAGAAGAACGAGGGCCGCAATCCCGGGGGGAGCAGGTCAGCTTGGGGGCGTTGTGGTGCGGTGCCGTTTGCGGCGGTTGAGCCAGTCAAGCAGGGCCAAGGCGATCAGCACGCCCAGCAGGATCAGGCCCACGGGCAGGGTCAGCAGCATGAACCAGCCGGAGACGAAGGCGGAATAGAGCGTCTCGCCGTAATCCGTGCCGTTCACCACGCAGGGATTTACGTAGCCTTCGTGCAGGGTGCAGCCGTGGCGGTTCGCGAACCACGACGACCAGATCACCGCGCCCACCGGGGCGAAGCAGATCAGCGTGCCAAGGACGAGGGCCGCGTAGAGGATCCGGCGCCACAAGGGGGCTCAGCCCTTCAGCGCGGCCAGAGCCTCGGCCAGGTCCAGTGCGCCGTCGTAGAGCGCGCGGCCCGAGATCGCGCCGTTCAGCCCGGCGCCGCAATCGCGCAGGGCTTCGAGATCGGCCAGCGAGGACACGCCGCCCGAGGCGATCACCGGGATCGAGACCGCACGGGCGAGCGCGGCCGTGGCCTCGATGTTGGGGCCCTGCATGGCGCCGTCGCGGTTGATGTCGGTGTAGATGATCGCGGCCACACCGGCGTCCTCGAAGCTGCGGGCGAGGTCGGTGGCGTTCACGTCCGTCTCCTCGGCCCAGCCACGGGTGGCGACCAGGCCGTCGCGGGCGTCGATGCCCACGGCGATCTTGCCGGGGAAGGTGCGGGCGGCTTCGCGGACGAGGTCGGGGTTTTCCACGGCGACGGTGCCCAAGATCACGCGGGCGAGGCCCTTGGACAGCCAGGTCTCGATCGTGGCCATGTCGCGGATGCCGCCGCCCAGCTGTGCGGGCACGTCGCAGGTGGCGAGGATCGCCTCGACCGGGGCCGCATTGACCGGCGTGCCTTCGAAGGCGCCGTTGAGATCGACGAGGTGCAGCCACTGGCAGCCGGCCTCGACGAAGGCGCGGGCCTGGGCGGCGGGATCGTCGTTGAAGACCGTGGCCTTCTCCATGTCGCCGCGCAGAAGTCGCACGGCCTTGCCGTCCTTTAGGTCGATGGCGGGGTAGAGGATCATCTGTGTCGTCCGGCTGGGAATGTCGCGGGCCGTATGGCACGGGTCGCGCGGCTGCGCAACGCGGCGTCAGGGGCAGGCGGGTCTGCGCGGGGGGCTGCCGGAGGCCGGCGGGGATGCGGGCCGGGCTTGAACCGCGCCGGAGCCGAGGCGAAGCTGCGTGCGAAAAGGGAGATCAACCGATGCGGAGTCGCACTCTTGCCAAGGCGCTGCTTGCGCTGTCCTGGATCCTGGCCCCCGGCCTGCTGGCGGCCGATCCCGTCGAAGGCACCTGGAAGACCGGAGAGGGTGAGGACGGCGGTTATGCCCATGTCAGCATCGCGCCCTGCGGGGATGCCTTTTGCGGCAGTATCTCGGCGGCCTACGAGCCGGGCGGGCGGGAATCGAAAACCTATCCCCATCTGGGCCGGCAGCTGATCTGGGACATGCGGGCAGAGGGCGGCAACCGCTACGGCGGCGGCCAGATCTGGGCGCCGGACACCGGCAAGACCTACCTGTCGAAAATGGAGTTGAAGGGCGAGACGCTGACCGTCAAGGGCTGTGTCGCCGGTGGGCTGCTGTGCCGGGGGCAGGATTGGACGCGGGTGGACTGAGCGGGCTGCCTGCCTGCTGGGACCCGGCGGATTGACCCGCCTCCGGGGCCGATCGCCCGGTGTCACGCCACGCGCGGAGACCGAGCCGGGGGCGCGGATGCGGGCCCGGATAGGGGACTTGCGCGGATGCGCGGGGCGCTTCAGGGCGTCCAGGTCAGGAAGTTGGCGATAAGGCGCAGGCCGGTGGCGTGGCTTTTCTCCGGGTGGAACTGGGTGCCGATCATCGTGTCGCGACCGATGATGGCGGTGACGGGGCCGCCATAGTCCACATCGGCCAGGGTGTCCGCCGGATCGCTGGTGCGGACCTGGTAGGAATGCACGAAATAGGCGTGATCGCCCGAGCCGATGCCCTCGAACACCGGGTGGGCAGAGCGGATCCGCAGATCGTTCCAGCCCATGTGCGGGACCTTCAGCGACGGGTCTTCGGGGCGGATCCGGTCGACCTCGCCCGCGATCCAGTCCAGGCCTGCGGTTTCCCGGTATTCCAGCCCGCGGGTGGCCATCAGCTGCATGCCGACGCAGATGCCCAGGAAAGGCCGGCCCTTGACGGTGACCGCCTCGACCATGGCGTCGAAGATGCCCTTGTGGCCCTTCAGTTCTTCCATGCAGGCGGGGAAGGCGCCGTCGCCGGGCAGGACGATGCGGTCGGCTTTCGCCACCACCTCGGCCTTGTCGGTGACGATGACCTCGCCGGCGCCGGTCTCGGACGCCATGCGCTGAAAGGCCTTCTCGGCGGAATGCAGGTTGCCGGCTTCGTAATCGACGATGGCGGTAAGCACGGGGCGGGTTCCTTCGGCTGGGTCCTGGGCAGACGGGTGGCGCGAAAATCCGGCGGGGTCAAGACGGGGTCAATGCGGGGGCAATACGGGCGGGATCGGGGCTGTGCCCCCCGGGGCGCGGACGCGCGGTGCGCCGCCGTCACGCGCCTGGCGCCCTAAAGCGTGCCCTTGGTCGAGGGGATCGCGTCGGCCTTGCGGGGATCGGTTTCCAGCGCGTCGCGCAGGGCGCGGGCGACCGCCTTGAATGCGGCCTCGGCGATGTGATGCGCGTTCAGCCCGTGCAGCCGGTCGACGTGCAGGGTGATCCCGCCATGGGTGGCGAAGGCCTGGAAGAATTCGCGCACCAGCTCGGTGTCGAAAGTGCCGATCTTGGCCGAGGGCATGTCGACGTTCCACACCAGATAGGGCCGCCCCGACAGATCCAGCGCGCAGCGGACCAGCGCATCGTCCATCGGCAGCAGGCAGGCGCCGTATCGCGTGATGCCCTTCTTGTCGCCCACGGCCTGGGACAGGGCCTGGCCAAGCGCGATGCCGACATCCTCCACCGTGTGGTGATCGTCGATATGTAGGTCGCCCACCGCCTTCACGTGCATGTCGATCAGCGCGTGCCGCGCCAGCTGGTCCAGCATGTGGTCGAAAAAGCCGACCCCGGTCCGGTTGTCATAAGACCCGGTGCCGTCGAGGTTGACCGTCACGGTGATGTCCGTTTCGGCCGTCTTGCGGGTGATCTGGGCGCGGCGCATGGGTGGCTCCTTGGCAGGCGAAGGTCGCAGCGCAAGGCGTCGGGGCCGCGCGGCTGTCACGGTGGCGCGGCCCCCGGGGTCGCGAAGGGGGCTGCGGATCCGGTTTACAGCGCGGGGGCAGGGGATTGCAACGCCGCGCGCCGCGTGAGAGCTTCGCCGCAACCAGAGGGGAGCGCCCGCATGACCATTTGCGTCTTCATCCAGATCCGCTGCAAGCCCGGCACGACCTACAAGGTCGCCGAGGACATCGCCCTGCGCGAAATCCACTCGGAGCTGTATTCGACGTCCGGCGAATACGACCTGTTGATGAAGCTCTACATCCCGTCGGGCGAGGACGTGGGCAAGTTCATCAACGAGCACCTGCTGACGATCCCGGATATCGAGCGTTCGGTGACGACGATGACGTTCAAGGCGTTCTGAGCGTCGGGGGCTGCGGGGCGGATCACAGGCGTGGTGCTGTTGTCTTGCGCCGGGCTTTCGGCGGGTCTGGCCCGTGGGGCCCGGAGCGCATCGTGTCACCTGGCAGGAGGCTTGCACCGTTGCGGCCTTAGGCATCCGGACAATCGGGGAATGGCGGTCCCTGACGGGAGGCGCCTGCGCTGACATCCCGCAACAACCGGCCAAGCCAAAGCGGCCACACGTAGTGCTTCGCCTGACATGCTAATTCGCCTGACACGCTAATTCGAAACGTCTGTGAGGGGAGGGGAGGGGACGGCTGTGCCGGATCTGTACCCCACCGGTCCATCGGTGACCGGTGATATTGGAGCGGGCGATGAGATTCGAACTCACGACCCTTACCTTGGCAAGGTAATGCTCTACCCCTGAGCTACGCCCGCGTCCATTGGGTAGGGGGTGACGTATTGAGTTCGGGCGCCGGGCGCAAGCGGAAAATGCACGGATATGTGCCGAAGCTGGCCGGGCCGGTCCGTATGGCGGAGATTTGCCGTCGGATGACGGGCCGGTCGGGCCTGTGTCCGCTGCGGGCACTTCGGCGAATCCGGGGGGCCTGTGCCGAGGCCGGTCGCGATGTGCTGTCGCGGAGGTCGACGTGTTCAATGCACCGGCGTTGAGGCGCGGGACGGATTTCTACTGGAGGAGAGGTGGAGACCTGGCGACAGCGCATCTTTGCCGGAAGTCCGGCACGATCGACTGTCAGCTTTTCCGTGATTAATTGGAGCGGGCGATGAGATTCGAACTCACGACCCTTACCTTGGCAAGGTAATGCTCTACCCCTGAGCTACGCCCGCATCCATTGGGTAGGGCGGAAGTATAAAGAGTGCCGCCCGGCTGCAAGAGCAAAATGACCCCGATCTGCAAAAAACTTTGCGGCGGCCGCCGGGGCGGGACGGCGGGCCTGCGCCACGCCCTGGGCGCGGGGCGGCGTCCGGCCGGACGGGCCGGGGCGGTGCCGGCGGGGCCGGTTCAGGCCGCGCGCATCAGCACCGGATGGACACCGCTCTCGCCGGCCTTCTCGTCCTCGCTCCAGTAGGGCGTGGCGTCGCCCAGGTGCTGGCCGAGGAGGGTCACGCCGATGGCCAGAACCAGCAGGCCGACCTTCACCTTGTCCAGAGTTCGCATGCTCGAAGCTCCCTTTGGTTTGTTCGTTTTGCAGTTTAACGCGCGTGCTGCGGTTTTCCGGCGCACGAAATCGCGAAAATCCGTCAGATCACAGGACAGAGTGCAGCAGCAGGCCGATGGCGGCCCCGGCGATCATCAGCAGGGTCAGCGCCATCTGGGTGGCTGACGGACAGCGCGTCATGGATTGCGGCGGCCGAGCGCGCGCCGCGACGGGCGCTGTGATCACACCCTTCAGTCAGGCTTGGGCAGGCCTTATGATCAGGTCTCGACGCGGTCGTCGGACAGGAAGCTTGCGGCCATCCATCCGGTGACGGGCTTGCCCTCGACGTCGGCCTGGACCTTGTACCAGCGGCCCTGTTTCTCGATCACCGCCACCCCGTCGCCGCGCGACAGCGTGGCCAGCCAGTCGTGGCGCGAACCGGGGCCCGCGCGCATGTTGACGCGGTTGCCGGTGACATAGAGCAGATCGACAGCCGCGGGCGGCGCGGTGTCGATGGCGGGCGGCTCGGGCGCCTCCTGCGCGATCGGGGCAAGCCAGGCGACCGGGCGCAGCACGGGCGGCGCCGCGCTGATGTCGGTGTCGAAGCCGGCGAGGTCGAGGGGCTCGGCCGCTGCGGGGCGGGCCAGCACGGGACCGTCGCGCGGATCGGGGGCGGCCTGTGGCGCCTCGGGCCGGTCGCGGCTGACCTCGGCATCGGTGACGGGGATGGCGGCCGCTTCGGGCATCGCGCCGGAGAGCGTGCCGGACGGGACTGGTGCATCAACACTGCCGGTCGCAGCGGTTTGCGCCGTGGCCTCTGGCGCAGAGGTCCGGGCAGGCGGCAGCGGGTTCAGCGCCGTGTAGACGACGGCACCGGCCATGAGAAAGACGATACCGGTCAGAGCTCCGAGAATGAATCGCATCAGGCAGTCTCCTCTTTGGGGCGGAGACTGACGGTGGCCCAAGGCGGCAAATCAACCGATCTGAGGCATTTTCGGGGCATTCGGAGGGGCTGATGCAGGAGAGCCGTTGGCGATGACGTGCCGCGGCGCGTCTCGCCCGAGGATGCGACAGGTCGGAGGTCGCCGCCAGCAAGCGGCGGATGACGTGACGGCCACATCCGGGGGCTGCCGTGTCGGTATGGGAAGAAGGTCCGGGTGGTCCGGCATGCAGCGCCGGGCCACCCGTGATCGGGATCAGCCGAATTCGATCAGCAGGTCCTTGGCGTCGATCTGCGTGCCGGGCTGGACGTGGACGGCCTTCACCGTCGCGTCGCGCTCGGCATGCAGGCCGGTTTCCATCTTCATCGCCTCGATGGTCAGCAGCATCTCTCCCGCCTTCACCTTGGCGCCCGCCTGCACCGCGACCGAGGCCACCACGCCGGGCATCGGCGCGGCCACGTGATCGGGATTGGTCGGATCCGCCTTGGGCCGCACGGCGGAGGTGCCGGCGACCTTGCGGTTGGGCACGCGGATCACCCGCGGCTGGCCGTTCAGCTCGAAGAACACGCGCACGTCGCCCTTGTCGTCGGTCTCGGAGATCGTCTGGAACAGGATTTCCAGCGTCTTGCCCGGATCGATCTCGGCGGTGATCTCCTCGCCCGGCTCCATGCCGTAGAAGAAGGTGCGTGTGGGCAGGGTGCGCACGGGGCCGTAGATCGCGTGACGCTCCACGTAATCGGTGAAGACCTTGGGATACATCATGTAGCCGTTCAGGTCGTCGTCCTCGATCTCGACCTCGTATTTCTCCTCCAGCTTCTTGCGCTCGGCCTCCATGTCGGCGGGCGGCAGGAGCGATCCGGGCCGTTCGGTGATCGGCTCCTCGTCCTTCAGGACCTTCTTGACGATGGCGGGCGGGAAGCCGCCGGGCGCCTGGCCGACATGGCCCTTCATCAGGGTGATGACGCTGTCGGGGAAGGAGAATTCCGTCTCCGGCTTCAGCAGGTCCTCGGTCGTCATGCCCTGGCTGACCAGCATCAGGGCCAGGTCGCCCACGGTCTTGGCGATGGGCGTCACCTTGATCACGTCGCCGAAAAGCTGGTTGACGTCTGCATAGGTCTTGGCGACTTCGTGCCACTTGTCGTCCAGCCCCATGGAGCGCGCCTGCGCCTTGAGGTTGGTGAACTGGCCGCCGGGCATTTCGTGCAGGTAGACCTCGGACGAGGGCGACTGCATGCCCGATTCAAACGCCGCGTAGTGGTTGCGCACGGTTTCCCAGTAGTTGGAGATCTGGCGGATCGCGCCGATGTCGAGGCCGGTGTCCCGTTCCGAATGCTTGAGCGCCTCGACCAGCGTGCCCAGCGTCGCCTGCGAGGTGTTGCCCGAAAGCGCGTCCATCGCGCCGTCGACCGCATCGACCCCGGCTTCGGCGGCGGCAAGGATCGAGGCGCAGGCGATGCCGGCGGTGTCATGGGTGTGGAAGTGGATCGGCAAGCCGACCTCTTCCTTCAGCGCCTTGACCAGCACGGTCGCGGCGCGCGGTTTCACCAGCCCGCCCATGTCCTTCAGGCCAAGAATGTGGACGCCGGCGGCCTTCAGCTCCTTCGCCATGTCGACGTAGTACTTCAGGTTGTACTTCGCCCGGTCGGGATCGTGGATGTCGCCGGTGTAGCAGATCGCGCCTTCCAGCACCTTGCCGCTGTCCAGCACCGCATCCATCGACACGCGCATGTTCTCGACCCAGTTCAGCGGATCGAAAACGCGGAAGACGTCGATGCCCTGGTTCGCGGCTTCCTTGACGAAGCTTTGCACCACGTTGTCGGGGTAGTTGGTGTAGCCGACGCCGTTCGACCCGCGCAGCAGCATCTGGGTCATCACGTTGGGCATGGCCGCGCGCAGGTCGCGCAGGCGCTGCCAGGGGCATTCCTGCAGGAAGCGATAGGCCACGTCGAAGGTGGCGCCGCCCCAGCATTCGACCGAGAACAGCTGCGGCAGGTCACGCGCGTAATTCGGCGCGATCTTGATCATGTCGAGCGAGCGCATCCGCGTCGCCAGCAGGGATTGCGGCGCGTCGCGCATGGTGGTGTCGGTGATCAGCAGCTGTTTCTGCACGGACATCCAGTCGGCGACGGCCTGCGGTCCCTTTTCGTCCAGCAGCTGCTTGGTCCCCGGGGCCGGGGCGTCATGCCCGGGCTTCGGCGGCACCGGCAGTTTCAGAGAGGCCGGCGGGCGCGGCTGGCCGGCGACATCGGGGTGACCGTTCACGGTGATGTCGGCGATGTAGGTCAGGATCCGCGTGGCGCGGTCGCGCCGCTGGGCAAAGTCGAAAAGCTCGTCGGTCGTGTCGATGAACTTCGTCGTGTACTCGTTGCTCAGGAAGGTCGGGTGCTTCAGCAGGTTCTCGACGAAGGCGATATTGGTGCTGACGCCCCGGATCCGGAATTCGCGCAGCGCGCGGTCCATCCGGGCGATCGCCATCTCGGGCGTGGGCGCCCAGGCAGTGACCTTTTCCAGCAGCGAGTCGTAGTAGCGGGTGATGACCGCCCCGGAATAGGCGGTGCCGCCGTCCAGCCGGATGCCCATGCCGGTCGCGCCGCGATAGGCGGTGATGCGGCCGTAATCGGGGATGAAGTTGTTCTGCGGATCTTCCGTCGTGATCCGGGCCTGGATCGCGTGGCCGTTCAGCGTGACATCGGCCTGGGTCTCCTTGCCGGTGGCCTCGGCGATGGTCTTGCCTTCCGCGATCAGGATCTGCGCGCGGACGATGTCGATGCCGGTGACTTCCTCGGTGACTGTGTGTTCCACCTGCACCCGCGGGTTGACCTCGATGAAGTAGAAATTGCCCGAATCCATGTCCATCAGGAACTCGACCGTGCCGGCGCATTCGTAATTGACGTGCTTGCAGATCTTGTAGCCGAGCTCGCAGATCTCTTCGCGCTGCGCCTCCGTCAGGTAGGGGGCCGGGGCGCGTTCGACGACCTTCTGGTTGCGCCGCTGGACCGAGCAGTCGCGCTCATAGAGGTGATACATGTGCCCGTGTTTGTCGCCGAGGATCTGGACCTCGACATGCCGCGCGCGCAGGATCATCTTTTCAAGATAGCCCTCGCCGTTGCCAAAGGCGGCCTCGGCCTCGCGCCGGCCTTCCAGCACCTTCTCCTTCAGCTCTTCGGGCTTCTGGATCGGGCGCATGCCGCGTCCGCCACCGCCCCAGGAGGCTTTCAGCATCAGGGGATAGCCGATCTCCTCGGCCTCCTTGGCGATGGCGTCCATGTCGTCGCCCAGCACTTCCGTTGCGGGGATGACGGGCACGCCGGCCTCGATCGCCACGCGCCGCGCGCTGGCCTTGTCGCCGAGCGCGCGCATGGTTTCGGCCTTGGGACCGATGAAGGTGATGCCGTTCTTTTCGCAGGCGTCCACCAGTTCGGGGTTTTCCGACAGCAGGCCGTAGCCCGGGTGGATCGCATCGGCGCCGCATTGCTTGGCGACGCGCATGATCTCGTCGATGGACAGGTAAGCCTGCACGGGGCCCAGGCCTTCGCCGATGCGATAGGCCTCGTCCGCCTTGAACCGGTGCAGCGAGAGCTTGTCCTCTTCGGCGAAGACGGCGACGGTGCGTTTGCCCATCTCGTTGGCTGCGCGCATCACGCGGATTGCGATTTCGCCCCGGTTCGCCACCAGGATCTTGCGGAATTCGGTCATGATCGGCCTCGTCCTTGCTTCGTCACACGGCAAGTCGGGCGATGCGGAAAGACCGGCATTTCGCACGCGACGCCGGCCCCCCCGGTGCCACCCCTCACCGTTCTGCGGTGCAGAATGAGCCGATTTCCGACGCAGCGTCCAGCGAAAAGGCGGGCGGTAGCGCTCGCAAGGTCGTCGCGCCCAGCTGGCCCATGTTCGCGGCAAGGTCCTTGGCCAGAATATCGATCAGATGCGCCGGCCCTTCCGGCCCCAGCGCGGCAAGAGCATAGTGGAAGCCTCTGCCCAGCATGACAAAATCGGCGCCAAGCGCCATGGCGCGCAGGATGTCGAGCCCGCTTTCGATGCCGCTGTCGAAGAGGATCGGAAGGCCGGTCGCGGCGCGGATGGCGGGCAGGACATCAATCGTTGCAGGTGCAGCATCGAATTGCCGGCCGGCATGGTTCGAGATCCAGATCGCGTCGACGCCCGCGGCCTCAAGCGGCGCGGCGTCCTCGGCGCGCAGCACGCCCTTGACGATCAGGTGCCCCTTCCAGTGGTCGCGCAGCCAGCGCAGGTAGTCCCAGTCGGGCGAGGTGCGCAGCAGGTAGCCGATATGCTCTGTCGGCGGCAGGCTGGCCTGCAGGTCGGAATATTTGTCGAGCGTGCGCATGTGGACGTCGCGCTCGTTCCGCATCGCCCAGGCCCAGGCCGGTTTGCCCAGCACCTGCGCCAGCAGCCTAGGCGTCAGTTTCGGCGGGCTGGTCAGGCCGGACCGCGTCTGCCGCTCGCGGCGCGAGGCGACGGGGACATCGACTGTCAGCACGAGGCCGGTGAAGCCCGCATCCCGCGCCCGCGCCAGCATGTCGAGGCGGATGCCCTCGTCCTTGGGCGGGTACAGCTGGAACCAGCCATGATCGCCAAGATGCGGGGCCACATCCTCGGGCGAGCGGGTGGCAACGGTGGACAGCGAATAGGGGATGCCGGCCCTGGCGGCGGCGCGGGCCAGGTGGATCTCGGCCCGCTCCCAGATCAGGCCCGACATGCCCACGGGCGCAATGCCCACGGGCAGGGGGAAGTCATGGCCCAGCAACGGCGCGGTCAGGTCCGGCGTGAAGGGGCCATGCAGGATCGAGGGCATGAGCCCGATTCGGTCCAGCGCCGCGCGGTTGCGATGCTTGGTCGCCTCGGTGCCGGTCGCGGAATCGAGGTATTCCCAGACGAACTTCGGCAGACGCCGCCGGGCGGCGTCGCGCAGGTCGCTGAGGGCAGGATGGGTCTGGTGCAGGCTCACGACAGGAGAAATGCGCCTTGTCGCGCGTCTTGTCCAGAGAGGGCGCGCCCGGGGCCGGATATTCGAATTCCTCCACCCGTCCGTTTCAGGAGAAACGCCAGCGTCCTTGCGATCGGGCTGCACTTTTCGCTGTGAACGAAGGGCGAACAAGGCTTTCGCGCCCCTGTGATCCGCGCTAGGATCGGGGCATGAGCAGTTTCGATGATTTCGACGACACGGAGGCGTTCGAGCAGGCCTCGCTGTCCGCCCGTGCCATGGCCGCGCGGCCGATGCCCTATCTTGACGGTCTGAACCCGGCGCAGCGCGAGGCGGTGGAAACGCTGAACGGCCCGGTCCTGATGCTGGCCGGTGCCGGGACCGGCAAGACCAAGGCGCTGACCGCACGGATCGTGCATCTGCTGACCACCGGATCGGCCCGCCCGAACGAGATCCTCGCCGTGACCTTCACCAACAAGGCCGCGCGCGAGATGAAGAACCGTGTCGGCGGGATGCTGGGGCAGGCGATTGAGGGGGTGCCGTGGCTGGGCACCTTCCATTCGATCTGCGTGAAGCTGCTGCGCCGGCACGCAGAACTGGCCGGGCTGAAATCGAATTTCACCATTCTGGACACGGACGACCAGCTGCGCCTGCTCAAGCAATTGGTGAGCGCCGCCGGCATCGACGACAAGCGCTGGCCGGCGCGGCAGCTGGCCAATATCATCGACGGCTGGAAGAACCGGGCGCTGACCCCGGGCAAGGTGCCCGCCGCCGATGCGGGCGCCTACAATCACAAGGGCGTCGGGCTTTACGCCCAGTACCAGGAACGTCTGCGCGAGCTGAACGCCGTGGATTTCGGCGATCTGCTGCTGCACATGGTGACGATCTTCCAGGATCATCCCGACGTGCTTCAGCAATACCAGCGCTGGTTTCGCTACATCCTTGTCGACGAATACCAGGATACCAACGTGGCGCAGTACCTGTGGCTGCGCCTGCTGGCCTCGGGCCATCGCAACATCTGCTGCGTGGGCGACGACGACCAGTCGATCTATGGCTGGCGCGGCGCCGAGGTGGGCAATATCCTGCGGTTCGAAAAGGACTTTCCCGGCGCCCATGTGGTGCGGCTGGAACAGAACTACCGCTCGACCCCGCATATCCTTGCCGCCGCCTCCGGTGTGATCGACGCAAATGAGGGGCGGCTGGGCAAGACGCTCTGGACCGAGGCGCAGGAGGGCGAGAAGGTCCGCCTGATCGGCCATTGGGACGGCGAGGAAGAGGCGCGCTGGATCGGCGAAGAGGTCGAATCCATGCAGCGCGGCACGCGGGGCATGCGGCCCTTCGGCCTTGACGAGATGGCGATCCTCGTCCGGGCCTCGCACCAGATGCGCGCCTTCGAGGATCGCTTCCTGACCATTGGTCTGCCCTACCGCGTGATCGGCGGCCCGCGATTCTACGAGCGGATGGAGATCCGCGATGCCATGGCCTATTTCCGGCTGGTCGTGTCCCCGGACGACGACCTGGCGTTCGAGCGCATCGTCAACACGCCCAAGCGCGGCCTTGGCGACAAGGCACAGCAGACGATCCAGATGACCGCGCGATCGAATGGCGTAAGCCTTGTCGAAGGCGCGGCGATCGCCGTGGAATCCGGTCTGATCAAGGGCAAGGGCGGCAACCAGCTGCGCCACCTGGTCGAAAGCCTGGGCCGCTGGCACGAGATGATGCGCGGCCCGATCCGCGCGGCCGGCGACGACGAGGACGCGGTGATCGACGACGGCGCGGAGGTGCCGCGCGGCGGCCCGCGGGTCTCGCATATCGAACTGGCCGAGATGATCCTGGACGAATCCGGCTACACGGAGATGTGGCAGAACGATAAGACGCCCGAGGCGCCGGGGCGGCTGGAAAACCTCAAGGAACTGGTCAAGGCGCTGGAATCCTTCGAGAACCTTCAGGGCTTCCTGGAACATGTCGCGCTGATCATGGACAATGAAAGCGACGACGCCGAGCAGAAGATCTCGATCATGACGCTGCATGCGGCGAAGGGGCTGGAATTTCCCGCCGTCTTCCTGCCGGGCTGGGAAGATGGCCTCTTCCCGTCGCAGCGGTCGATGGATGAAAGCGGGCTGAAGGGGCTCGAAGAGGAACGCCGGCTGGCCTATGTCGGCATCACCCGGGCCGAGGAGGTCTGCACGATCTCCTTCGCGGCCAATCGCCGGGTCTTTGGCCAGTGGCAATCGGCGCTGCCCTCGCGATTCGTCGACGAACTGCCCGCGTCCCATGTGGACGTGCTGACGCCGCCGGGGCTTTACGGCGGTGGATTCGGCGCGGCCTCGGGTGCGGCGCCGGGCCCCAGCGAAGGGCTCGAGGCGAAGGCGGCCGGGGCCAATGTCTACAATTCTCCCGGCTGGAAGCGTCTGCAAGCGCGGGCCGGCCAGCGCGGCATGTCGCAGCCGAAGGAAACGCGCAACACGGTGATCGACCTCGACGCGGTGTCGAGCTTCACCATGGGCGAGCGGGTGTTCCACCAGAAGTTCGGCTATGGCGCGATCGTGGGGATCGAGGGCGACAAGCTTGAGATCGACTTCGAGAAGGCCGGGGTGAAGAAGGTCGTCGCCCGCTTTGTCTCGGCCAGCGACGATATTCCGTTCTAGGATCAACGCCCGGGGGGCGCGCTGAGCGGCCCAACCTGATCCGCAGGGGGCAAGGCGCAGGCGCAACGCTTGGTGCCGGGGCAGTGAAGGCCCCGGTTTTCCGCGTCCCCGTGTTCGCGCGACCGCTGCTGGTGACGTGAGTGTCCTGCAGCGCCCGCAGGTCCGCCGACATCTGATTTGATCGCTACGGTCGACGGCTCGCCGTGCGGCGTCTCGCTATGCGCCGACGCCGTCGCGGTGCTGGGGAAGAGCCTCTGGCCGCTGTCACCGACCCTCGGAAAAGCGAAACGGCGGCGCCCGGGAGGAGGAGGGGCGCCGCCGCTTGCTACAGTACCAGGCCGCGAGGGAGGAGGAAGCGGCTGGTACATCCGAACCCGGCCCGAGGCCGGTATGGGGTGGCGGTGGCACCTGGGAGGAGGAGTGGCACCGACCGCCGAAACACCGAAGCGAGGGAGGAGGAGGCCCCGGTGCGTCTTGTTCCGGCTATCAGGGCCGGTATGGGGTCGCGGCGGCACCAGGG
>NZ_AQQR01000013.1 GCF_002210095.1 Marinibacterium profundimaris | reverse complement strand
GCAGACTGCAAATCATAGCTTATGTCAGTGTCCGAAATTTGGGAGGTAGCTCATGGGAACGTCGGGAAGGTCTGGTAACCGGCCTGTGGTGATAGAAGGATGCAGCGAACCATTCCTCAGAAACGGGTTCTCAGACGCTTGCTCTGCCCGCCTCCTGCAGGATGACCTCAACCGCAGCCTCGATATCCTCGACCGTCAGCGCCCTGTCGCTCTGGCAAAAACTCTCGTCTCCATCCCGGTACTTCCCGGTCTTAACGAGGACCCCCATGCCAAGCCCGGCCTTGAACCCGCCCGCCACATCGCTCTCGGCATCGTCACCGACCATGGCAACCTGCACCGGATCGCAGCCCAGGCCGGCCACACCGGCAAGGAAAAAGGCAGCCGAAGGCTTCCCCATCAAAAGGGCCTCGCTGCCGCTGGCATGCTCCAGCGCGCGGACGAAGGCGCCGGCATCCAGGCTCAGCTCTCCATCGTCGTCGCGAAAGACCCGGTTCGCCGCGAGGGCGATGAACGGCGCTCCACGGTCAATCTCCCTGAAGGCCGTGTTCAACCGGTCGTAGGTGAAGCAGGGACCGGCATCTCCGACCACGACCGCTGTCGGGCCCGCGCCAGGACAGCCGGCAAAATCCTCCTCGAGGTCGGGGTGGATCAGGAGATGGGGCGAACGGCTGTTCTCTTCGAGCCAGGAGCAGGCAGCAGCGGCAGGCGTCATGACCTCTTCCGGCTCCACGTCGATCCCGAAAGAGCGCAGCTTTTCCACGATCCGCCGTTTGGGCTGACGCGTCGAGTTGGTGAGAAAGCGGATCCGGAGACCGGCATCGCGGAGCCGGGTCACAGCCCCGGGCGCGCCCGGGATGACCTCGCCTCCCTGGTACAACACGCCTCCGATGTCGAGAAGGACACCGCGGATCAAGGCAGATTTTCCATTCGTTTCAGTCACCTGCGATTGCCTTCGGTTATCGCTCTTGACGCCCCCAGTCCCATGAAATATCTCTCTGCCCTGCGACGCGGGCGTCGTATACTGGCTATTACCTCAGCCTTCCAAGCTGATGAAGCGGGTTCGATTCCCGCCGCCCGCTCCAGGAAACCTCCCACGTTATCAATTCACGTCCTGCGGTCTTCGGCCTGGCGCAACTATGCTGCAAGGCCTGCGCCTGGGCCGGGGCAAGGCCATGTCGCCGCTCAGGAAATGGGCATCCTTCCCGTCCCCGGCCTCTGTCCCCCCGAAACAGGCTTGGCGCAGCGGCGTTGCGGTCGTCCCATCGGCACGACCATTGCAACGAAAGGACACCCCATGTGCAAGGCCTGCGATTACACCATCCACGGCGCGCAGCACCATTTCGGATGGGACAATTCGATCGCCCCGGTCGAGACCGTCGCGCCGGGCTCCACCATCCTCTTCCATTGCAAGGACAGCTCGGCCGGCCAGCTTGGCCCCGCCTCCACCGCAGGCGACGTGAAGACGCTGGACTTTGGCAAGATCAACCCGGTCTCGGGGCCCATCTACGTCGACGGAGCCGAACCCGGCGACGTGCTGAAGATCACGCTGGACAGCTTCGCGCCGCGCACCGAAGGCGGCAAGGGCTGGGGGTGGACGGCGAATATCCCGGGCTTCGGGCTGCTGGCGGACCAGTTCACCGAAGCCGCACTGAACATCTGGACCTATGATGCCGACAGCCTTGAGCCCGCGCTTTGGGGCAGCACCGGTAAGGTCGCGCTGAAGCCCTTTGCGGGCACGGTCGGTGTCGCCCCGGCCGAGCCCGGGCCGCATTCCATCGTCCCGCCGCGCCGGGTGGGCGGGAACCTGGACATCCGGGACCTGGCGGCTGGGGCAGAGCTGTACCTGCCGGTCGAGGTGGCGGGCGCGCTGTTCAGCGTGGGCGACACCCATGCGGCGCAGGGCGATGGCGAGGTCTGCGGCACCGCGATCGAAAGCCCGATGGACGTCGTCCTGACGTTGGACCTGGTGAAGGGCGAGCCCCTGAAGATGCCGCGCTTTACCACGCCGGGGCCGGTCACGCGGCACCTGGACGCCAGGGGATACGAGGTGACGACGGGCGTGGGCCCGGACCTGATGACGGGCGCGCGGGACGCGGTGGCGGGGATGATCGACCTGCTGACCGCGCGGCACGGGATGACCCCGGTCGAGGCCTACATGCTGGTCTCGACCTGCGGAGACCTCCGGATATCCGAGATCGTGGATGCGCCGAACTGGGTGGTGTCGTTCTACTTCCCGCGCTCGGTGTTCGAATAGGGGGCCGCTCACCCTGCCCTCGGGCCGGATGAAGCAGAGCCATCCGCGATCGCGAGCAGGCCGGCAAGTGAAGAGGGCCGGCGGGAGCCCCCTGCCCCACGCCCGTTCCCGCGGGTCCTAGTCAGGCGCGTACCAGATCGGCGAGGTATAGGCCCGTTCTGTGACCGTCATGGGCACCTCGGGCGCGAAATCCGACTCTTCGAAATAGGCCGCGTCGTAGGCGGTCCAGCGGGGGGTCGGGATCTCGATCACGCGGGCATAGTAGAAGGCCTTGAGCGCAGGATCGAACTCCGGATCCTGCCAGACGGCGATCAGTTCCGGCGCGCCGATCGTGTTGGTCCAGGTCGCGCCGGCCACGTCCACCGTGTCGCCCACCGGCGGCACCTTGCCCTCGGCATCCGGCGCCCGGTCGCCGGACCAGGCCACGTCAAAGATCTTCTCGCGCAAATCACCGTCGGCATCGACCCAGCCCTTCACGATCTGGATCCGGTCCAGGTTGCCCGAGATCGGGTCCTTCAGCGCCGCCACGAGGAAGCTTGGCGCGCTGCTGCCGTCGGACGCGGGAGGAAGGTCGCCGCCCATCGGCACGCCCTTTCCATAGCCGACCACGGCGGGATCGCGGCGCTGCGCATCCTCCGGCGCGAAGTCCCAGCCGCCGAAGAACCGCACGAAGATCCGCGAGCCGGTGGTGCCATAGACCTCCTTGCGCTTCATCGCGTCCCAGATCGCCGCGCGGGTGTTCTCGGTCGCCCAGACCGCCGTGAGGCCCGAGGCGCCAAGCTGCCAGTCCTTCACGGTGCGCCCCTCGAAATCAAAGGCATTGCCGGTCGACCGCTCCGGCCCCGGCTCGCTGGCGGGGAACTTGCCGAAGAAGTTGTTCTCCTCGGCCGAGGAGATCCCGGTGTGATCGTCGGTGGACCCCAGCAGGCCGAACTTGAACGGGTTGGCGCCCAGCTCGTCCTCCAGCTTGAGCCCCCGCTTCAGCGCCTCGCGGGCGTACTCGAAGGGGATCATCCCCGGCTCCTTGGGCACCACGTTCAGGTTGCCCTTGTCCCAGATCTCGAAATCCGCGAACTCGTCCGCCGGGGCGAGCGACGGGTGCTGTTCAGACGTGCCCTTGGACTGGGTGACCTCGTAAAGCGGCTCCCACCGGGCGCGGCGCGCAGCCCAATCGGCGTCGATCGGCAGGCCGTCCGGGGTCTCGGTCGCGAACATCAGCCCGTTGGAGAGGTTGCCGTTGTGCGGCACCGCCAGCAGGCGGCCGCCGGTCTTTTCCTCGTAGGCCTCCATCCAGTCCCACAGCTCGCGCGGAAGCTCGGTGTCGAAGGTGGTCAGCGGGCGCACCTGGTCGGCCTCGGCCTTGTTGCCGCGATAGATGACGTTGCGGTGCAGGTTGTTGCCGCCGCCATAGTTCGACGTCCATTCATAGCCGATCAGCGCGGTGAAGACGCCCGGGTCGTCATGGCCCTCGACGATCTCGGTCATCTTCTGCCACATGTCCATCTGGGTGGTAGGATCGGTCATCGCGGGCGGCAGGTCTCCCTGCCCCTGCAGCGTGATCATCTCCATCACCACGGCCATCGCTGCATCGCCGCCTTCCCGCCTGCCGTCGTGCCAGCCCTTCAGGACCGGGTCCGACATCAGGGCCGGATCCCCCTCGTAGACGCTGGCCACGACGCCGAGCGCATCGGAATGGTCGGCCACGACCATCCAGTCATAGGGCCGCGAGAGTTTGACCGGCTGGCCGGTGCTCGACGTGATCTCGTCCCCCTTGGCATAGCGCAGGGCATCGTCCGGACCGACCCGCGTGCCGCCGCCAAAGGCATCCGGCGACCACGAGGTATGCAGGTGCTGTTCGCCCCAGAGCGGCAGTGCGGGAAAGGCGCGGCCGGCGTAGGGCGAATAGGCCGGCTGGCCGAAGAACCGTTCGATCCGCGCCGGGTCGATGGTTCCGGCATCTGTGGTGACCGCGGCCTGCTGCGCGGCGGCGGGCGTGGCAAGAACAGCCGCGCCCGCGAACAGGGTCAAGCGAAGGGAAAAGGTCATGTGGCACCTGCGTTCTGGAACACGTGGTGCAGTCTACCATGATTTGCGCGTTTCGTCCGAATTTCGGACCTGCGCAACCTCTGGCCCGGGCGGGCGATCCCTGCGGCGGCCTGTCAGCCGCCGCACCGGGCGTCGTCTCAGCCGCGCAATTCGCCGCCGGTGGCCTTGGTCACCTTCTCGACGATCTTCTTCGACACCGCCTCGATATCGGCATCGGTCAGCGTCTTCTCGGTCGGCTGAAGCCGCACGGCGATGGCCAGGGATTTCTTGCCCTCGCCCAGCGAGCCGCCGATGAATTCGTCGAAGACCCGCACGTCCGAGATCAGCGCCTTGTCGGCGCCCTGTGCCGCGTTGACCAGCGTCAGCGCCTCGACCTCGGCATCGACGACGAAGGCGAAATCGCGCTCCACCGCCTGCAGGTCGTGCAGGGCCAGCGCCGAGCGCGTGGCGCCGGACTTGCGCGGCGCCGGGATCGCGTCGGGCCAGAGGGTGAAGGCCATGGCCGGGCCCTTGATGTCCATCGCGGTCAGCACCTTGGGGTGCAGTTCGCCGAAGATGCCCAGCACCTTCTTGGGGCCGAGGCAGATCTTGCCGTGACGGCCCGGGTGCCACCAGTCCTGCGCGCCGCGCAGGATCTGGACCTTGGCCGGCGCGCCAAGGGCGGCCAGCACCGCCTCGGCATCCGCCTTGACGTCATAGACATCCACGGCGCGCGCCGCGCCATGCACATCCCTGGGCCCGGTGCGGCCGATCAGCAGGCCGGTCACCAGGTTGTGCTGCTCGCCCGGCTCGCCGCCGTGAAAGGCCGGGCCGCATTCGAACAGCGCCAGATCCATGAACCCGCGCGCCTGGTTGCGCGCCGCGGCCTGCAGCAGGCCGGGCAGCAGCGCCGGACGCATGTGCGACATGTCGGACGAGATCGGGTTTTCCAGCATCGTCTCTTCGGTGCCGCCGCCGAACAGCGCGGCCGAGGCCTGATCGATGAAGGAATAGGTGACGCATTCGTTGTAGCCAAGCGCCGCCACCTGGCGCCGCGCAATGCCCATGCGCTTCTGTGCATCGGTCAGAACCGGTTTTGGCACGCCGGGATCCAGCCGCGGCAGAGGCTTGCCCTGCAACCCGGTCAGCGAGGCGATCCGCGCGACCTCTTCGACCAGGTCGGCCGAGCCCTGCACATCCGGGCGCCAGCTGGGCACATGGGCCATGTCGCCCTCCAGCCGGAAGCCGAGCGCCGTCAGCGTCTCGCGCTGGGTCTCGGGTGCGATCTCCATGCCGACAAGGCTTTGCACCCGGTCGGTGTCCAGCTTGTAGGCGCGGGCATGGTCCGGCACGGCGCCCGCGATCACGACCTCGGACGGCTCGCCCCCGCAGAGGTCGAGGATCATCGCCGTCGCGGCCTCCAGCCCCGGTTCGGTGAATTCGGGATCCACGCCGCGCTCGAAACGATAGCGCGCGTCGGAATTGATCTTCAGCGCGCGGCCGGTCATCGCGATCTGGACGACATCCCAGAAGGCACTTTCCAGGAAGACATTGGTAGTCTCGTCGGTCACGCCGGTCGGATCGCCGCCCATGATGCCGCCGATGCTTTCCGGCCCTTCGTCATCCGAGATCACCATCATGCCCGGCTCGAAGGTATATTCCTTCTCGTCCAGCGCCTGCAGCGTCTCTCCACCCCTGGCGCGATGCACCCGCAGGTTGCCCTTGACCTTGTCGGCATCGAAGACATGCAGGGGGCGGTTCTGGTCGAAGGTGAAGAAATTGGTGATGTCCACCAGCGCCGAGATCGGGCGCAGGCCGATCGCCTTCAGACGGTCCTGCAGCCATTGCGGGCTGGGTCCGTTCCGGACACCGCGAATGACGCGGCCGGTGAACAGCGGACAACCGTCCAGCGTATCCTCGTCGATGCTCACCTTGACCGGGCTCTCGTAGGTGCCCGCCACCGGGTCCACCGGCTTGTCGATCAGCCGGCCCAGCCCCCGCGCGGCCAGGTCGCGGGCGATGCCGCGCACGCCCAGCGCGTCGGCGCGGTTGGGGGTGATGGCGATCTCGATCACCGGGTCGACCTTGGCGGGCTGATGTTCGGCCAGCCAGTCGGTGAAGCTTTGGCCGACCTCGCCCGACGGCAGCTCGATGATGCCGTCGTGTTCCTCGGAGAGCTCCATCTCGCGCTCGGAACACATCATGCCGAAGCTTTCGATCCCGCGGATCTTGCCGACGCCGATTGTGGTGTCGATGCCGGGGACATAGGTGCCGGGCTTGGCCACGACCACGGTGATCCCGGCCCGCGCATTGGGCGCGCCGCAGATGATCTGGGTCACGCCCTCGTCCGTCTCCACCTGGCAGACATTTAGGCGATCGGCATCGGGATGCTTCTCGGCCGCCTTGACGAAGCCGAGGGTAAAGTCCTTGAGCGCGTCGGCGGGATTGGTGACGCCCTCGACCTCCAGACCGAGGTCGGTCAGGGTGTAGAGGATCTCGTCCAGGCTCGCCTCGGTCTCGAGGTGATCCTTCAGCCAGGAAAGCGTGAATTTCATGTGTCTGCGCCCAAGGTCAACGGGAGTTCCGGGCGGGGTTTAACGGAAGGGCGCCCGGGGGGAAAGGGGGCGTGGCAGGCCGGGCCCGATATGACCTTCGGGCAGGGCCGCCGGACAGCACCGCCCGCGCCCGCGAGCCGGCCTGCCAGGGCCGGCGAGCATGGCCCTGCCCCTCAGCTCCTGAACCGCTCCGCGAGGTCCTCCTCGTCCCCCATGGCCGCCAGCTTCAGCTCGCGCACCAGCCGCAGCGTCGGCTTGGCGGCGAAGAAGAACGAGCCCACGATGAAGCACCAGGTCCCCGTCATCGTCCATTCCTCGGACAGGAACATGAACGAGCCGATGACGAAGAGGGTCGCCGCGGCGAAGTCGATGATCGTGTAGGCGATCTCGAACCAGGCATAGATCCGTCGCTGGTCATGTGTGCCGTGGCGATGGTCGGTCTGAAAAAGCATGTCGGGCCTCGAAATCCTGTCCTGTTCCTGTCACTGGCAGGGTCGGCGCTGGTCGCGCCTGCGTCAAGGACCGGCGGTCCGTGGCAGGGCCGGGGCCGGGAAAACACCTGTGCCGGCGCGTGTTTCGGGCGGTGCGGGGGCTCTGCCCCCGTCCTCCTGCGGAGGTATTTGGGCCAAGAAGAAGCAGGGGCGTCGCGACATGTCCCACGCGTGGGACATCGGGGCGCCTGTTGGATTTCAAGGAGTTGCGGGCGCGTATTTACAAAGTGTTCACCTTTGCCCGCGCAAGGGGAGGGTCATTCCGGGACGGTGTTGGGCGTGCCTTCGGCGCCGGCAAAGACCGCGAGCAGGCGCATCGGCGCGTCCCCTGTGTTTTCGCCGTTGTGGCGCGATCCCAGGGCTTCGACCAGGGCATCGCCCGTGCGATAGGTCTTCGTGCCGTGGGGGCCGTAATCGACCGTGATCTCGCCTTCGAGGATATAGGCGAAGAGCGGCGCGTCGTGGTCATGCCAGCCGGTCTTCTGACCCGGCTGCATCGTCACGATCGCCGCGGTAATCTGCGCCTGGCCCCCGGGGTAGGCGATCGGCTGACCCAGGATCGTCGTCGTGGTCTGCAGCAGGACGTCGAGCGGCGGATAGCTGTCGTCGGCCGCGGCGGCGCCCGTCCAGAGGACTGCCAGGGCCGCGGCCGCGCGGATCACCGGGACAGCCCGCCGTGCAGGGTCGGCGTGTCGAGCGCCGAGAAGCCGTAGTGCCGCAGCCAGCGCAGATCCGAATCGAAGAAGGCGCGCAGGTCGGGGATGCCGTATTTCAGCATCGCGATCCGGTCGATCCCCATGCCGAAGGCGAAGCCCTGGTAGACCTCGGGGTCGATGCCGCCAGCGGCGATCACCTTGGGATGCACCATGCCCGAGCCCAGCACCTCCATCCAGCCGTCGCCTTCACCGATGCGCAGCTGGCCGTCGACCCAGGAACACTGGATGTCGACCTCGGCCGAGGGTTCGGTGAAGGGGAAATGCGACGCGCGGAACCGGGTCTTGATGCCGTCGATCTCGAAATAGGCCGAGAAGAATTCCTCGAGCACCCATTTCAGGTTGGCCATCGAGATATCGCGGTCCAGCGCAAGCCCTTCGACCTGGTGGAACATCGGCGTATGGGTCTGATCGTAATCGGCGCGATAGACGCCGCCCGGACAGATGATGCGCAGCGGCGCGCCCATCTCTTCCATCGTGCGGATCTGCACCGGCGAGGTATGGGTGCGCAGCACATGCGGCGGGCGGTTGTCGCCGTCCTTGCGGTGCATGTAGAACGTATCCATCTCGGCCCGGGCCGGGTGGTGCGAGGGGATGTTCAGCGCGTCGAAATTGTACCAGTCGGTGTCGATCCGCGGGCCTTCGGCCACGGCAAAGCCCATCTCGGCGAAGATCGCCGTGACCTCTTCGGTCACCTGGGAAATCGGATGCAGCGTGCCCTGCCGCGCGGGCCGCGACGGCAGCGTCACGTCCAGCCATTCGGTGCGCAGCCGCTCTTCGAGCGCGGCATCGGCCAGCGACGCCTTGCGCGCGGCCAGCGCCGAGTTGATCTCGTCCTTCAGGGCGTTCAGCTGCGGCCCGGCCACCTGCCGTTCCTCGGGCGTCATCTTGCCCAGCTCGCGCATTTTCAGCGCGACTTCGCCCTTCTTGCCGACAGCCGCCAGGCGGATCGCTTCCAGAGACGCTTCATCCGCCGCATCGGCAATCTGGCCGAGGTATTTGCCCTTGAGATCGTCCATGTCGGTCCCGTTCCTTCGCTGTCGCGCCGACCTATCCCAGAGCGGGCCTTGATGGCAAGGGCCGGGGTGCGCATGGACAGGGCCGGCGCCGCTGCCTAGGCTTCGACGCGGGACCTTGCAGAGGGGGGGAGCGGGATGAATGGCCTGGACGTGGCGCTGACGCAGGCGGTCGAACGGGGCGACGTGCCCCATGCGGTGGCCATGACCGGCACCGCCCGTGGCATCACCTGGAGCGGCGCTGCCGGCGGCACCGGGGCGGGATCGGTCTTTCGCATCTATTCCATGACCAAGGCGATCGGCGCGCTGGCCGCGATGATCCTGATCGACCGCGGGCAGCTGAGCCTTGACACCCCCGTGGCAGAGGTGCTGCCCGAATGGGACAGCCTGCCCCTGCTGACCGGCTGGGAGGGTGAGACGCCGATCCTGTCGAGGCCCCGCAACAGGGCCACGATCCGGCACCTGGCGACCCATCGCGCCGGAGTGGAATACGACATGTGGAACGCCGACGTGCGCGCCTATGCCAAACACGCCGGTGTGCCCCGGGCCGGCACCGGCCGGCTGAGCGCGCTGGCCGGTCATCCGCTGACCTTCGAGCCGGGCACGCGCTGGGGCTACGGTATATCCTCGGACTGGCTTGGCCGCCTGGTGGAGCGCGTGGACGGCCGCCGCATCGACCGGTTCTGCGCCGAGGAGATCCTTGAGCCGCTGGGCATGGGCGACACCGTCTTCGAGATCGAGGGACGCGCGCACCGGCTTGCCCCGGTCTTTCGCCGCACCGCCGATGGCGGGTTCGAGGCGCTGGAGCTTGCACCGCCGTCGGAGCCGGAATTCTACGGGATGGGGCATGCGCTGTATTCCACGGCGCCCGATTACATGCGGTTCCTGCGGATGATCCTGAACGGCGGGGAGCTGGACGGGTCGCGCGTGCTGTCGCCACAGGCGGTCGAGACGTTCTGCGCCGACCAGATGGAGGGGGTGACGGTGCAGAAGATGCACAGCGTCATGCCGTGGATGACGGCGGACGTGGATCTGTTCCCCGGCCTGCCCGCGACGCATTCGGTCGGCTTCATGCGGGTCGAGGCGGATGTGCCCGGCAAACGTTCCGCGGGCAGCCTGGGCTGGGCGGGGATCTGCAACACGCATTACTGGATCGATCCTGCGCGCGGGATCGCGGCGGTCTTCATGACCCAGCTACTGCCCTTCGTCGAGCCCGGCGCCTGGCGGGCCTATGACGGCTTTGAACGCGCGGTCTACGCCGCGATCTAGGCGCGGGGGCGCGTCCCTGCGGCCGCCAAACGCGAAAGGGGCACGCAGGCGGTCGGCCTGCATGCCCCTTGAATGGTGTCTGTTCCCGGGACTGCGCGCCCCGGGATCCCGGCAGTGCCGGATCAGGCGGGCAGCGCGCCCTTCGCCTGGTCGACGATGGCGTTGAACGCCTCGGGCTCGTGCACGGCCAGGTCGGCCAGGACCTTGCGGTCCACCTCGATGCCGGCCAGCGTCAGGCCGTTGATGAAGCGCGAGTAGGTCAGGCCTTCATCATGGGCACGCACGGCGGCGTTGATCCGCTGGATCCACAGCGCGCGGAAGTTGCGCTTGCGGTTCTTGCGGTCGCGGGTTGCATACTGGTTGGCCTTGTCGACGGCCTGGGTTGCGGTCTTGAAGTTCGACTTGCGGCGGCCGTAGTAGCCTTTCGCAGCCTTGATGACCTTCTTGTGACGGGCGTGGGTGACGGTACCACTTTTGACGCGGGACATGTTCTAAGCCTCCTTCGATCAGCGGTCGTAGGGCATGTAGCCCTTGACGATCTTGGCGTCGGGGGCAGACAGGGTTGTCATGCCGCGCGCGTCGCGGATGAATTTCTTGTGGCGCTTGATCATGCCGTGGCGCTTACCCGCCTGGCCTGCCAGCACCTTGCCGGTGCCGGTCACCTTGAAGCGCTTCTTGGCGCTCGACTTGGTCTTCATCTTGGGCATTTCGGTCTCCTCGAAACGTTGGGTCCGTTACACGCGACTCGGCATGCCGCTTTGGCCGGCCGCGCAGACGAGAGGCGCCCTTTACAGGCGTCGCGCGGGGCTGGCAAGCCCTGGCGCGCGGAATTGCGGGATTTCGCGACAGGTAACGCCGCGGTCAGCGTCCCGGCACGGCCGGCCCGGCGAAGCGGGCGGCCGGCCGGCCACGTGTCAGGTGATCACGCGGGCGATCACGTCGATAAACGCATTGGGCACGTCCGGCCAGCTGAAGCCCCCGGGCAATGTGGTCACCGCCCGATAGATCAGGTAGGCGCCGCCGGCGGCCATCACCACCGGCAGTTTCGGCACGCGCCGGTCGACCAGCGCGGCCAGGACACCCGGAATGGCCAAGCCGGCCAGCAGGATGCCGATCACAAGCGAAAGATCAGGGTCCATCACATCTCCTCGTCTTCGGAAACGGTGTTCAACCCGGGTCCATATAATAAATCATGCGCTCGTCACAGGGGGCGACGCGCAGGATGTTCGTCGTGCCGGCCACGTTGAAGGGCACACCGGCGGTGACCACGATCTGGTCCGATTCCGTGGCATATCCCGTCTGGATCGCGGCGCGCACCGCGTTGACCACGGCCATCTTGAAGCGGGTCAGCTGCTCGGTCATGACCGGGGTCGTGCCCCAGGTCAGCGCCAGCTGCCGCGCGGTGGATTGCATGTTGGTCATCGCGATGATCGGCACGGTGGGCCGTTCGCGCGCCGTCAGCAGGGCGGTGGTGCCCGACTGGGTATAGGCGACGATCGCCTTGACGTCCGTCGTCTCGGCGATCTCGCGCGCGGCGGCGACGATGCCGTCGGCCACGCCATGCTCGCGCCCCTCGCGCGAGGCGGCGATGATCTTCATGTAATTCGGGTCGGCCTCGACCTCGCGGGCGACGTTGTCCATCGTCGTGACCGCCTGCACCGGGTACTGACCGGCCGCCGATTCGGCCGACAGCATCACCGCGTCGGCGCCCTCGTAGATCGCGGTCGCCACGTCCGAAACCTCGGCCCGGGTGGGCATCGGGCTTTCGATCATGCTTTCCAGCATCTGGGTGGCGATGACGACAGGCTTTGCCGCGGCGCGGCACTTGCGCACCAGGCGCTTCTGGATCGGCGGCACGGCATGGACGGGCAGTTCCACGCCCAGGTCGCCGCGCGCCACCATGATGCCGTCGCAGACCGCGAGGATCTCGTCGAAGTTCTCGACCGCGGCGGGTTTCTCGACCTTGACCATGATGTTGGCGCGCACGCCGACCAGGCCACGGGCCTCCTGCACGTCCTCGGGGCGCTGCACGAAGGACAGCGCCAGCCAGTCGACGCCCAGCTGGCAGGCGAATTCCAGGTCCTTGCGGTCCTTGCGGGTCAGCGCGGCCAGCGGCAGGATCACGTCCGGCACGTTCACGCCCTTGCGGTCGGAAATCGTGCCGCCGGCGATCACGGTGCAATTGGCATAATCGTCGCCGCAGGAATCGACCCGCAGGCGGATCTTGCCGTCGTTGACCAGCAGGCGGGCGCCGGGCTCCAGCGCGGCAAAGATCTCGGGGTGCGGCAGGTTGACCCGGTTGATGTCACCGGGCGTGTCACCATCGAGATCCAGCCGGAATTCCGCGCCTTCCTCCAGGTCTTCGGAACCGTTCGCAAAAGTACCCACGCGCAGCTTCGGCCCCTGCAGGTCGGCGAGGATCGCGATCGTGCTCTCCAGGTCCTCCTCGACCTGGCGGATGATCGCATGGCGTGCCTTGATATCCTCATGGGTGCCGTGGCTCATGTTCAGCCGGAAGACATCCGCGCCCGCCTCGTGCAGCTTGCGTATGGTGTCGTAGTCGTTGGAGGCAGGCCCCAACGTCGCAACGACTTTCACTCTACGATTTCGGATCATGCGCCTACTGCTCCCCGTTCAGGCCTGTTACCGCAAACGAGGGTCTAGACGGTTTCCACAGCAATTTCCATCCCCAAGCAATTGGCCTACACAAATGATCGAACAAGTGACAGGCACATGACATATACACCGTTTTTCCGGCTGGGCGGGGCCCGGCTCTCGCGCTGGCGCATCACCTGCGACCATGCCAGCAACGTGGTTCCGCCGTCGGTCTGCGGCGGCGACCTTGGCCTGCCCGAAACCGACATGGCCCGGCACATCGCCTATGACGTCGGCGCCTGGGGCGTCAGCCAGATCCTGGGAGAGCGCCTGGACGCGCCGGTGGCGGGCGCCAACTTCTCGCGGCTGGTGATCGACCCGAACCGGGGCGAGGACGATCCGACGCTGCTGATGAAGCTCTACGACGGTACGATCATCCCCGCCAACCGCCATGCCGACGCCGTCGAACGCGAACGGCGCCTGGCCGAATTCTACCGCCCCTACGACCGCGTCCTGGCCGAGATGATGGCCCCCGATGACGCCGTCCTGCTCTCCATCCACAGCTTCACTCGCCAGTTGCGCGGCCGCCCGCCCCGCCCGTGGCACATCGGCGTGCTGCATGCCGGCGTAAATCCCCTGGCCGAGGCGCTGCTGAACGAGCTCCGTGCCGAGGGCGACCTGATCGTGGGCGAAAACGAGCCCTACGGCGGGCATCTGCCCGGCGACGCCATCGACCGCCACGCCCTGGCCCGCGGCCGCGCCAATGTGCTGATCGAGCTGCGCAATGACCTGATCGCCGATCACGCCGGCCAGCGCGCCTGGGCAACCCGCCTGGCCCCACTGCTGGAGCGGGCGCTGGAGACCTGCGGCCACTGAAAGCCGACAGCGCCGGCCCGGCGGCACCTGCACCCCGGCCAGGACAAGCCCCCGCCGCCTCAAGGGCGCGCCGCCCCCTCTTCATCTTTGCAGAAATACCTCCCGCCGGAGGCTCCGGCCGTCAGGCCGGATAATCCGACACCATCAGGCGCCACGCCGGCTCGTCTTCCTCCACCGTCGGAAACCGCCCGATCGGCGCCTCGAAGATGTTGTCCGTCTCGTCGTCGTTCACGGTCGAGACCTCGCAGATCAGGCAGGGCGCCTTCTCCGCCCAGAAGGCGTGCCACGTCGTGGGCTCCAGCGTGACCGAGGCCCCCGGCGCCAGGCGCAGATGCCCGCCCGCCTCCATCGTCACCAGCACCCCGTCCGAGCGCACCTCCACCGGCGCCTCGCGGTCGATCGACCCGTCGGGCGCGGCCGTGAACAGCTCCAGCACCAGGTCACCGCCGCCGCGGTTGATGATATCCTCGGTCTTCAGGTCGTGCCGGTGCATGGGCGAAATCTGGTCCACGCCCGAGATCATCGCCTTCTCGGCATAAAGCATCCCCCGCCCCGCGGCCATCTGGCCGAGATCGCCGTTGCGCGTGGTGAACAGCACCAGGCCCAGCTCCTCGAACTTGCCCAGCCCGTAATCGGTGATGTCCCAGCCCAGCCGCCTCTCGCGGATCTGGTCGCCGTCGGGGCCGAGGATACGTTCGGGCGTCCAGTCGGCGAAGGGTGGCAGGTAGTGGCCGAAGCCGCGGATGAAGGACTCGGACCGTTTCAGGATCTCGTTGACGTCGGATCGTTGCATCTCGGGGCTCCGCCAGTCTCAGGTTTGGGGCAGTATCAGGTTTCGGTCAGGTTCAGCTCGCTCGCCCAGGGCGGGTTCGGCCCGGCGCGCGACACGGTCACCGCGGCGGCGCGGGTGCCAAGCGACAGGGCCTCGGCAAGCTCGATCTCGGATAGCTCCGAAAGCCCCTGCTTGTCGAGCCGCCCGACCCGGCGCAGCCCCGACAGCAGCCCCGCGTTGAACGTATCCCCCGCGCCCACCGTGTCGGCCACCTGCGCCTCGGGGCTCGCCACCTCGACCGACAGGCCCGAGGCGGTGACCGCCACCGCGCCCTCGGCCCCGCGCGTCATGACGATCATGCGGGGCCCGAGCTCCAGCAGCCGGGCAAAGATCTCGTCCAGGCTGCCATCATCGGGCAGGAGCCAGGCCAGGTCCTCGTCCGAAACCTTCAGCACATCCGTCACCGCCAGCATCGCGGCAAGGCGGGCGCGGTAGGCCATGGGCTCGGTCACGAAATCGGGGCGGATGTTGACGTCGAGCATGACCAGCGCCCGGTCGGCATGGTGGCGGCAGTAATCCGCGAGGCTGTCGGCCACCGGCGGGTTGATCAGGCTGATGCCGCCGAAGACCATGGCCGTCGTGCCGGCGGGCGGGTCCGGCATGTCCGCGACCTCGATGTCGCGCAGGGCCGAGCCTTCGTCGCGGAACTCATAGGTGGCCTGCCCGTCGACCAGCGTGACCACGGCCAGCGTGGTCGGCCGGTCCGAGCGCACCGAGGGCGCGAAATCCACGTGGCTGGCCGCGCCGTGCTCTTCGATCAGGCGGCCGTATTCGTCCGAGGACAGGCCGGTGAGCATCGCCACCTCCTCGCCCAGACGCCCCAGGGCCACGGCGGTGTTCAGCACCGCGCCGCCCACGTGGGGCACGCGGGTGCGGGCTTCGGGGATGAGGTCGATCAGGGCTTCGCCGCAACAGAGGATCATGGGAGCGTGTCCGTATAGGTGATGTCCGGATCCAGTAGCGCGGCGGCCACGCGCGCGCCATTGGGGATGTCGTTGTCCATCGCCTTGGCCCGGGCGGCCTGCTCCGGCAGACCATGGCCCAGCCAGCGGGCGATCAGGCGCTGTTCCAGCACCTCCGGATCAACGGGCAGGTAGACGGAAAGATCCCAGCGCGCGGCCAGCTCGCGCCAGCCGGGCGCGTCGAGCAGCAGGTAATTGCCCTCGACCACCACCGTGTCGCATTCCGCCGGCACGACGCCGGACTGGGCGATGGCGATCTCGCGCGTGCGGTCAAAGGTGGGGTGAAAGACCTCTCCGCCGGTCGCCAGATCGGCGATGAAGCGGGCAAAACCGCGCTGGTCGAAGGTCTCGGGCGCGCCCTTGCGGGGCAGGAGGCCGCGCGGTTCGAGAAGGGTGTCGTCGAGGTGGAAGCCGTCCATCGGCACCACGGCGCCGCCCAGCGCATCCGCCAGGCGGGGGGCGAGGGTGGATTTGCCGCTGGCCGGCGGGCCGGCCAGGGCGATCAGCCGCCGGGCGCCGCGCGCGGGCACGGCGCAGGCGGCGACCAGCGCATCGAAGTCGGACAGTCTGCGGCTCATGCGGGCTGCATCGCCTCCGGCGGGGTATCGGCCCCGGTCATGTAGGCGACGGCATCGGACATCGAATGGTCCTTGGGGTCGATCACGCACAGCCGCTTGCCCAGCCGGTGGACATGGATCCGGTCGGCGACTTCGAAGACATGGGGCATGTTGTGGCTGATCAGGATGATCGGGATGCCCCGGGATCTCACGTCGAGGATCAGCTCCAGCACCCGGCGGCTTTCCTTCACGCCCAGCGCGGCGGTGGGCTCGTCAAGGATGATGACGCGGGATCCGAAGGCCGCCGCGCGGGCCACGGCCACGCCCTGGCGCTGGCCGCCCGACAGCGTTTCCACCGCCTGGTTGATGTTCTGGATCGTCATCAGCCCGAGGTCCGACAGCTTCTCGCGCGCGATCCTTTCCATCTTCGGGCGATCCAGCTGCCGCAGGAGAGAGCCGCGCCAGCCGGGGCGGCGCAGCTCGCGGCCCATGAACATGTTGTCCGTGATCGACAGCGCCGGGGACATTGCCAGCGTCTGGTAGACCGTCTCGATCCCGTGCTCGCGCGCCTGGATGGGCGAGGTGAAGCGCACCGGCTTGCCTTCGAGCCAGATCTCGCCGCCGTCCGGGACGACAGCGCCCGAGATCGCCTTGATCAGGGTGGACTTGCCGGCGCCGTTGTCGCCGATCACGGCGAGGATCTCGCCCGGCATCAGGTCGAAGTCGCAATGGTCGAGCGCTGTGACCCGGCCATAGCGTTTGACGAGGCCACGCGCCTTGAGGATGGGGTCGGTCATGTCGCTTCGCTCCTTTCCGACAGGGCTTCGGGGGCGGTTCCGGGGGCGGGCGGCTGCGCCGCCGAGGCATCGCTGACGCGATGGGGTATCGGTGGCGGCTTCGCCGCGGGGCTGGAGAAAGGTGTCATGCCGACACCTTCCGGATCCACTGGTCCACCGCCACGGCACCGATGATCAGCACGCCGATCAGCAGGAAGGTCCATTGCGGGTTGGCCCCGGCCATGCGCAGGCCCAGTTCGAACACGCCGACGATCAGCGCGCCGAAGAAGGCGCCGAGGATCGAGCCGCGCCCGCCGAAGAGGGATATCCCGCCGATCACCACGGCGGTGATCGCCTGGATGTTGCCGATCACCCCGGTGGTCGCCGAGGGCGAGACCGAGCCGAAGCGGCCGATCATCACCCAGCCGGCCAGCGCGCAGATGAAGCCCACCAGCATGTAGACCGACATCAGCGTGCGGTGGACGCTGACGCCCGCCAGCTCGGCCGCTTCGGGGTCGTCGCCGACGGCATAGACGTGGCGCCCCCAGGCGGTGGCGCGCAGGGCATAGGCCAGCGCCCCCACCAGCACGACCATGGCGATCACCCCCAGGGTCAGCCGCGCGCCGCCCACGTCGAAGGTGGTGCCAAGGAACTGCAGGAATGGCGCCTGCTCTTCGATTTCCTGGGCGCGGATGGTTTCATTCGCGGAATACAGGTAGTTGGCCGCCAGCACGATCTGCCACATGCCCAGCGTCACGATGAAGGGCGGCAGCTTGACCTTGCTGACCAGCCAGCCGTTGATCCCGCCGATCAGCGTGCCCACGGTCAGGCCCAGCACCACGGCGATGAAGGGCGGCAGGCCGTAGTCGAAGGTGATCTTGCCCATCACCACCGAACACAGCACCGCAATCGCGCCGACGCTCAGGTCGATGCCCGCCGTCAGGATGATCAGCGACTGCGCCGCCGCCAGAACGCCCACGATCTGCACCTGCTGCAGGATCAGCGTCAGCGCGAAGGGCGAGAAGAATTTCGATCCCAGCACCAGCCCGAAGATCACGATCGCCGCGACAAGGACGATCAGCGGCACCAGCGCCGGCGTTGTATGAAGTAGATGGTGGAAGCGGCCGAACAGCCCCTTCTCGTGCTCGTCGAACGAGGCCACGTCGGACGAGGCGCGCGAGACCGCGTCCTCGTAATTCTCGGTCTTCGACATCACTGCCTCCCCTGCACCGCGTCGATGTCGGCCAGTCTATCATGGAACGGGAAGGACAGGGGCGGTCCGCGCCGCCCCTGCCCCGGGTCATCGGGACAACTCAGCCCCAGCAGAGCTCCATGCCCTTGTCGGTGTCGATCGATGTGACGCCCTCGGCCGGCTGGTCCGTCACAAGCGCGACGCCGGTGTCGAAGAAGGCCTTGCCCTCGGTCGCCTCGGGTTTCACGCCGTCCTTGGCCCATGCGGCGATCGCCTCGATCCCCTTGGAGGCCATCAGCAGCGGGTATTGCTGCGAGGTGGCGCCGATCACGCCTTCCTTGATGTTCTCTACCCCCGGGCAGCCGCCATCGACCGAAACGATCAGCACGTCGTTCTCGCGGCCCATGGCCTTGAGCGCCTCGTAGGCGCCGGCGGCGGCGGGTTCGTTGATCGTGTAGACGACGTTGATGGTGGGATCCTTGGCAAGCAGGTTCTCCATCGCCTTGCGGCCGCCTTCCTGGTTGCCGGCGGTGACGTCGTTGCCGACGATGCGCGGATCGTCCTCGTCGCCCCATTTGTCGGGGTCCTTCACGTCGATGCCGAAACCGGTCAGGAAGCCCTGGTCGCGCAGGACGCCCACGGTCGGCTGGCTGATGCCCAGGTCCAGCATGGCGATCCGCGCATCCGCCGCATCATCGCCCAGCGTGGCGGCGGCCCACTGGCCGATCAGCTCGCCGGCAAGGAAATTGTCGGTGGCAAAGGTCATGTCCGCGGCCTCGATGGGATCCAGCGGCGTGTCGAGCGCGATCACCAGGATGCCGGCGTCGCGCGCCTGTTCGACCACCGGCACGATGGACGAGGTATCGGAGGCGGTCAGCAGGATCCCCTTGGCCCCGTTGGCGATGCAGGTCTCGATCGCGGCCACCTGGGTTTCATGGTCGCCGTCGATCTTGCCGGCGTAGCTCGACAATTCGATCCCCAGCTCCTCGGCCTTGGCCGTGGCCCCTTCGCGCATCTTGACGAAGAACGGGTTGGTGTCGGTCTTGGTGATCAGGCAGGCCGAGACCGGCTCGTGCCCGGCTGCCATCGCGGCACCGGCGCTGGCCAGAAGGGCACAGGCGGTTCCCATCAGCAGTTTCTTCATGATGTCCTCCCAGACGTGATATCGACGCAGGGGCGCCTCCTCCGGCCCCATCTGCGCTGCGCCTCAGGAAAGGCGATTCCCCCGGCCCTGTCAATTAATAACTAAACTTGATTTATTAAAGCGGGAGCGGCACACTTGCCCCCAGGTGTGCGGGCGACAGTATCATGAGTGAAATTCGAAGACTGACCAGCGGGATCAACCAGAGGGGCGTTCGGGCCTACAACGAACGGCTGATCCTGACGATGCTGCAGCGGGGCGGGCCGACACCGGGCCGGGACCTGGCGCGGCAGTCGGGGCTGTCGCCGCAGACCGTATCGGTGATCCTGCGCAAGCTGCAGAACGACGACCTGGTCCTGCGGGGCGCGCCGCAGCGGGGCAAGGTGGGCAAACCTTCGGTCCCGGTGGCGCTGAACCCGGACGGGCTGTATTCGATCGGGCTGAAGATCGGGCGGCGCAGCGCGACCCTGACGCTGATGGATTTCACCGGCGTGGTGCGGTCGCATTACCGGCTGACCTATGCCTACCCGATGCCCGGCACGGTCTTCGGCTTCCTGCGCGAGGGGGTGGAGAAGGCCTTTGCCAGCCTGCCGCCCGAGGGCCGCGCGCGGATCTGCGGGATCGGCATCGCGGCGCCCTTCGAGCTGTGGAATTGGCGCGACCTGGTGGGCGCCCCGGCGAAGGATTTCGACGCCTGGAAATCCGTGGATATCCGCGCCGAGGTACGCAGCTTCAGCGACATTCCGGCCTATGTCGTCAACGACGCCACCGCCGCCTGCCGGGCCGAGCTGATCTATGGGCAGGGCAAGCATTACCGGGACTACGCCTATTTCTTCCTGGGCGCCTTCATCGGCGGCGGGATCGTGATGAATCACCTGGTGGTCGAAGGGCAGTTCGGCAATGCCGGCGCCCTGGGCTCGCTGCCCCTGCCCGGACCGGATGGCCGGACGGTGCAGCTGATCGACGTGGCCTCGATCCGCAACCTGGAGGCGCGGCTGGTCGAGGGCGGGCTGAACGCCCGGGCCCTGTGGGAGATGCCGCAAAGCTGGTCCGCGCTGGAAACCCACGTGGGCCCCTGGGTGGCGCAGACCGGCAAGGCCATGGCACAGGCCTGCCTGGCCACCTGTTCGGTGATCGACTTCGAGGCGGTGCTGATCGACGGCGCGATGCCGGAAGAGATCCGCAAGCGGCTGGTCGAGACCACGCGCGCGGAGATGAAGACGCTGGACGCCCGCGGGCTGATCCTGCCCAGGATCGAGGAAGGCCGGATCGGCGCCGATGCGCGCGCCATCGGGGCCGCCTGCAGCCCGATGATCGCCGAGTTCCTGCTGGACGAATTCTCGGGGCTGTTCCGCGGCGACCGGGGGGCGTAAGCCGCCTCGGGTCCTGAACGAGAACCGCACGAGAACCGTGTGAGCGACCGGGCCCCTGACCACCGCCATCGGGCGTGAACCGATGGCGCGCCGATGTCCCCGGAGGTATCCGGGCAAGGATGAAGAAAGCGGCAGCCTCTTCGGGGTCACGTGACCAGGAGGACGCGGGCCTGGCGCGGTGACGCGCCCCGCCCGTTTACTTGGTCAGGATCAGCTTGCCGGCCTTGGTGATGCGCAGGCGATAGACCTGATCGCCAAGGACGATCTCGGCCAGGTTGCCGCCGGCGGTCAGCGCCATGGCGTCGTGTTTCGGCAGAACCGGGATAGAGCTTTCAGCGTCGTTCTGGGTCATGGTTGTCCGTACATTCATGTCGCTTCGCGCCCCCGCGCTTCCATTCGTTCGTTGATCCATTCCATGCCGTGGAACAGGAGCAGCCAGCTTTCCCGCAGCACCGCCCGAACCTTTGTCGCGAGACACCGGCAGCGTTTCACCCTGGCCGAAGTGCCTGTATCGCATCGGTTCTCTCCACGTCTCTGGATTGGCTGCCCCGGTTTCGTGGAAGGGGGTGGCTATGGAGATAAACATTACTTTTTTAATCGGATATTACAAGCCGAGTTTTTTTGTCGGGTAAATGAGGCGCCTGAACGCCGGTAAACACGGCGCAGGACGCGCCCCGGCGACGCCCGTGGCGGTGTTCAGGCAGGCGGCGAGCCCGGTCAGGTTCTGGCAGGGCCGGCCGGACCCGATTCGGGCCCGGGGGACGGGATCAGGAGACGGGTGTCAGCCCAGCGCGTCGTTGGCGGCGCACAGGCCGGCCAGCGTCATCGCCTCGGCATCGGTGCGATCGCCGATCGCGGCCTGGGCCTTCAGCGCGCGCTGATAGGCGCCGGCCAGCTCGGGCGCGCCGATGAAGGCCAGCTGCTGACCCAGCCAGTAGGATTTCGACCCGGCCAGCTCTGCCCCGATCAGCAGACCGGAAAGCCGCGCCCGGGCCGCCGCCGGGGCCATGTCGTTCAGCAGCCCCTCGGCCCGGATGCCGAAGAGGTCGCTGGTCAGGAACTGGGGCCGCTGCAACCCGTCGGCCACGCCGGCGTCGAAGGCCTCTTCGTCCCAGCCGTCGCCGTCCAGCCCGTGGCGCAGCACCGACTGGCCCGACAGCAGAGCGAAGAGTTCGCCGGTCATGAAGCTGCGGAAGCTCACGATCTCGCCCGCGCTGATCTGGACCCACTTGGTGTGGGTGCCCGGCAGGCAGATCACACCGTCGAAGCCGGGCTGTTGCGCGAGGAAGCCTGCGACCTGTGTTTCCTCGCCCCGCATCACGTCGGCGGGACGCTGTTGCGACACGCCGGGCAGGATGAAGACCTTCAGCCGGTCGTCCTTGACCGGGGCTTCGACCGCGTGGGCGCCCATGGGCGGTTTGCAGGGGGCCACGGCATATCCGGCGTCGACCCAGCCCTGTTTCGCGCCGACCATGCCGCAGGCGACGACGCGGGTCGGCCCCTCGATCCACTCGCCTGCGACCTCGAGCAGGGCGGTTTCGAACCCCGCCGGTGTCAGCGCGCCCATGCCCATGTCGGATTGCGCGGCCTGCAGCACGCTGCCATCCGCGCCCATTGCCCAGGCGCGCAAACGCGACGTGCCCCAATCCACTGCGATCCAGTCGGTCATGCCCTGCCCTCTCGTTGCCGTTACGGACTTGTCACCGTGGCGGCGGGCCGGGTCAACCTTTGACGCAGGCCCCGGGTCACGCGGGCGGGATCGGGCAAGCTGTGAATGCGCTGGTGGCGCGAATCGGGTCAGGCGCAGGGGCGGGATCGGATCGGGTCCCCGGTGCGTTGGCCAGGGCCACGTCATGTTCCGATGGGCCGCACCCTGCGGTTTGGGCTGGCCCCACGCGCCGCTCTGCCGCACACTTCGGCTGATCCGGAGGGGGAGGATTGCGATGACGGATGCAAGGACCGCGCTGGTGATTTCGGCCCATGCGGCGGATTTCGTCTGGCGCTGCGGCGGGGCGATCGCGCTGCATCAGCAGAAGGGCTGGGAGGTGACGGTGGTCTGCCTGTCCTACGGCGAACGCGGCGAAAGCGCGAAGCTGTGGAAAGAGCCGGGCATGACGCTGGAAAAGGTCAAGGCCGCCCGGCGCAGGGAGGCCGAGGCGGCGGCAGAGGCGCTTGGCGTCCATGACATCCGCTTCATGGATCTGGGCGATTACCCCCTGGTGCTGGAGCGCGAGGACAAGGACCGGCTGGTGGCGCTGATCCGCGCGGTGCAGCCACGCTTCATGCTCAGCCATTCCGCCTACGATCCCTACAACACCGACCACATGTACACGACGCAGGTGGCGATGGAGGCGCGGATGATCGCCCAGGCCTGGGGCCACGAGCCGGGGCAAAAGGTGCTGGGCGCGCCGCAGCTTTACCTGTTCGAGCCGCACCAGACCGAGCAGATGGGCTGGAAGCCCGACACGTTCCTGGACATCACGCCGGTCTGGGACCGCAAGCGCGCCGCCATCGAATGCATGGAAGGCCAGCACCACCTGTGGGACTATTACACCAACGTGGCCGAGAACCGGGCCAACCACTTCCGTCGGAATTCGGGCGGGCAGGCCGGCGGGCGGCCGGCGCAATATGCGGAAGGCTTCCAGTCGGTCTATCCGCGCTGCGTGGATGAACTCTGATGGGCGTCGTCGTGCAGAAGATCGAGAGGGCCGACCCGGCGGTGATCGAAGAGCTGGGCCGCTGCGGGGTCGCGACCCTGCACGAGGCGCAGGGGCGCAAGGGGCTGCTGGCCGCCTACATGCGCCCGGTCTACCGGGGCGCGCGGGCGGCGGGATCGGCTGTCACAATCCTTGCGCCGCCGGGCGACAACTGGATGATCCACGTCGCGATCGAACAGCTGCAGGCGGGGGACGTGATGGTGATGGGCGTGACCTCGCCTTCGGACGCGGGGTATTTCGGCGACCTGCTGGCGACCTCGGCCAGGGCGCGGGGCTGCGCGGGCATGGTGCTGGACGCGGGCTGCCGGGATGTGGCCGAGCTGGAAGAGATGGGCTTTCCGGTCTGGTCCAAGGCAATCTGCGCGACCGGCACGGTGAAGGAGACGATCGGATCGGTGAATATCCCCGTGGTCTGCGCCGGCGCCCTGGTGGAGCCGGGCGACGTGGTCGTGGGTGACGACGACGGGGTGGTCGTGGTGCGCCGGGCCGAGGCGCAGGAGGTGCTGGAAAAGGCCCGCGCCCGGCTGGCCAGCGAAGACAGCAAGCGCGCGCGCCTGGCCGCCGGAGAGCTGGGGCTGGACATCTACGACATGCGCGACCGGCTGGCCGCGAAGGGGCTGACATATGAGTGACGCCGGGCGCGCGGGGCCCGGGGACGCCCGTGTCTGACGGCATCCGCGCCATGTGGATGCGGGGCGGCACGTCGAAGGGCGGCTATTTCCTGGCGGAGGATCTGCCCGACGATCGCGACAGCGCCCTTCTGCGGATCATGGGCTCGCCCGATCCGCGCCAGATCGACGGGCTGGGGGGCGCCGACCCGCTGACCTCGAAGGTGGCCGTGGTGCGGCGGTCCGACCGGCCCGGGGTGGACGTGGATTACCTGTTCCTGCAGGTCAGCGTCGACCGGGCGCTGGTCTCGGACCGGCAGAACTGCGGGAACATCCTGGCCGGGGTCGGCCCCTTCGCCATCGAACGCGGGCTGGTGGCCGGGCAGCCGGGGCAGACCCGCGTGACGATCTACATGGAAAACACCGGCCAGACCGCCATTGCCACGGTCAAGACGCCCGATGGCCGCCCAGTCTATGAGGGCGCCGCGCGGATCGACGGGGTGCCGGGCACCGCCGCGCCGGTGCCTCTGGAATTCCGGGACACCGCCGGGTCGACCTGCGGCGCGCTGCTGCCCACGGGCCGGGCGGTGGACGTGATCGACGGCGTGGAGATGACGCTGATCGACAACGGCATGCCGGTGGTGATCCTGCATGCCTCGGACCTCGGGCTGACCGGGCAGGAGCCGCGCGACGCGCTGGATGCGGACGACGCCCTGAAGGCGCGGCTGGAGGCCATCCGGCTGCAAGCCGGGCCGCTGATGACCCTCGGCGATGTCGCGGACCAGACGGTGCCGAAGATGACGATGGTCAGCGCCCCGTCCCACGGCGGCGCGATCTCTACACGAACCTTCATCCCCCACCGCTGCCATGCCTCGATCGGCGTGCTTGGCGCGGTCTCGGTCGCGACCGCCTGCCTGCTGGAGAACGGCCCCGCCGCGGCGTTGGCACAGGTCCCCGGGGGCGCGCCGCTGTCGCTGGATATCGAGCACCCCACCGGGGCCACCACCATCCTGGCCACGCGGGGACCGGACGGGCATGTCAGCTCTGCCGCGATCCTGCGCACGGCACGGAAACTGTTCGACGGGATGGTCTACGCCTAGCCATCTCCGCCAGCGCGAAGGGCGGCAGGCGGATCGGGGGTGGGCGGGCGGGAGATCTGCCTGCCGCCCGGCCCTCAACGATGAGATGTCAGAAGAAGTATTCCAGCGACAGCTGCACGAAGCTGTCGTTCTGCGCGAAGGCCAGCGGATCGCGGGTATCGGCCGAATTCACGCCGAAGGCCGCAACCTCGACCCGGACCGCATCGCCGATGCGGCGGGAATACGAGGCGGTGTAGATCTGCGCATCGCTGTTGACGTCGTAATACATCCCGCCCCGCACCGCGGTGCCCTGCACGTCGTTGCCGGTATAGGCGAAGCCCAGGAAGACATCGTCGTCGTAGATCGTGAGCGGCTGGATGCGCGAGCGGTTGTCGTAGAGATATTCGCCGACCACCGTCAGCGTGTCGCCCGTCGGGCCGATCCCGCCAAAGGAATACTGCGCCCCTGCCACGTAGGAATAATAGGTCTCGTCGATGGCATTGCTGATCGCGCCCTCGAAGGTCAGTTGCAGGCTGCCGCGCGACCAGACGGTTTCCAGCCCCCAGCGGCGCAGCTTGGCGTAATAGGGCAGCGCGTGCAGATCGGGCAGATTGTCGATCAGGTCGGTGGTACAGCTGGACCGGTCGAAGACCCCGGTGGGCACCACGCAGATGCTCGGCAGGGTCGATGGCGCGCGGTCGGTCCCGTCGAAATAGGACAGCGCCAGGTCCATCCCGCCCCAGAGCGCATCGAAGGAGCTGCGGAACCGTGCCGCGAAATCGAAATTGCGGCCGCCGCCCTCCTCGTACACGGCATCGTTGTTGCTGACGAGGATGGGCGAGCGGAAGCGGGTCTCGGCGGTGTTCAGGTCGCGGTCGCGGAAATAGACCAGTCCGAAGACGCTGAGGGTCGAATTCAGCCCCAGCGACAGGTTGAAGTTCACCATCGGCTGGCCAAGGCTGATGTAATCGACCGTCTGGTCGATCGTGTAGCGCTGGTTCACCGTGTCGACGACGCGGTTGCCCTCGCTCACGCCCCAGTATTCGATGTTGGAACCGACGAGCAGATCCCAGCCATCGCCGAAATACTGGTAATAGCCGCGCGGGATGTCGGCATAGCCTTCGCCGGTGTCGGTGTTGTAAAGGCCGCTGACCTCGAACACCAGGGTACCGCTCTCGAACCGGGTGCGGGTGTCAAGCTCACCCGAGATGATGGTCTGGAAGCCGGCGTCGCCCTGGCCGCGCAGCAGCCCGTCCTCGGGATAGTAGCGCAGCGTCGCATCGAGCGAGCCGCCAAAGGTGAAATCCTGCGCCCGGAGCGCACCGGGGGCGGTGGCCGCCAGAAGGCAGGTGGCAAGGATCCCTCCCGACCAGGCCGTCCGTGCCCCGGTCGCCGCTTTGGTCAGCGCAGTCATCGCCCCAGTCATCACCATGTCCGTCGGTCCGTCCCCGTTCCGGTGGGTCAAACGGCACCGCCCCGCCATTTCCTGCGGGGCGCCACCGGTACACGTGGTGTCCGACCGGGGCCGGACACCGGGTCAATTAGCGCGACTTCAGAGCCTGGACACTGAAATCGTTGGCCGAAAAGCCGTTTCCGAACTTGAAGTTCGACCACAGCAGGTCGGTGCTCTTGCCGGTCAGGTGGTTGACCATGCGCATCTTCGAGGCGCGCCAGTAGCGGCCGTATTTCTTGTGCCCCGAGCTTTGCAGCGTCTTCACATGCTTGCCGGCGCGGTCGAAATACTGGACCTGCACGACATAAAGGTTCGACGCGTTCATCCAGACCCGCTGCAGCGCGTAGCCCGAGCGTTGCTTGGGCGTGCGGTCGATGACGTGGCAGGTGCCGCCGCCCACCGGGCAGGGGCCGTCCTGGACCCATTTGTGGTTGAAGTCATCGGGGCCCTGGTCGGTCATGTCCTCGTAAGCGAATTCCGAGCCCATGAACGAGCCCGAGCGCGCCGAGGAAGAGATCCGCTTTACCCGGCCGACCGACGGCAGGTACAGCCACTGGTCGTCCGCCTTGTTGTCGTAGGAATAGGTCAGCAGCGCGGTGTCACGCACATCGCCCGGCCATTCGAACACCAGCAGCGAGGCCGAGGGGTTGTTGCCCCGCCCTTCGAGGCCCTTGGCGTTGAAGCGCCTCTCGGACTGGGCGCCGCCCTGAGTGTAAAGGATCATCTGGCCCGACGAGGAGCTGTCGCCCCAGCCCTGGCCGGCGGCCTGGGCGCGCTGGACGATTTCCTCGCCCTTCTGTTCGGCGCTTTGCGCCAGGGCCGCGACCGGGGCGGCCATCAGCATTGCGATCAAAGAAACTTTTTTAAGAAAGGTCATGTTCTCTTTCCTTCGGCTAGAACCAATAGCACAGGGAGCAACAACAGGTCGGCCAGGAAGGCCATCGCCACGACAAGAGCCGTCAGCCCGCCAAGGTGTTCGTTGATCGCGAAACTTGACATGGCAACGATGGTGAATCCGGTAACCAGTGTAATCGACGTCAGAGTAATGGCGGTGCCCACGGTTGCCAACATCCGTTGGACAGCCTCGCGGGGGTCGAATCCAAGGCGTCTCTGGCGGATATAGGTCATCATCATGTGGACCGTATCATCGACCACGATCCCGAAGGTCATGACCGTCACCACGGTCGAGCCCAGGTTCACCTGGCCAAACAGCACGCCCCACAAACCAAAGGCCATGACGGCAGGAACAAGGTTCGGCACCAGGCTGAGGAAGCCGTAGCGCAGCGACCGCAGCGCGATGATCATCGTCGCCGAAATCACCACCAGAACCACCACCGCGCCGGTGAACATCGCCGTCCCGTTGCGCTGCGAGACTCGCGCGAACGTGATGCCCACGCCGGTGCCGATCGTGGCGATCTCGGGGGTGTTTTCCTCCATCCACGCCTGCGCATCCTCGGCGAACCAGCGCAGCTCGGCGCTGGTGTCCACGTCAAGCGACACGGTCATCAGCGTCTGCTTGCGGTCGATGCTGAGCTGGGTGTTCAGGTCCTGCCCCACGGGCAGGTTGAGCTCGTAGAGCATCAGCAGCTGGGCATTCGCCTCGGAACTGTCGGCGGTCCGGTAGAATGCGGGATCGTCGCCGTTGAGGTTCATGTTCAGCCGTTTCAGCGGCTGCACGATCGAATTGATGTGGCTCACGTCGTCCCGGTCGCGCATCCAATCGCTGAACGCCTCGACCTGCTCCAGGAATTCGGGGGCAAAGACGCCGCCCTCGTAGGGGCTGTCGAGCACGAAGTTCACGACCTTGAGCGAGGTCAGGCGGTCCTCGATCACGTCGCTGTCGCGGCGCAGCTGGTAGCTGTCGTCGAAATAGCCGATGAAGTCGTCGTTGAAATGGATCCGGGTGATCCCGAAGACGGCGATGCCGGTCAGGATGGCGAAGACGATCAGGATCGGCTTGGGGTAGGTCAGGGTGAAATCGCCCACGCGCGGCAGGATGCGCGGCAGCAGCCCTTCGCGGCGGCGGCGCAGCTCGGGCAGGACAAGCAGCGTGGTCGGGATCACCAGGATCGCCAAAAGCCAGCCGCACACCGTGCCGATGGCCACCATGTTGCCCAGGTCCTGCAGAGGCGGCGCGTCCGAGAAGTTGAGGCAGAGGAAGCCGAAGGCCGTCGTCAGGTTGGTGACGGTGATCGGGGCCAGGTTCTCCTGCACGGAATGCTCGACCGCCTCGCGGCGGGTCATCCCCTTGCCCATGCTGTTGCGCCAGTGCAGCACCAGGTGCATGCAGGTCGCGGCGACGATCACGATGACCGCCAGCGGGCTGGAAGCATTGCCCGGCGTCAGCGCAATACCCAGCCAGCCGCCCACGCCCAGCGTCATGGCGGCGCCGCCGAACAGCACGATGATCGAGCCGACCACGCCCGAGAAGGTGCCGAGGCCGAGGATCAGCAGCAGGACGGTCGAGGCCGCCGCCAGCGGCAGCGTGTCGTCGAGATCGCGGTCGCCGGCCTCGCTGAAGGCCAGGCTGGCCATGATCGAGCCGGTCATGAAGACTTCGTGGCCCGGGTAATCCGCCTCGATCCGGTCGGCCAGCTCGGTGACCGCATCCATGATTTCCTGGAAGGTCTCGGGCGAGCGGTCGGGCGGCACCATGGAGATGCCGACGCCGAAGGTGCGCCCGTCCGACGACACGACGCGGTCAACGAGCTCTTCGGTCTCGAAGGTGCGTTCGCGCGCCTCCGCGGCGATCTCGGGCGTGATCTCTCCGACCTCGGGCAGCATCGGTTCGACGATGATCTCGTCGCCCTCGGCCCAGGAGGAATTGAAAGTCGCCATGGAATCGACGCGCAGAACATGCGGGATGTACCAGGCTTCCTCGGTGGCTTCGCGCACGGCGGACAGGGTTTCGGGATCGAAATCCGACCCTTCCGGCCCCGAGATCGCGAGGATCATGTTGTCGGTCGAGACGAACATGTCCTCGATCTGGAGGATCAGTTGGTATTCGGGGTTGTCCGGCCCGAAGAACGCGCGGGTGTTTGTCGAGCGTTCGACCCTGGAAATGCCCATCGCGCCGATGATGATCAGCGCGATCGCCAGGCCGAAAAACAGCCAGTGCCAGCGGACCAGCGCATGCGCGATCCGCGTGCCGAAGGAAACATCGCCTTCAGCGTGGAAAGTTTGGTCAGCCATTGGAGGCGTTGGGTACCTGTCTGATGTCGGAATTCGTATCGTCTTCAGGCGTGCCGGGCGCCTCCCCGTCCGCTGTCACGATGGCCTCGTTGACGGGCGGCTCCTCTCCCTCGACCGGCAGCTTTTCATACCCGTACTTGTCGAAATAGATGTCCCAGTTCTCGTTGATCATCTTCACGATTTCGGGGTCTTCTTTGTACTTGTTCGGCTTGTAGTTCTTGCGGCTGTCTATGTAGGCCTGCATCGCCGGCAGCGCGTGTTCGATGTCGGGAAGATCCAGCGTCGTGTAGATCTTGCGCATCACGCCCAGCGGGTCCTTCACCAGATCCTCGTAGCTGACGGTCACCAGCGCCCCCTCGGGCAGCTCGGCCTTCTGCTTCTCGAACGCCTCGTGGAAGGCGGGGAAGCCGTCCTTGAGATCGTGGATCAGCTGTTCGTCGGTCATGCCCTTGGCCTCGAACCCCTGGGTCACGGACAGCGCCTTGCCCAGTTTCAGGTTCGACTGAAGGATCCGGTAGGGGTTTCGGGTGATGTGGATGAACTTCGACTGCGGAAAGACCTCGCGGATGAGCGAGACGCGCACCGTGTGGGTGGGCGATTTCAGCAGCAGCTGCTTGTCGGGGTTGCGGTACTGCACCTTGCGCAGGAACCAGACCCAGGCCTTGATCCAGCGCGCGCGCACCTTCGGATCGCGCTGCATGATCAGGCCATCGCTGTACCTTCCCTTGGCAGAGGGAAAAGCCATCTGCGCATAGGGGCTGGGCTGGCCCATGGTCAGCATGGCGATCTCGTCCTCCTGCGGGGCATCCATGGACATGTCCATGTCGTCCATGGGCCGCTTTTCCATCTTCGCGAGAGGATGGTTGCGCAGGCGCTTCTCGGCGATCAGGAAGCTTTCCGGCATGATGCACTGCATGTTGTCCGGCGAGGCAAAGCGGTCGTCGCAGGCAAGCAGTTCGTTCAGGAAGGTCGTGCCCGAGCGCATGAAGCCCAGGATGCAGACCGGATCGCCGTTGAACCGGGTTTCCTTGATCCGCTTGCGATAGAACAGCTTCACCAGAAGGGCGAGGATGCTGTGCGTCGGCGCGGTCAGCAGGAACACCGACACGACCACCCCGTAGCGTTGCGGAGATATGTGACGCCAGTTGCCCTTGAGCAGCTTAAGGAACGCCCAGATCGTCATCCCGTGCCACAGGCGGAACTGGTAGCGCGAATAGCCGTAGTACCGCGGATCGTTCGGATCGTAGAGCTTTGTGGGGTCGACGCTGTCTTCGCGGTCAGCCGGGGAGGTCATGCGAAATCTCCGTTGTTCAATTCATGTCCGACGTTCGGACCCAGGCGGTCCGCTCAGCCGTCAAATTTGCCCCGAGCATCGGCCGCGGGGGCCTGATGCTCGAGCCTTCAGCGATAAGTCTGCCCTGCGATACCAGAACGCGCCCTATGCGAGGACGCTGAGAATTTGTTCCACGATCTTCGTCGCAATGGTATCCACCTCGTCGGCGTCAAACGCCACGTCAAGTCCACGGACGATCAGTTTCGATCCCTGGGAGGTGGTCCGGATGTCGACCCGAAGGTCGTTCGGGAAGGGCATGAAGGGGCGGCGGGGCAGATGCATGCGCTCCACCTCGACGGGGCCGACCTTGAAGGTTTCGGCGCTTTCCGATTCGAAGAGCTTCGACATCATCGACGCCTTGGCCTTGCCGGTCGCCAGCACGTTGTGCACGAAGACCTGCGGCGCGGCGCCGACCTCGGCCTTGATCCTGTGACCAAGTTCGTTGTCGGGATCGTCGAACATGATCGACCGGTGGGTATCCGCCTCGGCCATGTGCTTGCGCACCACGGCCGCCCGCGCGATCAGGTCGTCGCCATCCGAGATTTTCGACCGGACGTAGTGGTACTGCAGGTCACACCCGGAATACCGCGCCAGCAGCGCCGAGGTGCGGCTGGCGATGAACCGGCCGATGTAGTCCTCGGTCCCGTAAAGGTCCTTCATCGTTGCGCCGATCGCGGCGATGGTCAGCGCAAAGAAACTGGCGTCGGCCTCGAGCAGCTTTTCCGAGATCGCGTCGTAATCCTCGCGCGAGACGGTGACGATGGTCTCGTGCAGCGGCAGCGGCCCGCTGATCCACGGCCCGACAGGCAAGTCCCTGGCGAAACGCCCGAAGGGAATCGGCGCCGGCGGATTGGCCAGCAGACCATCCCAGAACGCGGCGGTCGCGCCGGTATAGGGGGGCAGCTTGTTGTGGTGATCGCTGATATATTCCTGATGGCTCAGCGCGGCGCCGGACCCCGGAAGATTCAGCACGCTGCGCACCAGGTCCTCGATCATCACCAGCATGCCGTAGCCGTCTGTGATCGCGTGGTGAACGCGGATGATGATCACGTCGCCATGCGAGCCGAACCGCAGCATGCGGAATTCGCACAGCTTCGGGCCGGTGATCTCCATCGTGTCGTTCTGGCTGTCCGACACGATCTGGTACATCTCCTCCTTGGAGACATCCCCGTGTTCGTACACGTCCAGAGTGATGTCGTCGGACGGGATCAGCTTCATGACCCATTCGCCGTCCCTCTGTTCGAAGGCCCCGCGCAGGGTGTCATGTGCCTTGACCGTCTTCTTCACCGCCCGTTCCAGGCGGCGGGGGCTGCCCGAGGGGCTGATACGAATGCCCTCGGACAACGTGAAGAACTGCTTCGCCAGATCGGTGCAGTCAGGATGCGTGAGCTGGTCGATCAGGAATTTCTGGTAACCCGTTAACGAAAATGAAGCGGAGGATTCCTCCTCCGCTCCTTTTTTGGCGCGTCTGCCAATCATTCAGCAACCTCGAGCTGATTGTCGTAGGGCGACGTGATCGAGGTGATCCCGAGACGCTTGGCCAGGGCCTGCATCAGGCGCTGAGCGTCGTTCGGGGTGACCACGTCGCTGTCGACCCGCATCAGCAGGAGCGACGCGTCATCCGACTTGCGCAGGATGATCTCCACGTCGCTGGCGATGCCGGTGCGGCCGTTGGCCTCGGCATGGATCGTCATGTCGCCCATGCTGACCGGACCTGCCACCAGGGCCGCCTCGAGCGCGCTGAGCTCGGGTGCGAAGCGGTACGAGATCTGGAACGGAGCCGCCCCGGATTTCTCGAACTGGTCCGCCAGCTCCTTGCGCAGCGTGTAGAGGTCGACGCTGTCGTGGCTCTCGGCCGCGGCCAGGATCCGTTCGACATGGTTGCGCTGAACCTCTGCCGTGGTGTCCATCGGCACGAAGAGCGGCTGATCGTCGGCAAGCGGGGCCACCACATTGGCATCGGCCAGGCGCGCGGAACGATCGGTCTCGCGGGTCAGCAGGACGCCGCCCTTGTGGCCGGTCGCTTCGGTCAGGGCCTCTGCCAGAGCGATGGTGAAGTCCGCCTCGGTCAGCGAATTGCCGGGGATGTCCCCCTGCCATTCGGCTGCCACACCGTGATCGCGGCCCAGGGCGGCGATCGAAACCGCACGCGCCCGTTCCTTGAACTCGATGGCCGGCGCCTTGCCGGAGACAGCGTAGCTCCAGAACGACTGGTCGTTGGCGTTGGTCGAGTCCTCCGGATCGAAGATACCGCGGCGCATTTCGACGCCCAGGTCCTTCTCTGCCATCGGGTCGGCCAGCTCCGCGCCGCTCAGGCACTTCATCAGCTCGTCCATCACCAGGTAGGCCGAGGCACGATTGGCCACACCGCTCTGGATCTGCAGCATCAGACGGGTCGCGTCCTCGCTTGCAGGCGCCATGGTCAGGCAGGCGACGGTGCCTTCCGACACGTCGACCGCCTTCACCTGGAACGGATCCAGAGTGTCGAGCTGGACCAGCTTGAGGCCTTCGCCGTCGAAGCTGACCTTGCCGTTCGAGAACCTGGTCTTGAGCATCGGATGACGCCCGCTGACCGTCTCGGCCGCCTTGGCGAGGGCCTCGGCGTCGACCGCCGGGGTGACCTCGACCACGATGCGATGCTCCAGCGCTTCACGGGCACTGTCGGTCGTCATCGGGGCGGTGGCTTCGGACAGAAGCTGCGTGCCGCGGTCGTTCAGCAGAAGCTCTTCGCCGTAGTAGGCGCTGCTGCTTTCGCCGTCGTCGACGATGTCACCGGCCAGCAGGGCGGCTTCCATTTCCGCCTTTGCCTTGTCCAGTTCCACGCCGAGCACGTCCACCAGTTCCAGGATCGTGGGCGCCTGCAGGAACTTCGCCGCCTGCAGGGCCAGACCCAGGCCGGTTTCGATGCGCATCTTCAGCTCGAACGAGGAGAGCGAGTCGAGGCCAAGCTCGTTCATCGCGTTCTCGGGGTTGATCGTGTCGGGGTCGATCTTCAGCACGTTGCCGATCTCGCCCTTCACGAATTCCGTCAGCTCCACGATGCGCTGTTCGCTGTCGAGCTGCAGAAGACGCTCGCGCACCTCCGAGGATTTCTCGTCCTTCTTCTTCAGCATGCCGGAGACGCGCGGGATCGAGCCCATCTTTGCGTTGGTCCGGGCCATCTGCTGCCAGTCGGCGTTGGCGTAGAAGATATTCGGAGCGCTGGTCCGCAGGAGCGTCTTGATGCCGTCCGGCGTCTCGTGCTCCTCGAGCCCCATGAGGCCCATGCTTTCCAGGTAGTTCTTCAGATCCTCGTTCCGGCCGACGATACCGGTGGCCGCGATGGCACCCCAGTTGATCGACCCGCCCGCGTCCTTGTGTTTCTTGCGGTAGGCTGCAAGCGCATCAAGAAAGCCGTTGGCCGCCACATAGTTGGCCTGACCCGGCGAACCGGTGGTTGCCGCGATGGACGAGAAGGAGATCACGAATTCCGGCTGTTTGCCGGCCTTCGCAAAGGCCTTCTCAAGAGCCCAGCCGCCAGCCACCTTCGGATAGACGACCGAGTCGATCATCTCGTCGTTCAGCTGGTTGATGAAGCCGTCCTTGATCACGGCCGCGGCGTGCATGACGCCCTTCAGCGGCTTTTCATCCGCGAAGAGGCGCGCAATGGCGTCCGCGGTCTCGTCCTCGTTGGTAATGTCCAGCGAGATGATCTCGACCTCGGTGCCCTGCTCCTTGATCTTGTCGACGCGGACCTGCTCCTCTTCGCCGACCTTGCCCGAGCGCGAGGCCAGGACCAGTTTGCCGGCGCCGTTGGCGCTCATCCATTGTGCGATCGACAGACCGAAGCCGCCGTTGCCGCCGGTGATCAGGTAGGAGCCCTGCGGGTCCATCTTCACTTCACGCTCGCGGTCGGCCTTCACGACGAATTCGTCCTCGTCGAAGGTGACGACAACCTTGCCGACGTGCTTGGCCTGAGACATGAACCGGATCGAATCCGCGACCTGGCTGACCGGGAAGGACACCAGCGGAAGCGGCTCCAGCTCGCGCTTGACGAAGGCTTCCGTCAGCTCCTGGAACATCGAGCCCAGAAGATCGGGACGTTCCACGCCCATCGCGGCAAGGTCGAGGACCGAGACCGAGATGTTCTTGCGCAGGGCCTTCATGCCGATCGAGCTGTCCGCGTAGACGTCACGCTTGCCGATCTCGAGGTAGCGGCCATAGGGCGACATGACCTCGAGGCCTTTCTCGATATAGGCACCCGGCAGCGAGTTCAGCAGAACGTCCACACCCTTGCCGTCGGTGATCTCCATGACCTGGTCGGCCCACTTGAGATCGCGCGAGTTCATGATGTGGTGGACACCCCATTCCTTCAGCAGCGCGCGCTTTTCATCGTTGCCCGCAGTTGCGAAGATCTCGGCGCCGACGTTCTTGGCCATCTGAACGGCCGCGGTGCCGACACCGCCGGTTGCCACATGGATGAAGACCCTCTCACCCTTGGCCATCCGGCCGGTCCGGTTCAGCGCGTAATGCGCCGTCGCGAAGGCGGACGGGATGGTCGAGGCTTCCTCGAACGAGATGTGTTCGGGGATGTGCGAAAGCGCCAGCTTGGTGGTTTTCAGGAACCGCTGCAGGCAGCGCTTGCCCATGCCCATGACACGGTCGCCGACCTTGAACTCGGTCACGTTGGAGCCGAGCTCGGTGATCACGCCACCGAATTCGAGGCCGAGGTTGGTCCAGGCGGGTTCGCCTTCGGCTTCTTTCGGCAGCAGGCCGGTGACGGCCATGACATCGCGGAAGTTCAGGCCGACGGCCTTCACCTGCACGCGGACCTCGTCCGGGTCCAGAGCATCGAAGCCACATTCGATCAGCTCGAGGTTATCGATAACCCCGGGGTTGTTCATCGTGACAAAGAAGTTCCGGTCGGTGTTGTCCTTCGGAATGTAGAGGTCCTGCTGTTCCAGCTCGTGATCCCAGACGCGGTTCAGACGCGGCACGAAGGCACCGTCCTTGCGCAGCACGACTTCGGTCTCGGCCGAGGGGGCCAGGATCGCGTCGAGCAGGGTATCCATCGCTTCCAGCTGCGCGTTGTCGACATCGATCTGCATCATGTCGATTTCGGCAACCTCGTTGGCCACGGTCCGCAGCAGCGTCGACAGCGGCGCCTGGGTCAGGCCGTCCACCGCCATGCTGTCCCCGTCAGGGGCCGAGCGGGCGTTGCGGGTCACCAGGACGACGCGCGGCAGGCTTTCGCCGTGGCGCAGTTCGTCGAAGGACGAGCCCAGCGCGATGACCGCGCGGGTGTCGTCGGCCACCATCTTGGCGACGGTTTCGGCCGGCGTGTCCTCGGTGATCGGCTCCTGGGCAAGACTCCAGGCATAGACCACACCGGTCAGGCCCTTCTCCTCGTCTTCCATCAGCTCGGAGATGCGGTCGGCGAAGTCCTCGCGCATTTCCTCGGCCGACGGATCGACCTCGTCGCGCGACATCATGATGACCTCGGCGCCACGGGCTTCCAGGCCTTTCGCCAGCTCTTCACCGGCGGTGCCTTCCTCGGCCAGCACCAGCCAGGTGCCGGCTTCGGCGTCCGCTTCGGGCGTTGCCACCTTGTAGTCCGAGAATTCCTCGATCGCGTAATGCGGTGCGAAGCCTTCCGGGTGCTCCTGCTGCTGCGAGCCCATGAGCGAGCGGTTCAGCAGGCCCTTCATTTCCAGGACCACGTTGCCGTCCATGTCGACGACGACGAAGTCGGTGCAGGCGGTCAGCGCGTCGATGCGCGGACGCTGGAACGCGTAGACCCTGAATTCACGCGGCAGCTTGCGGTGCATCCGCAGGCGGGTCGCGCCAACCGGCATGAAGCTTTCGTACTTGCCCGTGCGGTCCTCTTCCGGAACCGACAGGGTTTCCTTGATCATGCGCGGATCCGAGATCTGCAGGCAGGCATCGAGCAGCGAGGGGTGAACCTCGTAGCGGTCGAAGTGATGCTCGCACTGCGAATCCAGCGAAACCTGTGCACCGGCCCCCACGTCGTGGGCCCAGAGGTCACGCACCGTCTGGAAGGCCGGGCCGTAGTTGATCACGCCGTCTTCGGACGTGGTCTGGTACAGGACTTCCAGTTCGACGCCGACGGAGTCCGGGTTGTCCTTGGTGTGCAGGACATAATCGGTCTTCGGGTCGATCATGTTCTGGCGCACGACACCGTCGGCCCGCAGGGTCCAGGGCTCCGAGCTGTCACGCGGCTGCGTGTAGATCTGGATCTGGTTCCGCTCGGGCACGAACTGTGTGAAGAAGCGCACCGCCATGTCCGGATAGATGAAGAGCGCTTCGTGGATCGTCAGGTTGGCGATCTCGATCGCGCCTTCCTCGCCGAACATGAAGCGGCCGGCTTCCATCATGATGTCCATGTAGCCGGCGCCGGGGAACACGCACTCGGCCTGCAGGCGGTGATCACCGATCCAGGGGTAGGCATTGAGGGTGACCTCACCGAACCACTGGTTCTTCGCACCTTCGACCTTGGCGCCCAGCAGCGGGCCCACGTTCTCGGGGAACATGATCGAACGCCACTCATTGTTGTCCTGCCACAGCTCTTCGAGAGCCCAGGGGTAGAGCGGCAGGTCGACAAAGCTGTCCGGCTCGCCGTTCAGGGCGGTCCAGTCCAGCTTCACACCGGTGCAGAACAGGCGTGCCGCGGCTTGCGCCATCGACAGGTGGTCGTTCTGCTTGCGGTTCAGCGAGTTGATGACATCGACCTTGGCGCCGAAGTCGGATGCGGTCGAAACGGCGGGCGACGACAGGGTGGTGTGCGGGCCCATTTCCAGGAACACGTTCGCACCCATGCGCAGCGCGGTGTCGATGCCGTTCTTGAACAGCACCGCCTGGCGCAGGTTCCGCCAGCCATAGTCGATGTCGAAGCGCGTTTCCGGCTTGCCGGTCACGGTCGAGATCCAGGGCGTGGTCGGCACCGACCAGTCGATGTCGGACACTTCCTTGCGGAACCAGGATTCGCCGGCTTCCAGCTGATAGGAGTGCCACGCGGTATCGACCTTCAGCGTGCGGATGAAGGTGTTCGGGTGGTCCTTCTCGAACTGCGCGACGAATTCGTGCAGCGTGTCGTAGTCACCCGAGATGGTGGTCGACCCGGGGCCGTTGACGGCCGCGATGTTGATCTTCTCGGGCAGCAGCGGCTCGATGTCTTCGGGGTCGAGACCGACGGCCGCCATGGCGCCTTTCTGGCCCAGCTGGTCGCGGATCGCGCCCCGCTTGGACAGGAAGTTGGCGGCACCGGCCAGCGTCAGGCCGCCGGCGGTGTAGGCCGCGCAGGCTTCGCCGATCGAGTGGCCGACAACCATGTCGGGCTCAACGCCCCAGGATTTCCAGACGGCGACGAGGCCGTGCTGGATCGCGAACAGCGCGGGCTGGGTGACGGTGGTGTCGTCGATGTTGCTGTCGGCTTCGTCCTTCAGCAGCTCTTCCATGATCGACCAGCCGGCCGATTTGACAAACTGCTCGTCGTATTCCTGAACGGCCGTGCGGAAGGCGTCGTTGTCTTCCATCAGCTGGCGCGCCATGCCCCACCACTGGGAGCCCTGGCCGGCATACATGAAGGCGACTTTCTTGTCCGCCGCGGCCTGGCCACGGAAGACGTTGCCGGGATCCTCGGCATCGGCATCGGTGGATGCGACGAAGTCGAGACCCTTCAGCAGCTCGTCCTTGTCCTTCGCGACGATGGCGGCGCGATAGGCATGGTGGGTCCGGTTGGTCGCCAGGGCGGCGGCCACGTTGCCCAGGTCGGTGTCGGCGAGCTTGCCCTCACGCAGCGAGGCGGCGAGCTTGGCGGCCACGTCCTTGACCACGGCTTCGTTCCGGGCCGAGATCGGGAAGATGCGCGGGGCTTCTTCCGCGGCGACGGGCGCCGGCTTGCGGTAGACACCTTCGACCGGACGATCCGGCGCGGTGGCCAGCAGGGCCGATGCGTTCGCACCGCCGAAACCGAACGAGTTCACGATGCCGCGGCGGATGCCGTCGACCTCGGGGAAATCGGTCGCTTCCAGCGGGATTTCCATGTTCAGCGCGTCCAGCGGGATGCGCGGGTTCGGCGCGCCGAAGCCGATCTGCGGCGGGACCTTGCCCTTGTGGATGGCCAGAGCCAGCTTGATCAGGCCGTTGACGCCGGCACCGGATTCCAGGTGGCCGATGTTGGGCTTGACCGAACCGATCAGCAGCTTGCCGTTGGTCTTGGGCTGGCCGATCACGCGGCCGATGGCGCCCGCTTCGATCGGGTCGCCGATGGGCGTGCCCGTGCCGTGTGCCTCGACATAGCCGATCTCGTTCGGTCCGACGCCTGCGCCCTGCATGAGCGACTGCATCATCTTGATCTGGCTGTCCTGGTTCGGCGCGGTGATGGTGGAGGTATAGCCGTCCTGGTTGGCCCAGCTTTCCTCGATCACGGCGTAGATGCGGTCGCCATCGGCGACGGCGCGGTCATAGGGCTTCAGCACGACGGTGCCGATGCCCTCGCCGCGGACGAAGCCGTTGGCGTCGGCGTCGAAGGTGCGCAGGGTACCGGTGGGCGACAGCATGCCGGCTTTCGAGAACACCACGAAGGTGGTCGGCGACAGCATGAAGTTCACGCCCGTGACCAGGCAGTAATCGGCCTGGTTGTTGCGCAGGTTCAGGATGGCCTGGTTCAGCGCGGTCAGCGACGACGAGCAGGCCGTGTCGACCGAGTAGGACGGACCGTTGAGGTTCAGACGGTGCGACACCCGGTTGGAGATGATGCAGTGCGCGATGGCGGTACCGCCATAGGCGTCGAAGCCCGCGCGGCTCTTCTCCTGGATCTCACGATAGTCGACGGACTGGACGCCGACGAAGACACCGGTGCGGGATTTCTGGAATTCTTCCCACGGGATACCGGAATCCTCGATGGCCTCGTAGGAGGTCATCAGGGTGTTGCGCTGCTGCGGATCCATCGAGGTGGCTTCGCGCGGCGACAGGCCGAAGAAACTGGGATCGAAGGAGCGGACATCGTCGAGGAAACCGGCCCACTTGGTCTGGGACCGCGCGATCGCGTTCGGATCGCTGTCATAAAAATTCTCAACGTCCCAGCGATCCGAGGGAACTTCCCGGATGCCACAACGCTTTTCAATCATGAGATCCCAGTAGGAATCCGGCCCCGTGACACTTCCCGGCAGGCGGCACGCGATCCCCACAACCGCAATCTTTTTCGAAGAATTTTCTACGTTAGTTGAATCGAGCATTTAGCCTACCCATTCTTTTCTCAAAGTACGTTTTATATGGACCCAGCAGGACGCGAATCCCTGTTACGCGACTTCTATCCCTGCCGGTAGTCCGGAAACCATATGAATATGCTGCCATGTGGCAGAACGTGCAAGGCCGCACTTGTCATGCCGTACCCATTTCGTAGCGGTAACATACGCTCCTCGAACGACCAGTCCCGCACGAAGACGGCGGCTCTGCAGGGGCGATTCCATGGTGCGGATGTGGCTGATTCGCGTCACTTTGAAGCGATTCGCAAATCGATTATGCCTAATATTTGAGCATATCTTTGTGCCCCGCCAGACGTTTCGTTCGCGCCCTGGTGGAGTTCGCTCGCGTCATGGTGGAGCGGACAATTGTTGCTGTTTGTAATTTTTTCAGCGGCTCCGCCACGGCTGGCGGCGGCGAAACCGTTTATTTTACAATTTTTCTCTACTTCTGGTCGAGACCAGGCCCAATCTGCAACCCGGCCTGGCCACCAGGGAAGCGGACCACCTCAGAAGCGGTAGGAGGCGCGCACGTGCAGCGTGTTGAAGGTCACGTCGTTGCCATCGGCCCCGAAATCGAGAAACTGGTGCCACATGTATTCGCCACCGACGACCCAGTTCTGGTTGATCTGGTATTCGTAGCCGACACCGGCAACCACGCCCGGATCGTCGAAATCGATGTCGGTCACACCGGTGACGCCGTCGAAGTTGGTATAGGCCAGACCGACGCTGATGAAGCCGAGCGAATTGCCGAAGTCACGGCCGGCGCGCGCCTTGACGCGGGCGATGCCGTCGAAGCTGCCCGAGCCCGACGGTTCGTCGTAGCTGATGTCCGAGAAGTCATACTGCAGTTCGACACCGGCAACCCAGTCACCGTAGTCGTACAGATAACCACCCATGAAACCGCCAATGATTCCGTTGGTGTCGAAGTTGTCGGTGTCGGTCACGCTTTCGAGGTCGAACTCACCGTAGGAATAGCCGAGCTGTCCACCGGCGTACCAGCCGGTCCATTCCCCGGCGAGAGCCGCGGTCGAGGTGGTTGCGGCCAGGAGGGTAGAGCAAAGTAGGATGCGCTTCATGATGAATCCCATGCATGTTGAAGTGTCACGACTTGCCGGGAACCGACGAGCCATTCGTGCTTTAACTAGTTCTTAATACCTCGGTTCCATCCCTCGGAATGATGGAATCATTGGTGCTGGGCGGATACTTGCCAGCCTCTCCGGCGCCTCTTGCCGCCGAAGAGCTTTGGACAGGGCCGAAACCGACCCCGGCGACATTCCCGCCCGGCCAGCTGCCGTGTTTGCAGTTTTTCCGTTGCGTCACGAAGGGGAATGCGACCGGCACCACACTGGGCGAGATCTAACTGCAACCCACTGAGCAGAAAAGATATTGCGCTCTCTGCCAGGCTTGCCTGCGTCAATCCTGCCGTGCGCAGACCCGGGCCTGCACGCCTGCCCTCACTTGCCCCACTCCGCCTCGCCGGCATCACGGATCGCATGGTCAAGACATCACCGCGAATGTGACAGGACCGGCGGCAACCCGCTCATCCGGAATTCGGCGAAGACTTGCGACCGTGATCAGACCGACACGGCCTCCAGCATCGCGTCGCGGCCGACCATTTCCTTTGCCCCGCTGAGCACTACTTGCCCACGCCGCAGCGCGTAGAACTGCTCGGCCAGCCCATAGGCAAAATCGAAATACTGCTCCACGAGCAAGATCGCCATGTCGCCCTGATCGCGAAGATATTCGATGACGCGGCCGATCTGCTGGATGATGTTGGGCTGGATCCCTTCGGTCGGCTCGTCCAGCAGAAGGAGCTTCGGCTGGATGATCAGGGCGCGCCCGATCGCCAGCTGCTGCTGCTGACCGCCGGAGAGGTCGCCGCCGCGGCGGTTCTGCATCTCCTTCAGCACCGGGAAAAGTTCGTAGATCTGGTCCGGCACCATGTGCTGGTCCTTCGGCAGACAGCCAAAGCCGCTTTCGAGGTTCTCGCGCACGGTCATAAGCGGAAAGACCTCGCGCCCCTGCGGCACATAGGCGATCCCCTTGCGCGCCAGCACGTGGCTGGGCACGACGCCCAGCGTCTCGCCATCCAGCGCGATGGTCCCGCCCGAGCGCGGATGCACCCCGGCGATGGCCTTCAGCAGAGAGGTCTTGCCGACCCCGTTCGTCCCCATCAGGCAGGTGATCTGCCCCGCCGCGGCCTCCAGGCTCACGTCATAAAGGATCTGGCTTTGCCCGTAGTGAAGGGTCAGGTTCTTGACCTCCAGCATCACGCAGCGCCTCCTTCAGCGACCGAGATACACATCGATCACCTCCTGGTTGGAAGTCACATGATCGAGGCTGCCCTCGGCCAGCACCGAGCCTTCGTGCAGCACCGTGACCTTGCAATTGAGTTTGCGGACGAAATCCATGTCATGCTCGACGACGACAACCGCCCGGGTCTTCGCCGCCTCCTTGAGGATCTCGGTCGTGTGATCGCGCTCTTCCGGGCCCATGCCGGCGGCGGGTTCGTCCACCAGCAACAGCTGCGGATCCTGCGCCAGCAGCATGCCGATCTCCAGCCATTGCTTCTGTCCGTGCGACAGCTCTCCCGAGGTGCGGCCCAGCTGATCGGTCAGCCCGATCTCCTCGGCCAGGGCGCGGATCCGGTCCGTATCCCGCGCGGTGCGCTTGTAGAACAGCACCTCCCAGGGCTTGCGGTCGTTCTTCAGCGCCATGGCGAGATTGTCCTCGACGGACTGGTCCTCGAACACCGTGGGCCGCTGAAACTTGCGCCCCACCCCGGCCTGGGCGATGTCGCTTTCCCGCATCGACAGCAGCGAGACGGATTTGTCGCCCCACAGCACGCGCCCCTCGTCGGGCTTGGTCTTGCCGGTGACGATATCCATGAAGGTGGTCTTGCCCGCGCCATTGGGCCCGATGATCGCCCGCAGCTCGGCCTTGCCGATCTGGAAGCTCAGGTTATTGATCGCCTTGAACCCGTCAAAGCTGACCGAAACGCCCGAGACTTCCAGCAGAGTGCGCTCGCTCATTGCTCGACCTCCCGCTTGGATCCCTTGTCGGGACCGTAATCCGCGCCGTGCCGGTCGTCATGCTTCGGCTTCACGATCAGGTCGACAAGCCCGCCCAGCCCCTTGGGGGCCAGCAGGGTGACCAGGACAAAGCCCAGCCCCAGCAGCACCAACCACCATTCCGTCCATTCGATGGTGTAAAAGCCAAGGTTGATCGCCGGCGCCGCGCCGCCGGTGAACCAGCTCGACAGCAGCGAGACGACAACCGCGCCCATGACCGCCCCGTACAGCCGCCCGCGCCCGCCGATGGCGACCCAGACCGCCAGATAGATCGAGGCGATCGGCGCCACCTCGGCCGGGTTGATGATCCCGGCCTGCGGGTAATAGAGCGCCCCGGCAATCCCGCAAATCACCGCCGTCAGGGTGAAGACGAACAGCTTGTAGCCCTCGACCGAGTAGCCCAGGAAACGCACCCGCGCCTCGTCGTCCCTTATGCCCCGGATCACGTTGCCGAACTTGCCCGACACAACGAAGGCCCCCAGCAGGTAGGTCAGCGCCAGTGCCAGCGCCGAAGCCCAGAAGAACCAGAGCGAAACGACATCCTGCCCCCGGCCCTCGATGCCCGGAATGTTCTGCAGCCCCGACAGACCGTTATTGCCCCGCAGCCCGCTGTCGTTCTGGAACAGGTACAGCGACAGGGCCAGCGTCATCGCCTGCGTCAGGATCGAAAGATACACGCCCGTCACCCGGCTGCGGAACGCCAGCCAGCCGAAGACCAGCGCCAGAAGCCCCGGCACCAGCACCACGAACAGCAGCTGCATCGGCAGCGAGCCCGCGAAGTGCCAGATGGCCGGAAAATCGCTGGCCCCCACCACGCCGAAGATCTGGCTGGCGATGGCATCCGAAAGCTCCGCCGGTGTCGGCGGCAGCTCGGCCTGCGCGAGCGACCCGGCAACGATCGCCTCGGTCCGCGCATACATCAGCCACATGCCGATCATGTAGCCGCCCAGCCCGAAGAAGGCGAAATGGCCCAGCGAGAGGATCCCGGTGTAGCCCCAGACCAGGTCCATCGCGACCGCCGCCATCGCCAGGCACAGGGTCTTGCCCAGGGTCTTGACGAAAGAGGTGGAGATGAAGCCGGATCCCATCGCCTCCGACCCGATGGTCACGAAAACGGTGAACAGCGCCAGGATCGCCAGGAAGATCAGGACCGACGGGTTGCGCATGACGTAGGGGCGTCTCGTACTCATGTGAGCCTCCGTTCAGGCCATGACGCGACAGGCCGGGCCTCCGGGCGCACCGCCCCTGCTTCATCTTTGCCGAAATACCTCCGGGGGAGTCGCCCACCGGGCGACGGGGGCAGCGCCCCCTTGATTAGGACTCTGTCACCCATGCTCATGCCTCCGCCGCCCGGCCCTTGAGCGCGATGATCCCGCGCGGCCGGAACTGGATGAAGATGATGATGAAGACGATCATGTAGGTCTGAGCCGCCAGCGTGTTGGACGGGTTGAACCATTCGATCCCCTTCTGCAGGAACCCGATCATCGTCGCGCCCAGCAGGGTGCCCCAGATGTTGCCGACCCCGCCGACCACAACGGTCATGAAGCTTTGTACGATATAGGCCTGCCCCATCTCGGATGTGACCTGCGCGTAAAGCCCGATCGCCACCCCGGCGATCCCGGCAATGCCCGAGCCGAGGCCGAAGGTCAGCATGTTGATCCGGTCCGGGTTGATCCCCATCGACGAGGCCATGCGCGGGTTCTGTGTCACCGCCCGCACTTCCAGGCCCAGCCGCGTCCGGTTCAGGATCACCAGCAGCAGCACCAGGAAGATCAGCGCCAGCACGAAGATCGCGATGCGGATATAGCTGATGCCCACCACGTCGTTCAGCACCCAGGCCCCGTCCAGCCAGCCGGGCGCCGTCAGCGGACGGGCCTGCGTGCCGAAGATGTTCTTGGCGATCTGCTGCAGCGCGATGGAAATCCCGAAGGTCGCCAGAAGCGTCTCCAGCGGGCGGGAATAAAGGTGCCGGATCACCAGCCGCTCCATCGCCACGCCGGCGGCGAAAGTCACGGCGAAAGCCGTCGGGATCGCCACGAGGATCGACACCGTGTTGTTCGGGATCACCTGCTGCAGGACGTAGCCGGTATAGGCGCCCATCATGATGAATTCGCCATGGGCCATGTTGATCACCCGCATCACGCCGAAGGTGATCGCCAGGCCGATGGCCGCCAGGAAATAGATCGAGGCCAGCGAGAGCCCGTCCAGCGACAGGTCAAGCAGCTGGTTGGCCCCCACCCGGGTCGAGATCGAGGCCAGCGCCGCCTGGGCGGCCTCCGTCACCGCCGGATCGGGCTCCAGGTAGACAGAGACGAACTCGGCCTCCTGCACCACGGTCTCGCGGGTCTCGCCCGGGGCCCAGGACGGCACGTCGGCCTGCGCGGCCAGCCTGACATAGGCGGCGTCGCGGGCCTCCTGCGTGTCGAGACTAGAAATCGGCACGCCGGCGACCTCGCCGCCCTCGGCATTGGCGATCAGCGCGGCCTTGCGCGCCTCGGCATCCGGGAAGGGCCGCACAAGACCGGCCTCGATCATCATCTCGTAGGCTTCGGTGATGCCCAACTCGTCAGTGCCCGGCTCCAGAGGGCCTTTCACGTTGGCGCCCTCGGGCACCTCGGTTGCCAGCATCGGCCGGGTCGCCAGCAGCGGGTTCAGCGCCCCGCGCGTCTCGAGCGAAATCGAGGTCGACAGGTCTCCGATCGCCGCCACCCGCGTGGCGCTGTCGGGGTCGTAGGCCACGGTCAGCAAACGCTCCAGCACGATCTTGCGGGCGCGGATCTCCGGGTCGGGCTCTTCGTCGATGGAGCCGCGCAGCGGTTCAAGGTGGCTTTCGTTCCCGCTCCTCTGGATCGCCGTCAGCGCATCCAGCCGCCGCGCCGGATCCGGGTCCAGCAGCTGGAACCGCACCAGCGCCGACCCGATCAGCCCGCGCACGCCCGCGTTGGGGCGCAGCTGGTCCAGCGCGTCCTCGTTCTTTTCCGCGACGACCTCGCCGGTGGACAGGTCCAGCAGGCGATAGGTCTCGCCGTCATCGGTCTCGACCAGGTGGAACAGCCCGGTTTCCTCGTCCTGGTAAAGCTCGCGCTCGGACCAGGCCTCGAAGAACTGCTGCACCCCGGGCAGGCCCGAGCGCGCGATCTCGGTGATGACCGGCCCGATGGTCTGGCGCGAGGGTCGTTCGATGTCCGAGCGATTTTCCTGAAGAAGGTCCTGCAGGGTCTGGGCCCCGGCAGACCCGGCCGTTGTCAGGGTGCCGAACACGGCGGCGCACAGCAGGAACAGGGCTGTGAAAAGACTTCTGGGCATGAAGGGGAGCGTCCTGACAATTCGGGCCGGAAAGTGAGTGGGGCCGAGGCGACAACAATCGCCTCGGCCATGCGCGTGGATGGCGCGGATCAGTAGTTGGACTTCAGCTGCACGCAGCTTTCGGTCTCGGTGTTGTACATGCCACAGCCCAGCTCGGCCCAGTCGGACTTCAACACGGCCGATTCCGGCAGGTAGTCGGTCCAGGCGTCGCCCGGCACTTCCTCGGTCTGGCTGATGATGTCGAACTGGCCGTCCGCGGTGATCTCGCCGATCAGGACCGGCTTGGACAGGTGATGGTTCGGCAGCATGGTGGCGGTGCCCCCGGTCAGGTTCGGGGTTTCCATGCCGATAATCGCCTCGGAGACGGCGTCGACATCGGTGGTGCCGGCCTCTTCGACCGCCTGGGTCCAGAGGTTGAAGCCGATGACGGTGGCTTCCATCGGGTCGTTGGTCACGCGGTCTTCGCCCATGCGGTCCTTCCACTTGGCGACGAATTCGTCGTTCAGGTCGGATTCCGCGGACTGGAAGTAGTTCCACGCCGCCAGGTGACCGACGAGGTTGGTGGTGTCGAGGCCCGAAAGCTCTTCTTCACCGACCGAGAAGGCCACGACCGGGATATCGTCCGCCGAGACGCCGGCCGCCGCGAGTTCCTTGTAGAAGCCGATGTTGGCGTCGCCGTTGATGGTCGAGATCACGCCGACCTGCTTGCCGTCCGCGCCAAGGGCCACGACGTCCGAGACGATCTTGGACCAGTCGGAATGACCGAAGGGCGTGTAGTTCACAAAAATGTCTTCCTCGGGGATGCCCTTGTCCTTGAGATAGCTCTCGAGGATGTTGTTCGTGGTCCGCGGGTAGACGTAGTCGGTGCCGAGCAGCGCGAATTTCTCGACGCCCAGCTCTTCGAGGAAGTAATCCGTGGCCGGGATCGCCTGCTGGTTGGGGGCGGCGCCGGTGTAGAACACGTTCTTCGACGATTCCTCGCCCTCGTACTGGACCGGGTAGAACAGCAGGCCGTTCAGCTCTTCGATCACCGGCAGGACCGATTTCCGCGACACGGAGGTCCAGCAACCGAAGATCACGTCGACGTCCTGCACGGTCAGCAGTTCACGCGCCTTCTCGGCGAAGAGCGGCCAGTCCGACGCCGGGTCGACGACAACGGCTTCCAGCTGTTTGCCCAGCAGGCCGCCCTTGGCGTTCTGTTCGTCGATCATCATCAGGACGGTGTCCTTCAGCGTCGTCTCGGAAATGGCCATTGTGCCGGACAGCGAGTGCAGCACGCCGACCTTGATGGTGTCTTCCTGGGCGATCGCCGGGACGGCGGCCGTGGCGAAAGCCGCGCCAAGAAGGGTCTTTTTGAGAAGTGTCATATGTTCCTCCGCGCGGGGCAGAGCGCGTGGCACGACCGGCGCGCCAGAAGTGGCGCGGTGCCGGCGTTTCCAAGTGTCCCCCGCAACTGTTCGTTGCACTTGCGTGATGCCTGGCCCGGATTGGCGTTCGTTCCGTGTTCACGCGCCCCGTCGCTTGCGGCATCCCCGCCCGCATCGAGACGGGCCAACGAAACCCGCTAAGCGGCCTTCCGCTCAATTCAACAGCGTCTGCGGGAGGCTCAGGGGGACAGCATTGGCGCTTCTTTGGGCTGTTCTTGCAGCATATGCCTAAGTAATGTGCGGAATGCTCATTGAAATTTTTTCACCCGGGCATCAAGAAAACAATTTCATCTGATATTCGTATCATCTGCCTTTCCCGCGCCGCGCGCCGGCGCGCGGCCCGCCCGCCCCCTGCCTGCCAACTTTAGAAGCCCGAAAGACGATCCAGAACCCAGAAGGCGGCGACGCTGCCGATGGCATAGCTCGCCCCACGGGTGAGCGCCGCGCCATGGCGCCACAGCGCGGGGACAAGCGCGCGCAGGACAAGGCCGCCGGCCATCACCACCAGCACGAAGGCGATCTGGCCCAGCTCCACCCCGATGTTGAAGGACAAAAGCGCCAGCGGGATATCGCCCTCCGGCAGGCCGATCTCGCGCAGGGCGCCGGCAAAGCCCAGCCCGTGGATCAGGCCGAAGCCAAAGGACACGACCCAGGGAAAACGCACCGCGACCTGGTCGCGCGCCCCGGGCGGAAGCGACAGCTCGTAGGCCAGGAACACGATCGACAAGGCGATCACCGTCTCGACCGGCGGCGGCGGCACCGACAGGATCCCCAGCGACGCCGCCGCCAGCGTCAGGCTGTGCGCCACGGTAAAGGCGGTGATCGCCCAGAACAGTCGCCGCCAGTCGGAAATCAGCAGCAGCAGCGCGAAGACGAAGAGCAGGTGATCCGCGCCCTCGAGGATATGGGTGAAGCCAAGTGCCACGTAGCTGGCCGCCACCTCGCCCCGGCCGGCGCGGGCGGGCACGGTGAACGCGATCTCGGACGCGGTCAGCCGATGGGTGCGGATGTCGCCCGGTTCGGGCTCGTAGCGCACCAGCGTGTCGGTGCCGGTGCGGTCCAGCCCCTCGATCGTGATCGTGCCGCCGGTCAGCCCACCTGGGCATCGGGCGATCCAGCCCGTCGTCCAGGCTCGGTCGTCGAAGGCCGGCGGCGGCGGTTCGGTATCGGCGCAGCCTTCGGGCAGGCGCGCGGCGATCGGCATTGGCCGGCCCGAGACATCCGGCACCCGCCAGGTCACCCGCCAGCGCCCCTCGCCCATGGCCGAAAGCTGCAGGTAGCCCGGATCCAGCGCATGGGCCTGACCGAGCGTGGGCCAAAGCCCCGCCCCCAGGCCGATCAGCAGAACCAGGAACCGAAGCAGGCGGATCATCGGCCCAGCACCTCGGCCGGTTCGGGCAGGTGCAGGGTGTAGCGCTCCAGCAGGGCCTCGCCAAAACTCTCGCGCATCTGGCGCGCCTGTTCGGCCCGCCATTCCCCCTCGACCTGCGCGCGGATCTCGTCCAGCGGCGGCATCGAGGCGGGCTCCACCGCTGTGACGCGGACCAGATGTGGCCCATAGGCGCTTTCGACCGGGCCGGACCAGGTCCCGCGCGGAAAGTCGGCCAGCCGGTCGGAGAAGCCGCTGCCAAAGCTGCGGTCGATCACCGGGGACGGCGTCAGCGGCAGGGCGGGCGGCAGCAGGCTGGCCTGCCCGGCCTCGGCCGGATCGGCCCCGCCCGCGAGCGACTCGCGGATCTGCGCGACATCTTCCGTCGTGGTTCCGGGGCCAAGCAGCACCTGATCGAAGGCCAGCCGCATGGGGCGGCGGAACCGGTCCGCATTGGCGTCCAGCCAGCCCCGCAGGGTGGCGTCGTCCGGTTCCAGCACGGCGGCACCGGATTCCGCGATGAACCCCATCTTTGTCGCAAGCCGCTGCCGGATCACCCCGTCTCCCCGGTCGAGGCCCAGGGCGAGCGCCTCGCGGACATAGACCTCTTCCAGTGCCCAGGCGCGCAGCAGGCCGGCGAGTTCCTCTTCGCTGGGCGGACGCTGCCAGGTGGCGGTGAAACGCTCCGCCAGCCGCGCGGCCTCATCCACGGTCAGGACGATGGCATCGGCGGGGGGCGGCGCCGGATCGTCGTCCAGCACCGCATAGGCGGCGAAGATCAGGCCCCCCAGGGCGAAGAAATGAAGCAGGGGCGAACGGGCCAGGCGACGCAACAACATGAGAGCATTCCGACAGGGTCGATACCCGAGCGTAGCGCGAAGGCACTGGCGGCGTCACCATGCTTGTGCCGTCCGTCGCGCACCCGCCCCGCTCAGACCGTCACGCCACCTGCCGCGCGCCGTCCTCCGCGGCGCGGGCCATGGATTTCGGGTAGCGCACCATCAGGATCGCCGGGCTGGTGATGCCGGCCTCGCGAACCTTTTCGGACAACCCGCCAAGCGTCGTCGCGACGTGGCTCTGCGCCCCCGTGGACACCGAGGCGACGATATCCACCGGGCAACAGGCGGGGGCACCGGCGGCCATCAGGTCATCCTGCACCTGCGCGGCCTTCTCGACCGCCATGTAGAAGGCGATCGAGGTCCCCGGGCGCGCCAGCAGGGCGCGGTCGGGGTCGGCATCGCCGGGACGGCAGGTGCCCGTGGTGATGACGAAAGTGTCGGTCTCGCCCCGTTCGGTCAGGGGCTGCAATGTCGCAGCGGCGGCGGCCGAGCCGGCGGTGATGCCCGGCACGATCTCGACCTCGATCCCGGCGGCGCGGGCGGCGGCGATCTCTTCGCTGGCGCGGCCGAAGACCGACGGATCCCCCGATTTCAGACGCACCACGCGGCGCCCCTGCGCGGCCTCGGCCACGATCAGCCGGTCGATCCGGTCCTGTGGCCAGGCGCTCGCCCCGACCTCCTTGCCGACATAGACCCGGTCCGCGTCACGGCGCGCCAGCTCCAGCACTTCGGGATCAACGAGACGGTCATAAAAGATCACGTCGGCCGCCTGCAGCCGCTGCACCGCGCGCAGGGTCAGCAGATCCCGCGCCCCCGGCCCGGCACCGACCAAAGCGATGTGCCCTCGGCTTTCCGGCGCCTGTCCTTCGGCCACGGCGTCCTTCAGCAGCCGCGCGGCCTCGCGCTCGTGGCCCGCCAGATGCGCGCGCCAGGCCTCGCCCGTGAACGCCCATTCCCAGAAGCCGCGCCGCGCGGCGGGCGCGATGCGCTCTGCCACCTCGGCCCGGAGCCGCCCGGCCAGCGCCACGAAACCGCCCAGGCGCGGCGACAGCATCGTTTCCACCTCGGTCTTGATGGCGCGGCCCAGCACCGGCGCGGCGCCCTCGGTGCCGATGGCCACGACCACCGGGTCGCGGTCAACGATCGAGGGCGTGAAGGCGTCGCACAGCTCGGGCCGGTCGATCACGTTGACCACCGCGCCCGCCGCGCGGGCCAGCCCGGCAAGCCGTTCGTCCAGCGCGTCATCCCCGGTGGCGATGAAGACCAGCGCGGCGGTCTCGAAGGTCCGTTCGTCCAGCGTCGCCTGATGCTCGGCCCGGCCCGAGGCGACCAGCCCGCGCAGCTCGGCATCCAGCGTACGGGCCAGGATGGTGATCCGCGCCTCTGTCTTGAGGATCAGCCGCGCCTTGCGCGCCACCTCTTCTCCGCCGCCGCAGAGCACGACGCGGCGGTTGTCCATCCGCAGGAACATCGGGAAGTTCTTCATGGTTGTCTCCGTCAGCAGAAAAGCGGGGCCGAAACGCGAAAAAGGCCGCCGACCCGCACGTGACCCGTGTCACGCACCGTCGAGCAGCCTTGCCCAGTTCCCAATCTTCGGGATGCAGCGACGCCTTTGTCGCTTAGGGAATGATATCAGTTTCCACCCGTGGCCGGCAAGAAAAAGCTGCGGGCATGCCAGACACGCCGTCGGCGGCGCCGTGGGTGATGGCACAGTTCCTGAGCGGCCCCCTTTGGCCTCGCGGCGAGATCATTTCTGAAATGCGGAGTGGGCAGCCATTTCGTTCTGATCAACCGCAGGCAGAAGACCGAATGCCTGGCCGAAGAAACCGGGCGGCGTCGCCCCGACCGGAAACGATGTCATGCCAGAGAGAAGCGGCGGATCTGAGCTCCCATGAGGCGCGGCGGCAGAAGAATAACCGCCAGCCTTTGGGACATGTCGTCAGGGCAGAAAAATAAATTGTCCTGTCGAAAACGGGTCTGCCGCCCCGGCAAAGGGCAGCAAACCCGCATATCTTGAGCTGACCGGAAACCGATCAGAAGGTGTAGAAGTCCAGCTCGAGGCCCGGCACGAAGTTGTTTCCAAACACTTCGGTATCGATAGCGGCAAAGAAACCGAAATCGAAATCGCGATTCTCGCCATCCACGCCGAACTGGACCCCGGTTCCAGCTTCGAGCGACGTGTCACGCCAGCTGTCGTAGTCTGCCGTTGCTTCGTTCTGAACCCCGATCTTGATGCCGTCTTGGCCCTTGATCAATCCGCCACGCTTCTCGAAGAAGAAATCGAAGGAATCACCCACGGCAATGTCACGGGCAATCGATGTCGAGGTGACGCCGATGTCGAAGGAATTGCTGAAACCGCCGTCAGCATACCCATTTTGGCCAGGCTGGTAGAAGTTCAGCTCGTTAGAAATGCTGAACTCCCAATTGATGCCCCTGTTCGCGGCAATGGGTCCGGGACCCACCGAAATATCAAACGTGAGCAAGTCGCTCAGGAAGTCTCTGATGATGGGCATTGGCCCCTCCGTAGCAATGTTAGCGTCGAAGAGGTGCTGCCGTTCGGCAGCGGCAACGCCTTATTGGCGTGCTGGCACATGCAAGAGCCCCAGCTCCGACTGATTAAGGTTAACAAACAATTACTCGGCTTTCAACAAATAGCTGAAATTACCGCCAAGTTGCATGGATTATGCACATGCAGAAATTAATTCTGCGAATGCGAAAACCCGTCAGCCAAAAGAGGGCTGACAGGAGAAATTTTCGTTTTGACCGCGCACCGCAGGGCGCGAATCGGCTCAAATCAACTCGAAATCGAAGCTGAAGCCAGGCTGGAAATCCCGATCCAGAACCTCGGTTTCAAGGACAATCGCGCGGTCGAAGAACGCGTCGCGGTCTTCACCGTCAAAGCCCGCAAAACGAGTGCTCTCGGCGTCGATGGTGGTGCCGCGCCAGCTGTCGTAATGGTCGACATTTTCATTTGCCACGAAGAATGATGCGCCGTCCTCGCCCTTGAACAGGCCGCCACGCTTTTCGAATGCGAAGGCCATGGAGTCGGAGACCAGGATGTCCCGGGCAATCGAGCTGGACTGGAACGTCACATTCGATTCGTTGCTGAAACCGCCGTCGGCAAAGCCGTTTTCTCCGGGTTCATTAAACGTCAGCTCGTTGGAGATCGAAAATTCCCAATCGATATCGAGCCGTTGGGCGATCGGGCCCGGACCGACGGAAATGTCAAAGGTAAGAAGATCGCTCAAAGCGTCTCTGATAATGGACATAAGCCCTCCTGAAAAAATAAGTTTCGAAGTTGCATGGCCTTACGGCTGCGTCGATGCCATCGCCGGCGCGCGCGTCACTCCAAAAATCACACCCCGTAAAGTCGAAAAATGACCTGGTCGGAGATAAAAATAGAAGAAACCATTCCTGTTCAGAATGGGTGAAAAAATCGCAATCGAAGCAATAAGGGCCAAAGGCCAGCGAATTTGTGGGTAACGCATTGATACGGCGACAGGAACAGGCCTAATTCGAAGATCACGGGTTTGTGAACGGATGCGCCGGCGTTTCTGTATTCCTGTGAACAGTATGATCGGACAGTCCGGGATTGGCGCCGGATCGACGAGGGTCTATAACGCCCCATCACTCAGCTCGGAAAGGCGCCCATGAACATCGACCCGGTCAAGCAGGTGGTCTGTATCAACTGGGGCACCAAGTACGGTGCTCCCTATATCAACCGCATGTACCGCATGGTCGCGGCCAACATCACGCCGCCATTCCGGTTCATCTGTTTCACCGATACCGAAGAGGGCGTTCTGCCCGAGGTCGAGGCCTTTCCGCTGCCCGAAATGCCAGGCACGATCCCGACCAACACGCCCGGGCAGTGGCAGAAGGCGCGGCTTTGGGCGCCGAAGCTCGAGGACCTGACAGGCAACTTCCTGTTCCTCGACCTGGATCTGATCATTACCGATTCGCTTGACCCCTTCTTCACATACGGGGATCCGGATGAACTGATCATGGCCTGGAACGTGGCGCGGCCGCTGAACCGGTACGGGCAATCCTCGATCTACCGCGCGCCGGTCGGGCAGCTTGCCCCCCTGCAGGAGATCTTTGCCGCCGATCCCCAGGGCGTTGCCGACAAGTACCGGTTCGAGCAGCATTTCGTCACCGCAAACGCGCCGCGAAAGCCGCGGTTCTGGCCGCGGAAATGGGTCCGGCATTTTCGGATCGAATGCGTCCCGCGCATGCCGATGAACTTCTTCCGCCCGCCTCGCCTGCTGAAGGGCACGCGGGTGGTGATCTTTGCCGGCGGACCCAACCCCCCCGAAGCGATCGAGGGTCGGCGGCGCGAGGAGATGCCCAGGATGACACCGAAGGAATTCCTTGCCTACTGGCGTGCGAACGGGGCCAAGCTGACGCGGCTGCAGGATTATGCCATGCCCGCCCCCTGGGTCGCCGACTACTGGAACAAGTAAGGGCTTAGCCCGTCGGCGGTGGCAGCACGTCGACCGAGAACACCGAGGGCAGGTGACGCGCAATCTCGCGCCAGCTGTCCCCGTCATCGGTCGAGGCAAAGATCGAGCCGGAATTGGTGCCGAAATATATGCCGGGCGCCTCGTGCGTATCGGTGGCCATGGCCTGACGCAGCACGGTGAAGTAGCAGTGCTCGGCCGGCAGCCCGTCGCTCAGGGGCATCCAGTCGCCGCCGCCATTGCGCGATCGCCAGACCCGGGCGCAGGCATCTGGCGGAAACCGTCCGATGGAATCGCCGTTCATTGGGATCACCCACAGCGTCGCCGGATCATGCGGATGCACCGTCACCGGGAACCCGAAGGTCGAAGGCAGCCCCTCGGTCAGGTCGACCCAGCTGCGCCCGCCATCGCCACTGCGCAGCACGCCATGGTGGTTTTGTTGATAAAGCAGGTCACGGTCCAGCCCCGGCGCGCGGACCATGTTGTGCACGCACATCCCGACCTCGGTGTCGGTGCCGGCCGCCGGGTGGTCCGAAGGCGCGCGACGGCACGCATTGTCGCGGCGGGTGCGCCGATCCCAGTTAAGGCCGCCATCCTCCGTCGCCAGAACCCCGGCGGTCGAGATCCCGACCCAGAACTTTTCGGCGTCCCGGGGATGGGCGACAATCGTGTGCAGGGTCAGCCCCGCGCCGCCTGGCATCCAGCTCTCGCGCGAGGGATGGTCGTTCAGCGCCGACACAGGCGCCCAGCTCTCGCCGCCATCGCTGCTGCTATAGAGATTTGCCGGCCGGCTTCCGGCCAGAACGCGGCCATGCACGGCGCAGAGCGACCATATCGAATCGATTTCGCCGGTAAACGGTCCGGGCGCCGTGGGGGTCATCCCCAACGTCGCGGCCAGCTCCGGATTGTCCCTCGCAAAGGCATCGGCATCGCCATCGGAGAGCTTGGCCAGCCGCCAGCTCTCGCCTCCGTCGGCCGAGCGCCAGACGCCGGCGCCGTGCCACTTGCTGCCACCTGCAGCCCAGATGCGGCCCTGCGTGTCGCCCACCATATGGTTGATCGGCCAGAGATCGCAGAGCGGCCCGCGCATCTTCCATGTGTCACGCGCGGCGTCGCTGTACAGGATGAAGGCGCCTTTCGACGTGCCCAGAAGCAGGGTGACGGCGGGTTCCATGACCGGGACCTCCTGAACGCAAACCTCACTGTTTGAATCCTACGATGACATGAGTCCGCGATCCTGTCGCGGGGGACGTGCGGTTGGTCCGGGAGCGGCGGAATCCGGCAAAGACGCCGTGCTCTGGATTACAGTTTCCTCACGAAGAGCCCTTGTGCTTCCCGTGGCTCATCCATATCAGGGCTCCATTGGCGCGGGATGGAGCAGCCCGGTAGCTCGTCAGGCTCATAACCTGAAGGTCGCAGGTTCAAATCCTGCTCCCGCAACCAGCTTTAGTGAACAGGCCGCACCCGAAAGGGTCGCGGCCTTTTTTGCTGTTCTCAAAGCTCAATAGTTCCAGCAGCTTGCCGCGGATCTCCATTGTGTGGAGGTCCGCTTCCTCGTCCCACGAGACGACAACCGTTTCGACCAGCGTGTGAAGCCCGCCTGCCATTTCCAGCTGTTCGATCAGCACGTTTGAGAACCCGCCTTCCTTCACGGCACGCACGAGGTTCGCGTGTTCTTTCTCAACCTCCCGGATCAGCGCATCGTGCCGCTGGAGAACTCGCCCGTTTTCCTGCTCCTCGGCGCGCATCTTGGCAACGTAGCTCGAACGGAACTTCTCGTATTCTTTCTCTTGCATCCGCCCCTCGCGCAGGCCGCCGAGGATCGTCTCGGCGGCGTCAGCCTCCGAGAGACCGGGCATACCGGTGCAGACGGCCTCGCCCTTCTCCTTGGCATTGGCGCAGTAGTAGCGCCGCCGGTCGCCCTTGCCGGCGACGTTGAGATTGCCGCCGCACTGGCCGCAGGTCAGCAGCCCCGAGAGCAGATACTTGCGCCGCCGCGCGCTCTGTGCCGCTCCGGCGCCGGTCTTGCCATCAGCTTCGGCCCGGGTGCGGGAGCTGTCGATCAGGTCCTGCCGCGCCTTGACCTTGTCCCACAACGCCTCGTCGATGATACGCAGGTCGGGCTTCTCGGTGGTGAGCCATTCTTCCGGCGGGTTCGGCTTGGAGACCCGGCGACCTGTCTCGGGATGCTTGGAATAGCGTTGGCGGTTCCAGACGTGCCGCCCGATGTAGAGTTCGTTATTGAGGATCCCGGTGCCGCGTGCGCGGTGACCGTAGATTGTGTCGGCCTTCCAGTGACCGCTGCATCGCCCCGTCCGCGCGGTGCAGGGACCGCGGCCGCATTGAGCTCGGCTGCGATCTGTCGCGGCGACTTGCCGGCAGCGTATTCCTCGAAGATGCGGCGCACGATCGCCGCCTCCTCCAGGTCGATCTGCATGATACTGCCGTCCGACTTTCCGTTCCGGGGCGGTAGGGCCTCGGCACGATAGCCATAAGCCCGCCCGCCGGTGTTCTTGCCGGCCTCGACGCGGCCGACGAGGCCGCGACGGGTCTTGTGCGAGAGTTCTTCCAGGAACAGCTGGGCGAAGGTGCCGAGGATGCCGATATCGAAAATCCCGAGCTTGCCGCGGTGAAGCTGGTGCATCTCGACATCGGCGTAGTTGGCTTTCTTGTAGAAGAGCATCAACAGCTCGAGGTCGCGCGCCAGCCGGTCGAGGTGTTCGAAAAGCACGACGTCGCAGCCGCCCTCCGCGATGAAGGCCTGCAGAACTTCGAAGCCAGGACGGCCTCGAGTCGCGCCGCTGATCGCCACGTCTTCGAACACCTGCACGACGGTCCAGCCATCCTGTCGTGCCGCGTGCTGACGACAGAGCCGCACCTGGTTCTCGATCGAGGTCGGGTTCTGCAGGTCGCTGGAATATCGCGCATAGATGGCGACGCGGATGGGCTTGCGCGAGAGGGGGCTTCAGAGCTTTCGGCGGATCACGTCCTGCAACATCTCCCGATCGAGGGTCAGATCGGCCACGATCTTCTTCAGCCGTGTGTTCTCCTCCTCGAGCGCCTTCAGCCGCCGCATCTCGTCCGGCAGCAGACCTCCATACTTCTTTTCCAGTTGAAGTCGGTCGCCTTGCTGATCCCCGCCTTGCGGCAGATCTCCGCGACGGGCGTGCCCTGTTCCCCCTGCTTCTGGATCAACGCCTTCTGCGCTTCCGTGAACTTCGATGCTTTCATGCGTTTCCGCTCCTCTCCCAGCCAGGAAAGATTAGCCGAAAACTCCAGCTTCAAACGGTCCGGTTTTCAGGGGACAGAGCAAGGCTTTCCAGCGATGTGATACAGGCCAGGAAGGCCTGCGTCGCGCCCGACTGCCGCCGGGCACCTGTCACGTAGTACGAGCTGCCCAGGTCGACCTCTCCGTCCGGCCACATCCGCAAGGCGCCCTCGCGCACCCCGCCGCTGGCGATCGACCGCCAGCCCAGCATGACAACGCGCCCATCCAGCACCGCCTGAATCACTACCCGGACGTGCCGCGCTTCAGCCAGCCCGCGCTTCTGGCCGATCTCGCGCTGCGCGCCAAGTGGATCGAGGCGATGCTGGTCGAGGGCTTCGTGATCCTGACCGACATGCCCGACGTCGACGAGGGATTGACGGAAACCGCCGAGATGATCGGCCGTATCCGTCCGACCTTCTTCGGCGAGTATTTTGACGTGAAGACGCATATCAACCCGACCAACACCGCCTACACCGCGTCGGCGCTGGAGCCGCACACCGATACGCCGGCCGAGGAACATGCGCCGGGCGTGCAGTTCCTGCATTGCCGGACCAATACCGTCGAAAGGGGCAACGGCCTTTATGCCGATGGCGCGGCGGTGGCCAATGATTTCCGCAAGCGCGATCCCGAAGGTTTCAAGGTGCTCTCCGAGGTGCCGGTGCCGTTCTTCAGCGAGCACGACACCTACGACAAGCGCTCGCGCCAGACCATTATCGAGCTGGACCAGCACGGCGAGGTGTCCGGCCTGACGATCAGCCAGCGCATGCTGGATGTTTCCGATCTGGACCAGGAGCTTCCGGATAGCTGGTACCCGGCCTTCTGCCGCTTCGGAAGCATGCTGCAGGAAGAGCAATACATGATGACCTTCCTTATGAAGGCCGGCGAATGCATGGTCTTCGACAACCATCGCATCATGAATGGCCGCGCCGCCTCCACCGCCGAAAGCGGCGAGCGCTAACTGGGTGGCAGCTATACCGACCGGGCCGAGATGCGCTCGACCTGCCGCGCGCTGGTCAGCGAGGGTCGCTTCAAATGAACGGGATGAGCCCCGGTATCGCGCGACGCGCCGAGGATCTCTACTTCATCGAGAAGGCGGCGCAGACGCTGACCCTGGCCCGCGCGACGGGCGAGCCGCTGGCGGTGCTGTCGGATGCGGTGGCCCAGAACACGGCCGACGGCTGGATCGCCTATCGCGGCATGGCCGTCCGGCATTTCGACTACCTCAAGTCGCAGCTGCCCCGCTCTGACCCCTCGCACGCCTGCCCCCGCCGGTGTATCCAGCGGGGGCATCCATGCGTGAGGCCCGACATCAAACGCTATCGTCACGGCGCAGTCTGGTCGACAGAGCGGGCAGAACCGCGCTGACGCTTGCCGATTTGCCTGACGTGGTTCCGTCCGGCAGCGGGTTTATTGACGTGCCAGCCCCGTGACGCTGGCCAGTGCGTCGTCATAAGCGCCTTCACAGACCTCGCCGCAGCGTTCGATCCAGCCGGGCAAAACCGCCGCCACAAAGGCCTCGTTGCGCAACGCGACGTCCGCCTCTGTGAAGTCCACCAGCGTCATGCCCGCAGGCTCGCCCAGGTCGCACGGACCGGACGTGTTGCATGCAATACCCATCGCGTCCTCTTCCCGGTTCTGGACCCACATCGCGTCGGACAGGGCCTCTAGTTCGTCGGTCAGGAAGGTCCGGACCGAATCGGGCTGCGCGTTCCACCATTCCAGGTTCGCGGCGGTTGCGCCGGCGCCGAAGTTGATCGGCAGGGCATAGATGTAATCCGCCCCCTCGTACCACCGCGAGGTATAGCCCCCCACGGTGCTGGTGATGGCGCAGTCGATCACACCTTGCTCCAGGGATTGCTGCACGTCGCCGAACGGCACGTTGATCGCGACGCCACCAATATAATTGATGAAATCCGCCTGCGATGCGCCCGATGTCCGGACCCGGCGCCCCTTCAGGTCCGCCAGCCCGGAGAACGCCTCACGACAATATACCACCTGACTCTGGTAGGATTGCAGCGAGATCAGGTGCAGGCCCAGCTTGTCGGCGTAGTAGTCGGACAGAACCGGAAAAAAGGCTTCGCTCGCGGCAGCGAAGTCGTCGAAGCTGGCCGACATTCCGGCCAGATCGTTGCCGTCGTTGATCGGGTCACTGCCCGAATGATGCCCCAGCTGGGCGGTGGCGACATGCGCGCCGCCCTTGGACAGCAGGCCGAAAACCTCCGGCCCTTTCAGGCCCAGCTGGTCCCAGGACCGGAACTCCGCCGTGACCTGTCCGCCGGATGCGTCCTGTATGCCGCCGGTCCAGAAAGGCGTTTCGACCTTCTTGCTCTGCGTGCTGGAACTGAGGTTGCCGATGACTTTGATTGTGGTTTCGGGCAGGTCCTGGGCCATCGCCAGCGACGTCATTCCCAGACAGGCGCAAATCGCCGCGCCGATAGAGGTCTTCATGGTTCTCTCTCCTGTTGGTTGGATCGTGAGGATCATCGTGAAACGGCCTCGGGCAGCCAGGTGGCGAGGCCGGGCCAGGCCAGCAGCAGCGCGATCATCAGCAGGATGATCAACACGAAGGGCACCGCCCCCAGCGTCACGTCCCGGAAACTGCCCCCGCCACGCACCGACTGGACGATGAAAAGGTTCATCCCGATCGGCGGCGTGATAAGCGCCGTTTCAATCAGCAGCATGAAGACCACGCCAAACCAGATCGGGTCATAGCCAAGCGCAACGATCGCCGGCACCACGATCGGAGTGGTGGCGATCATCAGCGAAAGCGTCTCCATGAAGCAGCCCAGCACGAGGTAGATCACCACGATCCCAAGCATCACGTAGATCGGATCGGCATTGATGGCCGAAATCGCATCCTGCACCGCCACCGACAATCCGGCGCTGACCATGACAAAGTTCAGGACCAGGGCCGCGGTGACGATCAGCATGACCATGCAGGTCGTTTTCATCGTGCGCTCGAAGGCAAGCATCAGCACCCGAACCGTCAGCTTTTTCCGCCAGGCGGACAGCGCCAGCGCTCCGATGAAGCCAAGCGCCGCGGCCTCGGTCGGGGTCGCGATACCCGCATAGATCGCCCCCACCATCAGCGTGAACAACAGCACCGGCGGCACCAGCGCGGGCAGCGACTGCACCTTTTCCGCCCAGGTGGCGCGGTTTTCCCGGCGTCCACCCAGCGAGCTTCGCAAGGAGCAGGCAATGAAGATCATCACCGAGAACAGCAAAGCCAGAAGAACACCCGGGATCAGCCCGGCGAGGTAAAGCCGACTGATCGACACCTCGGCCAGCACGCCGTAGATGATCAGATTGATCGAGGGTGGAATGAGGATTCCCAACGTACCGCCCGCCGCGATCGAACCAAGAAACAGCGGCGGCGAATAGCCTCCGGCTTTCATCTGCGGGATCGCGACGGTGCCGATCGTTGCCGCCGAAGCGACACTGGATCCGGACGTGGCCGAGAACAGCGCGCTGGTGGCGATGATCGTGTGCAAAAGCCCGCCCGGGACCACGCGCACCCACCGGTCAATGGCCGCGAACATCGCCGCCGCGATCCCAGAACTCAGCAGCAATTCTCCGGTCAGGATGAACAAGGGCACCGCCACCAGCGAGAAATTCGTCATCCCGCCCCACAGCAGCTCCGGCACCGCCGGCAACACCGGAAAGAACGAAAACGATTGGTCCAGAACCAGGGACAGGATGGCCAGAACAACCGCCACCGGCAGGCCCGCGGCCAGCAGCAAGAAAAGCAGTCCGAGAGGCAGGTAGATCATGTCACCTCACCCCGCGCGCCCGATATCTCAACCGTCTCGTCGGGATCTGCCCCGGCATTGCCGGCAGCTGACAGCCCGTCTGCCAGACGATGATCGCCGCGCAGCAGGGCAACGGCGTAACGCACCGCGAACCAGATCGCAGCCAGCGCGAAGACGCATAGCCCCAACGCCCAGAACGCCTGGGGGACGTAGAGCTTGACCGCCATGGCCGAGTTGGACCTCACGCCGCGCGCATGACTTTCCAACACCAGCTCAACGGCGAACCACACCATGCACACGGCCAGGACCGCCAGCGAGACATAGGCCAGACAATTCAGGAGCCGCTTTGGCGCCGGCGGAAGCTTTTGCAGGACGATGTCGATCCGGATATGCGCCCCGTTCAGTGCCGTGCTCGCCAAACCCAGGGCCACGGCTGCGGCGAACAGGTAGGTGCTCAGTTCGAAGGCGTTGAAGGCGACGGTGCCAAAGATGTTCCGGCTGACGACATCGCCGGCAATGATCAGCGCGGTGACGGCGATCAGCGCCCCACCCGCGCGGGCACACCATCGTGCCAGCCCCTCGAGGCGATCGCTCCACGTCGATTGTTCCGTCATGCCACGCCCCGCGCCAATGGCGACAAGCTGCAGAGGGGGTACCTTTTGCTGTGCATCGGTTTCGACCTGCCTTTCCGGAGCGCCCAGATTGAATTGACCGCCGACGAACCGCCCTGGCTGGCCGACCGGCGCGAAGACTCGAAAGCTCTCTGTCTGATTACGCATTCATGACTTTGAGATCTTTTCTGTCAACGAAGACGTGCCATTTCTTGGAAACTTACTGCAATATTCTGGCGAATAATCGACGCGCCTGACCTCAGACCGAAGAACCGCTCAAATCTTTTGCATGCGGTTGCAACGCATATCAGACGCAACATCTGGTGGATCTGGACGAGGATTGACCTGTCCCGCCCTGAACCCGGACCTTGCAGAGATATTCGCAAGTCCTGAGACCGCTGAGGGTCTTGAGACGCCAACTCTCGCTGCCGGTTTCAACGAATTCCCGGTGAATAACCAGGCGACGGGACCTGCGTCTTCGCCGGGGATCAAACGGCGTGAGGCCAGGCGCTGCGTTTGGATCGCACACCGCCCTGGCCCTATCCACACCGGCGGAAAGCGCCACGCCGACCGGGTCGGCACCGTCAGGAGATGTCGATCCGGAAATCCATCGACTGGGAGGCGAAATCCAGGTCCACGACCGCATCGTTGCCGATATCGAATTCGGCCAGGTCGACTTCCTTCCTGTAGCTGTAGAGCAGGCCGACACCGGGTCCGCCAGCACCAGCCCGGCGGCGCGAGCCTTGAACCCGCAGCGGCCGACGCTGATCGTCGGACCGACATCGAGAACGAGGCTGGGATCGGCCAGGAAGGTCGCGCCGGCGACATCGAATTCGAGCGGGGCGTCGATGTTTCCGTCGGAGTTGAAACAGACGCTGGCGACATCGATGACGACGCCGTTGGCGAAATCGAACTCCTCGTCATGTTCCTTAATTGCTTGACGAGCGGCCTGATGGTTTCTTCGAGCCGGATCTCGCTGCGACATCGATGGCGATGGTCGCGACACCGGCTTCGGTCAGTATCAGGGTTCCAAGGACAAGCCGGAACCAGTGTGCGGCCGGTCAGCCTCCCGGTAGGGGAATGCATCGGGCGATCGGCGCCCGACGGGGTCACGGGACCACGGCGCGCGCCATGGTCCCATGGCTTGTTCAGTGCGCGATCATGACATGGCGGGCGACGGTGTAATCCTCAAGGGCGTACATCGACATGTCCTTGCCGTATCCGGATTGCTTCATCCCGCCATGGGGCATCTCGTTGACCAGCATGAAATGCGTGTTCACCCAGGTGCAGCCATATTGCAACCGGGCCGAGATATCGAGCGCCCGGCCGATATCCGACGTCCACACGGATGAGGCCAGCCCGTACTGGCTGTCGTTGGCCCATTTCACGGCGGTGTCGGCATCGTCGAACCGGGTGATCGACACCACCGGGCCAAAGACTTCGCGCTGGACGATCTCGTCCTCCTGCAGGGCGCCGGCTACGACCGTCGGGCGATAGTAGAACCCTGAGCCATCGGCCAGATCGCCGCCGGTGGTGACCTCGACATGTTTCAGCTCCGACGCGCGCTGGACGAAGCTCGCCACCCGGTCCCGCTGGCGTTGCGAGATCAGCGGCGGGATTTCGTTCAGCGTATCGTCGGCATTGTCATAGACGATGGTGGACACGGCGCTGGTCAGATCGGCCACCAGATTGTCGTAGACCTTGGGCCCGGCATAGATCCGGCAGGCAGCGGTGCAGTCCTGTCCGGCGTTGTAATATCCAAAGGCGCGCAGACCTTCGACGGTGCGGGCCAGATCGGCATCATCCATCACGATGACCGGGGCCTTGCCGCCCAGTTCCAGATGCGTGCGCTTCACCGATTTCGAGGCCGCCTGAAGCACCTTCTTGCCGGTCGCCACGTCGCCGGTGATCGACACCATGTCGACATCGGGATGGTTGATCAGCGCGTTGCCGACGCTGGCCCCCTGCCCCACGATCACGTTCACGACGCCTTCGGGCAGGATGCCGGCCATCACCTCGGCCATCAGAAGCGCCGTCAGCGGCGTCTGTTCGGACGGTTTCAGGACCACCGTATTGCCGCCGGCCAGCGCCGGGGCCAGTTTCCACGCCATCATCATCAGCGGATAGTTCCACGGCGCGATCGAGGCCACGACGCCGATCGGATCCCGCCGGATCATCGAGGTATGGCCCTCCATGTATTCGCCCGCCACCGGACCGTGCATGTTGCGCACGGCACCCGCGAAGAAGCGGAAGCAATCGGCCACGGCGGGGATCTCGGCCGTGCGGACCTCGTTGATGGGCTTGCCGCAGTTCAGCGCCTCGAGCCTGGCGAAGTCCTCGGTCCGGGCCTCGACCGCATCGGCGATCGCCAGAAGCCTGGCCGACCGGTCGGCGGGCGTGGTGCGCGCCCAGCCGGGGAAGGCCGCGCGGGCCGCGGCCACGGCACGGCCGACCTGGGTCAGATCGGCCTCGGGCATCTTGACGATGACCTCGCCGGTGCGCGGGTTCAGGACCTGTTCCTCGGCCTCGGTCCCCGCCTCAAGGGCCCCGCCGATCAGCATCTTGGTCTGCATGGAAATCCTCCGTTACTTACCTTGTCCGGCGACCTGATCGGTCCCGCGGGTGAGGTAATAGGCGCCCAGGATGGGCAGCATGGTGACAAGCGCCACGACCATGGCGACGACATTGGTCACGGGCCGTTCGCGCGGCCGGACAAGTTCTTCGAGCATCCAGATCGGCAGGGTCTGCTGCTGACCGGCGGTGAAGGTGGTCACGATCACCTCGTCAAAGCTGAGCGCGAAGGCCAGCATGCCGCCCACCACCAGCGCGGTCGCCATGTTGGGCATGATCACGTGACGCAGGGTCTGGAACATGTTGGCGCCCAGATCCATCGACGCCTCGATCAGGCTGCCGGATGTCCGGCGGAACCGGGCCACGGCGTTATTGTAGACGATGACGACGCAGAAGGTCGCGTGACCCAGAACGATGGTCCACGTGCTGAAGGGCACATCGGCGAGGGAAAAGGCCGACCGCAGCGCGATCCCCGTCACCACGCCCGGCAGCGCGATCGGCAGGATCACGAGAAGCGAGATCGTCTCCCGCCCGAAAAACCGCGTGCGGCTGACGGCGGCGGCACACAGCGTGCCAAGGATCAGCGCCAGCACGGTCGAGATTGCCGCCACCCGAACCGAAAGCGCCAGCGCCTCCCACACGTCCGGGCGGTGCCATGTGACCGCGAACCATTTCAGCGTCAGGCCGGGGGGCGGCCAGGCAAAGCTCTTTTCCTCCGTCGTGAAGGCGTAGACGAAAATCAGCAGGATCGGCAGGTGCAGGAACAGCAAGCCCCCGGCGGCGGCCAGTTTCAGCGTCAGCGGCGCGCGGTCAGAGTGCATCGAACGCCCCCATGCGCTTGGCGCCCCACAGGTAGAGACCCATGATCACGATGGGCACCACGGCGAAGGCCGCGGCCAGCGGGATGTTCCCGGCGATGCCCTGGTGCTGGTAGACGGCCTGCCCGATGAACAGCCGCGAGGTGCCGATGATCTGGGGAATGATGTAGTCGCCCAGTGTCAGCGAGAAGGTGAAGATCGAGCCCGCCACGATCCCCGGCAGCGCCAGCGGGAACAGCACGTGGCGGAAGGTCTGCGCCGGCCGTGCGCCCAGATCGCCCGACGCTTCCAGCATCGACCCCGGCACCCGTTCAAGCGCCGCCTGGATCGGCAGGATCATGAAGGGCATCCAGACATAGACGAATACGATGAACGTGCCCGTGGTGCTGACCGACAGCGAGTTGCCCCCGACCACCGGCAGCGACAGATAAGCCTCCAGCAGCCAGTTCAAGCGCAGCCCTTCCAGCGCCCATGTCAGGATGCCTTCCTTGGCAAGGATCAGCTTCCACGCGTAGATCTTTACAAGGTAACTGGACCAGAGCGGCATCATGATCCCGAGGTAGAAGACCGCCCGCCATTTCCCCCGGGCATAGCGCGCGGCGTAATACGCGATGGGAAAGGCGATAACGGCAGAGGCCAGCGTGCAGCAGGCCGCCATCGTGACCGTCCGCAGGATGATGTCGAAATTCGCGGGCGTGAACAGTTCGGCATAGGTGGACAGCGTGAACCGGTAGTTGATCAGCCCGGTGAAGTGGTCGATCGAAAAGAAGCTTTGCAGCAGCAGCGCAAAGAGCGACCCGAGGTAGATGATACCCAGCCACAGCACCGGCGGCAGCAGCAGCAGGACCAGCAGCACCGCGGGACGCCGCCACAGCATGTCCGACAGCCGCGTGCCGATGCTTTCGCTGCGGGCGGCGATCATAATCCGGCCCGCATCAGGTGAAGATCGCCCTCGGCCCAGGTCAGCGCGACAAGGTCGCCCTGCGCCGGGCGCGGCGCGTCCTGTGGCAACAGAGCGGTCAGCCGCGTCCCTTCCGCCTCGAAACTGACGCGCGTCGTCAGGCCGAGAAAGCTGAGCCCCGTCACCCGCGCCATGACGGGGCCGTCTTCGGCCAGCTGCAGACGTTCGGGCCGGATCGCCGCCGGGCAGTTCTCTCCCGTCAGCCGGGCCACCAGCGCGGCGGGCAGGACGTTCGACGAGCCCACGAAATCGGCCACGAAGGGCACTTCGGGACGGAAATAGATGTCTTCCGGCGCGCCCACCTGGATGATGCGGCCCTCGTTGAAGACTGCCACGCGGTCGGCCATCGACAGCGCCTCGCCTTGATCATGGGTCACGAAGACGAACGTGATGCCAAGCTGGCGTTGCAGGGTCTTCAGTTCCTCCTGCATCTGTTCTCGCAGCTTCAGATCCAGCGCGCCCAGCGGTTCGTCCAGCAGCAGCACGCGCGGCTTGTTCACCAGCGCGCGGGCAAGCGCCACGCGCTGCCTCTGGCCCCCCGAAAGCTCGGACGGGCGGCGGGCGCCGTAGCCGCCAAGGCGCACCATTTCCAGCGCCTCGTCCGCCGCCTTGTGGCGCGGCTTGCGACCCTGCCCCGCGATCATCAGCCCGTAGGCCACGTTATCGATCACGTTCAGATGCGGAAACAGTGCGTAATCCTGAAAGACGGTGTTCACCTGCCGCTTGTAGGGCGGCAGATCGGCGACCGGTTCCCCGAAGATGCGGATGTCGCCCGCCGTCGGGCGCTCGAACCCCGCGATCAGGCGCAGGCAGGTGGTCTTGCCCGAACCCGACGGTCCCAGCATGGCAAAGAACTCGCCCTCGGCGATGTCGAGGTCCACGCCGTCCACGGCGCGCACGGCACCGAAATGGCGCGAGACCTTGTCGAAAGTCACGGCTGACATGGAAAACATCCGTCTTTGCCCGTGCCGCGCGCCCGAGAGGGGCACGGCACGGGTTGGGGTCAGGGAAGGATCAGCGGCCGCCGATCACGCCGATATAGTCGGACACCCAGCGATAGTAGGGCACGCATTCGTCCTGACTTTCGCAATTGGCGACGGGGGTCTTCCAGAACTTGATCTTGTCGAACTGGGCAAGGCCATTGGCATCGCAGCCTTCCTGCGTCTGCATTCCGCGTCCGTCGGTGCAGGCGGCGGGAACCGACGGAACCGCGCCGAACCAGACCGACAGGTCGGATTGCAGGTTCGAGCTGAGCTGATGTTCGAACCACATGTAGGCGCAGTTCGGGTTCTCGGAATCGACGTGAAGCATGGTGGTATCGGCCCAGCCCGTCGCACCTTCTTGCGGAATGACCGAGGCGACCGGCACGTTGTCGGCCTGCAGCAGGTTCACCTGGAACGGCCACGAGCCCGAGGCGACCATGCCTTCGTTCTTGAAATCGTCGATCTGGATGAAAGCGTCATGCCAGTAGCGACTGACCAGCTCACGCTGCCCCCGCAACAGGTCGAGCGCGGCGGCATATTGATCCGCGTTCAGCTCGTAGGGGTCTTCGATGCCCAGCTCGGGTTGGTGGAACATCAGATAGTTGGCCGCGTCGGCGATGTGGATCGGGCCGTCATAGGCCTGCACCCGGCCGGCGTTGGACTCGCCATCGGACAGGGTCGTTTCCTCGAACACCACGTTCCACGAGGTCGGCGCCTCGGCGAAGGCTTCGGTGTTGTACATCAGAACGTTCGGGCCCCACATGTAGGGCACGCCGTAATGCACGCCGTCGACTGTGTGCCAGGGCGCGTCCTTCAGGCGGTCATCCACGGAGCTCCAGGACGGCACAAGGTCGATATTGATCGGCTGCACGCGCTTGCCCGCGATCATCCGCAGCGACGCGTCGCCCGACGCGGTGACAAGATCGAAGCCGCCTTCGTTCATCAGGGCGACCATCTCGTCCGAGGTGTTGGCCGTCTTGACCGAAACCATGCAGCCCGTCGCTTCCTCGAACCCGGTGACCCAGTCGAAGGCCTTGTCGGTTTCGCCGCGCTCGACGTAGCCCGCCCAGGCAACGATTGACAGCTGGCCTTCGCCTTCGCCGATCTCGGTCATCTGGGCCAGGGCCGATGTCGCGACCGAGGCGGCCGTGATCGCACTCACCACGGCAGTGATGAAAGTATTCTTCATTGCGGTCTCCCTGCGGGCCGGCCAGACGCACCCCTTGGCCACGCGTCACAGCATGGCCGGGACCCGCGGGCCGCCCTGGCTTGTTTGTTTGTGATGCCCGCCCGTCAGATACACGGGGGCGCGGTCCGGGAGCCCTGTTGCCATGACAGGCCCGGGATCCCTCTGCCGCTCCGAAACCATGCATCGCTGATGCTGCGCGCGCAAATTCATTATTCAGAAAGTATCATTCGGAAATTCCGATAGCTTGGGCACGTCAAATCCGCAGGTGCTTGCCGCCCTGCCCCATCCGTGCCAGCGCAATGAAATCGCGCACGGCGGGCGACAGAGGCAGCCCCCGCCGCCAGACCACGCCCACCTGCACGATCGGCAGCGCGCCCGAGACATCGCGGCTTTCAATCCGGTCCCCGTCCAGCGACCAGGGCCGGTAGACCAGATCCGGCAGCAGTGTCACCCCGGCCCCGGTGGCGACAAGGCTGCGCACGGCTTCGACGCTTCGGGTCCGGAAGGCGATCTGGGGCCGCTCGCCGAAGGCCGACAGCAGCTTGACCGCCTCTTCCTCCATCTCGTCGACGTTCAGCATGATCAACGGCTCGCGCGCGACATCGTCCAGCCCGATGCTTTCGCGCACCGCCAGGGGGTGGTTAAGCGGAAGCCACAACCGGAAGGCCGAAACGTCGAGGATTTCGGATTGCAGCGCCATCCGGTCGCGCAGGTTGGAAATCACCATCACCGCGACGTCCAGTTCGCCACCGATCAGCAGGTGTTCGAGGTATTCGCCGGAATCTTCCAGCGCCGAGACATCGACCACCGGATTCATCCGCCGGTAGCGCGACAGTAGGTCCGACATGACATAGCCCGCCATCAGCGACGTGACCCCGATGTTCAACCGCCCCGATGTCGTGCCCGGCGGCCGCTTGAACGCTCGCTGCGCGCTGGACACGTCCGCCAGGATCTGGGTCGCATGCCGCAGGAACTGGTGCCCGCTGTGCGTGATGTTCAGCCCCCTGGCATGGCGTTCGAACAGCGTCACGCCCAGGTCGGCCTCGAGGTTCTTCAGCGCCTCGGTCACGGAAGACTGCGCGATCGACAGTGACTGCGCCGCCCCGATGACGGAGCCCTTTTCGGCGACCGCCACGAAGTAACGCAACTGCTTCAGTGTGAAGGACATTGGGGGCGCTCTCCTGTCATCCTGTCAGACGTAACGACAGTTGTGGCGATCAAACAAGCCGTAGTTGCGGGACCCGGACCCCTGCCCTTTCGATCTCGGGCAGCTTGCGGCAGCCAGCCTCCTGCGTCCGGGAACGCGGGAACCGAGCCCCCTGCCCCGCCGCAAGCCAAGCTACCCTGACCGAACCCAGCCCAGGCCTCAGAACGGCACGATCCAGCGAACCGCCCCACCATAATCGGTCTCGTTGCGCGACGCATGCCCGTAGCCGGCAAGGTCGAACATGGCGCCCGAGCGGGTGACGACCGTGAGCCCGACGGAGAGGTCGTATTGCGTCCGGTCGAAATCCGACGTCCAGGGCACCGACCCTGCCGAGACCGGCGCGTCGGCAAGCCGCGCGCGGGCGCCGAAGCTCGTGTCGCCCAGGAACTGGGTCATCATCAGCGTCACGTTTGGCCGAACCTCCATGCCCTGCGACAGGAACCGGCCGCCGATCTCAAGCGCCGGGCGCAGGTAGAACAGGGTCTCCGCCTCGGCCTCGATCGTCAGGTCGGTGCCACCCGCCCCGGTTTCCGTGTAAGAGCTGTCATTGAACCGCGCGACGCCCAGGTCCATCCGCGGTTTCAGGAACCAGCTGCCGCGCTCGATGGCATAGCCCGCCCGCAGCTGGGCGCCGTAGACCCACTGGTCCTGCGTTCCGCTGGCGGTGGCCCCGCCCGAGACCCGGCTGTTGTCGAAGCTGCCCCGGCCCAGATGCGCCCCGGCGCCCAGTTCCCAGTTGCCGAGGAAACGCTTGACCGACAGCCCGGCCGTGGCCGTTTCTCCATCGCTGGAGGCGCCTGCATCCGTCGACAGATCGGTAAAGGCGTAGGTGAACGCCCCGCCGATGGCCAGGCCATTGTCCAGCAGCGCCTGGCCGCCGGCGGTGATCGCAAAGCCCGTCTGGCTGAAGCCCGACGCCCCGCCCGACGCGTCCCGGCTGAACCGGTTGCCGCCGAAGGTCAGGTACACACACTGACCGTCGCGCGCCCAGACCGCGCCCGCGCCGTCGTGCGGACAGCTGAACAGGCTGTCGGCGAAGCGCAGCGTGCTCGAAAGCCGCGCGATCTCGTTGCTGGTCACCACCTCGGGGCCCAATTCGTTCATCGCCAGCCCGTAACCGGCATGACTTTCGACCTCGATCAGCCGGCGCGCCAGATCCGGGTCCAGCTCTCCCTGACGGTAAAGCCTGTCGAAATAGGAACTGAGCGCCCCCTGGCTGTCATTGACCGCGGCGAGCAGGTCGTCATTGGCGTAGTCCACCTCGTAGCTCAGGCTGAGTTCGGTGGCCGCGGATTGCTCCAGCCGGTAGCGCGCCACGACCGAGGGCACGACGTCGAGCGTCGAAATCTCGAGCCCGTTCCCGGCACGCAGGATGGTCATCGACTGCCGCCCGGAAGGCTGTTGATCGGCCTGCAGAACGTTGACCTGCAGCGCGCCGCCGATCTCGGCGCGGCCGGCAACAGTGAGCACGTCGCCGGTCCGGCGCTGCATGTCGAGGTCGAAATGCAACGTGCCCCCCCTGTGCAGAAGGTCGCCGTCGATGCGGGTGCCTCGCACGACTTCGGCGGTGCCGACGAAAATCCGGCCCCAGTTGCGCAGCCGCCGCGTCTGGATGATGTCGCCTGCGTCCAGGATGCCGGTGGCGAGATTGTCGAGCACGATGTTCGACTGAACGGGCGCTGCGACGGTTGGCGCCGCGGACGACGCCTGAGTGACAGAGCCAGTGATCTGGCCGCTGATGGTCCCGGAATTCGACACGGTCAGGGTGCTGTTGGCGTTGGTCGCGTGGATCGCCACACCGCTCGCCGCCGAGATCGTACCCGCATTGTCGAGCGTGCCGTCCGCAGAGCTGTCGACCAGCACGCCGGCTGCGGTGTCGCTGTTGTGATAGGTGCCGCTTCCCCCGCGGATCGTCGCGCCCAGGGCCACCGTGATGTCCACCCCGCCGGCACCGCTGCCGCCGTTTTCGACCCAGAGCCCATGCGCGCCGGTGCCGCTGGCCGATACCGCTCCGGAAACCGCGACCGCGACGGTGGTGTCCGCGACTGCGGCCTGCCCGCCCGAGCCACCGGCATACTGGGCGAAGATGCCCGTCGCCCCGTCGCCGGTCGTGCTGAGCTGGTCCCCGCTGAAGGTCACGCTGACCTTGCCAGCCGTCCCCGTGCCGCCGAAACTGCCCACGTAGGCGCCATCGGTCGAGGTGTCGTCGATGTTGCCCAGCACGCCGCCCCCGCCCCCGACGGATTGTGCGAAGATCCCGACCGAATTCGCGCCCATCGTGGTGATGGAGCCGCTGGCGTCGATCGTCACAGCCTTGCCGTTGGCCTCGCTCGCGTTGGATTGCTGGACGTTGGCGCCGACGCGCGTCTTGTCGCTGAGGAACATGGACCCGCCATAGCCGCCACCGCCGCCCACCGATTGGGCGAAGATCCCCATGGACGCGGCGTTGAGCATACCCGGTGTCGCGGGCCCGGTGCGGATATCCGAGCTGCTGTTGACGGTCACCTGGCCGCCGTCGCCGTAATCGCTTTCACCGCCGAAGGTAAGTCCGCCCTCGAAATCCTCCGAGGCCTGTCCGAGACTGCCGAACAGGGTTCCCCCGCCGCCACCGACCGATTGCGCGAAAAGCCCCGGCGATTGTTCGGCGGCGGTTCGGATCGTGCCGGTCCGCGACGAGACTTCGACATCGCCGCCGTTGCCCGACGCGCCATTCAACCCGCCGATAATGACGTCGGCGTTGGCTATCGCCTTGCGGTTGGTCTTGCCCCCGGTATTGCCACCGCCGCCGCCGATGGACTGGGCAAAGAGCGCCGCGCTGGCATACCCCTGCGTTGAGATCGCTCCGCTGTTGGTGATCGTGGTCGTGCCGCCGTTCCCGGCCTGCCTGCCCGAACCGCTGATCTGGATCGAGTACTCGGCCTTGGCGTCATTGGCCTCGCCACCCGAACCACCGCCGCCACCGACGGATTGAGCATAGATGCCATAGGCATTCACCCCGGCGGTCGACACCGACCCGCTGTTGGTCACCTCGGTCTGCCCACCGTTCCCGGCCGCTCCGCCCATCCCGCCGATGCGGATGTCGGCCTTGCCGAAATCTGTCCCGAGGTCGCTGATCTTCGAATCTTCGCCCAGCCTGGATTTGGTGTCGTCGCTGTTCTCGCTGATCTGGCGGCTGTAAAAGCTGCTCTTGCTGGTCGAGGTCGCCCCGCCAATTCCGCCGCCGCCGCCGACCGATTGCGCAAAGATGCCGTGGGCCACGTCGCCCGAAGTCGACAGGTCGGCATCGTTGGTGACCCTGACCGCCCCCGCATCGGCGCCTGCCGCGCCATCGCCGCCGATGTCGAGGTCCAGCGACGCGGTGATCGAACTGGTCTCGCCTTCCTCGTTCTCGCAGGAGGTTTCGCCCTGCCCGTCGGTGTCCGAACAGGTCCCGGCGACGCTCTTGGAATATGTGGAGGCCAGCCCGCCGTCGCCCCCGTTGCCGCCCACCGACTGGGCAAAGATACCGTAGGCGCCCGCGCCGGTGGTGGCGATGGTGCCGCCGGACTGGTTGGTGACCGTGATGTCCCCGCCCTTGGCCGATCCGCCGCCGCTGCCGCCGACCGTTGTCCGGAAGGCCAGCGATACCGTGGTTTCGCCTTCCCCGGAACTGCCGGGCAGGTTGTAGATGCCGGTGCCGCCAAAGCCGCCCTTGCCGCCGTTTCCACCGACCGACTGGGCATAGATGGCGCTTGAACTGGTGCCGCCAGTCGTGATGGCCGCGTTGTTGGTCACCGTGACGGCGCCACCGGTGCCGCTGCCGCCCCCCGCGCCCCCGACCGAGACGCCAAGGTCGGTCCCGATGGACCCGCCGGCAAGCAGGTTGCCGAGCACGTTGTACGTCAGCCCGCCTGCCCCGCCGGAACCGCCGACCGACTGGGCCAGCAGACCGTCCGAATTGTCGCCGCTGGTCGACAGCGCGCCGCTGTTGGTGACGCTCGCCGCACCGGCCTTGCCGCCGCCGCCGCCCGCACCGCCCAGCACGACCGAGACATCGATGTCCTCGCCCGGCCCGATGTTGACGGTACCCGAAGCCGCCATGCCGCCGGCGCCGCCCGACCCGCCGATGGACTGGACCTGGATCGCGGCGCTGTTGAAATCGCCGGTCGTGATCGTGCCCTTGTTGTCGACCGAGGCGGTCCCGGCCTGCCCGCCGCCGCCGCCGTCTCCGCCCATGGTCAGCGAGGCATCGCCCTGCGGGTAGCCGTCGCCGAAGTCGGCGTTCATCCCGGCTTCGAGCGCGAAGCCGCCAGTGCCACCGTTGCCGCCCAGGCTGAGCGCCCGGATGCCCGCCGCGTTGCTGCCATCGGTGCTGATCGAAGCGCTGGCATCCGTGCTGACCGAGGCCGTCCCGGCAATGCCACCGCTGCCGCCTCCGCCGCCCAGGGTGACCGTGGCCGACGCCTGCGAGATACCGGCCCCGGTGATCGCCCCGCTGCCACGCCCGCCATTGCCGCCCTGGCTGATGGCCGTGATGCCTTCGGACTGGAACCCACCTGTCCGGATCGCGCCCGAGGCCGAGACCGTCACGGCGCCCGCGGTGCCGCCCGCGCCACCCTCGGCGCCCACGTTGACATCGACCGACCCCAGGCCGACACCCTGCCCGCCCATGGTGAACCCGGCCACTCCGCCCGAGCCGCCACCGCTGATGGCGAGGATGCCGGGCGATTGATCGCCCCCGGTGGTCAGCGTGTCTCCGGACCAGTCGACGTCGACCTTGGCGGCCGTGCCGCCGCCTCCGCCCTTCCCGCCGACGCTGATGTTGGCCGACCCCGCCGACACGCCCTGCGCGGCGATCACGGTCGCGCCACTGCCCCCGCTGCCGGCCTGGCTGACCGCCTGGATCCCGGGCGAGACCTGCCCCCCGGTGGCCAGCGTCTCGACGGAGACGACCGTCACGTCCGAACTGTTGCCGGCCTTGCCGCCTTCACCACCGATGCTCATGTTCAGGTCGGCCTCGCCGATGGTGCCGATCGCCCCGACGACATGCCCGGCGCCGCCGGACCCGCCGACGCTGGTAGCCAACAGCGCGGCCGAGGCATCGCCCGATGTGCTGATACCGCCGGTCGAATAGATCTCGACTTCGTAGGCGAACCCACCGGCACCGCCATCCCCTCCGACCGACAGGTTGACGCCTGCCCCGGCATTGGCCGAGACTGCGGCGCCCGATTGGCCGCCGCCGCCCCCCGCCGACACCGCAAGGACCCCGATCGCCCCGTCGCCCGAGGTCGTCACGGTCCCCCCGGTGCCCGGCACGTCACAGACGTCGCTGCTGCTTGTACCGCCACGGCAGATCGACGCCTGCCCACCCACGCCGCCGCCGGATCCGTCGCCGCCGATGGCGATACCCAGCGTGCCCAGCCCGGCCGTCGCCGCCACGGTCGTGGCCGCCGAACCACCCGATCCGCCGGCGCTGATCGCCGATATGCCGGTGGCATTGTCGCCGGTCGTGGACACGTTGCCGAACAGGGAAGCCAGAACCGAGCCGCCATTCCCCGCCGCCCCGCCGGAGCCGCCGATCGACACCGAGATGTCCGGCGTGTCCGTCGCCGAAACCGACAGCGAGTTGCCCGCCGAACCGCCGCCGCCGCCGACGCTGCCGATGGCGATGCCGCGTGCATTGTCGCCGCCGGTGCTGACCGACGAGCCCGCCTCGGTCTTCACGTAGGCGGTACCGCCGTTGTTGCCGGTGCCACCGTCCCCGGCGACCGACAGAGAAAAGCCCACCCCGACACCAAGCGTGTTCGAGCCGTGGCCACCTGATCCGCCGACGCTCTGTGCGACGATGCCGTCCGCGCCGGTGCCCGAGGTGGTGATGCTGCCGCTCGCGGTGACCGCCGCCCTGCCTCCGGTGGACCCTGAACCGCCCTTGCCGCCGATGGCGACCAGACCGGCGGTCGAGCTGGCCGCGCCGCCACCACCGCCGATGGATTGCGCAAGAACCCCGGTTGCGTCGTCGCCCGAGGTCGTGATCGTGGCCGATGTCTCGAGTGTGACCTCGCCGCCCGCACCGCCGCCTTTGCCGGTCCCTCCGATCGAGGTGAAACCGCGCGCGTCTCCGCCGTCGCCGCCTGTCCCGCCGATCGACTGGGCCATGACGCCCCGGCTGCGGTCGCCGCTGGTCTCGATGACGCCCGAGAGTGTCACGTCGACCGTCCCGCCATTCCCACCCGACGCGCCCGAGGCCGTGCCCGACAATGCCACCAGCCCCTGCGTGCGGGACGATTTGCCGCCGCCGCCGCCCTGGCTTTGCGCAAAGATCGCATCCGAATTGTCCGCATCGGTCCGGATCGAGGTGTCGTCCGACCCGTTGTAGGTCACGCTCACCTGTCCGCCGCTGCCCGCGCTCTCGCTGCTGGCGCCATACGCGACAATGCCCGACGCCGTTCCGCCATCACCGCTGAAACCGCCGATGGACTGCGCCATGATGGCGTCCGATGCACCCTGACGTGTATGGATGTTTCCGGCATACGTCACCGTGACGTCCCCGGCAGGTCCGGATCCGGCCCCGGCCCCGCCGGTGGCGGAAGAGGAATCCGCTTTGCCCCCGTCTCCGCCGGCCCCTCCGTAGCTTCGGGCGATGATGGCCGGCGCCTGGTAGCTGTCGGTCACGATGCTGGCCGTCGAGCCGCCGGGTTCAGCGACATGGATCGTCACGGCGCTGCCCGTTCCGCCCTGGCCCCCGTTGCCCCCCGTGGACTTGCCCAACCCGGCCCCGACCTTCGCGTCGCCGCCCCTGCCACCGTCGCCGGCGATGCTTTCGGCCATGAGGCCCGGTCCATCGGTGGCATTTATGTCGAGACCGCCGGCCTCGTTGCCCGACACATTGGTTATTTCGACCACGCCACCGGTGCCACCCACACCGCCCGTGCCGCCATAGCCATGCCCGTTGCAGACATCCTCGCCTTCGCCGCCCTTGCCGCCCGCCCCGCCCTGGGACGTGGCGACAATCCCGATGCCGCCCTCGGACGAAAGCCCGCTGGCCGTGATCGTCACGGCGCCACCGTGGCCTCCCATGCCTCCCTGGCCACCGTAGGCGCTGTGATCACACGACTTTCCGGACCCGCCGGTATTGGCGCCGCCGCCGATACTGGCACCAGAAATGGCCGGCATGCCCGTGACCTGGACCCCGGTGAACGTGGCCGAGACCTGGCCCCCCGCACCGCCCTGGCCCCCGGCGCCACCCCGGCCGTGGCCACCCGATACCGAATGGCCCTCGGCCCCCTTGCCACCTTGTCCGCCGGAGCTGTAGACGCCGATCCCTTCAAGTGCTCCGGAGACGGTCACACCTGAAACCGTCGCGGTCACGGCCCCTCCGCCACCGCCCACGCCACCATCCTTGCCGTCGCGGTCGCCGGACCCCTTGTTCTCGCCGTGCTCATTGCCGATGCTGCCCGTCGAATTCACAAGGATCCCCTGCGCCGAAGGCGAGGTGACCCCGAACCCGTCCGACAGGTCGACCTTGAGAACGGTCGTTGCGGCGGTCTCGCTGTATTCAGGTGCTCCGACGTCAAAGTTCCAGACCGGCGCCGTGCCCGACGGCGCCCCCGTGACCCCGGTGTTCGACGCGTTTTCGAAGGTCATCGTCGCGGTCTCATCGGACGTCGTGCCGGGCAAGCTGAAATCCGTCACGGCAAGATCGCCGGAACAGGTCAATTCCGTTGTATCGGGTCGCGTGCAGTCCGCCCGGACGGGCGCGCCCATCACCCCCGCGCAGAGCACGGTCAGAGACATCGCGACAGGTCTCGGCCCGGGTCGATGGCGGATGAACAGGATCGCAGAACGCCTTGCGGCTTCGGAAAAACCGTTTGAGTTTGCCATCTGTCCCCCCGTCTGGCGCAAGAAGTCGTCACAACCTGAAATTGCACCCCGATCCCCAATTGACCGGTCTTTTCCGGGTAGACTTCATTCGGGCCATGGTGCCGCCCGCTCTGCGACCTGGCAACGCTTTTCGAATTGGGGCGTGTGCTGCTGTTCCTCGTGACGGCCTTGTCAGGGGGGCGCCAGACCAATTCGAGCGCGTCTCAAGGACGGCAGAATGGCCGTCCCTTATGCCGCCCCCGTCGTCGAATTTTCTGGTCTTGAAACACTTGAACGGATCGCGTTTCGTCATCCCGGGACGGCATCGGAGCCACCGACCCTACCGCAAGCCGCGTTGCCCTGACAGAGCCGCCCTAGGGCTTCTGCCGTGCCTCAGAACTTGCCCGGGGCACATTGAAGGCAGGTAAGACCCGCCGAACGCCAGAAATCGACCACCGACTGTCGGTCGTCCACGACCAGCCACGGGGTATACCCGTCGGCACGGATCCGTTCGAGCGCGGCGCGTTTGACCTCCGGATCTGAATCCCGGTCCTCTTCCGGGCGGCGCAGGTAGAGCGCGTCATGGGAAATGCCGGCCTTCTCCAGCCACTCCCGGGTCCGGTGCCGCCAGCCCTCGGGCCGGCCGGAGCACAGAATGATGGCTTCGCCCTGCGCTTGCAGACGCGCCAGCAGCCGGGCCACCGGTGCGATGACGGCGGCTGCTGCCATTTCGTCGTGGAAGGCATCCCAGTGCTTGTCTTCGCCATGTACCAGGTGCCCCAGCCGCTGGCTGTCGAATTCGGCCAGTGTGCCGTCGATGTCGAAAATCACGCAATCCAAGGAAGTGTTTCTCCGGTCAGTTCAATTTCGGTCCAGCCCGCGGGTCCGGGGCTGTAGAGGATGGGGGTGGTGTTCGGGGGCGAAGGTCCCAGCGGCGTGCCCCCGGTGATCGCGCGGGTGGCGCGGACCACCCCGGAATGCGCGACGATGACCGGCAGGTGCCCTTCGGGCGTGGCCGCGATGCCCTCGATCAGGGCCGCCTGCACCCGGTCACGGAATACGTCCCAGCCTTCGCCCGCCTCCGGCGTCGATCTGCGCGGCGGCAGCTGGCTGACGGGGCGGCCCTCGTAGATGCCCCAGTCGCGTTCGCGCAAGCGTTCGATCACCGTCGTGGGCACATCGGGAAAGGCCAGCGCCGCGGTCTCTCTCGCGCGCTGCTGGGGCGAGGAGAAGAGCGCCACAAGCGGCCAGCTCCACGTCGCAAGGGCACGGGCCCCGGCCCGGCCCGCATCGGTCAGCTGCGCTTCGGTACGGCCCGCGATCAGCTTGTCGCGATTGGCATCGGTCTGGCCATGGCGAATTACCAGGAAGGCCCGGCCCGGCAAGTCAGTCACAGAAACAGTCTTTCATTCAACAGAAGTGCCGTGCCGAACCGTGTCTCCAGAAGGTAGTCTTCGGGGCAATCGCAGAACAGCGGCGCGAAGCGGCTGGCCCGCAGGCGGTGGATCATTGCGATCTGGTCACGCAGCGGCGGATGAACGTTCCAGCGCAGAAACTGCCCGCCATGGGCCATGATCGCGCGGGCATGGGCCGTCATGTGGCCGGTGAAGATCACCGTCGCTTCCCGGCCCAGCCGTCCGGTGTCGCGCCAGTCCCGGACGATGGCCCAGGCCGCGCCGGCGTCCGCATTGGGCGTGTCGCAGATCAGGTAGCGCGCGGCCCGGTCGAAAGGCGCCTCGATCAGCGGCCACAGGGCCTCTGCCCCGGGGGCCACGCTGCCGTCTTCCAGCATCTGCCGCAAGGCCGCCCTGCAGGTGTCGTCGAGAGTGACGCCACCACGCGGCAGCAGATGCAGCGCCAGCTCCCCCGCGCGGCCCGAAGGCGGGACCGGGAACAGGTGCTGGCGATGGCGGCTCGTATCGAGCGCGGCATCGAGCGCGGCCCGGCGGGCCTCCTGCGGGACATCGTTCAGGTGATAGGAACAGTCGATCAGCGCCACCGCCGCCTCGGGAGGCGGCGCATATGCGAACCAATCCGATTCCTCCGACCAGTCGCCGGAAAAGAACAGCCCCTCGCCAACCGCGACGTGGAACCATACCCCGCCGCAGGCATGGCCGTTGGGTCCGGTGCTCAGCACGGTGCCCGCGATCTCGGTCTGGCCGTGATGCGGCAGCAGATGCACATCGGCCCCCGGCGGCAGGGATCGCGCGGTCTCGGCCGTGCAGTGGATGGGCAAACCGGCCGTCACCGCGAAACCGGCGCCTCCGATATGGTCGATGTGGTCATGGGTGATCAGAACCCGGTCCGCACCGTCCAGCCACGCCGGGCAGAACGGCGAGGACGCCTCGGGTCCTGCGCCCACATCCAGGAGCCAGACTTCGCGGCCGGTCCAGATCCGGATGCAGGCCGGTCCCTTCTCGCCCAGGCCCGACAGAACCTCGACCCAGGGCGCGGGACTGCGGGTCGCGTCAAACATGGGCCGTCGCCCGCGCGGGAAGCGCGCTCAGACCGGGTTCGCGAAAGGCCCAGGGCCTATCAATCCGAAGACCGACCTGCGCCCCCACCTCCAGACGCAGGCGCGAGAACGCAACGAGATCCTCGCCGCCCGTGTCCAGCACGACCCGGAACCGCCCGCCCTGATATGTACAGCCTCGCACCCGTGCGCGCAGCCCGCCCTCGTCGGTCAGGCTTACATCCTCGGGACGGATGCACAGATGGGTCGGCAGGGCCTCATTGCTCCGCGCCGCGACCCGCAGACCCATCGTCTCGACCTCCAGTCCGTTGCGGCCCAACGGCCCCGCCGCGCTGGCGGAGACCACCGCGCCGTCCCCCACGAAGCCCGCAACGAAGCAATCCGCGGGCTCGGAATACAGCACCTCGGGCGCGGCGAACTGGCGGATCCGACCGCGCTCCATCACCGCCACTCGGGTTGCCAGCGCCAGCGCCTCGCCCTGATCGTGGGTCACGTAGAGCATCGTCGCGCCGGTGCGTCTGTGGAACGCCGTGAAGTTCTCCTGCATCGAGGCCCGCAGCGCCAGATCGAGGTTCGCGAGCGGCTCATCCAGCAGGACCGCGCGCGGTTCGGCCACCAGGCAGCGCGCCAGCGCCACCCGCTGCCGCTGCCCGCCCGAAAGCTGCGCCGGGGCGCGGTGGGCGAACTCGGTCAAGCCGGTCAGCGACAGCGCCTCCTCCACCCGCCGGGCGCGCTCTGCCCGTGCCAGCCCGCGAACCTCCAGCGGGTAGGACACGTTGCCCGCCACGGTCATGTGCGGCCAGAGGGCATAGCTTTGAAACACGATGCCCACGCCACGGTCCTCGGGCGGCACGAAACAGCCCGGCCCCGCCACCTGCGTATCGCCCATGCGGATCTCGCCGCCCGTGGGCTCTTCGAACCCGGCGGTCAGGCGCAGCAGCGTGGTCTTGCCGCAACCCGAAGGCCCCAGAAGGGCGACGAATTCTCCGCTTTCGATACGGGCGTCGATCCCGTCCAGCGCAGGCTGCGCGGATCCGTCGAACTGTTTCGTCAGACCGGAATAGATCAGCTCTGCCACGGCACGACTCCTTTGGGCAGACGGCGGGCCATCAGCTGTACCCCCGTCATCAGGCATACGATCAGCAGGACAATCGACATCGCCACGGCCGAAGCCATGATCGTCTCTCCGCTGTCTTCGAGATTGAAGATGACGACGCCCAGGGTCTCCGTTCCCGAAGACCACAACAGTGCCGAGACGGTCAGCTCGTTCACCGCCGTCAGGAAGACGAGGATCGCCCCTGCCGCCGCCGCCGGTGCGGCAAGCGGCAGCACGATGGTCCGCAGGCGGCGGCCAAGCCGCGCACCCGCCGCGCTGGCCGCTTCCTCCATCGCCGGGTCCAGCTGCCCCACCGACGCCTGCACCGGGCGCAGCATCACCACGAGAAAGCGCGCCAGATAGGCCAGCAGGATGATCCAGATCGTGCCGTAAAGGGTCAGGTCGGTGAACGGCAGGTCGAGAAAGGCGAGGATACAGGCGATCGACAGCACCACGCCCGGCAGCGCATAGGGCAGATCCACCAGCGCATCGATCGCGCGCGTCGCGCGACTGGGCCGGCGCGCCATCAGCCAGGCCAGCGGCAGGCAGACCGCCATCAGGATCGCCGCGGCGCCAAGCGCCAGTCCGAGAGAGTTGACGTAGGCGCGCCGGGTCATCGGCTGACGCAACAGCGCCTCTGTCCAGGCGTCAAAGGTCATGTTCGCCCACGTCAGCGGCACACCGTAGGCCGGGATCAGCGAGGTGAACAGCAGCGCCATCATCGGCAGCACGAGGATGGCCGCGATGAAGCTCCAGAGCGCGATCTCGACCGGAAGCCGTGCGCGGCCCAGCGAAATGGACAGCGGCTGCCCCGAGAGGCCCACCAGCCCATGCGACCTGCGCGCCAGCAGCCATCGGGCCAGCAGCACTCCGGCGATGGCCACGAGGCCGATCAGCAGCGCCAGCACCGCAACCTCCGGCAGCGCCGAGGGGCCGAACCCCACAAGGCGCTGGTAAATCAGTGTCGGCAGGGTGGAATAGCGCGCCGGAATGCCCAGCATCGCCGGAATGCCAAAGTTTCCCAAAGCCGTGACGAAGGCCATCGCCGCACCGGCTCCGAGCGCGGGGAGCGTCAGCGGCATCACGATCTGCGCCCAGACGCGCAGGCCGCGGGCCCCCGACATGCGCGCCGCCTCGACAAGATCCGCGGGAATCTGGCGCAGGCCCGCGCGGAGCGTCAGGAACACGATGGACGCGTGCTGGATACCAAGCAGCAGGATGATGCCGCCAGGGCTGTGCAGCGGCTGCGGGCTGCCAAGCGGGGGCGCAAGCCCCACCATCTTCAGCAGCACCGAGGACGGACCCGTCACCTGCATCCAGGCCAGCGCCGTGATTTGCGGCGGGATCATCATCGGCACCATCAGGCAGAACACCAGCGCGCCGCGCGCCCGCACGTTCGTCAGTGCCACGAGAAATGCGAAGGCGCCACCGATCAGCACCGACAAAAGCGTTCCACCCGCGGCGGTGACCAGGGAATGCGTCAACGCCTTGCGCGTGCTGTCACGGCTCATCACGTCGGCCAGGTAGTCGCCGGTCAACCCGTTGCCGAAGCCCACGCCCTCCAGCAGCAGACGCACCACCGGCCCGAGCGCGATCAGCGCGACGGGCAGCAGGAGCCAGGACAGCAGCCGGCCTTCCGACCGGCTGCTGCGTTTTGCGACCCCAAGGTTCATTCGACGCCAAAGACCTTGGCAAAGCGTTCCTTGTTGGTCTCGGTGTCGGCCAGCGCCTTCGCGGGATCGAACGCCATCAGCTTGATCTCGCCGCGCGACGGGAAGCCTTCGGGGCTGTCGATGCCGTTGCGGGCGGGGATGTAGCCCTGTTCGACCACCAGCTCCTGACCTTCTTCGGACAGCAGGAAGTCCACGAATTTCTGCGCGGCGGCGTTGCCTTCGGCCTTCTTCATGATGGCCACGGGCTCGGTCACGTAGGACACGCCTTCCTCGGGGAAGACGAAGTCGACGGGCGAACCGTCGGCCTTGGCGCGCAGCGCCATGAAGTCCACCAGAACGCCATAGGGCTTTTCACCCGCGGCCACGGCCTTGAAGGTGCCGCCGTTGCCGCCCTCGGCACGCGCGTCGTTGGCGGCCAGCGCCTCGTAATAGTCCCAGCCCAGGTCCGCGTCGCCGGTCAGCGTGGCGAGGTGGATCAGCGCGGCACCGGAGTAGAGCGGCGACGGCATGGCCACCATGCCATTCATCTCGGGCTTGGCAAGATCGGCCCAGGATGTCGGGACCTCGGCCGCGCCGGTGTTGTAGACGATGCCGGTGGTGATCAGCTTGGTCGAGTAATAATAGCCATCCGCACTGTAGAGCGCCGCGTCATAAGCCTCGGCCTCGGGCGAGCTGTAGGCGGCAAGGTGGCCGTCCTGCGCCATGCCTTCCAGCGTCACGGTGTCCGCGATCAGCAGGACGTCGGGTTGCGGGTCTCCGGCGGCGATCTCGGTCTGCAGGCGGGCCATCAGGTTGGTGGTCCCGTCGCGCACCCATTCCACGTCGACGTCGGGGTTGGCTGCCATGAAGGCATCCACCGTGGCCTGGGCGTCCGCATTGGGCTGCGAGGTGTAGAGCGTGAGAGTTTCGGCACCCGCGGCCACCGGCAGCGCCAGCGCAACGGAAAGGGAAAGAAGACGGCGAAGCATGGAGCACTCCTGAAGGATTTGCTTTTCGTTCGAAAACGAACAGCCGCATGCCATTCGTTGCCGCCCTGTTAGTGGCGACGCGTGACAGCGATGTGACAGTTTCACCTGCTTATGGTTTCAAGTTTAAAAATAATCCCCGGCGCGGTTTCGCACTGGACAGGGCGCATGTCGCGGATCAAAGCTGTGCCCGGGAAAGAGGACAGTTGGATTTCGAACGAAAATGCCTATCGATGAGACCGCCCGCCGTCGGGATCAGATCATCAACCTGCTGTCGACATACGGCGAGCTTTCGGCAAAGGCCATGGCCGACATGCTGGATGTAACGGTTCAGACGATCCGGTCGGACCTGCGGTCTCTGGATGACGCGGCGCTGGTCCGGCGGCGCCACGGCATCGCGCGCCTCGCTACTCCGCAGGAGAACATCGGCTATCAGCCGCGGCTGGCCGTGTCCCGCACCGAAAAGGAAAGGATCGGCGCGGCTGTTGCGGCGCTGGTGCCGGACGGCGCATCGGTCGCTCTGGGGACCGGCACAACGGTAGAGGCCGTCGCCCGCGCCCTGGCCTGTCACGACCGGCTGTCGGTGGCGACAAACAACCTGCACGCGGTGCTGGCACTGCGCGCGGCCCCGGAGATCTCGGTGTCACTGGCGGGCGGACGGGTGCGCATGCGGGATCTTGACCTGATCGGGGCCGAGGCCAGCGAATTCTACGCAGGCCTTCGAATGCAATTTGCGGTTTTCAGCGTCGGCGGGGTGTCTCTCGAGGGTGATCTCCTGGATTTCAACATGGACGAAATCCGGGCCCGTCGGGCAATCGCCGGCTGCGCCACGCATCGCATCCTTGTCGTCGACCACGCGAAGATCGACCGCGCCGCCGGCTTCGCCATGGGGCATCTGTCAGACCTCGATACCGTCGTGTGCGGCGGAGAGATCCCCGAGACGCTGACAACTGCCTGCAAGGAGGCCGGAACACGCATCGTGCTGGCGTAACACGTCGATCGGCCGGTGCGGTCAGAGCGATTCGAACTCAATTCTCCAAGGACAGCATAGCTGCTCCTTATGACGCGCAGAGACCGCGCCACCCGGCGCCGCGCACGATCCGGTCCCAGCGGACGGGAACCGGGATTTCCGCCCTGACTAAAGCGGCGTCACGACCGGAACCCGCCGCCCCTCCAAGGCATTGTTACCACCCGGCACTTGCGGACCGGCGGTTGGTGCGATGTCGGCCCTGGGGACGGCGGCCAGAAGGCGGCGGGTATAAGCGTGGCGCGGCGCATGCAGCACCTGAGATGTCTCGCCCTGCTCGACGATCTCTCCCTTGTACATGACCGCGATCCGATGGCTGACCCGTTCCACCACGGCAATGTCGTGGCTGATGAACAGGAATGAGACGCCCTCCTCGCGCTGGATCCGCGCCATCAGGTCGGTCACCCGCCGCGCGTTCGAGACATCGAGCGCCGAAACCGCCTCGTCCGCCACGATGATCTGCGGGCGGACCGACAGGGCGCGCGCGATGCAGATGCGCTGCCTCTGCCCGCCCGAAAACTGGTGCGGAAAGCGCTCGGCCGCGTCGGCCGGCAGACCCACGCGCTCCAGCAGGTCGCGCGCCATGGCGTCACGGCCGGCAGGCGCGACCATGTCGTGAAGATAGGCGGGTTCGGTCACCAGGTCCCGGATCGCCATGCGCGGGTTCAGCGCGGCATAGGGATCCTGAAAGACCATCTGTATCCGCGCCCGGTGGGGCTTGAGCGCCGCCGCATCAAGGCTGTCGATCCGCGTGCCCAGCAGGTCGATCTCGCCCGATGCCGGATCCACCAGCCGCATCACCGTCCGCGCAAGGGAGGACTTGCCGCAGCCGCTTTCGCCGACCAGCCCCAGCGTTTCCCCGCGCCCCAGCGTCAGGGACACGCCGCGCACGGCGGTCACCGGCGCCCTGCGGCTGAAGAACCCGCCGCCTCCGTAGGTGGTGACCACGTCGCGTACCTCCAGCACCGTCTCGGCGCCCGCCAGCGGCGCGGGCGAGCCATCGCCCAGGCGCGGCGTCGCGGCCAGCAGCTCGCGGGCATAGTCTGATTTCGGCGCTGCAAACAGGTCCGCCTTGCGCCCCTCTTCAACGAGGTCGCCGTCCTTCAGCACCACCACCCGGTCCGCGATCTCGGACACCACGCCCAGGTCATGGGTGATGAACAGAACCGCCATGCCAAGATCGCGCTGCAGCCCCGCGATCAGAGCGAGGATCTCGGCCTGCGTGGTGACGTCGAGCGCCGTGGTCGGTTCGTCCGCGATCAGAACGTCCGGCTCGCAGATCAGCGCCATGGCGATCATGACCCGCTGCCGAAGCCCGCCGGACAGCTCGTGGGGATATTGGCCCAGCCGTTGGTCCGGCTCGGGTATCCGCACCCGCTCGAGCGCAGCGCAGGCGGCCGCGCGGGCGGCCCGGCCGCGCAGGCCCCGGTGCAGGGCAATTGTCTCGCCAAGCTGTGCGCCGATGGTCATGACCGGGTTCAGCGACGTCATCGGCTCCTGGAAGACCATGGCGATCCGGTCGCCCCGGATCGCGCGCAGCGCCGCGGGCGCCAGCTCGGTTATCTCGGCGGGCGCCTCGCCGCCCAACCTGATGCTGCCGCCGGTGATCCGCCCGCCTTCGCGTTCGATCAGCCGCAGGATCGACAGCGCGGTCGCGCTCTTGCCCGAGCCGCTCTCGCCCACCAGCGCCAGCGTCTCGCCCCGGTGGATGTCGAAACTCAGCCCGTGCACCGCCTCGACAGAGCCGAAGGCGACGCGCAGGTCCTTGACGGAGAGGACGGGAGGATCGGGCAGCATCCGTGTCACTCCGCCGCGATGTCGGCGAAGAGCGGCGCCAGCGGAGGCGTCCAGCGATGCCGCGAAGGCGTCAGGCGCGCTTCGAACGGGTCGTCGCCGAAGACCTGCCAGTGCAGCGTCTCGACCAGGTCGAGCATGCCCCAGGCGCGCGCGGGTTCGCCGGCCGTGGTGAAGCTTTCGGTCAGGCTCTGCTGGGTGATGTGCGGGATGCCGTCGACGGTGGTCACGGTGTTCCAGTGCACATGCCCGGCGATCGCCGCGACCGGAACGCGCGCCTGTGCCAGGGCCGCGCGGGCCCGGTCGGCCTGCGGATAGGTCGATACGCCCGGGGTCCGCTGGAAGTAGTAGTTGCCGACCTGCGAATGCCCGGAAATCGGCACGTGCGAGGCCAGCAGTGTCGGCTTCTCCGCCTGCTGCGCCATGCGGGAGAGCCACAGGAGGTCGGCCTCGGGCAGGTCGAAGCCGGGGCGCGGCACGTCGCGATGGATACGCGAATCCGCCCGCCAGAGGGCGAGCTGCCAGGCGCCCAGGTCGATGACCTCCGAGCCCAGCGGCGTGCCCAGGATCTCTTCGTTCTCGGCCACGCTCAGGTGGTCCCGGTCATGGTTGCCGCAGACATGGTGCACGGGCGCGTCGATGCGGGCAAAGAGCTCGGCCACCTCGCGTTCAAGCCGGGCATCGGTCTGGCTGTCCACGTCGGAAATCCTGTCGCCAAGATCCAGGACGAGGTCGGGCTTCTGCTCGTTGGCCCAGTCCGCGAAGGCCGAAAGGAGCTCCAGCGCCGTGTCGCCGCGCTTGGTATGCGAGGGGGCGCCGTGGTGGATGTCGGTGACGATGGCGATCCGGGTCATGTCGGTCTCCGTGGAGGGCGTTGAAACGTCGGGAAGAAGGGTGGAACCGGGCCCGAAGGCCCGGCCCCTGCCCGGATCAGCTGCCGGTGTTGGAGATGCTGCCGGAGCGGAAGTCGAGCACGTAGGGGATGTGGCCGGGCATCGGCGCCCAGTCGATCGACTGCTTCATGCCCCAGCTCTCGAACGGGCGATAAAGCGGCAGAACCGGCGGGTCCTGCTGGATCTCTTCCATCAGCTCGACATAGGCGGCCTTGCGGGCCTCGACGTCGGTGGAAAAGCGGAAGCGGTCCCATTTCTCGGCATATTCGGCGTCGGTGTTGAACCGGCCCTCGCTTTCCGAGGGGCCTTCGGGCGCCCACATCACGCCGAAGGAGCCGAACGGGTCGGCGAAGTACATCGGGTTCGACCAGTTGCGCGCCATCAGCTCGGGGTCGTTGCCCGACCACTGGTCCTGCACGTTCACGCGGCCGTTGATGCCCACGGCGGCCCACATCTCCATGATCGCCTGCGCGGCCAGCAGGCCGTTGGTGTAATAGGTCGCGGCGGTGTCATAGGTGATCTCGGTCCCGTCATAGCCCGCTTCCTCAAGCAGCGCCTTCGCGCGTTCGGGATCGTATTCGAAGGTCACGAGGCCGGGCTGATGCAGCGCGCCCATCTCGGCCATGGTGTGGGTCGAGGGCACGATGGCCTTGCCCAGCCACAGCGCCTCATTCAGGGCGTCGCGGTCGATGGCCAGCGACATCGCCTGGCGGATGCGCGGATCCTCCAGCACGGGGTGGTTCTGGTTCATGATCATGACGTGGAACAGCGCGGTGGCCGAGCCTTCGGTCTTCAGGTTCGGGTCGTCGTCGATCAGCGACAGCTGGTCAGGCGCCACGTTGGTGATGATGTCGGCTTCACCGGTCTTCAGTGCGGTCACGCGGCTGGCGGTCTCGGCGATCTGGACGACGGTGGCGCGTTCCAGCGGCGCGGGCGCGCCCCAGAAATCGTCGAACCGTTCCCAGACCAGTTTCTCGCCCGGCTGGAAGGAGGCGACCTTGTAGGGGCCGGTCCCCACGGGGGCGAGCGAGAAGGCCTCGAAGTCGCTGTCCTCGGCCACATCCGGATCGCCGGTCAGCGCCTTGGTGTAGGCCTCGGGGATGATCATCGCCTGCTGCATCGAGATCAGGGTCTCCCAGAGCGGCTCGGGGCGTTCGGAATGGATACGGATGGTGTAATCATCCACCTTCTCGGCGCCGGTGAAGTTGCCGAAGCGGTCCTTGGCGCGCACCACGTAGGGCGGGAAGGTGGCCTGGAACATGCGGTTGAGCGAAAAGACCACGTCGTCGGCCGTCATCTCGTCGCCGTTGTGGAACTTGACGCCCTCGCGCAGCTTCAGTTCCATGGTGGTGGGGTCGATCAACTCCCACGAGGTGGCAAGGCCCGGGGTCCACTCGGGGTCCAGCTTGCCGTGGTCGCGGTCGATCAGCGTGTCGAAGGTGTTGTAGTAGAACTGCGATCCCACGTTGGAATGGTCGCGGCCGGGATCGACATAGGGGGTCACGTTGGCGGCGCCAACGGTGATGTCCTGTGCGGCGGCGGCCAGGGGCAGCGCGGCAAGGGCGGTGGTAATCATCAGGCGGAACATGGGATGTCTCCGGTTTGGCTAAGGATGGGTCGGGCCGGTTGTCCGGCTCTTGGGGTTGGCGGTCAGCGTTCTCTCAGGCGGACGTCGGCGCGGTCACGCAGCCAGTCGCCCAGGATCTGCACGGTGAAGGTCAGGGCCACGATCAGCGCGGCGGGGGTCAGCACGATCCACGGCGCCGTCGGCATGTAGTCGCGCCCCAGCCCCACCATGGAGCCCAGAGAGGGCTGCGGCGGCTGAACGCCCAGGCCGAGGAACGACAGCGTGCTTTCGAGGATGACGATGTTCGACAGGGCCAGCGTGAACTGCACCACCAGCGGCGAGACGAGGTTGGGCAGGACGTGGCGCCAGGCGGTGTAGAACGGGCCGGCCCCGGCGGTTCGCGCGGCCTCAAGGTAGGGTTGCGCCGCGATCCGGCGCACCTCGCCGCGCACGATGCGGGCGTATTGCTCCCATCCGGCGATGCCGAGCACGAAGATCAGCACCGTCAGGCTGGATCCCATCAGCGCGAGCACCAGCAGGGCCACCAGCGTGAAGGGAATGGCGATCTGCATGTCGACCAGCGACATGATCACGTCCTCGGCCCAGCCCCGGCGCAGGCCCGCGACCAGCCCCAGCAGACCGCCGATCACCAGCCCGATCACGGCTCCGGCGAAGGCCAGCGCCAGTGTCAGCCGCAGCCCGTACAGCGACCGCGACAGCACGTCCCGGCCCAGCTCGTCGGTGCCCGCGATATGCCCGGCCGCGTAGCGCTCGAACCCGAGCGGCGGGCGCAGGCGGGCCAGCAGGCTTTGCTGCAGCGGATCGAAGGGCGTCAGCAGCGGGGCGAAGATCGCGGCGCCCACCAGCAGCACGGCCAGCACCATGGCGATCTTCTGGATAAAGTCGGCTCCCTGCCCCTTGCGGGACTTGCGGCGGCGCAGGATGGGATCGGCAAGGCTTGCCATGGCGCGTTCCTCAGGCTCGGGCCAGCCGGATCCGGGGATCGGCGAGCGCATAGGCGATGTCGGTGAGGGTGTTGATGGCGACGACGGCCACCGCGACGGCGATCACGCCGAACTGCAGCACCGGGTAGTCGCGGACGATCGCGGCATTGACCAGCATCTGGCCCACGCCGGGCCACGAGAAGATGCTTTCCACCACCACCGATCCGGCAGCAGCCAGCCCGGCGATCTGCAGCCCGATGACCGAGATCACCGTGACCCCGGCATTCCCCAGCCCGTGTTTCAGAACCACCCGCGTTTCGCGCAGGCCCTTGGCACGGGCGGTGCGGATGAAATCCTGTCCCAGCACGTCCAGCATGGCGTTGCGGGTGAACCGCGTCAGCGCGGCGATCAGGACGCCCGACATGGCAATCGTCGGCATGATGAAATGCTGCCAGGTGCCGTTGCCCACCACCGGCAGCCAGTTCAGCCAGTAGGAGAAGGTCAGCACCATCACGATGGCCAGCACGAAGGAGGGCACCGCGTAGCCGGTGAAGGCCACGACCATGACCGCCGAGCCGATCCAGCTGCGCCGGTAGACGGCAGCCAGGACACCCAGCGGCAGGGAGACGGCAATGGTCAGCGCCACCGAGGCCAGCAGCAGCTGCCCCGAGGGCCAGAGCCGCTCGATCACCACCGTCGTGACCGGGCGCCGGTCCACGAAGCTCAGCCCGAACTCGCCCGACAGGGCCCCCCGCAGGTAGGCCAGGTACTGATGCCAGAGCGACCCGTCGAGCTGGAAGTAGGCGATCAGCGCCTCCCGGCCTTCGGTGGTCAGCCCCTCGCCCAGGAAGGTGTCGATCGGATTGCCCGAAAGCCGGGTCGCGACGAAGGTCACCGTGACGATCGCAAACAGCGTGACCACCGCCTTCACGACAAGGCGCAGCAGGTAGGCGATCATTGGCCCGCACTCCTGAGAATATGAATGAAGGACATGCCCGCCGCCGAGGCCGCCCGGCCGTCGGTCAGTGCGTTGTCGCCCACGAAGACCGCGTCATCGGCGCGCAACCCCGCCTCGGACAGGGCGTGGTCGAGCATCGCCGCGTGCGGCTTGCCCAGGCTGCGCCACGCCAGCCCGGGGCGGATGGCCCGCAGGGCCGCCAGCAGCGCCCCGGTCTCGGCCACGGGCTGGCCCGCATGATCGGGGTGCGAGACATCCTCGTTCGCCACCCAGAACGGCACGCCGCGCGCCAGCTGCGCCACCAGCGGACCCAGCGTGTCGACGTTTTGACCCGGATCCCGGCACAGCAGGACCGCCTCCGGATCCTGCGCGCCCGGCTCCAGCCCAAGAGCGCGGGCGCGTTCGACCAGCACGGGCGCGGCGCAGAGCGTCACCCGCCTCAGGTCTTGGCGAACGAAATGCTGCAGCGTGAATTCCCCGGCGAGCAGGATGTGCGCGGCGGGCACGCAAAGCCCGAGCGCCGCCAGTTGCCGCGAAAGCGCCGCCGCCGTGCTGTCGGACCGGTTCGAGACGACGCGAAGCCGGTCACCGCAGGCCGCGACGAAATCCGCCGTATCCGCGAAGAGCGTCCCCTCGGACATCAGGCATCCGTCCAGATCGCAAAGCACGATACGCGCCTCCTCCACCGCGCTCGGGTCAAGCTGCGGGTAGCGGCGGGTGCCGGGGCTGCATGATGTCGTAAGGGCGTCCAAGTCTTGTCTTTCCTGTTTCCGCGAGGCCGGGCAGTGCCGGCGCGCTGTCGGGAAGACCAATGGCGGCGCTTTGTAACAGGGCCGACACGAACAAAAGCTAGAGCTTGGGAAAACCAAAGCCGGAGTTTGAGAAATGACGCTTTCCCCGCAAAGACTGGATGCGGTGCGGACCGTGGCCGAGACCGGCTCCTACGCTGCCGCCGCGCGGGTCCTGTCGGTCACTCAACCCAACATTTCCGCGCAAGTGCGTGGATTGGAAAAGGAATTCGGTGTCCGCCTGTTCCGGCGCGAAGCCGGCCGCCTGCTGCCCACCGACCTCTGCCTCAAGCTTTGCGATTCGGTCGAGCGCATGGCCGAGGCCCGGCAGGAAGCTGAGCGACTTCTGCTCAGCCGCGCCTCGTTGCGCGAAGGCCAGATCATCGTCGGGCTCGGCAATGCCATGCCGGGCATGGCGCTGATCGCCGCGTTCCACCGCGCCTATCCGGGCGTGACCCTGAAGGTCGAAACCGGGTCGCACCACAAGATCACGCGCGCCGTGCTGAACCACGAATGCGACATCGGCGTCCTGCCTGACGTGCCCGCCGATTCCCGCTTTCGCTGCACGCGCTTCGCCGACGCCCAGGTCGTCGCCATCGCCCCCCTGGGCCACCGGCTGGCCCGGATGGGCGAGGTCACAGCGCGCATGCTCTGCGACGAACCCCTCATCTTCCGCGCCTCCGGCTCCTCCACGCAAAGGGCCGTCGACCGGATGTTCGCCCGCGCAGGGCTTTCCCCCCGGCCCTTCCTGACGCTGGACGCCCGCGATGGCCTCTACGAGGCGGTGGCCAACGGGCTGGGCGTGGGGTTTCTCTGGGAGGGATCCACCGGGCGCAGCGACAGCGTGGCGAAGCTGCGGATTGCCGAAATGCAGGGGCAGGTCATCGAGGAAACCGTTTTCGGCCTGAAGGAAGCAAACGGACAGATCGTCGAGGCGTTCTTCCAGCTGGCCGCCGCTCGATCGGAGCCCGCAGCAGCGTGACGCCTCCCCGGGTGCATGTAGCGTCGCGGTCACAAGTGCCCGCAGCGGATCATCAGGGGCGCGCAGCCGATGACGACGGCGAATGGGGGCCAGCGCTTTCGCAAGTGACCGGACTCAAACTGAAGCGGATCGTCCAGACGTGTGGGAAAGCTCGGTGCAAAGCACGCGACCTCCCCCAAAACCTCCGGCGTATTCTCGGAAATCACCGCGCGGGATCGGGCGTGTCTCCGATTGTAAGCGACGCGGTCATCCCGGCGGCCAGGAACGCTCGGTCCGGGATCCGGTCCATCTCGATCCGCACCGGGATCCGCTGCGCCAGCCGGACCCAGTCCAGCACGGGATCCACGGCCGGCAGCCCGTAGGCATCCGTCGCGCCATTGTCGTCGGCGATCCCGTGGCCCAGGCTTTCCACGTGACCGGTGATCGTGTCGGGCGTCCCCATCAGCTTGATGCGGACCGTGTCGCCCACGTGAATGCGTTCGAACTGCGTTTCCCGGAAATAGCCGGTGACGCCGAAGCTGTCCTCATCGATGACCGTGATCGACGGAGACCCCGCAACCGCGTAATCCCCCGGCCGCAGCCGCAGGTTCGTCACGTAGCCATCGACCGGCGCGCGCACCTCGGTCCGCTCCAGGTCCAGCTGCGCCATCTCGAGCGCGACCTCGGCGCCCCGCACGTCCGCCCGCGCGGCCGCGGCGTCGTGCAGCGCCTCCTCGATGCTCTCGGCACTGATCGTCCCGGCGTCCTTCAGGCGCGAGGCGCGGTCGGCGACCGAGGCCTTGAATTCCATGGACTCGCGTTCGCTGTCCAGCGTTGTCCGGGCCCGCTCCACCGCCAGTTCGAAGCTCTCCGGACTGATCCGGTAGAGCAGGTCACCCTTGTGAACGAAGTCGTTGTCGGCGACGTCCACGCTCTCGATCGTGCCCGAGACCTGCGGCGCGATCCGCACGGAATCCGCGCTGACGCGGCCGTCCCGGGTCCAGGGGGCGTTCATGTAGTAATCCCAGAAGGACTGGCCAAGCACGCCCGCGCAGGCCAGCATTGCGGCGGTCAGGGCGACGCGTCCGCCGTTGCGTGTGATCCATGTGGTCATGTCGGAAGGTGCTCCAGGAACAGGATGGAGGCGCTCAGGATCGAGGCGTAGAGGGCGACGTCGAAGAGCGCGGGGTGCCAGACGTGGCTGTAGCGGCCGGCGCGGGCGAGGATCCGGTGAAGCCCCCGGTAGATCCCGTAGCTGACGGCGGCGAGGATCAGCGCGCCGGGGGCAAAGACACCTGCGTTTGAGCTACTCCCCATCTGTTGGACAGGATCTGGCGTAATTTAAGCTACTCGTTGCACCTGCTGATCGGGTTGGTTGATATCATTTCTCTGCCAGTGGACCAGCGCCGGGGGCTGGCCGCCCATATAACGCCGATTGGTTCCAAGACGCGCTTCAAGATAAAGGGATACGCGCCGGCATTCCCGGGCGGAAGCATCGCAGGACGCGGGTCAAATAAGAGAAGTGCCGGTGAATGCGCCGCAACCGGATCGAGATCATGTTCGGCAAGCTCAAGGCCCGGATACGCGTCGCGACCCGCCATGACCGATGCCCGAAGCTTTTCCCCTCGGCCGGCGCGCTCGCGGCAACCGTCATCTACTGGTTATGAAGCCTGACCCTAGCGGCAATCGTCAGGCCCGGCATCAGGGTCCTGCTATCGGTCTCGATGACCATCGTGCCTTCCAGTGCCGTTACATCGGTCGCGATTACGGTGATCTTGTTGCCTTCGACCAGCACGCATCGGGCCACTCAGGTCCGGCGAGATGCCGTCGTAGATGCGGGCCACATAGTCAATTACGGGCTTCGACAGATCGACCCTCCCCTCCTCCTCCCGCAGGGCTACGCGATGACCAGATCACGGGACGGCGACACGTAAAGGCCCTGGGTCAACAACCCGCCCTTCCAGATGTCTCCGTCGGGCCAGAACAGGTCCCATTGCCGGCCGGTGGCGATGGAATCATCCCCGCCCATGTATTCGGTGAAGGCGGGTCCGTGGAAACTGTTCATCATGAAGTCATGCGGGCGCAACCAGTCGCACATCCGGTCGAGGATCTCATCGGCGACGACCTGCTCGGTCGCGATCTTGTCCCAGCTCGGTGCACAGAGCATCCCGAAGCGGGCAAAGTCGCGCAGATTGCTCGACACAAGCCCGTGCGGCGGAGATGCCGTCCGGCGTCGGGAAGCAGATCCTCAACGTTTCGCAGCGACAGCGGGAAGCGGATGTACATGATGACCGCCAACCGGACGATCTCGGCATGACGCTTGCAGCGCAGATTGGCGTTGTGACGATCTTTCGCGATGTTGCCTTCGAACTCGTCCCGGAAACTCTTGGCCTGGCATCAGTCCAAAGACACTGACAAACCGTTCACCTGAACATCCTTTGCGAAATGACATGCGGCAACCCGGTCGGTCCCGACGATGCCCAGGGCCGGCACCTTTTCACGGCAGACAGGTTGCGCCAGTGGGCAACGCGGATGGAACCGGCAGCCTGACGGCACCCCGACCTGGGAGGCGGCATCGCTGGGCAGCCGTATGCGACTGCGCTTGCCGGCGGACGCGCGATGTTCGGGTGCGGCGCGGATCAACAGCCTCGTGTAGGGGTGGGCCGCATTCGCGATAAGCGTCTCCGCTCGCCCCTCTTCCAGCACCGCGCCCAGATACATCACGGCGATCCGGTCTGCCATGTAACGGGCGACAGACAGATCATGGGTGATATAGAGGTAGGTCAAGCCGGTTTTGCGCTGGATATCGCGCATCAGGTTCATGACACCTGAGCGGATTGATACGTCCAGCATACTGACCGGTTCGTCCGCGATGACGACCCGCGGTTTGATGATCAGCGCCCGGGCGATGGCGATCCTTTGCAGCTGTCCGCCCGACAATTCGGATGGGAAACTGTCCGCAAAGCTTTCCGCAGGCCGAAGTTCGACCGCTTCCAACATTTCCAGCACCGCTTGCCGCAGCCCGGAGCGTGGCACGAGGCCATGCAGCCTGAGCGGTTCGGCCAGCGACTGTCCCACTGTCAGCCGCGGATTCAGCGCGTCGTAGGGGTTCTGGAAGATCATCTGGACCTTGGCGCGAAATGACTTGAGCGCAGCGCCGGTGATGTGGGTCACGTCCTGCCCGTCGTAGCGGACATGGCCCGCGCTCGGGCGTTCCTGCAAGGTCGCCATCCGCCCGGCCGTCGTCTTGCCTGAGCCGCTTTCGCCCACCACCGCCAGCGTCTGACCCGGGTAGAGCGACAGCGACACGTCATCGGCCGCAACGATCGGTGGATCGGCCCGGCCGGTCAGGCGCGATACCAGTCCCGGGCCGATGTTGTAGACCATCCGAAGGCGGTCGAGCTGCAGGATCGGTGTGGTCATCCCGTGGCCTCCCTTGTATCCGCGAAGGCAAGGTCGCGGGCGAAATGGCATTCGGACCTGTGCCCATCGCTCAAGGCCACGACAGGCGGTGGCGTGGTCCGGCAGAGTTCGGTCGCGGACGGGCAGGCATGAGCGAAACGGCACCCCTCCGAAGCGGCGGCGGCAGCCGTTTCAGTGGCCGGCAGGCTCTTCAACTCCTCCAGCGGCCCGGTCAGGCTGGGCAGCGATCCGATCAATGTCCGCGTATAGGGATGGGCGGGATTGTCGAATATCGCCCGGGTCGGCGCGATCTCTACGATCCGGCCCGCATACATCACCGCAACCACGTCACAGCTTTCGGCAACGGCCCCCATGTCGTGCGAGACAAGGATAAGCGACAGGTTCAGCCGGGCGCGCAGATCCGCGATCTCTCCCAGGATCTGGTCCTGGATGAGCATGTCGAGCGCGGTTGTCGGCTCGTCGGCGATCACCAGGTCCGGCTCCAGGATCAGGCTCAGCGCGATCATCGCACGCTGCCGCATGCCGCCCGACAGCTGGTGCGGATAGGCGTTCATCCGGCTGCGTGGAATGCCGATCATGTCGAAGACTTCACCGATCCGGGCCGCCGCCTCGCTGGTCTTTATGTCGGGCTTGTGCAGCCGTAGCGCATCGATCATCTGGCGGCGGACGGTGGTCACCGGGTTCAGGGCGTTCATCGCGCTCTGGAAGATCGTCGCCAACCGCTTCCAGCGCAGCTGATCGATGCGGGAACGGCCCTTCTCTACCACGGGCTTGCCGTCCAGAACGATGGCCCGACCGTCAAAGCGGATGGTTCCCGCCGTCATCTCGGCATTGTTGGGCATGGTCTGCAGGAGCGCCGAGCCGAGGCTGCTCTTGCCGCAGCCGCTCTCGCCCACGATGCCCAGGCTGCCCCCGCGCGGGAGCGAGAACGACACCCCGTCGACCGCCGTGACACGCCGGTCCGGTGTGCGGTACTCCAGGCGCAGGTTCTCGACTTCCAGGATAGGGGTCGTATCGCTCGGCGCAGGTTCGTCCGCAGGCGGTGCGACACTTGCGCGTTTACGTGGGGCTCCGCCGCGGGTGCGCAGCTGCGGATTCATGGCGAAATTGATCTGGTCCCCAAGCAGGTTCAGGCTTGCGACCAGCAACAGCAGAGCAACTCCCGGCGCGATCGACATCCAGGGGGCCAGGCGCAGGTGGCGTTGCCCCTCGAAGATCATGCTGCCCCAGCTGACCATGTTCTGATCGCCAAGACCCAGGAAGCTGAGCCCGGCCTCGGTCAGGATCGCCATGCCCATCAGGATCGTGCCGTCGGTGATGATCGGCGCGATGCCATTGGGGATCACGTGACGCAGGATGACCCACCATTGCGGGGCGCCTGCGGCCAGTGCGGCCTGCACATAGACCCTCGATTTCAGCGTGAGCACCTGGCTTCGCATGAGGCGGGCCGAGCGTGGCCAGGTCGTCAGGGCGATGGCCACGATGGTCAGGGGCAAGCTGGCGCCGAACAAGGCGACGATGAGCAGGATCAGGAAGAAGGTCGGGATCAGCAGGAAGATGTCGAAGACCCGGCTGAGCAGCCCGTCCACCGTGCCGCCGAAGTAGCCCGCCACGGCTCCCAGCGCCGAGCCCAGAAGGATCGACAGAAAGGCGGCGCCCAGAGCCACCGTCAGCGCGACCCGCGCGCCCCAGACCACGCGGGAATAGATGTCGCGCCCGTAATTGTCGGTGCCCAGCCAGTGATCGGTGCTGGGGGACTGGTAGAGATCGAACTCCATCGCTGCGGGATCCGGGATCGGCAGGAACGGGGCCGAGATCGCGAGCCCGATGATCACGGCGAGGATGATCAGGCTCAGCGCACCGGGCAGGCTGCGGGTGACGGCCCCGATGGTCCTGTTCAGCGCGGGCGTCACAGGCTCACCCGCGGGTCGAGAGCGGCATAGAGAAGATCGGTCAGCAAGGCGGCAAGCATCACGGTGAAGGACATGATCAGGAAGGCGCCCATGATGACGGGCGTGTCACGCGACAGGATCGCCTCGTAGATCAGGCGCCCCAGACCCGGCCACGAGAAGACGGTTTCGGTCAGCACGGCACCGCTGAGCAGCATGCCCAGTTCCAGCCCCAGCACCGTAACGATGGGCAGCATGGCGTTGCGCAGGGCAAACCGGCTCATGACGCGGCGTTCGGGGTAGCCGATGGCGCGGGCCGTCGTGACATAGGGTTCGGCCAGCGTTTCTGACACGGAGGCGCGAGACAGGCGGACATATTGGCCGAGCCAGACCGCGGAAAGCGCGACCACCGGAAGCACCATGTGCCGCGCGATGTCAAGGACGTGGCCGATCCCCTCGCGGGGGCCCGCGATCGACATCATGCCGCTGGATGGCAGCCAGCGCAGGGTGACGGCGAAGAGCAGGATCAGCATCAGGCCAAGCCAGAACACGGGGATACTGAAGAGCGAGATCGACAGGGTGGTCACAGCTGTGTCCATCGCCGACCCGGGCCGGCGCGCCACGAGGGCACCGATGACGACACCGGCCACCGAGGCCAGTACGAGGCTCGTTCCCGCCAGCAGCAGCGTGGCCGGGATGCGCTCGGCTATGATGTCGATCACGGGCTCGCGGGTGCGGAAGGACAGGCCCAGATCACCCTGAAGGACCTGGCCCAGGTAGGCGCCCAGCTGCTGGTACAGCGGCCGGTCAAGGCCATAGGCCTCGCGCACCGACTGCATATAGGCCGGGTCCGCGCCCTCGCCGGCCAGCAGGATGGACACGTCGCCCGGGGCAATGTGGATCAGCGCGAAATTTATCACGACGATGAAAAGGGCGATCGGGATCATCTGCAACAGCCGGAAAAGGAAGTATTGCGGAAGTCTCATGCGCGATCGCCCTGTTCTTTGCTTTCAGTCGACAAGAATGTCAGTTCATTCGGCCGGCGGCTTGACCGCGTAGGTGCCGAACCAGCTGATCGAGGTGTTGAACCCGTCGGGCATCACGGCGAACCCGGTCCAGCCCGGACGCACGAGGCTCATCTTCTGTTCCTCGAACACGTTGATGTAGGGCATGTCGCGGACGATTATCTCCTGGATGCGACCGTACATCTCCTTGCGCTTTTCCTCGTCGGTGATCGTGTTGGCCTCGGCGGCCAGCTCGTCAAGCTCCGGGTCGGAATAGCTCATGAAGTTGCGCGCGCCATCGGTCGAGAAATGCTCGCGGTAGGCATCCGGATCGGGACCGTAACGGCCGAAGTAGCAGGAGATGTCGAACTGCTTCTCCTGGATGCGGCTGAACCAGGTCGACTGGTCGAAGCGCGCCAGTTCGGCCTCGATCCCCACGTCGCGCAGCTGGCGCACGAGGATCTCGGTGATGGCCGAGCAATCCGAGATGTTCGGCCCGGTCACGCTTACCTTGAAGCGCCACCCGTCCTCGCCGCGCGGGAAGCCGGCCTCGTCCAGAAGTGCCTCGGCCTTTTCCTTGTCGTGCTCGGGGAAGCGGGCCTCTTCGTTGATCCACTTCTGCTGGCTGCTGACACCAGCATAGTACCCGGGGGTCCAGGAGTTGTTGAAGGCAATCCGGTTCATCGCCTCACGGTCCATCGCGTAGGCTATCGCCTCGCGCACTTTGGGATTGCCGAGCGCCTCGTGGTTGAGGTTCAGCTGCAGGTCTCGGCTGAAATGCGAGGGCGTGTACACAACGTTGATCTCGGGGGCCTCCTCGAAGATCGGTGCCTCGGCCCAGGGTGGGGCATAGTTGAACGGGAGATAGGGGAACTGGCCTGCTTCGAACTCGGCTCGTGCAACATTTGCGTCCGGGATGGTGCGGAAGATCAGCGTGTCGACCTCCGGGGGACCGCGAAAGTAATCCTCGTTCGCCTCCAGCACAACAGCACTGCCCTTGTCCCACCGGACGAACTTGTAGGGGCCGCTGCCGACCGGCTCGTTCACGTAGGGACCGGTGTCAAAACCGTCCTCGTCGGCCCACAGATGCTCCGGGTAGATCTTGCCGGTCCATTGCGCGCCCTGCGCCATCATCGGCAGGAAGGCCATGTTGGGCTTTGTCAGGGTGATGACGACGGTCTGGTCGTCCGGCGTTTCGATGCTGTCCACGTCGCGCAGGAAGGAGGAGAACGTGTAACCCTTCTCCATGATGCGGTCATAGGTGAACTTGACGTCTTCCGAGGTTACCGGTTCGCCGTCATGCCATTTGGCATCCGGGTGCAGGTGGAACGTGTAGGTCAGGCCATCGTCCGAGACGTCCCAGCTTTCGGCCAGGTCGCCATATGCGGCGACGCCCTCCACGATACCCCAGTCCATTACCACCAGGTGGCTGTAGATGTTCGAGGTCGGTCCGTGGCCGCCTGTATCCGAAGACGGGGCCGGGCTGAGTGTGCGCGGTTCGTCCTGCTGCGGCATGACAAGCGTGGTCTCCGCCATTGCGGCGGCAGCCGGCAACGCCAGAAGAGCCGCGACAAGGGTTGGCAATCTCATGTTCATTTCCCTGTTTCCTTTTGTTGACGTTGTTATCGCTGGTTGCTGCGCCTGAAGCGGCGCGCGCTCAATAACCGCGGGTGCGGTCGACGAGATCGACTGGCATCCCACCAGACAGGTGACAGCGGATGCTTTCCGCCATGATCCGAACCGCCGATCCCGGCTGGGTCGGTGCGGCCACGTGGGGCGTCACGAGCACTTTGGGGTGCTGCCAGAGTGGATCGGTTTCCGGCAGTGGTTCGATGCGGAACACGTCAAGCGCTGCACCGCTCAACTGGCCCGAGTCCAGGGCGTCGATCAGGTCCTGGTCCACCAGGTGCGCACCGCGTCCAGCGCTGGCGATGAACCCACCCGGGGCCATCCGCGCGAACAGGGCCGCGTTCATTACGCCTTCTGTCTCCGGCGTCATGGGCAGAAGATTGACCACCGCATCGGCGCCGGTGGTCGCATCCACCAGCCCGTCGGGCCCAGCAAAGGCCACAGCGCCTTCGACCTTGCGCCCGGACCGGCTCCATACCCGCGTCTGAAAGCCGATCGTGCCCAGCAGGCGCGCCACGCGCCCGCCCAGAGCTCCAGCCCCGAGCACTGTCACGACGCGGTCACGCGAAAGCCGTTCCTCGCGACGGGTCCAGCATTCATCGCTGCGATAGATGGCAAGGTTGCGGTGCCATTCCAGCACCACCGCCAGAACCCAATCGGACATGCCCTCGGTCATTGCCGGGTCGACCAGCCGCACGATCGGCACTTCCTTCGGGACTTCGCCGGGTGACACAAGATGTTCGATCCCGGCGTTCAGGCTAAGAACGAGCTTGGCTCCGGGAACGGCGGCCAGCACACCCGGGTCCGGTTTGCCGGCCACGATGTACGGGATTGGTGCCCCGTCGAACTCTGCCGGATCGGTGAAGATCTCGGCATGTGGGAACTGGTCCCGAAAGCCCTTGGCAAGGGCTTTCGGGTTTCCCTTGGACGCTATGAATATTCGGATCTTTTCCATCATGGGGCTCAGGCTAGAGGGGGCGACTTGTTGGACAACGCAACAAATTCTTGGATTTACCTTGCGATAAACTCATGGGTGCGTGGTGCACGGGGTTTCGCCCCGTTATCGGATGCGGTGCGCGCAGCGCGTGCAGCGTATTGTGTATAGCGGCCTCCACGACCTGCATTTGCGCGCGTCGTTCTGCTTGCAAAATAGACATCCAGAGAAAGGCGGCCCGGTTGTCTTGATGGTTCAGGGCGCCCGAACCACTCCGCGCCAGACAGCGCACAGGCTTGGTGGGTCTGAAACCGCGCCAGGCGTAGGTCATCGAAAAACTCATGCATCGAGCCTCCCGGCCAGGCGCATCGAGTCTTCGACGAAGGCCAACGGCACGTGACCATGTGCGAGGAGGCTGTCATGGAAATCGCGCGTGCTGCCCGACCACCGTCGACGCAATGCCCTTATGCCTTCGACGCCCAGCCAGTAGGTCGCACGCGAGCCAGGGAAGATGGAATTGCGCACGACCTCCGAATGCACGCGAGCCGGGGCAAACCCCGCTTCCTCGGCATAGAACCTCTCGGCTTCGGCCTGGGTCCAGGTTCCGCAGTGCAGGTTCACATCCACCAGCACAGAGGCGGCGTTGCGTCTTTCGAAGGATTTCAGCAGCAAGAGCTCGGCCGGGGAGTAGAACCCTTCGGCCTCCATGAGCAAATCCTCCACGTGGCAGGCCCAGCCTTCGACCAGGGTCAGCGCGGCCGGCATCGCCAGCCCCATCGCGCAATCTGTTGCGGCAATCCGGCCGAGCCGGGAGGCGCTCGCGCGGGCGCGGGCGTTCTGCGTATGATGTCCGACCGAACCGTGGTGGACCGCGTGGATCGCCTTGACCATCGCAGTGTTGTGCGCCGACAGGTCGCCCGACGCGCCAGGCATCACCCAGTACACGCTGCCCAGGCCCGGGTTCAGGCCGGGAGGCGATCGATAAAAGAGGAAGTAGAGCGGGCCGGCGATACGGGCAAAGCAAGGCCAGAGCGGACGATATTCGAGACCATAGCTCTGCTCCGGTGTGACGAGCCCGTGGGTTTCGGCGGCTTCGCGCGCGGCGGCGTCCCAGTGAATATAGCTGTCCGTTACTTCGTCCGGCCGCTGCGGTCCGATCCTGGACAGCGCGGCGATCTGCTCCTGCCAGCTGCGGTCCGGATCAATCCTGTTCGCCATCTGCTCCAGCTCTTCGGTGCAGCGGGCAAAGGCGGCCTCGGCTTGTGCCACGGCGTCCTGTGGACTGAGTTTCAGCGCATGTTCCTCGCGGAACACCAGTTCCAGGTGCTTTGCGCCGCAGGCGGGATCGGCATCGGGCAGAGTGTCGAGCGCGTTCGCGAAACCATCGAATGCCGCCGCTGCCGCTTCGTTGTTCGCCGCCCAGTCCGGTTGCCAGGCCTCGTGCAGAGCCATGTCCTCGCGCAGGAAAAGCGCCATGGCCTGCGCCTCTGCGCGCGCGCGCCCGACCCATCCGGAGGGCACGGGCGTCTCGCCGATCTGGTTCCGACCGGCGGCGAGGAAGTCCGGGATGCCGGCGATGCGGGCCGCAATCGCCGCGCTGCGCCACGGCGCGGATTGCGGCAGCAGCAGGGAGATGACGGCAAACGCCGCCTCGCCCGTGTACCAGGCGGGATTGAGCTGACGGGGCCGGGTGCGCAGGCGTGCCTGTTCCATGCGCAGCTCGGACAGGATCATGCGCCGGTCATGCGGATGGGCTGCATCGTCGTCCTCGGCCCAGCCAAGCAGGATGCCGGTTTCCTGCAGCTCGGTCTCGATGCAGCCGGGCCCGACCGGGGGCAGCCGATGGTCATGACCGGTGTCGCCCATGAAGGTGGCATCCACCGGGCGCCATTTGAAGCGGTGCTTGAGGTATGCGTCGACCAGGTCCATCACGCCCCCAGGCTCACCCAGCGGCGTTCGCGATGGGCGAGGATCACGGCATCCACGATCTCCTGGCTTTTCGCCCCGTCGTAGAACGTGCATTCCTGCGGCCGCCCTTCAACGATCTCGTCCACGAAATGGCGCACGAGGTTGCGATAATACAGTTCGGGCCAGGGCGTGGCGAGCGTGGTGCCGGGCGGCAGCGCCGCTTCGGTCAGTTCGAAGGGCACGAATTCCACGGCATCAGGTTTCGCATACATCAGCGTCTCGGCCACGTCGAACTCCGAGATCAGCCGCGCGATGGCCGCGCCCTTCGAGCCATAGACCCGGATCTCGACCCCCGGGTAATTCCCCACGGTGACATAGCTGGTCTGGATCGTGCCGATCATGCCGGCGGCATATTCCACGAGCGCCACGGTTCCGTCGTCGATCATGATCTTCTGGCGGCCGTCCTCTCCGCGGACCACCCGTTCGGGCACGAAGTTGCGCATGGAAGAGGTCACAGCGGAAAACTCTCCGCCCAGCCAGCGCATCAGGTCGATCAGGTGCGATCCGTAACCCACGATGGAGGCAGGGATCAGCGAGTCACGGTCGGCGCCCGGGGGCACCTGCCGCAGAGGGACATCCGGATCCAGCCACTGCGAGTTCTGCTCGAACCCGTTGATGTGGTAGATCTCGCCGAGTGTGCCGTCTTCGATCCATTCCCTGAGCTGGCGGATGGCGGGCGAGTAGCGGAAGGTGAAGCCGAGCTTGGTGCGCACACCGGCGGCATCGGCCCTGGCGGCGGCGTCGAAGGCCGGCCCGGCCTCCGTGTGCAGCGGCTTTTCCGACAGGACATGCTTGCCCGCCTCGATCGCGGCGAGGCTCAGGGGCAGATGGGTGTGGGTCGGCGTGCAGACATCGACCATCTGCACCTCGGGGTCGGCGATCATCTCCTCCGCGCTGGTATAGACCTTGCGCGCGCCGAAGGCCTCGGCCGCCGCACGTGCGCGGTCTTCTTCCACGTCGCAGACTGCAACCAGGTCCACGTTTTCGTGGGCGACATAGCCCGGCAGATGGGCCTTGTTGGCCCAGGCATGGGTGCCGATCACGCCGACCCCGAGTTTCGTGCCGCTCATGGCAGTTCCTTTCCGCAAGCGGCCACGTAGGCCTCCAGCTCGTCGTAATTGTGAAAGCCCAGCTCGCGGGTGCCGTCCTCGATCTCGTAGATCATCTCGAACAGCTTCGCGTTCAGGCGGGTGTCTGCGCCGACGGCCTTGCCGTAATCGATCAGCTTGCCGCTGGAAGACCGCGTTTCCGAAGGGCGCTTGCGATAGACGATGTCCCACCAGATGCCCGAGCCCTGCTTCTTGAACTGGTGGTCGGGCTTGGTTTCCTGGTCCTTCTTCAGAAGCCAGATCGCGTGGTTCACGTTGTCCAGCAGCTTGCGCGTGTCCGCGGCCGTCTTCACCCGGTAGTTCGCGGGATCGAAGAAATCGAAGGCCTGCACGTCGATCCCGTTGGCGTCGGCGATCTCAAGCGCTTCTTTCACGATGGCGCCGGAAATGCGGGCATAGCGTTCCACGCCCAGCGTGTTGCGGATGCGGTCATCCACCAGCGCGGAAAACACCACCTGGCTGGCATAGACTTCCTTGGCCCAGATCTGCCCCCAGATATGATCTGACAGCTGCACCTCGGTCAGGGCCGACAGCGCGCTGGCCAATTCTGCGAGGCGTGGCGTTTCCGCGCCATCCATCTCTCCCAGCTGGATCGGCCCTTCGTGGACGAACTCGATATAGCCCGGATCAACCAGTGCCCCGCCGTAATTGGGGATCGCGCCGATCACCATCTTCTTTCCCGGCAGGCCGGCCGCATCCAGCGCCGCCACGAGGTCCGGTTCATTGAATCCGTTCTGGAAGGAGACCACGCCGGTCTCCGCCGTCATCAGAGGGACCAGCCCCTCTACGGCCTCGACGGAGTGTTGCGACTTGGTCGCGATCAGAACCATGTCCAGCGGCCCTTCGAGAGCGGCGGGATGCACCGCCGTCACGGGGATCTTCATCTCGCCCCGTACCCCGTCGATGAACAGCCCGTCCGCGGCCATGGCGTCGACATGTTCGGTCCAGCGGTCCGTCAGGACAACATCGTGACCGGCACGCGTCATGAATGCACCGGCAAGCCCGCCAATGGCGCCGGCGCCAACGATCGTGATCTTCATGTGTACTCCGGGGGTTAGTTCGTAGAAAACATCTCAAGGCTCTGCGGAGAGTGCGCGCGCCCGAACAGGAAACGTAGAAATTCGGGACGGTTCGCATTGGAGACACGCTCTCGCACGCGGCGCACGGCCTCGTTTCCGGCCCAGAACGACGCAGCGAAGGGCCCCTTGAAGGGATGCGCCGCCGAGCGCAGGCGCCCGCGTGCCCAGGCCTCTTGCCCCAGCGCCGTTTCCCGCAGGTAGTTCATCGTCTGCTCTGCCGGCTGGCCCTCTGCCATGTAGGCCCAGGTCGCGCTGGTCTGGGCGGCCGACCGCAGGTTGCGCAACTCTGCGGCAAGTTCGTCATCCTCGTCTTCCATCCAGTCGATCAGGTAGATGCCCTGATCTCCGATCCCCTCCTGGACGCAGCCGGTGACGGCGTTGGCCGAAACCAGCAGCGCGTCATAGGTGGAGCGGCCGGCCGCGACCTCGGCATGGGCGTAAAGGACCTGGGTTGCGTGGCCCGGGAAGATGTTGTGACAGATGATGTGCTTGAGCGCCGCGCGCGAGAACAGCATGTCCACGTTCAGATCCACGCGGCGTTCGGCAAAGCCGCAGCGTGCGGGGTAAGGCACGTCGCGCACCGGACGGATAACCATTTCAAAATCGCCGGTGTCGAAAATCATCTGCGCGGTTCGCTGCTTGGCTTCCCGCATGAGCTCGGCAATGGCGGCATCCAGCCTGTGCTCGGGAATGGCGCGCTGCTCTTCCCAGGATCGGACCCTGTCGCTCAGCTTTCCGCGGCAGAAGCCCATCCGCGTCAGCAGCCGGTCGATCCGGTCGCGGCTGGCTTCGATCATGCCCGCATCCTCGTGGCCGCGCGTGGCGCCGACCAGACCGATGACCTTCTGTTCGTAGGTCGGGCTGCCGCCGGAGAAAAGACGGATGGCCAGCTTGAGCGAGCGGATCATTCCTTCAAGGAATGTACGCCGCTCGCCGGGGGCGAGCCCTGCCAGACCGGCTTCAAGCCGATCGAGGTCGCGCCGGGCGGCGTCCCAGTCGTCATACCGGCGAGGTGTTACGAGGTCACCGCCGGTGTAGATCGGGACCAGCCCCTCATTGTCCAGCAGGCTGTTGCCGTCGTTTCTCTGGCGCTCCAGTTCATGAATGCCCATGGTCGCGGCGGTAAGGTCATATGTGATCTTGCTTAGTTTCAAGGCTCGATCCGGCTCATCCCACAGGGGGCGGTGTTTGTGTTACCGAAATCTTCGGATGGAATTGACCTGCAGCTCAACCTGCGAAATTCTACGGTTTGAATGAGTTTTTGGAATGCACCTGATGAGCCGCGCCCTCCCTTCGCTGAACGCCCTTCGCACATTCGAGGCGGTATCCAAGCAAGGCAGCTTCACCAGGGCAGCCGAGGAACTCAACGTCACGCAGAGTGCGGTGAGCCGGATGATCAAGGGGCTGGAAGAGCACCTTGAGTTGCAGCTTTTCACCAGAGTAGGTCGCCAGATCACGCTGACGGAAAGTGGGATCTACTATTCCGAAAAGATCTCCAAGGCGATGGACATCCTCGAGATCGCCTCGCGCGAACTGGTCGACACCAAGGCGGGCCGGGGTACGCTTAGCATCGCAATGCTGCCGACATTCGGCACCAAGTGGCTGTTGCCCAGGCTCAACGCCTTTCTCCAGTTGCAACCCGAGCTGTCCGTCGAAATCTCCAGCAGTGATGGAAAGCTCGACTTCACCGAGGAACGGATCGATGTGGCGATCCGGTTCGGCTATGGCGTCTGGGAGGGCGCGAGGGCCGAGCCGCTGATGTCAGAGGAACTGCAGGTGGTTTGCAGCCCACGCATAATGGACGGCCCCTATCCATTGACTGACTACGATCAGCTTCGGCGGCACAGTCTGATCGTCCATTCTTCGCGCTCAGGCACTTGGAACCACTGGCTGCAAGCAGTGGGTGCCAGTGCCGAAGGGCTATCCTTCGGTTTGCGGCTGGAGCACTTCTACATGGTCTTGCAAGCCGCCAAATCAGGGCTGGGGATAGGGCTACTGCCCAGCTACTTGGCCGCGGATGACATCGCCAACGGCAGCCTCATTGCACCCTTCCCGGTGCGCGTCGGCAGTCCCGGCGGTTATTACCTCCTTACCCCGTGGGACAAGACAGACCTGCCGCGGGTTCAGGCATTCCGGTCATGGGTCCTCGCCCAGACCTGACACGCTGTCCGTCATCCGTTGGATCAACTTCAGGGTCTGCCCTGAGACCCGACGCTCCTCCGGATTTCCGGAGAGTTCGCGGGTTTGTGCACTGCTCCCCAACCTTGGACCGCCGGAAGTTGGATTTTGCCGGCTGTCTCACGATGACGGGCCGGTGACGCCATCGGGATAATGCATTGCAATCGGAACGTTGTATCCGATCGCGCTGTGGGGTCGGTCCTCGTTGTAGTGTCGACGCCAATTCTCCAGCTTTTCGCGGGCGTCCGTGAACTTCGACGCTTTCATGCATTTCTCCTCCTCTCCCAGCCAGGAAAGATTAGCCGAAAACTCCAGCTTCAAACGGTCCGGTTTTCAGGGGGCAGAGCAGGCACGCTTCACTTTCCACCGGTCTTGGTGTCCTGCGTCGGGAATCTGCGAGTGGCGTCAGGTCTTGCTGCTCCAAACGCAAAACACCCGCCGCGCTTTTTCTGCGCGGCGGGTGTTTGTATTAGATTACGATCGTTTATGAGAGATTTGGCTTTTTACTAGGTCTGGC
>NZ_AQQR01000012.1 GCF_002210095.1 Marinibacterium profundimaris | reverse complement strand
ATCCCTGATCCCTGATCCCTGATCCCTGATCCCTGATCCCTGATCCGGGCCGCACTGCCAGACCGTCCTCCGCGTCGCCCCGATTGCCCGGCTTTTGACGGCCTTGGGGTATTCTGTCGCCTTGCCGACCGGCGCCCCCTGCGCCAATGTCCCGCGCGATGACACGGGCGATCCATATCACCTCGCGGCTGCTGCTGGTCCTGCTGCTGATCCTGACCGGGCAGGCGCTGGCCGTGGCCCGTGGCGCGCCTCTGCCCACCGGGCAGGTGGAGCTCTGTACCGGAACCGGCCCCGTCATGGTTTTCGTCGACGAGGACGGCCAGCCCGTCCGCGCCCCGCATTACTGCCCGGAAGGCGTGCTGTCGCTGCTTCATGCCGTGGCCCTGCCGGAGCTGGCCGCGCCGCGCGCCGCAGCGATCCGCCGGGCTGCGCGCCTTTCTTTCTCCGCAACCGCGCCGTCGCTGCGGCGCCTGCCGCCGCTGGCGCGCGGGCCACCTCGGGGCCTGTCGCCGGCCGCCTGATGCCGCCGCCCTCCGGGGCGGTCCGTGTCGGGGGCTGGCCCGAATGCCCGAAAGACCAATCAACGGAGAAAGACATGTCCCCGAAATCCCTCATGGGCACGGCACTGGCCGCCTGCCTTCTTGCCCTGCCCGCCCTGGCGCAGGACCTCACGATCACCGACGCCTATGCCCGCGCCTCCTCGCCCGTGGCGAAATCCGGCGCGGCCTTCATGGTGATCCACAATTCCGGCGATGCGGACGACCGCCTGGTCGCCGTGCGCTCGGATGCCGCAGCAAAGACCGAACTGCACACCCACATGGACATGGGCGAGGGCGTGATGCAGATGCGTGAGGTCGAGGAGGGCTTTGCCATCCCCGCCGGCGGCATGCATGCGCTGCAGCGCGGCGGCGACCACGTGATGCTCATGGGGCTGACCGAGCCGATGGAACAGGGCGACGTGATCACCATGACGCTGGTCTTCGAGACCGCCGGCGAAATGGAGGTCGAGATCCCCGTGGACCTCGAGCGCCAGCCGGCCGAGATGTCGCACTGAGCGCGCCCCGCCATGTTTGCGCCGGCCCCGGGCCGGCGCGCGGGGGGAGCGCCGCTCCTCCCGCTGCCTGAGGCAGCGCTCGTCGCGCCGCCTGCCGCCGCAAGGGATCAGCCGGACCGCCCGGATCGGCCGGAGAGCAGATCCCCGACCCAGTCCGGCACCACGCGGCTTGCCGGACCGCTGCGCAGCTCGTCGAAGCCGGAGGCCAGCTCGGACGGCTCCAGGTTCAGCTCGACCGTATGCGCGCCCGCCGCCGCGGCCTGATGCACGAAGGCGGCCGCCGGGTAGACCTGCCCCGAGGTGCCGATCGCCGCGAAGAGATCGGCCGCGTCCAGCAGGTCTGAGATCCGGTCCATGTGATAGGGGATTTCCCCGAACCAGACCACGTCGGGCCGCGCGTGCGGCCCCTTGCAAGCCGGGCATGGCTCTCCGACGGCCATCTCGGCCGGGGCTTCCCAGCGATGGCCACAGGCGGCGCAAAGCGCGCCGGCCAGCTCTCCGTGCATGTGGATCACGTCCCGCGCCCCGCCCGCCTCGTGCAGCCCGTCGACATTCTGGGTGACGATGTCCACCCGCCCGGGCCACTCTCTCTGCAGCCGGGCCAGCGCCTCATGCGCTTCATTGGGCCGGGCCGCTGCCGCCTTCACGCGGCGGATGTTATAGAACTCCTGCACCAGCGCCGGGTTGCGGGCAAAGCCCTCGGGCGTGGCGACATCCTCAAGCGCATATTGCGTCCATAGCCCGCCTTCGTCGCGGAAGGTGCCCATTCCGCTTTCCGCGGAAATCCCGGCACCGGTCAGAATCACGATATTCTTCATGTCTCCTTTCATGCCATAGTCATCCGAACTGGAAAGGGCCCAATGCGTATCCTGTTCGTCTGCCTGGGAAACATCTGCCGGTCGCCCGCCGCCGAGGCGGTGGCCCGGATGCGGCTGCCCGGGCATGACTGCGACAGCGCCGGCACCTCGGGCTGGCACGAGGGAGAACCACCCTATCCCCCGATGATCCGCGCCGCCGCCGCGCGCGGCATCCCGATGACCGGGCTTTATGCCCGCAAGGCCATCGCCGACGATTTCAACCGCTTCGACCTGATCCTGGCGATGGACGGCCGCACGCTGGACGCGATGGAAGACCTGCGCCCCTCGGGCAACCGCACCGACCTGCGGCGGCTGGCCGATTTCATCGACGGAGAGGTCTCGGACGTGCCGGACCCCTATTACAGCCGGGATTTCGACGGGGCGCTGGACCTGATCGAGGTGGGCATCGCCGGGCTGGACCGGTGGCTGGAGCGGCAGGCAGGGTAGGTCGCCCGGCCACGCTCACCCCCAGGCGAAAGGTCTCCCAGGCGCGCGCGTCCCCTGTCTTCTTCTTGGCCCAAATACCTCCGGGGGAGTCGCCCACCGGGCGACGGGGGCAGCGCCCCCGAAAGCAACGACGGCAACAGGCTCAGCCGTCGATCACGCGCAGTTCTCCGGCCAGCCAGGGCAGGCGCCCGACGGCGGGGTCGATCATGTGGCCCTGGACCAGCCGCCGCATGGATTGCGCGACGTCCAGGGGCACCGTGGCGCTGAAATCCGACCGCGCGAAAAGCGAGATCGTCCGCGCCGCCCCCGGGAAGGGCAGGGGGAAGCAGCTGAGCTCGTCATGAAAGCGCGCGGCGCGCATGTAGCCCAGCGGCGTGGTGATCGCCCAGCCGATGCGCCGTGCCACCATGGCCATCAGCGCCAGGTGGCTGCCGATCTCGAACCGGTCCTCGAACTCCAGCGCCTGGCGCGACAGCAGCTGTTCGACCTGAAGCGAGATCAGCTGATCGCGGGCATAGCGCAGGAAGGGCAGGGGCGCGAGATCCTCGAGCAGGGTTTCGGGGTCGCGCACCATGTCGCGGGGGGCCACCACCACGAAGGGATCGCGCACCAGCGGGTATTCGATCACCCCGTTCAGCATCTCGCCGGTGCTGGCGGCCACGGCGATGTGAAACACGCCGTCGGTCATCGCGCGGCTGATCTCGCGGCTGGGCGCGGTGATCAGCTTGAACCGGCAGCGCGTCAGGCTGTCGGCCAGGATCGTCACCAGCCGCGGCGTCAGGTCGTTGTCGAAATCGTCGATCAGCCCGATGTCCAGCGACGGCAGGTCCGACAGGTCCATCACCGTCAGCTCGCTCTGCGCCATCCGCAGCTCGCGCAGCGCGGTTTCGGCGCGGGCGAGAAACCCGCGCCCCGCCTGGGTCAGCCGCATCGGCCGTCGCGCGCGTTCGATCAGCGTGGCGCCCACCGCCTTTTCCAGGTTCGACAGCTGCTGGCTCACCGCCGGCTGGCTCAGCCCCGTCGCCTCGGCCGCGGCAGCGACCGAGCCATGGGCGGCCAGCGCCTCGAAGACCTCGAGGCCGCGCAGTGTGACGCCTTTGAGCATGTTCGGATCCGGATCTGGTTTGCGCCCTTCTGCGGTGCCGGGCTGCGCCGGTCAAGTGTCGCGGCGGAGCTGTGCGCAAAGCGTTGATCCGGGCGCGCTCCCGGCGGCACCTTGGGCAGGGCACGCGGCGGCAATGGGCAAAGCGCGGACCGGGTCCCGGCCCGGTCCCACGCGCCGCGGCGCCTTTACTTGCAGGTGGCGGCGGCGAGGGTGGTGAAGTCGCGGTAGCGCAGCCAGAAGGCCTCGTCCTTCGGGTTGTCGGACTGACGGGTTTCCTGCGCCTTCTGCGGATCCTTGAAGAAGCGCGACGCCTTGCGCTGGTCCGACCGCTTCAGGCTGCTGCGCGCCACCTGGTCCAGACAGCTGCACAGGCTGTCCGAGGCGTTCCTGCGCTCGGAGGCCATGCAGGCCCGCTTGATCGGCCCGGCTTCGGCCTGGGCGGGGGCCAGCATCATCGGAACCGCGACCACCGGAACCAGCGTCAGCGGGGTGAGAAGGGGAATGCAGCACGTCACGGCCGCCAGGGCGGTCTTGAGGGTCTTTGTCATCTGCCTGCCATCGGTTGCGCCGGTTTTGCCCGGCATCTGGTCGAAGAGTATGACGCAAGGGCGCGTTGTCTTCAATTGGGCCTGCAGTGGCACCTCACGGCCCCGTGAGACGTTTCGTGAGGTCCGCGGTGGAGGAGATGCGGAGCGGGGCGTCCGGTGTGGGCCGGGGCTGCAGCGGCGCCTCACGCTCCCGCCGGCTGCTTCGTGAAATCCGGGGCCGTGGGAGGTGCGGATCCGGGGCGTCCGGCCCGCGCCGCGCCCACCGGGCCGTGCCGGGGGCCTGTGGCAGGCCGCGGCGGGGCGATTCTGCGCCCCCCTCCGCCCCCGACCGGCCGGGGCATAAGGCATGACCCGCCACCGCCCCGATCCAGCCGATCCGCCCGTTTTCCGCCGATCCGCCCCCGCCCACCGCCTCTCGGCCCCCCTGCGGCGCCCCTTTCCACGCTGTCCCGGCCCTGCGTCCCTCACTCCGCTTGACCGGATGCCTTTTCCACCGCATATGGCCCTTCATGACAGAGCTTTCGCACATCCGTAACTTCTCGATCGTGGCCCATATCGACCACGGCAAGTCCACCCTTGCCGACCGGCTGATCCAGCTGACCGGAACGGTCGCCGAACGCGACATGAAGGAACAGCTGCTCGACGCCATGGACATCGAGCGCGAACGCGGCATCACCATCAAGGCCAACACCGTCCGCATCGAATACCCGGCGAAGGACGGCAACACCTACGTGCTGAACCTCATCGACACCCCCGGCCACGTCGACTTCGCCTACGAGGTGTCGCGCTCCATGCAGGCCGTCGAAGGCTCCCTGCTGGTGGTGGACGCGACCCAGGGGGTCGAGGCGCAGACGCTCGCCAATGTCTACACCGCCATCGACGCCGACCACGAAATCGTGCCGGTGCTCAACAAGATCGACCTGCCCGCGTCCGAACCCGACCGGGTCAGGGAACAGATCGAGGACGTGATCGGCATCGACGCGTCCGAGGCCTGCATGATCTCGGCCAAGACCGGCGTCGGCATCCCCGACGTGCTCGAGGCCATCGTCACCCGCCTGCCCGCGCCCAAGGAAGGCGACCCCACCAAGCCGCTCAAGGCCATGCTGGTCGATTCGAAATACGACCCCTACCTGGGCGTCGTGGTCATCGTCCGCGTCATCGACGGCGTCCTGAAAAAGGGCCAGCGCATCCGCATGATGCGCACCGGTGGCACCTACGACATCGACCGCGTCGGCGTCTACCGCCCCGCCATGACGGCGGTGGACGAGCTCGGCCCCGGCGAAATCGGCTACATCACCGCCCAGATCAAGCAGGTCCGCGACACCCGCGTCGGCGACACGATCACCACCGAGAAACACGGCACCGACGCGCCGCTGCCGGGCTTCAAACCCTCGGTCCCGGTCGTCTTCTGCGGCCTCTTCCCCGTCGACAGCTCCGAATTCGAGGATCTGCGCGACGCGATCGAAAAGCTCGCCCTCAACGACGCCTCCTTCTCCTCGGAAATGGAAACCTCCGCCGCGCTGGGCTTCGGCTTCCGCTGCGGCTTCCTCGGGCTTTTGCACCTCGAGGTCATCCGCGACCGGATCGAACGCGAATACGATATCGAGCTGATCACCACCGCGCCCTCGGTGGTCTACCACGTCTACATGAAGGACGGGTCGATGCAGGAGCTGCACAACCCCGCCGACATGCCCGACCTCACCCATGTCGACCATATCGAAGAGCCGCGGATCAAGGCCACGATCCTCGTGCCCGACGACTACCTCGGCGACGTGCTGAAGCTCTGCCAGGACCGCCGTGGCATCCAGCTGGACCTGACCTATGCCGGCCCCCGCGCCATGGCCGTCTACGACCTGCCCCTGAACGAGGTCGTCTTCGACTTCTACGACCGGCTGAAATCGGTGACCAAGGGCTATGCCTCCTTCGATTACCAGCTCACCGGCTACCGCACCGACAACCTGGTGAAGATGTCGATCCTGGTGAACGACGAACCCGTCGACGCGCTGTCGATGATGGTCCACCGCGACCGGGCCGAGATGCGCGGCCGCGCCATGGTCGAGAAGCTCAAGGACCTGATCCCGCGCCACATGTTCAAGATCCCGATCCAGGCGGCCATCGGCGGCAAGGTCATCGCGCGCGAGACCCTGTCGGCCATGCGCAAGGACGTGACGGCCAAGTGCTACGGCGGCGACGCCACCCGGAAGCGCAAGCTGCTGGACAAGCAGAAGGCCGGCAAGAAGAAGATGCGCCAGTTCGGCAAGGTCGACATCCCGCAAGAAGCCTTTATTAGCGCCTTGAAAATGGACAGCTAAGACTGGCCATTTTCAGGGCGGGTGGGCGAAAGCGGATTTCGCAGAAATCCTGCGGGCCCACACCCCCGGTCAGCGCGCACCGGTCCCATACCGACATGGACGCGCCCGACACCGCGCGCTCCACCCCGCGCCTCCCACACCGCGCCTCGTCCCCCTCTTTCGGCCGACCGCACCCCGAAATGTCTTGAAAACGCGCCGCGACTCGTCTCTCCTTTTCCGCAAAAGGAGACCTTCCCATGCGTAAACGGTATCTCGCCCTCGCCCTGTCGCTCCTGCCGCTCTCGGCCTCCGCGCTCGAATGGCCCGGCACGACGATCCAGTCGCTCAGCGCGGCGATGAACTGCCAGGCCTTCTCCCTCACCAACCCGTCCCAGCGCGCCCCCATGTACGGCGCCATCCCGGAATGGATCGTCTTCAACCAGGGCCCGTCCCCCGTCGCCGTCCGCGCCCCGGGCAGCCGGTCACGCGACATCCCGGTCTACGCCGGCAAGCTCATGACCGTGCGCGGAGAGCTCGACGCGCTGTTCACCTACACCATCGGTCTGACAGGGCCGGGGTCGGCGAATGTGCAGGTGTGCCGGGTTTGAGGGATCGAACCCGTAAAATACAAAAGAAAGCGCCCTAAGGTGAGCCGGGGCGCGGACCAGGGATGTTTGTGTGGCGGGGGGATGCCGTCGGCTACAAAGGTTGATCGCGTTGCCGTAAAGCTCCCTCCATGCTCCCCCTGACCCTCATCATCCACATCTTCACCGGAGCCACCCTCTCCGGCACCGCCATCGTCCTGGCCCTGGTCCTGGGCGCCACCACCGCCGCCGCCATCATCGGCGCGGCCATCGCGGGTTTCCTCATCGCTTTCCCCGCCTCCTGGTGGATCGCGAAAACCATCCGAGCCAACACCATCCCCTCCGCCCGCTGACCCGCGCCTCGGCACCCGCCGGGGCAGGGGGCTCCGGCACCTCCATCGCCAGCTCGCCGCCCTCCACTGGCTCCAGCCCGCCGGCCTCCAGCATCCGCCGCTCGTCCGCCCGGGCCAGCTGCACCTCACGGACCTGCCGCGCCGCCTCGCGCAGCGTGACGATCTTGCCGCCCGCGCCCGTCGTCATCCCCTGCGGCAGGATCAGCGACCCGCCCTGCGGCCGCCCCGTCAGCGGGTTGCGCGCGCCGGTCCACTCCTCCGCCTGCACCTGCCAGATCCGCGCCACCTCCTCCATCGAGACCAGAGCCGCGATGTCACGGCCATGGCGTGTCAGCACGATCGGCTGGCGCGGGTCCTGCGCCCGCGCGCACAGCTGGCCGAGGCAGCCGCGCGCCTTGGAAACGGTGATCCGCATGGAAATTTCCCCTTGTACAAAACGGACAAATGCGGGTCCGAGCCTTGTACAAAACGGTTAAAACTTGTCGATTTCGGCGTTCGCAGCCCGATCAGTCGGCCCCTCGCAGGGGGCGCTCAATCGGCGTCCGGCGCGTCCAGCACGGCCCGCACGGCGGCCTCGAACTCGCGCGGCTTCTCGGCATGCAGCCAATGCCCGGCGCCGGGGATCTTGGCGACCTTCGCCTTCGGGAAAAGCCTTTTGATTTCAGGGCGATACTCGGGCGTCACGTAATCCGATTCCGCCCCCGCCAGGAACACGGTCGGCCCGTCGAACTGCCCTTCGACCTCTGGGAACCCGATGATATGGTCCATGTCCCGCGCCAGAATATCCAGGTTCAGCCGCCACTTTTTCTCTTTCACATCAAGGCTTTGCGTGAAGAACGAGCACAAGGATGGCTCCACCCCAAGCGCCTTCAGCTGCGCCTCGGCATCCGAGCGCCGCTCGACCTGCGCCAGATCCACGCCGCGCATCGCGTCGATATACTGCATCTGGGTGTGGGTATAGGTCACGGGCGCAACATCTGCCACGATCAGCCGCCTGATCAGGTCCGGCCGCTGCAGCGCCAGCACCATCACCGCCTTGCCGCCCATCGAATGCCCCACCACATCCATCGGCCCGCCCTGTGCCTCGATCACCTCGGCCAGGTCGGCCGCCATGTCGGGATACGTATGGCTGTCAACCCATTGAGAATGCCCGTGATTCCGTTGATCCACGGTCACCACCGGCCCCCGGTCCGACAGCCGTTTCGCGATCACGCCCCAGTTCCGCGCGGACCCGAACAGCCCGTGCACGATCATCAGCGGCGCAGCGCCCTCGGCGCCATATGTGGCAAAGTTCAGCATATCAGCGTCTTACGCGCAAAGCTGCCCATTGAGCAAGCGCCGCGCGGGGGCTAGTGTCCGGCCATGCAGGAAACGGCGGATATCACGGCCCGCATGGCCAATGTGTCGAAGCTTCTCCATGAAAAACATGGGGTTAAGCGTGGCACCCTGTCGGCGCGCCTGCGCCGCGCCCGCCCACTTCTGCCCCGCCGGATTCGCCACGAGGCCGACATCCTGCGAGAGGCCGAGCAACTGGCCGAGAATCCGCGCCTGGCCATGACCCTGTCGGATCCGCGCTACCGGCGCGCCGCCGACGCGCTGACCACGCATCTGAAAACGATCGACGTGGCCGACCGGCGCAAGGGCTACTGGCTGGGCGTTTTGGGAGGTATGGCCTTCAACCTCCTGATCGTGCTGGTGCTTTTGTTCGTGACACTGGCACTGCTGGGCCACATCTGACCCGTCTGACCGCGCCTGGCGCAGGGCACGGGAAAAGGGCGGCCCGGTCAGGCCGCCCCTTGTGATCACAGGTTCGGATAGACCGGGAATTTCGCGCAAAGATCAGCGACTTCCGTCTTGACCTTCGCCTCGACCGCGCCATTTCCATCCTCGCCGTTGGCGGCCAGCCCGTCGACCACCTCGATGATCCAGTCGCCGATCTGGCGGAACTCGGCCTCGCCAAAGCCACGGGTCGTCCCCGCCGGCGAACCCAGGCGGATCCCACTGGTCACAGTGGGTTTTTCCGGATCGAAGGGCACGCCGTTCTTGTTGCAGGTGATATGCGCGCGGCCCAGGGCCTTTTCGGTCGCGTTGCCCTTCACGGATTTCGGCCGCAGGTCCACCAGCATCACGTGGGTGTCGGTGCCGCCAGTCACGATATCCAGTCCGCCCTTCATCAGCTGATCGGCCAGAGCCTGAGCGTTTGCAATGACTTGCGCGATGTAATCCTTGAACTCGGGGCGCAGCGCCTCGCCGAAGGCCACGGCCTTGCCGGCGATGACATGCATCAGCGGGCCGCCCTGGATGCCCGGGAAGATGGCCGAGTTCACCTTCTTCGCGATATCCTCGTCATTGGTCAGGATCATGCCGCCGCGCGGGCCGCGCAGGGTCTTGTGCGTCGTGGTCGTGGCCACATGCGCATGCGGGAAGGGCGAAGGATGCAGGCCCGCCGCGACCAGCCCGGCGAAATGCGCCATGTCCACATGCAGGTAAGCGCCTACGGAATCAGCGATTTCCCGCATCTTCGCGAAATCGATCTGGCGCGGGATGGCAGAGCCGCCGGCGATGATCATCTGCGGCTTGTGCTCGGCGGCCAGCTTGGCGACCTGGTCGTAATCCAGCAGGTTGTCCTGCTTGCGCACGCCGTATTGCACGGCGTTGAACCACTTGCCCGACTGGTTCGGCTTTGCGCCGTGGGTCAGGTGCCCGCCGGCGTCAAGGCTCATGCCCAGGATCGTGTCGCCGGGCTTGATCAGCGCCTGAAAGACACCCTGGTTGGCCTGCGAGCCCGAGTTCGGCTGGACGTTGGCGAACGCGCAGCCGAACAGCTGCTTGGCGCGGTCAATGGCCAGGTTTTCCGCGATATCGACGAACTGGCAGCCGCCATAGTAGCGCCGGCCCGGGTAGCCTTCGGCGTACTTGTTGGTCATGACGGACCCTTGCGCCTCGAGCACCGCGGCCGACACGATGTTCTCGGATGCGATCAGCTCGATCTCGTCCCGCTGGCGGCCGAGCTCGGATGTGATGGCGCCGAAGATGTCGGGGTCGCGTGTGGAGAGAGGCTCTGTGAAGAAGCCGGTGTCACGGGTCGTCGCAGTCATGGCAAGCTCCGGAATGGACATGGCAATTGCGCGTTGTGGTAGCGCAAGGGGGGGATGCGTGAAAGCCCGGAATGCGACACTTGGGGCCCGAGGTGCGGCCAAGGCTGGCATGCTCCTGAAAGGTGTGCTTCTTTCGGGCCAATCGCGGCAGGCCGCGCATGTCCGGGAAAGATCATGAAACTCGCATTCCTGTCCAACGCGGCGCCGGTGGCCACGCAGGCCGAGGCCGAACTGGTCGCGCGCTATGGCAACGTGGACCCGGCCGAGGCCGACGTGATCGTGGCGCTTGGCGGCGACGGCTTCATGCTGCGGACCCTGCACGGCACGCAGGACCTGTCTGCGCCGGTCTACGGGATGAACCGGGGCACGGTCGGTTTCCTGATGAACGAATATTCCTGCGACGACCTGCTGGAGCGGCTGGCCGCGGCCGAGGAAGAGGTCGTGAACCCGCTGGCCATGCGGACGATGGACGACAGCGGCACGGTGCACGAGGCGCTGGCGATCAACGAGGTCTCGCTGCTGCGGGCCGGTCCGCAGGCCGCGAAGCTGAAGATCAGTGTCGATGGGAGGGTGCGGCTGGACGAGCTGGTCTGCGATGGCTGCCTGCTGGCGACGCCCGCCGGCTCGACCGCCTACAATTATTCGGCCCATGGGCCGATCCTGCCGATCGGCGCGGATGTGCTGGCGCTGACGCCGATCGCAGCCTTCCGGCCCCGGCGCTGGCGCGGGGCGCTGATCCCCAAGGCGGCGACGGTGCGCTTCGACGTGCTGGAGGCCGCCAAGCGCCCGGTCATGGCCGACGCGGATTCGGTGCAGTTCAACGATATCGCCTGGGTCGAGATCCGGTCGGAGCCCGATATCCGCCACCGGATCCTGTTCGATCCGGGCCACGGGCTGGAAGAACGCGTGATTTCAGAGCAGTTCACCTGATCCGGGGGGCTGTTTTCGGCACCGATCTCTTGTTGTGCAGATTTCGACGAAAATTCTTCTCATCTGTGAACCATGTCACAGAAGATCTCGCCCCGGCCTGCCAATGTGAGCTTGCGGGGTTTCATCCCACCCCCGCTTGTGAGTGACTTGAGAGTGACTTGTCCCAGCGAACGGGCGCGGCCAGGCCGCGTCCGTTCCGCTTCGGGGTGTCAGCCCATCCGGTCCCAGAGCGCCCCGTAGAGCCCCCCGATCCGCGTCTCGATCGAGCGCATGGCCTGCACGATCAGGTCTTCGCGCCAGCGCATGCCGATGATCTGCACGTTGATCGGCTGCGGCCCCTGCGGCAGCGTGGCCAGCCGGGTCGGAAGGTTGCCCGCGGGCAGGCCGAGGAAGTTCATCGAATAGGACCAGATCGCCGCGCCCAGCGCCTCGCGCACGCCCTCGGCGCCTTCGGTGTCACGGTCGGGGCGGAAGAAGGGCTGCGGCAGGAAAGGGGTCAGCACCAGCGGGTAGTCTTCGAGGAACAGCGACCAGGCGCGGGCGTAATGGCTGCGCCGGGCCATGTTCTGGAGCAGCTCGGTGCCGGTATAGGGCGGGAATTGATCGAAATACTCGGCGAAGATCGCCTTGATCGTGTCCGAGCCCAGGGCGTCGATGTCGGGCTTCATAAGCGCGACGACCTCGCCCATAAGTGCGCGGTAGCCGTCTTCGCCCGCCTCGCGGGCCAGGGGCGGATCGATCTCCTCCACGATATAGCCGGAATCACTCAGCGCGTCGGCGGCGGTGTCGAGTGCTGCGGCGACCTCGGGGTGCAGGTCGAAGCCGAAGCATTGCTTGGTGAAGGCGACCTTGATCGGCACCGGCCGGGGCGGGCCGGCAAAGGGCAGGGGGACATGGAACGGATCGCGCGGATCGGGCGCGATCAGGCTGGGCATCGACAGGGCCAGGTCACCGGCGGTGCGGGCGATCAGCCCCTGCACCGACATGGATTGCGCCAGCATGCCACGCTCGGCCTTCTGACCGGGGTTCCAGGCCGGCACCCGGCCAAGCCCCGGCTTCACCGTCACCGCACCATTGGCCGCCGCCGGAAAGCGCAGCGAGCCGCCGATGTCGTTGCCGTGGGCCAGCGCGCCGATCCCGGCCATGACCGCCGCACCGGCCCCGCCCGAGGATCCGCCGGGCGAGACATGGTCGCCCCAGGGGTTGCGCGTGCGCCCGTAAAGCGGGTTGTCGGTATCCGCGCGGAACGAGAATTCGGGCGTGTTGGTCCGCCCGATCACCACGGCGCCGGCCTTCAGCAGGTTGTCGACCACCGGCGCGTTGGCCGGTGCGATGAAATCCTTCAGCGCCGGGATCCCGTTGGTGGTGGCATGGCCCTTCTGATCGACATTGACCTTGATCGTCACCGGCACGCCGTGCAGCGGCCCGGGTTCGGCGCCATTCCCGCGCGCCCGGTCCAGATCCCGCGCGCGCTCCAGCGCCTCGGCAGAGAGGTCTTCGACCACGGCGTTCAGGCCCGGGTTCACGGCATTCATCCGACCTATGGCCGAGGCGACCGCATCTTCGGCGGTAAAGTCTCCGTCGCGGATCTTGCGGGCGGTTTCGGCAGCACTCAGGCGCCACAGGTCGTTTGCGGCCATACAGTATTTCCTTCTGGTTCACGCCGTTTCTCGGGGCGGAGCCTAGGCGGCCAAGCACCGATTTGCCAAGCGGAACGCCGCGCAAGGCCGCCTTGCGCGGTGCGACAGGCTTACATGGCCGGAGAGATCAGGCCGGGGTCTTGTCCCTGGCGTAGCCAATGCTTTTCAGCGCTTCGGCGATCTCGTCCAGGATCTCGGGGTCGTCGATCGTGGCCGGCATCTTGAAGCTTTCGCTGTCGGCGATCTTCACCATCGTGGCGCGCAGGATCTTGCCCGAGCGGGTCTTGGGCAGGCGGTCCACCACCACGGCCAGCTTGAAGGCCGCGACCGGCCCGATCTGGTCACGGATCAGCTTCACGCATTCCGCCGTAATCTCGTCATACGGGCGGTTCACGCCCTTGGTCAGGCAGACAAAGCCCAGCGGCAATTGTCCCTTCAGCTCATCGGTCACCCCGATCACGGCGCATTCGGCGACATCGGTATGCGAGGCCAGGACCTCTTCCATCGCGCCGGTGGACAGGCGGTGGCCCGCGACATTGATGACGTCATCGGTGCGCGCCATGATGTAAAGATACCCGTCCCCGTCCACCATGCCGGCATCGCCGGTCTCGTAATAGCCGGGGAAGGTGGTGAGGTAGCTCTTGCGGAAACGCTCTTCCGCGTTCCAGAGCGTCGGCAGGGTGCCCGGCGGCAGCGGCAGCTTCACCGCAATCGCGCCGAGCTCGCCGGGCTTCATCGGGTGCCCGGCCTCGTCCAGGATCTGCACGTCGTAGCCCGGCATCGCGACCGAGGGCGAGCCCACCTTGATGTCAAGCATCTCGATCCCAGCCGGGTTGGCGGCGATGGCCCAGCCGGTTTCGGTCTGCCACCAATGGTCGATGATGGGCAGGCCGGTCTTGTCCTTGGCCCAGTTGATCGTGTCCGGATCGGCGCGCTCGCCGGCCAGGTAGATCTTCTTCAGGCAGGAAATATCGTATTTCTTCAGGTATTCGCCCTTCGGATCCTCGCGCTTCACCGCGCGGAAGGCGGTGGGGGCGGTGAAGAAGCTTTTCACCTTGTGGTCCGAGATCACGCGCCAGAACGTGCCGGCATCGGGGGTGCCGACCGGCTTGCCTTCGAAGACGATGGTGGTGTTGCCGGCGATCAGCGGCCCGTAACAGATATAGCTGTGCCCCACGACCCAGCCGACATCGGAGGCGGCCCAGAAGACATCGCCCGGATCGACATCGTAGATGTTCTTCATCGTCCAGTTCAGCGCCACCAGGTGCCCGGCGGTGGGCCGCACCACGCCCTTCGGCGCGCCGGTGGTGCCCGAGGTATAGAGGATATAGGCCGGGTGGTTGCCCTCGACCGGCACGCATTCCGCCGGTTCCACGCCGAACTGGAACCCGTGCCACGACACATCGCGGCCCTCTTCCAGGTGCGCGACTTCCTGTTCGCGCTGGAAGATCACGCAGAAATCGGGCTTGTGATGCGCCTGTTCGATCGCGCCGTCGAGGAGCGGCTTGTAATGGACAACGCGCCCCGGCTCGATCCCGCAGGAGGCGGCGATGATCGCCTTGGGCTTGGCGTCGTCGATCCGCACGGCCAGCTCATGCGCGGCGAAGCCGCCGAAGACGACGGAGTGGATCGCGCCGAGCCGGGCGCAGGCCAGCATCGCCTCCAGCGCCTCGGGGATCATCGGCATGTAGATGATGACGCGGTCGCCCTTCTCGACGCCCTTGGCGCGCAGCGCCCCGGCCAGCATCGCCACGCGGTTGCGCAGCTCGACATAGGAAATCTTGCGCACCGTGCCGGTGACCGGGCTGTCGTGGATGATCGCGATCTGGTCGCCGCGCCCGTTCTCGACGTGTCGGTCGACCGCGTTGTAGCAGGTGTTGACCATGCCGTCGGTGAACCACTCGTAAAGCGGCGCGTTGCTGTCATCGAGCGCTCGGCTGGGCGGCCTGGCCCAGTCGATGGCGCCGGCGGCCTCCATCCAGAAGGCTTCGGGGTCGGATGTCCAAGATTGGTAGACGTCTGCGTAGCTCATCGCGATGCTCCTCCATCCCGCGTGATCCCGGCGTTTGAGGAAGTAAACGGCGGCGAAGGCTGTCGCGCAAGTCGCGATCCCGCGCGCCCCTGCCGCTGTTTGCGATATCAAGCGGGGATTTACGAAAAAGCGAAGGTCTCTTTACTCATCCTGAAATCGCTTGAAAATTTGTTAACCGCGGTGTGGGGCGCGGCGACAGGGGCCGAAAGGGCGTCGCGGGGCCGATCACATCTTCTGTAACGGATGACGCCGCACTTGCGGAATCGCGCGGCCGGGCGCTCTGATTTCTGCAGGGCCGGCATCCCGCCGGCCCTCATGCACAGGACAAACGCCCATGGGCGACAAGAAGCAAAAGCCGAGCAAGCCCGGCACGAAGACCGTCAAGAAATGACGGAAAGGTCGCGTTCCCGTCCCCGTCAGGGAGGGAACGCGACCCCGGTCAGAGCGGACCGGCCCACCACATCCCAGCCTGACCTGACGCGGCCCCTTGCGGGCCTTTTTCATGTCCGGCCCGGCGGGGTCACCGGGCCGGACAGGGATCACGTCATTCGTATTGCGTGACCGGCGTTCCCGCGAGGGCGGCCATGTTCAGCAGGCCGCGCGCCGTGATCGAGGGCGTCACGATATGGGCGCGGTTGCCCATGCCCATCAGGATCGGACCGACCTCGAGCGCGTTGCCCTTCATCCGCAGGATGTTGCGCACGCCGTTGGCGGTGTCGCCATTGGCGAAGACCAGGATGTTGGCCGCGCCCTGCATCCGGCTTTCGGGCAGGTGGCGGGCGCGGGCCTCGGGGTCCAGCGCGCTGTCCACGTTCATCTCGCCTTCATAGACAAAGTCGACCTCGCGCGCGTCGAGGATTGCCAGCGCCGCCCGCATCCGCTGTGCCGTCTCGGTGTCCAGGTTGCCGAACTGCGATTGCGAACACAGCGCCACGGCCGGCTCCACCCCGAAGCGGCGGGCATGGCGGGCGGCACCGATGGCGCTTTCCGCGATCTCCTCGGGCGAGGGTTCGGGCCGCACCTGGGTGTCGGTGATGAACAAAGGCCCGTCCTCCAGGATCATCATGCTCAGCGCGCCATGGGGATGGTACTTGGGCGATCCCAGGACCTGACGGATGTAGTTCAGATGCCAGCGGTACTGGCCGAAGGTGCCGCAGATCAGGCTGTCGGCCTCGTCGCGGTGCACCATGATCGCCCCGATGGCGGTGGTGTTGGTGCGCATGATCGCGCGGGCCAGATCGGGCGTGACACCGCGGCGGCTCATGATGCCGTGATACGTCTCCCAGTAGTCGCGGTAGCGCGGGTCGTTTTCCGGGTTCACGATCTCGAAATCCGTGCCCGGGCGCACCTTCAGCCCCAGCCGGTCGCAGCGCATTTCCATCACGTCGGGCCGGCCGATCAGGATCGGCTTCTCCGTCGTCTCCTCCAGCATCGCCTGGGCGCAGCGCAGCACGCGCTCCTCCTCGCCCTCGGCAAAGACGATCCGGCGCGAGGCGCTGGTCGCGGCCTCGAACACCGGGCGCATCAGAAGGGCCGAGCGGAAGACGGAGCCTTGCAGCTTTTCCTTGTAGGCCTTGATGTCGGGCAGGGGGCGCGTGGCGACACCGCTGTCCATCGCCGCCTTCGCCACGGCCGTCGAGACGACGGCGACAAGGCGGGGATCGAAGGGTTTCGGGATCAGGTAATCTGGTCCGAAGGTCATCTGTTCGCCCTGGTAGGCGGCGGCGGCCTCGGCGCTGGTGGTCTGGCGGGCCAGCTGGGCGATGCCCTCGATGCAGGCCAGCGCCATTTCGTCGTTGATCTCGGTCGCGCCGACGTCGATCGCGCCCCGGAAGATGAACGGGAAGCAGAGCACGTTGTTGACCTGGTTCGGCACGTCCGACCGGCCGGTGGCGATGATCGCGTCGGGGGCGACCTCGCGCGCGGCGGCGGGCTGAATTTCGGGGTTGGGATTGGCCAGCGCGAAGATGATCGGCTGGCGGGTCATCTTTGCCACCATCGCGGGCGTCAGCACGTTCGGACCCGACAGGCCCAGGAACAGGTCCGCGCCCTCGATCACGTCGTCCAGCGTGCGCAGGTCGGTGGGCTGGGCATAGGCGGCCTTCTGCGGGTTCATGTCTTCGGTCCGGCCCTCGTAGATCAGCCCGTGCACGTCGCAAAGCCAGACGTTCTCGCGCTTCACGCCCAGCTTCAGCAGCATGTTCAGGCAGGCGATGCCGGCCGCGCCGCCCCCCGTGGACACGACCTTGATGTCTTCGAAGGCCTTTCCGGCCACGTGCAGCGCGTTCTTGGCCGCCGCGCCCACGACGATGGCGGTGCCGTGCTGGTCGTCATGGAAGACGGGGATGTTCATCCGCTCGCGGCAGATCTTCTCGACCACGAAACAATCGGGGGCCTTGATGTCCTCAAGGTTGATCGCGCCAAAGGTCGGCTCCAGCGCGCAGACAATGTCGGCAAGCTTCTCGGGGTCGGTCTCGTTCACCTCGATGTCGAAACAGTCGAGCCCGCCGAACTTCTTGAAGAGCACGGCCTTGCCTTCCATCACCGGCTTGGAGGCCAGCGCGCCGATATTGCCCAGCCCCAGAACCGCCGTCCCGTTCGACACCACGGCCACGAGGTTCCCGCGCGACGTGTAGCGCGCGGCGTTCACCGGGTCGTCGCGGATCTCCAGGCAGGCCTCGGCCACGCCGGGGGAATAGGCGCGCGCCAGGTCCCTGCCGTTCGCCATGGGCTTGGTTGCCCGGATCTCGAGTTTCCCCGGCTTGGGGTATTCGTGATAGAACAGCGCGGCCTGGCGCAGGGTCTCGTTGTCGGTCGGTTGATCGGCCATGGGGCGGCTCCACGATAAGGATAATTTAGCCCTAAACCAAATTGATCCGCGATGGAAACGGGCATCGGGCACCTGCGGCGCGATTGGCCGCCGTGCGGACACCGGCAGGGCGGCGAAAGGCCGCCCGCGACCGGAATCGCAGGCAAGCGTGCGCTGACCGTCCGTGCCGCGCGCCGCGCGGGCCGGCGCGGGGTGACGGGGGGTGACGGGGCGGGAACAGCAGGCAGACCGGCCACCGGCGCGCTTGATATTTGCAGGCCGCCTCGCCACTCTTCGCCGCAAAGGGAGAGTGAGATGGACGACCCCCCGCATCGCGGCACGACCCGTGACGCCGTAACACGTTTGCCCGCCCAACCCCTTGCGCTACAACAGACCTTCCACCGTTTTCCGAGAGACAGCATGTCCGACACCGATCTCAAGGCCACAGCCACCGCCATCCGCGACAAGGCCTATGCGCCCTATTCCAACTTCAAGGTCGGCGCGGCGATCCGGGGCGCGTCGGGCCGGGTCTATCCGGGCGTGAACGTCGAGAACGTCGCCTATCCCGAAGGCACCTGTGCCGAGGCCGGGGCCATCGCCGCCATGGTCGCGGCGGGCGAGACGGAGCTGACCGAGGTCTATGTCATCGCCGACAGTCCTGCTCCGGTGCCGCCCTGCGGCGGCTGCCGCCAGAAGCTGGCCGAATTCGGCAAGGGCGAGACGCCGGTGACGCTGGCCACGGTGGACGGCGCCGAATTCGCCACCACCATCGCCGACCTGCTGCCCGGCGCCTTCACGCCGGCGCATATGGAGAAGGGCTGACCCATGGCCTGGGACGCCCGCCGCATCCTGGCCGAGCTGCGCCACGGCGTGTCGCCGTCTCCGGAGGCGCTGCGCTGGTTCATCGAGGGTCTGACCGGGGGCGCCATCAGCGATGCCCAGACCGGGGCCTTCGCCATGGGGATCTGTACCACGGGGCTGACGCCCGAGGGCACCACCGCGCTGACCCTGGCGATGCGCGACAGCGGCCATGTGCTGACATGGGACCTGGGCGGCCCGGTGGTCGACAAGCATTCCACCGGCGGCGTGGGCGATTGCGTGTCCTTCGTCGTGGCGCCCGCGCTGGCGGCCTGCGGCGCCTTTGCCCCGCTGCTGTCGGGGCGCGGGCTGGGCCATACCGGCGGCACGCTCGACAAGCTCGAGGCGATCCCGGGCGTGTCCACCCAGGTCACCGAGGAGCGGCTGCGCGCGATCATCGACGCGGCGGGCTGCGCCATCGTCGGCGCGACCGCCGATATCGCACCGGCGGACAAGCGGCTGTATGCGGTGCGCGACGTGACCTCGACGGTGGACAGCCTCGACCTGATCACCGCCTCGATCCTGTCGAAGAAGCTGGCCGCCGGGACGCAGACACTGGTGCTGGACGTCAAGACAGGTTCGGGCGCCTTCATGAAATCCCGCGAAGAGGCGCGGGCGCTGGCCACGGCGCTGTGTGCCACGGCCAATGCCGCCGGCTGCAAGACCCGGGCCGTGATCTCGGACATGAGCCAGCCGCTGGCGCCGGCCATCGGCAACGCGCTTGAGATCGAGGAGGCGATGAAGGTGCTGGTGGGAGAGGCGACGGGCCCGTTGCTGGAGCTTTCGGCCCGGCTGGGCGGCATGGCGCTGGCCGATTCGGGACTGGTGAAGACCGATGCCGAGGGCGAGACGGCGATCCGCGCCGCCATCGCCGATGGCCGCGCCGCCGAACGGTTCAGCGGCATGGTCGTCGCCATGGGCGGCCCCGTCGACTTTGACGAGAACTGGCGGCGCTTCCTGCCCGAGGCCAATGTCATCACCGAGGCCACCGCCGGGACCGCCGGCTATGTCACCGCGATCGACGGGCAGGCGCTGGGCCTCGCCTCGGTCAGCCTGGGCGGCGGCCGAAAGGTGGAAAGCGACACGATCGATCCGGCGGTGGGTTTCTCGCGCATCGTCACGCTGGGCACGAAGGTTGAGCCGGGCAGCCCGCTGGCCTCTGTTCACGCGGCGCGCGAGGACGGGGCGGCGCAGGCGGCCGAGGCGATCCGCGCGGCGATCACCATCGGCCCCGAGCCGGTCGAGACCCCGGCGCTGATCCGCGAGACTCTGGGCTGATGCCCCGGGCTTTCCTCGTGGTGATGGATTCGGTGGGCATCGGCGGGGCGCCCGATGCCGGATCCTATTTCAATGGCCGGGTGCCGGACACCGGGACCAACACGCTGGCCCATATCGCCGAGGCCTGTTCCGAAGGGCGCGCCGACATCGGCCGGTCCGGGCCGCTGTGTCTGCCCAACCTCGCGGGGCTCGGTCTCGGTGCCGCCGTCGGGCTGGCCTCGGGCGCCCATGCGCCGGGGCTCGAGACGCAGCCCAGGGGCCTATGGGGCGCGGCGACAGAGACGTCGCGCGGCAAGGACACGCCCTCGGGCCACTGGGAGCTGGCCGGCCTTCCGGTTCCCTGGGACTGGCACTATTTCCCCGACGAGGTGCCGGCCTTTCCGGACGACCTGACGGCCTATGTGGCGCAGGTGGCAGGGACGGACGGGGTGCTGGGCAATCGCCATGCCTCCGGCACGATGATCCTGGCCGACCTGGGCGCCACGCATATGAAGACCGGCTGGCCGATCTGCTATACCTCCGCCGACAGCGTCTTTCAGATCGCCGCGCATGAAGAAAGCTTCGGCCTGCAGCGGCTGCTGGATCTCTGTGCCGCGGTGGCGCCGCGTCTGCACGAGATGAACGTCGGCCGGGTCATCGCGCGGCCCTTCGTCGGTTCGCCGGAGACGGGCTTTACCCGGACCGTGAACCGGCGCGACTATGCCGTGGCGCCCCCGGCACCGGTGCTGACCAACTGGGTGCAGGAGGCCGGGCGGCGGGTCCACGCGGTGGGCAAGATCGGCGACATCTTCTCGATGACGGGGATCGACGAGGTGCGCAAGGGCACGGATGCCGAGCTGATGACGCATCTGGCCGATCTGGTGGCCACCGCCGAGGACGGCAGCCTGACCTTCGCCAATTTCGTCGAGTTCGACAGCCTTTACGGCCATCGCCGGGATATCGCCGGCTACGCGGCGGCGCTGGAGCGGTTCGATGCGGGGATCGGGACGATCCTGCCGATGCTGCGGCCCGACGATCTGCTGGTGCTGACCGCCGATCACGGCAACGATCCCAGCTGGACCGGAACGGATCACACGCGCGAGCGGGTGCCCGTGCTGGTCTCGGGGCGCGGGGCCGGGTGCCTTGGACAGGTGGCCTTCGCCGATGTGGCGGCCTCGGTCGCGACGCATCTGGGCGTGCCGGGGCAGGGGCCGGGGCGGTCGTTCCTGGCCTAGGCCGTGCCGGGTGCTCGACCGGGCCTTGCGGCCCGGCTCGCGGTCAGGCGGGGGCGTTCGCGCGATAGTACTCCCATTCGTCCACCTCGGAGCCGTCGGGCAGAACGCAGACGCCGGTCTGGCCGGTGGAATCGCTTCGGATCTCGGACCGGCCGCCGCTCTCGACGCAAAAGACCGAGGCCGGGTTGGCCAGGCCGACGGCGGGCGGCGCCGCCTCGGGCTGGGGCTGACAGGCGGCGGTGAGACCTGCGAGGCCCGCGAAGGCGATGGTGGTGATGCGTGTCATGTCACTCTCCCGTTTGCCCGTTTGCCCGTTTGCCCGGTCGCGTGGTGGCGGGGCGGTGGGCACCAGATAACACGGGAAGCCGCTGAGCGGACACTGCATTTTCGCGGCTGGCTTTTTCGCGGCTGGCCGGCTCAGGTCTCCAGGCGGAACTTCAGGAACCTTTCGCCGGCATGGTCCGTCTCTCCCACCGGCCGCGCGCCGAGCCGGCGCAGGGCGCCCAGGCGGGTGCGGCTGGGCGGCAGCAGGAAGGTGACGAAGGGAATGCGCGGATCGGCGCGGGCAAAGGCCAGCGCCTGCCGGGCGAGCGGCAGGCCAAGGCCGAAGCGGTCAGGTTTCAGCACCAGGCCAAAGTCCCATTCCTCGCCCTCTTTCTGGAACCCGCCCCAGCCGATGTAGTCGCCCTTTGCCAGGAAGGCCCAGTGGCCCAGGCCATCGCGGACCCAGCAGGCCTCCTTGGCCGCGACGAAGGCCCGGGCGTCATCCTCGTCCCAGGGAGCGGTGAGCAGCGGCATGTGTTCGGCCACGCGCGGGTCGGACATGTGGGCGGCGATCTCGGCCAGGGAAACCTTTGTCAGGCGGACGAATGTAAAGGGTCCTTTACTGATCTCGGACTCCATGGCAGGTAAAGGGTGCTTTACATTGGGCTGGTCGGTCATGAGGAGAATCCCGGAATGCTGAAACACCTGGTTGGTCTGGTCGCGATGATCTTCGCCTACGTCGCGATCCTGGTCCTGTCCATCCGGACCCTCGCGCATGTGAACGGGCCGGAGGCGCTGCGGATCGCGCTGACCCTTGCGCCGATGGTGCCGGGCGTGGGCATCTGCTGGATGATCTGGCGCGAGATCCGGCGCATCGACGAATTCCAGCGCAAGCTGCAGTTCGAGGCGCTGGCGATGGCCTTCGCCGGAACGGCGCTGGTCACGTTCAGCTACGGGTTCCTCGAGAACGTCGGCTACGCGAAACTGTCGATGTTCGCGGTCTGGCCGCTGATGGCGGGGTTCTGGACGATAGGTCTGATCGTCGCCAACCTGCGCTACCGATGAAGAACCGGATCGCCGTGCTGCGGCAGGCCTGCGGGTGGTCGCAGGCCGAACTGGCCGGGCGGCTGGACGTGTCGCGCCAGACGGTCAACGCGCTGGAGCGCGGCCGCTACGATCCGAGCCTGCCGCTGGCCTTCCGGATCGCGGCGGCCTTCGGGCAGCGGATCGAGGAGATCTTCGAGCCGGACCCGGAGTGACGCGCCAGACGACGGGGGCACTCGCGGCTTGATACGCGCGGCGCGCTGGCGCAAAAGAACAAAAACCCGGAGGCCGCCCCATGTCCGAACACCTGACCGTCGTCGATCACCCGCTGGTGCAGCACAAGCTTACGCTGATGCGCGACAAGGCGACGCCAACATCGGAATTCCGGCAGCTTCTGCGCGAGATCACGCTGTTGCTGGCCTACGAGATCACCCGCGAACTGCCGATGACCACCAAGACGATCGACACCCCCATCGAAGAGATGGAGGCCCCCGCGATCGCCGGCAAGAAGATGGCCGTCGTGTCGATCCTGCGCGCGGGCAACGGCATGCTGGACGGTGTGCTCGAACTGGTGCCCTCGGCCCGGGTGGGCTTTGTCGGGCTCTACCGGGACGAAGAGACGCTGCAGCCGGTGCAATATTACTTCAAGGTCCCCGAAGGGCTGGAGGACCGGCTTGTGATCGCCGTTGATCCGATGCTGGCCACCGGCAATTCATCGGCCGCCGCCGTGGACCTGCTGAAGGAGGCGGGCGCCAGGGACATCCGCTTCCTCTGCCTTCTGGCCGCGCCCGAGGGGGTGGAGCGCATGCGGACAGCGCATCCGGACGTGCATATCGTCACCGCCTCTGTGGACAAGCGGCTGAATGAAAAGGGCTACATCGTGCCCGGGCTGGGCGATGCCGGGGACCGGATGTTCGGGACAAAGTAGACCCGAAAAATAGGCCCTGGCCAACAGCTTGCAGGACTTTACGGCTGGCCGGTTCTGAGTCATCATGGTTTCTACATCTTGTGGGGGCAACGATGCGCGCGACAAAACCTATTGCCGTCCTGCTGCTGACGGCGTGTCTTGCCGGATCCGCCGGGGCGCAGTCCCTGCGCGACGGGCAGACGCCGGCCGAGTTTCCGCCGGTCTCCTACGGCGGCAACCAGTACGTGGACAGCCGGGGCTGTGTCTATATCCGCGCCGGGATCGACGGGAACGTCACCTGGGTGCCGCGGGTGACGCGGGACCGAAAGCTGGTCTGCGGCTATACGCCGACCGCCACAGCAAGCACCGCCCAAAGCCAGCCGACCGCCCCCCGCCAGCAGGTGGAGCAGATCACGATCGCGCCGTCCAGCACGGCGCCGGCGCCCGCTCCGCGTCCTGCACAGAGCGTGTCGCAGCCCACTTCGACGGCCTCCGCCACACCCGCCGCGCCGGCCCCGGTCCGCACGCCGTCATCGGCCCCGCCGCCCGCGGTCTTCGAGACGACGAAATCCGATCCCGCGCCGGCGGCCGCGCCCCGGCAGGCCCCGCCGCCGCTTTTTGCCGCGCCGACCACAACGCGAGAGCCGTCTCCGGCGCCGCCGCCGACCGTGTTCCAGACCACGAAATCCGAACCTGCGCCGGCCCCGCGCGTGACGCCCCCGGCGCCCCGGACGACCACGCCGCAACGCGTCGCAGCGCCCGCGCCGCAGCCGGTGCCGAAGCCGCGCAGCACCACGACGACGACCGCTTCGACCGCCGTGATCGGGCCGAATACGCGGGTCATTCCGTTGCATGTCTACGAAGAGCGCGCCAATGCGCAAAACCTGCCGGTGCCCGAAGGCTATCGCCCGGTCTGGGACGATGGCCGGCTGAACCCGCAACGGGCCGAGCGGACGCTTGCGCCGCCGACACAGCGCGCGGCCACGGTGCCGCCGGGCTATCGGCGGGTCTGGGACGACGACCGGCTGAACCCGAACCGCGGTGTGGGCACGGCCACGGGCAATGCCCAGATGGCGCAGGTCTGGCAGGACGGTGTGCCGCGCCAGATCGTGAAGCCGCAGAACGTGCCGGTGGTACGGATCCAGCGCAACCGGGTGCAAAGCCGGGACACCTCCGCCTCGGTCACCGATCCGCTGTATGGCGGCGTCGCGGCCAAGGCGCAGACCGCGCCGGCCGCCGCCAAGACCGCCACGCCGCAAGCGCAGACCAAGCCGAGTTACGTGCGGGTCGGCGCCTTCGGCTCCGAGGCCGATGCGCGGCGCGCGGCGAAGCAGCTCGCGCGCGCCAGCGGGCTGAGTACGCGGCTGGGCATGGCGAAACAGGGCAACAAGACCTACCCGCTTGTCCTGGCCGGACCCTATACCAGCGCCGGCGCAGCGCAGGATGCGCTCAACAAGGTGCGCGGCGCGGGGTATTCCGGGGCGCGGCTGTTGCGCTGAGGCGATCCGGTTCGGCAAATGCGGGCGGGGTTCAGGCAGCGGCCCGGGTCCCCATACGCCGGGATCAATCGGCCAGGCAGATGTTCTGCAGCATCACCCAGTCCCGGTCGGTCATCACCGCCGGGGCCTCAAGGCCGGTCATCGGGTCGGCCTCGATCAGGGAAAGAACGGATTCACCCGTGGCATCGACGGCATAGGCAAAGGGGGTCGAGGGCACCCTGGCTTCGGTAAAGGCGGCCAGAAGCACCTCTTCCGGCAGGTCCGGCCGCGGACGGGTCAGGGCGTATTCGGTGTATTCGGTCAGCGTTTCGTTGGTGATCTCGCCGGTGGTCAGCAGCCGGAACGACGCCATCGGCCCGGCATAGCTGAGCAGCGCGTCCAGCGGATCGCGCCGGCCCGCGCGGGCGCGCTCGGCCAGGATGTGGCCGGCGGCGACGGCAGGATCCTCGTGATCCTCGATCAGGGACCGGTTCAGGATGACGAGACCGCCGGGCAGGGCCAGCGCTTCGCGCACACCGCCGGGCATCACCGCGATCTCGCGCACGCCGGTGCGGGCCGCCAGCCGGGCCAGCGGCCCGCGCGCATCGCTCAGTGTGCAGGCCCGGCCCGAGACCCTTTCTGCCCGGCGCAGCATCGAACGCCCGATCTCCTGCCGCTTGATGGCGGGGACCACCGTCAGGGCCTGCTGTTTCAGCGCCCCGGGCACCCAGAAGATGCCCAGCAGTACCACCGCCACGACCGACACCAATATCCCTACCGACCGCAGCCGCCCCGGCTTCGGCCGGGCGCGGTCGATCGCCTTGCGCAGCGTTTCGATCGCGTCGATCATGTCGCCTTCGGACTCGGCAAGTTCCAGCGTCTCGCCGGGATCGCCGTCGGGATAGAAGATCGCCGGCCGCTCGCCGGGATTGTCCCGCAGCACCGCCGCCAGCGACCAATGGGTCAGCGCCCGGTCGTTGAGATCCGTGATCACGAGCGTCGCCTCGCCCAGGGACACGACGACTTCTCGGCGCTGGTCCTCGGGCCGGGCCCGCCAAAGCCCCGTGGCTTCGATGCGTTGGTACCGGGTTAACGCCGTCATGGATGTGGGGTCTGCCGCCTCGTTCTTTTGGCCGAGCCTATCACGCCCTGTGTCCGGGCGGCAATGCGGGTGGCCGAATCACCCGCGTCACAGGGTTTTGGCCAGGTTGCGCAGTTCGAACTTCTGGATCTTGCCGGTCGAGGTCTTGGGAAGCTCCTGGAACACGACCTTTTTCGGCGCCTTGTAATGGGCGATCCTCTCGCGGGCATGGGCGATCATCTCGGCTTCGTCGACCGTCTCGCCCGCCTTCAGCTCGACAAAGGCGCAGGGCACCTCGCCCCATTTCTCGTCCGGCTTCGCCACCACGGCGGCCAGCGACACCGCCGGGTGATCCATCAGCGCCGCCTCGATCTCGACCGAAGAGATGTTCTCGCCCCCGGAGATGATGATGTCCTTGGCGCGGTCGGTGATCTGGACGTAGGTGTCGGGGTGCTGGATCGCGATGTCGCCGGAGTGGAAGTAGCCGCCCTTGAAGGCCTCCTCGGTGGCTTCCGGGTTCTTGTAATAGCCCTTCATCACGCCATTGCCGCGAAACACGATCTCGCCATCGGCTTCGGCGTTCATCGGGATCTGGGCCATGTTCTCGTCGACCACGGTGACATGTTCCATGAAGGGCATCGCCACGCCCTGGCGCGCCTTGGCCTTGGCCCGCTCGGTCCCCGTCAGACGGTCGAGCCCGGGACCCCAGGTGCATTCGGTCGCCGGGCCGTAGACCTCGGTCAGCCCGTAGACATGGGTGACGTTGAAGCCCATCGGTTCGATCTTGGACAGGGTCGCGGGGGCGGGGGGCGCGCCGGCGGTGAAGACCTCGACCACATGGCCGAAATCCCGCCGTTCGTGCCTGGGCGCGTTGATGAGCATGTTCAGCACGATGGGCGCGCCGCCGAAATGGGTGACATGTTCGTCGGCGATGGCGTCGAAGATCGCGGGCGCGGTGATGTCGCGGCAGCAGACCACGCAGCCGCCGACCATCGGCATCATCCAGGTGTGACACCAGCCGTTGCAGTGAAACAGCGGCACGATCGTCAGGTAGCGGGGGCGCTGCACCATGTTCCAGCTGATCACCTGGCCCATGGCGTTCAGATAGGCCCCGCGGTGCGAATAGACCACGCCCTTGGGCTTGCCCGTGGTGCCGGATGTGTAGTTGAGCGCGAGGCTCTCCCATTCGTCCTCCGGCAGGACCCAGTCATAGCCGGGATCGCCCGAGGCCAGCAGATCCTCGTAGGTCCGGTAGCGGCCCGAGGCGGGGTGGCCATGGGCCTCGTCCGGCACCTCGATGATCACGGGGCCGTCGCTGTCCATCTCGGCGATGGCGGCCTCGGCCACGGGCAGGAACTGGCTGTCGACCAGTGCCACCTTCGCCTCGCCATGGGTGAAGATATAGGCGACCGTATGCGCATCGAGCCGCGTGTTGATCGCGTTCAGCACGGCGCCGCAGGCGGGCACCCCGAAATGCGCCTCGGCATGGGCGGGGATGTTGGGCAGGATGGTCGCCACGACCTCGCCCGGTGCCACGCCCATCGCCGCCAGGGCCGAGGCCAGGCGCGTGACCCTTTCGATGTATTCGGCATAGGTCTTGCGGTGGTCACCGTGGACCACGGCCAGTTCGTCACGGTAGACATCCGCCGCCCGGCGCAGGCCCGACAGGGGCGTCAGCGGCACGTGGTTGGCCGCACATTTCCCAAGGCCCGTCTCGTCGCTCATCCACCCCATGGTTCCCCTCCCGGCTGATGCGTCTTATGGTACTGACAGGGCGGCATAATGCGGGGTTGGGCCGGCAATGAAAAGGGCCGCATAGGGGGCGGGATGATCCTCAGCCGCGGACGGGGCTATGTCTTTGTTCACATTCCAAAGACCGGCGGCACGGCGATGGCGCTGGCGCTGGAAGGCCGGGCCATGAAGGACGACATCCTGCTGGGCGACACGCCGAAGGCACGGCGCCGGCGCAAGCGCGTGAAGGGGGTGGAGAGCCGGGGGCGGCTGTGGAAACATTCCACGCTGGCCGATATCGACGGGCTTGTCGCGCTGGATGAGCTGAAAGGGCTGTTCGCCTTCACGCTGGTGCGCAATCCCTGGGACCGGATGGTCAGCTATTACCACTGGCTGCGCGCGCAGGGGTTCGATCATCCCACCGTCGCCAAGGCGCAGCGGATGGACTTCACCGATTTCGCCAGCGATCCCGGCGTGCTGGCCGGCCTGCGCGCCAGCCCCGCCGCCAGCTACATGACCCGCGCCGACGGGGTGGAGCAATGCGCGCTCTATATCCGGCTGGAACATCTGGACGCCGACGCCGCACCGCTCTGGGGGCAACTTGGCTTCCGGCTGGAACTGCCGGTCGAGAACGGCTCGGACCGGGACCGCGACTTCCGCGGCTATTACACCGATGCGGCGGCCGAGGCGGTGGGCCGGGCCTGTGCCACGGATATCGCGCGCTTCGGCTATGCCTTTGCGCCGTGAGGCGGCCGCCCTTGCCTGACGCCCGCACGCCGCCTAAAGCGTCCCCCATGACCGATTTGCTTGACCCTTCCGAGATCGAGGCGCTGTTCACCCGCGCCGACGGCAGCTTTCTTTTTGCCCGCTGGGGGCGGCCGATCGCGCCGGTGGTGATCGGCGTGGACGATGCGACGCTGGCCACGGTCAAGGGCGCCTTCGAGGCGGTCGCGACGCTGGCCGACCAGCCGCTGCTGACCGAGACCGACCCCGAGCTGGGCGCCAATTGCATGGTCTTCTTCTTCCGCGACTGGGACGAGCTGCGCGAGCTGCCCGACCTCGACCGGCTGATCCCGGACCTTGGTCCGCTGCTCGACCGGCTGGTCGCGGCACAGGCGAACCAGTACCGGATCTTCCGCTTCGACAAGGCCGGCGCAATCAAGGCGGCCTTCGTCTTCCTGCGGATGGACGAGGCGCTGTCGTCCGTCCCCGCCGAGGACCTGGCCCTGGCGCAGGTGGCGCAGACCGTGCTGCTGTGGTCCGACACCGCCTTTGCCGACCGCTCGGTGCTGGGACGCGCGGGCGAGACGGTGCTGCTGCGCCCCGATATCGCGGCGCTGATCCGGGCGGCCTATGACCCGGTGCTGCCGGCGATGGACCAGGACCCCGCAATGGCGCTGCGGCTGTCCGCGCGGATGCAGGCGGCGCAATGACCGCCACCCGCGCCTTTGCCCGCCACCGCAAGGACATCCCATGACCCACACCTTCACCCTGCAGGTCTATTACGAAGACACCGACATGGGTGGCATCGTCTATCACGCCAATTACCTGCGTTTCATCGAACGCGCCCGCAGCCAGTGGGTGAAGTCTCTGGGCATCGACCAGATCGCCCTGCGCGAAGCGGGGGTGGTGTTCGTCGTGCGGCACATGGACTGTGACTACCTCTCGGCTGCGCGGTTCGAGGACGAGCTGACCGTGGAAACCCGTGTCCTGGACGTCACCGGCGCGCGGCTGCGGCTGGAGCAGGTGGTGCTGCGCGACCGGCAGGTGGTCTTCACCGCCCGCGTCACCGTTGTTTCGATGGAGGTTTCGGGCCGTCCGACCCGGCTCCCGGCAGAGATTCGCGCACTCGGTCGCGGATTATGATCACGTTTCCGGTGGTTCCGGTGGCCTTCTGCCGGGGAATGCATTAACTTTTCCGCAAACAAACGGCCGGAACCGGCCCCACTTTCCAAGTGAGCGACGAGCAGGCGGATGGAAACGGAAACTCTGGCAGCGGCCCAGGCGATTGATTTTTCGGCCTGGGGACTTTTCCTGCGTGCGACCCTGACAGTGAAGCTGGTGATGCTGGCTTTGCTGCTGTCATCGTTCTGGTCCTGGGCGATCATCATCCAGAAACACATGGCTTTCCGCATCGCGCGCAGCCGGGCCAAAACCTTCGACCGCGAATTCTGGTCCGGAGAGCCCCTGGACGGGCTGTTCGACCAGATCGCCAATGCGCCGCGCAGCGCGATTGACCGGGTGTTCATTGCCGGCATGGCCGAATGGCGCCGGTCGCACCGCGAGGACGGGCGGCTGATCGGCGGCGCCATGGACCGGATCGACCGGTCGATGGACGTGGCCATCGCCAAGGAGGCCGAAGCCCAGGCCTCGGGCCTGTCGGTCCTGGCCACGATCGGCGCGACGGCACCCTTCGTCGGGCTCTTCGGAACGGTCTGGGGCATCATGACCGCCTTCATCGACATCGCCGAACAGCAGAACACCAACCTTGCCGTCGTGGCGCCCGGTATCGCCGAGGCGCTGATGGCCACGGGCCTCGGCCTCTTTGCCGCCATCCCGGCGGTGATCTTCTACAACAAGCTGTCGTCCGACGGGGACCGGATCGTTGCGGGGTACGAAACCTTCGCCGACGAATTCGCCACCATCCTGTCGCGCCAGCTGGACAGCTGAGCCATGGGCGCCGCCATCCAGAACACCGAGCGCCGGACGCGCAAGCGGGGACACCGCCGCGCGCGCCCCATGGCCGAGATCAACGTCACGCCCTTCGTCGACGTGATGATGGTGCTGCTGATCATCTTCATGGTGGCCGCGCCTTTGCTGACCGTGGGCGTTCCGGTCGAACTGCCCCGCACGGCGGCCAACGCGCTGCCCGAGGCCGAGGAAGAGCCGCTGACCGTGACCGTCACCGCCGAGGGCGCGGTGCAGATCCAGACCACCGACGTGCCCCGCGAAGAGCTGGTCAGCCGCCTGCGCGGCATCATCGCCGAGCGGACCTCGGACCGTGTTTTCCTGCGCGCGGACGGGCGCGTGCCCTATTCGGTGGTGATGGAGGTCATGGGCGCTCTCAATGCCGGCGGCTTCTCGAACATCGGCCTGGTGACGGACAGCGGCGGCCCGACGCTGGACGACGCGTCGGACGGGTGAGGCGCAGGCGGTGCAGACAGGCACGGCCATATCGGGGATCGCACACGTCGGACTGGTGGTCTGGGTGATCGTGGGGGGATTCTTCCGCTCCGAACCGGAGCCGGTGACGGTGACCGAGGTCTCTCTGATCTCGGCCGAGGAATACGCCGCGCTCTCCGCCCCCCGCACGGGGCCTGAATTCACCGAAACGCCCGGCAACCTGGACCAGCCCGAAGAGCTTGCCCCGGAGGAGCCCGCGCCGCAGGTGACGGAGGAAACCCCGCCCGAGCGCCAGGATCCGGTTGCGCCCGAGACACCCGAGGCCGCCCCCGAGGCGCCGCCCGTGCCCGAGGCCCCGCAGCCGCCCGAGCCCGAGCTGTCCCAGGACCTGCCCGAGCCGACCCCGCCGGAGCCCCCGGCGAACGACACCGCGGTACTGACTCCCGAGACCCGGCCCGAACCCGCGCCGGTGGATCGCCAGGCCTCGACCCCGGCGCCACCGCCGCCGCCCGACGCGCGGCCCGACCCCGTGACAGAGGCACCGGTCTCTCCCGACGGGCTGGATCAGGAGGCGCCCGAGGCCCGCGACGCCGCCGCACCCGAGGAGGCGACCGATCAGCCGCCGGAGCCGGAGGCCGAGCCGGACCCCGAACCGGCGCCGCCCGCCACCGCCGCGCCGACAGCGTCGCGCCGTCCGGCCACGCGCCCCGACCGTCCGCGCCCCTCCGCCCCGGCGGAGGCGCCGGTCGAGACCGCGCAGCCCGAAACGCCATCCGAACCGGAGCCCGAGACCGAATCCCCCGACCGCAGCCAGGCGGTGGACGATGCGGTGGCCGCCGCGCTGGGCCAGGCCGGCGCCTCGACCCCGGCACCTGCCGGTCCTCCGCTCACCGGCGGCGAGCGCGAGGCGCTGCGCGTGGGTGTTTCGCAGTGCTGGAGCGTGGGATCCTTGTCATCCGCCGCCCTGGCGACCACAGTGGTCGTGGGCGTGGCAATGACACCGGACGGGCGCCCGGTGACCAATTCGATCCGGCTGGTGTCTTTCAGCGGCGGCGACCAGACCGCCGCACAGCAGGCGTTCGACGCGGCGCGTCGGGCCATCATCCGCTGCGGGCAGCAGGGCTATCCCCTGCCGGCAGAGAAATACGAGCAATGGCGCGACATCGAAATGACCTTCAACCCCGAGAACATGCAGTACAGATGAGACGAGCGGTCCAGAGTTTCCTTCCTGCGGCGCTGACGGCGCTGATCCTGCCCATCATGATGGCTCTCACGGCGCCGACGACGGTCTCGGCCCAGCAGGGGCCATTGCGGATCGAGATCACCGACGGCGTGATCGAGCCGATGCCCTTCGCGGTGCCCGATTTCGTCCCGCAAAGCGAGGCGGCGGCGGAATACGGCACTTCGCTGGCGCGGGTCATCGCCTCGGATCTGTCGGGCACCGGCCTCTTCCGCGAGATCCCGGCCTCGGCCCATATCTCCACCGTCAGCGATTTCGGCGCGCCGGTGCAGTTCGCCGACTGGAAGACGATCAACGCCCAGGCGCTGATCACCGGCTCGGTGGCGCTGTCGGGCGACCGGCTGACGGTGCAGTTCCGCATCTACGATGTCTTCTCGGGGGTCGAGGTCGGATCGGGCCTGCAATTCGTCGGCACCACCGAGGGCTGGCGCCGCATGGCACACAAGGTGGCCGACACGGTCTATTCCCGCATCACCGGCGAGGCGCCCTATTTCGACAGCCGCGTGGTCTTTGTCTCGGAAAGCGGGCCGAAAAACGACCGGCGCAAGCGTCTGGCGGTGATGGATTACGACGGGGCCAACATCCAGTACCTGACCGACAGCAACGCGCTGGTGCTGGCGCCGCGCTTCTCGCCCACGGGTGACCGGGTGCTTTACACCAGCTATGAAAGCGGCGTGCCCAGGATCTACGTGATGGACGTGGGCCAGGTGCAGCGCCGGGTTCTGGAAACGCAGGAAGGCTCGATGTCCTTCGCGCCGCGCTTCTCGCCCAACGGGCGGACGGTGGTGTTTTCCCAGGCGCAGGGCGGCAATACCGACATCTTCTCGATGGACCTGGCGACCGGCGCGCGGACCCGGCTGACCAACGCACCCTCGATCGAGACGGCGCCGAGCTATTCTCCGGACGGCAGCCAGATTGTCTTCGAAAGCGACCGCTCCGGCGGCCAGCAGCTTTACATCATGCCCGCCGGTGGCGGCGAGGCGCGGCGGATCTCGTCCGGGGCGGGCCGCTACGGCACGCCGGTCTGGTCCCCGCGCGGCGATCTGATCGCCTTCACCAAGCAGAACAATGGCCGCTTCCACATCGGCGTCATGCGCACCGACGGCACCGGCGAGCGGTTGCTCACGGCTTCGTTCCTGGACGAAGGCCCGACATGGTCGCCAAATGGCCGCGTGATCATGTTCACCCGTGAAAGCCAGGGCACCGAGGGGCGGGCACAGCTTTACTCGGTCGATATCTCGGGCCGGAACCTGAAACCGGTGCCGACACCGGACGGGGCATCGGACCCGGCCTGGTCGCCGCTGCAGCAGTAGCGGCGCTATGGCCGGCGCTCTCTGCACCCGGATCCGCGCCACCGGTGTCGCCGCGCGGCGGTCCCTGTGGCGGGAGGCTGCCGAATCGGGGCAGATTTGTTAACAACACGTGGATGCTGTGTTAAGGACCGGGCCAATGAAAAAACAGAATGATCCAGAGGTAGAGGCATGAAGTCTGCGTGCAGGCTGGCGGTTTTCCTGGTGGCGGGGCTTCTTGCCGCGTGCTCCAACAAGGATGACGCGCTGAACGACATCACCACGCCGGCGCCGGGAAGCGTCGGCGCCATCGGCGGGGCCGGCGGTTCGGCGGCAGATCCCCGCTCGCCGGTCTATTTCCAGCAGGCGGTGGGCGACCGCGTGTTCTTTCTGGTCGATGAATCGACCCTGAACGACGCCGCGCGCCAGACCCTGAACGGGCAGGCCACCTGGCTGATCCAGAACCCCGATTACACCGCCACGATCGAGGGCCATGCCGACGAACAGGGCACCCGCGAATACAACGTGGCGCTCGGCGAACGCCGGGCCAACGCGGCGCGCGAATACCTGATCTCGCGCGGGGTCGCGGCCAACCGGCTGCGCACGGTCTCCTACGGCAAGGAACGCCCCGTGGAAATCTGCAGCGTCGAGGCCTGCTATGCCAAGAACCGCCGCGCGGTCACCGTGCTCGCGGCCGGGTTGACGGGGTAACATCATGCGGCTTCGGCTTCCCGGCGTTGCTCTGGCCTGTGCGCTTGCTGTTCTGACCCTGCACCCCGCGCCGGCCTTGGCGCAGGACCAGCAGACCCTGGCGGACATCCGGCAGGAGCTTTCGATGCTTTATGTCGAGGTGCAGAAGCTCAAGCGCGAACTCTCGACCACCGGCACACCTTCGGTTCAGCTGAGCGGCGACACGGTGCTGGAGCGCGTCGCTTCGATGGAGAGCGCCCTGCAGACGCTGACCGCGCGGACCGAGCAGCTGGAGTTCCGCATCGAGGAGATCGTGCGCGACGGCACCAACCGGATCGGCGATCTCGAATTCCGGCTGGTGGAGCTGGAGGGCGGCGATGTCAGCCAGCTGGGCGACACCACCACCCTGGGCGGAGACGCCGCAGCCCCGGCCCAGCCGGCGCCGCCGACACCGCCGGCGAACAGCGGCGGCCAGACCGAGCTTGCCATCGGCGAGCGCGCGGATTTCGACGCCGCCAATACCGCGCTGGCGGAGTCCCGCTACCGCGAGGCCGCCGACGGTTTCCAGCGCTTCGTGACCAACTATCCGGGCAGCCCGCTCGCCGCCGAGGCGCAACTGAAGCGCGGCAAGGCGCTGACGGGGCTGGAGGACACGCGCGAAGCCGCGCGCGCCTATCTTGCCAGCTTCAGCGCCGATCCCACCGGGCAGGTCGCGCCCGAGGCGCTGACACTGCTGGGCAGCTCGCTTGGAAAGCTGGGGCAGGGCGACCAGGCCTGCCTGACCCTCGCCGAGGTTTCGGCCCGCTTCCCGATGTCCGGTTCGGTGCCGACCGCCCAGGCGGAGATGGAGGCACTGGGCTGCCAGTGACCGGGGCCGACACCGATATCATATCGGTCGTGCGATCCCAGTTCCATGCAACCCCGCCGGACCGGATTGGGGTTGCCGTTTCGGGCGGCGGGGATTCCGTCGCCCTTCTGCATATCCTGACGCGCGCCTTCCCCGCCGGCACGATCGAGCTGCAGGCGGTCACGGTGAACCACGGCCTGCGCCCCGAAGCCCTGCAGGAGGCCGAGACGGTCGCCGCTCTGGCGGAGCGGCTGGACATTCCCCACGTCACGCTGACCTGGGAAGGCTGGGACCGGCAGGGCAACCTGCAGGCGGCCGCCCGCGACGCGCGTTATCGCCTGATCGCCGACTGGGCGCGCGAGCGGCGGATCACGCAGGTGGCGTTGGGCCATACCGCCGACGACCAGGCCGAGACGGTCCTGATGCGGCTGGCGCGGGCCTCGGGGGTCAACGGGCTGGCCGCCATGCCGGTGCGGCGCACGATGCATGGGGTGACGCTGCTGCGGCCGATGCTGGGGGTGAGCCGGGCGCAGCTGCGAGATTACCTGCGGCGCAACGGGATCTCCTGGTGCGAAGACCCCTCGAACGAGGATTCCCGGTTCGAACGGGTCCAGGCGCGGCGCATCCTCGAACAGCTTGAGCCGCTGGGGCTGACGGCGCGTAGTCTGGCGGCCGTGGCCAGCCACATGGCCGAGGCGCGCGAGGCGCTGGACTGGCACACGTTCCTGACCGCCCGCGACATCGCCGCCGTCGACGGCGGCGATGTGGTCGTCGACCTGCGGCGCTTCCGCACCCTCCCGCGGGAGATCGCGCGCCGGCTGCTGCTCTGCGCGGTGATGTGGATCGGGCGCACCGATTACCCCCCGCGCCGCGCGGCCATGACCGAGGCGATCGACGCGCTGCGCCACGGCCGCGGCGCCACGCTGGCGGGCTGCCGCATCTTGGTCGCGGGCTCCTCGATCTGGATCTGCCGCGAATACGCCTTCGCCCGCGCGCAATCCGCCGCCCCGGGAGAGCTTTGGGACGGGCGCTGGCGCCTGACCGCCCCGGCCGTCACCGCCGCGGGCGCGGCCGATCGCGACGATCTGGTCATCGGGACGCTGGGTCGCACCGGGCTAGGCCAGACCCCCGGCTGGCGCGAGACGGGGCGGCCCTACGCCGCGCTCATGGCGTCGCCGGCGGTGTGGCGGGGCGAGGAACTGGTGGCCGCGCCGCTTGCCGGAATGGCCAACGGATGGCATGCAAACCTGCAGGAGAGCCCCGAGGCGTTCTTTGCCGCACTATTATCCAATTGAACCTCGGCACATGATCTCTATCTTATGGACAACCGGGCCGACGGCATGTCGGCCCTGCAGTCAGGAGAATTCCCTTGGGAAATGCACGTAACATCGCGTTCTGGGTGGTCCTGTTCCTGTTGATCCTTGCGCTGTTCAACCTGTTCAGCGGATCCGGGGGCACGCTGCAGAGCCGCGAGATCAGCTATTCCGACTTCGTGGCCTCCGTGGAGGGGGGCGAGGTCAACCAGGTGACGCTCGACGGGGAACAGGTGCGTTTCCGCGGTGCCGACGGTCAGGACTACGTGACCATCAAGCCCGAAGACGCCGAGATCACCAGGCTGTTGATTGAAAACGATGTTCCGGTCCGTGCGGAGCAGCAGCAGCAATCCGGCTTCCAGGCCTTCATCGTCTCGCTGCTGCCGTTCCTTCTTCTGATCGGTGTCTGGATCTACTTCATGAACCGGATGCAGGGCGGCGGCAAAGGCGGTGCCATGGGCTTTGGCAAATCCAAGGCCAAGATGCTGACCGAAAAGCACGGCCGCGTGACCTTCGACGATGTCGCGGGCATCGACGAGGCCAAGGAAGAGCTGGAAGAGATCGTCGAATTCCTGCGCAACCCGCAGAAATTCTCGCGACTCGGCGGCAAGATTCCCAAGGGCGCGCTGCTGGTCGGCCCTCCGGGCACCGGTAAGACGCTGCTCGCGCGGGCCATCGCAGGCGAGGCCGGCGTGCCGTTCTTCACGATTTCCGGTTCGGATTTCGTTGAAATGTTCGTGGGTGTGGGTGCGTCCCGTGTCCGCGACATGTTCGAACAGGCCAAGAAGAACGCCCCCTGTATCGTCTTCATCGACGAGATCGACGCCGTGGGCCGCCATCGTGGCGCCGGCTATGGCGGCGGCAACGACGAACGCGAACAGACGCTCAACCAGCTGCTGGTCGAGATGGACGGGTTCGAGGCCAACGAGGGCGTGATCATCATCGCCGCGACCAACCGCAAGGACGTGCTGGACCCGGCGCTGCTGCGCCCGGGCCGGTTCGACCGCCAGGTCACCGTCGGCAACCCCGACATCAAGGGCCGCGAGAAGATCCTGGGTGTCCACGCCCGCAAGACCCCGCTGGGCCCCGATGTCGACCTGCGCATCATCGCGCGCGGCACGCCCGGCTTCTCGGGCGCCGATCTGGCCAACCTGGTCAACGAGGCGGCTCTGATGGCCGCCCGTGTCGGACGTCGTTTCGTGACGATGGAAGATTTCGAGAACGCCAAGGACAAGGTGATGATGGGCGCCGAGCGGCGGTCCATGGTCCTGACCCAGGACCAGAAGGAAAAAACCGCCTATCACGAGGCCGGCCACGCCATCGTGGGCCTTGCGCTGCCGGAATGCGACCCGGTCTACAAGGCGACGATCATCCCCCGTGGCGGGGCGCTCGGCATGGTGGTGTCCTTGCCCGAGATTGACCGGCTGAACTATCACCGCGACGAATGCGAACAGAAGCTGGCGATGACCATGGCCGGCAAGGCCGCCGAGATCATCAAGTACGGCGCCGATCACGTGTCGAACGGCCCCGCCGGCGACATCATGCAGGCCAGCCAGCTGGCGCGCGCCATGGTGATGCGATGGGGCATGTCCGACAAGGTCGGCAACATCGACTACGCCGAGGCGCACGAGGGCTACCAGGGCAATACCGCGGGCTTCTCGGTGTCGGCGCATACAAAGGAAATGATCGAGGAAGAGGTGCGGCGCTACATCCAGGAAGGCTATGAGCGCGCGCATGCGATCCTGATGGAACAGCAGGAGCAATGGGAACGCCTGGCGCAGGGCCTGCTGGAATACGAGACGCTGACCGGCGACGAGATCCAGCGCGTGATCCGGGGCGAGCCGCCGCAATCCGGCGATGACAAGGGCGACACGCCGGACCAGGGCAACACGCCCTCGGTCACCGCAATCCCGAAGACCAAGCCGAAGAAGAGCCCGCCCGACGGCGGAATGGAGCCCGAACCTTCGGTCTGATCCTCATCGGACAGCCATCGAAACCCGCAGGTCCCGGCCTGCGGGTTTTTCTTTTGTCCGCAGCGCTATATGCGGGACCACGGGCTTCAGGAAAGGACGGGACCCATGGCGTCGGTCTATCGCGAGAGTGAGCATGTCGGAGAGGTCGTCTGGCTGGGCATGGCCCCGGCGAGGCAGGGGCTGCGCTCGGGCGCGCAGGACGCGCTGGAGCTGGGATTCCACGGGCTTGACGGCGCACGGCACGAGGGCGCGACGCGGCCGGCCTGCGTGCGGGTGAAGGAGCTTTATCCCAAGGGCACCGAGATCCGGAACGTGCGGCAGCTGACGATCCTGTCCGAGGAGGAACTGGCGGGAATCGCCGCCGACATCGGGTTGGAGGCGCTGGATCCGGGCCTGCTCGGAGCCTCGGTGGTGGTGAAGGGGATCCCCGATTTCACCCATGTCCCGCCGTCGTCGCGGCTGCAGGGACCTTCGGGCGTGGCGCTGACGGTGGACATGGAGAACCTGCCCTGCAACCTGCCCGCGCGCGAGATCGAGGCGGACGAGCCGGGTCACGGCAAGGCGTTCAAGCGCGCCGCCGCCGGCCGGCGCGGAGTGACGGCCTGGGTCGAACGGCCCGGGACGCTGCGGCGGGGCGATCACCTGACGCTCTGGCTGCCGGCACAGCGGGCCTGGGCCCCCTGAGACCCTGCGGTTTCCGATGCCAAAGCGGGACACCTGTGCCCGGGCCGCAATTTCCCCGCCGAATGTCGCATTGGTCCTGTGGCGTTGTGGCGTGTCGGGATAACACGGCAAGAGAGCGCCGCGGCGATCGGCCCGGGGCCGGAGAACGGCCATCGGGGGCATCGAGCCCCCGCTGCCCGTCGGCCCTGAAGGGGCCGGGGCGCGCCCCGGGATGGGAAACGAAGCAGATGAGAGGTTGCGATGACGGCGGAAGTCATTGACGGAAAGGCCTTTGCGGCCAGGGTGCGCGGCCAGGTGGCCAAGCACGTGGCGAAGATGAAGGCGGATCACGGGATCACCCCGGGCCTGGCCGTGGTGCTGGTCGGCGAGGACCCGGCAAGCCAGGTCTACGTGCGCTCCAAGGGCAAGCAGACGGTGGAGGCCGGCATGGCCTCGTTCGAGCACAAGCTGGACGCCGATACGCCCGAGGCTGACCTGCTGGACCTGGTCGAGACGCTGAACAAGGACCCGCAGGTGCATGGCATCCTGGTGCAGCTGCCGCTGCCGGATCACATGGACGCGGACAAGGTGATCAACGCCATCGCACCGGCCAAGGACGTGGACGGGTTCCACATCTCGAACGTCGGGCTTCTGGGTACGGGCCAGAAGGCGATGGTGCCCTGCACGCCGTTGGGCTCCCTGATGCTGCTGCGCGATCACCTGGGGTCGCTGTCGGGGCTGAACGCGGTGGTGATCGGCCGGTCGAACATCGTGGGCAAGCCGATGGCGCAACTGCTGCTGGGCGAAAGCTGCACGGTGACCATCGCGCATTCCCGCACAAAGGACCTGCCCGAGGTGGTGAAACGCGCCGATATCGTCGTGGCCGCCGTGGGACGTCCGCAGATGGTCACCGGCGACTGGATCAAGCCCGGCGCCTCGGTGATCGACGTGGGCATCAACCGGATCGACGCGCCCGAGAAGGGCGAGGGCAAGACCCGCCTGGTCGGCGATTGCGATTACGACAGCTGCGCCGCCGTGGCCGGCGCCATCACGCCGGTGCCCGGCGGGGTCGGCCCGATGACCATCGCCTGCCTTCTTGCCAATACGGTCACCGCCTGCGCCCGCCTCAACGGGCTGGACGAACCCGAAGGGCTGACGCCCTGAGCCGGCCCAGACAGGGCATGACCCCATGTCGCGCCCCGCCCCCCCGGGGCGCGACACCCCGCGTGTGCGCATGCAGCGGGCTCTCTGGCAGCCATCGGCGTGTCCGGTCAATTTCCGGTTTGCGAGACCGCCGTCTTGCCGCTAGAAAATGACCGATCGTTTTCAGATACCAGCAGATTGCATGACTGAACTGCTCCGTGGCGCCGTCGGGCTGAACCAGAGGAACATTCATTTACTCGTCTGGTCGCTGGGCTCCGTCCTGGTGGCACTGGCCGGGCCCTTCGGCACCTATGGCTCGATGTCCTTTACCCAGCGCCTTTTGTTCTGGGGGCTGGTCATTGTCTCGTCCAGCTTCGTCAGCGCGGGGCTGCGCCGGCTTGCGGCGCGGCTGGTCCCGGACGACAGGCCCTGGCGGCGGGACGGGCTGGTAGTGGTGCTGATGAGCGTGGTCTTCACGCCGGTGGTCTGGACTGTGGACTGGGCCATCGCCCATGAACCGGGATCCGCGCCGCTGTCCTTCCTGCGACTCATGTTCTTCGTGGCCTGCATCACCATCGGCGTCTGTGCCATGCGCCGCGTGATCCGGACCCATTTCGTGGCCCGTCCCGAATCCGCCGCGCCCATCCTCGAAGCCGCGTCCGCGGACGCCGCCCCGGCGGCCGAACCGCCCCGCCTGATCCGCCGCCTGCCCGGCAGCTTCGACGGGCGGATCATCCGGCTGAACGTGAACGACCACCGGGTGATGGTGGTCACGACCGAGGGCGAATATGCCATCCGCCTGCGCTTTGGCGACGCGGTGGAGGAGATGGACACGGTCGACGGCTTCTGCACCCACCGCAGCCACTGGGTCGCGCGCCAGGCGGTGCAGGGCGCCGAGAAGGAGCGGGGCAAGACCTACCTGAGGCTCGTCAACGGCGACCGCGTGCCGGTGAGCCGGACCTATATGCCCGAGCTTGAGGATGCCGGGCTTATCTGATCCGGCCGATGCGCGGGTGGCTCGGCCGGATTGAGTATTTGGGCAAAGATGAAGCAGGGGGTTGCGGAATGTCCCACGCGTGGGACAGGGTGCCGGCCTTTTGAAATCAAGAGGTTGCAAGCGCGGATTAACGATCTGTTCATGATCCGGCGCGCCACGCCCCTGTCTTCACCTTTGTAAAAATACTCCAGCGCGACCTCGCGGCCCGGCGCCGTCAGCGGGGCATGGGCACCGGCTGTGCGGATTGCCCCGTGAGGATCGCCAGCGCCTCGGGCCGCATCAGGCGGGACAGTTCCGGTGCGGTGCTGCGCAGCCCGCCGGTGAAGGTGCCGAATGCAGGCAGGATCAGGCGGTCGCGGTCCAGCAGGAAGGCCGGGCGCGAGATCCGGCGAAGGCGGGTCTTCACCTGCGCCTTGGGGTGGTAATGGCCCGAGATCTCTCCGCGCGCCGAAGGGTCGGCGATGTGGCGGAAGGTGAGCGGGCCCATCGTGAGCTGGGCCAGGTGGGTGCCGCCAAGATCCACGGGGCCGGGATCGTGGTTGCCCTCGATCCAGATCCAGTCGCGGCCCGCCATCAGGCCCGTCAGCTCCAGCCGTTCGGCCTCGGGCAGGGCGCGCGCGGCGGCGAGGTCGTCGAAACTGTCGCCAAGGCAGATCACCGTGCGGGCGCCCGTGGCCTGCAGGGCATCGGACAGGCGCTGCAGCGTATCGCGCGTCTCGTAGGGCGGCAGGGGCGCGCCGCCACGGCGGGCGTGACGTTCGGCCTTGCACAGGTGCAGGTCCGACACGCAGAGCAGGCTTTCGGCCGCCCACCATAGCGCGCCGGAGGGCAGGGCGGTCAGCCGGGCACCGGCGAGGGTGAAGTCGTGCGTCCGGGGCTGGGTGGTCTGAAGAGCGTTCATGCTCCGTTCCTTGGCCTATCCCGCGCGCTTGCGCAAGAGGGTCAGCTGAGCGCGCCGTCGAGGCCGGCGGCGGACATCAGCGCCTCGGTCTCTTCGGCCAGCAGTCGGTCTTCGGCCGAGCCCGCCACCGGCACGCGGCCATGTTCCAGGAAAAGCGGCGCGGCCAGCGGTGTAACGCGCTTCAGGCGCAAAAGGTCGATGCCGGAGGTCCGCGCGATCATCTCTTCGATCCGGCCGAAATCGACGAGACCGCGCAGCGCCTCGGTCCGGGTGATGCGCATGGTCAGGTGGTCGGGATCGTATTTCAGCAGCGTGTCGTAGAGGATGTCCGACGACATGGTCATCTGCCGCCCGGTCTTGCGCGGGCCCATCACGTTGCGGTCGATCAGCCCGGCAATGGTGGCCGAGGCGCGGAAGGTGCGCTTCATCACCGCGTTGCCGGCCAGCCAGCGGTCAAGCCCGTCGCGCAGGGCGTCGATGTCGAACAGTGGCGCAGGGTCGATCACCGCGTCGAGCCCCCAGATCAGCGTGGCGTAATCGGTCGACACGAACCCCATGGGCGCAAGGCCGGTTTCCTCAAGCCGCTTGGTCAGCAAAAGACCCAGCGTCTGCTGCGCGTTGCGCCCGGCGAAGCCGTAGATGCAGATATGTTCGCGCCCGTCATGGGGGAAGCTTTCGATCAGCAGCCGGCCGCGTTCGGGCAGGCGCGAGACCTCGCGCTGGAGCGCCAGCCATTCGGCGGTATGGCCGGGCAGCTGGGGCCAGGCGCCTTGCGCGAACATGTCGAGGATGCGGTTCGACAGCTGGGTGGAGGTGGCGAATTTCGTGCCGGAGAAGACCGCGATCTTGGGCTTGCGGTGGGCATCGCGCGACACCTCGACCACGGTTTCGCGCAGCCCCTCGTAGCGCACGATCTGGCCGCCGATCAGGAAGGTGTCACCGGGGGAGAGGGAGGCGGCGAAGCCTTCCTCGATCTCGCCCAGCGGCTTGCCGCCGCGGTTGCGGCGCAGGCGGACCTTCAGGGTTTCACTGTCCTGGATCGTGCCGATGTTCATGCGGATCCGCTGGGCCGAGCGTGGGTCGCGCAATTGCCAGAGCCCATCGGGGCGTTGTTTCAGGCGCTGCCACTGGTCGTAGGCGCGCAGGGCGTAGCCGCCGGTGGCGCAGAAATCGAGGCAATCGTCGAAGGCGGCGCGCGACAGGGTAGCATAGGCGCCGGCGGTCCTGACCTCGGCAAAAAGCGCGTCGGCGTCGAACGGGCCCGAGCAGGCGGCGATCAAGATCTGCTGGCAGAGCACGTCCAGAGGGCCGGGGCCGCGCGGCTCTCCGTCCAGGTCGTTGTCTCGCACGGCTTCCAGGGCAGCGACGCATTCGACCACCTCGAAGCGGTTGGCGGGGACCAGCAGCGCCTTGGAGGGCGCGTTGTAGCGGTGGTTGGCGCGGCCGATGCGCTGGACCAGGCGCTTGACGTTCTTGGGCGCGCCGATCTGGATGACCAGGTCCACGTCGCCCCAGTCGATGCCCAGATCCAGAGAGCCGGTGCAGACAATCGCGCGCAGATCGCCCCGGACCATCGCCGCCTCGACCCGCTCGCGCTGCACCCGGTCGAGAGAGCCATGGTGGATGCCGATGGGCAGGCTGTCTTCATTGGCGAGCCAGAGGTTGTGGAAAAAGATTTCCGCCTGGGCGCGGGTGTTGTGGAAGATCAGCGTGGTGCGGTGCTGTTTCACCTGGTCCAGCACGGCGCGGATCGCATAGGCCGCGCCGCCGCCGGCCCAGGGTGGGCGTTCGTCGGTCCTGAGCATGGCGATGTCGGGCGCCGGGCCGGGATCGGCCTGCAGGATGGCGCAGGGATCGGGGTGGCGGGCGAGCAGGCGGGCGATGGCGGCCGGGTCCTCGACCGTGGCCGAGAGGCCGACGCGGCGCAGGCCGGGGGCGAGGGTTTGCAGCCGGGCCAGCGCCAGCATCAGCTGATCGCCGCGCTTGGATTCGGCCAGCGCGTGGATCTCGTCCACCACCACGCGCTGCACACCGGCGAAGGTGCGCGCGGCGTCTTCGTAGGAGGTCAGCAGCGCGAGGCTTTCGGGCGTGGTCAGCAGGATATGCGGCGGGTCGGCGCGCTGGCGCTTGCGGACGGTGGCCGAGGTGTCGCCGGTGCGGTCCTCGATGCGGATGGGCAGGCCGATCTCGTCCACGGGGGTGCGCAGGTTGCGCTTGATATCGGCGGCCAGTGCCTTGAGCGGCGAGATGTAGAGCGTGTGCAGCCCGTCGTGCCCGCCCTCGGCCAGTTCCGCCAGGGTGGGCAGGAAACCGGCCATCGTCTTGCCGCCGCCGGTGGGGGCGATCAGCAGGGTGGCGGGCTGGTCCGCGCGGTCGACCATGGCCTGCTGGTGCGGGTGCACCTGCCAGCCGCGCCCTGAGAACCAGTCGGTGATGCGGGACGGGATCGGGCGGTGGCCCGGATCCGCGCCCATGGTCTGGGTGCTGGTCTGGTCGGCGGTTTGCTCGGGGGTCGTGTCCATCGCGGCCTCGTGCCGGTCGGTCAGGCCGCCGGCAGGGTCTTTTTCAGCTCGGCGGTCAGCTCCGAGATCTCGTGCGCGAAGCGTTCCCGGCCCAGCCGCCCGGCATCGTCGGTCCAGGCGACGAAGCGTTCCATCAACGGCACGAAGGCGGCGATCTCTTCATCCGTCCAGCCCGACAGGAATTCGCCAAGCACCAGGAACTTGAACCGGCGGGCGGCGAAGACGATGGCCTCGCCCCTTTCGGTGAGTTCGACGATGGTGCGGCGGGCGTCGCGCTGGCTGACGCTGCGCTGTGCGAGTTCCTTGGTGATCAGCTCGCTCACCAGGCGCGAGGCGCGCGACGGGTCGATCCGCAGGCGCGCGGCGATGGTGGAGACCATCGTCTCGTCCGTGCCCTCGTCGTCCCAGAATTCGTTCAGCGGCGGAGAGATCGCGAAGAGCACATCGAGCTGCGCGAGGTCGATCTCGTCCGAGAGGCCGAAGGCGTCCAGCGCGGCGGTGCCCAGCTCGCGCTTGGACACGCGGCGGCGCCATTGCTGGAGAGAAGCGTCGATGTCCAGGGCGGCCTCTGTCGTTCGGTGGTCGATCCCCGCCTTTTCCAGAAAGTCGGTGAGTTCGTTGCTGCAGCCTGCGATTGGCTTGTCCTCCGTTGGTGCCGGCATCCCCACCGGCCCTGTGTGCATTATACGTGACATTGACATGTAATTGCAATCTGCATATACCTGCCTGTGACACCCGTATTGTAAGCTCCGCAAGGGGCGGATGCCTCTGGTTCCGCTTGGTCTTCGGTCAGCGGGAGAGGCGAATTGGTCTCAAGGATTAACACGTGACAGAATCAATCCCAAGCTCCGCGGACGACCTGGAGCCCAGGCGGCTTATCGCGCTGTTCTTCGCGGTCTCGGCTGTGCTGTTTCTTGCGTCACTTGGCCAGACCGTGGTGACCACGGCGCTGCCCGTGATTCTGGGCGACCTGGGCGGTCTGGACCAGATCACCTGGGTGATCACCTCTTACCTGATGGCGGCGACGGTCAGCGCGCCGGTCTTTGGCAAGCTGGGCGATCTGTTTGGCCGCAAGATCGTGATGCAGGCGGGCATCGGCGTGTTCCTGGCGGGCTCGGTGCTTTGTGCGCTGGCGCCCGAGCTTTGGGTGCTGATCGTCGGCCGGTTCGTTCAGGGGCTGGGCGGCGGCGGGCTGATCGTGTCGTCGATGGCGACCGTGGCCGACAATGTCTCGCCGCGCGAGAGGGGGCGGTACCAGGGGATCCTGGGGTCGGTCTTTGGCCTGTCGACGGTGGTGGGGCCGCTGGCGGGGGGCTTCATCGTGCAGCATTTCAGCTGGCAGTGGATCTTCCTCGTGAACCTGCCGCTGGGGCTTGTCGCGATGACGGTGCTGTCTCTGGCGCTTCGGCGCACGCCCGGACGCGGCCGGGTGAAGATCGACTATGCCGGCGCGGCCAGCCTGACGGCGGTGCTGTCGCTGACCGTGCTGACGGCCAGCCTGGGCGGATCCGTCCTGCCCTGGAGCAGCCCGATGGTGATCGCGCTGATCCTGGCCGTGCTGGTGATGCTGGGCGTCTTCCTGCGGATCGAAAGCCGCGCCGAAGAACCGATCCTGCCGCTGCAGCTGTTCCGCATCAACAATTTCGTCGTCTCGAATTCGGTCGGCATGATCATCGGCGTGACGATGTTCGGCACGATCACCTTCGTGCCCTTCTTCATGCAGGTGGTGAAGGGGATGTCGCCGGCGGCCTCGGGCCTTTTCGTCTTTCCGATGATGGCGGGGCTGATCGGGGCCTCGACACTGGCGGGGCAGATCATGGCGCGCACCGGGCATTACCGGCTGCTGCCCGTGGCCTCGACCGCGGTGCTGTCGCTGGCGCTGGTGTCGATGGCGATGACCCATGCGCATACGCCGAACTGGTGGATCGCCGTCACCATGCTGTTCGTGGGGCTGGGCATCGGGCCGACGATGGGCGTGGGCGTGACCGCGATCCAGAACGCCGTGCCGCCGCAGATGATCGGGATCGGCACCGCCTCGGCCAACATGTTCCGCCTGATCGGCGGGTCGGTCGGTACGGCAACCTTCGGCGCGATCTTCGCCGCCGGTCTGCAATCCCGGCTGGATGGCGCTTTGGAAGGGGCGCCGCGCGGGCTGACGAACGAGATGATCGCCGCGATGGATCCGCAGATGCAGGAGATCGTGACCCAGGGCATCGCCGCGGCGCTGCACCCGGTGTTCTGGATTGCATGCGTGCTGTCGCTGCTGGCCTGCGGGATCTCGCTGCTGATGATCGAGCTGCCGTTGCAGGACAAGGCACCGGTGACCGGCCGGGGGCCGGGGCCGCAGGTGCAGCCGGCGGAATAGCGGCGCGCTAGAAGAGAGACACGGAGGAGAGGAGCGAGGCCCGGCGGCGATGCGCCCCGGGCCTCTTGCATTGCCTATTTCACGATATGTTCGTCGCGGACGAACATGTTGTCCCAGGCGCGGTCGATCAGCTCGGGCGTCATCTGGTAGGGGATGCCTTCGAATTCGCAGATCGCGATCATCTGGTCGATCAGGAACACCGGCTGGTAGTTGGCGAATTCGTTGTTGATCGTCGGGTATTTCGTCCGGATCAGGTGGACGAGCGCCTTCTCGTTCAGGGGCACCTTCTTCTTGCGCGCCACAAGCGCGAAGATCTTCAGGAAGTTCTCCTGGTCCGGCCCGTCGATCTTGATCTTGAAGAAGATCCGGCGCAGCGCCGCCTTGTCGAAGATCTCGTTCGGGTGGAAGTTGGTGGAGAAGATCACCAGCGTGTCGAAGGGCACCTCGAACTTCTCGCCCGATTGCAGGCCGAGGATGTCCTTGCCTTCCTCCAGCGGCACGATCCAGCGGTTGACCAGCGCCTGCGGCGGTTCGGCCTGACGCCCGAGGTCGTCGACGATGAAGATCCCGCCGGTGGATTTCAGCTGCAGCGGCGCCTGGTAGGTGCGCGCGGTGGGGTTGTAGACCAGGTCGAGCATCGACAGGCTCAGCTCTCCGCCGGTGACAACGGTGGGCCGTTCGCAGCAGACATAGCGCTGGTCGAACCGCCTGGCGCGGCGGAGCGAGCCGGGGTCGTCGACGATATCGGGCAGGGCGTTGTGCACGATCGGGTCGTAGACGGTGATGACCTGGCCGGCATATTCGATGGCGCGGGGCACGTAGACCCGATCGCCGAGCGCGTCGCGAATGCCGTTGGAAATCGAGGATTTGCCGTTGCCGGGCGGGCCGTACATCAGGATCGAGCGGCCGGCGCTGACGGCGGGGCCCAGGTGATCGAGCAGCGAGGACGGCAGGATCAGGTGGCCCATGGCGGTGGTCAGCTGGTCGCGCGTGACCTGGATGTTGCGGATCGACTGGCGTTTGACCTGCTCGGAATAGATGTGCAGCGGCACCGGCATGGCGCCGAAATATTCCGACTGTGACAGCGCATCCAGCGCGCGGCTTCTGCCCTGGTCGGTCAGCTGGTAGCCCATCTCGTTGCCGGAATTGGCGTTGAGCGTGCCGGTGGCTTCCAGCAGCTTCTGTTCGCGGGCGAGGTCCACGAGTTCCTGGGTGATCGGGACCGGCAGACAGATCGCCTGGCTGATCTCGCTTACCAGGTCGAGCGTCTTGCGGAACATGGTCTTGAGCAGGATGTCCCGCATCATGACCATGGGCAGCTCGATCTCGGCGAGTGTCCTGGGAGAGGGGGGCGCGGTGACGCCCACGGGCTGCATGTTCATCGGTCGGGTCCCCGGTTTCGTCGGGGATCGTGGTGCCACGGGATTGTGGCGGAAATCGGGGAAAAGGGTGGAGCGAGGCGGGCGCGATGGCGGCTGTGGTGCAAGAATTTTAGTCTAAAATTCTTGGGCCGCGGGGGCGCGGGTCAGCTCCCGTAGAGCGCGCCGAGGATGAGGTAGAAGGCCAGCGTGCCGCCCAGGGCCAGGCCCATGGGAAAATCGCCGGTCTTGTTCCAGCTGTCCCAGTGCGGCGCGACGCGGCGCAGGGGCGTGTGCTTGATCACGCGGTGGGTGACCACGGCGGCCAGCAGCACGGCAGCCAGCAGCTTTATCAGGGCCGGGATATCGCCCATGTCGATGAAGGGCGCGGCAGCGGCGATGAACTTGGAATCCCCCGCACCCATGGCGCCGGCGGCGTTCAGCGCGATGCCGATCCCCAGCGCGGCGGCCATCTGCACCCAGCGCCAGCCGTAATCGGGCAGGGGCATGAGGAAGGGGCCCAGCACCACGAAGACCAGCGCAAGACAGATCACCGCCTGGTTGGTGATGCGCATTGCGCGCAGGTCGGTGAAGGCGACGTAGAGGCAGATCGGCAGCACGAAGGGCACGAAGACCAGGGCCTGTGTCGCCGGGATCTGCACGGCCTCAGGCCTCCAGCGCCTGCAGCGCGCGCGAGGCGGCCTCGAAATGCTGCGGATGGGTGTCGATGGCATCGCGCAGAAGGCTCTTGCCGGTCTCGACGTCGCCCTGCTTGATCGCCGAAAGCGCCATCGTGTGCAGCAGCTGCGCGCGTTCGACCTGGTCCATCGGGATCACTGGAAGGATATAGTTGCGTTGTGCGCCACGGGCCAGGACGATGTTGTTCTTGGCGGTGAACAATGTCGGATCCTGGCGGATCGCCTCGCCGAACAGCCGCTCGGCCTCGGCGAAATCGCCGCGCGAGAGCTTGGAATAGCCCCAGTTGTTCAGCACGCCCGAGGGCTGCGTGGTCAGGCCCACGGCGACCTCGTAGAAGCTGTCGGCGCGGGTCCATTCCTTGTTGCCGTCGGCGACCATCGCCTCCAGCCGGTAGCGCTTGAAGGTCTCGTGGGTGGGCGGCACCTGGTCGAGGACGGTTTCGGCCTGGTCCCATTGCCCGGCGCGGATCAGCGCGTCGGCCAGTTCGACCTTGTCGTCGGCGGTGCTGCCCGGCATGGCGACGACCTTCTTCCAGGCGGCCACGCCCTCGGTCGAGCGTTTGGCGCGCACCAGCGACAGCGCGAGCCCGCGCTGCAGGTCGATCCGGTCGGGCGTGTCGCCGGTGGCGCGGGTGAAATAGCTGACCGCCTCGTTCGGGTCGGCGACGGTCAGCATGACCTCGTTCAGGTTGCTTTCATCGACGACGTTGACCTCCTGGAAGGCGCGTTCGACGGTTTCCTCACCCTTGTCGGCACAGGCCGACAGGCCCGAGACCGCTGCCAGGGCGACTGGCAGGATATACCGATGGCGCATTTTCCTGCGTCCCTTGCTGCTCTTGCCTCATGGTGCCCCGCTGGGCGCCCCCTTCAGGGGGTCTGTGTCAGGAGGACAACGCCTCCCCGGCGCACCAATGCATAGTCATCGCTTTGATCACCGACAGTATCAGGAAATTCGTTTTTTGCGAGTGCCAGGCGCAAATTATCCCGGATTGAGTCACTTTCGCCATTATCCAGCGCGTAGGCCTTCCGAAAGACACCTTCGGCCTCCGACCATTCGCCCCGTTCCATCAGCAGCACGCCCAGGTTGTTCCAGGCATCGGGCCAGTCGGGGCGGGCTTCGGTCGCGCGGCGCAGCTGGCTTTCGGCCTGGCCCAGCCGGCCGAGGCCAAGGTTGGCGGTGCCCACGCCCAGCAGGATCTCGGGCGACATGCCGTCGTCCAGGGCGGCGCGGGTATAGGCCTCGAGCGCGAGTTCGTAGTGGCCGGCATCGACCAGCCGGTTGCCGACGACGAGCCCGTCGACGGCCGGTTTGCGCAGGTTGACGCCCGGGGCATAGACTCCGTCCGTGCCCGACGGCGCGATCCCGGGCTGGGAACACGCCGCCAGGGCCATCAGGCCCAGAAGGAAGGTGCCGACCCTTGCCTGACGGCCGGCACCGGGGAATGTCATTGGTCTAGTTGCTCATGTTGCCCAGGTTGGCGATGCCGTTGGCCGAAGGTCCGACAAGGATGATCAGCAGCGGCGGCACCGTAAGCGTCATTGTGGCAAGCGTCATTTTGGTTGGCAACTTGTTTGCCGCCTCTTCGGCGCGCATCACGCGCTTGTCGCGCATCTCGCCGGCATAGACCCGCAGCGCCTCGGCGATGGATGTGCCGAAGCTTTGCGACTGGATCATCACGGTCACGAACGACGACACGTCCTGCACGCCGCAGCGGGTGGCGAAGTCGCGCAGCACGCGCTCCTTGTCCTTGCCCGCCTTCATCTCGTGCGAGACGATCTCGAATTCGTCGGCAAGGTCGGGGAAGGAGGCGCGGATCTCCTTAGCGACGCGGATGATCGCCTGATCCAGCGACTGGCCGGCCTCGACGCAGACAAGCATCATGTCGAGCGCGTCGGGAAAGCCCTGGGTGATCTTCTCCTTGCGCTCCTCGACCCGGCGGGTGACCCAGTATTTCGGCAGCAGGTAGCCCACGGCGCCGGGGCCCAGCAGGTACATCAGCCGCTGCTGCGTCTCCATCCCGTCGCCGTGGCCCAGCAGGATGACGTAGGTGAAGCCGATGACCAGCCCGATGATACCCAGCGCGAACTGCATGAAGGTATAAAGCCGCACCGCGTCCTTGGACATGTAGCCGGCCTGCCGCAGCTTCAGCTGCATCGACGACAGCTCTTCCTGGTTCTGCGGTTCGAGGAAGGTGGCGAACCGGTCGAGCTGTTCGTTCCGCCCGGCCTGGCGCAGACGCTCTTTCTTGGGCTTGCCCTTCTTCTCTTCGCTGTTGGAGCGCTGGAGCTTCTTCAGCGGATCCTCGGGCTGGTTCAGCAGCAGCGGCACGGTCACGAGGATCATGACAAGGCCGATCACGCCCACGGCGATCAGCGGGCCGAAGGGGCCCAGCGAGCCGGTGAGGATGTCGTTGATATTCTGAATGAAATCCATCGGCTGACCTCAGACCTTGATGTTGGTGAGCATGCGCATCACGAAGACGTTTGCGGTCAGCATGATGCCGACGATGAAACAGGCGGGGATGAAATAGGCGTGGTCCAGCACCTCGTCGTAATAGCCGGGATCGTTGGCCAGGATCGCGACGAGGCAGAACAGCGGGAAGCCCGACAGGAACTTGCCCGACCATTGCGCTTCGGCGGTGATGGCCTTCACCCGGCGGAACAGGCGGAAGCGGGCGCGGATCACCTTGGCCAGCCCGGCGAGGATCTCGGCCAGGTTGCCGCCCGATTGCTGCTGGATGGTCACGGCGACGGCGAGGAAGCGGAGATCCTGCAGGTCGAGCCGTTCGGACATCTCTTTCAGCGCGTCGCCCATGTCGCGGCCATAGGCGCTTTCGTCGGCGATGATGCCGAATTCGGTGGCCAGCGGGTCCTCGACCTCCTTGGCGACGATCTGCACGGCGGAGGAGAACGGGTGACCGACGCGCAGGGAGCGGACCATGAGTTCCACCGCGTCGGGCAGCTGTTCCTGGATCATGTCGATCCGCTTCTTGGCCTTCTTGTTGACCCACATGTAGACGGCGGCGACGCCGATGCCGATCGAGGCGGCGATGCGGATCGGCAGATCGGCGGTGGTGCCGACCGAGAGCCCGACGAAGGCCACCGCGGCCAGCCCGCCCATCAGCATGATCAGCTGGCGGGGCGAAAACGCGATCGCCGCCTTCTGCGCCTTGTCGGCGAGCAGGGAATACAGCGGGATCGACTGCGACTTCATGTGCTGCTGCATCTCCTTGCGGAGTTGCTCCAGCACCTGTTCGCGGCCCGCGCCCTTGTCGAGCATCTCGAGCCGGCGGTTGACCTTGCTGTTGAGGCTGATCGACTTGCCGAAGGCGACCAGGTAGACGCCTTCGACCAGGACGAGAACGCCGATGAAGATCAGGCCATAGATGACCGGTTCTGCCGAAAGTTGCATCAGCGGGTCTCCATCCGGGTGGGTTCGTAGATCGAGGCGGGCAGGTCATAGCCCCACATGCGGAACCGTTCCGAGAAATGGCTGCGCACGCCGGTGGCGGTGAAATGGCCGATGATCTTGTTGTCGGGGGTGAGGCCGACGCGCTGGTAGCGAAAGATCTCCTGCATGGAGATCACGTCGCCTTCCATGCCGGTCACCTCGGTGATCGAGGTCATCCGGCGCGAGCCGTCCTGCAGGCGCGAGGCCTGCACGATCAGGTTGACGGCGCTGGCGATCTGCGAGCGCACCGCCTTGATCGGCATTTCGATCCCGGCCATGGCGATCATGTTTTCGAGGCGCGAGATCCCGTCGCGGGCCGAGTTGGCGTGGATCGTGGTCATGGATCCGTCGTGGCCGGTGTTCATCGCCTGCAGCATGTCGATCACCTCGGATCCGCGCGTCTCGCCGACGATGATGCGGTCGGGGCGCATCCGCAGGGCGTTCTTGAGACAGTCGCGCGGGCTGACCTCGCCCTTGCCCTCGACGTTGGGCGGGCGGCTTTCCATGCGGCCGACATGGGTCTGCTGCAGCTGGAGTTCGGCGGTGTCCTCGATCGTGAGGATCCGTTCCGAGTTGTCGATGAAGGAGCTGAGCGCGTTGAGCGTTGTCGTCTTGCCCGAGCCGGTCCCGCCCGAGACGATGATGTTCAGCCGGGTGGCGACGGCGGCCTGGAGATAGGCGGCCATCTCTTCGGTGAAGGCGCCGAAATTGACCAGGTCGTCGATCTGCAGCTTGTCCTTCTTGAACTTCCGGATCGACACCAGAGAGCCATCCACCGCGATGGGCGGCACCATGGCGTTGAAGCGCGACCCGTCCTTGAGACGGGCGTCGACATAGGGGTTCGATTCGTCCACGCGCCGGCCCACGGCCGAGACGATCTTGTCGATGATCCGCAGCAGGTGGCGTTCGTCCTTGAAGGTGACGTCGCTGAGTTCGAGCTTGCCGTTGCGTTCGATGAAGATCTGGTGCGGGCCGTTGACGAGGATATCGTTGACCGTGTCGTCCTGCAGCAGCGTCTCCAGCGGGCCGAGGCCGCGAACCTCGTCGTAGAGTTCCTTGTTCAGGGTCTGCCGGTCATCGCGGTTCAGGACGATGCCCTTGTCCTCGAGGATCTCGCCGGTGATCTGGCTGATCTCGTTGCGCAGGTCCTTCTCGGACGCGGTTTCCAGCGCGGCGAGGTTCAGGTGTTCGAGAAGGTCGCGGTGCAGCTCGAGCTTGATCTCCTGCATCCGCTCCTTGCGCTTGCGCTCTTTCTCGGCGCCCTGCACGTCGGCGGGGCGCGCGGCCTGCTGCGGGCGGCGCAGCGAGGTCGGCTTGGCCGGTGCCACCTGCGGCTGTTGCGGGGCGGCGGGGGCGCTGGCCTGTTCGGCCGGCGCCTGGGGCAGCGCCCTGGCGGCGGAGGGCACCTTTTTGGGCGCGCCGTCGGTGCTTTTCTTGTAGCGTGAGAACATCGGTTACCCCCGGGGTACGTACGTGCCGGCCGGTCAGGCTGCGGCGGCCTCGTTCCGGCCCAGTTCATGGACTGACTTGGCGAGTTTCAGGATTTCCTTGCGCAGCGGGTTCTTGGCCGCCGACGCGGCCAGAGGCAGGCCATGGTCGCAGCATTGCGGCACCTGGCGCCCGCCGTCGGGCAGCTGCAGGTCGATCGAGATGCCCAGGGATTCGGCCATCCGCTTGACCCGGCTCTTGCCGCTGAGGTCGGTGAATTTCGGCGCCCGGTTCAGGACAAAGCGCAGCTTGCTGAAGGGCAGGTCCTCGGATTGCAGGGCCCGCTTCAGGCGCAGCGTGTTCTGGGCCGAGCGCATGTCGAGCTCAAGCAGCGCGAAATAGACATGGGCGGCCTGCAGGACCGTTTCGCTCCATTGCACGATGGTCGAGGGCAGATCGACCACGACATAGTCGAAATGCTTGCGCGCCATGGCGATGATGCGCTCCACGTCCTCGGGGCCGATCAGGTCCAGCGGCAGCATGTCGGTGGGCGCGGTCAGCACCTGAAGCTTGTCCTCGAAGGACAGCAGGGCGGCGCCGAAGACCTCGTCGTCCATCTCCTCGGTGTCGGTCAGCATCTCGAACACCGCCTCGCGGCGGGGCAGGTCGAGATAGGTCGCGACCGAGCCGAATTGAAGGTCCAGGTCGATCAGGCAGACGGAATGGGGGTGGTCGTCCTCGATATTGGCCAGCTCCCACGCGAGGTTCACCGCCAGTGTCGTGGCGCCGGACCCGCCGGCCAGCCCATGGGCGACCAGCAGCGCGCCTTCCTTGTCGGTACCGGATTTCAGCACGGGGGCCGGTGGCGGCGTCTGTTCGGGGGGCGGCGCATCGTTCAGCCGGTCGATCGCCATCTGCAGCTCCTGCTCGGGCAGGGGGTAGGGGACGAATTCGTCCGCGCCCTTGCGCAGCAGCTGGTGCAGCGAGGCCGGGGTCACGTCCTCGGCGATGAGGATGACCCTGATGTCACGGGCCTTGGCCTGGGTGATGATCTCTCCCAGCAGGACAAGGTTGTCTTCGTCGGCGGAATCGATGGCAATTGCGACAAATTCAAGGCCGTCGGCCTCGGGCTGGCCGAAGAAGGCCAGCGCCTCGGCAAAGCCAAGATCGCCCCAGCTTTCGCCCATGGCCGTTTCCATGTCCTCGATCAGCAGATCGAAGTTCTGAACGTCCCGGCTGATCGTGCAGGCGACGATCGGCGTCGGCTCTGGTTGCGGCATCGCACCACTCATCTTTCGGTCCCTCTTCCAGCGTAGACGGAGTCCGGTAAACAAAGACCTTTTCTCCGGGGACCTGGGCGCCGGGCGATGAAACGGGAATCGGCCGGGGCGCAGGTGGCCCACGTTCTGCAATCTCGGGGGGAATGGTGGCGAGATTGGGGCTCAAAAGCCCCAATTGTAGGGAAAACGGCTACGGTGAGGCGCCGTCCCTTCGATTGTCAGTCGGCGAGAACTTCGCTCTCGATCCCGGTCAGGGTCGTGGCGGATGCCGCGCTTTGGACGTAATCCCGGTAAATGATCTGGGCATACTTGCCGTCCATCACCGTCGGGTGCCGCCCGACGAAGCCCGAGACCTGGGTCACCGTGCGCCGGTTCGCGCGCTCGCGGCCCGAGGTCACGATGGCGGGCTGGGTCTCTCCGAAGGACACCAGCGCCTCGAGCCGGGAACGGCTGATGCCGTGGCTGGTCAGGTAGGCGACGGCCGCCTGGGCCCGGCGCAGGCCGAGCTGCTTGTTGTAGGCGGCGGAGCCCACGGCGTCGGTGTGGCCGTAGACGCTGAAGCGTACTTCGGGGAACTGGCGGATCCACTGGGCCTGCCGCGTCAGCGTGGCGCGCGCCGTGTTGTCGAGATAGGCGCTGTCGAAGGCGAAGGTGATCGTCGTTGGCACTTCGGCCGAGAACCTGTCGTTCAGCGTGTCGACATATTGCTTGGCGCCGGTCTGGACCTGCTCGTTGTTATAGCTTGCATCCCCGAAGGTGCCGCCGTCGACCTCGTAGCCGGCCTCGTAGTTGCAGCCCGCGAGGAGGACAAGGGCGAGCGCGGACGCCATGGCCCAGGCCCTTTTGGCCGCCTTGCTGTCGCCCGTCATCGCCGCCGTCTCCCGCTCAATCCATGACATAGCCGTAGGACCCGTTGAAATCCTGGCTGGCGACTTCGCCCGCCGCGCCGCCCCTGGGCCGGTTGGTATCGGCGACCTTTCCGAACAGGAACAGGTCGCGTTCGCTGGGCGGCCGGACCCGGTCGGTGGGCAGGGCCAGTGCCTCGCCCCGCGTGGGCGTGACGAGATGCGCGGTGATGATGATCACCAGCTCGGTGTTGTTGCGCTGGTAATCGGCGCTGCGGAACAGCGCGCCCAGCACCGGCACATCGCCCAGCCAGGGCAGCTGCGCGGCACTGTCGAGGAAGCTGTCCTCGATCAGGCCGGCGATGGCAAAGCTTTCGCCGTCGCGCAGTTCGACCGTGGTGGAGGTGGTGCGCAGGGTGAAGGCGTCGATCTCGAAGCCGTTGACGACGATGCCGTTGGAACTGTCGATGGCCGAGACCGAGGCTTCGAGTTCGAGGTTGATGACGTCGTTGTCGATCACGCGCGGTATGAAGTTCAGCGCTATACCGAAGGGTTTGAACTCGACCCCGATCTGGCCCAGGTCCTGGGCGATCGGCACGGGATATTCGCCGCCGGCCAGGAACTTGGCCTCCTGGCCCGACAGCGCGGTCAGGTTCGGTTCGGCCAGCGAGCGCACGACGCCCTTCTGTTCCAGCGCCTCCAGCAGCAGGCCCACCTGCATCGATCCGGCGTTGAAACCGAACAGCACGGCACCGGTATTCTCGTTTGTCGCCGGGATGTTGCCGTTGAACGCACGGTTCACCGCGCCAGAGGTGTTCAGCGTGCCGGTGCCGCCGCTGACGCCAAGGTTGGAGCCGAACATCGTGCCGTTCAGCCCCAGCGAGGCGGACAGGGATTTCGAGACCGAGCGCTGCATCTCGGCAAAGCGGACCTTCAGCATGACCTGCTGCACGCCGCCGACGCTCATCAGGTTCGACACCCGTTCGGGCGCATAGCGTTCGGCCAGGTCCAGCGCGCGCTGCATGCGCTGCGTGCTGGACACCATGCCCGACAGCACGATGCCGTCATTTGCGGTGCGCACCTCGATCCGCTCGTCGGGCAGGATCTGGCGCAGGCGTTCCTTGAATTCGGTCACATCGGCCGAGACCTTGACCGTCACGTTGGTGATCAGCTGGCCGGCGCCGTCCAGCAGCGTCAGCGTGGTCAACCCCGGGCTCTTGCCCAGAACATAGATCGTGCGGTCCGACAGCGACGAGATATCGGCAATGCCGGGGTTGGCGATCGACAGCTCGGCGAAGGGCACGTCGCTTTCGACGACCACGGCGCGGTTCATCGGCACGTCAAGCGTCGAGGCGGCCCCGCGATTGACCTCGCGCAGGATCTCGGCCGAGACCGCGCCTGGCATCTGCGCGACGGCAACCGACAGCCCCAGAAGGGCCGCGCCGAACGTCTTCCGAATTGTCATGTGACCTGCCTTTCCGATCACGCCTCTGGGGTCGGGTCTTTGCGCCCGGACTTGGCATCACCTTGCGAGACTTTCGGCTTTTTTGCAACGCTGACGCGCCCGGCTCGCCCGGGCGTTGTGGACAAGTCGCAACACAGGCCATGAAAAATGCCGCCCCGGAGTGATTGGGGCGGCAGTCGGGGACAGGCTGGGCCGTTGCGGATCAGTTGGTGCAGGGGATCGGGATGTCGACCACCTCGGCCCCGCGGCGGGTGCGGATGGTGCAGACCTTGGCTTCCTGCTTCTGCGGGGCGCGGTCATCCTCGATCCCCAGCAGGATGCGCTGGTCCATGTCCATGGCCGCGGCCACGGTGTCATCCCCGGCGCCGACAAGAGCCAGCGACAGGCGGCCGGTGTTCTGGCCCTGCGCCAGGGCCGCGACCTGCTGAGGGTCGGCCGCCACGGTGACGGTCCGGGCGATGACGGTGCCGTCGATGTCGCCGCCGGCGGTCTGGTCGATGGCGATCAGCTGGATGTTGGTGCCGATCAACTTGGTCAGCTCGCCGTTGCCGCCCTCGAAGGCGCCGCGCAGGGACCCGGTCCAGTAGACGTCCACCCGGTCGCCCGGCCGCAGAAAGCCCGACACGCCGGTGGCCACGTCGACCCGGATGGCATAGGCGCGCATGCCGCGTTCCAGCCGCGAGGTGATACCGGCATCCTCGCCCGGTTCGGTGACCTTGAGCGCGAGGATCGCCTCGTCCTTCTCCATGGCGCGCAGGACATAGCGGTTCTCGCCATTGTCGGCGAAAAGCGCCTCGGCCGAGGTGAAGGCGCCTTCGGGTATGGCGTTCTCGGGCCAGCGGACGGGGCGGACATCGTCCTCGGCAAGGATCTCGCCATAGCGCAGGGCACGCCGGGCGACCATGACGTCGACGGTGGGCACGGCGGCCTCGCGGGCCGACCGTTCGCGGGCGAGTTCCGTCTGGTAGGCGGAGATGTAGTTTTTGGCCATCATCACGGCACCGCCCGCAAGGGCGACCCCGACGATCAGGACCAGTCCGAATACTGCACGCATCCTCGGTACCTCTTTGTGGTCTTTCGCCGTTTGCGGGACGAAAGGGTGAAGCTGTCTGATCTGATGGACGGAATGGCCCCGGAATGTGTCCAAATCAGGGACAGGGCAGGGAGCCGTTGCGGCATTTCGGGGCGGTTTGTCGGGCCGGGCGCCGCGATAGGAAACCTGGCGGCCACGCGGCAAGCGGCGCGGCGCGGGGCAGGGCGGTGTCCAGGGATGGCTGGGGGCAGACCGGACCGGGCGGCCCGGATTCTCCGGGCGGCGCGTGGGGCCGGCAGGGCAGGTGGCTGCCGCGACGGGTCCGCAGCACCTCTTGGCGATCGAGGCAGGCCGATCCCGGCTGCGCGGCCTGCATGTCCACGGGGACAGCCTGCCGGAAAGGGATCAATCGTTTACGGGCGCATCTTGCCGTGCGGACCGATTTATTCGACCTGCACGTTGGTCAGGTAGTCGCCGACACCGGATCCGACACCGCCGGATGCGTTCTGGATCGAGAAGTAGGCCGTTCCCGCCAGCGCCACGACAGCGGCGGTCAGGACCACCCAGTCGACGGTGACAGCACCGTCTTCGTCGTGCCAGAGCTTTGAAAATATCTTGAACATCGGAAATTCCTCTTCTTGGCAGGGTGCTGAGAAAAAGCGGCCACGCCCTGGATAGCAAGGCGTGGCCGGATGGCTTCGATTGACCCTGGGTCGATCTTAGGAGCCGGACGGTGCCTTGCCTTCGATGAAGGAGCCGGTCGAGCTGGTCAGGTTGGACGCGCCGGACTCGATCGAGGTGTAGGCGGCGCCGGCCAGGGCGACGACGGCTGCGGTCAGCACGACCCAGTCAACCGTGACAGCGCCGTCTTCGTCTTTGCGGAAGTTTTTGATGAACTTGATCATTGGTGTCCCTCCAGGGATTTGAGTGTGAGCGTCTCCGCGCTGTCCTTTCGTGCCGGCTCTCTCCAACCGGCCGTCCATCGCGGTATGGGGACATTTAGCCGCCGGATTGGGGCGGGAATGCGGCGTGAAAAGAGGTATTTCCTTGTTCTCGCCGCCGTTTGGGAAACGGTCATGCGCGATTGTGGAAACCGGGGCGTCAATCGTCTGGCTGGGCGTCCAAGGGGGGGGCCGCGACGCGGACGATGCCGGCATCGCAAACGAGAAGGGGCCGCGCCATATGGCGCGGCCCCCTTCATGAGCGGATCGGGAAAGGCCGACCTTACGAGCCCGACGGAGCCTTGCCTTCGATGAACGAACCGGTCGAGCTGGTCAGGTCGGATGCGCCGGACTGGATCGAGGTGTAGGCGGCACCTGCCAGGGCGACGACAGCTGCGGTCAGCACGACCCAGTCAACCGTGACAGCGCCGTCTTCGTTCTTGCGGAAGTTCTTGATGAACTTGATCATTGTGATGTCCCTCCAAAGGATCAGAAGTTGGGTTCAAATCCCCCGCCGTCCGATGACCTGCTCTCTCGTCTTCTGGCCGCGTCCGTCGATGGATGCGGACATATGGCCCAGCGGCCGTGGCAAGATTTGGGCAGGCTTTGGGAAATTTTCGGCTGGACGCTACATTTCGTTAATTTCCGGATAGGCCTTTGTTAATTATTGATAATTTCAGATTTCCGGCATCATGCGCTTGGCGAAAAGGCAACGGATTCGCCTGAATCTGTCCGATCGGCCACAATATTCGCGGGAATTTCTGGCCAATGACCGGGGCCTGGTTAAAGCTCTTGGCAAAACAAACAGGATCGAGCAGTCCGAGGTCCAGACATGAATGCCATTCGAATGATGGCGTCCTGCCTTGCCTGTGCGCTGGCCGTCGAGGCCGCGGCCCAGGACGGCGGCGGTGCGCCTGCGCCTTTCCCCGAATTTTCGGCCAAGCGGGTCAAGCCGCCCAAGCCCGGAACGTCGCGCCGCATTACCGTCCAGATCGATCCCGACGCCACACCGGCGCGCCCGGCCGCGCCTCCGCCTGCCGCGGCAGAGATCCCGGTGGCCGCCGTAGCGCCGGGGTCCCGGAGGGTCGGCGGAAGCTATGACTGGTTCTGGGACCGGATTTCGCCCGCGCTGGCCGATACCGGCCCCGGCCGTCTGCAATCCGCCCTGGCCGCCATCGCCGCCGCGGGGCCGGTGGCCGCGCCACGCCTTCAGAACCTGAGCGACATCGCCAGCGCGCGGGCCATCCCGATCCTGACCTCTACCGTCGGCACCCGCGTCTCGCCGGCCCTGGTGCTGGCGGTGATCGCGGTCGAAAGCGCAGGCCGGGCGGATGCGGTCAGCAAGGCCGGCGCGCAGGGGCTGATGCAGCTGATGCCGGAGACGGCCAGGGAATTCGGCGTGGCCGACAGCCTTGTGCCGGAGCAGAACATCGCCGGCGGCGTGCGCTATCTCGACTGGCTGATGACGGAGTTCGACGCTGATCCGATCCTGGTGCTGGCCGGTTACAATGCCGGGCCGGGATCCGTGCGCACCCATGGCGGGGTACCACCCTTCCCCGAGACGCGGGATTACGTGCCCAAGGTGCTGGCCGCGTTCCAGGTCGCCAAGGCGCTGTGCATCACCCCGCCCGAGCTGATCTCGGACGGCTGTGTCTTCGCCACGTCGAATTGAATTCGTCCCGCTGACGCCGCGCCGATCTGCCTGACCGGCGGTTGCGTTGCCAGTTGAAAGGGTCGCGCGCCAAAGCGGGGCGTGGTGGCGCCGTTGCCAGTCGTGCTCGGACCAATGGCGCACCAATGGCAGCTCCGGACGACACTGCTACGGGCGGAGGCTTTGGGACGCGGCCCGGCCTGTGCGGCCCGCGCCCCTTCGGTTCAGTTGACGATCGTCGCTTCGGTTGCGGCGCGGATCTCGTCCTCGGTCACGCCCTCGGCGCATTCCACGATCTTCAGGCCACCCTCGACCACGTCGAGCACGCCGAGGTTGGTGATGATCCGGTTGACGACGCCCGTCCCGGTCAGCGGCAGGGTGCAGGCCTTCAGAACCTTCGACTCGCCGTGCTTGTTGGTGTGATCCATCACCACGACCACGCGGCCCACGCCGGCCACCAGGTCCATGGCGCCGCCCATGCCCTTGACCAGCTTGCCCGGGATCATCCAGTTCGCGAGGTCGCCATTCTCGGCCACTTCCATCGCGCCCAGGATCGCCGCGGCGATCTTGCCGCCCCGGATCATGCCGAAGCTCAGCGCGCTGTCGAAATAGGCGGTGCGGTTCAGTTCGGTGATGGTCTGCTTGCCGGCGTTGATCAGGTCCGGATCCTCTTCGCCCTCGATGGGGAAGGGGCCCATGCCCAGCATGCCATTCTCCGACTGCAGGGTGATGTCCTTGTCTCCCACGTAGTTCGCCACCAGCGTCGGGATCCCGATGCCGAGGTTCACGTACATGCCGTCTTCAAGCTCTTCCGCCGCGCGTGCGGCCATCTGGTTGCGATCCCAGGGCATCAGGCTTCCTCCCGCTTGCGCACGGTGCGCTGTTCGATACGCTTTTCATGTTCGCCCTGCACGATGCGGTGCACGTAGATGCCGGGCAGGTGGATCATGTCCGGGTCCAGCTCTCCGCGCGGCACGATTTCCTCGACTTCGGCCACGCAGATCTTGCCGCACATGGCCGCCGGCGGGTTGAAGTTGCGCGCGGTCTTGCGGAACACGAGGTTGCCGGTGTCATCGGCCTTCCAGGCCTTGACGATCGACAGGTCGGCAAAGATCCCCTCTTCGAGGATGTAGGTCTCGCCGTTGAATTCCTTGTGTTCCTTGCCCTCGGCGATCTGGGTGCCGACGCCGGTCTTGGTATAGAAGCCCGGAATGCCGCAGCCCGCGGCGCGCATGCGTTCGGCCAGCGTGCCCTGCGGGTTGAATTCCAGCTCCAGCTCGCCGCTGAGGTACTGGCGCATGAACTCGGCGTTCTCGCCCACGTAGGACGAGATCATCTTCTTCACCTGCTTGGTCTGCAGCAGGATGCCGATGCCGAAATCGTCCACCCCGGCATTGTTGGAGGCGAAGGTCAGGTCCTTGGTCCCGGCCTCCTTGATCGCCTGCAGGAGCAGCTCGGGAATGCCGCACAGGCCAAAGCCACCCGCCGCAACCAGCATCCCGTCAAACAGCACCCCGTCGAGCGCTTCCTGGGCCGAGCCATAGACTTTCTTCATGAAGAGCTTTCCCCGCCTTTTGCTGAATTGATCCTCCGCGCGCGATGGCCCTCGGGCCGCGTGCGCCTGATCTCGAATGCCATCGGCCACGCGCGGCTGTCAACCAGACAGCACGCGTGGTCAGGACGCGACGGAGCGTTCGGGGGCAACAGCCCTCAGGCTGACTTTTTCTTGGCGGCGGGTTTCTTCGCGGTCGAGGACGCGGCGGGCTTCTTCGCCGCGGGTTTCTTGGCTGCCGTCTTCTTCGGGGCCGCCTTTTTGGGGGCCGCCTTCTTCTTGCCCTTGCCGGACTTGGCGGCCTTCTCGTCCACCAGCTGCACGGCGTAGTCCAGGGTCACGTCTTCCGGCTCGACCTCGTTGGGAAGGGTCGCATTGACCTTCTCCCACTTCACGTAGGGGCCATAGCGCCCCTTCATGACATTGATCGCGCCGCCCAGCTCGGGGTGTTCGCCCAGCTCCTTGAGAGGCGTGGCCGCCGCCGCCTTGCCCCGCTTGGGCTTGGAGGCCAGGATTTCCACAGCGCGGTTCATCCCGATGTCCCACACGTCCTCGACGCTTTCGAGGTTGGCGTTGGTGCCGCCCTTGAAGGAAATCGAATCGGCGTGCTTCAGGTACGGCCCGTAGCGACCGATATTGGCCCAGATCATCACCCCGTCTTCCGGGTGCGGGCCGATCTCACGCGGCAGAGCCAGCAGCTTCACGGCCTGTTCCAGCGTCACCTCGCTTGGCGGCCAGGGCTTGGGGATCGACTGGCGCGGCGGCTTGGGCTGCTCCTCCGTCGCTTCCCCACGCTGGACATAAGGCCCGAACCGGCCCTTGAACGCATAGATCTTGTCACCGGCATCTTCGCCCAGCACCTTGCCCTCAGGCGGAATATCGCTGGGATCCTCCTGGCCCGGGGGGCCGAAGGGGCGGGTGTAGCGGCATTCGGGATAGTTCGAACAGCCGATGAAGGCGCCGCCCGACCGCGCCGTGCGCATCGACAGCCGGCCGTTTCCGCAATTCGGGCAGAGCCGCGGATCGGTGCCGTCCTCGTTGGGCGGGAACAGGTGCGGCTCCAGCACCTCGTTGATCTTTTCCAGCACCTCGGTGATTCGCAGATCGGCCGTTTCGGCGATCGCGGCCGAGAAATCCTGCCAGAACTTGCGCAGCACTTCCTTGTAATCGGCATCGCCCGCGCTGACCTCGTCAAGCTCGTCCTCGAGCCCGGCGGTGAAATCATAGCCGACGTAGCGGCGGAAATAATTCTCGAGGAAGGCGATCACCAGCCGGCCCTTGTCCTCGGGGATCAGCCGGTTCTTGTCCTTCAGCACATAGCCGCGATCCTGGATCGTCGTGACGATCGACGCATAGGTCGATGGGCGCCCGATGCCCAGCTCTTCCATCCGCTTGACCAGCGTGGCCTCGGTATAGCGGGGTGGCGGCTGGGTGAAATGCTGTTCGGGCGTGATGCCTTTCTTGTCGGCCTTCTCGCCCTCGTGGACCTGCGGCAGGCGCTTGTCGTCGTCGCTGACCTCGGCGTCGTCGCGGCCTTCCTCGTAGACCCGCAGGAACCCGTCGAACAGGACAACCTGGCCCGTCGCGCGCAGGCCGACCTGGCCATCCGCGCTGCCGATTTCCACCGTGGTCCGTTCCAGCCGGGCCGATTCCATCTGGCAGGCCAGCGTCCGCTTCCAGATCAGGTCGTAAAGCTTGCGCTGATCCTCGTCCGTCACCTTCAGGCCGGCGGCATCGCGGCTCATGTCGGTGGGGCGGATGCATTCGTGCGCTTCCTGCGCGTTCTTGGCCTTGTTCTTGTAGACCCGCGGTTCGCCCGGGACGTATTCCTTGCCGTAGCGCGACGCGATCTCGTCCCGCGCGGCGGTGACCGCCTCGGGCGCCATGTCGATACCGTCGGTCCGCATATAAGTAATGTAGCCAGCCTCGTAGAGGCGCTGCGCCGAGGACATCGCCTGCCGCGCGCCCATGCCGAACTTGCGGCTTGCCTCCTGCTGCAGGGTCGAGGTCATGAAGGGCGCCGAGGGGTTGCGCGAGGCGGGCTTTGCCTCGACCGAGGTGATCTTAAGATCGCGGCTGTTGATCGCCTGCACGGCAAGCTCGGCCTGGGTCTCGTTCTCGATGTCGAACCGGTCAAGCTTGTCTCCGGCGAGGCTGACCAGACGGGCCTCGAACTCCTGGCCGCGCGGGGTGGTGAGGATCGCCTTCACGGACCAGTATTCGCGGGGGCGGAAGGCCTCGATCTCCATCTCGCGCTCGACGATCAGGCGAAGGCAGACCGATTGCACCCGACCGGCGGATTTCGCGCCGGGCAGCTTGCGCCACAGCACGGGGCTGAGGTTGAAGCCCACGAGGTAATCCAGCGCGCGGCGGGCGAGGTAGGCCTCGACCAGCGGCATGTCGACCTGGCGCGGGTTCTGCATCGCCTGGGTGACGGCATCCTTGGTGATCGCGTTGAACACGACGCGGCTGACCGGCGTGTCCTTCTTGATCGACCGGCGCTTGGTCAGCGCTTCCTGCAGGTGCCAGCTGATCGCCTCTCCCTCGCGGTCGGGGTCGGTCGCGAGGATCAGGGCATTGTCCTCGGCCAGGGCGTCCGCGATCGCCTTTATGTGCTTCTTGCTGTCGGAACCGACCTCCCACAGCATCTCGAAATCGTGCTCGGGATCCACCGATCCGTCCTTCGGAGGAAGGTCACGGACATGGCCATAAGAGGCCAGAACGGTGTAGTCAGAGCCGAGATACTTGTTGATCGTCTTGGCTTTGGCCGGAGATTCGACAACGACTACGGGCATTTAGCGGAAATCCTCAAGGCACGGGTACCGGGCGGTTATTGGCCGCCGAAGATGTGGTGTGCAAGAGGGGATTGTCAATCGCGGCGGAAAAGCCGCGGTGATCGCTGCCTGAAACGCTGCACGAAGAGGCATCTGGAACGGCGCGGCGGCTCAGGACAGGCGGGTCAGAAGACCGCCCGATTCCCGGCGCACCTGCCCGTCGAGTTCGAGATCGATCAACACCGGGGCGACCGCCTGGGGGGAGCTGGCGAGATCGCGGATCAGCTGGTCCTCCGCCACGGGGGAGGGGCCGAGCCGGTCGAGGATCTGCTGATGCAAGGCCGCCGTTTCCCGCAGGCTGCGGCGGTCGGGCGGGGGCACATGCGGCGGCACGGCCGGAGCCGCTTGGGACGACGCGGGGCTGGATCCGTTGGCCTCTTGCCCGATCTGCGGACCTGCTGCGGTCTGTCCTCGAACGGAGGCCGCCTCCTGCGCCGGATCTGTCGCTGGGTCGGCGGCCACCACGGGTTGAGCCGGAGCGCCGGGGCCCTTTTGGGGCGGTGTGGCAGGTTCGGGGGCACGGGATGCAACCAGGCGCGGCCGGACAGGCTGTTCCGGCTTCAGGCCAAAGGGTTCGACCAGCGGCGTCAGCGCCGTGATCACGTCCTCACCCGACCGGACCAGCGTCGCGCCGTCGCGGATCAGCATGTTGCAGCCCGAGGCGCGGGCGTCGAGCGGGTGGCCCGGCACGGCCAGCACCTCGCGCCCCTGGTCCAGCGCATCCCGCGCGGTGATCAGGCTGCCGGAGCGTGCCGCGGCCTCGACCACGACGACGGCGCGCGAGACACCGGAAATGATTCGGTTGCGGCTTGGAAAATGGCGCGACCGGGGCTGCATCCCCATCGGCTGTTCAGACAGGCGCAGTCCCTTGCGGGCGATGTCATGGGCCAGGCGCGCGTTTTCGACCGGGTAGATCTGATCCACCCCGCCGGCCATCACGGCGACCGTCCCGGTGTCCAGCGCCGCGCGATGCGCTTCCGTGTCGATGCCCCGGGCCAGGCCCGAGACCACGGCGAATCCCTCCGCCCCCAACTCTCGCGCCAGGGCGCGCGCCATGCGCAGACCCAGCGACGAGGCGTTCCGTGCGCCCACGATCGACACCATCGGCCGTTTCAGCAGGGCGATGTCGCCGATGGCCCAAAGCATCGGCGGCGCATCCGAGAGATCGGCCAGGAATTCGGGGTAATCGTCCGAGCCAAGGCACAAAAGCCGCGCTTCGGCGGCTTTTGCGGCCTTGATCTCGGCTTCGATAACGCCGGCAGGACATATTTCATAGTCCTCGATGCCAGCAGCGCGAGCCACTTCAGGCAGCGCGATCAGCGCGTTCTGCGCCGATCCGTGTTCGGCCATGAGGCGGTGAAAGGTGGTTGCACCGACACGACGCGAACGCAAAAGACGGAGCCACGTAAACCGATCTTCTTCCGTGGTGGGTGGGAGTGGGGGGTGAGTGGAAGAAATTCGGTCTTCGGTCATCCGTGGCTCCGCCTTCTGCAAGGACAGATCTACGACTGGAAGGGTTAACGGGGAGTGAATCGCAGGGCGTTTTTCGCTTTTTTTCGCGAAAACCCGCGCACCCTCCGGCCAAGCCCCTGAAAACCCTGTCAGACCGCTGCGCCGCCCACCGTCAGCCCGTCGATCAGGAGGGTCGGCTGGCCCACGCCCACCGGAACCCACTGGCCGTTCTTGCCGCAATTGCCCAGGCCCGGGTCCAGCGCCATGTCGTTGCCAAGCGCGCGGATCTTCGTCAGCGCGGTGGCCCCGTCGCCGATCAAAGTGGCACCCTTGACCGGTGCGCCGACCTTGCCGTTCTTCACGCGGTAGGCCTCGGTGCAGGAGAAGACGAACTTGCCGTTGGTGATGTCGACCTGCCCGCCGCCGAATCCCACGGCCCAGATCCCGTCCTTTATGTCGGCCACGATATCGCCCGGGGTGGCATGGCCGCCCAGCATGTAGGTGTTGGTCATCCGCGGCATCGGCGCGTGGGCATAGCTTTGCCGCCGCCCGTTGCCGGTGGCCGGCACACCCATCAGCCGCGCGTTCTGCCGGTCCTGCATGTAGCCGACCAGCACGCCATCCTCGATCAGCACGTTGCGGGCCGAGGGCGTGCCCTCGTCGTCCACGGTGATCGAACCGCGCCGGTCCGGGATCGTCCCGTCGTCCAGAACCGTGACCCCCTTCGCGGCCACCTGCTGGCCCATCAGCCCGGCAAAGGCCGAGGATTTCTTGCGGTTGAAATCGCCCTCCAGCCCGTGGCCCACCGCTTCGTGCAGAAGGATCCCGGGCCAGCCGGGGCCGAGTGCCACCTCCATGATGCCGGCCGGGGCGGGCTCGGCGCCAAGGTTCACCAGCGCGATGCGCAGCGCCTCGCGGGCCTTTTCCTCCCAGGAGCCACGCTCGATCAGCCCGTCGAGCCCCACGCGCCCGCCACCGCCGGCGGTGCCGCTCTCGCGCCGGCCGTTTTCTTCGACGATGACCGAGACGTTCATCCGCGTCATCGGCCGCACGTCGCGCACCGAAATGCCGTCGGGGCGCAGGATCTCGACCTCCTGCAGCCCGGCCGAGAGCGAGGCGGTCACCTGCACCACGCGGCGGTCGAGGTCGCGCAGGAAGGCGTCGATCTCGCGCAGGGTGTCCACCTTGACAGGGAAGGGGAGGCCGGCAATCGGGTCGTCGTCGCCGTAAAGGCGCAGATTGGTCGCCTGGGGCGCGTCGGCCCAGGTGCCGCCACCGTCGCCGACGGCCAGGCGCGTCGTCTCGGCCGCGCGCAGCAGGGCGGATTCGGAAATCTCGGTGGAATGGGCGTAGCCGGTCACCTCGCCGCGCACCGCGCGCAGACCGAAGCCTTCGGAGGCGTCATAGGTGGCGTTTCGCAGGCGGCCGTCATCGAAAACCAGGGCCTCCGACTTGCGGCGTTCGAAGAACAATTCCCCGTCGTCGGCGCCGTCCGTGGCCTGCCGCAGCACGCGCAGCGCCGCCTCGCGGTCGAGGGCATCGGTCAGCGGTCGAAAGGGGGTGGCGCTGTCTGCGGTCATCGGGATAAGCCCTTCGTCATAGTCAAGAGTTGTCAGAAGCGTCTGTTTGACGCGCACAGACATCTTTATCTGTGCGGTTGAATATGTTTTCTAGCTGGCTCAAAGACAACCGGTCGCGGGCGGCCTGCCCGTGGACGTCTGTGGCACATTGCGGATGAACCGACAGGACACGATATGAAAAACGTTTTCACCCTTTCGGGCCTTTTCGCGGCCCTCACCGCGCTTCCCCTCGCGGCGCAGGAGGACCTGGAGGTCATCGGCAAGCCTGTTTCGGGCAAGCTGGGCTTCCAGCCGGCGGCGACGGAACTGGCGCGCGACATCCACTCGCTGGATCACCTGCTGCTGATCATCATCACGCTGATCACGGTCTTCGTCATGGTCCTGCTGGGGATCTGCATCGTCCGCTACAACGCGAAGAACAACCCGAAGCCCGCCACCTTTACCCACCATTCCACGATCGAGATCGCCTGGACGCTGATTCCGGTCGTCATCCTGGTCTTCATCGGCGCCTTCTCGCTGCCGGTGCTGTTCAAGCAGCAGGAGATCCCCGAGGCGGACATCACGATCAAGGTGACCGGCTACCAGTGGTACTGGGGCTATGAATACACCGATCACGACTTCGGCTTCGAAAGCTTCAAGCTGGAGCGCGACCAGCTGGCCGAATACGGCTACGCCGATGACGAATACCTCCTGGCGACCGACACCGCCGTCGTGATCCCGGTCGGCAAGACCATCGTCATGAACGTGACCGGCGCCGACGTGATCCACGCCTGGACGATCCCCGCCTTCGGCGTGAAGCAGGACGCCGTGCCGGGCCGCCTGGCGCAGCTCTGGTTCGAAGCCGAGGAAGAGGGCATCTACTTCGGCCAGTGCTCCGAGCTGTGCGGCAAGGACCACGCCTACATGCCGATCACCGTGAAGGTCGTCAGCGAAGAGGCCTACGAGGAATGGCTGGAAGGCGCGATCGACCAGTATGCGGGCACCCCGCGCGACTTCCGCGTCGCCTCGAACTGAGCCGCGCGCGGCCGCGTGCCGCGCGAGCCTGAAGCCAGGCGGGCCGCGATGGTCCGCCTGACGGAGCAGAAAGACCTCTGATGAGCGACGCCAGCTATTCCATCACCGCCAAGGACGATGAAGCGAGCTTCGGGGATTACTTTGCCCTGCTGAAGCCGCGGGTCATGTCGCTGGTGGTGTTCACGGCCTTTGTCGGCCTGCTGGCCGCGCCCGAAGACCTCAATCCCTTCGTGGGGTTCTGCGCGATTCTCTTCATCGCCGTGGGCGGCGGCGCCTCGGGCGCGCTGAACATGTGGTGGGATGCCGATATCGACCGGGTGATGAAGCGCACGCGCAAGCGGCCGATTCCCTCGGGCAAGGTCACGGGGGACGAGGCGCTGGCGATCGGGCTGACGCTGTCGGTGTTCTCGGTCGTCCTGCTGTGGTTGGCGACCAATGCGCTGGCCGGGGCGATGCTGGCCTTCACCATCTTCTTCTACGTCGTGATCTACACGATGTGGCTGAAGCGCTCGACGCCGCAGAACATCGTGATCGGGGGCGCCGCCGGGGCCTTTCCGCCGGTGATCGGCTGGGTCGCGGCCACGGGCACGATGTCGATCGAACCCTGGCTGATGTTCGCGCTGACCTTCATGTGGACGCCCCCGCATTTCTGGGCGCTCGCGCTGTTCATGCGCAACGATTACGACGATGCCGGGGTGCCGATGCTGACCGTGACCCACGGCCGCCGGTCCACCCGGGTTCATATCCTCGTCTACACGATCCTGCTGGCTGCGCTGGCCATCGGCACCGGGTTCACCGCGCTCGGCGGCCCGGTCTATCTGGCGACCGCCGTGGTGCTGAACGCGATCTTCCTTGTCGGTGCCTGGAAGATCTTCCGCCGGGACGAGGCGATGTCGGAGGCCGACAATTTCGCGGTCGAGCGCCGGTTCTTCCGGATCTCGCTGATCTACCTCTTCGCCCATTTCCTGGCGATCCTGGTCGAGGCCGCGCTGCGCCTTTACGGGCTGGGAGGCTGGGCATGAGCTTTCGCGTCACCCACGAGCTTCACCAGCGCCGCCGAAGCCGCAACCTGGGCGTCGGCCTCGTGCTGGCGGCGTTCATCGCGATCATCTTCGGACTGACCGTTGCCAAGGTCTCCTCGGGGGATTTCGTCGCGACCCAACCGCAGCAGCAGGAGAATTCCCGATGACGCCAAAGCGCAAGACGGTCATCCAGCTGGTCAGCGTCGTCGTCTTCATGGGCGCCATGGCCTGGGCCGCGATCCCGCTTTACAACTGGTTCTGCCGGGTGACCGGCTACGGCGGCTATACCAGCACTGCCGAGGCCGGATCCGATACCGTCCTGGACGAGACCATCAAGGTCCGCTTCGATGCTTCGCGCGAAAAGGGCATGGCCTGGGAATTCAAGCCGGTCCAGCGAGAGATGGAGCTGAAGATCGGCGAGACGGGGCTGGCCTTCTACGAGGCCTACAACCCCACCGACCGCCCGATCGCGGGGCAGGCGTCCTATAACGTCGCCCCCTACACGGCCGGCGTATTCTTCTCCAAGATCGACTGTTTCTGCTTCACCGAACAGGTGCTGCAGCCCGGCGAACGGGTGCAGATGCCGGTCACCTTCTTCGTCGACCCGGAGATCGTGACCGACCAGGACGGCAAGTTCGTCCATACGATCACGCTCAGCTACACGTTCTATGAAATCGACCTGCCCGAAGACTTTGCCGCCTTGACGGACGCGCAGGCAGGGGCAATCACATCGTCCGAAAGGTGAGGGACAACGCCGATGGCACACGCTAAGAACCACGATTTCCACATTCTGCAACCGTCGATCTGGCCGCTCGTCGCGGCGGTCGCCGCGTTCATGATGCTTTTCGGCGCCGTGCTGTGGATGCATGGCAGCGGCGCATGGCTCTGCCTCATCGGCTTCGCGCTGACGCTTTACACCATGTACGCCTGGTGGAGCGAAACCATCGCCGAAGAGCATGCCGGCGACCATACGCCCGTCGTCCGCATCGGCCTGCGCTATGGCTTCATCCTCTTCATCATGTCCGAGGTGATGTTCTTCGCGGCCTGGTTCTGGTCCTTCTTCAAGCACGCCATCTACCCGATGCAGGATTATTTCGGCAGCACCTATGAGGCGCCGCTGATCCACCCGGTCGATGCCTTCCACCTGCCGCTGATGAACACCCTGGTGCTTCTGCTTTCGGGCTGCGCCGTGACCTGGGCACACCATTCGCTGGTCCATGGCAACATTCGCAAGCCGCTCGTGCAGGGCCTGCTGATCGCCGTGGTGCTGGGCCTGTTCTTTACCGCGCTGCAGGCCTTCGAATATTACGAACTGCTGGCCCACGAGGGCTGGGAATTCGGCGGGGACGAGTTCTACTCGAACTTCTTCATGGCCACCGGTTTCCACGGCTTCCACGTGATCATCGGCACGATCTTCCTGTTCATCTGCTTCCTGCGGTCGTCCAAGGGCGATTTCACCCCCGAAAGCCACATCGGCTTCGAGGCCGCCGCCTGGTACTGGCACTTCGTCGACGTGGTGTGGCTGTTCCTCTTCTTCGCCATCTACCTCTGGGGCGTCTCGCTGCTCTGATCACTGATTGGCGGTTGAAAATCATCCGCCAACCCGACACAAGCGAAGCGCGCGGAGATCTCCGCGCGCTTTTGCATTTTCCAGAGGACGGCCCGCCAGATACCCCGCCACCCGATCCCTCTCACCGTAACACCCAAGAAGACCTTCCCATGCGCCGCATTCTCTTCCTGTTGCTGATCGGGCTGGCCGGCACCGCCACGCTGGTCTGGCTGGGCGTATGGCAGATGCAGCGGCTGGCCTGGAAAGAGGACATGCTGGCCCGGATCGAGTCCGAGATCGGCGCCGCCCCGGTGCCCCTGCCGGACAATCCCACGCCCGCGACAACGCCCTTCCTGCCCGTCATCGTCGAGGGAGAGATCCTGGACGACGAGATCCTGGTGCTGGCCTCGCTGAAAAAGGTGGGTCCCGGCTACCGCGTGATCGCGCCCTTCCGGGTCGGGGGCCGGACGATCCTTCTGGATCGCGGCTTCCTCGAGATCACCGACGAAGACACCCCGCGCAGCACCGGAGCGGCCGAGATCACCGGCAACCTGCACTGGCCGGACGAGGTCGACGGGTTCACCCCCGACCCGGATCCCGAGGCGCGCCTGTGGTTTGCCCGCGACGTCACGTCGATGGCCGCCGAGCTGGGGACCGAGCCGGTCCTGCTGATCGCCGCCACACGCACCGATCCGACCATCCTGCCGATGCCGGTGGACACGTCCGGCATTCCGAACGATCACCTGCAATACGCGATTACCTGGTTCCTGCTGGCCCTCGTCTGGGTGGTGATGACCTGGTTCTTCGCCCGGCGCCTGCGCGCCTCCGAACCCAAGGGCCCAACGACATGAGCTATATCTCCACCCGCGGCATGGCGCCGGAACTGACCTTCGAACAGGCGATGCTGACCGGGCTTGCCCGCGACGGCGGGCTTTACGTGCCCGGCGAGATCCCGCAGATGAGCGCGGACGACATCGCCGCGCTGAGCGGGCTGCCCTACGAGGAAACCGCCTTTCGCATCATGCGACCCTTTGTCGGCGACACCTTCACCGACGACGAGTTCGAGGACATCATCGCCCGCGCCTATGCCGATTTCGGCCATGTCGCCCGCGCGCCGCTGAAGCAACTGGACAGCAACCACTTCCTGCTCGAGCTGTTCCACGGGCCGACCCTGGCCTTCAAGGACTTCGCGATGCAGCTGATCGGGCAGATGTTCCAGGTCTCGCTGGCCCGTGCCGGCGAACGGGTGACCATCGTCGGCGCCACCTCGGGCGATACGGGCTCGGCCGCGATCGAGGCGTTCAAGGGGCTTGAGAACGTGGATGTCTTCATCCTCTTCCCCCATGGCCGCGTCTCCGAAGTGCAGCGCCGCCAGATGACCACGCCCGTCGAGGGCAATGTCCGTGCCCTGGCCGTCGATGGCGATTTCGACGATTGCCAGGCGCTGGTGAAGGACATGTTCAACGATTTCGAGTTCCGCGACCGGGTGCGGCTGGCGGGTGTGAACTCGATCAACTGGGCGCGGGTTCTGGCGCAGGTCGTCTATTACTTCTCCTCCGCCGTGAGCCTCGGCGCGCCCTACCGCAAGGTCAGCTTCACCGTGCCCACCGGAAACTTCGGCGACATCTTCGCCGGCTACATCGCCGGGCGCATGGGCCTGCCGATCGAACAGCTGGTGGTCGCGACCAACCAGAACGACATCCTGCACCGTTGCATCCAAGGGCAGGGCTATCACAAGGGCCCCACGGTTCCGTCGATCAGCCCCTCGATGGACATCCAGGTCAGCTCCAACTTCGAACGGGTGCTGTTTGACGCCTATGGCCGCGACGGCCGCGCGGTGGCGCAGCTGATGGACGAACTCAAGCAGGGCGGCTTCGACGTCAGCCAGGGTGCGCTCGAGATGCTGCAGGAGACCTTCACCTCCGGCCGCGCCTCCGAGGACGAGACCCGCGCCACGATCCGCGCCACGCTGGAAGCCAGCGGAGAGCTGCTGTGCCCGCATTCCGCCGTCGGCGTGAAGGTCGCGAACGAGAAACGCGACCCGGCCGTGCCGATGATCACGCTGGCCACCGCCCATCCCGCCAAGTTCCCTGACGCGGTGGAAGCGGCCAGCGGCGTCTTTCCGCCCCTTCCCCCCCGGATGGCAGACCTGTATGAACGTTCGGAACGACTGACCCGGATCGCCAACGACCTGGGCTCGGTCGAGGCATTTATTACGGAGCAAATTGCGAATTGACTGTCAGACTGGACCGGCTTCCGAACGGCGTCCGCATCGTCAGCGAAGTGATGCCAAGCCTGCAATCCGCCTCCATCGGGGTCTGGGTTGCCGCCGGTGGACGCCACGAGCGGATCGAACAGAATGGCATCGCGCATTTCCTCGAACACATGGCCTTCAAGGGCACGAAGACCCGGTCGGCCCTGCAGATCGCCGAGGCGATCGAGGATGTCGGTGGCTACATCAACGCCTATACCTCGCGCGAGGTCACGGCCTATTACGCCCGCGTCCTGAAGCAGGACGTGCCGCTGGCGATGGACGTGATTTCCGACATCGTGCTGAACCCGGTCTTCGACGCGCGCGAGATCGAGGTCGAGCGTGGCGTTATCCTGCAGGAGATCGGTCAGGCCTATGACACGCCCGACGACGTGATCTTCGACTGGCTGCAGGAGGAAAGCTATCGCGATCAGCCGCTGGGCCGCACGATCCTCGGCCCGGCCGAGCGGGTGGGCAAGTTCAACAAGGACGACCTGGCCGCCTTCGTCGACGAGCATTACCGCCCCGAACACATGATCATCGCCGCCGCCGGTGCCGTCGACCACGACGTGCTGGTGAAGCTGGCCGAGGATCTGTTCGGCCACCTGACCCCGAAATCCGGCACCGATGTCGAGCTCGCGCATTTCACCGGGGGCGAGATCCGGCGTTCCAAACCGCTGGAGCAGGCGCATTTCGCGCTGGCCTTCGAAGGGCCCGGCTATCGCGACGACCGGATCTATACCTCGCAGATCTATTCCTGCGCGCTCGGCGGGGGGATGTCCTCGCGCCTGTTCCAGGAGGTGCGCGAGAACCGGGGGCTGTGTTACACGATCTTTGCTCAGACCGGCGCCTATGGCGATACCGGCACCACGACGATCTACGCCGGCACCAGCGGGGACGAGGTCCGCGACCTGGCCCGGATCACCATCCAGGAAATGAAGCGCGCCGCCGACGACCTGAGCGAGGTCGAGGTCGCCCGTGCCCGCGCCCAGATGAAGGCCGGCATGCTGATGGGGCTGGAAAGCCCGTCGAACCGGGCCGAGCGGCTCGCGCGGCTGGTGCAGATCTGGAACAAGGTGCCGCCACTTGAGGACTCCGTCGCCAAGATCGACGCCGTGACCACCGAGGACGTGCGCGCCTTCGCCGAGGACATGGCCGTGACGGCACCTGCCGCCCTGGCGCTCTACGGGCCGATCGACGGCGCGCCGAGCCTGGCCGAGATGCAGGAGCTGCGCACCGCGTGACGGCGGGCAGGGTGTCACGGGCATGTTGCTGACCAAACGGAAACTGAAGATCGAAACGGAGCGCCTCACGCTCCGTCCGCCCAACCATTCGGATTTCCGCGCCTGGACGTCGCTGCGGCGGGAAAGCCACGACTACCTCGTGCAATGGGAACCCACCTGGGCGCCCGATCACCTGACGCGCAAGGCGTTCACCAACCGGGTCTACTGGGCGCAGCGCTCGGTCGCCTCGGGCTCGGCCCTGCCGCTGTTCCTGTTCCGGCGCGAGGACGAGGTTCTGGTGGGGGCGATCACGCTGGACAACATCCGGCGCGGCCCGGCGCAGGCCGGTACGCTGGGCTACTGGACGGGCAAGCCCTTTGCCCGGCTGGGCTACATGCGCGAGGCGATCGGCGGGGTGGTGCATTTCGCCTTCACCCGGCTCGACCTGTCGCGGATCGAGGCCGCCTGCCTGCCCGAGAACGCCGCCTCGCGCGGGCTGCTTGAAAGCTCGGGCTTCAAGTACGAAGGCGTTGCGCAAAGCTACCTGCAGATCGACGGCCGCTGGCGCACCCACGTGCTCTATGCCGCGCTCCGCTCCGACCGCCGCGGCAAGACCGACGTCGGCTGAGGGCGCGCACCCGCCGCACGGGAGGCCGGGCGGTGAGGTGCTGTCGTCTCGACGGTCCGCGCGCGCTCTGGTCCTTCGCCACCCACCGTAGGGTGGGGTTTCACCCCACCGCGCGCCCCCGGGCTAGGCACCGCAAGGGTCACGCGGTCACGACCGCTTGAGCAGGGCCGGATTTTCTGGCCTTGGTCCGCCCCGGACCTAAGCTTACCCTTGGTAACACCGGGGGGACTGATCATGCGCCATCTTCTCTGCCTTCTTGCAGGCCTCGGCGCGCTCGCCGCAGGCTCTGTCTCCGCGCAGGAGCAGGCCCGCCGCCCGAGCCATTGCATCGCCATCGCCGATGCCGCGCCCGGGCTCGAATACCTACACAAGGCCGCCTGGACCGATCCGCTTCCCGACTACACCGTCCGGCTGCATTACATCAGCCACGCCAGCTTTCTGCTGCAGACCCGCGGCGGGCTGACCGCCGTGACGGATTACACCGGCTATATCGGCACCGCCCCGCTGATCCCCGACATCGTCACCATGAACCACGCCCATTCCTCGCACTGGACCTCCGCCCCCGATCCGGCGATCCCCCACGTGATGGAAGGCTGGGGCGTTTTCGGCGAGGGCGTCGACCATTACCTCGACCTGGGCGAGATGCTGATCCGCAACGTCTCAACCGACATCCGGTCGCCCTATGGCGGCGGGGTCGAGGAGAACGGCAATTCAATCTTCGTCTTCGAGGTCGAGGGGCTCTGCATCGGCCACCTGGGCCATCTGCACCACATTCCCAACGACGAACAATTCGCCGCCCTCGGCCGGCTCGACGTGGTCATGGCCCCGGTCGACGGCGGCATGACCCTGCCGCTGCCCGAGATGATGGCGACGTTGAAACGCCTGAAATCCTCTGTCGTAATCCCGATGCACTGGTTCTCGGGCTATTCGCTCGAGGCATTTCTTGTTGGCATGCAGGACGAATTCGCGATCGAGGTGCCCGGCACGTCGTCGATCGAGGTCTCGCTCAGGACCCTGCCGGACCGGCCGACCATCGTGGTGCTGCAGCCGGACTTTCTGTCCGCGCCGGCGGCGGAGGATTGACCACGCCCGCCGCCCGCGCCGGACGCGACAGAGCGCTGTCTTGCCCTTCGGGGCGTTCCGCGCTCTAAACCGCATCATGACACTGTCCCCTGCCGATGCGGCCTTTGCCGAACGCCTTGATCTGCCGCGCGACCGCCTGCGCCCGGCCGAGACCCGTTACATGGAAGAGCCCCGGGGCAAGTACCCCGGAACGCCCGGCCTGCTGGCCCTGCCGCACAGCACCGAGGAGGTCGCCATCCTGATCACCGCCGCCGCCCGCGCGGGCGTACCCGTGGTGCCCTATGGCGGCGGCACCGGTCTGGTCGGCGGGCAGGTCGCGCAGCATGGGCCCGCGCCGCTGATCCTGTCGCTGGAGCGGATGGATCGCATCCGTGCCGTCTACCCGGAGGAATTCGTGCTGATCGCCGAGGCCGGCGCGATCCTGGCCGACGTGCAGGCCGCCGCGCAGGAGGCCGACCGTCTTTTCCCGCTCTCGCTCGCCGCCGAAGGTTCGGCCCGGATCGGCGGGACGCTGTCGACCAATGCCGGCGGCGTCAACGTGCTGCGCTACGGCTCGGCCCGGGATCTGTGCCTCGGGATCGAGGCGGTGCTGCCCGACGGGTCGATCCTGCAGGGGCTCAGGCGGCTGAGGAAGGACAACACCGGCTACGACCTGCGCAACCTGCTGGTCGGGGCCGAGGGCACGCTGGGTATCATCACCGCCGCCGCGCTGAAGCTTTCACCGGTCCCGGCGGGGCAGGGGACAGCCTTCCTGGCCGTGACTGACCCGCAGGCCGCGCTGCGCCTTCTGTCAATGGCGCGCGGCCGGTTGGGAGAGGCGATCTCGGCCTTCGAGCTGATCCACCGGCAGGGGATGGATTTCCTGGCCGAGACCCTGCCGCAGGTGCGCCTGCCCTGGGACGAGCCGCCGACCTGGTCGGTGCTGATCGAGGTCGGGCTGGCCGCCGGTCTGGACCCGGAGGAGGCGCTGGCAGGCCTTTTCGAGGCGGCGTTCGAGGCGGGCCTTGTCACCGACGGGCTGATCGCCCAGAGCGCGGCGCAGCGCGATGACTTCTGGAACGTGCGCGAGAACATCCCCGAGGGCAACCGCCTGATCGGCGCCGTCGCAAGCCATGACATCTCGCTTCCCCTGAGCGCGCTGCCGGACTTCATTGCCGAGGCCGATGCGGCGATCGCGGCGCTTGGGCCCTACCGGATCAATTGTTTCGGTCACGTGGGCGACGGCAACCTGCACTACAATATCTTTCCTGCCCCCGGGCAGGACCGGGACGAGGCGCGCAAGGCCGCGCCCGAGGTCACCGGGCTCGTGCATGACCTGGTCGCGCGGTACGAAGGCTCCTTCAGCGCCGAGCACGGGGTCGGGCGCGCCAAGGTCGGGGACCTGGAGCGTTATGGCGATCCGACGAAGCTGATGGCGATGCGCGCGATCAAGGCGGCGCTGGACCCTGCGGGCATCATGAACCCCGGTGCAGTGCTGCGGGGCTAGGGGCCGTCTCCGCCCCTTCCGGGGCGGCTCCGTATCCGTGTGGGGTCTCTCAGAGCCCCTCGAACGCGCAGAGGCAATGCACGTCCATGCCGAGCGCCTCCAGCTTCTTGCGCCCGCCAAGATCCGGCAGGTCGATGACGAAGGCGCAGCCGACGATCTCTCCGCCCAGCCGTTCGACCAGCTTGATGCCGGCTGCCGCCGTGCCGCCGGTGGCCAGCAGGTCATCGACCACCAGCACCTTCTCTCCGGCCGCGATCGCGTCGTCATGCAGTTCGACAACCGCCTCGCCGTATTCCAGCGTGTAGTCCTCGGAGATCGTGGTGCCCGGCAGCTTGCCCTTCTTGCGCACCGGCACGAAGCCGACGCTCAGCTGGTGCGCGATGGCGCCGCCCAGGATGAAGCCGCGCGCCTCCAGCCCCACGACCTTGTCGATGCGCATCCCCGCGTAGGGGTGCAACATCTGGTCGATGGCCATGCGGAAGCCGCGCGGATCTGCGAACAGGGTGGTGACGTCCCGGAACAGGATCCCCTCGTGCGGGAAATCGACGATCGTCCGGATGTAATCCTTCACGGATGTCTGGTTGGGCATGACACCCTCCTCTGTCGCTCTTGTCGCTCGGGCGATCAGAGGTTTGGCCCAAGGCGGACGCCTTTGCAAGCACCGCCTTCGGCAATCAGCAATCGCGGAACAGGCGATAGAGCTTTGCCGAAATCCACGTCAGGTGCGGCTTGTTCCAGTCCATGCGGTCGCGGGTCAGCATCTGGGATGCGGTGAGAAGTGACATTTTCTTTTCCTTTGCGTATAGGTATTTGGATTGACCATCATTTGTATATGCAGTGTATATACATTGCCTGTGCGCAAAGTCAAGACGAGGACGAAAAAGACGTGAACAAGAAGTCAGACAAGGCTGGGAAAAAGAACAGCCAGCTGGTCCTGCGTCTGGACAAGGACGAGCGCGACGCCTTTGTCGATCTCTGCAAGAAGCTCGACACCAGCGCAGCGCGCGAAATCCGCGGTTTTATCCGGAAATTCATGAAGGAGAACGACGCCTGAACGGGGTTTGTTCCCGCAGATCGATAAAAGATCAGGCGAAGACACCGGCGACGCGGCGGGCCGAGCCGGAACGGCCCCCCCGGCCGGACCGGAGAGGCCCCGCAGCGGGGCAGGGTGCTACGGTCGGATCTGTCGCGTCAGGTCGCGGGGCGCCGCAGCAGGGCGGTCATGACCCCCATGGCGATCAGCGTGCTGCCCCCGGCCCGCGTCAGCCAGGTCAGAACCCGGGGCCGCCCGATCACCTGCCGCAGCCGGTCGGCCAGCAGCGCGTAGGCCAGCGTGTTCAGCACGGCGAGCCCGACGAATGTGGCGATCAGCACCGTGAATTGCGGCGCCAGCGGCTCGGCCGGACGGATGAACTGCGGCACGAAGGCGGTGAAGAAGGCGATGGATTTCGGGTTCAGCGCCGTCACCGTGGCCGCATGTCCATAGACCCCGCGCGCCGTCACCTCGCGCGCGGTGACCTCCAGCCCGTCGCTTGGCGCCGAGCGCAGCAGCTTGATGCCCAGCCAGACCAGGTAGACCGCGCCGATCCATTTCAGCACGGAAAACAGCGTGGCCGAGGTCGCCACCAGCGCCCCCAGCCCCACCAGCGAGGCACTCATCGCGATGAAATCCCCCGTCGCCACGCCAAGCGCGCAGGCCACCGCCACGCCGCGCCCCTTGGACAGCGCATAGCTCAGCACCAGCAGAACGGTCGGCCCCGGCAGCAGCAGCAGCGCCGCCGAAGCCGCAACGAAGGTGAGCCAGAGCGCCGGATCCATCACAGAACGCGGCCTGCGACCGCGTCGAGCTTTGCCAGCACCTCGGGGTCGCGTTTCTCGGGCGCGGTCAGGATCGCATATTCCAGCGCCCGGTCGCAGCCATGCGGACAGGTGTCGCGCGCATGGTTCAGCACCGCCGGCAGTCCCAGAACAAGCGATTTTGCCTTGTCGGCATTGCCGTGCAGAGTCTCGATGATCCGGGTCACGTCGACCTCGCCGTGATCGGGATGCCAGCTGTCGTAATCGGTGATCATCGCCACCGAAGCATAGCAGAGCTCGGCCTCGCGGGCGAGTTTGGCCTCGGGCATGTTGGTCATGCCGATCACGTCGCAGCCCCAGTTGTCGCGGTAAAGCTTCGATTCCGCCAGGGTCGAGAACTGCGGCCCCTCCATCGCGAGGTAGGTGCCGCCGTCATGCACCGGGATCGTCGCGTCCAGAGCCGCCGACAGGCAGGCCGCGCGCAGACGGTCGCAGGTGGGATGGGCGACGCTGACATGGGCCGCGCAACCGGTGCCGAAGAAGCTCTTTTCGCGCGCGAAGGTGCGGTCGATGAACTGGTCGACGATGACGAAATCGCCAGGCGCCATCTCCTCGCGGAAGGATCCGCAGGCCGAGATCGAGATCACGTCGGTCACGCCCAGCCGCTTCAGCGCGTCGATATTTGCGCGGTAGGGCACCGTGGTCGGACCGTGCACGTGGCCGCGCCCGTGGCGGGGCAGGAAGCAGATCGGCAGGCCCTGGAGCGTGCCGGTCAGGATCGCATCCGAGGGCTTGCCCCAGGGGGTGTCGACCTCGACCCATTCCTGGTCTTCCAGCCCGTCGATGTCATAAAGCCCCGATCCGCCGATCACCGCGATCTTGGTGGTGGTCATCTTTACCTCAGCCGTTGATAATTGGTTATCCGCAAGCTAGGGATTCGGCTCGGCGCTGGCCATAGGAAATGGTGCGACGGGGTCTGCTATGCGCTGCGCGCATGGCCGCTACCCCTTTGGTCGCATGGAGTTGCCGCATCGCGGCGCGTACGGTAGCGCCATCGCAAACATCCCTTTATCGCAGGAATTGCCATGCCCCGCTCCAACCTGGGCGCGCTGACCAATCGTTTGACCCTTCCCGACCTCCGCCTGAACGGCGGGGATGACCTGACGCCGTCGCAGGTCCGCACCGACGTGCTGTCGGGCCTGACCGTGGCGCTGGCGCTGGTGCCCGAGGCGGTGGCCTTTGCCTTCGTCGCCGGGGTGCACCCGCTGGTCGGGCTTTATGCGGCGTTCATGGTCGGGCTGATTACGGCGGTCTTCGGCGGCCGGCCGGGCATGATCTCGGGCGCGACGGGCGCGCTGGCGGTGGTCATGGTCGCGCTAGTGGCCGAGCACGGGGTGGAATACCTCTTTGCCACCGTGGTGCTGATGGGCATCCTGCAGATGTTCGCGGGCATCATGCAATGGGGCAAGTTCATCCGCCTGGTGCCGCATCCGGTGATGCTGGGCTTCGTGAACGGGCTGGCGATCGTGATCTTCCTGGCGCAGATGACCCAGTTCAAGGTGCCGGGCACCATGGAAAGCAACGGGCACGGCATGTCTGGCGGCGAATGGCTGACCGGCGGGCCGCTCTACCTGATGCTGGGGCTGGTGGCGCTGACCATGGCGATCATCTGGGCGATGCCGAAACTGACCAAGGCGATCCCGGCGCCGCTGGCCGGCATCGGCATCGTGGCGCTGATCGTGATCGTCTTCGGCATCGACGTGCCCCGCGTGGGCGACATGGCCTCGATCGAGGGCGGGCTGCCGCCGTTCCACATCCCGGCCGTGCCGCTGACCTGGGAAACGTTGCAGATCATCCTGCCCTATTCGGTGATCCTGGCCGCGATCGGCCTGATCGAGAGCCTGCTGACCCTGAACCTTGTCGGCGAGATGACCGGCAAGCGCGGCGGGGCCAGCCAGGAATGCATCGCCCAGGGCCTGGCCAACACGGTCACCGGCTTCTTCGGCGGCATGGGCGGCTGCGCGATGATCGGGCAGTCGATGATCAACGTGAAATCCGGCGGCCGCACCCGGATCGCGGGGATCGCGGCGGCACTGTTCCTGCTGCTCTTCATCCTCGTGGCCTCGCCGCTGATCGAACAGATCCCGCTGGCCGCGCTGGTGGGCGTGATGTTCATGGTGGTGATCGGGACCTTCGCCTGGAACTCGTTCAAGATCATGCGCCGGGTGCCGCCGATGGATGCTTTCGTGATCCTGCTGGTGACCGTGGTCACCGTGCTTGAGGATCTCGCCGTGGCGGTGGTCGTGGGCGTGATCGTCTCGGCCCTGGCCTATGCCTGGAACAACGCCCGCCGGATCCATGCCAAAAGCTACCGCACCCCCGAGGGCGCCAAGGTCTACCAGGTGCAGGGGCCGCTGTTCTTCGGCTCGTCCGAGGGGTTCATCGAGCTCTTCGATCCCAAGGCGGACCCGGCCATCGTGGTGGTGGATTTCGCCGACAGCCGCGTGGTCGACCAGTCGGCCCTGCAGGCGATCGAGAATGTCGCCGCCAAGTACGAGGCCGAGGGCAAGGAGATCCAGCTGCGTCACCTGAGCCGGGATTGCCACCGGCTGCTGAACAAGGCCGGGCACCTGATGATCGACAGCGATGACGACCCGGATTACGCGCTGGCGGTGAACTACTCGGTCCGGACCGGGATCCTCGGCGGGCACTGAAAGATGTCCCACGCGTGGGACAGGAACGCCCCCGTGACCTTTCAATGGGTTACGGGGGCGTTTTTACGTTTTGGTAACGCTTTGCACGCGTCTTGCCATGCCGTCGGCCGGCCCGAGCGATGCCGCTGACCCATGTCTGCAAGCAGGCCCGCGGCAGGTCACCGACAGAGCCTGAAAGCAGGGTTCAAGCCGCTCAATCGTCGGGACGTGCGAGCGAGAAGAGCTCGGTGATCACCGAATAGTCGCGGTAGCCCAGCCGGGTCAGGGGCTGGAACCGGGTCACGTCGAAAAGGCCGTCCACCATGCAATCGTCGCGCATGTGCACGCCGGTGACTTCGCCGAAGACCACCTTGTTGGACTGGCCCGGCAGATCCACGATCTGGGTCAGCCTGCATTCCAGGGACGCGGGCGCGTTGGCCACGCGGTGGCAGTCGATCGTCTCGCAGGCCGCGGCCTCGATCCCGGCATGGTCGAATTCGTCGACCCCGCGCGGCAGGGTGGCCGAGGTGCGGTTCATCACGTCCCGCGCCGCGTATTCCACGATGTTCACGCAGAACACCCCGGTGTCGCGGATATTGGCCACGGAATCCTTGGTGTTGTCCTGGTCGTCCTTCGCCGAGGTCGAGGCGAACATCACCTGCGGCGGCGTGTAGGCCACCGCGTTGAAAAAGGAATAGGGCGCCAGGTTGCGCACCCCGTCCGCATCGCGGGACGAGATCCACCCGATCGGGCGCGGCGAGACGATGGCGTTGAACGGGTTGTGCGGCAGGCCATGGCCGTTTTCGGGGCGGTAGAACATGCACGTCTCCTCTTGGATTTGCCCCCGGGTTACCCGCGTGCTAGGGCGAAGGCCAGCCCCAGACCCGGATCACGACCCGCCTTGTTATCGCTCTCTGCAGAACTGCCCGACGACTGGTGGGAGGTCGAAGCTCTCTACGACACCTGCTTTGCGCCCGGACGCGAGGCTCTGTCCTCTTACCGGTTTCGCGATGACGTGGCCCCGGTGCGCGAGCTGGCGCGAACAGCCCGGGACGAGACCGGCGCGCTGGCCGGGGCGATCCGGTTCTGGCCGGTGCTGGTCGGAGGGGTTCCCGCGCTGCTGCTTGGGCCGGTGGCGGTGCACCCGACGCACCAGGGCGAAGGGCTGGGCGCCATGCTGATCCAGGGCGGGCTGGATGCCGCGCGGTCGCGGGGCTGGGCCCGGGTCATGCTGGTGGGCGACGCGCCCTATTACGGGCGTTTCGGGTTCGAAAGGCTGGACAACGTCGAGATGCCGCCGCCCACGAACCCCGACCGCGTGCTGGGCCACGCTCTGGAACCGGGCGCCTGGGACGGCATTGGCGGTCTTGTCACGAAATGGCGGGATCCGGCGTCGGACATGACGTCGGACAGGGCGGGCTGAGGCATATCGGGCGCTTCTGGCCCTGAGGCCCGTGGTGGCCCGCCCAGCTCGGCGGAAAACCCGCGTCTGACCCCGGGTAAACCGGCGTGGATCGTCATCGGCCATTGAAACAGGGCCCGGTTGCGCCGATCTTTGATCCATGAAGGATCGTGCCATGACCGACATCATTCACGCCACCCCGGTGGACATCGAGGCCGAGCTTGACCGGCTGGCGCGCCAGTACCGGGCGGCGAGCGGGCCGGCCCTGCGGATGCTGAATCTTGCGGGAAACAAGGCCGACGCGCTGATCGACAAGCTGCCCGCGGGCGTGCGCAACAACCTGGTCGACGCGACCGAGGCGGCGCTGCGCGTCTCCATGCGCGCCGCCAGCGGCAGCCGCGCGGCCGTGCCGGACCAGAAACGCTGGGTCAACACCGCCGTGGCCTCGGCGCTGGGGGCGGCCGGGGGCTTTGGCGGGGCGACGACGGCTCTGGTTGAGCTGCCGCTGACCACCACGCTGATCCTGCGCGCGATCCAGGACGTGGCGCGGCGCGAGGGGTTCGACCCCGAGGCGGACAGCGTGACCTTCGATTGCATTCGCGTGTTGTCGGCCGCCGGCCCGCTGGAGCAGGATGACGGCGCGGACCTGGGGTTCTACACGCTGCGGATGACGCTGACGGGCGGCACGGTGCGCAAGATGATCAGCGCCGTGGCGCCGCGGCTGGCGACGGTGCTGGGCCAGAAGCTGGCGACACAGACGGTGCCCGTGCTGGGCGCGGTGGCGGGGGCCACGACGAACTACATCTATACCCAGTATTACCAGGACATCGCGCATGTGCATTTCGGCCTGCGCCGCCTGGCGATCGAGGCCGATGTTCCGCGCGAGGTGCTGATCGAGCGCCTGCAGGAGCGGATGCGGCTGGGCTGAGCCGGGGCTGAGACGGGCCTGTCGGTTTCCGGGCGGCCTCTGCCCGCCTCCTGAGCGGCTTTGGCTGCGGGGCTGTGCCATGATCCGCGAGGGGCGCGGCGCGGCTTGATGTCGGGCCGGGATGGATTATGTATCAGGCAACAGTTTCCGAGAGATCCGAATGATCCGATATTCGTTGAAATGTGCCGATGGCCATGCATTCGAAAGCTGGTTCCAGTCGGCTGAAGCCTTCGACAAGCTCTCTGTTGCCGGGATGGTCGGCTGCGCTGTCTGCGGATCCACCGAGGTGACCAAGACGATGATGGCCCCCCGCGTGCGGCCGTCCCGCGATTCGGCGGACGGCCGCCCGAAGGAGGCGCCGCGCCCGGGGCAGGGCGCGCTGAAGGCGCCGGCCTCGGACATCGAGAAGGCCGTGGCGGCCTTGCGCAAGCAGGTCGAGCAGAAGGCCGATTACGTCGGGCTGGAATTCGCCGCGGAGGCGCGGGCGATCCACAATGGCGACAGCCCGGAGCGCGCGATCTACGGCGAGGCGCGGCCCGAGGAGGCGCGCAAGCTGGTGGAGGAGGGGGTGCCGGTGGCGCCGCTTCCGTTCCTGCCCAATCGAAAGACGAACTGACCCCATGAAGATCCTGATTACCGGCGGCAATCGCGGGATCGGCGCCGAGATGGCGGCGCGCTACCGCGCCGAAGGCCACGAGGTGCTGGCGACGGCGCGGGATGGCTCGGCCGAGCTTGCGCTGGACGTGAGCGACCCGGCCTCGGTGGAGGCGATGGCGCAGGCGGTCGAGGGGCCGCTCGACCTGCTGGTGTGCAACGCGGGAGTCTACCTGGAGAAGGGGCAGCGGCTGGAGAGCGGGTATGAGCCCGAACTTTGGGCGCAGAGCTTCGCCGTGAACGTGACGGGCGTGTTCCTGGTGATCCGGGCGCTGTTGCCGCAGTTGCGGCAGGCGGAGGCGGGCAAGATCGCGATCATCTCGTCGCAGATGGCCTCTCAGGAGCGGGCGCCGGGGGGCAGCTATATCTACCGTGCGTCGAAGGCGGCGGTGCTGAACCTGGGCCGGAACCTGGCGACGGACCTGAAGGACGAGGGGCTTGCCGTGGGGATCTATCATCCGGGCTGGGTGCAGACCGAGATGGGCGGCGCCTCGGCCGAGCTTACGCCGGAGCAGGCGGCGGAAGGGCTCATCCAGCGGTTCGACGCGCTGTCGGTCGGGACGACGGGCTGTTTCGAGACCTGGGACGGGCGGCCGCACGCCTATTGAGGCGCCGAGCTGGACGGGCGCGGCCTGGACTTTCCGAACATGGGTGATGCTGTCGGGGCGGGTGTTGCTTGGCGGGCCTGTGCGTGGTGGAGCAGGCGCCTAATTCGTGGGCGCTGTGGCCCGGCGCGTGGCCTCTGCCATGTGTGCCGGGCCCGGGCCTGAGGGGCCGCGCGCGCGTCGCCCACGGGTCACGCCCACCCGCCCACCCCGTGCCCCGCGGCCGCCGCGCGCGCGGCCCGGCGCTGATCCCGACAGGGGCGTTCAAAGCCGCAGGGCAAGGGCGATGCCGCCCGGGGGTGCCACGATCGCCTCGGCCACGCGGGTGGGTCGCGCCGACGTGGCGGACAGGCGCCGAGCTCGACAGGGTGGGGCGTGGCCGAGGCGATCGTGGCGCATCGGCCCGCCTTGCCCCCGGCGCATGGCTGCCTTATGAGGCCCCTGACCCAAATACCCAAGGATCTGTACCCCGATGTCCGTTCTGGTCATGAAATTCGGCGGCACCTCCGTTGCCAACCTCGACCGGATCCGCCGCGCCGCCAAGCGCGTCGGCGTCGAGGTCGCCAAGGGACACAATGTCATCGTCATCGTCTCGGCCATGGCCGGGCGCACCAACGAACTTGTCGGCTGGGTCGAGGAGACCTCGCCGCTGTTCGACGCCCGCGAATACGATGCCGTCGTGGCCTCGGGCGAGAACGTGACCGCCGGGCTGATGGCGCTGACGCTGCAGGAAATGGATGTCCCGGCGCGCAGCTGGCAGGGCTGGCAGGTGCCGGTGCAGACCTCGTCCTCGCATTCCGCCGCGCGGATCGAGGGGATCCCGACCGACAACATCATGGCGAAGTTCGCCGAGGGCATGCAGGTGGCCGTGGTCGCCGGCTTCCAGGGGATCTCGCCCGAGGGGCGGATCACTACGCTGGGCCGGGGTGGCAGCGACACCACCGCCGTGGCCTTTGCCGCCGCCTTCGACGCGGTGCGCTGCGACATCTACACCGACGTGGACGGCGTCTATACCACCGACCCGCGGATCTGCGAGAAGGCGCGCAAGCTGGACCGTATCGCCTTCGAGGAAATGCTGGAACTGGCGAGCCTCGGCGCCAAGGTGCTGCAGACCCGCTCGGTCGAGCTGGCGATGCGCTACGGCGTGCGCCTGCGCGTTCTGTCGAGCTTCGAGGAACAATCGGACAATGCCGGCACGCTCGTCTGTGCCGAGGAGGACATCATGGAATCCAATGTCGTGGCCGGTGTGGCCCATTCCCGCGACGAGGCCAAGCTGACGCTGATCTCGGTCGCGGACCGTCCCGGCATCGCCGCGACGATCTTCTCGGCGCTCAGCGAGGCCGGGGTCAACGTGGACATGATCGTCCAGAACATCTCGGAAGAAGGGCGCACCGACATGACCTTCTCCTGCCCCACCAACCAGGTGGCCCGCGCCGAGCAGGCGCTGGAAAAGGCCATGGCCGACGCGGTCCTGAACTATCGCGAGCTGATCGCCGATACGGCCGTCGCCAAGATTTCGGTGGTGGGCATCGGCATGCGGTCCCACACCGGGGTCGCCGCGCGCATGTTCAAGGCGCTGTCGGACGAGGGGATCAACATCAAGGTCATCACCACCTCCGAGATCAAGATCTCGGTCCTGGTCGATCGCAAGTACACCGAGCTGGCCGTGCAGGCGCTGCACGACGCGTTTGAACTGGAAAAAGCCGGCTGAGGACGACATGCGCGACCGGTCCGCAGTGCAGGCCGGCGCCGCAAGATCGGGCGTGGGCAGAGTGCGCCCCGAAGAAAACAACGTCAGGTTGCATAATTTCTCTTTTGTCTTCCGGGCTGTCTGTGGTCTAAGCATTGAGCCGGCCGGAACGCCGGGCGAATGAGGGGAGCGCCGATCCTTAGATGATCGAGCGGAGCGAAAGCGAAAGCCGGAAGCTGCTCGGGCGGCTTCGGACCGCTATGGCCAGCGACGAGCCGGGCCAGGCGCGGCTGGACCGGATCACGCATCTGATTGCCGACAGCATGCAGACCGAGGTCTGCTCGATCTACCTGTTCCGAGATGACGACACGCTGGAGCTGTGCGCCACCGAAGGGCTGAAGCCCGAGGCCGTGCACCAGACGCGGATGCGGCTGGGCGAGGGCCTGGTGGGCCGCGTGGGCCTGCGCGGCAAGGTCATCAACACGCCCGACGCGCCCTCGGAGAAGGGGTTCCGCTACATGCCGGAGACGGGGGAGGAACGCTATTCCTCCTTCCTTGGCATTCCCGTGCAGCGCCTGGGCGAGATCCTGGGCGTTCTGGTCGTGCAGTCGCGCGACCGCCGGGTCTATTCCGCCGACGAGGTCTATGCGCTGGAAGTGGTCGCCATGGTGCTGGCCGAGATGGCCGAGCTGGGCGCCTTCGTGGGCGAGGGCGCGGCGATGGAGGCACTGCACCAGCAGCCGGTCACGCTGAAATGCACCACCGGGCAGGAGGGCGCGGCCGAGGGCCATGTCTGGCTGCACGAGCCGCGCGTGGTTGTCACCAACCCGATTGCCGATGATCCCGACAAGGAGCGCGAGCGGCTGAACGACGCCGTCGACCGGCTGCGCGTCAGCGTGGACGAGATGCTGGCCCATACCGGCTCGGGCGACAACGAGCAGCTGCAGGTTCTGGAAGCCTACCGCATGTTCGCCAATTCCCGCGGCTGGATGCGCCGCATGGAAGCGGACATCGCCAATGGCCTGTCGGCCGAGGCCGCGGTGGAAAAGGAGCAATCCATCGCCCGCAGCCGCATGGCCGAGGTGCAGGACACCTATCTGCGCGAGCGGCTGGCCGACCTGGACGACCTGTCGAACCGGCTGCTGCGGATCCTGACGGGGCAGGGGGCCGAGACCGGCGCGACCCTGCCGGTGGACCCGATCCTGGTGGCGCGCAACATCGGCCCCGGCGAGCTTCTGGAGTACGGCCGGCGGCTGAAGGGGATCGTGCTGGAAGAAGGCTCGGTCGGGTCGCATGCGGCGATCGTGGCCCGCGCGCTGGCGATCCCGCTGGTGGTTCATGCCGAACGCATCACGAACGAGGCGCTGAACGGCGATCATATCCTGGTCGATGGCGACCAGGGCATCGTGCATCTGCGGCCCGAGGATGCGGTGGCCAAGTCCTTCCGCGACAAGATCGCGATGCAGGCCAAGGCGCAGGAACGCTATGCCTCGATCCGCGACAAGCCGGCGGTGACCGCCTGCGGCGAGCGGGTCGGGCTGTTCATGAACGCGGGCCTGATGGCCGATCTGCCCTCGCTCGCGGGGTCGGGGGCCGAGGGCGTCGGCCTGTTCCGGACCGAGCTGCAGTTCCTGATCCGCAACAAGATGCCCCAGCGCGAGGAACTCGCGCAGACCTATGCGCGGGTGCTGGACGCGGCGGGCGGCAAGCCGGTGGTGTTCCGCACGCTGGACATCGGGTCGGACAAGGTGCTGCCCTACATGAAGCCCACGGACGAGCCCAACCCGGCCCTGGGCTGGCGCGCGATCCGCGTCGGCCTCGACAAGCCGGGCGTGCTGCGGATGCAGCTGCAGGCGCTGATCCGGGCCGCGAACGGGCGGCCGATGACGATCATGTTCCCCTTCATCGCCCAGTTCGAGGAATATCGCGCCGCCCGGGCCGAGGTCGACAAGGCCATCGCGCGCGAAGAGCGGCTGGGCCATCTGTTGCCCGAGACGCTGAAGGTCGGCGCCATGCTCGAGACGCCCTCGATGGCCTTCGCGCCGCAGAAATTCTTCGACGAGGTCGATTTCGTCTCGATCGGCGGGAACGACCTGAAGCAGTTCTTCTTCGCCGCCGACCGCGAGAACGAGCGGGTGCGGCGGCGCTACGACACGCTGAACACCAGCTTCCTCAGCCTGATCGAACGGATCGTGGAGCGGTGCCAGATCTCGGGCACGCCGCTCAGCTTCTGCGGCGAGGATGCGGGCCGGCCGATCGAGGCGGTCTGTTTCGCGGCGATCGGGATCCGGTCGCTGTCGATGCGGCCGGCGTCGATCGGGCCGGTCAAGAGCCTGCTGATGCGCGCCGACCTGCCGGCACTGCGCCGCATCATCGCCGATGCGCGCCACCGCGGAGAGCAAAGCGTGCGCCCCGCGATCATGGACTGGCTGCGGCAGGCGGACTGAGCGGCGCAGGTGACGTAGGGCGCCCGGCGGCTTGCCTGCGTGTTGCTCACCCTGAAGAGAGCGGATGTGCCGGCGCCCCGTCCGCGTCCGGCTGGTGATCGGCAGTGGCCCACGTCGCCGGGCGCCGCGCCCGGTATCTCATCCGCGCTTTCCCTGACCTGTCCCCGACACCTGCAGGATCATGCCGATCCCGAAGGCACGCCTTCAGCGGGGGCGCCTGGCGGTACCGGGCCTTGGGATCCACGGCGGCGCTGACATCGATCTGAGAGAAGTGGCTGGGGTGGTAGGATTCGAACCTACGGTACACGGTACCAAAAACCGCTGCCTTACCGCTTGGCTACACCCCAACGTGGGCGGCTGATTACGCCGACTGCTCGACCAGCGCAAGAGCGTTCGCGCGATTTTTTGACATTTTCAGGGGGCAGATGTCGGAGGCACTGAAAGCGGTGGATCCGACGGAAGGGGCCGGGCGCGGCGCGGCGATGGGATGTGCGGATCGGACAGGGCAGGGGGGCGCGCAGGTCGCACGCGGCGCAGGCAGGCCAGGCCGCGCACCGGGGCAGCCTGCCAGCTGGCAGGCCCCGCCCGTCAGTCGCGCAGCTCGTCCGGGGCCACGCCCCACAGCGCGGATTTCTCGACCCAGCCGCGGTAGCCCCCGGCCGAGATCCGGCACCAGTCGGGATCGCAATCGCCCAGCTTGGCCACGACGCCCATCTCGAACACCGCCGCCACCGGCGAATTCGGGTCGGGGCGGCTGTGGCCCTCGACCATGTCCTTTTCGATCAGCACCGTGCGCACGCCCGAGATCAGCGCGTAATGCACCCAGCCGCCGGCGCCGTCGCGGTCCTGCACGCGGCGCCAGTGCCCGTGCTCGGCCGTGATCATCAGCGGCATGCCGCGCCGCTTGAACACCCAGTCGATGCGATGCGACAGCGACGGGCCACGGCGCACGTTGCCTTCCATCGCCTTCATCGAGACATAGCGGGGAAGCGGAAGGTTGGTGACCGGCCCGCGCCGCTCCTGCGCCGCGAGGGGAAGCGCGACGCATGCCGCGACAACGGTCGAAAGGAAAAAGGAAAAGACACGGCCTCTGCCGGATGCCCTGGGTACCACCGTCGTGTGTCCGTTTGCCTGTTTTTTCTGCCCGACTGCCGCCGTATAAAGGCGGCGAACGGTCTTGCGGGGTCTCGTGCCCCTTTGACCAGGATCTATCATGCCACGGCCGGGCCGGCGGTGAAACTAAAGCGGAGGCAGGAATGGCAAGAGATCGGCTGAGTGTTGTCGTGACGCGACGGTTGCCCGAAGCGGTGGAGAAGCGCCTGAGCGAGCTGTTCAAGGTGGAGCTGCGCAGCGAGGATACGCCGATGGACCGCGATCAGCTGGTCGCGGCGGTGCAGCGCGCCGATGTGCTGGTGCCCACGATCACCGACGAGATCGACGCGGCGCTGATCGGCCAGGCGGGGCCGCAGCTGAAGCTGATCGCGAATTACGGGGCAGGGGTCGACAATATCGACGTGGCCACGGCGCGGCAGCGCGGGATCCTTGTGTCGAACACGCCCGACGTGCTGACCGAGGACACCGCCGACATGACCATGGCGCTGATCCTTGCCGTCACCCGCCGCATCCCCGAGGGGCTTGCCGTGATGCAGAAGGGCGACTGGCCTGGCTGGGCGCCGACCGCCTATCTCGGCGGGCGAATCGCGGGCCGGCGGCTGGGGATCCTTGGCATGGGCCGGATCGGCCAGGCGGTGGCCCGGCGCGCGCAGGCCTTCGGGATGCAGGTGCATTACCACGATCGTGGCCGCCTGCGCCCCGAGACCGAGGACGAGCTGGGCGTGACCTGGTGGGAAAGCCTCGACCGGATGGTGTCGCGGATGGACATCCTGACGATCCATACCCCGGCCACGCCCTCGACCTTCCACCTGATGAACGCCCGGCGGCTGAAGCTGATGAAGCCCGACGCGGTGATCGTGAACACCTCGCGTGGCGAGGTGATCGACGAAAACGCCCTGACCCGGATGCTGCGCGCCGGAGAGATCGCCGGCGCCGGGCTGGACGTCTACGAGTTCGGCACCGACATCAACCCGCGCCTGCGCGAGCTGCCCAACGTCGTGCTGCTGCCGCATATGGGCTCTGCCACGCTGGAGGGGCGGATGGAGATGGGCGAGAAGGTCATCATCAACATCAAGACCTTCGAGGACGGGCACCGGCCGCCGGACCAGGTCGTGCCGTCGATGCTGTAACCGGGTCCGCAGCCGGACCGGACCGGTCCAGGGACCCCGTGCGAAAGGACAGCCATGCGCGACTTCGTGGCCGTCGATCTGCCGGAGACGTGGCTGGATGCGCTGGAGGATCTGCAGATGCATCTGCGGACCGGGCGCATCGTCCCGCGCGAGAACCTGCACCTGACGCTGGCCTTCCTCGGCGACGCCGGCGAGGAGGAGCTGGAAGAGCTGCACCACGCTCTGGAGTCGCTGCCGCCGGTCGCCCTGACGCTGCGGATCGCCGGGCTCGACCTCTTCGGCAGCGCCGAGACGCCGCGCCTTCTTTATGCAGTGGTCGAGGACACGCCCGCGCTCTGCGATCTTCAGCACCATGTCACACGCGCGGCCCGGGCCACGGGGATGGTGCTGGAGCGCCGCCGCTTCCGCCCGCATGTCACGCTCGCCCGCTTCGGCCGTACCGCGCGCGCCGATCCGCAGGCGCTGGCGCGGTTCCTCGAAGCTCACGCGGGCTTTGCGCTGTCCGCTGTCCCGGCATCCTCCATGGGGCTCTACGCCTCCACCCTGCGCCCCGAAGGCGCGGAGTACGAGGCTCTGGCGGTCTATCCGCTTGGGTAAGCGTCCCCTCGGAGCGCGCCGCAACTTCGCCGAACGTCCCGGAACCGAACCGCCGGGTTTTGACCGCGGGCGCGGGCCGTGTAGCGTGGGCGCAGGAATGGGAGAGAAACATGCGCCGAATCTGTCTGTCCGCCATCACGATGCTTGCGATCCCGGGCCTGGCCTGGGCCCAGGACGCCGCCGACACCGTCGCGCCCGAGGCACCGACCTCGGTCGCCACCGCCTCGGATCACGCCGCCATCGACGCCGCGCTGCAGGCCAAGGCCGACGGCCGCCCGGTCGAGGCGCAGGAATGGATGGTCGCCGCCGCCAACCCGCTGGCCGTGGCCGCGGGCGCGAAGATCCTGGAAAAGGGCGGCAGCGCGGTCGACGCGATGATCGCCGTGCAAACCGTCCTGGGCCTGGTGGAGCCGCAATCCTCCGGCCTCGGCGGCGGCGCCTTCATGGTCTACTGGGATGCGGCCGAACAGCGCCTCACCACCCTCGACGGGCGCGAGACCGCACCGATGCAGGCCACGCCGACGTTGTTCCAGGACGATGCGGGCGAACCCCTGGGCTTCTTCGATGCCGTGGTGGGCGGCCTTTCGGTCGGCACGCCGGGCACGCCCGCGCTGATGGAACAGGCCTATCGCAAATGGGGCCGTCTGCCCTGGCCCGATCTCTTCGACGACGCCATCCGCCTCGCCTCCGACGGGTTCGAGGTCTCTCCCCGCCTGGCCGAGCTGGTCGCCGGCGATGCCGAGCGCCTGAGCCACTTCGCGGATACGGCGGCCTATTTCTTCCCCGATGGCGCCCCGATCGAGGCGGGCGAGACGCTGGTCAACCAGCCCTATGCGCTGACCCTGCGGCTGCTGGCGGCCAACGGGATGCGGTCCTTCTACATGGGCAAGATGGCCCAGCAGATCGTCGAGACGGTGCAGACCGCGCCGGGCAATCCCGGCGTGCTCAGCCAGGCCGATCTTGCGCTTTACCAGGTGGTCGAACGCGCGCCGGTCTGCGCGCCCTACCGTGCCTTCGAGGTCTGCGGCATGGGCCCGCCGTCGTCGGGCGCGCTGACGGTGGGTCAGATCCTGGGAATGCTGAACGGCTTCGACCTGGCCGCCATGGGCGCGCAGGATCCGCAGGCCTGGCGGCTGATCGGCGACGCCTCGCGCCTGGCCTTCGCGGACCGGGGCCGCTACATGGCCGATACCGATTACGTGCCGGTGCCGGTGAAGGGGCTGCTGGCCGAGGATTACCTCGCTTCCCGCGCCGAACTGCTGCAGGGCGACATGGCGCTGGACGAGGTCGCGCCGGGCGAACCCGAATACGACCACGCGCTGCTCTGGGCCGACGATGCCTCGATCGAGTTTCCCTCGACCTCGCATATCTCCATCGTCGATGCCGACGGCAACGTCCTGTCGATGACCACCACGATCGAGAACGCCTTCGGTTCGCGGCTGATGGTGGGGGGCTTCCTGCTGAACAACGAACTGACGGATTTCTCCTTCCGCACCCACAGCGACGGCCGCCCCATCGCCAACCGGGTGGAGCCGGGCAAGCGGCCGCGGTCGTCGATGGCGCCGACCATCGTGCTGCGGGACGGCGCGCCGGTGCTGGCGGTGGGCTCGCCGGGGGGCAGCCGGATCATCGGCTATGTCACCCAGGCGGTGATCGCCTGGGCCGACTGGGGCATGAACGTGCAGGAGGCCGTGGCGATGCCCCACGCGGTCAACCGCTTCGGCACCTATGACGTGGAAACCGAAGACCAGGTCGCCGGGCTCGAGGCGCTGGGCTTCGAGGTGAACCAGCGCGGCCTGAATTCGGGCCTGCACGCGATCGAGATCGGCGAGACGCTGCTGGGCGGCGCCGATCCACGGCGCGAGGGCATTGCGCTCGGCCGGTGACGGGGCATCGACCGGGCCGATCAGGGTCAGGGCGGGGGGCAAGGCAGATCGTGCCGGCGCCCGCCCACCCACCCCGCCGCCACGATCTGCCTTGCCCCCCGGCGCACAGAGGTCCAATGTCGCGCCGACTTTCGAAGGGGACATGAATGGGACACGCAGACACGCTTGAGCGGAACGAAACGGGGATCGCCACCGTGATCGCCAGCCTGACGCAGCGCTTCGGCGACCGGCTTCAGACCGGCCGGGCGATCCGTGACCAGCACGGCCACACCACCACCTGGCTGGAAACCCAGGCCCCCGATGCCGTGGTCTTCCCCGAGACCACCGAAGAGGTCGCCGAGATCGTGCGCACCTGCGCCGCCCACAAGGTGCCGGTGATCGCCTTCGGCGTCGGATCCTCTCTGGAGGGCCACGTGAACGCGCCCGCCGGCGGCATCTGTGTCGATTTCAACCGCATGAACCGCATCCTCGCCGTACACCCGGAGGATCTGGACGTGGTCGTGCAGCCCGGCGTCACCCGCGAGGACCTGAACGTGGCGCTGCGTGACAAGGGCCTGTTCTTTCCCATCGATCCGGGCGCCAATGCCTCGCTGGGTGGCATGGCCGCGACGCGGGCCTCGGGCACCAACGCGGTGCGCTACGGCACGATGAAGGACAACATCATCGCGCTCGAGGCGGTGATGCCCGACGGCACCATCATCCGCACCGCGCAGCGGGCCAAGAAGACCTCGGCCGGCTATGACCTGACGCGCCTGCTGGTCGGCTCCGAAGGCACGCTGGGCCTGATCACCGCGATCACCCTGCGCCTGCAGGGCATCCCCGAGGCGATCTCGGCCGCGCGCTGTTCCTTCCCGACGCTGGACGCGGCCTGCCAGGCGGCGATGATGGCGATCCAGTACGGCATTCCGGTCGCCCGGATGGAGCTGATGGATGCCATGGCGGTGAAGGCGGTGAACCTCTATTCCAAGCTCGGCCTGCCCGAGGAACCGCTGCTGCTGCTGGAATTCCACGGCTCGACCGCGGGCGTGGCCGAACAGGCCGAAAGCTTCGGCATGATCTCCGAAGAGGTCGGCGGCACCGGGTTCGAATGGACCACCTCGACCGAGGAACGCAACAGGCTCTGGAAGGCGCGGCACGATTTCTACTGGGCCTCGCTGCAACTGCGGCCCGGCGCCTCGGCGGTGGCGACGGATGCCTGCGTGCCGATCTCGCGGCTGGCCGAATGCGTGGCCCTGGCGGTGGCGAAGGCGGACGAGCTTGGGATCCTCTGCCCCGTGGTGGGCCATGTGGGCGACGGCAATTTCCACATGTCCCCGCTGATCGACAAATCCGACCCGGCCGAGCTCGAAAAGGCCGAGGGCTATGTCGCCTGGCTGGCCAAGCTGGCGATCTCGATGGACGGGACCTGCACGGGCGAACACGGCATCGGGCAGGGCAAGCGGAAATACATGGAGCAGGAGCTGGGCCCCGCGATCCGCTACATGCAGGCGATCAAGGCGGCCATCGACCCGGACAACATCATGAACCCGGGCAAGATCCTGCCCCCGGCCTGATCGCGGCCCCGGGATCCGTCCCGCAGCCTGACACCGGAGCGGGACCAGAATTTTCGCCGAAAATTCTGCGCCCCGTCCCGCGGTCTGGGATCAGGCTCCATGCTGGTCGGCGGCTCCGGCTCAGGCGGTCAGTTCGTCCCAGCATTCCAGCGCCTTGGCGGCATACATCATCGACGGGCCGCCGCCCATCTGGATGCACATGCCCAGCACGTCCGCCAGCTCCTCGCGGCTGGCGCCGGTCTTTTGCAGGGCGTCCACGTGCAGCATGATACAGGGCTCGCAGCGGTCGGCGATGGCGATGGCCAGCGCGACGAACTCCTTTGTCTTTAGATCCAGCGCACCGCCCTGTTTCGCCGCCTTCGACAGCGCGCCAAAGCCCCTGGCGGTCTCGGGAATGGCGGTGTTCAGCACCCGCAGCCCTGCGCGGGTCTGGTCGAGTTTCTCTGTCCAGCTCATCTCGGTCGTCCTTCACACATTCTGATATTGGAACATGTCCGCCTACATCATGGCGCGGCCGGGCTGTCCTTGATCTGGATCAGTGGGACAGAGACGGCGCGCCGGCCTGCGGGCAGGAGCGGGCGGGATCCGGTTCAACGGAGTATTTGGACAAAGGAGAAGACAGGGTGTGGCACTTATGAACGAAAAGTAAATGCGCGCCTGCAACCCTTTGATTTCACGTCGGCCGGCCCGTGTCCCACGCGTGGGACAGTCGCGCGGCCCTGTCTTCTTCTTGGTATAAATACCTCATCCAGCCCCCCGCAGCAGGCGCGGCGGCCGGGGTGGAGGGATATCGGGCGACAGGGCATGTTCAGGCGCCGCGCCGGGCGACCAGGGCCAGGTTGTTGGCGGGCATCTCGACCTGGCGGAGGATCTCAAGCCCGGCCTCGGTCAGCGCCTCGCGGATCTCGGCGTCATTCTTGTAGCCGATGGCCGGATCGGCCTCGCGCAGCTGGCCGTCGAAGGTCTCGTCGCCTTCGCTGGTCAGCTTGCCGTCGCGCCTGAAGGGGCCGTAGATCACGAAGACCCCGCCGGGTGCCAGCGCCTGCGCGGCCTCGGACAGCAGGGTGAGCGCCTCGGGCTGGCTGACGAGGTGCAGCAGGTTGCTGAGCACGATCAGGTCCTGGCCCGGCCAGTCCCCGGACCAGCCGGCGGTGCAGGCGTCCAGCGGTTGCGCCGCGCGGATGCTGTCCAGCCCGGCCTCGGCGGCATGGGCGTCGATGCTGGCGCGGCGGGCCGGGTCGGGCTCGGTGGGCTGCCAGGTCAGGCCGGGCAGGGTTTCGGCAAAGACCACCACGTGCTGGCCCGTGCCGCTGGCGATCTCCAGCGCGCGGCCCGTTCGGGGCGCGACAAGGGCCAGCAGCTGCGCGATCGGCGCGGCGTTGCGCTCGGCCGAGGGTGCGTAGAGCCGGTCGCCCCCCGCGGCTTCGGCGAAGCTTGCGGTGGGGGGCAGCTTGCGTGTCATGCCTGCTCCTCGATCCGGTCGGTCGCCGGCGGCGGGGTGGGCGACAGCGCCGCGATCCGGGCGTAAAGCTCGGGCGGCATCGGGTGCCCCATCGCGGCGAGCGAGGGCGTCAGCTGCTCGGCCGAGCGGCCCGACAGGATCGGCACCGGGGCGGTGGGATGCGCGGCGACCCAGGCCACGGCGAGCGTGGCGGGATGGGTGCCCAGCTCCTCGGCCAGGGCGGCAAGGCCCTCGGCGGCGCGGGCCATGTGGCCGGGGGCGTAGCGCGCCTTGTAGCGCTGATCCTCGGTCAGGCGGCCGTCGGCGGGGCCACGGGTGTACTTGCCGGTCAGCAGCCCGGCGCCCAGCGGTGAATAGGTGACGGCGGTGATGCCCTGGTCGGCGCACATCGGCAGGATCTCGACCTCGGCCTGGCGCGTCACCAGGCTGTACATCGGTTGCAGCAGGTCGACCTGCAAATCGAATTCCGCGGCGAGGCGCACGGCCTTCATCACCTGCCACGCGGCGAAGTTGGACAGGCCCACGTAGCGGATCAGCCCCTCGGCCTTCAGCGCGGCGAAGCATTCCATCGTTTCGCGCAGGTCGGTGTCGGGATCGAACCGGTGCAGGTAGAGCGCGTCGACCTCGTCCATGCCCAGCCTCTGGCGGCAGGTGTCGAACTGCGCGCGCATGTTCGCGGCCGAGGCGCCCCCGGTGAAGCCCACCTTGGTCGCGACGAAGACGTTCTCGCGCTCGGGGGCGACGAACTGGCCGAGCAGCGTTTCCGAGGCGCCGTCGGTGTACATGTGGGCGGTGTCGAAATGGGTAATCCCGGCGGCGCGGCATGTCTCGTACATGGACTCGCTGGCCAAGGCATCCGCCGCGCCGCCGAATTGCATCGTTCCGAAGGAAAAGCGCCCAGCGGGCGAATGGGTCAAGGTCGCAAGTTTGTTCATTCGTCTTCTTTGTCACTCTCACCGGGGCTTGAAAAGTCCCTGAGCGCGCCATCTGTCAGGAACACGGAACAGGACCGGCCCGTTGTCCGGGATATTACCCCTACCGCAGGTGCCGGGTGCATGTTAGGCCCCCCGCGATCGCCAGACCATCGCGCGGTTCCGAAAACCGAACAGAACGGATGGGAGACCTCTGATGACACTGCTCACCCCCGAGGGGCAATCGATCGTGAACGACGTGGCCGCGCGCCACGGTTTCAGCCCGGACGCCGTGACCCATGTGCTGGTCTCGCTCAGCCAGGGCGGCGGCAGCCAGGCGCAGTTCAACCACTGGGAGCTGGGCGGCATGGGCCAGTGGTCGATGGGCGGCATGACGATGATCGGCGACATGTTCAACAACGGGCTGAAGGCGCGGGTGGACGGGCTGTGTTCGGAATTGTCGAACACGCTGGCCGCCAATCAGGTGTTCCAGCCGCCGGCGAGCTACCAGAACCAGAGCAGCTCCTATCAGGGGCAGAGCCAGGGCGGCGGCCAGATGCAGATGCAGGGCGGTGGCGGCGGTTTCGGCCAGTCTAGCCTTTTCGTGTCCGGCTCTGGCCAGGGCAACTGGTGGCCGCAGGACCTGGGGCAGCCGGCCTCGGTGGGGTCGCAGAATGATCTCAAATACGCCTATTTTCCTGGTAGCTGCCGGCTGGCGATCCTGCTGAACGGGCAGGTCACGGTCTATGACACCGGCCAGCACAATATCGGCGGCTTCGGCCAGCAGCAGGGCGGCGATCAGTCGCTGACCTTCACCAGCCAGTTCGGGCTGGTCCGTGTGGCCGACCTGCCGGTGGTGCCGGTGGGCGGGGAGCCGGTGCAGGAGCCGCAGCAGATGCCCGAATCCGACCCGGTGCCACAGCAGATGCAGGAGCCCGCGCCGGAGCCATACGCCGCGCCGGCCCCGGGGCCGGCGCCGTCGGGCAACAGCGACGAGATCTTCGCAACGCTCGAGAAGCTGGGCGGCCTGCGGGACAAGGGCATCATCTCGGATGAGGAATTCGCCGAGAAGAAGATGGAGCTGCTGTCGCGGCTGTGACCCGGGCGGTGGGGTGAAACCCCACCCTACATCCCTGGCAGGCTGGCATGTTCCGGCTGCGCGGTCCGACTGCGGGACACGACCGGCTCGCCTAGAGGGAGGCGTGCCGGCTCTCGCCATGAACAGAACGCGGAAAGGCCCCGTCGGTGGACGGGGCCTTTGCTGTTTTCGGGGCGCACGCGGGCCCGGGCAAGCGCCGCTTACTGCGGGATCTCGCCGGTCAGGCCCTCGACGTAGAAGTTCATGCCGGCCAGGGTGCCGTCATCGGCGATTTCGCCCTCGGCCAGCCAGGGCGTGCCGTCCTGCTTGTTCAGCGGGCCGGTGAAGGGGTGATACTCGCCGTTGGCGATCCCGTTCATGACCTCGAGCGCGGCGGCCTTCGCTTCTTCCGGGACGGTGTCGGTGATCTCGCCGATTTCGACCATGCCGGCGTCGATCCCCTGCCAGACCGACTGGCTTTCCCAGGTGCCGTCCATCACGTCGCGGGTGCGCTGGATGTAATAGGGCGCCCAGTTGTCGATGATAGAGGAGACCCGCGGCGAGGGCTTGTATTCGGCCATGTCCGAGGCCTGGCCGAAGCCGATCACGTTGCCGGCGGCCTTGGCGGCGGCAAGCGGCGCGGTGGAGTCGGTGTGCTGCAGGATCACGTCCGCGCCCTGTTCGATCAGCACCTTGGCGGCGTCGGCCTCTTTCGCGGGATCGAACCAGGTGTAGGCCCAGACGATCTTGAACTCGACATCCGGGTTCACCTTCTTGGCGTGGATATAGGCCGAGTTGATGCCGCGGATCACTTCGGGGATCGGGTAGGAGCCGATGTAGCCGATGATGTTGCTCTCGGTCATCATGCCGGCGATCGTGCCCTGCACCGCGCGGCCTTCATAGAAGCGGGCGGAGTAGGTGGAGACGTTGGGCGCGGTCTTGTAACCGGTGGCGTGTTCGAACTTCACGTCCGGGAACTTGGCCGCGACATTCACGGTCGGGTCCATGTAGCCGAAGGAGGTGGTGAAGATCAGGTCCGCGCCCTGCAGCGCCATCTGGGTGATGACACGTTCGGCATCGGGGCCCTCGGCCACGTTCTCGACGTAGACGGTTTCGACCTGGTCGCCGAATTCCTCTTCGACCGCCAGGCGGCCCTGGTTGTGTTCGTAGGTCCAGCCGCCGTCGCCCACCGGGCCGACATAGACAAAGCCGACCTTGGTCTGGGCCACGGCCGCGCCGGCCAGGCCCAGGGCCAGGGCGACCCCGGCCAGAAGTGCAGTACGTTTCATCGAAATCCCCTATCGTTCAGGTCTTTGGCCCCGCAGCGATCAGCTTGAGGCATGGAAGGTCCGGCCAAGCGAGGCCGGGGCATTGCTCTTGTCCGCGGACAGGATCACGAGCACGAGGATCGTGATCAGGTAGGGCGACATTGCAAGATATTCGACAGGGATCGCAACACCTGCCGCCTGCAGATTAAGCTGAAGCACGGTGACGCCGCCGAAAAGATAGGCACCGATCAGGACGCGCCAGGGCTTCCAGCTGGCAAAGACCACCAGGGCGAGGGCGATCCAGCCGATGCCCGCGGTCATGCCCTCGGTCCATTGTGGCACGCGGATCAGGCTGATGTAGGCCCCGCCGAGACCCGCGCAGGCACCGCCGAAGAGGATCGCCATCACCCGGATGCGCTTGACCTTGTAGCCCAGCGCATGGGCCGCATCGTGGTTCTCGCCCACCGCGCGCAGGATCAGCCCGGCGCGGGTGAATTTCAGCAACGCCCAGACGCCGGCGACGATCAGGATGCCGACATAGAGCATCAGGTCATGGCCGAAGAGGATCGGACCGATCACCGGGATATCGCCCAGGGCGCCGAAGGCGTCTCCGGTCTCGGGCGGTTTGATGCCCACGTAGCGCTGGCCCAGAAGGGACGACAGGCCGAGGCCGAAGAGGGTCAGCGCCAGGCCCGATGCCACCTGGTTGGCCAGGGCGAATTGCGTGAGGATCGCGAAGAGCACCGAAAGCAGCGCGCCCCCAAGGGCGGCTGCGATGAACCCCAGAACCGGCGAGCCGGTTTCCACCGCGATGGCAAAGCCGCAGATCGCGCCGGTGATCATCATGCCCTCGACACCGAGGTTCAGAACGCCCGCGCGTTCCACGACAAGCTCTCCGATCGCGGCCAGCAGCAGGGGCGTGGCCGCGACCATCAGCGAGGCGATCAGCAGGACGGGATTGATGGCGCTCAGGTCCATGGGGTGGCTCCGGTCAGGTCGTGGCGGCGGTTGGGGCAGGGGATGCGCGCCGCGGAGGGCCGGGCAGCCCCCGTCAGCTCCCGCCCGCCCTCCCCGCTGTCGGGGGCTGCCCTTGGCGCCCGTGGCCGGCGGGGCGCGAAGGGGTGCTCGGTCTGTGCGGACATCACGCGACCTCCCGCTTTGCGAACCGGATGCGGTAGTTGGTGAGCAGGTCGAAGGCCAGCAGGAAGAACAGCAGCATGCCCTGGAACACCTGGATCGCCGCCGCCGGCAGGCCCAGGTTCGACTGCGCGATCTCGCCGCCGATATAGGTCAGCGCCATCAGCCCGCCGGCCAGCAGGATGCCCACCGGGTGCAGCCGGCCAAGGAAGGCCACGATGATCGCGGTGAACCCGTAGCCCACGTTGAAATCGATGGTGATCTGGCCGGCGGGGCCCGCGACCTCGAAAAGCCCGGCCAGCCCGGCCAGCGCACCGGAAGTGCCAAGGCAAAAGAGGATCAGCCGCGCCGGTTTCACGCCCGAGAAGCGCGCGGCGCGGGGCGCCTCGCCGGTCAGGCGGATCTGGAAGCCCAGCATGTGCCGGTTCAGCAGGACATAGGCGAAGATCACCGCGATGAAGGCGAATGCCACGCCCCAGTGCATGCCCGAGCCTGCGAAGATCTCGGCGTTATGGGCGGCGGGGTATTGCTGCAGGTTGCGGCTGCCGGGGAAGCCGAAGCCCTCGGGGTTCTTGAGAAAGGACAGCGAGGCGGCGGCCAGGAACTGCTCGGCCACGTAGACCAGCATGAGCGAGACGAGGATCTCGTTCGTGCCGAATTTCACCTTGAGGATCGCGGGGATCATCGCCCAGATCCAGCCGCCAAGCGCGCCGCCCAGGATCATCAGCGGGAAGACGATCATGCTGTCGAGCGGGTAGAAGGCCAGCCCCACCGCCGCGCCGAAGATGGCGCCCATGATGTACTGCCCCTCGGCGCCGATGTTCCAGATTCCGGCCCGGAACCCAAGGCTGAGCCCGATCGCGATCAGCACCAGCGGCGCGCCTTTGACCAGCAGCTGCGGGCGGTAGTAGAAGGCGAATTCGCTGAAGAGCGGATCCCAGAAGATGGTGCGGATCGCCTCGAACGGGTTCTCGCCAAGGAAGGCGAAGAGGATGCCGCCGAAGATCATCGTCGCCAGCACCGCGACGATGGGCGTGGCCACCGACCAGAGGTCCGATGGCTGCGGCCGTTTTTCGAGTTTGATCATGAATGGGCCTTTCCGAACTGCCCCGTCCATCCGTCACGCCCGGCGCAACCGGGCAGCGGTGAGGTGGGGTTCAGGATCGCCCAGTGGACGATCCGCCCCCTCCGAACACCTCCCCCCGGAGACCGCTTTGGCGATGTCACCAGCAGCCCGCGCGGCATGGATGCCTTTGAGAGCCCACGCTGGCCGAATGTGGCAATGCGGCCTCCAGGTCGGCCGCTGCCCGGCTGCGCCTTGTGATCACACATGCGCCACCTCCATTCCGTGGGCGCCGCCCATCATCAGGCCGATCTCGTCGATCGTCAGCCCGGCGGTCGGGCGGGGCGGCGTCAGGCGGCCTTCGTTCAGGGCGGCGAAATTGTCGGCGATCTCCATCAGCTCGTCGAGGTCCTGGCTGATCACCACCAGCGCCGTGTCGCCCGTGGCCAGATCCAGCAGCGCCTGCCGGATCGCCGCGGCGGCGGCCGCGTCCACGCCCCAGGTCGGCTGGTTCACCACCAGCACCTCGGGCCGTTGCAGCACCTCGCGTCCGATGACGAATTTCTGCAGGTTCCCGCCCGACAGCGACCGCGCGGCATTCTCCGGCCCCGGTGTGCGCACGTCGAAGGCCTCGATGATGCGCTGGGCGAAGTCCTTTGCCTTGCCCCAGCGCAGGAACCCGTTGCCCACCAGCCCCTCGCGCGCGGCGCCGGTCAGCATGGCGTTCTCGGTCAGGCTCATGTCCGGCGCGGCGGCATGGCCCAGCCGTTCCTCGGGCGCGGTCAGCAGCCCCAGCGCCCGGCGCTGCGCCGGCCCCAAGGCGCCCACCGGCTGCCCGTGCAGCGCCACGGCATCACCCCTGGTCACGATCTCGCCCGACAGCACGGCCAGCAATTCGTCCTGCCCGTTGCCCGCAACCCCGCCGATGCCCAGGATCTCGCCCTTGCGCACCGAAAGGCTCAGGTCTTTCAGGGACGTTCCGAAGGCCGAGGGAGAGGCCGCCGACAGCCCCCTGATCTCCAGCGCCACCTCTCCCAGCGCGCGGCCAGACCGTTCCGGTGACTGCAGCGCGCTGCCCACCATCATTTCGGCCATCTCCCGCGCCGTGGTCTCGCGCGGGACACAGGTGCCCACGTTCTTGCCCAGCCGCAGGATCGTGGCGGTGTCGCACAGCGCGCGGATCTCCTCCAGCTTGTGCGAGATGTAAAGGATTGCGGTGCCCTCCGAGCTGAGCTTGCGCAGCGTCTCGAAAAGGATCTGCACCTCCTGCGGGGTCAGAACGGAGGTCGGCTCGTCCATGATCAGCAGCTTGGGGTCCTGCAGCAGACAGCGGATGATCTCGACCCTCTGGCGTTCCCCGGCCGACAGGTCGCCGACAATGCGCGCGGGATCCAGCGGCAGGCCGTAGGTTTCGGACACCTCGCGGATGCGGCGGGCCAGATCGCGCATCGGCGGCGGATCCTCCATGCCAAGCGCGATGTTCTCGGCCACGTTCAGCGCGTCGAAGAGCGAGAAATGCTGGAACACCATGGCGATGCCGTCGGCGCGCGCGGCACTGGGCTCGGGCGGGGCATAGGGCGCGCCGCGCAGGGTCATCTCGCCGCTGTCGGGCTTCACCAGGCCGTAGATCATCTTGACCAGCGTGGATTTCCCGGCGCCGTTCTCGCCCAGCAGGGCATGCACCTCACCCTCGCCGATGTCGAAGGACACCTGATCGTTGGCGACCACGCCGGGATAGGCCTTGGTCAGGCCCTTTATGCTTAGCAGGACGCTCATGCCCGCACCTCGCGACGCGCGCCCCGCAAGGGCGCGAGGAGCTGCGCGCCGACGCCAAGGGCGATGGCCTGGGGATGCTTGCCCAGCGACGGGTCGCCGATCGGGCAGGTGATCCGCGCGATCTGCTCCGGCCCATGGCCCAGCCCGGCCAGCCGGCTGCGGAACCGCGCCCATTTGGTGGCCGAGCCGATCAGCCCGGCAAAGGCAAAGCCGTGCAGCAGCAGCGCATGGCACAGCTCCAGGTCCAGCGCGTGGGAATAGGTCAGGATCAAATGCTCGGCCTCCTTCGGGGCACGGGGCACCAGCGCGGCGGGGGCGGCCGCCGGCACCATGGTCACGCCCTCGGGGATCGTCTCGGGAAAGCGCTCGGGCCCGGTGTCGACCCATGTGATCGCAAGATCGGGCAGGGGCGCCAGCACATCCACCAGCGCCCGGCCCACATGCCCCGCGCCCCAGATCCACAGCGGCCGCGCCGCCTGCGCCACCGGCTCCACCATCCAGCCGTCGACCAGCAGCGGCGCGGGGATCTCGCCCCGGTCGCGCGCCCGGGCGAGGATCCGTTCCACCGCCAGCGGCACCGGCCCGTCGGCCGCAACGGGGCGGGCAAAGACCTCGCCCCCGATGCGCGCCAGATCCTCGGCCACGAACCGTTCGGTCAACAGCGTCACCGCCCCGCCGCAGCACTGGCCTAGATCCGGGCCAAGCGCCTGCCGGCTCAGGCCGCAGCGCCCGGCCCGCGCGGCCTCGGCCGCCTCGAATTCCAGCGCGCCGCCGCCGATGGTCCCGCTTTGCCCGCCGTCCCAGACCAGCATCGCGGCGCCGACCTCGCGCGGGGCAGAGCCCTTCACCTCTGCCACCACGACCCGCCAGACCGGCCCCCGGGCCAGCGCGCGGCGCAGCGCTTCGATCTCAAACGCCATCGCCCATCCCCCGGCCCATTCCCCGGATCGCGCGCCAGACCTCTTCGGCCGTGGCGGGCGCGTTCAGCGCGGGATAGCCCGTGCCACAGGCCGCCACCGCATGGCTCAGCGCCAGCCAGGCCGAAATGCCCAGCATGAAGGGCGGCTCGCCCACCGCCTTGGAGCGATAGATCGTGTCCTCGCGGTTCTCCGTGTCCCAGAGCGTGACGTTGAAGACGTCGGGCCGGTCCGAACAGGCGGGGATCTTGTAGGTCGAGGGCGCATGGGTGCGCAGCCGCCCCTTGTCGTCCCAGACCAGTTCCTCGGTCGTGAGCCAGCCGGCGCCCTGCACATAGGCGCCTTCGATCTGGCCGATGTCGATCGCGGGGTTCAGCGAGGCGCCGGCGTCATGCAGGATATCGGCCCGCAGGATCCGGTTCTCGCCGGTCAGCCGGTCCACCGCGACCTCGGTGATCGCCGCACCATAGGCAAAGTAGAAGAACGGCCGCCCGTCGCCCTTGATCCGGTCCCAGTCGACCTTGGGCGTCTTGTAGAACCCCGTGGACGACAGGCTGACCCGCCCGGCATAGGCGCGCCCGGCAGCCTCGGCGAAGGTCATGGTCTCGGACCCGACCGACACATGCCCGTCGGCGAACCGCACCTCCGAGATATCCGCCTGGTAGACCTGCGCGAGATAGGCGGCCATGCGATCGCGGATCGTGTCGCAGGCGGCCTTGACCGCCATGCCGTTCAGATCGCTGCCCGACGAGGCCGCCGTGGCCGAGGTGTTGGGCACCTTGGCGGTATCGGTCGCGGTGATCTTCACCGCCTCAAGCCCCACGCCGAAGCGGGCGGCGGCCACCTGCGCGACCTTCTGGAACAGGCCCTGTCCCATCTCGGTCCCACCATGGTTCAGGTGGATGGAGCCGTCCTGGTAGACATGCACCAGCGCGCCCGCCTGGTTGAGATGGGTGAGCGTGAAGGAAATCCCGAACTTCACCGGCGAAAAGGCGATCCCCTTCTTCAAGATCGGGTTCTCGGCGTTCCATGTGTCCACCGCCGCCTTCCGCGCCGCGTAATCCGACGAGGCCAGCAGCGCCTCGGTCATCTCGTGCAGCTCGAAATCCTCGACCGTCTGGCCATAGGGCGTCTTTGCCTTCATCTTTGGGGAAATACTCCCGCCGGAGGCATCCGCGCTCACCGCCTGCGCCGACGGATAGTAGTTCACGCGCCGCAGCTCCACCGGATCCATCCCAAGATCATGGGCGATGTGATCCATGATCCGCTCCATGCCGATCATGCCCTGCGGCCCGCCAAAGCCCCGGAAGGCCGTGGCGCTTTGCATGTTGGTCTTCAGCCGGTGCGAGGTGATGCGGATCTCGGGGATCCAGTAGGCGTTGTCGGCATGCAGCATGGCGCGGTCGGCCACGGGCAGCGACAGGTCCATGCCCCAGCCGCAGCGGGTGTAATGGGTGACATCCACCGCCAGCAGCTTGCCGTCGTCGTCGAAGCCGGCGGTATAGTCGATGCGGAAGTCGTGCCGCTTGCCGGTGATGGTCATGTCGTCGTCGCGGTCGTAGCGCATCGAGGCCGCGTGCCCCGTGGCCCGCGCCACCAGCGCGCAGGCGATGGCCAGCGCGTTGCCCTGGCTCTCCTTCCCGCCAAAGCCGCCGCCCATGCGCCGGGTTTCCACCCGGACGGCATGCATCGGCACGCCAAGCGCATCGGCGACCTTGTGCTGGATCTCGGACGGATGCTGGGTGGACGACCCCACGAGCATGTCCCCGCCTTCCTGCGGCAGGGCAATGGCGGCCTGGCTTTCGAGGTAGAAATGCTCCTGCCCGCCGATCTCGAACTGCCCCGAGACCTTGCGCGGCGCCTTGGCCAGCGCGGCGTCGACGTTGCCGCGCCCGTAGACGCGCGGGCCTTCCTCGAACCGGCTGTCGGCGGCCAGCGCCTCCTCGATCGTCAGGATCGGGGGCTCCTCGGAATAGGTGACCTCGGCCAGCCGCGCCGCCTTGCGCGCGGCCAGGTGGGTGGTGGCGGCCACCAGGAACAGGGGCTGGCCAAGGTAATGCACGGTGCCGTCGCTCAGCAGCGGTTCGTCATGGGCCGAGGGCGAGACATCGTTGGCGAAGGGCAGGTCGTCGGCCGTCAGCACCGCCACGACGCCGGGCGCCGCGCGCACCGCGTCCAGGTCCATCTGCGTGATATGCCCGCGCGCGATTTCCGACAGGCCGAAGGCCAGGTGCAGCGCGTCTGCGGGCAGGGGGATGTCGTCGACATAGCGCGCCTGTCCGGTCACGTGCAGCGCGGCGGCATCATGGGGCAGGGGTTTCGCGACACTCATGCGCGGACCTCCAGCACCGATGTGACCAGCCCCTGGCTGTCCGCGAAATGCCGCTGCAGCATCGCGCCCGCCGCGTCCAGCCGATAGGCGGCCGAGGCGCGCATGTCGTCCATCGGCTGGAAATCCCGCTCCAGCGCGGCGCGGGCGGTGTCGATGCTGTCGGCGGTCCACGGTGTGTCGCGCAGCGCCATTTCCGTGTGCGAGGCGCGTTTCGGCACGCCGGCCATGCCGCCGAAGGCGATGCGCGCGTCGGTCACGCGGCCGCTCTCGACCGTTATGTTGAAGGCGCCGCAGACGGCCGAGATATCCTGGTCAAACCGTTTCGACAGCTTGTAGACCCGCAGGGTGTCGGCCTGCCGCGGAAAGCTCACCGCCTCGACGAATTCGCCCGGGTCGCGATCCTGGCGGCCGTAGTCGAGGAAGAACTCCTCCAGCGGCATTGCGCGCCTGTCGTCGCCCTTGCGCAGGTGCAGCGTGGCGCCAAGCGCGATCAGCACGGGCGGGTTGTCGCCAATGGGGGAGCCATTGGCGATGTTGCCGCCCAGCGTCGCCGCGCCGCGCACCTGGACCGAGCCGTAGCGGCGCAGCATCTCGGCATAGGAGGGGTGCAGCGGCGCCATCGCGGCGCGCCACTGTTCCATGTCGACCATGGCGCCGGCGCGGACCCCGGTCTCCGTGACTTCGACGGTCTTCAGGTCCGCGCAGCGGTTCAGGAAGATGACCGGCGCAATGTCGCGCAGCTGCTTTGTCACCCAGAGCCCGACATCCGTGGCCCCCGCCACCAGCGTGGCCTTCGGCTCGGCCTGGTAGATCCGGGCGAGCTCATCGGCGTTGCCCGGCGCATATTCCGAGGCGCCCTCGGCCGTCGGGGCCGTGTCGTGCATCCACTCGGGCACCGGCGCGCTTGCGGCGGCCTCGGCCGCGCGGATGATCGGCGCATAGCCGGTGCAGCGGCAGAGGTTTCCGGCGAGCCGGTCGTCATGGTCCGTCTGCCCGTTCAGATGCGCGCAGGCCATCGAGGCAAGGAAGCCCGGCGTGCAGAAGCCGCACTGGCTGCCGTGATGGCTGACCATGGCCTGTTGCACGGGATGCAGCGTGCCGTCGGGGCCCGAAAGGCCCTCGACCGTGCGCACGGCCTTGCCGTCGAGCTGGGGCAGGAAGAGGATGCAGGCGTTCAGCGTCCTGGCCCCGGCCTCGTCGGTGACGATCACCGAACAGGCGCCGCAATCGCCCTCGTTGCAGCCCTCCTTGGTGCCTGTCAGGCGCCGTTCCTCGCGGAGCCAGTCGAGAAGCGTGGCCGTCACCGGCGCATTCCCGAGCGTGACCGTTTCGCCGTTGAGACGGAACGTGATCTTCATATGCGTTCGCCTGCCGCTGTCTGTTGTCCCGGGGCCCGTGGCGCGCCCCGGCCCGATGCGGCGGAAAGCAAAGGCGCGGCCCTGTCCTGCACAGAAAAGCGGCAACGCCGCTGCGAGGCAAGAGCCCGCCGGTCCGGACTGCAAGTTTCAGGGGCAATTGCCCGTTCGGCAAGCGTTGTCTTTCGTTCGGCCCCGCCCTTGACGCGGTCCGGCGCGGCGGCAGCGGCCAGGCTGCGCCTATTGCACCTGTTCGACCCCGGCCCTGGCCATTTTCGCCAGGCTGTCCAGCGCGCCGTTCCAGCCTTCGCCATAGCCGTCCAGCGTTTCGGCGCCCGAGACGCTGACGATCTGCAGCGTGACCTTGAGCAGGCTGCCGGTCCCGGTCGCCTGCACCTCCTGCGACACCAGCGAGACCGAGAGCAGGTCGCCGCCGACGGACAGCGTTTCGGTCAGGATCAGCTGCGCGGGGGGCGCGACGCGGTGGAAGGTCGACACCACCTGGAACTCCGGCGTTTCCCTGGGGCCGCAGCGCGCGACCTCGCGGCCGCCCTCGCGGATGTCGCATTCGTCGATCTCGATCTGCACGTCCTCGCTGGGCGCGGACCAGATCGCCCGGGCCGCGCGGTCGGTCATCAGGGCAAACAGCCGGTCCGGCGGGCAGCCGATCTCGCGCGTCAGGGTCAGGGTGTCGAAGTGGCAGGCATCTTGGCAGGCATCGCTCATGGGGTCTCTCCGGTACTCATACGCTCACGTTCCAGCCGCTCGGCCAGGGCGCCCAGCCGGTCCAGCCGGCTCTCCCAGATGCGGCGTTGCCTCTGCAGCCAATGCTCGGCCTCGGCCAGCGGCGCGGCCTCGATATGCACGATGCGCACGCGGCCTTTCTTTTCGGATCGCACCAGGCCGCTGGCTTCCAGCACCTTGAGATGCTTGAGAAACGTGGGCAGCGCGATGTCATGCGGCGCGTGCAGCTCTCCGACCGGGGCAGGGCCGGAGACAAGGCGTTCGATCACCGCCCGCCGTGTGGGATCCGACAGGGCGGCAAAGAAGGCATCCATTTGGTTAGTCATGTGGCTAAGTATTCAGGCGCCTGCGATTCGGTCAAGACAGTTTGCCTTTCGGCTAAGTATTTCATTGAACAGCGCGGCGGTCCGTCAGGACCGACAAGCGGATGCGCCGCACATGAGGCTTGGCGCGGGGCCGCCCGTGCGTTACCTGCATGCCATGCAGGATTTGGAAGAAAAGATCGCGCAGCTGATGCGCAGCGTCGACGAGCTGAGCGATGTGGTTGCCGGCCAGGCCCGCGAGATCGATGTGCTGACCCGCCGGGTGGCCATGCTGATGCAGCGCGAGGCCCACCGCGAGGCCGAGGGCACGGGCGGCGCGGTCTTCGGCAACGAGAGGCCGCCGCATTACTGATCCGCGGCGCCCGCGTGTCAGGCAGGCGGTGGGGTGAAACCCCACCCTACATCGGCGGCCGGGACGGTGACCGTATCCCGGCCTCAGAGATCCTCGACCGTGACCACCCCGTCCAGCGACTTCAGCGCGCCCTTCACCTGGGGGTTCACCGCGAAATCGGACCCCAGATCCATGTCCACCTCGCCCGGCAGCGACGGATGCTGCAGGCACAGCTGCACCGGCCCCCGCGCGGCCTGCTTGGCGGCCTGTTTCGCCTGGTCCAGAACACCGGCCACGGTCGAGACCGCCGCCGCATCCTCGATGTAGATCCGCAGGCCAAAGGTTCCGCCCGCCGCCGCCGCGACACTGTCGATCGGCGCCACCGAACGGCCCAGCAGCTTCAGCTGGTCCGATTCCATCGTCGCCTCAACCGTCACCACCACGTTGGACCCCGCGTCGAGGAATTCCCGCGAGGCTTCCAGCGCCTCGGAGAACAGGGTGACCTCGTAATTGCCCGTGGGATCGGACATCCCGACAAAGGCGAACCGGTTGCCCTTGGCCGATTTCCTCTCCTGCCGCGCGGTAACGACACCGGCGAGCTTGGCGATCAGCGGCCCGTTCTGCGCCTTGGCCGTCACATCGTCCAGCGTCAGCACGTTCTGGCGCCTGAGCGGGCCCATGTAGTCGTCCAGCGGATGGCCGGTCAGGTAGAAGCCGATCGCCTTGAATTCCTCGCCCAGCCGCTCGGCCGGCAACCAGTCGGAGGCGGGCGAGAGGCGCGGCTCGGGCAGATCGTCGCCGGCCTCGCCGAACAGCGACACCTGCGCGGAGGCCTTCTGTTCGTGGATCGCCGCCGAATAGGCCACCAGCGCGTCGAGGCTGTCGAACACCCGGCGCCGATTGGGATCGAGCGTATCGAAGGCGCCGGCGCGGGCCATCATCTCCAGCGGGCGCTTGCCGACCTTCTTCAGGTCCACACGCCGTGCAAAATCGTAGAGGTTCACGAACGGCTGCTCGACCGGGTTTTCGGGCGTGCCTCCGGCGCGACGCGCCTCGGTCACCAGCTTCATCGCCTCGAGGCCCACGTTCTTCAACGCCCCCAGCGCATAGACCAGGTGCCCGTCCTTGACGTCGAACGTGGCCTCGGACCGGTTCACGCAGGGCGGGATATAGGGCAGGGACAGGCCCTTGCGGACCTCTTCGAAATAGATGCCCAGCTTGTCGGTAAGGTGGATATCGCAGTTCATGACGCCGGCCATGAACTCCACCGGGTGGTTCGCCTTGAGCCAGCCGGTCTGGTAGCTGACCACGGCGTAGGCGGCCGCGTGGGACTTGTTGAAACCGTAGTTGGCGAATTTCTCCAGAAGGTCGAAGACCTCCTTCGCCTTGGCCTCGTCCACGCCGTTGTCCATCGCGCCCTTGGTGAATTTCGGGCGCTCGGCGTCCATCGCCTCCTTGATCTTCTTGCCCATGGCGCGGCGCAGAAGGTCGGCGCCGCCCAGCGAATAGCCCGCCATGACCTGGGCGATCTGCATCACCTGTTCCTGGTAGACGATGATGCCCTGGGTCTCTTCGAGGATGTAATCGATCAGCGGGTGAACCGAGGAGATCTGTTTCACCCCGTTCTTCACCTCGCAATAGGTCGGGATGTTCTCCATCGGGCCGGGACGATAGAGCGCCACGAGCGCGACGATATCCTCGATACAGGTGGGGCGCATCCGCTTGAGCGCGTCCATCATGCCCGAGCTTTCCACCTGGAACACGGCCACGGTCTTGGCGCTGGCGTAAAGCTTGTAGGTCGCCTCGTCGTCCAGCGGGATCGAGTCGATGTCGTTCTCGGTCCCCGGCACCGGCTCGTAAAGCTCGGTGCCGTCGGCGGCCACGTGCAGGGGGCGGCCGGATTTCAGGATCAGGTCCAACGCGTTCTGGATCACGGTCAGGGTCTTGAGACCCAGAAAGTCGAACTTCACCAACCCGGCCTGTTCCACCCATTTCATGTTGAACTGGGTCGCCGGCATGTCCGAGCGCGGATCCTGGTACAGAGGCACCAGCCGGTCCAGCGGCCGGTCGCCGATCACCACGCCGGCGGCGTGGGTCGAGGCGTTCCGCAGCAGCCCCTCGACCTGCTGGCCGTAGGTGAGCAGGCGCTTCACCACCTCCTCGTTGCGGGCCTCCTCGCGCAGGCGTGGCTCGTCCTGCAAGGCCTTCTCGATCGAGACGGGCTTCACCCCCTCCACCGGGATCATCTTCGACAGCCGGTCCACTTGGCCATAGGGCAGCTGCAGCACCCGGCCCACGTCGCGCACGGCGGCCTTGGACAGAAGCGCACCGAAGGTGATGATCTGCGCCACCTTGTCGTGGCCATACTTGTCCTGCACGTAGCGGATCACCTCTTCGCGGCGGTCCATGCAGAAGTCGATGTCGAAGTCGGGCATCGAAACCCGTTCGGGGTTCAGGAACCTCTCGAACAGCAGCGAATAGCGCAGCGGGTCGAGGTTGGTGATCGTCAGCGCATAGGCGACAAGGCTGCCGGCCCCCGAGCCGCGCCCAGGTCCCACCGGAATATCGTGATCCTTGGCCCACTTGATGAAGTCCGCAACGATCAGGAAGTAGCCCGGAAAGCCCATCCCCTCGATGATGCCCAGCTCGAATTCCAGCCGTTTCTCGTAGTCTTCGACAGGGGCGGCATGGGGGATCACCTCCAGCCGCGCCTTCAGCCCCTCAACCGCCTGGCGGCGCAGTTCGACCACCTCGTCATCGGCGAATTTCGGCAGGATCGGATCGCGCCGATAGGCCATGAAGGCGCAGCGCTTGGCGATCTCCACCGTGTTCTCGACGGCCTCCGGCAGATCGGCGAACAGCGTGATCATCTCTTGCGGCGATTTCAGGTAATGCTGCGCGGTCAGCCGGCGGCGGTCTTCCTGCTGGTCGACATAGGCGCCCTCGGCGATGCAGATCAGCGCATCGTGGGCCTCGTACATGTCCGGTTTCGGGAAATAGACATCGTTTGTCGCGACCAGCGGCAGGTCCATCGCATAGGCCATCTCGATGTGGCCGCGTTCGGTCAGACGCTCGGCCTCGGGCTGGCCATCCTCGCCCGGATGGCGCTGCAGCTCGATATACAGCCGGTTCGGAAAGGCCTTCGCCAGCCGCTGGACCAGCGCCTCGGCATCGGCCCGGTGCCCGGACTGCAGCAGCCGGCCCACCGGCCCGTCCGGCCCGCCGGTCAGGCAGATGACACCGGCGGCATGCGCCTCCAGCTGATCGAGGGTGATCTGCGGCAGCTCGCCCTGCTTGCCGACATACAGGCAGGTGTTGAGCGCCATCAGGTTCTCGTACCCCTCCTCGGTCTGGGCCAGCAGGACCAGCGGCGCGGGCGGCTTCGGCTTGGCGCCTGGTTCGGGCACGATATAGGTGAGGTCGGTCTGCATGCCGATGATCGGCTGCACCCCGGCGCCGGCCGCCCCGACCGAGAATTCCAGCGCGCAGAAGAGGTTGTTGGTATCCGTCACCGCCACGGCGGGCATGCCCAGACCGGCGCATTGGCCGGGCAGTTTCTTCAGGCGCATGGCGCCTTCCAGAAGCGAATATTCGGTGTGAAGGCGGAGGTGGACGAATCCGGGCGTGCTGCTCATGGCGCGAGATTAATGCGCGCGCGCCGGGGCGGCAACGGGCCGACCGTGCCGAAGGCCGGGGTGGGGCGCGGCCTCCGGGTCTCTGCCGCGCGCGCCCTCACAGGTCCGCTTCAGGTCAGGCCGCCGGCGTCCGGAGAGCTGCGCGGGCGGGGCGCCTTCCCGGGCCATGTCCGGCACCGTCCAGGGGTCCCGCGTTAGGGTGGGGTTTCACCCCACCGCGCCGGTCAACCCGCCGCGGCGCATCGCCCATCCCCGTTTGCCCGCAGCGCCTTGCCCCGCCCCCGCCCTTCGGCTAGACCGCGCCGCGAAAAGAGGGGATGCAGACCCATGGCCAAGCCCAAGAAACAGCCCCGTCCCAAGGCGGAAACCCCGAAAGGGTTCCGCGACTATTTCGGGCCGGAAGTCACCGAACGCACGGAGATGCTGCGGACGATTGCCGGGGTCTACCATCGCTACGGCTTCGACGCGCTGGAATCGAGCGCGGTCGAGACGGTCGAGGCGCTGGGCAAGTTCCTTCCCGACGTGGATCGCCCGAACGAAGGCGTCTTCGCCTGGCAGGAGGACGACAGCGACTGGGTCGCGCTCCGCTACGACCTGACCGCGCCGCTGGCCCGCGTCTACGCCCAGCACCGCAACGACCTGCCCACGCCCTACAGGCGCTACGCCATGGGCCCGGTCTGGCGCAACGAGAAGCCTGGGCCGGGGCGGTTCCGCCAGTTCTACCAATGCGATGCGGATACGGTCGGCACGGCCTCGATGGCCGCCGATGCCGAGATCTGCGCGATGCTCTCGGATGCGCTGGAAATCGTTGGGATCCCACGGGGCGACTACCTGATCCGGATCAACAACCGGAAGGTCCTGAACGGGGTGCTCGGGAACATCTTCGGCGAGCCAGAAGCGGTCGCGGAAACGATTGGTGCAGGCGATCCGAGCGGCGAAGAGCGGATGCAGGGCGTTCTGCGGACGATCGACAAGTTCGACAAGGTTGGCGAAGCGGGAGTGCGCGAACTGCTCGGCAAAGGGCGTCTTGATGCGTCAGGGGCCTACATTGATGGCGTCGGACTGAACGATGACCAGATCGAACCTGTTATCCAGTTTCTGACGTCGAAGGGCTCGAGCAATCAGGAGACACTCGACAACCTTACGGCGGCCATCGGTACCAACGCCGTCGGTGGTCAAGGTGTGCTCGAGCTGAGGCAGATCGCCGAATTGCTCGACGCCGCCGGCTACGGCCCCGACCGCATTGTCATCGACCCTTCGGTCGTGCGCGGCCTCGGCTACTACACCGGCCCGGTCTACGAGGCCGAGCTGACCTTCGAGGTCTTCGACGAGAAGGGCCGCAAGCGCCAGTTCGGTTCGGTCGCGGGGGGCGGCCGCTATGACGACCTCGTCAAGCGGTTCACCGGCCAGGCCGTTCCGGCCACCGGCGTCTCGATCGGCGTCGACCGCCTGCTCACGGCGCTCCGCGAAAAGGGCCGGATCCACTCCGAGGCCCACGGCCCCGTCGTCGTCACCGTCATGGACCGCGACCGCATGGCCGATTACCAGGCCATGGTCGCCGAACTGCGCAATGCCGGCATCCGGGCCGAGGTCTACCTGGGCAACCCGAAGAACTTCGGCAACCAGCTCAAGTATGCCGACCGCCGCGACAGCCCCGCCGCCGTCATCGAGGGCGCCGACGAAAAGGCGCGCGGCGTGGTGCAGGTCAAGGACCTGATCCTCGGCAAGCAGATCGCCGAGAACGCCACGCTCGAGGAATGGAAGGAACGCCCCTCGCAGGTCGAAGTGCCGCGCAGCGAGCTGGTCGCGACCATCCGCAAGATCCTGGACGGACAGGGCTGATGCCCCGGTCAAAGCCCGCGCGTGCCGACATCCTCGCCCTGGCCGCACAGCTGCGCGCCCGGTTCGAGGCGGCCGGCGCCCGCCCGGTCGAAACCCCGATCCTGCAGCCCGCCGATACGCTTCTCGACCTCTACGGCGAGGAAATCCGCGCCCGCGCCTATACCGCCACCGACGCCCTGCGCGGCGAGCAGATGATGCGCCCGGATTTCACCGTGCCGGTCGTGCAGATGCATATGTCCCAAGGCGCCGAACCCGCGCGCTACACCTATGCCGGAGAGGTCTTCCGCCGTCAGGAGCATGATCCGGACCGCGCCAACGAATATATCCAGGTCGGCTATGAGGTCTTCGACCGCACCGATCCCGCCCAGGCCGATGCCGAGGTGTTTTCCCTGATTGCCCAGGCGCTTGACGGTCTTCCCGCGCGTCCCGCCACCGGCGATATCGGCATCCTCAAGGCCGCCGTCCAGGGGTTGCACACGACCCGGGCCCGCAAGGACATGCTGCTGCGCCACATCTGGCGCCCGCGTCGCTTCCGCACCCTGCTGGACCGTTACGCGGCCGCCGCGCGCCCCGCGCCCGCCCGCGCCGCGCTGTTCGACGCCGCCGATCCCTTCGTCGGTGCCGGGGCCGAGATCGGCCTGCGCAGCCGGGCCGAAATCGTCCACCGCCTGCGCGAGCTGCGCGACGAGGCCGAAACGCCGCCCATGAGCGCGCATGAGCTGGCCGGCATCGACGCCCTGCTGGCGGTGCGCGAAACCGCGCCCTTCGCCCTGCAGCAGCTGCGCGACATCGCGGTGGACCTGCCCGCGATCACCCCGGCGCTCGACGGGCTCGAATCGCGGCTGACCGCGCTGGCGGGGCGCGGGATCGACGTCGACGACCTGGAATTCGAGGCCAGCTATGGCCGCACGTCCATGGAATATTACGACGGCTTCGTCTTCGGCTTCTCGGTCCTCGGTCGGCCGGATCTGCCCCCGGTCGCCACCGGCGGGCGGTATGACGCGCTGACCCGCCAGCTGGGCCAGGGGGCAGAGATCCCGGCCGTCGGCGCCGTGCTGCGCCCGGGCCTGATGCTCGAACTGCGGGAGGCCGCGCGATGACCCTGAAGCTTGGCGTGCCGTCCAAGGGGCGGCTGATGGAGAAGACCTTCGACTGGTTCGAGCGCAGTGGCATCCGCCTGTCGCGCTCGGGCTCGGACCGGGAATATGCCGGCATGGTCGAGGGGATCGAGGGCGTGTCGCTGGTGCTTTTGTCGGCCGGAGAGATCCCGCGCGAACTGGCCGCCGGGCGCATTCACCTCGGCGTCACAGGCACCGACCTGATCCACGAAAAGCTCGCCCGCTGGGAACAGCAGGTCGAAGAGATCCAGCCGATGGGCTTCGGCGATGCCGATCTGATCCTCGCGGTGCCGCGTTTCTGGGTCGACGTGGACACGCTTGACGATCTGGATGCCGCCGCCGCCGGGTTCCGGGCCGCCCATGGCCACCGCCTGCGGATTGCTACGAAATATCATCGCCTTGTCCGTGATTTCCTGCGGGACGAAGGCGTGGCCGACTACATGCTGGTCGACAGCCAGGGTGCGACCGAGGGCACGGTGAAGAACGAGACCGCCGAAGCGATCGCCGATATCACCTCGACCGGGGAAACCCTGCGCGCCAACCACCTGAAGATCCTGTCCGACGGGCTGATCCTGCGCAGCCAGGCAACGCTCTGGCGCAGCCGCGTGGCGCCCTACGACACCGGGGACCGGACCACGCTGGCCGAATTCCTCGACCGTATCGACGGCTGACGCCCGCTGATCCGCGGCGCATGCCCGGTCAGCGCATCGCGACGCGCCAGATCACCTCGACCCCGCAGAGCAGCGCGCCGGCCGGCAGGGCGATTGCCAGCGCCAGCCAGAACGCCCCGGCCATCGTCGGGCGGGGGCGCGCGGCCGAGATGCCAAGGACCGGCGGCGCTCTCGTTTGCTTTCGCAGTTTCATGGGTTCCGTTTACCGCGTCTTAGGTTTTCGGATGGTTAATCCCGACCCATGGATTGGCAGAAACTGGACCGGCTGGCCGCAACGGGGCCGGTTCCGATGCAACAGCATGATCACTACGGCGCGACCTGCCGGGCCATGGGATCGCGCGTGGACCGCTACGCGCTTGGGACCCCGGGGGCGCATCGGGCCACCGCGCAGGTGCTGCTTCGGCGCGTGCCGCTGGTTGGCGATGTCGCACTGGTCTCCCGCGGGCCGACCTGGGCGCCCGACGTCGGCCCGGCCGACGCGCGCGCCGGAACCGAGGCGCTGGTGGCCCGCTTGCGCCGTGACTGCCGCGCGGTATTGCTTAGCTGCGATCCGCTGGCCGGGCAGGACGTGATGCAGCACTCCGGCCTGCTGCCGATGATGACGCCGGCCAACCAGGCGCGGCTTGCGCTGGGGTCCGAGGCGCAGATGCTGGCCGCCATGCATGGCAAGTGGCGCAACCGTCTGCGCCGCGCGCAAGAGGGGCCTTTGATCATCCGGAACACCCCCCTGCCCGAGGAGGCCGACCATTGGTTGCTGCTGCGCGAGGCGGCGCAGGCGCGGCGGCGGGGCTATCGCAGCTTGCCGGCCGCCTTCACCCATGCCTGGCGGGTCCTCAACGGCGCCCGCGCGACCCGGCTTTTCGTGGCGCGCTATCGCAAGGCGACGGTGGCCGCGATGCTCTTTCTGCTGCACGGCCAGGGTGCAAGCTATCATATCGGCTGGTCGGACGAGCTGGGCCGGCGATGCCACGCCCATAACCTGCTGCTCTGGCAGGCGGCGCGCTGGCTGTCGGCCCGTGGCTACGCCTGGATCGACCTCGGGGCGCTGGACACAGACCGCGCGCCCGGGCTGGCGCGGTTCAAGCTGGGCGCGGGCGCGCAGCTTCTGACCCTCGGCGCCACGCGGCTGAGCGCGCCCGGGACAGGGGCGGTTGCGCGGCTTTTCGGCCATGGCGGGGCAGGCGGGCCGGTGACATCCGGTTTGCCCAGGGCAGGGGAGGAGGCCATGCAGTGAGATCTGTGTACCGGGCAGAGCAGTTTGGCGCCCCCTTCGCCGGGGGCCAATGGCGGTGATCCCGGCCAAGGCCGGCGTGGGTCCTACTTCTCGGTCAGCTTCAGCTCGATCCGGCGGTTCTGGGCGCGGGCCTCGTCCGTGTCTGCGGGGTTGATCGGCTGGTATTCCCCGAAGCCGTTGGCCGACAGCCGGTCGGGCGCGATGCCCAGCTGTTCGACCATGAAGCGCACCACCGACAGCGCACGCGCCTGGCTGAGTTCCCAGTTGTCGGCGAACTGGCCGCCCAGGATCGGCACGTCGTCGGTATGGCCGTCCACGCGGATGATCCAGTCGATCCCCTCGGGGATGTCGTCCGCGACGCCCTGCAGGATCCGCGCGATCTTGGCGATCTCGTCGCGGCCCTCGGGCGTCAGGTTGGCGCCGCCCGAGGGGAACAGCACCTCGGACGAGAAGACGAAGCGGTCGCCCACGATCTGCACGCCCTCCTGGTTGCCCAGCACCTCGCGCAGGCGGCCGAAGAAGTCGGAGCGGTATTTCTCCAGATCCGTGGCCTCGGCCTCCAGCCGCCGGGCCTCTTCAGCCAGGCGCTCGGCCTCGGCCTCGGCGGCGGCGCGCGCCTCTTCCTCCAGCCGCCGGCGCCTGCGCTCTTCCGAGGCGGCCCGGGCCAGGGCGGTATTCAGCTCGGTGCCCAGCGATTCCAGCTGCACCTGCGCCTCTGCGTCGCGTTCGCGCGCCTCGTCCAGTAGGCCCTGCAGCTGGTTCAGCTGGGTGCGCAGCGCGGCGACCTGCTGGTTCAGCAATTCCGTCTGCCGCTGCGCCTCTTCCGAGACAGTCTCCTGCTCGGCCAGAGACTTGCGCGCCGTGGCCAGCAGGACGGCCCGCTGCTCGGCCTCGCTCAGCCGTGCCTCGGCGGCTTCCTCGGCCTCGGCCTGGGCGGCAAGTGCCGCCATCAGCCGCGATTGCAGCACTTCGCGATCCGTGGCCGCGGCCTGGGCGCGCTCCAGCGATTCCAATGCCGTCAGCAACCGCGCCTCGACCGACGCCTGGCTTTCGGCATTGGCCTCGGCCGCCGCGCGGGCCTCGGTCAGCTGGACCTGCAGGCGGGCCAGCCGGTCCTCGGCGGCCTGGCGGGCGGCGGCGTTCTCTTCCTCCAGCCGCGCCACCTCGGAGGTCAGGGTGTCCTGTGTCTCGTCCCGTTCGGCCTGCAGCGCGGCAATCTCGGCCAAAAGGGCGGCGCGGGTCTTGTCGGCCTCGCTCAGGATCTCGTCGCGCTCGGCGGCGAACTCCGCTCGTTCGGCGGCCAGCTCGTCGCGCAGCCGGGCCAGGGATTGTTCCAGCGCCGCGCGGGCGGCGGCCTGTTCCTCGGCCTCGGTCAGCCCGGCGGCCAGCGCGGCTTCGCTGTCGTCGCGTTCCGCGCGCAGGGCGGCCAGCTGGGCCGAGAGGTTGGCCTCGGTCTCGGCCAGTTCGGTCTGCAGACGCGCGACTTCGGCCTGCTGCGTCGTGCGTTCGGCGGCGCGTTCGGATTGCAGCCGGGCCAGCTCTGCCTCCAGCGCGATGCGGATCGCTTCGGCCTCGGCGCGGGCCGAGGACAGCTCGGCCACCAGAGAGGCCCGGGTCGCGGCACTTTCCTGACGAATGCGCGACAGATCGGCCTGCAGCGCGTCAAGGGTCGCCGCGTTCTCGGACTGCGCGACCTCCATCTGGGCCAGCACCTCGGTCAGGCGTTCGGCGAGTTCGTCGCGTTCGCTGGCGCGGGTCGTGGCGGTGTCAAGCGCGCCCAGAGCATCGGCCAGCCGCGCATCGGCGTCCGACTTGGCGGCCTCGGCGGCGGCGAGCAGGGTCAGCGTGTCCTCCGCCTCCTGCCGCTGGGCCTCCAGGGCCATGGTCATCGCCGTCAGCTCGGCATCGGCGTCTTCCAGACGCGCGCGCAGGGCACGCGCGGCCTCGGCCTCGGCGAGGCGGGCGGCTTCCTCGTCGCTCAGCTGGTCCTCAAGGTCGGCGACCCGCTCCGACTGGGTCTCGTTCCGGGTCTCAAGATCCGCGATCATCGCTTCCAGCGCCTCGCGGCGGGCGGCCGCCAGGCGGGCGGCCTCGGCCTGGGCGTCGATCTCGGTGCGGCTTTGCGCCAGGGCGAGGTTCAGCGCCTCCTGTTCCGACAGCAGCTCGTCCTGCCGGTCGGCCAGCGCGGCGCGTTCTTCTTCCAGCGCCTCCTGCGTGTCCTGCAGGGCGGCGATGCGATCGCGGTCACGGTCGCGCGCGGTCAGAAGGGTGGCGACCTGCGCCTCGAAGGCGGTGATCTCGGTCTGGGCGGCCTGCAGGGCCTGGTCCTGGGCGGCCCGTTCGGCGGTCAGCGCGGCGATGTTGGCCTGCGCGGCCTGCAGCGCGGCGTCGGCCTCGGTCAGCTCTTCCTGGGTGTCGTTCAGCGTGGCGTTCAGCGCGCCCATCCGCGCCTCCAGCTGGCTGGAGCGCCGTTCTTCCAGCCCCAGCGCCCGGGCGAGCGAACTGACCTCGGTCGAGAGCTGGTCGAGCTCGGTCTCCTGCCCGGTGATGGTTTCGCGCAGCACGAATTGCACGATCATGAAGATCGTCAGCACGAACATCAGCACCAGAAGCAGGCCGGTCATCGCATCGACGAAGCCGGGCCAGATCGAGCCCTGGAAGCGCTGACCGGTGCGGCGGGACAGCGCCATGGCTTACCCGTCCCCCTCGGCCCGGTTCGGCCGGCCGGCGCGCAGGGCGCGGGGTCCCGAGGGCGATCCCTGGGGCGCCAGGCTGCGGACTAGCAGATCGATATCCTTGCGCAGCTCCGACAGGCTTTCCTGCCGGCCGGCGGCCATTTCCTCAAGTATGCGCAGCATCTGCACGTCTATCGACCGCAGGCGCATGCGGCTTTCGGCATCCATGCCTTCGCCGGCGACGGCGCCCTGCTGGGCCAGCAGATCCACAAGGCGGTCCTGCCCCTCGGCCACGCGGGCCAGCGCCTCGGCGGACTGGTCGCGCTTGTCGAGCCGTTCGGTCATCTGCGCCACCGCGTCGGCGAGGTTGCCGAGCTTGTCGTCGACCACCGCGCGGCTGGCGTCGGACTGGGCGAACATCTCCTGCAGCGCGGTCATGTTCTGGTTCATCTGGTCCAGCATCGCGCCCAGGGCGCCCAGTTCCGCCGGGCCTTCGCCCTCGGTGGCGAAACCCACGCGGGTGATCGAGCTCAGCCATTCCTCCAGCTCGCGGTAGAAGCGGTTCTGGCCATGGCCGGCAAAAAGCTCCAGCAGGCCGACGATCAGCGAGCCGGCGAGACCCAGCAGCGAGGAGGCGAAGGCCACGCCCATGCCGCCCAGCTGGCTTTCGAGCCCGCTCATCAGCCGGTTGAAGATGTCGACGCTGGCCTCGCCCTCTTGCGGGGCGAGCGAGCGGATCGTGTCGACCACGGCCGGCACGGTGGTGGCAAGTCCGTAGAAGGTGCCGAGAAGGCCGAGAAAGATCAGAAGGTTGACGATATAGCGCGTGATCTCGCGGAGCTCGTCGATACGGGTGGCGACCGAGTCGAGGATTGACCGGGTCGAGGACGAGCCCAGCTGCATCCGGGCCTGGCGCGAGCGCAGCATCGTGGCCAGCGGCGCCAGGATGCGGGGCGCGCGGACGGTGTCCGTCATCTCTCCGGAGGCGAAATGTTCGATCCAGCGGACCGATCCGATCAGCTGGAACACCTGCCAGAAGCAGGCGATGACCCCGATGGCGAAGACCAGCACGATGAAGCCGTTCAGGTAGGGATTGGCCTCGAACACGGGCAGGACCCGCGGCAGCGCGAGGAAGGCGCCGGCGCCGGACAGCACGATGACCATCAGCATCAGAAAGATCTGGCGGATGGGCTGGGAGAAATGGGGTCTGGCCTCGCGGCCCGGCTGCGCCATGCGCTGCTCCTGGAAGTCGACTGCTCTGAAGGAGAACCTACAGATATTTCAAGGCTTGAGCCAAGATATTATGCCGCAAGGCAGCGAACGCGTTCGGTTAACCAGTCCAGATCGGCATCGGGGAGGCCCAGCTCGGCCAGATGACGGGCAGTATTGTAGAGATATTCGGTGTTCGGACCGCGCCCGCCGACGGCGGTGGCAATGATGCGGGCCTGGTCCTCAAGCGTGAGGTGACCGCAGTATTGCACGTGATCCGGGTCGATCACGTAGGTCAGCGCCTCGATCGTCTCGCCGGTATCCAGCTGCACGGGCAGGGTCTTTTCCAGGTAGGCCGACGAGACTAGTTCGCGTTCGCGCAGGTAGGCGAGGGTCTCCTCCTCGGCGGCTGCCTCGACAAGCAGGGCCTGACCCTTGCAGGCGGCGGCATCCATGGCGTCCAGGGCCAGGACGAGGCCTGGGTGATCCTCGGTCCCGCGGTGGTGGATGGAATACATGCAGAACGACCGGTGCCAGCCCGGCAGCGTCGCCAGCGCATGGCGGGCCACCGGAAACCCGGGGTTCCACAGCAGCGAGGCATAGCCGAACACCCACATCGTCATCTTGCACCTCTTGTCAAATCCGCGTCTATAAACCGTAAATCAAGAACGAGTTAAAGGGGCAGAGAACATGCGGTTGATCAGGGTTCTCGTCGGGCTGGCGGTGCTGTGGTGCCTTGTCTGGGGCGGCACGGCATTTGTGTTGCGTCAGGCCATCACCGGGTGGTTCGACGCCCGCATAGCCGAGGGCTGGCAGGCGGATTATGCCGAGATCTCCACCGGGGGCTTCCCGCTGCGCCATGTGACGGTGCTGCGCGAACCGGCGCTGGCCGATCCCGGCACGGGCCGCGCCTGGAGCGCGGATGCGATCAGCCTCGACAGTCCGGCGGTCTGGCCCGGGCGGCAGAGCCTGCGCTTTGCCGACACGCCGCAGTACATATCGTATTTCGACAACACCTCCGTGCTGACCGCCGCGGACATGGTGGCCGATCTCGACCTTGCGGTGGGGCTGGCGCTGCAGTTGCGGTCGATGGGGCTGAGCGCCGGGCCCTGGAGCCTGGAGGCGGCGGAGCGGCCGGTGGCCTCGGGCGCGGGGCTGACCATGGCGATGGTGCAGGATGAGGCGGTGGCCGAAACCTACGGGATCCTCCTGGACATACCGGATTTCGCGCCGGGACCGCGGCTGCGCGGGCTGATGGGCGGGGCAGAGAGCCTGCCCGACACGTTCGGGGCGCTGGCGATGGACATGGACGTGCGGTTCGACCGGCCCTGGGACCGTCGCGCGCTGGACGAACGGCGGCCACAGCCGCAGCGGATCGACCTGCGGCTGGCCGAGGTCGCCTGGGGCCCGCTGCGGATCTCGGCCGCCGGTGGGTTCGACGTGGATGCCGAGGGCGTGCCCGAGGGGCAGATCACGATCCGGGCGGAAAACTGGCGCGAGATGCTGCGCATGGCCGAAGCAGCCGGCGCGCTGCCGCCGGCGGCGGCGCAATCGGCGGAACGCGCCCTGGGCTTCCTCGCCGGGTTGGGCGGGAATGCCGGGGCGCTGGACGTGCAGCTGAACGTGACCGGCGGGGTCGTGGCGCTGGGGCCGATTCCGCTGGGGCCCGCACCGCGGCTGATCCTGCGCTGAGCTGTGGCGGCGGGACGACCTGCGGGTCACACCTCCCGCCCGCCCACCCCGGTGTGCCCCGCAGGTCGGGCACGGGATCCCGGGGGTATTGGGGGGCAGCCGCTGCCGGCCGGCATCCTGGGGGTGTTCGGGTCTTGGGCTGCCAGGCGGTGAACGCCCTGCCTCAGCGGCAATAAGCGCCGCTTCGGTAATTGGCGGTGTCGAGGTGGAAGTGATCGCGGTGAAAGCTGTCCGACCGCGGGCCCAGCACCGTGCCGAAGATCCCGCAGGCGGCGGCATGGGTCTTCACCAGCGCCTTGCCCAGCTTGCCCCGGTTCCAGTCGCGCAGCACCGTGACCTGCTCGCCGTTGCGCAGGGTGAAGGCCGAGATGTCGATCGCCCGCCCCTTGGCATGTTCCGACAATTTCGCCCCGGACTGGTTGTTCCGTGTCCGGCAGGCGTAGTGGGCGGCCACCTTGATCTCTACCACCCGCTTGCCGAAGGCCGGCTGCACGGCCTTGTCGACCCAGGTGTTCAGCGCTTCGGCCGTGTCGCAGGTCATCAGCGCCGAGGTGCTAAGCTTTACCCCCGAAACAGAGCGCACGCGCACGGCGTCGGGAATATGGCAGCCTCCGCCCTTGCCGTAACTGCCGATGCGCTCGCCCTGGATGTCGATATTGCCGCAGACCGATCCCTTGCGCTTCTTGCGCTTGCCGAACAGCGCCTGCTGCACGACGCTGTCAGGCCGGAATGTGGGCCTGGGCGACATCTCGGGGCTGAAGACCGGTGCGCCGGGCGCGCGGGCAGCAATCGCGATCAGCTGCTGGGACACCGGGCGCGGGGCGGGCCGCAGATCGGGCAGCTGCGGGCCGCCGACGCGCGGGGCCGCAAGCGGCACCTTGGCCACCGCAAGCATATCGGTCGCCGCAGCGGAGCGGGTCACCTCGACGGACATGCCGGGGCGCTCTTGGGGATGGAGCGAGCGCGCGGGGGCCTCGGATCCTGCGGGAAGGCTGCCGGCCGCGACCGCGGCGAGGGCCAATCCCAGTACCGCGGCGCGCCGTTTCATGTGCCGGCCTTGCTCGTGCCGGCCTTGCTCGTGTCGGCCCTGCTCTTGCCGGCCCCGCCCGTGTCGCTCCGGCCGTCGCCGGGCAAGCCGCGCCCGAAATCCGGAGCCGCCGTATCCTGGCCGGCTTCGATGATGCCGCGCCGGATGGCGCGTGTGCGCGTAAAGTAATCGAACAGCAAATCTCCGTCCCCCGTTCGGATCGCCCTCTGTAACGCGAACAATTCTTCCGTGAAACGGCCAAGGATTTCCAGTGTCGCGTCCTTGTTGTTGAGAAAGACATCCCGCCACATGGTCGGATCACTGGCGGCAATCCGCGTAAAGTCGCGGAATCCCGCCGCCGAATACTTGATGACCTCGCTGTCGGTGACCCGGCGCAGGTCGTCGGCGACGCCGACCATCGTGTAGGCGATCAGGTGCGGAGTGTGCGATGTGACGGACAGGACCAGGTCGTGGTGGTCGGCATCCATCGTCTCGACCCGGGCGCCGATGCCCTCCCACAGACGGATGAGACGGTCGGTCGCCTCCGCGTCGGTGCCCTCGACCGGGGTCAGCAGCGTGTAACGGTTGTCGAAGAGCGTGGCGAAGCCGGAGCGGGGGCCGGAATGCTCTGTCCCGGCCAGCGGATGACCGGGGATGAAATGCACGCCGTCGGGCAGGTGGGGGCCGATGGCCTCGATCACCTGTTTCTTGACCGAGCCGACGTCGGTCACCGTGGCGCCGGGCTTCAGCACCGGGGCGATGTCGCGGGCCACGGCCTCCATCGCTCCCACGGGCACGGCGAGCACGACAAGGTCGGCGCCCTCGACCGCCTCTCGCGCGGTGTCGCAGATCCGGTCGCACAGCCCGATCTCGCGCGCGGTGTCCCGGGTTTCGGCCGAGCGCGCATAGCCTGTGACCTCTCCGGCCAGTCCGGCACGTTTCATCGCCCAGAACATCGAGGAAGCGATCAGGCCAAGGCCGATCAGCGCCACGCGGTCATAGAGTACTGGCATTGGAAAAGGGCCTTCCGAGGTCCGTCTGTCGGGTGGATTGGATCAGGTGGATTTGAAGTCGCGCACGGCCTCGGCGACGCGGCGGCAGGCGGCCTCGTCCCCGATGGTGATGCGGACGGCGGCGGGAAGGTTGAAGCTGGCGGTGTAGCGCACCAGCAGCCCGCGCGATTGCAGGAAGTCGACGCAGCCCTTCGCCTCCTCGGCGCTGGCGAAGCGGGCGAGGATGTAATTGGTGCAGGAGCTGTCCGAGGGCACGCCTGTTTCGGCCAGCGCCTCGGCCAGCCAGGCGCGCCAGGCGGCGTTTTCGGTCCGGCAATGGATCACCCACTCCTGATCGCGCACGGCGGCCTCGGCGGCCATCAGCGCGGTGGAGGAGACGTTGAAGGGCCCGCGCACGCGGTTGAGCACGTCGATCACGTGGTCCGGACCGTAGCCCCAGCCGATGCGCAGACCGCCCAGCCCGTAGATCTTGGAGAAGGTGCGGGTCATCACCACGTTGCGGCGGCTGTCGACGAGGCCTGCATGACCGTCGAACCCCTCGACGTATTCGACGTAGGCGCCATCCAGCACCAGCAGCGCCTGCTCGGGCAGACCGTCGGCCAGCCGCGCGACCTCGGCCTGCGAGATCATGGTGCCGGTCGGGTTGTTCGGGTTGGCGATGAAGACCAGCCGCGTGCGGTCGGTGCAGGCGGCGAGGATCGCGTCCACGTCCGTCACGCGCTCGCGCTCGGGCACCTCGACCGGGGTGCCGCCGGCGGCGAGGGTCGAGATCCGGTACATGCCGAAGCAATGGTCGGTGTGGATCACCTCGTCGCCTGGGCCCACATAGGCCTGGCACAGGAAGGCGATGATCTCGTCCGAGCCGACGCCGATGATGATCCGGTCGGCATCCAGACCGTGCACCTCGGCGATGGCGTGGCGCAGGGGGGCGTGATCGGAGGAGGGATAGAGCATCAGCGACGAGACGCTGGCCTTTACGGCCTCGGCTGCGGCGGGCGAGGGGCCCAGCGGGTTCTCGTTCGAGGACAGTTTCACGACATTGGCCACCCCGTCCACATGGGCCTTGCCGCCCTGGTAGAGAGCGATGTCCATGATGCCGGGCTGCGGTTGGATCTGTGTCATGATCGGATCTCCTGCGTTGCGACCTCTTACCCATGCGTCGAAATCTTGGAAAGCGGCAAACCGCGGCGCTGGCGGGATGGTTCGGGAGTGTAGGGTGGGTTTTCAACCCACCGCCCGCGCACCGGTGGGTTGAAAACCCACCCTACACTCCCGAAACGCAAAAGGCCGCGCCCGGATGGCGCGGCCTTTCGACATCTCGGGACCTGATCGGGATCAGTTCTTGGCGTAGAATTCGACGACCAGGTTCGGTTCCATCTGCACCGCGTAGGGCACATCGCCCAGCGACGGGGTGCGGACGAAGGTTGCGGTCATCTTGTTGTGGTCGACGTCCAGGTAATCGGGCACGTCGCGCTCGACCAGCTGCGAGGCTTCCAGCACGGAGGCCAGCTGCTTGGACCGGTCGCGGACCTCGATCACGTCGCCTTCCTTCACGCGGTAGGAGGGGATGTTCACGATCTTGCCGTTCACGCGCACGTGCTTGTGGTTCACGAACTGGCGGGCGGCGAAGACGGTCGGCACGAACTTGGCGCGGTAGACAACCGCGTCCAGGCGGCGCTCCAGCAGGCCGATGAGGTTTTCACCGGTGTCGCCCTTGACCCGCTCGGCTTCGGAATAGATGCGGCGGAACTGCTTTTCGGTCAGGTCGCCGTAATAGCCCTTCAGCTTCTGCTTGGCGCGCAGCTGGATGCCGAAATCGGACAGCTTGCCCTTGCGGCGCTGGCCGTGCTGGCCGGGGCCGTATTCGCGGCGGTTGACCGGGGACTTGGCGCGGCCCCAGATGTTTTCGCCCATGCGGCGGTCGATCTTGTACTTGGCAGACGTGCGTTTGGTCACGGCTGATCTCCTTCTTTGGCGCCGACCGGAAGGCCGGCTATGAAGGGCGTTGTCCTCTGGACCCGCATCATGCGAGCCCTGACAGGCATCCCCTTGCGGGGGCCACCAACACCAATGAAGCCGCGCTCATACCGGATGGGGCGGGGGAGTCAATCCCCGGTCGCGGGATTCGCCGCGATCGCGGGATATCCCCGGGCCGCAGGTCGCGCCGGGGACGGCCGGCCGGTGCGCTCAGGCCGCGTCATGGAAGCTCTTGGTCTCGGCCCCGTTGGCTCAAAGGATCTGGTGATGCGGCAGATGGATGTAGATCTAAGTGACCTCGCGCACCGACAGGTCGCGCGCGGGCACCAGCGTCTTTTCACCGTGAGTTAGCATGGTGGTAATTCTCGGCAGCCCTCAGCACGTCGTGGTGCCGGAATGCGACATCAAAACCGCAGTTGAAGCTGCAGCGCCCCGAGAAGCTGGCTGTCCGGGCGGTTCGGAACCGCCTGTTCCATCCAGGTCATGCCGTAGAAGAGATTCAGGTCGCCACTGCCGTAATGCACGCCCGCGCGCAGCCTGCCGCGATGGCGCGCCAGCGCGGCCTCGCCCATGCCCACATCGAGGTAGCGGCTTTCCGACACATGGGCGATGTCGGCCCCCAGAACCAGCGCAAAGCCGGGATCGCCCGTGCCGGTCGCGCCGGCGCGAAAGCCCGTCACCGGGTTGCGCGGTGCCAGGCCGCCGTAGCCAAGGTCCCCGATCACGAGATCCGTGCCAAGCCGGGCCAGGGTCTCATCGCCCATACGCGCCTGGGCAAAGGGGCGCAGCGTGAGCCGGGGCGCCAGAGGCACCTGCTGGCCATATTCCAGAACGCCCGCCGGCTCCGGTTGCCTGCCATATGACACGGACCGGTCCGGGCCGGGCAGGACATCGCCAAGACCCAGCTGTACGCTGCCGGACCCGTCCGGCGTCAGCCCGCCGCCAAGCGACAGTTCGTGCCGGCCAAGCGCCAGCCGGCCATAAAGCCCGGCCCCGGCCATACCACCCTCGGCCTGCGTGGTCGTGTTGCCATGCCAGTCCAGCCGGGCCGGGGGCGAAAGATCCGCCGCCGCCCCGTATCTGCCCGGCCCGTATGGGTCCGTTGACGCGTTTGGCCCAACGCGCGTCGCCAGGCCTGCCGTCCGGGCGCCAAGGGAGACCCAGCCATAGCTGCCGTCCTCTGCCCGCAAGGCACCTGCGGACAGCATCAGGATCATCGACATGTAGGCCAGCATGCCGCGCATCGGCGACTCCTCCAAACTCCGGCCCGGGGCGCGTGATCGCGGGCCCGGGGTGCGACTCGCCTTCAGAGAGAGCCGCCTTCATGTTCGGGCGGACTGGCAAATAAATGATTTACCGAACTGTCCTTTTCGCTGTCGTACCCGCGCGATGCGGCGACAAGAGACAGGAGGAAGGGGGGCGCAATGCCGCCGGTCATGCCGATAGAGCGACGAAGCCGCCGGTTGGCGTATTGCGGTGGAAGGCGCCCAGGGCGCGGCTTTGCTAATTTTGACCTCAGACGCGTCGGTCGCTGGTCGCGGCCGCGGACCAATGCGGCGGCGTCATCCGAAGGGAAGGAGAGATATCGCCCTGACCTGAGCGCAGGGCAGGCAGGTGCTTTGCGTCCGGACAGCCGACCGGAGGCGCCATCCTTTGTCGGGCCCCTGGTGTCGGGCGCCTAGCGTACCCCGATATCCGCCAGCTCCGCCGCCAGCTTCGGCGGCAGCGCATCGTCATTGGCGTGGCCGGCGGGTAGATCCTCGGGCGCATCCTCGGGCGTCAGGTAGCGCCAGCCCTGGAACGGCCGGCGCGGCAGCGGGCGGGTGCGGGTCACCTCGTGCTCCAGCACGATGCCGCAGCGCTCGATCCCGTCGGACCCCGTGACCGGGTCCAGTCGCAGCACCTGCTGCCGGCACAGCACCAGCCCCTTGAACACCCAGAACAGAGACCCGCCGTTGAGCAATTCCGCCTCGCGCCGGGGCCACATCCGTGTCACATGACGCGGCAATCCGTCCGTCCCGCGCGCCCGGGCCGTCGCCTGCCAGTGTTCCAGGTCCTCGACCGCTGCGGCGCCGACGCAAAGCTTCACCAAGTGTATCGTCTTATCCACAGAGTCGTCCCCACAATCCGCCCTATATTGTAGAGGCCACGGGACCGACATCAAGCTGTTGAGGTGCAGGGGCCAAATGATATACCTTGTTCCTCCTGCCGAAAAAGGGAATCGCCCGATGAGCCGTTTCGCCGCCCCCATTGCCGAACAGATCTGGGACATGAAGTACCGCTTCAAGGAGGCGGACGGCAGTCCGATCGACCTTACCGTCGAGGACACCTGGCGCCGCATCGCGCGTGACCTCGCACGGGTGGAAAAGGACCCGGACCACTGGGAAGAGCGGTTCTATGCCGCGCTGGAGGACTTCAAGTACCTTCCCGCCGGGCGGATCACCGCCGGGGCCGGCACGGCGCGCGCGGTGACGCTGTTCAACTGCTTTGTCATGGGCACGATCCCCGACAGCATGGGCGGCATCTTCGAAATGCTGCGCGAGGCGGCGCTGACCATGCAGCAGGGCGGCGGAATCGGCTACGATTTCTCGACCATCCGGCCGCGCGGCGCCAATGTCACCGGCGTGGCGGCGGATGCCTCGGGTCCGCTCAGCTTCATGGATGTCTGGGACGCGATGTGCCGCACGATCATGTCCGCAGGCTCGCGCCGGGGGGCGATGATGGCGACGATGCGCTGCGATCACCCTGATATCGAGGATTTCGTCACCGCCAAGGGCGATGCCGCGCGGCTGCGCATGTTCAACCTGTCGGTGCTGGTGACCGATGCCTTCCTCGAGGCGGTGAAGGCCGACGGCCCGTGGGAGCTGGTCTTTGACGACAAGGTCTATCACACGGTTCAGGCCCGCGACCTGTGGAACCGGATCATGAAATCGACCTATGATTTCGCCGAGCCGGGCGTGATCTTCATCGACCGGATCAACCAGGCCAACAACCTGTCCTATTGCGAGACCATCGCCGCGACCAACCCCTGCGGCGAACAGCCCCTGCCGCCCTACGGCGCCTGCCTGCTGGGCTCGATCAACCTCGCCCGCTTGGTGGACCGCCCCTTCGAGGAGGGCGCGACGATCGACGATGCCGCGCTGGAGGATCTGGTCGCGACTGCCGTTCGGATGATGGACAACGTGGTCGATGCCTCGAAATTCCCGCTTCCGGAACAGGAAGCGGAGGCGCGCAACAAGCGCCGGATCGGGCTGGGCGTGACCGGTCTGGCCGATGCGCTGCTGATGATGGGCCTGCGCTATGGCTCGGACGAGGCTGCCGCACAGACCGAGGATTGGCTGCATCGCGTGGCCCGGGCCGCCTATCTCGCCTCGGTCGAGCTGGCCAGGGAAAAGGGCGCCTTCCCGCTGTTCGAGGCCGGGCCCTTCCTGGCCTCCGGCACGATGCAGCAGATGGACGACGACGTGCGCGACGCGATCCGTGAACACGGTATCCGCAACGCGCTGCTGACCTCGATCGCGCCGACGGGCACGATCAGCCTTTATGCCGGCAATGTCAGCTCGGGGATCGAGCCGGTCTTTGCCTATGCCTACACGCGCAAGGTGCTGCAGAAGGACGGTTCGCGGACCGAGGAAGAGGTTGTCGATTACGCCGTCCAGCTCTGGCGCGACATGTTCGGCGAGGCCGAGCTGCCGGAGTATTTCGTGAACGCCCAGACGCTGCAGCCCTCGGAGCATGTGAAGATGCAGGCCGCGGCGCAGAAATGGGTGGATTCGTCGATCTCCAAGACGATCAACTGCCCCGAGGATATCTCCTTCGAGGCGTTCAAGGACGTCTACATGCAGGCCTGGGAAACCGGCTGCAAAGGCTGCACGACCTATCGGCCGAACGAGGTGACCGGCTCGGTTCTGAGCGTGAGCGAGACGACGGACCACGCCCCCGGCGAAGCGCCGGTCGAGGACGGGATCGCCCCGGGCGGCGACGTGATCTACATGTCGGAACCGCTGGACCGGCCGCAGACGCTGGAGGGGCAGACGTACAAGCTGAAATGGCCCGACAGCGAGCACGCGATCTACATCACGATCAACGACATCGTCATCGGCGGGCATCGCCGGCCGTTCGAGGTGTTCATCAACTCCAAGAATATGGAGCATTTCGCCTGGACCGTGGCGCTGACCCGGATGATCTCGGCGGTATTCCGGCGCGGGGGCGACGTGTCCTTCGTGGTCGAAGAGCTGAAGGCCGTCTTCGACCCTCGCGGCGGGGCCTGGATGCAGGGCAAGTACATCCCGTCGATCCTCGCGGCGATCGGCGGCGTGATCGAGCGGCACATGATCGCCATCGGTTTCATCGAGGGCGAGGGCAAGGGCCTGAAATCCGACCCGACGGCGGAGGTCGTGAACCTCGGCGCCCCCCGCGGCCCGGCCTGCCCGAGCTGCGGGCAATACGACATGCGGATGGTCGAAGGCTGCATGACCTGTGCGTCCTGCGGGCATTCCAAGTGCGGGTGATCGACGGGCGTGTTGGAGGAGTCAGAGAAAGCAGATGAATGCGCAAACGGAAGCATAAGTCTGCGCAAGGGGTGTCAAGGGCGAAACGTATCGCCTGGTGTCCTTGGGCTACTCTCTGAAAGACGGTGACAGAGGCGCTGGAGCAGACGCTCCGGCGCCTTTCGCGTATGAAGGGGATGTTCGGTTCGTGGCATGAGGCGGCGGATCCGGCTCAGGGCCGTTGTGCCCTCTCTGTATGAGCCTGAGCATGGCGCAGTGGGGCTGGCTTGGGTGGTGAGACCCTGGACACGAGGTCGCTTAGAAGCAGTGGGAACTCCGATGAAGACCATTAAGCCGACGCAAGCTGTCGCTACGATCCTCAGCCGATATCAGCGGCGGAGAAATTGTCAGGTGCCCGTCACGGCAACAGATGTCTACGCCGATACCCTTGCTCGCGTCTGTGGAGACGACGTTGACCTCGACCCGGTCGAACGGGGCCTCATCCACCTCAAGCGCCAGAAGGTGATTTCCTGCCGAAGACTGGTCACCCTTCTTGCTCGCCATCAGCGGGAGATCAGACCTGAGCGACGCCTCCCGAGGGCTTCCCAGGGTGCTGGGCTTAAAGCCAGATACCAATACACGAAGCGTCATCACTCTTGGGAGCGAATGGTTTGCTTCGAGGGGCCATAGTCATTGCTCACGCCCGGCGCTGCATGATGATCTGCCCTGGCGCGAAGGGCGGGGAGCTGCCGTTCGCTGCGCATTGCACGAATGACTAAGATGCGCAGGTATTGTCGAGGCAAGGTGGTGCAGAATCCAGCTTCAAAGAATGTTGATCTGTGGTCGGTGGTCGCTGACGCAGGCTCGGCAGCGATCTACTCGAGCGTCACATCAATCATCCGATGGAGCGCGTTCTCGCGACGGCGGCATCGAGACCCTTTGCGATGTCTTTCGTGATCGAGGAGCGATCCATCTCTTGCAGACCGGCGGCAGTCGTTCCGGCGTAGTTGATCATCTGTGTCACATGCTCGGCAGGGGTCATCGTGCCCGTCGACATCAAGGTTCCTGCACCGAGGAAAAGTTGCCGCACCGCGCGATTGGCGATGTCCGGCGCGATCCCCTGGGTCTCGGCGTAATCCACCATCGCCTTGGCGTAGAAAGCGACGAAGCCGGGCACCGGACCTGTCATCGCGGTGAAGCATTCAATATGAGCTTCGCTTTCGACTTCGTCCGTGAGGCCGCAGGCTTCGAATATGGCTACCGCTGATTTGCGATCGCCCGCTGTGACGTCGTCGGAGGCACACCAGGGCGAATATGCCAGTCCTTCTCGGGCTGCGGGGCTGCTCATGGCGCGAATGATCCGCCGTGCACAGGTGAACGTTCCAAGTTGGGCGATCGACACCCCTGCCATGACGGATATGACCAGCCTCTCCGACGCATCCATCGCGATGCTCGCCGCCGAGGCCGGCGGCACGACGAGCAGGATGACGTCGCAAGCATCGGCAACAGCCTGATGGCTTGTGGTCATATTGACACCTGGGTGGTCATCAAAGGCGCCCTCGGCACCACTTCTGTTCGCGACCCACAATTGCCTTGCCGACACGACCTGACGGTCCAGAAGCGCATCCGCGATGGCTCGTCCGAGCATGCCCGTTCCGCCGACGATCCCGATAGCTCTGTCCGGTCCCACCACCTGTTGCTCCTTCTCGGTCCGAATGTCCCGCTCAAGCTGCGCCGCCACAGGTCGCCGTTGCTGTGCGTGTTAGGCAAGTCCGGTCAGGCGGCTGGCTTTCGGCAGATGATCTGCACAGGGTGCGTTCTGTGCTCCTCGATGTTCCGCGCAGCGTTCCGAACCTTCTCGTCGGCTGTCTCCCCCAAGAGGATGTGAACGCCGAAGGCGGGCAGCTCGCCACGACCAGCCGCCGCGATCGCACTCCGATAGGCGTCCAGATAGTCCTGTCCCGTGTCGGTCACTCCGATTCGGGAGAAACCGGCTTTCGACAGGCTTTGCACCGTCTCGGACGGCGGGACCAAGAAAGCGCCTGCACCGTCCTGCGACCACGGCACGGGGTGGTGCGGATCACCAGTTGGCCCGAGGCCATGTTCGGTGAGCGCGAAGAACGCGCCCGGCTTCAGGACGCGGAACGCTTCAGCGAAGAACCGGTCCCTGTCGGCGACGTTCATCGTCACATGCTGCGAATAGCCGCCATCGAATTGAGCGTCCACAAAGGGAAGGCTCTGCCCATCTGCGATCTGGATCGTGACGCGATCCTCAAGGCCGACAAGGTCCGTCAACTTATTCGCGGCTTCAACAAACGGGGCGGTGATGTCGATGCCATCCACCCTGCAACCGAAACGTTGTGCCAGATAGCGCGCCGGCCCGCCGACGCCGCATCCTATATCCAGGATGCGCTCGTCCTCGCCGATCGGCAGAGCATCCGCGAGATCCCTCGTTGCGGGAAAGCCGCGTGCATGGAAATGATCGACCGGCGCCAGCTGATCGACCGTGACGCGAGACGGATCGATGCCGGCCTCCAGCATGGCCGCATAGATCTTGGAAAACACGTCGCCGGCTCCCCAGTGCTCCGAGATCAAGCGGGCGTCAGCCATGGTTCGTCCTCTTCATTTGTCTCAGATCAGAGTTCATACCGTTCGGCGACCCAAGTCCATCCAAATGCGCCGAAGGGCTCGGTGCGCCTACGCCTTGGCACGGTGCGCACATCCGTCGTCTTGGTGAAGATTGCACTCATCCGGGCTGACGCTTGGATCATCGATGTTGCGGCGCAGAAAATGCACCTTACACTGCCAGAACCCGTTCCACCGCAGCTCAGGAAATCGCTATGACGGCATTCATTATCGGTCAGATGCTGATTCACAATCGCGATTGGATGGAAGATTACTTCTCCAGGATTCCGGATGTCGTGGACCAGCATAAAGGGAAGTTTTGCGTCCGCGGCGGTAGCCCCAAGCGCATGGAGGGAGGAGGAACCTTGCCGGATGCTGCTTTCATCCTCGAATTTCCTAACCGCAAGAACGCCGAAGCGTTCTGGGCATCTGATGAATTCCAGTCTCTTGCCGTGCTACGGCGCTCTGGCTTGACTCTTAACGCCATTCTCGTTGACGCGCTGGAGTAAGCTCAATTCCGACATGTCCTCGCAACAGGCCGTCTGACGCTCGGTCACGCACGAAGACAACGCAGATGCCCGCTTTTCTGAAACTGCGCCGCAGCATTCCCGCGGATTTGATGGCGGCTTTAGGCCGAAAACGGATGCGGCCGTCGCGAACATTGCCGCGAAAGAGCACCACTGCTTCTCTGTTTCGCGTTGGCTCGAGGTCACGGCGTAGGGTCAGGATTCATAACCAGTAAATTGAGCTACCCCCCAAATTTCGGACACTGACATAAGCTATGAT
>NZ_AQQR01000011.1 GCF_002210095.1 Marinibacterium profundimaris | reverse complement strand
AATCAAAGAAAATCAATGTCCTGCTGGACAACCATCATAGGAGGATGCAGATGCCCCTCATGACAGCTTTCACCCGCCGTGGCTTCGTCACCGCCGCCACCGCGACCCTGGCCGCGCCCGGCCTGCTTCGGGCCGCCGACGCTCCGGTCAAGCTGCGCGATCTCTACACGCGGACCGGCGAATTCTCGGACCTGGCAACGTCGCTCGAAGGCACGCGGATCGCCGTCGATGGCTTCATGGCGCCGCCGCTGAAGGCCGAGAGCCGCTTCTTCGTGCTGACCAAGATGCCCATGGCCGTCTGCCCCTTTTGCGAGACCGAGGCCGAATGGCCCGACGACATCCTGGCCGTCTATACCAAGCGCATCGTCGACGTGATCCCGTTCAACGTGCGCATCGTCACGCGCGGCCTGCTGGAACTGGGCGCCTACCGCGACGAGGAGACGGGGTTTCTCAGCATGGTCCGTCTGGACGACGCGGTGTACGACCGCAATGGCTGACGGGCTGACGGTCTCGGACCTCGAAGTGCCGGGGCGCGGGGGGCGGATGCTGCTGTCGGTCGAGGCGCTCTCGCTTGCGCCGGGGCAGAGCCTGGGCCTGCGCGGCCCTTCGGGCGCTGGGAAATCCACGTTTCTGTATGCCATCGCCGGCCTGATCGAGGGGGCGCGGGGCCGGGTCGAATGGAACGGAACCGACATCCTGTCGCTGTCGCCGGACCGGCGCGGGGCCTTCCGGGCGGCGCATATGGGCTTCATCTTCCAGGATTTCCTGCTTTTCGACGAACTCAGCGGCATCGACAACGCGGCCCTTCCCGCGCTTTTCGCGCCCCGGGCGCAGCGGCCGGGAATACGGTTGCGCGCGCAAGAGATGTTGGGCCGGCTGGGCCTGTCCGACCCCGGGCGGGGCGTCGACAGCTATTCGGGCGGCGAACGCCAGCGGGTCGGTGTGGCCCGGGCCCTGGCCAATGACGCCGCAATCCTGCTGGCGGACGAGCCCACGGCCAGCCTGCACCGCGCCGCCGCGGATGCGCTGATCGAGGATCTCGCCGGCGTGGCGCGGGGGCAAAGGACCTCTGTCGTGGTCAGTCACGATCCCGCGCTGCTGGCCCGGATGGACCGGGTGATCACCATCGCCGACGGGCGGATGACGGACGGAGACCTGGCGGCATGAACGACCTCTGGTCCGGGCTGAGCGCCCCGGTGCAGGATGGCCTCTGGCTCCTGCTGATACTTTTGCCGGCCGTCGTGACCGGCGTCCTGGTTCTGCGCAGCCTGCGCCCGTGGCCGCTGGTGCGCGCCATGCTGTGGCGCTTCCGGGGGCCGAACCTCTTGTTCGTCCTGCTGATCGCCGTGGCCGTGGGGCTGGGCATCGGCCTTCTGGCCCAGGAACGCGGGCTGCGCGCGGGCACGGCGGCGGCGGCGGACAAGTTCGACCTGATCGTCGCGGCCCCCGGCAGCGAGGTGACCATGCTGTTCGCCTCGGTCTACCTGCAGCCCTCGGACGTGGGCCTGCTCTCGGGCACGATCTATGACGAGGTCGCCACCCATCCCGAGGTCGCGCTGGCCGCGCCGCTGGGCTTCGGCGACAGCTATGCCGGCGCGCCGGTGGTCGGCACGATCGCGGATTTCGTGACCTACCTGTCGGACGGCGCCATCGAGGGCCGGATGTTCGAGACCTCGACCGAGGCCATCGCGGGCGCCTTCGCCCCGGTGGGGCTGGGCGAGCGGTTCGAGCCGGCCCATGGCACGGGCGACGTGGCGCTGGACGCGGACAATGCCCATGCGCATGCGGGCGCGAGCTTTACCGTCGTGGGGCGGATGGCGCCCACCGGCACGCCCTGGGACCGCGCGCTGATCGTCCCGATCGAGGCGGTCTGGGAGGTGCACGGCCTGGCCAATGGCCATGCGCCCGGTCCTGACGGGGCAGGGGCCCACGACCGCATCGGCCCGCCCTTCGATGCGGCCTATTTCCCCGGCACCCCGGCGATCGTCGTCCGGTCAGAGGCGCTGTGGTCCAACTATGCCCTGCGCTCGGCCTTCACCCGGGACGCCGAGACGATGGCCTTCTTCCCCGGCGCCGTGCTGGCGCAGCTCTACCGGGTGATGGGCGACGTGCGGCAGGCGATGTCGGTCATGGCGCTGGTCACGCAGGTTCTGGTCGCCGCCAGCGTGCTGGTCGGGCTGCTGATCCTGACGCGGCTGTTTCGCCGGCAGCTGGCGCTGCTGCGCGCGCTCGGGGCGCCCGCGCGGTTCGTCTTTGCCGTGGTCTGGAGCTATGCCGCCACGCTGCTTGCCTGCGGCGCGGTGCTTGGGCTGGCCGTCGGCTGGCTTGCGGCGGCGCTGCTCAGCCGCGTGCTGTCCGAACGGACCGACATCCTGGTCACCGCCCCGCTGGCCTGGCCCGAACTGCACGCGGTCGCCGGGTTTCTCAGCGTCGCGACCCTGCTGTCGCTGTTGCCGGGGCTGTCGATGCGGCGGCTGCCGATCGTGGAGGCCTTGCGGAGCTGACCCTGCGCCGCCCCGGCCATGCGGGACGGCGATCCAAAGGCCTTGCGCGATTGCTACACTCGGTTAATCCTGTTTTCGTAACTTGGTAACCAGTGATGCTCTTCCGCGGTCAGCGCATGATGAAACCCGCCACCAGGCCGTCGCGCCGCCCGCTTCCGGCGACCGAGACACGCGAGCTGTTCCACGCCTGCATGGTGCTGCAGGGCCGGGCCGATGCGATCTGGGAGCGGCTGATCTATGCCCATGCCGCCGTGGCCACGGTGATGGCCTTCCTGGTGGAAAACGGCAGCGTCGAACAACCCTACATCGTCACCCGGACCCTGGTGTTCAGCTTCTACACGGTGAACCTGATCTTCCAGATGGTGGCGATGTGGGAAAGCTACCTTGGCCTTCAGGCCGGGCTTTCCGATCTGCGCGACGCGCATGAGGACGACGACCTGAGCCACCTGGACCTCTGGATGCTCAGGCTCAATTACCGAAGACATCCCTGGCGCCGTATCGTCCTGCTGGGGCTGGTCTGGCTGATGGTGGGCTACCTGATGTTCGATCCCGTTTGCGGCAGGTATTTCGGAGAGGGCGCCGGCGTCTGCGACTTCGATGAAACCCTGTTCGATCGGGACGATCCGTCAAGCGAAGCGGATCCGGCGGGGGCACAGCCCCAATCTCAGCCGGGCAACTAGGGGCCCCTCAGGGCTGCAGCAGCCGCAGCAGCGGTGGCTGCAACCGTTCGGCCAGCCCCGGATCCGTCACGATGGAGGCCAGGATACCCGGGATCCGGCCCGGGTCGCTGACCCCGGCGGCGCGCAGGTGGGACAGCGCACCGATCAGTTCATCCGTCTCGCAGGCGCCGGCCTGATAACGCCAGGTTACCGGCGCATCCGCCGCGCCGGTCTGGCGCGGCTCCAGGCCACAGCGTTTCTCGGGCGGGGCATCGCGCCAGAACAGCGCCACGATATCCGCCAAGGCCGAGCTCTGGTCGGCGAAATAGCTGTGCGCCAGCATGTCCTCGCCCAGTTCCGACATGTCGATACTGTCAAGATTGGCATCCACCAGCGTCACCTCTCCGCCCTGTCCGGCGCGCGGCGCGTTGCCATGCAGCTTGCGCGACGACACCAGCGCCCAATCCTGTTCCGAGGCATAAAGCGTCAGCCGCTGTGCGATCGGCCGGATCGTCTGCACCATCCGCGCGAACAGCCCCGCATCCACGTCCGGCGCGGCAAAGAGCACCTGCCCGAAGACCGGTGCGTCCCCCTCCTGCACCCCGCGCCGCAACGCCAGGATCTCGAGCGCATCGGTCAGCGCGCGATTGCCCATGGAATGCGCGACGATGTGGATCGTCCCGGCGCCCGACCGCTCGGCCAGCGTATCGAGGAACTCGGCCAGCCGCCGCCCGCTGAGGCGCACCACCGCGCTGTCGGCGACATAGGCAAGGGTGGAGCCGCGCGAGGGCCAGGAATAGAGGATCGGTACCGCCGGGTAATGCATGTCATAGGCCATCTGCGCGGCGCGCTTGGCGGCCTGGTCGAAGGTGACGTTGTAGCCGTGGACGAAGACGAAGGCCTCTGACGTGTCCGCGTCGAATTCCGAGGACAGGCGATCATAGAAGGCGGCGTCCTCCAGCCGGGTGACCGATTGCAGGATCACGTGGCGCGACGGGTTCTCGCGGAACTCCAGCCGCCAGATCGAGGCGCTTTCGACCATGCCCGGCGTGTGCTGCATCGGCACGGTGACGATGGCGACACCCAGGTCCAGCTCTCCGCGCCCGCCGCCATAGACGCGCGCAGGGTCGCTGTCACCGGTCAGGGCGCGGTCGGTGGCATAATAGACGTCGATGCTGGTAAAGCCTGTGGCCTCGCCCCGGGTGCCCGGAACGGTCTCGGGCGCCGGGCCGCTGGGCAAGCTCTCGACCAGGGCTGCGACCGGGGGCGGCGGCGGGCGCCGGGCCTCTTCGGCCAGGTCGCTCGCCCGCTGTGCCAGCGCAGTATCGCCAAGCGCCAGGGACAGCCGCGCGAACGCGTCGTAGGCGCGGGCGATGGCCTCTCCGTCATAGGCGCGGTCGAGCATCACGGCGAGCTTCTCGTCCGCCGCGATCTGTGCATCCTCCAGGTTGCCCTGCGTCTCGTAAAGCGCCTGCGCCTCGGCATAGAGCACCACCGGATCCTCGCCCAGCTCGGGGCTGCGCAGGGCGAGACCGGCCAGCTCCATGTAGATCCCGGCCGCCTCGGGGCTGCCGCCCGCGCGCGCGATCTCGGCCCGCAACTGCCAGAGATCGAAGAGGACTTGCGGATCGGCGCCAGGCTGGGATTGCAGCGCGGCGAGCGTCTCCTCGATGCGGCGCGCGGCTGCGTCCGGATCGGCCTGGGCCAGGTACTGCAGATTGTACAGATCGGCGCCCGACAGCGCCTCCACCTGCGATTGCAGCGGCGTCCGGGATTGCGCTTGCGATTGCGCCTGTGTCTGAGGCGCGGCGGATGCGAGTCCCAGGGTCAGGCAAAGAAGGACAGCGTAACGGGCCTGGCACAACATGGGAAACGTGTCACCTGATACAAAATCGACTGCTACGTAAGGTTAACAGTCCTTTTAACGTTCTAACAAGCGCGCATAAGGCCACGTTCTTCTTTGTCACCGCCGCAACGCCCGATAAGCTGCTTCACATGTTGATCGGATGAACCTGGGGGTGCCGATGATTGACTGGCTTCGGGGCGCGGGCCTGGTCGCGCTGTGTGCGGTAACGAGCGGATTGGGTGCGGGGCCGGTTGCGGCAGAGCTGCGCGCGGTGCTGGTGGGCGTGTCGGATTACGAGCTCGACATCGGGCTGGCGGATCTGCAGGGGCCCGCCAATGACGTGCGGCTGATGGCCGATGTGCTGGACCGGCGCGGAGCCGGCAGCGTCACGTTGCTGGCCGACGGTGTCGAGGGCGCGGCGCGGCCCACGCGGGCGGCGATCCTGGGTGCTCTGGCGGCCGAGGCCGAGGCGGCGCAGCCCGGCGATTTCGTCTACATCCATCTCAGCGGCCACGGCACCCGGCAGTACGATCCGCAGGGCGACGAGACCGACGGCCAGGACGAGGTGTTCCTGCCGATCGACGTGGCCCGGTCCGAGCCGGGCTCGGGCGTGATCCCCAATGCCATCGTCGACGAGGAACTGGGCGCGGCGATCGATGCGATCCGGGCCAAGGGCGCGGATGTCTGGCTGGTGCTGGACAGCTGCCATTCGGGGACCGGGACGCGCATGCCGGTCTCGGGCCTGCGCTTTGCCGATCCGCAGGCGCTGGGGGTCGACCTGTTGCCGGCCGAACAGGTGGAACGCGCGGTGGTGGCGCCGACGGATGCGGATCTGCCCGGCGGCTACATCGCCTTCTACGCGGCCCAGTCCAACGAATTCGCGCGCGAGGTCGACATGGCGCCAGAGGGGGAGGGGCCCGAGATCTACGGGCTCTTCACGGCGAAGCTGGCCGCGCGGCTCGACCGGGTGGAAGAGGCGCCAAGCTTTCGGCAGCTGTTCCAGGCGGTGCTGGCCGACCTGAACGACACCACGCTGAGCGGTATGGGCAAGCTGCAGACCCCGGCCTGGGAGGGCACGCTGATCGACGCGCAGCTGTTCGGCGGCGAAGCGACCGAGAGCGTGCAGCGCTTTGCCCTGCGCGGACGGCAGGTGGCGGCCGGCAAGGTGCACGGGCTGACCGAAGGCACCTTGCTGGCCCTTTATGCCGATGCCTTCGATCCGCCCGAGGCCGCGATCGGTCAGGCCCAGGTGACCCGCACCGGCGCCACCTCGTCCCGGCTGCAGGCGGTCGCGGCCGGGTGCGAACCGCGCCTCGCCGCGCCCTGCGCGTCCATGGGCGCGCTGCCGGCAGAGGCGCGCTTTGCCCAGGTGCTGGCGCGGCCGCTCGACATGACCGTGCGCCTTGCCCCGCCGCGAGACCTGGCCACCGGCGTGCCGCTGCCCGGCGATCATCCCGTGACGCTGGCGCTGGCCGAGGCCGTGGCCGCCAGCCCCGGGGGCACCGGCGGCTATGCTCTGGCCCTGGATCCGGAGGATTACGAGGTCGAGACGCTTCACGATGGCACTACGCTCTGGTTCGGCCCGCAGGCGCAGATCGGCGGGCAGGCGGTGGGGCTTGGCTGGACCGGCGCCCCGGACGTGCCGCTGACCGCGCTGCTGGAGCGCATCGGCAAGGCCGAGACGCTGGCGCGGGTGATGGGCGGGCTGGCGGGCCAGCAGAGCCTGCTCGACATCAGCCCGGTGCGGATCGACAGCCGCCTGCGCGCGGCGCGGCCCGATGATCTGATGCCACCGGGCGCGCAGATCGACATCTTCGCAGAATGCCAGGACGCGCTGTTCTCGGTGCAGGACGACCCCTTTGTCCCGCTGGACGGAGGCGAGGACCTGAAGCAATGCGATTCCGTCCAGGTCCGGGTGCAGGGTCTGTCGCAGCGGCTTTACGATGTGAACCGGGTGCATATCGACAGCCAGTACTGCATCCATGCGCAATATATGCCGGTCGAGGGGATGACCGCGCCGGTCGGGCTGGGCGATGACATGACGATCTGCGCCGATTGCCCGGGCGACCAGTACACCGCCGGGGCCGAACGGCTCTTCACCATCGTGACCGAGCGGCCGTCGAACGCCGAGGCGCTGGTGCTGGAAGGGCGGGTGGAGAACTGCTTTGCGCCGTCGCGCGATGCCTCCCGCAGTGGCGTCGCGGACGCTGCGGTAAGCCGCGCCAACGCCTTTCTGCAAGGGCTGGCGCAGACACCCCACACGCGGGGCGCGATGATGGGCGCGACACCGGTGTCCGAGATCTGGGTCACCCGCCGCGACTGGCGGGTGCTGCCGCGAGCGCAGGCCCTGCGCCAGGCCGGCCTGCTGGCAGGCCCGTGACGGCGCAGGAACCGCAAGAGACGTTTCATCGAGGAGAACCCGGACATGTGTCGCCCCCGCCTTCTGCTGATCGCCGCCTTCGCCGCGCTGCTGACCGCCCCGGCCCAGGCGCAGGACGACGCGCAGGACACGACCTCGCCCGCCGGCGACGGGCCGGAGGTCATCGCCGCATCACCCTGCAACGGCGACAGCGGCGGACCCCTGATGATGCGCACGACCGAGGGAGACTGGGCGCAGGTTGGCATCGTCAGCTGGGGCCGTTCGCCTCTGGGGTCCGAGCAGAGCTGTGGGCACGAGGATCTGTACGCGGTCTACACCCGGATCTCGACCTATCGCGGCTGGATCGCCCGCGTGATCGAGGCCCACTGACCCCGGCGTCCATGTCCGTGATATTTTGACGAATTCTCTTGCACCGGCGCGCATCCTGGCGTGCTCTGCGCGTGTTGGCCCGGGGCTGCCGGTGGTTTTGACCCGGTACATGACGCAAACGGGCAAGGGATGCCACGCCCGGGCCGCTACACCGGCCCTGACCACGATGGAGAGACACCATGACCCATTCCCCCGACGCACTCATCATCGGCACCGGCGTGATCGGCGCGGCCATCGCCTTTGAACTGGCCAAGGCCGGGTGGAAGGTCCTGTCGCTCGATCGCAACGCCCAGGCCGGTCATGGCTCCACCGCCGGATCCTGCGCCATCATCCGGATGCATTACTCCACCTTCGATGGCACCGCCTTTGCCTGGGAAGGCTATCACTACTGGCGCGACTGGGCCGACTACCTGGGGCTCGGCCCCGACCAGAGCCTGGCGCAGTTCCGCGAGACCGGCTGCATGGTCATGAAGACCGAGGCCAACAATTTCCTGCGCCGCCACATGGCCTACTCGGCCGAGCTTGACTGCCCCTTCGAAGAGCTGGGACCCGACGAGGTCCGCGCGAAGATGCCGATCTACAGCCTCGACAGTTTCGCCCCGCCCAAGCGGGCCGACGATCCCGACTTCGGCAAGCCCAACGGCGGGCGGATGTCCGGCGCGGTCTACTGGCCCAACGGCGGCTATGTCACCGATCCGGCGCTCTCGGCGCAGAACCTGATGGCCGCCGCCGCGCTGCACGGGGCCGAAACGCGCCTGCGGGCCGAGGTGACCGAAATCCTGACCGAAAACGGCCGGGTGAAGGGCGTGAAGCTTGCCGATGGCGAAGAGATCCACGCGCCTGTTGTCATCAACGTGGCCGGCCCCGGCTCGGCCCATATCAACGAACTGGCCGGCGTGACCGGCGACATGACGATCAAGACACGCCCCCTGCGGCAGGAGGTCACCCACGTGCCGTCGCCGCCCGGCTTCGATTTCGAGAATGACGGCATGATCGTTTCGGACAGCGACATCGCGGTCTATGTCCGGCCCGAACACGGCAACCATATCCTGATCGGCTCGGAAGACCCGGCGTGCGATCCCCATGACTGGGCCGAGAGCGACATCGCCTACAACCGCGATTTCACCGATCAATGGACCACCCAGGCCATGCGCTATGCCCAACGGGTGCCGAGCCTTGGCATCCCGTCGAAGATGCGCGGCGTTGTGGACCTGTACGATGCCTCGACCGACTGGATCCCGATCTACGACAAGTCTTCGCTGACGGGCTTCTACATGGCCTGCGGATCCTCGGGGAACCAGTTCAAGAACGCGCCGATCGCGGGCAAGATGATGGCCGCGCTGGTCGCCTATTGCGAGGCCGGGAACGACCACGACGCCGAACCGATGAGCTTCCTGCTGCCCTATATCCAGCGCCACATCGACGTGGGGTTCTATTCCCGCAAGCGCGAGATCAACGCGGACTCGAGCTTTTCTGTCCTGGGATAGGCCCTGTGCGGGACCCGGCTGCCAGAAAGCCGGCCTCGGGCGTGATCATGAATGGCGTGAGTAAAAGCTTCACATAGCGTATTAATTTTCCACTAATACCTGAATTGCAGGGCTTTTCGCAGGGTCGACAACACGCGAAAGTGGAATTGTCTTGCTTGAACAGTGTATCCTGCGACACATTGATACCATAACATTTGGCCGAGCCAGCCTTAGCGCAAGCTGTGGACAAGGGGGTGACGGACGTGGTCCAGGGACTTCCATCGATGTGCAGGAGAGTGTGGCGGATCGGCCTGCTTCTTGCCTGCATGATGGGGCCCACATCGCTTCCAGCGGCCGAGGCGGACCTGAATGCCCCGCTGGAGGTCGTGGACTTGTCCGACCAGGACACGCTGCGCGGCATCGTCGAACGCTACCTCGGCGATCCCGACCTCTGGCCCACCGTCCTGAAGATCAACGACATCGCCTCGCCCGCCGACCTGGTGCCGGGGATCCAGCTGCGCCTGCCGGTGCGCCAGGTGAAGGCCGCGGACGAGGCGCTGAAGGCCTCGCTTCTGGCGATCCAGCGCGCCACTGCCGAGGGCGCACGGATTTTCGCGCCGGTCCAGATCGGCGACGCGATCCGCAACCGCGAAACAGCTGTTTCCAGCCGCGAACTCGGGCTGTGGCGCGAGGCGGTGGATTTCTCGGCCATCGCCACGGGTTTTGCCAACGAGGCGCTCGACATCTCGATCCGCCAGCGCGACCGGTCGGCCGAGGCGATCGTGTCGGACGTGCAGGGCCGGGTCGAGGGGCGGGCGCCGGCCGAACCCTCGTGGTCGGATCGTCAGCTGGATGACATCCTCGTGGAATTCGAACGGCTCCGCACACTCTCGGCGTCCACCACGCAGGTCACGTTCCGCGATCTCAGCCGTCTGCGGCTGAACCCCAATTCCAACGCCACGATCCAGCGGATGCGCTCGGACCCTCTTACCGGGGGTGAGGTCACGAAGGTCAGCCTGGTCGAGGGCGATTTCTATGCCCTGCTCAACCAGCTGTCGGACAAGTCCCAGTTCGAGATCGACGTGCCTGGGGTTGAGACCACGACCAACTCGGCGGATTTCTGGATCAAGAACGACCGCACCGGCGCGCGCTTCGTCAATTACGACACGCCCGAGCTGGAGATCCGCCAGGGCGGCGACCGCATCACCGTGGGCGAGGGCGAAGGCGTCGTGCTGACCGGGCAGGGCGCCGAGCGGACCCGTGTGCTGACCGCGCCGCGCCTGGTTTACCCGGCCCCGGGAGAGACGATTTATACCCGCAGCGTGACGCTGACCTGGGATGTTTTCGAGGGTGCGCAGGCCTATTGGCTGGAGGTCGCCCGGGATGCCGGGTTCAACCAGATGCAGACCTCGGAATGGGGGCTGCGCGAGACCGGCTTCGAAGGGGCGCTTCCGCCGGGGCGCTATCATTGGCGGGTCGCGGCGCTGGATGCGCTGGGCCTGCCCGGGGAATGGAGCACGGCGCAGGATTTCGCCATGCGCGTCGACACGACGCCGCCCTTCCTGACATTGCTGGCCCCGGGGCCGGGCGTGATCAGCGACGAGGCCAGCGTCGAGGTGCTGGGTGCCTCGGAACCGGATGCGCAGATCACCCTGAACGGCATCGCGGTGACGCCCGGCCGCGACGGCGCCTTCATTGCGACCCTGCCCCTGGCGCCCGGGCCCAACACGATCAGCGTCACGGCCGTGGATCCGGCCGGCAACAGCTCGGCCCGCAGTCTTGACGTGGTCTACCGCCTCGCCGTGGCGGTCGATATCGCGCTTTCGCCCGACATTCCGCGCCTCGGCGACGCGCTGGCCACCAAGGCCGAAGAGCTTTCGGTGCTGGGCACCACCAACGCCCAGCCCGGCGCACCTGTCGTGGTGCGCGATCCCGCAAGCGGCACGCCGGTGCTGCGCGCCGAGGTCGGCCCGGCCGGAGAGATCGGCTTTACCGTCCCGGTGGACGAGGCCGCGCGCGCCTTCACGATAGAGATCCTGTCGCCAGCGGGCGCGACAGAGGGCAGCACCCGGTTTCAGGCCGTGCAGGACCGCACCCCGCCCGACGTGGTTCTGGATCTGCCGCCGCCGCGCGCCACGGGCGATCCGGACGTGACGCTGGCGGGCAGCGCAGGCGATGCCGTCTGGCTGGAGCTGAACGGCGCCCCGGTGCCGCTGGAAGCCGGGCGGTTCGAGGTGACGGTGCCGCTGGAGCGCGGTCAGAACCCGTTCGAGCTGCTGGCCAGCGACGCGGTGGGCAACGTGATCGCCTCGAAGCTGCAGACGCTCTACGACATCGACCCGCCCGAGGTGACCTCGGTCGAGCTGGGGCGCCCTTCGGGGCCCGACGGACCGATCGAGCTGATCGTAATGGCCCGCGACGCCAGCGGTCTGGTGCAGGCGGCGCCCTTCCTCATCGCGATAGGCGGCGCAGAGCGCGAAGGTTTCCTGCGCTGCGACAGCGAGACCGGCACCTGCCGGGCCAGTCTTCCGGCCGAGCCCGGCGCGCTCGAGCTGATCGAAGTGGTGATCGAGGATTACGCCGGCAACGCGGCCTTCGAATGACGGGACGGACGGCACAGGACTGACGGAACGAAAAAGCGGCCGGCATGAGCCGCGAGAGGGAGGAAGAACTGATGGGGAAGGCACGACGGATCCCGACGGTCCTTGCGTCGCTGGGGCTGGCGCTGACGTCTCTCGCCCTGATCGCTCCGCGCGAGGCCCTCGCGCAAGCGGGCGGAGAGCCTGGCCTTATGGTGGTCTACGGCGCGCTCACCCCCTCGCGCGAGGGAGACGTGGACCTGCGCGAGCAGGTGTTCTTTTCGGTCCCCGCCGATATGCGCGAAAGGCTTTACGTGCGGGTCTATGACCCGGAGGTCCACGGGGCCTCCGATTTCGCGCTGGGCGGTACGGCCAATTCCCTGACCACCTTCCGCCTTTTCGGCGGCTCCGGCGCCTTTTCCGAGGCCGACCGGCCCGTGCCGGTCGAGGACGGCGCCCGCGTGCCCAACCGCCCCGACGCCACGCCGGTCACCGGTCCGGGCGCTCTGCTGGAGGAGAAAAGCTGGGGCAACGACCGCGCCACCGACGGGCGCTGGGTCACCCTGGCGGCCCTGCGCGCGGGCCAGGGCGAGGTGATCGACGGCCGCGCCTATTTCCGGATCGACGTGCAGGGCGCGGGCGGCGACGACGGCAACGGGTTCTCGGTGGCGGTCAGCCTCGCGCGCGACCGCAATCGCAGGCCCGCGGGGCTCGAGATGTTCTCCTACATGCCCACCCTGCGCTGGAGCCGGGGCGAACCCGCCACGATGGTCCCCTTCACCGGGCCGGGCGCCGGGCCGCTGACGGTGCAAAGCTTCGACGCGGCGAATGGCTCCATCACCGTGACCACCGAATTCGAGGACCTGCCGGTCCGCGTCTCGGGCCAGAACTTCTGGACCTCGGACGTGGTGGAGACGGCAGAGACCGACCTGGCGATTACCCTGCTGAACGGGTTCGAGACCCCCAATGACGTCACCGTGGCGGTCTACGACGCCGAGGGCCACGCGATCCCGCTGCGCATGCCGCCGATCCAGGCGCCGATCCCGCTGCGACCAGAGCCCATGGGCTCCGCCAGCCCGCTGGCCGATTGCCGTTCGGTCGCCTTCGACGCCTCGCGCTCGTCGGGGCGCGGGCCGCTGAGCTACCTGTGGGACTTCGGCGATGGCGGCCGCTCTGCCGAACCGGTGATCGCCTACCGCTATGCCAAGCCGGGCCGCTACACCGCCCGGCTGGAGGTGGTCGAACCCGGCACCCGCCCGGGCCGGGGCGCCGCGATCGAGGTGCCGGTGCATGTGCGCAACGCGCCCGTTGCCGTGCCGGGCAGCGACATCGTCGTCGCCCCGGGCGAGCTGCTGGATTTCGACGGCACCGGCTCGATCCCGTCGGACAGCCCGATCACCCGCTACCGCTGGACCTTCGGCGACGGCGCGCTGGCCGAGGGACCGCAGGCACAGAAGATCTATGATACCCCCGGCCTCTACCGCGCGGTGCTGCGGGTCGAGGACGGCTCGAACCACCCCTGCAACTTCGGGGTCGAGACCCGCCGCGTCATCGTCAACTTTCCCCCGGTGGCCGAGGCGGGCACGGACCAGACCGCCGTGGTCGGCAAGCCGGTGATCTTTTCCGGCGCGGCCAGCTACGACGTGGACGGCAACGTCGAGACCTTTGAATGGAACCTGGGTGACGGCACGGTGCTGACCGGGCCCACCGTGACCCATACCTACCAGGACCCGGGCCGCTTTCGCGTCGCGCTGACGGTGAAGGACGACAGCGGCGTGGCCAACGATGCCTCGGTCGACACGATGCTGGTCGAGGTCAACGCGCCGCCCCAGCCCGCCTTCCAGATCCCGCCGCGCCCGGTGTCGGTGTCAGAGGTCGCGCGGCTGGATGCCTCGGCCTCGACGGACGCGGACGGTGCGATCCTGTCCTGGATCTGGGATTTCGGCGACGGCCGCTCGGGCGAGGGCGAGACGGTGGACTATGCTTGGACCCGGTCGGGCACCTTCACCGTGACGCTGACCGTGATCGACGACAGCGGCACGGCATCCTCGACCCAGTCCTCCCAGCGCCAGATCGTGATCGACGACGCCCCGGTGGCCGAGGCCGGGCCGGACCAATTCGTGACCGCGTCGGAGGTAACCTTCGACGGGGGCGGATCGACCGACAGCGACGGTACCGTGACCTCCTGGCAATGGGATTTCGGCGATGGCAGCACGGGCACCGGCAAGACGATCACCCATGCCTATGCCCGCCCCGGCACCTACGAGGTCGCCCTTGTGGTGCGCGACGACAGCACCGCGCCGCTGAACCTGGACCGCGACACGATGCGGGTGATCGTCAACGCCGCGCCCATCGCCGATGCCGGCCCGCCGCAGGTCGTGGCCCCGGGCGAGGCATTCATCCTCTCGGGCCGCGCTTCGGTGGATCCGGACGGCGAGGTCGTGGACTATGCCTGGGACCTGCCCGGCGGGGCGGTGGCCAGCGGCGAACGCGTGAGCCATGCCATCGCCGAGCCCGGGCTGCATCGGATCCGCCTGACCGTCTCCGACGATTTCCGGGGCGGCGCCGCGCAGGACGAGGCCGAGACGCTGATCACCGTCAATGCCCGGCCGGTGGCCGTGGCGGGGGCCGATATCCTCGTGGCACCGGGCGACACCGTGACCTTTGACGGCAGCCAAAGCTTCGACCCGGATGGCGAGATCGCCACGTGGCGGTGGGAGTTCGACGACCTCGGCGCGCCGCTCGAGGCGGTGCGGGTGGAGCGCGCCTATGAGACCGCCGGGGTCTGGTCGGCTCAGTTGATCGTCACCGACGACAGCGGCGTGATGAACGCGACCGCCACCGACGCCCTGACGATCCGCGTGAACCATCAGCCCGTGGCCGAGGCGGGTGCCGCGATCGACACGGACCGGCTGATCGTGACGCTGGATGGCTCCGGCTCGTCCGACGCGGACGGGGACAAGCTGATCTACACCTGGGATTACGGCGACGGCTCGGCCCCCGAAACCGGGCAGGTCGTCACCCATGTCTTCCCGCGCTCGGGGATCTACCCGGTCACGCTGCGGGTCGACGACGGGACGGGAATGGCCAACGCGACCGCCGCCGATGCGACCACGGTCGAGATCAACACTCGCCCCGTGGCCGACGCGGGCGGCAACCGCGCCGTCTGCTCGGGCGAGCCGATCCTGTTCGACGCCTCCGACAGCGTGGATCCCGATGGCGGGCTGCTGCTTTATTCCTGGGATTTCGGCGATGGCACGACCTCGGATCTGGTGAACCCGACGAAGACCTACGAATTCCCCGGCATCTACCCGGTGACCCTGCGCATCGCCAACGAGACGGGGACCGAGCACGGCACCGACGTGGACCGCATCGCCGCGCTGGTCCGCGAAGGGCCGCTGGCCAATGCCGGGCCGGACATGACCGTTTGCACCAACCAGTCGGTGCGCTTCGACGGATCGGGCAGCACCGATGCGGATGGCGCGGTGAACGCCTTTGCCTGGACCTTCGGGGACGGCGGCATCGGCAACGGAGAACAGCCTGTCTATGTCTATGACAAGCCGGGCGACTACATCGCGACCCTGACCATCACAGGCGAGGCGCGGGGCAATTGCAGCCCGCTTGATACCGATACCGCCGCGATCCGCGTCGTCGCCGCGCCGGAACAGGCGATCGAGGGCTTTGAACGGGCCGCCGCGGGCCAGCCGGCGACCTTTTCAGCCGCGCTCAGCCAGCTGGACGGGGCTGTGCCGGTGGCGCATCGCTGGCAATTGTCGAATGGGGTCACAGGGGCGGGCGAGACCTTTACCCATGTCTTCGAAGAGCCGGGCGACTACCTGATCACAGTCAGCACCGACCTGGCGGGCGGGAACGAGGGCTGTTCGACCATCGAGACGCTGCGCAAGGTTCTGGTCAACGCCGCACCGCAGCCGGTGATCCAGGGGCCCGAGCAGATCGCGGTGGGGCAATCGGTGAGCTTCGACGCCTCGGCCACGGTGGACCCGGACGGGGCAATCACGGCATATGCCTGGGATTTCGGCGATGGCGGCTCGGCCACCGGCGTGGTCGGCACCCATGTCTGGGAGGTGCCGGGCCGCTACGACGTGCAGCTGGTGGTGACCGATGACGCCGACGTGGGCAATTCGGTCGTCCCGGCGGTGAGATCCGTGCTCGTGAACCCGGCGCCGGTGGCCGCCTTGCCCGAGACACCGGCGATCTGCCCCGGAGAGGCGCTGTCCTGGAAAGTGGCAGCCGATGCCTCCACCACGGTGGAGTGGGATTTCGGCGACGGGACGACAGGGACCGGCAATACCGCCGAACATGCTTTCGCGGCGCCGGGTCTCTACCCGGTGGTGGCACGGATGAACGACGGCACCGGGCTGTTGAACGCGCAGCGCAGCGAGGAAAGCTATGTCCGGGTCAACCGTGCGCCCCGGGCGCTGGCAGGGCCGGACCGGGTAATCTGCCCCGGCGACGAGGTCACCTTTGACGCGGGGCTGTCCGGCGACCTGGATGGCGAGATTACCGGCTGGACCTGGGCCTTTGGTGACGGCGTCACGCTTGAGGGCGCGCAGGTGAGCCGGGTCTTCGAGACGGCCGGCCCGGTCTCGGTCACGCTGACGGTGCGCGATGACAGCGGATCGGCCTGTGCCACGGGGGTGGACGAGGCCATGGTGCTGGTGAACCGCGCGCCACGGGTCGATGCCGGGCCGGACGTGACCGTGCCGGTGGGGGCGGCCCATGACGTGCTGCGCTTCGATGCGAGCGGGGCCAGCGACGCGGACGGGCAGGGGCTGCGGATCGGCTGGGCCTTTGGCGACGGGCGCGAGGCCACGGGGGCGATCGCCCGTCACGCCTATGCCGCGCCGGGCGAATATGTCGTCGAGGTCACCGCCCGCGACACCACGGGGCTGGCCTGTGGGGTTGCCACCGATACCGCCATCGTCACCGCTGTACCGCGCGAATAGGCCGGCCCATGCGTTTTCCCCTGCGGGTCAAGTTCTTCGTCTTCGCCACGCTGCTGGCCATCGCGCCTCTGGCGCTGGTCGGCGAGAACCTGACGCGCCTGACACGGGACGAGCTGAAGAGCGCCGCGAACGAGGACCTGACCCTGGTCGCCGACGAGCTGTCGAACGCCTTCGACAACACATGGCGGGGGCGCTGGCTGTCGGCGCTGCTGGTGATCCGCAACGGGATCGACAGCGATGAGCTGGGTGTGCAGCAGAAGGTGTCGCTGCTGACGCTGGGGCTGCAGGAGCTGCCGCAGGTGATCTCGCTCCAGCTGTCGGTGCAGGGGTCGGACCTGCCGATCCTGGTGACGAACCAGGCCTATGCCGACAGGTTGCAGGCGCTGGGCCATGACCCGGTGGCGCTGCTGGCGACGTCGCCCGAGCTGATCCAGTCGATCGCCGCCACCGGACAGTTCGGCCGCCCGCTGATCCAGAGGATGAGCGAGACCGGCGACTGGGTTGCGACGCTGGCGCTGCCGCTGACCACGAAGATCGCCGGGCGCACCGTGACCATGGCCGCGAAGATCGAGCTGTCGACCCTGGCCGAGACGGTGGCGGCGCATCCCTTCGCGCAGCGGGGCGAGATTTCGGTCGTGGATCATGCCGGGCGGTCGGTGCTGGGGGGCACGTCCAAGGTGCTGGCCGAACGCGAGATCGTGAAGAACGCCATGCCGCTGATCGTGGCCAGCGCCCGGGCCGATGCGCTGCAGCCCTATGTGCGGCCCGACGGGCGGGCGATGCTGGGGGCCTATGCCTTCCCGGACTGGTTTCCCTGGGCGGTGATCACCGAGCTGAGCGAGGAGAACGCCTATGCCGTCGTCAACGCGATCACCCGGCAGATCCTGATCATTGGCCTGATCGGCTTTTCGCTGGCCAGCCTCGGCGCGCTGATCTTCGCCCGGGCGCTGACCCGGCCGATCCTGAAGATCGGGCAGGTGGTGGAGCAGGTGGGCGAGGGCGACTTCTCGGTCAGGGTGGAGGGCGTGCGCGCCCGCGACGAGATCGGCGAGCTAGCGGGGCGGATCAACCGCATGATCGCGGATCTGCGCGAGCGGCTGGAGCTGATGAAATTCGTCTCGCGCGGGACGATGTCGGCGATCCAGAGCTCGGAGGAGACGGGGCTGTCGCGCGGGGGCGAGCGGCGGCGTATCTCGGTCCTGTTCACCGATATCCGGGGCTATACCGAGTTCTCGGAGACGGTGTCGCCCGAGGTCGTGATCGAGGCGCTGAACACCTATTTCGACGCCCAGACCGACATCGTGGAAAGGCACGGCGGCGACGTGGACAAGTTCATCGGGGATGCGCTGGTGGCGGTCTTCGAGGGCGACGGCATGGAGCAGCGGGCCACGGCCTGTGCGGTCGAGATCACCGAGGCGATGGTGAAGCTGCTGGAGGAGCGGCCGGAGTACAAGCTGCATGTGGGCATCGGCGTCGCCTCGGGCGAGGCGGTGATGGGGGCGATGGGGGCACGCAAACGCATGGATTTCACGGTGCTGGGCTCGACCGTGAACAAGGCCGCGCGGCTTTGCTCCAAGGCGGAACCGGACCAGGTTCTGGTCGACGAGGCCACGCGCGAGGCGAGCCATGGATTGCAGGGCGTGGTTTTCCGCAGCCTGCCGCCGATACCGCTGAAGGGCTACGCCAATCCGGTTCCGGCCTTTGCGGTGGTCCGAAATGTCGCGCCGTCGGTACAGCGGGCGTAGGGTGGGGTTTTACCCCACCGATGCCGGGGCAGGTGGCGCGGTCATCGCTGCGGTGGGGTATAACCCCACCCTACGGACAGCGCGCGGCCTGCGCCTCAGGCGGCCCACATCCACCAGGCCCAGGCCATGGCCAGGTAGGTAAGCTGATGGCCGAACTGATCGGCGCCGGTGGCGCGCCAGTAGCCGGCCTCGGACGGGGTGTGCTGCTTGCACATCGACCAGCGCGCCTTGGCCCAGTCGATATGGAAATGCACGATCCATTCGGCGGCCACGATCAGCAGGGTCAGCAGCACCGGCGTCCCCATCAGCACGAAGACGATCATGGATCCCAGCGCGTGCACACCGGCATGTTCGGCCCGCCCGAGATGGACATAGGTCTCGCGTCCCGACAGCATCCGCGGGGTCTGCAGGTAGAAATCGGCGAACATGTGCTTGATCTGCAAAAGAACAAGCAGGATCAGAATCTGTCCGGTCACATCGCCCAAGGCCCGCCGTCTCCCCAAATCTGGCGCAGCTTTCACCTTATGGGCAACGCGGCCGCACCGCAATCGGCGGGCGGGATCAATTCTCGGGACCGGCCGAGAGCTGCCTGCCGAACCGGCAGGCGCGCCCTGCGGGGCCTGTGGCCAGGGACCCTGATCGGACCGGACGGGGCCGCCGGCAGGCCGGGGGCGGCGCGCGGGCCGGTTCCATGTGGCGTGCCAGGCGGGGGAGAGGAAGATTCAGGGCCGCCGCGACCTCGGAAGCCATTGATTTCGCCGCCCACGCCTTGGTAACCTCGCACTCCACAACAGTTGCCGCGTATCGGACGAGTACGGGTCGCGTGGCGGCCCGCTATGTGCCCTTCTGAGTGCGAAGTGAAGGCCCGGCACGTGGTCCGGTGCCGCCCGATCAAGACGGATATCCAGTATCGAACGTTCCCTCTTTTCCTTCATCTGGAAGAACTCGAAACGCGACCAGCTGATCCTGCTTGTCGTGACAGCGTGCCTGTTCCCTCTGCTGTACCTCACGCTGGAACTGCCCAAGCGCATCATCAATGACGCCATCGGCGCGCCGGTCACGCCGATCCCTGTGTTCGGGTGGGAGATCGAGCAGATCCCCTTCCTGTTGATCCTGTGCTTCGGCTTCCTGCTGGCGGTGCTGGCCCACGGGCTGCTGAAGATGCGCATCAACACGATGAAGGGCGTGCTGTCCGAACGCATGCTGCGCCGGTTCCGCTACCTGCTGATCCACCGCATCCTGCGATTCCCGCAGCCCTATTTCGAACGGGTCAGCCAGGGCGAGCTGGTGTCGATGATCACCGCCGAGAGCGAGCCGATGGGCGGGCTGATGGGCGACATGCTGTCCCAGCCGGTGCTGCAGGCCGGGCAGATGGCGACGATCCTGTTCTTCCTCTTCGCGCAGAGCTTCTGGTTCGGCGTGGCCGCCGTGGCGCTGATCCCGCTGCAGGCCTGGCTGATCCCGCGCATGCAGCGCGAGATCAACCAGTGGAACAAGAAGCGCATCGTGCAGGTCCGGGGCCTGGCCGGCGAAATCGGAGAAAGCGCCGCCGGGGCCAGCGCGATCCGCACCCACGGCGGCTGGCGCTGGCGCATGGCGATGGTGACCGACCGGCTTGGCCGGCTCTACGAGATCCGGTTCGTCATCTACCAAAAGAAATTCTTCATGAAGTTCGTCAACAACCTGATCGGTCAGATGACGCCCTTCTTCTTCTTCTCGATCGGCGGCTACCTGGTGATCCAGGGAAGCGTGACCATCGGGGCGCTGGTCGCGGCCCTGGCCGCCTACAAGGATCTCAGCTCGCCGTGGAAAGAGTTGCTGACCTATTACAACCAGACCCAGGACATGGCCGTCCGCTGGGAGATCATCATCGAACGGTTCGCGCCGCCGGCCATGGTGGACGAGAGGCTCTTCGATGGAGAGCCCGACGACCTGCCGCGCCTGACCGGAGATATCGTGCTGGATCATGTCACGATCCGCGACGCCGACGGCAATGCCGTGCTGGACGATATCGACGTCACTCTGCCGGGCGGGGCCGTCATCGGCATCGCTGCCCCCAGCGCCGAGGACCGCCGCGCCCTGTCCGAACTGCTTGTGCGCGAGGTGACGCCTTCGGCGGGCGGCGTGAAGATCGCCGGTCAGCCTCTGCAGGAGTTACACCAATCCGCGGTCGCGGCGCGCATCGGGCGCGTCAGCTCGCGCCCCGTTCTGTTCCAGGGCACGTTCGGGGACAACGTGCTGATGCCGCTGCGGCCCTTCCCGCAGGATGGCAGTTTCGATCCCGAAGCCGCGGCCGAGGCGTTGCGGGCGGGCAATTCCCCCGATCCGTTCGAGGCCGACTGGCTGCATCCCGAACGCGCGGGCGTGCCGGACGAGGCCGCCCTGCGCGCCTGGTGGGGCCAGCTGATCGAGGGGATGGGCACAGGCACCATGCTGTTCCGGCGCGGGCTGGAACAGAAATTCGCCGAATCCACGCATCCCGACCTGGCCGCGCGCCTGGTGGCCAGCCGACCGGCGATCCAGGAGGCGATCCGCGCCTCGGGCCTGCGGCGCCACGCTCTGTTCATGAAGCCCGAACTTTACAACCACGCGCTCCCGGTGGCGGAGAACCTGCTTTATGCCTCTCCCCTGCGCCCCATCACGCGCGAGGCGCTGGCCGAACAGGGCGAGTTCCTGACCCAGCTGCGCGCGCTGAACCTGGACGAACCCCTGGTGGCGCTGTCGCGTGACGTGATCGAGATGCTGCGCCAGATCTTCGGACTGGACGGCACCGACCATCCGCTGTTCCGGCGTCTGGGCCTGGACCCGGCGACCTACGAGGCGGCGCTGGAACTGGTCGACCGCGACAGTGGCGCGGCCGTGGCCGACCTCTCGCCCGAGGACCTGGCTTTGCTGTTGACGGTGCCCTTCGGCATCTCGGCCGAGCAGATCGGCCCGGCCTTCCCGCAGGCGGTGAAGGAGCAGATCCTGGAGATCCGCAAGAGCCATGCCGAGACGCTGCAGCGCAGCCTTGGCGATCTCTTCGCGCCGCTCGATCCCGAGACCTATGCGCCCGGGCTGACGGTTCTGGAAAACGCCATGTACGGCAAGATATCGGAGGCGTCGGGCGCGCGGGCAGACGACTTGCGCAAGGTGGTGAGCGACGCGCTGACCGAACTGGGCATGAAAAGCGAAATCCTGCAGCTGATCTTCGACGTGCCGATCGCGCTGGGCGGGCAGGGGCTGCCGGCCTATTTCGCCGAGCCGCTGTCGTTCAGTCGCGCCACGATCAAGCGGCCCGACCTGCTGATCCTGGACCAGGCCTTTGCCAGCTTCGACAGCGACACACACAAGGCGCTGTTCCGCAATCTGCGCGACCTGCTGCCGGAGGCGACGCTGATCTACATCAACGACCGGTTCGAGGATGCCGATCAGTTCGATGCCTTCTACGAGATCAACCAGGGCCGGCTGATCACCGACACCGCGCGCGACGCGGTCGAGGGCGACAGCGCCGCCAGCGCCGACCTCGCGCGCAAGCTGCGGGCGCTGGAACAGACGCCGCTCTTTTCGGAACTGAACCGCCGCCAGCTGCGGCTGCTGGCCTTCGGTGCGCGCTGGTACGAGGCCGATGCGGGCGAGGTGATCTTCCGCAAGGGCGACGAGCCGACGGACGGCGCCTACATGGTGATCGAGGGCGAGGCCGGGCTCTACCTGCCGCAGGAGGACGAGGAGGACCGGCTGATCACCAAGGTGGGGCCGGGGACGCTGGTCGGAGAGCTTGGCCTGATCCGCAAGGTGCCGCGCGCGCTGTCGATGCAGGCGGAGACCGGGCTGGTCTGCCTGCGGATCGGCGAGGAGGAATTCCTTGCCGTGGTGGAGAACGACGCGGCGACGGCCTTCAAGCTGCTGCAGGTGGTGGCGGGCTACGTCTCGAGCTGACGCTGCGCCCTTGGGCCGCGCCGGAGAGCGCCCACCCACCCACCCCGCTCTCCGGCGCGGCCCTTGTCCGGCGCGGGGCGCGCGGTGTGACCGGGAGGGATTGTCGTGGGGCGGTCTGGGTGACTTGCGGCGAATGAAGGCTTGAAATGACGCGCCCGCTGCTGCACATCGGCAGGCGCGCGGTCCCTTAGCTCAACTGGATAGAGCAGCTGACTTCTAATCAGCAGGTTTGGGGTTCGAGTCCTCAAGGGATCGCCATATCCAGAGAGATTTTTCATTTCGACGGTTTAGTCGTCACTTCCGGTTTGAATCCGAGGTTTCGAACAAGTTCGGTTGCTGGCCTGTTCCGCTGAGCCGCCTTTTCCGGTTGGCCTGCTTCCAGTGCTGCTCGATCTCGTGCAGTAAGTCGTGGCGTGTTCCGGCGACCGCTTCGGTGCACGCGGGATCGGCAACGGCTCTGTCGGGATATTGTGCAAGTTGCCTGGAAAGACGAAGCTGCGACCATGGCAACCGATTTAGAATTCTCTGTCGCTGCGCTGTCCGGTCCGGCGAGGCGGCACATCCGGGTGTTTCAGGTCCACCAGTTTCTCGACCGTTTTGCGATGGGGTTGACGGTTGCCGTTGTTGCCCTGGCGCTGACCGATCGAGGTATGGACCTGTTCCAGATTTCACTCCTGTTCGGGGTCTACTCACTCACGACCATGGCGATGGAACTCCCCTTCGGGGGATTGGCCGACAACATCGGACGCAAGCCGGTTTTCCTGGCCGCGGTCGTCGCCAGCCTGATCTCTCTTGCGCTCTTCCTGTCGACCAGTGATTTCCATGTTCTCGCGGTGTCCTTTGCCTTCATCGGCTTTGGGCGTGCCCTACGGTCCGGCACGCTGGACGCCTGGTTCGTTGAAACCTTCAAGGCCGCGGCGCCGAATGTGGATGTTCAACCTGCTCTCGCAAAGGCGCAATGGGCCAATGCCATGGGCCTGGCCGTGGGTGCTGTTGTAGGAGGCCTGCTGCCCGATCTCTTTGGTTCGCTGGCAGAAAGGCGGGGTCTCAGCGTTTACGATGTGTCCTACGCGGCCAGCTTTGCAGTGATGGCCGGAGTGTTCGTCTACACCTTGTGTGTCATCGTGGAAGAACCGCGCCCGTTGAATCCCCAGGCTTTGAAACGGGGGTTTGCATCCGTACCGCTGGTGATCAGGGACGCAGGTCTTCTTGCCCTGAAGCATCCGGCGTTGTCGGTGCTTCTGGCTGCTCTGACGTTTTTCCTGATGGCGACCAACCCGGTCGAAGTGATCTGGCCGACCCATGTAAAGCCGATGTTGGACGACGGATATGCAAACACGGCTATCGGTGTCCTGACCGCGACCTATTTCTTTTCAATCGCGTTTGGCGCGTCGCTGTCTCCGCGCATCAGCCACATGTTCAGACGGCGGCACGCGATAACCCTTGCGTCCGCCTTTGCCTGCATGGCGGGCATTCAGATCGCATTGGCCCTGCAGGACAGCATCGCCGGCTTTGCGATCGTCTTTATCCTGTACTCCGTTTTCCTTGGCGTTTCAGAGACGCCGGCCAGCAGCATTCTGCACAGATGCGTGGACGACCGCCAGCGATCCACAATGCTGTCTCTGAGGTCGCTGATACAGCAACTCGGAGCGGCTTTGGGTCTGATCCTGGTGGGAGCGATCGCCGAGGTCTACTCCACGCCCACGGCCTGGATGGTCGGCGCGCTTTTTCTTGTCGTGGCCGTGTTCCTGATCAGCCTTCTCGCCAAACGGCTCGCTTCCGAGATCGAATAGCGGCCATTCGTCCGACATGCAGAATTCCGGACAAGGTGTTCGGCCCCGACATCTGGTGGATCGGGTCGACGTTGAATTCGCTCGGTTCTGAAGACCGGACTTTGCAGAGGTATTCGTTGGGCGTGAGGCCATTTCCCGGACACCTGCGGCCCAAGGCAGCATGAGCCGCAACACATCGGGCTTGGGGGATTGTGCCCTGTGAGTCATACTCGACCCGCAGGTTTTGGCGGAGGGGGGCATGCCACGAAGGCTCGCAGGCTTTATGGTCGCCGATGCCGTCGGCTACAGCGCAAGGATGGAAAGGGATGAGGCCAGCGCCCTGGCCGCATTCTCCAGGACGCGGGCGATCATAGACGACGCCGTCGCGCGGCACCACGGCGCCATCTTCTCCTCTGCCGGCGACAGCGCCATTGCCGAATTCCCGACTGCCGCCGATGCTGTCAGGGCCGCCGGCGCCGTTCAGAGACGGATAGCCGAAACCGGGGAGGACACGTTCGACCTGCGGATCGGCGTCCATTTCGGCGATGTCTCGGAGGAGGCCGACACGCTGCTGGGCGACGGGCTCAACATCGCGGCGCGGCTGGAGCCGCTGGCGCCCCGGGGCGGTATCCTGATCACCAGCGTCGTGGCCGATCAGATCGTCGGCAAGGTCGACGAGACCTTCGCCCCCATCGGCAAGCACAGCGTCAAGAACATCTCGCGCCGGCTGGACCTGTATTGCTGGCCCGCCGATGCTGCGCGCGACTATCGCAGGCGCCGGCTGCAAAGCTACTGGCCCATGGGCCTTGCCGCCGCGATGATCGTCGTGGGCCTGCTGGGCTGGGGCTACCTGTTGATGACGCGGGATGACGGCATGCCGACGGGCCCGCGCATTGCCGTGATACCGTTCGACGAACTGGGTGTGTCGGAAGGCGAGGCCTTCTTTGCCGAAGGTCTCAGCCGGGACATCAACGCCTTCCTGTCGAAATTCTCCAATCTCTTCGTCCTGTCGCCCAGTTCGACCCGGCAATTCGCCGATGCCGACTGCCCGACGATCCGAAGGGAGCTGGACGCGGATTTCATACTGACCGGCACGGTGCAACGCGCGGGCGATACCCTTCGGGTGACGACATCCTGCACCGATGCGCGCGACTGCAGGCAGCTGAACGCCCCGGGGCCGTTCGAACGCGACCTGACGGCCGAAAGCGTGCTGGAGGTGCAGATCGGCGTCGCCCGGCGTGTTGTGGCCGAAATCGGCTCGGCCGACGCGCCGATCTTCGACGCGAAACTGGCCCGGGCGATAGAGGCCGAGGCCCCCCACGACCTGAGCGCCTATGAATGCGTGCTTCTGTCCTACTGGTTCTACGAAACCTTCGCCCCGGACCGGCACCGCCGGGCGCGCGACTGCCTTTTTCGCGCGGTCGAACTCGACCCCAGCTATTCGCTGGCCTGGTCGCGGCTGGCGTTCTCTCATATCGAATCCAAGAAATACGCGATCGACACGCAGGAAAGCTGGGCCGAGGACAGCCAGGCGGCCGCACAAAGGGCGCTCGACCTCGATCCGTCGAATCCGGATGCCTATTACGCGCTGGCGATCCGCAGCCAGATGGTCGGCGATCCGCCCGAGGTCTTCGCGAATTATGCCCGCAAGGCGGTGGAGCTGAACCCCAACGATTCCTTCGTGCTGGCCGACCTCGGGACCTGGATGGCCTATGCCGGGCAATGGGAAACCGGGAAGGACTGGGTGACCCGCGCCAAGATGCTGAACCCCAAGCACCAGTCCTGGTGGGATTTCATCTGGCAGCTGCACGCCTATCTCGAAGGCGATTACGCGGCCTCCATCGACCATGCGCAGAACGTGAACGTTCCGGGCAACTACATGGTGCAGGCGGCGCTTGCGGCGGCTTATGCGATGAACGGGGACGACGAGATGGCCGGCCAGACACTGGACCGGGTGCTTGAGCTGAAACCGGATTACGCGCGCGATCCGAGCCAGCCGTTCCGGGCGCGGGGCATGGAGCAGGAGCTGGTGGACAAGCTCATGGACGGGCTGGACCGGGCCGGGTTGGAGTATCCCAGCTGAGCTATGTGACCGGGCCGCGGCGATCACCGCCCACAAGCGGAGCGGTGATCCTGCAGCTTGATGGCCGTGATGCCAGGCCCCGTCAGAGGCGGATACGGTAGCGCGCGAAGCCGTCCGGGCCGTCGCCCGCCGCTTCGATCGACACGCCGTCGACGGCGTCCATGTAGGCCTCTGCCGCGGGGCCGGTGTCGAAGAGGACCGTGGTGCCCTCCATCGGGGCGAAGGTCCAGTTGGCGTCTGCCGAAGGGCTCACGGTGCCCTGTTCGACGATGTAGCGCACGATCACGTCGCGGTTGGTGTCCGGGCCTTCGAAAACCACCGTCGAGGGGTTGGCCCCGGGGAAGTTTCCGCCGCCGCCGGCACGATAGTTGTTGGTGGCCACGATGAATTCCTGCGCCGGGTCGATGGGCGCGCCGTTGAAGGTGAGGTTGACGATCCGGTGCGCGTCGGGGGCCACCACGGCGCCGGACTTGTCGTAGCGCGCGGGTTGCGACAGGTCGATCTGGTACTCGACCCCGTCGATCACGTCGAAATTGTAGGACGGAAAATCGGGGTTCAGCAGAACCTGGTCCGTCTCGCCCGGCGTGATCTGGTTGAACATCCCGGCGGATCGTTCGAGCCATTCCTTGACCTGCGCCCCGGTGATGCGCACCGCGCGCACCGTGTTGGGATACAGGTAAAGATCCGCGACATTCTTGATCGCGATGGGGCCCGGTGCGACCTCGGTGTAATATTCGGGCCCGCCGCGGCCGCCGGCCTTGAAGGGCGCGGCGGCGGAGAGGACGGGCAGGCCTTCGTGCTCGGTGCCCTGCATCATCTGCGCGATGTACCAGGTCTGGGCGTTGGACACGATCTGGACCGATGGATCGTCGGCCACCAGCGCGAAGTAGCTGTGCAGCGGCGCGTCGGTCTCGCCCACGGCGCGGCGCACATATTCCAGCGTCGCCTCGTGCTCCTCCTCGACCGAGGCGAGGATGGTCTCGTCGCTCTCGACCAGCGGGGTGATCGAGCGGTCCTCCTCGCGGCGGTAGATCGGGCGCGCCTCGGAGGTATGCGAGGCGATGCGCCAGCCGTTGCTGTCACGTTCCAGCATGAGGTCGATCAGACCCATGTGGCTGCCCCAGTAGCCGGCCATGACCGCGGGCTTGCCCATGATGGTGCCGGCCTCGGCATCGACGCCGGGGGTGTCGGCGTAATCGGGGCCGGGGAAGACCCGGTGATGATGGCCGGTCAGCACGGCGTCGATGCCGTCGACCCCGGCCAGCGGGATCGAGGCATTTTCCTGTCCGTCGATATGCTCGGCCTCGCCGATGCCGGAATGGCTGAGCGCGATGACGATATCCGCGCCCTCTTCGCGCATCTGCGGGACCCAGGCGCGGGCGGTTTCGACGATGTCGCGGGCGGTCACGTTGCCCTCGAGATGGCGGCGGTCCCAGGTCATGATCTGCGGCGGCACGAAGCCGATGATGCCGATACGGATGCGATGGCTCTTGCCGGCGCCGTCGGTCAGCATCCGTTCGAGGATGACATAAGGCGGCACGAGGGTCTTGTCCTCGCGCGGGGTGGCGCCGGTCTCGCGCGCGACATTGGCGCAGACCACCGGGAAATGCGCCCCGGCGACCGAGTTCATCAGGAAGGGCAGGCCGTAGTTGAATTCGTGGTTGCCCAGAACCGAGGCCTCGAAACCAAGCGCGTTCATCGCGGTGATCATCGGATGCGCGTCGCCCTCGGACATGCCGCGCTCGTAGGCGATGTAATCGCCCATCGGGTTGCCCTGCAGGAAGTCGCCATTGTCGAGCAGGATCGAGTTCGCCGACTCGGCCCGGATGCCGTTGATCAGGGTTGCCGTGCGCGCCAGCCCGACGGTGTCGACCGGGCGGTCGGCATAATAATCGTAGGGATAGATATGCACGTGGATGTCCGTCGTCTCCATGATGCGCAAATGCGCCTGGCCGGCCTGGGCGCGGGCCGAGAACGGGTGAAGCGCGATGAACCCGGCGGTTGTAGCCAGGAAGGCGCGGCGGTCGAGCAGGATGGGCACGGAAAGGACCTCTGGGTTGGCGATAGGCTCAGTATGACGTCAGTCGGGCCGATTTGATAGTGCCGCCGCATGACACCGGAGCGACAGGAAAATCATTCCGGTCGGCAAAAACGGGCCGAGGAAGCGGTGCCCTGCCTGTCCGGGGCGCAGGGGCGGAGGACACCCCCGACGGGTCCGGGTTGCTGCGCGCGGTGTGCCTGGGCGAGGGGCCTCACGCCGCGGTGATCATTTTGCAGTCACAGTTTCGCCAAACCCTGGCCGGGGGCGCACCGCCGTTCGTTTTTATTTGAAATGGCAACTTTTGGATATGAGATTAGATTCTGTTGCTGGCCGATGGCCGCGCGCTCCCGCGCGCCCGCGGCGGACCGAAGCTCCGGCAGCTGCTGCCGACAAGAAGGAGACCCACAATGTTACGCAGACGAGAGGCCCTTGCCATCGTTTCGGGCGCCTGCCTGTCCCTTGGCGCCGCCGCCCTGCCGGAAACGGCCGCCGCCCAGACCACCTTGCGTGTCGCGATGACCGCCGCCGACATCCCCGATTACACCGGCGCGCCCGATCAGGGCTACGAGGGCTACCGGTTCCTGGGCTACACGCTCTACGACGCGCTCTCGCTGTGGGATCTGACCAGCTCGGAAGAGCCCTCCGACATCTATCCCGCGCTTGCCACGGGCTGGGAGATCGACCCCGAGGACAACACCAAGTGGACCTTCACCCTGCGCGAAGGTGTCAAGTTCCACGATGGCTGCGACTGGAACGCCGATGCGCTGATCTGGAACGTGGCACGGGTGCTGGACGACAGCTCGCCGCAGTACAACGCCCGCCATGCCGGGATGCAGCGCTCGGGCGTGGTGAACATCGAAAGCGTCGAAAAGGTGGACGATTACACCGTCTACATCCACACGCCGGGCCCGGCCTCGATGCTGCCCTACGAGGTGTCGACCTTCTTCCAGATCTCGCCCTGCAAGGTAGAAGAGCTGGGATACGACTACGAGAAATACCGCGACGATGTCGCCGGCACCGGTCCCTACAAGTTCGAAAGCGTGGTCCCGCATGAACGCATCACGCTGGCCAAGAACGAAGACTACTGGAACCCCGACCGCATTCCTCAGCACGATTTCCTCGAGCTGATCCCGATGCCCGAGGCTTCGACCCGCGCCGCCGCGCTGCTGTCGGGGCAGGTTGATTTCGTCGAGGCGCCGTCGCCCGACACGATCCCGCGGCTGAAGGGGTCGGGGATGCAGATCATCACCGTGCCCTATCCCCACAACTGGGATTACATGCTGAACGAATCCATGCCGCCCTTCGACGACATCAAGGTGCGCCAGGCCGCCAACCACGCGGTGAACCGCGACGAGATCGTCGAGATGCTGCAGGGCGTCGCCTCGCCGGCCTACCAGTCGCTGATCGAAAGCCAGCCCTGGTATGGCGACCCGGTGGTCTACAACTACGATACCGAAAAGGCGAAGGCGCTGTTGGAAGAAGCCGGCTGCATGCCCTGCGAGATCAAGGTCGGCATCTCGACCTCCGGTTCGGGACAGATGCAGCCGCTGCCGATGAACGAGCTGGTGAAGGAACAGCTGGAGGCCGCCGGCTTCAAGGTCGAGCTGGTGCCGATGGACTGGAACGCGCTGATCGGTGTCTTCTACGGCGGCGGCAAGGACAGCGAATTCAACGCGATCAACTTCTCGATGGCGCCGCTGGACCCGGTGCAGGGCATCATGAAGCGCTGGATGACCAAGTACCAGGTGCCGAACTGCTGCAACTGGGGCATGCATTCGAACGAGGAGATCGACGCGCTGGGCGCCGAGGCCGTGGCCACCTTCGACGAGGAGAAGCAGAAGGAACTCTTCACCCGGATGAACGAGATCTCGGTCGAGGAGGCGATGGAGCTTTACATCGTGCATGACCTGAACCCGCGCGCCCTGGCGCCGCATGTGAAGGGCTTTGTCCAGGCGCAGAACTGGTTCCAGGATCTCACCCCGATCACGATCGAGAAGTGATCGCGGGCGACATGCGCCCTGAGAAGGGCGCCGGGGGAGTTTCCTCCCGGCGCCACCGCCCCCGGTCCGCGCTTCCCCATGCGGAGCCCGCGGGGCGGATGTAGGATCGGACGATCCGACCAACGACGAACAGGACTGACTTCCCGTGACAGACCATCATCTGACCGCCTCGCCCGACACCTGCCAGTGGGGGCTTTTCGCGGCCGACGTGCCGCCGGCGCTGACCGTCAAATCCGGCGACCGCGTGACCATCGAAACCGTGTCCGGCACGGCCGAGGTGCTGCCCGATCCTTCGAAATTCCACATTCCGCCCGAGCTGGCCGAGATCCACGGCGCGCTGAAACCCTTCGGCCCGCATATCCTGACCGGCCCCGTGGCCGTCGAGGACGCAAAGCCCGGAATGGTGCTGGCCGTGCATATCGAGGAGGTGAAGCTGCGCCAGGACTGGGGGTTCAACCTGATCATCCCCAAGAAGGGCACGCTGCCCCACGATTACGACGAGGTGATCCTCAACAACATCCCGCTCGACGCCGAAACGATGACCGCGACCATGCCCTGGGGACTGAAGCTGCCGTTGAAGCCCTTCTTCGGGGTCATGGGCCTGGCGCCGCCGGCGGGCTGGGGCAAGCTGACCTCGGTCGCGCCGGAAAGCTTCGGCGGCAATCTCGACAACAAGGAACTGGTGACGGGCACGACCCTCTACCTGCCGGTCCATACCGAGGGGGCGATGTTCTCCTGCGGGGACGGGCACGGCGCGCAGGGCGACGGCGAGGTCTGCATCACCGCGATCGAGACGGCGCTGGAGGGCACCTTCACCTTCGAGCTGATCGAGGAGCCGGGATTCACCTATCCGCGCGCCGAGACGCCGGATCACTACATCACCATGGGCATGGATCCCGACCTGGACCAGTGCAGTGTGATGGCCCTGCGCGAGATGATCGACTGGCTCGGCGCCAAGGCCGGGCTGAGCCATGCCGAGGCCTACATGCTCTGCTCGCTCGCCGGGGATCTGCATGTGACCCAGACCGTGAACGTGAACAAGGGCGTCCACATGATGATGCCCAAGACCCATTTCGCCCCCAAAGGATAGATCGCCAATGACCCGCGTCCGCATTGCCCATTTGGCCGGCCCCACGGCCACGATCCAGAACACGCCGCCGCTGGTGACATCGGACAAGGCGCGGGCGCGGGCGGGCTTGCCCCTGCGGGGGCCGAAATACGACGCGCTGCGGGCCCAGAAGCTTGCCGCGCCGGCGAAGGTCTATGTCGAGCAGTTCTCGGCCCATCCTCTGGAACGTGATGCGGCCGCGCTTTACGGGCCGCCGGACGGCTACATGTCGGCCGCCGGGTTCTCGACCGAGAAGACATCCGAAGACGATGTCCCGGTCTACGAGATCGAGCTGTCGCCCGAGGATGGCCTTTACCCGCTGCCCTACATGGCCCTGCAATCGGACGGCTCTGCCTGGGAGGAGGAATGCACCGTCCCGGGCGGCGACAAGGCGCGGCAGGGCTTCTTTCCCGACGGCTCGCGGTCGTTCGACGAGATCGACCGGCTGCAGGTGGGTGTGGACGGCACCTCGGGCCTGATCTCGGCCCTGGCGGATGTGGATTTCTACCGTCCCGCGCCGCCGGGCGGCTGGCGCAACGGCCTGCCCGGGGCGCAGCGCTCGGACACCGGCGAGGGCGACATCCCGCCAGAGGCGATGGGGCAGGATTTCTATGCCTACAAACCCTATCACCTGGCCATGTCGCCGCCGCGCCCGATGCTGGCCAAGATCACCAACGACGTGCAGGCCATCGCCGACAACCCGGCCTATGACGGGCTGGTCTGGACCCAGGGTAGCCCGCAGGTCGAGGAAAGCGCCTATTGGTTCAACCTGCTGATCGACACCGACAAGCCGATCTCCTGCAATGCCGCGCAGCGGCCGCAGGGCCAGATCTCGGCCGACGGGCCGGCGAATATCTATGACAGCGTGCGCTATATCTCGTCCGGCATCTGGAAGGACGGGGCAGGGGGCAACCGCTGCGGCACGGTGGTGATCCAGGAACAGCAGATGTTCGCCGCGCGCGAGGTGCAGAAGGTCGACGCCCGGCCCGGGGGCTATGTGGCGACCGGCGGACATGGCGGCATCATCGGCCAGCTGACGCACCACGGAGTGCCCTACGTCACCTATCTGCCGGCCTACAAGTATTGCGCCAACTCCGAGCTGACGCTGAAGAAGCTGCCCGACACGGTGAAGGCGGCGCAGATGGACGACAGCGGTAAGGTCAGTGTGATCGACTGCAGTGTGAAGGAGGACGGCCAGCTGCTGGCCTCGGCCATCCCCTCGGTCGCGATCATCAAGGACGGCGGCTATGGCGCCGAGGAGTTCGGCGACGACGAGGCGATGGAGGCCGAGCTGGCCTTTACCATCCGCCACAAGATGTCGCTGGGCCGGCCCGCCGGCTTCATCATCGAGGGGCTGGTGCCCTATGGCATGGCGACCTCGGAGTTGCGGATGAACATGCTGCGCCGCGCCATCTATGCCGGGGCGCCGGTGGTCAAGACCGGCCGCGCGGCGATGGAGGGTTTCGCCGATGTCGACGGGCTGACCATCGCCGGGCTGAACCTGACGGCGACAAAGGCGCGGCTGCTGCTGATGGCCTGCCTGCTGAAGCTGGGCTCGCTGCCCGTTGCCGCCGATCCCGCCAACCCGACAGAGGCCGAGAGAGCCGCGACCGCCGAGGCGGTGGCCGCTTTCCAGGCGCTCTTCGACACCCATTGAGGCCCGGCATGCTGCGCATTCACGGGATCATCGGGGCCAGCGACGCGCCCGACCTGCATGCCGCTCTGCACCGGCTGGAACACCGGGACGGGGTCGAATACCTCTTTGTTCCGGCCCACGAGGCGGGGCGCAAGCGGTTCCGCCTGACCACCGACCGGGGCACCGATTGCGCGGTGTCGATCGACCGCGACCAGGCGCTGTTCGACGGGGCTGTCCTGCTGCTGGAGGAGGACCGCGCGATCGTGGCGCGGTTCGGTGCGCAGGAGATCTGGCGTCTGAAGGCCCGCGATGGCGCGGCCGCGCTGCAGCTGGGCTGGCAGGCGGGCAACCTGCACTGGCGGGTCCGCTTTGACGGCACCGTGCTGGAGGTTCTTCTGGATGGCGACCGCGGGGCGTACCGGGCGCGGATCACCGAGCTGATCGAAAGCGGGCTGGTCGAGGAGCTGTCCGACGACGCGCGGGAAGAGCTGCGGCGCCATGGCTGACCTGCGCACGATCCTGACGCTGCTGCAACACGGCGACAGCAATTTCCCGGCCGGAGGCTTCGCCTTTTCATGGGGCGTCGAGGGGATGGAGATCGACGGATACCTGCCGCGCGGCCGTGCCCCGCTGGAGGCCTTTGTCGGGGATCAGCTGGCCCATCGCTGGGCGACGATGGACCGGGTGCTGCTGCGCCGGGCCTTTGCCGCCGACCTCGACGCGCTGGAGGAGATCGACCACGAGACCGAGGCCCTGACCCCTGGCGCCGAGATGCGCGCGGGCTCGCGCCGGGCGGGGCGGGCGCTGATCGGGGTGCATGCGCGGCTGGGTGGCGCTCTCGCCGCTCCCTATCGGGCGCGTCTCGATACCGCTCCGGGGCACCTGGCGCCGGCCCAGGCGATCGCGGCGCGAGACACCGGGCTGGACCGTGGCGCGGCCGAGCTGCTGTCGGGCTGGACCCTGATCACCGGGCTGGTCAGTGCCGCCGTCCGCCTTGGCACCGTGGGCCACCTGGACGGACAGCGCGTCATGGCCGCCGCGGGCCGCCGGCTGGAGGCGCTGCTGGACACCGAGCCGGAGGACGAGCCCTGCGCCTTCACCCCCATCTGCGACATCGCCATCGCCCGCGCGCCCTTGCGGGAACAGCGCATGTTCGCCACCTGACGAGAGGCCGAAAATGAACCTGACCCCCACCGAACTGGACCGGCTCACCATCTTCACGGCCGCCGAGATGGCGCGGCGCAACAAGGCGCATGGCGTCCGTCTCAGCTATCCCGAAGCCGTCGCCTTCCTGACCGACGAATGCATGTTCGCCGCCCGCCGCGACATGGACTACGAGGATATCCGCGACATGGCCGGCCGCCTGCTGACCACCGCCGATGTGGAGCCGGGCGTGGCCGAGATGGTCAAGATGATCTACTTCGAATGCCCCTTTGCCGAGGGCACCAAGGCCATGGCGCTGTTCGAGCCGATCGGCCCGGCCGAGGGCGAACCGCAGGCCGAGCTGGTCCCCGGCGAGATCGTGACCCCGGACGAGATCATCGAGCTTTTCGCCGACCGCGACGCGGTGGAGGTCGAGGTGACCAACACCGGCGACCGGGACATCCAGGTGCGCAGCCACAGCCATTTCTTCGAGGCCAACCGCGCCCTGCACTTCGACCGCGCCGCGGCCTGGGGCATGAAACTGGACCGCCCCGCAGGGCTTGGCGCGCGGTTCGAACCGGGATTGACCAGGACGGTGCGCCTTGTGGCGTTCGGAGGCAACCGCCAGGTCATGGGCGAGGCCGGGCTGGTGCAGGGCCCCCTCGACCAGGACGGCGCGCGCGAGGCCGCGCTCGCGCGCGCCGCCGCTGCCGGGTACCTCGGGGCGTGAGGGCGGCACGATGGTAACCATGACCCGCCGCGCCTATGCCGAGACCTACGGCCCCACCAAGGGCGACATGGTGCGCCTTGGCGACACCAGCCTCTGGATCGAGATCGAGGAGGATCTGACCTGCCCGGGTGACGAGCTGCTGATCGGCGCCGGCAAGAGCTTTCGCGACGGCGAGGGGATCACGCCCCACGCCCGGTCCTCCACCGGGGCGCTGGACATCGTCATCATGAATGCCACGATCATCGACGCGGTGATCGGCATCGTGAAGGCCGATATCGGCATCCGGGACGGCAAGATCGTCGGTATCGGCAAGGCCGGCAATCCCGACATCATGCCCGGCGTGCACCCGGACCTGATCGTCGGCTCCACCACCACGCCGTTGCCGGGGCAGAAGTTCATCGTCACGGCCGGGGCCATCGAATGCCACGGTCACATCGGCTCTCCCGAACAATCGGACCATGCGCTGGCGGGCGGCACCACGACGCTGATCGGCGGCGGGCCCGGCGCGCTGTTCGAGGTCGGCAGCGGGGCCGCGACGACCTTCGCGCGCTTCCTGCAGGGGACCGAACATTCGCCGCTGAACTTCGCGCTGTTCGGGCGGGGGTCGTCGGATCCGGATTCGGTGGTCGAATCCGTGCGGGCGGGGGGCATGTCGGTCAAGATCCACGAGGATTTCGGCGCGGCGCCTTCGGTCATCGACGGATCGCTCACCGCGGCCGACCGTCATGACTTCGCCGTCCACCTGCACACCGACAGCATCAACGAATTCGGATTTGCCGAGGACACGATGGCCGCCTGCGAGGGCCGTACGATCCACATGTACCACGTTGAAGGCGCCGGCGGCGGCCATGCGCCCGACCTGCTGAAGGTGGTCAGCTGGGAGAACGTGATCCCGTCCTCGACCAACCCCACGAACCCCTTCACGCCCTACGCGCTGGAGGAAGGTCTGCCGATGACCATGATCGCCCACCAGCTGGATTACAACTCGCCCGAGGACGTGGCCTTTGGCGACAGCCGGGTGCGCGCGCAATCCATGGTGGCCGAGGATTTCCTGCACGACATGGGCGCGATTTCGATCTTCGGGACCGACACGCAGGGCATGGGGCGGCTGGCCGAGAATGTCGCCAATTGCTGGCAGCTGGCCTCTGTCATGAAGGACCGGATCGGGCGCCTGCCCGAAGAGACGACGGCCCGCGCCGACAACGAGCGGGTGAAACGCTACGTCGCCAAGCTGACGATCAACCCGGCGATTGCCGTGGGCGTCGAGGATCACATCGGCTCTATCGAACCGGGCAAGATCGCCGACCTTGTGGTCTGGCCGCGCGAAAGCTTTGGCATCAAGCCGGTGATGGTGATCAAGTCCGGCTTCGTCGCCTGGGCCAAGATGGGCGACGGCAACGGCTCGCTCTCGACATCCGAGCCGCTGGTGCAGCGGCCGCTCTGGGGATCGCTTGGCAAGGCGCCGCAGGAGCTGGGTGTGAACTTCTTTTCCGAGATCGCCATGCAGGCGGACGTGAAGAGCAAGCTGCGGCTGGACAAGCGGGCGATCCAGATCAAGCCGGTGCGTCACCTGACCAAGCGCCACATGATCCGCAACGCCGCGATGCCGCATGTCGAGGTCGATCCCGAAAGCTTCGAGGTGCGGGCCGACGGGCAATTGCTGACGGCGCCGGCGGCGACGCGGGTGCCCCTGTCGCGGAGGTACATGTTGCGATGAATATGCGAGAGAGCCTCACGACCACGGCTCCGGCCGCAAGGTTCGGGATCGGCGGGCCAGTGGGATCGGGCAAGACGGCGCTGGTCGAACGGCTGATCCCGGCGCTGCTGGAGCGCGGCGTGGATCTGGCGGTGATCACCAATGACCTTGTCACCGCCGAGGATGCCGAGCGGCTGCGGCGTTCCGGCCTGATCGACCCCGAGCGCGTCTCGGCGGTGGAGGCCGGGGCCTGCCCGCACACGATCATCCGCGAGGATCCGACCCTGAACATCGAGGCGGCGGATGCGCTGGAACGGCGCTTTCCGGGGGTGGAGCTGATCCTGCTGGAAAGCGGCGGCGACAACCTGGCCTCGACCTTCTCGCTGGACCTGACGGATTTCTGGATCTTCGTGATCGACGTGTCGGGCGGCGACGACATTCCGCGCAAACGCGGCCCCGGCGTTCTGAAGGCCGACGCGCTGGTGATCAACAAGACGGACCTGGCGCCCCACGTGGGCGTCGACCTGGCACGCATGGAGGAGGAGGCCTGCGCCGTTCGTGGCGGCCGTCCCGTCCTGATGACGGACTGCCGCCACGGGCACGGGATCGACGCGCTGGTGGAGCTGATCGAGACCCGCGTGCTGTTCCGCAGATGATGGAGCTGCCCCCCGTCCGCCCGCCGGCGCTGCTGGACCTGTCCTTCGTGCGGCGCGGAGGCGAGACGCGGATCGACCGGCGGCGGTTCCGCTGGCCCTTCGTTCTGACCGGCAGCTTCGTGCTGGACGGTGATCCGCCGTATCTGCGCTCGGTCATCCTGCAATCCTCCAGCGGCGCGATGACCGGGGATGACCGGCTGAGCCAGCGTATCGTCGTGGCCGAGGGCGCGGCGGCGCATGTCTCGACCCAGGCGGCGACGGTGGTGCACCGCGCCGATCCCGGGCCGGGCAGCAGCGAGCGGATCGACCTTCAGGTGGCCGGGGGCGGGTACCTGGAATTCCTGCCCGATCCGCGCATCCTCTTTCCCGGGGCCGCGCTGACGCAGCGGCTTGATCTGACGCTGGCGCCCGGCGGGGCCGCGATCATCTCCGACAGCTTCGCCCTGCACCGGCCCTCGGGCGCCGAAGCGGCGCCGGTGCGCTACCGGTCGGACATCACGCTGCGCCGGCCGGTCGGGCGGCCCCTGGTGCTGGATCGTCAGCGGCTGCCGGATCCGCCCCCGGCCGAGACCTGCCATGCCGGGCTCTATATCCTCTGGCCCGGCGCCGACGCACAGGCGGCAGAGGTCTCGGCCAGCCTCTCGCGCGCGCTCGCGGCGGTGCCCGGGCTTTACGGCGCGGCCAGCCCGCTGCCCCACGGGATGGGCGTCGGTCTGCGGCTGGTGTCCCGCGACGCACGTGCGCTGCGCCGCGGCATGGACTTGAGCTGGAGCGCGGGACGCGCGCGCATCCTGGGCCGGGCGCCTGGGCCCGGCCGGACCGGGGAAAAGCGGCACCCGGCCGAGCCCGGATAGGGGCCTGCCCGCCGGATCGCGGGACCGGACCGGTTTTCAATGCGGTTTCCGGGCTCTGCCCGGCTTTTGGGCATTTCGCCGCAGGCGCGACGGGGGATCGGGAATTATCCGCCAAAACGGACACTGTCCGGAAATTGCGCTTGGTCTGCGGCTTGGAGCGGCCGTTAACCTGACTGCAATCGGGCCTGTCCCGATGGCCCGCCGCCGCCCGTCCCAGGCCAGCCCCCAGCGGAAGCCCCTGGTCTCGGCAGCATGGTGGCGGACGCCCATCCCGTACCCCGGCCCCGCACGGGCCGCCCTGATTTGTCGGAGATTGCCGTTGAAGATTGCCGTTCTTCATCCGCGCAAAGGGCTAACCGGTCTTTGGACGCCCTCGGTGGATGCCTCGACCCAGCTGGCCGCCGCAGAGGTCAACGCGGCCGGTGGCGCCCTTGGCGCGCAGCTGGAGCTGTTCCACATCGATTGCGGCCTGTCGCGCGAGAGCGCGCTCGAGGCGGTCGATCACGTGCTTGAGACGCTGCAGGTCGATGCCATCGTCGGCCAGCACCCGTCCAACGTGCGCGACGTGATCCGCAACCGGGTCAACGGGCGGGTGCCCTTCGTCTATGCCTCGCAGCACGAGGGGCTTCCCGACCCGCGCGCCGCGATCATGATCGGCGCCACGGACGGCGAGCTGCTTTGGCCCGCGATCTCCTGGCTGATCGCGCAGCGCAAGGCGCAGCGGTTCTTCTTTGTCGGCAACGATTACATCTGGCCCCGCGTCGGGCTGCAGACCTCTCGGTCGCTGATCGCCCACGAAGGCGCGCAGTTCGTCGGCCACGCCCTGATGCCCTTCGAGGCCGAGGATTTCTCGGCCACGTTCAGCAAGATCCGCGAGGCGCGGCCCGACGTCGTGGTGCAGGCGCTGGTGGGCGAGGATACCGTCCGCTTCAACCGCGCCTTCGCCGCGGCGGGGCTGGACCGGTCGGTCATCCGGCTGGGCCTTCTGGTGGACGAAAACGTCCTTTGCGGGATCGGACAGGATGCGACGCATGATCTGTATTCGGTGTCCAACTACTTCTCGGGCTGGAAAAGTCCTGAAAACATGCGGTTTCTGGATCGCTACCACGGGGCCTTCGGCCGCCTGGCGCCGCCTGTGAGCTCGACCAGCCTCAGCTGCTACGAGGGGATCCACCTGCTGGCCGGGCTGGCCGGGCGCCGCGCAGATCCCGGGATCTCGCGCATGGCCGAACTGGCCCGTCGCCCGCTGCAGCGCGATGCCGCGCGGCACCATCTGCGCGGCCAGCCGATCGGGCGCTGCAAGACGGTTCACATCGCCCGCGCAGACGGGGTTGCCATGTCGATCGTTTCGTCGTTAACATTAAATTAATACTTGAAAATTCAATATTGAAATTCGATCTTTGTGGTGGTACCGGACGTGCATTCAAACGGCTGCGTCTTAGTCGGGTCTGTCACGAGGACCCTACGATGGCCGGAAAAAAACAGGGACGGTCGATGAGTTTTCGTGTCGCCCGACCGCAATGCGATAGTGGCAAGGAGGGGCGTCATGGCGCCTAAGACATTGGACGATCAGTTGAGTTACCTGATCGCAAGCGCCAACCGGCGGATCGAGACCGAACTGGAAGAACGGCTGCGCCCCGGCGGTGTCCCCATAGAACAATTCCGCATTCTCGAGGTTCTGTCCGAAAACGAACCCTGCGCCATGGGCGAGATCGCGCGGCGCTCGCTGATCGACCCGGCGACCCTGACCAAGATCATCGACCGCATGGTGCGCGACAACCTCGTCTACCGCGCCCCCGATCCCGACGACCGGCGCAAGGTGCTGATCCTGACCGCAGCGGAAGGCAAAGCACTCTACAAAAGGTTGAGTGGTGTCAGTTCCGCCCAGGAGAAGCGGCTGGCAGAGGTACTGGCCGGTGAAAAGGCGGCAGAGCTGAAGACCTTGCTGCGGGAACTGCTGGAGCGCTGAGGCGCCTTCGCCCCGTATCCGAATGAAAAGGCGGCCGACGGGATGACCCCCGGTCCGCCTTTCGTGTCTTCGGGGGGCTCAGTGCACAGGCGGTTTCGCCGTGTGCCAGTCCGTCACCTGCTGGTAGGCATGAGCCGCGCGCAGCAGCTTGGCCTCGGTCCCGTAGGTGCCGATCAGCTGGAAGGCGATCGGCCGGCCGTCCGACGTCATGCCGCATGGCAGCGTGACCGAAGGCACGCCGGAGGCGTTGAAGGGCGAGGTGAAGCGGAACAGCGCGCGAGAGCCGCCTTCCTGCTGGGCGCGGACCTCGTCCCAGGTGGGTGTGACCTTCTGGAAGACGGGGATCGCGATCATGTCGATCTCGTCCAGCAGGTCGGTCAGGGCGCCGGTGAACTTCCTGCGCTCGATCACCCCGTTGGCGACATCCACCGGATTTGCCGCCATTCCGGCCTCGATCCCTTCGCGGATCCATTCGCCGTACATGTTCGACTGGCTGGGGAAGGTGTCCGCATGGGTGGCCGCCAGTTCGATCATGGTCAGCGACATGGCTTTCTCGAGGAAGGTGTCCACGTCGGGAAAATCGCAATCCACCGGCTTGGCGCCTACCTTCTTCAGCTCGGCCACCGCGTCCTTCAGGCAGGCGACGGTTTCGGGATCGGCATCCGGTTCGATGTAGCCGTTCGGAATGCCGATGGTCATGCCGCGCGCCCCGAAGGCGCCGTCGAGCAGGCCCAGGTAATCCGGCACCGGCTCGTTCAGCGAGGTCGGATCTTTCGGGTCATGGCCGGCCAGAACCTCCAGCATCGCCGCCGCGTCCGCGGCCGAGCGCGCCATGGGCCCGAGGTGGTCGAAGGTCGCCGCCAGGTCGAAGATACCGAAGCGCGAGATCCGGCCCCAGGTCGGTTTCACGCCGGTCAGGTTGTTGCAGGCCGAGGGGAAGCGGATCGACCCGCCGGTGTCGGACCCGATGGTGCAATAGGCCATGCCCGTGGCCGGGGCGATGCCCGAGCCCGACGACGACACACCGGTCCAGAGGTCTTCCTTCCAGGGGTTCACCGGCTCGGTGAACTCCGGGTGATGCTCCAGCGTGGCGCCTTCGGTCATGTGCAGCTTGCCGATCAGCACGGCGCCGGCATTGCGCAGGTTCTCGACCACGGTGGCGTCATGATCGGGCACGAAATCCTCGTAGATCTTCATGCCGCCGGTGGTCTTGATCCCCTTGGTGAAACACAAATCCTTCACCGCCATCGGGATGCCGTGCAGCGGCCCGCGATAGCGGCCCGCGGCGATTTCGGCCTCGGCCTGTTTCGCCTGTTCGCGGGCCAGATCGGCCGTCACGGTCCAGTAGGCGGTGAGCTTCGGGTTCAGCTTCTCGACCTGGGCAAGTACGGCCTCGGTCACCTCGACGGGCGAGACGGCGCCGCTCTTGATCTGGGCGGCGACCAGGGTGAGGGGCTGGAAGGCGATATCGGTCATTCGGGTCTCCGGTTCTTGGGAATGCGGTCAGGCCATGGGCCGCTTGAGGTGCCAGTCGGTGGCCTGCTGGTAGGCATGGGCGGCGCGCAGCAGCACGTCCTCGGTCAGGTGCGGGCCGATCAGCTGCATGCCGATGGGCAGGCCGATGGTCGGTGAGATCCCGCAGGGGAAGGTCACCGTGGGCGAGCCCGACAGGTTGAAGGGCGCGGTGAACGAGAGCGAGTCCATCAGGTTGTCGAGAAAGCTGCTGAAATCGTCGTAGCGGTAGCCGACAAGCGGTGTGACCGGGCTGATCAGGGCGTCGATGTCCTCGAACAGCCGGGCAAGGCGACCCTTGAAACGGGCCTGTTCGATATAGGCGCCGGCAACGGTCAGGCTGTCATAGGCCAGCCCCCGGGTGATCGCGCCGGAGAGCGCCGCGCCGAAGGCCCCGGGCGCCTCGGCAAAGGCCGGGGCGTGAAAGCGGGCGCATTCGGTTTCACAGATCACCAGCTGCGCCTCGGTCGCGGGGGCGAGGGAAGGGACCTTCACCGGCACGATCTCGGCGCCGAGATCGGCGAAGACCTCGGTCGCGGCGGTGATCGCGGCGCGCATCTCGGGTTCGGCCACGTCGAGCATCGCCGGGTCGAGGCCCAGCTTCAGACCGCGCATCCCCGCCACGCCGCGCAGCGCGCCGAGGTAGTCGGGCACCGGTGCGCGCAGGCAGGTGGGATCGCCGGGATCGGCCCCGGCAAAGGCGCCGAGCATGGCCGCCGCATCGGCCGCCGAGCGGCACATCGGCCCGATCGTGTCGAGGCTGTCGGCCAGCGGGAAAGCGCCCTTGCGGCTGGTGCGGCCCCAGGTGGGCTTCAGCCCCGTCACGCCATTGGCGGCCGAGGGGAAGCGGATCGACCCGCCGGTGTCGGTGCCAAGCGAGCCGTAGCAGAGCCCCGCCGCCGTGGCCGCGCCGGAGCCGGAGGAGGATCCCCCGGGCCAGTAGGCGTGGTTCCAGGGGTTCATCACGTCGCCGAGTTCGGGGTGGTGTTCGCCATAGGCCCCTTCGTGCAGGTGCAGCCGGCCGACGATCACCGCGCCGGCCTGTTTGAGACGGCGGAGGATGGTGGCGTCCTCGTTGGCGGTGAAATCGGCATAGACCGTGGTGCCGAAGGTCGAAGGCGTCCCGGCGGTGTGGAACAGATCCTTGATCGCGATGGGCACCCCGTGCAGCGGCCCGCGCCAGCGGCCCGAGGCGATCTCGGTGGCCGCTTCGTCCGCCTCTTGCAAGGCGGTCTCGGCACTGGTCGACAGGAAGGCGTTCAGCGTCGGGTCCACCTCGGCGATCCGGGTTAAAAGCGCCTCGGTCAGCGCGACGGGGCTGGCCGCCCCGCGGCGCACCGCCGCAGAGACATCCGTCAGGGCGGAATAATGGCTCATGTCGCTCATTCCGCGGCCAGGGCCGGTGCAAGGTCCGGCCGGCTGCTTGCGACGCCCAGGGCGGCCTCGAGCGCGGCGCCGACGCGGAAGCACATGACCTCGTCAAAGGGGCGACCCACAATCTGGCAGCCCAGCGGCAGGCCGTTGGCCGAGAAACCGATGGGCACCGAAAGGGCCGGGTTGCCGGTGACGTTGTAGACCATTGTCAGCATCCCCTTCCAAGGGCCGGCATCGCGGCCAAAGTCGTCGAGCCGGTTGGCCGGGGTCAGCCCGGTGGGCGCCAGCAGCGCGTCGCAGGCGGTCAGGGGACCGGAATTCACGATATCCGTCAGCTCCCGCCGCAGCCGCAGGGCGTTGATGTAATCCGAGGCCGAGACCAGCCCGCCGGCGATGATCCGCTGGTAGGCATAGCGGCCGTAGGCGGTGGGGCGGGTCTTCAGGTCGGCCTCGTGGATCGTATAGGCCTCGGACGACATGATGGTGGATCCGCAGGCCTGGAACAGCTCCCAGGACGGCATGTCGACCTCGACCACGTCGGCGCCCAGCCCGGCCAGCGTCTCGGCGGTCTTGTCGAGCGCGGCGATGATCTCGGGGTTGGCCATCTCGTTGTGGATGTAGAAGGCACGGGTGTAGCCGATCCGCAGCCCCTGGACCCCGGCGTCCAGCCCTTCCGAGAAATTCGGCACCGGCACGTCGGCCGAGGCCGGATCGAGCGGATCGTGGCCCGAGATCACCTGCATCGTCAGCGCGGCATCCTCAACCGATTGGGTCAGCGGCCCGGCGTGATCCAGCGTGTAGCTGAGCGGAAAGATCCCGCGGCGCGAGACGCGGCCATAGGTGGGCTTGATCCCCACGGTGCCGCAATAGGCGGCCGGGCCGCGAATGGATCCTCCGGTGTCCGACCCCATCGCCGTGCGCATGTAGCTGGCCGCGATCGCCGCGCCCGAACCGGAGGAGGATCCGCCGGTCTGGTGATCGGTGTTCCACGGGTTGCGCGCTGGCGGGAAGGGCAGATCGAAGGCCGGGCCGCCGAGGGCGAATTCGAAGGTGCCGAGTTTGCCCAGAAGCACACCGCCGCCGTCCTTGAACTTCTGTTCGACCACGCAATCCTCGTCCGGCACGTTGTCCAGCAGCACGCGCGAATGGCAGGTCGTGCGGATCCCGGCGGTGCCGTAGATGTCCTTCAACCCGTACGGGATGCCCTGCATCGGGCCCTTGTCGATCCCGGCGGCGAAATCGGCATCGGCCTGTTTCGCATCGGCCAGCGCGCGCTCGGGCGTGACGGTGATGAAGGCGTTCAGCACCGGCTCCATCTCGGTGATCCGCGCCAGCAGCGCCTCAGTCAGGGCGGTCGAGGTCAGGGCGCCTTCGCGCAGCTTGATGCCGGCCTCGGCGATGGACAGATCGTGCAGCGCGGTCATGATGCGGCCCTCGGCGTGAGGGTAAAGATGTTGGACGGCTCGTCGGCGGCGGGGCGCAGGCTGTGCAGCAGGCCGCCCATCGACAACAGCGCGTCGGCGGTGCCGATGGCCCCCGATTCGAGATCGGGCGGCAGGGTGATGCCCGCCATGGCATAGCGCGCCCGGATTTCGGCGGTACGCGCCTCGCTGATCGTCTTCTCCATGCCGGGGTCTCCTTCTGCTGTTGGCGAGCGGTATTCGATATTTGAAAATTCAAATAAATGCGCGTGCCGGGCAAGGGAATTTGTTCCGGAAGGAGGGAGCAGACCCCGGGTTCGTCCTATCGATGATGTCTTTTTGGGCGGGCGGAGCCGGGATTGACCGCAACGCGGGCAGATGGCATCAATCCTCAGGTATTATCATTTTCCATATTTGATATGCGGCGTGTTTCTTTCACGCTCTTCATGTCGGCGGGCGAAAACCCGCCGCGCCGCAGCCAGAGCCCGACCGCCCCGGCCAGACCTGAAAGGACAGCAAGACCCATGTGGATCTACGCGCTCCGCCGCCTCATCCTGACCATCCCCATTCTGCTAGGCGTGACGATCATCTGTTTCCTGCTGGTGCAGATCGCCCCGGGCGATCCGATCCAGTCGCTTCTGCCGCCCGACGCCAGCGAAGCCGATGCGGCAGCCCTGCGCGCTTATTACGGGCTCGATAAACCGCTGGTCATCCAGTATGCCGTCTGGCTTGGCAAGGTGCTGACCGGGGACCTGGGCATGTCGATCCAGGTCGACGCACCGGTGGCCGAAGAGGTCGGCCGCGCCTTTGCCAACACGATCACGCTGGCGCTGCTGGCGGTGGCGCTGGCCTTCATCGTGTCGATGATCCTTGGCGTGATCGCGGCCTACAAGTCCGGCACCTGGATCGACAAGCTCTTCACCTCGGTCGCGGTCTTCGGGATCTCGGTGCCGACCTTCTGGCTGGGCGTCGTGCTGGTCATCATCTTCGCGGTGGAGCTCAACTGGCTGCCAGCCGCCGGCATGGGCTCCAGCGGGTCCGAGCATTTTTCCTACCTGAGGTGGGAGGATTTCAAATTCGCCATCATGCCCATGATCGCCCTGGCGCTGCCGCCGCTGGGGATCATGACCCGCACGACCCGGTCCTCGGTCGAGGAGGTGCTGAACCAGGATTTCGTGCAGACCCTGCGCGCCAAGGGCCTGGGCGAGGCGGCCGTGCTGCGCCACGCGGTCAAGAACGCGATGCCGCAGATCATCGCCATGCTGGGCCTGCAGCTGGGCTACCTGATCGGCGGGTCTGTCCTGGTCGAGATGGTCTTCAACTGGCCCGGCACCGGCTACCTGCTGAACAAGGCGATCCTCAGCCGCGACCTGCCGGTGCTGCAGGGCACGATCCTCGTGCTCGCCACCTCCTTCGTGATGATCAACCTGCTCATCGACCTGGCCCAGTCCATCATCGATCCCCGCATCAAGCGGAGCTGAGGAACCCATGACCGACGCAACCTCCGACCCGATCACCCTCAACCAGGAAGCCGACCTGCCGCAGGCCGTCGTCCGTGGCTATTGGGCCTCTGTCTGGAACCGGCTGAAATACGATTACGTCACGCTGTTCTGCCTCGTGCTGATCGTGCTGATCGTCCTTTCGGCCGTGTTTGCCCCTTGGCTGGCGCCCTTCGATCCCGAGAAGAGCTCGATGGCGAACCGTCTCAAACCGGTGGGCTACAAGGAGTACCTCCTTGGCACCGACGAGCAGGGCCGCGATATCCTCAGCCGGATCCTCTACGGCGGCCGCACCTCGCTGGCGATGGGGATCCTGCCGGTGGCCTTCGGCACGCTGATCGGCGGGCTCTTCGGCATCATCGCGGGCTATTACGGCGGCCGGGTCAACATGATCATCATGCGGACGATGGACGTCTTCTTTGCCTTCCCGTCGGTCCTGCTGGCGGTGGCGATCTCGGGCTCGCTGGGCGGTGGACTTCAGAACCAGCTCGCCTCGCTGACCATCGTCTTCATCCCGCCGCTCTGCCGGGTGGCGGAGACGGCGGCGAGCCAGGTGCGGACGATGGATTTCGTCGATGCCGCCCGGGCGTCGGGCGCCTCGACCTTCTCGATCCTGAAGGATCACGTGCTGATCACCGTGATCTCGCCGGTGCTGGTCTATGCCTCGACGCTGGTCTCGGCCTCGATCCTGTTGGCCTCGGGGCTGTCGTTCCTCGGGCTGGGCGTCTCGCCGCCAACGCCGGACTGGGGCCTGATGCTGTCGACCCTGCGCCAGTCAATCTGGGTCCAGCCGCTGGTCTGCGCCATTCCCGGCATCGCCATACTGATCACCTCGATCGCCTTCAACATCGTCAGCGACGGGTTGCGCGTCGCGATGGACGTGAAGTCCTGAGCCCCCGGAAAGGCCAAGCCATGGAACACCCGAAGAAACCCGAACCCCATGTCCGCGACCCCCATCCCCGCGATACCGGCGGCCCCGCCCAGCCGATGCTTATCGCCCGAGACGTCAAGAAGCACTTCCCGATCCACGCCGGCCTGTTGAACCGTCAGGTGGCCGAGGTGAAGGCGGTGGACGGCGTATCGTTCTCGGTCATGAAGGGAGAGACGCTGGGCGTAGTGGGCGAATCCGGCTGCGGCAAGTCCACGCTGGCGCGACTGCTGATGCACCTGATGGACAAGGACGAAGGCGAGATCATCCTCGACGGTCTCTCGGTGGGCACCTACCAGGGGATGCCCCTGCAGGACCTGCGCCGGTCGATGCAGATGGTGTTCCAGGACAGCTATTCTTCGCTCAATCCCCGGCTGACGGTCGAGGATTCGGTGGCCTACGGTCCCTCGAAACAGCCGGGCATCTCGAAGAAGAAAGCGCGCGAGATCGCGCGCGACATCCTCGAGAAGGTTGGGCTGCGGCCCTCTCTTTTTGGCGCGCGTTATCCGCACGAGCTGTCGGGCGGGCAGAAGCAGCGGGTAAACATCGCCCGTGCGCTTGCGCTGGATCCCCGGATGCTGATCCTGGACGAGGCCGTTTCGGCTCTGGACAAGTCGGTCGAGGCGCAGGTTCTGAACCTGCTCAACGCGCTGAAGGCACAGCTGGACCTGACCTATGTCTTCATCAGCCATGACCTGCACGTGGTGCATTACATCTCGGACCGGGTGCTGGTCATGTACCTGGGCCAGGTGGTCGAGATCGGGCCGGTGGACCGGATCTATGCCGATCCGCGTCATCCCTACACCAGGGCGCTGCTGGACTGTCAGCTGTCGATGCATCCCGACGACCGGGTCGAACAGGCGCCGCTGGCGGGCGATCCGCCGAACCCGGTGAACCCGCCCTCGGGCTGCCGCTTTCACCCGCGCTGCCCCTTCGCCGAAGAGATCTGTTCATCGAAGATGCCGGAGCTGGGCGACACCCTGCGCGCCGGGCGCGACCAACATCTGACGGCCTGTTTCATGGCCCAGCCGAACTCCGGCCATTCGAAGGCGCCGACCCAGGCGGAGCTGCTCAAGCGCAGCGCGGCCGCCCCCGCGCCGATGGAGGCCTGATCCATGAACGACATGTCCCCCGCCAAACCCGCCCCCGGCGCCACCACGGGCCCGCTGGTGCGGGTCGAGGATCTGAAGGTCACCTTCGTCAGCCGCGAGGAATCCGTCAGCGCCGTCAACGGCATCAACTTCGAGCTCAAGCGCGGCGAAGTCATGTGCGTGATCGGCGAAAGCGGGTCGGGCAAGTCGGTGATGATGCGCGCGCTCATGCGGCTGCATCCGCCGAAACGCACGGTGATCGAGGGCACGATGGAAGTCGACGGCCACGATATCCAGTCCGTCCCGGAGCGGCAGATGCGCAAGCTGCGTGGCTCCACCGTGTCGATGATCTTCCAGGAGCCGATGACCGCGCTGGACCCGCTTTATACCGTGGGCGAGCAGATCGCCGAGACGGTGCGCCTGCACGAGGGCATCCCGCAGGAGGCCGCGATGAAACGTGCGCTGGAGCTGCTGGAACTGGTCCGCGTGCCGTCGCCGGAACGGCGGCTGAAGGCCTATCCGCACGAGCTATCGGGCGGGCTGCGCCAGCGGGCGATGATCGCGGTGGCGCTGTCCTGCAACCCCAGCCTGCTGCTGGCGGACGAACCGACCACGGCGCTCGATGCCTCGGTCCAGATTCAGGTGCTGGTGCTGCTGCGACGGCTGCAGAAAGAGCTGGGCATGTCGGTGATCTTTGTCACCCATGACCTGGGCGTGGCGGCGCAGATCGCCGACAAGGTGGCGGTGATGTACGCCGGCCGGCTGGTCGAATACGGCTCGGTCCGCGACGTGCTGCTGGACCCGAAACATCACTATACCAAGGGGATGCTCGCCTCGACCGTGGCCGAGCAGGAGAAGGGCAAGCCGCTGGGCGCCATCCCCGGCACGCCCCCCGATCTGCGCGCCCTGCCGTCCGGGTGCAGCTTTGCCCCGCGCTGCCGGGCGGCCAAGGCGATCTGCCGGTCGGTCCTGCCCGAGGAGTTCGACACCGGCGGCGGACACCGGGTGCGGTGCCACTTCCCGCTGTGATCGTGGGTGTCGGCGGGGCCCGAGACAGCCGGGATCGCCCTGACGCGGATCGGCCGGGCGTCCGCCCCTGAACCGTCGGCCCTGCGCTCAGCCGCGCAATGCGGCGCTCAGGGCCCGGTCCAGCGCCTGCAGGAAGCGCGACCTGTCCGCCTTGGAAAACGCGCGCCCGCCGCCCTGGTGGAACGGGTCTGAGGCGCGGATGTCCTGCATCAGGTCCCGCGTCGCCAGGCGCGGGCCGATGTTGGCGATGCTCAAAGCCTCGCCGTTGTGCTGAAGCACCTGCGCCCCGGCCTTCAGGCAGCGGTCCGCCAGCGGCAGGTCCGAAGTCACCACCACATCGCCCGGCCCGCACTGGTCGGCAATCCATCGATCCGCCTCGTCCGCGCCTTCATCGACGATGATCAGCCTGACCAGCGGGTTCTGCGAGGGCCGCAGCCCGCCGTTGCAGACCAGCAGCATCTCGACCTTCAGCCGTGTGGCCACGCGCTCGGCCTCGGCCTTCACCGGGCAGGCATCAGCATCGATGTAGAGCTTGGTCACGGGGCGCATCCTCCGGGCGTCATCCACGCGCCGCCGGATTGCGCGGCGCGGTCATGGCCTAGCGGCGGGGCAGGGGCGTGGCAATCCCCGGGGGCCACAGGGCGCGGCCAGGGCGGGAGCCGGATCAGCCGTCCTTGCGGGCCATCAGCACGCTGTGATCCTGTGTTTCTGGATCGCGGGCCATGAAACCGGTCAGCCGCATGCCGTTCTCTTCCAGGCATTGCGCATATCCGGCGGGCGAGAGCGAGGCGTGATAGACCGGCTCATTGCCCACGGTCCCCGCCTCGGACCCGGCGCGATGACCGACCGTGGTGAGAAACGCGCCACCCGGTTCCAGATGCGCCGCGATCCGGGCGATGCAATCGGCCTGTTCCTCGGGGCGCAGGTGGAAGAAGCTGTCCCAGGCGATGATCCCGTCAAAGGTCTCGCCCAGCTCCAGCTGCCGCATGTCGGCCTCGCGCCAGTCGCCCTCGGGCCAGCGGCCCCGGGCGATGTCCAGCATGGCGCGGGCGAAATCGACGCCGGTGACGGTGAAGCCCTCGGCGATGAACCACCGCGCGATCGGCTCGCCACTGCCGCAGCCCAGGTCCAGCACGCGCCCGCCCGGTGGCAGGCTTGCGGTGAAGCGCGCCAGCCACTTTGCCTCGAACAATGCCCGCGACCGCGCGGCATCGTAAAGCGCCGCCTGGCGCTCATAGACGTCCCGCGTATCCTCAGGGTCCGGTATCACCTTGTTCATGTCAGACCCTCCGTCATGACCCAACCTTGCGTTCCCGGCACGGCGCCCGGGGCGATCGCGACCCGCTAGCGCCCGATCAACCTGCCGTCCAGACCTTGTTCCCTGCAAGCATGGCCGGAGCCGGGGCGGGGAAGGGCAGGCCCCATTGCTCTACTTCGCCCGAACCGCGAGGACCCACCAGCCTCGGGCGGAGCGGTCCGGTTCATTGCCCGGGGGTCTTTGCGCGTCGGGCGGTGCGGTTCCGCCGCTGACCCGCGCGAGAGAATCACGCCGAACGCCCGGGCCGGGATTCGGCCCGGGCGGCAGGGATCCGCCTGTTGCGGCCCAGGGGCCGCGACAGATCGGCGAAACGCGCGGCTTAATGGGAAAGTCGCCGTCAAACTGCCGAAAACGATGATTTCAGGAGAGATGGTGCTGCTGGAGAGAATTGAACTCTCGACCTCTCCCTTACCAAGGGAGTGCTCTACCTCTGAGCTACAGCAGCGCCGTGGGCGGGTCTCTAATTGCAAATTCCGGGGGGCGCAAGGGCTATCTGGACGTGTTTTTCATGCTGCGATAGACAGGGGCATGACGGATAAGAAAAGCCCGTCGGGCGGGGCAAAACAGGCGACGACTCGGGAAGACCGGCTGAAAGCCGCGCTGAAGGCCAACATGGCCCGGCGCAAGGCACAGGCGCGCGCCCGATCAACTTCCTCCGCACCGAAGCACGGGACAGGTGAAACGCCCGAAGAGGCCGGGAACGAGGACTGAGACAGGTATGGATTCCATTATCGTGACGGGCAATGGCCCGCTGAACGGGCAGATCCCGATCGCAGGCGCCAAGAACGCCTGCCTGACGCTGATGCCCGCGACCCTGCTGTCGGACGAGCCGCTGACGCTGACCAATGCGCCGCGGCTGTCGGACATCCGCACCATGACGACGCTGCTGCAATCGCTGGGCGCCGAGGTGTCGACCCTGAACGAGGGCAAGGTGCTGGCGATGTCGAGCCATGACCTGTCGAACCTCACGGCGGATTACGACATCGTCCGCAAGATGCGCGCCTCGATCCTCGTGCTGGGGCCGATGCTGGCGCGCGCCGGGGCGGCCGTGGTGTCTCTGCCGGGCGGCTGCGCGATCGGCGCGCGGCCCGTGGACCTGCATCTCAAGGCGCTGGAGGCGCTGGGCGCCGAGCTGGAGCTGCGTGACGGCTATGTCCATGCCAAGGCCCCGGGCGGGCTGAAAGGGGCGGTGTTCGAATTCCCCTTCGTCTCCGTGGGTGCGACCGAGAACGCGCTGATGGCCGCGACGCTGGCGAAGGGCACGACCGTTCTGAAAAACGCCGCGCGCGAGCCCGAGATCGTCGACCTGGCCCAGTGCCTGCGCCGCATGGGGGCGCAGATCGACGGCGAGGGCACCGACACGATCACCATCCAGGGGGTCGAGCGCCTGTCGGGCGCGACGCACCAGGTGGTGACCGACCGGATCGAACTGGGCACCTACATGCTGGCCCCGGCCATTGCCGGCGGCGAGGTGGAGCTGCTGGGCGGCCGGCAGGACCTGCTGACGGCCTTCATCGAGAAGCTTGAAGAAGCCGGCGTGACGGTCACCGACACCGACAAGGGCATCAAGGTCAGCCGAAATGGCAACGGCATCCACGCGGTGGACGTGACCACCGCGCCCTTCCCGGGCTTCCCGACCGACCTGCAGGCGCAGATGATGGCGCTGCTGACGACGGCCGAAGGGGTGAGCGTGCTGGAAGAGAAGATCTTCGAGAACCGCTTCATGCATGCGCCCGAGCTGATGCGCATGGGCGCGCGGATCGACGTGCAGGGCGGCACCGCGAAGGTCACGGGCGTGTCCAAGCTGAAGGGGGCTCCGGTCATGGCGACGGATCTGCGCGCCTCGGTCTCGCTGATCCTCGCGGGGCTCGCGGCCGAGGGCGACACCACGGTCAGCCGGGTCTATCACCTGGACCGCGGCTATGAGCAGGTCGAGGAAAAGCTGCGCGCCGTGGGTGCGATCATCGAACGGGTGCCGGGCTGATGACTGAGGACGCGCGGTTCGAGGACGGAGGCGAGGCGCCGCTTTATCTTGGTGCGCTGGATGACGAGGATCTCGGTGTCCTGGCCGCGCTGGTGCAGGACGCGGTCTTTCCGATCACCGAGATGGCCTGGCGCCCCAAGGCGCGCCAGTTCGCCATCCTGCTCAACCGCTTCCGCTGGGAGGACGCGCCGAACGCCAAGGCCCGCAACCGACCCGTCGAACGGGTGCAATCGGTGCTGAGCGTCGAGAACGTGCTGCGCGTGGCCTCGCAGGGGATCGACCGGGCGGACAAGGACGTGATCCTGTCGCTGCTGTCGGTGACCTTCGAGCCGGCCGAGGACGGCACCGGCCACGTGGTGCTGACGCTGGCCGGTGACGGCGGCATCCGGCTGGAGGTCGAGGCGCTGGATGTCACGCTGCGCGATGTGACCCGGCCCTACGAGGCGCCCTCGGGCAAGATCCCCGATCACGACGCCTGAGCCGGGCGCAACAAGATTTTCCCGGAAAATCTTGGCAAATTTCTCTTGAAGAAATTTGGTCCGCGCGGCCCGAATGCCCATCGCGCTGATGCTTTCGTCGCACGGGCGCAGATCTTGAGCCTGCCCCGGCGTCCCGCTATGTGCGGCGGATCAATCGAGGAACATGTCATGCCGGTCTTTCTCAACAGCGCCGATCCGGAGTTCGAAGCATCCTTTGCCACGCTGCTGGCCGCCAAGCGCGAGGACAGCGCGGATGTCGACGACATCGTCGCGGGCATCATCGCGCGTGTGCGTGCCGAAGGCGACGCGGCGCTGGTGGCCCTGACCGAGAAGTTCGACCGCCTGACGTTGACGCCCGACACGCTGGCGTTCACAGCGCAGGAGGTCGACGCGCAGATCGAGAAAGTCGGCGCCGAGGACCGCGCCGCTCTGGATCAGGCCGCCGCGCGCATCCGCGCCTACCACGACCGGCAGATGCCCGAGGATGCCAGCTGGACCGATCCCGCCGGAGCCACGCTGGGCTGGCGCTGGTCTCCGGTCTCGGCCGCCGGCCTCTACGTCCCGGGCGGGCTGGCAAGCTATCCGTCGTCGGTCCTGATGAACGCGATCCCGGCCAAGGTGGCGGGCGTGGAGCGGCTGGCGATTACCGTGCCCACCCCGGGGGGTGAGGTGAACCCGCTGGTCCTGCTGGCCGCGCGGCTGGCGGGGGTGGACGAGATCTATCGCATCGGCGGCGCGCAGGCGATCGCCGCGCTGGCCTATGGCACCGAAACCATTCCCCCCGTGGACAAGATCACCGGGCCGGGCAACGCCTTTGTCGCCGCCGCGAAACGGCGGGTCTTCGGCAAGGTCGGCATCGATATGATCGCGGGACCGTCCGAGATCCTGGTGATCGCCGATGGCGACAACGATCCGGACTGGATCGCGCTCGACCTGCTCAGCCAGGCTGAACATGACGAAAGCGCGCAATCGCTGCTGATCACCACCGACGCCGCGTTTGGCCAGGCGGTGGCCGCAGCGGTGGACAAGCGGCTTGAAACGCTGGAGCGCCGCACCATCGCCGGCATCTCCTGGCGCGACTTTGGCGCGGTCATCACCGTGCCCGATCTGGCCACAGCCGCGAAGCTGTCGAACCGCATCGCGCCTGAGCATCTCGAACTCTGCGTGGCGGATCCGGAGGCGCTGGCGCCGCATTGCATTCATGCCGGCGCGATCTTCCTGGGTCAGTGGACGCCCGAGGCGATCGGCGACTACGTGGGCGGCCCGAACCACGTTCTGCCCACCGCGCGGTCGGCGCGCTTCTCCTCGGGGCTGTCGGTCATGGATTTCCTCAAGCGCACCACGCTGGCGCGGATGACTCCGGAGGCGCTCCGTGCTATCGGACCTTCCGCAGAGCGCCTTGCGCAGTCCGAGAGCCTGGAAGCCCACGGATTGTCCGTTCGCGCGCGGCTCGACATGTTGAACAGGTAACCGCCGATGTCCCATATCGCCGAGATCACGCTGGACGATTCCGCCCTGCCGCCGCCCACGCCGGAGATCGAGCAGGAGCGCAAGGTGGCGATCTACGACCTGCTCGAGGACAACACGTTCATCCTGCCCGCGCGCGACGGACGGCCCGTGGCCGATGGCCCCTACCGGGTGACCCTGTCGATCCGCGACAAGCGCCTGGTTTTCGAGGTCGATACGACCGACGATGAACGCGCGGCTGAATTCCACCTCTCGCTCGGGCCGTTCCGGCAGGTGGTGAAGGATTACTTCCAGATCTGCGAAAGTTACTTCGACGCGGTGAAGACCCTGCCGCCCAGCCAGATCGAAACGATCGACATGGCCCGGCGCGGCATCCACAACGAGGGCAGCCGGGTTCTGCGGGAACGGCTGGAGGGCAAGGTGGAGGTCGACGACGACACGGCCCGCAGGCTCTTCACCCTGATCTGCGTCCTGCATTTCGGGGGCTGAGGGCCATGTCGGAACCGTTGCCCCAATCGGTTCTGTTCTGTTGCGATCACAATGCCGTCCGCTCCCCGATGGCCGAGGGGCTGATGAAGAAGTTTTATGGCGAAGGCACCTATGTCCAGTCGGTCGGGGTGAAGAACGACATGGAGATCGACGGATTCTCGGTCGCCGTCTGCGAGGAGATGGGCGTGGAGCTGGCCCGGCACCGGTCGCGCTCTTTCGACGAGATGGAGCAATGGGGCGACGACCTGTCGTCCTTCGACCTGGTGATTGCCCTGTCGCCCGCAAGCCAGCGGCGGGCGCTGGAGCTGACGCGGTATTTCCACCTCGACGTGGAATACTGGCCGATCCTCGACCCCACGGGGCTGGGCGAAACCCGCGCCGACAAGCTGGCGCAATACAGGAAGGCCCGCGACCAGATCATCGGCAAGCTGACCGAACGCTGGGGCGCGCCCAAGGAGACGATATGTCCGACATCGTGAAGCAGTATTTCGAGGCCTTCAACGCCGGCGACACGGAGGCCATGCTGGCCTGCCTGGACACCGACGTGGCGCATCACGTCAACGAGGGCCGCATCCGTGTCGGCAAGATCAAGTTCGCCGAGTTCTGCGCACATATGAGCCATTGCTACCGCGAAGAGCTGACCGACATGGTGGTGTTCGAGGCGGAGGGCGGCACCCGTGCCGCGGCCGAGTACATCGTCAACGGCACCTACCTTGCCACCGACGCGGGCCTGCCGGAGGCCAGGGGCCAGACCTATCGCCTGCCGGCCGGGTCGTTCTTTGACATCAAGGACGGCAAGATCTCCCGCGTGACCACATACTACAACCTCGCCGATTGGGTCGCGCAGGTCTCCTGATGGAGGTCCGCGTGCTGACCGGCGCGGCGCTTGACGCCGCGCTGGATGATGTGGCCCGGCTGCGCATCACCGTGTTTCGCGACTGGCCCTATCTCTATGACGGGGATGTAGATTACGAACGCCGCTACCTGCAGGTCTACCGTGAGAGCGCGGCGGCCATCGTGGTCGGTGCCCATGACGGTGACCGGCTGGTGGGTGCTGCGACAGGCATGCCGCTGGCCGATCACGCCGACGATTTCGCCGCCGCCTTCGCGGGGTCGGGGATCGACATGGGATCGGTCTTCTACTGCGCCGAATCGGTGCTTCTGGCAGAATGCCGGGGCCACGGGATCGGGCATCGGTTCTTTGACGAACGCGAGGCCCATGCGCGGCGGCTGGGCTATGACAGGATCGCGTTCTGCGGGGTGATGCGCCCCGGCGATCATCCGTTGCGGCCCGAGGGTGCGCGTTCGCTGGAGCCGTTCTGGCGGGGCAGGGGCTATGCGCCGCTGCCCGGCGTGGTCGCGCATTTTTCCTGGAAGGACATCGACCAGGAGGCGGAGACCGACAAGCCCCTGCAGTTCTGGATGCGCGAGCTGTAAGCGGCGGGACGGGCGGTGGCAGGCCTCCCGCCCGCCCACCCCCGGCCCGCCACCGCCCGGCGCGGGATGGCTGGCCGTGCGTTCCCGGGCATTCGGCGCGACTCCGGGGCCTGCGTGGGGGAAGGCCTGCCAGTTCGGCGCGCGGGCCCGCAGCCCTGGACGGACAGGGGCCCGACCGTGGATTCCCTGAGAGCTGGAGCGAAACGCCCGACGGGCGTATCCTGTCCCCCTTCAAGGAGAGGAGGACCCCATGAAGAAATATGTCATCGAACGTGACCTGCCTGGTGTGGGCGCGATGAATGCCGAGGAGCTTTGCGGCGCGGCCAACACGTCGAACGCGGCGCTGGAGCAGGTGCCCGGCGTGCAATGGCAGCACTCCTACGTGACCGGCGACAAGACCTTCTGCATCTACCTGGCTGACAGCGAGGACGCGATCCGCAAACATGCCGAGATCAGCGGTTTTCCGGCCAACGTGATCACCGAGGTCAAGACCGTCATCGACCCGACCACCGGCGGCTAATCCGCCCCTTGTGCAGGCCCGGCGGCGGCGCTACCGATAAGCCATGAAAGTTGCCGCCGCCGCATATCCGCTCGACTGGCTCGACAGCTGGTCGCAATACGAGGACAAGATCTCAACCTGGGTCGCCGACGCGGCCGGGCAGGGGGCCGAACTGCTCGTCTTTCCAGAATATGGCGCGATGGAGCTTGCCACGCTCGATGGGCGCGAGACGGCGCAGGACCTGCAGAAGTCCTGCTGGGCCGTGGCCGACAGGTTGGAGGAGGCCGACAAGGTCCACGTGACACTTGCGGCGGAATACGGCGTGCATATCCTGGCCGCCTCCGGCCCGGCGCGGGCCGAGAGCGGCACGGGGACCAAACCCGTCAACCGGGCGCGGCTGATCACGCCGACCGGGCAGATCGGCGTGCAGGACAAGCAGATCCTGATCCCCTACGAGCGTGACCAGATGGACATGGACCCGGGCGGTCCGCTGCGCCTCTTTGACACCGCGTTGGGCAAGATCGGCGTGCTGATCTGTTACGACAGCGAATTCCCCCTGCTGGCCCACGCCCTGACCGAGGCCGACCTGCTGCTGGTGCCTTCGGCGACCGAGGCGCGCACCGGCCATTCCCGGGTGCGAATCGGGTCGATGGCGCGGGCGCTGGAGAATCAGTGTGTGTCGGTCATGGCCTCGCTGGTGGGCGAGGTCGACTGGAACGAGGCGGTCGAGGTCAACACCGGCCGCGGCGGGATCTTCGGACCGCCGGACAAGGGCTTTCCCGACAGCGGTGTGCTGGCCGAAGGGGTCTTCGATGTGCCCGCCTGGACCTGTGCCGAGGTCGAGCCGGGGCTGATTCACCGGGTCCGGTCCGAGGGTGTCGTGCTCAACCGCGCGCACTGGGCGGACCAGTCGGGCCGCGACGGTACGCCGGACATGATCGAGCTTCGCTGACAAGGCCCTTGAATTAAGGTCTGTGAAGGTCCATTTAAAGCGCGCCCGTGACTATGGCGGGCGTGCAAGGATGGAGACAACATGGCCAAGGAAGATACGCTCGAATTTCCCGGTGTCGTGAAGGAACTCCTGCCCAATGCGACGTTTCGGGTCGAGCTTGAAAACGGCCATGAAATCATCGCACATACGGCAGGCAAGATGCGCAAGAACCGCATCCGAGTTCTGGCTGGCGACCGGGTCCAGGTGGAAATGACCCCCTACGACCTCACCAAGGGGCGAATCAACTATCGCTTCAAGTGACGACGGCGACCGGCGCATGCGGCTGATCCTGGGATCTGGGTCTCCGCGCCGGCGCGACCTGCTGGCGCAACTCGGCGTCGTGGCCGAAGGCGTGCGCCCCCCAGATATCGACGAATCACCGGCACGGGACGAGTTGCCTCGCCCCTATTGCCAGCGCATGGCGCGCGAGAAGGCGCAGGCCGTCGGGGCCGCGCCGGATGAGCTTGTGCTGTGCGCGGACACCACCGTGGCGCTGGGTCGGCGCATCCTGGGCAAGCCCGCGGATGCCGGCGAGGCCGCGCAGTTCCTGCATCTGCTGTCCGGACGGCGGCACCGCGTGATCACGGCGGTGGCGCTGCGGCTGGGCGATCGCGTCTGGGAACGCGACGTGGTCAGCGCGGTGAAGATGAAGCGCCTGTCGGATCCCGAGATCAACGCCTACCTCTCCACCGGCGACTGGGAGGGCAAGGCCGGCGGCTACGGCATCCAGGGTCCCGCGGGGGCCTTCATTCCATGGATCAGCGGATCCTTCACCGGGATCGTCGGGCTTCCGCTCGCCGAGACGGCGGGGCTGCTGCAGGCGGCGGGCTACCCGCTTTACAGGGAGGCGGCATGAAGGGACGGCAGATCCTGCTCGATCATCTGGACGGCCGCGAGGCGGCGGCCCTGATGGTGGATGGCCAGCTGGACGACCTGCTGGTCGAGACGGACACGCCGGCGCCGGGCACGATCTATCGCGCGCGCGCCGACCGGCCGGTGAAGGGGCAGGGCGGCATGTTCCTGTCGACCCCTGACGGGCCGGCGTTCCTGCGCCAGGTCAAGGGTCTGTCGCCGGGGGAGAACCTGCTGGTGCAGGTGACCGGCCATGCCGAGCCGGGCAAGGCGGTGCCGGTGACCAACCGGCTGCTGTTCAAGAGCCGTTTTGCCATCGTGACCCCGGGTGCGCCCGGGCTGAACATCTCGCGCGGGATCCGCGAAGATGAAGAACGCGACCGGCTTCTGGAAATTGCACACGAGGTCATGGGGCCGAAGGACGCGGCCCTCCACGGGCTGATCGTCCGCTCCGCCGCCGAGGGCGCGGACGAGGACGAGATCGCCGAGGACATCGCCGCCATGTCCGAACTCGCGACGCGGGTGATGGCCGACCTGGACGGCGAACCCGAGAAGCTGGTGGAGGGCGATGGCCCGCACCTGCTGGCCTGGCGCGACTGGTCGGAGCCGGCCGAGGTGGTGACCGAAGCGGGATGTTTCGAGACCCACGGCGTGACCGAGGCGATCGAGGCTGCCCGTGGGGCGCGCGTCGGCCTGCCCGGTGGCGGTTCTCTTTACGTGGAGCCGACGCGGGCTCTGGTTGCGGTGGATGTGAACACCGGGGCGGATACCTCGCTGGCGGCGGGGCTGAAGGCGAATATCGCCTGCGCCCGGGCTTTGCCGCGCGCGCTGCGGGTGCGGGGGCTTGGCGGGCAGATCGTGCTGGACCTGGCGCCGATGCCGAAGAAGGACCGCCGCACCTTTGAAAGCGCGCTGCGCGCGGCCTTCCGGGCCGATCCGGTGGAGACGGTGCTGTCAGGCTGGACCCCGCTGGGTCACTTCGAATTGCAGCGGAAGCGGGCGCGGTCGCCGCTGGTCTGAGACAGTGGCGAGGCCGGGCAGCCCGTCGCAGCTCCCGCCCACCCACCCCGCAGCGCCGGGCTGCCCTTTGCGCGTACCGGGTCGCGGATCTCCGTAGGGTGGGGTTACACCCCACCGCCTGGCGACGCTGTCGGTATGGAATGCCCGGCATCAGGACCGCCGGATCGGGCGGTCAGGGGGCGCAGAAGATCGAATGCAGCAGGCCGATCACCTGCTTCGTCTTGTCGTCCGCCAGGTCGTAGAAGATCGTCTTTCCGTCCCGCCGCGTCGACACCAGCCCCTCGTCCCGCAGCCGCGCCAGCATCTGGCTCACCGCCGCCTGGCGCATGTCCAGCAACCGTTCCAGTTCGCCCACGGATTTCTCGCCGCCCGCAAGATGACACAGGATCATCAGCCGGCCCTCATGCGCAAGCGTCTTGAGATAGGACGTCGCCGCACTTGCAGCAACGGCCATGTCACCGGGTGTCTCGGGCGAGAGAAGGTCAGAATCTGTCACGGAACGGCACGCGGTCTGGAATTTCGGTTTGCACCATCATGCACGAAAGCCTGCCATGCGGTAACCCCCATGCTGTCACTGCGGATCGGCCGGCCTCGCACGCCCCGGCGCGCTTACTCGGGTGGCGCGCCCCCGGCAAAGGCATTGCCCCGGTCGTAGGAGCAGGGCGCCTCTTGCATCTGCAGATGCAGCGTCTCCCCGGTCCAGGCATGCGCGCGGGCCAGCGCCTCGTCGACCTCGATGCCAAGGCCGGGTCCGGTGGGCACCGGGATGTATCCGTCGTCGACCGTGATCCCGTCGCGGATCAGGGCGGCGTGGAACGGCGTCTCGATCGTCTCGGCCATCAGGATGTTGGGTATCGCCGCCGCCAGCTGGACATTCGCCGCCCATTCCACCGGCCCGGCATAAAGATGCGGCGCCACCTGGGCCGAGAACGCCTCGGCCAGGGCCGCGATCTTGCGCGCCTCCCAGATGCCGCCCGCGCGCCCCAGCGCCGGCTGCAGGATCTCGGCCGCGCCCGCGCGCAGAACCGCGGTGAATTCCGGCAGTGTCGTCAGCCGCTCGCCCGTGGCCACGGGAACGCGCACGCTCCGGGCCACCTGCGCCATGGCGGGGATGTCGTCGGGCGGCACCGGCTCCTCGTACCAGAGCGGAGAGAACGGCTCCAGCGCCTGGCCCAGCCGGATCGCCCCTGCGGTCGAGAACTGGCCATGCGTCCCGAAAAGCAGATCGGCCCGGTCGCCCGCAGCCTCGCGGATCGCGGCGCAGAAGGCCACGGACTGGCCAATGTCCCGCATCGAGGGCATGTGCCCGCCGCGGATCGTGTAGGGACCGGCCGGGTCGAATTTCACCGCCGTATAGCCGCGCGCGACCAGGTCAAGCGCGCTTTCGGCGGCCTGTTCGGCCGAACTCCAGAAGGCCGATATGTCGTGCCGGGGCAGGGGATAGAGGTAGGAATAGGCGCGGATCCGGTCGTTCATCCGCCCGCCGATCAGCGCATGGACCGGACAGTCGCGGTGCTTGCCGAGGATGTCCCAGCAGGCGATCTCCAGCCCCGAGAACCCGCCCATCACCGTCAGGTCCGGCCGCTGGGTGAAGCCCGAGGAATAGGCGCGGCGCTTCATCAGCTCGATATTGGCCGGGTCCTCCTCGGCCATGTGGCGGGCAAAGACGTCGCGGATCACCGCCTCCATCGCCGCGGGGCCGACGCTGGCGGCGTAACATTCGCCCCAGCCGGTGATGCCGCAGGCGGTGGTCAGCTTCACCAGGATCCAGTAGCGCCCGCCCCAGCCCGGCGCGGGCGGGGCGGTGACGATGATGTCGAGATCGGCGAGTTTCATGGCACCTCCTCGGATGCGATCTGATGGTGCCGGAAGCGAGGCCTCAGCCCGGGCTTAGCGGAACAGGATCACGTTGCGCTTCGCGCCGCCACCCTTTGTGTCGGCGATGGCCTCGTTGATCTGCTCCAGCCGCCAGCGGCCCGAGATCAGCTCGTCCAGCTTCAGCCGCCCCTGCTGGTACAGGTCCACCATCCACGGGATATCGCGGCGGATCACCACGTCGCCCATCTTCGAGCCGATGATCTTCTGCCCCGCGAAGGACAGCGTCACCGGCTCATATTCCGCCATCTGTCCGCCGTGGGGCATGCCGATGGCCACGACCTTGCCGCCAAAGCCCATGTAGCGCGGCGCATCCGTGTAGGCCGGGGCAAAGCCCACCGTCACCAGCACCGCGTCGGCGCCGCGCCCCAGCGCTGCCTGCGCCGCGCGCCAGGGTTTCGGCTCGGTCGCCAGAACGCCGTGGGTGGCGCCGAAATCCCGGGCCATGGCGAGCTTTTCCTCGGTCACGTCCACGGCGACGATGCGCCGGGCCCCGGCGATGCGCGCTCCCTGGATCGCATTCAGCCCGACGCCCCCGGCGCCGATCACCACCACGTCCTGCCCGGCGCGCAGCCCGGCGGCATTCACGGCCGCGCCGACGCCGGTGATCACACCGCAGCTCAGCAGGCAGGCGATGTCGAAGGCAAGCCCTTCGGGCAGTTTCACCACCTGCACGGCATCGACAACGACCTTCTCGGCGAAGGCACCGCAATCCATCGCCTGAAAGACCTGCGATCCGTCGGGCAGGGAAAGCGGATGCGTGACATTGTCCTTCGGCGTGGTGCAGATCGTCGGCTGTCCGGTTTCGCAGTTCAGGCAATGGCCGCAGGGCCGGATCAGCGTGACCACCACCGGATCGCCGATCTCCAGCCCCGTCACACCGTCGCCCAGGGCGGTGATCCGCCCCGCCGCCTCGTGCCCGTAGACCGCCGGCAGGTGCCCGCCCCAGGCGCCTTCGGCGAAGGAAATGTCGGAATGGCAGATCGCCACCGCCTCCAGCGTGACCTGCACCTGGCCCGCGCGGGGCGGGGCCAGGACCACCTCCTCGATCGTCATAGGCGCACCGAAGGCCCGGCAGAGCGCGGCGCGGACCGTGGTCGGGCCGGTCGCGGTGTCGGGTACAGGGGAGGGAGAAATGTCGGACATGTCAGGCGCTCCGCTGGGATCTTCCCGGCCAAGGTGAGCGCGCGTTCGCGAGAAGGCAATCCTGAAACAGTCCCGTCCGGTCGGTGGCGGCCGCACCGGCGCGGTTCTTGGGAACGGAAACGGCACGGGCCCGTGCCGCCCCGGTCAATCGCGGCCCGAGGCGGCCCTGGCCGCGCGATCCGCAAAGGCCCGCGCCTCTGCCGGGGCCTGGCCCAGCTGGCCGGCCGGGTCGAAAAGCCCCGGGTCGAGTCCCGGGTGCTGCCGCGCGACGAGGACCGAAAGCGGCTCGTCCGTCTCGGCGGCGGCGCGGCAGAGCGCCTTGACCTCGGCCTGCGCCTCGGGCCGGGGCAGGGTGGCGGCCAGCGCGAAGGACAGCGCCTCGGCCATCATCATCTCGCCCGGGCCGTCGAAGGCACGGACCATGGCTTGCCTGTCCGGTGCGATGCCCCCGGCCAGTCGCGCCCCCGTCTGCGCGGCCGAGGCGGCGCCCAGCACGAGCTGGGGAAGGGCCATCCATTCGGTGAACCACGCCGCGCCGTCGCGCTGAAACCGGTGCATCCCCGCCAATTGCAGCGCCCCGTGCAGCGCCGTGGCCTGCCGCGCCAGGGCCACCAGCACAGAGGGCCCCACCGGGTTCTGTTTCTGCGGCATGGTGGAGGATCCTCCGGCCCCGCCAAGCCGCACCTCGCCCAGGTCGGATTGGGCGTGCAGGGTCAGGTCTTCGCCGATCTTGCCGAAGGCCAGCGTCAGCCGCGCCAGCCAGTCGGCGATCCGCAGGATTGGCGCGCGGTCGGTGTGCCAGCTGCGCCCCGGATCGCCAAGCGCCAGCGCCTGCGCCAGGTCGGCGCGCAGCGCCGCCGCCTCGGGCCCCAGCGCCGCGCCGGTGCCGGCAGCGCCCGACAGCGAAACCAGCAGGCAGCGCTCGCGCAGCGCCGGCAGCTCGTCCAGCAGATCCAGCAGCGGCATGCCCCACGAGGCGACCACGGCGCCGAAGGCAGTGGGCGTGGCGTGCTGGCCATAGGTGCGCGCGGCCATGGGCGTTTCGGCATGGTCGCGGGCCAGCAGCCCCAGCGCCTGCACACAGGCGACGACATCGGCCTCGATCAGGCCGAACGACTGGCGCAGCCGCAGCATCAACCCGGTGTCCGCGATATCCTGCGAGGTCGCGCCCCAATGCACGAAGGCGCGCGCCTCGGGTGCGCCGATCTCGGCCCGGAAGGCACTGACCAGCGCCGGGACGCTGACCCCGTTGGTGCCGGTGGCCTCGGCCAGCGCCGAGGGGTCGATCTGTGCCTCGAGCGCGGCACGGTGGATCTGGGTCGCGGCGGTCTCGGGGATCACCCCGCGCGCGCCCTGGGCCTTGGCCAGGGCCCCTTCGACCAGCAGCATGGCGCGGATTTCGGCGGTGTCGGTGAACAGGCGGCCGACCTCGCCGGTCGGAAACAGGCGGCCGTAGAGGGCGCTGTCGAAGACAGATGCGGGCATTGGATCTCGTTTCGGATGTTCAGGGGATCAGATATGGCCAACTTCATGCAGGAAGGCGTTCAGCACGTTGGCGTATTCCACGGGGGTCTCGACGCAGGGCAGGTGCCCGGCGCCCCGGATCAGGTGAAAGCGCGATCCGGGGATCAGGTCGACCGTCTCGCGCACCAGGTCCGGCGGGGTGGAGCCGTCGTCGGACCCCGCGATGCCCAGGGCGGGCAGGCGCAGCCCGGCGGTTGTGGTGTAGAAATCCGTGCCGCCGATGGCAGCGGCGCAGCCGGCATAGCCCTCGGCCGGTTGCCGGATCAGCATGTTGCGCCAAAGCTGCAGCTCGGGCGTGGCGCGGAAAGCGGGGGAGAACCAGCGCTCCATCACGGTATCGGCCATGGGCTCGATCCCCGAGGCCTCGACGGCGGCGACGCGTTCGTCCCACATGTCCCGGGTGCCGATCTTGGCCCCGGTGTTCGACAGGACCACCGCCCGCACCTGGTCCAGCCGCTTGACGGCCAGCCCCTGCGCGATCATCCCGCCGATCGACAGGCCGACAAAGACCGCGTCGCGCACGCCGAGGTAATCCAGCAGCGCCTCCACGTCCTTGACCAGCGCGCCCATGTGATAGGGCCCGCGCGGCAGCGACGACAGCCCGTGCCCGCGTTTGTCGTAGCGGACGATCTTCAGCCCGGCGGGCAGCATCGGCAGAAGGTCGTCCCAGAGCCGCAGGTCCGTCCCCAGCGAATTGGCAAAGACCACCGGCGGTCCGTTCTCCGGCCCATCGACGCGGTAATGCAGCTGGACATCTCCGAGATCGGCGAGGTTCATGGGTCTTCTCCTTTGCTCCTCTCGGCCCGGATCCCCGAAACGAACCGGGCCGCGCCGCCGTTTTCCTGCGCGAAAACGATCCGGGCCTTCCGCGACGGGCCCCCGAGGGGTCAGGCCTGGTCCAGGCGGTCCAATGCCAGTCGGAACACCTCCGGGTCCACGTTACCACCTGAGGCGACGGCGATCACCTCTTCGCCGTCGATCTCTGTCCCATGGAACAGCGCGGCGGCCAGGGCCACGGCGCCCCCGGGTTCCAGAACGATCTTCAGCCGCAGGAAGGCCAGGGCCATGGCGCGCAACGCCTCCTCCTCGGTGACCACCAGACCGGGGCCACACAGCCGCGACAGGATCGGAAAGGTGATCTGCCCCGGCGCGGGGGTCAGGATCGCATCGCACAGCCCGCCGGCTTCGGCCGCATTGCGCTGGATCGCGCCCGCCTGCAGCGACCGGGCGACATCGTCGAAGCCCTCTGGCTCCACCGGGCGCACCGTCATCTTCGGCGCCTTTGCCTCCAGTGCAAGCGCCACGCCCGAGGTCAGCCCGCCGCCGCCGCAGCAGACCAGCACCTGCGCGCTGTCCGCCACGCCCAGCTCGGCCGCCTGTTCGGCGATCTCGAGCCCGACGCTGGCCTGGCCCGCGATGACCTGCGGTTCGTCATAGGGCCGGATCAGGGTCAGCCCGCGTTCGGCGGCCAGCCGGTCGCCGATCTCTTCCCGGGCCTCGCGGCCGCGGTCATAAAGGACCACCTCGGCGCCAAGCGCCTTCGTGTTCGCGATCTTCAGCGCCGGCGCGTCCGAGGGCATGACGATCACGCTTGGCGCCCCGTGCATCTGCGCCGCCAAGGCCACGCCCTGGGCGTGGTTGCCGCTGGAATATGCCAGAACGCCCTTGGCGCGCAGCCCGGGATCCAGCGCCGAGATCGCCGACCAGGCGCCGCGGAACTTGAAGCTGCCGGTGTGCTGCAGGCATTCGGGTTTGACGAAGACGCGCCGGCCGGCGATCTCGTCCAGGAAGGGAGAAGTCAGGAGAGGCGTCCGCCGGATATGGCCCGAAAGCCGGCCGGCGGCCGCCGAGATCATGTCAATGTCAGACATTCCGCCTCGGCCAGTATGGCCCGGATCACGTCCAGGCTTTGAGGTTCGTCCAGGAATGGCACGTGACCCCGGTCAGGCACCTCGCTGACGATCAGCCCCGGATGCCGCCGGCGCATCTCGGCCACCGTTTCGGGCAGGAGAATGTCCGAATTGGCACCCCGGAGCAAGCCGACCGGCAGGGTTTTCAACGCGTCAAAGAACAGCCACAGGTCCGGTGCCGCCTCGGACGCCGCCTGTTCGAGGATCGCCTGGCGCAGCCTGGGATCGTAGCGCAGGGCGAGGCCCGCGTCGGTTGCGCGGAACTGCGCCTCGGCCTGCTGTCGCCAGACGTCGAAAGGCACGCCGGGGAAGCTGTGGGCATTCTCTGCCTGCATCTGGCGCGCCGCCGCATCAAGGTCCCGGACCTGCGGCGCCTGGCCCAGGTATTCCATGATCCGGGCGATGCCGGCGGGGCCGATCTCGGGTCCGACATCGTTCAGGACAACGCCCGAGAGGGTCTCGGGGTGGCGGGCCGCCATCGCCATGGCGATAAGCCCCCCGCGCGAGGTGCCCAGCAGCGTGACCCGACCCAGACCCAGATGGGCGATCAGGTCCACCGCATCGCGGGCCTCGCGCAGGACGTTGTAATTGTGGGCGTCGGCGTCGAATTCCGACAGGCCCCGGCCGCGATAATCCAGCGTGATGATCTGCACGCCCGGAAGTGCTGCGCGCAGCGGATCGAAATCCCGGCTGTTGCGGGTAAGACCGGCCAGGCACAACAGCGGCGGGCCGGATCCTGTCACTTCGTAATACAGGGTCAATCCGTCGGATGTTCGGAAGGTTGCCATTAATGCGCCGCCAGTTCTGGTATGCCGTTGAGATCGGACAGGACATGGGCCGGGGTCCAGGGTAGCCGGTCAATCGGCTCTCCCGCTCTGTTCACCCAGGCGGTGACAAAGCCGTAGCCAGCCGCAGCCGCCGCGTCCCATCCGTTGGAAGATACGAACAGCACCTCGTCCGGGGTGCCGCCGAATCGCTCGGTCACGAGGTCATAGACCCGCCGGTCCGGTTTGAACACACCCACGCTTTCCACAGACAACAGATCGTCCAGCACCGCGCCCAACCCGGCCGAGGCCACCGCCCCCTTCAGCATCCCCGGAGACCCGTTCGACAGGATCGCCGTGGCCTTGCCCGCCGCTTTCAGTTCGGCCAGCATGCCGGGCACTTCGGGATAGGCCTGCAACTCCCAGTAGAGATCCAGCAGGCGCATGCGCAGGCGCGTGTCGTCAAGGCCTGCGGCCTCCAGCGCCCAGTCCAGCCCGTCCTGGGTGACCTGCCAGAAATCCGCATGCGCCCCGGTGACCGCCCGCAGCCAGGTGTATTGCAGCTGCTTGCTGCGCCAGTCGCGCGCAACCGCTTCCCACCGGTCGGAAAGTATTGAAAACCCTGGCTCTTGTGCCGCCTGCCGCGCTGCGGCCGCCACGTCGAACAGGGTCCCGTATGCATCGAAGATACAGGTCCTGATTGGCATGTCGCCTCCTCCGTCCGCGCAAACTCTGGCACAGCGGTGCGACAGAAGGAAGAGCCACGGCGGTCAAACCAAGAGGAAGGCCCGCCTGCGCGTCGCCGGGAGACGGTTGAATGGCCCAACATCAACACGGCCGGGTTTCACGCAACGGTTGCGCGGCCCCAAGGGTTCAGGCCGATCAGGGCAGGGCAAAAGGGCTTGGTGGGACGAGCCTGACGCGGCCCTGCGGGACCGACGCGGTCCCACGGAGGGACCGTGCCGAATGCGATTGGCAAAGCCGGGGCTTCAGCGACCGATCAGGCCGGACGGGCTGCCGGACATGCCCTGACCCGAGGGTAGGGCAGTCTGGTTCGAGGTGACCGCATCTCCCTTGACCTGATGGGCAATCCACCCGGCAAGGGCCGACACATGATCTGCGGCCCGCCCTGTCAGTCGCGAGACCTTGGGTTGCGAGAGGACCGCGAGGATCATCAGAAAGGCGCAGAAGGTCATCAAAACGCGGGTCAGCCATCTTGCCCATCTTGGGCGCCTCAGGCCCGGGGTCTGAAAATGTCTGGGGTCATTCATCGCTACATAAACATCCGTAATCGTTGTCACGCAGACGCTTAACGATGAAAAGAGGCCGTCACGTGGCAGTTGCGTGACGAATTCTCACCCCCGGTCAAAGATGATCGGGTTGCGGCATGCCCAGTATGTGGAAGCCGCCGTCGACCTTGATGATTTCACCGGTCGTGTAGGCGCCGGCATCGGAAATCAGGTAGACGGCAGTGCCGCCAACGGCTTGCAAAGTCGCGTTCGAGCGCATCGGCGCGTTCTGTTCGCAATGCTTGTAGGTCTTGCGCGCGCCGCCGATCGCCGCGCCGGCCAGGGTCTTCATCGGGCCGGGCGAGATCGCGTTCACGCGGATCCCGTCGGGGCCGAGGTCGTTCGCCAGGTACCGGGTCGCCGATTCGAGCGCGGCCTTGGCCACACCCATCACGTTGTAGTTCGGCACCACCCGCTGCGAGCCCTGGTAGGTCATCGTCAGCAGCGTGCCGCCGTTCTCCTTCATCAGCGGATAGGCGCGGCGCGCGATCTCGACGAAGGAATAGGCCGAGATATCCATGGAATTCTTGAAATTCGCCCGGCTGGTATCGAGGAACCGGCCGGCAAGCTCGGATTTCTCGGAAAAGGCGATGGCATGGACGACGAAGTCGATCGAGGACCATCGCGCCGCCAGCGCGGCAAAGGCCCGGTCGAGCGAGGCATCGTCGGTCACGTCGCAATCGACCATGAAGTCCGACCCGATGGACTGGGCCAGCGGCTCCAGCCGCTTGCCGAAGGCTTCACCCTGGTAGGTGAAGGCCAGCTCGGCCCCGGCCTCGTGGCAGGCGCGGGCCACGCCCCATGCGATGGAGCGGTCATTGGCAACGCCCATGATCAGGCCGCGCTTGCCCTTCAGAAGGTCCGACATGTTTCTTATCCGTCGTATCTGGAAAGGATCATAGATCCGTTGGTGCCGCCAAATCCGAAGGAATTGGTCATGACGCTGTCGAGCCCGGCGTTCTCGATCAGCTTCGTCGCGATCTCGCCCTCTGTCAGCTCGGGGTCCAGCGCATCGACATTGATCGACGGCGCAATGAAGTCATGCTCGAGCATCAGCAGACAGAACACGGCTTCGAGCGCGCCGGCGGCGCCCTGGGCATGGCCGGTCATCGACTTGGTCGACGACACCACGGGGGCAGGGCCGTTGCCGAAGACCCGGCGCACCGCCTCGATCTCGCCCACGTCGCCGACCGGGGTCGAGGTACCATGCGCATTGATGTAGCCGATGGTCCGGTCCTTGTCGAAGGTCGTGAGAGCCCCGCGCATCGCGCGTTCGCCACCCTCGCCCGAGGGGGCCACCATGTCGTGGCCGTCCGACGTCGCGGCATAGCCGGTGACCTCGGCATAGATCTTCGCGCCGCGGGCCTTGGCGTGCTCCAGCTCTTCGAGCACCAGCATGCCACCGCCACCGGAGATGACGAACCCGTCGCGGTCCTTGTCGAAGGCGCGGCTGGCCTTTTCGGGCGTGTCATTGAATTTCGACGACATCGCGCCCATCGCGTCGAAGAGGCAGGACAGGGTCCAGTCGAGCTCTTCCCCGCCACCGGCGAACATGATGTCCTGCTTGCCCATCATGATCTGTTCTGCCGCGTTGCCGATGCAGTGCAGCGAGGTCGAGCAGGCCGAGGTGATGGAATAGTTGATGCCCTTGATCTTGTAGGCGGTCGACAGGTTCGCCGAGATCGTGGACGACATCGCCTTGGGCACCGCGAAGGGGCCGATGCGCTTGGTGGCGCCGGATTTCAGCACCGTCTGATGCGCCTGGAAGATCGCGCTGGTCGAAGGTCCGCCGGAGCCGGCGACAATGCCGGTGCGTTCGTTGACGATATCCGACTGTTCCAGCCCGGCATCCTCGATCGCCTGGCTCATCGCCATGTGGGCATAGGCGGCCCCGGGACCCATGAAACGCAGGGTGCGCTTGTCCACGTGATCCTTGGGATCGACGTCGATGGTCCCCGCGATCCGGCTGCGGAAACCGTGCTCGGCCATCTCGGGGCTGGCCACGATACCGGACCGGCCTTCCTTCAGCGACTGGAGCACGGTGCTCCTGTCGCTCCCGATGGACGACACGATGCCAAGTCCTGTTACGACGACGCGGCGCATTGGGGTCTCCCTTGTCTGGTATGGCCCGAACCGGGCCTGGGCGCGTCGGGCTACTCTCCTGCGGAGAGCCCCACTTTCATGCCCTTGACCGAATAGATCTCTTCTCCGTCGGCCTCAACCCGTCCGTCGGCGACGCCCATCTTCAGCTTGCGGTCGATGACGCGGACCATGTCCACGTAATAGGTCAGCATCTTGCGGTCCGGCGTGACCATCCCGCTCAGCTTCACCTCGCCCACGCCAAGGGCCATGCCCTTGCCGGGCATGCCGCGCCAGCCAAGGTTGAAGCCGGTCAGCTGCCACAGCCCGTCAAGGCCAAGGCAGCCGGGCATGATCGGGTTGCCGGGGAAGTGGCATTCGAAGAACCACAGGTCCGGATGGATGTCGAACTCGGCCACGACATGGCCCTTGCCATGGCTGCCGCCATCGGCGCTGACATCGGTGATGCGATCCATCATCAGCATGGGCGGTTCGGGCAATTGTGCATTCCCCGGGCCGAAAAGTTCGCCACGGGCGCATTTCAGGAGCGCATCCTTGTCGAAGAAGGTGGGAAGGTTCGCCATGCTGGCGCGTCTCCTGCTCGTCTCAATGGTGCATTTCGACCCCTCTATCACCGCCGCCGGATGTCCTGCAAGGCCATGCGGGCCACAGGGACAGAGGCAAAATGTCAGGGCCACTCGGCCGGCTACGCCGCGGTCCTCTCCTGCGGCGGTTTGCGGATCGGGATCCGGGCCTCATTCTGGCCCCTCCATGGCCTGTCCCGGCGTTTTTGCCGGATTCCCATTGAGTTCGGGGCAGGTCAAGCTTTATATAGACCTTTGAATGGACGTCTGGGAGGTCTTGCCCGTGGCACCGGTGGCACAATCCGAGGAAAGAGCGATGACCTGGCTGGGCCAGGCGGGGCTGCGCCCGACGCGGCAACGCGTGGCGCTGGCCGAATTGCTCGTGGGCGACGGGAAGGATCGGCACGTGACGGCCGAAAGCCTGTTCGACTCGGCCAAGGATCGGGGCGTCGCTGTGTCCCTGGCCACCGTCTACAACACGCTGCGCGCCTTCTGCGAGGCAGGATTGCTGCAGGAAGTGACGGTTGACGGCTCCAAGAGCTACTTCGACACCAACACCCATGACCACCCGCATTTCTTCTGGGAGGACGAGGCGCATCTGTTCGACGCGCCGGCCGACCAGCTGGAAATCACCCGCTTGCCGGAAGCGCCCGAAGGGGCCGAGATCGCCTCGGTCGACGTGGTGATCCGCCTGCGTCGCCGCAACTGAGCCGCGCCTGCCCGAATATGACCGGTTCAATTGTCCGGGGCGGGGTCCGCTGATGGCCCGCACCTCGTCGTCGCGACGCCGCAAGAAACGCCCCGCGGGCGAAACCGCCGTCGCCCCGCCGGCGCCGGCCGCCCCGATCCGGCCCGAACCTCCGTTCGACATCTTCCTCGCCGGCCCCCCGGGGCTGGAACACGTGCTGACCGAGGAAACGCGCGCCCTGGGCTTTGCCGACGCGGCCGAGGTGCCGGGCGGCGTGACGCTGCGCGGCGGCTGGCCCGAGGTCTGGCGCGTGAACCTGCTGAGCCGGGGCGCGACGCGCGTGCTTGTCAGGCTGGCCGAGTTCCGGGCCATGCACCTGGCGCAGCTCGACAAGCGGGTGCGGCGGGTGGACTGGATGTCGATCCTGGGCGAGGGGCGGCAGGTGCAGGTGGAAACCGTCTGCCGCAAGTCCAAGATCTATCACGCCGGCGCCGCCACCCAGCGGATCGAGACGGCGATTCGCGAGGCCCTGGGCGAGGCGGCGGGCGGCGGCGAGACGGACAGCCGCGCGCCGAAGCTGAAGATCATGGCGCGGATCGAGGACGATCTCTGCACCCTCAGCCTCGACACCTCCGGCGCGCCGCTGCACATGCGCGGGACCAAGCAGGCCGTCGGCAAGGCGCCCCTGCGCGAGACGCTTGCCGCGTTGTTCCTGCGCCAGTGCGGCTATGACGGCCGCGAGCCGGTCTATGACCCCATGTGCGGCTCGGGCACCTTCCCGCTGGAAGCGGCCGAGATCGCCCTGGGCCTTGCCCCGGGCCGCAGCCGCGGTTTCGCCTTCGAGAGCCTGCCGGATTTCGACCCCGGGATCTGGGCCGCGATGCGCGCGGCAGCCGGGCAGGGGGCGCGTCCCGATTTCCGGTTTGGCGGCTCGGACCGGGATCCGGGCGCCGTGTCGATGGCTGCGGAGAATGCCGCGCGGGCGGGGCTGGACGGGCTGGTGTCCTTCCGCCAGTGCCCGGTGTCCGAGGCCGCGCCGCCCGATGGCCCGCCGGGGCTGGTGATGATCAACCCGCCCTATGGCGCGCGGATCGGCGACCGGAAGCTGCTCTTCGGACTGTACGGTGCCTTGGGCGAGGGGTTGAAGACCCGGTTCCGGGGCTGGCGCGTCGGGCTGGTGACGACCGATGGCGGGTTGGCGAAGGCGACGGGCCTGCCCTGGCTGCCCACCGGCGTGCAGGTGCCTCACGGCGGGTTGAAGATCCGGCTGTATCGGACTGACCCGCTGCCCTGAACCGGCCCTGGCCGCTGCGCGCAAGGGCGGCGGCGCAGCGGGGTGGGTCGGGCGGGAGCGTAGCCGCCGCCCGGCCGGCTGGCTTGTGATTGGAGGGTGCCGTGCGGAAGGGCCGGACTGCCCCGGCGAACCTCCCACCCGCCCACCCCGGTTTCCGGGGCAGTCCGGCGCGCGGGGACCCGTCAGCGGTCGCGCAGCCCGCTCAGAACCACTGCCCGGGTTCCATCAGCCCAAGGTCCAGCAATTGCCGCGACTGCCAGTTGAAGGGCACCGAGTTGTGCCAGTGGAACGTCGTGATGTCGAACGTCGACCCGGGGTTGCGCTTCAGCGCCTTCGCGGTCCGGAAGGAACAGATCGCCGCCGTCAGGTTGTGATGCCAGGGACAGGCGTAGGTGTTGTATTCCTCGTCGTCGAAGGTGTGATCGCCGCGCAGCGACAGGCCCGGCTTCGACCGGAACAGCCCGACCCGGTCGATCCGCCGGCTTGTCCTGGGCACGTGTTCCTCGAACCGCCAGCGCAGCCCGCCGAAGAAATCCAGCTGCCGTTCCAGGGCGAAACCGCTGTCCGGATCCAGCCGGGCGAGCGCATAATACCCCGTGCGGTCCAGATGCGCCCGGTCGAGCGAGACCGCCGAAGGATGGGCCTTCAGGTCGTCGGCATAGAGATCCACCACGTAGGTCAGCATCGCATCGCGCCGCTCTTCGGTATGAAAGCTCAGCATCTCGCCCACGCTGCGGGTCTCGGAGAACGGGTAATAGAGGTACTCGGCGTTGTAGCAGTAATACATCCACAGCCCCGGCGCCGCGGCGATCATGCGGTTCACGGTGTCGGGCACCACGTCCCGCCGCACCGTGTCCAGCCGCACGCGGTGGATCTGCTCCACCAGGTCGGGGGCCGAGGGGTAGTCGTCGGGCATGAAGGCGACGATGGTGCGAAAGCCGCAGTCGCGGTGGTGGCGCAGCGTGGTGTCGATCTCCACCTCGTCTTCCACGAAGATCATCGCCAGCGGGCCGACCGCCCAGCGATCCGGCTTATTCAGGAAATCCTCGAACGACCCGTAGTACAAAACCTGCTCCGTCTCTCGTCGCGGGCCGCCCGGCCCGGCGGCGCCATACCCAGTGCCATACCCCGTGCTGATGGCCAAGGCGTGACCGCCCGCCGCGCGACAAGGGTGCGTTTCGGGACGGCCCGGCCGCCGGCGAGCGTCCGACAATCCGCCGCGCATTGCAAGATCACGCGCCATGCGGTAGTCAGCCCCTCGTTTTCCCGACAATCCGGAACCGCGCCCCATGTCCGCTCCGAAGAAGCTCTATATCAAGACCTATGGCTGTCAGATGAACGTCTACGACAGCGAACGCATGGCCGAGGCGCTGGGTGGCCAGGGCTATGTCGAGACCGCGACGCCCGACGATGCGGACATGATCCTGCTCAACACCTGCCATATCCGCGAGAAGGCGGCCGAGAAGGTCTATTCCGAACTGGGCCGCTTCAAGGGGCTCAAGGCCGAACGCCCGGATCTCAAGATCGGCGTGGCCGGCTGTGTCGCCCAGGCCGAGGGCGAGGAGATCATGCGGCGTCAGCCGATGGTCGACCTGGTCGTCGGCCCGCAAAGCTATCACCGCCTGCCCGAGCTGGAAGCGAAGGCGCGCGGCGGCGAGAAGGCGCTGGATACGGATTTCCCCGAAGAGGACAAGTTCGAGCATCTCAAGGGCCGCGCCAAGGCCAGGCGCGGACCGACCGCCTTCCTCACCGTGCAGGAAGGCTGTGACAAGTTCTGCGCCTTCTGCGTGGTGCCCTATACACGGGGTGCCGAGGTCTCGCGCCCCGTTGCCCGCGTGGTGACCGAGGCGCGCGACCTGGTCGAGCGTGGCGTGCGCGAGATCACCCTGCTGGGCCAGAACGTGAATGCCTACCATGGCGAAGGTCCGCAGGGGGGCGACTGGACGCTGGCGCAGCTGATCCGAGAGCTGGCCGAGATCGACGAACTCAAGCGCATCCGCTTCACCACCTCGCATCCCAACGACATGGAAGACGACCTGATCGCCGCCCATGGCGATTGCGAGAAGCTGATGCCCTACCTGCACCTGCCGGTGCAATCGGGCAGCGATTTTATCCTCAAGCGCATGAACCGCAGCCACACGGCCGAAAGCTATATCCGCCTGATCGAGCGCATCCGCGCGGCGCGCCCCGACATCCTTCTGTCGGGCGATTTCATCGTCGGTTTCCCCGAAGAGACCGAGGCGCATTTCCAGGAGACGATGGCTCTGATCGAGACGGTGGGCTACGGCTCGGCCTTCTCGTTCAAGTATTCCACCCGTCCGGGCACCCCGGCGGCGGAACGCGCGCAGGTCGATCCGGCCGAGGCCGACGACCGGCTGCAGCGTCTTCAGGCGCTGATCACCAGGCAGCAGCGCGCGGCGCAGGACGCGATGGTCGGCCGCGAGGTCGGGGTTCTGTTCGAAAAGGCGGGGCGGAACCCGGGGCAGATGGTCGGCAAGTCCGATCACCTTCATGCGGTTCACGTGACCACGGACAAGGTCTCTGTCGGTGATCTGGCCCGGGTGCGGATCACCGCGTCGGGCCCCAATTCGCTCGCAGGCGAATTGGTCTGATCCGGCGCCCCGGCATGGTCCGGGGCGAGGCGGGCGCATCCTGTGCACCTGGTCCGATGCGTCCGGACCCGGCGTTCATGACCCGGGCCTCTTTGCACAGGTAAGTGCCGCCTCAGCGCGTGACGGGGGTGGTGGCCATCAGCTGCTGCAGGCGCTGGGTCATGTAGCCCGGGTTGTTCACGCCATATTCGTCACGGCAGACGGTCTGCGCGATCGCGTAGGCCTGCGGATACTCGTATCCGATCCGCACGAGGTCATCGACGAAGACCGCGTTGGGGCGGTCCCAGACCACGGCATCGACCAGCCCGCGGAAGCAGGAAATCGTGATCTGGTTCGGCGCGGTGCCGGGACGTGTCGGGTAATCCAGCGCAGCGGCCCCGAGCGGGATCATCGAAGCCAGGGCCATCCCGAGAAGGCCGCGCGACATGTGGCGAGAAATGGAGGTCATATTGGTATCCTGCAATTTGACGGTAAATCCTGTCTGGCCGCGCCTGGCCACGCCGTCCAGATTTCCGGGTCAGCAATAGTTAACTCTGGCGGCGAAGACCAAGCACCTGGCCCATACGCGCGGGCGATGACCGGAGATGTGCCACAATTATGGCGCAATCTGTGGATTGTGCGCCTCGGGGAAACGCATAAATGTGCGGCGGCCGAAATGTCGCGCTTTGCCTCTTCGGGATCCGCCGCGCCCAAGTTTTCAAAGGCGCGATTCGCCTGGCCGGGCTGCGGCAGGGGTCGTGCCGGCATTATGCCTGCGCGAGGTCTTCCCGGAATTTCTTCACAATCCCTTGGGCTTTGCTTAACCTTGCGTGAGAACAGCGAAGGTCGCGGCCCCGGCCGCGTCCGGCAGAATAATAGAACGAGGGAAGAACAAGCGTGTTTGATCGGATCGGAGCCCGGGTAGCGGGTTTGGCGCTGGTCGGGGCCCTGGCCGCGATGCAGATCATCGCGGCGCCCCACGCCGTGTCGGCTCAGGCAACCGTGTCCGGAGAGCGATACGTGCCGGGCATCTGGGTCGATCCCGACGGCTGCGAGCATTGGGTGATGGACGACGGGGCCGAGGGCTACATGTCGCCCCACGTGAACCGCCAGGGCATCCCGGTCTGCCGCCGGGGCAACCTCTGCGGCGTGCTGAACACGGATCAGTTCTTCTCGACCGACAGTTCCCATGTCAGCCCCGCCGGCAAGCAGCGCCTGGCCGAGTTCTTCACGCAATCCTCGGCCACGGCCTTCATCATCATCGGTCATACCGATGCGCGCGCCTCGGACGAGTACAATCTTCGCCTGTCGGAACGGCGCGCCAATTCGGTGGCCAAGGTCGCCGCCTCCACCGGGGCGCGGATCTCCGACGTGCGTGGCTACGGCGAACGGATGCCGGTGGCTTCCAACACCACCCGCGACGGCATGGCCAGAAACCGCCGCGTCGAAATCATCTGCATCCAGTGAGGGGCCCCCGAATGACATTCTCCAGGATCATCGTCCCCCTCGCGATCGTCACCGGGCTGACCGCCTGCGTGGGCGAGGACAAGAGCTACGACGGTTTCATCGACCGCAAGAGCCTGTCCACGCTCGAGGCGGGCATCTGGGTCGACCCCAACGGCTGCGACCACTGGATCATCGACGACGGGCTCGAAGGCTATCTGTCCCAGCGGCTCGACAAGTACGGCAAGCCCGTCTGCTCGGGTATTGCCCCGCCCAACACCGCGACCGGCAATTTCAAGGGCGGCTCGGGGGTTCCGGACCTGCTCTGACACACGGGGGCACCGGGCGCTGCCTTCCCTTGCGTCATGCACCGGGAACGGCCGCAGACGGCACGATCCCGCCGGACAAGTCGGCACAGGTCGCCCAATGGGGCGGCCCTTTTGTTGCAATCGCGTGAATTTTCGCCACGCTGCGCTTGCACGGTCCCCCGGATCTTGGCACGGTCGATCATGAGATCTGACAAGGAGACCGGATTGGCCATAGGCGCCCTGACCCCGCCCCTTTCCGAAAGCGCCCCACGCGGGGTGCGCATCGATTTCCCTGACAACCGTCTGCTCATAGACCTGTGTGGCGAGTTCGACCGCAACCTGGCGGATGTCGAACAGAAGCTTGGCGTGCAGATCATCCGCGTCGGCAACGCGCTGGCGATCCACGGCGAGGACGGTGCGATGGAACGTGCCGCCCACGTTCTGCAGGCGCTCTATCAGCGGCTGGAGGCCGGCAAGAGCGTCGAGGCCGGCGATATCGACCGCGAGATCCGCATGAACACGGTCGAGGAGGAAGAGACCTCCGGTGACCAGTTGGAGATGTTCCAGGGCGGCACGATCGAGATCAAGACCCGCAAGAAGCTGGTCGAGCCGCGCACCGACGCGCAGAAGGCCTATGTGCAGTCGCTGTACGAGAACGAACTGGCCTTCGGCATTGGTCCGGCCGGCACCGGCAAGACCTACCTCGCCGTCGCCGTGGGCGTGAACATGTTCATCCAGGGCCATGTCGACAAGATCATCCTCTGCCGCCCCGCCGTCGAGGCGGGCGAACGTCTGGGCTTTCTGCCCGGCACCCAGGAGGAAAAGGTCGATCCCTACATGCAGCCGCTCTATGACGCGCTGAACGATTTCCTGCCCGGCAAGCAGCTGCAGAAGCTGCGCGAGGAAAAGCAGATCGAGATCGCGCCGCTGGCTTTCATGCGCGGCCGGACGCTGGCCAATGCCTTCGTGGTGCTGGACGAGGCGCAGAACGCCACGGCGATGCAGATGAAGATGTTCCTGACCCGCCTCGGCGAGGGCTCGCGCATGGTCATCACCGGCGACCGCAGCCAGGTCGACCTGCCGCGCGGTGTGCCCTCGGGGCTGGCCGACGCGGAACGGCTGCTGAAGTCGATCCCCAAGATCTCGTTCAACTATTTCACGGCCAAGGACGTGGTGCGCCATCCGCTGGTCGCGGCGATCATCGAAGCCTACGAGGCCGATGAAACCGCCTGAACCGATGTGGCTCCCCCGGGATCCCGCCATCGCCGCGGAACTGTCGCGGCTGCATGCCGCCTCGCGCGCGTCGGACGAGGCGCGCGAGGCGCGGGGCGGGTTCCTGCCGGAAGAGGACACCGACGACATCGTGCGCCTGGGATCCGAATACCTGGCCGTGTCGCCGGAAGAGGGGCGGCTGCTTTACATGCTGGCGCGCGGGGCGCAGGCCCGGCGGGTGGTGGAATTCGGCGCCTCCTTCGGGCTGTCGACGCTTTACCTGGCCGCCGCGCTGCGCGAGACGGGCGGTCAGCTTTTCACGACCGAGGTGCATCCCGAAAAGTGCCGTGCCCTGCGCGAGAGCTTTGACCGCGCCGGGGTGGGGGACATCGTGACCCTACTGGAAGGCGACGCGCGCGAGACGCTGATAACGGTGGAGGGCCCGCTGGACATGGTGCTGCTCGACGGCTGGAAAAGCATGTACCTGCCGGTGCTGCACCTGCTGTCGCCAAGGCTGCGCGCAGGCGCCCTGGTCGCCGCCGACAACATCCGGCTGGACGCCTCGCAACCCTATCTTGCCCATGTTTCCGATCCTGCCTCGGGCTTTCTCACGCGGGAGCTGGACGACATGGCGCTGAGCCTGAAGCTGGACTGACCGACATGCCGGTGGAGACGATCACCGAGGACAGCCGCTGGGAGGCGCTGGACCTCGAGGCCCTGGCGGACCGGGCGGCCGATGCGGCGCTGACCCGTCTGGGTCTCGCCCCGGAGGCGGCAGAGATATCCCTGCTGGCCTGCGACGACGCCCGCATCGCCGTGCTGAACGCCGAGTTCCGGGGCAAGCCCGCGCCGACCAACGTGCTCAGCTGGCCGGCCGAGGACCTGTCGCCCGACACGCCCGGCGGCGATCCGCTGACGCCCGAACCCGATCCCGGGGGGGATCTGACGCTTGGGGATATCGCCATCGCATGGGACACCTGCGCCCGCGAAGCCAGTGCCGCGGGCAAGCCAATGGCGGACCATGTGACGCATCTGGTGGTTCACGGAGTGTTGCATCTTCTGGGCTATGACCACGTCGACGATGCGGATGCGGCCCGGATGGAGGCGCTCGAGGTGGAGATCCTCTCTGGACTGGGGCTGGAAAATCCATATATCGTCGCAAATGGGTCCTGATGGCCCGGTTTGAGATAGGAAAAATGGGCGATATCGACGGTTCGTCTGGCGCAGCGCAGCGCGCGCACGAGGACGACGAGGAAAGTACCGGTCAGGGTGGGTTTTTTGGCCGGATAGTTGGGGTGCTGAGCCCCGGAGCTGCCGTGAATGGCCACGATGAGGCCGAGATCACCGCACCCGAACCTCCAAGACATGGGATGATGAACCTGCGCCGCATGCGGGTGGAAGACGTGGCGATCCCGTCTGCCGACATCGTCGCGGTGCCCGATACGGTCACCGCCGATGAACTGGTCGAGGTTTTCCGCGAGAGCGGCATGACCCGAATCCCCGTCTACGAGGGCACCCTGGATACGCCGGTGGGCTTCGTTCACCTGAAGGATTTCGCCCTGACACACGGGTTCAACGGCAAGAACACGCCGTTCGACTTGCATTCGATGCTGCGCGATCTGCTCTTTGTGCCGCCCTCGATGCCGATCGGGGTTCTGCTGACCAAGATGCAGGCCGAACGCCGCCACATGGCGCTGGTGATCGACGAATACGGCGGGGTCGACGGGCTTGTCACGATCGAGGACCTGCTCGAACAGGTCGTGGGCGAGATCGAGGACGAGCACGACACCGACGAGGACCGCACCTGGGTGCAGGAGAAACCCGGCGTCTACCTGGCTCTGGCCAAGACCCCGCTCGACGAATTCGAGGAAGAGATCGGCCGCTCGCTCACCGACAGCGAAGAGGTGGACGAGGAAGAGATCGACACGCTTGGCGGTCTGGTCATCATGATTTCGGGCCGGGTGCCGGCGCGCGGCGAGGTGGTGGAACATCCCGACGGCGCCGAGTTCGAGGTGGTCGATGCCGACCCGCGCCGGATCAAGCGCCTGCGCGTGCGCCTGCCGGACGACAGCCACTGAACATGTACCCCGCCGCTTTCCTGGCGCGCTGGCCGGCCTGGGCGCAGATGCTGCTTGCCGCCGGGCTTGGCGCCGTGTCGGGGTTCGGGCTGGAGCCCTACGGGCTCTGGATCGTGACGCTGGCGGGCTGGGCATTGCTGCCGGTGCTGCTGACCGCGGCGGGCACGGCCGGGCGCGCCGCCTGCATCGGCTGGGCCTTTGCGACCGGCTTCCTGGCACACGGGCTGATGTGGATCGTCGAGCCCTTCCTGGTGGATATCGAACGCCATGGCTGGATGGCGCCCTTCGCGCTAATCTTCATGGCCGGCGGGCTGGCGCTGTTCTGGGCGGCGGGTGCCTGGGCCGCGCACCGGCTGGCCGGGACGGCGCTGCGGCGCGGCCTGCTGCTGGTCCCTTGCCTGGGGCTGGCCGAATTCGGCCGGGCCTACCTTATGACGGGGTTTCCCTGGGCGGCGCCCGCGCAGACGCTGGTCGACAGTCCGATGTTGCCGCTGCTGGCCTGGATCGGGCCGCATGGGCTGGGCCTGCTGGCGCTGGCCGCGTCCTTCGGGGTGGGGCTGTGGATCCTGCACCGTGACCGTCCCGCGCTGCTGGTGCCGCTGGCGCTGTTGCTGGGGCTGACCGTTGCGGCGCAGCTTTCACGGCCCGGGATCGGGTCGACCGGTCATCTGGTCCGGGTGATCCAGCCCAATGCGCCACAGCACCAGAAATGGGATCCCGAGTTCATCCCCGTCTTCTTCCAGCGCCAGCTGGAGCTGAGCGCGGCGGGCGAGCGGCCCGACCTGATCGTCTGGCCGGAAAGCGCCATCGCCCCCGTGCACGAGCGGGCCGGCCCCTGGTACGAGGCCATATCCGCCGCCGCGGGCGACGCGCAGGTAGCGCTTGGCATCCGCCGCTACGAGGATGGGCGGCTTTACAACGCGCTTGTCCGGCTGGACCGGGGCGGCCTTGCGACGGGCGTCTACGACAAGCATCACCTGGTGCCCTTCGGCGAGTACATCCCGCTGGGCGGCCTGGCCAAGCGGGTCGGGATCCAGGGGCTCGCGGCCGAGGATGGCGACGGCTACAGCTCCGGCCCCGGACCGGCGCTGATGGATTTCGGCCCGCTGGGCCGGGCGCTGCCGCTGATCTGTTACGAGGCGGTGTTTCCCCAGGACGTGAACGGTGCCCCGGGGCGGGCGGCCTTCCTACTGCAGGTCACCAACGACGCCTGGTTCGGCCAGCGCGTCGGCCCCTACCAGCACCTGGCCCAGGCCCGGATGCGCGCGGTCGAACAGGGCCTGCCCATGCTGCGTGCCGCCAATACCGGCATTTCGGCCATCATCGCCCCCGACGGCCGCATCCTCGACAGCCTCGGACTGGGCAAGACCGGCTATGTCCAGGCGGCCCTTCCCGCGCCCCTGCCGCCCACGCTCTATGCGCGCAGCGGCGATCTGCCCTGGCTGATCGTGACACTTCTGCTGCTGGGATGGGCGCTTTCCCCGGGATCACGAAAGATCGAGACACTTTCCGATTGACCAGCCCCTCCGGGCGGCATAGGCCAATCGAGCACCGTCACAACGGCTTCCTGGCGTGACGGACAGACACTCAATGGAGCACCTTTCATGACCCGTAACAACTACACCTTCACCTCGGAATCCGTTTCCGAGGGTCACCCGGACAAGGTTTGCGACCGGATTTCCGACGCCATCCTCGATGCCTTCCTCACCGAGGAGGCAAACGCCCGCGTCGCCTGCGAAACCTTTGCCACGTCGGGCATGGTGGTGATCGGCGGTGAGGTCGGCCTGTCCGATCAGGAAAAGCTGAAGAACTACATGGGGCGCATCACCCAGATCGCCCGCGACTGCATCAAGGACATCGGCTACGAGCAGGAGCATTTCCACTGGAACACCTGCCACGTGCTGAACTTCCTGCACGAGCAATCCGCGCATATCGCGCAGGGCGTCGACAAGGACGGCGCCGGTGACCAGGGCATCATGTTCGGCTTCGCCACCAACGAGACGCCGGAACTCATGCCGGCGCCGATCCAGTATTCGCACAAGATCCTCCGCCGCCTGGCCGAGGCCCGCAAGTCCGGCGCCGAGCCGAGCCTGCGCCCCGATGCGAAAAGCCAGCTGTCGGTCGTCTATGAAGGCGGCAAGCCGGTGGGCGTGTCCTCGATCGTGCTGTCGACCCAGCACGAGAGCGAGGACCAGTCCAGCGACGACATCCGCGCCATCGTGGAACCCTATATCCGCGAAGTGCTGCCCGAGGGCTGGATCACCGAGGACACCGAATGGTGGGTCAACCCGACCGGCACCTTCGTGATCGGCGGGCCGGACGGCGACGCGGGCCTGACGGGCCGCAAGATCATCGTCGACACCTATGGCGGCGCGGCCCCCCATGGCGGCGGTGCCTTCTCGGGCAAGGATCCGACCAAGGTCGACCGCTCGGCCGCTTATGCCGCGCGCTACCTTGCGAAGAACATCGTGGCCGCCGGCCTTGCCGACAAGGCGACGCTGCAGCTGTCCTATGCCATCGGCGTGGCCAAGCCGCTGTCGGTCTATGTCGACACCTACGGCACCGGCCAGGTCCCGGACGAGGTCATCGAAAAGGCCGCGGCCGAGGTCATGGACCTCACCCCGCGCGGCATCCGCACCCACCTGGAGTTGAACAAGCCGATCTACGCCCGCACCTCGGCCTATGGCCACTTCGGCCGCGAGCCGGAAGCGGACGGCGGTTTCTCCTGGGAGAAGACCGACCTGGCCGAGGCCTTCAAGAAGGCCGTCTGAGCCGGACGTCTGTACTCTGCACGAAAGGGCCGGCGAATGCGCCGGCCCTTTTGCGTTTGATCTTGGGGTCGGGTCCCGCGGCTGTCGCCCGGCGCCGGTTACTCCGGCGAGCGGATCGCGAAATCCGCCCAGATCGGCAGGTGGTCCGAGGCCGCCCGGCTTTCCGGCCCGTCCTCGACACCGGACGCCGTCAGCAGCAGCCCGGGCCCGTGCGCGATCCGGTCCAGCGCCGCCACCGGGTAGGTCGCGGGAAAGCTGCGCTGCTCGGGTACCATGTGAAAATCCGGCTCCAGCGGCCCATGGGCGTGGCGCGCCGACCATTCGTTGAAATCCCCGCCGATCACCGTGCGGTGCACGTGGTCGTCGTCCAGCACGTTGCGGATCATCTCAAGCTGCAGCCGCCGTGACGGGCGCAGCAGGCCCAGGTGCACGCCGACCAGCCGCACCTGTTCCTCGCCGCCGCTCAGCAGGGCCGAGACCGCGCCGCGCGGTTCCAGGCCCGGCAGGTTGTAGCGGTTGACCTGCTCCAGCTCGTAGCCCTTGCGCACCAGAAGCGCGTTGCCGTGCCAGCCCAGGCTCACGTCGTTCTCGGCCAGCGGTGCCACGTGGAAATCCGTCTCGCGCTCGATCATCTCGCGGGGCAGGGCGGTGGGGCGGGAGCCCAGCCGCAGGTCGGCCTCCTGCAGCAGCACCGCGTCGGCGCCCAGGCGAGAGATCACCTCGAGGATCCGTTCGGGCGCGCGTTTCTGGTCCATCCCGCGCGCCTTACGGATGTTGTAGCTGGCGACCCGTATCATAGCAGCGGTCCGAACAGGCGCGCCACCGGCGCGCCGACACGGATCTTCAGGGGTTGTTGCGACAGGCTCTTCTCCATCTTCTCGGCCTTTGTGAAATCCTCGGTCAGCATCTCTTCGACGGCGGCGGCGGCGCGCTTGTCGAACAGTACCGCCATGGTTTCGAAGTTCAGCCGGAACGAGCGGTTGTCCATGTTCATCGACCCCACCGCCGCCATCCGGTCATCGACCAGCACGACCTTCTGGTGCAGGAAGCCCGTCTTGTAGCGCCAGATCTCGACCCCGGCGGCACGGCATTCGTCGAAGGCCGCGAAGGCGGCAAGCCAGGGCAGAGTGTGGTCGATCGCATCGGGGACCATGACCCGCACGTCCACCCCGCGCATGGCGGCCTGTTTCAGAGCGCTCAGAACGTCCGTGTCGGGCACGAAATAGGGCGAGGCGATCCACAGCCGGTGTTGCGCCGCGACGATGGCCGACAGGAAGAACATCGTCCCCGTCTCGACCTCGTCCGCCGGGCCCGCGGGCAGGACCAGCCCGGTCATGTCGGCCTCGGCCGCGGCCGGCTCCCAGTGCAGCGGCGCGACCAGCGTCTCGCGCGTGCCCCAGTGCCAGTCCTCGGCAAAGACCAGCTGCAGTTCGGCCACCATGGGGCCGGTGACCCGGATGAAGGTGTCGCGCCAATGGCCAAAGCGCTCGCTGCGGCCCAGGTATTCGTCACCCACGTTCAACCCGCCGGTGAAGCCGATGTGGCCGTCGACGATCAGCGTCTTGCGGTGGTTGCGGTAATTGATCTGCAACCGCCCCGACCGGCGCGCGAGCTTCTGCTTGCGCGGGACATGCACACCGGCGTCGCGCAGCCGGTCCAGATAGGCATCGGGCAGGGTCCGGCAGCCGATCGGGTCGAAGATCAGCCGCACACTCACGCCCCGGTCGGCGGCATCGATCAGCCGGTCGGCAAAGGCCTTCCCGATCTCGTCGTCGTGGATGATGAAGAACTGCGCCAGGATGTAGTGCTCGGCCCCGTCGATCGCGGCAAAAAGCGCGTCGAAGGTGGCGTTGCCGTCGACCAGCAGCTCCATGTCGTTGCCGCGGGTGGCGCCCATGGCGGCGAGCTTCTCGAAGGGTTCGGGGTTCAGCCCGTCCGGCGTCGGCCCCGGGGCAAAGCGCGTGGTGAAATCCCGCGCCGCCTCGACGATGCGCCCGCTTTCCCGGCGCGAGACCTGGTAATGCCGATAGCGGTGGTGTCCGAGGAAGAGGTAAAGCACCAGCGCGATATAGGGCGCCGTAAGCAGGAACACGACCCAGCCGACCGCACCCTGCGGCGTCCGCGCGGTGCGGATCGCCCGCCAGGAGGCCCAGAGCGAGGCCGCCAGCACCGCCAGCGTCAGGATCGGAAGGGAAATGGCTAGAAACATGTAGGGGCTCTCCGGTGGTGCGGCGCCATAAAACCGCATCCCGCGCGCTTTGTCCCGCCCCGGGAGGCGGCAATTGCGGGGCTTTTCGGTGACCGTGTCCCGTCAGTGCCGCATTGCCCCTGCAAAACCCGGCCCCCGACGGCCCCCGACGGCCCGCACCGCGCCCGGCAATCGCCGCCCCGCCCGCGCCGAAGTGTTGCCGCGCCCCGCGCCGCGCGCTAAACGCCCAGCCCATGAGCACCGAACGCCCCCACCGCAACTTCTACGGCCGCCTCAAGGGCAAGAGCCTGAAGAAAAGCCAGAAGACCTATCTCGACGAGGATCTGGGCCAGCTGTCGCCCGGCCCGGTCGACTGGGACGACAACCCCGAGCGCAGGCCGCTCGACCTCGACACGCTTTTCGGGGGCAAGCCGGTGTGGCTGGAGGTCGGTTTTGGCGGGGGCGAGCATCTCGTGCACCAGGCGGCCTCGAACCCGGATGTCGGGATCATCGGGGCCGAGCCCTACATCAACGGTGTGGCCATGCTGCTGGGCAAGATCCGGCGGGCGGGCGTCGAGAACCTCGCCGTGCATCCCGGCGACGCGCGCGACCTGATGGACGTGCTGGCCCCGGCCTCGATCTCGCGGGCCTTCCTGCTGTATCCCGATCCCTGGCCCAAGAAACGCCATCACCGCCGCCGTTTCGTGACGCCCGAACACCTGGAGCCGCTGGCCCGGGTGATGAAACCCGGCGCGGTGTTCCGTGTCGCGACCGACATCCCCGACTACGTCCGCCAGACGCTGGAGGAGGTGCCGAAGGCCGGCTTTACCTGGACCGCCGAGCGCCCCGCCGACTGGCGCGACCCCTGGGACGACTGGATCTCGACCCGCTACGAACAGAAGGCCCTGCGGGAGGGCCGCGTGCCGCATTACCTGACGTTCATTCGCGACGGCTGAGGCTGCTATACTCTCCCGGGAGTGATTCACGGGGGGCAGTCATGGCCGAGAAACCGATCGAGATCGTCAATTGCCATGTGCACCTGTTCAACAGGACGCATACGCCCCAACATTATCCCAGCCGCCTCGTCGCCCCGGTCAAGCGCTTCCCCGGGCTGGCCGGCCCGATCGCCTGGCTGGTGCGGGTCCTGGGCTTTCCCGATGCCGCCGAGCAGATACTTCGCCTGCGCCGGTTCCACGCGGAAACCGAGATGCCCACGCAGAAGAGCATCCTGGAAAACCTCTGTCGCCATTCCCCCGACCGGACGCGCTTTGTCGTCCTGCCGATGGATCTTAGCCAGATCGGCCATGGCGCGGTGCCCGTTCCCCTCAGGGACCAGCACGACGAACTCGCGCGCCTGGCCGCGGACGAGACGCTGGGCCGGAAGGTCATCCCCTTCGCCACGATTGATCCCCGGGCAGATCCGCAGGCACAAGAGCTTTGGCGCGCGCTCAACAAGCTGCATTTCAAGGGGATCAAGATCTACCCCCGGTTGGGCTTTCCGCCCGACCATCCTGCGCTGATGGAGCATGTCTATCCCAGGGCCGAGGCCGAGGGGCTGCCGATCATGTCCCATTGCTCGCGCGGGGGCGTGCAGGGCCGGACGCGCTATGATCCGGCCGATCCCGGCACGCCCAAGCCCCTGAACGCCTTCTGGGCCGACCGGTATACCGAACCACATGCGTTCGATCCGGTGCTGAAGGCCTTCCCCGATCTGAAGGTCTGCCTCGCGCATTTCGGCGGCTCGCGCGATTGGCATGCCTATGTGAACCCGGAAAACCCGAGGCCGCCGGCGGACGAGCATCGGCGCGACCGAAACTGGTTCAACCAGATCCGCTGGATGATCGAAAGCGGCGACTACCCCAACCTTTATACCGACATCTCCTACACGCTCTTCGATTTCGAAGAGAACATTCCCTTCCTCAGGCACTTCCTGACCTCCGAAGGCGAGGGAGCCGACCGGCTGCGCGCCCATGTGCTTTTCGGCTCGGATTACTACATGACGCGGCAGGAGGTGCTGTCGGAGCGCGCCGTCTGCTTCCGTCTGCGCAACGAGCTGGGAGAGGAGATCTTTCGCCAGATCGCCGAGACGAACCCGCTGCGTTGGCTGACCGGCCGGCCCGGCTAAGCGCGGCCCGGCGCCGCCCATCCGGTGCGGCGCCCTTTGTCTCTGGACGCTAACGGCCCCGATGCGTTAATCGCGGGACCGCACGTAAGTCCAAGGAGATGCGCATGTCCGCACATGGCCCCACGATCCCGATGACCTCGCATCCCTGCGGCGCGCTGACAGGCGAGGCCGAGGTGCCGGGCGACAAGTCGATCTCGCACCGTGCGCTGATCCTCGGCGCGCTCAGCGTGGGCGAAACCCGCATCACCGGCCTGCTCGAAGGGCAGGACGTGCTGGACACCGCCAAGGCGATGCGCGCCTTCGGGGCCACGGTCATCAACGACGGCCCCGGCGCCTGGACGGTGCAGGGCGTGGGCGTCGGCGGTTTCGCCGAGCCCGACCAGGTGATCGACTGCGGCAATTCCGGCACCGGCGTGCGGCTGATCATGGGCGCCATGGCAACCTCGCCGATCGCGGCGACCTTCACCGGCGATGCCTCGCTCAACAAGCGGCCCATGGCGCGGATCACCGATCCGCTGGCGCTGTTCGGCGCCGCGTCGCATGGCCGCTCCGGCGGGCGCCTGCCGCTGACCCTTGTCGGTGCCGCCGACCCGGTGCCGGTGCGCTACACCACGCCGGTGCCTTCGGCGCAGGTGAAATCCGCCGTGCTGCTGGCCGGGCTCAACGCCCCCGGCCAGACCGTCGTGATCGAGAAGGAGGCCACCCGCGACCATACCGAGCGGATGCTGGAAGGCTTCGGCGCCGAGATCACCACCGACGAGACCGATGAAGGCCGCGTCATCACCCTGACCGGCCAGCCCGAGCTGAAGCCGCAGGACATTACCGTGCCGCGCGATCCCTCCAGCGCCGCCTTCCCGGTCTGCGCCGCGCTGATCGTGCCGGGCTCGGACGTGCTGGTGCCGGGCATCGGGCTGAACCCGACGCGGGCGGGGCTGTTCTATACCCTGCAGGAGATGGGTGCCGACCTGACCTTCGAGAACATGCGCGAGGAAGGGGGCGAGCCCGTCGCCGACCTGCGCGCAAGATATTCCCCCGAGATGAAGGGGATCGCCGTGCCGCCGGAGCGCGCGGCGAGCATGATCGACGAATACCCGATCCTGTCGGTCGTCGCCGCCTTCGCCGAAGGGCAGACGGTGATGAAGGGCGTCAAGGAACTGCGGGTCAAGGAAAGCGACCGGATCGAGGCCATGGCCACCGGGCTCCGTGCCGCCGGCGTCACGGTCGAGGACGGCCCGGACTGGTGGACCGTCACCGGCTCTCCGAAACGCGGCAATGAGGGCGGCGTGACGGGGGGCGTGACCTGCGCCAGCCACCTGGACCACCGCATCGCCATGTCCTTCCTGATCCTCGGCATGGCCGCCGACCAGCCCGTGTCGGTCGATGACGGCGGGCCCATTGCGACCTCCTTCCCGATCTTCGAGCCGCTGATGTCCGGCCTTGGCGCCGATCTGCGTCGGACCGAAGAGGTCGCGGCGTGAGCGACGAGACCACGTTCACCGGCCCGTTTACCGTGGCGCTCGACGGGCCGGCGGCCTCGGGCAAGGGCACCATCGGCCGGGCGCTCGCGGCGACATTCGGGTTCGAATATCTCGACACCGGCCTGCTCTACCGCGCGGTCGGCGCGCGCATGAACGAGGGCATGGACCCGGTCGAGGCGGCCGAGACGCTGGAGGCCGGGGTTCTGGACGACCCGGCGCTGCGGACCTCCGAGGCGGGGCAGGCGGCTTCGAAGGCGGCGGCGCTGCCGGCGGTGCGCGACGCGTTGCGCGATTTCCAGACCGCCTTTTCCCGCCGGCTGGGCGGCGCGGTTCTGGACGGGCGCGACATCGGCACGGTGATCTGCCCGCAGGCCGAGGTGAAAATCTTCGTGACTGCCTCTGCCGAGGCACGCGCCACCCGAAGGTACAGGGAATTGGCCGCCAGGGATCCCGAGATCTCGTACGAGACCGTGTTGGCTGATATCGAGGCCCGGGACGAGCGCGACATGAACCGGTCGGATGCACCCTTGCGCCAGGCCGAGGGGGCGCTGCGGCTCGATACCACGGAAATGAGCATCGACGATGCGGTCGCGGCGGCCACCCGCGCGGTGGCGGAGCGGCTGAAGACTTAGGAAGGACGGGGCATGGACACGCGCAAACTGGGGGCGAACGGGCCGGAGGTCGGGGCGATCGGATACGGGGCGATGTCGTTTTCGGATATGTACGGCCCCACCAACGAAACCGAGAGCCACGCGATCCTGGACGCCTGCCGAGACTGGGGCGTGACGCATCTGGACACGGCCAATGTCTATGGCATGGGCAAATCGGAACGCGCGATCGGCTCCTACCTGAAGGCCAACCCTGGCGCGCGCGACGAATTCGTGATCGCGACCAAGGCGACCTTCACCACCGATGCCGACGGCAACCGGATCCTGGACAATTCGGCCGAGCATCTCGAGGCCGAGCTGGACAAGTCGCTGGAGCGGATGGGGATCGACTGTGTCGACATCTTCTACGCCCACCGCCGCGATCCGAAGTTCACGCCCGAGGAGACGGCGGCGAACCTTGGCAAGATGGTCGAGAAGGGCAAGGCGAAGGCCATCGGTCTGTCCGAGGTCGCGCCCTCGACCCTGCGCCGCGCGATGACGGCCTTTCCGGTGGCGGCGGTGCAGTCGGAATATTCGCTGTCCACCCGCGCGCCGGAACTGGGGCTGGTGCAGACCTGCGCCGAGCTGGGCGTGGCCTTCGTCGCCTTCTCGCCGGTGGGGCGGTCGCTTCTGACGGACAATCCGATCCCGCGCGAGCGGATCGGGGACCTGCCGTTCCTTGCCGCGAACCCGCGCTTCACCGATCCGAACCTGGCCGAGAACCTGCGCCTGACCGATGCCTTCCGGGCGCTGGCCGCAGAGATGGGGACAAGTGCCGCGGCGCTGGCCAATGCCTGGCTGCTGAGCCGGGGCGACCATGTCATCCCGATCCCGGGCACGCGGTCGGTTCAGCACCTGAGGGAATGCGTCTCGGGCGGGGAGCTGACGCTGTCGGACAGCGATCTGGCCCGGATCGAGCAGATCCTGCCGGTGGGCTGGGCCCATGGCGACCGCTATCACGCGGCCGCCTGGGTGGGTCCGGAACGCTTTTGCTGAGCCGGGTGTCCCACGCGTGGGACACTTGGGCGCCCCAGGGATTCCAATGGGTTACAGCGGCGGATTAACGATCTGTCAAGAAACGCCCCCGATGCAGGCCCGGTCCGCAAAGCCGGGCCTGCTTGGTTCAGGAAAGCCGGAGGCGCCGTTCGGTCCGGAGGCGGCCCGGGACAGCTGTGGGCCGGACCGGTGAGAGTGGATGCCAGAGCCGGCCCCGGGGGCTTTTGCCTTGCCTTTCGGCCTCAAACGCACTAATACGCGCGGCCAGAAGGTGAAATCACCGCAAGACAAGAGGCGAGCAGGGTCGGACATTCCCGGCCCTCTTTGTTTTGCGCATCTTCTCCCAATCCATAGACCGGCGGAGACAACCGCGCGGCCAGTATAACGCTTAAAAGGAAACCGAGACCCGTATGGCTCAAAGCGCATCCATGGAGGAATTCGAAGCCCTCCTTAACGAAAGCTTCGAAATGGACACGCCCGATGAGGGCACTGTCGTCAAGGGCAAGGTCATCGCCGTCGAGGCAGGCCAGGCCATCATCGATGTCGGCTACAAGATGGAAGGCCGCGTCGATCTGAAAGAATTCGCAAACCCCGGTGAATCCGCCGATATCGGCGTGGGCGACGAGGTCGAAGTCTATCTTCGCGCCGCCGAGAACGCCCGTGGCGAAGCCGTCATCTCGCGCGAGATGGCCCGCCGCGAGGAAGCCTGGGACCGCCTCGAAAAAGCATATGCCGACGACCAGCGCGTCGAAGGTGCGATCTTCAACCGCGTCAAGGGTGGCTTCACCGTCGATCTTGGCGGCGCCGTGGCCTTCCTGCCCGGCTCCCAGGTTGACGTGCGGCCCGTGCGCGACGCCGGCCCGCTGATGGGCCTCAAGCAGCCGTTCCAGATCCTGAAAATGGACCGCCGCCGGGGCAACATCGTTGTGTCGCGCCGCGCCATCCTGGAAGAATCGCGTGCCGAGCAGCGCGCCGAGGTCATCGGCCGCCTGAAAGAGGGTGACACCGTTGACGGTGTGGTCAAGAACATCACCGAGTACGGCGCATTCGTCGACCTGGGCGGTGTGGACGGCCTGCTGCACGTCACCGACATGGCATGGCGCCGTGTGAACCACCCCTCCGAGATCCTGTCGATCGGCGAGACCGTCAAGGTCCAGGTCATCAAGATCAACAAGGAAACCCACCGTATCTCCCTGGGCATGAAGCAGCTGCAGGAAGACCCGTGGGATCTGGTGGCGGTCAAGTACCCGCTGGCCTCGGTCCACAAGGGCCGTGTCACGAACATCACCGATTACGGTGCATTCGTGGAACTGGAGCCGGGTGTCGAAGGCCTCGTGCACGTCTCCGAGATGTCCTGGACGAAGAAGAACGTCCATCCGGGCAAGATCGTGTCGACCTCGCAGGAGGTGGACGTCATGGTCCTGGAAATCGACGGTGCCAAGCGCCGCGTGTCGCTGGGCCTGAAGCAGACCATGCGCAACCCGTGGGAAGTCTTTGCCGAGACGCATCCCGAGGGCACCGAGGTCGAGGGCGAGGTCAAGAACATCACCGAATTCGGTCTGTTCGTCGGTCTGCCGGGCGACATCGACGGCATGGTTCACCTCTCGGACCTGTCGTGGGACGAGCGTGGCGAAGACGCGATCCAGAACTACCGCAAGGGCGACGTGGTCAAGGCCGTTGTCTCCGAAGTGGACGTGGAGAAAGAGCGGATTTCGCTGTCGATCAAGGCCGTGGGCGGCGACAAGTTCGCCGATGCGACCGGCGCCGTGAAGCGTGGCTCGATCGTGACCGTCGAAGTGACGGCCATCGAGGACGGCGGCATCGAAGTGACCTACGAGGGCATGAAGTCCTTCATCCGTCGCTCCGACCTGTCGCGTGATCGCTCCGAGCAGCGCCCCGAGCGGTTCTCGGTCGGTGACCACATCGACGTGCGCGTCACCAACATCGACAACAAGACCCGCCGTCTGGGCCTGTCGATCAAGGCACGCGAGATCGCCGAAGAGAAGGAAGCCGTGCAGCAGTACGGGTCCTCGGACTCGGGTGCGTCGCTGGGCGACATCCTGGGCGCCGCGCTCAAGGGCGACGACGAGTAATCCTGCCGGCGCGCTGCGAGCGTCGTACAGACTGCAGATCAAGGGGTCCCGCACCGGTGGTGCGGGGCCTTTTTTGTCCGTCGAGCGCAATGTTCTTTTGATTCGGTGATCTCCCTTGGGTTGGTCGGCCCGGGACCGCAACCGGGGCGGTTGGAGCCGGGGGCTACGAGTCAAGGCATGAATCGGGGGCTGGCAGGCCAATTTTCTGGGCCAAGACAATAACTTGTCGTTTGCGAGCGCCGCATTAGTTCCTATAGTTCCCGGATAGGCTCGGATCGAACCTTGCCGCACGGGGAGGGTAGGACGTCATGATCAGATCAGAACTGATACAGAAGATCGCCGAAGAAAACCCGCATCTCTATCAACGGGACGTGGAGCGCATCGTGAATACGTTCTTCGAAGAGGTCACCGGTGCCATGGCGCGCGGTGACCGGGTCGAATTGCGTGGCTTCGGTGCCTTTTCGGTCAAGAAGAGGGATGCGCGCATCGGCCGCAACCCGCGCACTGGCGAAACGGTTCATGTTGAGGAAAAACATGTCCCGTTCTTCAAGACCGGCAAGCTCTTGCGGGACAGGCTGAACGGAAAGGTCGAATAAACATGCGCTATGTTCGCTACGCCATACTGGCACTCATCGCCATCGTCCTGGTGTCGATGTCGCTGGCCAATCGGGAGCCGCTGACGCTGGCGTTGTACCCCGATCCGGTGGCGGAGTTCATGGGGTGGAACATCGTGGTGACCCTGCCGGTGTTCACGGTGATCCTGGCGAGCGTGGCTGTCGGCGTGCTGGTCGGCTTCATCTGGGAATGGATTCGCGAATACCGCCACCGCAAGGCGGCCGCGACCAGTTCGCGCGAGGCGCGCAAGCTGGAACGCGAGGTGAAGCGTCTGAAGAAAGAGAAGAACAAGGGCAAGGACGAGGTCCTCGCCATTCTCGAGGACGCGTGAGCGGGGACATGGACCTGTCCCTGCCGGCCGGATCTTCGGATATCCGGGTCAAGTTCTGCGGGCTGAAAACGCCCGGAGACATCGCCGCCGCGGCTGCTGCCGGGGCGGCCTATGTCGGTTTCGTATTCTTCCCGAAATCGCCGCGGGCGGTGGATTTCGACACCGCGGCCGCGCTGGCGGCCGGGGTGCCCGAGGGGATCTGCAAGGTGGCGCTGACGGTGGATGCCGATGACGCCATGCTTGACGCGCTGCTGAAGGCGGTGCCGATCGACATGCTGCAGCTTCATGGCCACGAGAGCCCGGACCGGGTGCTGGAGCTGAAGGCCCGTCACGGGCTGCCGGTCATGAAGGCGGTCGGCGTATCGGGGCCGGACGACCTTGCGGCGCTGGATGTCTATGGCCGGGTGGCCGATCAGCTGCTGGTAGATGCCAAGGCGCCGAAGGGTGCCGACCTGCCGGGGGGCAACGGTCTGGCCTTCGACTGGCGCCTGCTGGCCGGGCGGCGCTGGCCGGTGCCGTGGATCCTGGCCGGGGGGCTCACGCCCGAGAACCTGGGCGAGGCGCTGAAGCGCACCGGGGCGAAGCAGGTCGATGTCTCGACCGGGATTGAAAGCACGCGCGGCGTGAAGGACCCCGCGCTGATCGCGCGGTTCGGGCAGGCCGCCGTCGCGGCCTGAGGGTCTTTTCCAGGGCAGGCCGCTGCGCGGCCTGTCGCGCCGGTGCTAGCGCCGCTCCACCTCTTCCACCGGTCCGCCGGCCTCTTTCCACGCCTTGAAGCCGCCCTCGACATGGGCCACCGGGGTCAGCCCCATGTCCTGCGCCGCCTTGGTGGCCAGGGCCGAGCGCCATGCGGAGGCGCAGTAGAACAGGAAGGTCTTCCGTTCGGCGAAGACGGGCTTGTGATAGGGGCTCTCGGGGTCGATCCAGAATTCCAGCATGCCGCGCGGGCAATTGAAGGCGCCGGGCACGCGCCCCTCGCGTTCCAGCTCGCGCCGGTCGCGCAGGTCGACGAACACGACGGTCTCATCCTTTAGCCGGGCGATGGCCTCGGCCGGGGGAACGGTTTCGATCTGGGCATTGGCCTCTGCGATGAGATCCTTGTAGCCGCGTTTCAGGTCCATGGGGCCCCCTTCCTGTTGTGTGGGCGATGATAGCCGGCTGCGGGCGGGGAGAAAATTCTCCACGAGAATTTTGGGAAAACTTTCTGGGAAAGTTTTCGGACGGGGTTTTTGAGGGCGCGGGGGTGGAGTTTCGGCTGGAAATGTGGCGCGCTGTCCCATATCACCGGCCAGTGCTGTCACCTAAAGGAAGGTCGATCCGATGAACGATCTCGTGAACTCCTTCATGACCGGCCCCGACGAGAATGGCCGCTTTGGCCTCTTCGGCGGGCGTTTCGTGTCGGAAACTCTCATGCCGCTGATCCTCGAGCTGGAGGAACAGTACGAGAATGCCAAGACGGATGACAGCTTCTGGGCCGAGATGCACGATCTGTGGACCCATTACGTGGGCCGCCCCAGCCCTCTGTATTTCGCGGAGCGGCTGACCGAGCACCTGGGCGGGGCCAAGGTCTACATGAAGCGCGACGAGCTGAACCATACCGGCGCGCACAAGATCAACAACGTGCTGGGCCAGATCATCCTGGCCCGCCGCATGGGCAAGACCCGGATCATCGCCGAGACCGGCGCGGGCCAGCATGGCGTGGCAACGGCCACGGTCTGTGCCAAGTTCGGGCTGAAATGCGTGGTCTACATGGGCGCCCACGACGTGGAGCGCCAGGCGCCCAACGTCTTCCGCATGCGCCTGCTGGGGGCCGAGGTGGTCCCGGTGACCTCGGGGCGCGGCACGCTGAAGGACGCGATGAACGACGCGCTGCGCGACTGGGTGACCAACGTGCGCGACACCTTCTACTGCATCGGCACCGTGGCAGGGCCGCATCCCTATCCGGCCATGGTCCGCGATTTCCAGTCGATCATCGGCAAGGAAGCCAAGGAGCAGATGCAGGCCGCCGAAGGCCGTCTGCCCGACACGATCATCGCCGCGATTGGCGGCGGGTCGAACGCCATGGGCCTGTTCTACCCCTTCCTCGACGACGACAGCGTGCAGATCATCGGCGTGGAGGCCGGCGGCAAGGGCGTGAACGAGAAGATGGAGCACTGCGCCTCGCTGACCGGCGGGCGTCCGGGCGTGCTGCATGGCAACCGGACCTACCTGCTGCAGGACGACGACGGGCAGATCCTGGAAGGTTACTCGATCTCGGCCGGGCTGGATTATCCCGGCATCGGGCCCGAGCATTCCTGGCTGCACGATATCGGACGCGCCGAATATGTCTCGATCACAGACAAGGAGGCGCTGGAGGCGTTCCAGCTTTGCTGCACGACCGAGGGCATCATCCCGGCGCTGGAGCCCTGCCACGCGCTGGGTCACGTGATGAAGATCGCGCCCGGGCTGCCGAAGGACCACATCATCTGCATGAACATGTGCGGGCGCGGCGACAAGGACATCTTTACCGTCGCCAAGCACCTGGGCTTCGAGATGAACGGCATGGGCTGAGGCCCGTCTGAACCTGAAGAGGGGGCTGGCCGGGGCCGGCCCCGAGGACCGTAACCTTTCCTGAAGGGGGCAGCTGATAAGCCGTCCCCCGCGGGTGCCGCCTGTCCCGCCGAGCTGCCGGAGACCGCCTCTTGTCTGCCACTCTGAAACTCGCGGTGGGAAGCCTGCTGGTCGGCTGCCTCGTGCTGGGGCTGAAGGCCCTGGCCTGGTGGATCACCGGGTCCGTCGCGCTGTTGTCGGACGCGCTGGAAAGCACGGTGAACCTGGCCACCGCGGTGGCCGCGCTGGTGGCGATCCAGGTGGCGGCGCGTCCGGCGGATTCGAACCATCCCTTTGGGCATCACAAGGCCGAGTATTTCAGTGCCGTGCTGGAGGGCGTGATGATCATCGTCGCAGCGCTTTTCATCGCGCGGGAGGCGTATCACGGCTTTCTCGATCCGCACCCTGTCACCGCCCCGGTGGAGGGGCTGGCGGTCAACGGTCTGGCGACGCTGCTGAACGCGGTCTGGGCCTTTGTCCTGGTGCGGCAGGGGCGGCGGCTGAGATCGCCGGCGCTGGAGGCGGATGGCAAGCACCTGTGGACCGACGTGGTGACCTCGGCCGGGGTGGCCGTGGGCGTCGTCCTGGCGCTGGTCAGCGGCTGGTGGATGCTGGATCCGCTGATGGCGGCGCTGGTGGCGCTGAACATCCTGTGGTCGGGATCGAAGGTGGTGAAGGAGTCGCTCAGCGGGCTGATGGACGAGGCGGTGCCGGATCGCGTGCTGACAGAAATCCGAGAGATCATATCCTGCAAGGCCGAGGGCGCGGTCGAGGCGCATGACCTGCGCACGCGGCTGGCGGGCAAGGCGACCTTCGTCGAGTTCCACCTGGTGGTGCCGGGGGATATGAGCGTGTTCACGGCGCACGAGATCTGTGACCGCGTGGAACATGCGATCCACGATGCGGTTCCCGACAGCCGGGTCACCATCCACGTGGAACCGGAGCACAAGTCGAAACACAGCGGGATCGTCGTGGTCGACTGAGCGGCGGAGGGGCGCCGGGGGGCGATTGGCCCGGTCCGGGACGGGCGGTTCGGGTCGGTCCGGGGCGCGGCGTCGGGAACAAATTTCTTCATAGAAATTTGGCAAGATTTTCCGGGAAAATCTTGGTGCCGGGGTCTCAGCCCGCCTCTGCGGGAGGCGGGGCGGGAAAGAAGCGGATGCCGTCGCGGGACTGGATGCGCACGATCTCGTCGATCAGGTCCTCGCGCACGTTGCAGACGATGTCCCAGGCCGAGTTCGGATCGGTCGTCGGCACCTTGAACATCACGTGCTTGCCGAAGAGATCCACCGACGTCACCTGCACGCCGGCCTGATCCAGCTCGCCCAGGGTCCATCCCTGTTCACGTCCCCGGTCGAGGATCTTCGTGAAGGCCTCGCGCAGGGCCGAGACATCGGCCTCGGGGGTCAGGGTCATCTCGATCGTGCGGATCGCCTCGGGCGAGCCCATCATCCAGTTCTCGAACACCTCGTCGGTGAAGGTGGTCACCGGAACGACCAGCCGCTCGCCGGTCCAGATGCGCAGCTGGACATATGTGAAGTTCACCCGTTCCACCGTGCAGAGCCGGTCGCGGAACATCACCATGTCGCCGATCCGCGCCGACTGGTTCACCGAGATCTGCAGCGACGACATGATGTTGGCCAGCACGTTGCGTGCGGCGAAGCCGAGGATCAGCGTCAGCACCCCGGCGGAGGCGAGGATCGAGACGCCGATGGTCCGGAAAAGCCCGGCCGAGGACAGCACCACGCCGGTGCCGATCAGGAAGACGATCACCAGCGCCGTGCGCCGCGCGGCGGCGACCTTGGTGGCCAGCGACCGGCGCTCCTCCAGCTCGGGGCCGATGGCCGACAGGTCGAAATCGTCGAAGTTGAGGATCCGGTCGAGGATCTCGTCCACCGTGTTCATCAGCAGGATGAAGATGGCGGCGACGACGCCGGTGGCGATCAGCGGAGACAGCACCACGTCGATCGGGCCGGAGAAGACGAAAAGCCAGGTGGAACAGGCCCAGGCCAGGCCGGAGACTGCGATCAGCACCGCCGGCACCCGGACCGAGCGGATCACCGCGGTCGACAGGCTGCCCCTGGCGCGTCCGGCCAGGCGGCTGAGGATCCGGTGCACGAGCATGCCGATCGCGATGGCCAGTATCACGACGATCGGCAGGGCCATGATCTCCCACCAGAAGAGGCCCCAGATGGCGCGCTGTCGCAGCGGATCGGGCAGGTGCTGCTCTAGCTGGCTGGGGCCGTGCATCTCTTCCATGGCGGGCAGGTTGCGCACGGTCTGGCGCGAGAAGACCCAGACCGGATCGCCATCGGCGGGTTTCACCCGGCTCAGCCGCATGGGGACGGGCCGGTCGGGCAGATCGATCGTCCAGAGCATGACCGAGCGGTTGGGCTTGCGGTCTTCCGGGGTGGCGGCATGGGCCGGCACGCCGTCGGGCCGGTCCGACAGGCCGTTCCAGTCGATGATGACCTTGCGCGACAGCACGGTGTTGAGCATCCCGGCCAGCTCGGGCCCGGCGACGGCCTGCTGCGTCTCGGGCACGTCGGAGAGATCCAGCAAATGGGCGGCGGCGTCGTAATCGCCCTTGAAGATCGCGGCCTGGAAGCTTTCGATCGTGCCCTGCGGGCTTGACCGGTCGAGCCAGGCGGGAACCTCGCCCAGCCCGCCGTTGAGCGTGTCGGTGGCAAACCAGGTGCCGTCCTCCTGCGCGGTGACCGGCAGGGCGGCGCAGAGCAGCGCAAGCGTCAGGGCCGCGAGTGCGACGAGCGCCGCGCGCGCGCGGGCAGGGGCATAGGTGCGGCGCGGACTGGCGTCAAAGGGCGCGCGCGCCGGCCAGCCGCTGATCAACGCGGGGACGGTGAAGGCCTCCAGCGGCCGCGACCTGCGGTCACTCATCGGTGGTGGCGTATCGCTCGAGCACGTCGAGCGGCACGATGTCCAGCGCCCGTTCATGGGTGGCATGGAGCGAGACCTTCGGCGCGCAGCCCTCGTCATGGGCCTGCAGGAAGCGCGCGGCGCACAGGCACCACTGGTCCCCGGCCTTGAGCCCCGGAAAGCCGAAGACCGGACGGGGCGTCGACAGGTCGTTGCCCACGTATTTCGAATAGGCGAGGAATTCGTCGGTCATCACCGCGCAGACCGTGTGGCTGCCGGTGTCGGCGGTGCAGGTGTTGCAATGGGCATCGCGGAAATACCCGGTGAGCGGGTCGCGGGAGCAGGGGGCGAGGGGGCCGCCCAGGACGTTGATGCTGGCTTCGGGTTCCATTGGGTCTCCTGGCTGTCCGGTCCAGCCTGCCACGTTGCCGGCCGATGGTTCAATTCTTGCGATCAGCACAGGGACATAGGGGGCCGGTTCAGCCTGTCCAGTCGATCCAGCGGCCGTGGAAGTCGATCCGGGCGAGTTGTTCGGTTTGTCCGCCGGGCCAGAACTGCAGGGTCAGGCCCGCGCCGCGGCCGGCGTCGTCGGCCTCCATCGCGATCCGGGCCAGCGGCGCCTCGTCCGTCGCCTGTGCTCCGGCCTCGGCAATCAGGGCCTCGCCCCGGGCCTGGAGGTCGGCCGGGAAGTACTGCCAGGCGACGGTGTGGAAGATCACGTGGACATGCCCCTTGCGCTGCGCCGACAGGCGGGTGTGCAGCCAGTCGATGGCGTCGCCCCGTTCGATGGAAAGCTCTATCGTTTCGATGGCGCGCAGGGTGAGCCTGCGGCGTTCCGCCTGATCGGGCCAGAGGTAGGACATCAGCCGCGTGACCTCGGCCGGGTCGAGCAGGTTCAGCGGCGTCAGGTCCACCCCGCGGCGGTCGGCGATGCGGAAGGCCACCGGATCCGGCACCGGGCCGGTCCAGTCGGGTGTCAGGGTCAGCACAGGGTCCTCGGCGCCCAGCTGGATGCCCCCCGCGCGCAGGGCATAGCGGTCGAACATCAGGTTGAGCCCGCCGCTGGCGCCAAGTTCCGACAGCACGAAGGGCAGGCCGAAGCGCGCGGCGAGGACATGGGCCGCCGGGATCAGCCCGGTGGAGCGGCGCACCTCGTTGGTCTGGGGCGGCCGGTCGATCCAGGACATCAGGAAGCTTTCGTGCCGGTCGAGCGCGTCCAGCACGGTGCGGATCAGGGTCGCGTCGTCCACCGCGTTGGGCGGGTAGACGTCGGCCAGCGCGCCGTCGCTGCCGGTCAGCACCAGGTGGTGCAGGCCGGAGGCAAGCCGGAGCGGCAGGGAAGCATGCGAGGACCCCAGCGGCGCGGGCCAGCCTTCGATCCGGTCGCGCAGCGGCGTGCCCGGCGGCATGTGATCGGCCAGCCCGGTCAGCAGGCGATCCATGAAGGGCGACCCGAGCGCGCGGCAGGACCGCGCCTGATCGCGCAGGGCGTCGGGGAACCTCATGTGGGCCTCATTTGAACTTGTCGACCAGTTTCTGAAGCGCGGAGCGGCTGTCGTCGGTCGTGGACGGCGGCGTGTCGGGGGGCGCCTTGGCGGTGGACGACTGGGGGGACGATCCGGATTTTGGCCCGGGTTTTGGGCCCGGCTTGCCGCCCTTCGCCTCTCCGCCGCCCGAGCGGGGCGGGGCCACGCGCAGGGAGACGGCGTTCATGAACCTGGCCGTATCGCCATCTGCCAGCGCCGGGGCGCCGTCGGCGATGCCGCGCAGCAGATCGTCGAGCCAGTCCTCGTCGGCCTTGGCGAAATCGTGCAGCACGTAGCCTGCGACCAGCTCCTTGCGGCCGGGGTGGCCAATGCCCAGCCGGATCCGGTGGTAGCTGTCGCCGACATGCGCATGGAGCGAGCGCAGCCCGTTGTGGCCGGCATGCCCGCCGCCGGACTTGGCGCGGCACTTGCCGGGGGCAAGGTCGAGCTCGTCGTGGAAGACGGTGACATCCTCCGGCTCCAGCTTGTAAAAGCGCAGCGCCTCGCCCACGGACTGGCCAGAGCGGTTCATGTAGGTTTCTGGCTTCAGCAGCAGGACCTTTTCGCGGCCCAGGCGGCCTTCGGCGATGCGGCCCTGGAACTTGGACTTCCAGGGGGAGAAGCCATGCTCCTCCGCGATACGGTCGAGGGCCATGAAGCCGATGTTGTGGCGATTGCGCGCATATTCGGCGCCCGGATTGCCAAGGCCGACAAAGAGTTTCATGGTGCAGTCCCGATTGGTTCCCAGCCCTTATGCCCCGAACCTCCCACTTACGTCAAAGAGGTAGCGATGTATCTGACGATGAACCGTTTCAAGGTCCGCAAGGACGCCGCCGAAGAGTTCGAGGCCGTCTGGAAGGCGCGCGACAGCCACCTGAAAACGGTGCCCGGATTCGTGGCCTTTCATCTGCTGAAGGGCCCCGAGGCGGAAGACCACGTGCTGTATGCCTCCCATACCACCTGGGAGAGCCAGCAACATTTCGAGGACTGGACGAAGTCCGAGGCGTTCCGGCAGGCGCACAAGGGCGCCGGCGGGAACAAGGACCTGTACCTGGGGCCGCCGAGCCTGGAGATCTTTGAAAGCGTGCAGGAGCTGGTCTGAGCGACTGGTGATGCCGTGAGGTCGAGCCGGGGGTGGGAGACTGCCCCCGGCTTTGCTTTGGCTGTCTCTTGGTGTGCAGGGCCTCGGATGGAGATGCCCCGCTCGGTGGCGCCTTTCCTGGCACCCAAAACAAAAAAGGGGCCCCGAAGGGCCCCGTTCCGATTCACCGGTCAGGCGGTGATCATTCTTCGGTGGTTTCCACCGCTTCGACTTCGGTTTCCGCCTCACCTTCGTCCTCGTCATCCGATGCCGCCAGGCCCGACGGGGCCGAGATGTTGGCGATCACGAAGTCGCGGTCGATGGTCGGCTTGGCGCCGGCCGGCAGGGTCACGTCCGAGATGTGGACGATGTCGCCGATGGCCATGCCGGTCAGATCGACGGTGATCTTCTCCGGGATGTCGCCGGCGGTCACGATCAGCTCGACCTCGGGGCGGACCACGGTCAGCACGCCGCCGCGCTTGATGCCGGGCGCTTCCTCTTCGCCGATGAATTCGACGGGGATGAAGAGGTTGATCTTGGTGGTGCGGCGCAGGCGCAGGAAGTCGACATGGGTCGGCAGGTCCTTGACCACGTCACGCTGAACGTCGCGGCAGATGACGCGGACGTCTTCGTGCCCTTCGACCTTCATGTTGAACAGCGTCGACTTGAAGCGGCCGTCGCGCAGGCGCTTGAGCAGCGCGTTGAATTCGATGTTGATCGGCAGCGGATCTTTGTCGCCACCGAAAACAATCCCCGGAACCAGCCCGCTGCGGCGGGCCTGACGAGCGGCGCCCTTGCCTGTCCCCGTGCGTTCCAGGGCTTCGAGATCAGGAATCTCATTAGCCATGATGTATTCTCCAGAATAAGCGGGGCGCCTCCAAGGCTGTCGCGCCCGCGTGAAGACGCGCATATGGACGAGACGGGGGCTGTTGTAAAGAGGGTTCGGCTGATGGCCGGGTGCTCTTCACGCCGCAACTGCAAGGCCCGCGCCACGGCCGGCGGTTCCGGGGGCGGCCATGGGGATCGGCGGCGCGTCGGGCAGGCTCTGGCGGCGCGGCTGCGGACCTGGCCGGCAGAGCCTGAGCGCCGAACTGCCGCGGCGCGTCGGGCCACACCCGGCCCAGGCGCCCGCCCACCCACCCCGCCTGTGCCGGGTGTGGCCCCTGAGGGGCAAGGGTGGGCAGGGGCCTCAGACCGCGCTCACAAGGTGGCCGCCCGCGTCGCGGATGCGCTGCCAGAGCGCGAATTCCTTCGACCGCCGGCGGTGCAGCGCCTTGCGGGTCGCGTCCTCCAGCGGGGCGTCGGCGGGGGGCGAGACGTTCTTTTCCTTCACCACGATGCGGTCGCCGAAGCGGTCGTCGAGAAAGGCGCGGAACACGGGCTGGTCCTCGTAGGCGAAGAGGTGATGCACCATCACCGCGCCCTTGCCCGTCACCATGTTCCACTGGCTGCCGATCCCCGCGTGGACCGGCGGGTCGTCCGAGATCACGTCGCGCACGAATTCGTCGAAGCTGATGTCGAAGGTGCTCTTGTCGGACCCTTTCTGCCGCTGGCCGCTGCGATAGCGATACCAGCTGCGGATCTGCTCTTCGGGGTCGCGGATCACGGCCATGCGCTCGGGCGTCAGGCCGAAGGTCCGGTCAAGGAACGGCGCCACCTTGTTGTGGAACCGTTGCGCCGTCATGTGCTTGCGGTGCTTGGTGAAGATGATGTCGGCATGGGGCCGCAGCGCCATCTCCACCGCCGTGGTCCCGGTCTTGGGCACGGCGATGAAGGCGAGGTTCTGAGCGGAGAAGACCAGCATGGCCCCGGTCTAGCGCGGGACGGTCAGGCTTGCCAACGGCCTTCGAAATCCTCGGGGATCAGCAGGTTGTGCCGGCCGAGCTTCTTCACGTCGGTTTCGCCGCAAAGCGCCATGGTGATGTCGAGCTCTTTCTGGATGATCTGCAGCGCGCTTTCCACGCCCTGCTGGCCCATGGCCCCCAGCCCGTGGACGAAGGCGCGGCCGATCATCGTGCCGTGCGCGCCCATGGCCAGCGCCTTCAGCACGTCCTGGCCCGAGCGGATGCCACTGTCGAGATGCACTTCCACGTCGCTGCCCACGGCATCGAGGATCGAAGGCAGCATACGGATCGAGCTGAGCGCCCCGTCAAGCTGCCGGCCGCCGTGGTTCGACACGGTGATCGCATCGGCGCCCATCTTCGCCGCCAGCCTGGCGTCTTCGGGATCGAGGATCCCCTTGAGGATGACCTTGCCGCCCCATTGCTCCATCAGCTTTTCGATCTTGCCCCAGTCGAGCTGGGGATCGAACTGTTCCGCCGTCCAGGCGCCCAGTTGCGACATGTCGGACACGCCCTGCACGTGGCCCACGATATTGCCGAAATGGCGGCGCTTCGCGCTCAGCATCTCGATGCCCCAGCGCCACTTGGTGGCGAGGTTGGCCAGCGTCTTCGGCGTCATCTTCGGCGGGGCGGAGAGCCCGTTCTTCAGATCCTTGTGCCGCTGCCCGAGGATCTGCAGGTCCAGCGTGATCACCAGGGCCGAACATTTCGCCGCCTTCGCCCGTTCGATCAGCCGCGAGGTGAAATCGGTGTCCTTCATCGTGTAAAGCTGGAACCAGAAGGGTTTGCTGGTGGCTTCGGCCACGTCCTCGATCGAGTTGATCGACATCGTGGACAGGGTGAAGGGCACGCCGAAGGCCTCGGCCGCGCGGGCGGCCTTGATCTCGCCATCGGCGCATTGCATGCCGGTCAGCCCCACGGGCGCCAGCGCCACGGGCATCGTCACCGGCTGGCCGATCATCGTGCTTTCGGTGGTGCGGCCCGTCATGTCCACGGCCACCTTCTGGCGCAGGCGGATCTTCTCGAAATCGGTGGTGTTCTCGCGGAAGGTCTGCTCGGTCCAGGAGCCGCTTTCACAATAGTCGTAGAACATGCGCGGGGTGCGGCGTTCATGAAGGCGCTTGAGGTCGGCGATATTGGTGATGACGGGCATGGAAGGATCCTCAGGAGGTGGTAAGATTTGCTTACCAATTCCTGTAAGGGCTTGCAACGCAGACCAGCGGGGCGGGCAAGGGGGAAGGCGAAGGGGTGAATGCAAAAGAGCCGGCACGCAGATGCGGCCGGCCCGGATGTGACGATGTCTGCGGTATCAGACCGAATGGGTGCCCTCGGCCAGGGTGCGGACAAAGTCCAGCACGTCGGCCACCGGCTCGCCCGCGCCGATCTTGCCGACGATGGCCGAGCCAACGACGGCGCCATCCGCGATACCGGCTATGGAGGCGGCGGTGGCCGGGGTCTTGATGCCGAAGCCCACGATGACCGGCAGGTCGGTCGAGCCCTTGATGCGGGCGACATCGGGCGCGACATCGTCGGCCTGCGCCTCGGCGGCGCCGGTGATGCCGGTAATGGACACGTAGTAAACGAAGCCCGACGTGTTCTGCAGCACGCGGGGCAGGCGCTTGTCATCCGTGGTCGGCGTGGCGAGGCGGATGAAGTTCAGTCCGGCCTTCTGGGCGGGGATGCAAAGCTCGTCATCCTCTTCGGGCGGAAGATCGACGACGATGAGCCCGTCGATGCCGGCGGCCTTCGCATCCTCGAGGAAACGGTCCACGCCGCGCGAATAGATCGGGTTGTAATAGCCCATCATGACGATCGGCGTCGTGTCGTCGGTCTCGCGGAAGGCGGTGGCGAGGTCGAGCGTCTTCTGCAGCGTCATGCCGGATTCGAGCGCGCGCTGGCCGGCGGCCTGGATCGTGGGGCCGTCGGCCATGGGATCGGTGAAGGGCAGACCCAGCTCGATCACGTCGACGCCGGCGCCGGGAAGGCCTTTGACGATCTCGAGCGAGGTCTCGTAATCGGGGTCGCCGGCCATCACGTAGGCCACGAAGGCTTTCTTGCCGCTTTCCCTGAGCGTGGCGAACTTGGCGTCGATGCGGGTCATTCCGGGTCCCTCTCCAAAGGCCCGCCAGTCCTGCCGAATGGGAGCGGGGAAATCAAGCGCTCCGGGCAGGGGCGGGGGGCGGAAAATTGGCGGGTTAGGGCGAAACGCGGGACGGGGGGCTACAAAATTCGTCCGAATTTTGTCGGGCGCGCCGGGGGAGAGGCCGATGGAGCGGGGCGCGAGGGGGAGTGAAGTGGGGCGCGCGGGGGCGAAGGTCATCCCCGCCATTGCAGCGGGCGGGGCAAGGCCCTAGAAGGCCCCGAAACGGACGGAGCAGGTGCCATGGGCTTCAAGATGGGAATCGTCGGACTGCCGAATGTGGGCAAGTCCACCCTTTTCAACGCGCTGACGCGGACGGCGGCGGCGCAGGCGGCCAATTTCCCCTTCTGCACGATCGAGCCCAACGTGGGCGAGGTCGCGGTGCCGGATTCGCGGCTGGACAAGCTGGCCGAGATCGCCAAGTCGAAGCAGATCATTCCCACGCGGATGACCTTCGTGGATATCGCGGGCCTGGTGAAGGGCGCGTCGAAGGGCGAGGGGCTGGGCAACCAGTTCCTGGCCAACATCCGCGAGGTGGACGCGATCGCCCACGTCCTGCGGTGCTTTGAAGACGGCGACGTGACCCACGTGGAAGGTCGCGTCGATCCGGTGGCCGATGCCGAGACCATCGAGATGGAGCTGATGCTCGCCGACATGGAATCGCTGGAAAAGCGGATGCAGAGCATTGTCCGCAAGGTGCGGGGCGGCGACAAGGAGGCTGTCCAGCAGGAACGCCTGATGAAGGCGGCGATGGCGGCGCTGGAAGAGGGCAGGCCCGCGCGCGTGGTCGAGGTGGATGCCGAGGATCGCAAGGCCTGGAACATGCTGCAGCTGCTGACCACCAAGCCGGTGCTCTATGTCTGCAACGTCTCCGAGGAAGAGGCGGCCGGGGGCAACGCCCATTCGGCGGCAGTGGCGGAGATGGCGGCGGCGGAGGGCAATTCGCATGTCATCATCTCGGCGCGGATCGAGGAAGAGATCAGCCAGCTGGAGCCCGAGGAGGCCGAGGAATTCCTGGGCGAGATGGGGCTGGAGGAGCCGGGGCTGGATCGCCTGATCCGGGCGGGCTACGAGCTGCTGCACCTGGAGACCTACTTTACCGTGGGGCCGAAGGAGGCGCGGGCCTGGACGATCGCGCAGGGGACCATGGCACCGCAGGCGGCAGGCGTGATCCACGGCGATTTCGAGAAGGGCTTCATCCGGGCCGAGACCATCGCCTATGACGATTTCGTCACGCTGGGCGGCGAGCAGCCCGCGAAGGAGGCCGGCAAGATGCGGTCCGAGGGCAAGAGCTACATGGTCAAGGACGGCGACGTCCTGCACTTCCTGTTCAATACCTGAGCGCGGGGTGTCCCACGCGTGGGACACGTGGCGCACCACATGATATCAATGGGTTACAGGGGCGGATTTACCGCCCCTTAACTTTTGCGCCTGTGGGCCAGTGGGCCTGTTGGGCCGGTCCGGAAGGTCGCGCCCTGCGGCCGGTCAGGCGGCGGAGGCGGCGGGCGGAAGGCCATGGGCGCTGCAGCAGGCGGCATGGGCCTGTTGCATGTCGCCATAGGCGGCATGGCCGGGGCCGAGGTCGGTCTTCTGCCACCAATCCGTCGACAGGTCGAACATCTCGGTCGTGCCACAGGCATAGCGCGTGAAGCGATAGCGTCCCTTGCGGATCGAGGCATTGTCGCCATGGACCGTCGGGATCGCGCGATCGGGCGCGGGGGTGCCGGAGAGCTGCGGCATCAGCGACTGGCCCAGGCTGCCGGGGATGGCGGGCAGATCGAGGTAATCCATCACCGTGTTGCCGATGTCGATCAGGCCCACGGGGTCGGTCACGACGCGGGCCTCCGGCGTTGCCGGATCGTGGATGATGAGCGGCACGTTGGCCACCTGTTCCCACAGCCCGCCCTTGGAAAAGCGGTTGCGTTCGCCCAGGTGCAGCCCGTGGTCCGACACGATCACCACCAGCGTGCTGTCGGCAAAGCGCGAGGCCTTGAGCGCATCCCAGACCCGGCCGATCTGGGCATCGGCATAGCTGAGCGATGACATGTAGTTGCGCAGGCTTTGCTTCCAGAACCATCGGGAGGAGTTGTGAAAATTGGCGGGGCTGATCCGGCCCGCCGCGTCCGGTTCGGTGAAGCCGCCGGCCCAGGCCGCGGGTTGGCGGAAGGCGCCCGGGTCGTACATCTCCTTGAACCGGCGGGGGGTGGTCCAGGGGCCATGCGGGCTTTGGAATCCGACGCCGCGATAGAAAGGCGCCGCGCCGTCGTAGTTGTCGAGGAAGGCGATGGCGCGGTCGGCGACCGTGTTGCAATAGAGCTTCTGCTCGGCCGCCTCGGTGTCGGCGGCCAGCCCGCCGCGAAAGCCGCCGAATTCCACGTGGCCGGGCAGCATCCGGTCCTTGAACCTGCGGCGGCGCGGCGCGATCGCGTAGGTTTCGGGGGCGTCGGAATAGAGGATCCTGTGGATCCGTTCGGGCAGGGCGCGGTAGCCAAGGACCACCTTGCCCCCGGTCGAGCAATACAGCCCGCCGGATTTCAGCCGGTGCGGCCAGAGGTTTTCCGGCCCGAAGCGGTCGAGGTAACGCGCGTCCCGCCCGGTGATGCCCGAATGATGCGGCGAGATGCCCGACATGAAGCTGGCGCGCGAGGGGCTGCAGACGGGCACCTGGCAATAGGCCGACTGGAAGGCGGTAGATTGCGCGCAGATCCGGTCCAGGTTCGGGGTCTGGATCTCTTGTCCGAAGACGGTGCGGTAATGCCAGTAGGCGACCGCGTCATCGAGGCTGATCAGCAGGACGTTCTTTCCGGGCGCCTGGGGCATGGATCAGGTCCAGTCTTGGCTTCGGGTGGGACGGTCGGGCTTTCCCTTTCAATGACTAGGCAGTCGGTTGCGCGCGGTTCAAGTGCCCTGGGACGGGCGCGGCCTGGCTTTGAGCCCACGGGCACAAAGGGCCGGTCGGGGGGGCGTCCCTGCCCGTGTAATGGGCGCAGGCGGCAGGCGTGCCGGCTGTTTTGGCGCCGATGGGACGCGGCGCTGGGCAGATCGCGGGATCGGGGGCGGCGGAGGCGGCCGATCCGGCGCCCGGCTCTTGTGCTGGGCCCACGGCTGGCGCAGCTTGCGCGCAGATCGGCGGGACGGCAAGCAGGGCCGGACCGCGACGCGAAGACGAAAGGATATCTCATGACATTCGAAGCAACCGGCGAGGCCGTCGATATCGGTGCCTTCTGGCGGACCCTGGGCGAACGTCCCATTGGCGCGACGCTGGTGACCTGCGACAGCGCCGAGGGGCCGAACGGCTTTCTGGGCCTGTCGGCGGCGCATGTGACGGCGAACCCGCCCACGATGCTGGTGTCGATCGACAAGAAGACCTCGGCGCTGGCCGGCGTGCTGGAGAACGAGCATTTCGCGGTGAACTTCCTGCCGCAGGGCTATGCCGAGCTGGCCGGGGCCTTCGGCGGCAAGGGCGAGAAGGTGTTCGACCCCGACAAATGGGAGACGCTGGCCACCGGGGCGCCGGTGCTGAAGGAGGCGCTGGGCGTCTTCGACTGCAAGCTGGAGAAGGTGATCGACCACGGCAACACCTCGATCATCATCGGCACCGTGGCGGGCGTGCGCGCTGCCGGCGAAGGCGAGCCGCTGGTGTTCTTCCGGGGGAAATTCCTGAGCGAATGATCCGCTGTGGCAAAATTTCATGCAGGGCATGAAATTGGCCCCGGCACGCGATGACGCGGCCGGGGCCAAAATTTTTCAGGTAAAAATTTTGCGCCCGTGGCGGGTGGGGCGCGTTATTCCGCCGCGATCTGGACGTCGGCGCGCGAGGACATGAGCGGCTGGATCTTGGTTCCGAAATCCTCGATCCCGATGAGGAAATCGTCGAAGGTCATCATGATCCCCTTCACGCCCGGGACGGCGGAGGCCTCGTCGAGCATCTTCGCCACGCTTTCGTAGGAGCCGACGAGCGTGCCCATGTTGAAGTTCACCGCGCCCTCGGGGAGGTTGATCGCCTTGGCGGTCGAGCCGTCCTCGGCGGTGGTGTCGGCGGCGCCCTGCACGCCCATGTAGGACAGCGCCTCCATGTCGGCGCCTTCGCGATAGCTGAGCCACTTGGCCTGGGCGGCTTCGTCGGTCTCGTCGGCGATGATCATGAAGAGCACATAGGCGCCCACGTCGCGCCCGGTTTCGGCGGCGGCATCGGCGAGCTTGGCGGCAACGGGGGCGAAATCGGTCGGCTTGTTGACGCCGGTGCCCAGCACGAAGGAATAATCGGCGTAGTTGGACGAGAAGGCCATGCCCTTTTCCGACTGGCCGGCGGCGACGATCTCGACATTGCCCTGGGGCAGCGGGCTGAGGCGGCAGTCGTCCATCTCGAAGAACTTGCCCTTGAAGTCCGATTTGCCATCCGCCCAGAGGTCCTTCATCACCTGGACGTATTCCGAGGCATAGTCGTAGCGGTGGCCAAAGTATTCGTCACCGGGCCAGACGCCCATCTGGGTGTATTCGTTGGGCGCCCATCCGGTCACGATGTTCACGCCGAAGCGGCCCGGCGCCACGTCCGAGATGGTGGAGGCCATGCGCGCCACGATCGCGGGCGGCAGGGTCAGGATGGCGGTGGAGGCGAAGAGCTTGATCTTCGACGTCACGGCGGCCAGCGCCGACATCAGGGTGAAGCTTTCCAGGTTGTGGTCCCAGAATTCCGTCTCGCCGCCGAAGCCGCGCAGCTTGACCATGGAAAGCGCGAATTCCAGCCCGTATTTCTCGGCCTTCTGCACGACCTGCTTGTTCAGCTCGAAGCTGGGCATGTATTGCGGCGAGGTCTTGGAAATCAGCCAGCCGTTGTTCCCGATCGGAATGAAAACGCCCATGTCCATGCGTGTGTCTCCTGTCATTGTTCGCGCGCATCATGACAACGTAGTCGCGCCGCGCCCAAGGAAATTGCTGCTGCGGCGCCCTGAAAAACGGCGCATGCCCACAGATTGCGCTGAGTCTGGCGGCCGGCCCAATTTTTCGCCGTCCAGACAAGATCGGCGGCCACCCGGCGGCCGGTCCTGGGGACGGCGCGGTCGGCTGTCCTTTTGCAAAGAGGCAAACGGAGGGCGGGCAGCGGTGGGTACGCATGCAACGACTGGGGCCAGGAGGTGGTTGCGGGGACGTTGCGGCATGGTCCGGGACTTGCAGACGGGGCACGGACGCGGGGGGCTGGCACGGAAGCGCCAGACCAGAGAGTGGCGAGGCGGGATCTGCCGGGCGGGCGGGCCTGCCGTGGGGGCGGCCACGCCTTGTCGTGCGACATCGCCCGCGTGAGAGGGCCGGTCCTGTCTTCATCTCCACGTTGAGAGCTCGGTCCGGCACCGCCTGACCAGGCGCCGTGACAGCGGGTCAGGCCGCGTCGGTGGAGGGGCGGGGTCGCTGAAAATCGCGGCGGGAGAGGTGAAATAATTTCACGCCCGCGCGTCGTCGGGTTGGCTTTCGACGGGTGGACGGGCGTGGCTTTCGGGGTCAGAAACGCGGTACCCTGTCTTCCTCGGGAAGGGCCGTCACGGCGCCTATCGGGCCGATATCGTTGGATTCGGGCGGTTTAAGGCGTCGGGAATTGCGATATCCGAAGCTGCAGGCGGGCCCGGCGATGCGGATGCCGCCTTCCCGGGCAGACGGAACCGGCAGCAGGGCAGGGGGGCGTCCCCGATGGGAGCTTTTGTGGACGGCCACCGCATGCATGACATAGGAAACCGGTAAAGCTTACCGGAGACTGGAACTGAACCCATGGCCGAAACCCTCAAGACCGAGATCCCCATGCCGCCCCATGTCAGCCAGGAGGATTTCAAGGCCGGAATGGCCCGGCTTGCCGGTGCGGTGAACATCGTGACCACCGACGGGCCCGCCGGCCGGTCGGGCTTTACCGCCTCGGCGGTCTGCTCGGTCACCGCCGAACCGCCGACCCTGCTGGTCTGCATCAACCGGTCGAGCTCGGCCATGGCGGCCTTTGCGGGCAATACCGCGCTCTGCGTCAACACCGTGGGGCCGAAGCACAAGGATGTCGCCATGCTGTTCGGCGGCAAGACCCCGATGGACGAGCGGTTCGACGCCGCCGAGTGGACCGCCGGCCAGACCGGGGCGCCGATCCTGGCCGATGCCGTCGTTTCCTTCGACTGCACCATCACCGAGCGCGCCAGCGTGGGCAGCCACGACGTGCTGTTCTGCGAGATCCACGGGATTGCCGGCGATCCGGACGGACCCGGTCTGGCTTATTACGCCCGCAAGTTCCACGAGCTGGAGACCTGATCGATGATGCATGCAGCCCCTGCCGTCGGTGATGCCGCCGCCACCAGCCCCGCCCTGATGGAGGCCGTGGCCGCCATGGCCGGGGGGCGGCCGGTTCTGTTGCTCGGGGAAGAGGGGGACGCGGTCCTGACGATGGCCGCCCGCGCCGTCACCCCGGCCTGGGTGAATTTCATGGCGACCGAGGCGCGCGGCCTGGTTGGGCTGGCGCTGAGCCTGCGGCGGGCGGCCGAGCTGGGCCTGACGCTGCAGCCGCGCAAGGGGCGGCCGGACGCACCGCTTTACACCCAGTCGATCGAGGCGCGGCGGGGGATCTCGACCGGGATCTCGGCCGCCGACCGGGCCCGCACGATCCTGGCCGCCGAGAGCGGGACGGCAGATGACATCGTGACGCCCGGCCATGTCTTTCCGCAGCTTGCCGACGAGGCGGATCTTGCCGCCATGGCGCTGCGCCTGCTGCGGCTGGCCGATGGCGGCGCCGTGGCGGTTCTGAGCACGATCCTTGATGCGGACGGCAACAGTGCCGACCGGTCGGTCGCGCTGGATCTGGCCGCGGCCCACGGGATCGCGGTATTGGACGCGACGGAACTGGCGGGCTGAGGACCAAGGACATGGCAAAGAAGGTGGCTCTGATCGGGACGGGGGGCACGATCTCTTCGCTCGGGGCGGACGGGTTCGATGTGCAGGATTACGGCCGGCACGGGCGGATCCTTGATTCGGCGGGCATGCTGGAGCGGTTTCCGCGCCTGTCGGAGCTGGCCGATGTGGTGCCGGTGGACTTCCCGCCGGTGCTGAGCACCGAGATGGGTTTTGCCCACTGGACGCGCCTGGCCGCGGAAATCTCGCGGCTGGCCGAAGACCCCGACATGGCCGGCGTCGTGATCCTGCATGGCACCGCCTCGATGGAGGAGACGGCCTATGCGCTGAACCTGGGCCTGACGGTGGACCTGCCGGTGGCGCTGACCGGGGCGCAGCGGCCGGCCTCGGCGATTTCCGGCGATGCGGAGGCCAACATGATGGCCGCGATCCGCACGGTGCTGGCGCCCGAGGCGCGGGGGCTGGGCGTGTTGCTCGTGCTGAACGAAGAGATCCAGGCCGCGCGCGAGGTCACCAAGACGTCGGTCTGGCGTCTGCAGACCTTCCGGACGCCCGATTTCGGCGTGCTGGGTCATGCCGATGCCCACGGGGTGGAGATCTATCGCCGCCCGGTGCGCGCCCACACCGTGGCGACCGAATTCGACCTTGCCGCGATGGAGATCCTGCCGCGTGTCGATATCTCTTACGCGCATGCGGGGGCCGACGGCACGGCGGTGCGCGCCTTCGTGGCGGCGGGGGCGAAGGGCATCGTCTCGGCCGGGTTCGCGCCCGGTCTGACGCCGCCGGCGGAACACGCGGCGCTGGCCGCGGCGGTGGGCAGCGGGGTCGTGGTGCTTCAATCCTCGCGCGCCGCGGGGCGGGTTGCGGATCTGACCGGCCTGCAGAAGGCCGGGATCCTGCCGGCGGACAACCTGACCCCGCAGAAGGCGCGGATCCTGCTGAGCTTCGCGCTGACGCTGAGCTCCGATCCGGCGGAGATCACGCGGATGCTTCGGAGCTACTGAGCGCGGTCGGTGCATTCCGCGCGGGGATGCAAAATTTTGGTGACGTTTGGGCTTGTCCTCCATGGTCCGACCGACTAGACCGACCGACGGAGACGTGGCCGAGTGGTCGAAGGCGCTCCCCTGCTAAGGGAGTAGGCGGGAAACCGTCTCGAGGGTTCGAATCCCTTCGTCTCCGCCATCCGCCTTTGATTTTGTTGACAAAAATGGCGAAATGGTTGCCTTACCCACCTACCGACCCGCCATGCCATTTGCGCTTGAACGCAATGTGGTGCGACACAGAGAAGCCGTCTTCGGTTGGAGGTTTTCCTGTGGCGGTACTGGCGTAAGCGACAGAATCGGCGCTACTCGTCGTACTTCGCGACAGCGGCCTTCACACGGTCCGCCAGCGCAAAGAAGTCCTTCATCGATTCCATTTCCACACGTTCTTCGGCTTCGCCGTCAAACAGACCGATGTATTTCTTCTTTGCTCCATTGAAGTGAAGCCTGGCGATGGGTTTGCGGTTGTTGTCGTCCAGGAGCACCGCGCAGTAACTCTTGGCGTCCCGCATGAAAATCCTGTCTGTATCAACCGTTTCGCGGAGAATGGCCTTAATCGTGAGCCAGCCTTCTATCTCTTCCTGTGTTGTTACAACGCCAGTGTCGCTAGGCTGCACATGGTCGGGCTCATTGTGCGGCGTTTGTTCGGGAACCGGGTCTTCTAGAGCCGAATTCAACCGGCCTCTTACTCGGTCTCTCACGATTTCCTTGAATGCCGCGCTGAGGGCAGTACCGATTGTTTCTTTGACCGGCTGAGACAAGCGTCCTTCGTGAACCTCGGCTGCGACCAGTCTCACTAGGCCATCAGACGGTTGATCGATCCAATCTTCGAGAACCTTTTTGATGGCTGAAACGTACTTGAGCCGTTCCGCTTGAAGCAGAATGTTGTCTACATCGAAGGAAGACTTAGAGAATTTCGCCAGTTCCGAGATGGAACCCGGATTGTAGTCGAGCAGGTCAAAGACAAAGAAGGGGCGCTTGTCCAAGCGGTGGCTCTCGTCCAAGTCTGTGAAGAAACGATACTCTCGGCCGTTGGTCAGCATGGCAAAACGTGCGTTGGTCACCGTGAAGTAGCGATAGAGTTGGGCGAGGTGCTTTTCGTTGAGTTGTGTGCTCAAACCCTTGCATTCAATCAGGATCGAAACTTCACCGGCTTTGTTAATGGCGTAGTCAACCTTCTCGCCCTTCTTGCCGATGGTATCTGCCGTGAACTCTGGCACCACCTCTGCGGGATTGAAAACATCATAGCCCAACGCCTGAAGGAAAGGGAGGACGACAGAGGTCTTCACCGCTTCCTCCGTTTGGATTGTCTCCGAGTGCTCTTTCACTCTTTCTGCCAGTGCCGCGATAGCGCTCTCGAATCCGCTCATTGGTATTGGTCCATGCAAATTGCGTTAGATTCAGTACGGTAGAAGATGAATGCGCATGAAGTCTATAACGATGCAATTCGAAACATGCCGTAGCATTGTGTTGCGACACCGAAGCCCGAAAGCAGTACGCGGTCGCACTGTTGCCATTGAAAACTATCCCACGAGACGCGCGAGCCTGACCGGTTGGCGCCGGTGAAGCTCTGCCCAAAACGAAAGGCCCCGCGCTGGGCAGGGCCTGTCCGTCTTGCGTTGTCTGCGTCCGTAGGGGCCTCAGCCTGCCAACTCACCGCTTCCGTAAGTGAACCAACCACGCCGGTCCTTCGAGTGGAGCGAGGCCACCCGCCCAATCACTTCGATTTCTCCGGGGTCAAGCCTGCGCCAGCCATCGCCAAGGTTGGCCCGGTTGCCTTCCCCGTAGATAAGCGCCCCATCGGCGGTCACATACGCGAGCGCGTGAACGATTTCATCGCACGGGTAGCACAATGCCACATCCCCGGGCCGGTTCGTCAGGTCCACCAAGAATGGTCCATCCTCGGCTTGGGGCGGGTACTGTGTACCGCCCCCTGTCGTTGCCATCATGGCAATACCCCCGGCAGGAGCGGCAGCCAGCAAGGCGCGGCGGGTCAGATTGTGGGTCATGGTGGTTCTCTCGCTTGTTGGTTCGGGAAAAGGTCAGGCTGCGTGTGCCGCCATGAGTTCCGCCCGGAGAGCGTCGAGGCGCTGCCAGTCGGAGCCGTGCAGGCGGTCCTTACATTCGAGCACAAGGATGTCGGTCTGGATTTGAGCGGCCGGGCGGGTGGCGGCGGTCGTCTTGCGCTGGGCGGCCAGCCGCGCGGCGGTGCGCTTCAGGTCAGCCCATGCGCGTTTCAGAGCTTCACGGAACAGGCCGCGAAGGTGCGAGGCAGGCAGGCGGCGGGACCAGAGGTCTTGCTTTGCCCAGGCCCATGCAAGGCGGAACAGTTCGGCGCGGTCTATGGTCATGGGTCTATAACCTTGTTTGCGTTTTCGCTTACTGAGTTATAGATATGGTACAGGGTAAGCGATAAGTCAACTACCCTGTAAGCGCATTTGGCAACAAGGTAAGCGAATGAAGCCGGAACAGGTAAGAATGGCGCGCGCGGCTCTTGGGCTCGGCGTCCGGGAATTGGCGGCGCAGGCGGGCGTATCCTTCACGACAATCAACCGATTTGAGACGGGCAAGAGCGGCTTGCAGCTATCCAGCGCTGAAGCCATTCGGCGCGCGCTCGAAGCCCAGGGCGTCCAATTCCTCGAAGGGGGGCAAGTCGCAACGGGTCCGGGTGTTGCATTGGAGGTGAAGGAATGACCGACGACATTGACGACATGGAAGGACCCCGCACAATCGGCGATGCGTTCCCAGGCTTTCAGCATGAAGCGGGCGACAGAGCCTTTGTTGTGGGCCAGCACTTTGCGGATTTCGTTCAGGAACACCCATTCATCCAAGAACGCGAAGACTTGAAGGCGAAGGCTGAAGGTATCGGGGACGCTCTGGCGGATCTGTATCAAGCTATTTGGAGGGTAGAGAAGTGAGCCGGTCACGTAAGAAAACGCCCGCCGGGGGCATCACGACGGCCATCAGTGACAAAGCGTTCAAGGTCGCAGAGCATCGCCGGGAACGGCGCGCCGTGAAGGCGGATGTTGCCGGAGGCCAAGAGCCGGAGCACCCGAAGGCATTCGGGAACCCATGGAAGAGCGAAAAGGATGGTAAGGCATACATTGCGGAGCCGCGCCCCGAAGACATGCGGAAGTGACCGCCCCAAAGATTTTTTCCGTGACAGAGAAAGAAGAACCCGAATCTAGGGTTGCGGTCCTGTCGTGCATGACCGGTATTGGCTCCGCCCGCGCGCCCAGCGCATTAGGGTAATCTTAGGGTTTAGGCATGGCCTAACACCTCATCCCAGGCGCGCACCTGTGCCGAAACCCGGCAGCCCCTATCTCTGCTTTCAGTGATATGCCCGCGCCCCGCGCAACACCTCATCCCGCGCGCACATTGGTCCGGAAATCCGGCAACCGCCAACTTGATTTCTTTGATTTTTTATCAAGTGCCGAAATGTAAGACCCCATTACGGGGCGGCAGGCTCGGGATGACAACTTTTATCAACCGGCTTGCGGCAGTGGTTCGACGCCCCGGGAGCCCTTTTAATAGAGGGCAAAAACCCTCTATTCCCGCTCTGCCTTCCATCGCGCCCAGCGCCGCCGCTGCGCTTCACGGATACGTTCAATGCCCTCTGGCGTCCGTGCCCCGGTGGACATGCCCCCGTGAAACTTGCAACGCCTCTTGCCCGGCAGGGACTTCGCACGGCAAGGCGTACCTTTCCGGGTCTTGGCCCCGCAACGAACTCGCCGCTTTGCCGCCGCTTCGGCTTGCTGTCTTTCCCACTTCGAGACCTGGGCCCTGAATGCCGCCTCCCGCGTCTTGGTCTCGGCTTCGAGCTTATCAGCCCACCCCGCATGCGGGCGTGTGATGCGGGGTATATCCGGCAGGGGCAGCACTTCGGCCATACGGTCCACCGCCCAGGCGCGCCGGTCCACCTCGGACTTGGTTTCCCAATAAGAGACGGCATGCCGCCCGATGCCCACGCGCTTGGCGAGGGCGGTTTGCGACAGCCCGGCCGCCTTGCGAATTGCCGCCAGTTCAGCCCCGGTCATGCGCGCCCCCTCGTCTTGCAGATTGGAAACCCCGGCGTGGCGCAAACCTCCGCCAGCTTGGCGCAGGCCAGCACTCGGGCAGCCTCGGAGGCCAGTGCGCCATCCTCGCAATTCGCGGTCTGCAAGGCGTAGGACGCTCTGCCCTCACTGTCGAAACCAACGGCAAGCCACGTCACGCCCAGCCCGGCAGGGTTGTCCCGGAAGCGCGGGAAAGCCCGAGCCTCGTCGGGGGTCACTTCGATGGCAACCGGAAGACCACCGGAGCACAACAGCAGCGTGAAGGCCCGGGTGAGCACTGCCACGGCAGCCGGGTCCGAAACCCGCACCAGGGCATCGCCGCGAATGTCGTAGCAGTGGCGGGCCAGCTTGGCCGGGCCGATCCCGGTGCGGCGTTGCATTGCCTTGCGCTGGGCGCGGTTCATGCTCATGCCCCGCCCCCGTCTTCCCACTGGCCAGTGATGCCGTTCCAGAGCCTCCCGTTCGGCCCGTGGCGCTCCCATTCGGATAGCCTTCGCCATGTGTCCAGGCTGACCACCCGGCCCGTCCAGGTGAGCGGGCTGCCTCCTACGGATAGGCCATGCGGGAAGGTTTCTGCGTCCTGCCGCGAAGGCTCCAAGGGCTGGGGCCGGGTTGCCGCGTTTTCCAGTTTCGAGGGCGTGTCGCGTGGTAATCGCGGCGTAGCCTCTGCACTGGGCTGCCGGGCCCGTTGCTTGGCCGTTGCGATGTCAGGTTTTGTCAGGTTCCCAGGGCTGGGCACATCCGCCGCGCCCTGCGGCCGTTCGATTTCGACGCAGGCGGCCCCTGCCGTGCTATTTGTGCTATTCGTGCTATTCGGGGGCGCTGGAATAGCACAAATAGCATGAATAGCACCGCCCGGACCCTCTGAACCTGATTTCCCCTCGATACGGGCGCGGGCCGCCTTGAGGTCAAACTTCATGGCGTTCCCCCACGATGCGAAAGGCTTCTTTCCGGGCGGCACCGCGCACCTCTGCCCCTTCGGGCAGGCGCATCAGCCATCCGTACTTTTCCAGGATACCAATGGCCTTCTTCGCCGCCGGGCTTTCGCGAAGGGCCCGAATGGGAGCGTGCCGCACCACTTCACTCGGCATCACCTCGGGGTGCTCCCAGCGTTCCAGTAGCCACTTGCGCAGCGTGTCGGCCCGCTCGATCTCCTCTGAAACGTTCGCGGCATCGGCCAGCCGCCGGGCCTCCGACAGATAGAAGTCGGCTAGTGCAATTCCGGCCTCCATGGCGTCCAGGCTGACGGCAGGGGCGTCAAGGTCGCCCCATGCGGTCAGCACCCCGGCAATCCGCGCGGCCTGTTCTGCCGCCTTGGAGGCGTAGCCCGTGACGTTGGCGAGGTCGCCCCCGGGGGCCTGTTGCGCTTCCACATGGTCCGAATAGGCGGTCAGCATTTCGCGCGCATCCTGCGCCAGGGGCAAAACACGGGGTTCCAGTTCGCGGCTCTCCATGTTCATCGGCAGCGGCGTTTCCAGAATGCAGGAAAGCTGATGGGCGAACGCGGCCAGGGCAACGCCGTCGTTCCTGACATGGGCTTGCAGGCGGGTGCCAATGGCGCTGGGCGGCTCGCACATCAGGAACCGGGGCAGAAACCCGGTGTCGGCCGCCATGGGGTCGGACATGAAGGCGCGGGCCACGCTGGGCTGTACCATGAGATGCACCGCCAGCCGCCGCCCGTAGAGTGTGTAGGAGCCTTCCCCGGCCCGGGTGCGCCGGATCGGATTACCCTGCCAGAGGTCATTGAGCGCGGCCAGGGTCTTCTGGCGGTTGTCCGACGACATCGCGAAGCCGCCCAGAAACTGCCCGCCTTCATCCGAGAAGATACCAAGGGTTGGCATGCCCTCGGCAAACTTCCGGGTCAGCCCCTCGTAAGTCGGTTCCGTCACCGTGCGGTCGGGCGAAGGCGGGGCGCTGGGCTCCCTGCCCAGCGCTTCCAGGTCCGCCTCGGCCGCAGTCCGCTTTTCGCCTTTGCCCTTCCGGGCCTCGCTCAGAATGCGGTCGCGTTCCCCTTTCCAGAGGGCATGGGCGTTTTCCCATGCGGCCACGTCGTCGCGCCGTTCCTTGGCTTGCTCCTTTTCGAAGATGCGCAGGGCGGACATCAGCGGGGCATCGCAGGACGATTTCCGCTCCCCGGATCTGGCGACGGTCAGCGCGTAGAGCGACAGCGGCCGCGCGCCGCCCAGCGTCTCCACGTCACAGAAGCCCTGCACGGCCAGAGAGGCCACAGACAGGGCTGAAGCGGCAGGGATTGCTATGGGGGCTAGGGTCTGCCCCTGCACCGCTTCCACGGCCGCCCTGAGCGGCCCCAGCGCTTCCACGGGATAGGGCTCGCCTTCGGGGATTTCGCGCAGCAGCGGCTGCGGGCCCTCGGCCTTGAAGGGAATGGCCTGACCGTCCACTTGAGCGGCGTAAAATGTGTTCATTTGCTTTCATTCCCCATGGTCAGAATGTCGTTCCAGTCTCGCCCCTCTGGCGCGGGCAGCAGGGACACCTGCCAGCCCAGCGCATGGGCGGTTTCGGCCAGGGCGTGCCCTGCTTCCTTGCCTGCCCCTTCATCGTCGCTGTCTGTCGCGATGGTCAGGCGGCCGGGGCGGTCAGGAAGGTGAAGGCCGCGAATGCCGGAGGTGGACAACGCGGCCCAGATGGTCGCCGGGGCGCGCAGGAGGCCGCAGGCGAGCGACAACGCGGTTTCGATGCCCTCGGCCACCACAAGTTGCCCCTGCGCCTCAGTGAGCCGCACAGCGCCGCCTGCGGTCGCCCCGAGCATGGCCTTGTCGGGCTTCACATCAGCCTTGCCGCTGCCGTCTGGGCGCAGATAGGTCCGATGCATGGCGAACCGCTTGGCCCCGTCCACCTGGGCCAGCATCGCCGGGAACCGCTTGGCGGTTGGATGCCAGCAGTCGGGATGAAAACGCAGCGTGTCAGGCAGGGCGCAGGTGATGCCCCGCCTCTGCCTCAGGTAGACTTCCGCCAAGGTGCCACCGATCGGCAGGGCTTCGTTCCAGAGGGCCAAGGCCCTGCGTTCTTTCTTCTCGGCCTCAACCTGTTCTTCCGCCCATCGCTGGGCCAAGGTCGCCGGGTCGGGCGGGGAGTAGTCGCCGGGCGAAACGCCCGCCGCCGCCAGAATGTCGCGAAAGTCGCAACCGGCCCGCTTGCAGTTCAGCAGCAGGCCGGAATTTCCATCGGCCAGGGTCAGGGCGGTTTGGGTCTTCTTCCCCTCGGGCTGGCAGACCGGGCACGGGGCCGTACCGTAGGAGCGATACCACCTGCCTCCGAGCGTCAGTGTCAGGTCGCGGGCATCGGTCATGTCGTGCCCTCCATCATCGCGACCAACGCGCCCCGGATGTCCGCTTCGCGGTCAAGCAGATCGCCCGCAACCTCGGCATTCCGGCGGAACTCGATGGCATCGCGCAGGATGTCCGCCAGGGTGTCGGGGTCGATTGCCTCGGCCTGCACCGTTTCGCCCGTGAAACGCCGCCGGTCGGTCGCCTTCGGCGGGGCAGTCGGGAGCCCCAGCCGCTCCGCCTGTTCCCGTGTCACGGCAAGACGAGTGAAGTCCGGCGCTGCCCCGCAAAGGGCATCGGTCATGGCTGACACATCCTCGGCCAGGGAGGTAAAAAGATGCTCGCCCGATGGGTCCAGGTCGCCAAGGTGAAGAACCTCGGCCGCTTCGCCGTCGCCCAGCGCCCCGGAGATTTCGCGGGCCAGGTCGTGTTTCGCGGTCACGCTGTCGAAGCCGCCGCTTGTCAGCACCGGCACGCCGTAGCTTGCCGCCACCCGGGCCAGCATCGGAGCCATGCCGCCTGCCTCGCACAGAACCCACAGTCGCACCGGCTGGCCTTCCTGCCGGTCGAGCCGGAAGGCTTCGGCTTCGCGGCGCATGTCCCGAATGAATGCCTGGGCGTCCGTCCAAGCCGTCGCCTCATAGCGGGCGGCCCCATCATCGCGGATGGACGCGAAGGGGATAAGTCCAGCCCGGCGGGCCCGGTTGCAGGTCTCGCAGAGGCGCGCATATGCGGCTTCGGTCTTGGCGAAGCCCCGGGTTGCTACCAGCCGGTAGAACACCTGTCGATTGGTCAGGGGGAGGTGAGCCCTGTAGTCGTCCAGCACCGCGCAGATGTCTTGAACCAGCGACAGGGTTTCCGGGCGGGGGCTCCATGGCGCGAAGCCGCGCGGCCGTGTGCGCTTCGGTCTCTCAGCCATTGGCGGACCCCCAGATGATTGTGGCGATAGCCTGGGCCTGTGCTTCGGTCAGACCGTGAAGGCGGCGGAGGTACAGAACTTGGAGCCGGGTCATGCCGCTCCCCCGGTCAGGTCATCGGCCAAGGACTTGGCGCTGGGCGGGAACCGGAGCTGCGACAGGTCGGTGCCGGAAGCGAGGCGGTAATGGGCCACGTTCTCCGGCCCGCGATACTCGACCAGGATCGGCCAGCCGAATTCGGACTTGAGCCGGTGACAGATTGAAGCCAGTCGCCAGCCTTTCACTTCGCGGATTTCGGTCTTGTGGGTCAGGGTGCGCCCATCCAGGAGCGCCTTGCAGGTCCAGAAGATCTGGGTGGGGCTGGAAAACCAGCGGTCGGATTGAGCCATGTGCTCGGCCTCGTCTTGTTGCGAGCCGGGGCGCTGGGCGTTATGCTTGGGCTATTCCTGATGCCGCAAACGAATATCGCCGCCGCCCCATGCCCGGGGTGGCGGTTCGCTTATGCGGCGTTGCTGTTCTTGGAGGCTTCCCATGCCTCAAGGTCTGCCAGCTTCCAGCGGGTGCAGCCCGGCGTCAGGGTGACGGGGGCCGGGAAGCTCGGATCGGACTTCGCCCAGCGCCAGGGCGTCGAGCGGTGGACACCGTAACGGGCTGCGACTTGGGCGTCAGAAAGGTAAGTGTGGGCCATGCGATGCACTCCAATGGGTTGCGATTGGGTGCAGTGTGGTGCGCTAGATATGGTGTAGAATAGTTGGGGCGGTTCAGAAAACCGCGGCATCCTGGAACTGCGAACCTACCCACCCTGCGCTGGTGCCCCAAGCTGCGAGTTTCTGGGCTTGGCTGCTTCGATAGACGCAAAAGTCAATAGAAGCAGATGCTTAAGTGGGTGGGTTGGTTCTGTGGGGGGATGGGTAGGTTAGCCGCCTGACTTCGGCGCTCCGCCGCTCTTGTTCCAGTTCACGAGTGTTGTAATCCGCTCTTTCGCGGACCCTGAAAGCGGCTCATCGCCTTGCCACACGTCAGGATTGGCCACGATCCACGCGTCAATGGCAGCTCTCACGCCGCCTCTGAATTTTCTTTCCGGAAGCAATGCGCGCCATGCGTTGACGGCTAGCGCAAGCTCAGAGGAAAAATGCTCGTGACCAGCATCAAGAAAATCATCACCTCCAAACGTTTCTTGGTTTGGGAAGAAGAACCCTCCGGTGAAGCCCTTTGAGCGCAACCAGCGCTTCAGGTCATCAGCATCCACGGTAGTTTCGTCCCAGTCCACATCCACCTCTATCTCAACGTCTTCGAATTTGGCGAATGGGTTGTCGGAAGTCTCTCTGATCAGGTGCCAAAAGTCGTGCGCAGCAACCACCCGGAAGTTTTTCCCACGGGTAGCGCCATGGGCGGCTACGCCCCCTTGATATGTCAATTTGGCTTGTAGTGTGCCCCTTCTGATGGCGCTTTTGAGCGCCCCGAAGACGGCTTCGAAGCCTTCATAGTCTCGCTTCTGGGCGCGCATGTACGAACCGTCAGAGTTGTAGTGTGCGTACCCCTCGTTCTCATTGTACTGAATTTCAGTCTTGGATGGGTCATTGCCAGTTATAAGGATTGCTGCATCTGGCAGCTTGAAGTCGTCGTTCAAACGCCAGAAAAATAGCGGGTCATCTTCTATGGGCCTCTCCCCCTTGAATCCATTTGTTTCGCAGTTGTCACTCATCCAAACCTCACCACACTTGCCCCGGCCCGGCTCTTGCCGGTCAGGTAGTCTGCCCAAGCCGCCATCATCGCGCGGCGCTTTTCCACCATGTCCCCGCGCCGGTATGACGCTTCCACGGCATTGCCCACCTTGTGGGCCAGTGCGACCTCGGCCATGTCGCCGGGGAAATGCGTGCGTTCGGCCACCCAGTCCCGGAAGGTGCTGCGCAGGCCGTGGGGAACGGCTGGGCGCTTGCTCACTCGGTCCACGAAACCCGGCCCGCCCGCGCCAAGGTCAGCAGCGTGCAGGCGCTTCATGGCGGCGCTGAGTGTCATGTCCGACATTTCGCCGCCGCGCGGGGCAGGGAACACCAGCGGGTTGCCCTCAAAGCGCGGCAGGGCTTTCAGGAGCGCCACGGCCTCGTGCGACAACGGAACCCGGTGCTCGCGCTCCATCTTCATGCGCGCGGCCGGGATGACCCACAGGCCCGCGTCTAGGTCGATCTCGTCCCACAGCGCGCCGCGAACCTCTTTCGAGCGAGTGGCGGTCAGGGCCGCGAACTCCAAGGCTCGGGACCCCGTGCCACCTCTTTCGCGAAGAGCGGCGAACCAGCGCGGGGCCTCATCAATCTGCACGGCGGGTTGATTGTCCTGCTTCGCCACCTTTGTAGCGGCGGGCAAAAGCTCTTTCAGGTTCCCCGCCCAGCGCGCCGGGTTGTCTCCTGTGCGGTGCCCGGCCACCGTTGCCCATGACAGCACGGCCTCTATGCGCCCGCGCAACCGGGATGCGGTTTCGGTCTTGGTCTGCCAGATCGGTTCCAGCACGCGCAGCACGTCCTGCACGGTGATGTCGTCCACCAGCAACTGGCCAAGCTCGGGCATAGCGTAGGTCTGCAACGTGTTCTGCCATTGCTGGCGGTGCTTGGCGTTCTTGAAGGCGTCAAGTTTCGCGGCAAGGTATTTGTCGGTCGCATCCGCGAAGGTAAGGCCCCTGCGCTGGGCGGCCATAAGTGACGCTTGAGCGGCTTTGCGTTCCTCCAACGGGTCTATGCCGCGCCATATCTGGTCCTTGGTATCCCGCGCCCGCTCACGGGCCTGGGCAAGCGTCACATCGGGGAAGCCGCCCAAGCCGATTTCTCTACGTTTGCCGCCGATGGTCACTCGCAGAACCCATGTCCGGCCTCCGTTCGGAGTTATCTGCAGCATGAGGCCAGATACGCCGCCCACGGCGAAGTTCACGTTGCGCCCCCTGCCGGGATGGCTCAACCTCTTAACTTCGAGTGCCGACAGTTCTTTGGCAACGCGAGGCATGATTTCAGCTTCCTACTTACCCTCCTAAAAAGCATGCGTTCTGATGCGACGAATTGCAATGGATGGCGGGTGCGGATCTGAAAGTTTTTGGCGTAGAGGATTGGTTTTGAAGGGCGATTTGCGACAGGTTGCGAAGAATGGAAACCTAACTCTGGCGGGCTTCGTCTCCGCCACTTGCCCCCGCGAAAGCGTTCTCCCGATCCGGCCGCGGCCGGATTTTCTCGTTGTTTTCGAGGGTTAGGCGGGAGAGGCTGAGCACCGGCTCAGGCGCCAGGAGGCACGGAAGCGGTCTCTCAGGGCCGATATTCTCTGGACCTGATGACTGCGCCGATTTGGTGCAGAGCTTATAAACTTCTGGAAAAACGGGACTTTCTTCTGTTTCGACCTGAACACTTCGATCCCGGTGGCGCTCGGCGAGATGGAACAGAGATCGAACGTTCGCTTGCCCGTCTCTCCCGCCCACCTTGATCGATGCTGCAACGCGGCAGATGTCGAAATTCTGCAGGAAGGGCGGAGAAAAGCCATTCGTCGCGAGTGCGTGCCGAATGGGCCCTTTGGCGAAGCAGACATTCAATCGCAGCAGTCTTGCGTTCTCATGTCGCACCGCGGCAGTCGGTTCTGAGCCCTTATTGTTCTTTGATAATCGCGGCTTCATCCCACGGCTGTGCGGAACCCGAATAAATTGATTTCTCTGGTTGATAGCTGCTGGGATTGTCGAGTGATGCTGCATGCACATATATTCGGTCACTCATCCGCTGACTGTTCCGCGTAAGCTGTGATCCGCAATTCGGACAGAAACCGCTGAACGTTGATTGGCCCGATCCGCCCGGCATCTCGTATGTTTTCACGGTGTCGCTTATCACAAAGCCTTCGATGGCAAGAGGGACCATATCCGAATGCCCCGAGCCAGTAAGTTGCTGGCAATCACGGCAGTGGCAGCGAAACATGGGAACGGCCAGACGGATGCCTTGGTAGCGAACCAATCCACATTTACATCCACCGGTCATTCGCTGTGCCATCGCTATCCCTCCGTGTCTAAAGGTTAGAATAGAAGCTTCGCAATGTCAGCTTTGTCCCGCACTGCAGACCTTCGCCTCTCGATAGTGCTGCACGGTACATGAACGGCCGGTCCGGTGAAGCTGCGGCCCGGTATCTGACACATCGGCCAGATCCGTGCTCTGAGCCTGAAGCCGAGCGTCACACCGTTGAGCTTGCCGGCCACCCTCCTGTCGGCAGTTCGCCTCTTGGCCCTGCAGCATGTGCGGTCGAGCCCTGACTCAGACGCCCTTGAGCAGCCACTTCGTTCTTCATTGACAGGATATCAAGATGGCCACCCTCGTTCTCGGCGCCGCTGGCGCCGCCATTGGTGGTTCGATCGGCGGCGCGGTCCTCGGCGTCAGCGCCGCGACCATCGGCGGCTTCATCGGCTCGAGCATCGGCTCGGTCGTCGACAGCTGGATCATCTCGTCGCTGGCGCCGACGCAGCGCATCGAGGGCGCGCGGCTCGACACGCTGCGCATCACGTCGGCCACCGAGGGCGCGGTCATCCCGCGGCTCTACGGGCGCATGCGGATGGGCGGCAACATCATCTGGGCGACGGATTTCCGCGAGGAGACGAAGACCACCACGCAGGGCGGCGGCAAGGGCGGCGGAGGCGGCAAGGTCAAGACCACCGAGTATCTCTACTACGCCTCCTTCGCCGTCGCCTTGTGCGAGGGACCGATCACCGGGATCGGGCGCATCTGGGCCGACGGCAAGCCGATGGACCTCTCCGGCGTCACCTGGCGCTGGTATCCCGGCGACGAGACTCAGACCGCCGATCCGTTCATCGCGGCCAGGATGGGCGCGGCCAGCACGCCCGCCTACCGCGGCACCGCCTATGTGGTGTTCGAGGAGCTGGCGCTCTCGACCTACGGCAACCGCCTGCCACAGCTGTCCTTCGAGGTGTTCCGCCCGCTCGCCGACCCCGACACTGCTGAGGGGCTGACGCGCGCCGTCACCATGATCCCGGCCTCGGGCGAGTTCACCTACGCAACGCAGGCGATCCGCAAGACCGATGGCGGCGCGACGGTGCCGGAGAACCTGAACGCTCTGGCCGACGCCACCGACATGGTCGAAGCGCTGGACCGGCTGCAGGCGATGGCCCCGGCGGTCGAGAGCGTCAGCCTTGTCGTGGCGTGGTTCGGCGACGACCTGCGGGCAGGCTCCTGCAAGGTGCGGCCTGGCGTCGAGGTGTCAGCCAAGTCCACCACGCCCGCAAGCTGGTCGGTGAATGGCGTCAGCCGCGCCAATGCCTTTCTGGTCAGCCGCGACGATCAGGACCGCCCGGTCTATGGCGGCACGCCGTCCGATTTCGCCGTGGTGCAGGCGATCCAGGAGATGAAGGCACGCGGGCTGCGCGTCACTTTCTACCCGTTCATCCTGATGGACGTGCCGCCCGGCAACACGCTGCCAAACCCGTATTCCGACAACGCCGCCGTGACGGGCCAGCCCGCCTTCCCCTGGCGGGGGCGGATCACCTGTTCCCCGGCCGCCGGTTTCGCCGGGACCGTGGACAAGACCGCCACGGCCGCAAGCCAGGTCGCGGCGCTGTTCGGCGCGGCGACGCCCGCGAGCTTCAGCGTCTCGGGCGAGAGCGTCAGCTGGACCGGCACGCCCGGCGACTGGGGTCTGCGGCGGATGGTGCTGCACTATGCCCATCTCTGCGCGGCGGCGGGCGGGGTCGACGCGTTCCTGATCGGCACCGAGATGCCGGGGCTGACGACCATCCGCTCGGGCGCGGCCACCTATCCGGCGGTGCAGGCCTATCGTGACCTGCTTGCGGATGTCCGCTCGATCCTCGGGTCGGGGACGAAGATCGGCTATGCCGCCGACTGGTCGGAATACTTCGGGCACCAGCCGGGCGACGGCTCGGGCGACGTGTTCTTCCACCTCGATCCGCTCTGGGCCGATCCCGAGATCGATTTCGTCGGCATCGACAACTACATGCCACTCTCCGACTGGCGCGACGTTTTCAAGCATCTCGACGCAGCCGAGGGCTGGCCCGCGATCTACGACCGCGCCTACCTGCAGGGGAACATCGCGGGCGGCGAAGGCTTCGACTGGTTCTATGCCAGCGCGGCGGATCGCACCGCGCAGGTGCGCACGCCGATCACGGACGGCGCGGCGGCCAAGCCGTGGGTCTTCCGCTACAAGGATCTGCGCGCCTGGTGGTCGAACGCGCATTACGACCGCCCGGGCGGGGCGGAGAGCGGCACGCCGACGGCATGGGTACCGCAGTCGAAGCCGATCTGGTTCACCGAGTTGGGCTGTCCGGCCATCGACCGGGGGACGAACCAGCCCAACGTCTTCTTCGATCCCAAGTCCTCGGAGAGCTTCACGCCGCATTTCTCGCGGGGCTGGCGCGACGACGCCATCCAGCGGGCCTATCTCGAGGCGACGTATCTCTGGTGGGGCGAGGCTGCGAACAACCCGATCTCGTTGGTCTACGGCGGCCGGATGGTGCACGTCCCCGAATGCGCCGCGTGGACCTGGGACGCGCGGCCCTATCCGTTCTTTCCGGCGCTGACCGATGTCTGGACGGACGGCGCGAACTGGCGGCTCGGCCACTGGCTGACCGGGCGGCTCGGCGCGGTGTCGCTCGCGGCGCTCGTGCGGCACCTCTGCCTGCGCGCCGGACTGTCCGATTCTCGGATCGACGTTTCCGGCCTCTGGGGCGCGGTCGAAGGCTACGCCATCACGGCGCTCGAAAGCCCGCGCGCATCGATCACCACGCTGTCGCGCCACTTCGGCTTCGACGCCGTCGAGACCGAGGGTGTGATCCGCTTCGTGATGCGCGGGCAGGCCTCCGTCGCCACGCTTGCGCCCGACGATCTTGTGGCCCCTCGCGAGGGCGACGTGCTGGAACTGACGCGCGGCCAGGAGACCGAACTCCCACAGGCCCTGAAATGGCAGATCGCCCGTGCCGACGAGGATTACGATGCGGCCCTCGTCGAGGCGCGGCGCATCACGGTGGACACGACGCGGATCGCTTCCGAGTCCTTCCCGATGGCTGTGCCGCCCGAGGAGGCCGAACGGCGCTGCCGCCGCGCATTGATGGAGGCGTGGGTGGGGCGCGAGACGGCGGCATTCCGTCTGCCGCCGTCGCGTCTCGCGCTCGATCCAGCCGACCCAATCCGGCTCCCGCATGACGGGCGGCTGGTTGATCTGCGGCTCGTCTCCATCGCCGACGCCGAGGCGCGTGGGATCGATGCGGTGCGCCAAGACCGCGCGACCTACGACCTGCCGCCCGGCGATCCTCGCGCGGCCTCGCTGACACGCGCCGTGGTGTTCGGCGCGCCGGATGCGGTGCTGATGGACCTGCCGCAGCTGATCGAGGATCAGCCCGCGCATCGGCCGTTTGTCGCGGCGCACGCCGTTCCCTGGCCGGGCGAGATGGCGGTGTTCCGCAGCCCCTCGACCGACGGGTTCGAACTGTTGACCACCTTCGGCAGTCGCGCCCAGATCGGGGCGCTGGTCTCGGACCTCTATGCGGGCCCCACCTCGCGCTTCGATCTCGGCAATGCGCTGGTGGTCGACTTGCTGACCGGCACGCTGGAGAGTGTCACCGACCTGACGCTGTTCGGCGGGGCGAACGCGCTGGCCATCGAGAGTGCGCCCGGCGTCTGGGAGATCGTGCAGGCGGGCACGGCGGGGCTTCTGGCGCCGGGCCGGTACCGGCTCACCCGGCTCCTGCGTGGCCAGCGCGGCACCGAGGGCGCCATGGGCAACCCGGCCCCTGCAGGCGCGCGGGTCGTCGTGCTGGGCGCTTCGCTCGCGTCACTGCCGATCGCCGAGGCCGATCTCGGCATCCCGTGGAACTGGCGCATCGGCCCCGCGAGCCGCCCGGTCAGCGACGAGACCTATGTGGCGCAGGCCTTCACGCCGGTGGGCGTGGGGCTGCGGCCGTTCTCCGTCGTCCATGTCGAGCAGCCGTGGCGCACGCCACGCGGTCCCGGCGATCTGACCATCCGCTGGACGCGCCGGTCCCGCGCGCTCGCGGCCGACAGCTGGGGCGGGCTGGAGGTGCCGCTCGGAGAAGAACTCGAAGCCTACGAGGTCGAGATCCTCGACGGCGCCACGGTGAAGCGGGTGCTGAGCACCGCCACCACCAGCGCGGTCTACACCGCCGCCCAGCAGAGCGCCGATTGGGGCGCGCCGCTCGGCCCCGGCGACACGCTCGACATCCGCATCTTCCAGCTCTCCGCCCTCGTCGGGCGGGGCGCGCCCAAGACCGTCACGCTGACACTCTGAAGGCCAACCCATGTCCGATGCCACGACCCATCTCCTGCTTCCCTACATCCTGGCGGCGCAGACCCAGAAGCACGTCACCCACAACGAGGCGCTGCGGATCCTCGACGGGCTCGTCCAGCTCTCGGTGCTCGACCGGGACCTGACGGCCCCGCCCGGCAGCCCTGCCGATGGTAACCGTTACATCGTCGGCTCGGGCGCGACGGGCGACTGGGCGGGATGGGACCTGAACGTCGCGCTCTGGACCGATGGCGCCTGGCTGCGCCTGCCGCCGCGCCCCGGCTGGCGGGCGTGGGTCGAGGACGAGGTCTTGCTGCTGGTCTACGACGGCTCGAGCTGGATCGGAACCACGCCTACGGCGCTGCAGAACCTTGCGCTGCTGGGGCTCGGGACGACGGCAGATGCGTCGAACCCGTTCTCGGCCAAGCTGAACGCGGCGCTCTGGACGGCGAAGACCGTGGCCGAGGGCGGCACCGGCGATCTGTTCTACACCATGAACAAGGAGTCGGCGGGCGACGACCTCGGGCTGACGCTGCAGACCGGTTTCGTGACCAAGGCGCTGGTGGGCCTCTTCGGCTCGGACCGCTTCCGGCTCGCGGTCTCGGCCGATGGCGGCACCTTCTTCGACGGGCTCAGCGTCGACAACGCCACCGGCATCGTCGATCAGCCCCGGTTGCCCCGCTTCAAGGCGTACACCAACTACGACAACTATGTCGGCGTCGGGACCTGGACGAAGATCGGCCTCAACAACACCGACCACAACGACCAGGGGGCTTTCGACGCCGCGAACAACCACTTCGTGGCGCCGGTGGACGGCACTTACCTCTTCGGTGCGACACTGCTCTACAAGATCAACGCCAGCGCCACGGCGAGGATGCGCGGGCGGCTCGTCATGAACGGTACGACCGAAATCCGCGGCTCCCTCGGCGAGATCTCCGCCACCCACGTCTCGCTCGCCACCGCGATCTGGCTGCAGACCATGGTGCCGCTCACCGCGGGCGATACCGTCGAGCTGCAGGGGTATTTCCGGGTCGCGGACGGCTACTTCGCCGCCGATCACACGTCCTTCTGGGGCTGCAAGATTGGCTGAGCCGCGGAAGGAGGAACCTATGAACCCACCCCGGTCCGAGGGCTTCGTGCGCATGCCCGACGCCGAGTTCGAGGCGATCCTGACCCGGGCGGCCGAGGAAGGCGCGAAGCGCGCGCTCGTCGATGTCGGCCTCGACGGCGACGAGGCGGCGCTGGATATCCGCGACCTGCGCTCTCTGGTCGACTGCATCCGGCTGGTGCGCCGCACGGCGATGCAGACCGCTGTCCGCATGATCACCACCGGCGTCATGCTGGCGCTGCTCGCGGGCATCGCCATCAAGCTCAAGATCTTCGGCGGCAGCCCGTAGTCGCACCCCATCCCCATTCATCAGCCCGCAATGACCCGCCCTCGAGGCGGGTTTTTCGTTCTCGGAGGACCCCCATGACGACGACCTTCCACCGCCACTGGCGCGACGTTCCGGAGAGCGCATGGCGCTGGCCGAATTTCAGCCCGGCCGAGATCGCGTGCCGCGGCACCGGCAAGCTGCTGGTCAACGAACCGGCCCTCGACAAGCTGCAGGCGCTGCGCGACCGGCTGGGCAAGCCGCTGATCGTCCGCTCCGCCTATCGCAGCCCCGAGCACAACCGCGCCGTGGGCGGCGCAACCCGCTCGAAGCACCTCGACGGCGCCGCCTTCGACATCGCCATGACGAACCACGACCCGGTGGTCTTCGAAGCGGCGGCGCGGGAGGTCGGGTTCCTCGGCTTCGGCTTCTATCCGCGCTCGGGGTTCATCCATGTCGACCTCGGCCCCGCACGGCAGTGGGGCGAGCGGTTCCCGGTCCGGGCAACGGCATTTGCAGCCGAGACGCCGCCCGCACGCGAAGCGCTGACGGAGAGCCGCACATTGAAAGGCGGTGGCGCGGCTGGCGTGGCGACGCTGGGCGCAGCCGGTGTCGAGGTCGCGCAGAGCGTCCTGGCCGAGACCCAATCCGCCATCCTGCCGCTGGTGCCTTATCTTGATACGCTCCGCTGGGCGTTCATCGTCGTGGCACTCGGTGGCATCGCGGTCACGATCTACGCCCGCCTCGACGACTGGCGCCGGGGGCGGCGATGATTGGTAGCCTCGTCGCCACGTTCGCCGGATCGGCATGGGCGCAAGCGGCGCTTCGCTACTGCGTCACCGCCCTCGCGATCCTTCTGTTCCTGCTGGCCCTGCGTCGCTCCGGCGAGCGATCAGGACGCCTCGCCGAACGCCTTGAAACCACGGAGAAGGCCAATGGTGTCCAACGCCAGATGCTGGAAACAGCAACATCACCGTTCCCGATCACACGCTCAGAACGTCGAGGAAACTGTTGCATCGCAGGGGGCATTCAAACATGGATGCTGATCAGCCCTTTACGGTTTCCTTCGTGCGCACACGTTTAAGGCGAGGTCTCGAAAATTGCAGCGCTGCGGGCGGCGGCACGGTCTTTTCAGCGCGCCCCGAAAAAGCATCGTGCGAGGTTTTTCCTTTTTCTCAGTTGAACGCTCGGCGAAGATGACGCCACGAGTCCAACAAGAGAGAGTGAAACAATGATCTTCAGAACTTGTGCCCCGATCGGCCTGATCTGCCTTACCGTACTCGCGGGCTGCGTTGAAAACGAAGGCTCCACGGTCACGCCGGCTGTCACCGGTGGAGATCTGAACTCCACCGCCGCCAACGCCTGTCGTGCAGCCATCGCGCGGGAGACCGGCCTTTCCGTATCCGATGTGGCAGTTTTCGACGTCGTCGAGGGAGAGGCCGGTGTCGGCGTTCGGGCTACCGTCGCAGGCGCCGACGCACCTTGGTCCTGCGAATCGAGCCCATCGGGACAAGTGGCCGGGGTCATGTATACCGGCAACGAAGGCTCGCTCTGAACAGGTTCTGTTGGGTTCAGTTGTACTGCGCCGCCACTCGCCGGCGGCGGCGCACGCCGGGGATCAGGTACTGATGATAACGAAGGCGCCGCACCAACCAGCACCTCAACATCCATGACAAGCGCTCTCTCACTAGTCTGCAGACTGGGAGCAGCCGTCTGTTTGCTAGATGCCCTGCTGATCATCGGAAGCGCGCTGTCTCGCGGAAGCGCACAGACGGTCGTCGTCAGTGTCGTGGTCGGATTTGCTTATGTCGCCGGGGCAATCGTCCTTCTGGCACTTGGCCGGGCCTGTCGCAGGATCGCCGCTGAAGAGGCTATCTTGCGCGGGCAGATCGACACGGCCGGGCTACGACAGGGCACACGAACGCTGACCGGATGGCTCCTTGTCGCGGCGTTTGCGGCTGCGATGATCGCGGCAGCAAGCCTCATGGCGATCTATCAGCGATTGTCCGAAGGCTTCGCCGTTTTCGGATGAGTCGCAGAACATGACGGAATGCTCGGGTATGGCTCCAGCCGGGACTGATCTGGATTACTCTCGCAAGAGGTGGGCGCGTCGGCATGCGCAGGATACCGGCTGTTTCGAGTTGCTTCCAAGCAACCCCGAGGAGTTCCCTTGCCACTACCTCAAGATTTGCGCGGAGACCCAGACCAATCCGAGCAGAAGCGGCTGGTGCAGCAGATACACCAGCAGGCTGTGTTGGCCGGGCCATGTCGCCATGCGAAGCCATGGTTTCGTCGAACAACTCGACCGGGAAGTTTCGCTGGGAAGCGAGCGTGCCAGGGCCATGCCAAACAGAAACGGCGCAAGCCAAGGCACGAGCGGAATGAAGTCGAGTGAGGGCCGCGCCGCCACGCTCAACCCGGTCCAGACGAGCCACTGGCTTTCCAATATGCCGGGTCCGACAAATCGATCGATCGCAAGAATTGCAAGGCCGGTGAAAAGCGCTGCCATGGCCGGGACATGGAGAAAGAGCAGCCCGATCAGGCTGGCGGCTGCGATCGCGTTCAATATGCCAAAGTATATGAAGCGCGTCGGAAAGACTGCAAGCGTGGCAACCGTCACGAGACCGGCGGCTCCGCAGATGATGACGAAACGTCGCGCCCAGGCTCTTGTCCTGAAACCGCCCCGATGTGCCAGAACGAAGCTCACGCCGGAGAGAAACAAGAAGCTCCCCGCCACCAAGCGCGCGAAGGTCGCCCAACCGCCTGTCAGGGTCGTTCCGGAGGCGATGAGGCCGAAGATCTCGAGGTCGCGCGTGAAATGAAAGACGACCATCCCAAGCAACGCCACGGAACGCGCTATATCCAGCCAAAGCAGCCTGGACTGGTATGTCGATCTCGCCGCCACACTCGGGCTGTCGTTGCCGGTGTCAATCGTATGCGACATCCAGCTTCCAGTTGCCGCCATCGCCAACCATGTCGGCTATTCGGATCAGAAGTTTTCCGCCTTCGGGCAGCAGCACCGCCAGCTCGCTTGTGCCGCGGCCGGAGGCGAGAGGCGCAGCATCCTGCGAAAAAGCCGTCGTGCCGATGGAAGCGGCAGCCTCGAGGGTAACCCCGACCACGGCGTCGGCCGGAGGAGACAGCATGAGGTCCAGAATTTCGCCCTTGGCCAATGTGCCCGAATAGGCTCCTTCGCCACGAACTTCGATACGGCGGTCGGACGGAATTGCAGCACTCTCGAGGGCGAAAGGATCGGCCCCATACCATGGCATTAAGAACCTCGCGGCAACCCAGCCCGCCAGGCTGCCGTCGGCCAGTTCGACCTCGCACCAGCTTTCGTCCGTTCCGGCTTCGCAAGCCACGCGGCGCAGCAAGGTGCCGTCTGGCACACGCTGCAACCGGTTCGCTTCCGTGGTTGGACCCGCCCGCATGTTCACCGATCCGTCGATCCTGACGACGACGAAGTCTGTGTCGGGGAGATGAGTACCGGGATCCTGGCGGCCGGACTGTGCCAGGGCCGCACCCGACATGGCGAGTGAGAACAGAAGGGCCGCGACCAGTCTCATGGACGTACCGGAAGCCGTGGTGGACGGGGCGAGGTGAGTTGCTCGCCCGTCAGGATCACGAAATCTTCACCGGACCGTCGGTCCGGTGTCGCGGCGAGATCGGATACAAAGAAAGTCATCCCTGGGTGCAAGCGTTCGGCAATATGGGCATTCGCCCGGGAAGACAGACGCAGCCGGTCGAGAACCTGCTCCTCAGGCCAAAGCGGGTGCGTAGGATCGGGATGATGCGTGACTCCCATCCAGCCCAAACCGCCGTCCCGCCGTTCCTTTAACACTAGCACATGTTCACCCAATGGGCGCCTATCGGGGATCTCGATCTCGTCTTGCATGACCTCGCGCCCGTCCTCCATCACGATCAGACGCCGGTCTGCTGCGGTCGCCAGCACAGTGGTGATCGGGTACGGCTGCTCATTGGTCCAGTCCGAGGGATGGGAGCGTGCCTCGAGGCTCTCAACGGCCGTCTCGAGTTCCTGTTCGGCGAAAGCCTGCAGAACCAGTCCGGGATGCACGAGGTCCCACGGGTCGTTGTTGGCGCCGGAAATGATCACCGGCGAGCCGATATGCGTGACCGTGAAGAGCAACCGGGAGAATTCCAGCGGCAGTCGTACGCACCCATGCGATGCAGGGTACCCCGGCAGGTTTCCGGCATGGAGCGCGATACCGTCCCATGTCAATCTGTTCATGTTGGGCATCGGCGCCCCGCCATAGGTCGAGGACCGATGGTCGGCATCCTTCTGCAGGATGGTGAAGACGCCGGTTGGGGTCTCGTGCCCGCTCTTTCCAGTCGAACAGGTCGATACGGCGATCCGGACACCATTGCGATAGACGTGCACCCGCTGTTCCGGGATCGATGCGATCACGGCTACCGCCCCGTGCGGCGATCGCTCCGGGTGCCAAGTGAAGTCGCCCGGAAGCATGTTCGCAATGTCGATCCGGGCTTCTTCCGCCGTTCCGAGGCGGGTTGCGGCGAGCGTAGCGGCACTGCCGGCGAGGAGGCGGCGGCGGGTCAGCATTCACCCGACCCACGCGACGCAACCGGCACATCAGTGCCGTCAAGCCGTTTCACACCCGGCGCGACTGCGAGCGATGCGGCTTTGGAAGGGCGTCCCGCTCGCACCATTGTCAGCAGTTTCCCGAAGGGACCATGGTCACGGACTCGTAGCGACCGTCGGCAGTGACGATGCGGGCGCAGGCGCCCGTGTCCCGATTGGACCAATACGCCGTCAGTCCTTCGGTACGAGCAAGCTGGTAGCCCAAATTCTGAAGACCATTCTCGGCTTGTCCTGCACGTGCGCCCTGGAATGACGAAAGGTCCGACGAACTGCCAATCGCCGGCTGCACTTGCGCAGGTGCCGGCTCGCTGGTTTCGACACATCCTGCAAGGAGAGCGATGCCGGCAAGGCCGGCGCAACTTCTCATGGTGATTTTCATGTTCCGCATTTCTCCGTTTCTTGGTTTGAACACTTGTAATTGAGCACCGCTTGCTTCCGACCACCGCGCCTAGGGAAGTGTTGCGTCAGGCAGCACGAACTGCGGAGTCAGGGGTTCGACACAGGAAAGGTCCAGCTCCGTACCCGGGTCGAGAATGAACTTTGCGTTTATGTCGCGTCCGCACTTCGAGTAGAGCGACGCGCCATGCCCCGAGTTGGGATAGATCACGACCCGGGAGTTGCTGAGCGTTTCCGCAGCGAGATGGGACCATTTCCACGAGGTCTGGGTGTCGTTCGTTCCGCCGGCGACGAGAACAGGGACATCCGAGACGACTGGCGTCTGGAACCCGTCCCGGGGGGCCTGCTCGAAGAGATCGCATATGGTGTAGATGCCTTCCAGAGCCGTCCGGCCCTCCTCTCCCACGATCACATCATAGGGAAACTCCGACGCAATCCTCGCTCCATTCTCTCGGGAATTGAAGGGGAAGTCCTCTTGGCATGCATAGATGCGAAGCCCGATCACGTTTTCGATGGTACCCTGGTACTGATCCAGTTCCACACGCGCGATGTCGAAGGTCCGTGCGATGTCGCCCTCGCTCATCGCATTGATCAGGCTCATGAGCTCTGTCTGGTCCGGTCCATGGAAATGCGCGAGAACCCAATAGCCGATCGCGGCGCGGGTCGGTTCGCCCGCTTGCATTCGGGCATAGTCCTGAACGGCGGCAACAATCTCGTCGTGGGAGAGCTCCCGCAGCGCCTCTGACGCGCGCTGGTCGAATGCTTCGGCCACCGAAACCGCCGTCGTCCCCGCGACGAGATCGTGCTTGAGCTGGGCCATCACAGCCGCGACGCCTTCGGCCTGGTCCGACATGCTCTGCGCGGCTTCGAGAACCGACAGGGCCAGCGCACGTTCGTCCCCGCTGAGACCGGCGTCGGCCGGGCCAAGCAGCGCCGCGGCGCTATTCGCGGCGGCGTCGTTCCCACCGTAGGTCGACATGTACCAGTCGAAGGTGGTGGGGTCGCCCGCGGCCAGTTCATGGATGATACGCGGCAGATACCTGGTCAGGTCCCGGACCCAGTGCTCGCTGAGCTTGGTGCGCAGATTGATGATGTTGTAGAACAGATCGGCATCGATGGCCGGCATGCCGCGCGCCGCAGGGATCGGCGTTTCGGTCAGGACCGTGCCCAGATCGATGAACTTCTGGCGGAGATCGGGATAGGCCTCGGCACAGGCCGGCTGTGCGGCGCATTGATCGAAAAGAGTCTCGATGGAATCGGCATGTGGACCGAACAGATCGTCGTAGAGTTGGACGGTCGGTGGAGCGACGCCGTCTATGATGACAGAGCGCACGCCTTCGGGCGCAGTGCGCAGCACCTCCAGCGCGAGGCGGGTGCCGTAGGATATCCCAAAGATGTTGTATTCCGGATAACCGAGCGCGGACATCAGCGCGCGGACGTCGCGGGCGTTGTTTTCGGTGTTGTAGGCGGGCAGGTCGGCGCCACTGGCATAGAGCTCGTCGATGCAGGGCTTGAAGAGCGCACCGATATCGAACGGCTCCTCACCTTCGGGCGTCGGCGCATTCTTCACGGTGCGGACCAGGCCGGCGATGTTCTCCGCCATCGTCTCGTTGCAGCGAACCGTGGTCGACGAGAGCATCGAGGCGCGCTGGTCGAAGGTCACCACGTCGCGATGCGGACGGTGATCGCCGAGAGTGACTTCTGTCGAGGCACCGATCGCGGACAAGGCACCTCCGGCCGGTCCCCCGTGAAGATAGATGATGGCATCGTTGAAGGGGTTGGTCGAATGCGCCCGCCCGAGCGCGAACTCCAGCGGAATGCGCCGACCGTCGGGCTCGTCGTAATTCTCCGGCACGCTGACCGTTCCGCAGATGATCGTCTGGCCCTCGATGTCGAGTGGCGAGGTCGTCTCGGGGCAGGCCTCGACGGTGACCGGATAGCGCGGATCGAAGCCACCCTCGCGCAAGGTGTCGAAGGCAGGATCGGGTTCGGCCATCAGGAGGCCGATCGCGGCGATGATCTGGTCGGGCGTCATTGTCCGTGTCCCTTGCGACAAGTGTTGCGATGTCCGGAACGCAGGCCCCGGACATGCGTGTCGTTCACTCCGGGTTGTCGAAGAACCCTTCGAGCATGCCGGCATCGTAGCTTTGGCCGGACGCGGTCGTGACCGTCTCAAACGGCGCTTTCCTCAATTCGCAGAACGCGTCGGCAGAGATGTCGGTCACGTCGGTTCCGTCGATCGCGGTCACGACCTCGCCCAACGTCAGGCCCGCCTCGTCCGCCGGCCCGCCTTTCGCGATCGACGTCACGGCGAGGTCATCGCCACGGAACCCGACCCCGACCGAAGCCGCGCCCGGAAGCGGCACGCGGTCGCCCTCGAAAAGCGGATCGAGATACATCGTCTGGGTCGACCAATCCAACGTCACGACAAAATTCTTCAGGAACGACGCGCCCATGTTGCCATCGGTGGTCGGCGCGAGGCCGTCGCCCACCACAGCAGTCGTCAGAAGCTCGGTGTCGCCGAACATCATCGGAACCGTGAGCCCGGCCAGCGCCGTGTCGAAATCGCCCCCCGCGCCGCTTGAGATGCCGGCGGCCACAGGCGCATCCTCGGACAACTCGAGCCCGACTTTTTCCAGGGCATCGGTGTTGATCGTCAAGGGAACGCCGCCGCCGGTGTCCACGATGAACACAAGCTTGCCGTCGCCCAGGCCCAATTCAACCCATGGCGTTGGCGAGAGCCCGTCCTCCTTGACGGTGAACGGAAGGGCGATGGCATCGGCGATGTGGTCGATCTGGTCGACGGTCGCGGCCACGGTGATCTCGTCGTTTCCGTAGTGGATCTGCCAGACTGCGTTTCGCATGGCCTGCGAGCCGATAAGTCCATTGCGCGTGATGCAGTAGAACGGCCCCTCGGTTGCCCAGTTGACCCCACCCGTGACGTCGGTGATTTCGAGTGCGCCAGCTATGGTGACGGAAGGAAACTTCACCATGGGCGACCATTCGATGACACCGCCCCCGGCAATCGTCACCATCTCGGTGACCACCTCGCCGCCATGCGCATCGCCGATCTCTTCCGTCACGAAGGTCGGTGCCCCGGTATCCAGCATGAAGGGCCGCGCGACGCCGTCACCGAAATCGACATCGACGACGATCTGCTCTCCTACCATACGAAACGGGAAGGTGATCGGCAGCGCTTCGGCGTCGATCAGGTTCACCGTGGGCAGGAAACTCGGCAGGTTGGACTGGAACTCGAGAAATGCCTCAAGCTTCCGCTTGTCCTCCTCGGTCTGCTCTTGCGACGCCGCCGGCGTGGCAGCAAGCAGGCAGGCGATTGCTGCGGCGTGTAGCCCGCAGCATCTATGGTCGAAAGGACCCTTCATGATGGCGCTCCTTTTGGACTCAATGGCTGCGCAATGGCGCCGCTCCGAGACCAGACCTTACAAATCAATGGTGCCGCCTCCGAGGCCGTTGACAGCATAGACAACCCGGTCGGGTCTCGAATCGGAACCGTAGACGATGGTCGCCGTGCCCTCGTTTCCGCCGCTGCAATCCAGATCCGAGAGCTCGGTCGCTCCCGCGGCGGCGGCATCTTCGAAAACGGCGGTGCAGACGGCCCTGTCCCGATTCAGCACAAAGGTGTAGCCACCGCCCGAACGCGCGCTCACGCTTCCTCGAACCGATCCCGCCGCGGTGTCATTGCCGGAACCGGTTTGCAGGCTGCTGGTCCCGTTGGTTTCGACACAGGCGGTGCAGGTTAGCGCGATGGCAGCTAAGGCCACTATGTGTTTCATATCTGGTTGTTCTCCATTTCAAGTTTCTCGGCGCACCCGCAACGAACCCGGCGATGAAGCCGCCCGTCCGTTGCATATCGGAGGCGACGATCTGCTTCCCGAGGCAGATGCTCCATGACCCGATGCGACTCCACCCCGGACCGGGCAGCACCGTATTTCGCCGCAGCGGGCAAATACGACCTCGTCTGTCCCGTCAGCCTTCGCCCATGTACATCAGGCCCTGCACATTGCCCGCTGCGTCCGACATGCAGGACCAGGGCCGGTCTGCGCCCGCCATGGTCATCGTGACGCCGATGCCAGCCTCCGCCTCGAGGACTTCGGCGATCGCGATGTCCGACGTCGGACGGTTTGCCTGCGCTGCAAGAGCGCGGCGACAAGCTTCGGCAGCCACATCCGTTCCGCTCGCCGACGATGCGTTGCCGTTCGGCGCCGGCGCGGTCGAGGCACCCGGCGCCCCCGATTCCCTCAGATAGCGACCGGCGACCCATCCGCGCATGCCACCCGCGGCATGCTCGACCTCGCACCAGCGGTCGTTACCCCTGCCGCGGCAGCCGAAGTTCCGGAAGATCTGCCCATTCGCGACGCGTCCGATGATCGAATACTGTGCCGAAGGCCCGCTTCGGACATTGAGACGATCGCCACCCGAGACACCGGTGACCTGCCAGAAATCCGGCCCGCCGGCATCCCCGTCGGCGAAATCCGCCGAATGGACCGACTGGCCCGCACCGTTGATATGTATTGACAGCGAGAAGTCGCTTCGCTCATCGCGCCGTGCGGCAGACCGCATCATGTAGACGCGGATCACCCAGTCTCCGCTCGAGGGCAGGATGTCGTCGAAGTGGTTGCCGGCAACATTCCCGATATGGATGACAGCCGGGTTGCCGGCGGGCAGCACGTTGAAATAGGCGCTGGGATTGTCGACCGCGAGATCGACAATCATGCGCTGCCCGCCCCTCGCGCCCACGACATAGTCGATGATCTCGTCGCCGAGGATTTCTCCGCGGATGACAGCGCCGGACGTTCCCGATGCGAAGGAAACGCGTTCCGTGCGGATGTTCTGCGCCGCTGTCTCAGCTGCCGAAAGGATCAACGCGAGCGTCGCGAACAGCGCGGAGATCGAGATGAAAGGTCGATGGAGCGCTTGCAGGACCGGAAAACGAATCAAAGACGTAATTGACGTTACCCCCCCAATCGGCACGAGGATTTCACGATTGAGCGATGGTTCTCCAAGCGCCCCGTGTCCAGGTTACCGACCGGGTTTCCGCTCAGCTATCCGATATGCGCGCGCTTTTGTCCGAATTGCGCAGAACTTCAAGAGACCTGCCAAACACGAGAAGAGCATGCAACTTCGATCGCGAAAGAATGAGCGGCAATATTGAAGAAGGGAGCAATTTTAAATCTTCCCGCTTTGGCCCCTTGTTTTGCCCTCAACAGTCCAGGGCACGGAAACCTGCCGAATTGCCTTCGCCCTATACTGTTAGGAAATCTCTCGTTTCCCGGCGCCAGATCGCGTCGGTCCGAGTATTCAGATCACGGCAGTTTCCGCGCGCGCTTGAGCGTCGTTGACGGCAGTTCGCCGAATGCATGCTGATAAGCGATCGAGAAGCGGCCAAGGTGGCAAAAGCCGACTTCGAGCGCCGCATGCGTGACTGTTGTTCCGGGCAACCCGCTTTCCAGAAAGGCACGTGCATGGTCGAGTCGAATTTCGGTCAGGATCTGCCGGGGAGATTTGCCGGTCTGCGCCTTGAAAGTCGACTGAAGTGCTCTGACACTTGTGCCCGCGGCTCTCGCAACCTCTACAACCGTGATCGGCTCTTGGTAGTGCGCAGCCATGTATTCGCGCGCGCGGTTGAAGGTCTTGTTCGAGTGCTGCGTGAATGGCTCCGCGCTCGGCGCTCCGGTCGCTAATGCACGCGCTACATACTCCGCAAGAAGCGCTTCGGCCGCTGCGTATGCAGGCGGCGCGGTCAAGACGGGACGCGGGGACTTGAGGTCGGACAGGATGTACTCGAGGAAATCTACAAGTGAACCGGATTCGCTTGCATCTTCCGAGTGCACGCACATCCCTGGGGAAAGCACCTGGGTCTGCGCACCTTTGGTGTTCGCGTCATTCTTGCGCGGCGAAACGATCGACAGCGACCGGTAGAAAGTGCCGTGACTTGGCGCGACAGTGGTCGTTTTGCGCCTTATCGGACCGAAGGCTGCCAATCCCCCGGAAAGTGTCGTTTCCCGCTGTCCCTCCACCTCGACCTCAAGCCTTCCGGAGGTCGGCAGAACTAGCGCCGTTCGATTTTCCTCGGTCGTGAACGACACGTGACCGGACGAGACAAACTCGAACACGGCGAGGCCGCGCGGTCCGGGTGGAACCGAGCAGACCTCAAGATGCTCGATCCGGTTCGTGAAATCAAACCGTTCGACCGAACTGAAGATATTCGGCGGACTCCAATCGATCCGCTGGCTCCTGCCGGAGTGATCTCTTGCGCTCAGCCCCATACGAATCCCCGGTCGCGCTCTTGAAGCCAAATGTTAGCTGACGAGGAAAACATATCAAGTAACGACCAAAGGACCTCTTGGAATGCTGTCCCCATGAAGCGCCTACCGCTCGGAGCCGTCGTGGTCGATCAGGACGCCACGGCGGGCAGCCTGATCGTTGGATGGTCGGTGCCCAAGCGCGCGTTTCAAGGCGCAAGTATTGCCGTGCGGCTGCCCATTCGTCGTTGGCCTTGAGATGTGAACCATCCGTTGCGCGGACCCCTGCGCATCGGCGTTCGTGCGCCGTTCCCGGGGCAGGAGGGAAAGCCCTTCGCAGTGATCGCGGCGGGCGGCGGCTTCTCCTAAATCGGCTCGGTGCACGATAGTGATGTGCGCCGCACGATGCGGAGCGGGTATTGCCCCGGCAGAAATCTGCTTGCCTCGCATCTGAGTGTATAAAATCAACAGGTTAGGAGGCAGAGAAGGTTGGACGCCAGGCCCATCCCCTCCGCCACTTGCCCTCGCGAAAGCGTTCTTCCGATCTGGCCGCGGTCGGATTTTTCCGTTGTTTTCGAGGGTTATGCGGGAGGGGCTGAGCACTGGGCCAGCCGCCAAAAGGCCCGGGAGGGGTCTCTCAGGGCCGATATTCTCCGGACCTCATGACTGCGCCGTTTTGGTGAATAGCTTGTAGGCTTCGGAAATTATTACGTTTTTCGGGCAGGCAACCTGAGCACTTCGATGCCAGTGGTACTTGTCGAAATGGAACAGAGATCGAACGTCCGCCACTGCGGCCGTTCGGTGCTGCCTGCCGTAATGACCGGGTTGTGGGACGAAACGGACTTTCGTTGCGGGTGAAAAGCAGCTTCATGAGGGTGCGGCCGAACTCGCTGGTATCCGCCAGACCGAGCGCGCCAGATCCGCCAGCCATCGCTGCCGCTGCAGGACGTCGCGCTCCGTCCAAGTCGGGAAGGACTCAATTGATGCCACGGCGCGGTCAATGCGGGTATTTGCGCCGACCTGCGGCCGCTCCGAGCGCGCGCGCGTCAGGAGCAGCTTCGACTGAAGATAGATCGGCCGCTTCTCGCTGTAGGCGCGATTGCCAAGCGACGAGTTGATCGATTTCTCGACGAGCACCAAGTTCCCTAGACGCTGTGAGACCAGTGGGTCCTCGATCGGACCAAACTCCTCCGCTGCCTTAGCATCAGGTTTCTGGGGAAAGATGTGCTCGATTTCGAAGCCACCGCTGGTGTAGGACTGCAGCCAACGGGTGCCTTCTGTCTCTCCGTACGCCGCGAGTTCGACATACTGTGTCAGCTTCGCGAGAACATATCTCAACCTGTATTGCTGAAGCGTCCCATAGTATGAGCTACCCCCCAAATTTCGGACACTGACATAAGCTATGATT
>NZ_AQQR01000010.1 GCF_002210095.1 Marinibacterium profundimaris | reverse complement strand
GACGGAAAGGCTCAGCGCGGAGGCACCGAGCAGGGCACGAAGGGTCATGTAGGAACTCCCTGGGTTTCTGCCCGAGGCGTAGTGTTCCCGACCTTTTTCGTCAATCATTAAAGTTGACAATATCTGTCAGCCAAGCGAAGCCATGCTGACCCAAGACGCAGCAATGGAAACCCCCATGTCCCAGGCCAGTTTCTCGAACCGCGACCTTCGTGACGATATCCGCGACTACTGGTCCGACCGGGCGGCGACCTTCGACAACGACCCGGGGCACCGGATTTCGGACGGGGCCGAGATGGCCGCCTGGGCCGCGCTGTTCCGCCGTCACCTGGGCCCGGCCGAGGGGCGGCGGCTGCTGGACCTGGCCTCGGGGACGGGCGAAATCGCGCGCCTGTGCAAGGACATGGGGTTCGAGGTGACCGGCCTCGACTGGGCCGAGCCGATGCTGGAGCGCGCCCGCGCCAAGCTGCCCGATGTGACCTTTCTGCAGGCCGATGCCGAGCGGACGATGCTGCCCGGCGGCAGCGCGGATGTCATCGTCACCCGGCATCTGGTCTGGACACTGGTGGATCCGGCGGCGGCCTTCGCCGAATGGCGCCGGGTCCTGGCGCCGGGGGGCCGGCTGTTGCTGGTGGACGGGGATTTCGTCACCAGGGGCTGGCTGTGGCGGATCCTGGGCCAGCGCGGCGCGGCCCGAACCCACGGCGCGGTCTCGCGCCACGAGGATATCCTGTCGCGCGTGCATTTCTCGGGCGGGGCGCGGGCCGAAGAGGTGGCGCAGCTGCTGACCGCCGCCGGGTTCGAGGCGCTGCGGATCGACACCGGCCTCGGCGCGATTCACCGTGCCCAGGCGCGGGAGCTGGGGTGGCGCAAGTCGCTGCTGCGCCGCTCCGAGCATCGCTATGCCATCTCTGCCCGCACGCCTGGCTAAGGCGTCTGGCGCCCGCCGGTCCGGGGGGGGCAAGCTCAAGAATGACAGCGCCGGCTACCGGACGGCAAAGATCGCATCGACCTCGACGGCGGCGTTCTGCGGCAGCGTCGCCACGCCGACGGCGGTTCGGGCATGGGGACCGATCTCGGGCCCGAAGACCTCGGCCATCAGGTCCGAGGCGCCGTTGACCACCTTTGGCACGAAGGCAAACTCGGGATCGGCATTCACGAAACCGCCCAGCCGGATGCAGGCGCTCACATTGTCCAGCGACCCGCCCAGGGCCAGGCGCAGCGCGGCGATCAGGTTCAGCCCGCAGATCCGCGCCGCCCTCTGCCCGGTCTCCACGTCGAAATCCCGCCCCAGCTTGCCGGAATAGACCATGGTGCCGTTCCATTCGCAGGTCTGCCCGGCGAGGTAGAACATGTCGCCATGCCGCCGGAACGGCTGGAAATTGGCGATCGGGACGGGCACGCGGGGCAGCTCGATTCCAAGCCGGGCGAGGCGGTCTTCGGGTGTGGCCGTGTCGGTCATGAGTGTGTTCCCCGGCGACAGGGCAGGCAGGTCTTGGGCGTCATGGACGGTCTCCGCGACAGGGTGGGAGGTCAGCCATTGCTCAATGGCACCCCGGCGCCGGGCCCGGCAACAGCTATGTTCCGCCGCATGGGCCGGGACCGCCATCCGGGCCCCGGCAGGGCCATTGATCGGGCATCGGCGAAGGGCAGGAGCGGGAGCGACCCACCCTGCCCCGCCGACCGTCGGATCAGCTGGCCGTGTAGCCCGAGGGGCGACGCACCAGCGCCTGCATCACGTCGGCCATGCCCACATATCCCAGCGCCTCGTCCCCGCGCGTCACGCGGTAGGTGCGGTCCAGCGCACCTTCGGCCTGGGCGATGACGCTTTCCAGGTTGTCGGTGGGCGCCACGTCCCCGGCGATTTCGCCCTGCGGCGGCCTGTCCGTCATGATCGACCTCGCGCGCAGCACACGGGCGCGGTTGATGTCGGCGACGAAGTCCTCGATGTAGGGATCAGAGGGGTTCAGCAGGATCTCCTGCGGTTCGCCCTGCTGCACCACCGCGCCGTCCTTCAGGATCACCAGGTGATCGGCCAGCTTCAGCGCTTCGTCCAGATCGTGGGTGATGAAGACGATGGTCTTGTGCAGCTCTTCCTGCAGTTCCAGCAGCAGGTCCTGCATGTCGGTGCGGATCAGCGGATCGAGAGCCGAGAACGCCTCGTCCATCAGCATGATATCCGCGTTCGAGGTCAGCGCCCGGGCGATGCCCACGCGCTGCTGCATGCCGCCCGAAAGCTGGTGCGGATACTGATCGTCTTGCCCCGAAAGGCCCACGCGGTCCAGCCACTTGCGCGCTTCGGCCTCGTAGTCCCGGCGCGACTTGCCCCGCGTGGCCATCGCCATGCCGGCGTTTTCCAGAACGGTGCGGTGCGGCAGAAGGGCGAATTTCTGGAACACCATCGACATGGATTCCCGCCGCAGTTTCCGCAGCCGCTGTTCGTTCCACGACAGGATGTCCTCGCCGTTGACCAGGATCTCGCCCGCCGTCGGTTCGATCAGGCGGTTGAGGTGGCGGATCAGGGTGGACTTGCCCGATCCGGACAGGCCCATGATCACGGTGATCCGGCCCTCGTGCATGTCGACGTTGATGTCGTTCAGGCCGAGGACGTGGCTGGTCTTGTCCAGAAGCTCGGCCTTGGACATCCCGTCGCGAACCCGGGTCAGGGCCGCCTGCGGGTCCGATCCGAAGATCTTGTACAGATGCCGGATCGAGACTTTCACGGTCTTGTCTGTCATGTCGCGCTCCTCACCGGTTGGCCTGGCTGGCGTCGATCCGGGCGAGCGACGCCTTGGTCACGCGGTCCAGCGCGATGGCCAGCACCACGATGCCCAGCCCGGCGACAAGACCCACGCCCAGTTCAAGGTTGCGGATGCCGCGCAGCACCAGAATGCCCAGCCCGGGGGCCGAGACCATGGAGGCGATGACCACCATCGCCAGCGACATCATGATCGTCTGGTTCACGCCGGCCATGATGTTGGGCAGCGCCAGCGGGATCTGCACGCCAAAGAGCTTCTGGCTCTTGGTCATGCCGAAGGCGTCGGCGGCCTCGATCACGTCCGCATCCACCAGCCGGATGCCAAGGTTGGTCAGCCGGACCACCGGCACGATGGCGTAAAGGATCACGGCGATGCCATAGAGCTTCGGCTCGGTCACCGAGAACAGGAAGATCAGGGGGATCAGGTAGACGAAGGGCGGCAGCGTCTGCAGCAGGTCGAGGATCGGTGTCACCACGTTCTGCAGCCGGTCGCTGCGCGACATGGCGATGCCGATGGGCACCCCGAACAGCACGCAGATGAAGGCGCAGACGAAGATGATCGCCAGCGTCTGCATCGCAACCTCGTAATGGTCGACAAAGGCCAGGCCTGCGAGGATCGCGGCGACGAAGCCCACGATCTTCCACGACCGGCCGACGGCCCATGTCGCCAGCAGCAGAAGCGGGATCATGATCCACCAGGGCGTTTCGGTCATCACCCAAAGCGTGTTCTCAAGCGCCCAGCTCAGCGGCTGTGTCAGCGGGTCGACCACCACGCGCAGGGCGTCGCGAATGCCGAGAAAGCCGGTTTCCAGCCCCGAGGTCAGGTCGCGGGTCTGGGGTATCGCGTTGCAGGCGTCGTGCAGCGCGTCAAGAGAGGGAAACGGGAGGTCGCGAAGCGCCGTCGTGCCGGCCTCGTCGCCACCCTGGGTCCTGGCCATGAGATCGGCCATCGACATCGGCCCGTCAGAGGCGTCCGTGTCGCACCAGTCTCTCAAGCCCAACGTGTCGAAAAGGCCGTCATAGGTTGCCATGTGTCTGCCGGGCCATCGCGGCCCTCCCTTGTTGTGAAACGAAAGAACGGGGCCGGCGGACCGGCCCCGTTGAATGCCCTGGCCCCGCGGGGCCGTTCAGGATCACTGCAGCAGCGCCGAAAGCTGCTCGCGTGCCGCGTCGCTGACCCAGCCGGTCCAGGTGTCGGTCGACGTGGTCAGGAAGTGGACGGCGACCTCTTCGTTCGAGGCGTTGTTCTCGTCCTTCCAGGCCAGCAGGCCGGACATCTGGTCCGTCGAGAAGGTCATGTTGGTGAAGAACTCGGTGACGGCCGGGTTGGTCTCGGCGAAATCGGTGGTGACCGAGGTCAGGATCGGCGCGGCCGGAAAATCGGAAACCTGCGGATCCGGCGTGTCGGCGTTCTGCAGCGGCGCGAAGGTCTCTTCGTCGTAGCCGCCCAGATCGACGCGGGTCATGTCGTATTTGCCCAGAGGAACGGTCGGGCCCCAGTAATAGCCGAACCAGGGTTCGTCATTGGTGACCGCGGCGCCCATCGAGGTGGCCAGCGTCTCGCCCGAACCGTGGTTGAACACCTCGATCCCGTGGCCTTCCAGATCCAGCGCGCGCGACAGGTTGTCGGACACCACGCGGCAGCCCCAGCCGTCGGGGCAGTTGTTGAACCGCGCGCCGACCAGCTCGGGGTTTTCGAGGATGCCCTCGATCGTGGTCAGCTCCGGGTGTTCCTCGGCCAGCGAGGTCGGGATCCACCAGCCTTCGACACCGCCGGGGTCCAGCACGGAGGTCAGGCGCTTGATGGTGCCGCCCTCTTCGAGCCGGGTGTAGGCGTCGCCCGCCGAGTTCAGCCACAGGTTGGTGACAACGTCCGGCTCGCCGTTCTCGGCCACCGAGGTGATTGCCGGGATCGTATCGGACTGCACCAGGCTGACGTCGCAGCCATAGCCCTGTTCCAGCAGGAACTTGGCGATATTGGTGGTCACTTCGGCCGCGGCCCAGCCCATCTGCGCGATCGAGACGTCGCCGCACTGGCCCGCCTCGTCCTGGGCCTGCGCCGCCAGCGGCATCAGGACCGAAGCGGCAAGGGCCGTCGAGAGCAGTTTACAGTGTCGCATGGAATTCTCCTTCGATTAGTGAAGTAAATCGGCGCTGCCCCGCTTGCACAACAAGAAGAAAAGAAGTTTTTTCAAAGCTTTCATGACAACTTGCAAGCGCGGTTTGCTTTTTGAATCGAAGCAGCGGATATCAACACTCTCCCCGGAGTGCAAACAGGCTTTGCAACATGCGATACAGTCCTGCCCACGGCCGCCATCCACCTTCGCGGCGTGGCGATCATCCCTTCGCCGCTGCCCGGCGCCGCGCATCCAGGCCGGCCCGATCGGCTGGGCCTGCCCGCTCTCGGCGGGATCCCGCCGCAAGCCCCGGGAACCAGCCGTGGCACCGTCGGTTCACGATTGAAAACGTAACGCAACATCCGAAATGATAAGGCTCAGGTGACATGATCGACGCACCCGCCCCACAGTCGCGCAACAGGCGCGGACCGCTTGCGGACCGGGGCCGGATCGGCGTGGCCGTCCCTGCCAAGCCCAGCTGACGATCCCCGTCAAACCCCTGCTTTCGAAAGGAAAGACCCCGCGCCATGCCCCGACCGACATCCCGTTTCATGTCCCGCCCCCTGATCTCTGCAAGCCTGATGCTGGGCGGCCTGCTGGCCTCCGCCGAGGTGGCCGCCGCGCAGGACGCCAGCGACCCCGAGAACCTGCAGATGATGGGCCGCTGCCAGGGCTGCTCGTTCCAGCAGCTCGACCTTCACGGCCGGCGCATGACCGGCATCGATCTGTCCAACTCGCAGCTGCGGGACATGGAATTCAACCAGGCCGCGCTGAACATCGGCATCTTCGACCAGGCGGTGCTGGAGAACGTCTCGTTCACCTCGGCCAACATGAAAGGCGTCAGCTTTCGCGGCGCGCGGCTGGTCAACGTGCGCTTCGACGATGCGAACCTGCAGGGGGCCGATTTCGAAGGCGCAGTGATGGAAAACACGGACCTGCAGGCCGGACTGCTCTGCAATACGCAGATGCCCGACGACACGATGGACAATTCCGACTGCAAGTAGGCGCGCCGAAGGCCCGGCAGGCGGCGGGCGCGGGGATCAGTGGATAAGCGCCTCTGCCCCGGCCGCGAGCGAGATCAGCACCAGGCCGGTGAACAGGACCGAAATCGCCCCGCAGGCGACGCCCAGCCCGGTGACCAGCCCGTCGCGTTCCACGAGGCCAATGCCCGAGATGAAGAGCGAGATCGCCGGGAACCAGCCGCTGAACGGCACCGGCAGGAACAGCGCCAGCGCAACGAGGAACAGAACCAGCCCCAGAAGGCGTTCGTTGCGCGGCGCGAAGATCCACGTGTGACGCTGGGTCAGAACCCGCTCCAGCCGTCGTGTCACCGGCCGCAGCCCCAGAAGCGTGCGGCGCAGGCGCTGCGGATCCAGCCGCAGCTGTGACAGGCGTCCGGGGATCCGCGCATGGGGATAGCCCAGCATCATCTGCCCGGTGGTCAGCAACAGCGGCAATGCGGTCACCAGGGTCGAGCCCGGCGGCAGCGGCAGCAGCGTGACCAGCGAAAACAGCACGATGGCCCAGCCGAAGGACGTGCCACCAAGGTCCAGCAACAGGTTGCCAAGCGTGAGTGTCCCCGCACGATGCTGGCTGCGCGACTTGCGCAGGATCGGGAGGGACAGAGAGGGACGTCGGCGAATGGCGTACTCGTGTTGCATGGAGTGGGGGGCTTCCAAGGGATAGTCCGGATATCATGTAGGTCGCGCCCGATTACAATCGTCCCCGTGCGCTATATTTGTTCAGACGTATGCCGGGTCACACTCGGATCCCCGGAACCGCGAAACGCCGGCACCGGCAGGGCGTTCAGAAGTGCGAGCGCACCGGGCCAGCCGGGCCGGATTGACGGACGCGGTCGTATTGGCTTCAGGTCGATCTCATTGACGTGATAACGATCACGGCGGCCTCACGTTCCCATCCCCGCAAGAAGATCCTGGATCTCGCGGATCACCGGGCCAGTCGCCTCGCCCAGGCTGTTGCCCCGGCAGATCGTCACGCTGAGCGTTTCGGTCAGGCGGCGATGGGCCAGCGGGCGGAAACACAAGCGCCCGGCCTCCACCTCGGCGCAGACATCGGCCCAGGTCAGGAAGCCCACGCCCTTGCCCTGCCGCAGCACCCGCAGCAGCGCCGTAATGGAATTGCTGCTGAACCGGACACGCGGGTTGACCCGGACACTCAGGATCTCGGCCATCAGCCGGGTGTGCATCGACAGCGCCGCCGACGGCAGGCACAGCGGCCAGTCCAGCGCCTCGGCCAGGGTGATCGGCCCGTCGCCCGGCGGACCGGAGCCGGGGGCATAGACCACGCCCAGCGGGTATTCCTCGGATTGCACGACGATCAGGCGGGTCAGCCGCGGCATGTTGAAGGCGACGATCAGGTCGAGGTCCAGCGCCTCGGCCCGGTCGATGATGTCGCGCGTGGTGCCCACCGTCAGGTCCAGTTCCACATGACCAAAGAGCGCCTCCAGCCGGTCCTGCAGGGGCAGCACCAGCGTCGGAACCAGCCCCTCCATCACGCCCATGCGCAGCCGCAGGTCGGTCGCCTCGGCCGCCTGCGCGAGGGATCGGGTAAAGCGGGTGTCGGCCTCCATCCAGCGCATCGCCTCGCTGCGCAGGGTCTCGCCGGCCGGGGTCAGTTCTACCCCGCTGGCCGAGCGGATCAGCAGCGGCGTGCCGTAACCGCGTTCCAGGATCTGGATCTGCCGCGACAGGGCCGGGGCCGAGATGTTCAGCCGCTCTGCCGCCGCTCGGATCGAATCCGATTGAGAAACCACGAGGAACGACCTGATTTCCTTGGAAAACGCCGACATGAGAGCCCCAAGCCTTTGGCCCGGGCGCGGTGGCGGCGCAAAACCCGCAGCCCGGGGTGTAAGAATAAATGCAACGCCACGTGAGATTCTTTCTGCTTTTTCGAACGGAGGTCAATGCCTAGGCTCCGGGTCGACCTGACACCAGACGACCGGGACCAGACATGCGCGACGACATCGCCCTTTTGCGGGAAACGATCCGGCTGGCCGAGGCCGCCAAGGCCGCGGGCAACCATCCGTTCGGCGCGCTGCTGGCCGATGCGGACGGCCACATCCTGATCGAGAAGGGCAATGCCCATGCGACCGAGGGCGGCACCGGCCATGCGGAACTGAACGTCGCCCGCGACGCGGCCGCGACCTACGAGCCCGAGTTCCTTGAAACCTGCACGCTTTATACCTCGGTCGAGCCCTGCAGCATGTGCGCGGGCGGCACCTACTGGGCCGGGATCGGACGGCTGGTCTACGGCATGTCCGAAGAGCGGCTGGCCGAGCTGACCGGGGACAACCCCGAGAACCTGACCATGTCCCTGCCCTGCCGCCAGGTTCTGGCCGCAGGCCAGCGCGCCGTCGAGGTGGTCGGGCCCTTCCCCGAGCTCGAGGACGACATCGTGACATCACATAAGGGCTTCTGGTGATCCGCCGGCGCCCATCCCAACAGAGGACCATGGAATGAAGACCATCACAGCACCTCTCGCCTTCGCCGGCCTTCTTGCCGCCGGTGCCGCCCATGCGCAGGACAAGGTGACCTATCAGCTCGACTGGCTGCCCGGCGGCGACAAGGCCCCGATCTATGTCTGCATCACCGAAGGGTTCTGCGCCGACGCCGGTCTCGACGTGTCGATCGAACCGGGCCGCGGCTCGTCCGAGGCGATCACCAAGATCGCCACCGGCACGTCGGACATCGGCAGCGCCGGGATCGGCGCGCTGATGGCCGCGAAGGCGACCGAGGGCGTGCCGGTGACCGCCGTCATGAACATCTTCAACATGGGGCCGCACGCCTTCTACACCACTGCCGACACCGGGATCACCTCGATCACCGATGTCGCGGGCAAGACCATCGCGACCTCGCCCTTCACCTCGTCCAACGTCTTCCTGCCGCTGGTGCTGGGCGACAACGGCATGTCCGAGGACGACATCACCCTGACCAAGGCGGATCCCGGCGCTTTGGGTCCGATGCTGATGACCGGGCAGGCCGACGCGATCATCGCCTGGCTCACGGACGTGTCGCGCTACACCGGTCAGGCCGAGGAAGCCGGCAAGGAGATCGTCATCCTGCCTTGGGCGGATGCCGGGCTGGAGCTCTATTCCGCCTCGCTGGTCGCCAACGATACCTTCCTGGCCGAACGCCCCGACGTAGCGAAACGCTTCATCGCCGCCTTCACCCAATCGCTGGAATTCGCGCATGAAAACCCCGAAGCGGCGGCCGCTGCCGTGGCCTCTGTCGTGCCGGAACTCAGCGCCGAGGACGTGATGGGCTCCTGGCTCGACGCTTCCAAGCTCGCCTTCAACGAGGTCACCGAGGAATACGGTCTGGGCGCCTTCGACGCCGACCGCCTCGCCGCGACCTGGGACCGCGTGGCGGCCAGCCAGGGGCTCGACCCCGAAGCGCTGGACCCGGAATCCGTGGTCGATCGCTCATTCATGGGCGAATGATCCCGTGGCGCTCGTCAAGGACGCCATAAGCTTCGAAGGTGTCGGTCAGACGTTCCTGGCCGACACCGGGCCGCTGACCGCGCTGAAGGGTGTGTCGCTGACACTGGACCAGCATGAATTCGTTGCGGTGCTGGGGCCGTCCGGTTGCGGGAAATCCACGCTGCTGCGTCTGACCGCCGGGCTGATCGCGCCGACGCAGGGCCGGGTCAGCGTCTTCGGCAAGCCGGTCGACGGCCCGCGCGACGACGTGGGCATCGTGTTCCAGAACGCCACGCTGCTGCCCTGGGCCAATGTCGAGGAAAACGTGGTCTTCCCCGCGAAACACATGCGCGGCCGGGTCGACGACAAGGACCGCGAGCAGGCGCGCCGGATCATCGCCACCGTGGGGCTGGAGGGGTTCGAGAAAAGACTGCCCGGAGAGCTGTCGGGCGGCATGCAGCAACGCGTCGGCATCGCCCGGGCGCTGTTTCTCAACCCCGACATCCTGCTGATGGACGAACCCTTCTCGGCGCTCGACGCGCTGACCCGCGACGCGATGGGGTTCGAGCTGCTGCGCCTCTGGCAGGCCAGCCCGAAGACCGTGATGTTCATCACCCATTCCATCCCCGAGGCCGTGCTGCTCGCCGACCGTGTCGTCGTCATGAGCGCACGCCCCGGGTCCGTCATCGCCGACCTGCCGGTGCCGTTGGGCCGGCCGCGCGACGAGAATTCGCTGCGCACGCCCGAAATGCAGGATTACATGGCCCATCTGCGCGGGCTCCTGATTCACAGGGAGGTCGCGTGATGTCCGCCGAGACGACCGAAGCCGCGCGCCCCGAGCCCGCCGACCTGCCCCGCGTTTCGCTGTCGGAGCGGCTGGTGCGGATGCCCGTGGTACTGCCGCTTTTCACCTTCCTCGCCGTGCTGGTGCTGTGGGAGGTCGGGACCCGGGTCTTCGCCGTGCCCAGCTATATCCTGCCCGCCCCCTCGCGCATCGCCACCGGCTTCGGCGCGGTCGACCTGCCGCGCTGGATCGCCCATATCTGGGCCACGCTGCGGGTGGCGCTGATGGGCTATGGCGCGGCGATCCTGATCTCGCTGCCGATCGCGATCGGGCTGGCAAAATCGAAACTGCTGAGCCGCGCGCTTTATCCGCTGCTGGTGGTGATCCAGTCGGTGCCGGTCGTGGCCGTGGCGCCGATCATCATCGTGGTTCTGGGCACCGATGACGCGCCGCGCGTCGTGATCACCTTCATGATCTCCTTCTTCCCGCTGGTCGTGTCGATGACCACCGGGCTGATGGCCACCCCGGCCGAGCTGATCGAACTGTCGCGCAGCTTGCGCGCGCCGCAACACCGCGAGATCACCCAGATCCGCCTGCCCTATGCCACGCCCTACATCTTCTCGGGGCTGAAGATTTCCATAACGCTGGCCGTCATCGGCGCCGTGGTATCGGAATTCGTGGCCGCCGAGCTGGGGATCGGCTATTTCATCCAGTTCTCCACCTCGATGTTCAAGCTGCCGCAGGCCTGGGCCGGGCTGGCGATCCTGGTGGCGATGTCGCTGATCCTGTTCCAGGCGGTCAGCCTGATCCAGCGCCTCTTCTTCCCCTGGTCCCTGCCGAAAGCCGCCAAATGAGTTTCATCATCACCAATATCGCCCATGGCTGGACTGGCGAGGCAGCCGGGACACGGGTGACGAGCGCCATTCGCGTGGAAGGCGACCGCATTGCAGAGGTTGGAGATCTCACTCCTGCCCCCGGCGAAGAGGTCATCGATGCCACCGGCTGTGTCGTCATCCCGGGCCTCGTGAACACCCATCACCACCTGTTCCAGTCGGTGCTCAAGGGCCTCGCCATCGACGAGGCGCTGGACAATTGGCTGGCGCAGGTCCCCTATCGGTTCTGGCCGCGCCTGGACGAGGAGGCGCTGCGCGTCTCTGCCCGCATCGGTCTGGCGGAACTGGCGCTGACCGGGGCAACGACCGTCTGCGATCATCACTACCTCTTCCCCGATGCCTATGATTACGACCCGGCCGAGGTGCTGTTCGACGAGGCCGGCAAGCTGGGCCTGCGCTTCGTCCTTGCGCGCGGCGGCATGACGAAGGGCCGCCAGTTCGGCGCCGACACGCCCCCGCCCCCGACCGAGACGCTGGCGCAATTCCTCGACGGGCTCTCTGCCGCCGCGTCGCGCTGGCACGATCCCTCGGACATGGCCATGACCCGCGTGGCCTGCGCGCCCACCACGCCGAATTTCAACGTGGAACCGGGCGAGCTGGTGGAGATGGCGCAGGAGGCCCGCCGCCTTGGCCTGCGCCTGCATTGCCACCTGTCGGAGAACGGCGGATATGCCGCCCATACGCTCAAGACCTGGGGCCAGCGGCCCGTGCCATGGCTCGCCGACAAGGGATGGCTGGGCGAGGATGTCTGGTTCGCCCATCTCGTGGACCTTGAGGCCGACGAGGTCGCGCTGCTGGCCGAAACCGGATCCGCCATGGCCCATTGCCCGCAGGCCAACGCGCGGCTGGGCTCCGGTGTGGCGCCCGCGCCCGCTCTGCACGGGCTCGGCGGCGCCGTCTCGCTGGCCGTGGACGGCGCCGGGGCGAACGAGGCGGCGGACATGGGCATGGCGCTCTATTCCGCCTTCGCCATCCAGCGTGCCACCGGCGGGGTGGATGCGGTCAATGCCGGCACCGTGCTGCACTGGGCGACGATGGGCGGCGCGAAGGCACTGGGCATTCCCGGGATCGGCCGCATCGCCCCGGGCATGGCCGCCGACATCACCCTGTTCGACCTCTCGCACCCCCGCACCTTCGGCCTGCACGATCCCGCGCTTGCCCCGGTGGTAAGCGGTGCCGCACAGGTTCGCCACTCTTTCGTCGCCGGGCGCCCCGTTGTCCGCGATGGCAGGCTGCCAGGCCTTGACCTGGCGGATCTGGCTCGGGACGCTGCCCGCATCACCGCGCGCGTCGCGGCCCGACCGGAGACCATGCCGGCCTGAAGACACCGAAATACCCCCGGAGTAGAAGCTGTCAGCGCCATTCCGGCGTCGGTCATTGCTCCCCTTTCCCGAAGGAGACCAAACCATGACTGCACCCACCGAACTGGCCGAACTGCAAAAGGAACGCGGCCTCGGCGACTACGGCGAAGAGGTCGAGCGCGACATCCCGCAGATCGACATGTCGGATTACTTCAACCGCAAGGAAGAGATCACCGATGCGCTTTGGGACGCGGCGACCGGCATCGGGTTCTTCCAGCTGACCGGCCACGGCATCCCGCAAACCCTGATCGACGACGCCTTCGCGCTGTCGGCCGGGTTCTTCGACCTGCTGACCGAGACGAAAGAGCAATATCCGCTGAAACCCGGCACCAACGCGGGCTGGGAATACATGGCGCAAGTCCGCCCCTCGACCGGGACGGCCGACCGCAAGGAAAGCTATCAGATCACCCTGCCCCGCATGCGCGGGCTTTGGCCCACGGGCGAGGAGATCTTCGGCTTCAAGGAGACGATGCTGGCGTTCGAGCGCCACAACTGGGCCGTGGCGATGAAGGTGCTGGAGTGTTTCGCCTCGCGTCTGGAGTTCAAGCCGGGCACCTTCACCGAAGGCCACGACCCCGACACGCCGGAGTATCAATCGACCCTGCGGCTGATCCATTACCTCGGGATGGAGGACGCCAAGCCGGAGGATTTCAAGTTCTGGCGGGCCGGTGCGCATACGGATTTCGACTGCCTGACGCTGCTCCATCAGAAGGAGGGCCAGGGCGGCCTGCAGCTGTGCCCGGGCAAGGACGAAAAGGGCCGCGCCACGCAATGGACGGACGTGCCGCCCCTGGGGGGCGTGATCACCTGCAACATCGGCGACATGCTGATGCGCTGGTCGGATGACAAGCTGCTGTCCAACCTGCACCGGGTGCGGATGCCGAAGCCCGAGGAATACCTGGGCCCGCGCTATTCCATCGCCTATTTCGCGCAGGCCAACATGGACACGCTGCTGGCGGGCCCCGAAGGCAAGTACGAGCCGATGACCGGCCACGACTACATCCAGATGCGCCTGGGCGCGAATTTCGCGAAGAAATAGACCGCGATCAGCGTCCTGCCCGCCTAACGCGGGGACGAGGCCGGTCTTTCCCGCAACCTCCGGCGCGCAAGCCAGGGCTTTCAGCGCCAGACGCGGCGGGATGAAAAGGCGGGGTCCTGAAACAGAAACGGCGCGCCCCTTTGCGGGGGCGCGCCGATCTACGGACAGGAGGAGGAGAACTGTCCGTGACAGGCCTATCCGCGGGAGGACACGGAGGCCTGGTAGCTGTCGAGATCCCTGATCAGCGTCTGGCCCGTGGGCACATCCATGCGGGCGCAGAACTCGGCCCAGATGGCGCCGTGGGGCAGGTCCTTCAGCTCTTCCGTCAGGGTGAAGCGCGTGGTGAAGTCCATCGTGTCCTCGGCCTTGCGCAGCTGGTCCAGCGGCAGGCAGAGCGCACGCAGCAGCGCCTTCTGCATGTTGCGCACGCCGATGACCCAGGCCGCCGTGCGGCTGATCGTAGCATCGAAGAAATCCAGCCCGATATGGGTGCGCCCCAGCAGGTCAGCGGTCACCAGCTCCTGCGCCATTGCGAGGATGTCGTCGTTCAGCAGGATCACGTGGTCGCTGTCCCAGCGCATCGGGCGCGAGACATGCAGCAGGATCTCGTCCAGCGAGAGCGCGACGGAGCTGAGCTTGTCCGCGATGTTCTCGGTAGGGTGGAAATGGCCCATGTCGAGGCAGAGCAGCGTGCCCTTGCGGATCGCGTAGCCCATGTAGAATTCGTGGGAGCCGACGGTGCAGGCCTCGACCCCGATGCCGAAAAGCTTGCTTTCGACGGCGTCCAGCATCTTCGCCCTGTCGAGCGGATCGGCGAACATCGCATCCAGCGAGGCTTCGAGCCGCCTGCGCGCGGCCATGCGGTCGATCGGCGTGTCCTTGTAACCGTCGGGCACCCAGATGTTGTTGACCGCCGGGCTGCCCAGGGCCGCGCCCATCTGCGCGGCGATCTCGCGGCAGCGACGCCCATGCTCGATCCAGAAGTCCCGGATGCCCTGGTCGGGATGCGACAGGGTCAGGTTGTCGTCGGCCTTGGAATGGGCAAAGAACGTCGGGTTGAAATCCAGCCCCACGCCCTGCGCCTTGGCCCAGTCGACCCAGGGGGCGAAATGGGCATATTCGATCTCGTCCCGGTCCGGGGTGGCGTCGGTATCCATGTACATCGCATGGAGGTTCAGCCGGTGCGTGCCGGGGATCTTCGAGTACGCGAACTCGAGATCGGCGCGCAGCTCGTCGGGGGTGCGGGCGCGACCGGGATGGTTGCCGGTGGCCTGGATGCCGCCGCCGGAGGATCCGGTCTGCGTCTCGAAGCCGACGACGTCGTCGCCCTGCCAGCAATGCATGGAAATGGCGATATCCTTCAGCCGCGCGATGGCGGCCTCGGTGTCCACGCCCCAATCCGCGAAGACCTGCTTCGCGCTGTCATATCCGCTGCTCATGGATGTCTCCTTCCCTCTGCCGGATGGGCGCGCCGGGCGGTGGGTTGGAAACCCACCCTACATCCCCGCACGCGCCCGCGCGGCGGGGCCAGGGCAATGCCCTCGCCGCCGCCGTAGGGTGGGGTTTCACCCCACCGCCGCGTTGGCGTTATCGCGTGAAAGCCTGGACGTTGCCTGCATCCACATTGATGATGTTGCCGGTCGACTTGGCCGAGGTGTCGGCGGCAAAGAAATAGGCCGCCTCGGCGATGTCCTCGGGCAGGACCGAACGCTTGAGCATGGACCGCTTGCGGTACATCTCCTCCAGCCCCTCCTTGTCGGTGCCGTAGGTCGAGGCGCGCTGGTCCAGCCATTCGCCTTCCCAGATCTTCGAGCCGCGCAGCACCGCGTCGGGGTTGACCACGTTCACGCGGATCCCGGCCTCGGCCCCTTCCAGCGCCAGGCAGCGCGCCAGGTGGATTTCCGACGCCTTCGCCGTGCAATAGGCCGAGGCATTGGGCGACGCCGCCAGCCCGTTCTTGGAGGCCACGAAGATCACCGCGCCGCCGATATCCTGCACGCGCATCAGCTTGAACGCCTCACGGGACACCAGGAAGTAGCCCGTGGACAGGATGTCCATGTTCTTGTTCCACAGCGCGAGCGAGGTCTCCTCGACCGGCGCCGACGACGCGATGCCGGCGTTCGACACCAGGATATCGGCGCCGCCGAATTCCACCGCGGTGTCGGCGAAGGCCGCGACAACCGCCGCCTCGTCGGTGACGTTCATCGCCACCGTGCGCACCACGTCCTTGCCGAAGCGCTGCACCAGGTTGTCTTTCGTCGCCTTCAGGCTGTCTTCGTTGATATCGGCCAGCATCACGCAGGCGCCTTCGGACAGGTACCGCTCTGCCGTGGCCGAGCCGATGCCGCCGGCACCGCCGGTGACCAGCGCGATCCGGCCGGCAAGCGATTTCGGCTTGGGCATCCGCTGCAGCTTGGCCTCTTCGAGCAGCCAGTACTCGATATCGAAGGCCTCCTGTTCGGGCAGGCCGACATATTCGCTGACCGACGAGGCGCCGCGCATCACGTTGATCGCGTTGACGTAGAATTCGCCCGAGATCCGCGCTGTCGCCTTGTCCTTGGCGAAGGTGATCATGCCGACGCCCGGCACCAGGTAGACCACCGCGTTGGGGTCGCGCATGGCGGGCGAGTTGTCATGCTTGCAGCGTTCGTAATAGGCCGCGTAATCCTCGCGGTAGGCCGCGATCTGCTCCGGCAGGCCCTCCAGAACCGCGTCGAGGTTCTTGGCCGAGGGGTCGAAATCCACGACGAAGGGACGGATCTTGGTGCGCAGGAAGTGGTCCGGGCAGGAGGTGCCAAGGGCGGCCAGCGGTTCCATGTTCTGCGCGTTGACGAATTCCAGCACCGCGTCGCTGTCGTTGAAATGGCCGACCATGTGCTGGTTGCCCGACACGAAGCCGCGGATCGCCGGCATCAGCCGGGCCGCCACCGCGCGGCGCTCTTCCGGCGGCAGGGCGTCGTATTTCGCACCGCCAAAGGCCGGGACGGACGCCGATTTCTCGGCCAGCCACTTGGTCGCCGTGTTGATGACCTCGATGGTCATGTCATAGCAGTCTTTCGCCGTGTCGGCCCAGGTGAACAGCCCGTGGCTTTCCAGAACGACACCATCGGCATCGGGGTTCTCGACACAGAACTTGTTCAGCCACAGACCCAGCTCATAGCCCGGCTTTTTCCAGGGCAGCCAGCCGATCTTGTCGCCGAAGATCTCCTGCGTCAGCTCCTTCGAATTCTTCGAGGCGGCGATCGCGATGATCGCGTCGGCATGCACGTGGTCCACATGCTTGCGCGGCACGTAGGCGTGCAGCGGCGTGTCGATCGACGCGGCGCGCGAATTCAGGTTGAACGTGCAATGCGGCAGGTAGCCGACCATCTCGTCCTCGAACTCGACCCCGCGGTAAAGACCCTTCAGCGCCTCCAGCTTTTCCATGTAGAGCGTGGCGAACCCGTCCATCTTGATGGAGCCGATATCGCCGCCCGAGCCCTTGACCCAGAGAACCTCGACCTCTTCACCGGTCAGCGGATCCTTCTCCATGACCTTGGCCGATGTGTTGCCGCCGCCGTAGTTCGTGACCCGCATGTCCGAGCCAAGGATGTTCGACCGGTAGAGCAACAGCTCCGATTCGGATTTTCCGGCGGCCTCGGCCTCGTCCCAGCGGTTATCAAGAAGCTGATCTTCAACGGTTTTGAGCATGATGTCCTCCCAAGTTGACGGCCCGTGCAGGGGATCCGTCCGGCGTTGCGACTTTGGCTGGACCATGCGCGGGGCGCGGCGGATTGTCAATCACATCCAATCAAAACCAATCATGATGCACCGCAGTATGAGCGGAAATGATTGAAGCTGATTGACAAGCGTAACGAATCCACGCAACCTTTGCGGCCAAGGGAGGACTGGCATGCACGAGAAAGAGCGCCACAGGATCATTTTATCAGCCGTCCAGGAACGGCCGGTGGTCACCGTGGTCGACCTTTGCGCGCTGACAGATGCCTCCGAGGCCACCATTCGCCGCGACATCGCAACGCTCCACATGCAGAAGAAGCTGCGCCGCGTCCGCGGCGGGGCCGAGGCGATCACACCCCCGAAATTCGTCGGTCTCGCCGGCCGCCCCTTTGCCGTCAACGAGACGCTGCGCATCAAGGAAAAGCAGGCCATCGCCCGCGCCGCGGTCGAGCTGTGCGAAGATGGCGACAGCATCATCATCAACGGCGGAACGACCACCTTCCAGATGGTGCATCCGCTCGCATCGCGCCGCTGCCAGGTCTTCACCAATTCCTTTCCGATCGCCGAACACCTGCTGAAGCATTCCAAGAACACGGTGATGCTCTCGGGCGGGGTGATATACCGCGAACAGAACATCATCCTGTCGCCCTTCGACAACGACGTGACCCGCAATTTCTACGCGCGCCGCATGTTCATGGGCGCGCAGGGCGTCGGGCCGCTGGGCCTTATGGAGGCCGATCCCCTGCTGATCCAGGCCGAACAAAAGCTGATCGGCCAGGCCGACGAGCTGGTCGTGCTGGTCGACAGTTCCAAGTTCGAGAGCCGCTCGCCGCTGGTGCTCTGCCCGCTGGAGCGGGCCGACACGGTCATCACCGACGACAAGATCTCGGACAAGGCGGCCGCGATGCTCGAGGCTGCCGAAATCACCCTGATCGTCGCGCAATCGGGCGCGGCGCAGACCAAGGACGAGGCCGCCTCGTGACCCGCCTCGCTCAATTACTCAAGTGACCATGGGAGGACACAACATGTTCCGTCGTACCTTTACAACTCTGCTGGCCGGGCTCAGCGTCTCGGCCGGCCTGATGGGCTCGGCCGCCGCCGCTGAGGACATGCGCATCGCGCTGGTCGTCAAGGCGCTGGGGATCGGCTTCTTCGAAGCGGCCGCCAAGGGCGCCGAGGAAGCCGCCGAAGAGCTGGGCGATGTCGAGATCATCTACACCGGCCCCACCGATACCACGGCCGAGGGCCAGATCGAGGTGATCAACTCGCTCATCGCGCAGCAGGTCGACGCGATCGCGATCTCGGCGAACGACACCGACGCGCTGGTGCCGACGCTGAAGAAGGCGATGCAGCGCGGCATCACCGTGATCTCGTGGGATTCGGGCGTCGCGCCGGAAGGCCGCCAGATGCACCTGAACCCGTCGTCCAACCCGCTGATCGGCAACATGATCATCAAGCTCGCCGCCGACGAGCTGCCCGAAGGCGGTGAAGTCGCCGTGCTGTCGGCCACCACGACCTCGACCAACCAGAACATCTGGATCGAGGAAATGAACAAGGTCATGGACAACTACCCGGGCGTCGAGGTGGTTGCGACCGTCTACGGTGACGACCTGGCCGACAAGTCCTACCGCGAAGCCCAGGGCCTCATGCAGAGCTACCCCGATCTCGACGCGATCATCGCGCCGACGAGCGTGGGCATCGTGGCCGCGGCACAGGCCGTCGTCGATGCCGGCAAGGTGGGCGAAGTCAACGTGACCGGCCTGGGCCTGCCGTCGGAAATGGCCGGCGCCATCGAAAGCGGCGCGTCGAAATCCTTCGCGATCTGGAACCCGATCGACCTGGGCTATTCCGCCACGATGATTGCCCATGCGCTGGCATCGGGTGAGGCCGAGGCCGAGCCGGGCGCCGAGATCCCGATGGGCCGCATGGGCTCGCTGACGCTGGACGAGAACAACCAGGGCGCCATGGCCGACCCCTTCGTCTATGACGAAAGCAACATCGACGAGTTCAAGTCGATCTTCTGATCCCCACTCACGCAAACGGCCCCGGCGCAATCTCGCGCCGGGGTCAGCAATGGAATTTGACCGATGCTGATGCAGACCGACACCCAGAAAGACACAGATCTCTCGCCCGTGCTGGAACTGGACGGCGTGACCAAGACCTTTCCGGGCGTCAAGGCGCTCGACGGGGTCACGCTGCGGCTCTACCCGGGGCAGGTCACCGCTCTCGTGGGCGAGAACGGCGCCGGGAAATCGACGGTCGTGAAGATCATGACCGGTATCTACCAGCCCGACGGCGGGGACATCCGCGTCGACGGAGAGGCGATCCGCTTTCCCACCGCGCAGGATGCCGCGCGTGCGGGCATCACCGCGATCCACCAGGAAACCGTGCTTTTCGACGAACTCTCGGTGGCCGAGAACATCTTCCTCGGCCATGCGCCGCGGACCCGGCTCGGCCTGATCGACTGGGCCACGATGAACGCGAAGGCCACAGAGATCCTGCGCGGCATCGGCGCCGAGATCGATCCGCACCACAAGCTGCATGACCTGGGCATCGCGAACAAGCACCTCGTGGCCATCGCCCGCGCGCTGTCGATCGACGCGCGTGTCGTGATCATGGACGAACCCACCGCCGCCCTGTCGCACAAGGAGATCGAGGAGCTCTACGAGCTGGTCGAAAAGCTCAAGGCGCAGGGGAAGGCGATCCTCTTCATCAGCCACAAGTTCGACGAGATCTTCCGCATCGCCGACCGCTACACCGTGTTCCGCGACGGCCAGTTCGTGGGCGACGGGTCCATCGCCGAGGTCGAGGAATCCGACCTGGTCAAGATGATGGTCGGCCGCGACGTGGCGCAGATCTTCCCGACCCGCACCAGCCAGATCGGCGACGAGGTGCTGCAGGTCGTGGGCTATGAACATCCCACCGAATTCGCCGACATCGGCTTCACCCTGCGCCAGGGCGAGATCCTGGGCTTTTATGGCCTGGTCGGTGCCGGCCGGTCGGAATTCATGCAATCGCTCTTCGGCATCACCAAGCCGTCGAAGGGCGTGGTGAAGATCGACGGGCAGGTCCGCGTGATCCGCTCGCCCGCCGACGCGGTCGAGAACGGCATCGTCTACGTGCCCGAGGACCGCGGCAAGCAGGGCGCCATCACCGCGCTGCCGATCTTCCAGAACGTGACATTGCCTTCTCTGAAACGCACCTCGAAGAACGGGTTCATCCGGCTGGCCGAGGAGTTCGCCCTGGCGCGGGAATACACCCAACGGCTCGATCTGCGTGCCGCTTCGCTCGACACGCATGTCGGCAACCTGTCGGGCGGCAACCAGCAGAAGGTCGTGATCGCCAAGTGGCTGGCGACCCAGCCCAAGGTCATCATCCTCGACGAGCCCACCAAGGGCATCGACATCGGATCGAAGGCCGCCGTGCACGAGTTCATGGCCGAGCTCGCCGCGCAGGGCCTGGCCGTGATCATGGTCAGCTCGGAAATCCCCGAGGTCCTCGGCATGTCGGACCGCGTCATCGTGATGCGCGAAGGCCGCATGGTGACCGAGGTCTCCGGCGATGACCTGACCCCCGAAACACTCGTCCGCCACGCCGCGGGCATCTGACGAAAGGCGCGCCCATGCTCCGTCTCCTGGCCTCCCGCGAAGCGCTGCTGCTCGGCGCCATCGCCGTGCTGCTGGCGCTGATCGCCACGCGCTTTCCGGCCTTCGTGGCCCCCTCGAACCTGGCCGGTGTCTTCAACGACACCGCGCCGCTGATATTGCTGGCCATCGGCCAGATGATCGTGATCCTGACCAAGTGCATCGACCTTTCGGTCGCCGCCAACCTCGCGCTGACCGGCATGGTCGTGGCGATGATCAACGTGGCCGCCCCCGGCGTGCCGGTTGTCGTGATCCTTGCCGTGGCGATCGGGCTTGGCACGCTGCTTGGCATGGTCAACGGCATCCTGGTCTGGAAGCTCGACATCCCGCCGATCGTCGTCACGCTGGGCACCATGACCATCTTCCGCGGCATCATCTTCCTGCTGTCCGAAGGGTCCTGGGTGAACAGCCACGAGATGTCGCCGGCCTTCAAGGCCTTCCCCCGGGCCGAGATCCTGGGCCAACCGGTGCTGAGCTGGATCGCCGTGCTGGCCGTGATCCTCTTTGCCGTGGTGATGACGCGCACCTCGCTGGGCCGGGCCTTCTATGCGGTGGGCGGCAACCCTCACGCCGCGACCTATACCGGCATCGACGTGGGCAAAACCCAGTTCTGGGCCTTCACCATCTCCGGCGCGCTGGCCGGGCTGACGGGCTACCTGTGGGTGTCGCGCTACGCGGTCGCCTATGTGGACATCGCCAGCGGCTTCGAGCTTGACGTCGTGGCGGCCTGCGTGATCGGCGGCATTTCCATCGCCGGCGGCATCGGCACGGTGGGCGGCGCGCTGCTGGGCGCGATCTTCCTGGGCGTGATCAAGAACGCCCTGCCGGTCGTCAACATCTCTCCGTTCTGGCAGCTCGCCATCTCGGGCAGCGCCATCATCATCGCCGTTGCGGTGAACGCGCGCGCCTCGCGCAGCAAGGGCCGGATCATCCTCAAGACAGCGGAGCACGCGGCATGACCACCACCACCGACGCTTCCACCGGACGGCACATCCCCGACCGCCTGCGCTCGCCCCTCGAGGCGCGGCTGAAAAGCTGGGAAAGCCTGCTGCTGCTGGTGGCCATCGCGATCTTCATCGCCAATTCGCTGGCCTCGCCCTATTTCCTGAACGCCTGGAACCTCAGCGACGCCACTTTCAACTTCACCGAGAAGGCGATGATCGGCTTTGCCATGGCGCTGCTGATCATCTCGGGCGAGATCGACCTCTCGGTCGCCTCGATCATCGCGCTGGCCTCGACCGCGATGGGCGCGGCCGTGCAGTTCGGCGTGGGCACGCCCGGCCTCGTGCTGATCGGGCTGGGCACCGGGCTGATCTGCGGCGCCTTCAACGGCGTGCTGGTGACGCGCATGGGCCTGCCTTCTATCGTGGTGACGATCGGTTCGATGAGCCTGTTTCGCGGCATCAGCTACATCGTGCTGGGCGATCAGGCCTACGGCGGCTATCCCTCCAGCTTCGCCTTCTTCGGGCAGGGCTATGTCTGGTGGGTCATCTCGTTCGAATTCGCGCTCTTCGCGGTGCTTGCGGTGATCTACGGCGTGCTGCTGCACAAGACGAACTTCGGGCGCGCGGTCTATGCCATCGGCAACAACGCCACCGGCGCGATGTTCTCCGGCATCCGGGTGGAGCGGGTGAAGTTCACGCTTTTTCTGCTGACCGGGCTGATGTCCGGCCTTGCCGCGATCTGCCTGACCTCGCGGCTGGGCTCCACCCGCCCGTCCATCGGCTTCGGCTGGGAGCTTGAGATCGTGACCATGGTCGTCCTCGGCGGCGTGTCGATCCTGGGCGGCTCGGGCACCATTCCGGGCGTGGTCATCGCGGCCTTCGTCATGGGGCTGGTGACCTTCGGCCTTGGCCTTCTGAACGTGCCCGGCATCGTGATGTCGATCGTCATCGGCGCGCTGCTGATCGGTGTCATCGCCCTGCCCCGGCTTTGGGCCAAGTGGAGGGCGTGATGGAAAAATATGCCTTCAAGATGCGCCTGAACCCCGGCTGCAAGGCCGAGTACAAGAAGCGCCATGACGAGATCTGGCCCGAGCTGGAAGAGCTGCTGCGCAAGGCCGGTGTCTCGGATTACTCGATCCACCTGGACGAGGAGACGAACATTCTCTTCGGCGTGCTCTGGCGCGCCGAGGATCACGGGATGGACGCCCTGCCCGGAACCGAGATCATGAAACGCTGGTGGGCCCACATGGCCGACATCATGGAAACCCATCCCGACAACGAACCGGTGTCGGTGCCCCTGACGCCGATGTTCCACATGCCATGACCCAGACAATGACCGGGGCCGATACCCTGACCGCCCCCGAGGCGCCCGCCGACGCGCCTCTGACCTCGGGCCACATTGCCGTCATCGACATCGGCAAGACCAACGCCAAGCTGGCGCTGGTCGATCTTGCCACGCTGGCCGAGCTGGACGTGGTCACGCGCCCCAACGCCGTGCGCCCCGGCTTGCCCTGGCCGCATTTCGACGTGGACGGGCACTGGGAGTTTCTGCTGGACGCGCTGGCCCGGTTCCAGGCCGCGCACGGGATCGACGCGATCTCGGTCACGACGCACGGCGCCTCGGCCGCGCTGCTGGCGGCGGATGGCACGCTGGCGGCACCGATCCTCGATTACGAACACACCGGCCCGGACGAGATGGCCGCCGCCTATGACGCGATCCGCCCGGACTTCGCCGAGACCGGCTCGCCCCGGCTTGGCATGGGGCTGAACATCGGCGCGCAGCTGCATTGGCAATTCGCCACCGACCCGGGGCTGCAGGACCGCTGCGCGACGATCCTGACCTATCCGCAGTACTGGGGCTTCCGCCTGACCGGCATGCGGGCGACGGACGTGACCTCGCTTGGCTGCCACACGGATCTGTGGAACCCCGAGGCGGGCCGGTTCTCCTCCCTTGTCGATACGCTCGCCATCGCCGACAAGATCGCCCCGGCGCGCGCCTCGACCGACCGGCTGGGCACCGTGCTGCCCGACATCGCCGCGCGCACCGGCCTGCCCGAGGCGACGCCCGTCTTCTGCGGCATCCACGACAGCAACGCCTCGCTCCTGCCGCACCTTCTGGCGCATGAACCGCCGTTCTCGGTGGTCTCCACCGGCACATGGGTGATCGCCATGTCGGTCGGCGGAGCAGCCGTCACGCTGGACCCGAAGCTGGACACGCTGATCAACGTCAACGCCTTCGGCCAGCCCGTGCCCTCGGCCCGGTTCATGGGCGGGCGCGAGCATGACACGATCATGGGCGGCGCCTATCCCGATCCGTCGCAGGCCGAGATCGACGCGGTGCTGGACAGCCCCGTGATGCTGCTGCCCGCGGTGGTCCCGGAAACCGGCCCCTTTGCCGGCCGGTCCGCACGCTGGAGCCCCGCCGAGGCGCAGGGCGGCGAACGCGCGGCTGCGCTGGCCTTCTACCTTGCGCTGGTCACGGCGCGCTGCCTGTCGCTGATCGGCCATGCCGGCCCGGTGATCGTCGAAGGTCCCTTTGCCCGCAACACCTGCTTCCGCCGGATGCTCGCCGCCGCCACCGGATCCGAGGTGCACGCGATGAAGGGCGCAACCGGCACCAGCCAAGGTGCCGCGCTGCTGGCCCGCTCCGACCTGCCGCAGCCGGCCGAGGCGCAGATCGACGCCCCGCCGAGCGGAGAGACTCGGGCCCGCATGGACGCCTACGTCAAAGCCTGGACCGCCGCCGCCGGCTGATCCCATCGACGCAAGACCGAAGGGCAGCCCGCAACTGTTGCGCCGTCGCGGGCTGTCCGGTCCGCCAGTTTCACCCGGCGTGTGCCAGCCCCGCGATCACACCGCGCAGCTCCGCCAGCCCGCGCATCCGCCCGATCAGCGGATAGCCCGGATGTGTCTTTCGCCCCAGGTCGCCCAGCAGGGCATGGCCATGATCCGGCCGGAAAGGGATCTCCGGCCCGCCATTATCCTGCCGCCGCCGGTCTTCCTCCAGCAGCGCCGCAACCAGGGCCACCATGTCCGTGTCGCCCTCCAGGTGCGCCGCCTCCTGGAACGATCCGTCCGGCTCCTTCGATACGTTGCGCAGATGCGCGAAATGGATCCGCGCGGCGAAACGCCTCGCAATCGCAGGAACGTCATTGTCCGGATTCGCGCCCAGCGAGCCTGAACACAGGGTCAGCCCGTTCGCCGGGCTGTCCACCATGGCCAGCACCGCGGCGATATCCTCCCCGGTCGACACCACTCTGGGCAGGCCGAGCAGGGGCCGCGGCGGATCGTCGGGATGCACGCACATGCCCAGGCCCAGCTCTTCGGCCGTGGGAACGATTTCCTCAAGGAAGCGTTTGAAATTGCTTCTCAAATCCTCTGCGGTGAATCCCTGCCACGGCGCCAGCGCCGCGCGCAGCCCTTCCACGTCATAGCGATCGTAGGCCCCGGGCAGCCCCGCCATGATCGCCGTCAGCAACCGCGCGCGCTCGTCCTCGCCGGCCTCCGCCGCCCAGGCCTCCGCCCGTGCCAGGACCTCCGGGGGATAGGCCGCCTCGGCCCCCTCCCGGCGCAGCATGTGCAGCTCGAATCCGGCCATCTCGACCTGGCTGAACCGCAGCGCATGGCCGCCCGCGGGCAGCGCCGCGTCCAGCCGTGTCCGCGTCCAGTCCAGCAGCGGCATGAAGTTGTAACAGACCGTTGTCACCCCTTCCGCCGCCAGATTCGCCAGCGATTGCCGGTAATTGGCGAACAGCCGATCCAGGTCGCCGGCCCCGCGCTTGATATCCTCGTGCACCGGCAGGCTTTCGACCACGGCCCAGTGCATTTCGCCCGGAGCGCGTTCGATCAGCGCCTTGCGCTCGGCGATCGCCTCCCGGCTCCAGACCTCGCCATAGGGGATCTCGTGGCAAGCCGTCACGATCCCCCGCGCCCCGGTCTGCGCGATCTCGGGAAGCGAGATATCGTCCAGCGGACCGAACCAGCGCCAGCTCTCGATCATTGCACCCGCTCCTTCACCGCCGCTCTGGCGCCTGCGTCCAGCAAGAGTTCCAACGCCGCCGAGACCGGCGCCTGCAGCGCCCCGGCCAGCTCGGCAGAGAAAACCTCGCGCATCCCCAGAAGGGCCGATGCCTTCGCCCCGGCGCCCTCGGCGCCGTCCCAGGCCGCCATTAGCTGATCCGCCAGCGGATCGCGCACGTCGATCGCCTCGCCACGCTCGTCCACGCCGCCGACGTAGCGCATCCACCCCGCCACGGCGAGCACCAGGCCAGGGCTCTCGCGGCCCGCCGCAAGGTTGTCGGCCAGCGTACCCAGGATCCGCTGCGGCAGCTTCTGCGACCCGTCCATGGCGATCTGCCAGGTCCGGTGGCGGATGGCGGGGTTGCGATAGCGCTCCAGCAGCGCGGCGCAATAGGCGGCCAGATCCTCGCCTTCGGGCTGCTCCAGCGTCGGCACGATCTCTTCGGCCCAGAGCCGGTCGCAAAGCCGCGCGAAATCCGGATCGGCCACCGTTTCGGCGATCGTCTCGTAGCCGGCAAGGTAGCCCAGGTAGGCCAGCGTCGAATGGGTCCCGTTCAGGCAGCGCAGCTTCATCGTCTCATGCGCCTCGACCGAGGTCACCATCTGCGCGCCGACCCGGTCCCAGGCCGGCCGGCCGGTGGGAAAGCGGTCCTCGATCACCCATTGCCGGAACGGCTCATGGGTCACGCAGGCCGGATCGCGATAGCCCTGCGCCGACTCCAGCGCTGCGATATCGGCTTCGGTCGTGGCCGGCGTGATCCGGTCGACCATGGTCGCGGGAAAGGCCACCTCGGCCGCAATCCATTCCGCAAGGTCCGCGTCGCGCGCCCGCGCGAAGTCCAGCACAAGGCCCCGCAAAAGCGGCCCGTTGCTCGGAAGGTTGTCGCAGGTCACGACGGTGAACGCAGCGAGACCGGAGGCGCGACGACGGGCGAGCGCCTCGACCAGGAAGCCCACCGCGGATCGGGGCGCGCCGCCCGCAAGATCATGCGCGATATCGGGATGCTTCAGGTTCAGCCGCCCCGTCGAAGGCTCATGCGCATAGCCCTTCTCGGTCACCGTCAGCGACACGATCCGCGTCGTCCCGGCACACATCGCCTCCAGCACCTTCTCGGGATCCTCCGGCGCCACCAGCACCCGGACAACGGATCCGATCACCCGGTACTCCGCGCCCTCCGGCCCCAGCGTGACCGAGGTATAGGCCCCGTCCTGCGGCGCCATCTGGTCGCGCGCCGCAGGGCTTTTCAGCGACACGGCAACGATTCCCCAGTCGCCCGGCTCCGCCGCCATGGCATCCTCGGTGAAGACCGCGTTGAAGGCGCGAAAGAACGCGCCCGGCCCGAGATGGACGATGCCCGGCTTCGGCGCCGCGCCCGTCCGTGACAACCGTTCAGCGGGCAAGCCAGCCTCCGTCGACATTCAGAACCGCCCCGGTGACGTACCCCGCCGCCGGCGTGCACAGGAAGGACACCGCCCCGGCGATATCGGCCGCATCGCCCCAGCGCCCGGCGGGGATGCGGCCCAGGATCTCGGCCGAGCGCACCGGGTCCTCGCGCAGTGCCGCGGTGTTGTTGGTGACGATATAGCCGGGCGCCACCGCGTTCACATTGATGCCCTGCCCGGCCCATTCATTGGCCAGCGCCTTGGTCAGCCCGGCGATCCCGTGTTTCGCCGCCGTGTAGGCCGGCACCCGGATCCCGCCCTGGAAGGACAGCAACGAGGCGATATTCACGATCCGCCCCCCGGCGCCCCGCTCCATCGCGGCCTTGGCAAAGCCCTGGCACAGCAGGAACACCGCCTTCAGGTTCACATCCAGAACCGCGTCCCAATCGTCCTCGGCGAACTCCACCGCGTCGGCGCGCCGGATGATGCCGGCGTTGTTCACAAGGATGTCCAGCGCGCCCGCCTCTGCCAGCCGGGCGGCGCCGGCCGCCGGATCGGAGAGCTCGAGCGTGAAGTCCTCTGCCGTGCCCCCGGCCGCCTCGATCAGCGCCACCGTCTCGGCACAGCTTGACCGGCCGGCGGCCAGCACATGGGCCCCGCGCTCGGCCAGGCCCAGGGCGGTGGCCTGGCCGATGCCGGTGTTCGCTCCTGTCACCAGCGCCCGCTGACCGTCAACACGGAACGGATCGCCTGTAGCGTCTTTAACAACCGGATCGCTCATCGCAGATCCTCCATCGCCACCATGTCCATGTCGGTGAAATCGACATTGTCCCCCGCCATCGCCCAGCAGAACGTGTAGGCACCCGTCCCCGCGCCCGCGTGGATCGACCAGGGCGGAGAGATCACCGCCTCCTCGTTGGCCATCACGATATGCCGGGTCTCGTCCGGCTCGCCCATCAGGTGGAACACCCGGTGCTCGGCGGCCATGTCGAAATAGAGATAGGCCTCCATCCGCCGGTCATGGGTATGCGCCGGCATCGTGTTCCAGACCGAGCCCTCGGCCAGCTGGGTGTAGCCCATCACCAGCTGGCAGGTATCGCAGACCTCCGGGTGCAGCACCTGGATGATGACGCGCTCGTTCGCCGTCTCCTTCGATCCGAGTTCCACCCGCCGCGCATCGGCGGGCTTGATCAGCCGGGTGGGATGGGTTGCGTGGGCCGGAGCCGAGAGGAGGTAGAAGCGCCCCGGCCCACCAAGGGTCACCGCTCCGGCGCCCCTGCCGATGTAGAGCACGTCGCCGCGCTCCATCTCGTATGTCTCGCCGCCCAAGGTGACATGGCCGGTTCCGCCGATGTTCAGGATCCCCATCTCGCGCCGGTCGAGGATGCTGGGCGTGCCGGTTTCGGCCACGTGGTCCAGCACCAGGTCACCGCCGTCGGGCACGGCAGAGCCCAGGATCAGCCGGTCGTAATGGGTGTAGATCAGCCGGATCTCGCCCGGCCGGAACAGACCGTCGACCTGGAAATGGTCGCGCAGGTCGTCGGTGTCGAAACCCATCGCCGTGACGGGGTCGATGGCGTGGCGGGTCTGGGTGGTCAGGGTCATTGAAAGGGCCTCACAGGAAATCGTCGCGTCTGGGGGTGAAAGTGTCGATCAGGCGGCCCGGCTCCAGGCAAAGACAGCCATGCTCGGCCTCCGAGGGGATCACGAAACTGTCGCCGGGGCCGACCTCGAAGGCGTCGTCGCCGATGGTGAACCGGAAGCGTCCGGCCTCGACATAGGTGGACTGGACATGGGGGTGGGAATGCAGCGCGCCGGCCGCGCCGGTCTCGAAGCGGAAGGACACGACCATCAGCTCGGGACTGTCCGACAGGACCTGCCGGCGCACGCCCCGGTCCGGGCTGACCTCGGGATAGGTACTGACGTAAGACATGGGCGAACCTCCTATCGGAACAGGGCCGGCAGCCAGAGCGACAGCGCCGGGATGTAGGTGACCAGCATCAGCGTCGCGACCGCGGCGCCGTAGAAGGGCCAGATCGTGCGGAACACCTCGCCCACGCCGATGCGGCCCACGGCGCAGCCGACGAACAGCACCGCGCCCACGGGCGGCGTGCACAGGCCGATGCCCAGGTTGAGGATCAGGATGATCCCGAAATGCACCGGGTCCACGCCGTAGGCCATGGCCACCGGCAGGAAGATCGGCGTCGTGATCACGATCAGCGGCGACATGTCCATGAAGGTGCCCAGGAACAGCAGCAGCACGTTCAGCAGCAAAAGGATGATGATCGGGTTCTCGGATACGCCCTTCATCATCTCGACCAGCGTCGCGGGCACCCGCAGATAGGCCAGCAGCCAGCCGAAAGCCGCGGCCGAGCCGATCACCAGCAGCACCATCGACGCCGTGCGCACCGCGCCCATGGTCGCGGCCACGAAATCCGACCACGACAGCGACCGGTAGACCACGATCGTCACGCCGATCGCGTAGACCACCGCGATGCACGAGCTTTCGGAGGCCGTGAAGATCCCCGAGCGCACGCCGCCGAAGATGATCGCCACCAGGATCAGCCCCGGCGTCGCGTTGATCAGCAGGGCCAGCATCGCGCGGCCGCCCGGGAAGGGTTCAGTCGCATAGCCGCGCTTCTTGGCCACCAGCCATGCGGCAACCATCAGCGACATCGCCAGGATCAGCCCCGGCAGGATGCCGGCGGTGAACAGATCGGCGATGGAAATCTTTCCGCCCGCCGAGATCGAATAGATGATCAGGTTGTGCGAGGGCGGCAGCATCAGCGCGATGATCGAGGAGACCACCGTGATGTTCACCGCGTAATCCTTGCCGTAGCCGCGTTCTTCCATCTGCGGGATCATCAGCCCGCCGATGGCCGAGGCATCCGCCGCCGCCGAGCCGGAGATGCCGCCGAACAGCACCGAGGCGGCGATATTCACCTGCCCCAGACCGCCGCGCAGATGCCCCACGACCGATCCCGCCAGCGCCACAAGCCGCCGGGCGATGTCGCCGCGCACCATCAGCTCTCCGGCATAGATGAAGAACGGGATCGCCATCAGCGCAAAGACCGAGATGCCCGAGTTCAGCCGCTGGAAGACCACCACGGGCGGCAGGCCCAGGTAGGCGATCGTGGCAAAGGACGACACGCCCAGGCAGAAGGCCACCGGAGTCCCGATCAGCAGAAGCACCGCGAAGGTCCCGAAAAGTACAAACAATTCCATCGGCGTCAGTCCTCTTCCACCGGGTCTTCGCCGAAACGGGCCGTCGGCAGCCCGACCATCCGACGCAGGATGCGCTCGACCGAGAAGAGCACCATCAGGATGCCCCCGCAGATCAGCGCGAGAAACACGATCCCCCCGGAAAAGCCGAGGTTCGGGATTGTCGTGGACCAGGCGTTCGACGCCAGCTGGATGCCGTAGACGACCATGCCAAGCGCAAAGGCGATCACCACGATGTCCGACACCGTGTAGAACACGCGCTTCACGCGATCGGGCAGGACGAAGAGAAGCACGTCAAAGCTGAGGTGGTTGCCCTCGCGGATGCCCACGGCGGCCCCCAGCAGGATGAACCAGCCCATCAGCAGGACCGACGATGTTTCGGTCCAGGTCGGCGTGTCGTTCAGCACGAAGCGGCCATAGACCTGCCACGCGATGAAGGCGGTCATCAGCACCAGCCCGGTGGCCGACAGCCACAGCGCGACTGTCGTCAGAACACGGATCGCCGACGACAAGGTTCGGATCTTGTCTTTCACGGAAGGGTAACCTGTCATGGCAAGGGGGGCCGCCGCGCGGGCAGCCCCCGGATTGCGAGAGACTTAGTCGACCGCCTGGATCTGCTCGACCAGCGACTTCAGCTTCTCCGAAGTCACGTGCTTTTCGTAGACCGGCACCATCGCTTCGATGAAGGGTGTCTTGTCGATGTCCTCGACGATCTCGACACCGGCGGCGCGCACCTTCTCTTCCGAGGCGGCTTCGCGCGCTTCCCATTGTTCGCGCATCACCGGCACGCTGTCCTTGGCGGCCTGGCGCACCAGCGCCTGATCTTCGGCCGACAGCTTGTCGTAGGCGGCCTTCGACATCACCAGGACCTCGGGCACGATCAGGTGCTGATCCAGCGTGTAATAGCCGGCGACCTCGTAGTGCCCCGAGCTTTCAAAGGAGGGCCAGTTGTTTTCGGCCCCGTCGATGACGCCGGTCTGGATCGAGGAATAGACCTCGCCATAGGGCATCGGCGTGGCGTTGCCGCCAAGCGCGTCGACCATGTCCACGAAGACGTCCGACTGCATCACGCGGAACTTCAGCCCCTCGATGTCGTCCTTCGAGGTGATCGGCTTCTGGCTGTTGTAGAACGACCGCGAGCCGCCGTCGTAATAGGCCAGCCCCACCAGCCCGTGGTTCTCGAACTCGGCCAGGATCGCATCGCCGATCTCGCCGTCGACCACGTTGTGCATGTGATCGGTCGAGCGGAAGATATAGGGCAGCGAGAAGACCTTGGTTTCCTCGATGATGTTGTTGAAGGGCCCGAGCGAGACGCGGTTCATGTCGATCACGCCCAGCTGGGTCTGCTCGATCGTGTCCTTCTCCTCGCCCAGCTGTGCCGAGTGGAAGACCTCGATGCACAGCCGGCCGTCCGAACGTTCTTCCAGCAGCTCGCCCATGTATTCCACCGCGGTCACCGTCGGGTATCCCTCGGGGTGGGTGTCCGACGACCGGAACGTGGTTTCGCAGGCCGCCGCGGCGGTGACCATTGCGGCGCTGGCCAGCAGGGCCGCCCCGATGGATCTGTAATAAGTCATTGTTGTTCCTCCCTATATGAACAGGCTCCCCTTCAGAGCCGATAGGCCTTCCTGGCCAGGTTGCAGGTGAGATCGATTGCGACCTCAGCCGCATCTTCCATGCTCAGCCGCCCCGTGGCGACGAGCGTGGCGAGATAGGTGCAGTCCGACCGGCGGGCCACGTCGTGGCGGGCCGGGATCGAACAGAAGGCGCGGGTATCGTCGTTGAACCCCGCCGTGTTGTAGAAACCGCAGGTCTCTGTGGTGGCCTCGCGGAACCGGATGATCCCCTCGTGGCTGTCGAAGAACCACCAGGGCGGGCCCAGCGTCAGGCAGGGGTAGGCCCCGGCCATCGGCGCCAGCTCGCGCGAATAGACGGTCTCGTCCAGGGTAAACAGGATCACCCGCAGCCCGGGCTCCAGCCCCACGGCATCCAGCATCGGCTTGAGCGCGCCGACCCAGTCGGTGCGGCCGGGAATGTCAAAGCCCTTGTCGCGGCCATGCTGCGCGAAGACCTGCGCCGAATGGTTGCGCCGCGCGCCCGCGTGGATCTGCAGGGTCAGCCCGTCTTCCAGGCTCATCCGCGCCATCTCGGTCAGCATCTGCCCCCGGAAGGCATCCGCCTCGGCCGGAGAGCACAGCCCGGCCAGCGCCTTCTGGAACAGCATCCGCGCCTCGTCCTGCGGCAGATCCTCCGTCCGCGCCGTCGGATGCCCGTGGTCCGAGGCGGTCGCCCCGAAGCCCTTGAAATATGCCCGGCGGGCGCGGTGGGCATTCAGATAGCCCTCCCAGGTGACGGTGTTTTCGCCCGTCAACGCGCCCAGTTGCTCGATGTTGGCGGCAAATCCCTCGAACTCCGGATCGACCACGGCGTCGGGACGGTAAGTCGTGATCACCCGGCCCTGCCAGCCGCTTTCGCGGATCATCCGGTGCCATTGCAGATCGTCCAGAGCGCCCTCGGTCGTGGCCAGCGCCTCGATATTGAACCGCTCGAACAGGGCGCGCGGGCGGAACTCGTCCTGCGCGAGACAGGCGTCGATATGGTCGTAATAGGCATCCGCCGTCTTGGCGCTCAGCTTCTCGTCCAGCCCGAAGACATGTTCAAAGGAATGGTCCAGCCACATGCCCGAGGGCGTCGCCCGGAACAGGTGGTAATGTTCGGCAAAGAGCCGCCAGATCGTGCGCGGATCGCGCTCTGTCTCGCCCCCGTCGACACGCGGCACGCCAAGCGCCGGCATCGGCACGCCCTGGCTGACCAGCATCCGGAAGACATAGTGGTCCGGCACCACGAACAGTTCGGCCGGGTTCGGGAACCGCGCGTTCTCGGCGAACCAGCGCGGGTCGCAATGGCCGTGCGGCGAAATGATCGGCAGGTCCTTCACACCTTCGTACAGCGCCCGCGCCATGTCACGGGTCGCCGGATCGGCGGGAAACAGGCGGTCAGGATCGGTCAGCGGCATGAAGGTCTTCCAGATTCGTAGTCTGAGATATGCTAATATGCTAGTCTAGCAGTTGTGTCAAAACCTCTTCTGGCTTAAGAATGAACAAGACCTCTGCCGTCCGGCCCGCTATGACCCTTTGAAATGACAGATCTTTCGCTTCTGCCCCCCACGCCCCAGGCCTCGGCCACCGACCAGGTGTTCGACGCGATCTATCGCGCGATCATCTCGCAAGAGCTGCCGCCGGGCGCCAAGATCTCCGAGGTGGAGATCGCCGGTCAGTTCGACGTGTCGCGCCAGCCGGTGCGCGATGCCTTCTTTCGGCTGTCAAAGCTGGGGTTCCTGTCAATCCGCCCGCAACGCGCGACGCGGGTGACGAAGATTTCGGAACAGGCGGTGCGCAATGCCGCCTTCGTGCGTACCGCGCTCGAGGTCGCCTGTTTCGCCGTGGCGCTGGAACGGCTGGAGGCCACCGGCCTCGCGGAACTGCGCGCGCTGCTGCAGGCCCAGCAGGATGCCGTCACCCGTGACGCGAGGGCGGAATTCCACGACCTCGACGACGCCTTCCACCGCCGCATCTGCGAGATCGCCGGCCACGGCCATGTCTGGACCCTGATCCGCGAGCAGAAGGCCCACATGGATCGTGTCCGCTTCCTGTCGCTGTCACAGGACAGTCAGCTGGCGCGTGACGAGCACGTGCAGATCCTCGATGCGCTCGAAGCCCGCGACGCCGTCCGGACAGAGGCAATGGTGCGCCAGCATCTGTCCCGTATCCTGACGTTCGTGTCCCAGATCCGCGAGACGCATGGCGAGTATTTCGAAGACGAAGCCTGACAGCGCGAAGGGCCGCCTTTTCCACCGGGCCCGAAGGGCCACCCCCTCCACCACGCCGAAGGCGCCACCGATACCCCGCGCCGCAGGCGCGCCTCCCCCGGCCGTGGTCGGGCCTGCCGGAGCGCAGCGACGGCGCGCCGATCTCAGGCCAGGGCGGCCTCGATCCCGGTCTCCAGCTTGTCCACCAGCTCTTCCGCCTGATCCTCGGTCAGGATGAAGGGCGGCGCCAGCAGCACGTGATCGCCCAGCTTGCCATCCACGCAGCCGCCCATCGGGTAACAGATCAGTCCCGCCTCGAACGCCGCCTTTTTCACCGTCGCATTCACCTTGCGCGCCGGGTCGAACGGCGTCTTGCTCTCCCGGTCCGCCACCAGCTCCAGCCCCAGGAACAGCCCCCGGCCCCGGATGTCGCCCACGTGCGGATGCTGCCCGAAACGCTCGACCAGCATCTGCCGCAGCAGATCGCCCATCGGCGTCACCCGGCCCACCAGGTCATCGCCCACCAGCCGGTCCAGCACCGCGACCCCCGCCGCCGCCGCCACCGGATGGCCCATGTAGGTATGCCCGTGCTGAAAGAACCCGCTGCCCGCCGCGATCGCATCGTAGATCCGGGCCGCGCACAGCATCGCCCCGATCGGCTGGTACCCGCCGCCCAGCCCCTTGGCCACGGCACAGATATCCGGCGCCACGCCCTCGGCCTCGCAGGCGAACAGCGTCCCGGTCCGCCCCATCCCGCACATCACCTCGTCGAGGATCAGCAGGATCCCGTGCCGGTCGCAGATCTCGCGGATGCGCCGGAAATAGCCCTCTACCGCCGGCACCGCGCCCAGCGTCGCGCCCACCACCGGTTCGGCCACGAAGGCCATGACATTCTCCGGCCCCAGCCGCGCGATCTCGGCCTCGAGCTCGGCGATCAGCCGGTCGCAATAGGCCGCCTCGCTCTCGCCCGGGGCCTGCCCGCGATAGGCATAGGCCGCCGAGACATGGGACACCTCCATCAGCAGCGGCGCGAAGGGCGCGCGCCGCCAGGCGTTGCCGCCCGTGGCCAGCGCACCCAGCGTGTTGCCGTGATAGCTTTGCCGGCGCGCGATGATGCGGCTGCGCTCGGGCTGGCCGATCTCCAGGAAATACTGCCGCGCCAGCTTCAGCGCGGCCTCCATCGCCTCGGACCCGCCCGAGACCAGGTAGACGCGGTTCAGCCCCTGCGGCGCCAGCTCGATCAGCCGGTCGGCCAGTTCCTCGGCCGGTTCCGACGTGAAAAACCCGGTATGCGCGAAGGCCACGCTTTCCAGCTGGCCCTTGATCGCTCCGGTCACCGCAGGGTCTGCGTGGCCCAGGCAGGACACAGCCGCCCCTCCCGATCCGTCGAGATAGGCCTTGCCCGACTGGTCGTAGAGATATGCCCCCGCCCCGTGCGACACGGTCGGCAGGGAGGCGTGGCAATGACGCGGAAAGACATGGGACATCGGGTTTGCTCCAGCTCTGGCACATAGGCAGTTACGCAGGGTTGCCAAAAAGTAAACTTGCTGGTCTCCTGTGTTTACAAGCGTTTCTTCACAGGAAACCGTCACTCGGGGAGAAGTAAACCATGAAACATCTTGTCATCAGCGCAATCGCGGCGGCCGGCGTGGCCCTTGGCGGAGCGGCCTCGGCGCAGGAATTCATCTCGATCGGGACCGGCGGCGTGACCGGCGTCTACTATCCCACCGGGGGTGCCATCTGCCGCCTGGTCAACAAGTCCCGCAAGGAACACGGCATTCGCTGTGCGGTAGAATCGACCGGCGGGTCGGTCTACAACATCAACACGATCAAGGCAGGCGAGCTGGAATTCGGCGTGGCCCAGTCCGACTGGCAGTATCATGCCTACAACGGCACCTCGACCTTCGCCGACAACCCCTTCCCCGAGATCCGCGCGGTCATGTCCGTCCACCCCGAGCCCTTCACGCTCGTGGTCCGGGCCGACAGCGGCATCGAAAGCTTCGAGGATCTCAAGGGCAAGCGCGTGAACGTCGGCAACCCGGGTTCGGGCCAGCGCGCCACGATGGAAGTCGTGATGGACGCCTTCGGGCTCGAGATGGGCGATTTCGCCCTGGCGACCGAGTACAAGGGCTCGGAAATGGCGACCCAGCTCTGCGATGGCAACATCGACGCGATGATCTACACCATCGGCCACCCGGCCGCCGCCATCAAGGAGGCGACCACCACCTGTGACGCCATCCTCATCGATGTCGCGGGCGAGCCGATCGACACGCTGGTCGCCGAGAACCCGTTCTACCGCAAGGCCACGATCCCCGGCGGCATGTACGACGGCACCGATGGGGACACCCAGACCTTCGGCGTCGGCGCGACCTTCGTGACCTCGGCCGATGTGCCGGAGGAAACCGTCTACATCGTGTCCAAGGCCGTGATGGAGAACATCGAGGATTTCCGCCAGCTGCACCCGGCCTTCGCCAACCTGGAGCCGTCGGAAATGGTCAAGGACGGCCTGTCCGCGCCGCTGCATCCGGGCGCCGAGAAGGCCTACAAGGAACTTGGCCTGATCGACTGACCCTTGCTCTGCGCGCGCTCCCGGTCCCCGGGGGCGCGTTTTCTCTCGGTGGGATAGGGAGTATCCGAAGATGAGCGCATCCGACACCGGCCGGTCGGCCGATGACATGGTGGCCGAGGCCGATACCGGCGCCCGCAGCCCCGCGATCGCCTGGCAGGCCAAGCTCATCATCGGGACCTGCATCACTTGGTCGCTGTTCCAGCTCTACATCGCCTCGCAGCTGCCGGGGATCGTGGCCCAGGCCACCGGCATCTCGATCTTCGCCAATATCGTGGCCCAGGCGCGTTACGTGCACCTGGCCTTCGCCATGATGCTGGCGACACTGGCCTTTCCGCTGACCAAATCCGCCCCGCGCGATCGGATTCCCGCCTATGACTGGGCGCTGCTGGTGCTGGGCGTCTCGGCCTGTCTCTACCTTGTCGTCTTCCGCTTCCAGATCGCCGACCGCCCCGGTCTCTGGAGCCCTTCGGACATCGTCATGTCCTCGATCGGCATGATCACCCTGCTGATCGCCGTCTACCGCTCGCTCGGCCTGCCGCTGGTGATCATCGCGTCCTGCTTCATCGCCTTCGCCTTCTTCGGCGGCTATTCCGAATGGGCGCGCAACATCACCAATTACGGCGGCTCGTCGCTGTCCAAGGCCCTGGGCCATTACTGGATGCAGACCGAGGGCGTCTTTGGCGTGGCGCTTGGCGTGTCGACGACGATGATCTTCCTCTTCGTCCTGTTCGGCGCGATCCTCGACCGCGCGGGCGGCGGCAACTGGTTCATCAAGGTCGCGATCGCGCTGCTGGGCGCCCTGCGGGGCGGGCCGGCGAAGGCCTCTGTCCTGTCGTCCATGATGACCGGCATGATCTCGGGCTCGTCCATCGCCAACACGGTGACCACCGGCACCTTCACCATCCCGCTGATGAAGCGCATCGGCTTCCCGGCGGAAAAGGCCGGCGCGGTCGAGGTGGCAAGTTCAACCAACGGCCAGCTGACCCCGCCCGTCATGGGGGCCGCGGCCTTCCTGATGGTGGAATACGTCAACATTCCCTACATCGACGTGGTCAAGCATGCCTTCCTGCCGGCGGTGATCAGCTACATCGCGCTGCTCTACATCGTGCACCTGGAAAGCCTGAAGATGGGGCTGAAGGGGCTGGACAAGCCGGGGCGGCACATCGGGATCGCGATGATCCTGATCCTGTTCCTGTCGGGCTTCCTGTTCCTGGGCGTCTGCACCTTCATCATGGTCGGCATCCGCACCGTGCTGAACCCGGTGATGACCGAAAGCGTCTATGCCTCGGTCGCCATTGTCGCGGTGTTGTACGTGCTGCTTGTCTGGGTCGCATCGCGATACCCGGACATAGAGATGGACGACCCCGACGCGCCGGTGCCGGCGGCGCCGCGTCTGACGCCGACCCTGATCGGCGGGGCCTATTTCGCGATCCCGATCTTCATCCTGATCTGGAACCTGATGGTGCGCACCGAAAGCCTGGAACGGCTGTCCCCTGCCCTGTCGGCCTTCTGGGCCACGATCTTCATGATCATCATCGCCGTGACCCACCGACCCCTGAAGGCGCTGTTCCGCGGCCAGGGCACCGCGGCCCAGGCGGTACAGGGCTGGCGGGACTTCGTGCAGGGGCTGATCCTGGGCGCGCGCAACATGATCGGCATCGGTGTCGCCACCGGCGCCGCCGGCATCATCGTCGGCACCATCAGCCTGACGGGCGCGCACCAGGTCATCGGCCAGGTGATCGAGGTGATCTCGGGCGGGAACCTGATGATCCTGCTGTTCCTGGTGGCGGTGCTGTCGCTGATCCTCGGCATGGGCCTGCCGACCACGGCGAACTACATCGTCGTGTCCTCGCTGATGGCGCCGGTGATCGTGTCGGTGGGCGCGCAGGCCGGGCTGATCGTGCCGCTGATCGCGGTGCACATGTTCGTCTTCTACTTCGGCATTCTCGCCGACGACACGCCACCCGTGGGCCTTGCCGCCTATGCGGCGGCGGCGATCTCGCGCGGGGATCCGATCAAGACCGGGATCCAGGGCTTTGCCTATGACATCCGCACGGCGCTGCTGCCGTTCCTCTTCATCTTCAACACCGATCTGCTGCTGATCGACGTCGGACTGGTGAAGGCGGTCTTCGTCTTCGTCATCTCGCTGATCGCCATGTTGCTCTTTGCCGCGGCGACCCAGGGCTATTTCATCGCGAAATCCAAACCCTGGGAAACCGCCGCGCTGCTGCTCATCGCGCTGATGCTGTTCCGCCCGGGGCTGATGCTGGACCAGATCAGCGACAGGTACACCGTCGCCCAGGGCCCCGCCGCGCTGGAGCTGATGTCGCAGGCCGAAGACGGCGAGCCGATCCGCGTGACCATCACCGGCCCCGATTTCGACACCGGAGAGCTGCGGCCGATCACCATCGTCGTGCCGGCGCTGTCGGGTGACGCCGAAACCGCGCTGAGCGATCAGGGCCTGACGGTGATGGAGGACGAAGGCCAGCTGCTGCTGGAGGAACCCTTCCCCGGCACGCCGCATTTCGAGACGCTGGGCACCGATTACGATTACTACGCCGACCTGCCGGTGATCGTGACCGGCGTCGAGGTCGAGAACGACAGGATGCCGAAGGAGATATTCTTCATCCCCGCGCTGCTGCTCTTGGCCGGCGTGGTGATGATCCAGCGGCCCCGCGCCACGCAGCCCGCGTTCTGAGGAGGAAGCGCGATGTTTTCCAGGGTGCTACTTGCGATCGATCTGAACGAAACCGAAGGCGCCCGGCGGGCGGCGAAGGCGGCGCTCAGTCTCATCGCGCAATCGGGCGGAGAGCTGCACGTGGTCAACGTGATCCCGGACAGCGGCATGGCCATCGTCGGCGCCTCCATCGGCCAGTCGCTGGAGGACCGGATCCTGACCGAGGCCAAGGCCGCGCTGCTGGACTTCGCGAATGACCAGCTGCCCGACCTGCCGGCCGAGCGGATGCACGTGGTGCAGGGCACGATCTATGACCGGATCATCCGCACCGCGGACGAGATCGAGGCCGACACGATCGTCGTCGGCGCCCACCGGCCCGAGTTCAAGGATTACCTTGTCGGCCCCAACGCAGCCCGGGTGGTCCGCCACGCCAACCAGTCGGTGCTGGTGATCCGCTGATCCCGCGACGTCGGGCCCGATGGTGACCCGGGGCCTGCCCGTGCTATGTGCCATGCGATGGCCCTGCCGGAGAACGGATATGGCCCGGCACGGATCCTCTGGTTCTGCCTGGGCAGCATCAGCCTCGCGCTTGGGGCGATTGGCGCCGTGCTGCCGATCCTGCCAACAACGCCCTTCGTGATCCTCTCGGCCTTCGCCTATGGCAAAAGCTCCCCCCGGCTGGAACAATGGCTGAAGGACAGCCCCACCTTCGGCCCGATGATCGCCGACTGGCGCGCCCACGGCGCCATCGCGCCGCGCTACAAACGGCTGGCGGTGGGGATGATGGCGGCGGCCTTTCTGCTGTCGCTCGTCCTCGGCGTCTCGGGCAAGGTGCTGATCATCCAGGCTCTCTGCCTCTCGGACGCGGCCGCCTACGTGCTCAGCCGTCCGAACGGGCCGCGCTAACCTTCCAGCGTCTCCAGGTAGGCGCGCGTCGCGGTCTGCACGTGGCGGAACCGGTCGCCGCCCAGGTGCTTGCCCCCGTACCAGCGGGTCACGATCACCACGTGGTCGCGCAGCTCTTCCCGCTCGAGCATGCGCAGGATGACATTGCCCGCACCGCTTTCGCCGTCGTCGTTCTTGATCGGCCCCATTGCTGTCAGCAGGCCCCAGCTGTGATGCGTGGCCTTGGCGAACTTCTTCCTGCGCTTCAGCTCGGCCACCATGGCCTTCGCCTCCTCCTCCGAGGTGCAGGGCCCGCCGGTGACCGCGTATTTCGATCCACGGTCGGAAAGGATGTTGTCGAGTGTCCGCATGGCGCCCCAGTCTAACCGGCGGGGCCGGATTTGCAACCCGGGCGCGGGTTGGTCGGTGGTGTCTTCCGGCAACCTGCCCCGCCGACGGTGCAGACAGGAGCAGCCGCGCCGCTCCCGCCTCTCGTTTCTCGTCTCTCGTGACGGTCTTACCAGGTATGGCGCAGGGTCACCGTGATCTCGCGCCCCGGGTTGTAGTAATCGGCCGTGCCCGACCCCACCACGTGCTGTTCGTTCAGCAGGTTCGACACGTTCACCGCAAGGTCCAGGTTCTCCAGCACCTCGTAGCCGAAAGCGGCGTCGAAGATCACCGCCGACTCGCTCTTGGCCGTGTTCGCCGCGTCGAAGAAATACGACCCGGTGAACCGCGCGCCGAGCCCGAAGCTCATGTCGCCACGCGTGCCGGTGCCCGGCAATGTGTAATTCGCCCAGAGCGAGGCCAGCTGGTTCGGCACCTGCGCGAACTCATTGCCCGAAATCGATGTGCCGTCGCGCAGCGTGCCCTCGACCACGTCCGATTTCATGTAGGAGAAGGCGCCGATGACGCTGAGGTTCTCCATGACCTCGGCCTTGGCCTCCAGGTCGATACCCCGAACCCGCGATTCCCCCACGACCTCGCGCTCGATCACGCCGCTGGGCTGGACAACGGCGATGGTCAGGTCCTTCCGCGTCAGGTCGTAGACCGAGGCCGAGAACAGCGCGTTCATCCCCATGGGCGCGTATTTCACGCCGACCTCGTATTGCTCCCCGCGCTCGGGCGTGACGCCGATCGACGGCGGCGCCACCGATTCCACGTAGGATAAATAGGTCGAGATCTCTTCGGTGACCTTGTAGGTCAAAGCACCCCGGACCGAGCTTTCGGAGAAATCGTCGCTGTCGTCGAAGGCCACGCCATAGCTCGTTCCGCGGCTCGACAGGTCCAGCCAGTCCTGGCGCAGGCCGACGGTGGCGATGAACCGGTCGTCCAGCGACATGTTCTGCTGCACGAAGACCGATTGCGTGGAGTATTCGTTGTGATCCTCGCCATAGACATAGGGGTCCGCCGGCGCGCCGGTGTAGACCGGATCGGTCACGTTGATCGGCGCGGCGGTGCCGTAGATGTTCGCATTCGTCGTCGTCGCGTCGCGGAACTCGACCCCCGCCAGCGTGCGGCTGTCGAAGCGGCCGAAATTGGCATCGTACTGCAGGATCGCGTTGCCGATCAGCTCCTCGGCGGTGTTGTCCGTGCCGAAGTAGTAGCGGTCGACCATGTCGCCGGTGCGCCCGGCATAGTCATAGAGATACACATAGCCGAAATCGTCCGTCAGATCGCTGTAGCGCAGATTCGCCTGCAGCGTCAGGCCATAGCCGAAATCGTGGTTCAGCATCGCGGTGACGGTGGTCCGCTCGACATCATGGTAGTTGAAATCGGGCTCGCCGAAGAAGTCGCTGCGGTCGTATTCGCGATCCAGCGGATAGCCGCCGCTGTTGGGCGTGCCGTCGCGGTTGAGGTAATCCGCCACGACAGAGATCGTGGTATAGGCCGTCGGCTGCCAGGTCAGGCCGCCCATGAAGAAGGTCTCGTCATCCCGGGAATAGTCGTATTCCAGGTCGCTGCTCTTGACCTTGCCGGTGAAACGGTAGGCCAGCGTGCCCTCCTCGTTCACCGTGTCGCCGAAATCGAAACCGACCTCGGCGTGATCCCAGGACCCGTAGGTCGCATAGGCCTGGCCGAACTGCTGGAACCGGGGAGTCTTGGTGACGAAGTTCACCGAACCGCCGGGATCGGCGACGCCAAAGAGGGTGGAATTCGCGCCGCGCAGCACCTCGACCCGCTCGTAGGCAAAGGGCTCTTCGCGCACGCCGCGCATGGAGCCCAGCGTCAGGCCATCGCGGTAGGTCGTCGCCTGGAAGCCGCGGATGGTGAAGTAATCGTTGCGGTCGTCTGTGCCGTAGAAATCGGTGTGCACGCCGGCGGTGTATTCCAGCACCTTCTCGGTGGTGTCCGCGTCGCGCTCCTCGATCTCCTTCGAGGTGATGACCGAAACCGACGCCGGGGTGTCCAGGATGCTGGTCGCGACCTTGCCGCCGACCCAAAGTTCCTGCGCGACGACCGAATTGGCGTCGTCATCGCTGTTTTCCTGCGTGTCGATGAAGATCGTGCCAAGGTGCTGGCCCGAGTCCTCGAACGTGTCTTCCATGTCCTGCGCCTGCGCGACGGCCGGAACGGCGACCAGGGCCGAGCAGCACAGCAGCGCTGCCGTCCGACGCCCGCGCGCGCGCCGGGAGTGGTGGATATCCCCCATCCGTGAATTCCTTACCTGAGTAAACTTGTAGTGTTCCCGCAGGAGGGGATAAGGGGGTTACATGCGGAAGGCAATTAATCCAAAGTAAATTTGTCAACTAATTGCCTGGCAAGGCCAATGCCGTTGCCTTCCAATCACACCTGGCACAGTTGGGCCCGCGTCAGGCGGCGCTTTCCGCATCCGGATCCGCCAGCCGGTGCCGCCCGATGGGCAGCATCATCGGCTTGCCCGAGACCGGATCGGGGATGACCCGGCAGCGCAGGCCAAAGACCTGCCGGATGGTCGCCTCGCTCAGCACATCCTCGGGCGTGCCATGGGCATGCACCCGGCCCTGCGCCATCGCCACCAGGCGGTCGGAATAGCGCGCGGCCATGTTCAGATCGTGCAGCACCATCACGATGGTTATGCCGCGTGCCTGGTTCAGGTCGGTCAGCAGGTCCAGAACCTCGACCTGGTGACTGACATCAAGGTAGGTCGTGGGCTCGTCCAGCAGCAGCACATCCGTCTCCTGCGCCAGCGCCATGGCGATCCAGGCGCGTTGCCGCTGCCCGCCCGAAAGCTCATCGACTGCGCGGTCGGCCAGGTTGGCGGTGCGCGTGACCTCAAGCGCGGTCGCCACGGCGGCATCGTCGGCCGACGTCCAGCGCGACAGGATCCCGTGATGCGGATGCCGCCCCCGGCTGACCAGGTCGGCCACCGTGATCCCCTCGGGCGCGACCGGCGTCTGCGGCAACAGGCCCAGCGTGCGCGCTAGCTCTCGCGTGGGGCTGCGATGCACCGAGCGGCCGTCCAGCAGCACCTGCCCCGCGCTTGGCGACAGCAGCCGCGAGATCGTGCGCAGCAGGGTGGACTTACCGCAGGCGTTGGCGCCGACGATCGAGGTGATCCGCCCCGGCGCGATCGTCAGGTCCAGCCCCTGCAGGATCGGGCGGTCGCCATAGCCTGCGGCCAGCGCCTCGATGGCAAGCTCGTGCGAAACGGTCATAGGGCCCCTCCCCCGCGGTTTACGCGGATGATCAGGTAAATCAGGTAGGGCGCGCCGAGCGCCCCGGTCACGACGCCCACCGGGTAACGGCCGGGCAGCAGGAACTGGCCGATGTAGTCCCCCACCAGGACAAGGCAGGCACCGGTCAGCGCCGCCGGGATCAGGATCGACCCGTTCGGCCCGACGATCCGCGACGCGATCGGCCCCGACAGGAACGCCAAGAAGGCGATCGGCCCGACAGATGCCGTGGCCACCGCGATCATGCAGACCGCAGCGACGATCACCGTCACCCGCGTCAGCCCCACCTTCACCCCAAGGGCGGCGGCGGCCTCCTCGCCCATGCGCAGCGCCTCGAGATCGCGCGCCCGGCTCAGCAACAGACCGCCGAAGACCAGCAGCGAGACCAGCACGGGCAGCGCCTGCTCCATCCGCGCGCCGTTGACGCTGCCCGTCAGCCAGCGCATCGCCTCCTGCAGATCCCACGAGGGCGCGCGCGACAGGACATAGGCGATGAAGCTGTCGATCATCGCGGCCATGCCGATGCCGATCAGGATCAGCCGCGCGCCGGTCACCCCGTCCTTCCAGGCCAGCGCGTAGATCAGCAGCGCGACGCCCAGCCCGGCGGCCACCGAGACCGCCGGCACCATGGGCCCGTCCATCTGCAGGACCACGATGGCGAAGACGGCCGCCGCGCTGGCGCCCGAGCTGACACCGATGATGTCGGGGCTGGCCAAAGGGTTGCGCAGCATGATCTGGAAGGCCACGCCGCCCAGGCCGAAACTCATCCCCACCAGAACCGACAGCACCGCGCGCGGCAGGCGCAGGTGGCCGACGGTGAAGCTTGCGCCCGGCACCTCCTGCCCCGTCAGCACCCGCAGCACGTCGCCCGGAGGGGTGAAGGACTGGCCCAGCATCAGCGTAAGTGCCACCCCCGCCAGAACGATCAGCACCAGCCCCGCCACCACCCTGCGCCATGCCCCCGCGCGACGGCGGCGGCCGGCCGCGACGGCGGCGGAAAGCGCGGGTTCCCCGGCGCTCACAGCTCCCACACCTTCTGCCGGCGGACGATCCAGATGAAGAACGGCGCCCCGATGAAAGCGGTGACGACGCCCACGGCCAACTCGCTCGGCCGCGCGACGATCCGCCCGGCCACGTCGGCCAGCAGCAGCAGCCCGGCGCCGCCAAGCGCCGAGACCGGCAGCAGCCAGCGGTGGTCGACGCCTACCAGCAGGCGGCACAGATGCGGCACTACCAGCCCGACGAAGCCGATCGGCCCGCAGGCCGCCGTCGTCGCTCCGCACAGAAGGATCGCGCCAAGCGCCGCCATGCCGCGCGCCACGGCCACGTTCTCGCCCAGCCCGGCGGCCAGTTCGTCGCCCAGGGCCAGCGAGTTCAGCCGCCGCGCCGACAGCAGGCTGATCGCGAAGCCCACGACAAGGAAGGGCATTACCAGCCAGATCGACCCGTAGGTCGCGCCCCCGACGCCGCCGATCTGCCAGGCCCGCACGCCCCCGGCGATGTCGTTGCGCGGCAGCACCACGGCTATGGTGAAACACGACAGCGCAATCGAGGTTGCCGCCCCAGCCAGCGCCAGTTTCAGCGGCGTCGCCCCGCCGCGGCCCAGCGAGCCGATGGCATAGACGAAGACCGCCGTCACTGCGGCCCCAAGGATCGCCACCCAGACATAGATCGCGGCTGAGTCCATCCCGAACCAGGCCATCCCGATCACTACCGCCAGCGCCGCGCCGGAATTGACGCCCAGGATCCCCGGATCGGCCAGCGGATTGCGCGTGACGCCCTGCATGATCGCCCCCGACAGCCCCAGAGCCGCCCCGGCCAGCAAAGCCAGCAGCGTGCGCGGCACCCGCAGGGCCACCGCCGCCTCGCCGATGGTCTCGACATGGCCCTGCACGCCCGACAGGATCTCGGCCCAGCCCACGGGCCGCGTGCCCACGGCCACCGACAGCACACACAGCCCCGCCACCGCCGCGATCAGCAGACCCAGCCGCAGCAGACGCGACAGGCTGTCCCGCCGCCGCCCGACCGCGATCGCGTCGGAAAGCCCCGCGCTGCCAGTCATTCCGCCTTCCGCGCTGCCTCGGCCAGCATCTCAAGGTAGTCGTCCAGAACCCAGGTGATCGACAGCGGCGTCGGGTTGGCGGCCGTCGCCACGGGGCTGTTGCCCAGCATCACCACCGAGCCGTTCGCCACCGCCCGCATCCGCGAGGCCAGCGGGTTGGTCGTCAGCGGCTCCAGCAGCGCCGCGCCCCCGTAGGAGACGAAGATGTCCACGTCGTTGAAGATATCGATCTGTTCCGCGCTCACCTCGCCCGAGAATTGCCCCTCGCGCGTGACCTGTTCCACGCTTTCGGGCGTGCGCAGGCCAAGGTCGTCGAAGAATTTCACCCGCGTGTCATTGCCCGTGTAGAACCGCACCAGGCTCAGGTCCGTCGGATCGAGATGGGTGATGAACATCGCCGTCTTGCCGTCGAGTTCGGGATAGTCCGCGACCCGCATGGCGATCTGCGCCTCGATCTCGTCGATCAGCGCCTCGCCCTCGGCCACCATGCCCATGCCGGCACTGTTCAGCCGGATCATCTCGCGCCAGTCGGTGGACCACGGCGCCTCGGGGTAGGCGACGACCGGGGCGATCAGGCTGAGCGTGTCGTAATCGGCCTGGCTGAGGCCGGAATAGGCCGCAAGGATCACGTCCGGCGCGGTGGCGGCGACAGCTTCGAAATCGATCCCGTCGCCTTCGTCGAACAGCGCCGGCACCCCGGCGCCCAGTTCATCGAGCCGCGCGCTGACCCACGGGAGGACCCCGTCGCCGTCATCGTCTCCGAACCCGGCCGCGGCAAAGCCCACCGGCACCACGCCAAGCGCCAGCGGCACCTCGTGGTTGGCCCAGGCCACCGTCGCCACGCGTTCGGGCTGTTCGGGGATGGTCGTCGTTCCGAAGGCATGGTCTATGGTGATCGGGAATGTCCCCTCTTCCTGTGCCTTCGCCTGTCCCGGCACCAGGCATGCCACGGCGACAAGCGCGACCAGCACAAGCGGGACGACAAGCAGAAACCGGGAAAAAGATCTGTGGACCATTGCGACACCAATCCTGAGCATTTGCGTCGGCTTTCCATGTTCTCCCCGGGGCGTCAAGGGCGCCAAGACGGCTTGTTGCCCGCCTGCATCTTCTGTATCTGACCGCCCGGTAGGCAGCCGCGGTCCGTCCGTCTCCCTCGTCGAGCGACCGAGCCACCCGTCATCATCCGCATATTCCGGGGGTCCTCTCCGGCCCGGTCCGTCCAGGCAGGACGGCGCGCGCGTGGACAGATGCGCGTTCGGATTCAAATGGTTACGGAGGTTCCCCTGGCCCAGCGTCTTACCTCGGAGGCCCGGTATGACGGGCAGCTGCCCGCCGATCTGATCGCCCATTGCGCCGAACACGTCGGCGCCTACGATGTCGATTTCACCGCCTCGGCCAATCGCTTGCAGCTCACCCTGCCCGAGGCAAGTCTGAAGCTGACCCGCGACGCGGAGGGCTTCACGCTGCACATCGAGGCCGAGACCGAGCTGCGCCTGCACCAGGCGCGCGAGAACGCCCAGTTTCTGCTGGACCATGTCTGCCCCGAGGCTGCCGCGGCGCTGGCCTGGACGGGCCGCGTGGCGCGCAACACGACGCCGCCCAGCTTTCACCACGCCTCCGTGCGCTCGGTCCGGCGGGTCGGGCCCCGCTTCCTGCGGGTGGAGCTTGACTGCGCCGGAACCGCCGCGCTGGCGACGGGCGGGGGGATGCATTTCTCTCTGCTGCTGCCCCCCGGGGACGGCGCGCCCGAATGGCCCCGGATCGACGATCGCGGCCGCACGATCTGGCCCGAGGGCGACCGCGCACTGCACCTGGCGGCCTATACCTTCGTCACGCTCGACCCCGAGGCCGAGCGGTTTTCTTTCGATGTCTTCGAACATGACGGCGGACGGACGACCGAATGGGCGCGCACGGTCACACCGGGCACGCGGATTGGCGTCATGGGCCCCGGCGGCGGCGATTTCCCTCAAGGCCGCGACCTGCTGATCGCCGGGGATGAGACCGCCCTGCCTGCCATCCGCCGCATCCTCGAAACCTCGGCCCCCGACCGGCGCGGCACCGCGCTGATCGAGGTCACCGATGCCACGGACCAGTGCCCGATCGCCTGCCCGGAGGGCATTCGCCTCATCTGGATCGACCGCAGCACGGGCGACAGCCTTGCCCGGCACCTCGAACAGATCGAGATGCCGGCGCCGGGCAGCCGCTTTGTCTGGGTTGCCGCCGAACGGTCGGTCATACGCCGCGCCAAGAGCCGCATCCGCGGCACCGAGAAGCTTACCCGCGCGGAATGCTACCTGTCCGCCTACTGGGTCGCCCCGCCCGCCTGAGCCCCTCCCCTGCCCCGCTGCCGCCCGCGACGGGGGCGGGCGGACCCAAAATCCCACGCTTGCGCATCGCTTTCTTGCCGATCATCCGATTTTCGCTGGGGTTTCCCCGTCAAACCCGCCTAGGGTCTGCGCGGCACGCGCTGCCCGTGCCCACCGACATCACGACCCCGAACCGAATGGAACCCTGACCATGCAGACATCTTCCGCCCAGCCCTCTCAGCAGGACCGCCCCGCCGCCGGTGGCGGCCGCTCGCATTTTGCCGCCGGGGCAAAGATCAAGGGCGACCTGACCGTGCCCGGTCTCATCGAGCTGCTGGGCGAGCTGGACGGCACCGTGCAGGCCGATGCGATCGTGATCGAGGCCGCCGGCACCGTCACCGGGGATCTGAAAGCCGACAGCATCACCATCAAGGGCCGCTTCGAAGGCCGGATCAACGGTGGCGCGGTCAAGCTGCTGTCAGGCGCGAAGGTTTCGGGAGAGATCTCGTATTCCTCGCTGAACATCGAAAGTGGCGCCGAGGTCAATTCCTCCTGCACCCGCACCGGCTGAGCCCGGCGGCCTGTCGGTCAGCTCTCGAACTCGATCCGCCGCAGGCCTGGAAATTCCAGCTCCGCCGCGCCCATGAGTACGCGCAGATGGTGCGTCTGGATGTATTGCGCCACGAAGGCCGAAGGCGCTTTCACCCGCAGAACCCCGCCCTCGCAGCCTGAGCAGGTGAGCGCGGCGAACCAGTTGCGGTGCAGGTTCGGCTCCAGCTTCGTGAGCCGCGCCATCATCCTGTCCCACGAGGTTGCCTGTCCCGGCGGGATCTGTGCGGCAGGCTGGCCCCCCTGCCCCGCTTCCGCCGTCGCCTGGCCAAAGGCCACGTGCACGACTTTCGGAGGCTCGGACGCCGGTTGCTGCCGGGTCATGCGCTCGGAGTAATCCGGCCCGACCCTGTCCCAGACCGGGGCGCTCAGGCGATGGATCTCGGGCAGGTTCAGCCGGTAGGCCGCCACGCGGCCCCGCACCCCGGGCCGCAGCTGCAAAAGGATTTCGGCCGAGGTCAGCCGCTTGATCTCGCGCTTGACGGTGCGCTCGTCGACCGACCACAATCGCGCCATCTCGCGCTGGCCCACGGTCAGTTCGTCCCGCGCCCAGTTGTAGCGCGCCGTCACCAGTGCCACGAGCCGCAGCATCGAGGTCTGGAACCCCGGTGTCCCGCTCAGCCCCGCGACGGCCAGCGCGGTGAGCAGGTCATACTTGTGGGATCCGGCACTTGGGCCGGTGAAACGGGTGGATTTCATCTGTGTCGCTCGTTGCCTCGGGCCCGGATCTTTCGTCCGATTCCCAACCTGTCCCTAACTGTCCAGTAATCCCGTAGTTTGTCAACAGATAGCTAAAGACGGGATCAGGCGCCAAATCCTCTGAATAAGAGGAATAATTGGTTTAATGGTATAGGGGGACAGCTTGGTGTCACCCTATGTGGGCAGGTCTGTCACCCTATTCTCGCCATATCGTTCCAAAGTGTCACCCAAACCGGCCGGAAATTCTCATCTGTGGCCAGGGCGTCCCGTATTTCCCACGGTGGAAGGGAAATTCGGGATATTCCGGTTTTCCTGTTTGGTGCTTTTGGCAAATCGCGTTAATGACGAAACAGTAGCATATAACAAGAGCAGGGTCATGCGCGATCATTCCGATTTGCAAGCCATGAACGACCGCAGCCTCGCCCAGCAGGCGGCGGTTCGGAAGGCGACATTCTCACCGGCGGAGGAAAAGATCCTCCGTCCCTTCTCGATCTGGGAAATCAGCCAGTTCATGTTCGACGTGCCCGCGGACACGTTGCGCAAGAAGCTGGCCGACGATCCCTCGCTGCCCCAGGGCGCCACCGAAGAGGACGGCCGCCAGCGCTGGTTCTCGCTGTCCGAGATTAACGAGCTGCGCCGCCGGGTGCGGTTCCGGGGTCGGACGCTGCTGCCCAAGCGCCCCGCAGGGCGCGCGATGCGGGTGGCGGTGTCGAACTTCAAGGGCGGCGTCGGCAAGACGGTCGTGGCGCAGCACCTGGCCAATGCCGCAGCACTTGACGGCTACCGGGTGCTGGTCATCGACTTCGACCCGCAGGCCACCATGACCCATTCCATGGGACTGGTGGAGGTCAAGGAGTGGAATACCGTCTGGGGCATCATGTGCCGCGATCTCTGCCGCGAGGCCGACCGCATCGCCGCCGCCTATGACGACCCGGCCGACTGCCCCTACCCCACCGCGGACGAGCTGCCCGAGGACGTGCAATCCATCGGCGCCCAGCGGGTGCAGGATTTCATCCAGAAGACCGCCTGGCCCACGATCGACATCATCCCCTCTTGCGCCAACGCCGCCTTCGTCGAATTCGCCTCGGCCCAGTACCGCGCCATGCACAAGGCCTGGTCCTTCTTCGGCTGCGTCGCGCGTTACCTCGATGAGCTTCCCGACGATCAATACGATCTCATCCTTTTCGACTGCCCCCCGGCCATCGGCTACCAGTCGCTGAACGCGGCTTTCGCGGCCGACATCCTCTATATCCCGTCGGGCCCCGGCTATTGGGAATATGACAGCACCACGTCCTTCCTGGGCCAGCTTGGCGATGCGCTCGAGGATATCTCGATCGGCTACGAAAAGATCGCCCAGGACGCCGGCATCACCTTGCCCAAGCGCTTTGACGACGTGCGCCTGCTGATGACCCGGTTCGAGGCGTCGAACCCCCTGCATGTCGCGATGATGGAAGCTTTCCGCAATGTCTTCGGCGCCGATGTCTGCCGCAATGCGATCGAGATGACGCGCGCGGTCGAACAATCGGGCCGGTTCCAGATGTCGGTCTACGAACAGGACTACCGCCAGATGACGCGCGAAACCTGGAAGCGCGCGCGGCAAAGTTTCGACGCCGCCTATGTCGAGTTTCGCGAGGTCGTCCTTGGCGCCTGGGCGCGGCGCGATCAGAAAGAGGAGGTTGAGGCATGAGCCGGAACAAGTTCGGCTTCGGCCCGATCGAGGAACCGCCCTCCCCCAAGTCGCGCCGCCGCGAGGTCGGCCCGATGGGCGCCGCCGTGCGCGAGGCGGCCGGCAGTCTCAGCGAAAGCACCGAAAGCCTGGTCGAGCAGCGCCGCCAGAACGCCGCGGACGCCAAGGCCTGGCGCAATGCGCAGGACGCGGGCCGGGTGCTGATCACCATCCCGCTGGACTCGGTGCGTACTGACGCGCTGCCGCGCGACCGTCTCGACCTCGACGCGGTGGCGACCTCGGACGAGATGGAGGAGCTCAAGACCTCGATCCGCGAGCGCGGCCAGAAAGAACCGATCGAGGTCTTCCCGGTCGACGGTGCCTATCAGCTCAAGAAGGGCTGGCGGCGTCTTACGGCGTTGCGGCAGCTGCAGGCCGAAACCGGGGGCGAGCGGTTCTCCGAGGTGGTCGCGCGCGTCGCCGATGATGGCGCCAGCCGGATCGATCTTTACATCGACATGGTCGAGGAAAACGTGATCCGCGAGGATCTGTCCTTTGCCGAGATGGCCCAGGTCGCCATCACCGCCGCGCAGGAAGAGGGGCAGGACGCGGCCGAGCTGGTCAACCGGATCTACGCCTCTCTCCACAAGATGAAGCGCAGCTATATCCGCAGCTTCGTCTTCCTGCTGCAGGAGCTCGACGATGGGCTGCCGTTCCCGAAAGCGTTGTCGCGCAACCTTGGTGTCGACGTCGCGCGCCGTCTGCAATCGGCGCCGGGGCAGGGGGCAGAGCTGCGCGGTCTTCTGGCGTCGGTGACCTCGGCAGAGGATCAGGCGGCGGTGCTGTCCCGGTTCCTCGAGGCCACGCCCAAGGCCGGTCCAGAGGCCAAGCCGGCCCCCCGCGAGAAGAGCGAGAAGTACGAGTTTCACGTCGGCCGCACCAAGGTCACCGCCCGCAAGGGAGAGTGCCGCATCCTGTCCGAGACCGACTTCTCCTCGATTGACCGCAAGCGGTTGCAACGCGCGATCGAAGCCTTCGACGCCGTTTTGTCCCAGGAGTAACCCACGGGTTACGGCGTCCGAGTCGCCGGGAGCTTCACTGGGGTAACCCACGGGTTACGGTACCTGAAAGTGACAAGGCCTGCTCAATGGAGCAGGCCTTTTTCGTGCCGTCTGGCTGGGCATAGACCGACACCTCGGAGCGCTTCGCAGTGGCCTTATGACCTGCGGGATGTACTGGCCCGTGTCATTCAGCACCCGGGGCAGGTGGCTCCTGTCGCGGTGACGCGTCTTCGACAGGAAGGAACCCGCCACCTGCGGTCAGCCCGGCTGTATCGAACGCCAAGGGGGTAACGGATCCGCATCGCCTGAATAGGGTAGGGGCCCGCGACGCGACCGGGTGTGGGCTTTGGTGGAGGGCAACAATTGCGTCTAGAAATGCGTTATCGGACGTAACAAACGGGTTGAATTGCGGTGGTTCAACCCGGGTTTTTAAAGGAAACGCGCCGCGGCAACGGTTGGCCAGAACAGGGCACCGGCGGTCCCCCAAACAAACAAAAACGCCGCCCCCGATGTCCCGGGAACGGCGTGTCTCAATCCGCAAGATGTTGCGTGAATGGCCGGGCCGGACGGCCTGGCCCCCTAGCTTGCCAGAACGTTCCGGAACTGCCAGGGATCGCTTTCGTCGATATCCTCCGGGAACTGATCCCAACGATCCTGCAACGGCGTCCAGTCGGTGTAATGCGCCTCCACCGGGCCAAGATAGGGGCGCTGCACCTCGAGGCACCGGGCGTGGTCCATCTCGTCCGTCTCGACGATCCCCGCCTGCGGGTTCTCCAGCGCCCAGACCATTCCGGCCAGCACGGCGGACGTCACCTGCAGCCCCGTGGCGTTCTGGAACGGCGCAAGGTCGCGCGCTTCGTCGTTGGACAGCCGAGAGCCGTACCACAGCGCGTTCTTGTCGTGCCCGTAAAGCAGCACGCCCAACTCGTCGATGCCTTCGACGATCTCGTCTTCGGTGAGGATGTGGTGCTTTGTCTGCTGCCGGCCCGATCCGAACATCTCGTGCAGGCTCAGGATCGCGTCGTCACAGGGGTGATAGGCATAATGGCAGGTCGGGCGAAAGTCGGGCTCTGCCGCCGGTCCCACGGTGTAATAATCCGAGATCGAGATCGCCTCGTTGTGGGTCACGATGAAGCCGAACTGCGGCCCCGGCGTCGGGCACCAGGTGTGCACGCGTGTGATCGCGCCCGGCCGGTCCATCCAGATCCCGGCCATGCACCCCGTCTCGTGCCGGTACCCGTTCTCGGGGAACCATGTCTCGTGCGTGCCCCAGCCAAGTTCGGCCGGCTGGAACCCCTCGGCGATGAACCCCTCGACCGACCAGGTGTTGACGAACACGTTCCGGGGCCGCGGAACACGCCGCGCCTGGGTGTCGCGCTCGGCGATATGCACGCCTTTCACGCCCAGCGACTGCATCAGCTTTGCCCAGCCTTCGCGATCCTGCGGCGCCTCGACCGGGTTGCCCAGGTCCTTCGCCAGTGTCAGCAGCGCCTCTTTCACGAACCAGCTGACCATGCCGGGGTTGGCGCCGCAGCAGCTGACCGCCGTGGTGCCACCCGGATGCGCCGCCTTCTCGTCGCGCACCTTCTGGCGCAGCGCATAGTTCGTGCGGTCGGCATTGTCGGACGTGCCGAAGTAATAGCCGGCCCAGGGTTCGACCACCGTGTCGATATACAACACCCCCAGCTCGCGCATGAACCGCATGATATCCAGCGACGAGGTGTCGACCGACAGGTTCACGCAGAAGCCCTTGCCCTCGGAAAACAGCCCGCCCAGCACCTCTCGGTAATTCTCGGGCGTGAGCCGTTCGGCCAGGTGGCGGACCTGGTGCTGGCGCAGGAAGGTCGCCTGAGCGGGATCGGGTTCGATCACCGTGAGCTTCGAGGCGTCGTAGTCGAAATGCCGTTCGATCAGGGGCAGGGTGCCCTTGCCGATCGAGCCGAAGCCGATGATGACGATGGGTCCGTCGATGCGGCCATAGGTGGAATAGGTCTCAGCCAAGGGTCTCTCCTCGTGGGCAGGACATTCGGGGCGGGGATACACCCCTGGCGATTGTAAGTCGATGCGCGTGCACCCGAAGCCTGTTCGCAAGACCACCCACCGCCGGTGCGGTGAAGGGCGCGCCGGCCGGGACGGGCGGATCAGGCCGGCGCGATATCGGTCCGGGGAAAATCGTCGCCCTTGTAAAGCAGCGGCTCTCCGGCGAGGCGGGCGCAGGCATAGGCGAAGCAATCGCCGAAGTTCAGCGCCGCCGGATGACGGCCCTTGCCGTAGGTCGCCCAAGCCTGCAGCGCCAGGCGATGCGCCTCGGCCGGGACCGGGTCGATGCTCACCCCGGTCAGCGACAGGAACTCCTCCACCACGCCCAGGGCCTCTGCCGGCGGGATCGCGAGGATCCGGGCCAGCGCGACCGAGGCTTCCCAGACGGCCAGGGGCGAGGTGCGGCGTTCGGCATGAGCCTGCATCCGGGTCAGCAGGACACGCGCGTCCTCTTCATCGCCAAGCATCGCGGTCAGGGCCGAGGCGTCGAGGAACATCACTCGGTCTCGTAAAGGGAATCGATGAAGGCCTTGTCCACCGGTTGCCCTTTGGCCCGGTCGGTCCGCGCATGAAGCGCGCGCACGAAGGCGGTGCCGCGGTCCACGAGGTCCGGCGCCGCCTCGGCCCGTTCAAGCTCGTGTTCCAGGGCAAGGCGCACGGCCTCGGTCTTGGACAACCCGCGCAGGCGGGCCAGTCGCTGGGCCAGATCGGACACGGCCGGGTCTTTCACATAAAGCGGCATGGCGAGATATCCTTTTTCGATATGGGATATATAGGCAGGATATGCCCGCCTGTCCAGCCCCCGCCCGCGCGTGGCTGTCAGTCGCCGCTGAGCCTTGGAGCCCGCGGCGGGGCAGGGGCTAAGGTGGGATGGTGGGCAATCTGCAGGCTCGGGCGCATGCCGGGCGGAGGTGCCGCTTGCACGGCGGGCAACACCGGCGGAGTGTGGCGGGGAGGGGGCGCGCTTCCCCGATTTTGCTTGAAACCGATAATATATCTGTTTCAAATTACATGGACTGCCCGCCTGACCCGCAACCGCCCGACCGCGGCCTGCCGAAGGAGAAACCCATGCACAAAGTCGAGATTCCCCAGTTCATCCGCGACCGCGCCCTGCTGTCCCATGGCCGCGAGACCCTGTTCGAGACACTGGACATGAGCAAGACCGCCCATGTCATCGTCGACCTACAGAACGGCTTCGTTGCCGAGGGCGCGCCGATCGAGGTGCCCGTCGCGCGCGAGATCATCCCGAACGTCAACGCCATATCGGCCGCCGTGCGGGAGGCCGGCGGGATCAACGCCTTCCTGCGCTACACCCATGACCCCGAAGAGCGGCTGTCGTGGGACGTGTTCTTTCGCAACTACCTTTCGCCCGAGCGTTTCGAAGACCAGAAAGCGGCCTTTACCAGAGGCGCCGAGATGCATGCGCTATACCCCGAGCTGGACGTGGCCGAAGAGGACCTGATCTTCGACAAGACCCGGTTTTCCGGCATGATCCCCGGAACTTGCGAGATGGATGCGGCGCTGAAGGCGCGCGGGATCGAAACCATGATCATCACCGGGACGCTGACGAATTGCTGCTGCGAGAGCACGGCGCGCGACGCGATGCAGATGGGCTACAACGTGATCTTCGTCACCGACGGCAACGCCACACTGAGCGACCTCGAGCACAACGCGACCCTGCTGTCGATGAACGCCATCTTCGCCGATCTCAAGACTGCCGAAGAGGTCGTTGCGATCGCGCGCGCTGCCGGGTCGGTGGCCACGGCGGCAGAGTAGGGGGCGCCCTGAGCGGACCTGATGCCGAACGCAGGTCGCACGTCCGGGAGCCTGCGATGCCGGCACCCGGCGTAGGTCAAGCCCGATGATGTTCCCTGTCGCGTGGCCGATGGAGGGACGCGCTACCCTGACGGGCGGTGAGGCGGGAGAGATCGCGCCCCGGGCCCGTCGGACTGCTCCGGTCAGGACTTTTCGAGCACCAGCAGCGTCATCATGCCAAGCGGCGGCAGACCGCGTTTCTCGGTCACGGACAGGCGCGGCTCCTGCAGGATGCGGACCATTTCGAAATCGGAATGCCAGCCCAGCACGTTCGACAGCGGCGCGGCCATCCGCTCGATCCGCGCCAGCACACCGGTGTCGCGCTGGAAGTGATTGGTGATCACCACCTTGCCCCCCGGCTTGCAGACCCGCGCGATCTCGGACATCACGCGTTCCGGTTCGGGCACCACCGACAGCACATGCATCGCTGCCACACTGTCGAAATGATCGTCCGGGAAATCGAGCCTGCGCGCATCCATCTGCCGCAGTTCGGAGACATGGGACAGGTCCTTCTTCTCGACCCGCTCCTGCGCCTTGTCCAGCATGTCCTGGCTGAAGTCGATGCCCGTGACATCGAGATGCGGCGCGTAACCGTCCAGGGCCAGCCCGGTGCCGACCCCGACCTCGAGCACGCTGCCCTCGCCCTGGTTGATCAGCCCGACCGCGGCGCGGCGGCCGCTCTGTGTCACGGCGCCGAACGTCTGGTCATAGACCGGGGCCCATCGGGCGTATGAATTTGCGACCGCTTGGATTTCCACGGGTTCAGACCTCCTCTTTCCGTCTGCGTTTCTCATGAATTAGGGCAATGATAACCACGGCAACATAGGCCAGACAAAGAAGCGCCAGTGACACCCACGTGAAAATGAGCAATCCGGCGCCGAGTACGGCAAAGACGACGAAGAAATATCGCACCCGTTCGCGCGGGATCTTCTGCGCCTTGAAGGACCAGGTCGGGATCCGGCTGATCATCAGCGCGCCGACGATGACCATGTGGGCACAGATGACCCAGCCCGACAGGAATGGCTCTTCGGCCACCGCGAATGAGACGTAGAGCGGCAGCATCACCAGAAGCGCCCCGGCCGGAGCCGGCACGCCGGTGAAAAAGCGGTTGGCGCCGGGCGTGGTCTCGGATGCGTTGGCGACGTTGAACCGCGCCAGCCGCACCAGGCAGCAGATCGCAAAGACCAGCACCGCCAGCCAGCCGACATGGGGCATCTCGCGCAGGCCCCAGTAATACAGCACCAGCGGCGGGGCGACGCCGAAATTCACGAAATCGGCAAGCGAATCAAGCTCGGCGCCCACGACGCTCTGGCTGTCCAGCGCGCGCGCCAGCCGCCCGTCGAGCCCGTCAAGCACCGCCGCCGCGAGGATCAGCTGCACCGCCAGAACGTAGTTTCCGTCGACCCCGAAGCGGATCGCCGAGACCCCGGCACAGACCGCCGTGATGGTCAGCATGTTGGGCAACAGCTGGTTGATCGAAAGTTCCGACGGCGAGGAAGAACCAGAAGGTCCGGACATCAGGAATCAGCCTGTTTGTTGGGGGAAGGTGTAAGATCGGCAAGCACGGTTTCGCCGGCGACCATGGTCTGCCCGATGCTGACCAGCGGTTCCGTCCCCGCCGGCAGGTAGACATCCAGCCGCGAGCCGAAGCGGATCAGGCCGAAACGCTCGCCGGTGCCCAGGCGCGCGCCCGGTTCGATGAAGCAGACGATGCGCCGCGCGACCAGCCCGGCGATCTGCACGACCGCCAGCTCTTGCCCGTCGTCGAGGCGCAGCCGCAGGCTGTTGCGCTCGTTCTCGGCGCTTGCCTTGTCGAGCGAGGCGTTGAAGAACTTGCCTGGGTGATAGGCGATCCCGGTGACCTCTCCGGCGATGGGCAGGCGGTTCACGTGGCAGTTGAAGACGCTCATGAAGACACTGACCCGGGTCAGCGGCGTGTCGGGCATGCCCAGTTCGGCGGGTGGGACGGCGGGCTCGATGATCGACACGATGCCGTCCGCCGGGCTGACGATCACACCCTCGCGCGCGGGCGGGACGCGTTCGGGATCGCGGAAGAAGTAGTAGCACCAGATGGTCAGGCCCAGCCCGACCAGCCCGAGGAAATCCGACACCAGCCACAGGCCGACCGTGATCGCCGCGAAAATGGCGACGAACCGGATCCCCTCCGGATGCATCGGCTTGATGAAGGTATCGGTCATCCGAATGGACATGTCGTGTCTTCCCGCAGTTTCTATCCTGGCCACTCCTACAGGCACTGGCCGCCGCGGGGAATGTCGCATTGGGCGCGGTCCGGCCACAAGACGCGAACGGCGCGATCTTGCTATGGGCCAATCCACAGTCTTCGGCGGCCCCCGGTCATGGACAGCCTGCGTCACGGGATCCGGAACGACCCCGGTCTGCCCTTACGGGCCGGCATGCCGACCGACGATCCTGCCCGCGCAGGCGTCCTTAACGAAAGCCACATGGATGGCGCCCGGTTCCGCCATACCCGCCAGAGAGAAGGGAGGATCTGAATTTGGGCACCTCAGATCCTATAATGAGAACATGACACCGTACCTGTTTCGATAGTCGTGTTAGGATTGCGTGTGCGCCTGGACGCCCTCATCGGTCGACCGAAGAAACAGCACAAGGGTGACAAGCGATGTGGCGGATCGGTATCGACTCGGGGGGCACCTTCACGGATGTCTGCCTGATCAACGAGAACGGCGGTGACGTGCACATCTGGAAGGTCAGCTCGACCCCCGACGATCCCTCCCGCGGCATTGCCCGCTCGTTCACCGAAGGGCTGGAACGAACCGGAGCGCAGGCCGCCGAGGTGGCCTTCTTCGGTCACGGCACCACGGTCGCCACCAACGCGCTGATCCAGCACCGCGGCGTGAAGACCGGAATCATCACGACCGCCGGCTTCCGCGACCTGATCGCGATCGCCCGCCAAAAGCGCCCGCATCTTTACGACATGTCCGCCGACAAGCCCGAGGAGCTGGTAGCGCGGAACCTGCGCATCGGCGTGCCGGAACGGCTGCGGCGTGACGGCTCGGTCGAGGTTGCGCTGGACGAGGACGCGCTGCGCGAGGCCGTGCGGCACTTGGTGGGGCAGGGGGTCGAGGCGATCGCGATCAGCTTCCTCTATTCTTTCCTGTCCGACGCGCACGAACGCCGCGCCGCGCAGATCGTGGCCGAGGAGGCGCCCGGCGTCTTCCTGTCGCTCTCGCACGAGATCGCGCCCGAGTTCCGGGAATACGAGCGCCTGTCGACCACTACGGTCAACGCCTACCTGGGCCCGGTGATGCATGGCTATGTCACCGCGCTGAAGACGCGGCTGGCCGACGCGGGGCTGCGGGTGGCGCCCCATCTGACCCAGTCGAACGGCGGCGTGACGGGCTTTGACCAGGCCGCGGCGATGTCGGTGCGCACCGTGCTGTCGGGACCGTCGACGGGGGTGGTCGCGGCGCAGGCGCTGGGGCAGCTGATCGGCATTCCCAACCTGATCACCTTCGACATGGGCGGCACCAGTTCGGATGTCGCGCTGCTGGCGGACGGCACCTGCCGCCTGGTGGCCGAGGCCGAGGTGCATGGCTACCCGCTCAAGACCCCGATGCTGGACATTCATACCGTGGGGGCCGGCGGCGGCTCGATCGCGCATGTGGACAATGGCGGGTTGCTGAAGGTCGGGCCGCGCAGTGCGGGCGCCCACCCGGGGCCGGCTTGCTACGGGCAGGGCACGGATGAGCCGACCGTCACCGACGCCAATGTCGTTTTGCAGACCCAGAACCCCGATGCGCTGCTGAACGGACAGATGCCGATCGACCGCGAGCTGTCGCTGGCCGCTGTCGGGCGGCTGGCCGAACAGCTTGGGCTGGGCGTGATGGAAACGGCAGACGGCATCCTGGACATCGTGACGGCGAACACGGCCAAGGCCATCCGTCTGATCTCGGTCCAGCGTGGTCATGATCCGCGCGGCTATGCGCTGGTGGCCTTCGGCGGCGCGGGGCCCGTCCACGCCGCCCGGCTGGCGGCCGAGCTGAACATGGATCGCATCGTCATTCCCCGTACACCCGGAGTGCTCTGTGCGCTTGGCCTGCTGATGACCGACCTGCGAACCGACTATGCCACCACCCGCATCCGCCTGCTCGACGAGGTCACGTTGGACGAACTGACCGGGATCTTCGACGGGCTGACCGCCCAGGCCGGGACATGGTTCGACCACGAGGGCATCGCGCCCGAAGCCCGGGACACCGCCCTGCGCGTCGACATGCGCTATGCCGGTCAGAACTACGAGATCGCGGTCGACCTGCCCGTGGGACCGTTCGGCTCCCACAGCCTTGAGGCTCTGCGCGAGGGTTTCCAGGCGCGGCACCGGCAGTTGTACGGCTTCGTCGCCGAGGGCGATGCGATCCAGATGGTCACCTGGCGTCTGACGGCGACCGGCGCCGTGCCCAAGGCCGAGATGCCGGCATTTCCCGATGCCGGGCCCGATGCCTCGGCCGCGAAGACCGGCGCCCGTCCGGTCTGGATGCGCGAGGCCGGCGGGTTCACGGACACGCCGATCTACGACCGCGCCGCCCTGCGCCCGGGCAACGAGATCGCGGGCCCCGCGATCATCGACCAGCTCGACACGACCACCGTGGTGCCGCCGGGCATGACCGCCCGTGTCGACACTTACCTGACCCTGATCCTGGAGCGCGACGCATGAGTGAGAGCCTGAATCCCGTCACTGTCGAGGTCATCGGCAGCGCGTTTTCCTCGGCCGTGGATGAAATGGGCGAGGCGCTGGTGCGTGCCAGCCATTCGACCAACATCAAGGAACGGCGCGATTGTTCGACCGCGCTCTGCACGGCCGGGGGCGAGATTCTGTGCCAGGCCGAGCACATCCCGATGCACCTGGGCAGTTTCCTGCAATTCGTGCCGTGCCTGCTGGCCAATTATCCGGTCGAAGACCTTCGCCCCGGCGACGTCTTTATCGGCAACGACCCCTACGCGGGCGGAGGCACCCACCTGCCGGACATCGTCATGGCGGAACCGATCTTCGTCGACGGCACGCTGTTCGGCTGGGCGATCAACACCGCGCACCATTCGGATTTCGCCGATCGCGGCCATGCGCATGTCTACCAGGAGGGGCTGCGTATTCCGCCGATCCGCCTGCAACGCGACGGTGTCGGCCAGCCGGAAGTGATGCGGATGTTCCTGCTGAACTGCCAGGTCCCGGCCGAGCGGCAGTCGGACCTGCGGGCCCAGATGGCGGCGAACCGGCTGGGCGTCCTGCGGATCCAGGAGCTGTGCGCGCGCTTCGGGCTCGACACGGTCCGGGCCGCCGGGGCCGAGCTGATGGCCTATGCCGAACGCAAGATGCGCGCGGGCATCGCCGCGCTGCCCGACGGCACCTGGACGTTTTCCGACATCTTCGAAACCGAAAGCCAGGCAGAGCACATGACCTTGTCCGTCGTCCTGACCGTCGAGGGCGACGAGATGCGGCTGGTCTTCGACAGCCCGCCCCAGGTCCGGGCCGGTCTTAACGTTATCTTCACCGCGCTGCAGGCAACTGTCTATTACGCGGTGAAATCGGTGGTCGACCCGACGATCCTGCCCAATGCCGGCCTTGCCCGGCCCCTGACGATCGAGGCGCAGCCGGGCACTTTGCTCAACTGCGTGCATCCGGCGGCGGTGGACGGACGGATCTCGGCCTGTCAGCGGGTGGTGGACCTGATCCACGGCGCGCTGGCACAGGCGGTGCCCGACCGGGTGAACGCGGCGGCCTGCGGGTCGGTCCACGTGGCCAGCTTCAGCGGCACGCGGCCCGATGGCAGCCTGTGGGTCTACCTGGAAACCATCGCGGGCGGATCCGGCGCGCGGCCGGACAAGGACGGGCTGGATGCGGTGCAGGTCCACATGACGAACACGTCGAACCTGCCGCTCGAGGCGCTTGAAGGGGAATACCCGATCACGCTGGTCGAATATGAATTCGCCGAAGACAGCGGCGGCGACGGCACATGGCTGGGCGGGATGGGCGTGCGCCGGTCCTACCGGGTCGAGGCCGATTGCCGGGTGCAGATCATGGGCGCGCGGCTGACCTCGCGGGCCTGGGGGCTGGACGGCGGCGGGCCGGGGGCCAGCGGGGCGTTCCGTATCAACGGCGACCCGAACGCCATCGACCTCTCCGGCAGCGCGGACCTGCGTGCCGGCGACCTGTTCGAGGTCATCACCCCGGGCGGCGGCGGTCATGGCGCGCCCTCCGGGCGCAGCGCGGAACTGCGCGCGGCGGACAGCCGTGCGGGTCGCAGCGCGGCCCCGGCATGACGCCCTCGCGGACATCCACGAACGCGGCCCGCGCCGCGCGGATCCTGGCGACGCTGGGCGAGGCGGGGGCCGAGGGGCTGTCGCTGACCGCCCTGGCCGAGGCGCTTGGCGACAGTCGTACGCCGGTGCACCGGGCGCTGGTTGCGCTGTCCGAACACGGCTTTGTCATGCAGACCGGGCGGCGCGGCAATTACCACGTCGGCCCGGCGGTTCATGCCATCGCCATGAAATCCGCGTCGGTGAACGAATACACCCGTGCCCTGCGTCCGCTACTGATCGACATCTCCGCCGAGACCGGTCTTCCGACCTTCCTGATGGCGCGGGCCGGGTTCGATTCCGTCTGCCTGGACTGGCAGAGCGGGTTCAGCACCGTGCCGGCGATGTTCGACGGCATCGGCGGACGGCTGCCCCTGGGTGTCGGCGTCGGCGGGCTGGTGGTTCTGGGCGAGATGGACGCGGAAGGACGCGAACAGGTGATCCGTCTGAACGCGCCGCGCTTTGCCGAATGGGACCTGGAGGAAGCAGCCATCCGGGCCGAACTGGCGACCTATGCCGCGCAGGGCTGGCTGCTTGTCTCGCGGCGCTCGGGTGCCGTGGATGTCTGCAGCCTGGCGATGCCGGTGCGCGGCGGTCACGGCGTGGAACTGGCCGTTTCGGTCCTTGCGCCCGGCCGCGACATGGAGCCGGACCTGAAGGCGAGTGTCATCGACAGCCTGTCCCGCCACCTGTCGCGGCGGGAGCTGTGACCATGCGGTCAGCCCGCCTCTGCCTCGCGCGCGGCCAGCGCCTGCATGACCCTTTCCGACCCGTCGTCTATGGCATGGCAGATCGCCTCGCCAGCGGCGGCGGGATCGCGGGCGCGCAGCGCGGCGATCAGCGCACCGTAATTGGCATGTTCGGTGCGGCTCGCCCCCGGGTCGGGGAACAGGTAATTGAAACCGGGTCCGGCCCGAAGCCACAGCGTCTCGATCGTCTGCAGCAGGATCGGCATCTCCGCCGCCGCGTAGAGCGAGAACCGCAGCGCCTTGTTCTCCTTCAGGGCCTCGTGCGGATCGGACGTGTGCTTGGCCGCGATGTAGGCCTGCACGCGGGTTTCCAGCGCGTCGATCTCCTGCGGGGAAATCTTCAGCGCGGCGGTCTCCGCGGCCAGCGATTCCACGCGTTTGCGGATCGCGCCCAGCTCGGCGTAGCTTGCCGTCGTCAGCACCGGCACGCGGAAGCAACTGGCGGGTTCCGCCGCAAGGATTCCGGAGGCCGCGAACCGCACCAGCGCCTCGCGCACGGGGGTGATGCTCATCCCCAGGGATTGCGCCAGCTCCTTCGTGACAAGTCGCGTGCCCGGCTCAAGCCGGCCTTCGATCAGGGCGTCGCGCAACTGGCTTTCGACGTGGTCGGTCAGACTCTTGCGGGGCGGGGCGCTGAAACCGGTCTGCTTCAAAAAGTGTCTCCTGCGAAAGCATCCATGCGGGGAAAGGCGGCGAAACCTTGTTGCGCGAGGATATATGATATATTCTGTAAGCGATCCAGACCGAAGATGCCCCATAACGGCCGCCCCGAGCGGCCAGCCCCCGATCCAACAGGAGTAACCCAAACATGAAACATCTACCGGCATTTGCCCTTGGTTTGGCACTGGCGCTTCCAGCGACGGTGACCTTCGCACAGGACGATACCCTCGTCATCGGGCGTTCCGCCTCGACCAACGCGCTGGACCCCGGTTTTCTTCGGGAAGCCGCAACAATCGTCGACAACATCTTCGACACGATGGTGATGCGCGACGAGGACATGAACCTTGTCCCCGGTCTTGCCACCGAGTGGACGGCGGTCGATGACACCACCTGGGAATTCAAGCTGCGCGAAGGCGTCGTGTTCCACAACGGCGAACCCTTTGACGCCGAAGCCGTGAAGTTCAGCCTGGACCGCGTTCTGGATCCCGAGAACAAGGCGCCGACGATCTCCTACATCCGCACCATCGAGTCGGTCGAGGTGGTGGATCCGATGACCGTGCGCATCAAGACCACGGCGGCGGACCCTCTGCTGCCGACCCGGATGAGCCGCTATCCCGCCTATATCGTGCCCCCGAAATACATCGAGGAACACGGGCGCGACCATTTCGCCAATAACCCCGTCGGAACCGGCGCCTACACCTTCGTCGACTTCGTCCCGGACGAACGGGTGACGCTGGAAGCCAACCCAGACTACTGGCGCGGCACCCCCGACATCAAGACGGTGGTCTGGCGCCCGATCCCCGATGCCACCGCGCGGATCACGTCGCTGATCACCGGCGAGGTCGGCCTGATCGAGGATGTGCCGGTCGACCTGGTGCCGTTGTTGCAGCAGACGCCCGACGCCGACCTTGTGCAGGTCAAGAACGGGGGGCTGACGATCTACCTGGGCCTGCGCATGGACAAGGCGCCGCTGGACAACGTGAAGGTGCGCCAGGCGCTCAATCACGCGATCGACCGTGAATCGATCACCACCAACCTGCTGGGCGGGCTTGCCACGCCGAAGGGCACCCAGGTCGGCGCGGCCGATTTCGGCTATCTCGACGTCGAGGTGCAGGCCTACGATCCCGAACTGTCCAGGCAGCTGCTTGCCGAAGCCGGGTTCGAGGACGGGTTCGAGATCACCATGCAGTCGTCGTTCCGCTACATGAAGAACGCCGAGGTCGCGCAGACCATCGCGCAGCAGTTCGAGGACATCGGCCTGACCGTGAACCAGCAGACCATGGAATGGTCGGTCTACACCCAGACCGTGCCCTTCGAAGGTCCGATCTACATGCTGGGCTGGGGTTCGACCCAGACGCTGGACACCGATGCGGCGGTCTACGCGATCATGAAGTCCGGCGAGCCCTATTCCGGCGCCCGGATCCCCGAGCTGGACGCGCTGCTGGACAAGAGCCGCTCGACCGTCGATCCCGAGGCCCGCGAGCAGATCCTGTTCGATATCCAGACGCTGGCGTCGGAACAGGTCCCGCTGATCACGCTGTACCAGGAAGACAAGCTGATGGGCAAAGCACCCAACGTGGACTTCGAAGGCCGGGCAGACGCACGGATCCCCGTCTTCGACATCGAGATGGACTGACCAGGTGATCGGAAGTTTGAAGCTCAAGGGTAACTCGGACGCCGCCCTGGCGATCGTCCTTCTCGTCGCCGCCGTCCTGTTTTGCGTGCTTGTCCCGCTGCTCTGGCCGCTGGATCCGCTGCGCGGCGACATCTCCGCGACGTTCAAACCTCCGATGACCGTGGTGGGTGACACGTTGCACCCTCTCGGAACAGACCAGCTCGGGCGGGATCTTCTCGCCCGACTGGGGCTTGGCACGCTGGTCTCCTTCGGGATCGTCCTGGTGGCCGCGCTGATCTCGGTCGTGCTGGGCACCGCGCTTGGCATGATCGCGGGCTATTACGGCGGCTGGGTCGACGCGCTGATCATGCGCCTCGTCGACATACAGCTGGCCGTGCCCTTCATCCTGCTGATCCTGCTGCTGGTTTCGGTGCTTGGTCCCTCGATGACCAACCTGGTGATCGTGCTGGGCCTGACCGGCTGGGCGATCTTCGCCCGGGTCGCCCGGGGCCGCACGCTGGAAGTGCGGGAGCTTGAATACATCGATGCCTCGCGGGCGATGGGCCTGTCGGACATGGCGATCATCTTCCGTCACGTGCTGCCCAACATCATCGGGCCGCAGACCGTGCTGCTGACGCTGGACCTGCCGCGCCTGATCATCCTCGAGGCGTCCGTCGGTTTCCTGGGCCTTGGGGTCCAGCCGCCGATGCCGACGTTGGGCAACCTGATCGGCGAGGGCCGGTCGGTCATCCTGATCGCGAACTGGCTGGTCCTTTACCCGGGCCTGATGATCGGCGCGCTGGTCATCGGCTGCAACCTCCTCGGCGACTGGCTGGTCCGCCGGGCCGAAAGCAAGGTGTCCTGATGAAAGGCCTGCGCTTCCTGCTCTCCCGTGCCATCCAGGGGCTGATCGTCATGTTCGGCGTGTCGCTTCTGGTGTTCTTCGCGCTGTTCCTGACCGGCGATCCGGCCGTGCTGATGATGGCGCCGGATTCCACCGCCCAGGAGATCGCCGAGTTTCGCGAGGCGATGGGCTTCAACGATCCGATCATCGTGCAATACGGCCGGTTCCTGGCCGGGGCGCTGCACGGTGACCTGGGCAATTCGCTGCGCTACAGCCGTCCCGCGATGGACCTGCTGACCGAACGCCTGGGCGCGACCGCACTTCTGGCGCTGTCGGCGCTTCTGTGGTCCTCGCTTCTCGGCTTCCTGCTGGGCGCGATTGCCGCCGTGCGCCGCAACAGCCCGATCGACTTCGCGATCCGGGTGATTTCGCTGCTGGGCCAGGCGGTTCCGGTGTTCTGGCTGGCGCTGATGCTGATCATCCTGTTCTCGCTGAACCTGCGCTGGCTGCCGTCCAGCGGATACGGCAGCTTCGAGCACCTGATCATGCCGTCGCTGGCCCTGGGCGCCTATTATCTGTCGGCGATCACGCGCCTTGTCCGGTCGAGCCTGATCGAGACGCTGGGCGAGAACTACATCCGCACCGCCCGCGCCAAGGGCCTGACGGAATGGCGCATCGTCGTCCGTCACGCGCTGCGCAACGCGATGATCCCGGTGGTGACCCTTCAGGGCATGTACCTGGCCTCGCTCATGGGGGGCGCGCTGGTGACAGAGATCATCTTTGCATGGCCCGGTATCGGCCGGCTGGCGGTCGAGGCGATCCAGAACCGTGACTTCCCCGTCGTTCAGGCCGTGGTGCTGTTCGCGGCTCTGGTCTTCGTGGTGGCGAATTTTCTTGTCGACGTGGCCTACACCTGGCTGAACCCGCGGATCCGGCTGTGAGCGATCTGCTGCCCGAAGCGCTGGCGCTGACGGCCCGCTGGTGCGCCATCCCCTCGCACGCGGGCGACCGGCCCGCCCAGGGGCGGATGGCCGCCGACCTGCTGGATTGGCTGAGCGCCGAACTGGGGGCGCGGATCCTTGCGCCGGCGGACGCCGGGGCAGGGGCCCCGGTGATCCACGCGCGCCTGGACATCGGCGCGGCGCGAACCGTGATCCTCTACAACATGTACGACGTCATGCCGGCCACGCCCGAGGGCTGGCGCGCGGATCCCTGGACCGGCGGCCTGTCCGAAATGGACGGGATCGGCAAGGTCTGGGTCGGGCGCGGGGCCGAGAACAACAAGGGCCCGCTTGCCGGGATGCTGGTGGCCCTGCGGGACTTGCACCACAGCGGCCGCCTTGCCGTGAATGTCGAGATCCTGCTGGACGGAGAGGAAGAGCATGGCTCGCCCTCGATGCGCCGCTACCTGGCCGATCCGCAATGCCCGCTGCCGCATTGTGCCGGCGGGCTGTTTCCCAGCTTCTGCGAATACGGTGGCGGCGCGCCCCGGATCTACCTGGGCTTTTCCGGCATCGCCAAGGGGCGTCTGATCGCCGAGGGGGGCGAGGCCGGCGGCCCGCGCAGCGCCATCCATTCCAGCAACGCCCCCTGGATCGCCAACCCAGCACGCCAGCTTGTCGATGCGCTGGCGGCGTTCGGTGGTCCGGTGACCGGCGAACTGGCGCAGATCGAGCTGGACCAAGAGGCCGAGGCGCTGATCGACGCGCTGGCGCAGACCTTCGATCCGCAGGCCGAGCTGACCTTCCGCACGGCGGCGCGCTATGCCCGTGACGGCGATGCGCGCGACCTGCTGCGCCATGTCCTGCGCACCGCGTCGCTGAACATCTCGTCGCTGACGACCTCGCCGGCCGGGGACACGGCGATCATTCCGCCGAGGGCCGAGGCGCTGTTTGACCTGCGCACGCCCCCGGGGCTGGAGGCCGGGACCTTGCTCGACGATCAGCGCGCCCGGCTTGACGGCTCGCCGGTCCGGCTGGAGGTCGAAGAGATCGCGCCCGGCGTGCGGTTCCGCGCGGACAGCCCCGGCGCGACGGCATTGCAGGCGGCCTATGCGGCCAGCTCGACGCCGCCGCAGGTCTGGCCCTGGGCCATCGGATCGGCCCCCGGACATGCCTTTGCCCGCCATGCCGACAGTTTCCTGATCGGCGGGGCCGGGCGGGGCGGCAACGCCCATGGCATCGACGAATTCCTGGTGGTGGAAGGCTTCGACCGCTTCATTGCCTCTGTCCAGACATGGCTGACCGGGATGGGCGCGCATGAGTGAACTGTTCCTGACAAGGGCCGACCTGATCGCAGCCGGCGCGCTGGACTGGGACGCCGCACTGGATGACATCCACGAAGCGTTGACCCTGCTGAAACGCGGCGAGGCCGAGATGGCGGCAGAGAACGTGCTGCCGCTGGGACCTGATCCGCGCGACAAGGGCTATGGCCTGCCGGCGCGCGTTGGCGGGCGGTTCAATGCCGCCGGTCTGAAATGGACCCTGCACCGGGCCGAGGCACCGGCGGGCGGCGAGGCGATCACCTCGCGCACCGTGCTGGATGACCTGGGGACCGGGCGGGCAATGGGGATGCTGGACAGCGCGATGCTGACGCGTGTGCGGACGGCGGCGCTGTCCGGTGCGGTTATGCGGGCGCTGCACCCAGGTGTGACCCGACTGGCCATCCTTGGAGCAGGGCCGCAGGCGCGCATGCATCTGGACATGGCGCTGGCCCTATTTCCCGCGCTGCGCGAGGTGCATCACTGGACCCGCTCGGGCCGTCCCTTGGTCGAGGCACTGCCCGACGGCATCGCGCTCGTGGCCCATGAAACACCCATGGCCGCTTGCCTGGCAGCCGAGGTCTCGCTGACCTGCACCTCGTCTCCCGAGCCGCTTCTCGGGCCCGAGGTCATGCGCTCCGGCACGCTGATCCTTCAGGTCGGCTATCACGAAGTCAGCTTCGACGCGATCGACGCCGCGGATGCGGTAACCTGCGACCTGTGGGGCGATTTTGCCCGCACCAGCGCCAAGAGCCTGTTCCAGATGCACCGCGCCGGGCGGTTTCCCGAGCGCCGCGTCGCTGCCGATGCGGCCGCGATCCTGCTGGACGGTTGGCGGCCCGCACCGGGGGCCTGCACCTATTTCTCGAGCTTCGGGCTGAACATCTTCGACATCGCCTTTGCCGCGCGGCTGATGCGGCGGGCCGGCGATCTCGGCCTTGGAGTGACGCTCGTTCCCTGACGTTCCGAAAGGACAGACCTAATGACCGTGACCATCTCTGCCACCGATCTCATCGCGCGCCAGAACGAGCCGGGCCTCGTTCTCGTCGACACCCGGACCCGCGAGGACTGGGAAGCCGGCACCCTGCCGGGCGCGATTTTCCTCAATGTCTACGACTACTTCGTCCCCGAAAGCACCGAGGCCGGCTATGAAGGCATGGCCGCCGGAGCGATGCGCGCCTTCCGCGAGGCGGGCCTGGACAAGGCGAAGACCGTGGTGTGGTTCGAGGAAGAGACCGGCATGCGGTCGCCCCGCGGCCTGTGGTTCCAGGAGCTGCTGGGGCTTGAGGGCGGCGTGATCCTTGACGGTGGGGTGCAGGCCTGGGTGAACGCCCATTGCGTGCTGGAACCGGGCGAGGGCACCGCGACCGCGATCACCCATGTCGACGACGCCGCGCCGGACGGCTGGCACCCCGAGCTGGCGCTGACCCGCGAGGCGGTGCTGCACCCGTCCGCGGATCTGCAGATCTTCGACGTGCGCCGCCCGGCGGAATTCGACGGCAGCTTTGCCCATGACTGCTGTGCCCGCGGCGGGCGTATCCCGGGCGCGCTGTTCGCGTTCTACGAGGACATGTTGCGCGACGGCAGATACCGCCCGGCGGACGAGATCCGCGCCATCGCGATCGCCGCCGGCCTGGACCCCGAGAAGCCGGTTGTCACCTATTGCCACCGGGGTGCGCGGGCGGCGACGGCGCTTTACGGCCTGCGGCTGGCCGGGTTCCGCGACGTGGGGATCTTCGTCGGCTCCTGGCACGAATGGGCGGCGGACCCGTCCCTGCCGATGGAAATCGGCGCCGCGGCCTGAGCGCCTAAAGCCAGGATTGCATCTGCGGGCGTTCTTCGCGGAAGCGCGCAAGCCGGAAGTCGGCAAGATCGACGTCCGGTTCCGCGCCCGTGGCAAGAGAGGCCAGCACAGCACCGGCGCCGGGGCCGATGCCGAAGCCGTGGCCGGAAAAGCCGGTGCCGATGACCAGGCCCGGCAGGGTCGACGCCTCCGAGATCACGGGGATCACGTCGGGCGTCACGTCGATCATCCCGCCCCAGGCCTGTGCCTGGTCAAGCCCGGCCAGTGCCGGGAACCGCTCCGCCAGGCGGTCGAGGACGCGCGACAGGGCGCGGGCATCCGGGGTCGGGTCAAGGATGCGATGCCGTGTCAGGCTGCGCTCCAGCGCGGCCCCGCCGAACAGCCAGCCGAGTTCCTCGACCGTGCCGCGGCCGAGACGCAGCTTCAGGCCCGGGATCATGCTGCGCAGTCCCGGCAGGAAGGCGAACATGTGGCGCAGGCTGTCGGGGACGATCTCGGCCACAACGGTGCCCGAATTGGCCGCCGTCAGCCCATGGTCGACCCGGTGGCGGAGCGCAAGGTCGCCCAGTGACAGGCAGGGCGTGAAGGCCTGCGCCTGCTCTTCCGTCAGCGGTTCCGTGCGGCAGACCGAGGACAGCACCTTCAGCTGCGGCAACGTGATCCCCGACCGGCGCAACAGCGGCGCGGACCAGGCCCCGCCGGCAAGCACCACGCGCCGGGTGGAGACGGTGCCGCGTTCCGTGCGGATGCCGGTGACCCCCCGCGCGTCCCGCTCGATGTCGAAGGCGGCGCATCCCTGCACCAATGTCGCGCCGGCCGCGATCGCCAGACGCGCAAAAAGCGGCACGGCGGCCTGCGGCTCGGCCCGCCCGTCGCCGGGCAGGTAGAGCGCTTTGGCGTGGTCGGTGGTCAGCCCCGGGGCCAGGGACCTTATGTCCGCGATCTCGGCCTCGATACCCAGCCGGGTCGCCTCGGCCACCCAGCGACGGTGGCGATCGGCTTGTTCCGGGCTGCGCGAGACATAAGCGATGCCGCATTCGACATAGCCCAGCCCGGGCCCGATCTCGGCGGCCAATGCCTGCCAGCGCCGCCGGGCCAGCGACGACAGGGGCAGTTCGCGCAGGTCACGCCCGGCCTGCCGGACCCAGCCCCAGTTGCGGCTGGACTGCTCGCCCGCGATGATGCCCTTTTCCAGAAGGCAGACGTCGTGGCCCGCGCGTGCCAGTTCCAGCGCGGTGGTCACGCCGATCACACCGCCCCCTATGACGACCACCTCTGCCGAGGCGGGCAGGTCATTTGCGCCCGACACCTCCAGGACGGCCGGCCCACGGTTCGGGATCATCTCAGAAGCAATCCTCTACGTCGTAATGCACCGGGATCTCGGCAAGGCTGGCGGTGGGGCCAAGTTCGAGCACCATGCAGGTGATCCGGGCGATTTCGTCGGGGGTGGTCTTGCCGCTGCCGTCCGTGCCGGACGCCGCGCGGCCCATGTCGGTCGACACGAAGCTGGGGCAGATCGCCGTCGCGCGCACGCCGCTTTCGCGGCCGGCCTGGCGCAGCGCGTGGGTCAGGCCGACGACGGCGAATTTCGACATGCCGTACAGGCCCGATCCCGGCGACTTGATCCGCTTGCCCGAAAGCGAGGCGATGGTGACGATGCGCCCCGGCCCCTTTTCCAGCAGCGGCCAGGCCGCCTGGGCCAGGCGCATGGGCGATTTCACGTTGATCTCGAAAAGCTGGTCGAACTCGTCGCCCGTTGCATCGAGCACCGAGGAATGGCTGTGAATGCCCGCGTTCAGCACCAACCCATCGAGCCGTCCGAAGCGGGCCCCGGTTTCGGCGACCCAGGCGGTTTCGCTGTCGGGATCGTTGGCGTCGAACCGGCAGGTGATCACGTTGTCCGCGGCGGGCAGGGGGCTGGCCGAGGGGTCGCGCAGCCCGAGGCTGAGCGACCAGCCGGCGTCCTGCATCCGGGTGGCGATGGCGGCACCGATCCCGCGGCTCGCGCCCGAAATCATCACGACGGGGCGGCTCATGCCGGAACGCCTGCGGCCTGCTGGGCGATTTCCTCGGCCCATTCGGGGCCGGGAACCTGCACGCGGTGCCCGGCCGAAACCTCGCGCCATTGCCGTTCGGGCGGCTGGAAATCCAGCGGCCGGACCGGGCTTTTCAGGTCGCGCACGTCAAGGCCACGGCGCGCCCCCCTGCGGGCGGGATCGGGCACCGGAACCGCCGAAAGCAGCCGCCGGGTATAAGGGTGCTGCGGGTTCTCGAAGATCGCGGCGCGGGGCCCGATCTCGACGATCTCGCCAAGGTACATCACGGCGACGCGGTGGCTCATCCGTTCGACCACGGCCATGTCGTGGCTGATGAAGAGGTAGGACAGGCCCATGTCTTCCTGGAGGTCGAGCATCAGGTTGATGACCTGCGCCTTGATCGACACGTCCAGCGCCGACACGGCCTCGTCGGCGACGATCAGGCTGGGCGTCATTCCCAGCGCGCGCGCGATGCACAGACGCTGGCGCTGGCCGCCTGAGAATTCGTTGGGAAAGCGTTTGGCCATGTCGGCCTTCAGGCCGACTTTTTCCAGCAGATCCGCCACACGGTCCGGCGCCTCCGCTCGCGAGACCAGGCCATGGGTCAGCATCGGTTCCGCGATGGCGTCGCCAATGCGGGCCCGGGGATCGAGGCTGGCGAACGGGTCCTGGAAGATCATCTGCATCTTGCGGCGATGCGGCCGGATGGCGCGGCGCGACAGGCCCAGAAGCTCGGTCCCGTCCAGTTTGACCGACCCGCCCTGTGCCGGTGTCAGGCCAAGGATCGACCGCCCGGCCGAGGACTTGCCGCAGCCGGATTCGCCAACCAGCGACAGGGTCTCGCCGGGGCGGATGTCAAAGTCGATGCCCTCCACCGCGTGAACCCGTCCGGCGCCGCGGCCCATCAGGCTGCCCGCCACCGCGTAGCGCGTGGTCAGGCCACGCACCGACAGGACGGGGGAGGCGGCCGGATCGACGTGCCTGGTCACCGGGCGGGCGGGCACCGGCCTGCCGGTGTCGGCGGCGATCAGCGGGAAACGCGCGGGCCGGGTATCGCCGCGCATGGACCCCAGCCGCGGCACGGCCGACAGCAGCGCCCGGGTATAGGCCTGTTGCGGCGCCGCGAACAGCGCCTCGGTCGGACCCTGTTCGACCGCGTTGCCCTTGTACATGACGATGGTGCGATCCGCGACCTCGGCCACCACGCCCATGTCGTGGGTGATGAAGAGAACGGCCATGTCCTCTTCTTCCTGCAGCACCTTGATCAGTTCCAGGATCTGCGCCTGGATCGTGACGTCCAGCGCCGTCGTGGGCTCATCCGCGATCAGCAGGCGGGGCCGGCAGGCAAGCGCCATCGCGATCATGAACCGCTGCCGCATTCCGCCCGACGACTGGTGCGGGTATTCGCCCATCCGCTGCCGCGCGGCGGGGATGCGCACCCGTTCCAGAAGGCGCTGTGTCTCGGCCATCGCGTCGGCCTGGCCCATGTCCTGGTGCGCGACGAGCACCTCGGCGATCTGTTCGCCGATCTTCATCGACGGGTTCAGAGAGGTCATCGGCTCCTGGAAGATCATCGCCATGTCGTTGCCGCGCACGCCGCGCATCTCGGCCTCGGTCAGCGCCAGCAGGTCGCGCCCTTCCAGCATCACCTTGCCCCGGATCCGGCTGCTTTCGGGTTCCAGAAGCCGCATGGAGGCCAGCGAGGTCACGCTCTTGCCGGATCCGCTCTCGCCCACCAGCGCGAGTGTCTCGCCGCGCGCGATCTGGAACGAGACGTCGTGCACCACCGCAGACCAGCCGTCGCGGCCGCGAAAGGCGACCTCCAGGTCGGAGACGGAGAAAACTGGCTGGCTCATGATGCGGTTCCGTTGGTTCGTTCGAGCGTAATGGCTGCCCTGCCGGGCCGGAAGCTCCTTGTTCGGCGATACAGGGTTGCCGTTAAAGATATATCATATATCCTGACGGTGAAGGCTCGCGTTTGCAAGGGAAATCCATTCCCCGGGCCGTATCACTGGGAAAGGACCGAGTATGAAACTCGACGAACTGCCGCGCCTCTCGCTGGGCTTCCTGCCGACACCGGTCGAAGATCTGCCCACGCTCGGCGCGGAAATTGGGATCTCGCTGTCGGTGAAACGGGATGATTTCACAGGCTTCGGCGGCGGCGGCAACAAGGTCCGCAAGCTTGAATACCTGATGGCTGATGCCGTGGCACGGGGCGTCAAGGTGGTGATCACCACCGGCGGGCATCAGTCGAACCACGCGCGGATGACCGCCGCGGCCGCCCGCAAATTCGGCATGAAGCCGATCCTGGTCCTGCGCGGCAACAAGCCGGCCAGCTGGCAGGGCAACCTGCTGCTTGACCACATCCTGGGCGCCGAAGTCGATTTCCTCGACCCGGATGCCTACTTCGAAGAGATCAACCCGCGCATGCAGCACCACGCCGACGCGGCAGAGGCGCGCGGCGAGAAGGCCTATATCATCCCGCTGGGCGGGGCGAGTGCACTGGGTGCGATGGGCTATGTCAACGCGATCCGCGAGCTGTCGCAGCAGTATTCCGAGATGGGCCGAAAGGCACCGGATTACATCTGCGCACCGGTCGGGTCGGGCGGCACCCTTGCCGGAATGGTCGTCGGCTGCTCGATGTGGTGGCCCGAAACCAAGGTCGTCGGCATTGCCGTGACGGGCAGCGCGGTGCCCTTCGAAGAGCGGATTTCGGTCATGGCGAACGATGCCGCCGAGCTGCTGGGCCTTGACCAGCGCTTCACCGCCGAGGATATCCGGATCGAGAACGATTACATCGGCCCCGGCTATTCCATCCCCTCCGAGCTGGGCAACGCGGCGATCCTGCGCGTTGGCCGGTCGGAAGGCGTGCTGCTGGATCCGGTCTACACCGGCAAGGCGATGGCAGGCATCCTGGGCCTTGCCGAGACCGGCAAGTTCGAAAAGGGATCGGACGTTCTGTTCGTCCACTGCGGCGGCACCCCGGCGCTGTTCCCCTTCAACGATCAGCTGACGTCCGACGTTGCCTGAACAGTGAAGCCCTCGGGCTTCACCCGGAGGCGGCCGGCCCACCCGGTCGCCTCCTGATCCCGCTGCCCGAAGGACAGTCATCCCTCCTTCGGGCAGCGCGACGACTCTTTGGGACCGTGCACCCTGTGGTTCGGTCGCCTTCCCCTTCAGAGCCATTGCAGCGCATCACCATTGGCGCGCTGATCTCCAAAAATATCTCTTTCTTTCAGCGGACTGAGCGTGGTCCGGCGCATTTCGTGCGGCCTATTGAGATGCCCGCGGCCCCGGTGTCGGATCTTTGGATGGCGACGGTATTGACAGAGCGTCACCCTGTATGTGAATGATGTATTCATATAAGAATTGGCTCGAGGGCGATGGAGCGCCCGCGAGCCGGGCTTGGGAGGACTTCATGTCGATATTCAGATTTGCCGGGCTGGTGACAGCCGGGTTGCTTTCCGCTGCGCCGCTCATGGCCGCTGACTACACGATCCGGCTTGCGAACTCGCTGTCGCCGGGCGAGCCGACAAACGAGGCCGCGGCCTTCTTCGCCGAGGAGGTGGCCAAGCGCACCGATGGCCGCGTCGAGATCCAGGTCTTCCCGGCGCAGCAGCTGGGCAGCGAGAAGGACGTGAACCAGATGATGCGCCAGGGTGCGCCGATGATCTCGGTCACCTCGTCCGGCTACCTGTCCGATTTCGTGCCCGACATCGGGGTTCTCGAAGGGCCCTACCTGCTGGACGAGCCGGAACAGTTCAACAAGCTGGTCGAGTCCGAGTGGTTCGGTGGCATCCAGTCGGCCTTCGACGAGGTCGGCATCACCTTCCTGGTCGACAACGCCCTGTTCGGCGGCCGCAACATCCTGGCCAACGAGCCGGTGCGCAGCCCCGCCGACATCGAGGGCATGACCGTCCGCGTGCCCCCCAACACCGTCTTCATCGAAACCTTCGAGGCGATGGGCGCACGTCCGACCACCGTCGAATGGGCAGAGGTCTACAGCGCCCTGCAACAGAACGTGGTCGAGGCCGCCGAGGCGCCGCTGGGCTCGCTCTGGGGCTCGAAGCTGTACGAGACGCGCGACACGATCTCGATGACCAACCACTTCACCGCCTTCACCTTCTGGGTGATCAACGCCGATTACTTCGCCAGCCTGCCCGAGGACATCCAGGAGGTGATGCTGGAAGTCGGCGCCGAGGCCGGCGCGCTTTGCACCGAGCTGACGCTGGAGCGGGACGAGGCGTACAAGGCGCAGTTCCGTGACGCGGGCATCACCATCGTCGAGGATGTCGACATCGCGGCATTCCGCGAGCAGACGGCAGGCGTCTACGATGCCTTCCCGGACTGGACCCCGGGTCTTTACACCACCATCCGCGGCATTCTCGACGCGGAGTGAACGCAGAGGGCGCGATGGCAGTCAGCCGTCGCGCCTTTTCGTGACGGCAGGACGTGGCAGGCGAGGGGACCATGGCAGAGCAACGGGCAGCCGGAAGCGGGCGATCCGCGTTCGGGTATTTCGAGGAAACGGTGGCCGGCGCGGCGCTGGTGGTCCTGGTGGGCACGGTCTGCTGGGGCGTCGTCACCCGCTACGTGACGGCGACACCGGCGGCCTGGACCGGCGACATCTCCTCGGTGGCCTTTGCCTGGCTGATCTTCATGGGCAGCGCTGCGGCCTTCAAATACGGCATGCACATGAGCATCGACCTGCTCTGGACACGTCTGCCGGCTGCGGGGCAGCGTGTGCTGGGGGCGGTTGTCGACCTGGTGGTGCTGGCGTTCCTGGCCTATGCGACCTGGCTTGGTGTCCAGTTCTGCCTGTCGTCGATGGATGACCCGCTTCCGATCCTGCGCTGGCCGCGCGCGATCCTCTACGCGGCGGTGATGGTGGGATTTGCCTGCATGGGCCTGCGCTATGCGGGGCTGGCCTGGCGACGGGTGCGGGGCGATGTGGCCCCGACCGGCCGGCTGCCCGAGACTGCCGAGAAAGATCCCCAATGGAATTGATGCCGATCCTCGTGATGCTCGGGCTCTTTGCCCTGAACGTGCCCATCGCGCTGGCCATTGCCATGGCGGCGCTGAGTTTCTTCCTGACCGCCGGCGGCCTGCCGATCAGCAGCTTCGTCCAGAAGATGGCCGCCTCGACCGAATCCTTCCCGCTTCTGGCGGTGCCGTTCTTCATCTTTGCCGGCACGATCATGAACCATGCGGGCATCACGCGGCGCCTGCTGGGCTTTGCCGATGCCCTGGTCGGTCACACGGTGGGCGGGCTGGCACAGGCCAATGTCGTGCTGTCGGCGCTGATGGGGGGGCTTTCGGCCTCGGCCAATGCCGACGCGGCCATGCAGGCCAAGATGCTGGGATCCGAGATGGTGCGCCGGGGCTATTCCTCCGGCTTCACCGCGGCGGTCTGCACCTGTTCGTCCGTGATCACGCCGATCATTCCGCCGGGTATCGGCCTGATCCTCTACGGCTTTCTCAGCGACGTTTCGGTGGGCCGGCTGTTCATCGCAGGCATTGTTCCGGGGATGCTGATCACTCTGTCGCTGATGGTTGTCGTCCGGCTGCGGGCGCGCAGCCGCGACTACAAGCCCACCCGCGAGCGTGCCGCGACCCCGCGCGAACTGGGCGAGGCCTTTGTCGAGGCGCTTGGGGCGCTGTCGATCATCGCCTTCATCCTGATCGGCATCCGCCAGGGCATCTTCACCCCGACCGAGGCCGGGGCGATGACCGTGGTCTATGCCACGCTGATCGGCTTCTTCTGGCACCGCGAGCTGAAGCTGTCCGCCTTCCCGCAGATCATCCGCGAGACCGTCCTGGCAACGGCGGTGGTGATGCTGATCATCTGCGCGGCCGGGGCCTTCGGCTTCTACATGACATGGGAACAGATCCCGTCGCGCGGGGCGGACCTGTTGCTGGGGGTCACCCAGAACCCGCTGGCGCTGCTGTTGCTGATCAACGTGCTGCTGCTGGCCATCGGCATGCTGATCGAGGGCACGGCCGCGCTGATCCTGCTGACGCCGATCCTGGTGCCGGCGATCACGCAGGTCGGGATCGACCCGCTGCATTTCGGCATCGTGATGGTGGTCAACCTGACCGTGGGCGGCATCACCCCGCCGGTGGGCACGCTGATGTTCACCTCGTGCTCGATCCTGGGCGTCAGCGTCGGCGAGTACATGCGCGAGGCCTGGCCCTTCTTCACGATGCTCTTCCTCGTGCTTCTGCTGCTGGTCCTCGCCCCGGTGCTGGTCACCTTCCTGCCGGACCTGCTGATGGGCGCCGTCTGACCGACAAGCACCCCGCACAGCCCGCCCTGGTGACCTTGGTGACAGGCTTGCCATCGTCTTCCCTGGCGGCGTTGCCAACCGGGGCGACCACCTGCGCGTTGCAAGATTTCATCAGAATTGGTCTGAATTGATCTGTGGACCGGATCCGCCGCTTGTTTCTAACACTTCGTTAGGGCCCGCAGGGCCGGCGCGCTGCGGTGAGTGCGGCGCGCCGAGGGGATTTTGCAGGCGGGCAGGACGTGCGGGCAGCGCTTGGCGTCCGATGCTCACCGAACGGAGGACCGACCCATGACATCCCGATCCCGGACCAACCGGCCTCGCCGGGAGACAGGAGTGGCCCCTGTGCGTGCGTTCCCGGCGTTGCGCGGATCGACATCGGCCGTCGCAATCGCGCTGGCGGCGCCCGCACTTCTGGGCCTGGGGCCCGCGCGCGCGCAATCCATTTACCAGTGCCCGGTTCCCAGCGGGCCTCCCGGCATCTACGAGGGCTCCTGTACCCTGGACAGCGGGACCGCGACCGGGATCAACCTGTCCGCCGATGTGCCTTTCGAGACCTTCTACGAGGTGACCAACAACCTGGCGCTGACCGGTTTCGCACCGGGTCAGCGTTATGTCATCAACCTCGATCTTGAGGGGCCAGGCCCGAATTTCAAAGTCACGAACACGGCTGCGCTGACCCTGTCGTCGAACAATGACAACATCTCGGACAGCGGAAATGTCGTGGGCCTGGACGTAAAGTCGCTGGGCTTTACCGGCGCCGACGGTGGCTATTACGACGATGGCGGCCCGGGCGGCGATGGCGGTATCGTCGATGTCACCAATTCGGCGGCCATCACGATCGAACCCGGTGTCGATGCCAGCTTTCCCACCGAACCCGTCTTCGGCATTCGCGCCCGCAGTCTTGGCGGTGGCGGTGGCGCCCAGGGCGGCGCCGAACTGGGCGATCAGGTCGGTGGCGCAGGCGGATCGGGCGGCGATGTCCAGCTTGTCAATTCCGGATCCGTCTCCATCGGCTCGAGCGACGGGTTCTATTCGATCGCGCGCAATGGCATCGGCCTGACGGCGCAGAGCTATGGTGCGCAGGGCGGCCAGAGGAACGGCCCCGGCGGGCGCGGCGGGCAGGTCACGCTCGGCAATACGGCGGACATCACGCTTTACTTCGATGTGCAGACGGGCATGAACGGGCACCTGGCCGGGCTCGACGGACGCAGTGTCGGAGGCACCGGCCTGCCGTCATCGGACAACAGCGACCCCGGCGGGGCTGGCGCCGACGCGCAGGGTGTCCAGATCACCCATTCGGGCACCATTACCCTGGGTGGCACCATCACCAGTGACACCATGCAGGGCGCCGGGGATTACTCGGCCGGGATCTATGCTCTGGCGCAGGGCGGCGACGGGGGCCAGGCGCCGGGCAAGAACAACAACGGCGGCCGGGGCGGAAACGCGGCCAGCAACGTGGCGACGACGATCACGCTGGATGGCAGCGCGGGGACCTCGGCCGTCAATGTGTCGGGGGACACGGTCATAGGTCTGCTGGCGCGCAACCTCGGCGGCAATGGCGGTGACGGGCAAGGCACGAATTCGGAGAATGTCGATGGCGGCGCCGGCGGGACAGGCGGCAATATCAACATCGATCTGCTGGGCGCGGCCTCGGTCAGCACCAACGGCTACGCAGCCTATGGCATCGTCGGCCAGACCATCGGCGGCATCGGCGGCGGCAATGCGGAGGAGGCCGGCGCGGGCGGCACCGGCGGCAACGTGACGCTGATGGCGGATGCGGGCAGCTCGATCACCACGGCCGGCGATTTCGCCGGCGGCGTGACCTTCCATTCGGTGGGCGGCGGCGGCGGTGTCGGTGCCGATTTCACCCGCGTGCTGGCCGGGGCCGATGGCGGCGATGGCGGCAACGGCGGCAATGCCGGGCGGGCCGAGATCACCTCGGGCGCCGACGTGACCACCACCGGGGACCATGCGAGCGGGCTGCTGGCGCAATCGGTCGGGGGCGCGGGCGGGGCCGGGGGGATCGGCACCTCGCTCACCGTGTCGCTGGGTGGAGACGGCGGCGATGGCGGGGCTGGCGGCGACGTGATCGTCAACCACACCGGCACCGTGACCACGGGGGGCTATGGTGCGATGGGCGTCGTGGCGCAAACCCTGTCGGGCGGCGGCGGAGCGGCGGGCGCGTCGGGCGGCATCGTGACCGTGGGCGGCGACGCGGGCAGCGCCAGCAACAATTCCGGCACCGCGAACGTGAACCTGAGCGGCGACATCACCACCACCAACGATGCGGCGACCGGCGTGCTGGCGCAATCCATCGGCGGCGGCGGCGGCTCGGCCGCGGGATCGGCCGGCGTCATCGCGGTGGGCGGCAGCGGGGCCGCGGGCGGCAATGCGGGGGTGGTGGCGATCTATGACCTGGACGGCACCGCATCGACCAGCGGCAGCCATGCGCACGGGATCTCGGCCCAGTCGATCGGCGGTGGCGGCGGATCGGGCGGCGACGTGCTGGATGCCTCGGTGGGGCTGGGTGTCGGCATCGGCGGGGCAAGCTCGGTGGGGGGCAATGGCAACACGGTCTGCGTGGCCAGCTCCTATGCGCTCTGCGGGCCGGGCGCGACCGACCCCGACAATGCGCCGGCCGCCGGGGGCGCGCCGGCGATCAGCACGGGCGGCGATCACGCGGTGGGCGTGCTGGCGCAGACCATCGGCGGCGGCGGCGGCTCGGGCGGGAGTGCGACAGGCGCCAGCGTGGGCGACGTCATCGACATGCAGATCGGAGGCAGCGCCTCGGGCGGTGGGAATGGCGGCAACGTGACCGTCAGTTACCAGTCGCTGAGCCTGACCACGGCCGGCGAGAATGCCCATGGCATCGTCGCGCAATCCGTCGGCGGCGGCGGTGGCCATGGCGGCGATGCGCAATCGGTCGGCGTGCTGGATATCGTGCCAGTTCAGGTCGGCGGAAATTCCAGTGCAGGTGGCGATGCCAAGGGCGTCGATGTGGCGCTGAACGGCAGCAGCGTGGCCACCTCGGGCGCCCATGCCGTGGGCATCATCGCGCAATCCATCGGCGGTGGCGGTGGCACCGGGGGATCGGCCTCGGGCGTGGATGCCAGCGCCGGTTTTGCCTCGGACGCGGCCGTGGGCGCCAGTGGCGGGCCGGGCGGCAATGGTGGATTTCAGGACAGCAACGGCAATGACTCGTCCACCAGCGTGACGCTGTCGGGCGGCACCATGGTCAGCACCGGCATGAACCCGGACAACACGCCGGATTACGACGATGTCAGCGCCTTTGGCGTGCTGGTCCAGTCGGTGGGCGGCGGCGGCGGCAAGGGCGGATCCTCGTCCGCGCGGGCGATGGCCGTGGCACTGCCGGATTTCGAGGGTGAATCCTTTGCCTTTACCGCCACCGCGTCGGTCGGCGGAGCGGGCGGCGTGGGCGGTTCGGGATGGGATGTCATGGCGACCCTGTCGGACGGGTCGGGGATTGTCACCGGCGGTGATGGCTCGCACGGGTTGGTGGCGCAATCCATCGCCCATGGCGGCGGCGCGGGCGGCGATGCCTCGGCCATGGGCGGGACAATCGGCGACGCCGACACGATCTCGGCCACCGTGAACACCGCCATCGGCAACAGCGGCGGGGCCGGAGGCACATCGCGTGACGTGACGGTGCACCTGCAGGATACATCGGCCATCACCACCCATGGCGATCACGCCAATGCCATCGTGGCGCAATCGATTTCCGGCGGCGGCGGCGATGGCGGCATGGGCAGCACGACGCACAACCAGATCGGCGGCGGGTTCAACCTGACCGCGGGCATCGGGCTGGGCGGCACCGGCGGAAACGGCGGCACCACAGGTGCGGCGACGGTCACGCTCGACGCGGGCACGGTGCTGAGCACCAGCGGGTCGGGCGCGCGCGGCATCGTTGCGCAGGCCATCGGCGGCGGCGGCGGCACCGGGCAGGGCGGCACGGTCGGTCTGACCGGCAGCGCTTCGGTCGGCGGCGACGGCGGGGAGGAGGAGGCCGAGGACGATGGCGGCGATGGCGACGACGAGTCCGATCTCTCGGCCGGTGCCACGGTCACTGTCGGCCGGTCGCCCGGCACCGGGTCGGTCGGCGGCAATGTCGCGGTTTCGCTTGCGGGAACCATCACCACCACGGGCGACGATTCCGACGGGATCCTTGCGCAGTCGATCGGCGGCTCGGGCGGGCTGGCCGGATCGGTCGGCAATGACGCGGGCGATCACGACGACAGCTTCGGCGGCGATGACGAGGACACGTCCTACAAGCTGTCCGCGATCGTGGGCGGTGGCGGTGGCCAGGGCAGTGACGGCAAGACGACCACGGTCACGTTGTCGGACGCCGTGATCCAGACCTCGGGCGACTACGCCGACGGCATCGTCGCGCAATCCATCGGCGGTGGCGGCGGCGGTGGCGGCACGTCGACGGCGGATGGCAGCGAGGCGACAGCCTCGATCATCGTGGGGGTCGGCGGCCAGGGCGGCAATGGCGGCAACGGCGGCGCGGTGAATGCCTATTTCTCCTACGACAATTACGACAAGTTGGTCGAAACGACCGGCTACGCTGCGCATGGCGCGGTGCTGCAATCCATCGGCGGCGGGGGTGGCCAGGGCGGCGACGGATCCGAGCAGTCCTCGGGCGATCTGTCGGTTGGGGCGGCCGTGGGCGGCGCCGGTGGCCAGGGCGGCAACGGCGGCACGATCACTGTCTCTGCGTCGTCCGACGGCGGCTTTGCAACGCCGGACTTCGTGACCTACGGCGACGACGCCTATGCGCTCATGGCCCAGTCGATCGGTGGCGGCGGCGGTATCGGATCCGCCGGCACGGCCGAAAGCGACGACGGCGATCTTGAGCTCGATATCGTGGTCGGCGGATCCGGCGGCGCGGCGGGCAACGGGGGGACCGTCAATCTGAGCACCGGCGGCGAATACTTCACCCACGGTCACCGGGCCATCGGATTGCTGGCGCAATCCATCGGCGGCGGTGGCGGCGTGGGCGGCGCCACAAGTGCGGGCAACATCCATACCCTTACATTCGGCGGCCAGGGCGGCGGGGCCGGCAACGGCGGGGCCGTCACGCTGGACCTGGGCGACGAGATCAGTGTCGGCACCGGGGGCAACGGGGCCCATGCCATTGTCGCGCAGTCCATCGGCGGCGGGGGCGGTATCGCGGGCGACGTGTCGACCGGGAACCTTGGCGTGTCCTTCGACCAGGCCTCGGACGGGTCCGACGGCAGCGGCGGCGACGTGCGGATCGAGATGGGAGACGAGACCACGATCACCACGCAGGGCGTTTTCGCCTTTGGCGTCATCGCGCAATCCATCGCCGGCGGTGGCGGGATTGCGGGCGATGCCGAGGGCGTTGTCATGGGCTCGAACAGATACGGCTCGGCCGCATCGGCCGATGTGACGGTGATCCAGGGCGGAGGTCTCCGCGCCTACGGGTCGGATTCGGTTGGCATCTTCGCCCAGAGCGACGCCCCCGGCACCAAGGGCAAGATCGACATCGAGATCAACGGAGTGGTGTCCGGGGCGACCGGCGTGATGGTGGCGCAGGGCAACGGGAACAACGTGCTGAACGTGAATTCGAGCGGCAGCATCACCGGTGGCACCTCGGGCATTGCGCCGAGCGGATCGGCCGCGGCCGCGGCTGCCGCGGCGCCTGTCGCGCCCGGCCCGGCGGTGGCCTATCGCGGAACGGCCGGGATGCGGGTGACGAATGCCGGCCGGATCTCCGGCGACATCCTGCGGCAGGACGAGATCACCGGAGACCGCGTTGCGGCGGCACCGATCATCCGGCTGGGCAACATGAAAGGCGGCGTGCTGGACGGGGCGAAGATCTACGACGCGCATGTGACCAACAACGGCCGCATGATCGTGGGGCAGGGCAGCGGGATGGACCGGCTGAAGGTGACAGGCGATTTCACCCAAGGCGCATCGGGCGAAACCGTGCTGGCCGCGGATTTCGAGCTGGGGCAATCGGATGTGCTGGAGATCGACGGCAAAGCGGATCTGGCCGGGCAGCTCACCGTTCAGCCGCTGGCGGCGGTGAACGGGCGCAGCCTGTCGTTCCTGACGGCGGGCAGCGGCGTGACGGGTCGGTTCGACAGCGTGTCGTCGCAGCTCTTCACCTATGATCACGCTCCGACGGCGGACGGCTACAGCCTGACCCTGACGGGCCAGACCTTTGCCGATCCGTCGCACGGGCTGGATGCGCAGCAGCTGAACGTGGCGACCTACATGGGCACCCTGTTCGAACAGGGTGATACCGGGCTGGCGGCGGCAATGGGCGCGCTGGACAGCGCGGCCGCCGGAGGCAGCTATGGCGCGGCGCTGGATGGGCTGTCGCCCGGAGCGGCGCTGGCGGGCGAGGCAGCCAGCTTTCAGCTGGCGCAGGACCGGCTGACGACGCTGCTGGGCTGTGCCGATGCGGCCGGCGCCTGGACCGGAGGCGACCGTTGCCTGCAGCTGATCGGCGCGGGGCGCTGGATCGACCAGACCGGCGGCTCGGACGGGGCGGGATACGACGGGCAGGCCTATACCTTTGGGCTGGCCGGGGATTTCGTCGCAGACAACGGCTGGCGCTTCGGCGCGATGGCCGGGTATGAAACCAGCAGCTATGACGGCGAGACCCCGGGCAACAGCAGCGATGGCAGCACGGTCTTCGCGGGCCTGTCGGCCAGCGGCAGCCTGGGCGCGATGACCTTCTCGGCGGCGGCGGTCTATGGCCATGGCAGCTATGACACCACCCGCATGCCGGGGCTGACCGCGGGCGCGGACCGGGCCGAGGCCAGCCATGACGTCAACAGCATCGCCGGGCGGCTGCAGGCCAGCTATCGGCGCGATTTCGGCGCGGCCTGGGTGACGCCGTCGCTGGCGCTGGACGTGATCCACGTGCAGTCGGACGGCTGGACCGAGACGGGCGCCGGGGCGCTGTCGCTTCAGGTGTCGGATGCCGACGAGACCGCCCTGGTGGTCACACCCGCAATCGAGGCGGGGCAGAGCTTTGCCCTGTCCGGGGGCCGGCAGCTGCGGGTCTATGGCCGGGCGGGCGTGAGCCTGTCGACGGTGGACACGTTCCAGGCCAGCGCGGCGTTCGTCGGGGCCGGATCCGGGGCGGATCCCTTCCTGGGCGGGGTGGCCGTGCCTGAGACGGTGGGCAGGATCTCGGCCGGCATGCGGATCGGCGGGCAGGGCAATCTGGCCCTCGATCTGCGCTACGACGGGGCCTTTGGCAGCGGTTTCGACAGCCATGCCGGCAGCCTGAACCTGACGATGCGCTTCTGAGGCGGCGACGCGGGCCGACCGGGCCGGGGGTCAGCGGATACGGACCGGTTCGGTAAAGGTGTAGCCGACGCCGTAGACCGAGCGGATCGGCGCCTCTCGCCCGGTGCCGCCGCCGATCTTGCGGCGCAACCGGCTGACCACGGCGTCCAGATGGCGATTGTCGAACTGGACCCGGGGCCGGGCCAACCGCACCACCAGATCCTCGCGCCGGGCAACCGGTTCGGTCGAGCCGCAGAGCGCGTTGAGAAAGCTGAATTCCGTGGCCGTCAGCCGCAGCGCGTTGCGGTCCGGATCAAAGAGCACCCATTCCTGGCTGTCCAGGATCCAGCCCTGTCCGTTCTCCGGCGCGGCCGTGGTTGCGGTGTCGCCGGTGCGACGCAGCAAGGCGCGGACACAGGCCTCGATTTCGCGCAGCGGGGTGTCCTTGACCAGGTAGACATCCGCGCCGCTGTCAAAGCCACGGATCCGGTGCTCGCTTTCCACCAGCCCGGTGAGCATGACGATGCCGCAGGAATGGCGGGCGCGGATTTCGGTGGCAAGATCAAAGCCGCTGCCGTCGGGCAGGCCCACATCCAGCACGATGGCGCGGGGCGGTGTGTCGCCCTCCATCTCGGCGCGCAGGGCGGCGGCGGTGCCGACGCCGTCGGCAGTCAGGCCGGCCAGTCGCAGGTAGTCGACGATATCCATGCGCAGGCGATCTTCGTCCTCGACGACAAGGACACGGTTCAGTGCCATTCCGGTTCCTTCTGTTCCCGCGGTTCCGGGCTGGCATTGGTTGAGGGCAGACGGATTTCGGCGATGGTGCCGCCGCCGGGCCTGGGCGCCAGCACGACCTCGCCGCCGTGATAGGACACCAGCCGCCGGGCCGCGTAAAGCCCCATGCCGGTTCCGGTGCCCGGTGTGGTGTTCGAGGCCCGCACGAAGCGCCGGCCGATCCGCGTGCGATCCGCGTCGGGAATGCCGATGCCCCGGTCCGACACGCGGATGATCGCGGTGTCGCGGTCGGCCAGGATGGCCAGCTCGACCGGACTGTCGGGGGGCGCGTATTTCAGGGCATTGTCGATCAGGTTGATGATCGCGGTCAGAAGCATGTCGGCATCCGCGCGCAGCTCGGTCCCGACTTCGGCGGGGCAGACGCGCAGGCGATCTCCGCCGCCGACCATGTCGAAATGCAGCATCACGTCGGCCAGCAGATCGTCGGGCGGCAACGGCTCGGGATGAAAGCCGCCCTCGTCGCTGCCGGACAGGAACCGGTCGATCAGCGCCGACAGACGGTCGAGCGACTGGCTGATGCCTGTCAGCCTGTCGCGGGCGTCGGGATCGATGCCGCGCCCGGCCAGCCCGATCATCTCGGTCGCGTTGCGGATCGTGGCCAGCGGTGTGCGGAATTCGTGGCTGACGAGGCGGGTGAAATCCGCCTGTTCCTCGCGCAGCTGACGTTCGGTGTCGAGGCTGGCGCTCAGTTCGCGTTCCAGCCGCCGCCGCTGTTCGATCTCGTCCAGCAGGGCGGCGTTGTTGGCGCGCAGATCGGCCGAGAGCCGCCAGCTGACCATCAGGATCAGGCTGGCGAACATGCCGGTCAGGACGATGTTGCCCTGCAGCAGGTACCAGGCATGGCGATCGCCCAGCAGCGCCAGCCCCCCGGGGTCGGGCGGGGCGCGGAATTCGAGGATCGTCGCGACGACGCTGATCACCATGTAATAGACCAGCACCGCGATCATCACCCAGCGCAGCATGCGCGGCATGCTCCGGTCGCGGGCGAGCGACAGGCTCATCAGCGACATCATCCCCAGCGTGAACATCGCCGAGAGCAGGAACCGGACCGAGACGTTCGAGGGCGCCAGCTGAACCGAGGCGATCCAGGCCAGCAGCAGCGCCGCCACCATGCCGAACATCAGTTTCGTGCGCGGCGGCTGTTCCAGGAACCGCGACAGGCCAATCGCGATCAGCACCAGGCCCAGCTTGATCAGCAGGTTGTCGATCACGATCCACCACGCTGGGACCTCTGAGCCCCGCAGGGTCATCAGGACCAGGGCGATGGACATGGTGCTAAAGCCGGCGGCAAAGTATTTCAGCGCGTCCAGACGGCGCCAGGCGATCCAGAACAGCAGCCATGTCACGCCTTCTAGAGCCGCCGTGGTCACGCCAAGCGCGAAGATCGTCCTGAGGTCCAGCATGCCGTTCATCCGGATCCGCGCGCCCCTTTCCGGGGGTTCAGCGCGACGCGCCCCGCCAGCCGTGATCCGGAAGACCGATGTGCCTGCCTGTTGGTTGGAGTCACGTCCCGCCTCCGTCAACACCCGCCCTGGTTGATCTAATGCACCCGGACAGAGGTTGGCAAGCTTGGTGGCGGGCCACCGGGCGCTCCCGCTCGGCTGCTGAAACCTTTGCAGCTTAAAGAGCCTGCGCAATGCGGCCTGGACCATGTCCTGCGCCAGCGCTGCCCAAGGACGCGGCCCGTACGTGCGGGGCCGGGCGGCCTGCTCCTACACCGAGGCGGCTTCGATCGCCGCGCCCATGATCTCCAGTCCGAGGTCGATCTCGTCATCGGTGGCCGTCAGCGGCGGTGCGATGCGGAAGACCGAGCCCATGGCCGGCACCTTCACGATGTTCATGCTCAGCCCGCGCTCCATCGCGGCTGCGGCGATCCGGTCGCCCATATCAAGATCCGGCGCCCTGCTTTCGCGGTCCGTCACGATTTCCAGTCCCAGCAGCAATCCCCGGCCGCGGACGTCGCCGATGCAGCCATGCCGTTGCTGCAGCGCAAGAAGCCCCTCGCGCAGGCGCGCGCCGGCCTGCGTGGCGCGCGCGATCAGGCCGTCGCGGGCCACCACGTCCAGAACGGCCAGGCCCACCGCCGCCGGCAGCGGGTCCGAAACATGGGTGGTCAGGAAGATGTAACCGCGCTCGAAGGCGGCCTCCTCGATCTCGCGGCTGGTCAGGACCGCGGCCAGCGGCAGGCCGGCGCCCAGGGTCTTGGACAGGGTCAGGATATCCGGCGTCACGCCGTCCCGCTCGAAGGCGAACATCGTCCCGGTGCGCCCGATGCCCGTCTGGGCCTCGTCCAGGATCAGCAGCATGTCGCGCTCCTCGCACTTGCGCTTCAGCGCGGCCAGGTAGCCTTCGGGCAGTTCGATGATCCCGCCCGAGGACAGGATCGGCTCGGCGATGAAGGCGGCGAGGCTGCCGGTCGACTGCGCGTCGATCAGGGCAAAGGCATCGTCCAGCTCGGTCTGCCAGTCGAGGCTGCCGTCGGCATGGGTAAAGCGCGGGCGGTAGCTGTGCGGTGCCGGGATCGCGTAAGAGCCCACGCCCGCCGGCCCATAGCCCTTGCGCGCCGCACTGTAGGTGGCCGAGGCGGCGGCGCCGGTCATGCCGTGCCAGCTGCGGGTGAAGGCGACGATCTCGTGCTTGCCGGTGACGCATTTCGCCAGCCGGATCGCGGCCTCGTTGGCCTCTCCCCCGGTGGAGACCAGCATTGCCTTCTCAAGCCCCGGCACCATCCGGCCCAGCCGCGCGCAAAGATCGACCACCGGCTGCGACAGCATCCCGCTGAACAGGTGATCCAGCCGCCCGACCTGGTCGCGCACCACGCGCACCACGTCCGGGTGCGAATGGCCCAGCAGGGCGCTCATCTGGCCCGAGGTGAAATCCAGGATCGCCGCGCCGTCGCTGTCATAGACAAAGCTGCCCTCGGCGCGGTCGATGAGCCGGCGTTCGAACACCGGGCCGTAGCGCATCACGTGGTCGGAAACATCGCTCCAGAAGGTGGATTGGCTGGTATCGGGCATGATGCTCTCCGTGATCGTCCGGTGGTGGCTGGTGTCGCGCGGCCGGGAGGAAACGGCGCGCTCGGCGAGGATAGCGGCTTTGCGGGGCCAAGGATAATTCATTCCGCTGCAACGCTATGTTGCACAAATCGCATGAGGGATTCACCTCGTGATATCAGCGTGCCGCGCCGAACTCGATAGACAAGAGTTATCGGTACGATCCGTATTGCGATTATTCACCGGCAGGTGCGTCGCATAGTGTCTCCCGAGTTACAGGCTGCGGGAGGACGGTTTTGCGTACGATACTGGTCTTTTGGGATACACTGAACCGCTCGGCGCTCGGGTCGTATGGCGGCAAGGCGGTGGCGACTCCCAACTTTGACCGATTTGCCGAACGGGCCCTGAGCTTCGACAACCATCATGCCGGATCGCTGCCCTGCATGCCTGCCCGCCGGGATCTGCACACCGGGCGCATGAATTTCATGCATCGCTCGTGGGGGCCGCTGGAACCCTTCGACAATTCGTTGCCCGCCCTGCTGGGGTCCGCCGGCGTCTATTCGCACCTTGTCACCGATCACTTCCACTACTTCGAGGACGGCGGGGCGAATTACCATACCAGATACACGACCTGGGACCTTGTTCGCGGCCAGGAATACGACACCTGGAAAGCCAAGGTCGATCCGGACCTCGAGCGGTATCAGCAATCCTATTCCGACAAGAACTACAACCGCGCGGGCGAACGCAATCGCCTGCAGCACCAGATCAACCGTGACCACATCCGCGAAGAAGCTGACCATCCGGGCCCCCGCTGTGTCAGCGGCGCGCTGGAGTTTCTCGACGAGAACCGGACGGCGGACGACTGGTTTCTGCAGCTCGAATGTTTCGACCCGCACGAACCCTTCTTCGTGCCGGAACACTACAAGGCCGCGCTGGAAGCCACCGGTTACGAAGGCCCCGTTCTCGACTGGCCCCGCTATGGACCGGCGGAATACTCGAAAGAGGAAATCTCCGAAATCCGCCGTAACTATCATGCCCTGGTCGCAATGTGCGATGCACATTTCGGGCGCTTGATGGACTACCTGGACGCGCATGACATGTGGGACGACACGGCGGTGATCGTGACCACGGATCACGGCTTCCTGTTGGGAGAGCACGAATGGTGGGGCAAGAACACGCCGCCCTACTTCGAAGAGATCTCGCACATTCCGCTGATGATGCATGTGCCGGGCCGCACCGATCTTGCCGGGCAGCGCTGCCGGGACATCACGCAGACGCATGACCTGATGCCGACGATCCTTGACCTGCACGGGGTTGCCGTGCCCGGGGAAGTGCGCGGCCGATCTCTCCTGCGTGAGGGTGACGCGCAACCGGACAGGGTGGCCGTATTCGGCCAGTTCGGAGGGCCAATTGGCGCCAGCGACGGGAACCATGCTCTGTACCTCTATCCGGCAAGTCTGGAGGAAGAGGGGCTTTTCGAATACACGCTGATGCCGTCGCATCTGAAACAGCCGTTCGGTACTGATGAGCTCGGCAGGGCGACCCTGGCCGAAGCGTTCGATTTCACCAAATCGGTGCCGCTCTTGCGGGTGCCCGCGGAAATGGGGCAGTTCAAGCGTCCGCCCGGGAACGCGCGGGACCAGATGTCGGCCTTTGATACCGCGCTGTTCGACCTGAAAACCGATCCGGAGCAAATGCACCCGATCCACGACAGCACGGCGCGCGCCAGGCTGATCGAGGGCATCGTAAAGTCCCTGGAGGCGCATGACGCGCCGTCCGAGCTTTTTGAGCGGTTCGACCTGACCCGCCAGCCAGCCTGACATGGGCTAAATTCATCCAAGGGAGGAAACCATGAAACAGACCAAGACATTCCTGCTCGGCAGCGTCGCAAGCGCCATGCTTGTCGCGGGCCCGGCTTCGGCAGAAGAAATCAGGATTTTGATCAACCAGTCGCCCTGGCTGAACGGCTTCGTCGCCATGGTCGAGGAATACGAGGACCAGACCGACAACACGATCGAGCTGGACGTGACGCCATTCGGCGGGATGCTCGAGAAGACCCGCAACTCGGTCCGTGGCGACGATGGGCGCTATGATATCGTCGCGCTGAATGCGGCGGGCATGGCGGAATTCTATGCCGGCGGTTTCCTCAAGCCGCTGACCGAAATCGATGCCGAATTCGCCCTCGACGAAAACGTCCTGACCTTCGGCGGCTCGACCGGCTGGAATTTCGACACCAACGGTTTTTCGGCGGACGGCGACCTGCTGGGCGTGCCGATCAACGGCAACGTTCAGGTTCTCTATTACCGCACGGATCTTTATGACGAGGCCGGTCTGACGCCGCCCGAAACCTGGGACGATCTGATGGCCAATGCCAAGGCGCTGGCCGATGACAATACCTACGGCTTCATTCCGAGGGCATCGCGCGACTCGATCCTTTACAACTTCACCTCCTACCTGTTCAGCCACGGGGGATCGTTCTTCGCCGATCCGTCGGGTGGTGATTACAGCGTGACCATCGCGTCGCCCGAAGGGCTCAAGGCGCTTGAGACCTACATCGCCCTGGGCAACGAGGCCGGACCGCCCAACCCGGGCGCCATCGCGCAGGCGGAACTGATCCAGTTGATGTCGACCGGGCGTGCCGCCCATGCGATCGCCGTTGTCGCGGCCTATCCCGTGCTGAACGATCCGAACAGCTCGATTGTTGCGGGCAAGGTGGGCACGGCGCTGATCCCTGCTGCCGAAGGGGAGGAACACGCCTCTGCCGCGGGGCATTGGGTCGCGGCAATCCCCAAGAACGTCACGGGTGAAAAACAGGACGCGGCGCTGGATTTCCTGAACTGGTTCCTGTCCAAGAAGCAGCAGCTTTTCTACGTCCAGTCCGGCGGCATCCCGGTGCGCAAGGACCTCAGCGACTCGGCGGGTGACAACCCCTCTTTCGCCTTCCTGCCGGCCTTCTCCGAGAACGCATCCGTCAGCCGGATGAACATGCCCCTGCCCCAGGGCAGCCAGATCAGCGATGCGATCTCGCTGTTTCTCAACCAAGCCGTGATCGGCGAGTTGACACCGACCGAGGCGCTGAACAAATCGGCGGACGAGATGCATCGCATCCTGACCGAAGCGGGCTACACGCTGGCAGAGCCCAGCAAGCTTTGATCCGTTAAACCCATGGCAGGCGCGGCGCCGTCGCCGCACCTGCCTTCGCCTAGACCAGGATTTTCCATCATGGCCACCAATTCCACCCGCAGGCGCAATGCCCTGTGGCGTATCGGGTCGCTTCTGCCCGCCTCGCTGCTACTGGTTGCTCTGTCGATCTACCCGGTGTTCAACCTCGTCGGGCTCAGCCTTTCGGACGTCGAATGGATTGACGGCCGTGCACATTCCGAGTTCATCGGGTTCGCCAATTTCGATCAGCTTTTCCGGCACGAAACCGTCTACTGGGCGGGCGTGCGCAACACGATCATCTTCGCGATCTGCGCCGTCACCGCCCAGATGATCTTTGGCTTTTCCATGGCGCTGGCCGCGCGGCGGGCTTCCGGTGTGACACGGGCCGTGCTGACGGCGGTGTTCCTGCTGCCCATCGTCATGCCGCCGATCGTCATCGGCGCCATGTGGCGGCTGCTGCTGGGACGGGATTTCGGGGCCGTCAATACGCTGCTGGGTTATGTCGGGATCGGGCCCATCGATTTTCTCGGCAACCCCGATATTGCGCTGGCGTCCGTCATCCTGGTGGATATCTGGCACTGGACCCCCTTCGTGTTCCTTCTGATGCTGACCGGCCTGGAAAGCCTTGATCAGGAGGTGTTCGAGGCCGCGAAGTTCGATGTCCGCTCGCCCTGGCAGGAACTGCGCTACGTCACCATTCCGCTGATGGTGCCGACGATCCTCATCACGCTGGGCCTGCGGCTCGTGCTGAGTTTCAAGGTCTTCGACGAGGTCTACCTGCTGACCGGCGGGGGCCCCGGCACGTCGACGGAAGTCATCAACTTCTCGATCTACCGGACCTTCTTTGCCCAGGATCGCCTTGGCGTGGGGTCGGCCATGTCCCTGCTTACGCTGGTTGCGGTGGCTGTCCTTATCGTCGTGGTCAACCTGTGGATCCGCAAGCGCCGCAGCAAGTCGCAGGAGGCGACGTCATGATCAGCCGCACAACCCGCAAGAACCTGCTTGGTGGCCACCTGGTGGCCTGGGGCTACGCGCTCATCATCATCGGGCCGATGTTCTGGATCCTGTCGAACTCGTTCAAGCGCCAGATCGACATCCTGATGGGCAACACGTTCTCCACGCCGATCCTGACAAACTATGAGACATTGCTGTTCTCGCGTCAGTCGGATTTCCTGATGAACCTCTGGAACAGCGCCATGATCGGTGTCGTATCGACCGTCATCGTGCTGGTCATTGCGACGCTGGCGGCATTCACGATCATCCGGCTTGAACCGCCGAAATGGGCAACCGCCCTGCTGCTCGGCTGGGCGCTCGTGTTCCACATGCTGCCCACGCTGACCTTCGTGGGGTCGTGGTACGTGATGTTCTCGAACATGGGGCTGCACGGGACCTATACCGCGCTGATCCTGACCCATGTCCTGCACGCCCTGCCGCAGACCATGTTCCTGATGGTGGGCTTCCTGCTGAACATTCCCCGCGAACTGATCCAGGCAGCGCGCATGGACGGGTGCAGCTATGGGCAGGTGTTCCGGCGCATCGTCGTTCCCTTGTCCTTTGGCGGCATGGCGGCGGCGGGTGCGCTGGCCTTCATCCAATCCTGGTCTGACTTCGCGATTTCGCTGAACCTCAGCGATCAGGACACGATGACAGCGCCCGTGGCCATCGCCACCTTCGCGCAGGAACACCAGATCCGCTATGGCGAGATGGCGGCGGCCTCGGTCATGTCGATGATCCCCGCGCTTATTCTCATCCTGTTAGGACAACGATACGTCGTGCGCGGCCTCATGGCCGGCGCCGTCAAGTAAGGACCGCGATAATGGCACAACTTACACTTGAAAAAGTCCGCAAGGCCTATGGCGATGCCGTCGTCATCCCCGAAATCGACCTCGATATCCGGTCGGGAGAGTTCGTCTGCCTCGTGGGTCCCTCCGGGTCCGGAAAGTCGACGCTGCTGCGCATGATCGCCGGTCTGGAAGGCATCACGCGCGGCACCGTCCGGGTCGATGGCGAGGACATGACCGATGTCGACCCGTCGGACCGGGACATGGGCATGGTCTTTCAGAGCTACGCGCTCTACCCGCATATGACGGTGCGCGACAACATGAGCTTTGCCCTGCGGATGCGCAAAGAGGATCCCAAGCTGATCGAAGAGCGCGTGGCCGAAGCCGTCGAGATGCTCGACCTGAAAGGGCTCGAGGATCGTAAACCCGCGGCGCTCTCCGGCGGTCAGCGGCAGCGGGTCGCCATGGGGCGTTGCATCGTGCGCAAGCCCAAGCTGTTTCTCTTTGACGAACCGCTGTCGAACCTGGATGCCAAGCTGCGGACCGCAACGCGCCACCAGATCCGGCATTTGCATGACAGGCTTGGCGCGACGTCGATTTTCGTGACCCATGACCAAGTTGAAGCCATGACCATGGCCGACCGGATCGCCCTGCTGAACTTCGGCGAAATCATGCAGATCGGCACCCCGCAAGAGCTCTACCTGCAGCCGCAGAACCGGTTTACTGCGGGCTTCCTTGGCTCTCCCGAGATGAACTTTTTCGAAGGTACCGTTTCGGTTGGTGAAGGCGGGTTCGTGCTGAACGGAACGGCAAGCCTGTTCCTGCCCGCGTCGGCCGGGCGCCTGGCTGCATTGCGGGAGGTCGTCGGTACCGGCCGCAAAGTCGAAATAGGCGTCCGCCCCGAGCATTTCGACCTTGCGGCAGAGGCCGGGGCCGACACCATGTCGCTGCCGGTGGCGGGGCTGGAATGGCTGGGACACGAGGCCTTTGTCTTTGGCCACGTCGATGGGCGCGAGATCGGCGTGCGTGTTGCAACCGATGCCTCCGGCGCCAGCGATTTGCCGAAACCCGGCAGCCCGGTGCAACTGCGCGTGGTCGAAGACAGCTGGCACATGTTCGATGCCACCAGCGGGGACAACCTTGTCGTAAAATCCGGCGCATGACCCGGCTCTTCGGACGGGACTGGACCCGCGCTGAACTTGAAAGGCTGATCCCGGATCCCGACCGTCTGTTCGGGATCGAACATCTCGAAGTGACCGACGGGCCGGCCCGGGGCAGTCGTATCCTGCGGATCGAGGCGGGCGCGGGCCTTAGGGTCGATGTCCTGCCCGACCGGCTTTGCGATCTGGGCGCCGTCTGGTGCGGTGATGTTCCGTTTCACTGGACCGGCCCGATGAGCGCCATCGACCGGACCCGTGCCGTCGGAAACACGGCGCTCTATGGGCTGATGCAGACCTGCGGCTTCGACCATATCCGCGCGCCGGAAACAGTTGACGGGCAGGCCTATCCGCAACATGGCAACATGCTGTCGATGCCGGCAACCGTCATGTCCGCCCGTGCCATCTGGGACGGGGATACCTGCCTGTATCGGATCGAGGCGGAATGCGCGCAGTTCGATCTTGGCCGGGGCGCGCTGAAACTGCGCCGTTGCATCGACATCCCGCTGGGCGGGCGCGAAATCCGTGTCTCGGACCGGGTCAGCGTCGCATCGGGTAGCGTGCCGGTGATGGCGATGTATCACGTCAATCTCGGCTTCCCCTTCGCGGTGGACGGAACCCGCCTGTCCCTGTCCGGTCAGGACATCACCGGCACTGCCCTTGATGCGGACGGCATCACCACCAGGCCCAGCGGACCGGGGCAGTGCCAGGCCCGGCTTGTTTCAACGTTGGGCCCATCTCTCGAACTTGGGTATGACGGCGGGGGCCTTCCGATTTTCCAGGTCCTGCGCAATCACGCAGCGGGCGTCGGATTGATCTGCCTGGAACCCGCGACCCACGAACGGCAAAGCCGGGCCAGCCTGCAGGCCCAGGGTGCTCTCCCGCCATCCGAGGTCGGCGAGACGCTGAGGTTCGGCGTGCGGATAACGTTCGATCCGACCTTCGCCTAGCGTCTGAAGATCACGCCCCCCAGCCACCCCGTGGCGAGTGCCACGAAGACAACAAGCGCCGCATAATGTTGCGGCGCACGTCGCGCCATTTGGGTCAGTCGGCTGCCAAGCCCTGCAACCTGGACGACAAAGGCCTGTTCCGCAGTGTCGACAACCTCGCCGTCGCGGAACAGGACAACCCGGGCCAGGTAGGGGCCGGACAGGATCGACGAGGGCAGCTGCAATCTGGCGGAAAAGAACCCGGGCGAGATGAATGTCGCGCCATGTCCGTCCACTCCGTATTCATTGCGCTGAACCAGATCCCGCAGCAATGCGCGATCGAAAGCCTCGCCGTCCGGGTCCGTCCCCAGGCGCGCGTCCTCGATCAGGTCGACGGGCCGCAACGAAAGCCGCCGTGCCGTCTGATCGTCGGCAAAGCGGTCCAGGGGGCGGTTGGTTATCAGGTGGGCAAGTGTCGGCAGGCGATCATAATAGACACGCCGGGTCGTCACCACCATGCCCACGGCATTCCGGCCAACCTGGTTCACGACCCTGGCCCGCGCCGGACCGACCACGGTGACCGAAACATCGTATGTGGCATCCGGCGATGTCTCGTCGAAACGGCCGAACAGGGCGATCGGTGCCCCGGCATAGTTCGGATTGAGGCGGATCACAGGGTCCGAGATTGCAAGGCTCAGGGTCTCGGCATGTCCCCGAGAATGCGGCGCAGCCGTCATCGCCGCGACCAGCAGCAGCGCCTTTGCCAGAACGGCGGCCCACCGGGTCATGGGATCATCCCCGCATCGATACGATTGCTTTGGAACAGGGTGTCGGGCAGCACGATCAGCCCGTAGGCAAAGCGCGCCGCGACGACGAGCACGATCACGGCCAACAGAAGGCGCAGCTGCCGTGCGTCGAGGTTCCTGCCCATGGCCGCGCCGACCTGGGCCCCGAACACGCCGCCGATCATCAGGCAGAAGGCAAGGATCAGATCGACCGACTGGTTGCGCAGGGCATGAAGCGTACAGGTCACCGCCATGACGGCCGTCAGATGCAACAACGATGTGCCCACGACGAATTTGCCCGGAACGCGCAGCAGGTAGACAAGCGCCGGCACAAGGATGAAGCCGCCTCCGATCCCCAGGATGGCCCCGATGACACCGATGATCAATCCGACCGCGACGACCGGGATGGCGGAAACCACCAGACCGGAGCGCCGGAACGTGACCGGAAAGGGCAGGGCGCGGATCCACGGGGGAAACCGCCGTCGCGGCCGCGGTTGGGCGGTCTGGCCGGCCTGCTTGCGGCGAAAGCTCAGGCCGGTGCTTTCGACCAGCATGAGTGTCCCGATCGACCCCAGAAGCGTCAGGTAGCCGATCGCCAGAAGCACGTCGAGCTGCCCGAGGCTTTTCAGGACATCGAAGATGATCACGCCCAGCACCGCGCCCAGGCTTCCCCCGGCGACAAGCAGGGCACCCAGCTTCAGGTCAATCGTGTTGCGGGCCAGGTGCGCCAGCGTCCCCGAGGTCGAAGAGGCGACAACCTGCGCTGTCACCGAGGCCACGGCGACCGGGGAAGGCACACCGTAGATCATCAGGAACGGCGTGAGCAGGAACCCCCCGCCGACCCCGAACAGCCCCGAGATCGTCCCCACCACAACACCCAGCCCCAACAGGTGAAACAGGTTTACGGTGAGTTCGGCTATGGGCAGATAGATTGGCATGTCCCGCCTAACGCGGCGCGCGCTGGCGCCTGATCTGAGCACTGTCGTGCCTGGGGTCGTCGCCGATCTCGGCCATCTTGCGATCCAGCAGCGCAAGCATCGTCATGAAGACCTCGCCATGATCCGGATCAGCCGCCAGATTGCGAAGTTCGTGAGGATCTTCGTGGCAATCGAACAGCTCCCATTCGGGCGGCTCCTCGCCCTCATTGGCCCCGATCTGATCGAGCGCTTCGTTGTACCAGTAGATCAGCTTGTACCGGTCGGACCGCACGCCGTAATGGGCAAAGGCGTTGTGGATGTCGTCCTTGTGCATCCAGTAGCGGTGATAGGCCACATCCTGCCAATCATCCGGCGCCTCGCCTGACAGCACCGGCCGCAGGCTGGCGCCCTGCATGTAGCTGGGGGTCGTGGCACCGGCATAGTCCAGGAACGTCGGCGCGAAATCCACGTTGGTCGCGATCTCGTTCACGACCGTTCCGGGGGCGATTTCGGCCGGGTACCGCACGAGGAAGGGCATCTGCAGGCTTTCTTCGTACATGAACCGTTTGTCGAACCAGCCGTGTTCCCCCAGAAAGAACCCCTGGTCCGAGGTGTAGATCACGATGGTGTTCTCGGCGATCCCCTCGGCATCCAGGGTATCCAGCAGCCGGCCAACACCTTCATCTACCGCCGCAACGGTGCGCAGATACCGTTTGACGTATCTCTGGTACTTGAACAGGTCCAGCGCGCGCTTGTCCTTGAACGTGTACTTTTCGCCGGTTGCGCGGTCGATCAGGACCAGGCCCTCGGGATTGTCGGGCACCTTGCGCTGTTCCGATCCCGGTTTCTCGAGCTCACCGATTTCGGACCCGCCTTCCGGCAGGACCAGCCCGAGGTCCTCGTAGGTCATGTCCAGACGGATCCGCATCTTTGCCGCCGCGGCGGCCTGGGCACGGTTTGCATAGTCGTCGTCATAGGTCTCGGGGACGGGGAGGTGGTCAGGATAGAGGTCCGCGTGGCGGGGATGCGGCACGAAGGGCCGATGCGGGGCCTTGTGATGACACATCAGGAAGAACGGCCGGTCCTTGTCCCGCGAGGTGATCCAGTCTGCGCATTGTTCGGTGATGATGTCCGTGGCATAGCCCGGCACGCGGCGTTCGCCGTCCGGAAAGATCATCATCGGGTCGAAATACTCGCCCTGGCCGGGAACCACGGCCCAGTCGTCGAACCCCGACGGTTCATGCGCCTTGCCTTCGCCAAGATGCCATTTTCCGAAGATGGCGGTCTGATAGCCCGACATGCGCAGGTGCTTGGCGACGTTGGGCAACCGGTTGTCCAGATGTGTGTCCAGCGTCGTCACAAGGTTCACGTGGTTGTAGGTGCCTGTCAGGATCGACGCGCGGGACGGTGTGCAGATCGAGTTCGTGACGTAACAATGATCCAGTCGCGCGCCCTCGGACGCCAGCCGGTCGATGTTCGGTGTCTGGTTCAGGACCGATCCATAGGCCGAAATCGCGTTGGCCGCGTGGTCGTCGCACATGATGAAGATGATGTTCGGGTGCGCCATGGCACGTCTCCTATTCAGACCGTCCTGTCGGCAAGGCCGTACCAACCGTAGCTTTCCGCCGGTGCATCGGTGGCCCGCAGGATGTCCATCAAACCGGTGTAAAGCCGAGTTTCGACCCCGGCATCGCGGATCGGGGCCTTTTGGCCGGGGTCTGCCTCAAGATCGTAAAGCGCAAATCCCTGGTCCTCGAAGGTCTGGCCGTCATGATTGGGCACACGCATCGCCTCGGGCAGGGCCGCGATCTTCATGACCGGCATCCCCTTGGTGAAGGCGAAGGGTGGCGCCATGACCGCTGTCTGCATCTCTGCGCTGGCAAAGGGCGCGCGCATGTGCTGCGGGTTCAGCGTATATTCGAAAAGACCGTCGCCCAGCACGTCCGGCGGATAGTGGAACATCATGTAGCGACCATCCGTGACACCGATGGGCCCGCCGAATATCCCGGTTGCGGCTACGCGGTCCCCGGCTTCGCCCCGCAATGCCGCCATCAAGGAGTGTGCGGTCACCTCGTCCGGGATCGGGCATCCGTGGAGGTCCAGCAGGGTGGGCATGATGTCCCCGGTCTGCGTCAGGGCACTGCAGCGCGTGCCGGCCTGCTCGGCATGATCGGGGTGATGCACGAACAGCGGAATGTGCACGACCTCTTCGTAGTACGGCATGCGGCACTTGCCCCACCATTCATGTTCGGACAGCAGGAAACCGTGGTCGGTCGTAAGGATAAGCGCCGTGTCGGCCCAAAGGTCATGGGCATCGAAATAGTCCAGCAAATGACCGAGGTACGCGTCGCACATGCGGACAAGCGCGGCATAGTTGGCACGGATCTCCGCCACTTCCTCGGGCGTTTCGGTCACGCGCTGGTAATCGGGCCAGTCCAGAACACCGCCTGTGTAATCGCTGTCACCGTCCCGGCGGAACCGGTCGGGAGCGTGGAACGGCTCGTGCGGATCGAACATCTCAAGCTGCAAGAGCCAGTCATCGGCTGCCCGGTTCTCGTCCAGGAACTCCAGGGCCGCGGCCATGCAGCGCGGCGTCGGCTGGTCCTGTTCGGCCTGCATGTGGTCCCGGTTCACGAGGTGCTGCACACGGCGCGGTTTCCTGTCGGGATCATAGCTGGCCGCGGCATATCTTGCGCGATACGCGTCCAGCGGCGGGGCCACACTGGCCTTCCACTGGTCGTATTCCTGGCCGCGGACGAATTCCCATGTATCGTAGCGGGTATGATAGCCGGCACCGCCATCCTCGAAATAGTGGAAATGGTCCGTCACCAGGTGCGTGTGCACGCCCTTCTGCGACAGGATGCCGGCAAACGAATTGTCAAAGGGTTCCAGCGGCCCCCAACTGCGATGCGGAAAGCAAAGCCGGCCGGTTTGCAGATCGCGCCGCGCCGGCATGCACGGCAAGCTGCCGGTGTAGTGACGGTCGAACTGTACGGTGCGGGCGGCAAGCCGGTCGAAGTTCGGTGTATCGATCTCTCCACCGTAACACGACAACGCGTGGCGATTGAGAGAATCGAAGAGTACGAAGACCGTACGCATGTGGCTCCTCCGGCAGTCACAGGACAGGGATTCAGTCTGGATCGCGGTGGCCACCCCGGGCCCGCGGGTGCCGGGAGATTGACCGACCTGTCCCGGAAAGACTAATACACATGGAAATTGCTCCGATGCCTCGGAGTTATTGCTTGGCTGGGGAGGGACAGCGATGCGTGATATCTGGCGGCTTCAACATTTCCTCGGCGTGGTCGAGGCCTCGTCCATTCACGGCGGTGCGCGAATGTTGAACATCAGTCAGCCGGCCCTGACGAAATCCATCCGTCAGCTTGAAGAGATGCTTGGCACCGAACTGCTGCTTCGGCTTCCGCGGGGGGTGCGGATGACCGAGGCGGGAGAGGTGCTCCATGCCCGCGCCAGAGAGATAGAGGCCTCGTGGAACGCGGCCCTTGTCGAAATCGGCGCACAGGCCAAGGGGCTGGACGGGGTGATGCGGATCGGGGGCGGGCCGGTTTACTGCTCTCTCTATTACCCGGACATGCTTGCCGTTCTGCGTCGGCGTTTTCCGAACCTGCGCGTCCAGGTGACAACGGGTGTCGGCGGCGAACTGCTGCCCCTGCTCAAGAAAGGCGACCTGCGTGCCTATGCCGGAGGTACGCCACATCCCGAGGACGAGATCGGCGACGATTTCCGGACCACGGTCCTGTACGAACAGCGCAACGCCGTTTTCGCGGCCAGACATCATCCCATCTTTTCGCGTGACGGCTATGGCCCCGAAGACACCCTGACCTATCCGTGGCTCTGCCTGTTCAGCGGCCAGCAGGCGAACATCCGGATCCGGGACTATTTCAAGTCGAAGGGTCTGCCAGAGCCACGGCTGGCGCTGGAGTCACATTCCCTGCAGATCGCGTTCAAGATGGTGGCCGAACATCAGTTTCTTGTCTGCATGCCGACACCTCTGGCCGATCTCAATCCCGAACTGGGCTTGCGCGAGGTCGATCTTGATCAGTTCGCATGGAGCATTCCGACCGGCGTGACCTATCACGCCAGGTCCGAGGATTTCGCGCCCATGCGACAGATGATGCGTACATTGGAGAAACTGACCGACGGGCTTCGCCCGTAAGCGGTTTCAGATGTCGGCTGCCACCCGGAACCCGCTGTGGCCGGCGGAACTCGTCGGGTCGTTCCGGGTGCGGGAATGCACGTGGTACCGGTCGCAATAGCTGACGTGGCACAGGTAGGATCCGCCGCGCTGAATCCGGGCATCTCCGCTGTCCGGTCCCCTGGGGTCGATTTCGGGCAGACGGCCCTTTGGGGGGCGCGGGCCATAGAAATCCTGCACCCATTCCCAGACATTGCCCGTCATCTGGTAGAGGCCGAAGCCGTTCGGCTCGAACGCGTCGACGGGGGCCGTTCCGATCCATCCGTCCTCGGCGGTGTTCACATCCGGGAATGTCCCCTGCCAGGTGTTCATGGCGAACCTGCCGTTTGGCGCCATCTGGTTGCCCCAGGGGAATTTCTTGTGGGCCAGACCGCCGCGCGCGGCGAATTCCCATTCGGCATCCGTCGGCAAGCGCAATCCGGCCCAACGGCAATAGGCATGGGCATCGTACCAGGCGATATGGGTGGCCGGATGATCGGGACGGTCGCCGGTGTCGCTGCCCGGCCCTTCGGGCGCATGCCAGCAGGCCCCGTCGACGCGCCGCCACCAGGGCGCCGGCCCGGCATAATCGGGATAGGCCGAGAGGTCGTCGAGGAAGAGGTGAAAGACGTAGCTCCACCCTTCCCGCTCTGCAACGGTCCGGTAGCCGGTCGCCTTGGCAAAGGCGGCGTAGTCGGCGTTGCTGACGGAAAACGGCGAGATTCGGAACGGTGACACCCGTATCTTGCGGCGGGGTGAATCGAGGTCGTCGGGGAAGCGCGATTTGCGCGTTCCCATGTCGAAAAAGCCCCCGTCGAGTGCAACCAGCCGGTTGCGCAGCCTGTCCCGCACCTCGGCCCCTGCGGGCGGCACGTCACGGGCTGCGTCGAGATAGGCCTTGTCCGAAAGCTCAAAAAGGCCGCGGGAGTCGCCCGCGCAACATGATTTTGCTTCTTGCGACATGGATCGCAGTTCCTCTTCTCTGTCACCTATTGGGATAACAGGCCCCGGGCTGCAAGCGGATTGTCTGCGCCGTCGCCTGTCGGTTGGGGGTCCGTTGCGATGGCGTCCGGGGCCGTGTCTGTCGTTGCTGTCGCGCGCCGATGCGGCGGCACGCATGGCATAACGCCGCGCCGTGAGGCGGAAACCGGTCACCGGGCGAAACGTGTCCACGGCCCTTCATGGACAGCCCGGCGCCCGACCATGCGACGCCGGTCTTTTCCATTGCATCGCAGGCGATTGGGGCGCACCTTGCCGGGAAGGAACATGCCGATGCAGCCCTCTCCGGTCGCGGTGCCGGACCTGCGCGGGGTGGCAAGGGAATGACAGGGGACGCAAGGATGATGAACCCGAAGTGCGCGGCGGTGGTCACGCTTTTGCTGGCGGGCACGCCGGCTGTGGCGCAATCGTCGGGCTCGGCCGACCTGGCCAAGCAGCTGTCGAACCCGGTGGCCTCGCTGATCAGCGTGCCGCTGCAGTACAATTTCGACCGGGGCATGGGCGCTGACGGCGAGGGGCAGCAGTCGAAGCTGTTGCTGCAGCCCGTCATTCCGATCTCGATCGGGGAGGACTGGAACCTGATCTCGCGGACGATCCTGCCCTACAACTGGCAGACCGACGTGACCGGCCCGGACCTGTCGCGGGACGGGCTGGGGGATGTTCTGCAAAGCCTGTTCTTCTCGCCCAAGGATCCCGGCCCGGGCGGCTGGATCTGGGGCGTGGGGCCGGCCTTCAACCTGCCCGTCGGAGAGGAGGGCTTTACCGCCGATCAATGGGCCGTCGGTCCGACCGGCGTGGCGCTGCGCCAGCAGAACGGCTGGACCTACGGGGTGCTTGCCAACCATCTCTGGGGTATCGATCCCGAGCCGGGGGATGCCGCGATCAACGCCTCTTATGTGCAGCCCTTCCTGTCCTACACGACTCCCACCGCCTGGACCTTCACGATCAATTCCGAGACGACCTATGATTGGGTCGCCGACGAGGCCTCGGTCCCGATCAACCTGGTCGCCTCGAAGGTGGTGACCTTCGGGTCGCAACCGGTAAGCTTCGGGCTGGGCCTGCGGCAGTGGATCGACACCCCCGACGGGGGGCCGAGCGGGCTGGGCGTCCGGGCGATCGTGACCTTCCTGTTCCCGAAATAGGCCAGGAAGGCGCGGCGGGTGTCCCACGCGTGGGACACTTGGCCACCTTAATGATATCAAGGGGTTGCGGCGGCGTATTAACCTTCTGGTAACGCTTTGGGCCGGCGCGGGCGGGCCCCGGGCGGCTTGACCGCGCCAGCGGCCATGGCGAAGGGTGCCGGCGACAGCGCAGGCGCAAGAAGGGCGGAGACGATGCCGAGGATCATCCTGATGAACCCAAATTCCAACGCCGGTACCACCCGCGACATGGTCGCCATCGCCGGGCGGATCCTGGACGGGGTCGAAGGCTGGACCGCGCCCGAAGGGCCGGGGATGCTGGTGACCGGAGCGGCGCTGGAAGAGGCCGCGCGGCTGGTGGGCGCGGCGGAGCCGGGGCCTGCCGACGCGATCATGGTCGCGGCCTTCGGCGATCCGGGCCGGGCCGCGCTGGCGGCGCGGCTGGCCTGCCCCGTGATCGGTATTGGCGCGGCCGCCGCGCGGGCCGCCGGCGCAGGCGGGCGGCGCTTTGCGGTGGTGACGACGACGCCGGGCCTCGAACAGCCCATCGACCGGCTGATGCGGGCGCATGCGGGGGCTGGGCGCTACATCGGCTGCCACTTTGCCGAGGGCGATGCGCTGGCGCTGATGGCCGATCCCGACCGGCTGGACGCAGCGCTTCTGCAGGCCGCCGGCCGGGCCGCGCAGGCCGGGGCCGAGGTGGCGATCATCGGGGGCGGGCCGCTGGGCCGCGCGGCCGACCGGCTGGCGGGGCGGGCGCCCGTTCCGCTGATCGCGCCGATCCCTGCGGCGGCGCAAGAGATCGCCCAGGCCCTGGCAGGCGCCGATCCGGACCGTCATCCGTGACACTTTTGCCCTAAATCTTTGCAAATGCTAAGTATTTGGGCAAAAATTGGGCGTCCACCCCCTGCTCCGGCCGGAAGCGGGCCAGACGCCACTAATTATCTGGTCTCTGAATTGAGGGCATTGTGACACTCCCCCGGTGGACGCGATCGGTTCGCATCGGTCCGGGCATGGCCCGGCCTGCCGGATGTTCGCGTGACAACAAAAAACGGGACAACTGGGAGACTTGAATGTCTAATCTGGGAAAGGGCGTCGCGATCTTTGCGACCGCGTTCGCCATGGCCTGCGGCTCACTCGCGCAGGCTCAGGGCACGTTGCGCATCGGCATGACCGCCGCCGACATCCCGCTGACCACTGGCCAGACGGACCAGGGTGGCGAGGGGATGCGGTTCATGGGCTACACGGTCTATGACTCGCTGATCGAATGGGACCTGACCAGCGCCGATAAGGCGTCGACGCTGATCCCCGGTCTGGCGACCGAGTGGTCGGTGGCCGACGACGGTCTGACATGGACCTTCAAGCTGCGCGAGGGCGTCAAGTTCCACGACGGGTCGGACTTCACCGCCGAGGACGTGGTCTGGAACCTCGACAAGCTGCTGGTTGAGAGTTCGGAACAATACGACCCGCGCCAGTCGGCGCAGGGCAAGTCGCGCATTCCGGCGGTGGCCAGCTACAAGGTCATCGACCCGCTGACGGTGGAAATCACCACCAAGGAGCCCGACGCCACGCTGCCTTACCAGATGACCTGGGTGCTGATGTCGTCGCGCGCCAACTGGGAAGCGCTGGAGAAGGATTGGGAAAAGGTCGCGATGACGCCTTCGGGCACCGGACCCTGGAAGCTTGAGACCTTCGTGCCGCGCGAACGCGCCGAGCTGGTGCCGTTTGAAGACTACTGGGATGAAACCCGGATCCCGAAGCTGGACAAGATGGTCCTGATCCCGCTGCCCGAGCCGAACGCGCGGTCCGCCGCGCTGCTGTCGGGGCAGGTCGACTGGATCGAGGCGCCGGCGCCCGACACGATCCCGGCGATGGAAGGCAACGGCTTCGTCATCTCGTCGAACGCCTATCCGCACAACTGGACGTGGCACCTGTCGCGGCTGGAAGGGTCGCCCTGGAACGACATCCGCGTGCGCAAGGCCGCCAACCTGGCGATCGACCGCGAAGGCATGGCGCCGCTGCTGGGCGGCCTGATGGTCCCGGCCGAAGGCTTCCTGCCGCCGTCGTCGAACTGGTTCGGTGATCCGGAATTCGAGGTGAAATACGACCTCGAAGCCGCGAAGGCCCTGATGGAAGAGGCCGGCTATGGCCCGGACAACCGCCTTGAAGTGAAGGCGCTGATCTCGCCGTCGGGGTCGGGCCAGATGCTGCCGCTGCCGATGAACGAATATGTCCAGCAAAGCCTGGCCGAGATCTGGATCGACGTGGAGTTCATGGTTGTCGAGTGGAACCAGATGATCAACCTGTGGCGTGCCGGTGCGGCCGATGCCTCGGTCGATGGGGCGCAGTCGATCAACTTCACCTACTTCATCCAGGATCCGTTCACCGGCCTGATCCGTCACCTGGATTGCGGGCTGATCGCGCCGAACGGCACCAACTGGGGCCATTATTGCGACGACGAGATGCAGGAGCTTTTCGCGAAGATCAAGACGACCTTCGATCCGGAAGAGCAGACCAAGGTGCTGCAGAAGACGCATGAGAAATACGTCAACGACGCGCTGTTCCTGTTCGTCACCCATGACGTGGCCCCGCGGGCGATGAAGCCTTCGGTGAAGGGCTTCGTGCAGGCGCAGAACTGGTACCAGAACTTCTCCGGCATCACGATCGAAGAGTAATCGCGACATGGCCCCGCGGCCCTTCGGGGTGGCGGGGCCTTTTTCAATTTTCGAGGCGACGTCCCGTGCTCAGCTATCTTATCCGTCGATTGATCCTGGTTCTGCCGGTGGCCTTCGGTGTCTCGGTCATCTGTTTCATGCTGGTGCAGATCGCCCCGGGCGATCCGCTGACGGCGATCATGCCGATCGACGCCACCGCCGAGGAACAGGCCGCGATGCGCGCCGCCTATGGTTTGGACAAGCCGCTGGCGGTGCAATACGCGATCTGGATCGGCAACCTGGCGCAGGGCGACATGGGCAAATCCATCGCCACCGGGCGGCCCGTGGCTGCGGAGGTTTTCGGCGCGGTCAACAACTCGCTGCTGCTGGCGGCGAGCGCGGCGGTCATCGCCTTCCCGATCGGGGTCTTCCTGGGCTTCCTGGCGGGCTATTTCCGCGACACCTGGATCGACCGCGCCGTCACGGCGGCCTCGATCACCGGCGTGTCGCTGCCGAATTACTGGCTGGGGATCGTCCTGGTCATCATCTTTTCCGTCAACCTGGGCTGGCTGCCGTCGATGGGGGCGGGGCCCGGCGGGTCGCAGGCCTGGGTCTGGAACTGGGAGCACATGCGCCACCTGATCCTGCCGGCCGTGACGCTGTCGGTGGTGCCGATCGGGATCGTGGCGCGGACGGTGCGGGCGCTGGCCGGGGATATCCTGACGCAGGATTTCGTGCAGGCGCTTTATGCCAAGGGGATGACCCGGATGGACGTGCTTTGGCACGTGGCGCGCAATGCCGCCGCGACCGCGCTGTCGGTCATGGGTCTGCAGCTGGGCTATCTTCTGGGCGGGTCGATCCTGATCGAGACGGTGTTCAACTGGCCCGGCTCCGGATTTCTCCTGTCGAACGCCATCTTCCAGCGCGACCTGCCCTTGCTGCAGGGCACGATCCTCGTGCTGGCGCTGCTGTTCGTGGCGATGAACCTGATCGTCGACGTGGCCCAGGCCGCGATCGACCCGCGCATCCAGAGGACCTGAGCCATGGCCCTTGCCGAACCCGAGATGATGGACGGGCGCGAACCGGCGCCCATGGAGAAACCGCAGGGCTACTGGGCCGGGGTGGGCGAACGGCTGCTGCAGGACAAGCTGACCATGGCTTGTTTCGGCGTGCTGATGCTGCTGATCCTGTCGGCGGTCTTTGCGCCGTGGCTGGGGCTGGCGGATCCGTACAAGGGCTCGATGATCGCGCGGCTGAAGCCGATCGGGACCGAGGGCTATCCGCTGGGCACCGACGAGCAGGGCCGCGACATGCTGGCTCGGCTGATCTATGGCGGGCGGCTGACATTGTTCATCGGGCTGATGCCGGTGGTCTTCGCCTTCTTCATCGGCTCCTTCCTTGGGGTGCTGGCCGGCTATGTCGGCGGGCTGACCAACACGATCATCATGCGCACGATCGACGTGTTCTTCGCTTTCCCTTCCGTGCTGCTGGCGATCGCGATCTCGGGCGCGCTTGGCGCCGGGATCTTCAACAGCCTCGTGTCGCTGACCATCGTGTTCATCCCGCCGATCACGCGGGTGGCCGAGGCAGTGACCTCCGGCGTGCGCTCGCTTGATTACATCGACGCGGCGCGGGCGACGGGGGCGAACAACTGGACGGTGATCCGGATGCACGTGATCGGCAACGTGCTGTCGCCGATCTTCGTCTACGCGACCTCGCTCACGAGTGTCTGCATGATCCTGGCGGCCGGCCTGTCGTTCCTCGGCATCGGCGTGCGGCCGCCTGAACCGGAATGGGGGCTGATGCTGAACACGCTCCGCTCCGCCATCTATATCAACCCGTGGCTCTCGGCTTTGCCGGGGATGATGATCTTCGTCACCTCGCTGTGCCTGAACCTGCTGAGCGACGGCCTGAGGAGTGCAATGAATGTCCGCGACTGAAGACGTCGGGTACGACCCAACCCCCGATACCGGGGGCCCCGCGCAGCCGCTGATCAAGGTGCAGAACCTGAAGAAGTATTTCCCCGTGCGCGGCGGCCCGCTGGGCCGGGTGCAGGCGCAGGTGCAGGCCGTCGATGGCGTGTCCTTCGACGTGGCCAAAGGCGAGACGCTGGGGATCGTAGGCGAGTCGGGATGCGGCAAGTCCACCACCGCCAAGCTGCTGATCGGGCTGACCGAACGCGACCAGGGCGACATCATCTTCGACGGGCTGGCCCTGGGCGAGAAACTGTCGCTGAAGGACCTGCGCCGGGGCGTGCAGATGGTGTTCCAGGACAGCTATGCCACGCTGAACCCGCGCATGACGATCGAGGCAAGCGTCGCCTTCGGTGCCCGGGTGCAGGGGCTGGACAAGCCCGAGGACCGCGCGCGCAAGCTGATGGACCGCGTGGGGCTGGACCCGGCGCGCTTTGCCCACCGCTATCCGCATGAATTGTCGGGCGGGCAGCGGCAGCGGGTCAACATCGCCCGCGCGCTGGCCATGTCGCCAAGGCTGGTGGTGCTGGACGAGGCGGTCTCGGCTCTGGACAAATCGGTCGAGGCGCAGGTGCTGAACCTGCTCAACGATCTGCGGGCCGAATTCGGCCTGACCTATATCTTCATCAGCCATGACCTGAACGTGGTGCGCTATATCTCGGACCGGATCCTGGTGATGTACCTGGGCGAGGTGGTCGAGGTCGCGCCGGTAGCCTCGATCTGGGCCGAGCAGGCGCATCCCTACACGCGCTCGCTGTTCTCGGCGATGCCGTCGATGGACCCGGACAACCGCACGAAGGAGCCGCCGCTGTCGGGCGATCCGCCGAACCCGATCAACCCGCCCTCGGGCTGCCGGTTCCACACGCGCTGCCGGTTCAAGGCGGATGTCTGCAAGACGAAGACGCCGAAGCTGGCCGGGCTGTCGGTGAACGCGAAACACATGGTGGCCTGCCACCTGCATGATGCGGACTCTGGCCATCCGAAGGCCGGGCAGGGGGTGCCGTCATGACCGGGAAGCTGGTCGATATCCGCAACCTGTCGGTGCGCTTCAAGGGCAAGCGGACAGTCCATGCGATCAATGACGTGTCGCTGTCGATGGAGCAGGGCGAGACTCTGGCTCTGCTGGGCGAGAGCGGCTCGGGCAAGTCGGTGACGTTGAAGACGCTCCTGGGGCTGTTGCCGCCGAAGCGGAGCGAGATCGACGGGTCGATCCACGTGAACGGCGTGGACGTGCTGTCGCTGCGCGGCAAGGCGCTGGCGAAATACCGGGGCGGTGAGGTCTCGATGGTGTTCCAGGAGCCGGCGCTGGCGCTGGACCCGGTGTTCACCGTCGGCCACCAGATCGCGGAATCGGTGCGGCGCCACAAGGGCGTCAGCCGGGACGAGGCGATGTCGGTCGCTCTGGACATGCTGGACCGCGTGCGGATCCCCTCGGCCAACCGGCGGCTGCACAATTACCCGCACGAATTGTCGGGCGGGATGCGGCAGAGGGTGATGATCGCGCTGGCGCTGGCCTGCCGGCCGAGGCTGCTGCTGGCGGACGAGCCGACCACGGCGCTGGATGCCACGGTGCAGATCCAGATCCTGCTGCTGCTGCGCGAGCTGCAGAAGGAATTCGGGATGGGGGTGATCTTTGTCACCCATGATATCGGCGTTGCCGTGGAAATTTCCGAGCGGGTGGCGGTGATGTATGCCGGTCAGATCTTCGAGGAGGGCACCACGCGCGAGATCATCCGCGAGGGGCGGCATCCTTATACGCAAGGCCTTTTGGCGGCGAACCTGCATGACGTGGAACAGGGCCAGCGGCTGAACGCGATTCCGGGCGCGCCGCCGGCGCTTGAGAGCAAGCCCGATGGCTGTTCCTTTGCGCCGCGCTGCCCCAAGGCTCTGCCGGAATGCACGGCGGGGCTGCCGCCGATGCTGATGCCGGCGCCGCGCCGGCGGGTCGCCTGTATCCGGGCCGGGGAGCCTGTTGTGGCGGAGTGATCCGTCACACCAGCTGGCAGGAGACCTCTCCGATCCCCTCGATCCGGCCGGAGACCGCGGTTCCGGCCGGGTAATATTGCAGGCCCGAGATCGAGCCGGTGATGATAACCTGGCCCTTGCGCAGCCCGCCGCAATGGGCCCCGAGATGGGTGCGCAGCAGTTCGACATTGGCCAGCGCCGAGCCGCCGGGAACGCTGGTTTCACCGTCGATCACCGTCACGTCGCCACAGGTGAGCCGGGCGTCGAGGGGCCCGAAATCGGTCCCGTCCCAGTCGGGCAGATCGGGGCCGAGGACCAGGCCGTCGTTGATCAGCCTGTCGGCGAATTTCTTCATCGGATCGTCTTCGACGCCGGTGAGGCGGGTGTCGACCAGTTCCAGCACCACGCGCGGCCGGAGGAATTCGGTGACCGGCAGGGCGGGATCGGGATCGGCCAGCAGTTCAAAGCCGATCTCAAGCTCGATCCCCATCCGGTCGCGCACGGCGATCTCGGCGCCCGAGGGAAAGACCCGCGCGGCGCTGATCGGGGCCAGGGTGGGCGGGCCGTCGGGCCGCGCGCCGACCTTGAAGCCGCCGACCGGGCCAAGATGTGCCTGCACCTTCGACTGGATCGCCAGAACCTCGGCGTAGGAGGGCGAGGGCAGGGCGCCCGCATCGGCGCGGCTGCCGCTGTCATGGGCCCGGATCAGGGCGTCGGCGAAGTGGTCCTGCGGTGTCATGGTGTCTCTCGTCTGCGGGGGTGCGGGGGTGGCAACAGGGGTAGTGCGGCGCGGGGCCCGGGGCCAGAGGGTGCGGGGCCTAAATCCAGAGATGACCGAAAATGATCGCCAGTCCGCCCAGGCAGGCGCCTCCGCGCGACAGAATCCCGCGCGCCGCGATCAACCCGTAGGAAACGAGCCCCAGCCCCAGGCCGATCCGGAGCGCGGCAAGGATCGCGCGGGCAGGGGTGTCGGCCAGCGCCAGAAGCGCGGGATTGGCCACCATGCCCAGCGGGATGATGTAAAGGCCCACACCCAGGGCCATGGCGGTGATCGCGACCTTCAGCCAGTTCTCCCCGATCATGCCGGCGGCGATGAACACCGCGCCGCAGACCGGCGGGGTGATCGTCGAGAGCAGCGCGAACCAGAAGACGAAAAGATGCGCCTGCAGCGGCTCCAGCCCCAGCTGGATCAGCGCGGGGCCCGCCACCGAGACGCAGATCACGTAGGCCGCCGTGGTCGGGACCTCCATGCCCAGCACCAGGCAGGCCAGCGCCGTCAGGAACAGCGAGGGCCAGAGCAGCCCGCCGGAGCCTTCGAGGATCAGCGAGGTGATCTTGACGCCGAGGCCGGTGATCGACAGCACGCCGATCACGATGGAGGCGCACAGGATGATCGAGCCGATCATCGCCACCTGGCCGGCGGCGTTCAGCACGGCCGAGGTCAGCCGGCCGGCGATGCGGGGCGGGTCGAAGGTCAGCTCGGCGTTGAAGAAGAGCAGGGCGGTGGCGGCGATGATCGCCAGCGCCGCGGCGTATTCCGGGGTGAAGCCGATCCAGAACATGGCGTAGATCAGTACGGCGAAGGGGATCAGGAAGAACAGCGAGGTGATGATCACGTCGCGCGCACCGGGGCGGTCCGACGCGTCCACCGCGCGCAGGTTGAAGCGCGTCGCATAGGCGTTGATGCCGACCCAGGTGGCCAGGAAGTACAGAACCGCCGGCAGGATCGCGGCGGCAATGATCGAGGTGTAGGGGACCCCGGTCAGCTCGACCATGACGAAGGCGCCGGCGCCCATCAGCGGCGGCATGATCTGACCGCCCGAGGAGGCCACCGCCTCGACCGCCGCGGCCAGGCGCTTGGGATAGCCCAGCCGGGTCATCGCCGGCAGGGTGATCGCCCCGGTGGAGGCCACGTTGGCCGAGGCCGAGCCCGAGATCGACCCGAAGAGCGCGGACGACAGCACCGACACCTTGGCCGCGCCGCCCTTGAGCCGGCCGGCCGCCGCCGAGGCCAGGTTCATGAAGCCCTGGCCCGCCTCGCCCGCGTTCAGCACCGCGCCGAAGATCACGAAGATCGACACCACGTTGACCGACACGCCCGTCAGCGAGCCCCAGATCCCGCCCTCGGCGATGGTCAGCGTGCCGAGGAAGCTTTGCAGCGGCGTGCCGGAATGGCCGAATTCGCCGGGGATATGCTGCCCGAACAGCCCGTAGAGCAGGGCGGCCAGCGCCACCAGCGGCAGGGGCCAGCCGATCATCCGCCGCGCGGTCTCAAGCACGACACCCAGCAGGATGCAGGCGATCACCAGCTGGAAATTGCCCTCGAGAAACCCGTACTGGTCGGCCAGCGCGTCACTGTTCCACGCGACCCAGAGCGCCGCGGCACAGCCCAGCAGCGCCAGCCCGATGCCAGTGCGCCGCTGCCATCCCGGCTCTGCCCGGTAGACCAGCGCGAAGGGCAGGATGAAGGCCATGTGCAGCGGGCGGCTGACCAGGTTGCGCACGAGCCCGGAAAACACCAGGGCAAGGTGAAAGGCCACGAGGGCCAGGGCAAGGGTGATCCATGCGCTGCGAATGGCGCGGCTGCGGGGCTCCGTGGTCATGATCGGGAAATGTCCGGGGCGGCACCGGGGCGCCGCACCCTGTCGGTCCTCAGTTGGTTGCGGGCACCGCGATGCCGGCTTCTTCGTAATAGCGCAGCGCGCCGGGGTGGAAGGCGGTGGTCACGTTCTCCAGCAGCTCGGGCGTCACGCCGTTCCACCAGCGCGAGACATCCGCCAGTTCCTCTTTCTGTTCCCAGTAGGTCTTTGTCAGCTCGTAGGCCGTGTCGTCGTCCATCTGCGTCGTGGTGAAGGCCGCGACGGGCAGGGAGGTGGTCACGATATCGGTCTCTTGTCCGGCATAGGTGCCGGCGGGGATCACGAGCCGCGTGCGCTTGGTCTCGGCGATCTGGTCGTCGGTCAGCGACAACACGGTCACCGGGGTCGAGGCCGCCGCTTCGATCACGTTCGGTGCCGGGAAGGACCCGGCGGTGACAAAGCCGTCGATCCGTCCGTTCTTCAGCGCGTTCACCGCGTTGGACAGTTCGGCATCGGCGATGGTCACGTCATCGGACAGGCCGAACAGTTCGAGGTACTTGGCGCCTTCGTTGGCGCCGAAGGAGCCCTTGCCCAGCAGGATGGTCTTGCCCGCGAGGTCCTCGAGCGAGGTCGCCTCGCTGTCGGCGGACATCACGAAATGCATGGTCAGCGATGGGATCGGGAAGAGCGCGCGGATCTCTTCGAACTGCGGGCTGGATTTGCCCTCGAACATCGCCTTGCCCTGCTGGGCCAGGCCCACCAGCGCCGGCGGCGTGGTGAAGACATAGTCGGCGCCGCGGGCGCGGACCTCCATTACGTTCTGCACCGACCCCTGGCTTTCCTCGACCGTGACCGAGATCTCGCCATCGGTGCCGGCTTTCATCGCCTCGGCCAGTTCCACGCCCATCTGGTAGTAGGACGAGCCGGTCTTGGCGGACTTGTAGGTCACCCGCGTCTCGGCCGCGAGACCGGTGGCGGCGGCGCCGAGCACCAGCGACCCGGCGATGAGCGTCTTGCGGAAATACATCTGAATCCTCCCGTCTATTGGGCCGGCCACGCGCGAAACCTGGCGGCCGGCCGGTCGCGCAGACCATGGAGACGGACCGCGCAAATGTCCAGTTCACCCGCGCGTCACCGCGACCTGCCTTGCGGAAAATGCATTGCTCATGGCGGGGACAAAAGGCAGGGACCTTCGAACGACAGCCCGATATCTGGTAATTAGTCTTATGTTGTTTGTAGGCGCGCTGGCACGGCGCTCTCCGCGGGACCTGCCCGGTGCTTCAGCACAAGCACCGGCGTCCCGTTCTGACGTGGCAAGGTCCTGCCGCGGCCCTGTCACCTCCTGCCGTCATGGGCCACAGTGGCGCCGAAAATTTCGACCAACGGCACGACCCCGAACCCATGGAACATCTCGACCAAAGCCTGCGCGACCTCTTCACCGATCTTCACGGCTCCGGCCTCTGGCCCGACGAAAAGGCGATTTCCGATTCCATTCTGCGCGCCCCGGCCGAGGAGATCCGCGCCGCCTATGCCGCCGCGCAATCCGAAGGCGAGGTGGATCTGCGCGCCTTCCACGCCGCATGGTTCCGGCCCGTGCAGGCCCCGGGCGAGGGATACAGCACCGATCCCGCCCATGATGCCGCCACCCACCTGGACGCCGTCTGGGCGCATCTGACACGGGCGCCGGACGATCCCGCCGAACGGTCCACGCGGATTCCGCTGCCGAAGCCCTATGTGATCGCCGGCGGCCGGTTTCAGGAGGCCTATTACTGGGACAGCTATTTCACCCAGCTGGGCCTGCTGCGCGTGGGCCGCACCGATCTGGTGCGCGACATGCTGGACAATTTCGCCCATGCCATCGCCAGTTTCGGCTTCATTCCCAACGGGTTCCGGTCGTACTTCCTGACCCGCTCGCAACCGCCCTTCTTCGCCGCCATGGTCGCCGATTACGGCCGTGCCACCGGGGATCTGCCCGGCGCCCTGGCCGCCTATCTGCCAGCGATGGAGGCAGAGTACCGCTTTTTCATGGAAACCCCGCGCAACCACCGGGGCCTTGGCCGGTACTGGGACGAGGGCACGGGGCCGCGGATCGAGATGTACGGGACAGACATCGCCTGGGCCGATCACGCCAGCGCCCATCCGGGGTTCTTCCGCGATCTGCGCGCGGCCTGCGAAAGCGGCTGGGATTTCTCGTCGCGCTGGCTGGCGGATCCGATGGACCTGGGCACGATCCGCACCACGCGGATCTGGCCCGTCGATCTGAACTGCCTGCTGCTGCGCATGGAAGAGATCCTGGCCGAGGCCACCGCGTCTCCCGGGCCGGACCGGTCCCGCGCCTACCACGCTGCTGCCGAGACCCGGCGCGCGGCGATCGCGGCACGGTTCTTCGACGACGACCGGGGCTATTTCTTCGACCTCTCGATCGAGGATGGCACGCCGATCCCCGTCACCTCGGCCGCCGGGCTGTTCCCGCTCTGGGCCGGCGCGGCGACGCCGGATCAGGCCGCGCGCGCCGCCGCCCATGTCGAAGACCACCTTCTGGCGCCGGGGGGCCTGCTGACCACCGACATCGCCAGCGGCCAGCAATGGGACAGCCCCAACGGCTGGGCGCCGCTGCAATGGATCGCGATCCAGGGCCTGCGCCGCTATGGTCACGACCGGCTGGCCGACACGCTGAGGCGGCGCTGGCTGGAGACCTGCGAGACGGTCTTCCGCCAGTCCGGCAAGTTCGTGGAGAAGTACAACGTGCTCGACCCGACCGCGCGCAGTGGCGGCGGCGAATACGACCTGCAGGATGGGTTCGGCTGGAGCAACGGCGTCTACCTCGACCTGCTGCTTGAGGACACCTGAGCCTTCGGCCCGCGCCGTTCCGCCGGCGCCTTAATTGACAAAATCACTCTGGAAAAGCTACGGAAGGCCTGACCCGGCGGGCCCTCCGCCCGGCCGCGGCGGGTCCTCCGCCGGCCTGCCCCTCTGACAAGCGACCCCTGCGATGCTCCGCCAGTTCTTTTCCTACTACCGCCCGCACATGGGGCTCTTCTGGCTGGACTTCGGCTGTGCCGTCGTCTCGGGCCTGCTGGAGCTTGCCTTTCCGCTGGCGATCACCGCCTTCGTCGACCACCTGCTGCCGCTGGGCGATCTGCGGCTGACCGTTCTGGCCGCCGTCGGGCTGGTCGCGATCTATGTCTGCAACACCGGGCTGATGGCGGTGGTGATCTACTGGGGCCACATGCTGGGCATCAACATCGAGACCGAGATGCGCCGCCGGGCCTTTGCCCACCTGACCCGGCTGAGCTGGCGCTGGTACGACCGCGCGGCGACCGGCAAGCTGGTGGCGCAGGTGACCCGCGACCTGGAAGAGATCGGCGAGGTCGCCCACCACGGCCCCGAGGATCTCTTCATCGCGATCATGACCTTCGTGGGGGCCTTTGCCCTGATGGCCTGGATGCATCTGCCGCTGGCGATCATCACCGCCATCGTGCTGCCGCTGATGGTCTGGCTGGTGGCCTTCTACGGCGGACGGATGACGCGGGCCTGGCAGGACATCTATGGTCGCGTCGGCAATTTCAACGTGCGGCTCGAAGAGGCGATCGGCGGCATCCGCGTGGTCCAGGCCTTCGCCAACGAGGGGCACGAGGAAAAGCTCTTTGCCGCCGACAACCATGGCTACCGCCACACCAAGCTGCAGGCCTACCGGATCATGGCCAGCTCAAGCGCGATCCACTACATGGGCATGCGTTTCGTGCAGGTGGCGGTGATGGTGGCCGGGGCGATCTTCGTGATGCAGGGGACGCTGACGACGGGCGGTTTCGTGGGCTTCCTGCTGCTGGTCGGCGTGTTCTTCCGCCCGCTGGAGAAGATCGCGGCGGTGGTCGAGACCTATCCGCGCGGCATCGCCGGCTTCCGCCGCTACCTGGGCCTGATGTCGATCGAGGCGGATATCGCCGATGCGCCGGACGCCATCGAGGCGCCGGCGCTGAAGGGCGAGATCGTGCTGGATCACGTGAGTTTTGCCTATGACGAGCACCGCCCGGTGCTGCACGACATCTCGCTGACGGTGCCCGCGGGCAAGACCGTCGCGCTGATCGGCCAGTCGGGCGCGGGCAAGTCGACGGTGATGGCCCTGGTGCCACGCTTCTACGAACCGACCTCGGGCGAGGTGCGGATCGACGGCATGCCGCTGTCGAAGATGACGCTTGGTTCCCTGCGCCGTCAGATCGGGCTGGTGTCGCAGGACGTGTTCCTGTTCGGCGGCACGCTGCGCGAGAACGTGGCCTATGGCAAGCTGGACGCGACCGAGGACGAGATCCTGAAGGCGGTGGAACTGGCGCAGCTGACCTCGCTGGTCGAAAGCCTGCCCGAAGGGCTGGACACGGTGGTGGGCGAGCGCGGCGTGCTGCTGTCGGGCGGACAGAAGCAGCGGGTCGCGATCGCGCGGGTGTTCCTGAAGGATCCGCCGATCCTGCTGCTGGACGAGGCGACCTCGGCGCTGGACCGCGAGACCGAGCGCGAGATCCAGGCCGCGCTGGCGAGGCTGTCGGTGGGGCGCACGACGCTGGTGATCGCACACCGGCTCTCGACGCTGGAGGATGCCGACGAGGTGCTGATGCTGGACGCCGGGCGGATCGTCGACCGGGGGCGGCACCTGATCGAAGGCGCGCTGCCCGCCCAGGCCGGGATCTCTCGCGACGAGCCGTCAGAGGCAGGGGCCTGATCCCGGGCATCGCACACGCTGACCGGGCGGCGGTCGGGGGCGGACGGGCCGCCCCCTTCGGCGTCAGCGCGCCAGGCCGAGGCTTTCGAGCCAGGCCGCCGAGGGCAGGATGCCGGACTTGTCGCGCAGTTCCATGATCAGGCGCGGACGGTCGCCGAGGGGCGCCAGCGCCGCGAAGACCGCCGGCCAGTTCACCGTGCCCTTGCCGATGGCCCAGTGCCGGTCGGCATAGCCGTCGGCATCCTGCAGGTGGATGTGATGCAGCGTCTCGCCCGCCGATTTCACGAAGTAATCGACCGGCGGCGCCCCGGTGGAGCCATGGGCGTAATGCGCATGCCCGGTGTCGATCGACACCTGCACGGCCGCGCTGTCGAAGCTGAGCGCCAGTTCGCGCCGGGCGTCGGGATCCTTGTCCTCGATATTCTCGATGACCATGGTCACACCGGCCGCCTCGGCCCGGGCGATGACCGGATCCAGCGTCTCGTGCGTCAGGTCGATGACATTCTGGCGCTGGCCGTCGATGTTGTCGAGATTGTTGTACATCCAGGTCGTGTAGGGGCTGTGGATGACCATCTGGGTGGCACCGAGCGCCTCGCAGACCGCCAGGCCCTGGTCCATCCGCCTTGTCACCAGCGCGCGCAGGTCCGGATCGGGATTGGCGATGTTCAGGCCCCAGAACGGCCCGTGAATGCCAAGCCGGCCGGTATAGCCGTCCAGCAGCTTGCGCGCGCGGTCGACCCGCGGCTGCCAGTCGCCGTTCAGAACGTCGGCGTGGATGAAATCCTGGATCTCCAGGTCGCGCTGATCGGCGATCAGCCAGTCGCGCAGGGTTTCGACAGTGTCGAGCGGCATCGCCGCGCCGAGAACGGGAAGAGAGGTCATCGAAGGCTCCGTCACAGGGAAGAGAAGCCCACCGCCCGGACATGCCGCGGCGGGGGCCGACCGGCCCCGGTTACGGGCGCATCATGACAGAATGATTGCAGTTTCAAGATTTTACAAACTGTCACAAAACCCGGCCGCAGTCTTGTTGAAACGTTCAAGAAACCGTCGCCCCATCTTCATGCCAGGGGCGTTGAAGGGCCGCGCCGGGGGTCCTTCCTCGGGCGCTGCCCTGCAACCGATCCGCCCGGACGATCACGGTCCACCGGCGGGTGACCGGGAGACATTGAGATGATCCGACTGAACAGACGCCACGCGCTCGGCCTGATGGGCGCCACCGCCACGGGGCTGATGCTGCCCGGCTACCTCCGCGCCCAGGGCGCCCGGCCCTCGATCACCATCGCGGTGCAGAAGATCACCAACAACAACACGCTCGACGTCTGGAACGAACAATCCAACGTGGGCGAGCGCGTCTTCTATCCCAACCTGTGGGAAGGCCTGATCCTGCGCGACTGGATGGGCGACCAGGGCCCGGTGCCCGGCCTGGCCACCGAATGGCGACGCATCGACGACAAGACGCTTGAGCTGAAGCTGCGCGAAGGCGTGAAGTTCCACAACGGCGACGAGCTGACGGCCGAGGACGTGGCCTTCTCGTTCTCGCGCGAGCGGCTGTTCGGCGATACCGAGCCGGCCGGCGGCGAGACGATCTTTGCCGTGGATTACAAGCCCGAGACCGCCAAGGACATTCCCGCCGCGCTGCCCGGCATCGGCCGCCGCAAATGGCCGTCGCTGGCCGGCGTCGAGGTCGTCGACAAGTATACCGTGCGCTTCCACAACGCGACGCCGGATGTCACGATGGAAGGCCGGCTCTATTCCGGCGGCAGCCAGATCCTGAACCGCCGCGCCTGGGACGAGGCCGCCAGCTATGACGAATGGGCCTCCAAGCCCGTCACCACCGGCCCCTATTACGTCGAGGAGTACCGCCCCGACGTGTCGCTGACGCTGCATGCCTTCGACGATTACTGGGGCGGCCGCCCGCCGCTGGAGCGCATCACCTTCGTCGAGGTCCCCGAGGTGGCCAGCCGCGTGAACGGGTTGCTGTCGGGCGAATACGATTTCGCCTGCGACCTGCCGCCGGATCAGATCGGCACGGTGATGAACACCGACGGGTTCGAGGTTCAGAATTCCACCATCTGGAACCACCGCATCTCGACCTTCAACACCCGCAACGAGATCCTGGCCGACCCGCTTGTGCGCCGTGCCATGACCCATGCGATCGACCGCGACGCCATCGTGCAGGCGCTTTGGGGCGGGATGACGGTTGTCCCCGCCGGCCTGCAGTTCGAAAGCTGGCGCGGGTCGGACATGTTCATCGAGAACTGGACCGTTCCGGAATACAACCCGCAGCTGGCGCAGGACCTGCTGAAACAGGCCGGCTACAAGGGCGATGCGATCCCCTATCGCCTGCTGAACAACTACTACACCAACCAGGTGCCCACCGGGCAGATCCTGGTCGAGATGTGGAAGCAGGTCGGCCTGAACGTCGAGATCGAGATGAAGGAGAACTGGGGCCAGATCATGGACTTCAGCACGCCGGGCGGGATCCGCGACTGGTCGGCCTCGAACACGATCAACGACCCGATCACGCCGATGGTGACGCAGTTCGGCCCGAACTCCTCGCCGCAGCAGAACCACGAATGGACCAATGCCGAGGTCAACGAGCTGGCACTGGTGATGGAGACCTCGACCGATCACGCCAAGCGCAAGAAGGCCTTCGCCCGGATGCTGGAGATCTGCGAACGCGAGGATCCGGCTTATCAGCTGCTGCACCAGAACGCGGTCTTCACCGGCATGCGGTCGGACCTGAACTGGAAGGCGGCGCCGGCCTTCGCCATGGACTTCCGCGCCGAGAACTGGCGCCTCGACGGCTGACCGGGCACGCCCCGACACCCCCGGCGGGCACCGCGCCCGCCGGGGTTTTTCCGGTTCCACATTCCCCAACCCGACCGCACCCCGTCCACCGCAAAGGAGAGCGCATGACCAACCTTGTCGAGATCCGGGATCTCAGGGTCGCCTTCGACGGCGTGCCGGTGCTGCATGGCATCGACCTGGACGTGCGCCCGGGCGAGGCCCTGGGCCTTGTCGGCGAAAGCGGCTGCGGCAAGTCGGTGACATGGCTGGCCGCGCTGGGGCTTCTGCCCTCGAAGGCCACCGTCTCGGGCCGGGTCCGGCTGGGCGAGACGGATCTGTCCGGCGCGCCGCGCGCGCAGCTGGAACAGGTGCGCGGCGGGCGGATCGCGATGATCTTCCAGGATCCGTCCAGCGCGCTGAACCCGGTTCTGAAGGTCGGCCGCCAGCTTTGCGAGGCGCTGAAGCTGCACCGCGGCCTGACCGGCGCGCCGGCCAAGGCCGAGGCGCTGCGGCTGATGGACCTGGTGGGCATTCCCGATCCGAAGGGGCGCTTTGCGCTTTATCCCCACGAATTCTCAGGCGGTCAGTGCCAGCGGCTGATGATCGCCATGGCGCTGGCGGGCGAACCCGATCTGCTGATCGCGGACGAGCCCACCACGGCGCTGGACGCCACGATCCAGGCGCAGATCCTCGACCTGCTGGCGCGGCTGCGGGCCGAGATGAACATGGCCACCGTCTTCATCAGCCACGACCTGGGCGCGGTGGCGCAGGTCTGTGAACGGGTCTGCGTGATGTATGCCGGGCGTATCGTCGAACAGGGCGAGGTCGGGCTGCTGTTCGACCGCCCGCGCCATCCCTATACGCGGGGTCTGTTCGACGCGCTGCCCCGGCTGGATGGGCCGCGCGTGCCGCTGGTGCCGATCCGGGGCACGGTCCCCGATCCGCGCAACCTGCCCAGGGGCTGCGCCTTTGCCCCGCGCTGCGCCCATGCACGCGACTTCTGCCACAGCGAGCGGCCGGATCTGCACAGGCAGCAGGACGGACGCGCCCTCGCCTGCGCCTATCCCCTGCCCGCCGCACCGGCCACGCAGGACACCGCCCCGGCCCGGCGCGAAGGAGTGCATTCATGACCGCCGTTCTCGACGCCCGCGACCTTGTCCGCATCTACGAAAGCCGTCAGGGCCTTCTGGCCCGCCCCGTGCCGATCCGCGCCGTCGATGGCGTCAGCCTTAAGGTTCACCCGGGCGAGACGCTGGGCATCGTCGGCGAAAGCGGCTCCGGCAAATCCACTCTGGGCCGGATGCTTCTGGGTGTCGATCCGGCACAGGGCGGTGAGGTTCGGCTGGCCGGAACGCCCATGCCCCCGCGCGGCACGGCCGACTGGCGGGCGCTGCGCGCGCGGATCCAGATGGTCTATCAGGATCCGCTGTCCGCGCTGGACCGGCGTCTGCCGATCTCGGTCCAGATCCGCGAGCCGTTGGACATCCACGCCATCGGCACCCCCGCCAGCCGCGCCGCCCGGGTCGAGGAGCTGATGCAGGCCGTGGGGCTGCGCCCCGATCAGGCCGGGCGCTATCCGCATGAACTCTCGGGCGGTCAGCGGCAGCGGGTGGTGATCGCCCGCGCGTTGGCCACCGGCCCCGACCTGCTGGTTTGCGACGAACCCGTCTCGGCCCTTGACGTGTCGATCCAGGCGCAGGTGGTGAACCTTTTGCGCGACCTGCAGCAGGGCGGCCAGCTGAGCATGGTCTTCATCAGCCACGACCTGAAGGTCGTGCGCAATCTGTGTGACCGGGTCGCGGTGATGTACCTGGGCCGCATCGTCGAGGAAGGCCCGGCCGAAGAGCTCTTTGCCCATCCCCGGCATCCCTACACGCAGGCGCTGGTGTCGTCGGTGCCGGAGCCGGGCCGGGCGCTGGACAGCCGCGTGATCCTGCAGGGCGAGCCGCCGAACCCGGGCAAGCGCCCCTCGGGCTGCGCCTTTCATCCCCGCTGTGCCTTTGCCACCGGGATCTGCCGCGCAGAGCTGCCGCAGCTGCAAACGGTCGCGCCCCGGCAGACCGCCGCCTGCCACCACGTGACCGGCGCGCCCGCGTCGCGCGCCGCCTGAGGAGGCCGCCATGATCGCCTTTGTCCTGGTCCGTCTGTTCCGCGCCGTCGTGACGGTGCTGGCCGTGATGACCTTTGCCTTCGTCGTCCTGCGCATGTCGGGCGATCCGGCGCAGGTGCTGATGGGCCCCGATGTACCGCAGAACGTCGTCGATGCCTTCCGCGCGGAATGGGGGCTGGATGCGCCGCTCTGGCAGCAGTACATCAGCTATTTTCGCGAGATCCTGTCGGGCGATTTCGGTCTGTCGATGCGGGATCGCTCGCCCGCGATCGAGCTGGTGCTGGAACGGGTGCCCGCGACCCTGCAGCTGACGATCCCGGCGCTGCTGCTGAAGCTTTGCATCGGGATCCCGGCGGGGATCTATGCCGCGCTGCACCGCGACAGTGCCATCGACCGGGGCGTGATCTTCCTGGCCATTCTGGGCTTCACCATACCGTCCTTCGTGATGGGGCTGGTGCTGGTGCTGATCTTCGCCGTGACGCTGCATGCCCTGCCGTCGGGCGGGATCGGAACATGGCAGCATGCGCTGCTGCCCGCGATCACCATGTCCATCGGCGGGATCGGTATCCTCGCGCGGTTCTCGCGCTCGGCCATGATCGAGGTTATGGGCCAGCCCTATATCCGCACCGCCTCGGCCAAGGGTGTGCGCTGGCACGACGTGGTGCGCGGCCATGCGCTGCCCAATGCCGCCGTGCCGATCGTGACCATCGTGGGCTTCATGGTCGGCTCGGTGATCTCCGGCGCCGTGGTGGTCGAGACGATCTTCTCCTGGCCCGGGATCGGGCGGCTGCTGATCGTGTCGGTGGCCAACCGAGATCTGGCCGTCGTGCAATGCATCCTGCTGCTGATCGCTGCCGTGATGGTGGTGTCGAACCTTGTGGTCGACCTGCTTTACGGCTGGCTCGACCCGCGCCTGCGCGCCCAGCCCGCGCATTGAGAGGACCCACAGATGACGCTTGCCCCCGCTTCCCCCACCGGCGCCCCGCGCAGGACCCTGCTGCGGCGGATGACCGGTGTGCCCGGCGCCGTGGCGTTCAGCCTTGGCTGGCTGGCGCTGATGCTGCTCTGCGCGATCTTTGCCGACTGGATCCGGCCCTATGACGTGACGCAGATGGACCTGATGGCGCGCCTGTCGCCGCCGGGCACGCCGGGCCACTGGCTGGGCACGGACGAGCTGGGCCGGGATGTGCTGTCGCGGCTGATCCAGTCGATCCGCGTGTCGCTTATCATCGCCTTCGGCGCCACGCTGCTGTCGGCGGTCTTCGGCACGTCGCTGGGCTTCCTGGCGGCGCAGTTCCGCGGTGTGGTCGAGCATTTCGTGGTTATGCTGGCCGACTTCCAGGCCGCCCTGCCCTTCCTCATCATGTCGCTGGCCGTGCTGGCCTTCTTCGGCTCGTCCATGTGGCTGCTGGTGGTGCTGATGGGCTTTTACGGCTGGGAACGCTATGCCCGCATCGCGCGCGGCCTTGCGATCTCGGCCGGGGCGCAGGGCTATGCCGAGGCGGTGGTGCAGCTGGGCGCTACGCCGCGCCGGGTCTACCTGCATCACATCCTGCCCAACGTCGCCTCGACCCTCATCGTGTCGATGACGCTGACCTTCCCCGAGATCATCCTGATGGAATCCGGCCTGTCCTTCCTGGGCCTTGGCGTGCAGCCGCCGGAATCGAGCCTGGGCAACATGGTGGGCTTCGGGCGCGAATACCTCACCACCGCGCCCTGGATCATGCTGGCCCCCGCCATGGTGATCATGCTCACGACGCTGTCGATCTCGCTCGCCGGGGACTGGCTGCGCGACAAGCTGGATCCGACGATCCGGTAGGGTCCCGCCTGTCAGGGCATCTGCCGGGTCGCCAGCAGCATCGCCTCGCAGGTCTTGAGGTTATGCGCCTCCAGCCGCGCGGCCAGGTCCAGCGGGGTGCGGGCGCGCAGGGCGATCATGATCTGGTCATGCTCGGCGAAACTGTCGGCCACGCGCGAGAAATCCTCGTTCACCACGAACCGGTACCGCCAGATCCGCTGTTGCAGCCCGTCGTAGGTTTCGCACAGAAGCGCATTGCCCGAGACCTGCGCGAGGCCCTTGTGGAAGGCATAGTTCAGCCGCGTGTAGTCATCCATGTCACCCCGGTCGAGTGCGGCGCCCAGTTCCAGGTGCAGGGCGTTGATATGGTCCAGGTCGTCCTGCGTGACCCGGGCGGCGGCGGTCAGGCCGATCAGCCGTTCCAGCGCGCCCTTCAGCTCGAAAATCGGGCCGATCTGGTCGGGGTAGACCGGGGCGACGATGGCGCCGCGATTGGGCCGGAGTTCCACGAAGCCCTGCGCGGCCAGCACCTTCAACGCCTCGCGCAGCGGGGTGCGCGAGACGCCGAACCGGCGGCAGAGATCCGCCTCGGGGATTCGCCGGCCGCTTTCCAGCGTGCCCTCGATCATCAGCTGGCGCAGACGGCTGACGAGCGTCTCGTGCAGCGACGCCTCGCCCGCCCGGCCTTCCTTCTCCGCGTCGGGCGGCTCGTCCCTCACATCCGTCTCGGCCATGTCCTCTCCCCGTGACTGTCGCGCCGCAGCCGGTTCACTTGCCGAACATCATGCCGAATTCGGACAGCGGCGTCATGTCGATGCCGGCCTCCTTCAGGCAGCCCCACAGGGTGAACGCCACGGAATCAAGCACAGGGATCCCCAACTCGCGCTCCAGCCGGGCCGCCACCAGCGGGCCGCGCATGTTGGTACAGACGATGGCGATCGCATCCGGCTTCGCCTCGGCCACCTCGCGGCACATGCGCTCGATCTCGTCCTCGGACACCTCGGAGAACGAGAAGTTGTCGGAGCGGTTGCTGTGCCGTTCTGCGACCGTCTCGACCCCGATCGCGGCATAGTTTTCAATGATCTGCTGCTGCACGTCCGGGGTGTAAGGCGTGACCAGCCCCAGCTTTTTCACGCCGAAGGCCCCGATCAGCGCGTTGAGGCTTCGGATCGCCGAGGTCGCCCGCGCGCCGGTGCGTTCGGCCAGCGCGGCGCAAAGCCTGTCGTCGCTGTCAAAGCCCAGCCAGCTGGCCGAAGTGCCGTTCCACGCGATGACATTGACCTTGGCATCGGCCAGCAGATCCGCCGAGGCAAGGAAGGGGTCGATCCCGAACTGGTCGTTCGATCCCTCGTCCAGCGCGATTCGCGTCACCCGCAGGCGGCCGAAATGGACCGAGACCTGCGGAAACAGCGGCCAGGCCAGCGCCGCCGTGTAGGGTTCGACCACCGTGTTGGACGAAGGGGTCAGCATGCCGATGATGGTCGGGCCGGAAGAATCGCTTGTCTGCATTCAGAAATTCCATTCACTGCAAGGGCGGCGGGAGGATTGCATTCATTTTCTGCAGCTCCACGTGTACTGTTGTCCTGACAAGTTGCGCCACGCCTGCGCAATCTCGTCAATGCGCGAAACCCGCAAAAATCCATGAAACGGGCATATCACCGGCATTATCCGGCAGTTTTCGCCCAAAAATGCGCCGTTCTCGGAAGAAATGCAAAAAGCTGGCCGGCATGTGGGAATTTGCGTTGATCGCCGCGCCTGCTTCCTGAAACGCTCGGGTCAGTCCAAAAATGAATGCAATCTCAGGGAACCGAAAATGCGCAACACTCTCACAGCTGCCCTGGCCGCGGCCGCCCTGGTCAGCGTCCCGGCGCTGGCCTCCGCCCAGGAGTCGCTTCGCGTCGCGGGCAACTTCTCGCAGAACACCAAGCAGGTCGCGATCGAGCAGGCCTTCTTCGACAGCCTGGGCGAGAACGCCGGCGTCGAGCTGGAAATGAACTACAACCCGATGGACGTGGTCGGCGTGAAGGCCCCCGACGCGCTGCGCCTGCTGCGCAGCGGCGCCTTCGACGTGATGTCGGTGCAGATCGGCATGGCCTCGCGCGATGACCCGTTCTTCGAAGGCATCGACCTGATCGGCGTGGCCACCGACATGGACAGCCTGCACACCGTGGTCGACGCCTATCGCGACGCCTTCGACACCCGCCTGCAGGAGAAGTTCAACGCCAAGGCGCTGACCCTCTGGCCCTTCGGCCCGCAGGTCTTCTATTGCAACGAACCGATCGAGACGCTGGCCGACTTGGACGGCATGAAGGTCCGCAGCTTCACGCCGTCGATGTCGGCCATGCTGGAATCGCTGGGCGCCACGCCCGTCACCCTGCAGTTCTCCGAGGTTTACCCCGCCCTGCAGCGCGGCGTGGTGACCTGCGGCGTGACCTCGCCGACCTCCGGCAACACCGGCAACTGGCCCGAAGTGACGACCCACCAGCTGCCGCTGTCGGTCTCCGGCTCGGTCCAGGGGCATTTCATCAACCTCGACACCTGGAATTCCTTCTCGGCCGAAGAACAAGCCGCGCTGGAAGAGGAATTCAAGTCGCTCGAAGATCAATTGTGGGAGCTTGCCGTCTCGGCCAACGGTGACGCGGTCGCCTGCAACACCGGCGCCGACAGCTGCAGCGATCACACCAAGTTCGACATGGAGCTGGTCGAGATCACCGATGACGACCGCGCGAAGATCAAGGAAATCGCCGAGACCGTCGTGCTGCCGATCTGGAAAGAGACCTGCAACAATGTCGATCCCTCCTGCTCGGAGACCTGGAACGAGACCGCGGGCGCAGCCGCCGGCCTGACCATCAACTGAGCCCCGCCAAGGGCAAGAACTGTGCGGGGGCGCCGATCCGGCGCCCCCGTTTCCCCATTCACCCGGGACCGGGAGAGGCCGAATGTCCGAAGAAAACAGGGTCGCCGGGGCGCTGACGCCCGTCGCGCGGTTCCTCGCGCTGGTGGCCGGATACGCCCTGCTGCTGCTGACGCTGACGATCACCGCCGAGGTGCTGCTGCGGCGCTTCGCCAATGTCTCGCTTCAGGGCAGCGACGAGCTGGGAGGCTACACCCTGGCCATCACCGGCGCCTTCGGCTTCTCTCTGGCCGCGATCGAACGGGCCCATACGCGGGTGGAAATCCTGACCGAGCGGATCAATCCCGCGGTGGGCTCGGTCCTGAACCTGCTGGCGACGCTGGGCACCATGCTGATGGCGCTTTTCATGGCCTGGCGGGGCTGGGCCGCGCTGATGGAAAGCATTGAATTCAAATCCCTGTCCGGCACGCCCCTGATGACACCGCTGTGGATGCCGCAAAGCGTCTGGGTCTTCGGGCTGGCGGTTTTTGCCATCGTGTCGACCGCGCTGTTCCTGCATGCCGCGATGCTGTTCCTGCGCGACCGCGACCGGCTGAACCGCTTCTACGGGCCCAAATCGCTTGATGATCTCATCCACGAAGAACAGGCCGGCGTGACGGCACGAGGTGCGCAATGATCGGTATCGGCACGGCAACGCTTGGCTTCCTGATGATGCTGGGCTTCATGCTGATCGGCCTGCCCGTGGCCGTGGCGATGTTCCTGACCGCCTTCATCGGCGCCATGACGACGATGGGCTGGCCGATCCTGATGACTTTCGGGAACCAGATCTGGAGCGGTCAGAACGATTTCATCCTCACCGCGATCCCGCTGTTCGTCTTCCTGGGCGAGATCCTGGTGCGCTCCGGCGTGGCCGACGGGCTGTACCGCGCGCTGTCGGACTGGATGCGCAAGCTGCCGGGCGGGCTCCTGCATTCCAACATCGGCGCCTCGGCCTTCTTCGCCGCCGTCTCGGGATCCTCGGTCGCGACCGCCGCCACCATCGGCAACGTCGCCATCCCGATCCTGTCCGAGCGCAAGTACGACGAGCGCCTGACCGCCGGCACCATCGCCGCGGGCGCCACGCTGGGCATCCTGATCCCGCCGTCGATCAACATCATCATCTATGGCTCGATGACCAATACCTCCATCGGCCAGCTCTTTGCCGCCGGCATCCTGCCCGGCATCGCGCTGACCGGCGCCTTCATGGCGCTGATCGCGGTGATCGCCGTGCTGAACCCCGGCGTCGCCGGGCCCAGCCTGCCCGACCGCCCGCTGCGCGAGAAGCTGAAATCGCTGCTGGAAATCCTGCCGCCGCTGCTGATCTTCGCCGTGGTGATGGGCGTGATCTATGGCGGCTGGGCAACCCCCACTGAATCCGCCGCCATCGGTGTGACCTGCGCGCTGCTGGTGGCGCTGGCCAAGGGCCGGATGACCTTCCCCCTGCTGCACGAGGCGATGATCTCGACCGTGCGCATTTCGGCGATGATCCTGCTGATCATGGTCGGCGCGCATTTCCTGAACTTCGTGATCGGCATGCTGGGCATTCCCCAGACCCTGACCCGCTTCGTGGTCGAACTGGGCGCCGGGCCGGTACAGGTGCTGTTCCTGCTGATCGTCTTCTACCTGATCCTCGGCTGTTTCATGGAGACGCTGTCGATGATGATCGCCACGCTGCCCGTGGTCTTCCCGCTGATCCTGCACCTGGGCATCGACCCGGTGTGGTTCGGCATCTTCCTGGTGCTGATGATGGAGACGGGGCTGATCACGCCGCCGATCGGGATGAATCTTTATATCGTGCAGGGCGTCCGGGGGACCGGGTCGATCATGGACGTGATCTGGGGCTCGCTGCCCTTCGTGGCGTTGATGCTGGCCTTCACCGTGATGCTGATCTTCTGGCCGGGGCTGGTGACCTGGTTGCCGAACCTGCTGTTCTGACCATGCAGCTTCTGACGGCCGATTGCGTGATCCCCGGCGCGGCGCAGCCCGTGCTGCGCCCGGGGGCCGTGGCGGTGGACGACGGGCGGATCCGGGCGGTCGGCAGGCCAGAGGATCTGCGGGCACGGTATCCGCAGGCCCGGGTCAGGCCGCTTGGCGATGCGATCCTGCTTCCGGGCTTCGTGAACGCCCACCAGCACGGACGCGGCCTCAGTCAGCTGCAGCTGGGGTACCCGGACGATCAGCTGGAACCCTGGATCGCGCGGCGGCGCGGGCGCGGGACACCGGATGCCTACCTGCTGACCCTCCTCGCCGCGCAGGAGATGCTGCGCAACGGCGTCACCGCCACGCTGCACGCGAATTATTCCTATGCCACAGGCGATTACGAGGCCGAGCTGCGCGGTGTGATCCGCGCCTATGAAGAGACGGGGCTGCGCGCCACGGTCTGCCTGGGTTTCGCGGACCAGGGCGGGCTGGTCTATCCGCCGGCCGACGAAGACGCCTTTCGCCACGACTTGTCGGGTCGGGCGCAGAGGCTGCTGTCCTCGGCGCGCCCCGCCTACCTGCCGCTGGACCGGACGCTCGACCTGATGGACAGGCTGCTGGAGGATTACGCCGATCACCCGACGATCACGCTTGCCCATGGCCCGGCGGGGCCGCAATGGGTCAGCGATGCGGCCTGGACGGCCATCGCCGCCCATACGGCGCGGACCGGGACGGGCATCCATTTCCATTTGCTGGAATCCCCGGCGCAACGGACCGTCGCGGACACGCTCTACAAGGGCTCCGTCCTGACACATCTCGAACGCCTTGGCGTCTTCGAGACCCACGTCAGCGCGGCGCATTTTGCCCAGGCGCGACCCGACGACCTGGCGGACGCACTGCGCCTCGGCCTTACCGTGGTGTCGAACCCCGGTGCCAACATGCGCCTCTTCAACGGCGCCCCGCCCCTGGCCGACTGGCGGGCCGCCGGGCTGCCCGTGGCGCTTGGCACCGACAATTGCGCGCTGGACGATACCGAGGATTACCTCTCCGAGTTGCGCCTTGGCGGGCTTCTGGCGCGGGGCACCGGGTCGCCCGCGAACGTCAGCCGGCTGACGCTGGCCATGGGCACTGAGGCCGGAGCGCGCGCGATCTTTCAACCCGACATCGGCACGCTGGCCCCCGGCAACCGCGCGGATCTTGTGGCACTAAATCCGGCCCGAGCGCGCGGCTCCTATCTCGACCCCGATTGCGACATGCTCGACCTTGTCATCAGCCGCTGCACCGGCGCCGACACGATCCTGACCATGGTCGGCGGCGACGTCCGGTACCGGGCCGGCGACCCACCCCCGCCCACCGCGACGGCTGCCGCCATGGCCGCGGCCGCGCGGCTGGCCGGACCGGACGCCCCCGACAGCGCCGAGGATATCGCCGACGCCGTCCGCCGCCACATCCACGAGGCAAAGGGCCGATGAAGGTCCTCGTCACGGGCGCCGCCGGGTTCGTCGGCACCGCGATCTGCGCCGAGCTTTGCGCGCGCGGGATCCCCGTGCTGGGCCTCGACCTGCGCCCGCCGCAGAAGAACTGGTCCGGCTTCGAGCACGTCACCGCCGATCTCCGCGACCAGGCGTCCCTGGAAACCGCGCTGAGAGGGCGCGGCCTGACCCACATGATCCACGCCGCCGCGCTGACCCCCGACGCCGCGCGGGAAGAGGCCGACCCCGCACTGGTGCTCGACGTCAACCTGCTGGGCGCCGTGCGCCTGCTGCAGACCGCGAAGGCCTGCGGGATCAGGCGGCTGCTCCAGCTCTCCTCGATCGCCGTCTACGGAAATGCCGCGCCCGAAGCCGATGGGCTCTACCACGAGGACCGCACCACCCCCGCGCCGCAAAGCCTTTACGGGATCGGCAAATACGCCGCCGAGATGAGCCTGCGGCGCCTCGCCCCAACGGCCGGGATCGAGCTGTCCATACTCCGCCTCGGCCCGATCTTCGGCCTCCACGAACACGCCTCCGACAGCCGCCAGGTCACCAGCCCGCATCACCAGATCCTGCTGGCCGCGCTCGAGGGCCGCCCCGTGGTGCTGCCCCGCGCGGTGCCGGCCGACTGGTGCTATTCCCGCGACGCGGCCGCCGCCATCGCATCTCTGGCAATGCTGGACGCGCCCCTCACCGAAACCGTGCATATCGGCTCGGGCACCCGCACCGACCTTCCCGACTGGTGCGCCGCCCTGTCCGCGCACCTGCCCGACTTCAGCTGGAGCATCGACACCACCGCGCCCACGATCCGCTACGGCTATCCTACCGACCGCCCCATGCTCGCCACCGACCGGCTGCGCACGTTGGTGCCTGCCGAACACACACCCCTGCCCGAGGCCGCCGCCGACTGGCTCGGCCATATCCGCACCCAGAAGGAGATCCGCCCATGACCCAACGCCTCACAGACCGCGTCGCCATCGTGACCGGGGGGTCCTCGGGGATCGGGCGCGCCATCGTCCGCAAATACGCCGCCGAGGGCGCCCATGTCATCGTCGCCGACATCACCGAAGAAGTCGTCGAGGGCGGCCCGCCGGTTTGCGATGTGGTCGCAGAGGAAGGTGGCTCGGCCGTCTTCGTGAAGACCGACGTCGCGCGCGCGGACGAGGTCGAGGCGATGGTGCAGGCCGCCGTGGCCCATAACGGACGGCTGGACATCCTGGTGAACAACGCCGTGCTGCGCGCCGGCAAGCCGCTGGTCGAGACCGAGGAGGCCGACTGGGACCGGGTGATGGACGTGAGCCTGAAGGGCGCCTACCTCTGCGCCCGCGCCGCCGTGCGCCAGATGATGGGCCAGGAAATCCGGAACGAGGTGCGCGGGCGGCTGGTCCATATCTCCTCGCAGCACGGCCATGTCTCGGCGCCCGAGGATTTCGCCTATGGCGTCAGCAAGGCCGGGATCGCCTATATGACGCGCCAGATCGCGTCCGATTACGGACCGCACCAGATCGTGTCGAACGCCGTCGCGCCGGGCAAGATCCTGACCGGCAAGGGCGGCCGCGCGGTCGAGCCGCGCATGATCGAGTATTCCGAGCAGCGCACGCCCTGGCCGCGCCTTGGCACACCCGACGACGTGGCCCGCGCCGCGCTGTTCCTGGCCAGTGACGAGGCGACCTACCTGACCGGGCACAACCTGTTCGTCGACGGCGGCTGGATGGCGGCGTAGCGGACGGCGTGGGGCCGGATCAGGCCCCCCACAGCCGCCGGCACAGGGCGTCGACGGCCGCATGCAGGGTCAGCGTCAGGATGCCCAGCACGATCAGCGCGGCGAACATCAGGTCGATCTTCGCCCGACCGTTGGCCAGCAGCATCAGATAGCCCAGCCCCTGCGACGCGCCCACCCATTCGCCGATGATCGCCCCGATCGGCGCATAGACCACGGCCAGCCGCAGGCCCGAGGCAAAGCCCGGCAGGGCCGCCGGCACGCGGATATGCCACATCACCCGGGCCGGTGGGGCGTTCATCACCCGGGCGAGTTCCAGCCAGCCGGGGGCGGTGCGCATCAGCGCGTCGAAGAAGGCCGAGGTCACGGGGAAATAAATGATAAGCAGCGCCATCGCGACCTTGGACCACAGCCCGTAGCCCAGCCACAGCGTCAGGATCGGCGCCAGCGCGAAGACCGGGATCGCCTGGCTGAACACCAGCATCGGACGCAGCAGCGACAGGGCCAGCGGCGAGGCCGCCAGAAGGATCGCCGACACGAAGCCCAGGGCAGACCCAAGGCCCAGGCCGACCAGAACCTCGATCGCGGTGATCAGCGCATGATCGGCGATCAGCGCCCGGTTGGACCAGAGCGCCTGCGCGACCAGCCCGGGCCCCGGCAGGATGAAGCGCGGCAGATCGGCCAGCGTGACCAGCGCCTGCCAGGACAGGACGGCCAGCAACGTGGCCGCGGCGGCATGCAGGGCGCGTGTCATTGCGCCTCCATCAGCTGCCGCAGCAGCGCGCCCTGGAAGGCCAGCGTGCCGGGCGCATCATATGTCCGGGGAACCTGGGCACAGGGCGGCTCGGCCATGCTCATGCCGTCGCCGGTCATCACCAGGACCACCTGCCCCAGCCGCGCGGCCTCGGCCACGTCATGGGTGACATGCAGCACGGTGCGTCCCGCAAGCAGCTCGGCGGACAGGTCCTGCATCCGGGCGCGCGACCGCGCGTCCAGGGCCGAGAACGGCTCATCCAGCAGCACGACGGGCCGGTCCTCCATCAGCGTCCGGGCCAGCGCCACCCGCTGGCGCTGACCGCCGGAAAGTTCATCGGGCCGCTTCGCGGCGTGGTCCGAGAGGCCCACCCAGTCCAGGATTCCGAGCGCCCTGTCGCGCGCCACCTCCGCGCCGCGCAGGCGCGCGCCAAGGGTGACATTCGCCGTCACGTCGAGCCAGGGCATCAGCAGATCGCCCTGCGCCATCAGCGCCACGCGCCCCTCCAGCGGCGCGCCGTCCCCGGCACCGAACGTGCCTTCGAATGTGACCTCGTCCCCAAGCCCCGCGAAAAGCCGCAGAAGCGTCGATTTACCCACGCCGGAGGGGCCCAGCAGGCAGGTCCATTGCCCGGCCGGAGCTTCCATCACCAACGGTCCGAAGATCGGCGTGTCGCCGATCTTCGCCTGACCGGACAGGTGCAGCGCGGGCGGCGGGGTCATTCGGGCAGGCCCATGCCCCAGAAGTCGACCTCCAGCCGCGTGGCCGTCGCGAAGACGTCGCACAGCGCGGGCCAGCGCGGCGTGGCCTCGGGCGCCGGGCCAAGCCGGCGGGCGACGGCGGTGTCGATCAGCGCGCCGACATCGCGGCAGGTCTGCTGATACTCGGCCCCGCCATAGGTCGCGATCCAGTCGGCATAGGGGGTCTTGCCCGCCTCGGCCGCCAGCCGCGCGCCGATCTCACCATAGCCCAGAACGCAGGGCGCCAGCGCCGCCAGCAGGTCGAGGAAATCGCCCCGGTGACCGGCATCGAGCACATAGCGCGTATAGGCGATGTTCTGCGGCGCCTCGGTGGCGGCGAAAAGCCGGGCCTCGGTGATGCCCTCGGCGGCGCAGGTCTGCACGTGCAGGCGCATCTCCTCGTCCAGCAGGGCCTGCACAGTGGCCGCGCAGGCGCGCATCTCGTCCAGTGTGTCGGCCTTGGTCACCGCCAGCGCCCAGGCGCGGGAGAAATGCACGAGGAACAGGTAATCCTGCACCAGGTAGCGCAGGAACCCGTCCCGCGGCAGCGTGCCGTCCGCCAGCCTCTCGACGAAGGGATGGCGGGTGTAGGCCTGCCAGGCCTCACCCGCCGCTCCGCGCCAGAGCGGAAAGGTCTCTCCGTAGCTCATTCCGCCCCCAGATCGACGGCCAGCGCGGTGACCGGGCGGGTGTCGCCGATCAGCCCGGCCTCGTGCAGGAAGCTCTCGAACCGCTGGTAGCGGCCCGCGTCCAGCGCCTCGGGGCGCAGGGCAAAGCGGGGCAGCGTGTCGGCCCAGGCCTTCTCGTTCAGCTCGTCCTGCAGCTCGGTCGAGGTGGCGGCGAACAGCTCCCAGCTTTCCTGCGGGTGGTTGACGATGTATTGCGTCGCCTTCTCCGTCGCGCCCAGGAAACGGCGGATCATGCCGGCATCCATCGTCTCGGGATTGGCGACATAGATCAGCTCGTCATAGGTCGGCACGCCCTGTTCCTCGGGATAGAAGCAGCGGCCGGCGACGCCCTCGATCTCCATCTGGTTCAGTTCGAAATTGCGGAAGGCCCCGATCACCGCGTCCACCTGCCCCGACATCAGCGCGGGCGACAGCGACCAGTTGACGTTGACCAGCTCGACATCCCCGGTGCCCAGCCCGGCCTGGCCCAGCATGGCCGACAGCAGCGCCTCTTCGACGCCCGCGACCGAGAAGCCGACCTTGCGGTCCTCCAGGTCGCCGATCTGCGCCACGGGGCCGTCGTCCAGCACCAGCAGGCAGTTCAGCGGCGTGGCGACCAGCGTGCCGACGCGCATCAGCGGCATGCCTTCGGCCACCTGTAGGTGCAGCTGCGGCTGGTACGAAATCGCAAGGTCGACCGATCCGGTGGCGGCCATCTTCGGCGGGTCGGCGGGATCGGCCGGGGCGATCACCTCGACCTCCAGCCCGGCCTCTTCGAAATAGCCCAGCTCCTCGGCCAGGATGATCGGCCCGTGGTCGGGGTTCACGAACCAGTCGAGCATAACGCTCATTTCGTCCTGCGCGGCGGCGGGCGCGGCGAGAAGAAGGGCAAGGGCGGTCAGGGGGGCTTTCATGCGTGGTCTCCGGTTGGGTCGCCCAGGGCGACAAGAAAGATGTCTCCGTCCCAGGCCGCGGCGAGCCGTTCGGCCGCGGCCCAGGCGCGCTGGCCCGAGCGGCAGCAGAGCACGGCGCGCTGCCCGGGTTCGGGGCGCGGGCCGCCGGGGCCAAAGGCACTGGCGGGCAGGCGATGGGCATAGGGGCGCAGAAGCGGCGCCTCGGTCTCGGCGCGCAGGTCGACGAGGAAATCGCCGGGCGCGATCGCGGAGGGGGCAAGGAAGCGCGGTTGGTGCGCGGGTTCGGGCGCGCCATCGAAGCGGAAACCGCCGAAGCGGAAGCCGCGCGCGTCCAGCGTGACAAGCTGGCCCAGCGGCGACGGGTCGAGCCCGGCCAGAAGCGCGATCGCCATCTGCGCCTGCAGCGCGCCGACCATCCCCACGACGGGGCCCAGCACGCCATCCTCGGCGCAGGAGCCCAGCCGCTGCGGCAGGTCGGGAAACACCGCCCGCAGGCTGGGCGCGCCGCCGCAGAAGGCCCCGCAATACCCATCAAGCCCGATGACGGAGGCGCTGACCAGCGGCTGCCCCGTGGCACGGCAGTGATCGGACAGGATGTAGCTCACCGCGAAGCTGTCCGCGCAGTCGAGCACGAGATCGACGCCGTCGCAAAGCGCCTTTGCATTGCCCGGGTCAAGCGCGGCGACGACGGGCTCCACCCGGCATTCGGGGTTGAGTGCGGTAACCGCCTCGGCCCCGGCCAGCGCCTTGGCGCGGCCGACGTCACCTTCGCGGAACAGCACCTGGCGATGCAGGTTCGTGATCTCGGCCCGGTCGGGATCGACCAGCCGGATGCGGCCAACCCCGGCCCCGCCAAGATAGGGCAGCACCGGCGCGGCCAGCCCGCCGGCGCCCACGACCAGAACATGGGCGTCCCGCAGACGGGCCTGGCCCCCGGGCCCCAGTTCCGGCACAGCGAGCTGGCGGGCATAGCGGTTCATCGCGTCGCCCCGATCCACTCGCGCAGGCGCGCCTCGGGGTCGTCGTTCAGGGTGATGTCGGTGACCACCGACACGATGTCGGCCCCCGCGGCAAAGGCGCCTTCCGCCCGGTCCACGCGCATCCCACCGATGGCGACCAGCGGCAGATCCCCGATCAGCCCCTTCCACTCGGTCACCTTTTCCAGCCCCTGCTGATGCCACTTCATCTTCTTCAGGATCGTCGGGTAGACCGGCCCAAGCGCCACGTAATCCGGCGAAAGTGACAGCGCGCGATCCAGTTCGGCATGGTCATGGGTGCTGATGCCCAGTTTCAGCCCGGCCCGGCGGATCGCCGGCACATCGGCGGTGTCCAGATCCTCCTGCCCCAGGTGGACCCAGTCGCAGCCCTTGTCGATGGCGATCCGCCAGTGATCGTTCACCACCAGCACCGCCCCGTGCACGCAGCAGAGCGCCTGCGCCGCGGCGATGGTCTCGCGCAGCTCGGCCTCGGGGCGGTCCTTCACGCGCAGCTGCACCAGCTTCACGCCAAGTGGCAGCATCCGCTCCAGCCAGTCGACACTGTCGAAGATCGGGTAGAAACGATCGAGCTTCATGACAGGAACGCCTTGCCGATCACCGGGGTCGAGGGCGCGGCCATGTCGCGGGGCTCCATCGGATCGGCCTCGAAGGCCAGCCGGCCGGCCTCCACCGCGCGGGCAAAGCCCTCGGCCATCGCCGCCGGATCGCCGGCCTTCGCGACGGCGGTGTTCAGCAGGACGGCGTCAAAGCCCATTTCCATCGCCATGGTGGCCTGGCTGGGCAGGCCCAGCCCCGCATCGACCACCATCGGCACATCCGGGAACTGCGCGCGCAGCGTCCGCAGCCCGTAGATATTGGTCAGCCCAAGCCCGGTGCCGATCGGCGCCCCCCAGGGCATCAGCACCTCGCAGCCCGCCTGCAGCAGCCTTTCGGCCAGAACGACATCCTCGGTCGTGTAGGGGAACACCTGGAACCCGTCCTCCGTCAGGATCCGCGCGGCCTCGACCAGGCCGAAGGGATCGGGCTGCAGCGTGTCGGCATGGCCGATCACCTCCAGCTTGATCCAGGCGGTATCGAACAGCTCGCGCGCCATCTGTGCCGTGGTCACCGCCTCGCGCACCGAATGGCAGCCGGCCGTATTGGGCAGGACGGTCACGCCCAGCTCGCGCACGAGATCCCAGAAGGCAGCGCCGGCGCGCTCGCCCCCGGCCTCGCGCCGGACAGAGACGGTGGCGATCCCCGCGCCAGAGCGGCGGAAGGCCTCGGCCAGCGTCGCGGGTGAGGGATATTGCGCCGTGCCCAGCATCAGGCGCGAGGCGATTTCGGTTTCGTAGACGCGCATCTCAGCCTCCCTGCCGGGGGGCGACGATTTCGACCCGGTCGCCGGGCGACAGCGCCCGGTCGCGCGCCGTGGCTGGCACGAAGGCTTCGTTGACGGCGGTGGCGACCTTCGCCTCGCCGTAGCCCAGCTCGTCCAGGGCGGCGGCGAGCGTGTCGCCCTGCACCTCGGTCTCGGTGCCGTTAACCGTGATCTTCATGATAAAACTCCGGTTTGCATCCGTCGAAGGCCAGCTCCGCCGCCATCCGCGCCAGCGCGGGGGCCAGCAGGAAACCGTGACGGAACAGGCCATTGACATGGATCGTGTCGCCGCGCCGGATCAGGCGCGGCAGGTTGTCGGGAAAGGCGGGGCGGGCATCGACGCCGATCTCCACCAGCTCGGCCTCGCCGAAGGCGGGATGCAGCGCATAGGCGGCCGACAGCAGCTCAAGCACCGACCGCACGCGGCGGCGGCGGTCGTCGCTTTCGATCTGGGTGGCGCCCAGCATGACATGGCCGTCGGCGCGCGGCACGGCGTAAAGCGGAAAGCGCGGATGCAGCAGCCGGACCGGGCGCGTCAGGCGGATGTCGGGGGCATGCAGCACGGCCATCTCGCCCTTCACCCCGCGCAGCGCGGGCAGGGCGTCGCGCGCCGCCAGGCCGCGACAGTCGAAGGTCAGCCCGTCGGCCCGGCCCTGTTCGGCCACGAAACGCACGCCGTCCGTCTCCAGCCGTGTCCGCAGGTGACGCAGCGCGGCACGGGGATCCAGGTGCGCTTCCTCGCCGACATGCAGCGCGCGGTCGAAGCGCCCCGCAAGGTCGGGTTCCAGCGCGGCCAGCGCCCCGGCATCCAGAAGGCTGTGGCCCCGGGTGCGCCGGGCGAAGCGGTCAAGCTCCCGCCGGTCGCGGCCCGGGGTGACGACGATGGTGCCCCGGCGCGTGACGGGCACGCCCTGGCTCTCCCACCAGTCGGCGGACACCTGGCCCAGGCGCACCACCGGCTCCTCCGCGGTCTCGCCCTCGCAGAAGGGGGCGAGCATGCCTCCGGCCCACCACGAACAATGGTGCGGCCCGGGCATCGGTGCGGGGTCGAAAACGGTGACGTCGTGGCCCCGGCGCACGAGTTCGGTGGCCACGCACAGCCCGGCGACACCGGCGCCGATGACGGTGGCGCGGGTCATTGCCAGACCTCGTGGAAATGGTGGACGGGGCCATGACCGCCGCCGATCCCCAGCCCGTCCGCGCCCCGGATGGCCCCGTGCAGCCACGCCTGCGCGCGCTGCACCGCCGGTTCGGCCCCGGCGCCCTTCGCCAGCTCGGCGGCAATGGCCGAGGACAGGCTGCAGCCGGTTCCATGGGTGTTGCGCGTGGCAAGGCGAGGCTGGTCGAAGGCGGCGACGCCGGTGGCGGTGACCAGCCGGTCGGTGCAGACCGGCCCCTCGGCATGGCCGCCCTTCATCAGCACGGCCCGGGCGCCAAGCGCGCGCAGCGCTTGGCCCTGCGTCTCGGTCTCCGCCGCGTCGCGCGCCATGTCGGGGCGGCCCAGCAGCCGCGCGGCCTCCGGCAGGTTCGGGGTCAGCACGTCGGCGCGGGGCAGCAGCAGCTCGACCAGCGCGGCCTCGGCCTCTTCGGCCAGCAGCGCGTCGCCTGACTTGGCCACCATCACCGGGTCCAGCACCACCGGCCCGCCATAGCCGGCAAGCGCAGACGCCACGGCGGCGACGATCTCGGCCGTCGCCAGCATCCCGATCTTGACCGCATCCGGGGGAATGTCGTCCAGCACGGCCGATATCTGCGCCCCGACCACGGCGGGCGAGATCGCCTCGACGGCAAAGACGCCCCGGGTGTTCTGCGCAGTGATCGCGGTGATTGCCGACGTGCCATAGACGCCAAGCGCCGAGAACGTCTTCAGATCGGCCTGGATGCCCGCACCTCCACCGCTGTCGGAGCCTGCGATCGTCAATGCGGATGCCTGTGGCCTCATGTCTTCCCCCCAGGGCGCGGGGAGGATGCAGACATGACGTGCGAGAGTGTTCGCGGCCAGCTCGTGCTCCGTTCCCTACGCCGGTATTGCCCGGATCAGGTTCGATGGGTTGGCTCGCGCCTCTCAGTCCCAAACGGGACACCCCAACGGATTCGACGAATTCGTAGCAGTCGGACGCCCCGCGTTCAAGCCGTGCGACGGAAAGCGACCCGGGGACCGGCCCGGACGCCTCGCCGGGGGCGGCGAAGGCGATGCTTTCACATGCAGATCGGGCAGTTGCCCGGCGCGGGGCCTTCAGCTTCCGGCGACCGCCGGTTCGCCAAGGGGCTGATCGCCGATGGCCTCGGGCGTGTCGAATTTCACGATCCGGCCATGGTCCATGACGGCGATCCTGTCGGCCAGCGCGCGCGCCTCGGACTGGTCATGGGTGACCATGATCGCCCCCACCCCGGCCTTGCGCTGCAGGTCGCGGACCGAGCTGCGCAGCGACACCCGCACCTGCGCATCCAGCGCGCTGAAGGGTTCGTCCATCAGCAGCAGCCGGGGACGGATCGCGAGCGCGCGGGCCATGGCCACCCGCTGGCGCTGCCCGCCAGAGAGCTGCGCCGGGTAGCGATGGGCCAGCCCCGGCAGCTCGATCATCTCGAGCAGCTCCTCGACCCGGCGCGCGATCTCGGCCCGGCCGGGGCCGTTCTTCATCACTTTCAGCCCGAAGCCCACGTTCTGCGCCACCGTCAGGTGCCGGAACAGCGCGTAGTTCTGAAAGACCATGCCGAAATGCCGCGCGCCCGAGGGCAGCCGGGTGATGTCCTCTCCGTCGAACTCCAGGCGGCCCCGGTCGGCATGCGCCAGCCCCGCGATGATGTTCAGCAGCGTGGTCTTGCCCGACCCCGACGGGCCCAGCAGCGCAATGAACTCGCCCTTGCCGACAGAAAGCGAGACGCCCTTGAGCACCTCCGTCCCCTCGTAGGACTTGTGGATGTCATGTGCCTCGAAGCTCATGTATGCGCCCTCCTTTTCGGGCCGAAGCGGTCCAGTACGCCGCGCAGCGCAAGGGTGACAAGGGCAAGCCCCGCCAGCACCGTGGCCGCGGCGAAGGCGCCGGTGGCGTTGTAATCGTTGTAGAGAAGCTCGATTTGCAGCGGCAGGGTCATCGTCTCGCCCCGGATCGCGCCGGAGACCACGCTAACCGCGCCGAATTCACCCATGGCGCGGGCCATGGTCAGCACCGTGCCATAGGCCAGCCCCCACGAGATGTTGGGCAGCACCACGTGCCGGAAGATGCTCCAGCCGCTGGCGCCCAGCGTCAGCGCGGCCTTTTCCTCGTCCTCGCCGGAGACCATCAGCACCGGCAGCACCTCGCGCATCACGAAGGGGCAGGTCACGAAGAGCGACACCAGCACGATGCCCGTCAGGTTGAACATCAGCTGGATGTTCCAGCCCTCCAGAGCCGCGCCGACCGGGCCGTAGGCGCCGTAGATCAGCAGGAAGCACAGGCCCGCGACGATGGGCGAGACGGCGAAGGGCAGTTCGATCAGCACCAGCAGCGCGCGGCGTCCGAAGAAGCGGTAGCGCGCGATCAGCCAGGCGGCGGCAACCCCGAAGACCAGGTTCACCGGCAGCACGAAAAGCGTGGCGATCACCGTCAGCCGCATGGCCGAGACGGTCTCGGGGTCGGTGATCGAGGCGACGTAGGTGCCCCAGCCCTCGGCGAAGGCGCGGTGGAAGATCGCGATCACGGGCAGCACGACGACGATGCCCAGGAACAGCGCTGCGAGCAGAATCAGCAGCTTGCGTGCCATGGCTCAGCCCCCCGTCCGCAGGTAGGATTGCAGCCGCGTCTGGGCCACGTTGATCGCCACCAGCAGCAGCAGCGAGACGCCCAGCAGCGTACCGGCGATGGCGGCGGCGGCGGGATAGTCGAACTCGTCGAGCCGGATCAGGATCAGCAGCGAGGCGATCTCGGTCTTGTAGGGCAGGTTGCCGGCGATGAAGATCACCGCGCCGAATTCGCCCAGCGAGCGCACGAAGGACAGGCCCACGCCGGTCAGGATCGACGGCATCAGCGGGCGCAGGATCACGTGGCGGAACCGCTGCCAGCTATTGGCGCCCAGCGTCAGGGCGGCGGCTTCCTCGTCGGGGTCAAGCTCTTCGATCGCGGGCTGGATGGCCCGGACGGCAAAGGGGATGGAGGTGAAGATCATCGCGATCACGATGCCCCACCAGGTATAGGCCACCTGGATGCCGACGCTGTCGAGCAGGCTGCCGACCCAGCCCGAGCGATCATAAAGCGCGACCAGCGCGATGCCGGCAACGGCGGTGGGCAGGGCAAAGGGCAGGTCGACCAGCGCGTCCAGCACGTTGCGCCCCGGGAAACGGTAGCGCGTCAGCACCCAGGCCAGCAGCAGGCCGAAGACGCCGTTCACCAGCGTTGCGGCGGCGGCGGCGGTAAAGGTCACCCGCAGCGCGGCCAGCACCCGTTCCGACCCCATGACCCGGATGAAATCGCCCGGCCCCAGCTGGCCGAGCTGCCACAGCAACCCGCTGATCGGCAGCAGAACGATCAGGCAGAGGAACAGGAGGGTGATGCCGAGGGACAGGGAGAACCCCGGCAGGATGTGCGGGGCGGTGCGTTTCATCGCGAGCATCGGGGGTCCTTGCGTCGTCGGGTCTTCAGGCGGGCGGTCGATTTCGGGCCCCGAGGGGCGGGCCCTGAAACGTGCGGCCCCCGCGCCGTGGCGCAGGGGCCTGTCATGCGGATCCCCTAGGGATCAGTTGCGGAAGATCGTATCCAGCGTGCCGCCATCGCCGAAATGCGTCTCCTGCGCCTCGGCCCAGCTGCCGAACACCTCTTCGACGGTGATCAGGCGCACTTCGGGGAATTGATCCGCCGTGGCCTCGACAACCTCGGGGTCATGCACGCGGTTGTTGAACGACGCGATGATCTCCTGCGCCTCGGTGCTGTAGAGGAAGTCCAGGTAGGCCTGCGATACATCCACGTTGCCCTGCGCCTCGGCCACCTTGCGGACCATGGCGACCGGGAATTCGGCCAGCAGCGACACCGACGGCACGACGCGGTCATAGGCGCCCTCGTCCTCGGCGGCGCGGATGTTCTCGACCTCGGCCTCGAAGGTGATCAGCACGTCGCCCAGCCCGCGTTCCACGAAACTGGTGGTCGCGCCACGCCCGCCGGTGTCGAAGACCACGACGTTTTCCAGGATCTTGCCGACGAAGTCCTGCGCGGCTTCGTCATCGCCCTCGAAGGCGTCCAGCGCATAGGCATAGGCGGCAAGGTAGGTGTAGCGTGCGTTGCCGCTGGTCTTCGGGTTGGGAAAGATGATCTCGACATCGTCGCGCACCAGGTCGTCCCAGTCCTCGATCCCCTTCGGATTGTCACCGCGCACCAGGAAGGCGGGCAGCGAGTAATAAGGCGAGGCGTTGTTGGGCAGGTCCTGCTGCCAGTCTTCGTCGACAAAGCCGCGGTCGGCCAGGATCTGCACGTCGAGCACCTGGTTGAAGGTCACCAGGTCGGCCTTGAGCCCCTGCAGGATGGCGCGGGCCTGTTTCGACGAACCGGCGTGGCTCTGCTGGATGGTCAGGGTCTCGCCGGTCTCGGCCTTCCATTGCTCGGCGAAGACCGGGTTCAGGGCGGCATAGAGTTCGCGGGCGATATCGTAGGAGACATTGAGGATCTCCCGATCTTGCGCGTGCGCGGGGCTGAAGAAGCCGGTCAGCGCGATGGCTGCGGCCCCGAGGCTGCGCGGGATGAAACGCGAAGACCGGAGGCTCGGGAAGGTGGAAGAGGTCATTGTCGGCTCCTGGTCCGTGTGAAGGTCAGGCGCTGAAAAAGTACCAATTTCCGGGAAGTTCAATCGGGTCGGGAGCAGAAAAGAACCAATTTCCGCGGGCTTGAAGAATTGAGGTAGAATTGTCTACCGGCAGCGGGGTCAGAAGAAACGCCGGTGCGGGCGGCACGGGCCACCCCCTCGCGCAGGGGCTGAAGAGAGATGTCCGATGCCCGTAACGTCCCATTTGAGCGGTGCGCAGGAGCGCCACGCGCGGTGCCGCGGTGCACGCAGCAACAGCTCACGGATCGAGTGCCCGGCCGGACTTACGTGGGCGGCCTTGAAGGCGACATGCCTCCGGCGTCCGGCGCAACGTCATGCGGCCCGAATGGCGTGGATGCAGACGGCGGGCCGGCCAGGCGGCAGACGGTGCGTTCAGGAGGCCTTGGCCATGGGCCCGTCGACGATGATCATCGGCGCGCCCCTGGAACACATCTCCACCCGGCTTTCGACGCCGTAGAGATCGCGGATCAGTTCGGGCGTCAGCACGTCCCGCGTGGCACCCGAGGTCAGGATGCTGCCGCCGCCAAGGGCGATGGTCATGGCGCAGGACCGGATCACCTGGTTCAGATCGTGCAGTGCCAGGATCACCACCGCCTCGGTTTCGGCGGCGTAGCGGTGCAGTGCGTCCAGCACCTCGTACTGGCGGTAGAGGTCCAGCGCCGAAGTCGGCTCGTCCATCAGCACGACCTTGGGCCGTGTCACCAGCGTCTGGGCAATGGACACCGCCTGCCGCTGCCCGCCGGACAGCTCGGGCAGCTGCCGTTCGGCCAGGTGCGCGACGCCGAAGCGGTGCAGCACGTCGTCGACCGCCGCCAGTTCCTGCGCCGAGAGCCGCCAGCCGCCGCCCTGCTGTTTCAGGGCGAGAATGATGGATTCGTAGACCGTCAGCGCCGCGCTCATCGCCGTGTCTTGCGGCATGTAACGCAGATCGTCGGGATCGGCCTCGATCAGCCGCACGGTGCCCGGTCCGCGCAGCTGGCCGGCGATGCGGCGGAACAGGGTGGATTTGCCGGCGGCATTGGCGCCCACCAGCGCGGTCAGCACCCCGCCCTCGATCCGCGGGGCCGAGGCCTCGGCCAGGATCTGCCGGCGGCCGTAGCGCGCGCCGATACGGTCCAGTGACAAGCTTACCATCCCTTGCGTCCTTTCGTCAGGATCAGCGCGGCGAAGAAGGGCACGCCGACCAGCGCGGTGATGATGCCGATGGGCAGGACCGCACCGGGCAGGATCGCCTTGGACAGAACCGAGGTGGCCGACAGGATCACCGCCCCCGATAGCATCGCGCCGGGCAGGAAAAACCGCTGGTCCTCGCCCAGCAGCAGCCGAGCGATATGCGGCCCGACGATGCCGATGAAGCCGATGGTGCCCACGAAGGACACCGGCACCGCCGCCAGCAGCGACACCAGCAACAGCGCCTCGAGCCGCAGGCGGCGCACCGGCACGCCCATGGCGGCGGCGCGTGTCTCGCCCAGGCGGATCGCCGTCAGCGCCCAGGCCCGGCGCATGAAGAGCGGCGTGCACACCGCCAGGATCGCGGCGGTGATGGCGACCTTGCCCCAGGTCGCCTTGGTCAGGCTGCCCATGGTCCAGAACACCACCGCCGACAGCGCCTGTTCCGAGGCGAAGTACTGCAGCAGCGCCAGCGCCGCGTTGAAGGAAAAGACCAGCGCGATGCCCAGCAGGATGATCGTCTCGACCGTGACACCGCGCATGGTCGACAGGCCGAAGATCAGCAGCGAGGCAGCCATCGCCATGGCGAAGGCATTGATCGGCACCATCAGCCCGATCGCCGCCGGGAACAGCGCAACGCCCAGCACCATCGCCATGGCCGCGCCGAAACTGGCCGCGGCCGACAGGCCCAGGGTGAAGGGGCTGGCCAGCGGGTTGGCCAGGATCGTCTGCATCTGCGCGCCCGCCAGCGACAGGCTTGCGCCCACGGTCACCGCCAGCAGCGCCATCGGCATCCGGATATCCCAGACCACCACGCGCATCTGCAGCTCGGCCGCGCCGGGGGCGAAGATCGTCCTCAGAACATCCCCCAGCCCGTAGCGCGCCGGCCCGAGCGAGACATCGACGGCAACCGACAGGACCAGAAGCGCGGCAAGCCCGGCCAGGATGACCAGGCGCCGGGCAACCAGGCCCCGGTATCTGTCTGCGTGCTGGACCGTATCGGTCGTGGCTGTCGACATGGAGTGCCTCGTGCAAGGGGCGGCCCGGGGGCCGCCCGCCGGTTTCAGTGCGTTTCACCCGAGCCGAGCGAGACCCAGTAGCCGGGGCGGTACGCCACCGGCAGGAAACGTTCGTGCAGTTCGATCAGCGTCGCCTCTGGATCGAGGTCGGGGAACAGATCGGGGTGCAGCCAGGCCGCCAGCTGCTGCACCGCGACGAAGCTGTAGGGGTTGTTGTAGAACTGGTGCCAGATCGCGTGGACATTGCCGTCCTCGACCGCCTGCACGCCGGTGAAACCCGGGCGCTCCATCAGCGCGGCCAGTTTCTCGCGGTTGACGGCATCGTCTGCGCCGGGTCCCACCCCGATCCAGTCACCGCCCGGCACATAGGCTTCCCAATTGCCGCCGGTGACCACGATCACCTCGGGATCCGAGGCGATGACCTGCTCGGCATTCACCGTCCCGAAGGTGCCGGGGATGAAGGGCGCGGCCATGTTCTCGCCGCCGGCGAGTTCCACGAAAGTGCCGAAATTGCCGTTGCCGAAGGACATGCAGCAATCCTCGGAATAGCCGCCGGCGCGTTCGACGAAGGTCAGCGGGCGGCGCAGGTCGTCCTGCGCCTCGATCACGTCGGTGACGCGGGCGATCTGGTCCTGGTAGAAGGTGTTGAACTCGGCCGCGCGCTCTTCCTCTCCGAACAGCTCACCGATGATCTCCATCGACTTGGATGTATGCTCGAAGGGCTTTTCGCGGAAATCCACGTAGACGATCGGGATGCCGACCTTGGCCAGCTTCTCCTCGTAGCCGGCTTCGTCGGTGGCGGCCTTGGCCTCGAGGTTCAGGATCATCACGTCCGGGTCCAGCGACACGGCCTGCTCGATGTCGAAGGTGCCGTCCTTGAAGCCGCCGAAGGTCGGGATCTCGGTCAGTTCGGGGAAAACTTCGGCATAGGCCTCATAGCTCTCGGGCGATGCCTGGCGGAAATCGTCGCGCCAGCCGACGACGCGGGCGAAGGGATCTTCGCCATCCAGCACCGCCGCGAAGAAAATCTGCCGGCCCTCGCCCAGGATCACGCGCTCGACTGGTGCGTCGACCGTGACCTCGCGACCGGCAATGTCGGTGAGGGTAACGGGATCGGCTTGCACAAGGCTGGCGACGGAAAGGCTCAGCGCGGAGGCACCGAGCAGGGCACGAAGG
>NZ_AQQR01000001.1 GCF_002210095.1 Marinibacterium profundimaris | reverse complement strand
AGGGGCGCCGCCGCTTGCTACAGTACCAGGCCGCGAGGGAGGAGGAAGCGGCTGGTACATCCGAACCCGGCCCGAGGCCGGTATGGGGTGGCGGTGGCACCTGGGAGGAGGAGTGGCACCGACCGCCGAAACACCGTGAGCTAAGGGAGGAGGAAGCCCCGGTGCGTCTGGTTCCGGCTGTCGAGGCCGGTATGGGGTGGCGGTGGCACCTGGGAGGAGGAGTGGCACCGACCGCCGAAACACCGTGAGCTGAGGGAGGAGGAAGCCCCGGTGCGTCTGGTTCCGGCTATCCAGGCCGGTATGGGGTGGCGGCGGCGCCTGGGAGGAGGAGTGGCACCGACCGCCGAAACACCGAAGCGAGGGAGGAGGAAGTCTCCGGTGCAATCTGGTTCCGACCTTCGGGGCCGGTGAAAAAGCGCGACGACATCAGGGAGGAGGAGGATGCCGCCGCTAAGTTCAGGTTCCCAAGGGAGGAGGAGGAAACCTGATCTCGGTAACTCTGTGGGGCTCAGCGCGCCCCGGCTGCGGCCTCCCAGGCCACGCTGTGGATGCTGGCGCGGGACATGCCCAGGTCGCGCAGGTCGCGGTCGCTGAGGGCGCGGAGTTCCGCGAGCGTTTCCCGGTAGACCTTGTTGCGGGCGCGGCGCGCCGAGAAGCGGTCCACCAGGGTGCGAAGAAGAGCGGGCTCGTGGGCCATCGGGGCCGTAAGTGCGATTTGCTTGCTCATGCTCGGATCCTCGTGGGTTAGAGTGATGTTGCGTCGTTTCTGTTAGGGCGAACATAGATTTCATGCTGCACCTGCACAACGCACAGCTCTACAATGCTGCTATGCAGAAACTGCATGAACCTTGACGCGTGTAAACGAAGGCGTGAGCAGGCCGCCCATTGGCTTGCAGCGAGCGACAGGCGGCGCAGCCCGCCGGGGCCACCGGGGCATGCGACCTCCGGACGCCCGGGGGCCCCGTGCATCGGCATGTGCATCACTATATGCATACTTGTGGTTCATTGCTTCGCGCCGGCCGGGACATCCCGGCCCTGGGCCCCCTCGCCGGCAGGGTCATCTGCTTGTCATCCGGCGGGCGCGTGCCGATAGTCCGGCGACGGAGCCAGGAGAATGACATGACAGTGACACGAGAGCGGATCGAAGCGGCGCTGGCCGCGGTGAGCCTGCCCGACGGGGGCACCCTGACCAGCCGCGACATGGTCCGGGCGATCCAGGTCGACGGCGGCACGGTGCGGTTCGTCATCGAGGCCTCTGATCCCGACGCGGCCCGGGGGATGGAGCCGGTCCGCGCGGCGGCCGAATCCGCGGTGGCCGCTCTCGACGGGGTGGAGAAGGTGAGCGTTGCGCTCACCGCGCACCAGCCCGCGCAGGGTTCCCGGCCCGCCGGCCCGCCCGCGGGTCAGCCGGGCGGCCAGCAGCCGCCCACGCTCAAGGTCGGCGGCCACGCGAAGCCGCAGGACGGCCCGATGAAGCCTGCCGGTGTGGACCGGATCATCGCCGTGGGATCCGGCAAGGGCGGGGTGGGCAAATCCACCGTGGCCTCGAACCTCGCCGTGGCGCTGGCCAGGGCGGGGCGCAAGGTGGGGCTGCTGGACGCCGATATATACGGTCCCTCGATTCCGCGGATGATGGGGGTCAGCGGCAAGCCGGCTTCGCCCGACGGCAAGACGATCATGCCGCTGCATGCCCATGGGGTGACCCTGATGTCGCTTGGCCTGATGGTCGAAGAGCGCAAGGCCGTCATCTGGCGCGGTCCGATGCTGATGGGCGCGCTGCAGCAGATGCTGGGGCAGGTGGCCTGGGGCGAGCTTGACGTTCTGATCGTCGACCTGCCGCCCGGCACCGGGGACATCCAGCTGACGCTGTCGACCAAGGCGCAGCTGACCGGGGCGATCGTCGTCTCCACCCCGCAGGACGTCGCCCTTCTGGATGCGCGCAAGGCGATCGACATGTTCGAGACGCTGAAGACCCCGGTTCTGGGCCTGATCGAGAACATGTCGAGCTTCGTCTGTCCTCATTGCGGCAAGGAGACCGAGATCTTCGGCCATGGCGGCGTGCGGTCCGAGGCCGAGGCAATGGGCGTGCCGCTGCTGGGCCTGCTGCCGATCGACCTGGATACCCGGCTTGCGGGCGACAAGGGTGAACCGGTGGCCGCGGGCGACGGTCCCATGGCTCAGGCCTATGGCCGGATCGCCGCCGGGCTGGTGGCGGGCGGAATGGCCTGATTTGCGCTGATCCCGTTGGAACCCGTGCAAACGGCCCCGAAACCGGGGTCAAAGCTGCAAAAGGCGGGTCACGGGAGCCTATGGGAAAAAACATGGGAATAGACGGGACCCGGTGTGGCGAGAGCTGCGCCGGGTTCGTCTTTTTCCGGCCCGCGACGGGATTTCGGGTCTTTTGCTCCGTTCACCGCCGTACACGGCGCCTTGAGCGTCCGTGATTCGTCATTCGACACATGGAATCGACGCCGAGTCAGTCGAGTCACACCAGAATTAATCTTCCCCAGGGTAAATTTTTTCTCTGGCGTGGCCTCTGGGTGGCCTGTTCCCGGGTCAGACCGGGATTTTCCGGGAATTCAGGGGGATGCGATCCGGCCACTACATCTGGTGTTTCGCGTCGACCTTTCGTCCCCATGTTGCGCCGCGGGGCGGGGTGCCTTTCGCCGGGGTCCGCATTTTCCCGGCGATGCCCAGTCGTTCCCCCAAAGTGGCGCCTTTTCCCTTGATTTCCAAAGCTCACCATGAGACAACATACCTGTCAGATGCGACGGGGCAGACACACCAACAAAGGGCCACTTAGAGCCCGACTGGTAGGCAAAAAACATACGGGCAACCCCCTTTCATTTGACCAAAAGAAGGTTCCGGCGCGCGAGCGAGCAGACATCCCCCCAGGTGGCGCGCGTTGCTGGACACTCCCGCTCAAAGCGGGGCGAGGCGGCAGGTTGAACAGTGGCAGCGGTTCGACCTGCCGTCTTGCGTTTACGGCAACGACCACGGGGGACGTACAGGCGCAATCCTAGCAGAGAAGGCGGCGCAGGCGAAGGGAAAGGTTCGTGGACCCCAGGTTCCGAGGCGAGCACACCTACAAGGTGGACAAGAAGGGCCGGTTGTCCATACCGGCCGACTTCCGCCGTGTGCTGGAAACCGGTGATCCCGCCTGGGCCGAAGGTCTGCGTCCCAATCTGGTGCTGGTCTACGGCGGCGCCGACAACCGCTATCTCGAAGGCTACACCGTGGCCGCCGCCGACGCGCGCGCCGAGAAGATCGAGCGTCTTCCTGAATCCAACCTCAGGCGGCGCCTGATCCGGCAGTACATTTCCAAGTCCATTCCCATACAGATCGACCCGGACGGCCGCCTGGTCATCCCGCAGCGCTACCGCGACATGATCGGGCTCGAGCTTGAGGCCAACGCCGTCTTTGTCGGCACGCTGGGCACGTTCCAGGTGTGGTCCGAAGAGCAGTACGAGGATTATCTCGACGAGAATGAGGCGGACGAGGATCTGGGCTTCGGGCTGGCGCCCGGGACCAACCCGCTCGACGCGCTCGACATGGTTCTGGCGCAACAGGCGCTGCAGCCAAAGCCGGAGGCGGGCTAGACCATGGCATCGGCAGAGCAGAGCCCATCCGATGCCCCCCATGTTCCCGTCCTGCTGCGACCGCTGCTTGCCGCGGTTGCTCCGGTCTCCGGAACATGGCTGGACGGCACCTTCGGGGCAGGGGGCTACACCAAGGGACTGCTGGAGGCCGGGGCCGACCGCGTGATCGGTGTCGACCGCGATCCGCTGGCGTTCGAAATGGCGGCGCCCTGGGTGTCCGACTATGGCGACCGGCTGGTGCTGCAGCAGGGCGTTTTCTCGCGCATGGACGAGTATGCGCAGGATCTCGACGGCGTGGTCCTCGATCTTGGCGTCTCCTCCATGCAGCTTGACCAGGCAGAGCGCGGCTTTTCCTTCCTGCGCGACGGCCCGCTCGACATGCGGATGTCGCAGGAGGGGCCCTCGGCCGCCGATCTGGTCAACGAGCTGCCCGAGGCGGCGCTGGCCGACATCCTGTTCCAGTTCGGCGAGGAACGCGCCAGCCGCCGTATCGCCCGCGCCATCCTGCGCGAGCGCGAGAAGGCGCCCATCACCACCACCCTGCGCCTGGCCGAGATCGTCGAAGGCTGCCTGCCGCGCGCCAAGCCGGGCCAAAGCCACCCGGCGACGCGTTCCTTCCAGGGCCTGCGCATCGCGGTGAACGCGGAATACGAAGAGCTTTACGAAGGGCTCATGGCCGCCGAACGCGCGCTGAAACCCGGCGGCAAGCTGGCTGTCGTGACGTTCCATTCCATCGAGGACCGCATGGTCAAACGCTTCCTGCAATCGCGGGCGGGCCAGACCGGGCGGGCCAACCGCTATGCGCCGCAGCTGGAAGAGGCCGCGCCGCAGTTCGAGCTGCTCTCGCGCCGGGCCATCGGGCCGGATGACGAGGAGCTGGCGGAAAACCCCCGGTCGCGCTCGGCCAAGCTGCGCGTGGCGCGGCGCACCGATGCGCCGGCCGGCGGGATCGACGCGAAATCCATTGGCATGCCGCAACTGAAGGAGACCCGCAGGTGAAGGGCTTGCTCTACATCCTGACCGCTCTTGCCGTCTTCGGACTGGCCTTCTGGGCCTACCGCGAGAATTACGCGACCCAGGAAGTGCTGTCGGAAACCCAGTCGCTGCAGCGCCAGATCGGCTCGGCCCAGGCCCGGCTGGCGGTGCTGAAGGCGGAATGGGCCTATCTCAACCGCCCCGACCGGCTGCGCGAGCTGGCCGAGATCAACTTTGACCGGCTTGGATTGCTGCCGCTGCGTCCCGACCAGTTCGGCTATGTGGACGAGGTCGGCTATCCCAAACCCGCCAGCGAGAGCCCGCTGTTCGACATCGACAGCGCGGTCGACGTCTCAAACACCAAGGATATGCAGATCCCATGAGCCGCATTCCCCTGCGCCCGCTTGCCCGTATCCTGCCCGCCCGGGACAAGGGCGAGAACCCCGACGTGATCGAACGCGAGAACCTGCGCCGCCGGCATGAAGAGATGCAGGACAAGGCCCGCGCCCGGGCCGAGGGACGGCTTCTGGTGCTGTCAGTCTTCTTCGTCACGGCCTTCGTGGTGATCGGTGTGCGGATGGGGCATCTGGCCACCTCCGAAGCGGTGGAGCCGGTGGCCTCGGCCCATGGTGCCGTGATCGCGCAGCAGCGCGCCGACATCACCGACCGGCACGGTCGCATCCTGGCCACCAATTTCGAGACCCATTCGCTGTACGTGCAGCCGCCCAACCTTATCGATCCGGAATATGCGGCACAGGAACTGGTGAAGATCTTCCCCGACCTGGAGGAAGAGAAGCTGCTGGAGCTGTTCACCGGCAAGCGCAAGTTCGACTGGATCAAGCGCAAGATATCGCCCGAGCAGAAGCAGGCGGTGCATGACATCGGCGATCCCGGACTGCTGTTCGGCCCGCGCGAGATGCGGCTTTATCCCAACGGCAAGCTGGCCGCGCATATCCTGGGCGGCACTCAATACGGCCGCGAGGGCGTGAACGCCGCCGAGGTGATCGGCATCGCCGGCGTGGAAAAGCAGTTCGACGGCTACCTGCGCGACCCGGCCAACGGAACCCGCCCGCTGCAGCTGTCTATCGACCTGACGGTTCAGGCCGCGGCGGAACGGGTTCTTGCCGGCGGCATGACGCTGATGAATGCCAAGGGCGCAAGCTCGGTCCTGATGGACGTGCACACGGGCGAGGTGATCTCGGTCGTGTCGCTGCCCGATTTCGATCCGAACAACCGCCCGCGCCCGCCGGTGTCGGGCAACGACCCCTCGGTCAGCCCGCTGTTCAACCGCGCGGTGCAGGGCGTGTACGAGCTTGGCTCGACCTTCAAGATCTTCGCCGTGGCACAGGCCATCGACCTTGGCCTCGTGACGGCGGACACGATGATCCAGACCGCCGGCCCGCTGATCGTCGGCGGGCACCGGATCAGCGAATTCCAGGGCAAGAACTATGGCGAGATTTCGGTCGCGGACGTCATCGTGCATTCGTCGAACCGGGGCACCGGGCGGCTGGCGCTGCAGATCGGAAGCACCCGGCAGAAGGCCTTCCTGGGCTCGCTGGGCATGTTCGACCCGACCCCGTTCGAGATCGTCGAGGCCGCCGGCGGCAAGCCGCTGCTGCCCGAACGCTGGACCGACCTGTCCACGGTCACGATCTCTTACGGCCATGGCATCTCGACCAGCCCCATGCACCTGGCGGCGGGCTACGCGGCGATCGCCAACGGCGGCCACTACGTCAGCCCCACGGTTCTCAAGCAGACCACGCCGCAGCTGGGTCCGCGCGTGATGTCGGAAAAGGCGGCCTCGGCGGCGCGCAAGATGCTGCGCAAGGTGGTCACCGACGGCACCGCGAGCTTCGGCGATGTCGAAGGCTATTCGGTGGGGGGCAAGACCGGCAGCGCCGACAAGCCGAAGCCCCGCGGCGGCTATTACAAGGACCGGCTGATCTCGACCTTCGCGACGATCTTTCCGTCGCATGATCCGAAATACGTGCTGATTGTGACGCTGGACGAGCCCTCGATCGAGGCCTACGGCGAAACCCGGCGCACCGCGGGCTGGACCGCCGTACCCGTCGCCGCCGAGCTGATCGGGCGCGTCGCACCCCTGCTGGGGCTCCGGCCGACCGTTGAACCTTCCAAGCTCGAGGGTATACAGCTGACCTCGAGCAACTGAGTCCACGGCAGAAGGGTCTGGGTGACGACATGACAGCGGGACCGGTACCCCTTTCCCAACTGGCGCTGACCGCACAGGGCGGACGAGACCCGGTGATCACCGGGCTGGCCGTCGACAGCCGCAAGGTCGAGGCCGGATTTCTCTTTGCCGCGCTGCCCGGAACCCGGGTGCACGGGGCCGAGTACATCGCGCAGGTGCTGACCCGGGGCGCGGTGGCGATCCTGACGGATGCCGAGGGCGCCGCCCTCGCACGCGACGCGCTCGCCGCCTCGCGGGCCGCGCTGATCGTGGCCGAGGATCCCCGCCAGGCGCTGGCCTACACGGCGGCGCTGTGGTTCGGCGGACAGCCGCGCACCATGGTCGCGGTGACGGGCACCAACGGCAAGACATCCGTGGCCAGCTTCACCCGCCAGATCTGGCAGGGGCTGGGCCATGCCGCCGTCAACGTCGGCACCACCGGGGTCGAGGGCGACTGGCACACGCCGCTTGCCCACACCACGCCCGAGCCGATCACGCTGCACCGTGTCCTGTCCGGCGCGGCCGAGGCCGGGATCACCCATGCGGCGATGGAGGCGTCCTCGCACGGGCTGGAACAGCGCCGGCTGGACGGCGTGCAGCTGGCCGCGGCCGGTTTCACCAATCTGACCCAGGATCACCTGGACTATCACGACAGTTTCGACGCCTATTTCGCCGCCAAGGCCGGGCTCTTCCGCCGTGTCCTGCCCGAGGAGGGGACCGCCGTCGTCAACCTGGACGACGCGCGCGGAACCGAGATGCGCGCCATCGCCGCCGCCCGCGGGCAGGAGGTGATCGGCGTGGGCCGGGGCACAGGCGAGCTGTCCTTGCTGGCGCAACGCTTCGATGCCACCGGCCAGGACCTGCGCTTTGCATGGCGTGGCGCGCCCCAGCAGGTGCGGCTGAACCTGATCGGCGGCTTCCAGGCCGAGAACGTGCTGATCGCCTGCGGTCTTGCCATCGCCAGTGGCGAGACCCCGGCCGAGGTGTTCCGCGTGCTGCCGCAGCTGGAAACGGTGCGCGGCCGGATGCAGCTGGCCGCGCGTCGGGCCAACGACGCGTCCGTCTTCGTCGATTACGCCCATACGCCCGACGCGGTGGCCACGGCCATTGCCGCGCTGCGCCCGCATGTCATGGGCCGCCTGATCGCCATCGTCGGCGCAGGCGGCGACCGCGACCGCGCCAAGCGTCCGCTGATGGGGAAGGCCGCCGCTGCCGCCGCCGACATGGTCATCGTCACCGACGACAACCCGCGCAGCGAGGATCCCGCCGCGATCCGCGCGGCCGTCATGGAAGGCGCCCCGGACGCCTGGGAAGTCGGCGACCGGGCCGAGGCGATCCTGCGCGGTGTCGATGCGCTGGGGCCGGGCGACGCGCTGCTGATCTGCGGCAAGGGGCACGAGACAGGGCAGGTCGTGGGCGACCAGGTCCTGCCCTTCGACGATGCCGAACAGGCCAGCATTTCCGTTGTCGCCCTGGAAGGCGGGCGGGCATGAGCCTCTGGACCAGCCGCGACGCCGCACGTGCGACCGGGGGCCGGTCCACCGTGGCCTGGGAGGCCGATGGCGTGTCGATCGACACGCGCACGATCCAGCCGGGCGACCTCTTCGTCGCCCTTAAGGCGGCGCGGGACGGGCATGAATTCGTGGCCCAGGCGCTGGAGAAGGGCGCCGCCGCAGCCCTTGTCACCCATGTGCCCGAGGGCGTGGCCGAGGATGCGCCGCTGCTGATCGTCGACGACGTGCAGACCGCGCTCGAGGCGCTGGGGCGCGCCGGGCGCAAGCGGACGAAGGCCAGGGTCGTGGCGATCACCGGGTCGGTCGGCAAGACCTCGACCAAGGAGATGCTGGCCGAGGTGCTCTCGGACCAGGGCCGCACCCATGCCTCGGTCGCCAGCTACAACAACCACTGGGGCGTGCCGCTGACGCTGGCGCGGATGCCGGCCGACACCGAATATGCCGTGATCGAGATCGGCATGAACCACCCCGGCGAGATCGCGCCTCTGGCGAAGATGGCGCAGCCGCACGTGGCCATCGTCACCACCGTCGCCGCCGCCCACCTGGAGGCCTTCGAGAACATCGAGGGCATCGCCGCCGAGAAGGCCGCGATCTGCGAGGGGCTGGAGCCGCGCGGCACGGCGATCCTGAACGGCGATCTCGACACCTATCCGATCCTCGAGGCCGCGGCGCGGGCGAAGACGGCGCGGATCGTCACCTTCGGCGAAAGCAGCCGCTGCCACCATCGCGCGACCGATGTGCACATCGCCTCGGGTGCGACGGTGGTGCAGGCGCGGGCCTGGCGGACGCCGCTGCTTTACAAGGTCGGTGCCGAAGGGCGTCATTACGCGATCAACGCGCTGGCGGTGCTGGCCGCGGTCTTCGCGCTGAAGGCCGACCGGGGCCGCGCCGTGCTGGCGCTGGCGGGCTGGAGCGCCGTGTCCGGGCGCGGCCAGAGGATGACGGTCGTGCTGGACCCGGTGGACCGGCACCTGGCGCTGGAACTGATCGACGACGCCTACAACGCCAATCCGACCTCGATGGCCGCCGCGCTGGAGGTGCTTGCCGCCGCCGATCCGCGCGACGGGCTGGGGCGCATCGCCAAGGGCCGCCGCATCGCGATCCTGGGCGACATGAAGGAACTGGGACCGGAGGCCGAGGCGCTGCATGCCGGATTGGTCGAGCTGCCTTCGATGCGCAAGATCGACGTGGTCCATTGCGTCGGGCCGCTGATGAAGGCCCTGCACGCGGCGCTGCCGCCGGCGCATCGCGGCATGTGGCACGAGGAGACCAAGCCGATGCTGCGCGGCCTGCGCGGCCGGATCGATGGCGGCGACGTCATCCTGGTCAAGGGATCGCTGTCCATGGGGCTGTCCCGGGTCGTTGACGCGATCCGGAAAATGGGCCATCCCGACACACAATATGATGAGTAGGACAGGCGAGAATGCTCTATTGGTTGACGGCACTGTCGGATGGCGGCGACTTCTTTAACCTCTTCAGGTACATCACATTTCGCGCCGGCGGTGCCTTCCTGACCGCACTTGTCTTCGGCTTCGTCTTCGGGCGCCCGCTGATCGACGTGCTGCGCAGGTCCCAGGGCAAGGGCCAGCCGATTCGGGATGACGGGCCGGAGGGGCATCTCTCCAAGGCCGGCACGCCGACCATGGGCGGGCTGCTGATCGTCGGCGCGCTGGTGACGGCGACGCTGCTTTGGGCGCGGCTCGACAATCTCTACATCTGGATCGTGCTGGGCGTGACGCTGTCCTTCGCGGCCATCGGCTTTGCCGACGATTACGCAAAGGTGTCGAAGCAGAACACCAAGGGCGTGCCCGGCAAGCTGCGGCTCGCGCTGGGGATCTTCATCGCGCTGACGGCGTCCTTTCTGGCGACGCAGGTCCATCCCATCGAGCTGAAGAACCAGCTTGCGATGCCCTTCTTCAAGGACGTGCTGCTGAACCTCGGGGCCTTCTACGTGGTCTTCGGCACGATCGTCATCGTCGGTGCCGCCAACGCGGTGAACCTGACCGATGGCCTGGACGGGCTGGCGATCATGCCGGTCATGATCGCCGCCGGCGCGCTTGGCGTGATCGCCTATGCGGTGGGGCGGGTCGACTTCTCGGAATACCTCGATGTGCATTACGTGCCCGGCACCGGCGAGATCCTGATCTTCACCGCCGCGCTTTTCGGCGGGGGCCTCGGGTTCCTGTGGTACAACGCCCCGCCGGCGGCCGTCTTCATGGGCGATACCGGCTCGCTGGCCCTGGGCGGGGCGCTTGGCGCCATCGCGGTCGCCACCAAGCACGAGATCGTGCTGGCCATCGTCGGCGGCATCTTCGTGGTCGAGGCGCTGTCGGTCATCATCCAGGTCCTGTATTACAAGCGCACCGGAAAGCGGGTCTTCCTGATGGCGCCGATCCACCACCATTACGAAAAGAAGGGCTGGGCCGAGCCCACCATCGTGATCCGCTTCTGGATCATCTCGCTCATCCTGGCACTGATCGGGCTGGCGACGCTGAAGGTCAGGTAAGCCGGGAATGTCGCTGGAGCACCTCGTCCAGACGCTCGGCCTGCCTGGGGTCGTGATCGGTGCTGCCCTGGAAGGGGAGGGCGTGGCCTTTCTCTCCGGCGTCTTTGCCCATCGGCACATTTTCCATTTCGAGGCGGCGGCGCTGGCCGTGGCCCTCGGCGCGGTGATCACCGACAACGTGACCTTCGCCATCGGCCGTTACGGCGGGCGGTCGGGCTATGCGCAGAAGCTTCTGTCGCATCGTCGCGTGGCGCGTCTGCGCGAGATGCTGGACCGGCACCAGACCAAGGTCATCCTGGGCTTCCGCTTCGTCTACGGGCTGAAGACCGTGGGCCCGATCCTGATCGGGTCCTCTCCGGTCAGCTGGGCGCGGTTCGCGCTGCTCGATGCGCTGGCGGTGCTGGTCTGGGCGCATCTCTGGGTGGCCATGGGCTACGGCGTCGGCACGGCGATCGAGGCGCTCTTCGGGCGCATGAAGCTGGAAAGCCATGCCGCCGTCGCGCTGGTGGTCTTTCTCGTGCTGGCCGGGGCCGGGTGGTACGCGCTGCGGCGCTGGCGCCTGCGCCAGGACGACAAGGCGATCGCGGCGTCGGGCATCGCGGAACAGACCCCGGGTGGCGCTGCTTTGGACCAGGACGACAAGGACAAAGGGGGCGACAGGCGATGATTCCGGTCAGAGGCGTTGAAGGACAGAGACTGGCGGTCCTGGGGCTTGGACGCTCCGGCCTGACTGCGGCGCGGGCGATCCGCGCGGGTGGGGGCATCCCAGTCGGATGGGACGACAACCCCGCCGCGCGCGAGGCGGCCGAGGCCGAGGGGATCGAGACGCTGGATCTCAGGCGACAGGGCGCGTTCGAGGCGATCTCGGCCCTGATCGTGTCGCCGGGGATCCCGCATCTTTACCCTGCGCCGAATCCGGTCGTTCTGGCCGCGCTGGAGGCCGGGGTGCCGGTGGACAACGACATCGGCCTCTTTTTCCGGTCCTTCGCGACGCCGGACTGGGACAATTTCGACACCCCGCCGCGCGTGGTGGCCGTGACCGGGTCGAACGGCAAATCCACCACCTCGGCGCTGATCCATCACATCCTGGAACAGGCCGGCCGGCCCGCGCAGCTGGCGGGCAACATCGGACGCGGCGTGCTGGACCTGGATCCGCCGGCCGATGGCGACGTGGTGGTTCTGGAATTGTCGTCCTACCAGACCGACCTTGCGCGGGCGCTGACGCCGGACATCGCGGTTTTCACGAACCTGTCTCCGGACCACCTGGACCGGCACGGCGGATTGGGTGGCTATTTCGCGGCCAAGCGCCGGCTTTTCGCCGAGGGCGGGCCGGACCGCGCGGTGATCGGCGTGGACGAGGCCGAGGGGCTGTACCTGGCCGGGCAACTGTCCGAAGGGCCCGGGGATGACCGGGTGATCCGGGTGTCCTCGGGGCAGAAGCTGTCGGGCGCGGGCTGGAACGTCTTCGCGCGTAAGGGGTTCCTGACCGAATGGCGCAAGGCGCGGCAGACGGCCTCGATCGACCTGCGCGAGATCAAGGGGCTGCCCGGCGCCCATAACCATCAGAACGCCTGCGCCGCCTATGCCGTGGCCCGCGCGCTGGGGCTGGCGCCCCGGGTGATCGAGACGGCGCTGCAGTCCTACCCGGGCCTGCCGCATCGCAGCCAGCGGGTCGCCGAGGCGAACGGCATCGTCTATGTCAACGACAGCAAGGCCACCAATGTCGACGCCGCGGCCCGGGCCCTCAGCGCCTTCAAGCGGATCCGCTGGATCTGTGGCGGGCTGGAGAAGGAAGGCGGGCTGGACGCGCTGTCCGGCGCGACCGGGGCGGTGGCCAAGGCCTATGTCATCGGGCGCGAGGCGGCGCAGTTCGCGATGCAGCTGGATGTCGAGGCCGAGGTCTGCACGACCATGGAAAACGCCGTCTCGCGCGCCATGGCGGAGGCCGAGCCGGGCGACACGGTGCTGCTGGCGCCCGCGGCGGCCTCGTTCGACCAATACGACAATTTCGAACAGCGCGGGACGGATTTCGTCGAGCAGGTCACCAAGCGGCTGGGCTGATCCGGACGTGACCCGGCGGAGCGCGCCTGCGGCGCGCACGACATGCTGGATTGGTGCCTGTGGCGATGTACGAGAGACGTGCCGGGCGTGGCGTCGATTGTGAGCAGAGGACGCTCAGGGCTCACCACGAAGATGACCCCGCCATCTTCACGGACCCGCCGTCGCAATTGATACCTGGAACAGGAGGGGCCTCGCATCAAGGACGCCTGCGGCGCCGGCACGCCGGTAAATCCTTGACACGAGACCCCTCCTGTCCCCGGGACGGTATCGCGACGGCGGCTCCGCGAAGATGGCTGGCAGGGGTTACATGCGGCGGGCGATCTCGGTTGCGGCCGCATGGGCCGAGGACCAGGCCCATTGGAAATTGTAACCGCCGAGCCATCCGGTGACATCGACCGCCTCGCCGATGAAGAAGAGGTTGGGCCGAGCCCTGGTCTCCATCGTGCGGGAGGAGAGGGCGTCGGTGTCGATGCCGCCCAGCGTGACCTCGGCGGTGCGGTAGCCTTCGGTGCCCGAGGGGGTGAGTCGCCAGTCGGTGAGCTGTGGGAGCAAGGCCGAGAGGGATTTGTCGGAGAGATCGGCGAGGCGGGTTTCCGTCGGCAGGTCGAGATGCGGGACCAGCCGTGAGGGCAGGGCCTGCGCCAGGACGGTGCCGAGCTGGCGACGCCCGGCGGTGGCGCGTTCGGCGCGGAGCCAGTCGAGGGCGTCGCGGTCGGGCAGGAGGTTGACGCGGATCTCCTCGCCCTCGCGCCAGTAGGAGGAGAGCTGCAGCACCGACGGCCCGGAGAGGCCGCGATGGGTGAAGAGCAGCGCCTCGTCGAAGCTGGTGCGGGTGTTGGACAGACGCGCGGGGAGGGAGACGCCGGAGAGCGGTTTGAACCGGCCTTCGGGGAAGGTGAAGGGGACAAGCGCGGGGCGGGTCTCGGTCACGGGCAGGCCGAACTGGCGGGCGATGTCGTAGGCGAGCCCCGTGGCGCCCATCTTCGGGATCGACTTGCCCCCCGTTGCCACGATCACTTGGCGCGCGGTGACCGTCTGGCGGGTGCCGTCGTGGTCCAGCGTGGCGGTGAAATGGCTGCCGTCGTGGGAGAGGTCGCGCAGGGCGGTGTTCAGCCAGAGCTCGGCCGGGGCCATCTCGGCCAGGAGCATGTCGATCACCTGCCGGGCCGAGCCGTCGCAGAAGAGCTGGCCCAGGGTCTTTTCGTGCCAGTCTATGCCGTGCCGGTCCATCTGGGCGATGAAGTCCCACTGGGTATAGCGGGCCAGGGCGGATTTGCAGAAATGCGGATTGGCGGAGAGGTAGCATTCGGGCGACGCGAACATGTTGGTGAAATTGCACCGCCCGCCGCCGGAGATTCGGATCTTTTCGCCCGGGGCGCGGGCGTGATCGACCACCAGCACGCGCCGGCCGGCGGCCGCACCGGCATGGGCCGCGGCAAACAGGCCGGCCGCGCCGGCGCCAAGGATCAGGGTATCGATGTCCATGCCCCCCGTTGACCCGGCAGAGCGATGTTTTCAAGGGCGATCACGCCGAATTGGGTCCTCTAAAGGCTGGTCAGCCGCCAGCTTTCGCGGTACGGTTGTCATCAGACCCCGCAAAGGGGCGGACAGAGGCAGACGAGCGGCGGATTTCCCATGACTGAGATGGTCTATGGCGCGCTTCCCGTGCGGGACAGCGAACCGATCTTGCCCAAATGGGCGCGAACCCTGGACAAATGGTCGATCGGCTGCGTGCTGATCCTGTTCCTCATCGGGCTGCTGCTGGGGCTTGCCGCCTCGGTGCCGCTGGCCGAGCGGAACAATTTCCAGCCTTTCCACTACGTGCAGCGGCAGGCCTTCTTCGGCGGGCTGGCTCTGATCACGATGATCTGCGTGTCGATGATGTCGCCGGTCATGGTGCGGCGGCTGGGCACGCTGGGCTTCCTGGCGGCCTTCGTGGCGCTGGCGCTGCTGCCGGTTTTCGGCACGGATTTCGGCAAGGGCGCGGTGCGCTGGTTCTCTCTCGGCTTTGCCAGCGTGCAGCCGTCGGAATTCCTGAAGCCGGCCTTTGTCGTCGTCGCGGCCTGGATGCTGTCGGCGAGCCAGCAGATCAACGGGCCGCCGGGGCGGCTTTATTCCTTCATCCTGGCGATGATCATCGTCGCCATGCTGGTGGTGCAGCCGGACTTTGGCCAGGCCTGCCTGGTGCTGTTCGGCTGGGGTGTGATGTATTTCGTGGCCGGGGCGCCGATGCTGCTGCTGGTGATAATCGCGGCACTGGTGGTGCTGGGCGGGACGCTGGCCTATTCCAGTTCGGACCACTTCGCGCGGCGGATCGACGGGTTCCTGAACCCCGAGGTCGATCCGACGACTCAGCTGGGCTATGCCACCAACGCAATCCGCGAAGGTGGGCTGTTCGGTGTCGGCGTGGGCGAGGGGCAGGTGAAATGGTCGCTGCCCGATGCGCATACCGATTTCATCATCGCCGTGGCGGCCGAGGAATACGGGCTGATCCTGGTGCTGATCATCATCGCGCTCTATTCCATCATCGTCGTGCGGTCGCTGTTCCGGCTGATGCGCGAACGCGATCCGTTCATCCGCCTCGCCGGCACGGGCCTGGCCGCGATGTTCGGCGTGCAGGCGATGATCAACATGGGCGTGGCCGTGCGGCTGCTGCCCGCCAAGGGCATGACGCTGCCCTTCGTCAGCTACGGCGGCTCGTCGCTGATCGCGGGTGGCATCGCGCTTGGCATGCTGCTGGCCTTCACCCGGTCGCGGCCGCAGGGCGAGATCGGCGATATCCTGCGGGGACGGAGCCGGTGACCAGATTGCTTCTGATGGCCGCCGGGGGGACCGGCGGGCACATGTTTCCCGCACAGGCCCTGGCCGAGGCAATGCTGGCGCGCGGCTGGCGGGTGAAACTGTCGACCGATGCGCGCGGGGCGCGCTATACCGGTGCCTTCCCGGATACGGTGGAGATCGAGGAAGTGCCCTCGGCCACCTTTGCGCGCGGGGGCGCGATGGCCAAGGCCGGCGTGCCGTTCCGCGTGGCGGGCGGCATCCTGTCGGCCATGGCCAAGATGCGCCGCGACCGGCCCGATGCAGTGGTGGGCTTTGGCGGCTACCCGTCGATCCCGGCGCTGAGTGCCGCCTACCTGATGAGGCTGCCCCGCATGATCCACGAGCAGAACGGCGTGCTGGGCCGCGTGAACGAGATCTTTTCGACCCGGGTCGACCGGGTCGCCTGCGGCACCTGGCCCACGACCCTGCCCGACGGGGTCGAGGGGATCCATACCGGCAATCCGGTGCGCGGCGCCGTGCTGGAGCGCGCCAATGCGCCCTATATCCCTCCGGGCGATTACCCGATGTCGATTCTTGTCATGGGCGGCAGCCAGGGTGCGCGGATCCTGTCGGACATCGTGCCCGGCGCCGTGGCGGCGCTGCCGGACGACCTGCGCCGCAACATCCGGGTCAGCCACCAGGCGCGGGCCGAGGACCATGACCGGGTCACCGCCTTTTATGCCGAACACGGCATCCATGCCGATGTCCGCCCCTTCTTCCACGACGTGCCCAACCGCATGGCCGAGGCGCAGCTCGTGATCTCGCGCGCAGGCGCCTCCTCGGTCGCCGATGTCTCGGTGATCGGGCGGCCGTCGATCCTGATTCCCTATGCCGTGGCCGCCGGTGATCACCAGACCGCCAATGCGCGCGGCCTGGTCGAGGCCGGCGGCGCCATCCGGATCCCCGAAAGCCAGCTTACATCCGAAAGCCTGGCCGAGAGCATCGCCACCATCCTCACCCAGCCCCAGGGCGCCAGTTCCATGGCCCGGGCCGCCTTTTCGGTCAGCGCGCCGGATGCGACCGAACGGCTCGTGGCGCTGGTCGAGGACCTTGCCAACCCCCAGGAGACACACGCCGAATGACCCCTGCCACCAAGCTTCCCACCGACGTGGGCCCCATCCATTTCGTGGGCATTGGCGGCATCGGCATGTCCGGCATCGCCGAGGTGCTGCTGAACCTCGGCTACCAGGTGCAGGGCTCGGACCTGAAACGCTCGAAGATCACCGACCGGCTGGCCGGGCTGGGCGCGACGATCTTCGAGGGGCAGACCGCCGGCAACCTCGAGAATGCCGCTGTCGTCGTGATCTCTTCGGCGATCAAGCCCGGCAATCCCGAGCTGGACGAGGCCCGTCTGCGCGGCCTTCCGGTCGTGCGCCGGGCCGAGATGCTGGCCGAGCTGATGCGGCTGAAATCCAACGTCGCCGTGGCCGGGACCCACGGCAAGACGACGACGACCACGATGGTGGCCACGCTGCTCGATGCCGGGGATTTCGACCCGACGGTGGTCAACGGCGGGATCATCCATGCCTATGGCTCGAACGCGCGGATGGGGCAGGGCGAATGGATGGTGGTGGAGGCCGACGAAAGCGACGGCACCTTCAACCGGCTGCCCGCGACCGTGGCCATCGTCACCAATATCGACCCCGAGCACATGGAGCACTGGGGCGATTTCGACCGCCTGCGCAACGGGTTCTACGATTTCGTCTCCAACATCCCCTTCTACGGCGTGGCGGTCTGCTGCACCGATCACGAAGAGGTCCAGAAGCTGGTCGGCCGCATCACCGACCGCCGCGTGATCACCTATGGCTTCAACGCCCAGGCCGACGTGCGCGCCATGAACCTGACCTACAAGGCGGGCTCGGCGCATTTCGACATCGCGCTGCAGGCCGAGGACAAGGTGATCGAGGGCTGCACCCTGCCGATGCCGGGCGATCACAACGTGTCGAACGCGCTGTCGGCGGTGGCCGTGGCGCGGCACCTGGGCATGAAACTGGACGAGATCCGCGAGGCCCTGGCCAGTTTCGGCGGCGTTAACCGTCGTTTTACCAAAGTGGGCGAGGTTGACGGTGTAACGATCATCGACGACTACGGCCATCATCCGGTGGAAATCGCCGCCGTCCTGAAGGCCGCGCGTCAGGCGACCGAGGGCCGCATCATCGCCGTTCATCAACCGCATCGCTATTCCCGCCTGTCGTCGCTGTTCGACGACTTCTGCGCCTGCTTCAACGAGGCCGACGTGGTCGCCATCGCCGAGGTCTTCGCCGCCGGCGAAGACCCGATCGAAGGCGCGTCGCGCGATGACCTGGTGGCGGGCATGATCCGCCATGGCCATCGCCATGCCCGCGCCATCCTCGACGAGGACGACCTCGTGCGGCTGGTGCGCGAACAGGCCCGGCCGGGCGACATGGTGGTCTGCCTTGGCGCTGGCACGATCAGCGCCTGGGCCAACGGATTGCCGGACCGTTTGAAGGGCTGACAGCGATGACAGGGCGGATCACAGGGAGCGTGGCAATCGAAGGGATCGGCGGCCGCGCGCGGCGGGTTCCGTGCCGGTGCCCGCTGGTGCCCCGTGCGTGCGGGCGAGCGTCATGACCGAGAGCCTGAAACGTCGCATCGGGCCGGGGCTTCTGATCGCCTATGGCGTCGGTGTGATGGTGGGCGCCGGGATCTACGTGCTGACGGGGGCCGTCGCCGGGGTGGCCGGGGTCTGGGCGCCGGTCTCCTTCCTTCTGGCTGCAATGGTCGCGGCGCCGACGGCGCTGGCCTATGCCGAATTCTCCACCCGCTTCCCCGAGGCCGCGGGCGAGGCCGCCTTTGTCGGTGCGGGGCTGAACTCCCGCACGCTGGCGGTGATCGTTGGGCTGGCCATCGTCGCCGGCGGCAGCCTGTCGGCGGGGGCCGTCCTGCGCGGCGGTGTCGGCTACCTGGTGCACGCGGTGTCGGTGCCCGAATGGGCGGCGATCTTGGTCCTTGGCGTCCTGCTCATCGCGGTGGCGGCTGTCGGCGTGCTGGAAAGCCTGTCGGTCGCGGCGCTCTTCACGGCGGTGGAGCTCGCCGGGCTGGGCCTGGTGATCTGGGCCGGGCTCTCGGCGCCGGCCACGCCCGAGGCGCTGGCGCCCGCGCCGCTGCATGTGGCGGGGGTGGGCTTTGGCGCGGTGCTGGCCTTCTTCGCCTTCATCGGCTTCGAGGACATCGTCAACATGGCCGAAGAGGTGCGCAAGCCCAACCGCACCCTGCCTCTGGCGATCCTGGCGGCTTTGGCGATCACCACGGCGATCTATGCCGCCGTCGCCTGGGCCGCCACGCGCGCGGTGCCGCCCGCCCTCCTGGCGCAAAGCGGCTCTCCGCTGGCGCTGGTCTGGCAGGCCGCGCGCGGCGGCGATGCCGGGTTCCTGTCGGCCATCGCGGTCTTTGCCGCGATGAACGGGATCCTGGCGCAGATCGTCATGGCGGCCCGCGTGCTCTTTGGCCTCGGCGCCCGCAGCCGCGTGCTGGCCATATTCCACCATGCCCACCCGCGCTTCGGCACGCCGCTGCTGGCCACGCTGCTGGTGGGGGTGGCGGTGATCGCGCTGGCGCTTGGCGGCGAGGTCGCCACGCTTGCGGAACTGACGTCGAGCCTTCTGCTCACAATCTTCATCCTGGTGAACCTCTCTCTCATCGTGCTGAAGCTGCGCGCCCCCGATGCCCCGCGCGCCGCCTTCCACGTGCCGCTGGCGGTTCCCGTCCTGGGCCTGTGCCTTTCGGCCGGCGCCCTTCTCATGTCTATCGGAGTCCGGCCATGACACTCAGCCTGACGCTTGCCCTGATCTGGGTTCTTGCCTCGACCATCGTCGCCTTCCTTCCGGTGGAACGGCAGTTCAGGCCCGGCGGCCTGTTGCTGGCCACCGCGCCGCTGCTGATCTGGGGCCTGGCGCGGGATTTCGGCCCGGTCGCGGGGATCCTGGCGCTTGGCGCCTTCGTGTCGATGTACCGCAACCCGCTGCGGTTCCTCTGGGCGCGGATGCGCAGCAGGCTGGACGAAGGGCCTGCCGAATGACGTCGATCGTCCTGTTCTGTCTCTGGGTCGTGGCGGCCAATGTCGTCGCCATGCTGCCCAGCCGGGACGGGCACTGGACGGCCGCCTATATCCTGATCGTCGTCGGGATCCCGCTGCTGGGCTATCTGACCTGGCAGAACGGGCCGATCGTGGGCTTCATCGGGCTGGTTGCCGGCATGTCGGTGCTGCGCTGGCCGCTGGTCATGCTGACCCGATGGGTCAAAGAGAAGCTGGGCCGGTGAGGTGGCGGTCCGAACGCTTGCCGCCGCCGCTGCCCGAATATACCACGGCCCCATGACAAGGCTTCCCACCCCGCGCGGCCGGCTGACCGCCGACAAACCGCTGTCCGAACTGACCTGGCTGCGCGTCGGCGGCCCGGCAGACTGGCTGTTCCAGCCCGCCGATGCGGCGGACCTGGCCGATTTTCTCGCCGCGCTGGACGCGGATGTTCCGGTCTTTCCCATGGGCGTCGGGTCGAACCTGATCGTGCGCGACGGGGGGCTGCGCGGCGTGGTGATCCGGCTGGGCCGCGGCTTCAACTCGATCTCGGTCGACGGCACCCGTGTCACCGCCGGGGCCGCCGCGCTGGACGCCCACGTGGCGCGCAAGGCGGCGGAGCAGGGGGTGGACCTGACCTTCCTGCGCACCATCCCCGGGGCCATCGGCGGCGCGGTACGGATGAATGCCGGCTGCTACGGCAGCTATGTCGCCGATCACTTCATCGATGCCCGCGCGATCCTGCGCACTGGCGAGACGGTCACGCTGACCGCCGACGACCTCAACTTCCGCTACCGCGAGACGGACTGGCCCGAGGGCGCGGTCCTGGTGGAGGCCGTGTTCGAGGGACAGCCGGGCGAGCCCGCCGCCCTGGCCGCGCGGATGGAGGACCAGCTGGCCAAACGCGACGCCACCCAGCCGACGAAGGACCGCTCGGCGGGCTCGACCTTCCGCAATCCGGCCGGGTTCTCTTCGACCGGCCGTTCGGATGACAGCCATGACCTGAAGGCATGGAAGCTGATCGACGACGCGGGACTGCGCGGCGCGACCCTTGGCGGCGCGCAGATGAGCCCGAAACACTCGAATTTCCTCGTCAACACCGGCGGCGCGACGGCCACGGAGCTGGAAGCTTTGGGCGAAGAGGTGAGAAAAAAGGTTTACCATGCCAGCGGCATAGAGCTACATTGGGAAATCATGCGGATCGGCGATCCGTAGGATATTTCTTCGTGACCCTGGAGCAGAAAAAAACCGGGGCGCGCAATCGGGCAGTAAAAGCGACGGGCCGAAAAGGCACGCGCGGAGTGGCAGGTGCGGCATGTCGGGCAGGGCAGCCAGCTCTATCGTTGTTCTTATGGGCGGTCCCTCGGCGGAGCGCGAGGTTTCCATGTCTTCGGGCACGGAATGCGCGGCCGCGTTGCGGAGCGAAGGCTTTGACGTGACCGAGCTTGACGCCGGTCCGGACGTTGCCGAACGCCTGCTGGACCTCAAGCCCGACGTGGTCTTCAACGCGCTGCACGGCCGCTGGGGCGAAGACGGCTGCGTGCAGGGCCTCCTGGAATGGCTGCGCATCCCCTACACCCATTCCGGCGTGCTGGCCTCGGCCCTGGCGATGGACAAGCAGCGCAGCAAGTCGATCTACATGAACGCCGGCCTGCCGGTTGTCGAAAGCATGATCTGCCCGAAGGACAAGGTGAAGTCCGGGCACATGATGATCCCGCCCTACGTGGTGAAGCCCAACAACGAAGGCTCCTCGGTCGGGGTCTACCTCGTGCACGAGATGTCGAACGCCCCCCCGCAGCTGTCGGACGAGATGCCCGAGATGGTGATGGTCGAGGCCTATGTGCCGGGCCGCGAACTGACGACGACGGTGATGGGCGACCGCGCCCTGACCGTGACCGACATCTTCACCGATGGCTGGTACGATTACGACGCCAAGTACAAGCCCGGCGGCTCGCGCCACCAGATCCCGGCGGACGTGCCGAAGCCGATCTTCGACCTTTGCATGGATTACGCCCTGCGCGCGCATCAGGTCCTGGGGTGTCGCGGGCTCAGCCGCACCGATTTCCGCTGGAACGAAGAGCTCGGTATGGAAGGGCTTTTCCTGCTGGAAACCAACACCCAGCCGGGCATGACCCCAACCTCGCTGGCGCCCGAACAGGCGCAGCATGTGGGCATGGACTTTGGCGCGCTCTGCCGCTGGCTGGTGGAGGACGCGTCGTGCAACCGGTGAGATCGGCCAGCCACGATCCGGCGCCGTCGCGTCTGCAGTTCCGGATGCAGCGCTGGCTGCTGACGCCGGGCATCCGACTTCTTCTGCGCGCCGGTCTTCCGGCGCTGATCATTTTTGCCGCCGTGTCGATCTTCCTGGCCGGGGAAGACCGGCGCGAGGCGCTGCGCACCTATATCGTCGAGGCCCGCGCCTCGATCGAGGAACGACCCGAGTTCATGGTCAATCTTATGGCCATCGATGGCGCCGGCTCGGGCGTGTCGGACGAGATCCGCGAGATCCTTCCGATCGACTTCCCGGTTTCCTCCTTCGATCTCGACCTCGAAGTGATCCGCGACACGGTCGAAATGCTCGATCCGGTGAAATCGGCCACGGTGCGTATCCGCCCCGGCGGCATCCTGCAGGTCGACGTGACCGAGCGGATCCCGGTGGTGGTCTGGCGCAACCGGGGCGGCGTGCTGCTGCTGGACGCGACGGGCACCCGCGTCGGCCGCGTGGCCAGCCGCGCCGACCGCGCCGACCTGCCGCTGATCGCGGGCGAGGGGGCCGATGCGCGTGTGGCCGAAGCGATGGAAATCCTCGCCGCGGCCGATGAAATTTCCGATCGCCTGCGTGGCCTCGTCCGGATGGGCGAGCGGCGCTGGGATGTGCTGCTGGACCGCGACCAGAGGATCCTCCTGCCGGAGGTGAACCCGGTGCGCGCGCTGGAGCGGGTGATCGTGCTGAGCGAAGCCAAGGATCTGCTGGCGCGCGACGTGGTGGCCGTGGACATGCGCCTGTCGGCGCGGCCCACGCTGCGCATGAGCGAAGGCGCGCAGGCCGATTGGTGGCAGGCCCGGCATCAGACGACAACGAACACGGGGCAATAACGGGGCGGCGGACGGACTATGACGGATCTCTATCAGTCACAACGGGCGATGCGGCAGATGCGGCGCATGGCGATGCAGCGCGGGGTGGTGGCGATCCTGGACGTGGGATCGTCCAAGATCGCCTGTCTGGTGCTGCGCTTCGACGGCACCGGCCGGCTGAGCGAGGACAATTCCATCGGCTCGCTGGCGGGGCAGACCGGTTTCCGCGTGGTCGGCGCTGCCACGACCCGCTCGCGCGGGGTGCAGTTCGGCGAGATCACCGCCATGCAGGAGACCGAGCGCGCGATCCGCACCGCGCTGCAGGCCGCGCAGAAGATGGCCGAGATCCGCGTCGACCACGTGATCGCCTGTTTCTCGGGCGCGGGTCCGCGCAGCTACGGGCTGGACGCGCGGGTCGAACTGGAAGGCCAAGAGGTCACCGAGAACGAGATCGCCCGCGTGCTGGCCGCCTGCGAGGTGCCCGATTACGGCTCGGGCCGCGAGGTGCTGCATGCCCAGCCGGTGAATTTCGCGCTCGACCACCGCTCGGGCCTGGCCGATCCGCGTGGCCAGCTGGGGCAGGAGCTGTCGGTCGACCTGCACATGCTGACGGTGGATGCCACCGCCGTGCAGAACCTGGCCCATTGCATCAAGCGCTGTGACCTCGAACTGGCCGGCATCGCGTCGTCTTCCTACATGGCCGGGATTTCCGCGCTGGTCGAGGACGAGCAGGAGCTGGGCGCGGCCTGCATCGACATGGGCGGCGGGGCCACGGGCCTGTCGATCTTCATGAAAAAGCACATGATCTATGCCGACACCGTGCGCATGGGCGGCGATCACGTCACCGGCGATATCTCGATGGGGCTCGGCGTGCCGATGGCCAAGGCGGAATGGATCAAGACCATGCATGGCGGCGTGCACGCCACCGGCATGGACGATCGCGAGATGATCGAGATCGGCGGCGACACGGGCGACTGGGAACACGACCGCCGCACCGTCAGCCGGGCCGAGCTGATCGGCATCATGCGCCCCCGGGTCGAGGAGATCCTCGAAGAGGTCCGCAAGCGACTGGATGCCGCCGGGTTCGATCACCTGCCCAGCCAGCAGATCGTGCTGACCGGTGGGGCCAGCCAGATCCCCGGGCTCGACGGGCTGGCCAGCCGCATCCTGGGCCAGCAGGTCCGCCTGGGCCGGCCGCTGCGCGTGCATGGCCTGCCGCAGGCGGCCACGGGGCCGGGCTTTGCCGGGGCCGTGGGGCTGTCGCTGTTTGCCGCGCATCCACAGGACGAATGGTGGGATTTCGAGATCCCGGTCGACCGCTATCCGGCGCGCTCGCTGAAACGCGCGGTACGCTGGTTCCGGGACAATTGGTAAGGCACAGGCACGGCGGACCGGGCGGGCAGGGGCGCCCACCGGGTCCTGCCTGTGCGCTCCCCTTCGCCCGCGTCGTCAAATTTCCGCCCAAGTCGTGAACCCGCCCCATAAATCCGGATGACAGCCGCCCGGCGACCTGTTACCGATAAGTCAGCGACGCACCCGTCAGAGGCGCGCGCAGAGCCAGAGGGTCGAGCAGGACCCCGTACCGAAAAACGCCCTGACTGTGCTGCGATCGCGGCGCAGCCCGTTGTAGTTTTGTATCCATCCGCCGTGTTTCCCCAAGATCTGGGGTGGATCGGCGAAATACAGCGGTTAACGGGCAAATTTTGCCCGCTATTTTGTATTTGCAGCGTGTTTTTTGGGTGACGATCCGCCCTTCTGGGGATAGGATATAGCTGGACAGGTAGAAAAAACGCCCGAATGGGTCGCAGCAGACAGGCGGACAGACAGATGACATTGAACCTTTCGATGCCAGGCCAGGAAGAACTCAAGCCCAGGATCACCGTGTTCGGTGTCGGGGGCGCCGGCGGCAACGCGGTCAACAACATGATCGAGAAGGAGCTCGACGGGGTCGACTTCGTCGTGGCCAACACCGATGCTCAGGCGCTGCAGCAAAGCTCGGCGCCCGCCCGCGTTCAGCTGGGCGTGAAGGTCACCGAAGGGCTGGGCGCGGGCGCACGGCCCAGCGTCGGCGCCTCGGCCGCCGAGGAAAGCATCGAACAGATCGTCGATCACCTCGCTGGCGCGCATATGTGCTTCATCACCGCCGGCATGGGCGGCGGCACCGGCACCGGTGCGGCACCGATCATCGCCCAGGCGGCGCGCGAACTTGGCGTGCTGACCGTGGGTGTGGTGACCAAGCCCTTCCAGTTCGAAGGCGCCAAGCGCATGCGCCAGGCCGAGGAAGGCGTCGAACAGCTTCAGAAGATGGTCGACACGCTGATCATCATCCCGAACCAGAACCTCTTCCGTCTCGCCAACGAGAAGACGACCTTTACCGAGGCGTTCTCGATGGCCGATGACGTCCTGTACCAGGGCGTGAAGGGGGTCACCGACCTGATGGTCCGTCCGGGTCTCATCAACCTCGACTTCGCCGACGTTCGTGCCGTGATGGACGAGATGGGCAAGGCGATGATGGGCACCGGCGAGGCCGAGGGCGAAGATCGCGCGATCCAGGCGGCCGAGAAGGCCATAGCGAACCCGCTGCTGGACGAAATCTCGCTCCGCGGCGCCAAGGGCGTGCTGATCAACATCACCGGCAGCGGCGACCTGACGCTGTTCGAACTGGACGAAGCCGCCAACCGGATCCGCGAAGAGGTGGACCCGGATGCCAACATCATCGTTGGCTCCACTCTGGACGAGACCATGGATGGCGTGATGCGCGTGAGCGTTGTTGCCACCGGCATCGACGCCTCCGTGAACACCGAGGTCCCGGTGCCGCGCCGCCCGATGTCGCGCCCGCTGACGTCGACCACCTCGGTGGAAGAGGCGCAGCGCCCCGCCATCGCCGCCGTCGAGTCCGAGCCCATGGCCGAGCCGGTCATGTCGGCGCAGGATCATGGGCGAGGCGAAGAGCCGAGCCTGTTCGACGGAATCGAAAGCGACAGCTCGCGTCGTGACCGGGCCGACCAGGGCTTCTACGAGGACGAGCCCGACTCGCTCTCGGACGACGACCTGCCGCCGCCGGCCTACCAGCCGCAGGTGGCCGCGTTCGAACCGCAGTCGCATTCGCTGGAAGCCGAGCCCGACAGCTTTGTCGCGCCCAAGGCGCCCACCGCCGGCACGCCCACGCCCGAGATGATGGACCGCCTGCGCGCCGCCGCGGCCCGTGCCCAGGATGCGCCCCAGGCCCCGCGCCCCGCGCCGACCCAGAAGCAGGCCCCGGCCGCGCAGGGCGACCGCCAGCGCTTTGGCATCAACTCTCTGATCAACCGCATGACCGGCCATGCCGGCGACACGCCCGAGACGCACCACGGCAATACCGTCCGGGCCCAGCCGCCGGTGCACAAGCCCAGTGCCGGCGTGCAAACTCAACCCTCGAACGATCCGGATCAGGATCGGATAGAAATCCCGGCTTTCCTGCGCCGTCAGGCCAACTGACCGGGATCACAACCCAAGCACTCGAGGGGTCGCATCTTGCGGCCCCTTTTTCTTTGTAATCAAATACTTGGTGGCCAATGGGCGAGCCCCCGCCCAGCTTTCCCGGCGATGTTTCATTTGGTTGCAAACTTTGAATTGAGATGAATTCCCCGCTTCACTACTTGATAATCAACAATTTTCGCCGCGCTGCCGCTCGACGACAGCGTCCCGATACGGGGACCGAATCGAGCGTTGCGACGTTGACATGGGCAGGGTCAGTGGACCGCGGACCCGTGAACAACCTGTAAACAGCGTGGAAATAGGGCCTGGGTGGGCTCGAAAGGGGAAAGATGCAACAGACGCTGAAGGCACCGGTGACCTTTGAAGGGGTCGGTCTGCACTCCGGCCGGCCCGCCCGGCTGACGATCCGTCCGGCTTCGGCCGAGCACGGGATCTGGTTCCGTCGCACCGACATCAAGCTGGGCGACACCCTGATCCCGGCCCGCTGGGACGTTGTCGACCAGACGCCGCTCTGCACCCGGCTGGTGAATGCCGCCGGCGCTTCGGTTTCGACCGTCGAACATGTCATGGCCGCGCTGGCCGGTTGCGGCGTGCACAACGCGCTGATCGACATCGACGGCCCCGAGGCCCCGATCATGGACGGCTCTGCGCTGCCCTTCGTCAAGGGCATCATGGACCGTGGCCTGCGTGCCCTGACCGCGCCGGTCCGCGCCCTCAAGGTGCTGGCCCCGGTCGAGGTCACTGTTGGCTCCGCCACCGCGCGGCTTGAACCGATGGACGGCATGGTGATCGATTTCCACATCGACTTCCCCGATCCCGCCATCGGCGCCCAGGCGCGGGTGCTCGACATGGCCAACGGTGCCTTCGTGCGCGAATTGTCGGATTGCCGCACCTTCTGCCGGAAGGAAGACATCGACCAGATGCGCGCGGCCGGTCTGATCAAGGGCGGCTCGCTGGACAACGCCGTGGTGGTCGACGGGGCCGAGGTCCTGACCCCCGGCGGCCTGCGCCACGAAGACGAGGCGGTGCGCCACAAGATGCTGGATGCCCTGGGCGATCTTGCCCTGGCCGGCGGCCCGATCCTTGGCCGCTACGTGGGCAACCGCGCCGGCCATTCGGTGACCAATTCGCTGCTGCGCAAGCTTTTCGCCACGCCCGATGCCCTGCGCATGGTGGTCTGTGACGACGAGCTCGCCGCCCGGTTGCCGGGCGCAGGCCTTGCCGCGCGCGAGGTCCCGCAGGTCGCCTGACACGGGAAACAGCGGAAATTCAGCCGCGCCGGCTCCCCCGGCGCGGTTTTGCGTAGAAGGGACCGGGTGTCGCATCGGGCCCCGGATACGGTGGACGATGAGACGATGACCGCAAGATCGCGCGGTGATCAAGGTCGCTCCGGATGGGCGATAAGGCGTTTTGCACCAGATTTTATTGTGCTAGACCCACTCAAAAGCGGGGCACACTCCCGGGACTTCTGCGGTGAGGATAATCGAGAATGACAGGCGGCAGGTCGGCGTTCCGGAAGGCGGCTGTATTGATTCTGGCGCTTTCGATGGCCGGTTGCAGCGGTGGTGACGGGATCTTCGGGGGTGGCGGTGCAGACCGTGACGAGAACCTCGAAGGCTACACGGCCGAGCAGATCTTTGAACGCGGCGAATACGAACTCAGCCGCAACCGGGCCGATGACGCGGCCTTCTATTTCGGCGAGATCGAGCGGCTTTATCCCTATTCGGCCTGGGCGCAGCGCGCGCTTATCATGCAGGCGTTTTCCTACCACCAGGACCGGGATTACGAGAATTCGCGCGCCGCGGCGCAGCGGTTCATCGATTTCTATCCGGCCGACGAGGATGCCGCCTATGCGGCCTACCTGCTGGCGCTGTCCTATTACGACCAGATCGACGAGGTCGGGCGCGACCAGGGCCTGACCTTCCAGGCGCTGCAGGCGCTGCGCGCCGTGATCGAACGCTACCCCGACAGCGAATACGCCACCTCGGCGATCCTGAAATTCGACCTCGCCTTCGATCATCTCGCCGGCAAGGAGATGGAGATCGGCCGCTACTATCTGCGCCGGGGCTACTATGCCGCCGCGATCAACCGGTTCCGCGTCGTGGTCGAGGATTTCCAGACCACCTCGCACACGCCCGAGGCGCTGCACCGCCTGGTCGAGGCCTACCTGTCGCTTGGCCTTGTGGACGAGGCGCAGACCGCCGGTGCGATCCTGGGCTACAACTACCGCTCCACCCAGTGGTACGAGGACAGCTATCGCCTGCTGACCAGCCAGGGGCTGGAGCTGAAGGATCGCGGCAACAACTGGCTCAGCCAGATCTATCGGCAATCGATCAGGGGTGAGTGGCTCTGAGGAAGCGGCGGGGGCAACCCCGCCCCGTGGTGGGATCCCATGCTGCGCTCGCTTGATATTCGCGACATTCTGATCATCGACCGGCTGGAGCTTGCGTTCCAGCCGGGTCTGAACGTGCTGACCGGCGAGACCGGGGCCGGCAAGTCGATCCTGCTGGACAGTCTGGGCTTTGTCCTCGGCTGGCGCGGCCGGGCCGAGCTGGTGCGCGCCGGGGCCGAGCAGGGCGAGGTTGTCGCCGTCTTCGACCTGGCCCCCGATCACCCGGCCCGCGCGGTGCTGGACGAGGCCGGCCTGCCGGCCGAGGACGAGCTGATTCTGCGCCGCGTGAACCGCTCGGACGGGCGCAAGACGGCGTGGATCAACGATCGCCGCGCCTCGGGAGAGGTGCTGCGGCAGCTCTCCGACACGCTGGTCGAACTGCACGGCCAGCACGACGACCGCGGGCTGCTGAACCCGCGCGGGCACCGGGCCTTGCTGGATGCCTATGGCGGCCACGACGCTCTGCGCGCCGATGTCCGCGAGACCTGGGCCGCGCGCCGCAAGGCCGCCGCCGCGCTGGATGCCGCGACCAGGGCTCTGGACGAGGTCCGCGCCGAAGAGGATTTCCTGCGCCATGCCGTGGCCGAGCTCGATGCGCTCGATCCGCAGCCGGGCGAGGATGCGGAACTGGACACCCGCCGCCGCCTGATGCAGGCCGCCGAACGGGTCCGCGACGACGTGATGCGCGCCCATCAGGCCGTGGGCCGCGACGGCGCCGAAGGTGCAGCGGGCGATGCGCTGCGCTGGCTGGAAGGGGCCGCCGCCACGGCCGAGATCGAGGCGATCGACGCCCCCGTCGCAGCACTTGGCCGCGCGCTGATCGAGCTGGGCGATGCGCTCTCGGGCATCGAAAGCGTGCTCGATGCTTTGCAATTCGACCCGCGAGAGCTGGAACAGGCCGAGGAGCGCCTGTTCGAGATCCGCCGCCTGTCGCGCAAGCACAGCCTCGTGCCCGACGACCTGGCCGGCTTCGCCTCGGACCTGCGCGACCGGCTGGCCGCGCTCGACGGCGGCGAACAGGACCTGGAGGACCGCCGCAAGGCGCTGGCCAAGGCCGAGGCCGCTTATGACACAGCCGCCACTGCGCTGAGCGAGGCGCGCCGCAAGGCCGCGACAGGTCTCGACGCGGCGGTGATGGCCGAACTGGCACCGCTGAAGCTGGATCGCGCGGTCTTCACCACCACGATGACCGAAGAGGCCCCGGGCCCCGAGGGCCGCGACGCGGTGGCCTTCACCGTGGCGACGAACCCGGGCGCGCCCTCGGGGCCGCTGAACAAGATCGCCTCGGGCGGCGAGCTCAGCCGGTTCCTTCTGGCGCTGAAGGTTTGCCTTGCCGGCGAATCCAGCGGGCTGACCATGATTTTCGACGAGATCGACCGTGGGGTGGGCGGGGCCACCGCCGATGCGGTGGGCCGCCGGCTGGAATCGCTGGCCCGCGACGGCCAGGTCCTTGTCGTGACCCATTCGCCCCAGGTCGCCGCGCGCGGCGGGCACCACTGGCGTGTGGCCAAGGCGGTGCGCGACGAGGCCACGCTCTCGACCGTCACGCCTCTCGACACGCCCGAACGGGTGGACGAGATCGCCCGCATGCTCGCCGGGGACACGATCACCGACGAAGCCCGCGCCGCCGCCCGCGCCCTGCTGGGCAGCTAGGTTCGGGCAGGGCAGCAGCCGTAGGGTGGGTTTTCAACCCACCGCCGCCGGCTGGTCCCGGGCCGCAGGGGCGGGGCGCCGGGGACACGGCCGACGGCGAACTGCCCGCCACAGCGGGCCTTTTCCTCGACGCGGACGGTTTGGCCTGCCATCATCGGTCCATGTCACCACAAGATCTCACGGCAATGGGGGGCGACAGCCCATGACAGCTTCGCGCAAGGCCCGGGGCCTCGTCACGATCATGATGGCCATCACCGGGGCCGCCTTCTTCTTCGGCTTCCTGACCGAAGAGCTGGGCCATGTCACACCGGAACAGGCCCAGTCCGTCCCGCAGGAGCTGATCATCCGCTATATCGTCGCGATGGCGATCGGTGGTGCCTTGTCGGGGCTGGTCTGCGCCGGGCTGTTCGGGCGCCACGGGGTGGGCGGCTGGGTGCTGGGCCTGCTGGGCGCGGTGCTGGCAAGCCTGCTTGCCGGTCTGATCGGCAGCGCCATCGGCCAGGTCCCCGACATGGCCGCCGGAGGGTTCAACATGACAGAGGTGATCTCGATCGCCTTCGGGCTCGTCCTGATCCCGCTGGCCATGGCCGGCCGGCCGGTGATGATCGCGGTCTGGGCGGTGCTCATGGTCGTCACCCATCTGCTGGCCCGCCGCGCGCGCGGCCACGACTGATCGCGGCACACAGGCACACCGCCGCCCCGCCGCCCCAGGCGCGACCGAACCGCACGATGCGGCCGCAATCGCGCCCTGCGCCCTTCCGTCCCGGACGCCGCTGACCTAGAGAGTACCCAGACAAACCCCGGACGCGTCGATGGCCGAGCCCAAGACACCTGACCTCTCCGCCCAGCTGCGCCAGGCCGTTTCGGCGGCCCGGGACGGCTGGCACGTGCTGCGCAAGAGGGGGCCCAGCCAGATCCAGTTCTGGTTCATCGCGCTGGCCATCGGTGTCGCGGCGGGCTTCGCCGCGCTGCTGTTCCGCAAGGGGATCTTCGCGCTGCAGGCGTTTCTCTACGGCGTGGATGATCCCAACATGATCCACAGCCACGCCGCGGGCATGGCCTGGTGGCCTGTGGTGCTGATCCCGGTCTGCGGCGGGCTGATCGTGGGCGTCATCCTGCACTGGTTCACCCCCGACGGCCGCCTGCGCAGCGTCGCCGACGTGATCGAGGGCTCCGCCCTGCACGACGGCAGGGTAGAGACGAAGGCCGGCTTTGCCTCGGCGCTGGCCAGCCTGATAACGCTCTCCTCGGGCGGATCCTCGGGGCGGGAAGGGCCGGTGGTGCACCTGGCCGGCGTGATCTCCTCGTGGGTGTCGGAACGCATCAATGCCGACGGGATCACCGGGCGCGACCTGCTGGGCTGCGCCGTGGCGGCCGCCGTCTCGGCCAGCTTCAACGCCCCCATCGCCGGCGCGCTCTTCGCGCTCGAGGTGGTGCTGCGCCACTTCGCCGTCCATGCCTTCGCGCCGATCGTCATCGCCTCGGTCGCGGGCACGGTGATCAACCGGCTGGAATTCGGGGGGCTGACGGAATTCGTCCTGCAGACCCCGGGCCAGCTGCAATTCTACGTCGAACTGCCCGCCTTCCTGATCCTTGGCCTGATCTCGGGGCTGATCGCCGTGGTGCTGATGCGCTCGATCTTCTTCGCCGAGGACCTGGGCAACCACCTGCAACGGAAGCTCTCTGTGCCCCGCTGGGCGCGCCCGGGCTTTGCCGGGCTGCTGCTGGGGATCATTGCCATCGGCTTTCCCCACATCATCGGCGTGGGGTACGAAACCACCCTGCGCGCGCTGGAAGGCGATCTGCTGCTGTCGACGGCGGTGATCTTCACCATGGTCAAGGTGATCGCCGTGGCCATCACCATCGCCGGGCACATGGGCGGGGGCATGTTCTCGCCCTCGCTGATGATCGGCGCGGTGTCGGGGCTGGCCTTCGGGCTGATCGCCACCGGCGTGCTGCCCGATGTCTCGGGAACCGCGACCCTTTATGCCTATGCCGGCATGGGCGCGGTGACGGCGGCCGTGCTGGGCGCGCCGATCTCGACCACGCTGATCGTGTTCGAACTGACCGGAGACTGGCAGATCGGCATCGCGGTCATGGTCTCCGTGTCGATGTCCACCGCGCTGGCCACGCGGCTGGTGGACCGCAGCTTCTTCCTGACGGTGCTGGAGCGGCGCGGCCTGCACCTGGCCGCCGGGCCGCAGGCCTATCTGCTGGCGATGTTCCGCGCCGAGCGCGTGATGCGCAAGCCCGACGATCCGCGCGCCGCCAGTGCCGACCGCTGCTGGGAGATGATCGGCGAAGGCCTCTATCTCGACATCAACGCCACGCTCGAGGCCGCCATGCCGATCTTCGACCGCGCCACGGTGCCCTTCCTGCCGGTGGTCTCGCTGACCGGCGAGAACAGCGCGCCCGAGCTGCGCGGGGCGCTGTTCCATGTCGACGCGCTGAAGGCCTATAACCGCGCGCTGGCCTCGACGGCGGCAGAGGAACATTCCTGAGCATTTCCGCGCTGGCAGGACGGCCCGGGTCGGGAAAAGGCTGACGCGCCCCGGCGAAGCCGCTATCGAAAGGGCAGGGGGAGAGGCCCGGGCGCAGCCGTCCCGGTGGAGGTCTGCGAAGCAATGGGCGCGATGGCATGACGGACAACCCCCTCGGACAGGTTACGCGCCGCGCGGCCTGGCTTCCGGTCTGGCGCGAACGGCTGGTCGGCGTGCTGCTTGTGCTGACAGCGGTCGCCCTCGGCTTCGGCCTCTTCTCGCATCTCGTCGACGGCAGCCACCAGGCGTTCGGCACCCTGGCCCGCCTTGCGGACGGCCTGCGCCCCTGGCTGCTGCTGCTCTCGATCCCGCTTGGCCTGAGCCTCGCGCTCGCCGGCGCCCGCTGGATCGGCGGCCTTTGTGTCGTGCTGGCATTGGCCGGGCTCGTGTCCCTTGCCATCGATTACCGCAGCCGCGTGGCCCCGGTGGGGTCAGAGGCCGACCTGACGGTGATCTGGTTCAACATCTTCGGCGAAAACGGCATCGCGCCCGAACGGATCGAAGAGGCCATCCGCGCCAGCGGCGCCGACATCATCGCCTTCGCCGAATCCGCTCCCGCGACCGAGGCGCTGCAGGCGCTCTCCGATATCTACCCGTATGGTCACTCCTGCGACGGCGTCGTGAACTGCGGCATCCAGGTGATATCGCGCCTGCCGATCACGGACCTGCGCAGCTCCGACCTGCCCAGCGGGCTCAACCGCATGCTCCGCTTCACTGTCGAGCACCCCGACGCCGGCCCCGTACCGATCCACGCCGTCCACCTGACCAAGCCCTGGTACGAGTCGGTTCGGAACTTCGAGGATCTCCGCCTCCACAACAGCCTGCGCGCCGCCACCTCGGACCGCCAGGTCCTGATCGGCGATTTCAACGCCGCCCCCTGGAGCCGCCGCATCCGCAAGTTGGAGATCGCGCGCAACCTGTCGCACCCGCGGCTGCCCACCGCCACATGGCCCGCGCGGCTCGGCGCCCTGGGCGTGCCGATCGACCATGTCTTCACCCGCGGCGATATCGCCGTCACACGGGTCGACCCATGGGGAGAAGAGCTTGGCTCCAACCACCGCGGATTGCGGGTGGAGCTGGACGTCACCGGCGCCGGGGACTGACGCGCCGGCGCAGGCGCGGGCGCAGTCGGATCAGATCCGCTCCACCGTCACGTCGTCGGTGGCATAGAAGGCCACGTGGTCCTTGAGCTGCGCCACCGCGTCCACGGGGTTCTCGTAGGTCCAGGCGCCGTTCTCGATCGTCGCCGACCGGTTCATGATCGAGTAGTAGTTCGCATCGCCCTTCCACGGGCAGGTCGTCACCTTGTCGGTCCGCTCCAGGAAGGCCATGGCGATGTCCGAGCGCGGGAAATAGATCACCATCGGATAGTCCCCCTCGGTCACCTCGAGCGCATTGCTGCTCTCTGCCAGCACGGCGCCTCCGGACCGCACCGTCCAGACCCCGTCCGCTTTCCGTATCCTGATATGATCCGCCATGTCCCGTCCTTCCCTCTTGTCTTGTCCAGCGATTTGCCCGCTGCGTGTAACGCCCGCGTGACAGCCTAGAGCGGCGCGCAGGCCCGTTCGAGCCAGGCGCGGACATCTGCGTCCACCCTGGGTCCGATCTTCTTGAATACCTCTGCGTGATAGCGATCCAACCAGTCCCGCTCCTCCGCCGACAGCCGATCCGCAAGGATGCAGCGCCGGTCGATGGGGACCCAGGTCAGGGTGCGCCAGTCATACATCGACCGTTCCGCATCGCCTCCGGGCAGGGGCTTGGCCTCCTGCACCACAAGCAGGTTCTCGATCCGGATGCCAAAAGCGCCCTCGCGGTAATACCCCGGTTCGTTCGACAGGATCATGCCCGGCTGCAACGCCACGTCCGAGGTCCGGCTCAACCTTTGAGGCCCCTCGTGGACGCTGAGATAGGCGCCGACGCCATGGCCAAGCCCGTGGTTGAAATCCTGCCCCGCGCGCCAGAGCGGCATCCGTCCGACGGCTTCGATGTCGCGGCCCGCAAGCCCGCGCGGCCAGCGCAGGCGGCTCATGCCGATCATGCCCTGCAGCACGCGGGTAAAGGCCGCCTTCTCCTCGGTCCCGACCTCGCCCACGGCGATGGTGCGGGTGATGTCGGTCGTGCCGTCCAGGTATTGTCCGCCGCTGTCCAGCACCAGCAGGTGGCCGGCCTCCAGCGTGGCATCGGTCTCGTCGGTGACGCGGTAATGCATGATCGCGCCGTTGGGCCCGGTGCCGGAAATCGTCTCGAACGAGATATCCTGCAGGCTGTTGTCCTGCCGGCGGCAGGCCTCCAGCTTCCGGACCACGTCAATCTCGGTCACGGTGCCGGGCGCCTGAGCGTTTAGCCAGGCCAGGCACTCGACGACGGCGGCCGCATCGCGCAGATGCGCCTGCTCGCTGCCGGCGATCTCGGCGGCGTTCTTGCAGGCCTTTGGCAGCAGGCAGGGGTCCGGCCCTTCCACCCCACGCGATCCCAGCGCCTCGGCCACCGCCTGCGGCGCCGAGGCCGGGTCGAAGCGGATCGGGCCGTCCATGACCTCCAACGCGTCGATCATCGCATCGGGCGGCCAGACCGTGATGTCGGAGCCCAGGTGATCCGCCAGATCCGCGACCTTGGCGGGGGTGATGAAAAGATCGACGGCCCCGGTATCGTAAAGCACGGCAAAGCACTGGGCGACCGGGTTGCGCTCGATATCCGAGCCGCGGATGTTCAGCAGCCACATGATGCTGTCGGGCAGGGTCAGCACCGCGCCCTTCTGCCCGGCCTCGGCCAGCTGCGCTGCCAGCCGTCGGCGCTTGTCGGCCGCGCTTTCGCCGGCGAACTCCAGCGGATGCGCGCGCGCGGGGGCCATCGGCGGCCCCGGCTGGTCCTCCCAGATCCGGTCCACGAGGTTGTCATGCGCCACCAGCGCTATGCCGGTGCCCTCCAGCGCCAGCCGCGCATCGCGCAGCTGCGCCACCGAATGCAACCAGGGGTCGAACCCGACCCGGCTGCCGCGCCGCAACTGCTCCTTCAGCCAGCCCGCCAGCGTCACCTCGGGCCAGGGCACGGGGGTATAGACATCGGCCACCTGCGCCTTCACCTGGGTGCGATAGCGCCCGTCGACAAAGACCCCGGCCTTGCCCTCCAGCACCACGCAGAACCCGGCCGAGCCGGTGAACCCGGTCAGCCAGGACAGGCGCGCGTCCCGTGCGGCGACATATTCGCCCTGATGCGCATCCGCCCGCGGCACGAGGTAGCCATCCAGCCCGTCCGCGGCCATCTCGGCACGCAGGGCGGCCAGGCGCGGCGGCCCCTGTTCGGGGCGGGCGGTTACCTCGAAGGTCTGAAACATGTCATGCGTCTCCGGTACTTGGCTGCGCGATACCATACGATCCCGCGCGTTAGCGCAACCCCCGTGCCGGATCGGACTCGGGGGTGCCTTTTTCTGAAGCGTATCGGCTGGGGGGAGAGGGCAGGCTGGAGTATTTTTACAAAGGTGAAGATACTGGGTGCAGCGCCCCTGTCTTCATCTTTGCCCAAATACCTCCCGCCGGAGGCAAGGCCAGCGTCAGCTGGCCTTCCTGATCCCCATCACCCTGGCGCGAGCGCGCGGGTCGCTGTCGAACAGTGCCGCAAGCTGTTCCGTCATGGCGCCGGCCAGCTGCTCCACGTCTGTGATCGTCACCGCGCGGTCGTAGTAGCGCGTGACGTCGTGGCCGATGCCGATCGCCAGCAGCTCCACCATCTTGCGCTTCTCGACCATTGAGATCACGTCGCGCAGGTGCTTCTCGAGGTAATTGGCCGGGTTCACGCTCAGCGTCGAATCGTCGACCGGCGCCCCATCGGAGATCACCATCAGGATCTTGCGCTGCTCGCGCCGGGCCAGCATCCGGCGGTGCGCCCATTCCAGCGCCTCGCCGTCGATGTTCTCCTTCAGCAGGCCTTCCTTCATCATAAGGCCAAGGTTCGGCCGCGCCCGGCGCCAGGGCGCATCGGCGCCCTTGTAGATGATGTGCCGCAGGTCGTTCAGCCGCCCGGGCGTCTGTGGGCGACCGTCGTTCAGCCAGGCCTCGCGCGCCTGCCCGCCCTTCCAGGCGCGGGTTGTGAAGCCCAGGATCTCGACCTTCACGTTGCAGCGTTCCAGTGTCCGCGCCAGAACATCCGCGCAGATCGCCGCGATCGAGATCGGGCGGCCCCGCATAGAGCCCGAGTTGTCCAGCAGCAGCGTCACCACGGTATCGCGGAACTCGGTGTCCTTCTCGACCTTGAAGCTCAGCGGTGTCGTCGGGTTCGCGACCACGCGCGCCAGGCGGCCGGCATCCAGGATGCCTTCCTCGCGGTCGAATTCCCAGCTGCGGTTCTGCTGGGCCTGAAGCCGCCGCTGCAGCTTGTTGGCCAGCCGGCTCACCGCGCCCTTCAGCGGCTCAAGCTGCTGGTCGAGATAGGCGCGCAGGCGTTCCAGCTCGGCCGGCTCGGCCAGGTCCTCGGCGGCGACCTCCTCGTCATGGGTGGACAGGTAGACCTTGTACTGCGGATCGGCCTCGGACACCGGCGGGGGCGGCGGCGGATCGAGCGGTGCCTCGCCCTCGGGCATCTCGGCCTCTTCGCCCAGCTCCTGGTCGGCCATCTCGTCCATCGAGACCTGCGCCTCGGCCGCGTCCTGCTGGTCGTCCTGCGACTGCTCGGCATCGGCGTCGGCCTGGTCCTCGTCCTGGTCGTCGTCGCCCGTCGAATCGGGCTGTTCCTCTTCCTCCGGCTGATCCTCGGCCTGGTCCTGCTGGTCTTCGTCCTGGCTGTCGGGATCCTCGCCCAGCTGGTCGGCATAGCCCAGGTCCGAGATCACCCGCCGCGCCAGGCGCGCAAAGGCGGCCTGGTCCGAGAGCATGGCGTTCACGTCGTCCAGCGTCTCGCTGGCCTGTTCCTCGATAAAGCCGCGCCACAGGTCCATCACGTTCTGCGCGCCCTCGGGAAGGTCGCGGCCCGTGGCCAGGTGACGGATCAGGTAGCCGGCGGCGGCCGGCAGGGGCGCGTCGGCGGCCTGGCGGATCTGGTCATAGCCCCGGCGCGAGGCCTCGTGGCCGATCTTGGCGTCGATGTTGCCGGCGGTGCCGGGCATGTCGCGCGCGCCCATCGCCTCGCAGCGGGCGGTTTCCATCGCCTCGTACAGGTCCCGCGCCATGTCGCCCGGGGGCGCATAGCGGGTGTGGACGCCGGCATCGTGGTACTTGCGGTACATCGCCAGGGCGTCGGCCGTACCGCGCGCCAGCAGCACCTCCTGCCTGGACATGCGCCGGCTCACCTGCGGCAGGCGCAGCGAATCTCCGGACAGGCCGGCCGGGTCGACCGAGTAGGTGACGTTCAGCTCGGCATCGTTGGCCATCACCTTGGTGGCTTCGGCCAGGGCCTTCTTGAACGGATCGGCGGGATTGTCGGGCTTGGTCATGGGTCTTCGCAGGCTCACCTCGTTCGCGCCCGCACCCTAGACCCTATTCCGGGCCTTTACCATACCGGCCCGACGCCCGATGCCTCAGGTCGTGGGCAGCAGCAGCGCGCGGCATTCTTCGATCCGTTCCGCTGCCGCATTGCGCGCCAGATCGGCGATCCGCGCGTCGAAGGAATAGGTCTGATCCGCCAGGAAGCCGGCGATCTCGCTCCATCCCTGGGACCGCCAGCGCACGGCCTGTCCGTCCGGCACGCCTTGGTCCCGGGCGTCGGGCAGGACCGCGTCCAGCAGCATGTCGAACTCCTCCTGCAGGCGGCGGCTTTCCGGCGCGGCCGCGTGACGGGTGGAGCTTTGGTGCAGGGCCAGCGCGGCCAGGCGGCCGGCGCAGACCGCGAAGAGATGGGCGCGTTGGTGGGAATAGACCGGCATCGCCGGGGCGGCCTGCAGGGCTGGTGCGGACAGCGCCGCGGTCATCGCAAGGATCGCTACACAATGTCTCATGTAACGATTTTATGACGGATTGGTTACCAGTCAATGACGTATATACATTTGAAATACATTTGATGCACTTTTTTCCCGATCCGATGCCGGACCGGGCGCGGGCGCTACCCGCCCAGGATGCTCGCCCGGCATTCGGCGAAATGATACTCCGCCGCGCGGCGCGACCGGGCCGCCGCCGCCGGATCCTCCAGGAAGGTCGCCCGGCGAAGCAGCACCGATTGCGCGTGTTTCGCCGCGATCCGCCAGGCCAGCGCCGTGCCGCCCGAGAGCGCGGCGGCATCGGGCAGGACCGCCTCCATCAGTTCGACGTAAAGGTCCCGCCGCGCCTGCGCCCGTTCAGAGGCCGCGCCATCGAACAGCGCCTCGTGCTCGGCCAGGGCCGAGTAGCGCCCGGCGCATTGCGCAAACAGCCGCACCTGGTCCACCGGCGCATGGGGCAGGGCCGCCGCCGGGGCGGGCGGCAGGGGCAGGGGCAGGCCAACAAGTGCAAGGCACAGGATCAGGCACCGCGTCAGGCACGGGGAAGGGCAACGGCCCGGAATGGAAAAGCGTCCGATCATGGGGACCGGACGCTCGCATCAATGTCTTGATTTTGGTCTAACGCCGCGCGCGGCGGCGGCGCGGGGGCGCTTAGGTCAGCGCGGTCGAGGCCGCGCTCTCGGGCAGCTCCTCGTCAAAGCAGCGCTGGTAGAACTCGGCCACGGTCTGACGCTCCAGCTCGTCGCACTTGTTCAGGAACGACAGGCGGAAGGCATAGCCCACGTTGCGGAAGATCTCGGAGTTCTCGGCCCAGGTGATCACCGTGCGCGGCGACATCACGGTGGACAGATCGCCCGACATGAAGGCCGTGCGCGTCAGATCCGCAAGCGTCACCATCTGGCTGACGGTCTTGCGGCCCTTCTCGGTGTTGTAATGCGGGTTCTTCGACAGGACGATCGCCACCTCGGCGTCATGGCTGAGATAGTTCAGCGTCGCCACCAGGGACCAGCGGTCCATCTGGGCCTGGTTGATCTGCTGCGTGCCGTGATACAGGCCCGTCGTGTCGCCCAGGCCCACGGTGTTGGCCGTGGCGAAGAGGCGGAAGAACGGGTTCGGCGTGATGATCTCGTTCTGGTCCAGCAGCGTCAGCTTGCCGTCATGCTCCAGCACCCGCTGGATGACGAACATCACGTCGGCGCGGCCGGCGTCGTATTCGTCGAAGACGATGGCAACCGGGTTGCGCAGCGCCCAGGGCAGGATGCCCTCGTGGAACTCGGTCACCTGCATGCCGTTGCGCAGCTTGATCGCGTCCTTGCCGATCAGGTCGATCCGGCTGATGTGGCTGTCCAGGTTGACCCGCACGGCCGGCCAGTTCAGACGCGCCGCGACCTGTTCGATATGGGTCGATTTCCCGGTGCCGTGATAGCCCTGGATCATCACGCGTCGGTTGCGCGAGAAGCCGGCGAGGATCGCCAGCGTGGTGTCCGGGTCGAACTTGTAGGTCGGATCCAGGTCGGGCACCCGGTCCGTCGCATCGGCGAACCCGCGAACCGTCATGTCCGTGTCGATGCCAAAGACATCGCGGACAGAGATTTCCTCGGTCGGTTTCGCAGTGGGTTCAATGCTGCCGTCGGCCATTACGTATGTCCTTGTCCCTCGTCCTGGTGCCCGGATGGGCGGAACCGATCTGCACCATACAGAGACCGAGGGCAAGGGAAAGGCGAAATTCCCTCGGCCCGCGTGCGACTTGGTGCCGGGTCCTGCGGCGCCACGCCGGGCGCCGGAGCGGGCGCGGATTGCGGCGGCGCGGCGGGGGGCGGGGCGGTGTCTGTCGCGGAGCGCGGGACAGTCCGCCTGCTTTTCAAGTCATTGTATTCGAAAATCTTTCCATCCGGCGGCCGGCCCCGATTTCCTTGACTTAATTTCGACACAAGTGAAAGGTCGCCTCTGTTTTAGTGCATTTTGACCTGGGGGTGTGGCGAATGCTCACATTTCTGGCCCTGATGGGCCTTGCCGCGGGTGCCGTTTTTGTCGGCACGGACGATGACGACGAAGTTTACGGAACCGGCGAGAACGACATCGTGGATGGCGGCCCGGGCGACGATTTCATCCAGGTCCGCCAGGGCGATGACGAGGTCAACGGCGGCCCCGGCGACGACGAGATCTATGGCGCCCAGGGCCACGATACGCTGAACGGCGGCGCGGGCAACGACACGATCTACGGCGCACAGAACGACGACACGATCCGGGGCGGGGACGGCGACGACTGGCTTGCCGGCGGCACCGGCCAGGACATGATGTACGGCGAAGACGGCGACGATTTCGTCAAGGGCGAAGGTGGCCGCGACGAGGTCTACGGCAACGACGGCGACGACGAGCTCTGGGGCGGGCCGGGCAATGACTCTCTCTACGGCGGCGCCGGGCACGACACCCTGCTGGGCCAGCAGGGGCACGACACGCTCCGTGGCGGCCTTGGCAACGATTCCGCCTGGGGCGGGCCGCAGAACGACCTGATCGACACCGGTCCCGGCAACGACTTTGCCGACGGCGGCGCGCAGAACGACACGATCTATACCGGCATCGGCAATGACGAGGCCCATGGCGGCGACGGCGACGATTACATCGACACCTCCATGCCGCTCGAGGAGCAGGTGCCCGATCTCGGCTTCCCGCCCTACGCGGGCCTGCCCGGCGTGCCGGGGGACCCGGATCCGAACGATGACCGCGACAGGGCCTGGGGCGGCGCGGGCGACGACACGATCTTCACCGGAGACGACGACGATTACATCGACGGCGGCGAGGGCGACGATTACCTCGATGGCGGCTTTGACCGCGACCGGATCTATGGCGGCTCGGGCGATGACACGATCATCGGCGGCGAGGGCGATGACCTGATCCACGGCCAGGACGGCAATGACACGATCTACGGCGGGCTCGACCCGGCCTATCCCGACTTTGCCAATATACCCGACGACGGCAGCGCCGGCGATCCGGACCCGGTCACGAACAACGGCCAGGACGAGATCCACGGCGGCGCGGGCGACGACCGGATCTTCGGCCAGGACGACGACGACCGGCTTTATGGCGACGCGGGCGCCGATTACATCGATGGCGGCGTGGACGACGATTACATCGACGGTGGCGCCGATGACGATGAGCTTCTCGGCGGGCAGGGCGACGACTGGCTGCTGGGCGGTGACGGCTGCGACACGCTCTCGGGCGGCACCGGCGACGACCGGCTGGAAGGGCAGCGCGGCATGGATACGCTTTCGGGCGGCGACGGCGACGACACCCTGCTGGGCGGCGAGGGCGACGACACGCTTTCGGGCGACGCGGGCAACGACGTGCTGAACGGCGGCTCGGGCGTGGACGTGCTGGACGGCGGGGCGGACAACGATGTGCTGATCCTGCAGGAGGGCGCTATGACTGGCGGCGAGGGCGACGATGTCTTCGTGATCCAGGATGCCGACCACGACCGCAACGAGATGCTGCAGATCACCGATTTCGATCCGGCCGAGGATGCGCTGGTGCTGAACTTCCCCGAAGGCGCAGAGCTTCCGGCCCCGGAGGATATCGCGCTGGTGCAGAACGGCGACAATGTCGAGGTCCGGGTGACCGCGCCCAACGGCTCGATCCTGGTGGCCGAGCTGATGGGGGTGCAGGCCGACACGATCGACCCGGCCTCGATCGCGATCACCGATCTCGACCAGGCCGGGCTGGCGGCGCTGGCATCGTAGGCTCGGGCCCCTTTTTGACATGACAAACGCCCCGCGGATATTCCTGCGGGGCGTTTTTTTGGAGATGCGGCTTGTCCGGCAAGCCTGTACGGTTCGCCGGACAAGCCTTGGCGCCGGCGGGGCAGGGGGGGCGCGGGCCCTCAGCCCTTCGCCAGCACGTCCGCGCGCAGCCGCATGAAGCTGCGTTCGTCGATGAAACGCGGGGTCGTGGCCATGTACTCCAGGAAGGCCCGGCCGTAGCCCTCGGCCAGCCAGCGTTCCTCGTTCAGGATGAACAGGAAATACAGCACGAAGAGCACCACCGCGAAGACCAGCGTCAGCGGCGAGGCGGCCACGATCCCCAGCCCCACGGTCGCCAGCACCGAGGTGACGTATTGCGGGTTGCGCGAATAGGCGTACATGCCCCCGGTCACCAGCCCGTCGGCCTCGCAATAGGTGTTGTCGAGCCCCAGGAACCGGTAGCCCCAAAGCGTGATGCCGAAGGCCACGACGGTGACAGGCACGCCCAGGGCGTAGCGCAGCCAGTGGCCCAGCCCATGGGCCCAGATCTCGGCCAGGGCAAAGACCACCGTGGCCCCGCAGAACAGGCGGAAGATCCCGAAGGCCGTGGCGTGCCGCCAGCCCGAGGCGGCGGGCCAGAAGCCGAAGGCGGGGGTTTTCAGGTTGTAGGCCAGCGCGCCGCCCAGAAGAAGCGCGGAGAGAACGGCGGCCCAGGCCGATGCGGTGTGAAGGAACGTCAGGACCTCGGTCATGGCTTTCAGCTGCTGCAAAACGGAAATCGCCGGAAGTGTAAAAGGCCCCCCGGCATCTATTCAACGCTTACAGCATGGCGGCGTGACAGGGATGTAACGCGTACTGCGCGACCTTGCGCCGGATCTGCCCGCCGTCGGCAACTCGCCGCTGCGCCCTGAACCGGGTCATCCTCCCGCCTGCGTGCGCCCCGGGTCATGGCATCATGCCCGGCCCTTTGCTTTGCGCCATGGCCTTCATGCCCGGCCCTGCGCGCGCCCCGCCCCGGCAAAGGCGGACATCGCCGCGCTGACCGTCCTCGGCTGACCGTGCTCCCCGAACCGCTTGCCCCGAAACGCCTGGCGCATCTGCTACCGCGTTCGGTGCCCCGGCGTCATGTGCCGGCGGCCTTCCGCGCCCGGACCGGTCCCGACGGTCCTTCGCGCAGGCTTTCCGGGCAAACGCCCCGGATCTTCAACCGTTTAACATCTTGAGAGTGAAGTGTCATACTGTCAGAAGGCGTATCCCTCGCCCTCCGGACCCCGATTCAGTCCTCCGGCAGGGTCAGCCGATAGCCCACGCCATAGACCGTCTCGATCGCCTTGCAGGCCGGATCCACGGCCTTCAGCTTGGTCCGCAGCCGCTTGATATGGCTGTCCACGGTGCGGTCCTCGACACAGATCCTGTCGCCATAGACCCGCTTCATGATCTGCTCGCGCGTCCGGATGTAGCCCGGCGCCTCGGCCAGATAGGTGAACAGGCGGAACTCGGTCGCGCTCAGGTCCAGCGGATGGTCGCGCCACAGGGCCCAGTGCCGGTTCGGGTCGATGACCAGCGGTCCAACCTCCAGCACCTTGTCGCCGGGGCGGGTCAGCTCGCCCTTGTGGCGCCGCACCAGCGCGCCGATCCGCTCCACCATGACGCGGGGCGAAAACGGCTTGGCCACGTAATCGTCGGCCCCCATCCGCAGGCCCATCGCCTCTTCAAGCTCGGAGGCGCGGGAGGTCATGACCATCACCGGCAGGTCCGATTGCGCGCGGATCTGCGCCAGCAGCTCCAGCCCGTCGACACGCGGGATCCGCATGTCCATCACCGCCATGTCCGGTCGCAGCCGGCGCAGCGAGCGCAGGGCCAGGGTCGGATCCACGAAGGTCTCGACGTGATAGCCTTCTCCCTCCAGCAATTGCGACAGCGCCTGAAGCGCGCTTCGGTCGTGATCGACCAGCATGATAGATCTCATGTCTTCTCCTTTCTGACGTCGCACAGGCCCGACAGGCCGGGCCGCAGGCTCCGGCCATGGGTGCGGCCGGGACAGTCGTGCTGACGGGATAAGACGGCGAAGGCGGGGGGCTGTATTTCGAATTTCTGCCAGATTTCTGCGGAGGAATGCCATCATGACGGCGATGTGACAGGATTCGGCCCGCCGTGAGGATATTGAAACATAGCCGCTCACGGCGGCGTTACCGCTTTCTCACGCCAGCGTGACGCCGTGTAACCCGTTTGAAACAAAGGAAACCTTGGGCGATCCCAAGGCCCGGGGCCGCGCGCGCCGATCCGGGGTGAGTCGAAATGGGGCAATCCGACCGATTTGCCCCCGCTTTCGAATGCGTGCCACCGGACGCCCGGCCCAAGGCACGCGCCGCACACGACCGAACAATCACGGTCATGTCTCCAGGCAACCGCCCGGTCCACCGGCGGCAGGCGCCCTGAACACAGCGGACATCCAGACGCCCCGGCGGCCGGGCAGACCCCGCGCCAGCGCGCTGCCGGACCATCCCCGTCGGCAAACGGCGACCGGACGCCTGGTCTCAGGCGGCCGGCCCCTGCCGGGTCATGTCCCTACCGGGTCATTCCTTGAAATTGCGGCTGATCTTGATCTGGTCCCAGGCCCAGACGACTTCCTGCAGCTGTTCTTCCTGGCTGCGGTCGCCGCCGTTCATGTCCGGATGCAGCACCTTGATCAGCTTCTTGTAGGCGCGGCGCACCTCGGCCTTGGTCCAGTTGTCCTTGGCATCCAGGATCTCGATCGCCTTGCGCTCGGTCGGGGGCAGCTTGCGCCCCGACACCTTGCGGCCCTTGTTCTTGGTCGCGTTGGCGCCCAGCACCTGGTGCGGATCGTCGATGCCCAGCCGGGCCCAGGCCCGCGCCTCCGGGTCGCCCAGCGGCTTCGTCTCGCGCTCCCAGACCTTGTCCTTGGTCCGCTGCGCGTTCAGCTCGGCCTCGGTCGTGCCGTCGAAGAAGTTCCACTTCAGGTTATATTCCCGCACGTGCTTCTGGCAGAACCAGAAGTAATCGTCCAACACGTCCGGTGCCTTGGGCGCACGGTACTTGCCCGGCTCTTCACAGCCCTCGTGGTCGCAGACGCGGGTCGATGTCTCGGATGCACCCGACATGCCCCGCCGACCACGCGGGTTCTTCTTCTTGGACGCGGAAACGGACATATCGAAACCGAAGGGGTCAGACTTTGTCATGGGCGGGCACCTTTTCGACTCGGACTGCAGAGTTTAAACTTTGTCGCACCAGATAGAAGGGGGCGTTTGAAAAAATGGTGACCTATACCGGCGAAGGTGCCGTTACGGCCGAGATCCGCGAGCGCCTGACCCAGGCCTTTGCACCCAGCGAACTTCAGGTCCTCGACGAGAGCGAGAAACACAGGGGCCACGCGGGATACCGCGAGGGCGGGCAAAGCCATTTCCACGTCGCGATCCGGGCCCCCGCCTTCGAAGGCAAGTCGCGCATCGCCCGTCACCGGGCGGTGCATGCGGCGCTTGGCCCGGCGCTGATGAGCGACATTCATGCGCTGAGCCTCGACATCGGGACCTAGCTCCCGTCGCGCGAGCCGCGCAGCGGACGCAGCGGGATCGGGCCGTCGCCCTTCGGGCGCTCCGCAAAGTCGCCCTTGGGGCGCTCAGCCGTGCCGCCCTCCGGGCGCTCGGCCGTGTCCTCCGCCCCGTGCGCCCCGTCAAAAGCGGCGGGCGCCTCCGCGAAGCCCGGCTCCGAGACCTTGGCGTCGCGGGCAACAGCGGCCGGTGCGGCCACCGTGGCCGCCGGTGCCACCGGGTCGGCCGTCACGGCGGGGGGCGTCACGGGCACTGCCGGATGGGCGGGCGCCTCGGGCGTTGCGACCTGGTCGGCATGCATCGTGCCCGGCGCCACGCGCTCGCGGCGGAAGATCAGCAGGTTGCGCCATTCGCGCGTCGTCTTCGAGATCCCCGAGCGTTCCTCGCTGGGCAGCATCTCGGCCCGCACGTATTCCCAGCCACCCTCGGCCATGCGATTCAGCACCGCTTCGACCGAATTGGCAAAGCGCGCCTCGGGCTGCTTGACGCCCCTGACCTTGTCCCCGCGCGTGGGGGCAGGGACGACCTTGTACTCGAATTGAGCCATCGTTTGGGGACCTTTCTGCAGAACCCGGGGGAGACTACCAGACCCACGCGCCGAAGAAAGCCCAGTAACCGCGGATGCGGCCGAATCTCGCGCGTTGTTGTCCGCCGGCCTCCGCGATCGCCGCGCGTTTCAGCCCTTGCGCGTGATCCCCACCTTGCGGCCCGCCCGCTCGGGCCACCCCAGCGCGTCATGCTCGGCCTTCATCGCCCGCAGCCGCGCCGCGATATCGTCGGGAAACGGCGCCACCTTCGGCCCCGACCGGTCGATATGCAGCGCCAGGGCCTCTCCGGTCGCCGCCAGCCAGCCGTCTTCGTGGTGGATCTCCTGGTAGGTGTGAAACCGCTTCTCGTCGTGATCCAGCAGCTGCAGGCTGACCCGCACCTTGTCGCCCAGGTGCAGCTCGCGCACGTAGCACAGGTGGAATTCCGCCGTGTAGGTGGTGAACCCCCGCTCGGCGTAGTCCGGGCCAAAGCCCAGGATCTCATAGGCCTCGTCCCCGCAGCGGTCGAACAGCACGTTGTAATAGGCCATGTTGAGATGGCCGTTGTAGTCGATCCACTCCGGCAAGATCTCCATGACCGAGGACATGAACGGGGCGGGCCGGGCTGTGGTGTCTGACATGGTGTGGGATGCTCCTGAGTTCAATCGTGGTGACCCTACCCGCAGGCCGTGCGCTCTGCCAGACATGTAGGGCGGGGTTCACCCCGCCGCGCACGAGGGTGCCGGTGCCGGGCCATCGGGCGGCCCGTTGGCGCCGGGCGGCCCGCCGGACCTCGGTGAGACGGCCCGTTCAGCCGTTGTACAAAAAGGACAAACCCCGGAAAACACCGTCCCGGGGTTTGTACAAAACGGACAAAATGCCTGTCAGATGCGACGGGCTCAAAGCCCCAGCTTCGCCGCCACCAGCTCGTTCACCGCCTTGGGGTTGGCCTTGCCGCCGGTCGCCTTCATCACCTGGCCGACGAACCAGCCCGCCAGTTTCGGGTTCTGTTTCGCCTTCTCGACCTGCGCCGGGTTGGCCGCGATGACCTCGTCCACGGCGGCCTCGATGGCGCCCGTATCGGTGACCTGCTTGAGGCCTTTTTCCTCAACGATAACAGCGGGATCGCCGCCTTCGCTATAGACGATCTCGAACACGTCCTTGGCGATCTTGCCGGAAATGTCGCCCTTTGCGATCAGGTCGATGATCCCGCCCAGCTGCGCGGGGCTCACCGGGCTGTCGGTGATCGCGTGGTCTTCCTTCTTCAGCCGGCCGAACAGTTCGTTGATGACCCAGTTCGCGGCCATCTTCCCGTCGCGTCCCGCGGCCACGGCCTCGAAATAGGCGGCGGCCTCGACCTCGGCGGTCAGCACCGAGGCATCGTAATCGGTCAGGCCGAAGTCCTTGATAAAGCGCGCTTTCTTCTCATCCGGCAGCTCCGGAAGCGAGGCCTGGATGCCGTCCACCCAGGCCTGCTCGATCTCCAGCGGCATCAGGTCGGGGTCGGGGAAGTAGCGGTAATCATGCGCCTCTTCCTTGGACCGCATCGACCGCGTCTCGCCCTTGTCGGGGTCATAAAGGCGGGTTTCCTGTTCCACCTTGCCGCCCGCTTCCACGATGGCAATCTGGCGTTTCGCTTCAACTTCAATGGCTTGCTGGATAAAGCGCATGGAGTTCATGTTCTTGATCTCGCAGCGCGTGCCCAGATGCGCAAAGTCCTGCGTTTCCTGGTACTTCTCGTATGCGCCCGGCAGGCAGATCGACACGTTCACGTCGGCCCGCAGGTTGCCGTTCTGCATGTTGCCGTCGCAGGTGCCGAGATAGCGCAGAATCTGCCTTAGCTTCGCGATGTAAGCCGCTGCTTCTTCAGGGCTTCTGATGTCCGGGCGCGACACGATCTCCATCAATGCGACGCCCGTGCGGTTGAGATCGACGAAGGACATGTTCGGGTCCATGTCGTGGATCGACTTGCCCGCGTCCTGTTCGATATGGATGCGTTCGATCCGCACCTTGCGGCCCAGCCCTTCGCCCAGCTCGACCAGCACTTCGCCTTCGCCCACGATCGGGTGATACAGCTGCGAGATCTGGTAGCCCTGCGGCAGGTCGGGATAGAAGTAATTCTTGCGGTCGAAGGCCGACACCAGGTTGATCTCCGCCTTCAGCCCCAGCCCGGTCCGCACCGCCTGTTCGACGCAGAACTCGTTGATAACAGGCAGCATTCCGGGCATCGCCGCATCCACGAAGGCGACATTCGAATTCGGCTCGGCCCCGAATTCGGTGGAGGCGCCCGAGAACAGCTTCGCCCTGGAGCTCACCTGCGCATGGACTTCCATCCCGATGACCAGCTCCCAATCGTGCTTGGCACCGGCAATGGTCTTCGGCTTCGGGGCGTCGTAGGTGAGATCGAGCATGGCGCTGGCTCCGGGTTTGCGGGACTGGCTCGCGTTCTAAGCCAGCCGCGCGGGCGGAGCAAGCGGGCTCAGGGCCGCAGAAGCTCGGGCCCGCTCTCGGTAAAGCGCACCCGGTGGCCCGAGAGGATATCGTCGGCAAAGCTGTCGCAGATCGCCTGCAACGCGTCCGACCGGCCCCTTGCGGCAAAGCGGCTGCTGGAGGTGGTGCGCGCCAGCGTATCGGCGCCTTCGGCCGCGCCCGCCCAGATCAGCGGATGCACCTCGGTCAGGTGGTCGCGGATCAGCCAGCGGGTGCAATCGGCGATGCGGGTCCGCGCGTAATCGGCGGTGGAATCGAAGCCCATGCGCTGCTGCATCGTGACGGCGCAGAAGGCGGTCAGCTGGTTGATCATCGACTGGTCCGGGCAAACCGCCACGATGTCGTGCAGCCCTTCGATGAAGAACTCCATGTCGACCCTGGCACAGGCCTCCTCGTCCATCGCCACCGCGTCCATGTAGACCCAGGTGTAGCCGCCCGCGCCCCAGATGTCCTGGGTCCGCGCGGCGGTGCGGCGGGCCTCCAGCTCCAGCTGGTCATGGCTGCCGAACCAGCGCGGCAACAGGTGCAGACCAAGCGCGCGCATGTGGCGGTGGTTGTGCGGGTCGAGGTCGATCAGATCCTCGTAATCGTCGACAAAGCGCGCCTGCGGGTCGCTATCGGCGGCCAGCAGCGCGCAACGCGCGGCGGCAAGGCCGGGGCTGTTCATCTCAAGCCCGGAATACGGCGCCAGGATCCGTTCGGCCCGTTCGAAATGCCGGTAAAAGGCGGCGCGGTTGGCGCGGGGCACGGTCGCGTCCCAGCCGGTGCCGCGCCAGGCCCAGCCGATGTCGATATGGCTCAGCGCGATGACCAGCGCGGCGGCGTAATCGCCCGGCATCTCCTCAAGCACGCCTTCCAGCGCCTGCACCCCGGCGCTCAGCTGCGCGTCGCGGGGCGGGCGGCCATCCAGCAGCGCATGTTCCGCCGCCATCACCACGTCGGACCGCGCGCCATAGGCCAGAAGATCCGCCACCGGCATCCCCGCCGGTGTCACCCGGCGCGCCTCTTCCGCCACCCGCAGCTCGACCGACAGCTGTCCCCATTCCTCCTGCCGCGCCAGGAACCGGCCGCGCGCCACCGCCGCTTCCCGCGCGATCTGGTCGTCGGCCTCGTCGCGGACCGGGATATCCAGGCACTCCTCGGGATTGAGGTCGGGCGAGGGGCCGCGCGGCGCCGGCAGGGCGAGAGGCGGCAGATCGGGCCGGCGCAGAAGCGCAAGAACCGAGCCGCGGACAGTCTGTATGGTGGTATTCAAGCTCAGGTGCATTCTCAACTCGGCAGCGGAAGGTGCATATGTGGTGATCGCCCGGATTTAAGGCGCAATCATGGCGCCGCGGCGGAGCTTTCGGCGCTATTCGGCGGCTTCGATGACACGAATTCAGCCGTCCCGTCCGGCGCGGTGCGACCGCAGCGTGAAATGGTGGCGCACGGTCGCAACGCCGCGCGTGGCGAGGGCATCCTCGAACAGGCGATGCGGAGGGCGGATGTCCGGGGGAAGCTGGACGTTGCGCCCGTCCCGCATGCGGAAGCTGACCAGGACGGAAAAATCCCAGGCGGTGTGGAACCTTGCCTGTTCGATCTTGGCCAGCGCCAGCGTGCCCTCGCGCCGCCCGGACTGCCAGTGCAGCCTGGTGTCGTCGAGCGTCAGCGTGGCGCGTGGATCGGCGATCACGTCGCGCAGGGCGGGCAGGGTGGCCAGCGCCAGCGGCGCCAGGATCCAGGGGCTGGCCTGCAGGCCCAGCCACAGGGCGATCAGCCCGGCCCAGGCCGCCAGAAGGGCGGCGAGGGGTGCGGGCCGGCGCCCCCTCTGGCGATGCAGAAAGGGCGCGGGCATCGGATCAGGCGAGGATGCGCTGCACCATCTCGGTCGTGTCGCGCGACAGACCCGGCGTGGCGGCGATACGCTCCAGCGCGGCGCGGGCATGGGCCTGGCGCCCGGCGTCATAGCGTGTCCAGGTCTGGAAGGCGGTGCTCATCCGCGCGGTGGTCTGCGGGTTCACCGGGTCCAGCCGGATCAGCCAGTCGGCCAGCAGCGCGTAGCCCGATCCGTCGGCGGCATGGAACCCGGCATGGTGCCCCGCCAGGGCACCCAGCGTGGCGCGGAAGCGGTTGGGGTTCTTCATGTTGAAATCCGGGTGCTCGGTCAGGGCCTTCGCGGTGGGCACGCTGGCCTCCGGCGTGGCCTGCATGATCTGCAGCCCGAACCACTTGTCGATCACCAGCCGGTCGTGCTTCCACTGATCGTAGAAGGCCTGCACCTCGGCCTCGTCCTTGCCGGCCGAGATCAGGCAGCCAAGCGCCGAAAGCTGCAGCGTCATGTTGTCGGCCTTTGCATATTGCGCGGCCGCCGCCTTGCCGCCATCCAGCCGAGTCAGCAGGCGCAGCACCGCGCCGCCCAGGGCGCGCTTGCCCGCCTGCTCGGCGTCGGGGCTGTAGGGCGCGTCCACATGCGTCTCGGCGGCCAGCCGGGGCAGCAGATCCTGCAGGTGCTCGGCCAGCGCCTGGCGCAGCGTTTCCACCGCCTGCCAGATCGCGTCAGGGTCCGGGGTGATGCCCTTGTCCTTCAGCGTACCGGCCAGGTCCGATTGCGTCGGCAGAGCCAGCATCAGCGCGCGGTAGGCCGGATCCAGCGACGCATCCCGCAGCACCGCCTGGATCCCGTCGAGATACGCTGGCTCAGGCGCGGCCCCCTTGGCCGCCATGTCCAGCAGGGTTTGCCGGGCCAGCGCATTGCCAGCCTCCCAGCGGGTGAAACTGTCGGTGTCATGGGCCAGCAGGAAGGCGCGCTCTTCGGTCGTGCTCTCGCGATCCAGCGTCACCGGCGCCGAAAAGCCGCGCAGCAGCGACGGGACGGGCTTCGACGCGAGGTCCTCAAAGACGAAGCTCTGCTCGGCCTGCGTGATCTCAAGCACTTCAGTGGGCCGCACCTCGTCCCCGTTGGGATTCAGAAGGCCCAAGGCCATCGGGATCACCTGCGGCTGAGGCGCGGGGGTTGCGGCCGAGGGCTTCGTTTCCTGCCGGAAGGTAAGCGTGTAGGTGCCATCGTCCCAGGCCTCCGACACGGTGACCCGCGGGGTGCCGGCCTGGGTGTACCAGCGCTTGAACTGGGTCAGGTCGCGGCCAGTCGTATCCTCGAACACCTTCAGCCAGTCCTCGATCGTGCAGGCCTGCCCGTCGTGACGGTCGAAATAGAGATCCAGCGCCGCCTTGTAGGCGTCATCGCCCACCAGCGTCTTGAGCATGCCGATCACCTCGGCGCCCTTTTCATAGACCGTTGCGGTGTAGAAGTTGTTGATTTCCTGGTAATGATCGGGCCGCACCGGGTGGGCGAGCGGGCCGCTATCCTCGGGGAACTGCCGCGCGCGTAGGTCGATCGTGTCCTGGATCCGCTTGACGGGGGCCGAGCGCATGTCCGAGGTGAACTGCGCATCGCGGAAGACGGTCAGCCCTTCCTTCAGGCACAGCTGGAACCAGTCGCGGCAGGTGATGCGATTGCCGGTCCAGTTGTGGAAATACTCATGCGCGATGATCGCCTCGATCCGTTCGAAATTCATGTCGGTCGAGGTTTCGGGAGAGGCCAGCACGGCGGAGGAGTTGAAGATGTTCAGCCCCTTGTTCTCCATCGCGCCCATGTTGAAATCGTCCACCGCCACGATGTTGAAGACATCGAGGTCATATTCCCGGCCATAGACCTCTTCGTCCCATGTCATCGACTTCTTCAGCGCCTCCATCCCGAAGGCGCATTTGCCTTCGTCGCCCGGACGCACCCACAGGTTCAGGTCAACGGGCTTGCCTGATCGGGTGGTGAAATGGTCGGAATGGGCCACCAGCTCTCCGGCGACCAGGGCAAAGAGATAGGCGGGCTTGGGCCAGGGATCGTGCCATTCGGCGAAACCGTCGCCCTTTTTGCCCGGATTGCCGTTCGACAGCATCACCGGCAGATCGCCCTCGATCCGGACGCTGAAGACGCTCATGACATCGGGGCGGTCCGGGTAATAGGTGATCTTGCGGAACCCTTCCGCCTCGCATTGCGTGCAATACATGCCGTTCGACATGTAAAGCCCTTCCAGCGCGGTATTATTCGCCGGATCGATCTCCACCTCCGCTTCCCAGGTAAAAGCGCCGTCGGGCACCTTGGCGGTCAGGCCTTCGGATGTCAGGTGCGTGTCAGCAGGGGTGCCGTCGATCGTGGCCGAGATCAGCGTCAGCTCTTCGCCATGCAGGAAGAAGTCCTGCGCTGGGGCACCCGGGTTGGGCACGAAGGCGATGCGGCTTTTAACCCGCGTCGCGCGGGGCGCGAGGATGAAGGTCAGCTCCACCTTCTCCAGCTGCCATCCGAAAGGGGTGTAGTCCGAAAGAAGAATGGTCTGGGGGGCCGCGTCGCGCATCGTGTGATCCGTTCCTGTGTGAAACCTGCTGCCGGACCCGCAAGCGATCCCGGCGTTCCAGTCCCGAGTATCATCACTCGCCCGTCGCCAAAAGGCGCGCCATCGCCGCGCGGTGCGGCGCAGGGTTTCCTGACGCCTTTTCGTCAGGATCTCACGCGGCCGTGATGCGACGTGTCCTGCTTGATGCAACCTTGTGCCAAGCTTTGCGTTGACCCTGCGACACGTAGCCAACTGAAAGGAGACGGCATGTCCGCCCCCGACACCAATGTTGAAAAAGAAGCGAAGCGTCACAAACCAGCCCTCGGCGGGATCGCCGTGTCTCTCGGAGTCGTGGCGCTGCTGATCGCCGGCTTCGGTCTTTATGCCATGTCGAACTGGGACGACGCGATCGAAGACAATGCGGCACCGGCCGCACAGGAACAGACCGTCACCGGCGACTGATCCCCGACACATGACATGAGTCCCGACAAAACCTGCCAGATGCGCAGGACGCTATCGTGCTCCGCCCGCCCCGTTTCCAGGAGGCGGGCGTTTGCATGTCTGGCAGGTGGCTGTGCGAATTCCCGGCTTCCATGACAGATGCTGACAGAAGGCTGTCAGCAGGTCTGTGCGACATCAAGGTCATCGCGTAACAAGGAGCGTATGACGATGACCTACCATCCCGACAATTTCGTGGTCTGGACCGAAATCCCGACAACGGACATGGACCGCGCCATCGGCTTTTACCAGGCGGTCCTCCAGACCGAGCTGACAGTCGACGACACCGGGCCGAACCCCATCGCCATCTTCCGGACCCAGACCCCGGGCAGTGGGACGGCCGGGCATATCTACCCCGGCATTCCGGCCGCGCGCGGTGCGGGCCCGACGGTGCATTTCAACGCGCCCGGCCCGCTGGAAGACAGCCTGGAACGCGTGAAGACCGCCGGCGGCACCGTCGTGTCGCCGATCATCACCATCCCCGCCGGACGCTTTGCCTATTGCGAGGATCTCGACGGCAATTCCATCGGCATGATGGAGCGCGGCTGATGCGGCGCGCCGACCGCCTGTTCGAGATCATCCAGCATCTCAGGGGCGGTCGGCGCACCACGGCGCGGGCCCTGGCCGACGCGCTTGAGGTCAGCCCGCGGACGATCTACCGCGACATCGCCGATCTGATGGCCACGGGCGTGCCGATCTCGGGCGAGGCGGGCTTTGGCTATGTGATGGAGGCGGGCCACGACATTCCGCCGCTGATGTTCACGCGGGACGAGATCGTGGCGCTGGTCGCCGGCGCCCGCATCGCCCGGGCCTGGGGTGGGGTGACCATGGCGCGGGCGGCCGAAGAGGCTCTGATCAAGATCTCCGAGGTGCTGCCGCCCGATGCGCGGACCCAGGCGCAGGCGGTTGAAATCCATTCCTTTTCCCCTGGCATGACCCACGAGGTCCGTGAGCGGATCGACGCGATCGAGGCCGCCGTGTCGGACCGGGCCAGCCTGCGCCTGTCCTATGCCGATGCGGCCGGCACGCCGAGCGAACGGGTGATACGGCCGCTGGGGCTGTGGTTCTGGGGCAAGGTCTGGACCCTGATCGCCTGGTGCGAGCTGCGCGAGGATTTCCGGATGTTCCGGCTGGACCGGATCGTGTCCATGGCGCGCACCGGGGTGCGATTCAAACTGGAAAACGACAAGACCCTGCGCGCCTTCTATGCCGCGATGGAAGCCCAGGGATTGCGCCCCGGGCCGAACGGCTGAGGCGCTCCTGACGCTCTCCTGACAACACATCGCGCGCCACCTGACAGGCTCCTGACCCGCCGGCATCCGGACGTCGCGCCGCGCAACATCCCAAAATCGCAGCATTTTCCCGGCGCGGCCAAGGGACAGGACAGAAAAGCCGGAAAACCCGCAGGGCGCGCGCCGGAAATGCGCTAAACTCAGGTCAGCGCGGATCCTGCAGCGCAGGGTTGCCGATCGACCAATCGTGTTGCCGATAGGAAACTTTTGCCCTAGTTCGGTGTGCGAATGTATACGGAGGCTGATGCCATGAGCGAGCGGATTTCCATTGAGAACCTTCAGATCGCCGCCGAACTGGCGGATTTCATTGAAACCCGGGCGCTGCCCGGCACCGGCGTCTCGGCCGACACCTTCTGGGCCGGCTTTGCGCGCATGGTGGCCGAGCTGACGCCGGAGAACCGCGCGCTGCTGGACACGCGGGAAGCGCTGCAGCAGCAGATCGACAACTGGCACCTGTCGCGGCGCAATCAGCCGCATGATCACAAGGCCTATCGCGCCTTTCTCGAAGAGATCGGCTATATCAAGCCCGAGGGCGATGATTTCGAGATCGAGACGAAGAATGTCGACCCCGAGATCGCCACGATCCCCGGGCCGCAGCTGGTGGTTCCGATCACCAACGCGCGTTATGCGCTGAACGCGGCCAATGCGCGCTGGGGCAGCCTTTACGATGCCTTCTACGGCACCGATGCCATGGGCTCTGTCCCGCCCAAGGGGCCTTACAACAAGGGGCGCGGCGCGCGGGTCGTGGCGCGGGCGCGGGTGTTTCTGGACGAGGCCTTTCCCATCGACGGCACCAGCCACGCCGATGCCCGGCGCTATTACATCCATGACGGTCAGCTGCTGATCGACGACATGCCGCTGATGCAGCCCGAGAAATTCGTGGGCTATCGCGGCCACCCCAAGGCGCCCGATGCGGTCGTGCTTGTCAACAACGCGCTGCATGTCGAGCTTGTCTTCGACCGTACCAATGCGATCGGCAGCCGCGACCAGGCGGGCCTGGCCGACGTGCGGATCGAAAGCGCGATCACCGCGATCATGGATTGCGAGGATTCGGTCGCCTGTGTCGATGCCGAGGACAAGGTCCTGGCCTATGACAACTGGCTGGGCCTGATGCGTGGCAACCTCGAAGCGTCGTTCGACAAGGGCGGCCAGACGATCACCCGCACCGTGGCGCCCGATCGCACCTATACCGCGCCCGACGGCGGCGAGGTCACGCTCAAGGGCCGCGCCCTGATGTGGGTCCGCAATGTCGGCCACCTGATGACCAACCCGGCCGTGCTGGACGCGGATGGCAACGAGGTCTTCGAGGGCCTGCTGGACGCGCTGGTCACCGTGGCCATTGCCATGCACGACCTGTCGAAGGGCGGCGGCAATTCCGAAACCGGATCGGTCTATGTGGTGAAACCGAAGATGCACGGGCCGGACGAGGTCGCCTTCTCCGACCGGACCTTCACCATGGTCGAAGAGATCCTCGGCCTGCCGCAATACACGGTGAAGATCGGCATCATGGACGAGGAACGCCGCGTGTCGGTGAACCTCAAGGAATGCATCCGCGCCGCCAAGCACCGCTGCGCCTTCATCAACACCGGCTTCCTCGACCGGACCGGCGACGAGATCCACACCTCGATGGAGGCGGGGCCCTTCAGCCGCAAGGATTTCATCAAGCGCAAGGGCTGGATCACCGCCTACGAGAACCAGAACGTGGATATCGGCCTGGAATGCGGCCTGTCCGGGGTCGCGCAGATCGGCAAGGGCATGTGGGCCATGCCCGACATGATGGCCGCGATGCTGGAGCAGAAGATCGAACACCCCAAGGCCGGCGCCAATACCGCCTGGGTGCCCAGCCCGACCGCCGCCACTCTGCATGCGCTGCATTACCACAAGGTCGATGTCTTTGCAGTGCAGGAAAAGCTGAAGGCCGGCGGGCGGCGCGCCTATGTGGATGCCGTGCTGGATATCCCGCTGGCCTCCTACCAGAAATGGACCGACGCACAGCGCACCCGCGAGGTCGAGAACAACGCGCAGGGCATCCTTGGCTACGTGGTGCGCTGGATCGACCAGGGCGTCGGCTGTTCCAAGGTGCCGGACATCAATGACGTGGGCCTCATGGAAGACCGCGCGACCTGCCGGATCTCGGCCCAGCATATCGCCAACTGGCTGCATCATGACGTCGTCTCGGAAGCGCAGGTGATGGACGCGATGCGGCGCATGGCGGCGAAGGTCGACGAGCAGAACGCCGGCGATCCCGCCTATCGCCCGATGGCGCCGGATTACGACGGGATCGCCTTTCAGGCCGCCTGCGACCTGGTGTTCCGCGGCCGGGTCCAGCCTTCGGGCTATACCGAGCCGGTTCTGCATGCGCGGCGGCTTGAGTTGAAGGCCTCCGTAGCGTAGGCTTGTGGATAAGATCGCGGAGCGCAGTTTGGCCCGTCCCTGCATGGGGTCGGGCGCGCGCCGCGAAGGTGGGGCTTGTCCGGTTTCGATTTCATTGTGCGGTGAGGGAAGTTTCTCTCTTCGGTCACGGGTTTGGGTGTTGCAACCAAGGGGTGAGTCCCCCTAGAAGTGTCCTGCGCTTGGGGTGGGGCAGATAGCTGCGAGAGCGCGCCCGGTCTGCCAGTCCCGTGTTAGAGATCCGCCGAGACTTCGGCGTGATCTCGGTGGCGCCGGGGTGGGCCGTCGTCGAGGAGGAGGAACGGCACCCCCCGGCGGTCATCTGCCATCCGGCGATGCCGACGCCTGACTTCAGATCTGCCTGAACCGAGCCGATACCGGGCTGACTCCGGTGTGCCGCATGCGGCCAACGCCACAAACATCCGGCTCCGGTCCTGTCCGCGTGACGACCACCGACGCCCAGCAGCCGGGCAGTCCTGCGAATTCGAACCATCCGACCGGGCGCCGCTGTTGCGGCCGTCGCGGCGGCCCTGTATCCTTCCTAAGGTTACCATATTCCTTTCAGAAACGGGACAGGCGGCATGACGCGTCCGGTAGTCGGCATCATCGGCAATTCACACCTGATCAACGATCAGTACGAGGTGCACGCGGGCGGCTCGATGAACTCTTCGGCGGTGGCCGCGGTGGCCAATTGCATCCCGCTGCTGATCCCGGCCGATCCGCGCTACATGTCGGTCGACGAACTGATGGAGACCTGCGACGGTTTCCTGCTGACCGGGGGGCGGCCCAATGTCCACCCCGAGGAATACGGCGAGGAGGCGACCGAGGCGCATGGCACCTTCGACCGCGCCCGCGATGCCATCGCCCTGCCGCTGGTGCGGGCCTGCGTGGCGCGCGGCCAGCCCTTCCTGGGCGTCTGCCGCGGCTTCCAGGAGGTCAACGTCGCCATGGGCGGCACGCTCTACCCGGAAATCCGCGACCTGCCGGGCCGGATGAACCATCGCATGCCCCCCGACGGCACGATGGAAGAGAAATTCGCCCTGCGCCATCAGGTGACATTTACCGAGAACGGGCCGTTTCACCGGCTCTTCGGGTCCTCCGCTGTGATGACCAACACGCTGCATGGCCAGGGGATCAAGACCCCGGGCAAGCGCATCGTCATCGACGGCCACGCCCCCGACGGCACGCCCGAGGCGATCTATGTCGAGGGCGCGCCGGGCTTCACCCTGTCGGTGCAGTGGCACCCCGAGTGGAACGCCGACAACGATCCGGTCTCGCGCCCGCTGTTCGAGGCCTTCGGCGATGCCGTGCGCGACTGGGCGGCCGGACGGCGGCCCTACCTGCAGAAAACCGCCTGAGCGCCGGCCGGTATCGGCCGGAAATCCGCATCGATATGTCGCGCAAATTGACCTCGCTCATGGTGAGCGGGTCAAATGCAGGCAAGACTCGGCCGCATGACGAGGGAGAGATGCGATGCGTATCCTGATCACCTATGCCACCACCGAAGGCCAGACGCGCAAGATCGCGCGGTTCTGCGCCGACCAGCTGATCTCGCGCGGGCACAGCGTCGAGCTGCTGCGCGTGGAGGATGCCGGCGATATCGAACTGGCGGTCTTCGACACGGTGCTGCTGGCCGGGTCGGTCCATATCGGCAAGCTGCAAGAGCCGCTGGCCCGCTTTGCCGAAACCCATGCCCAGGCGCTGAACGGGATGCCGACGATGCTGATCGTGGTGTCGCTGGCCATTGCCGGGGACGACCCGAACGACCGGGAGGAGCTGGACCGGATCGCCGCCGCTTTCGCGGCCGAGGCCGGATGGACCCCGGGGCAGGTGGAGCACGTGGCCGGGGCCTTCAAGTTCTCGGAATACGATTTCTTCCGCACGCTGGCGATGCGCTGGATCGCCTGGCAGAAGGGCGAAGAGATCAAGGCCCACGAGGATCGCGAATACACCGACTGGGCCGGGCTGGCCGCCGTCATCACCAAGTGGCAGGCCGCCGCCGCGCCCCTGCCGGAGCGGGCCAAGACGGCGGGCTGAGGCGCCCGCGCCCTAGACCACGAAATCGAAGCTGCGGTTCAGCGGCAATTCCCGCGCGCGCGTCCCGGTCAGGTCATAAAGCGCATTGGCCAGCGCCGGCATCGAAGGCGGCGTGCCCGGCTCTCCGGCGCCGCCCATGTGGCCGTTGGCCTCCAGCACCGCAACCTCGACCTGCGGCATGGTGTGCATCCTGAGCGCGTCGTAATCCCAGAAGTTCTGCTGCTCCACCGCGCCGCCGGCAAAGGTGATCTCTCCCATCACCGCCGCCGAAAGCCCGTAGACCAGCCCCGAGACCATCTGCGCCTTCACGATCTCCGGGTCCAGCGCGAGGCCGACATCGCAGGCGATCCAGGCGCGGGCGATGCGTATCCCGCTGTCGGTCTGCGCGACCTCGACGACCTGTGCGACCGGCGTGCCGAAGGAATAGGTAAAGCCGACACCGCGCCCGATCCCCTCGGGCGTCTGCCCGGTCCAGCCCGACATCTCGGCGACCTTCTCCAGGCAACCGGCCGAGGGCGCATGTTCAGAGCGCATCATCTCCAGTCGGAAGTCCAGCGGATCGCGTCCGGCGACATGGGCCATCTCGTCCAGGAAACACTCGTGCAGAAAGCCGTTCACGCTGGCCCCGACCGAGCGCCAGAAGCCGATCGGCAGGCCCAGGTCGGTGATGTGGCCGCGAATGCGGTAGTTCGGGATGGCATAGGGCTGGTCATAGGCGCCCTCGACCAGCACGCGGTCGGGCCCGGCGGCCTGCATCCCCGTCAGCCGGGGCATGGCGCTGGCCGTGACCGACGGCCCGGCGATCTGCCCGTCCAGCATCACCGCCCGTCCGTCCTGCACCGCGCCGCGAAACCGGCCGATGGCGGCGGGGCGATAGAAATCGTGGCCCATGTCTTCTTCCCGCGTCCAGGTCACCTGGATCGGGGTGCCGGGCATCTCCTTCGCGACCCGGGCGGCGTAGACGGCGTAATCGTATTCGCCGCGCCGGCCAAATCCGCCGCCAAGGAAGGTCGTCTCCACGCTGACCTGTTCGGGCTCCAGCCCCACGGCCTCGGCGCAATGGCTCTGCACCAGCGTCGGGACCTGGTTGCCGCAGGCGATCTGCAGCGCCTCCCCGGTATAGAGCGCGGCGGCATTCATTGGCTCCATCGTCGCATGGGCCAGGAAGGGGACACGGTACTCCGCCGTCACCTCGGTCGCGCCGGCGATGCCATTTGTGGTGTCCCCGTCGTCCCGCATGGTCGAATTGGGGGCATCGGCGAAGGAGGCCTCGATCGCCTCCCACATCTGCGCCTGCTCGGGCGGGTAGGGCGCGCTTTGCCATGTGATCTCGACCGCTTCGGCGGCTCTGAACGCCAGCCAGGTGTTGCGCGCCACCACGGCGATGCCGTTGCCAAGGTCGATGATCTTCTCGACCCCCGGCATGGCCTCGGCCCTGGTCGCGTCGTACGAAACCATGCCGCCGCCCAGGTTGGGGTTCATGCGCAGCGTGGCAAAGCGCTGGCCCTCCATCCGGACGTCGATGCCGAAGGTGGCGGTGCCGGTCGCCTTGGCCACCTGGTCGAGCCGGGGCATGGACTGCCCGATGTAGCGCCAGTGCGACGGGTCGCGCAGGGTGACCTTCGGCGGATCGATCTGCGCCGCGGCCTCGGCGAGGTCTTCGTAGCGGATCGCGGTTCCGTCCGGCGCGATGACCTGTCCGCTTTCGGTGCGCAGCGAGGCGGGGGCCACGTTCAACTGCGCGGAGGCGGCCAGCTTCAGCGTCTCGCGCGCGGTGGCGCCGGCCTCGCGCAGGCGGACGAACCCGTCGGTCATCGAGGTCGACCCGCCGGTGATCTGCAGCCCCACGACCTTGCCGAAGCGTCCGACCTCTTCGGCCAGCCTGTGCTGGAAATCGGACATGGCATAGTCCTTGAAGGGCAGCACATTGCCCAGCATGACACTGTTGTAATAGGCGGCCGCCGGGGGGCCGTGCAGCACGCGCACCTGTTCCCAGTCGAGGTCGAGTTCCTCGGCGGCCAGCGCGGCGAGCGTGGTCTGCACGCCCTGTCCCATCTCGGCCTTGGGCGTGATGATGGTCACGCCCGATCCGTCGATGAAGATGAAGGGGTTCAGCGCTGCCTCGCCCGGGCCGGGCTGCAGCGGGTTGGCGAGCGGCTGGTTCAGCTTCCAGACCCCGAAGGCGACGCCGCCCGCGATGGCGGCCGAGCCGATCAGAAAGCTGCGGCGGGCGATGGTTCCAAGACGTGACATGGGCCTACACCTCGCTCATCTTCGCGGCGGCGGCGTGGATCGCCGCGCGGATCCGGGGGTAGGTGCCGCAGCGGCAGAGGTTGCCCTCCATCGCCGCGTCGATATCCGCATCGCCGGGCCGGGGCGTTTCGGCCAGAAGGGCGGCGGCCTGCATGATCTGGCCGGACTGGCAATAACCGCATTGCGCGACCTGATGATCGACCCAGGCCTGCTGCAGGATCGACATCGCGCCGGGCGTGCCCATCGCCTCGATCGTCGTGACCTCGCCCCAGACATCGCGTAGCGCGACCTGGCAGGCGCGCACCGCCTCGCCGTCGATATGCACGGTGCAGGCGCCGCAGGCCGAGACGCCACAGCCGAATTTCGTGCCGGTCAGGCCGATTTCGTCCCGCAGCACCCAAAGCAGGGGCACATCGCCGGGCAGATCGATCTGATGGGTCGTGCTGTTCACGGTAAGCGGAATCGTCATGGCGGGCTCCAACAGGCTGGCGGGATTCGGTGGGTCGGTTTCTGACAGATTTCGCGGATTTCGTCAGTACGTCAAGTAACAAAGAAGTCACGAAGTGTCAGCGTGTCAGTTGACATCCGCTGTTCCAAACGCCACGCTCCTGATCATGAACGAGATTTCTGCGGATCCGAAACGCGATGCCATCCTGGGCTCGGCCATGACGGCCTTTGCCAGTTACGGCTTTCGCAAGACCTCCATGGATGACATCGCCCGGGGCGCGGGCATGTCACGCCCGGCGGTTTACATGCATTTCCGCAACAAGGAGGACATCCTCCGGTCGCTGGTCGAGATGACATACCTTGAAGCCGCCGATGGCGTGCGCGCCGCGCTCGAGGCCGACGGCAGCGTGGCGATGCGGCTGCGCAATGCCTTGCTCGCCCAGTCGGGGCGCATCACCGAGCTGCTGCTGAAATCGCCCCACGGGATGGAGCTGATGGACTCCGGTGCCGACGTGGCCATGGACCTGGTCGAGGCCGGCGAGGCGCGGCTGAGCGATCTTTACGCCGACTGGCTGGCCGCCGAGATGTCGGCGGGCCGGGTGGATCTGCTGAAATCGCCTGACCATGTCGCGCAGACGCTGACGGCGGCGATGAAGGGTCTGAAAAAGCGCGGCGCCGACCTGGCGGAGTACCAGGCACGGGTGGAGACGCTGGCCGTGCTGGTGGGCGCGGGGCTGACCCGCGGCTGAGCGCCGCCCGCGCGGGCGCGGGGCGGAACCGCCGGCCGGCCCGGCCGGTCAGGTCACCGCAGCGCGCGTGTGGTAGGCCGGATCGTCCCAAAGCTGCTGGTCCATGATCTCGGCCATGATATCCGCCGCCGCCTCGACCTCGGCCATCCCGAGGTAGAGCGGCGTGACGCCGAAACGCATGATGTCCGGGGCACGGAAATCGCCGATCACACCGCGCGCGATCAGGGCCTGAATCGCGGCGTAGCCCTCTGTGAAGCGGAAGGACACCTGGCTGCCGCGCGCGGCAGGATCGCGGGGGCTGGCCAGGGTCAGCTGCGGGCAGGTGGCCTCGACCCGGGCGATGAAGGCCTCTGACAGCGCGATGGATCGTGCGCGCAGATCGGCAAGATCGACCCCGTCCCAAATGTCCAGCGCGGCCTCCAGCGCGGCCATCTGCAGGACCGGCGGCGTGCCGACGCGCATCCGCGCGATCCCGGAGCCGGGACGGTAGGAGGGTTCGAACCCGAAGGGCGCGGCATGGCCCAGCCAGCCGGAGAGCGCGGGCCGCGCGGCCTCGGCATGGCGGGGCGCGACGTAGATGAAGGCCGGCGCGCCGGGGCCGGCGTTGAGATACTTGTAGGTGCAGCCCACCGCGAAATCCGCGCCCGCCCCCGCGACATCCACCGGCAGCGCCCCGGCGGAATGCGCCAGATCCCAGACCGTCAGCGCGCCCATGGCCTGCGCCTTGCGGGTCAGCGCGGCCATGTCGTGCAGCCGACCGGTGCGGTAATCCACTTCGGTCAGCATCAGCACCGCGACCTCCTCGGTCAGCTCGGCCTCGACCTCTTCGGGGGCCACGCAGCGCAGCTGATACCCCGGGCCGAGCGAGCCCAGCAGCCCCTCGGCCATGTAGAGATCCGAGGGGAAGTTGCCGCTGTCCGACAGCACGACGCGGCGGTCGGGCCGCATTTCGAGCGCGGAGGCCAGGGCCTGGTAGACCTTGATCGACAGCGTGTCGCCGATCACCACATGGCCCGGCTCGGCCCCGATCAGCCGGCCGATGCGGTCGCCCAGCACCTCGGGCTGCGCCATCCAGCCGGCCTTGTTCCAGGCGGTGATCAGCATGCCGCCCCATTCCCCGGTCATTGCCCGGGCGACCCGTTCGGTCGCGGCGCGGGGCAGGGGGCCCAGCGAATTGCCGTCAAGATAGATCACACCCTCCGGCAGATCGAACTGCGCGCGGGTGGCATCGAAGTCGGTCATGTGGTCTCCTGCAAGGCGCCCGGGCTTGGCCGCTTGGCCGCGGGCAATCTGGACGAGCCCGGGTGGAATGCCAAGCGTCGTTCGGATATTCGCGGTTTCGGGCAGGGCCCGAAAGACGGCGCGGCGGGGGAGTTGCGCGTCTCGGGACTGCCCGGAAAACAATCATCACGACCGCAATGGTGTGTGACAGTTTCGTACGGAAGGTACGGGTGCGCTTGCGCAATTATCTTGCGCGCGTTACCAGACGGAGTTGCGCGCCAATCCACAACAAGCGGACCGCAGGCAAGGGGGATCCAGAGTGAAAATCGGCACACCGAAGGAAGTGTTCGAGGGCGAGGCCCGGGTGGCCATGACGCCCGACAGTGCCCGGCAGTTACAGAAACTGGGGCATGAGTGCCTGATCGAAAGCGGCGCCGGCATGGCGGCCGGCTTCTCGGACGAGGCCTATGAAGAGGCCGGCGTCGAAGTCATCAAGACCGCAGCGCAGCTGTACAAGTCGGCGGACATCATCGCAAAGGTGCGTCCGCCCAGCGAGACCGAGGTCAAGCGGCTCGGGCCCTCGAAGACCCTGATCTCGTTCTTCTACCCGGGATCGAACCAGGAGCTGATGGAGCTGGCCGCCGAGAAGGGCGCCACCGTCATCGCGATGGACATGGTGCCGCGGATCAGCCGCGCCCAGAAGATGGACGCGCTGTCGTCCATGGCCAACATCGCCGGCTACCGGGCCGTGATCGAGGCCGGCAACAACTTTGGCCGGTTCTTCACCGGCCAGGTGACCGCGGCCGGCAAGGTGCCGCCCGCGAAGGTTCTGGTTGTCGGCGCCGGCGTGGCCGGGCTTGCCGCCATCGGGACCTCGACCTCGCTCGGGGCGATCACCCTGGCCTTCGACGTGCGGCCCGAAGTGGCCGAGCAGATCGAATCCATGGGCGCCGAGTTTGTCTTCCTGGAGTTCGACGAAGAGCAGACCGACGGCGCCACGACCGGTGGCTATGCCGCCCCGTCCAGCCCCGAGTTCCGCGAGGCCCAGCTGGCCAAGTTCCGCGAGCTTGCGCCCGACATCGACATCGTCATCACCACCGCCCTGATTCCGAACCGTCCGGCGCCCAAGCTCTGGACCGAGGACATGGTCAAGATGATGAAGCCCGGATCGGTCATCGTCGACCTGGCCGCCGAGCGCGGCGGCAACTGCGACCTGACCGTGCCGGACGAGAAGATCGTCACCGACAACGGCGTGACCATCGTCGGTTACACCGACTTCCCCAGCAAGATGGCGACGCAGAGTTCGACGCTTTACGCGACCAACGTCCGTCACATGATGACCGACCTCACGCCCGAGAAGGACGGTGTGGTCAATCACAACATGGAAGACGACGTGATCCGCGGCGCGACGATCACGCACGAGAAGGAAGTCACCTTCCCGCCGCCACCGCCCAAGGTGGCCGCCATCGCGGCCAAGCCGAAGGAGAAGGTGAAGGAGCTGACGCCGGAAGAGAAGCGTGCCGCAGAGGTCGCCGCCTTCAAGGCGCAGACCAAGAACCAGGTCACGCTGATCGGTATCGGCGCCGTGCTGATGCTGCTGCTGGGCCTCGTGGCGCCGGCCAGCTTCATGCAGCACTTCATCGTCTTCGTGCTGGCCGTCTTCGTGGGCTTCCAGGTGATCTGGAACGTGGCGCATTCGCTGCACACCCCGCTGATGGCCGTGACCAACGCGATCTCGTCCATCATCATCCTCGGCGCCCTGATGCAGATCGGGTCCGGTGCGGGATGGGTTGTTTTGCTTGCCGCCCTGTCGGTCTTCATGGCCGGCATCAACATCTTCGGCGGCTTCCTCGTCACACGGCGCATGCTCGCCATGTTCCAGAAATCCTAAGGGGGGAGCAGAGCAATGGAATTCGGATTTACCACGGCGGCCTACGTGGTCGCGGCCGTTCTCTTCATCCTCTCTCTGGGGGGACTTTCGGGCCAGGAAAGCGCCAAGCGCGCGGTCTGGTACGGGATTGCCGGCATGGCGCTGGCGGTCTTCGCAACGCTCATCGGCCCCGGTTCGGGGCTGTGGTGGCTGTCGATCCTGCTGATTATCGCGGGCGGGGCCATCGGTTTCGTCGTCGCCAAGCGCGTGCAGATGACGGAAATGCCCCAGCTGGTCGCCGCAATGCACTCGCTGGTCGGCCTGGCCGCGGTCTTCGTGGGCTACAACGCCCATATCGAGCTGGGCCATGTCATGACCATGAGCGAAGAGGAGCGTTATGCGGCTGAGGGCTTTGCCGCGCTGCTGGCCAAGAAGTCCGGCGTCGAGATCGGCATCCTGCGGGTCGAGCTGTTCCTGGGTGTCTTCATCGGTGCCGTGACCTTCACCGGCTCGGTCATCGCCTTCGGCAAGCTCGCGGGCAAGGTGACCTCGGCGGCGAAGAAACTGCCGGGCGGGCACATCCTGAACGCCACGGCGGCGGGTGTCTCGCTGATCCTGCTGTTCGTCTACCTCGCCGGTGGCGGGCTTTGGGCGCTGATCCTGATGACGCTTCTGGCGTTCTTCATCGGCTATCACCTGATCATGGGCATCGGCGGCGCCGACATGCCGGTGGTGGTCTCGATGCTGAACAGCTACTCGGGCTGGGCCGCGGCGGCGATCGGCTTCTCGCTGGGCAACGACCTGCTCATCGTGGTCGGTGCGCTGGTGGGCTCTTCGGGTGCGATCCTGTCCTACATCATGTGCAAGGCCATGAACCGGTCCTTCGTCTCGGTCATCCTGGGCGGCTTCGGCGGTCCGGCGGGCGAGCAGATGGCGGTCGAGGGCGAGATGATCGCCATCGAGGCCGACGGCGTGGCGTCTGCTCTGAACGAGGCCGACAGCGTCATCATCATCCCCGGCTACGGGATGGCGGTGGCTCAGGCGCAGAACGCGGTCAGTGAGCTGACCAAGAAGCTGCGCGCGGCGGGCAAGGAAGTGCGTTTCGCCATCCACCCCGTTGCGGGCCGTCTGCCGGGGCACATGAACGTGCTGCTGGCCGAGGCCAAGGTGCCCTATGACATCGTGATGGAGATGGACGAGATCAACGATGACTTCCCGGAGACGGACGTTGTCATCGTGATCGGGTCGAACGACATCGTGAACCCGGCGGCGCAGGACGATCCGAACTCGCCCATCGCCGGGATGCCGGTGCTGGAATGCTGGAAGGCGAAGCAGGTATTCGTCTCCAAGCGTGGCCAGGGCACGGGCTATTCGGGCATCGAGAACCCGCTGTTCTTCAAGGACAACACGCGTATGTTCTACGGCGACGCCAAGGCCTCGCTGGACAAGCTGCTGCCGATGATCGACTGACCTGACGCGGATACCTTTCGGAAAGGGCGCCTTTCGGGGCGCCCTTTTTCGTGTGCGGGCGGCGTGCTTGTCCAGCCTTGCGGCCGGCCTCGCGGCTCACGTAGCCTCGGGGCACAAAAGGGGGGAGGAACGGCATGGAGAAGGTCACGGGCATCGGCGGCCTGTTCTTTCGCGCAAAGGACCCGCAGGCGCTGATGGCATGGTACGACCGGCACCTGGGCGTCACGCCGGTCAGCACCGCGCCCTGGCGGCAGGAGGAGGGCTATACCGTGCTCGCCCCCTTCCCGGAGGACACCGATTACTTTGGCCGGCCCGAACAGGGCTGGATGATCAACTTCCGGGTCAATGACCTCGATGCGATGACCGCCCAGCTGACGGAGGCGGGGATCGCGGTCGAGACCCGGCCCGAGTGGGACAGCGACATCGGCCGCTTTGCCCGCATCGCCGACCCCGAGGGCAACCCGGTCGAGCTGTGGGAACCGGCAACGCCGCCGGGCTGAAGAAAACGCTTGAGCTGGAGTGCACTCCAGCCGCTACGCTGTCTGCGACTCATCAAGGAGAGAGCCGATGAAGATATCCGAGGTGGCCGCGCGCAGCGGGCTCAGCATCGATACGCTGCGCTTCTATGAACGGATCGGCCTGATCGACCCGCCCCCGCGCGACGCCGCCGGGCGGCGGGACTACCCCGAGGAGGTGCTGACCTGGATCGGCTTTCTCGACAAGCTCAACGCCACCGGCATGAAGCAGGCGGACCGCATCCGCTATGCCGCCCTGCGCCGGCAGGGAGAGGCCAGCTATGCCGAGCGGCGGCGGATGCTCGAGCTGCACCGCGACGTGGTCATCGCGCGGCAGGCCGAGCTGGAGGAGACCCGCGCGCTGATGGACCGCAAGGTGGAGATGTACCGCCAGCTGGAGGCGGAGGCCGCGATGGAGGTGGCCGATGTCTGAGGCGCTGGACAAGGGCCGCGCGCTGCTGCGCGAGATGAACCCGGGGCTCGAGGCCGCTCTGGCCGAGCGCTACGACGGCGCCGTGCCGGGGATGGCCGAAACGCTGGTGGAATGGGCTTATGGCCGCCACTACACGCGCGAGGGGCTCGATCTGAAGACGCGGCAGCTGTGCACCGTGGCGGCACTGACGGCGCTTGGCGGGCAGACCGGGCCGCAGCTGAAGGTGAACATCGAACACACCCGCGCCGCCGGCGCGTCAAAGCAGGAGATCCTCGAGGTGATCTGGCAGATGGCCGTCTATGGCGGGATGCCCGCCGCGATCAACGGGTTGAACGCCGCGCTTGAGGTCTTTGGCGCGGAGGCGGGGTGATGTATACCAAGGTATTTCTGTAACGCGATGATTTAACGCGTTTTTTCAGGTCCTCTCAGGGGCGCGATCCTGCTATGCTGCGGGGATGATGCCCAGGAGAGGACCGGCATGCCCATCGAAGACCACCCGCTGCGCTACCGCCTGGCCAACGAGCTGCACGCGCGCCCGTTCCCCAGCCTTGAGACCCCGACCACCGCGGTCTTCCTGGCGATCAAGCAGCCCACGGAAGCGGTGGCGCGCGATCGGGGCGTGGATCTTGCGCATCTGACCGAGCTGCTTGACCGCCACGGCGCCGCGCATCCGCAGCCGGGTGCCACGCATCATTCGGTGCAGATCGGGCGCCACCTGCTGAAATGGGAGCAGCATACCGAGTTCGTCACCTACACCGCGTTCTGCGACGGGGTCAGCCCAAGGCCCTTCGACCCGGCGGAGTTCGAGGTCTTTCCCGAGGACTGGCTGTCGCGCGCGCCGGGGCAGCGGCTGACCTCGGCGCTGGTGCGGATCTGCGCGGCCGAGACCGACGAGGCGGTCACCGACGCGCTGGGACGCTGGTTCGTGCCGGAAAGCACGGTGGTCAGCCAGGTGCTGGATGACACGGCCATCGTGGCCAGCGACTACCGGATCGACCCGGCGGGCCACGTGCGGCTGGCCGTCTTCACCCGCCCCGAGGCGGGGCCGCGCCGGGTGGGGCGCACCGTGCAGCGCCTGCTGGAGATCGAGACCTACAAGACCATGTCCCTGCTGGGCTTTACCCGCGCGCGGTCGCTGTCGGACCGGATAGGCGAGCTCGACACGCGCCTGACCGAGGTGATGATGGAGATGACCGAGGGCACCGAGCCCGCCGATCGCATCCTGACCGAGCTGCTGGCGATCTCCTCCGAGCTGGAGACGATGGCCGCGCGGGCGTCCTTCCGGTTCGGGGCTACCGGGGCCTACCGGGCAATCGTCGAAGAACGCATCGTCGCCCTGTGCGAGGTGCGGTTCAACGGCCGCCCGACCTTTGGCGAGTTCATGGGCCGCCGGTTCGATCCGGCGATGCGCACCGTCACATCGACCGAGGCGCGGCTGCAGCGTCTGGCCGACAGGGCGATCCGTGCCGGCGACCTGCTGCGCACCCGGGTCGACGTCGAACGCAGCGCGCAGAACCAGGCCCTGCTGGAGAGCATGGACCGCCGCGCGGACATGGCCCTGCGGCTGCAGCACACGGTCGAGGGGCTGTCGGTGGTGGCGATCAGCTACTACGCCGTGTCGCTGGTCAGCTACCTGCTGTATCCGCTGGCCGGGGCGCTCGACCTGTCCAAGGGCGCGCTGACCGCACTGGTCACGGTGCCGGTCGTGCTGGGAGTCTGGCTGGCGTTGCGGCGTGTCCGGAAATCCCTGCACTAGGAACCGTGCAGGGAAATACAATATTACGTTACGTCAATGGGCAATTATCCGCCGAATGCGACGTTGCGGCAATAAGTGGTTTAGCGCCGAGAGGGCGAATCTCTTATAAGTGAAAGTACGATCTCGGGGATTGGGGGTCGTTAGAAGATTACATTACTTTCAGATAGAACCGGATCGCCCGGCACAGTCGTTCTCAGGCTGCCCCCGCCGGGGTGGCGCCCCGCGAAAAGTGCGGGAAATCAAATAGTTGAAGCGGCAGGGCGCAGATGATCCGAGGAGGGCCATCTGCGCCTTCTTTGTTTCCGATGACCAGCGTTGGGTCAGATTCGGGCCGTCACGGCCCGCCTGGAATCCCTTGCCTCGCGGTGTGCGGAAATACGCTTTTCAACCTGAGCGGTGTCTTGCCACCTGGCGCGATACCTATGCGCGACGTGCAGACGGGCCATGCGGTCGGCGCGGGGCTGGTGGCCGGCAAGGCATGAGGGCAGGGACGGGCGCACCGCCCCTGCCGCCGGGCGGTCTCAGCGTCCGCGAATGCGCGGGTCGAGCGCGTCGCGCAGCCCGTCACCCATGTAGTTCACGCTCAGCACCGTGAGCGAGATCAGCACACCCGGGAAGATCGCGCGTTCCGGGAACAGCGTCATCCGGTCGACCGCGTCGTTCAACAGCCGGCCCCAGGTCGGGAAATCCGGCGGAAAGCCGAAGCCCAGGAAGGACAGCGCGGATTCGGTGATGATCGCGGTGGCGATGCCCAGCGTGGCCGAGACCATGATCGGCGACAGCACGTTGGGCAGGATATGCCGGATCACCATCTTGCCGCTGCGCGTTCCGATCGACTGCGCCGCCAGGACGAACTCCCGCTCTTTCAGCGCCAGCACGTCGCCCCGCACGATCCGCGCGGTCTGCATCCAGGAGGTGACGCCGACGATGAAGACGATCAGCACGAATATCCCGCCCTCGGGCCCGAAGGCCTGCTTCAGCGGCTCGCGGAACAGCAGAACGGTGACCAGAAGCAGGGGCAGCAGGGGCAGGGCCAGGAACAGGTCGGTCAGCCGCATCAGCGGCCCGTCAAGCTTGCGGAAATAGCCCGCCATCGTCCCGATCAGCGTGCCCAGGAACAGCGACAGAAGCATCGCGGCCAGCCCCACGGTGATTGACACCTGTCCGCCTTGCATCAGCCGGGCCAGCGTGTCGCGGCCGATGTTGTCGGTGCCCAGCGGATGCGCCCATTCGGCCTTCACCCCGCTGTCCCACAGCAGCATGTAGGCCGGCCGCATATCCTTCAGCCGCAGGAAGTCGCGGCCCGTGGGAACGTATTGCGCGTCCTGCGCATAGAGCAGCGGCCCCAGGAAGACGCCCAGGATGATCGTCATGAAGACGATCAGCCCGGCAAAGGCGCCCCGGTGGTGGCGGAACTGCGCCCAGACATCCACCCACTGGCTGCGCGGCGGAGCGGAGGGGACCGGATCGGTCAGCGGTTCTGTCACCATGGCCGAGGTGACGGCGGTGACGCGGCTTTCGTTGCCCTCAGTCATAGCGGATCCTCGGGTCGAGCACGCCGTAGAGCACATCGGCGATCAGGTTGAAGGTCACGATCAGCACGGCGAAGATGAAGGTCAGCGTGTGGACCATGGGCAGGTCGTTGGCCTCGATCGCGGTGATCAGCAGCTGGCCGATCCCGTTCACCTTGAAGACCTGCTCGGTGATGATGGCGCCGCCGAAGATCGCGGGCACGCCAAGCGCGATGACCGTGATCACCGGGATCATGGAGTTGCGCAGCACGTGGATCAGCACCACGGTCGCCTCCGACAGCCCCTTGGCCCGGGCGGTGCGCACGTAATCCTGGTTCAGGTTGTCCAGCATCGAGGCCCGCATGAAGCGCGAGATCTGCGCCGTGGTCTGCAGCGCCAGCACCATGACCGGCATCACCATCTGCCGCACCTGCTGCCAGAACGTCTCCCAGCTGTTGACCGTCAGCGTCGTGTCGTAGATCGACGGCAACCAGCCCAGCTGGACCGAGAAGATCACGATCACCAGAACGCCCGAGAAGAACGGCGGCACGGAAAAGCCCACCATCGAGATGAAGGTCCCGGCCTGGTCGAAGACCGAATATTGCTTGTAGGCGGAATAGATCCCGATCGGCAGGGCGATCAGCACGCCCACCAGATAGGCCAGCCCCACGACGGTCAGGGTCTGCGGCAGGCGCTGCACGACGATCTCCATCACCGGCGACCGGGTCTGCCACGAGATGACGCGCTGTTGGCCCTCGGCCCAGTCGGTGCCGAACATCGTGTCGATGAAGACGGCCGGCTCGATCACGAAGAACTGGTAGAGCCATTTGACGAAGCGCACGTGCAGGGGCTCGCCCAGCCCCAGCGCCTCGCGCATGCGTTCCTTGACCTCCGGCGGGACCGTCAGCGGCACCTGGGCCATCGGGTCCCCGGGTGCGAGTTCGAGCAGCAGGAAGATGACCAGGCTGATGAACATCAGCGTCGGTATGGCCAGGACCAGCCTTCGAATTGTGTATGTCAGCATTCTTGGAGGATGCCTTTGCGTTCAGTGCAGGGGCAATGGCCAGCATTGCGGCGGCAGTAGAAACAATACGGCCGGCCCCTGACAAAAGGACCGGCCGTGGGCAGACGATCAGCTGCCCTTCTTGCGATACCAGTCAGCGACGTTCCACAGCTCGCTGTCCCAGGTGTTCAGCACGACACCGCCCAGATCGAGCGAATGCGCCGACACGCGGCCGCGGTGCACCAGCGGAACGATGGTCCAGCTGTCCACGGTGAGCATGTTGTTCATCTTCTTGGCGATCTCGCCGCGCTTCTCGATGTCGCCGGTTCGGGCCAGCTCGTCGATCAGGGCGTCGTATTCCTCCTCGCAGAAGCGGTTGATGTTCTCACCCTGCCATTGCGACGACGGCTTGGGTTCGTTGCCACAGCGATACTGGGCAAGATACTGCTGCGGATCGGTGCCGTTGAAGGTGTTGGCGTACATTTCCACGTCGGCATAGAACTTCTGGAACGTGTCCGGAGAGCCCGGGTCGCCGCCGAAGAAGACCGAGCCGGAGACGTTGCGCAGTTCGGTTTCCACACCGATTTCCGACCACCACTGCTTGATCAGCGCCTGGAAGTCCTGGCGGACGGCGTTGGTCGAGGTCTGGTAGAGGATTTCCAGCGGCACGCCGTCCTTCTCGCGGATGCCGTCGCCGTCGGTGTCGACGATGCCGGCTTCGTCCAGCATGGCACTGGCGCCGGCGATATCCTGCGCGAAGCAGCCGGTGTTCTGCGCGGCGTAATTGTCAGGCACCGGGACCAGGTCACAGGTCGGCTTGCCGGCCTTGCCATAGCCCACTTCGACCAGCAGTTCGCGGTCGATGGCCATCGACAGCGCCTCGCGCACCACCGGATCGCTCAGGAAGGGATGCGGCTCGGCCACGGTCGCGCGCGTCTCGGGCGGCAGGTCGGGCGAGGGGTTGGTCAGGTTCATCTCGATCCGTTCGACCAGCGGGCCGAAGCCGGCGATGGCCACGCCCTTGCCGGCGGCTTCCATCGAGGCGATGACGTCAGGCGCCAGTTGCAGGTTCCAGGCATAGTCGAATTCGCCGGTTTCCAGCACCGAGCGACCGGCCGCGGCCGCGTCACCGCCGCCCTTGAAGGTCACGGTCTGGAAGGCGGGCTTGCCTTCCTCGCGGAAGTTCTCGTTCGCCTCGAATGTAATCACGTCGTTCGGCTTGAACTCGACCACCTTGAAGGGGCCGGTGCCGATCGGGTTGAAGTTCGCCTCGGTGCACTCGGGGGCGCGGGCGCCCAGGCAGTCCGAGAATTGCGCCGCCTGCAGGATCGGCGACTGGCCGCCCACGAAGGGGCCGTAGGGGTTAGGCTTGGGCTGGTTGAAGGTGACCTTTACGGTCAGGTCATCGACCGCCTCGACCGTTTCCACGCCGTCGAAGAACGCGCCCTGGGCGCAGCCGCCCTCGGGATGCATGCAGTATTCGGCGGTGAACTTCACGTCGGCCGACGTCAGCGGCGTGCCGTCCGACCACACCAGCCCTTCCGAGATCTTCCAGGTTATGGTGGTGAGATCCTCGCTCACCCCGCCATTGGCAACCGTGGGCACTTCGTCCACCAGCCAGGGCACGAGGTTGCCGGCCTCGTCATAGCGCGCCAGCGGTTCGAGAACGAGCGACGAGCTTTCGATGTCCTTGGTGCCGCCGGACAGGAAGGGATTCAGGATCGACGGGGCCTGCCAGTAGATGATGCTGACATTGCCATCGCGCCCGCGCTCGCCTTCGTGGCCTTCGGCAAATGCCGTTCCGGCCAGCGCAAACGTGGCTGTCGCGCCGAGCAATAGGGTTCTGAGGGTCATACTACACTCCATGTTGGACACGATTTTCGTGCCTTTTCCGGGCCGCTCTGACGGCGGCCGTTCGTTTCCGATGCGTGCGTCCGCCCGGGATGTCACGGGCCAATGGCCCGGTGCCGCGCCGGTCGGTCTCCCCTGCACCAGATACGCCGATTATCGAAACAGAGATTCGGAAAATTGCAAGGGTGGCGACGGGGAAAGCGTCTCTGGGGTTTGACACTGCCGCAGGCGCCGCCATAGCGTTCAGCATTGAAGAACGGGAGTATCGGACGTGCTGGATCAGCCGATTGCACAGATCAAGGGTCTCAGGGTCGGGTTTCAGACCAAGGATGGCCCGGTCGAGGGCGTGAAGGGTGTGTCTTTTGACATATATCCGGGCGAAACCGTTTGCGTTGTTGGCGAATCCGGGTCCGGCAAGTCGGTGACATCGCTGTCGCTGATGCGGCTGGTGGAGTTCGGCGGGGGTGAAATCACCGGCGGTCAGCTGCTGTTCGACCGCGATGACAAGCCCGGTGCCGAGTTCGACGTGGCGAGCGCCGAACAGGACATGATGCGCAAGATCCGCGGCAACCAGATCGGCATGATCTTCCAGGAGCCGATGACCGCGCTGAACCCGGTCTTCACGGTGGAACGCCAGCTCACGGAAGGGTTGCGCGTGCACAAGGGGCTCAGCCGCGAAGCCGCCGCCGCGCGGGCGCTGGAACTGCTCAAACAGGTGCGCATTCCCGAAGCCGAGCGCCGCATGAAGCAATACCCGCACGAATTGTCCGGCGGCATGCGCCAGCGCGTGGTGATCGCCATGGCGCTGGCCTGCGAACCGCGGCTGCTGATCGCGGACGAACCCACCACCGCGCTCGACGTGACGATCCAGGCCGAGATCCTCGCGCTGATGGACCGGCTCAAGCGCGAGACCGGGACCGCTGTGATGTTCATCACCCATGACATGGCGGTCGTGGCCCAGATGGCCGACCGCGTCGTCGTCATGTTCCGCGGCGAGAAGGTCGAAGAGGGCACCGTCACCGAGATCTTCGAGAAGCCGCAGCACCCCTATACCCAGGCCCTGCTGGCCGCGGTTCCGAAGCTGGGCGAGATGCGGGGCAAGGCGGCGCCCGAGCCGATGAAGCTGATGGGCGTCGAGGGCCAGAAGATCGAGCCCATCCCCGGCACCGAACGCCAGTTGCTGAAGGTGTCGAACCTGGTCACCCGCTTCCCGGTGAAGGGCGGCTTCTTCCGCCGCACCGTGGCCAATGTGCACGCGGTCGAGGACGTGTCCTTCACCATCAACAAGGGCCGGACCCTGTCGCTGGTGGGGGAATCCGGCTGTGGCAAGTCCACGGTGGGCCGCTCGCTGCTGCGGCTGGTGCAGCCGAATTCGGGCAGCGTGAACCTCGACGGGCTGGAGATCACCGAGCTGGACGATCGTGCCCTGCGCGACGCCCGCGTGGACATGCAGATGATCTTTCAGGATCCCTTTGCCTCGCTGAACCCGCAGATGCAGCTGTCGGACCAGGTGGCCGAGCCACTCTACAACTACCCCAACCCCGGGGTGGATATCCGCGAGCGCGTCGAAAGCCTGTTCGACCGGGTCCACCTGCCGCGCAGCTTCATGCGCCGCTACCCGCATGAATTGTCGGGCGGCCAGCGCCAGCGCGTGGCCATCGCCAGGGCGCTGGCCCTGCGGCCGAAGCTGATCGTCGCGGACGAGGCGGTCTCGGCGCTCGACGTCAGCGTACAGGCGCAGGTCCTGAACCTGATGATGGAACTGCAGGCGGAGCTGCAGCTGTCCTACCTCTTCATCAGCCACGACATGGCCGTCGTCGAACGGGTGTCCCACGATGTGGGCGTCATGTACCTGGGCCGCATCGTCGAGATGGGCCCGCGCGAGAAGATTTTCGAGAACCCCCAGCACGCCTATACCCGCGCGCTGATGAAGGCCGTGCCGATCGCCGATCCGCACCGGCGCAAATCCGAACGGGACCTGAACTTCAAGCCGATCCCGTCGCCCATCCACCCGGTGGAATATGAACCGGAACCCTCGGTCTACCGCGAGGTCGAGCCGGGGCATTTCGTGCTGACCACCGACAGCGGTTACTGACCCAACATGACTGATACCTTAAGCCCCCGCGCCATCCTCGAGGCGCTGGTCTCGTTTCCCACGATTTCCGACCAGACCAACCTGCCGCTGGTGGACTGGGTGCAGGACTACCTCTCCTCCCACGGGATCGAGAGCCACCGCTTCGTGAAGCCGGACGACCCACGAAAGGCCGCGCTTTTCGCCCATGTCGGGCCGATGGAAGAGGGCGCCGTCGTGCTCTCGGGCCATACCGACGTGGTCCCGGTGAAGGGCCAGGCCTGGGATACCGACCCTTTCGAGGTGGTCGAGAAGGACGGGCTGCTCTACGGCCGTGGCTGCTGCGACATGAAGGGCTTTGACGCGCTTGCGATCTGGGCGCTGGTCGAGGGCGCGAAACGCGGCCTGAAGCGGCCCCTGCAAATCGCGCTGAGCTATGACGAGGAGATCGGCTGCACCGGGGCCATGCCCCTGATCGAGGCAATGGCCGCCGTGCTGCCGCGCGGGACGGATGCGATCATCGGAGAACCCTCGCTGATGAAGGCGGTGACCGGCCAGAAGGGCGGCACCGGTTACCATGTGCATGTGCACGGGTTCGAGGTGCATTCCTCGTTGGTGCACACCGGCGTGTCGGCGATCATGTATGGCGCCAAGCTGATCGAATGGGTCAACGACCGCAACGCGGCCAACATGGCGCGCACCCCGTCCGAGATCGCCTCGCTCTTCACCCCGCCCTGGACGACGCAGCATGTTGGCATGATCCAGGGCGGCACGGCGCATAACATCACCGCGCGCGATTGCACCTTCGCGGTGGAATGCCGCCTGGTCCCGGGCGAGGATCTGGACGATTGGCGCGCCGGGTTCGAAGCCGCCGTGGCCGAGGTGCAGGCACAGATGCAGGCGGTGCGCCCCGAAGCCTGGATCGAGCTGGAGCCCTTCTTCACCGTGCCGCCGCTGATGCCCGAGACCGACGGCAGCGCCGAGGCGCTCGTCCGACAGGTGACAGGCGACAACGGCACACATGTGGTAAGCTACGGCACCGAAGCGGGCCATTTCCAGAACGCCGGCTATTCCGCGGTGATCTGCGGCCCCGGCAATATCGAACAGGCGCACCAGGAGAACGAGTTCCTCTCCATCGCCGAATTCGAAGCCGGGCAGGCGTTTATGGAAAACCTGCTGGAGCGACTTTCGTAGGGTGGGTTTTCAACCCACCGCCTCGCCGCCGCACCCTCTCGCGGGCGGTGGGGTGTAACCCCACCCTACGCCCATTGCGAGGACGACACCCATGCCCATCAAGAACCGCCTCGCCGAGATGCAGGACGAGATCACCGGTTGGCGCCGCCACCTGCACCAGCATCCCGAGCTCATGTACGAGGTGCACGAGACCGCGGCCTTCGTCGTCGAGCGCTTGAAGGACTTCGGCCTCACCGACATCACCACCGGCATCGGCCGCACCGGCGTCGTCGCGGTGATCGAGGGCAAGTCCAACACGTCCGGCAAGGTCATCGGCCTGCGCGCCGACATGGACGCCCTGCCGATCACCGAAGCCTCTGGCGTGGACTATGCCTCGCACACCCCCGGCGTGATGCATGCCTGCGGCCACGACGGCCACACTTCGATCCTGCTCGGCGCGGCGAAATACCTCTCCGAGACGCGCAATTTCGACGGCAGGGTCGTGCTGATCTTCCAGCCTGCCGAAGAGGGCGGGGCAGGGGCGCTGGCGATGTGCCGCGACGGTCTGATGGACCGCTGGGGCATTCAGGAAGTCTATGGCCTGCACAATGCGCCGGGCCTGCCGGTGGGGTCCTTCCACACGCGCCCGGGTCCACTTCAGGCCTCCTCGGACGAATTCGAGATCCGGGTCACCGGCCGCGGCGGCCACGCGGCCACCCCGCAGGAGGCGATCGACACCACCCTCGTCGCCTGCCAGATCGTCGTCACCCTGCATTCGATCGTGTCGCGCAACGTCGACCCGCTGAGACCCACCGTTCTGACCGTCGGCACCTTCGAGACCGACAGCGGCGCCTCGAACATCATCCCGCAGACCGCGCGCCTGACCGGCACCGTCCGCACCCTGGACCCGGAGGTCCGCAAGCTGGCAGAGACCCGCATCCGCCGGGTGGTCGAAGACACCGCCAGCGCCTTTGGCGCCACGGCCGAGCTGATCTGGGAACCGGGCTACCCGGTCACGGTCAATTCCCCTGACCACGCGGCCTTTGCCGCCGAAGCCGCGCGCGCCGTCTCGCCCGACGTGGACGAGGCCTGCGACCCGATCATGCCATCCGAAGATTTCTCGTACATGCTCGAGGAACGCCCCGGCGCCTACCTCTTCCTCGGCAACGGCGACACGCCGATGTGCCATCACCCCGCTTACGTCTTCGATGACGAGGCCATACCCCTGGGGGCAAGCTGGTTCGCCGAACTGGTCGAACGCCGCATGCCCGCCTGAGACGACCGAGAAGGACCACGACCATGCCCGTCAAGAACCGCTTTGCCGAGCTCCACGACGAAATCACCGCCTGGCGCCGCGACATCCACGAACATCCCGAACTGCTCTACGAAACCGACCGAACCTCGGCGCTGGTGGCCGACAAGCTGACGGAATTCGGCTGCGACGAGGTGGTCACCGGCATCGGCCGTACCGGCGTTATCGGAGTGATCAAGGGCAACAGCGACAGTTCGGGCCGTGTCATCGGCCTGCGCGCCGACATGGACGCGCTGCCGATCCTCGAGGACACCGGCGTGCCCTACGCGTCGAAAACCCCCGGCGTGATGCATGCCTGCGGCCATGACGGCCATACCGCGATGCTGCTGGGCGCCGCGAAATACCTCTCCGAGACCCGCAACTTCAACGGCACCGTGGTGGTCATCTTCCAGCCCGCCGAAGAGGGCGGCGCCGGCGGCAAGGCCATGTGCGACGACGGCCTGATGGACCGCTGGGGCATCCAGGAGGTCTATGGCATGCACAACTGGCCGGGCCAGGACGCCGGCACCTTCTCGATCCGCCCCGGTGCCTTCTTCGCCGCGACGGATGTGTTCGAGATCGACTTCCAGGGCAAGGGCGGCCACGCGGCCAAACCCCACGAGACGGTCGATACCACGGTAATGGCGGCGCAGGCGATCCTGGCCCTGCAGACCATCGCCAGCCGCAACGCCGACCCGGTCGACCAGGTCGTGGTCTCGGTCACCTCCTTCGAAACCTCGTCCAAGGCCTTCAACGTCATCCCTCAGGGCGTGTCGCTGCGCGGCACCGTGCGCACCTTGGCGCCCGAGACGCGCGACCTGGCCCAGACGCGGATCATCGAGATCTGCAACGGCATCGCCGCAACCTTCGGCGGCACGGTGGAGATCGACTATGTCCGCAACTACCCGGTGATGGTGAATTCCGAGCAGGAGACCGATTTCGCCGTCGAGGTCGCCCGCTCCGTTTCGGGCGAGTGCGCAGATGCACCGCTGGTCATGGGCGGCGAGGATTTCGCCTTCATGCTCGAGGAACGCCCCGGCGCCTACATCCTCGTCGGCAATGGCGATACCTCGCCGGTGCATCACCCGAAGTACAACTTCAACGACGAGATCATCCCCGCCGGCTGCAGCTGGTACGCCGAGATCGCCGAGAAGCGCATGCCCGCCGCCTGAGCCCAGCCCTCTATCACCGGTCCATCCGCTGCCACCACGACCGCGGATGGACCGTCTTAACTACAACCGAACCTCAGCCATCAAGACTGATCTCGACAGGCGCCACGCAGCCGCGGGGCCCACCCCCTGTCTTCTTCTTGGCCCAAATACCTCATCCGACATCCCGGTTTCGCGCCGGTCCCCCGAAGAGGCCGCCCGCCGCCAGGGGCATCCCCGACCACGAGCCCCCCCGCGCTCCGCCAGACCACGTGGCGCGCCCTCTTGTCTTCATCTTTGTCCAAATACTTCGACGCGCCGCCCGCCACCGGCGCCACGCCGCTGCAGGGCACCACGCTCACAGCCCCAGCTGCTCGACCAGCACGTCGATCACGTGATCCAGCGCCGCCGCCCCTGACCGCGCGAAATCCCGCGCCGCCTCGCGCCGGGTCTCCAGACGCGCCGCATCCCCCAGCCAGCCCAGGACCACGCCGGCGATATCCTCCGCCGTTGCCACCTCGGTCGCGGCCCCGGTCGAGAACATCGGCCCGAAGGTCTCGCTAAAATTGACCACATGCGGCCCGCTCATCACCGCCGCGCCGGAGCCCGCCGGCTCGAACGGGTTGTGCCCGCCGATCTCCGGCAGGAGCGAGCCGCCCAGCAGCACGATCGGCGCCGCGGCGTACCAGGTGCCCGTCTCGCCCAGGGTGTCGGCCAGATAGACCTGCGTCTCCGCCCCGATCGGCTCGCCCGTGCTGCGGCGTGCGCAGGTCAGGCCAGCCTCGCGGACCATCGCCTCGACCGCATCGCCGCGTTCGGGATGGCGCAGGATCAGGATCAGCAGCGCGCCGGGGCGCTGGCTCAGGATACGCGACTGCGCCTCCAGGACGATCTCTTCCTCGCCAGGATGGGTGGAACTCGCGACCCAGAGCGGGCGGGGGCCCACCGCCTCGTGCAGCTCGGACAGGGTCAGCTCGTCCACCGGCAGCGGCTCGGCCGTGGCCTTGAGGTTCGCACCGACCTGCAGCCGGTCCGGATCGGCGCCCATCGACCGCAGGCGCTGCGCGATCTCGGCATTCTGGGTCAGCATCACCTCGAAGGCGTCCAGCACGAAGCGCGCCGTGTCCGGATACCGCGCCCAGCCCTGTGCCGACCTGGCCGAAAGCCGCGCGTTCAGCAGCGCCAGCTTCACCCCCCGGTCGCGGGCGCGGATCAGCATCCCGGGCCAAAGCTCGCTTTCCACGAAGACCCCGGCGCGCGGGCGCCAGTGGTCCAGGAAGCGGTCCAGCACCTGCGGCGCGTCCATCGGCGCGAACTGGTGGCGGGTACGCGGCGGCAGCCGGCGGCCGACAATCTGGGCCGAGCTGGCGGTGCCCGAGGTCATCAGGAACTCTGCCCCCGGCAGCCTCTGGCCCAGCCGCGTGATGACAGACAGGACCGACAGGCTCTCGCCCACGCTGGCCCCGTGAAACCAGATCATCTCGCCCTCGGGGCGGGGCAGTGTCGCATGGCCGGCGCGTTCGTCGATCCGCTCGGGCTCCACCCCCTGCGCGGCCAGCTTGCGGCCGACATGGGCCAGCACCATGGGCGCGGCAAGACGGGTCAGCCCGGAATAGACCTTGTAAAGCGGTGTCGGTGACGGCCTTTTGCCACCCTTGCGGGACATCAGCCGCCCGTGTGGCTCATGTGGCGCGACACCTGGCCGTCCGCCCGGCGACGCGAATAATCGAAATCATGGCCCTTGGGCTTCAGCCCGATCGCCGCGCGGATCGCCTCCTGCAGGGGGCGGTCGTCGTTGGGCCAGTCGCGCAGCGGCGCGCGCAGGTCGGCCATGTCCTCCTGGCCCAGGCACATGTAAAGCTCGCCGGTGCAGGTCAGCCGCACGCGGTTGCAGCTTTCGCAGAAATTGTGGGACAGCGGCGTGATGAAGCCGATCTTCTGGCCCGTCTCCTCCAGCCGCACGTAGCGCGCCGGGCCGCCGGTGCGCTCGGCCAGGTCGGTGACGGTATAGTGCTCTTCATACCGGGCGCGCACATCCTTGAGCGACCAGAACTGGCCCACGCGGTCCTCGTTGCCCAGATCGCCCATCGGCATGACCTCGATCCAGGTCAGGTCCATGCCCTTCTCGGCGCACCATTCGGTGATGCGCGGCAGTTCTTCCTCGTTGAAGCCCTTCAGCGCGACGGCGTTGATCTTGATCTTCAGCCCGGCGTCCAGCGCGGCATCGATGCCCTTGAGCACCTGCGGCAGCCGGCCCCAGCGGGTCACGCGGGCGAATTTTTCCTCGTCCAGCGTGTCGAGCGAGACGTTGATCCGTTTCACCCCCGCATCGGCGAGGTCCCTGGCAAAGCGGCCCAGCTGCGAGCCGTTGGTCGTGACCGTCAGCTCCTTGAGGGCCCCGCTGTCCAGGTGCCGAGACATCGACCGGAAGAAGGTCATGATGTCGCGCCGCACCAGGGGCTCGCCGCCGGTGATCCGCAGCTTCTCGACACCCATGCCGACAAAGGTCGAACACATGCGGTCCAACTCTTCCAGCGTTAGAAGCTCCTTCTTCGGCAGGAAGGTCATGTTCTCGGCCATGCAATAGACGCAGCGGAAATCGCAGCGGTCGGTGACCGAAACGCGCAGATAGGTGATCGCGCGGGCAAAGGGATCGATGAGGGGCGCCTGTGTCATGGGGCAAGAGGTAAACCTCCGCGAAGGTTGCGACAAGGGGCGTTAACGAATGGTGCGGCGGGCGGAGGGGGCGCCCGGGCGTGGCAGCGATCCGCCATTTCCATGCGCGACGCGATGGACCTGCGGGGTGCAGGGCCCTAGAAAGGGGGGCATGAAACTCTGGATGGCAATGACGCTCGTGGCGCCGCTGGCGCTGATGGGCTGCGATACGGTCAAGGGGGTGTCCGACGGCATCTTCGGTGGCCCCGGTACGAATGGCACCGCGCAGGGCACGACGCCCGTGGTCGGGGCGGCCGCGCCGGCCGATGCGGCGGACACGGCGCCCCAGGCCGAAGTGCCCGTGGCGCTTCCGGTGTCGGGCAGCGCATCGCTGGGCACGACGGTGGCCTCGCTGGGCGACCCGGCAAGCCCTGGGCTCTGGATGGAAACGCCCCTGACCAGGCGCGAACAGACTGGCGAGGTGCGCTACCAGGGCTCCACCGTGACCCTGACGCTGCGGCCCACGGGCGGAGAGCCGGGCAGCGGCAGCCGCCTGTCGCTGCTGGCGATGCAGGCGCTGGGCGCGCCCCTGACCGAGCTGATCGAGGTCAGCGTGACCGGCGCGCGCTGACGCGCGAATTGGGTCTCAGGACCGGGCAGTTTGACCTCGCCGGGCCGCCGTATCCCCGTGGTCACCGGGCAGGATCACTGCGGGGCGAGAGCCTCGGCGGCGGCATCGTATCCGGCGGCGGCGGTCAGCAGCGCAAGGGCCATCTCTGCATCATTCGTGCCGCCGGCCTCGGGCGCGGCATCGGGCATGTCCGTCCCGGTCGGCGCGGTGCCATCGACAGGGTCCGTCCCGGGCGCGGCATCCGGGGCGGGCGGCTCGGGCGGCTGGAAGACCAGCGCCGCCTCGACCCCCCGGGCGATCTGCGACGCGGCAAGGCCCTGGGCGTTCTTCGGCAGCTCGATGCCCGCCTCGCGGGCCGCGGCCACGGCGGCCTTTGCCTGGTGGCCGGTGGATTGCGCGCTGCGGCCGGGGCCTGTGGGCGCGGGACTGTCTGCGGGGGCGGTGATCTCCATGGCGTGTCTCCTGCTTCGGGCCGGAATGGTCCCGGGTCGCGTCGAAGCAGACTGACGCAGGCAGGTTGGCGAAGGATTACGACAGGGCCGCGTCCGGCGACTCAATCGAGATATTTCGAGGCTTCTTTTCGTGCAAATGCCTTCATTCGCCCGCCATTCTCATCGAGGAAGGAGCGCACGCGCGAAGGATCGTGTTTCGACAGGTCGCGCAGCCACCAGCCCACGGCCTTCTGGATGAACCAGTCGCGGTCGTCCACATAGCCCGCCGCCCAGCCCAGCACGCGGTCGCGCGCGGCCAGCTCTTCCGGCTTGGGGTGGTTCTGCTTGGTCCAGGGCAGGGTGATGACCAGCGCCGCGCGACGGGTCCACATGTGGTCCGACGCGGTCCAGCGCTCGATCTCGTCCAGGCGCGCCGGGTCGGCCACGAGCCGCTTCTGCCCGGCCATGCAGGCGTGATCGGCGATGGCCCAGGCGTCGAAGTCGGGCACCCAGCCTCGGACGGTCTCCCACACCGCGTCATCGGGACGGATCCGCGCCTGGGTCAGGATCTTGGCGGCGAGGATCCGCGCCTCGTGGATGTCGCTTGCCCAGAGTTCCCGCGCCACCGCCACCCGGTCCGCGACGGACAGCGTCTGGCGCGCCTCCTTTGCCAGATCGTTCAGAACCGGGTTCGGCACGCCCAGATAGGTGCGGGGGGCCTTGTGATAGGCCGCCGCGCCCTTGGCGCGCTCCGGATCCTCCAGCGCGCGCAACCGGTCAAGCCAGCACGTCACCGCGATCAGGCGTCCGTTCGGGTCATCCCGGCGGGCAGGCCCGTGGGCTTGCCGTCCAGTGTGACGGTGTTCTTCTCGGCCCAGTAATCGCGCAGCTTGTCCTCGCCCTTGTCGAGGGTCCAGCGATGCAGCGTGTCGCGGTCCGATACGAACTCCATGAAGGGCACGGCATAGCCGCAGGAGGTCTGCGTCATCTCGACCGACATGTCATAGACCTGACGCGCGCCCATCTGTGTCGGAAACAGCTCCGACATCTCGGCCCAGTCGGGATCGCCCCGGTGGATCGTCCGGGCTGTCCCGTACATGCGGTAGATCAGCGGACGCTTTTCGAAGGAACACCACATCAGCGTCATGCGCGGATGTTCCAGCAGGTGGCCCGCCGTCTCGTTCCCCGATCCGGTGAGGTTCATCCACACCACCCGGTTCGGCCCGAGAATGCGCAGGCTGTCCTGCCCCTTGGGCGAGACATTGACCCGCCCGTCCGGCGCCGCCGTGCCGGTGAAGAACATATGCTGCGCTTCGACGAAAGCCTTCTGATCCTCGGTGATGTGATCGAACTGTTTTGCCATGTGGTCCTCCTGGCGGGCCTGCAACCTGACGGGCCTGCAACCGATGCCTGATACCGTTTACGGAGAAAGCCTACTCCACCGTGACCGACTTGGCGAGGTTGCGCGGCTGGTCCACGTCGGTGCCCTTGGCGATGGCCGTGTGATAGGCGATCTGCTGCGCCGGGATGGCATAAAGGACGGGGGCGAACATCGGATCGGCCTCGGGCATGCGGATCACGCCCCAGCAGCCGTGGCCGGCCATCTCGGCGCCGGCGGCATCGGTGACCAGCAGCACCTTGCCGCCGCGCGCCATGACCTCCTGCATGTTCGAGATCGTCTTGTCGAAAAGCGCATCCGACGGCGCCATCACGATCACCGGCACATGGCTGTCGATCAGCGCGATGGGCCCGTGCTTCAGCTCGCCGGAGGCATAGCCCTCGGCGTGGATATAGCTGAGTTCCTTGAGTTTCAGCGCGCCTTCCAGAGCCAGAGGATACATCGCGCCCCGGCCCAGGAAGAGGATGTCATGCGCCTCCGACAGCTCTTGCGCCAGGTCGTTGATCTGCGGGCCCACGGCCAGCGCCTGGCTGACCAGCGCGGGCAGCGACGACAGCGCCGCGATCCGGCCCTTCAGCGCGTCCTGCGTCAGCGTCCCCCGGTCCGAGGCCGCCTTGATCGCCATCAGCGCCAGAACCATCAGCTGGCAGGTGAAGGCCTTGGTCGAGGCGACCGAGATCTCGCGCCCCGCGAGGATCGGCAGGGCCAGGTCGGATTCCCGCGCGATGGTGCTTTGCGCCACGTTCACGACGCTGGCAATCCGGCACTTGCCGGCGGCAAAGCGCATGGCGGCCAGCGTGTCGGCGGTCTCGCCCGACTGGCTGACAAAGATGGCCAGCGTGCGCTCCGACAGCGGCGGCTCGCGATAGCGGAACTCGCTCGCGACATCGACCTCCACGGGGATCCGCGCCAGCGTCTCCAGCCAGTATTTCGCCACGAAGCAGCTGTAGAATCCGGTGCCGCAGGCGACCATCACCACCCGGTCGATGCCGGTGAAATCCAGCGCATCGCCGGGGAAGGTCAGCTGCCCGCCGGGCAGGTAATGTGCCAGCACATCGGCCAGGACCGAGGGCTGCTCGGCGATCTCCTTGGACATCCAGTGCTTGTGGCCGCCCTTTTCGACCTGACCGTCGTTGTCCTCGATCCGCACGCTGGCGCGGCTCACCAGGTGGCCGCGCGCGTCGAAGATATCGGCGCCCTTGCGGGTGACGACGGCGCGGTCGCCTTCCTCCAGATAGGTCACCCGGTCAGTCATCGGGGCCAGCGCGAAGGCGTCGGAGCCCACGAACATCTCGCCATCGCCCCAGCCGATCGCCAGGGGCGAGCCCTTGCGGGCGGCGACGATCAGGTCTTGCTCGCCGTCGAAGAGGAAGGCGAGCGCAAAGGCGCCCTCCAACCGGTCGATGGCGGCGAATGCGGCCTCGACCGGTTTCATGCCGCCGTCCATGAACATCTGCGCCATGAGCGCGACGGTTTCGGTGTCGGTCTGGGTTTCGGGGGTGAACCCCGCTGCCTGCAGTTCGTCCCGCAGCCTGCCGAAATTCTCGATGATCCCGTTGTGGACGACGGCCACGGGCCCGGCCTTGTGCGGATGCGCGTTGCCCTCGTTCGGGGCGCCATGGGTGGCCCAGCGGGTATGACCGATGCCGGATTTGCCGCGCAGCGGTTCGTGCACCAGCTTGTCCGACAGGTTGATCAGCTTGCCCACCGCGCGACGCCGGTCCAGGTGGCCATCGTTGACCGTGGCGATACCGGCGCTGTCATAGCCGCGATATTCAAGCCGTTTGAGCGCCTCGACCAGGATGGGGGCGACCTCGTGGTTGCCCAGAACGCCGACGATACCGCACATTATGCCTGCTCCTGCTGCGTTTTTTCCCTGCGCTTCTGCTCCTTGCGGGACTTGAGAAACTCGAAGAGCTTCAGCGCCCGGCCCGGCTTGACCTCCTGCCGCGCGCGGGCCAGCGCCAGGGCGCCGTCCTCGACATCGCGGGTGATGACCGAGCCGGTGGCCGTCATCGCGTTGTTGCCGACCCGGACCGGGGCCACCAGCATCGTGTCCGAGCCGATGAAGGCGCCGGCGCCGATCTCGGTATGATGCTTCATGAAGCCGTCGTAGTTGCAGGTGATCGTGCCGGCCCCGATGTTGGTGCCTTTCCCGACCGAGGCATCGCCGATGTAGCTGAGGTGGTTGACCTTGGCGCCCTCGTCGATCGTGGCATTCTTGATCTCGACGAAATTGCCGACGCGGCTGTCCTCGCCCAGCTCGGCGCCGGGGCGCAGGCGGGCATAAGGGCCGACCACCGCGCCACGGCTGACATGGCACCCTTCAAGGTGCGAAAAGGCACGGATCGTGGCGCCGGTCTCGACCGTGACGCCGGGGCCGAAGACGACGTTCGGCTCGACCGAGACATCGCGGCCGATCACCGTGTCATGGGCGAGGAAGACCGTCTCGGGCGCGGTCAGCGTCACGCCGATCTCCAGCAGCTCGGCCCGGGCGCGCGCCTGGAACAGCGCCTCGGCCCGCGCAAGGCCCGCGCGGCTGTCGACGCCCAGCGTCTCCTCCTGCGGGCAGACCACCACGGTGGCGGATTTCCCGGCGGCGCGTGACAGCTGGACAATATCCGTCAGATAGTATTCCCCGGCCGCATTGTCGTTCGACACCTGGTCCAGCAACTGGAACAGCAGCGCCGCATCGCAGGCCATGACGCCGGAATTGCAAAGGGTTATGGCGCGCTCTTCGGCCGAGGCGTCCTTGAACTCCACGATGGCGGTAAGCTGGTCGCACTCCATCTTCAGCCGGCCGTAGCGGCCCGGGTCTGGCGTGTCGAAGCCCAGAACGATCACGTCATGGGTGGCCCGGGCGGCGATCATCGCCTCCAGCGTCTCGGGCCGGATGAAGGGCGTGTCGCCGTAAAGCACGATAACCGTGCCCTCGAACCCCTCCAAGGCGGCGCGGGCCTGCAGGACGGCATGGCCGGTGCCCAGCTGCTCTTGCTGGAGGACAACGGTGGCATCGGGATCCTCCTCGTCCGCCGCTTGCGCAACGGCGTCGGAGCCGTGGCCCGCGACCACAACCGTGCGCGCGGGCTGCAGCGCCGCGCCGGCGCGCATCGCATGGGCCAGAAGCGGCGCATGGGCGACCTGGTGCAGGACCTTTGGCAGGTCCGATTGCATCCGCGTGCCCTTGCCGGCCGCAAGGATGACGAGGCTCGTCTCCATGGAGAAGTTCCCTTAATAAAAGCTTACCGCGGTTTTATCGGGCTGACCCGATGGTGCAAGCCGGGTGGGTATCAAAGAAGGTTTCGGCGCTGCAATACGGGACAATCCCACGGGTCGGCCGCGAATGGAAAGACAGATGATGCGAAACGTGATCTTCGACCTGGACGGCACGCTGGCCGATACATCGGGCGACCTGATCGCCGCGGCCAATGCGGCCTTCGCGGCGCTGGGGCTGGAGGTCCGGCTGGATCCAGCGCGCGACGCGGGCACCGCGCTGCGGGGCGGGCGGGCCATGCTGACGCTGGGGCTTGAGCGGCAGGGCGCCGTGGACGTGGCGCTGATCGACCGCGGCTATCCGATCCTGCTGGAGGCCTATGGTGCCGAGATCGACCGCCACACTGTGCTTTATCCCGGAGCGATGGAGGCGGTCGAGGCGCTGAAATCCGCCGGTTACGCTGTGGGGATCTGCACCAACAAGCCCGAGGCGCTGGCCCGGCAGCTTTTGACCCGGCTGGGCATCCTTGACGCCTTCGGCTCGCTGATCGGGGCCGACACGCTGGCGGTGCGCAAGCCCGACCCGGAGCCCCTGCGGACCGCGGCCCGCGACGCGGGCGGGGATCCGGCGCGGTGCCTGCTGGTGGGGGATTCGATCACCGACCGGCGGACGGCCGCCGCCGCCGGGGTGCCCTGCGCGCTGGTGACCTTCGGCCCATCGGGCGAGGACATGGCCGCGCTGGCGCCGGAGGGGCTGCTCGAAGAGTTCGCCGCACTGCCCGCGATGGCCGATCGGCTGATCGTCTAGACCGCCTGCGGCAAGCGGCCGCCCGCGCCTGGCGGGATCCGCGCGCGTGCCCGATTGACGCTGGCCGGGCGGCGGCGCACAAAGCGCGCATGACCGAGCATTTCACCGGATCCTTCACCCAGCAGGAACCGATTCCCGAAGACGGGATCGCGGCCGCGCTGGACGTGCTGCGCAACGGGCGCCTGCACCGCTATAACGTCGCCGCCGGAGAGCTGTCGCAGGCGGCGCTGCTGGAACAGGAGTTCGCCGCCTGGACCGGCGCGCGCTATTGCCTGGCGGTGTCATCGGGTGGCTACGCGATCGCCACGGCGCTCAGGGCCGTGGGCGTGGGGCCGGGCGATCCGGTGCTGACCAATGCCTTCACCCTGGCGCCGGTGCCGGGGGCCATCGCCGCGGTGGGCGGCAGGCCGGTCTTCGTCGGCGTGACCGAGGATCTGACCATCGACCTCGACGACCTCGCCGCCAGGGCGGGGCAGGCGAAGGTGCTGTTGCTGAGCCACATGCGCGGGCATACCTGCGACATGGACCGGCTCATGGCCATCTGCGACGGCGCCGGGATCACCGTGATCGAGGATTGCGCCCATACGATGGGGGGCGGCTGGAACGGCGTCGCCTCGGGGCGGCACGGGGCGGTAGGCTGCTATTCGACCCAGACCTACAAGCACATGAATTCCGGCGAGGGCGGGCTGCTGGTCACCGATGACGCGGACATCGCCGCGCGGGCGGTGCTGCTGTCGGGGTCCTACATGCTGTACGAGCGCCACCTTGCGGCGCCGGGACCCGAGGTGTTCGAGCGGCACAAGTATGACATGCCCAATATCTCGGGCCGGATGGACAACCTGCGCGCGGCGATCCTGCGGCCGCAGCTGAAGGATCTCGAGACCCAGATCGCGCGGTGGAACGACCGCTACCGGGTGCTGGACGAGGAGCTGCGCGACACTGCCGGGCTGCGCCTGGTCGCGCGGCCCGAGAAGGAGGCCTATGTGGGGTCGTCCTTTCAGTTCCTGCTGCTGGACTGGGCCGACGATGCGATCCGCGAGGTGGTCGCCCGCTGTGGCCGCCGGGGGGTGGAGCTGAAGTGGTTCGGCGCGCCGGAGCCTGCGGCGTTTACCTCCACCTACGGGCACTGGCGCTATGCGCCGTCCGAGCCTTTGCCGGACAGCGACCGGGTGCTCAGGGCGATCCTGGACATGCGGGTGCCGCTGACCTTCTCGGAAGAGGATTGCGCGCTGATCGCCCGGATCATCCGGGCCGAGGTCGGCGCGGTCTACCAGGCGGCCTGAGATGTCCCACGCGTGGGACATGTTTCGGCTCCAGTGAAATCAGGGGCTTGCAGGCGCGGATTAACCGGATCTTAGGATTCGGGCCTGTTGGCGGGTGCTGTTGCCCGCGGGGCGCGAGAGGATCGGGGGCGGCGCCGGCGGCGAGGTCCTGATGGAGTATTTTTGTCCAAGAAGAAGACAGGGGCGCCGCATCGGGGGACGGGCCTGATCTTCGTGCAGCGACGGCGGGTAAGACCGTCTGGCGGCGGCGCTCGTGGAGGGGACGGAGTGGAGTATTTTTACAAAGATGAAGCAGGGGACGTGGCGCCATGGCTCCGGAGCGGCGCACCATCCCCCTGTCTTCTTCTTGGCCCAAATACCTCGAACGCAACGGTTCAACCGGGGCTGCCCCATCCCGTCTCGCGCCGTCCCCCTGTCTTCACCTTTGTCCAAATACTCCGTCGACACGGTCGCGGCTTACGCGACGGCGGGGTCTGACCTCCGCGCTCTCAACAGGCCCTCTTCGCGCGGCCCCCGGGTCCGTGAAACTGTCACGAAGCCAGCGCGCGATCTCTGGTAGGGTGGGGGCGTAACGCGTCGGAGGGTGCCATGGCCGCGAGAGATATCTCATTCGCCAGTTTCAATCTTCTCAATCTCCAACGTCCCGGGCGGCGGATCTATTTCGATTCCGACGGCTGGCCGCAGGAGGTGTTCGACCGGAAGGTCGCGTTCACGGCACAGGTGCTGCGTCAGCTGGACGCCGATGTCATTGGTTTTCAGGAGCTCTGGTCAGAAGAGGCCCTGGCCCCGGCGATGGAGCGGTCGGGCCTGGACGCCACCCATGACCTGCTGGTGCCCGAGGGCCATGGCGACGACCGGATCATCTGTGCCGCCGCCGTGCGCCGCGACATGCTGGTGGAGGCGCCGCGATGGATCACCGAGTTCCCCGAGGCCTGTGTCCTGCGCTCCACCGGGGACGACCCGCAGCAGCCCGAGATCTCGGTCCGGCTATCGGGCTTTTCCCGCCCTGTCATGCATCTGCAGGTGCGGCCCGATCCGCGGACGCCGGTGATCCATGTCTTCGTCTGTCATTTCAAGTCGCGCCGCCCGGCGGATATCTGGCGCGAGCGGGCCTGGTACGACAAGGACCTACACGGGCCGCATAAAGAGGCGCTGGGCTATGCCGTCTCGACCATCCGGCGCACGGCGGAGGCGGCGGCGCTGCGCGTGATCCTGACCGACCTGATGAAGAAGACCGACACGCCCGTCGTGCTGCTGGGCGACATGAACGACGGCAAGGAGAGCAACACGCTGAACGTGCTGTCCGAACAGCCCAATTACCTGGGCCCGCTGTCGACCGGGGGCGGGGACAATGCTCTTTATACCGCCCAGACCATCCAGGAATACCGCTCGACCCGGGATGTATACTACACCCATGTCTACGAGGGGCAGCGCGAGAGCCTGGATCACATCATGTTCAGCCAGGAATTCTATGACAATTCGAAGAAGCGGCTTTGGGCCTTCGACGAGATGATCGTGCAGAACGACCATCTCAATTTCGACGATCACAAGGTGAGCGGCACGAATGATCACGGGATCATCCGCGTGGGGTTCGAGTGGAAACCCGCGCCGGGCGCCGGGGCCTGAGCCGGGCGGTCAGCCGGCGCGGGGCGAGACGTAGGTGTCGAGCCCGGTGATCGCGTGGATCTCGGCGAAGGCGCCGTTGCCCCTGGCCTGCAGGATCTGCATCGACGTGGTGTCGATCCGGATGCGGGTGTCGCCGTCCGTGAGCGTGACGCTGTCGGCGGTGCGGGCGCTTTCCTGGAACTCGCGCGTGGCGCCGCCCACGTCTTCCTCGATCCAGCTGCCATCGACGCGCTGGCGGAACCGGCCGCCGTCGAAATAGGCCATGCCGACGTTTTCGCCGGTGATCGCGGGGGGCGCTTCGGGGGCCGGGGCGCCGGTCTTCTCGGCATAGCAGGCCTGGGCCTTGAGGATCGCCGCCGTGGTTCCGGCCAGCGCATAGCTGCGTTTCTTGCCGTCGCTGATCTGCAGGGCCATCTCGCGGCCCTTTTCCAGCCCGCTCTGGGCCACGGCATTGACCGCGACCGTGGCGTAGCCGCCGGACAGCGTGGCCTGCTGCGGACTGGACAGCCCGTCGATCCAGAGGGTTGCATCGACGTTCTCGCCTGTCTGCGTGCTGGGCACGATCAGCGAAAGCCCGCCGTCATCGGCGAGCACGAGGGTGTCGGCCCCGGATCCGGTCACCGCCTGGCAGGAGACCACCGTGCCGCCCGAGGCGATCGCGAAGACCGACCAGCCGCGCACGTCGTCATAGGGCGTGGCGCTTTGGCCGTCCGTGGTGACCTGTGCGGTGGCACCCTGTGCGAGGCCCGAGAGGGCAAGAGCGAGGGCGAAGCGGGCGGGACGGGTCATGGTGGTCTCCGGTCTGGGGTGCACGCCTACCTGTGCAGGGGCGGCGCGGGCTGTCAACGCGGCAGGTCCGCCGGGGGAGGTGGGGTGGCACGCGCTCCGGGGCGGCGGCGGGGTGCCGGGGCCAGCCTTGTCTGTTGACGGAGAAAACCGGCGCTGCTATCCATTTATTGAACGCGCGTTCATTAACTTTGGGAGGGGTCCATGTTCGCGGCATCGATGCAGTTCGACCTGGGCGAGGAGGTCAAAGCCCTCAGGGACATGATCCATCGCTGGGCACAGGAGCGGCTGCGCCCCATGGCGCAGGAGATCGACCGGTCCAACGCCTTTCCGTCCGAGCTGTGGCGCGAGATGGGGGATCTGGGCCTTCTGGGGATCACCGTGCCGGAGGAGTATGGCGGCGCGGGGATGGGCTACCTGGCCCATGTCATCGCGGTCGAGGAACTGGCGCGGGCCTCGGCCTCGGTCGCGCTGTCCTATGGCGCGCATTCCAATCTCTGCGTGAACCAGATCCGGCTGAACGGCACGGCCGAGCAGAAAGAGCGGTACCTGCCGAAGCTGGTGTCGGGCGCGCATGTCGGTGCGCTGGCCATGTCGGAGGCCGGGGCGGGGTCGGACGTGGTATCGATGAAGCTCAGGGCGGAACGGCGCAACGATCATTACCGGCTGAACGGCGCCAAGTACTGGATCACCAACGGGCCGGATGCCGATACGCTGGTGGTCTATGCCTCGACCGACCCGGCGGCGCGGGCCAAGGGGCTGACGGCCTTCCTGGTCGAGAAGGACATGAAAGGGTTTTCGACCAGCCCGCATTTCGACAAGCTGGGCATGCGCGGGTCCAACACCGCAGAGCTGATCTTTGACGATGTCGAGGTGCCGTTCGAGAATGTGCTGGGCGAAGAGGGGCGCGGGGCCGCGGTGCTGATGTCGGGGCTGGATTACGAGCGTGTCGTGCTGGCGGGCATCGGCACGGGAATCATGGCGGCCTGCATGGACGAGGTCATGCCCTATGTCTCCACCCGCGAGCAGTTCGGCCAGAAGATCGGGAATTTCCAGCTGATGCAGGGCAAGATCGCCGACATGTACACGGCGATGAATTCCGCGCGGGCCTATCTGTACGAGGTCGCGAAGGCCTGTGACCGGGGGCAGGTGACGCGGCAGGATGCGGCGGCGTGCTGTCTTTATGCCTCGGAACAGGGGATGGTGCAGGCGCATCAGGCGGTGCAGGCGCTGGGCGGGGCCGGGTTCCTGGCGGATGCGCCGGTCAGCCGGATCTTTCGCGATGCCAAGCTGATGGAGATCGGGGCGGGCACGTCCGAGATCCGGCGGATGCTGGTGGGGCGCGAGTTGATGGAGGCGATGGGCTGAGGCCCAAAGGGGCGGGCGGCCCCCCGGAGGGGACCGCCGCAGGGGGATCAGAAGCGATGCACGTAGGAGACGCCGAACACCCAGGGGTCGATGTCCACGCCGGCCAGCGGCGCGCCGTTCAGCGTGGCGTCGGTGTCGATGTCCATCCAGCGCACGTCGACGCGCAGGGCGCCGGCCTCGGTCAGCTGGTAATCCGCGCCGGCATGGAGCGCGACGCCCCAGCTGTCGTCGAGGTCCAGGTCGCCGAGGGAGGATTCGGTATCCCAGAAGGTGGTGTAGTTCACGCCGATGCCGACGAAGGGCTTGAACGCCGTCTGGGTCGGGAAGTGATAGTTCACCGACAGGGTGGGCGGCAGCTGCTGGGTGGAGCCGATCTTGGTCCCGTCAATCTCGATATCGTGATCGAAGGGCCAGGCGGCCAGCAGTTCGATGCCGATATTGTCCCGGAAGAAATATTCGACCGTCAGGGTCGGGCGCAGGCTGTCGCCCACGTCGATCGTGCTGGTGCCGACCGAGGCGTTGTCGTCCTTCGGCACGACGTAGCCAAGGCCGAGGCCGAGGGTCCAGTCTCCCTGAGACTGCGCGGCGAGCGGCGCGGCCAGTCCGGCCAGCGCGGTTGTCATGGCGAGTGTGGCGATGATGGTCTTCATGGTTCTGTCCACTTCGTGTCTTGCCGGCCGGGTGTCGCACGGGTCGCGGCGGCGCGACCTGATCTGCATCAAGTCTCTGGCGGAAAAGGCCTGTTTTGACCCTCGCCCGGCGCATACCCGGCTTGCGCGCCGATGAAGGCTGGGACCTGCCCGACCGTCTGAACATGGCGGCGCAGGTGCTGTCCGGGGATCATCCGGGCGGGGCGGTCGCGATCCTTGACCGGACCGGCGCGCGACCGGCCGAGATCACGCGCGACGCGCTGCGCGAGATGAGCCAGGCACTGGCTCGGGGGCTGCTGGCGCGCGGCGTGGGGCCGGGGGACCGGGTCGGCGTGCTGCTGGGGCAGGACCCGCTTTGCGCGGCGGCGCACCTGGCGGCCTGGACGATCGGGGCGATCTCGGTGCCGCTGTTCAAGCTCTTCAAGCGCGACGCGCTGGCCAGCCGGGTCAGCGATGCGGGCGTGGCGCTGGTGCTGACCGATCCGGACGGCGCGGCGCTGCTGGGCGATCTCGCGCCCTCGGTGCTGGCGGCGGAGGCCGGGACGGCGGGCGCACCGGTGCCCTTTGCCGACACCGGGCCCGAGGATCCGGCGGTGCTCATCTATACCTCCGGCACAACGGGAACGCCGAAAGGCGCGCTGCATGGCCACCGCGTCCTGACGGGGCACCTGCCGGGCGTGGCGCTCAGCCATGATCACCTGGGCCAGCCCGGTGACGTGATCTGGACCCCGGCGGACTGGGCCTGGATCGGCGGTCTCTTCGACGTGCTGATGCCGGGGCTGGCGATGGGCGTGCCGGTGGTGGCCGCGCGCGCGGCGAAGTTCGATGCGGGGGCGACGGCGGAGCTGATTGCGCAGGCCGGGATTCGGACTGTCTTCTTTCCGCCGACTGCGCTGCGGATGCTCAAGGCAGCTGATGCGACGATCCCGGGGCTGCGTTCGGTCGCCTCTGGCGGAGAGCCTCTGGGCGCCGAGATGCTGGATTGGGGGCGGCGGGCCTTTGGCCTCGAGATCAACGAGTTCTACGGCCAGACCGAATGCAACATGATCGTGTCGTCCTGCGGCGCCGATTTTCCTGCGCGGCGCGGCTGCATCGGTCGTCCGGTGCCGGGGCACGTGGTCGAGGTGATCTCCGAGACCGGAGCGCCCGCGACGGGCGAGGGGGATATCGCGGTCCGGCGCGGATCGGCCTCCATGTTCCTGGGCTACTGGAACCGCCCCGAGGCCACGGCGGAGAAGTTCCGGGGCGACTGGCTGCTGACCGGCGACCGGGGGTGCCGCGAGGGCGAGTATATAAGGTTCGTCGGGCGAGAGGATGACGTGATCACCTCGGCCGGATACCGGATCGGCCCGGCGGAGGTGGAGGATTGCCTGCTGACCCACCCGGCCGTCGCCACCGTCGGCGTCGTCGGCAAGCCAGATCCGCTGCGCACCGAGATCGTGAAGGCCTATGTCGTGCTGAAGCCGGGCGCGCAGGCCGATGCGGCCGAGTTGCAGGCCTGGGTGAAGGAGCGGCTTGCCAGCTATTCCTACCCGCGCGAGATTGAGATGCTGGACACACTGCCGATGACCGTCACCGGCAAGGTGATCCGCAAGGAGTTGAAGGCGCGCGCCCGCGCCGAGCTGGAGTCCGCCCCATGAAGCTGAGCTCGTCCGCAGTGCCGTCCTCGGAGGTTTTCCAGGCCAATCGCGCCGCCCATCTCGACGCGCTGGAGACCACCCGCGCCGCCGCCGCCATGGCCGCGGCGGGGGGCGGAGAAAAGGCGCGCGAGCGGCACCTGTCGCGGGGCAAGATGCTGCCGCGCGACCGCGTGGCGGCGCTGCTGGATCCGGGCGCGCCGTTTCTCGAGATCGGGGCGACGGCGGCGCATGGGCTTTATGACGGCGCGGCGCCCTGTGCCGGGGTGATCGCCGGGATCGGCCGGGTCGCGGGGCGCGACGTGATGGTCGTGTGCAACGATGCCACGGTGAAGGGCGGCACCTATTACCCGATGTCGGTGAAGAAACACCTGCGCGCGCAGGAGATCGCCGCGGAATGCCATCTGCCCTGCGTCTACCTGGTGGACAGTGGCGGGGCGAACCTGCCGAACCAGGACGAGGTCTTTCCCGATCGGGACCACTTTGGCCGCATCTTCTACAACCAGGCGCATATGTCGGCGCAGGGGATCGCGCAGATCGCCGTGGTGATGGGTTCGTGCACGGCGGGCGGCGCCTATGTGCCGGCGATGTCGGATGTCACGATCATCGTGCGCGACCAGGGCACGATCTTCCTGGCCGGCCCGCCGCTGGTGAAGGCGGCCACGGGCGAGGTGGTCTCGGCCGAGGACCTGGGCGGCGGCGACGTGCATACGCGGCTGTCGGGCGTGGCCGATTACCTGGCCGAGGACGATGCCCATGCGCTCGCCATGGCGCGGCGGGCGGTCGGCTCGCTGGCCGGTGGGGCAAGCCCCACCCTACGGCAGGCGCCCGAGCCGCCCGCCTATGATCCCGAAGAGATCCTGGGCGTCGTGCCGGGGGATTTGCGCACGCCCTATGACATCCGCGAGGTGATCGCGCGGGTGGTGGACGGCTCGCGCTTTGACGAGTTCAAGGCGCGGTTCGGCGAGACGCTGGTGACCGGCTTTGCCCATGTGGACGGCTGGCCGGTGGGGATCGTGGCGAACAACGGTGTGCTGTTTTCGGAAGCCGCGCAGAAGGGGGCACATTTCGTGGAATTGTGCTCGCAGCGGCGGATCCCGCTGGTATTCCTGCAGAACATCACCGGGTTCATGGTGGGGCGGCGCTATGAGAACGAAGGCATCGCGCGGCATGGGGCGAAGATGGTGACGGCGGTGGCCACGACCTCGGTGCCGAAGATCACCATGCTGGTGGGCGGGTCCTTTGGCGCGGGGAATTACGGGATGGCCGGGCGGGCCTATCAGCCGCGGTTCCTGTGGACCTGGCCGAATTCGCGGATATCCGTGATGGGCGGGCCGCAGGCGGCAGGGGTCCTGGCAACGGTGAAGCGGGATGCGATCGAGCGGTCGGGCGGGTCCTGGTCGGCTGAGGAGGAGGCCGCGTTCAAGCGTCCGACGCTGGAGATGTTCGAGGAGCAGTCGCATCCGCTTTATGCCTCGGCCCGGCTGTGGGACGACGGGATCGTGGATCCGCGCAAGTCTCGGGAGGTGCTGTCGCTTTCGTTGCAGGCGGCGCTGAACGCCCCGGTGAGGGAGACACGTTTCGGCGTGTTCCGCATGTGAGCCGCGCGCCCGCCCCGCTCAGAGCGGCTCCCACCCGCCCACCCGAGCGCTCTGCCCGGGGCGGGCGCGCTCTGTCAGGAGCTATGTCAGGTGTGGCGCCGGTGGAGATGTCAGGAGCGATGTCATGATCGAGACGCGGCTGACCCGGAGGATGGGGCTGGACCATCCCGTGATCCTGGCGCCGATGGCGGGGGTGGCCGGGGGGCGGCTGGCCGCGGCGGTGAACAGGGCCGGGGGGCTGGGTCTGATCGGGGGCGGCTATTGCGATGCGGCCTGGATCGACGCGCAGTTTGGCGAGGCCGGGAATGCGGCTGTGGGCTGTGGCTTTATTACATGGCGGCTGGCGGGGGCGCCGGAGGTGCTGGACCATGTGCTGGAGCGGAAGCCGAGGGCGGTGCTGTTGTCGTTTGGCGAGGTGGCGCCGTTTGCGGAGAAGATCCGGGCCGCCGGCGTGACGCTGATCTGCCAGGTGCAGAGCCGGGCGGATGCCGAAGTGGCGCTGGAAGAGGGCGCCGAGGTGATCGTGGCGCAGGGCGGCGAGGCCGGGGGGCATGGCGCCCGCCGCGCGACCATGACGCTGGTGCCGGAAGTTGCGGATCTGCTGGCGGCGAAGGGGTCTGATGCGCTGCTGGTGGCGGCGGGGGGGATCGCCGACGGGCGGGGCCTTGCGGCGGCGCTGATGCTGGGCGCGGACGGGGTGATGCTGGGCACGCGGCTGTGGGCGAGTGCCGAGGCGCTGGTGCCGGAGGGGCAGATCGAGGCGGCGATGCAGGCCAGTGGCGATGCCACCCTGCGCACCCGCGCCGTCGACGTGGTGCGGGACCTGCCCTGGCCGGAGCCCTATGACATCCGCGTGCTGGGCAACCGTTTTACCGAGCGCTGGCATGGCGACCTGGAGGGCCTGCGCGCGGCGCGGGCCACCGAAGGTCCGCGCTGGCAGGCGGCCTTTGCCGCGGGGGATGCCGAGACCGGCAACCCCGTGGTGGGCGAGGCGATCGGGCTGATCCGCTCGCGCCCGCCGGCGGCGGCGGTGATCGAGACGCTGGTGCGGGACGCAAGGGCGCTGCTGGACGGAGGATGGAGACGATGACCGAGACGCTGGAACAGGTGACGGCGCGCTATCCAGGGGCGGAGCGTTTCCGCTTCGGCGATGGCGAGGCGCTGTGTCAGGAGCTGGTGGCACTTGTGCGGGCGGGGAAGAAGACGGCGACCTGCGCGTCGGCGGCGATCTTTGACGAAGGGCTTGAGGCGGTGCCGGTGGTCGGGCGGCGCGACATCGTGCTGAACTGGGACGGCACGCCCGCGCTGGTGATCGAGACGCTGAGGGTGGAACGGAAACGGTTCTGCGACATGGACGAGGACTTTGCCCTGGCCGAGGGCGAGAACGACGACTTGGCCGGCTGGCAGCGCGACCACCAGGCCTATTTCGAGCGCAACGGCGGGTTCGATCCGCAGATGGTGCTGATCTGCGAACGGTTCCGGGTGGTCGAGGATCTGGAGGCCGGGCGATGAGGCAAGGCGCGACAAGGGCCGAACAGGCGATGGGACGGGGCGGATGTTTTCCAGAATACTGATCGCAAACCGGGGCGAAATTGCCTGTCGCGTGATCGAGACGGCGCATCGGCTGGGGGTCGATTGCGTGGCGGTCTATTCCGACGCGGATGCGGGCGCGAAACATGTCGGCATGGCCGATGCCGCCGTCCATATCGGCGGCGCGGCCCCGGCCGACAGCTATCTGCGCGGCGACCGCATCATCGCCGCGGCGCTGGAGACCGGGGCGGAGGCGATCCACCCCGGCTATGGCTTCCTGTCCGAGAACCCCGATTTCGTGGAGGCGGTGGAGGCCGCCGGGCTGATCTTCATCGGCCCCTCGGCCAGGGCGATCCGGGCGATGGGGCTGAAGGATGCGGCCAAGGCGCTGATGGAAAAGGCCGGGGTGCCTGTGGTGCCGGGCTATCACGGGGCGGACCAGGATCCCGGGCACCTGGAGGCGGAGGCCGACCGGATCGGGTATCCGGTGCTGATCAAGGCCGTGGCCGGCGGCGGCGGCAAGGGGATGCGGCGGGTCGAGCGGCCCGGGGATTTCCTGCAGGCGCTGGACTCGGCCCGGGCCGAAGCGCGGACGGCCTTCGGCAACGAGGACGTGCTGATCGAGAAATACGTCGAGAAGCCGCGCCATATAGAAGTGCAGGTCTTCGGCGACGGGGCCGAGGCGGTACACCTTTACGAACGGGATTGTTCGCTGCAGCGGCGGCACCAGAAGGTGATCGAGGAGGCGCCGGCGCCCGGCATGACTGCTGACATGCGCGAGGCGATGGGCGCGGCGGCGGTCAGGGCGGCGCGCGCGATCGGCTATTCGGGCGCGGGGACCATCGAATTCATCGTCGACGCCTCGGACGGGTTGCGGAAAGACCGGTTCTATTTCATGGAGATGAACACACGTCTTCAGGTGGAACATCCGGTAACCGAGGCGGTGACCGGCATTGACCTGGTGGAATGGCAGCTGCGTGTTGCCGCCGGCGAGGCACTGCCGCTGCGGCAGAAGCAACTGACACTCTCCGGACATGCGTTCGAGGCACGGCTTTACGCCGAGGATGTGGCGAAGGGCTTCCTGCCGGCGACGGGCAGGCTGTCCCGGCTGGCCTTTCCCGGGGATGTCCGCGCCGACAGCGGCGTGCGCGAGGGCGATGTGATCAGCCCCTGGTACGATCCGATGATCGCCAAGATCATCGTGCATGGCCCCACGAGGGGTGCGGCGCTGAAGATGCTGGAGCGCGGGCTGCGCCGGACGCAGGTGGGCGGGACGGTGACCAATATCGCCTTCCTGGCGCGGTTGTCAGGACAGGCGGACTTCCAGACAGGAGACGTGGATACCGGGCTGATCGAGCGGAACCTTGAGGAGCTGACGGCCGAGCCGGCGGCGGGGCCGGGGGCCATGGCGATCGCGGCGATCGCGGCGCTGGGGCTGCAGGACGGGGCCGGGCCGATGGGGGGCTTCACGCTCTGGGGGCCGATGGCCTGGCCGGTGCTCCTGACACATCAGGGTCAGGAGATTGCTGCGAAGGTCGCGGTGCGGGGAGCGGATGCGTTCGAGGTGATGCTGGACGGCCGCACGGTCGAGCTGGCGCGCAAGGCAGGCGGCTGGCTGGTCGGGGACGCGCGGCTCGCGGCCGAGATCAGCCGGAATGGCAACGAGATCACGGTCTTCGACGGGGATCCTCATGTCTTCACCCTGTCCGACCCGCTGGAGCGCGGCAGTGCCGCGTCAGGCGACGGCACGCTGATCGAGGCGCCGATGCCCGGGCTGGTGAAGATGGTCACGGCAAAGGCGGGCGAGGCGGTGTCCGAGGGCCAGCGGCTGGCCGTGCTGGAGGCGATGAAGATGGAACATGCGCTGCTGGCGGCGCGCGACGGGGTTGTCGCCGAGGTGCTTGTGACGGAAGGTGATCAGGTGGAGGGCGGCGCCGCGCTGATCCGGCTGGAGCCGCAGGACTGAGGCCGGATCACCGGGGGCGGAGGAGGCCCCGGGGCGTCCGGTAACCAACATGAATGCCCCGGCAAGGGGCGATCACAGGGGAGGATGCCCATGGGCGACAGGGTCGAGATTTTCGAGGTCGGTCCGAGAGACGGGCTGCAGAACGAAGCGCGGGAGATCCCGGTCGCCGACAAGGTGGACCTTGTCGATTGCCTGAGCCGGGCGGGCTTTGCGCGGATCGAATGCGCGGCCTTCGTCAGCCCGAAATGGGTGCCGCAGATGGCCGGCAGCGCCGAGGTGCTGGACGGGATCACGCGCGCGACCGGCGTGCGCTATGCGGCGCTGGTGCCGAACATGAAGGGCTACGAGGCGGCACTGGCCGCGGGCGCGGACGAGGTCGCGGTCTTTGCCTCGGCCAGCGAGGGATTTTCGAAGGCCAATATCAATGCCACCATCGAAGAGAGCCTGGAGCGGTTCCTGCCGATCCTCGAAGACGCGCGGCACAGGGACATGCCGGTGCGGGGCTACGTCTCCTGCGTGACGGATTGCCCCTATGACGGGGCGGTGGCGCCCGAGGCGGTGGCGAAGGTGGCGGACCGGCTGTTTGCCATGGGCTGCTACGAGATCTCGCTGGGTGACACGATCGGCAAGGCGACGCCCGACAGTATCGCGCGGATGCTTCTGAAGGTGCGCGACGTTGTGCCGGTGGGACGGCTGGCGGGGCATTACCATGACACGGGCGGCCACGCGGTCGAGAACATCGACGCCTCGTTGAGCCTTGGGCTGCGCGTCTTCGACGCCGCGGCCGGGGGGCTGGGCGGCTGCCCCTATGCGCCCGGCGCGGCCGGCAACGTGGCGACAGAGGTGGTGGCCGCGCATCTGGAGCGGTTGGGATACGAGACCGGGCTGGATGCCGAGGTGCTGGCCGAGGCGGCGTCCATGGCGCGTGCGCTGCGGGACGGGTAACGGTCGGGCCCGCCGTTCGAATCGCTTCGGGGCCCGGGGAAGGGAGCAAACATGTTCGAGACCATTCGGCTGGAGACCGACGACCGCGGGGTCGCCACGCTGACGCTGAACCGACCAGAGCGGCACAACGCGATGAATGCCGCGATGCTGGACGAGTTGCGCGCGGCCGCGCGAAAGATCGGGCGCGATCCGGCCCTGCGCGCCGTGGTGCTGACCGGGGCGGGCAAGAGCTTCTGTGCCGGGGCGGACCTTGGCTGGATGCAGGAGCAGATGGCGGCCGATGCGGAGACGCGGGCCGGGCAGGCGCGGGGTCTGGCGGAGATGCTGTCGCTTTTTGACGGGCTGCCGGTGCCGCTGATCGGAAAACTGCAGGGCAATGCCTTTGGCGGCGGTGTCGGGCTGGCGTCGGTCTGCGATGTGGCGATCGGGGCCGAGGGGCTGAAGATGGGCCTGACCGAGGTGCGGCTGGGCCTGATCCCGGCCACCATCGGGCCCTATGTCGTCGCGCGGATGGGGCCGGCGCGGGCGCGGCGCGTGTTCTTTTCGGGGCGGCTTTTCGGAGCGGCCGAAGCGGTGGACCTGGGGCTGCTGTCCCGCGCGGTGCCTCCTGATGCGCTCGACGCGGCGGTCGAGGCAGAGATCGCGCCCTACCTCTCGGCCGCGCCCGGCGCTGTTGCCGCGGCCAAGAAACTGGTCGCCGACCTGGCCCCGCCCATTGACGAACGCGTGATCGACCACACGATCGCGGCCCTGGTCGACTGCTGGGAAGGCGATGAAGCCCCCGAGGGGATCGCCGCATTTTTTGCAAAACGCTCCGCAAAGTGGGTCGCGCAATAAGGAAAGATTAACACCGGGCTGCTTTGTGATCACAACCGGCGCCTGCGGCGATTCTCGCATCCTTAAGGGGCCGCCTTTGGTTGACCCTTGGGGGAGGCGGGAGTAGAGACTCGTCACAGCCAGACTTTACGACCGACGCGTCCGCAAGGTCGCGCAGAGAAGGAGCCAGCGCGTGGAAGAGTTGATGCGGGAGTACCTCCCGATCCTGGTGTTCCTGGTCGTTGCCATCGGACTTGGCCTTGTCCTGATGCTCGCGGCCGTGGTGATCGCCGTTCGCAATCCCGATCCCGAAAAGGTCTCCGCCTACGAATGCGGCTTCAACGCGTTCGACGATGCGCGGATGAAATTCGACGTCCGGTTCTACCTGGTGTCGATCCTGTTCATCATCTTCGACCTTGAAATCGCCTTCCTGTTCCCATGGGCGGTGGCGTTCAAGGATGTCTCGATGGTGGGCTTCTGGTCGATGATGGCCTTCCTGGCCGTCCTGACCGTGGGCTTTGCCTATGAATGGAAGAAGGGAGCCCTGGAATGGGAGTGAGCGACGAAACCGACGCACACGTGACGGAAACCCAGGGCATGGGCGTGCAGGCGCCGCGGGTGAAATCGGGGCCATCTGCCTCGGCCCCGCTGGAAACCGCAGCGCCGGGCTACGTGCCCGAGACGGCAACCCAGGCGCTGAACAAGGAACTGGCCGACAAGGGCTTCCTGCTGACCTCTGTCGAGGATGCGATCAACTGGGCCCGGACAGGCTCGCTGCACTGGATGACCTTCGGGCTGGCCTGCTGCGCGGTCGAGATGATGCACACCTCGATGCCGCGGTATGACGTGGAACGCTTCGGCACCGCGCCGCGCGCCTCTCCGCGCCAGTCGGACCTGATGATCGTTGCCGGCACGCTGACCAACAAGATGGCGCCGGCGCTGCGCAAGGTCTACGACCAGATGCCCGAGCCGCGCTACGTGATCTCGATGGGATCCTGCGCGAACGGCGGCGGCTATTACCATTACAGCTACTCGGTGGTGCGCGGCTGCGACCGGATCGTGCCGGTCGATATCTACGTGCCCGGCTGCCCGCCGACGGCCGAGGCGCTGCTTTATGGAATCCTGCAACTGCAGCGCAAGATCCGCCGCACGGGCACCCTGGCCCGCTGATCTTCGGGGCCGGAGCACCGGCCCCGCCCGTATTTCCGGTTCCGGCACATGCCCCGGACCGGGGTCCGGAGCCGGCCCGCAAGGGCCGGAGACGGGCCGACACAGACCCACTCCGGGGACGCCCGGCAAGAAGGAAAGGCCATGCGATGAGTGACGCCCTGAAGGAACTCGGCGCCCATATCGAGATGAAGCGCCCGGATTGCGTGCTGGGCTACGAGGTCGCGTTCGGAGAGCTGACGATCACCGTCGCCCCGGCCTCGATCGTGGGCTTCGTCGACTTCCTGAAATCCGATGCCTCGTGCAAGTTCTCTTCGCTGGTGGATATCACTGCGGTCGATCACCCCGAACGCGCCAAGCGGTTCGACGTGGTCTACCACTTCCTGTCGATGTACCAGAACCAGCGCATCCGCCTGCGGCTGCAGGTCCGCGAAGAGGACCTGGTGCCCTCGATCATCTCGGTGCATCCCAGCGCCAACTGGTTCGAGCGCGAGATATTCGATATGTTCGGCATCCTGTTCTCGGGCCACCCGGACCTCCGGCGCCTGCTGACCGATTACGGCTTCCGCGGCCACCCGCTGCGCAAGGATTTCCCGACCACCGGCTATACCGAGGTCCGCTATGACGAGGCGCTCAAGCGCGTGGTCTACGAACCCGTCAGCCTGGTGCAGGAATACCGCCAGTTCGACTTCATGAGCCCCTGGGAGGGCGCCCATTACATCCTGCCCGGCGACGAGAAGCAGGAGGAGGGCGCCAAGTGAGCACCGCCCTGACCGGATCCTGCCTGTGTGGCGCCTGCACCTTCACGGCGGTGCCTGAGGCGACGTCGGGCGTGTGCCATTGCGGCATGTGCCGGACGTGGTCCGGGGGGATGTTCATCGGCGTGGGCTGCGGTGACAGCCTGTCCTTCTCCGATGGCGCGCCGGTCGGTGTCTACGCAAGCTCGGACTGGGGCGAGCGGCTGTTCTGCGCCACCTGCGGTTCGACGCTGGCCTGGCGCACGACAGACCGCAAGATGAATGTCGTGTCGGTCCAGACGTTCGAAGATCCCTCGGCCTTCCCGCTGGTGTCGGAAATATTCTACGACGAGAAACCCGGCAGCTACGCGCTGGCCGGCGACACGAAGAAGATGACCGGCGCCGAAGTCATGGCCATGTTCGCGCCCCCGGTGGAGGGAGCCTGATGGAATTCCTCGCCTGGGCCGTCATGGCCTCTGCCACCATCCCGATGCTGAAACTGCTGCCGCATTTCGGAATCAGCAAATACTGGGCCGCCGTCTGCGTCATCCCGCTGGGCACCATCGCGATGATCTGGTGGATGGGCCTGAAACTACAGGATCTGGAGAAGCTGTGACCGCACGAGCCACCACAAGGACGCACTGCCGGGCCGGGCAATCGCATCGGGCCATGCAGCCGGCTGTCATTCTGACTTCGGAGGTCCACGCGTGACCACGCAGACACCGCATATCGCCTACGTCGTGGGCGCGCAGAAGGCCGGGACCAGCTGGCTTCACGGCTATCTGCGCCGCCATCCCCAATGCTACAGCCCGGTGATCAAGGAGTTGAATTACTTCGACTTCCTGCACGGGAACACCTATGGCAAGGACCTTGTGACGGGCTGGCGCCAGTCGCAGCTGGCCGAGGCCGAAGCCAGGCTGAAGGGCGATCCGGAGAACGCGGCGTTGCAACAGCGCTGCTCGGTGCTTCGGAAGATCGTGGCGATGCATGAAATGCCCACGGACGAGGCCTATCAGGGTGTGCTGATGGACGGCTACAGGGGCCAGCCCGTGATCGCAGACGTGACGCCCGGCTACGCGACCGTCGAGGCCGAGGGGATCGCGCGCATGCGGGCCATGGCCCCGGTCACGCGGTTCATCTACATCATGCGCGACCCGGTCGACCGGCTCTGGTCGGCGCTGCGGATGTATTACGAATACGTCAACCAGCAGTCTCCGATGCCGATCGAGGATTTCGCCGCCAACTGGCAGGCGATTCTGGATCCGGAGCTGATACAGCTGTCCGATTACGCGGGCACGGTGTCACGGCTGGACGCGGAGGTGCCGGAAGAGGATCGTCTCTATCTCTTCTACGAAGACCTCTTCGAAGAGAAAACGCTTGGGCGGATCACGGATTTCCTCGGGATCAACGCGCGGCCCGGCCAGCCCGATAATCGGGTGAATGTCGGCCAGTACAGGGCGATGCCCGAGGTCTATACCCGCGCGGCGGCCGAGGTGCTTGGCCCGCAATACACATTCGTTGCCGAAAGATTCGGCGGACTGCCCAAGGCATGGGCGCACAATATGGAAGGAGCATCGTGATGTCTGACCAGATTGGCGCGCTGCACGCAGTCGCCCGACCGGCTTCCCTGGCTCAGGAGATTTGACATGGACGGATCGAAAGGCTTCGAAGACGCCCTGACCGGCGAACAGAAGATCCGGAACTTCAACATCAACTTCGGCCCGCAACACCCGGCCGCGCACGGCGTGCTGCGGCTGGTGCTGGAGCTGGACGGCGAGATCGTGGAACGCTGCGACCCGCATATCGGCCTGCTGCACCGCGGCACCGAGAAGCTGATGGAAAGCCGGACCTACCTGCAGAACCTGCCGTATTTCGACCGGCTGGATTACGTGGCGCCGATGAACCAGGAACATGCCTGGTGCCTGGCGATCGAACGGCTGACGGGTGTGGAAGTGCCGCGCCGGGCCTCGCTGATCCGGGTTCTGTATTCGGAAATCGGCCGCGTGCTGAACCACCTGCTGAACGTGACCACGCAGGCCATGGACGTGGGCGCGCTGACGCCGCCGCTCTGGGGCTTCGAGGAACGCGAGAAGCTGATGATCTTCTACGAACGCGCCTGCGGCGCGCGCCTGCACTCGGCCTATTTCCGGCCGGGCGGCGTGCACCAGGACCTGCCGCCGCAGCTGGTCGACGATATCGAGGCATGGGCGAATGAATTCCCGTCGAAGCTGGACGACATCGACGGGCTGCTGACCGAGAACCGGATCTTCAAGCAGCGCAACGTCGACATCGGCGTCGTGACCGAAGAGGACATCCAGGAATGGGGCTTCTCGGGGGTGATGGTGCGCGGCTCGGGCCTGGCCTGGGACCTGCGGCGCTCGCAGCCCTACGAATGCTACGACGAGTTCGATTTCAAGGTGGCGATCGGCAAGAACGGCGATTGCTATGACCGCTATCTCGTCCGGATGGCCGAGATGCGCGAATCGACCAAGATCATCAAGCAATGCGTGGCCAAGCTGCGGGCCGAGCCGGGCGAAGTCTTGGCACGTGGCAAGATCACCCCGCCGAAGCGGTCGGACATGAAGACCTCGATGGAGGCGCTGATCCACCACTTCAAGCTTTACACCGAAGGCTTCCACGTCCCCGCAGGCGAGGTCTATGCCGCGGTCGAGGCGCCCAAGGGCGAATTCGGCGTCTACCTGGTGGCGGACGGGTCGAACCGGCCCTACCGCGCGAAGCTGCGGGCGCCGGGCTTCCTGCACCTGCAGGCGATGGATTACGTGGCGGGCGGCCACCAGCTGGCCGATGTGGCGGCGATCATCGGCACCATGGATATCGTGTTCGGCGAGGTGGACCGGTGACGAAGACGACGACGGCAATGACCGGCCTGAAAGGGCGCCGGCTGATGCGCGGCGCGATGCTGATCGCGGCGCTCTCGGCCCTGACGGCTTGTGACGAGAATGCAATGGCGGCCGGCGGTGCGACCAGCTCGGCCGAGCAGCGCGATGATTACCTGGCCGCCGTGGCGACGACCGATTGCGTGCTGATCGACCAGCGCCAGTTCGGCGCGGTGGAATTCCAGGCCAATCTGACCCGCGAGCAGGTGATCGAGATCACCCAGTTCTATCTGGCCTTCGGCGGTGCCGAACGGATGGAAGAGGGCGGCGTCCGGATCACCACGGGGCCCTGTTCGGCGTGAGCGGGGTGGCGGGTCATATCCTGCCCCGGGCTGCCTCTGGTGGCCTGCCGGTCTCGTGGCGCGCCCTGGCGGCGCGGGAATTTACGGGCCTGTCGCCCCGGGGGACGGACATGGTCCGGGCCCGGGCCGCTCAGGGCCGGATGAACAACGAAATCGACGCGGCCCGTGCCAAGTCGAAAGAATGTCCGGGCGCGCAGCACACGGCCTGTGCCGTCTGCCCCCCGGTTGCGGAAGGAAAAGCCTGATGTTGCGTCGTCTTCATCCCGAACAGCCCGAAAGCTTCGCCTTCACCCCGGCCAACCAGGCCTGGGCCGAAGGTCAGATCACAAAGTATCCCGAAGGCCGCCAGGCCAGCGCGATCATCCCGCTGCTGTGGCGCGCCCAGGAGCAGGAGGGCTGGCTGTCCCGCCCGGCGATCGAACATGTCGCCGACATGCTCGACATGGCCTATATCCGCGCGCTCGAAGTGGCGTCGTTCTATTTCATGTTCCAGCTGCAGCCGACGGGCTCGGTGGCGCATGTGCAGGTCTGCGGCACGACCTCCTGCATGATCTGCGGGGCAGAGGATCTGATGGCCGTCTGCAAGGAGAAGATCTCTCCGAAGCCGCACGGGATCTCGGCCGATGGCAAACTGTCCTGGGAAGAGGTAGAATGCCTCGGCTCCTGCGCGAATGCGCCGATGGCGCAGATCGGCAAGGATTACTACGAGGACCTGACCGCCGAGAGCTTCGGCAAGCTGCTTGACGCGCTGGTGGCTGGCGAGGTGCCGGTGCCCGGCCCGCAGAACGGCCGCTACAGTTCGGAGCCGAAGGACGGGCTGACCAGCCTGGCCGAGGGCGCCGGGGACAGGGCAGAGTACAACGCCTCCGTCGCGCTGGCGATGGAGATCGGCGACACGGTCAAGCGCATCGACGGGACCGAGGTGCCGCTGCTGACGCCCTGGCTGAAGGACGGCGCATCGCAGGTGAAGACCAAGGCCGCCCCGAAGACCGACATGAAGGCCGAGACGAAGCCGACCCAGCAGAGTGCGCCGGAACCGGCGCCGGGGGCACAAGCCACGCCCAGCAAGCCCGATACGCTGGACGGCGCGCGCGACGGCAAGCCCGACGACCTGAAGATGATCAAGGGCGTGGGCCCCAAGCTGGAAGAGCTGCTGCACGAGATGGGGTTCTACCATTTCGACCAGATCGCCAGCTGGACCGAGGCCGAGATCGCCTGGGTCGACGAGAACCTGGAAGGCTTCCGGGGCCGCGTGTCGCGCGACGACTGGGTGTCGCAGGCCAAGCAGCTGGCGTCGGGGGAGGAAACCGACTTTGCCAAGCGCGCCAAGGACGAGGGAATTTACGACGGGGATTAACTGAGGTTGGGGAGGACGACGGATGGCGGATGACGCACAAGCAATCTGGAAGAAGCCGGTGATCCTGGGAGGGGCCGTCACGGTGCTTCTCCTGATGACCGGAACAGGCCTGGGCAGGTCGTTGATTGCGGGGATCGCCGCCGTCGGTATCGGCCACCTGATCTTCAGCCGGGTCGGCGGCCGCAAGACAGCGCAGGAGAGCGGGGCAGGGACGGTGCAGGCCACCGCTGCCGCTCCGCACTCCGCCGCGCCGCAGGCCGAACCGGCGCCTGCTCCGTCGTCCGAACCTGCCCCGGTGGCCCCTGCGGCCCCGGTGGCGGACACCGCCCCGGCCGAGGTGCCGAAGGCCGGGACGCCCGAGGGGGCGATGCTGGTCAAGCCCAGCACGCCGCTGCCCGGCGAGGCCGAGCTGGCCGCCCGCAAGGGCACATGGAAATACACGCCCGGCGGCGCCTGAACCGCGCGGGACAAGACGGCCCCGGCAGGATCGGGGCACAGGGACAGAGCCCCGGCGCAGACCGGGGATGACAGACGGGTCCGGCATTGCCGGCATGCCGTCGTTCATTGGGTCCCGGCCGCCTGGCCGGGAAAACGAAACGCCCGGCCCAGCCGGGATGGAGCACGAGAGACGTGGATACCGGACGGGAGACCGACCAGGACAAGGCCATCGCCCGCAAGGGCCGGCACGTCGCGCTGGTGATTGCCGGCGCCGCGGTGCTGTGGCTGCTGATCCAGGTGGTCGCGCCGTCGGTCGGCTTGTCCGACAGGTATCTGCTTCTATTCGACTTTGCAGCGCTGGCGGCATTCGTCTATGCCGGCGTGAACATCTTCCAGATCTGGCGCATGCGCCAGGAGAACCAGGGGTAACGGGCTCATGCTCAAGGACGAAGACCGCATCTTTACCAACCTCTACGGCATGCACGATCGCACGCTCGCAGGTGCAAAGAAACGGGGCCACTGGGACGGCACGGCGGATCTGATCGCGCGCGGTCGCGACTCGATCATCCAGACGATGAAGGACAGCGGCCTGCGCGGCCGTGGTGGCGCCGGCTTCCCGACGGGCCTGAAATGGTCCTTCATGCCCAAGGAAAGCGACGGGCGCCCGGCCTATCTGGTCATCAACGCCGACGAATCCGAACCCGCGACCTGCAAGGACCGCGAGATCATGCGGCACGACCCCTACACGCTGATCGAGGGCGCGCTGATCGCCTCTTTCGCGATGGGGGCGCATGCGTCCTACATCTATATCCGCGGCGAATATGTCCGTGAGCGCGAGGCGCTGCAGGCGGCGATCGATGCCTGCTATGACGACGGCCTGCTGGGCGCCAACGCGGCCGGCTCGGGCTGGGATTTCGACCTGTATCTTCATCACGGGGCCGGGGCCTATATCTGCGGCGAGGAAACCGCGCTGCTGGAAAGCCTCGAGGGTCGCAAGGGCATGCCGCGCATGAAGCCGCCGTTCCCGGCCGGTGCCGGCCTTTACGGCTGCCCGACCACGGTGAACAACGTGGAATCCATCGCCGTTGTGCCGACGATCCTGCGGCGCGGGGCCGACTGGTTTTCCAGCTTCGGGCGTCCGAACAACGCGGGCACCAAGCTGTTCGCGCTGACCGGCCACGTGAACACCCCCTGCGTCTTCGAAGAAGAGATGTCGCTGCCGGTCGAAGAGCTGATCGAAAAGCACGGCGGCGGTGTCCGCGGCGGCTGGAAGAACCTCAAGGCGATCATTCCGGGCGGTGCGTCCTGCCCGATCCTGCGGGCCGACCAGCTGGACGGCGCGATCATGGATTTCGACTGGATGCGCGAGAACAAGTCGTCTTTCGGGACCGGCTGCATGATCGTGATGGACCAGTCCACCGACGTCGTGAAGGCGGTCTGGCGGCTGTCGAAATTCTTCAAGCATGAAAGCTGCGGCCAGTGCACGCCCTGCCGAGAAGGCACCGGCTGGATGATGCGGGTCATGGACCGCCTGGTGAAGGGCGAGGCCGAGATCGAGGAGATCGACATGCTCTTCGACGTGACCAAGCAGGTCGAGGGCCACACGATCTGTGCGCTCGGCGACGCGGCGGCCTGGCCGATCCAGGGCCTGATCCGCAATTTCCGGGACGAGATCGAGGACCGGATCAAGGCCCAGAAGGCCGGCCGGATCAGCGCAGCGGTGGCGGCAGAGTAACCTTGCAGCCCGTCGGTCATCATATCGCCGAGTTCAACATCGGCACGCTGGCCCATGATTGGGACGATCCGCGCGTGGCGGATTTCGTGAACAATCTGGATCGCGTGAATGCCGTGGCTGCGCGCAGCCCGGGCTTTGTCTGGCGGATGACCGACGACGACATGGACGCGGCGCAGAAGGATACGGGCGGCGTGCTGGGGGGCAATCCCCGGACCGCATCGACTCTTTCGGTCTGGGAAGACGTTGAATCGCTGGAGCATTTCGTGTGGAACACGGTGCACAAGCGGTTCTACGACCGGCGCGGCGAATGGTACGACGAAGCCGAGAACACGGGCCCGCGGCTGGTGATGTGGTGGCTGGCTGAGGGCGAGCGGCCGACGATCGGCGACGCCAAGGCGCGGCTGGATCATCTGGCCGCACATGGCGACAGCGACTACGCATTCGGCTGGGCGCATCTGCGCGCGGCGCGGGCGGCCGGGCAGGGGGATGCGGCATGATGCGGCGCGGCGCCCTCGTCCTGGCGGCTGCGGTCTCGGGCCTTGTGCTTGCGGGCTGCGAAGGTCTGCCGGAATCGGCCTCGGGCGTCAGCCGACCGGTCACCTTCGACGGGACCGAGTACACGGTGGATTTCGCGGTGCGCGAGGTGACCGAGGTGATCGCGTCCTCGGGCGGCGCCACCGAGGCGCGGTTCGACGCGTCGATCATCGACATCGTGCGTACCGACGGCCAGCCCATGCAGGGCATCGGCCCGACCGAAGCGATCGCCATCGCCAGCGCCTTCTGCGAGGCCTATGGCCTGCCCAAAGCGCCCGCAGCGGGCACGGTCAGCCAGCTGCCGGGGCAGTGGCGGGTGCAGAACCATTGCGGATCGGCCTTCGGATGAGGCCGGCCAGAGCATATCACGGCGGGGCCGCAGCGCGGGCCGCCACGACTGCGGGCAGGATCTGCCCGGACGTTGACCGCGCGACGCGGCACATGACGGACGAGATGAACGAACTGAATTGCAACATGATTTCGGCGCCGGCCGCCCCGTGGCGGGGCCCTGCGCGGACCGGGGGCGCGGCATGAAGGCACGCAAGGCCATCCTGTGCTGTGCGCTGGTCGCGGTCACGGTGACCGGCGGCTGTTCGTCGGGCTTCTTCAGCAGCCGCGAGGCCGTGCTGTTCGACGGGATCGACTTCCGCCGCAAGGCAAAGACGCCCGACCGCAACGATCGCAAATCCTTCCAGGTGACGGTGCGCCCGGTCTCGGCCTCGATGTCGGCGGCGCGCCGGGCCGGGAAATACGAAGGCACGAGCTACTGCATCAACAATTTCGGCAATTCCGACATCAAGTGGCAGATCGGCCCGGAGGCCGAGGTCGTGCCGGTCGAAAACGACACGCTTACCCTCGTGGGACGGTGTAACCCGTGAGCTGTGGCGGCGCATATCCGGCGGAGCAGGGCGGCCCATGCCCGCACCGCCCTGCGGCCGGCCCGGACACGGCGGCCCTGACCCCTTACACCCGTGCCCGTGGGCACGTGGAAATCGAACGAAACAGCGCCATCGGCGTGTATCTGAAAGAGAACTGACCCATGTCTGACCTCCGCAAGATCATCATTGACGGCCAGGAAATCGAGGTGGATCCGGCAATGACCCTGATCCAGGCCTGCGAACAGGCGGGTATCGAGATTCCCCGGTTCTGCTATCACGAGCGCTTGTCGATTGCCGGCAATTGCCGGATGTGCCTCGTCGAGGTCGTGGGCGGCCCGCCGAAGCCGGCGGCCTCCTGCGCCATGCAGGTCCGCGACCTGCGGCCCGGCCCGGACGGCCAGCCGCCGGTGGTGAAGACCAATTCGCCCATGGTGAAGAAGGCCCGCGAGGGGGTGATGGAGTTCCTCCTGATCAACCACCCGCTGGATTGCCCGATCTGCGACCAGGGCGGCGAATGCGACCTGCAGGACCAGGCGATGGCCTATGGCGTGGATTTCTCGCGCTACCGCGAGCCGAAGCGCGCCGTGGACGACCTGGACCTCGGCCCGCTGGTCGAAACCCACATGACGCGCTGCATCTCGTGCACGCGCTGCGTCCGCTTCACGACCGAGGTGGCCGGCATTCACCAGATGGGCCAGACCGGGCGTGGCGAGGATGCCGAGATCACCGCCTACCTGGGCGAGACTCTGGATTCGAACATGCAGGGCAATATCATCGACCTGTGCCCGGTGGGCGCTCTGGTGTCGAAGCCCTATGCCTTTACCGCCCGCCCGTGGGAGCTGACCAAGACCGAGACCATCGACGTGATGGATGCGCTTGGGTCGAACATCCGGGTGGACACCAAGGGCCGCGAAGTCATGCGGATCCTGCCGCGCAACCATGACGGCGTGAACGAGGAATGGATTTCCGACAAGACGCGCTTTGTCTGGGACGGCCTGCGTCGGCAGCGGCTGGACAAGCCCTACCTGCGCAAGAACGGCAAGCTGACCCCTGTTGAATGGCCCGAGGCGCTGTCGGCGGCGGCAGAGGCGATGAAGGGCAAGAAGGTGACCGGCCTGATCGGCGATCTGGCCCCGGTCGAGGCGATCTTTGCGCTCAAGCAGTTGGTCGAAGGGCTGGGCGGCACGGTGGAATGCCGGACCGACGGTGCCAAGTTGCCCATCGGCAACCGCTCGGCCTATGTCGGCACCGCGACGATCGAGGATGTCGACCACGCGAAGAACATCCTTCTGATCGGCACCAACCCGCGCGTCGAGGCGCCGGTGCTGAATTCGCGCATCCGCAAAGCCTGGACCATGGGCGCCAAGGTGGCTCGGATCGGCGAGCAGGCGGATCTGACATATGACGTGTCCGAGATCGGCACGGGCCGCGAGGCGCTGGCCAAGCTGGCCGAGATGGATCATTCCGACAAGACCGACGTCCCCGGTGTCATGATCATCGGTCAGGGCGCGCTGCAGGGGCCCGATGGCGGCGCCGTGCTGGCTCTGGCGATGAAGACGGCCGAGGCCGCCGGCGCCAAGGTCCTGATCCTGCACACCGCCGCCGCCCGCGTGGGCGCGATGGATGTGGGCGCGGTGACCGAAGGCGGCATGGCCGAGGCGATCGAGGGCGCGGAGGTGATCTATAACCTTGGCGCGGACGAGATCGAGATCGCGGATGGCCCATTCGTCATCTACCAGGGCAGCCATGGCGACCGGGGCGCGCACCGCGCGGACCTGATCCTGCCCGGCGCGGCCTATCCGGAGGAATCGGGGCTGTTCGTCAACACCGAGGGCCGTCCTCAGCTGGCGCTGCGCGCGGCCTTTCCGCCGGGCCAGGCCAAGGAAAACTGGGCGATCCTGCGGGCGCTGTCGGCCGAGCTGGGCGCGACGCTGCCCTTCGATTCGGTGGCGCAGCTGCGCCAGGCGCTGGTGAAGGCGCATCCGCATCTGGGCAAGCTGGACCAGGTGGCCGAGAACGACTGGCAGCTGCCCGAAAGCGGCGACCTGGGCGAGGGCGCGTTCCTGTCCCCGGTCCGGGATTTCTATCTCTCCAACCCGATCGCGCGGGCCTCGGCCCTGATGGCGGAGCTCTCGGCGAATGCCAAGGCCCGCCGCGAAGCGCCGATCGCGGCGGAATGAGAAGAGGGATGGTGGCCATCGCTCATATCGCGACGGGGGCGGCTTTGACCGCCTGTTCATCGCCCCAGGCGGAGGACACCCCCTTTCGGCCCGGCTACGGCGGGGTCGAAACCCGGCTGCTGGACGGGGATCTTGTCGAGTTTCGCGTGTCCATGACGGGCGCCCGGGATGGCGGGGATGTGGAACGGTATATCGAGTGTGCCGCCGCGCAATACGCGCTGATCCGGGGTTACGGATTTACGCGGCATTTACGCACGAATGTGCAGGAAAAGGGTGGCGTGTGGGCAGGAGATGCTGTTTACACCATCTCGCCATCTCTGCCGCGCGGTCTCAGGACTCTCGACGCAGAAGTCGTCGTCCAGAATTGCGCGGAAAACGGAATACCTACGGTGTGAGGAAGCATGGCTGAATTCTTTACCTCCACGGGCCTCGGGATCGCATTGACCCTGATCGGACAGGTTCTCCTGTTGGTTGTCCCCCTTCTGGTGGCGCTCGCCTTTCTGATGTATGCTGACCGCAAGGTCTGGGCCGCGGTCCAGATGCGGCGCGGCCCCAACGTTGTGGGGGTCTACGGGCTGCTGCAAAGCTTCGCGGACTTCCTCAAGTATATCGTGAAGGAAGTCGTGATCCCGGCTGGTGCCGACAGGGCGGTGTTCCTGCTGGCGCCGATGATCAGCCTTGTCATGGCGCTGGTCGCCTGGGCGGTGATCCCGTTCAACGACGGCTGGGTCGTGGCCGACATCAACGTCGCGATCCTCTATGTCTTCGCCATCTCCTCTCTCGAGGTCTACGGCGTGATCATGGGCGGCTGGGCGTCGAACTCGAAATACCCGTTCCTGGGCTCGCTGCGCTCTGCCGCGCAGATGATCTCTTACGAGGTGTCGATCGGCCTGATCATCATCGGCGTCATCATCTCTTCGGGCTCCATGAACTTCGGCAACATCGTTGAATCTCAGGACGGCCGCTTCGGGTTCTTCTCGTGGTACTGGCTGCCGCACCTGCCGATGCTGTTCCTCTTCCTGATCTCGGCCCTTGCCGAGACCAACCGCCCGCCCTTCGACCTTCCCGAAGCGGAATCCGAACTGGTGGCCGGCTACCAGGTGGAATATTCGTCGACGCCCTTCCTGCTCTTCATGATCGGCGAACTGGTGGCGGTCGTGCTGATGTGCGCGCTGATCACGCTGCTGTTCTTCGGCGGCTGGCTGTCCCCGATCCCGGGCCTGCCGGATGGTATCCTGTGGATGCTGATCAAGATGCTGCTGATGTTCTTCGTCTTCGCGATGGTCAAGGCAATCACGCCCCGCTACCGCTATGACCAGCTGATGCGCCTGGGCTGGAAGGTCTTCCTGCCGATGTCGCTGGCCTGGGTCGTCTTCGTGGCCTTCGCCGCCAAGTTCGAATGGTTCTGGGGCACCTTCGCCCGCTGGGGCACAGGGGGCTGAGGTGGCCGATCGCATCAATCCAATCGCGGACGCCGGTGGCCTCGGGATGATATCGCCGGCAGACCTCATCGCACGCATCCCCACGCCCCCGGCGCCCGCGCCGGGCCCGCAGGGATAAGGAGCAGACATGACGCAGATCGATTATGGACGCGCGGCGAAATACTTCCTGCTCGCCGATTTCTTCAAGGGCTTCCAACTGGGGCTGAAGTACTTCTTCGGGCCCAAGGCCACCGTGAACTACCCGCATGAGAAGGGCCCCCTGTCGCCCCGCTTCCGCGGCGAACACGCGCTGCGCCGGTATCCCAACGGCGAGGAACGCTGCATCGCCTGCAAGCTGTGCGAGGCGATCTGTCCCGCGCAGGCGATCACGATCGACGCCGAGCCGCGCGAGGACGGCAGCCGCCGCACCACGCGCTACGATATCGACATGACGAAATGCATCTACTGCGGCTTCTGCCAGGAAGCCTGCCCTGTGGATGCGATCGTCGAGGGGCCGAATTTCGAGTTCTCGACCGAGACCCGCGAAGAGCTCTTCTACGACAAGGCCAAGCTTCTCGAGAACGGCGAACGCTGGGAAGCCGCGATCGCGCACAACCTGGAACTGGACGCGCCCTACAGATGAGCGAGACACCCTCGAACCCTTTCGAGCTGATGATGCAGCAGGCGCGGGACATGGCCAAGGCCATGAACCCGGCGCTCGAGCATTTCTCGCCCAAGGGGTTCGAGCAACTGTGGCCCACCATGCCCAAGGACGTCATGGAGCTGTGGTTCGGCAACAAGGTCAACACCGAGGGGCTGGACGCCAAGACGCGCCTGCTGCTCACTCTGGCCGGGCTGACCATGCAGGGCGCGCAGAATGACAGCGCCGTCCGCCAGACCGTGAAACACGCGGTCGAGGCGGGCGCCCGCAAACAGGAAATCGTCGAGACCATCGGCCAGATGTCATTTTTCGCCGGGATCCCGGCGATGTCCCGCGCGCTGGAGCTTGCGCAGGAGGCAATGGCCGACAAGGAGGAAGATCAGCCATGACCGTCTTTGCCTTTTACCTCTTCGCGCTTGGCGTGATTGCGGGCGGGCTTTTCACCGTCATCAGCCGCCAGCCCGTTCACTCGGTGCTGTGGCTGATCCTTGCCTTCCTGTCGGCGGCGGGGCTTTTCGTGCTGCTGGGCGCGGAACTGGTCGCGATGCTGCTGATCATCGTCTACGTGGGGGCGGTCGCCGTGCTGTTCCTGTTCGTGGTGATGATGCTGGATGTCGACTTTGCCGAGCTGAAGGCGGAGATGGCGAAATACATGCCGCTGGCGCTGCTGATCGGGGTCGTGATCCTGATGCAGTTTGCCATGGCCTTCGGTGCCTGGGACGCCAACAGCGCCGCCGAGGCGATGCGCGCGCAGCCGATGCCGGTCGACCGGCACAACACCGAAGCGTTGGGGCTTATCCTTTACGACCAGTACTTCCTGCTGTTCCAGCTGGCAGGCCTGATCCTGCTGGTGGCGATGATCGGGGCGATCGTCCTGACGCTGCGCCACCGCCAGGACGTCAAGCGCCAGAACATCCTGGCCCAGATCTATCGCGATCCGGCCAAGGCGCTTGAGCTGCGCGACGTGAAACCGGGGCAGGGTCTTTGAGCATGACCGGCGGTCTCTTCGGCATGGCCGAGCAGGTCCTGCAGACCGTCGGCGTGGCCGGCCTTGCCGGGCTCTGGCTGGTCAAGGCCGGTCTGACCGCGCTGGTCTTCCGCGTCTACCAAAGACGGTCCGGGGGGCGGATGCCGCTGATGGCGGCGCGGTTCATGCCGCGGATCCCCGGCCGGATGGGCGCACGCGTCGGACCCTGGCTGCTGCGGCGGCGGATGCCGAACGGAACGAACGGGCGCTGAGCGCGCCTCTTGGAACGCAACGGGCGCCGCGGCGCCCGGCATGAAAGAGCGGGCCCAGGCCTGCCACGGACGAGAGACGGACAGGCCCAAGGGCGGGCCGGAAGGACGGGAATGAGCGGAGTTGAGCACATCCTTGCAATCGCGGCGCTTCTGCTGGTGATGCTGCCGATGACCGGTGCGGGCCTGCGGGACCTGCCGAAGCGACAGAGCCTGCCCGTGCGGGCGACGCGCCGCGACGAATTTCATGCGCTCGAACGGCGGAGGGGCTGACGGATGCAAAGCTTTCTGACAGATCGGATCATTCCGGCCGGTACCGGGGCGATCCTGACCAGCCTGATGCTGGCCGGGCCGGCCCTGGCGCAGGACACCGAGATCGCCGATATCGACAAGCATTTCGACGTGGCGAGCGAGTATTTCGGCGATGGCAAGGTGCAGCTGAGCTCCCGTCAGGACACGGACGCGGGGCCGCAATACGCGGTGCACCAGTTCGATTGCGTCAACAAGACCTTCACGACGCCCTTCGAGGGCACCGTTGCACCGGATGCGTTTCCGGTGCCGGTAACCGAACAGCAGGAAGCGACGTTCGAGCAGGGCGACCCCGTTGCCCCGCTCGCTCAGCATGCCTGCGCGAAACACGGCCACCCGCTACTGGAATGGTGAACACATGATCGGACTTGAACATTACCTGACGGTGGCGGCGACGCTTTTCGTCATCGGCATCTTCGGGATCTTTCTGAACCGGAAGAACATCATCATCCTGCTGATGAGCGTCGAGCTGATCCTTCTGGCGGTGAACATCAACCTCGTGGCCTTCTCGTCTTACCTGGACGACCTGGTTGGCCAGGTCTTCACGCTTTTCGTGCTGACCGTGGCCGCGGCAGAGGCGGCGATCGGGCTTGCGATCCTCGTCTGTTTCTTCCGCAACCGCGGCACGATCGCCGTGGAAGACGCAAACATGATGAAAGGCTGAGGGGCTCATGGAAACCATTCTCCTGTTCGCGCCCCTGGTGGGCGCCATCATCTGCGGCTTCGGCTGGCCTCTGATCGGCGAAAAGGCCGCCCAGTGGACCGCCACCGGGCTGCTGTTCCTGTCGGCGTTGCTGTCGTGGATCACCTTCATCGGCTTCGATGGCGTGACCGAACAGATCACCATCATGCGCTGGATCGAAAGCGGCACGCTCTCGATCGACTGGATGATCCGGCTGGACCGCCTGACCGCGATCATGCTGATCGTGATCACCACGGTCTCGTCGCTCGTGCATCTCTACAGCTTCGGCTACATGGCGCATGACGAGAACTTCCGCGACGACGAAAGCTATCGTCCGAGGTTCTTCGCCTATCTGTCGCTGTTCACCTTCGCCATGCTGATGCTGGTGACGGCCGACAACCTGGCGCAGATGTTCTTCGGCTGGGAAGGCGTGGGCCTCGCATCCTACCTGCTGATCGGCTTCTATTACCGCAAGCCCTCGGCCAACAAGGCGGCGATGAAGGCCTTCGTGGTCAACCGGGTCGGAGACTTCGGCTTTGCCCTGGGGATCTTCGCCCTGTTCTTCCTGGTCGACAGCATCTCCTTCTCGGACATCTTCGCGGCGGCGCCCACCATCGCGGAAACGCAGATCACCTTCCTGTGGGCCGAATGGAACGCGGCCGAGGTGATCGGCATCCTTCTGTTCATCGGCGCGATGGGTAAATCGGCGCAGCTGATCCTGCACACCTGGCTGCCGGACGCGATGGAAGGCCCGACGCCCGTGTCGGCCCTGATCCACGCCGCGACCATGGTGACCGCGGGGGTCTTCCTGGTCTGCCGCATGTCGCCGATCTATGAATTCGCGCCGCATGCGACCGGCTTCATCACCGTGCTGGGGGCGACGACGGCCTTCTTCGCGGCGACGATCGGCCTGGTGCAGACGGACATCAAGCGCGTCATCGCCTATTCGACCTGTTCGCAGCTGGGCTACATGTTCGTGGCCGCGGGCGTCGGCATGTATTCGGCGGCGATGTTCCACCTGCTGACGCATGCCTTCTTCAAGGCGCTTCTGTTCCTGGGCGCCGGCTCGGTCATCCACGGGATGCACCACGAGCAGGACATGATGAACTATGGCAACCTGCGCAAGAAGATGCCCTATACCTTCTGGGGCATGATGATGGGCACGCTGGCCATCACCGGTGTCGGCATCCCGCTGACCGGCTGGTTCGGCTTTGCCGGCTTCGTGTCGAAGGACGCGATCATCGAAAGCAGCTGGGCGGGTGGCTCCAGCTACGGCTTCTGGCTGCTGGTGATCGCCGCGGCGCTGACCAGCTTCTATTCGTGGCGCCTGATCTTCCTGACCTTCTTCGGCGAGGCGCGGGGCGACAAGCATACCCATGAACATGCCCATGAAAGCCCGATGACCATGCTGATCCCGCTGGGCGTGCTGTCCTTCGGGGCGGTCTTCGCCGGGATGATCTGGTATTCCAACTTCTTCGGCCATGCCGATCAGGTCGGCAAGTTCTACGGGATCCCCGTGGCCGAGGCCGGTGCGCATGAAGAAGACGGTCATGCGGCGGCCGATACGGGCCATGGCGCAGAGACGGGCGAAGAGCACGGCACCGCCGACGAGGCGCATGCCGACGCGGAAGGCGGCGATGCGGCCCATGGCGGCGAACATCATTATGTCTTCGCCGGCGAACCGGGCGAGGGCGCGCTTTACATGGCGCCCGACAACCACGTGCTGGACGATGCCCATGCCTCGCCGGTCTGGGTGAAGCTGTCGGCCTTCATCGCGATGCTGCTTGGCTTCGGCGTGGCCTACCTGTTCTACATGGTTAACCCGGCGCTGCCCAAGGCACTGGCCGAGAACCAGCGCCCGCTGTACCTGTTCCTGAAGAACAAGTGGTATTTCGACGAGCTTTACGACGCGGTCTTCGTCAAGCCGGCCGTGGCCATCGGCCGTGTACTGTGGAAAGGCGGGGATGTCGGTATCATCAACGGCTTCCTCAACGGGATCGCCATGGGCGTCGTGCCCTTCTTCACGCGGCTTGCCGGACGGGCCCAATCGGGCTTCATCTTCACCTATGCCTTCGCGATGGTGATCGGCATCGCGCTTCTGATCACCTGGATGACGCTCGGCGGAGGAGCGAACTGATGGATAACCTCCTTTCCATTACCACCTTCATTCCCGCCGTCGCGGCCGTGATCCTCGCGCTGTTCCTGCGCGGGGACGACGAGGCCGCCCAGCGGAACGCGAAATGGGTGGCCCTCTTTGCGACCTCGGCGACCTTCGTGGTCTCGCTTTTCATCCTGTTCGGCTTCGACCCCTCCGACACCGGCTTCCAGTTCGTGGAAGAGGGCGAATGGCTTCTTGGCCTGAAATACAAGATGGGCGTCGACGGGATTTCGGTGCTGTTCGTACTGCTGACCACCTTCATCATGCCGCTGACCATCCTGGCCAGCTGGAACGTGACGGACCGGGTGAAGGAATACATGATCGCCTTCCTGGCGCTGGAAACGCTGATGCTGGGCGTGTTCATGGCCCTGGACCTGGTGCTGTTCTACATCTTCTTCGAGGCCGGGCTGATCCCGATGTTCCTGATCATCGGGATCTGGGGCGGCAAGGATCGGATCTACGCCTCGTTCAAGTTCTTCCTCTACACCTTCCTCGGCTCGGTCCTGATGCTGGTCGCGATGGTGGCGATGTTCTCGGATGCCGGCACCACCGACATCCCGACGCTGCTGACCCATGAATTCGCGTCGGAGACCTTCTCGATCCTCGGAGTCCAGATCATCGGCGGGATGCAGACCCTGCTGTTCCTGGCCTTCTTCGCCAGCTTCGCGGTGAAGATGCCGATGTGGCCGGTGCACACCTGGCTTCCGGATGCGCACGTGCAGGCGCCGACCGCGGGGTCGGTCGTACTGGCCGCGATCCTGCTGAAGATGGGCGGCTACGGCTTCCTGCGCTTCAGCCTGCCGATGTTCCCGGTGGGGTCCGACGTGATGGCGACCTTCGTTCTGTGGCTGTCGGCGATCGCGATCGTCTACACCTCGCTCGTGGCGCTGGTGCAGGAGGACATGAAGAAGCTGATCGCCTATTCCTCGGTCGCGCACATGGGCTTTGTCACCATGGGGATCTTTGCCGCGAACCAGCAGGGGATCGACGGCGCGATCTTCCAGATGCTGTCGCACGGCTTCATCTCGGCCGCGCTCTTCCTCTGCGTCGGCGTGATCTATGACCGGATGCACACCCGCGACATCGACGCCTACGGCGGCCTTGTGAACCGGATGCCGGCCTATGCGCTTGTCTTCATGTTCTTCACCATGGGCAACGTGGGCCTGCCGGGCACCTCCGGCTTCGTCGGTGAATTCCTGACGCTCATGGGCGCCTTCCAGGTCAACACCTGGGTCACGGCCGTGGCCGCGTCCGGCGTGATTTTCTCGGCCGCCTATGCGCTCTGGCTGTACCGCCGGGTCGTGTTCGGCGACCTGATCAAGGAAAGCCTGAAGACCATCAAGGACATGAACGCGCGCGAGAAGTGGATCTTTGCCCCGCTCGTCGCCATGACCCTTCTGCTTGGCGTCTACCCGTCGCTGGTCACCGATGTGATCGGGCCCGCGACGGCAGCACTGCAATCCTCCGTCGAGACGGCTGTGGCCGCGGCAGATGCCGCCGGTCAGGTCGCCTCCTCGCACTAAGGAGCCGACGACATGTCCTCCATCTCAGCTGATCTGAACATTATCATGCCAGAGATCATCCTGGCGCTGGCCGCGATGGCGGCCATGCTGGTCGCGGTCTACACCGGCAAGGACAAGCTGGCACCGGGCCTCGTCTGGGGCACGGCCGGGCTCATGCTCGTGCTGGCGATCTGGATCGTGACGCGCTCTGACGGTGCCACGCATGTGGCCTTCAACGGCATGTTCCACGATGACGCCTTCTCGCGCTTTGCCAAGGTCGCGATCCTGGGCTCCGCCGCCGCGATCCTGGTGATGAGCCAGGAATACATGCAGCGCCGCGGGCTGTTGCGTTTTGAGTACCCGATCCTCGTGGCGCTGGCCGCCGTGGGGATGATGGTCATGGTTTCCGCCGGGGACCTGATGGCGCTTTACATGGGGCTCGAACTGCAGTCGCTGGCGCTTTACGTGGTGGCCTCGCTGCGCCGCGACAGCGTGAAATCGACCGAGGCCGGCCTGAAGTACTTCGTGCTTGGCGCGCTGTCGTCGGGCCTACTGCTCTATGGGGCCTCGCTGGTTTACGGCTACTCGGGCTCGACCCTGTTCTCGAACATCGTGGAGACCGCGCATACCGGGGAACTGCCGGTGGGCTTCCTCTTTGGCCTGGTCTTCGTGATCTCGGGCCTGGCGTTCAAGGTCTCGGCCGTGCCGTTCCACATGTGGACGCCGGATGTCTACGAAGGCGCGCCGACGCCGATCACCGCCTTCTTCGCCACAGCGCCGAAGATCGCCGCCATGGCGCTGTTCGCGCGGGTGCTGTTCGATGCCTTTGGCGGGGCCGTGGGCGACTGGCAGCAGGTGATCGCGATGCTGTCGCTGCTGTCGATGTTCCTGGGCGCGATCGCGGCCATCGGACAGACCAACATCAAGCGCCTGATGGCCTATTCCTCGATCGCGCATATGGGCTACGCCCTGATGGGCCTGGCCTCGGGGACCGAATTCGGCGTGCAGGCGATGCTGGTCTACATGGCCATCTACGTCGCGATGAACGTCGGCACCTTCGCCTTCATCCTGATGATGGAGAAGGACGGCCAGCCGGTTACCGATATCAACGCGCTGAACCTCTATGCCCGCAAGGAGCCGGGGCGTGCGCTGGCGATGCTGGTGCTGATGTTCTCGCTGGCCGGTGTGCCGCCGATGCTGGGCTTCATCGGGAAGCTCTACGTGCTGCGCGCCGCCTACGAAGGCGGGCTGGCATGGCTGGCGGTTGCCGGCGTGGTCGCCTCGGTGATCGGCGCCTTCTACTACCTGCGCATCGTCTACTACATGTACTTCGGCTCGGACACCGGAGAGGAGCTGGACCGGACCGAGGCACCGGTGCTGTCGGTCTTCCTGGCAGCCTCGGCGGCGGCGATGCTGCTGGGTATCGTGAACCTCTTCGGCATCGAAGGCGCGGCCGCGGCCGCTGCGGCAACGCTTGTCCATTGATGGCTGGCCCGCCGGCTATGGCCGGCGGATCCTGCAATCGGTTGATTCCACATTGAACGAGGCGGCGCGGCTTGCGCCGTCTCTTTCCGGTCCGGAATGGATCCTGGCGCATGAACAGACGGCGCCCCGTGGGCGGCGCGGCCGGGCCTGGAAAAACCCCCTTGGCAATTTCGCGGCGACCCTCGTGCTGCGCCCCGCTGAGCCGCCTCAGGTCGCGGCCCTGCGCAGTTTCGTGACGGCCCTGGCGCTCTTTGATGCGCTGGCCGCGGTGTCGGGCCGGGCGCAGGGGCTGGCTCTGAAATGGCCCAACGACGTGCTGCTGAACGGCGGCAAGGTCTCGGGCATCCTTCTGGAAAGCGCGGGGCAGGGGACGGCGATGAGCCACCTGCTGATCGGTATCGGCGTGAACCTTGTGGATGCGCCGCCAGCCTCCGACGTCGAGGCGGGCGCCGTGCGCCCGGTGTCCCTGCTGTCCGAGACCGGCGCACAGGTTGAGTCCGAGACCCTGCTGGACCACCTGGCGATCGCCTATGACCGCCATGAGAGGGACTTCACGACCTATGGCTTCGGCCCAATCCGCACCGCCTGGCTTGACCGCGCGGCCCGGCTGGGCGAGGTCATTACCGCGCGGACCGCAACGTCGGAAACCTCTGGCACGTTTCAGACGGTGGACGACGCCGGCAATCTTGTCCTAAAGACCGCCCGGGGCGTTGTCGCCATTCCGGCGGCGGATGTCTTCTTCTGAAGAGGAGGGGTGCGATGCTCCTGGCCATCGACTGCGGCAACACCAACACCGTGTTCTCCATCTGGGACGGGACCGCTTTTGTCGCCACGTGGCGGACGGCGACCGAATGGCAGCGCACGGCAGACCAGTATTACGTGTGGCTGTCGACCCTGATGGAATTCCAGGGGATCGAGGCGGATATCACCGATGTGATCGTGTCCTCGACCGTGCCGCGCGTGGTCTTCAACCTTCGGGTCCTGTCGGACCGCTATTTCAACACGCGCCCCATCGTGGTCGGCCGGCCCGACTGCCTGCTGCCGGTGGATGTGCGCGTGGATGCCGGCACCGCCGTCGGGCCGGACCGGCTGGTGAATACGGTGGCTGGCTATGACAAGTACGGCGGTGACATCATCGTCGTGGACTTTGGCACCGCCACGACATTCGACGTGGTCGAGGAAGACGGCGCCTACGTGGGGGGCGTGATTGCCCCGGGCGTGAACCTCAGCCTCGAGGCATTGCACCAGGCGGCGGCAGCGCTGCCGCATGTGGACATCTCGAAACCGCAGCGGGTGGTGGGCACCAACACGGTGGCCTGCATGCAATCTGGCGTATTCTGGGGCTACGTGGGCCTGGTCAAGGAAATCTGCGCGCGCATCAAGGGCGAGCGCGACCGCGACATGCGGGTGATATCGACGGGCGGGCTGGCGCCCCTGTTCCAGCAAAGCGTCGACCTGTTCGATGCCTACGAAGACGATCTGACAATGCATGGCTTGACTGTCATCCATAAGCATAACAAGGAAAATTCCATAAGCCATGAGCGGTGAACGATTGATATACCTCCCCCTTGGCGGGGCAGGCGAAATTGGCATGAATGCCTATGTCTACGGCTACGGGAAGAAGGGCGAGGAACGGCTGATCCTCGTCGATCTCGGCGTGGCCTTCTCCGATATGGAGACAACCCCGGGCGTGGACCTGATCCTGCCCGATATCGCCTGGCTGGCGGAACGTGCCGACCGGCTGGAGGCGATCTTTATCACCCACGCCCACGAGGATCACGTGGGCGCGGTCGCGCATCACTACGAGGCGTTGCAGGCACCGATCTACGCGCGGGCCTTCACCGGCAACATCGCCCGGCGCAAGATGGCCGAACAGGGCCACCCGGAGGATGCGGTGCACCTTGCCTCGGCCTGGCCCGAGACGGTGCAGGCGGGCCCCTTCACGGTGGGGTTCCTGCCGGTGTCGCATTCCATCCCCGAAAGCGCCGCGCTGGTGATCGACACGCCCGAGGGGCGGCTGATCCATTCCGGCGACTTCAAGATCGATAGCAACCCGGTTGTGGGCGAAGCCTTTGACCCGGACCTCTGGGCCGAGGTGTCCTCGGTCGGGGTGCGGGCGCTGATGTGCGACAGCACCAACGTGTTCTCGACCCATCCGGGCCGGTCGGAATCCGAGGTCGGACCGGCAATCGAAGAGCTGGTGGCCAGCGCGCCCGGGATGGTCGTGGCGACCACCTTCGCGTCCAACGTCGCGAGGCTGAAGACCCTGGCCGAGGCCGGGGATCGCGCCGGCCGGTCGATCGTGCTGCTGGGCCGCGCGATGCGTCGGATGGTCGAGGCGGCCGTCCAAAGCGGCGTGCTGAGCGATTTCCCCTCGGTGGTCAGCCCGGAAGACGCGACCCAGATCCCGCGGGAGAACCTGATGCTGCTGGTCACCGGCAGCCAGGGCGAGCGGCGGGCGGCCTCGGCGCAGCTGGCGCGGGGCAAGTACCTGGGGCTGGAGATGAAGGAGGGCGACCTGTTCCTGTTCTCCTCCAAGACCATTCCGGGCAATGAATCCGGTGTGATCCGGATCATCAACCAGTTCTCCGAGAAGGGCATCGACGTCGTCGACGATACCTCGGGCCGCTACCACGTCTCCGGGCACGCGAACCGTCCCGACCTGGAGCGTCTGCAGGATATCGTGGCGCCGCAGATGGTGATCCCGATGCATGGCGAACATCGCCATCTGCGCGAACATGTGCGCCTGGCCGAAAGCAAGGGCCGGATGGGGATCATCGCGACCAACGGCACCATGCTGAACCTGTCGGGCAATGCGCCGACCGTCGAGGAATACATCGACGTGACAAAGACCTACCTGGACGGGTCGATAAAGATCGGCGCGCTGGACGGGGTCGTCCGCGACCGGATCCGCATGGCGCTGAACGGGATCGTCGTGGTGACGATCATCCTGGAGGACGACGAACCGCTGGGCGAACCCTGGGTCGAACTGATGGGGCTGCCGGAAACGGGACGGTCCAAGGCGGCGCTGGCCGAGGTGCTGGAGGCCGACCTGGCCCAGGCTGTCGGCCGGGCCGGGGCGAAGACGCTGATGAACGACGATGCGCTGGAAGAGCTTCTGCGCAAGCAGGCGCGTAAGACGGCGATGGACGAGATCGGGCGTAAGCCGGAAGCGATGGTGGTCATCAGCCGGCTGGGATAGGCCCGGAACGGCTCGGTGGCGGTGGGGTATAACCCCACCCTACACCAGCTGCGTAGGGTGGGGTTGTACCCCACCGCTTGCCCCGTTCATCCGAACACGACAAAAAAACGGCGGAGCCAAGGCTCCGCCGTTTTTTGCATGTCCATCCCGGGGCAGGTTCAGCTGGCCCGGCGTTCCTCGAAGCTCATCGCGATGAAGCTGGGCAGGTGATCGCCCATGCCCACGACCTTGTTGCCGTGATGCTGATCGTCGCGGCTGCGGCCGGAGCGGCTGCTGTTGCTGCGCGTGCGCGACGAGGACGAAGATTTCGGCTTGCTCGCGGTGCTCTCGGCCTTCGGCTCCGTCGAGCGGGCGCTCGATTTCGATTCGGTCTGCTTCGATTCGGTCTGCTTCGGCTCGGTGCTCTTCGCTTCGGTCTTCTTCGGCGCTGGCGCCTCAGCCGCAGCCTCGGATTTCAGCGGGTTCTCGATGCGCGGGATCTCCTTCTGGAGGAGTTTCTCGATCGAATCGAGGTACTTGTCGTCGCGGGCAGAGCAGATCATCACTGCCTTGCCGTCGCGCCCGGCGCGACCGGTGCGGCCGATCCGGTGCACGTAATCCTCGGAATGAGAGGGGACGTCGAAATTGAACACGTGGCTGACCGATGGGATGTCGAGCCCGCGGGCGGCGACATCGGAGGCGATCAGGAATCGCAGCGTCTTGTCGCGGAACTGTTCCAGCGTCTTGGTGCGCTGGCTCTGGTCCAGGTCGCCATGGATCGCGGCCGCGTCATAGCCGTATTTCTTCAGCGATTTCGCGACGATATCCACATCCGACTTGCGGTTGCAGAAGACGATCGCGTTGGTGCACTTGTCGCCTTCGGCGTCGATCAGGGCGCGCAGCAGCTTCCGCTTCTCGCTGGCTTCCCGGTCGCGGCGCGAGGCCTTGAACATCACCACGCCCTGTTCGATCGTCTCCGACGCGGTGGCCTGGCGGGCAACCTCGATCTTCTCGGGATTCGACAGGAAGGTGTTGGTGATCCGCTCGATCTCGGGCGCCATCGTGGCCGAGAAGAACAGCGTCTGCCGGGTGAAGGGCGTCAGCGAGAAAATGCGTTCGATATCGGGGATGAACCCCATGTCGAGCATCCGGTCGGCTTCGTCCACGACCATGATCTGCACGCCGGTCAGCAAAAGCTTGCCGCGTTCGAAATGGTCCAGCAGGCGGCCGGGTGTGGCGATCAGCACGTCGACGCCCCGATCGATCAACTGGTCCTGTTCCTTGAAGGACACGCCGCCGATCAGCAGCGCCTTGGTCAGCTTCAGGTGCTTGGTATAAGTGTCGAAATTCTCTGCCACCTGCGCGGCGAGTTCGCGCGTCGGGCACAGCACCAGGCTGCGCGGCATCCGCGCGCGGGCGCGGCCGCGGGCAAGTGCGGTGATCATCGGCAAAACGAAGCTTGCGGTCTTGCCGGTGCCAGTCTGGGCGATGCCCAGGACATCCTTGCCCTCGAGCGCCGGCGGAATGGCCCCGGCCTGGATCGGCGTGGGCGTTTCATAGCCCGCCTCTTCCACGGCTTTCAGGACCTTGGGGTTCAGGTTCAGATCAGAAAATTTTGTCATATGTGTCCGTTGGTCGCGGACACTGATTTGGCCCGCACGTCTATGGGGCGCATCACCCGGATGGTGACGCACAGGAGACATCGCTCTCCTGCCGGGCGCATAGCAAATTCTTGCGCCCCGGTCAAACATCGTTGCGATTGCGGGGTGGATGTTGCCGAAAAGACGACATTCTGGGGGGCTAGCCCGGGAAGTGTTTCCGCACGAGCCGGTCCAGCTGCAGGTCATGGCGGCGCAGGAGGCGCTCGGCCGACAGCCGGTCGGGCAGGCCGGCCGCGTCGGACAGGACCTCGTCGTAGAAGGCGCGCAGGCCGTCCTCACCCGCGTCCGCCTCGAGCCAGCGGAACAGGTCGTGTAGGGACATGCCACCCTTCTCGGCCGGACGGGGCCCAGGCAAGTCAGCACGATAGGAACCATGGGCAAGGCGATAGCGGTAATGCGCGAGCCAGTCGTCCCAGTCCCGTGCATGGCAATGCAGCAGGGCTATGTCGCCCGGCTCGGCCTCGGACGGGTTCATGTCCTCGCCTCGGAAGGCGTTGTGGATGCGGATCGTCAGGTCGCCCAGCCCGGTGCGGACAAATAGCTTGCCGGCGGTGTGGCTGACGAAGCCGCCGCGCAGGTAGGATCCGAAGGTCGGGTAAAGCCGGTTGACGATGGCCTGGCGGTCGGGGCCCGACGGAATGAACGCCTTGAAGCATTCCGCGCTGCCGGCAAGTGATTCTTCCGGCCTGACACGCGCTGTCAGAACGTCAGCCGGCAGGCCGGCCAGTGTGTCCGCCACAGAGATGTCGGGCTGCAGGAATTCGTCCGCGTCCATGTGGATCAGCCAGTCGACCTCGGCCGGGCGGGCATAGGCATGGGTGGCGTTGAGCGATTGCCGGACCTGGTGCTTGACGGGGCGCTTGCCCTGCAGCTTTTTCCACCAGCCCTCGGTACAGCGGCGTACTCGGATACGGGGATGCGCCTTGAGCAGCGGGTAGACCGTGCTGTCGGGATCGTCGAGATAGATGTAGAGCCGGTGTGCGCCCTGCTCCAGGTGCCAGGCGGCAAAGCGGAGGATCTCCGCATCCGGTGCCTTTATGGTGGACGCGAGGCCCCAGCGCGGCAGAGCCTCGGCCATCCGTCAGACCATCATTTCCTTGGTCGCCGTCAGCTTGACGTCAGGATAATCGCGCTCGATCCGGTCGATATCCCACTGCAGCCGCGTCAGGTAGACGATGTCACCGTCATGGTCGTGGCTGATGTGCTGCTTGTTGGCATTGACGAGCTTCTCAACCGCCGCCTTCTCGCCCGACACCCAGCGGGCCGAGGTGAACTGCGACTGCTCGAACCGCACGGGCAGGCCGTATTCCATCTCGATCCGCGAGGCGAGCACCTCGAACTGCAACTGCCCGACGACGCCGACGATGAAGCCCGAGCCGATCGATGGCTTGAAGACCTTTGCCGCGCCTTCCTCGGCAAATTGCATCAGCGCCTTTTCCAGGTGCTTGGCCTTCATCGGATCGCCCGCGCGGACGCCCTGCAGCAGTTCCGGCGCGAAGGAGGGGATGCCCGCCACGCGCAGCATCTCGCCTTCGGTCAGCGTGTCGCCGATGCGCAGCTGGCCATGGTTCGGGATCCCGATGATGTCGCCGGCCCAGGCCTCCTCGGCCAGTTCGCGGTCGGAGGCGAGGAACAGCACCGGGTTGGAGATCGCCATGGGCTTCTTCGAGCGCACATGGGTCAGCTTCATCCCGCGCTTGAAATGGCCCGAGGCCATGCGGACGAACGCCACGCGGTCGCGGTGCTTGGGGTCCATGTTGGCCTGCACCTTGAAGACAAAGCCCGAAACCTTGGTTTCCTCGGGTGCGATCTGCCGCGGCTCGGCCGATTGCACCTGGGGCTGCGGACCGTAGGTGCCGATACCGTCCATCAGCTCTTTCACGCCGAAGGAATTGATCGCCGAGCCGAACCAGATCGGGGTCAGCGTGCCATCCAGCAGCGCCTGCGGATCCAGCGGCGGCAGCAGTTCGCGCGCCATCTCAAGCTCTTCCTTCAGCTGGTCGAGCAGGTGGGCGGGCACATGTTCGGCAAGTTTCGGATCATCGAGCCCCTCGATCGCGATGCTTTCGGCGACCTTGTTGCGGTCGGCGCGGTCCATCAGCTCCAGGCGGTCGCGCAGGATATCGTAGCATCCGACAAAGTCGCGGCCCTGCCCGATGGGCCAGGAGGCCGGGGTCACGTCGATTGCGAGGTTTTCCTGGATTTCGTCAATAATCTCGAAAACATCGCGGCTTTCGCGGTCCATTTTGTTGCAAAATGTCAAGATTGGAAGGTCGCGCAGGCGGCAGACCTCGAACAATTTCCGGGTCTGGCTTTCCACGCCCTTGGCGCCGTCGATCACCATGATCGCCGCATCCACCGCTGTCAGCGTGCGATAGGTGTCTTCCGAGAAATCCGAGTGGCCCGGCGTGTCGACCAGGTTGAAGCGGAAGTTGCGGTAGTCGAAGGACATGGCCGAGGCCGAGACCGAGATGCCGCGATCCTTTTCCATCTGCATGAAGTCCGACCGCGTGCGCCGCGCCTCGCCCTTCGCGCGCACCTGTCCGGCCATCTGGATGGCGCCACCGTAGAGAAGGAACTTCTCGGTCAGCGTCGTCTTGCCCGCATCGGGATGCGAGATGATGGCAAAGGTCCGGCGCCGCGCGATCTCGGGCGGCAGGTCGGGGCGGTTTGAAGCGGTGTCCAACATGACCGCGCTATAATTGGCTGCGCGGCTGCGCGCAAGAAATTGGCTGCGCGGATACGCGGTGTCGCGCAAGAATTTGGCTGCGGCGGATGGGCTGCTCGTCGGGACGTTGCCGGCCCGTCTCGCGGCTGCTGTCGTTGACGGTCAGCGGGAAGAGGCGCGCAGCAGCAGCTCGATTGCGTCGGGGCGGTCAAGCAGGGCCTTGCCTACGTCGAGCCCATGCCTCTCCCGGTCGTCGTTGCGGGGCAGCATGGCCTGCAGAACCTCGGCCAGGCTGTCGGGCAGGGCGGGGCGGGTGCGCGGGTTCACCAGCGTCGATTCCGCGGCGATCCCCTCGGCGTAGATGATGTGGTGCCGGTCAAAGAGGATCTGGAAGTAATCCACGAAGCCGCCATTGCGCACCACGATCGTGTCGTCGTTCACCAGGTGCCGCGCGGCGACCAGCAAATCGGCGCGCCCGGCGCCCAGCTGATCGGTGCGCTGGTAGATGAACAGCCGGTGATCGGGGCTGACCAGCAGGTCGTTGGCGTTGTTGAGCGTGCCCTTCTTTACCAGGATCGGCGCGAAATCCCCGACCGCGCGCACCGTGGTCTGGCCGATCCAGCGGACCTCGCGCACGCCATCGTCGCGGGTCAGGACACGGTCGCCCGGCTGGATCTGTTCGATCGGGACCTGCCGGCCGGTGGCCATGGTGATATGCGTGCCGCGCGTGAAGGAGACGCAGGCGATCTGGGCGAATTTGGCCGTCACGCTGTCGCGGTCGGCGCCGACCAGGGTGTAGCCGGTGCGGGGCGCAAGCGGGCCCAGCGGAAGCAGGTAGATCTCTTCGATATGGCCTTCGTCGTCGACCTCGACCAGCACCAGCGCATCGGTCGTCTCGCCGTCGGGCGACATCAGCAGCAGCGTGCAATCCAGGTGCAGCCGCGCGCCGGGCTGGCCCGCATCGCTTGAGCTTGCGATGCTCAGCGTGCCGTCACGGCCCATCAGCAGGGCCATGCGCTGCCGCTCGCTGTCGGGGGCAAGTTCATAGATGTCGTCCAGCGTGAGTTCGTCCAGGATCGAGACCGGATCGCCCATGTTGGCGCCAAGCGCGACGCGGAAGGCGCCGGCCTCGTGGACCAGGACAGATTGAACGGGGGCAAGGGACATGGGAAAGCCGGGCGCGAAGAAGAACAGGGTTTGATATGCCCCGGTACGCTAGGATTATGGCGAAGCCGGGTCAACGCGACGGTGTTTTGCTGGCGTCCCCCGTGGCGGGGATGGTACCCCGGGGCACCGCGGCCGGATCGCGGCGAGGCAGGGCAAGGAGACCATCATGGACCTGGGAATTCGCGGCAAGACCGCCATCGTCTGCGCATCGAGCAAGGGGCTTGGCCTGGGCTGTGCCGAGGCGCTGGCCGAGGCCGGCGTCAATCTGGTGATGAATGCCCGGGGCGCCGACCTGCTGGAGACCGAGGCCGCGCGGCTGCGCGACACCTACGGGGTCGAGGTCACGGCGGTGGCCTGCGATATCGGGTCGGACGAGGGGCAGGCGCAGGTTCTGGGCGCCGCCGGCGGCGCGCCGGATATCCTGGTGAACAACAATGGCGGCCCGCCGCCGGGGATGTGGTCGGACTGGGACCGCGAGGATTTCGTCAAGGCGCTGGATGCGAACATGCTGACGCCCATCGCGCTGATGAAGGCCGTTCTGCCGGGCATGATGGAGCGGGGCTGGGGACGCGTGGTCAATATCACCTCGCAATCTGTGCGGGCGCCCATTGCCACGCTGGGCCTGTCGAATGCCGCGCGCACCGGGCTGACCGGCTATGTCGCCGGAACCGCGCGGCAAGTGGCCGGCAGCGGCGTGACGATCAACAACCTGCTGCCGGGCGTGCATGACACCGACCGGATCCGCACAACCGACGCCGCGATCATGAAACAGACCGGTCAGAGCGCCGAAGAGGTCCGCGCCGAGCGCGCCTCCAACATCCCCGTGGGGCGTATCGGCACCAGGGAGGAGTTCGGCCAGACCTGCGCCTTTCTCTGCTCGCAACATGCCGGCTTCATCGTGGGGCAGAACATCCTGCTCGACGGCGGGCTGAACAATCTGACAATGTAAGTCATGGCGTCAGGCTTCTCTCTGAAGGACGATCTCTTCAACCCGTCCACGATCGGTGACCTTGCCGCGCAGTTCCGGGCCACCGGGGCGATCGACGCCGACCGGTTCGAGGCCGCCGTGCTGGCGCGCCTGCCCGAGCTGGAGCTGAAGGCGCGGATCGCCTGGATCGCCGAATGCCTGCTGCAAGAGCTGCCCGGAAACCTGCCGGAGGCCGCGCCGATCCTGCGCGCGGCCCTGCCACCGCCGCTGGACCCGACCCGGACGGATGACGATTTCGGCCGCTTCATCCACGCACCCCTGGGCGAGGTTGTCACGGCGCTGGGGCTTGAGGAGCATCCGGACCTGTCGCTGGACCTGATGGAGGAGATCACCCAGCGGTTCAGCATGGAGATGTCGATCCGCGCCTTCCTGATCCGCTACCCGGACCTGGTTCTGGAACGGATGGAGGATTGGGCGCAGCACCCGAATTACCACGTGCGGCGGCTGGTGAGTGAGGGCACGCGGCCCAAGCTGCCCTGGGCGCCGGCCATCGGGCTGGACCCGGACCGCGCTTTGCCGCTGCTGGACCGGCTGCATGCGGACCCGACGCGCTACGTGACAAGATCGGTGGCCAACCACCTCAATGACATCACCAAGATCCGGCCCGAGCTGGCGCTGGACCGGCTGAACGCCTGGGGGCAGGCCGGGCGGCAGGCGCCGCGCGAGCTGCAGTGGATGACCGGGCACGCGCTGCGCGGGCTGGTCAAGGCGGGCGATCCCCGGGCGATGGCGCTCCTGGGCTTCGACCCTGACGCTCCGATCAAGCTGCTGCAGTTCGACATCCCTGCCCAGGCGCGGATCGGCGATGTGATGGAACTTGCGGTGACGCTGCACTGCGATGTGTCGGCCGGGGCCATCGTCGATTACGTCTTCTGGCGCCGCCGCGCCAACGGCGAGCTGGCGCCCAAGGTGCACAAGCTGAAGACACTGCAGCTGGCCGCCGGTACCCCTCAGACCATCGTGAAACGGCACGGGCTGAAAGGGGACGCCACGACCTACCGGCTGTATCCCGGGGCGCAGAAGATCGCGCTGCAGGTCAATGGCCGCGTGCTGGGCGAGGCCGGTTTCGAGCTTTTGGACAACTGAGCCGCCCGCTGTGCCATCCATGTGAGGCGACCTGCCGCTTGCCTCGCCCCCGGGGCGTTGTTATCGGGGCGGGATCCTGCGGCCAGAATGCGGTACGAGACCCGGCGTGAGTTCCGAGCCAACACCCGAACATCTTCCCGACACCCCCGTGCCCCGGCTCGAGGTGCGCAACCTCGTGCGCCGGTTCAACGGGCGGCCGGTGGTCGATCACGTGTCCCTCAGCATCCAGCCGGGGCAGGTGACCTGCCTGCTGGGGCCCTCGGGCTGCGGCAAGTCCACGACGCTGCGGATCATCGCCGGGGTCGAACGGCAGGAAACCGGCGAGGTCCTTCTGGATGGCAAGCTGATCAGCGGCGATGGGCGCGATCTGCCGCCCGAACGGCGCGGCATCGGCCTGATGTTCCAGGATTTCGCCCTGTTCCCGCACCTGAGCGTCGCCGACAACGTGGCCTTCGGCCTGCGCAGCGGCAGCCGCGAGGAACGCCGCGCCCGGGTCGAGGAGCTGTTGCACCGGGTCGACCTGCTGCGCTTCATCGATTCCTATCCGCACGAGCTCTCGGGCGGCGAGCAGCAGCGGGTGGCCCTGGCCCGCGCCATCGCGCCCCGGCCGCGGATCATGCTGATGGACGAACCCTTCTCAGGCCTCGACAACCGTCTGCGCGACGGGATCCGGGACGAAACGCTGGATCTGCTGAAAGCCGAGGATGCCGCCGTCCTGCTGGTGACGCATGAACCGGACGAGGCGATGCGCATGGCCGACGAGATCGCGCTGATGCGGCAGGGCCGGATCGTGCAGCGCGGCGCGCCCTACACGGTCTATACCAGGCCCGCGGACCGGGCGGCGGTCTCGTTCTTCTCGGACACCAACGTGATCCGGGCAGAGGTGAACGGCGCACTGGCCACGACGGTCTTTGGCCGTTTCCTTGCGCCGGGCGTGCCCGACGGGACGGCGGTTGAGATCGTGTTTCGGCCCCAGCACGTGCGGATCGATTTCGATCGCAACGGACGTGGTCCCCTGCCGACACCGCGCGACGGCGTTGCGGCGCGGGGGCTGGTGGAACGTTCGCGGTTCATGGGGCACGAAAGCCTTGTCGAATTCCGCATGGACCACGACGGGATGCTGCTGAAGGCGACGGTGCCGGGGGTCTTCATGCCGAAGCCGGGCAAGCCCATGTGGCTGACGATCCCGCGCGAGAAATGCTTCGTCTTCCCGGCCTGACCGGGGGGGCGGGTCAGCCGGCGGCGCGGTAATCGGCCAGGCTCTTGCCCGGCTCGTCGACGAAGAGCTCTGGCAGGATGTCGGCGCTTTCGATCAGGTCCAAGCGGAAGACACGGAAATCGTTGCGCAACTCGCACCAGGCCGTCAGCGACCATACGCGGCCGAAATGGTCGATCTGCAGGGGGCGGATGGTGCGGAAGCTCCAGACATCGTCGGGGCGCCGGTAGCTGAGGCGCAGTTTCTGCCGGCCCCGGATGGCGGCACGTATCGTGGACATGTGCGAAAAGCCGCGCGCGGCGTCCGAGAATGGATAGACCGCCAGCGCGGCATCGCGGTCCGTCGGCGCCTCGCTCGGCAGGGCGGCATCCATCTTCTCGGTCAGCGACAGCGCGGCGGCCTTCAGGTCGGGATCCGGTGCCTCGGCCACGATGGCCAGGCCCAGCTGCAGCGCTTCGATCTCGGCCGGGGTCAGGCTGAGCGGGGGCAGGGTGAGCGTGTCGAGCGCGCGGTAGCCCGAACCGCGCGTGCCCTCGACAGGGATGCCCGAGGCCGCCAGCGTGTCCATGTCCCGGTAAATCGTGCGGACCGAGACGCCGAAACGTGCGGCCAGATCCTCGGCCCGGTGGATACGCCCGTCGCGCAGACGGGTCATCAGTTCAAGCAATCGGTCACTGCGGCGCATGGCATCTCCTTCCAAGCATAGTGTATCGAGGTGAATTACTGACATAAAGTTGTCAGGAGCCGCGATCTCACAAAAAACTGCCCGTCCAACCGGGCGCCGGGGGCCCCGAACTGGGCTGGCACGCTTCCCTCGGGCGGGCGGCGATTCTATCACGGGGATCGAGATACATGGCGCGGGGTTCGCGCGGGGAAAGGAGTTTTCAAATGCTCAACAATATCGGACTTCCGGGTCTTCTTCTGATTGCTGTCGTGGTGCTGGTGCTTTTCGGGCGCGGTAAGATCAGCTCGATGATGGGCGAAGTGGGCAAGGGCATCACGTCCTTCAAGAAAGGTATGAACGAGGGCGCCAAGGAGCTTGAGAACGACCCGGGCGACGACGCCAAGGACGTGACGCCCGAGGCCGAGACCGACAAGACCAAGGCGTAATCCGACATGTTCGATCTGGGCTGGAGCGAGCTCCTGGTCATCGGGATCGTGGCGCTGATCGTGGTCGGGCCCAAGGATCTTCCGGTGCTGTTCCGCAATGTCGGGCGGTTCGTCGGCAAGGCGCGGGCCATGGCGCGCGATTTCAGCCGCGCGATGAACGACGCGGCGGATGAAACCGGGCTGCGGGACGTGGCCTCGGGGCTGAAATCGGCCACCAATCCGATCGGGTCCGCCATGGACGGGGTCAAGGACATCGCGCGCGACGTGACGTCTTCGGTCGATCCGTCCAAGTATGAAAAGGGCAGCGCCACCGGCAAGCTGGCGGCCGACCGGGCCGAGCAGGCCAAGAAGATCCAGGCACAGACCGCCCGGGCCGCGGCCGACCGCAAGGCACGCGAAGCCGCCGAGGCGCTGGCCAAGGCCGAGGCCGCCGAGGCTGCACTGACGGCGGACGAGGCCGCGGAGCAATCGGCAGAGAAGAAGGCCGAAACATGAGCACGACCCATGATGACGAGATCGAGGACAGCGCCGCGCCGCTGATCGAGCACCTGACAGAGTTGCGACAACGGCTGATCTGGTCCGTTGTCGCCTTTCTCGTGGCGATGGTGGCCTGTTTCACGGTGGGGGGGCAGATCCTCGATTTCCTGCTGGTCCCGATCGAGTCGACGATGCGCTCGCTCGGCGATCCGAACCCTGTGATGCAGTACACCGCGCCGCAGGAATATTTTTTCACGCTGGTGCGGATCTCGATGGTGGGCGGCCTTGCGCTGGCCTTCCCCGTGATTGCCTACCAGATGTGGCGCTTCGTGGCGCCGGGGCTGTACCGTTCTGAAAAGAATGCGTTCCTGCCCTTCCTGGTGGCCTCTCCGGGGCTGTTTATCTTGGGCGCGGCCTTTGCCCATTACGTGGTGACGCCGCTGGCGATGCAGTTCTTCCTCGGCTTTGCCGACGCGGCCTCGATGATCTCGACCTTCGTTGCCACGGTGGCGGATGGCGTTGCCGAAGGCGTTGTCGAGGTCGAAGAGATCGCGCCGCCAGTGACCGAACGGGGCATCGACATCGTCTTCAACGGCAAGGTCAACGAAACGCTGGACATCACGCTGAAGCTCATCGTGGCCTTCGGTCTGTGCTTTCAGTTGCCAGTGCTCCTGACACTCATGGGCAAGGCCGGTCTGGTCGATGCGGCGGGGCTGGCCTCGGTCCGCAAATACGCCGTCGTGGCGATCCTGGTGCTGGCCGCCCTGGTCACGCCCCCGGATGTGATCACACAGGCGATCCTGTTCGTCGTGGTCTACGGGCTCTACGAGATCTCGATCTTCCTGGTGCGGCGCGTCGATGCCAAGCGCGAGCAGCAGCTGCGCGAGGATGGTTTCTATGACGACGAGGACGAAGATCCGATGGCGGCCGAATTCGGGGACGACAAGTGATGGCGGATGGAAACTCCTCAATGACCCTGTCCGACACCGACGCCCTGAACCGGATCGCGGCGGCGCTGGAGCGGATGTCTCCGGCGCCGCTGGCCGCGCCTGATTTCGATGCGGCCCCGGCCTTTGTCTGGCACGTGGATCCCGACCGGCTGGTGCCGGTCGAGACCATCAACCGGGTCGAGATCGAACTGCTGATCGGGATCGACCGCTCTCGTGACACCTTGCTGGACAACACCCGCCGCTTTGCCGAAGGGCTGCCCGCGAACAACGCCCTTCTGTGGGGCTCGCGCGGGATGGGAAAATCAAGCCTGGTCAAGGCGGTGCACGGGGCTGTTAATGCGTCGCACTCACAGCTGAAGCTGATCGAGCTGCTGCGCGAGGACCTGCCCAGCGTCGGGCGGCTCCTGACACATCTGCGGTCGTCGCGGCACCGGTTCATCCTGTTCTGCGACGACCTGTCGTTCAGCCATGACGACCAGCATTACAAGTCGCTGAAGGCGGTCCTGGACGGCGGGATCGAGGGGCGGCCGGACAACGTGGTGTTCTACGCAACCTCGAACCGGCGCCACCTGATGCCGCGCGACATGATCGAGAACGAGCGCTCTTCGGCGATCAACCCGTCCGAAGCGGTGGAGGAGAAGGTGTCGCTGTCGGACCGGTTCGGCCTGTGGCTGGGCTTCCACCCCTGCACCCAGGACGAGTACCTGGCGATGATCGACGGCTATTGCGCGGCCTATGGCGTGTCGGTGGATGCCGACACGCTGCGGGCCGAGGCGATCGAATGGCAGGCGACCCGGGGCGCGCGCTCGGGCCGCGTGGCCTGGCAGTTCTTCACCGACCTGGCCGGGCGCCAGGGCGTCAGCATCTGACCGCTTTTCGGATCTGCAAAGCGAAAAGGCCGGCGGGGACACCCGCCGGCCTTTTTTCGGTCCAATGCCGGATTGCCGGACCCCCGGCCTAGTTCAGGTAGGACGAGGGATCGACGCTTTCGAAACCGTCCCGCACCTCGAAATGCACGTAGGAGGCATCGCCGTCCCGCAGCTTGGCGATAGTCTGGCCGCGGTTCACGCTCTGGCCCTTGGCCACGGCGATGTCGGTCACGTTGGCATAGACTGTCAGCAGGTTGTCGCTGTGGCGGATCACCACGATCGGCACCTTGTCCTGGTCCTCGGTGATCGCGGCGACAGTGCCGGACTGGGCGGCGCCGACCGATCCACCGGGCGAGCCGGCGATGTCGATCCCCTCGTTCTTGCCCTTGGCATAGGCGCGGATGATCTTGCCCTGCACGGGATAGGACATCGCGCCCGCGGGCGCGGGGATGGTCTGCGGCTCGGCGGTGACGTCGGGCGCCTCGACCTCGGCCGCGATGATCGTGTCATTCTCGGGCAGGGGCTGGCTGGCGCTTGGCGGCGTCGGAGTGGGCGAGCCCGCGCCGGGCTCGGTGACTTCCTCGACCTCGACGGCGGCGGCGGCGACGCCGGAGGGCGGCGCGCTGCGGGCGACGGGGATCAGCAGGTACTGCCCCTCGCGGATGTCGAAATCGGCGTCGAGCCCGTTCCATTCCGCAAGCGATTGCACGGACACGCCGTAGAGCCGCGCGACGGTATAGGCGGTCTCGCCGCGTTCGACCTTGTGGCGCACGGGCTCCGGCCCGGCGGGCTCCAGCTCGACCACTTCGATGGCGGGCGTTTCGGCCGAGGCGTCGATCGCGGCGTTGGCCAGCGCCTCGATATCCACGGAGCCGGGGGCCGCGCTGCCCGGAGCACCGGACAGGGAGGGCAGGGGCCGGGGCAGGGCGACGACCTCACCGTCGCGCAGCGCCACGTTCGGGTCGATGCCGTTGAACCGCCCCAGCTCGTCGGCGGTGAAGCCCAGCCGTGCCGCGATGGAGGAGACGGTTTCGCCCCTCTGCGCCACGACGACCTGGTAATTCGGATAGGTGATCACCCCCCGCGCATCCGGGCTGGGCCGGTTCGCGGTGGCGGCCTGAGCGGCCGGTGCGGTGGAAAACCCGCCAAGATTGCCCCGCAGATCCATGTCCAGAGGCTCGGAACAGGCGCTCAGCAGGGCGAGGCCGCCAAAGAGGAGCAGCCCGGTTCCGGGAAGTTTGAAGGCGGGACGCGGCATCTCGATATCCTCATGCTCGCCCCCTTTTGTCCGGGGGCTTGGCGCGACAATTTCAGCTCTCAGGTCTCTTTTCCAAGACCCTCGAGAAGCGGCACGAAGCGAACGGGCCGCAATTCTTCGTAGTCGAACCCTGTCTCCAGCCGCCGCACCCGGATCAGCGTCTGAACCGCATCCGACTGGCCCACGGGCAGGACCATGATACCGCCAATTCGCAGCTGGGCCAAGAGAGGCCCCGGCGGATCCTCGGCGGCGGCGGTGACCAGGATCCGGTCGAAGGGCGCCTGGTCTTCCAGCCCGCGCGAGCCGTCGGCGGTGAAGGCCGTTATGTTGGCCAGCCCCAGCGCGTCGAAGGCAAGGCGCGCCTCGGCCACCAGGCGGCGATGACGGTCGACGGTATAGACCCGGCGCGCCAGCCGCGACAGGATCGCGGCCTGGTAGCCCGAGCCGCAGCCGACCTCCAGCACCTTGTCGCGGCCGGTCAACTCCAGCGCCTGGGTCATCAGCCCGACGACGGAGGGCTGGGAAATGGTCTGGCCGCAGGTGATCGGCAGCGGCATGTCCTCGTAGGCGCGTTCGGCGAACAGCCCCTTCACGAAGGCGCCGCGGTCGATCTCTTCCATCGCGTTCAGCACCCTGGGGTCCGTCACCCCCTTGGAGCGCAGCGCGAAGAGAAAGCGCATCTTGGTCTCTGCGTCGCTGGTCATTCGATGACCTTCAGCGCGTCCAGCGTGTCATGGGCGGTCAGGTCGGCGCGCATCGGCGTGACCGAGATATAGCCGTCGAGGTTGACGGCGGCATCGGTGCCCGGCGCGGTGCGCACCGTCTGGTCGGCGCCGCGCAGCCACAGGAACCGCCGCCCCGAGGGCGAGATCAGCGGTTCGGTATGAAAGCCGGTGCCCTCGCGCGCACCCTGGCGCGAAACCTTCGTGCCCTTGACCGCAGAGGCCGGGTGAGGCGGGAAGTTGATGTTGTAGAACAGTCGGTAATCGCCCTCGTGCGGGGGCGTGGCCTCTAGGATCCGGCGGATCAGGGCGGCGCCGTGGGCCAGCGCCGCCTCGAACGGATCGTCCAGCGCGCGGTTCTCCGGCCCGTAATATTGCGAGAGCGCCATCGCCGGCAGGCCCTGCAGCGCCGCTTCCATCGCGCCGCCCAGCGTGCCGGAATACAGCGCGTTCTCGGCGGAATTGTTGCCCCGGTTCACGCCCGACAGCACCAGGTCGGGCGGGCAATCGGGCATCACGTCATGCAGCGCGGTCAGCACGCAATCCGCCGGGCTGCCCTCGGCCGCGTAAAGCCGCTCGCCCAGTTCCGAGACCATCATCGGATGGGTATAGCTGATCTTGTGCGCCACGCCCGATTGCTCGAACGCGGGCGCCACGGTCCAGACCTCGCCCTCGGGGCCCACCAGCTCCTCGGCAATGGCGTGCAGCACCTTCAGGCCCGGCGCATTGATCCCGTCGTCGTTGGTAATGAGAATGCGCATCGCGAAAAGCCCCGTAACCCCACTACGTCCTTAGAAGAGCCCGCCCGCAGCAGCAAGCACTTGGCCGGGTCAGGGCGACATGCCCGTCTTCATCTTTGCAAAAATACCTCTGCCGAAGGCATTGCAGCCTCCGAAGCCATCCCGTGACTGAAGGTCAGGCGCTGACCAGACCGATGTCGGCCAAGAGCCGTTTCGCCTCGTCCGCCGTGGGCGTCAGCGTCTCGCGGTCCTCGCCGGGGAAGAACCGGGCACGGGTGGCGGTGGGCATCGGCCGGGGTTCCAGCACCGAAACCTTGGGTCCAGTCTTCACCGTTTCGGCCGCCCAGCTGCGGGCCAGCGCGATCTGCGCGGCCTTCGAGGTGCCGTAGCTGCCGAAGAACTTCTCGCCTCCGTGCGGGTCGTCGAAGAACAGCGCCCGCCCGGACGTGCCGAGCAGCGGCGCGACATAGGCGATCAGCCGGCGCGCGGCCTCGAGGTTGATCGACATGGACTTGTCCCAGTCGCGGGCGTCGATCATCTGGGCCGGCGTCAGCGGCGCGGCGTGGATCGCGGCATGGGCCCAGACATCCACCTTGCCCCAGCGGTCGTGGATGCCACGGCACAGCGTGGCCATCGCCTCGTCCACGGTCACGTCCATCGGCGCCAGCGTGGCCGTCCCGCCAAGAGCGCGGATGCGGTCGTCGAGCTCTTCGAGCCCGCCGATGGTGCGCGCAACGGCGACGATGTGATGGGTCGGCGCAAGCGCCAGGGCTATTGCGGCGCCAAGGCCGCGCGAGGCGCCGGTGATGAGTGCGATCTGGGTCATGTGCCAGCCGTGTGGCCAATGCCGTCGCTCAGGTCAAGGCCCACGTCGGGGAATTCGAAAGGACCGTTTCCAACCCCGAAACGGAAGCCCCTGGCCGGGCGGCGGGGTCCTCGTTGGATCCCCAATGCGGCAAGGTCACGGCGGGTTGTCGCTCAGGGCAGCGCCAGCCGCTCCTCGCGTCCGCCTCGGGCCAGGACCAGCCCTTCGCTGTCGATCCGCACGACCTGCTTGCCGGTCAGCCGCTCGCCGCGCTGAACCTTGGTGGTCTTGCCACCGGGCAAGCGGACCAGGGCGGTAAGGTCGTTTTCCGGGCCGAAGATGCCGATCACCATGGGGCGGTTCTTCGACATGGGGACTCTGGTCGTGGCCTTGCTGGCCACGTTTGGCGGGGTGGTCCCGCCGGCGTTCATTTGGGTCATTCACTCTGCCTGCCGCGGATGTCGCGGTCCGAGATTCGTATCGGGATTTCCGTCGAACCAGGGGCCTATCAGGGCTTTTCCGGCCCTGAAAGGCGGGCCGGTCGGCGACGCTGGGGCATGGGCGAAATTGGGCGGACAGGCGCTGCCAGCCTTGGCGGAATGCAGCCGAAGGGGCGGCTCAGGCGGCCAGGTGCGGCCGGATATCGCTGCCCGAGGCGGCGTAGATGTCCAGAAGGTGATCGAAGGAGATCCCGTCCTCCTGCGCGGCCATCAAGGGGCCCTCCTGCGCCATCAGCCGGGGGCGTTCGCCCTCGGGTCCCGGCAACAGGGTGCAGGGCGTGTCGCCCTCTGTGTCAAAGCCCGGCAGGGCGTTCATCAGCAGCGCGGCGCAGCCGTCAAAGCGGCCCTCGCCGAAGCAGGCGTCGATATAGGCGTAGAAATCGCCGGGCGCGACGGCGGCCCATGTGCCGAAATTGAACACCTCGTCGCTGCCCTGGATCGGCAGCGGCAGGATGCAGCGGATGAAGCGCACTTCGCCCAGGCGGCAGAGATCGGTGCCCAGCTTGTCCTCGCCGAACTGCACCTCGGCCTCACCCTCGGGAAGGGGGCCGAAGGGCCAGGCATCGGGGTGATCGAAGCCAAGGTCGAACACCCCGTTGAAGTGGCGCCCGCAACAGGGGCAGGCGCGGTCTTCGTCGTGGAACCGGCGCCAGCGGGCGTCGAGGTCCAGAAGGTTCACTCGGCCGCCTTCATCTGGAAGCCCTGTGCGATCATGTCTGCCGGCTCTACCGGGTATTCGCCCGAGAAGCAGGCGTCGCAATATTGCGGGCTGGCGTTGTTGCGGCCTTCGCCGACACCGACGGCGCGGTACAGCCCGTCGAGCGAGATGAACTTGAGGCTGTCGACCTTCAGGTGATCGCGCATCTCGTCCTCGCTCATGGTGGCGGCCAGCAGCTTGTCGCGTTCCGGCGTGTCGACTCCGTAGAAGCAGGGCCAGGCCGTCGGCGGGGAGGCAATGCGGAAATGCACCTCGGCCGCGCCGGCGTCGAGGATCATCTCCTTGATCTTGCGGCTGGTGGTGCCGCGCACCACCGAGTCGTCGACCAGGATGACCCGCTTGTCCTTGATCAGGGCCCGGTTGACGTTCAGCTTCAGCCGCACGCCCATGTTCCGGATCTGCTCCGAAGGTTCGATGAAGGTGCGGCCCATGTACTGGTTGCGCACGATGCCAAGGCCGAAGGGGATCCCGCTTTCCGCGGCAAAGCCCACGGCGGCCGGGGTGCCACTGTCGGGCACCGGGCAGACCAGGTCGGCCTCGACCGGGGCTTCCTTGGCAAGCTCGCGCCCGATCGCCTCGCGGGTTTCATAGACGGACCGCCCGCCCAGGATCGAATCGGGGCGCGAGAAGTAGACATGTTCGAAGATGCAGAACCGCGATTTCTGGCGGCGGAAGGGGAAGATGCTCTCGACCCCCTTGTCCTCGGTGATGACGACCATCTCGCCCGGCTCGATCTCGCGCACGAAATCGGCGCCGATGATGTCCAGCGCGCAGGTTTCGGAACTGAGAACCCAGCCGTCGCCAAGCTTGCCCAGCACCAGCGGCCGCACGCCGCGCGGGTCGCGCACGCCGATCAGCTTCGTGCGGGTCATTGCCACGACCGAAAAGGCGCCTTCGACCCGGCGCAGGGCGTCTTCCATGCGTTCGGGGATGCCCTTCTGCAGCGACCGCGCCATCAGGTGGATGATGCATTCGCTGTCCGACGACGACTGAAAGATCGAGCCGCGCTCGATCAGTTCGCGCCGCAAGGCATTGGCATTGGTGATATTCCCGTTGTGGGCAATGGCGGCGCCGCCCATCGAGAATTCGCCGAAGAACGGCTGCACGTCGCGGATCTGGGTGTTGCCCTTGGACCCTGCGGTCGAGTACCGCACATGGCCGATGCCCAGCGGGCCGGGCAGCGTTTCCATCACCGATTGCGAGGTGAAGGTGTCACGGACATAGCCGAACCGGCGGGCCGAGTTGAACCCCTGCTCCGGATCGTGGGTGACAATGCCACCCGCTTCCTGCCCGCGATGTTGCAGGGCGTGAAGGCCGAGGGCGACGAAATTGGCGGCGTCCTTGACGCCAAGCACTCCGAATACACCGCATTCTTCCTTGAGCTTGTCGTCGTCGAAAGGATGGGCCGGGGGCATCTGCGGCTGTTGCACGAGGCTGGCAGCTCCGAGTCTATATGCGCTGGAATGCCCTCTCCTTAACGGTTCCCGGGCGCGGTGTCATCAAAGGATCACAAAGGTTTTTGCACTTGCAGCAAGATTTGAGAGTCAGGGGGGCCGATCGGGCAAAACGATCCGTAAGGGGCCCAGGCGGCCGTAAAGGCGGCAGTATCGGGGGACGGAGGGGGGCGCAGCGCGTACGCTTGCCGACGGCGGCGCCTGACCGTTCACGCCGATATGATCCGCGTCCGGCGCAGGGCCGATTGTTCCGCCTTGGGTCGCGCAGGGCCCGGGATCAGCTGGGCGTGCAGGTGCCGACCAGCTGTTCGTACTGGGTGGTGATCCAGCCCAGGGCGTCTTCGGGGTTCTGCTGTGCGATCTGGTCGGTGAACCGTTCGAACACCAGGGCCGAGCGGCTGTCGTCCACCATCGTGTAGGCGGTGCCGGTGATGACCTGATCGTAGATGAAGAAGGCGATGGCCACCAGCAGCACGCCGCGCACCACGCCAAAGAGGAAGCCCAGCCCCTGGTCGACCCCGCCAAGCGCCGAGCGCTGCACGATCGACGAGAACAGGGGCGTGAAGAAGCTTACCACGATCAATGCCACGGCGAAGACGGCCGCGAAGGCCGCGATGATCGACAATTCGCAGCTGTCGGCGATGAAATCGCCCAGCACGGGCACTTCCTGCACCAGCGGTTCGACCTCGTCCGCCAAAAGGAACGCCACGACGGCCGCGCCGATCCAGCCGAGGATCGCCATCAACTCGCGGACGATGCCGCGGGAATAGGCGAGCAACGCGGATACCACGATGACCAGCGCCACGACGCCGTCGATTAAGGTAAAGCCTTCCATGTCCCGCCCGCCTTCTTTCCGTTCTGCCGGAGCCTGCCCAGAGACGCCGTCCTAGCCGGCGCCAAAGAAATCGCCGACGAATGTGGTCAGATCGGCCGCGCGCTGCAGGGTGATGCCCTTCTGCGCCGCCGCCTTGCCACCGGTCGGAGCGATGGCTGCGGTGAAACCAAGTTTTTGCGCCTCTTTCAACCTGTTTTCCGTCTGCGTGGCGGGCCTTAGCCCGCCGCTGAGAGAGATCTCTCCGAAAACGACGGTTTCGGGGGGCAGGGTCACGTCTTCACGCGCGCTCAGAAGCGCGGCGGCCACGGCCAGGTCGGCGGCCGGCTCGGAAATCTTCAGCCCGCCGGCCACGTTCAGGTAGACATCGAGCCCGGCGAAGGGGATCGCGCAGCGCGCCTCGAGCACGGCGAGGATCATCGCCAGCCGGCTGCCATCCCAGCCGACCACGGTGCGGCGCGCCTGGCTATGCGGCGAGGGCGCCACAAGTGCCTGAAGTTCCACGAGAACCGGGCGCGTGCCCTCGATCCCGGCAAAGACGACGGAACCGGGGCTTTGGGTTTCGCGCGCGCCGAGGAACAGCGCCGAGGGGTTGGCGACCTCCGACAGGCCGGCGCCGGTCATCTCGAAGACGCCGATCTCGTCCGAGGGGCCGAAGCGGTTCTTGACCGCGCGCAGGATGCGGAACTGGTGGCCGCGCTCGCCTTCGAAATAGAGAACCGTGTCGACCATGTGTTCGACCACGCGGGGGCCGGCGATCTGGCCGTCCTTGGTGACGTGACCCACCATGATGACCGAAATGCCACGCCGCTTGGCGAAAGCGGTCAGCTCATGCGCCGCCGCGCGCACCTGTGACACGCTGCCGGGTGCGGCCTCGACACTGTCGAGCCACATGGTCTGGATCGAATCGATGATGGCCAGCTTGGGCCGCTCGGTATCCAGCGTGGTCAGGATGTCGCGCAGGTTGGTGTCGGCCGCCAGACGCACGGGCGCGTCCGCCAGCCCAAGGCGGCGCGCGCGCATCCGCACCTGGGCCGAGGCCTCTTCGCCCGAGACATAGATCGTGTCGAGCCCGGTGCGCGCGAAGCTGGCCGCCGCCTGCAGCAGCAGGGTGGATTTCCCGATACCCGGATCGCCGCCCACCAGGATCGCGCTGGCCTCTACAAGCCCGCCACCCAGCACCCGGTCCAGCTCGTCGATGCCGGAGGCGGTGCGCGGCGGTGGCACCTCGTCACGGCCGAGATCGGACAGCTCCAGCGTCCGGCCGCGCGCGGTGCCCAGGCCGGACTTGCCGGGCGTGCGCGAGAGCGTCTCGGCCTCGGTGATCGTGTTCCAGGCGCCGCAGGCGTCGCAGCGGCCGGACCACTTGGTGTGGGTGGCACCGCAGGCGGTGCAGGTATAGCTGGGGGTCTTGGCCATGACTCTTCCTGCCCTACGGCGCGGCCGGCCTCAAGCCGCCTCGCGCTCGGTCGCCCAGGAACAGGCCAGGTTGACCAGGATCAGTGCGGTGAAAAGGTAAAGACCCCAGGCGGTTTCGACCCGGCCCACGCCGATCCCCTTGGCCAGCGTGATGTAGAGCGCGATCAGGAAGATATCGGCCATCGCCAGCCGCCCCAGCCCATTCAGCAGCGGCAGCGCGCGGCGGGGCAGGCGGCCCCATTGCACGCCGACCAGCGCCAGCGTCTTGGCATAGGGGGCGATCAGCGCGAAGAGCGCGACCACGAGCGCAAGGAAGATGTCGCTGCCCCAGAGCGAGCGGATGCCGGTGAGGACCGAAATCTCGGACAGGCCGAAGAGCGGCAGGACGCCTGCGCGCATCAGGGGCGCGGCCCAGGCCACGGGATAGAGGACGAGCAGCGAGAGGGTGACGAGGCGCAGGATCATGGTTGTGGGTATCTGGGGGCTGACCCGCGGAACGCAAAACTTTCCCGGAAAGTTTTGGCAAAAGTCTCGGGGAGACTTTTGGGGCGCCGGCGTTACCGGACCGCCTGGATCGGGCCCTCGGCGCGGCCGTGGATGAACTGGTCCAGGTAGGGATCGCCGCTCTGGTCCATCTCAGCCACCGGGCCGGTCCATTTGATCACCCCGTCGTGCAGCATGGCCACGTTGTCGGCGATCGCGCGGACGGATGACATGTCATGGGTGATGGTCATCGCCGTCGCGCCCATCTCGACCACGATCTCGCGGATCAGGTCGTTGATGACACCGGCCATGATCGGGTCGAGCCCGGTGGTCGGTTCGTCGAAGAAGATGATCTCGGGCTCGGCGGCGATGGCGCGGGCAAGGCCCACGCGTTTCTGCATGCCGCCCGAAAGCTCGGCGGGCAACTTGTCGGCCACGTCCGGTTTCAGGCCGACGCGGCGCAGCTTTTCTATCGCGATCTCGCGCGCTTCGGCCTGGGGGCGTTTCAGCGATCCGCGCAGCAGGCGGAAGGCCACGTTCTGCCAGACCGGAAGGCTGTCGAAGAGGGCCGCGCCCTGGAACAGCATGCCGAAGCGGGCGAGGAAGGCATCGCGGTCGCCCGTCGTCGTCTCGGTCCCGTCCACCAGGATCTTGCCCCGGTCCGGCCGGATCAGGCCCAGGATGCACTTGAGAGCCACGGATTTCCCGGTGCCCGAGCCGCCGATGATCACCATCGACGTGCCCTTTTCCACGTTCAGGTCGACCCCGCGCAGCACGGCATGGTCCCCGAAGGTCTTGGTGACGCCTTCCATCCGTATCATATCGAGAAGAACACCCCCGTGAGCACGAAGTTCGCGGCCAGGATCAGCACCGCCGCCGCCTCGACCGAGCCCTTGGTGGCCCGGCCCACGCCCTGGGCGCCGCGGCCCGATTCCATGCCGTAGAAACACCCCATCAGCGCGGCGATCAGCCCGAAGGCCGCGCCCTTGGCCAGCGACGACACCACGTCGCGCGTCTCGAGGAAATTGACCGTGTTCATCAGGTAGGTCGCCGGGTTGAAGTCGAGCGAATGGACCGCCACGCCGAAGCCGCCCGCTATGCCGATGATGTCCCCGATGCCCACCAGAAGCGGCACGGTGATCAGCGCGGCCAGCACGCGGGGCGCGACCAGGTATTTCATCGGGTTGGTCGACAGCGTGGTGAGCGCGTCAATCTGTTCGGTCACCTTCATCGTGGCGATCTCGGCGGCAATCGACGAGGTGACGCGCGCGGCGATCATCAGGCCGACCAGCACCGGGCCCAGCTCGCGGACCATGCCGATGGCGACGATCTGCGGCACCACGGCCTCGGCGTTGAAGCGCGCGCCGCCGGCGTAGATCTGCAGCGCCAGCGCGCCCCCGGTGAAGATCGCCGTCAGCCCGACCACGGGCAGCGACAACCAGCCGATGGTCAGAAGCGAACTGAACAGCTCGCGCGGGTACCAGGGCGGTCGGAAGATATGGCTCAGCGCGCGGGCGGCGAAGATCGAGACGCGTCCGACGGTGGCCATGAAGGTCAGCACGGCCCGGCCAAGGGCGCCGAGCGGGGCAAGAAGGGTCATTCGCTGTAGCTCCGGGCGTAGCGGTGGCCCAGCGAGGTCAGGATCTCGTGCCCGATGGTCAGCGCCGCATCCGCCACATCGTCGATCGACTGGTGCCGGCCCAGGATCGACAGGGTCTCGGGGATGTCCGACAGGTGACTGACATCGGCGCAGATCAGGTCCATCGAGACCCGGCCCACCGTGGGGCAGGGCTGGTCCCCGGCAAAGAGCCGGCCGCGCCCGTTCTCGCCAAGCGCGCGGATTAGACCGTCGGCATAGCCCGACGACACCGTCGCGACCCGCATCGGCCGGGGCGCCGTGAAGGCATTGGCATATCCCACGGATTCGCCGGCTTCCACGTCGCGCACCTGAATCACCGGCATCTCGATCGAAACGACCGGCTTGGCATCCGCGAAGGGCAGCCCGCCATAAAGCCCGATGCCCGGGCGCGTCAGTTCGAAATGGTAATCTTTGCCCAGCAGGTGCCCGGCGGTGGCCGACAGAGAGCGCGGAACCTGCAGCCCCTCGGTCATCTCGGTGAAGGCCTGCAACTGCTGCTGGTTCATCGGATGGCCGGGCTCGTCGGCGCAGGACATGTGCGACATGATCAGCACGATCTTCTGCGACAGCGCGATGTCGCGCAGCGCGGCCCATTCGCCGGCCTCCATGCCCAGCCGGTTCATGCCGGTGTCGAGCTGTATGCCGAAGGGATGACCGGGCAGCGCCTCGACATGGCGCAGCATCTGGTCGACGGAATTGATCATCGGCGCCAGCTGGTTGTCCCGGATCAGATCCGAATCGCCGGCCATGTGGCCGGAGAAGACGCCGATCATCGGGCCCGGCCCCAGCTCCTTGCGAAGTGCGGCCCCCTCTTCGGCCATGGCGACGAAGAAACGGCGGCAGCCGGCCTTGGCCAGGGTCCTGGCGACGATGCCCGCGCCCATGCCGTAGCCATCCGCCTTGACCACGGCACCCGTTTCGCCCTGGGACATGGAAGCCAGCGCGCGCCAGTTGTCGGCGATGGCAGAGAGGTCGATGTGCAGCCGTCCGGTACTCATGCGCTGTTCATGACAGGATCGGGCGCGACGTCAAGATCCCCCCGCGCCGCCGGGCGGTCAGCGCGCAGGTTCCGTCCGCGATCCGCCTACGGCTCCATCCAGATGGTGCGGTTCCGCTGCCAGATCTTCTCGCCCACGAGGCAGTCGTAGCCGTTGGCCCGCCGCAGTGTGGCGGTATCGGACCCGCCGGGACCGCCCGCGATTTCCAGCACCAGCTTGCGACGCACGGCCTCGGCGAATTCGGACCAGTCATGGACCGGGATCACGAAGGCGCCCGGCCCCCCGATCACGCAATTGAGATAATAGACATCCAGGTCCTCGATCCCCCAGCGATAGCTGAACCCGTCCGTCGTCATCAGCGGCAGGCCGTTGATGATGATGCCCCGGGCCAGCACCGCGTCGCGCGCCGGCACCACGGGGCTGCCGGAATTGTTCGGCCCGTCGCCCGAGACGTCGATGATCCGGCGCAGGCCGCGGAACCCGTTGTCGTCGAACAGCGTCGCGGCCTGGGTCAGCGCGCTGGAAATCGAGGTGCGGCGCATGTTGCCGTGGAACTCGGCGGTCAGCAGGTCGGCCACGGCCTGCGCGTCCTCCCGGCTGTCGATCAGCGTCCAGGGCACGACCACGGTCTGCAGGTCGCTTCCGGCCCATTCCATGAAGGTGACCGCGATCCGCCCGATCATGCCGTTGCCGATGGTGCCCATGACCTCGTCGCTGGCGATCGCCTCGGCATAGCCGCGGCGCTGGATTTCCAGCTCGTGGGGCGACATGGAGCGCGAGACATCCGCCGCAAGCACCAGTTCCACATCGACCTCGATGTCCTGGGCAAGCGCCGGTCGCAGTCCGATCAGAACGGCCGCGATGGCTATGAAAATACGCATGTCCGAATGGGGCCCGAGAATCGCGCACCTGTCCAGTCACACATTGGTGCAGTGGCGCGCCGCCGAGGCCGCGGCCGGGCCCGGCGCGGCACAATTGGCGATTTCCTGGGCAGAAGCTTTCCGCGGTGGCCCGGGCGGGCGGGGCAGGCGGACAACGCCCGCCGATGTGGCGGGCGCGGTCGGATCAGTACCCCGGATCGTCGTTCTGCTGCCAGGGGCGCACGAGGTTGCCGAAGCGGGTGAACTGACCCTCGAAGCTCAGCTCCACCGTGCCGATGGGGCCGTGCCGCTGCTTGCCGATGATGACCTCGGCCTTGCCGTGCAGGCGTTCCATGCGTTCCTGCCAGGCGGCGATCTCTTCCAGCCGGTCGTCCGAGGGCTTTTCCCGTTCGACGTAATACTCCTCGCGGAACACGAACATCACCACGTCGGCGTCCTGCTCGATCGAGCCGGATTCCCGAAGGTCCGACAGCTGCGGCCGCTTGTCTTCGCGGCTTTCCACCGACCGCGACAGCTGCGACAGCGCGATGACCGGGATCTGCAACTCTTTCGCGATGGCCTTCAGGCCCATCGAGATCTCGGCGATCTCCTGCACCCGGTTGTCGGCGGTGCCGCGCACCAGCTGCAGGTAGTCGACGATCAGCACGTCCAGCCCGTGCGTCCGCTTCAGCCGCCGAGCGCGCGCCGAAAGCTGGGCGATCGGCAGGGCAGGCGTATCGTCGATATAAAGCGGGCAGGATTCCAGCTCCTTGGCCGCCTCGACGAAGCGGCGGAACTCGGTCTCCGTCATGTCGCCGCGGCGGATGTTCTCCGACGGCACCTCGGCCGCCTCGGACAGGATCCGCGCGGCCAGCTGCTCGGCGCTCATCTCGAGCGAATAGAAGCCCACGACGCCGCCGGCGATATTGCCCTCGGTCCCGTCGGGCAGGGTGCCCTTGCGATAGGCCTTGGCTACGTTGAAGGCGATGTTGGTCGCCAGCGAGGTCTTCCCCATCGAGGGCCGGCCGGCCAGGATCAGAAGGTCGGACTTGTGCAGGCCGCCCAGCTTCTTGTCCATGTCGATCAGCCCGGTGGAGACCCCCGACAGCTGGCCCTCGCGCTGGTAGGCGGCATTGGCGGAGTTCACCGCCTCGGTCACCGCCTTCAGGAAGGACTGGAAGCCGCTGTCGGACTTGCCCTGTTCCGACAGCTTGTAAAGCGACTGCTCCGCCTCGACGATCTGGTCCTTGGGCTCGCTCTTGACGTCGACCCGCGCCGCCTTGGCCGCGATCTCGCGTCCCAGTACCATCAGCTCGCGCCGGATCGCCATGTCGTAGATCATCTGCGCATAGTCGCGCGCCGCGAAGGTCGAGATCGCCGAACCGGCCAGCTTCAGCAGGTAGGATGCGCCGCCCAGGGCCTTGAGCCCCTCGTCGTCTTCCATGAAGGCCTTCAGCGTGACCGGCGAGGCCAGCTGGTTGCGCGCGATGCGCGCCGCCGCGATCTCGAAGATCCGCGAGTGGACCGGGTCGTGGAAATGCTCTGCCCGCACGATCGAGGCGATGCGGTCGTAGATGTCGTTGTTCGTCAGGATCGCGCCAAGCAGCTGCTGCTCGGCCTCGATCGAATGCGGCAGGGCCTCGGGGCCCGTGCCTTCGGTTTCTTCCGTATCCGGTCCGTTCGCGTTGAACCGCGCGACTTCGTTCATGACTGCTCTCCCGCCCGCTGGTGAGGGTCAGGCATAATCCTTCGGCACCACGAATGCACTCGGGATATCTCTGTGGATTATTCGCGGATCCCTTGGGGATTAACCGTTGAACAACTCTGTGGGTAAGCCTGTGACGTGCAGATAGGGTAGCACGTGAGGCTCACAACACAAGATCTGTGTCACGTCCGCGTCGGGGGTCGCGATTCGGTGCCTTGGGATTACTTGTGGGCATCCTGCCAGGCGCGCGGATCGTTGAGGTAGGATTCGACCCCGTCCAGCGTGGCGGCGTCAAAGCTGCCCTTCTCGCGGGCAACGGCCAGGATGTCCCACCAGGTGCACAGGTGATGCAGTTCGATGCCATGATCGCCCAGCACCTGCCGGGTCTCGGGGAAGATGTCGTAGTAGAAGATCACCGCGGTGTGCCCGCAGCTGGCGCCGGTCTCGCGGATGGCATCCACGAAGGACAGTTTCGAGCCGCCGTCGGTGGTCAGATCCTCGACCAGCAGAACCCGGTCGCCTTCCTTCACCACGCCCTCGATCCGCGCGTTGCGGCCGTATCCCTTGGGCTTCTTGCGCACGTAGGCCATGGGCAGCGCCATGCGCTCGGACACGAAAGCGGCAAAGGGGATGCCCGCGGTTTCACCGCCGGCGATCACGTCGAAGGCCTCGAAGCCCGCGTTGCGCAGGATGGTGACCGTCAGGAAATCCATCAGGGTCGAGCGCAGGCGCGGGAAGGAGATCAGCTTGCGGCAGTCGATATAGGTCGGCGCCGGCAGGCCGGAAGCATGGATGAAGGGCTGCGCCGCGTTCAGGTGCACGGCCTCGATCTCGAGGAACATCGAAGCGGTGAGGCGGGCGATTTCCTCCTGGGAGGGGAAGCTCGACGGGATCATGGGCAAGGTCCTTGGTGGCGGATGCGGACAAGAAAATTCGGCGAATTTTCTCGGGCTCAGGTGTCGGCGGTGACCGACCAGTGGATCGGGCGGGCCGGGTCGAAGATCGTGACCGTGCCGTCGCCGGAGGCCACGTTGGCGGGCCAGCTTTGCGGCTCGGCGCGGGTCAGGGTGATGGTGCCGTCGTTCACCGGCAGGCCGTAGAAGTCGGCGCCGTTGCGGCACAGGAACCCTTCGATCTTGTCCAGCGCCCCGGCCTCGTCGAAGACCTCGGCGACCACGGCCACGGCATTGGGCGCGGTGAAGCAGCCCGCGCAGCCGCAGCCGGTCTCCTTCGCGGCGACCACATGCGGGGCGCTGTCGGTGCCCAGGAAGAAGCGGCTGTCGCCCGAGGTCGCGGCCTCGACCAGTGCCACCCGGTGCAGTTCACGCTTGGCGACGGGCAGGCAGTAGTAATGCGGGCGGATCCCGCCAACCAGGATGTGGTTGCGGTTGATCACCAGGTGATGCGCGGTGATCGTGGCGCCCAGGCCGCTGTCGACACCGCGCACGTAGTCCACCGCGTCCCTGGTGGTGACATGTTCCATGATCACCTTCAGCCCCGGCGTCGCCCAGCGCACCGGGTCCAGCACGCGGTCGATGAACACTGCCTCGCGGTCGAAGATGTCGATGTCGCTGTCCGTGACCTCGCCATGCACGCAGAGTGGCAGGCCGATCTCGGCCATCTTCTCGAGCACGCCGCGCACCTTGTCGAAGTCGCGCACGCCGCTGGCCGAGTTGGTCGTGGCACCGGCAGGATAAAGCTTCACCGCCGTCACCAGCCCGCTTTCGGCGGCCGCGGCCACGTCGGCCGGATCGGTCTCCTCGGTCAGGTAGAGCGTCATGAGCGGGGTGAAATCGGCGCCCTCGGGCATCGCCGCCAGGATCCTGTCGCGATAGGCGGCCGCCTGCGCCCCGGTGACCACGGGCGGCACCAGGTTGGGCATGATGATCGCCCGGGCGAAATGGCGGGTTGTTTCGGGCAGGACGGCCTCCAGCATGGCGCCGTCGCGCAGATGCAGATGCCAGTCGTCGGGACGCGGGAGGGTCAGGATATCGCTCATGGACATGCCGCTAGCACGAAGCGCGCGCCGCTTCCAGATCAGCCGTTATGGGGGCCCTGGCTGGCAGGGCAGAGCCTGGCGCAGCGGGGCAGGAGCGCCCATCGCGGAGGCCCGGCCGGCCGCGCCCGTTTCAGCTGGCCTTGCGCTGCGGCGGAAACCGGAAGCTGCCCGTATCGGCCGCCGCCTTCAGCGCGTTCAGCCGGCGGTAAAGGCGCGGCGCGTTCATCCGTTCGGTCACCGAGCGGCAGAGCAGCGCGTTCAGGTAGGGCCGGTCCTCGGCATCGAGCCGTGTCATCAGGTTGCGCAGGTAGGGCGGGTGTTCCCGGCGCGCGCGGTAAAGCCTGGCAAAGGCTGCCTCGGTCAGCCGTCCGGTGCCGGCCAGCAGCAGCACCTGGTACAAAAGGCCCATCTCGACCAGGCGGGTCTGCAGGGCATCGCCCATATGTGTCATCCGCAGCCGCGTCACGTTGGGCCGTCGGAACAGCGCGGCATGCATCGCGTCCAGCGTCTCGCGCGGGTCATAGAAGACAAAGGCCGAATCCGCCGCATCCACCATGTCCGGCGCATAGCCGTACCGGTCGGTGAAGGAGGTCCGCCGCATCTCGGGGAAGCGCGGATCCCATTCGGTCATGCGCGGGTCCAGCGTCGCCTGTGGCTGCACCGCCAGCACGGTGGCCCCCGGCGCAGAGACCGAGAAGGCCGCCGCCGCATAGCCGCAGGGGCCGGCACCGTAGAAGACGATGCGGTGGTAGCTTTCGAAGAACCCGTCGTCGATCAGCCGGTCGAAGAATTCGTAGAGCACCGGGTCGCGGAACCAGGTGTCGCCGTCGCTGACCAGGCAGAGATGCGACCAGTCCTGCGCGCGCACCATGTCGAAGCCCAGAGGCTGCGCGCGGGACGACAGGTTGCGGATGCCATGCACGGTTTCGAAGGTGACAAGCAGCGTGTTGTCGCGTTCGATGAATGTGGCAAAATGATGGTCGCCCAGCTCTTCGAACATGCCTTCGGCATCGGCCATCTCGGCCAGCCCCGCCAACCAGTCCTGGACGTCCAGGCCCGCCAGGGACGTGTCGAGGCTGTCCTCTTCCTCTTGCATTTCGGTCTCCTCGTCATCGAGCCCTGAGAGGGGCACACGGCCGTTGGCCCATGACCTATCTTTGATTTGCGGCAAAATTTGGCAAGCTTCTGGCCGGTTTTCGCGCAGATCCCGTTGCCGCTTTCCGTGTCCCCCGTGGGTTTCCGGCGGTCAATCCGGCGCGGATCGCTGGGCGTATCTCAGCAATTGCCGCGCCACGGGAAAGGGCAAAGGCCGTGACGGCGGGGTCATCAACAGCCGCCCGAACAGCGCGCGGTAGGGCTCTTCGTCCATCAGCGCCTCGAACCTTGCATGGCGCCAGGCTACCGCCTCGGCATGGAGCCGCGCCAGGACCGGATCTTCGCCCAGCCGCGTCCGGATCGGTGCCACGCGGTCGTCCAGCGCCCGGATCGAGGTGTCTTCCTGGGTGTTGAAGTTCCGCTCGATCCAGTAGTCCAGCCCCAGCAGGTGATCCGAATGCACCGCGCGGCCCCGGTCGGCCTTCAGCACGTAGCTTTGCATCGCGCCCAGCGGGTAATGGTTCAACTGCGCCAGGGCATAGTTCGACCGCCCGTAGTTAGAAAAGATCCGCCGCCTGCGAAACTGGTCTCCCAGCTCGCGGCCCTCGCCGTCGAACCAGCGCGCGGCACCGACGCGGTCCGGGTCCGGGTTGCGGGGCCGGTGCACACCGACCTTCCGGTAGGTGCCGTCGTTGCGGTAGAGCGTCTTGAACATGGCCGACCGCCAGGGCCAGTACATCACCACCGGCGCCGTCCGGGTGAAGACATGCGGCACCGGCCGGTCCTCGTATTCGACCACGCCGGCATTGCCGAACAGCCGCCAGGTCAGGGTGATCGCCGTTGCCTCCGGCAGCGCGTCGAGCAGCGCGGGGATCGTCCGGTCGCCCACGTGGATGTTGACGAATTCGTCCACGTCCAGCGGCAGGATCCAGTCGGCCTGTTTCACGATCTCCAGCTTGTCGGCCCGTTTCAGCGCGGTGAACTGGATGCCGCCCTTGTCGTGGGGTCCATCGTTGCGCAGATGCGTGAGCTCGCCCATCTCGGCCAGCCGGTCCAGCATCGCATCGGTGCCGTCCTGGCAATCGTTTGAGAATACGAGGAAATCCGTCACCCCGGCGGCCCGGTGATGGGCCAGCCAGTCCAGCAGGAAGGCGGCCTCGTTCCGGACCGTCAGGATCGCCAGAACGCGCATCCGGCCTCAGCTCTCCATGTCGAGGGTCAGCGCCCAGGCCGCGCGTTCGGTCCCGGTCAGCTTCAGCTCCAGCGCCTGCTGGTACAGGTCCTCGAACTCGGGATTGGCATGCAGCTCTTCGGCCTTGGCGCGGTGCCAGGCAAAGCCCTTGTCGTGCCAGGCGCGCAGCTCCGGATCGGCCAGCAGCCTTTCGTATTCCTCGCGGACCCGGGGGATATTGCGCTTGATGGTGATGTCGCGATGATCCGACCAGTCCATCCGGATCCAGTAGTTGATCCCGATCGACCGGTCCACATGCAGCGCGCGGCCCCTCTGCCGCTTGATCAGGTAGCTTTCGGCCGAGCGCAGCGCATAATGGTTCAGCTGCAGCAGGTCATATCCGATCGACCGCTTGGAGCTGCGCCAGCCGTTTTCGGCCGCGTCGCGCGTGATGTCCTTGCCCGACCCGTTGACCCATTTCACCTGATCGCGGAAGTCGTCACGCAGCTGGTTGGGCCGGTGGCACGAGATCTTCTTGTAGGCGCCGATGTTGCGCGACATGGTCTTGAACCCCCAGACCGTGTGCGGCTTGGGACAGAACTTCGGGGCGCAGGTGTCGAACTGGTCGATGACAAAGCGGTCCTCCAGCGCCGTCACCCCGTTGTGCCCGAAGAGCCGCCAGGTCATCGCCACGTTGGTCGCCTCCGGCACATGGGCCAGAAAATCGTCCAGCGTGCCGTTGCCGCAGCGGATGTTCATGAACTCGTCCACGTCGATATGGATGATCCACTCGGCGTTGACGATCACGGGCTCCTTCAGCGATTGGTTCAGCGCGTGCTGCTGGGGGGACTTGCCCTTCCAGTCATCGTTTTTCCGGTGATGGACGATCCCCATGGCGTCGAGCCGGCCGAGGATCTCGTCGGTGCCGTCCTCGCATCCGTTGGTGTAGATCAGGAAATTGTCGACGCCGATGGCGCGGTGATATGCGACCCACTCCAGGATATAGGGCGCCTCGTTCTTCATGCATCCGACGATGACATTGCCGGTCGATCCTGTTGGCAGGACACGCGAAGGCGCGGGGGCGAAGGCGGCGGCAAGCTCTTCCTCGTTCACCGCGCCGATGCGGTTGTGCGGGGCATAGGGAGAGGTCTTGAGCTGTTCGAAATGCGCGATGGCCGAGGCGGGCAGGAGGCTGCGCCCGGCCTCGGTCAGCTGCGGCGCGCCGCTTTGGGCGTTGGTGCCCTTGGTCCTGGCGGCCAGCTTGCGTTCCTGCCGGGTCACCCGGTCGATGCGGGGCAGGAAGGCCGACAGGTATTGCGTCGCGCGGAAACCCTTGGTCGGATCCGCCTCCTGCCAGTCGGGGCAGGGCACGGGCCGGTGCTGCAGCCGGTCGGACAGGCCCGCAAAGCGGTCGGCCAGCGCGGCATTGGCGGCCGCGAACCGGTCCGAGACGAGCGAAAGGCTGCCCGGGTCGATCGGATCGCCCGGCACCGCGACCTCGTCCAGCAATTGCCGCCACAGCTTGCGCGGCAGCATCCGGTCGCCCTGGGCCAGCATCCGCAGGAAGAGGCCATTCATCAGCCGCGCCCGGGTCAGCCAGGGCGCGGCGGGCCCTGGCCCGGCCTTGTGCGTCTTCAGCCCCTGCAGATCGGCGGTGATGCCGAAGCCCTCCGCCGCCTCGCCAAGGATCCCCTTGCCGTCGAAGCGCTTTGCTTCAAAGCCGCGCAGGATCACGGAACCGGGGCCAAAGACCCCCTCCCAGTGATCCGCCAGCCGCGTGTAATCCATCCAGAAGGGCAGGCCCTGGGTCTCCTCGAAGACACCATGTGCCGGCGCGATCTGCGGCATCCGCGCCATCGCGCCGTCCCACCAGTCCGGCTCCCCCGCCAGCGCCAGCTCCTCGGCCAGCGACACCGCGCGCCCGTCCAGCACCTGCCGGGCGTAGTGACGCGAAAGCAGGCGGGCGGGCTCGTCCAGATGCGCCAGAACCCGGATGTCATCCGACAGCGGTGTCAGCAGCGCCTTCAGCCGCTCCAGCTCGGACAGCCGGTGCAGCGAGGCGCCCAGCTGCGCGCAGGTCAGGATCATGACCTCGGGCTTCGTCGCCGCGACTTCGCGCGTCAGGTCCGCCCGGACAGAGGCCAGCAGGCCGGCCTGCCGGCCCGGATGCCCGTAGCCCCGGTTGAACCGCAGCGGATCCACGTGATCGGGATCCGTCACCGCCATGTAAAGCCGCGTGTGATTGCGCGCGCCCGGCGACTTCGGCACCAGCACGCCGTCCGCGGCCAGCGCCTCGCGGTTTTCGGCCAGCAGGGATTGCAGCCGCTCGGCGCCGACCTGTTCGGGTCCGATGTGAAGAATGATGCGCATCAGGCGCCTTCCTTGTGGTGCCGCAGCGGATTGACATTGGCCTTGCCCCACCAGGGCAGGTTGCGGCCGATATGGGCGCCGATCTTCACCGGCGCCTGCGGATCGGCCACGTCGTATTCCAGGTAATAGGGATCGTCGCGGAACCAGTGCGCAAGCGCGGCGTAATGCCCCTCGATCCACTGCATCCGTTCCTTGCCCGTCTCGCCATAGCCCTTGGGCAGGCCGGGAACCGCGGCATTCGGCAGGCGCGCCACGCCCAGGTCCGACCAGGCCAGCATGGATTGAGACATCTCGAACGCGTCGCGGCGCGAGCCCAGGAACTTCACCCCCGGATGATGCGCCCTGAGCCGGTCGATCAGCGCGAAATCCATCTGCGGCCACAGCGACCGCCCCGCGCCCAGCATCGAGAGCTCGGTCAGCGCATCGAAGTCCCCAAGCCGCGCAGCCGGATCGCCCCCCGCGAAATACCCCTCGTAGAGCAGGACCGCGACGCTCGCGCCCTGCAGCGTTTCGTCGTCGGTCTGCTTCTTGCGTACCCGGTGATCGGCGACGCGCATCCCGGCCCGGCGCAGGGCCCGGGCCAGCGTGGTCGTGCCCGATTTCGGCAGGCCGAGGTTGATGACCTTCAGGCTCATGCCCCGATCCCCGGTGCGTCGATCCCCAGCGCGTCCATCAGCGCGCTTTCCTGCGGCGGCAGCGCAGGGGCGGCGCGCAGTTGGGCCTGCATCTCGCGGTAGTCGGGGTGCGCCAGCAGCGCATCGCGCTTTTCGACATGCAGCCGCACGGCCGAGTCATGCAGCGCGGCGATCTCCGGATCCGCCTTCAGCTCGGCCAGCGCCGCCTCCAGCGCCGGCAGGTAGCGCCGGATCGACAGGTCTTCCCAGGCCGGATCGTTGCGCTCGCGCCAATAGGTGTCGTCGAACGCGCGGCCCTCGCGGTTCACGTCGCCCCGGTCGTTCTTGACCAGGTAACTGTCCAGCGAGCGCAGCGCGTAATGGTTCAGCGTGGCATGGTCCCGCGCACCGGCCGCCGGAAAACGGCGGATGCGGCGCGGATTGTCGGCCTCCAGGAACTTCTCCGGCACCGGACGGCCCGAGCCGTCGGTCCAGCTGGGCGGCACCTTTACCTTCGCGACCTTGTGGAAGGGGCGGTGCGCGCCGAAATATTGCAGCGGAAAATCCCGGCGCATCAGCGTCTTCACCTCGATCGCGGTCTCCGCGCACCAGATGTCGGGGTTGTGGCTGCGGGTGAACTGCCCGATCACCGGCGCATCCACGAACCCGTCGACCCCGTCATTGGCAAAGAACTGGAACGTGACCGAAATCGCCTGCGGATTGCCACAAGCCGCGATCAGCGCGGGGATTGTGTGATCGCCCGCGTGGATGTTCAGGAACTCGTCCACATCGGCGATCCAGACCCAGTCGGCGGCGCGCACCACCTCCTGCCGGGCCGCGTCCTTCAGCGCCTCCATCTGGTAATTGCGCCCCTGGGCCGGGTTGGGCAGGTGCGTCACGCCTCCGCGCGCCTGAAGCGCATCCAGAAGCCTGTCGGTCCCGTCGGTGCAATCGTTGGAATAGAAAAGGAAATCCGTGACCCCGATCAGCCGGTTGAAGGCGATCCATTCCAGCAGGAAGGGCCCTTCGTTCTTGACGCAGGTGACGGCGGTGATCCGAAGATCCCCGTGAAGATCCCCGTCCTGCGGTGCCTGCCCGCCGCCGGTCTTTGTGGTCATGGGCCCCGTGCCCCTTTGTCTGCTCGTCTTGTGCCTGGCGGCGAGCTATCGCGATATCTTGCCGAAACTATGACGTCACTGTGAAGCGGGTCAATGCGGCGGGATTTGCCTCGGTTAAGCCACGATCCGCCCGTGCCGCGCCCGTGGACAGGCCGGCGGCCAGCAACTTCGACAAAGGCCCGACTTGACGGCGGCCGCCCGGACCGGTCTCCTCCGGATCACCCCAAGGAGGAGCGACACGTGACAGATCCCCAGAGCCTGCCGGACACAATCGACGCCGTGCAATCCATGCTGGCGGCCCAGGGCTATGTCTGCGGCCGGGCGCTGGCCACCGTGGTCTTCCTGTCGCTGAAGCTTGGCCGGCCGCTCTTCCTGGAAGGCGAGGCCGGCGTCGGCAAGACCGAGATCGCCAAGGCCATCGCCGCGGGTCTCGGCCGGCGCCTGATCCGCCTGCAATGCTACGAGGGGCTCGATGCGTCCTCGGCCGTCTACGAATGGAATTTCCCGGCGCAGATGGTCGCGATCCGCACCGCCGAGGCCGAGGGCGGCACCACCCGCACCGGCCTGCAGGAGGAGCTGTTCTCGGATCAATACCTGATCGAGCGCCCGCTGCTGGACGCCATGCGCCCCGATCCCGCCGGCGCCCCGGTCCTGCTGATCGACGAACTTGACCGGACGGACGAGCCCTTCGAGGCCTTCCTGCTCGAGGCGCTGTCGGATTTCCAGGTCACCATCCCCGAGCTTGGCACGATCACCGCGCCGTTACCGCCCATCGTGATCCTGACCTCCAACCGCACGCGCGAGGTGCATGATGCGCTCAAGCGCCGCTGCCTCTATCACTGGGTCGATTATCCCGATTTCGACCGCGAGATGGAGATCCTGCGGGCCCGCGCCCCCGAAGCTTCCGAGGCGCTCAGCCGCGAGGTCGTGGCCTTCGTGCAGCGCCTGCGCACCGAGGACCTGTTCAAGAAGCCCGGCGTGGCCGAAACCATCGACTGGGCCAAATGCCTGCTCGCGCTCGACATGATCAACCTCTCGCCAGAGGTGATCTCGGACACGCTCGGCGCGGTGCTGAAGTACCAGGACGACATCCAGAAGCTGCAGGGCTCCGAGGCCAAGCGCCTCCTCGACGAGGCGCGCGCCTCTCTCGAGCCCGCGTGACCGGCCCGGTCATCCATATCTGCAGCTGGCCCGGCGCCGGCAAGGCCACGATCGGCCGGATCCTGGCACGGCGTCTCGGCGGACGCCTGATCGACAATCACCTCGCGCTCGATCCGGCCAGCGCGCTCTTCGACCGCTCCGATCCGCGTCATCGCCCGCTCCGCGCGCGCCTCCGCTCCACCATTGACGCCGCCGCCCTGACCCTCCCGCCCGAGGTGCCGCTGATCGTCACCGACGCGCTCTCGGACAGCCCCGAGGATGACGCCCTGTTCGAGCCGACCCGCGCTCTGGCCCACAGCCGCGGCGCCCCGCTGCTTTGCATCACGCTGGACCTGTCGGCGGAGGAAAACCGCCGCCGTCTCACCGATCCGTCCCGGGCCTCCCGCGCCAAGCTCACCGACCCCGCCATCCTCGATACCCTGCGCGCCCGCCATACCCTGCTGCACCCCGAAGGCGCCGTCACGCTCGACATCACGCATCTCACCCCGAAGGACGCAGCCACCGCCATCCAGAACGCGCTCGACCTCACCGAAGAGACCACCCCATGTCCTTCATCTTTGTAAAAATACCTCCGGGGGTCCGGGGGCAGCGCCCCCGGCTCGACGCATGCCAGAATTCCCCGCGCTAGACCTCCCCGAGAACCCGAAACTCGCGGGCAACATCACCCATTTCGCCCGCGCGCTCCGCAAGGCCGGGCTGCGGGTCGGCACGGGCCGGGTGATCGACGCGATCCGCGCGGTGGAGGCGGCGGGCTTTACATCGAAGACCGATTTCTACTGGACCCTGCACGCCTGCTTTGTCTCGCGCCCCGAGGATCGCGTGGTCTTTGCACAGGTCTTCCGCCTCTACTGGCGCGACCCGCGCTACATGGAGCACATGATGTCCATGATGCTGCCCGCCATACGCGGCGTGCAGGAGGAGCGGGCCGGGCAATCGGCTGAAAAGCGGGCGGCGCAGGCGCTTCTGGACGGCATGCAGCCGGAGATGCCCGATGAGTTCGAGGAACCCGAGGGCACCGAGATCGAGATCGACGCGACGCTCACCATGTCGGCGGAGGAGCGGCTGAAGAGCCTGGATTTCGAACAGATGTCGACCGAGGAGGTGGCGCAGGCAAAGCGGATGCTGGCGCGGCTGGACCTGCCGGTGGATCCGATCCCGTCGCGGCGCGGCCAGGCGGCGCTGCGGGGCAGCCAGATCGACTGGCGGCGGACGATGCGCGCCTCGATGCGGCAGGGGGGCGAGATCCGCGACCTGGCCCGCAAGGCGCCGAGGGAGCGCTGGCCGAACCTTGTGGTGCTCTGCGACATCTCGGGCTCGATGAGCCAGTATTCCCGGCTGATCCTGCATTTCGTTCATACCGTGGCCAATGCGAAGGGGCAGGGCTGGGCGAAGGTGCATGCCTTCACCTTCGGCACCCGGCTGACCAACGTGACCCGGCATCTGCGCCAGCGCGACGTGGATGCGGCGCTGAAGGCCGCCGGGGCCGAGGCGCAGGACTGGGAGGGCGGCACGAGGATCGGGGAGTGCCTGCATGCCTTCAACCGCGACTGGTCGCGGCGGGTGACGGGGCAGGGCGCGGTGGTGCTGCTGGTCAGCGACGGGCTGGACCGGGGCGCGCCCGAGGATCTGGCCAAGGAGATGCAGCGCCTGCACCTGAGTGCCCGCCGGCTGATCTGGCTGAACCCGCTGCTGCGGTGGGAGGGGTTCGCGCCGAAGGCGAAGGGGATCGCGGCGATGCTGCCCCATGTGGACAGCTTTCGGGCGGGCCATTCGATCGCCTCGCTGGAGGACCTGGCGAAGGTGATCTCGCGCTGGGAGGATGCGGGCGAGAAGGCCCGGCTGATGCGCATGCTGTAAGGGGTGTCCCACGCGTGGGACACTTGGCCGGTTCAGCGAAATCAATGGCTTGCAGCGGCGCATTAACGATGTGTCAAGGTTTCCGGCGGATGCGGGCACGTGTCTGAACCGGGCGCCGGCGGCTTCGGGGCGGGGCGCCGCGGGGCTGTGGCTGCGCCGGGTGCGGCGCGGACCGCCTTGCGCAGGGCACCGGCCCGGGCCGCGTGCCGGCACAGGTTGACCTTCGCGCGCGCGCCGCCCAAATCTGAAAAAGCAGCGGAGGGACGCGCATGAGCGACCATTTCAACATCCCCGAAATAGCCCTGGACTGGCATCGCGCGGGCGCGGGCGCCGCGCTGGCCACCGTGGTCGAGACCTGGGGCAGCGCGCCGCGCCGGACCGGATCGCAGCTGGTGATCGCCGGCGACGGGCGGATCGAGGGCTCGGTCTCGGGCGGTTGTGTCGAGGGCGCGGTGCTGGTCGAGGCGCTGGAAGCGCTGGACGACGGCAAGCACCGGCTGCTGGAATACGGGGTCAGCGATGACGACGCCTTTGCCGTGGGGCTGGCCTGCGGCGGCACCATCCGCGTGCTGGTAGAGCCGGTGGGCCACGCGCTGCCCGAGGAGATGCTGGCCGAGCTGGTCGCGGCAAGGGCAAGGCGCGAGGCGGTGGCCTACGAGGTGAACCTGACAACCGGCGCGCGGCGGCTGGTGCGCGACGGCCATGACCAGAGGTTCCGGATGGACCGTTCGGGCGTGGAAGAGGACGGCGAGACCTTTGTCGCCATCCACAACCCGCCGCTGCGGCTGATCATCGTGGGCGCGGTCCATATCGCCCAGGCGCTGGTGCCGATGGCGCGGCTGGCGGGCTATGACCCGGTGATCATCGACCCGCGCGAGGCCTTCGGGTCGCAGGCGCGCTTTCCCGGCGAGACCATCCTGCACGACTGGCCCGACGAGGCGGTGGCGCAGCTGGGGCTGGATGCGCGCACGGCGCTGGTGCTGCTGACGCATGATCCCAAGATCGACGACCCGGCGCTGGAGGCCGGGCTGAAGGCCGCGTGTTTCTACATCGGCGCGCTGGGCTCCACCCGGACCAATGCAAAGCGCACGGCCCGGATGCAGGAGGCGGGGTTCACCGAGGAGCAGATCGGGCGCATCCACGGGCCCATCGGGCTGGATATCGGCGCGGCCGGACCGGCCGAGATCGCGGTGTCGATCCTGGCCGAGATGACGGCGGTGCTGCGCGGGAAACGCCCATGATCTTCGGGACGGTCCCGCTGGACCAGGCGGCGGGGGCCGTGCTGGCGCATTCGGTGAAGCTGGACAGCGGGCGGCTTCGCAAGGGCAAGCTGCTGGATGGCGACGACGTGGCGAAGCTGCGGGCGGCGGGGCTGGAGGAGGTCATTGCCGCAAGGTTCGAGCCGGGCGACGTGGGCGAGAACGAGGCGGCGCGGCGGATCGCGGCGGCGCTGGTGCGGGATCCGGCGGCGGCCGGGCTGACGGTGAGCGAACCGTTCACGGGGCGGGTGAACCTGCTGGCCGGGGGGCCGGGGGTCGTCGTGCTGGACGAGGCCGTGGTGGGCGCGGTGAACCGGATCGACCCGATGATCACCCTGGCCACCGTTGCGCAGCATCAGCAGATGGCGCCGGGCGGCATGGTCGCGACGATCAAGATCATTTCCTACGGGGTGGCCGGCGATGCGGTTGCCCGGGCCGAAGCCGCGGCCGGAGGAGAGGCGCTCCGGCTGGCGCCACCGCGGTGCGCGACCGCTGGCCTGGCGATGACGGTGATTCCGGGTGGCCCGAACAATGCAAAGGGGCGCAAGGCGATCGAGGGCCGGGTGCGCGCTTTGGGGCTGGAGATGGCCGAGGTGGTCGAGGTGCCGCATGAGGCCGGCGCGCTGGGGGCGGCCCTGGCCCGGCTGCAGGGGGATCTCCTGCTGATTCTGACGGCCTCGGCGACTTCGGATCCCGCCGACGTGGCGCCCACGGCCCTGCGCGACGCGGGCGGGAGGGTGGACCGCTTCGGGATGCCGGTGGATCCGGGCAACCTGCTGTTCCTGGGCGCGCTTGACGGGCGGCCGGTGATCGGGCTGCCGGGCTGCGCGCGCTCGCCCGCGCTGAACGGTGCGGACTGGGTGCTGAGCCGGGTGGTCTGCGGGCTGAAGGTGACGGGCGAGGATATCGCCGACATGGGGGTTGGCGGGCTTCTGAAAGAGATCCCGACGCGGCCGCAGCCCAGGGCCGGCAAGGCGGCGAAGGGCTGAGCCGGTGCCGGGCGGGGCGCTGCCAGCCCCCGCGGACCCCCCGTGCGATCCCCTTGCGGTGCCGGAGGGTGGGCGCCGATCCTGCGCCGAAATCCGAGTCTTTCCATCGGGAATATGCGACCTAAGCGCTTGTAATCGGGTCCTTCTCAAAGGTTCCGCCCCGTGCTTAAGTCGGTCCCAAGAGGATCGAAACAAGGGGAGGATCCCATGACAAAGGTCTCGATGACCGTGAATGGCAAGGCCATGTCCGGCGACGTGGAGGGCCGCACGCTGCTGGTCCAGTTCCTGCGCGACGGGCTGGGGCTGACCGGCACGCACGTGGGCTGTGACACCAGCCAGTGCGGCGCCTGCGTGGTGCATGTGGACGGCGCGGCGGTGAAAGCCTGCACGATGCTGGCGCTGGAGGCCGAGGGGGCCGAGGTGGCCACGATCGAGGGGCAGGCCAACGCGGATGGATCGCTGAACGTGATCCAGCAGGCGTTCCAGGATCACCACGGGCTGCAATGCGGGTTCTGCACGCCGGGCATGGTGATGTCGGCGGCGGCGCTGCTGAAGGACAATCCGCAGCCGACCGAGGCCGAGATCCGCGCCTACCTGCAGGGCAACATCTGCCGCTGCACCGGGTATCACAACATCGTCAAGGCGATCATGGCCGCGTCGGGTCAGGACGTGTCGGCCATCGCCGCGGAGTAAGCCTGCGGCCGGACCGTGGAGGACGGGACGGACTGTGGGCACAGGGTGCGTGGCTGCACGCATCGCATCAGGGAGGATTGGACATGCCGAAAGATCATGGCATCGGCGCCAGCAACAAGCGGCGCGAGGACGTGCGGTTCCTGACCGGAACCGGGAACTACACCGACGACATCAACATCCGGGGCCAGGCCTATGTCCATTTCCTGCGCTCGGATCTGGCGCACGGGAGGATCAATTCGCTTGATACCGCGGCGGCCGAGGCGATGCCCGGCGTGCTGAAGGTCTTCACCGGGGCGGATTTCGAAGGCATCGGCGGGCTGCCCTGCGGCTGGCAGGTGACGGACCGCCACGGCGAGGTGATGCAGGAACCCGCCCACCCGGTGCTGGCCCAGGGCAAGGTGCGCCATGTGGGCGACCCGATTGCCGCCGTCGTGGCCGAAACCGCGGCCCAGGCGCGCGACGCCGCCGAGGCGATCGAGTTCGACATCGAAGAGCTGCCCGCCGTCATCGACATGAAGGCCGCCGTGCAGCCCGATGCGCCCAAGGTGCACGACGATCTGACCTCGAACCTCTGCTATGACTGGGGCTTCGTCGAGGAGAACCGCGAGGCGGTGGACGCCGCCATCAATTCGGCGGCGCATGTGACGACGCTGGAACTGGTGAACAACCGGCTGATCGCCAACCCGATGGAGCCGCGCGTGGCGGTGGGCGATTTCAACCGCGCGAGCGGGGATTCGACGCTGTACACGACCTCGCAGAACCCGCATGTGATCCGGCTGTTGATGGGGGCCTTCGTGCTGGGAATCCCCGAGCACAAGCTGCGCGTCGTCGCGCCCGACGTGGGGGGGGGTTTTGGCACCAAGATCTTCCACTATGCCGAAGAGGCGTTCTGCACCTTCGCGGCGAAGGCGCTGAACCGGCCCGTGAAATGGACGTCGTCGCGGTCGGAGGCGTTTGTCTCGGACGCGCACGGGCGCGATCACGTGACGAAGATCGAGCTGGCGCTGGATGCGGACAACAACTTCACCGCGCTGCGCACCGAAACCTACGCCAACATGGGCGCCTATCTGTCGACCTTCGCGCCCTCGGTGCCGACCTGGCTGCATGGCACGCTGATGGCCGGCAATTACAAGACGCCGCTGATCTACGTGAACGTGAAGGCGGTTTTTACCAACACGGTGCCGGTGGATGCCTATCGCGGTGCGGGGCGGCCGGAGGCGACGTTCCAGCTGGAGCGGGTCATCGACAAGGCGGCGCGCGAGCTGGGCGTGGACCCGATCGCGCTGCGCCGCCAGAACTTCATCACCGAGTTCCCCTATGCGACGCCCGTGGCCGTGGAATACGACACCGGCAATTATGTCGCGACCATGGACAAGCTGGAGGAGATCGCCGATCTCAAAGGCTTCGCCGCCCGCCGTGCCGAGAGCGAGGCGAAGGGCAAGCTGCGCGGTCTTGGCGTGAACTGCTATATCGAGGCCTGCGGCATCGCACCCTCGCAGCTGGTGGGCCAGCTGGGCGCGCGCGCGGGGCTTTATGAAAGCGCCACGGTGCGGGTGAATGCGACGGGGGGCCTCGTGGTCATGACCGGCTCGCACAGCCACGGGCAGGGGCACGAGACCTCTTTCCCGCAGGTGATCGCCGAGATGATCGGCATCGACGAGAGCATGGTCGAGATCGTGCATGGCGACACCGCCAACACGCCGATGGGCATGGGCACCTATGGGTCGCGCTCTCTGGCGGTGGGGGGCTCGGCCATGGTGCGCGCGGCCGAGAAGATCATCAACAAGACGAAGAAGATCGCGGCGCATCTGATGGAGGCCTCCGAAGGCGATATCGAGCTGAAGGACGGCCAGTTCTCGGTCGCGGGCACAGACAAGTCGGTGGCCTGGGGCGATGTCTGCCTGGCGGCCTACGTGCCGCACAACTATCCGCTGGAGGATATCGAGCCGGGGCTGGAGGAGACGGCGTTCTACGATCCGTCGAACTTCACCTATCCCTCGGGCGCCTATGCCTGCGAGGTCGAGGTCGACCCGGAGACCGGCAAGGTGACCATCGAACGTTTCGCGGCGGCCGATGATTTCGGCAACGTGGTCAACCCGATGATCGTCGATGGCCAGGTGCACGGCGGGATCGCCCAGGGCATCGGGCAGGCGCTGCTGGAGGGCGCCGTCTATGACGAGAACGGCCAGCTGCTGAGCGCGTCCTACATGGATTACGCCATGCCGCGCGCAGATGACGTGCCGTTCTACGCGGTGGATCATTCCTGCCAGACGCCCTGCACCCATAACCCGCTGGGCGTGAAGGGCTGTGGCGAGGCTGGGGCGATCGGCTCGCCCCCGTCGGTGGTGAACGCGGTGATTGACGCGCTGCAGTCGGGCGGCAAGGATGTGACGCATATCGACATGCCGCTGTCCCCGGGGCGCGTCTGGGCGGCGATGAACGGCTAGGACCGGGCCCGGTTTCGGGGGGCGCTGCCCCCCGGACCCCCCGGAGGTATTTGGACCAAGAAGAAGAGGGGGGCGTGTCGCCCGGCCTCTTCGGGGAGACCGAGAGATGTATAATTTCGAGTTCGAAAAGCCGGCCACGATCGCCGATGCGGTGACGGCGCTGGGGGCGGAGGAAGCCCAGGCGCTGGGCGGCGGGCAGACGCTGATCCCGACGCTGAAGCAGCGGCTGGCGATGCCGTCGAAGCTGGTGTCGCTGGCGGGGATCGCCGAGATGAAGGGCGTGTCGTCGGATGGTGCCACGCTGACCATCGGGGGGGCGACCACCCATGCCACCGTGGCGGCCGAGGCCGGGGCCTATCCGGGGCTGGCGGCGCTGGCGCTGAAGATCGGCGATCCGGCGGTGCGCAACCGCGGCACCATCGGCGGGTCACTCGCCAACAACGATCCCGCCGCCTGCTATCCGGCGGCGGCGCTGGCCTCGGGGGCGACGATCATGACCAACAACCGCGAGATCGCGGCGGATGACTTTTTCCAGGGCCTGTTCACCACGGCTCTGAACGAGGGCGAGATCATCACCGGCGTGCGCTTTCCGATCCCGCAGGCGGCAAACTACCAGAAGTTCGAACAGCCCGCCTCGCGCTTTCCCATGGTCGGTGTCTTCGTGGCGAAATTCGCCGACGGCGTGCGGGTGGCGGTGACCGGAGCCTCGGAAGACGGGGTGTTCCGCTGGACCGAAGCTGAGGAGGCGCTGGGCAAGGAATTCCGGCCCGATGCGCTGACGGACCTGTCGATCCTGGCCGACAACATGATCGGCGACATCCACGGCACCAAGGCCTATCGCGCCCATCTGGTCGGTGTGATGACCAGGCGCGCGGTGGCGGCGGCCGGCTGAGCCTGTTTTCGTGAAGGGACATGGCGCCCCGGTCGTGATGGCCGGGGCGCTTTTGCGTTGGAGGGCGCTCCGGGCAAAGATGGCGGGGATCGCGGGTGGCACTTGATCGGGATCAATTCAAATCCCGGCATTTGATGCGAAGCTGCCCGTCGGAACATGGATGAAGGAGGGACCCCGATGCCACAGACGTCGAAGGCGAGCGAAGAGGCCACGCAGGCCGTCCACGAGACCGTGGCGAAGCTGCAGCAGATGGGGTTTGCCGCCATGCCCTGGATGGGCACCGAATACGCCGAGCGCATGGCGGACCTGGGCAGCGAGGTGCTGGATTTCCTGGCCGAGCGGGTGCACGAGGACGTGCAGTTCCAGCACAAGCTGCTCCATTGCCGCGACATGACCGAACTGCACAGGCTGCAGGCGGAGTTCATTCAGCGCATGATCAACCGCTATACCGAAGAGACCGGAAAGATGGTGGAGCTGAGTTCGAGAGCCTGGCTGATGCCGTTCCAGAAGCTCTGAAGAGAGGGTTCGGCACGGCTCCTGACAGGGTGCTCCTGACAATGTTGCCTTTGGCTTTGTGATCCTTGCGTGCGCGGTCACGCACAGGGGTGCGGTGTGCGCGTGGGGCTCCTGACATATGCTGCTGACAGGGTGCTCCTGACATCTCCGGCGGCCGGGCGCAGACGTTGGTGCGCCCGGATACTTGGGTTTGGTCGGGACCGGAGAGACCAAAGAAAAACGCCCTGCCGGACGGGCAGGGCGCTTTGTTGTCCGTGTCGGCGCACCGCCCGGGCACGCGTGATCCGCATCACTTGGCCGGGACGGGCCCGATCATCATGACCATCTGGCGGCCTTCCATCTTCGGCATGTTCTCGATCTTGCCGATTTCCTTGACGTCGTCGGCGACCCGTTCGAGAAGCTCGCGGCCAAGGTTCTGGTGGGCCATCTCGCGGCCGCGGAAGCGCAGGGTGACCTTCACCTTGTCGCCGTTCTCGAGGAACTTGAAGACGTTGCGCATCTTGACCTCGTAGTCGTGGACGTCGGTGTTCGGGCGGAACTTGACCTCCTTGACCTCGATGATCTTCTGCTTCTTGCGGGCCTCGGCTTCGCGCTTCTGGGTCTCGTACTTGAACTTGCCGAAATCCATGATCTTGCACACGGGCGGCGTCGCGTTCGGCGAGATCTCGACCAGGTCGAGACCGACCTGCTCCGCCAGCTGGAGGGCCTTCGCCGGGGCGACGACCCCGACGTTCTGCCCCTCCGGGCCGATCAGCCGGATTTCGGGGGCGCGGATCTTGTCGTTCACGCGCGGGCCAGTGTCTCGGGTCGGCGGCGCGTTGTGCGGTCTGCGGGCTATTGGGACAATCCTTGTTCAGTTGCCATAAATTGCTGGATGCGGAACGTAATCCCGGAGCGGGTTTCTTTCAAGCGGGAACCGCGGGGCTGGAGGTGAAAAACGTCGCCCCGGGCGTCATGCGGGGCGTCGCGGAGGGGCGAAAGCGGGGCCAGGGGCGAGAGGCCGTGGTGAAAGCGTGTCCAGGCGCTCGCGACGGGGCGGCAGCGCGAGGCCGTCGCTGCTGCGTCCTCGGGTCGGCGGCGGGCGGCTTGCCGCGTCGCGGGGCATGCGGGACTGGAGAAGAGGTCCAGCCGGCCCCGGGGCAGGGGGGACGCGGAGGGGCGTTGAACGGTTGACCCGGATGAGGGGCTGGGACGGCGCAGGGGAGAGCCTGGCGCGCGCTCCAACGCTCTGTGGCCGGCACGCCACGGCAAAAAGGGATCTAACGGAGGGAACTTCCGGAACGGCCCGGACGTCATTGTGAGAAAGACAGCGGAATTCTGATTCCCATACTTCTGCAATTTGAAATGAAACAAAATTGTAAAAGCGAACAGGCCCAATTGCCGAAGCATCGGGGGTATTGCTCGCCTGGGTGGCATCCATATCCTGAAATCAACGGGCGCCCAATGCGGGATTCGATTTTATAATTCCAGGCTGTCCCGGGCCAAATGAAAAGGGCCCTGTTTTCGAATGACTATTGTTCCGGTCTCTGGCCAACATATTGAGAGCCCCCGGCCGAAATTGACCGGAGGCTTCCAAAGGGTATTCCCGATGTCGCCTATCAGGCGAACGGCACTTCGTCGTAGACGATGTAGTCTTCGACTTCCGCCCAGGTTGTGTTGGTCAGGAACAGGCGGTGGCCGTCGACGTTGATCAGCAGGTTGCCGTCATACTCGCGATAGTTGAGGTCGCGGGCTTCACCTGCGTCGGTCAGACCGGTGTAGATCAGGTCGTCGCCTTCCTCGCGGAAGTCGCCGATGCGGGTCCAGCTGAAGGAGGTCGGGCTGGCTTCGACGACGAAGTTGTCGTTGTCGGCGCCGCCGAAGACACGGGCGTAGCCGCCGTTAGTGCCCATTATGATGGTGTCGTTGTTGTAACCGCCATAGGCGAAATCAAAGAAGCCGTCGGTGGTGATGGTATCAGCGCCGGACAGGCCGACGAAGATGTTTGCAGGGCCGCCAGCCGACAGATTGTCGTTGAAAATGGTGCCGAGTCGCAGGTTGAACATGATTGGTCCCTCAGGATATTTAACGTTTGGTAACTTTGTGGTTAACGTAAGAGTTTCTTCAAATCAAGCGTAGATAGTCAGAAAAATACCCAGCCCGTAAGGTATATCCCCGATGCCACACCAGGCGGCATCGGGACGTGTTTGGAGAGTGTTTTTCAGCCCACGAAGGCCTTTTCGACGACGTACTCGGCGGGGTCGGAATTGGCCCCTTCGCGCAGGCCGAATCCTTCGAGAACGTCTTTCATGTCGGTGTTGAATCCCAGCGATCCGCACACCATGGCGCGGTCGGTGTCCGGGGTGATTGCCGGAATGCCGAGGTCCGAGAATACGGTGCCATTGGTCAGCAGATCGGTGATCCGGCCCATCTTCGGGCTCTCTTCGCGGGTCGTAGTCGGGTAATAGCGAATCTTCTTCCAGAATCCCTCGCCGATCACCTCGTTGAGCAGTTCGTCTTCCTTCAGCGCCTCGATCAGGCGATGGCCATATTCCAGCTCGGCCACGTCGCGGCAGGTGTGGGTGATGACGATCTCGTCGTATTTCTCGAAGGTTTCCGGTTCGCGCAGGAGAGAAGCGAAGGGCGCGAATCCGGTGCCGGTGGCGAAGAACCACAGCCGCTTGCCGGGCAGCAGCGCGTCATGCACCAGCGTGCCGACGGGCTTGGGGCGCAGGATGATCTGGTCGCCCGGCTTGATATGCTGCAGCCGGGAGGTCAGCGGGCCGTCCTGCACCTTGATCGAGTAGAACTCCAGCTCTTCGTCCCAGGCGGGAGAAGCGATGGAATAGGCGCGCAGCAGCGGCTTTTGCTTGCCGGTCTTCGGGTCGGGATCGCCCATCAGGCCGATCATCACGAATTCGCCCGACCGGAAGCGCAGGCTTTGCGGGCGCGTCACGCGGAACGAGAACAGCTGGTCTGTCCAATGCTCGACCGCGGTCACGGTCTGTGCGTCGGGAAGGGCCTTCACGGCAGGCTTGTCGGCGGGTTTGTCGGCGGGGTCGCCTTGGGTCACGGGTGTCATGTTCGTCATTCTGTGCATCACCGGCCCGAGGTAAACCGGTCTCCTTGTGTTCGTCTTGATCTGAATCAGGTCGCGGCGCTTAGCCGCGCAGGCGCGCCTGATAGTTATGCGCAGCCCAGTCGGCGCGGAAGACCCATTGATCCTCCGGCTGGCGCTCGGCGAGGGTTTCGTCGATCTCGACCTCGTCAAAACCCGCGCGGCGGGCCATGGCGTATTGGTCGGCCAGGACGTGGCCCTTCGCCCGCAGGCGGCCCTGAAAGCCGCGCAGGCGCAGCTGGCGCGCGATGGTGAAACCGCGCCCGTCGGCGAAGCTGGGGAAATCCACGCGGATCGCGGGCACGCCGTCAAGCTCGACTTCAAGCGGATCCACGTCCGAGGCCAGGTCGAGCCCCTCGTCGGTCTCTCGCGAGCCCGCCTCGGAAAAGCCCGTCGTCCATGTCTCCGGGCCGAACCCGGTATCGGTCACAAGCACCGTCATTGTCATCCTCTCGCGAAGGCCCGTGCCTTCATCTTTGTCCAAATACTCACTTGCCACGCCGGCCGGGGGCGCGACGCGGGGTCAGAGCGGCCCGCGTACCGCCTTGCCGTCGACGAAATGGATCCCGCATTCGTCCTTCTGGCTGTCGCGCCAGCGGCCCGAACGGGGGTCTTCGCCCTCTTCGACCTTCGACGTGCAGGGCCAGCAGCCGATCGAGGGATAGCCCTGCGCCACCAGCGGATGCCGGGGCAGGCGGTTCTCGTCCATGTAGGCGCGGACGTCTTCCGGCGCCCAGTGGGCAAGCGGGTTCACCTTGATCCGGCCGGTGCCGTCCTCGACCTCGAAGAAATCGAGCGCGGCACGGGTCGAGCTTTGGAACCGCTTGCGGCCCGTGATCCAGCCGTCGTAGCCGTCAAGCGCCCGTTGCAGCGGGATCGTCTTGCGCAGCGCGCAGCAGGCATCGGTGTCCGAGAACCGCAGTGCGCCGTAGGGATCCTTTTCCGCGATGTCGGCCGCCCGGATCACGCGCACATTGCGCAGCCCAAGCCGTTCCGTCACCTCCTGCTGGTACTCCAGCGTCTCGGTGAACAGCATCTCGGTGTCGATGAAAAGCACCGGGGTGGATTTGTCCACCACCGCCGCCATGTGCAGCAGCACGACCGATTCCGCGCCGAAACTCGACACCAGCGCGATGCGGCCCGCATCGCGCAGCGCCCCCTGCATCACGTCGGTGGCCGAGTGATGCCGGTAGCGATTGTTGAGAGCGGCGACCTTCTCTTCCGGGGTCTCGAAAGGGATGGCCGCGTCGTCTCTCAGTGAGTTGGCTGGATGCATCATCTGCTTACTCCGCCGCGAGGGCTTCCTGTTCGTAAAGCGCTGCCTTGAACGGATCCATGCCCAGCCGGCGATAGGCCTGGAGGAAGGTCTCGTCCTCGCCCTCGCGCAGGTCCAGGTAGGTCCGCATGATGCGCTCGATGGCCGGCACGATGTCCTCGTAAGAGAACCCCGGTCCGGTCCGCGTGCCCAGGCTCGCGGTTTCGGTGCCGTCGCCGCCCAGCGTGATCTGGTAATTCTCGACGCCCGCGCGATCGAGGCCGAGGATGCCGATATGGCCCACGTGATGGTGACCGCAGGCGTTGATGCAGCCCGAGATCTTGATCTTCATCTCGCCGATCTCGTGTTCCAGCTTCAGCTCTTCGAAGCGGGTGGCGATCTGCTGTGCGATCGGGATCGAGCGGGCCGTGGCCAGCGCGCAGTAATCCATGCCTGGGCAGGCGATGATGTCGGACACGAGGCCGATGTTCGCCGTGGCCAGATCCGCCTCCTTCAGCGCCGCGTGCAGCGCCGGCAGGTCGGACTTGTGGACATGCGGCAGGATCACGTTCTGCTCGTGGCTGATGCGCAGCTCGTCATGGCCGTACTTTTCGGCCAGGTCGCCCATCAGGCGCATCTGGTCCGCCGTGGCGTCACCGGGGGTGGCGCCCTGTTTCTTCAGCGAAATCGACACGATCGCATAGCCGTCCGCCTTGTGGGCCGACAGGTTGGTGTCGCACCAGGAGCGGAACACCGGATCCTCGTGATAGGCCGCCTTGAATGGCGCGTCGGACACGTTGCGGAAGGCTGGCGGCGCGAACATCTCCTCGATCCCGGCCAGAATCTCCTGGTCGACGCCCGAGAAGGTCGGACGGATCGCAGCGAAGCGTTCCTCGACCCGGGCGCGGATCTCGTCGATGCCGTGCTCGTGGACCATGATCTTGATCCGGGCCTTGTACTTGTTGTCGCGCCGGCCGAGCAGGTTGTAGACCGACAGGATCGCCTCCAGGTACGGCAGCAGGTCCGCCTGGGGCAGGAAATCGCGGATCACCTTGCCGATCATCGGTGTCCGGCCAAGGCCGCCGCCCACCAGCACCTCGAAGCCGCGCTGGCCGTTCTTCTCGACCAGGCGCAGGCCGATGTCATGGGCCTTGATGACGGCGCGGTCATGTTCGGCGCCGGTGATGGCGATCTTGAACTTGCGGCCAAGGAACTGGAACTCCGGGTGGTCGGTCGACCATTGCCGGATCAGCTCGGCCACGGGGCGCGGATCGGCGACCTCTTCGGCGGTGGCTCCGGCGAAATGGTCGGCGGTCACGTTGCGGATCGTGTTGCCGGAGGTCTGGATCGCGTGCAGGCCGACCTCGCCCAGGGCGTCGAGCATGTCCGGAATATCGCGCAGTTTCGGCCAGTTGTACTGGATGTTCTGGCGCGTGGTGAAATGGCCATAGCCCTTGTCCCACTTCTCGGCCAGCAGCCCGAGCTGGCGCATCTGCGCGCTGTTCAGCGTCCCGTAGGGGATCGCGACGCGCAGCATATAGGCATGCAGCTGCAGGTAGACACCGTTCATCAGGCGCAGGGGCTTGAATTCGTCCTCGGTGAGCGAGCCGCCGATGCGGCGCTCGACCTGGGCGCGGAACTGGGCGTTGCGTTCGGCAAGGAACGCTTCGTCGAATTCGTTGTACTTATACATGCTGCAGGTCCTCCTGCTTGCCATGGGCATAGTTGCTGGGGCCGGTGCGGCGGAAATCTTCTCGGAAATGAACGGGTTCGGGGCCGTTCTTTCCGGCCTTCATGTCGGTCAGGTAGGCGCCCACGACCTTCTCGGGCTGTGTCTCGGCCTCGGCCAGGCGCGCCTTGGCGTGCTCTTCCTCGGTCAGCAGCGCGGCCTCGGACAGGATGCGGGTCCAGCTGCCGTCCTCGGCGAGGTAGACGACATCACCCTCCAGCAGGTCATTGGCGGTCACCACTTTGGGCGTGAAGGGGCGTGGCGGCATCAGGCGAGCTCCTTTTGAAGGGCATGGGGATTGTCGGCCAGGGCGCCTTGCGCGGCGCGCGGCGCCAGGCCGAGAAAGGTGAGGGCGGGACCGGTCAGATCCGCCTTGGCGAGATCGTCGGCCATGGTCCCGATGGTGGAGGACACAACGCGCTGGTCCACGCGCGAGGCGTTTTCGACGAAGGTGACGGGCGTGGCGCGGTCGGCGCCATGGATCAGCAGCCGGCCCTGCACGAAGCGGGTGGCGCGCTTGCCCATGTAGATCGCGGCGACCTGGCCGGGCTTGGCAAGGTCAGACCATTCCTGCTCGGCAAAGCCCTTCATGTCATGCCCGGTCAGGAACCGGACCGAGGCATTGCGCCCGCGCCGGGTCAGCGACTGTCCGATCCCGGCCACGGCGGCCGAGGCCGAGGTGATGCCCGGCACGATATGCCAGCTGACACCGGCGGCCTCGCAGGCCTCGATCTCTTCGTCCAGCCGGCCGAAAACGGTGGCGTCGCCGGATTTCAGGCGCACCACCTGGTGGCCCTCACCGGCATGTTTCGTGATCAGCTGATTGATCTGGTCCTGCGGGGTCGAGGGGCCATAGGCCTCCTTGCCCGCGTCGATCATTACGGCCTCGCGGCGGGCGAGTTCCAGGATCTCGCCGCTGACAAGCCGGTCGTAGATCACCACGTCGGCGGCATCGAGCGCCTTGCGCGCCTTCAGCGTCAGAAGCTCCGGATCGCCGGGGCCCGCGCCGACAAAGGCCACGTGGCCCGGCGCCGCCTCACGGCCCAGATGACGGGTCAGCAGGTCGTCCAGCGCGGCATCGACCTTGTCCTCGCCCTCGGCAATCGCGCGGGGGCCGGCGTCGAAATAGTAATCCTGCCAGAAATCCCGGCGCGCGCGGCCATGAGGCAGGGCCTCGGCCATCTTGCGGAAGGCCTTGCCGATGCGGGCGAGCGGGCCCAGCGTGGCGGGCAGGCGCGCCTCCAGATCGGCCTTGATCGCGCGGGCCAGAACGGGGGCCGCGCCCTCGGTGCCGATGGCCACGGTGACCGGATCGCGGTCCACGATGGCGGGGGTGATGAACTCGCTGTCGGCGAGGTTGTCGACGATGTTGACCAGCGCGCCCTCTGCCTTGGCAATCGCGGCGGTGCGCTTGTCCTCGGCCTCGTCCTCGTCGGCGGCATAGAAAAGCGCCGCGCCTTTCACGTCGCCTTCGGCCAGCGGGCGGCGCACCAGCGTCAGCCGGCCATCGGCCGCCCAGCGGACGATCTCGTCCTCGGGCGCTTCGGCATGGACGACAATCGCGGCCTCGGATTTCATCAAAAGCCGCAGCTTCGCCAGCGCGGCCTCGCCGCCGCCGGAGAGGACGATGCTGCGTTCGGAAAGCGCGAGGAAGATCGGAAAGTGCTGCATTGCGGCGTCCATGGCTGTTCTGCCATTCAATGTAGGAAAAAATCCCCCTTTCCCACTAGGCCTCTGGCCAAATAAGGACATGTGTTCCAAGATGCGATGCTGCGGAGGCAAAAGATTTGCGAATGCCGGGAGAGACGGAATGACGGTGCGCATCGACGAGACGGATCGGAAAATCCTTGCGGAACTGCAGCGCGACGCGGGCCAGTCGCTGGAGGAGATCGCGACTGCGGTCGGGTCGTCCAAGACACCGGTCTGGAACCGAATCCGCAAGCTGCGCGAGGCCGGCGTGATCGGCCAGCAGACGGTGATCCTCGATGCCGAGGCACTGGGGTTCGAGGCGACCTTCTTCGTGCTGATCCGCACCTCGGCGCACGAGGCCGACTGGCAGCGCCAGTTCCTCAAGGCGTTGCAGGAGCGCCCCGAAGTGCAGGAGGCGCACCGGCTGGCGGGTGACATCGACTATATCCTGAAGGTCCGGGTGCGAAACGCGCGGGCCTATGACGCCTTCTACCAGGCGCTGATTTCCGAGGTGCGGGTGCACAACGTGACGGCGCTTCTGTCGATGGAAGAGATCAAGTCCACGACGATGCTGCCTCTGGACGGGTAGAAGGGGGCGCTGCCCCCGTCGCCTTTGGCGACTCCCCCGGAGGTATTTTTCCAAGGTGAAGACATGGGGTGCGCACGCTGGCCCTATGGTGCCGGAGTTTGCAACCAGGGGATCCGACATCTGCAAACAAGCCGAAGGTGGGGGGCGTCGCGCTGCGCCCCTGTCTTCACCTTGGGAAAAATACTCCGACGCAACGCCTGCAACCGGCGCAGGTCCCCGTTCAGCGCGCCACCACCAGCCGTGTGAGCCCGTGAAAATGGTAGGTGTCGGCGAAGTCTGGCGTCTCGGTAAGGTGCAGGCCGGGGCAGCGGTCGAACAGGACGGGCAGGGCGATCTGCATCTCCAGCCGGGCGAGCGGCGCGCCGACGCAGAAATGCAGGCCCCCGCCGAGGCTGGTGTGGGTGGTCTGGGCGCGTGACGGGTCGAACACCTCCGGGTTGGGCCAGACCGAGGGGTCGCGGTTGGCGGCGGCCAGCATCAGCGCGACCTCGTCGCCGCGGCGGAAGGCATGGCCCAAAAGCTCCATGTCCTCGTAGGCGTAGCGCGTGAACATGTGCAGGGGCGGGTCGTAGCGCAGGATCTCCTCGACCGTGGCGGCGATGGTGTCCGGCGCCATCCAGGCCGGGTCGAGGCCCAGCCGCAGCATCGTCTTCACCCCGTTGGCCAGACCGTGCACCGTCGCCTCGTGGCCCGCGTTCAGCAGCAGGATGCAGGTGCCGATCAGCTCGTCGGTGGAGAGCTTCGTGCCGTCCTCCTCGGCCGCGATCAGGCTGGAGATCAGGTCGTCCGAGGGGGTCTTGCGGCGGTCGTCGATATAGTCGCGCAGGTAGGCGGTGAAGGCGGCCGAGGCGGCGGCGGCGCTGTCCTCGGTCGCGCGGGTGCGGCTGGCCTGGTACATGGCGACCATGCGGTGGCTCCAGTCCAGCAGCCGGTCGGCGTCGGCCTCGGGCACGCCCAGCAGGCGGCAGATCACGGTGACGGGCACGGCGGTGCAATAGGCGGGCAGCAGGTCGAAGGGGCCCTCGGGGAACCGGTCCACCAGGTCGTGGCAAAGCTGCGTGATGTCGGACGCCATGGCGGTGATGCGGCGCGAGGTGAAGGCGCGCAGCACCAGACCGCGCAGGCGGGTGTGGCGCGGCGGTTCGGCATCGAGCAGCGAGGTGTCCTCGACCGCCAGCCAGGGGGCGAGATGGGCGGGCCGGTCCTCCGGCATCTCGGCGGGGCGTTCGCGGCCGAAGCGGCGGTCGCGCAGCAGCGCGTGGACCTGGGGCTGGCCGAAGGCGGCGACCATGCCGTAGTCTTCCCAGAACACCAGCGGCCCCATGGCGCGGGCGCGGTCATAGACCGGGTAGGGGTCCTGGACGAAGGCGGGGTCGGTGGGGGACTGGACGAGGCGCTGCATGGCACCAGATGACCGGGCGCACTGGTCAATGCAAGGGGGCCTTTGCTACCGTTTCGTCCGATGAGCGATCTGACCGAGGAGAACCGCGCCGGTGTGGCGATCTTCCTGGCTGTCGTGGCCCTTCTGGCCGCGCTGGCCGGGCAGCTGGGTTATCGGCAGGCGGTGGATCAGCTGGCGCGGCGGGGCATGTCCGACATGGCGCTGGCCGCCGACAGCCTGACCTCGCAGATGCAGACCTACCGCGAGCTTGCCGTGCTGATGGCCGATCACCCGGTGCTCGAGGATCTCGACAGCCCCGCGGCCCGCGCCGCCGCGCAGGAGGTGCTGCGGACGGTCGCGGACAAGACCTCGGCGCTGGACCTGGTCTTTGCCGATGCCGGCGGTGCGATCGTGGTGTCGGCCAGCGGCGCGGGGGGCGACCTGGCGACGGCGGCGGATTTCAGGCGCGCGATGCAGGGGGCGCTTGGCGATGCGCATGGCCGCAGGGGGCGCGAGGCGAGGCGGGAATGGTCCTTTGCCGCGCCGGTCTTTGCGCCCGGGGGCCGGATCCGGGGGGCGGTTGTGGTCACGGTCGACGTGGATGACCTGGAGGAGGACTGGCGCGGGGGGCGCGCGCCGGTCTATTTCGTCGACGCCGATGGCATGGTCTTCATCACCAACCGGTCGGAGCTTCTGTTCTGGGAACAGGTGCCGGGGACGCCCGGGCTGCAGCCGCCGAACGGCCCGGTGCCGCAGACCCGCGCGCGCGACGTGGGCGGGCACGAGGTCTGGCGCATGGGATGGAGCCCTTACGTCCCGCGCCACGCCCTGCACCTGGCGCAGCCGCTGCCGGTGATCGGGCTGACGGCGAACATCCTTGTCGATCTTGCCCCGGCGCGGCGGCTGGCGCTGACACAGGGCGCCGCCGTGGCCGCGATCTGCCTGGCCTTCGGGCTGATGCTGAAGCTGGCCACCGAACGGCGCCGCGCGCTGGCGCTGGCCAATGCCAAGCTGGAGACGCGTGTGGCCGCGCGGACCCGGGCGCTGACCCAGGCCAATGCCAGGCTGCGGCGCGAGGTGGCCGAACGCGAGGAGGCCGAGGCCGCGCTGAAACGTGCGCAGGCCGAGCTGATCCAGGCCGGCAAGCTGTCGGCCCTGGGCCAGATGAGCGCGGGCATCAGCCACGAGCTGAACCAGCCCCTGATGGCGATCCGGCAGTTTGCCGAGAATGGCGCGGCGTTCCTCGACCGCGACCGGCCCGACATGGCGCGCGGCAATCTCGACAAGATCTCGGCGCTGGCACAGCGCGCCGCGCGGATCATCCGCAACCTGCGCGCCTTTGCCCGCAACGAAAGCGAGCCGATGAGCCGCGTGGACGTGGTGCAGGTGATCAATGCGGCCGTGGAGATGACCGAGGCGCGGCTGACCCGCGACGCGGTGCGGCTGGACTGGACCCCGCCACAGGCGCCGGTGCCGGTGCGGGGCGGCGAGGTGCGGCTGGTGCAGGTCTTCGTCAACCTGATCACCAATGCCGCCGATGCGATGATGGCGCAGGAGGACCGCGCCATCGCGATCACGCTGGAGCAGGGCGCGCGCATTTCCGTCCGCCTGCGCGACATCGGGCCCGGCATCGCCGATCCCGACCGCATCTTCGAGCCGTTCTATACCACCCGCGAGGTCGGCAGCGACGAAGGGCTTGGCCTGGGCCTGTCGATCTCCTACGGGCTGGTGCAAAGCTTTGGCGGTGACATTCGCGGCGCCAATGCCGACGGCGGCGGGGCGGTCTTTACCGTCGAGCTGGAAAGCTGGGACGAACCGGGCGCGACGGGAGAGGCGGCATGAACGGCAGGGTGCTTCTGGTGGAAGACGATGCCTCGGTCCGCGAGGCGCTGGCCCAGACGCTGGAGCTGGCGGAGCTGGAGCCGATCCAGGCGGGGTCCTTCGTGGCGGCCAAGGACCGGATCACGCGGGATTTTCCCGGGGTGATCCTGTCGGACATCCGGATGCCGGGGCGCGACGGGTTCCACCTGCTGGATTACGCGCGCGACGTGGATGACGAGCTGCCCGTGGTGCTGCTGACCGGCGAGGGCGACATCCCGATGGCCGTGCGCGCGATGGAACGCGGCGCCTTCGGTTTCCTTGAAAAGCCCTGCGCGCCGGCCGAGCTGGTGCAGACGCTGAGCCGGGCGCTTGAGGCGCGCCTTGGCGTGCTGAGCCAGCGCGCCGCGCGGGCCCGGGCCGAGACGGGCGATCCGGCGGCGCGGCTGATCTTCGGCGTCTCGGACCTGGCCGAGGGGCTGCGCGCCCGGGTGCGCCGGCTGGCCGAGCTGGAGACGCCGGTGCTGATCGAGGGTGCGCCGGGCACCGGGATCTCCAAGGTGGCCGAGGTCATTCACCTGTGTTCGGCCCGCTCCAAGGGGCCGTTCGAGAAACGCGCCAGCGCCGGGCTCGACCGCGAGGGGCTGGACGCCGCGCTGGCGGCGGCCTCGGGCGGGGCGCTTTTTCTCGACGAGATCGTGCAGCTGCCGGCCGACACCCAGATCGCCCTGATCGAGGCGCTGGAGGAGGCGCCGGTGGCCCGGATCATGGCCGGCAATTCGCAGGACAGCGAGGTGCTGCAGGATGCCGGACGGCTGAACCCCGAGCTTTATTATCGCCTGCAGGTCACCGGCCTGCGGGTGCCGTCGCTGGCGGAGCGGCCCGAGGACATCCCGGTGCTCTTCCGCAATTACGTGGCCCAGGCCGCCGAACAGGCCGGCATCCGGGCGCCCGAGATCCGCGCCGATCACATGGCGGCGCTGATGGTGCAGGACTGGCCGGGCAACGCGCGCTCGCTGATGTCGTCGGCCATGCGCTTCGTGCTGGGCATGTCGGACGAGGTCTCCTCCGCCGCCGAGCTGGGGCTGGCGGAACAGATGGCGCGTGTCGAACGCTCGTTGCTGATCGCGGCGCTGGGGCGGCAGAACGGGCGCGCCTCCGAGGCCGCCAGGGCGCTGAAACTGCCGCGCAAGACCTTCTACGACAAGCTGGCCAAGTACGGCATCCGGCCCGAGGATTTCCGGCGCTGAGGCGGCTGAGCCGTTGTGTCGGAGTATTTGGGCAAAGATGAAGCAGGGGGACTCGCCCCGCGATCTGTGTGGTTTTCCGCACATATCTCGTCAGGCGCTGTGCGGTTCTTCGCACAGGCCGGGGCGGTCCGGACCGGCGGACCCACCCTAAGGCGTGGATAACAAAAGGTTAAGGTGGCCGAGAGACCGGTTAATCAAGTTTTGTTGTCAGTGCATTGCGGCTTTGCATGATGCGGGATCAGCGCGCGGCATTCCGCGCCGAGATCGGACATTCACCCGGGAGGAGACCCATGAAGACGTTCCTGAAAGCCACCGCAGCCCTGGCGCTGTGCTTTACCGCCAACTCGGCCATCGCGGCCTGCGAGGACGGCGAGATCGTCGTCAAGTTCGCCCATGTCACCAACACCGACCGCCATCCCAAGGGCATCGCGGCCTCGCTGCTGCAAGAACGTGTCAATGACGAGATGAACGGCACCATGTGCATGGAGGTCTATCCGAACTCCACGCTTTACAACGACGACCAGGTGCTGGAGGCGATGCTGCAGGGCGACGTGCAGCTGGCCGCGCCCTCGCTGTCGAAATTCGAGACCTTCACCAAGGTCTTCCGCATCTTCGACCTGCCGTTCATGTTCAAGAACATCGACGCGGTCGACGCCTTCCAGGCCTCGGACACCGGCGAGGCGATGAAGGATTCGATGACCCGCCGCGGCCTGCAGGGGCTGGAGTTCTGGCACAACGGGATGAAGCAGTTTTCGGCCAACAAGCCGCTGATCGAGCCCACCGATGCCGCGGGCCTCAAGTTCCGGGTGCAGCCGTCGGACGTGCTGGTGGCGCAGATGGAAGCGCTGGATGCCTCGCCGCAGCCGATGGCCTTCTCGGAAGTCTACGGTGCGCTGCAGCAGGGCGTCGTCGACGGGCAGGAGAACACCTGGTCCAACATCTATGGCCAGAAATTCTTTGAAGTGCAGGACGGCACGACCGAGACCAACCACGGCGTGCTCGACTATCTGGTGGTGACCTCGGTCGACTGGCTCGACAGTCTCGACCCGGAGGTGCGCGATCAGTTCCTGACCATCCTGCAGGAGGTGACCGCCGAGCGGAACGCCGCGGTGGGCCAGGTCGACATGGAAGCCCGCCAGGCGATCCTGGATACCGGCGCCGTGATCCGCGAACTGACACCCGAGCAGCGCCAGGCCTGGGTCGACGCGATGAAGCCGGTCTGGGAGCAGTTCGAAGGCGACGTGGGCGCCGACAACATCGCCGCCGCGCAAGAGATCAACGCCTCGATGTGATCGGGGTCCGGCCGGCGGGCGGGGGCCCGCCGGTCGTATCGTTTTTGGCGCCGGGCCCGGGTCGGTCCGGCGCGCATCGTGAGGGAGGGGACCCATGAGCGGGCAGACCTATAAACCGCGGTCCGGGCTGGCCCGGGCGATCAACACGCTCGAGGAGACGCTGATCGCCCTGATCCTGGGGCTGATGACGCTGGTCACCTTCATAAACGTGGTGCTGCGCTACGGCTTCAATTCCTCGTTCATCTGGGGGCTGGAGGTCACGCTGATCCTCTTTGCCTGGCTGGTGATCCTGGGCGTGAGTTATTGCGTCAAGATCACCGCGCATCTGGGCGTGGACGCTATCACCAACATGATGCCGGCGGGGCCGCGCCGGACCGTCGCGCTGATCTCCGCGGCGGTCTGCATCGTCTACGGGCTGCTGCTGTTCAAGGGCGCCTGGGATTACTGGGCCCCCTTCGCGGCGCTGCAGCCGACGGAAGGGCGCTGGTTCCCGATGGGCTTCACCGAAGGGGTGCGCGACCGGGCCTTCTATACCACCGATCAGGTGCCGATGCTGGGCATCTTCCGCTGGCTGGAGGAGGCGATCAACTACGGCGACACCTATGACAAGCTGCCCCGGGTGATCCCCTACGCGGTGCTGCCCTTCGGGACGGCGCTGCTGCTCTACCGGTTCATCCAGGCCGGGATCGGCGTGCTGAACGGCAGCCGCGCCAGCCTGATCGTCAGCCACGAAGCCGAAGACGCGGTCGAGGATGTCGCCGCCATGAACCGCGGAGACTGATCCCATGGATGTCGCACTTCTCTTCGCCCTCGTCATCGGGCTGATGCTGATCGGGGTGCCGATCGCCGTGTCGCTGGGCCTGTCGTCGATCCTGTTCCTGCTGGCGTTTTCGGACACCTCGCTGGCCTCGATCGCGCAGAGCTTCTACCAGGCGATGGCCGGGCATTACACGCTGCTGGCGATCCCGTTCTTCATCCTGGCGTCGTCCTTCATGTCGACGGGGGGCGTGGCCAAGCGGATCATCCGGTTTTCCATTGCCTGCGTCGGCCACCTGCGCGGCGGGCTGGCGATTGCCGGGGTCTTCGCCTGCATGCTCTTCGCGGCCCTGTCGGGGTCGTCGCCTGCGACGGTGGTGGCGATCGGGTCGATCGTGATCGCGGCGATGCGGCAGGCGGGCTATACCAAGGATTTCGCCGCCGGGGTCATCGCCAACGCGGGCACCCTGGGCATCCTGATCCCGCCGTCGATCGTGATGGTGGTCTATGCCTCGGCCACCGATGTGTCGGTGGGGCGGATGTTCCTGGCCGGGGTCATCCCGGGCATCATGGCCGGTGTCATGCTGATGATCACCATCTACATCATGGCCGGGATCAAGGGCATGCCCAAGGGCGAGTGGCACGGCTGGGGCGAGATCTGGGCCGCGTTCAAGGATGCCTTCTGGGGCCTGATGCTGATCGTGATCATCATGGTGGGCATTTATGGCATTCCCGGCATCACCGGCGCGATCTTCACGCCGACGGAAGCCGCCGCCGTGGCCTCGGTCTATGCCTTCCTGGTGGCGGTCTTCGTCTACCGCGACATGGGGCCGCTGGCGACGCCGGAGGGCGAGCGCAATCACACGCTGCTGGAAAAACCCTGGGCGCTGGTGACGGCGCTGGTGCATCCGGACACGAAGAAGACGCTGTTCGAGGCGGGCAAGCTGACGATCACGCTGATGTTCATCATCGCCAACGCGCTGATCCTGAAGCATGTTCTGACCGACGAGCAGATCCCGCAGCAGATCGCGAGCGCCATGCTGGCGGCCGGGCTGGGGCCGGTGATGTTCCTGGTGATCGTGAACGTGATCCTGCTGATCGGCGGGCAGTTCATGGAGCCTTCGGGGCTTCTGGTGATCGTGGCGCCGCTGGTCTTTCCGATCGCCATCGAGCTGGGGATCGACCCGATCCACCTGGGCATCATCATGGTGGTGAACATGGAAATCGGGATGATCACGCCGCCCGTGGGCCTGAACCTGTTCGTGACCTCGGGCGTGGCGGGGATGCCGATGATGCGGGTGGTGAAGGCGGCGCTGCCGTTCCTCGCGGTGCTGTTCGTCTTCCTGATCCTGGTGACCTACGTGCCCTGGATCTCGACCTTCCTGCCGACGGCCCTGATGGGGCCGGAGATCATCACGAACTGAATGCGGCCCGGGGGGGGTGTCCCACGCGTGGGACTCCCCCCGGGTATTGGAAAAACAAGGGGTTGCGGGGGCGGTTTAACCCTTTCGCAACCTTTTGCCTTTGGCGGAGGCGTGATCCAGCGGTGCGCTGCCGCGCATTGCTGATTATTGCGGGAGGGAGAGGCGACGCCTTGCTGCGGGCGGTGTGCCCTTTGCCGGTGCCGGGGTGTCCGCTGAGACACGGTTCAGGGGCAACGTTCGGCGGGACGTCGGTCCACTGGACCGACGTCTGACCCGCCTCACCCCTGAACGCGCCCTGACAAGGATATGCCACCCTGGGCCATGTCGTCACCACTGGCCGAGGGTGGGCTGTCAGGCGGCGTCGAGCGCGTCGATGATGCCGCCGAAATCCGAGGCCTTGAGGCTGGCGCCACCGACCAGCGCGCCGTCGACATCCGCCACGGCGAAGATCTCGGCCGCGTTGGAGGGTTTCACCGACCCGCCGTAGAGCAGGCGGATCGCGCCAGCGATCTGGGCGCCGAGGTGGCCGGTGAGTTCGGACCGGAGCGCGGCATGGACTTCGGCGATCTGGTCGGTCGTGGGCGTCAGACCGGTGCCGATCGCCCAGACCGGCTCATAGGCGATCACAAGGGTCTCTCCCGTGGCGCCTTCGGGGAGGGAGCCTGCGAGCTGGGCGGTGATGACGTCGATGGTGCTGCCGGCTTCGCGCTGGTCGAGATCCTCGCCGACGCAGACGATGGCGGTCAGGCCCGCGGCGATGGCCGCCTCGGCCTTGGATTTCACGATGGCATCGGTTTCACCGTGATCGGCGCGGCGTTCGGAATGGCCCAGGATGGCATAGGTGGCGCCGGCATCGGCCAGCATCTCGGCCGAGACGTCGCCGGTATGGGCGCCGGAGGTGGCAAAATGGCAATCCTGGCCGCCAAGGGCGACGGTTCCGCCGGCGCTGACGGCGGCCCGGGCGATCAGGGTCGCGGGCGGGCAGATCAGCACCTCGCAGGTGGGGGCGGGCCGTTCGGCCAGTGCCGCCAGCTCGGCCAGGGCCGCGCCGGTTCCGTTCATCTTCCAGTTTCCTGCTGCCAGTTTCCGCCGCATCGCTGCCCCCAATCCGTTGGCTGAATTCGTTTATATGCCGCATGGGTAGCACCCGCGCAGGGGCGAGACAAACCCGGAAGGGACCGCGGCGTGGTTCAGGTGGGAAACGGCAGGGATCGAGGCCGATCGGCGTGCATGTCGGGGGCAGCTCTATGCGGCCAGGTGCGGTGAGGCCTGGCCCCACCCCGCGAGCGTAGCACGACGGGCGCGGGGGCCGCGCCCGGGGCGTTACATGTCGGCGAACTTGATGGATTCGCCGCAGCCGCAGGCTTCGGTCACGTTCGGGTTGTTGAACCTGAAGCCGGCCTCGAGCAGCGAGACCTCGTAGTCGATTTCTGTGCCGAAGAGGAACATCTGCGCCATGGGCGCGATCATCACGCGGGCGCCTTCCTGTTCCACCACCTCATCGTGGGGGTCGGTTTCGGCCACATACTCCATCGTGTATTCCATGCCGGCGCAGCCGCCCTTCTTCACACCGATGCGCAACCCGGTCTTGTCGCCGGATTCCATCAGCTTGCGGATCTGGGCAGCGGCGCGCGGCGTGATCGTGACCGCCTGTTTGCCGGGTATTGAAAACATCTGAACATGCTCCTTTGCAGGCAATGTAGGGGCTTGGTCGGATCGGCTCAAGCACCGGAGGCAGGATTCGGGGCGCAGGGGGCGGGCAGAACGGGTCGTCAGGGAAAATGGCCGCCCGGTTCACGTGCCGGGCGGCCCAGAACGGGCCCGAATTGCGCCGAGGGGACAGCTGGGATGGCCCGGAACCAGAGGCGCGGCGCGGGTCCGGACGGGGCCGGAGCGCACCTGCCGCAAGTGCTGGCCGAGAGCTAGGCGCTGCGGATGACGTGGCGGTGACGGCCGCGTAACAGATTTGAAACGCTGGCGTTTTTTCCTGTGGATAAGGGTCGCTGACCTACATGAAGCCAAGTTCGAGGCGCGCCTCGTCGGACATCATCTCCATGCCCCAGGGCGGTTCCCACGTCAGGTCGACATCCACCTGCTTGACCCCGCCGATGGGTTCGACCGCATCGGCCACCCATCCGGGCATGTCGCCGGCCACCGGGCAGCCCGGGGCGGTCAGGGTCATGAGGATCTTCACCTCGTTTTCCGGAGAAATATCAATGGTATAGATCAGGCCCAACTCGTAGATGTTGACCGGGATTTCAGGGTCGTAGACCGTCCGGCAAGCATCGACGATCTGCTCGTAGAGCGGGTGATCGGTGCTTGACGGAGGGATCAGCGGCGTGCCTTCCATCGGTTCGGGCGAGTGGGTCATGATTATCCTCTTCCGGGGTTCCTGACTGAACATATAGGAAATCGGCGGTGAGCGTAAAGGGACGGCGTGCCCAAGGGATGGTCGGTTTTGTACCGGGGCCGGGGGGCGGATTGTCCGTTTTGTACAAAACCCGGGCGCGGTCAGGCCGCCACCCGGACCCGGGGCCTGTTACGGGTCACGCGCGCCCCGTGCCCCCGTCATGCCGTCCACACGATTACGGGCTCTCAGGCGCGGCCTCGCCGGCGGGCCCCGTAGGGTGGGGTTACACCCCACCGCCACCGGTCACACCCGCAGGCTGGCTTCGGGCAGCGAGATCCGGCGCGACAGGGACCGGTCGGCGTATCTGGTGTCCAGCGTCCCGTCGAGCTGGCGTTCGACCGAGATCTGCAGAAGCTCGGTGCCGAAGCCGTGGCCCGAGGGCGAGGAATTGCTGCCCGACGGATCGGAGGGGGGCGTGATGCCCTCTTCCAGCCAGTCGATCACGATACGGTCGCCCGCGGTGTGCCAGGACACCGTCAGCCGGCCCTCGGTATCCGACAGGGCGCCGTACTTGGCGGCGTTGGTGGCCAGCTCGTGGAAGACCAGGGCCAGGTAGGTCACCGCCTTCTGGCCCAGGATCAGGTTCGGACCGTCGATCGTCACCCGCTCGATCTCGCGGTCCAGGTGCGGCTCAAGCAGCGTGGCGATCAGCTTCTGCAGCGAGATCTGCGGCCCGGCCTGTTCATGGGCCACCACCACCGGCACGATCAGCTCATGCGCCTGGGCCAGGGCCTGGACGCGGCTTTCCAGCGCCGTGGCAAGATCGTCGAGCGAGCTTTCCTGCCGGCGCGACAGGCGGATGATGCCCGAGATGATGGAGAAGATGTTCTTCACGCGGTGGTTCATCTCGCGCAGCAGCATCTGGCGGTCGGCCAGCATCTCGCGCATGGCGATCTCGGTCTCCAGCATGGCGGAGAGGTCCTTGAGCGCCTCGACCTGGCCTTCGGTCCAGTCGTGGGGCGAATCGTCGATGGCGCAGAACGAGCCCAGGGTCTCGCCGCTGGGGCCGTGCACGGGCACGCCGAGATAGGCGACGACGCCCAGCTCCTCGACGGCGAGATTGTCGCGCAGCAGCTTGTGGTCGCGCGCGTCCGACACCGCCAGCGGCGTGTCGGCGGTGACGACATACTGGCAGAAGGAATGCGACAGCGGGGTGCCCCGGTCGCGGGCGGCGTCGCCGGTCAGGCCGGTCTGGGCCTTGAAGAACTGGCGTTGGCCATCGACCAGCGACAGCAGCCCCACGGGGGTGCCGGTGATCCGGGTGGCCAGGCGCACGGCGCGGTCAAAGACCTCTTCGGGCGCGGTGTCGAGAAGGTCGGTGGCGTCAAGCGCCGAGAGCCGTCCGGGCGCGCGCAGGCGGCTGGTGTGGTCCTTCGGGGCGTCGGCAGGAAAGGGGTGGGTCATGTCTGCGCAGGCCGGGTGAGGGAGCCGGCCGGGCCGGGCTCCGCGCTCGGAGGGCGGCCCGTGGTGCGGGTGGAGTGGCGTGCGGCCATATGTGATGTCTGTTCCCCTGGGGTGACCGCGCGGGATGCTGCGGACCCAAAGGGATGTTTAGCCCGTATCCGGGTGGGATCAATGAAAATTAGGGAAAAGCCTCTGGGGCGGCGGGTGTCGGCCCGGGCTGGCGGAGGGCAGGGCGGTCCCGTCCGGCGGCCGGAGGGGGCGGCGCGGATCGCCGCCGTGGGCACGGGCGGCCTGCGGGATGATCCGGCCCGGCGGTCTGGCCGGCAACAGGGTGTGAAACGGCGCCGGGGCCAGGGCGGTCGCGGCGTGACGGATCAGTCGTTGACGTCGTCGTGGAAGCGTTTGACCTGGCCACGCGGCAGGGCGAAAAGCTGGCGCAGGATCAGCCAGGCCACCAGCGAGAGCGCGGCGAAGATCAGCAGCAACAGCGGCAGCGACAGCACCAGCCCGAGGTTCAGCAGCAGCATCGCCACCAGGAAGGCGCCGATGGCAAAGCCCAGGAAGACGAAGCCGGACACCACCACCTCGAGGATGGCCAGCACCAGCGCCGCGGCACCCCAGACCCACCAGATCGACAGCATCACGGCCCCTTTCGCCCGCCAAGCAGGCCGAAGGCATCCGAGAAGGCCTCGATCGCGGCGGCGGGCAGGACGATGGTCTGCTTGCCGTCGCCGGTGCCAAGCGCGGTCAGCGCCTCGACCTGTTTCAGGGCGACCTGGTATTGCGCGGCCTCGATGCCGTTGTCCTTGATCGCCTGGGCGACGACGCCGGTGGCATAGGCCTCGGCATCGGCCTGGATCCGGCGCGCCTTTGCGATCTGCTCGGCGGCGTAAAGCTCGCCGTCGGCCTGCAGCTCGACCGCGCGGCGCTTGCCCTCGGCCTCGGTCACCAGGGCGCGGCGGGCGCGTTCGGCGTTGAGCTGCTGAAGCATCGCGGCGCGGGTCGCCTCGTCGAGGTTCACGTCCAGCAGCTCGGCGCGGGTGACCTCGATCCCCCAGTCATCCACCGCCTCCTTCAGCGATTGCTTGATCGTGTCGGTCAGCTGCGAGCGGTTGGATTGCACCTCGTCCAGCTCCATCCGGCCGATTTCCGAGCGCACGATGCCGGCGACGGTGGTGGCGATCGCCTCGTCCACGTCGCGGATCCGGTAGACGGTCTTTTCGGGGTGCAGGATGCGGAAAAAGACCGAGCTTTCGACCTGCACCAGCACGTTGTCGGCGGTGATCGCATCCTGGCTCATCGCCGGAAGCTGGCGTTCGAGGATCGAGATCCGGTGCGCGACATGGTCGATGAAGGGCACGATGATGTTGATCCCGGGGCCCAGCACGGCGGAGAGGCGGCCGAAGCGTTCGACGACGTATTTCTCGGACTGGGGCACGATCTTCACGCCCTTCACGACAATGAGGATCAGGAGGATCGCGCCCAGGAGATAGAGGAGGCCGGAAGAGGCGAGGTCGGCGATCTGGTCTTCGGTCATGTCGGGCCTGCGTCGGTCGCGGTGGGGTTACGAATAATTGGGTTCCGGGGCGCGGCATGGCAAGGGAAAAGGCGGCGCGGGAGGGCAGGCGTGGCAGGGGGGCGCTGCCCCCGTCCGCCGCTGGCGGACTCCCCCGGAGGTATTTTTCCCAAGGTGAAGACAGGGGCGTGGTTTTGGAAGGGGACGGGGCGGCCCGTCTGGCCAGCCTGCGGATCCGACATCTGCAAACAGGCCGAAGGGGCGACATGGTGGCGCCGCCCCTGTCTTCACCTTTGTCCAAATACTCCGACGCAACGCCAGCCAGGGGGGCCGACGCCGGTAAGGAGGCGCCGGGCGCGGGACCGGCCTATTCGCCCTTGCGGCGGCGGGCCGGGCGGGGGCGGACGTTGACCTCGATCTCGTCGTAGAGCTTCTCGACCACGTTTTTCTTCGTGACCGTCTCGATGCCCTCGAGGCCCGGAGAGGAATTGACCTCGAGCACCTTGGGGCCGTTTTCCGAGCGCAGCAGGTCGACGCCCGCCAGCCCCAGCCCGAAGGCGCGGGCGGCGCGGACGGCCATGTCGCGTTCGGTGCGGGTGATGCGCACCGACGCGGCGCTGCCGCCCTGGTGGAGGTTGGAGCGGAAATCGCCCTCGGCCCCCGTGCGTTTCATCGAGGCCACGACCTTGCCGCCGACCACGAGGCAGCGGATATCCTCGCCCGCGGCTTCCTTGACGAATTGCTGCACGAGGAAGTTCGCCTTCAGCCCCCGGAAGGCCGAGATCACGGATTCGGCCGCCTTCTTGGTTTCGGCCAGCACCACGCCCTTGCCCTGCGTCGATTCCAGCAGCTTGATGATCAGCGGCGCCGAGCTGACCAGCCCGATCAGGTTGGACGTGTCCTTGGGCGAGGCGGCGAAGGCCGTGGTCGGCATGTCGATCTTGTAGCGGCTGAGGATCTGGTGCGCGTGCAGCTTGTCGCGGCTGGCCGAGATGCCGGCGGAATTGTTGACCACGAAGGTGCCGATCGTCTCGAACTGGCGCACCACGGCGGTGCCGTAGGGCGTGATCGAGGCGCCGATGCGCGGGATCACCGCGTCGTAGCGGGGCAGGCGTTTGCCGTCATAATGCACCTCGGGCATCATCGGGTTGATCGCCATGTAGCAGCGCGTGGTGTCGATGACCTCCACCGTGTGGCCGCGCTTCTCGCCCTCTTCCACGAGCCGGCGGGTGGAATAATTGGCCTCGCGGCTGAGCACGGCGATGCGCAGGGCGCGGTTGGGGGCGATCGTGCGCATCTTCGACGAATGGTAGACGTCGTAATCCAGCAGGGGCTGCAGGTGCCGTTCGGTGGGGGTGATTGAGATATGATCCTGCAGGGCCTGGCGTCCCAGCAGCATGCGCGAGGCCATGCCCGAGCGGTCGGTCAGCGTGATCTCGACCGGCCAGGTCTGGCCGGCGACCGAGATCGGCGTGCGCACGACATAGCGCAGCTCGGCCTCTCCGTTGGACGAGGTCACCTCGCGCCGGTCGACGATCTCGGCCGAGCAGGTGATGGCCAGCTCGTAATGGCCGGGGATCGGGTGCACGTTGAAGCGGACCTTGGGCTTCGAGGAGGGGCCGAAGGTTTCGATATCGGAGGCGTGGAGCGCAGAGGTGCGCGCGCCGGTGTCCACCTTGGCCGAGATCGCGGGCAGGCCGAGGTCCGGCAGGGCGACCCACTCTTCCCATCCGAATGTAAGGGGCGTGGGGTCAGGGGCGGTATCCGTCATATCTGGCTCCAATGTCGGTCGGGCGGGTCATACGTCGCCATCGGGATGATGGCCAGTGCTGCGATCAGGCTATTGCCTGACAGACTGGGCCGGGAGGCTTCGGGATGCAAGAACTGGGCCGAAAAGGCAATTTTTCGAGGAATGGCCCGGGGAGCGGGCAGGGCGCAGGATCGCCGCGGCCACCGGCGGGCTTTGCAAATCGCGGGCCGCGCGGTAATGGGCGCGGATGAGCACCTTTTCCTTCTCCCTCGCGGCCACCGACGGCCGCGCCCGCACCGGCACCATCACGACCCCCAGGGGCGAGATCAGGACACCGGCCTTCATGCCCGTGGGCACCGCGGCGACGGTCAAGGCGATGCTGCCCGAGAGCGTGCGCGCCACTGGCGCCGATATCCTGCTGGGCAACACCTATCACCTGATGCTGCGCCCCACGGCCGAGCGGATCGACCGGCTGGGCGGGCTGCACCGGTTCATGAACTGGGAGCGGCCGATCCTGACGGATTCCGGGGGCTTCCAGGTGATGAGCCTGGCGGGGCTCAGGAAGCTGACCGAGCAGGGCGTGACCTTCAAGAGCCATATCGACGGGTCAAAGCACGAGCTGACGCCGGAACGGTCGATGGAGATCCAGCGGCTGCTGGGCTCGGACATCGTGATGTGTTTCGACGAATGCCCGGCGCTGCCGGCGGAGGAAAACGTGGTGGCCGAGAGCATGCGCATGTCGATGCGCTGGGCCGCGCGGTCGCGGGAGGCGTTCGGCGACCGGCCGGGGCATGCGCTCTTCGGCATCCAGCAGGGCGGGGTGACGGAGGAGCTGCGCGGTGAAAGTGCCGAGGCGCTGACGAAGATCGGCTTCGATGGCTATGCCGTCGGCGGGCTGGCCGTGGGCGAGGGGCAGGAGGCGATGTTCGGCGTGCTGGATTATGCGCCGGAGATGCTGCCGCAGGACAAGCCGCGCTACCTGATGGGCGTGGGCAAGCCGGATGACATTGTGGGCGCGGTGGCGCGCGGGATCGACATGATGGATTGCGTGCTGCCGTCCCGGTCGGGACGGACGGGGCAGGTGTTCACCCGGCGTGGTGTGCTCAACATCAAGAACGCGCGGCACATGGACGACCCGCGGCCCCTGGACGAGGCCTGCAGTTGCCCGGCCTGCCTGAATTATTCCCGCGCCTACCTGCACCACGTGTTCCGCAGCCAGGAGATCATCTCGTCGATGTTGCTGACCTGGCACAACCTGCATTACTTCCAGGAGATCATGGAGGGGATGCGCGGGGCGATCTCGGCGGGGCGCTTCGAGGCCTGGCAGGCCGAATTCCACGCGACGCGGGCAGAAGGCGATATCGAGCCGCTCTGAGCCCTGGTGCCTGTGTCCGATGTCGGGGGAGTATTTTTCCCAAGAAGAAGCAGCAGGTTGCGCACAACTTGCCGATGTCGCGACTTTGGCCGGTGTCGGTCTTGAGGTATTTGGACAAAGGTGAAGACAGGAGGGCAGCGCGAGAGTTGCCTCTTTTGACTTGTTTGCAGATGTCGGATCCGCAGGTGGGCCAAACTAGCCGCCCCCTGATCAGGAGCGGCCACGCCCCTTCTTCACCTTGGAAAAATACCTCCGGGGGTCCGGGGGCAGAGCCCCCGGGACATGGTCACCCTTGGGCGGCCAGTTCGCCGCGCGACAGGGCGGCCACGCCGGTGCGGGCGATTTCCACAAGGCCCAGCGGTCGCATCAGATCGGCGAAGGCGTCGATCTTTTCCGGCGCGCCGGTGATTTCGAAGACGAAGCTGCCCAGAGTGCTGTCGACCACGTTGGCGCGGAAGATCTCGCCGATGCGAAGGGCTTCGACGCGTTTCTCGCCGGTACCCTGGACCTTCAGCATGGCCAGTTCGCGCTCGATCGAGCGGCCCTCGACCGTGAGGTCATGCACGTCGCGGACCGAGACGATCCGGCCCAGCTGCGCCTTTATCTGTTCGATCACCTGCGGCGTGCCGGTGGTGACGATGGTGATCCGCGACAGTTTCCCGGTGTGGTCCACCTCGGCCACCGTCAGGCTTTCGATGTTGTAGCCGCGCCCGGAGAAGAGGCCGATCACGCGGGCCAGGACGCCCGGTTCGTTTTCGACCAGCACGGCAAGCGTGTGCTGCTCCTGCACGTCCGAGAAATTCGGGCGCAGGTTGTAGGCGGAATGGCTCGTGGAGCCTTTCTTGATCTGTAGGGCGGACATGGGCGGCCTCTTGAAGGATGGAACGGCCCGGCGGTGTATCGCCGGGGCCGGGAATTTCGCGTGATCCGGCGCGTCCTCCGCGAAGACGACGCCGCCGGAGGGATCAGACGAGCACGGAGCCCTTGCTGTCGATGACGCCCTTGGTCTCGGCCTCGCCCAGCAGCATCTCGTTGTGGGCCTTGCCCGAGGGGATCATGGGGAAGCAGTTCTCGTGCTTTTCCACCAGGCAGTCGAAGACCACCGGACCGTCGTGCCTGATCATCTCCATGATCGCGTCGTCCAGGTCGGCCGGATCGGTGCACATGATGCCCTTGGCGCCGAAGGCCTCGGCGAGCTTGACGAAATCGGGCAGCGCCTCGGACCAGCTGTGGGAATAGCGTTCGCCGTGCAGAAGCTCCTGCCACTGGCGGACCATGCCGAGCCGTTCGTTGTTCAGGATGAACTGCTTCACGGGCGCGCGGAACTGCACCGCGGTGCCCAGCTCCTGCATGTTCATCAGCCAGGAGGCCTCGCCCGCGACGTTGATGACCAGCGCGTCGGGATGGGCGATCTGCACGCCGATGGAGGCCGGGAAGCCGTAGCCCATGGTGCCCAGGCCCCCGGAGGTCATCCAGCGGTTGGGATCCTCGAAGTTGAGGAACTGCGCGGCCCACATCTGGTGCTGGCCGACCTCGGTCGTGATATAGCGGTCGTGGTCCCTGGTAAGGGCCTCGAGCCGTTCCAGCGCATATTGCGGTTTGATGGTCTTGGTGCTGCTCGCATAGGCGAGGCAATTGACCTTGCGCCATTCGTTGACCCGGCCGTGCCATTTGCGCACGGCTTCGACCTCGGTCTTGCGGCCACGCGATTTCCAGACCTTCAGCAGGTCTTCCAGCACATGGGCCACGTCGCCGACGATCGGGATGTCGGTCTTGACAACCTTGTTGATCGAGGACGGGTCGATGTCGATATGCGCCTTGACCGAACCGGGCGAGAAGGCGTCGATGCGGCCGGTGATCCGGTCGTCGAACCGCGCGCCGATGCAGATCATCAGGTCGCAGTCATGCATCGCCATGTTGGCCTCGTAGAGACCGTGCATGCCCAGCATGCCAAGCCAGTTCTTGCCCGAGGCGGGATAGGCGCCGAGCCCCATCAGCGTGGAGGTGATCGGGAAGCCGGTCGCATCCACCAGCTCGCGCAAGAGCGCGGAGGCATGGGGGCCCGAGTTGATGACACCGCCGCCGGTGTAGAACACCGGGCGTTTCGCCGTCTCGATCGCGGCGGCCAGTTCGGTGATCGACTCCATGTCTCCCTTGACCTGCGGCTGGTAATGCGAGGCCGAGGGGCGCGGGCCGGTATAGGTGCCGTTGGCGAACTGCACGTCCTTGGGGATGTCGACCAGGACCGGGCCGGGGCGGCCCGAGGTGGCGACATGGAAGGCCTCGTGGATCGTCGACGCCAGGCGGTCGGTCTCTTTCACCAGCCAGTTGTGCTTGGTGCAGGGGCGGGTGATGCCGACGGTGTCGGCCTCCTGGAAGGCGTCGGAGCCGATCATGAAGGTCGGGACCTGGCCGGTCAGGACAATGATCGGGATCGAATCCATCAGCGCGTCGGTCAGCCCGGTGACCGCGTTGGTCGCCCCGGGGCCGGAGGTGACAAGCGCCACGCCCGGCTTGCCGGTGGCGCGGGCATAGCCTTCGGCCGCGTGGACCGCGCCCTGCTCGTGGCGGACAAGGATGTGGCGGATGTCGTTCTGCTGAAAGATCTCGTCGTAAATCGGTAGCACGGCGCCGCCGGGGTAGCCGAATACCGTGTCCACACCCTGGTCCTTGAGGGCCTGGACGACCATTTTCGCTCCGGTCATGTCTTGTGTCATTGTCGTGCTCTCCGGTCTCGACACAGCGTTTGGGCAAACCGCCCGTTTCGGCACAAAAAAGCCCCCGAGGATGTCGGGGGCGCATGGGTCGTGGATTGGGTAAACCGTTTACCGGCCCATGCGCGTTGATCCTACGATTACGACTAGCGTGTTCATTGGAGCATCCTCTTCGTGCTGCGGGGGACATTAGGGGGCAGGGACGGGGGCGTCAACCGGCAAAAGCCGGAAGAATGTAACCCTTACCAGGGTATTTCGCGACATTTTGTTGCTGGTGGCGGTGCCGTGGCGGAAGATTGCGGATCGACTGGCCCGGAAAGGCCGGTTTTGTGCCCCTGGGAGCGGGGCGCAGCGCATGGGGTGCCCGGGGGAGTCGGGCCTTCGATGCTTCGGCGGGCGTGGAAAAAAGAAAACCGGGGCGGGAAGGCCCGCCCCGGTTTCGGGGTCTGTCCGGTGCGCGCCCGGCCCGGAGCGGGCCGGGGCGGGGATCAGAAGTTCAGCGACAGGTCGCGGTGATGCGAATTGCAGCTGGCCAGGTAAAGCGCCTGGTCGCGGCTCAACTCGGGCTGCTGACGCGCGCCGATCGTGTCGGAGATCGTGTCGAGGTAGGAGGCGAGGCCCGGGGCCAGCGCATCGGCGGCGGGGCCGCGCCAGCTGGCCTGCTCGTCGTATTCCTCGATCGCCTCGCGCCATTCCTCGAGCGCGTCGTCGGTGCGCCCGCGGCTGATGTCGCGCCGCGCCGAGGACAGCGCGGAGGCGATGCCGCTTGCGCCCTGCACGTCGTTGAAGGCGCTGCCAAGCCCGTCGAGCGCGGCCTCGGCCTCTTCCGGCGTCGCATTGAGGATGATCTCCTCCATGCCGCGCAGCCGGTCTTCAAGCTCGGCGAAGGCGGCGTTGGAGCCCAGCACGGACATCAGCTCCATCACCGGCTCGACCGAGCCGTCTGCGGCGCGGCGATAGGTGTTGCGCGCGCGCTGCTCGGCCTGGACCAGGGCGTTGAACGTGGCATAGGCGTCCGCCCATTCGTCGGGGATCGTCGCCTCGATCGCGTCGGCTTCGGCCTGCAGTTCGGCGGCCTCGGCCTCCAGCTCTGCGCGGCGTTCTGCCTGGCTTTCGTTGTTCATGTAACGCGCCCGTTGCAGCAGGTCGTCGGCATGGGTGCGGCGGTCGCGCACCTGCTTCTGGATCCCGCGCACCTCGGTCAGCAGCGGACGGAAGTCCGGGGCCGCCGCGTCCACGGCTGCCTCGGCGGCGATGATTTCCGACATGGTGTCGATTGCCGTTTCCGCGTCGTCGAAGGCTTCGGTGATGTCGCCGGCCATGCGGCGCGGCAGCACGTCGACGTTCAGCCCGCGCGCCTGGGAGATCGCGCCGCGCAGGGCGTCCTCCTGTTGTTGCAGCTTGTCCCAGACGTAATCCTCAAGGCACAGCTGCAGTTTGGGATTGCGCGGCGGCGGCGCGGTTTCCGACAGCAGGCTGACACGGTTCGGCAGGTAGTTCACCAGCGACGGCATGTAGCCGACGATGCCCAGTGCGGCGAGCTGCAGGACGATGAAGGCGATGACGCCCTTGTAGATCGAGGTCGTCTTGACCTCTGGTGGCGCCACCCCGCGCAGGTAGAACAGCGCGAAGCCGAAGGGTGGAGTGAGGAACGAGGTCTGGATGTTCAGACCGATCATCACGCCCAGCCAGACGGCGGTGATGTTCGCCTGCGGGTCGGCCAGCAGGATCGGCGCCACGATCGGCACCACGACCACGGCGATCTCGATGAAGTCGAGGAAGAAGCCGAGGATGAAGATCACCGCCATGACGATGACGAACTGGCTCCAGAAGCCGCCGGGGAGGGAGTTGAGGAACTCGCGTACCAGCTCCTCGCCCCCGAAGGCGCGGAAGGCGGCGGTGAGCATCGCGGCGCCCAGGAGGATGATGAAGACAAGAGACGTGGTCTTCGCCGTTTCGATCATCACCTCGTGCATGGTGTTCTCGATCTTCAGCACGCGCGCGCCCGACCAGATCAGCGAGATCAGCAGCAGCACGGTGGCCAGCGCGCCGATCCAGATGCCGGTCATGTCGGTGCCCATCGAGAGCACGGCCTTGACGTTCATGTTGTAGGTCGAAAGCGCGAAGGCGATCAGCCCCAGCGCCACGGCGCCAATGAGCGCCGGGATGAAGAGGCCGGGCGTGTCCTTGTCGGGCAGGCGGTAGCCGGCCATGATCAGCGCCCCGGCGGCACCGATGGCACCGGCCTGGTTGACGGTTGCGATGCCCGCGATGATCGAGCCCAGCACGAGGAAGATCAGCGCCAGCGGCGGCACCAGCGTGAGGAAGACCTGGCCCCAGAAGGCGGCGTCACGATGGCCCGTGTAGGGCACGGCCGGCGCCAGTTTCGGCCGCAGGATCGCGAAGATCAGGATGAAGGCCATGTAGATCAGCACCAGCACGATGCCGGGGACAAAGGCCCCAAGGAACATCTCTCCCGCCGAGGTCGAGGTCACGTCGAAGACGGACGGCATCGACAGCTCTCCGGTGGCTTCCTTGTGCAGCGCCTTGCGCATGGTCGAGGCCTGGTCGGTGGCCGAGGCCAGCTGGTCGGCCAGGATGATCAGCACGATCGACGGCGGGATGATCTGCCCCAGCGTGCCGGAGGCGGCGATGGTGCCGGTGGCCAGCGGCTGCGAGTAGTTGTTGCGCAGCATGGCGGGCAGCGAGATCAGGCCCATGGCGACGACGGTCGCGCCCACGATGCCCGTGGTGGCCGCCAGCAGCGCGCCCACGAAGACGACCGAGATGCCAAGGCCGCCCGGGACCGGCCCGAAGAGCTGCGCCATGGTGACCAGAAGGTCCTCGGCGATCTTCGAGCGCTGCAGCATGATGCCCATGAAGATGAAGAGCGGGATGGCGATCAGCGTATCCCTCTCGACCTCCCAGTAGACCCCTCGGAGGTTGGTCACCCCCGCCGTCAGCCATTGCTGCGGTCCGCCGGAGTGGAAGAAGGCATCGGTGTTGCCGGCGAAGTAATGGCCCGAGACGGCCGCCAGCGTGATGGTGATGATCGCGGCGCCGGGCAGGGCAAAGGCCACCGGGAAGCCGGAACCGAGCGCGGCTGCCATGATCAGGATCAGCAGGGCGAGAAAGAAGAGTTCCATGGGTCTGTTGTCCTACGATGGCGATGCGCCGAGATGGTCCTTGTGTCCGGGCTCGCCGCGTTTGTCGGCGACGGCCTCGAACAGGTAGGCCACGAACTGGATCAGCATGGTGACCGCGAAGACGCCGAGGAAGGCGGCCATCTGGTACTTCACGTACATGCCGGCGGTGGAGGCCTGGGAGATCTCGAAATTGCGGACGGGCGCGTTGATGATCGCCTGGGGCGAGCCCATGCCCATGATCAGCACGCACCAGCAGGTGGTCATGCCGAAGAGGATGACGCCGATCGCATTGACGGCGCCCTTCCGGCGCGGCGAGAACCCGGCGTAAAGCACGTCGACGCGGACGTGGCCCTCTTCCAGCAGTGTGTAGGCCGAGGCGAACAGGAACAGCGCGGCGTACCAGTAGCGCACCAGATCGCCCATCAGCGCCTGTTCATAGGAGAACACGAAGCGCGACACGACGATCAGCAGCTCGGCCGCGACGATCATCAGCGCCAGCCAGTGAAAGCCCAGCGTGCGCGTGAAGATGGCGACGATGAAGGCCAGGATGATCAGCGGGAAGTGGATCCAGGGCGCAAGGAACTGCACCCGGTTGAATTCGCTGACCATGTTGTCCGAGACGAGGCCGGTGAACAGCCCCTCCACCCGCAGGAAGGCGATGGCCGCATCGGCGATGCCGACAAAGAGTACCGCGAAGAAACAGGCCCGGATCAGGTAGGCGTTGAAGGCGGTGATCGCCAGCGCGTCCCAGCGCAGGGCGACGTTGCCGGTCTTCCAGACATAAAGCACGGCCAGGATCAGCGCGGCCAGGTACAGCCCGATCACCACGAAGGCCCTGGGATCGGCGCCGCCCTGCGACAGCGAGCCCAGGCCGGGAAAGCCGAACCAGGAGACCAGGATGTTGTTGATGAGGAAGGCGGCGAGCATGAACAGCGTGGCCCAGCCGAAGAAGCGCACCACCGGGGCGGGTGGCCCGAATGGCTGAATGGCGTCCGGATCAGTAAGGCTACTCACAGGATCCCCCGTTGAATTGTTCTTGTTGCGATTGGCGGTCCGGCTGCGATCCGGATAAGGCCGCGATCACGCAGTGCTAACGACGGCGTGTTCGGAATGGAAGCTGGGAGCCGGCCTCGCGGACCGGCTCCCGCCATTATGTCGTGACGTCAGACTTAGTCGGTCAGGCCCAGGTAGCGGTTGCGCTGGTTGACGAAGGCAACCTCGAACTGCGCCATCATGCCGCCCGCGCTGCGGATGAAGTCCTGGTAGCTGTCGTTGATGGTCGCGGCCATCTCGGAATGCTCGCGCACTTCCTCGGTCACCTCTTCCGACGCTTCACCGAAGGCATCCCAGACGTCGTCGTTGAACGACTTGATCTCGACGCCATGCTCGTCGATCAGGCGCTGCAGGTAGACGCCGTTGAGAGCGACGGTTTCTTCGTACTGCGCGGCGTTCTCTTCCATGCAGGCGGCGGTGATCACGGCCTTCTCGTAATCCGACAGGCCACCCCACCAGTCCGCGTTCATGCCAAGCGCGAGCGCCGAGCCGGGCTCGTGCATGCCGGCGGTGTAATAGTACTTCGCGGCCTCGTAGAACTTCATGAAGTAGTCGTTGTAGGGGCCGACCCACTCGGTGGCCTCGATGGCGCCGGACACCAGGTTTTCGTAGATCTGGCCGCCGGGCAGGGACACGGTCGAGGCGCCGAGCTTCGACATCACGTTGCCGCCCAGGCCCGGGATCCGCATCTTCAGGCCCTGCAGGTCGTCGGGGCTGTTGATTTCCTTGTTGAACCAGCCGCCGGCCTGCGTGCCGGTGTTGCCGGCCAGAAGGCCCTTCACACCGAATTCCGCGCCCAGCTGATCCCACAGCTCCTGTCCGCCGCCGAACTTGACCCAGGCGTTCTGTTCGGCCGTGGTCATGCCGAAGGGCACGGCGGTGAAATAGGCATATGCGGGGTGCTTGCCGACCCAGTAGTAATCGGCGCCGATATAGGCCTGGCTGTTGCCGGAGGCCACTTCGTCGAAGCTGTCGAAAGCGCCGACGCGCTCACCGGCGGCGAAATATTCGGTCTGGATCGCGCCATTGGAGACTTCGGTGATGCGGGCGGCGAGCCGCTGCGCGGACAGGCCGAGGCCCGGGAAGTCCCGCGGCCAGGTCGACACGATTGTCATGGTCTTGGCATTCTGCGCGTTGACCATGGGCGCGGCGAGTACGGTACCGGTGCCGGCCAGTGCGGCACCGGCCAGGAATTTGCGACGTTCCATGAGTGTTTCTCTCCTCCTGTCGGACGTTTTTTTAATCGTCTGTTGTGGTGGACGCGTGCAGTCGCGCACCTTGCCCCCCCTGTCGACATTGGTATTCAGAACCGTGCCGAATGCAACAGCCGAGGCAGGGAATTTGAGGAAATTGCGTGGGTTGCGTGGCGTCGCCCTTTACGGCGGCAGCGGCGGGCCGGACGCCGGAGAACGCGGCGCCCTGCGCCAGGCGGCGAAGATTTCGTGAATCGATTCCCGCGTTGGTTGATCCAAGCGGGGCTGACGCTGCGGCACGGTCGCGCGACGGGTTCGGCAAAAAGCCGCCGATATCAGTTGTGCGCGGCGGCATAATGTCGCGATGCTCTTGAAATGTGGCGGAGTTTACAATGCCTGCCCCGCATCTGCCCCGGGCGGCGCGATGTCCTGTAACAATTCATACGGTGAACAGACTGCCCGCGAAACTACCCTTCCGGATCGGTCGTCACAGTGCTGGCCGCATGCGGGGACCGGGACCCGAGGGCGGTGATCGCAAGCCGGTTTCGGGCCCTGTCTGCGAGATCCTGCGCAAGATTTCGAGGCCCCCGGAACGCTCGGCGGTGCGGGGACGGCGGACCGGAGCGCCACATATATAGAATCGGCTATGTAAGTTGTGCCGTCCGGCGGGATGGTCCCGAGCGATGCCCGTGATCGTTCAGTGGGACGCCTGCAGGCGGCGCTGACCACGCACGTCTCTGGCCGAGGTGCTCAGCCGTTGGGCGCGTCCCAACGCTCCAGCAGGTCCCACCGGTTGCCGAACGGGTCGCGCCAGACGGCCACGATGCCATAGGGTTCGCGGCGCGGGGCCTCCTCGAAGATCACGCCTTTGGCCAGCATCGCGGCGTGATCGCGTTCGAAATCATCGGTTTGCAGGAAAAAGCCGACCCGGCCGCCGGTCTGGTTGCCGATCGCGGCCTGTTGCCCGGCCCCGACCGCGCGGCCCAGCACAAGGCTGCAGCCGCCGCCCGGCGGCACGATCCGGACCCAGCGCTTTGGGCCGCTCTCGGAGTGCTGGGCAATGTCCTCGGCCAGGATAAAGCCCAGCTTGCCCACGTAGAAGGCGATGGCCGCGTCGTAATCCGGGACCACGAGGGTGATCGCCCAGAGGCTGGTGCCTGTCGCTCCGGTCAAGGCGCGCGCACGGCGGCCGCGACATCTGAACGCGGCGGGACAGCCCCGCGCGACACGACCGCCCGGAGGTTCATTTCGACGTCGGGCGCCGGTCCGGGAGGGAGATATTGGCCACCTGCTCGGCAATCGGATCGGTCGAAAGCGGGTGCGTTTCGGGGTAGAAGGCGGCCGGGTCGCGCATCTTCTGCCATTCGCCGCCCACGTAGATCTCGAGCCCCGAGAACTTGGCCTTGTAGCCCATCTTCTGGCTGCCGGGCACCCAGTAGCCCAGGTAGACGTAAGGCAGCCCCGCCTCGCGCGCGATCTCGATATGGTCGAGGATCATGAAGGTCCCCAGCGAGGCTTTCGGCCGGTCGGGGGTGTAGAAGCTGTAGACCATGCTCAGCCCGTCCTCGAGCACGTCGGTCAGACTGACGCCGACCAGTTCGTCGCGGTCGGGATCGGCATATTCTATGACCCGGGAACGAATGGGCGTTTCTTCGACCATTGCTGCGAATTCGAAGACATCCATGTCCGCCATGCCGCCATCGGCATGCCGCGCATCGAGGTAGCGGCGGAACAGCGCGTACTGATCCTCGGTCGCCCAGGGCGAGGTCGCCTTGCGGACCAGGTGGCCGTTGCGCCTGGCGGTGCGGGCCTGGCTTTTCGACGGCGTGAAGGCCGAGACATCGATCCGCGCCGAGAGGCAGGCGTTGCATTCGGCGCAGGAGGGCCGGTAGAGGACGTTTTGCGACCGTCTGAAGCCCTGTTGCGACAGGGAATTGTTCAGACGTTCGGCCCCTTCGCCCTGCAACGCGGTAAACAACTTCCGCTCCATCCGGCCCTCAAGATAGGGGCAGGGCTGGGGCGCGGTAACATAGAACTGTGGCGCGATGGGAAGCGTGTGTCGCATGTGGCTCCTGACGTGACGCGAAGGCGATGATAACGCCGGCGTCAGGTCGCGCCAAGCCGAGATTGCGCGACGCTTTGGCCCCGGCGGGACCGGGTGCCGGGCGGCCCGGGCTGACTGGGCAGGGCCGCCGGGCCGCCCTGCGGGTCAGAAATGCGCCCGGCGGTTCAGTGCGGTGGTGCCCAGCAGCGAATCGGTCAGGCCCTGTCCGCGCGAGCTGGCAAGCATCATCACGATCGAGGCGAGCTGCAGGATCGGCACCGAGACCGAGACGATGTAGCCCAGGCAGTGCAGGAAGGCCGCGGTGGTGTCCAGCCGTGCGCCGGACTGGTCGCGCAGCTCGATCCCCGCGAAACGCATGCCCCAGGTCGCCGAGGACCCGGCGATGGTCACGAAGCGGTAGGCCATGCTGAGCGCGAGGAACAGGAAGGGCAGGAAGAACAGCCCCGTGAAGGCCGTGAAGGGCAGGGCGATCAGCACGAGGCCCGCGATCAGGACCGTGTCGATGAACCAGGCCACAAGGCGCTTGGACGGCACGCCGGTATAGAAATCGGGCTGAGTCTCGGGGTCGGGAAAGTGCATCGCGGGGGTTCTGGTCCTTGGGATGGATGGGGTGTGTCAGGGGATACCGTGATCCGGAAGGAAAACGGGACTGGAAATTCGAAAGTTCCGGGAAGGGGCGCCGGTGTCGCCCGGATATGGTGTCCGCGCGGCCTCGGCCGGCGTTCGGGGGAAGGGGCCTGGCGCCCCCGCGCCGGAGAGGCGGACGGGGGCGAGGCTTCGGTACGGGTGGCTCAGGCCGGGGCCTGGCCCCGCGGCTCGGAGCCGCTGTCGCCGGCGTCGCTGTCGCTTTCGGCGGCGGCGCGGGCGCGGTCGTTCATGAACTGGTCGAACTCGGCCTTGTCCTTGGCTTCGCGCAGGCGCTGAAGGAAGTCCTCGAATTCGCTTTGTTCGCGCTCCAGGCGTTCCAGCGTGTCGGCCTTGTAGGCATCGAAGGCGCTGTTGCCCGAAGATCCGGACATGTAGGCGCGCATCTGTGCGTGGCGGCCCATGCGGCGGGATTTACGGCAGCTTCCGAACATTTTCTTGCTCCAGATCATATAGGCCAGAATGGCGAGCCCGACGGGCCAGAAGAAGACGAAGCCCAGGACCATGCAGGCGATCCATGCGCCCTTGCCCTTGGCGTCGAGCCAGGCCTCGGCCCGGGAAAACCAGCCCATCGGGGTATCCGGGGTGGTTTGAGGATATGCGGGTGTCATCGTGGTGTCTCTCCGGTCTTTTGGGTCAATGTGAAGCCTTTTCACATTACAGAAGATCGGAATTCCCCACCCATCCCGCAAGAGGGGATGTGAACGTTTTTTACATTAATCGCGCAGGCGTTTGATTTTAAATATTAAAATCGGATGTTTAAGGGGGCCCGGCCGGGTGTTTTCGCAGCAGAAATGGCCCGAAGGCAGCCCAAAACGGGGCGACTCGAGGCCAAGGCGGCTCACGCCACGGTGAATTCCGCGAGCGTCGCGCCGGTCAGCTTCAGCAGCGCCTGCGGGCTGGCGGGGAAGACATGATGCGGCGTGCCGGCCGCGGCCCAGACCACGTCGAACGCGGTCAGGCGCGGGTCCATCCAGGCGCGGATCGGCGAGAGGTGCCCGACAGGGGAGACGCCGCCGATGGCAAAGCCCGTCTGCGCCCGCACCAGCGCCGCATCGGCCTTGCCCAACGGCTCTCCGGCCAGGGCCGCGGCGCGGTCGGTATCGACCCGGTTGCCGCCGGCGGTCAGGAAAAGCACCGCCTCGCCGCTGGTCTCGGCGCGGAAGATGATGGATTTGGCGATCTGGTCGACCTCGACCTCCAGCGCCGAGGCCGCGTCGGCGGCGGTCCGGGCCAGCGGGGTCTCGATGATCTCGGCGGTCAGGCCGGCCGCATCCAGCGCGGCGCGCACGCGGTTCTTGCTTTTGCTCATGGAACGGATCCGGGTCGTGTCTGTCGGGCGGACCATGGACCGATCCGCGCGTGGCGTCCAGCAGGCCGCCGGGCGGGGCGCGGGCGGGCCGCCAAGTGCCGTTGACGCCCGGCCCCCCGCGCCGCACTTTGCGGCCATGACATGCCCAGACGACGACGCGCCGCTTGCCGCGCGGATCACCCGACTGCCCCGCCCGCTGGACCCGGACCTTGGCGCCGAGGCCGCCGCGCGCCTGCCCGGGCTGACCGGCGATCTTGCCACCCTGATCGAAGGCGCTGCCGGCTGCAGCCCCTACCTGCACGGGCTGATTTCACGCGAGGCCGAGTGGCTGGGCGCCGCGCTCGAAGCGCCCGACGCGGCCCTGGACCAGGTGATGACCGACCTGCGCGAGACCTCGGGCGAGGATCTTGCCCGCGCGCTGCGGCGGGCCAAGCGGCGGGTGGCGCTGATGACCGCGCTGGGGGATATCGCCGGGGCCTGGCCGCTGGAAACGGTGACGGGGCGGCTGACCGACCTGGCCGGGCTGGCCTGCGACGCGGCGATCCGCGCCGAGCTGGCCACGCTGGACCGGCGCGGCAAGCTGCCCGCGCCGGTGCGCGAGGATGGGGCGGGGACCTGGGGCCTGTGTGTGCTGGCCATGGGGAAGATGGGCGCGCACGAACTGAACTATTCCTCGGACATCGACCTGATCTGCCTGTTCGACGACACGCTTTACGACGATGCGGATGTGCATGACGCGCGGCAGGTGCTGGTGCGGGTGACGCGCAACATGTCCTCGCTGCTGTCGGAACGCACGGCGGAGGGCTATGTCTTCCGCACCGATCTGCGGCTGCGGCCCGATCCTTCGGTCACGCCGGTCTGCCTGTCGATGGCCGCGGCGGAAAGCTACTACGAAAGCTTCGGCCGCACCTGGGAACGCGCCGCCATGATCAAGGCGCGGCCCGCGGCGGGCGATGTCGAGGCCGGGGCGCGGTTTCTCGAGGACATCCGCCCCTTCATCTGGCGCCGCCACCTGGATTTCGCCGCGATCGAGGATGCCCATGCGATCCGCCAGCGCATCCGCGACGCCAAGCGCCTGCATGGCAAGGTCGAGGTGCCGGGCCATGACATGAAGCTGGGCCGGGGCGGCATCCGCGAGATCGAGTTCTTCACCCAGACCCGTCAGCTGATCGCCGGGGGCCGCGACCCCGAGCTGCGGATGCGGGGAACGGTCCCGGCGCTGCTGGCGCTTGCCGAGAAGGGCTGGATCCCCGGCGACGTGGCGACCCGGTTGCGCGACCATTACCGCGCCTTCCGCGAGATCGAGCACCGGATCCAGATGGTCAACGATGCCCAGACCCACAAGATGCCGACCTCGGAGGAGGGGATCGCGCGGGTCGCGGGGCTGATGGGGCTGGAGCCGCGCGAGATGCTGAAGGGCATTGCCCGCAGGCTCGACGAGGTGGCCGAGCTGACCGAGGATTTCTTTGCCCCCGACACGCCGGCGAAACCTGCGCCCGAGGCGCAGCATGAGTTCGACAAGGAGGTGCTGGCGCGCTGGCCCACCTATCCGGCGCTGCGCTCGGACCGGGCGGTGCAGATCTTTGGCCGCCTGCGCCCGCAGCTTCTGGAACGGCTGTCGCGCGCCGTGCGGCCCGACGAGGCGCTGCTGGCCTTCGACCGGTTCCTGGCCGGGCTGCCCGCGGGGGTGCAGCTGTTTTCCCTGTTCCAGTCCAATACCGAGCTGATCGACCTGCTGATCGACGTCATCGGCACGGCCCCGGCGCTGGGGGATTACCTGTCGCGCAACGCCGGTGTGCTGGACGCGGTGATCGGCGGCGCCTTCTTCGCGCCCTGGCCGGGGGCCGAGGCGCTGGCCGCCGAGATCGCCGGGCATATCGCCGACGAGGACGATTACGAGCTGAAGCTCGACGCGGCACGGCGGTGGAAGAAGGAATGGCATTTCCGGGTGGGCGTGCACCACCTGCGCGGCCTGATCGACGCCGAAACCGCAGGGCAGCATTACGCCGATCTGGCCGATGCGGTGATCCGCGCGGTGGGCCCGGCGGTGGTCGCGGAATTCGCGCGCAAGCACGGGGCGCCGCCGGGGCGGGGGGCTGCGATCCTCGGGATGGGCTCGGTCGGGGCGCGGCACATGAATGCGGCCAGCGACCTGGACCTGATCGTGATCTACGATTCCGGCGATGTCGACAGCTCGGATGGCCGCCGGCCGCTGGCCACGCGGACCTATTACGCGCGCCTCACCCAGGCGCTGATCACCGCGATGACGGCGCCGATGGCGCAGGGCCGGCTCTACGAGATCGACATGCGCCTGCGTCCCTCGGGCAAGCAGGGTCCTGTCGCGACCAGTTGGCCGGCCTACCGCAACTACCAGCAGACCGAGGCCTGGCTGTGGGAGCATCTGGCGCTGACCCGCGCGCGCGGGATCGTCGGGCCGGAGGCGTTGCTGGCCGATATCGAAAGCTTCCGCTCCGAGATCATCGCCCGTCCGAGGGCGCTGCCCGACATCGTCCGCGAGGTGTCCGAGATGCGCGCCCGGCTGGCGGCGGCCAAGGCGCCTGCCGGCTGGCTCGATCTGCGCAACGGGGCGGGGCGGCTGCAGGACCTGGAGCTGCTGGCCCAGGCCGGCCACCTGCTGGCCGGCCAGCCGACCCGGGGCGCGCGGCTGGGCCTGGCCGAGGCGCGCGACGCCGGCTGGCTGAGCCCCGGTGAGGCCGCCACGCTGACAGAGGTCTACGAGCTGTTCTGGGCGCTGCACACCGCCACCCGGCTGATCGGCATGGGCCCGGCAGAGTCCGGCGCGCCGGGGCAGGGGGCGGCCGATTTCCTCTGCCGCAGCGGCGGTGTGGCGGACATGGAAGCCTTGCAGGCCCTGCTTGAGGCACGCTACGACGAAAGCGCCGCCATCATCAAGGCGGCCTTGCTGCGCGGAGGGACGGAGAATGGATCGGACAACTGACCCGCTGGATCCCAAGGGGCTGATCCGGGAAAGCTATCGGATCGAGGGCATCACCACGGCCGAGTGCCGGTCGATCTTTCTGGACTGGGCCCTGGGCCTGCCGCTGGAAACCGATACCGAGGACGCGCGGCAGGGTCTGCTGACGCGCTACCGGCCCGAGCATCCCGATCACCCCATGACCCTTGTGCTGCTGGAAGGAATGGGCGAGCCGCCCGCCCGGGGCCGCCGCCGGGGCGGATGGCGCGCGCGCGACCGCAAGACGACAAGCTGAACGGGTCTGGCCGGGCGGGCCAGCAGGCTGAACGGGGGCACGCCGATCGCGGCCACGGGGTCCCGTGGCGGACCCGGGGCGCGGCCCATGGTGGCACGGGCCGCATCACGCGCGATTGCCGGGGGCGATCCGGGACGCTATGAGACCGCCATGACAGCGCCCTCCCATGATCCCGCAGCGGATCCCTCCTCCGACGCGCCCGCCGAGACCTCCGGCGACCGTCCCGTCATCCGCCTGAAACCCAAGGTCAACGCCCGGCCGGTCCGGCACGGCTTTCCCTGGGTCTATGCCTCGGACCTTGTGACCGACCGGCGCACCAAGGCGCTGGCCCCGGGGCGGATCGCCCTGCTGGAGGATTCCGGGCGCGAGCCGCTGGGCCTGGTCGCGGTGAACCCGGGATCGAAGATCATCGCCCGGATGCTGGACCGCGACCCGTCGGCCACGATCGACCGCGCCTGGTTCGCCGCGCGCCTGTCCCGTGCCTTCGCGCTGCGCGACCGGCTGTTCGACGCGCCCTTCTACCGGCTGATCCACGCCGAGGCCGATGGCCTGCCCGGCGTCATCATCGACCGTTTCGGCGACACCTGCGTGATCCAGCCCAACGCCGCCTGGGCCGATGCCCTGTTGCCCGAGCTGGCCGGCGCGCTGGCCGAGGTCACCGGTGTCTCGACGATCCTGAAGAACGCCTCGGGCCGCGCCCGGGGGCTGGAGGGGCTGGACGAGGAGAGCGGGGTCCTGCTGGGCGTTGCCCCCGACGGCCCGGTGCCGGTGCCGATGAACGGCGCCACCTACATGGCCGACCTGACCGGCGGCCAGAAGACCGGCCTGTTCTACGACCAGCGCCCCAACCACGCCTTCGCCGCCTCGCTGGTGCGCGAGGGGACGGCGGTGCTCGACGTCTTCTCCCATGTCGGCGGCTTTGGCCTGGCGATGCTGGCCGCCGGCGCGGGCACGGCGCTCGCGGTCGACGGCTCGGCCCCCGCGCTGGAGCTGGCCCGGGCCGGGGCCGAAGCCTCCGCCATGGCCGCGCGGTTCGACACGCGCCAGGGCGATGCCTTCGACGTGCTGACAGCCCTCGGTGAGGAAGGCGCGACATTCGACGTGGTGATCTGCGACCCGCCGGCCTTCGCCCCCTCGAAGCAATCGCTTGAGGCCGGCCTGCGCGCCTATGAGCGCATCGCCCGCCTCGCGGCACCGCTGGTGGCCGAGGGCGGGGTGCTGGGCCTCTGCTCCTGCTCGCACGCGGCGGACCTGTCCAAGTTCCGCACCGCCTGCACCCGCGGCATCGGCCGGGCGGGGCGCGAGGGGCGGCTGATCCACACGGGCTTTGCCGGGCCCGACCATCCACAGCACCCGCTGCTGGCGGAATCCGGCTATCTCAAGGCGCTGTTCTACGCGCTATGAAGATCGTCCTCGACGCCTGCGTCCTTTACCCCAACGTGATGCGCGAGATGCTTCTGGGCGCCGCGCGCACCGGCGCCTTCACCCCGCTCTGGTCGGAACGGATCCTGGAAGAATGGGCGCGGGCGGCGATCAAGCTGGGCCCCCTGGGCGAGGCTCAGGCGCGCGGAGAGATCGCCCTGCTGCGCGCGGCCTGGCCTGATGCGGAATTGCCTGCCGCCCCGGGCGTGGAATCGCGTCTGTGGCTGCCGGATCCGGCGGATATCCACGTGCTGGCGGTGGCGGTGGCCGGGTCGGCCGACGCGATCCTGACGGTGAATGCCAAGGATTTCCCGCGTGGCACCCTGGCCGAAGAGGGGCTTCAGCGGTTCGACCCCGACACTTTCCTGGTCTCCTGCTTCAACGCCGAGCCCGAGGCCATCGCGGCGGCGGCGCAATCGGTGCTGTCGGCCGCCCGCCACGGCGATCCGGACTGGCAGATGCGCGCGCTGATGAAAAAGGCCCGCCTGCCGCGCCTGGGCAAGGTGCTGGGGTAGCGGCGTCATCGGCCCCTGGCCGGGCCGCTTCCGCCCGTCTCAGCTCTGCTCGATCCAGCGCGCTTCAAGCTTCTCCAGCTCGGCGATCCTCTCGCCGGTCTTGGGATGGCTCATCAGCCAGGCCGGCACCACGCCCGCGCGGCTTTCGGTCAGGCGGTCGAGCTTGTGGAACAGCGAGATCTGCGGCCGGATCCCGATCCCCGCCTTGGTCAGCAGCGCGGCGGCATAGGCATCCGCCTCGTATTCGTCCGACCGCGACAGCTTGGCCGACAGCAGCGTGCTCAGCGCGCCCGCGATGATCATGCCCACCCCGGGGATCAGCCGGCTCAGCATCATCCCCAGCGCCGTCCTGAGCGCGTTCTGACCGGAAAAATCGATCATCCGGCGGCGCGCATGCCCCAGCGCCACGTGCCCCAGCTCATGCGCGATGACCGAGGCCATCTCCTCGGCCGAGACCTCTCCATTGGCGAACTTGCGATAGAACCCGCGCGTGATGAAGATCCGCCCGTCGGGCGCGGCCAGCCCGTTGACCGGGTCGATCTCGTAGATGAAGACCTTGATCCGCTCGACATCCAGCGCCCGCGCCATCCGGTCCAGGATCGCGCGCAGCCGTGCATCGGCCAGCTCGGTCGATTTCTGGTCCAGCTCGCCCTTCGTGCGCCAGACGGAGAACTGGTACGAGACGAGCCCGTACATGATGGCCAGCAGGATCGGGGTCAGCTTCAACATGGTCCAGATATAGGGCCGTACCGGGCAGCGCGCCACGCCCCTGTCTTCACCTTTGTCTCAAATACTCCTGCGGGCGATCTCCGCCCATGCGACGCCGGGGTTGCGCGCATCGTTGGACGGCGCCCCGCTCCTTCGGCACAATGGCGCCGAGGCAAATCGAATCCGGGCAGGAGCGACAATGATCACGGACAGGAGATGGGTGCTGGCTGGGCTGGCAGCGACGGGGCTTTCGGCCTGCGCGGGCGGTGGCGGCGCACCGGCGACACGGACGCAGTACAAGGCGGTGCCCAACGCGGGCTTCGACGCCTGGCTCGACGGGTTCCGGGGCAGGGCGGCGGCGAACGGGGTGTCGTCGACGACGATCGACCGGGCCTTCCGCTCGGCCGGCTACCTGCCCGAGGTGATCGAGCGGGACCGCAACCAGACGGAATTCCGCCGTTCGCTGGAAGATTACTTTGCCCTGACCGCCAGCGACGAAAAGGTCGCGACGGGGCGGCAGATGATGGCGCGTCACAATGCGACGCTGAGCGCGATCGAAAGCCGGTATGGCGTGGAAAAACAGATCGTCGTGGCGATCTGGGGGATCGAGAGCCAGTACGGCGCCCGGCGCGGCGATGTGCCGGTGATCTCGGCCGCCGCGACGCTGGCCTATGACGGGCGGCGGCGGCAGCTGTTCGAAAACCAGCTGATCGCGGCGCTGAAGATCCTGCAGGCCGGCGATGTCAGCCCCGAGGGGCTGGTGGGGTCCTGGGCGGGCGCCATGGGGCATACCCAGTTCATCCCGACCTCCTACCTGGCCTTCGCGGTGGATTTCAACGGCGACGGGCGGCGCGACATCTGGTCGGACGATCCGACCGACGCGCTGGCCTCGGCGGCGGCCTACCTGGACCGCAACGGCTGGCGCTATGGCCAGCCCTGGGTGGTGGAGGCGCTGCCGGGTACCTCCGGAGGATCGGTGATCCAGCCGCAGCGTCCGGGGCCGTCGTTCCGGACCTATGCCAATTTCAACACGATCAAGACCTACAACAATTCCACCAATTATGCGCTCGCGGTGGGCTACCTGGCCAACCGGATCGCGGGGGGCGGGCCGCTTCAGACGCCCTTCGGGCCGGATGCCGGCGGGCTGACCCAGGCCGACCGGCAGGAGCTGCAGCGCAGGCTGACCCGCGCGGGCTATGACACCGGGGGAGACGACGGGGTGCTGGGGCCGAAGAGCCAGGCGGCGATCTCGGCCTACCAGGCCGCCAATGGCTTGCCGGTGACGGGGCAGGGCACGGCAGAGCTGCTGGCCCGGCTCAGGTGATGTCCCACGCGTGGGACAGGCGCCACCCCACGTGATTTCAAGGGCTTACAGCGGCGCATTTACCTTTCGGCAAGGATTTGCCCTGGCGCCACAGCGCGCCGGGGCCGCCGCGGCCCGGCCAGGCCGCCGCCCCCGAACTTGCGACTCGGACAAGATTGACGTAACGTTAAATGTTATCCGAGTTACATTTCCTGGAGGGGGTAACCGTGGGGAAAGGACGCATGTCCGAGACGGTGCAGGAACGGCTCGATCGGCTTGCGTTAGGGAGCCCGATCGAGCCCTCCGGGTCCCGGTCTCATAACTGGGACAGGCCGGGCTACCGGCTTCGCATGCTCAGACGCGCCGACCAGAGGCTGGACTGGCGCCCGCCTTCCGGCTGGTGGATCGTGCCGCTGATCGCGCTTGGCGCGGCCTTCTGGCTGGCGGTCTTTCTGCTGATCAACATGGCGCTGGGGCTTTAGGCGCCGGGGCCCGCGACGGCCGGGCCGCTTCTGCCGCGCTGGCCTGCGTGATAGTCTGATCGCCATCTGGTGACGGCAAAGGGCAGGGCAGGCATGGAGAAGGATCCGGTCTTTGGCTTCCGGCGGGTGACGCCGGCGGATGCGCCGCTTTTGCGCGGCTGGCTGGAGGCGCCGCGGGTCAGCCGGTGGTTCGACGAACCGGATTACGCCTCGGTCGTGATGCGGCAGCTGGACGACCCTGCGCTGCGCTGCTGGATCGTCACGCTGGAGGGCGTGGCGCTGGCCTACCTGCAGGATTACGACATCCACGCCTGGCAGCCGCATCCGCTGGATTTCCTTCCGAAGGGCGCGCGGGGCATCGATACCTTCGTCGGCTCCGAGACGGCGATGGGCCGGGGGCTGGGCCCGGCCTATCTGCGCGCCCATGCCGCGCGCTGCTTTGCCGAGGGCGCCCCGGCGCTGGGCATCGATCCGCATCCCGACAATGCACCGGCCATCCGCGCCTATGAGAAGGCCGGGTTTCGCGAGACGCGCGAGGTCGAGACGGACCATGGCCGGGCCCTGCTGATGGTGCGCGACAGGCCGGAGTGACCCGGCGGCCTGTCGGCGTCCGCCCGACCCGGGATGCCCGGAAAGCGTGACCTTAACACACCACGCCCGCAGGTTGACCCGAGGTCAACCGAGCCTGCTCTTGGTGCAGGGCGCTCACCATGCAATCACTTAATCGTTAACTACGGGTCTCTCGCGTTAACCATTCAATCGGGAGGTGATCCGAAATCTCTGCGAGAGTGAACTTGGTGATGTTGTGTTCATGTAGTCGGTACCAGTGCAAATCCTCTCACTCCTGCCTTTTCCGGTGAAAAGACCGGCACTTAAAGGAGCACTTCATGGGTTTCAGACTCGGCGACAACCTGTCCAATTTCTTCGGCGCCTCGGACGAGAATGATCTCGTCGTCGGGCTGGGGGGCGACGATACGGTCGAAGTCGGCGGCGGCACCGACCTGGTCCTGGCCGGAGCGGGCAGCGATACGATCATCGTCGGCAGCGGTACCAATTTCCTCTTTGGCGGCCGGGACGAAGACGCGGATACCTTCCGCTTTCTTGCCGATTCCTCCGGCCTGACCACGGTTCTCGGCTTCCAGGACGGGATCGACAAGATCGACCTGTCGGCCTTCGGGGTCACCGGCTTCAACCAGCTGATCGTGCTGCCCGAGGAGCGCGCCACGCTTATCGTCATGGGCGATCTGCAGATCGCGGTGACCGGCAATGTCGAACCGCTGGATGCCAATGACTTCATCTTTGCGCCCAGGGACACGCGGACGCTGGATTTCGACACCAACCAGGCGGTGATCGAACTGGATCTGAGCGATTTCAGCAATTTCCCGAACTTCCCGGACGTGCGCTCGGCCGCGCCGGTGATCGAGATCACCTCGCTTATGGGCTGGGACAATTTCAACTTCGTCGAGGTGAACGAGCGCGGCGCACCGTGGTTCACCGCCTCTGGCGACAACGCGGCCTTCAACAAGGGCGGCAACGATGCGTCGTTCTCGGCGCTGGATCCGACCTTCATCAACGACACGATCGACGACATCATCGACCTGCTGCCGGACGATTTCCCGGACGGGATCGACGTGAACCTCGACACGGATTTCGATTTCGTCTCGTTCAACGCCGGCGGGCTGACCGAGGCGCTGACGCTGACGGTCACCGCGTTCGACGACGACGAGGAGATGGGCGCGCAGGTCTTCGAACTGGCGGCGGGCGAAATGGCCGACGAGCCCTTCGTGCTGGATCCGACCATCTTCAGCTCGGTCGATGAGGTGGTCTTCACGGCCTCGGGCGACAGCGACACGCGCTTCGTGATCGACGATATCGTCGTGGCGGACGACCTGGTGGATGTCTACAACGCCATCCCGTCGCTGCCGGATGCTCTGGTGACACTGCTGGTGTGACGGGGCGCGGCCTGTGAGATTTGGGAACGCCCGCCGGTTTGGCGGGCGTTTTCGTTGGGCGCAGGGCTAGCGGGTGAGGTCCTTCATCCCCTTTTCCAGCCCGGCGAGCGTCATCGGGACCATGGTGCCTTCGAAGATCTCGGAGATCATCTGGATGGAATGGGTGTAGCCCCAGTATTTCTCGGGCACCGGGTTGATCCAGACATGTGACGCCCACTGATCCCGCGCGCGCTGCAGCCAGACCTGGCCGGCCTCCGCGTTCCAGTGTTCGTTGGCGCCCCCGGGATAGGCGATCTCATAGGGCGACATTGAGGCGTCGCCGACGAAGATGCATTTGTAGTCCGGCCCGTAGGTGCGCAGGATCTCTTCGGTCGGGATCTGTTCGTTCCACCGGCGGCGGTTGTCGCGCCAGACGCCTTCGTAAAGGCAGTTGTGGAAGTAGTAATGCTCGAGATGCTTGAACTCGGTCCGGGCGGCCGAGAAGAGCTCTTCGACGACCTTCACATGGGCATCCATCGACCCGCCGACATCGAGGAACAGCACGACCTTCACCGCGTTGTGCCGCTCGGGGCGCATCTTGACGTCGAGATAGCCGTTTTCGGCCGTCGAGCGGATCGTGCCGTCGAGGTCGAGCTCGTCATGGGCGCCTTCGCGGGCCCAGCGGCGGAGGCGTTTCAGCGCGACCTTGATGTTGCGGGTGCCCAGTTCGACCGTGTCGTCGAAATTGCGGAATTCGCGCTTGTCCCAGACCTTGACCGCGCGCTGGTGGCGGCTTTCGTCCTGGCCGATGCGCACGCCTTCGGGGTTGTAGCCATGGGCGCCGAAAGGCGAGGTGCCGGCGGTGCCGATCCACTTGTTGCCGCCCTGGTGGCGCTCCTTCTGCTCTTCGAGTCGCTTCTTCAGCGTCTCCATCAGCTTGTCGAAGCCGCCGAGCGCGTCGACCTTCGCCTTCTCCTCGGGAGAGAGATGTTTCTCGGCCATCTTCTCAAGCCAGTCGCCGGGGATGTCGACGGCGTCCAGCACCTGGTCGATGGAGATGGAGGCCAGCCCCTCGAAGGTGGCGGCGAAGGCGCGGTCGAACTTGTCGATGTTGCGCTCGTCCTTGACCATGGCGGTGCGGGCGAGGAAGTAGAAGCCTTCCACGTCATAGGTGACGAGGCCCTGGCCCATCGCTTCGAGGAAGGTCAGGTATTCGCGCAGGCTGACCGGGACGCCGCCCTTTCGAAGGTTTTCGAAGAAGGGCAGGAACATGGTCTTACACCATGCGGTCGATGAAAACCGTGGCGATCAGGCCGATCAGGGCGAAGGCGATGGCAAAGCCCGCGCCGTATTGCGCCATGTCGAGCCGCGCGCCGCCCCGTTTGCGGGCCGTCAACACGCCGACGATGGCTCCGAGACCCGCGCTGCCGAGAATGATCATATTTGCCCGTCGCTCCCTTTCAGCGGGTTCAGGGCCGAAATCTCACGCATCTTCTGCTTGACGGCCCAGTCCGCTCCGAAGCCGTATCGTGCCCAGCCGAGGCTGTCCAGCCTGACGGCGCGCGCCTGGTCGGGGCGGCCGAGCAGTTCCAGCGCCTCGGCCTTCAGCAGCATCAGAGTCGACATTAGCGAGGCGTTTTCGGCCCGTGCGGCGGTCTCGATCGCGGGGTTCAGGCGGGCCAGGGCGGTGGCGGGATCGCCCCGGCTGATGTCCAGCGCGGCGACCTGGGTGACGATATAGGCGGCCTGCAGCTGCGTGCCGGGCCGGTCGCCAAGGTAGTAGAGCGCCGAGGCATAATGCCGCCCGGCAAGCTCGGGGTCGGTGATCTGGGCCATGCGGCCGACCATGTAATGGCTGAAGGAGCGGCGGTGATCCTGCCAGCCGCGTTCGGTGGCGATGGTCAGCGAGGTGTTGGCCGCGGCGTGCCGCGCCTGCGGGCTGGCATCGGGGCCAAGCGCGGTCTGCACGGCGTCGATCCAGCTGCGCGGGGTGGGGTCGACCCGCGCCAGGGGCTTGCCCGCGCCGCCGGGATTGGTGCGCGCCAGGATGCGCGGCAGCTGCGCCGCGACCTGATCGCGCGACATGCCGGTGACCAGCTCGGGCGCATAGGCGGTGCGCAGGATCACCATGTCGTAGCCGGTCAGCACCCGGTGCACGTTGTCGTCGTTGAACACCGAATCCGGCAGCCGGTAGAGATCGTTCAGCGGGGCCAGCGCCTGGGCGACCTCTTCGTGCAGGCAGTCGCGTACCTCCTGCGGAGAGGTGTCGTTGGGCACGAAGACGGCCAGACGTTCGCGGCGGTCCAGCTGCGCCCAGTTGGTCCTGGCCTTGCGGCGGTCGCGGCGGAATTCCGACAGGGACGAGACATTGGGCACCACGAAACAGGCGGCAAGCGGCAGGGCGCGGCGGATCTCTTCGCGCGGGACGGCCTCGATCGTGATGTTGGCGGTGCCCGAGGTGATCTCGCGGATGTCGATCCCGGCCTCGCTGCGCAGGCGCTGCAGCAGGCGGCGCAGGTCCGGGCCCAGGCTGGCGGGCGGGTCGCCGGTGACGCGGACCGTCACGGGGCCTTCGAAGCGGGTGAAGGTGTCGAGCGTGCGGCCGCTTTCCAGCTGGAAGTGGAGGTCGATGAAATCCCCGGCGATATCGGCATTGGACGTGATCGGCGGCTGCGGCCGGGGGGCCGCGAAGGTCTTCATCGGCGGCAGGGTGCTTTCGGCGATGACGGCGCGCGTCGGCATGCCGCGATCCGGCGGCGTGGTGCAGCTGGAAATCACCATGGCGCCGATCGCCAGATAAAGCGGCGCCCGCATCAGGGTCTCTGGTACTTGATGAACGGCGTCAGCTGCCCGATGCGGTCGTAAAGCTGCCGGGCGGTGTGATTGAACTCCTGCGTCATCCAGTAGACCGAAGGCGCGCCGGCCGCGTCGGCTGCGGCATAGACCGCCTCGATCAGCGCGCGGCCGACCCCGGTGCCCCGGGCCTCGGGCCTGGCATAGAGATCCTGCAGGTAACACACGTTCTCGATCTTCCAGCCGTGGCGGTGAAAAACGTAGTGGACGATCCCGACCGGAACGCCGTCCTGCTCGGCGATCATGCCGTGGAAATCCCGGGGATCGTCGCCCAGCATCCGCGCGAAGGAGCTGTCATAGATCTCCTCCGGCAACTCGGTCTCGTAGAACGCGAGATAGGCGCGCCACATCTCGTCCCAGGCGGGGCGATCCTCGGCGCGCAGGGGGCGGACGCGGATATTGGTCGTGTCGGTCATGGATCGAATTCTGCCAGAGCCGCGGGCGGCAATCCACGCCCGCCTGCGCGCGCGCGCGACTTGATCGGCGTCCGTGACACAATTGCGGCGATCGGGCGGGTTCGGCCATTGCCGGGGAACAATTGCCCGGCGACGGGCGCAGGCCCCGCATGACGTTGCGTCAGCCGGCTCGGCCTAGCGCTGACCACGCGCCATGAAAGCCAGGCGTTCGAACAGGTGCACGTCCTGCTCGTTCTTCAGAAGCGCCCCGTGCAGCTTCGGCAGGGCCGAGGCGCCGTCGCGCTTGAGATCCTCGGGCGAGAGATCTTCGGCCAGCAGCAGTTTCAGCCAGTCGAGCACTTCGGAGGTGGAGGGTTTCTTCTTCAGGCCGGGGGTGTCGCGAACTTCGTAAAATTGAGTCAACGCGGTCGTCAGAAGGGCGTCCTTTATTCCCGGGTGGTGCACCTCGACGATCTGTTTCATTGTCTCGGTGTCGGGAAAGCGGATATAGTGAAAGAAGCAGCGGCGCAGGAAGGCGTCGGGCAGCTCCTTTTCGTTGTTGGACGTAATTATGACGATAGGACGGTGAGTTGCACGGATTGTCTCACCTGTTTCGTAAACGTGGAACTCCATCTTGTCGAGTTCCTGAAGAAGGTCATTGGGAAACTCGATATCGGCCTTGTCGATTTCGTCGATCAGCAGGACAACCTTTTCGCCGGCTTCGAAGGCCTCCCACAATTTACCTTTCTTAAGGTAATTTCGCACATCATGTACGCGTTCCTCGCCCAGTTGACTGTCTCGCAGGCGGCTGACCGCGTCATATTCATAAAGCCCCTGCTGGGCGCGCGTGGTGGACTTGATGTTCCATTCGAGCATGGTAAGCCCAAGGGCATCGGCAACCTGGCGGGCCAGTTCCGTCTTGCCCGTGCCGGGTTCACCCTTGACCAGCAAGGGCCTTTCAAGCGTCACCGCGGCGTTCACGGCGACCGTGAGGTCCTCGGGTGCAACATAGCTGTCGGTGCCCTGAAATCTCATTGAGTTACAATCCCTTGCTTTGCCCTGCTCCGGGTGCCGGTCTGCCCAGCGTTTTAGCCCGAGCGCGGCGTGAATGTGTAGTGACAATCTTTAACGCCTCGGATAAACGCTGCGACAGTGGAGAGCCTGATGTCTAAGGAACTGAATTTGACGGACGTTGATGGCCAGTCCGAGGGAGCCAAAATGAAGCAGGAAGTCTTTCTCCCGGAAGATTATCGACCGGCTGAGGATGAGCCGTTCATGAACGACCGGCAACTCGAGTATTTTCGCCGCAAGTTGCTGAACTGGAAGACTGAACTGCTGGCTGAAAGCCGCGACACGATCGAGGGGCTGCAGGACAGCACCCGCAACATCCCCGACGTGGCCGACCGCGCCAGCGAAGAGACCGACCGCGCGCTTGAACTGCGCACCCGGGACCGTCAGCGCAAGCTTGTCGCCAAGATCGATGCCGCGCTGCGGCGGATCGACGAGGGCGAATATGGCTATTGCGATGTCACCGGGGAGCCGATCTCGTTGAAGCGCCTGGATGCCCGCCCGATCGCCACCATGAGCCTTGAGGCCCAGGAACGGCACGAGCGCCGCGAAAAGGTGCATCGCGACGACTGACCCGCCGGGCGCGATCGGCGCCTGGGCGGGGCCGGACCGAATGACGGTTCGGTCCGGGTTTGCGACAACACGATTGAAAGGCGCCGGGGCCCAGGGTCCGGGCGCCTTTTTCGTTGAAGACAGGCGCGGTTGGGACAGCCGAAACGACGGAGAGGCGCATGACCGAGGCAGCAGAAGGTACGACGGGCGGGCGCGGCGAGGTCCTGGTTGTGGGCGCGGGCATAGGCGGGCTGGCCGCGGCGCTCTGCTTCCGCCAGCGCGGTGTCCCGGTCCGTGTGGTGGAGCGGGCGCCGGCGATCACCGAGGTGGGGGCCGGCCTGCAGATCAGCCCGAACGGCGGCGCGGTGCTGCGCGCGCTTGGCCTCGGCCCCGCTCTGGAGGCGGCCTCGCTTCGCGCCGAGGCGGTGGTGCTGAGCGATTACCGGCGTCCGGGCGATGTGCTGCGGCTGGACCTGCGGCGGCGGCCCGACCAGTATTTCGCCCTGATGCATCGCGCCGACCTGATCGGCCTTCTGGAGGCGGCGGCCCGGGCGGCGGGCATTCCCATCGCCCTGGGCCGTGAGGTCACCGAAGTGCGCCCCGGCGCGCGGCCCGAGGTGGTCTTTGCTGACGGCTCAATCCAGCGGGCCGCCCTGGTCGTCGGCGCCGACGGGCTGCATTCCCCGACCCGTGCGGCGCTGAACGGTGCGGACAGCCCCTTTTTCACCGGCCAGGTCGCGTGGCGCGCCGTCGTGCCGCTGCAGGCGCCGTTGCCGCGCGAGGCGCGGGTGGTCATGGCGCCGGGCAGGCACCTGGTGTTCTATCCCCTGCGGGACGGGCGCCAGGCCAACCTCGTCGCGATCCGTGAGCGCAGCGCCTGGACCGAAGAGGGCTGGCACCACGCCGACGACCCCGAGACGCTGCGCGCCACTTTCGCCGATGTCCGCGGCCCCGCTCGCCCGTTGCTGGACGCGGTGACCCAGGTGGGGCTCTGGGGGCTCTTCCGCCACCCCGTGGCGGCGGCCTGGCACGGCGCGGGTGTGGCAATCCTGGGCGACGCGGCCCATCCGACGCTGCCCTTCCTGGCACAGGGGGCGAACCTGGCGCTGGAAGACGCCTGGGTTCTGGCCGACAGCTGGGACGGCACCGAGGCGTCGCTGTCCCGCTACCAGGCGCGGCGGCGGGACCGGGCGCAGAAAGTGATCTCGGCCGCGAACCGGAACGCCTGGAAGTACCATGTGCGGTTCGGCCCGGCGCGGGCCATCGGCCATACCGGGTTGCGGATGCTGGGCGCGCTGGCGCCGGAGAAGATGCTGCAGCAGTTCGACTGGATCTACGGCTGCGACGTCACGCAATAGGGGGCGCTGCCCCCGCCGCGGCAAGCCGCGACTCCCCCGGAGGTATTTGGACCAAGAAGAAGCCGGGGGCGCGTCCTGCTGCTTCTTCTTGGATGAAAATACTCCGACACCGTCCTGTCAGCCCGGACCGCCCAAGGGCAGGGGCGTCAGGCGTCGAGTTCGATCCAGACCGGCACGTGGTCCGAAGGCTTGGTCCGGCCGCGGATTTCGGCGTCGATGCCACAATCGGTGAGGCGGTCGGCGGCCTGCGGGGTCAGCAGCAGGTGGTCGATGCGAATCCCGTCGTTCCGGTCCCAGGCGCCGGCCTGGTAATCCCAGAAGGAATAATGCCCCGGCGCCTGGTTGGTGGCGCGGAAGGCGTCGGTGAAGCCCAGGGCGAGGATCCGGCGGAAGGCCTCGCGGCTTTCGAGGCGGAAGAGCGCGTCCTCGCGCCAGGCGTCGGGGCGGGCGGCGTCTTCGGCCTGGGGGATGATGTTGTAGTCGCCGGCCATCACCGCGAGTTCCTCGGATGCCAGAAGCTCTGACGCGCGGGTGCGCAGGCGCTCCATCCAGGCGAGCTTGTAGTCGTATTTCGGGCCGGGCACCGGGTTGCCGTTGGGCAGGTAGAGACCACAGAGCCGCACCGCCTTCTCGCCGACGACCGTGGCTTCGATCCAGCGGGCGTGGTCGTCGTCGTCATCGCCGGGTAGCCCGCGGGTGACATCTTCCAGAGGCAGCTTCGACAGGATCGCCACGCCGTTGAAGCTTTTCTGTCCGTGGGTTTCGACGTTGTAGCCGCGGTCCTCGAACAGCTCGCGCGGAAAGCTCTCGTCCACCGACTTGATCTCCTGCAGCAGCGCCACGTCCGGCTGCGCCTCGTCCAGCCAGGTGGGCAGGGCCTCGGCCCGTGCGCGGATCCCGTTGATGTTGAATGTCGCGATCTTCATGCCCGTCTCCCGCCTTTTCCGATTGCCGCGAATCTATCGCGCAGCGACGGTCCGGGGGCAAGGCGGGGGCTGACGCGAAACTGCCCGATTCTGTCCGTAGCCTTGTCTTGACCGGACTCTCATTCGCATGATTCGCAGGCGGATTCGGTCGGGAACGTGACGGAGCAAGGCTCAAACCCACCTGTGGATAACTTTTTTTATTAGAATTTGTGACAGTTTGTTTGGAATTCCGAACAGCCAATTGCCGGATGACGCTCATGTGGATAAGTCTTGCAGGAAACAACCCTGGGTAGAAATTGCGCTTTTCGGATCATGTTTTCCGTGTAAGCGTTGAGGCACGATCAACCTGCCTCAACGGAGACACTGTCATGAAATCCTTGCTGAAATCCTACCGCGCAGACGTTATCGAACCGACCTCGGGCACGCTCGTCGGCGACGGCGTCGAGATGTTCTCTTCGGGCTCCGCACCGACCCTTATGGGCGACATGTTCGGTGGTGCCGAGACGCAGCTTTTCTCCTCGGGCTCGGCGCCCAGCCTGTCCGCGGGCTCTCTTACCGGCGAAGGGACAGAGATGTTTTCGTCCGGGTCCGCACCGCAGCGCAGCGACGTGATGAGCGGCGAACTTGTGCAGATGTTCTCCTCGGGCTCCGCTCCGGTCGCATCGGCCGAAGCCGGCGCCGGTGAGGGCACGCAGATGTTCTCCTCGGGCTCCGCACCCGCCGCATCGGCCGAGGCCGGCACCGGCGAGGGCACGCAGATGTTCTCATCCGGCTCCGCTCCGGTGGCATCGGCCGCAGCCGGCACCGGTGAGGGCACGCAAATGTTCTCCTCGGGCTCCGCTCCCGTCGCCTCGGCCGAAGCCGGCGCAGGCGAAGGTACGCAGATGTTCTCTTCGGGCTCGGCCCCGGCGACCTCCGCCGCGGCAACCGACGGTGACGCCACCCACATGTTCTCGTCGGGCAGCTGACCCGCCGGCATCGTTGATCCGGGCCACGGGGCGTTCACGAAGCGCCGTTCCACGAAAGGAGACCCCTCATGTCGAATGTCATTCGCCTGAACGTCCCGTCCCGGCGGCAAGCAGAGGGCGCCCGCCTGGGCGCCCTGCTGGACGGCTTTGCCAGTCACCGCCGCTTTGGCGACGACGTGTTCTGGCTGAAGGAAAATGCCGAGCTTCTGAACATCCTCGAATGCACGGGCCGGGACCTGCCGGAGGCGGCGCTGGACTCGCATCGCGGCTTCTATGACCGGGTCGTGCAACGGATTGAATTCTTTCCGCAATATTACCGGTTCCTGTTGTCCATCTGCCTCGATCTCGAGGATCTGGGCATGGACGGAACCAAGGGCGAGGCGCTGGTCGACTGGGCCGCACGCGAAGGGCTGGCCGAGGCCGAGATGTCGGACCTGCAGAGGGCCGAGGCGCGGCGGCTGATGGCGCGGCGCGGGGCCGATCCGCTGAAGGACGACACCGGGCTGACCGAGCGGCTGCACCGGTTCATGGAACGCTCCGCGACCTTCCAGCTGCCGAACAAGAAGGCGGCGTACGAGCTGACGCATATCGTCTTCTACCTCAGCCGATACGGGCGGCAGGATCCGCAGCTGTCGGAAGAGGCGGTGACCTCGCTGGAATACGCGGGCATCCTGGCCTGGCTGGAGCAGAACGCGGACCTGCTGGCCGAGGTCTGCGTGGCCCTGCGCTATGCGGGGCGGGTGCCATCGCCGATCTGGGAGGACTGGATTGCCGGGACCACGTCGCGCTTCGCGGTGGAGACCGGGCCCGGGGCCAGTCCAAACGACGATTACCATGAATACTTCGTGTCGAACTGGGCGCTGGCCTGCGCCGGTGGCACGCCCTTTGCCCGGCCGATGGCCGAGGGCGCGATGGCCTTCCACGCGCCACGGGAGGGGCGGGCGCCGTTGCGGCAGCTGTCGGACTGCCTGTTCCGGCTGGACGACCGGCGCAGCGGCGACTGGGGCGCGATGCGCGAGCTTGTGGCCGGCGCGCTGGAGGAAGACAGCCATGACGTGCTGATCGCCGCCGAGCAGAGCACCGACAAGTTCGACGCCTTCTTCGCCGGCTTTGCCCGGACCGGGCTGCGGGGGATCGCGTCATGAGCCTGGCCGAGACCCTGGGCGGCCGGGCCGGGCGCATCGCCTGGGCCGGCGCAGGGTTGGTGGTGCTTTACACCGGCTTCATCTCGTCGGCGGATGCGATCACCAAGCTGATCGCCGGCGGCTATGCCGCGCCGCAGATGTATGCGCTGAGCGGGCTGATGGTCATGGGGCTGAGCCTGCTGGCCGACCGGCACCCGGCGCAGCGCCAGGGGCTGGGCACGCGGCGACCGGTGGCCATGGCCGTACGCTGTGCCGCGACGGTGGTGGCGGCGCTGTCTTTCTTTCATGCCTTCCGGTTGCTGCCCTTCGCCGAGGTTTTCCTGTTCATCGGCCTGATGCCCCTGATCGCGGGCCTGATGTCGGGGCCGATCCTGGGCGAGCACGTGCGCCCGGCGGCGTGGGTGGCCTTGGCGGCGGGGTTCGTCGGAATGCTGTGCCTCTTCCCCGACGGCTTCGCCGCCATCTCCGCCGGCCATGGCTGGGCGATGCTGGCCTCGGTTTCGGGGACGCTGTCGATGGTGATGGCGCGGCTGATCGGGCGGACCGAGCGCAACGCGCTGGCGCAGGTCTTTTATCCCAACGCGGCGCTGGCCGCGGTGATGGCCCTGGCGCTGCCCTTCGTCTGGGTGCCGATGCCGCTGGCCGACCTGGGCTGGGTCGCCGCCTATGCCGGCACGCTGTTCCTGGCGCGCTGGGTGCTGGTGGTGGCGCTGCGGATGATGGCGGCCTACGTGGTCACGCCGCTGATGAACCTGCAATTCGTCTGGATGGTGGCGCTTGGCGCGCTGGTCTTCGGCGAATATCCCGCACCGGGCACCTACCTGGGCGTGACGATCGTGGTGGGTTCGGGCCTGTTTCTGGTCATCGACGCCGAACTGCGGCGGCAGCAGGAGGCCGCCCGTACCTGACACGTCGCCGCGACCCAAGGCACGGCCGGGCCCGGCATGACGACGGCCCGGCGCGCGGATCCTTGTGGCGGTCTCAGCGGATGACGTGCACGCAGCAATCCACGTGGCGAACCACCCAATCCGCGGTCGAGCCGATGAAGTAATCTCCGACCCCGTGCTTGTGCGAGGCCAGCACCAGGCAATCGACCGCTTCACGCTTGGCAAAGGCGGCGATGTTGCGCCCCGCATGGCCGGACATGATCGCGGTCTTCGCCCCGGGCATGCCCTGCGCCAGCGCGGTCATCCGCTTCTCGGCCTCGACCCGCGATTCCGCCATGATCTCGGCCGGGATCTGCGCGGCGACATAGCCGGGGATCGGCTCCATCACGTGCAGCAGGGTGATCGTGGCCCCTTCGTCAGCCAGCGCGGTGGCCACGCGGAACGCGCCGTCCCGGTCGCGGTCTTGATCGAACGAGACGGGTATCAGGATATTGCGATACATGGCGGACCCTCCGGTTTGTCGCCGCCGCATCCTGCGGCGGCTCCGGGAACGGTACACCGGGCGGCGATGCTTCGCGTTGACGCAATTCAAGCGGAGCGCCGGTGCCGGACGTCAGATCGAAAAGGACGTGCCGCAGCCGCAGGAGGATGTGGCGTTGGGGTTCTCGATCACGAAACGCGCGCCGATCAGTTCCTCGGTGAAGTCGATCACCGCGTTCTCAAGGAACGGCAGCGAGACGGTGTCCACCACCACCTTCTGGCCCTGGCCTTCCAGAACCAGGTCATCGGTGCCGGGCGCGTCCAGCGCGATTTCGTACTGAAAGCCGGAACAGCCGCCGCCCTCGACGGCCACCCGCAGGGCCTGGCCCTGGTCCGCCGCGCCGATTTCGGCCAGGCGGGCAAAGGCACGGTCCGTCACTTTTGGAGGCAGTTGCATGGGGTCACCCTATCGGTTTTCATCAAGCTCTTCCCGTAATATAGAAGTCGCAAAGACGGGCGACAAGAACGAGAGACCGACATGCGCGCGGCCTATGCCTCGGATCCGGGGGCCAGCAGGGGACGGCTGGTCGCGGAAGAGGACAGCAGTTTCCGGTCCTGCTTCCAGCGGGACAGGGATCGCATCATCCATTCCGGCGCCTTTCGCCGGCTGAAACACAAGACCCAGGTCTTCGTCGAGCACGAAGGCGACAATTACCGCACGCGGCTGACCCATTCGATCGAAGTGGCGCAGGTGGCGCGGACGATTTCCGGCGCCCTGGGCCTAAACGGAGAGCTGACCGAGGCGGTGGCCCTGGCCCACGACCTGGGCCACACACCCTTCGGCCACACCGGAGAGGACGCGCTGCACGGGCTCATGGCGCCCTATGGCGGGTTCGATCACAACGCGCAGGCGATCCGCATCGTCACCAAGCTGGAACAGCATTACGCCCGTTTCGACGGCTGCAACCTGACGTGGGAGACGCTGGAAGCCATCGCCAAGCACAACGGCCCGGTGGTCGGCGATCTGCCCTGGGCGCTGGCCGAATACAACGACCTGCACGACCTGGAACTGCACACCCATGCCAGCGGCGAGGCGCAGGTGGCGGCTCTGGCCGACGATGTCGCCTACAACAACCACGATCTGATGGACGGGCTGCGCGCCGGTCTGTTCTCGGACGATGACGTTGCGGAACTGCCGATCGTCGGCGCCGCCTATGCCGAGGTCGACGCGCTGTTTCCGGGGCTGGAGCCCAACCGGAGACGGCACGAGGCGCTGCGCCGGGTCTTCGGCGTGATGGTGGGCGACGTGATCGACACGTCGCGCGCGCTGCTCGACGCCTCCGGAGCACAGTCGGTGGAAGAGATCCGCCACAACGGCACCCCGGTGATCGCCTTTTCCGACGCGCTCTGGGCCGACCTGAAAGAGATCCGCGCCTTTCTCTTCGGCCACATGTACCGTGCGCCCGAGGTGATGAAGAAGCGGCAGGAGGTCACCTGCGTGGTCAACGATCTCTTTCCGCTGTTCATGGCGCATCCCGACCTGATGCCGGCGCGCTGGCAGAAGGCCGTGGCCCAGGCGGCCGACGACACCACGCTGGCGCGGCTGGTCTGCGATTACATCGCGGGGATGACCGACCGGTTCGCGCTGCAGGAACATCAAAGGCTGATCCGGGGCGCCGCCGCCTGAGGGGCTGGGCGCCGGGCAAGCCCCTGGCGCGGGCCCTGTCGGCCCCGCCATGGTTGACCGTACCCGCCCAGATGATACATCGCGCGAAACGCCGCGAGGAAACCCGAGATGAACCTGTTTGCCGACATCCGTGCCGTCGTGCTCGATGCGCTTTCTGCCATGGTCGAGGCCGGTGACCTGCCCGAGGGGCTGAGCCTGGACAACGTGACGGTCGAGCCGCCGCGCGACGCCGCCCATGGCGACATGGCGACCAATGCCGCGATGGTGCTGGCCAAGCCCGCGAAACAGAAACCGCGCGACATTGCCGACAAGCTGGCCGCGCGGCTGGCGGCCGACAGCCGCATCGTCTCGGCCGACGTGGCGGGGCCCGGGTTCCTCAACCTGCGGCTGGACCCGTCGGTCTGGCAGGGTGTCTTTGGCGCCGTGCTGGCGCAGGGCACGGATTTCGGACGCTCGGCCATGGGGCAGGGGACGAAGGTCAACGTCGAGTATGTCTCGGCCAACCCGACCGGGCCCCTGCACGTGGGCCACACGCGCGGCGCGGTCTTTGGTGATGCGCTGGCCAGCCTGCTGGATTTCGCCGGCTATGACGTCACGCGCGAATATTACATCAACGACGGTGGCGCGCAGGTCGATGTGCTCGCGCGGTCCGTTTATCTGCGGTACCTGGAAGCCCATGGGCAGGATGTCGAATTCCCCGATGGCACCTATCCCGGCGACTACCTGATCGAGGTCGGGCAGGCGCTGAAGGACAAGGTCGGCGACGCCTATGTCGGCAAGGGCGAAGAGGTCTGGCTGGAAGACATCCGCGACTTCGCCACCGAGGCGATGATGGACCTGATCCGCAGCGATCTGGCCGCGCTGGGTGTGAAGATGGATGTCTTCTATTCCGAGAAATCGCTTTACGGAACCGGCCGGATCGAGGCGGCGCTGGCGGAGCTGGACGAGAAGGGCCTGATCTACGACGGCGTGCTGGAGCCGCCCAAGGGCAAGACTCCCGAAGACTGGGAGCCGCGCGAACAGACGCTGTTCCGCTCCACCGCCCATGGCGACGATGTCGACCGCCCGGTGAAGAAATCGGACGGCGCCTGGACCTATTTCGCCCCCGACATTGCCTATCACTACGATAAAATCAGCCGCGGTTTCGACATGCTGATCGACGTTTTCGGCGCCGATCATGGCGGTTACGTCAAGCGGATGAAGGCGGCGGTTTCGGCCCTGTCGGATGGCCGGGTGCCGCTGGATATCAAGCTGACGCAACTTGTCAGGCTGTTCAAGAACGGCGAGCCCTTCAAGATGTCGAAGCGCGCGGGCAATTTCGTGACCCTGCGCGACGTGGTCGACCAGGTCGGTCCGGACGTGACCCGCTTTGTCATGCTGACCCGCAAGAACGACGCGCCGCTGGATTTCGACTTTGACAAGGTTCTGGAACAAAGCCGCGAGAACCCGGTGTTCTACGTGCAATATGCCCACGCCCGGGTGAATTCCGTGCTGCGCCGCGCCGAGGAGGCCGGTGTCGCCTGTGACGACGCGGTGCTCAACTCGGCGGATCTGACGAAGCTCGACCACGAGGCCGAGCTGGGCATCGCCAAGAAACTGTCGGAATGGCCGCGCCTGGTCGATATCGCCGCGCGCACCAACGAGCCGCACCGCGTTGCCTTCTATCTCTACGAGCTGGCCGGCGATTTCCACGCGCTCTGGAACAAGGGCAACGACGAGACGTCGCTGCGTTTTCTGCAGGAGGACGATCCTGCCACAAGCCAGTCCAAACTTGCCCTGGCCAAGTCTGTCGCGGTTGTTATTGCGGCCGGACTTGGTATTCTTGGGGTAACGCCGGCGGACGAAATGCGGTGACGAACAGGCAGTGATGAGCAGGCACAGACGAACCAGGCCGTGACCGGCCGGCGGTGATCCCACGCAAAGATGGGCCCGCGTTCCGAGCTTTCATCATGATCCCGATCGTCGTCCGGTCCGCCGGGTCGAGGCAGAGGCAAGGACCCCGGTCGCATCCGATGCGCGATCCCGGGGCAGCGAGGCGGACATGGCAGATGTGGAATACACGCCGCCGGCAGGCGTGTCGTATGATCGTTCGGGCAACCGTATGGACTGGGATCAGGCCGGCGGGCACCACTTGGGCGACCATGCACAGGATGACGCGCATCCCGGCGTCGGGCGTGCGGTGACGGTGGCGGGCGCGATCCTGTCGCTGGCCTTCATGACCGGGCTTGGGGTCTGGGGATACAAGCTGATGATGCGCGATGTCAGCGGCGTGCCCGTGGTCCGCGCGATCGAAGGCCCGATGCGGGTCCAGCCCGAGGATCCGGGCGGCCGCCCCGCCGATCACCAGGGCCTGGCCGTCAATGCCGTCGCCGCCGTGGGCGAGGCCGCGCCGACACCGGACCGGCTGGTCCTGGCGCCGCGCCCCGTGTCCCTGACCGAAGAGGACATGCCGCTGACCGCGCTCGCGCAAGCCGAGGAAGAAAGGATCCAGCAGGCCTCGGCCGAGGGCCCGGTCGAGGAAGACGCGCTTGCCGACGACGAAAGCCGCCCCGAGGAGCTGGACGAGGATGCCATCGCCGCGCTGGTCGAGGAACTGACGCAGGGTGTCGACCCGCTGGGCGAGGTTGGCGACGACCTGGCCGCGCTGGCGCCCGATGTCGACTGGCCCGAGGAACCGCTGGAAGACGAGGAAGGCTACATCCCCGAAGAGGACGAAGAGAGCATCGAGATCCCGGCCGAGGTCATCGTCGCCCCGGGTGTCAGCCGGTCCCCGCGTCCGCTGCCGCGCCCCGCGGCGCTGACCCGGCCCTCGACGACACCGCAGACCGCTGCGCCGGCGCAACCGGCACCGGTAGCCGAGGTCGATGCCGACAAGGTTGCACCGGGCACCCGCCTGGCGCAGCTTGGCGCCTTCGAGAGCGAAGAGGTCGCGCGCAGCGAATGGGTGAAGCTTGCCGGCCGGTTCGGGGATTACCTCGACGGAAAATCCCGCGTTGTGCAGAAGGCTGCCAGCGGCGGACGCACCTTCTACCGCCTGCGCGCCATGGGCTTCGAGGATCTCGCCGATGCCCGCCGTTTCTGCTCGGCCCTGGTGGCCGAAGGCGCGGATTGCATCCCTGTCGTCACCCGCTGACAAACTGAACGGATAATGTCATGAGCCGACCCGGCGCCACGATCCTCGATGCCGACGGGCTGCGCCTGACATCGGATGAGAAAGCCTTTTTCCGGGCGGCCGATCCCTTCGGCTTCATCCTGTTTGCGCGCAATGTCGACACGGCCGACCAGCTGCGCGCCCTGACCGGAGAGATGCGCGAGGCCGTGGGCCGCGAGGCGCCGATCCTGATCGACCAGGAAGGCGGACGCGTGCAAAGGCTCTGGCCTCCATTGGCGCGCAAGTGGCTGCCGCCGCTGGATTTCGTGGATGCGGCAAAAGAGGATGCGCCGCGGGCGATGTACCTGCGTTCGCGCCTGATCGCCGATGAGCTGAAGGGCTACGGGATCGACACCAATTGTGCGCCGATGCTGGATCTGGCGCGCGACGAAACCCACCCTTTCCTGCGCAACCGCTGCTATGGCAGCGACCCGGACGTGGTCGCCGCGCTGGGACGCGAAGCCGCGCAGGGCTTTCTGGACGGTGGCGTGCTGCCGGTCGTGAAGCACATGCCGGGCCATGGCCTGGCCCGCGCCGACAGCCACCATGACCTGCCCACCGTGCGCCTGCCGCTCGAAGAGCTCTCGGACCTCGATTTCGCGCCTTTCCGCAGCCTGAACGACCTGCCGCTGGGCATGACCGCCCATATCGTCTTTGACGGTATCGACGCGGCGCCCGCGACGCTTTCGCCGCATATCATCGGGCTGATCCGCGAGGATATCGGCTTTGACGGGCTGCTGATGACCGACGACATCTCGATGAAGGCGCTGTCGGGCTCGGCGGCCGAGATCACGCGCCGGGCGCTGGAGGCGGGGTGCGACCTGGTCCTGCATTGCAACCAGCCGCTGCCCGAGCGGATGCAGGTGGCCGAAGCCGCCGGAGCGATGACCGATGCCGCCATGACCCGCGCCGGGCGCGCTCTGGCCGCCCGGCTGGCGCCCAAGCCGCTTGACATCGCCGCGGCCGAGGAAGAGCTTGACGCCCTCATGAGGCGCGGGCCGGGTGATGACTGAGGACAGCAACGAGGACGGAGAGGCGCAGGGCGGGCTGGATTTCGGAGACGAGACCCAGGGCGGTCAGAGCGTCGAGGACCGCCTTGCCGCCGAGGCGCTGATCGTCGATGTCGACGGGTTCGAGGGCCCGCTCGACCTGCTGCTGAACCTGTCGCGGACGCAGAAGGTGGATCTGCGCAAGATCTCGGTCCTGGAACTGGCCAGGCAATACCTGGCCTTCGTCGAGAAGGCCAAGGCGCTGCGGATCGAGCTCGCCGCCGATTACCTGGTGATGGCTGCCTGGCTTGCCTTCCTGAAATCCCGCCTGCTGCTGCCCCCCGACCCCGAGGAGGAGGGCCCCTCGGGCGAGGAACTGGCCGCACACCTGGCCTTCCAGCTGGAACGCCTGCAGGCGATGCGAGACGCCGCCGCCCGGCTTATGGCGCGCGATCGGCTGGGCCGCGACATCTTTGCCCGCGGCCTGCCCGAGGACGTGATGCGGATCCGCACCGTCACCTATTCGGCGACGCTGCTGGACCTGATGCAGGCCTATGCCCGGATCCGCACTCGTGACGAATTTCGTCCATTTGTCATGGACCGAGATTCCGTCTTTACCATGGAACAGGCGCTGGAACGGATGCGCGGGCTGATCGGCTTCGCCGGCACCTGGACCGACCTGACCTCCTACCTGCCCGATGGCTGGGACAATGACCCGGTCCGCCGCCGTTCGGCCACGGCCGCGACATTCGCAGCCTCGCTGGAACTGGCCAAGGAGGGCAAGCTGGAGATCCGCCAGACCGAGACATTCGCGCCGATCGAGCTGCGCCGCCGCAAGGACGAAAGATGAGCGACACACCCGAGACGCCCGGGGAGATCCCCGGGGATCTTCCCGAAGATATGGCCCAGGACCACGCGCGCCCCGAGCTGCCCGAAGACGAGGAGGGCAGCCTGTTCGACGCGCCCCCAATGGCCGAGCAGGAACGCATGGTCGAGGCGATCCTCTTTGCAACGGCCGAGCCGATCTCGAGCCGGGAGCTGGAGGCGCGCATGCCCCATGGCTGCGACGCGGCCGAGGCGCTGGTCCACCTGCGCAAGCGCTACGAGGGGCGCGGCGTGCGGCTGGTGCGGGTGGGCGATGCCTGGGCCTTCCGGACGGCGCCCGACCTCGGCTTCCTGATGCGCAAGGAAACGGTCGAGACGCGCAAGCTGTCGCGCGCCGCGATCGAGACACTTGCGATCATCGCCTATCATCAGCCCGTCACCCGCGCCGAGATCGAGGAGATCCGCGGTGTTTCCGTCTCGCGCGGGACGATCGACCAGCTGCTGGAACAGGAATGGATCCGCCTGGGCCGCCGCCGCATGACCCCGGGCCGGCCCGTGACCTTCGTGGTGACACCCGATTTCCTCGACCATTTCGGGCTGGAAAGCGCCCGCGACCTGCCCGGCGTCAAGGAACTTCGCGCTGCCGGCCTGCTCGAGAACCGCCCCGTTCCCGGCGCGGGCGAGCCCGACGAAGACGACGAGGACGATATCGGGGGCGAGGACCAGTCCGAAATGTTCGAGGAGTGAAACGCCTCGCGCCCGCCCAGAAATTGACGCGATTAGGGATTACATCCCCCCCGATCAGCGGAGCGTCCAATGGATAGATACGTCAACATGTTCGTGCGCGTCTTCATGCGCCAGGTCATGACTCGCGGGATCCGCGCCGGGTTCGACGCGCTTGGCAAGTCCAGGGGCAGGCGTGGCGGCGCCGCGCCCCGGCTCGAGACGCACGAAGCCCATCCCGAACGGCCGCGCCCGCCAGCGGACGACCGCCACGCCAAGCCGGGCCCGCGGTCCTGGCCGGTGCCGCCACAGCCCGGCCCCGCGCCAGAGCACCGCGCGGCCCCGTCCTCCGGCCCCTGGCAGGCGGGTCCGGAGCGTCCCATGGCAGAGCCGGACCTTGTCCCACCGCCGCCGGCCCCCCAGCCGGCCCGCGCCTCACATCTGCGCAGCGTGGAGCGGGCGTCAGAGGCAACGCCCGCGCGGCAACCGGTCATGGCGTCCGACGGGGATGCGGCGTTCGAGGCACAGCTGGCCCGGATCCGCGCCGAGGAGGGCCAGGACGACGCGCCCGAGCACATGCCAGACCTGCCCAGTGCGGACCCGATGGCGCAGAACGATCCCGGGGACCAGGCCGGGCACGGCGACACGACCACGCAAGAGCCTCTCGGCAAGGCAGAGCAGGCGCGCCTCGCCGCACGGGGCGCACGGCGCGCGGTCGGATCCTGATCGGGAAGGTGCGTGCGCCCTTTGGCAAGGCGCTACAGCCGCGCGCGTGATTGCGCCGAAGGCGCCACGGATACCCCGCGCCGAAGGCGCGCCTTGCCGGCACTAGGCCGCGGGATCCCGGAAATGCTTGGCCAGTTTCAGCCCCTGGCCCTGGTAGTTCGAGGCGATCCCGGCGCCATACAGCGCCTGTGGTTCCCCGGCCATCCGCTCATAGACCAGCCGGCCCACGACCTGCCCGTGCTCCAGCACGAACGGCGCCTCGTGGCAGCGCACCTCAAGCACCCCGCGCGCGCCTTCGCCGCCGGCGGCCGCATGGCCGAAACCGGGATCGAAGAAGCCTGCGTAATGCACGCGAAACTCGCCCACCATCGCAAGATAGGGCGCCATTTCAGCAGCATAGCGCGGCGGGATATGCACCGCCTCGCGGCTGACAAGGATATAGAACGCGCCCGGATCCAGGATGATCCGTCCGGTGTCGGAATGGACCTCTTCCCAGTAATCCGCCGCGTCATAGGCGCCGATCCGGTCCAGGTCCACAAGCCCGGTATGCGGCTTTGCCCGATAGCCGACCAGCGTCGAGCCTTCGGGTTTGAGGTCCACCGAAAAGCCCAGACCGTCCTGGATCAACGGGTCGCTGTCGACCAGCGGGCTTTCGGCATGCAGCGCGCGCAGCTCGTCGTCGCTCAGCACCGATTGCCCGGCGCGGAAGCGGATCTGGTTCAGCCGCATCCCAGGCCGCACCAGCACCGAAAAGCTGCGCGGGCAGATCTCGGCATAGAGCGGGCCGTGATAGCCGTCCTGCACGCGGTCGAATTCGGTCCCGCCGTCGATTACCATGCGCGTCAGCAGGTCCAGCCGTCCGGTCGAACTCTTGGCATTGGCGGCGGCCGAGATGCCGGGGGGCAGGGCGAGACGCTCCATCAGCGGCACGAGGTAGACACAGCCCTTCTCCAGCACCGCGCCCTCGGAAAGATCGATGCGGTGCATCTCAAGCTCGTCCAGCCGGTCGGCCACGGTCGCGTCCTGGCCGGTCAGAAAGGACGCCCGCAGGCGATGCGCCGTGCTGCCCAGCCGAAGGTCGAGGCTGGCAGGCTGGATCTGGTCAGGCAAAAGTGCCGGTTCGGCGCTCAGGCCATCGGCGGCGACAAGTTCGCGGATGGAACTGTCGGGAAGCACGCCACTCATGCGATCAGGACCCCCATGGGATGCGTGGAACAGGTGGGGTGAAAACGTCGGCAAATCGGCCAAGATCCAAGGGACGTCCCCTGCAAGGATCGGCTGATTTGGTCGGGCTAGCAGGACTCGAACCTGCGACCTTCCGTCCCCCAGACGGACGCGCTACCAGGCTGCGCCATAGCCCGACGTTGAGGTGTTCATAAAGATTCTGCCGGCAGGGGCAAGGGGAAATCCGGCCCGAATCGAAGCTAAATCCGGCGCCCCTCACTGCGAGAGGATCTGACCGGTCCGGGCGGCGCGCCACGCTTCGAGCGCCTCGGCCAGGGCGGCAATCTCCTCGCGCTGAGCAGGCGGCAGGCGACCGATCCGGGACACCTGCGAGAGCAGGCCTGGATCGGCGGCGATCTCGGATTCGTCGGGCGGATCGGGCGCATCGACGATGGCCGGGCGCGGTGCTGAGGCAGGCTCCGGCTCGGCCGCGGCCACCTCCGGCTCTGCAAGCTCCGGTTCCGGCTCGGCCGCGTTCGCCTCCGGCTCGGGCTCTGCCCGCTCCTGTTCTGCTTCCGGCTCGGACCCGGCCAGCGGTTCGGGATCTTCTTGCGGAGCCTCGTCCGTCTCGTCAGCTTCGGCCATGTCGGCCATGTCGGCCATGTCGGCCATGTCGGCCGGCTCGGGCAAAGGCTCCTCTTCCGGCTCCGGCAGTCCGGAGACGAGGTCGGGCGCCTCGGCCGGCTCTTCCGCAGGTATGTCGGCCAGCTCGGCCGCTTCGACTGGCGGGTCCGCTTCGGGGTCCGTCTCGGGCTCTTCGAAAGGCGCGTCTTCTGCGCTGTCTTCCGGCTCCGCGGCCATGGGCGTGAAGCGCGCGCTGCCACGGCGGCGGAAGGTGGGCACGGGCTCCGGATCGGCCTCGGGGCTCCCGACCGCAGCTTCGGGTCCGTCCTCCGGCATCTCCGGGACCTCGGAGACAGACGGCTCCGCCGCATCGGGCGCATCCATTTCCGGCTTGGCACTCTCGGGGGCGATCCCCTCGGGCGCGTCCATCACAGGCTCGGCGCTCTCGGGATCGGCAGACTCGGATGTCTGCCTGTCCTGGGCGAAGACGTCTGCCGCATCAGGCTCGGGCACGGAGGCTTCGGTCTCGTCGGATGGCCCGGGGATGGTGATGTCGGCCTCGGGCAGCTGCGCATGCGGGACCTGTGCTTCCCGGTCGTGCGGCGCTGGCGGGGACGATTCGAACGGCGTTGCACTGCCGTCGATGACATCCCCGGCGTCGTCCTGTCCGAAGTCCCGCCCGGCCTGACCCGTGCGGGATGTCTCCTCCCGGGGGTCGCGGTCGGCGCGGGCCGTGTCCAGAAGCGTCGCGCGTCCCTGGAACGGCACCACAGTGTGCGCCCGTCGCGGACGGCCGGCGCTGACGGCCACGTCATCCAGCGATTGGGACAGGTCCGAGACCACCTGAACGCCCTGTTCCCGCAGGACTTTCTGGACGCCCTTGATGGTCATCCCGTCCTCGTGCAGCAGCTTCTTGATGCCGCCCAGCAACATCATGTCGGCGGGCCGGTAATACCGCCGTCCGCCGGCGCGCTTGACCGGCTTCACCTGGGTGAACTTGCTTTCCCAGAACCGCAGGACATGCGCCTGGATCCCCAGCCAGTCGGCGACCTCGCTGATCGTGCGAAAGGCATCGGGCGACTTATCCATCAGGCAGGCCCCTGGATGTTTGTAGTTTTACGACTTGTTGCCGGCGGCAACGCGGTCCTTCATCAGATGCGAGGGCCGGAAGGTCAGCACCCGGCGGGGCTGAATCGGCACCTCTTCCCCGGTCTTGGGGTTGCGCCCGACCCGCGCGGATTTTTCGCGCACGGTGAAGGTACCGAACGAAGAGATCTTCACCTGCTCCCCCCGCACCAAGGCATCGGACATATGTTCCAGCATGCTTTCCACAAGCTGGGAACTTTCGTTGCGTGACAGGCCGACCTCGCGGAAAACCGCTTCGCTCAGATCCATCCGCGTCAGTGTCTTTTCACCCATACCGTTCCCCGCGCTTTTTTACGAGGATAGGGTGAAGCGAATTTACCTGTCAATATCAACGAATTGCAGCAAGCGGCTTTGGCGGGGAAATACCTGTGGATCAAACCGGTGTCGCGGGTCGCATTCCAACCGGCGCAAACACGGGTGCGCGGGGCAGTGATCCGGCGTTGCGGAGGGTCCCGCCAGGCGCGCTTTCGCCCATGCTAAATGCAGCCGCCCAGTTGGACGGGCCGCACGGATTACCAGCGCAGGACGACCGACCCCCAGGCCAGCCCGCCGCCGATGGCTTCGGTCACCAGCAGGTCGCCGCGCTTGATTTCGCCCCGTTCGACGCCCACCGACAAGGCCATGGGGATCGAGGCGGCCGAGGTGTTGCCGTGGTCCTGGACCGTGACGACAACCTTGTCCATCGGCAGGCCCATCTTCTTCGCGGTGCCCTGGATGATGCGGATATTGGCCTGGTGCGGCACGATCTTGTCGAGATCGCCGGACTCCAGCCCCGCCTTCTCAAGCGCGGCCCGCGCGGTCGAAGTCAGCTTCTCCACCGCGTGGCGGAAGACCTGGTTGCCCTGCATCCGCAGGTGGCCCGTGGTCTGGGTGCTGACACCGCCGTCGACATACAGCAGATCGCGATAGCGCCCGTCGGAATGCAGATCGGTCGACAGGATCCCGCGATCCTGCGAGGTGCCTTCGCCCTCTTCGCCGCTCAGCACCAGCGCCCCGGCGCCGTCGCCGAACAGGACACAGGTCGACCGGTCGGTCCAGTCCATGATGCGCGAGAATGTCTCGGCTCCGATCACCAGGACCGATTTCGCCTGGCCCGACACGATCAGCGCATTGGCGTTGGCCAGCGCAAAGATGAACCCGGCACAGACCGCCTGCACGTCGAAGGCGAAGCCCTGGGTCATGCCCAGCTCGGCCTGCACCATGGTGGCGGCGGACGGGAAGGTGAGATCGGCGGTCGAGGTCGCGACGATGATCGCGTCGATATCCGACACCTCCATCCCCGCGTCGTCCAGCGCGGCGCGCGCGGCGCGGGTGGCCAGCTCTGACGTTGTCTCGCCCTCGGCCGCAAAGTGCCGGCGCTCGATCCCCGAGCGGGTCCGAATCCATTCGTCGCTGGTATCGAGGAACGTCTCGAAATGGCTGTTGGGAACGACCCGGCTTGGCAAATAATGCCCGACACCTTGGACCACCGCACGGCTAACCATTTGTCAAGACTGCCCTTTTTTTGTATTTTGATGAGCACTCCCGGGCTCGTTCGGCGCATCATGGTCAAGCTGCCCGACGGATGCAAGCCGTGCGGCAACCTTTTCCGAAAACTGCGACTGTGCCAGCAGGAATGCCAGTTTCACCGCGGCCGATACACCGGTCGCGTCGGCGCTGCCGTGGGATTTCACCACGGTGCCGTTCAGGCCCAGGAACACGCCGCCGTTCACCCGGCGCGGGTCGATCCGCTTGTTCAGGCGCCGCAGAGAGGTATAGGCCATCATCGCCGCCAGCCGCGACATCGGCGAGGCGCGGAAGCTTTGCCGCAGCAGGTCGCCGATCAGGCCGGCGGTGCCTTCGCCGGTCTTCAGCGCCACGTTGCCGGTGAACCCGTCCGTGACGATCACGTCGGCCACGTCTCCGGGCAGGTCCCGGCCTTCGACGAATCCCACGAAATCGTATTGCGCGTCTTCCGCATGCTGCGAGATCAGCTTGTGCGCTTCCTGCAGCTCGGGACGGCCCTTGCCCTGTTCGGTGCCGACGTTCAGCAGGCCGATGCGGGGGCGTTTCACCTCCATCCCGTTGCGGGCGTAAGAGGTGCCCATGAGGGCGAATTGCAGCAGGTCATGGGCGTCGGCGCGGATATCGGCGCCGGCATCCAGCATGACGTTGAAGCCCTGGGGATTGCGCGACGGCCAGAGCACCGCGATCGCCGGGCGCGACACGCCGGGCAGGCGGCGCAGGCGCACGATCGACAGCGCCATCAGCGCGCCGGTGTTGCCGCAGCTGACCGCGACCGTCGCTTCGCCGTTGCGTACCGATTCCAGCGCGGACCACATCGAGGTGCCGTTGCCGGTGCGCATCACGTGGCTGGGGCGGTCCTCCATCGTCACCACCTCGGCGGCGTGACGAATCTCGACCCGGTCGCGCAGGTTGCGGCGCCGGGACAAGAGCTTTTCCAGTTCATCCTGCGGACCATGCAGGAGAAAGGCGATGTCGGGATTCTTCTGAATCGACTGGGCCAGGCCCGCGACAACGGCCGCGGGGCCCTGGTCTCCTCCCATGGCGTCGACCGAAATCACGATACGATCTGTCCGGTCGGGCATCGGAGAAGCGGGAGGCGTCACGGCAATGGTGTCACGGAATCCTGGAGAAGGGTGTTCAGCCTTCAGGCGGCGTCTTCGTCGAGGTCGATCTCGTCGCCGATCGCGACGATTTCGCGGTCATCGTAATGGCCGCAGGACGCGCAGACGTGATGCGGGCGCTTCAGCTCACCACAGTTCGGGCATTCGTTCGGATTCGCGGCGACCAGCGCGTCATGTGCGCGACGGTTGTTGCGGCGCGATTTGGAGACTTTGTTCTGCTGAACGGCCATGTCTCAACCTTACCTTTTCTTGGGCCCAGGCGTTCCCGCGGGCCGCGTTGCGTATGTCACACTTGTCGGGCGTGACGAGCGTTTAGGCCGCGGCCACCAGCTTGTCCAACCCTAAATTCGATGAAGGCGCGAAAATACGGAAATGCATTTCAGGTGCAAGGGTAAAGTAGGGGGTACCGCCCCGGTTTTCCCGGATTTCCGCAGCGTCGTCCTGCTTGCAGGCGGCGGAAGGCCGCTCTGTCATGGCTCTGCCGGGGCCGGGCGCGGTCGTTGGGGCAGGGGCGGGGCGGGACGCGGGGCCGCGGGATCCGGCCGATCGGGGGCCCGCCCTTCGGGATCCGCCTGATTCCCGGCCGAGTCTGCCGCGGCTCAGTCGTCGTCGCGCTGCTGCGCCTTCAGGGCCGCCAGCGCGGCAAAGGGTTTGGCGTCGTCATCCGTCATCGCCTGCTTGCCGGGCTCGGTGAAATTGGTCTCGTCCAGCTTGGCCTCGTCGGCGCGGGGATAGACGGGCAGGGCAAGCGACAGCGCCTCGATCATAACCGCGTTCAGGTCGATTTCGCGCCCCAGCGGCTCCATTTCGTCATCCTCGGGCATTTCCACCTCTTCGCCCTGCGGTTCGGTGAAATCGGGGACGTACAGCCGGCGCACATCGGCCTCGATCCGGGTCGTGACCGGTTTGAGTGTCACCACGCAGGGCTGCACCACCGTGGCGCCGATCTTGCCGGTCAGCAGCCAGTCGCGCGTACCGTCGGCTGTCACCTCGCCGGTGAACCGCATCTTGCGCAGCCCGTCGAGCTCCAGCTCGGTCGCGATCTGTTTCATCTGCGCGGCGTCGGGGTGGAGTGCGAATCCGGTGGCGGCCGACTGGCTCAGGTCGGCCACGCGGAGCTTGCCTCCTTTGGGCGTGTCTTCTGTCATGCCGGGCCTCTTTTCGTTCCTTGAACCCAATGGGCGGATTGGGGTATCGGGATAAAAGGCATGTTGGGGCAACACAAGAGGCAGCCATGATCCTGCGCGCGACAGCTGTCCGGGCTGATGTCCGGACCGGGGACCGGTGCGATGCGCCGTCCGGGCCCGTGTCTGTTTCATCGTCTGCTTCCACGTCAGCTTCTGTGTCCATGCGGCGCCCGTTGCTGCGCCTGGCCCTGGTGGCCGGGCTTGGCCTGTCGCTGGGCGCCTGCTCCGCGCAGTATCGCAACCACGGCTATACGCCGTCGGACGCGCAGCTGTCCGAGATCGTCGTCGGCGTCGACACCCGCGACAGCGTGGCCGAAACCGTGGGCGCGCCCACCTCTGCCGGCATTCTCGCCGGCAGCGATTATTATTACGTGTCCAGCAAGGTGCGCCATTTCGGTGCCGCCGCCCCGAAGGAGGTCGAGCGCAAGCTCGTCGCCATCAGCTTCGACGACGGCGGCGTGGTCCGCAACATCGAGACCTACGCGCTGGAAGATGGCCGGGTCGTCCCGCTGACACGCCGCGTCACCAATACCGGCATCACCGACAAGACCTTCCTGCGCCAGCTGCTGGGCAATATCGGCAACTTCCGTCCCGGCGGGGTCTGATCCCGGGCGCCGGCGCGGCCTTCGGCGGGCCGGCCCTCTCCCGGCGTGAGGTCATATGAGGGTCGTCGTGCAGGGGCCGGACATTGCTGCGCCAGACAGGACGAATGCGCCCATGCCGTTCAAACTGCCCTCGCTCACACGCGGAGCCTACACCGCATCCATAGCCGCCAGCCCGGACGAGCTGGCCGAGGCGCAGGCGCTGCGCGGGCTCTGTTTCGGCAGGTCCACACCGGATTGCGACATCTTTGACGATATCTGTCAGCATGTCCTGATCCGCGAGATCCGCTCCGGCACCCTGGTCTGCTGTTACCGCCTTCTGCTGCTCGACAGCGGTGGCGAGGTCGAACGCAGCTATTCCGCGCAATACTACGGACTGTCCGGCTTGTCCGCTTTCCAGGGGCGCATGGCCGAGATGGGGCGGTTCTGTATCCACCCCGACTGGACCGATCCGGATATCCTGCGCGTCGCCTGGGGCGCCATGACCCGGCTGGTGGACGAGGCGGGGGTGGAACTCCTGTTCGGCTGCTCCTCTTTCGCGGGGACCGAGACCGAAGCCTACCTCGATGCCTTCGCCATGCTCAAGGCGCGCCACCTGGCGCCGAAACGCTGGCTGCCGCGGGTCAAGGCGCCCGAGATCTTCCGCTATGCGGCGCGGCTGCGGCGCACGCCGGATGCGAAGACGGCGATGCGGAAGATGCCGCCGCTTCTGCGCACCTACCTGGTGATGGGCGGCTGGGTCAGCGATCACGCGGTGGTCGACCGGCAGATGAACACGCTGCATGTCTTCACCGGGCTCGAGATCGGGGCCATTCCGCCGGCCCGCAAGAAGCTTCTGCGCGCCGTGGCGGGCTGACCCCGGCGCAGGCGGTGGGGTAAAACCCCACCCTACATCCCCGGCACGGCGCGGCGGCAACGCCCCGGCCGCGCGCCAAGGTCCCGCGCCGGGCGGGGCGGCGGCCCTCAAGCCGGATTGACGCCCCCGCGCGGTCAGGCTAGCTGGCGATCATGGCTCGTATCCCGCTTCTGCAGCTCACCGATATCTCCCTGACCTTCGGCGGAGAACCGGTGTTTTCCGACCTCGATCTTGTTGTGCACGAAGGCGACCGGCTGGCGCTGGTCGGGCGCAACGGCTCGGGCAAATCGACCCTGATGAAGGTCATGGCCGGCCTGGTGGAGCCCGACACCGGCGCCGTCGTCGTGCCGCAGGGCACCTCGGTCGGTTACATGGAGCAGGAGCCCGACATGGCGGGCTTTGCCACGCTGGGCGATTTCGCCTCGGCCTCTCTCGACCCGGGCGAGCTTTACAAGGTGGAGACCGTGGCCGAGGGGCTGAAATTCGATCCCGGCCGCGCGGTCGAGACCGCCTCGGGCGGGGAGCGGCGGCGCGCGGCGCTGGCCCGGCTGATGGCCGAGGCGCCCGACCTGATGCTGCTGGACGAGCCGACCAACCACCTCGATATCGAGGCGATCGCCTGGCTGGAAAACCAGCTGAAATCATCGCGCGAGGCCTTCGTTCTGATCAGCCACGACCGCGCCTTCCTGCGCGCGCTGACCCGCGGCACGCTGTGGATCGACCGGGGCGCGGTGCGGCGCCAGGACAAGGGGTTCGACGCCTTCGAGGCCTGGCGCGACCAGGTTTGGGAGGAAGAGGACAGCGCGCGCCACAAGCTGGATCGCAAGATCAAGGCCGAGGCGCGGTGGGCCGTCGAAGGGATATCTGCCCGGCGCAAGCGCAACATGGGCCGGGTGCGGGCGCTGCAGGATCTGCGCGCCGACCGGGCCAGCCAGATCCGGCGTCAGGGGACGGCGGATTTCGCGCTGGATGCCGGACCGAAATCCGGCAAGAAGGTGATCGAGGCGCAGGCCATTGCCAAGGCCTTTGGTGACCAGCCGATCGCGAAGGATTTCTCGATCCTGGTGAACCGGGGCGATCGCGTGGCCTTTGTCGGGCCGAACGGGATGGGCAAGACCACCCTGCTGAAGATCCTGCTGGGCGAGGTGGCGCCCGATGCCGGCCATGTGAAACACGGCACCAACCTGGAGATCGCGGTTTTCGACCAGGCGCGCGCGCAGCTGGACCCGGATGCGACGCTTTGGGACAGCCTGACGACGGACCCGTCGATGAACGTGTCGGGCCAGGCCGACCAGGTCATGGTGCGCGGCCAGCCGCGGCACGTGGTGGGCTACCTGAAGGACTTCCTGTTCGACGAACGCCAGGTGCGAGCGCCGGTGCGGTCGCTGTCGGGCGGCGAAAAGGCGCGGCTGCTTCTGGCGCGGCTGATGGCAAAGCCGTCGAACGTGCTGGTTCTGGACGAACCGACCAACGACCTGGATATCGAGACGCTGGACCTGCTGCAGGAACTGCTGGACGATTACGACGGCACCGTGCTGCTGGTCAGCCACGACCGGGATTTCCTGGACCGGGTGGCGACAACCACGGTGGCGATGGAAGGCGACGGGAATGCCACGGCCTATGCCGGGGGTTGGAGCGATTACCTCTCGCAACGCCCCGAGCGGGCGGAGGCCCCGGCCGAGCGGGCGAAACCGGCCGCTCCGAAAGCGGCAAAACCGGCGGCGGCCCCGGCCAAACCTGCGGCAAAGCTGTCGTTCACCGAAAAGCACCGGCTGGAGGAACTCCCGGCCGAGATCGAACGGCTGGAGGCCGAGATCGCCAAGCTGGGCGAGCTGCTGGCGGATCCGGAGCTTTACACCCGCGAGCCGGTGAAGTTCCGCAAGGCGACCGAGGCGCTGACCCTGCGGCAGGAGAAGCTTTCGGACGCCGAAGAGGAATGGCTGCTGCTGGAAGAGAAAGCCGAAGCGCAGGGATAGGGCCGGCCGGGGCGGCACGCCCACGAAGCCCGCGCGGGCCTGCCGCCTCTGAGGGAAAGCGGCGCACGACGCGGCGCCTGTGTGTCGCTTTGGCCGGGGATCTGCGCGTGCCTTTCGGCAAACCGGGGCAACCCTCGGTCCCGAAGGACTTTTTGGGCCTGCGGCTGCCGGGGCGGGCAGGTGTCGGCAGGTATGGCGGCGGCCCACTGGCCTCTCCTACCGCGCCGGCGTGGCCGGGCCTGTGGAAGGCTGCCCCGCCCGGTGCCGGGCCCGCCATGGCAGTCTGATCCGCGCCATGGGCGGCCACCAGGCCCAGGTCTCTCCCAATTGACGTGTCAGCGCGCCGGTGCCCAGCCGGAAGGCATCGCTTTCCGGTGCCGGCCCGCCCATCAGCCCCAGATCCAGCCGGGCATAGCCGTGATCGGCCAGCCATCGGATCGCCTGCCACAACAGCAGGTAATGGGCGGCACGGGCATGGCCATGGGGGGTCGTGCGCGCCATGTGCCAGGTCGCGCCCTCGCCATGCAGCAGAAGCAGGATCGCCGCGATCCGGGTCTGCCCCACATGGGCGGTGAACAGTTTCGCATCGCCGGGATTGGCTGCCGCATAGGCCAGGGTCAGCACGCTGACGGGCATTCGCGACCTGCGCCCGGGCGGCAGGGCGCCAAAGATCCAGTGGCCCGGGTCCATTGGCAGGTTGGTCTGCGTCACGCTGAGCCCCTGTGTGGCGGCATGGCCCAGCCGGTGCCGCCAGATCGGCGCCAGCCCGGCCTCCAGATCGCCATCAAGCGGCAGTTCAAGAGCCTGCGCGCCGCGCCTCAGCGGCAGCGCACCGATCCGTTTCAGCCCGGGGCAGGGCCGGTCTGGCTGCAGCAGCATCGGCCGGCGGCGCAGCCCGGCCTCGGCCACCAGGCCGGGCAGGCGGGCCGGATCAAGCTCGGCCCGGTGCACATGCGAAAGGCGCAACCCGCCGGGCAACCGGCGGGTCATCAGGATCGTGCCGTCGGAAAGGCGGCAGGGCGTCTGGCCGGCGGCCGTGAGCGCCCGGAAGAAGGCCGGGCTTTGCAGCAGCGGCCGTGTCTGGGGAAGGATCGGGGCGGAATCGAACATGGGCTCATAAGAGCGCCACAAGTCCTAACGCAGGGTTAATGGAACCTTGCCCGTGTCAGGCGCAAATCCTGACGAAAGGTTAAACCGCGCCTGCAAGCCCTTGATATCGTTCAGGTGGTGGCGTGTCCCACGCGTGGGACACGCCAGGGATCCAGGGCTCAGCCGTCCAGCTGAACCAGCGCGTGGCGCTTCCGGCCGGCGCTCAGCTTGATCGGCGACGCCAGCGCCGCGGCGTCCAGCATCAGGCCTGCGTCGGTCAGCGGCGCGTCGTCGATCCGGGCGCCGTTCTCGGCGATCAAACGCTTGGCTTCCTTGCCGGATTTCGCCAGCCCCGACTTCACGATCAGCTGCACGATCGAGATCCCGTCGCCAAGCTCGGCGGGGCTGAGCGTCAGCGTCGGCAGGTCGTCGCCCACGCCGCCCTTCTCGAAGACCTCGCGCGCGGTCGCCTCGGCCGCCGCCGCGGCCTCGGCCCCGTGCAGGAGCGTGGTGACCTCGTTGGCCAGCCGGATCTTGGCCTCGTTGATCTCGGCCCCTTGCAGCGCGCCCATGCGGTCGCATTCCTCGACCGGCAGCTCTGTGTAAAGCTTCATGAAGCGGCCCACGTCGGCATCGGTGGTGTTGCGCCAGAACTGCCAGAATTCGTACGGCGAAAGCATGTCACCGTTCAGCCAGATCGCGCCCCCGGCCGATTTGCCCATCTTGCGGCCGTCCGACGTGGTCAGCAGCGGCGTGGTCAGGCCGAAGATCTCGCGGTCCGCCACGCGGCGGGTCAGGTCGATCCCGTTGACGATGTTGCCCCACTGGTCCGACCCGCCCATCTGCAGGATGCAGCCATAGCGGCGGTTGAGCTCCAGGAAATCATAGGCCTGCAGGATCATGTAGTTGAATTCGAGGAAGGACAGCGATTGCTCGCGGTCCAGCCGGGATTTCACCGATTCGAAGGACAGCATCCGGTTCACGCTGAAATGCCGCCCGATATCGCGCAGGAATTCCAGGTAGTTCAGCCCGTCGAGCCATTCGGCATTGTTGAGCATCAGCGCGTCCGACGCGCCCTCGCCGTACTCGAGGTAGCGGGCAAAGACCTTCTGCATGCCGTCGATATTGCCGGCGATGGCGGCCTCGTCCAGCAGCGGGCGTTCGTCTGACCGGAACGACGGATCGCCCACCTTGGTGGTCCCGCCGCCCATCAGGGTGATCGGCCGGTGTCCGCACTTCTGAAGCCAGCGCAGCAGCATGATATTGAGCAGATGCCCCACGTGCAGCGATTTCGCCGTGGCATCATACCCGATATAAGCCGCCTGCGTGCCCGAGATCAGGGCGTCGTCGAGCCCCTGATAATCGGTGCAGTCCGCCAGAAAACCGCGCTCCATCAGGATGCGCATGAAGTCCGATTTCGGATGGTAGGTCATGGCTTGCCTCGGGTTTGAAATGCGAGGCAGTGTATAGGCGGCAGTCAGGCAAAGGAAAAGGCCATGAATAAGGCCATGAAAGAGGCCATTCGGGGGAAGGGACCGCTTCGGGCCCTGGGCGCGATGTCGGGGACCTCGCTGGATGGCGTGGATGCCGCGGTGATCGAGACCGACGGGCATGTGATCACAAGCTTCGGAGAGACGGCGTACCGCCCCTATTCCGAGGCCGAACAGGCGGTTCTGCGCGCGGCCCTCGGCCAATGGTCGGGGCCGGAGGTGGAGAAGGCCGCGGCGCTGACCGATGCGGTCCACGCCGAGATCCTGTCGCAATTCGGGAACATCGATCTGGTGGGCTTTCACGGCCAGACCCTGGCCCATGCGCCGCGCCACCAGGGCACGCTGCAGGTGGGTGACGGTGGACGGCTGGCCGAGACACTGGGCGTGCCCGTGGTCTGGGATTTTCGCAGCGACGATGTGCGCATGGGCGGCGAAGGCGCGCCCCTGGCGCCGTTTTATCATTTCGCCTGCGCGCGCTGGATCGGGGCCACGGGGCCTCTGGGCTTTCTCAACCTGGGCGGGGTAGGGAACCTGACCTGGGTGGATCCGCGCAAGCCCGGGCCCGAGGTGCCGGGCGCGCTGCTGGCCTTCGACACGGGGCCCGCCAACGCGCCGATCAACGATCTTGTGCAGACGCGGCTGGGCCAGGCCTGCGACATGGATGGTGCGCTGGCGGCGAAGGGCCGGGTGGAGACGGGCGCGCTTGAGCTGTTCCTGGCCGAGCCCTATTTCACCCGAATGCCGCCGAAGTCCCTCGATCGCAACGATTTCTCCGAGATGATCGAGCTGGTGTCGGAACTGGACGATGCCGATGCCGCCGCGACCCTGACGGGGATGAGCGCCGCGGGCGTCCTGCAGGGGATTGAACATTGCCCCGCGCCGCCCGAACGGCTGCTGGTCACCGGAGGCGGGCGCAAGAACCCGGTGATGATGGAAATGCTGCGCGCGGCGCTCGACTGCCCGGTGGAGCCGGTCGAGGCCGCCGGGCTCGACGGCGACATGCTGGAGGCGCAGGCGTTCGGCTTTCTCGCGGTGCGGGTGGCGCGGGGCATGGCCACCTCCTGCGCCGCGACGACCGGGGTGCGCGCGCTGGTGGGGGGCGGGATCGTGAGTTCGCCGGCGACCGTGACCTGAACCGACGCGCGCTTGAGTGGCGCGGCCAAGTTGCAGGGAGCGTGGCGCGGCTGGCGACTTCGGGAAGGTGGGGGCTCTGCCCCCGTCCTCCGTTGGAGGACTCCCCCGGAGGTATTTTTCCCAAGGTGAAGAAGGACGTTGGCGCAATGCCGCCGCAAGGCGACTTGTTTGCCGGCCCGGGGATCCGACATCTGCAAACACGTCGAGGAAGTCAGGCCGAAGGCGCTGCCCCCCTGTCTTCACCTTGGGTAAAATACTCCTGCGACCGGGGTCGAGGAAGGATGCCGGCCCGGTCGGGGCTCAGGCCCTGGGGATGTCAAAGTCCGGTTCGGCCAGCAGGAAGCCGTCGAAGGAAAAGCCGGGGGCCACCACGCAGCTGACCAGCGTCCAGTCGCCGGTGGTTTCGGCGGCCTGCCAGTGGTCTTTCGGTACAACGACCTGAGGCGCGCCGGTCGCGAGATCGGGGGACAGGGTGTGATCCTGCGCCGGGCCGGCTTCGGTGGCGGCGATCGACAGGGTCAGGGGCGCGCCGGAATGGTAGAGCCAGACCTCGTCCGCATCGACCCGGTGCCAGTGGCTGCGCTCTCCGGCCTTCAGCAGGAAGTAGATGCCGGTCGCATGGGGGCGGCCGTCGCCCCCGGTGCGCCAGGTTTCGCGGTAATGGCCGCCCTCGGGGTGGGCGGTCAGGCCGAGGTGGGCGATGATGTCGTCAGCGGTCATCGGCGAGCTCCATTTCAAAGTAGATCAGGTTGTCGCGTACCCAGCCGGGCATCTCCTGGTACGGGCCGCGGCGGCGAAAGCCGAGGGCGTCGTAGAGCCGCTGCGCCGCGACGAGGGGCCGGCCGGTGTCCATCAGGATGCGCTCGAAGCCGGAGGCGCGGCAGGTGGCGATGAGCTCTTCCATCAGCGCGCGGCCGGCGCCGGTGCCACGGGCGGCGGGCGCCACGTAGACGCGCTTGATCTCGGCCGTGCCGGGAGCGAGCGTGTGGAACATGCCGCAGCCCACCGGTCGCCCGTTCAGCCGGGCGAGACGGATGCCGCCGGCGGGCGGGGCATGTTCAAGCGCCAGGTTCTCCATGATCGCGGCGTATTTCTCGGGCGGATAGGCCTGGGTCACGATCTCGGCGTCGATGCCGCCGAGACCGCGCAGCACGTCGAGGTAGTCCCAGCACAGGGCCCGGACAGCGTCGAGCGCCTCCGGGCCTTGCGGGTCCTCGATCGTCAGCACCGCCGGCGCTCAGCCCTTCAGGATCGAGGTGCCGGCATATTCGGCGACCTCGCCCAGCCCTTCCTCGATGCGGATCAGCTGGTTGTACTTCGCCAGCCGGTCCGAGCGCGCCAGCGAACCGGTCTTGATCTGACCGCAATTGGTCGCCACGGCGAGATCGGCGATCGTGGTGTCCTCGGTCTCGCCCGAGCGGTGCGACATCACGTTGGTATAGCCGGCACGGTGGGCCATATCGACCGCCCGAAGCGTCTCGGTCAGCGAGCCGATCTGGTTCACCTTCACCAGCATCGAGTTGGCGCAGCCTTTCCTGATACCGTCGGCGAGGCGGAGGGGATTGGTCACGAAGAGGTCGTCGCCGACCAGCTGCACCTTGTCGCCGATGGCGTTGGTCAGCATCTTCCAGCCGTCCCAGTCATCCTCGGACATGCCGTCCTCGATCGAGATGATCGGATAGTCCTTCACCAGCGCTTCGAGGTAGGCGACGTTCTCGGCCGCATCGAGCGTTTTGCCTTCACCGGAAAGGACATACTTGCCGTCCTTGAAGTATTCCGTCGCCGCGCAATCGAGCGCGAGGTAAATCTCTTCGCCCGGCTTGTAGCCGGCCTTCTCGATCGATTTCAGGATGAAATCCAGCGCCTCGCGGGTCGATCCCAGCTCGGGCGCGAAACCGCCCTCGTCGCCGAGGCCCGTGGACATGCCCGCGGTCGAAAGTTCCTTCTTCAGCGTGTGGAACACCTCGGACCCCATGCGGACCGCGTCGCGGATCGTGGGGGCCGAGACCGGCATGATCATGAATTCCTGGATGTCGATCGGATTGTCGGCATGTTCGCCGCCGTTGATGATGTTCATCATCGGCACCGGCAGGATATGCGCCGAGGTGCCGCCGACATAGCGATAGAGCGGCATGGCCGAGAAATCCGCCGCCGCGCGCGCCACGGCGAGCGAAACGCCCAAGATCGCGTTGGCGCCCAGCCGGGCCTTGTTGTCGGTGCCGTCCAGTTCGATCATCGTGGTGTCGATGGCGACCTGCTCGGTGGCGTCGAAGCCCACCAGCGCCTCGGCGATCTCGCCGTTGACGGCGGCGACGGCCTCAAGCACGCCCTTGCCCTTGTAGCGGGCGGCGTCGCCGTCGCGCTTCTCGACGGCCTCGTAGGCGCCGGTCGAGGCGCCCGAGGGCACGGCGGCCCGGCCCGTGGTGCCGTCTTCCAGCGTCACTTCGGCCTCGAGGGTCGGGTTGCCCCGGCTGTCGAGGATTTCGCGGGCGAAAATGTCGATGATGGTGCTCATGCTCACTCCAAGTCCCTGGCTCGCCACCGCTCTAACGGGTTTCGGCGCGCCCCGCAATTTCCACGGCCGGTAAGGGAGCGTTAGCGAATGACGTGTAGCTATCCCGCCAAGGGTAATGCCAGCTTTTGGGGACGATCTTGACCGACAGCGCGCCGAAGACACCGTTCAAGGACACGACGTTCAAGGACAAGACGCTCACGGACCAGGAGGTGTCGGATTTCCGAATCGACGACCTGTTCATGTCGCGCACCGACGAGCGCGGTGTAATCCTGTCCGGCAACCAGACGTTCCAGCGCCTTTCGGGCTTCGAATGGGACGAGATCCTTGGCGCCCCGCACAAGGTGATCCGGCATCCGGACATGCCCAAGTGCATATTCCGCCTGTTCTGGGACACGCTGAAAGACGGACGGCCGGTCGGCGCCTACGTGAAGAACAGGTCGAAGCAGGGGCGGTATTACTGGGTCTTCGCCATCGCCCTTCCGGTCGAGGGCGGGTACGTGTCCGTCCGGCTCAAACCGACGAGCAATGTCTTCGACCGCATCCGTGGCATGTATGCGGAACTGGTCGAGGCCGAGCGCAACGGCGCCTCGATCGAAGAGGGGCTGGAGGCGCTCGACGGTTCCCTCGGGAAGTTCGGCTGCACGTCCTACCGCGATGCCATGGCCGCCTGGGTCCGCAGCGAGATCGCCGCACGCCGGGTGGCGCTGGGGCGCAAGCCCGATCCGGTGTTGCGGGGACTGGAAGAGCTGAAGGGCTGCGTGCTGAAGATCGGCAAGGAACTGGCCGATATCGGCGCCACCTTCGAAAGCATTCGCGGCACGCCGACGAACCTGCGCATCCAGGCCACGCGCTTTGGGGACAAGGCGATCACGATCCAGATCATCTCGCAGAATTACGACGTGCTCACGAAGGATATCGAGGCCGCCAACAAGACCATGAGCGGCATCTATCAGGACCTGTTGCGGGTGCTGGACGAGGATTCCTTCGGACTGGCCGCCGTGTCCCTGCTGCACGAGGCGTTCCGCCGCTTCGAGGAAGAGAACAGCCTGCCCGACGGGGTCTCGATGGAGCAGGAGGCGAAGATCATCCAGCCGCATACCCGGAATTTCGGCGCCCGCGCCGACGTGATGCTGAAGCGGACGGAAGACCTTGTGACCCAGGTGCACCAGCTCCAGCGGATCGTCTCGGGGCTGGCGGTGGCGCGGGTGATGTGCCGGATCGAGGAGGCGGGCCTGTCCGGAGATTCGGGCGGCATTGCAGACATCGTGCGGCGGTTGCTGGAATTCCAGACCAAGGTCATGGGCTGTATCGAGAATATCGACACCGAGTGCCGCAACGCGCATCGGTTGATGATAAAGCTGGCGGCGAATTTCTCGGACACGCCGGACGAGATGAAGCCGCGTGGCGACAGCGACCGGCGCAAGGCCGCGAGGGAGCCGCGTCTGAAAGGCGGGACCGCCGCGCATGCGGCGGCGACGTCGGCCAAGACGGCGCCCCGGGCGCGGCCGGAGGCCGGCGCCATGGACGGGGCCTGGTAGGGACCTGGTCGGGGCCGGGCTGGGGCGGACAAGACTATGCTCGGGGCCCAGTTGCGGGTCCATATGTGGGCGGGGCCCTGGTGGAGTACCTACGGCGCCCGGCGCATATGTCGGACCTGTCGTTCCCGCCAGAAGGTGAATATGCCCGAGCCGACGATCAGGGTCGCACCGGCCAGCATCGGCAGGTCGGGCCGCTCGGCAAAGACCACCCCGCCCAGCACCAGCGCAAACACCAGGCGCGAGTAGCGGAAGGGCGTGACAAAGGCGACCTCTCCGACCCGCATCGCGGCCACCACGGCGTAATAGGCCGCGACGCCCAGCACCATCGCCAGCCCGATCAGCAGCCAGGTTTCGGGCGGCGGCGCGACATAGGGCGCGCCCGTGATCAGGGCGAGTATCCCCGACGTGGGCACCAGCACCAGGAAGGCGAAGAAGCTGACCTGCAGGGAACTGACGGTCGCGGGCACCCGCCGCGTGGCAAGCTCGCGTACCGCCAACGCCACGACCGAGGCCAACGCGAAAAGCGCCGCGGGATCGAAGGCCTGGGTCCCCGGCCGCACGATCAGCATCACGCCGAAGAACCCCACGACCACGGCGCTCCAGCGGCGCCAGCCGACCTGTTCGCCCAGGAACAGCGCCGCGCCCGAGGTCACCAGAAGCGGCGTCGATTGCAGGATCGCCGAGACGCTAGACAGCGGCGCCATCGACAGGGCGGTGACGAAACAGATGCTGCCCAGAACCTCGGCCAGATTGCGCAGATGCAACGGCAGCACGAACATCTCGGCGGTGATCAGCCCGCGGCCCTGGCGCAACAGAAGCGCGGCAAAGATCACCGCGCCGCCCAGCGACAGGAACAGAATGATCTGCCAGGTCGGCAGCAGGCCGGACATCAGCTTCACGCACATGTCTTCGACCGCGAAGCCCAGCATGGCGACGGTCATCAGCGCCGCGCCGCGCGCATTGTCCATGGTCCGTCCCTTTCGCCCGCCCCTCGGGGGCGTCTATCCAAGCCTGCGAAAGACGCAAGCGGCATTTGCGAAACCCGGCCTTGCGCGCTGTTCTATGGCGGTTCCCCACGGGGCCTGCTAGCACGATGGCATGCGATGGTTGCCGACGTTCCCCGAGCTGAGCCAGACCGTGCTGACCCTGGGGATCGGGGCCGCCGGTGCCGGGCTCGGCGCGCTCATCCATTTTCCCGCCCCCGCCCTGACCGGCCCCGCCGTGGCGGTCACGCTTGCCAGCCTCTGGGGCCTGCGACTGGACGTGATCCCGCTGATCCGGGCCGCGGCCTTCCTTGTGGTGGGGACCGGGCTTGGCGCGATCGTCACCGACGAGACGACCGAGGCGCTGACCCGCTGGCCGCTGGCCATCGTCGTGCTCGCCGTCGGGCTGGTGGCGACCATGGCGGTCAGCCAGTGGGTGCTGTGCCGGTTCTTCGATTTCGACAGGCGCGGCGCGGTTCTGGCGGCGACGCCGGGGCATCTGAGCTTCGTCATCGGGCTGGGCACCAGCCTGAACGTGGACATGGCCCGGGTGACCATCGTGCAATCGCTGCGGTTGCTGACGATGAGCCTGGCCGTGCCGATGTTCGCCCTGGTCTTCGGGATCCAGGTCACGCTGGGCGCGGTGTCGAGCGAGGCGCCGATGGCGCCGCTGCCTTTCGCGGCGCTGATACTCGTGGCCGGCGCCGCGGGGTGGGGGCTTGCACGGCTGCACATGCCGGCGGCGCTGATCATCGGCGCGATGGTGGTTTCGGCCGTGGCGCACGGGTTGGGCTGGATCCATGGCGGGCTGAGCCCCGGGGTCGCGACCGTGGGCTTCATCGTGCTCGGCACGCTGATCGGTACGCGCTTTACCGGCGTCCGCCCGGGCGCGATCGTGCAGGCGATGGGCGCCGGCCTGGCAACGACGGTGATCGGATCGGTCTTCGCCGCCGCGGCGGCCTTTCCCGTGGCGCTTTGGCTCGACATGCCGTTCATGGGCACGGTCGCGGGCTTTGCCCCCGGCGGGTTCGAGATGATGATCGCGCTTGGCGCCGTTCTGGGGGCGAATCCCGGGCTGGTCGCTGCGTGCCACCTGATGCGGCTGCTGATCCTGACGGTTCTGGTCCCGCTCTTCCTGGCCCGCGCCGGTCGCCGGGCCCGGGCCTAGCGCTTCTTGCGCACGCCGTAGAGCTCGAGCCGGTGGCCGCGCAGTTCATAGCCAAGCTTGCGCGCGATGCGCTCCTGCAATTCCTCGATTTCGGGGTCGACGAATTCGATCACTTCTCCGGTCGACAGGTCGATCAGGTGATCGTGGTGATCCCGGTCGGCATCTTCATAGCGCGCGCGGCCGTCGCCGAATTCCAGCTTCTCCAGGATCCCGGCCTCTTCGAAAAGCTTCACGGTCCGGTAGACGGTGGCGATCGAGATCTGCGGATCGGTGGCCACGGCGCGGGCATAGAGCTGTTCGACATCGGGGTGATCGTCGCTTTGCTCCAGCACCCGGGCGATGATCCTGCGCTGGCCTGTCATGCGCAGGCCCTTGGCCTCGCAGCGGGAAATGATGGTGTCGGTCATGCGGGCGGCCGGTTGCAACGGGGAGGTTTACAGGTCTAGGCGGTGTAGCCTGTTCGACCGGTCTCTGCCAACGGGCAAGTTCCGGTATTCGATATCTCCGGCCCGGTCCCGCGCATCGCACCGACCGGCCGCCTTGACACCGGGACGCGCCCGGCCTCCCTTGGCCGCGCGAAGCAAGGGCGCCCGCGACGCGGCGCAGAGAGGAGCCGCGCGTGGAGGAGAGACGCCCAGTTGATACCAGGGGCGCGATCGCGTTGATCGGGTTTGCGGCTTTGCTGGCCTTCAACCAGGTGGTGGTCAAGGTCACCGGCGGCGGGTTCGAGCCGGTCTTCCAGGCCGCTCTGCGTTCGGTCGGCGCGTCGCTGGTGGTGCTGGCCTGGATCCTGACCTTCGGCGTGCCGCTGCGGATCGACCGGCGCGTGCTGCCCTGGGGGATCTTGGCAGGGGTGATCTTTGCGGTCGAGTTCCTCTGCCTGTTCACCGCACTGGACACGATCACCGTGGCGCGGTCCTCGGTCATCTTCTATTCGATGCCGGTCTGGATGGCGCTGGCCAGCCATTTCCTTCTGCCGGGCGAGCGGCTGACACGGATCCGGTCCCTGGGGCTGGTGCTGGCCATGGCGGGCGTCGCGGCCGCGCTGTTCACCCGGCCCGAAGGCGGAGCGCACCTGGGCGGTGACCTGCTGGCGCTCTGCGCGGCCCTCAGCTGGGCGGCCATCGCGCTGCTGGTGCGGATCACGCCCTTTGGCACCGCGCCGCCCGAGGTGCAGCTGCTCTGCCAGGTGGTGGTGTCGGCGGTCGTGCTGCTTGGTCTTTCGCCGCTGTTCGGGACGCTGTTGCGCGATCCGGGGCTGATCCACTACGCCGGGCTCACGTTCCAGTTCGTCTGCGTCGTGGGCCTGGGTTTTCTGGCGTGGTTCAAGCTACTGGCGGTCTACCGCTCCAGCGATGTCGCCTCGTTCAGCTTCCTCTCGCCGGTTCTGGCGGTGCTGCTGGGCTGGTTGTTGCTGGACGAGCAAATCCAGCCGCAGGTCTGGGGCGCGCTTGTGCTGGTCGCGGCGGGGATCACGCTGATCAACCGCCGCTGACACTTTTGTCCTGAAATGTCAGGTGCCGCAGAAGGTCGCCTGTACCACCTCGTCCGCGGTCGGCGGCGCGGCGAGATCCTGCGCGTGGGGCTGGTCATCGTAGGGATGGGCCAGGACCGCCATCAGTCGCTCGAACGGTGCGAAATCCGCCTCGAGCGCGGCCGAGATCGCCTCTTCGATGCGATGGTTGCGCGGGATGAAGGCCGGGTTGGCCGAGCGGATGCGCGCCAGCGGCGCGACCTCGCGGTCCAGCCTTGCCTGCCATCGGGCCTCCCATGCGTCGAAGGCCGCCATGTCGGTCAGCTGGTCGCGGGCGGTGCCGGTGGCGAGGCCCCGGAAGGTATTGGTGAAATCCGCCTTGTCGGTGGCCAACAGCCGCAAAAGATCGGCGATCAGTTCCAGGTCGTCGGGCTCGGCGGTGCCAAGGCCGATCTTGGCGCGGAAGAGGCGCGACCAGTGATCGCGGACCAGGTCGGGCATGGCATGGACGATCTCGGTCGCCTCGCCGACGGCGGCTTGTGGATCCTCCATCTGCTGGATCAGCGCGGTGGCCAGCTGGGCGATGTTCCAGGCGGCGATTTCCGGTTGCTGGCCATAGGCATAGCGGCCGAACTGGTCGATCGAGGAAAACACCGTCTGCGGGTGATAGGTGTCGAGGAAGGCGCAGGGGCCATAGTCGATCGTCTCGCCCGAGATCGCGCAATTGTCGGTGTTCATCACCCCGTGGATGAACCCCACGGCCATCCATTGCGCCACCAGCTGCGCCTGCGCATCGCGCACCGCGGCCAGCAGGCCCATGGCGCCCTCGGCGTCGGGGTAATGCCGGTCGATGGCGTATTGGGTCAGCTGGCGCAGGCGGTCGAGCTCTCCTCGTGCGGCAAAGACCTGGAAGGTGCCGACGCGCAGGTGGCTTTTGGCAACACGGGTCAGCACGGCGCCGGGCAACACCCGTTCGCGGTAGACCGGCTCGCCAGTGGAAACGGCAGCCAGAGCACGTGTCGTGGGGATCCCCAGCGCATGCATCGCCTCAGACACGATGTATTCGCGCAGCACCGGTCCCAGCCAGGCACGCCCGTCACCGCCGCGTGAATAGGGGGTGCGGCCGGCGCCCTTCAGCTGGATGTCGCGGCGGATGCCGTCGGAGCCCACGATCTCGCCCAGCAGGACGGCGCGGCCATCGCCCAGCTGCGGATTGTACTGGCCGAACTGGTGGCCCGAATAAAGCTGCGCCAGAGGCTCGGCGCCCTCGGGGACGCGGTTGCCGGCAAAGATCTCGGCCAGCTCCCCCGGATCGGCGCGGCCTATGCCCAGCAGATCGGCCAGCGGCTGATTGTAGGCGATGAGGTCCGGGGACGACACCGGCGTCGGCGACTGGGCCGAAAAGAAGCCTTCGGGCAGGCGGGCATAGGTATTGTCGAAGGGAAAGTGCAAGGACATGAGGTGCTGTTGTCGTTCCTGTCAGGAGAGCTGTCTCTTGACCATCATGTAAGCGTCTTCGTCGCGGAATCCAGCCTTGGCGCAGAGCCGGTGCAGGCTGTCGGCCCCGGCCGGCAGTCGCAGGTGAAGCGCGCGCAACCCGGCCTCGGCCAGTGCCGGGGGCAGTGTAAAGAGCACCTCGGTCGCGAGACCACGGCCGCGCACCGGCGGGCGGATATATAGCCCTGCGACATAGCCTTCGAGCCCGCCGGCCTCCAGCGACCAGCCGAATGTCAGGACGATATAGCCCACCGGTGCCCGTGCCGGGCCGATCAGGTAGATGGCACCATGGGGAGAGCCTTCCAGAAGTGGAAGGAGCGCCGCGCGGCGCTCCTCTTCGGTCTGGGTGATCCCGGTTTCGGCGTGGCAGGCGGCGACAAGCGCCTCGAGCCGGTCGGCATCCGGCGTCTGCGCCAGGTGCAGCGCGGCCTTCACAGCCGGGCCAGGCGCTCGGTGAGCAGGGCGAAAAAGCCGTCCGCGTCGAGATCCCCGATGAAGGTCGCATTGGCGGGCCGGTCGGTGACGCCCCACCAATCGGCGACCGTCATGCCCAGCGTCAGCTCGGATGTCGTCTCGATCTCGACATTGATGCGCCGGCCCGAGAAGAGATCGGGCTGCAGCAGGTAGGCGGTCACGCAGGGATCGTGCAGCGGCGCGCCGTTGGAGCCGTATTTCTCCTTGTCGAAACGTTCGAAGAAATCGGTCATCTGCGCCACGGCGAGGCCCACGGGCGTGCCAAGCGCGCGGAAGGCGTCGTTGCGTTCGGACGTCACCAGCGCCTTGTGCGTCACATCCAGCGGCATGACCACGATCGGCGCGCCGGATTTGAACACGATATCAGCGGCTTCCGGATCGACGTAGATGTTGAATTCGGCCGCCGGGGTGATGTTGCCCACCTCGAAATAGGCGCCGCCCATCAGGACGATCTCCTGCACCTTCTCGACAATGTCAGGAGCGCTGGCAAATGCCTTGGCGATGTTGGTCAGCGGCCCCAGCGGGCAAAGCGTCACCGTGCCGGCGGGCTCGTTGCGCAGGGTCTCGATGATGAAACCGACCGCGTGCTGGTCTTCCAGCGCGATGGTCGGCTCGGACAGCTCGGGCCCGTCCAGCCCGGACTTGCCGTGCACGTGTTCGGCCGTCACCAGCTTGCGCTTTAGCGGGGCATCGCAGCCGGCGAAGACGCGGATCTCGGGGCGGCCGGCGAGTTCGCAGACGATGCGCGCATTGCGCGCCGTCAGGGGCAGCGGCACGTTGCCGGCCACGGCGGTGAGGCCCAGCACCTCGATCTCTTCGGGGCTGGCCAGCGCCAGCAGGATCGCGACGGCGTCGTCCTGGCCGGGGTCGGTGTCGATGATGATCTTGCGGGGAGAAGTACTGGGGGACATGGATGCTCCGGGTCGGTGAGGTCGGAAAGTGACAAGGCCCGGACACATTGTCCAGCAGCCATTGCCCCGGCCCGGTGAAATGCGCATCGTCGCGCTGAAAGGGACCGGAATGGCCAAGCGGATCTACCTACATGCGGGCGCCCATCGGACCGGGTCGAGCTCCTTCCAGCTGTGTCTGCATGACAACCGGGCCGTGCTGGAGGCTCATGGATATGACGTCGCCTATCCCGGCCGCGACGGCGTGCCGGGCGGTCAACTTAGGCTGCGCCTGCCGGCGCCGCGCCACGAGGGCGCGCGGATGGGGCGTTTCGCGGGCTCGGTCCGGGGCGCGGTGAAGCAGTTCAGCCCCGATCCCGGCCGCGCACTGGTGATCTCGGAAGAGAACGTGCCGGGGCGGATGTTCCATTTTTTCCAGGGCCGCTTCCTGCCAGCCTCCGCCATGCGCCTTCGCTGCCTGCGCGAGGGGCTGGAGGACGCGGAACTGCACCTGCTCTACGTCCTGCGCTCTTATGACGAGATCTTCGCCTCGGCCTGGCGGAAGCGGGCAGAAGACAACAAGGTCGAGGATTTTCAGTCCCTTGCCCCGCGTTTCCTGGACATGGACCGTGGCTGGCCCGAGCTGATGGCGGAGATGCGCGAGATCCTGAGGCCCGCGCGGATGGTGCTGCTGCCCTATGAGGCGCGCGGCAGCAGCCGCGAACTCCTGACACGGCTCCTGCCAGACCTTGCGGGCGCGGATCTGAACGAGCCGGAGGCGCAGTTGAACCTCAGCGCCACGGATGCGGGGATCACCGCGCTGCAGGACCGGTATCGGGCGGGTGAGACGCTGAGCCGCGAGCAATGGCAGGAGGTTGTCAGGAGATATGCCGAAGAGCGCGATGACCTCGGGCTCACCCGGTTCACCGAGGCCGACCGGGCCGTCCTGCGCGACCGCTACGCGCGCGACCTCGACCGGATCGCGGCGATGGACGGGGTTGAGATGGCCTGAGACCGGCGGCTCAGCCCCGGGAGGCCTTCGCCGCTTTCTCCTGTGCCTTCACCGCATCCCACAGCGCGTCCATCTCGGCCAGATCGCTGGTCGCCGGGCTGCGGCCGCGTTCGGCGAGCCGCGCCTCGACGGCCTCGAAGCGGCGGGTGAACTTGGCGTTGGTCCGGCGCAGGGCGGCTTCCGGATCCAGGCCCAGGTGGCGGCCGAGGTTGACCATGACGAAGAGCAGATCGCCGAATTCATCCTCGATCTCGTCGGGGCCCATTGTATCGCGGGCCTCGGCCAGCTCGGCGGCCTCTTCGGTGATCTTGGCCAGCACGTCGCCGGTATCGGCCCAGTCAAAGCCGACGCGGGCGGCGCGTTTCTGCAGCTTCAGCGCGCGCAGCAGGGCAGGCAGGTGCACCGCCACCCCGTCCAGCGCACCCTTCTGTGCATTGCCCGCCCGTTCGGCGGCCTTGATCGTTTCCCAGTCGCGGGTCTGCTGCTCGGCGGATTTGTCGCGGCTTTCATTGCCGAAGACATGCGGATGGCGCGCGACCATCTTGTCGGCGACCCTGCGCACCACCGACTGAAAGGTGAAATGCCCGTCCTCGGCGCCCATCTGCGCGAAATAGACCGCCTGCAGCAGCAGGTCGCCCAGCTCGCCCTCCAGCTCGTCCATGGCGCCGCGTTCCACGGCGTCGGCGACCTCGTAGGCCTCCTCGATCGTGTAGGGGGCGATGGTGGCGTAGCTTTGTTCGATGTCCCACGGGCAGCCGGTTTCGGGGTCGCGCAGGCGGCGCATGATCTCCAGCAGCCGCTCGATCCCGGCGTCGCGGTCGTGGATCAGCTCCTCGGTGGGCGCGGCATCGGGCCTGGGGTGCGGGGCGTCATCGGGCATTGCGGCGGCCTTCGGTTCGGTGTCAGATGCGCCCATTCCTAGCGCCGCCCGAGGGACAAATGCCATGCCTGTTGTCAACAGAATTGCCGATTTCGCCGCGGAGATGACAGCCTGGCGCCGGCATTTGCATCGCATCCCCGAACTGGGCTTCGACTGTCCGCTGACGGCGGCCTTCCTGGCCGCGCGTCTGCGCGACTTCGGCGTGGACGAGATTCACGAGGGCATCGCGCAGACTGGAATCGTTGCGATCATCGAAGGGCAGGGGCCGGGGCCCTGCATCGGCCTGCGCGCCGATTTCGACGCCCTGGCGATCGAGGAGGCCACGGGCGCGGCCCATGCCTCCAACCATCCCGGACGGATGCATGCCTGCGGCCATGACGGCCATTCCACCATGCTGCTAGGCGCCGCGAAATACCTGGCCGAGACGCGGAATTTCTCGGGCCGTGTGGCGCTGATCTTTCAGCCGGCCGAAGAGAACGGCGGCGGCGCCGATGTCATGGTGCGCGAGGGCATCATGGAACGTTTCGGGATCGACGAGGTCTATGGGCTGCACAACGCGCCGGGCCTGCCGGAGGGGAGTTTCTGCACCACGCCGGGGCCGATCATGGCGGCGGTCGACACGTTCGAGCTGCACCTGAAGGGCGTCGGAGGTCACGGGGCCATGCCGCAGGAGACGCGCGATCCGATCGTCGCGGCCATGGCGATCGGCCAGGCCTTCCAGACCATCGTCAGCCGCAATGTCGCCGCGCGCGATGATCTGGTGATCTCGATCACCCAGATCCACGCCGGTACAACCGACAACGTGATCCCCGCCCGGGCCTATATGAACGGCACGATCCGCACCTTCGATCCCGAGGTGCAGGACATGGTGCGCCGGCGGATGCAGGCCATCGTTGCCGGCCATGCCGCCAGCTTCGAGGTGGAGGCCGAGTTCGACTATGTCATGGGCTACCCGGCCACGGTGAATGACCCGGGCCGCGTTGCCTTTGCCGCCGAGGTGGCGCGCGAGGTTTCGGGCGCCGCGCAGGTCGAGGCCGAGGCCGGGCGCGAAATGGGCGCCGAGGACTTCGCCTATATGCTGCAGGCCCGGCCGGGGGCCTACCTGTTCCTCGGGCAGGGAAGCGGCGCCGGGTTGCATCACCCCGAATATGATTTCAACGACGCGGTGGCGCCGGTGGGCGCCTCGTTTTTCGCCCGGCTCGTCGAGCGGGCGCAGCCGGCGGCCTGACTCGGCACCGTTCCGATCCGCCATTCCCCGACAGATGAAGAGGCATCCGTGACATGAGCTTGGAAGACGCAAAGCACCAGGTCGATCAGGCCTTCACCCGCGACGATCTGAAAGGCCCGTCGTTCGAGAACACCTTTGGCGGGGCGACCTCGTTCATGCGGCGACGCTACAGCAAGGATCTGTCCGGGGTGGATGTTGCCGTGACGGGCGTGCCTTTCGACCAGGCCGTCACCAACAGGCCCGGCACGCGCCTGGGGCCCCGCGCGATCCGCGAGGCTTCGGCCCTGCAGGCGCCGGATGCGCCGCATGGCTGGGGCTATGACCCGTTTTCCGAGCTGGCGATCGTGGATTACGGCGACCTGGCGTTCGATTATGCCAATGTTCCGGCCTTTCCTGACGCTCTGACAAATCATGTCAGAACGATCTTGCAGGCCGGTGCGGCGCCCGTGGTGCTGGGCGGGGACCATTACGTCAGCTTCCCGATCCTGCGGGCGATGCACGAAAAATACGGGCCGCTCTCGCTGATCCATATCGACGCCCATTCCGACACCTGGGCCGATGACGACATGTCCCGGATCGACCACGGGACGATGTTCTACAAGGCGGTCAAATGCGGCTATATCGACCCTGCGACCTCGGTCCAGATCGGCATCCGGACCCACAACCCCGACAATCTGGGCGTGCCCACCTTCGACGCGCGCAGCGTGCATGAGCGCGGCCCCTCGGATATTGCGAAGGCGGCGAAGGAGATCGTCGGCGACCGACCCGTCTACCTGACCTTCGACATCGACGGGCTCGACCCGGCCTTCGCGCCCGGCACCGGCACGCCGGTCTGGGGCGGGCTCAGCTCGGGGCAGGCGGCGATCCTGCTGCGCGACCTGGCCGGCATCAACATCAAGGGCGGCGACGTGGTCGAGGTCTCGCCCCCCTTCGACACCACCGGGGCCACGGCGATCGCCGGCGCCCATGTGGCGGTCGAGATCATCTGCCTTCTGGGATGGAACGCGCGCACATGAGTACACCGAACCAACCGATCTCCGGCAACGACCTGGCCCGGTTCTCGGGGCCGAACACCTTCATGCGGCTGCCCCAGGCCGGCGTGCTGGAGGGGGTCGACGTGGCGATCCTGGGCATTCCGATGGATATCGGCACCTCGTGGCGGTCGGGCACGCGGTTCGGGCCCAAACAGGTGCGCGCCGAAAGCGCGATGATTCGGCCCTACAATATCCAGTCCGGCGCCGCGCCGTTCGACAGCCTGAACGTGGCCGATATCGGGGATCTCGCGATCAACACCTTCTCGCTTCCCGACAGCCTGCGAATCATCCGCGAAAGCTATGCGATGATCCTGTCGTCGGGCGTGATTCCCATGGCGATCGGCGGCGATCACTCGCTGACGCTGCCTATCCTGCGGGCCGTGGCAGAACGTCACGGGCCGGTCGCGCTGGTGCATGTGGACGCCCATGCCGACGTCAACGACGAGATGTTCGGAGAGCGCGAGACCCATGGCACCGTGTTCCGCCGCGCCTACGAGGAGGGGCTTATAAACCCCCGGAAAACCTACCAGATCGGCCTGCGCGGCACCGGCTACGCCGCCACCGATTTCACCGAGGCACAGGGCTGGGGATTCCAGCAGTTCGTGGCCCCCGAGCTTTGGCACAGGTCGCTGTCGCCCCTGGGTGCGGAGATACGCCGCGACATCGGGGAAGCTCCGGTTTACGTCTCCTATGATATCGACAGTCTTGATCCGGCCTATGCGCCGGGCACCGGCACGCCCGAGATCGGGGGGCTGACGACGGCACAGGCGATGGAACTGATCCGCGCGCTGCGTGGTTTGAACATCGTGGGATGCGACATGGTCGAAGTGTCGCCACCCTACGATCCGTCGGGCAATACCGCTTTGACGGCCGCAAACCTGTTGTTCGAACTGCTCTGCGTCCTGCCGGGAGTGACCTACAGATAACATCCTGCCGGCGACCTGCGACTGGCGGACCGGAAACGGACAACCAGTCAGACCAATGGCAAGATACCTCATGGTTTTCATCATCATCATCGCCGTGCTGGCCATCGTGGTCGGCTATGTCCGCCTCGCGCCCAGCGATCCCGCCGTCTGGCACGACATGCCGGATGTCACCCGTGACACCGACATGGCCAACGGCGTCGAACGGGTGGTGCCCACCGGCCCCGAAGGCCTGGCCCGGCTGGCCGAGGTGGCGCTGGCCACGCCGCGCACCGTGCTTTTGGCCGGATCGGTGGGCGAGGGGATGATGACCTTCATCACCCGGTCCAAGTTTTGGGGCTTTCCCGACTACACCACGGCGAAGCAGGACGGCGACACGCTGCTGATCTACGCACGCCAGCGCTTCGGGTCGTCAGATCTTGGCGTCAACAAGGCCAGGGTCGACGGGTGGATCGCCCGGCTTTGATATCGGCTTTGACATCGGTGCGGTCAGCCGCGCGGTGGTGCAGCCGTCCTGCACCTTGCGCCACATCGGTACGTTCAGCGACATCTGGCATTGCGCGGTAAAGATCGTGCCGTCGACATGCAGGCAGATCATCTCGCCCAGCTCGATCCGGCCACCGCTTTGATCGGTGCAATAGCAATCGATCTTCTTGCCGCCCGGCCCGGTCACGTCGGCGGCCAGGGGCCCCGCGACAAGCACGCCAAGCAGGATCGCACATGAAATCTTCATGACGGAACGCTACCACGGGCGAGCCCTTGACCAAAGCCCGGCGATGGCACAGAGAACGTCAATGATCCCGGAAGAACGTCTTGAACAGATTTCCCAGCGGTTCCAGTATCTCGAGGCCGCCATGGCCGACGGGTCCGGCGATATCGTCGAAATGGCCCGCGAGTATTCCGAGCTGAAGCCCGTGGTCGAACAGATCACCCTGTGGCGCGGGCTGCGCGAAGACCTGGAAGAGGCCGAGGCGCTGCTGGACGATCCCGACATGAAGGCGCTCGCCGAGGAAGAGCTGCCGATCCTGCGCGCGAAGCTGCCGAAGCTTGAAAAGGCGTTGCAGGTGGCCCTTCTGCCGAAGGACGCCGCCGACGCGCGGCCCGCCATGCTGGAAATCCGGCCGGGCACCGGCGGGGACGAGGCCGCGCTGTTCGCCGCGGATCTGCTGCGCATGTATCAACGCTATGCCGACGCGCATGGCTGGACCTTCGAGATCATTGACGAACAGGCGACCGAGCTGGGCGGGATCAAGGAAATGACCGCCCATGTGAAGGGCGAGGGGGTCTTTGCCCGGCTGAAGTTCGAAAGCGGCGTGCACCGGGTGCAGCGCGTGCCGTCGACCGAAAGCGGCGGGCGCATCCATACCTCGGCCGCGACCGTCGCGGTCCTGCCCGAGGCGCAGGCCGTGGATATCGACATCGCCCCCGCGGACATCCGGATCGACACGATGCGCGCCTCCGGCGCCGGCGGGCAGCACGTGAACACAACCGACAGCGCCGTGCGGATCACCCATATTCCCACCGGGATCGTCGTCACCAGCTCCGAGAAATCGCAGCATCGCAACCGCGAGCTGGCGATGCAGGTGCTGCGCGCGCGGCTTTATGACCGGGAACGCCAGCGGCTGGCCTCCGAACGCTCCGCCGACCGGGCGGCGCAGGTGGGCACCGGGGACCGGTCGGAACGGATTCGGACCTACAATTTCCCGCAGGGCCGGATGACGGACCATCGCATCAACCTGACGCTCTACAAGCTTGACCAGGTGATGGGCGGCGACCTGGACGAGGTGATCGACGCGCTGATCGCCGACGACCAGGCGCGGCGCATGGCGGAGATGGGCACATGACCACGGCCGCCGAAGCCATGGCCACCGCCACCGCGCGGCTGCGCGCCGCCGGCGTGCAGGATCCGGCGCGCGATGCCCGGCTGCTGCTGGCCCATGCTGCCCGGATCGAAGCCGCGCGCGTCACCCTGATCGCCCCCGAGGACCTGGAGCCCGAAATCGCCGAGCGCTACGACCGGCTGATCGCCCTGCGCTCGGTCCGGGTGCCGGTGTCGCACCTGGTGGGCGAACGCGCCTTCTACGGCCGCCGCTTCAAGATCAGCCGCGACGTGCTGGATCCGCGCCCCGAGACCGAGGCGCTGATCGAGGCGGCGCTGGCCGAACCCTATGACAAGGTGCTGGATCTCGGGACCGGGTCGGGCTGTATCCTGGTCACGCTGCTGGCCGAACGCCCCGCGTCGCGCGGCATGGGCGTGGACCTGAGCGAGGCCGCCTGCCTGCAGGCCAGCGCCAACGCGGTGCTGCACCGCGTGCAGGAACGCGCGCGGATCGTCGTGTCGGACTGGTTTTCCCATGTCGACGGGCGCTTTGACCTGATCGTGTCGAATCCGCCCTATATCGCGCGGTCGGAAATGTCCGATCTGGCGCCCGAGGTGCGCGACCACGAACCCGGCATGGCGCTGACCGATGGCGGCGACGGGCTTGGGGCCTACCGCGCGATCTGCGCCGATGCGGCCGGACACCTGGCCGTCGGCGGCCGCCTGATCATGGAAATCGGCCCGACCCAGGGAGAGTCGGTGGCCGAGATCTGTCTCGACGCCGGTTTCGGAGAGGTCGAGATCCTGCCCGACCTCGACGGGCGCGACCGGGTGATCCGGGCCTGCGGCCTGGGCTGAATGCCCCCAAGCGCGACCCTGCAAGCCTGCGTGCCGCGAAGACTGCGCCGCAGTCCCGGCCCGGAAACCCCGCGACTCCGTCGAAACAATCACGCCCGTTGCCGGGAATTGAGCGGCCTTTTGGGGCCAGTTTACCCGAGGTCGACACCGGAAAATACGCCGATTTGAAAGGAAAAGGCCGGATTGTGGCCATGGGGGACTTGTTTCGGCCGCCGGGACATGCTTAGTCGGGGATGTTGCTGCGCTGGATGCTTCCTACGCTCCCGCGCAACGCCAAGCCAACAAGTCGTCGACCTGGAACACTCAGAGCGCGCGAGGCGCGAAGCGGGTCGACACACGGTAGAAAAAAATTGACAGCATATAGATGAGATCGTCCAAATCACGTTCGCGGTCAAAATCCAGCCGCAACCGTCCTTCTGGCGGGAACGTTGTCAACCGCGTGTTCGACAGCTCGGGCCCCGAAGGCAAGGTGCGCGGCACCCCGCAACAGATCATAGAGAAATACAACCAGCTTGCCCGCGATGCCCAGCTGGGTAATGACCGCGTTGCTGCCGAGAACTTTCAGCAGCACGCCGAGCATTACCTGCGCTTGCTGAGCGAAGCGCAGCGCGAGCAGGACCAGCGCCGGGAAGAGCAGGAGCGGCAGAACCGCGAACGCCAGGCCGAACGCGACCGGGAACGCGCCGAGCGCCAGGAACGGGATTCCAACGGCTCGGGCGGGCGGTCCTCCGCCCCCGCGTCGTCCGACCCGGCCGAGGCGCCGCAGCCCGATGTCATCGACGTGATGTCGTCCCAGGACGACACCGCCGATGCGGACAGCGGGCTTGTGGAAACCCCGGAAAGCGCACCGAAAAAGACCTCGAGCCGGTCCAAATCCTCGGGCACGCGCAGCACCAGCACGCGCAAGAAACCCACGGCGAAGAAGGCCGAGGGCGACAGCGGCGAGACCAAGTCGGACGATAAATCCGACAAGGCCGAGGCGAAGCCCGCGACGAGATCCCGCTCGCGCTCCAGCGCGGCGAAAAATGCCGGGTCGAAGGATGCGGGCGCCGACAATGGCTCTTCGTCCGAGACGCCGGGCGACGACCAGGCACCGCCAAGCACGGCCGCGGCGGGCTGACGCCCGTCGTGCGACCGGCGCCAGACCAAGGCCCCGCCCCGGGATCCGGGCGCGGGGCTTTGTCATTTCAGGGGAATGGGCGCTGATGTCCGGCGTCAGCCTCAGCCGACCCGGTCAGCCCGCGGCCACGGCGCGTGCAAGGGCGCAGAAGGCCTCCAGAGACACGGTTTCGGCGCGGTCCGTGGGTTTGATCCCCGCGGCCATCAACCGGTCCTCGATATCCGGGGCCACCCCTTTCAGCGCCGCGCGCAGCATCTTGCGCCGCTGGTTGAAGGCGGCGGCCACCACGCGCGACAGCACCTGCGGGTCGGCCGGAAAGCGCGGTTCGGGCAGGGCCGTGACATGGATCACCGCGCTGGACACCTTGGGCGGCGGGGTGAAGGCGCCGGGCGGCAGCGACAGCACGATCCGCGCCTCGGACCGCCATTGCGACAGGATCGCAAGCCGCCCGTAGGCCTTCGATCCCGGCGCCGCCACGATCCGTTCCGCCACCTCGCGCTGAAACATCAGCGTCAGGCTTTGCCAGTAGGGCGGCCAGTCCTTCGGCGTCAGCCAGCGCACCAGCAGCTCGGTCCCGACATTGTAGGGCAGGTTGGCCGCCACGCGGATCGGCGGGGTCAGGTGCTGCAGCGGGTCGATCTCCAGCGCATCGCCCTGCAGGATCTCCAGCCGGCCGGGATAGGCGGCGGCGATCTCTTCCAGAGCAGGCAGGCAGCGGCTGTCCTTCTCGACCGCAACGACCCGGCGTGCCCCTTCGGACAACAGCCCGCGGGTCAGCCCGCCGGGGCCGGGGCCGATCTCAAGTACGTCGCATTCCGAAAGATCCCCGGCCTGCCGCGCGATCTTGGCCGTCAGGTTGAGGTCGAGAAGGAAGTTCTGCCCCAGCGATTTGCGGGCCGAGAGCCCGTGGCTGGCGATCACCTCGCGCAGGGGCGGCAGGCTGTCAATGGCGGTCATCCGCGGCCTCGCGGGCAACGCGGGCCGGTCATGTGCGCGACAGCCGGTCGGCCAGTTTCAGCGCCTCGACCAGGCTGGTCGGCGCGGCGATGCCCTGGCCCGCGATGTCATAGGCGGTGCCGTGATCGGGCGATGTGCGGATGAAGGGCAGCCCGAGGGTGACATTCACGCCCCGGTCGAAATCCAGCGTCTTGATCGGGATCAGCGCCTGGTCGTGGTACATGGCGATCGCCACGTCATAGCGCGCGCGGGCGGCGGCGTGGAACATCGTGTCGGCGGGATGCGGGCCGGTGACGGCATGACCCTCGGCCGCCATCTCCGCGATCAGCCCGGCGATCCAGTCGAGTTCCTCGTGCCCCATGGCCCCGCCTTCGCCGGCATGGGGGTTCAGCCCGGAGACCGCGATGCGGGGCGCGGGCAGGCCGAAACGGTCCTTCAGGTCGCGGGCGGTGATCTCGATCGTCTCGCGCAGGAGCGCGGGCGTCAGGGCGCGGGGGACGTCCGACAGGGCGATATGGATCGTGGCGGGCACGACGCGCAGGTCGGGACCGGCAAGCATCATCACCACGCGGTCCACCCCGGCGCGGGCGGCCAGGTATTCGGTGTGGCCCGGATGGGCAAAGGCGGCGCCGTCGATCAGCACCTTCTTGTTGATCGGCGCGGTGCAAAGCGCGCCGGCCGCGCCCGACATCACCAGGTCGACGGCGCGGTCCAGCACCTCGATCACCGCGGGCGCATTGGCCGGGTCGGGCTGGCCGGGCGTGGCCGGGGCGGGGAAGCGATGCGCGAGCACGGGCAGGGTGTCAGAGGCCACCGCCGCCGCCTCGGCCGGGGTGTCGATCAGGGTGACGGGCGTGCCTTCGGGCAGATGCGCCGGATCGCCGATCCAGGCAAAGGGCAGGTCGGCGCGCAGCTGGTCCCACGCCTTGGCCGCCAGTTCCGGCCCGATCCCCGCCGGATCGCCGCAGGACAGGACCGGAGGCAGCATGAGCGTCATTTGACCTCGATCAGCGCATTGGCCTCGAGCTGGTCGAGGAAAGAGGCGGCCAGCGCCTCGAGACGTTGCGCGGTCAGCGCGTTGGCCACGTCCTCGCGCGAGGCATCCTCGTTGGCCTGCGCCGTGCGGCCGCACAGCCGCAGCAGCACCAGCAAGGTGCCGTTGTTGCGGGTCAGCGCCAGCGAGGTCTCGCCCGGGTCGAGCTTGGCCAGTTCCATCGCAACGTCATCGGGGATCTGCGACGGCGGCAGGGACTCGCGGCGCAGCACATCGGGCGACTGGCCCTTGGCCACGCCGTAGAGATCATCGCAGGTGTCGGTCTCGTTCACGATGCGCTGGCCGGTGGCGAGCGCATCGGCGGTGCGGCCGCCGGGGATGAAATACATGGCGTAGTCGATGGCCGAATAGGTTGGCGCGCTGCCGGTGATCTCGGCCAGGTCGCGCAGCTGGAACAAGGCGATGGCGTTGGGCAGCTGCAGCGGCGGGGTCACGTCGCCGGGCGACAGCGACAGGATCGAGGACCGCAGCGCCGGCGGCAGCTCGTTCAGCGCGACCCAGTCCATGCGGCCGCCCTGATCCCGGGTGTTGGTGGCCGAGACTTCGCGCGCCTGGGCCGAGAAGGCGTCGAAGCTCTTGATCTGGGCGATTTCCTCGGCCCGGGCGCGGACGGCGGCCTGGTTGTTGGGCGTCAGCGGCATGATGATTTCCGACAGCAGCACCCGCAGGCCGCCCTGGCCCCCGGTGCCGAGCGCCCGGTCGATCTCGGCCTGGCTGGGGCGGGCCTGCGACAGGAAGCGGGCGCGCACCACGTCGCGCCAGACCAGCCCGACCTCGACGAAATCGCGGAAGGTTTCTTCGGAGACGCCGGCCTGCCCGATCTGGGCGATGAACTGGTCGGCCTGAAGGTCGGCGCGGGCGGCGAATTCCTCCATGCCCGCGCGCAGGTCCTCGGGCCCGACGGAAGCCCCGATCTCGGCCGCGGCCTGGAACTTCAGCCGGTCCTCGATCAGCTGTTCGCGGGCCAGCTCTTCGGGGTTTGCCGGGGCACCCAGAAGGCGCAGGAACTGGGCGCGCTGGTCCAGCTCGTAGTAGCTGATCACGTCGCCGTTCACGGTAATGGCCGGGGAAAACAGGCTTTGGGCGGTCAGGGCTGCGGGCGCCGCAAGCGCGGTCAGCGTGGCAAGGGCCAGCCCGCGCAGGGCTCTGATCGTTACGTCTGGCATTGGGATGGGTATCTTTCTGCTCCGTCCGCGGTTCCGAACCCGCGTAGCGAGATGGTAAAGCCGAAAATCGTCGAGGGCTCAACCGTTGTCGAGGAAGTGTACCGGCGGTCCACGGTCAGCTCGATCTCGACGCATTCGTTTCGGTAGCCCAGTCCGATACCGGCATTCGTCGGGCGGGTGTCGTTGATGTCATAGCGCCAATTGGCCGAGGCGGTCCAGTGCCGGTCGATATCGTAGGCCCCGTCGAGGAAGACCTCGTGCGCGTCCCTCACGCGCCCCTCCATCGGATCGGCGTCCAGCCAGAGGTAGCTGCCGGCCAGCGCGCTGCGCTGCGTGACCCAGGCGCCGATCACCTCGGCCTTGGTGAACTCGAACTCGTCATCGAAGAGCGTCCGCGCCGACAGGATCAGGTCGTCGCCATACAGAAGCTGCCCGGCGACCAGGAAATCCGACCGCGTCCCCGACAGCCCCGAGGAGCTGGAGAAATCGACGTTCTCGTAGTCGCGGATCACGTGGCCGAAGCTGGCATAGGCCCCCCAGCCGGTGTCGCGCGGCGTCCGGGTCCAGTTCAGGCCATAGGCCAGTACCAGCCCGTCCTCGCGCCGGTCGGCGGCCGGGAACCGTGACAGGGCCAGCAGGTTGCCCTCGTCGAATTCCACCAGGTTGCTTTCGTCGTTCGGCACCGGATCGCCGCTGACGTCGGACCAGGCCAGCTGCACCACCGGCTCGATGATCTGGCTGGCCCGCGCCGTGGCTTTCATCACCGGGTAGCTCAGCGTCACGGCGGTCTGCGGCGTCACCACCGAGGCGGTGTCGCCCGCCGTGCTGTCCTGCTGGATGCCGAAGGCGTCGCCCGAGATGCCCAGACGGAAATCGGACCGCAGCCCGGAGGGCAGTATGTAGCTGCGCAGGTACATCAGCTCGGCGGTGGTTCGCGTCATGTCGCGGCCCAGGATATCGGCGTTCGAATCGCGGGTATGGCTGTGCCCCACCAGCGAGGCGCGCATTTCTCCGCCCAGCCAGGACGGGTAGAACCGTTTCTGATAACGCAGGTCCAGCACGTTGGTCGGCAGGAACGAGTCGTTCTCGCTGTCCCGCAGCGAGTTGAAGTTCACCGCCGTGGCGCCGAAGAACGTGGTACGGGTGCTGCGCGACAGCTCGATTTCGCGCCGGAGACGGTCGGCATCGGAGATCCCGTAGTCCTTCAGGTAGGCATCGTCCGAAGACGCGTCGAAATCGAAGGTCAGCCGAAAGCGGTTGCGCAGCTCGAATGAGCCATAGCCGAAGAGATAGCCGCGAAATTCGCCCGGAAGCAGGTCGTCCCGGGTCACCGCGCCCTCGAATTCCATGTCGCCGTTCCAGAACGCCTGCCGATAGCGGAAGTCCAGCGTCCGCGTGCCGGGCGACCAGTAGGGTGTCAGCGTCAGGTCGGCACTGTCTCCGATCGGGATGAAATACGGCACCTTCACCCCGGTTCCCAGCTGCGAGGTGGTCTGGATCTCGGGGATCAGGAAGCCGCGTGCGCGGCGCAGGGTCGGATCCGGCAGGCGCAGGCGGGGCAGGTAGAAGATCGGCACCGACAGCACCCGCAGCTGCGCATCCTCGAAGTAAAGCTGCCGCTCCTGCTCGTCGTGGATCACCTTGCGGGCGCGGATCGACCAAAGAGGCGGCCGGCCGTCGTCGCAGACATGGCACGAGGTCACGGCGGTCTTGAACAGCTGCGTGTAGCGCCCGCCGGCCCGTGTCATCTGGGTCGAGGCCAGCTGCACCTGTTCGTTGAAGACCAGCCGCGCGCCGGTCAGCAGCCCGCTTTCCAGCCGGTCGTCCAGCTCGGCGGCCGAGGCCAGCACGACGCTGCCGTCCGCGTCCTCGATCCGGATCGGCCCGTCGATCGTCAGCTGCCCCGAGGCCTGGTCGTAGACGATGCGCTCGGCGGTCAGCCGGGTCTCGCCCTGGAAGGCCTCCACCCGGCCCTCGGCCACCAGTTTGCGGTCGGCCGTGACATAGACCGAATCCGCGACAAGGATCGCCGGACCCTCGCCCATGGGCACCTGAGCCGCCGCCGGCCCCGGCGCCAGCCACAGCGCGGCCAGCAGGGCCAGTGTGGCCGCGCCTCTCATCCGTCCTCCGCGTGCAGCAGAAGGCCAAGCGCCAGCAGGATCGAGGCCACCGGCGGCGCCCAGGCGGCCATGGCCACCGGGATCTGGCCGTTCTCGCCGAGGATCTCGGCGAAGTTGCGGATGAAATAGAGGCCGAAGCCCAGCAGCACGGCGGCCAGCACCGCGAAACCGGTGCCACCAAAGCGCACGTGCCGCATGGTGAAGGCCGCGCCGATCAGCACCATCGAGATCAGGAACAGCGGCCGCGACAGCTCGGATTGATACCAGACGCGGTGGCGCAGCGTGGAAAAGCCGGCCTGGTCCAGCTGCCGGATCGTGCCGGGCAGGTCCCAGACCGAGATGTTCATGCGCCCGCCGATGGTTTCCCGGATACGTTCGGGTGTCAGCGAGGAGGGCAGGCGCCAGGTCTCGGCCGTTTCGGCCATGGCCTCGGGGTTGCCCTCCACCGTCAGGTTCCAGATCTTCACGTTCTCAAGTGTCCAGCCGTCGTTTTCCAGCGTGGCGGCCTCGGCCTCGATCCGCTGCGAGGGGCCACCCCCGGGGGCATAGCTCAGAACGGTGACGTCGAAAATGCGGGAATCCTCGGGAACGTAGCCGGCGGCATGAATAACCGATTGTCCGTCGGCGCCCCCTTGCCGAAGCCAGAGCCCTTCGCCCGAAAGCGACGCGGACGCGGCCGCGGCCTCGCCCGAGCGGTAGATTTCGGCCACCCTCTGGTAGTGGTTCATCGTCGAAGCCACGATGGGGTTCAGCATCGCCACCGACAACAGCCCCAGGATCATCGAGACAATGACCGGCGCCAGCAGCGCCCGCAGGCCGGAGCGGCCTGTCGCCCGGGTGACCACCAGTTCCGAGCTGCGGGCCAGCCCGATGAACAGCGACACGGTCGCCAGGATCGTGATCAGCGGCAGGATCGTCGACATCGCGGCGGGGATGTTGAGGCTGACAAGGTAGAGGATTTTTGTCAGCCCGATGTCGCTGTTGCTGAAGCGGCGGATCTGCTCGATCAGCTCGATCAGGAACATCAGCGTCAGGAAGACCACCATGATGATCCCCATCTGCAGCAGGAACCGGCGGGCGAAGTAGCGGTCGAGTATCATGCTGCCACTCCGGGGCTTTTGCGGGACAGGCGTCCGGCACGGCCGGAGATATACAAAAACACCGCCGACAGTCCCAGCGCCAGCCCCGGCGGCAGGTAGAGCAGGGGCCAGATTGCCGGGTTGGCCTCGACCGGGGGCGACACGGTGCCGCGCAATGTTTCCAGCAGCACCAGCAGGAAAAAGGCGCCCACCATTTGCCGCCAGAGCCCGAAGCGCGAAAAGCCGCCCAGCAGCAGTGTCGAGAAGCCCAGCATCGCCACCGCCAGGCAGTTCAGCGGCCGGGTAAAGCGCACGTGCAGCTCTTCGGTCAGCGTGCCCATGCTTATGCCTTCCTCGGCCGAGATCCTGTCGCGCGATGTCAGCAGCTCCAGCGTCGGGATCGCCCTGTGGCTGCGCGCCCCGGCCACGCCAGACGGCATCAAGGCGCTGATGTCATACGAGAAATCCTCGAAGTAGGTGATGGACAGCGCCTGCCGCTCGGTTTCCAGCCCCTGGGCCATGCCATCCACCATGATCAGCCGTGCGCCGCCATCTTCCCGGACCAGGAACGCGCGGGCAGCGGTGAACAGCATCGTCTGTTCCGGATCGCGCCGGTCCGACAGGAAGACGTCGTTCAGCGCCCCGTCCAGTCCGATTTCGCGGATGTAAAATGTCACACCGTCGGTCGGATGCAGGAAGGTCCCCTCGGTCAGCAGCCGCGCGGCGATGTTCTGCGAAATCTCCGCTTCGCGCACGCTCAGCCGGCTGGTCGAGGCGGGCAGCAGGAAATTCGTCAGCACCGCCATCATGAGCGCCACACTGGCGCCGAACCAGAAGGCGGGCCGCGCCATCTGCCAGGGGCTGGCGCCGGTGGCCTTCATCACCGTCAGCTCGCTTTCGTTGCTGAGCCGATTCGTGAAGTAGAGCACCGCGGCGAAAGCCGCCATGGGCAGGATCATCCGGATCAGCCGAGGCAGCGCCAGTGCGGTGAATTCAAGGAAGACGAGGGCGTTCTGGCCGTCACCGACAAGCACGTCGAACAGGATCACCGCCTGGTTCAGCCAGAAGACGGCCACCAGAATCAGCGAGAAGAACCCGAAGAACAGCAGGTATTGTGACAGAACGTAGCGGTCGAATTTTGACAATGCCTTCCCCTTGGGGCCTTCATGCCGCCAAATCCTAGTCCAATTGCCCTGACGCGAAAACTGCTCTCTGGTCAAGAAGCGGGGCACAGGCTAGGTCAGAACTGTGATTTCTAGGAGAATGACATGAGCGCCGTTGCAGCAATCCGTTTTCTGGACACCGACCTGGACAGCATGGCCACCTTCGAAGGCCGTGTCGCGATCCTTGTCAGCCCCGATGGAAAGCTGGGTCCGGCCGGGCGGCGTGCGAACCGCCTGACGAAGGGCGCAGTGCAGAGACTGCTGGACAGTGACGCTTTTGACAAGCTCTCCTCGGGCAAGACGGTGAGCCTTGCGTGGCCCACCGGCATGGCGGCCGAGGCGCTCGACATCCTGGTGCTGGGCCGTCGTGCCAGCGCCGTCGAGGCGCGCAAGGCCGGCGCGAACCTGGGCAAGCTGAAGGGCAGGAAGCCGCTTCAACTGATGGCCGGAAATCACTCTAAAATCACGGAAATTGCGTTTGGCGCCCAGTTGCGCGCCTATGCTTTCACCGAACACAAGACCGGCTCGGACGCGGGCGACGAGATGCACGGTATCGAGGTCCACGTAACGAAACCGGACGAGGCGGAAGTCGCCTTTGCCCCCCTGCAGGCCGTGGCCGAGGGCGCTTTTTTCACCCGCGACCTGACGAACGAGCCGGCCAACGTGCTGACCACCACCGAATTCGCCAACCGTCTGGACGCGATGCGCGAGATCGGGCTGGAGGTCGAGGTGCTGGAAGAAGACCAGCTGGCCGAGCTGGGGATGCGCACGCTGCTGAGCGTCGGACATGGCTCTGACAGCCCGTCGAAAGTGGTGGTGATGCAGTGGAAAGGCGGCGCCGAGGGCGATGCGCCGCTGGCCCTTGTGGGCAAGGGCGTCGTCTTCGACACAGGCGGCATCTCGCTGAAACCGGCGGGCGGCATGGAAGACATGACCATGGACATGGGCGGCGCGGGCGTCGTGGCCGGGACCATGCGCGCGCTGGCGCTGCGCAAGGCGAAGGCGAATGTCGTGGGCCTTGTCGGACTGGTGGAAAACATGCCCTCGGCCCGGGCGACGCGCCCCGGCGACGTGGTGAAATCCATGAAGGGCGACACGGTCGAGATCATCAACACCGACGCCGAAGGGCGGCTCGTGCTCTGCGACGTGCTCTGGTACGCGCAGGAACGCTTTGAACCGGCGGGGATCGTGGACCTGGCCACGCTGACCGGCGCGATAATCGTGGGGCTCGGCAACGAGAACGCGGGCGTCTTTTCCAACGACGACGCCTTCTGCGGCAAGTTCCTGAAGGCGGCCGAGGCCGAGGGCGAAGGTGCCTGGCGGATGCCGCTGGGCCAGGGCTATGACGACCTGCTGAAGTCGCAGATCGCGGACATGAAGAACGTCGGCGGACGCGCGGCGGGCTCGGTCACCGCGGCACAGTTCCTGAAGCGGTTCATCAAGGACGACATGCCCTGGATCCACCTCGACATCGCCGGCGTGGCCTCGGTCAAGGCGGATACCGCCTTTGCGCCCAAGGGCGCGACGGGCTGGGGTGTGGCGGCGCTTAATCGTCTGGTGTCAGACGTTTACGAGGCGGAGTGAACAGGGCGGACCTGCCCGGGAGACCGACAAGATGCTGATCCCCGCGACCCGGTATTCCGATTGCGAAGGCGCGCTCGCCTTCCTCAAGAAGGTCATCGGGATGGAGGAACTCGCCGTGCACCGCGACGAGGCCGGCGTGATCCAGCACGTCGAGATGAAGATGGGCGACAGCCTCTTCATGTTCGGCCCCGAGGCCGAGACCCCCTTTGCCCGCTACATGACGGCCCCCCGGGACACCGGCGGCCGCGAGACGACGACGATGTATGTCATCGTCAAGGACGTCGAGACCCATAACGCCAAGGCCATGGCCGCCGGCGCGACGATCATCCTGCCGCTCGAGGAACGGCCCCATGGCGGGCTGCAGTATTCCCTTCGAGATCCCGAGGGCCATGTCTGGACGATCGGCACGTACGATCCGAGAGGCTAGGCCGCCATGGGCGATGTCTATTTCTACCACCTGACGCGCCGCCCGTTGGAGGCGGCCCTGTCGATGCTGCTGGAGCGGGCGCTGCAGGCCGGCTGGAAGATCGACGTTCGCGGAACGGATCCGCGCCGCATGGCCTGGCTGGATGACAAACTCTGGCAGGGGCCCGAGGAGAGCTTTCTGCCGCATGGTCTGGCCGGTGGGCCGCATGACGCGCTGCAGCCTGTTCTCCTGACATCTGAACGTCAGGAGCCGGGGGATCGGCGCTGTGTCATGTCAGTAGACGGCGCGGAGCTTTCTGCCGAAGAGGTGACCGCGCTGGACCGGGCCTGCATCCTGTTCGACGGCGGGGACGAGATGGCATTGCAGAAAGCGCGCGGGCAGTGGAAGGCGCTGACCACGGCAGGGTGCAAAGCGCAATACTGGTCCGAGGAAAGCGGTCGCTGGGAGAAGAAGGCGGAGTCCGGCGGCTAGACAAGGTCCTGACCCGCCTCCTGACATTCCCAGGAAATCTGTTTTAAAGTAACGGCATACGGTGCTTGGTCCATGTGGCCACAAGCGCGCTCAACGTGTCAGGACCATCTCTCCGCCGCCCATTTCGATCCGGCTCCAGCGGTCGAGATAGCGCATGCCCAGCAGCGATCCGTCCATGGCGCCGTCGTTCACGCTTGCCGCCACGTTGCGGTCCTCGTAGGGGCCAAGCGCCACGCGGTCGAGCGTGACGGGTGCGGTGCGGACCTCTCCGTTGGCGGTGCGGGCGCGGCCGTAAAAGGCAAGGCCCGAGGGGTCGATGCCGGCAGCTTCCGCGTCCCTGCGGCTGAGCACGAGGTCGGTGGCGCCGGTGTCGACCATGAAGCGCAGGGGGCGATCGTTGATTTCGAGCGTCAGGTAGAAATGACCGTCGGCGCTGCGCGGGACGACGATGCGGTTTTCGGAGGCGATGACCGTCTGGGTCGGCACGACGGTGCGGCGGACATCCTCCCAGAGCCCGTAAGCGGCGAGAACCGCAAGGAAAATCAGCCCCCAGGTCACGAGCTGGCGCAGCGTGGCGCCGATGCCCTGGCGGTTGTTGACGATGAACATCACGATCAGCGCCGTGCCGAGCACGACGAGATAGATCAGGTTGCCGGACTGAAACTCACTCATGCTGATGGATATAGGCGCGATGCCGCGCAACCGCTAGGAGGCGATGCCAAAGGCGGCGAGGCCGTCCATCACGAATTGAACAGAGAGCGCGGCCAGAAGCATCCCGAGGATGCGCGACACCACGTTCGTGCCGGTCTGTCCCATCGCACGTTCCAGCAGGCTGCTGACGAGAAACAGAAGGAAAACAAGGGCTAAGACCGCCATCATGACGCCGAGCGTGACGGCGAGACCTTCGATCCCGGGGTGTTCGCCGGTCAGCAGGATCATCGAGGCAAGCGCGCCGGGGCCGGCGATCAGCGGGATCGCAAGGGGGAAGACGGACGGGTCATCGGTCGGGTCGGCGGCGGAGGGGCCGGCCTGGTCTTCGCGGCGCTTGGTGCGGCGTTCGAAGAGCATGTCGAGCGCGGTCAGGAAGAGGAGGATGCCGCCGGCGACGCGGAAGGCGGGCATGGAAATTCCCACGTAATTCAAGATCTTGTCGCCGAGGACGGCGAAGAGGGTGAGCACCAGGAAGGCGACGAAGCAGGAGCGGAGGGCAATGCTGCGCCGGGCCTCGCGGCTGGCGCCCCGGGTCAGGGCCACGAAAAGCGGGGTCATGCCGAGCGGGTCGATGATCACGAAGAGCGTGACGAAGGCAGATAGTACGAATTGTACATCCATCGCAGGGCGTTTCTTCCGTTTTGTACAAACTGACAGGGGCTGTCAGAGCGTGGTTGAAAGGGGCCGCGCGGCTATTGTTGGGCGGCTTCCAGCTTCTCGGCGGCGGCGACCCAGAGCGTTTCGGCGCGGTCCAGCGCGTTCATGACCTCGGCGTATTTCGACTGCCAGACCTCGCGCTTGGTGGCGTTCTCTTCCTGGTAGGCGGAGGGGTCGCCGAGGCGGCGGGCGAGTTCCTCGCGCATCTCTTCCAGCTTTTCCATCCGGCTTTCGCATTTGCGGACTTCGGACCGCAGGGCGGTGATCTCGTCCTTGGAGGGGCGGCGGGGTTTCGGCTTGGCGACCTGTTTCGAAGCGGGCTTGTCGCGCTGCAGAAGGAAATCGCGATAGGCTTCCAGGTCGCCGTCGAAGTCGCGCACCGTGCCGCCGGAGACCAGCCAGAGCCGGTCGGCCACCAGCGACAGCAGGTGCATGTCGTGCGACACCAGGATCACCGCGCCGGAATAGTCCGTCAGCGCGTCGACCAGCGCCTCTCGGCTTTCGATGTCGAGGTGGTTGGTCGGCTCGTCCAGGATCAGCATGTGCGGGGCGTCGATCGTGGCGATCAGCAGCGACAGGCGCGCCTTCTGCCCACCCGAGAGCCGCCCGACCTCGGTTTCCGCCTGGGCGGGACCCAGGCCGAAACCGGCGAGACGGGCACGCCAGCGCGCCGGTGCCTCGGTCGGGCGCAGCCGGCGGAGGTGGTCGAGCGGGGTCTCGTCGACATGGAGCTCGTCGACCTGGTGCTGGGCGAAATAGCCGATGCGCAGCTTGGACGACTTGGTCATCTTGCCCGCCATCAGCGGCAGGCGGTCCGAGAGCAGCTTGGACAGGGTGGATTTGCCCTGACCGTTCTTGCCCAGCAGAGCGATGCGGTCATCCTGGTCGATGCGCAGGTTCAGCTTCGACAGCACGGCGCGGTCGCCATAGCCCGTGATCCCGCCTTCGAGATTGATGATGGGCGGCGACAGCTCTTCCGGCTTGGGGAAGGAGAAGGCGTGCAGGGCGGCTTCCTGCGGCGTGGTGATCGTCTCCATCCGGGCGATCATCTTGAGGCGCGATTGCGCCTGTTTCGCCTTGTCGGCCTTGTAGCGGAAGCGGTCGACATAGGATTGCAGGTGCGCGCGGCGCATCTCCTGCTTCTTGGCCATGGCCTCGGCCTGGGCGATCTTTTCGGCGCGCTGCTTGGCGAACATGTCGTAGGGGACCGGGTAGAGCGTGAGCTTGCGGTCCTCGAGATGCAGGATGGAGCCCACGGCGCGGTTCAGCAGCCCGCGGTCGTGCGAGATGATCAGCACCGTGTGCGGGTATTTCGCCAGGTAGGTTTCCAGCCAGAGCGCGCCTTCGAGGTCGAGGTAGTTGGTCGGCTCGTCGAGCAGCAGCAGGTCGGGCTGGGCGAAAAGGACCGCCGCCAGGGCGACGCGCATGCGCCAGCCGCCGGAGAAGTCGGAGCAGGGCATGAGCTGTTCGTCATCGTCGAATCCCAGCCCCTTGAGGATCGAGGCGGCGCGGGCTTCGGCCGACCACGCGTCGATATCGGCGAGCCGCGTCTGGATCTCGGCGATGCGGTGGGCGTCGGTCGCGGTGTCGGATTCGGCCATCAGCGCGGCGCGTTCGGTGTCGGCAGCGAGCACCGTGTCGAGCAGCGAAATGTCGGAGGAGGGGACCTCTTGCGCGACGCCGCCGATGCGGGCGCGGCTGGGCAGGGAGATATCGCCGCCCTCAAGCGCGAGTTCGCCCCGGATCAGCCGGAACAGCGTGGTCTTGCCGGTGCCGTTGCGGCCGACGACGCCGACCTTGTGGCCTTCGGGAATGACGGCCGAGGCGCCCTCGAACAGGGGGCGGCCTTCGACGGCGTATGTGATGTTGTCGATCCTGAGCATGGGGCGCCTTTAGCAGAGGCGCTGGTCAGGGTGAAGCGGGGTTACTCGAAGGGTTCGCCGATCCATTCGGTTTCGATGGTGAGGGTGACCGTATCGCCCACGCCGAAGTCGCTTCCCGCGGGCGGCAGGCCGGTGGTCAGGCCGAAATCGGAGCGGTTCAGCGTGCCGCTGGCCGAGAAGCCGACCCGGGCATGGGGTTCGAACGGCTGCTTGCCCCAGCCGCCGTTGTAGGTGGCGGCAAGCGTGACCGGGGCGGTGATGCCGCGCAGGGTGAGATCGCCGGTGATCGTGGCGGTGTCCTCGCCGGTCAGGGTGATGGTGTCGGAGATATAGGTCATGCGGGGGTTGGCCGCGGCATCGAGCCAGTCGGGGGACAGCAGCATCTCGCGGAAGCCCTCGGGCGGGTGGGGCAGATCGAGCGAGGCGATGTCGATTGTGACCTCCAGCAGCGAGGTTTCGGGGGCGTCGGGATCGAGGACGAGGATGGCGGATATGTCGTCGAACCCGGCGGTGTAGTTGGAGAAGCCGATGTGGTTGACCGAGAAGATCACCGAGGCATGGGCGGGATCGAGGGTGAAGCTCTGGGCGGGGAAGCTGCGCTCGATCTGCGGGGCCTCCTGCGCGGTGGCAGCGCCGGCCGTGGCCAGAAGCGCGAGAAGGAGGCGGGGCATCGTGAGCATGGGGCGGCACCTGGTTGCGGGCAGAGAAGCAGGCCGTGGCAGTGCCGCGCGGGGCGCGATGCTGCACAGGGGGAATGCCGGGCAGGCCGCCCGGGTTCCCTCGATGGTGGACGGCTGGCGGATCTCCGCGGGCGGAGGCCGGGGTTTTGCCCTTCCCATGCGCCGGTCCCCATGCTAGGCGGGCGCCGATTTGAACGCAGGGCCGGCCCGACTTCCCGGGCGCCCTCAGGACAGGAGAGACCCCGGTGGCTCTGGAACGCACTTTCTCGATCATCAAGCCCGATGCAACGCGCCGCAACCTCACCGGCAAGATCAATGCCAAGTTCGAGGAGGCGGGCCTGCGCATCGTCGCGCAGAAGCGCATTCACATGACCAAGGCACAGGCCGGCGTGTTCTACGGCGTGCATGCCGAGCGTCCGTTCTACGACGAACTCTGCGAGTTCATGTCGTCGGGCCCCGTCGTGGTGCAGGTGCTGGAAGGCGAGGATGCCATCGCGAAGAACCGCGAAGTGATGGGCGCGACCAACCCGGCCGATGCGGCGCCGGGCACGGTGCGGGCGGAATTCGCCGAGTCGATCGGCGAGAATTCGGTCCATGGCTCGGACGCACCGGAGACGGCGGCTGTCGAGATCGCCTATTTCTTCGCAGGCTGCGAAATCGTCGGCTGAGGCTGACAGAGGTGTTGCGGGCCGCTGACGCGGCCCGCCCGACGCGGGGGCCTTTCGGCCCCCGCTTTGCGTTTGAGGGGGCCTGTCGGCCCCCCTTGGCGTTTGTGCAGGCGAACTCGGGCGGCGAGGCTGAGCCCGTTGCAGGAGGTGCCGCGCGCCCGGGCGCTCCGGGAGGGGTCCGCTCGGCCCGGATGCAGGGGCCCGGCGCCGTGGGGCGCGTTGGGGAAAGCCGCGCATTTGAGGCAATCCGAGCGGGTTTCGGCGGCGCAGGGGGCGCGGATTTCAACCTTGGTTAAAGGGGGGAAACCCTTCCGCGGGCCGCGCCGGGGTGAGGGGCGCGGCGCCGCCGGTGAGCGATGCGGGGCAAGCCGCTGGACAGGGGTGCGATTGGCCGCGTGCCGGCGCGGACACCTGGCCGGGCGGGACGAGGGGCTGGCCGGAGATTGGTTAAACTTGCCTTCTCAAACAGTCCCGTTTTGTCGCTGTTTCATCATGTATTTGAGCTTAGCCTTCGTTGCCGCGGCGGGGTGAGGTGCCGATAACCAAGACGGCTTCGGGCTGTCGGGCAGTGACGGTCGCGGGGCCGGTCGGAGCGGGCGGTGCGACCGGGCGGACGGGCAGGCCCGGACCGGCCGGACGGACCGGCGGGCCGCCCCGTCGGACCGGGCCGCGGTGACAAGCCGCGGGCCGCGACCGCGAGACCACAGGCAACGGCCGACCGGCAACGACCGTGCGGCAGATCAGGCATATCGGGAAGACCACATATGGCAGCAGTGACGGCGTCCGGCCTGGCCGGCGCAGTATTCGACCCCTGGATCTGGACCGTGAAATGGTCCGACACGACCCTCAGCTACAGCTTTCCCGAGGATGGCAGCGCCTACAGCTACCAGTCGACGGGCGATGTCTCGGCGCTGACCGCAAGCCAGAAGGCCGCCGTGCGCCGGGTGCTGGACGAGATCGCCGGTTTCACGGGGCTGGACTTCGTCGAGGTCAGCGAGAGCGGCCGAACCGGAGGCGTGCTGCGCTTCGCCAACGAGAAGTACCTTGGCGGCGCCTATGCCTACCTGCCGACCAATTCGAGCCATGGCGGGGATGTCTTCTTCGGCTCGGGCACGACCGCGCCGGATCTGGGCAGCGAAGCCTATCTGTATTTCCTGCACGAGATCGGCCATGCCATGGGGCTGGAACATGGCCACGAATTCCCCGCCTTCGTTGCGTCCGGGCTGGACAGCCAGGAATTCACCGTGGTCACCTACACCGATTTCGTCGGCGACAGCGCGACCTTTTCCTATGATTCCGGCCCCGTCGACTGGGCCCACAGCTTCCAGCAGCTGGACATCGCGGCGCTGCAGTTCCTCTATGGCGCCAATTACGCCTCGGCAGGAGAGCTCTGGTCCGGCAATACGATCTATACCTTCGACCCCAACACTGGCGAGATGTCGGTCAACGGCATCGGCCAGGGCACGCCCGCGGGCAACCGGATCTTCCGCACCATCTGGGACGGCCATGGCGAGGACACCTATGACCTGCACGGCTACAGGACGGATCTGCGGATCGACCTGAACCCGGGGGCGTTTTCGACCTTTTCCGAGGCGCAGCTTGCGGATCTGGACAAGTTCTCGAATTCGGACGCGCGGATGGCGCGGGGCAATGTCGCCAATGCGCGTCTGGTCGACGGCGACCTGCGCGGGCTGATCGAAAACGCGCGCGGCGGCGCGGGCGATGACGTCATCCTGGGCAATCACGTCGACAACCTGCTGGCCGGGCGCGGCGGGAACGACGCGATTTTCGGCGGCACCGGCAATGACGCTCTCAAGGGCGGCAGCGGCGACGACATGCTGCGCGGCGGGCCCGGCAGCGACCGGCTGGTGGGTCAGGGCGGCAACGACACGCTGTTCGGCGGCGATGGCGACGATGTGCTGGTGGGCTCGGCCGGGGCCGACGTTCTGCTGGGGGACGCGGGCTTTGACCGGATGCGCGGGGGCGGCGGGCCGGACGTGTTCCGGTTTCGCTCTGTCTCGGACAGTCCGGTCGGGGAACGGGCGGACCGGATTGTGGATTTCACCCCGGGTGTCGACCGGCTGGACCTGCGGTGGCTGAGCGGCCCGGAGCCGGAGCTGACGCTGAATGGCAGGCTGACCGGCGGCGCCGCCGGCGTGGCCACGCGCGAGGGCAACGGCAACACGCTTGTTCTTGTCGACGTTGACGGCGACCGGGGCGTGGACATGCGGATCTTTCTTTCCAAGACACTCGACCTTAACGAAAGTGATTTCATACTGTGAGCGTTGTTGTTTAACTGGGACGCGCAGGACGGGGCGATGAGGGTCCGGGGTACAGGCCCCGATACCGGTCGCTGAACCGGCCCCGATACCGGCCTCGCGACAGGCCCGAGCAGGAGGGATTTGACCATGGCATCCGTCGTCCGCACCGCCGAGAGCAGCGCGCCATTCGGCGCCTGGCTTTACGATTACCAATGGGCCGACCCGGTGCTCAGCTTCGGGTTTCCCGACAGCGCGGCCGATTTCGGCTATACCGATGCCGCCAGCCTGTCCTCCCTGAACTGGCAGCAGATGCAGGCCGCGCGCCGTGCGCTGGCGCAGGTCGAAAGCTTCACCAACCTGCGGTTCGAGGAAAGCGACAGCCATACCGCCGCCACCCTGCGCTACGTGTATGACTCGGCGCAGGCCACGGCCCTGGCCTATTTTCCCTATGCCGGCGAAGAGGGCGGCGATGGCTTTTTCGGCTACGACACGCTGAACCCGGTGATCGGGAATTACGCCGATTTCACCTTCCTCCACGAGACGGGCCACATGCTGGGCCTGGAGCATGCGCACGAGGCGGCGGGCTTTGCCTCGGGACCTCTGAACAGCTCCGAGTTCACGATCATGACCTACGCGTCCTTTCCGGGCGACCGGAGCACGATCTATGTGGGCGAGCCGGGCGGCTATGCCCAGGGGTACATGCAGCTGGATATAGCGGCGCTGCAGTTCCTCTATGGCGCCAATTACGCCCCGCGGGGCGAGGTCTGGTCGGGCAATACCACCTACAGCTTCGATCCGGGGTCGGGCGAGATGTTCATCAACGGCGCGGGCCAGGGCGCGCCGGCCGACAACCGCATCTTCCGCACGATCTGGGACGGCCATGGCAAGGACACCTATGACCTGTCGAATTACGCCGGGCCGCTGACGATCGACCTGCGGGCCGGGAACTGGTCCACCTTCTCGGAGGCGCAGATTTCGGACCTGGACAGCAGCTCGGGCGATCCGGCGCGCGAGGCGCGGGGCAATCTGGCCAATGCACGGCTGGTCGACGGCGACCTGCGCGCGCTGATCGAGAACGCGATCGGTGGCAGCGGGGACGACCGGATCTTCGGCAACCAGGCGGACAACCGGGTGCAGGGCGGCAGCGGGCGCGACACGATCCTGGGCCGGGGCGGGGACGACCTGCTGCACGGGCAGCAGGATGGCGACCTGCTGCGCGGCAACGGCGGGAACGATTCGATGTCCGGCGGTGGCGGGCAGGACCGCCTGCTGGGCGATGACGGGGCCGACCGGCTGCGGGGAAACGGGGGCGCCGACGACCTGAGGGGCGGGCGCGGCGCGGACGTTCTGATCGGAGGCCCCGGGCAGGACCTGCTGCGCGGCCATGCCGGGGCGGACCGGTTCCAGTTCAACCGCGTCTCGGATAGCCCGGTGGACGGGGCGAATGACCGGATCCTGGATTTCCGGCCGGGGCTGGACCGGATCGACCTGCGCAAGATTGCCGACGGGCTGGAGGTGGTGATCGGGCGGGGCCTGTTGCGCGACGGCCCCTCTGTCGCGACGCTGGAGACCGCCAACGGCAACACGATCGTCACGGTCGATGCCGATGGCGACGGGCGCGCGGACATGAGGCTGATCGCGCTGGATGCGACCGGGCTGGGCATCGGGGACTTCATGGTCTGACCGGCGGCCGGGCAGTCGGGATCCCGGACCCTTGAGCGCCGTTCCGGGAATTTCGCCTGTCCACACAAGGCCGTGTGCGGTGGCGCAATCGCGCCACGACGCGCCGGCGCGACCTAGACAGTATTTCTGTCAGGTATTATCCAGCTCCGGACACGCTCGCCACGCATGACGCCAGCCAAGCGGCAGCCGGAAAAGGACCTCTCCATGTTTCGACAGCTCACGCTTGCCTGCGCGCTTATGGCCGCGCCCGCATTGGCCGATCCCGTCACGATCGACACCTACGCCGGCCCGGTCGAGGTGGACCGGCGCCCAGACAGCATCGCCGTCTTCGACCTGGCCGCTTTGGACACGCTGGATGCGCTGGGCGTGACGGCCGATGGCGCGGTGGCGCCGCTTTATCTGGATTATCTGGCCGAGGCCGGCGCGGGGGCGGTGACCGTGGGGTCGCTGTTCGAGCCGGATTACGAGGCGCTGGCCGGGATGGCACCGGACCTGATCATCGCCGGGGGCCGCTCGCAGGAGGCGGTGCCGCAGCTGGCCAGGCTGGCGCCGACGCTGGACATGACGATCTGGGAAGACCCGGTAGGCCAGGGGCTGGACCGGCTGGACGCCTATGGCACGCTGTTCGGCAAGGAGGCCGAGGCCGCCGAGCTGCGCGCCGGGCTGACCGCCAGGCTGGAGGCCGCCCGTGCGGCGGCCGAAGGGCAGGGCCGGGCGCTGATCGTGATGACGAACGGGCCCAAGGTCGCGGCCTATGGCGCCGAGGGGCGCTTTGGCTGGCTGCACACGGCGCTGGGCCTCGAGGAGGCGATCGCCGGCGTGGAGCAGAGCAGCCACGGCGAGGCGATCAGCTTCGAGTTCATCAAGGAGGCCAATCCCGACGTGCTGATCGTGATCGACCGGCTGGCCGCCATCGGCCAGGACGGGGCGAGCGCGCAGGCCACGCTGGACAACGCGCTGGTGCGGGACACCGCCGCCTGGCAGAACGACAGGGTCATCTACATCGACAGCGGCGCGCTTTACATCGCGGGCGGCGGGGTCCAGTCGATGAATCGCATCCTCGATCAGGTGATCGCCGCCTTCGACGTGACCGGCGGCTGAGCCTTGCGGCTGGCGGGAAGCCTTGTGGCCCTGGCGGTGGTCTTCGTGCTGTCGCTGGGGGTTGGCGTGATCGACCTGCGGTCCGATCCCGATGCTATCGGGGTGCTGATGATCAGCCGCGTGCCGCGCGCGCTGGCGGTGGTGATCGCGGGCGCCGCGCTGGCGGTGTCGGGGGCGATCATGCAGATGCTGGTGCGCAACCGCTTCGTCGAGCCGATGACCGCCGGCACCGGGCAGGGCGCGGCGCTGGGCATCCTTGTCGCGACGCTGATCTTTCCCGGCGCGCCGATCCTGGCGCGCATGATGCTGGCCGCCGCGCTGGCGCTGATCGCCTCTGTCGGGTTTCTTGCCATGGTACGGCGGCTGCCGGCGACGCAGCCGCTTCTGGTGCCGCTGGTGGGGCTGATCTACGGCGGGCTGATCGGCGCCGCGGTCACCTTCTTCGCCTGGCAGGCGGACATGCTGCAATATATCGGCGTCTGGATGAACGGAGAGTTCTCGGGCGTCCTCGTGGGCCGCTACGAGCTGTTGTGGATCGCGGCACTGGTGGCGGCGCTGAGCTATATCATCGCCGACCAGTTCGCGATCATCGGCATGGGCAAGACCGTCAGCATCAATCTCGGGCTGAACTACGACGTGGTGATGGGGCTGGGGCTTTTGTGCGTGTCGATCGTCACCGCGCTGACGGTGGTGACGGTGGGGATGATCCCCTTCGTGGGGCTGGTCGTGCCCAACATCGTCTCGCGCCTTTACGGAGACCATTTGCGCCAGACCCTGCCGCTGACCGCGATGTGGGGCGCAGGCGCGGTGCTGGTGTCGGACATCCTGGGCCGGCTGCTGCGCCATCCGTTCGAGATCCCGGTGGGCACTGTCTTTGGCGTGATCGGCACGGTGATCTTCCTGTTCCTCCTTTACGCGCGGCGGCCCAATGGCGCCGGCTGAGCCGACCACCCCGGCCGGCGGGTCCGGCCGTGGCGCGCCGGCGGCCGAAGCCCTGGCCAAGCCGCGCAATGTCCTTCTTGTGCTCGGCGCGCTCGCACTGGTGGCGGTGCTTGGCTACATGACGCTGGGCGCGAAGGCGCCGTGGAGCTTCCTTTTGCCCTACCGGGGCGAGAAGCTGGTGGCGCTGGTGCTGGTGGCGGTCTCGGTCTCGACCGCGACGGTGCTGTTCCAGACGATCACCTTCAACCGCATCCTGACGCCGTCGATCATGGGGTTCGACGCGCTGTACGTGCTGATCCTGACCGGTGCGGTCTGGGCGCTTGGAGGCATCGCGGTGATGCGGATGCCGCCCGTCGTGAGTTTCGCCGTGACGGGGGGCGCGATGATCCTGGCCTCGCTGGCGCTGTTCGGCACGCTGCTGGGGCAGGCGCGGGCCGATATCATGCGGATGATCCTGACGGGGATCATCTTTGGCGTGCTGTGCCGCTCGCTCACCGGGTTCCTGCAGCGGATGATCGACCCCAATGAATTCGCCGTGGTGCAGGTCGCCTCCTACGCGCGCTTCACCGATATCGAGACGGGGCTGCTGTGGCTGGCCGCGCCGCTGACGCTGGGCGCGCTGGCGCTGGCCTGGCGGATGCGCCGTGCGCTGGACGTGGTGTCTCTGGGCACCGATACGGCGATCACGCTGGGCGAGAGGCCGGGGCGGCGCCAGCTGCAGGTGCTGGTCCTGGTGGCGCTGCTGGTCTCGGTCTCGACCGCGCTGGTGGGGCCGGTGGCCTTCCTGGGCCTTCTGGTGGTGAGCCTGGCCCATGCCATCCTGCCCACGCCCTACCATGCGCAGCTGCTGCCTGCGGCGGGGTTGATTTCCATTATCGTGCTGGTCGGCGGGCAGACCGTGCTGGAACGCGTGCTGCAGCTGGCGACGCCGCTGTCGGTGGTCGTCGACGTGCTGGGCGGGATCGTGTTCCTCGCCCTGATCCTGAAAGGAGCCGCGAAATGATCCGTGTCGAGGGGCTGTCCCATGCGATCGGCGGGGCGCGGATCCTGCGCGATGTCTCGGTCGATCTGCCGAAGGGCGGGGTGACCGCGCTGATCGGGCCGAACGGGGCGGGGAAATCCACTCTGCTGTCGCTGGTGGCGCGGCTGATGCCGCTGCAATCCGGGCGGATCGAGGTGGACGGGCAATCGGTGGCCGAGAGCCCGAACGACGAGATGGCGCGGCGGCTGGCGGTGTTGCCGCAAAGCTCGGAGATCGCGCCGCGCCTGACGGTGGAACAGCTGGTGGGCTTCGGCCGCTATCCGCATTCCAAGGGGCGGCTGACCGACGCCTGCCGCGCGAAGATCGCCCAGGCGATCGGGCGGTTCGACCTGGAGGAGCTGCGGCACCGGATGCTGGATACGCTGTCGGGCGGGCAGAGGCAGCGGGCGCTGATCGCCATGACCTATGCGCAGGACACCGATTACCTGCTGCTGGACGAGCCGCTGAACAACCTGGATATCGCGGCCTCGCGCAGCCTGATGCGGCACCTGCGCGAGATGGCGGAGGCGGATGGCAAGACCGTGGTGATCGTGCTGCATGACGTGAATTACGCCAGCGCCTATGCCGACCGGATCGTGGCGCTGGCCGGCGGCCGCGTGGTGGCCGAAGGCGCGCCGGGCGAGATCGTCGATGCCACGCTGCTGCGCGAGGTGTTCAACACCGACGCGCGGGTGGATCTGGTCGACGGGCGGCCGGTGGTTCTGGTCTGAGCGGCCCCGTCGCCGGCCCTGACAGGCCGTCTCCGTCCCTCGTGTTTCGCAGTGCGGAATGGGGTTCTGCGCGGATTGACCGGGGCGGGACAACGGTGTGATACTTCCTGTCAAGGTGAGGACAGGGAGGGAACGATGTTCGATCTGACAGGCAAGGTGGCGGTGGTCACGGGCTCCAGCCGGGGTATCGGGCGGGCGATCGCAGAGCTGTTTGCGAAGGCGGGGGCGAAGGTTGTCGTCTCGAGCCGCACGGAAGAGGCTTGCGCGCCAGTGGCGGATGCGATCCGGCAGGCGGGCGGCGAGGCGATGGTGGTGCCCTGCCACATCGGCAAGGTCGAAGAGCTGCAGCGGCTGGTGGACGAGACGCTGGCCGCCTGGGGGCGGATCGACGTGCTGGTCTGCAACGCGGCGATCAACCCGGTCTACGGGTCGATGTCGGAGCTGACGCCGGAGGTCTTCGACAAGATCATGGGGACCAACGTGCGCTCGACCTGGCAGCTGTGCCAGATGGTGCTGCCGGGGATGGCCGACAATGGCGGCGGGGCGGTGGTGCTGCTGTCGTCGATCGCGGGGATCCGGGGCAACGCCGTGATCGGGGCCTACGGGATCTCAAAGGCGGCGGAGGCGGCGCTGGCCCGCAACCTGGCGGTGGAATGGGGGCCGAGGAACATCCGGGTGAATGCCCTCGCGCCGGGGCTGGTGAAGACCGATTTCGCCCGCGCGCTATGGGAGGATCCGGAGCGGCTGGAGCGGGTGGAGCGCCAGACGCCGCTGCGCCGGATCGGGCGGCCCGAGGATATCGCGGGCACGGCGCTGTTCCTGGCCAGCGAGGCCTCGGCCTATGTCACCGGGCAGACCATCGTCGCCGACGGGGGCGAGACGATCCGCTGACGCGGCCCGTCCGCCCGTCCTCCAGCCCGCCCGCCGGCCCCGGGGGTCAGCCCCCCAGGCAGGCGGCGCGCACGGCGCGGCGGTCGGTCTTGTCGGTCGCGCCACGGGGCAACGGGGCCTCCTGGCACCAGATCCGTTCGGGGATCTTGAAATGGGCGATGCGGCCGTCGAGGAAGGCTGCAAGATCCTGCTGCGAAAGCGACGCGCCGGGGCGCAGTTGCAGCGCGGCGCCGACGATCTCGCCCAGCCGGTCGTCGGGGATCGAAAAGGCGCAGGCCTCGATCACGTCGGGATGGGCGGCCAGCGCGCCTTCGACATCGAGGCAGGCGATGTTCTCGCCGCCACGGATGATGATGTTCTTCTTGCGGTCCAGGATGGTGACGAAGCCCTCGTCGTCGAGGATGCCGAGGTCGCCGGTGTAAAGCCAGCCGTCGCGGAGTGTCTCGGCCGTGGCCTCGGGCTGGTTGAGATAGCCGCGCATGACGGCGGCGCTCTTGACGATGATCTCGCCCAGTTCGCCGTTGGGCAGGGGGCGGCCGGCATCGTCGACGATGCGCAACTCCTGCACCGGGGGATAAAGCCGGCCGGCGGCGTCGGGGCGGGCCTCGTAGGCGGCGCCGACCATGCCGATGCCAAGGGCGGTGGTTTCGGTCATGCCCCAGCCGGTGGCGACGCCCGCGTTGTGGAAGGTCTGCGCCAGACCGGGGACATGGGCGGCCGGGCGCTTGGCCCCGCCGGAGCCCATGTAGCGCAGGCTGGGCAGGGTGGCGCCGGTCTCGCGCGCGGCGGCGAGCAGGTCGGCGGATTGCGTGGGCACGCCGAGGAAGCGGGTGATCTCTTCGGTTTCGATCAGGCGCAGGGCCTCCTGCGCGTCCCACTTGTGCATCAGCACGGTCTTGGCGCCCATCGGGATGGTCAGCATGAATTGCGGGAAGAGCGCGGTGACGTGGAAGAGCGGCGTGGTGATCAGCATGGCCGGCCGCAGCGGCGGGGGCGCATCGGGGGCGGGCGGCGTGACCAGCGGCAGCACGACCGTCTGCATGGCCCAGGACCAGACCGCCGTGATGACGCCGCGATGGGTCAGCACCACGCCCTTGGGGTGACCGGTTGTGCCCGAGGAATACATGATCGCGAAATCGTCGTCGGGGTCGATGTCGGCGTCCCGGGCCCGGGCCGGATCGCCCGCAGCGATCAGCGTCGAATAGGGCGACAGCGCTCGTCCGGCCTGACAGCCGGCCTCGCCATCCCTCACGCCGATCACCCGAAGGCCCAGCGGCGCGATCAGACCGGAGATCCGGGCCAGCCGGGGCCCGTCGGCCACCACCACCCGGGCCCCGCTGTCGAGGAGCGCATAGTCCATCTCTTCCTCCGTCCACCAGGCGTTGAGGAAGACGGTGACCGCGCCGATCGAGGCGGCGGCGAGCATGGTGACCAGATATTCCGGGTAGTTGCGCATGGCGATGGCGATGCGGTCGCCGGGGCCCAGCCCCATGCGGGTGCGCAGGGCATCGGCCAGCGCATCGACCTGGGCGAGGGTGGCGTCATAGCTGAGCCGTTCGTCGCCGTAGACCAGGAAATCGGCCGCGCCGCCGTCATGCTTGCCCCTCGATTGCCGCAGCAGCGCGGGCACATGGGCCGGCGCGTTGCGGAAGACCCGGTAGGTCACGCCGCGGATCTCTGCCGTGTCGTAGGCCCATGTGGGATCGGTGCGCAATACGTGGTCCACGGCGTCGTCGTAGGACATCGCAGCCGCGGGCGCGGCTTTGGCGTCAGACCCGGGTGGCCGGCCTGCCATCATGTTATTTCCTCCCTCCGGCCGCTGAACCCTCCCCGGTCCATGGCCGCCCTGTCGGTGCTTCGACAGGCGCAGGATAGGCGGCAAAATGACTTGTGCCAATACCGCATGACGGAACGTCGTTTCGCATGCGGATCATCGCTTGGCCACTGCGCCACGGGGGCGCCCGGCAGAGGTGCACGGGCGCCCGCGGCGATGCGTGGGAGAGCGGCCGGGATGGGCGGTTCGGGACCGGGCGCACCGGTCGGGACGGGGGATGTCGCGGCGCTCAGGCGTGGCGGGCGGTGTCGGGCCCTGTGGCCACCTCCGGCGCAGGCTCTGCCGCCGGTCCGGGCATCGGCCCTTCGACCGAGGCGCGGATCATCGCCGTGGCCCCGGCGGCCAGCGTGCGCACCAGCGTCTCGTCGGGGATGTCGCGGTTGAGCCAGTCGCGCATCGGCGCGAAGGCCGACAGGAAAACCAGCACGTTGGCCACGATTTCCAGCCGCTTGTCCTCGTCCTCCAGCCCCAGCCGGCCCTGCAGCTGGTCGGCGAGGTCCTTCATCACCGCGATCTCGCGCAGGCGCATGGCGCGGCGGTCCTCGGGCGGCAGATGCGGGATCGTGCGATAGGCCAGCAACGAGGCCTTGCGCTTCAGCCGCCAGCTCTCGCGGAAATAGCGCGCGATGGCGTCCTCCAGCGGCAGCTCGCGGTCCAGCAGGATCTCGGGCAGGGTCGGCACGTCCTCGCGGAACCACAGCTGGTTCAGCACCCGGCGCAGGATGTCGTTCTTGTTGGCCACGTAATCGTAGATGCTGGCCTGGTTCACCTTGGACCGGGCGCAGATGTCGCGGATCGTGGTCGCGGCGAACCCCTTTTCCAGAAACAGTTCCACCGCCGCGTCGCAGATCTGCTGGCGGCGCTGCTGGATGAGGGTCTCGTTGCGCACGGTGCCGATCTCGGCCTCTTCCAGAAGCTCGGACCGGGCCGCGCGCAGGCGCTTGTTTTGCGTGGCTTCGGTCAACGTGGCCTCCTGTTTTCGTGCCGCCGACGCAGGTTAGACAGATCGGCCTGGCCGTACAACAGCCAAGCAGGCAAGGGGCGCGACGCCCGCCGGGCCGCCATGGCCGGTGATCGCGAAGAAGTCGTTGAGTTCAAACCGGACATTTGTCAGGATGGCCGTGGCATCTGCGCCCGCCGCCCGGATGGAGGATCGGGGCGGCCATGGCCAACGACGGCAGACCCGCCCCGGGAGGAGACACACATGACCCAAGACACCAATCTACCGAACCGCCGTGCGCTGCTGCGTGGCGGCGCCCTGGCCGCTCTGGCCACGCCGGCGCTGATCGGCAAGGGCATCGCGCAGGGCGCGGCGACCTGGCGGGTGCAATCGCACTGGCCCAAGGCGTCAAGCTCGTTCACCGACAGCCTCGGCGTGCTGGCCGCGCTGGTGGAGGAACGCACCGACGGCGCGCTGAAGCTGGAGATGCTGGGCGCCGGCGAGTTCGCCAAGGGGCCGGATATCTACAACATCGTGCGCAAGGGCGTGGTGCCGATGGGCACGATCAGCCCGTCCTACATCAACGATCAGGCCGAGGCGGCGGCGTTCCTCTACGGCATCCCCGGCACGCTGCGCGCCGCCTGGGAGATGGAGCACGCGGTCAAGAACCTTGGCCTCGAAGACCTGGTGAATGTCGATCTGGAACCCGAAGGCGTGCTGATCCTGTCGGAGAAGGTGCTGCCGACCGAGATGGTGTCGTCGAAGAAGATCACCTCGGCTGCGGATTTCCAGGGGCTGAAGATCCGCTCCTCGGGTTCGATGCTGGATTACCTGGCCGCCGCAGGGGCCGCGCCGCAGTACATTCCGGGATCGGAACTGTACCAGTCGCTCAGCTCCGGCGTGGTGGACGGGGCCCATTGGGGGGCGGCGATCGGGGCGCAGTCGATGTCGCTCTGGGAGGTCTGCAAGTATCATTACAAGCCGGTGCTGGCGCAGACGACCGACAGCTACATCCTGAATATCGAGGCGCTGGAAGAGCTGGACGACGACCTGCGCAGCGTGCTGCTCGACACGATCGGCAACAGGTTCTTCCTGCGCTCGGCCGAATACCAGCACAAGGAGGCGATCGCCCTGACCGAAGGGGTGGCCAACGAGGGGATCGAGGTCGTGACCCTGCCGGACGACGTGCTGCAGATGCTGGCCGAGGCCTCGACCCAGGTCCTCGAGACCGAGGGGCAGAAGGGTGAGAAGGCCGCGCAGGCGGCGGCGATCTACCAGACGCTGATGGGCGATCTGGGCTACGTCTGATCCCTCATCCGCGCGGTTCTGTCCGGGGGGCTGGACGGGGCCGCGCCAATGCCCTGGCGGTGCGGACCGGATCTGTCCGGGCGGCCCGCCGATCTTCCCGGTCCGATCCTGACAGGAGTCCTGACATGATGCCCGACATGATGCATGTCGCGCGCGCGATCACGCGCCTCAACCGCTTCATTGGCCGCTGGGCGTCGCTGGCGGTGCTGGCGATCTTTGCGCTGCTGCTGGCCGACGTGGTGCTGCGCTACATGGTGGGCCGGCCCGCGATCTGGACGGCCGAGCTGGCGACGCTGATCTTCGGCGTCTACGCCATCATCGGCGGCGGCTTCCTGCTGGCCGAGCGGGGGCATGTGAACGTGGATATCCTCTACGGGCACCTCTCGCGCCGGCGCCGGGCGCTGCTGGATATCCTGACCTGGCCGCTGTTCCTGCTGTTCGTCGTGGTGCTGCTCTGGCAGGGCTGGGACATCGCGGTGGAGGCGATCGAGGACATGGAGCGGTCGAATTCCGTGTGGAAGGCGCCGCTCTGGCCCACCAAGGCGCTGATCCCGGTGGCGGCGGCGCTGCTGCTGGCGCAGGGGGTCGTGCGGGTCTGGTCGGATGTGCGGGTGCTGTTGGGCCTGCCTGTGCCGGACGATGTCTTTGGCCGGCCGGGGGCGCCGGATGATCCCGCCGCACCGGAGGCGGTGCAGGAATGAGTGTCGAGATCCTCACGCTGCTGTTCTTCGGCAGCCTGCTTCTGTTCGTCCTGCTGGGCACGCCGCTGGCCTTCGTTCTGGGGGGCGTTTCGGTCATCTTCCTGTGGTTCGAGATGGGGCCGATCGGCTTCTACCTGCTGGCCTCGAAGATGTGGGAGACGATGCAATCGCCGACGCTGATGGCGGTGCCGCTGTTCGTCTTCATGGCGATCCTGCTGGAGAAATCGGGGGTGGCGAACGACCTTTACGACATGATGCACCAATGGTGGGGCGGGCTGCGCGGGGGGCTTGCGATCGGCACGGTTCTGATCTGCGTGATCTTCGCCGCCATGTCGGGGATTTCCGGCGCCGCCGTCGTGACCATGGGCACCATCGCCCTGCCCAAGATGCTGGAACGTGGCTATGACAAGAAGCTGGCGCTGGGGGCGATCAATGCCGGCGGCGGCTGGGGCATCCTGATCCCGCCGTCGATCCTGATGGTGCTCTATTCGCTGCTGACCGAGGTCTCGGTCGGCCGGCTGTTCGCCGCGGGGATCGGGCCGGGGCTTTTGCTCTTCGTGCTGGTGTCGATCTACATCGGTGTGCGCTGCTGGCGCAATCCGTCACTCGGCCCGGCGCTGCCGCCGGAGGAGCGGGCCGACTGGGGCCGCAAGATCGCCTCGCTGCGGGCCGTGATCCTGCCGATCCTGATCGTGACCATCGTGCTGGGCGCGATCTTCGGCGGCTTCGCCACCCCGACCGAGGCGGCGGCGATCGGCGTCTTCGGCGCGCTGGTGGCCACGGGGATCAACCGTCAGCTGACGCCGGGCGTGATCCACGAGGCGGCGATCTCGACCCTGAAGCTGACCGCGCTGGTGATGTGGATCCTGTTCGCCGCGCATGCCTTTTCCACCGCCTATACGGCGCTGGGCGCGCAGGGGTTCATTTCCAACCTGATGAGCCTTATCCCCGGCGGCCGCTGGGGCGCGCTGGCCTTCATGCTGCTGGTGCTCTTCATCTTCGGCATGGTGCTGGACCCGGTGGGGATCATGCTGATCACGCTGCCGGTCTTCCTGCCGGTGGTGCGCGAGGCAGGGTTCGATCCGATCTGGTTCGGGATCCTCTTCATCATCATGATGGAGGTCGGCTACATGACGCCGCCGTTCGGGTTCAACCTGTTCTACCTCAAGGGCGTGGCGCCGCCGGATGTGACCATGGGGGACATCTATGCCTCGGTCACGCCCTACGTGCTGGTGACTTTCCTGGGCGTGGTGCTGATCATCCTGGTGCCGGGGATTGCGCTGTATCTGCCGGGGCTGTTCTACGATTGAGAAGAGGCGGTGGGGTGTAACCCCACCCTACGGCAATGGCCGCCGTGTCCGCCATGCTGTGGGCGGGCCACCCGTGGAACCGTCTGCCGCAGGGCGGAACGCGGACGCGGGGGGCGATCAGGCACGCCGCGGGACCGAAGGATGAACCCGGAGACCCCGCGCGAAGACGGCGCGGTCGCGCGCCCGATCCCGAGTACACCGGGGTCGCATTTGCGGAATGGGCTTTCGCAAAGCAGAATGTTGCCGCATAGTACCGGCCTGCGGGTGCCGTGCCCGCATCCAATTTGCGGGAAGGATCGGACGATGCAACCGGACGAGGCCCAGACGGAGGGCAACGGGGACGACACGCCGGACACCGGCGAGGGCGGCACGGCCACCGACCGCAACTTCGTCTCGTCCATTGCGCGCGGCTTCGACGTGCTGCGATGCTTCCGCCCCGACGAACGCCGCCTGACCAACCAGCAGATCGCCTCGCGCACCGGGCTGCCGAAACCCACCGTCAGCCGCCTGACCTATACCCTGCGCAAGCTGGGCTACCTGGTCCAGTCGGACACCGACGGCAGCTACCGGCTGGGCGCCGGGGTCCTGTCGCTGGGCTATTCCGTGCTGGCGCAGATGGAAATCGCCGACCGCGCCAAGGAGGAGATGGCCCGCCTTTGCGAGGGCCCCAACCCCTATGTCACCGCCGCGCTGGGCGAACGGCACCGGCTGCAGGTCGTCTATCTCGCCGTGCGCCAGACCAACCAGGCGGTGTCGCTGACCATGGAGGTGGGCGCGCGCCTGCCGCTGTTCCAGTCCGCCATCGGCCGCGCCATCCTCGTCGGCATGTCCGAGGAGGAACGCACGCATCTGCTGCACATGGCGATCGAGGACCGCCCCGAAAGCGAACAGCAGCTGCGCAAGAGCGTGAGCGACGCGCTGGACAGCTTTGCCGAACATGGCGTGGTCACGTCCTTCGGGGACTGGCGCAAGGAGGTCAACGGCATCGCCGTGCCCGTCCGCGCCCCGGCCGGAGACCGGCTTTACGCGCTGAACGTGGGCGGGCCGTCGTTCCTGGTGACGGGCGAGGAGCTGCTGGAGGCCTACGGCGAACGGCTGGCGGCCTCGGGCCAGATGCTGTCGACCGTGGGGTAGCGCCGCCGGTTTCGCGGCCTATGTGCGGCCCGTGCGTGGCGTAAGCGCGGCGCCTTTCACCGGCGATCCGCGCCACGCACCAAGAGGCCGTCGCCGCAGCCCGGCCGTGCCTCAGGCCGCGCGCACGCCCGGCCGGATCACAGCCGGCTCACCTGATAGCGCGACTTCGCCAGCCACTCGGGGCTCACCTCCAACCCCCAGCCGGGCGCGTCGGTGACCGTGGCCTTGCCGTCGGTGATCCTGTAGGGATCGGAGGTAAAGAGCCCCTCCTGCCAGGGGTAGTAATCCTCGCCCTCGATCGAGAATTCCAGGTACTTGCCCGCGTTCGGGATCGCCCGCAGCAGGTGCATGGTAAAAAGCGTCACCATCGACAGGTTCGCCGCATGAGGCGTCACCGGCAGGCCCGCCGCCTCGGCCATCTTCGCCACCCGCAGGCTGCGCGCGATCCCGCCCAGATAGCAGACATCGGGCTGCAGCACGTCGACGATGCGGCCGTCGATCATGCCTTTCCAGTTGGCCATCATGCAATCCTGCTCGCCGCCGGTAATGTCGATCTCAAGCGCGTCGGTGACCGCCTTGGTCTGCTCGAACTCCCAGTATGGGCAGGGCTCTTCGTAATGCGACACGCCGTTGTCGATCAGCATCCGGCCGACCTCGATCGCCCTGGCGGGCGAATAGCAGGAATTGGCATCGACCAGCAGCGCGGCGTCGTATCCCAGAGCCTTGCGGATCGTCGGCACGATCTCTTCCGTGCGGCCGGGCCATTCGTCCCGGTCATGGCCAACCTCGGCGCCGATGCGGAACTTGAAGGCGTCGAACCCATGCGCGTCGCGCTGGCGCAGAAAACGCTCGGCCTCGTCCTTGGGCGTGATGTCGCGCTTCATCGACGAGGCATAGGCCCGCACCTCTCCGGGCGTGCCGCCGATCAGCTCGCAGACCGGCTTGCCTTCGCGCTTGCCGCGCCAGTCCCAGATCGCGGTGTCAAGCCCGCCCATCGCCCGGCGCAGGTAGGCGCCGGGGAACTTGTGCTCGCGGTCTCGCACCAGGTCGAGCATCGCGTCGAGCGCGGCCATGTCGTCGCCCCCGTCGCCAACCCCGTCACCACCCCCGTCACCACCCATGTCGCCGCCCAGCACATGCGGCGCCACCTGACGGTGCAGAACCCGGGCCGTGATATCGGCATTATAGGGCGCGACCTGGCCTGTCCCTTTTGTACCATCCTCCGCCGTGACCTGTACAAAACAGACAAATTCGTCCGCAAAGGTTTCGATAGAGTTAAGTTTCATGGGGCCCGTCCAAAGCGCGAATTGAAAAGTCTCGCGGCACGCTCTACAGAAAATGGACTGATGAACATATCCATTTCGCGAATGCTTCTGGTCCAATCCGGCCCCGTCACAGGCCCGGACCGGGGCGCAAGGGCAGGATCGGGGACCAGATGAAGCAGACCGCCGGTGCATTGCTGTCGTCGATCCGGCTGGATCGCAGCTCGCGCCGCAGCATCAGCGTCCAGCTGTACCAGGGCCTGCGCGACGTGATCCTGTCGGGCGGCCTGCGCGCGGGCGAACGGCTGCCCGCCACGCGCACCCTTGCGAAAGAAACGGGCGTGTCGCGCACCACCGTGATCGACGCCATCGACCGGCTGGTGGCCGAGGGCATGCTGGTCTCGCGCGTGGGGGCGGGCACCTTCGTCAGCGACACGCTCGACCGTGAACGCCCGCCGCCCGTCGGCGATGCCGCGCGCCCCTCGGGCGGCAAACAGCCGCGACTGTCCTACGCGATCGGCCATGCCGGTGCCGATTTCGCGCGGCGCTCCTGGCTGCCGCACCGGGGCGGGGCCTTTGTCACCGCGCTGCCCGCGCTCGAGGCCTTTCCGATGGCGCATTGGTCGCGCATTTCGGCCCGGCTGATGCGGGCCGAGAGGGGCGTGATGATGGGTTATGGCGAGCCCAAGGGCTATGCGCCGCTGCGCCGCGCGATTGCCATGCATCTCAATGTCCTGAAGGGGATGAACTGCGATCCGGGGCAGATCTTTGTCACCTCCGGCGCGCAGCAGGCGTTTTCGCTGATCGGGCAGCTTCTGCTGAACCCCGGCGACCGGGTCTGGATGGAGAACCCCGGCGCCTCGGGCGCGCGCAACGCCTTTCTGGCCGAGGGCGCGGACCTGGTGCCGGTGCGCGTGGATGACGAAGGACTTGTCGTCAGCGACGGGCTGCAGAAGGCGCCGCATTTCCGGCTGGCCTTCGTCACGCCCTCGCATCAGCAGCCGCTGGGCCACGTGATGTCGCTTAGCCGCCGGTTCGAGCTGTTGAAGGCGGCCGAGGATGCGCAGGCGCTTGTGGTCGAGGACGATTACGACAGCGAGTTCCACTTCGGCAGCGCCCCGCAGCCGGCGCTGTCGAGCATCGACGCGAATGAGCGTGTGATCTACGTGGGCACCTTCTCAAAGTCGCTGTTCCCGGCGCTGCGGCTCGGTTTCATCGTGGTGCCGCCGCGCATGGTCGAGGCCTTCGACCGGCTGTTCATGGACTGGGCGAGCGGGCCGCCAACGATGACCCAGGCGATCACCGCCGATTTCATGGACGAGGGCCATTTCGCCACCCACATCCGCCTGATGCGCCGGCTTTACAAGGCGCGCTACGAGGCGCTGATGGAGGCCTCGGCGCAGCTGCGCGGGGCCGTCGAGGTGCAGCAGACCTCGGGCGGATTTCACACGCCCGCGCGCCTGGCGCCGGGTATCGACGAGGCCCGCGTCGTGGCCCAGGCCGCCCAGAAAGGCGTCACGCTCGTGCCGCTCGCACGATATTGCCTCGCCCCGCTGGACAAGGCCGGTCTCGTGCTTGGCTTCGGCTGCGCCACGCCCGAAGATATCTCTCACGGGATCTCTGTGCTGCGCGGGCTGCCGGAGATCGCGGCGCAACTGGACCAATGAGAATTGGACTGATCGTTTTGTCACATTGGATATCATCCTGCGACCAATCCTGCCCTAGCGTTCCGCATCGGCGCCCCCTTCGCGCCCAGCGTGCCGGAGCGGGGCCGCGGGGGATCCGCACTGCAGTGAAAGGTCCCTGATGGGTCAGGCTTTGACGAAAGAGATGCGCCACCGCTCCTGGTGGCTGGAAGACCTGGGCGCGGCGCCGCAGACCGGCGGGCCGCTGCCCACGACGGTGGACGTGCTGGTGATCGGCTCGGGCTATACCGGGCTGAACGCGGCGCAGGTGACGGCCGCGGGCGGGCGCGACACGCTGGTGGTGGATGCCGGCGATCCCGGCTTTGGCTGCTCCACCCGCAATGGCGGGCAGGTGAGCACCAGCGTGAAACCCTCGCTGGCCGCGCTGACCGCGCGGTTCGGCGAGGACAAGGCGCGCGCGATCCGGCAGACCGGCGCGGATGCGCTGGAGTGGCTGGGCGACCTGATCGAGGGCGAGGGGCTGGACGCCGATTTCCGCCGCTGCGGCCGCTTTCATGCCGCCCATACGCCGCAGCATTACGAAACCCTGACCCGCGAGGCGGAGCAGATGAAGCGCGCGGAGGGGATCGAGAGCTTTGCCGTCCCCCGCGCCGAACAGCGCAGCGAGCTGGGGACGGATACCTATTTCGGCGGCGTCGTTTACCCCAGGCATTGCTCGGTTCATCCGGCAAAGCTGCACCGGGCGCTGCTGCGGCGCGCGATGGCGGCCGGCGCGAAAGTGGTGGGCCAGTGCAAGGTCACGGGCATCGAGAAAACGGGGCAGGGCTTCACCGTGGCCACCGGGAAGGGCCGCGTGCAGGCGCGTGACGTGATCGTGGCGACCAACGGCTATACCGGGGGCATCACGCCCTGGATGCAGCGCCGGGTGATCCCGATCGGCAGCTATATCATCGTGACGGAGGAGCTGCCGCAGGAGGTGGTGGACCGGCTGTTCCCGACCGACCGCATGGCCAGCGACACCTGCAAGGTGGTCTATTACTACCGCGCCACGCCGGACCGGAAGCGGATCCTGTTCGGCGGGCGCGTGACCACCGGAGAGACCGACACCGCCGACAGCGCCGAGCGGCTGCGCCAGTCCATGTGCCGCATCTTCCCCGATCTCGACGGCGCCGGCATCAGCCACAGCTGGAACGGCACCGTGGCCTATACTTTCGATGAACTCGCCCATACCGGCGTCCATGACGGGATCCACTATGCCATGGGCTATTGCGGCTCGGGCGTGTCGATGGCCGGCTACCTCGGGATGAGGACAGGGCAGAAGGTGCTGGGCCTGGACGAGGGCAAGACCGCCTTCGACGATCTGCCGAAACCGACACGTCCGTTTTACACGGGCAGACCATGGTTCCTGCCAGCGGCGGTCGGGTATTACCGCTGGGTCGATGCAAGGCAATGCCGGGCCGCCGCCGCCGCGAGTTCCTGACGTGATGCTTCGCGGTGCAAGGCCGAGCGCCAGCGAAGTTCAACCATATCGGCCGATCCGCGCCATCCGCGGAACCCAACAGGAGTATCGAAGATGAAACGGACAGCGACACTGACATTGACGGCCGCGCTGCTGGCCAGCACGGCCATGGCCGAGGGCGAGGTGACCATCGCCTCCTGGGGCGGGTCCTACCAGGACGCCCAGAGCAAGGCGCTTTTCGAACCGGCGGCCGAGGCCACCGGCATCGAGGTCAAGCAGGAAACCTATGGCGGCATGTCCGACGTGCGGCTTCAGGTCTCGACGGGGCAGGTGACGCTGGACATCGTGGCCTCGGGCTCCGGCTCGGCCGCACGGGCCGGCGCCGAAGGGCTGCTGGAAGAGCTGGATTACGACGTCATCGACGTCTCGAACTTCTACCCGACGCTGAAATCCACCTATTGCGTGGGCGGCGACGTGTTTTCGACCGTCTATGCCTGGAACACCGATACCTACGGCGAGGATGGCCCGCAAAGCTGGGCGGATTTCTGGGACGTGGAGAATTTCCCCGGCAGCCGTGCCTATCGCGGTTCGGTCGCGGGCGCGCTGGAACCGGCGCTGATGGCCGATGGCGTGCCGATGGAAGAGGTCTATGAGGTGCTTTCCTCGGAGGAAGGGATCGAGCGCGCGATCGACAAGATCCGCGAGCTGAAGCCCAACATCGAAGTCTTCTGGTCCTCGGGCGCCCAGCACGCGCAGCTGATGAAGGACGGCGAGGTCGACATGACCACCGGCTGGAACGGCCGCTTCGACAATGCGGCGAAGGACGGGGCCAAGGTGGCCTATTCCTTCAACCAGGCGCTGCTGGATTACGATTGCTTCGCGATCCCCAAGGGCGCGCCGAACAAGGGCACCGCGATGGCCTTCCTGGCCGAGATCTCGAAGCCCGAGTATCAGGACGACCTGCCGAAATACATCACCTACGGGCCGACCAACAAGGCGGCCTACGAGACCGGCGAGATCTCGGCCGAGACCGCGGCGACGCTGCCGTCCTCGCCCGAGAACGCGGCGCTGCAACTGCCGATCTCTCTGGACTGGTATGCCGAATGGGAAACCGTGGCGGCCGAGATGTACCAGGAAATGCTGACCGAGTGATCGGCTCCTGACATGCAAGTGACAGGGGCCTCCTGACAGGGAACTGACAGTATTTTCGGCGGGCCCCCGTGGCCCGCCGGACGGAACGACCAGGAGCTTCCATTGACCGAGCCGACCAAGGACGCGCTGCCGATTACGGTGCGCAACGTGACCAAGACCTACGGGCCCGTTCATGCGCTGGACGATGTCTCGATCGACGTCAGGAGCGGGGAGTTCCTGACATTGCTGGGCCCCTCCGGTTCGGGCAAGACGACGCTTCTGATGGTGCTGGCGGGGTTCACCCGGCCCGATTGCGGCAGCCTGCGCTTCGGCGACGACGAGGTGATCCGCACGCCCCCGCATCTGCGCGATCTGGGCATGACCTTTCAAAGCTATGCCCTGTTCCCGCACATGACCGTGGCGGGCAATGTCGGCTATCCGCTGAAGCTGCGCAAACGCCCGAAGGCCGAGATCGCCGAGCGGGTGGCGAAGGCGCTGGATACCGTGCAGCTGGGTGGTTTTGGCGAGCGGCGGATCGACCAGCTGTCGGGCGGGCAGCGCCAGCGCGTGGCCGTGGCCCGCGCCATCGTGTTCGAGCCGCGCATCCTGCTGATGGACGAACCGCTCTCGGCGCTGGACAAGAAGCTGCGCGACCAGATGCAGATCGAACTGCGCCACCTGCACGAGCAGCTGAACATGACCACGGTCTACGTGACCCATGACCAGCGCGAGGCGCTGACCATGTCGGACCGGATCGCCGTGGTGAATCATGGCCGCATCATGCAGCTGGCCACGCCGCGCGATCTTTATGAACGCCCCGCGAACCGGTTCGTGGCGGATTTCATCGGAGAGAGCACCTTTCTGGATGTCACGCGCGGCGACGGCGGGGTGGCGTGGAACGGCATGGCTCTGAAAACCGCCCATGCGGTGCCCGAGGCGGCCGAGCTGCAGCTGATGATCCGCCCCGAGCGGATCGTGCTGCGCGACGGGCCTGTCGGGGGGATGAACACCTTCGAGGCCACGGCGACCGATGTCGTCTATCAGGGCGACAGCTATCTTCTGCATGCGCGGCTGGCCGACGGCACCCGGATCGCCCTGCGCGGGCCGATGCGCGGAACGGCGGCTCTGCCCGAGGAAGGGCAGGCGGTCACGCTGGGCCTGGCGCCCGAGGACACGGTGGTGATCGATGCAAGCGAACAGTGACACCGCGCCGCCGGGCACCGCCGCGCCGGAGCGGCTGAACGAGGCGGGGCTGCGCCGCGACGGACGGCTGGAACGGCTGGCGCTCTTCGGGCTGGCCTCTCCGGCGATGCTGCTGATCCTGGTGATCCTCGTGATCCCGGTGGGCTGGCTGTTCTACGTGTCCTTCCTGGGCGCGGACGGAAGTTTCTCGCTGGAGAATTACGAACGCATGATCTCGCGCAAATCCTATGCGCGGATCTTCGTGACGACCTTTCAGGTCAGCCTGCTGACAACCGGTATCTGCATCCTGATCGGCTATCCGCTGGCCTATTTCATGTCGCAGCTGCCCGACCGGCTGGCCAATATCGCGCTGATCACCGTTCTGCTGCCGTTCTGGACCTCGCTTCTGGTGCGCACCTACGCCTGGCTGGTGCTGTTGCAGCGGCAGGGACTGGTCAACGACTGGGGCATATCCCTGGGCCTGTGGGAGGAGCCGCTGAAGCTGGTGCACAACATGACCGGCACGCTGATCGGCATGGTGCATATCATGCTGCCGTTCCTGATCCTGCCGGTCTACGGGTCGATGAAGGCGATCAACCGCGACCTGATGAAGGCGGCCTCCAACTTGGGCGCCCATCCGCGCCGCGCCTTCTGGGACGTGTTCTTTCCGCTGACCATGCCCGGGCTGAGCGCCGGTGCACTGATGGTCTTCATCCTGTGCCTCGGCTTCTTCGTGACGCCCGCCGTGCTGGGCGGGGGCAAGGTGATCATGGTGTCGATGCAGATCGTGCGCAACATCGAGCTCTTCGTGAACTGGGGCGCGGCGAGCGCGCTTGGCGTGGTGCTGCTGGTGCTGACCATGGCGATCCTCTGGATCGCCTCGCGCTTCCTGAAGCTGGAGAACCTTGCCGGGGGAGGCCACGGATGAGCTGGCTGAACAAACCCGCGACCGAGACGCAGATCACCCATGGCCAGCGGCTGTGGCTCTATATCCTCGCCGTGATCATCATGATCCTGCTGGTGACGCCGACGCTGATCGTGATCCCGATGTCCTTCTCGGACAGCCAGTACCTGGAATTCCCGCCCGAGACCTGGTCGACCCGCTGGTACAACAGCTATTTCGGCTCGCCCGAATGGATGCGGGCGACGGCGACCTCGCTGAAGGTTGCGGTGCTGACCATGCTGGTGGCGACGCCGGTCGGCGTGCTGGCGGCCTACGGGCTGCATGCGTCCAACGTGGCCTTCGTGCGCGCGGCCTTCGTGCTGATGCTGACGCCGATGATGGTGCCGCTGGTGCTGATCGCGATCGGGGCCTTCTATGCCTATGTCCAGCTGAAGATCCTCTACACCGTGACCGGCCTGGTGCTGGCGCATACGGTGCTGGCGCTGCCGCTGGTGGTGATCGTTACGGGCTCGGCGCTGAAGAGCTACGACATGGCGCAGGAGAATGCCGCGCGGTCGCTGGGCGCGCCCCGGTGGAAGGCGTTCATGACCGTGACGCTGCCGCAGATCAAGTTCGGGGTGATCACCGCGGCGCTGCTGTCCTTCCTGACATCGTTCGACGAGGTCGTGGTGGCGATGTTCATCTCGGGCGGGGACAATCCGACCTTGACGCGGAACATGTTCAATGCGCTCAGGGATCAGATCGACCCGACGATCGCGTCGATCTCCACCATCATGATCCTGGTGACCACCTGCATGATGGTGCTGGCCCAGACCCTTGGCCGCGACCGTAGACCAAAGTGATCCTGTCCCACCGCCGCAAGAAAGACCGAAGATGATCGACCTGAAGACATTCGCCGACCTGGCAAAGACCCCGCTGGGGGCTTTCGCGCCCAAGCCGACCTCGCTGACCGACGGGCAGGAGGAGGCCTCTGCCGTGCTCTGGCAATCGCCCGACGGGCACCTGACGATCGGGGTCTGGGAATGCACGCCGGGCCATTTCACCGCCGACCGGACGGCGGCGGGCGAATATTGCCACATCCTGTCGGGCCGCGCGTCGGTCACCAATGCCGATGGCACGGGCACGAAAGAGATCGGGCCGGGCGACCTGCTGGTTCTGCCGCAGGGCTGGACGGGCGAATGGGTGATCCACGAACATGTCCGGAAGCTCTTCGTGATCGACGCCGCGCCGCAGGCGTAGCCTAGCGCCCCGCGAAGCGGTCGGGACGGTAGGGGGCGAGGTCGATGTTCGGCACACGGCCCCCGGCGAGATCCGCGATCAGCCGCCCGATCTTGGGCCCGATGGTCAGCCCCACGTGCTGGCCGCCATAGCCATGCAGGATATTGGGCGCGCCCGGGGCCTCGCCGATGGCCGGCAGGCTGTCGGGCGTGGTGGGGCGGCGGCCCATCCAGGTGGTCGAGGTCTCGAACTCCAGCCCCGGGTAGACCTGTTTGATGGCCTTCGCGATGAACTTCGGCGGCTCCGGGTTTTCCGGCCCGTCGATCCCCGCGAATTCCACCACCCCCGCCGCGCGCAGGGCGCCGTCCATCGGCGTCAGCACGAATTTCGCATCCGCCACCATGTAGGGATGCGGCGCGGTGAAGGACGGGCCCGCCATGCTGACGTGATAGCCCCGTTCGGCCTCCAGCCGCATTGTCATCCCCAGCGCCTCGGCAAAGCGCCGCGACCAGGCCCCGGCGGTCAGCACGACCTTGGCGGCGCGCAGGATCTCGCCGCTCTCCAGCGTGACCTGGGGGTGTTCGCCGGGGCGGATGTCGACCACCTTCGCCTGCCGGAACGCGCCGCCCTCGCGCCGGTAATGGTCGAACAGTGCGGCGACATAGCCCCCGGGCGCGCCCAGCCAGGCGAAATCGCGATAGAGCGTTCCGAAGGTATAGGCAGGACCCAGGTTCGGGTCGCGCTCCTGCAGCTGGTCGCGGCTGAGTTGCTCGGGCTCCAGGCCGAAGCGCTTGCGGATATCGGCGCCGAAGGCGTCCCCCTCGAACTCCGCGCGGTTGCGGAACAGCCAGACATACTCGCCATGGCGGATGAAGGCCTCGGCCCCGGTGCCGGCGGCCAGCGACATGTGCTGGTCGTTGGTGTCATGGGTCATCTCGGACAGCGGTCCGGCGAGCTCGCGCATGCGGTCGGGCGTGGCGTTGCGCAGGAAGGGCAAAAGCCATGGCATCAGGCGGGGCAGGTAGCTCCAGCGCAGGTAAAGCGGCGAGCCGGGGTCGAGCACCATCTTCGGCGCCTTGCGCACGAGCGCGGGCGTGGCCACCGGCACGACCGAGGTGCGCGCCAGCAGGCCGGCATTGCCATAGCTCGTCTGGCCCCGAGCGCCCGGCGCGATGGGATCGACCAGGACAGGCGCCCAGCCGTCGCGCCGCAGCCATTCGGCGGCCGCCACCCCGGTGATGCCCGCGCCCACGATGACGATGGTCCTGTCCTGCATGTCCTGACGCCCCGTTACCCTGTCGCCGGAAGGATAGCTTTGTTTTCAAACCGGTGTCAGGTCTATTCGGCGGGTCTGGCTTGTCCGACCGGTCCGGTCGGCCTCGCGGCCCATGGCCCGGGCAACGCAGGAGCGGATGCTGCTCCGACCGGGTGAATTGGTGTGGAGACGAATTGGAAATGGATCTCCCCGCCAGACCAATCGGCGCCTAGGCTCGCCCGATGCCTGCTGCACGGTGAGCGGGGTGTGACCCCGTGGTCCAGCGCCCGGGGCAGGGAAAGAACGGATGAAAGGCCGGAATGTCGGAATTTGACTATATCGTCGTCGGCGCAGGCTCGGCGGGCTGCGTTCTGGCCAACCGGCTGAGCGCCTGCGGACGCCATTCCGTGCTGCTGCTGGAGGCCGGGGGCAGCGATCTGAGCTTCTGGATCTGGATGCCGATCGGCTACGGCAAGACCTTCTACCGCCGCTCCGTCAACTGGATGTACCAGACCGAGCCGGTGGTGTCGCTGGACGGTCGGACGTCCTACTGGCCGCGCGGCAAGGTGCTGGGCGGGTCCAGCTCTATCAACGCGATGGTCTATATCCGCGGCCAGCCGGAGGATTTCGAGGACTGGAAGGCGATGGGCAATCCCGGCTGGGGCTGGGACGACGTGCTGCCCTATTTCAAACGCTCCGAGACCAACGACCGCGGCAGGGATGACTGGCGCGGGGACGCGGGGCCGGTGCACGTGGCCTCGATGGACCGCGACCTGCATCCGCTCTGCCAGGAGTTCCTGGCCGCGGGGGATGCGCTGCAATATCCGCGCAACCCCGATTTCAACGGGGCCACGCAGGAGGGGCTGGGGTTCTACCAGAACACCGCGAAGGGGGGCATGAGGATGTCCACGGCGCGGGCCTACCTGCGCCCGGCACGGGGCCGCGCGAGCCTGTCGGTCGAAACGCGCGCCCATGCCACGCGGCTTCTGTTCGAGGGCACCCGCGCCACCGGGATCGAGTACCGCCAGAACGGCCGCCTGCAAACCGCGCGCGCCCGGCGCGAGGTCATCGTCTCGGCCGGGGCGATCAACTCTCCGCAGCTGCTGCAGCTGTCGGGCATCGGTCCCGGGGCGCTGCTGCGCGACAGGGGGGTGGAGGTGCGCCACGACCTGCCCGGCGTGGGCCGGAACCTGCAGGACCACCTGGCGATCGACTTCCTCTACCGCTCGAAGGTGCCGACGCTGAACGATCAGCTCTACCCGTGGTACGGCAAGCTCTGGCAGGGGCTGCGCTATGTGCTGACCCGGCGCGGGCCGCTGTCTCTGGGCGTGAACCAGGCCGGCGGCTTCCTGAAGTCGCGGCCCGAGCTGGCGCGGCCCAACATGCAGGTCTTCTTCTCGCCCGTCAGCTATACCAAGGCGCCGCCGGGCAAGCGGCCGCTGATGAACCCCGATCCGTTCCCGGGCTTCCTGATGGGCACCCAGCCCACGCGCCCGACCAGCCGCGGCCATCTGGAGATCCGCTCGTCCGATCCGCTGGAGCCGGTGGCGATCCACCCCAACTACCTTGATACCGATCACGACCTGCAGGAGATGCTGGAGGCCGCGCGACTGACCCGCCGGATCGCCGCCGCGCCGGCGCTTGCGAAGCTGATCGAGACCGAGATCCTGCCGGGCAGACAGGTCCAGTCGGACGAGGAGATGATCGCCGACATCCGCGCTCGCGCCGGGACCGTGTTCCACCCGGTGGCGACTTGCCGCATGGGGCCGAACCCGGCCTGCGACGTGGTCGACGCGCGGCTGAAGGTCCATGGGCTGCAGGGGCTGCGCGTGGCCGATGCCTCGATCTTTCCCACCGTGACCTCGGGCAATACCAACGCGCCGGCGATCATGGTCGGCGAAAAGGCCGCAGACATGGTTCTGGCGGATGCGTCCTAGGCGCTCCACCGGTTGGGGCGGCTCTGGATGGCCGGTGTCGGATTGAGGTATTTGGGCCAAGAAGAAGCAGGGGGCTGCGACATGTCCCACGCGTGGGACAGGATGCCAGTCTTTTGAAATCAAGAGGTTGCAAGCGCGGATTAACGATCCGTTCATGATCCGGCGTGCCACGCCCCTGTCTTCACCTTGGTAAAAATACTCCATCCCACGGCCCCGGCCGGGCGCTGTCCCGGATCCCCGGAGTGCGCCGGTCAGAGAATGCCGGTTTCCGCCGCAGCGCTGCCGTGACGTCAAACTTGCCCGGCCCGGCTTCATACTGCCGCTTGATCCTGCCCAAAAAACGGGCGATGAGGACCGGGTCGCCCTGTCAGCGGGGCGTGGGCTGTGGGCCGGGGGTTGTTCCGGCATCAGGTTCGGAAAAGTACTGGCGCAGTATTCGCCCATTCAGAAAACGTGTCGGGGACCCACTCATGAAAACGTCACTGCAGATCTCGATGATCGCCCTTCTCGCCTCGGCCGCCGCCGCGCAGGCCGAGACGCTCACCATCTCCTGGTGGGGCTACAACGGCGACAAGCTCAACGCCAACATCATCGAACCCTTCAAGGAGCAATGCGGCTGCGACGTGGTGTTCGAGACCGGCAACAACGCCGACCGCCTGGGCAAGCTGACCGCGCGCGGCGGCAAGGGCGTCGATGTCATCTACCTCACCGACAGCTACAGCCAGCTGGGCATCGAAAGCGGGATCTTCCAGGAGATCGACCGGTCGCGCATCCCCAATGTCGAAAAGCTCTACGAGATCGCGCAGGCGCCGCAGGGTCCCTATGGCCCGGCCTATACCGTGGGCCGCGCCGGCATCGTCTATGACAGCGAAGCGGTTGAGCCGATCACCTCCTGGGGCGACCTGTGGCGCGAGGACCTGGAAAGCAGCGTAAGCCTGCCCGGGATCACCACAACCGCCGGCCCGATGGTCGTGGTGATGGCCGGCAAGCATGCCGGCGTGGACGCCTACGACGACCCCGACGCGGCCTTCGAGGCGGTGGCTGAGCTGGAGCCCAACACGGTCAAGAATTACAACACCGGGTCCGAGATGGTGAACCTGATCTCGACCGGCGAAGCCTCGGTCGCCATCGCGCAGGATTTCACGCTGTCCTCGCTGAAGGCCGCCGTGCCCACGATGACCTGGGCCGAGCTGGAGGATGGCGACATCGCCACGCTCAACACGATCAACATCCCCGTTGGCGCCGAGAACGTGGACCTGGCCTATGAGTTCATCAACTTCGTCCTGTCGACCGAAGTGCAGCAGATCAACGGCGAGCAGGGCGTCGATGCCCCGGTCAACACCGAGGTCGAACTGACGCCCGAGCAGGCATCGGTCTGGACCTATGGGCCCGAGGCCATTGCCGCGCTGAACCGCATGGATTACGAGAAGATGAACGCGGCGAAGACCGACTGGATCGATCGCTGGAACGAAATCTTCGGCATGTAAGGCTGACCCGCCATTGACCTGCGGACGGGCGGCCTTTGTGACCGCCCGTTTCGTTTTGCTGAACTGCTGCCCCCGAGGTACCTGATGTCTGCCCGCCTGCGCGCCTGGCTGCTCGTGACCCCCGCGACATTGCTTGTCGTTCTGTTCCTGGTTCTGCCGGTGCTGTCGACGCTCGCCACCACCTTCGGCGACCCCAAGGGCGTCTTCGCGCCCTATGCCACCTTCTTCAACTCCCGCTTCCGGATGACCGTGCTGTGGCGCACGATGGAGGTGGCGGTGATCACCACAATCGTCTCGGTCGCCGTGGGCTTTGCCACCGCCTGGGTCGTGGCCAAGGCGCCGGGACGGGCGCGCAGCCTGCTGATCATCGCGGCGGTCTTTCCGCTGCTGACCGGCGTGGTGGTGCGGTCCTTTGCCTGGCTGGTGATCCTGGGGAAAAACGGGATCCTGAACAATTTCCTGATCTGGACCGGCCTGATTTCCGAGCCGCTGAGCATGCTGTATACCCAAGGGTCGGTCATCGTGGCGATGATCTATCTCTTCGTGCCGCTGATGATCCTGACGCTGGTCGGCGTGCTTGAAGGCATCCCGCAGGATCTGACCGATGCCGCCGCCTCGCTGGGGGCGACGCCGGCGGCGACCTTCCGGCAGGTGATCCTGCCGATGGCGGTGCCGGGGCTGATCGTGGGCTCGGTGCTGGTCTTCACTGGCTCCTTCACGTCATATGCCACGCCGCAATTGCTGGGCGGCGAGCGGCAGATGATGATGGGGACCTTCCTTTATCAACGCGCCATGGTGACATTCGACTGGGTCGGGGCCTCGACCATTGCCGCCGTGATGGTGGTGGTGACGCTGACCACCGTGCTGTTCATGTCGAAACTGGCGCGCAAGCTGAACCCGGTGGCCGGCTGATGCAGAACAAGACCCATCCCCTTCTGATCGCCTTCGCCGTGCTGGTGTTCTTCTTCCTGCTGGGCCCGCTGGTGATCATCATCGGCTCGGCCCTGTCCGAGACCAGCTATCTGACCTTCCCGCCGCAGGGGCTGACCCTGCACTGGTTCGAGAACATCTTCGAAATCTCGGCCTTCCGGCGCACCATGGCGACCTCGTTCATGCTGGCGGTGGGCGGCACGGCACTGTCCATGCTGATCGGCATTCCCGCGGCTTACGCGCTGGCGCGCTACCGGGTCGAGATCCCGCGGTTCCTGGGCAATGTCTACGTGCTGCCGATCCTGATCCCGGAAATCGTGCTGGGCTTTTCGCTGATGAAATCGCTGGCCACGGGCCTTGGCCTGCCGATCACGCTGTCGCTGCTGGTGGGGCATGCGCTGCTGGTGCTGCCCTATTGCGTGCGGGTCGTGGGCGCCTCTCTCAACAATTTCGACTTTTCCATCGAGGAGGCGGCCGTGTCGCTGGGATGCACCCGGGCCAAGGCGTTCTTCACGGTGGTTCTGCCCAATATCCAGGCCGGCATCATCGCCGGGTTCATCCTGGCCTTCATCACCTCGCTGAACGACGTTTCGGTGTCGATCTTCCTGACCGGCCCCGGCGTCTCAACCCTGCCGATCCAGCTTCTCGCGCATATGGAGCAGTTCTTTGACCCGACCATCGCGTCGGTTTCGGTTCTGCTGATGCTTGTCACCGTGGCCGTCATGGCCATCGTGGAGCGGACGCTCGGCCTGACCTTCCTGACAAAATGACCGTATCCCTGACCCTCGACAACGTTTCCGCCCATTATGGCTCCACCCAGGTGCTGGAGGATCTCTCGCTCCATGTGGCCGAGGGCGAGCTGATCTCGCTTCTGGGCTCGTCCGGCTGCGGCAAGACCACGACGCTGCGGCTGGTGGCGGGGTTCCTGCAGCCCACCGCCGGCACGATCCGGCTGGGCGATCGCGACCTGACGCGGCTGCCGGCGCATGCGCGCAATATCGGGCTGGTGTTCCAGACCTATGCGCTGTTTCCGCATCTGACGGTGCGCGACAACGTGGCCTTCGGGCTGAAGCAGCGCGGCATGGGGCGGAAGGAACGCGACCGGCGGGCTGACGAGATGATCGCGCGCGTCGGGCTCGACGCGCTGGCGGACCGGCATCCGGCGAACCTGTCGGGCGGTCAGCGGCAGCGGGTGGCGCTCGCGCGGGCTCTGGTGATCGAGCCGCCGCTGCTGATGTTCGACGAGCCGTTGTCGAACCTCGACGCCAAGCTGCGCGTGGACATGCGGGTGGAGATCCGGCGGCTGCAGCAGGCCAACGGGACCACGGCGGTCTATGTGACCCATGACCAGGAGGAGGCGTTTTCGATCTCGGACCGGGTGGCGATCATGAACGCGGGGCGGATCATGCAGCTGGACACGCCCGAGGTGCTGTATTCGAAACCCGCCAATGCCTTTGTCGCCGATTTCGTGGGGTTCGAAAACATGATCCCCATGCGCGTCGTGGCCGAGGCCGGCGATGCGGTGCGGGCCGAGATGGAAGGCGGGGCGACGATGGATCTGCCCAGGGGGACCTTCGACGTGCCGGGGCGGGATTTCATCCTGGCCGCGCGGCCCGAGGGGCTGCTGGTGGCGCCCGAGGGCTCGGCGCCCGGGATCCCGGCGAAGCTGGGCCTGCGGACCTATCTGGGCCGGGCGTACCAGTACCAATGCGACACGCCGGCGGGCTCGGTCATGGCCAACGGGCCGCTGTCGGCCCCGTTCGACGCGGGCGCGGCGGTGACGCTGGTGCCGCAACCGGATCAGTGCTGCCTGCTGCCGGTCGAGGCATGAGGCAGGTTCTGGCGAACGCCCGCATCCTGCCGATGGATGCGGGGATGCGCGAGATCGGGCGCGGCTGGATCGCGCTGGACGACGGCCGGATCGTGTCGCTGGGGGAGGGGGATGCTCCCTCCGATCTTGGCGCGGTGCAGGACATGGGCGGCGACCTGCTGATGCCCGGCATGGTCAACACCCATGCGCATCTGCCGATGACCCTGTTCCGGGGGCTGGGCGAGGATGTGGACGACCGGCTTTTCCGTTACATCCTGCCGCTGGAACGCGCGCTGGTGACGGCGGAGGTGGTGGAGATCGGCACCGCGCTGGCGGCGGTCGAGACGATCCGGGGCGGGGTCACGACCGTGGCCGACATGTATTACTTCGAGGATCGGGTGGGGTCGGTGCTGGACCGGGCCGGGCTGCGGGGCGTGGTCGGGCAGACGCTGGCGAATTTCGAGGCGCCCGATCACGGCAGCATGGACGAAGGCTTTGCCCGGCTGGACGCGCTTGCGGATCTTTATGCCGATCATCCGCGTATCACCGCGAGTGCCGCGCCGCATGCGCCCTATTCCACCGATCTGGCGGTGATGACCCGGGTCGCGCAATGGTCCGCCGATCACCCGGGCCTGCCGGTGCAGATGCACCTGGCCGAAACCCAGGCAGAGCTGGACTGGGCGCAGAAGACCCATGGCTGCACGACGGTCGAGGTCTCGGACCGGGCCGGGCTGCTGACGCCGGCGCTGGTGGCGGCGCATGTGATGTATCCCGGTGAGGCGGATATCGCGCTGCTGGCAGACCGCGGCGTGGGCGTGGCGCATAATGCGCGGTCGAACGGCAAGGCGGGGCGGGGGATCGCGCCGGTGACGGCGTTGCGCGCGGCGGGCGTTTCCGTCGGCCTCGCAACGGACGGGCCGATGTCGGGCAACACGCTGGACCTCTTCGCGCAGATGGCCCCCGCGGCGATGTTCCAGAAGATCGCCGGCGGCTCGCGCAAGCCCTTGCCCTGCGTGGACGTGCTGCGCATGGGCACGATCGAGGCGGCGCGGGTGCTGGGCATGGATGACCGCATCGGCTCGCTGGAGCCGGGCAAGCAGGCGGATCTGATCCGGATCTCGCTGGACGACCCGCGCCTGCACCCGATCTATGACCTGACCTCGGCGCTGGTCTTTGCGGCGCTGCCAAGCGACGTGCGGGGCACGATGGTCGCCGGGCACTGGCTGATGGAAGACCGTCAGCTGACCACGATGGATGCCGACAAGGCGCTGGCCGATGCGCTGCAGGTGGCGCAGCGCTTCAGGGCGCGCATCGAAGAGATCGACAGGACGAAGACATGACCGACCAGATCCTTTCCCATATCGACGCCACGCTGGACGCGCGGCTGGAGCGGCTGTTCGAGCTGATCCGCATCCCCTCGGTGTCGACCGATCCGGCCTATGCCGGGGATGTGGCGCGCTGTGCCGAATGGCTGGCCGGAACCCTGCGCGAGATGGGCGCCGAGGCCTCGACGCGCGAGACCACGGGCCACCCGATGGTGGTGGGCCATCTGCCGGGGCCCAGCGAGGCGCCGCATGTGCTGTTCTACGGCCATTACGACGTGCAGCCGGCCGATCCGCTGGAGCTGTGGAATTCGGACCCGTTCGAGCCGGTGCTGCGCCCGGTCGAGGGCGACACCCATATCGTCGCGCGCGGCGCGTCGGACGACAAGGGCGCCTTGATGACCTTTGTCGAGGCCTGCCGGGCGTTCATCGAGACCCAAGGCACGCTGCCGATCCGGGTGTCTTTCCTGTTCGAAGGCGAGGAGGAGAGCGGCTCGCGCTCGCTGCCCGGGTTCCTGAAGGGGGCCGCGCAGGAGCTGGAATGTGACATCGTTCTGGTCTGCGACACCGATATGTGGGACCGCGAGACACCGGCGGTGACGACCATGTTCCGCGGTCTGGTGGGGCAGGAGATCACCGTGACCGCCGGGGACCGCGATCTGCATTCGGGCATGTTCGGCAATGCGGCGGCCAATGCGCTGGCGGTGCTGTCGGATGTGCTGGCCAGCCTGCGGACACCGGATGGCGGGGTGGCGATCGAGGGCTTCTACGACGATGTCGAGGAGCTGTCGCCCGAGACCGCCGCCGAATGGGCCGCGCTGCCCTTTGACGAAGAGGGCTTTCTGACCAACGTCGGGCTGAAGGTGCCGGCGGGTGAGGCGGGCCGGTCGGTGCTGCAGCAGGTCTGGGCCCGGCCGTCCTGCGAGATCCACGGGATCTGGGGCGGCTATACCGATCCGGGCTTCAAGACGGTGATCCCGTGTCAGGCCCATGCCAAGCTGTCCTTTCGCCTGGTGGCCGGGCAGGACCCCGAGAAAATTCGTACGAATTTTCTGGCGCATGTCCGCGCGCGCCTGCCCGAGGATTGCAGCGTGCGCTTCGAGGATCACGGGCTTTCGCCCGCCTGGGCGATGGACCGGGAGAACCGTTTTCTTGCGCCCACGCTGGAGGCGCTGTCGGACGAATGGGGCCGGTCGACCACCTGCGGCACGGGCGGGTCTATCCCGATCATCGGCGCGCTGAAGGCGGCCTTGGGCGTGGATGCCCTGCTGGTGGGCTTTGGCCGGTTCGACAACCGCATCCATTCCCCGAACGAGAAATACGACCTGTCGAGCTTTCACAAGGGTATGCGAAGCTGGGTCCGGATCATCGAAAGGCTGTCCACATGCAAGTGATCATCGACACCGATCCCGGTATCGACGACGCCATCGCCATTCTCTACGCGCTGCGCCATCCGGGCGTCGAGGTGCTGGCGCTGACCACGCTGGGCGGGAACGTGGGGCTCAATGTCACCACGCGCAATGCCGGGCGCATCGTGACGCTGGCCGGCGTGCCGACCCCGGTGCACCCGGGCGCCAATGCGCCGCTGGGGCGCGAGGCCCGGTCGGAAACCGCGATCCATGGCGATGACGGGCTGGGCGGGGTGGTCTTCCCCGAGCCCGCGCTGGCGCCCTCGGACGAGCCTGCGGTCGAGGCCATGGCCCGCCTTCTGCGCGCGGCGCCGGAGAAGACCATCGACCTGCATTGCCTCGGCCCCCTGACCAACATCGCCCTGCTGCTGGAGGCCGCGCCCGACGCCGCGGCCCGCATCCGCCGGGTGATCGCCATGGGCGGCGCGATTGACGAGCCCGGCAACATGGGACCGCGGGCCGAGTTCAACATTGCCCATGACCCGGATGCCGCGGCCCGGGTCTTTTCCGCCGAGCTCGACATCACGCTGATCCCGCTGGACGCCACGCGCCAGCTGCGCGCCGATGCGGCCTATCTGGAGACCTTGCGCGCCACCGGGACGGAGGCCGCCGTGGCCTGCGCCGACCTGATCGACGCCTATTTCACCCAGACGGAACATCAGGCCAAGGGGTCGGAAAGCCGGCCCCTGCATGATCCCTGCGTGCCGCTGCTGGCCTGCCACGAGGAACTGTTCCGCACCGAGGATCGGTCGCTGGAGGTCGAGCTGGAGACCGGCGCGCTGGATCCCGGGCCCAACCCGATCCGCGTGGCCATGGGGCTGGATGCGGATGCCCTGCGCGCGCGTCTGCGCGACGGTCTGGCGGGCTGACCCCATGCGGCTGGATGTCTGGCAAAGGCTGCATGACACTCTGACACCTGGTGTCCAGCCGGATCAGGAGAGCTTTGCCGTGGCCTTGGGGGACCGGCAATTGCTGTTGCCGATCAGGACCTTGCCGGACGGAGAGCGGGGCGTGGCCTCGCTGATCCTGAACCAGGCGAGCTTTGCGGTGCTGGACGCGCTGGCCGACGTGGTGACGGAGCAGCTGCGCCCCTACGATCCGGAGGTCATCGTCGCCGTGCCCACGCTGGGCCTGCCGCTGGCCGAGGCGGTGGCGCGGCGGCTGGGCCATGACCGGCTGGTGCCGCTGGGGAATTCGCGGAAGTTCTGGTACGACGACGACCTGTCGGTGCCGATGTCCTCGATCACCACGCCGGGGGGCGGCAAGCGGCTGTACCTTGATCCGCGCATGCGGCCCCTGCTGGACGCACGCGTGGCGGTGGTGGATGACGTGCTGTCGACGGGCAGTTCGATGGCGGCGGTGCTGGCCTTGCTTGAGACCGCCGGGGTCGACCCGCTGGCCATCGGCGCGGCCATGCTGCAGGGCGAGGGCTGGACCGGGCGGGTTGGCGCCGTACCCGTCCATGGCGCCTTCCGCACGCCGATCCTGGCAAAGGCACCGGACGGCTGGCACCTTCCATGACAGGCCCCCTGGGGAGAGACAGATGCCACACGATACGATGCCATCCGACACGATGAACGGCGAAATCACCACCGAAGGCGAGGCCAATCTGCGCCGCGACCTGATCGACGTGGCCCTGGGCCGGCGCCCGGCCGATACGCTGCTGCGGCTGGACCGGCTGCTCGACACCCATACCGGCCTGTGGCGCGACAGGGTCGAGGTGGCGATCCATGCGGGCCGGGTGGCCTATGTGGGGCCGCGAGGCAGCTTTGCCGGGACCGCCGCCGAAACAGTGGAGCGCCCGGGCCTCGCCGCCGTTCCGGGGCTGGGCGAGGTGCACAAGCATATCGAAAGCAGCCACGTCACACCGGAATACGAGGCCGCGCTGGTCCTGCCGCGCGGCAACACCTGGACCTGCGAGGCGAGCCACGAGTTTTCCAACGTGGTGCCCGACCGCACGCTGGACTTCTGGCTGGCCGCCCGGCGCGCCGGATCGCCGCTGAAGATCTTTCCGCTGCCCGGATCGGCCGTGCCGCCCACCGCATGGGAGCATGGCGCGCATCTGGACGGGGTGGATCAGACCCGGTTCCTGACCGAAAGCCCAATGGTCGCGGGGCTGGACGAGGTCATGGACTGGCCCGCCTTGCGCGACCGCGACAACCCCGCGCATGACCGCCTGTGGTCGATGATCGCCGCCACGTGGGATGCCCGCGCCGTGGTCGAAGGCCATGCCGCCGGGATCCGCGATCTGCCCAATATCAACGCCTTCGCGGCCTCCGGCATCGCCTCGGACCACGAGGCCTGGACGGCAGAGGAGGCCTTTGACAAGCTTCAGGCCGGGCTGTTTGTCGAGATCCGCATCCATACTGGCGCGGAGATCGTCAAGGGCCTGCTGGAACGCGGGCTGCGCGACTGGTCACAGGTCGCGCTTGCCACCGATGACCGCCCGGCCTCCGAGGTGCTGGCGACCGGCGCCACGGATCGCAACCTGCGGATGGCGATCGACGCGGGCCTGCCGATGGAGACGGCGGTGCAGCTGGTCACGATCAACCCGGCGCGGCACATGCGGTTGACGCCCTGGGTCGGGTCGGTCGCGCCGGGGCGGTTCGCCGACCTGTTGCTGCTGTCGGATACCGGCAGCTTCGAGATTGCCGAGGTCTGGGCGGACGGGGCTCAGGTCTCGACCGGTACCACCTATACCGGCCCGCTGCCCCGGATCGACTGGCCCGACTGGGCGCGGCAGACGGTCAATGTCGGCCGGGCGCTGACGGCGGAGGATTTCGCGATACCCGCCGGTGAAGGCCGCGAGACCATGCAGGCCGCCGTGCTGCGCCCCTTCCACTGGGAGGACGGGTTCCTGACCTATGAACTGCCCGTGGCGGATGGAAAGGTGCAACGCGATGCCAGCCGCAACATCACCAAGTTTTCCATCGTCGACCGCTATTCGGGGCAGGGCGCGGTGGCCAGGATGTTCTGGCTGGGCTGCGGGCCGCGGGACGACGACACGGCGCTTTGCTGCTCGATGGCCCATGACAAGCACAACATCTGGTGTGTCGGATCCAGCGACGCGGCGATGGCGCTGGCGGTGAACAGCTGTGCCGAGATGGGCGGCGGCTGGGTGCTGGTGCATCGCGGCGCGGTCGTGGCGAGGGTCGCCTACGAGATCGCGGGCCTGATGACGGCCCGTCCGGCGGAAGAGCTGCACGCGGAGATGCAGGCGCTTTATGCCGCGGGCGAACAGGTCGACTGGCTGTTCGAGCCGTCGTTCCACCCCCGCTGGGCCCCCGGTTTCCCCGAGCGGCTGGCGTTCGCCACGCTGACCTGTTCGCCCTGGCGCTGGAACCTCGTGGCGCCGTCGGATCATGCGCCGGAGGGGTTCGTCAACGTCCAGACCGGCGAGACGCATCCGGTCGTCTGGTAGCGCCGGTCGTCCACGACCTGTGCCCGGGGCGGCCGAAACGCCTTTGACCCCGTGCGTGTCCCGGGCGAAGCGTTGCAGCGGGGACCCGGCGGGGCGCGAAATTTCGCGCATGGCTAGGCAGGTTCACGCTTGCCTGCTAGGACGTCTCCGGCGCGACGCGCCTGTTTTCGGGCAGGGTGCGGCCGGGCCCGGCAACGGCCAGGCCATCCGGTCTTCGGCTGCCCGCCCCAGAGGTTCATGGTCCGGCATCAGGCCGGTCCGTCCAGTATCCGGAACGCGATCATGCAGCGCCAGAGCCATTCCACCGGGCCCGATCGCGCCCAAGGGCCGCGCGGCGGCGACCGGCTTGCCGGCGATGCCGGGGCCGGGCCGGGTGTCGAGTCGGGCGCGCGCCGCTTCTCGGTGCCGCTGAAACCGGCGGTGCTGCTGGTGGCGATGCTGCTGACCGTGCCGGTTCTGCTGGCGATCATGGTGATCAACTACCAATCCACCGACCGCGTCGTGACCGACCATGCCTTTGCGCTGGTCGAACGGTTCCGGGCCGAGGCGATCGAGGATATCGAAAGCGAGTTCGACGAGCTTCAGGCCCAGATCGCCACCGCCGCCGAACTTGGCCGCCAGGAACCGTCGTTCTTCACCGATGGCCGGTCGCTGCCCTATTTCCTGCGGGTCCTGCTGCACAGCGACACCGCGCTGAACGTCTATGCCGGGCTCGAGGACGGGTCATTCCGGCAGGCCCGGCGGCTGCAGGATCCGACCGTCGCCATCCATGACCAGCCCCCGCCCGACGGCGCCGTGAACGCCTTTCGCGTGATCGAGACCGATCCGCTGGACCCCGAGGCGCCGCTGCTGGACCGCTATTTCTTTCTGAACGCGCAGGAAGAGATCGTGGGCGAGCTGGCCGCGCCGACCGAATACGATCCCCGCGTGCGGCCCTGGTATCGGCAGGCGGTGCAGGCCGACCGGATGATCACCACCGATGCCGAGGTCTTCTATGCCTTCGGGCTGGTGGGCTTTACCGTGGCCGAGCCCATCGTGGTCGACGGGACCCTGAACGGGGTGGTCGCGGTGGACGTCACGCTTGACAGCTTCTCGGACTACCTCGCGCGCAACCCGCTCAGCCCCAACAGCCTGAGCTACCTGCTGGACGACCGGGGCAACGTGCTGGCCGCCTCGGACCGGGCCACCACCTATGGCGGCGAGAACGACGATGTGCGGCTGCCGCATATCACCGATCTGGGCAAGCGCCTGGTGTCGCTGGCCTACCTGTTGCGGCCGGGCGAGGCGGCGGAAGATGTCTATCCCTTCAGCTTCGAGGGGCAGGATTACCTGGTCAGCCTGTCAAGCTTTGCCGGCGACGCGGGCAAGCCCTGGCGGCTGATGGTGCTGACGCCGCTGTCGGATTTCACCGCCGAGCTGACCGAGAACAACCGCCACATGGTGATCTTCGGCCTGGTCGCCGTGGCCGTGCAGCTGCTGGTGATCTACATCATCGCCAGCCGGATGGCGCAGCCGCTGCGGCTCTTGTCGGCCAAGGTCGAACGCATCCGCGCGCTGGAGCCGGCCGACGATCTGCCCCCCGTGCAATCTTCGGTCCGCGAGATCGCCGTGCTGAGCCGCGCGATCGAGACGCTGGACATCGCCGTGCAGGCGTTTGCCCGGTTCGTTCCCGTGGGGCTGGTGCGCGAGCTGCTGTCGTCCGAGCACAAGCTGGACATCGGCGGGCAGAGCAAGTTCCTGACGATCTTCTTTTCCGACATGGAGGGCTTCTCGGCCCTGGCCGAACGTATCGCCTCGCGCGAGCTGCTGGAGCGGATTTCGACCATGCTGGAGCTGGTGTCGCGGTCGGTTCACCGCGAACGCGGCACGATCGACAAGTTCGTGGGCGACGGGGTCATGGCCTTCTGGGGAGCGCCGGCGCCGCTGGAGGATCACGCCTGGCATGCCTGTGTCGCGGCGCTGCGGGTGCAGGAGGAACTGGACCGGCTCAATTCGACATGGCGCAGCGCCGAGGCGCCGGAGATGCGGCTGCGGGTGGGGATCCATTCCGACGCGGTGCTGGTGGGCAACGTCGGCTCGCGCGAGCGGATGAGCTACACGGTGCTGGGCGACGGGGTGAACATCGCCGCGCGGCTGGAATCGCTGAACAAGGAATACGGCACGCTGATCACCATCAGCCACGACACCTTCCGCGAGGCCGGCGACCGGCTGTGCGTGCGTCCGATCGACGAGGTCTCGGTCAAGGGCCGGCGCGCGCGGATCACGGTCTATGAACTGCTGGGCGCCTACGAGGCCGGACCCGAGCTGGAGCCCACGCCCGAGATGGTCGACCTGGCCCGCGACACCCGCGCCGCCTTCGATGCGCTGGTGGCGGGGGACAGGGCCGAGGCGCTGGCGCTTTATCGCAAGGTGCTGGAGCGGCATCCGCAGGACCAGGTGGCCGGGCTCCACGCGGCGCGGCTGTCGGTGGCCGAGGGGCAGGGCGCGCCGCTGCAGATCGCGGAGATTTCCCATGACAAACCATGACGGCCTGCCCGTGGCCGCCGCCTTCAGGCCAAGCGCCTATACTGCCGCCGTGCTGCGTCAGCTGCTGGAGCGGCGGGTCTTCCTGAAGGATGCCAGCGTGCTCGACATCGGCTGCGGCTGCGGCATCCTGCTGGCCGGCGCGGGCGAGATGGGGGCCACATCGCTGTGCGGCGTCGATATCGAACCGGCCGCGGTGAACGAGGCCCGGCGGCTGCTGACCGGCCCCGGCGCCGCGCGCTTCGCCGGGGCGCACAAGGAGGTGCTGCAGGGCAGCCTGTTCGAGCCGGTGGCGGGCCGGACCTTTGACGTGATCCTTGCCAACCTGCCGCATTTCCCGATGGACCACGTGCCGATCGAAGAGCGCCTGGCGACCTGGAGTTCGGGCGGGGACGACGGCCGGCGGCTTCTGGACCCGGTGATCGACGGGATCGGCGCGCATCTGGTGCCCGGGGGCTGGGCGCTGATCGCGCATAATGCCTTCATCGGGCTGGACGCCACCCGCGAGCGCGCCGCCGCGCAGGGGCTGGAGGCGCGGGTGGTCGACACGATCCTCGTGCCGCTGGAGCCGCGCAAGCTGGCCTGGATGACCGCGGAGGTGCTGGAGCGCGAGATCGGGCGGACGATCCACCGTTTCGCCGATCACGTCTTTGCCGAGGTTGCCGTGCTGCACCTGCGCCACCTGGCCTCCGGGACCGCCGCGTGAGCCTGGCGCGCCGGTTGATCCACCTGGCCCTGCTGCCGCTGGTTCTGCTGGTGGCGGCTGCGCTGGCCCCTGTCGGCGGCGGCCGGGCCCTGGCCCAGGTGGCGCCCGAGGATCCCGCGCAGGGCAGCGCCCCGGCGGACTGGACCCCGGAGGCGGCGCTGGTCGCCCTGCTGAACGAGGCCCGCACCGATCCCTGCGACGAGACGGCCGATGCGCTGACCCGCGTGCTCTGCACCGGCAAGCTTCGGATCGGCGTGCGCGAGAACTACCCTTTGTTCGCCACCAACGTGGACCGGCGGCGCGAGGGCTATGACATCGGCGTCGCCCGGGTAATCGCCGACGGGCTGGGCGTGGCGCGGGAATTCGTGCCGGTGCGCCCCGCGACGCGGATTTCCACCCTGGCCGAAGGCGGCGCCGACGTGGTCATCGCGACCATGGGCCACAACACCCGCCGCGACGCCGAGGCGCGATTCATCCGGCCGCATTACTACCGGTCCGAGACGATCATCGTCGGGCCGAAGGACCTGAAGATCGCCGGGTGGGAGGACCTGTTCAACCGCACCAACTGCACGACCATCGGCAATTACGCCAACGCGCATATCGTGTCCAGGGACGTGCGGGTGATGCTGTGGGACAGCGCCAGCCGCCTGCCCGAGGCGCTGCGCGACGGCACCTGCCGGCTGGCCTCGCATGACGACAGTTTCTTCGCCTTCTACCTGTCGGATCCCGAGTTCGGCGACAAGTTCGAACGCAAGTTCGGCTTCGACCCGGTGCCCTGGGGCATGGCCGTGGGGCTGGACGGGACCGATCGGCTGGCGCAGGCGCTGGAGCTGGTCAGCCGGATCATGCACCGCGAGGGGCTGTTTCTTGAGATCGCGCGCGAAAACGGGATCTTCACCGAGTTCCTGGAAGAACAGCAGGCCCTGTGGTCGAGCGCCGAATGCAGCGGACCGGATGCCTCGGCCTGCCTGATCCCGGCGCTGAACACGGTGCCGCCGCCGACCGATTTCCTGCCCCAGGTCGAAGCCGCGCTTGCCTGGAGCGAGGAGACGCTGGGCTTTACGCCCTCGCTGCCGATGCTGATGACGCAGCCGGCCTGGGGCCTGTTCCTGGACGGGATGATCAATTCGATCGTCCTGGTGACCGGCGCGCTGGCCGCGACGCTGGTCTTCGCGCTGTTTGTCGGGCTGATCTCGGCCTCGCCCTTCCGGCTGGCGCGGGCGGCGGCCTGGGCCGTGGTCGTGGTGCTGCAATCCTCGCCCGTCCTGCTGACGCTGGTGGTGGTGACGGCGGTGGCGCATGCGATGTTCGCCTATTCCTCGGCCGTGGCGCTGGGGGCCGCCATCGTGGCGCTGGGGCTGATGAACGGGTGCAACGCCGGCCAGGCCATCGGAGAGGCCGCCGACAGCCTGCGCCGCGAGAGGGGCCTTGGCCCCGCGCTGACCTGGCCGCTGTTCTGGGCGGCGGCGGGGCGGTCGATCAGCCAGCTGATGTCGTTTCTGGTCAACGCCGCCAAGGGCACACCCATCGCCAGTTTCACCGGCGCGCCCGAGCTGCTGGCCGCGCTGACCGACATCACCTCTTTCGCGTCGGGGCGGGTGACGACCTACACGATCGTGCTGCTGTTCTACCTGGGCGTCGTCACGCTGGTGGTTTACCTGTGCAACCGCGTGAAGGCGCGCATCGACCGGGCGGAGGCGGCGGCATGAGCACCTTCCTCGAGCTGATGCAATCCGACTATCCGCCTGACCTGGCCCGCGCGATGGTGGTGAACTTCCGCATCGCCGGGCTGTCTCTGCTCTTCGGCCTGCTGCTGGGCCTGCCGCTGGCCGTGGCGCTGGCGGGCGGGCGCGGGTGGCGGCGGATGGTGGCGCCGCTGATGGGGCTGATGCGGGCGGCACCGACCTTCGTCGTGATGTTCTTTCTGCTGAACATCATTCCCTACGAATTCCTCTTCGCGGGCCGCGTCGTCACGCCCTCGGCCGCGACCATCGTGGCGCTGTCGCTGGTGCCCTATGCCGCCGCCTACGTGGCCGACAACGGGGCCGAGGCGCTGACCTCCCTGCGCCGCGGCTCGTCCGAGGCGGCGCTTTTGTTCGGGCCGAACCTGCTGCGCGCCTTCTTCGTCCTGGTGATGTCGTCTTCGACCGGGGCCGCCATCGGCGTGAACGAGGGTGTCGCGGTTGTCCTGCGCGAGGCCGAGCGCTGGGAGGCCCTGAGCGACAAGCTGGTGGTCTTCGGCATCGGCGTGCTGGCCTTCGGGATCGTCTTCCAGGCAGGCTTTGCCCTGATGCGCGCCGCCGTGCGGCTGGTCACCCGCCGCCGGGCGCGGGCGGCCTGAGGCGGCGGCTTTGCTGGCCGTGGCTATTTATCTGACTCTCAAAGATTTTAAGAAAAATCGTAAAAAGCTTTGAACCGTCCTGAACCGCGCCGCGACTGAGAGACATGGCGATGCGAGAGCATTGCTCTTGAACCTCAGGAGTATTTCTTATGGCGATTGAGAACGTTACAGTTCCGGGCGGCGAAGGCAGCCTCAACGACATGGTCCACGGCACCGACGATGCCGATATCATCGACGCGCTGGAAGGCGATGACGTGGTGCGCGCCGGGGACGGCGACGACAAGGTCAACGGCGGCGACGGCGATGATCAGCTCTTTGGCGAAGAAGGCGACGACACCCTGATCGGCGATCGCGGTTCGGACGAGATGGACGGCGGTGCCGGCAACGACCGGATGATCTGGAACAACGGCGACGGCTCGGACCTGATGGAAGGCGGCGCCGATTACGACACCGCCGAGGTCAACGGGTCGGACAGCTTTGGCGACGTGTTCCGCATCGGCGCCGAGAGCAATCGCCGGGTCGAATTGGCCCGCGTCAACTTCGGCAACTTCGCCCTCGACATTGGTTCGACCGAAGTGCTGGAGGTCAACGGCGGCGGTGGCGATGACGTGATCAAAGGCAAGGCCGGTCTTGCGGATCTGATCAAGCTGAAGCTCGACGGCGGGGCCGGCGAAGATGCGATCAGCGGCGGCGACGGCGACGATTACATCCGTGGCGGGGACGACAACGACATTCTGAAGGGCGCTGCCGGGGACGATGTGCTGATCGGTGATCGGGGCAACGACGTCATGAAGGGCAATGGCGGCAACGACCGGATGATCTGGAACAACGGCGACGGATCGGACCTGATGGAGGGCGGCGCCGGTCACGACACCGCCGAGGTCAACGGGTCCGACAGCCTGGGCGACACCTTCCGGATCCGCGCCGGCGACACTGGCCGGGTCGATTTCGCCCGGACCAATTTCGGCAACTTCTCTCTCGACATCGGTTCGACCGAGGTGCTGGAGGTCAACGGCGGCGGCGGTGATGACGTGATCCAGGGCAAGACCGGTCTTGCCGGCCTGATCAAGCTGAAGCTCGACGGCGGGGCCGGTGAAGACAGGATCAGCGGCGGCGACGGCGACGATTACATCCGCGGCGGCGACGACGATGACACGCTGAGCGGCGGCGCCGGTGACGACGTGCTGGTGGGTGACCGTGGCAACGACGTCATGCGGGGCAACGGCGGCAACGACCGGATGATCTGGAACAACGGCGACGGGTCGGACATCATGGACGGCGGCGCCGGTTACGACACCGCCGAGGTCAACGGGTCCGACAGTTCCGGCGACGCGTTCCGCATCCGCGCGGGCGAGGACGGCCGGGTCGATTTCGCCCGGACCAACTTCGGCGAGTTCACGCTGGATATCGGGTCGACCGAGGTGCTGGAGGTCAACGGCGGCGGCGGCAACGACTTCATCCGCGGCGGCACCGGCCTGGTCGGGCTGATCAAGCTGAAGCTTGACGGCGGCGACGGGAACGACACGCTGATCGGTGGCGACGGCGACGATCGCCTGAACGGCGGCAGCGACGACGACGTGCTGATCGGCGGCGCCGGCGCGGATGTCTTCGTCTTCAACGGCGGCGACGACCTGATCGCGGACTTCGAACATGGCACCGACAAGGTCAAGCTTGGCGGCGGGCTGGCCCAGGGCGTCGACCTGGGCCAGAGCCTGGCGCAGGTGGGCGCGGACGTGGTCCTGACCATCGGCGACGAGACCCTGACCTTCGCGGACCAGACGCTGGCCGATTTCGGGGCAGGAGACTTCCTGCTCTGACCGGACATGCACAACGGTCGGGCGGTCCCGGGACAATCCACGGCACCCGGGGCCGAACGATCCCCGTCGGCATCCGTCCGACGGGGACGTTCTTGTCGCGCGGCCAGGTTCCGGCCTATGCAGGGCGCAACGGTGGCCGCACCAATAACGGGAGGACCCGGTGCAGGACGTGGAATTGATAAGACGCATCGGGCAGGGGGACCGCACCGCCATGAAGGCGTTCTACGAGCGGCATCAGGCCGGGCTGTTCCACTTCATCCGGGGCCGGCTTGGCGATGCCTTCGAGGCCGCCGATGTCATGCAGGAGGCGTTCCTGGAGGTCTGGAAGGCGGCGGAGCGGTTCCGGGGGCAGTCCTCGGCCAAGACATGGCTGTACGGGATCGCGCGGAACAAGGCGGTGGACAGGGTGCGGAAATCCGCGCGGGTCACCCTGCGCGACAGTCCGGACGACACGGTGGCCGATGACGGCCCCTCGGCCCAGGCGGTGCTGGAGGCCGCCAGCGACGCGGCCCGGGTGCGCCATTGCCTGGACAAGCTGCCCAAGGTGCAGCTGAGCGCGATCAGACTGACATTTTTTGACGATATGTCATACCCGGAGGCGGCCGAGGTCGAAGGCGTGCCGGTGGGCACGATCAAGACGCGGATCCACCATGCCAAGAAGCTTCTGATGCATTGCCTGACACGCGCAACGTCCGGCACGAAGTGATCCGGGCGGCGGTGTAAGCTGCCAGACGGGCCTGCAAGGGCCCGGCAAGCGGGCGGGGTCAGTTTGCCTGCACGTGCTCCACGATGCCGGGCACCGCGCCGAAGGCGGCCAGGGCCGCGTCGCGCGCCCCGGCGTCGTCGAAGCTGACCTGCCAGAGACCAAGCGCGCTTGGCCCATCGGTGATCCGGCCACCGGCCTCGGCCAGAAGCGCGCGGATCTCGGCCTCGGTCGCCTGCGGCGCGAAGGCCAGCGTCAGGCTGTGGGCCTCCGCCGGAGCCTCGCTGACGGTGCCATAGCCCGCCTGCGGGCCGCCCAGCATCGGCAGGGCCACGAACTGCCAGCCAAGCACGGCGGCCACGGCGGTCACCGCCGCCACCTGCCAGAGCGGCGTCCGGCGGGGCAGGGGCGCCCGCTGTGGCCCGGCCGCATCCATCGCCCGTTCCAGCCGCTTCCAGCCCAGCTCTCCCGGCGCCTCTCTCTCGGTGCCGTCGCGCAGCGCCGCCCGCATGCCGCGCATCAGCGCGATATCGGCGGCCAGGTCGGGATCCCCGGCGGCGGTTTCGATCTGCGCGGCCTCGGCCGCGGGAAGCCGGCCGGAGACATAGTCCAGCAGCCTGTCGTCATCGGGTCTGTCGTTGATGCTGGCCATGAGCGGGCCTCCTTTCACCGCGGCGGATCGCCCATCCCGATCGCGCTGCAAGTCTTTGTCGGATCAAAGGTGCCATCGGTTCAGATTTCAACCGGCCAGTTTGCGGATGGCGGTGCCGCGCGGCCTCAGCAGCCCGGCCCGGCCACCACCAGACCCGCGCCATAGACCGTGTCGCGCCCCGGCGGGCCGAGGTCCTGCGCGCTGTCCTGCAACCTCCGGCGGATCATGGCCGTGGGCGCCGTGTACAGCCCCGGATCGGCGGCAATGCGCGCGGTGACGAAGGGGACGGCCATCGAGGTGCCCGAGACGAAATGCCCGCCGCCTTCGTCGACGTAGATGTCGACGCCCGGCGCCGCAGCATCCACATGCGGGCCGCGCACCGCACGCCGGTAGATCCGGCGATCGGCATCCACGGCCGTGACCGCAATGACATTGGGCAGGGCCGCCGGGTAGCGCGGCGCCGCGCCGGCCCCGTCGTTGCCCACGGCGGCCACCAGCGTCATGCCCTCGGCCACCGCCCTGTCCACGCCCCGGTCCAAAAGCTTGTTGTAGGGCCCTGCGAGGCTGATGTTCACCAGCCGCACATCCTGCGCCGCCAGCCAGTCCAGCGCCTTGAGCAGGCTGTCCACGCCAGCCTCCTGCTGGCCCCGCGCCGAGGTGCCGATGACGTCCGCCGCATAAAGCGTGGCCCCCGTCAGGCGTCGCGGATCGACCAGCAAGGCGGCCACGTCCGTGCCGTGCCGCGACGGCGCCGGGGCGCCGCGGGCAAAGCTTTCGCCCAGGATCCGCGCCCCGGTGGCCTGGGCCAGCGCCGAGTCGACGCCGGTGTCGAGCATGCCGATCGGGCCGGCGGCGGGGCAGGCGGTCTCGGGCCAGTTCATCAGGGCAGAAGCATAGTCCAGCCGGTCCGTGCTACTGACCGCAGCCGTGCGGTAGGCGTGGTTGACTCCCGCCGTCGAACCGGGCTCGATCGTCTCCAGCGCGGCGATGGCGCCGGGCCCGTCCAGCGGCTGCGGGATCTCGAACCGCAGCATCCAGAGCCCGATGCCGCCCAGCCGCGTGACCTCGCGCGGGGTGAAACCCTCGGCTGCGGCCCCGGCGCCCAGCCGGTCGGCGGCGGCCTCCGAGGCCACCAGCGCCACGATCTCGCGGTCATCCACGACCATGCCGGCATCGGCGCGGATCTGGTCGGCCGGGGGTGGGTTCAGCTCGACGGTCTCGCAGCCGGTCAGAACCAGCGCCGCCAGCAGCCCCGCGACCCATGCGCGGCCCTTCCCCGTTCCGGGCCCGTCCGGCCCCGCCGATCCGCGCATCCTGCTCTCCTTTCATCCGAAGCGGCCCTGCGCCGGTCCCGGGCCAAATCCGTACTGGAATCGTCCTGTCCCGGCCCCCGGGCCGCGTCGCGCCAAGGGGTAGCACGGCAACCGGAGAAAGCTTACCCCCTTCCGGATCGCTGCCCAGGTAATGGGCGACTCCCGGCTTCGTATGATCGGAAAGGGCCTGAATGCCTCCTTTTCAGACTGCATTGCATAATAATTTCGCGCATGGGTTGTAAAATTTGAGCGAGACCTGACGGAAAGTACCGAAAAGGTTTGATCGCAAAGCGCGAGCCGGGGAGCCTGAAGACCAGCGTGGGCCCATCCATCGGGGCGGAGCACCGCGCACAACCGAAAAGAGACAACAGGGAGATCACCATGACGCTGACCAGGGACCTGGCCGCAGCCTTCACCGTATCGGCCATCGCCACCGCTCTGCCGGTGGCGGCAAGCGCCGAGAACGTGCTGCGCTGGACCAGCCAGGGCGACGCGCTGACGCTTGATCCGCATTCGCAGAACGAAGGCCCGACCAACTCGATGAATTCGTTGATCTACGAATCGCTGGTCACTAGAAACCCGGATCTCGAGCTGGAACCCGAGCTGGCCGAAAGCTGGGAGGCCGGGCCGGACGGCTGGACCTTCAAGCTGCGCGAGGGCGTGAAATTCCACGATGGCGCGGATTTCACCGCAGAGGATGTCGTGTTCTCGTTCGAACGCGCCATGGCCGAAAGCTCGGACTTCAAGGAACAGGCCAAGGCCGTGGCCTCGGTCGAGGTCATCGACGATTACACCGTGAAGCTGATCACCGACGGGCCCAACCCGATCCTTGCCAACCAGCTGACCGGCATCATGATCATGGACAAGGACTGGTCCGAGGCCAATGACGTCGCCGAGCCGCAGGATTATGCCGCCGACCAGGAAACCCACGCCGTGCGCAACGCCAACGGCACCGGGCCCTTCGTCGTCGAAAGCCGCGCGCCCGAAGAGCTGACCGTGCTGACCGCCAACCCCGAGTGGTGGGGCAAGGACGAGTTCCCCGGCAATCTCGACAAGATCGAGTACCGCCCGATCTCGAACGCCGCCACCCGCGTCGCGGCGCTGCTGTCGGGCGAGGTCGATTTTGTGCTGGACCCGCCGCTGCAGGATCTCGAACGGATCAAGGCGACCGAAGGGCTGGAGGTGAAGACCGCCGCGCAGATCCGGTCGATCTTCTTCGGCTTCGACGTGGCCTCGGACGATCTGCGGACCGCCAGCGTCGAGGGCAACCCGTTCCAGGATCCCAAGGTGCGCGAGGCGATGAACCTGGCCATCGACAAGGACGCGATCCAGCGCGTGGTGATGGAGGGGCTGTCCTATCCGACCGCGATGATCACGCCGCCGGGCGTTCTGGGCAACACGCCGGAGCTTGACGAGCAGTTCGGCTTTGACCTGGAAAAGGCGCAGGCCCTGATGGAAGAGGCGGGGTATGGCGACGGCTTCTCGGTGCAGCTGGATTGCCCGAACAACCGCTACAACAACGACGAGAAGATCTGCCAGGCCGCCGTTGCGATGCTGGCCAAGATCGGCGTCGACGTAAAGCTGGACGCGATCCCGAAGGCGCAGCATTTCCCGAAGATCCAGAACCGGACCACGGATTTCTACATGCTGGGCTGGGGCGTGCCGACGCTCGACAGCCATTACGTCTTTGCCTACCTGCTGGAGAAGGACGGCTCGTGGAATGCCGGCGGCTATGACAACGCCCGCGTCAACGAGATCACGCAGCTGATCACCACCGAGACCGATCTTGAAAAGCGCACCGCGCTGATCGACGAGGCCTGGAAGATCGTGCAGGAGGAAAAGCCTTACCTGCCGATCCACCACCAGGTGATCGCCTGGGCGATGTCGGACGATTTCGAGATCCCGATCGCCTCGGATGACAGTCTGCGTCCGCGCTACGTCGTCAAGAAGTAAAGCCCTTCGCGGGACGGCCCCGGCGCCGTCCCGCACCCAGGCAGGCGCGGGCGGACTACATGTTTCTCTTCATTCTCAAGCGGCTGGGACAGTCGCTTCTGGTCATGGCCGTTGTCTCGGCCATTTCCTTTTCGCTTTTCAACTTCGTGGGCGATCCGGTCAGCAACATGGTCGGCCAGGATGCCACCCGCGAACAGCGGGTCGAGATCCGCGAGAAGCTGGGCCTGAACGATCCGATCCTGACGCAATACGTCCGCTTCATGGGCAACGCGGTGCGCGGTGATTTCGGGCTCTCCTACCGGATCCGGCGGCCTGTCGATCAACTGATCCTCGAACGCCTGCCTGCCACGATCGAGCTGGTCTTCGTCTCGGCCGTCATCGCCCTGGTCTTCGGGATCGGGCTTGGGGTCTACACGGGGATCCGGCGCAACACGGTGCTGTCACGGGCGATCCTGTCGATCTCGCTGATCGGGGTCAGCCTGCCGACCTTCATCATCGGTATCTCGCTGATCTACCTCTTTGCGGTGCAGCTGCGCCTGCTGCCCTCCTCGGGGCGCAGCGGGACGGTGGACCTGGGCTGGTGGACGACCTCTTTGCTGACGGTGGACGGCTGGCGGTCGATCATCCTGCCGGCGATCACGCTCTCGCTGTTCCAGCTGACGCTGATCCTGCGGCTGGTCCGGGCCGAGATGCTGGAGGTGATGCGCACCGATTACGTCAAGTTTGCCCGCGCGCGCGGCCTGTCGGATCGATCCATCCACTTCGTCCATGCGTTGCGCAACACGCTGGTGCCGGTGATCACGGTCATCGGGCTGAACATCGGCGGGCTGATCGCCTTTTCGGTGATCACCGAGACGGTGTTTCAATGGCCCGGCACGGGGCTGATGTTCATCCAGGCGGTGGATTTCGTCGATGTGCCGATCATGGCCGCCTATCTGTGTTTCGTCGCGCTGCTTTTCGTCCTGATCAACCTGATCGTCGACATCCTCTATTTCGTCGTCGATCCCCGCATCCGGCTGGGAGGCTGACATGGCCGACATATCCGAAACCAGACCGCCGGAGCGCCCCACGCGCTGGCAGAGGATGACCGACAACGACATCTTCTGGTCCTTCATCCATTCCCCGGGCGCGATGATCGCGGCGGCGGTGACGCTGCTGTGCATCCTCGCCTGTTTCGCCGCGCCCCTGATCGCGCCCTTCAACCCGTTCGATCCCGCGCAGATCTCGCTCTGGGATGGCAAGCTTCCCCCCGCCTGGGCCGAGGGCGGGCAGCCGCAATACTGGCTGGGCACCGACAACCAGGGCCGCGACATGCTGTCGACCATCCTGTATGGCGGTCGGCTGTCGATCATGGTGGGGCTGGCCGCGGTCTGCCTTGGCATGGTGCTGGGCGTCGGGCTTGGCGTGATCTCGGGCTATGTGGGCGGGGCCACGGATGCGATCATCATGCGCATCGCGGATGTGCAGCTGACCATTCCGGGCATCCTGCTGGCGATTCTGATCAACGGCATCGGCCGGGCGATCCTGCCGCTGGAGCTGCGCGAGGATTTCGCGATCTACGTGGTGATCATCGCCATCGGCCTGACCGACTGGCCGCAATTCGCCCGGGTCGCGCGCGGCGCCACGCTGGTGGAGGCCAACAAGGAATATGTCCAGGCCGCCCGCGTCATCGGCTTGCCCGGCTGGCTGATCATGCTGCGCCACATCTTCCCCAACACGCTGCGCCCCGTTCTCGTGATCGCCACCATCGGCCTTGCGCTTGCCATCATCGCCGAGGCCACGCTGAGCTTTCTGGGTCAGGGCATTCCGCCGACCACGCCGTCGCTGGGCACGCTGATCCGGGTGGGCAACGAATATCTCTTCTCGGGCCTGTGGTGGATCACCTTCTTCCCGGCGCTGACGCTTGTCGTGCTGGTCTTCTCCGTCAACCTTCTGGGCGACTGGATGCGCGACGCCCTCAACCCGAAGCTGCGATGACCGACCTTCTGAAGATCACCGACCTCGACGTCGAATTTCCCACCCGCCGCGGCACCGTTCTGGCGGCGCGGCATGTCTCGCTGAGCGTGGCGCCCGGCGAGGTGCTGGGGCTGGTGGGCGAAAGCGGCGCGGGCAAGTCGACCATCGGCAATGCCATCATCGACCTGCTGGAACGCCCCGGCCGCGTGGCGGGGGGCGAGATCCTGTTCGAGGGGCGCGACCTGCGTCAGCTGGACAAGGAGGAGATGCGCAAGGTGCGCGGTGCGAAGATCGGGATGATCTTCCAGGATCCCCAGACCTCGCTGAACCCGCTGCTGACCGTCGGCGCACAGCTTGTCGAGACGATCCAGAAGGCGACCGACCACAAGGGGGCGGCGGCCGTGGACCATGCCATCAGCCTGCTTGAGGCGGTGGGCATCACCGAGGCGCGGGCGCGTCTGAAATCCTATCCGCATCAGTTCTCCGGCGGCATGCGCCAGCGCGTGGTGATCGCCCTGGCACTGGCCGGCGATCCGGACCTTGTGATCGCGGACGAGCCGACCACCGCGCTTGACGTCTCGATCCAGGCGCAGATCCTCGACCTGCTGAAAAAGCTCTGCCGCGAGCGGGACCTGGGCGTCATCATCGTTACCCATGACATCGGCGTCATTGCCAATATCGCCGACCGCGTGGCGGTGATGTTCCGCGGCGAGGTGGTGGAGACCGGGCAGGTCGCCCAGGTGCTGGGCGCGCCTCGGCACGAGTATACCAAGAGCCTGATCGCCGCCGTGCCACGCGCTGACATCCGTCTGGATCGCTTCACCTCGGTCGATTACATTGAGGGCGGCGCGTCGGAGGCCACGCGGATCGACATCCGCCATCACTGGCTGGGGCAGGGGCGCCGCGCCGATCCGTCCGACGACGCGATGATCGAGATCGACGGGCTGAACCTGTCCTTCACCCTGCAGGGCGCGCTGCTGAAGCGGAACCGCAAGATGGTGCATGCGGTGGATGACGTGAGCCTCACGGTCAAACGCGGCGAGGTGCTGGGGCTGGTGGGCGAAAGCGGCTCGGGCAAGTCCACGGTCGCGCGGCTGATCGCGGGGCTTTACACCGCCGATGCGGGGACGATCCGGGTCGCGGGGCAGGATGTGACATCGAAGCCCAATACGCCCGAGGCAAAGCGCGCCCGGCGCATGGTGCAGATGATCTTCCAGGATCCCTATTCCTCGCTCAACGCGCGGATGTCGGTGCGCGATATCGTGGCCGAGCCGATCCGCTTCTACCGCACCACCGGATCCGAAGCCGAGACGCGCAGGATCGTGGGCGACCTGCTGGATCACGTCGGGCTGGGGGCGAAGGCCGCCGAGCGCTATCCGCACGAGTTTTCCGGCGGGCAGCGGCAGCGGATCTCGATCGCCCGGGCGCTGGCCTCACGGCCCGAGATCCTGATCTGCGACGAGCCGACCTCGGCGCTGGATGTGTCGGTTCAGGCGACGATCCTGAACCTGCTGAAGGACCTGCAGGAAGAGCTGGGCCTGACCATGCTGTTCATCACCCACGACCTGCCGGTGATCCGCCAGATGGCCGACCGGATCGCGGTGATGCGCCATGGCGCGATCTGCGAGGTGGCGGAGGTCGATCAGCTTTTCGCCGCCCCGCAGCATCCCTATTCGCGCCACCTGCTGGACCTGATGCCCCGGATGGAGATGCTGACGGCGGTCCCGGCCTGAGCCGGGACCCGGCCTGTCGGGGCGGGGCCAGCCGGCCCTCAGCCCACCGGCGCGCCGTCCGTCAGGCGGCCCGAATTTCTGATCCTGTCGCGCATCTTTTCCTCTTCGGCGCTGGCCACCGGGACCGCGCCGATCAGCTGGCGGGTGAATTCGGCCTGAGGCGCGCTGAAGATCTCGTCCGCCGTGCCGGTCTCGACCCGCTTGCCCTCGGCAAAGACGCTGATCCGGTCAGCCAGCGCGCGGACCACGGCCAGGTCATGGGTGATGAAGACATAGGTCAGCCCCCGGTCGCGCCGCAGCCTGTCCAAAAGCTTCAGCACCCGGGCCTGCACCAGAACGTCGAGCGCGGATGTCGGTTCGTCCAGCACGATCAGGTCCGGCTCGGCCGCCAGCGCGCGTGCGATGGCCACACGCTGCCGCTGCCCGCCGGACAGCGAGGCGGGCGTGCGGCGGGCCATTTCGGGCTCCAGCCCCACCTCGACCAGCAGCTCCTCGACCTTGCGGGTGCGCTCTGCCGCCGCGCCCAGCCCGTGCACATCCATCGGCAGCCGGATCGACTTGCCGATCCGCCGCCGCCCGTTCAGCGACGACAGCGGGTTCTGCTGCACCAGCTGGATCCGCCGCTTCATCGCACGCGGGCGGTCCTGGTGCAGCGGCTTGCCGTCGAAATGCAGCTCGCCATAGGTCGAATGGTGAATGCCGAGGATGATGTTGGCCAGCGTCGACTTGCCCGAGCCGCTTTCGCCGACGACCGCGTGGCATTCGCCGCGCCGAACGTCGAAATCCACGTCGTCCAGCGCCTTCACCTGGTGATCGCCGGTCTGGAAGATCTTGCTCAGCCGCGTGGTGCGAAGAAGGACGTCGCTCATGCGCTTACCTCATGCGGTTCGCCGCAGCCCGGATGCACGATCAGCGGATCGCGGAAGGCGTCGGAATGTTCGGGAAGATCAGGCAGCCCGCCGCCGATCAGCTTGGGCGCGGCAGACAGCAGCGCGCGCGTGTAGGGATGGCGCGGATTGGCAAACAGCTGGTCGGTGCGCCCGTGTTCGACGATATTGCCCCGGTAGATCACATAGACCCGGTCGGCGAATTCGCGCACGACAGAGAGGTTGTGCGAGATGAAGAGCACGGAGGTGCCCTTTTCCGTCACCAGATCGTCCATCAGCCGCAGGGTCTGCGCCTGCACCGTCACGTCGAGCGCGGTGCCCGGCTCATCCGCCAGCAGCAGCTCGGGCTCATTGGCCAGCGCCATGGCGATCATGACCCGCTGGTTCATGCCGCCCGACAGCTGGAACGGATAGCTGTCCAGCGCGCGGGCGGGATCGGGGATATGCACCTCGGCCAGCGCCTTGAGCGCGCGGTCGCGGGCCTCGGCCGCGGTGACCTTGCGCCCGCCGGATCGCAGCACCTCGGTAAAGATCTCGCCGATGCGGAACACCGGGTTCAGGGCCGAGGTCGGATCCTGGAAGATCATCGTCACGCGGTGGCCACGCTCGGGGGCCATGGCCTCGGGGTGGCGGATCAGGTCATGGCCCACAACCTCGATTTCACCGGAGGTCAGCGTGCCACGTTCCTGCTGTAGTCGGCCCAGGGCCAGCTGCGCGGTGACGGATTTGCCCGAGCCGCTTTCGCCCACCAGCGCGACCTTTTCGCCGGCGTTGACGTGCATCGAGATGCCGTGGAGGACCTGCGCGGTCTGGCGCCCCTTGCGGAAGCCCAGCGTCAGGTCGCGGATTTTCAGAACGGATGTCATCGCTTACACCTCCGCGTCAAAGGCTTCGCGCAGCCCGTCGCCCAGCAGGTTGAAGCCGAGGACAAGCACCATAATGGCGAGCGCGGGGAAGATCGACAGCCACCAGGCGTCGGGCATGTACTTGGCCCCATCGGCCACCATCGACCCGAGGTCCGGCGTGGGCGGTTGCACCCCCAGCCCGAGGAACGACAGCGACGACACCATCAGCACGACAAAGCCGATATCCAGCGTCAGCTTGGTCAGCACGGCGGGCGCACAGTTCGGCAGGATCTCGCGGAACATCACGTGCGGGGAGGACGCGCCGATCACCTCGGCCGCCAGCACGTAGCCTTCACGCGCCTCGGAGCGGACGACGTTGTAGACCAGCCGCGTGTACCAGGGCCACCACATGACGGTGACGGCCAGCATGGCGTTGGTCAGCGTGGCGGGCAGAAAGCCCATGATCGCCATGGCCAGCACCAGCGGCGGGATCGCCAGGAAGATGTCGGTCAGCCGCATCAGCACGAATTCGACCCAGCCGCCGAGATAGCCGGCGAGAAGGCCCAGGATCACGCCCACGGGCATCGAGATCGACAGGACCAGCACCGCCATCAGCAGCGACAGGCGGAAGCCGTAGATGATCCGGGTCAGCAGGTCGCGCCCGATCGTGTCGGTGCCGAACCAATGCGCCGCCGAGGGCGCCTGGTTGATCGCGGTGAAATCGCCGATCGGGCCGACATGCTCGGGGTAGGGGGTGATGACATCGGCAAACAGCGCCAGCGCGATGCAGAACACCACGAGGATCAGGCCGAGGATCGAGATCGGGTTGGACCGGAATTCGGTCCAGGCGACGGAGGAGGATTTCGCACTCATGCTTTCGCCTTTCTTTCGGCCAGGCGGATGCGCGGATTGATGATGGAGACGATGAGATCCACGACCAGGTTGGTGATCAGGAACATCGCCGCGATGACGAGGACCACGCCGACGATGGCATCGAGATCCTTGCGCATGATCACCTCGACGCCATAGCGCGACAGGCCCGGCCAGACGAAGACGCGTTCGACAAGGAAGGCGTTCGCCAGCATGGTGGCGAAGTCGAGCCCGAGGATCGTCAGCGTCGGGATCAGCGAGGGCCAGAAGGCGAACCGGCGCGAGATGCGATCCTCGCGGAACCCGTAGGCGCGCGACATGCCGATGAAGGGGCGGCGGTAGGTCTCGATCATCGACGAGCGCGTCAGCCGCGCGGTCTGCCCGATGCCCGAAAGCGCCAGCGCCGTGGCCGGCAGGATCAGGTGATAGACCGCGTTGAAGAAGGTCGAGATCTGTCCGTTCAGCAGCGCGTCGATCGTGTAGAAGCCGGTGATCAGGGGCGGGGCGTCGATGCCGTTCGACAGCCGGCCCTCCAGCGGGAAGATCGGCCAGATATAGGCGAAGGTCAGCTGCAGGATCACACCCCAGACGAAGGCCGGCGTGCAGACCGCGATGACCGACAGCAGGCGGGCGACGTGATCGGGCCAACGCCTCTGAAACCGGGCGGCAAGCCGGCCGAGCGGCAGGCCCAGCAGGATCATCATCGCGCCGGCGTAAAGCACCAGCTCGAGCGTGGCGGGGAAATAGGTGGCGACGTCCTGCGCCACGGGCCGCTTGGTGTAAAGCGAGGTGCCGAGATCGCCGTGCAGCAGGTCGCGGATGAACCAGCCGTATTGCACGACGATCGGGTCATTGAGGTGCCGCGCCTCGCGCAGGGCGTCGATCTGCGCCTGGCTGGCATTGGGGCCAAGCGCGATGCGGGCGGGGTCGCCCGGCACGATTCGGGCGATGAAGAAGATCAGGATCGACACGCCGATCAGCACCAGGACCGATATGGCGAGCCGTTGCAGAAGCAGGCGGAGAACGGGGGACATGGGTGTCAGAGCTCCCTTCCGGCGGCAGTGTCCCTGCCGCAGACCGTCGCAGCGAGCCCGCTTGTCGGGGCGGCAGAGCCGCCCCCGTGGGCCGCAGGGGCATGTGTCGCAACCGGGGCAAGCCGCGGATCTTGCATGTCGTTCTCCTGGTAATCGGGGGCCCCGGGATCAGGCCCGGGGCCGGTATCAAAGTCAGTCGGTGACGCGGATGTCCTTGAACAGCATCGAGAAACCGGAAGTCGGATAGAGTTTGCCCTCTTCCTCCAGGTTCGGGACCTCGATGCCGTTGCGGATGCCGTAGACGCCGGTGAACTCGTAGGCGTAGATCGCCGGGGCCAGATCGCGCAGGCGCGCGTTCAGGTCGCGGTAGATCTGCGCCCGGGTCTCCGGATCGGTCTCGGTCCGGCCCGCTTCGAGATAGCCGTCGACCTCGTCATCTGCGAGGTAGGAGGCCGACATCCAGGTGTGCGGCACGGTCGAGCTGTACATGTTGTAGACCAGCGAATCCGGATCCGGGGTGCGGGCCGAAACGGCGATCTCGATCGCATGCGGCGCGGTGTCCGGCTCTGTCACCTGCTGGGTGATCAGCGCCCAGGGGGTTCGGGTCACCTTCACGTCCATGCCCAGCTGGGTGAATGTCGCCTGCATCAGCAGCGCAAGGCGCTCGCGCGCCGGCACCTCGGCGATCCAGGCGATATCCAGCGGGTAGTCCTTCGGATCGTACTGGCAGGCCGCCAGCTCTTCCCTGGCCTTCTCCATGTCCTGGCTGGGCATCGGGCGGTCCAGATCGGCGCCATACAAGCCCTTCGGCAGCGCCCCGTTCATCGGGATGCCCTGCGCCATGTCGTCGGTGACCGCCAGCAGCTGCAGCGTGGTGGCGTAGTCGTAGGCAGAGGTCAGCGCCAGCCGGCAATGCACGTCGTCGAGCGGCGGGCGTTGGGTGTTGAGCATGATGTACTCGCCCGTCCCGCCCGGCTCGGCGGCCAGGTGCACGGTGCCATCGGCGGCCATCGCCTTCAGCACTTCCGGCGGCAGCCAGAGCGACGAGATGTCATGCTCGCCCCGTCCCATCAGCGCGCGCACGGTCGAGGCTTCCAGCGAATAGCGGTAGGTCACCTCGTCGGGGGCCAGCGGGTCCATCGCCGCGCCGTTGTAATTCGGGTTCGGCACCATGACGGTTTCGACCTGCGGGTCATGCGCCTGGGTCATGTAGGCGCCCGAACCGGCCGAGGCCGACGACAGCCAGGCCGAGGCATAATCCCCGAATTCGCCGAATTCGCCCTCGCCCTGGTTTTCCATCGCCAGTTTGCTGTCGACCACAGACAGCTGCACGAGCGCGGCCAGGAAGGGCGCGAAGGCCTCGGTCAGGGTGAAGGCGACGGTGCTGTCATCCACCGCCTCGATGCTGTCGACCCGGCCTTCGAAAAGCGACGACGGCCCCTGGCCAAGCGCCATCAGGCGGTTGAAGGAATAGATCACGTCATCGGCCGTCACCCGATTGCCCGAGGCGAAGGTGGCGCCGTCGCGGATCGTGAAGGTGTAGGTCAGCCCGTCGATCGTCCAGTCGCTGGCCAGCCACGGCTGCACACCGGCGGCCCCCTGTTTCGGGTAGACCAGCGCCTCGTAAAGGTTCACGCCCAGCACGGTATCGGCATAATCCGCGCCCTTGGCGGGGTCGATCTCGCCCACGGCGGCCTCGTCCAGGCGCAGGGGCCTCTCCTGGGCAAGGAGAGGGGCGGCAAGCGGGGCCGCGAGGAGCATCGCGGTGGAGCAGGCAAGGAGGCCCAGCCTCGTCATGGTCTTCATCTGTTCAAGTCCTCTGTTGGTCTGTAAGTGGTTGGTCTGGCTCTTTTTCATTGGGGGCAGGGCTGCCCCATCCTCCGCCATTCGCCGTTTCGATCAGCAATGCGTCGCCCGCGTCCAGCGTGACACCCGACGCGAAGGAGAAGTCCTGCGTGGCGCCGCCGGGACGGTGCACCGAGATCCGGTTCAGCCCGCCGTCCGCGCCGCCGTTGGCGCCCCAGACGGGCACGCGGACGTGGCTGTAGCCGGCCGACAGCGTTGCCGGTCCGCGCGGGCGATAGCAGGTCGACATGCCGCGCCCGCCCCTGTGCAGACCTTGGCCCGCGTCGCTGTCGGACAGGCGTCGCCAGCCGACGTCGATGCCATAGCGGGCCTCGCAGATTTCGACGGGGCAGTTGAACGTGTCGCCGTGGTTGGTCGAATACATCGCGTCGAGCCCGTCGCGCGTCGCGGTGGCGCCCCAGCCGCCCATCTGCGGCTCCACCATCGTGTAGCGCCGCCCGGTGTCGGGATGCACACCCGCGATCACCGTCCCGCAGATCGAGGCGAAATGACCGGCGGGCAGCCGCTCGGGCATGACTTCGGCCATGGTGTGCCACAGCATGTCCGCCAGACGGATGCGGGTTTCCGAGTAATATCCATGCGGGGCGGGGGAGGTGGCCTCGAAGATCGTGCCCGGCCGGGTGATCACCTGCAGCGGTCGGAAGGACCCGGCGTTGGCATAAAGCTCGGGATCCGTCAGCACCTTGAAGATCAGCTGGCAGGCGATCAGCGCCCCATCGCGCGAGGTGTTGAACGGCCCCGGCTTCTGCGCGGGCGCATCGCGCAGGTCGATGACGAAGGCGTCGTCGGTGATCTCGATGACCGCGTGCCAGGTCTCGCCCTCGTCCTGCGCCTGCGCCACCGGAAAGCGGCCCTTGGGCAGGCTGGCCAGCCCGGACCGCGCCCGGGCCTCGCCCTCGGCGAAGGCGGCGGCGATGGCGGCGCGGAAGGTGTCGGTGCCGTGGGTCGCGGCCATCTCGGCAATCGGTTTCGCCGCCCGTCGCCCGGCCGAGATCTGCGCCCAGAGATCGCCCATGCAGAAATCCGGCAGCCGGGAATTGGCGGCGATGATGTCGAAGACCGCGTCGATCTTGCGGCCCGCATCGAACAGCCGGATGCAGGGCAGGCGCAGCCCTTCCTGAAAGATCTCGACCGCGTCCGCCGGCATCGATCCGGGCGTCATCCCGCCCACGTCGTTCCAATGCGCGATCGACGCCGTCCAGGCCAGAAGCTCGCCCCGGACAAAGACCGGCTGTGCCACGACCACGTCGTTCAGATGGGTCACGCCGCCCCAGTAGGGATCGTTGGTGACGAAGACATCGCCGTCTCTCACAGTGTCCCCGTGCAGCGCCACGATCCGCTTGACCGCCTTGTCGAGCACACCGACGAAGCCCGGGATGCCCGCGCCCGAGGACACGATCTCTCCGTCCGCATCCGTGATGCCGGTGCCGACGTCGAGCACCTCGTAGATGATCGGGCTCATCGCGGTCTTCTTCAGCACGGCGAACATCTCGTCCGCCGCCGCCGTCAGGCCGGCCTGGATGACCGCGCGGGTAAAGGGATCGTCTGTCATGGTCAGGCCTCCGTTCCGGCCAGGGCGCGGCGGGCGCCGCGGCCGGACCAGGCGTGGATCTGCGGGGCGCGCTGCATCTCAGGCCTCCGCCACGGCGACGTCGCGGCTCAGCTCCGAAAACCGCTCGGCGCCTTCGGCGGTCAGGTACACGATCTCTTCCAGCCGCAGCCCGAAGCGCCCGTTCAGGTAGATGCCCGGTTCGATGGAAAAGACCATGCCTTCCTCCAGCACCGTGTCGGAAGAGCCGGTCATGTAGGGCGGCTCGTGCACCTCGATGCCCAGGCCGTGGCCGGTGCGGTGCAGGAAGTAATCGCCATAGCCCGCCTGCGCGATGTGGTTGCGCGCGGCCGCGTCGATCTCGCGCGCGGTGACGCCGGGCTTCGCGGCGCGCATGGCGGCCTGCACGGCGCCCTCGACGATGGCGTGGATCTCGTCATAGCCTTCGGGCTTTTCGCCCACCACGCACATGCGGGTGATATCCGACGGCATGCCGTTCAGCCGCGCGCCGATGTCGATGACGATGGCGTCGCCCTTCTGAATGACGGTCTCGCCGGTCTGGTGATGCGGGAAGGCGCCGTTGCCGCCCGTGCCGATGATGCCGAATTCCAGCTTGGCCCCGCCTTCGGCGAAGCGGTCGGTGACGATCTGTTTGACCTGCTTTTCGGTCATGCCCGGCCTGATCGCGGCGAAGGCGGTCTTCATCGCCTCGTCGGCCAGCAGGGCCGAGGCCTTGAGCCGGGCGCGTTCGTCCGCGTCCTTCTTCATCCGCAGACGGCCCAGCGTCGACGGCGTGAAGACATGCCTCGCCCCAGGCAGCCGGTCGAGCAGCGCGAGCGCGAAATCGGCGCGCATCGCCTCGTCCAGCGCCACGACCATGGCGCCTTTGCCCTTCACCGACGCGAGCGTGGCGTCCAGAGCGGCACCGGGGCCTTCGGCATCGGCCCAGCTGTGCATCGGCAGATCGGTGTGCTGGCCGGCGCTGTCGGCCTCCAGCGCGGGCATGCAGAATTCGGCCGCGTCCTGCGTGACCAGCAACAGCAGAAGCCGTTCGTCACCATGCGGCTGGAAGCCCAGCAGCCATTGCATATGCGGGCCGGGTCCAAGCGCCAGAAGCTCGACGCCCTCGGTCTTCATCGCGGCGCGCAGGTCCGCCATCCGGTTTGTGATCACATCGCCGGGCATCATGCCTCTCCTTCGTATCCATAGACGTCGCGGGCGGTCTCTGGGCTGATCAGCCCGTCGCGCAGGTCTGCGGCGACTTTCTCGCGGGGGCGGTCCCTCGGATCTCCGAGACCGCCGCCGTTGCCCGTGACCACACGGATCACGTCGCCCGGTTTCGTCTTCTTGTTCGAGATGAAGGCGAACGCGCTGGCCTCGCCTTCGACGGGCATGAAGCGCACGTAGTTGGAAGAGCCGTCATGCCCGCCATCCAGCCCCCAGGCCGGGAATTTCGACCGCGTGTAGCCGATGGTGACATAGCCGTCTTCGGACCGCGTGCGGTAATCGATCACCACGCCGCGCCCCCCGGTCAGGCAGCCTTCGCCGCCGGGTGCGGTGTTCAGCTCCATCCGGTCGATGATGACGCCGTTGCGGGCCTCGTTTATCTCGGCGGGGCAATTGTAGGTCTCGCCATGGAAGGACGAGAAGATCGCCGAATTGCCGTCGCGCCCGGCGGCCGCGCCCCAGCCACCCACCTGGGGTTCGATGATCGTGTATTGCCGGCCCGTGTCGGGGTGGATGCCGCCGATGAAGGTCCCGCAGACAGAGGCGAAATGCCCCGCGCCCAGGCGGTCGGCCATGTAGGGCGCCAGGCAGCGCCACATGATGTCGTAGGCGCGCAGTTCAAGCTCGTAGTAAAAGCCCATCGCCGCCGGTTCCTGCGCGTCGAAGACCGAGCCCTTGCGGGTCAGCAGTTCGATGGGCCGGAAGCTGCCCGCGTTGGCCAGCCCGCGCGGATCGGTGAGCGACTTGAACAGCATCTGGGCAGAGACCATCACCCCGTCGCGGCAGGAATTGGTCGGCCCCGGGGACTGATCAGGGTTGTCGCGCAGGTCGATGATGAACTTCTCGTCGGTGATCTCGATCTTGACGTTGAAGATCGACCCGTCGTCCTGCTCTTCGTCCAGCTCGTAGCGGCCCTTTGGCAGGTCCGCCAGCGCGGCCAGCGAAACCTTCTCGCCGTGGTCCATGAAATCGGCCAGCGCCTGTTCGAAGGCGTCGACACCGTATTTGTCGGCCAGCTGCGTCAGCCGCCGCGCGCCCACGCGCACCGAGGAAATCGCCGCCCAGACATCGCCTTCCAGCACGTCGGGCATGCGGCTGTTGACCTTCAGGATCTCGAAGACCGAGGCGATGGGCTTGCCGGCCTCGACCAGCTGGATCGCGGGCAGGCGCAGGCCCTCCTGGAAGATCTCGGTTGCCTCGCCGGTGAGAGAGCCGGGGGCCATGCCGCCGACATCGGAATTATGCGCGATGTTCGCGGTCCAGGCGATCAGCCTGCCTTCTGCAAAGACCGGCATGGCGACGATGATGTCGTTGAGATGCGTGACCCCGCCGTAGAAGGGATCGTTGGTGGCAAAGACATCGCCCTCCTTCACCGCATCGGCGGGGAACTTGGCGGCGATGACCTTCACCGCCTTGTCCAGCACGCCGACGAAGGCGGGGATGCCCGCGCCGGACGACGCGATCTCTCCCTTGGCGTCCAGGATCCCGGTGCCCATGTCCAGCACCTCGTAGATGATCGAGGACATGGCGGTTTTCTTCATCGCCACGAACATCTCGTCCGCGGCGGCCTGCAGCGAATTCTGGATGATCTCGCTGGTGATCGGATCAAGCGCCATCAGACGGCCTCCATCTCGGGGGTCTCGGCCGGGACGGTCAGCAGCACGTGCAGGTTGCCCCAGCGGTCCACCTCGACCCGGTTGCCGGGGTGGATGACGATCGTGGTGCCCGGGTCCTCGACGATGGCGGGGCCGTCGAAACGCATACCCGGCAGAAGCTTTTCGCCGTCGTAGATGTCGGCCTCGTGGGTGCCGTCCATCGCGTAATCCACGCGGCGGCGGCCTTTCGAGGCTTCGCTGGCCGGCGCATCGGTCAGCTCGCGTTCCACCGGTTTCAGCTTGCCGACCTCGGCCGAGGCGATGACATGGATGCCGACCATCTCGACCGGGGCGTCCAGGCGGTAGGTGTATTCTTTCTCGTAGGCCTCGTGGAAATCGGCGGCGATCCGCGCCAGCTTGTCCTCGGTGACCGCGCCCTCGATCGGGACTTCGACGGTGTGTTCCTGGTTCTGGTAACGGAACTTGCCGAAGCGCTTCATCGCGACCTTGTCGGCCGCCACGCCCTCGGCGGCGAACTGCTCGCGCGCCTGGGCCTCGGTGGCGGCAAAGCGCGCCTCCAGCCCTTCGGCCGCGCCGTCGCCCATGTCGGCCAGCGCGGTCAGGAAGTAATCACGCCGCAGGTCCGACATCATCATGCCCCAGGCCGAGAAGACCGAGGCGCCGGTGGGGATGACCACCTTCTTCACGCCCAGCTCCTGCGCCAGAGCCACGGCATGCATCGCGCCGCCGCCGCCGAACGCGACCAGCACGAAGTCGCGCGGGTCATGGCCGCGGTTGAGCGAAACAAGCTTCAGCGCGTTGACCATGTTGTTGTTGGCGATCCGGACGATGCCCTGCGCCGCCTGGTCCCGGTCGACGCCGAGGTTGTCGGCGACGTTCTGAAGTGCCGCGCCCGCGGCCTCCATGTCGGCCTCGACCGATCCGCCGCAGAAATAGTCGCGGTTGATCCGGCCCAGCCAGAGGTTGGCATCCGTGGTGGTGGCCTGCGTCCCGCCCTTGCCGTAGGCTGCCGGCCCCGGCATGGCGCCAGCCGATTGCGGGCCCACGTGCAGCTTGCCGAAATCGTCGACCCAGGCGATGGAGCCGCCGCCGTTGCCGATCTCGACCAGGTCCACGACCGGCACCATGATCGGATACCCGGCCGAGGTCCGGTCCCGCTCGATCCAGTAGTCGGTCATGATCTTGACCTCGCCATCCTCGATCAGCGAGCATTTCGCAGTGGTCCCGCCGATGTCGAGCGCCAGCACGTTCGGCTCTCCGATCAGCTTGCCCAGTTCGGCCGCGCCCCAGAAGCCCGAGGCCGGGCCGCTTTCGACCATGGTGATCGGGATGCGCGAGGTGGCGTCCAGCGTGTCGACGCCGCAGTTCGACTGCATCACGTAAAGCTGGCCGTCGAAGCCGCCCTCGGTCAGCCCGCTCTCCAGCCGGCGCAGGTAACGTTCGGCGACAGGCTGCACATAGGCCGACAGCACGGCGGAATTGCCGCGTTCATATTCGCGCCATTCGCGGCTGATCTGGTGCGACCCCACGGCCGAGACCTCGGGCCAGAGGCTGCGGATCTCGGCCAGCACCGCCTCTTCATGGGCCGGGTTGGCATAGGAATGCAGCAGCGAGACGGCCACGGCCTCGACGCCATCGGCCTTGAAGTCCGCGAGGATCTGGTTCAGCCCCGACAGGTCCAGCGGCTGCGTTTCCTCGCCCATGTAACTGATCCGGCCCGGGACCTCCTGGCGCAGGTAGCGGGGGACGAAGGGGCGGGGCTTTTCGTAATGCAGATTGAAGAAATCGGGGCGATTGCCGCGCGCGATTTCCAGCGTGTCGCGGAAGCCCTCCGTGGTGATCAGCCCGACCTTCACGCCCTTGCGTTCGGTCAGGGCGTTGATGACGACCGTGGTGCCATGGGCCATGAAATCGACCGCCGCCGGATCGACGCCGCCCTTTTTCATCACGTTCAGCACGCCCTGTTCGAAATTGGGCGGCGTCGTGTCCGACTTGGCGGTGGTGATGCGGCTTTCGCCGGTGTCGAGATCGGTCTCGAAGCAGACCATGTCAGTGAAGGTGCCTCCGACATCGGTGGCGACGCGGGTGGTTTTGCGGGACATCAGGCCTCTCCTCCATGGGCGAGTTTGCGTTCCATCAGCAGGCACAGCGCGCCCGGCGCGACCAGCCGTGCGGCGTGAGCGACGCGATCGGGCGTGTAGTGATGCGCGAGATCGAGACAGTTGAGCGTTCCCAGCACCTCGCCGCCGAAGACGACGGGCAGGTTCAGGCAGCTTTCGCAGCCCAGGCTGACGATCAGCTCGTGGTCCGGGAAATAGTCGCGGAAATCGTCCGGAACGTGGGCGACGAAGGGCTCGTGCCGGTCCAGCACCCGCGCGCCCCAGTCGGTGGGCTGCATCGGCTTGGTGCCGCCGGGCGGATATTCCACCGGCATGTTCGACCAGCGCCGGCTGGCCAGCCGGGTTTCGGGGTCGAAGGTCATCACGGTGAAGAGCTTGGCGCCGATCTCTTGCTGCGTCAGCTCGCACAGGGCTGCGAACATGGCGTTCAGATCGTCGCCGGCGGCGGCTTTGGCAAAGGTGGTCCAGGCGGTCATTGCTCTTCCTCGGCGGCTTTCATCAGGGCTGTTTCATGTCCGGCATGGCTGCCGGGGATGTCTTCGGCGGCAGCGATCCGGTCGCCGAAGACATCCATCGTGCAGACGTGCAGGATCGCCGTTTCTCTGTCGGTGTGGTTCCAGGTGGAATGCAGCCGCCGCGATGAGAAATGCAGGCTGTCGCCGGCCTCCAGCTCGAACCGTTCGCCTTCCAGTTCCACGGTCAGGGCGCCGTCGAGCACGAAGAAGATCTCCTCGCCCTCGTGGCTTTGCGGCTCGCTCCGGTAGCCCGGCGCCTCGCGCATGATGACGCTGTTGAGCACCGAGCCGGGGAAGGTGGTCGAGATCCGCTCGTAGGCCAGGGCCGGGTCGCTGTCCTGACGGAGCGACAGCTTCGGCCGCGCGTCGCGGCGCGTGGCCTCGGGCGCGGGGCCAGTGCCGGGCAGCACGTCCTGCACCGCGATCCCGAGAACCGCGCAGATCCTGTGCAGCGAGGTCAGCGAGGGCACCGCGATATCGCGTTCCGCCTGGCTCATGAAGCCGGTGGACAGGCCGGCGCGCTCGGCCACCTCCTGCAGGGTCAGCTTCAGCGCCCGCCGACGGGCGCGCAGCTTGGCCCCGATGGCGGGCTTGCCGTCGCCAGGGCCTGTGTCTGATTTCGGTTCGCCTGCCACGTCTGCTTCCGTCTGTTTTTAAGTAATACTAAAATTCTGACCCATATCGCCCGGTGAGGTCAAGGGGGGGCCACGCCCTCAGGCGGCTTTCTCTTTCCGCGCGCTCAGGTCATAGGTGGCCTCGGCCGCCTCGCGAGAGATTAGCCCAAGCCGCAGGTCGCGCTCCACCTGGCTGACCGGGCGCTCCTGCGCCGGGCCAAAGCCGCTGCCGGCGGACAGGATCAGCTCCACCTCGTCGTCGAGGGTGGCGAGCGGGAAGATCCCGCCGGTGCCGCAGTCGGTGACCGTGCCGCCCCGGGTGATCGTCGCCCGCGCGCTCAGCCCCGCGGCGCCGCCATGCAGCCCGCTCACGGGCAGGTCCACGCCCTCGGGCGCCACCTGGCAGGTCATCTCTCCGCCCGCGTCGCGCCGCCGCACACGGATCCGCGTCGCCGGCCCGCCGCGCGCCGCGCCGGGCCCGCCGCTGTCGGTGACAAAGCCCTTCTCCTGCACCACGATCGGCAGCCGCTGTTCCAGCAGCTCCAGCGAAGACGACGCCGCCGAGGTCGGCCACAGCAGCGCGCCGCGTCCGTCCAGCCCCTGGCCAGCGCCCTGTCCGCCGCCCATCAGAAGCATCTCGGAATAGGGTTTGCCCTCGGCATCCGTGCCCCAGAAGGTCAGCACGCTGGGCAGGCCCGAATAGGCCCGCACCGCGCCGGGCACGGTTTCCGCCATGGCGCGGAAGATGTTGGGCGAGGCATACCAGCCGGTCCGCGTGCGCAAGCTGACCGGGGCGGGGTGGGTGCAGTTCAGGATCGATGCCTCGGGCGCCTTCACCGTGAAGGCGCGGTAGCAGCCCGCGTTGCCGCGCACGCCCGGGGTCAGCATGCATTTCAGCGGATAGGTCGCATGCGCCTCGGTGTAGCTCAGGGTGCAGTTGATGCCGCCCCGGGGAACCTGCGGGGGGGCGCCGTCGAAATCCACCTCGATCCTGTCGCCCGAGACGGTCAGCGCCATCGGCAGCGTCATCCGCTCGCCCAGCGGGTTGAATTCCACCGTCGAGCGATAGGTGCCGTCGGGCAGGGCGGTGATCGCGGCGCGCATCGCGGTTTCGGATCTGTCCTGCAGCACGGCGGCCAGCCCGCGCAGGTCGCGCAGCCCGTATTCCGACAGGAACCGCCGCACCTGGGCCGCGCCCCGCGCATTGGCCGTGACCAGGGACCGCACGTCGCCCAGCACCTGGTTCGGCTCGCGCACGTTGTGGAACATCAGGCGGAAAATGTCCTCGTTCTCCTCGCCGCCGCGCAGCAGGCGCATGGGTGGGATCTGCAGCCCTTCCTCGAAGACCTCTGTGGCCGCCAGCCCGCTGCGCAGTCCGCCGATGTCGGCCACGTGGCCCACCGTGGCGGCCAGAGCCACCACGCGCCCCTCGGAGAAGACCGGCGTGACCACGGCGATGTCGAACAGGTGGCCCGCGCATTCCCAGGGATCGTTGGTGACATAGACGTCGCCCTCCTGCATCTGCTCGGCCGGGTAGGTCTTCAGGATATGGCGCACCGCGCGAGGCAGGGTGATGTTGAAGACCGGCATGACGCGGGCCGAATGGGCGATGGTCTCGCCCGTCGGATCGAGAAGCGCGCAGCCGAAATCCTGGCTTTCCGAGATGATCAGCGAAAACGCCGTGCGGCAGACGGTCTGCCACATGTCCTCGGTCACGGTGACCAGGCGGGCCCACATGATCTCCAGCGCGATCGGATCGGCCTCCAGCCGGGCCCTGGCCTCGGCCAGCGGCAGGTCGCCGGTGACCTTCACGTCCGTCTCGGCGTCGAGGCCGATGGTGATGCGCAGGTTGCCGGCCGCGTCCAGCGCGGCGCGGTCGCCCTTGGGGATCAGCGTTGTCGATTCCGGCTCTTCGATGATCGCGGGGCCGGCAATCTCCTGTCCCACGGCCAGCTCGGCGCGCAGGTGGATCGTCGCCGTCTCCCAGACGTCGCCGGTCCAGACCTGGCGGGTGGCGGGCGCGGCGGTGGATGCCGTGTCGCCTGCCTTGCCCACGGCCAGCCGCGGGGCCGGACCGCGCGCGCGCAGCCGCAGCGAGAGGACCTCGAGCGGCGCATCGGCCGGGCGGCGGGAATAGCGGTCGAGATAGACGGTTTCGAACCCGGCGCGCAGAGTGGGCTCCGCCGAGGCATCCAGCACGCCGGAGGGCAGGGGCACCGCCACCACGTGCAGCTGACCCTTCAGCCGCATGTCGAGCGTGATCTCGAAGCTGGCCTCGGTGTCCGAAACCCCGGCGGCCGTCAGCTCCGCCATCGCTTCGGCGCGCATCTCGGCGGCCAGCGCCTCGATCCCGCCCGAAAGCGCCTCGTCGATCTGCATGGGCCGTGACCGGACCAGGTCCACCGCCAGGGGCGCCGACAGGAAGCCAAGGGCCGAGGCCGCGCCGGAGGCGGGCGGGATGATGACCTCGCCCACGCCGAGGATCCGCGCGACACGGGCGGCAAAGGCCGGGCCGGCGCCGCCGAAGCCGATCATGGCATAGCGGCGCGGGTCGCGGCCCTTCTCGACCATGTGGATCTGCGCCGCCGAGGCCATGGATTCCGCCACCGTCTGGTGGATGCCCCAGGCCGCCTCGACCGGGCTGAGGCCCAGCGGTTCGGCGATCCGGCCCATCGCGGCTTCGGCCGCCGGACGGTCCAGCGCCATCTTGCCGCCCAGAAAACGGTCGGGGTCGTAATAGCCCAGCAGGACGGAGGCGTCGGTCACCGTGGGGTCCAAGCCGCCGCGCCCGTAGCAGGCGGGGCCGGGGGCCGCTCCGGCGCTGCGCGGCCCGACCTTCAGCAGGCCGACCGCGTCGATGGCGGCGATGGATCCGCCGCCGGCGCCGATCTCGATCATGTCCACCGTGGGCGCGCGCACTGGCAGGCCGGAGCCGTTCTTGAACCGATGCTCGCGGCCCGCTTCCAGCACCGGCGCGATATGCGGCGCGCCGCCCTCGATCAGGCAGGCCTTGGCCGTGGTCCCGCCCATGTCGAAGCTGAGGACGTCCGACAGCCCGGCCGCCCGCGCGAACCACGCCGTGGCCAGCGCGCCGCCGGCGGGGCCGCTTTCAAGCAGCCGGATCGGCAGGGCGCGCGCCGTCTCGACCGGGACCAGCCCCCCGGCGGAGGTCATCAGCCGCAGCGCCCCGGCAAAGCCCTTCTCGGCCAGCACACGTTCCAGCCGGGCGAGGTACTCCGCCATCAGCGGCTGCACGAAGGCATTGGCGCAGGTGGTCACGAAGCGCGGATATTCGGAAATCTCGCCCACCACGGCGGAGGAGACGGAGACGGCCAGCTCCGGATGGGCCGCCTTCACGATCTCGGCCGCGCGCAGCTCGTGCGCGGGGTTGCGATAGGAATGCACGAAGCAGATCGCGATCGCATCGCAGCCCTCGGCCACCAGCGCGTCCAGCTCGGCGCGCAGCCCGGCTTCGTCCAGCGGCGTCACCTCGCGTCCCAGCGCGTCGATCCGGCCCGCCACCTCCCGGCGCAGGTCGCGGCTGACCAGCGGCTCGGGAAAGGCGAGGTCGAGGTCGTAGATGTCGTAGCGCTGCTCGTTCCCGATCTCGAGCGTGTCGCGGAACCCGGTGGTTGTCAGAAGGCCGACGCGGGCGCCGTGGCGTTCGATCACCGCATTGGTGACCAGCGTGGTGCCGTGGACGATCTCGTCCAGGTCGGACATCTGCAGGCCTTCGCGGTCCAGCAGATCGGTCAACCCGCCCAGAGCCCCGCGCGAGGGGTCGTCGGGCGTGGTCAGCGTCTTGTGCAGGGCGGAAAAGCCGGTCTCCGGCGCGCTCAGGAACAGATCGGTGAAGGTTCCGCCGATGTCGATGCCAACCCTGTATCCCGCCATGTCATCCCCGCCTGTCGTGATGTCGCCATGAAAATGTTACCTATACTATAATTTAGTATTACTTCAATTTTGCAAGCAGGTCGGACCGCCGGCCGCGAAGAAGACCGGCAAGGGATTGTTTTTCAGAGAACATTTCTCCTTCGATACTTGTTTCCCCGGCGGGAACGGGCTGTGAAGTCGGCCCAGGACCCGGGCCCCTGCCCAAATCGGACCCAACCGGGTGATTCCCCGGCCGGGGTGTCAAAGCGCGGCGCCCCTGATACGGTCCGCCCAAAGCGGCGCGCCGGTCTGGCCGGGGCGCCAGGACCCGAAAGGCAGGCGCGTGCGGATCGCGACGTTCAACATCCAGAACATGCGCCTGCGCCATCCCGACGGGCAGCCGCGCCTCGACGGGGCCGAAGACGGGCCCGAGGCGTCGGATCACGCGCCGGCGGCCGCGCAACTCAACCGCATGGATCGCCGCCTGGCCGCCGTGCTGCTGCGCGAGATCGACGCCGACGTGGTGGCCCTGCAGGAGGTGTTCGACCAGGACACGCTGGACCATTTCCACGACCGCTATCTTCTGGCCGACGGGGTCCGCCCCTATCCGCACCGCATCTGCCTGCCCGGCAACGACGGGCGCGGCCTTGACGTGGCGGTGATGTCACGCCGGCCGCTGGACGAGGTGCACAGCCATGCCGATGTCACCCTGCGCGACCTCGACCTGAGCGGAGAGAAGCCCGACGCGCCCGCCCTGCGCCGCGATTGCCTGCTGGTGACAACCGGGGGGCTGACGCTGGTGATCTGCCATTTCAAGGCGCCCTGGCCGGACCCCGTTGCCGCCTGGACCACGCGCCGGCAGGAGGCGCAGGTGGTGCGCCGGCTGATCGAGCGGCGCTTTCCCGGGGGAGAGGGCCACTGGCTGATCCTGGGCGATCTCAACGAACCCGACCCCGAGGGCGAGGCCGCCGCCATAGCGCCCTTGCTGGCCCCGTTCAGCGTGGATCTGCTGACCCGTCTACCGCCGCGCGAGCGCTGGACCTATTTCGCGCCGGAACTGGGCCGCGTCTCGCGCCCCGATGCGATGCTGGCCTCGCCCGCGCTGGCGCGCCGCTTTCCGCGCGCGCGCCCGCAGGTGCTGCGCAAGGGCATGGGGCACGAGATCACGCCGGTGAAGGCAGAGCGCCTCGGCCCCGTCGGCTGGCACCGGCCCCATGCCAGCGACCATGCCGCGCTCTGGGTGGCGTTCGACGGTCTGTGACCGGTGGCGCGACCCGGGCTTGAGCCTCGCGTCCCGGGCGCCTAGCCTCTGCCGCAAAAGACCCCAGGAGGCCGCCATGCCCACAGACCGTCCCCAGCCCCTGTCCGATGCCGACTGGCCCGAGGCAGCGCGCGCGCTGCGCGAGGGCTTTGCCGGGCAGCTGAACGTCTATCGCGTCATGGCGCATCACCCCGGGCTGCTGAACGCCTGGGCCCCGCTGCGCGCCCATGTGGTGAAGAACAGCGCCCTGGGCCCCGACCGCAGCGAGGTGGTGATCCTGCGCACGGCCCACCGGTTCGGTTCGGATTACGAATGGGCGCACCATGTCTCACGCGCGCGCAAGCTGGGGTTCCCGGACGCCCGCATTGCCGCCTTGCGGGGCATGCCCGAGGGCGAGGACGGGCTGATCGCGCGGGCCGTGGATGCGCTGATCGACGACAGGCGTCTGTCGCCCGAGCTGGATGCAGAGCTGGCGGCGGCGCTGGGGCGCAAGGGCGTCTTCGACCTGATCGCGACGGTCGGGTTCTATTCCGTGCTGGGCTACATCCTGATGAGCTTCGACACCCCCGTCGACGACGCGATCGCGGCCGAGATGAAGACCAACCCGCTGGATCCCGTGACCTGAGCCGACCCCCGCGAACCGAGCCCTGACCCCAGGACGCAAAGACACATGACACGCAGCTACCATGGCGGCCGCATTTTCGACGGCACGCAGCTTCACGACGGCGCGACACTCAGGCTGGAAGACGACCTGATCGCGGGGATATCCACCGCGCCGCCGCCCGCCACGTCGACCGACCTGGGCGGAGACATCCTTTGCCCCGGTTACGTCGACCTGCAGGTCAATGGCGGCGACGGGGTGATGCTGGGCGATGCCGTGTCGGTCGGGGGGCTGCGGCGCATCGCGGGGGCGCATCGGCGGCTGGGCGCGACGACGATCCTGCCGACGCTGATCACCGACCGGCCCGAGGCCACGCGCGGCGCCATCGCCGCCGTGACCGACGCCGTGCAGCAGGGTACGCCCGGCATCGGCGGTCTGCACCTCGAAGGCCCGCACCTGTCGCTGCCGCGCAAGGGCGCCCATGACGCCGCGCTGATCCGTGAGATGACGGCGGAGGACCTGGCGCTTCTCTGTGACGCCGCGCGGACCCTGCCGGTGCTGCTGATCACGCTGGCGCCCGAAAGCACCACGCCCGATCAGGTCGCCGCGCTGACGCGGGCCGGGGCGCTGGTCAGCCTTGGCCACACGGATGCGGATTACGAGACCTGCCTCGCCTGGCATCGCGCCGGCGCGCGCGGGGTGACGCACCTGTTCAACGCGATGAGCCAGCTGGGCAGCCGGGCGCCGGGGCTGGTGGGGGCGACGTTGCACTGCCCCGGGCTGACCGCCGGGCTGATCGCCGACGGGGTGCATGTGCATCCCGCCACGATCCGCGCGGCTCTGGCGGCCAAGGCGGGGACGGACGGGATCTTCCTGGTCAGCGACGCCATGGCGGTTGCGGGAACGGACCTGGCGGACTTCACCCTGGGGGGCCGCATGATCCACCGCGCCGGCGGGCGGCTGGAGCTGGAGAACGGCACGCTGGCGGGGGCGGATCTTGACCTGACGCGGGCGGTCACGGTGCTGGTGCGCGACTGCGGCGTGCCGCTGGACCGGGCGCTGGCCATGGCCACGCGGGTGCCGGCGGAATTTGCCGGGATCGGCGGGGCCGGGCGACTTGACCCGGGCAGCACCGCGCCGATCCTGCGCCTGCGCGAAACGCCGGAGGGCCTGCGCCTGATCGAGGTGATCGACCCGGCGGGCTAAGCGCCGCCGGGTCCGGGGCTTACGGCGCCTCCGGCACGATCAGGTCCGCGACCGGGCCGTCCAGGTGCAGCCTGGCGCCGGTCACCGCCTGCAGATCCTCAAGCGCGAGGCCCGCCAGCTTTTCGCGCAGCACGAAACGGCCATCCTCGATGTCCACCACGGCAAGCGAGGTATAGACCCGCGTCACGCAGCCGACGCCGGTCAGCGGGAAGGTGCAGGCCTCCACCAGCTTGGGCTGGCCGTCCTTGGTGACATGATCGGTGATCACCGCCACGCGGCCCGCGCCATGCACCAGGTCCATCGCGCCGCCGACCGCCGGCACGCCCTTTGTCCCCACGCGCCAGTTGGCGAGGTCGCCGTTCTGCGCCACCTGGTAGGCGCCTAGGATCGCCACATCCAGATGCCCGCCGCGCACCATGGCGAAGCTGTCGGCATGGTGGAAGAAGGCCGCGCCGGGCTTCAGCGTGATCGGCTTCTTGCCGGCGTTGATCAGGTCCCAGTCCTCCTCGCCCTCGGCCGGGGCGGGGCCGAAGCCCAGCACGCCGTTTTCGGTGTGGTAGACCGGGGTCCGCCCCTCGGGCGCGTATTGCGCCACCATCTCGGGGAAGCCGATGCCGAGGTTCACGTAGGCGCCGTCGTCGATGTCCTGCGCCGCGCGCCAGGCAATCTGTGCGTTGGTCAGCTTGTCCATGCTCAATACTCCACCCCGTCGCGCACCAACTGCTCTTCCTGCTGCGGTGCGGGCACTTCCACCACGGCATCGACGAAGATGCTGGGCGTGATCACACTTTCCGGTTCGATCCCGCCGGTCTCGACCAGCTGGCGGACCTGGGCGATGGTCGTGGCCGCGGCCATGCACATCAGCGGGTTGAAGTTGCGGCCCGCAAGCCGGTAGGTCAGGTTGCCCATCGGATCGCCCAGCTCGCCCTTGACCAGGGCAAAATCTGCCTTCAGCCAGCGTTCCTGCACGTAAGACGTCCCGTCGAACTCGGCGACCGGCTTGCCCTCGGCCAGCTCGGTGCCATAGCTCGTGGGCGTGTAGAAGGCCGGGATGCCGGCGCCGGCGGCGCGGATGCGCTCGGCCAGCGTGCCCTGCGGCACCAGCTCCAGCGCGATCTCGCCCGCTAGGTAAGCGGTGTTGAATGCCTCGGCATTGGACGAGCGCGGGAAGGAACAGATCATCTTCGCGATCATGCCCGCCTTGATCATCGCCGCGATGCCGATGCCGCCGTTGCCGGCATTGTTGTTGATCACCGTCAGCCGCGCCGGGCTGCCGGTGGCACGGTAGCGGTCGATCATCGCGTGGATCAGCTCGATCGGGGCGCCGGAGCCGCCGAACCCGCCGATCATCACCGTGGCGCCGTCCGGAATGCCGGCGACCGCCTCGGCCGTGGACGCAATCCTCTTGTCCATGTTGTCCTCCCTTTCCGATGCCTGGAATACCGCCTGGCCGGCTCAACAGACAGCGCTTTCTGAGGTGCGCCCCGGGATCCTGCCCGGTCAGTCCGGATAGGCCTCTGCCAGCTGCTTGCGGATGTCCTCTACAAACCGGGAGGCGGCCACCGACAGGTTGCGCCCGTGTTTCTTGCCCAGCAGCAGCTGCCCGCCCGGCACGTCGCGCGCATCTATGGGACGGCTGACGATCTCTCCGGTTCCGCCCGGATCGGGCGCGCCGATCTGGATCTGGAAGGTGACCGCATCCGTCGCCGCCACGTGGGCCTTGAGATATTCGAAGGAATTCGTCTCGAGCACCGGCGCGCGAGCGAAGGTCTTGTCGTACAGGGACCGCTCCAGCAGGGTTCGCCCCCCAAAGCCCCGGTTGGCCGCGATCACGGGGTAGTCGTAGCATTGCCACAGCCGCAGGCTGTCGTGCCGGGCCAGCGGATGATCCCGCGCCATCACCGCCGCCAGCGTCTGCGGCACGGCGAGGATGACCTCGTATTCCGGCACGCCCCCGTCCGAGAAGACCAGCACCGCGTCCACCGTGAAATCCTCGAGCGCCAGGGCCGCGGCACGGTGTTCCAGCACCTGCACGTCAAAGGTCACGCGGGGGAATTCGGCCTGGTAGGCGCTGATCCGGGCGGGCAGGAAATAGGGCACCAGCGCCTGGCTGCACCCAAGGCTGACATGCCCGCGCCGGTTGCCCGACAGGTCGGCGATGCGCGAGCGCAGGCGCACGGTCTCGGCCATGGTCTCGCGCACGTGCTGGATCACCAGCTCCCCGGCCGCGTTCAGCCGCACGCCGCCCGGGGATCGGTCGAAGATCTGGTAGCCCAGTTCCTCCTCGTAGGCCTGCAGCCGGCGCTGCACGGCCGAGGGCGTCTGCGCCATCTGTTCGGCCGCCGACCGGATCGATCCGGTGCGCGCAATCGCGTCGATCAGGCGGAAGGTGGTGAGGTGTTTCATCCGGTCAGATTAGACAGGTGGTGCATTTCAAGCAACGCCATGCGGAAAAATCAGCACAAGACAGCAACACACCCGCTTGCGAAGGTACGTCACAGCGGGCCCGCGCCCCGAGTCGTCCTCTTCCTCGGCCGGGTCACGTTTCCTCGCCAAAGTCCCCCGCGTGCCCCGTGCAAGCACGCGGGGGCACCGCCCAGAGCGCGCAGACGCATCCAGTCCGACCGGAGAGATCCCATGAGAGACCCCAAGTCCCTGACCCGCCGCAATTTCAACAAGGCCCTGCTGGCCGGTGCCGCCACGACGCTTGCCGCCCCGGCCATCGGCCAGGGCAAGACCAAGCTTCGCATGATCCTGAACTGGACCTACCAGGGTCCGCAGGCGTGGTTCTTCCTGGCGCAGGACAAGGGCTATTTCGACCAGGCCGGGATCGAGATGGTGATGGACCAGGGCAACGGGTCCGGCGCGGCGGTGGGGCAGGTGGCCTCGGGCGCCTATGACGTGGGCTTCGGCGATGTGAACGCGCTGATCCGGCTCGCGGGCACCAACCCGGAGGAGGCGCCGCTTTGCGTCTACCAGATGTACAACAAGCCGCCCTTCACGGTCGCCGTGCTGCAAAGCTCCGACATCATGTCGGCCGAGGATCTCGAGGGTCGCAAGCTGGGCGGGGCCGCCAATGACGGCGCGCTGAAACTGTTCCCGGCCTTCGCCAACGTGGCCGGCATCGACACCAGCGGCATCGAGATCCTGAACTTCAAATCCAACCTGCGTGAGCAGATGCTGAAATCCGAACAGGTCGAGGGCGTCTTCGGCTACGTCAACACGATCCGGTTCTCGGCGAAGCTGTCGGGCATGAACCCCGAGGAGGAGATCCGCTTCATCTCCTACGGCGATTACGGCATGGATCTCTATTCCAACGGGATCATCGTGCCCAAATCGATGGCCGAGACCGACTCGGAGCTGGTCAAGGGCATGAACTGGGCGATCAACGAGGGCGTGAAGGATGCCATCGCCGACCTGGATGCCGCCGTCGCATCGGTCGCCGAGCGCGAGCCGCTGATCAACAAGACGGTCGAGAAGGAGCGCCTGGTCGCGACCCTGCAGGACGAGATGAACCACCCCGAGGTGGCCGAACACGGGCTGGGCGCGGTCGACCCCGAACGCTTCAAGACCGCCATCGACATCGTGGTCGAGGCCAACGACCTGCCGCGCACGCCGGAGCCGTCGGAGATCTATACCGACGCCTTCCTGCCCGCGCCCGAAGACCGGATCTACAAGCTGCTCTGACATGGAACTTGGACTGAAGGGCAAGGTCGCCGTCATCACCGGCCCGGCAAAGGGCATGGGGGCGGCGATCTCGCTGGGCTTCGCGGCCGAGGGCTGTGCCCTCGCGCTGCTGGGGCGGGACACGGGCGCCATCGAACCGGTGGCGGCAGAGGCGCGGGACCTGGGCGTTCGCGCGGATATCATTGGCTGCGACGTGACCGATGGCGCAGCGGTGGATGCCGTGGTTGCCGGCATCGCCACAGATTTTGAGCGGATCGACATCCTGGTCAACGTCGCCGGCGGCACCGGCCCGATCGGCAAGACCGGGGTGCAGACGACGCAGGCCGAATTCGACGAGATCACGCAGCTGAACATGCGCGGGCCGTTCAACCTGATCCGCGCGGTGGCGCCGGTGATGGCCGCGCAGGGCGGCGGCAAGATCGTCAATGTCGGCGGCACCTTCGGGATGCGCGGCCGGGCAATGCGGCTGGCCTATTCCTCGTCCAAATGGGGCCTGCGCGGCATCACCAAGAGCTTCGCGCTTGAGCTGGGCCCCGACAACATCAACGTCAACCTCGTGGCCCCCGGCATGGTCGACGGGCCGCGCTTTCGCGAGAAGGTCGTGCCGCAGGTCGCCGCGCAATACGGGATCTCGGAAGACGCGGCGGCGGCGAAACATGCCTCGGACTACGCGCTGGGGCGGATCACCACGGATGACGACGTGGCCTCGGCTGTGCTGTTCCTGGCCTCGGACCGGGCGCGGCAGATCACCGGGGTGGACCTGCCGGTCGACGGCGGGTGGGCGGCGCTATGAACCGGGCCGACCAGAGCGCGCGTTTCGTGGAATTCGACGGCGTCGGGCTGACCTACGGGCGCGACGCCGAACGCACCCAGGCGCTGATGCCGACCTCTCTGCGGATCGCAAAGGGTGATTTCCTGGCGCTTGTCGGGCCGTCGGGCTGCGGCAAGTCCACGATCCTGAAGCTAGTGGCCGAACTGCTGGAGCCGACCGAGGGCCGGATCCTGTTTTCGGGCCGCGAACTGGGCGCCGAGCCGGTGCGCGTGGGCATGGCGTTTCAAAGCGCCTCGCTGCTGCCCTGGATGACGATCCGCGAGAACGTCATGCTGCCGCTGAAGATCGTGCCGCCCTTCAAGGCCGGGTTTCGCGCCAAGAAGGCGGGCGAATACCGCGACCGCGCCGATGCTTTGCTGGAACGCGTGGGCCTGATCGACTTTGCCGACAAGAACCCCTGGCAGCTTTCGGGCGGGATGATGCAGCGCGCCAATCTCTGCCGCGCGCTGATCCACGATCCGGATCTTCTGCTGCTCGACGAACCCTTCGGCGCGCTCGATCAATTCACCCGCGAAGAGCTGTGGCAGACGCTGCAGGATCTCTGGCTCGACCGGTCGCCGACGGTGCTGCTGGTGACCCATGACCTGCGCGAAGCGGCCTATCTGGCCTCGCGCATCTGCGTCATGTCCCCGCGCCCGGGGCGCATCATCGAGGACCGCGCCGTGACCTTCGCCCGCCCGCGCCCCATCGACCTGACCTTCGATCCGGGCTTCACCGCCCTGGTGCAGGAGCTGCGCGGCCGCATCGTCCATACCCCCGTCACGGGATCCATCGGAGGCAGCGCCGCATGAGCCCGCGTCAACAGAAGCTTGCCTCCGCCGGGCTGATCGTCGGCGTCTTCGTCTTCTGGGAGCTGTTCTGCCTGCTTGCGGGGATCTCGGAACTGATCCTGCCCCGGCCCAGCCGCATCATCGCGGCCTTCATAGAATATCAGCACGCGATCTGGCCGCATGTCTGGCAGACCTTCTACACCACGATGGTGGGCTTCGTCTGCGGCGTGGCCATCGGGCTGGGGCTGGGCGTGCTGATCGGGTCGTCGAAGCTGGCCTATGACACGGCCTATCCGCTGCTGGTGGGCATCTCGTCGATCCCCAAGGTGGCGGTGGTGCCGATCTTCGTGCTGTGGTTCGGGGCGGGCACGATCCCGGCGATCCTGACGGCGATGATCATCTGCATCTTCCCGATCGTCGTGAATGTCTCGACCGGCATCGCCACGGTGGAACCGGAACTGGAGGACGTGATGCGCTCGCTCAAGGCCACCAAGCGCGAGATCCTGTGGAACGTCGGGCTGCCGCGCTCGATGCCTTATTTCTTCGCCTCGCTGAAGGTGGCGATCACGCTCAGCTTCGTGGGATCTGTCATCGCCGAGACGGTGGCCGCCAACAAGGGCGTGGGCAACCTGATGCTGATCGCCTCGTCCTCGTTCAACGTACCGCTGGTCTTTGCCGGCCTGATGGTGCTGGCGATCATGGGCGTGTCGCTTTACGCGGTCTTCTCGCTGATCGAGCGCAACGTCGCGTCCTGGGCCATGCGCAAGGAGATCTGAGCCGGTTCCGGCCCCGTCGCGGTGCCGGCGCGCCGATCCCGGTTGCCGCTGCCCGGAAATCGTGCAACATGACCCGGGTATCCGGTATGCGCCTTTTCCTTCGGGCGCGGCGCGATTGCGTTTCGGATGCCTGGGGACCCTCGCGATCACGCCGGGGCACGGCGCGCAGGATCCCCGAGTTTCGCGCGATCGGCCGCAGGACGCGGTTCGGCGTGACATCGACTGCTTGTGGACAAGGAGACCGGCGCATGAACCCGCGTCGGACCGGCTATTTCGCTGGATCTCCCCGGGATGGTCACAGGCGCGACATGGGCGTGTCGGCGGGCAGGAGGCCCGTCGGCATGTCATGACCGCGCGGCGCATGAGCGGGTCGATCGACCGCTATGATCGACCGGCCGAGGAGACCCACCCGGCAATTCAACCCATGCCAGCTGCACGGCCGCGCGACATGTTGCGGATGGCCCCGGCGGAACGGCATCCCGCTGGCACCTGACGTCGCTGGCTGGGTGGCTGCGGGAAAACGGGCGCTCGCGTGTCCTGCTGACGACGCCGCCGCTGCGGCTGCCGGGGGCGGTGGGCTCTCCGGTCACGCCGGTGGCGCCGGTCTGACGACAGGGGGCCGAAACGAAGCCCGCCGCGCGAGGGGCGCGGCGGGCAGGGGGGTGCGGCATGTGGCGCCGTCAGTCCCGCGAGGGGGTGGCGCCATGGCTGGAATGCCGGGGCGGCGGCGGCGGATCGTCGTAGATCGACCAGCCGTAATCGCCCTCTGTCTGCGGCACATCGGACGGCGGCATGTTCCGCGCCATGTAGGTCTTGGCGATGAAGTTCGCCGTGATCGGGGCCGTCAGGAACAGAAACAGCGTGATCAGCAGTTCGTGGAAGGTGATCACGTGCTCGGCCAGCCAGAAATACGAGATCGAGGCCAGCAGCACGCCACCCACGCCCAGCGTCGTGGCCTTGGTCGGCGCATGCAGCCGTTGCAGCGTGTCCGTCAGCTTGATCAGTCCGAAGGAGCCGACGATGCCGAAAAGCCCGCCGACCACCAGGAGGAAGCAGACCAGGTATTCGGCCCAGGGTTCCAGCTCTATTTGTGCCAGGGTGTCCATCAGCGTCTCCCTCTCATTCGATGATGTCGCCGCGCAGCACAAAGCGGCAATAGGCGACGGTTGAGACGAAGCCGACCATGGCGACCAGCATCGAGGCCTCGTAGTAGACGGCGGTGCCGCGCCAGATGCCGTAGAGCACCAGCAGGGCGATCACGTTGATCACCATCGTGTCGAGCGCGAGGATCCTGTCCGCCGAATCCGGCCCCTTGGCGATGCGCCAGAGACAGAACAGCAGGCCCAGCCCGTAGCAGCCGAAAGCGAAGTAGAGCGCATAGGTCAGCATCAGAAGATCTCCTTCAGGCGGCGTTCGTAGCGCTGCTTGATGTCGTCGCGGACGCCGTCGGGGTCGTCGGTGTGCAGGCAGTGGACAAGGATGCAGCTGGCATCGGCCGACAGCACCGCCGAAACGGTGCCCGGGGTCATGGTAATGGTGCCGGCCAGCACGGTGATCGGCTCGGGCGAGGTCACGTCGAGCGGGACGCAGACCCATTTCGAATGGATGTCCTCCCTGCGCTTGAACAGGATGATCAGCGCAACCTGCACGTTGGCCACGACGATATCCCACAGCACGATCAGCACGTAGATCATCGCCATGCCGGGCCGGCGCAGCTTGGCCCGGTTGGGCCAGAAGGGCGACGAGATCAGCGGGACCAGCACGCCCAGGATCGCGCCCAGCAGCAGGTTGCCGGGGGTGACCTTGTTGACCAGCCCGGCCCAGACGAAGACCAGCATGAGGCTGAGCAGCGGGTGGGGGAAGAGACGCTTTATCATGACTTAGTCCTCCACATGCTCGGCTTCGGCCCCGTGGGCCTCGGCATCGTTGGCGCGATGGGCTGGCAGCTCGTCGGCCTCTGGCGAGTCCGCCTCGCCATGGCCGTCGTCGCCGTATCCCTCTTCGCCATGGTCTTCGCCGTAGCTGTCGCCATGGTCATCGCCGTGTCCCTTGCTCAGGTCCTTGCCCTCGTTGTCGACGTAAAGAACGGCTGTCACGTAGGCGGTATAGTCGAACAATTCGTCCGTCGCCCCCTGCAGGTAACGCGTCACCGGCCCGGCGAAGACCGCCAGCGCCGCCAGCAGCGCCATCGCCGCCATGCTGGGTGCAAGCTGCATCGGCGTGGCGGGGGTGGCATCGGGGGCGGGCGCGGCCTCGGTCGGGACCGGTGCCTCGGTCGCGGTGGAGCGCCAGAAGATCATGCTGCCCGCGCGGGCAAAGCCGATGATCGTCAGCAGCGACCCCGCCAGGATCGCGACCCATGCGGCCCAGATCTCGCCCGGTTCGCGCAGCGCGTCGAGGATCACCAGCTTGCCCAGGAAGCCCGACAGCGGCGGCATCCCGGCCATGGCGATGGCCCCGCCGAAGAACAGCGCGGCAAAAAGCCCGTTCTGCACCGTCGGCGGCTGCGCCGTCAGGCGGTCGTCGGTCCGGCGCGCGACCACCAGGTCGGCCACCAGGAACAGCGCCGCGGCGGCGAAGGTGGAATGCACCAGGTAATAAAGCGCTGCGGTCACCGCCTCGGGCCGGAAGGCCGCCAGCGCGGTGATCAGCGTCCCCATCGAGCCCACGACCGAGAAGGCGATCAGCGGCATCAGCCGCCGCGCGCCCAGCACGCCGAAGGCGCCGATGGCCACGGTGACGATGCCGCCGATGAACAGCAGATCGCCCGGCATGTCCTGCATCGCCTCCACATGCGGCCCGAAGACCAGCGCATGAACCCGCAGGATGGCATAGGCGCCGACCTTGGTCATGATCGCGAACAGCGCCGCGACCGGGGCGGGGGCGTTGGCATAGGTGCCGGGCAGCCAGAACTGCACCGGGAAGACCGCCGCCTTCACCGCGAAGACGGTCATCAGCAGGATCGCCGCCACCCGCACCAGCGCGGCATCCTCGGCCGGGATCTCCTGCACGCGCACTGCCAGGTCGGCGATGTTCAGCGTCCCGGTGGAGGCATAAAGCGTTCCCAGCGCGAAAAGGAACAGGGTCGAGCCCGCCAGGTTGATGACCACGTATTGCAGGCCTGCGCGGATCCTCTGGACCCCGCCGGAATGGATCATCAGACCGTAGGAGGCGATCAGCAGCACTTCGAAGAAGACGAAGAGGTTGAAGATGTCGCCGGTCAGGAAGGCGCCGCAGATCCCCATCAGCTGGAACTGGAACAGGGCGTGGAAATGCCGGCCCCGCGCGTCCCATCCGGTGGCGGCGGCATGGGTCAGCGTCAGCAGCGCCAGGATCGAGGTCAGCAGCACCATCAGCGCCGACAGCCGGTCGACCACCAGCACGATGCCGAAGGGTGCCGGCCAGTCGCCCAGGCGATAGACCAGGATGTCGCCATCCCCGACCATCACCAGAAGCGCGATCGACACCGCCAGCAGGCCCAGCGTCGACACGAAGGAGGCCGCCCGCGCCAGCACGATGTCATAGCGCATCACGAAGGCGATCAGCGGCGCCATCAGCGCCGGCAGAACGACGGGAGCAATGATCCAGTGGTTCATTTGGACGTCTCCTCGTCGCCGGAGGCGTCAGGCGCGTCCATGTCCACCTTGTCGGTGTCGGATTCCAGGTAGGCGCCAAGCGCCACCATCACCAGAAGCGCCGTCATCCCGAAGGAGATCACGATCGCCGTCAGCACCAGCGCCTGGGGCAGCGGGTCGGTATAGGCCTGATCGGGCGCGTATTTGTTGAGGATCGGCGGCAGGTTCACCGCAAGCCCTCCGCTGGAGAACAGGAAGACGTTCACAGCGTAGGACAGCAGCGACAGGCCGAGGATCACGGGGAAGGCGCGCAGCCGCAGGATCAGGTAGACCCCTCCGGCGGTCAGCACGCCGACGGCGCTGGCAACAAGCAATTCCATGTCAGCGCGCCTCCTTCTGGTCGGTCGTTCGGTCTGTGGTTCGGTCGGTCGGGTCGTAGTCCATGGCCTCGACGTTCACGGTCTCGCCGGCGTAGCGCGCGATCCGGCTGAGCGAGTAGAGCATCAGCATCACGGCCCCCAACACGGTCAGGAACACGCCCAGGTCGAAGGCAATGGCCGTGGCCCATTCGAATTCCTCGATCGGCGGGAATTCCAGGTAGCCATAGGCCGAGGTCAGGAAGGGCTTGCCCGCCAGCCAGGCACCTGCGCCGGTCAGACCGGCGATCACCACGCCCCAGCCGATCAGCGAATGATACTCGATCTTCTGCCGCTCCTGGGTCCAGGCAAAGCCCGAGGCCATGTACTGCATCAGGAGCGCGATCGACACGACAAGCCCGGCGACAAAGCCGCCTCCCGGCTGGTTGTGGCCGCGCAGGAAGATGTAGATCCCCACCATCAGCGCGATGGGCATCATCACCCGGGTCGCGATCACCATCATCAGCGGGTGACGGTCGCGCGACCGGTCCTGGCTGTAGTCGGTGTTGCGCAGCCGCCGTGCGGCGGGCCCGTTCAGCAGCGCCTCCATCAGGGCGTAGATCGTCAGGCCGGCAATGCCCAGCACGATGATCTCGCCGTAGGTGTCGTAGCCGCGGAAGTCCACGAGGATCACGTTGACCACGTTGGTGCCGCCACCGCCGATGTACGAATTGGCCAGGTGGTAATCCGAGATCGTCGGTACGCCGCGCAGCATGAAGGCATAACACAGTGCCGCCACGCCCACGCCCGCGACCAGGGCGATCGCCCCGTCGCGGATGCGCAGGGCCTGGCCGCTTTCGTTCGGGGTCTCCTTCGGCAGGAAGTGCAGGGCGAGCAGCAGCAGCATGATCGTCACCGTCTCCACCGAGATCTGCGTCAGCGCGAGGTCGGGCGCCGAGAGATAGATGAACCCGGCCGAGATCATCAGGCCGATGATCCCCAGCACGACCAGCGCCCGGAACCGGTGCCGGTGAAGCGCCACGACGGCGATCGCGCCGGCGACCAGCAGGACCCAGCCGATGAAGACAACCGGCGGGATCGGCAGCAGCGTGCGATCCGGCGCCGAAAGCCCGCCGCCCATGTAGGCGATCACGCCCAGCAGGACGGTGGCCACGGTGAAGATCGCCAGATAGCGGCTGATCGCTCCGTTGTGCATGCCGGCGGTCAGCCAGGTGCTGAAGCCCACCAGCCGCGCCATCAGCGCGTCGAACATCGCCTTGGCATAGGGGACCTTCAGCGCCAGCCACAGCCGGTCGACCGGGGTGAAGGCGATCAGGATGATCGCACCGACGGCCAGGGCGATGCCCGACATGATCAGGGCGGGCGTTACGCCATGCCAGATCGCCAGGTGGAAATAGGGCATCTCGGCATCGCCGATGACGGCCTGTCCGGCCACCTTGACCAGCGGCTCGACCAGCGGCGGGTAGAGGCCGATGGCCACCACGAAGACCACCAGCAGCGCGGGCGCGGCCCACATGCCGAAGGGCGGATCGTGGGGCTTGTGCGGGTAGTCGTCGCGCACGGGGCCGAAGAAGACGTGGAAGATGAAGCGCAGCGAATAGGCCACCGAGAACACCGCGCCCAGCGTCGCAAGGACGGCGGCGGCGTAGTGGTTCTCGAACAGATGCGCGTGCCAGGCCTCCTCCAGCATCAGCTCCTTCGACAGAAACCCGTTGGTCAGCGGCACACCCGCCATCGACAGCGCCGCGATCGTTCCGATCACGAAGGTGATCGGCATCAGGGTCCGCAAGCCGCCCAGCCGGCGGATGTCGCGGGTATGCGCCTCGTGGTCGATGATGCCGGCGGTCATGAAGAGCGCGGCCTTGAAGGTCATGTGGTTGATGATGTGGAACACCGCGACGACCGCCGCCATGGGCGTCGCAAAGCCCAGAAGCGCCGTCAGCAGGCCAAGGTGGCTGACCGTCGAGAAGGCCAGCAGCCCCTTCAGGTCATCCTTGAACAGCGCCACGACCGCGCCGATCACCATGGTGATCAGGCCCACGGAGGTCACGATGTAGAACCATTCCTGCGTGCCTCCCAGCGCCGGCCACATCCGCGCCATCAGGAAGACGCCCGCCTTCACCATGGTCGAGCTGTGCAGATAGGCCGAGACCGGCGTCGGCGCGGCCATCGCATGCGGCAACCAGAAGTGGAACGGGAACTGCGCCGATTTGGTGAAGGCGCCCAGCAGGATCAGGATCAGCGCCGGCAGGTACCAGTCCGACGCCTTGATCGCGTCGCCGGCCTGCAGGATGTCGCTGAGGTTGTAGCTGCCCGCGATATTGCCGAGGATCAGCATCCCCCCGATCATCGCAAGCCCGCCCGCGCCGGTCACCGCCAGCGCCATGCGCGCGCCCTGGCGGCCATCGGGCAGGTGCTTCCAGTAACCGATCAGCAGGAAGGACGACAGCGACGTCAGCTCCCAGAAAATCAGCAGAAGCAGGATGTTGTCCGACAGGACGATGCCCAGCATCGCGCCCTGGAACAGCAGCAGGAAGGTATAGAACTGCCCCATCGGATCCTCGCCCGACAGGTAGAAACGCGCGTAAAGCGTGATCAGCAGGCCGACGCCCGTGATCATGCAGGCAAAGAGCAGCCCGAGCCCGTCGAGGAAGAAGCTCGCCTGCAGCCCCAGCTGCGGCAGCCAGTCCAGCCGGAAATGCAGCACCTCGCCGCGGAACACCGCGGGGGCCAGCAGCAGAAGCATGATGAAGGCCAGCGCCGTCGGCGCGGCGGTGAAGATCGCGCAGGCATTCCGGCCGGCGCGGATCATCAGCCCGGGTATCAATGCGCCTATGAAGGGCAGAAGGGCGATGACAAGTAGCAGGGGGGTCTGATCGCTCATGGGCGCGCGTTACTCCCGGGGCCGAAGAAGGATATTGAAACTCGGCGTAAAGGGTCACACCCCACTTGTGGAGTGCAAACCGTTCAGGACTGCCGAAAAACTATGCGACCGCCGTGACACCCGGCACAGGTCTGCCGTTTCGGCAGCAGCCTTGCCTGACCGGTCACGGTCCGGATCACGTGGTCAAAGCCCGGGCCGGAGCCTGGGTCTGGGCCACGTCGCGCGCGCTGCAGGGATCGCGCTGGGTCTGCTTGCGGATCGCGCGGCGGATGCGGATACCGGCGTGGGGATCGGCGATGATGGCCACGTCCGACGCTGTCGACAGGTCACGCGCACGGACGGTGTCCGTCGCGATCAGCGCATGAAACCGCGCCGTGTCGATATGCGTGTCGTGCTGCGGCACCCCGTTCCCCCCGCGTCGTAGCTTGTGCAGAGTGTCAGGAAAGACCGGAGGCCGCAAGCACCTGGAATTGCGTGAACGCCCTTGCTCACAAGGCGTTCACGAAAAGTTTACTGCATGTGGTATGCCATATACCACTGCTTTTCCGCGGTCAGCGCAGGTCTTCGGGCAGCAGCGCCTCGGGCAGGTTCTGGTAGCAGACCGGGCGCAGGAAGCGCCGGATCGCCAGCGTCCCGACCGAGGTCGCGCCGAAGTTGGTCGACGCGGGGTAGGGGCCGCCATGGACCATGGCATCGCAGACCTCGACCCCCGTGGGGAAGCCGTTGGCCAGCACCCGGCCCGCCTTGCGCTCCAGCACCGGCATCAGCTGCCGCGCCGCGTCGGTGTCGCCGTCGTCCATGTGCAGCGTCGCGGTCAGCTGACCCTCGAAGCCCTTGGCCAGCTCCACCATCTCGTCCTGCGATCCCACGCGGATCACCACGCCGAGCGGGCCAAAGACCTCCTGCTCGAGCGCATGATCGCTGAGGAAGGCCTCGACATCCGTCTCGTAGAGGTTCGGCGCGGCATTGCGGCCCTCGCTCTCGCTGGTCATCACCGGCCGCGCGGCGTTCGAGGCGTCGAACGTCGCCTTGCCGTCGCGATAGGCCGATGCGATCCCGTCGGTCAGCATGACCTGCGGGGCGGTCTCCTCCAGGGCGGACTTGGCGGCGGCGACAAAGGCGTCGCCCTCCGGCCCCTGGCCCACGACGGCGATCCCGGGGTTGGTGCAGAACTGGCCCGCGCCCATGGTCAGCGAGCCGGCCCAGCCCTTGCCGATTTCCTCGCCCCGGGCCTTGGCGGCCTCGGCCAGGATGAACATCGGGTTGATCGAGCCCAGCTCGCCGAAGAAGGGGATCGGCTCGGGGCGTTGCGCGCAAAGGTCGAACAGCGCCTTGCCGCCTTTCAGCGACCCGGTGAAGCCCACCGCCTTGATCAGCGGATGTTTCACCAGCGTGCCGCCGACCTCGTGTGCCGCGCCGTGCACCATCGAAAAGACGCCCGCGGGCATCCCGGTCTTGGCGACCGCCGCATGGATCGCCTCGGCCACGATCTCGGCGGTGCCGGGATGGGCCGGGTGTCCCTTGACGACAACCGGGCAGCCGGCGGCCAGCGCCGAGGCCGTGTCGCCGCCCGCTGTCGAGAACGCCAGCGGGAAGTTCGATGCGCCGAAGACGGCGACCGGGCCGATCGGGCGCTGGACCATGCGCAGGTCCGGCCGGGGCAGGGGCGCGCGGTCGGGCAGCGCCTCGTCATGGCGGCGGTCCAGGTAATCGCCCTTCATGATGTGATCGGCGAACATGCGCAGCTGGCCGGTGGTCCGTCCGCGCTCGCCCTGAAGGCGCGCCTCGGGCAGGCCGGTTTCCTGCGTGCCGATCTCGGTGATCTGCTCGCCGCGGGCCTCGATCTCGTCGGCAATGGCGTTCAGGAAGGCGGCGCGGTCCTCGCGGCTGGAATAGCCGTAGGTCCAGAACGCCTCTTCGGCGGCCTTGACGGCGGCATCGACCAGCGCGGGCGAGCCGTCGGTGAAGCTGTGCGACGGGCCCGAGACGGGCGCGGAGGCAAAGGTGGCCTCTCCGGCGACCCATTCCCCTGCGATCAGGTTCTTGCCGTGCGGTGTGAAGGTGGTCATCGTTCGATCCTTTCTATTTGCCCCAGCGCAGCGCGATCACGTCCAGCTCTTTGGAAAGCTGAAGCAGCCGGGCGCGGGTGCGGTCGGACATGGGTTTCAACGGATGACGCACGTGATCGGATCCGATCACGCCGCCTTCCATCATCACCGTCTTGGCGGCGCGCAGGCCGCACTGACGGTTTTCGTGGTTGATCAGCGGCAGGCACATCTGCCAGCGCTCCAGCGCGGCGGCCTCGTTGCCGGCGCGGAATTCGGTGACGATGGGCCGGATCAGCTCGGGCTGCAAGGCCGAGGTCATGGTACCGGTGCAGCCCGCGTCCAGGTCGGCCAGCAGCGTCACCGCCTCTTCGCCGTCGAAGGGGCCGACGATATGCTCGCCACCCATCTCGATCAGCGCGGCCAGCTTGTCGGCGGCAAAGGGCGTTTCGATCTTGAAGTAAGAGACGTTCTCGATCTCCTTCGCCATCCGCACCAGCAGCGGGACGGGCAGCGAGACACCCGACAGCGGCGCGTCCTGCACCATGATCGGGATCGAGATCGCATCCGAGACGGCGGCGAACTGCTCGAAGATGCCCGCCTCGGCCGGGACCAGGCCCACACCGTGATAGGGCGGCATCATCATCACCATGGCCGCGCCCATCGCCTCGGCCGCCTTCGCCCGGGCGGTGACCACCTCGGTCGCGAAATGGCTGATGGTGGCAATCACCGGCACCCGGCCGGCGACATGCTCAAGGCTGATCTTCATCAGCAGGTCGCGTTCGGCATCGGACAGCAGGAACTGCTCTGAATAATTCGCCAGGATGCAGATCGCGTCGACGCCCTGGTCGATCATGCAGTCGAGCACACGGCGCATGCCCTCTTCGTCCACGCGGCCATCGGCGTGAAACGGTGTGGGCGCCACGGGCAGGATGCCTGTCAGGGGGGATTTCATGGGCAATCGTCCTTTTCTCTGCTCAGCTCTCGACCGTGGCGTGGTACCGGCTGACCTGGGACCAGGTCGCGCCGGGGTCAAGCCGGATCGAAGGGTAATCGGGATGGTTGGGCGTATCGGGCCAGAACTGCGGCTCGATCGCGAGGCCGGCATGGGGGCCGTGTTGGCGCCCGTCATGGCCGGGGCCGGGGGTCAGGCCCGTGGCGTCGAAGATCTGCACGCCGGGCGCATCGGTGGTGATCTCAAGCCGAAGCCCACCGCCGGTCAGCACCAGCGACGGCCGCGCGCCGGGATCGAGGCAGAAGTTGTGATCGACCATCGCCTCGCCCTCGCGCCGCACGGGGCGGGGGGCGCGGAAATCAAAGCGCGTGCCCGCCACCGGCACCGGGGCGCCGGTGGGGATCAGGTGGTCGTCGACCTCCAGGTAGCTGGAGGCGGCGATGCTCAGCGCATGATCTTCCAGCCCGTCCCGGCCCGTCAGGTTCCAGTAGGCGTGATTGGCCAGGTTCATCCAAGTCGGCGCATCGCTGACAGCCGTCAGCGTCAGCGTCAGCGCACCGTCATCGCCCAGCCGGTACTCGGCCGACAGCACCCGGTTGCCCGGAAACCCGCCCTCGCCATCGGCCAGCCGCAGGGACAGGCGGCAATGGCTGTCGCTCTCCTCCTCCAGCTGCCAGAGCCGCGCATCGGTGCCGATGTGCCCGCCATGCAGCGTGGTGCGCCCGGCCTCGTTCTTCTCGAAATCGTGGCGCGTGCCGTCCAGCTCGGCCGTGCCGCCCGCGATGCGGTTGGCCACCGGCCCGACGATGGCGCCGAAATAGCGCATCGGTCCAAGGTAGGGCGCCAGCTGTGGCGCGCCCAGCACCAGGCCATGGTCCACGCCATCAAGCCGCAGATCCTGCAGCGTGGCGCCCCAGGTCAGAATCTGCGCCCGCGTGCCGCCCGCCTGCAGGCGGATCACGTCGACCGGCAGTCCCTCCGGCGTGTCTGCGAAATGCTCGGCCATGGGTTACTCCGTGAAGGGCGCGACCAGCTCGCGCCGTCCGAGGGTGAAGGCATCGGCCACATGGCGCATCGGCGCAAGGTCGACGTCCGAGGTGCCCGCGCGCACCAGCTCGGACATCCGGGCATAAAGCCGCGGGTATTCGCCCGAGAGCGCCGCGCTGGTCTCGTCGCCGGTCTCGGCCCCGTCGACCAGCATCCGCGCGCCGCCGTCGTGCAGCGCAAGCGTGCCTTCGTCGCATTCCGCCTCGATCGACCAGGTCTGGTCGCCCTCCTGGCGCCAGTCGAACTCCATCGCGACCTCTGCGGTGGGATGGTGGAAGGCCATCTTCGCGGCAATCGGTGCCTGCCGGTTCTCCGGCACCTCCAGCAGGGCCGAGGTCACGTGGATCGGGTCGGCCAGGATCTCGGTCACGATGGACAGGGCGTTGATCCCGGGATCGAAGACCCCCATGCCGCCGGGCTCCCAGATCCACTCCTGCCCGGGATGCCAGCGGCGCACGTCCTCCTTCCAGGTGACGGTGAACTTCCGCAGCGTCTTGCCGGCCAGCCAGGCCTTCGCCGCCTGCACCTTGTCGGCCGACCGCGAATGCCACGTGGCATAAAGCGACACCCGCTGCGCCGCCGCCATGTCGGCCAGCGCATGGCATTCCGACAGGGTGGCGCCCGGGGGCTTTTCAAGCATCACGTGCCGCGCGGCCCGGATCGCCTTGGCCGCGTAATCATAGCGCGGAACCGGCGGCATGCAGAGCGAAACGACCCGGATGTCGGGACGGGCGGCGAGCATTGCGTCGAAATCGGTAAAGGCCTCGACCCCGTCCACCGTCCCGTGCCGCGACACGGTGGCCGCCAGCTCCCAGTCGGGGGAGGCGGCGATGGAGGGGACATGCTGGTCCAGGGCGATCTTGCCGATGCCCACAAGCGCGATCTGCATCAATGTGAATCCTTTCCGACCGCCGCGCCACGGCAGCCCTTGAGGAAGTCCAGGTCCGCGCCCGTGTCCGCCCCGCCCACATGGGTCTGGTGCAGCCATTCGTAGCCCGATGTCGCCTGCTCGTGGCTGGGCGCCCATCCGGCCAGGCGCGCGGCAAGGTCCTCCTCGCTGATGTCCAGGTGCAGACGCCGTGCCGCGACATCGACCTCGATCATGTCGCCGTCGCGCACCACCGCCAGCGGCCCGCCCACGGCGGCCTCGGGCGAGGTGTGCAGGATGACTGTGCCATAGGCCGTGCCCGACATGCGCGCATCCGAGATGCGGATCATGTCGGTGATGCCCTTCTTCAGGACCTTCGGCGGCAGGCCCATGTTGCCGACCTCGGCCATGCCGGGATAGCCGCGCGGCCCGCAGTTCTTCAGCACCATGATGCAGGTCTCGTCGATGTCGAGCGCGTCGTCGTTGATCTTCGCCTTGTAGTCGTCGATATCCTCGAAGACCACCGCGCGTCCCCGGTGCTGCATCAGGGCGGGCGAGGCCGCCGAGGGCTTCAGGATCGCGCCGTTGGGGGCGATATTGCCCCGCAGCACGGCAATCCCGCCCTTGTCGGTCAGGGGCCTGTCGGCGGGGCGGATGACCTCTTCGTTGTAGTTCACCGCCCCCTTGACCTCGTCCCAGATCGTGCTTCCGGAGACCGTCAGGGCCTCCCTGTGCAGCTGCCCGGCCTCTCCCAGCCGCTTCAGCACCACAGGCAGACCCCCGGCATAGTAGAATTCCTCCATCAGGAACCGCCCCGAGGGCTGCAGATCGACGATGGTCGACACGTCGCGGCCCAGCCGGTCCCAGTCGTCCAGCGTGATATCGATGCCTACGCGGCCCGCGATGGCCAGCAGGTGCACCACCGTGTTGGTCGACCCGCCCACCGCGCCGTTCACGCGGATCGCGTTCTCGAACGCTTCGCGGGTCAGGATGTCGGAGGGCTTCAGATCGTCCTTCACCATCTGCACGATGCGCCGGCCGGTCAGCTGCGCCATGGTCCGGCGCCGGCTGTCCACTGCCGGGATCGCCGCATTGCCCGACAGGGCCATGCCAAGCGCTTCGGCCATCGACGCCATCGACGAGGCCGTGCCCATCGTGTTGCAGGTCCCCGACGACCGCGTCACCGCGCTCTCGGCATCCAGGAATTCCTGCTGCGTCATCTCGCCGGCCTTCACCGCCTCGGAGAACCGCCACAGATGCGTGCCCGCACCCACCGCCTCGCCGTGGAACCAGCCGTTCAGCATGGGCCCGCCGGTCACCACGATCGACGGCATGTCCACCGAAGCGGCCGCCATCAGCAGCGAGGGCGTGGTCTTGTCGCAGCCCACCAGCAGCACGGCGCCGTCGATGGGCTGCCCGCGCATCTGCTCTTCGATCGACAGCGCGGCGAGGTTGCGGAACATCATCGCGGTGGGCCGGAACGTGTTCTCGGAGGCCGAGAACACCGGCACCTCGACCGGGAAGCCGCCGGCCTCCCAGATCCCGGCCTTCACCTTCTCGGCCAGCTCGCGCAGGTGGCCGTTGCAGGGCGTCAGATCCGACCAGGTGTTCAGCACCCCGATGATCGGGCGCCCGTCGAACAGGTCATCCGGGTAGCCCTGATTCTTCAGCCATCCCCGGTGATAGATGGAATCCTTGGTCGTCCCTCCATACCATTCCTGGGAACGCAGCTTGCGGGGCCACGGGGCGGGGGTGAAGGACATGAATTAACCCTTACTCTTGTTGTAGACGTCGAAGAACACGGCGGCGAGCAGCACGAGCCCCTTGATGACCTGCTGGTAGTCGATGCCGATGCCCATGATCGACATGCCGTTGTTCAGCACGCCCATGATGAAGGCGCCCACCACGGCGCCGACGATCTTGCCGACCCCGCCGGACATGGACGCACCGCCGATGAAGACCGCCGCGATCACGTCGAGCTCGAAACCGAAGCCGGCCTTGGGCGTCGCCGTGTTCAGCCGCGCGGCAAAGATCAGCCCCGCCAGCGCGGCCAGCAGCCCCATGTTCACGAAGGCCAGGAAGGTCAGCCGCTCGGTCTTGATGCCCGAAAGCTTCGCCGCCTTCTCGTTGCCGCCCAGGGCATAGACCCTCCGGCCCAGCGTCGTGTTCTCGGTCACGAAGGCATAGATCACCGTCAGCACCGCCATGGTGATCAGCACGTTGGGCATGCCGCGGAATTCGGCCAGCTTGTAGAAGATGAAGAGCACGGCACAGACGACGATGCCGGTGCGCGCCACGAAGAAGGGCAGGGGTTCGCCCTCGATGCCGTAGCGCTTGTTGCGGGCGCGGGCGCGCAGGCCCAGCCAGATGATCAGCATCGCCGCGATCACCCCGGCGGCGAGCGCCGTGCCGTTGGGCCGGTCGATGCCGAAGATGTCGGGGATGAACCCGGTCGACAGCAGCTGGAAGGATTTCGGGAAGGGCCCGACCGACTGCCCTTCGAGCAGCCACAGAGACATGCCCCGGAACACCAGCATGCCGGCCAGCGTCACGATGAAGGACGGGATCTTCCAGTAGGCGACCCAGTACCCCTGCCAGGCGCCGATCAGGGCGCCGGCCACCAGGCACAGCAGGATCGCCGGCAGCACCGCCAGCTCCCATTCCACGATCATCACCGCGGCCAGCGCGCCGATGAAGCCCATGACAGAACCGACCGACAGGTCGATATGGCCGGCGACGATGACGATGAGCATCCCCAGCGCCATGATGATGATATAGCTGTTCTGCAGGAACAGGTTGGTCAGGTTCACCGCGCGCAGCAGCGTGCCGTCGGTCACGATCTGGAAGAAGATCATGATCGCGATCAGGGCAAACAGCAGCCCGAATTCGCGCAGGTGTCCCAGAAGATAATGGCCGATGCTCGGCTGTCCGGATGTCTTGGTCTGATCCGCCAGGTCCATGGCTTGTCTCTCCTCAGTCGTTCACGATGAGCGACATGATGCGCTCCTGGCTTGCCTCTTCGGCGGTAAGTTCACCGACGAAATGGCCTTCGCCCATGACATAGATCCGGTCGCACATGCCCAGCAGTTCGGGCATCTCCGACGAGATCATGACGACCCCCTTCCCATCGGCGGAAAGCCGGTTGATGAGGCCGTAGATTTCAAATTTCGCACCCACGTCGATGCCGCGTGTCGGCTCGTCGAGGATCAGCACCTCGGGCTCGGCAAAGAGCCATTTCGACAGGACCACCTTCTGCTGGTTCCCGCCCGACAGGTTCACGACCTTCTGGAAGACGCTGGGCGTGCGGATGTTCATCGCCTTGCGATAGCTTTCGGAGACCTGCGTCTCGGCATTCTCGGCGATCACGCCGTTGGTCGACACCGCGGGCAGGTTGGTCAGCGTGATGTTGCGCTGGATCGTCTCGTCCAGGATCAGGCCCAGCGACTTGCGGTCCTCGGTCACATAGGCCAGCCCGGCCTCGATCGCCTTGGACACGGTCGAGGTATCGACCGTCCTGCCGTTCATCTCGACCGTACCGGTGATGTTGCGCCCGTAGGAGCGGCCGAAGATCGACATCGCCAGCTCGGTCCGGCCCGCGCCCATCAGGCCTGCGATGCCCACGACCTCGCCGGCGCGCACGGTGATGTTGGCGTCGCGGATCACCTGCCGGTCGGCATGTTCGGGGTGCCAGACGTTCCAGTCCTTGACCTCCATCAGCACGGGGCCTGCGCGGCGCTCGCGGTCGGGATAGCGATGCGCCATGTCCCGGCCGACCATGTCGCGCACGATGCGGTCCTCGGTGATCTCGTCGGTCTTGGCGTCCATGGTCGACACGGTCGATCCGTCTCGGATCACCGTCACGCTGTCGGCCACGCGCCGCACCTCGTTCAGCTTGTGGCTGATGATGATCGAGGTCACGCCGCGCTCTTTCAGCTCCAGGATCAGGTCCAGCAGGGCCTGGCTGTCGCTTTCCGACAGGGCCGCGGTCGGTTCGTCCAGGATCAGCAGCCGCACGTCCTTGGACAGCGCCTTGGCGATCTCGACCAGCTGCTGCTTGCCCACGCCCAGCTTGTCGATCAGCGTGCCGGGGGCCTCCCTGAGGCCGACCTTGGCCAGCAGCTCTTCGGTCCGGCGAAAGGTTTCCTGCCACTGGATCACGCCGCCCTCGGCGATCTCGTTGCCCAGAAACAGGTTCTCGGCAATCGACATCAGCGGCACAAGCGCCAGTTCCTGGTGGATGATGACGATGCCGCGGTCCTCGCTGTCGCTGAGCGAGGCGAATTCGGCCAGTGCGCCATCGTAATGGATTTCGCCCTCGTAGGTTCCGGCCGGGTAGACGCCCGACAGCACCTTCATGAGGGTGGATTTGCCGGCGCCGTTCTCGCCGACCAGAGCGTGAATCTCGCCCTTGCGGACCGAGAGGTTGACCTCGTCCAGCGCCTTCACCCCCGGAAAGGTCTTGGTGATCGCGCGCATTTCAAGCAATGGCTGTGTGGAATTCTGCATCGGTGCCCCTCGACCGGAAGCGGTGGAAAGATCTTCAGGGAACATCTTTCGCGACTTGTTCTTCAGGAATGGTCCCCCTGCCCGCCGCCGCGGCCGCGATGGTTGGCGCGGGCAGGGGGGAGATCAAGTGGAGGAGGTCACTTGACCTGGTCTTCGGTGTAGTAGCCCGAGCCGATCAGGATCTCTTCCCAGTTCGACGCGTCCACTGCCACCGGTTCCAGCAGGTAGGAGGGCACGATCTTCATGCCGTTGTCATAGGTCTCGGTGTCGTTGATCTCCGGCTCGCCGCCTTCCAGCACGGCGTCCACCATGCCCACGGTGACACGTGCCAGCTCGCGCGTGTCCTTGAACACGGTCGAATACTGCTCACCCGCGAGGATCGACTTGACCGAGGGGACCTCGGCGTCCTGGCCGGTCACGATCGGCATCGGCAGATCGCCCGAGCCATAGCCCACGCCCTTCAGCGACGACAGGATCCCGATCGACAGCCCGTCGTAGGGCGACAGCACACCATGCACCTGGGCATCGGTGTAATGGGCCGAAAGCAGGTTATCCATGCGCGCCTGAGCAACCGATCCGTCCCAGCGCAGCGTGCCGACGGTGTCCATGCCCATCTGGCCCGACACGATGTTGATCGTGCCGTCGTCGATCAGCGGCTGCAGAACCGACATCGCGCCATCATAGAAGAAATACGCGTTGTTGTCGTCCGGGCTGCCGCCGAAGAGCTCGACGTTGTAGGGGCCTTCGCCGAACCGCTCTTCCAGGCCTTCCACCAGCGAGGTCGCCTGCTGCACGCCCACCTGAAAGTTGTCGAAGGTCGCGTAATAGTCGACGTATTCGCTGTCGCGGATCAGCCGGTCATAGGCGATGACCTTGATCCCGGCGTAATGCGCGTTCTCCAGCGCGTTCGACAGCGTCGTGCCGTCGATCGCCGCGATCACGAGCACGTCGACGCCCTTGGTGATCATGTTCTCGATCTGCGCCAGCTGGTTCGGAATGTCGTCCTCTGCATATTGCAGGTCCGTGTCGTATCCGGCCTCCTGGAACTGATTGACCATCGAATTGCCGTCCGAGATCCAGCGCGCCGAGGATTTCGTCGGCATGGCGATGCCCACCGTACCTTCGGCCAGCACGCCGGTGGCAAGCGCAAAGACTGCCGTGGCCGAAGCCAGGACCATTTTCAATTTCATGAATGCCTCCCTTGCGCGCGCCGCTCATGATGCCGGCCGCCGCGCGGTTCTTGCGAATGTGACGGGGCCTCCGACCCCGCCGTCGGGGTAGCCTAGCTTTACATGTCCTTCAAATTGCATTAGCCGCAATCCGCATAACACAATCGGTATGTGCCTCTCTGCGCACCGCCGCCCAGATCCCGCAACCGGACGCCGCCCTTGGACCTTGCCCGCCGTCTCAAGCCCCAGCACCTGCGCCTGATCGTGAAGATCGCCGAAAGCGGCAAGCTCCAGATCGCCGCCGGTGCGCTCGCGATCTCGCAGCCCGCCGCCTCGCGCATCCTCGCGGAACTCGAAACCGACCTCGGCACGAAGCTCTTCGATCGCCACCCCAAGGGCATGGTTCCGACCGCCATCGGCCAGGCCTTCCTGCAACACGGCCGCGCCATCCTCGCCACGCTCGACAGCCTTGAGACCGAGGTCGAGGATCTGAAGGAGGGCCAGTCCGGCGAGGTGCGCGTGGGCTCGGTCACCGGCCCGGCGGTGCAATGCCTGGTCCCGGCGGTGCAGGCGGTGCGCGCGGCCTCCCCGGGCGTCGAGGTCACGATCGAGGTCGGCCCCTCGACCGAACTTGTCCGCGGCCTGGAAGAGGGGCGGTTCGAATTCGTCCTCGCCCGCCTGCCGCAGGACTACGACCCGCGCGCCTTCGACATCCAGCCGGCGCGGTTCGAACGGGTGGCCCTTCTGGTCCACGACAGCCATCCGCTCGCCGGGCAGCGCGGGCTGACGCTCGACCGGCTCGCCGAACACGACTGGGTCATCCAGGAACGCGGCTCCCCGATCCGCGCGGCGGTCGAGGCCGCCTTCCACGAGGCCGCCGTGCCGGTGCCCTCGGGCATCACCAATTCCTCCTCGCTGCTGGTCATGCTGGCGCTGCTGGAAAACTCCGCCGTCATCGCCCCCGTCGCCGAAGAGGTCGCAGCCCTTCTGACCCGCCCCGGCATCGGCGCGCGCCTGCGCCGGCTGGACGTCGACCGGCCCATCGCGGTGACGCCGTATTTTATCATTCGCAACCGCGCCCGACAGTTTTCAACCGCCGTCGACCGTGTCCTGACCGAGGTGCTCGCGCGTCTGTGATCGATCCGATTGTAGCTCCTCTGGCGCTGTGTTAGCGAGGAAAGGGGAGGTGACATCATGACATTGGCAATCGTGACAGGCGGCGGGTCCGGCATCGGACGCGAGATCGCCAGATCCCTGCGCCGCGAAGGCTATGAGGTGGCGGTGACCGTGCCGCCCGGGGCCGAGGCGCCGGGCGACGACGGCATCGGGGTGTTCACCTGCGACGCCGCCGACGAGGCCCAGGTCGAAACGCTTTTCACCAACCTGCGCGAGACCTACGGCCGCACGCCGTCGGTCGTGGTCAACAATGCCGGCCGGCAGACCTGGGCGCCGCTGATGGACCTGTCGGCCAAGGACTGGGACGAGGTCATCGCCACCAACCTGCGCGGCACCTTTCTGAACACCCGCATCGGTGCGCGCCACATGATCGCGGCGGGGCGCCAAGGCGCGGTGATCAACATCGGCTCGGGCTGCAACCGGCTCGCCTTCCCGAAGCTGGTGGATTACGGCGCCTCGAAAGGCGGGATCGAACAGTTCACCCGCTCCGCCGCGCTTGAACTCGGGCCCCATGGCATCCGCGTCAACTGCGTCGCCCCCGGCGCCATCGAAACCGACCGCACCCGCTCCGAAACCCCGGACTATGCCGGCAAATGGGCCGAGATCACGCCGCTGCGCCGTATCGGCCTGCCCGAGGACGTGGCCGAGGCGGTGATCTTCCTGGCCTCCGATCGCGCCGGGTTCATCACCGGCCAGACCCTGATGGTCGACGGCGGCGTCTTCTCCCGCGCGCCCTGGCCCGATTACGGCTGAGCCCTAGGGCTTGCGGCAGGGTCGGCGCCGCGGCGTGCCCCGTTGCGCGCTTGTCTCACGTCCTGCGCCGCATGACCGGCGTCCCGGTATGACCCAGGCAGCCCACGCCTCGTTGCCCTAGCTCAGCACGCCCGCGATCCGCTCGATCGCCCTCTCGATATTCTCCGTCGAATTGGCGTAGGAGAACCGCACGTAGCCTTCGCCCCACGTGCCGAAGGCGGTCCCGGCAATCGTCGCTACCCCGGCCTTGTCGAGAAAGAGATCCTGCGCCTGCGCCGCGTTCAGCCCGGTGCCCGAGATGTTGGGAAAGGCGTAAAACGCCCCGGCCGGATCCGTGCAGCGGACCCCGGGCAAGCCGTTCAGCGCCGCGACGATCACTTTCCGGCGCGCGTCGAAGGCCTCCATCATCTCGTCCACCGCGTCCTGCGGCCCCTGCAACGCGGCCAGCCCGGCATATTGCGCCGCGGCGTTCACGCAGGAATGGTCGTTGATGCACAGCCGCGTGACATGGTCCACCGCCGCCTCGGGCCAGACCGCATAGCCCAGCCGCCAGCCGGTCATGGCATAGGTCTTGGACCAGCCGTCCAGCATGATCAGCCGGTCGCGGATCTCGGGGTATTGCAGCAGGCTGACGTGCTCGCGCCCGTCGTACAGCATCCGCGAATAGATCTCGTCCGAGAGGATCGCCACGTCGGGCCAGTCGGCCAGCCCGGCGACCAGCCTGTCGATTTCTTCCTTCGGGGTCACGCCCCCCGTGGGGTTGGCGGGCGAATTGATGATGATCAGCCGCGTGCGCCCGGTGATCTGGGCCAGCACCGCCTCGGCCGAGAAGGCAAAGCCGTTGGATTCTTCCAGCGCCATCGGCACCGGGGTCGCGCCGGAATAGCGGATCACGCTGTCGTAGATCGGGAAACCCGGGTTGGGGCAGATGATCTCGTCCCCCGGCTGGCCGAACATCAGCACGGCAAAGAACATCGTGGGCTTGCCGCCCGGGACCACCACGACATGGTCCGGATCCACCTTCGTGCCGTGCCGCGCCTCGAGGTCGGCGGCCACCGCCTCGCGCAGCACCGGCAGCCCGTTGGCGGGGGTGTAGCCGTGATGCCCGTCCTGCAGCGCGCGGATCCCGGCCTCGACGATATGCTGTGGCGTGCGAAAGTCCGGCTGACCGATCCCGAGGTTGATGATATCGCGCCCTTGGGCCGCCAGCTTTTGCGCCCGTGCCAGCACGACAAAGGCGGATTCCGTTCCAAGCCGCGTCAGGCTGTCGGCAAATATCATGGTCGTCTCCCCGGATGCTCCCGCGCCGCCTTAGCCGCTCTGCACCGCTGCCACAAGGCGGGCAAAGGGAGCATCGCCGCGCCGCTGACCGCGCCCGGCCGCTTTCGTCACGGCCAGGACCGGCTGGTTGTGGGGGGCGCCCTGCTGCTGCCGTCGCGTGGGCGGGCAGGGGATTTCCGGAGTATTTCTCCCAAGAAGAAGCAGGGGCGCGGCTCTGCAAATCGTTGCGGGTTCGTTAATTCGCCGTTGCAACCACTTGATTTCAAAAGGGTGGATACATGTCCCACGCGTGGGACACGGCGCGACCCCCTGCTTCATCTTTGCCCAAATACCTCATCCGACCCCGGCCGCCAGAGCCAGGATCAGACGCCTATTTCGCCAGCGCCGCCTCCCGCATCTGGCTGAGCGTCCGCCGCGGCGTGATCGCCTCGGCCGAGACGTTCAGCTCCAGCACGGCCCCGGTCCCGCTCGCCGCGGCGCGGTCGAAGGCGGCGGCGAACTCCTCGGTCCGCTCGACCTTTTCGGCGTGGAACCCGTAGGCCTTCGCCAGCGCCACGAAGTCCGGGTTGACGATATCGGTCCCCGAGACGCGCGCCGGGTAGTGGTTTTCCTGGTGCGCCCGGATCGTCCCGTAGGTGCCGTTGTTCAGGATCAGCACGATCGGCTGGGCGCCGGCCTGCATCGCGGTGCCAAGCTCGTTGCAGGTCATCTGGAAATCCCCGTCGCCGGCAAAGCACAGCACCATGCGGTCGGGGCAGGCGACCTTGGCCGCCACCGCCGCCGGAAGGCCGTAGCCCATGGCTCCCGATTGCGGCGCCAGCAGCCGGGCATCGGGGCCGTAGGTCAGGAACTTGTTGGGCCAGATCGCGAAATTCCCCGCGCCGTTGGTCACGATCACATCCTCGGGCAGCACGTCGCGCAGGTGGGCCGAGACCTTGACCATGTCCACCGGCGACGGCTGGTCCGGCGCCTCGAGCGAGGCGAGGAACGCCGCCCGCGCCGCGCGGGTCCAGCCGGACCAGTCGCCCGTCACCGGGCGCAGCGCGCGCACGAAGGCGTTGGGGCCGGCCTGGATGCCCAGGCGCGGCTGGTAGATCTTGCCGATCTCGCGGTCCGAGCCATGGACATGCACGATGGTCTGGCGTGGCACCGGCACCTCGAAGATCTCGTAGGCGCCGGTCGTCATCTCGCCAAAGCGGACGTTGATCGCCAGCACCACATCGGCGTCTTCCAGCAGCTTGCGGACGTTGGGCGGCATGCCGACACCGGCCTCGCCGGCATAGACCGGCGAGAGGTTGTCGAACTGGTCCTGGTAGCGGAAGGCGGCGACCACGGGGATGTCCGAGCTTTCGGCGAAGTCTTTCAGCGCAGCCCGCGCATCGGCCTGCCAGTTGCAGCCGCCGACAAGCACCACCGGCCGGTCCGCGGCCGAAAGCAGCGTGAGCGCCTTGTCCACCGCCGCGGCATCGGGCGCGGGTTCCGAGATCTCGGCGGGCCCGGTCAGCGGCGCGGTGTCGGTGAGGCTGGTCAGCATGTCCTCGGGCAGGGCGATGACCACCGGGCCGGGGCGGCCGGTGGTGGCCGTGGTCCAGGCGCGGGCGAGGATCTCGGGGATGCGCCCGACATCGTCGATCTCGGTCGCCCACTTGGCCATGGTGCCAAAGACCGCGCGGTAATTGACCTCCTGGAAGGCCTCGCGCTCGCGCATGTCGGTGCCGACCTGGCCCACGAAGACCAGCATCGGCGCGCTGTCCTGCATCGCGGTGTGGATCCCGATCGAGGCATTGGTGGCGCCCGGGCCGCGGGTGACGAAGCAGATCCCGGGCGATCCGGTCAGCTTGCCCCAGGCGGCCGCGGCGAAGGCGGCGCCGCCTTCGTTCCGGCAGAGCACGAAATCCAGCGCCCCGGCGCTGTCATGCAGCGCGTCGAGCACGGCGAGGTAGCTCTCTCCCGGGATCCCGAAGCTTTTAGTCGCGCCGAGAGCGACCAGGCTCTCGACCAGAAGTTGTCCGCCGTGGCGCTGCATGTCTCTGTGTCCTTGCTCCTCGTGGCGCGGTCCGGGCCGCGCGGTCAGGCAGACCATGCCTTCGAGGGGGTGTCGAGACAATCCCATTCTCCGGTCCCGGCGCGGCGGCGGGGCGCCGGGGCACGCGCCTCAGACGCTCATCGGAGGGTCGAGATGCATGCGGTCCAGGTAGGCGCGCATCAGCGTGGTCCAGTCCTTCAGGAGAGTCTCGTTCGGGCGGCGGCGCAGGCCCATGCGGCGCAGCTCGCGGTACTTTGCCGAGCGCCGGGCGCCGAAACTGGCGCCTGCCTTCGGCCACCAGTAGTCCAGCGCGGCCTGCACCATGTCGCGATGCCCGCGCGCCAGTTCATGGGCGATACCTTCGCGGGCGAGCATGGCATGGCGGGTCTCGACCGGGATCAGCCCGCGCAGCGCCGTGCCCAGCGGCTCATAGCAGACATGGGCGTATTCCTCGAGTTGGACCAGCGTGACCTGGCTCATCAGGTGGTGCATCACCAGACCGTCGGTCCAGTTCGCGATCGGGAAGTGGAAGACCGCCAGCCTGCGGTCGCCCTCTCTCCGGGCCGGGGGCAGGTCCGCGTCGCGGTCCACGCGGGAGTCCCAGGCGTGATATGCGGCATAGCGCGAGATGTCGGCGCCGAAGGTGGAGGCGATCTCCAGCACGGTTTCGGCGATCTGGATCTTTTCATAGACGATCCTGGCCAGCGCCATGCGTTCGCGCAGGCTGGGCCCTTCGTTCAGCACCCGGGCGAGGCCGGCGGCCGCGGCAAGCTGGCTGTCGGCGAAGCCGGTCATGAGCTTCACCAGCTCCTCGCGGCAGTCCTGCGGCATGTGCACCGGGCTGTCCAGCGTGCCGCCCCCGGCGACATGCTCTTCGAACTGCCTGTCGTCCTTCATCCCTTGCCGGATCCCCCGTGGCGTTTGCCGCTGCCCGGCCGCGCGCGGGCCCGGCCGTGGCCGGCAGGATAGGAGGGGATGTCTTATCAATCGCTTAACCGGGACGGGTCCGGCGGGCAGGCCGCGGGGCGATCAGACCCCGATGTAGCGTTCCACGATGGCATGATCGGTGCGCAGGGCCTGCGCCGACATGACCTCTCCGTTGCGGCCGTTCTCGATGAAGGCCACGCGGTCGGCCACGGTCAGGACCGCATCGACCCGCTGTTCCACCAGCAGCACCGCGACACCCCGGTCGCGCATCGCCGTGATCACCTGGCGGATCGCCTCGATCATCGAGGGCTGCAGCCCCTCGGTCGGCTCGTCCAGCAGCAGCACCTTGGGCCGCAGGCACAGCGCGCGGGCCGTGGCCAGCATCTGCTGTTCCCCGCCCGACAGTGTTTCGGCCCGCTGGCGATAGCGTTCGCGCAGGCGGGGGAAAAGTGCCAGCACCTCCTCCTCGACCTCCGGCCCCGAGCCCCGCGCGCGCAGTCCGATCTCGATGTTCTGGGCCACCGTCAGTTCGGAAAACAACCGCCGCCCCTGGGGCACATAGCCCACGCCCTGCAGCGGCACCTTGTGCGCGGGCAGGCGTCCTGTGGGCGTGCCATCGACCGTGACCTCGCCGGACCAGAGCGGCAGGAGGCCCATGATCGCCTTCATCACCGTGGTCTTGCCGGCGCCGTTGCGGCCGAAGAGGCACAGGATCTCGCCCGGCTCGACGCGCAGCGAGAAGCCGCGCAGCACCTGCGCGCGGCCGTAGCCGGTGTCGATCTGGTCAAGCTCCAGCATCAGGCGGCCCCCCCGGTGCCCAGATAGGCGGCCTGGACATCGGCATTGGCGTGGATCTCGGCCGGCGTGCCCTCGGCCAGCACCTGGCCGAAGTTCAGCACGGTGACGCGGTCGGCGGTCTCCATCACGACGGACATGTTGTGTTCGATCAGCAGGATCGTGGTCTCTCCGGCCAGATCGCGGATCAGCGCCTTGAAGCGGGCGATCTCGGCGTCGGACAGGCCCTGGGTCGGCTCGTCCAGGATCAGCAGGCGGGGCGATTGCACCAGGCCCATGGCGATCTCCAGCAGGCGCTGGTGGCCGTAGGACAGATCGCCGGCCAGCGTCTCTTCGCGCTCGGGCAGGCCCACGCGCTCCAGCGCCGCCGAGAGCGAGACGTCCCGGCCACGGGCGGCGAGCGAGAGATTCTCGGCAACCGGCAGGCCCGAAAAGATCGAGGTGATCTGGAACGTGTAGGCCATGCCCAGCCGGATGCGCCGGTGCGCGGGCAGGGCGGTGATGTCGGCGCCGTCGAAGCGGACGCTGCCCGAGCTGGGCGGGATGCGGCCGCAGAGCAGCGAGACGAAGGTGGTCTTGCCCGCGCCGTTCGGCCCGATCAGCGCGCGCACCTCGCCGCGCTCCAGCGTGAAATCGACCGCGTCCACGGCGGTCAGCCCGTGAAAGCGGCGGGTCAGGCCGGAGGTCTGCAGGATCGCGCTCATGGCAGCCATCCCCAGCCGCGGCGCCGTACTTCGCCCACCAGCCCCTGAGGCGCGAACAGCGTCAGCAGCACCAGCACCACGCCGGCCAGCAGCATGTAGGCGGTGGTGATGCCGCTGGTCAGGTCGATCAGGTAGAACATGAAGAGCGTGCCGATGAAGGGCCCCAGCACCGTGCCGGCCCCGCCCAGCAGCACCCAGAGCAGCGGGAAGATCGAATATTGCACCGAGGCAAAGCTCGCCCCCGCATAGCCGAAAAGCAGCCCGTAAGCCGCCCCGCTCAGCGCCGAGATCCCGCCCGAGATCACCACCGCGACCCATTTGCGCAGGGCCACGTCATAGCCCAGAAGGCGCGCACGCTCCTCGTTTTCGCGGATGGCCGTCAGGGTGCGGCCGAACGGATGGCGCACCAGCGCCAGCGAGGCGATCAGGCAGGCGGAGAACAGCGCCCAGGCCGCCAGGTAGCGCCACGAGGGGTCCGACAGGTCCAGCCCCCACAGGACGCGCTGCGCGGGCTGGATGACGAAGCCCTCGTCGCCATGGGTGATGTCGCCGAAATAGAGGATCGTCAGATAGCCCGCCTGCGCGAACATCAGCGTCACGATCATGAAGGCCACGCCGACGGTCCGCAGCGCCAGCGCCCCGGTGATCCCGGCGACCACCAGCCCCGCGATCAGGCCCGCCAGCAGGGCGGGCGCGGGGGCGGCGCCCAGCTGCGTGATCGCCAGCCCCATGCCGTACATGCCGGCGGCGAAGAACAGCGCGTGCCCGAGGCTGAGCAGCCCGGTGTAGCCGAAGAGGATGTTGAAGCCGATGGCGTAGCAGGCCAGCACCATGACGCGGGCCAGGTTGCCATGGTGATAGGCCGGCAGCACGAAATGCATCGCCAGCAGAAGGGCCACGAGGCCGAGATGCAGCGCGAGGACCCGGCTCATGATGCGCGGCTCCCGAACAGACCCTGCGGGCGGAAGACCAGCACCAGGGCCACCAGAAGCGTGGCAAGGATCTTGGCCAGCGTGGGCGAGAAGAACACCGACACCAGGCTGTCGGTCAGCCCGATCAGGATCGCGGCGAGGATCGTGCCGGGCAGGGAGCCCAGCCCGCCGATGATCACCACGATAAAGGACAGCAGCAGCGGGTCGTGGCCCATCAGGTAATGCGCCTGCTGGATCGGCACGATCAGCACGGCGGCAAGGGCGGCCAGCCCCGCGCCCAGTCCGAAGACCAGCGCATAGACCCGCTCGACCGGGATGCCGAAGGCCAGCGCCATGTCGCGGTCCAGCTGCGTGGCCCGCATCAAGAGCCCGATCCGCGTGCGCGTCATCAGCCCCCAGAGCCCGGCCAGCACCGCCACGGCGGCCGCGATCACGAACATCTTGTAGGAGGTCGTGGCCACGCCCCAGGGCCAGTAGAGCGCCCAGCCGGCCTCGGTCCATTCCACCCAGGGGATGGCGATGCGGGTGTTGAAGGGCGCCTCGACGGGCCGCGCATCGGGGCCGTAGGTCATCAGTGTCGCCTGCTGCAGGATGTAGAGCAGGCCGATGGTGGCGACGATGGTGCGCTCGGGGTCGTAGTCGATGCGGCGCAGCACGGTCATGTCGGCGGCCGCGGCGATCGCGCCCACGATCAGCGGCGCCAGGATCAGCGCGGCGACGAACCCCCAGGCCGGGGCGCCGCCGATATGGCTGGCGATCCACCAGGCAAAGACCGCGCCCAGCATGAAGAATTCGCCATGTGCCACGTTGACCACGCGCATGACGCCGAAGACGAGGCTGAGCCCGCAGGCGGTCAGGGCCAGGACGGCCGCCATCACCGCGCCTTCGAGCGTGGCCAGCACGAGGTAGGGTCCAAGTTCCATTCAGGTCGTTCTGCTTGGGGCGTTCCGTCGGGCGAAAGGGGGCGCGGGGCTTGCCGGGCCGTTGCCGGCCCGTCTCGCGACCCGGCCGCGGGGGGCGCCCGCGGCCGGAGCGGGGCCCGGCGGCCCCCTGCCGATCAGAAGCTCTGCGTCGTGTAATCGACCTCGTCGGGGTACATCCCGTCCTCGATGGAGGTCGTGTGCACCCTGGTCAGGACGCCGTCCTGCACCTGGCTGATGTATTGCTGGCCGAAGACCTGGTGGGTCTTGCCGTTGAACAGCTTCGGCCCCTGCGGATGTTCGACCCCCTCGGGCATGTCGGTCATCGCCTCGACCGCCTCGATCAGCGCGGCACGGTCCGACGGGCCGCTGTAGCCGGAGGCCTCCATCCCCGCCTTGATCACGTTCAGCGTCTCCCAGCAGCCGAACATGTGCGCATAGGTCGACACGTCCTTCGGATCGGCCAGCGAGGCGCCGCGATCGTCCACGCCGACCTTCTCGCGATAGAGCGTCTCGAACTCGGACTGATCGGGCTGCGCGTGGCGGCACATGCCCTCCCAGAAATAGGTGCCTTCGAGGAATTCAAGCCCGGGCGAGCCGATGTTCACCGCCTCCAGCGAGTCGATGAAGCCGAAGATCTCGGGCGCCTGCGGGCCGAAGAATTCGCCCAGCTCCTTGACGAAGGTCAGCACGGCGGGGCCGACCATCACGTGGTAGAGCACCTCGGTCTCGCGGGGGATCTTGGGGAAATACTTGGTGAACGAGGTCTCGGTCGGCGGGATCGCGATCAGCTCGATCACTTCGCCGCCGTTGGCCTCGATGGCGGGGACCAGATTGTCGCGGTGGTCATAGCCGAAGCCGTAATCGGGGAAGATCATCGTGACCTTCTTGCCAAGCTGGTCGGTGATGAAGGGCGCCATCGCCTGCACCTGGCTTTTGACGTCGGTGATGCCGGGCTGCAGCGTGTAGCGGTTCAGCATGCCCGAGGCCACGTGATGGCCTTCGGAGACCACGAAATAGGGCAGCTTCAGCTCGCCCGCGCGGGGGGCGGAGCCGATGACGACGTGGCTGAACAGCGTGCCGTAGGCGATGTCGCAATTGTGCTGGGTGGCGAATTTCTCGATCACCTCGGCGCCGCGCTTGGCGTCGGTGCCGTCATCCTCGGCGATGATCTCGACGGGGCGGCCGTTGATGCCGCCGGCCTCGTTGATCATGGCCACGGCGGCCTGGGTGGTGCGGTCGTACCAGCGGCCGTAGGCGGCGCCGATGCCGGTGCGGTGGACCTGGAACCCGATCTTGATCGGCTCGGCGCTTTGTGCGCCGGCATAGCGGGTCCAGAGCGGCAGGGTGGCGGCGGCGCCAAGGCCCTTCAATGCGCCCCGGCGCGTAAGATCCGTTGGTTTCAGCGTCATGCGTTGCGCTCCCTGTCTGTCGGTCACTGGTCCTGGGGCCGCTGGCGGGCCTCTTCGCGGCAGAGCCTGCGTCGCGGGGGGCGGCCTGTCCAGCCTTTTCCTCAGACCCCGCGCGGGGAGGCAAGCAACCACAGTCCGAAAAGCGTGTAGGCGATCATGAAAATTGCAAGAGGCGCCTGGCTTAGCGCGGCGCGGCGCGAGGTGCCGAAGGCGCGCACGGCCAGTGCATGGGCCAGCAGGATCGCTGTCACATGGCCCAGCACCACGGCGCCGGCCTGCGCCAGGAAGATCCGGCGGACGGAGCCCTGTTCGTTGAAGAAGCCGGTGGTCACCTGGACCTGTCCCAGCCCCAGCAGATCCTGCCCCCGGGCCAGGGGATCGTTGAGCGCGGCCAGCGCATATTGCGCCTCGACCAGGGCCGCGCTCAGGTAATGGGCGACATGGTAGCCAAGCGCGATGGGCAGCAACGCGGGCGCGAAGAGGCGAAAGGCCTCTGCCAGCCCCATGGCGCTGCCCGCCAGCCTCAGCCCCAGCAAAAGCGACAGCGCGAAGACCGCCAGCAGCGCGATATTGGCGCCGAGCAGGCCGCCAAGGCTGGATCCGATGACGGCGGAGCGGCCGGGAAATTCCAGCGGGTTGATGCCGATCCGGCCGAACCACCAGAAGGTCTCGTTCAGCCCGTCGAAACTTCCGGTGCCCAGCAGGATCACCATGAACAGCGCCAGCCCCATGGACACCCGCGGCCCGGTCATCACGCGCCAGCCGGGCAGGCCGATGGCGAGGCGGCCGCGCGAGCGTCCGACGAGCGCGACCCGCGCATAGGCCCGCATCAGCACCGTCAGCCCTTCGCCCCGCACAAGCCAGGCCGGCCCGAACAGCGCGCAAAGCCCCAGCGTCAGAACCGCGTAGACCGCCACGTAGCCCGCCAGACGCGCCGGATCCGACGGCGCCACGTCCGCCAGCAGGATCGCCGCGAAGCCCAGGAAGGTCACGATCGCCGGCGCATGGCCCAGCCTCCGGGGATACCGCAGCACCGGCGGCCCCAGAAGCCAGCGCAACAGAGCCGCCGGCGCGGTCCAGGGACTGGTCCAGCGCCAGTGGTTGCCCAAGAGCCCCTGCAGCGTCACCATCGCGATCCAGAACACGCTCCAGACCAGCAGCGGCAGCGGATTGGCCAGCGGATCGCGCGGCCCCGCCTGTCCGGCCCAGAGCGCGAAGACCAGAAGCATCGCCGCGCAAAGGCTTGTCACGTGGCGCCAGGCGACGGGCGTCCGGGGCAGGCGCATCAAACCGACGGGCCGCAGCATCCGCTCAGCGGCGCCGCCCGGCAGCAGCGCCAGAAGAATCACCGTCGCCGCCACGGCGATCACCCCGCCGGCGGCATAAAGGTCCGTGGGCAGCAGCAGGACAAAGCCACCCTCGGACGTATGCGCCCAAGCCGGTGCCGCAGATGTCATGGCCCCGAGGGCCGCCAAACGCTTGATCCCTGTCATTCCTGCCCACATGGTTGGATCCGATGTATAATTTTCCCGGACATGCGGGAACAATATCGCGGGGCGTTGGGGATGACAGGGGTGAAACGGCTGGCCGCGGGGCTTCTTTTCCTGGCACTTGTGGCCGGTGCCTGGCTGCTCTTGCGGCCGCCGCCGGCGGCGCATCTGCTGCTCTCCGGTGCCCGGATCGAGGACGGGCCGGGCGGTCCGGTCGTGACGCTGCAGATCGGCAACAGCGGCGGGCCCGACCGGCTGGTGTCGGCCGAAGGCGCCGGCCAGGCGGCGCGGATCGTGTCGATCGAGGGCACGACGGCGCTGCCGATCCCCGCCGGCACCAGCCCGCAGCTCTCCGAGGACGGGGCCTATATCCTGCTCGAAGGGCAGGGCCCCTTCGCCCCCGGTCAGTTGGTGCCCCTGACCCTGACCTTCGAAGGCGCGGGGCCGGTCACCACCCAGGCCCGCGTGGCCGGACCGGCGCCGACGCCCGCCAAGGCCGGATCACAGGCAGAGAGTGTGGGCGACATCGCCGCGCCGATGGCCTCGGGCGGGATGAGCGATCATGCCGGCCACGCGATGCCCGGCAAGGCGCATGACACGCTGGCCCCGGTGCCGGGCGACCGGCCTGCGCCGGACCTTGCCCTGACGGCCACGCCGGATGGCGACGGCTGGGTCCTGCGGGTGGAGACGGAGAATTTCACCTTCAACGAGGATCTCGCCGACGGGCCGCACGTGCCCGGGGTGGGGCACGCGCATCTCTATCTCGACGGGTTGAAACTGCAGCGGCTCTACCAGCGCGACGCCCGTATCGGGGCGCTGCTGCCCGGGCGCTATACCGTACGGGTGACGCTGAACACCAACGATCACAGGATCTACGCGAAGGACGGCAAGCCGATCTCGGTCACCGCCATCATCGAGGCCCAGTGAGCCGGGCGTAGGGAGCAGGCCACGCCAGGGCATACTAAGCGACGGCGCCCGCCGCGGGGCAAAGGAAAAGGCCGCCCACGGCAAGCGGGCGGCCTTTGGTCTTCAGGGGGGCGGCCGGATCAGCCGAAGATGGCGTTCAGCGTGGCGCTGGGGCGCATCACCGACGCGGTCTTCTCCGCGTCGCCATGGTAATAACCGCCCAGGTCCACCGGCTTGCCTTGCGCGGCGGCCAGTTCACTGGTGATCTCGGCTTCCTTCGACACCAGCGCCTCGGCGATCGGCTTGAAATGCGCCGCCAGTTCCGCGTCCTCGGTCTGCTCGGACAGGGCCACGGCCCAGTAGCGGGCGAACCAGTAGTGGCTGTCGCGGTTGTCCGGCTCGCCGACCTTGCGGCTGGGCGAGCGGTTGTCGTCCAGCACGCCCTGCGTTGCCTTGTCCACGGCGTCGCCCAGAACCTTCGCCTTGGCGTTGCCCTTGGCATCGGCCAGGAACTTGAGGCTTTCCCCCAGCGCGCAGAACTCGCCCAGGCTGTCCCAGCGCAGGTGGTTCTCTTCCATCAGCTGCTGGACGTGCTTGGGGGCCGAGCCGCCGGCACCGGTTTCGAACAGGCCGCCGCCCTGCATCAGCTTCACGATCGACAGCATCTTGGCCGAGGTGGCCAGTTCGAGGATCGGGAACAGGTCGGTCAGGTAGTCGCGCAGCACGTTGCCGGTGATCGCGATGCAGGTCTCGCCCTTGGTGATCGTCTCGAACGAGGCGCGGGTGGCCTCGCGCGGCGCCATGATCTCGAACTTGTCGGCCACGCCCTTGGCTTCCAGGATCGGCGTGACGTACTTGATCAGCTCGGCGTCATGGGCCCGGTTTTCGTCCAGCCAGAAGATCGCGCGGCAGCCTTCGGCCTTCTGGCGGTCGATGGCCAGGTTCACCCAATCCTCGATCGGCGCCTTGCGGGCCGAGGCCGAGCGCCAGATGTCGCCGGCCTCGACGGCGTGCGAATGCAGCACCGTGCCGTCGTCCAGCACCATCTTCACGGTCCCGGCTTCGGGCAGTTCGAAAGTGGTCGGGTGGGACCCGTATTCCTCGGCCTTCTGCGCCATCAGGCCGATGTTCTGAACGGTGCCGGCGGTGGCGGGGTTCAGCTTTCCGTTGGCTTTGAAGAACTTGATCGTCTCGTCATAGACCGGGGCATAGGAATTGTCGGGGATCACGCAGTTGGTGTCGTGTTCCTTGTTGTCCGGGCCCCAGCCCTTGCCGCCGCCGCGGATCAGCGCGGGCATCGAGGCGTCGATGATGACATCGGACGGCACGTGCAGGTTGGTGATGCCCTTGTCGGAATTCACCATGTACATCGGCGGACGCGCGTCGCGGCAGGCCTCGATCGCTTCCATGATCTCGGGCTCGTCCTTCACGCGCTCCAGCAGGTCGCCCATGCCCGAGCTCGGGTCCACGCCCAGTGCTTTCATCTTGTCGCCGTACTGTTCGAACACCGGCTTGAGCCAGGCCTTGACCGCGTGGCCGAAGATGATCGGGTCCGAGACCTTCATCATCGTGGCCTTCATGTGCAGCGAGAACAGCACGCCTTCGTCCTTGGTCTTGGCGATCTCGTCTTCCAGGAAGGCATCCAGCGCCTTGGCGGACATGAAGGTCGCGTCGACAACGGTGCCGGCGGGGTAGGAGACGCCGTCTTTCAGGACGATCTCGTCACCGGACGCGGTTTCCAGCACGATCTTGGCCGTGGCTGCGGCGGGAAGGGTTGCGGACACTTCGTTCGAGAAGAAGTCGTCGCCGTCCATCGAGGCCACGCGCGTCTTGCTGTCGGCGGTCCACTCGCCCATGCGGTGCGGGTTGGACTGGGCATAGGCCTTCACCGCCTTGGCGGCGCGACGGTCCGAGTTGCCTTCGCGCAGGACCGGGTTCACGGCCGAGCCCTTGATCGTGTCATAGCGCGCGCGGACGTCCTTTTCCTCGTCCGTCTTGGGCTCTTCGGGGTAGTCGGGCAGCGCATAGCCCTGTCCCTGCAGTTCCCTGACCGCGGCGACCAGCTGCGGGACCGAGGCCGAGATGTTCGGCAGCTTGATCACGTTCGCTTCGGGCGTCTTGACCCATTCGCCAAGCGCGGCGAGGTCGTCGGTCTGCTTCTGCGCGTCGGTCAGGTAGTCGGGGAAGGTGGCGATGATCCGTCCGGCGAGCGAGATGTCGCGGGTGTCCACGGTCACGTCGGCCGCCTTGGCGAAGGCCTGGATGATCGGCAGAAGCGAGGCGGAGGCCAGCTCCGGCGCTTCGTCTACCGTGGTATACACAATATCCGGGAAGGTATCTGCGGCCATGGTGTGTTCCCTTTTTTCAACTTCGGGTGGCTGGGTCCTGCGGGCCGGGCCGTCGTGTCGGGGCGTCGGGCCGCAGGGGGATTCCGGTTAACAGGTCTTGGCACCGCTCTTATCGGGGCGGCGCGGCGGGATCAACGTGATGCGCGGGGCTGTTGGCGCTCGCAGGGACCGGAAGGCGGCGATTGCGCGGGAATGCCGCGTCTTGCGCGGCACCTGGGGACGGTTCTCTGGCCATCCGGCCCGGGTGCGCCCTGTGCGGAGGCCTTGCGCGCGCCGGATGTGATCACAAAAGATCCCCGGCGAACCGGGTAAGCGACCGGGTCACGCGGTCGGCATCGATTTCGCGGCCGATGAGGACGATGGTGCCGTCGCGGGCCATGTCGCTGTCTGGCAGGATCTCGGGCGGCTGGACATGATCGCGGATGCCCTGCAGCAAGAGGCGCCCGGCGGGGGTGCGGACCGTGCCCTTGACGCGCACGATGTCGTCGCCATGGGCCGCCAGCAGGGCCGAGAGCCAGACGGCGAAGGAGGCCCAGTCAAGCCCCTTGGGCAGGTCGATCTGGACGGGCCGGATCGGCGCGGTCGCGTGATCGGCGAGCGGCAGGGGATCGGCGCCGGTGGCGTCGGGCAGGGGCACCGGCTCTCCCCGGGTTTCGGCGGTGATCGTGGCGCCCGGGTTGAGGCGCTGCAGCGTCGCGACAAGGCGGGCGGTGTCAGACGGGGGCGCGAGGTCGGACTTTGTGATCACAAGCCGGTCGGCGGCCTCGATCTGCGCCCGTCCCAGCGGATCGGCTGAGAGCTGGGCCGCGGCATTGCGGGCGTCGACCAGCACGATGATCTCGGACAGGGCCAGGTGGAAGGCCAGCATCGGATCGGCGCGCAGGCTGGCGGCGATGGCGGCGGGATCGGCGAGGCCCGAGGTTTCCAGCACGGCGATGCTTGTCCGTCCCTGCGGTCCGGCCGCGCGGCTTCTGTCATCGCACAGCTGACGCAGGGATGTCAGGAAGGCAGCCTGTCCCTCGCAGCAGGCGCAGCCTCCTGACAGAAGCGTGAGGGGATAGCGCGCGCCGAATATGGCGTCGTCCACGGCCAGCTCGGCGGCCTCGTTGATGATCAGATGGGCATTGGGGAAGGCGCCGGCGTAGAGCTGGTGGCGCAGCCAGGTGGATTTGCCGGCGCCCAGGTAGCCGCCGACAATCACCAGTTTCAGCCGGTCTGCGCCGGGCTCAGCGGTCACCGAGGAAACGGTCGCTCAGCGGGTCGATGGGCTTGCCGGCCATGCGCGCCGCGGCCGACCAGACGGCGTCGAAATCCGGCACGATCTCGGTCGCGCCGAAGGCCGACGACAGCTGCACACCCGGCACCGCGCCATCGTCGCGGGCCGACAGGCCGAAGGGCCTCAGCAGCACCGTCGCCGCCTGCGCCCGCCGCAGCCGTGCCCGCATCCGGTCCCCCGGCGTGGTCGCCCCGGCCTCGGTCCAGTGACCGGGGGCCGAGGGGAAGCCGCAGGAGGAGCACATCAGATCACCTCGGGGCGCTTGTCGCTGTCGAACGGGTAGCGCGCGCGGAAATCCGCGGCGATGTCCTCGAACTTCATCCATTCCACGCCCTCGTGGCCGTTCATGTACTCGATCAGCCGTTCCAGCATCAGCAGAACCTGCGGCCGGCCCGAGACATCGGGGTGGATGGTGAAGGCGAAGACGGCGTAGTCCATCTCGCGGTAGACCCAGTCGAACTGGTCCTTCCACATCTGTTCGATCACGTGCGGATCGACGAAGCCGTGCGAGTTCGGCGACTTCTTGATGAACATCATCGGCGGCAGGTCGTCGGTGTACCAGTTGGCGGCGATGTCGACGAGGTCGACCTCCTTGCCGTGCTTGAGCGGCTTCATCCACTCGCCGGCCTGCTTGGTGTAGTCTATCACCGTCCATTCATCGCCGACACGGGCATAGAAGGGCTGGAAATCGCGGTACATCTGGCTGTGGTCGTAGGAAAACCCGTGCTTGGCCAGCAGCGCGGCGGTGACGTTCGACATCTCCCACCAGGGGGCGACATAGCCGCGGGGCGCCTGGCCTGTGAGTCCCTCGATCAGCTCGATCGACTTGACCAGAACGTCCTCTTCCTGCTGCGGGGTCATCGCGACCGGGTTTTCGTGCATGTAGCCGTGGGCGCCGATCTCGTGGCCCGCGTCCACGATCATCTTCATCTGGTCCGGGAAGGTCTCCAAAGAGTGGCCGGGAATGAAGAAGGTGGTCGGCATGTCGTATTTCTTGAACAGCCGCAGCAGGCGGGGGATGCCGACCTCGGTCGCGAAGATGCCGCGTTGAATGTCGGAGGGGCTGTCGCCGCCCCCGTAGGAACCGATCCAGCCGGCAACCGAGTCGATGTCGGTGCCGAAAGCGCACATGATCTTCTTGGGCATTGTAGTCTCCGGATTGTTCGGCGGGTTATTCCGCAGCCGGCAGGACGGCGCCGGTGCGTTCCACGATCAGCCCGTAATGTTCGGGCCGGCGATGGATTTCGAAATTGAACACCGTCTCGCGGTAGATGTTGCCGGCGTCGAGGTCGCATTTCGCGGTGATGACCTCGTCCTCCATCGTGTAGGATTGCGCGACGATCTCGCCCGAGGGCGCCACGATCACCGATTGCCCGCCCATGACCGAGCCTTCCTCGTCCCCGCATTTCGCGGTGCCCACGACCCAGGTGGCGTTCTGGTAGGCGCCGGCCTGCATCGACAGGTGGTTGTGGAAGTTGGTCAGCGCGTCGGTTTCGTGCTTGCCGGTGTGGCCGAAGGGGGTGTTGTAGCCCAGCATGACCATGTCGACGCCCTGCAGGCCCATGACACGGTAGGTTTCGGGCCAGCGGCGGTCGTTGCAGATCGCCATGCCCATCACGCCGCCGAAGCCGCGACAGACCGGGAAGCCCAGGTCGCCGGGTTCGAAATAGGCCTTTTCCAGGTGTTGGAAGGCGCGGCCCTCCTGCGGTTCGGAGTGGCCTGGCAGGTGGACCTTGCGGTACTTGCCGATGATCGTGCCGGTCTGGTCCACCAGGATCGAGGTGTTGTAGCGCCGCTTGACGCCATTTTCGATCACCAGCTCGGCGTAGCCCAGGTAGAAACCGATGCCGAGCTTCGACGCTTCCTCGAACAGCGGCAGGGTCGCGGCGCTCGGCATCTCGGTCTCGTAGTAGCTGTCGAGCTCGGCCTCGTCCTCGATCACCCAGCGCGGGAAGAAGGTGGTCAGCGCAAGTTCGGTAAAGACCACCAGTTCGCAGCCGCGGCCCTTGGCCTCGCGCATCATCTCGACCAGGCGCTTCACCGCGTCGGCGCGGGTCTCGGATTTCGAGATCGGGCCCATCTGGGCCGAGGCGGTCATCACGTAGCGGGACATCTCTTTCTCCTTCTCGGGTGGCCCGTCCGCTCAGGGACGCAGGCCGATCAGCATGCGGGCCAGCCCGGTGGCGGCTGCGACGCCGTCGATCACCGGGACGCCGTGGTGCTGGCTGAGCGCGGCGGCCAGGTCCGCCATGCCGGCACAGCCCAGCACGATGGCTTCGGCGCCGTCTTCCTCGATCGCGCGGCCGATCTCGTCCGAGATCTTCGCCCGCGCGTCCGAGCCTTCCTTTTCAAGGTCGAGCACGGGCACTTCGCTCGCGCGCACCTTCAGGCAGTGCGAGGTGAGGCCGTAATCCTCAAGGTTCTGTTCCAGCACCGGGACCGAGACCGAAAGGGTCGTGACGACGCTGAACTTTTTCCCCATCAGGATCGCGGCGTGATAGCCGGCCTCTCCGATGCCGACGATCGGCAGGTCGGAGAGCTTGCGCGCCTCCGCCAGCGCCGTGTCGTCGAAACAGGCAATGACCACGGCATCGGCGCCCTCGGCCTCGGCCTTCTGCAACTCGGCCAGCAGGTGCGGCGCGGCCAGTTCGCCATCCGCGGCCCCCTGGATCGAGGGCGGGGAGCCGGCGCAGGTGCGGCCTTCGATCTCGACGTCGGGCGGGGCGGCTTCGCGGGCCGCCTGCGCGATCTTGTCGGTCATCGACACCGTTGAGTTCGGGTTGATGACGCTGATCTTCGTGGTCATGGCTCAGACCATTCCCTTGCCCGCGTCCGAGGCCAGCCGTGCCCGGCGCCTCTGCGCCACCACCGCGATCACCAGGAAGGTGCCGATCACGAGGAAGGAGAAGATCGTCGTCAGCGTGCCAAGGGCATAGATCACCGGCGTGGTGACGTTGGTCGTCATCCCGTAGATCTCAAGCGGCAGCGTGTTGCGCGAGCCGGCGGTCATCAGCGTCCGGGCGAATTCGTCGTAGCTGAGCGTGAAGCCGAAAAGCGCGACCCCGATCAGCATCGGCGCGATCAGCGGCAGCACGATATGGCGGAACACCTGCCACGGGTTTGCCCCCTGGTCGCGGGCCGCTTCCTCGTAAGAGGGATCGAAGCGGTTGAACACGGCGAACATGATCAAGAGGCCAAAGGGCAGGGTCCATGTCAACTGCGCGCCATAGCCCGAGGTGGCCCAGTGGACCTCCCATCCCAGGATCTGGCTGAACAGCAGGCCGACGCCCAGCGAGACCAGGATCGACGGGATCACCAGCGAGGCGATGATGATGTAGAACAGCACGGTCGAGCCGACAAAGCGGCGGCGGAAGGCGAGCCCGCCCATGACCGACAGGACCACGGTGGTCACCATGACCATCATCCCCAGCACGAAGCTGCGCCGGAACGAGCCCCAGATGTCGCCTACGGCCTGTTGCTGGAACAGCTGGTCGAACCAGTGCAGCGAGACGCCGCGCATCGGGAAGGTCAGGCCGCCATCGGGGCCCTGGAAGCTGAGGATCCCGATGGTGATGGTGGGCCCGTAGAGGAACAGCACGAAGAGCGCGAAGACCGCCGTGAGCACGTAGAAGGAAGGGGGGCGTTTGCCGTCCGACATGTCAGAGCTCCTTCCGGATATCGACGAAGCGCAGCATCACCGCTACCATGATCAGCACGGTGATCAGCAGCACGACCGCCGTGGCGGCGGCGCTTGGATAGGCCAGCAGCGCGATGTCGTTGGAGATCAGGCGCCCGACATTGGCGATCTGGCTGCCGGACATGAAGCGCACGGTGATGAAATCGCCCATCACCAGCGTCACGACGAAGATCGATCCGATCATCATGCCGGGCTTGCACAGCGGAATGATCACGTTGGTCAGGATCTGAAAGCCCGATGCGCCGGCGTCATAGGCCGCCTCGATCAGGGATTTGTCGATGCGCATCATGGTGTTGAAGATCGGAACCACCATGAAAAGCGTGTAAAGGTGCACGAAGGCCAGCGTCACCGAGAACTCGGAGTACAGCAGCCATTCCAGAGGCTCGGTGGTAAAGCCCAGATCCATCAGCGTCTGATTGGCGATGCCGTTGCGGCCCAGGAACGGGATCCACGAGATCATGCGGATGATGTTCGAGGTCCAGAACGGGATCGTGCACAACAGGAACAGCGCGATCTGCCAGGTCAGCGAGCGGATGTGGAAGGTCAGGTAATAGGCCACCGTGAAGCCCACCACCAAAGAGATGATCCAGGTCATGAAGGCGAATTTCAGTGTGGTGAGAAACACCTTGTAAGTCACTGAAGAGCCAAGAAGATAATCGTAATTGTCCCAGATGAAATCCGGGTAGATCGAAAACGAGGTCGAGCCCCAGAAGCTGACCGCGACGATCATCGCGATGGGGGCAAGCAGGAAGAAGGCCAGGACCAGCGTCACCGGCGTGGCAAGGGCCCAGCTGGTGAAGCCGTCGGACAATACCCGGCGGGCGAGGCTCGGCCTTGCGGTTGATGCCGCCCCCCCGGAAGGGGGGACGGCATCTTTCGCGACCGTATGGTCTGATGCGGTCATGTATGGATCACGATGCGATGAATTCGTTCCACTTGCGGACCATGTACTGGTTTTCGTCCATGACGGCGTTCCAGCACGCGACCGAGCCCATGCGGTCGTAGAACGACCCGCCGTCGCGCACGGCGCCGGCCTCTTCCATGGTGACACCCTGCGGGTTGACGATCGGCTCTTCGGCGGGCTTGCCTTCGAACCAGTAGCCCCATTCGTTGTCGGTCATGAACTCTTTCGAGGTCTCCGGAACGGCCGAGTAATAGCCCTGGCGCATCAGGAAGCCGCCGACCCAGCCGGACAGGTACCAGTTGAGGTATTCGTAGGCCGCTTCCAGCTCCAGCCCCGACAGCGCGGCCGACAGGCCAATGCCGCCGCCCCAGGAGCGATAGCCCTCTTCGAGCGGCTGGTAGACGCAGGGGATGCCCTGCGAGCGCACGGCGGTGATGGCCGGCGACCACATGGACTGGATCACGACCTCGCCCGAGGCCATCAGGTTGACGCTTTCGTCGAAGGTCTTCCAGAAGGCGCGGAACTGGCCGTTCTGCTTGGCTTCGGTGAAGATCGCGATGGTCTTGTCGATCTCCTCTCGGGTCATGTTGCCCTTGTCGCCGTACTGGATCTCGCCCATGGATTCGCAGACCATGGCCATGTCCATGATGCCGATCGACGACACGTCGAGGATCGAGGCCTTGCCGGCGAATTCGGGGTTCAGCAGTTCCGACCAGTTGTTGATCGGACGGCCGATCAGGTCGGGGCGGATGCCCAGCGTGTCGGCGTTGTAGATCGTGGGGATCAGGGTCATCCACTCGGTCGGGCTGTCGGCAAAGGCGGTGCCGTCCACGCTTTCGACAAAGCCCACGGTGTGGGGCGCGGTGCCCTGGGCGATCTCGGATTCCGGGGTCAGCTTGCCGTCCTTGAAGATGCCGACGATCTGGTCGTAATTGGCGATCTTGCTGACATCCATGGCTTGCAGGTTGCCGACCGGCCAGACCTTCTTGCACATCCAGTATTCGATGTCGGCGATGTCGAAGGAGCCGGGCTGCGTCGCGACGCGCTGCGCCACCGCATCGGAATCCAGCGCGGTCATTTCCAGCGTGAAGCCGAGATCTTCCTTCACCTTCTGCGCGATCTCGTTGAAGGCAGAAACGCCGGTGCCGGACTGGCGCAGGACGACGTCCTTGATGTTTTGCGCCCAGATCATCGGTGCGCCAAGGGTCGATGCGCCGGCGGCGGTCACCGTGGCGGCCGCGCCCTTCAGGACGGTGCGGCGGCTGGGGCCGGCTTTCTTGATGTCTTTCATTGGAAACTCCTCTGTTGGATTTTTTGTGGCCGTGGCCCGATCCCGGGGATCAGGCCGACAGCGGATGCAGGTCGTCCGAGGCCCAGCCGGCGCGGAAGGCGCCGCCGGGTTCGAGCGGCGCGGCATAGAAGGTCTCTTCTGGGACCATTGCCGTGATCGCGGTGTCGTCCGGCGCGGCCAGTTGCACGGCCACGTGGGTGCCCAGGAATTCCACCGAGGTCACGTTGGTGTCGATGCCCTCGGCACCGGGGGCCACCTGGCGAACACGGTCGGAGCGGATCGCATAGGGCTTTCCGGCCAGCGTGATCACGTTGTGCCCGCCAAGGAAGCGCGCGACGAACTCGGTCTCGGGCGCGTTGAACACCTCGCGGGCGGGGCCGGCCTGTTCGATGACGGCGTTGTTCATCACCACCACCTCGTCGGCCAGGGCCAGCGCCTCGTCCTGGCCGTGGGTGACATGGATGAAGGTGATCCCCAGTTCGCGCTGCAGCTTCTTCAGCTCGGCCCGCATGCGGATGCGCAGGAACGGGTCCAGCGCCGACAGCGGCTCGTCCAGCAGCAGAACCTGTGGGTCGGTAATCAGCGCCCGGGCCAGCGCGGCCCGCTGCTGCTGTCCGCCCGACAGCTGGGCCGGCAGGCGGTCGGCGAATGTGTCGAGACTGACCAGTTCCAGCATCTTGCGCGCCTTGGCGTGGCGCTCGGCCTTGTCGACATGTTTCATCTTCAGAGAGAAGGCGACGTTGTCCAGCACCGACATGTGCGGGAACAGCGCGTAGCTCTGGAACATCATCGCCGTGCCGCGCTTGGCGGGCGGCAGATGCGCGATGTCCTTGCCGTTCAGCAGGATGGCGCCGTCGCTGACGCTTTCATGCCCGGCGATCATTCGCAGGGTCGAGGATTTGCCGCAGCCCGAGGGGCCCAGCAGGCAGGCATAGGTGCCCTGGTGAAACAGGTGAGACACGGTATCGACGGCCACCACGTCTCCATAGCTCTTGGTCACCGACACCAGTTCAAGGTCGAGCGGATTGCGCACGTGTCATCCCCAATTCGTCTTTTCGTTCACGCCTGAAGCGCGTTCGGCAGGATCATGTGTTCCATCACCCCAGGGTTCCAAGCCTTCGCCAGCTTCGGGCCATCACACCAGAAAAAATGCTCAGAAAATATACTTAAGGATAGCGGCATTCTGATTTTTGAGCACTTAACGGGCAGCCGGCGTGTCATAAACGACCTGCGCAGGGCAGTTAGGCCCCGGTCGGTGGCAGAATCGTGCTCATGACATCAATTTGCGGGGACAGGCGCGATCTCGTTCTGCTCAAGTTCCGGGCGTCGCGCCCAAGCTTGGGGCACGGCGTCAGGATCGGGCGCGTCGCAAGCGGCGCGGCCGGGCGGTGTCGCTCGCGGTTCGTGCCGCGGTGCGATCTAGCTGCCCGCATTACGACAAGGCTCAGACCAGGGACGGGATTCATGAAAACCATCGGTGTCGACGTAGGCGGGACATTCACGGATCTCGTCTACTGCAACCTCGAAACCGGAGAGCTGGCGATTCACAAGGTCGCCACCACGCCCGACGACCCCTCGCGCGGGGTGATGCAGGGGGTGGGTGAGATCTGTGCGCAGAACGGGGTGGACCCGTCCGAGATCGCGCATGTGTTCCATGGCACCACCACGGCGACCAACGCGGCGCTGGAAGGCAAGGGCGCTGTCGCGGGCATGATCACCAACGACGGCTTCCGCGACATCATCCACATCGGCCGCCACCAGCGCCCGCAGCACTATTCGATCCAGCAGGACATTCCCTGGCAGGCGCGCCCGCTGGTGAAACGGCGCTTTCGCAAGACCGTCGGGGGGCGTCTCGCCCCGCCCAGCGGGCAGGAGCTGGAGCCGCTCGACGAGGCCGGCGTGCGCCAGGCCGCCGAAGAGCTGAAGGCCGAGGGCGTTGAGGCCGTGGCGATCTGCTTTCTCTTTTCCTACCTCAACCCGGCGCATGAGCTGCGCGCCAAGGAGATCGTCGAAGAGGTGATGCCCGACGCCTTCGTGACCACCTCGGCGCTGGTCTCGCCGCAATTCCGCGAATTCGAACGGTTCACCACGGCCTCGCTCGCCGCCTTCGTCGGGCCGAAGGTGAAGAAGTACATCGCAGACCTGGGCGATGCGCTGACCACGCTGGGCGTCAAGGGCGAGCTGCGGATCATGGCGTCGAACGGCGGTGCCTCGACGCCCGCCATGGTGTCGGAGAAACCGGCGCTGACGCTGCTCTCGGGCCTCGCCGCCGGCGTGCTGGGCGGCGGCTGGATCGGCGCGCAATGCGGGCGTGACCGGCTGATCACATTCGATATCGGCGGCACCTCGGCCGATATCGGCATCGTGGTGGACGGGCAGGTCGCCGAGGCCGATGCCCGCTCGACCGAGATCGCCGGCTTCCCGCTGCTGCAGCCGATGCTCGACATTCATACCATCGGGGCCGGGGGCGGCTCGATCGCGCATGTGGACCGGGGCGGCGCCTTTCGCGTGGGCCCGCAATCGGCGGGTGCCGTGCCGGGGCCGGCTTGTTATGGCCATGGCGGCACGGAGCCCACGGTGACCGATGCCAACCTTGTCCTTGGCCGGCTGGAGCCGGAGGACTTCCTTGGCGGCGCCATGGCGCTGGACGCGGAGGCGGCCGAACGTGCGGTGGCGGGCTTTGCCGAGACGATGGGGCTTTCCTTGCACGAGGCGGCCGAAGGCATCCTGACCATCGTCAATGCCAACATGGCCAACGCGATCCGCTCGCGCACGGTGCAGAAGGGCATCGACCCGCGCGGCTTCGCCCTGGTGGCGATGGGCGGGGCCGGGCCGCTGTCGGGCGCCGAGGTGGCGAAGATGCTGTCGATCCCCGAGGTGCTGGTGCCGCCCTATCCGGGCATCACCTCGGCCATGGGGCTGCTGACCACCGATCTGAAATACGACGCGATCCGGACGCAGTTCCAGGTGTCGACCGGGTTCGACGCCGACCGGCTGGGCCGCGATCTTGACGCGATGTTCGAGGATCTGACCGAGCGTTTCGACGCCGATGACGTTCCGGCCGAAAGCCGTGCGTTCCAGCGGCTGGGCGATCTGCGATACGTGGGCCAGGGCTATGAACTGCGTGTGCCACTGGGCGACGGGCCGGTGGACGAGGCGATGCTGGCGCAGTTCTGGGCGGATTTCCACGCCGCCCATGCGCGCGAATACGGCCATGCCTTCACCGACAGCCCGATCGAGCTGGTCAACATCCGGCTGGTCGGCACCGCCTCTCTGCCCAAGCTCGAACGCCTCTCCGCGCCCGAAGGCGGATCGCTGGAGGCGGCGCTGGTGCGGCGCAAGCCCTCGGTCTTTCGTACCGATGCGGGGCTGGAGACCTTCGATACCCCCGTCTACCGCCGGGTGAAGCTGCCCGTGGGCACGCCCTTCGACGGGCCCGCGATCCTGCTGCAGACCGACAGCACCACCGTTGTCCCGCCGGGGGCCGAGGCCGAAATTCATACCTCAGGCAGCATCCTGATCCGGCTGAAAGATATCTCGGGAGAAACAGAATGACAAAATCCGTCGATCCTGTCACGGCCGCCGTCATCCAGGGCGCGCTGGAAAACATCGCGGTCGAGATGGGGCACAAGCTGATGCGCATGTCCTATTCCTCGATCATTCGCGAATCCGAGGATTTCGGCGCGGCGCTGACCGATGCCGAAGGGCGGCAGATGTGCGAATGCAAGATGTCCACGCCGCTGCAATCGGGGCCGATCCCGGGCTATATCTCGAACATCCTGAAGGTGATGGCCGCGCGTGGAGAGACCATCCGCGAGGGTGACGTGATCATGCACAACGACCCCTATGGGGGCGCGTCGCACGGGCCCGACGTGGCCTTTTGCATCCCCGTCTTTCACGACGGCCACCTGATCGGCTGGTCGGCCACCACGGCGCATCACCTGGACATCGGCGCGCTGACGCCCGGCTCCTGCGGGATCGTGGATGCGGTGGATACCTATGCCGAGGGGCTGCAGTTCAAGGCGATCAAGGTCTTCGATCAAGGGCGCCGTGTCGATGCCGTCTGGCACATCCTGCGCGGCAACATCCGCGCCGCCGACATGGTCGTGGGTGACATGGAGGCACAGATCGAGGCCGGGCGCATTGGCGCCGCGCGGTTCCTGGCCCTGGTCGAGGCCCATGGCCACGATACCGTGGTCGCGGCCTTCGAGGACCTGATGGATTACTCGGAAAAGCTTATGCGCCAGGCGATCTCGGACCTGCCGGACGGCGATTACCGGGCCGAGACGAAGATCGACGGCTATCTCGACGATCCCACCGGCACCCGGATGGAACTGCCGATCGTGGCCACCGTCAAGGTGCGCGGGGACAGGTTGATCGTGGATCTGGAGGGCACCGCGCCGCAGGTCGATGACAAGCCGATCAACATGCCGCTGGTGGGCACCGTGGACTGCGCGATCTGGCTGACGATCCGGTCGATCCTGCTGGACAGTGCGCTTTATGGCGAAATCCCGCAGAACGCTGGCCTGACGCGCCCGATCGAGATCGTGGCGCCCGAGGGTTCGCTTGCCAACCCGACCTTCCCGGCGCCGGTGATCGCGCGTTTCTGCCCCGGCAACCAGCTGGCCGACACGGTGATGAAGGCCTTGGCGCAGGTGGTGCCCGAAAAGGTGTCGGCCGGGATCGGCAACCTGCGTGTCGTCGCGGTCTCGGGCATGAAAGAGGGCCAGCACTGGGTGCATATGGAGATCATGGAAGGCGCCTACGGCGGGCGCCATGGCAAGGACGGGATGGACGCGGTGGACACGCTTTACGCCAACACCCGCAACAACCCGATCGAGGATATCGAAAGCCATATCCCCGTGCGCGTCGAGGCCTACGAGCTGCGCGAGAACCGCATGGCCGCGGGCGAGTATCGCGGCGGGCTGGGGGCGACCCGGGTGTTCCGGTTCCTCGAGGATGCAGGGATCTCGATCGAGGGCGAGGGGCATCGCTTCAAACCCTGGGGCTTCGCGGGCGGGGCCGACGGCGAGGTTGCCGCGCTGACGCTGGATCCCGAGCAGGGCGAGGACGTGTCGCTGCCGTCGAAACTGCCCTACCGCAGGGTCAAGGCCGGGGATTCGCTGATCGCGCAGGGGCCCTGCGGCGGCGGCTATGGCGATCCGCTGAAACGCGATCCGGCATTGGTGCTGGAGGACGTGCTGGACGAGCTTCTGACGCCCGAGACCGCAAAGGCGGATTACGGCGTGGTGATCGCGGGCGGTGCCTTGGATGCCGCGGCGACCGAGGCCGAACGCGCGGGCCGCGAGGGCTGAACCCGGACGTCGGGCAGGGCGGTGGGTCAGGACCCGCTGCCCTTGCCGCCCTGACCGCGCACCAATGCCGTGGTGCGACGGTGGCTCAGACCTTCATGATCAGCTTGCCGGCGGTCTGGCGCGAGGCCAGCGCGTCGAACATCGCGGCGGCCTCTTCCATCGGATAGATCCCCTCGATCGGCACCTTGATGTCGCCCGCGACGATGCCGCTGACCACCGCGTCCACGCCGCGGGCCCAGCTTTCCGTGGAATGGTCCAGGTGGCCCAGGTGCATCCGCGTGAAGGTCAGCGACTTGCGCACCAGCCGTTCCCACAGGTTGTCCCAAGGCTTGCCCTCGGCCTCGCCATAGCTGACCACGTGGCCCAGCGGGCGGATCGCGTCGAAGCTGCGGTCGAGGATCGAGGCGCCGGTGCTGTCGATCACCTTGTCCACGCCGCGCCCGCCGGTCGCCTCGAGCGCCACGGCGACGAAATCCTGCTCGTCCCGGTTCACCACGATATCCGCACCGTAGTCCAGCGCGCGCGTCTCCTTGCCCCTGGTGCCCACGGTGCCGATCACCGTCGCACCGGCCATCTTGGCGATCTGGGTCAGGTAAAGGCCCACGCCGCCGCCGATCGCGTGGATCAGCAGCGTCTCGCCCGGCTGGGTGTCGGCCACCCCGTGCAGCAGGTTCCAGGCGGTCACGCCCTGGATCGGATAGGCAGCGCCGGTCTCGAAGGACATGCCGTCGGGCAGGGGCATCAGCCAGTCGCGCGGCACCACGCAGACCTCGGCAAAGCCGCCGGCCTCCTCGACAAAGGTCGACACGCGGTCGCCGGGCGCCACGCCGGTGACGCCTTCGCCGATGGCGCGGACGGTGCCTGACGCCTCCAGCCCCGGCACCAGCGGGTAGCCCTTGGGATGCGGGTAGATCCCGGTCTTCATCATGAGGTCGGCATAGTTCAGCCCGGCATAGGCCACGTCGACCGAAACCTGGCCCGGACCCGGCTCGGGGATGGGCAGGTCGGTGAGGATCATGCTCTCGGGCGCCCCGTCGGGCTTGAGGAACTGAACCGCTTTCATGGGGGTCTCCTGTCGTCTGGTTCCGCCCGGCGCCTGGCCGGACGGCGCCAGACTAGGACCCTTGCGACCGGGCGACAGCCCGCATGTGACTTTCGTGCTCCGAACACCGCCGGCCCCGCGCCCGCTGCCCGTTTCGGCAGCGAGACGGGCTGTCAGGCCCGGCGAGCGGCGCCTGAGACATCCGGCCTTCAGTCCGCCTCGATCCGAAGCGGCGGGTCGGCGCGGCCGACAACCCCCGGATCGGCCTCGTAAAGCAGCCCCTGCGCCGCATCCGGATCGCTGATCCCCTGGCAGGCGGTGGTGACATAGAGACGGTCCAGCCCAGGGCCGGCAAAGACCGGGCAGCTTGAATGCTGCCCGCCCACGGCGATCGCCCGGTCGAATGTCCCGTCCGGCAGGTAGCGCGCCACCCGCGCCGCGCCCCATTGCGCGTTCCAGAGCGCGCCGTCCTCATCCGTGACCGCGCCATCCGGGCGCAGGCCTTCGGTGCGCAGGTCGGCAAACACCTCCGGCTCGCCCTCGGGCCAGCCTTCGGCATCCAGCGCCTGGGCCATGATGATCCCCGTCGGTGTATCGGCCCAGTAGCCGCGCCGCCCGTCGGGCGAGAAGCAGATCGCGTTGGGGATCGACACCGCGTCATAAAGCGTGCGCAGCTCGCCCCGGTAGAGGCGGTAGATCGCGCCGGCCTGCGGCTCGGCCGCCTTGCCCATGGTCCCGATCCAGAACCCGCCCATCGGGTCGGTGCGTCCGTCGTTCGAGCGTGTCTCGGGCCGGTCGGCCTCCAGCGGCAGAATCAGCTCGCGCCTGCCGTCGGCCAGCGCGAAGCGGTAAAGCCCCGTTTCCGTCGCGATCAGCAGGTGATCCCGGTCGAACCAGCCGGCGGCCGAGGCGCATTCGCCCATCGGCCATTCCCGCGGCGCGCCGTCCTCGACCGACAGCAGCCGGTGGCCGGTGATATCGAACCAGAACAGCTGATCCCGCTCGGGATGCCAGAACAGCCCTTCGCCCAGCTGGCAGACACGGGGGTCGGCAACCTGTGCCCCAGTGCTTTCTGAAGTGTTTTCTGCGGTCATGTCAGTGCCTCCTCGATCCCGGTGGTGGCCTTGTCATAGGCCGCAACCAGCCGCTCTGCGCGGCTGGCGACGGTGGCGGCGCTGTCGCCGGGCTTGTAGAGCGCGCTGCCGATGCCGAAGCCGCTGGCGCCCGCATCGATCCATTCGGCCAGGTTCTCCGCCCCGGCACCGCCCACGGCCAGCACCTCGGTGCCCACCGGCAGCACGGCGCGGATCGCCTTCAGCCCCTCGGGGCCGATCAGCGAGCCGGGAAAGATCTTCAGCCCGTCGGCCCCGGCGCGCAGGGCGGCGAAACACTCGGTGGGCGTCATCACCCCGGGATAGGACAGCATCTCGGCGGCCTTGGTCGCGGCGATGACGTCGGGGTTGCAATCGGGCGAGACGACAAGCCTGCCGCCGGCGGCTTTGGTTGCGGCCACGTCGGCGGGGCTTAGCACCGTGCCGGCCCCGATCAGGGCCCTGTCGCCATGGGCCAGGGCCAGCCGTTCGATCGAGACCATCGGATCCGGCGAATTCAGCGGCACCTCGATCTTGGTGATGCCGGCGCCGATCAGCGCCTCGGCCACGGCGGTGACCTCGTCGGGCTGCACGCCTCTCAGGATGGCGACGATATTGCGCATGAACTCCCCCTCGTGTTGTCCACCTGCGTCAGGCTTAGCGCGGGGGCGCATGCGGTACAAATCTGAAAACCGGGCCGTGACATGCCGGCCCGGACATGTCGCCGGAACCCGTCGGGGGGCTCCCGGCGCCGCCTAGCCGCGCGAGATGACGATCAGCATGCCCAGGCAGACAGGCGTCAGCACCACCATGGGCAGGTAGACGGCGACCACGCCGAAGCTCATGATCGCCATGATCCAGGCGGCCAGAAGCCCACCCAGCGCGTAATAGAGGTTCTCGGGATGGCCGAAGGCCACGTCCCTTGCGATCCAGCCAAGCAGCGGGATGGCGAAGAACAGGCGGGCGTACCAGGGAAGGGCGGGGGGGATCGGTGTCAGAATGCTCATGCCGCCTAGATACGTCCGGCGCCGGCGGATACGCCGTGGCGGGGTGTCGCGCTCACGGCGCGGTGAGCGCGGGACGTCGCCCGTTTCCGGTCGCCGCGGCCGGCGCAGGATTTGGGCAGGGGCACGGGCAGATGCGCCGCGGACCGGGCCCTCACCCGATCCGCGGCTTTCGACCTGGTCTCCCTCAGGTCGCCCGCGCCGGACGGCCGGGCCTCTCCCCGACCGGACCGCCCTGTGCGGGATCCGTGACAGCGCGGCTCAGATCGCCGCGCTGAAACTCTGTTCCGCCGGCCGCGTTTCGCCCAGGCGGGCGGCAAAGATCCGCACCAATGGCCGCGCCCAGGGCTCGATCGTCAGCATCTGCCCGTCGAAGCGCATTGCGTCGGGGTATTGCTCCACGAGGGCCTCCAGCCATCCGCGCACCTCGGACCGGCGCAGCATCTGATCGTCCAGCCGGATCGCGTGATAGCACATCAGCTGCTGGATCGCCTCGGCGCGGGCCTTGTCCTCGGCCGTCAGGGTGATGCCGCGCGCGGTCGCGGACCGGCCCGATACGATGGCCGCCTGGTAGAGCGCCGTCGCCGGCTGGTTCTGCGCGTAGCCCTGCGGGAAGCGCGAGATCGACGAGGCGCCAAGCCCGATCAGGTAGGGCACGCGGTCCTCGGTATAGCCCTGGAAGTTCCGCGCCAGCCGCCGTTCGACCAGCGCGCGGGCCAGCCCGTCGCCGGGGCGGGCGAAATGGTCGATGCCGATCTGGGCATAGCCGTCGGCCACCAGCCGCTTGCGCGCGGTCTCGAACAGCTCATAGCGCGTCTCGGGCCCCGGCAGCGCATCGACCGGGATCACCATCTGGCGCTTCGACATCCAGGGCACATGGGCATAGCCGTAAAGCGCAAGGCGGCCCGGTGCCATGTCCCGCACCCGGTCCAGCGTGCGCAGCAGGCTGTCCTCGGTCTGGAAGGGCAGGCCGTAGAGCAGGTCGACATTCAGATCCTCGACCCCAAGCTCGCGCAGCATCGAGACGGCCGCGTCTGTCTCGTCCACGCTCTGGATCCGGCCGATGGCCTCCTGCACCTTCGGATCGAAATCCTGCACCCCGAGGCTGGCGCGGTTCAGACCGAAGCGGGCCAGCACCTCGAGCCGGGGGCGGTCGATCTCCACCGGGTCGATCTCGACCGAGAATTCGTCGCGCTCCGACAGGCCGAACCGGTCGTCCAGCGCGCCCAGCAGACGCTCCATCAGGTGGGGCGGCAGGATCGTCGGCGTGCCGCCGCCAAGGTGCAGCCGCGCCACGCGCAGATCGCGCGGCAACTGGTCGCGGACCATGGCAATTTCCGCCAGCAGGGTCTCGACATAGCGGGCCAGCGGGCCGTCGGTCTTGGTCCCCTGGGTGCGGCAGGCACAGAACCAGCACAACCGCCGGCAGAAGGGGATATGGACATATAGAGAGATGTCTGCGCCCGAGGGCACCGACGAGAGCCACGGCCCGGCCACATCGCCCGAGACTGTCTCGGAGAAACGATTGGCCGGAGGATAGCTTGTAAAACGCGGAACTTTCGCGTTAAAAAGGCCGTAACGGCGCAGGCGGGGATACAGGTCGGTCATGAGCAGACCCTAGCTCCGGCGCGCAGGATCGCATTGATACAGATCAACCCGGACACGACCCCCACATGGCCATCGCATCTGCCGCTCTTCCCGAATGTTCGGATTGCCCGATCCGGCACAGGGCGGTCTGTGCGCGCTGCGAACCCGAAGAGCTGGACGCGCTGTCCCGGATCAAGTTCTACAAGACTTACGCCGCTGGCCAGACCATCGCGATCCGGGGCGAACCTCTGGAAACCGTTGCCTCCATCGTGAAGGGCACGGCCACGCTGACCCGCTCGATCGAGGACGGGCGCACGCAGCTTGTCGGCCTGCTTCTGCCGTCGGATTTCATCGGCCGCCCGGGCCGGTCCGAAGCGCAGTACGACGTGACCGCGGTGACCGAGCTGACGTTGTGCTGTTTCCACCGCAGGCCGTTCGAGGAGCTGCTGGAGGACATGCCGCATGTCCGCGAGCGGCTGCTTGAGATGGCGCTGGACGAGCTTGACGCGGCGCGTGACTGGATGCTGCTGCTGGGCCGCAAGACGGCCCGCGAGCGGATCTCGAGCCTGCTGGCGCTGATCGTGAAACGGTCGATCAGGCCCGATGGCGGGATCCTCGGCGACAAGGGCCGGGTGGAGTTGCCGATCACGCGCGAGACGATGGCAAATTACCTCGGCCTCACGATCGAAACGGTGAGCCGCCAGCTGACGAAGCTGCGCAAGGATGGAATCATCCAGCTCGAGGGCAAGCGCACCATCCTGATCCCGGATTTCGGCGCATTGCTGGCCGAGACGGGCGACGACGACGACGGTGGCATGATCTTCTGATCCGGCCCTGTTCTGCCGTATGGCGCCGATGGGTGGCCGGAGGCGGGGCTCCTTGCATAGTCCTTAACTTCATAAACCTGCGGAGTCGTGCAGGCGCCGGGACGCCTGCACACGGCGCATCCGCCGGGGTCAGTCCAGCGGCGGCCCGGTGAATGACATGTTGTGGCGCTTGGCGCTCTCTTCGATGGCCGGCATGTCGGCCGGAATGGCAAAGGCGCCGCTGGCCATGTCGTGGAAGAACCCTTCGAATCCCCCCGGCGTCAGGATGATCAGGTGGCGCGAGGGCTCGTTGCCCACGACCTTGAACGTGTGTTCCTTGCCGCGTGGGATGAAGACCGTCTCGCCGGTGCCGGCCACGGTTTCCGTCCCCTCCAGCCAGAAGCGGCACTGTCCGCTGAGCATCACGAAGATCTCGTCCTCGGCATGGTGAACATGCCGCGGCGGGCCGCTGTCGGGGGGCGAGAGGCTGTCGACGATCGACATCCCCGCGCCGGTCGCGGCCGGATCGAGGATCGTCTTGTAGAACGTCCCCAGCCATTCCACGGTGTCGTTTGTCTTGGTGAATTCGCTCATGGCGATCTCCCTGGATAACGCTTGCGCTTCTGGTTCAACGGCACCGATGCTACGGCGCGGGTCGCGGTCGTACAAAGAAGATTTCATGCTGCAAGTGCATGATATCCCAAAATTTCCGGGCTGCCGTGTCCTGCGGGACGCGCCCGTCCGGACAGGCGCGCCGGGCCAGGCGGCGGGCCCGCGCCTCCTGCGACCCCTTGGCGCGCCGCGGACATCGTGACGCGCAGGGAGGTGCCGCGACGCTGTCGCATCTGCTAAGGTTCATGGGAGCTTCTTGATGTAAATCAAGGAGGGGCAAGGCCGAAGACTGCATGACGGCGTGGAGAATTCGTGCACGGGGTGTGTGACGCCCGTGCGCCCGAGCTATGGGAAAAGCTATGTGGGAAGTACTTAAGATCGTCCTGTCAGGGGTGGTCGCCCTGTTGGCGGCCATCGCTGCCAACTGGGCCCATGACCTGGCCTACCAGGTGCATGCATTGCTGGTGATGCTCATCGCCGGCGGCCTGTGTCTTTATCATATCCGCCACGCCGGCGAGCCGAAGGCCGATTACGGCGCGGCCCCAGCCGACGGCTACATGGACGATGTCGTCCGTGCCGGGGTGATCGCCACCACCTTCTGGGGTGTCGTGGGCTTCCTCGCCGGTGTCTTCATCGCCCTTCAGCTGGCCTTTCCCGAGCTGAATTTCGACTGGGGGCAGCCCTATACCAACTTCGGCCGTCTGCGCCCGCTGCACACCAGCGCGGTGATCTTCGCCTTTGGCGGCAACGCGCTGATCATGTCGTCCTTCTACATCGTGCAACGCACGAGCGGAGCGCGGCTTTTCGGCGGTAACCTGGGCTGGTTCGTCTTCTGGGGCTATCAGCTGTTCATCGTGCTGGCCGCCACCGGCTACCTGCTGGGCGCCACGCAATCCAAGGAATACGCCGAACCGGAATGGTACGTCGATATCTGGCTGACCATCGTCTGGGTGGCCTTCCTTGTGGCCTTCCTGGGCACCATCGTGCGCCGCAAGGAAAAGCACATCTACGTCGCGAACTGGTTCCTGCTGAGCTTCATCATCACCGTCGCGATGCTGCACCTGGTCAACAACCTGTCGATCCCGGTGTCGATCTTCGGATCCAAGTCGGTGCAGGTCTTTGCCGGCGTGCAGGACGCGATGACGCAATGGTGGTACGGCCACAACGCCGTGGGCTTCTTCCTGACCGCGGGCTTCCTGGGCATGATGTACTACTTCGTGCCGAAACAGGCCGAACGCCCGGTCTACAGCTACAAGCTGTCGATCATCCACTTCTGGGCTCTGATCTTCCTTTACATCTGGGCCGGTCCGCACCACCTGCATTACACCGCGCTGCCTGACTGGGCCTCGACCCTGGGCATGGTGTTCTCGATCATCCTGTGGATGCCTTCGTGGGGTGGCATGATCAACGGCCTGATGACCCTGCAGGGCGCCTGGGACAAGCTGCGCACCGACCCGATCATGCGGATGCTGGTGATCTCGCTTGCCTTCTACGGCATGTCGACCTTCGAAGGCCCGATGATGTCGATCCGCGCGGTCAATTCGCTGTCGCACTACACCGACTGGACCATCGGTCACGTCCACTCCGGCGCGCTTGGCTGGAACGGCATGATCACCTTCGGCGCGCTCTACTTCCTTACGCCGCGCCTGTGGGGCCGCGAGGCGATGTATTCGACCTCGGCCATCAACTGGCACTTCTGGCTCGCCACCATTGGCATCGTGCTTTACGCCGCGTCGATGTGGGTCACCGGTATCATGGAAGGCCTGATGTGGCGCGAAGTCGATGCCCAGGGCTTCCTGGTCAACTCCTTCGCCGACACCGTTGACGCGAAATTCCCGATGTACGTCGTCCGTGCGCTTGGCGGCATCCTGTACCTGTCGGGTGGCCTGATCATGGTGTGGAACATCTGGATGACGATCCGTGGCAAGGCGCCGGCCAAGTCCGCCGTCGCAACCCCGGCCGAGTGAGGACAAGTCATGGCTGAGAACGAAAACGACAAGATCCCGAGCCCCGACGAAGACCCCAAGGTGAGCCAGCTCAAGGATTTCCCCGAGGAAATCCCCAACGAACTGCCCCACCATTCGGCCTTCATCAACAAGCACGCGATCCTCGAAAAGAGCCCGACGCTGCTTTTCATCTTCTCCTTCCTCGTGGTCACCGTCGGTGGCATCGTCGAGATCGCGCCGCTGTTCTGGCTCGAGAACACGATCGAGGAAGTGGAAGGGGTGCGGCCCTATTCCCCGCTCGAGCTGAAGGGCCGTGACATCTATGTGCGCGAAGGCTGCTATGTCTGCCACAGCCAGATGATCCGGCCGATGCGCGACGAGGTGGAACGCTACGGGCATTACTCGCTGGCGGCGGAGTCGATGTACGACCACCCGTTCCAGTGGGGGTCCAAGCGGACCGGGCCGGACCTGGCGCGCGTGGGCGGGCGGTATTCCGACGCCTGGCATGTCGATCACCTGGTCGATCCGCAATCGGTGGTGCCCGAAAGCGTGATGCCGAAATACGGCTTCCTGCTGGACACCCCGCTGGAGTTCGCCCGGGTCGAGGACCTGATGCGCACGCATGCGATGGTCGGCGTGCCCTATACCGACGAGATGCTGGAGAACGCCCAGTCCGACCTGCTGGCGCAGGCCGATCCCAACCGCGATTACGACGGGATGCTCGAACGCTACCCGGGCGCGGCGGTGTCGAACTTCGACAGCCAGCCGGGCGTAAGCGAGATGGACGCGCTGATCGCCTATCTCCAGGTGCTGGGCACGATGGTCGATTTCTCGACCTTCACCGTGGACGAGAGCCGATAGGGGGGAACCATGGACGACACATATTCCATCTTCCGGCACTTCGCGGACAGCTGGATGCTGCTGGCGATGTTCATCTTCTTCATCGGCGTCGTGGTCTGGGTCTTCCGCCCCGGCGCCAGCAAGACCTATCGCGACACCGCCAGCATCCCGTTGCGTGACGACAAGCCGGGCCGCCGCGACAGCGGCGACACTGCCAGTGAATCCAAGACATCGGAGACAGCGTGATGGCTGACAACAAGAAGGACGACGTCACCGGCGTGGAAACGACGGGTCACGAGTGGGACGGCATCCGCGAACTCAACAACCCGCTGCCGCGCTGGTGGCTGTGGCTGTTCTACGCCACGATCGTCTACGGGCTGCTCTACACCATCGCCTACCCGGCCTGGCCCATGGTCAACCGCGCGACCGGCGGCCTGCTGGGCTATTCGACCCGCGGCGAGGTCGCCGAGGAGATCGCCCGCGTCGAGGCGCAGAACGCCGAGGTGGCTGCCCAGCTTGCCGCGGCGGATCTGAACACGCTGGATCCGTCCAGCCCCGCGCACAGCTACGGCATCGCCGGCGGCGCCGCCGTGTTCCGGGCCAATTGCTCGCAATGCCACGGGGCAGGGGCGGCCGGCGCGCGCGGCTATCCGAACCTGCTGGACGACGACTGGCTTTGGGGCGGCGATCTGAATTCGATCGAATACACCGTGCGCCACGGCATCCGCAACGAGGCCGATCCGGATGCGCGCTATTCGCAGATGCCCGCCTTTGGCGAAATACTGTCGACGGGCGAGATCGCGGCGATCACGGAATACGTGCTGGAAATCTCGGGGCAGGAATACGATGCCGGGATGGCCGACACCGGGGCCGAGCTCTTCGCCGACAATTGCGCGGCGTGCCATGGCGACGACGGCACCGGCGACCGGATGCAGGGCGCACCGAACCTCACGGATGCGATCTGGCTTTACGGCGGCGACCGCGATACGATCACCGAGACGATCCATGATGCGCGTTTCGGCGTGATGCCCCCCTGGGGCCCGCGCCTGAGCGATGCCGAGATCAAGGCCGTGACGCTTTATGTCCACGGCCTTGGGGGAGGCGAGGCGGCACCTGAGGAGGAATGAGGGTCCGCCCCGTGTCGGGATCCCTGTGAAACGGATCCGCCCGAGGAGGCCGCAAGGCCGGCCCGGCGGGACGATGGGATCCCGACGATCCAACCAAAGCGACAGGCCAACCAAAGCAACAAGGCGCCGGATCATCCGGCGCCTTTTTGGGTTCCGGCCGCGCAGTGAGCGATCCGGCCCGTTTCGGGCCCCGGACCTGAGTCGGCCGCTGGGCCGGGTTTGCCCTTCGCGACGCCCCCGGCAGGGACGCTTGCCCGGATGCCGGCGCCGCGCTACGCTTCGTTCGACACCTCTTGCCGAAAACGGCGGGACGCCATGCCGCAGCTGCGATCACGGGCGCGTGACACCGGCCCCGAAACCCGTGTCGCGCATTGTCGCAGGACCTTTCGGCCGGCGTTCAGAGGCATAGACTGCATGCAAGGTCGACGGCTCCACACATTCCGGTTGACCTATGTCAAGGCTGGCTTCACCGCCCGCCGATAGGTCCGGAGCCGTGCCGACCCCTGCAACCACAAGGCCGCCAGTTCCATGAGCAATTCCGCACCCGACAGCCTCTATGCCGCCCGCGAGCCGATCTTTCCCCGCCGCGTGAAGGGCAGCTTCCGCACGCTGAAATGGTGGATCATGGGGATCACGCTGGGCATCTACTACCTGACCCCCTGGATCCGCTGGGACCGGGGGCCGAACCTGCCCGACCAGGCCGTGCTGATCGACCTTGCCGGGAGGCGTTTCTACTTTTTCTGGATCGAGATCTGGCCGCATGAATTCTATTTCGTGGCCGGGTTGCTCATCATGGCCGGGCTGGGGCTGTTCCTGTTCACCTCGGCGCTGGGGCGGGTCTGGTGCGGCTATACCTGCCCGCAGACGGTCTGGACGGACCTGTTCATGCTGGTCGAACGCTGGATCGAGGGCGACCGCAACGCGCGCGTCCGGCTCTGGCAGTCCGGCTGGACCGCGAAGAAGGTGCGCCTTCGCGCCATCAAGTTCGCGGCCTGGTTCCTGATCGCGCTGGCAACGGGTGGCGCCTGGATCTTCTACTTCGCGGATGCGCCCACCCTGGCAAGCCAGCTGGTCACTTTCAGCGCGCCGCCGGTGGCCTACACGACGATGCTGATCCTGACCGCCACAACCTTCATCTTCGGCGGCTTCATGCGCGAACAGGTCTGCATCTACATGTGCCCCTGGCCGCGTATCCAGGCGGCGATGATGGATTCGGACACGCTGACCGTGGCCTACCGCGAATGGCGCGGAGAGCCGCGCGGCAAGCATCGCAAGGCGGAAGGGTCGGAACAGCTGGGCGATTGCATCGACTGCATGGCCTGCGTCAACGTCTGCCCCATGGGGATCGACATCCGCGACGGCCAGCAGATGGAATGCATCACCTGCGCGCTGTGCATCGACGCCTGCGACGACATCATGGCCAAGGTCGGCAAGGAGCGGGGACTGATCGACTACCTTGCCCTGTCGGACCAGCCCCGCGAGGAGGCGGGCGAGAAGCCGCGCCCGGTCTGGCAGCATATCTTCCGCACCCGAACGATCATCTACACCGCGCTCTGGTCGCTGGTGGGGGTGGGCCTGGTCTGGGCGCTCTTCGTGCGGTCGGATTTCGACGTCAACGTCTCGCCGATCCGCAACCCCACCTATGTCACCATGTCCGACGGCTCGATCCGCAATTCCTACGACATGCGCCTGCGCAACAAGAACGGCGAGGATCGCCCCTATCGTATCCATGTCGAGGGCGACAACACGCTTCGGGTCTCGCTTGAAGGCACGGTTTATGAGACCGTGATGGTGCCCGCGAACGAGACGATGACCCAGCGGGTCTATGTCATCGCGCCGCGCGACGCGGGCCCGTCGCAGGCCGACCGCACGGACATCCGCTTCTGGATCGAGGATCTCGCCTCGGGCGAGCGGACGCATCACGACACGATCTTCAACGGAAGGGACGATCAATGAGCGAGTTCACCCTGAAGGGCCGCCATGTGGCGATGATCTTCGGCCTGGGCTTCGGCATCATCATCGCCGTCAACCTCACCCTGGCCTACAACGCCGTGCGCACCTTTCCGGGGCTGGAGACGAAGAACTCCTACGTCGCCAGCCAGACCTTCAACGCCGACCGCGCCGCGCAGGAGGCTCTGGGATGGCAGGCCTCGGCGGTGATCCAGGACGATTTCCTGGTGCTGCGCTTCGACACGGTGAACGGGCCGGCCATGCCGACGATCACCAAGGCGACGCTGGGCCGCGCCACCCATGTGGGCGAGGATCGCACGCCCGTCTTCGCCTGGGACGGCGAGGCCTATGTCGCCCATGTGCCCGCGCTTGGCGCTGGCAAGTGGGACCTGCGGCTTGAGGCCGTGGCCGATGACGGCACGCGCTATCGCCGCCGCTTTGAAATGGAGCACCGCCTGTGAGTGTCGCGGCCTGTCCCGGATGTATCGCGGCGGCGCCGGTCGCCGCGGCGGCCGGGCAGGCCGATGGCCCGGCCACGCATCACCTGGTCCTGCCGGGCATCCATTGCGCCGGCTGCATCCGCTCGGTCGAGGGGATCCTGGCGCAGCAGCCCGGCATTTCGGGCGCGCGGGTGAACCTGACGATGAAGCGCGCCTCGATCACCGCCGACCCGGAGGCCGATCCGACGCCCTGGATCCGCGCCCTGGCCGAGGGCGGGTTCGAGGCGCACGAGGCGCAGGAGCTGAACCTGCCGGATGACGGCACGCGGATGCTGATCGTGCGGCTGGGCGTCGCCGGCTTTGCCATGATGAACGTCATGCTCCTGTCGGTGGCGGTCTGGTCCGGCGCGGCCGATGCCACGCGGGACATGTTCCACTGGATCTCGGCTGCCATCGCCATTCCCGCAGCGCTCTTCGCCGCTCAGCCGTTCTTCTCCAACGCCTGGTCGGCGCTGAAGGCCGGGCGGCTGAACATGGATGTGCCGATCTCGCTGGCGATCCTGCTGGCCTGCGGCATGTCGCTGTACGAGACGACGCAAAGCGGGGCGCATGCCTATTTCGACGCGGCGCTGTCGCTGACCTTCTTCCTTCTGGCGGGCCGCGTGCTGGACCAGCGCATGCGCCGGGCCGCGCGCTCCGCCGCGCAGGATCTGGCCGCGCTCGAATCCTCCCGCGTGATCCGGATCGAGGACGGCGCCCATGTGAGCCGCCCGCTGACCGAGATCGCCGTGGGCGACCGGCTGTGGCTGGCCGCCGGCGCACGCCTGCCGGTGGATGCAGAGCTGCTGTCGGACGGGGCCGAGGTCGACCGATCCGCCATCACCGGCGAAAGCCTGGCGGTCGCGCGCGGCCGGGGCGCCCGGCTGTCGGCCGGAGAGGTCACGCTGACCGGCCCGATCGAAGTCGCCGCGACGGCGGTGGGCGAGGACACGACCCTGCGCCGCATGACCCGCCTGGTCGAAGTCGCGGAAAACGCGCGCAGCCGCTACACCGGCCTCGCCGACCGCGCGGCGAAGATCTACGCGCCGGCGGTGCACCTGGTCTCCTTCCTGGCCTTCCTGGGCTGGGTCGTGCTGACCGGGGACCTGCGGCAGGCGCTGAACGTGGCCATCGCCACGCTGATCATCACCTGTCCCTGTGCGCTTGGCCTTGCCGTGCCGGCGGTGGCCACGGCGGCGACGGGTCGGCTGTTCCGGCGCGGGCTGCTGGTGAAATCCGACACCGCGCTGGAGCGGCTGGCCGAGATCGACATGGTGGTCTTCGACAAGACCGGCACGCTGACCCGCGCGGCGCTGACCCCGCCCGAGGATCTGCCCGAAGACCTGGCCCCGGTGCTGATGGCGCTGGCCATGGCCTCGGACCACCCTTTGTCGCGCGGGCTGGCGGCGCATCTGGCGCCTTTGCAGCCGGCGCAGCTGGACAGTATCGTGGAAGAGGCCGGCAACGGCGTCCGCGCGATCTGGGCGGGCCGCGAGGTCCGGCTGGGCCGCGCCGGCTGGGCCGGGGCGCCGGGCGAGGGCACGGCGTTTGCCGTAGACGGCGAAAACTGGCCGCTGGCGCCCACCGAACACCTGCTGCCCGATGCGGCAGAGGCCGTGGCCGCTCTGGCCGCGCGGGGCCTGCCGGTGCATATCCTCACCGGCGACACGCCCGACAAGGCGGCGACCATCGGCGCGGCACTTGGCGCGACCGAAGCCCGCGCGCGGATGACGCCCGAGGACAAGCAGGCCTACCTGGCCGAGCTGCAGGGGCAGGGGCACAAGGTGCTGATGGTCGGCGACGGGCTGAACGACACCGCCGCGCTGGCCTCGGCCCATGCCTCCATCGCGCCGGGTTCGGCGCTGGAGGCGCCGCGCAACGTGGCCGATATCGTGCTTGTCACCGGCGCGCTCTCGGGCATCGACGACGCGATCGCCACCGCCCGCAAGGCGCGCAAGCTGATCCTGGAGAATTTCGGCCAGGCCGCCGTCTACAACCTCATCGCCGTGCCCTTCGCGATCCTCGGCTTCGTCACCCCGCTCTGGGCGGCGTTGGCCATGTCCGCAAGCTCGGTCACCGTCATCCTGAATGCCATGAGGCTTCGCTGAACCATGAACGTGCTCGTCATCCTCATTCCCGTGTCGCTGGCCCTGGGCGGCCTGGCCCTGGCGGGCTTTCTCTGGACGATCCGGTCGGACCAGTACGACGACCCCGACGGAGACGCCTGGCGCATCCTGAACGACGACGACTGAGCCAGGCGCGCTTAAGCCAGGCCGACGGCTGCGTGGAATCAGGGCATTTGTACCGCGTCAACCGGGCCGTTCGCCGACGCGTAAGACCTTTTGCCTAGGGACCCCATTCCGGTCTATGGCTATGCTTTGGTATTTAGCGGGGAACAGGGCATTTTTCATGAGCCAGGAGAAGACATCGGACTGGGCGCTGATTATCGACGATCACCCTCTGTTCTGCGATGCCCTCGAACTGACGCTGAGAGCGGTCTCCTCCCTGCAGAACATCGCCACGGCCGATTGCATGGCCTCGGCGATGGACACGATATCGGCCCGCTCGAAACCCTCGCTTATTGTGCTGGACCTGAACCTGCCCGATGTCAGCGGCCTTGACGGGCTGGTCAAGCTGAAGGCCGCCGTCGGCCCGTGCCCGATCATCGTGGTCTCGTCGATGTGCGAGAACGCCATGATCTCGGCCGCGCTGCATGCCGGCGCCTCGGGTTTCGTGCCGAAGCACAGCCGCCGCGCCGTCTTCAAGGAGGCGCTGCAGGCCGTCGGCAACCACGAGGTCTACAAGCCCCCCGGCTATGTCGAGACACCCGACATGGACGACAAGCTCGACACGGTCGAACGGCTCGCCTCGCTCACCCGGCAGCAGACCTGCATCCTCGAGCTGATCTGCGAGGGCAAGCTGAACAAGCAGATCGCCTATGAACTGTCGATCGCCGAGACCACCGTGAAGGCCCATGTCACCGCGATCATGCGCAAGCTGGGCGTGCAGAGCCGGACGCAGGCGGTTCTGGTCGCGCAGCAGGCGAAATTCTCCAGCGTCTTGCCTGAGACCGAGTAACGTCCCATTGTTGCCCGTGGCGGGGGGCCGGCAGACGACCGCTCCGCCGCAGGAGGAGCATATGGATTTCGTCGACCCGAAGGATCCGGTCGAGGTTCAGAACGACAAGCTGTCGCGCATCGTCGAAAGCCTGATCCGCCGCGTGGAGCAGGCCAGCGCGCCGTCCGAGCTGGCCTATGCCCAGTTCGAGCGCGCCGCCTATCTCGAGGCGCAGATGCTGCAGCAGACCCGCGCGCTGGAACGCACGCTGGACCAGCTGAGCGAGAGCAAGGAGAAGCTGGGCGTCGCCAATGTCGCAGCCCGGGCCGCCCGCGCGCACCTGTCCGAAGCGATCGAGGCGATTGCCGAGGGCTTCGCGCTGTTCGGCCCCGACGACCGGCTGATCCTGGCCAATTCGCGGTTCTGCGTGAACCTCAAGGACGTGACCCCGCATATCCGCCCGGGCCTTGCCTTCCGGCGCTACCTGCAGCTGGTGAGCGAGTCCGAATTCCTGGATCTCGGGCACCGCCGCTCGCCCGAGGACTGGATGAACTGGCGCCTGGCGCTGCACGACAGCAACACCGCCAGCTTCAACGTGACCCTGATGGGCGACCGGTATTTCCAGACCTCGTCCCAGCGCACCGCGACCGGCGGCACGGTGATCATGCATTCCGACGTGACCGACCTGATCCGGGTCGAGCGGCAGGAGCGCGACGCGCTGATGGACCGGCAGGCGATGCTGCTGCAGGCGACGCTGGATCACCTGGACCAGGGGGTCTGCATCTTCGGCGAGGATGGCGGCGCGGTCGGGCAGAACCGACGCCTGGTGGAGCTTCTGCACCTGCCGCCGCAGCTGTCCGGCAAGAAACTCTCGGCCGAGGTGATGCAGGAGCACATGGGCCGCACCATGACCTTTCCGCACGGTTTTGGCGCGGACGACCTGGGCGATTGGATGCGCAATGCCGCTACTCAGCCGCCCATCGCATTCGAGGTCAGGCAGGGCGGGCGTATCTTCCTGAAGGTCTTCGGCCGGCACATCCCCAGCTGGGGCGTGGTGATGTCGTTCACCGATGTCACCGCCGAACGGCTGGCCAACAACGCGCTGCGAGACCTGAACGAAGGGCTGGAGCGCCGGGTGGAGGAACGCACCAAGGCGCTGGGGGAGGCGCTGCGCGATGCCGAGCGGGCCACCGCGTCGAAATCGCGCTTCGTGGCCGCCGCCAGCCATGACCTGATGCAGCCGCTCAGCTCGGCCAAGCTGTTCATCTCGTCGATCGCCGACACCTCCGAGGACGAGCAGATCCTGAACGTCATCGGCAAGGCCGAGACCTCGCTGGCGCATCTCGAACAGATCATCGAGGCGTTGATGGATATCTCCAAGCTGGACGCGGACAAGGTGGTGATGGACCGCCGGCCGATCCCGCTGGAAAACATATTCGGCATCCTGCGCGACCAGTTCACGCCGCAGGCCGTGGCCAAGGGGCTGGGCCTTACGGTCGTGCCCTCGTCGCTGCTGGTCGAGAGCGATCCGGGCTATCTGCGGCGGATCCTCGAGAACCTGATCTCGAACGCGGTGCGCTACACCGACCGGGGGCGGATCGTGGTCGGCGTGCGGCGGCAGGGCAACAGCGCCCGGATCGAGGTGCGCGACACCGGGCGCGGCATGACCGAAGACGAAAAGCGCGTCATCTTCGAGGAGTTCCGCAAGCTCGATCCCGGCTCCGGCCCCGCCCAGGGGCTGGGACTGGGCCTGGCCATCGTGGAACGCGCCTGCGCCTCGCTGGACCATCCGCTGAGCGTGACATCGGTCCCGGGCGAGGGCAGCTGTTTCTCGGTCTCGGTGCCGATCCTTGATGCCTACTGGGGCTCGGACCGGGGCATGATCGCCGAGAGCCCGGTCCTGGCCGAGCCCAATTGCGACGGGATCATCGTGCTGCTGGTGGAAAACGACCGCCAGCTGCGCCGCGCGCTGTCGCTGCATATCGAGGGCTGGGGCGGGCTGGTGGTGCCTGCGGAATCGGCCGAGGACGCGGTGGAGCTGATGAACGAGGCCGGGATCGTGCCCGATGCGCTGCTGCTGGATTATCACCTGGGCGAGGGTCCGACCGGGCTGGATGTCTATCACCGGATCGCGGGCCAGCACGGGCCCTGCGCCTGTCGCATCGTCACCGCCGACCGGTCGCGCAACCTGCGCCGCTATTGCACGGACCACGGGCTGGAGATTCTCAACAAGCCGATCGACCGGGCGCAACTGCTGGATTTCCTCAACGAGGTAAGTGCCGCGAAACGGCTGATGGAGGCCGGCTGAGGGCTCCTCGCCGGCCCTTTCGGGCCGTCTCGGGGCGTTTCGGCAGACAAAGGTCGTAGGCGCAGGCCCGGTTTTCTCAGAACCTGAGAATGCCATCCACGGAAAATGACAGGTCGCTCGGCCGGGTCTACGCTCTTCCCACAGCGGCCCTTATCTGGGACGCGACACCGAAAGCCAAAGTTCATGAGGAGGACATCAACCATGGCATGGACCAAGCCGACCGCCACTTCGATCGCCTGCGGGATGGAAATCAACATGTACGGACCCGCGGAAGACGAGGATCACGACCTGTTCTGATCGAGCCATGCATGTCACGGTCCTTGGGGCCGGGGCAGGCGGGGGCCTGCCGCAATGGAACTGCGGCTGTGCCAATTGCTCGGATGCCAGGTCCGGCAAGATCCCACCGATGACCCAGTCGTCGGTGGGTGTTTCTTTGGACGGCACCGACTGGGTCGTCCTGAATGCCTCGCCCGACATCCGCGACCAGCTGGCCCGGACACCCGAATTCCACCCGCGCGCGCTTCGGGATACGCCGATCCACACGGTGGTCCTGACGAACGGCGATATCGACCATGTCGCGGGGCTGCTGACGCTGCGCGAGAAGACAGCGTTCCGCGTGGCCGCCACCGCCGAGACCGCCGGCGTGATCGAGGCCAACCCGGTCTTCGGTGTGCTCGACCGGGCGCTTGTGTCCTTCGACACGATACGCCTCGAGACCCCGTTCGAGGCCGCCGGGCTCACCATCCTGCCTTTCGCCGTGCCGGGGAAGATCCCTCTCTACCTTGAAGCCGAGGGCATCGCCGATGACAGCGAGGCGCTCAGGGCCATGGGCGAGCAGACCATCGGCCTGCGGATCACCGACGGGACGACCACCGCCTATTACATCCCCGGCTGCGCCGAGGTGCCGGACTGGCTGGTCGACCGTCTGTCGGACGCCGACCTGCTGCTGTTCGACGGCACGGTCTGGGAAAATGACGAGATGACCCGCACAGGGACCGGCCGGAAAACCGGGGCGCGCATGGGCCATGTCCCGATGTCGGGCGCCGAGGGCAGCATCGCGCGGCTTGCCGGGCTTTCGGCGACGAAGGTCTTCATCCACATCAACAACACCAACCCGGTGCTGCAGCCCGACGGTCCCGAACGCGCCATCGCGCGGGACGCCGGCTGGACCGTTGCCGGGGACGGCACGAGGTTCACGCCATGAAGGACATCCCCGACGCCTCCGCCTTCGAGGCCCGCCTGCGCCGGATCGGCGCCGAACGCTACCATGACAAGCACCCGTTCCATCATCGTCTGCATTCCGGCCAGTGCACCATGGACGAGGTCCGCGCCTGGGTCATCAACCGCTACTATTACCAAAGCCGCATCCCCATGAAGGACGCCGCCTTCATGAGCCGCGTCACCGATCCGAAGCTGCGCCGCGCATGGCGCTCGCGGATCGAGGATCACGACGGGGCCGAGGGCCGCATGGGCGGGATCGAGCGCTGGCTGAAGCTGGCCGAGGGCGTGGGGCTGGATCCGGAGTACGTGGCTTCGGAACAGGGCATCCTGCCGGCGACGAAATTCGCCGTGGATGCCTATGTCCGCTATGTGCGCGACATGCCGCTGCTGCAGGCGGTGGCGTCCTCGCTGACCGAGCTCTTTGCGCCCAAGATCCACGAACAGCGCATCGCCGGGCTGCTTGAGCATTACGGTTTCGCCAATCCCGACACGATCGCCTATTTCCGGCACCGTCTGACCGAGGCGCCCAAGGACGTGGCCTTTGGCCTGCAATGGGTGATCGACCATGCCGACACCGCCGAGAAACAGGACGAGGCCGCCGCGGCGCTGACGTTCAAGACGGATGTGCTCTGGGCCCAGCTCGATGCGCTGTGGTCGGCCTATGTCGAACCCGGACGCATCCCGCCCGGCGGCTGGAACACGCACGAGGGCCTGCTGTGAGCGACGACCGCATCCCCGTGCTGCCCCGTGGCGTGCGCCGCCACCACGATGCCGTGCGCGGGCAAGAGGTCCTTCTGGGCCCCGAACGCGCGCTGATGCTGGACCAGACAGCGGTGGCGATCCTGTCGGAGGTGGACGGGCAGCGCTCGCTTTCCGACATCGCAGGCCAGCTTGCGCAGACCTACAACGCGCCACGCGACGTCATCGAACCCGACGTGGTGGCCTTTCTCGACGGTCTCGCCGACCAGATGCTGATCGCCTATGCCTGACACCGCCCGCATATCCGTCCAGCCGCCCATCGCCATGCTGGCCGAACTGACCCATCGCTGTCCGCTGGCCTGCCCCTATTGCTCCAACCCTTTGGAGATGACGGGGCGCGAGGCCGAGCTCGATACCGAGACCTGGCTGCGCGCCTTCCGCGAGGCGGCGGAGATGGGCGTGCTGCAGCTGCATCTGTCGGGGGGCGAGCCGGTGTCGCGCCGCGATATCGTGGAGCTGGCGAAAGGCGCGCGGGAGGCGGGGCTTTACGTCAATCTCATCACCTCCGGCATCGGGCTGACCGATGCGCGGCTGCAGGCGCTGGAGCCCTGGGTGGACCATATCCAGCTGTCGCTGCAGGGGGTGACTGCGGCGGTGGCCGACCGGATCGGCGGCTACACGGGCGGGTTCGAGCGCAAGATGCACGTGGCCGAGCGGATCGGGCAGATGGGCTTTCCGCTGACGCTGAACGCGGTGATGCATCGCCACAACCTTGACGATCTGCCCGCGACGCTGGACATGGCCGTCCGGCTCGGCGCCCGGCGGATCGAGGTCGCCTGCGTGCAGTTCCAGGGCTGGGCGCTGAAGAACCGCGCCATGCTGCAGCCCTCGCGCGACCAGGTGGACGAGGCCAAGCGCATCGTCGCCCGCGCCCGGAGAGAGCTGAAGGGCAGGCTGGCCATCGATTTCGTGCCCCCGGATTATTACGCCGACTACCCCAAGGCCTGCATGGGCGGCGGCTGGGGTTCCACGGGGCTGAACATCGCGCCGGATGGCAAGGTGCTGCCCTGCCATGCGGCCGAGACGATCCCGGGCCTGACCTTTCGCACCATCGCCGAGGCCGGTCTGCGCGAGATCTGGTACGACAGCGCGGCCTTCAACGCCTTTCGCGGCACCGACTGGATGCCCGAGCTTTGCCAGACCTGCGACCGCCGCGACGTGGATTTCGGCGGCTGCCGCTGCCAGGCCATGGCCATCGCCGGGGATCCCACCGCGACCGACCCGGTGTGCCGGAAATCGCCGCACCGCGCGCTGGTCGACGCGGCGCTGGAGATCGACGTGGTCGATGCGGCGGAACCGGACTTCGTCTATCGCCGGCTCTGAACCGCTTGACCTTGGCGGCAAAACCCGAACAACTGCCGCCATGGTGGAGGAGTTGGATCCTAGTCGCGGCCCGTCCGACGTGGTGCGGACGGCCTCGGTTGCGGGGACCGGCCCGGGCGTGGCACATGACCTGATCGCCGCGCTGGGGCAGGGCCCTTTCGCGCATGTTCTGATCTTCTCGGCCCCCGGACCCGGGTTTGCCGGGCTGGTGGAGGCTGCCACCGATGCCTGCGCCGCCCCGCTCAGCGCCTGCACGACCGCCGGAGAGATCTCTCCCGAGGGTTATTGCGAGGGCTCGACCGTGGCGGTGGGCTTTCCAGCGCGGCATTTCGCCGTGGAATGTGTCGAGGTCGCGGACCTGGCAAATATCGACACCCAGGGGCTGATCAACGCGATCGTGGCCAAGCGCAACGCGCTGGCGGCGGATCACCCGAACTGGCTGTCCGAATTCGCCTACGGGCTGATCGACGGCGTGTCGATGGGCGAGGAGGCGCTGCTGCGGCAACTGGCGCCGGGGCTGGCGGGGATGCCGTTCTTCGGCGGCTCGGCCGGGGACGGGCGCGCCTTCCGCACCACCTATATCGCCCATGGCGGCAAGGTTTCGACCGGGGGCGCGGTGATCGCGCTGGTGCGCTCGGCCTGTCCGGTGCGGGTGTTCAGCCTGGATCATTTCTCGCCCACGGACCGGCGGCTGGTGGTGACCGGGGCGGAGCCGGGCAAGCGGATCGTGCACGAGATCAACGCGGCGCCGGCGATCGAGGAATATGCCCGCCTGCTGGGGCTGGATCCGCAGGACGTGAGCCTGTCGACCTTCGCGGCGCATCCGCTGGTGGTCCGCTTCGGCGACCGGCATTACGTGCGCGGCATCCAGGAGCGGCTGGACGACCGGTCGCTGTCGATGGGATCGGCCATCGACGAGGGGCTGGTTCTGTCGCTGGGCGAGCCCACGGAAATCGCCGCGCATCTTGAAAGCCATCTGTCGGGCCTGGCCGACGAGGTGCATCCTGAGGCGATCCTGGCCTTCGATTGCATCCTGCGCCGGATCGAGGCGGAGGATCACCAGCTGACGGCGAAGGTGTCCGAGATCCTGCGCAGTTTCCGGGTGGTCGGGTTTTCCAGCTACGGCGAGCAGATTGACGGGCTGCACGTCAACCACACGATGACCGGGGTGGCGATCTATCCTCCGGGGCCCGTGGCGGGGCCGCGCGGCTGAGGGGTGTCCCACGCGTGGGACACTTGGCGGGTCTATATTTTTCAATGGGTTGCAGGCGCGTGTTAGGGAAGTCTTAGGGATTTCCCGGGTGCGGTGCCCTGCTGCGGGCACCTGCGCGGGGTGGCCGGCTGCGGGTTGAGTATTTGGACAAAGGTGAAGACAGGGGGCAGTGCCCTGCTGCCGGTGGATGTGACGGGTGGCCGGCCGGGGAATGAGGTATTTGGGCCAAGAAGAAGACATGGGGTGGGCACCCGGAGGTCCGTGGACGGCGCGGGGTGCTTTCTGTCTGTCAGGACGTGACCGGGCCCCTGAATTGGGATGTCAGGAGCCCGTCAGGTGGGTGTCAGGAGCGGCCCAGCTTCAGCTCAGGCGGCGGGCAGGCCGGCGGCGGCGCGGCCTTCGGGGGTCTTCAGCGAGAAATCCGTGCCAAGCCAGTCGTTGGCGGCGGGCTCGAACAGGAAGGCCAGGCCCTGCGCAACCCATTCGGGAGGAATGTGATCCTCCCAGTCGAGCTGGCTGACCGGGTTCAGGCCCGAGGCCTTGATCTCGCGCTGCATCTGGGTCGCCACCGTGCCGGGCGACAGGCCCATGACGCGGATGCCCCTGTCACCGTATTCCAGGTGCGTGGCGCGGGTCAGCGAGAGAACCGCGGCCTTGGTCGAGCAATAGGCGCTCCAGCCCTCCAGCACGCCGGTGGCCGCGCCCGAGGAGATGTTGACGATCGTGCCGCCGCCCTGGTCGAGCATCGGCGGAAGCGCCGCGCGCAGGCCGTGGAAGACGCCCTTGACGTTGATGTCGACGGCCTTGCCCCAGGCGGCGGGATCGGCCTCGGCGATATGGGCGATCGGGTCGATGACGGCCGCATTGTTGATCAGCCCGTCGAGCCGGCCATGGGTGGCCACGGCATGGTCGACCAGCTGCTGCACGGCGGAGAAATCCGCCACATCGCAGGCCAGGGCCGAGGCGGTGCCGCCGGCTTCGCGGATCTCGGCGGCGATGGTGTCGATCGCATCGCCCGACCGGGCGGCGAGCACGACGGCGGCGCCCTGGTCTGCAAAATTGCGCGCGGCGGCCTCGCCGATGCCGCGGCTGGCGCCGGTGATGATGATGGTCTTGTCCTTGAGCGCTGTCATGGCCTGGTCCTCCTTCCTGGGGATCTGGGGGCAACCTAAGCGGGCCGGCCCGCGCCGGAAACCCCGGAGCATGGTCGAGATCGCGGTTTCTTGATCGCATCGGGCGCCCGGGGGTTTAGACCGGCTCTCAGCCCAGGCAGCCCTGAGCTGCCGGGGCGATGCCGCGCCATGGGTCCGAGATCGCGGCCACATTCCACGGGGGATGCGCGGATGTTTACCGGCGGTGGGATCCGTGACATTCCCTGTATCCAGTTGGTGAGGGGAGAAGACCGCGATGCCGGCCGACCGCGAGATGTTCGATTTCTGCGTCAAGAGGGTGCGGCGCCCCGCCCGGGTCCCGGCATGAGCTTCGGCCAGGCGATCCGTCTTGGATACCGGCGCTGCGTGACCTTCCGGGGACGGGCGAGCCGGCCGGAATTCTGGTATTTCGTGCTGTTCTTCGTTCTGGGTTCGGCCGCCGCGGGTCAGATCGATACGGCGCTCTTCGGGGAGTACGGCGCGGTGCCGGCCTCGACGCTGTTTCTGTTCGTCGGGGGCTTTCCGCTGATCTCGGCCGGCTGGCGGCGGATGCACGACACGGGGCGGTCGGGCCTTTTCCTGTTCTACCCCGCGATCGTGCTGATCGGCACGACCAGCTTCATCGGCTTTCTGGGTGGCGTGATGCCGACCGAGCCCGGCGTCGCCTTTGCCCAGCTGCGCGAGGCGATCGGCGCGATCGGCGGGCTGGTGGCCTTCGGCGCGCTGATCGTGCTGGTGATCTCGCCGCTGCTGGTGCTGTGGTGGCTGACCCGGCCCAGCGAGCGCGGCCAGAACAAGTGGGGCTGGCCGCCCGCCTGACGCCCGCGCCACACGGGCCGCAAGGGCACGCCCCGGTCCTTCATCTTTGCAGAAATACTCAATCCGACACCTGCCACGGGCGCGGCCTGCGACGGGCAGGGGCCGCCGGTTTCAGCCCCGCCTGAGCCGCGACAGGGTCAGCGTCACCGCGAAGATCAGCGCCGCCGCGCAGACGATGGTCGGCCCCGTCGGCGTGTCCAGCACAAAGGCCCCGCCCAGCCCGCCAAGTGCCGCCACGGCGCCCACCAGCCCCGCGCCGAGGGCCATCGCCTCGGGCGTGCGCACCAGCGGCCGGGCGGCGGCGGCGGGGATCACCAGCATGGCACCGATCAGCAGGACGCCCACCACCTTGATCGCCACCGCCACGACGATGGCGAGGGAGAGTGTCAGGATCAGGTCCTCGCGCCGGGGATCGAGGCCGGAGGCATAGGCGAGATCGGGGCTGAGCGTGGCGGTCAGCAGCGCCTGCCAGCGCCAGCACACCAGCGCCAGTACCAGGGCCGCGCCGCCCCAGATCACCGCCAGATCGCCGCGCGTCACCGCGAGGATGTCGCCGAAGAGATAGCCCATCGGGTCCAGCCGCACCTCGGGCAGCAGCGCCACCGCGACGAGGCCTGCGGCAAGCGAGCTGTGGGCGGCGACGCCCAGCAGCGTGTCCATCGCATGGCCCCGGCCCGCCAGCTGCGAGACCAGCCGCGCCATGACCAGCGCCACGATCAGGATCGCGGGCATCATCGGCAGCGAAAAGCCGAGCGCCAGCGCCACGCCAAGGACGGCGGCATGGGCGGTGGCCTCTCCGAAATAGGACATGCGGCGCCATACCACGAAGACGCCAAGGGGGGCGGCGGCCACGGCCACGCCAAGCCCGGCCAGCGCCGCGCGGACAAGGAAATCGTCAAGCATCAGTGGGTCTTCTCGGCGGCTGCAGGCACATGATCGTGGGCGTGATCATGCGGATGGTCGTGGTGGTGGTGGTGCGAATGTTCGTGCCGGTAGAGCGCCAGAGTGCCCTTGGTGCCGGTACCGAAGAGCGCCTGGTATTCGGGGGCGGAGGCGACGATCTCGGGCGTGCCTTCGCAGCAGACATGGCCGTTGACACAGACCACCCGGTCCGAGGCGGCCATGACCACGTGCAGATCGTGGCTGACCATGACGATGGCGCAGCCCAGCGTGCGGCGGATCTCTTCGATGCGGTGGTAGAAGGCGGCGGCGCCGGGCTGGTCGAGGCCCTGGGTCGCCTCGTCCAGCATCAGGACCTGGGGGGTGCCCAGCAGGGCACGGGCCAGCAGCACGCGCTGGAACTGGCCCCCCGAAAGCTGTGTCATCTGCCGCGCGCCAAGGCCCGTGGCACCGGCCTGCTCCAGCGCCTCGGCGGCCCGGGCCGGGGGGATGCGGTGCGGCAGCGACAGGAAGCGGTTCACCGTCAGCGGCAGGGTCGGATCGATCGACAGCTTCTGCGGCACGTAGCCGATGCGCAGCCCCGGCGTGCGGACCACCTTGCCCCGGGCGGGGGGAATCGCGCCGACCAGCGCGCGCAGCAGCGAGGATTTGCCCGACCCGTTCGGCCCGACGATGGTGATGATCTCGCCCGGGGCGACGGCGAGGCTGACGCCGTGCAGCACATTCCGCCCGTCGAGATCGACGCGCAGGTCCTGGGCCTCGATGAGGGGGGATGTCATGCGGCGCAGGCCGGGCAGAGGCCTTCGACCTCGACCACCATGCGCTCGATCGAAAAGCCCGCCTCGCGCGCGGCATCGCCCAGCTGACCCTGGGCCAGCTCCGTCTCGGCCTCGGCGACCAGCCGGCACTCCCGGCAGATCAGGAAGGACGGGCGGTGCGACCGGCCCAGGTGGGCGCAGGCGATATAGGCGTTCAGCAGCTCGATCCGGTGCGCGAGCCCGTTCTTCACCAGGAAATCCAGCGCCCGGTAGACCACCGGCGGCTGCGAGCCCAGGCCCTCTTCGGCCAGCACCGGCAGAATGTCATAGGCGCCGAGCGCGCGATGCTCGGCCAGCAGTATCTCGAGCACGCGGCGGCGCACCGGAGTGAACTGCAGCCCTTCCTCGGCGCAATGGGCGTCGGCGGTGGCCATCGTGTCGGTGATGCAGCGGGTGTGATCGTGGCGGTCGAAGCCGATTGTGGACATGGGGCAGGCTCTTGGCTCGTCTTTCGGGGTTGCTATGTTATAACGGTCCGTCTAAGGCAGTCGCCACCTGTTATAGTATAACATGCCGGAGATGTCCATGCGCCGCCTTCTGTCTTTCTTCTGCCTTCTGGCCAGCCCGCTTGCGGCCGAGCCGCCAAGGGTCGTGGCCGACATTGCCCCGGTGCACGGGCTGGTGTCGATGGTGATGGAGGGCTCGGGCACGCCGGAGCTGCTGATTCCGCCGGGGGTGTCGGCCCATGACATGGCGCTGAAGCCCAGCCAGGCGCGGGCGCTGATGCAGGCCGACCTGGTGGTCTGGATCGGGCCCGAGATGTCGCCCTGGCTGGACCGGGCGCTGGCGGCGGGCGATGCGCAGGACCTGGTGCTGATGGAGGTGCCGGAGACCCAGCTGTACGCGTTCCGCGAAACGGCGCTGTTCGGGGACCACGCCCATGACGGCCACGTCGAGGAGGCCGGGCATGACCATGACCATGGCGGCGAGGACCCGCATGTCTGGCTGGATCCGATGAACGCGGCGGTGTGGCTGCCGGCGCTGGCGGATGCGCTGGCCGGGCTGGACCCGGAGAATGCCGCGCTCTACCGCGCCAATGCCGAGGCGGGCGTGGCCGAACTGACCGAGCTGACCGACAGCCTGCAGGCGCAGATGGCGCCGGTGCGGGATGTGCCGCTGATCGCCTTCCACGATGCCTTCCAGTATTTCGAGGCGCGGTTCGGCCTGACCATGGTGGGCGCGATTACCGCCGCCGACGACAGCGATCCGGGGCCGGCGCGGGTCTCGGCCCTGCGCGACGCGGCGCGCGAGGGGCGCGTGGTCTGCGCCATGGCAGAGCCGCAGTTCAATCCCGGCCTGCTGGACGCCGTGACCGAAGAGGCCGGGCTTCCCGTGGCGATCCTGGATCCTTTGGGGTCGAATATTGATTTGGGATCAGGCTTTTACGAGGCGCTTCTAAAGCAGATGGCAGGAGCGGTGACGGAATGTGTCGGGAGCGCCGGGAAGTAAGCCGGCGTCAGGCGTGATGGATCTGCGCCCCGGCAGGGTTACTGCCGGGGTGTTTTTGTTTTATGGCAGCGCTTTGGGGTGCGATGTTGAAGTGTCCTGCCGCCCCTATGTCTGGGCGGGCGTATAGGTGGCATCAAGCCGCGAGCGCAGGTAATCGGCGCCGGTGATCGCCGGGTATTTCGGTGCGCCGGTGCCCGGAAGCGCGGCGATCACGCTGTCCGGGTTCGGATCGAGGAAAAAGGCAATCGACCGGCGCGGGCGCGGCGGCGGCAGCACGCGGTGCGGTGTGGAGACGTATATGTCGTTCGACCACCGCGCGAGGCAATCGCCGATATTGACCACGAAGGCGCCGGGCACATGGGGCACGTCGGTCCAGCCTCCGCCGCGCGGCCTGACCTGCAGCCCCGGCACGCCGTCGCACATCAGCAGCGTGATCGACCCGTAATCGGTATGCGCCCCGGCGCCGATGCCTTCCGTCGAGGCCGGGTAGGACAGGACGCGCAGCGTCGCCATCGGGGCGGAGAAATGCGGGGCGAAATGGCCCCCGGGCAGGCCAAGATCCGCCTCGAACGCCGCATGAAGAGCTGTGCCCAGTCCAAGGACCGCGTCGTAATAGCCCAGCATCGTTTCGCGGAACCCGGGCTGGTCGGGCCAGACATTCACGCCGCGAAAGGGCTCTCCGGCGATCACGCGCGGATCGTCCGGGGGCAGGTCGAGACCCACGTTGAAGGCCTCCTTCCGGTCCATCTGGCCGCTTTTTTCATCCAGCGCCTCGGACCCCATCGCCGCCCAGCCCCGGTTGTGCGGTGAACGGCGGATGTCGAGCGGCGCCTTCTCGGCCTCGGGCCGGGCAAAGAACCCGGCGGCCTGCGCGAAGACATCCGCGATCAGCGGCTCGGGGATGCCATGGCCGGTGAGCAGGAAGAACCCGGTGTCGCGGCAGGCCTGGCCCAGGTCGGTGACAAAGCCCTCCGGGTCCGTGCCGGAGGCATAGCGTTGCCAGTCGAGGATCGGGATGTCTGTCATGAGGGGCCTCCGCTGTTGGGTCGAGATTTGCCCCGAGCTTTCCGAAACGGCAGCGCAGCGGCGCGCGTGGCCAAGGATCGGCGGCAAGGGACTCACGTTTTGCCGCAGGATAAGGCAGACTGCCTGCGGAATGGGCGGAAATATGGGTGCCATGCCGGGCCAGGCGGGATGCGCGATTGACGGGCCGGGCGCCGCGCCGAAAGGTCCGGTCGTGACAAACGGGGACACAGGGGATCAGGGCATGAGCGTGACGACGATTCAGACGGGCAACGGCCCACGCGCGTTTTTTTCCAGCGGAACGGAGGCCAAGGTGCCGCCCTTCGAAGAGATCCCGATGATCGATTTCGCGCCGATGGACAGCGCGGATGCGGCGGAGCGGGCGAAGGTGGGCGAGGCGGTGCGCAAGGCCTGCACCGAGGTCGGCTTTTTCTATGCCAAGGGCCACGGCATGCCGCAGGAGATCATCGACGCGACATTCGGCGCCGCGCATCGGTTCTTTGACCTGCCGCTGGAGGCGAAACAGGCGATCTCGGTCGAGAAATCCGATGCCATGCGGGGCTATACGCCGCTGCTGGGCGAAAACACCGATCCCGACAACAACGGCGATCTGCACGAGGGCTTTGACCTGGCGCTGGACCTGCCCGAGGATGACGCGGACGTGCAGGCCGGGGTTTACGGTTATGCGCCGAACCAGTGGCCCGAGCTGGAGGATTTTCGCGGGCCGCTGACCACCTATCACGCAGCGGCGCAGGAGGTGGGCAAGAAGATCTTCCGCGCCTTCGCGCTGGCGCTGGAGCTGCCGGAGGATTTCTTCCTTGGCAAGATCACCAAGCCGATGGCGCATATGCGGGTGCTGCATTATCCCGACCAGAACGCCGCCGAGGGCGAGAAGCAGATCGGCATCGGGGCGCATTCGGATTACGAATGCTTCACCATCCTCTGCACCGATGAAAAGCCGGCGCTGCAGGTGCTGAACCAGGCCGGCGACTGGATCCAGGCACCGCCCGTGCCGGGGGCGTTCATCGTGAATGTCGGCGACCTGATGGCGCGCTGGACCAACGATTACTTTCAGTCGACCGTGCACCGCGCGATCAACCAGACAGGGAAAGAACGCTATTCGATCCCGTTCTTCTTCGGGGTGAACAGCCAGGAGGTCATCGAGGTGCTGCCGACCTGCCAGACGCCCGAGAATCCGCCGAAGTACCAGCCGATCACTTGCGGCGACTACGTGCGCTCGCGGTTCGATGCGACCTACGCGCATCGGATCGGCGAGACGGTGGAGTGACCCGGGCCGCGCCTGATGTGTCAGGTTAGGTTTGATTTACAAGAATCTAATAAGAAAAGAAAAAGTGGGATCATGGGGCAATGCTCCGTCCCGAACTGACAGGAGAGACCCATGACCGCATTTCCGAAACTGCCCCGTCGCGCGCTTCTGGCGGCGAGCCTTGCCGCGGGCCTGACCCAGGCGCTTCCGCTTGCCGCCTTCGAGATCCAGGGTGAGCCCAAGGTCGCCTTCATCTATGCCGCCACCGCCCGCGACGGCGGCTGGAACGAGGCGCTCGACAATGCGCGGATGGCGGTCGAGGCGCAGCTGGGGCTGGAGATCGCCACGGTGGAGAGCGTGCCCGAGGAGGCGACCGCGCTGAAGAACGCCGTGGATCTCTTCACCGGGCGCGGCTTCAACGTGATCGTGGCCACCGGCTACGGCTATTCCGAGGGCGTGCTGGAAGCCGCGAAGGCGCATCCCGATGTTGCCTTCGTCAATGCCTCGGGCGCGACCAACGCGGCGAACCTCGAAGGGTTCTACACGCGGACCTACCAGGGCTGGTACCTGGCCGGGATGGCGGCGGGGGCGACCTCGGAGAGCGGCAAGATCGGGATCATCGCGGGCTTCCCCGTAGGCGTGGTGAACTGGGACGTGAATGCCTTTGCGCTTGGCGCGCAGGCCGTGAACCCCGAGGTCGAGACGACCGTGGTCTACACCAACTCCTGGTGGGATCCGGTCAAGGAAGGCGAGGTGGCGCAGGCGCTGCTGGACCAGGGCGTGGACGTGATCGGCAACAACCTGTCCTCGGCCGCACCCTTCATCGCGGCCGAAAAGGCCGGGGCGAAGTCCGTGGGCTTCCAGCTGGACATGTCGCAACACGCGCCCGAAGGCCACCTGACCTCGGTCGTCTTCCACTGGGACGAATACCTGGTGCCGACGCTGGCCGCGCTGCAGGACGGCAGCTGGGAGCCGTCGGAATGGGGCGCGTTCCCGGGCATGGCCGACGGGACGGTGGGGATCACGCCGCTGTCGGATGACGTGCCCGACGAGGTGAAGGCGCAGATCGAGGAGACCGCCGAGGCGATCAAGGCCGGCACGTTCGAGGTCTTTGCCGGGCCGGTCGTGGCGCAGGACGGTACGGTCGTCGTTCCCGAGGGCGAGGTGCTGGACGATGGCGGCCTTTGGGGCATGGAATTCCTGGTCGAGGGCGTGAAAGGCACATTGAACTGAAAAGGCCCGAAGACGGGCCCTGAAGACCCCAGGCTGACGTTGTGACAAAACCCGTCCAGACTGTCGCGCCGGCGTTGCCCGGCGCGCCTTCGGCGCTCCGGATCTTCGGGGCGTCGAAACGCTTTGGCGATCACCTGGTTCTGGACGGCGTCGATTTCGACCTCGCCGCAGGGGAGGTCCATGCGCTTCTGGGAGAGAACGGCGCCGGGAAATCGACGCTGATGAACATCCTCTCCGGCATCTACACCGCCGATGCCGGCCGGATCGAGATCGAAGGCGCGGCGGTGAGCATCGCCGGACCCTCGGCCGCCGTCGCGTTGGGGATCGGCATGGTGCATCAGCATTTCAAGCTGGTGCAGCCATTCACCGGACGCGAGAACCTGCACCTTGCGGCGGCCGGCCTGCCGCTGGTGCCGCGCCGGGCCGTGGTCGAAGAGCAGATCGCGGCGGTGGTCAAGCGCTCGGCCCTGGACGTCAATCTGGACGTGCCGGTGGCGCGGCTGTCCGTGGCGGAACAGCAGCGGATCGAGATCCTGAAGGCGCTGCTGCTGGGCGCGCGGATCCTCGTGCTGGACGAGCCGACCGCCGTGCTGACCGATGCCGAGGCCGACCGGCTGCTGGCGCTGGTGCGTGACCTGGCCGCGCAGGGCCATGCGATCATCTTCATCACCCACAAGCTGCGCGAGGTGCTGGCGGCGGGCGACCGGGTCTCGGTCCTGCGGCGGGGGCGGATGGTGCTGGCCAGCCACGCGGTCGAGGACGTGACGCGGGACGACCTGTCGCGCGCAATGATCGGCGATCAGGAGACGACTCAGCGGCGGCGCAGCGGGTCGACGCCGGGCCCAGTTCTGCTGGAGGTCACCGGGCTGGGCGTGCGCGACGGCGGGGCGGCCTATGTCTCGGACGCCGGGCTTAGCCTGCGGGCCGGAGAGATCCACGGGCTGGCCGGGGTCGGCGGCAACGGGCAGCGCGAGCTGGCCGAGGCGATTCTGGGACTGCGCGCGGCCACGGGACAGGTGGCGCTGGAGGGCCGGGACCTGACCGGCCTGTCGGTGGCGGCACGGCGGCGGCTGGGGCTGCGCTATGTGCCCGCCGATCGCAGCGCGGATGCGCTGGCGCCCAATGTCTCGCTGGCCGAGAACCTGGCCGCGACGCTGGTGCGGACCGGCGCGCTGGGGCGGCGGATGGTCTGGCCGTCGCGCGTGCGGCAGCATGCGGCGGCGATGGTGCAATCCTACGGGATCGCCGGGGCGACGGGCGGCGGGCGGCGGCCCGTGCGGCTGCTGTCGGGCGGCAATGCGCAGAAGGTCGTGCTGGCGCGGGAGCTCGACAGGGACGCGCGGCTGATCATCGCGCATTCGCCGACCCGGGGCCTGGACGTGGCGGCCTGTGCCTATGTGCACGAACGGCTGCTGGAGGCGGTGGCGCGGGGCGCGGGCGTTCTGCTGATCTCGGAGGATCTGGAGGAGGTGCTGGCGCTGTCGGATCGGATTTCGGTCATCAGCCGGGGCCGGATCGCGACAACGCCGGACGGGCGGCCCGACCGGGCGCAGATCGGGGAGCTGATGCTGGGCCATGCTTGAGACCGTGACACTGGAGCGGCGGCAGGGCGCGGGCGCCGTGCGCGCGGCGCTGACCTATGCGGGCGCGCTGGCGCTGGGGCTGGCGCTGTCGCTGGCGGTGCTGGTGGCGGCCGGGGTGCCGACGGGGGCACTGTTCAACGAGCTGGTGGTGCAGGTGTTCCTGTCGCCCGCCGGGCTGGCGCGGACGGTGACGATGGCGACGCCGATGATGCTGGGCGCGCTGGCGGCGGCGCTGTGCCTGCGGCTGAAGTTCTGGAACATCGGGATCGAGGGACAGCTTTGGCTGGGCGCGATCTGTGCGACGGCGGTGGCGCTGTACGATATCGGCGGGCCGCTGCGGCTGCCGCTGATGATGGTGGCGGCGATGGCGGGCGGGGCGCTGTGGATCCTGCCCTCGGCGCTGCTGAAGATGTGGCTGGGCGTGTCGGAGGTGATCGTCACGCTGCTGATGTCGAACATCGCCTTCCTGCTGCTGCAGCACCTGCTGTTCGGGCCGTTCCGGGACCCGACCTTCAACTTTCCCACCTCGCCGGTGTTCGGGGAGGCCGAGAAGCTGGCGCGCTTCGGCTGGGGCGATGTGAACGGCGGGCTGGTGCTGGCGCTGGTCGCCGTGGCGCTGGCGGCGCTGGCGCTGGGGCGGCTGCGCTATGGCTACGCGGCGCGCTTCGTGGGCGACAATCCGAAGGCCGCGCTGGCGCTGGGGTTTCCGGCGGGTCGCGTGCTGCTGCTGTCGATCCTGGCGGGCGGGGCGATGGCCGGGCTGGCCGGGGGCGTGATCGTGGCCGGAACTGAGTATCGGCTGACCCAGGCGGTGGGGCTGAACATGACATTCAACGGCATCGTGATCGCCGCGCTGGCGCGCAACGCGCCGGGGTGGATCCCGCTGGTCGCGCTGTTCATCGCGGGGCTCTACGTGGCCGGCGCCTCGCTGAAGGTGTTTTATGGCGTGTCCGAGGGCATCGTGCTGATCGCGCAGGGCATCATCCTGCTGGTTCTGGTGACGGCGCAATTCGTCACGACCTACCGGGTGCGGCTGGCGCGCGGGGTGGTGGCATGATGCTGGCGGTGACCGCCTGGCTGGGCGCGATGCCCGGGTTCATGACGCCGCTGCTGCTGGCAGCACTTGGGCTGCTGCTGTGCGAGAGGGCGGGGATCCTGAACCTTGGCGTCGAGGGGGTGATGGCGCTGGGTGCCATGGTGGGGGCGGCGGCCTCGCTGGGCGGTTTCGGGCCGGGCCAGGCGATGGGGCTGGGCGCGCTGGCCGGGCTGGCGGTGTCGGTCCCGTTCATGGTGGCGGTGATCGTCTTCCGCGCGCCGCAGATCCCGGCGGGGCTGGCGCTGGCGGCGATCGCGCTGGGGGCCTCGGCGGCGCTGGGGCGCGGGGCGGCGCACATGCCGTTCGCGGGGCTTGCGGTGCTGGGCTGGTTCGATGAGCTGGAGGGCGTGCCGGTGATCGGCCGGATGATGCAGCAGGACGGCATGGTCTGGCTGGCGTTGATCCTGGCGGCGGCGCTGGGGCTGTGGCTGGCGCGATCGCGCGGCGGCCTGCGGCTGCGCGCGGTGGGCGAGGACCCGGCGACGGCGGATGCCAGCGGCGTGGATATCCAGCTGTATCAGCTGGGCGCGGTGGCGGCGGGCAGCCTGCTGATCGGGCTGGCGGGGGCCTACCTGTCGGTCGGCGGGTCGAACATCTGGACCGAAGGCATGGTCGCCGGGCGCGGCTGGATCGCGCTGGCGCTGGTGGTCTTCGCGCAATGGTCGCCGCTGCGCGCGATCTTCGGCGCGGCGCTGTTCGGCGGGGCCGAGGCGCTGATTCCGCGCCTGCAGGCGATGGGGGTGGAGGTGCCGGTCTACCTGCTGTCGATGCTGCCCTATGCGCTGACCATCGCGGTGCTGGTGCTGATGGCGTTCTCGAAACGGGCGCGTCAGGCAGAGCCGGGGTTCCTGGGGCGGGCCTACATCCGGCAGGACCGGTGAGACATCGCGGACCCGCGGGATGGCGGCAGCGGCCGGGCCGAAGGACGGTGCGGAGCGGTTGGCCGGCGTGACCCTCCGAAGCGCCCGTGCCGATCCTGCTGCGCATGACCTCGCCACAGCGGGACGTCCGGGCGCGTGGATGGGGATGGATGTGCCTGCAGGAGTGATGCCGTGGCGGCTGAAATGGTCTTGTCACGGCGCACCCGTGGAGGGGCGTCGGTTTTTCATCGATAACCGCTGTGCCAACTGGCCCTTGAAGCCCCCGAACCCCGTGACTAACATCCCCCGAAGTCCAAAGGGGAAACACCCCCGCCACACGTCAAAAAGCAGGCCTCATCCCATGCGCGATCCCATTGATACCTACATGAACACCCTTGTCCCGATGGTGGTCGAACAGACCTCACGGGGCGAGCGGGCCTATGACATCTTCTCGCGCCTGCTGAAGGAGCGGATCATTTTCATCAACGGTCCGATCCACGACGGGATGAGCCACCTGGTGGTGGCCCAGCTGCTTCACCTGGAGGCGGAAAACCCGTCGAAGGAGATCTCGATCTACATCAACAGCCCCGGCGGCGTGGTGACCTCGGGCCTGTCGATCTATGACACGATGCAGTACATCCGGCCGAAATGCTCGACCCTGGTGATCGGGCAGGCGGCGTCGATGGGCTCGCTTCTGCTGGTCGGGGGCGAGGCGGGCATGCGCTACTCGCTGCCCAACAGCCGCATCATGGTTCACCAGCCCTCCGGCGGGTTCCAGGGCCAGGCCAGCGACATCATGATTCATGCGACGGAAACCCAGAAACTGAAGGACCGTCTTTACGACATCTATGTCAAACATACCGGACAGACGAAGAAGGCGGTTGAAAAAGCGCTCGATCGTGACAACTTCATGTCCCCTGAAGAAGCGAAAGACTGGGGTCATATCGACGAGATCGTCGAAGCACGGGATTCCGGTGCGCCCGCTGACGCCTGATTGGGCGGCAGAGCGCCTCGACCGTCCGCGCGGTGCGCCGCGCGGAGGTCAATTTAAGATTGTGGAGCCCCCCCAAGCTGGCCTAAGCTGGCCTGACAGGTGGGCGGAAGTGCAGACATGCGTGTCGATACGGACACGCGGCTGCCCGACAGCAGCGGCCGAAAGGTAGACGATGGCGACGAATTCCAGCGGTGACAACAAGAACACCCTCTATTGCAGCTTCTGCGGCAAAAGCCAGCACGAGGTCCGCAAGCTGATCGCCGGTCCGACGGTATTCATCTGCGATGAATGCGTCGAACTCTGCATGGACATCATCCGCGAGGAGACGAAGGCGTCTGGCCTGAAATCCTCCGACGGCGTGCCCACGCCCAAGGACATCTGCGAGGTTCTGGACGATTACGTGATCGGCCAGGCCACGGCAAAGCGCGTTCTCTCGGTGGCGGTGCACAACCACTACAAGCGTCTGAACCATGCGCAGAAGGCCGGCAACGATATCGAACTGGCGAAATCCAACATCCTGCTGATCGGCCCCACCGGCTGCGGCAAGACCCTGCTGGCGCAGACGCTGGCGCGGATCCTGGATGTGCCCTTTACCATGGCGGATGCCACCACGCTGACCGAAGCCGGCTACGTGGGCGAGGATGTCGAGAACATCATCCTCAAGCTTCTGCAATCTTCGGAATACAATGTCGAACGGGCGCAGCGCGGCATCGTCTATATCGACGAGGTCGACAAGATCACGCGCAAGTCCGAGAATCCCTCGATCACCCGCGACGTGTCGGGCGAGGGCGTGCAGCAGGCGCTGCTGAAGCTGATGGAAGGCACCGTGGCCTCCGTCCCGCCGCAGGGCGGGCGCAAGCATCCGCAGCAGGAATTCCTGCAGGTGGACACCACGAATATCCTTTTCATCTGCGGCGGCGCCTTCGCCGGGCTCGACAAGATCATCGCGCAGCGCGGCAAGGGCTCGGCCATGGGCTTCGGGGCCGATGTGCGCGACAATGACGAACGCGGCGTGGGCGAGATCTTTGGCGATCTCGAACCCGAAGATCTGCTGAAGTTCGGCCTGATCCCCGAATTCGTCGGCCGTCTGCCGGTGCTCGCCACGCTCGAGGACCTGGACGAGGAAGCGCTGGTCGAGATCCTGACCAAGCCGAAGAACGCCTTGGTCAAGCAGTACCAGCGCCTGTTCGAGCTTGAGGATACCGAGCTTCAGTTCACCGAAGATGCGCTGACTGCCATCGCCCGCCGCGCGATCGAACGCAAGACCGGCGCGCGGGGCCTGCGGTCGATCCTGGAGGACATCCTGCTTGACACGATGTTCGACCTTCCGGGGCTGGACAGCGTGACCAAGGTGGTCGTCAACGAGGAAGCCGCGAATTGCGACGCCGCCCCGCTGATGATCCACGTGGACGAGAAGGGCTCGGCCACCGCGGGCTGATCCCCGGCGACCGGCAGAAGGATAACGGCCGATGCCCCGCCCCGGGCGTCGGCCTTTTTCTTGGAGGTTCTCTTGAGGGTTTTCCGCAACATCACGGCCGGGGGCGGGGCAGGGGCATGAGCGTGCGTCATATCTCCACCGGGTCGCCGTTCGAGGCGAAGATCGGCTATTCCCGCGCCGTCGTGGCGGACGGGCTGGTGCACGTGGCGGGCACGACCGGTTACGATTACGCGACCATGACCATGCCCGAGGCGATCACGGATCAGTGCCGCAACGCGCTGGCCACGATCGACGCCACGCTGAAACAGGCGGGCACGGGGCTCGATCACGTGGTGCGCGCCACCTACATCCTGCCCGACCGCGCGGACTGGGAACCTTGCTGGCCCATCCTGTCGCAGGCCTTTGCCACCGCGCTGCCCGCCGCCACGGTGTTTTTCGCCGGGCTTCAGACCCCCGAAATGAAGATCGAGATAGAAGTGACCGCCCGGGTTCCCTGAGCCCGTCCGGCGGTCGAAGGGGCGGGGCGCGGTAACGCAGGCTTTGCGCCCTGGCCGTCAAACTATTGCAGGACTTCCGCCTGCGCCCGACTGCCCACTGGACCTATCGGCGCCAATGGGTCATATCCTGTTCCAAAGGATCCCGAAGAGGTATCGCATGTCGTTCATGAGCAAGCTCACCCAAGCGTTGACCTGGTGGAATGGCCAGACCATCAACACCCAGATCTGGACCCGTCGCCACGGGCACAAGGTGGGTGAGGATAACCAAGGCAACATTTTCTACCGCACCGCGGACGACGCCCGCCGCTGGGTGATCTTCAACGGGGAATGCGAAGCCTCGCGCATCGACCCCGAGTGGCATTCCTGGCTGCACCGCACGCTTGACACCCCGCCGAGCGAAAAGCCCATGGCGCACAAGACCTGGGAGAAGCCGCATCAGGAGAACCTGACCGGCACACCGCTGGCCTATGCGCCTCCGGGCTCGATCCGCCGTGTGAACCCGGTCGACCGTTCGGATTACGAGGCCTGGAGCCCCGAATAATGTCCCATTCCGTGACCGAGATCACCGTCGGCGGCGTCGTGCTGGCCGCGGCGGTGGCGTTTGCCGTCTACGCGACCCAGACCACCGGCATGCGGGCCGGGGGCGGGGGCGCCTATGAGCTGAACGCCTCCTTCCGTTCTCTCGAAGGGGTAAGCGTGGGCACCGACGTGCGCCTGGCCGGCGTCAAGCTGGGGGCCGTCACCGGTGTCGAGCTTGACCCGACGACCTACCGCGCGATGACCACCTTCACGGTGTCCAACGGGATCGAGATCCCCGATGACAGCGCGGCCGTGATCGCCTCCGAAGGGCTGCTGGGCGGCAATTTCGTCGAGATCATGCCCGGCGGGTCGCCCTTCTACTACGAGGCCGGCGACGAAATCACCGATACCCAGGGCGCGGTCAGCCTGATTTCGCTGCTGGTGAAGTTCGTTTCCGGCTCGGGATCGTCCGAGTGACACGGATCGCTGCTGCCCTGGCGCTGCTGATGGCGGCGCAGCTTGTCCTGCCGGCCGCGCCGGTACAGGCCCAGGCCGAGGCCGCCGTGTCCGGCAGCGGCGCGGTGCTGCGCGCCCTGGACAAGGTGAACGGTCGGACCGAGGATTTCGAGGTGCGCTCGGGCCAGAGCGCCGAGATCTTCAACCTTGTGGTCGAGATGGCCGATTGCCGGTACCCGGCCGACAACCCGACCGGCGACGCCTTTGCCTATCTCGTGATCCGGGAAGAGCAGTCGCAGGAAGCCATGTTCGCCGGCTGGATGATCGCCTCGTCCCCCGCGCTCAACGCGCTGGATCACCCGCGTTACGACGTCTGGGTGTTGCGCTGTATCAGCTCCTGAGGCGTCGGCGTGGCCGGGCCGGTGAAATCGGCCTGGCGCAGCAGCGCATCGCGCAGCTTGCGGTGATAGGCCGCGCGTGAGATCTCCTCCGCGCCGAGCGAGGCGAGGTGATCGGTCACGAATTGCGTGTCGAACAGCGTGAAATTGCCCTGCCGCAGCCGGTCCACCAGGTAGGCCAGCGCGATCTTCGACGTGTCCGTGCGGCGCGAGAACATGCTTTCCCCGAAAAAGGCCGATCCCAGCGTGACGCCATAGACGCCGCCGACAAGCGTCTGGCCATCCCAGACTTCCATCGAATGGGCATGTCCCGAGGTGAAGAGCGACAGGTAATGCGCGCGGATCTCGGCGTTGATCCAGGTCTCGGCCCGGTCGGCGCAGCCGTCGACGACGCCGGCGAAATCGGTGTCGATCGCGATCCGGTATTCCGCCTTGCGCAGGCGCCGGGCCAGGCTACGGGACATGTGGAACCGGTCGAGAGGGAAGATGCCGCGCCGCTTGGGATCGACCCAGAAGATTTCGGGGTCTTCGCGGTGTTCGGCCATCGGAAAGATGCCGATGGAATAGCCGTGCAGCAGAAGTTCGGGCGACAGGCTCATCTGTGCGGGGCCCTTCTGCCACGGGGGCGTGCGGGCCCCCGACGGGGCCCGCGCGGGGACATCCGGGCGATCCTTGCTGCGCTGCGGGCGGGCAGGACCATCCGGCGGATCAGCCGTGCGCGCGCTGAGTCTCCAGCCACGTTTCGAGCCAATGGATGTTGTAATCGCCGGTCTGGATGTCGGGCTCTTCGAGCAGCGCGTGGAACAGCGGCACGGTGGTGTGGATGCCGTCCACGATCAGCTCGCCCAGGGCCCGCTTCAGCCGGGCCAGCGCCTCGGGCCGGTCGCGGCCGTGGACGATGAGCTTGCCGATGAGGCTGTCGTAGTAGGGCGGGATCGAGTAGCCGTCGTAGATCGCGCTGTCCATGCGGACGCCAAGCCCGCCGGGGGCGTGGTAGACCGTGATCTTGCCCGGGCAGGGCGAGAAGTCGGGCAGCTTTTCGGCGTTGATCCGGACCTCGATCGAATGGCCGCGGATCGACAGGTCGTCCTGGCCGAAGGACATTGGCAGGCCGGCGGCGACGCGGATCTGTTCGCGCACGAGGTCGACGTCGAAGATCGATTCCGTCACCGGGTGTTCCACCTGCAGGCGGGTGTTCATCTCGATGAAGTAGAACTCGCCGTTCTCGTAGAGGAATTCGATCGTGCCGGCGCCGATGTAATTGATCTTGGCCACCGCATCGGCGCAGATCTTGCCGATCCGGGCGCGTTCCTCGGCCGAGATCGCCGGGCCGGGGGCCTCTTCGAAGACCTTCTGGTGGCGCCGCTGCAGCGAACAGTCGCGCTCGCCCAGGTGGACGGCGTGGCCCTTGCCGTCGCCGAAGACCTGGATTTCGATATGGCGCGGCGTGGTGAGGTATTTCTCGATATAGACCTCGTCGTTGCCGAAGGCGGCCTTGGCCTCGGACCGGGCCGTCATGAAGGCGCTTTCCAGGCCCTCGGCGGTCTCGGCCACTTTCATGCCGCGTCCGCCGCCGCCCGCTGTCGCCTTGATGATGACCGGATAGCCCATCTCGTCCGCCAGTTGCCGGGCGGTCCCGAGATCCGGCACCCCGCCCTCGGAGCCGGGGACGCAAGGCACACCCAGCGCCTTCATCGTTTCCTTGGCGGTGATCTTGTCGCCCATGGTGCGGATGTGGTCGGCGGTGGGGCCGATGAAGGTCAGCCCGTGGTCCTGCACGATCTGCACGAAGGTCGCGTTTTCCGACAGGAAGCCATAGCCGGGGTGGATCGCCTCGGCGCCGGTGACTTCGCAGGCGGACATGATCGCGGGGATCGACAGGTAGGATTGCGTGCCCGGCGGCGGGCCGATGCAGACGCTTTCGTCGGCCATCCGCACATGCATCGCGTCGCTGTCGGCGGTGGAATGGACCGCCACGGTGGCGATGCCCATCTCCCGCGCAGCGCGGATCACGCGCAGGGCAATCTCGCCCCGGTTGGCGATCAGGATCTTGTTGAACATGCCTGCCTCACTCGATGATGACGAGCGGCGAGCCGTATTCGACCGAGGCGCCATCTTCGACGAGGATCCGCTTGACGGTGCCCGAATGGGGCGCGGGGATGTGGTTCATGGTCTTCATCGCCTCGACGATCAGAAGCGTATCGCCTTCGGAGACCTGGGCCCCGACGCTGATGAAGGACGGTGCGCCCGGCTCGGGCTGCATGTAGACGGTGCCGACCATGGGCGAGGTCACGGCGCCGGGATGCGCCGCGGGATCGGAGGCGTCGGCGGCCGGGGCGGCTTCGGCCGCTGCAGGGGCAGCGGCGGCGGGCGCATGATAGACCTGCTGTGCGGGGGCAGCGGCGGGTGCCGGTTGCGCCTTGCTGACGCGGACCGAGAGGCTGTCATCCTCGCCGTAATCGCGCGTGACCTCCAGTTCGGTCAGGTCGTTTTCGCGCAATAGCTCTGCAAGGGCCTTGATAAAAGCCACGTCCGCAATGTGCGTGTCGTTCGTCATGAATATCCTCAAGCGATATGATCGGGCGCCGGCCGGGGTGCGGCCAGGGGGGGAATGCCCGCCTGATGCGCGCTTATAGACAAAGCCGCTGCCGGTGAAAAGCGCCCCGGGTTGCGCGGCAGAATGGCGATTTCGGCCCGGATCGCAAGGGCAAACACTACGAAATGCGCAGCTTTGCCGAGCAGAAGGGCGGATTGGCGCCCGGGGAGGTGGCCGCGGGATCGGGGCGTGGCCGGGGGCGGTGATCGCGGCAGGCGCGGCCGGCGCTGGATCATGTTGGTGCCCCCGCATCCGCGTGCTAGCCTTCGCGGGTCAGGCAGGGAGGATGCGATGACGATGACGCTGCAGGTGGCCTATCCGGTGACGGAGGGCACGACGTTCGATTACGATTATTACTTCGACACCCACATGAAGATGGTGGAAGAGCACATGGGCGCGCATATCGCCGAGGCGTTTGCGTCGCGCGGGGTGTCGGGCCCGCCGGGCCAGCCGGCGCCGTTTCACGCCATCGCGACGATGAAATTCGCCGACCAGGCGGCGCTGAACGAGGCTCTGGGCGCCTCGGGCCCGGTGATGGCGGATATCCCGAACTTCACCAATTCCGAGCCGCAGGTCATGGTCGGCCATATCGGCTGACAGATCCGGGACCGCGTCGGGCCGGTGCGGTGGCACCGGCCCCTGTGCATGCGGGGGCGAAAGGCGCGCTCAGATCGCCAGGTATTCCGAGCGCAGGTCCTCGTTTTCCAGAACCTCGGCGGCGGAGCCGTCGAAGACGATGCTGCCGGTGTCGAGGATCACCGCGCGGTCGGCCAGTCCCAGCGCGCGGACCGCGTTCTGTTCGACGATCACGGTGGTCATGCCCTGTTCCTTGATGTGGATCAGCGTCTTCTCGATCTCGTCCACGATGACCGGCGCGAGCCCTTCGTAGGGTTCATCCAGCAGCAGCACCTTGATGTCGCGGGCCAGCGCCCGGGCGATGGACAGCATCTGCTGCTCGCCGCCCGAAAGCGTAACGCCCTCCTGCCTGCGGCGTTCGCCCAGGCGCGGGAAAAGTTCGTAGATCCGCTCCAGCGACCAGCCGATCGGCGGGGCGATCTGGGCGAGCTGCAGGTTCTCCTCCACCGTCAGGCCGGCGATGATCCGGCGGTCTTCGGGCACGAGGCCCAGGCCCGCGACCGCGGCCTCGTGGCTGCGCATCTTGTGCAGCGGCTGATGGTCGAGCCAGATCTCGCCGTGGCGGACCTCGGGGTTGTCGAGCCGCGCGATGGAGCGCAGCGTGGTGGTCTTGCCGGCGCCGTTGCGGCCCAGAAGCGCCAGGATCTCGCCCTCGTGCACGTTGAACGAGATGCCCTGCACGATGTAGCTTTCGCCGTAATAGGCATGCATGTCCCAGACCGACAGGAAGGCCGGCGCGGTGGTCGCCATGTTGGCGTTCTTGGAAAAGTCGGGTTTGACGTTCATTGCGGTGTCCTCTGGTGGAGGGGCGGTGGGTTGGAAACCCACCCTACGGATGCGGCGGGGGTAGGGTGGGTTTTCAACCCACCGCCTGCCCGGGGCGGCGGTACGATCAGGCGCTTTCGCCCAGGTAGGCTTCGCGCACCTTCGGATTGCCCCGGATGTTCTGGGGATCGTCCTCGACCAGCGGGGTGCCCTGCGCCAGCACGGTGATCCGGTCGGCCAGCGAAAAGACCACGTGCATGTCGTGTTCGATGATGGCGATGGTGATGTCGCGCTTCTCCTTGATCTCCTTCAGCAGGTCGATCGTGTTGTTGGTGTCGGCCCGCGCCATGCCCGCCGTGGGTTCGTCCAGCAGCAAAAGGCGCGGGTTCTGCGACAGGCACATGCCGATCTCCAGCCGCCGCTTGTCGCCGCGCGACATCGACGCCGCGTGCATCCCGCGCTTGTCGGCCATGTTCATGTCGACCAGCATCGCCTCGGCCGTCTCCAGCACGTCGCGCTGCTTCATGAACTGGCTCAGCGCGTTCAGCTCGAACGCCCCGTCGCGCGAGGCGAAGCAGGGGATCATCATGTTCTCCAGCACCGTGAGATCGCCGAAGATCTCGGGCGTCTGGAACACCCGGGAAATCCCCATCTGGTTGATCTCATAAGGCGACCGTCCCAGCACCGACTTGCCGTCGAACATCACCGATCCGGTATCCGGGATCAGCTTGCCGACCAGGCAGTTCAGCAGCGTTGACTTGCCCGCCCCGTTCGGCCCGATGATGGCGTGAACACTGTTCTCCTTGACCGAGAGAGTCACGTCCGACAACGCCTGTAGCCCGCCGAAGCGCTTGCTTACGTCCTTGATGTCGAGAATGCCCATTGGCTTGCGCTCCTTACTCGGCCGGTTCGGTGGTGGTGGTGGACTTGGCTTTCTCTGCGGCCTTCTTCTTCCGCCGGTCGCCGCGGATCCAGCGCATCAGCTTCTGCCCGCCCTCGACCAGCCCGCCGGGCAGGAAGATCACCACCAGCATGAACAGCAGACCCAGCGTCAGGTGCCAGCCCTTGCCGATGAAGGGGTGCACGATGAAGACCATCGCGTTTTCCATCCAGTCGGGCATGAAGGCGAACCACTGGTGCAGGACGTTGTCGTTGATCTTGGAGAATATGTTCTCGAAATACTTGATGAAGCCCGCGCCCAGGATCGGGCCGATCAGGGTGCCGGCGCCGCCGAGGATGGTCATCAGGACGACCTCACCCGAGGCGGTCCATTGCATCCGCTCGGCCCCTGCCAGCGGGTCCATAGAGGCCATCAGCCCGCCGGCAAGCCCCGCGTACATGCCCGAGATCACGAAGGCGGCCAGAGTGTAGGGCCGGGTGTTCAGCCCAGTGTAGCCCATACGCTGCTGGTTCGACTTCACCGCCCGCAGCATCAGCCCGAAGGGTGAACGGAAGATCCGGATCGCCAGATAGACCACCAGCAGCATCACGATGGCGCAGAAATAGTAGCCTGCGTTGAACTGGAACAGCCAGGGGCCGAGCTCGAGCTTGTAGGTGGCGTTCATCTCCAGGCCGAAGAGGTTCGGAACGGTGGGCGAATTCGGCCCCATCAGCACCTGCGGATCGTCGGTATAGACCTGCAGCCCGGTCTCGCCGTTGGTCAGGTTGAACTTGGGGTTCGAGAGCACCGAATAGGCCAGCGCGAAGGACATCTGCGCGAAGGCCAGCGTCAGGATCGAGAAGTAGATCCCCGATCGCCGAAGCGAGACATAGCCGATCCCCAGCGCGAAGATCCCCGAGACGACCAGCGACAGCAGGATGCCGGGCAGGATGTTGTAGCCCAGCAGCTTGAACATCCAGACACAGGCGTAGGATCCTACGCCGAGGAAGGCGGCGTGGCCGAAGCTGAGATAGCCGGTGAGCCCGAACAGGATGTTGAAGCCCACCGCGAAGATTCCGAAGATCACGAAGCGCTGCATCAGGTCCGGGTAGCCGGCGTTGAACTGCGCCATGGCCGAGCCTTCGGGGAAGGGGTTCAGGATGAACGGTGCCAGCAGGGTGATGATGGCAACGATGATCAGCAGTGAGGTGTCTTTCTTGTCGAGACCGAACATGTCTTATTCCTCCATCACGCCTTTGCGCCCCATCAGACCGCGCGGACGGGTCAGCAGCACGATGATGGCGACGAGGTAGATGATGATCTGGTTGATGCCCGGGATCGTTGTGGTGGCCCAGGTGGTGGAGGCGAAGCTTTCCAGGATGCCCAGCAGGAAGCCCGCCAGAACGGCGCCGGGCAGGGACCCCATGCCGCCGACGACGACGACGACGAAGCTGAGCACGAGGAAATCCATCCCCATGTGGTAATTCGGCGGGTTGATCGGCCCGTACATCACGCCGGCCAGCCCCGCCACGGCGGCGGCCATGCCGAACATGATGGTGAAGCGCCGGTCGATGTTGATGCCCAGAAGCCCCACGGTCTCGCGGTCGGCCATGCCCGCGCGGACCACCATGCCGAAGGTGGTGAATTGCAGGAAGGCGAAGACGGCAAAGATGATGATTGCGGCAAAGCAGAAATAGACGATCCGCCAGATCGGGTAGGGCAGGTCGAGCCCGACGATCGCGCCCACGTTGGCCACGCCCATCAGCGCCTCTGGCGGGGGCGTCTGGATCGGGTTGGCGCCGAACCACAGCTTGATGATCTCCTGCAGCACGATGGCCAGGCCGAAGGTCACCAGGATCTGGTCCGCGTGGGGACGCTTGTAGAAATGCTTGATCAGCCCGCGTTCCATCGCCAGCCCGATCAGCAGCATCACCGGAATGGCCAGCAGGATCGACAACGGCACCGCCCAGTCGATGATGGTCGCGCCGACCTCCGGCCCGAACCAGCTTTCGACATAGGGCGTCTTCACCTTCAGCGGGTTGCCTAGAAAGTCGGTCTTTGTCTCGTCGATGGTTTCGAACGACAGGTTGAGGACGCGTTGCAGCGTCACTGCGCAGAAGGCGCCGATCATGAACAGCGCGCCATGGGCGAAGTTGACCACGCCGAGCGTGCCGAAAATCAGTGTCAGGCCCAATGCGATCAGCGCATAGGCCGAGCCCTTGTCGAGCCCGTTGAGGACCTGCAGCAGGAAACCGTCCATCGGTGCCCCCGTAAGATGTGGTTTTGCGACGGCGCTCTCCCCGGCGGATGGGCCGGGGAGACACCGAGTGCGACATGTCCGTTATCCGTGAAGAAAACGGTCCGGCCGGTCCGAAACGCCTGGGTCAGACCATGGCGTCAGACCGTGGCGTCAGGCCCCGGGATCAGGCGCCCGGGTTGCATTCGCCCAGGTTGCCACCGGCGAACATCGGGTGATCCGGCTCGTACCAGACCTGGGCGACCGGGGTGACCTCGACCACTTCGAGCAGGTCGAACTCGGATGTCGGGTTCTCCTTGCCCCGCACCACAAGTACGTCCTTGAAGCACTGGTGATCGTCGGCGCGATACAGCGTCTGCCCGTTGCCCAGACCGTCGAACAGGAAGCCGCGGTTGGCCTCCGACGAGATGCCCGGAAGCGAGCTGTCCCCGCCCACGAGCGCCTCTTCGACGGCGCAAGGGTTGAACGACCCGGCGCGCGTCACGGCATCGGCATAAAGCAGCGTCTGCACGTAGCAGGTGTGCGCGGCCTGGGACGGCGGGAAGCCGTATTTGGTGCCGAAGCTTTTCACGAAGGCCTTCGATCCCTCGTCGGTCAGCGACCAGTGCCAGTTGGTGGAGCCGAAGATGCCCTTCACGTTCTCGCCCGCACCGCGCGCCATCAGGCGCGAGTAAAGCGGCACGACGATCTCGAATTGCTTGCCGTCCACCATCTTGTCGCGCAGGCCGAACTGCACGGCATTGGTGAGCGAGTTCACCATGTTCCCGCCGTAGTGGTTCAGCACCAGGACGTCGGCGCCCGAATTCAGCACCGGCGCGATGTAGGACGAGAAATCGGTGGCCGCGAGCGGGGTGAGCACGTTGTTCACGGTCTCCCATCCCAGCGCTTCGGTTGCGGCGGCGATCGATTCCTGCTGCGTCCAGCCCCAGGTGTAGTCGGCCGTCAGGTGATAGGCCTTGCGGTCATTGCCGTAGTTCGCGGCCAGCACGGGGGCCAGAGCGGCGCCCGACATGTAGCCGTTGAAGAAGTGGCGGAAGCCGTTCGCCTTCTTGTCCTTGCCGGTGGTGTCGTTCGAATGGGTCAGCCCGGCCATGAAGATCACGCCGGCCTCCTGGCAGAGGCCCTGCACGGCGATGGCCACGCCCGAGGACGAGCCGCCGGTGATCATGATGGCGCCGTCCTTCTCGATCATCGACTTGGCCGATGCGCGGGCGGCGTCCGACTTGGTCTGGGTGTCGCCGGTGACGTATTCGACCTTCTTGCCGTTGATGCCGTTGCCTTGCAGCGCCTTGGACGAGAAGGTGGAGAGCATGCCACCGTCGCCTTCGCCGTTCAGGTGTTCGACGGCGAGTTCGTAGGCGCGCAGCTCGTCGGCGCCTTCATCCGCGTAGGGGCCCGTCTGGGGCACGTTGAAGCCGAGCGTCACGGACGAGCCGGTGGGCTCGTTGGTAAAGGCCGCCGCTGAGGATGCGGTGAAGATCGTCGGCAGAGCGACGCCGGCGCCGGTCACCGCACCGGTCTTGAGGACACCACGACGGGTGACGTTGGATCTGGACATGAAATCCTCCCTTGAGTGAAGCGGGTAACACGGCTCCTCTTCCGCGCTGCCCTGTGCACATCTGTGCCGGATCAGTATTCGCCGGGTCAGAAAATGACGCAATAAGTCCCTTGAAAGGAACAAAAAATTTGTAAATACATACACAAGGGAGCGAGGAAACTGTAAATTTTCTTACGCTGCGGCGCGGAAAGCCCTTGAGATATCGTGGGAAAGAGGGGGAGGCATCATGGCACGCGAAAGCCTGACAGGGAGCAGGATCCGCGAGCGGCGCTCGATGGCCGGTCTGAAGCAGGCCGACCTTGCACGACAGATCGGGATCTCGGCCTCTTATCTCAACCTCATCGAGCACAATCGCCGGAGAATCGGCGGGAAGCTGCTTGTCAATATCGCCCAGGCCCTGGGGGTGGAACCCTCGATGCTGACCGAGGGGGCCGAGGCGACGCTGATCGCGACCCTGCGCGAGGCCGCCGCCGATGCCGAGATCACCGCCGACGAGACCGATCGCGCCGACGAATTCGCCGGCCGTTTCCCGGCCTGGGCCGAGGTGCTGGCCGGCGCCCATCGCCGCATCGCCTCGCTTGAACGCACGGTCGAGATCCTGTCCGACCGGCTGACCCACGACCCGCATCTCGCGGCCTCGGTCCACGAACTCCTGTCGACGGCCGCCGCGATCCGCTCCACCGCCTCGATCCTGGCCGAGCCGGGCGAGCTGGAGCGGGAATGGCGCGACCGGTTCCACCGCAACCTGAACGAAGACAGCCTGCGGCTGGCCGAAAGCTGCAAGGCGCTGGTGGACTACCTGGACGAAAGCGGCGTTGCCGAAGAACGGCGCGGGGTCCCGCAGGAGGAGCTGGAGGCCTTCGTCGCGGCAAGCGCCTATCACTTCCCGGCGCTGGAAAAGAGCGGCACCGAGATCGAGCCGATGGTGCAGGACTCGGCCGAGCTGACCACCGGTGCCGCGCGCCAGATCGCGGCCGAGATGCTGTCGCGTTACGCCGCCGACGCGCGGCGCATGCCGCTGGAGCGGATGACCGAGGCGGTGAACCGTGTGGGGTTTTCGCCCATCGCGCTGTCCGAGATCTTCGGCACCGATCTGGCGTCGGTCCTGCGGCGGCTGGCGGCGCTGCCGGCCGATGTGCTGCCCGACCCCGTGGGGCTGGTGATCTGCGACGCCGCCGGCAGTCTTCTGTTCCGCAAACCGGTCGACGGCTTCGCCGTGCCGCGCTTTGGCGCGACCTGTCCGCTCTGGCCGCTGTTCTCGGCCCTGTCGCGGCCCTCGACCCCGATCCGCCGGGCGCTCACGCAGGAGGGGCGGGGGGCCGCCGTGTTCGACGCCTATGCCATTGCCCAGCCTACCGGTCCGCGCGAATTCAACCGCGATCCGCTGTTCCAGGCGACGATGCTGGTGCGCCGGATCCCCGGCGGCCGCGCCGAAACCCCGCCGGAACCCGTCGGCAGCACCTGCAGGGTCTGCCCCCGCAGCGCCTGCCCGGCGCGGAGGGAGCCGTCGATTCTCAGTGAAGGGTTTTGACTTATGCCAAAGCGGGCATGTAACCTGCGCCCTAAAATGGAGCGTCAAACCGGGGCAGCCCGGACCGCTTCTCGGGAGGAGACCAATGGATGAGCCGACACGTTCTGCTGATCGAAGATGAACCGAACATCATCGAGGCGATCCGCTTCCTGCTGTCTCGGGATGGCTGGCGCGTGGACACCCATGCCGACGGCACCGACGCGGTGGAGGTGATACGGCGCGTCGCTCCGGACCTGGTGATCCTGGACATGATGCTTCCGGGCAAGAGCGGGATGGACATCCTGGGCGACCTGCGGGCGCAGCCGGATTACAGCGAGTTGCCGGTGCTGATGCTGACCGCGCGGGGCCAATCGCGTGATCGCGACATGGCCGAGCGCGCCGGGGTCAGCCGCTTCATGACCAAACCGTTCTCCAATGCCGAGGTGCTGAGCGCCGTGCGCGACCTGGTGGCCGAGGCGCCGGACCCGTGAGCGTCCCGGCGGGACGGTCCGGCGGCGGGGACGGGCAGGGCATCTCTCCTGCCTCGACCGAGGCGGGCTTGGCCGAGCCCGACGAGGGGCCACGCCCTGGCGGCCGCGCGCGCCCGCCGATCTTCCTGGAACGCCGCAGCTACCGCCGCCGCAGGATGATGGATGCCGCCCGTATCCTGCCGATCCTCGGCGCGCTTCTCTTCGTGGTGCCACTGCTCTGGCCGCGGCCCGACCTGGCGGAGCCCGGCGTGCCGACCTCGCTGGCCTTCATCTACGTCTTCGGCCTCTGGGCGGTGCTGATCCTGATCTCGGGCCTGCTGAGCCGGTCGGCCCGCCGCTGGCAGGACGAGGAGGCGCGCGAGCCCACGACCGGCATCGGCATCTGACGGGGTGCGCGCATGGCCACGCTGAACATCCTGATCATCGTCTGCCTGGCCTATGTGGCGCTCCTGTTCACCGTGGCCTTCCTGGCCGACCGGCGCGCACGGCGCGGCAGCGCGCCCTGGCTGGGCTCTCCGCTGGTCTACACCCTGTCGTTGTCGATCTACTGCACCGCCTGGACCTTCTACGGCGCGGTGGGCTACGCCGCCTCCTCGGGGCTGGAATTCGTCACCATCTACATCGGCCCGACGCTGGTGATCATCGGCTGGTGGTGGGGCCTGCGCAAGCTGGTGCGCATCGGCCGCAGCCAGAGGGTCACCTCCATCGCCGACCTGATCTCGTCGCGCTACGGCAAGTCCAACACGCTGGCGGTGCTGGTCACCATCCTCGCCGTCATCGGCATCACCCCCTACATCTCGCTCCAACTGCAATCCATCACGCTGTCCTTCGGGATCTTCGCCGGCATCGACGGCGGCAGTCGCGAGGTCGCGGGCGGCATCACCTTCTGGGTCGCCGCCGGGCTTGCCGTCTTCGCGATCCTCTTCGGGACCCGCAACCTCGACGTCAACGAACGCCACTACGGCGTGGTCACCGCCGTCGCGCTGGAGGCGGTGGTCAAGCTCGTGGCCCTGCTGGCGGTGGGGATCTTCGTGGTCTGGGGCATCTCCGGCGGGGTGGGCGAGACGCTGGCCCGCATCGACGCCTCCGAGATCGGCGAGTGGCGCATGGACGGCGGCCGCTGGACCACCATCATCTTCCTGTCCGCCGCCGCCTTCGTCTGCTTGCCGCGCATGTTCCAGGTCATGGTCGTCGAGAATGACGACGAACGTCACCTGCAGACCGCCGCCTGGGCCTTTCCGCTCTACCTGCTGCTGATGAGCCTCTTCGTCCTGCCCATCGCCGTCGTGGGCCTCGACCTGATGCCCGGCGGGGCGAACCCGGATCTCTTCGTGCTGACCGTGCCGCTGGCCGAGGGGCGCGGGGGGCTGGCGATGCTGTCGTTCCTGGGCGGCTTTTCCTCGGCGACCTCGATGGTGATCGTGGCGGCGATGGCGCTGTCGACCATGGTGTCGAACCACGTGGTCATGCCGATCTGGTTCAGCCTGCGCCGCGACGGGGCCAGCGTGTCGGGCGATGTGCGCAAGATCGTGCTGCGCGCGCGCCGTGCCGCCATCGCGGGGATCATCGCGCTGGGATACTTCTATTTCGAACTTTCGGGACGCGGCACCGCGCTGGCCTCGATCGGGCTGATTTCCTTCGCCGGGATCGCGCAGATCCTGCCCGCCCTGGTCGGCGGCATCTTCTGGCGCGGGGCCAGCCGTCTGGGCGCCATGGCCGGCCTGGTGGTGGGCTTTCTCGTCTGGCTCTACACCGCGCTGCTGCCGGGGCTGGGATCGGGGCTGGTGCCGGCCTCGGTGATCTCCGAGGGGCTCTTCGGCCTGTCGTGGCTGCGTCCTTACGCGCTCTTCGGCCTGGCCGGGCTGGATCCGATCGTGCATTCCGCGCTCTGGAGCCTGGCGCTCAACACCGCGACCTTCTGCATCGTTTCGCTCTTCACCTTTCCCTCGCCGCTGGAACGGCTGCAGGGCGCGCAGTTCGTCAATGTCTTCGACCATTCCGCCGGTCCGCGCGGCTGGACCCGCTCTGCCGCGCAGAGCGAGGATCTGATGATCATGTCCCAGCGGATCCTGGGCGCGAGCCAGGCCCAGGCGCTGTTTCAGCGCGAGGCCGAGCGCCAGGGCCTGCCCGGCCACCTGCCGGACCCAACGCCGGATTTCCTCTCGCGGCTGGAGCGCGAGCTGGGCGGCTCGGTCGGGGCCGCCACCGCCCACGCGATGGTCGGCCAGATCGTCGGCGGCTCGTCGGTTTCGGTCGAGGACCTGATGGCCGTGGCCAACGAATCCGCGCAGATCCTGGAATATTCCAACCAGCTCGAGGCGAAATCGGCAGAGCTGGCGCGCACCGCGCGGCAATTGCGCGAGGCCAACGAGAAGCTGACCCAGATCTCTCTGCAGAAAGACGGGTTCCTGAGCCAGGTCAGCCATGAGCTGCGCACGCCCATGACCTCGATCCGGGCGTTTTCCGAGATCCTGCGCGACGACGACATGCTGGAGCCGGCGGAAAAGAAACGCTATGCCGCCATCATCCTGGACGAGGCGCTGCGGCTGACCCGGCTGCTTGACGATCTTCTGGACCTGAGCGTGCTGGAAAGCGGGCAGGTGAACCTGAACCTCAAGCAGGGCTCGCTGTCGGGCGTGCTGGACCAGGCGGTGGCCACGGCCCTGACCGGCGCGGAACGGAAGCTGGCCGTGCATCGCCGCAAGGCCGACGAGCAGATACCGCTGCACACCGATCTTGACCGGCTGACCCAGGTCTTCATCAACCTGATCACCAATGCGCAGAAATACTGCGACGCGCCGAACCCGGCGCTGACCATCTCGGTTCATCGCGTCGGCGGGGCGCTGACGGTGGATTTCCTCGACAATGGCAGCGGCATCCCGGCGGACGCGCAAAGCATGGTGTTCGAGAAATTCGCCCGCGTCGCGGCCGAGAAGGCCGGTGGCGCCGGGCTGGGTCTGTCGATCTGCCGCGAGATCATGGTGCGGCTGGGGGGCGATGTGACCTACCTGCCGGATCGCGGCGGCGGTGCCTTCCGTGTCAGCCTGCCGATGGCTCTGGACGTGGCGGCGCAGTAGGCAGACGGGGGCCGCCGTCACCTGGATGTGGGCGCGGGTCCGGACCGGATGAAATGCGCCGAAAAGGCCCGATGGACCCTTGCCCGGGGTGGTGCCGCGATCCGGGGCCGAACGCCGGGGCAGCCCCCGGGCCCGTGGCGCCGGCACAGAGCTGAATTTCTCACCTTGGCCCCGGTTCATTTCGGACAATTTTTACGAATATGACCGCGTCCCGGGGGGGCACTCATCAAGCGGTAATCTGATCGTAACCCTGTAGGGGCTAGGACTGACTCGAGCCCCGGACCCGTCAAGGTCCGTGGGATGATGTGGGCAAAGAGGGCAGCGGGCTGGAATGGGTACGGGCGTCAGGCGCAAATTGGCCACCGGACGCGAAGCCGCGGCGCCGGCGGACCTGGCGCTGCTGCGCGCCTTCCGCAAGGCGTTGCCGCGCGTCGCGGACGAGACCTTCGGCCTCGCGCTCACCCTGATCGGCGCTCACCAGCGGCGGGTGTCGCTGGCCGACCTCTCCGACGGGCTCGACAACGGCTGGCTTCTGCTGGGTCTGTCGGCCCATACGATGGCCCGCGCCGGCGTGCTGCTCGATCCGATCCTCGTCTCGGCCCTGGTGCAGCACCAGACGCTGGGTGCCGTGGCACAGGAGATCTCCTCGACGCGCGGGCTGACCGGGACGGACGCCGCGCTGGCCGCGCCGCTGGTCGATGACCTGCTCAAGAAGATCCGCGACACCACCGCCTATGGCACCCTTCGGGTAGAGCGGCGGATGCCCGACGTGCGCTCCCTTCTGTTGCCCTTCGATGCCGAAACCTACCTGCGGGCGGAGCTGACGGTGGATATCGCCGTGGGGATGCACCAGGGTCGGATGATCTTCCTGCTGCCCGACGCCCCCCCGCCCGTGGAGGAAGAGCCGGAGCGTGACCCGACGGAGCGACCGATGATGAAGGACACCGCGCAGGTCGTGAAGGCCGAACTGCGGGCCGTGCTGGCACGGCTGTCGCTGCCGCTGGACATGCTGAACGCGTTGGAAGTCGGGCAGGTGCTGAAGCTGGCCGATGCCCGGATGGAAAAGACCGATCTGATCTCGATCGACGGGCGCCGCGTTGCGACGGCCCGGCTGGGCCAGGCCGATGGTTTCCGCGCAGTGCGGATCAACCCGGTGGGGCACAAACCGCCACCGCTGGAAGAGAGCTTTACCGCCCATGGCGGCCGCTCCGGCGGCGCGCGGCTCGCGCCCGGTGGCGCCCCGGATTTCGGCGCCCCGTTCGACGGTGGCGGCATGGGCGAGATGGGCGGCATGGGCGAACTTGGCGAGATGGGCGGCCTGGATGACCTGGGCGGCGGCGGCGAGCTGCCCGAGCTGGGCGGCTTCGGCTCTGAGGCCTCGGCAGAGGAGATCTCGGAACTTGCCGGGCTGCCCATGGACAGCGACGGGGGCGGTGGCATGGGCGATCTGCCGGATCTCCCCGACCTGCCTGACCTTCCCGACTTCGGCGGCGACGTGCTGGACCCGACAAGCGAGTTGGCCGAGCCGATGACCGGACTGCCGGACCTGAGCAAGGGATAGGCGGGGCTGCGGGCCATCGGGCCCTGCAAACACGGGTTGGCGGGCGAAGGACAACGGCCCATAGGCCGGGCCGGCGCAATCCGGGCGCGGCACGGCACAAAAAAACCCGGGCCTGGTCTCAGGGCCCGGGATCGGGAAGCTCTGCGTCATGGGCGAGGGACCGCAATGACCCCGGTCAGGCGAGGCTCACCCGGCCTCGAGCGCGGGGCGCAGCTTCTCTATATCGTAGCCGGCCTGTGTCGCGCGGGTCAGGATATCGTCGGCCGACATCTCGCCCGCCTGGCCAAGCGCCCAGACGATCGTGCAGCGGGTGCCCGAGGCGCAATAGGCCAGCACCGGGCCGGTCGACTCCTCGATCAGCGCGCGCTGGCGGCCGATGTTCTCGGCATTCATCGTCTGGTGCGTCAGCGGCAGCACCTCGAACGCCAGCCCGAGCTCGCGCGCTTTCGCCGCCATGACGGCCGCGTGCAGGTCGGCGGGGTTCTCTTCGTCCGGGCGATTGCAGATCACCGTGGTGAATCCCGCCTCGGCAATCTGCGGCAGATCCTCTACCGTGATCTGGGGGCTGACACTGTACTTGTCGGTGAGTTTGCGCGCGTCCATTCAGCTGGCCTCTGCTATCCGGTCGATCCGCGCCCCGATGGCGGGCGCCGCGCCCATGCCTAGCAGCATCGCCGCCAGGAAGACAAGGCCGCCGGCCCCGCCATAGCTGAGCGACGCCACCGACGGCCCGGGGCACAGCCCCGCCAGCCCCCAGCCCATGCCGAACAGCACCGAACCCAGCACCAGCCGGTGCCCGATCTCGTGCCGCGGCGGGGCGGGAAAATCGCCGCCCGACAGGGGTTTACGCCCACGTGTCAACTGCCAGGCAAGGATCATGGGCAGGATTGCGCCGCCCATCACAAAGGCGAGCGTCGGGTCCCACTGGCCAAAGACATCCAGCCAGCCCTGCACCTTTGTCGTGTCGGTCATGCCGGACAGGTGCAGGCCCGCACCGAACAGCCCGCCGGCCAGGATCGAGAAGAAAAGCCGCATCAGATCACTCCCAGGATGTGACGGAACAGGACGACGGTGATGCCGCCGGCAAGGATGTAGAAGACGGTGGCCACGATGCCGCGCAGGGAAAAGCGCGAGATCCCGCAGACGCCGTGGCCCGAGGTGCAGCCATTGGCGATCCGCGTGCCGATGCCGACCAGAAGGCCCGCGGCAACGACCACGGCGAAGTTCGGGGTCAGGTGCGTCTCGGCCGTGCCGCCCGCGATCAGGTTCAGCACCAGCGGCACCAGCACCAGCGCGGCGAGAAAGCCGATTCGGTCCCGCGCTGTGTCCCGGCCGGAGCCATCGACGAGCCCGCCGATAATGCCGCTGGCTCCCATGATGCGGCCATTGCCCAGCAGGTAGACCGCGCCGCCCAGGCCGATCATCAGCCCTCCAAGCAGTCCATGGATCCAGTCTATATGCATGATGTGTGTCCTTCAGGCAGGGGACAGAGCGGCTTGCGGCCTGGTCCGTCAGTTGGAAAGGGCGCCGGGGCGATGCGCCGGGGCAAGACTGCACAGGGATTGAGCAGGCGCGACGCAATGTCCCGCCGTTGAGCGTCGGGTTGTGCAGGCCGTGATGCGGGGCGCAAAGGGACGCCGAGATGGGCGATGCAGACGATCGGCGCTGGCCGTCCAGACGGACAGGCGCCGGTATCATGACGCGCGTAGACATGCCGTCGCACGGTTGCGCGGCGCAACCTCCGCGGTAGTAAAACCCCTTTCAAAGCAATTGATTGCGCTTCTCCGCCGCGCGCGTTCAACGCCGCCCCGGGCCCAGCCCGGCGGGCCCAAGCGCGTGTCACGCGACGTGCGACAGAAGGAGGTTCGAAGGTCATGGCAGGGCCACCCGATTGCGAAACATGGCCGGTCACCGGCCTGAAAAACATATAGCAAAAAAAGAATATGATGCAAGTCTGCGTCGACTTGTCCGGATTTGGACTCTGTAAAACTACGGTTACGACCTTAGTTTTATATATGCGCTGACGCGGACGGCCCCGGCCGGATCGCGTCCTTGTAGAGGGGAGGACTACCATGAGCGACCTGACCAGGATGGCACAGGATCTTGAGAAGCGGATTCACGGCGCAAGCCCGTCTGGCCGGCTGGAACTTCAGCCAGAGCTGGACCGTGTGCTGCGCCTCATGGAAAGGGACGGCCAACGCGTGCCGGCCCGGCTGCGCAATCTTGACGAAGAGCTGATCAGCGAAGTCATCGAGGCGCGCTTCGACAACGTGCCGCTCTGAGACGCGAAACGGGTCTCGCGCCGGGGGACCGGCGCGGCACCCATCCGAAAGCCGCCAGATGCTTTCGGATAAGAGGCTTGCACGGTGCCCAAACGGGGCGTCCGGAAAATCCGACGTAATTGATCCGATGTATCGCGGCGCGGGCACGTCTCTGCGCCCGCAAGATCGATGGCTGTCGGATCAGCCCAGGAAGATCCCGAGGATCACCAGCATCAGCCCCAGCACCGACACGAAAAGCGCGCCCATGTTCCAGGGCAGCACCGCCTGCACCGCGGCGCGCAGCTCCGCGTCGTCCTGTGTTTTGCGACGGGCCGAGATGACCTTGACGATCGACCAGATCAGCCCTGCAAGGCCCATCAAAGAAAGGGCGGCACCCGCCCAGACCAGGAACTCCATCACGCCTGCCCCCTTGGTTTCACCCCGCCCGCTAACCGATCGCGGACCCGGGCGCAAGCGGGCCGCCCGAAGGGCTTGCGGCACCGGGCCGGGGAGGGTAAGCCGTGACGCCACCCCGGCACCAAGACCCGAGCAGGCAGAACAGGCAAAACGGAGTTTCCGATGGACGAGTCCTCGATCGAAGCCAATTACCGCGTGACCGCAGACGAGCTGCGCCAGTTCATCGAGCGCGTGGAGCGTCTGGAACAGGAAAAGAAGGACATCGCCGAACAGGTGAAGGAAGTCATGGCCGAAGCCAAGGGCCGCGGCTACGACACCAAGGTGATGCGCAAGGTCATCGCGCTGCGCAAGCGTGACAAGGACGACATCGCCGAGGAAGAGGCGGTGCTGGAAATGTACAAGGAAGCGCTTGGGATGGGTGGCTGAGCCACGCGGCGGCGCGGGGCGGCAAGCGTTCGCCGCGGGCCGCATGACGATCGGGGGCAGGGCGGTCTGCGCCGCCCTCTCTCATGCACCGCGCCCTGCACCCGCGCAGCTGCCTGTCAGGGGGCGATCACCGTGACCCCGGGGATCCCCTGAACGGCCGCGAAATCGGCGTCGTAGACCTCGGTCATCTCCTCGACCAGTTCGTCGGTCCAGCCCGGCATCTCCAGCTCTTCGATCAGCTCTTCCTCCAGCGCGTATTTCTCCAGGAAGATCCCCATGACCCGGCGCTTGTGCGCTTCGCTCATCACGGGGTGCTCCTTGAGGTAGGCGCGGAAGCGTTTCATCCCCTCGGTCGAGATGATCGCGCCCAGCAGGTCGAAGCTGCCGGTGATGCGCGCGCCCTCGGGCAGGCCGGCCATGGCGCGGATGATGCTGCCCCAGATCAGCGGCGTATCCTCGTTGCACCAGACAGTGATCGGGATCGCGGGGTTGAGAACGCGCATGGCGGTGATGCTTTCCGACCACTTGATCCGGCGCGGATCGGCGCCTTCGAGGAAATCGTCCAGCTCGTCGCGCGGGGATTCCTTGTAGATCGCCGGCAGCAGGGTGGCGGGATTGCGCATGGCCATGAAGATTTCAAGGTCGTCGTCGGGAAACAGCGCCCGCATCTGGCTGACCTTCTCGGCCGCGTTGGGATAAAGCAGCCCGTCCCGCAGGGCCGCGCGCGGGGCACCGAAGAAATGCGCGTTGGACAGGATCATGCGCCTGGCCTTTTCCTCGTCGAGGATCGCGTCCATCAGCACATCGCGCGCCTCTGGCCCGGGCCGGGTGTCGCGCATCGCGTTAAGGGTGTCCTTCAGAAGCTTCTTGTACCGGGTCGGCCCCGGCACCGCGACACCCCTGCGCGAGAAGTCCTCCTTGTTGCGCAGGAGGCACTTGATCAGGCGGTCATCTTCGGTGAAGTGCGCGCCGGTGTGGAGGATGATCTGCATGTGACCGGTTTATGACGGAAATCCAAAGCGTTGTTCCGGGTTAGTACGTTGGCGGGGTTCGGTCAAACAGGATCGACATATGCCAATTCCCGCTTGCGATGCGACGGCTTTCCAAGTATCCGACTGCTCGCGCCCCTATAGCTCAGCTGGTAGAGCAACTGATTTGTAATCAGTAGGTCCGCGGTTCGAGTCCGTGTGGGGGCACCATTGGCCGTATCACCATGCGACAAGCGCGTCGCAATATCCAGCAAAACAAGGCTCCCGAGAGCACCCTAAGCCCCGCCTTGTTGCGTCGTGCGCGCATTTCGGAGTACCCGTTTACGCATCCCTCACGCACGGTGCGTAATTTGGCTTCGATTCGAAAACACAAGAGCGGCTGGCGCGCAGAGGTGGTCCGCAAGGGGCAGCGCAGGTCGAAGGTACTCCCGACCCGGCAGGAAGCCAAGGATTGGGCTGCCCGGCAGGAATACGAGATCCTGAACGCGCAGAAGGTCGCGGCGGCGGCGCCGTTCGGGGATGTCCTGGACAGGTACGCCAGGGAGGTTTCTCCAGGGAAGCGCGGGCATCGATGGGAGGTGATCCGGCTGGAGCGGTTCAAGAAAGACCCTATCGCCCGAAGGCAGATGCGGGAACTCGCTGCCTCGGATTTCGCGGAATGGCGAGACAGTCGGCTGCGCGAGGTGTCGCCCGGTACGGTGGCGCGCGAGATGAACTTGCTGTCGTCGGTGCTGACACAGGCGCGGCGCGAATGGGGCATGATCCACGAGAACCCGATGAAGGACGTGCGCAAGCCGTCACGGCCTCCTGCGCGGGATCGTCTGGTCACTGAGGCGGAGCTGGAGCGGATGGCCCATGTGGCCGGTCCTGACCTCTCTACGGCGACGGCGCGAGCCTTCCACGCATTTCGGTTCGCTATCGAAACCGGAATGCGGGCAGGGGAGATCCTGTCGCTGGGGGCTGAGACCGTCGACACGGCCCGCCGTGTGGCTCACTTGCCGTTGACGAAGAATGGCACCGCGCGCGAAGTGCCCCTGTCCAGAGAGGCTGTGCGGCTCTGGGAGGCGCTGCCGGGGCCGGGTTTCGACGTGTCGTCCAGATCTCTGGACTCACTGTTTCGGAAGGTGCGGGACAAGGCTGGCGTGGAAGGGCTGACGTTCCACGATTCCAGGCATGCTGCCGTGACCCGTCTCGCCCGGAAGCTGGATGTTCTGACGCTGGCGAAGGTGATCGGGCACCGGGACATCAAGATGCTCATGACCTATTACGACGAGACCGCAGAGGACATTGCCAAGCGCATGGACTAGTCGCCATGGTAGCTCGGCAGCAGGACTTCGCGCCTGCGCACCGATCCTCGCGCCTCGATTTTCCCAGCGTCGATCCAGCGCGCGATGGTTCCCCGGTGAACCCCGAAGTGTCGCGCGGCGTCAGGAACCGACACCCACCGCGGCGGAGGCGTGATGGTGCTGCCTGCGAGCTGGCGCCGAAGTTCTCGGATCTCGGCGGTTAGGGCGGCGATGTCTTCCGCCGTGGCAAGGCTCACTTGTGTCGCCATGTCTATCTCCTGGTGTCGGCTTGCATGAGGCGTGGTTTGAAGTCGAGACGGCCCATGTCAGTCCTCTTCTGTCAGGGCGGGGCTGGCCTCGGCGCTGACGATGCGGGCGCAAACATCCACGCATTCATCACAGATGAACACCGATGGCCCCGCGATCATCTTGCGGACTTCGTGGTGCGTCTTGGCGCAGAAGGAGCACCGCAGCGGGCGCAGCTCGGCCAGCTTGTCGCGGGCCGCGTCGCGCTCCCTCTTCATCTTTTCCAGAGCGGCCTTGGCGTCGTCGCGCTCTTTTTCGGCGGCATGCGCTCTGGCCAGCGTCTCGACGTTGGCGCTCTTGTCACGCTTTGTGCCTCGGGGGCCTCCGAACATCACGTCCGCGCCTCCGACAGCTCGCGCATGTCGGCCGCGACAAGGCGGTACGCGGCGCCCAGGGAAATCCGGCTGGCGGATACGGGGTCACTTGGTCCAGGCGGGTGCCCGATCAGCTTTTCGTCTGCGATTTCGTCCAGGTAGTCTGCGAGCTTGCGTTGCTCGCCGCGGCTCGGGGTGAACATGGCGCCTCCGGGGTTAGCTGGACTGCGGTTCCCACGCGATCAGCCGCCCGGTGAAAGGCAGGCCGTGCGTTTCGCGGAACCATTGCTTCATGTGGTCGAAGTCTCGAAAGCCATCAGCCCGCGCGAATTCGGCAATGTTGACCTTCGGGTGGTTCCCAAGCGTGATGCCGTCCTCGCGGATCGCGCAATAGGTCGACGTCGTGCAGATGCCTGTGCCGAGCTGGCGGCACCCCTTCGTCCGCATCCCGGTGTAGAGCTGCACCGCCTCTCCGGGCCTTGCATGGCGGCGCTTTCCGTCCCGCCGGATGGTCTGCCGCTTGCGACCGGATTCAACGTCTGGCGCAAATTGCGCTTGGAAATTGTAGGCTACCATATCGGCCTCCGGGGTTAGCTGGACTGTGCCGGGACGCTGGCCGGTGCGAACAGCCGAACCGATTTGATCTCGGCGGTGTATTCCATGAAGGGCCAGTCTATATCGGCGTGGATGTAGGCCGCGTACTTGGCCGCTGATCGGCTTCGCGCGCTGACGATGATGCAGCCTTCGTGATGCCTGAAGGTGACCGCGTATCGTGCCGGGGTTTCGACGTTCGAGCGCATGTGCTCGACCAGCGCGCGCTTCCCCGCTTCCGTGACGTGGAAGTAGGCCATCCCGAATTTCTCGGTGCCGTTCGTCCAGTGTGTAGACGCGCGCATCCTATCGGCGGTGCTGCTGTCCGGCCCTGCCGCGAAGTAGTTGCGGTATGTCTCCCCCATGACCTCATCCGGCCATGGGCATCCGAGGGCGTGATGCAGTTCGTGGAAGTGCATATCCTCGATCCTGACGTTGCACTTTCGCATTTTGGCCTCCGGGGTTAGCTGGACAGGGCTGCGCGGACCATGCAGTCCTTCGCCTCGAGCAACTTCCGCAGACCAGCGCTCTTTTCCGGTCCGTCCGGCAGCTGATCGTTCATCTGCGTGGCCATGTCGCCGAAGGGCTTGCTGACCGCCTGCAAATGTTCCGGCAGGTGCGCGTATTCAAAGTATTTCATGATCGGGTTCGGCATTGTTTTTCCTTTCGAGGTAATTGGACCGGGCAAGCCCGGGGTTAGCTGGATCGCACGTTTTCGGCAGCTTCGAGTGCCGCTCGTGCAAGTTTCAGGCTGGTCTCGGCGGGCATCGGGACTTGCCGAAATGCCCGGTCGATTTGGTTCTCGGACCAGCCGCGCTCGCGAAGGCCGATCCGGTCAATCGCCCGCGCTGCGGCAACGATCTGCATTTCGTTGAAGGGCATCGGTGCCTCCGGGGATTGTTGGATTCAGACTGATGCGGTGATCGCCAGCAGGCCAAGCCAGCCGCCGAAGATCACAACCAGAAGGCCATACCAGCCGATGGCCGCCCACATGGCCCAAGCCAGCGGTAAGACCTCTGCGGCAAGTCGGGGTTCAAGGAACCAGCAGAGCGCGGCGGCAATCCAGGCCAAGGTTGCAGGGATGCCGGCCAGCGCCCAAGCCCATCCGTTCGGGGTGCTGTTCTCGAGCCAGTGAAGGTTTGTCATTCCGTCGCCGTTCATTTGCGGTCTCCCGTCCGGGATGCGTGCAGGGCGATCCGCTCTTCCACATGGGGCACGGTGCCCTCGTTGAGCATTGCCACCGCCTTCCTGTGATCTTGCTCCATTGCTGCCAGCAGGAGCGCGCTCACGACGTGGTCGAGTGTGATCAGAACCTGCGGGCGGTCGCGCACCGGATCTCGGCCGTCCAGGATCTCCCTGATTGCGGCCATGGCGCGGCGGGTGTCTCGGGATGCTTCGGTCATTCTGCTGCCTTCCCCTTCTTCGCTTCCCGCGCCGCGTGCTCCAGCTTCGCCGTTGCCAGCACCGTGGGGCGGATCTCGGGTTCATAGGCGTCATATGGCTTGTACCAGCGGCCTCCGGACAGCCGGGGCAACAGGGCCATCGGGATCGCTTCCCAGTTCGACGGGTCGGTGTTGGTCTTGTCGCCGTCCAGGCACTTGAGGACATGGTCCCTGGGAATGGGGCCGTTCGCCTTTTCCCAGAGATAGCGGTGCTTGTGGACAGGCCGGGTGGCTGCGCCGGTCCAGGGGTTCGGCTCGTCCACGATCATGATGATATAGCCGTCCTTGGGGCAGATCCGCTCATGCCCGGCGCCGCGATAGCTGTGCGGCTTTTGCCCTTTCTTGAACTGGGTCTTGCGGGCGTTCGGGTGCAGGCCCCCGGTGCCGGGCGCGCACTTCTTGCCCTTGTTCTCAGGGGTGCGGCCCTTGTCGTATTGGCCTGTCCGGCCGGTCATCCAGCCCTTGCGCTTGCAGAGCGAGTTGAAGTTGGCGAGCGACACGTCCGCGCGGCCGAACCGCTGCTGGAACTCGGCGTGAGCCTCCCGGCGCGGCCTGGTTGCATTGGACTGGATCCATGCCAGTTCTGCCTTGCTGTATTCGATCCACCGCCCCTTCATTCGGAGTTCTTCCCGATCTGGGGCAGCATGGGGAGGACGCCCTGGCCGTGCTCCGCGAACAGCTTCGCGGCCTTCAGCTGGAGGTCAGCGTTCCGCGTGATCGTGTCGGAGACTGACACGATGGCTTCCGCGCGCTTCGCTTCCTGCTCGATTTGATCCGGTGTCATGTCCTCGGCGGACAGGCGTTCCAGCTGGGCGAACAGGTGGTTGTTCAGGTCGGTGAGCTTGTTCTTCACGGTTGCATCTCCATCGCGCAGGTCGCCACAGCGCCCTCGCCAGCCAGCGCATAGGGCATCAGCACGGCGAAGCAGCCGAAGACGATGATCAGCAGCAGGCGGGGGCCGTCGAGGCGGGCGCCGGGGGTGTCATTCTCCATGGGTTGTGCTCCTTAGGGGGTGGGCGCCGAGGTGATCCACGCGGCCAGCGTGGCGGCGCCCTTGATGAGCAGCGCGATCATCAGGGCGGCGCTGCCGAGGTAGAGGGCGAGCTTCACGAAGCGCATGGTGTGGACCTCCTCTTGGCCTGTGAATTCGGCGGCGGGGCTTGTGCGATGGTGGGATTGGGGGAGCCCCGCCGCTTCGTCCGCGCCGGCTGGGGTGGCGTGGATCCCGGTGTTGGAAAGGGCCGGGGCCGAAACCCCGGCGAGGTGGCCGCTGCCCGGCAGATCGGGAGGGGGCAGCGGCTGGCAGTTATTCAGGTTCGGCGGCGCGCCGATCGACACTCATGCCGCCCTGGATCCCGGCAGCGGCGTATTCCGCCGCGCTCTGGCTCCCGAACAGAACGGTCATGCGCATCCCGGCCTCGTCCACGATCTCCAGGCGATGCTCGCCACCGATGACGCGCGCCTCGGCCGAGACGGGCCGGCAGAGCGCAACCGACAGGCTCACGCCGCTGCCGCCGTCGAGCGGAAGCCCGGCGTCGCGCGGATCAGGGCGCGGCGGCGGGTGGTGTCCTCATCCTCGGTGGCGAGGCGGGCCCAGGCGAGGATCGCGCCGGTGCGGCTGGCGTGGCGGCCAGTCTCGATGCCGTAGAGGCTCATGCAGAAACCGGCCTCCGTCTCGTCCAGGTCCATCGGTTGCCAGCCGAGGATCGCGATCAGCGCGGCCTCCGGCTTGGCCGCGGCGTGGGCGGAAAGGAGGCGCCCGCCCAGGTCATAGGCGTGGCGGCGGATGCGGGTGCTTGCGTTCTTGGGCATGATCAGTTGCCTCCTGTGCGGCCGAAGAAGAGGGGCAGGCCGGTCTCTTCGGAAATGCGGGTTGCGATCTGCTCGAAATAGGCGCGGCGCATGTACTCGACGCGGCGCCAGGCAAAGCCGAGTTGCAGGCCGGCAGGGGTGGGTCGCCAGCGGAACAGGCATTCCAGCTGCACCGGATCCTCGCCGTAGTAGAGCGGGATGTTCAGGTAGAAGCTGCGCGGGATGACGATGTCACCCTTCACATGGGTCTCGGTCTCGTAGGTGAAGGCGCGGTCGCCGTTCTCCAGCCGGGTCTTCGAGGAGAACTTGGCGCCCTGGCTGGCTTCCAGATCCCGGCTGATCTCGATCATCACGCTGGGTTCGGGGTCTCCGATATCGACGGCGTTCTCTTCCAGGAACCGCGCGAACTCCTCTTGCGAGTGCATCTTGCCTTCGAACTCGTTCCAGCGTGCGTATTCCTCGGACGCCCGCAGGATGAATGTCGTGCGGTGTCGATCCTGGCGCGGGGCCAGCGGCGCATCTTCGTGGCGTGGGGCCGGCGGCGCATCTTCCAGACGCTGGGAAAGTGGAGATCCCTCGGCATTGTGGGTGTGCCAGTCGAGGCGGGCGATGATCTTGCCGCTGTCGTGGTCGGCCAGCAGGATCGAATTGTCGTCCCGGAAGCGGTTGATATAGGCGATGTGCGAGTCCGCCTTGTCGACCGTCACGCTCGCGGCGATGTGCGGCGGCAGGGCGAATTCATCCTCGACGATCTGGGTGGTGAAGCCGCGCGGCAGCATCAGGATCTTGTCGCCGTTGTGGCCCTCGACCACCGGCGCGGAGATCCGTTCCGCCTCGATCACGGCGTCCAGCTCGCGGATCGGGTCGCGTCCCTCGGGGATGTCTTCGGTCTTGTCCATTGGGGTGCTCCTCTGGGTCACTCGGCCGCGCGATCGTGCGCGCCGATGTAGTCTTCGATGTCGGCTTGGTTCGGGTCGGATCGGGACAGCCGCCCATGATGGGGCCAGTAGATCCCGGTGCCGATGGCGCGCGGCGGCACCTTGGCTTTGACGGTCGGGACGATCTCGATCTGGCCCGCCTTGTTCACGGAGAACGACAGGTCGATCGTCAGGGTGCCCTTGCCGCCGCGCTCTTCGAGCGCATCAACCAGATCGGCCATTCGGTCGTCGGCCTCGGCGATCAGTGCGCCGCGCCGGAACGACTGGACGAAGGTCAGGAAGTTGAGGTCTTCGGGTTTGGCCATATGCGTCTCCCATCAGGTTTGCCGCAGTCAGTCGGGCTGTCTGAGGTTGTGATGGGAAAGTGATACGTCAGACGTATTCCGTTGTAAATACGCAGCACGTATATGATGACGAAAAAATGCGCGCCTGGTGGTGATGGGATGTGCTAGGACATTTGCGGAACGACAAGGGGGACAAATGCCTGCGTACTATGTCAGCCAGATTTTGGCCGCGACACGATATGTTGTGTCCGGAAAATGTGAATCAGCTATTCTTGATCGCTCTCAAGGAGCGTCAGTAGCGCGGCGCGACGTTCTGGAGATGCTGAGCGAAAGGCTTCCAGAAGACGTTGCTCAAGCTCGGGAACGCCAAAAAGCTCAACGGTGCTGACGTTTAGCGCATTTGCGATCTTGTCCGCGACAGAAAGCGACGGGTTGTTCGTGCCGCTTTCGATCCGTGATATTGTCGCCTGCTTGACGCCCGCGGCTTCCGCAAGCCGCGCTTGGGACCACTTCCTGGCTAGGCGTATGCGCTTCAGATTCTTCATCGTCGCTGTGTCGCAAATGTGGCTGCCTCGGGCTATCCCCATGGCTGTATAATTATTCGTGTGGCGGATTGACGGGTGCATACGTCTGACGTATTTGTTGCGCATGAGCAGTCTCGCAGAATATCTCAAGTCCAGTGGCATGACGCAAAAGGCGTTCGCTGATGCAGTGAATGTCTCTCAACCGACCGTTAACCGCTGGCTTAGTGGATCCAAGCCATCTTGGAGCAAGGCGGCTGAGATTGAGCGGCTGACCGAAGGCAAGGTTGCTGTCGCGTCTTGGGTGGCGTCGAACCCACCCTCCGAGAACGCGACGGGGGCGACCGAATGACCGCCCCCGCGCTTCCTTCTCAGTTTCAGGTCCAAAGTCCCGGTTCACACCCACAAGATAGGGCAGGGACCATGGAAACGTCTTCCGGAAAGTTTTCCGAATTAAAATCAATGGATTACCGCCGGTGCTTCGCGAAGCGCTGGCGCGATTTCGTCTGCGGCAACTTCAGATCCCCGGCCCATGTGGCCTATGTGTTCGATGTCGATCCCAAGACCGCCCAGAACTGGTGGGAAGGGACGAACGCGCCGCAGGGATGGGTCATCGCGCGGGCGATTTCCAACGAAGAGATCGGTCCCGCGCTGATAAGGCACCTGGGCGGTCAGGCATGACCCGGGTGCGCAGGGCGATCTTGATGATCGAGATCCAGTCCGCCGTCGCGCTTGCCGCGCGCGGCGACTGGCTGGCGCTCCGGCTGGGCACATTCTGCACCTGGTGGGCCGGGTCTGCCGCGCGCAGGCTGGAAAAACTTTCCGGAAAACATACCGAGAACACGGGGGGCGAGGATGGCTGAGGCGCGCGCCGCGAGGAACGGAGCACATGTCATCACGCCGGTTCGATCCGTGGATTTGCCGGTCGGGCAATGGACCTGGCGGGTCTCCTGGCATCCGGAGACCGGGGTTGCCATCGGGATTCATGAGCCTGACCTGAGCATCGCGGCGGCGCTGATCTCTGGCTTTGCAGATGGGAGCACGGCCGATCAGCTGCGGCGCCTGGCGGATGCGATTGACGACATGCAGCCGGAGGGCATCGAATGACCTACGGCACGCCGGGCGCTCTCCGGAACATCACGCGCGAGCAGCTTGAACCGCTATGGGCGCGCCACGACATTCCGGTGAAGCGCCTCGCCGAAGCGCTTGGCGTGTCGCGGCAAGCCGTGAGCTTGAGGGCGAAGGCTCTGGGCTTGCCGAGCCGGGCATCCAACAGGCGGCCTCTCGAGAAGTGCTCTGCGGAATACTTCACGCGGCTCTGGTTGGCTGGGGTGAGCCAGAAGGACATAGCAGCGGCCTGCGGATACACCCGTGCCCAGACCGTCGGGCAGCGCAGGCGGATGCTCGGTTTGCCGCCGCGCCGCCGAGAACGCTGTACCGGAACGAGGTCCGGCTGGGGCACCATCACTATGGATCAGTTCCTGGAAGCTGAACTCGGCCGGCGCATGAGGGAGGACGGCGCGAAGGCTGGGCCCCGCGACGATGTGAGGGGGCCGTGATGACAGAGCGCGCGGCACGATTGATCGACATGGCGGATCTGCCGGAATACCCGATCGCCTCGGCGGACAGGCTGGACGCGCATTACTTCCTGCAATGGAACCTGAAGCGCTGGCGCGGCAGCGGGTTCCGGAAGAAGGCCTATGCCGACCCTGAGGTCGGCTTCTACGGCTTCGAGCTCTTTTGCTTTGCCCAGGACGAAACACCGATCGGAACGCTTCCGCGCGAGGACGCCGACCTGGCGTTCCTTCTGCATCTGCCCCTCGAACGGTGGCAGGCGCTCCTGCGCCGCGAGGTCACACCGCTGCACGGCTGGTCGCCGGTGATGTGCGACAACGGCGAGGTTCGGCTCGCCCATCCGGTGGTGACCGAGGTCGCCCTGGATGCCCTGACCTCGAAGCGGCGCAACGCGGCCAAGAACGCCGATGACCGGATGCGCAAGCGGCTGGCCACCATCGCCGGCCACCTGCGCAGCTTGCCCGGCGGCGATCGGATCGCGGCAAGCGAGGAGCGCGTGAACCAGCTGAGCGACTGGATAGAGCAGGCGTTTCCGGGCGGCAGCGCGACGCGCAAGCGGGTGGTCGAGGCGCTGAACGCAATATCTTCAACGGGTTAGGCGCTGAAAAACTTCCAACGGAAGAAACCGGAAGTTCCGGCGGAAGATTTCTGGAAGGTTTTGGAAGTTTTCGTTTTTTCCAAGAACCGCGCCGCTGAAAGGAAAAGAGAAGAAATGAGACTGAAAGGAAAACAGCAGGCGCCGGAAGAAACCGCCGCTGAGCGCTGTGGATAAGTCGGGACATCGGACAGGAGGCAGGCATGGAAAATGGAGCTGCTGAGAGGGAAGAGACGAACCGGGACCGGGTGCGCAGGTTGCTGTTTGATCGGCTGGGGTTCAGGCTGAAACGGGGCGAAGATGCTGAGGCGCACCGGCAGGCGCTGGATCGGCTGGCCGATGACCTTGCTTACCTCGGAGACGGGGAACTGGAAGCGTTGCGCTGCATGGTCGAGATCCACGGCGAGGGGAAGGCTCGGAACCAATGGCCGGGCCTCGGGGTCTTCCGGGCGATGGCGCAGATCGTGCGGCCCCGCCCGGTCGATGAGCTTCCGGCGCTGCGGCGCTGGTTCGCCTCGGTCGAGGGGCCCAGGGCGTTGAGGGCCGGGACGCTGGTCGAGACTGCGGACTTCTTCGAGCGGCGACGGAGGCCGCCCACGCGACCGGGTGAGGCGCATCTGATCTCGGACCAGGCGCGCAAGAACGAACGGCGACTGCAGGTGCTCGACGAACGGGTCGCGCTCGGTCGCTCGGTCGATGCGGGGGACGTGGCCTGGGCGCGCCGATACCGGGCGCGTCTGGCGGATCTGAAAGCGATTGTCGAAACAGGAGAGGTAGCGCAATGAGCTATGAGCGCGGGCAGATCGTGCCGTTGGGCGGCGGTCGTGGGGTGCGTCCGGCGCGTGGTGGGAAGCGTGAGGTTTCGATCTGGGATCTTCTGGTCTGGGCATTCGCGGTCGAGAAGGTGTCGATGGATCTCGATGAACTCGGCGCCATGGCAGATGCACGCCCCAACTTCGGGATCGAATATGTGCTGATCCAGAGAGCGATGCTCGGTTGCACGGTTGACGGCGGCGGTAGATCGGAATCTCACCCGGACGCTGACCTCGTCGCGTCTGCCGTGGCCAGCCTTCCGGAGGCCGTTGGTGGCCGGGGCATGGCTGTCCAGATTGCCGAGTGCTCCCGGTTTCGCCTCATGCCGTGCTGGGGCTCGGATGTCGAACCAAGGTGCGAGCCCGTCGAGTGGAAGCGAAACAAGCACGGGCTCTTCGCGGCGCGGTCATTCTGGCGCGGGGATGGGAATATGGCGCGGTGGCCTGAGGCGCAGCTCGGTCGTGACGATGGCTATGTGTGCCCGGTGACCTATCGCGGAACGGCATCCGAAGTGGCGGCGGCGCGGCGGGCATGGTTGCAGTGGAGAATGGCCCTGGCCATGCTGCGCGACACGTTCAGAACTCGTAGTGATCTTACTGCGTTCGAGGTGACCGAGGACCTTCCACCTGTTGCCCCTTGGAAAAAACCTGTTGACCGAATGTCAGTTCGTTGACATCTTGCCTGCGAACCGAATTGCGCCCGGCGGAGAGATCCGACCGGGCGCTTTCTATTTCCAGACCCAGCGGCCCGAGCAGACCTCCCTCGGATGGGGGTCGATGGACAGGGGCCGGCAGGGCAGCGCCGGCCCCGATCGAATACCCAGAGCGCGCCCGCCGACAGGCGCGACGGACAGTGCGGTCACCTGCAGCGGCGGGGCGGGTGGCCATCCATCGGGAAGGACAGGCAATGGAGATTTCATCTTTGACGATTTCGATCGAGCGCCGGGCCTGGCTGCGTCTGTCTGGTCTGGCCGGGCTTGCTCTGGCCTATGTCGGCCTGCGGGCGGGTCTGCCCTTCGCGTGGTTCTTTCGCATGACGATCTCCTGATGGGGCGCCTCAAGGCAATGCCGAAGCGCCTCGCGGCGCCTGCGCCTCGGCTCGGCGCTGCGGTAGGCGACAGCAGGGCGCAGGACCAGAGCCGGGCGAGGGAAAAGCCCTGGCGTGCCTGGTACAGCCTCAAGCGATGGAAAGATCTGCGGAGGCAAGTGCTGAAGCGCGATGGCTACACGTGCCAGCAAACGGGCGTCCCGCTGATCGGAGGGCGCGACGATCCTGACGCGCCGATCGCGGACCATATCCGCGAACACAAGGGCGATCCGGTTCTGTTCTGGGATCCGAACAACCTGCAGGCAGTGTCGAAGCAATGGCACGACAGCGAAAAACAGAAGATCGAAAGGCGGCGGCCGGCCAGCGGTCGGCCGGAGTGGATGCCGCGCCCGGCGATCCCGGTCACGCTGGTGTGCGGGCCGGCAGCGTCCGGGAAGTCAAGATATGTCGCGCTGCATGCTGCGCCGGATGACGTGGTGATCGACCTTGACCTGATTGCCTGTCGTCTCGCTGGCCATGAGCTGCGGCACGATTGGGACCGCATCGAATGGCTGGGGCCGGCGCTGCGCAAGCGGAACCGGATGCTTGCTGATCTGGCGAAGGCCAGGCCCGGACGTGAGGCCTGGCTAATTTCGACCGCAGCCGATGCTGCGGAACGGGAATTCTGGAAGCGCAAGCTCGGCGCGCGCGAGGTGATGCTGGCCGAGCCGACCGCGGTTTGTCTCGAACGAGCACAGCGGCAAGGCGGCCGAGACATGGATCGGACGCGCCGCGCTATCGAGCAATGGTGGGCCGTCTTCACGTCCTGACCTGCGGCCCGGGGTGGGGGTGGGTCGAAAGTCAGAAAGTTTGGCGCAGGGACACCTGAGCCCCCCTCACTCGGAGATTTTTTCCCATGGCTGGCGAAAATCCGGGCGCGGCAGACGGATTTGACCTCTTCGGCAATCCGATCGAGCCGATCCGCGATCGGCGCGGGCGCCCGACCTTTAGGAAAGATAAGCAAAATCAAGACTTTGTTGCCGTTCGCGCGGCGGCGGGGTGGACGCAGGCGGCCATTGCCGAGGCGCTGGGGTGCGATGAGAAGACCCTGCGCAAGTATTTTTCCCGTGAGCTCTCAGGCGGCGCGCTGATGATGGAAGGGATCTGCCTCGACGTTCTTCTGCGCAAGGTGCGCGAGGGGCATACGCCGAGCGTGCGTGCGCTGCAGGATCGTCTCGATCGGGTTGCGGCACAGCCTGCGCCGGGCAAGGGGCGCGGGGCGGATGACGGGGCCGAGAAGCCGGCGCCCATGGGCAAGAAAGAGCAGCGCCTCGCCGACGCGGCGGAGCCGGCGGCTGATTACGGCGATCTCTACGATCGGATCCGCAGCAAGGCGCGGCCGCAATGAGCGATATGTCCTGGGCGGCCTGCCCGGACTGGTGGGAAAAGCTGCAGCGCGGGGCAACGCCGATCCCGCCGCTCGATCTCGATCCGGACCTGTCCGAGGTCGCGGTCGAGCTTTTCGACAAGCTGGTGGTGCCGGACATTCCGGGCCAGCCGCTCATGCGGGACGTGGCCGAGGAATGGGCGCGCGATATCGTGCGCGCCGCCTTCGGCTCGGTCGGCTCGGATGGCGCGCGCCGGGTCGGGGAAATCTTCTGCCTGGTGCCGAAGAAGAACACGAAAACCACGCTCGCGGCCTGCATCGGGCTTATCGCGCTGCAGATGAACACGACGCCGAACATTCGGGGGATCGTGGTCGGGCCGACGCAGGCGGTGGCCGATACCTGTTTCGGGCAGATGCAGGGGATGATCGAGGCGGATCCTTGGCTCACCAAGCGGTTCAAGGTCGATACGAACAAGAAGACGATCACGGACATCTACCCGGATCCGGACACGGGCCGGCCGCTCAATGCCAAGTGCAAGGTCACGTCCTTCGATCCGGCGGTGACCACGGGCGGCATTCCGGCCTTCGCGATCCTGGATGAGCTGCACGTGATGGCCGAGCGGCATTTCGCGACGCGGGTGATCGGGCAGATCCGGGGCGGCATGATCACCAACCCGCAATCGCTGCTGGTGATCATCACGACGCAATCGGAGATCCCGCCGCAAGGGGTGTTCAAGGCCGAGCTGGAATATGCGCGCGGGGTGCGGGACGGCGATATCGTGGATCACGTGCGCATGTTGCCAGTGCTCTACGAGTTTCCCGAGGCGCTGCAGGCGGACAAGAAACAGCCTTGGAAAGACCCGGCGCTCTGGCCGGCGGTGCTTCCGAACCTGGGCGCGTCGATCACGGTCGAGCGGCTGGTGCCGGAGTATCACAAGGCGATCGAGACCGGCGAGGATGAGCTGGCGCGGTGGGCGTCGCAGCATCTGAATATTCAAATCGGCCTCGGGCATCACAAGGGCGGATGGATCGGGGCAAGCTACTGGATCGAGGCGGTCGAGCCGGCGCTTGATATCGAGGAGATCCTGGCGCGGGCGGAGGTCTGCACGATCGGGGTGGACGGCGGCGGGATGGATGACCTTTTGGGGCTCGCGATCCTCGGCCGCGACCGCGTGACAAAACGCTGGCTCCTGTGGTGTTCGGCCTGGGTGCACGAGGTGGCGCTGACGCGGCGCAAGGGGATCGCCGAAAAGCTCCGGGACCTCGAGCGCGAGGATGCGCTGACGATCTGCACCACGCCGACGCAGGATATCGAGGAGCTGATCGCCCTGGTCAAGCGGGTGCAGGATGCGGGGCTCTTGCCGGAACGCGGCGGGGTCGGGCTGGACCCGGAAGGGGTGGCGGCAATCGTGGATGGGCTCGAGCTCGCCGGGATCCCGGCCGACACGCTCGCCAGCGTATCGCAGGGCTACAAGCTGAACGGCGCGATCAAGGGGACCGAGCGCAAGCTCTTCGACGGGTCTCTGGCCCACGGGGGCCAGCCGCTGATGTCCTGGTGCGTCGGCAATGCAAAAACGGAACCGAGGGGAAACGCGGTGATTGTGACGAAAGCGGTTTCCGGGGCCGGCAAGATTGACCCGCTGATGGCGGCCTTCAACGCGGTGTACCTGATGAGCCTGAACCCGGCGCCGGTCAAGCGGCGGGGCCTGTCGGGCATGCTGGCCGCGCCCGTGGGGGTCTTCTGATGGTCGTGCGCTTCATGAAGGCGGCCATGCGCGGTGTGCGGGCCGAGCTCGCGGCCGGCGAAAGCGGCTGGGAAGTGGTGTCGAGCGCCAATGCGTGGCACGGGATGGGCTACACCAGCAACTCTGGGCAGACGGTTTCGGTCAATTCCGCGCTCACGCTCTCGGCGGCCTGGGCCTGCGTGAAGGGCAATTCCGAGGCGATCGGATCCTTGCCGCTCGCGGTCTATGAAAAGCAGTCGAACGGCTCGCGGCAGAAGATCGAGCCGGATCTCGCGGAGGTGCTGACGACAAGCCCGAACCGGGGCCAGACGGGGCTCGAGTTCTGGGAAGCGAACGCGGCGCATCTGCTGTTGCGGGGCAACTTCTACGCGGAACGTCTGATGATCGGGCGTCGCCTGGTGGGCCTGCGGCCGATCTTCAACGTGACGCCGAAGCGGCGCGATGACGGCCAGTTCGATTATCACTTTACCGAGGACGGCGGCCGCCATGTGCTGCCGCCTGAGCGGGTCTTTCACGTGCGCGGCTTCGGCGGCGGTGATGGCCTTGGCATGTCGGCGATCAAGTACGGCACGCAATCGCTCGGCGCGGCGCTGGCGGCGGACGTAACGGCCTCGAAGGTCTTCGCGAACGGCATGATGCCGGCCGGCCTCTTGAAGTCCGATCAGGAGCTTGACCCGGATCAGCGCGGACAGCTGCAAAACATGCTTGCCGACTTCGTTGGCAGCAACAAGGCCGGCAAGACGATGGTCCTGGAAAGCGGGCTCGAATACTCGGCCCTGTCGCTGAACCCGGAAGACGCGCAGCTTTTGGATACGCGGCGGTTCGGGGTCGAAGACGTGTGCCGCTGGTTCGGCACGCCCCCTGTCGTGATCGGCCACGCGGGGCAGGGGCAGACGATGTGGGGGACCGGGGTCGAGGCGATCATGCTGGCCTGGTTGCGCACGGGGATCAATCCGATCCTGCGCCGCAATGAGACGCGGGTACTGAAGGATCTGATCCCGCCGGAGCGGCGGGGCAAGTGGTTCGTGGAGTGGAACCGCGAGGCGATGCTGCAAATGGACAGCCGGGCCAAGGGGGACTTCCTGTCCCGCATGGTCGCGGCCGGTGTCATGTCCAGCGACGAAAGCCGCGACAAGCTCAACCTGCCGCGCCGGGGTGGCGCGGCCGACGATCTCCGGGCGCAGGTGGCGACCGCGCCGATCGACATGCTGGGAAGGGACAAGGGATGACAATTCGCGACCTGCCGAAGGCGACAGCAACGGCGCGCCCGGGCGTGCAGAGTGACATTTCTCCGAAGGCGCTGCAGCGGTGGGCGCCGGATGTGCGGGCGGCTGTTGAGGATGACGCGGCGACGATCTCGATCCTCGATCCGATCGGCGCCGACATGTGGGGCGACGGGGTGACCGCGCGCCGGATCTCGGCCGCGCTGCGATCGGTCGGCGACCGACCGGTGACGGTGAATGTCAATTCGCCGGGCGGTGATTTCTTCGAGGGGCTGGCGATCTACAACCTGTTGCGCGAGCACCGCCACGCGGTCACGGTCAACATCCTGGGCATTGCCGCCTCGGCCGCCTCGGTCATTGCCATGGCCGGCGATGAGGTTCGGATCGCGCGGGCGGGTTTCCTGATGATCCACAACACATGGGTCATGGCGGCCGGTGATCGCCACGCCATGCGCGAGGTGGCCGACTGGCTCGAGCCCTTCGACGCAACCGCGGCGGAGATCTACGCCGCGCGCTCCGGCGGTGACCCGGCGGAGATTGCCGAAATGCTCGATCGCGAGACCTGGATCGGCGGCACGGCCGCGATCGAACAGGGGTTCGCCGACGATTACCTCGCATCTGACATGCTCGAGACCGGCGGGGGCGAGCCCTCGGCGGCGATCCGGGCGGAACGGAAATTCGATCTTCTCGCGCGGCGCGCGGGCCTGAGCAATTCGGCCTCTCGCGAGATCCTGCGCGACCTGAAATCCGGCATGCCTGGCGCTGCCGAAAACCTGCATCCGGGCGATGCGGGATCCGAGCGGCCGGGCGCCGCCGACGTGACGCAGGAGCTCGCATCGCTCCTGCAATTGGCAAAATCCATCTGAGGACACACACATGAATGTCATGACAAAACCGGCCGCTTCGGCGGCCGCAATCCTTGCTGCGGCCGCGTCGGGCCAGATCCGCAAGCCTGCCGCAGTCATCGGCACGCCGCGCATGGAGGCCGCAGGCAATGTCGAGAAGCTCCTCGCGGAGGTGAAATCCGAGCTCGGCCGGGTGACCGACAGCGTGCAGAAGACGGCGGACGAGGCGCTCAAGCAGGCCAAGGAAACCGGGGATCTCAACGCCGAGACCAAGGCCACGGCCGACAAGGCGCTGGCCGAGTTCAACGGCCTGTCGGGCGCGCTGAACAAGCTCGAGGGCAAGCTCGAGGCGCTGGAAACCCGCAATCTGGATCTTGAGCAGGCGGTTGCCGCCGGCGGCCGGGGCGGCGGGTCGCAGGTGCAGACCGTGGGCCAGGAGCTGGCCGGCTCCGATGAGCTCAAGGCCTGGGTGTCGGGCGGCCTGAACGGCAACCTGTCGCTCAAGCCGAAAGCGGCGATCACCACGGCGGCCGGCTCCGGCGGCGGCCTGATCTGGCCGACCGAGGACCGCACGCCCGCGAACATGGCGCGCCAGCGCCTGCCGATCCGCGCGCTGCTGATGCAGGCGACCACGGAAAGCGACGTGGTGAAGTTCGCCCGGCAGGTGACCCGCACCAACGCGGCGGCGATCGTGGCGGAGGAGGGCGCGGCGCCGGAAAGCTCCTATGGCTGGGAACAGGCCGAGGCCAACGTGCGCAAGATCAGCCACGTGACGCATATCTCGGACGAGGCGCTGGCCGACAGCGGCCAGCTCGAGGCGGCGATCGACGGGGAAATGCGCTATGGCCTCGATCTCGAGGAAGAGGCGCAGATCCTGGCCGGCGACGGCACGGGCACCAATCTCTCGGGCCTGATCACCGAGGCTACCGCCTTCTCGGCGGCGGCGGGCCTGCCCGATGCGACCCGGATCGACCGTCTGCGCCTGGGCATGCTGCAACTGGCGCTGGCGAATTACGCGACCACCGGGATCACGCTGAACCCGACCGACTGGGCGGCGATCGAGCTGCTGAAGGACACGACGGGCCGCTATGTCTTCGGCGATCCGAACGTGTCGAGCTCGCCGATGCTCTGGGGCGCGGACGTGGTGCCCACGGCCTCGCATTCCGCGGGCGAGTGGATGGTCGGCAACTTCATGATGGCGGCGACGCTTTATGACCGCATGGCGGCCGAGGTGCTGATCTCGAGCGAACACGGCACCAACTTTGTCGACGGCATGAAGACCATGAAGGCGACCAAGCGGCTCGCCATGGCGGTCAAGCGCGGCGCGGCTCTCGTGACGGGCGATTTCACTTTCGTCTGATCCTGACGCGGGCGGCTTTGGCCGCCCGTGATCCATCCCATGACACGGAGGGCAGATCATGCTCCTGAAACTCAAGCGGACACAGAAGACCCGGCTCGGCCGGCTGCAGATGGGCGTTGTCTATCTGTTCGATCCGAAGAACCCGGCGCACAAGGATGTCTCCGGAACGCTGATCCAGCGCAAATTTGCGGTGAAGGTCACGAAAGCCGAGCTCGAGAAGGACGCGGCCGACCTAGACGCGCTGACCCGGGCGCTTGCGGCCGGCGAGGTCGAAAAGACCGGCATGCCGATCCCGATCCTGGAACGGGCGGCGATCCTGGCGCAGGAGGTCGAAGAGGCCGCCGCGGTCGGGGCTACCGACAAGGCGGCGTCGGACAAGGCAGCGGCGGAGAAGGCGGCGGCGGACAAGGCAGCGGCGGAGAAGGCGGCGGCGGACAAGGCGGCGGCCGACAAGGCAAAGGCCGGCAAGGCCGGGGCTGCTGACCAGTGAGCCAGCTCGCGCTTGCCGATATCAAGCGGTATTGCCAGGCGGTCGATTTCTCGGCGGATGACCAGCTTCTCGCGGACCTGCACAAGGTGGCCGAGGAGTTCGTGCAGAAGTACACCCGCCGGGATCTCGACGCGGAGTTTCCGGGCGCCTGGCCCGAACCGTGCTGCCAGGCAGTCAAGCTCCTGGTCGCGTCGTGGTATCGCGAGCGCGAGGCGCCGGTCTCCGATGGCGTGCGCGACATGCTCAAACCTTACCGGGATCTGAGCTGATGCCGGGGCCGAAGCCGGGGCAGATGATCGAGGTCGTGCAGTTTCGCCGGCCGCTCCTGACCGATGACGGGATCTCGGAGGTCGAGACCTTCGAGGATTTCGGGGCGGCGCAGCGCGCGCGCAAGATCGACGCGAGCGATGCGGAGGCCTGGAAAGCGGCCGAGGTGAGCGCCTCGATCTCGGCGCGGTTTCAATTCCGCCGAAATGAGGTGACCGAGGCGATCACGCCGAAAGATCGGCTGACCTGTCGGGGTGTCGAATACGAGATCACGGGCAAGCGCGAGATCTCGGATGATCTGCGGTTTTTCGAGATCTCCACGGTGGCAAGGATCGACCTGGAATGAGCGTCACCATGAAGCTCACGGGCTTTTCGGAGCTCGAGCGCGAGCTCGACAAACTGAGCCGGGCCGCGGGCAAGGGGGCCCTGCGGCGGTCGCTCCGGAAGGCGGCCGAGCCGCTGGCGGAGAAGATGCGCGTGAACGCGCCGCGTGACGACAGCCCGGATCTGGTCGAGTCGATTGCGGTTTCCACCAAGCTCTCGAAGCGGCAACGGGGTCTGCACCGCAAGACGGTGCGGGATGACAAGGCCTCGGTCGAGATGTTCGTCGGCGCCGGGCCGCTGCCCGAGGCGCATCTGCAGGAGTTCGGCACGATCCACCATCCGCCGCAGCCCTGGGCGCGGCCGGCCTGGGACAGCGACCGCGCGGCGATGCTCGATCGGCTCCGGGTAGAGCTCTGGGCCGAAGTGTCGAAATCCGTCGCGCGGGCCGAGGCGCGGGCGGCGAAGCGGGCTGCGAGGAGCTGACATGGAAGATGAATTGCGCGCGCTCCTGCGAGGCGCGCCGGCGGTGTCGGCCCTGGCGATCGGCGGCGTCCATTGGGGGGCACGGCCGCAAGGCCGGCCGTTGCCGGCGGTGGTGCTGCATTTGATCGGCGGCGGCGAGGGGGCGACGCTCAAGGGCGGGGACGGGCTTGAGATCTGCCGGGTGCAGGTGGACGCTTGGGCGCCCGAGCCGGGCGAGGCGATGGCGCTGCGACGCGCTGTGACGGGCCTCCTGCACGGCTATGCCGGCGGCGGGTTCCGGGGGATTTTCGAGGACGGCCGGCGAATGGATCGCCAGGGCGGAACGAATGAAGCGCAGCGCCCGTGGCGGGCGTCTGTGGATTTTGTCACCAACTGGAAAGGGTGAAGCATGAGCAATGCAGATATCGGCTACGGATCCGACTTCGGGATCGAAGGGGAGACACCGGGCACATATGTCAACGTGGCCGAGGTCACGCGGATCAAGCCGGTGGGCTACACGCGCGAAGAGGAGGATGCGACGCATCTGCAGAGCCCCGACATGATCAAGGAATTCATTCCGGCGCTGATGGAGCTGACGCCGGTGGAATTTGATCTCAATTGGGTGCCGAGTGAAAGCGACGCCATGGTTGACGAGATCTTCGCCGGCGGCGGCAATTACCAGATCACGGCGCCGAACGGGGTTCGGATGCAGTTTTCCGGGTTCTTCCTGTCCTATGAGCCGGGCGAGCTGACCAACGGCAAGATGTCCGCGACGGTCACGGTTCGCCCGACCGTGAAACCCACCCTCCTGGCGGCGGCCTGATCATGGCGGAGCGTTTCAGGGGCGAGATCGTGGTCACGCTCGACGGCGTGGCCTACACGCTGCGGATGGATCTCAACGCGATGGCGGATTTCGAGGACCAGACCGGCAAGGCCGCGATCGAATGGGCGGAAAAGGCCGAAAGCGGCGATGCGCGGGTGCGCGATCTGATCACGATGGTGCATTGCGCCATGGCGCGGCACCACGCCGATGCCGATCGGCGCCTCGCCGGGGATATCCTGTCGGAAGATCCCGAGCTTGTGGGGCGGCTGTTCCTGGCGGCCGCGCCGCAGGCTGGCGAGATCGAGGCCGCGCCGGGAAAGTAGAGGACCGCGGGCCGCTGCGGGTCTTCGACCTGCTGCGGGCCTATGTGGCGGCCGGGCTCGATCCGGCGCTCTTCTGGGCGCTCACCTTGCGCGAATACCACGCGCACATGATGGGCGCGCGGGACCGGATCAAGGCGGAGCAGGACGGGCGCGCCTGGCTTGCCTGGCATGCCGAGGCGCTGCATCGGCAAGAGAAGCTCCCGAGCTTCAGGGCCTTCCTCGGCGGCGGTGACCGCGGGCCGCAATCCGCCGCGGATCTTCAGACAATGTTCGACGTGATGGCCGCCCAATGGGGCGCCAAGCCGGCCGCGTGACGGGGTCGGGAAGGGGACAGGATGGCATCTTCGGTGATCGGCGCGCTGCGGGTCAATCTCGGGCTCGACAGCGCGCAGTTTCAAAAGGGCGTGAAACGGGTTTCGCCGCAACTGCGCGCCATGCGGGCGCAGTTCCTTCGGGTCTCTGCTGCGGCCGCGGCGTTCGGCACCGCGATCTCGGCCGCCGCGATGGCAGGGGCGCGGGAGATCGACCGGGCCGCCAAATCCGCCCGGCGCCTCGATGCCTCGATCGGCGCTTTCCGCGCGCTCGAGCTCGCGGCGGGCGAGGCTGGTGTCTCCCTGTCGGGTCTGACGAACGATGTTCAGACCATGAACCGCGAGATTGCCAATATCGGGACAAGCGGGAACGCGGGCCGGGCGCTCGAGCGGCTTGGTCTGTCGGCCGAAGAGCTCGCGGGGCTGGATGCGGACGAGAAGGTGGCGACGATCGCCGACCGGATCAATGCGCTTGGCCTGTCGGCGGGCGAAGCGACGGCCGTTCTGCGGGATCTCGGCGTGCGCAATCGCGAAATGGCGCTCTTGATGATACAGGGCGGCGACGCGATCCGCGCCGCACGCTCTGAGATCGAGGATTACGGCCTTGCGCTGAGTGCGACCGACGCGGCCGAGATCGAGACCGCCAACGACAGGATTGCGCGGCTCGGCCTGATCTCGCAATACGCCGGGCAGCAACTGGCCTTGACCCTTGTTCCTGCCTTCGGGCGGATGGCGCAGGCGATGACGGACTCGCTGCGCGAGGGGGGCGCGCTGCGCGCAGTGATCGACGCGATCGCGGGCAATATCCAGCGGCTCGGAACCTACGTCGCAACGGCGGCGACGGCCTTCGGGGTGCGCTATGTCGGCGCCCTGGTCGCGGCCAGGCTGGCAACCCTGTCCCTGTCGGGGGCTCTTGCGGTGCTGCGCGGGGCGCTGATCCGATCCGGGATCGGGCTTGTCGTCGTGGCGATCGGCGAGGCGGTGTTTCAGTTCACGCGCCTGGTCTCGGCGGCTGGTGGGTTCGGCGAGGCCATGGGGCTTGTCGGGGATCTTGCGGCCGAGCTCGGCGACCGGATCGGCCTGGCCTTCGGGGCGGCGGGCAGCGCGATCGGGGCGACCTGGCAGCGGGTCCGGGCGGCCGCCATCGACGCGATCGGGGCCACGCTCGGGGGTGTGGTGGATTTCGGCAACCGCGCGGTGGGGGTGTTCCGCGGCGCCTTCGAGGCGATCCGCGAGATCTGGGGCGCGCTGCCGCGGGCGATCGGCGATCTCGCCTATCAGGCGGCGCAAAGCCTGATCGGTGGCGTCGAGACGATGCTCAACGCGGTGGTGGGCCGGATCAATACCTTCATCACGCGCCTGAACGCGGCGCTTGCCCGGCTTCCCAGATGGGCGACGCAGGGCGAGACGATCCAGATCGGCACGGTCGATCCGTTCAGCCTCGACAACATCGCCAACCCCTTCGCGGGTGCGGCCGAAGATGCCGGCAAGGCGGCGCGCGAGGCCTTCGCCCGGGGGTTCAATACCGACACGTTCGACGCGCCCGACACGTCCGGGCTGGATGCCTCGGCCGCTGCGGCGCGCCAGGCGGCGGCCGATGCGGATCTTGCGACCGGCGCGCTGCGGCGGCTGGCAACCTCTCCTCTCGCGGGGCTTTCGGCCTTGCGCAAGGTGATGGCCGGTGCTGCGGATGAGACCGACGGGGCCGCGGCGGCGGCGGATCGGCTTGGGGATGCTCTGGACGATGGCGGCGGCGGATCCGGCGGCGGGGCCGCGCGGGCGGCGCGCGAGGCCGGGGATGCGCTCTCGGAGACCGAACAGCGCGCCAAGTCGGCGAGCCAGGCGATCAATCAGAGTTTCACCGGCGCATTCAGCGATATTCTCAAGGGCGGAAAAAGCCTCGGCGAGGGGCTGGCGTCGGTCTTCGACAACCTGGCCGGCATTCTCTTCAATCAGGTCGGATCGGCGCTCTTCTCTGGGGTCTCCATGTCGCTGGGCGGGGCGATCACCGGGGCGATCCCGGGCTTTGCCAACGGCACAAACTCGGCGCCCGGCGGGCTGGCCTGGGTCGGTGAGCAGGGCCGCGAGCTGGTCAACCTGCCGAAGGGATCGCAGGTGATCCCGAACCACAAGCTCGGCGGCCTGGGCGGCGGTGGGGCGACCCGGCTCGAGGTGATCCCGAGCCCGTATTTTGACGTGCGCGTCGCGGATATCTCGCGCGGCACGGCGGCGCCGATGGTGTCGGGGGCGGCGAACGCGACCCGGCGGGCGCATGGGGTGATGAGTAACCAGTTCTTCGAGCGGGGCACGATGGCATGAGCCGGCCGGTTGTGACGGTGCCCTATGCGCTCATGCGCATGACGCAGGTGGATTGGTGGATCGACTGGCGCGGGCAGGGATCGGAGCGCAACGACGGCAACACCAAAACCGTCTATAACCGCGCGCCGATCTGGCGCGGGCAGTTCTCGCTCGCGCTGCCGGGCGCCTTTGCCGGGGAATGGCGGGCGACCCATTGGGCGGCCGAGGGGCGGCGGGGGCTCTATCGCCTCTACATGGTCGACCCGATCCTCTTCGATCGCAATGCGACCCTTGCGGCCGCGTTCGTCAACGCGGGGATCCCGTTCTCGGACGGGGCGACCTTTGGCGATGGCACGGGATACGAGCCGGGGCCCCTGGCGCTGGCAGACGCTGGGGCCGCGCCGGGCGCCTCCTCGATCGTGGTCGAGATCCCGGATCCGGCCCTTGTGCCGGTGCGGGGGCAGATCCTTTCGGCGGATGATTGGCCCATGGGGGTGATCTCGGTCGAGGCGCTCGGCGGGATCCGCTACCGGATCGGCGTGCGGATGCAGCGCGCGACGATCGCGGCCGGCGATCCGATCGCCCTGGTGGGCACCGGGCTTTTCGAGGCCGAAGAGGATGACGCCTCGCGTATGTCCTACGGGCTTGGCCGGATCGCGCGGCCCGAGGTCACGCTGCGCGAGGCGCTGAACCGATGAGTTTCTTTCCCGAAGGCTTCGACCCGCGCGGCGACGCGATCGGGCTGATCGATCTTGTCGAGCTCGACACGCCCGATGGCGTCATGCGGTTCATGCTGGGCGCGGATGGCCGGTTTACCGATGTGAACGGCAATACCTGGTACGGGTCTCAGCTCCTGTCGGCGAGCGGGCTCGAAAGCGCGATCGACGGGGTGGCGCCGGCCGGCACGCTCTCGGCCGCCTTCATCCAGGATCCCGACGCGCCAAGCGTGGTTTCCGAGCTGCGCGCGCTGGGACCGGAGTACCTGGCCGGGCGCGCCGCGCGGTTCTACGTCCAGCCGCTGGCCCGGATCGAAGAGATCTATGCGCCGGTGCATCCGCCGCAACTCTGGCTCACGCGGACCATGCGCACGCTCACGCTGGCCGCGCAGGGGCCGGTTTCGCGCGAGGTCTCGATCGGGCTCGAGGCCTGGTCGGAGGGCCGGCGCACGGCCGCCCGGATCGCGCTCAACACCGCCGGGCATGCGGCGCTGATCGGCGAGGAAAATCCCTCGCTGGAATGGATCCCGACCACGGATTTTGAAGAGGAAAAGCTTTGGGAATGACGCTCGAGCCTGCGCCCGTGGTGGTGTCGCCGCTCTACCAGGAGCTCAACCGCTGGTCTGTCCTGCCGTTTGTGTGGGGGGAGACGGATTGTTGCCTGGTCCTGGGTGACTGGATCGCGCGGGTGACGGGGCGGGATCCGGCGGCGCATCTGCGCGGGCTCTACGAGACGCCGGCAGACTGCGAGCGCCTGACGCGCTTCCTGTCGGATCCCGTGGCCGCGCTCGATCGGTGCGGCCAGACTATCGGCGGCCTGCCGCGGGTCGCGGCGCCGGCGCGCGGCGACGTGGGGGTTTACCTGCGGCCCGGCTCGCGCTGGCCCTTCGGGGGGCTCTGGACGGGCACGCAATGGGCCAGCAAGGGGCGCGACGGGGTGACCTTCACGGCACCCGGTCGGGTGCGGGTGCTGGCGGCCTGGGGGGTCGGCTATGCGGCGTAGGATTGCGATCGCCCTTCTGCTGGGCTCCACCGCGATCGTGCGCCCCGCCCCGGCCGAGGCGATGCCGCAGGCGGCCGGTTTCATCATCGGCGCGCTTGGCGGCACGGCGGCGGCCACGGCGGGGGCGGCTTATGCCGCGGGCGTTGTGGCAGGCGGCGCCTTCGCGGGCACCGCGCTTGGCGCGATCGTGGTCAAGACGGTGGTGGGCGTGGGGCTCTCGATGATCGCGCAGGCGCTCACGCCGCGCCCCGATCTGCCCAAGCCGTCCGCGCGGATGGTCAATTTCGCGCAAGGCGTGGCCTATGCGGAATGGGCGCTCGGCCGGGTGCGCAAGGGCGGGCCGATCGGCTTCACCGGGGCGGCAGGCACCTATCGCTATTACGTGCCGATCCTCGCCGCGCATGAGATCGCGGGGATCGCGCAACATTACCTGGACGAGCGCCCCGTCGAGATCGACGGCGCGGATCTCGTGACCACGGATCCGATCGGCGACACGGCCAAGGTGTCGGCCTTCCTCGGCGCGGCCGGTCAGGCGGCAAATGCCGATCTGCTGGCGGAGTTCCCGGGGCAAATTGCGGCGGCCCATGATTTCGCGGGGCTGGCGGGGGCGGTGATCCGCGCCAAGAAGGTGCCGCCGGAGCGGTTCTCCGAGGTCTATCCCGGCGGGCGGCAATGGGCTTATGCCCCCGTGCTCGACGGGCATGCGCGGATCTATGACCCGCGATCGGACAGCTACGGGTTCACGTCGAATGCCGCGCTGATCCTCGCCTGGTGGCTGACCGAGCGCATGGGGCAATCGGTCAATTGGGACCTGGTCGCGGTCGAGGCCGATGTTTGCGACGAAGAGGTCACGGATCGCTACGGCGTCACCGGGCCGCGCTGGTGCTTCGACGGGATCCTGTCGGATGACCAGGATTTCGAGACGCAGCGCGCGCAGCTTTGCGGGGCCTGCGATGCCTTCCTCTACGAGGCGGCGGACGGCACCGTGGGGTTTTATGTCGGGCGCTACATGGCGCCCGGGGTGACGCTCGCCGATGGGGATTTCGAGGCGGTGGAGCTGGTCGGCGGGCAGACCGGCAGCGACGCGCCGACCGAGATCGTGCCGGAATATGTCGAGCCGGCAAACGCCTGGCGCGAATGGTCGACGGGCGTCTGGACGGTCACGGCAGAGGGCCGGCGGGTGCGGGACACGCCGCAGCTGCACGGGATCAAGTGGCACAATCAGGCGATCCGGATCGCCGCAAGGCTCGGCCGGGTCAAGCGGCCGGCCTGGCAGCTTTCCGGCACGATCGGGGCGGTGGGCTATGAGCTCCTCGGCCATCGGTTCTTCCGCTTCTCGCATGCCGAGCTGGGGATCGACGGGCCGTTCGAGATCGGCAAGCTCGAGCGGGTCGGGGTGGATACCTTCTCGGTCACGGCCAATTCGGTGGCCGCGACCGATTGGGACTTTGACGCAGGATCGCAGGAGCCGGAACGCCCGGCGGTCTCGGCCGAGGCGGTGGTCGGCGGCTATGCAACGGCCGCGATCGCAAATGTCGCGGCCTCAAGCCCCAGCGCGGGGCGGATCCTGGTCGGCTGGGACGCGGCCGACGCGGTCTATTCGCAGCAGATCCGCCTTCAGCGCCTCTCGGATGGCTTCGAGGAGATCATCGCGGTCGGGCGTTCGGTTGCGGCGCGCGAGTCCTACGAGATCACCGGGTGCGAGGTCGGCGCGACCTACGCGGTGCAGGTGCGCAATTTCTCGGGGCTCGAAGGCACGGACAAGGTCAGCGCCTGGGCGCCCGCGGTTCCGATCGAGGTCACGGTCTCCGGCGCGCCGACAGGGGCCTTTTCGATCTCCTCGGCGACGGGTGAGCCGGGGCAGGTGCGGTTCCAGGGCAATGCGGGTGCCAACACGGTGGTCGTGACGGTCTGGCGGGCGGTCGCGAACGATTTCGGCACGGCGGTTCAGGTCGGCGGCAACATCCCGGTGCAGACGCTGGCCGCTTATGACGTGTCGGCCTCAGTGGCGTCGGGCACGGCTTATTATTGGCTGCGGCCGATCGCATTCGACGGATCAATCGGCGCGCCGGTGGCGGCGGGTCCGATCCTGGTCCCGGAAGAGTAAGGAGAGAACGAACATGCCGGTCAGCACGACACGAACGGCGCGTGAGGTCTGGATCGGGGACAGCCCGTTGCACCAGCCCGATCGCACGGTGATCGCGGAGTTTCAGGAGCAGGTGATCGCCGCAGTCAACGGGGTCGAGGCGCAGGTCACCTCAGATGTGGTCTGGGCCGCGACCTGGTCCGATCTGCTGGCGATCACGCCGGAGATCGACGGCGCCGGGGGCGAGGTGCTGGACAGCGACACGGGCACCCATGGCGCCGCGACGGCGACCGGCTACAACGGCGGTCAGAGGCTCAACGCGGGGCGCTATTCCTGGAATGCCGCATGGGGCCGGTGGGTGCGGATCGGCGGCACCGGGCTTTCGGCCAAGGCGGATCGGACCGAGCTTGAGGTCAAGGTCGATCAGGCCGAGCTCGAGGCCGAGGAGACGGCGCGGATCGCGGCGGATGCGGCCAAGCTCGATACCGCGCAATATGAGCTCCGGTTTCAGTCCATCCCGCCGGAAAGCGGTTATGTCTGGGGGCTCGGCGATGCCTTCCCGGGGTATTTCCCGCTCCTGGTGACCGTGGATGGCGCGGTCGAGATCCCGTCGCTCACGGTTCCGGCCGAGGCGGTGACGCTGGGCACGCTGGCGACGGAGGTCACGGCGCTGCTGCCGCAGGCGCTCCCCGAGGGCAGTGGATACCGCTGGGGCGTGGGCGATGCTTTTCCGGGGTATTTCCCGATCCTGATCACGGATGCGGGCGGCGTGATCCTTAACCTCGAACAGCTGAACGGCCAGGTTGTCGGGGTGTCGAACCTTACCGACAGTGCCGCAGCGGAGATCCTGCCCAACACGGCCGACCGGGTGCCGGTGCGCCCCGGACGCTGGCGATCCGCGGCGGCGCCGGTGGCGCTGACCACGCGCCCGCGGGACGGGTCGTGCTGGCAAGCCTTCCCGGATCTGCCGGTGCGCCTGCTGCGCGGCGTGAACGGATCGGGGCAGGCGCTTGAGGTCCGCAAGGCAACCGGCCTTCTGTTGCAGGGCACGGGCTATGCGGGCGCGTTCGATCCGGGGGCCTATCCGTCGCGCTATCTGCGTGGCCAGATCTCCGGGCCGTCTGTGGGCAATCCGAGCAGCGGCGCGCCTTACACGGACGGGGATTATTACCAATACGTCAACGGATCTGGCGCGGTCTCGACCGGGACACATGCGGGCATGCGGGTGGGCGATCTCCTCGTGTATGACGGCGGCGCCTGGCATATCCAGCCGGCGCCCGGCACCTTCGGCGCGCGCGACGAGGGCGACTGGTGGCGGGTGACGGGCTTCGGCCGGTTCGAGGGGATCCGGGTCTCGCCTGGGGACGCGATTGTCTATCACGGCCGGCAGACCGGCGGCGGGGGCTGGCAATATGAGCGGTGGATGCAGGCCGCCGGTCTCGTCTATCGCGGCGAGTTCTCGCCCGGTTCCGGGCTTCCGGCCGCGCCTGTCGACGGCGAAGTGTACCAGGCCGACAGCCCGGGCACCGCGACCTTCACATTTGCCGCGGGCGACATGCTTCTGCGCGAGGATGGGGCCTGGATACACGTGCCGACCGAGCCGATCGCAACCTGTGGGGACGGGGCAAGCATGGCGCTGCGCTGCGCGGCCTCGGCCGATGAATGGGAGGTCCGGCGCGCCGACAAGAGCGCCGCGATCGTGGGCCTGACCCTGCGGGCTGATCAGGAGCGATCGCAGCGGGCACCGACGCGCAACATCCGCGTCATCGGAGACAGTATGCCGGGGCAAGCCCAGCTCTTCGAGAACCTGTCGGCGGAATTTCCCGGGCGGACGGTTGTCGAGCAGAGTTATGGCGGGTCAACGTCGCGCCAGGTGCGTGGGATGATCGACTACGCGATCACCAATGGAGACCTCTATGCCGGCGACACGCTGTTCATGTGGCATGGTCAGAACAACCAGCCGCCCAGCGTGGGAAGCTCGAACTGGAGCCAGATCATCGAGGCGACTCTGCAGGTCTCTGCAATGGCCGGCGCCAGGGATCTTCGCTTCGCCCCCATGGGTATCTGCGGGCAGCGCAACTTTACCGAGTACACCGGAGGCCGCCTGATCTGTCCCCAGCAGGAGGATCAGTTTGACGGGTCGAGCGTACTTGCGGCGCTGCATGCCGAGTATGACCGGATGTTCGGGGGCCGCTGGTTCAATGTCTGGGCGATCCTGCAGGCGGCGGCGGTGGGGGATGCCGAGATGCAGGCTGAACCGAGCGTGCATTTTCCGGGGAAGACCGAGGCCGAGGTCGCGGAGGCCTACGGGATCCTGCCGCTTTCGTGGTTCAAGGACAGCACATTGCCGATGGATGCGGGCGACATGACCTTTCGCGGCACGCGCACCGGGGCCGCGCTGCCGACCGGCGGGGCGGATGGTGACTATTACATCCGCACCGATGGATCATCCCAAACGGATCTCGGCAGCCTGGCGATCAGGGTCGGCGGGGTCTGGCAATGGTTTTCCTGGGACCGGACGCATCTCAACGCGACCGGCGGCGCGCGCCTCGCGGCCGCGATGGCGCAATCTCTGACAGAATGGAGCTGGTAAGATGACCGGATTTGCTTCTCTCGTGGGCGGGGATTTCTCCGCCTCTGGCGCGCCCTATCTGAGCGCCGATCCCCGCCTCACGCCGGGCACGCTGATCCTGACCGATCTCACAAATTCGGAGACGGCGCCGGGCGTGCCCGACGATGGCGGGGCGGTTCACAACATCGCCTGGCGCGAGGCCGCCGGGATCCTCGGGGGAGGGAATGCGGCCTCGCTGGCGGGCGCTTTTAACAACACCTTCACAGCCCCCTATGGCGCCTTCGAGCGCACGTCGAAAGGCGCGCTCTACGGGGTCGTCAGCAACACGAACCAGAACGGCCAGGCGGCCCGGCTGAACGGGGCGCAGCCGATTATCGACTACGTGGCGGACAACCCGACCCGGGAATTTGCCGTCTTCCTTTGGGTGGATATCAAGCGCACGAAAGCGGCGGGCGGCAATTACTTCGATTTCGGCATCGGCTCGACGGCCTCCTGGGCCGGAAACCGGCTGTTCACCGGATCGCTGAGTTCGGCCACGGGGGCGCAACGGCAATCGGTTCAAGCGTCATCCTGGAACGGCAGCCCGAGCGGAAGCCCGGCGCAAAATCAGATCTATCAACTGGCCTGGGGCAATATCCCACCCTACAACTCCCTGCAGCCGGATATCGGGCACAGCGTCATCCTGTACCAATATCATCTGATCGACGTGGCCCTCTCCGGCATGACCTATGCCGAACTGGATGCCTTGGACGCGGCGAATTACGCGGCCTACTTCGGGGCAGGCGGCCGCTATGCCGGGGACACGGTGTCGCTCAATCTCGCGAACTTCCCGTGACTTGGTGCGTCGTTTCAAAAGGCCATGGTCCGGTGGAGCGGGCCAATGACGAGGATCGCGTAACCGTGCAGCCAGACTATCCAGCGTGACGAAGGTTTGACTGCATGGACATCACCGAGATTGCCAACGCCCTGATCGGAGAGGTCGGTGCGCTGCCCGGCGTGCTGATCCTCGGGTTGGCCTGGGCGCTGTGGCAGGAGCGGCGGCGGGCGAACTCGCTGTCGGATCGGCGCATCGAAGACCAGAAGGAGCACACGGCGCAAATTCTGGAATCGGTCCGCAGCATGGATCGGGCCATCGATGTCGTGGAGGGCCGGAATGGGTAAGGTGTGGTCGAAGTTTTTCCCGCAGAAAGAGCAGCGCCGCGCCACCGAGCGGCAGGTCGTGACGGCAAAGCAGGCCGCGACGCGAGAACTGCAGCGCCGGCGCCGGTCTTTGGACGAGGCGATCGCGGAACTCAAGGAAATTCAGAACGAACGGGGCACGAAGGCACATGATTGAACTACTGGGGGATTACCCTCTAGCGGCGCTGAGCGGCCTCGTCGCGACTTGCCTGATGGCGTGGGTGCTGCGCGGCATGATCCCGCTGCTGGCCTACTGGAACCGCCGGCGTTCATGGCACCTGGCGCTGGCCGCGATCCTCCTGATGGTCGGGGGCGCTGGCCGCTCGATTTATTGGGAGGGGGTCTCGATCGCTCTTGATGCCGAGGCGCGCCGGGCGTTCCGCGCGCAGCTGGGCGGCATGGACGTCAATGTCGTCTTCAACAGCATCCTGATCTGGTCGGCCATCCACTGGCTGAAGTTGCTGCATCTGATGATCCCGGAGAATGAGCGGGGCCGGTGGTCGATCTGGACCGCGCCCTGCTGGCCGTCATCCGGGTTCTCCTTCGACGGCCTGCGAGACCTCTGGCGCAACCTGCGCCGCTGATCACCACCACGACCGACGACTTAGCGCCCCGCATCATGCGGGGCTTTTCATCTTGGAGAGAACCATGAAGATTAGCGACCGCGGCGTTCTGGAGATCGCCGAGCATGAGGGCGTTGTCCCGGCTCCTTACCTGGACAGCGTGAACACCTGGACCTTCGGCGTCGGGCACACAGCAGCAGCTGGATCGCCGAACCCCGAGGCCATGCCGCGCGGGATGCCGCAGGACATCGACGGAGCGGTTCTGCGCGCTCTGTCCCTCTTCGACAAGGATTTGGACGGCTACGAAGCGCGGGTGAGTCGCGTGTTCGCCGGGGTGAAGCTCAAGCCGCACCAGTTCGACGCCCTGGTCTCGTGGGACTTCAATACAGGCGGCGTTACCTGGAAGCATCCCAGCACCGGAAAGCCGTGCCAGCTTGTCCAGGAGATCCTGCGCGGCGACATGAGCGGGGACGGCTTCATGGGATGGCTGCGTCCGCCTGAGATCCGCCGGCGCCGGGAAGCGGAGCAGGCGCTTTTCAGAACCGGGAAGTACGAGGCGAACGGGGGGCGGATCCCGATCTGGAAAGTCGATGAATCCGGCCAGCGGCGCGGGATCCTCAAGACGGTATCTGGCGCTGAGCTCCGCGCGATGATGGCGCAGGCCGGTGCAAGCCACGCGCCGTCGGTGGGGCCCAACATCATTGCCACGATCATCAACTTCCTCAAAGCCCTGTTCGGAGGCGCGAAATGACCGGAAAGCTGCAGAAATACGTCAAGCCGAAGTCCCTCACCTGGTACGCGAGCCTTGCTCCGCTGGTGGCGGGTGTGATCGTTGCGCTTGAGCCTGTCCATGGGCTGCACTGGGTTGTGCGGGTCATCGACAACTTCACCGGCGATGCTCACCCGGCCGTCCTGATAAATGTCGGATTGGCCGGGATCGGCCTGCGCGGCGCGATCCCCGAGAAATGAACCGCCTCGCCCTGATGGCGGCGCCCTGGCTGGTCGCGGCCGGCGGGCTGGCTGCCGCCTACCTCTCTCACCAGAACGCGCGCGGGGCCCGGGCCAGCCTTGCGGAATGCGCGGCGTATGTGGCCGGAACGGGGGACGCTGCCGATGCGATCCGCAATTTGCCTGATGATCCTGGCGACCTTCGTGGCTGGCTGCGAGACCTGGGAACCCGGTAGGGCCGAGGCCGTGATGGACGCCAGTGAGCGCCCCGGCCGCGCCCATGCCGCCGCGCTGGCCGGTGACGACGTAGGCGCCATGCGCCGGACCGGCGCCGAGCTGCTGGCCGTGGTCAGCCTCTGCTGGGGCAGCGTGTCCTGCTGACAATCAACGACACATGGAGACATGAGGCCTACATGGGCTTATCGAACTACCCTTTCCGCGTGCTCCTCGGTGCTCTTTCTGTTGCGGGGCAATTGGGTTATCCCAGCCAATGCAAGTGGCGGCGGTAGTTTCTAGCTGATTAACGCTGGCGCGTTTGACATCGCCGTGTCGGCGGCATTGTCCAGGGAAGTGCATGCTACGCGGCCGGTTGTTCGGCTATACCCAATGCGCTGAAAAACGCAGCACAAGACCGATGATGGCTCTGCCTTCTGAGCTCCGCCAGCCGAAACTGGGCGGCTTCGCGCAGGTATGCCACAGGCGGGCGAAAAGTGATTGCCCTGGCCGCCCTGTCAGGTGACCTTGCCATCAAGCGGCAGGCCACTTGTGGCATGTCGGGCAAAGTGAGACGTTTTTAGAAGCGAGAAACATGACACGTTCACCGAATATGCCGAACTTGATAATCATTGGAGCGCAGAAGTCCGCTTCTACATTTATGCAAAATGCTGTCGCGGAGCATCCGGATGTCTTTATTCCGAAGGGCGAGGAAGCATATTTCGAAGATCCGGACTACGATCAGAAATCCGCTTCATATCTTTCTGGTCGCTTTGATGGTCGTAACGAAAAAATTCTCGGCATTAAGCGGCCGAATTATATCGGAAAACCCGAAGTGCCCGCGCGTATCGTCAGAGACTTGCCAGACGCAAAGATAATTGCCGTCCTTAGGAACCCTGTTGATCGCGCAATCGCTGCTTATTTCCACCAAATCCGATACGGCACTATGCCACTGTTGCCGCTGGACGAAGGTATGTCAAAGCTGGTCGAGAACGACGGCGTCATTCCGGGGTATGCGCGGTCAAAGGAGATATTGGAGTTCGGCCTCTACTACAAATATCTGTCTCAATACGAGCACTTTTCGAGTTCCGGGCGGCAGCTAGTTTTCCTGCATGAAGATATTTCCAAAGAGCCGGAGGAGTGTATTCGCAAAAGCTATGAGTTCCTCGGCGTTGATGTGAGCTATTCACCCCAGAATTTGCAAGGCCGTCCGATGGCGGCTGTGTACAACCCGTTGCGCTTGAAGGTTCTGGCCGCTCGAAACCCTCTGATGTTTACTTACAATGATGATCGCACGCGTCTGCACTCAAGGAAAATGAACTACCTTGAGTACGGCCTGGCTGGAGCTTTAACCGTTGCAGACAGATACGTTCTGTCTAGGTTTCTTAGAAATAATAAACCACAACTGGATCCGACCATCCGAAAGAAGATGGTGAATTATTTCCTCGAAGATATCCGAAAACTTGAGAAGTTGATTGACCGCGACCTGTCTGCGTGGATGGGATGAAGTGGGCCGGCAGTGCTTTTGCGCACCAATGGGGGCGCTATACTGAAAACCTAATTCTTGGAAGCCTAATGCCACGCAAATCCTTGCCCTTTGGCGAAATTCTGCCGGCCCTTGCAAGTCCAAAGTAAGGAAGTTGAATTAGGTAGAAGTAGTAAAGCAGGGGGAACGTGTTATTGTCCATGAAGCGATCATTAAGTACGAGCATGAGTGAAACGGGAGTGATGAGCAGGAACTCACGGAGATTATTCTTGGCCAGTTTAAATGCGGATGTAACTGGTAGCACCCAGAATAGAACCCCAAACACTCCAAACATCGACAGACTGTACAGCACTGGATTGTGAGCTCCTCGGACGTCGTCCGAATAGAGACCCATTCCCCACCCGGTTATCGGCTTCTCTAAGAAGAATTGCCAAGCCTGAGCCCATTGGGTGTCTCGCCCTGAAACGTAGCCCGTACTAGCGCCCCGATGCGAATCTTCAGTTAAGAGAACCTGTCCCACCAGTCTAAATGCCCAGTCGGAGGGAAGTATGGCAATCGCTAGCCCTACAACGAGCGCTATACTGCCCAGGAGCAATGACTTTTTCGTAACGCTTGCGTTAGTCTCAAAGAAGATCTTAAGGACTATGGTCGAGAAAATAATCACTGTCCCTGTTCGGGACTGTAGGTACAGTGTCGCCGCAATCATTGGGACGCAGAATAAAACGAAAGTTGACTTTCTAATAGCTAGTGCGCCTGCGAAGCTCGCAATTGCATAAATCTCACCGCCGAGGTTCGGGTGGCTGTCCCCAAAGAAATAGAATCTGCCGTAATGGTTCCCCATCATTCCGCTTTCAACCATAAGAATATACGCAATGGCGGTTAATGCGGATGTCTCGAAGAGCGACTTGGAGAAGTCTAGATAATTTTGGCCGTTGATAACATTCATCACGCCAAAAAGATTAAGAGAGAATGCCACGAGCGACACATAGTTCATCGCGGAGAAATTTCCAAAGCTATCACCTAGCATCGATATTGTGAAGAATATAGCGCCGACGCAAAGCATGATAACTGAGTTGAGATTTGCTGTTACCGGCTTGCGTAGGAAGATGTGGGTCAAACACATTCCGATGTTTACCAAGTGAATGACGAGATGGCCGCCTGGAATCAAGTACGACATCGGTATAATGCCCCAGGTGAAACCCAACACTGTAGCGATTCCGGGTTTTCTAATGTGCATAGCGGCCTTCATTGGGTTCTTGCATTCGTGCGACAGGGTCGGTTGCTGCCATGCCGGCGTGAAGAGTGAAGGGCAGCAGCTCCGCGCGGAGTCAACCTAGATGGAAGGCAGGCAGACAACAATCCTGCGAAAGCTTTCTAAGCTTGTTCTGTGGCAGACTAGCGGTCATGTGCCGCTTTCATGACCCGCGCGTGTCGAAGAGCAAGTGGGGCTGTGGATCTTGGTTCAGATCAGGTCGTCCACGGAGAGCGCGAGCGCTTCAGCGAGTTTCCTCATTGTTTCCACCGTCCCGATCCGCTTGCCCGTTTCAATCTGGGTGATCTGGACCCTGTTTACCCCAGAGGCATCGGCCAAGGCCGCTGCTGTCATCCCGCACATGGCTCGATACACGCGAACGGGGTTCTCTCCGTCCAGGATTCGGTTCACGTACTCGGCCGGTACGCTTTCGCCGCCTTCAGCCATGGCGCGGTCGTATGCTTGCAGGTCTGCGAGATCCTCGGCCGCCTGCTGAAGGCGGGCATACTCTTCGCGGGGAATGGTCACCATCTCGTTCATCATCGTCTCCATCAGTCGTAAACCCCGCCACGGGGGCCGATTGCGAGCGCCTCCCAGCGGTTTCATCATCGCGGTGATCGCCTGCCCTTGATGCCCCGGCAAGCGATTTAGGTGCATGCCCTGGCCTTCCAATATCCCGCACGACCTAGCTCTAGCACTGACAGATCTGGACCGACAGCGCCGGAACTGCCGGGCGGGCGTGGGTAGGGGGCAGCAAGGCAACACGCACAGTCGGCATCCTGGTTGCCTCTTGTTGGGCGGTGTCGTTGCCCTTGCCTCGATCCTGGGCCACGGGTCCGGGGTGGGCCGGGCGCCTTGGGGCCGGCGGATAATTCAAGCGCACGTATCCCGCATATGCTCAAGATCTTCCCGCATATGGTCAGCAAGGATATGAAATAGTTCGAATTCCGGTGCTGTAATCGCCGCAGTGTGGGGGCACCAGATGTACCTTCCAATGCGCTGAATCCAAAGCAATATTGTTGTGGAAGGTATTCCGCACCCACCTGTCTGACCACCCTGTGCGCACGGACATGGCTGCTTCCTGGGCTCCAGGGTCATCAGGTCTCAGGGCAGTGTTGCAGTCGGCCTGGTCTTGAGACCGTGGCGGTTGCCCCGGGACCGGGCTGATCCATCCGGGTGCCCTGTCAGGGCGCCTGATCCACCGGGGGCAGGGCGCGTTCCAGCCGGGGTGCGGCGTAATCCACGAAGGCGCGCAGCTTGCGCGGCGTCATCCCGCCGCGAAACAGCAGGCTGACCGGCCAGGGGGCCGGCTCTTCCCCGGGCAGCAGGATCTCGAGCTGTCCGGCCTTTACCGCCGCGGCCACCTGGTAGGACAAGACCCGCGTGACGCCCAGGCCTGCGATGGAGGCGTCGATGGCGGCCTCTGCCGTTTTCACCGCCAACCGCGACCTGACCCGCACCGGCCTTGCCGTGCGGCCGTCGCCGAAGGTCCAGCGGTCGGCGGGCATCAGGTTTTCAAAGGTGATGCAATCGTGGCGCTCGAGCTCCTCGGCGCGCGCTGGCCGGCCGCGCGTGGAAAGGTAGGCGGGGCTGGCGCAGACCACCCGGCGCACCGCGCCGACCCGCCTTGCGCGAAGCGCGCTGTCGGGCAGGTGGCCGATGCGCACGGCGGCGTCGATATGCTCCTCCTGCAGGCTGACCGGCCGGTCCGTCTGTTCCAGCGATACGTCGACCTCGGGGTAGGCCTTGAGGAAGTCCGTCACCACCGGCAGCACGTGCAGCCGCCCGAAGACGATCGGGGCCGTCAGCGTCAGCAGCCCGCGCGGCACTGTGAATTCGCCCGACGCGGCGCGCTCGGCCTCGGCCACGTCCTCCAGGATCCGGCGGCAGGCGGCGACATAGGCCCCGCCCGCCTCGGTTAGCGCCAGCCCGCGCGCCGAGCGGTGCAACAGCGTGGTGCCCAGCCGCGATTCCAGCTCGGCCACCCGGCGGCTGACCGTGGCCAGCGGCAGGCCCATCCGGCGGGCCCCGGCCGACAGGCTCCCCGCGTCCAGCGCGGTCACCAGGATCTGCATCGCGTCCAGTCTGTCGGCCATCTTTCCATTTTCCGAGAGGGTGCCTTTCAGATTTAGCCTCTGCCGTCAGTTTCCGGAAGGGATATCTCTTTCGCACCGATCGGTCATCGCAACATCCAAACCTCCCAATCCAAGGACACGACATGACCCGCATTGCCATCCCCGCCTCGATCGAGGCCGCCCCCGCCGCCGCCCGCCCCGCGCTGGAGCAGGTGAAATCCCAGCTCGGCTCGGTGCCGAACCTCTTCCGCCTGGTCGCCAACAGCCCCGTGGCCCTGGAAGGCTGGCTCGGTCTATCCGGTGCGCTCGGCAAGGGGCAGCTTCCGGCCGCCACCCGCGAACGCATCGCGCTGGCCCTGGCCGAGTTCAACGGCTGCGGCTACTGTCTTTCGGCCCATACCTATGTGGCCAGCCATGTCGCCGGGCTGTCGGCGCAGGAGATCTCGGCCAACCGCATGGGCCGGTCGACCGATGCCAAGGCCGATGCCGCCGTGGCTTTTGCCCTGCGCGTCGCCGAGACCCGCGGCCATGTCACGGATGCCGACGTCAAGACCCTGCGCGACGCCGGCTATGACGACGGCCAGCTGATCGAGATCGTCCAGCACGTCGCCCTGAACATCTGGACCAATTACATGAACGAGGTCGCCAAGACCGAGATCGACTTCCCCCTGGCCGAAGGCGTCGCCGCCTGAGCCTGTCCCTGCCGCCGGGTCCCCCATGCCCGGCGGCGCTTTCCCATTACGCCCCATCAGCCCGCAGGAGTTTCCCCATGAACCGTCCCGTCCCCCATCCCGTTGCTGCGAACCCGGCCGAAACCCGCCCGCCGCTGCCGCCCTTCACCGCCGAGACGGCGGCGCAGAAGGTGCGGATGGCCGAGGACGGCTGGAACACGCGCAACGCCGAGGCCGTGTCGCGCGCCTATACGCCCGACAGCCGCTGGCGCAATCGCAGCACCTTCCTGACGGGGCGGGCCGAGATCGTGCAGTTCCTCACCGAGAAGTGGGAGAAGGAGACCGAATACCGCCTGATCAAGGAGCTCTGGGCCTTCTCCGGCAACCGTATCGCGGTGCGTTTCGCCTATGAATGGCGGGCGCCGGCGGGGCAGTGGATGCGCTCTTACGGGAACGAGAACTGGCAGTTCGACGAAAACGGCCTGATGGCCGAGCGTCATGCCAGCATCAACGACCTGGCGATTTCGCCCGAAGACCGCCTGTTTCACTGGCCGCAGGGCCGCCGTCCGGACGATCATCCGGGCCTGACCGAGCTGGCGCTGTGACCATGGGCATCCGCAGGCCGTCCGACATCGCCTTCTCGCCCGCCGTCAAGGCGCAGCAGTCCGCCCGGGGCTCTCGCGAGCTCTACGCGCGGGTCGAGGAGAAGCGCCCGTGGAACGACACGATCACCGAGGATCTGGCGCGCTTCATCGGCGCCCAGACCAGCGTCTTTTTCGGCACGGCCAGCGCGTCGGGGCAGCCATACATCCAGCATCGGGGCGGGCCCGCGGGCTTCCTGAAGGTGCTGGGCGAGCGCGAGCTGGGCTTTGCCGATCTCGCCGGGAACAAGCAGTACATCACGCTGGGCAACCTGTCGGAAAACCCGCAGGCCTTCCTGTTCCTTGTCGATTACGCCCAGCGTCGACGGATCAAGCTTTGGGGCCGGGCGCGGGTGATCGAGGACGATCCGCAGCTGGTCGCGCAGCTGCGTACCGATGGCGGGGAGGGGCGGCCGGAACGGGCGATCCTGTTCGACGTGGCGACCTGGGACGTGAATTGCCAGCAGCATATCCCGCAGCGCTTCGAGGCCGAGGATGTCGCCGCCGCGCTGGCGGCACGGGACGAACGCATCGCCCGGCTGGAGGCCCGGCTCGCCGCATTCACAGGGGCCCATGTGATGGGGGGCAAGTAATCCCCGGCGGGCCCGCACCGCATCTGATCCGAAGATCATCAGGGGCGTCCGGCAACGGGCGCCCCTGGTCGTTTCCGAATTGCCGACAGGGCGGGGGCCGGATCCCCCCGCGAGGGTCGGGACATGTCCGGCCCGGCCTTCCTGCGCCCGGACCGGACCGGTCCGGTCATGCCGTCGAAGACATCCGGTAGGCCCCGGGCGTCTGCCCCGACCAGCGCTTGAACGCGCGGGTAAAGGCGCTCTGCTCGGAAAAGCCGGTGAGAAAGGCGATCTCGGACAGCGAATAGCGCGAGCCCGAGACCAGCTGCTGCGCCAGCTGCCGCCGCGCCTCGTCCACCAGCGCCTGGTAGGTCTTGCCCCGTTCCGACAGCCGCCGCTGCAATGTTCGCGGCCCCATGGCCAGTGTCGCCGCCACCTCCGACAGCTGCGGCACGCCGCCGCTCAGCAGCTTGGCGATCTCTGCCACAACCAGCGTCTCCAGCCCGGGCTCGGCGGTTTCGTCCCGGGGCAGAGTGGTTTCCAGGTGGTCGGTGAAGAATTTCCAGATCGCCGCATCGCCCACCGAGGTCGCCCGGTCGATATCCACCAGCGCGAACTGGATCCCGTCGATCGCCGCACCGAAGACCGGCTCGATCCCGAAGTGTTCCACCAGCGGCTCGATCGAGCCGCAGCGCTCATGGGCGAACTGAACCCGCAGCGGGGTCAGCCCCGGCGTCGTCGTCTCGCGGCACAGCGTCAGCGTCGTGCCCATCGCCGCCTCGCTCGACAGCTGCGCGCCAAGGCGGGGATCTCTCGGCTTCTCGTGGGTCCAGCAGAAGACCCCGTCGCGGTCCACGAAGCGGAAGGTCGAGACCTGGTTGTGCAGGCGGGTGTAACGGCCCATGCGCTCGAAGGCGTGGCGCAGGGTGGGGGCGGATTTGAACGCCAGCCCGAAGGCGCCGAAAGCTTCGCAGCGCATCCCGGCGCAGACCCGCATGTGAAACCGCAGCTCGGGATTTTCGCTGGCGGCGATGGCTTCCAGCAGGTCGTAATATGAATCCAGTGGCAGCATGGTGGAGGGATCCTCCAGCTGCTCGGGCGTCAGGCCGATCAGCGCGTAAAGCTGCGCGGGGTCGGCGACATGGATCGCCTCCGCGATCTGCTTCCTGGCGTAAAGCGCGGAAATCACCGGTCCGTCCCCCTGGTCCATCCCCCCCCGGTCCCATGGCGATCACGGGGCCGTGACGGCTTGTCTCCTGCTTTGACGTGCCGGGTCAAGGCTTTGACATGCCCGGTCAATACCGCGCCGCCCGCTCTCGCCTAACCTGCAAGCGTTCCGGGGCAAAGGCGCCCGCCGCGCCGCCCCGGACCGTTGGATGCAGATCCCCCGCGCCGCGCGCGCCGGGACATCAGAAAGGACAAGACCATGACCAGATCCGTGAAAAGCTTCGGCGTGACCCTCGCCACCGCGCTCGTCGGCGCCGCCGCGACCATGGCCACCGGCGCCGTTGTCGTCGGCCTGACCGGCAATCCCGCCGCCGCACAAGAGGCCCGCCCCGCCAGCGCCAAGCTGCCGCCGATCAACGACGGCCTGCCGATGCCCGGCTTTGACATCACCACCGCGACCACCGCCATCGTCATCACCGATCCGCAGGTCGATTTCCTGTCGCCCGACGGTGTCACCTGGGGTGTGGTGGGGCAGTCGATCACCGAGAACGGAACGGTCGAGAACCTGGAGGCGCTTTTTGCCGTGGCCGAAGAGGTCGGCATGCCGGTCTTCGTCTCGCCGCATTACTACTATGAACACGACCACGAATGGCATTTCGAAGGCACGCTGGAGCGGCTGATGCACGACATCGGCATGTTCGACCGCCCCGATGCGCTGACGCTGGACGGCTTCGACGGCTCGGGCGCGGACTGGCTGGAGCGTTACAAGCCCTATATCGACGGCGGCAATGTCATCGTCACCAGCCCGCACAAGGTCTACGGCCCCGACAGCAACGACCTGGCGCTGCAGCTGCGCAAGCGCGGGATCGACAAGGTGATCCTGGGCGGCATGTCGTCGAACCTGTGCACCGAAAGCCACATGCGCGGGCTGATCGAGGACGGGTTCGAGGTGATGGTCGTCACCGATGCCACCGCCGGCGCGATCACCGAGCATTACGACGGCTATGCCGCCTCGCTGACGAACTTCCGCATGATCGCCAGCGCCGTGGACAACACCGACAACACGGTCGAGGCGATCCGCTCCGCCTACGGCATGTGATCCGGCCGCGCTGATCCCCGGCCATCCTGTCCGCCGGGGCTACGCCCTCGCTTCACCCGGCCGGACCGCCCGGTCCGCCACCCCCGATGCCCCGGGCCCGGCCTCCTGTCGCGCCGGTCCCGGAGCACGGCCGGCCCTGCTCCTTTTCCCCGGGCCGGCCGGGCCTCCCGCTCCGGCGCTTCCCCCAGGACCCTCCTGCGCCGGGGCGGGTTTTCCCATCCATCGCCCGCAGGGCGGCATCCGCCGTCCCCGGGCAACCCGCCCGGACCGCCTGTCGCGGCCCGGATCCCACCCCCGATCCCGACGGCACCCGCCGCGGGCCAACCAAAGGACCTTTCCAATGTTCACCCGTTTCACCTCCGCCGCTTTCACCGCTCTCGCGATGATCAGCCTGGCCGCGCCGGTCCTTGCCGAGGACGAATACAACGTCTCCACCGGTGCCACGCTCGACGGCGTGCCGCTTGCCCTGCGCGGGGTCGATACCGTCGCGCTCTCGACCCTGGGTGCCGTGGCCCGGGGCGATGCCACCCATGTGGTGGTGCATGACGGTGTCGCCTATTACTTTGCCTCCGACCTCTCGGCCGAAACCTTCGCCGCCGATCCGGAGGCCTTCATGCCGCAATACGGCGGTTTCTGCGCCTTCGCCGTAGCGCTGGGCAAGAAGCTGGACGGCGATCCGCGCTATGCCGATATCGTCGACGGCAAGCTCTATCTCTTCGTCAACGCGGCGGTCTTCGCCAAGTACCAGGAAGATCCCGAGGGCACGCTGAAGAAGGCCGAAGAGACCTGGCCCTCGATCCAGCACGTTGCCGCCGACAGCCTGTGACCCTGCCGGGCGGCGGTGCAGACTGCCGCCGCCCGACGCCTGCGCTGCCAGGCCTGCTGGGCGCCGCCGGTCGCCATCCTTGATGCCGTGCCGCCGCCCGTGTCATAGCTTCGCGGGGGGAGGATGCAGATGCGCACATCCATCGTGATACTGACGGGCGCCGCCCTTCTGACCGCGGGCCTGGCCCTGGCGCAGGAGCGTCTGCCGTCTCCGGTCACCGAGGCCGATTACCTGGCCCTGGACCCGGCCGAGGCGGAACTTGGCCAGCTTCTGTTCTACGACCGGATCCTGTCGGGCAACCGCAACATCGCCTGTTCCACCTGTCACCATCCGCGCTTCGCCACCTCCGACGGCCTGTCCCTGGGCCTGGGCGAAGGGGCCGAGGGTCTTGGCCCCGACCGCCACGTGACCGCCGACAACATTCCTGAACAGCGTATCCCCCGCAATTCCACCGCGCTCTTCAACCTCGGCGCGCGGGACTTCACCACGCTCTTCCACGACGGCCGGATCGAGGCCGATCCCGCCCGCCCCGGCGGGTTGCGGACCCCGATGGAGGGCGACATGGTGCAGGGCTTCTCGGGCGTGCTGTCGGCCCAGACAATGTTTCCCGTGCTCTCGCCCGACGAGATGGCCGGCCATTATTCCGAAAACGACGTGGCCAAGGCGGTGCGCTCGGGCCGGATCACCGGGCCGGATGGAGCATGGGACCTGATCTCGAAGCGTGTCGCGGCGATCCCGGCCTATGCCGACCGTTTCGCGGCGGTCTATCCGCATATCGCCGAGGGCGCGCCGATCCGTTTCACCGATATCTCCAACGCCATCGCGGCCTTCGTGGCCTTTGAATGGCGCTCCGACACCAGCCCCTTCGACGCCGCCCTGCGTGGCGAGGCGCCGCTGACCGGCCCGGCCGCCGAGGGCGCGGCGCTGTTTTACGGCGAGGCGGGATGTTCCGCCTGCCATTCCGGCCCGTTCCAGACCGACCACGATTTCCACGCCATGGGCGCGCCGCAGCTTGGTCCGGGCAAGGCCGAACGGTTCGAGCGTCATTCCCGCGACGACGGCCGCCTGCGCGTGACAGGGCGCGAGGACGACCGCTATGCCTTCCGCACGCCGTCGCTGCGCAACGTGACGCGGACCGGACCCTGGGGCCATGCCGGGGGCCATGATGACCTTGCCGCCTTTCTGGCCGATCATGCCGCGGGCGGGGGCCTGGACCGCTACCGGCGGGCGGCGGTTCTGCCCGACCTGCCGGGGACGAAGCCGGACTGGGCGGTGCTGGACGATCCGGATCAGGTGCGGGCGATCGCCGGGGCCGCCGCACCGGGCCCCGGGTTGGACAAGGGGCAGGTCGCGGTGCTGATGGCCTTTCTTGACGCGCTGACCGATCCGGCGGCGCTCTCCGGTCGGCTGGGCGTGCCGCAAAGCGTGCCCTCTGGCCTGCCGGTGGACCGCTAGGGGTTCAGAGGTTACTCGGGCCGGGCAATCACGGTGATCTTGCCGGGAGTGACCGCCTGCCAGGTGCCGGTTGTGCCGTCGGGCCAGATCACGCGGACCTCGGCGGTGCCGGCGTCTGCGATCCCGAAATGCAGCGGCACCGCGCTGCCCCCGGCATGGCCGCCGCCGATGGTGAGCTCCTGCGCCTGGATGAGGTCGCCGGCGCGCAGCTCCACCCAGGCGCCCACCGCCCGGCGGTTGGGCGCGGGCTGCGCCAGTTCAATGCCGACCCAGCCGCCTGTGCCTTCGGTCACGTTGCGCCAGATCTCCATCGGGGCGCGGCGGTTCACCACCGCCAGGTCCAGCCGCCCATCGCCGTTCAGATCCACCAGCGCCGCGCCGCGCGCGCGTTCCATCGTGGCGATCCCGGCCTCGGCGCCCGCCTCGGCAAAGGTGCCGTCGGGCTGCTGCATCAGCAGCGAATTTGGATCCTTCATCGCCATCGACGGCATCTGGTCCACGTTGCCCTTGGCGATGAACAGGTCCGCGCGCCCGTCGTTGTCCACATCCCCGAATTCCGCGTGCCACCCGGTCGAAGGCCGACCGTCGTCCCCGACATGCGGCCGGTGCGCCGTGGTGCCCTGCGCATAGGGCGCGTCCTCGAACCCGTCCTTGCGATTGAACTGCAGCAGCTGGTCGCCCATCGAGGTCATCATCACCTCGGGCAGCCCGTCGCCCGTCAGATCGCGCGAGGCGATGCCCATGCCCCACAGCGACACCTGCCGCCAGTCCTGCCGCTCTTGCAGGGGCGAGAGGTGGAACATCTGCTCATACCCGCCGCGCACGTAGTAATGGCGGTCGTTCGACAGCCGCAGCTCCGGCGCGCCGCTGCGCTGCCAGTCGGAGATCAGCGCCGAGAGCGTGCACCAGCCCGGAGAGATGACCTCGGCCGCGCCGAAACCGTCCTCGGCGGGCCGGATCACGTCGCTGGTGTCACAGGCTTCGAACGGGCCGTCGGGATCGGCGCGGTCGACGTAGTTTCCGAAGACGAGGGTGGGAAAGGCGGCGTCGCCCTCCCATGTGGCGGCGAAGGCGGTGGTCCAGGCGTCGCGCCGCGGCAGGGACCAGTCGGCGGTGGCGTCCTCGAACCGGCAGTCGCCCTGGCCGCGCAGCAGCAGGTTCGGGCCGACCCGCAGCAAAGCCAGGTCCAGCTGCCCGTCGCTGTCGATGTCGATCGGGTAGGCGCCGGTCACCCCGCGCAGCGCGTCAAGCTTTGGCAGCGCGCTTTCCGCGAACCGCAGGGCGCCGCCCGGGTCCGAACGGTTCAGGAACAGCGCGGCGGGCGCCTCGCCGCCCGCGGCCAGCAGCTCGGGCAGGGCGTCGCCGTTGCAATCGAAGGCCGCGACACCGCCGCCCACGAAATGTTCCCAGCCGCCGGAATAGACATGCGGGACCGGCAGTCCGGCGCTGTCATCGACAAAGGCCGGCGCGGCGAGGGCAGGGGCCGCGGCAACCCCGGCAAGGGCCAGCACAGCCGCAACGCGCCGCGCCGACAGGCGGGGCAAGTGGGGCACCGGGACGGTCGCGGACGCCCCCGAAACGCAACCTTGCCTCATTGCGCCGCCATCTCCCGGCCGGCGCCTAGCAGCTCTTCGGTCAGGCCCTGCAGCGCCATCGCGGCCGCGCCCCTGGCCCAGACCATGTCGCCCCAGGCGTGGATCTCCATCCGGGGCGACGCGCGGCCGGTGTCCACCATCATCGTTCGCATCTCCTCCAGCGTCTCGCCGGCATACAGGTAATCGTAGCGCATCCGTTCTCCGGACAGGATGATCATCTCGGGATCGAAGAGGTTCGCGACATTGGCCAGCGCCAGCGCAAGATAGCGCCCGGCGCGGCGAAAGATCGCCTGCGCGGCGGCGTCACCGGCGCGGGCCCGCTCGAACAGGCTGTCGAGCAGCATGTTGACCGACAGCGTCTCGATATCCGGCAGGTTAAGCGCCGTCCGCGCCTCGCGCACCAGCGCGTAATCGGCCAGGTAGGCCTCGAGGCAGCCACGCTGTCCGCAGCGGCACAGCGCGCCATCCAGGTGCACCTTGGTATGGCCCAGCTCCATCCCCATGCCATGCGCACCACGGTAAAGCCTGTGATTGATGACGAACCCCATGCCCACGCCGTGCTCGATCGTCACCACGGCGAAATCCGACACCTCGCGCCCGGCGCCGAACCACAGCTCGGCTAGGGTCAGCAGGTTGGCATCGTTGTCGATCCGGATCGGCAGGCCCAGCCGCGCCTGCAGCGCCGCGGCAAGATCGACGTCCCGGGTCTCGAGCAAGGGCGACCAGCGCAGGATCGAACTTTGCCGGTCCACGAAGCCGGGCACGCCGAGCGCGAGGCCACTCAGCCCGGCGGGGTCCAGGCCCAGCTCGGCGCAGGTGCGGCGCATGAGCGTCTCGACCGCATCGACCATCGCATCAAGCGACATGCGCCCGGGGCGGCGGGGCAGGACGGCGCTGGTCAGGACCTTCCCGGACAGATCGGCGATCACCGCCGTGTGCTGCAGGTCCGACAGTTTCAGCCCCATCACGTGATGCGCCCCGGCGCGCACCTGAAGCGCCACGGCCGGACGCCCGCGTGCCGGTTCGCCGTCGCGCCGGTCATGCACCTCTTCCAGCAGTCCGGCCTCGATCAGCTCGGAGGTCAGCGTGGTCACCGTGGCGGGGCTGACGCGCAGGTCACGGGCAACCTGCACCCGCGGCACCTCGCCCAGGGCGCGCACGTGTTCGAACACCTGCTGGCGCAGCGGCCGGTGAGCCGAGGCAACCGGCTGCATGAGAGGGCCGCAACCCTTGATGTCCTCGCCGTCCTGCATCCTGGGGCCTGAATCCTGGGGCTGTCCCGGTGTTGAGTTTCTGGCGGCCGGTTTCCTTCACCGGCCTGACGAATACCGCCGGCCTGAACATGTTTCGGTGAAGGGCGCGGCACTCCCGAGCCCGCTCCTCCAATATTCAGGCTGACGGATAATCTGCCCACCGAATATTACTTTGACAACTAAAAATATTGGCGACAGTGTTGCTCCGCGCCGGCGAGTCAACTCGGTCGGGCCCCACCATTGGGCAATATGGGAGGACATAATGTACAAGACCTTGCTGGCCACTGCGGCCATGACACTCGGGCTTGCGGCTGCGGCATCGGCCCAGACCGTGGGCGTATCCTGGTCCAACTTCCAGGAGGAGCGCTGGAAGACGGACGAGGCGGCGATCAAGTCGGCGCTGGAGGCGGCCGGGGCGACCTATGTGTCGGCCGATGCGCAATCCTCGTCGTCCAAGCAGCTGTCGGATGTTGAATCGCTGATGGCGCAGGGCGTCGACGCGCTGATCATCCTCGCGCAGGACACCCAGGCGATCATCCCCGCCGTGCAGGCCGCCGCGAACGAAGGCGTGCCGGTCATCGCCTATGACCGCCTGATCGAGGACGACCGCGCCTTCTACCTGACCTTCGACAACGTCGAGGTCGGCCGCATGCAGGCCCGCGCCGTGTTCGAAGCGCAGCCCACCGGCAATTACGTGATGATCAAGGGCTCGCCCACCGATCCCAACGCGGATTTCCTGCGTGGCGGCCAGCAGGAGATCCTGCAGGAGGCGATCGACGCCGGTGACATCACCATCGTGGGCGAGGCCTATACCGATGGCTGGCTGCCCGCCAACGCGCAGCGCAACATGGAACAGATCCTGACCGCCAACGACAACGAGGTCGACGCGGTCGTCGCCTCGAACGACGGCACCGCCGGCGGCGCCGTGGCCGCGCTGACCGCGCAGGGCATGGACGGCATCCCGGTCTCGGGACAGGACGGCGACCACGCCGCGCTGAACCGCGTGGCCCGCGGCACCCAGACCGTGTCGGTCTGGAAGGACGCGCGCGAGCTGGGCAAGGCGGCGGGCGAGATCGCCGTGCAACTGGCCAGCGGCACCGCCATGAGCGACATCGAGGGCGCGGAGCAATGGACCTCGCCGGCCGGCACGACGCTCTGGGCGGAATTCCTCGAGCCGATCCCGGTGACGGCCGACAATCTCACGGTCGTGGTCGATGCCGGCTGGATCGAGAAGGACGCGCTTTGCCAGGGTGTGACCGACGGGCCGGCCCCCTGCAACTGATGCGATAGTCCGGTGCCCCGGGGCAGGTCCCCCGGGACAGGATTGACCCGATTGCCCCGCCGCCCGATACTGGAGCGGCGGGGCAGCTTCCGCACTCAAAATCCGAGGTCATCATGGCAGAGGCCAGCGCCTCCGATCCGTCGACCGGTCGCAAGAACATATTCCAGACGCTCGAGTTCGATACACGCCTGCTGGGCATGATCGGGGCTTTCGTGCTTGTCTGCATCGTCTTCAACGTGCTGACCGACGGGCGTTTCCTGACACCGCGCAACATCTTCAACCTGACGATCCAGACCGTGAGCGTGGCCATCATGGCCACCGGGATGGTCTTTGTCATCGTCACCCGCCATATCGACCTGAGCGTCGGCTCGCTGCTGGCGACCTGCTCGGCGATGATGGCGGTCACGCAGACGCAATTCCTTCCGGGCATCGGGCTGGACTACGGCAGCCCGCTGGTGGCGCCGGTGGCGATCCTGGTGGGGCTGCTGACCGGGCTGGTCATCGGCTCGTTCCAGGGCTGGCTGATCGGCTACCTGACCATCCCCGCCTTCATCGTGACGCTGGGCGGCCTGCTGGTCTGGCGCAACGTGGCCTGGTACCTGACCAGCGGCCAGACGATCGGGCCACTGGATGACACGTTCCAGATGCTGGGCGGGATCGGCGGCACCATGGGCGAGACGGCCAGCTGGATCACCGGCATCATCGCAATCCTTGCCGCCTGGATCGCCATCTGGCAGGCCCGGCGCGCCCGCATCCGCCACGAGTTCCCGGTGAAGCCGGTCTGGGCCGAGGCGGTGCTGATGGGCATCTCGGCCGCCCTGATCGCCGGTTTCGTGGCCACGCTGAACGCCTACGACGTGCCGACCCGCGTGCTGCAGCGCAGTTTCGAGGCGCGGGGCGAGGTCATGCCCGAGGGCTATACCGAGGGCTACGGCATTCCCTATTCGGTGCTGCTGCTGATCGCGGTGGCGGTGGTGATGACACTGGTCGCCCGCCGCACGCGGCTGGGCCGCTACATCTTTGCCGCCGGGGGCAACCCGGACGCGGCAGAGCTGTCGGGGATCAACACGCGGCTTCTGACGGTCAAGGTCTTTGCCATCATGGGCGTGCTCTGCGGCCTCGCGGGGCTGGTGGCCTCGGCGCGGCTGTCGTTCCATTCCAATGATATCGGCACGCTGGACGAGCTGCGGGTGATCGCGGCGGCGGTGATCGGCGGCACGGCACTGGCCGGGGGGGTGGGCACGATCTACGGCGCCATCCTTGGCGCGCTGATCATGCAGTCGCTGCAATCGGGCATGGCCATGGTGGGCGTGGACGCGCCATTCCAGAACATCGTCGTGGGCGCCGTGCTGGTGCTGGCGGTGCTCGTGGACATCATCTATCGGCGACGGACGGGAGACACGTGATAATGTTGAATTCGATCCTGTCCGGCCCTGTTAACTTCGGTGGCCTTCCCAGCACAACCAGCGCGCATGCGCCATGCCCGACCTCCCCCCCGGGAGGGCATTTGGAGATGGGCCGTCAGCCCTTGCGACAATGGGGCTTTGTAGCGGAACCGATCCGCTTGCGGCATGGCCCACCCGAGGTCGGGCATGGCGCATGCGCGCACTCCGGCTGCAAGGCCGGCTCCACGCACATGGGAGACACGTGATGATCGACAGAACCGGAACCCCGCTGGTCGAGATGCGCGACGTCTCGGTCGCCTTCGGCGGCGTCAAGGCGGTGGATCATGTCAGCGTCGACCTTCATCCCGGCGAGGTCGTGGGCCTTCTGGGCCATAACGGCGCGGGCAAGTCGACCCTGATCAAGTGCCTCTCGGGCGCCTACAGGATGGATGCCGGCGAGATCCTGATCGACGGCGAGAAGGTCGAGATCCACAACCCCCGCGACGCCCGCCGCTACAACATCGAGACGATCTACCAGACCCTCGCGCTGGCCGACAATCTCGACGCCGCCTCGAACCTGTTCCTCGGCCGCGAGCTGGTGACGCCCGCGGGGTTCGTCGACGACGCGCGGATGGAGGCCGAGACCCGCAAGATCATGGGCCGGCTCAACCCGAATTTCCGCAAGTTCCAGGATCCGGTCAAGGCGCTCTCGGGCGGGCAGCGGCAATCCGTGGCCATCGCCCGCGCGGTCTATTTCAACGCGCGCATCCTGATCATGGACGAGCCCACCGCCGCCCTTGGCCCGCAGGAAACCCAGATGGTCGCCGAGCTGATCCAGCAGCTCAAGGCGCAGGGGATCGGGATCTTCCTGATCGAGCATGACGTGCACAGCGTGATGCAGCTTTGCGACCGGGCCTCGGTGATGAAGAACGGCAAGCTGGTCGGGACCGTCAACGTGGACGAGGTGACCGACGAGGACATCCTGGGGATGATCATCCTGGGCAAGCAGCCGGGCGGCTGAACCGTCCACCGGGGGACAAAAGGCACGCCGGACACCTGCCGGACCGGGCCACTTGGGGGCCCGGCGATGGCCTTGGGCCGCCGGTCTGGACAGCCGTCGGGACGGCGCGTCGCAGACGCCCGGGCACGCCGCCGGCGGGACAAGACGAGCCTTGCAACGACGTGGGAAACGGGTGCCTTCGGCGGCCGTGGCGGCGGCCTCAGGCTGTGCCCGGATGGCAGGGTTTCCCTTTGGTTGCATGAGGTTGGATATCGTGCAGCCGATCGGAGACGTCATTGGGGGCCGGATGCAATGCCGGCCCATTCGCCCTGATCTTCCTGTGCGGTCATTCAGGTGCGCGACTTCAGCTTTAGGTACACATTCCGGTCACTATTGCGACTTGATAGGGTTAACATTTCCGGGCGGGGACCGCGTTCCGCCGTTGACTTGTGCGCCCTGCCAAATCCATAAACCATGTCAGGACACATTGTTTTGATCCTGCAACGGCAGATATTCTTTAGGGGCATAAGATGGCGCTCGGTACTCAGATTTACCTTTATGATCCGGCGACGGACGGTTTCACGGAACTCACCGCAGGCGTTGGCGCAGGCTTTGGCGACCCGGCCAACAAATACGCCTGGAGCATGTACACCTGGGACGGCGACGGCGATGGCGTCGAGGAACTCTATGTCGGCACCTGGAATGCCAAGGCCGACATTTCGGGCGCCCTCGGCTTCGCCATTCGCGCGCTCTACGTCGAGGGCGGCAACGTGCCGCTCGACGGGCCGGGTCTGCAGGACTTTTCCTCGCCGCTGAACTCCAACGGCGGCCAGGTCTGGCGCTACGATTTCGAGGATGAGAGCTGGGAGTCGGTTCTCGACGCCTCGCATCCCGAGCTCAGCCGTGGCGACGTGGGGTTCCGCGAGATCATCGAGTTCGACGGCAAGCTTTATGCCACCACCGCGCGGCCGGGCAACGTCAGCGCGGAAACGGTGAAGATGTTCGTCTCGGAAGACGGCGAAAGCTGGGAGCGCGTCTACGGCGGCGTGATGGACCCGTCGCTGGGCCACAATTCCGTCCGGACCATGAAGGTGGTGGACAACGGCCAGGGCGAAGACGTGCTGATGATGGCCACGTCGAACTACGGCGCGCCGAGCGAGATCTGGACCTATGCCAGCGACGGCACCTGGACCAAGATCGGTGAGGTCGATGACGCGACCATCTCGGCTCTCTTCGTCGACGATGAAGGCGACATCTACGCCACCACCTGGACCGACTACAACATGTACAAGGTCGACCAGTCGCAGGCCGGCACCCCCGGCGCGATGGAGCGCGTGACGCCCAACGTCGACCTGGACACCGGCCCGGGCTATGATCAGGGCATCATCGAGATCCAGTATTTCGACGGCTGGTACTATGTCGGCAGCGCCAACTACAGCGGCAACCACCTGATCCGCAGCCAGGACCTGGACGATCCCGACAGCTGGGAGGTCATCACCACCGACGGCTTCTACACCTACGGCGAGGACCGGGGCGAGGTGGCCCTGGAACAGGAGCTGCGCGACTTCGGCCACAACAGGTCGGAATACATGTGGCAAATGTACGAGCTGGACGGCTACCTCTACATCGGCACCTTCACGGGTGGCCGCGGCGGGCTGCTGCGTCTGCCGGCCGGTTCGGAAGACGGCCGCGACTGGGAGCTGGTCGAGGAAGCCTATGTCGAGGACGAGGCCTATGGCATACGCACCATGGCGCCGATCGCCCTTGACGAAAACGGCATCCCGACGGACGGCGACGCCACGCACATGGTGCTGGGCACCGCGAACTACTATGCCGCTCCGGTGCCCGAGCAGCTGGTCCCGGACTTCCGCGACTGGTACCTGGGCCGCCGCGGCGATGACGATGTGACGGGCGATTTCGCCGACAACGTGATCCTGGGCTTCAAGGGCGACGACGTGCTGCGCGGCTCGGCCGGCAACGACTATATCGCCGGCGACGCGGGCCTGCCGAAGAACACCGGCAATGACACGATCTTTGGCGGTCATGGCGACGACGTGATCGGCGGCAACCGCGGCAATGACACGCTGTACGGCGAAGACGGCGAGGACCTGGTGATCGGTGGTTTCGGCGCCGACGAGCTGCACGGCGGAGCCGGCAACGACACGCTGGTCGGCGATTTCGTGGCCGACGAACTGATCGCGCCGCTGCTGAACCAGTTCGGTCTGCCCTGGCCTCCGAATGTCGCGGGAGGTGACCCGGTGCTTGAGGCGTTCGCATTCATCTACACGTGGCGTGAGGACGTGAAGGCCCAGATCAAGGAGACCCTGGGCGAGACCGCGTACAACCGGCTTATGGACGCGTCGGGACGCAACGACGACCTGATGTACGGCGGAGCGGGCAGCGACGTTGCCTCCGGCGGCGAAGGGAAGGACCAATTCTACGGCGGGATCGGCAACGACATCGGCTTCGGCGGGTCTGGCGCGGACAAGCTCTTTGGCGAGGCCGGCGACGACTTTCTGTTCGGCGAACAGGGCAACGACCTGCTGGATGGCGGCACCGGCGATGACTTCCTGCAGGGCGGCCCGGGCAACGACCGCTACCGCGGTGGCGCCGGCGCTGATGAATTCAACATGAGCGACGTGCATGTCGAAATGGCCAATCGGCGGCTGGCACCGGAAGATCGGGATCCGATCATCAGTGGCCGCAACGTGATCCTCGATTTCGAGGACGGCGTGGACGTGATCGGCCTGGGCGGGATCCCGATCAACCCGGGCACCTTCGCCGATGATCTGGACGCAGCCACCAGCCGCGCAGGCTTCCGCAATACCCTGATCGACCTCGACGAGCTGGGCGGCGACGGCTCTGTCCTGCTGATCGGCGTACGCCCGAACGAGATCGACGTGTCGGATTTCACCAGCTGGTACCTGGCCTGACGATCTGCCGTCCCAATCGAGATCACGAAACGCCCCGCCGGACCGGCGGGGCGTTTTGCGTCTGGCGCCCCGGTGGGCGGGACGGATGCGGCACGGGCCCGGACAGGTCCGGACGGTCAAAGCCAGTTTGACCCGGCGGGGCCACCGGCTACACTGCGGGCATGACCAACAGATCCTCCGGCGTTGCCATCCCCTTCGATGCCAGCGCGCGCCCTGAACAGCGGAAGAACGAATCCATCGCGGACTGGCTGGGCCGACAGATCGTGGCCGGCGTCTACGACATCGGCGAGCCGATCCCGAAGGAGATGGATTTCATCGCCGAGTCGGGTGTCTCTCGGGGGGCCTACCGCGAGGCGCTGCGCCGGGTCGCGGCCAAGGGCATGGTCATCACCCGGACCCGCAGCGGGTCCCGCGTGGCGCCGCGGGAAAAATGGTCGCTGCTGGATCCGGACGTGGTGCGCTGGAGCTTCGAGAGCGGCGTGCCGCCGGACTGGTACATCCGGTCGCTCTACGAGATGCGGGCGATGATCGAACCCCCCGCCGCCGCCTTTGCCGCCGAGCGCCGGACCGAGGCGGACATGCAGCTGTTCAGCGAAGCGCTGACGGCGATGCGCTATTGCGAGATGACCGAGGACAGCTGGCACCACGCGGATGCAAGCTTTCACCGGGCGATCCTGATCGCCTCGCATAACCCGGTGCTGCTGTCGCTTGAGGCGGGGATCTGCGCGGCGGTGGCCTACACGACGGCCTTCCGCTACCGCGACATGCCCAACCCGCATACGCGCAACCCGGTGAACGAACATGCCGCCGTGTTCGAGAGGATCCAGGCGCAGGATGCGGTGGGTGCGCGCCGGCTGATGACCGAGCTGGTGGATACCGCGTTGCTGGACAGCAAGGGGACGACGGTCTTCGACCTGGGGCTTCCGACGCTGAAGGTGTGAGCCTGTACAGCGGGAGCCGGGCGAACGCCTGCCCGTGGGGTGGCGCCGCTGCCCTCCGTGGTCTTCGGTTTATCGACGTCATTTGTCTCTGAAGTGGATGCGGGTGCGCGCGGATGACAAAGCGCCAGCCCGCCGGGACGGGCAGGCGCTCGCCCGGCGCCTTCGGCTTGATTCCGGGCGGGGCGGCGCATTGCCCGAAAGCAAGAACGCAAGACGGAGCTGCGCGAGGGACGACCCACGCAAGAACGCCCCGGTGGAAGGCAACCGGGGCGTTTCGGGGCAGGGGCGTCGGAGGCACCTAGCCCTTGACGCCTGACGAGATCATCACCGCCTCGGTCACGCGTTTCTGGAAGATCAGGTAGGCGATCACCACCGGGGCCGCCGCCAGCAGCGCCACCGACATGATCCGCGCATAGGCCACGCCGAAGGCGTCGTTGACCTGGGTGATGCCGACGGGGATCGTCATCATGTCCTCGGTCGTGATCACCAGGAAGGGCCACAGGAAGGCGTTCCACGACATGATGAAGGTGATGATCCCCAGCGCCGTGGTGATGCCCCAGTTCAGCGGCAGGAACACCTTGAACAGCAGCGTGTAATCCCCGCCGCCATCCAGCACCACGGCTTCCTTCATCTCCTTCGGGACCGCGTCGAAGAACTGCTTGTAGACGATGATCACCACCGGCACGACCAGCTGCGGCAGGATGATCCCGCCCCAGCGGTTGATCAGGCCCAGGTCGTTCATCAGCACGAACTGCGGCACCACCAGCGCCTGCGCCGGGACCATGAAGCTGGCCAGCACCACCAGGTACAACGCCTTGCGGCCGGGAAATTCCATCTGGCTCAGCGCATAGGCGCACATCATGCCGGTCAGCAGAACCACAAAGGTGATGATCACCGAGGTGCCGATGGAATTGATGTACCAGTCGATCAGCGAGGTGTTGAACAGCGCGTCGATATAAGAGCTCAGGTTGAACTCGTCCGGGATCAGCCCGGCCTCGTCCGAGACGACGCGGCTTTCGGTCCGGATCGAGGTGGCGAAGGCCCAGTAGAGCGGGAAGATCCACAAAAGCCCGGCAAAAAGCGTGATGCAGGTGAGCGAGATGTTCTCGAGACGTCGCATCGGGTTCATCACTTGCGCCCTCCGACTCGCAGGACCTGGAATTGCAGGACCGAGACGACCACGATCAGCAGGAACAGCACCAGCGATATCGCCGCGGCATAGCCGCCGTTGTTCAGCTGGAACGCCTCACGGTAGACCATCAGCAGCAGCACGTAGCTGGAATTGAACGGCCCGCCTTCGGACAGCAGGTAGATCTGGTCGAAGATCTTCAGCTGAAGGATCAGCTGCAGCGTCAGCACCAGAGCGGTCACCGGCCAGAGCAGCGGCCAGGTCACGCGGAAGAACAACTGCCGCGAGGTCGCGCCATCCAGCCGCGCGGCCTCATAAAGCTCCTCGGGGATGTTGCGCAGACCGGCGATGAAGAGCAGCACGTTGAACCCGTTGGTCCACCAGATGGTCACCACCGCGACGGCAGGCATGACCCAGAACGGGTTCTTGAAGACCGGCACCGGCTTGCCGGTGAAGAATTCGATGACGGGCTGCAGGATGCCGAACTGGAAATCCAGCATCCAGGCCCAGATCTGCGTGACGACCGAAACCGGCAGCACGTAGGGCATGAAGAACATCACCAGCGCCAGCGCCTGCATCCGCCCCGACAGCCGGTTCACCGCCAGCGCGATCAGCAGCGCGATCACCGTGGTCGGCACCACTGTCAGCAGGACGAAATAGCCGTTGTTCTTCAGCGAGGTATAGAACAGGCGGTCGGAAAACAGCTTTTCGTAGTTGGCCAGGCCGACCCAGTTGCCACTGCCGATCAGCGGCGCGTCGGTGAAGCTGAGGCGCACGACCTCGATCACCGGGTAGGCGAAGACCAGGGCAAAGATCGCCACGAAGGGCAACACCAGAGTATAGGCCACCAGCCTGTGCCGCGAACGGTTTCGGATCATCGACAACGTGCGTGCCCTCCCTTCGATATCGGGGGCCCTTGGTCAGGGCCCCCGGATCTTCCTCAGTTCATGCGGCTTTCAAGTTCGCTTTTCATCTGGGCGACGGCATCCTCGGGCGAGAGGTAGCCGTGGATCGCCGGCGAGATGATGTTCTGCGCCGCATCATAGGCGGGCGAGGCGACACCGGCGACTTCGCTGCGCGGGTCGTAGGTCGCCTTGTCGGCAAGCGTGGAATAGGTGGCGTTGGGCTCCATCACCTTGAATTCCTCGCTTTCGGCGACGGGCTTGTAGGCGGGGATGTGGCCCGCGTCGGCCCACTGGATCGCGTGCTTCTCCATCCAGCCGATCACTTCCATGACGGCGGCGCGCTTCTCGGGATCCATTTCCTCGTCGCCCTGCACCGGGATCGCCCAGGCGTGGCTGTCGGCCCATGTGGTCTGGCTGTCCATCAGCTGCGGGATCTCGACCGCGCCCCATTCGAAGCCCAGCTCGCCATTGGCGGCCAGGTCGTTCATCGTCGGCACTTCCCAGACACCGTTCATCTGGAAGGCGCTCTTGCCCGATGTGAACAGGGCCACCGACGCCTCGTAAAGCGCCTGTTCCGGCTGCCAGCCTTCGTCGTGCCACTTGGTCATGATTTCCACGGCGTTCACGGCCTTGTCCATGCTGTCGCCCGGCAGCACCTCCCCGTCGTCCGAGATCAGCGTGCCGCCCTGTTGCGACAGCAGCGTGTAGAAGACGCGGAAGACGCCGCCGTCATCGCCGGTGGCGTAGGTGACCGGGCTCTCGGCGCCGTTTTCCTTGGCCGTGGCCAGGGCTTCCTCGAAATCGGCAAGGCTGGAGATGCCGGTCAGCTCGCCATTGTCGTCCAGAAAGCGCGTCCCTTCGAGGTAGGACTTGTTGTAGTAGAGCACGATCGAGTGGATATCGAAGGGCACGGCATAAAGGGTGCCGTCCGGGCCCTTGGCCGAGTCCAGCGCGCCGGCAAAGAAGTCATCCTCGCTGATGCCGCCGGCCTCGAGGTCCTCGGCGGTGATCGGGGTCAGAACGCCCTCTGCCAGGCCCAGGGGCATGCGCGACAGGTGATAGGTCATCAGGTCGGGCCCCTGGCCCACGGCGGCCGAGGTGCGGATCTTGGTGTAGAACGGCACGCCCCATTCCAGGGTGGTCGCCTCGATCTCGATGTCGTCGTGTTCCTCGTTGAACTGGTCGATCAGCGCCTTCATGCGCACGCCGTCGCCGCCGGCAAAGAAATCCCACCACGTTACGGTCTGCTGCGCGAAGGCAGGTGCGGCCAGGCCCGCGATCACCGCGATGGCCGAGGCGCGTGCCAGTGTCTTCAGTCTCATGTTGGTCTTCCTCCTATGACCGGGTCGCGCGATGCGCGCATCCCCTCCCTGATGGCCTGCTCTTCGGCAGGCCTAACGAAGCCTCTCGCCCTTGGGCGTGAAGGCGAATACCTTGTCTGGCGCGGCGCCCAGGTGCAGCTTCTGGCCCTCCAGCCGGTCGCGGCTGCCGCGGCGTTCAAAGACGATGTCGGCGCCGGATGCGGCGCGGGCGTGGACGTAGGAATTGCCACCCAGCTCCTCGGCCACCTCGACCGTCACCGGCAGGCCGCCGGTCTCCACCGGTTCCAGATGCTCGGGCCGCACCCCCAGGACGATCTGCGCGCCCTCGGCCGGCTTCGGCCCGGTCAGCTGCGCCGTCAGCTCGCCATCCTCGGACCGGCCGGTGACGGTGGTGTCGTCGCTGGCGGTCACGGTCGCCTCGATGAAATTCATCGCCGGAGAGCCGATGAACCCGGCCACGAAACGGTTGTCCGGATCATCGTAGAGCGCCAGCGGCCGCCCCGCCTGCATCACGTGGCCGCCCTTCAGCACGAAGATGTCGTCGGCCAGGGTCATCGCCTCGACCTGGTCATGGGTGACGTAGATCATCGTCGCGCCGATCTGGTTGTGCAGACGCGTCAGCTCCAGCCGCATCTGCACCCGCAGTTCGGCATCGAGGTTCGACAGCGGCTCGTCGAACAGGAACACGTCCGGCTCGCGCACGATGGCCCGGCCAATGGCGACCCGCTGCCGCTGGCCGCCCGACAGCGCCGAGGGCTTCTTGTCCAGGTGATCGGTCAACTGCAGGATCCGCGCCGCCTCGCGCACCTTTTCCTCGCGCTCGTGGCGCGGGGCGCGGGCAAGGCGCAGGGAAAACCCCATGTTCTCGGCGACCGACAGGTGCGGATACAGCGCGTAGGACTGGAACACCATGGCGACGCCGCGCTTGGCCGGTTCCACCTGCGTCACGTCGCGGCCGCCGATCTCGATCCGGCCGCCGCTGCTTTCTTCCAGCCCCGCAATCATCCGCAAGAGCGTGGACTTGCCGCAGCCCGAAGGGCCGACGAAGACGCCGAATTCTCCCTTCGGCACCTCCAGCGAGACATCCTTGATGACGTCATGCGCCCCGAAGGATTTCCTGACATTGCTCAGCTTGACGCCTGACATGGCTTACACCTTCAGCCGCACCACGTGGTAGGACAGCGGCGCCAGCGCGCCACCCAGCGTTCCGTCCTCGACGGCAACGCCCTGGCCCTTCACCGGTGCGATCGGCTCGGAGCCGGGTCCGTTGGTGGCCCGCAGATCGTGGCCCTCGATCACCTGGTGGTCGATCAGCGTGGCCGCCTCGAACCCTGTCAACGCAAGACGCAGGTCCGCGGTTTCATCCAGGTGCCGGTTCACGATGAAAAGCGAAACGGTCCCGGCCTGTTCGTCATGCGTGGCCGCCACGTCGAGATAATCGACGTCATCGGCCACCGTGCAATTGTAGGTCGGCCCGTCGACCGAGACCCGCAGCGCCGTGCCACGACCATACAGCGAGGCCATCTGGTAAGGCCAGTAGATCGACTGCCGCCAGGCCGGACCGTCGGCTTCGGCGCGGATCGGGGCGATCACGTTCACCAGCTGCGCGATACAGGCGATCTTCACCCGGTCGGAGCGGCGGATGAACTCGTTCAGCAGGCAGCCGATGAAGAGCGCATCCTCGAAGTTGTAATCCTCTTCCAGCAGGGCGGGCGCCTCGGGCCAGTCCCAGCTTTTCCAGTTCTCGGAATCCTGCGCGCGCTTGTGATACCAGACGTTCCATTCGTCGAAGCAGATATAGACGTCGTTCTTGGCCCGCTTCTTCGCCTTCACGAAGTCGATCACGCCGGCGATCGCCTGGATGTAGCGGCCGGTCTCTTCGACCTTGCCGAAGAAGTTCAGCGTGTCGCGCGAGGAATTGCCGAAATACTTGTGAAGCGAGATGTAGTCGACATTCTCGTAGCATTCCTCGAGCACGCCGCGTTCCCAGTCGGGGTAGGTCGGCATCTCGTCGTTGGACGATCCGCAGACGATCATCTCGGCTCCCGGTGTCAGCTGGCGCAGGGCCTTGGCGGTCTCGTCGGCGAGGCGGCCGTATTCCTTGGCCTCCTTGTGGCCGATCTGCCAGGGGCCGTCCATCTCGTTGCCCAGGCACCACATCTTCACGTTGTAAGGCGCCTCGACCCCGTGGCTGCGGCGAAGGTCGGACCAGTAGGTGCCCGAGGGATGGTTGACGTATTCCATGAAATTGCGCGCATCCGAGATCCCGCGCGAGCCCAAGTTTACCGCCAGCATCATGTCCAGCCCAAGCTCTTCGGCCCAGACTGCGAATTCGTTGATCCCGACCTGGTTGCTCTCCTTGCTGCGCCAGGCGAGGTCGAGCCGCACGGGGCGGTCTTCCTTCGGGCCGATGCCGTCTTCCCAGTTGTAGGCCGAGACGAAGTTGCCCCCGGGATAGCGGATCGCCGGGATGTTCAGGTCGCGCACCATTTGCGCCACGTCGCGGCGGAAGCCGTTGGCGTCGGCCTGCGGATGGCCGGGCTCGTAGATGCCCGAGTAGATGGCGCGGCCCATATGCTCGATGAAAGCGGCATAGAGCCGGTCGTCGATCCGGCCGATTTCGAAAGCGCGATGGATCGCGGCATTAACTTTCATCGAATCCCTCCCTTATTTGTCCTACAAATTGATCGACAGGATCATTACCTGTCAACCGCCCCGCGCGGGTTTTCGCGGGGGCGGCCAGGGAGTTGACGTCAAGTTATTGATTTATTTTTGAAAGATTTGGTGGGGCTCAGGAGGCCCAGACCGCGTCCTCGCTGGCAAAGCCTTTCAGTTCGATCGGGTTGCCGGCGGGATCGCGGAAGAACATGGTCCATTGCTCGCCCGGCTGGCCTTCGAACCGGACGGTGGGCGGGATCACGAACTCCACCCCTTCCTCGGTCAGCCGGTCGGCCAGCGGGCGCCAAAGCTCCAGCGGCAGGACCGCGCCAAGGTGCGGCATCGGCACCATGTGATCCCCGACCTTGCCGGTGGTGTCGGTTGCGAAGGGCGCGCCCCGATGCAGCGAGATCTGGTGACCGAAGAAGCTGAAATCCACCCAGCTTTCGGTGCTGCGGCCCCGGCTGCAGCCCAGGACACGTTCGTAGAAATCGGCGGCCTGATCGAGGTCGTCAACGTGATAGGCAAGGTGAAAGAGGGGTTTGAAGGTCATGTGCAGGCTCCCGTTGCAGTGCGCAGAAGGCCCGTGCGCGGCGCGCCGGGCGATGGGGACGTCCTACAGAAGACGTGGCCGGGCGCAAGGCCGGGGCAGGGCGGCCGACGCGGATGCGGGGCGCCTGCGCGCGGCGTCGGGGCACGGGTTGAAAGGAGCCATCGGGACCGGTGGCCAGGTTGCCCGTCGTCCGGGGCGGCGGGTCAGGCCCGCTCGCGGCTCAGCGCGATGACGCGGGGATCCTCGGACCAGAGGTTTTCGACCAGATCGGCGCGGTGGCGCAGCACGGCGCGCTGGTTGAGCGACCCCTTGTCCGTCACCTCGCCCCGGTCGAAGGACAGCGGCGCCTCGAGGAACATCAGCCGGGCGACACGCGTGGCCGAGCCGCTGGCGCGCGCCGCATGGGCGTCCAGCAGCGCGGCGGCGACACGGCGGACCTTTGGATGCGCGAGCAAGGCGAAGCGGTCCAGCCCGTCTTCGCCGACCAGATCGCGCAGCGCGTCCCAGTCGGGCACCACCAGCGCGCCCAACTCTGTATGCCCCTCTCCGGCGATGACCACGTCGCTGGCCAGCCCCTTCAGGTCATCGGTCAGACGCGACCGCAACGGCCCCACCGCAACCCAGGTGCCGGAGGCAAGTTTGAAGTTCTCGGCCAGCCGCCCGTCGAAGATGAACCCTTTCTCGGGCCGGCCCGGTTCGGCCAGGCGCATGGCGTCGCCGAAACAGTAATATCCTTCTTCGTCAAAGGCCTTGGCCGTGATCCCTGGTGCGCGCCAGTAGCCGGGCGTGACCGAGGGGCTGCGGATCCGCGCCTCGTACCTCTCGCCCTGCGGCACCAGTTTCAGCGTCACGCCCGGGGCCGGGATGCCGAGGTTGCCGGCCTTGCTCTGCCGCTCGGTGCACATCAGGGCGAAGGGCCCGGTTTCGGTTGCGCCGAAGCCCGTGCACAGCAATGCCTTGCCCGAGGCGGTGCGTTCGGCGATGCGGGTGATCCTGTCCCACACCGGTTGCGACATGCCGGCGCCCGCATACATCATCACGCGCAGGCGGCGGAAGAACGTCTCGCGCAGCCTGCCGTCGGTTTCCATCGCGTCCAGCAGCATCTGGTAGCCGAGCGGCACGTTGAAATACCAGGTGGGCGAGATCTCGGCCAGGTTGCGGATGGTCTTGCCGATGTCCTGCGGGGTCGGGCGGCCATCGTCGATGTAGAAGGTGCCGCCGTTGTAGAGCACCATGTTGAAGACCTTGTTGCCGCTGGCCGTGTGGTTCCAGGGGGCCCAGTCGATGACGACAGGCGGCTCGGACCGCATGAAGGGATAGCAATTGGCCACCATCTCCTGGTTGGCGCATAGCATTCCGTGGGTCTGGATGACCGCCTTGGGCGATCCGGTGGTGCCGGAGGTGAAGAGGAACTTGGCCACCGTGTCCGGGGTGATCGCGGCATTGGCCAGCCGCACCGCGGTCCCCGGTTTCGCGGCGCAGGCATCGGCGAAATCCACCGTAGTCCGGTCGGGCAGCGCCGAGGTGCAGCTGGCCACCGGGATCGAGTGGTCGAAGGCGGCGTCGATGGCCCGGGCAAAGCGGGGCGCGTCTTCGGCGAAGATCATGCCCGGGGTCAACTGACCGGCGATGTCGCGCAGTTTGCCCAGGTCGTCGGAGCCAAGCGAATAGGCCGGCGCCAGCGCCGCCGACGGCACGCCCACGTGCTGCGCGCCGAGCGCCATCAGCGCATGCGCGGTGCTGTTGCCCGACAGGATCAGCAATGGCCGGTCCGAGCTGAGCCCGTGCGCCAGCAGCGTGGCGCCGATTCCCTCGACGGCGCGGGCCGCATCGGCATAGGTGATTTCGGCCCAGGCGCCGTTGGGCGCGCGTTCGGCGATCCAGACGCGGTTCGGCTGGCTGCGGGCCCAGTGCATCAGCCGGTCGCTCAAGCAACGGGGATAGGGAGCCAGCGGATCGCCACGCCAGACTAGGATCGTGCCGTCCGGACGGGTCTCGCTCAAGACCTCTGGCTGCCAGAAATCGGACACAGTCCGCTCGATCATGTGATCCCTCCCAAAGCTCCCATGTGGAACCATGGTGGCGCAGAGGATGGCATTTGTCTAATCGTAAACCGAATTGGTATCCTGAACGCGATGTCGCGTGGCCGGGGGAAGGCAAGTAAAACCGTGGGTTATAAACCCACCCTACGTGGCCCGCACGGAAAATGTGGCAAATTTTCAGCGACCCGAGGGCGGCGGAGCGGTACTGTCCCGGACCACCAGTTCCACGTCGACCATCAGCACGTCGCCGTCCGGCAGGTCGGGCCGTGCTCCGGTCAGCCGGTCCAGCAGCAGCCGCGCGGCCCGGGCGCCCAGGGTGCGGCGGAACTGCCGGATCGTGGTCAGCGCCGGCACGTAGTATTCCGACAGTTCGATATCGTCGAATCCCACCACGGACAGGTCCTCGGGCACCCTGACCCCGGCCGCGGTCAGGGTGGAAATCAGGCCGAAGGCCACCTGGTCGGAGGCGCAGAACACGGCCGTGGGGCGATGCGCCATCTCAAGGATTCGCCGTGCCGCGTCGCGCCCGGAATCGAGTGAGAAATCCCCGCGGATGATCCAGTCTTCTTGCACGGGCAGGCCGAGACGGGCGCGCTGTTCCAGCATGCCGGTCCGGCGGGCATGGGTCAGGACGTTGTCCTCGGGCCCGGTGACATGGGCGATGTTGCGGTGGCCCAGGTCATACAGATGCTGGATCGCCAGTCGCGCGCCGGTCACGTTGTCCGACCGGACCGAGGGCAGGGGCGTGTCCTGCACCCATTCGCAGGCAAACAGCATCCGGTCCCCGGCGCCGCGGTCGGCGAACTCGGCCATGATCTCGGGGCGCAGGCCGCCGTCCAGGCTGATGATCCCGTCGACGCGGGCCAGCGAGTAATCGACCAGCCGAGTATCATCGGCCCCGCGGGCTCGCGTGTCGGCGATCAGGACGGAATAATCGGTCTCCATGAAGACGCCGGAAATGCCGGCGAGGATCTGGCTGAAGAACGGGTTCGACAGGTTCGGCACAAGGATCAGCACCGCGCCCGCGCGTTGCATCCGCAGGTTCCGCGCGGCCTGGTTGACCCGGTAGCCCGTCAGGCGGATCGCTTCGAACACCGCCTTGCGGGTCTCCTCCGACAGCTTGTCCGGGGTCGAAAGGGCCCGGCTGACGGTTGCGGTCGAGACCCGCGCGGCGCGCGCAACATCCTGAATTCTGACGGGTTTATCGACCATGTCCTTGTCCTGTCCGAAACCCGCTGGCGCCCGCCGAGGGGGTATTTCGCTGTTCGTATCACGACGGCTTGACACGAATCTCTTGCCGACAAAAGGTATATGTAATCGTTTGCAGCCGAGAAGAGCCAAAGTGTAGCTAAACATGTAAACGATTTCAGGCGGGGATGAGGCCCGCAGGATTGACCCGGGCGATGCGCCCGTAGGGAGGAACAGAGATGAAAGCACTGCGCAACGCCATTTTGGCGAGCACTGCCCTGTGCGCGGGCACTGCCGTGTCGGCCACGGAGCTTGAGGTCACCCATTGGTGGACCTCCGGCGGCGAAGCGGCGGCAGTGGCGGAACTTGCCAAGGCCTTCGATGCGACCGGCAACACCTGGGTGGACGGGGCCATCGCCGGATCCGGCGGCACGGCGCGCCCGATCATCGTCAGCCGCATCATCGGCGGCGATCCGATGGGCGCGTTCCAGTTCAATCACGGGCGCCAGGCGGAAGAACTGATCGAGGCAGGGCTCTTGCGCGACATGACCGACGTGGCCGAAGCCGAAGGCTGGAAGGACATCGTCAATCCGCCCTCGCTGCTGGATGGCTGCACGGTCGACGGGCGGATCTACTGCGCGCCGGTCAACATTCATTCGTGGCAATGGCTCTGGCTGTCGAACAAGGCGTTCGAGGACGCCGGCGTCGCCGTGCCGACCAACTGGGATGAATATGTCGCCGCAAGCGACGCGCTGCGCGAGGCGGGCAAGCTGCCGCTCGCCCTGGGCGGTCAGCCCTGGCAGGCCGCGGGCCTGTTCAACGTGCTGACCGTGGCCCTGGCCGGACCCGACGTTCTGGTCAAGATCTACGGCGATGGCGACACCGAAATGGCGGCAGGCCCGGAAATGGAGCGCGTCTTCCAGGCGGCGGCCGATGCGCGGGACATGTCCCAGGGCTCCAACATCCAGGACTGGAACCAGGCGACCAACATGGTGATCACCGACACGGCCGGCGGCCAGGTGATGGGCGATTGGGCGCAGGGCGAATTCGCCGTCGCGGGCGAAGTCGCGGGCGAGGATTATTCCTGCCTGCCCGGTCTTGGCGTGAACGCGCTGATCGACACGGCGGGGGATGCCTTCTACTTCCCGGTGGTGGACGATCCCGACATCACGGCCGCCCAGGACGTTCTGGCCGCCACGCTGCTGTCACCCGAAACCCAGGTGGCCTTCAACCTCAAGAAGGGCTCGCTGCCGGTGCGCGGCGATGTGGACCTGACCGCCGCCAACGATTGCATGAACAAGGGGCTCGAGATCCTCAAGGCCGGCAACACGCTGCCCTCGACCACGCAGCTGAACACCGAAGACACCAACAACCAGCTGAACGATCTGTTTGTCGAGTTCTTCAACGATCCCTCGATGACGCCAGAAGACGCCCAGGCGCGCTACGTGGATATCGTCAAGAGCAAGGACTGACATCCGCGCCCGTTCACCGTTCCCGGTCCGCATAGCGCGGGCCGGGGGCTTGCCCGACGACCGCAGACCCACAAGGACCCGCCCATGGCGACGGACCGTCCGCTCAGCCTGTTTCGCAACATGGCCGCCAAGATCGCGGCCATCCCGATGATCCTGACCGCCATGGTCGTTTTCGTCGGCGGAACATTCTGGACCATCACCTATTCCTTCACCAATTCCAAACTGCTGCCGCGCGCGAATTTCGTCGGCTTCGATCAGTACGAACGGCTCTGGAACAGCAGCCGCTGGCTGGTGTCGATCGAGAACCTGATGATCTACGGGATCTGTTCGCTGATCCTTAGCTTTGTCATCGGCTTCCTGCTGGCGGCCCTGCTGGATCAGAAGATCCGTTACGAGGACGCCTTCCGCACGATCCTGCTGTATCCCTTCGCGCTGTCCTTCATCGTGACGGGGCTGGTCTGGCAATGGATCCTGAACCCCGATTTCGGCATTCAGTTCATTGTCCGGTCGATGGGATGGGAGAGCTTTGCCTTCGATCCGCTCTACAATCCCAAGATCGTCATCTTCGGCGTGCTGATCGCCGGGCTCTGGCAGGGGACGGGGCTGATCATGGTGCTGATGCTGGCCGGTCTGCGCGGCATCGACCAGGAGATCTGGAAGGCCAGCCGGGTCGACGGCATCCCGGCCTGGAAAACTTATGTCTTCATCGTCATCCCGATGATGCGGCCGGTCTTCATCACCACGCTGGTCATCGTCGCCTCCGGCATCGTGCGGCTTTACGATCTGATCGTGGCCCAGACGGGCGGCGGACCCGGGCTCGCCTCGGAAGTGCCGGCCAAATACGTCTATGACTACATGTTCCAGGGCCAGAACCTGGGCCAGGGCTTTGCCGCTTCGACGATGATGCTGCTGGCGGTGGCCGTGGTCATCATCCCCTGGGCCATGCTCGAATTCGGAGGAAAGAAACGTGGGTAACAAAGCCTCCGCCATCGACATGCCCGACGTGGTGCTGGAGCCGCGCACGCTGGTCGAAGGGCCGTCCGGCCCGAAACCGAAAAAGCGCCTGTCGCGGCGCAACATCATGATCTACGGCACGCTGATCGTCATCTGCCTGTATTACCTGCTGCCGCTCTACGTGATGGTCGTGACCTCGCTGAAGGGGATGCCGGAAATCCGGCTGGGCAACATCTTTGCCCCGCCCGTCGAAATCACCTTTGAACCCTGGGTCAAGGCCTGGGCCCAGGCCTGCACGGGGCTGAACTGCGAAGGTCTGTCGCGCGGCTTCTGGAACTCGGTCCGGATCACCATCCCCTCGGTTCTGGCCTCGATCGTCATCGCCTCGGTCAACGGCTACGCGCTGGCCAACTGGCGGTTCAAGGGGGCGGATCTGTTCTTCACCATCCTGATCTTCGGGGCCTTCATCCCGTACCAGGTGATGCTTTACCCGATCGTGATCCTGCTGCGCGAGATCGGCCTTTACGGCACGCTCTGGGGGCTGGTGATCGTGCACACGATCTTCGGCATGCCGATCCTGACACTGCTCTTCCGCAACTACTTCACCTCGCTGCCGGAAGAGCTGTTCAAGGCTGCGCGCGTCGACGGGGCCCGGTTCTGGGGGATCTACTTCCGGATCATGGTGCCGATGTCGCTGCCGATCTTCGTGGTCGCGATGATCCTGCAAGTGACTGGGATCTGGAACGATTTCCTGTTCGGGGTCGTCTATACCAAGCCCGAATTCTACCCGATGACGGTGCAGCTGAACAACATCGTCAACTCGGTCCAGGGGGTGAAGGAATACAACGTCAACATGGCGGCCACGCTGCTTACCGGCCTTGTGCCGCTGATCATCTACTTCGTGTCCGGCAAGCTCTTCGTGCGCGGCATCGCCGCCGGCGCGGTCAAGGGCTGAGGGAGGAACATCATGGAACCCAGCATTTCGATCCGCGACCTGGTGCTGCGATTTGGCGCCATCACCGTGCTGAACGGGCTCAACCTCGATGTGAAACAGGGCGAATTCGTCGTGCTGCTCGGCTCTTCGGGCTGCGGGAAGTCGACGCTGCTGAACTGTATCGCGGGCCTTCTGGACGTCTCCGAGGGGCAGATCTTCATCAACGGGCGCAACGTGACATGGGAGGAACCCTCGGACCGGGGCATCGGCATGGTGTTCCAGTCCTACGCGCTTTACCCGCAGATGACGGTGGAGGGGAACCTGTCCTTCGGGCTGAAGAACGCCCGCGTGCCCAAGGCCGAGGTGCAGGAGCGCGTGGCCCGCGCCGCGAAGACCCTGCAGATCGAGCCGCTTCTGAAACGCAAGCCCGCGGCGCTTTCGGGCGGGCAGCGCCAGCGCGTGGCGATCGGGCGCGCGCTGGTGCGCGACGTGGACGTGTTCCTGTTCGACGAGCCGCTGTCCAACCTCGATGCGAAACTGCGCGCCGACCTGCGCGTTGAGATCAAGCAGCTGCACCAACGACTTCGGAACACGATGATCTACGTGACCCATGACCAGATCGAGGCGATGACACTGGCCGACCGGATCGCGATCATGAAAGGCGGGGAAGTGCTGCAGTTCGACACCCCGAACGAGATCTACAACCGTCCCGCGTCACGCTACGTGGCCGAGTTCATCGGCTCGCCCACGATGAACTTCCTCGAAGGCACCGTGGATCTGTCGGAAGCGCCGCGCTTTGCCGGCAGCCAGGCGACGTTCGACCTGGACGGCTACAGCTTTGCCGACCGTCCCGCCGGCGGGCCTGCCGCCTTCGGCATCCGGCCCGAACATATCGTGACCGGGCCCGAGGCCGCGGCCAAGCCGATCCGCTTCGACACCCGGGTCGACCTGGTGGAGCCGCTGGGCTCGGACACGCTGGCCTGGGTCCACGCGGGCGATCAATCCTTCTGGGTGCGCATGGACGGCCAGTCTGCCGTGCGCTCCGGCGACAGCCTGCCGATCGGGTTCGACCCCCAACGCGCCAACATTTTCGACATGCAAACAGAGGCCAGGCTCTGAGCCGCAAGGCTCCGTATCCCAGGCCAGAGACAAGTTCAGAACAGGACCAACGACATGGATGTATCCTTCCAGCTCTATTCCGCGCGCGACGCCGGCCCCTGGCCGGAGACGCTGAAACATCTCGCTGCGGCGGGCTATACCCAGGTGGAGGGGTTCGCCGGGGTCTATGGCGATGCCGCCGGCTTCAAGGGGCTGCTTGACGACAACGGGCTGACCATGCCTTCGGGCCACTTCTTTCCGCTGGCCAGTTTCGAGCAAAGCTTCGACGATACCATCGACACCGCGAAGACCCTGGGCATGACGCGTCTCTTCTGCCCGGCCCCCGACGAAATCTATCGCAGCGGCGTCGACACCCATGCCTGGTCCGACCTGGCCAAGCGGCTGGAGGCCGCGGCCAAGAAGGTGAAGGACGCAGGCTTTCGCTTCGGCTGGCACAATCACCACTGGGAATTCCACCCGCTGCCCGGCGGAGAGATCCCTTTGTCGATCATTCTCGACGAGGCCCCCTCGATCGAATGGGAGATGGACGTGGCCTGGGTCGTGCGCGGCGGCGGCGATCCGCTGGACTGGATCCGGCGCCATGCCGACCGCATCACCACAGCCCATGTCAAGGATATCGCGCCCGAGGGGGAGTGCGAGGACGAGGACGGCTGGGCCGACGTGGGCCACGGCACGATGGACTGGCCCGCACTGATGATCGCCCTGCGCGAGGCGGGCGTGGATCTGTTCGTCATGGAACATGACAAGCCTTCGGACGCGACGCGCTTCGCCGACCGCTCCATCGCCGCGTTCAAGACCTACTGAGGCCCATCATGAGCAAACCACTTGGCATCGGCGTTATCGGCTGCGGCAACATCTCGGCCGCCTACATGCGCCTGTCGCCGCTGTTCTCCGGCATCGAAATGCGCGCCTGCGCCGATATATCCGAGGTCGCGGCACAGGCGCGGGCCGAAGAATACAATCTGCGCGCCGAGAGCATCGAGGGGATCCTGGCCGCCGAGGATATCGACATCATCGTCAACCTGACGATCCCCAACGCGCATTTCGAGGTCTCGAAGGCAATCCTGCAGGCGGGCAAGCACGTCTATTCGGAAAAACCCTTTGTCCTGACGGTCGAGGAAGGCGCCGCGCTGAAGGCCATTGCGGATGAAAAGGGCCTGCGCGTGGGCTCGGCCCCCGACACCTTCCTTGGCGGCGCGCATCAGTTCGCCCGCCACCTGATCGACGCAGGCGCGGTGGGGCGCATCGCCTCGGGCACCTGTTTCGTGCAGAGCCCTGGCATGGAGATGTGGCACCCCAACCCGGATTTCTTCTTCCAGCCGGGCGGCGGGCCGATCCTCGATCTTGGTCCCTATTACGTGTCGAACCTGGTCCAGCTTCTGGGCCCGGTGAAGCGCGTCACCGCCATGTCGTCTTCGGCCCGCAGTGAACGCACGATCACCTCGCAGCCCCGCTTCGGCGAGAAGATCCCGGTCGGCACGCCCACCACCGTCCATGCGATCCTGTCCTTCGAAAGCGGCGCGCAGGTGACCTATTGCGCCAGCTGGGACGTCTGGGAACACGGCCATTCCAACATGGAGCTCTACGGTCTCGACGGGACGATTCACGTGCCCGACCCGAACTTCTTCGGGGGCGAGGTGCGGATGACGCAGAAGGGGGCCTTTGTGAACCCCGGCGTCGCCTGGGATCATCCCTTCGGCATCGCCAATGACAACGGCCGCTCGAATTACCGCACGGCGGGGCTGGCCGACATGGCGCAGGCGATCCTGGACGGGCGGCCGCACCGCTGCTCGGACGATTTCGCGCTGCACGTGGTGGACGTGATGACCGCGATCCTCGCCTCGGGCGAAGACGGCACGTTCAAGGACATTGCCACCCCCTGCGACCGGCCCGAGGCCCTGGGCCCCGACGCCGCGCGCGCGCTTCTGGTGTAACCGCGATGCCCCGGACCTTCCGCGATCCGCGTTGCGAGGCGATGCAGGCGCCCCCCGGGCGCGCCGATGCCCGCCATGTTGTCCCCATGGCCACACCCCGCCGGCCGGTTCGGCTTCCCGTTCGGCGGCAGTGCCGGAGAATGCCAAAATGATCCGCAACCCGATCCTGCCCGGCTTCAACCCCGACCCGTCGATCTGCCGGCGCGGAAACGCGTATTACATCGCCACGTCGACCTTCGAATGGTACCCGGGCGTGCAGATCCACCGCTCCAACGACCTGGTGAACTGGGATCTCGCCTGCCGCCCGCTGGACCGCGCCAGCCAGCTGGACATGCGCGGCAATCCCGACAGCTGCGGCGTCTGGGCGCCTTGCCTGTCCTGGCACGACGACCGCTTCTGGCTGGTCTATACGGATGTCAAACGGCTGGATGGCAACTTCAAGGACGCGCATAATTACATCGTCACGGCGCCAGACATCGAAGGCCCCTGGAGCGATCCGGTCTATGTCAGCTCTCATGGCTTCGACCCCTCGCTGTTCCACGACGACGACGGGCGCAAGTGGTTCCTCGTGCTGCAATGGAACCACATCTCGGCATCCGTCGGCGGCAAACCGAAAACCTCGGCCTTCGACGGGATCCTGCTGCAGGAATGGTCCGAGGCCGAGGGGCTGATCGGCGAACCCAAGGTCATCTTCACCGGCAGCCACCTGGGCCTGACCGAAGGGCCGCACCTGCATAAACGCGACGGCTGGTACTACCTGACCGTGGCCGAGGGCGGCACCGGCTATGACCACGCCGTGACCATGGCCCGGTCGCGCGACATCGGCGGCCCCTACGAACTCCACCCCGAGACGCACCTCATCACCGCGCGCCACCACCCGGATCATCCGCTGCAACGCGCGGGCCACGGCCAGATCGCCGAGACGCCCGATGGGCTGACCTATCACACCCATCTCTGCTCGCGGCCCTTGCCGGGGCGCTGTTCGCCTCTGGGCCGGGAAACCGCGATCCAGAAATGCGAGTGGCGCGAGGATGGCTGGCTCTACCTGGCCCATGGCGACCAGTTGCCGGCCCTCGATGTGCCCGCACCCGCCGAGGCCGAGCCGCATCCGCCGCAGAGGGTGGAGCGCCTCTTTACCGGCGATCGCCTGCCGCCCGAATTCCAGTGGCTGCGCACGCCCTACCCGGAGCGGTTCATAGCCCTGACCGGCACTGCCCTGCGTCTGACAGGGCGGGAAAGCATCGGCTCCTGGTTCGAACAGGCTCTGGTCGCCCGCCGGCAGGAGCATCTGACCTACCGGGCCGAAACCACCCTGTCGGCGTTCAGCCCCACCACCTACCAGCAGGCCGCCGGGCTCACGACCTATTACAACCGGCACAAGTTCCATTTTCTCGCCGTGTCCCACGATGCCGACGCCGGCCGCTGCCTGATGATCATGACATGCCCGGGCGACTGGCCCGATGCGCGCATGCAATTCCCCTGCGCACCCCTTGCCCTGGCGGACGGGCCGGTGGAGCTTGCCGTCAGCGTCGACCACGGCACGCAACAGTTCTTCTTCCGCCAGGGCGGGGATTGGGCGCCCTATGGCCCGCCGCTCGACGCCGCCGTGATCTCGGACGAGGGCGGCCGGGGCGAGCATGGCTCCTTCACCGGGGCCTTTGTGGGCATGGTGGCCTTCGACATCACGGGCCACGGGCGCACGGCGGATTTCTCCCGCTTCTGCTATGCGCCGGAGGGCACGTGATGCGCTCGCCCGTCGGGAGCCGCGATAACGCCACCGGCAACACGCCTATCCTGCCGGACGGCCTCCGCCTGCCGCCCGGCGCCAACGGGGGGCGGCGCTCTTCCCCGGAGGGAGACCACGTGCCGCCATTGCCCGGACGGTCGCCATTTCGCCTTTGCCCGCTATTTCGAGACCGACCAACCACAGGAGACCGCCCATGCCCGGACTGATCAAGGGTCCCGCGCTGTTTCTCGCCCAGTTCGCTGGCGACGACGCGCCGTTCAACTCGCTGGAGAACATCACCAGGTGGGCCGCCGGCCTCGGCTACAAGGGCGTCCAGATCCCCACCTTCGATGGCCGTCTTTTCGATCTCGACAAGGCCGCCGAAAGCGATGCCTATTGCGACGAGGTCAAGGGGATCTGCGCCGATGCCGGCGTCGAGATCACCGAGCTGTCGACCCACCTGCAGGGCCAGCTGGTGGCGGTGAACCCGGTCTATGACAAGGCCTTCGACGCCTTCGCGCCCGAAAAGGTGCACAACAACCCCGCCGCGCGGCAGGACTGGGCCGTGGACCAGTTGAAGAAGGCCGCCGTGGTCAGCCGCAAGATGGGCCTCGATGCCTCGGTCAGCTTCACCGGCTCGCTCGCCTTCCCGTTCCTCTATCCCTGGCCCCAGCGCCCCGCCGGCCTGATCGAGGAAGCCTTCGCCGAGCTCGCGCGCCGCTGGAAGCCGATCCTCGATGTCTATGACGAGAACGGCGTCGATGTCGGGTATGAGATCCACCCGGGCGAGGATGTCTTTGACGGTGTGACCTTCGAGATGTTCGTCGATGCGCTGGGCGGGCATTCGCGGGCACAGATCAACTACGATCCCAGCCATTTCCTGCTGCAGCAGATGGATTACCTGGCCTTCATCGACCTCTACCACGACCGGATCTGCGCCTGTCACGTGAAAGATGCCGAGTTTAACCCCGACGGGCGGCAGGGGGTCTATTCCGGCTACCAGCCCTGGCTGCAGCGCGCCGGGCGGTTCCGGAGCCTGGGCGACGGGCAGGTGGATTTCGCCGCGATCTTCTCGAAGCTGGCCGCCTATGATTACGACAGCTGGGCCGTGCTGGAATGGGAATGCTGCCTGAAATCGCCCGAACAGGGCGCGGCCGAGGGCGCGCCCTTCATCGCCAGCCACATCATCGAGGTGACGGACAAGGCGTTCGACGATTTCGCCGGGGGCGAGACCGACATGGGCGCGATCCGGTTGATGCTGGGGATTTCGTCATGAGCCGACTGAAGCTGGGCATGGTCGGCGGCGGGCAGGGCGCCTTCATCGGGGCGGTCCACCGCATCGCCGCGCGGATCGACGGAAAATGGGACCTGGTCGCGGGCGCCTTCAGCTCGGATCCGGAGAAATCCAAGGCCTCCGCCGCCGAGCTGGGCGTGGCGCCCGACCGCGCCTACGGGTCGTTCCAGGAGATGGCCGAGGGCGAGGCCGCGCGGGAGGACGGGATCGACGCGGTGGCGATCGTGACCCCCAACCACATGCATGCCGCGCCGGCGGTGGCCTTCCTGACCGCCGGGATCCACGTGATCTGCGACAAGCCGCTTGCCGCCACGCCCGGGCAGGCCGACGAGATCGCGGAGGCTGTCCGGAGCTCGGGCAGGCGGTTCATCCTGACCCACAATTACACCGGCTACCCGCTGATCCGGCAGGCGCGCCAGATGGTCGCCGATGGCGCGCTGGGCGATCTGCGCGTGGTGCAGGCGGAATATCCGCAGGACTGGCTGGCCGAGGAGGTCCACAACAAGCAGGCCGACTGGCGCACCGATCCGAACAGGTCCGGCGCGGGCGGCTGCATCGGGGATATCGGGACCCATGCCTACAACCTGGCCTGCTTCGTGACCGGATTGCGGGCAGAGAGCGTGGCCTCGGATCTGGACGCCTTCGTGCCGGGGCGGCGGGTGGACGACAATGTCCACGTCATGCTGCGGTTCGGCGGCGGCGTGAAGGGGATGCTCTGGGCGAGCCAGGTGGCCGTCGGCAACGAGAACGCGCTGCGGCTTCGGGTCTATGGGACGAAGGGCGGGCTGGAATGGGGGCAGGAGAACCCCAACGTGATGCGCTTCACCCGGTTCGGGGAGCCGACGCGGACCCTGACCCGTGGGGGGGCCGGCGCGAGCGAGGCCAACATCCGCGTCACGCGCACGCCGCCGGGGCATCCCGAAGGATACCTCGAGGGCTTCGCCAACATCTATTCCGAGGCGGCGGCGATCGTGGCCAATGCCAGGGACGGCACGCCGCTGCCCGAGGGGCTGCACGCGCCCGGGATCGAGGACGGGCTGGACGGGATGCGCTTTATCGCCGCCTGTATCGCGTCGAGCAGGGCGGACGGGGCCTGGACGAGACTGGGGTGATCCCGGGAAGAAGCGGTCCGGGGGGGCGCTTTTTCCTGGCGTGGCGTGGGCTTTGGGCCGGGCTGGGGGCGCTGCCCCCGTCCTCCGGTGGAGGACTCCCCCGGAGGTATTTGGGCCAAGAAGAACGAGGGGTGTCGGGAGATGTCCCACGCGTGGGACAGGAGGTGGGGTGTGGGAAAACAACGGGTTACGGGCGCGTGTTAGGAATTGGTTAAGACTTGGAGGATGTCGGCGCGGACCATGGCGGAGGAGTCCTGACCGGTCGGCGGCGGGCCATCTGGCGGTTGCGCCGGTGGCCTTTCACTGACCGGAGACTCGTAATCTGGTGTACAATTGCGGTGCAGCGGCTTCGATCTTGACTGAATGTTAAGCAATTATGCGCATATCTTGTGCGAAACCGCGCGGTTCAGCGGCGGTCGCACCGAGATTTCTGCAATGCAGCATTCGTCGCGGGCGGCCGGGCAGGGCCGGTGGTATCAATCTTTATCAATCGTCCATGCCGGGGTGGGGGAGGCAGGCCCTGGCGCAGGATTGGCTGCAGGAGTTAGCGGATGTGCCTCTCGACCCAGGCCCTGGTGATGTTTCTCAACCTCATCGGCGCCGATATCGTCACCTCGGAACCCGGACGGATCGTCGTCCATGCCACCACCGCCGACGTCCACTGGGTCGCCCGCGCGGACGAGGCCGACCGCTGGTGCACCATGGGACCGCAGATCGACCGGCTGGCGCGCTTCGACGCCCGCTGAGCGGGGCGGCGCTTTTGGCGTCCTGACGGATCCGCACAGGGATCGACACGGGGCGCGCGGGCGCGCGCGCACCCGCCGGCCGGCGCCGCACGGGCTGACCCCCGGGCACAGCTGCGCCCGGCGACGGGGCCATCGTGCCCTAGCGTGAGCGTTCGAAGAGTTCCTGCCGCGAGTAGGAGCCGCGGATGCGGTCGAGCTCGCCATCGGTGAAGCGGGGATCCCAGGGCAGGCACTTGGGCCCGCAGAGCAGTTCCACCTTGGATTTCGGGCCGTCCACGAGCCAGAACCGCCCGCCCGGCGTGGCAACATAGCCGCGCAGGCCATGGGCCCGTTCGCTTTCGAGGTCGATGATCGACGGGACCTCGTTGTCGTAACCGGCCATGTAGCCGCCATGGGTGTGAAAGCTGGCCACGATCCGCTTGGCGCTGTTGGGGCGCCGGAAGGTGCAGCGCGCCGGGGTCCCGCGCGAGATCGGGCCGACCACGTAGCGCCCCTTGGCATCGACGCCGATCATTCCGCAATATTCGCGGCTTTCCCGGATCGATTTCGCCTGCATGCCGCGCAGCAGGTCCTTGGCAAGCTCCATCTCTGCGCGGGGCTGGGCCGCGCCGGGACCGGAAAAGGCGAAAAGGGCGAGGAGCAGGATCAGGAAGGGCAAGATTTGGGCCGGAATAGGTGAGGTTGCGGGCTCAAGGTACAGGTTTCGCGGGCAGGTCCAAGAGGACGCGCGCGCGCGGTCACGAAATGGTCATTTCCTTGCCGGCCCGGCGCGGCCAGACCCCGACCGGCAACCGCGCGCGCGCGCCCCTGGTGGCCGCCGGCTGCGTCTAACGGACATTGGCAAAGACCTTCACCAGATCGGCCGGGGGCAGGCGCCGCAGGCGCAGCGCCGGGATCAGCGCGGCCAGGGCTGCGGCAACCAGCGCCAGCGCCAGAAGCCGCATCCAGTCCAGCGGAAAGAGATACATGGGCAGGCGCCAGCCGAAGGCCTCGACATTGATCACCGACAGCAGCGTCCAGGCCAGCAGCAGCCCCAGCGGCAAAGCCAGCAGCGCGGTCAGCGCGGCCAGCGCCACGGCGCGCAGGATTTCGAGCCAGGCGAGCCGGGCGCGGGTGATCCCCATGGCCCAGGCCGGCGCAAGCTGGGGCAGGCGGATCGTCCAGAGCGTCAGCAGGCTGGTCAGGATGGCAAAGCCCGCCACCCCCAGCGTCAGCAGGTTCAGCGCGCCGGTGATCAGGAAGGTCCGGTCGAAGATTCCCAGCGACAGGGTCTTGATCTGCGCCTGGGGCATGATCGCGTCGGCGGGCAGGTCGAAGGCGTCGCGCAGCGCGGCGGCCAGTGCCGGGGGATCGGCGCTGCGCACGGCAAGCTGGCGGTCGGGCAGGTCCGGGACATGGGCCAGAAGCGTGTCGAGTGAGGTGATCGCCTGCGGATCGGGATTGCCGTAATCGGCGTAGATCCCGACCACCGGCAGGGTCCAGCCCGGCAGGAGTTGGAGATCGTCGCCAGGGGCGATGCCGGCGCCGAAATGCAGCTGTTCGTTGATGATCACGCCCTCGCCGGCGCTCAGCCGTTCCCACAGGCCGGGGGTCTCGCGCACCATGGGCCAGGTGGCGCGGTAGATCGGGTCGTCGATCACGCCATAGACCCGCCCGGGCCGGTCGCCCAGGCGCAGCGCGGCGGAGCGGATCGGCAGGACGCTTTCGGCGCGCGGGATCAACCATTGGCGCAGCGCCTCGGTCCGGCTGTCGTCCTCGGTCGAGATATAGAGATCCGCCGACAGCCGCCGGTCGAGCCAGTCGGTGAAGGTGAGCCGGAAGCTTGACACCATGGTGCCGACGCCGATGTTGGTGGCCAGCGCCAGCAGCAGCGCCATCAGCGCCAGCGACAGCCCCGGCAGCTGCGCGCGCATGTCGGACCAGAGCCAGTCGGCCACCGGCCGCCGCGCCAGCCGCGCGCCGATCCGCAACAGCCCGGCCAGCAGCGGCGCCAGCAGCAGCGCGGACCCCAGCAGCAGCCCGCCGAGGCAGGCAAAGCCCGCCAGCAGCCCGTCGAAAAGCCAGACCGCCAGCCATCCGGCAAGGATCAGCGCCACACCGGCGGCCAGTTGCAGACGCAGCCCCCGGGCCCCGGCCAGCCGCCAGGCCTCGGTCCCGGTCAGCGCCAGAACCGGCAGGTCGCGCGCCTTCCACAGCACATGCGCCCCGGCCAGGACAACGCCCCCCAGCGCCATGCCAAGCCCGGCGGCGATCCAGCCGGGGCGCAGCGCCAGGCTGCCGGCGACATCGGCGCCGTAAAGCCCGCCAAGCGTCGCCGCCACGCCGGGCAGCAGTGCGGCGGCGATGACATAGCCCAGACCGACGCCCGCCAGCCCGGCCAGAAGCCCCGCGGCCAGAAGTTCCGCGAACATCGCCAGCGCCAGGCCGCGCGCGGGCACGCCAAGCGCGCGCAGGGTCCGCAGGATCGCGCGCCGCTGCTCGAAGGCGAGGCCGATGGTGCCATGCACGATGAAGAGCCCGACGGCGAAGGACAGCAGCCCGAAGGCGGTGAGGTTGAGGTGGAAGCTGCGGGTCAGCCCCTCGGTTCCGGCCTGGGCCTCGGCGGGGCGATAGACCAGGTCGGGCGCGATGTCGGACAGGAGCGGACGGCCCGCGGGCTGGTCCGTCGCCACCAGAATGCGGCTGAGCCGGCCGCCGGCCTCCAGCAGCCGGTCGGCCACGGCGATGTCGGTCAGCACCACGCCTGCCGGCATGTCCGAGGCCGGGACAACGGGCGGCAGGTCGGCCCGGGTGAGGGCGGCGGCGGTGTCGGGATCGGCAAAAAGTCGGCCGGGCGGCAGCAGCACATCGGCCGGGTTGCCGGCGTCGGCGGTGTCGTCGGGCACCGGCAGGGCCGGATAGGTCAGCGCGTCGACGCCCAGAAGCGTGACCCGCGCCGCGCCGGCGTCCAGCCGGCCTTCCAGCACCGGGCTGACCTGCCAGCCGGCGCGGCGCAGGGCGGCATAGGTCCGTGGCGGGATGGCGCCGGTGGGCGCGGTCAGCGTGCCGGCGCGGGCGGGCTGCAGCAGGCTGTTGGCCTCGGCATAGCTGGCGCGGGCCTCGGCGTTGATCGCCTGCACGGCGGTCCAGAGCGCGGTGGCCAGCGCCAGCCCGGCCACCAGCGTCAGCGCCTGGCCCGGGTGGCGGCGCCAATGCGCCAGCAGCGCCAGCAGGATCGCGCGGGTCATGGCGAGCGCGCCGCTCACGTAAGCCGGCCGTGATGCAGGTGCAGCCGGCGCGCCGCGCGCGCGGCGATGGCGTCGGAATGGGTGACGAGGAACAGCGCCGCCCCGGTGTCGGCGACCAGGTCCAGCATCAGCGACAGCACCTCGGCGCCGGTGTCCTCGTCGAGGTTGCCGGTGGGCTCGTCCGCCAGCAGCAGCCTGGGCCGCATGGCCAGCGCGCGCCCGATGGCGACGCGCTGCTGCTGCCCGCCCGACAGCGCCTCCGGGTAGCGCGCGCCCAGGCCGTCGAGGCCAAGGCGGGTGCGGATCCGGTCGATCCAGGCGGGATCGGCACGGCCGGCGAGGCGGGCGTGGAAGGCGAGGTTCTGATCGACGGTCAGCGCCGGCATCAGGTTGAACTGCTGGAAGACCAGCGCCACCGTCCGGCGCCGCAGCCGGGCGCGGCCGGTGTCGTCGAGCCGCGAGAGCGCGGTGCCGTCCAGCGTGATCTCGCCCCCGTCGAACCGGTCCAGAGCGCCCGCGAGATGCAGCAGCGTGCTCTTGCCCGACCCGCTTTCGCCGGTCAGGGCCAGCGTGTCGCCCTGGTCAAGACGCAGGCGCACGCCGTTCAGCACCGGGCGGTCCGCGCCCGGGTAGGTCTTTGTCACGTCGTCGATGTCAAGCAGCACCTGCGCCTCGTGGCCCGTTGGTCCGAGCCCGCAACCTAGCGCATCGGCCCCGGGTCACAAGTGCCCCGCCTGCCGCGCAGGGGCGGCAGGCGGCCGGGTGGGGATGGCGGGGCGCGAGGACGCGGGACGGGCCCGCAACGCGAAACCGCCCCGGGGATGCCGGGGCGGTCGGTGGTCTGTCTTGCCGGGGCCGGTTTCAGGGTCCGGGTCCCATCAGGTTTCCGCGTCAGGTCACGGCGTGCCCGGAGGCGAGGAGAGCTTCTCCATGACCTTGTCGAGGCTGAACGAGGCGGCCTCCTGCCGGGGCGGGAATTCCTCGAAGGTGGCGAGGAAATTGGCCACGTAGGTCTGGGCCGGCACCAGCATGTAGGCGCGGTCGAGCATCCAGTCGTAATAGGTGTTCGACGTGCGGTAGCCGCGCTCGTAGGGGTCGCGGCGCAGGTTGAAGATCAGCGGGGTGCGCAGGGGTGTCAGAGGCTCGATCCAGGCGCGGAAGGTGGCCCATTCCTTCTGCTCGAGGAAGGTGATCTTCCAGTCGCCGTAGCGCAGTGCCGCGAGGTCGCCGTCGTCGGTGAAATAGAAGATCTCGCGGCGGGGGCTCTCCTCGGCCTCGCCGGTCAGCATCGGCAGGATGTTGTAGCCGTCCAGATGAACCCTGTAGTCGCGCCCCTCGCCGACCTCGTCCACGGTGATGCCGTCGAGCAGCTCTTCCTTGATGGTTTCGTTTCCGGCGGCGGCCAGGAAGGTGGGCAGCCAGTCCATGTGGTGCACGATCTCGTTCGAGACGGTGCGCTCCGGGATCTGTCCGGGCCAGCGCACCATCGCGGGCACGCGCCAGGCGCCTTCCCACTGGGTGTTCTTTTCGCCCCAGAAGGGGGTCATGCCGGCATCGGGCCAGGTGTTCATATGCGGCCCGTTGTCGGTGGAATAGAACACGATCGTGTTGTCGGCGATCCCGAGCTCGTCGAGCACGGCGAGGAATTCGCCGATATGCATGTCATGCTCGATCATGCCGGCGGTGTATTCGTCGACCGTCTTGCCGACGATCTCGTTGGCCATCTCCCATTTCTCGTCCGAGACATGGGTGCGGAAATGCATCCGCGTGCCCGACCACCAGACGAACCAGGGCACGCCGGCCTCTTCCTGGCGGCGGATGAAGTCGATGGCGGCGGCGACGGTTTCGTCGTCGATGACTTCCATGCGCTCCCGGGTCAGCGGGCCGGTGTCCTCGATCTCGCCCCCGGCGAAGGACCGGATCACCCCGCGCGGGCCAAAGCGCTCGCGGAAGGTGCTGCCGTCGGGCATGAGAGCGTCGCCCGGGTAATCCAGGTTCTCGGGCTCTTCCTCGGCGTTGAGGTGGTAGAGGTTGCCGAGGAACTCGTCAAAGCCGTGGTTGGTGGGCAGGTGTTCGTCGCGGTCGCCCAGGTGGTTCTTGCCGAACTGGCCGGTGGCGTAGCCCTCGGCCTTCAGCAGGCCCGCGATGGTCGGATCCTCTTCCTGCATGCCTTCCTCGGCGCCGGGCAGGCCGACCTTGGACAGGCCGGTGCGGAACACGGACTGACCCATGATGAAGGAGGACCGGCCGGCGGTGCAGGATTGTTCGCCGTAATAGTCGGTGAACATCATGCCTTCCTCGGCGATCCGGTCGATATTGGGCGTCTGGTAACCCATCAGGCCGCGTGTATAGGCCGAGATGTTGGATTGCCCCACATCGTCGCCCCAGATCACAAGGATGTTCGGCTTTTCAGTGTCCTGCGCCCATCCGACCCCTGCCGAGACAGCGGCAAGCACCGCCGCGGCCGACAGGATCCGCAGGCCTTTTCCGATTTCAATGAACAAGATGATTCCCCCCCAACACATTATTCAAGGCATTATCAATCATAGGATGATTTCTTAACATTAAGTTAACATCAATGGTGTGTTTGCAATCACGTCGACGTGAGCGGAAAGACGCGGGCGCGTCGGTAGCCAGTTTGGGGGTGGCAGTTTGCGGGTGGCCAGATTGGGAAATGAAAAACCGGACGCCGGAGCGGGTCCGGTGTCCGGTTCATCTTGTCTGTACCGCGTGACGGGGTGGGCGCAGACCCTTCGGTCGGGCCTCGCCGGGTCCCGGTCGCGCCTCTACCGGGGGGCGCCGGGATCCTCGGGGAAATCGGGATCGGGCTGCATGCGCGGCGGATGCGGAGGCGGTGCTGCGGGGCTGGGGCCCGGGCCTGGCTGTGGCGGGCTGGGCGGTGCCCCCGCGTGGCCGGCGCCTCCGCCGCCCTTGCCGGAAAGCAGGGTGTTCAGCACCAGGTTCAGCAGCCCCGGCAGGACCGAGCCGAGCGGATCGCGCGCGAACTGGCGCACCTCCTGCGCGGTGCCGCGCAGTTCGTCCACCAGATCGTCAAGCTCGGCCTCAAGCTCGTCCAGCGCCATGTCGCGCATCTCGGTCGCCGAGCGCAGGTCCTTCTCGGACCCCATGCGGCCCGCGATCAGGCCGATGATGGCCGCGATCACAAGGTTGCCAAGCGCCACGCACAGCGCGGCCAACGCGGTGGACATCATGGTCGACAGCGCCTGGTAGGAGGCGACGTTCAGCATCACCACGGCCACGGCCACGAAAACACCCGCCACGATCATCAGACCGGTCTGGCGGCGGAACACGGCGACGCGCCGGGCGGCAATCAGCCGCTCGGCGCGCAACAATACGGTCAGTGACCGGCTGATCCGGCCCGGTGTCTTCTTCAGTGTCACGAACGGCGACCGGCCGAGCTCATGCGGCACAGCACCATGCCTGCGGCAAAGGCGAGGCCCACCGACAGGAAGGGACGTTCGCGGATGGTGTTTGCCATCGTATCCTCGGCCTCGCGGGCGCGGACGGCGGTGTCCACGGCCAGATCATGGGCCGTCTGAACGCCGGTTTCATAGGCGTCCTGCGCGGTTTGCACGCCGTTCTGATATGCGGCCTGCGCACGGCTGCGGCCGCTGTTCACGGCGTCTCCCACGTAGCCGTTGGCGCGTTCGGCCAGCCTGTCGGCGACGTGGCTCGACTGGTCACGGATTTGAGCCAGCTGCTTTTTCAGCGCTGCGACTTCGCTTTCGAGATCGGACTTGCTGGACATGGTTGTCTCCGCTTTCCTTCTTTGTATCACGGGCTGCCCCGATTGGGACCGCCTTTTAAATCTGTGTCAATGAAACCATTCGCGCCAGCCAAAGTTCCGTTCCTATACCGAAATCTTTGCGCCGGGGTGCCAAACCTTGCTGACGCGTGCTAACGCCGGGGCAAGGATTATTCGCGATCCGAGAAGGACTCTCATGACACGTATTCCCATCGACGCCTTTCTGCGCTTCCAGGACAAGGGGGGATGGATCATGAGCAGCCATGTCGCCATGTCCATGATGCTGGCGCTGTTTCCTTTCATGCTCTTCATGGTCGCGCTGGCCGGCCAGTTCGCGCAGGGCCTCGATGTGAACCGGCTGATCGAGCTGACGATGGGCGGCTGGCCCTCGCAGGTGGCCGATCCGCTGACGCGGGAATTGCGGGCGGTGACGACCTCGGACACCAGCGGGCTGATCTCGGTCGGTGGTGTGCTGGCGCTGTACTTCGCCTCCAACGGGGTGGATGCGATCCGCGAGGCGATGACGACCGCCTATCGCGAAGAGGACAACCGCCCGTTCTGGAAGCAGCGCCTGCTGTGCCTGATCTTCGTGCTGGTCGGGTCCGCGCTGGTCGTGGTGGTCGCGATCCTGGCGGTCGCACTGCCCTTCTACCTGAATTTCGTGCACAACGCGCTGCCGTGGTTCTACGAGCTGCTGTTCGAAAGCCGCGCCGCGCGGCTGACCATTGGCGGGGGCATGGCGGTGCTGGTGGTGACGGCCTGCCATTACTGGCTGCCGGGCAAGGTGGGCAAAAAGGTCAAGATCTGGCCCGGCGTGCTGCTGACCGTGGTGACATGGGCGATCGTGGCGCGGGCCTTCTCGATCTACATCTCGAACTTCGCCAGCTACTCGGCCACCTATGCGGGCCTGGCCGGGGCGATGTCGGCGCTGATCTTCCTGTACCTGATGTCGGCGATCCTGATCTACGGCGCCGCGTTCAACAACGCCCTGAGCGAGAAACTCTACGGTCAGGCCGCGCACGACGGCTAAGGCCCCGCGGTGCCTTTCGGACGGGCGCAACATCGCGTCGCCCCGTCCGGTCCGCGCAAGGATTGCAAGGTCGCGTCAATCTGTTAGCCATGGTGGGGTGTGTACCCCGCCGGTCCGGAGCAAGCCGCCATGACCCTTTTCGCCCGCCTGCGCCTCCTGCTCTGTCTCCTGCTGGCCTGGCCGGCGATGGCGGCCCTTGCAGCCCCGGATTACGTCGGCAGCGAAAGCTGCATCGACTGTCACGCCGATATTGCCGAGGCCTGGTCGGGATCGCACCACGCGCTGGCCTGGACCGACGCGGAAGAGGCCAACATCCTCGCCGATTTCGACGGCACCCGGTTTGAACTCGGCGACATGACCGCCGCCTTCCGCCTGTCGGATGGCACCTACGCGGTGACGGTGACGGAAACCGACGGCACCAGCACCGACTACAAGATCCATTCGGTCGTCGGTGTCGCCCCCCTGCAGCAATACCTGCTCGAGACCGAACCGGGCCGGCTGCAAAGCTTCGACGTGGTCTGGGATGTGGAGCAGGGCGCATGGTTCCACCTTTATCCCGACCAGGACCTGCCGCCGGACGACGGGCTGCACTGGACCGGGCCATACAAGAACTGGAACGCCCGCTGCGCCGAATGCCACGCCACCGGTTACAAACGTAATTTCGGGATCCAGAGCCAGCGCTACCGCTCCACCCAGGCCGAGATCGGGGTGGGCTGCGAGGCCTGCCATGGCCCCGGTGCCGCGCATCTGGCCTGGGCCGGGGACCCGGATTTGCCCGTGGAGGAAGACGGCCTTGATCCTTACGGCTTCTCGATGAGCTTCGACGCGGCCGAGCGCGACGCCTATGTCGGCCAATGCGCCGGCTGCCATTCCCGGCGCGAGCCCATGGCCGATGGCAACCCGCTGCCCGGCACGCCCTATCACGATGCCTATACGCTCTCGCTCCTGCGCCCCGGCCTTTATGAGCCCGACGGGCAGATCCGGGACGAGGTCTATGTCTACGGCTCCTTTCTGCAATCGAAGATGTATGCCGAGGGCGTGGGCTGCGCGAATTGCCACGATCCGCATTCCGCCGAGCTGGTGGCCGAGGGCAATGCGCTTTGCACCCAGTGCCATTCGCCGGCCGGAAACCCGGATTTCCCGACGCTGCGCAAGGCCGCCTACGACACGCCCGACCACCATTTCCACGAAGCGGAGAGCCAGGGCGCCCAATGCATCTCCTGCCACATGGCCGAGCGGGTCTACATGGGCGTCGACGGGCGGCGCGACCATTCCTTCCGCGTGCCGCGCCCGGATATCGGCGCCCGGATCGGCGCGCCGGACACCTGCACCGATTGCCATGCCGACCGGAGCCAGGACTGGGCCGCCGCCGAGATCGCCGCGCGTTTCCCGAATGGCCGTCAGTCCACGCCCCATTATGGCGAGGCGCTTGCCGCCGGGCGGGCCGATCCGGCGGCGGCGGGCGAGGCGCTGCTGGCGCTTGCGCTGGACGAGCGCCAGCCCGGCATCGTGCGCGCCACGGCGGCCGAGATGCTTGCCCCCTCCGGCCTGCCGGATCTTCCGGACCGGGCCCTGCCGCTGGTCTCGGATCCCGACCCGCTGGTCCGCGCCGCCTCGGCCCGGCTGCAGGCGGGGGCGCCGGCAGAAATCAGGGTGCGGCGGCTGATGCCGCTTCTGTCCGACCCGCTGCGCATGGTCCGCGTCGAAACCGCGCGCTCGCTGGTCGATGTTTCGCCACAGGGGCTGGCGCCCTCGCAGGTCGCCCTGCTGCGCGCCGGGATGGAAGAGTGGCAGCGCTCGCTCGTGACCAGGCTGGACTACCCGGAAACCCACCTGGTGCTGGCCGGCCTCGCCCTGTCGCAGCGCAATGCCGAGGCCGCCACCTCGGCCTTCCGGCAGGTGGTCGAGATGGATCCGCAGCGGGCCGAGGCCTGGGTGATGCTGGTCCGGCTGGCCCATGCCACCGCCGGCCCCCGCGCCGCGCGGCAGGTCCTGACCGAGGCGCTTCAGGTGCTGCCCGAGGATCCGAACCTGCAGCAACTGGACAGCCAGCTGCCCCGCTGAGCCCAGGGGTGTCCCACGCGTGGGACATCACCCAGCCTTAAGGAAATCAAGGCGTTACAGGCGCGTCTTAACCTTCTGTCAATATCTTCCGTCAGTATCTCGGGGGCCGGGCCGTCGCGCAACCTCTGTCTTCATCTTTGCAAAAATACTCCATCCGGACCCATCAGCCCGCGCCGCCGCCTAAAGCGGAAGCGCCACCAGATGGTTGTCGAAGGCCAGCTCATGCCGGGCCAGACCGGTGATTCCCGTGGCCTCGATCCGGCTCACGCGGCCCAGCCCGTCGGTGCAAAGCGCGCCCAGAGGCCCCGGCGCCACGCCGCAGACATCCGCCTGCGCCACCTGCCGCTCGAACCCGGTCCGCGCGTCATAGACCTGCAGCACGCTGCCGCGCGGCGAGGTCACCGCGATGCGGCGGTCGCCGTCGAAGAAGGCCACCGACCCCGCGTAGCCGTCCATCGCCATCAGCCGCCCCTCGGGCACGTCCAGAAGGCGCAGGCCCTGGCCTTCGGCATAGACCGCCAGCAGCGGCGCGGGATCGTAAGGGTCGCCCTGCCACTGGAAGGCACAGGCGACGCGCCCGTCGGCGGCGGCCGAGATATGGCGCAGCGAGTTGAGGTGCAGCGCGTCGGGCAACGCGGCCTGATCGCGGATCACGCCGTCTTCGTCCATCAGCGTCAGGTTGGGGCGCATCGTGCCCAGGTTCAGCTTCTCGCGCCCCGTGTCGGGATGGGTGCGGATGCCACCGTTGGCGATGGCCAGCAGGCGCGACCCGGGCAGGCGCAGGATCTCGTGCGGGCCGATGCCGCCCGAGGGCACGTCGCCGATCCGCGCATAGCCGTCGTCGCGCGACCAGATGCCGATGCGGCCCGCGCCGGTGGCGATGTCGTTTTCCGGCGTGTAAAGCCGCGTGCCGTCCTTCGAAAAGGCGCCGTGGCCATAGAAATGCCGCCCCCGGGGTGCGTCGATCCGGTGGCGGACCTCGCCGGTGCGGCAATCGAGCACCAGAGCGAATGTGCCGGGGCGGCGGGCGATGGCCACGGCCTCGGCCTTGACCGGATGGGCGGCGGCGGCATGGCCGCGCGCGGGCAGGGGGATGTCGAAGGCGATGTCGCCCAGGGTGTCGAGCCCGACGAGGGCGTAATCGCCCGAGGGTTTGCGCGCGGCGGCCAGGTAGGCGGGCCCGCCCGCCGCGGCCCAGCCGGTGGTGGCAAGGCTGCCGGCGGCCAGCAGGGCGCCGAGAAAGCTGCGTCTGTCGGGCATGTCGGTCTCCGGTCTTCGGTCTCTCGTCTCAGTCGCCGTCCATGGAATTGAACCCGGCCGAGACGCCAAGCGCCGCGCCAAGCTCGGTGGCGAGTTCGGTCTGGATGTCGCGCAGGTCCTGCTGCAGCGCCTCGATCCGGAAGCGCGCCATCGGGTCCGCGACCCCGGCGAGAACCGGGTCGTCAAGCGACGCGGCGCGCGCCCGCGCGCGGTCAAAGGCGGCCTGGCTCTGCGGGATCGGCGCGTCGGCCAGCGCCAGCGCCAGGTCTTCCAGCGCGGCCAGCGACAGGACCACGTTGCGCTGGCTGCGGCCCGACAGCTGCGCCTCGGCCCGGTTGGGGCGGGGACGGTCGAACGTGCCAAGAGGGCGGCCCAGACGCTGGTCGCGGGTGAATTCCAGGCCCGACAGCAGGGCGGTATAGACCTTGCGCGTGGCGTCGGCCCCGGTCGGGTAGACGGGGTTGTCGGGGCCGGGCTGCGTCAGCGTACCGGCGTAATCCACCCAGGCCGTGGCCAGCATGGCCGAGGTATCGGCCAGCCCCCGCGCGACGGCGGCGGTCAGGGCGCAGGTGTAATCGCCCTGCGGCAGGCTGTCGTCGTAAAGCAGCCGTTCCAGCGCATAGAACCCCTGCGCCGCGATCGAGACATCGCGGTAGTCTTCGGCCTCGTTCACGACCGGATCCGCGTCGGCGATCAGCCCGCGCAGCGCCTTGCCGGTGCGGTTCTTCGGATCGGGCCAGTAGGCTATGGCGAGCGAGAGGTTCAGATCCTCGATCGGGCCGAACTGGATATGCGACACGCCCATCCAGTCGTCGAAGGCGGCGGTGTAGGCCGCCAACGTGGCCTCGCCCCGGCAATCGGTGGCGGCGGTCGCGGCCAGGGTTTCGGTGCTTTGCGCCAGCGCCTCGTAGCGGGGCAGGGCATGGTCGGTCGCGACCTCGTCCAGCCCGGCAAGCGCGGGCAGGGGCAGCAGCAGCGGGATCAGGGCAAGTCGGCGCATCAGAGGCTCTCCAGGAAACGGATCAGGGCGTCGCGGTCGGGCTTGGGCGTGGCAATGATCCGGTCGCGGGCGGCCGCGGCCTCGCCCCCGTGCCACAGGATCGCCTCCATCAGGGACCGCGCGCGGCCGTCGTGCAGGAAATAGGTATGGCCCGAGACCTGTTCGGTCAGCCCGATCCCCCAGAGCGGCGGCGTGCGCCATTCCGATCCGGTGGCGCGCGCCTCGGGGCGGTTGTCGGCCAGGTCCGGCCCCATGTCGTGCAGGAGCATGTCGGTATAGGGCCAGATCAGCTGAAAGCTTTGTTCGGGCTGGTTTTCCAGCCGGTGGGTGACGAATTTGGGATTGTGGCAGGCGGTGCAGCCGGACTCGTAGAAGACCTGTTTGCCGCGCAGGACCTGGGGGTCGTCCAGGTCGCCGCGTTCCGGCACGGCGAGGTTGTTGGAATAGAAGGTGACAAGGTCCAGCCCGTCTTCGCCGATCTCGACATCGCCGTTTTCGGGATCGTTGCCGTTGGGCGCGGCCATGCAGTCGGCCTGCGCGGCGGTGCAGTCGCCCGAGCCCGCCGGGTGCAGCGCGGTCGAGATGCCGATGTCGCCCGAAAAGGCGGCGGCGGATTGCTCGCGGATCGAGGGTTGGCCGGCCTTCAGACCGAAGCGGCCCAGCATCGGGCGATCGTGGTCCAGCGACCAGACCACGTTGGGCCGGCCCGAAATGCCGTCGCCATCCGCGTCGTCGGGATCGGCCAGCGCCAGGATATCGGCCGCCGGCACCGCATCCAGCAGGCCAAGCCCGATCATCTGCGGCGCGACCCGGGCCGAAACCATCAGATCGTCGCGCAGCGGCCCGTAGCCGGGATCGACCAGCTGCAGATCGGGGCGGCGGAGCGAGACGGTCTCGCCGCCGGCCAGCACGATCTCTTCCTCGGTGTAGGTGATCCTGATCCGCGCCTCGGCGGCGTGACCGGCGATCGAGAAATCCTGCAGCTGGCCGCCATAGACCGGATCGGGCCGGTCGGCGAGATAGCCTTCGATGTCGGGGACCGCGGCGGTGCCGTCGTCGGGGACCGACAGGCGGACCAGCATGGAGACAGCGGAATCCTCGGGCGATTCAGGGGGATGCCCGCGCCCGTCCTTCAGGTGACAGCGCTGGCACGAGCGTGCGTTGTAAAGCGGGCCAAGCCCGTCGGAGGCCAGCGTCGAGGAGGGCGAGGAGACCCAGAGCTTCTTGAACAGGCCGTTGCCGACGCGGAAGTCGAGCTCGCGTTCGAAGGACATGTTGGCCGAGGGCTGCGAGAAGGCATCCGCCGTGTCGCCCCGGCGGACCGAGGCGGCGCCGCCCTGCTTGGTCTCGTAGGTTTCGGGCGCGGTGAAATCGGTGGTGGGCCGCGTGACCTTGTCGATCCGCGCTTGTTCGGCCTTGGTGCGGGGCACGACGGTCATGTGCAGATCCTCGGGCGCGGGCAGGGCGCCGAGGGTGACGGTATCGGCCCGGGCGGACGGCGCGGCAAGGGGGGCGGCCAGGGCCGCGAGGGCGATCAGCGAAACGGTCAGGGTACGGTGGGTCACGGCGTGGAAGCTTTGCATTGGCTCTTGGCTCGGTAATCTTATCTTTATGGTCGGAAAAGGGGAATGCGAGGGGGATCCCGCCAGAAACGGGCGGCAGGGCTGCGGCATGGTGCCACTGCGGGGTCTTCGGGGACCGGCTGCCAAGGGGGCGGGTGCGGCCGGCCGCGGGATCGCCGGGCGTGTCCTTTCGGTGTCTGAATGCCGGGCGCGGCGCCGGATGAAGACCGGGCCCGCGTGGCGCAGGCCTGCCACAGGGCCTGGGCCATGCCAAGAGGGGCGGGCGGGGATTTGACCGGACGCTGAGCGACGCAGGCCCGGGACATGGGGACGGTGCGGGGGCCGGTATCCGAGTGTTTTAATCTGGATTAGAATTATTCTAAAAGGGGTTGGCACCGGAAATTCCCGTGATATGTAGTCGTCAACGGATGTCGCCAGCCCAGCTGCCCCACCGGCCCAGCCAGCCAGTCCGTTGACCCCCAGACATCAGGCCCCGTGCCTTCGACCAGCCAGTTCAAGGGCTTGCGCCGCGTCGTACGACTGCTGCAGCCCGGGCCAGCCACGCGCTTAACGCGCTTGCCGGAGTCCCCCAGCGCTCCGGTCTGACCGGACCCCAGGTCCGCAGCAAGGACACGCCACCTGCGTAGCCAGGCCTGGCGATCTGCGACGACGACGGAGCGATCCGCATCGTCCCGATCCCGCCCCAGCGCCGTCGGCAGCCGTCCGGCCACGCCCCCAGGACCCATCCGCGATCAACGCGGCGCGAGAGACCTCTTTCGCGCCGTTTTCGCATTGGGCCATATAGCGGGAAGCGCCGCCGTGTGCAGGGACCGTGCGGCTTGGGGCGATGCCTCGGTCTGGCGACCCTCGCCCCGGCAAAGCCCCTGCGCAACGCGGATGGGCCGGGGCACGACGGCAAGGACCGGCCCATCCGGTGCTGCTCGGAAGGTTTCTCCACGATGACCTCGCGATGCCTGCCCTTCTTTCGGGACATGATCACCGGCCAGAGGCCAAGGGCTCGTGGAGCACCCGCGAAAAAGGCGAGGCGGGCCGGGCGCACGCAACGTCCTGCGACGGATATGCGTGCGATGGGCCCGCCTGGCGGACGGCCCGGGGAGGAGCCGCCCGCGGTCCGGCGTTACTGGAACACCGCGTCGGGGTTGTCGAGGCTGTCGGAGCCTTCGAAGTCGATCTGGTTGGCCCCCAGGGCCGACACCGCACGTTCGATCGAGGCGGTCTGGTCGACCAGCGCATTCACCGCGCCCATGATCAGCGCCTCGCCCGCGTCGTTGCCGCGCGCCAGCATCATGTCATAGGAAAACCCGGCCTCGGCCGCGGTCTTCATCTCGGACATCTCGATCATCGTCGCGTCCAGCTTCGCCTTCAGCTCTTCGTCGACGGCCGGGTCGGCCTCGGCCACCAGCTCGGACAGCGACGCGCCCGACACGACGGTGCCGTCGATGCGGGTATAGCTGCCCAGGTAGACGTTGCGCACGCCCATGGCGTCATAGAAATGGCTGTTGAACGTGTTGTCCGAGAAACAGTCATGCTCTTCCTCGGGGTCGTTCAGCATGACGCCCAGCTTCATCCGCTCGCCGGCCTGTTCGCCGTACGAAAGCGAGCCCATGCCGGTCAGCATGGCCGAGATCCCTGCGTCTTCGTCCGACAGCACGGTCGAGCGCGCCTCGCCGCCTTCGGCCCATTGCGCGGTCATCCACTCCAGGTCCGAGACCAGAAGGTCGGTCGCCGCCTTCAGGTAATCGCCGCGCCGGTCGCAATTGCCGTTGGTGCAATCGTCGCCGGTCGCATAGTCGGTCCAGGGGCGGTTGCCGGCGCCGTAGTCGGTGCCGTTCAGGTCCTGGCCCCACAGCAGGAATTCCACGGCGTGATAGCCGGTGGCCACGTTGCTTTCGACCTCGTCGGCCTCGTGCAGCGCGCCTTCCAGAAGCTCGGGCGTGATGTCGGTGGCGTCGATCTCTTCGCCCGAGAGGGTGAAGGTCGGGTTGGCGATGACGTTGAGGGCGGCGTATTCGTTTTCCTCGGTCGCGCCGCCGTAGGTCGGGTCGACATAGTCGATCAGCCCCTCGTCCAGCGGCCAGGCGTTCACCTTGCCTTCCCAGTCATCGACGATCGCGTTGCCGAAGCGGTAGACCTCGGTCTGCTGGTAGGGCACGCGCGCCTCGAGCCAGGCCTGGCGGGCGGCCTGCAGCGCTTGGGCCGACGGCTCGGCGATCAGCGCGTCGACGGCGGATTGCAGGGCCTTGGCCGAGGTCAAGCTGTCTTCGTAGCCCGCATGGGCAATATCGGCATAGGTGGTCAGGACGTCGGTTTTCGAGGTCGCGGCCCAGGCCGGAATGGCGGTCAGCGCCGTGGTGCCCAGGATGGCGAGCGACTTGAGGTTCATGTGGGCTGTCCCTTGTTATGGCAGTCAATTCCGCCGCCCGCACCGGATCGGGGTCGATCGGGACCGGACGGCATGCAGGGGCGATGGTTGAGTGAAGTAATCGGGTATGTCAATCCCGAGAGTTTGTGTCGGATATGGCGTGGCGAGGATTTTCGGCCTGACGGACCCGGCCGCTCGCCTTGCGGATGTGGCCGGGCGCGGTCGGTGCAACCTGCGCCGGATCGCGGGCGAGGCGGGGAGGGCGGGCGGGAGCCTTGCCCGCGATCAGGGCTCTCCACCCGCGCCTTCCGCAAAGAAAAAGGGCGCGCCCGTGACAGGCGCGCCCTTCGTTGATCCGGTTCGGCTTACTTCCAGCCGATCTCGTTATAGATCCGCTGCGCGTCGGCCAGGTTGCCGGCCACGGCCGAGAGATCCACGTCATCGGGCTTGAAGAAGCCCAGCGCCGCGACCGAGGGGCTGATGCCCACGCCGGGCACTGCCGGGTATTCGTCGTTGCCGGCCGAGAAATACTGCTGCGCCTGGTCGGAGGCGAGGTATTCCAGGAAGAGAATCGCGTTCTCGCGGTTGGGTGCGTGGGCGGCCACGCCGGCGCCCGACAGGTTCATATGCGCGCCGTTGCCGCCCTGGTCCGGAAAGACCCAGCCGATGCGGTCGATGTCCTCGGTCACGCCGCTGACATCGGTGCGGATCGCGCGGGCGAAGTAATAGGTATTGCCCAGCACGATGTCGCATTCCCCGGACACCAGGCCGCGCAGCTGGTCGGTGTCACCGCCCTGCGGATCGCGGGCGAAGTTGTTCAGCACGCCGGTGGCCCATTCCTTGGCCTGTTCCTCGCCCATGTGCTCGATCATGGCGGCCAGCAGCGTCTGCATGTAGACGTTGGTCGAGGAGCGGATGCAGATCATCCCCTCGTATTCAGGCTTGGCCAGGTCGGCATAGGTGGCGGGCGGGTTTTCCACGTCGTCCTTGTCGTAGAAGATGATCCGCGCGCGCTGCGAGAAGCCGAACCATTGGTTGTCCTCGTCCTGCAGGTAGCCGGGGATCCGCGCCTCGAGCACCTCGCTTTCGATCGGTTGCAGCACGCCGGCCTCCTTGGCGCGGGTCAGCCGCGATGTATCGACCGTGATCACCACGTCGGCGGGCGAGTTGCGGCCCTCGGCTTCCAGCCGGGCGATCAGCTCGTCGGCATTGCCCTCGATCCGGTTCACGGTGATGCCGGTGGCCTCCTCGAAATCGGAATAAAGCCGCTCATCGGTGTCGTAATGGCGCGAGGAGTAGAGGTTGACCTCGCCCTCGGCGGCCACGGCGGCCGGGCTCAGCGCCACGCTTGCGGCGAGGATGGCCCAAAGGGCCGGGCGGGGGTATGTGGACATGCGTATCTCCCAGTTTCGGCGCGCCGCGGGGTGCGCCGTTCCTTCCTTGTGTCGGTATCCGTATATCTGATTGTTTTAATCGGATATGGTGCACAGATAGGAGGATGATCCCGGCGGAGTCAATGCGCCTTTTGCGGGAACAGGATCAACCTGAAGGAGACCCCACGCCGCCATGGGCGGGCAGCGGTGTGCCCAGCAGCGGCAGGCGGCCCTGGCGCAGCACGATGGGGCCCAGGGGGTCTCCGTGGGTAATGGCGGCGACGGCGCCGCAGAAGCCGGGCCCGGTGTCGAGGTTGACGATCTGCCAGCTGGCGGCGCCGGGCAGGGGGCCGCGGCTGTCCAGCATCCGCGCCGGCAGGTCGGGCATCAGCGTCACGTCAAAGCTTTGCAGGTCGGCGGCCAGCCCGTCGCCGGTGGCCTTGATCACCGCTTCCTTCCGGGTCCAGCCGTTGAAGAAACCGCGCATCCAGCCCGCAGGCAGCAGCTGGCGCAGCTCGGCCTGTTCGACGAGTGAGAAGCTGCGGACCGCGACGGCGGGGTTGATCGGGCGGATCGCCTCGATGTCCACGCCGATCTGCAGCCGCGGCGCGTCGGGGGCCACGACCAGTGCGGCCCAGCCTCCGGCATGGGAAAGGTTGAACGCCGGCCCCTCGCGCAGCACCGGCTTGCCCCGGCCGACTGTCTCGAAGTCGAGCATATGGGCGGGGCGGTCCACGTAGCTGGCCAGGATCTCGCGCAAGCGCCCGCGCGCGGCGACGAATCGCGCGCGGTCCACCGGCTTGATGAAGCTTTCGGACCTGCGCCGCTCGGCCTCGGTCAGGGGGCGGGCCAGGGCGTCGAGGTCCTGGAATTGCCGGTCCAGGTTCCACAGCCAGAGATCGACATTAATTGCCATGGGCCGGCCTCAGGGCGTCCGTGTGGCCGGCAGGCGCCGGTCGATGGACTGAAAGAGCGGTTCGGGCCATTGGATCGCGGCCCCGCGCAGAGGCGTGGCCGGGATCAGCAGGGCCAGCGCCGCGCAAGGCAGCGCGGGTGGAACCGGGGTATGAGCAAGGACGGCGCGACAGGGCGGAAAGATCGCGGCGGACAGGCGTCGGAAATCGGGGCGCAATCTGGGTCGCATGATGCATCTTCGATCAGAAAAGACCTTCCTTCAACGGAATTCATGCCGCGATCCCGGGCGGATTTCGCCTGATCCCGGTGCGACGCACCAGGTCGGCGCCCCGTAATCATCGGCAGGCTCCAGGCGTGGATCGCCGCCCCGTCGTGCCGGGCCGCCGACATCGGCCCATCGCGCGGCGACGGCAGGCGGGCGGCTGTGGCCGGGCAGGCGGTCAGAAGCCCAGGTATTGCGCGCGCACGGCGGCATCCGCCTGCAGCTCCAGGCTTGTGCCCGACCAGGCGACGCGGCCGCGCTGCACGATGAAATGGCGGTCGGCGATCCGCAGCAGGTCGGCCAGGTTCTTGTCGACCACCAGGATCGACATCCCCTCGGCCCGGATCCGGGCAAGCGCCGCCCAGATCTTCTGCCGCACCAATGGCGCCAGCCCCTCGGTCGCCTCGTCGAGGATCAGCAGCCGCGGATTGGTCATCAGCGCCCGCCCGATCGCCAGCATCTGCTGCTCTCCGCCCGACAGCAGGTTGCCCATCGACCCCACCCTGGTCTCCAGCTCGGGAAACAGGGCAAAGACCTTCTCCACGCTCCAGGGATCGGCCTGACCAAGGTGGTTCGACGCCGTCGCCACGAGGTTTTCCATCAGCGTCAGGTTCGGGAAGATCTGCCGCCCCTCGGGCACCAGCCCGATGCCAAGGTTCGCGGTCCGGAACGACGGCCGGCCGACCAGCTCCTGCCCGTCGAACAGAATCGACCCGCCAGAGGCCTTCACGATCCCCATGATCGCGTGGATCGTCGTGGTCTTGCCCATCCCGTTGCGCCCCAGCAGCGTCGCGACCTGACCCGCCTGCAGCGCGAAATCCATGCCGAACAGAGCCTGCGACGTGCCGTAATGCGCCGTCAGATCGCGGACCTGCAGCATCAGTCTTCCCCCAGATAGGCCTGCTGCACCGCCGCGTTGGCGCGGATCTCGTCCGGGGCGCCGGTGGCGATGATATGGCCATAGACCAGGACCGAGATGCGGTCCGCCAGTGCAAAGACCGCGTCCATGTCATGTTCGATCAGCAGGATCGTGCGGTCGCCCTTGATGGAGCGCAGCAAGGCGACCATCTCGGCCGCGTCCTCTCCGCCCAGGCCCGCCATCGGCTCGTCCAGCAGCATCAGTCGGGCCTGTGTCGCCAGGGCGATGGCGATCTCCATCCTGCGGTGCTCGCCATGGCTGAGCGCCACGGTCGGGTGATCCGCCTTGTCCAGCAATCCGACCCGGTCCAGCATCGCGCGGGCCGGCTCGCGCAGGGACGCGATGCGCCGCGCCGGGCGGATGAAGCGGAAGGACGTGCCGGCGCGGGCCTGCACCGCCAGCGCCACGTTGTCCTCCACCGACATGTCCATGATCAGCGAGGTGATCTGGAACGACCGCGCCATGCCCATCCGCGCCCGCCGGTGCGGCGTCATGCGCGTGATGTCGCGGCCCAGGAAGCGGATCGCGCCGGTGTCGGGAAACTGCAGCCCGCAAAGCTGCGAGATCAGCGTCGTCTTGCCCGCGCCGTTGGGCCCGATCACTGCGTGCAGCTCTCCGGGTTCCAGCGTGAGGGTCAGATCGTCGGTGGCCTTGATGCCGCCGAAGCTCTTGTTCAGGCCGGTCACCTCGAGCACGGTCATTTGCGGCCCCCGAACAGAACGGCGAAGAGGCCCATCAGCCCGCCGCGCACGAAGAGCACCACGGCGATCAGCATCAGCCCGAAGGGCAGGTGCCAGTGGATGGTGATCGAGGACAGCACTTCCTCCAGCACGATGAAGACCGTGGCGCCCAGAACCGGGCCCAGCACGGTGCCCGCGCCGCCGAGGATCACCATGAACATCAGCTCGCCCGAACGGGTCCAGTCCATCATCTCGGGCGAGATGAAGGTGGTGAAATTGCCCAGAAGCGCGCCCGCATAGCCGCACATCGCGCCCGAGATCACGTAGGCCGTCAGCCGGTAGGCATAGGTGTTGAACCCCAGCGTGCGCATGCGTTCGTCATTGCCCTTCGCCCCCTGGATGACCATGCCGAAGCGCGACTTGACGATCATCGCCACCAGCCCCATCGCGACCAGCAGCGAGACATAGGCCAGCCCGTAAAGCTGCAGCGGATCGTCAAGATCGAGGAAGGGCAGCTGCGAGCGCGTGTCGATCACCAGCCCGTCGTCGCCGCCGTATTCCTCGATTGAGACAATGAGGTAATAGACCATCTGCGCGAAGGCCATGGTGATCATGATGAAATAGACGCCCCGCGTCCGCAGGCAGATCAGCCCGGTGAGCAGGGCAAACAACGCCGTCACCGCGACCGCGATGGGGATCTGTGCCAGCCCCGATACGGCCCAGTCTCCGGCGGTGTAGTAAAGCCAGTGATAGGCGGGGATCCCCACGGCATAGGCGCCCAGCCCCACAAAGGCCGCATGGCCGAAGGAGATCATGCCGCCGAAGCCCAGGATCAGGTTCAGCGACACGGCCGCGATCCCGAGGATCACCAGCCGCGTGGCGAGGTCGAGGTAGAAGGCATTGCCCGTCAGGTAGAAGACCGGCGGCAGGACGGCGAGCGCGGCGAGAACCGCGACGGTCAGGATCTTGCGGGCCATCCTAGCGGACCTTGGGCGGGAAGAGACCGCTGGGTTTGAAGGCCAGAACCGCCGCCATGATGATGTAGATCAGCATGGCTGAGATTGCCGGCGCCGAGGTTTCGGCCGCTTCGGTGGACATGACCAGCTTGAAGATGTCGTCGAGGAAGGACCGCCCCAGCGTGTCGATCAGCCCGATCATCAGCGCGGCGATGAAAGCGCCCTTCATGGATCCGATGCCGCCCACGATGATGACGACGAAGGCGGTGATGATGACCGAATTGCCCATGCCGATGGACGCCTCGGTGATCGGCGCGATCAGCATGCCGGCAAGCCCCGCCAGCGTGGCCCCCAGCGCGAAGACGAGCGCAAAAAGCGACTGGATGTCGATCCCCAGCGCCGACACCATCGTGCGGTTCGACGCGCCGGCGCGGATCAGCATCCCCAGCCGCGTGTAATTGACCAGCCAGAACAGCCCGGCCGCGGCCATCAGGCCCGCGCCGATGATCAGCAGACGGAAGCTCGGCAGGGTCACCGCGCCGATCTGCACCTGGCCCTCAAGCCAGTCAGGCAGGGGCACGGCGATGCCGGCGGGGCCCCAGATCAGCTGCGCGGCCGTGTCGATGACCAGGATCAGGCCGAAGGTCGCCAGCACCTGGTCCAGGTGGTCGCGGGCGTAGAGCGGCCGGGCCACCACCCGTTCGACCACCAGCCCGACCAGCGCCGTGACCGGAAGCGCCAGCAGGACGCCCCAGACGAAATTGCCCAGCCACAGCGTGAACGACGCGCAGATGAACGCGCCCAGCATGTAGAGCGAGGCATGGGCGAGGTTGACGAAATCGAGAATGCCGAAGACCAGCGTCAGGCCCGAAGCCACGAGGAACAGCAGCAGACCAAGCTGCAGGCCGTTCAGAAGCTGGATGGTGAACAGGGTCAGGTCCAAGGGAGCGGGTCCTGGCTGGCGTTTGGAAATCCGGGGCGCGGACATGCAGGGGCCGGCCGGATACGTCCCGGCCGGCCCCCGAGGCTGCGCCTCACTTCATCTTGCAATCGGCGGCATAGGGATCGACAGCATTGTCGTAGACCGTCTCGACCACCTTGGTGGTCCAGGTGCCGTCGTCGTCCGTGACCACCTCGCGCAGGTAGAAATCCTGCACCGGCATGTTGTTCGTGCCGAAGGAGAATTCGCCCCGGACGCTGTCGAAATCGGCGGCCTTCAGCGCCGCGCGCAGGCCGTCCTTGTCGTCCATGTCGCCGCCCACGGCCTCGATCGCCGAGGCGATCAGCATGATCGCATCATAGGATTGCGCCGCGTAGTAGGACGGGTAGGTGCCGTATTTCGCCTTGAAATCGGTGACGAATTTCTGGTTCGCCGCGTTGTCCAGCGTCGGGTCCCATTGCTGGGTGGTGCGGCTGCCCAGGACGGCCTGGAAATCGGCCTCCTCCAGCTTGGGCAGGCTCAGCGCATCGACGGTGAAGACGGAATAGAGCGGCAGCGTGTCCTTCAGCCCGGCCTGGTCGTATTGCCGGATGAAGGCCCCGCCGGCGGCCCCGGGGTAGAAGACGAAGATCCCGTCGGCGCCGGAGGCCTTCGCCTTGGCCAGTTCGGCCGAGAAGTCCAGCTGCGCGTCGGCGCCCCATTTGGTCAGGTCCTTGCCGACGATCTCGCCTTCGAAGGTGCGTTCGACGCCGGCGACCATGTCCTTGCCCGCGGCATAGTTCGGCGCCATGACATAGAGCGATTTGACCCCCTGCCGGTTCAGCACCTCGCCCATGGCCATGGGCGTCTGGTCGTTCTGCCAGGAGGTCGAGAAGAAGTTGGGATCGCAGAGCTTTCCGGCGATCTGGCTGGGTCCGGCATTGGCCGAGATCAGGAACTTGTCCGCATCCAGCACGGTCTTGCGCGAGGCCAGCAGCACGTGGCTCCAGATGTAGCCGGCGACGAAATCCACGTCGTCCTGCTTGACCAGCTTGTCGGTGACCTGCTTGCCGGTCTCGGGCGCGAAGCCGTCGTCGCCAAAGATGACCTCGATCGTGGTGTCGCCGGCCTTGCCGTCGAGATGCTCGATCGCCAGGTCCACGGCATTCTTCATGTCGTTGCCGATGACGGCGGCTCCGGTGGTCAGCGTGGTGACAAAGCCGATCTTCGCCTCATTGGCCAGAACGGCGGTCGAGGCGACGCTGGCGAGCAGCGCCAGTGTTGCAATTCGTGTCATAATACCTCCCTTGATGCCCGTTTCAGGCCAATTTTCGCATTATCAATTTTTCGTATCATAGTGCATGTCTCAAGCTTTCGCGCAATGTCGTTTCCCCGCGCCCCGGCCCGGACCCCGCGCCGCGCAGGCAAAGGGACAGGACCCCGGTCTGCTTCGGAAAATCGCCCTGGTCTTGCCATTGCCGCCGGCGCCCGGCCCGCCCGTCGACGGGCCGCGCCGGCTGGCCGCGCGCTTGACCTTACCCGCAGTTTGTCTTTGGCTGCGAGACCTGCCAAGCCTCCGGAGAGCCATCCATGTCAACGCCCGATTTCAGCCTGGAGATCGAGATCAGCTTCGGCCACTGCGATCCGGCCGGTATCGTCTATTATCCGAATTATTTCAGATGGTTCGACCGCTGCTTCCATTCCTTCCTGCAGCGCCGGTTCACGGGCGGGCACGCCGCGCTCTGTCAGGAGCTGGGGGCGATCGGGATCGGGCTGATGGACGTGGGCGCGCGGTTTCCGGCGCCGGCGCGGGACGGCGACATGATGGATCTGCAACTGCGGCTGGAAGACTGGCGACCCAAGGCGCTGCGGCTGGGCTATGTCGGGCTGATCGACGGACGGCCGGTGATCGAGGGGCACGAGGTCCGGGGGCTGTTCATCCCGCACGAGGGGCGGCTGCGCGCGGGCGAGATGGCGCCGCTGCGCGCCCGGCTGGAGGGGGCGGTAGGGTAGAACCCCACCCTACGCAGCGGTCTGGACAGGGTGCCACCACCGCGCGCCCGAAGGGCGCGCGGCCGGGCCCAACGCCCGGGGCGGGCTGGCGCAGCCAGGCCGGTTCGGGGGGCGGGAGTGCCGCCGGGGTTGCCTGAACCGGGGTCGCGATCAGATCCTGCGGCCGCTGTCGGGGGCGAACATGTGCAGGTTCCCGGGCGCCACCCGCAGGTACATCCGGCCTTCGGAGAGCGCGGTGGCATTGTGCACGTTCACCACGAAGGGATGCGCATGGACCTTGCCGTGCAGCAGCCGGTGCGCGCCCAGCTCCTCGACCAGGTGCAGGTCGAAGGGCAGGGCGGGCCCGTCCCCGGCGCCGGTCGCAAGGTCCACGTCCTCGGGCCGCACGCCCAGCGACACCGCGCCGCGGTAATCGGCCGACCGCCCCAGGGGCAGCTCGGTCCCGCAGACCCGCACCGAGCCGTTGCCGCTGTAATCGGCGGGCACAAGGTTCATCGGCGGCGCGCCCATGAAGCTGGCCACGAAGGTCGACGCGGGCTGGCGATAGATCTCGGCCGGCGTGCCGATCTGCTCGATCCTGCCGCCGTTCAGCACGACGATCCGGTCCGCCATGGTCATCGCCTCGACCTGGTCGTGGGTCACGTAGATCGAGGTCACGCCGATGCGCCTCTGCAGCGCGCGGATCTCGACCCGCATCTGGTTGCGCAGCTTGGCATCCAGGTTCGACAGCGGCTCGTCGAAGAGAAACAGCGCCGGTTCGCGCACGATGGCACGCCCCATGGCGACCCGCTGGCGCTGGCCGCCCGACAGCTGCGAGGGCTTGCGGTCGAGATAGTCGGTCAGGTTCAGCATCTCGGCCGCCGCGCGCACCTTCTCGTCGATCTCGGCCTTCGGCTTGCCGCGGTTCTTCAGACCGTAGGCCATGTTCTTGTAGACCGTCATATGCGGGTAAAGCGCATAGTTCTGGAACACCATCGCGATGTCGCGTTCGGCCGGGTCAAGGTCGTTGACCGCGCGTCCGCCGATCGTCACCGTGCCGCCGGTGATCTCCTCCAGCCCCGCGACCATGCGCAAGAGCGTGGACTTGCCGCAGCCCGAGGGACCGACCAGCACGATCAGCTCGCCGTCCGCGATGTCGATGCTGGTGGGATGCACCGCAAGGGTTCCGTTGGGATAGGTCTTGGTGACCCCCTGCAGACGCACGTTGCCCATCACTTTGTCCATGACTTTGTCCATGTGCGTTTCTCCTTACTTGTCGCTTTCGGTGAGGCCCTTGACGAACCAGCTCTGGAAGAAGATCACGACCAGAACGGGCGGCAGAACCGCCAGGATCGCCAGAAGGTTGGACCGGCCGAATTCGGGAATGTGGTTGCCTTCAAGCCCTTGGGTGATCTGCCGGATCCCCTGAACCAGGGTCATCTTGCCCTCGTCGGTGACGATCATCGTCGGCCACAGGTACTGGTTCCAGCCATAGACGAACATGATGATGAAGATCGCCGCGATCATGGTCTTCGACAGCGGCACGAGGATGTCGATGAAGAACTTCACCGGGCCTGCGCCGTCGATCCGCGCGGCCTCGACCAGCTCTTCTGGGACCGACATGAAATACTGCCGGAAGAAGAAGGTGGCCGTGGCCGAGGCGATCAGCGGGATGATCAGCCCGCCGTAGCTGTTCAGCAGGCCCAGCTTCTGCGTCACCTCGTAGGAGGGCAGGATGCGCACCTCGAGCGGCAGCAGCAGGGTGGTGAAGATCAGCCAGAAGGCCAGCGTGGCGAACCGCAGGCGAAAGTAGACGATCGCATAGGCCGCCATCATCGAGATGACGATCTTGCCCAGGGCAAAGCCCAGCCCTAGGATCAGCGAGTTGCGGAACATCGACAGGCCGGTGTTCTCGCCGGAAAACGACATCGACCCGAACATCGCCTTTTCCAGGTTCGGCCCGAACTGGTCGCCGATCCGCAAGGATGGTCCGGATTTCAGGATCTCGGCATCGGGCACCGTGCTCATCTGCAGCAGCATCAGCAGCGGGGCCATCATCACGAAGGCGCCGGCGATCAGCACTGCGTGATCGGCTATGGCGCCCCAGCGCAGCCGGCGCCTGCGCGGGGTGGCGGCCGTGGGGATGGCGCGGGTGTCGGTCATGTCTGCCATGGTCGGCCTCACGTGTAATGGATGCGGCGTTCGACCATCCGGAACTGGAAGATCGTCAGCGCCAGGACGAGCACCATCAGGATCACCGACTGGGCCGAGGATCCGCCCATGTCCTGGCCGCGGAAGCCATCGAGATAGACCTTGTAGACAAGGGTGATCGGGTTATCGCCGGGGTTGTTGCGCAGGATCGTGTCGATCGTGCCGAAGGTGTCGAAAAGCGCGTAGGTGATGTTGATGATCAGCAGGAAGAAGCCCGTCGGCGCCAGCAGCGGGAAGGTCACCGTCCAGAACCGGCCAAAGGCCGAGCGGTTGTCGATCAGGGCCGCCTCGCGCACCGCGCGCGGGATGGATTGCAGGCCCGACAGGAAGAAGATGAAGTTCACCGGAATCTGCTTCCAGACCGAGGCGATGACAAGTGCGATGGCGGTGTCGGTGTAATCCAGCCGCACGCGGAAATCCCAGCCGAACAGCGCGAAGAATTCGGTCAGCGGGCCCCAGCGCTGGTTGAACATGATCAGCGTGATAAAGCCCGCGACGGGCGGCGCCACGGCATAGACCCACATCAGCAGGGTGCGATAGGTCTTCGCGCCCCGGATCACCTTGTCGGCCTTGACCGCCAGCAGCAGCGCGAGGGCGAGGGAAAAGAAGGTCACGAGGACCGAGAAAATCACCGTGAAGCCGGCGATGCGCAGGTATTCCTCGTTGCGGAACAACCGGGTGTAATTGTCCCAGCCCACGAAGACCGAGCCGAAGCCGAAGGGGTCCTGAAGGAAGAAGGAGGATTTGAGAGCCTGCCAGGCCGGCCAGTAGAAGAACAGGCAGATGATGGCGAGCTGCGGCAGCAGAAGCAGCACGGGCAGCCAGGGATTGGTGAATCCAGCGCGTTTCAAGGTTCGGCCTCGATTATGGTCTTGCAAGAACGGGAACCGGCGGCCGCGCGAGGCAGCCGCCGGTGGTGAAGCGGGAACGGGCTCAGTTCACGGTCTGCGCGAAGCGGGCCAGAAGCTCGTTGCCTTCCGTCTCGATCGTCGAGAGCGCCTGTTCGATCGTGATCTCGCCATTGAGGAAGCGCGACAGTTCACGGTTCTCGATGTCGCGGATCTGGACGTAGAAGCCCATGCGGTAGCCGCGGGTGTTCTCGCCCGATTGCAGCTGAAGCTGCTTGATGCCGGTTTCGGCGGCGGGGAAACGGTCGTAATGGCCGTCTTCCTTCGCCAGCTCGTAGGCCGCGTTGGTGATCGGCACATAGCCCGTTTCGCGGTGCCACATGTACTGGACTTCGGGCGAGGTCAGGAATTCGAAGAAGGCTGCGGTGGCCTTGTTCTCTTCGTCGGATTTGCCGGACATGGCGAAGAGCGACGCGCCGCCGATGAAGGTCTGGTAGCCCTCGGCGGTGATTTCTTCCCAGTAGGGCAGGTAGGTGTTGGACCATTCAAACGGCAGGTCCAGGGCGGTCAGGCCGCCGAAATCGCCCGAGGAACCGATGTACATCGCTGCCTTGCCGTCGGTGAACTGGGCCTTGTTGTCGTCCCAGCTGACGCCGAAGAAGCCGAACAGGTCGTTGTCCAGCCATTCCTTCACCTTGGTGAAGTGCATGGCCATCTCGGGCGAGTTGATCAGGATCTCGGTGCCGTTGGCGCCCTCGTAGCCGTTGTCGTTGCTGGCGAAGGGCAGGTTGTGGCGCGAATGGAAGTTCTCGACGAATTCCCAGGGCAGGTGCGTCTGCACCATCGGGATATAGCCGGCGTCCTTCAGGGCAGGCGCGATCTCGGCGAATTCTTCGTAGGTCTTGGGGGCCTCGACACCGGCCTCGGCCAGCGCGTCGGCGTTGTAGTACAGCACCGGCGAGGACGAGTTGAACGGCATGCCGATCATGGTGCCGTCGGTGTCGGCATAGAAGTAGCGCACGCCCGAGATGTAGTCTTCGATGTCGAAATCGACGCCGTTGTCTTCAAGCAGGGTCTGCACCGGGACGGTGGCGCCCTTGGCACCGATCACGGTGGCGGCGCCGGCGTCGAAGACCTGCATGATGTTGGGCTGCTCGCCCGCGCGGAAGGCGGCGATGCCGGCGGTCAGGGTCTCTTCGTAGCCGCCCTTGAACACCGGGGTGATCCGGTAATCGGATTGCGAGGCGTTGAACTCTGTCGCGATCTGGTTGACGACATCGCCCAGGTGCCCGCCCATGGCGTGCCACCAGGTGATTTCTGTCTGTGCGCTCGCGCTGCCGGCGAGGCCCGCGACGGCCACGGCGGCAGCCGCAGCTTTCGAGGAAAAGGTCATGAGACGACTCCAAGTGGTTGCGGGACCCGTTGGTGGCCCCTTGACCGGCGTCCCTAGGCACATTGCGAAACGAGTTCGTGATGGTTTTATGAAGCTCGCATGACAGCGGCTGTCATCGGCGGCCCCGGGTCCGCGCGGTCATGGACTTGTCCACAGGGGGGCTCCGATCTGTGGATAACGCCGCCTGCTCCGGACCTTGCGCCTGCGTCCCCCATGACGAGCCGACCCGGTTCAGCAGATGGCCCCGGGCCGCCTTGGGGGGCTGACACGAGTCTGCCGGTCCTGGCGGGCCCGGGGGGCGCTTGTGCCCAGGATGCAACGTCACGTGCAGGAACACGTCGCGATGTCACGCCTTCGCTTAACGCTTGTGTCATGGTCCCTGCGGTAAGCAGAGACCGACTCCCCCAGGTGCCCAGGGTCTTGTCCCGGCCACCCGTAACCCCGACAGGAGCGTCCATGCGCCACCGTTTTTCCTTGCCGCTGCTGGCGGCCGGCCTCTCCCTGACCGGCGGCGCGGCGCTCGCCGGACCGATCTTCACCAATGAAAATGGCGGCAGGGTCTGGGGCTATGGCCAGCTGAACCCGGCGTGGCTGTCGGTCGACGATGGCGCGGCGACCACTTCCGAGCTGGACGACAACACCGCTTCCAATTCGCGGGTCGGCTTCTGGTACGAACAGGCCTTCGCCAACGGGACCGAGCTGTCGTTCAACGTCGAAACCGCGCTCGGCTTCCGCTCCACCTCGGGTCTCAGCCAGCTGAACGAGGGCGACCGGTCCTGGATGGACTGGCAGCGCACCGATATCCGCAAGATCGACCTTCGGCTGCGGTCGGATTACGGCAGTGTCTTCGTGGGACAGGGCAGCATGGCCTCGGACGGGGCTGGGCAGGTGGATTTCAGCGGAACGGTGCTGACCAACTATGTCTCGGTCACCGATATCACCGGCCGGATCCAGCTGCGCGACGACCAGGGGGCGCTGACGGGGATCCCCTTCTCCGACGCCTATGCCAGCTATGACGGCGGCCGCTACGGCCGGTTCCGTTACCAGACGCCGGATTTCGGCGGTTTCACCGCCTCGGCCGCCATCGGGCAGGACATCCTGAGCGAGAATGCCGATGCCGACATCTGGGACGTGGCGCTGCGCTACGAGGGTGACATCGGGCCGCTGCGGATCGGCGCCGGCCTCGGCTATCAAAGCCTGCATCGGCCGGACCGGCCGGACCGCAACGATGTCTTCGCCTCCGCCTCGGCGGAGCATGGCTCGGGCGTGACCGTCACGGCTGCCATGGGCAACCGCGACACCGACGGCAGCTTCAGTTATGCCAAGCTTGGCTACAAGGGCGACTGGCTGCCGATCGGGCAGACGGCGCTGGCGGTGGATTATTACCACGGCTCAGACATGGCGCTGACCAACGGGGCGACCCGGTCGGAGTCGGATGCCTGGGGGGTGGGCCTGGTGCAGACGGTCGAGGACTGGGACCTTGAGACCTATCTCGGCTACCGGATCTATGGATTCGAGGACAACAGCCCGACGACCTACCAGGACGCCAGCTCGGTGATCCTGGGCGCGCGCTGGCGGTTCTGACCGCGACGGCCGCGGTCCTGCCGCGCAGTGCGCGCGGCGCGATCATAGGGCCGGGGGGCGGGACTCGCCCGGACCTGTCGCCCGGGGCGGGATGGCCTGCACTGTGCCATGACCCGCGATATCGCGAACGCCGGGCGCCGGGGCGCCTCAGGGCAGGGCCCGATACCCTCGTTTCCCCGTATTTCCTTAACAAACCCCGGTCTCCCGCGGATTTCAGCGCCCAAATCCGGCCAATCCGCGTTAGTCGCTTGCACAGTCCCGGTCGCGCCAATAGAAGGTGCCAAATTTTCGCGCGCCCGCGCGGGGGCTCCCCGCGGGATTGAGCCATGGGGAAAGACGACATGCAGGTTACCGAGACGCTGAACGAGGGGCTGAAACGCGGCTATGCCATCACCGTGACCGCCAGCGAGCTGGACGAGAAGGTCATGGAGAAGCTGGTCGAGGCCCAGCCCGACATCGAAATGAAGGGCTTCCGCAAGGGCAAGGTGCCGCTGCCGCTGCTCAAGCGCCAGTTCGGCCAGCGTCTTCTGGGCGAAGTCATGCAGGAAAGCATTGACGGCGCCATGTCCCAGCATTTCGAGGACAGCGGCGACCGCCCGGCGCTGCAGCCGCAGGTCAAGATGACCAACGAGGACTGGAAAGAAGGCGACGACGTCCAGGTCGAGATGACCTACGAGGCGCTGCCCCAGATCCCCGAGGTCGACCTGTCGACGATCACGCTGGAGAAGATGGTCGTGAAAGCCGACGAAGAGTCGGTGAACGAGGCGCTGGAAAGCCTGGCCGAGAACGCACAGGACTTCGAAGCCAAGGACGGCGCGGCCGAGGACGGCGACCAGGTGGTCTTCGACTTCGTCGGCAAGGTCGACGACGAGGCGTTCGAAGGCGGCTCGGCCGAGGATTACCCGCTGGTTCTGGGCTCGGGCAGCTTCATCCCCGGCTTCGAGGAGCAGCTGGTCGGCGTGACCGCGGGCGAGGAAAAGGCCGTGACCGTGACCTTCCCCGAGGAATACGGCGCCGCGCACCTGGCCGGCAAGGAAGCGGTCTTTGACTGCACCGTGAAAGAGGTCAAGTCGCCCAAGGCGGCCGAGATCAACGACGAGCTGGCCAAGAAATTCGGCGCCGAGGATCTCGAGGCGCTGAAAGGCCAGATCAAGGAACGGCTCGAGGCCGAATATGCCGGCGCTTCGCGTTCGGTCCTGAAGCGCAAGCTGCTCGACGCGCTGGACGATGTCGTGTCGTTTGACCTTCCGCCGAGCCTGCTGGACGCCGAAGCCAAGCAAATCGCGCACCAGCTGTGGCACGAGGAAAACCCAGATCACGAGGGTCATGATCACCCCGAGATCGAGCCGACCGAAGAGCATGTGAAGCTTGCCGAGCGCCGCGTGCGCCTGGGCCTGCTGCTGGCCGAGCTGGGCCAGAAGGCCGAGGTCGAGGTGTCGGATGCCGAGATGACCCAGGCGATCATGACGCAGGCGCGCCAGTACCCGGGCCAGGAACGCCAGTTCTTCGAATTCGTGCAGCAGAACCCGCAGATGCAACAGCAGCTGCGCGCACCGATCTTCGAGGACAAGGTCGTGGACTATGTCTTCGAGCTGGCCCAGATCTCGGAAAAGGACGTGACCAAGGACGAGCTGAAAGAAGCCGTCGAGGCACTGGAGGAAGACGAGGCGTAAGCCCGGCTTCTGCACCTGAGGGGAAAGATCGGAACGGGCCGGCCATTGCGCCGGCCCTTCTTTTGTTGGTCTGGTGCCATTCGCGCGGAATCGAGGCGCCGTGTCGTGCGCCCAGAATCGAGGCGCCGTTAAACAGATTGTGATGTTTTCGTGTAAGCCTGCGCAGGAAGGCTTTGCCTTTCGTGCTGCGCTGCAGCATGCAAATTGCAACCCGCGAAGCAGAGAGACTCAGGATTGAACCTGCGCATCGCCGGGTCCTGATCCGATACGACCGTGCGCACGATCAACCGGATTTTGGGGAGGAGCCAGAAGGTTTCGCCGTTGCGAAGCCGTATCCAGTGGATGCCCTGAAAGGAATTGAAAGATGATCGCACTCGTATTCGTGACCTGCCTGCAGGCGAGCCCCGATGTCTGCCAGGAACACAGCCTGCTGTTCCAGGAACAAATGACCCCGATGGCCTGCCTTATGAATGCGCAGCCGCACCTGGCGGAGTGGAAAGCGACTCATCCCGATTGGCGGATCAGCAGCTATCGCTGCGGCCGGCCCGAGCAGTTCGGTAAATCGGCCTGACGGCCGGGCCGCGCACTTCGCGCGTAGAAGGGGCAGGCGCGCTGCGCGCGCAGGATATCCAGAACCGGAACGGTGCCGCACAAGATGTGGCGATGCCCCTGTCCGACCGTTCGCCCGTCGGCGCGTAGCCTTCCAATGGAACCTGGCACGGCGCGCGATGCGCCATGCCGCGATCCGGGGGATAAGGCCTGGCCCGAAGGTCGGTCAGCGGACGCCGGTTTCTTCCAGCATCCCCAGCTTCTTCGCCTGGTAGTAATAGCCCTTGGCGTACCAGCCGACCGCGTCGCGATGGGTGCCGTCCGAGACCATCCAGGCGCCGCGCAGGTATTTCACCGCGTATTCCAGGTTGGTATCGGCGTCCAGCAGCCCGTCGGCCGATCCGCTGTAGCCCATGCCGCGCGCCGTCGCCGGCAGGATCTGCATCAGCCCGTAATAGGGGCCGTTGCGCGCCCAGGGCCGGTGCGTGCTTTCGCGGATCACCACGCGATGGACCAACGCGCGGGGGACCTCGTAGAAATCGGCCCACTTGTTGATCTTGGCACGCAGTTCCGGCGTTTCGTTGGGGTAAAGCGGAGGCTCGTCCGCAGCGAACTGCAGCTTGGCCGACGTCGTCTCGTCGGTTCTGCTGCTTGTACAGCCCGTGGTGGCCAGGGTTACGGCCAATAGGACCAGTATGAGGGGTCGCATCACCTGTGTCATGGTTTTCCTTACCCCGGGTTTGGCGGCCATGCCTAGCTTGGAGTTCCGTTCCACTCTGTCGCATCGGCAAGGTTCTGCCCGTTCGCGTCAGAATCAGGGCATCTACCGCCGATTGTGCGCGCGGCTCTGCGACAGAGCGGCGCGCGTCGAAGCCGGGCTGGCGCGGGCCTCGCTGGCAGGGCCGAGGCAGATCGGGACAGGGCCGCGCGGGGCAGGGAGGGGCGAGCGATGTTGTTCCGTTCAACGTAAGAGTGGGTGCTGCCAGTACATGAGCTTCTTCGTGCCCGGAGTGGCGCGGAGACCGCCCCGGGCGGGATTCTCAGATCTCCATCACGATGCGGCCGTCGATCGCACCGGCCTTCATGCGGTCGAAGATCGAGTTGATGTCTTCCAGCCGCTCGGTCGTGAAATGCGCCGCAACCTTGCCTTCGGCGGCAAAATCGAGCGACTCGTGCAGGTCGTTGCGCGTGCCGACGATGGAGCCGCGGATGGTCTTGCGGGTCAGCACCACGTCGAAGATCGGCAGTTCGAACCCGCCGGGCGGCAGGCCCACCAGGCTCATCGTGCCACCGCGCGCCAGCATGCCCAGTCCCTGGCCGAAGGAGGAGGTCGACACGGCTGTGACCAGCACGCCCTCGACCCCGCCGCCCTTCTGCACCTCGGCCGCCGGATCGGTGTTGGCGGCGTTGATCACCTCGTCGGCGCCAAGCTTGCGGGCCAGCGCCAGCTTGTCGTCCGAGATGTCGACGGCCACCACGTGCATCCCCATCGCCTTGGCATATTGCACCGCCATGTGGCCAAGCCCGCCGATGCCCATGATCGCCACGGTCTGGCCGGGCTTTGTCTCGGTCTCTTTCAGGCCCTTGTAGACGGTCACCCCGGCGCAGAGCACCGGCGCGGCGGGCGCGAAAGCCAGCGCGGCGGGCAGGTGGCCGACATAGTTCGGGTCGGCCAGCACGTAATCTGCGAAGCCGCCATTGACCGAATAGCCGGTGTTCTGCTGATCGGTGCAAAGCGTTTCCCAGCCGCCGCAGCAATGGTGGCAATGGCCGCAGGCGGTGTGCAGCCAGGGCACGCCGACGCGGTCGCCTTCCTTCACCGCGGTGACGCCGGCGCCCACCTCGGCGACGATGCCGACGCCTTCATGGCCGGGGATGAAGGGCGGGTTGGGTTTGACCGGCCAGTCCCCCGACGCCGCATGAAGGTCGGTGTGGCAGACGCCCGAAGCCTCGATCTTCACGACGATCTTGCCGGGGGCGGCGGTGGGCTTCTCAACCTCGCGAATCTCCAGCGGCTTGCCGAATTCCGTGACAACTGCGGCTTTCATGGTGGCCATGACATTTACTCCTACGCCGAAACGGCAGGGCCCGGGGCCGGACGCTGCCCTGTGGTCGATGTGCCGGGCCCGGCGGGGCCGGTCCTCGGTCGCGACCATGCGTTCAGGATGGGCGGGCAGCATTGATCTGGATCAGGCCCGGCCGGCTTCGGGTGTCCGTCCTGGCCGGGTGCCGCGCAGCGTCCTGCCGGACATGCGGCCCTGCCCGGGAAACGGCACCGCAAAAGAAAAAGGCCGCGCCAGTCTGCCTGGCGCGGCCTGTGTTCCTACCTGCGATCCGAGAGGGATCAGCTGGTGGTGCTGTCGTCGTCGCTGTCGACCTCGGCGCCAACGGCCTCGGCCACCGGTGCCAGGTCGTCGTCGTCGGACGCGGCCGAGCCGATGTCGTCGAACAGTTCCGCGATCTCGAATTCGGCAGCGGCTTCCTCTTCGGCGGCCAGCTCCTGGATCGACTTGCCCGACGCCTGCAGTTCGGCCTCTTCGGGCGACCGCGCGACGTTGAGCTTCATGGTGACCTCGACCTCGGGGTGCAGGGTCACGGTCACGCCGTGCAGACCCAGCTCCTTGATCGGGGTGGGGATGTTGACCTGCTTGCGGTCGATGCTGAAGCCGGCTTCGGTGGCGGCATCCGCGGCGTCACGCGTGGTGACCGAGCCGTAGAGCGAGCCGCCGTCGGAGGCCTGGCGAATCACGATGAACTGCTGTCCGTCGAGCTTTTCGCCCAGGGCTTCCGCTTCCTTGCGGGTTTCCAGGTTGCGGGCTTCCAGCTGCGACTTCTGCTCTTCGAAGGCCGCGATATTGGCCTTGGACGCGGTCAGCGCCTTTTTCTGGAGCAGCAGGTAGTTGCGCGCATAGCCCGGCTTGACGTCGACGACATCGCCCATCTGGCCAAGCTTGGCAACGCGTTCGAGAAGGATGACTTGCATGATGCGTACTCCTTACTTCACGGCGTAGGGCAGAAGCGCGAGGAAACGGGCGCGTTTGATCGCACGGGCCAGTTCACGCTGCTTCTTCGAGGACACGGCGGTGATCCGCGACGGCACGATCTTGCCGCGCTCGGAAATGTAGCGCTGCAGGAGGCGTGTGTCCTTGTAGTCGATCTTGGGTGCATTGTCGCCCGAGAAGGGGCAGACCTTGCGACGGCGGAAAAACGGTTTTGCGGCCATGATTTAGGTCCTTTCTCTGGGGCTCAGCGACGGTCGCGGCGGCTGTCGCGCTCGTCGCGCTTCTGCATCTGGATCGACGGGCCTTCGGCGTGTTCGTCGACCTTGATGGTCAGAACGCGCATGACGTCGTCGTGCAGGCGCATCAGGCGTTCCATCTCCTGGATGGCGGGCGCGGGCGCGTTGGTGCGGAGAAAGGCGTAGTGGCCCTTGCGGTTCTTGTTGATCTTGTAGGCCATGGTCTTAACGCCCCAGTATTCCTGGTCGACGATATGACCGCCATTGTCGTTCAGAACGGCGCCGAAATGTTCGATCAGACCTTCGGCCTGGGTGTTCGACAGGTCCTGACGCGAAATGAAGACATGCTCGTAAAGCGGCATGTGCACTCCTGTTTGTATCGAGGCGCATTTCAAAGGCGGGACAGGCGACCTCCGCGGTCCCACCACGAGAGACTGCGCGGTTCATCTGGCTTGCGGAGGAAGTGCCCTCATACACGGTTCTGGGCAGGGTTCAAGCGTGAATGCCCGTCACGCGCCGGGCCGGTCGGTCGCCGGTGCGCCGCCGCTGCAGTCGCATGTGTCCCGATTGCGCGCCATGCCTTTCCAATTCCTCGTGTCCGCCCAAAAGTTGCCGCCAAGTCACGACATGCTAACCCGCGGTTCCGGGGCGCACAGGATGTGGCTCCGACAGGAGTGCAGGAGTTTCCTTACGATGAGCGCCACTGACACGGCCATGGGCACGAAACGTGTCATGCCAAGCCGCCCCCGGGCGCACTCGGCCCGGCAGCGCCCCCTGAAACTGACCTTCGAGAGCGGCAGCGGGATTGCCCGTCTGATGTTCCAGTTCGCGGGCGCGGTTCTGGTGATCTGCTCGGCCGGGCTGTGGGTGCTGCCCGATCCGCAGATCGATGCCGATGCCATCGTGATGAAGCTTGTCGCCTCTCTGTTCTTCCTGTTCACCGGCCTGGCGCTTTTGATGCGCAATCACGACGACACCAAGCCCGAGGTGCATTTCGACCCGGCCCGGCGCGAGCTGCGCGTGACGCGGAGAAACACCCATGGCCGGATGGAGACCGTTCTGCGCCGCCCCTACGACAGTTTCGGCGCGGTCTACATCTCCACCGGCGAGATCGAGCTGTGGAACGAGGATGGCACGCCTTTCCTGGCATTGCCGGTGCCCGAGCCAGCCATGCTCAGGGAACTGCGCAACCAGTTCGGACCGCTCTGCGCCTGATCCGCGCCGCCTGAGCCGGCTTTGGGCCCGGGCGAGGCGCTTTGCTCGGGGCATGATGATGCTTTGCGTTCCGGTCGGCGTGCCCCGCGCAGACCTTAAGCCGCATCCGCGGGAAGGCGCCACGTGTCCTGCGCCACGGCGGACTTCTGCCTTCGGATCGGGTCGCAGCTGTTCGCGGATCCACAGACCCTGTTGGGATTTGTGCAGTTGCCGCAATAGCCACGCATCGCACATTCCAGTCACGTACCAAGCTTCTGATCTCAACTGATCTAAACGGAGACATCGTGATGAAAACCCCGCTTCTCGCCGCCGGCTTCCTTGCTGCTGTTGCAACCGCGGCCGTGGCCGAGCCCGAAGCCTATGTGCTTGATTCCAGCCACAGCCAGATCGTGTTCCACTACAACCACCTCGGGTTCTCGACCGGCTACGGCATGTTCTCGGGCTTCGAGGGCGAAATCGACTACGACGCCGAGGATCCGGCGAATTCCTCCGTGACCGTGTCGATGCCGGTCAAGTCCATGATCACCGGCTGGGAAGCCCGGTTCGATCACTTCATGTCCGACGATTTCTTCGGTGCGACCGACGAGGACATGGTGACCTTCACCTCCACCGGCATCGAGGTGACCGGCGACAACACCGCGCTGATCACCGGCGACCTGACGCTGAACGGCGTGACCAAGGAGGTCGTGCTGGACGCCGTGCTGAACCAGGCGGGCGAGCATCCGATGGAAGGCAAGCAGTGGGCCGGCTTCAGCGCCACCACCACGCTGGTCCGCTCGGATTACGACCTGGGCATGTTCGCGCCCTACGTCAGCGACGAAGTCGAGGTCGAGATCTCGGTCGAGGCGATGAAAGCCGAGTGATCCACCGGCGGTCCCATCCGGGGCCGACAGGATTGCACGACGCGCCGCCGGTCCCGAAAGGGCCGGCGGTTTTCTTTTGGCGCCTCCGCCGGTGCGGGATGGTTCGTACATATATCATGCAGGGGGCCCGCGTCGGCTTCGGTCAGCGTTGGTCGTCCCGCCCCGGCTCGGCCGGATCGCTGGAGAAGAGCGCGATCTTGTTGCCCTGCGGGTCGCGCAGGTAGCCGACGTAGAAATGCGGCCCGTAAGTGGCGCGAAAGCCCGGTTGCCCCTCGTCGGTCCCGCCCGCGCGCAGCGCGGCGGCGTGCAGGTCGCGGACCTGCGCCTGGCTGCGCGCCTCGAAGGCGACCATGGACCCGTTGCCGGCCGAGGCCGGGCGCCCGTCGAAGGTCGGTTTCACGTAGAAGTCGGGCAGGGCCGGGCGCTGGCCCGGAGCGACGGGCAGCGCATAGCTCAGGCCCTCGGGGCCCTCCCGCAGACCGTAGCCGAGGGCGGGCAGGATGGTGGCGTAGAAGCGTTTCGCCCGCGCGATGTCATCCGCGCCGACCGTGACATAGGCAATCATGCGTTCTCTGTCCTTCCGGATCGTCGGGGCCTGGTGGCTGCACCGTCGTAAGCCGGCAGGGGTGGCCCGGGCAACTGGGTCCGCGCCTCCCGGGGCGGTGCCGGGCCGGCCGAAAAGAAAACCCCGGCATCCGTGACACGGACACCGGGGTCGGGATCTTGCGGGTCTCGCGGGGCGGCTTAGCCCCCGGCGTCGGAGCGTGTGGCGGTGAGCGCCACGTCGATGAAGACACCGTTGCCCAGCGTTTTCTCGGCCACGCCTTCGCCCATGCCGAAGGACGTCCGGTCGACCTGCATGGAGCCGGTCATCCGCGCCGTGTCGCCTTCGATCTCCAGCGTGAAGGGCAGCTCTGCGGGAACGCTCGTGTCGCGGATCGTCAGCGTGCCGGGCGCGGTATAGCCGGTTTCGGTCCGCAGGATCTCGGCGGTGAAGGTGGCTTTGGGGTAGGTTTCGGCGTCGAAATACTCCGACCCCATGGCCTGCGAGGTGACGCTGCCCAGGGTCAGCGAGGCGATCGTGACGGTCACCTCGACCGATCCGGCCGGGCCGGGCGCGTCCTGCGGCTCGAATGCGATCGCGGCCGTCCAGTCGGCAAAGCTGCCGGTCACGTCCGAGCCCATCTGCCGCACGGTAATCTCGAGCGTGCCGTCCTGGACAGTCCAGTTCGCGGCGCCTGCCTCGGCCGGGGCGGAGGCCGCCGGCGCATTGGCCGCCGTGGCGCTGCCCGCGGGAGCCTCGCCATAGACCCCGGCCAGCCCGCCGCCGACCAGGGCCAGAACCGCCAGCACGACCGCCAGCAGCGGCGGCACGATCCCGTGATGCGCGCCCGGCGCCACCGGCGCGTCGACCTGGCCGGGCAGCATCCGGCGCAGCGTGGCGTCCTTGTCGATCACATGATGTTTCAAGGCGCCGGCGATATGTAACAGAACCGAGACCAGCAGAACCTTTGTAAGAACGTCGTGAACGCCGCCCCACAGTTCGGACACCTGCGGATCCTTGGGCACGAAGAACAGCGACTGGCCGAAGGGCCACCAGATCGGCGCATATCCGGTGGTGGCGGCGTGGTGGATCCAGCCCGACAGCGGCACCATCACGAGACTGCCGTAGAGCAGCCAGTGTATCGTTTCGGCCAGGCCGGATTCCAGCGGCTTGTTCCCGTTCAGAAGACCCGGCCGCGTCTGCGTCAGGGCCCAGAGGATCCGGATCAGCGCCACGAAGAACACGGTGACGCCCAGCGTTTTGTGCATGGAAAAAAGGAAGATCGTGCGGGAGATCTCGGCGTCGGTGGTGGGAATGTCGGGGTTCAGGATCGCCTCGGACATGTCATGGGCGATCAGCCCAAGCGGGAAGGCGGCGAAGATCAGCAGGGCGGTCAGCCAGTGCAGGGTCTTCGTCACGGACCCGAAGCTGCGGGCGGTGTTGGCGGCGGGCATGGGGGCTCCTTTGCGGACAGGCGGGCGGGGCTGCAGAAGTGATACATCTTTTCTATGCACGCGCAGCATCCACGCAATCGCATCCCGCGCACATAAACGGTGCAGGATTGCCACGGGTTGTGCGGTGGGGGTTCGCGGTCTACATGGTGCCGCGATCTTCAGATGGGTGAGGGTAGATGAAACTTGCATTCGTGTTCCCGGGACAGGGGTCCCAGTTTGTCGGCATGGGCAAGGCCCTCGCCGATGCATATCCGGCGGCCAGAGCCGTCTTCGACGAGGTCGACGAGGCCCTGGGCGAAAAGCTCAGCTCGCTGATCTGGGAGGGCGACCCGGACACCCTGACCCTGACCGAGAATGCGCAGCCCGCGCTCTTCGCGACCTCGATGGCCGCGGTGCGCGCGCTGGAAAGCGAAGGCGTGCCGGTGGGCCGGGCGTCTTATGTGGCGGGGCATTCGCTGGGCGAGTATTCGGCGCTGACCGCCGCGGGCATGTTCAGCGTGGCCGACGCCGCGCGGCTGCTGCGGATCCGCGGCGCGGCGATGCAATCGGCCGTGCCGGTGGGCGAGGGCGCGATGGCCGCCATCCTGGGCATGGGCTTCGAGGCGGTCGAAGAGGTCGCGCGCGAGGCCGCGCAAGGCCAGGTCTGTGCGGCCGCCAATGACAACGATCCGAGCCAGGTTGTCGTCTCGGGCCACCGCGACGCGGTCGAACGCGCGGGCGAGATCGCCAAGGGCAAGGGCGCCAAGCGCGTCGTCATGCTGCCCGTGAGCGCCCCGTTCCACTGCGACCTGATGGAACCCGCCGCCCGCACCATGGCCGAGGCGCTGTCGACCGTGGAGCACGGCGCGCTGCAGGTGCCGCTGGTCGCCAATGTCGAGGCCCGTCCGGTGACCGACCCGGCGACGATCTGTTCGCTGCTGGTCGACCAGGTGACCGGCAACGTGCGCTGGCGTGAAAGCGTGGAATACATGGTCGGCGACGGCGTGACCGAGGTCTGGGAACTGGGCGCGGGCAAGGCGCTTTGCGGCATGGCCCGCCGGATCGACCGCTCTCTGGCGACCCGTGCCATCGGCGCGCCCGAGGATGTGATCAAGGCGGCCGAAGCGCTGGCCGAAACCCGGGCCGCAGCGGCCGTTTCTTGAAAGTCTGGCCCGGCCGGCGACCTCTCGTGACAACGGGCGGGGCCGGCACACCATGGGCCGAAGGGAGTATCCTTACATGTTCGATCTGACGGGGAAGAGCGCGCTGGTCACCGGCGCGTCCGGTGGCATTGGCGGCGCCATTGCCAAGGCGCTGCACGGGGCGGGGGCCAATGTGGGCCTGTCCGGCACGCGCACCGAGCCGCTGGAGGCGCTGGCCGCCGAACTGGGTGAGCGCGCCTTCGTGCTGCCCTGCAATCTCGGCGATGCCGAGGCGCTGGCCGCGCTGCCAAAGGACGCCGCCGCCGCCATGGGAGCGGTGGATATCCTGGTCAACAACGCCGGCATCACCCGCGACAACCTCTTCATGCGGATGTCGGACGACGAGTGGAACCAGGTGCTGGACGTGAACCTGACCGCGACCTTCAAGCTGTGCCGTGGCGTGCTGCGCGGCATGATGAAGGCGCGCTGGGGCCGGATCGTGAACATCTCGTCGGTCGTGGGCGCCACCGGCAACCCGGGGCAGGGCAATTACGCCGCCGCCAAGGCGGGCATGATCGGCATGTCGAAATCGCTGGCCTACGAGGTCGCCTCGCGCGGGATCACGGTGAACGCCGTGGCGCCGGGGTTCATCGAGACGGCGATGACCGACAAGCTGACCGACGACCAGCGTTCGGGGATCCTGACCAACGTGCCCGCGGGCCGCATGGGCACGCCGGAAGAGATCGCGGCGGGTGTTCTGTACCTGTCCAGCCCCGAGGCGGGCTATGTCACGGGCGCGACGCTGCACGTGAACGGCGGTCTCGCGATGCTATGAGGCCCGCGCCGCCCTGAAGTGGCGGCGCAAGGTGGCCTCGACGTCCTCCGCCTTGAAGGAGGGATCGATCTCGATCAGCGGGATGCCGGCGCGGCGCAATGCCTCGCGTTTCACGGCATCCCGGACAAAGGTCTTTTCCGCATCCAGGTAATGCCCGGACCCCTGGAATTCGATCGCGCAGGCGAGGTAGCCGCCGCGATCGAAGACAGCAAAATCCAGTCGTTTCGCGTTGATCGCATGGAAGGCGCGCTTCCACTCCCTGGTGGAGGCATCCCCCCTCGGGCGAATGACTTCGGGCAAGCTGACCTGCGCCATGAGCCTGTGGTCCGGCGCGACGCGCGGCAGTATGGATTCGAGCTGCAGCAACAGGCGATATTCGGAGTGGTTGAGCAATCGCTGCCGGTCGAAATCGGCCGCGGCCACGTAGGCAATCTGCTGGTTGACGGACGAGGTATTGTCCTGCGGCACCGTGGGGTCGGATCGCGCGGCATTGGTCTGCTGGTCGGTGGTCGGGCGCGGCGATGCGCCGGGGCTCCCCCGGAGGCGGGTCAGCCCGGCCGCCGGCTGCGCGCCATTGCGGGACCGTCGCGCAGGCGTCGGGCGCGCCGCAGTGCGCAGCGACAGGACAAGGCGTGCGACCATGAACAAAAGCACCGCGCCCAGGATGAGCAGCAGAAGCATCCGGTCGTCGCCCACGGCGGGGATTGCTCCATCGAACTCGCCCGATTGCGGAACGGAGACCCATTTCATAAGCACATTTCCTCTTCCCGCTCTTGCGTTTTTCGTATGGAATGCCATGCAATTCAGGGCAGAATGTGGCCCGATCAGGGTAAACATGGGGGAGGGAAAGGGCGGTTGCATAAGCGTTTGCCTTCCCCATTTGGTATGCTATAGGCCACGCACATTTCGCCACGGCGGGCAAAGGGCCGGCCTTGGTCGCCCCGGTGCTGCCGGGAACGAGCCGTCTCCCGGACAACGGGGGGCACAACAGGCCACCCGGTCGGGTACAGGCATCACATGAGGGCAAAAAGGCCCGGAAGGAATGAGGAACTGATATGAGCGACGTCGAAGATCGCGTTAAGAAGATCGTTGTTGAGCATCTGGGTGTCGAAGAGGAGAAGGTGACGGAGAACGCGTCGTTCATCGACGACCTCGGCGCTGACAGCCTGGATACCGTGGAACTGGTGATGGCGTTCGAAGAAGAGTTCGGCATCGAGATCCCGGACGACGCCGCCGAAACCATCCAGACCTTCGGCGACGCGGTCAAGTTCATCAAGGACGCCCAGTAAGCGGCGGCCGAACGGCCAAAAGCCCCTTCGTGGGCCCTGAGGTGGCGCTTTCCCGGGCGGGAGGGCGCCATTTTTCTTGGGCGCGGCATGGGGTCCCCTTGCGCGCCACGCGGGAGGCGGACAGGCTGAGGGCGTTTGATCCCGCGTTTCAGGCCTTTCCCGCATGATCCGAGCGATACCCAACATCAACACCTCCCGTCTGACGCTTCGCGCCATGCGCGCTGAGGATTTCGACCGGTTTGCCGATCTCTGGGCCTCGCCCATCGTCGGACGGCATGCCGCGGGCGGGCCGCTCAGCCGGTCGCGGGCCTGGGGGGTGTTCCTGCGGGTGGCCGGGCACTGGCACATGACGGGCTTCGGCGAATGGGCGATCGAGGACCGCACCACGCGCCAGATCATCGGGCAGGCGGGTTTCCGCTATTCCGTCAGCGACCTCGGCGCGGATTTCGATGCCTATCCCGAGGCTTCGGTGCTGCTGCTGCCCGACATGCTGGACCAGCGTTTTGGGCTGGAGGCGATGACGGCGGCGCATGACTGGTTCGACCGGGTGATAACAGGGCCCCTGGTGGCGCGCGTGCGCGACGGGGACGGGGCAGGTGCGGCGGTGGCGGCGCGGCTGGGCTATGCGCGGCTGCGCGTGGTCGAGGACGGCGGCGGGCCGGTTCTGCTGCTCAGGCGCAATTCTCCGCCGGTGCGCTGAACGTTTCGCGGTCCGGTTCCCCTTGCTCATGGGCCGGGCGGCGCGGTATGAGCGGTTCGCACAAGAGACAGAGTGAGGCAAGAGGGCTGACATGCGCAGAGTGGTTGTGACAGGGCTGGGTCTGGTGACTCCGCTGGCGAGCGGCGTCGAGGCCAGCTGGGCACGTCTGCTGGACGGACAATCCGGCGCTGGCACGATCACCAGGTTCGACGCAGAGCACCTGGCGACGAATTATGCCTGCGAGGTGCCGCGCGGAGACGGGTCGGATCATACGTTCGATCCCAATGTCTGGATGGAGCCGAAGGAACAGCGCAAGGTCGATGATTTCATCCTCTTCGGCTATGCCGCCGCCGTGATGGCGGTGGAGGATTCCGGCTGGAAACCCGAGGACCGGGAAGACCGCGAGCGCACCGGCGTGATGATTGGCTCGGGCATCGGCGGACTGCAGTCCATCGCCGAGACCTCGATCCTGCTGCGCGACCGCGGCCCCAGGCGCGTGTCGCCGTTCTTCATCCCCGGCGCGCTGATCAACCTGGTCTCGGGCCAGGTGAGCATCCGTTATGGCTTTACCGGGCCGAACCATGCGGTCGTGACCGCCTGCGCCACCGGCACCCACGCGATCGGCGATGCCGCGCGGCTGATCCAGTACGGCGACGCCGACGTGATGATCGCCGGCGGGGCCGAAGCCGCGATCTGCGAGATCGGCATCGCCGGGTTCAACGCCTGCAAGGCGCTGTCCACGAAGTACCGCGACACCCCGTCGATGGCCAGCCGGCCCTATGACAGCGAGCGCGACGGCTTTGTCATGGGCGAGGGCGCCGGTGTGGTGGTGCTGGAGGATTACGACCACGCCGTGGCGCGCGGCGCAAAGATCTACGCCGAGGTGCTGGGATACGGTCTGTCGGGCGACGCCTATCACATCACCGCGCCGTCCGAGGACGGCGACGGGGCAGAGCGCGCCATGAAGGCGGCGCTGCGTTCGGCCAAGCTTGAGCCGGGGGCGATCGACTACATCAACGCGCATGGGACCTCGACCATGGCCGACACGATCGAACTGGGCGCGGTGGAGCGGATCTTGGGCGATGCCGCCGGCAAGGTGACCATGTCCTCGACCAAGTCCGCCATCGGCCACCTGCTGGGCGCTGCCGGCGCCGTGGAGGCGATTTTCTCGATCCTGGCGCTGCGCGACCAGGTGGCACCGCCGACCATCAATCTGGACAACCCCGCCGTCGACACGCCGCTGGACCTGGCGCCCAATGCCAAGGTCGAGCGCGAGATCAACGTGGTGCTGTCGAATTCCTTCGGCTTCGGCGGGACCAATGCCAGCGTGATCTTCGGAAAGGCAGCGTGATGTGGCGCAGCCTTGCGTCCAATGTCCTGACCCTGCTGATCATCGCGCTGTTCCTGCTGGGCGGGCTGGTGCTTTGGGGACAGGGTGAATACCGGGCCGAGGGCCCGCTGGACGGCCCGATGTGCCTGCGGGTGGAGCGTGGCTCGAACATGACGCGGGTGTCGGAGACCCTGCTGGCGGAAGGCGCGGTGACCAGCGAGAAGCTGTTCCGGATTGGCGCGGATTACGCCGGCAAGTCCGGTCAGCTGAAGGCGGGCAGCTTCCTGCTGCCGGAAGGCGCCTCGATGGAGGATATCGTCGATGTCGTGACCCGCGGCGGCGCCAGCACCTGCGGCACCGAGGTGGTGTTCCGCATCGGCGTGACGCAGATCACCACCCAGGTGACGACCTATGACACGGCCGAGAACGCCTTTGTCGTGGCGGCCGAGTTCGACCCGACCGAAGGCACGCAGCCGCAGGAATATTCCGCCGCCCGCGCCACAGCCGATACCCGGTACCGCATGGTCGTGGCCGAGGGCACGACAAGCTGGCAGGTCGTCGAGGGGCTGAAGGCGATGGACATGCTGGAAGGCACCATCGCCGAGGTTCCGGACGAAGGAACGCTGGCCCCCGACAGTTACGAAGTGGTGAACGGCGCCCAGCGTCAGGCGCTTCTGGACGAGATGGAAGCGGTTCAGGTGTTGCGCGTCGGCGCGGCCTGGGAATCGCGCGATCCGTCGGTTCCGGTGGATAGCCCGGAAGAATTGCTGATCCTGGCGTCGATCATCGAGAAGGAAACCGGCGTGCCGGAAGAGCGGGGCCAGGTGGCCAGCGTCTTCGTCAACCGGCTGGAAGAAGGCATGCGTCTGCAGACGGACCCGACGGTGATCTACGGGATCACCAAGGGCGAAGGCGTGCTGGGCCGGGGCCTGCGGCAAAGTGAACTTCGAGGTGTAACGCCCTGGAATACATATGTGATCCTTGGTCTGCCGCCGACGCCGATCGCGAATCCGGGGATGGCGAGCCTGGAGGCCGCGGCCAATCCCGACAACACGGATTACCTGTTCTTCGTGGCCGACGGGTCGGGCGGGCACGCCTTTGCCCGGACGCTGGAGGAGCATAATTCCAACGTCGCACGCTGGCGCGAGATCGAGGCGGAGCGGGCTAACAACTGATCTGTTGGCCCACTTCGGGACTGTTCAGGTTTTGGTAATGTTATCGGGCGGTTGAAGCCCGCTGTTGCGCAACGCGTTGACTTTGGGCGCGGACGCAACTATGAGTTGTGACATGCTGGACAAGCTGTCGGAAACGGCCCCTGGGTAACCCCGGGTGGCCGTTTTTTCGTTTCTGACCAACGGCCTGTTCGGACGGGGATCAACGATAACAACAAACCCCAAGAGGCAGAGAATGACCCTGATTACCCAACAGGACCTGACGAAGGACACGGACAGCACCGCGGAGCTGCTGAAGGCGCTGCAGGACAGCCTGGGCGACCTGCGCCGCACGGCCATGGCGCTGCGCAAGAAGATCGAAGAGGGCGAGACCCAGGATCTTGGGACCGGCGCGAAGGAGATCGCGGCGGTGGATCAGCTGGCCCGAAACTGCATGAAAACGGAGGTGAGCCTTGCTGAAATCTGCAACCGGAAAGCCGGGATCGTGCGCGGGGGATATGCGCTCGACCTTGACCTCGCTCGAGCTGAGATCGGGTGCCGCCTTGGTCGCCTCCGCACCTGCTGCGGTGAGAGCTGAATTTCTGGAAAGCCTTGGGGAGGGCGCGCTTTGCGCCCTTCCTTACCTGTTCGAGTTCTGGGCGCTGGAGCATCAGCTGCCGCCCGAGGGGCAGTGGCGATCCTGGGTGGTGATGGGCGGCCGGGGCGCGGGCAAGACCCGGGCCGGGGCGGAATGGGTGCGCTCGCGCGTTGAGGGCGCGAAGCCCACCGACCGTGGGCCGGCACGGCGGCTGGCCCTGGTGGGCGAGACATTCGACCAGGTGCGCGACGTGATGATCTTTGGCGACAGCGGCATCATGGCCTGTTCGCCGCCCGACCGGCGGCCCGAGTGGAAGGCGGGTGAACGCAAGCTGATCTGGCACAACGGGGCCGTGGCGCAGGCCTTTTCCGCCCATGATCCCGAGGGGCTGCGGGGGCCGCAGTTCGACGGGGCCTGGGTGGACGAGCTGGCGAAGTGGAAGAAGGGCGAGGAGACCTGGGACATGCTGCAGTTCGCGCTGCGGCTGGGGGATGATCCGAGGGTCTGCGTGACGACGACGCCGCGCAATGTGGCGGTGCTGAAGCGGTTGCTGGAGACGCCGTCGACCGTGGTGACCCATGCGCCGACCGAGGCGAACCGGGCCAACCTGGCCGACTCGTTCTTGGAAGAGGTGCGGGCGCGATACGCGGGCACGCGGCTGGGGCGGCAGGAGCTGGACGGCGTGCTGCTGCCGGACGTGGATGGCGCGCTGTGGACCGGCAAGCTGCTGGATGCGGCGCATGTGGAGCAGGTGCCCGAGCTGGACCGGGTGGTGGTGGCGCTGGACCCGTCGGTGGGCGGCGCGGATGCCTGCGGGATCGTGGCGGTGGGCGCGGTGACGCAGGGGCCGCCGGTGGAGTGGCGGGCCTATGTGCTGGGGGATTGCACGGTGGAGGGGGCGTCTCCGTCCGGCTGGGCGGAGGCGGCGCTGCGCGCGATGGAGCGGTTCGGGGGCGACCGGCTGGTGGCGGAGGTGAACCAGGGCGGCAAGCTGGTGGACGAGGTGCTGAGACAGGTGAACCCGCTGGTGCCGCTGAAGACCGTGCATGCGGCCAAGGGCAAGGGCGCCCGGGCGGAGCCGGTCGCGGCGCTATACGAGCAGGGGCGGGTGAAGCATGTTGCGGGGCTGGACCGGCTGGAGGAGCAGATGATCCAGATGACGGTGCGGGGCTTCGAGGGGAACGGCTCTCCCGACCGGGTGGATGCGCTGGTCTGGGCGCTGCACGAGCTGATCATCGAGCCGGCGGCGTCCTACCAGAGGCCCAGGGCGCGGATGTTGTGAGCGGCTGACCGGGGCGGTCGCAGGAAGAGAACGGAGCGGCGGTGCGCGGAGGCGGGCCGCCGTTTTGCTGTTTGGGGGGCGGTGGGGTGAAACCCCACCCTACGGCCCGCGGCGGGGATGGCGCGCTGTCCCCGGGGGCCGGAGGGCTGAGGGGGCGGGATGGAGTATTTGGCCAAAGGTGAAGACAGGGGGGCGGTGCGAGCGGGGCACCGGCGGTCTGTGTGAGCTTTGGGGTGCGGGCCGTGGCGGGAGGCCGGCGCGGTTTGGCGGGAAAGACGAGGACCACGGGTTCGTGCGGGGAATTCTGCTTGCTGTGGGCTGGCAGCGGGTGCGCGGTCCGTGAGGGGCGCGGTCGGGGCCGTTGGCGCATGCGAATCGGCGGGGTCGGGTGTTGCGGGGGCGGCGCGCGGTGCGTTTCGGAAGATTTACACAAATTGCGGGAAAACCCTTCACGAGCCTGGTTGGCGGCCCTGTCCGGGGGTGGCCGCGCAGGAGCGCAGGAAGGAGCATCTCGCATGGTTTTCGACTTTCTACGTCGCGACGGAGGCACCCGGGCCGAGGCGGCCGTGCCGGAGCGCAAGGCCAGCGCGGCGGGCCCGATCGTGGCCTGGCACAGCCAGGGCCGCGTGGCCTGGTCGCCGCGGGATGCCGTGTCGCTTACGAAATCGGGCTTTGCCGGCAACCCCGTCGGGTTCCGGTCGGTCAAGCTGATCGCCGAGGCGGCGGCGGCGCTGCCGCTGGTGCTGCAGGACCGGGTGAAGCGCTATGACGTGCATCCCGTGCTGTCGCTGGTGCGCCGGCCCAACGCGGCGCAGGGGCGGGCAGAGCTTATGGAGGCGCTGTTTGGCCAGCTGCTGCTGTCGGGGAATGCCTATGTCGAGGCGGTCCCGGGCGAGGAGGGCCAGCCGGTGGAGCTGCACGTGCTGCGCTCGGACCGGATGGCGGTGGTGCCGGGCGCGGATGGCTGGCCGGTGGCCTATGAATACAGCGTGGCGGGCCGCAAGCATCGCTTTGACGTGACCGGGCAGCCGAATATCTGCCATATCAAGACCTTCCATCCGCAGGACGACCATTACGGGCTGTCTCCGCTGCAGGCGGCGGCGATGGCGGTGGATGTGCACAATTCGGCCTCGCGCTGGTCGAAATCGCTGCTGGACAACGCGGCCCGGCCCAGCGGGGCGCTGGTCTACAAGGGGTCCGACGGGCAGGGGCAGATGGCGGATGACCAGTTCCGCAGGCTGAGCGACGAGATCGAGACCTTTCACCAGGGCGCGCGGAATGCCGGGCGGCCGATGCTGCTGGAAGGCGGGCTGGACTGGAAGCCGATGGGGTTCTCGCCCAGCGACATGGAGTTCCAGAAGACCAAGGAGGCGGCCGCGCGCGAGATCGCGCTGGCCTTCGGGGTGCCGCCGATGCTGCTGGGGATCCAGGGCGACGCGACCTACGCCAATTACCAGGAGGCCAACCGGGCGTTCTATCGGCTGACGGTGCTGCCGCTGGCGACGCGGGTGGCGGCGGCGCTGGCGGACTGGCTGTCGGGGTTCACCGGCGAGATGCTGGAGCTGAAGCCGGACCTGGACCAGGTGCCCGCACTGGCCGCGGAACGGGACGCGCAATGGGCGCGTGTGAACAACGCGGATTTCCTGACCGACGCCGAGAAGCGCGCATTGCTGGGGCTGCCGGCCCTGCCGGAGGCGGGCGATGTCTGAGGAACGGCGCATCTTCGAGGCGTTCGACTGCGCCCCGGGGCTGCGGCTGCAGGCGCATGAGAAGGTCAGCCAGATCCATCACGACATGCTCTGTCAGCGGCTGGAGCGGATCGAGGAGATGATGGAGCGGCTGGAAAAGCGGCTGTGGCTGGCCGTCTACGGCGTGGCGGCGGCGATCCTGGCCCAAGCCTTCCAGTCGATCCTGTCGGTAAATCCCTGAAGTCGGAGAGACGATCATGACACATGAGGCAGGCCCGGAGACCGGGCTGGAGCACAAGTTCGCGCGGTTCGGCGAAGGCGTGGAGATCAACGACAAGGCCGGCGACGGGCTGCGGATCGAGGGCTATGCCAGCCTGTTCGGGGCCGCCGACCAGGGCAACGACGTGGTCGAGACGGGCGCCTATGCGGCCTCTCTGGCGGCGCTGAAGGCGCGCGGCGGCACGGTGAAGATGCTGTGGCAGCACGATCCGGCCCAGCCGATCGGCGTCTGGGACGAGGTGCGCGAGGACGGCCGGGGGCTGTTCGTCTCGGGGCGGCTGCTGGAGAGCGTCGAGAAGGGGCGCGAGGCCAAGGCGCTGATCGAGGCGGGCGCGATCGACGGGCTGTCGATCGGGTATCGCACGCGGCGCGCCACGAAGAACGACAAGGGCCAGAGGGTCCTGACGGAACTGGAGCTTTGGGAGGTGTCTTTGGTGACCTTCCCGATGTTGCCCAGTGCGCGGGTGGCGGCGAAGGGCGATGTGCCCGGCGCCGAGGAGACCTTGCGCGAATTGGCGGCCGCCTTCGAGGGCGCGCGGCTTGAGCTGGCGCGGCGGTGACGCGCCGGACCCATCACCTGAGAGGAAGGACTGGCCGATGAGCAAGACCGAGGCCCAGGCCACGGGCCGCATTGAGGCGCCCTTTGTTCACGAGGTGAAGCAGGCGGTGACCGGCTTCGTGAGCGAATTCAAAGGCTTCCAGGCCGAAATTGAAACCAAGATGCAACAGACGGAAGAGCGACTGACCATGCTGGATCGTAAATCTCAAATCGCGGCGCGCCCGCAGCTGGCCGGCGCCGTCGATGCCGACGCGCCGCACAAGAAGGCCTTTGACGCCTATCTGCGCTCGGGCGACGATGACGGGCTGCGTGGCCTTGAATTCGAGAGCAAGTCGCTGTCGACCGCGGTCAACAGCGACGGCGGATACCTGGTGGATCCGGCGACCTCCGACACGATTAAGTCGGTCCTGTCCTCGACCGCCTCGCTGCGCGCGGTGGCCACGGTCGTCAATGTCGAGGCGACCTCGTATGATGTGCTGATCGACCATACCGATGTCGGCGCGGGCTGGACCTCGGAAACCGGGGGGGTGACCGAAAGCGCCTCGCCCTCGATCGACCGGATCGTCATTCCGCTGCATGAGCTGAGCGCGCTGCCCAAGGCGTCGCAGCGGCTGCTGGACGACAGCGCATTCGACATCGAGGGCTGGCTGGCGTCGCGCATCGCCGACAAGTTTTCGCGGGCCGAGGCGCAGTCCTTCATCAATGGCGATGGCAACGACAAGCCCAAGGGCATGCTGACCCATCCCAAGGTCGCAAATGACAGCTGGGCCTGGGAATCGCTGGGCTATGTGCCGACCGGTGTGGCCGGTGGCGCGGGCACCGGTGACGCGATCATCGAGCTGGTCTATGCGCTTGGCGCGCAGTACCGCGCGAACGGCACCTTCGTGATGAATTCGAAGACCGCCGGCGTGGTGCGCAAGCTGAAGGACAGCGACGGGCGGTTCCTGTGGGCCGATGGCCTGGCCGCGGGCGAGCCCGCGCGGCTGCTGGGGTACCGCGTGCTGATCGCCGAGGACATGCCCGATATCGCCACCGACAGCTTCTCGATCGCCTTCGGGGATTTCGCGGCCGGCTACACGATTGCCGAGCGCCCCGACCTTCGCATCCTGCGCGATCCGTTCAGCGCCAAGCCGCATGTGCTGTTCTTCGCCACCAAACGTGTCGGCGGCGACGTGTCGGACTTTGCCGCGATCAAGCTGCTGAAATTCGGCACCTCGTAAGGGGCGCCGATGGCCGCGGCCGGGGAACCGGCCCGGCCGCGGCGGGTGCGTGTCGGACAGGACCTTCACGTCGTCCAGCTGCTTCCCTCCGTCCGAGCGGCGTGGAGCGGCGCGTGCCCGCCATATTGCGATGAGGCCAGGAGCTGGCCGGCCCGGGGACGGGACGAAACGCGCGGAGTGAACGCATGATGTTGATCGAGGAAACCACCTTTGCCGACGAGGTCTTGCCGGTGGAGGAATTCAAGGCGCATCTGAAGGTCGGGACCGGCTTCGAGGATGACAGCCTGCAGGACGGGACGCTGATCACCTTCCTGCGCGCGGCGCTCTCCGCCATCGAGGCGCGCACCGGCAAGGCGCTGATTGCACGGGATTTCGCCTGGACGATCCATGAATGGGCCAACCCGATGGGCGAGGCTTTTCCGGTGGCGCCGGTGGGGTCGATCGTCGAGATCCGGACACTGGACGCGGATGGCGGCCAGGAGGTGCTGGACACGACGCGCGTGCGGATCGAGGCGGACATGCACCGCCCGATCCTGCGGCCGCGTGGCGCGCTACTGCCCAACGTGCCGGGCTATGGCTCGGTCACGGTGCGGTTCACGGCGGGCATGTCGGCGGATTGGGCCGGGCTGCCGTCGGATCTGCGGCACGCGGTGCTGATGCTGGCCGCGCATTATTACGAATACCGCGACGATACCTCGCTGAGCGACGGTTGCATGCCCTTTGGGGTCACCAGCCTGATCCAGCGCTATCGCCCGCTGCGGCTGACCATGGGGGCGGGCCAATGAGCCGGCCGAGGCTGAACCGCAAGCTGGTGCTGGAAAGCCGCGACCGGGTGCCGGATGGCGCGGGCGGCAAGACGCGCAACTGGGAGGCTCTGGGCACGCTTTGGGCCGAGGTGACGGCGCGGTCTGGGCGGGAGAGATCGAGCGCCGGGCTGCCGGTGTCGCGCAGCAGCTACGAGATCAAGGTGCGCGCGGCGCCGGTGGGCAGCCCGTCGCGGCCGCGCCCGGACCAGCGGTTCCGCGAGGGTGAACGTATCTACGCGATCCGCGCGGTGACCGAGACCGACAGCGGCAGCCGCTACCTGGTTTGCTACGCCGACGAGGAGGTGACCGCATGAGCTATGGCATGGCCGTGGCCCTTCAGAAGGCGGTTTACGAGACGCTGGTGACCGATGCTGCGCTGACGGCGCTGATCGGGTTGCAGGTCTTTGACGCGCCGCCGCCGGGGCAGGTGCCCGACATCTACGTCGCGCTGGGACCCGAGGAGGTGCGCGACCGCTCGGACAAGAGCGGGCGCGGCGCGCTGCACCGGTTCACCCTGTCCGTGGTGGGCGAAGGCGACAGTTTCGCGGCGCTCAAGGAGGTCGCCACGGCGGTGAGCGATGCGCTGGAGGGCGCGGCACCCGCGCTCGACCGGGGCCACCTGGTGGGCCTGTGGTTCGAGCGCGCCAGGGCCCGGCGGACGGGTCCGGCGGGGCGCATCCGCCGGATCGACCTGAGGTTCCGCGCCCGCGTGGAAGACGATCAACCCCAAGCATAACGGGAGACACCATCATGGTTGCCCAGAACGGCAAGGACCTTTTGGTCAAGGTGGACATGACCGGCTCCGGTCAGTTCGAGACATTGGCGGGGCTGCGGGCCACGCGGGTCAGTTTCAACGCCGAGAGCGTGGATGTCACCAGCCTGGAGAGCGAGGGCGGATGGCGCGAGCTGTTGGCGGGCGCCGGGGTGCGGTCGGCGGCGCTGTCGGGGTCGGGGGTGTTCAAGGACGCCACGACGGACGAGCGGGCGCGGGCGATCTTCTTCGATGGTTCGACGCCGGAGTTCCAGGTCATCATCCCGGATTTCGGCGTGGTCGAGGGGGCGTTCCAGGTGACCTCGATCGAATATGCCGGGAGCCATGACGGCGAGGCGACCTACGAGATGGCGATGGCCAGCGCCGGTGCGCTGAGCTTCACGGCGATCTGAGCCATGGCCAATCCTTGGACGGGGGAGGTGGCCCTGGTGGTCGATGGCGAGCGGCGCGTCATGAAGCTGACGCTGGGCGCGCTGGCCGAGCTGGAGGAGGCGCTGGGTGAGGGCGCCATGGTGGAGCTGGTGCAGCGCTTCGAAGGCGGAGGGTTTTCGGCGCGCGACGTTCTGGCGTTGCTGGCGGCGGGGCTGCGCGGGGGCGGTCATGACCTGAGCGCCGAGGCGTTGGGGCGGGCCGATATCGAGGGCGGCCCGATGGCGGCAGCGCGGGCGGCGGCAGAGCTTCTGGCCCGGGCCTTCGTCCTGCCGGAGACGACGTGAGGGCCTTTGACTGGCCCGCGATGATGCGGGCCGGGATGCTGGGGCTGGGCCTGAAACCGGCCGAGTTCTGGGCGCTGACCCCGGCCGAGCTTCGGCTGATGCTGGGGCAAACCGGGGCGGCGGAGCCGCTGAACCGTGCGGGTCTGGATGCGCTTCTGGCGGCCTACCCGGACCATGCGAAGGGATGCGAGAATGGCGGATCTGGACGGGATCGAAGCACTTGACGATCAGGCCGACGCGCTTGGCGACAGCCTGAGCAATGCCGCCGGGATGGCGGCGAGTTTCGACAGCGAGTTGCGCCGGGTCAACGCGGCCTTCGCCGCCACCGGCGCGGGCATCGCGGGGCTGGAGCGCGGCTTGTCCAAGGGGCTGCGGCGGGCGTTCGACGGGGTGATCTTTGACGGCAAGAACCTGTCGGACGCGATGAACACGCTGGCGCAGTCGATGATCCGCACGACCTATTCGGCGGCGATGAAGCCGGTGACGGACCATTTCGGTGGCATGCTGGCCAGTTCGGTCGGCGGGCTTGTCAGCGCGGCGCTGCCCTTTGCGAAGGGCGGGGCGTTCAGCGGCGGGCGGGTGACACCCTTTGCCAATGGTGGCGTGGTCAACGGGCCCACGGGTTTTCCCATGCGCGGCGGCATGGGGCTGATGGGAGAGGCCGGGCCGGAGGCGATCATGCCGCTGGCGCGCGGCCCCGATGGCAAGCTGGGCGTGCGCGGCGCCGGCGGCGGCGGGCCGGTCAACGTGGTGATGAACATCCAGACCCCGGATGTGCAGGGCTTCCAGCGCAGCCAGGGCCAGATCGCAAGCCAGCTGAGCCGGGCGCTTGGCCGTGGCAACCGCAACCGGTGAGGAGGACAGTCCCATGAATTTCCACGAGATCCGCTTTCCTGCTTCGCTCAGTTTCGGTGCCATCGGCGGTCCGGAACGGCGCACGGACATCGTCACGCTGGCCAACGGGTTCGAAGAGCGCAACACGCCCTGGGCGCATTCCCGCAGGCGCTACGACGCCGGGCTGGGGATGCGGTCTCTGGACGATATCGAGCGGGTGATCGCCTTTTTCGAGGCGCGGCAGGGCCAGATGTACGGGTTCCGCTGGAAGGACTGGACCGATTTCAAATCCTGCGCGGCAAGCGCGGTGCCGGGCTTCGGCGACCAGGTGATCGGCACGGGCGACGGGGCCGGGGATACGTTTCAGCTGGTCAAGACCTATGCCTCGGGCGGGTCGAGCTATGCGCGGCCCGTCAAGAAACCGGTGGCGGGGACGGTGCGCATCGGCGTGGACGGGGCGGAGCTGACCGAGGGCAGCGATTTCACCGTGGACGCGACGCGCGGCGAGGTGCTGCTGGCGCAGGCGCCGGCCGCGGGGGCGGAGGTGACCGCCGGGTTCGAATTCGACGTGCCGGTGCGGTTCGAGACGGACCTGGTGCAGGTCTCGGTCGCGACGTTCCAGGCCGGTGAGGCGCCCAATGTGCCTGTGGTCGAGGTTCGGGTCTGATGGCGGGGATGGAGGCAGAGTTCCGCGCACATGTGGCGGCCGGGCTGACCACGCTGGCCCGCTGCTGGGCTCTGACGCGCAAGGACGGGGTGACCTTCGGCTTCACCGACCACGATTGCGAATTGGCCTTCGAGGGGATCACCTTCAAGGCCGACACAGGCCTGTCGGCACGCGCCCTGCAACAAAGCACCGGCCTGTCGGTCGACAACACCGAGGCGATGGGCGCGCTGAGCGATGCGGCCGTCACCGAGGCGGATATCGAGGCGGGCCGGTTCGACGATGCCGAGCTGCGCGCCTGGCTGGTGAACTGGGCCGATCCCGATGTGCGCTGGCTGCAGTTCCGCGGCTCCATCGGCGAGATCCGGCGGTCTGGCGGGGCGTTCACGGCCGAGCTGCGAGGGCTGACGGCGGCGCTGAACCGGCCGATGGGGCGGATCTATCAGAAGCCCTGTACCGCCGTGCTGGGCGACGCCAATTGCGGTTTCGATCTGACCGCGCCGGGTTTCGCGACCGAGGTCGAGGTGGATGACCAGGAGGACGCCCGCCTGTTCCGCTGGCCGGAGCTTGCCGGCTTTGACCCGGGCTGGTTCGCGGGCGGCCGGCTGGAGGTGCTGGACGGCGACGCGGAGGGGCTCTGGGCCTCGGTCAAGAAGGACGTGGTGAAGGATGGCCTGAGGGTCATCGAAGTCTGGGAGCCGCTGCGTGCGCCGGTGACGGTGGGCGACCGGGTCCGTCTGGTGGCGGGCTGCGACAAGCGGTTCGAAACCTGCCGGGAGAAGTTCGACAACCTTCTGAACTTCCAAGGATTTCCGGACATCCCGGGAGAGGACTGGGTGATGGCGGTGCCGAAATCGACCCGGCCCAATACCGGGGGCAGCCGCAGATGAGCCGCGTGGTCGAGATCGCGCGCGGCTGGATCGGCACGCCGTATCGGCACCAGGCGTCGTGCAACGGCGCGGGGACCGATTGCCTGGGCCTGATCCGGGGCGTCTGGCGCGACCTGCTAGGGCCGGAGCCGGCGCAGGTGCCGGCCTATTCGATGGACTGGTCCGAGCCGCAGGGCGAGGAACGGCTTTGGGCCGCGGCCATGGCGCATCTGGTGCCACGGGCGGGCCGGGCCCAGCAGGCGGGCGACGTGGTGCTCTTTCGCATGCGCAGCGGGGCCGTGGCCAAGCACCTGGGGATCGTGTCGGTCCCGCATGAAAGCTTCATCCACGCCTACACCCGGCGTGGCGTGATCGAAAGCTCGATGAGCCAGCCCTGGGCGCGGCGCATCGTGGCGCGGTTTGCATTTCCCGACAGGAGTGGCTGATGGCGACTATCCTTCTCTCGGCGGCCGGGGCCGCCATCGGCGGATCCCTGGGCGGCACGGTCGCGGGACTGTCCACGACGATCCTGGGCCGCGCGGTGGGGGCCACCGTGGGCCGCGTCATCGACCAGTCGCTGCTGGGCGCCGGGGCCGAGCCGGTAGAGACCGGCAAGGTGGACAGGTTCCGCCTGACCAATGCGACGGTGGGCCAGCCGATCACGCAGGTCTACGGGCGGATGCGGGTCGGCGGTCAGGTGATCTGGGCCTCGGATTTCTCCGAAAGCGCCTCGACCACCGGGGGCGGCAAGGGGATGCCGAAGGGGCCGAAGACGACGCAATACAGCTACTCGGTCTCGCTCGCCGTGGCGATCTGCGAGGGCGAGATCGAGCGGGTCGCGCGGATCTGGGCCGACGGTGAAGAGATCGCGCGCGAGGATCTGAACCTGCGGGTTTATTCCGGCACGAAGGATCAGCTGCCCGACCCGGTGATGGAGGCGATCGAGGGCGCGGGGCAGGTGCCGGCCTATCGCGGCACGGCTTACGTGGTGATGGAGGACCTGGAGCTGGAGGCCTTCGGCAACCGGGTGCCGCAATTCTCCTTCGAGGTGATAAGGGGCGAGCAGCCGGGCGCGGAGCTGTATGCCGACGACCCCGAGCACGAGGCGCGGGCGGTGGCGATGATCCCGGGGGCGGGCGAATACGCGCTGGCGACCTCGCAGGTCTACCTGAAGACGGAGTTCGGGGCGCGGCGCATCGCGAACCTGAACGCTGTGTCGCACGTGACAGACATGGCCTATGCGACCGAGGCGCTGGTGGACGAACTGCCGGCCTGCGGCATGGTGTCGATGGTGGTCTGCTGGTTCGGCGACGATCTGCGCTGTGGCACATGCGACCTGCAGCCCAAGGTCGAACAGCAGGAGATGGACGGCGAGGGGATGCCCTGGCTGGTGTCCGGGCTTGGGCGGTTCGAGGCGCTGCTGCTGCCGCGGATCGACGACCGGCCGGTCTATGGCGGGACGCCCTCGGACCAGTCGGTGGTCGAGGGGATCCGGCACCTGCACGACCAGGGTCAGAAGGTGATGTTTTATCCCTTCATCCTGATGGACCAGATGGAGGGCAACACACTGCCTGATCCCTGGACCGGCGGCGCGTCGCAGCCGCCGCTGCCCTGGCGCGGGCGGATCACGCTCTCGGCGGCGCCGGGGCAGGCGGGGTCTCCGGACGGGACGTTGGCGGCGGAGGCGGAGGTCGCGGCGTTTTTCGGTGATGCGCAGGTGTCGGATTTCGTCATCGGGGATGGCGAGGTCACCTATACCGGGCCCGACGAGTGGAGCTTTCGCCGGTTCATCCTGCATTACGCCTGCCTCTGCGCCGCGGCCGGAGGTGTCGAGGCGTTCTGCATCGGATCCGAGCTGCGGTCACTGACACAGATCCGGGGGGCAAGCGGCTTTGTCGTGGTCGACCGGCTGCGGACGCTTGCGGCCGAGGTGCGGGCGATCCTGGGGCCCGACACCAAGATCAGCTATGCCGCCGACTGGTCGGAATATTTCGGCTATCAGCCCGAGGATGGCAGCGGGGACCGGTACTTTCACCTGGATCCGCTCTGGTCCGATCCCGAGATCGATTTCATCGGGATCGACAATTACATGCCGCTGTCGGACTGGCGCGATGGCGAGGATCACCTCGATGCTGAATACGGGTATATCTACAATCCCGATTACCTGCGCGGCAATGTCGAGGGCGGCGAAGGCTATGACTGGTTTTACCAATCCGACGCCGACCGCAAGGCGCAGGCTCGCACGCCGATCAGCGACGGCGCGCATGGCGAGCCCTGGGTCTGGCGCTACAAGGATGTGCGGAACTGGTGGCTGAACCCGCATCACGAGCGTATCGGCGGTGTGCGTCAGGCGCAGCCGACCGGCTGGGTGCCGCAGTCGAAGCCGATCTGGTTCACCGAACTGGGCTGTGCCGCGATCAACAAGGCGACGAACCAGCCGAACAAGTTCCTGGATCCGAAATCCTCGGAATCGAGCCTGCCCTATTTCTCCAACGGGCTGCGCGACGAGCTGATCCAGATGCAGTACCTGCGGGTCATGCTGTCCTACTGGCAGGATCCGGCGCGCAACCCGGTGTCTTCGGAATATGGTGCGCCCATGCTGGACCTGGACCGGTGCTTTGTCTGGTCCTGGGACACACGGCCATTCCCGGTCTACCCCAACAATGGCGACCTGTGGTCGGACGGGTGGAACTATCGCCGGGGGCACTGGATCTCGGGGCGGATCGGGGGGCGGTCGCTGGCCTCGGTCGTGGCCGAGATCTGCCGGAAGGCGGGGCTGACGGCCTATGACGTGTCGGAGCTTTGGGGGTACGTGCGCGGCTACGCGGTCGAGGATGTGGGGGATGCACGGGCGGCGCTGCAGCCGCTGATGCTGCGCTACGGCTTCGACGCGATCGAGCGGGACGGGGTGCTGAAGTTCAAGCTGCGCGACGGGCGCGGGGCTGTGCCGGTGACCGATGACATGCTGGCCGAGAGCCAGGACATCCCCGGCCGGCTGGAACAGACGCGCGAGGCAGAGGTGGAGCTGGCCGGGCGCGTCAGGTTGCGCTTTGTCGAGAGCGAGGCGGATTATGATGTGGTCGCCGAGGAGGCGGTGCTGCCCGACGATGCGACGCATGCGGTGACGTCGAACGACCTGCCGATGTCGATGACCCGGGCCGAGGGGCGTGCCGTGGCCGAACGCTGGCTGGCCGAGGCGCGGGTGGCGCGCGATACACTGCGCCTGGCCCTGCCGCCCTCGGCGCTGGCCCTGGGGGCGGGCGACGTGCTGCGCCTGCCGGTGGAGGCCGGCGAGACCGAGGCGCTTTATCGCGTCGACCGGGTCGAGCTGACCGACCGGCAGCTGATCGAGGCGGTGCGGATCGATCCGGGCGTCTATGAACGGTCCGAAGGGCCCGAAGCCCTGCCGCGGATCCGCAAGGTGCAGCCGCCGATGCCCGTGGAGCCCACCTTCCTCGACCTGCCGCTGATGCGCGGGGACGAGGTGGCGCATGCGCCCTATCTGGCGGTGACGGCGAATCCCTGGCCGGGGGCGGTGGCTCTTTACGCTTCGGATACGGATGAGGCGTACTCTCTGACTCAGGTGATCGAGTCTCGGGCGACCGTGGGGATCACCGAAAGCCAGCTTGACGCCGCCCCGATGGGCATCTGGGACAACGGTCCGGCGTTGCAGGTGCGCCTGTATGGCGGGGCTTTGGAATCGAAGACGGAAGCGGCGCTGCTGAACGGGGCGAACCTGATGGCCATCGGGCCTCAGGCGGGAAGCGGAACCGAAGAGGGCGGCCAATGGGAGCTGTTCCAGTTCCGCGCGGCGCAGCTTGTCGGACCGGATACTTACCTGCTGACAGGTCGGCTGCGTGGCCAGCTGGGCACCGACGGGGTGATGCCGCAAGCCTGGCCGGCGGGATCGCGGGTCGTGCTGATGGACGGTGTGCCGGCGCAGATCGACCTAGCAGCGGCGGCGCGGCGCTACGCGCGGCACTACCGGATCGGACCGGCCCAGCGTGGCTATGACGACCCGTCCTATCGCCACCTGGTGGCCGCCTTCCAGGGCGTCGGGCTGCGGCCCTATGCGCCCTGTCACCTGACGGCTGTGCCCTCGGGCGGCGGGCTGGAGCTTGGCTGGATCCGGCGGACCCGGATCGACGGCGACAGCTGGGAGCTTGAGGACGTGCCGCTGGGTGAAGACAGCGAGAAATACCGCATTCGCATCCGCGCGGGACAGGCCGTGCTGCGTGAGGCCAGCACCGAAAGCCCCGACTGGAGCTATGGCGCGGCCGAACTGGCAGAGGACCTGGCGGCCGGGGCGGACACCTGGGAGGTGGCGCAACTATCGGAACGGTTCGGGCCCGGGCCCTTTGCCCGGGCGAGCCTGGGAGAGCTGACATGAGACCTATACTGCATGGAGACGTAAGCGACGCGGCCCGCGCCCTGCTGGCTGCGCCGAGCGAGGCCCGCGAGCGGCTGTGCCGGCGCATGATCGCCGAGGCCGACGCGGCGCTGAGCCACGTGAACCGCACCGGCACGCTGCACCCGGCCTGGGGCAACGGATCGCTGATGTCGGCGGCGCGCAAGCGGCGTCTGGCGCCCGAGCCCGGGTTCCACGACATGGACTACTGCCGCTGCATGGAGACGGTCCTGTCCTGCCTGATCGAGCACGACGTCGAGCGGATCTGACGTCCCTTGCCCGGCTGCCCGGTCGCGTGGCGGGAGTCGCGGCGGGCCTGGTGCCGGGCCGTTCGCCGACGTGGCGGCAGGGTCACAGCCGGGAAATGATAAAAAGCCTGGGACTTTGGTCTCATTTCCAGGCCTGATCGGGGCCATCACGGATTTGCGTTTCGGGAATTCTCCCTTATGTGACTATTCTAAGGGACAACCCCGAGGAGGCACACCATGGCCGAACCGAAGACGAAGATTTCCCGCGTCGACCCCGTCTGGGACCAGATCACCGAAGATGCGCACCAGGCGGTGCGGGACGAGCCGATCATGGGCGGCCTGATCCATGCCTGCATCCTTCACCACAAGACCCTCGACCGGGCGCTGAGCTATCGATTCGCAGCGAAGCTCAGCTCGAACGAGATGTCGATGGTGATCCTGCGCGAGATCGCGGACGAGGCCTATGCCTCGGCGCCCGAGCTGGTTGAAAGCGCGCGGGCCGATCTTGTCGCGATCTACGAACGCGACCCCGCCTGCCACCGGCTTCTGCAGCCGGTGCTGTTCTTCAAGGGCTTCCAGGCGGTGCAGGCCTATCGCGTCGGCCACTGGCTGTGGCAGCAGGGGCGCTATGACCTGGCCTATTTCGTGCAGATGCGCGTGTCCGAGCTGTTCAGCGTCGACATTCATCCGGCCGCCGTGGTCGGCAAGGGGATCATGATCGACCACGCCCATTCCATCGTCATCGGCGAGACGGCGCGCGTGGGCGACAATGTCTCTTTGCTGCATGGTGTGACGCTGGGCGGAACCGGCAAGGAAGACGGCGACCGCCACCCGAAGATCGAGAACGGCGTGCTGATCGGCGCCGGCGCAAAGGTCTTGGGCAATATTACCGTCGGCCATTGCTCGCGCGTGGCGTCGGGGTCGGTCGTTCTGACCGACGTGCCACCCTGCAAGACCGTCGCCGGGGTTCCGGCGAAGATCGTGGGGGAGGCGGGCTGCGATCAGCCTTCGGTCAAGATGGACCAGATGTTCGCGGGCAAGTGACCGCCGTGACAGGATTTTTGGGAAACGGGGCGGCCAGGTCCGCCCCGTTTTCCTTTGAGCTCAGTACATCATCAGCGCGCCTTCACCCTGCGCTTCGGCATAATAGAGCCGCAGGCGGATGTAGTAGGTCCGGCCCCGAAACAGGCGCTGCGTGATCTTGGCATTGAGGGAAAAGCCGCTGTCGTCGTCGCCCTGAACGTAGTGCGGCTCGCCGTTGATGTCCTCGAACAGCACCATGACCGTGTCCATCCGTCCGAAGGTCTGGATCGTGTAATCCCTTGAGAACTCGGGACGGATCACGAAATCCACCTGCTCGCCCGGGTCGATCCGCAGCTGATGCGACTCGTAGGGGCGCAGTTCGGGCAGATCCGGGTTTTCGGGTGCGGGATAGAGCGCCTTGGCCGTGGCGATGTCGGTGGCCGAAAGGCCCGGCTCGGGGATCAGGGGGCTGGTGCGGTATTCTTCGGGCGACAGGATCAGCCCGGCCTGGAAATGGTAGTGCATGATCGAATTCGGATCCCAGTCCGACCCGTCGGTTTCTGAGCTGGGCAGTTTCGACAGCACGTTGGTGTCGGTCTCTTCGCGCGACCAGTTGTTCGGCGGACCGGTGAAATAGTCATAGACCGCCTCTTCGTCCCAGACGATGCCGGCCTTGGGGTTCTGGTGTTCATGCGAGAACCCCAGCGCATGGCCGATTTCGTGCATCGCCGTGTCGCGCCCGTAAGGCGTGGTCAGATCCCAGCCGAAATTCATCGTGCGCTCCGCCGGATCGGTGATGTAATCGATCGCGACACGGCCAAGGTAGGACCACGACCCGGCATTCTGCTGGAATCCGATGCGGATCTCGGCCTCGCGCGGGTCGGTGACCTCGACGAAATCAAGGCCGATGGGCAGATCCTTCCAGGCCTGAAAGCTGTCGCGCACCACATCCTTGTCGGCATTGGAGCCGCGCCACAGCGCCGGCGTGTCGAGAAAGCAGTAATGCAGCACCGTGTGGTTGACCCATTTGGTGTCCAGCCGAAGCACCATGAACATGCGGTTCGGGTGCAGCCCCGGTTCCACCGGCCGTGGGGGCCGGGGCGGGGCGTTGCAATGGCCGGCAACGGGATCGGCGTCGGCCTTGGCGGATGATGACTTGGTCGGGGTCTTGGCGCGGGCCATGGCGGGCTCCTCCTTGCGCGGAGAGACGTCCAGGGCGCCATGGAGGGACATGCGGGTCTTGAGAACAGGGGCCGCGACACCGGGACTTGGCGCTCGGACACTCGTTAAGAAATGGGGCCGCGACATCCACAGGGTAACGCCGGGTCACAAAGCGACAAAGCGGCAGGGCGCGGAACCGGCAAAATTAACGGGAAATTAACGGGAAATTAAAGAATGGTGCCGGACGCCCCGATGTGAGTTATCCGCTGTCCGGAACATGCCGGCGATACGTGCGTTTGGCCCCTATGAAGTTCCTTGATGCCTGGGGCGACGCCGCCCTGACCACCGCCGGCTATTTCTGGACTGCCTTCTGGGCCTTTTGCTTGGGCTACCTGATCAGCGCGGCAATCCAGCTTTTCGTCAGCCGCGACCGAATGCGCCGCCACATGGGCGATGACGGGCCCAGAAGCATCGGGATGGCGACATTCTTCGGCTTCATCTCGTCCTCCTGCAGCTTTGCCGCGCTGGCAACGGCGCGGTCGCTGTTCGCCAAGGGAGCGGGGTTCATCGCCTCGATGGCCTTCCTGCTGGCCTCGACCAACCTGGTGATCGAGCTGGGTATCGTGATCTCGGTCTTTCTAAGCTGGCATTTCGTCGTGGGCGAATACCTGGGCGGGGTTATCCTGATCGGGGTGACCTGGCTGCTGATCCGGGTCACAGGGCCGCGGAAGCTGATCCAATCGGTGCGCGAACGGCTGGAGGCGGGCGAGCCGGAGGAGGCCGAGGATCCGCGCGATCTGCTGGAGGACCGGCGCCTGTGGGAACGCATGGCGCAGCGCTATGCCGGGGAATGGCAGATGGTCTGGAAGGACGTGACCGTGGGCTTCACCGTGGCCGGGATCATCGCCGCCTTCGTGCCTGCGGAGTTCTACGCGACGCTGTTTCCGGGCACCGGGACCGAGACGGGGCCGACCCTGCTGCAGGTGGTGGCGCAGGCGCTGATCGGGCCGGTTGCGGCCTTTTTCACCTTCATCGGGTCGATGGGGAACATCCCGTTGGCCGGGATCCTGTTCCAGAACGGGGTCAGCGTGGCCGGGGTCATGGCCTTCATCTTCTCGGACCTCGTGGTCTTTCCGGTGATCCGGGTCAACGCCCGGTTCTACGGTTGGAAAATGGCCCTCTATATCGCCGGGGTCTTCCTGTTGGCGCTGGTGGTGACGGCGCTGGTGATCCAGCTGCTGTTCACCGGGATCGGGCTGGACCCGGAACCGGCGCCGCAGGGGATGATGGACCCGGCAGAGCGGTTCGCCATCGACCGGACCTTCTGGCTGAACATTGGGTTTCTGGCGATGAGCCTGGGCTTTGGCTGGCTGATCCGGCAGGCAAAGCGGCGCGCGGCAGAGCAGAGCGGCGGGCATGAGGGCCACGGCGGAGGAGGGCACCATCACCACCATCATGGGGGCGCGTTCGACCGCGTGCTGTACTGGCTGGCCTTGGTGTCCTTCGCCTGGCTGGCCGCGGGCCTCGTCGTGGCGCTGGTGGTGTGAGGGGGCCGGCACTGGGCCGGCCGCCTCTGGTTCGGGATGATCGCCGGGCCGGTCAGGCCAGCATCATCAGCGGGCTTTCCAGGTTCTCGGCGATCGCCTTGAGGAATTCGGCCCCCAGAGCGCCGTCGATGACCCGGTGATCGACCGAGAGCGTCACGGACATCACGGTGGCCGAGGTCAGCTCTCCATCCTTGCCGACGACGGGCTTCTTCACGCCGGCGCCGACCGCGAGGATCGAGCCATGCGGCGGGTTGATGACCGCGTCGAAATTGTCGATCCCGAACATGCCGAGGTTCGACACCGCGAAAGATCCGCCCTGGTATTCATGCGGCGCAAGCTTGCGGTCGCGCGCGCGTGTGGCGAGGTCCTTCATCTCGGCCGACAGCGTCGACAGCGACTTCTGATGCGCGTCCTTCAGGACCGGGGTGAACAGCCCGCCCTCGATCGCGACGGCCACGGCCACGTCCGAGGGTTTGAGCTTGATGATCCGGTCGCCGGCCCAGACGGCATTGGCATCCGGCACCGCCTGCAGCGCGAGCGCCGAGGCCTTGATGATGAAGTCGTTGACCGACAGCTTCACCCCCTTGTCCGCCAGCTGCGCGTTCAGCTCGCCGCGGAATTTCAGCAGCGCGTCGAGCTGGATCTCGCGGCGCAGGTAGAAATGCGGGATGGTCTGCTTGGCCTCGGTGAGACGCGCGGCAATGGTCTTGCGCATCCCGTCCAGCTTGACCTCTTCGGTCTCGCGATCCTCGTACATCTTGGCGACGGCGTCCGAAGACATGCCGGCAGGCGCGGCCGTGGCGGTGGCGGCCTGTGCGGGCGCGTCGGCCTTGGCCTCGGACTTGGCCGCCGGTGCGGCAGAGGCGCCTTCGACATCGGCCTTCACGATGCGGCCATGCGGGCCGGACCCCTTGACCGAGCCGAGGTCCAGACCCTTCTCTGCCGCGATCCGCCGGGCCAGGGGCGAGGCGAAGATGCGCGACCCGTCCGCCCCCTTGGGCGCGGCGGGGGCTGGCGTGTCGGGCTTGGCATCGGGCGTGGCCGCCGGCGTCACCTTGTCGGACTCTGACGAGCCCGCCTCGGCAGGCGCGGGCTCTGGCGCGGCGGAGCCGGACGACGTGTCGATGTCGTCGGCACTTTCGCCCTCTTCCAGCAGCACGGCGATGGGGGTGTTGACCTTCACCCCTTCCGTGCCTTCCTCGATCAGCAGCTTGCCGACCGTGCCTTCGTCGACGGCTTCGAATTCCATCGTCGCCTTGTCGGTTTCGATCTCGGCCAGCAGGTCGCCCGACGACACGGTGTCGCCTTCCTTGACGAGCCACTTGGCCAGTGTCCCTTCCTCCATGGTCGGAGACAGGGCGGGCATCAGGATTTCGGTAGGCATCTGTTCTGCTCCTTACCGATAGGTGACTTTTTTGACGGCTTCGATCACCTCGTCGGTGGTCACGAGCGCCAGCTTTTCCAGGTTCGCCGCATAGGGCATGGGCACGTCCTTGCCGGTGCAGTTGATCACCGGCGCATCGAGATAGTCGAAGGCGCGTTCCATGATCGTGGCCGACAGGTGGTTGCCGATGGAGGCCACGGGCCAGCCCTCTTCGACGGTCACGCAGCGGTTGGTCTTCATCACCGAGGCGAGCACCGTGTCGTAGTCGAGCGGGCGCAGGGTGCGCAGGTCGATGACCTCGGCGTCGATCCCGTCCTCGGCCAGCTTCTCGGCGGCTTCCATGGCAAGGGTCATGCCGATGCCGAAGCTGACGATGGTCACGTCATCGCCCTTCTTCGCGATGCGGGCCTTGCCGAAGGGGATGGTGAAATCGTCCATCACCGGCACGTCGAAGGACTTGCCGTAGAGGATCTCGTTTTCCAGGAAGACGACCGGGTTGGGATCGCGGATCGCGGTCTTCAGCAGGCCCTTCGCATCGGCCGCCGTATAGGGCATGACGACCTTCAGACCGGGCACCTGGCTGTACCACGCGGCGTAATCCTGGCTGTGCTGCGCGCCCACGCGGGCGGCCGCGCCGTTGGGCCCCCGGAACACGATGGGAGAGCCCATCTGCCCGCCGGACATGTAAAGCGTCTTGGCGGCGGAGTTGATGATCTGGTCGATCGCCTGCATTGCGAAGTTCCAGGTCATGAATTCCACGATCGGGCGCAGGCCGCCCCAGGAGGCGCCGACGCCGATCCCGGCAAAGCCGTGTTCGGTGATCGGCGTATCGATCACGCGCTTGGACCCGAATTCGTCCAGCAGGTTCTGGGTGATCTTGTAGGCGCCCTGGTACTCGGCGACTTCCTCGCCCATGACGAACACGGTGTCGTCGCGGCGCATTTCCTCGGCCATGGCCGAGTTCAGCGCCTCGCGCACGGTCATCTTCTGCATCTCGGTGCCTTCGGGCCAGTCCGGGCTGGTGTCCGGCTCGGGCGCCCTGGGCGCGGCTGCGGCGGCGGGCGCCGGCTTTGCCTCGTCGGTCTCTTTCGAATCCGCCTCGGCCGGGGCAGGGGCCGGAGCGCTGGAGGCGGTGTCGATATCCTCCGCGCTCTCACCCTCTTCCAGCAGCACGGCGATCGGCGTGTTGACCTTCACGCCCTCGGTGCCTTCCTCGATCAGGATCTTGCCGACGGTGCCTTCATCGACCGCCTCGAATTCCATCGTCGCCTTGTCGGTTTCGATCTCGGCCAGGATATCGCCGGAGGAGACGGTATCGCCTTCCTTCACCAGCCACTTCGCCAGCGTGCCTTCCTCCATCGTGGGGGAGAGGGCGGGCATGAGAATTTCGGTTGCCATCTGTCGTCTCCTCCTCAGGCGTTCTGCGGTGCGACATCGGTGATGATGTCGGTCCAAAGCTCGTCCGGGTGCGGCTCGGGGCTGTCCTTGGCGAAATCGGCCGAGGCGTTGACCACGGACTTGATTTCCTTGTCGATCGCCTTGAGGTCCTCTTCGGTGGCGTGCTCGCCGGTCAGAAGCAGGTCGCGTACGTGTTCGATCGCGTCCTTCTCCTCGCGGATCTTCTGGACTTCCTCGCGGGTCCGGTACTTGGCCGGGTCCGACATGGAATGGCCGCGGTAGCGGTAGGTCTTCACCTCGAGGATGTAGGGGCCTTCGCCCGAGCGGCAGTGCTTCACCGCCTTCTCGCCCGCGGCCTTCACCGCCAGCACATCCATCCCGTCGACCGCCTCGCCGGGGATGCCAAAGGCCTCGCCCCGGGTGTGGATGTCGGCCGAGGAGGTCGAGCGCTTCTGCGCGGTGCCCATGGCGTACTGGTTGTTCTCGATCACGAAGATCACCGGCAGCTTCCACAGCGAAGCCATGTTGAAGGTCTCGTAGACCTGGCCCTGGTTGGCGGCGCCGTCACCGAAATAGGTGAACGTCACCCGGTCGTTGCCCAGGTACTTGTCGGCAAAGGCCAGCCCCGCGCCCAGCGGCACGTTGGCGCCGACGATGCCGTGGCCGCCGTAGAAGTCTTTCTCCTTCGAGAACATGTGCATCGACCCGCCCTTGCCGCTGGAATAGCCGCCTTCGCGGCCCGTCAGCTCGGCCATGACGCCGTTGGGGTCCATGCCGCAGGCCAGCATGTGACCGTGGTCTCGGTAGGTGGTGATCCGCTTGTCGCCCTCTTCGGCGGCGGCCTCCAGGCCGACGACAACGGCCTCCTGTCCGATATAGAGGTGGCAGAAGCCACCGATGAGACCCATGCCATAAAGCTGGCCGGCCTTTTCCTCGAATCGGCGGATAAGCAGCATGTCCTTGTAAAAGGCCTTGAGCTCATCGGCGGATACGTTGGGTTTCCTGGTGGTTCTCCGGGCTGCCATCGCGAGCGCTCCCCTCCGCAGAATAATAGTTCAACGTTAAACTATCTCTAACGTAAAAGCCGGAAACAGGCGAGGGGTAATCTGACGCTCTGTCCCATCCCCCCGCCGCGACCGGCCGTGACGCCCTTTCAGCTAGCGCGCAAAGGGCAAAGACAAGCATGACTTCCCTGCATCGCTCATGCAACAGCCGCAATCGCGGGGCCCGCGCAAACAGGTGGCGCGGCCAGGCAATTCACCGGGCAAACGGGGCAGGGGATCAGCGGATGACGATCTCGTCCGCGCGCAAAAGGCCAAGGACCGAGCGCGCCTGTTCGTCCAGCAGGTCGAGATCGAGATAGGTGTCCGAGAGGCGGCGGGTCAGGTTGTCCATCCGCTCCACCTCGGCTTGCAGGCGCTTGAGATCCTGGCTCAGCGCCTCGGCTTCGGCGGCGATCTCGACCCGTCGGAACAGCCCGAAATCCCCCTGCACGGCGGCAAAGGTGAAGTAGATCCCCAGGGCGAAGGCCAGGGCGAAATAGATCAGCGCGCCGAAGGACGGACGGGTGTTACGGGATACGCTCATATGCCTCTGTGCCCGGTTTTGCGAATGGGCTTTAGATCACTATTGCACAGGCGATTCGCCGTGTGAATCAAAAAATCGGCCCGCGCGCCCTTGCCAGCAAGGGACCCACGCACCGCACTCCCCGCCCGATACGCCATCCCCGGGGCAGGAAAAAGGGGCCTGCCGTACCTGGCACGCCCCTGTCTTCTTCTTGGCAAAAATACCTCCCGCCGGAGGCCATGCCGCAAAGCGGCATTCCCGGCGAAGGTGTCAGCCGGCCACCGACGCGGCGTGAATGCTGTCCACCGCCTCGCCCAGCATCTTGTCGAACGCCGCGTCGCTCTGCTGCGCCGAAAGCCCCTCGGTCAGCGCGCGCGAGAAGCTGGCGATGATGCCGGTGTTCTCTGCCAGCTTCGCATTGGCCTCGTCACGCGAATAGCCGCCCGACAGCGCCACGACCTTCAGCACCTTGGGGTGATCGACCAGCACCTTGTAGGTGTTGGCCACCTCGGGCAGCGTCAGCTTCAGCATGACGATCTGATCGTCGGGCAGGGCGTCCAGCCCGGCCAGGATCTCGGTCTTCAGCATCTCCTCGGCCTCGGCCTTGTCGGGGATCGAGATGGTGACTTCCGGCTCGAGGATCGGCACCAGCCCGTGCGCGAGGATCTCCTTGCCGATCTCGAACTGCTGGTCGACGATCGCCTTGATCCCCACCGGATCGGCCGCGTCCACGACCGAACGCATCTTGGTGCCGAACATGGCCTTTTCCACCGCGCGCTCCAGCAGCGCGTCGAGGCCGGGGATCGGCTTCATCAGCTTCACGCCGTTCTCGGCATCGGCCAGCCCCTTGTCGACCTTCAGGAAGGGCACGACACCGCATGTTTCCCACAGGTACTGGCCGGTGGGTGTGCCGTCGATCTCGCGGTCCATGGTCTGTTCGAACAGGATCGCGCCGACGATCTTGTCGCCGGTGAAGGCGGGCGACTTGATGATCCGCGCGCGCATCTCGTGGATCAGATCGAACATCTCGCTTTCCGAGCCATAAGCATCTTCCTCGATGCCGTAGAGGCGCAGCGCCTTGGGGGTGGAGCCGCCGCTCTGGTCCAGCGCGGCGATGAAGCCCTGGCCTTTCGAGATCTTGTCGGTCTGGGTGGAATTGGGCATGTGAAATGTCCGCCTGTTGTCTTTTTCCCGGCGCATGCGCCGGAAAAGGAGTTGCCGCCTGTGGTGGTCTGGCCCGGTTCTAGGCGACCGCCGGTGACGTTGCAATTGAGTTGGCGCTAACGTACTGGTCCTGCCCGCTATTTCAGCTGCGCGGGCAGGTCCTTGTCGATCCAGTCGCGCAGCACCCCGTTGTCGAGGCTGGCGGCCTCGGCGGCCCAGGCCGCGGCGTCGCCGCGCAGGCGCATCAGCTCGGTGATCTCGTCGCGCATCGCGGCACCCGAGGCATCGCCGGCGGCCGCCGCCATCGCCGCCCAGTACCAGGCCGCGCGGTAGGAGCGGTATCGCCCGGTGCCGGTCAGGAAGCCCCGCGCCGCGCGCCGCATCTCCAGAACCGATCCGTAAAGCGCGGGATCGGGTCCGGCGGGCGAGGCATCGGCCTGCATGGCCATCATCCGCGCGAACGGGGTCCCGCGCTCGGCCCGGTCAAGCACGGCCAGCGCGCCGGGATAGGCGGCGGCCGCGGCGCGCATGGCGTGGCCATAGGCGGTTTCGGGGTCGTCAGCGGCCAGCGCCTCGGCCACGAGGAACGCGGCCTCGGCATTGCCCTGGCGCGAGGCCTGGGCGAGCAGGTTCAGCCCGCTGGTCAGGTTGCGCGGCGCGCCCACGCCGGTCAGCATCGCCCGGCCCAATTCCAGCGCGTTGTCGGGCAGCGCATCCGTCTCCAGCGCGGCCCTGAGCTCGGCGACGGGGATCACCCGGTCGAGCCGGGGCGCATGGTGCCCCGCGACCGGGGCGAGCGCGTCGAAGAGCGGCTGGAATTCGGCGGCGCTGTCCTCGTCGATGCGGAACGGTGGGCGGGCGATGCCGGTGGCCAGCACCACGCGGCGGTTCCCCTCGGCAAAGCCGCGCGCGGCGGCGCCGGCCTCGGCCGCGAAGCGCTGCTGCGCCTCCGAAAGCTGCGCCGCGTCAATCCCGTTGGCCTCGTCCAGCATTTCGGCCACGGCACCGGCGACCAGCGCCTGCAGCGCCTCGGGCGCGCGCATGTCGGGCGGCATCAGCCGCTGCGCCATGGTCCAGGCGCCCCGGTCGTCCAGCGTGACATGGGCCGCGTTCAGCTCCAGCGCCATCTGCGGCTCTTCGGTGGCGGGATCGACGCGGAAGCTGATGTAATCGGCATCCACGAAGGCCTCGATCGCGGCGACGTTGTCGAGATCGCCGGCCAGGTCGATGATCGCGCCGCCGGAGGCGTAATCATAGCGCAGCCCGATATCGGCGCGCGGCATGGTCAGCCGGTCGAGCCCGACGCCCATGACCAGCGCCCGCGCTTCGGCCGGCAGGCAGCCCAGGCCAAGCTCCATGTCGTCAAGGGACATCCGCAGGCGCATCGCCTCGGGCCGGTCCAGCGGCTGGCCCGCGATGGTGACACGGCCGGCGGTGACGATGCAGGCACCGGGCGGCAGCCCGGGCAGGTAGGGGCGGATGTCGAGGTCAAGCAGCGTCATCCGCGCGGCCAGCGGGTCAAGGCTGACCTGGCCATAGCGGATATCGGCAAAGAGCCGCGCGCTGCTCATCACCATCTGCATCGCGGCGGTGGAGATTCGGTCGAGGGTGAGAATGTCGAAGAGCCCCGGGCGCGCTGCCGCCGTGGTCTGCGAAGGCTCGGCCGGGCCGGCCGGCGCGGCACTGTCCTGCGCGACAAGCGGCGCAGGCAGGACAAGCGCGAGCGACAGCAGGGCTGCGCCGAGGCGGCGGGGATGAGGGCGGGAGAAACGAGGGTTGGAACGAATGAACATGACGAAATGATCCTTGGGCCGGTCTGAATGGCGCAAGGGTACCCCGATTCGTTCGAATGCTCCTAACCGGAGCGGTATTGCGGTGCCGGGCGGAAGCCACGGGGGACGGGATTTCGGGACCAAAGACCGAAGCCCCCGGCCCGCAAAGGGGGCACCCGCCGCCGTGTCGGGCGGCAGGTGCGCGCGCGGTCAGGCCGCGTCGAGCGCCGCGACGCCGGGCAGGGTCTTGCCTTCCATCCATTCCAGGAAGGCGCCGCCGGCGGTCGAGATATAGGTGAAGCTGTCCGCCGCGCCGGCCTGGTTCAGCGCCGCGACGGTGTCACCGCCGCCCGCGACCGAGGTCAGGCTGCCGGACACGGTCAGCTTGGCCGCCGTCTGTGCTGCGGCGTTGGTGGCCGCGTCGAAGGGCGCGATCTCGAACGCGCCAAGCGGGCCGTTCCAGATCAGCGTCTTGGCGTTCTCCAGCGTGGCGGCGATCTTCTTTACTGTGTCCGGCCCGGCATCGAGGATCATCGCGTCGGCGGGGCAGGCGTAGGCGGGCACGGTCTCGTTCTCGGCGCCGGCCTTGAACTCGCGCGCCACGACCACGTCGGTGGGCAGGATGATCTCGCATCCCGCGGCCTCGGCCTTGGTCATGATCTCGGACGCGGTGCCGGTCATGTCATGTTCGGCCAGCGATTTGCCCACGTCGATGCCCTGGGCGGCGAGGAAGGTGTTGGCCATGCCGCCACCGATCACCAGGTGATCGACCTTGCCCACCAGGTTGCCCAGCAGGTCCAGCTTGGTCGACACTTTCGCGCCACCGACCACGGCCACCACCGGGCGCACCGGATCGCCAAGCGCGGCTTCCAGCGCTGACAGTTCGGCCTGCATCAGCCGGCCGGCGCAGGCGGGCAGAAGGCGCGCCAGCGCCTCGGTCGAGGCATGGGCGCGGTGGGCGGCAGAGAAGGCATCGTTGCAATAGATATCCCCCAGCGCGGCGAAATCCGCCGCCAGGTCGGCGTCGTTCTTCTCTTCGCCCGGGTAGAAGCGCGTGTTTTCCAGCAGCACCACGCCGCCGGGCGCGACCGCCTCGATCGCGGCCTGCGCGGCGGGGCCGCGGCAATCGGCGGCAAACGTCACGGGCAGGCCCGAGGCGGCCTCAAGCGCCGCCACCACCGGGCGTAGCGACATCTCGGGCACCACGGCGCCCTTGGGCCGGCCGAAATGCGCCAGCAGGACGGGTGTGCCGCCCGCGGCGACGATGTCCTTCAGGGTGGGCACGATGCGGTCGATCCGGGTGGCGTCGGTGACGCGGCCGTCGTCCATGGGCACGTTCAGGTCGACGCGGGTCAGGACCCGCTTGCCGCTCAGTTCCATGTCGTCGAGGGATTTCCAGGCCATGGGGTCCTCCTGTCGGGATGATCAGCGCTAGTTCACCGCTCTGGGCGCGGGGGTCAATGCCCGGCTTGGCAATCGCTCGCCCGGGGCTTAGGTATCGGTCCGACTGTGACAGGAGAGACCCATGGCCGAGATCAAGGACCCGGAGAACACCATCATCGTGGAGCTGAAGGACGGAAACGTCGTCATCGAGCTTCTCAACGACGTGGCACCCGCCCATACCGAGCGGATGAAGGAGCTGGCCCGCGCCGGCCATTACGACAACGTCTGCTTTCACCGCGTCATCGACGGCTTCATGGCCCAGACCGGCGACGTGAAGCATGGCGACATGGAAGACGGCTTCAACCTGCGCATGGCGGGCACGGGCGGCTCGGACCTGCCGGACCTGCCGGCGGAATTTTCCAAGCTGCCGCATGACCGTGGGACGCTGGGCGCGGCACGCTCGCAGAACCCGAATTCGGCCAACAGCCAGTTCTTCATCAACTTCAAGGACAACCACTTCCTCAACGGCCAGTACACCGTCTATGGCCGCGTGATCGAGGGGATGGAACATGTCGACGCGATCACCCGGGGCGAGCCGCCCGCAAGCCCGGACCGCATGATCAGCGTCAAGGTGGCCGCAGATGCGTAAGCTTGCCTGCGCCTCCGCCCTGGCCCTGCTGGTGGCTGGGCCCGCCCTGGCCACCGGGCTGGAGATCGAGATCGCCGGTGAAGGCGCCAACGGCACCGTGACCGTCGAGCTCTTCGACGACGTGGCCCCGCAGCATGTCGAGCGGATCACCACCCTGGCGGAAGAGGGCGCCTATGACGGCGTCTATTTCCACCGCGTGATCGAGGGCTTCATGGCCCAGACCGGCGACGTCGAGTTCGGCAAGGAAGGTCAGGACATGCGCATGGCCGGCCGTGGCGGATCCGACTACCCGGACCTGCCGGCGGAATTCTCGGACGAGGATTTCGACCGCGGCGTGATCGGCATGGCCCGGTCGCAGAACCCGGATTCGGCCAACAGCCAGTTCTTCATCATGTTCGCGCCGGCGCCCCACCTGAACGGGCAATACACCGTGGTGGGCCGGGTGACCGACGGGATGGACGTGGTCGACGCGATCAAGCGCGGCGAAGGGTCGAACGGCGCGGTCATCGGCGCGCCCGACCGCATGGTTTCGGTCACCGTCACCGAGTGATACCAAGGGGCGCGGGTCGGGTGATCCGCGCCGCTTTTCCCTGTCCCGGCCGATCCGTTCGACCGGGGTCACGAGACAGGCAGACGCAGCCGGGCAGCCATGGAAGACGACGAGCAGGCCTTCAAGGCATCCGCGATAGACGCGGTCACCGATACGGTCGAGTTCTTCGACCATCTGCTGGCGGGCCTGACGGCGCTGTCGCCGATCCTGCTGACACTTGTGGCCCTGATCGTGATCAACGGCCTGATCATCGGGCGCCTGCAGGGCTGGTCCCGTGGCGACGCGATCTACCACGCCTTCATCAATGCAACGACAGTCGGCTACGGCGATTTCCGTCCCACCCACGGGCTGGCCAAGGTCCTCTCGGTTGTGAACGCATTTCTCGGGTTGCTCCTGACTGGTGTCTTCGTCGGCGCCGGGGTTTTCGCCGTGGAACTTGCGGTTCAGATCGCTCCGTGACAGGCTGAGTCCCGCGCCCGGCCAAGGTTCGGGCCCCACTTGCCCACCCAAACGCCCGGATTTTTCCCAGGCGCGGGGCCCGGTTGCGCAGATTGGCGCGGTTACGGTCCCCGATCAGGCCGGCCGGTCGGGATTTTCATAACCACAGACAACTGCGTTGAACAAAAAGTGGGCGGAACATGTCAACAGGACGTTACGACAACCTCGGCTTCCGGGGTTCCAATGGTCAGGAGGTCGATGCGGTCGACTTCCTCGATGGGGCTTTTCCCGAGACGGTAACAGGGATCAGCCCATTCGATATCAGTTTCGGAGCGGACGATTTGCTGACCATAGGCGAAGAGACCAGCATCACCTTCACGGTCTATGGCACGGAAGGCGGCGAAGAGGTCGAGATCGGGGTGATCATCACCGGCGACTACATCGGTCAGGATTCGGAGTTCAGCCCGCATATCGATCCCCGGACCATTGAAGTGATCAACCTGGACACGGACACCGAGATCGACATCCCGCGCGCGCAACAGCTGGCCTTTCGCGCCCTGTCGGACATGCGCGTCACCAACGATCCCGATTTCCCCCAAAGCGGCAACGGCGATTATCCTCCGCCCTTCGCCGCGCCGCTGCCGATCTGCTTTGGTGCCGGCACGCTGATCGCCACACCGAGCGGTGCGCGCGCGGTGGAAGATCTGCGGCCGGGCGATCCGGTGCTGACCGCCGACGGGCGCGAAACGGCGGTGAAATGGGTCGGCCGTCAGGTGCTGAGCCCGCGTTTCGCCGGAGACCGCGCCTGCCCGGTCCGGGTGGCCAAAGGCGCGCTGGGGCAGGGGCTGCCGCATCGCGACCTGGTGCTGACACCGGATCACGCGCTGATCCTCGACGGGCTGGCGATCAATGCCGGTGCCCTGGTCAACGGGGTCACGATCACGCTGGAGCCGCGGCAAAGCCTGCCGGACCGGGTGACCTATTATCACGTGGAAACCGAGGCGCACGAGGTGATCCTTGCCAACGGCGCCCCGGCAGAGAGCTACATCGACTATGTCGGCCGCGCAGCCTTCGACAATTACGATGAGTACCTGTCGCTTTACGGCGAACCCGCCGTGATCTCCGAGATGCCGCTGCCGCGGGTGTCCTCGGCCCGGATGGTGCCGCAGGCGATCCGCGACCGCCTGGCCCCGGGCGCGGTCGCCTGATCCGGTCGGGTCCTGCGGGACGTAACGAAGGCGGGTCCCCCGGGATCCGCCTTTTGCATGTCGCCGCCGGTCGGGCGGGGCGCGCAAGGATAAAGGGCGCCCCGTGGAGGCGCCCTGGATAACCCTGGTCAGGCTGGTCGTTTCCGGCGGAGTGCCTCAGCCTTCGCTCGTCTTCGGCGCGGCGGCCGTGGCTGCTGCGGGGGCCTGGCCACCGGCGGCGGGCTTGCGGCCCTGGCTGAGCGGATCGTCCTGGCGCTGCACCGAGCCTTCGAAATGCGCGCCGCTCTCGATCGCGATGGTCTTGTGGATGATGTCACCCTCGACCCGCGCGGTGGCGGTCAGGCGAACCTTCAGTCCACGGACACGGCCCACGATGCGGCCGTTCACGACGACATCGTCGGCGGTGACCTCGCCCTTGATCGTCGCCGTCTCGCCGATGGTCAGCAGGTGGGCGCGGATATCGCCCTCGACCGTGCCTTCGACCTGGATATCGCCGCTGGTCTTGAGGTTGCCGGTGATGTGCAGATCGGACGACAGGACGGATGCGGGCGGCTTGGCCTTGGGCGCCTGCGGCTTGTAATCGGCCTGGCGTGTCGCAGAGGGCATTTCGGGCGAAGCGGCGGGGGCAGGCTTGTCGCCTTCGGGTGCTTTCGAGCCGGGCTCGTTGATTTTGCTCTTAGAAAACATTTTTCGCAGCCTTGATGTAGGTCATGGGATTGACGGGTGCCCCGTTGACACGGACTTCGTAGTGCAGATGCACGCCCGTCACACGTCCGGAAGCTCCCATATCACCAATCCGGTCCCCGCGCGAGACCCTTTGCCCGACCTTGGCGCGGATTTTCGACATATGCGCATAGCGCGTCTCGATGCCGAAATCGTGGCGCACGACGACCATGCGGCCGTAGCCCGACGACCACCCGGCTTCGGTCACGACACCTTCGCCGGTGGCGTAGATCGGCGTGCCGCTGGAGGCCGCGAAATCCACGCCCTTGTGCATGCGCCGGCCACCGGTCTTGGGATCGCGGCGATAGCCATACCCGCTGGTGAAGCGAAAGGCATCCTTGACCGGGCTGGCAAAGGGCGCCTTGGACGCGGCGATCCGGTAGAGGTTCAGCTGATCCATCTGCTGCAGGGCGCGGTTGGCGCGGATCTCGTCCGGAGAGGGCTGCTCTCCCCGGGTCGAGAAGCTGAGCGGGGTCAGTGGGCCACCCTGGCCGGAATAGCCGCGGCGCACCTGGTCGATCAGGCGTTCGGGCGGCAGGCCGGCGGCGCGGAACATCTTGTCCAGCGGTTCGACCGAGATCGACATGGCTTCTTCGATCTGGCGGAAAATCTGGTCGTTGCGGTCCTGCAGAAGGTCCAGCTCGCGTTCCAGATCATCGGCACGGATCAGCGCCTGGGCGGCATCGGCCCGGATCTGGTCGCGCTCTCGCGCGGTCCGGTCCAGCGCCTCGGCCAGAAGCTCGGTCGGCGCCCCGTCTCCGGCGGCGGTCGCCGGCATGCGGTTTTCGTCGGCCATCTCGGCCTCGAGCGTGGCGAGCTGGTCGCGCGCCGCCTCGCGGTCCTTCATCGTGTCGCGCAGGGTCGACTGGATCACCTCGATCCCGGTCTCCAGCTCCAGCCGCCGGGTTTCGGAGGCGAGCAGTTCCGATTGCATCGAAGAGATCTGGACCAGCGCCGCGTTGAACCGTTCCTGGGCGGCGAGCGCCTCGTCGGCGCGGGCGTCGCGCTGGTCCGCCAGCGCATCGAGCCGCTCACTATAGGTTTCGAGATCGCGCTTGGCCTGTTCCCGGTAGCTGCCGGCGCCGAGGCTGTCCATCACCACGATGGCCGACGCCAGGATCGCCCAGCAGAGCACCGTGCCCCCCACCGTGTAGGCCGCCAGCTGCGTCACCGGGCGGAGGCGAATGAACCGTGTGTCGGTATCCGATTTCAGAAATACGCGACGTTCCGGGAACCATGGCTCGACGACACGGTTTAGCTTTACAGCAAGACGTTTTTGCAAACTGTTTATCCTGTCCCATCCCCATGGGGGCGCCCCTGCCTTTCCGGCGGGTTTGCCCTGTCTCGGGTGCATACAATCCGCTTAGACGACCGGCAATATTATTGTGTTAATCGATCTGGAAATTGGCGCTTTCGAGCCGGTATTGGCGAGATCTTGCCTGTTTTACGACGCCTTCCGCAGGATGTAGCGTGCTCAATTACCCCTTTCGGATAGGGGGCTCCTCTGCGAGTGGCCAGTAGAAATCCGGCGGAAGTCCTGCTTCCGCACGCTTTTCTTCGTTGAACGGAGGCTTGAGGGCACCGTGAAAGTAGTGCCGCACCAGGTCGTGGAAGACCTCCTTGGGATCCTTGTTTTCGCGGCCGCAAAGGAAATGGAACCATTTCGAGCCATAGGCCACGTGGCCGACTTCTTCGGCGTAAATTGTATTCAGGGCAGCGACCGCGTGGTCGACTTTCGCCGTCTTGAAAATCTCGATCATGCCCGGCGTGACATCCAGGCCGCGCGCCTCCAGCACCATGGGCACCACTGCCAGCCGGCCCATCAGGTCCCCGGCCGTGTCCTCGGCGGCACGCCACATGCCGGCATGGGCGGGCAGGGCGCCGTAATGGCTGCCCAGCTCTTCGAGGCAATCGCTGACCAGGTTGAAGTGCTTGGATTCCTCGTCCGCCGCCTTCACCCAGTCATCGTAGAACCCCGGTGGCATCGGCACGTGGCCGAAGCGTGCGATGATGTCCCAGTGCAGGTCGACCGCATTCAGTTCGATATGCGCCACGGCATGCAGCAGCGCGATCCGTCCCGTCTCGCTCCCCGGCTTGCGCCGCGGCACATCGCGCGGATCCAGAAGCTCGGGCCGCGCGGGGCGCGCCGGGCGCAGCGGAGGGCGGGCCGTGCCCACCACCGGCATCTCGCCCAGGTCCCGCGCCTCGAACCAGGCCGCGGCATGGCGGCGGGAAAGCGCGGTCTTCTCGCGCCCGTCGGCGGTGGTCAGGACCTCGGTGGCAAGTTCGGCCAGGGGGCGCATGGATGTCCTCGTGTCGGGATCGGGGCGCGCCCCCTTCTGAAGTGTCACGCCCGGTGGCGCAAGTGGTGCCGGAGTATTTGGGTCCAAGAAGAAGACAAGGGCGGGGCGCTACACCGGCGCCTCCTGGCTATGTTTGCGGATGGCGGATCCGCAGGATGGCAAAACGGGCCGCCCAATGGTCTGCGCGGCCACGCCCTGTCTTCACCTTTGGACAAATACTCCGCCGCAACGATCGCCCCGGGCGCGACTACAGGTCAGAGCGCCCGGGTCGCCTCCAGTACCTCTTCGACATGGCCCGGCACCTTCACCTTGTGCCAGGCGCGGGCGATGTTGCCCTCGGCGTCGATCAGGAAGGTCGAGCGTTCGATCCCCATGAAGGTCTTGCCGTACATCTTCTTCTCTTTCCAGACGCCGTAATCCTCGCAGGTCGTGCCCTCCTCGTCGGAGAGCATGCCCGTCTGCAGCCCGTGCTTGGCGACGAACTTGTCGTGGCTCTGCACGCTGTCCTTGGAAATCCCGAACACACTTGCGCCGGCGTCGGCAAACTCCTGCAGCGCTTCGGAAAACGCGATGGATTCCTTCGTGCATCCCGAGGTATCATCGCGCGGGTAGAAAAAGAGCACCACCTTGCCACCGCGCAGGTCGCTCAGGGTCACGGTGCCGCCTCCGTCACGGGGCAGGGTAAAATCGGGTGCGGGCTCGCTTGCGTCCAGCATCGGGAACCTCCGGGTTGCTTGTGTCGTTATCCTCTGTCGTCTTCGGCCGGCCGAAGCGCAGGCGGAAGGTGGGACAGGCCAGGCCGGAGTAAAGCCCCGGCCGGGTGGCTGTGCAAGAGGCCAGGCATCCGGGGCCGGCCCGGATGGTCGGGTGCAGGATCACGGGCGCAAGATCAGGGGCGCGCGGGCCGTGCCGTTCCGGTCGGGGACCGGAGGACAGAAAGGACCGGGCATTGGGCGCCGACGGGCAGATGCCGCATTCTCAGGACCCCGGGACCCAGGTTCCCGTGGACGACGCCCGGGCCAAGGCGAAGGCCGCCCGCGCGGAGAAGAGGGCTGCGCGCCGGATGCGACGGCCCCCGCGCAAGCGCCGCCACTGGACCCTGCGCGTGCTCTGGCGGCACATCTGCCGACTGGTGATCTTGGGCGCGCTGGCGCTGCTGCTGGCGGCCATGTTCAAGGGCCAGACGCTGTCCGCCCCGGCCTGGATGCGCGACGTGGTCTCGGCCACCGTGGAACGGTCGCTGCCCGGATATCGCGTCGATTTCGCCGACATGCACTTCGTGATCCGCCATGGCTGGCGCCCCCGGATCGGGGTCGAGGACCTGCGTGTCACCGACGATGCCGGGCGGGTGCTGTTGGACCTGTCCAGCGCCGAGGCCAGCCTGGCAATGCGTCCGTTGCTGCGCGGCCAGCTGAACCCGAAGAAGATCACCCTGACCGGCGCGCGCGCCAGTTTCCGGCGCAATGCCGATGGCGGCGTGGCGCTGGATCTGGGCGGCACCGGCGAGATCGTGGAGGAGGCCGAAAGCCTCGCCGAGCTGATCGAGTCCTGGGAAAAACGCCTGCTGGAGCCGCCGCTGGACGCGCTGACCGAATTCGAGCTGACCGCCGTGACCCTGCGCTATGACGATGCGCTGTCGGGGCGCAGCTGGACGGTCGACGACGGGCGGCTGATGATGCACCGCCGGGGCGACCGGCTGAGCCTGGCCGCCGCGCTGAACCTGCTGTCGGGGCGCAGCTACGCCGCGACGCTCGAGGCGAGCTACGACAGTTCCATCGAGACGCGCGAGGCGGCGTTCGGCATCCAGGTCAACGACATGGCTGCCGGCGACATCGCGTTGCAGGCCCCGGCGCTTGGCTGGCTGGAACCGCTGCGCGCGCCGATCTCGGGCGCGCTGCGCGGCGGCACCGCCGACGATGGCACCGTGCTGCCGCTGAACGCCACGCTGCGGATCGGCGCCGGCGTTCTGCAGCCCACCGATCAAACCCGGCCCGTCCCCTTCGAGGGCGCGCGGGCCTATGTCTCCTTCGATCCCGCCGATGCGCGGCTGACCTTCCAGGAGCTGTCCTTCGACAGTGGCTGGGGCGGCGGCACGCTGGAAGGCCAGGCCTGGCTGTCAGGGCTGGACCAGGGCCGGCTGGAGGCGCTGGTGGGGCAGGTGGGCGCAACCGACCTGTCGCTGAACCCCGCCGGGGTCTACCCCGAGCCGCTCTCGCTCGATGGCGCGCAGGCGGATTTCCGGCTTTCGCTGCATCCGTTCGAACTGACGCTGGGCGAGGCGCTGATCCGCGACGGTGGCAACCCGATCCACCTGGACGGGTCCGTGGCGGCGACCGGGGCGGGCTGGCGCTTTGCGCTGAACGGCCGCATCCCCGAGATCGAGGCCGCGCGGCTGCTGCAGATCTGGCCCACCGCCGCGCTGGTCAAGCCGCGGATCTGGGTCGAGAAGAACGTGCGCGCCGGTCGGCTTCTGGATGTCGACGTGGCGGTGCGCGGGGCGCCCGGCGCGGCAGAGCCCAATGTCTATGCCGATTTCGATTTCGCCGGAGGCGAGGTGCAGTTCTCGCCCAATCTGCCGCCGTTGCAGGAGCTGGCGGGAGAGGCGAGCTTTGTCGACAACCGGCTGGTGGCGACGGCGACCTCGGGCATCGTGATGGGGGATGCGGGCGGCGCGATGGATGTGTCGGGCACGGCGTTCATCGTGCCGGATGTGCGGGCCAAGCCAAGCACGCCGGCGGTGCTGCGGATCGCGGGGCAGGGCACGCCGACCGCGGCGCTGTCGCTGCTCGACCGGCCGCCGCTGAACGTATTGGGCAAGGCGGGGCTGCCGGTGGATCTTGCCTCCGGTCATCTGGCGCTGAGCGGGACGCTGGCGCTGCCGATGCAGCCGGAAATCCTGGTCGAGGACATGGAATACCATGCCAGCGGCCGCGTGACCGACGCGCGCAGCACCGTGCTGGTGCCGGATCACGAGCTTGCGGCCGAGGATCTCGACCTTTTCGTCGACAACGATCACGTGGAGATCTCGGGCGACGGGCAGATCAGCGGGATCCCGGCCAGCTTCACCTGGACCCAGCCGCTGGGCCAGCCCGGGGTCGGCGGCCGGGTCGAGGGACGCGTGCGGCTGTCGACCCGGGCGCTTGAGACCTTCAACGTGACGCTGCCGCCGGGCTATGTCACTGGCGAGGGTTGGGGCGACGTGGCGCTGGACCTGCCCCCGAAGGAGCCGCCGCGGCTGGAGCTGCGCACCGATCTCGACGGGATCGGCCTGTCGGTGCCGCCGCTGGGCTGGCGCCTGTCGCAGGGCGCGACCGGGTCGCTCGAGGTGCGCGGCAGGCTGGGGCCGCGCCCGGTGCTGGACCGCGTGGCGCTCAGCGGCAACGGTCTGTCGCTGACCGGCTCGGTCACGACGCAGGCGGGCGGCGGGCTGGACCGCGCCCGGTTCGACCGGTTCCGCATGGGCAACTGGCTGGATGTCAGCGCCGAGCTGCGCGGGCGCGGCGCCGGGCGCGCGCCTGCGGTGGTGATCAACGGCGGCTCGCTGAACCTGGCGAGCGCGCAGTTCGGCGAAGGCGGTGGCGGCGGCAATGTCGACGCGCCGCCGCTGTCGGTCTCGCTGGACCGGCTGCAGATTGCCAAGGGACTGGCGCTGACCGCGATGAGAGGAGATTTCACCACGCAGGGCGGGCTGAGCGGTACGTTCACCGGGGCGATGAACGGCGGCACGCCGATTTCGGGCCGGGTCGCGCCGCAGGGCGGGCGCAGCGCGTTCCAGATCCAGGCGGCCGATGCCGGCGGGCTGTTCCGCGACGCGGGCATCATAAAACAGGCCTATGGCGGCGCGCTGACCCTGACCCTGCAGCCGGCGGAGGGACAGGGCAGCTTTGACGGCACGCTTCGCGTGACCAACACCAATGTCCGCGACGGCACGGGGATCGGCGCGCTGCTCAACTCGATCTCGCTGGTCGGGCTGGTGGACGAGCTGTCGGGCAACGGCATCGTCTTCTCCGAGGTCGACGCGCGCTTCCGGCTCACGCCCACGCGGCTGACGCTGCTGTCGGCCTCGGCGGTGGGGCCGTCGATCGGGATCTCGCTGGACGGGATCTATGACCTGGCTTCGGCCACGCTGGACCTGCGCGGGGTGCTGTCGCCGCTCTACATGCTCAATGCGATCGGTTCGGTCATGACCCGCAAGGGCGAGGGGCTGATCGGGGTCAATTTCCGCCTGCGCGGGCCGGCCTCGGATCCGCAGGTCTCGGTCAACCCGCTGTCGGCGCTGGCGCCCGGCTTCCTGCGCGACATGTTCCGCGACCCGGCGCCCAGCGTCGGCAAGAGCCGGACCGAGCCGCTGCCAGAGGGCATGACCCCGCCCGAGCCCGAGCCGCAGCAGCGCGGCACGCGCTTTCGTCCGCGCAGCGGCGAGGATCGCTGACGCTGGGTGCTTGCGCAGGCCCTGCGGGACAGCTAGGGCGGCGCCATGAAACTGAGCGATTTCGATTTCGACCTCCCCGAGGCGCTGATTGCCACGCGGCCTGCCAGGCCGCGATCCTCGGCGCGTCTGCTGGTGGCGCGCGGTGCGGCCTCCGGGCCGCGGGACCTGAGGGTCGAGGATCGGCATGTCCACAACCTGCCCGACCTGCTGCGGCCCGGCGACCGGCTGGTGCTGAACGACACGCGGGTGATCCCCGCGCGGCTTTCGGGGCTGCGTCGGCGTGACGGCGCGCAGGGGGCGACGGAGGCGAAGATCGAAGTCACGCTGCTGGGTCCGCGCCCCGATGCCAGCTGGTCGGCCCTGATCAAGCCGCTGAAGAAGCTGCGTGTGGGCGAGGAGGTGCAGTTTGCCGCCGGTCTCTCGGCCCGGCTGGAAGGCGTCGGGGACGGGCAGGGCCATTTGCGCTTCAACCTTGACGGTGCCGCCTTCGACGCCGCCCTGGCGCAGGCCGGCGCCATGCCGCTGCCACCCTATATCGCCGCGCGCCGCCCCGCCGATGCGCAGGATGCCGAGGATTACCAGACCGTCTGGGCCGCGCGCACCGGCGCCGTCGCGGCGCCCACCGCCTCGCTGCATTTCGACCAGCCGCTGCTGGACAGGCTGGCGGCGATGGGAGTCGAGTTTACCCGCGTCACCCTGCACGTGGGCGCCGGCACCTTCCTGCCGGTGAAGGTCGACGACATCGCCGATCACAAGATGCATGCCGAATGGGGCGAGGTCAGCGAGAACGCCGCCGCCGAGATCGCCGCCACCCGCGCCGCCGGCGGCCGGGTGATCCCCGTGGGCACCACCGCGCTGCGCCTGATCGAGACGGCCGCGCGCGAGACCGGCCGCATCGCGCCCTGGCTGGGCGAGACCGACATCTTCATCACCCCCGGCTTCGATTTTCGCGTGGCCGACGGGCTGATGACGAATTTCCACCTGCCGAAATCCACGCTGATGATGCTGGTTTCCGCCTTCCTCGGGATCGAGGAGATCCGCGCCGTCTACGATCACGCGGTGGCCCAGGGGTACCGCTTCTTCTCCTACGGCGACGCGTCGCTGCTTGTGCCCGACACGGACCGGGAAGACGCATGCGTCAAATGCGACTTAACCGATGTCGCTCATGCTGCGGACGGCGACGCCTCGAATCGCCCAGACGAGGGCTGAGCACGGCCCGGCCGGGCCGGGGGCTTCGGCCCTCGCCCAAACCACACCCCGCCCGGCGATCCGGGCGGCCCGAACCGCCGACCTCCGGACACCTGGACCGGGGACACCATGCGCAGGGATCCCGGCCGGGACACCGAAACGCGCTTCAGACCGATCCGGCCCCGCGCCGGCCCGAAGGACAAGAACGGAAAGGCCCCGCCATGATCAAGGTGATCTCCAGCACCTGGGCGCTGATGCTCGGCATGATGCTTCTGATGCTGGGCAACGGGATCCAGTCCACGCTGCTTGGCGTGCGCGGCGAGATCGAGGGGTTCTCGACGCTCCAGATGTCCTTCGTCATGTCAGGCTACTTCCTGGGCTTCCTCGGCGGCTCGCGGCTGGCGCCCGAGATGATCCGCCGCGTGGGCCATGTGCGCGTCTTCGCGGCGCTGGCCTCGCTGATCTCGGCGGTGATGATCCTCTATCCCTACCCGGTGTTCACCAATCCGATCGCCTGGACGGTGGGGCGCTGCATCGTGGGCTTCTGCTTTTCGGGCGTCTATGTCACCGCCGAAAGCTGGCTGAACAACGCCGCCACGAACGAGACGCGCGGCCAGTCGCTGTCGCTTTACATGATCGTGCAGACGCTGGGCATCATCTCGGCCCAGGGGGCCCTGCTGATCGGCGATCCGGCCGGGTTCGAGGTCTTCATCGTCGCCTCGGTCCTGGTTTCGGTCTCCTTCGCGCCGATCCTTCTGTCGGTCACGCCGACCCCGGCCTACGAGACATCGAAGCCGATGACCCTGCGCCGCCTCTTCGAAAGCTCTCCGCTGGGCTGTATCGGCATCTTCCTTCTGGGCGGGGTCTATTCCGGCCTCTTCGGGATGAGCGCGGTCTACGGGGCCGCCGTCGGGCTGACGCTGGGCCAGATTTCGATCTTCGTCGCGTCTTTCTATGTCGGCGCGCTGTTTCTTCAGTATCCGATCGGCTGGATGTCGGACCGGATGGACCGGCGCATGCTGATCTTCATCGGCGGGTTGATCGGTGGCGGTGCCGCGATCCTGGGCATGTGGGCCGAGGAAGGGTTTCCGATCCTGCTGGGCGCGGCCTTTGTCGTGGGCGGCATGACCAATCCGCTCTATTCGCTGCTGCTGTCGCACACCAACGACCACCTCGCGCACGAGGACATGGCCTCCGCCTCCGGCGGCCTGATCTTCATCAACGGCTGCGGCGCCATCGCCGGGCCGCTGATCACCGGCTGGCTGATGAGCCCGGCGATCTTCGGGCCCTCGGGGTTCTTCCTGTTCATCGGCGGCCTGCTGCTGGCGCTGTCCGGATACGCGGCTTACCGCTCGACCAAGCGCGCCTCGGTGCCGCTGGACGAGGCCGGCGCTTATGCCTCGGTCGCGCCCACGCTGACATCGGTCGCCATGGAAGTTGCACAGGAAATGGTCATCGAGGCCGGAGAAGACGAGGATGAGACAGAAGCCGCCGCCTGAGGGCTGTGGATATGTCAGCTCGGTTGCAAATCGTGACTGTTGCGTCAAAGTCGAAAGACATTAACTGGATTCAGTGGTTTTACGCGAACACGGAGGATTGTCGCGATGGTGGGTGCGGAGAACGTCCTGGCCTTTTGGCTGGACGAGGTCGGCGAAGACGGATGGTACGAACAGGACGACGCGCTGGATGAGACCATTCGCGACCGGTTCGGCGCAGCCTGGCAATCGGCGGCCGAAGGGTCCTATTCGCTCTGGCTGACCCATCCCAGCGGTGTGCTGGCCTATATCATCCTGACGGACCAGTTTCCGCGCAACATGTTCCGGGGGCAGGCCAAGGCCTTCTCGACCGATCGTGCGGCGCTGGCGGCCGCCAAGGTGGCCATCAACAAGGGCTGGGACATGAAGATCGACGAGCCCGCGCGCCAGTTCTTCTACGTGCCCATGATGCATTCCGAAAGCCTGTGCGACCAGGAACGCTGTGTGCGCCTGCTGGCCGAGCGCATGCCCGAGACCGGCGCGCGCAACATGCTGCATGCCCGGGCGCATCGTCAGGTGATCCGCCAGTTCGGCCGCTTCCCCTACCGCAACGAGGCGCTGTCGCGGTCGACCACGGCCAACGAATCCGAATACGTGAACGAAGGCGGCTACGGCCGCACCGTGCGCGAGCTTCAGGCCGCCGGGTAAATCCGTCCCCCGGCGCGCGGGGGCGGTTCAGCTGCCGCGACTTTGCCAGACAAGCGTCCTGGCCGGGGTCATTCCCCGGCCGGTTGCGTGTCCGGGGGCAGGCTGCCGGACTGCATCGCGTTCTGCATCATGCGCAGACCCAGCTGAAGCATCTCCAGCATCTCGTCGCGGGGATCGCTCGACATGCCGCCGGACATCTGGTCGGGCAGGGTCCTGAGATCGGCCAGCCGTTCTTCGACCGCGTCGATCTTCGCCTGCATCTGGTCGATCCGCGCCTGCGCCGCCTCCGCCGCGGCCTGCGCCTGGTCGCTGGCCCCGGTGGCCATCGTGTCGAGATCGGCGCGCAGCCCGGCGACTTCGTCCTGAAGCCCCTGCAGTTCGACCGTGACGGGGTGGATCTGGGCCACCGCCTCGTTGGCGCGGTCCACCACCCGTTCGGCGCTGTGGCTGACCTGCAGCGCCAGCCAGAGGCAGAGCGCGACGAGGATCAGCGTCGCATTCAGCAACGCCAGTATGAGATTGCCGATAACCTTGAGAACCCGGGCCATTGTCCTACACTCCACACTAGGTAAATTCACCTTTCAGCGCGCCTGTCGCCGGGTCAAGATGGCGCCGGGAATCGCCTTTGGCCTGAGGCCGCGGGGGCACTGGATCGCAGGAAACGGCGCAGTCGCGCAGAGGGACGCGGGCAGGAGGAGGACGCAATGCGCCATGCAATGCTCCATGCAATGCACTCAGAGAAGACCGGCATCCCGCTCCGTGGCGCGCGCGCCCCGGTCCCGGTACGCATCGCCCGCAAGCGGCGCAGTTTTCGGGCGCCCGGGGGTTTTCAGGCACGGCCACAAATGTCACGTTGGCCGGCATTGATGGGTGCCGGCAAATAGTTTAATGCTAAACTAATTCTGGTGCACCGGTTCAGGAGGACAGGACATGGCCGCGAAATCCTATGACGTCATCGTAATCGGGGCAGGTCCGGGCGGCTATGTCGCGGCCATTCGCGCCGCTCAGCTGGGCCTGAAGACCGTGATCGTCGAACGCGAACACATGGGCGGCATCTGCCTCAACTGGGGCTGCATTCCGACCAAGGCGCTGCTGCGCTCGGCCGAAGTGTTCCACCTGATGGAACGCGCCAAGGACTTCGGCCTCTCGGCGGACAAGATCGGCTATGACATCGACGCGGTGATCAAACGCTCGCGCGGGGTGGCCAAGCAGCTCAGCTCGGGCGTCAGCCACCTGATCAAGAAGAACAAGGTCGAGGCCATCATGGGCGAGGCGACGCTTGCCGGGAAGGGCAAGGTCACCGTCAAGACCGACAAGGGCACCGAGGAGCTGACGGCCAAGAGCATCATCCTCGCCACCGGCGCCCGCGCCCGCGAACTGCCCGGGCTGGAAGCCGACGGCGATCTGGTCTGGACCTACAAGCACGCGCTTCTTCCGCCGCGCATGCCCAAGAAGCTTCTGGTCATCGGGTCGGGCGCGATCGGCATCGAATTCGCTAGTTTCTACAACACGTTGGGCGCCGACACGACCGTGGTCGAGGTGATGGACCGCATCCTGCCGGTCGAGGACGCCGAGATCGCCGCCTTCGCGAAGAAGCAGTTCGTGAAGCAGGGCATGAAGATCATGGAGAAGGCCAGCGTCAAGCAGCTGGACCGCGGCAAGGGCAAGGTCACCGCGCATATCGAAAGCGGCGGCAAGACCGAAAAGCACGAATTCGACACCGTCATCTCGGCCGTGGGCATCGTCGGCAATGTCGAGGGGCTGGGCCTGGAAGAGGCCGGCATCAAGGTCGACCGCACCCACGTGGTTACGGATGAATATTGCCGCACCGGGGTCGAGGGCGTCTATGCCATCGGCGACATTGCCGGCGCGCCGTGGCTCGCGCACAAGGCCAGCCACGAAGGCGTCATGGTGGCCGAGCTGATCGCAGGCCAGCACCCCCACCCGGTGAAACCCGAAAGCATCGCGGGCTGCACCTATTGCCAGCCGCAGGTCGCCTCGGTCGGCTATACCGAGGCCAAGGCGAAGGAGCTGGGCTTTGACATCAAGGTCGGCAAGTTCCCCTTCATCGGCAACGGCAAGGCCATTGCCCTGGGCGAACCCGAGGGCATGATCAAGACCGTCTTCGACGCCAAGACCGGAGAGCTTCTGGGCGCCCACATGGTCGGCGCCGAGGTGACCGAGCTGATCCAGGGCTACGTGGTCGGCCGCCAGCTTGAGACCACCGAGGAAGACCTGATGAACACCGTCTTCCCGCACCCGACGCTGTCGGAGATGATGCACGAGTCGGTGCTCGACGCCTACGGGCGCGCGATCCACTTCTGACGCAGGTCCATATGCGGACATGAAAAAGCGGCCCGGATCACCCGGGCCGCTGTGTCGTTTCAGAGGGGTACGTATGCTCCCCGGGCCTCGCAGGGCGAGCGCCAGTGCTCACAATTCGTAGGGTGTTCCGTCGATGATCAGCACATCCGCCCGCATCCGGTAGGCGGTGTCCTGCGCCTGGTGCCCCTGAATCGTCAGCTCCATCCCCTCGCTCAGCTGCAGCCCGACGGGCGTGTCGTTGGCGTTGGCCGGCGGATCCGGGAAATCGACGGTCCATTTTTCGCCGTCGGCGGTCACGATAAGCTGGAAATGGTTGGCCTCGGTCTCGACCCGGTCAAGAAAGCCGGTGATTTCCGTCAAACCGTTTTCCAGCCGGCGGCTGCCATGCTGCTCGGCGGCCAGGACGGGCGGGGCAAGAACGGGGGCGGCCAGCGCAAGGGCCAGGCCAAGAAACAGGCGGCGGGTCGTCATCTGGGATCTCCTGTCAGAACGTGATCCCAACTTAGCCTCGGCACCGACGGCCCGCCAGTCCGCTCTGGTGCGCAAGGCGGCCGGTGGCAAGGCCCGGCCGCCCGCCATGGTCAGTCCAGCAGGCCGTTGCCGTCGCGATCCGCGGCCGCGAAATCCTTCGACATCTGCATGTTGAACTCGTCCTGCGAAAGATCCCCGCTGTTGTCGAGATCCAGGTCGCCGAACCCGTCGGCCGGCAGCGCCTGCCCGTATTCCGAGGCCGAGATCATGCCGTTGTCGTTCGTGTCCATCTGGTCAAAGGCGAAATTCGAGAACGTGTCGAACTCGGGCTTCGAAATGGCGCCGTCGCCGTCCGCGTCGAGCATCGCAAGATGGCCGGAATTGATCTCGGCCATCTGTGCCGTGGCGGGCAGGGTCGCGCAGGCCAGCGCGGCAAGACAGGCGACGGGCAGGGCGCGGAAGAAAGTCATGTGCATCGAAATGCTCCTTTTAGCAGGTCAGGGCGTTGCCGCCGATCATGCCGGCGCCGGCGCCGACCGCGGTCATCAGCGAGCGGCCCGCGCCGCCGCCAAAGGCGCTGCCGACAACGCCGCCGACCAGGCCGCCGGCCAGCGTGCCGCCGATGCAGGCGGCTTCGTGCCGCTGCTGCTGGCCCTGGACCGTGTCAGCCGGCGCGCAGGCCTGGATCGCAAACAGCGCCAGCGCAGCGGGCAGCGCAAGTGGGCTAAGGGCTCTTTTCGGTGTCATCGTCCTGTCCTCGTCATGCAATGTTCCGTATGCGGAACAAGAGCATGTGGCCCGCCGCGCGGCAATGACGAAGCGCAATCCGGCGACACGGCAGGATCGATTTGCGCGTAATGGCCACAGTGCCGGCATGGATGCCGATCCGGACCGGCCCGCGCCCGGAGGGCGCCACTTGCACACCCGCCCGAAGGGCGCCACCGGCAGCCCGCTGCCGCAGGCGGCGCCTCGCCACGCCGGATCGCGCCGAAGGCGCGCGCCCCAAACGAAAAGCGGCCCCGGAAAGGGGCCGCGTCCGGTCACCACAGGCCGCCTGTCAGAGCGGCCGGATCTTCAGCTGCGTCACCCGGTTCCCGTCGCGGCCCATCACCTCGAAGCGGAACCCGTGGAAAGAGAACACCTGGCCCACCACCGGGATCGACTGCGCCTCGTGGATCACCAGGCCCGCGACGGTGTTGGCCTCCTCGTCCGGCAGGGTCCAGTCGGTCGCGCGGTTCAGGTCGCGGATTGTCATCGATCCGTCGATCAGGAATTGTCCGTCCTCCGACTTGTCGATCTGCGCCTCCACCTCGGTGTCGAACTCGTCGGTGATCTCGCCCACGATCTCCTCGAGGATATCCTCCAGCGTGATCAGGCCGCGCAGGCTGCCGTATTCGTCCACGACCAGCGCGAAATGGGTGCGCAGACGCAGGAATTCCCGCATCTGGTCATCCAGCGTCGTGGTCTCGGGCACGAAATAGGGCGGGATCGCCACGGCCGTCACGTCGAAATCCGAAAGCTGCCCGCGGTTGCCCGACGGCCCGCCGATCAGCGCGTACATCGCCCGGCTCAGGTCCTTGGCATGGATCACGCCAATGATGTTCTCCTGCTCGTCGCGGTAGACGGGCAGGCGGGTGTGAGGGCTTTGCAGCGCCTGTTCCAGGATCGCCTCGGGCTCCGCCGAGGCGTCGATCATCTCGATGCCCGACCGGTGCAGCATGATCTCCTCGACGAAACGGTCGCCCAGGTCCAGCGCGCCCAGGATCCGGTCGCGGTCCTCCTTTTCGACAACGCCCTCGGAATGGCCCAGGTGCAGCGCGCCCGCGATTTCCTCGCGCACGGCAAGGATATGGCTGTCGGGGTCGATCCGCACACCGAAGACCCGCAGCACCCCGCGCACCAGAAAGCGCACGGCCTGCACGACAGGCGAGAACACCAGGATCACCAGCCGGATCACCGGCGCCACGGCCGCGGCGGCGGTCTCGGCATTGGTGATGGCATAGGTCTTGGGCAGCACCTCGGCGAAGATCAGCACCATCAGCGTCATGACCAGCGTGGCCAGCGCCACGCCGCTTTCACCGAACAGCGAGGTGAACAGCGCCGTCGCCAGCGAGGTCGCAAGGATGTTGACCAGGTTGTTGCCCAGCAGGACCGAGCCGATCAGCCGCTCGTTGTCCTCGGTGATCTCCAGCGCGCTCTGCGCCCCGCGCGATCCCTTGTCGGCCTGGCTGCGCAGTTTCCCGCGCGAGGCCGCGGTCAGCGCGGTTTCCGATCCCGAAAAGAAGGCCGAAAAGACGAGCAGCATAAGAATGCCGCCCGAAGTCAGCCAGAATGCGCTGTCGAGCACCGTGTCACCTGTCTCCATTGTCCCGAACGTTTTGTTTCTACCGGGTGGTTATGGGGCTGCGCCCGGCCCGGTTCAAGGGTGTCACGCCTTGGCCGCGTCGTCGCGCGCCAGCGGGTGGTGTTCCAGCACCAGTTCCTTGAGCCGTTCGTCCAGCACATGGGTGTAGATCTCGGTCGTGGCCACGTCGGCATGGCCCAGCAGCGTCTGGATCGACCGGAGGTCGGCGCCGTTGGCCAGAAGATGCGTGGCGAAGGCATGGCGCAGGGTATGCGGCGTCACCTTGTCGGGCGATACCCCGGCCGAGACGGCGATCTCCTTGATCAGCAGGTAGAACCGGTGCCGCGTCAGGTAACCGTCGCGCGAGCGGGACGGGAACAGGAAGGGCGAGCCGGGCCGCCCCTTGGTCCGCCCGTCGTCCTCGGCCGCGTCGCGCATGTCGAGCCAGTCGCGCAGCGCCTCGCGCGCGGGCGGCGACAGCGGGACCATGCGTTCCTTGTCGCCCTTGCCGCGGATCAGCAGCATCCGCGGATCGCCTCGCGCCGACGAGACGGGCAGCGACACAAGCTCGCTCACCCGCATTCCGGTCGCATAAAGCAGTTCCATCAAGCAGGTGTTGCGCAGCTGGTCGGCCCGGGTGCGCCCGGTCTCGCGGGCGGCATTCAGCAGCCGGTCGATCTCGTCGACGTCCAGGGTCTGCGGCAGCTTGCGGTCGCGCCCGGGGCCCCGGATCTGGATCGCCGGATTGTCGGCGCGCCAGCCTTCCTCGAAGGCAAAGCGGTAAAGCTGCCGGATCGCCGACAGCCGCCGCGCGCGGGTGGCCTTTGACAGGCCCTGGGCGTCGCAGCCGACAAGGTAATCCTCGATGTCGTGGCGTTCCGCCCGGGCGAAATCCATATCCCGCGCGGCCATCCATTCGGCCACGTCGCGCAGGTCGCGCGCATAGGCCAGCTGGGTGTTGGTCGCGGCCCCCATCTCGGCGGCCTGGGCCTCCAGAAAGGCAGAGATCCACAGCGCGGGTGAAGAGGGGGCGGTCATCGGTGGCGGGGCTCCAGAAGCATCAGTTGCAGGGCGGCGCGGCGGGCCGTGTCCTCTAGCCCGACGCTTCGGAACGCTGCAAGAGCATCCGTGAGCGCATCGGGGTTGCCGTCGGTGCCCTGCTTGTACAGCGCGATGGCGCGCAGGATCATCTCTCCCAGGGCGCCCCGGTCCAGCAGATCGCGCAGCTGGCGCGGCAGCTCTGCCGCGTCTGAGAACCCTTCGGCGATGGCGCGCTCCACGTCGCCCGCGCCGGCGCCCGCCTCGGGCCGGCCTCGGGCGATGCCGGCCAGGAAGGCCGCCTCGGATCCTTCGGGCGCATCCCGCGCGGCGCGCTCATAGCTGTCGGACAGCATCCGGATGCGCCAGGCCAGAGCCTGGGCGGCCGGGCTGGACGGTGGGGTCGCGGCCAGCCGGTCGGCGAAGAGCGTGGCAAAGGTCACCTCGGTCCCGGCGGCGCGCATCGCGTCCCAGGCCGGGCGCAGCGTCTTGCCGATCGCCTCGCCGCTGCCGGTGTTCAGCGCAGTTTCGAACCGCTGCACGGCCTGCACCCGGTCCCAGATCCCGCCCGAGGCGGCAGGCTCGCGCGCGGTATAGATGCCCAGGAACCGGTTCGCGCTCAGCGCCCCGGTGCGGGCCAGCCGCTCGGCCGCCTCCAGCTGGGCCTTCCAGCCGGCCACGTCGCGCAGGTCCGCATGCGAAAACGCCCGTGGCAGCCCCTGGGCGGGCAGGGGCTCTCCGATCGCCTCGTAAAGCCGGAAATCCAGCGGATCGACCGAGACCGGCAGGCTTGGCGGCGGCAGCAGGCCACCGTCGAGATCGCCGTGCAGGAAAAGCTCGAGCAACGTGCCGCGCGCCTCGGGCAGATCCCCCAGCGCGATCGCCGTATCCAGCATCAGCGCCGCCGCCGGCCAGTCGCCGCGCCGCGCGCTGCAATAGACCCGCGCCGCGTAATCCGGCGCCAGGTGCGGGTTGACCGCCAGCGTCGCGCAGGCCGCATCCTCGGTCCCGGTCAGCAGGGTCGCGTCGAACCACCGGTGAAACAGCTCGGGCGAGCGCGCGGGCCCGGCCCGGCGCGCCAGCGCCTCGGCCGGCTCCACCGCGCCCAGGTCCATCAGCCGGTCCAGCATCGCCAGCGTCAGCCCCGGCACCTTGCCGCTGTCGGCCGGCGGCTGCGCCTCGGCCAACATCAGCGTGTACAGCACCGATTGCATCGCCGGGCTCTGGCTGACCGGCGCATCGGCCACCAGTCGCGCCAGCACCGGCGTCGCGCTGCCCTGCCAAAGCGTCGGCGGCAGTCCGGTCACCGTGTTGGGCACCAGCCCCACGGCCACCGGCGTGTCCTCCAGCGGCGTCACCACGATTTCGGGGGCCGAAACCCCGTCGGTCACCGGAGGTTCCGTTCCCGGGCTGGGCGCGAAATAGGTCGGGGGCAGGGCGGCCAAAGGCACCTGCGGCGGGTTGCGCCGCAGCCAGTCGATGGCCGACAGTGGCTCCTGCGCAGGGGCGGGGCCGGCCAGCGGCACCAGCGACAGGGAGATCAGCGCAAGCGCTGCGTCAATCCGCATCCAACGTCACCGGCTTGCGCACCTCGCCCTGCGGCGCTGAGAAATCCACCCCGAAATAGGGCCCGATATACGCGTAGACCGTCAACGCGGCAAATCCCAGCACCGCCAGGACGAGAAGTAGTTTCAGAAGACGGCCCATGGAGTTCCTTTGCCTGCAATCGAGTCTTTTTCCGCAAACTATAACTGGCCTTTTGCACAAGTTCACGTCATTGAAGGGCCATGAGCGGAAATGAGCACGTTGATGTGACCGTTGCACAGCCGAAGGGCAAGGGAAAGCTGAAGAAAACCGTGGTAATGGTCGGCATGATGGGCGCCGGCAAGACCGCGGTGGGCAAGGCCCTGGCACAGAAACTGGGCGTGGCCTTTGCCGACAGCGACGCCGAGATCGAGGCGGCCGCCAACATGTCCATTCCCGAAATCTTCGCCCGCGACGGAGAGCCGTTCTTTCGTCGCAAGGAAAGCCAGGTGATCGCGCGTCTGCTGTCGGAACGCTCGGGCATCCTGTCGACCGGGGGCGGGGCCTTCCTGGCCGAAGACAACCGCCGGATGATCTCCGAGCTGGGCGTGTCAGTCTGGCTGAACGCCGATCTCGACACGCTGTGGAACCGCGTGCGCCACAAGGACACGCGCCCGCTGCTGCGCACCGCCGATCCGCGCGGCGCGCTGACGCGGATCTACGAGGACCGCGTGCCGATCTATGCGCTGGCCGATCTGACGGTCCCCTCGGATGCGACCGTGTCGGTCGAGGGAATGGCCGACCGGGTCATCGAGGCGCTGGCCGTCCGCCCCGACGTGCTGGAACCCGGCTAAGTCGGCGCGGCGCCGCACGCCCGGGCGGACCCACGCCTGTCCTTCCGGCGCGACGCGGCCCATGCGTCCCCGCAGACCGGCCATTCACGGATCACGCCTTTCACGGCTCACCAAGACAACGATGACGGACACCATGACCGAGACCACGACCCAGACCCAAGGCACCGATGGCACGTCGGTGCATGTCCCGCTGGAGGGCCGCGCCTATGACGTGCGGATCGGCCCCGGCCTGCTGCCCCGCGCGGGCGATCTGATTGCGCCGCTGCTGCACCGGCCCAGGGTGGCGATCCTGACCGACGACACCGTCGCGGGGCTGCATCTGGACCCGCTCCGCGCCGGGCTCTCGGGCGCGGGGATCGACAGCGTCGCCCTGACCCTGCCGGCCGGGGAATCCACGAAAAGCTGGCACTACCTGACGCAGACCGTCGACTGGATGCTGTCCGAGAAGATCGAGCGCCGCGACATCCTGATCGCGCTCGGCGGCGGCGTGATCGGTGACCTTGGCGGTTTTGCCGCCGCCGTGCTGCGCAGGGGCATCCGCTTCGTGCAGGTCCCGACCTCGCTTCTGGCGCAGGTCGACAGCTCGGTCGGCGGCAAGACCGGTATCAACACGTCCCACGGCAAGAACCTTGTCGGCGCCTTCCACCAGCCCGCGCTGGTGCTGGCCGATACCGATGTGCTGGCGACACTGGCGCCGCGCGATTTCCTCGCCGGCTATGGCGAGGTGGTGAAATACGGCATGCTGGGCGACGCCGGTTTCTTCGCCTGGCTGGAAAGGAACGGCCCCGCGCTGGCCGCCGGCGATCCCGCCGCGCGGGTCGAGGCGGTGGCGCGGTCCGTCCAGATGAAGGCCGACATCGTCGTCCGCGACGAGACGGAGCAGGGCGACCGCGCGCTTCTCAACCTCGGCCATACCTTCGGCCATGCGCTGGAGGCCGCGACGGGCTATTCCGGCCGTCTGTTGCACGGCGAGGGCGTGGCGATCGGCTGCGCGCTGGCGTTCGAGCTCTCCGCGCGCCTTGGCCTTTGCCCGCAAGAGGATCCCAGCCGCGTCCGCGCGCATCTGAAGGCCATGGGCATGACAACCGACCTGTCGGACATCCCCGGCGACCTGCCCGATGCCGATGGCCTGCTGGAGCTGATGGGCCAGGACAAGAAGGTGATCGACGGCAAGCTGCGCTTCATCCTGGCGCGCGGCATCGGGGACGCCTTCGTTACCTCGGACGTGCCGCGCGACACGGTGCGCGGCCTGCTGCAGGACGCGCTTGCGGCACGGGACTGACCGGATTTTACCCATGCCCGCCCGGTACTTGCCCCAAAGGCCGCCCGGCCCATGTTAACCATAGGCCGGACCCGGCAGGGCCGGTAGAGTAAATCCCGGATCCTGCGGCAGGGAGGTGCCGCCGGACCGTGTGAACAGCGTCAAAGGGGGGCAGGGCATGGCCGATCTGCGCGACATGGAACTGCTGGTGGCGCTGGCGCATCATCGCCATTTCGCCCGCGCGGCCGAGGCCTGCGCGATCTCTCAGCCGGCGTTCTCGGCCCGGATCCGCAACATGGAACTGGCGCTTGGCGTGCCCATCGTCCAGCGCGGCAACCGGTTCCAGGGCTTCACGCCCGAAGGCGACATGGTGCTGAAATGGGCCCGCCGCGTGGTGTCGGACATGGACGGCCTGCGCCAGGATCTGGACGCGGCGCGGGGCGAACTGACCGGCACGCTGTCCATCGGCGTGGTTCCCACGGCGCTGGCCCACGTCGCGCGCGTCCCCGCCGGGCTTCGCGCGCAGCATCCCGGTCTTGCCATCCGGATCTACGCGCTGTCCACCGGCCAGATCCATCGCGGGCTCGAGGATTTCTCGCTGGACGCAGGGGTGGGCTATCTTGAAGGCGAACGCCCCCGCGCCCTGGCCCCGGCCGAGCTGCTCTACGAGGAAAGTTACGTGCTGATCTGCCCCGCGGCCATGGCGCCGCGCGCCTCGGGCCACGCCACCTGGACCGAGGCCGCCGCGCTGCCGCTGTGTTTCCTGACCCAGGACATGCGCAACCGCCGCTTTCTCGACGAGGTCTTCGATACCCATACCGGCAGCCGCCCGTCGCCCGTGCTGGAAACCAACGACCTGCTGACGATGCTCGCCCAGGTGTCCAGCGGCGCCTCGGCCACGGTCGCGCCCGCCATGCTTGCCGATGGCATGGCCGAAGAGCCCGGCATCCTGCGCCTGCCTTTGACGGAGCCCGAGGTCCGCACCCCCATCGGCCTTCTGACCCTGCGCCGCGATCCGGTCCCCGCCGCGGTCAAGGCGCTGTCCAGGGCGCTGCGGTCCTGACCGGGCAGGGCGCTCGTCTTGATAGCCCTTACCCGCAGTACCTTCTCACCGTGATAGGCTCAGCCGATCACGCCTTCCGCAGTCACGATTTGAGAAAATGCCGCCAGGGCCTTTAGTTACAGGTATCGCGCCAGCCTGGCGCTCCTGGAACACGACAAAGGATCCGACCCATGGCACATTCCCTTCCGGGCTACCACGCCGCGCCGTCCGCCGCGCCGACGCGAATCGTCCCCGCCATCGCGCGCGTCATCAAAAGCATCCGCTGGGCCTTCGAGGTCTCGCGGCTCTATCGCACCACCGGCCCCTCGGTTCTGACCGAAGACCGGCTGCGGGCCCTCACCTCCCACTGAACACGGCCCCGGTGCAATCGGCCTGGCGCGGAGACCTCCACGCGCCAGGCCAAGACCAGGCAGGTCCGGGCCAGAAACTCCCTCACTGGTCCGGACCTTGTCGTCTCAGAACGGGATTTCGTCGTCCAGGTCGTTCGAGATCGGACCGCGGCTGCTGCCGCCACCCGACGACGACCCGCCGCCGTACCGGTCGTCCGACGGGCCGCTGTCGTAATCGCCGCCGCCGCCATAGGATCCGCCACCCCCGTAGGAGCCGCCGCCACCGCCGCCGCCGCCTTCACCGCGACCGTCCAGCATGGTCAGCTCGCTGCGGAAGGGGCGCAGCACGACCTCGGTCGAATAACGGTCCTGGCCCGACTGGTCCTGCCATTTCCGGGTTTCCAGCTGGCCCTCGATATACACCTTCGACCCCTTGCGCAGATATTGCTCGGCCACCCGCACCAGCGGCTCCGAGAAGATGGCCACCGTATGCCATTCCGTGCGCTCGCGCCGCTCGCCGGTGTTGCGATCCTTCCAGGTCTCCGACGTGGCGATGCGCAGGTTGCACACCTTGCCGCCGTTCTGGAAATTCCGCACCTCGGGGTCCCGGCCCAGGTTGCCGATGAGGATTACCTTGTTCACTGAGCCGGCCATGGCGTCTCGTCCTTTCAAGCCTCACGCGTCCGGCGAATCCGGGCGCTGCGTCGGGCAGAGGTTACACCCCCGCGCAGGTGAGAGAAACCGGGTTCGGGGCGCGGCGTATCTTCCCCTTCCGACCCGTCCGGCGGGGCCCGGACCGGGGCATCTGGCGGCCGCGATTGGCCCCTCGACGCGACGCCCGGGCGCAACGCCGCAGGGGCGGTCGGGCCGCGCTCTCTGGCACGGCGGTGAAAAATGTGCATTATGACGCGCAACACCGGAACAAAGACGGGGCACGAGGGTTTGGCTGAAGCAGCACGGGCAGGTGCGGCGAAACCGGCAGCAGGCCGGACGCCGGCAGCGGTGAAGCAGCGCCTGCGCGGCGCATTTCTTCTGATCTCGACAACGTTTGGCGGCGCGATCCTCGGTCTGGCGGGGGCCTCTGGCCCGGTCGCGGCGGATCCGGTGTTCTCCACCAAGAACCGGACCGCGATCTTCGCGAATCAGGCGCGCGTGCTCGATACCCGGGGCGCCTCGCAATATGCCTATTCCACGCGGCTGCAGCCCGACACGATCACCTCGAACAGCGGTTCCGGGCCGCGGCCCTATTTCGGCAGCTACCGGGGCGAATTCTATGACCTGGCCCGGGCCGCCGCGCGCAAGCACGGCATCCCCGAGGCGATCTTTCTCAACCTCGTGCAGCAGGAAAGCGGCTGGAACCCCAAGGCGCTGTCCCACAAGGGCGCGATCGGACTGGCGCAGCTGATGCCGCAGACCGCAAAGCAGCTGCGGGTCGACCCGACGGTTCCGGCGGAAAACCTCGACGGGGGCGCGCGCTATCTGGCGCGGCAATACCGCAAGTTCGGCAACTGGAAACTGGCGCTGGCCGCCTACAATGCCGGGCCCATGGCGGTGACCAAGCACAAGGGGATCCCGCCCTACGAGGAAACGAAAAATTACGTGCAGAAGATCTGGGGCAGCTGACGCCCTGGGAAAGTGCATTTTTCCAATGCGTTGTGCTGTGCTCTTCATGGTCTTCTGGCCGCTTTCCCGGATTTTTCCCACCCGCGTTAACGGATTGAAAAGTCGATTCGCCTAACCCTGATCCTTGCGAGCGATCGACCAAGGTGGGGGTTTTCATGGTTCGTTTCAGCTACCGGCTCGGCTGTGCCGTGCTAGGCGTGATCTTGTGCGTGTCTTCGGTTCACGCGGCAGAGGTCGCGCCGGATCTCAAGCGAAAGATCAACATTGCAGGCAAGCAGCGCATGCTGTCCGAACGGATGGCCCGCGCGGCCTGTTTCCGGTCCCAGAACGTGATGGCAGAGGCCCATGAGGCGATGTGGGACGCCGCGCGCCGCAGTTTCTCGACGGCGCTGGCCGGCCTGCGGGACGGCAATACAACCCTCGAAATCCGGGCCGAGGATCGTCCCGACGTGCTTGAGGCGCTGTCGTCGGTCGACCGGGTCTGGCCCGGCTACGAAGCCGCGCTGAGCCGGGCGCGCGAGGATACGGCCTCGCTCCCCGAGGTGGCGATGCGGTCGCTGTCCACGGTGAAGGCGGCCAATGACGTGGTCCAGGCGCTGGAAGCCTCCAACGCTGGCAGCGGGGTCAGCCCCGAACTGGCGCGGCTGATCAACGTGGCTGGCCGACAGCGCATGCTGACCCAGCGCGCGGCAAAGGAATTCTGCCTGATCGCCGCCGGGATCGAACCCGAGACCCTGCGCGCGTCGCTGGCGGTGACGGTCGCGCTGTTCGACCGGTCCCTTGAGGGGCTGATGAACGGAGACGAGGAGATGGGCCTGGTGGCCTTCCCGGACCCGGATCTGCAGCTGCAACTGGAATATGTCCGCGATCTCTGGGCCCCGATGCGGGCACAGTTCCTTCGGGTGATCGATGGGGGCACGCCCGGCTCCATCGCTCTGAACGAGGTCGCGGCGAATATCGACGGTGTTCTTGGCGCTGCAGATGAGGCCGTCTGGCTTTACGAAAACATCTGAGCACTGGAACGCCCCGAGGGCCGGCCGGAGTGCAGGGAAAACCCCGGCACTCCGGCTCCTTCGTATGTGCCCCTTCGCCGGACCATGGCCGGTCCGTCTCGGGACAGCCGCGCCCGGGAACGCCTCTCCAGGGCGGCCGGGCTCGATCGGATGGTGCCTGTTGAATACCCTATGGTCGTCCGGTGTTGAGCCCCGGATGTCCGCGTGGTGTCCGCAAGGTCTGTTTTGACGGTGCATCGGGTTCGACCGTGCATGTTTTGCCAGTGCATGTTTTGCCAGCGCGTGTTTTGCCAGTGCATGTTTTGACGATCCATGCGTCGACGATGCGTCTGTTTTGACGGTAGATCTGTTTTGATGCTGCGTCTGTTTTCATGCCGCGTCTGGTCCGGCCGGCAGTCCTCCCGAATGCCGGTCCCTTGCGCGTCGTCAGTCGATCAGGGTTCGTCAGCCACTGCGTGCGGACAAAGGCTCTGACGCCGTCCCCATTCCGTCCCGCGTCAGCCTGGGGCGCCTGCTGCCCGAGGCGCCATCACGCCCGACGAAACCGGCCTTCACGCCCAGCCTTCATGCCGGGCTTTCAGGCCCAGCCTTCACGCCCGGCTTTCACGCCCAGCCTTCACACCCGGCCCTCACGCCCGGCCTTCGCGCCAGCCGTCACGCGCCCGGCGCCATATGCCGCAGCACGTCTGCCACCGTTCCGGTATCTCCGGACCGTTGCGCGCCTTGCATCGGGCTGAGATCCCTGCGCGATGACCTCTGCCGATGGGACGGATCTGTCCTATGCACCGTGCGCGACCGATAAGCCGCGCTTTCTGCGGTGCCTCGGTAATGCCTCCTTCCTCAGGGTCCTACAATGATCCGCACGGCACGATCCCGCGCGGCACGATGTGCCATCCTCCTCTGATATCCGCCCCGACTCATCCGTCGCGGCCCTGCCAGAGCCTAGGCGCAGATTGGTTAAACGAAGGTTAATGCGCCTCTGTAACCCCTTGAAACCCAATGTCCGGAAGACTGTCCCACGCGTGGGACATCCCGCCGGTCATTCGGCGGCGACCTTGATGACCGGCACCATCCCGGCCAGCTCGGCCTCGGCCAGGTGGCACTTGATCTGGTGCCCATCCGCCATGGTCCGCAGCGGCGGCACCTCTGCCTCGCACAGCCCGCCGGGCACCCTGGCCTTCCACCGGCAGCGTGTCTGGAACGGGCAGCCCGGCGGCGGGTTCATCGCCGAGGGGATGTCGCCCTCAAGCACGATCCGCTCCTTCCGGACGGAGGTGTCGGCGATCGGCACGGCCGACAGAAGCGCCTCGGTATAGGGATGGTAGGGCGGCGCGAAGACCTGGTCGGTCGTGCCCATCTCGACCACATGGCCGAGGTACATGACCATGACCCGGTCTGCCAGGTAGCGCACGATCGACAGGTCGTGGGAGATGAAAAGCAGCGTGGTCTTCTCCTCGCGCTGGATCTCCATCAGCAGGTCGGTGACGGCGGCCTGAACGCTCACGTCCAGCGCCGAGACCGGCTCGTCGGCCACCACCACCTTCGCCCCGCCGGAGAAGGCCCGGGCGATACCCACCCGCTGCTTCTGCCCGCCCGACAGCTGCCGCGGCATCCGGTCGGCGAATTCGCGGGGCAGCTTCACCAGGTCCAGCAGCCGCAGCATCCGCTCGCGCCGGTCGGCATCGGTCCTGCCGATCCGGAAGACCTCAAGCGCGCGGATGATCTGCCGTCCCACGGTCATCGAAGGGTTCAGCGTGTCGAACGGGTTCTGGAACACCATCTGCACCGATCGCACCGTGTCGGTCGACCGCGCCTCGATCGGGGTCGACTGGATGTCCTGGTTGTAAAGGACGATCTCGCCGTCCGTCGCCGTTTCCAGCCCCATGAGCACCTTGGCGAAGGTCGATTTCCCGCAACCGGATTCGCCGACAATGGCCAGCGTCTCGGATTCGCGCGCCTCGAAGCTGATCGTCTCGTTCGCCTTGACCACCTTCGTGTCGCCCGATGACCCGAAAAGCGCGTTGGCCGCGACCTCGTAGTATTTCTTCAGCTTGCCGACCTTCAGCACCACGTCGCCCGGCTCTGTCCGGTCCTGTGGCACGCTGGCCTGCACCGGCGCGTGCCAGTCGATCTCGTCGAACCGCAGGCAGCGCGTCGCATGACGGTCGTCGCCCGCCACGCGCGCCATCGGGACCTCGGACGCATCGCAGCGCCCGGGCTGGAAGTAGTCGCAACGCGGCCCGAAATTGCAGCCCGGCGGGCGTTCGTGGGGCAGGGGGAAGTTGCCCGGGATCGCCTTGAGCGGCCGCGCGGTCTTGTTCGCGCCGGGCAGCGGGATCGACCGGAACAGCGCCTGGGTATAGGGATGGCGCATCTGGTCGAACACGTCCTCGATGGATCCGGTCTCTACCGCCTCGCCGGAATACATGACGCAGAGCCGGTCGCAGGTTTCCAGCACAAGCCCGAGGTTGTGCGAGATGAAGAGCATCGAGGTGCCGTATCTCTCGCCCAGTTCGCGCACCAGGTCCACGACCGCGGCCTCGACCGTCACATCCAGGGCGGTCGTCGGCTCATCGAGGATCAGAAGCGAGGGTTCGGACATCAGCGCCATGGCGATGACGATACGCTGCTGCTGCCCGCCCGACAGCTGGTGCGGAAATGCGTCAAGGATGCGCGCCGGGTCCGGCAGCTTGACATCCGTCACCACCTGCAAGGCGCGGTCCCGTGCCGCCCGGGCGCTCAGCCCCTGGTGGATCATCGGCACTTCCATCAGCTGCCGGCCGATCTTCATGGCGGGGTTCAGGCTGGCCATCGGCTCTTGGTAGATCATCGCGATCTCCGAGCCCCGGATATCCCGAAGCTCCTTCGGCGACAGGCTCTTCAGGTCGCGCCCCTTGAACTTGATCGTCCCACCAACGATCTCGCCGTTCTTGCCCAGGTCCTGCATCACCCCAAGTGCGACGGTGGACTTGCCGCATCCGGATTCGCCCACCAGCCCCACGGCCTCGCCCGGCATCACCTTGACCGAGAAATCCATCACCGCCGGGATCTCGCGCGCCCGGGTGAAGAAGGAGATCGAGAGATTGTCGATCTCCAGAATGGGCCCGTCGTAGGCTTGCCTCACCATTCCTGTCTCCCTGTTCTTCTTCTTGGTCACAAATACCTCCGGGGGTCCGGGGGCAGAGCCCCCGGGCGGCTGCCATCAATCCCGAAGGCTCTCTTCGCGCAAACCATCCGCCAGAAGGTTCAGCCCCAGCACCAGCGACAACAGCGCAAAGGCCGGGGGCAGGGCGGGATGCAGGTAGATCGACAACAGCTTCCGCCCCTCGTTGATCGTCGATCCCCAGTCCGGGCTCTCGGGCGGCAGGCCCAGCCCGAAGAACCCCAGCGTTCCCAGAAGGATCGTCGTGTAACCGATGCGCAGGCAGAAATCGACGATCAGCGGCCCGCGCGCGTTGGGCAGGATCTCCCACAGCATGATGTACCAGGGCCCCTCGCCACGGGTCTGGGCAGCGGCCACGTAGTCGCGGGTCTTGATGTCCATCGCCAGCCCGCGCACGATCCGGAAGACCGTGGGCGCGTTCACGAAGACGACCGAGACGAAGACCACAAGGATCCCGCCCGGCACGTCGAAGAGATCGAGCGGCCAGAAGTCGATCCTGGTCCCCTGCGCATTGATCAGCGACAGGTAGGCCAGCACCAGCGGGATCAGCACGATCGCCAGCACCGTCATGTTCCGCCGCGGCTGCGACCGGTAGCGCGAGTTGATCAGCACGCCGAAGAAGACCAGCGGGAAGATGAACAGCACCACCGCCATGTATTGCGGCACGCCGGTCGCCACGATCTCGGGTGTGACCAGCAGGTAGAACAGCAGGATCACCGGGAAGGCGAGGATCAGGTTGGCGAGGAAGGACAGCACCGTGTCGAGCCGCCCGCCGTAATACCCCGCCGGCAGGCCCAGCGTGATGCCGACCATGAAGGCGAAGAGCGTCGCCAGAGGCGCGATCTGCACCACGATCCAGGCGCCCTTCACCATGCGCGAGAACACGTCGCGGGCCAGGTTGTCGCCGCCCAGGAGGTACCAGGGATAGGCGCCGTCTTCCGGGTCGGGCAGGGGCGTGCCGGGGGGCTCGTTCTTCATCCCCGAAAGCTGGTCCAACGGACCATGGGTGATGATCATGTCCATCGCCGCGAAGATCCCGGTGAAGACCCAGAACATCACCAGCCCCAGGCCGATCATGCCGATGACGCTGTCGAAGAGCTTGCCGTAAAGGCCCAGGTTCCGCTTGAACCGGATCGAGGCGGCGAAGAGCACGACCAGAGCGATCCAGACGGGCAGGAACTGGCCGAGGATGCGCAGGGCGATCTGCAGGGTGGACAGGGGCTCCATCAGCGCATCCTCCTCAGGAAATCCGGATGCGCGGGTTCAGGTAGACATAACCGATGTCCGAGATCAGCTGTGTCAGAAGCACCACGATGACGGAAACGACCGAGACGCCCAGAAGCAGCTCGATATCGTTGTTGCCGGCGGCCTGAACCAGCGTCCAGCCGAAGCCCTTGTAGTTGAACAGCGTCTCGACGATGACCACGCCGTTCAGAAGCCAGGGCACCTGCAGCATGATCACGGTGAAGGGGGCGATCAGCGCGTTGCGGAGCGCGTGTTTCACCACGATGTTGGGAAAGCTCACGCCCTTCAGCCGGGCGGTGCGGATATATTGCGCCGTCATGACCTCGGCCATCGAGGCGCGGGTCATCCGGGCGATATAGCCCATGCCGTAAAGCGAGATTGTCAGCACCGGCAGGAAGAAGTTCTCGAAGGTCGGGTTCTCCATCGCCGAGGTCGCGGTGCCCTTGAACCATCTCAGGCCCACGGTGGACGAGGTGAAGACCGCGATGAAGATCACGCCCGAGACATATTCCGGCGTCGCCGTGGTGATGATCGAGAAGGTCGACAGCGTCCGGTCCGTGACCGAGCCCTCGCGCATGCCCGCCAGCACGCCTATCAGAAGGGCCGAGGGCACCATCAGCACCAGCACCCAGAACATAAGGATGCCCGTCAGCCCCAGCCGTTTGGCGACGATGCCGCCGACCTCTTCCTTGAAGACCGTGGAATAGCCCCAGTAGCCCTGGATGATCCCGCAGAAGCGCGGGGCCTCTGTCGGATCCTCGGCGGCGCGGATGCAGCGTCCGTCCATCCCGTCTTCGGTCTCGCGGGTCCAGCCGGGCAGGGCGCCCAGCCATTCGCCGTACTTCACCAGCATCGGCCCGCCGTAGCCGTTGTTGTCCAGCCAGCGGGCCACGTCCTCGTCCGACATGCGGAAGTTGCCCTGGGTCTTGGCCAGTTTTTCCAGGTTCGGGTAAAGATTGGTGAGGCAGAAGACGATGAACGTCAGGCAGAGCGCCGTCAGCAGCATCACCCCCACGCGTCGCAGGATGAAGGACCCCATCTTGCCCCTTTCGGTCAGGCTGGTCCGGACCGTTCTCGGCCCGGGAACTTGCGAAAGTGCCGGTGAAGCAAGAGGCCGGCCCCGCCTTGGGACCGGCCCCGGACCTCAGATTAGGTTGCGAGGCCCCATTTGTAGTGATGGTGTTCGAAGGCCACGTGCTGCTCGGTGCCGACGAGCCCCTCGCGGTAGTGGCGGTAGAGAGAGCGCCAGTAGGGCTGGATGGTCACGCCCTCTTCCTGGATCAGCGCCTCGCCTTTTGCTGCGATCTCGCGGCGCTTGTCGGCATCGGCGATGGCCAGCGCTTCCTCCAGCAGGGCGTCGAATTCCGCGTTTTCCCAGCCGAATTCGTTCCAGGCCTCGCCCGAGCGATAGGCCAGCGACCAGATCTGCACGCCCAGCGGACGATGGTTCCAGTTGGTCGAGCTGAACGGGTACTTGGTCCAGTCGTTCCAGAAGGTCGAACCGGGCAGGACCGTCCGCTTGACGTTGAAGCCCGCGTCGCGGAGCTGGGCCGCCACGGCGTCGGTGGTGTTCTTGCGCCAGTCGTCGTCGATCGAGATGATCTCGTGTTCGAAATCCATCATCCCCGCCTCTTCCATCAGCGCGCGGGCGGCCTCGGGATCGGGGGTTTGCGGCGGAAGCTCGGCATATTCGGGATGGATCGGGCCGACATGGTGGTTCTCGGCCACCACGCCGCGGTCGCCATAACCCAGTTCCAGGCAGACGGCATTGTCCACGGCCATCTGGATCGCCTTGCGCACGCGCTTGTCGGCATAGGGTTTCATCCCGTCGACCTCGGCCAGCTGGTTGGGCCGGATCACCAGGGTACTCATGGTCACGACCTCGGACTTCACGAAGCCGAGCGCATCCATCACGTCGATGAATTCACCCACGGATTCATGAACCATGTCGACCTCGTCGGATTCCAGTGCCGCCAGCCACGAGGACGGGTCGGTGCCGAAGTCGATGTATTCGATCCGGTCCAGATAGGGGCCGCCATAGACCTCGGTGCCCCACCAGGTGTGATCGGGGTTCCGGACAAGCGTGCATTTCACGCCCACTTCCAGCTCTTCGATCAGGTAGGGGCCGGTGCCGATGTTGGCGGTGAAATCGTCGGTCTGGAAGGACGAATGCACCACGGCGGCCGGGTAGTCGGACATGCCGGCAATCAGCGAAATGTCGGGCTTGGGCAGGTTCAGCTGCACCGTCAGCGGGTCGATCACCTCGACCGCGCCATCCATCACCTTGCCGGTGTCCTCGTCGATGATCGTGCCAAAGCGGCCGGCCATCGAATTGCCTTCCATGTCGCGGTCGCACCACAACGCGATGTTGCGCGCGACGTCATCGGCGGTGAACGCGTCGCCATTGCTCCACGTCACGCCGGGGCGCACCTTCAACGTATAGACGGTGGCGTCGTCGTTGATCTCCCATCCCTCCAGCAGCATGCCGCGGAATGTCCCGTCGGATTCGTATTCGACGAGGTATTCCAGCGTGCCGCGGGTCTGGTTGGACATCTCGGACCAGTCGTAGGCGCGCGGATCCTTCAGCCCCCGGACCGACATCTGCACGCGCAGCGTGCCACCGTCCTGGGCGTGGGCCTCGGCGCGGGCCGGGGCCGGCAGGCCGATCATGCCATAGGCTGCGGCGGCGCCGACACCGTACATCGTGGCCCGGGTCAGGAACTCGCGGCGGCTAAGCTGTCCTGCGCGGTATTCCTCGGCATGCATCTCGGCCGCCCAGTGCACGGTGTCACCGGTGATGGTCTCGTCTGTCATGTGTATCTCCCTGCGATACAATATGTCGGATCTATCCGCGGCCCTTCAGGGGGCGCGTCTGGTTCAGTCCCGTTCCAGGCGGCCCGGCGTGTCCGGGCCGGCCCCTTCGACAGGCATTCGGCACGGTTTTGCCCAATGCGTCAATGCAGCAAACCGAAGGTTGAATGCACAAAACCGACATAACCGCTGTCTGATCGCGACATCAACCGGATTGCACCCGGGACCGCGCGCTGCGCCGCAGCTGGATCGGGCTGCTTTGCGTATGATGTTGGATGAAACGGGTAAAATAGGCGGCGCTGCCGAATCCAAGATGGCTTGCGACATCCTTGGCGGGCATGTCCGTGTCCGACAGAAGGCGCCGTGCGGCATGCAGCAGCCGTTCGCTCAGAAGCGCGCTTGCGGTCTTGCCGATCTCGGTCTTGCAGACCCGGGTCAGATGCGCCGACGTCACGTTCAGGAAGGTCGCGTGTTCGGTCAGGCTGGCACCCGAGGCATAGTGCGACACCAGCCGCGCGCAATAGGCGCGCGACAGCCGCTGCGCCGCGGTGGGCCGCGGCAGGCTGTCGGCGCCGCTTTCCACCTGCCGCTGCAGCCAGATCGACATCAGCTCGACATGGGCGGCCATCGCGGCCTGGCGCAGCGGGCGATAGGCGGCCTGTTCGCGGCAGATCGCCTCGAAGAGGGCGGTCAGGTCGGCCTGGGCCTGCGCGTCGCGAATACGCAGGTGATGCAGCGCGGCCGGCAGCGAGGGTGCGGCGCGTTCCGGAATCACCACCGCGTGGCCAAAGACCTGCCGGTTGAGATCGAGCGAGAACAGCGTGCGGGCGGGAATGAAGAGCGCGTTGTGCAGCCCCAGCCCCCGCCGGGCGCCGTCGATCAGCCCGACGCCCTGGCCGCGGGTGATCCAGATCAGCAGGTGATCGGGCCGGTCATGCGCCAGCCCCAGCCGCCAGGATCCGTCGCGGACCAGCTGGGCGAGGCTGAGAACCTCGATCTCCTGATGGGGCGGATCATGTGCAGTATAGTGGAACATGGGTCCCGGTGTCTGGCTGCGTTTTGCTTTGCGCTGGCGTGGCCGGCTCGCGCGGGGCGGGCCGCCTCAATCGGCGGGCCGGTAGCGGTGCCAGTCCGACATGTTCGAACGAAACCACGTGCGCTGACGTTTGGCAAACTGGCGTGTGGCGACGCTGGCACGTTCGCGCGCCGCGTCAAGCGGGATCTCGCCATCCAGCAGCGCGACAAGCTCGGGCACGCCGATTGCCCGGAAAGCGGGCAGGGCGGGATCGTAATGGGGCCGCATGGCCCGGACTTCGTCCAGCGCGCCCTGCTCCAGCATCAGGTCGAACCGGCGGCGGATGCGCGCCTCGAGCCACGCCTTGTCCGCGTCGACGACGATGGGAACGGCCTGGGACAGCGGCAGCAACGGGGGCGGGGTATCGTCCTGCCAGGCGGCGAGGCCCCGGCCGGTGGCGCGCTGCACCTCCCAGGCGCGCTGAACCCGGGCGGGATTGCGCAGGTCGATCCGGTCGCGCGTCTGCGGGTCGAGAGCGGCGATCATCGCCTCGGGGGACAGGGCGTCGCCCTCGGCGCGGACCTCTGGCGGGGTCGGGGGGATCTCGGCCATGCCCCGTGTCAGGGTCCGGAAATAAAGGCCGGTGCCCCCGGTCACGATCGGCCGCGGGCCGGTGCCGGCGCGGAAAGCCGCGACAAGAGGCGAGATGTCGCGCAGCCAGGCGCCGGCGGAGTAGGTTTCGCGCCAGTCGACATGGCCGTAAAGCGCATGGGGCACGCGCGCCTCTTCCTCGGCCGAGGGGCGGGCGGTGATCACCCGCCAGCAGCCGTAAACCTGGCTGGCATCGGCATTTATCACGACACCGCCGTGACTTGCCGCGATCTCCAGCGCCAGCGCGGACTTGCCCGAGGCGGTCGGCCCGGCGATCAGAACGCAGGCAGTTTCGGGAATGTCGGGCAGGGCGGTCACGTCCGGACCGCGTCCTGCGCGACGGCCCGGTCTATCGCATTGATCCTCGGCACGGATTGCTCCATTTTGCACGCGACTTTACCCGGCCCGACGCGGAGCGCAACATGACCCTTCCCAGACCCGCAGATGCGACACAACAGAAAGCGGGGTCCGGAAAGCCTCCGGTCGATCCGAAGGCCAAGTACCGGAGGGTCATGCTGAAGATCTCCGGTGAGGCGCTGATGGGCGACCAGGGCTACGGCCTGCATCCGCCGACCGTGCGCCGCATCGCCGAAGAGGTGCAATCGGTCCAGGAAATGGGCGTCGAGATCTGCATGGTGATCGGCGGCGGCAACATCTTCCGCGGATTGCAGGGTTCGGCCCAGGGGATGGAGCGGACAACCGCCGACTACATGGGCATGCTGGCCACCGTGATGAACGCGCTGGCGATGCAGGCGGCGCTGGAGGCGCTTCAGATCCACACGCGCGTGATCTCGGCCATCCGGATGGACGAGGTGGCGGAGCCCTACATCCGCCGCCGGGCGGTGCGCCACCTGGAAAAGAAGCGGGTCTGCATCTTTGCCGCCGGCACCGGCAACCCGTATTTCACCACCGACACGGCGGCGACCCTGCGCGCGAACGAGATGTCCTGCGAGGCGATCTTCATGGGCAAGCAGGTCGACGGGGTCTATGACAAGGACCCCAAGAAACACGCCGACGCGGTGCGTTACGACAACATCACCTACGACGAGGCGCTGCTGAAGAACCTCAAGGTCATGGATGCCTCGGCCTTCGCGCTGGCCCGCGACAACGATCTGCCGATCATCGTCTTCGCGCTGGACGAGCCGGGCGGGTTCAAGGGGATCCTCGCCGGTGAAGGGACCTACACGAAGGTGGCGGGCTGATCCGTCGCGCGGGGCCCGGGGGCAAGGACCCGGCCGGGCCCTGGCTGCACGATGCCGGACGCTTCGCAGCGCTGTGCCCATGACTGCCCATGGCGCTGGTCGGCAGGGCGGGCGCGGCTGCGGCGTCGCCGGATCGCGTTCGCCAGCACACGCCAATCCTGTCCCGGACGGACCCTGGCTTGCCGCCGGGGCGGGGCGGGTGGCCGTGCAACGCTGACGCGAACGCCAAGCCTATACAAGCCCTGCCGGAAACAGCTATAGACGCCAAAAAGCCACACGAGGAAGGAGCGGGCAGCATGTCGGAAGATTTCGAACTCGATACCGATGATCTACAGCGCCGCATGGACGGGGCCATGGCCAACCTGAGAACCGAATTCGCATCGCTGCGGACCGGGCGGGCCTCGGCCTCGATGCTTGAGCCGGTGATGGTCGACGCCTACGGCGCGTCCACCCCGATCAACCAGGTGGGCACGGTGAACGTGCCCGAGCCGCGCATGGTTACCATCAATGTCTGGGACAAGTCGCTGGTCGGCAAGGTGGAAAAGGCGATCCGCGAGTCGGGCCTGGGCATCAACCCCCAGCTCAATGGCACCATCATCATGCTGCCGATCCCCGAGCTGAACGAGGAACGCCGCCGCGATCTGACCAAGGTCGCCGGCCAATATGCCGAACACGCCCGCGTCTCGATCCGCAACGTGCGCCGCGACGGCATGGACCAGATCAAGAAGGCCAAGGCCGACGGCATGTCGGAAGACGATCAGAAGTTCTGGGAGAGCGAAGTGCAGGACCTGACGAACAAGATGATCGCTGCGGTCGACGAGGCGCTCGAGACCAAGCAAGCCGAAATCATGCAGGTGTGACCCGGCCGATGTCGCCAGCTGCGGATACGACGACGGAGCCCGTCCTCACGGGCGGCCCCCGCCACGTCGCCATCATCATGGACGGAAACGGCCGCTGGGCTCAGGCCCGGGGCCGGCCGCGGCTGTTCGGGCACCATGCCGGCGCGCGGCGGGTGCGCGAAGTGGTCCGCGCCTGCCCGGACCTGGGCGTCAAGTACCTGACGATCTTCGCCTTCTCGACGGAGAACTGGAAACGTACCCAGGTCGAGGTGGCCGGGCTGATGAGCCTGTTTCGCCGCTACATCGCGAAGGAGACAAAGGATCTCTACTCCGAAGGGGTGCGCGTGCGCTTCATCGGCGACCGCGACCGCCTGGATCCCAAGCTGGTGGATCTGATGCGCGGGCTGGAAGAGATGACCCGCAGCAATGACAAGGTCCACCTGACCATCGCGCTGAACTACGGTAGCCGCGACGAGGTGGCGCGCGCCACCAAGCTGCTGGCCCGCGACGTGGCGCAGGGACAGCTGGACCCCGAGGATGTCAACGAGGAGACGCTGACGCGCTATCTCGACACCCGCGTTCTGCCCGATCCCGATCTCGTCATCCGCACCAGCGGCGAGGCGCGGATCTCGAACTTTCTGCTCTGGCAGTCGGCCTATGCCGAATACGAATTCGTCGATACGCTCTGGCCCGATTTCAGCCCCGAAGAACTCGCTCGCCTCTGCCGCAACTACGGAGCGCGCGACCGCCGCTTCGGGGCCGTAAGGGCGTGAGCGGATCGGGGCGCTGGTCCGACCTGGCCCTGCGCGTGGCGACGGGGCTCGTGATGGCTTGCGTCGGTCTGGGCGCGGTCTGGGCCGGTGGCTGGGTCTTCATCACCTTCGTTGCAATCCTCAGCGGGTTGATCGCCTGGGAACTGGCCGCGATGCTGGCGCCGGGCCAGCGCGGCTTTGCCCTGCAGACCGGCGCGGCCACGGGGCTGGCCGGCTACTGCGCGATCTGGGGACCGGCGGCCGCCGTTGTGCCCACGCTTCTGGTTCCGGTGGTCGTTGGCTGGTTCGCCCTGCCAGAGCAGCGCCGCATCTTCATTCCGTTCCTGCTGCTGATCCTCGTGGCCTCCTTCGGGATGAGCTCGGTCCGCGACAGCTTCGGGATGATGTGGATGGCCTGGCTGATCTGCGTGGTCGCCGCGACCGATATCGCGGGCTATTTCGCCGGCCGGCTGATCGGCGGGCCGAAGCTGTGGCCGCGGGTGAGCCCCAAGAAGACCTGGTCAGGCACCTCGGCCGGCTGGATCGCGGCGGCGTTCGTGGGCCTGGCCTTCATGGGCGTGCTCGGGGCAGGCGCCTGGCTTGCGGTGCTCTCGGTGGCGACCTCGGTTGCCTCGCAGGCCGGGGATCTGGCGCAGAGCGCGGTGAAACGCCGCGCCGGGGTCAAGGATTCCTCGAACCTGCTGCCGGGTCATGGCGGTGTCTTCGACCGGTTCGACGGGATGATCGCCGCCTCGGCCCTGGTGCTTGCGGTCATGCAGACGACAGGATATCCGCCGGGTCCCTGAACAGAGGTCGGATCGCTTGAGACGGGTCAGCATACTCGGAGCCACCGGCTCCATCGGACAGAACACAATCGATCTTATCGCGCGCGCGCCCGAGGCGTATGACGTGGTCGCCCTGACCGGCGGGCGCAACATCGCGCAGCTGGCCCATGACGCGCGGCGGCTGAAGGCCGAGATCGCCGTCACCGCCCATGACGAGTGTCTGGACGATCTGCGCGCGGCACTGGAGGGATCCGGGGTCGAGGCCGCGGCCGGGGCCGCCGCCCTCTGCGAGGCGGCGGAGCGGCCGGCGGACTGGGTGATGTCGGCCATCGTCGGCGCCGCCGGGCTGGCGCCCGGGCTTGCCGCCCTGCGCACAGGCACGACGCTGGCGCTCGCCAACAAGGAATCGCTGGTCTGTGCCGGCGGGCTGATCCTTGAGACGGCCCGCCGCAACGGTGCGCGGATCCTGCCCGTGGACAGCGAGCATTCGGCGATCTTCCAGGCGCTGAGGGGCGAGGATATGGACGCGGTCGAACGCATCATCCTGACCGCCAGCGGCGGGGCCTTCCGCGACTGGCCGATCGAGGACCTTGGCCGCGCCAGCCTGTCCGAGGCCTCCACCCATCCGAATTGGGACATGGGGCAGCGCATTACTATCGACAGCGCTTCGATGTTCAACAAGGCGATGGAAGTCATTGAAACACGTGAATTCTTTGGAGTTCCGCCGGAGATGATCGAGGTCGTGGTCCACCCCGAATCCATGATCCATGCGCTGGTGGGGTTCCGTGACGGCGCGCTGATGGCCCATGTCGGCCCGGCGGACATGCGCCACGCGATCGGCTACGCGCTGCATTGGCCCGAACGGCAGGGCCTGCCGGTGGAACGTCTGGATCTCGCCCGCATCGGGTCGCTGTCCTTCCGCACGCCCGAGCCCGAGCGATATCCGGCGCTGAAACTGGCGCGGCAGGCGATGGAACGCGGCGGGCTGGCCGGTGCGGTGTTCAACGCGGCCAAGGAGCAGGCGCTCGATCACTTCATAGAGGGACGCGTCAGCTTCACCGGTATGGCAGAGGTCGTGGAGGAGGTCCTGACCCGGCTTGACGCGGACACGGATGTTGTCGATGCCGCGATGACCCTTGATAACGTCACCCGAACGGACCATCTCGCACGGCAATGCGCCCGGAACGTGATGGCGGAACGAGCAGGATAGACCTTGGACATAACGACACTCATTCCCCAGTTCGGGGGGCTCATCTGGACAATCCTGGCCTTCGTGGTCGCCCTTTCGGTCATCGTGGCCGTACATGAATACGGACATTACATCGTCGGCCGCTGGTCCGGCATCCATGCCGAGACCTTCTCGCTGGGCTTCGGCCCGGTGATCTGGAGCCGGGTGGACCGGCGCGGCACCCGGTGGCAGATCGCAGCGCTGCCCTTCGGCGGCTACGTGAAGTTCCTGGGCGATGCCAATGCGGCTTCCGGCAAGGACGAAGAGGCCATGTCCGAGGCCGCGACCGACCCGGCGGAATTGCGCCGCACCATGCATGGCGCGCCGCTTTGGGCGCGCGCGGCGACGGTGGCGGCGGGGCCGGTCTTCAACTTCATCATGTCGATCCTGGTCTTCGCAGCGATCATGCTCTCGCAGGGCGAGATCCGCGAGCCGCTGACCGTGGGCGAGCTGCTGGATCTGCCCGACGGCACCTATGACCTGCGGCCGGGCGACGAGGTCCTGCAGATCGAAGGCGAGGATGCGCCCGGTTTCGAGAATGCCGAGGCCTGGAGCGCCTTCACCGATACGATCCCGCTGGAAAAGGTGCTGGAGTACACCGTTCTGCGCGACGGCGACGAACAGGTGGTCGAGGGGCCGTTCCTGTTTCCGCCGCATGTGAACATGGTGGCGCCGCGCAGTGCCGCCTATGACGCCGGGCTGCGGCCCGAGGACGTGATCGTCTCGGTGGATGGCACTCCGATCTTCGCCTTCGATCAGCTCAAGGAAGAGGTCGAGGGCTCGGACGGCCGCGCGCTTCTGCTGCAGGTCTGGCGCGATGGCGAGATCCGCGATTTCGCCCTGGCGCCCAAGCGCACGGACGAGCCGCAGGCGGATGGCGCCTTCGTGACCCACTGGCGCATCGGCATTTCCGGCGGCATGGCCTTCGATCCGGCGACCCAGGCGATGGGCCCGGGCGCGGCGCTGGCCGGGGGCGTGACGCAGACGCTGCGCATCGTCGACGGATCGCTGTCGGGGCTGTGGCACATGATCACCGGCGCGATCAGCACCTGCAACCTGTCCGGCCCGATCGGCATTGCCGAGACCTCGGGCGCGATGGCCAGCCAGGGCGCGCAGAATTTCGTGTGGTTCATCGCGGTGCTGTCGACGGCGGTGGGTCTTCTGAACCTTTTCCCGATCCCGGCGCTCGATGGCGGCCATCTTGTATTCTACGGCTACGAGGCCGTGGCCGGCCGGCCGCCCAGCGACGGGGTGCTGCGGGTCATGATGGCCGCGGGCATCGCGGTGATTCTGACGATGATGGTCTTCGCGCTGGGGAACGACCTGTTCTGCCCATAAAATGCACTTGGGCGCCCCTTCCGGGAGGGGCGCCCGTCAGGGCAGCAGGGCGTGGCCGATCCGGGAACTGGCATCCGTAAGGCGGCAACGGGCAGGGGCATCGGATGGCCAAAGACCTGCCCCTCTTTGGCCACAATGCATGCCTAGCACGGCGGCATCGATGTCCGGGGACCAAGACCGATGCAAACGCTTCAACATTCCTACCATGGCCTCAGCCTTGTGTTCACGCTGAACTGGGACCGCCTGATCAACATCGTCACGCTGGTCGTGGCGCTGCTGGCCGGGGCCTATGTGGGCAGCCTGCTCTGACAGGGCAGGCTGATTGCCCGCTGGTCCCCCGGCGGCACCAATGCCTGTATTCTGACGATTTCCAAAGGTCGAGCGCAAAGCGCCCGACGCGTCTTTTCGGCTTTTGACAAGCCAGATCAATCTCGGTACTCAGGTCAGAAATGTCAGGCAAGAACTGGGTGTGGATTGATGGGGCTGTTCAACGTGACCCGTACATCTCGCGTATCGAGATATAACGGGCTCTATATGTCGTCTGCGCTTCGCGTCTGCATGGTGGCCCCGATCGCGGTGATGACACTTGGATCCCCGGGTCCGGCGCAGGCGCAGAACTACAGTTTCAGCAATTTCCGGGTTGAGGGGAACGAGCGTATCCAGACCTCGACGATCCTGACCTATGCAGGGATCGAACCGGGCAGTTCGGTGTCGGCCGGCCAGCTGAACGACGCCTATCGTCGCGTCATCGACAGCGGCATCTTCGAGACGGTCGAATTCGTGCCCCAGGGCGGTACGCTGCTGATCCGGGTCGAGGAATATCCGACGATCAACCGCATCAGCTTCGAAGGCAACCGCCGCCTGAAGGACGACGACCTCGCAGAGCTTGTCACCTCGGATGAACGCCGCGTCTTCGACCCGGCCCAGGCCGAGGCGGATGCCACAATCATCGCCGAGGCCTACAGCCAGTCCGGCCGCATCGGCGCCGTGGTCACCCCGCGGATCATCCGCCGCTCGGACAACCGGGTGGACCTGGTTTACGAAATCTCCGAAGGCACCACGACCGAGATCGAGCGCGTCTCCTTCGTCGGCAACCGCGCCTTTTCGGACCGGCGCCTGCGCGGCGTGCTTGAGACCAAGCAGGCCAACATTCTGCGCACCTTCCTGCGCGGCGACACGCTGGTGCAGGACCGGATCGAATTCGATCAGCAGCTGCTGCGCGATTTCTACCTGTCGCGGGGCTATGTCGATTTCCAGGTGCTGTCGTCCAATGTCGAATTCTCTCGTCAGCGCGATGCCTTCTTCCTGGTCATGAATGTGCAGGAGGGGCAGCAGTTCCGCTTTGGCAATATCTCGACCGTGTCCGAGATGCCGGGCGTCGATGCCGCGGCCTACCAGCGCGCACTTAAGGTGAAGCCGGGCGTCGTCTATTCGCCGCAGGTGATCGAAAGCTCCATCGCGCGGCAGGAACGTCTGGCGGTGCAGAGCGGCGTCGATTTCCTGAGGGTCGAACCGCGGATCACCCGCAACGACGCGGACCAGACGCTGGACGTGGAATTCGCCCTGGTGCGCGGCCCCCGCGTCTTCGTCGAACGCATCGACATCGAGGGCAACACCACCACGCTCGATCGGGTCATCCGCCAGCGCTTCCGCGTGGTCGAGGGCGATCCCTTCAACCCGCGCGAGGTGCGCGAGGCCGCCGAACGGATCCGCGCGCTTGGCTTTTTCGCCGAGGCCGAGGTCAACACCCGCGAGGGCACCGCGCCCGACCAGGTCATCGTCGACGTCGACGTCGAGGAACAGCCCACCGGCCAGCTGTCGCTCGGTGGCTCCTACTCGGTCAACACCGGTGTCGGCGTGGCCATCGGTCTGAGCGAAAACAACTTCCTCGGCCGGGGCCAGCGTCTGGCGCTGGACATCTCGACCGCGACCGAGGCACAGCGCTACAGCTTCGGCTTCTCCGAGCCCTACCTGCTCGGCCGCGAGCTGCGCTACGATTTCGACATCGCTTATGCCGAGACCGATTCGAGCTTTGTGCCCTATGATACCGAGGCGCTGTATTTCTCGACCGGCCTGACCTTCCCGATCAGCGACAACGGCCGGCTGAATGTCAGCTATTCCTACGACGATTCCGAGATGATCGCTCGCGATCCGCCGGACAACGGCCCGGTCATCGGCCGCGAGATCGCGCAGGGGTCGCGCACGAGCTCGGCCGTGGGCCTGACCTACAGCTACGACACCCGCCGCACAGGTCTGAACCCGAATGCCGGTGTGCTGTTCGAGATCGGATCGGAGTTCGCGGGGCTCGGCGGGGACAATTCCTACGTCAAGACCACCACGACCACGATCGCGCAGACCCGCGTGCTGAGCGAGGAGGTCGTGCTGCAGGCGGCCTTCGAAGGCGGCGCGCTGACCTGGAACAGCGGCGAGGCGAGCCGGTCTCTCGACCGGTTCATCCTTGGCCCCCGGGTCTTCCGCGGCTTCGAGCCGGCCGGTATCGGCCCGCGCGACCAGTCGGCAAATCCGGACGGCGGCACCTATGACGACGCGCTCGGCGGCAACTTCTACGCCGTCGCCCGGTTCGAGGCGCAGTTCCCCCTGGGTCTGCCCGAAGAGATCGGCCTGCGCGGCGCCCTGTTCTACGATGTCGGCAACCTGTGGAACCTGTCGAATGCCGACACCGCGGGCGCGAACATCGTGGGCGAAGGCGGCTCGTTCCGCCACGTGATCGGCTTCTCGTTCCTGTGGGACACGGCCATCGGTCCGCTGCGCTTCGACTTTACCGAGGCGATCGTGAAAGAAGAATTCGACAAGGACCAGTTCTTCAACTTCACCCTCTCCGCGCAGTTCTGAGCGGGGAGGCGGCATGATCCGAGCACGCACTGCCCGGGTCCCTGACCGGCCGGGCGGGGTCAGATCCGATGCGGACCGGTCAGCGGGGCCGGCGCCACGTCGTGCCCTCAGGCTGGCCCTGACGCTGGCGATTGCGATGGCGGCGCTTCTGCCTCTGCCCGGCGCACTTGGCGCGCAGGAGCTGGCGGGCCCGGAGCAGAGGGCGGACAGCGCGCAGGTCGTGCCGATCCTGACCATCGATTCCGACCGTTTCTTCGGAGAGTCCGCCTTCGGCCGCCGCGTCGCCGAAGAGATCGAGAGCGAGAGCGCCGAACTGGCCGCCGAGAACCGCCGCATCGAGGCCCAGCTGACCGAACAGGAACAGGCGCTTACCGACCGCCGGTCCGAGCTTCCGGCAGAGGAGTTCCGCCCTCTGGCCGATGCGTTCGACACCCGCGTCCAGCGCATCCGCCGTGAACAGGAGGCCAAGGCGCGCGCGCTGGCCGAGCGGGCCGAGTCCGATCGTGTGGCCTTCTTGCGCGCCGCGCGCCCGGTGCTGGGTCAGCTCATGCGCGAGGCCGGGGCCAGCGTCATCCTTGAACGCGGCTCGGTCTTTTTCAGCTCCAACGCCAGCGACATCACCGACCGCGCGATCGAGCGCATCGACGCCGCCATCGGCGACGGGGCCGACGCCGCCCCGGACGGCCCGCTTGACCTGCCGCCTGCTCCGCCCGAACCCGCGCCGGACCCCGCACAGGGTCCTGTCGCGGATCCCGGCACACCGTCGCTGCATGTCGCCCCGGTTCCGCAGCCGGAGAGTGACCCGGAACCGGCTGAATAGGGCCGGCCAACCGCCAGGGCGGACCCTTGCGCGGTCCAGCGCGCTTGCTCATCCGGGCGTCCCTTGCTAACGAGACCGCCAGACACGAAGAACAAGAGCAATCCGCCATGACCGCAGAAAGCGCCGAGTTGAAAACCGCAGATATCTCGCTGATCCAGCGTATCCTGCCGCACCGCTACCCGTTCCTTCTGGTGGACAAGGTGGTCGACATCGACGGCACCAATTCGGCGCGGGGCATCAAGAACGTCACTTTCAACGAACCGCATTTCCAGGGCCATTTCCCCGGCACCCCGATCATGCCGGGCGTGACGCTTGTCGAGGCGATGGGCCAGACCGCCGGCGTGATGATCGGCGTGGGCGGCAACCTCGTCGACCGCGAGGCGCTGATCTATTTCATGTCCATCGATAAGTGCAAGTTCCGCCGCAAGGTCGTTCCGGGCGATGTCGTGGAGCTGGAGATCAAGACCCTGCGCGGCAAGCCCGGCGGCAAGATGTGGCGCTTCCACGGCCGCGCCATGGTCGATGGCGAAGTCGCGGCCGAGGCTGAAATCGCCGCCATGCTTGACCTGAAGTGAGACCGACATGACCGACATTCACCCGAGTGCCGTGATCGAGGAAGGCGCCCGGATCGGCTCCGGCGTGCGGATCGGTCCGTTCTGCCATGTCGGTCCCGATGTCACCCTGGGCGACGGGGTGGAGCTGCGCAGCCACGTGGTCGTCACCGGTCATACGACGGTGGGCGCCGAGACGGTGGTCTTTTCCGGCGCCGTGCTGGGCGAGATCCCGCAGGACCTGAAATTCTCCGGCGAGACGACGCGCGTCGAGATCGGCGCGCGCAACCGGATCCGCGAACATGTCACGATCAATGCCGGCACCGCCGGTGGGGGCGGGCTGACCTCGGTTGGCGACGATTGCCTGCTGATGGCGGGCTGCCACGTGGCGCATGATTGCAAGGTCGGCAACCGGGTCATCATCGTGAACCAGGCCGTCATGGGCGGCCATTGCATCATCGGCGACGACGCCATCATCGGCGGCATGTCGGCCCTGCACCAGTTCGTGCGCGTGGGCCATGGCGCCATGATCGGCGGCATGAGCGGCGTGGAACGCGACGTGATCCCCTATGGTCTTGTCCAGGGCGAACGCGCCGGGCTCGAGGGGCTGAACCTTGTGGGCCTCAAGCGCCGCGGTGTCGCGCGCGAGGACATCCACGCGCTGCGGGCCGCCTTCAAGGCGCTCGGCTCGGGCGATGGCAGCTTCCAGGAGCGCGCGCAGAAGGTGTCCGACAGTTTCGAGACCGAGCAGGTGCGCGAGATCGTGGACTTCATCCTCGGCGCCAGCGACCGCTCCTTCCTCACGCCGAGGTAAGGCACCCATGCTGGCGATCATCGCCGGAGAGGGCGCGCTGCCGGCAGCGCTGGTCGACCGGCTCGCCAGGCGTCCGCTGATCTTGTCGCTGCAGGACCACCGGCCCGACGGGGTCGAGGTGGACCGGGTGTTCCGGCTGGAAAAACTGGGGTCCGTTCTCAAGCAGCTGAAGCGCGACGGCGTGACCGAGATCTGCTTTGCCGGGGGAATAAAGCGGCCGCAGATCAACCCGCTGGCCATCGATTTCGCCACCATGCCCTATCTGCCCACGGTGAAACGCGCGCTGGCCTCCAGCGACGACGGCGCCTTGCGTGCGGCGATCGCCGTGCTGGAGCAGGCCGGCTTCGCGGTCCGCGCCGCGCAGGAGATCGCGCCGGACCTGCTGCCGCCGGCCGGCATTCCGACCCGGGCCCGCCCCGATGAGAGGGCGCAGAAGGACGCCACGCGCGGCCAGGCCATCGTCAATGCCATGGCCCAGGGCGACATCGGCCAGGCCTGCGCCGTCTGGCGCGGCCAGGCGCTGGCGCTGGAAGGCATCTATGGCACCGACTGGATGCTGCAGAGCCTGCGGCAGAGGCCCGATGGCGGGCAGGGCGGCGTGCTGTTCAAGGCCCCCAAGCCCACGCAGGACCGCCGCGCCGACCTGCCGATCATCGGCCCCGACACGGTCGAGGCGGTGGCCGAGGCGGGGCTGACCGGCATCGTGCTGGAAGCGGGCGGAGTCATGGTGCTGCACCAAGAACGGGTGATCGCGGCCTGCGATGCGAAGGGGTTGTTCCTCTGGGTCCGGGAGCGCGGGTGATGCGGGTCTTCATCATCGCAGGCGAGCCTTCGGGCGACCGGCTGGGTGCCGCGCTGATGCAGGGGCTGAAGCAACTGCGCCCGGACGTGAGGTTCAGCGGCATCGGCGGGCCCGAGATGGAGGGGCAGGGGCTGGAGAGCCGCTTTCCCATGCAGGAACTGAGCGTCATGGGCATCGCCGAGATCCTGCCCGGCCTGCGCCACCTGCTGCGCCGCATCGACGAGACGGCGCAGGCGGTGATCGCCGAGATGCCGGACGTTCTGATCACCATCGACAGCCCCGATTTCTGCCTGCGCGTGGCAAAGCGCGCGCGCAGGCAGGTGCCGGTGCATACGGTGCATTACGTGGCGCCCTCGGTCTGGGCCTGGCGCCCGAAGCGGGCGGCCAAGATGGCGAAGATGATCGACCACGTGCTGGCGCTGCTTCCGTTCGAGCCGCCCTATATGCAGGCCGCCGGCATGGACTGCGATTTCGTGGGCCACCCGGTCGCCGGGGAGCCGGTGGCGGGCGCGGCCGAGATCGCCGCCTTCCGCGCCGTCCATGACCTGGGCGATGCGCCGCTGCTGACGGTGCTGCCCGGCTCGCGCGGCGGAGAGGTCACGCGCCATGCCCCGATCTTTGGCGCCGCGCTGGCGCCGATCCTGGCGGAGCGTCCGGAGTTGCGGCTGATCCTGCCCACCACCGGCCCCCAGGCGGAGCGCCTGCGCGCGCTGACCGCCGACTGGGCGCAGCCGCCGCTGATCCTCGACCCCCGCCGCCTGCCCGCGGAGCAGGCGCAAGCCGAGAAGCGCGCGGCTTTTGCCGCCTCCGACGCCGCGCTGGCGGCCTCGGGCACCGTCTCGCTGGAACTGGCGGCGCAGGGCACCCCAATGGCGATCGCCTACGGCATGTCGCGCGTGACCTGGGAGATCGTCTCGCGCATGACGCTGATCGACACGGTGACGCTGGTGAACCTGATCACCGACAGCCGCGTCGTACCGGAATGCCTGGGCCCGCGCTGCACGGCCGAGCATATCACGCCGATGCTGCGGGGCGTGTTGGACGCGCCGGAACGCCAGCGCGCGGCCACGGCCCGGACCATGGAACTGCTTGGCCGCGGCGGAGAGGCCCCGGGCCTGCGCGCCGCCCGTGCCGTGCTGGCGCGGATGCCAGGGGCGGCCTGATGGCCTGGCTGCTCGCCTTCGGCACGCTCTTCGCGACGGTGCTGCTGACCTCGCTGGGGAACATGGCCGTCGCCATCGGGCTCAGCCTGGGCGGGGACCGGCGGCCGGTGGTGATCGCCTATGCGGCCTCGCTGTTGCTGGTGGTGGTGCTGGCCCTGGGACTGGGGCTGGGCGCCGACCGGATGCTGCCGGCCGAGGGCTGGCTGGGCTGGCCGGTGCTGGGCTACGGGATCTGGGATGCCTGGAAGGTCGCGCGCAGCCGGAGGGAGGACGCGCCGGCGGTGCATGTCTCGTTCGTGTCGACGCTGGTTGTCTTCATCCTGCTGTCGATCGACACGCTGGCGGTTCTGGTGCCGCTGTTCGCCGAGGAAGCCGACCGCCTGCGTCTGCCCGCGGTGCTGGGCAGCGTCGCGGCGATCGCGGTGACGGCAGGGTCGCTGGAGCTGTTGACCGAAAAGCTGGCCCCGCGGCTGCAGGGGCGCCGGTGGACCGACGTGGCCGGTCCGCTGGCGATGATCCTGGCCGGTCTCTATATCCTTCTGGACACGCCGACCGACGCGGTCTGAGGCGGTTCGACGGGGCCGCTCGCCGCCCCGTATCCGGTCCGTCTCGCTGAGGTGTCGCCCCGCCCTCAGCCTTTCCAGATCCAGCCGCCGCCGAAGATCCGGCTGCCACCGGTCTCGTAGAAGACGCAGGCCTGTCCCGGGCTGACCCCGTCCTCGGGCGAGAGCAGCTCGACCTCGGCGGTGGTTTCGCTCAGCGGGCGCACCACGGCCTCGCGCGGCGGGCGGGTGGAGCGGACCTTGACCGACAGGTGCCATTCCTCTCGCGAGGTGAAGGGCTCGTTGCCCAGCCAGTTAATCTCTCGCACCGGGACGATCCGGGTCGACAGCATCTCGCGCGGGCCGACAATGACCTGGCGGTTTTCCACGTCAAGCTTGACCACGTAAAGCGGATCCGACAGCCCGCCGATGCCAAGCCCCCGCCGCTGGCCGATCGTGTAGTGAATGACGCCGGTATGAGTGCCCAGCACGCGGCCGTCCGCATGCACGATCTCGCCTGGTTCGACCGAGCCCGGGCGCAGCTTTTCGATGACCGCGGCGTAATTGCCATCGGGCACGAAACAGATGTCCTGGCTGTCGGGCTTGTCCGCCACCGACAGGCCGTATTCCGCCGCCATCTCCCGCGTGGCGTCCTTCGACGGCAGGTGACCCAGGGGAAATCGCAAGAATTCGAGCTGTTCCGGCGTGGTCGAGAACAGGAAGTAGGACTGATCGCGCGAGGCATCCTCGGCCGAGTGCAGTTCCGGGCCATCCGGGCCATCCTTGCGCTGGATGTAATGGCCCGTCGCCATGCAATCGGCGTCGAGGTCGCGGGCGGTCTCCAGCAGGTCCTTGAACTTCACCCGTTCGTTGCAGCGGATGCAGGGCACCGGCGTGGCGCCGCCCAGGTAGCTGTCGGCGAATTCGTCGATCACCGCGTCCTTGAAGATGTTTTCATAATCAAGGACATAGTGGGGAAATCCACGCTCTTCCGCGACGCGGCGCGCGTCGTGAATATCGATCCCCGCACAGCAGGCGCCCTTCTTCGCAAGCGCCGCACCATGGTCGTAAAGCTGCAGCGTCACTCCGACCACGTCATAGCCCTGATCGGCCAGGTGGGCCGCCACGACCGAGCTGTCCACGCCGCCCGACATGGCCACCACGACCCGGGTGTCGGCGGGGGCCTTCGCAAAGCCAAGCGAGTTCGTTTTCGGCGTATCGAGAGCCATGGAATCCGTACCTTCGTGGGGGTGAACCCGGAGAATATAGGAAAATCCGAGACACTCGCAAGATGTGCCTTCACGACGCGTTAAGCGCCATTGCGGAAATATCCGGCAATGGACACGCGAAGGTAAAGACCATGTTTCTCAAGAAAGTCGACGGCCCCAGGGCCGTGACATTGCCGGATGGCACGATCATGACCCGCGCGGATCTTCCGCCGGAGAGTACCAAGCGTTGGGTGGCGTCGCGCAAGGCGGCGGTGGTCCGGGGGGTGTTGTACGGGCTGATTTCCCAGAAGGACGCGCTCGAGCGTTACGCGCTCTCGGAAGAGGAATTCCTCTCCTGGGTGGCGGCGGTCGCGAACCATGGCGAAGAGGCGCTCAAGGCAACCGCCTTGAAAAAATATAGACAACCTTAAGTTGTTTTGCCAAAATGATGTCAATGGTAACGTGCGATTAACCTTTTCTGGTCAGTCTTCTTTCAAATCGAAACGAAACCCTGCGGAGACCCCTGATGCGTGTGCTCTTGGTTGAAGACGATCCGACCACATCCAAAAGTATCGAGCTTATGCTCACTCATGCCAACCTCAACGTCTATGCGACGGATCTGGGGGAGGAAGGGATCGATCTGGCCAAGCTCTATGATTATGATCTGATCCTCCTGGACCTGAACCTGCCCGACATGAACGGGCACGAGGTGCTGCGCCAGCTGCGGATGTCGCGGATCGAAACGCCGATCCTGATCCTCTCGGGCGAAGACGATACCGAGAACAAGATCAAGGGCTTCGGCTTTGGCGCCGATGATTACCTGACGAAACCGTTCCACCGCGAAGAGCTGGTCGCGCGCATTCATGCGATCATCCGCCGGTCGAAGGGACATTCGCAATCGGTGATCCGCACCGGCAAGATCTCGGTCAACCTGGATGCAAAGACGGTGGAGGCCGACGGCCAGCCCGTGCACCTGACCGGCAAGGAATACCAGATGCTTGAGCTGCTGAGCCTTCGGAAGGGCACGACCCTGACAAAGGAAATGTTTCTCAACCATCTCTACGGCGGCATGGACGAGCCTGAATTGAAGATCATCGATGTCTTCATTTGCAAGCTGCGCAAGAAACTCAGCCGGGCAACCGAAGGCGAGAACTACATCGAGACGGTGTGGGGCCGCGGTTACGTGCTGCGCGACCCTCAGGAAGACCCGCTGAACGGCCCGCAAATGGCCGTCGGCGCCTGAGGCCCGGTCCGGCGGACGGCGTCCTCAGGGGCAAGTCACCACTCACGGCCGCCGGACGTCTGGACCCCGACCGGACAGCGCTCTAAACCTTGACCCGATCCGAAACGGGATGCTGGTCCGGGGGCGCTGACATGAAAGACGGGACACCGGTCGAGAAGCTGACCGAAGATGAGGCGCGCGAGGAACTTGCGCGCCTTGCCGACCTCCTGGGGCGCGCCAACGCGGCTTATCACCAGGAGGACGCGCCGGAGATCTCCGATGCGGATTACGACGCGTTGAAGCTGCGCAATGCGGCGATCGAAGAGCGATTCCCGGAGCTCAAGCGTGACGATAGCCCGTCCGACCAGGTCGGCGCCGCCCCGGCCGAGGGGTTTGCCAAGGTCACGCACCGCGTCCGGATGATGTCGCTGTCAAATGCCTTCGACGATGAGGACATCACGGATTTCGATACGTCGATCCGCAAGTACCTGGGCCTGTCTGCGGATGCGCCGCTGACCTATACGGCAGAGCCCAAGATCGACGGTCTGTCGCTGTCGCTGCGCTACGAGGGCGGCAAGCTGGTCCAGGCGGCCACGCGGGGCGATGGCGAGACGGGGGAAAACGTCACCGCCAACGCGAAGACGATCGACGATATCCCCGTGACGCTGAAGGGCGCGCCGGATGTGCTCGAGGTGCGGGGCGAGGTCTATATGTCCCACGCCGATTTCGCCGCGCTGAACGAACGGCAGGAGGCCGCCGGGGCCAAGACCTTCGCCAACCCGCGCAACGCGGCGGCGGGCTCGCTTCGACAGCTTGATGCCGCGATCACCCGCGCGCGACCGCTGAAATTCTTCGCCTATGCCTGGGGTGAGCTGTCCGAGCCGCTGGCCGAGACCCAGTGGGGCGCCATCGAACGGCTGCAAGCCCTTGGTTTCACGACCAATCCCCTTACCGTCAGCGCCGACGGTCCCGATGCGATGCTGGCCCAATACCGCGAGATCGAGGCGCAGCGCGCGACGCTCGACTATGATATCGACGGGGTTGTCTACAAGGTCGACGATCTCTCGCTCCAGGGCCGGCTGGGGTTTCGGTCCACCACGCCCCGCTGGGCCATCGCGCATAAATTCCCGGCCGAGCTTGCCTGGACCTGGCTCGAGGCGATCGACATCCAGGTTGGCCGCACCGGCGCGCTCAGCCCGGTCGCGCGTCTGACCCCGGTGACCGTCGGCGGCGTGGTCGTGTCCAACGCGACCCTGCACAACGAGGATTACATCGCCGGGCGCGACGCTTCGGGCAACGAGATCCGCGGCGGCAAGGACATCCGCGTCGGCGACTGGGTGCAGGTCTATCGCGCCGGCGACGTGATCCCGAAAGTGGCGGACGTGGACCTCGCGAAACGCCCTGAGGGGACAGAGCCATACAGCTTCCCGGAAACCTGCCCGATCTGCGGCAGCGAGGCTGTCCGCGAAGAAGGCGACGCGATCCGCCGCTGCACGGGCGGCTTGATCTGTGCCGCGAAAGCTGTTGAGAAACTGAAACATTTCGTCTCGCGCGCGGCCTTAGACATCGAGGGGCTGGGCGCCAAGCAGGTCGAGGCCTTCTATGCGGACGACCAGTTGCCGGTGAAGGAGCCGGCCGACATCTTCACCCTGCAAAGCCGCGACAGCGCCAATCTGACCAAGCTTGCCAATCGCGACGGCTGGGGCGAGGCCAGCGCGAAGAACCTCTTTCAGGCCATTGAGGATAAACGGGAAATCCAGCTGTCACGTCTGATCTTCGGATTGGGCATCCGCCATGTCGGCGAGGTCGCCGCGCAGGATCTGGCCCGGCATTTTCTCTCGTGGGAGGCGATGGCGCAGGCCCTGGACAGCGCGCGGCCCGCCGCTCTGGCCCATCGCGCCGCCGATGCCGCGGCCGAAGCGGAACGCGCGACAGCCTCGGATGAAGGTCGTCGCGCCCGGATATCCGAGGCGCGCGCGAAGGCCGAAGCCGAATGCGACGTGCCCGAGGCTGCGAAAGAGGCCTGGTCCGACCTGATCGGCGCCGACGGGATCGGCCCGACCATGGCGCTCTCGCTGTCGGACGCCTTTGCGAACCCGGATGAACGCGCCGCGATGGACCGGCTTCTCGCCCATTTGACCCCGATCCCGCCCGAGGCGCGCGACACCGGCAGCCCGATCGCGGGCAAGACCATCGTCTTCACCGGAACGCTGGAGAAGATGACACGCGCCGAGGCCAAGGCCCGGGCCGAAGCCCTGGGCGCCAAGGTCAGCGGATCGGTCAGTGCCAAGACCGACCTGCTGGTCGCCGGGCCGGGCGCAGGATCGAAGGCGAAGAAGGCGGCCGATCTGGGCATTGAAACCCTGGACGAGGACGGCTGGCTCGACCTGGTCGGCGCGGGATGACCGGGCCGGTCAAGGGCCGCCCCGAACAGCTGTTTCCGCTTTTTGCCGAGCTGGAGACACTGGACGGTGTCGGCCCCAAGATCGCCAAGCATATGGGCCAGATGCATGTTGAGCGCCCGCGCGACCTGCTGTTCACCCTGCCTTACAACCTGGTCGACCGCCGCCGCCGCGCGACGATAAACGGCGCCGAGCTGCCCATGGTTCTGACGGTCGAGGTCACGATTGGCGAGCATCGCCCGGGGCGCACGCGGGCCGGCGCCTATCGGATCCATGTCGAGGATGCCGAGACGGAATTTCAGCTGGTTTTCTTCCACGCGCGTCCCGAGTACCTCAAGCGGATCCTGCCCAGCGGCGCGAAGCGGTTGGTCTCCGGCAAGGTCGAACTGTTCGACGGCATGGCGCAGATGGTCCATCCCGATCACGCCGTCCCGGTCGAGGAGGCCGGCGACATTCCCGAAACCGAGCCGGTCTATCCTCTGACCGCCGGTGTCACGCAGAAGGTGATGTACCGCGCGACCCGGTCGGTGCTGGAGCGGGTGCCGGACTTGCCGGAATGGATCGATCCGGGGCAGAAGGCCGCGGCCGAGTGGCCGGATTGGGCCGAGGCATTGCGGCTTGCCCACGCGCCGGACCGGCCCACGGATCTGTCGCCCGAGGCGCCCGCGCGCCAGCGGCTGGCCTACGACGAGCTGATGGCGCATCAGCTGACCCTGGCGCTTGCCCGTCAAAAGGAGAGGCGTCGCAAGGGGTTGGAGACGCGTGGCACGGGGGACCTGCAGAAGAAGGTGCTGGCCGCGCTGCCCTATGACCCGACGGGCGCCCAATCCCGCGCGGTCGAAGAGATCGCCGCCGACTTGGCCCGGCCGCAGCGGATGAACCGTCTGCTGCAGGGCGACGTGGGCGCGGGCAAGACCCTGGTCGCCTTCCTCGCGCTGCTGATCGCGGTGGAGGCCGGCGGGCAGGGCGTGTTGATGGCGCCGACCGAAATCCTTGCGCGGCAGCACATGGAGGGGTTGCAGCCGCTGGCCGAAAGCGCCGGTGTGCGGCTGGAGATCCTGACAGGGCGCGACAAGGGTGCGGAGCGGCGCGCCAAGCTGGAGGCGCTGGCCTCGGGCGAGATCGGGATCCTGGTTGGCACCCATGCGGTGTTCCAGGCCGATGTCGCCTTTGCCGATCTGCGCCTTGCGATCGTGGATGAACAGCACCGGTTCGGGGTGCGCCAGCGGCTGGAGTTGTCGAAGAAGGGTCTGGCGGCGGATGTGCTGGTGATGACGGCAACGCCGATCCCGCGCTCGCTGGCCCTGGCGCAATATGGCGACATGGACGTCAGCCTGCTCGACGAGAAGCCGCCGGGGCGCAAGCCGATCACCACCGCCGCGCTGAGCGATGCGCGGATGGACGAGGTGATCGACCATCTGCGCCGGGCGATGGCCGAGGGGCGGCAATGCTACTGGGTCTGCCCGCTGGTCGAGGAAAGCGAGGTCATGGACCTGACGTCTGCCGAGGACCGGTTCAAGCGCCTGCGCGCCGCCCTGGGCGAGGGCGTCGTGGGGCTGGTCCATGGACAGATGCCGCCGGCCGAAAAGGACGCGGCCATGGCGGATTTCCAGGGGGGCCGGACCCGGGTTCTGGTGGCGACCACGGTGATCGAGGTCGGCGTCAACGTGCCCAACGCCTCGATCATGGTGATCGAACGGGCGGAAATCTTCGGCCTCGCGCAATTGCACCAGCTGCGCGGCCGGGTGGGCCGGGGCGAGGCAAGCTCCACCTGCCTGCTGCTCTACCGCGCGCCGCTGAACGAAAGCGGTCGCAAGCGGCTGGAGGTCCTGCGCGAGACCGAGGACGGGTTCCGCATCGCCGAGACCGACCTGGAGATGCGCGGCGCCGGCGACCTGATCGGCACGGCGCAATCGGGCCTGCCGGTGTTCCAGGTGGCGGATCTGGAACGGCAGGCGGCACTGATGGCCGTGGCGCAATCGGATGCGCGCAAGCTGCTGGCCGATGATCCGACGCTGGACGGCCCTCGCGGTCAGGCGGCGCGGATCCTGCTCTGGCTGATGCGGCAGGACGAGGCGATCCGCCTGATTACCGTTGGCTGAGGAGGCTGCCGGTCTTCCCGGAATCAAACCTCTGATCCGCCGGGCAAGTCCGGGCGGAACGCCTTTGGCATGAGGAAGACGCTGGCCGGAGGCCGGCCACAAGCCACCCTCGCGCCCTATTTCAGCCGGCCGACTTTTGCTTTGTTTTCAGTTTGTTCCTGCTGGTCTCACCTTCTCTGTTCCGCCTTGTTCTCGGATGTTCTCATTTAGTTCTTTACAGCTGCCGCGCAATATGAGAACAAAGGGTCAACAAAACGTTAATCCCCATCTCCAGTCTCAAGAGGGTCATCGCCATGTTGAAGGAACTGAAGAAGTCGATCCTGCGCTCCCAGGCCACGCTGGCACAGGACGCCGTTGGCCTGACGGCCCTTGTCGTGATGCTTCTGGTCGGCCTGCACCTGCCGCTGATCGCCTGACCACACCCGTTTCTGCCTGCGCGTTCGTGCCGGCGCCGCTATTGCATCCTGTCCCATCGTTGATGCCGAGGGAGGCCCGCCTGTCATCCCTCACAGGGCCTGCCTCTGTCCCTGCGCGGCGCCAATCCGCACGATACTCGCATACTTTCCGCCGCCATCCCGCCCGGATGCGCGGCGGTTTTTTTGTTTGATAACAGGAAAAGGCCCGCGAAAAGCAGGCGAGGGCCATCTTGCCAGGCGTGGTCTGTCCGGTGGTGGCCCGGGCCCCGGGCCGCAGGGATCAGGCGCAGTTGGCCTGTTCGGCCTTTTCCATCGCCTCGGCCGTGGCCTCCAGCGACAGCAGGATCGAGGCGTGGCGATTCTTGTAATCCCGCGCGGGCAGCAGCACGTCGAGCCCGTCGAAAGGCGCATCCGGCACCGGGCCGGAGGACTTCAGCATTGCCTTCAGCTGGTCGCGCGCCTGTTCGATCTGGTCCCGGGTGCAGCCGATCACGGCGCCGCCCACCACGGCCGCAGCGGCCTGGCCCAGGGCGCAGGCCTTCACATCCTGCGCGAAATCGGAAATCCGGCCGTCCTCGACGCTCAGATCCACCGTCACCGTCGACCCGCACAGCGGCGAGCGGCGCTTGACCGTGGCATCGGGGCTGTCCAGCCGGCCCAGGTGCGGGATATCCGCCGCAAGGTCGAGGATCCGCGCCGAATAGAGCTTGATGAGATCGCTTTCCCCAGACATCGCTTTTCCTCTGATGGCGTTCCCCATAGATAGTGCGCGATGTCCGAATTGCACAAGGGGTTTGCCATGGCCTTCTCGACCGACAGTCTGACCTTCACCGCGGACGGGCTGATCCCCGCCATCGCGCAGGACGCCGCAAGCGGGGAGATCCTGATGATGGCCTGGATGAACGCCGAATCCGTTGAGCGCACGCTGGAGACCGGGCGCGTGACCTACTGGTCGCGCTCGCGGCAGGCGTTCTGGGTCAAGGGTGAAAGTTCAGGGCACGTGCAGGAGCTGGTCGACCTGCGGGTGGATTGCGACCGCGATTGCCTGCTGGTGTTGGTGCGGCAGACGGGCCCGGCCTGTCACACGAACCGGCGAAGCTGCTTCTATACCGCGATCCGGGACGGGCAGGAAGTGGAGCTGATGGAGCCGGAGGTGTGATCCGAACGCCTATTCTGGATTAAATTCAATGATCTAAAGGCCGATCTTCGCGCGGATGTCACTGGGGCTCAGCCCCTCGGCCCGGTAGGTCGCGATGGCCCGGGCGTCGTCGCGCTTGGCCAGGCGCTTGCCGGCCTCGTCCCGGATCAGGCGGTGGTGGTGATAGGTCGGCACGGGCAGGTCCAGCAGGTACTGCAGCACCACGTGAAGCGGTGTCGCTTCGAACAGGTCCTCGCCGCGGATGACGTGGGTAATGCCCTGCGCGGCGTCATCGACCACCACGGACAGGTGATAGGATCCGCCCATGCCGCGCCGTTGCAGAATTGGATCGCCGATGGTGGTGACAAGGTCGGAGGCGGACACGCCATGTGATCCGGCATGGGCCGGGCCGGTCTCGTCGAAAGCGAGATCGGGCAGGCGGTCGGCCACCAGGGCCATGTTCAGGCGGATCACATCCGCGTCAGTGCGCCCGGACATCGGTCGATGCCGGCAGGTCCCGGGGTATATCCGGCCATCGGGGCCGAAGCGGGGCACGCCCTCCTGCGGGGCGCCGGCCGCGGCCTCGATATCGGCGCGGCGGCAGGCGCAGGGATAGGTCAGGCCTATATTGTCCAGCCGTTCCAGGGCCTCCGCGTAGGCGCTGCCGCGCTCCGATTGTCTCATGACCGGCTCGGGCCAGTCGAGGCCGAGCCAGCGCAGGTCATCGTAGATCTGCGCCTCCCATTCGGGGCGGGCGCGGGAGGTGTCGATATCCTCGATCCGCAGCAGGAAGGTGCCGCCCGCCGCGTCCGCCATGTCGGAGGCGAGGCAGGCGGAATAGGCATGGCCCAGGTGCAGGGGGCCTGTGGGCGACGGGGCGAAGCGGGTGGTGAACATCAGCCTGTCATCGCACGGGGGAAGACAGGTGTCAGCCTTCGCGCTGCACCTTGGACTGGTGGATCATCAGCCAGGCCAGGATGATGAACATCGGATGGGTCAGCCCGCCCGACAGGATGATCGCCGGAATCCAGATGATCAGCACGATGAAGCTGGTGATGATCCAGCCGGACAGGAATATCGCCAGAGGCGGCAACAGGATGGCGAGCAGGTACAGCAAGAGATCAATCCTCGTTCAGCGAAGGGGCGGCCAGGGGCGCCGGATCAAGCCGGCACCGCGAGGGCCGAAAGCCAGCCCTGCCAGTCGGTCTTGGCGCGGTCGGTATAGGCCTTGTAGCGGTCCTTGCGCCCACGGCGGCCGCCGCGCAGCCCCTCGACCGGGGGAAAGAGGCCGAAGTTCACGTTCATCGGCTGGAAGGTCTTCGCCTCGGCCCCGCCGGTGATATGGGTGATCAGCGCGCCCGACGCGGTGGTCGGCGGCGGCGGCGCAATGCTGTCGCCGCGCAGCTCTGCCGCGGCCATGCGACCGGCCAGAAGCCCCATCGCGGCGCTTTCCACGTAACCTTCGACCCCGGTGACCTGACCCGCAAAGCGGATGTTCGGCCGCGACCGCAGGCGCATCTGGTTGTCCAGAAGTGTCGGGCTGTTGAGGAAGGTGTTCCGGTGAATCCCGCCCAGCCGGGCAAAGTTGGCATTCTCCAACCCCGGGATCATGCGGAAGACTTCTGTTTGTGCGCCGTATTTCATCTTGGTCTGGAAACCCACGATATTGAAAAGCGTTCCCAGCTTGTTGTCGCGGCGCAGCTGCACGATGGCATGGGCCTTCACGTCCGGCTGATGAGGATTGGTCAGGCCCACAGGTTTCATCGGCCCGTGGCGCAGGGTCTCGCGGCCGCGTTCGGCCATGACCTCGATCGGCAGGCAGCCGTCGAAATAAGGGGTGGGTTTGGGGCCGGATGTCGCCTCGCCTTCGTGGAACTCGGTCTTGTCGGCGGCCAGCAGCGCGTCGATGAAGGCCTCGTAGGTGTCGCGGTCCATCGGGCAGTTGAGGTAGGCGGTGCGCTCGGCCTCGGTCTCGCCCTTGTCATAGCGCGACTGCATCCAGGCCTTCGACATGTCGATGCTGTCGGCATAGACGATGGGCGCGATGGCGTCGAAGAAGGCCAGCGCGTCGGTGCCGGTCTCGGCCGCGATGGCCTGCCCAAGTGCGGCAGAGGTCAGAGGGCCGGTGGCGATGATCCACTGGCCCTGGTCGGGCAGCTCGGTGATTTCCTCGTGGCTGACGCTGACATTGTCGAGCGCGGTCAGCCGGGCGGTGACGCTCTCGGCGAAGGGATCGCGGTCCACGGCCAGGGCGCCGCCGGCGGGCAGGCGGTGCGCATCGGCGGTGGTCATGATCAACCCGTCCGCTGCGCGCATTTCCCAGTGCAGCAGCCCGACGGCGTTCTGTTCGTCATCGTCCGAGCGGAAGGAATTGGAACACACCATCTCGCCCAGGTGACCGGTGCGATGGGCGAAGGTTTCGACCTTGGGGCGCATTTCGTGCAGCACCACGGGAATGCCAAGCCGGGCGGCCTGCCATGCGGCTTCGGAGCCGGCCATGCCGCCGCCGACGATGTGTAACGTGTCTGTCATGCAGGCGGATGTAGTCGCGGGCGGGGCGCTTTGCAACGCGGGTGATGCAACGCATGCCATGCATGCCGTCACGACGCGTGGCACACCGGGGGCGCTCATCCGATCTGCCGCATCTTGTTAACGGGGGGCTTGGAAGTCAGGATCGCCGCGGCACTCACGCCATGCCGGGAGAGAGACCGGCTGGAGGGACATGCGGGCCTGCGGCGATCCCGTGACTTCGAACGGGTGCGATCACCCTTGACCTTCTTTTGCCGTAAACTTGCCAGATTTGATACGGCCAAATCGGAAACAATTCATTTCCGCTTCGCCTGTTGAACGCATTATTGTGACCAGTCCGGCGTCCGCTTTTCGAGAAAGGCGCTGATGCCTTCGTTGGTGTCGCGCATCAGCATGTTCTCGGCCATGACCTGGCCGGTATAGGCATAGGCCTCGGCCAGTTCCATTTCCGCCTGGGCGTAAAAGGCCTCCTTTCCGATGGAGACCACGGCACCCAGCTTTTCGGTGACCGCCTGGGCCAGGGCGACGGTTTCCGCCTCCAGGTCGGCCCTGGGTGCGACCTTGTTGATCAATCCGAACTTTTCCGCCTCGGTCGCATCGATGAAGCGGCCGGTGGACAGCATCTCGAATGTTTTCTTGGCCGGGATGTTGCGGCTAAGCGCGACCATCGGGGTCGAACAGAACAGCCCGATCGTCACCCCGTTCACGCCAAAGCGCGTGCCCTCGGCGGCGACGGCCAGGTCGCAGGTCGCGACCAGCTGGCAGCCGGCGGCGGTGGCGATTCCATGAACCTGGGCGATGACCGGCTGCGGCAGAGTGCGGATCGTCATCATCATGCGCGAGCAGCGTTGGAAGAGCTCGGTGAAATAGGCGCGGCCGCCATCTTCGGCCTGCCGTCCGGCCTGCATCTGGCGCAGATCATGGCCGGCGCAAAAGCCCTTGCCCGCGCCCGACAGGATCACCGCGCGGATCGCCCGGTCTTCGCGGATCGCGTCCAGTTCGGCCTGCAGCGCATCCAGCATCTCTTCGCTCAGCGCATTCAGCTTCTCGGGGGCGTTCATGCGCAGATGGGCGATGGCCCCAGCGTCACGGCGTTCCAGAATTGTCATATGGGCCCTCCCGTGCCATGCCTGCACTCTATGCGAGAGCGAGGGAGAGGAAAAGCATGGGTCTGGCACTGAACCGCGACGAACTGGCCGCTTACCTGGATGAGGTCTTTCCGCAGGTGAAGGGCGATTTCACGGTGGATGCGCTGTCGCCGATGCAGATCACCATGCGGCTCAACACGGGCGAGCGGCACCTGCGGCCCGGCGGCACGGTGTCGGGGCCGGCGATGTTCGCGCTGGCGGATGTGACGATCTATGCGCTGGTTCTGTCGATGATCGGCAAGGCGGCTCTGGCGGTGACGACGAATTGCGCGATGGATTTCATGCGCAAGCCGGCTGCGGGCCAGGCGCTGATCGCCGAGGGGCGTCTGCTGAAGCTGGGCCGGGTGCTGGCGGTGGGCGATGTGCTGATGACGTCCGAGGGCAGCGACAAGCCGGTGGCGCGGGCCAGCATGACCTATTCGATCCCGCCTGAGGGCTCTGCCGCCGCGCTGATGAGCTGACAGAGCCGAGTATTTTCAAGGTGATGGAGCCCGGTTCCGGCGCGGGTGCGGAACCGGAAAAGTCGCTCAGGGCAGCAGTTTCTTCACGTAGCCGGGCAGGGCGAAGGCCGCCTTGTGCACCTCGGGCGTGTAATAGTCCGGGGCAATCCCGGCCGCGGCAAAGCGGTCTTCCAGCGTGGCGAGGTCGACGTTGCGCGCCTCGCCATCGGTGGCCCAGCCAAAGGCCATCGGCCCGCCCGCATAGGTCGGCACGGTCGCCAGATAGCAGCCCCAGTCGTCAAACAGCGCCTTGAAGGCGCGCAGCGTGTTGGTCAGCTCGTCCCCCTGGACGAAGGGCACGCCGTTCTGGGTCACCAGGATACCGCCTGGTGTCAGCGCATTCTTGGCGTGACCATAGAAGGTATCGGTGAACAGAACCTCACCGGGGCCGATCGGGTCGGTGCTGTCGACGATGATCACGTCGAAGGTGCCGTCGGGGGTCTTCATGAAATCGGCGCCATCGGCGATGACCAGGTTCAGTCGCGGGTCGTCGAAGGCGCCCTGGCTGAGCATCGGCAGGTAGGTCTTGGAGAACTCGACCACACCGGCGTCGATCTCGACCATGGTGACATGGTCGACCGAGGCGTGGCGCAGGACTTCCCGCGCCATGCCACCGTCGCCGCCGCCGATGATCAGCACGCGTTTCGCGGCCCCATGCGCCAGGATCGGCACATGGGTAAGCATTTCGTGGTAGATGAAATTGTCGCCCTCGGTGGTCTGCACCACGTCATCCAGGGTCAGAACACGGCCGAAGCGGTTGTTCTGGAACACTTTCAGCCGCTGGTGATCGGTCTCGCTGTCATAAAGCAGCTCGTCGATCGACAGGGCCTGGGCGTATTCCGGATAGAGCGTTTCCATCATCAACTTGGTCATGCCGCCACCTCGGCTCCGTCCACGAGGCCTTCACCGCGGCGCAGCTCCTTCACCCGTACGTCGGGGGTGGCGAAGGCTGCTTTCAGCACGTCGACGGCCTTCCACGGCTGCGCGTCGCCACACATGAAGACGTCGAAGGCGCCATAGCCGATCTCGGGCCAGGTGTGGACCGAGATGTGGCTTTCGGCCAGCACGGCCACGCCGCTCACACCCTGGGGCGAGAACTTGTGCGTGTGAATGTGCAGCAGCGTGGCGCCACATGTATCGACACAATCGCGGAAGGCCTGCTGGATGCGGGCCTCGTCGTCGAGCCCGTAGCCATCGACAACCTCGATGATCAGATGGGTGCCCGCGAAGACCGCGCCGTCGCGGCGGATGAAGTGATCTTCGCGGTCGGCATCGGCCAGCGCCTCGAGATCGGCGGTGCCGATGTCGCGGTTGGCGGGGTGGGTGGCGACCGCAAGCGTGGCGTCGCCGTCCACGATGCCACGGATATCGACCGTATCGGTCGCGTGGGACACGTGAATGTTGTGCATGCGTGCGGTCACACCGCGGGCGGTATCTTCCTCATGGGCGCCTGTCTCCAGACCGATCCCCAGTTGGAAGAGGTTGGCGTCTGTCATGGCGCTCCCCTTCGTTCCAGTAGATGACAATCCGGCGGTCCCTTAGCGCCCCCCCGGTTTTCCGAGGTTGGGATCGGTTCCGCAACGGGGCCGCACCTAAGGCCCATGTCTTAACCAATCAAGAATTTTTTTCCCTCGCGCGCCAAAAAATCCGCGCGCCGCTGGGATGCCGGGGCTTCGGGTCATAATGCATCACTCAGCCCCGGTATGGCGCAAGAATAAGACGGAAAGATCTGGGGGCGTTGCCTGTCCACGGTGGTCCGTGTGGCGCGGGCAGGGGGATGCGGGGCGCAGGTGGACAAAAAAAGGCCGGGCAGGGCCCGGCCAGGTTGAGGTCCTCGGGACGAAGGCCTCGGGGAGATATGTCAGGGCAACCAGAAGGGGCGGCTCGCTTCCTTCCTCGCCTCGGCCCGGGTCATGCCGATATCTTCAAGCATGTGGTCTTCCAGCCGGGACAGGTGGTTTCGGCTGCGCTTTCGGTGATCCCACTGGACGATGACCGCGGCCAGCTTCACGGCGAACAGGGCGGTCAGCGGCAGCCGGGGGCTGGTGGCAAACGGCGACAAGGTCCGGGTCGTGGGGCTGCGTGTCATTGGTTCGTCCTTTCAATTGTATTGACACAATGTGCAAGTGTTGGGTACATTGGATTGGTACGCTTGGATATCTGCCAACTCCAGAGAAACATTGTCATGGATACAATTTGGTCGGCCCCTCTGAAGGACGTGAAGGGCCCGAAGTATGAACTGGTGGCCGAGAAGATCCGCGGCCAGGTCGCCTCGGGCGTGCTGCAGCCGGGCGCGAAACTGCCGCCGGTGCGGGAGCTGGCCTATCGGCTGGGCATCACGCCGGGCACGGTGTCGCGCGCCTACGGGCTGCTGACCGACGAAGGGATCCTGAGGGGCGAGGTCGGGCGCGGCACCTTCGTGGCCGAGCCGCATCCCGACGACCCGATCTGCCCGGACCATGACATGGATCCCGATGCCCGCGCCTGGCAGGCGCTGGAGATCGACGTGATCGCCCATGGGTCCGGCGGATCCGACGGGGACGACGTCAACCTCTTCTCGCCGCACCTGCCCAGCGTCGGGCAGGCCAGGCTGATCCGCGATCTGCTGGGGCAGGTGGCACAGGATCCGCCCTCCGGTCTGATGCATTATCCCAGCCGCATCGGATCGCTGCCCGCGCGCGAGGCGGTGGTGCGCTGGCTGGGGGATGCCCCGATCGGCGCCGTCACGCCGGAGGACATCGTGCTGACCAATGGCGGACAGAACGCGATTTCCCTGATCCTGCAGGCGATGCTGCGCGGCCGCCGCCCGGTCGTCCTGGTCGAGGAACTGGCCTATCCCGGTTTCCGCCGTGCCGCCGAATTGCTGCGGGCCGAGGTGATCCCGGTGGCGATGGACGGCGACGGGCTGATCCCAGAGGCGGTGGAGGCGGCCGCGCGCGGCTGCGACGCCCAGGTGCTTTGTACCTCGCCCGAGATCCACAACCCGACGCTGATCTACACGCCTCTGCACCGGCGCAAGGCCCTGGCCGAGGTCGCCCGGCGTCTCGACCTGCAGATCATCGAGGACGATTGCTATCAGATCCGGCGGGCCGAGACGCCGTCCTACCGGATGATCGCGCCCGAGCGGACATGGTACGTGACCTCGATCTCGAAAAGCCTCACGCCGGCGCTGCGCGTGGGCTTTGCCGTGGCGCCGGAGCAAGGCGCGGCCCCGCTGCGGCGGGCGGCGGAATACGGGTTCTTCGGGCTTGCGACGCCGCTGACCGACCTGACCGCGCTGCTGCTGGCGCATCCGAAGATCCGCAGGCTGGGCGACGAGATGGCGAATGTGGTCGGCCGCTACGTGCACAGCGCGGTCAACATCCTTGGTCGCTACGATCTGCGCTGGCGGCCGGAGGCGGCGTTCCTGTGGCTGATGCTGCCGAAGGGCTGGCGCGCGGGCGCCTTCTGCCGGGCGGCAGAGGCGCGCGGGGTGCAACTGCGTTCGGCCGAGGATTTCGCGCCGCGCTCGGTCAACACGCCCCACGCGGTGCGCTTTGCCGTCAACGCGGGCATCCCGCTGAGCCAGTTCGAGGATGCGCTGCGACGGCTGGCGGACCTGCTGGACAATCCGCCCGAACGGATCGAAGTCTGAGAAAAGGGCGCGCGGCGGGGGCGTGGGGCCCCGTTTTCATGGGGTATATAGATACCTAATTTTTAAACCATTGAAAACGCTTATATAATATGGAAATTGCGTTATTGACCTTGGTCGTCCTTCTCCCCTATATCCCCGCAATCGAATGTCGGACCGGCCCGAAAGGCGCCGGTCTTTCCAATCAAGAAATCAGGGCTGTCCTGCAATGAAAACCTACTCTGCTACTCACGCAGACATCGACAAGAAATGGATCCTGATCGACGCCGAAGGCGTGGTCCTGGGCCGTCTCGCGTCGATCGTCGCGATGCGCCTGCGCGGCAAGCACAAGGCGACTTTCACCCCGCACATGGATATGGGCGACAACGTCATCGTCATCAACGCCGACAAGGTGCAGATGACCGGCAAGAAGCGCGATGAGCACTTCTACTGGCACACCGGTCACCCCGGCGGGATCAAAAGCCGCACCAAGCAGCAGATCCTCGACGGTGCGCACCCCGAGCGCGTGGTCTTCCAGGCCGTCAAGCGCATGCTGCCGGGCAACCGCCTGTCCCGCCAGCAGATGACCAACCTGCGCATCTATGCCGGCGCCGAGCATCCCCACGAGGCCCAAAGCCCCGAAGTGCTCGACGTCAAGGCGATGAACAAGAAAAACACCCGGAGCTGAGATCGATGGCTGAGGAAATCAAATCGCTCGAAGGCCTCGAAGCGGCCGTGACCGAGAACATCGGCGCCGTTCAGGGTGTCGAGGAAGAAATCAACCGTGAGCCCGTGCGCGACAGCCTGGGCCGGTCCTATGCCACCGGCAAGCGGAAGGATGCGGTCGCCCGTGTCTGGATCAAGCCGGGCTCGGGCAAGGTCACCGTCAACGGCAAGGAAATCAACGCGTATTTCGGCCGTCCGGTGCTGCAGATGATCCTGCGCCAGCCGTTCACCGTCGCCGGTGTCGAAGGCCAGTTCGACGTGATGGCAACCGTCAAGGGCGGTGGTCTGTCGGGCCAGGCCGGTGCGGTCAAGCACGGCATCTCGAAGGCGCTGCAGCTGTACGATCCGTCGCTGCGCGGTGCCCTGAAAGCCGCCGGCTTCCTGACCCGCGACAGCCGCGTGGTGGAACGGAAGAAGTATGGCCGCGCGAAGGCCCGCCGGAGCTTCCAGTTCTCGAAGCGTTAAGACTTCGGTTACGACCAACTGTATTGGGGCTGCCTTCGGGCGGCCCTTTTCCTTTTTGGGCAGCGCCTTGCCACGCCCAGCCGGGGCCGGGTGCGGGCTCTGGCCCTTGGGGCATGGGCGGGCTACACCGGCAACAGGCGCGGACGCGTGTGAAAGGGGGCGGCATGAGCAGTATCGTCGACGGGGTAAAGCGGCTTTTTGCGCCCTGGCCCGAGGTCGGGCCGGGCACCTTCGTGCTCTGGGAGCCCTGTTCCAAGAGCCATGGCGAGGTTGTGCCGGGTTATGCGCGGTACCTGCGGGATCTCGGCTTCGAGGTGCTGGTGCTGATGACGCCGGCGCGGCTGGACGAGGGGCTGTTTTCGCGGTTCGACGGGACCGGGATCCGTCATGGCGGGCTGAGCCAGCGCCAGATCCGGCAATTCGTCAAACGGCCCGAGCTGCGGCGGGCCGCCGGGGTGATGGTGACCACCGCCGGCAAGCTGCCGGATGGGCCCGACGGGCGCGTGGACCTTGCCCGGGTCTTCGGGCCCGACCTGCCGTCACCGCTGTTGATGGTGGATCATGACGCCCGCGCGCGCGTGGATGCCGGCGTCTGGGACCCGTCCTCGATCACGCTTCGGACGCTGGATTACAAGGGCGCGCAATCGGTTGTCGTGAACCCGCATGATTTCGGCAGGGTCGAGGTGACGCCGAAATCCGAAGGCCGGACCGTCTTTGTCATGGTCGGCGCGGTGCGGTCCAAGCGGGGCAATGCGCCGCTGGTCTACGAGACCGCCGAGAAACTGCTGGAGGCGGGAGAGACCGCATTCGAGATCCGGGTGATCGGCAAGCCCGGCAAGGACCCGGTGCCCGAGGCGCTGCGCGATCACGTGAAGATCCTGGGCCGGCTGCCCTTTGATGCCATGTACGACGAGATCGAAGCGGCGGACTTCCTCCTGACCTCCTTTCAGGCCGACAATCCCGACCACGGTTTCTACCTGACCGGCGGCACCAGTGGCGCGTTCCAGCTGGCCTATGGCTTCACCAAGCCGATCATCGTGCAGGAGTCCTTTGCCCGGCTGAACCTGTTCAACGCAACCAACGCGCTGGTCTATGGCGACGACGACGGCTTGCTGGGGGCGATGTCGCGGGCGATCGCGATGGATGGCGAAAGCTATGACGCGCTGCAGGCCGGGATGGATGCGACGGCGACGGCGCTTTACGAACGTTCGCTGGCCAACCTGCGGGGGCTCGCCTGTGACTGAGATCCCGGTTCTGTTCTGTTTCGACGACCGGATCCTGCTGGGCGCGGGGGTCAGCATCCTGTCGATGCTGGACTCGGCCGCGGACGAAACGGTCTACGCGGTCCACATCTTTCACCCAGGGTTCTCGTCCGACATCCGCGCGGGGCTTGAAGAGCTGGTGGCCGGCACGCGGCATTCCATGACCTTCCACGAAATCGCGCCGGAACGGTTCGACGGCGTGCCGAAGAACAAGGGCAGCTGGACCGAGATCGTCTATTACCGTCTGCTGGCGCCCGAAGTGCTGGGCGATCTGGACAAGGCGATCTATTCGGACGTGGATGTGCTGGTGAAACGCGATCTGGGCGGCGCCTATGGGGTCGACCTTGAGGGCTATGATTGGGCCGGGGTGGCGGCCGAGGGGAATACGCCGGACAATGTCACGCATCGGCATTTCCCGGAAAATACAAAGGATACCATATACTTCTCGGGCTTCATGGTGATGAACCTGAAGCGCATGCGCGAGACGGGCGCGGTGAAGCGCTATTTCGAGGTGATCGAGACGGTCGGGCCCCGGCTGAAGTTCTTCGACCTCGACATCCTCAATATCGCCTCGGATGCGATCTATCGGTTGCCCTTCGATTACGTGGTGCTGGAGGATATCTTCGAGACCGAGGACGTCACCGCGTCGCGCGACTGGGAATACCTGAAGTCGGTCTATTCCCGCGCGGAGCTGGAGGCGGCGCGCGAGGATCCGGCGATCGTGCATTTCGCCGGGCGGCGGGGCAAGCCCTGGCAGCGGCGGGTGGTGCCGGCCTATTACCGCGAAGTCGTCGCGCGGTTGCCCAGGGCGCTGCGGCGCCAGACCTTCCGCGACTGGCGCAAGCGCTGGATCGGCGCGAAGGGGCGGCGCAAGTATTCCTGGCGCTCGCCGCTCTAGCTGATCCTGGCATCCGCCTCGCAGGCAACAACGAGCCGCGGCCTTCGGCCTGTGTCCTGCGCAAAGGTACTCAGGCGTCCGGTGGGATCAGCCCCAGGCCACGCAGGTAGATCCCGATGCCGCTTTCCAGCAGGTCCTCGGGCGGGAAGGGCGATTGCGCGCCGGGGCCACGGGCATAAAGCTCCACCACCCCGTGGCTCATCGCCCAGATATGGGCCGAGAACATCGACGGAGGCGGGCGGCGTTCGGGCGGGATATGCTGCGACAGGTCCTCGGCGGCCTTCTCCAGCACGTCCCGCGCGCGGCGAGCCGCGGCCGACAGGCCCGGAGAGCGGTTCGTCGAGATCCCGCTTTCGAACATCGCGATGTAGTGGCCCGGGTATTTCCGCGCAAAGGCCAGGTAGGCGCGGCCCGTCGCCTCGAAGGCCTGCAGCGCCGAGGGCTGGCCGGTGTCATAGGCGTATTGCATCACATCGGCGAAGATCTCGTAGCCCTGGCGCGCGGCCTCGGCGATCAGGTCCTCGCGCCCCTCGAAATGTCGGTAGACGGCCGCCGGGGTCACGCCCGCCTCCTTCGCGGCCTGGCTCAGGGTGAAGCCGGTCGGGCCCTTCTCCTCGATCAGGGCGAGCGCGGCCTCGACCAGCGCCTGGCGCAGGTTGCCGTGATGATAGCCGCGTTTCTTAGGCATCCCAGAGGTCCGGACCGCCGCAGACCTTGGGGTCGGGCAGGCCGACGGCACCGGCGTCCTTGCCGTCGTAATCCAGCCCGGCCAGCACGTGCCGGATCGCCGCCAGCCGGGCGCGCCGCTTGTCGTCGCTGCGGATCACCGTCCAGGGCGTGGCCGCACCGTGGCTGCGCGACAGCGTCTCCAGGATGGCGGCGGAATATTCGTCCCACAGCCCCAGCCCCTCCACGTCGATCCGGCTGAGCTTCCAGTGCTTCAGCGGGTCCTGTTCGCGGGCGAGAAAGCGGCGCAGCTGCTCGGCCCGGCCGACGTTGAGCCAAAGCTTGAACAGTCGGATCCCGTCGTTCACCAGCGCCTGTTCGAAGGGCACGACCTGGCGGAAGAAGCGTTCGCGCTCTTCCTCTTCGCAAAAGCCGAAGACCTTCTCGACCACGCCGCGATTGTACCAGGAGCGGTCGAAGAAGACGATCTCGCCCCCTGACGGCAACTGGCTGATGTAGCGCTGGAAATACCACTGGCTCGCCTCGGCATCCGAGGGTTTCGACAGAGCCACCACGCGCGCCCCGCGCGGGTTCAGGTTTTCGCGGAACCGCTTGATGGTGCCGCCCTTGCCCGAGGCGTCGCGCCCTTCGAAGACGATGGCGATGCGCTGACCGGTGGCCTTGACCCAGGCCTGCATCTTGACCAGCTCGATCTGCAGCGCCTCATGCGCCGCGTCATAGCTGTCGCCATCCATGCGCCGGTCATAGGGATAGGACGGATCGATGATGTCCTTCTTGCCGGCGCCCTTGATCGCCTCGCGGATATCGTCAGGGGCGGCGGCGGCGTAGAAGGCGCTGATGGCACCGTCGAAGGGCAAGGCCATGGGGGATCCTCGGGTCTGATGGTCCACCCTATATGGAATGTGAATCCGATTAACGCAAACCCGCTCGCGCGGCAGCGCGGTCCACGGCGGCGACCACGGCTTCGGGGGCCACGTGCTGCACCATGTGCCCGATCCCGGGCAGCGTGACGTAATTGGCCCCGGAAATGCGCGGCGCCAGCTGGTCGGAATGGTGGTCGTGGGCGACGACCTCGTCCGCGGTGCCGTGCAGCAGTTCCACCGGCACGGCGATCTCGCCATAGCGCGGCTCCATCGCGCGGACCTCGTCCAGGAGACCGGCGCGTTGCTGGCCGGTGGCCTTAAGCGCGGCGCGCCGCAGCGCCAGCCGGGCGCCCACGGCCTCGGCATAGCCTTCGGGCGCGGGTTGCGGAGCGAAGATCGCGTCGACGGTGCGCTTGATGGCGCGCGGGGTGACAAAGGCGGTGATCATGGGCACCACCAGCGCCTTGCCCAGCGGGCGCGAGCTGACCCTGTGCAGCGCGGAAAGCCCGGTGTCCCAGGGGATCGAAGGGGCTGCGACCGGGATCACGGCCGAGAGTCGGTCGGGCAGGGTGACAGCCCAGGCCAGCGCCACGGTGCCGCCATAGGAATGGCCCAGCACCAGCGGCCGTTCGGCACCCAGCTGGCGCGCGGCCTCCGCCATGATCCGGGCCTGTTCGGCGATGGAGGGGCCGCTGCTGTCGGGCTTGCCGGTATAGCCGAGCCCGGGACGGTCGATGGCGATGACGCGGTAGCGGTCGGCCAGCAGGGGCGCCAGCGACAGGGTCATGTCGCGCCAGTTGCCGCCCGTGCCGTGGATCAGCACCAGGTCCGGGCCCGCGCCGCTGACCACCGCGTGCACCTTCACGCCCTCGACCTCCAGGAATTGCCCCTCGGGCGGGCGGGCGGCCTCGGCCCGGGCCTCGTTGCGGCGTGCCCGCCAGCGCACCATCACATGGAGGACGACGGCCCCGCCCAGGACTATCAGCAACAAGGTGGGCAAGGCAGCCTCCGGCCCTAGATACGCAGATCGGTGGAGCTTACCCCGATTTGCGAGATGTCATAGGGCGTCGTGAGATAGATCTCGGACAGCCAGTTGCCATAGAGCAGATGCGCGTGGCTGCGCCAGCGATTGAGCGGCCGGCGCGTCGGATCGTCGTCGGGGTAATAATTGGCGGGCACGTTGATCGGCTCTCCGGCCGCGACATCGCGGTCGTATTCCTGTTTCAGCGTGTCGCTGTCATATTCCAGGTGGTTGAAGATATAGAGCGCCCGGCGCCCCGGATCCTGCACCAGGCAGGGGCCGACCTGGTCCGAGCCCAGCAGCGTGATCAGCCCTTCGCCGCGATCGATCTCGTCCTGGCGCATTTCGGTCCAGCGGCTGACGGGCACGACGAAATCGTCGGCAAAGCCGCGCAGGAAAGGCGAGGCGGGCGCCAGGTTCTGGTGCCGGAAGCAGCCGAAGGCCTTGGCGTCGAGCATGTGCTTGTCGATGCCGTGGAAGTGGTTGATCATCGCCATCGCGCCCCAGCAGACGCCGAAGGTTGAATGCACATGGGTCTGGGTCCAGTCGAAGACGGTGCTCAGTTCGTCCCAGTAGGTGACCTCTTCGTATTCCAGCTGTTCAACGGGGGCGCCGGTGATGATCACCCCGTCGAACTTCTGCCCGCTCTCGGCGACCTCGGCGAAGGTTTCGTAAAAGAGATCAATATGTTCCGACGAGGTGTTGCGCGGCTGGTGATCCGTCATCCGAATCAGCGTCAGCTCCACCTGCAGGGGGGTGGCCCCCAGCAGCCGGGCGAACTGCGTCTCGGTCTGGATCTTCTTGGGCATCAGGTTCAGCAACGCGATGCGCATCGGCCTTATGTCCTGGTGGACGGCCTTGTCTTCCGGCATGACCATGACTCCCTCGTTCTGCAGCACGTTGTAGGCGGGCAGGTCGGAGGGCAGCTTGATGGGCATTTGGCAGGTCCTTGGACATTTCCGGAATGTCCCGCTTAGCCGCCAGATGCTTTCTTCTCAAGAGCGTCGGCGATCAACTCCTCGAATTGCGCCTCGCTGTGGATCCCCCGCACGTCGTCTGCTGAAACAGTGACCCCCCATTGCGCCATCGCGGCATAGCGCGGCTGGCGGTGGGCCAGGGCCTTGGCGTAGGTCCAGCGGATAAAGCTGTCGGGGTCGACCTTGTCCTCGGCGACCTCGAATTCCTTCAGATAGGCGGCCCACATCCGGGCCAGGAAATCGGGCTGGTAGGCCATCGGCTTGGGCGCGCGGTCGAAACGCCGGACAAGCTCTTCGGTATGCGCGTCGGACCCTTCGATCCAGATCATCAGGCATTGCTGCGACAATTCGGTCAGCAGCGGATCCTCGGGATCGTCGGGATCGACCCATTCGCAGATCGACCCGCCGGTGTCGCAGATGAAATTCGGATAGCCGTACAGCCGCTCGGCCCGCTCGATGAAATAGGCGGTGTCCATCAGCGCCTTGTACTCGGCCTGTTCGAACTGGTCCTGGCGGCGGCGGTATTCCTCGATCTCGACCCCGCCCTTGTCGGGATCGCCCGGCTTGCCCAGATAGGCGGCAACGGGCTTGAGGTTCTGGAAGGTGATGTTGGTGCCGATGTAGATGCTGTCGGTCATCAGCAGTTCCCGCAGGAACGGGACCTTCATCGCCTCGGCCTTGGCATTGTCGGCGATGTATTCGCCCATGTAACGGGTGCCGATGCGGTAATCGATGGAATAGTGGAACCAGTCGCCCTCGTCCCGCAGGATCTGGCTGAGGTGGGTTTTTCCCAGCCCGGACATGCCGTAAAGGAGGATCCGTTTATGCGAGGCGGCCCGCCATTCATCGGCGTTTTCGTAGATCATCGGTGCCTGTCTTTCCACTTCCAAGGTCGCGCGGGATGTCCTTTAGTATGGTACGACGCGCGAGGGAACCTGTCTGTTCCCGCTCAGCCGCGACGCTCGGGGATGACCTGTTGCGCGATGCCGGCGAAGACCAGGTAGACCGAGGTCACGACCAGCCCCCAATGCGCCCAGCTTTGCGGATGAAAATCGACCCAGGCCGCCCAGCCCGCAAAGAAGGTCCAGGCCAGAGCCATCGGCAGCGACACGGCGCGCCAGCGTTTCGTGCGCACCGGATGGATGAACTTCAGCGGCAGGAACATCGCGATCGCCAGGGCGCCGACCAGCGCCAGGATCACCCAGAAATCCGGCTTCAGCGCAAAGAGCACGATGACCAGCATGTTCCAGCAGCCCGGGAATCCGTGGAAGGAATTGTCATCCGTCTTCATCCGCGTATCGGCGAAATACATGGCCGAGGCGAAGGTCACCACGATGATCGCGGCCCAGCCCGTCCAGCCCGGCAGCAGGTCCGAGGAGAACAGCGCGAAGGCCGGGATGAAGACATAGGTGAGATAGTCGATGATCAGGTCCAGCAGCACCCCGTCGAAGCGCGGGGCGTTGGATTTCACGTCGTACTTGCGCGCCAGCGGCCCGTCGATCCCGTCCACGGCAAAGGCCACAACAAGCCAGAGGAACATGATCGACCATTGCGCCTGCACGGCCGCAAGCATGGCCAGCATGGCAAAGACCGCTCCGGTGGCGGTCAGCAGGTGGACGAAAAGCGCCCGCTTGCGCGGCGCCCCGGGGAGCTCTGTCACTGTCATGATCCCGTCATGCGCGATTCTGCAGCAAAGCGCAAATAGCGCTCCGGGACCATGTGTCGACCATGCACGCGGCCCGCGGGGCCGGCCGCAGCCTCTGCGTGACGCCTGTCACAGGAGGGGACCCCGGCAGGCCGGATCCGGTACGCGCGGGCAGGGGTGGACGGCCGATTGCCGAGGGGTGCGCTTGAATGGCCCGGATCGCCGCATTGCCGCGACCCGGTTTTCGCGTTCCGTGCGCAGAGGGCTCAGAAATTGTACCCGATCCGGATGCCCGCACCGATCGCGGTATTGTCGGTGAAGGACGAGGTGGCGAAGGGGTCCCGCGACACCACCGTTTCGGCATCGCCGATCCACGACATGTTCACGCCGCCCGAGATCGAGATCCGGTCCTGGGTGTATTTCACCCCCACCAGCACCCCGAAGAGCCCGTCATGCGGCCCGAGGTTGGTGGTGTAGCCGCCATTGCTCGGCTCGTAGCTGAGCGCGATGGTGCCCGACCAGTTTTCGTTGAATTTCCGTCCGACACCAATGGTATAGGTGGTGTAGTCGCCGTTGTAGTAGAGGATCGGCAGGCCAACGATGCTTTCGTAGACCGGCGGGTTCAGGGTGAAATCGCCCCAGTTGACCCAGCGCGCCGAACCGAAGAGCAGCGTGTTCTCGTTGATGCCCGTCTGCAGGTCCAGGTTGACCGCCTGCGGTGTCTCGAAGCTGGTCGGATTGCTCGTGTTGCCGGTCACCGCAGTGAATTCGTTGGCCTCGGTGTCGTGCTCGACCTTCGAGAAATAGGTCAGCGCCACGCGCAGCCCGATCTCGGGCCGCTCATAGGCCGCGCCAAGCAGGTAGCCGAAGCCGACATCACTGGGGCTCGATCCCCGGTAACCCGCGAGGCTGGGGATCGACACCTCGGCCGAGACCTCCTGCGCGCGCAGGCCGGCATGCAGGCTGATGCCATTGTCGAACTTGTAGCGCAGGATGCCGGTGATCGCGTTGCTGTCGAAGCTCGCCGTCGATCCGGCAAAGGGATAGCCGGTGCCGGTCGGGTAGTCGACATCCGCGCCATAGGGCTGATCGAAGATGACCGCCAGGCTCACCCGGTCGTTGATGTCGGTCTTGTAGGCCGCTCCGAACCGCAGGTATTGCCCGGCCATGTCCCCAGAGCCGATACCAAGGGCCGAGCCCGACACGCTCGGGTAGACTGACCCGAATGACAGTTCCGCATAGGATCCCGTCTCGCCGCCGGTTTCGAACAATGGCGTGATGACCTGACCGGTCCTGTCGATCCCGCCCGCCTGAGCGATGGACGCAGACAACACCCCTGCCGAAGCAAGTACCAGTAAACGTTGCATGATTTCCTCCCAGTTGACGGAAGGAAATATCAGGTCAACTTGACGTCAGGCAAGCGTGACCACAGGGCAGTTTTCGCTTGACGTCGAGGAAGCTGCGTGCAGAGGGCCGGCGTCCGACGGGCGGGCCTAGAAATTGTAGCCGATCTTCAGCCCGACCCCGATCGAGGTGTTGTTCTCGTAGGTGGCCGCCGTGACCACCGGTGCCCGGGTCACCAGCGTCTGGGCATCGCCGATCCACGACATGTTCACCCCGCCCGACACCACGAGCGGACCGTTGGTGTATTCCGCGCCCAGCGTCACGCCGAAGATCCCGTCGAACGGTCCGAGATCCGGGGAATAGCCTCCTGCCTGCGGCTCGTAGGTCAGCGCCACGGAGGCGGCCCATTGATCCGTGAGCGCGCGGCCCAGGCCCAGCGTGTAGGTGGTGTAATTGCCGTTGTAGGCGGCCAGCGGGATGCCTGCGAGCGCGTCGAACAGCGGCGGCGCGATGGTGAAATCCGCCCAGTTGACCCATCGGACCGACCCGAACAGCAGCGTGTCCTCGGCGATGCCGGTCTGGGCGTCCAGGTTCACCGCCTCGGGCATTACCTGTTCATAGGGCGAGACCACGGCGCCGGTGACAGAGGAATTCTCGGTCACCTCGAAATCATGGGTGGTGGAGGAGAAATAGGTGAGCGCCACGCGCAGCGCGATCTCGGGGCGTTCATAGGCCGCGCCGACCAGGTAGCCGAAGGCCGTGGTCGACGGCGCCGAGGCGGAGTAATCCGAAATGATCGGAAACAGCACGTCGGCGCTGACCCACTGGGCGCGCAGCCCGCCGTAAACGCTGACCCCGCCGTCGAAATCGTATTTCAGGATCGCGCTCAGGGCCGAACTGTCGAGCGCCGCGTGCGAGCCTTCGAACGGGTAGCCGGTGCCGATGTCGTAGTCCACCGCCGCGCCCCAGGGCTGATCGTAGATCAGCGCGACGCTGATGCGGTCGTTGATATCGGTCTTGAAGGCAAAGCCGGGCATCACGAAGTCCGTTGCCACGCCACCGGTCGCGAAGCCCATGTAAGAGCCGGACACATCGGGATAGACGGAGCCGAAGGACAGCTCGGCATAGGATCCGGTTGCGCCGCCCTCTTCGAAGATCGCGAGGATGCTCTGCCCGGAGCGGTCGACGCCGCCGGCCTGGGCGATGGACGCAAGGCAGAGACCCGCCGAAGCAAGTAGCAGAACACGGTACATGAATTTCTCCTGGATGTCGTCTTGGCTGTGTCAGGTTTGCCTGAGGGACAGGTGACCAGAAGGCGGGCAAAACCAAGGCGTTTCAGTGATGTAAGCGCCTAAATTGTCACTTATGTTGCGGTTCGGCCCGCGCGCGCCCGCCGTTCTGCCAGGAGGTTGATGTAGTTGCCCGCGAAGATCACGATCGCCCCCACGAAGACCCAGGCGTCCAGCGGCTCCTGGTAGAGCAGCATGCCGACGATGGCGATGGTGGGCACCCGGGCGAAGTCGATCGGGATCACGAAGGTGGCCGGCGCGATGGCCAGTGCGTTGGCGACGCAGAAATGCGCCATCAGCCCGGCCAGCGCCACCAGGACGACCCAGGGCGCGGTGGCGGCGTCGGGCAGGGCGATGTCCCCGTCGAAGCCGGCGGCGACCACGCCCATCACCAGCTGCATCACCGTCAGCCAGAACAGGATGCAGCCGATCGTGGCGCTGCGGGTCAGCCGCTTGGTGAAGATCGTGGTGAAGGCGAAACAGACGGCCGCCGAGGCCGCGCAGATCACCCCGGCGTTCAGCGATTCCGCCCCCGGGCGCACGACGATCAGGATCCCGGCAAAGCCCATCGCCGCCGCCAGGCTGCGCACCAGCGTCAGCCTCTCGCCCAGAAGCAGCGGAGACAGCAGCAGGACCCAGATCGGCTGGGTGAATTCCAGCGCAAAGACCTGGGCCAGCGGGATCACGGTCACGGCGAAGAACCACAGGTTCTGCCCGGTGAAATGCGCCAGGTTGCGCATCAGGTGCACCCCAAGCTTGTCGGTCGTGACACCTTTCCAACCGCCCGAGAGCGTCAGCACCAGCGACACGACCAGCACGCCGACGCCCGAGCGGTACATCATCAGCTCGAACGTATCGAGCTGCACGCTGACCTCGCGTCCGGCGACGGCCATCGAGGAAAAGCACGCGATCGCGCCAAGCATCCAGACGGCGGCGCGTCCGGGTCTGTCGGGTGTCTGGGTCATGCGCTCCTCCGTCGCGCGGGAGAGGGCGCGGAATTCACGGAAAGGTCAAGGGCCTGGCGGCCCGGCTGCGATGCGGAAAGACCAACGCCGTCCGGGGGCGGACGGCGCGGGTGTGTCGGCGTGTGGATGTCCTCGTGCTCAGGCGGCTGGCCCTTGGGACAGCGGTGCCCGGGTCATTCCCACTCGATTGTGCCCGGAGGTTTCGAGGTGATGTCGTAGGTCACGCGGTTGATCCCCTGGACCTCGTTGATGATGCGCGTGGCGGTCTCGCCCAGGAAATCGTGGGAGAAGGGGTAGTAATCCGCCGTCATCCCGTCGACCGAGGTCACCGCCCGCAGCGCACAGGCGTAATCATAGGTCCGCCCGTCGCCCATCACGCCCACGGTCCGCACCGGCAGCAGCGCCGCGAAGGCCTGCCAGATCTCGTCGTAAAGACCGTGCTTGCGGATCTGGTCGATATAGACGGCATCGGCCTTGCGCAGGATTTCCAGCTTGTCGCGGGTGATCGCGCCGGGGCAGCGGATCGCCAGGCCGGGGCCGGGGAAGGGGTGACGGCCGATGAAATGATCCGGCAGGCCCAGCTCGCGCCCCAGGGCGCGGACCTCGTCCTTGAACAGCTCGCGCAGGGGTTCGACCAGCTTCAGGCCCATCTTTTCGGGCAGGCCGCCGACATTGTGGTGCGACTTGATCGTGACCGAGGGACCGCCCGCGAAGGAGACCGATTCGATCACATCCGGGTACAATGTGCCCTGCGCCAGGAAGGAAACATCGCCGATTTGATTCGCATTTGACTCGAAAACTTCGATGAAGAGGCGTCCGATCGTCTTACGCTTTGTTTCCGGATCGGAAACATTCTCGAGCGCGTTTATGAAGCGATCCTGCTCCTGCGCGTGGATCAGGGCCATGTTGTAATGGTCCCGGAACATGGTCACGACCTCTTCGGCCTCGCCCTGCCGCAGCAACCCGTGGTCGACGAAGACGCAGGTCAGCTGATCGCCGATCGCCTCGTGGATCAGCACCGCCGCGACAGAGCTGTCGACCCCGCCGGACAATGCGCAAATCACCTTCTTGTCGCCGACCTGCTCGCGGATCTTCTGCACCGCTTCCTCGCGGTAGGCGCCCATGGTCCAGTCGCCCTTGAAGCCGGCGAGCCGGACGAAATTCGCGTAAAGCCCGGCGCCGCGCGGGGTGTGGTGCACCTCGGGGTGGAACTGCACCGCGAAGAAGTTGCGCGACGTGTCGGCGGTGATCGCGAAGGGCGCGTGGGGCGAGGTGCCGAAGACCTCGAAGCCCGGCGCGATGCGGCTGACATGGTCGCCGTGGCTCATCCAGACCTGTTCGGGGCCCTCGTCGAACCAGCCTTCCAGCAGCTCCAGCCGGTCGTCCTTGGGCGTGACGAAGGCGCGTCCGAATTCGGCGGTGCCGTGGCCGCGTTCGACGTGGCCGCCCAGCATGTGCATCATGACCTGCTGGCCATAGCAGATGCCCAGGACCGGCACGCCCAGGGTAAACACCTCTTCAGGCGGCCGCGGTGCGCCCTCGGCGAAGACCGAGGCGGGGCCGCCCGAGAGGATGACCGCCTTGGGGGCGAACTCCGTCAGGAAGGCGGCATCGACCGAGTTGAAGGGATGGATTTCGCAATAGACGTTCAGCTCCCGCAGGCGCCGCGCGATCAGCTGCGTCACCTGGCTGCCGAAGTCGATGATGAGAAGGCGATCATGTGAGGTCATGTGCCAGCCTTTAGGCAAGCCGCGGGATCGGCGCAAGACGCTTGGCGCGTCCGGCCTGCGGTCCGGTGGTCGCGGCCCGGAGATTCAGCGCGCCGTCAGCGCGGCGAAGGTGGCGCCGGCGATCCGGATGGCAAGGGTCCGGAAGATCGCGGGCGATGCGCGGCAGAGCCACAAGGCTCCGCCAGGTGACACGGCGCCGGTGTTGCCAGGCCGTCAGCCTGATCGGGCGGATCCAGGGGCTCCTGCCAGTCAGCCCATCGAATCATCCCGCCTTCGCCCGCGCGCCTTCGACCGGCGCTGATCGTCGAGCCAGCTCCACAGGGCGATGCCGCTCCAGCTGAGGATGTAGATGGCGCCGATGAGTGCAATGACCTCGCCGGGGACGGGGCCCGCATCGGCACGGGTCAGCACGGTGTCGAGCGTCTCGGCAGGCTCGGGGTGGACGGTGATCTTGCCGACATAGGCCAGGCTCTGGATCAGCAGGATCCAGAGATAGTTGCGCCGGATGCGGCGCCCGATCGCGACCATGAGCGGCACGTGATAGCGCGGGCGCAGGTAGTCGTTGGCCAGAACGGTCTGCCAGTTCTCCTCCAGGTGCAGGTCGCCCTCGGTCAGCATGGGCGCGTAGAAATGTGTTTCCAGCCAACGGGCCCGGGCGCGCCAGACGTTGAAATAGCGGTAGCGGCGGGCCTCCAGGATCAGGAAGAAGACGATCAGCACGCCGACCAGGACCAGCGGGATGGGCGAGGCGTCGGGGCTGGCGAAGGAGATCGAGAGCGCAACGCCGAGCGTCACCACGGCCCAGTTGGTGGTGGTGTCGAGGCGGGTGCGCCAGATCGTGCTGCGATACACCTCGCCCCGGTAGAGATGGGCGATGGCGCCGATCTCGGACGAACTGAAGGTCTTGCGCGTACTGGGATCCGGCGCGGTCATGCGTGTCTTTCCCGGCGGCATTGGGCCGCCCTCCGAAAGCATAGGGTGCCGCGTGCCGTCGGGTCAAACTGGACCGCAATACTCCGATTGCGGGTCCAGGCGCGGGTGTCTCATGCGCCACGCGTTCCGGCAGCGGCGTCGCGGCGCGTCCGGGTCTGGGGTCCGGGATCAGGGAAACTTGACGCGCGCGCCTTTACATAGGGGTAATACCTCCTGTGACAGGATGCGATGTCGTTTTCGCGACGGACATGACGCTAATGCGAGGCGACGGGGCGCCTGCTCCGGTTAGACAAACAGAGAACCGGGCCCGATCGGGGCCCGCGGCAAGATGAGGTGCGGGATCATGTCGGACACGGGAGCGCGGCGCAGGGGCAGGGGCGGTGGCGGTGCGGCCCGACGGGCGGAACGGACCGCCGTCCGGATCGAGACCGCGCGCTATATCGAACGCAATATCCCCAATTTCGAGATTCTGACCGAAGAGGCGCTGGAGATCATCGAGGCCAATGCCGAAACGGTCCTGGCCGAGGTCGGTGTGAATTTCGTCAACAACCCTGCCGCGCTGGAGCGCTGGCGCGAGGCCGGCGCCGACGTGGAGGGCGAGCGCGTGCGCATTCCCCGCGGACTGGCGCGTCAGCTGTGCGCAACCGCGCCGCAAAGCTTCACGCAGCATGCGCGCAATCCGGAAAAGAACGTGGTCATCGGCGGCAAGGGTCTGGTCTTTGCCCCGGTCTACGGCCCGCCCTTCGTGCGCGATGCGACCGGCGGACGGCGCTATGCCACGATGGAGGATTTCCGCACCTTCGTGAAGCTGGGCTACATGTCCAAGTGGCTGCACCATTCCGGCGGTACCGTGTGCGAACCGACCGACCTGCCGGTGAACAAGCGTCACCTCGACATGCTGCTGGCGCATATGACCCTGTCGGACAAGCCCTTCATGGGCTCGGTCACCGAACCGTCACGCGCGCAGGACAGCGTGGAGATGTGCGAGGTGCTCTTCGGTCGCGATTTCGTGCAGCAGAACACGGTGATGACCTCGCTCATCAACATCAACTCGCCGCTGACCTTCGACGACGTGATGATGGGCGCGCTCGAGGTCTATGCAAAGAACAACCAGGCGTGCATCGTCTCGCCCTTCATCGTGGGCGGGGCCATGGCGCCGGTCTCGGTCGCGGGCACGCTGACCCAGGTGCTGGCCGAAGTGCTGGCCGGTATCGCCTATTCGCAGCTGGTGAGGCCGGGCGCCCCGGTGATCTTCGGGGCCTTCGTGACATCGATCGACATGAATTCGGGCGCGCCCACCTTCGGCACGCCGGAGGCGAGCCATATCCTTTATGGCGCCGGGCAGCTGGCGCGGCGGATGAACCTGCCGTTCCGCTCGGGCGGGTCGCTGTGCGGGTCGAAACTGCCCGACGCACAGGCGGCCTATGAAACCGCGAACACGCTGAACACGGCTTTGATGGGCGGGGTGAACTTCATGCTGCATGCCTGCGGCTGGCTCGAGGGCGGGCTGGTCAGCTCTTTCGAGAAGTTCGTGATGGATGCCGATCAGTTGGGCGCGCTGCACAAGCTGGCCGAAGGCATCGCGGTCGATGAGAACGCCCAGGCGATGGATGCGATTCGCGAAGTCGGGCCGGGCGGTCACTACCTGGGCTGCGCCCATACCCAGGCCAATTTCAAGAGCGCGTTCTGGCGGAGCGAGCTTCTGGATTACAAGCCGTTCGAGACCTGGGACGAAGCGGGCGCGCGCGATACCCAGATGCTGGCGACCGATCGGGTGGCCAAGCTGCTGGAGACCTACCAGCAGCCGCAGCTGGACCCGGCGATTGCCGAGGCGCTGGACGCCTACGTGGCCGAGAAGAAGGCCGCGATGCCCGACGCCTTCATGTAAGGCGCGGGCACGTTAGGCGGCAAGTACCTGGGCGCCTTAGTGCGCCCGGCACGATCGGTGAGCCCCGGACCGGGGCGGTGGATGCCGGCCGTGAGGCGGCCGGCCCGGGGCGGTGACGAAGACCGGCATCCGCGGTGAGCGGAAGCCCGGCGTGGCAGACCCGGGCCCTGGCAATATCGCCGTCGAGGATCACAGCACCCCGTCGAGCGTCTCGCCCGACTGGGCCGACCGGATCAGCCGCGCCTCTCCCATCATGGCGATCAGCACGTCGATGTGACGGATAAGCGAATAGGCCGTGTCGCCCGTGCGGCGCTGGCCGTCGAGCTCGCTTTCGATATCCATCAGCTTCATCAGCGCCGGCGCCGGCCTGGGCAATGTGCCGTATCCCAGCAGCCGCTGCAGGTGCCGGTCGCGCCGGTACTCGGCCGCGCCGCTGCGGGCGGCACGCACCAAAAGCCGGGGGCGGCGAAGGGCGGTAACCATGCTCAGAAGGTCATGCATCTGTCGTCTCCTGTTGTCGGGCCGGTGGTGGCCTTGTGGATAAGCTTTACACAACCTGAGCGGGTGTTGCGGGGTTCGCTTTACCTGCGAACGGTCGTTTTATCTCTGTTTATCATTTAGATACAATGCTGAACGATGTCGGAAGGTGTTAACTTCCGCGAAAGGATTTTCACCTCTAGGTTGTGGATATCCATGAGGATAACCTTGGGACATCGAAACGAATGGACATGACGAACGGACCACGGAGACCGAACGACAGGATGACCAGCCTACCCGGTTGGGTGTCGTCCGGTGTCCGCCATTACCTGGCACATACCGAGGTAGGCCGTCCGATCCGCGACCTTGCCCGGCACGAAGGCGTGCATGCCTCGACAGTGCTGCGGCAGATCCGGAAGGTCGAACACCGGCGGGATGACCCGCTGGTCGATGCCGCGCTGGCGGCGCTGGCCCAGGCCGTGCGGCTTGGGCCGCGGGACCTGAGACTTGACGAAGAAGGGACACCGGGTCTGGCCGATCCGCGCCGGCTGCATGACGAGGCGCGGCGCGTGCTGGGCCGGATGTGCGAAACCGGCGCGGTGCTGGCCGTGGCCGACGACATGGACAAGGCCGTCGTCGTGCGCGACGCCGAGGCCGGCACGGGCATGCGCACCGCCGTGGTGGATCGCGAGATCGCCGGCGCCCTGGCGCTGAACGACTGGATCGCGGGCACCGGGCGCGGCCGGGTGCGGCGTTACATGATCACGGCGGCCGGGCGCACGGCGCTGAATTCCATGCTCGCCGACACGGCGAACCGCGCGCGCAACGCGCTGGAGACCGGATTTGCCGAGGCGCCACAGGACTTTGCGGGGCCGCGCCGGGCCGACCCCTTCGAGCCTGACGCGCGCAGCCGACGGGTGCGCTATGGCGCGGTGGAAAGCCCGCTGGTGGCGCTGTCGCGGCGGCGCGACAAGGACGGGAAACCGTTCCTGGGCGATGACCTGGTGCGCGCGGGCGAACGGCTGCGCGAGGATTTCGAACTGGCCCAGATCGGCCCGCAGGTCACCCAGGACTGGGACGCCTTGCTGGCGGCCGGCGTGGACCGTCCCGCGCCGGGCCCGCGCGGCGGCGGCAACGGACCCGAAGCGGCCTGGGCCCGGGTGCAGGAGGCCCTGTCGGAACTGGGCCCGGGGCTGAGCGACGTGGCGCTGCGCTGCTGTTGCATGCTCGAAGGGCTTGAGACGGCCGAGAAACGCATGGGATGGTCGGCGCGGTCGGGCAAGATCGTGCTGCGGATCGCGCTGCAAAGGCTCAAACGGCATTATGCGGGGCCGACCGCCCGGGACTACCTGATCGGCTGATCCCGCGGGGTGGACAGGTCAATGGGGGCGCTGCCCCCGTCCGCCGGGGCGGACTCCCCCGGAGGTATTTTTTCCAAGAAGAAGACCAGGAAGACGTCCGGGCTGTCGGGGGCGAAGGGCTGCATAGCGGCCATGCGTCACTGGCGGTAACCCGAGGTGTGCATTATGGTAGTGTCTGACGCCTGTGAAGGCGGAGGAGTCAAAGACATGCGCGACCTGAAAATTCCCGACCAGCGCCACCCCGAGAAGGCGCACCGCCCGGACAATGCCCAACCCCGCAAGCCGGCCTGGATCCGCGTGAAGGCGCCGGTCGGGCAGGGCTACAAGGACACCGCGAAGATCATGCGGGAGAATCGCCTGACCACGGTCTGCGAGGAAGCCGGCTGCCCGAACGTGGGCGAATGCTGGAACCAGGGCCACGCGACCATGATGATCATGGGCGAAATCTGTACCCGCGGCTGTACCTTCTGCAACGTGGCCACCGGCCGGCCCGAGACGCTCGACGTGTTCGAACCGGGGCGGGTCGCCCATGCGGTCGAGAAGCTGGGGCTGAACCATGTGGTCATCACCTCGGTCGACCGCGACGACCTGGAAGATGGCGGCGCCGATCATTTCGCCCAGACCATCCGCGCCATCCGTCATCGCGCGCCCGGGACCACGATCGAGATCCTGACCCCGGATTTTCTGAAATGCGCGCCCGAGGTTCTTGAGATCGTCGTCGAGGCGAAGCCGGATGTCTTCAACCACAACCTCGAAACCGTGCCGGGGCTTTATACCTCGGTCCGGCCGGGGGCGCGGTATTTCCATTCACTGCGTCTGCTGCAGCGCGTGAAAGAGATGGATCCGACGATCTTCACCAAATCCGGCATCATGGTCGGCCTGGGCGAGGAGCGTCCGCAGGTGCACCAGGTGATGGACGACATGCGCGCGGCGGATGTGGATTTCCTGACCATCGGCCAGTACCTGCAGCCGACGCCGAAACACCATGCGGTGGATCGTTTCGTCACGCCGGAAGAATTCGCCGCCTACGAGAAAACCGCCTTCGGCAAGGGGTTCCTGATGGTCTCGGCCACGCCGCTGACCCGGTCGTCCTACCATGCCGGGGACGATTTCGAACGGCTGCGCGCGGCGCGGCTGGCCCGGCTGGGCACCGCCTGAGAGCGCATGTCGTCGCTGGCCCTCGGCCGCGCACCCCGCACAAGGCAGAGGGTCGGGAGACGACCTGCATCTTGCCCGCGCGGCAACCGGCATTTATTGCGCGTGTGACCGGCACTTGCTACGCCTTGTTGCGTGTTCGAATTTGCCCTTGCCGTTCTCTTTCTGATCATCACGCCCGGGCCGGGGGTCTTGTCGGCCGCCGGGGTCGGATCGGGATTCGGCTATCGCGCAGGGCTGGCCTATGTCGGCGGGCTCTTCGTCGGGAATGCGCTGGTCTCGGGGCTGGTGATCTCGGGCGTGGCCGCGGTGGTTCTGGCGGTGCCGGGGCTGCGGGGCGTCCTGGTCTTCGCCTCCACCGCCTACCTTCTCTACCTGGCTCTGAAAATCGCGCTGGCGGGATCGAAGATCGCCTTTATCCATGCAGACCGCGCGCCGGGCTTCTGGAACGGGCTCGCGCTGCAGCCGATCAATCCGAAGGCCTATGTCGTGTCGTCGACGCTGTTCTTCGGCTTTCCCTTCCTGCCGCAGGCGCCGGGGACGGAGGTTCTGGTCAAGCTCCTGATTTTCAATGCGCTCTGGATCCCGATCCACCTGGCCTGGCTTTGGGCCGGGGTGACGCTGCGGCGGCTGGAGCTGGATCCAGGGATCCAGCGCGGGATCAACATCGCCATGGCACTGGCGATGCTGATGGTTGTCGGGCTGGCGCTTTATGCGCAGCTGTCCGGGCCGCTTACGGCGCCGGCAGAGCCTTGAGATAGGCCGCGATGGCGGCGCGATCCTCGGCCGGGATCCGGGCCAGGTTGGCCACCACCTGCGCCATGTCACCGCCAGCGCTGTCGTAATCCGGGGTGAAGCCGCTTTCGAGGTAATAGGCGATGTCGCTTTCCGACCAGTCGAGCTGACCAGGGGTGATGCCGGGAATGCGGCCCTGTCCCGTAGGGTTAGGCGCGCCGGTCAGCCAGGCCTTGCGGTCCAGCCCGCCGGTCACGTCGCGCGGCGTGTGGCATTCGGCGCAATGGCCCATCGCCTCGACAAGGTAGCGGCCGCGTTCGACCTGGGGCGTCGCGGCATCGGTCAGCACCCAATCCGCGTCGAGGTTGAGCCATTTCCACAGCGCGAGGCCGCGGCGCAGGGTGAAGGGGAAGCTCAGCTCGTGCTCTGGTGCCACCGTGTCCGAGGCGGGCAGGGTGTCGAGATAGGCCTTCAGGTCCACGACGTCCTGCGGCGTCATGCGGGTGTAGGTGGTGTAAGGGAAGGCCGGGTAATAATTGGCGCCGCCGGGGGATGTGCCTTTCACCATGGCATTTGCGAGGTCGACCTCGGTCCAGCCGGCGATGCCGGCCTCGGACGGGGTGATGTTGGGGGCCACGAAGGTGCCGAAGGGGCTTTCGATTCGATAGCCGCCCGACAGCACCGGCGGCGCGCCGGGCTCATCGGCTTCGGCGGCCGGGTCAGTGTGGCAGGAGGCGCAGCCGGAGGCGTGGAAGACCAGTGCGCCATTCTCGGGGTCGGGCGTTAGTCCGGAGTAAACGCCGGGGTCTACGCGCTGGGGTCTTGTGACGAAGGCCGCGGCGCCGACGATCAGCCCCAGGATGAGCGTCCAGCGAAGAAGTGTAATCATGTCAAACTCTTGTTGGCTTGCAATGGCGAACTGGAGCGACCCTTTCCGGTGTCCCTTCGGTCAGCATAAACCTACAGGGTCCGGGCAGGGAACCGGGCGGACGGGTACTTCGCGATTGTGATGGCTGTCGGACGGAACAGCCCGGCGCGGGAAGGGATGACGGTAAAGACGGGGCAAAAAGTTGGGCGAATCGCCTATTCGGTGAACCGGACCGAGCCGATATGGGCGAGGTTCCGGTTGTGCTGGGCAAAGTCGATGCCGTAGCCCACGACGAACTTGTCCGGGATTTCGAACCCGATCCAGTCGGCGCGGAAATCCACCTCGCGGCGCGAGGGCTTGTCGAGAAGGGCGATGGACATCAGCCGCGCCGGCAGGCGCGAGCGCAGCAGGTTCATCACGTGATTCAGCGTGTGCCCGGTGTCGACGATATCCTCGACCACAAGCACATCGCGCCCTTCGATCTGGCCGCGCAGGTCCTTGATGATGCGGACCTCACGGCTTGATTCCATGGCATCGCCATAGGACGATACTTCGAGGAAATCGACCTCGACCGGCAGGCCAAGCTCGCGCACCAGATCGGCGATGAAGATGAACGAGCCGCGCAAAAGCCCGACCACCACCAGCTTTTGCGTGCCGGCATAGGTGGTTTCGATCTCTTTCGCCAATGCCTCGATCCGGGCGGCAATCGCCTTGGCCGAGATCATTTCGTCAATCACGTAAGCCCGGTCGGTCATTCCGCCCCCTTGATCTTTCGTCCTGAGCATACGACATCACGCGCCACTGTCACCCGTGAGAGTGCCGCAACCTGATGACGAGGCCGAGCCTGTAACCATGCCGAAACATTCGGAAACCCGGAGCCTGCCCTATACGGCGCAGCAGATGTACGACCTGGTGGCGGATGTCGAGGCCTATCCGCAATTCCTGCCCTGGTGCGCCGCCGCGCGCATCCGGTCGCGTGATCGTGAAGGCACGGTCGAGGTCATGGAGGCGGATCTGGTCATCAGCTTCAAGGTGTTCCGCGAGAAGTTCGGCAGCCGCGTGACGCTGATGCCCGAGGACATGAAGATCGACACCGAATACCTGGACGGGCCGTTCAAGTACATGAAGTCGAACTGGGCCTTCGCCGATGCCGGCGAGGGCTGCGAGGTGTCCTTCCACGTGGATTTCGAGTTCCGCAACGCGGTGCTGCAGCGGCTGATCGGGGTGGTCTTCAACGAGGCGATGCTGCGGATCGTGCGCGCCTTCGAGCGGCGGGCCCAGGAACTCTACGGCTGAGGACGGACAGCCGGCGCTGCCACGCGCGGCGGCGCCCTGGATCCTGGGCGGCTGATGACGCGCTTGGCGCTTCCGCCCCTGGGCGCGGCGGATTACGCTTTGCCCATGACTCGCATCGTTCCGCCCCTGGCCCGCTTCGCCGTTTCCGCGACCCCCTCTGCCGACGCTCTTGATGTCGCCTGTCTGAGCGCGCTCGACTGGCTCGCCGTGGGCCTTGCCGGGACCGGCGAAGAGGTCGCCGTGCTGCTGAGAGGCATGCTGGCCGAGGAAGCCGGGCAGGGGGCGGCCCACGGGTTCGGCTATGGTCACGGGCTGCCGCCGCGCGATGCGGCCTGGCTGAACGGCGCGACCTCTCATGCGCTGGATTACGACGACACCCATTTCGCCAATATCGGTCATCCGTCCGTTGCCGTCTTTCCCGCCGCGCTGGCCGTGGGCGAGGCGCATTGCGCACAGCTGTCGCAGGTGATCGAGGCGGCGCTGGTGGGCATGGAACTGTCGATCCGCGTCGGTCTGTGGCTGGGGCGCGATCATTACCAGGTGGGCTTTCACCAGACCGCCACGGCCGGGGCCTTCGGCGCTTGTGCGGCGGCCGGGCGGCTGCTGGGTCTGGACGAGGGCGCCATGGCGCAGGCGCTGGGTCTGGCCGCGACGCAGGCGGCGGGGCTGAAGGCGCAGTTCGGGACCATGGGCAAGCCGCTGAACGCCGGGCTGGCGGCACGCTGCGGGGTGGAAAGCGCGCAGCTGGTGGCGCGGGGCTTTACCTCGGATCCGCTTGCGCTGGACGGGCCCTTCGGCTTTGGCGCCACGCATCACGGGCAGGAACAGCACGGCCCGGCGCTGGAGGGGCTGGGCGAGACCTGGATCTTCGAAAGCGTCAGCCACAAGTTCCACGCCTGCTGCCACGGGCTTCATGCCGCGCTTGAGGCCCTGCGCGAGGTCGACGTGGCCGCGCCCGAGATCGCCGATCTGATCGTGCACACCCATCCGCGCTGGATGTCGGTCTGCAACCAGCCGGCGCCGGACACCGGGCTGGGCGCAAAGTTCAGCTACCGCGTGGCGCTGGCCATGGCGGCCACGGGCCACGACACGGCGAAGCTTGAGAGCTTCTCGGGCGCGACCTGTGCCGATCCCCGCGTGATCGAACTGCGCGACCGGATCCGGGTGCAGGAGGATGCCGGCCTGTCCGAGATGCAGGCGCGGCTGGAGGTGGTGCTGAAGAATGGCCACCGGATGGAGGCCGCGCATGACCTTGACGCGCCGCTGCCGATCGAGGCGCGGCGCGACCGGATCCTGTCCAAGGCCGGGGCGCTGCTGGGCGAGGAGAGGCTGACGCCTCTGCGCCGGGCGATCGAGGGGGATGTCGCGGCGGCGGAGCTGGGTGCGCTTATCGCGGGCTGAGCGCCGAGGCGAGCAGCGCCAGAGCGTGATCCCGTGCCGCTTCGCGCACCTTGGCCCGGCCCAGGGCGCCGAACTCAACGGTTTCCGCCTGCACCGGCTGGTCCTTCACGGCGAGGCCGAAACAGACCCGGCCCTCGGGCTTGAACTCGGACCCGCCGGGGCCGGCGATGCCGGTGATCGACACGGCCAGCCGCGCCTGGGACCGCATCAGCGCGCCCATCGCCATCTCGGCCGCGACATCCTCGGACACCGCGCCATGGGTGGCCAGCGTGCCCGGCTGCACGCCAAGCATGTCCTGCTTGGCCGCGTTGGAATAGGTGACGAAGCCCCGGTCCACCACGTCGGAGGAGCCGGGCACCTCGGTCAGCGCCGCCACGACCATGCCGCCGGTGCAGCTTTCGGCGGTGGCGATCATCACGCCGGCCTCGCGCGCGGCCTGAAGAAGCTCTGTCACGGTCATAGGCCAAGGATCCCATGCGCCAGCCCGGCAAGCAACAGGGTGCCGGCGCCGGCGGCGATCCCGGCGAACAGGTCGTCCATCATTACGCCCGAGGCGCCTCCGCGCCGGTCGGCCCAGCCGATGGGGCCGGGTTTCAGGATGTCGAAGAACCGAAACAGCACGAAGGCCGAGATCCAGCCTGGCCAGAGCGCGGCGATCTCGATCCCGTGCAGCCAGGCCGGGCAGGAGATCGCCCAAAGCGCGAGCCACTGGCCGGCGACCTCGTCGATGACGATCTCGGGCGGATCCTTGATCCGGTCTTCGCCAACCATCACCGACGATGCCCAGTAGCCGCCGACGGCCGCCAGCAGCGTCGCCCCGGCAAGCAACGGGAAGCCGCCCCAGACATGCAGCGCCCAGGCCAGCGGCAGCGCCGCCAGCGACGCCCAGGTGCCGGGCGCGGGCTTGAGGTATCCCAGCCCGCCGACGGTGGCGATCAGCCGTGCCAATTGTCTCATGTGCGCACCAGCGTCGCGGTGGCGAGCGCCGCGATACCTTCTTCCCGACCGGTGAAGCCCAGCCTCTCGGAGGTGGTTGCCTTGACCGAGATCCGGTCGACCCCGACCCCCATGATCCCGGCCATCACCGTGCGCATCTCCTGCGCATGGGGGCCGATCTTGGGCCTTTCGCAGATCAGCGTGCAATCGGCATGGGTGATGGTGAAGCCGTGTTCGGCGGCCAGGTTCACCGCGTGGCGCAGGAAGATGTGGCTTTCGGCGCCCTTCCACTGCGGATCCGTCGGCGGAAAATGCTGCCCGATGTCGCCCATCGCCAACGCGCCGTAGATCGCGTCGGTCACCGCATGCATTCCGACATCGGCATCCGAATGCCCCTGCAGCCCGCGGCCGTGGGGCAGGCGCACCCCGCAAAGTGTCACGTGATCGCCCGGTCCGAAGCGATGCACGTCGAACCCGTTGCCCGTGCGAATATCCATGTGACCTTCCAGCAGTTTACAGGCCCGCGCGAAATCTTCGGGCCGCGTGACCTTCATGTTGCGCTCTTCGCCCGGAACGATCCGGACGTCCAGTCCCGCGGCGCGGGCGACCTCCACGTCATCGGCCGCCTCGGCAGGGTGGGTGCGATGCGCCGCGCGGATCGCGGCAAAGTGGAAGCCCTGGGGCGTCTGTGCACGAAACAATCCTGCGCGCTCCCGGGTTCCCGTCACCCGCCCTTCCGCCCCGGTCCAGAGCGCATCCGTCACCTCGAGCGCGGGCGCCGCGCCCTGTGCCGTGTCCAGCGCCTGCGCCACCGCGGCGATCAGCGCCGGGCTCACGCAGGGCCGCGCCGCGTCGTGGATCAGCACCCGGTCCGGCGGGCCGTCGGGGCCGACCGCCAGCGCATCGAGACCCGCCTTCACCGAACCCGACCGGCTGGCACCGCCCGTGGCCACCAGGTGACCTGCCTTGCGAAAGGCCTTGGCCTCGCCCATGTCGTCGGGATGCAGCACCAGGCAGATCCGCCCGACACGATCCGACGCGGCGAAGGCGGCCAGCGTATGGTCGATCACCCGGCGCCCGGCCAGGTCGCGCCATTGCTTCGGAACGCCGCCGCCCGCGCGGGTGCCGCGTCCGGCAGCGACGATCAGCGCGGCACATTTGGTCACGTCAGGCCCTCCATTCCGGCCGACCGCGTTCATAGGCCCAGCCGGGCTATGACGCAATCTTCACATTCCGGTGCTCAAATTTAGGGCATAGCTTCGAAAGCGGGCAGCTGGAGGCGCGTGAAACATTGAGCGTTTCCCGTAATCTCTATAGCAGGGGAAAACGTGCACAAGGTTTAATCAAGTGACCGTTCTCAACGCAGGCAAGCCATTGTCACCACCTGTCTTTCTCGCTCCGATGGCGGGAATCACGGATCGTCCGTTTCGCGACCTGGTCGCGCGCTTCGGCGCGGGGCTGGTGGTGAGTGAAATGGTCGCAAGCCAGGAGATGGTCCAGGCCAAGGCGGCGATGCGCGAACGCGCCGAACTGGGCATGAACGTGGAGAACACGGCCGTGCAGATCGCCGGGCGCGAGGCGCACTGGATGGCCGAGGCGGCGCGCTGGCTGGAAGGCTCGGGCGCCGTGATGATCGATATCAACATGGGCTGCCCGGCAAAGCGGGTGACCAACGGCTATTCCGGCTCGGCCCTGCTGAAGACGCCCGACCACGCGCTGCGCCTGATCGAGGCGGTTGTCGAGGCCGTGGCGGTGCCGGTCACGCTGAAGACGCGGCTGGGCTGGGACGATGACCTGCGCAACGCGCCGCAGCTCGCGGCCCGGGCCGAGGCGGCGGGCGTGAAGATGGTCACGATCCATGGCCGTACACGGTGCCAGTTCTACAAGGGCCGCGCCGACTGGGCGGCCATCGCCGAGGTGGTCGAGGCGGTCTCTGTCCCAGTCATCGCCAATGGCGACATCACCGGATCCGACACTGCGCGCCAGGCGCTGACGGCGTCCGGCGCCGCCGGGGTCATGATCGGCCGCGGCGCGCAAGGCCAGCCCTGGCTGCTGGCGCAAATTGCTCACAACCTGTTCGGGGCCCTGGCCCCGGACATCCCTGAAGGATCCCGACTTTTGGACATGGTTTCAGAACATTACGAAGCGATGCTGGATTTCTACGGGCCAGAGCTGGGGGTGCGCGTAGCGCGCAAGCACCTGGGCTGGTACATGGATCATGCCGGAACCGCTGACGCCGCGGCGCGGCGGGCCGTGCTGACGGCAAAGGATCCGGCCGAAGTGCTGCGCCTGCTGGGGCGGGCGCTGACCCCCGAAGACCAGGTGGCGGCATGAGCCAGGACGCGGAAATCTGGGCCTCGCTCCCGCTGCCGGCCTTCCTCATCGATCCCGATGACCGGATCGAGGACATCAACTCGGCCGCCGAAGGCTTCCTGAACGCGTCCTCCAAGGCGGTGAAGGGTACGCCTGTCTGGGACCAGGTGATGATCGACGCGCCGATCGAAGAGGCGTTCGACCGCGCGCGGCTGAACGGCACGCCGCTTTTCGTCAACGACATCGACGTGGGCTCCGGCAACAAGGCGCCGCTGCAATGCGCGCTGCAGATCGCGCCGCTGGTCGGGCGGCCGGGTTTCATGCTGCTGCTGATCTCGCCGCGCGAGCTTGCCGGTCGCATGACCCAGAGCCATTCGGTGAAATCCGCTGCCAAATCCGCGATCGGCATGGCCGAGATGCTGGCGCACGAGATCAAGAACCCGCTGGCGGGCATCACCGGGGCCGCGCAGCTTCTCAGCATGAACCTTTCCCCGGAAGACCTTGAATTAACGGACTTAATCGTCACCGAAAGCCGGCGCATCGTGAAGCTGCTGGAACAGGTCGAACAGTTCGGCAACCTCAGCGCTCCGGATTTCCGACCTGTCAACATCCACGACGTGCTGGACCGCGCGCGCCGGTCCGCGTTGCTGGGCTTCGGGGCGAACATGAAGATCATCGAGGATTACGACCCGTCGCTGCCGATGGCCTACGGCGACCCCGACCAGTTGCTGCAGGTGGTGCTGAACCTGCTCAAGAACGCCTCGGAGGCGGCCGATCCCAAGGGCGGCACGATCCGCATCCACAGCTACTTCGAACATTCCTTCCGCCTGCGGCGCTCGGACGGCTCGGGCCAGTCGCTGCCGCTGCAGGTGGAGATCATAGACGACGGGCCCGGCCTGCCCGACAAGATCAAGGCCGACATCTTCGATCCCTTCGTGTCGGGCCGCGAGAACGGCACAGGCCTCGGGCTCGCGCTGGTGTCCAAGATCATTTCCGATCACGACGGCTGGATTTCGGTCACCTCGGTGCCCGGCAAGACGGTCTTTCGCATATCCCTGCCGCGCGTTCCCCGCGAACTGCGTGAACAGCAAAACTAGGAGTACAGCCCCATGGACGGCACCGTCCTTGTCGCAGATGACGACCGCACCATCCGCACCGTTCTGACCCAGGCCCTGACCCGGGCCGGATGCAAGGTTCACGCGACATCCTCGCTGACCACGCTGATGCGATGGGTGGGCGAGGGCAAAGGCGACGTGGTGATTTCGGACGTGGTCATGCCGGATGGCAACGGCCTGGAAATGCTGCCGAAAATCGCCCAGGACCGGCCGGGGCTGCCGGTCATCGTGATCTCGGCCCAGAACACGATCATGACCGCGATCCAGGCGGCCGAGGCAGAAGCCTACGATTACCTGCCCAAGCCCTTCGACCTGCCGGACCTGATGAAACGCACCGCGCGGGCGCTGGAGCTGAAGCGCCGCACCCCGACCGAGCCGCGCGCCGAGATCGTCGACCGGCCGGACGAGCTTCCTCTGGTGGGGCGCACGCAGGTGATGCAATCGCTCTACCGACTGGTGGCGCGGGTGATGAACACCGATCTGCCGGTGCTGATCTGCGGCGAAAGCGGGACGGGCAAGTCCTTGATCGCGCGGGCGATTCACGACTTCAGCGATCGCCGGACCATGCCCTTCATCACCGTCACGGGCGCTGATCTGCGCGACCTCGAAGGTCCGGCACGGGTGCTTGCGCGGGTCAAGGGCGGTACGCTTCTGATCGACGAGATCGGCGATGTCGAGGACGAGATCCAGGCCCGCATCGTGCGCATGATGGATTCGCCCGGCGATCACGCGCCGCGGTTCATGGCGACCTCGCAGCATGACCTGTCCGGGGCGATGGACGCCGGCAAGATGCGCCAGGACCTGTATTATCGCCTGTCGGGCGCCACGATTCACGTGCCGGCGGTGCGCGAGCGGGTCGACGACATCCCGCTTTTGGCCGAACATTTCCTGGCCCGGGCCGAACGCGAGGGCGCGCCCAAACGCGTCCTGTCCGAAGAGGCGGCCGAACTGTTCCGCGCCTATTCTTGGCCCGGCAACGTGCGTCAGCTGGAAAACGCTGTGCGCCGCCTTGTCCTGACCTCGCGGGCCGAGGAAATCGCCCGCTCCGAGGTCGAGGTGGTCCTGGGCGCCCAGCCCGAGATGGAGCCCGCGCTTGGCGGCAACAACACCGAGAAACTTTCGGCCGCCGTGGCCCGCCACCTGCGCCGCTATTTCGATCTGCACGGCAACCTGCTGCCGCCTCCGGGCCTTTACGCGCGCATCCTGCGCGAGGTCGAACTGCCGCTGATCGAGATCGCGCTGGATGCGACCGGCGGAAACCAGGCGAAATGCGCGGATCTTCTGGGGATCAACCGAAATACCCTGAGAAAGAAGATCACGGATCTGGATATACAGGTGACACGCCGGCGCAAACTGATGTAAAACCGACACAGATCGTGGCGGTCCGGTGTCACCACCGGAAAAAGACCACGACATATGGCGGTTGTCGCCAGAGGCGGCACATCAACTCGTGAGGGCAGCGGGTGGCAACCCGGTCACACAGAACTCTGGCAACGCTCGGCCGCTGGAGCCGGGCGCGTCGAACACAGAACGCGGCCACCCTTGGGCTGGTGGTGCTGGGGCCTGTCCTGGCACTGGCCACCTACCTTGTGCTGGGCCCCATGGACGAGGGCGCCTCGTCCCCGGCCTTGCGGGCGATCCTGCTGGCCGATCTCGTCTATATCATCGTCGTCGCGGCGCTGGTCCTGGGCCAGGTCGGGCGGCTGGTTGCCGCGCGGCGGGCGCGCTCCGCCGGGTCGCGGCTGCACCTGCGGCTGACGGCGGCCTTCGCGCTGTTGGCGCTGATCCCCACCGTGACCGTCGCGATCTTTGCCGGGCTGACGGTGAATATCGGGCTCGAAGGCTGGTTTTCGGATCGGGTGCGGCAGGTGGTGGGCTCATCTCTGGCCGCGGCCGAAGCCTACGAGGCCGAACACCGCGAAGACCTGGCGCAGGATGCCATGGCGCTGGCCGATTTCCTGGATCGCGCCCGCCGGTCCACGGCCTTCATGATCGACGGGGAACTGCGCGCCGTGCTGACCAACGGGCAGGCGCAGATCCAGCGCGGCCTGCGCGAGGCCTATGTGATCGACGGCACCGGAGAGATCCGCGCGCGCGGCGAACGCTCTTACCTCTTCAACTTCGAGATGCCGAGCGACGCGCAGTTCATCGAGGCCTCGGAAGAGGGGATTTCGGTCATCGAGGATTGGGACAACAACGAATTCCGCGCGCTTATCCCGCTGACGGCCTTCGTGGACCGGTTCCTGTACATCAGCCGCGACGTGGATGGCGAGATCCTGAACCTTCTGGACGAGACGCAGGAGACGGTTCGTCTGTATCAGCAGCTTGAAAACGAACGGGGCAGGGTGCTTTTTGAATTCGGGCTGCTGTACCTGGGTTTTGCCCTGATCCTGATCCTGGCGGCGGTCTGGGCCGGTCTGTGGTTCGCCGAACGCCTGTCCCGGCCGGTCGGGCGGCTGACCGGGGCGGCACAACGCGTCGGTTCGGGCGACCTGGACGTGCGCGTCCCGGAAGAGCGCGGCGACGACGAGATCGCCATGCTGGGCCGATATTTCAACCAGATGACGCGCCAGCTGAAGGCTCAGCGCCAGACCCTGCTGGACAACACCCGCCAGATCGAGGAACGGCGGCGCATGTTCGATTCCGTGCTGAGTTCCGTGACCTCCGGGGTCGTGGGGCTGGATCCGCGCGGGCGCGTGACCTTCGTGAACCGCTCGGCCGAACGGCTGCTGGACTGGTCGGGAGACGAGCAATCGCTGGCCCTGTCGGTGGCCGTTCCGGAATTCGGTGCGCTCTTCGAAGAACTGTGCAAGGGCCCGAAGGAGGTCACGCAGGGCGAGGTCAAGGTGGTGCGTCAGAACGGGCAGGAGAATCTTCTGGTCCGCATGGCCACGCGGCGCGCGGGCGATGGCGGGCTTGAAGGCTACGTGGTGGCCTTCGATGATGTCACCGATCTGGTCTCGGCCCAGCGGATGGCCGCCTGGGGCGACGTGGCCCGCCGCATCGCGCATGAAATCAAGAACCCGCTGACCCCGATCCAGCTGTCGGCAGAGCGGATCAAGCGCAAGTTTTCGCCCATTGTCGGGGAAGAGGCCGCGCGGCTGGAATCCATGACCGACGTGATCGTGCGCCAGACCAACGACCTGCGCCGGATCGTCGACGAATTCTCGAAATTTGCGCGGATGCCGGAACCCGACCGGCAGGCCGCCGACCTGGTGCAGGCGGTGCGCGACGTGGTGATCCTGCAGCAGGCGGGGCAGCCCGATGTGGTCATCCGTTCGGATCTGCCGCAGGAGGCGCTGTTGGCCGAATTCGATGGCACGATGATCTCGCAGGCGTTGACGAACCTTATCAAGAACGCCGGAGAAGCGATTGAATCTCATCTGAAAAAAGGTGGCAGCGTGACCCCGGAAATTCGCGTGACGCTGAAATCCGAAGGGCCCTTTGCCCGGCTGACGATCGCTGATAACGGCATCGGCCTGCCAGAAGACCGTGCGCGGCTCTTCGAGCCATACGTGACCACCCGCGACGAAGGCACGGGCCTTGGCCTGCCCATCGTGAAGAAGATTATCGAAGACCATGGCGGCGCATTGAGTCTTCAGGACGCCCCGTCGTTTGACGGGTCGGACCATGTCGGCGCCATGGCGGTGATCCGGTTGCCCCTGGGCACCGGGGTCGCCGCATCCCAGACAAAAGCCCAACAGGAAGAAGAGGCGACCCTAGATGAGTGACATTCTGATCGTAGACGACGAGCGGGACATCCGTGAACTGGTGTCCGACATCCTCGAAGACGAAGGCTATTCCACGCGCAAGGCCGGCACCTCGGACGAGGCGATGGCCCAGATCAACGCCGAGGCGCCCGCGCTGCTGGTGCTGGACATCTGGCTGAAGGACAGCCGGATGGACGGGATCGACATCCTCAAGACGGTCAAGCGCGACAATCCGGATGTGCCGGTGGTCATCATATCGGGCCATGGCAACATCGAGATCGCGGTCGCCGCGATCAAGCAGGGCGCCTATGACTTCATCGAGAAGCCGTTCAACATCGACCAGCTGCTGGTGGTGATCCGCCGCGCGATGGAAGCGTCGCGGCTGCGGCGCGAGAATTCGTCGCTGAAGCGGCGCGAGGTGACCAGCGCCGAGATGATCGGCAAGTCCGGCGCCTTCCGCGGGTTGGTGAGCCAGCTGGACAAGGTGACGAAATCCAATGGCCGCGTGATGCTGACCGGCCCGGCCGGCAGCGGCAAGGAGATCGCCGCGCGCTACATCCACGCCAATTCGAACCGCGCCGGGGCGCCCTTCGTCTCGGTCAGCTGTGCCTCGATCGCGCCGGAGCGTATGGAAGAGGTGCTGTTCGGCCGCGAAACGGCGGATCGCGGCGTCGAACCCGGCCTGCTGGAAGAAGCGCATGGCGGCGTCGTCTATTTCGACGAGGTCGCGGACATGCCGCTGGGCACGCAATCCAAGATCCTGCGCGTGCTGGTCGATCAGCAATTCCAGCGCGTCGGCGGCACCGACAAGGTGCGGGTGGACCTGCGCGTGATCTCCTCGACCAACCGGGATCTGGAAACCGAGATCGCCACCGGCACCTTCCGGCAAGAGCTGTACCATCGTCTGAACGTGGTGCCGATCGCGGTGCCCTCGCTGGAGGAACGGCGCGAGGATATCCCGGTGCTGGCCGAGCATTTCATCGCCTCGTGCAACCAGACCCAGGGTTTGCCGCTGCGCGAACTGACCGAAGAGGCGGTGGCGCTGATGCAGACCATGGTCTGGCCGGGCAACGTGCGGCAGCTGAAGAACCTGGTGGAACGGGTGCTGATCCTGGGCGAGGGCACCGGCCCGATCGAGGCGCGCGAATTGCCCGAAGAGGGCGAGAAGGGCGGCGAGGAAGGCCGGCTGGTCATGTCCGGCGCGCTGGCGGCGCTGCCCCTGCGCGAGGCGCGCGAAGCCTTCGAGCGCGAATACCTGCTGACCCAGATCAACCGTTTCGGCGGCAACATCTCGCGGACCGCGGCCTTCGTCGGGATGGAGCGGTCGGCCCTGCACCGCAAGCTGAAGTCGCTGGGCGTGGTCACCACCAACAAGGCCGGGGCCCGCGTGGCTCACGTGGACGAAGCGCAGGAAGCGGCGGAGTAAGCTCCGCCGCGCGGGAGGGCCGGGGGCCCTCCGGACCGGGGTGTCAGCCCGGTCGGTCTGCCAATCGGTCTGCCAGGATGACGGGCCGCATGTCCGCCGGGTCCGGGTCTTTGCCCGTTCCGACGCCAGCCCATCGGACCGTTGCGTCAGACACCGGCGGGTGACAGTCGGCGGCCGCCCACTCAGCCCGCCATCCGGAAGTCGTTGTCCGCCGGCGCCATGGTCGCCGTGGCCTGGCCGGAGACGCGGAAGCGGTGGATCAGGGCCATCAGGGCATCGGTATCCGACCCCAGGGCCATGGTGGAGGCCGTCGTCTCCTCGGCCATGGCGGCGTTGCGCTGGGTGTTGGTGTCCATGTCGTTGATCGTCTCGGCCAGCGAGCGCAGGGTCGTATCCTGCTCCATGGCGCTTTCGGCGATGCTCGACACGATGTCGCGGGCCGACTTGATCTGTTCGAAGATCCGCTTCAGCGCCTCGCCGGTATCGCCCACCAGCCGCACGCCGCTGGCCACCTGGGTCGAGGATTCGCCGATCTGGTCCTTGACGTCCTTGGCCGCGGCGCTCGACCGCTGGGCCAGGTCGCGGACCTCCTGCGCGACGACGGCAAACCCCTTGCCGCTTTCCCCGGCCCGCGCGGCTTCCACACCCGCGTTCAGAGCCAGCAGGTTGGTCTGGAAGGCGATATCCTCGATCACGCCGATGATGTTGCCGATCCGGGCCGACGATTGCTCGATCCGGTCCATCGCCGCGACAGCGTCGTTGACGATCGCATCCGAGGTCTCGGTCTCCTGCGAGACGGAGACGACGCGCCGGGCCGCGTCCTGCGCGCCCTCGGCCGTCTGGCGCACGGTGGTCGAGAGTTCTTCCAGGGCGGCCGAGGTTTCCTCTAGGTTGGCGGCCTGGCGCTCGGTGCGCTGCGAGAGTTCCATCGTGGCGCGCTGGATCTCGTCCTTGGTGGCGGTGATGTCGGCGCCCTTGATGGTGACCTCGGTCATGGCGCTTTCCAGCTTGCCGATGGCCGAATTGAAGTGCGCCCGCAGTTCCGCATCCGCCTCGCCCAGATCGGCGCAGCGCACCGTCAGGTCGCCATCGGCCACAGCCTCCAGCGCGGTGCGGATCGTGGCGACGACATGGGCCTGACGCTCGGCCTCGGCCTTCTGCAGGTCGTGGTTCTTCTGGCGCTCGGCTTCGAGCGCGGCCTGGTCCTCTGCCTGCTGGCGTTCGAGGGCAAGCCGCTCGCGCACCTTGTCCTGCAGGGCCTTGGTGGACTTCGCGATGCGCGCGGTCTCGTTCGTGCCCGTCGTGTAGGGGATCATGTAATTTGTGTCGTCCTGCGCCACCGAGTCGATCGCCGCGCGGACCCGGGCCAGCGGCCGCGTGATCGTCGCGCCGAAGAGCATGGCGACGACCATCAGCAGAGCGATCGCACCTGCACCCAAAATCGTGGTCTGTCGCTTCTCGCGGGCGATCATCGCCTCGATGTCGTTCACGTAGGCGCCAGTACCAATCAGCATGTTCCACGGGTCAAAGGGCAGAATCATGCTCTGCTTGGCGTAGAGTTTGCCCGGTTCGCCCCCCGGCATCGACGTCGCGTATTCGTTGAGACCGCCACCGCTCGTGGCGAGTTCGACGTGAGAGCGCGTGTTGGCCCGCAATTCGGGCGAGACGTCGGGCGAGGTCATTTGGTTCGTGCCGACCTTCGCTTCGATCGGGTGGACCAGGTAGACGCCATCGTACTGAATGCCGAAGATGTAGCCGTTCGGTTCGAAGCGAATGGACCCGATGGCCGCGAAGGCGTTCGCACGGGCCTCTTCGGTGCTGAGCGTGCCATCCAGTTCCAGCTGGTGATAGTATTCCAGGATCGAGCGGGCGCTTTCGACCTGTGCCTGCAGCATGTCGCGCCGGGTGTCGTAGGCGGTGCTGCTGAGGCGGTCGACCATGTTGAAGGTCAGCCAGGCCACGACCAGCGCCATGGCGCAAATCAGGGCGATGAGTTTGTGCGTAATGGTCAGGTGCTTCAAGGCGTGCCCCCTGCAGGATGCATAATTCGACAAGACGCCCCGGGTCCGGTCGGAGCGCGGTCAATCTCGCCTCAAATCCTTAACAATAGGCCAAGAGAACCCGGCCCCGACCAATCGGGGGGCCGGAAAAAGCATCGAATGCAACATGTCGCCCGGGCGTCAGCCCACGTTGACGATCTGGTAGCTGCCGTCGCGGTTGCGCACCGCGCATGAGCTGGGCGTCAGCACCGGCATCACCGTGGTGCGCCCCGGCGGCGCCTTGACCTCGACGGGGCAGCGCGGGATGCGCACGGGGCTGTAGCCCTTTTCGCGCATGCATTGCTGGATCACTTTCTGCCGCAGCGGCGCGTTCACGTCGACGGTGTAGATATAGCTGTCGGACCAGAACGGGTCGCCGTACATGCAGCCCGCGGCGCCGCAATAGGCGACGCCGGGGTAGAAGGCTGTCGGGGTGGAGCGAATCTGGTTGTTCGGAGGCACTTCCTGAGCCGCGGTGACTTGGCAATTGGTGGTGTCCGTTTCCAGCCGCGCAACCTCGACGCCCGGTCTGTAGTAGGTCGAGAGCGGCGAACAGGCGACCGCGGCGACCAGCAGGGCCAGGGGCATGGCAATGGATTGGATCGGTTTCATGGGCCCAGAGTGTCGCAACTCGCCGGGCGTGACAATTGAATTGAAACTTGTTTCCGGCTCTGCCATGCAGAAACTTCCGGTCATCTCAACAGCATCGCCGGAGAGGGCAAACCGATGAAGGTCATCATCTGCGGGGCCGGCCAGGTGGGCTGGCAGATCGCGCGGCATCTCTCGGGCGAGCTGAACGATGTCACCGTCGTCGACAGCAATCCCGAACTGGTGCGCCGCGCCACGGAAACGCTGGACGTGCAGGGGATCGCGGGCTTCGCCTCGTATCCCGACGTGCTGGACCGGGCAGGCGCGCGCGACGCGGACATGATCATCGCCGCGACCCATTCGGACGAGGTCAACATGGTCACCTGCCAGGTGGCGCATTCGGTCTTTTCCATCAACCGCAAGATCGCGCGGCTCAGGGCGCAAAGCTATCTGAACGCGATCTATTCCGATCTCTATCGCCGCGATCACCTGCCGATCGACGTGGTGATCAGCCCCGAACGCGAGGTTGCGAATGCCGCGCTGAAACGCCTGCGCGCGCCAGCGACCTTCGATATCGAGACCTTCATGGACGGCCGCGCCCAGCTTCTGGGTGTGCAGGTCGAAGACGATTGCCCCATCGTGAACACGCCGCTGCGGCAGCTGACCGACCTGTTTTCCACTCTGCGGGCCGTCGTCGTGGGCATCCGGCGCGAAGGCACTTTGTTCGCGCCCGAGGCCGGGGACCAGATCTTTCCGGGCGATGCGGTCTATGTCTTCACCCACAAGGACGACGTGCCGCGCACGCTTGAGGTCATGGGCAAGACGCAGACCAAGCAGGACCGCGTGGTGATCATCGGCGGCGGCAACGTGGGCCTGACGGTGGCCCGCGCGCTGGAAAAGGGCGAGGCGCGGATCCGTGCCCGCGTGATCGAGCGCGACAGGGCCCGCGCCGAGATCGCCGCCGAGGCGCTGGAACGGACCATCGTGCTGCATGGCGACGGGCTGGATGCGGCGCTGCTGCACGAGGCCGGCGTGGCGCAGGCGGATGCGGTGATCTCGCTGACCGACGACGACAAGACCAACATGCTGGCCGCCGTGCGCGCCAAGGCCGAGGGCGCGCGCATGTCGATCGCTCTGGTCAACGACCCGACGCTGTCGCCGCTGATGGAGCCGCTGGGCATCGACGCCTACATCAACCCGCGCGCCACCACCGTCAGCTCGATCCTGCGCCACGTGCGCCATGGCCGGGTCCGCGCCGTCTATTCGGTTGGCGACGCCGAGGCCGAGGTGATCGAGGCCGAGGTGATGGGCACCTCGCCCATGGCCGGCCAGCGCCTGCGCGACATCGACTTCCCCGAGGGCGCGCTGGTGGGCATGGTGATGAAGGGCGACAAGGTGATGCGTCCGGCCGGATCGCTCAGGATCGACGAGGGCGATGTGGTCACCATATTTGCAATGTCGGATGATGTTCCCGAGATCGAGCGGCTGATGCAGGTCTCGATCGACTTTTTCTGACATGCGGGCCAAGCGAAGATCCCGGGCCCGCGCCGGCCCCAGCCGCGTGACGCTTTTCCTGTTGATCTTCGGCATCGCGGCCGCGGCCATGTATCCGCCGGCCCTGCTCGCGACGATGCGGGACGACGACATCTCGGCGCGCAGCTTCTTCTATGCCGGCACGCTGGGGTTGATCGTGGTCACGCTGATCTCGCTGGCGCGCGGCCGGGTGCGGCCGCAACGGGAAGAGATGCGCCAGCTGCTGGCGCTGTTCGGGACCTTCGCGCTGTTGCCGCTGTACCTGGCGGTGCCGGTGCATGACGCGCTGCAGAACACCCGCTTCATCAACGCCTATCTCGATATGGTCAGCGCGGTGACGACCACCGGCATCGACCTCTTCGGCGACCCGGATCGCCTGGCGCCGGCGCTGCATCTGTGGCGGGCCGAGGTCGCCTGGCTGGGCGGGTTGCTGATGTGGGTGGCGGCCGGCGCGATCCTGGCGCCGATGAGCCTGGGCGGCTTCGAGGTCACCGCGAGGGGCGAGCCGGGGCGCGCCGATCCCGGCACCCTGGCGATGACCCGCGCGGATCCGGCCAAGCGTCTGCGCCGGGTGGGCAGCACGCTGCTGCCGATCTACGCCGGGCTGACCGGCGTGCTGATGGTGCTGCTGCTGGCCGCCGGAGAGCCGCCTCTGGTGGCGCTGATCCATGCCATGTCGGTGATGGCGACCTCCGGGATCTCGCCGGTCGGCGGGCTTGACGGGGCGGCCGCGGGGCGGATGGGAGAGCTGGCCATGTTCTGCTTCATGATCTTCGCGCTCAGCCGACTGACATTCTCCGACGACACGCTGTCGGGTGGGCGCACGCGCAACCTGCTGAAGGACCCCGAGTTCCGGGTGGGTGCCTTGCTGGTGATCGGCGTGCCGCTGCTGCTGTTCCTGCGGCACTGGATCGGCGCCTTCGAGATCGACATGGTCGGCCGCCCGGCCGAGGCGTTGCGCGCGCTGTGGGGCGGGGCCTTCACGGTGCTATCCTACCTGTCCACGACAGGCTTTGTCAGCACGGACTGGCAGACCTCGGAAAGCTGGTCGGGGCTGGGCGCTTCGGGCATCATCCTCCTGGGGCTGGCGATGATCGGCGGCGGGGTGGCCACCACTGCCGGCGGGGTCAAGCTGCTGCGGGTCTATGCGCTCTACCTCAACGGCCTGCGCGAGATGGAGCGGCTTGTCTACCCGTCCTCCGTCACCTCGATGGCGCGCGGCCAGCGCCGTTTGCAGAGCAACGGTGCCTTCATCGCCTGGGTCTTCTTCATGATGTTCGCCATCTCGCTGACGGCGGTCACCCTGGTGCTGGGGCTATACGGGATCCAGTTCGAGGAGGCGATCGTGCTGGCGGTCGCGACCCTGTCGACAACCGGCCCGCTGATCGAACATGCCTCGGACGTGCAGATTCCCATCCTGGCCTTCGGCCCTGGCGCCAAGCTGGTCCTTTGCGTCGCGATGGTGGTCGGGCGGCTGGAAACGCTGGCCATCATTGCCTTGCTGACGCCCGATTTGTGGCGCAAGTGACGCAACCCGAGGTTATGCGAGCGGTCACGGTCCCGTTTTGGGGTGGAAGTTCCCGAATGGCGCAGACATACTCCGGTGCAAGCGCCGTATGTAGGTTGCAGCGCATATAAGAAACACAAGAACAAGGGCGAGTATTTCCCAATATGGCTTCCGACAGACAGAATCTGCAGGACGCATTCCTCAACCATGTCCGCAAGACCAAGGTTCCGGTCACGATTTTCCTGATCAACGGGGTGAAGCTTCAGGGCGTTATTACATGGTTTGACAACTTCTGCGTCCTCTTGCGCCGCGACGGCCAATCGCAGCTTGTTTACAAGCACGCGATTTCGACCATCATGCCGGCACAGCCGATCAACCTCTATGAGGGCGAAGACGCCTCTTGATGGAACATGAGCGGAGGAAGACCCGGGCCTGGGTCCTCCATCCGGAACTTAAAAGCGATCCCGAACGCCGGGTCGCCGGGCCCGCGCTGGAGGAGGCCGTGTCGCTGGCACGGGCCTTGCCCGACCTCGACGTGGTCGGGTCCGAGATCGTGCGCCTGGCCCGTCCCCATCCCGGGCTGCTGTTCGGCACCGGCAAGGTCGAAGAACTCAAGCAGCGCATCAAGGAGGCCGATGCCGAGCTGGTGCTTGTCGACGGCCCGCTGTCGCCGGTCCAGCAGCGCAACCTGGAACGGGAGTGGAAGGTAAAGATCCTCGACCGCACCGGGCTGATCCTTGAAATCTTTTCCGATCGCGCGGCGACGCGCGAGGGCGTGTTGCAGGTGGAAATGGCGGCGCTGAGCTATCAGCGTACGCGGCTTGTCCGCGCCTGGACCCATCTGGAACGCCAGCGTGGCGGGCTGGGGTTTGTCGGCGGTCCGGGCGAGACCCAGATCGAGGCCGACCGCCGCGCCATCGACGAACAGCTGGTGCGCCTGCAGCGGCAGCTGGACAAGGTCGTCAGGACCCGCACGCTGCATCGCGCCGCGCGGGCCAAGGTGCCGTACCCGATCGTCGCGCTGGTGGGCTATACGAACGCGGGCAAGTCCACGCTGTTCAACCGTCTCACCGGGGCCGACGTGATGGCCAAGGACATGCTCTTTGCCACGCTCGATCCCACTATGCGCCGCGTCGCGCTGCCCGACGGGCCCGAGGTGATCCTGTCGGACACGGTGGGCTTCATCTCGGACCTGCCGACCGAGCTGGTCGCCGCCTTCCGCGCCACGCTGGAGGAAGTCCTGGGCGCCGACCTGATCCTGCATGTCCGCGATATCTCGCATGAAGAGACGGATGAGCAGGCCGCCGACGTGGCCACCATACTCGCCGATCTGGGCGTCGCGGACGACCGGCCCATGTTCGAAGTCTGGAACAAGATCGACCAGCTGGACGAGGACGGCCGGGAGGCCGCCATCGCCCGCGCCGCGCGGGACGAGCATGTCTATCCGATCTCGGCGCTGACGGGCGAGGGGCTGGACGTGCTGCTTCAGGCCGTGGCCACCGCGCTGGTCGGCCGGCGGTTCGAGGACGAACTGCACCTGACCTTCGAGGACGGGCGCCGCCGGGCATGGCTGTTCGAGCAAGACGTCATCCTGTCGGAAGACCAGACCGACGAGGGGTTCACCATCCGCGTCCGCTGGACCGAGAAACAGGCGCGCCGCTACGCCGCGCTGTGATCAGGACGGCGCGGCCCCCGTGCGAGGGACCGTGCCGCCAATCTGCCATCCGTTCTGTTCTGATGATGACCCCGCGCGAGACGACACGGTCAGGGGGATGCGACCGCGCCTCCGGCCGGATCGTCCCGGCCCCGCGCGACCCCGCTGGAGCCTGGTCAGCGCGGCTCCAGATGCGTGATGCCGACGGCGGCGGCCCGCGCCAGATCCGCGTCCAGCGACATCGGAATGTATTCGCCCCGCCGCCACAGCTGCGCAAGATCGTCGTAGTGGCGTGACAGGGGATGGCCCGATTGCCCGGTCGAGATGATGAAGACCGAACTGTCGGGATCGGCGAAATCATAGACCCCGCGATAGCCCGCGCCATGCACGTTCTGGAACGGATCGGGCCCGCTGCCCGAGGTCAGGCCGCGCTGCAGCGTGTTGTCGCCACCGCTGGTCGATTGCCGCACGTTCACGAAATACCGCAGCAAGGGCAGGTCGCCCAGGATCGGGTGATCGTGGGTCGCCTGATGCGCGTCGCCCCAGCGCAGTGTTTCGAGGTTGGTGCCGTAGGTGTCGCCGATCCACACCAGCGCATCGTCCAGCGCCATGCGCGCCATGTCGGTGCAGGTCTCTGTCGGGGCGCTCTGCACCACGTTGCACCAGGCCGAAGCGCCGTCGATATCGCGGTAGACCCTCTCGATGAAGATCGGCTGCACGTGGTCGAATTCCTCGGCCAGCTGGCCCAGCTCGTCATGGATCAGCCGGTCCTGCAGGGCGCGCAGCCAGGCCGCGTAGATCAGCGGCTCGGGCATGTGTTCGTTCATTTCGCCGTTCCACTCGGCCAGCAGCGACAGGGCGATCTGCCGTTGCCGTTCGGGCGTGCCCTCCGGCGCGGCCTCGCCGGTGAACCACAGGTCGGCGCCGATCAGCGGCAGAAGCGACCGCGCGGTGAAGCTGATCGTGTCCAGCTGGGCCTCGACGAAACTGTCGCGGGTATGGACCTGGCGCGACTGCATCAGCCGTTCCCAGCGGTGGATCCGCTGGGTGTCGCCCCACAGGAAGGAGATATGGTTGGGGAACGGCCGCTCGACCGTCTTGTTGTTGGTATTGCCGATGATCCCGCCGCGCGGGCTGACGAATTCCGGGTTCGCCGCGTAGGGCGCGCGCCCCAGCCAGCGGTTCTCGGCCCGCCAGCCTTCGGACGGCAGCCGCCCCTGGCTGCGGCTGCGCGCATCGCGGCGCGGCGCCCAGCCGATGGTCTTCATGGCGATGGTCTCCTGGTCGGCCAGCGACAGGTTCTGCGAGGGCGCGATATAGCCCTCGGCCGCCGCGATCGCCTCTTCGACCGATCCGGAGCGCATCACCCCCATCGCCGCCGACAGGGTCGTGTCATCGGGGTCGAGCGCCGTCCAGGCCAGCGCCATCACATGGCCCGGCGGCGTGACGGTGCCGAGGTTGTAATGCGTCGGCGGCAGCACCGGGCCGTTCTCGGTCCAGCGCAGGGTCAGCGTGATCGGGGCCTCGTTGGCGATCTGGATGATCGAGGGCCGCGTTTCGAACCGCTTGTAGCCAGAAGGCGTCAGGTATTGCTCGGGGTTCTCGGGATTGAGCTTCTCGATATAGAGATCCTGATCGTCCAGGTAGGACGAGGTCAGCCCCCAGCCCAGCCGCGCGGTCCGGCCCACCAGCACCGCGGGGATGCCGGGAATGGTGCCGCCGATGACCCCGCCGGTCTCCAGCTCGATCCGCGCGAGGTACCAGTAGGAGGGCGCGGTGAAGCCAAGGTGCGGGTCGTTGGCCAGCAGCGTGCCGCCCGAGGCCGACCGGCTCGGCGCCGCCGACCAGGCGTTCGACGCCCCGGCCAGCCCCTCTTTCGGGAAGGGCGAGAGCGGCCCGTAATCGACGGCGGTATTGGCGGCATAGCGCGGCAGGTCGGGGAAGAGGCTGGCGAATTCCGGCAGGGCGGCTGTGCCGTTGCCGGGCGTGTCGGGCATGATGTCGCGCAGCCTTTCGGGGTCGTCCAGCATCAGCGCCGTGCGCGCGCGCAGCACCTCGTTGCTCAGGTGTCCGCTCAGCGTGAGCGCCATCAGCTTGACCATGGCGATGCTGTCGGCCGGCTGCCAGGGCGCCACGGGAAAGCGGAACAGGAACATCTCGGGCGCGCCGCGGCCCAGGGCGCGGTCGTTGATCTCGGCCAGCCGTGCGTTGACCCCCGCGGCATAGGCCTCGAGCGCGCTCAGCGTGCCGGGATCCTGGTTCTCCACCGACTCCGAGGCCAGCCGATACAGATCCAGCCGCCGCATCAGCTTGTCGGTTTCGACCGTCCGCGTGCCGAAGACCTCGGAAAGCCGGCCCTGCACCACGCGCCGCATGGTGACCATCTGCCAGAGCCGGTCCTGCGCATGGGCATAGCCCAGGCCAAAGAAGACATCCGCGTCGCTCTCGCCGAAGACATGGGGGACATTCGCATTGTCGCGCACGATCTCGACCGGGGCGGACAGCCCCTCGACCGCGACCGTGTCATCGTAATCGGGCAGGGATTGCGAGGCCAGGTAATAGACCATCGCGATTGCCGCCACGATAAGCACCACAAGACTGCCGGCCAGCCTGAGAAGCCAGCGAAAAACCGTTGCCATAGGGTCCTCCGGATTGAAACCCGCGCCCCGCCTGATAGGGTGCCCGGGCAATGTAGAACAGCCCAAAGCGAGGGGAAAGCGGATGGCAAAGGTCACATTTCTGGGGCTTGGCGTGATGGGGTATCCGATGGCCGGCCACCTGCAGGCCAAGGGGCACGAGGTAACGGTCTACAACCGCACCGCCGCCAAGGCCGAGGCCTGGGTCGCCGAACATGGCGGCGCCATGGCGCAGACCCCGGCGCAGGCGGCCGAAGGCGCGGATTTCGTGATGTCCTGCGTGGGCAATGACGACGACCTGCGCGGCGTCTGCCTGGGCGACGAGGGCGCCTTTGCCGGCATGGCCGGCGGAACGGTCTTCGTCGATCACACGACGGTTTCGGCCAAGGTCACGCGCGAGCTTTATTCGGCGGCGGATGACAAGCAGATCAGCTTCGTCGACGCTCCGATCTCGGGCGGGCAGGCCGGGGCGGAAAACGGCGTGCTGTCGGTGATGTGCGGCGGCGACCAGGGCGCCTATGACCGGGCCGAGCCGATCATTGCCGCCTATGCCCGCACCTGCCGCCGCATCGGCGACAGCGGCGCGGGCCAGATGACCAAGATGTGCAACCAGATCGCCATCGCGGGCCTGGTCCAGGGCCTGTCCGAGGCGCTGCATTTCGCGGAAAAGGCCGGGCTCGACGGCCGCGACGTGGTCGAGGTGATCAGCCAGGGCGCCGCCGGCTCCTGGCAGATGTCGAACCGCTACGAGACGATGCTGGACGACCATTTCGACCACGGCTTCGCGGTCGACTGGATGCGCAAGGACCTCGGCATCTGTCTCGACACCGCCGACGAGATCGCCGCCAGCCTGCCGGTCACGGCGCTGGTCGATCAGTTCTACAAGGATGTCCAGAAGATGGGCGGCGGCCGCTGGGACACGTCCTCGCTCTTCAAGCGCCTCAAAGCCCTGGACTGAGCGCGCCCCTCGTTCTTCTTGGGCCAAATACCTCCGGGGGAGTCCGGCCGCAGGGCCGGACGGGGGCAGCGCCCCCGACCCCGGCATCAGCCCGCGCGGCGCGGGTTGGTCAGGGAATGATCCGCGTGTATTTCGCGCCTTCCAGCGAGGCGCCCACCAGCAGCCCGGCCCGGCCGAAGACGGCGGCCAGGATCGGCGCGCGCAGGGTGTTGCTGTCGGCCGAGAGCCCGTCGCCCTTGTCGAGCAGGACATATTCGACATCCGCGCTCACGGTCCAGCCGGCGGAGCGGCGGAACTCGTTCAGCGCGGCCTGGGTCATGAAGAACAGCACATGGGCATATTGCTGCGCCCCGAACTGCACCCCGGCGCTGGCCTTGGCGGTGGAATAGTAATCCACCGTCGCCCCGCCCACGCGCAGCGCGCCGCGGCCATAACCGCCGCCGACCCAGAAGCTGGCCTCGGTCACCAGCGGCATGACCAGCATGCCGACGGATTTCTCGGCGATCTCGATCGTGTTGGGATACTGGGTATAAAGCTCGTTCAGCGTCGCGTCGACGCGCGCGTCGATCTCGATGTCGCCGGTGGAGCCGACGCCGTTGCCGCAGGCGGCCGTCAGGCCGGTCCCAGCGAGCGCGGAAAGGATGAAACCGCGCCGGGTGGCGCGGGTGAAGGGGGGGCTGCTCATGTGTCGTGCCTCGATATGCCTGATCTGACCGTTTGCCGGCCTTGTCGTGGATTATACCGCGAAGGCCCCAAGGTGTCACGACCCGACGAATCGGGAAGGCGGGGCCATGCCGGTCGGCATGTCCCACGCGTGGGACATCAGGCGGCAGATGGAATTTCAATGCGTTACAAAGGAGGGTTAACCTTCTGTTCACGCTTGTCGGGGCAGGATCGGCCTGGGTCGGACCCGCGCAGGCGGGGCCGGGTCACGCAATTTTTCCAAGCCGCCGTCGCGGCTGCGCGCGATGTCTTGCCGGCCGGGCATGTGCGGGCCGGGCATGTGCAGGCCAGAAGAGGGCGGGATGACGATCCCAATACGCGGGCCCAGAGACGCGGGCCTAAAGAAGCGGGGCCACTTTCGGCGCGAAATAGGTCAGGATCCCGTCGCAGCCTGCGCGCTTGAATGCCAGCAGGCTTTCCACCATCACCTTGTCGCCGTCGATCCAGCCGTTCTGGGCCGCGGCCATGATCATCGCGTATTCGCCCGACACCTGATAGGCGAAGGTCGGCGCGCCGAACTGGTCCTTTACCCGCCGGCAGATGTCCAGGTAGGGCAGGCCCGGCTTCACCATGACCATGTCGGCGCCCTCGGACAGGTCGCGGGCCACCAGGCGCAGGGCCTCGTCCGAATTGGCCGGATCCATCTGGTAGGTGTTCTTGTCCCCCGTCAGCGCCCCCGACGCCCCCACCGCATCGCGGAACGGGCCATAGAAGGCCGAGGCATATTTCGCCGCGTAGGACAGGATCATCACCCGCTGGTGGCCCGCCGCCTCCAGCGCGGTGCGGATCGCGCCGATGCGGCCGTCCATCATGTCCGACGGGCCGATGATGTCCGCGCCGGCATCGGCCTGAGCCAGCGACATCTTGACCAGCGCCTCGACGGTGCGGTCGTTCACGATTTCCCCGTCCACGACAAAGCCGTCATGGCCATTGATGTTGTAGGGATCGAGCGCCACGTCCGTCATCACCGCCATCTCGGGCACGGCAGCCTTGATCGCGCGGATCGCGCGGTTGGCGATGTTGTCGGGCGACCAGGCCATGGCGCAATCCTCGGTCCGCGCCTCTTGCGCGGTATAGGGAAAGATGCAGATCGCCGGCACGCCCAGGTCAAAGGCGCGGCGCGCGGCCTCGGCCACGCGGTCGACCGAATGTCGCACGACACCAGGCATGGAGGGGACCGGCTCTTCGATCCCTTCGCCGTCGCGGACGAAGACGGGCCAGATCAGATCCTCGGCCTTGAGCGTGTTTTCCCGCACCAGGCCGCGAATGGCAGGTGTCTGGCGGGCGCGGCGCAGGCGGGTGGCGGGAAAGGACGCGAGCGTTGGGATCATGGCGGACCTCGGATGTCAGGATCTGTCTTGGGTCGCATGGAATGCGGGCGGCGGCAAGATGGCGGTGTCGGGGGCCTGAGGCGCGACAGGGGCGCGCCTTGCGCTCGGGCATGGGCGGTGGCATGACGGGGCTCTACCCAGGCAGGCGCGCCGCGGCGCCGGACGGGCGGGCGGTTCAACAGGCAGACGGTGTGATCGGGTAGTGGACTGGTACAAGGCAATTTTCGAGCTGATCGACATGCGCTCGTTCTCGAACCTGTGGTTCTGGATCGTGCTGGCGGTGGTCTGGTCCTCGGCAAGCCACTGGGTGATGGGCATCCCCTACGACATGATCGTCCGCGCGCGCCGTGCGGGCGGGCAGGCGGCAGAGGACCTGGACGCGATCGCCCGTGTCTATGTGAACCGGCTGCTCTATATCGGAGAGGTGTCGGGGCTGTGGCTGCTGGGGTTCGGCTGTTTCGTGCTGTCGGGGCTGGCGATGCTGGGCTTCCTCTACGCGGTGGAATTCGCCCAGGCGGTGTTCCTGCTGGCGTTGCCGATGTCGGTGGTGGCACTGCTGAGCCTGCGGACCGCGCGGCACATCCGCCGCGACGGGCTGATGGGGGAGGTGCTGTGCAAGCGGTTGCTGCGACACCGGCTGCATACCCAGATGATCGGGACGCTCTCGATCTTCGTCACGGCGCTGTGGGGGATGTACCAGAACCTTACAATCGGCGTGCTCGGCTGAGCCCGGCGCGCCATTCGATCGGCAGGACAGGATGACTTCTCCTCAGCACATCACGGTGGGCGGCGCGCCCGAAGGGTTCGATGCCCGGCTGATCCTGGACGAGGTCGGCCGCCTGGGCGGCCCCGTTCTGCATGTCGCGCGCGACGACAAGCGGCTGGCGGCGACGCGGGCCGCGCTGGAATTCCTTGCGCCGGACATGCCGGTCTTTGTCTTTCCGGGGTGGGATTGCCTGCCCTATGACCGGGTCTCGCCCAATCCCGATATCTCGGCCGCGCGGATGGCGACGCTGGCGGCGCTGGTGCATCAGATGCCGGAGCGGTTCGTCCTGCTGACCACGCTGAACGCGGCGACCCAGAGGGTGCCCGCGCGCGAGGTGCTGCGCGAGGCGGCGTTCAAGGCCGTTGTCGGAGGGCGCGTGGATGAAAAGGCGCTTCGGTCCTTCCTGGTGCGCATGGGCTTTTCGCAGAGCCCGACGGTGATGGAGCCGGGCGATTACGCGGTGCGCGGCGGGATCATCGACATCTTCCCGCCGGGCGACAGCGGGCCGGTGCGGCTGGATCTGTTTGGCGACGTGCTGGACGGCGCGCGGCGGTTCGATCCGGCGACCCAGCGCACGACCGAGCCGCTGGAGGTGGTGGAGCTGGCGCCGGTGTCCGAGGTGATCCTGGACGAGGCGGCGATCACGCGGTTCCGGCAGACTTACCGTCTGACCTTTGGCGCGGCGGGGACGGACGATCCGCTGTACGAAGCGGTTTCGGCGGGGCGCAAGCATGCCGGGATCGAGCATTGGCTGGGCTTCTTCCACGAAAAGCTGGAGACGCTGTTCGACTACCTGCCGGGCGCGACGGTGTCGCTGGACGATCAGGTGACGGCCTCGCGGCTGGCGCGGTGGGAGACGATCGCGGATCAGTATGAAACCCGGCGGCTGGCATTGCAGGACCGGTCGCATCGCGACAGCGTCTACAAGCCCGCGCCGCCGGAGATGCTGTACCTGGATGACGATGCCTGGGAGGCGAAGGTCGAGGGGCGCAGGGTGCTGCAGTTCCATCCTCTGGCGCAGGCGAGCGGACCTGGTGTGATCGATGCGGGCGGGCGCATCGGGCGGAACTTCTCGCCCGAGCGGCAGCAGGAAAACATCAGCCTTTTCGCGGCTTTGGCCGATCATGTTAAGAAAAAGCTCGACAAGGGGCCGGTGGTCATCGCGTCCTATTCCGAGGGCGCGCGCGAGCGGCTGACCGGGCTGATCGAGGACGAGGGCCTGGCCGAGGTCATCCCGATCCCGAACGGCACCCGGATCGGCAAGCGCGGGCTGCACCTGGCGGTCTGGGCGCTGGAACACGGGTTCGAGACGCCCGACATGACCGTGATCTCGGAGCAGGACGTGCTGGGCGACCGGCTGATCCGGGCGCCGAAGAAACGCCGCCGGGCCGAGAACTTTCTGACCGAGGCGCAATCGCTGAGCCCCGGCGACCTGGTGGTGCATGTGGACCACGGGATCGGGCGCTATCGCGGGCTGGAAGTGGTCGATGCGCTTGGCGCGCAGCATGAATGCCTGCTGCTGGAATATGCCGAGGATGCAAGGCTTTACCTGCCGGTCGAGAATATCGAGCTGCTGTCGCGCTATGGCCATGAAGAGGGCCTGCTGGACAAGCTTGGCGGTGGCGCATGGCAGGCCAAGAAGGCGCGGCTGAAGGAACGCATCCGCGAGATGGCGGACCGCCTGATCCGCGTGGCCGCCGAACGGGCCCTGCGCAAGGCGCCGATGATGGATCCGCCGCCGCATGCCTGGGAGGAATTCTGCGCCCGTTTCCCGTACCAGGAGACGGACGACCAGCTGCGCGCGATCTCGGAGGTGATGGAGGACCTGAATTCGGGCCAGCCGATGGACCGGCTGGTCTGCGGCGACGTGGGTTTCGGCAAGACCGAGGTGGCGATGCGCGCGGCCTTTGTCGCGGCGATGTCGGGCGTGCAGGTGGCGGTGATCGCGCCGACCACGCTTCTGGCGCGCCAGCATGCCGCCGGCTTCAAGGAGCGGTTCCGCGGATTTCCGCTGCAGGTCAGGCAGTTGTCGCGCTTTGTCTCGGCCAAGGAGGCGGCCGAGACGCGCAAGGGCATGGCCGATGGCACCGTGGATATCGTGGTGGGCACCCATGCGTTGCTGGCCAAGGGGATCCGGTTCCAGAACCTCGGCCTGCTGATCATCGACGAGGAACAGCATTTCGGCGTGACCCACAAGGAACGGCTGAAGGCGCTGCGCTCGGACATCCACGTACTGACGCTGACGGCGACGCCGATTCCGCGCACGCTGCAGCTGTCGCTGTCGGGGGTGCGCGATCTGTCGATCATCGGCACGCCGCCGGTCGACCGTCTGGCGATCCGCACCTATGTCAGCGAGTTCGACAGCGTGACGATCCGCGAGGCGCTGCTGCGCGAACATTATCGCGGCGGGCAGTCTTTCTTTGTCGTGCCAAGGATTTCCGACCTGCCGGAGATCGAGGCCTTTCTGCGCGACCAGGTGCCCGAGGTCACGGTTGTCACCGCCCACGGGCAGATGGCGGCGGGAGAGCTGGACGACCGGATGAACGCCTTCTACGACGGGAAATACGACGTGCTGCTGGCCACGACGATCGTGGAAAGCGGCCTCGATATCCCGACGGCGAACACGATGGTGATCCACCGGGCCGACATGTTCGGTCTGGCGCAGCTCTACCAGATCCGGGGGCGCGTTGGGCGGTCGAAGACGCGGGCCTATGCCTACCTGACGACAAAGCCGCGCGTGAAGCTGACGACGACGGCGGAGAAGCGGCTGCGCGTGCTGGGCAGCCTCGACACGCTGGGCGCGGGCTTTACGCTGGCGAGCCAGGACCTGGATATTCGCGGCGCTGGCAACCTGCTGGGCGAGGAACAATCGGGCCAGATGCGCGACGTGGGGTATGAACTGTACCAGTCGATGCTGGAGGAGGCGATTGCCAAGATCCGCTCGGGCGAGATGGAGGGGCTGACCGAGGATGACGACCAGTGGGCGCCGAACATCAACCTTGGCGTTTCCGTTTTGATTCCAGAGGATTACGTGCCGGATCTGGATGTGCGGCTGGGGCTCTATCGCCGCCTGTCGGGGCTGACCACCAAGGTCGAGCTGGAAGGCTTCGCCGCCGAGCTGATCGACCGGTTCGGCAAGCTGCCGAAAGAGGTCAACACGCTGCTGCTGGTGGTGCGGATCAAGGCCATGTGCAAGAAGGCCGGGATTGCCAAGCTGGACGGCGGGCCGAAGGGCGCGACGATCCAGTTCCACAACGACAAGTTCGTCAATCCCCAGGGCTTGGTCGACTTCATCAAGGATCAGAACGGCCTGGCCAAGGTGAAGGACAACAAGATCATCGTGCGGCGGGACTGGAAGACCGAACCGGACAAGATCAAGGGCGCCTTCGCCATTGCCCGCGACCTGGCCGAGAAGGCCGGGACATTCCGCAAGAAGAAGTCGGTGCCGGCAAGCTGAGACCGGGCAGGGTCCGTCCGTTGATCATGGGGGGCAAGGGCGCCGCGGGGCCGAGATTATTCGTCGAATAATCTTGGCCGGCCGGTCCCGGACGCCGGGATCAGCGCACCAGGTCGTAGTGATGGATCGTGCGATGCGCGACCAGGTCGGCCTCGGCCGGGTCGATATGGGCGGCGGTGTAATCCTCGCCCGCGAAGGCCTTCAGCGCCTCGAGGCTCTCCCAGACCATGACAAAGCTGAAATCGCGCGGGCTTTCGGACCGCGCCGCGCCGGGCAGCACGTGCACCAGCCCGTCGGTCGACCGCATCAGCGGAATGGCGATTTCGTGGAAGAAGCGGGCAAAGGCCTCCTCCTGTCCCGGATGGGTCTGCACCTGGAAGATGCGCATGATCATGTCGTGTCCTCCCCAATTGGTTGCTCGGGAGGGTCCTGCCTGTTGCCTGCCTATTCCGCAGCCTGTTGCGTGGCCCGCATCGCGGCCTGGGCACAGAAGCACGACGCGCCGACCGCTCGGTCCGCCCGCGCCAGCGCCAGGTCCAGCCGCTGGCGGATCTGCGTGATCTCCACCGTTTCGCCGCGCGCCTTGAGGCAATCGTGCAACCCCTTCAGCGACCACACGTTATCGGGATGCACCGAGGCCCGGCTGAGGCTGCCGCCCAGGCCCAGATCGGCGCGGTAGACCGCCTCGGCCTCGTCGTGCCGGCCCTGTTCGAGCAGCAGCGCGCCAAGCGCGTGGCGGGCCGGCTGCATCCAGCCCCAGGGCTCGTCATAGGGCAGTGCATCCTCCAGCGCGACGGAGCGGCGCAGGTGATCGAAGGCGGCGTCGTGGTTGGCCTTGCGGTACTCGACCTCGCCGCGGACCATTTCCTTCGCGATCTCCAGCAGGTCGACGACGCGGTTGTTGTGCAGCAGCCGGCTCTCGGGCACGCGGGCGCAGGCCTCGAGGAACACCTGCTCCTCCGTCTCGGCCTCGGCCACGCGGCCGGTGGCGGCGAAGGCGATGGTGCGGGCGTAATGCACGAAGGCGGTTTTGGTGCAGTAAAGCTCGGGATCGGCGGGCGGCTGAAGCGCGATGGCCTCGTCCCAGCAGCCGAAGCGGACCAGCACGTGGGGCTCGAACGAGAGGTAGCTTTCGAAGAAATCCGCCATCGGCGGCGAGGGGACGCGCAGCATCTCTTCGGGAGTGGTGTCCTCAAGCCCCTTCAGCGCGGCGCGGGCCGGTTCGATCTGGCCCAGAAACATCGCGCCGTAGATGACGAAGTGGTAATCGTGCTGCCGGTAGCCGGTGTAGATGTTGAAGGCGCCCTCGTTGCGGTAGAACTTCAGGTCGGCCTTTACCGCCTGTTCGTTCCAGATGACGACATTCTGGTAATCGCCGCAGAGGATGTCGATATGGGTCGGCATATGCACCAGGTGCCCGGCGTCGGGCATCAGGCGGCGCAGGACATCGGCGGCCTTCAGGGCCTTTTCCGGGGTTGGTGACATCTCCATCAGGTGGACGTAGAGGTGCAGCAGGCCGGGATGGGCCATGGCGCCGGGATGGCTGTCAAAGGCGTCTTCCAGCGCCTTCTGCGCCTCCAGCGTGGCGGCACCCTCGGCGGGCTGGCCGGTCTGCAGGTCCCACATCTGCCAGGGCGTGAGCGTCAGCAGGGATTCCACGTAGATCGCGCGTAGATCGAGGCTGTCGGGGTGGTCGGCGAAGGCGGCGCGCATGGCGTCGGCAAAGGCATGATCCCAGGGCGAGAGATCGTCGATCGGGTCGGCCTGGGGATAGCGGGCCTGCAGCGCCTCGATCAGGCTGCGTTCCAGGGGGCTGGCGCCGTCGATGCGCGACAGCGCCTCCTGCGTGGCGGCATGGGCCTCGCCCAGGGCGCGGGCACGGCCGGCGGGGTCGAGCAGGTGCCAGGGCAGATTGTAATTGGGTCCGGCGGCATAGGCGACGCCCCACCAGGGCATCGCGGCCGAGGGATCCAGCATGGAGGCCCGCTTGTAGCAGGCGATCGCCTCGCCGTGGTTGAAGCCGTAGGTCCAGTTCAGCCCCCGGTCGAACCAGGTCTGTGCCTCGCTGCGGCTGGTCGAGATCGGCAGGGAATGTGTGCCGAGGTCATAATATTTCATGGCTGAGCCCCCAGATTGTTCACCTATCCCACGAAGGAAGGATAGCACGACTTGGCGGAGCGGCCTATTGGCGATGCCGGTCAGGGCCCGGGGGGCCGGGGCCGGTCGACGGGCGCAGCTGAAAGGGCCGGTGGTCAGGCCGTCTGGCGCGCCTCGACCCGGTACATGGCCAGCATCAGCACATAGCCCGCGATCGACAGGACCAGGATGCCAAGCGCCAGCGGCCTGGGCGTGCCGTCGAAGGTCAGGCCGACAATCGTCGCGATCGGCGCGGCCAGCACCGTGGCGATGCCGCCGATGATCGAGGCGGCCATGCCGGCGATATGGCCCATCGGCTCCATCGCGATGGCGTTGAGGTTGCCCATGGTCAGCCCGGCCATGAAGAACACGCTGACCTGCCAGGCGACGAAGACGGTGAAGATGGCCGTGTCCGACAGCCCGGACTGGAACAGGACCAGCACCGCGCCCGAGATCAGCATCTGGCCGAAATAGCTGATCGTCACCATGCGCCGCATCCCCACCCGCATCACCAGCGTCGCGTTCACCAGCGCCGCGGATCCCGCGACGATGGCGACGGCGCCGAACCAGTAGGGGAAGGACCCGGCCCGGTCGAAGACCTGGTCATAGACCGGCTGCACCAGCGTCAGCATGGAAAACAGGATGCCCATAGACAGCGCCTGCACCAGGATCGAGATCCGCACCGTGGGGTGCTGCACCATCTCCAGCAGGGCGGCCCAGAGCACGGGCGCGCGGAACGGCCGGCGGTCGGCAACCTCGAGCGTCTCGGGCAGGCGGACCGCGACCCAGATCATGATCGCGCCCATGAAGGCCATGAACGCCAGGAAGATCCCGTGCCAGTCCAGCGCCGCGATGACAAGGCTGCCCATCAGCGGCGCGATCGCCGGGACGATCATGAAGACCATCATCGCCAGCGACATCACCTGCGCCATGGCGCGCCCGGAAAAGACATCGCGCAGCACCGCCAGCGCGACGATCCGCGGACCGGCGGCCGACACCCCCTGCATCAGGCGCGCGACCAGCAGCGTCTCGAGCGTGTCGGCCTGCCAGGCCAGCGCCGCCGCGCCGATGAAGGCCGCCGCACCGCACAGGATCACAACGCGCCGCCCGAAGGCATCCGACAGCGGCCCGGTCACGAAGGTCCCGATCCCCAGGCCCAGCACGAAGACGGTGAGAACCATGCCGGCGCGGTTCGGATCCTCGGGCGAAAGCGCCGCGCCCATGTCGGGCAGGGCCGGCAGCATGGAATCGATCGAGAAGGCGACGCAGGCGAACATCGAGGCGACCAGAACGATCAGCTCCGTGCGATGCATCGGGATGTCTTTGACGGGGGACATTGGGGGCTCCGGGGTTGCCCCGATCCGCTATCAGAGCCCGTGGGAATGAGCCATAGGGTTGTGAAAATACGCGGCGTAGCAGGCGCATGGCCCGGGCGCCGCGGCGAAGGAAGTCTGGCCACACCGGGACCCGACGCCGGTCCGCCCGGCCGCGCGGCGGGGGCAGGCGTCAGGCGTCGCCGTCGCCCGTGTCGTCGCGGCCGCCGCGACCGGCCCGGCGCTGGCGGCGGTTCTCGTTCAGGTGCATCAGGATCCGCTGGAAAAGCCCCGGATGGGCATCCGCCTGTTCCAGGTGCTGCGCCGCCACCTGCTGGATGAACAGGGCAAACACACCGAGCCCCGCGAAGATCAGGATCGTCGCGCCGATCTTGCCCAGGTCCGTCACCGGAACCGGATCGCCGTAGCCCACGGTCGAGATCGTCACCACGGTGAAGAAATAGCTGTCCACCCATCCCCAGCCCTCGACGAACCGGAAGAACACTGTGCCGGTCAGGATCACGAAGATCAGCCGGACCGCCATGGTGAGAACGCTGACCTGGTTCACGCCTCTGCCGCCCTCGACCTGATTTCCTCGATCACCTTGAGCCAGAGGTCCGTGGGCTGCGCGCCCGGCACGGCATGGGCCTGGGCGACGATGAAGGTCGGGACCGAATTCACGCCCATTTCGCGCGAATGGGCATCGCGGGACCGGATCGCATCGATATCGGCATCGCTGTCCAGCAGGCGCCGGACGACAGAGGCGTCCATGTCGCAGCTGTCGGCGATATCGGCCAGCGTGTCGTGGTCGCCGATGTCGCGGCCCTCGACGAAATAGGCGTGAAACAGCGCGTCGACCATCTGCTGCTGACGCTGCTCGATCCCCGCCCAGTGGATCAGCCGGTGCGCATCCAGCGTGTTGGGCGTGCGTTCCATCGCGTCGAAATTGATCGCCAGCCCCTCGGCCTCGGCATGTTCGACAATGGGCGCATAGGCGGCAAGCGCGCCCTCCTTGCCGCCGAACTTCGTTTCCAGGTAGTCGCGCCGGTCCATGCCGCCTTCGGGCATGTCGGGGTTCAGCTGGAACGGGTGCCACTCGATCACGAAGGGATGGTCCGGCACCTGGGCCAGAGCCTTGTCCAGCCGTGCCTTGCCGATATAGCACCAGGGGCAGATCGGGTCCGAGAGGATGTCGAGCTTGACGCTTTGCTGGGTCGGGTCGGTGGTGTCGGTTGTCATAGGGTCTTTCGCGGGAACAGGGGTTTGAGCGCGCGGCGCAGCACCTTGCCGTTGGCGCCGGTCGGCAGCGTGTCGATGTGGACGTAAGCCCTGGGTTGCTTGTAGCGCGCCAGATGCGCCTGGGCAAAGGCCTTGAGCGTGGCCTCCTCCACCGGGGCGGGCGCGGTGTAGAAGGCGGTGATGATGCGGGTGTCGGCCTTGATCTCGATCTCGGTGACCGCGACCTGGGTGATCCCGGGTGCATGGGACAGCGCCGCCTCGACCTCCAGAGGCGAGACGCGGTAGCCGCCAGCGTTCATCATGTCATCGTCGCGCCCGAGGTAGGAGACATGCCCCGTCTCGTCCATGGCGCCCTGGTCACCGGTCAGGAACCAGTCGCCACGAAACCGCGCCTCGGTCTCCTCGGGCGCGCCGAGGTAGCCCAGCATCAGGCCGGGGTCCGAGCGGTGGATGGCGATTGTGCCGTGCTGGCCGGTCTCGACCGGGCCGTCATCGCCGAGGATCGCCACGCGGCGCCCCTTCTGCGGCGTGCCGAGCGCACCGGCGGGCGCCGGGTCGGACGGCGAGGAGGAGATGAAGGTGGAGCATTCCGACATGCCGTAGGCCTCGTAGAGCTGGGTGCCGGTGGCCTCGGCCCAGGCGGCGCGGAGGGGCTCGGAGAGTTTCTCGCCGGCGGACAGGCCATGGCGCAGGTCGGGCAGGTCGATCGTCTCATGTGCGCCGAGGATGCGGCGATAGACGCCGGGCGCGGCGGCGCAGATCGTGGCGCGGTGGGTGCGCAGACGCTCGGGCAGGTCGGTGATTTCGGTCCCCGGTTCGGGGATCAGCGCGGTGGCGCCCATGGTCCAGGGGTCCATCAGCCCGGTGCCCAGCGTGTAGGTCCAGTTGAAGGCGCCGGCATGCAGCAGCCGGTCACTCTCGTGCAGCTCGTACCATCCGTCGATCATCATCTGCCGCGCCCAGATCGCGCGATGGGCATGCATCACGGCGCGCGGTTTGCCCGAGGTGCCGGAGGTGTAGATGATGTAGGCCAGCCGCTCGGGATCGCCCATGGCATAGGCGCAGGGGGCGAGGTCGCGCATCGCCGTCAGCTCGGCCAGCCCGATCTCGCGCGGGCCGGGGGCGGGGCCGGGGGTTGAGGCGACGGAGGGATCGCGCAGGATGGCGGCGGGGGACAGATCGGCGACCATCTTCGCCACCTCGTCCCCGGTCAGCTGCGACGAGGTCGGCACCGGCACGATGCCGGCGGCGATGGCGCCGAGATAGGCGATGGGGAAGTCCACCGTATTGCCCAGCCGCATCAGCGCGATGTCCCCGGGCCGCAGCCCCGCCGCCAGCAGCCCCGCGCCGGTGCCGCGCACGGCGGCCTCAAGCGCGGCAAAGCTCCAGTCTTCCGCCCCGTCGGCGCGCAGGACCGACAGCGCAGTCTTGTCACGCAGCGCATCGGCGCGGCCCAGGACATGGGCGGCGAAGTTGAACGGCGCGGGGCAGGGCGGCGGCGGCCCCTGATCAAAGATCGACAACATGGACCAATGGGCTAGCCCGGTCGCGTTGCCGTTGCAAGCGCGGCCCGCGCGGCCTATTGAAGTCGCCATGCCACCGATCGACCCGAAATCCATCATCCGGATCGCCCGCAGCTCCGGAGAGGCCGCCAGCGCCGAACCGCTGGACCTGGGCGCCCGCGTGCGCGAGCTGCGCAAGGCGCGGAACTGGACGCTGGAACAGGCGGCCGGTCAGGCGGGGCTGGCGCGCTCGACCCTGTCGAAGATCGAGAACGGGCAGATGTCGCCGACCTACGACGCGCTGAAGAAGCTGGCCGTGGGGCTGGAGATTTCGGTGCCGCAGCTGTTTACCCCGCCGCAGCGGGACCAGGTGAACGGGCGCATGGCGGTGACCAAGTCGGGCGAGGGCGCGCAGACGCCCACGGCAACCTACGAACACGAGCTGCTGGCCGAGCAGCTGACGCAGAAGCGGATGCTGCCCTACCGCGCCCATGTGCGCGCGCGCTCGATGGAGGAATTCGACGGCTGGGTCCGGCATGACGGCGAGGAGTTCCTCTATGTCCTGACCGGTGTGATCCAGCTGTATACCGAGTTCTACAACCCCGTGGAGATGCGTCGCGGCGACAGCGCCTATTACGATGCGACCATGGGGCACAACGTGATCTCGGTCAGCGAGGAAGACGCCAGCATCCTCTGGGTGACCTCGCTGGCCTGACATCCCGCCGGCGCGCTGCCCGGACATTGTGGCAGACCGGCGACGATGCAGATGACGGTATCGGGACAAGCCTTTGTTGCCGGACGGCCGGGGTCAGCCCATGCATCGACCGCCTTGCGCGGACGCTGTGGCGCCGCGTCTCCCTGGCAGGCCTTCGGGGCAGATCCCCTTGGCCGGCCGGAGAGGACGCCGCCATCCATCCCACGATTGCGGGCCGGCGACAGGCAGTGCGGCGGGCCGGGGTGGCCCAGCCCGCGCTTTCAGCGGCATCAGGCCTCGACGCTGGGCTTGTTTTCTTCGGCGCGGGCCAGTGTCTCGATATACAGGAAACCATCCACGGCTTCGCGCGCTTCGTGCAAGGTCATGTCGTGGGTCTCGGCCAGATGCGCTTCGAAACGCATGCGATCCAGCTTGAGGAAGGGCATCGAGGCTTCATCCAGGTTGGGGAATTGGGCCTTGAACCTGGAAAACCAAAGAGACCAGTTCTGGGTCAGATCTGACCAGTACATGTGCAGCATCCCTTTTTCTTAATTTTCCCGTCCTCCCGTAACGAAACGTTAACAATCGTCCGGTGAGCCGTAAAGTCCCGCCGAGTCGCCTTTTGCGGCAAAGCCCCTTCTGCACCGCAGAAAATTTTACCGTTTCACGCTTCAAACAGAAAAAGAGTGGGCTCCGGTGGAGTTAAGGCTTGCCGCCTAAAGACGTGTATGGTCCGGCGCGGTATCGCGTGGGTTGAAATATGCTTGGTGATAAACCTTGGCGTGGGTTTCAGTGGATTGAAATCCAAGGAAAATCACTTCCCCCTGGGTGCGGACGCCTTCGGTGTCGGGGGTGTCGCGAAACGCGGGAAGACGGTCGGGAATGACGTAGAGTTTTTTTGATCAAAAGGTCAACTGGTTGCGTCATTCTGCCACAAGTGCATCAGTGACTCGTTCCAAATTCTGCGGTGAAGCACGAGACGATGACATGTCGGACGAGGCTTCGGCACGGTGCCTGACAGGATCTTCCACTGATTCATGACAGTTTTCGTCGGATCCCCGGCACGGACCCGCGGGCGAGGCCGCCGGACCATCGGCGCAGCGCCGTCCAAACCGGCGCCTCCGGCCCGAATGTGAGCGAGACGCGCTGGCCTGGACGGTTCGAGGTGGTCTGCATGATGGGGGTTCCGGGCGCCCCGCCGGCGCGATTGTGGCCTTCCCGGGGCGCACGCGCCCAGGTTCAGCGCGCTGCGCTCAGGCGGTCACGGGGGTCCTGAGCCTGCCGATGTCGTCCAGCTGGCCCTGCAGCGCGGCCGGAGGCAGTGTGCCGATCGGCAGCGCGGTGAAGGCGGTGATCCGGCGGTGGATCTGGGCAAAGGCACGGGCCATGGACTCGCGCAGCTCTGCCTCGGACCCGGTGTCGAGCGGATCCTCGACGCCCCAATGCGCATGCAGCGGCGCGCCGGGCCAGTGTACGTCGTCGCCATTTGCGGCGTCGTCGCAGACCGTGATGACCATGTCCATTTCGATCCCGCAATCGAGCATCTTTTCCACCGGATCCGAGGTGAGGCCCGAGGTGTCGAGCCCGTGTTGCCTCAGCAGGTCGAGCGCGGCGGGATGCGGTGCCTCGGCCGGGTCTGTCCCGGCGGAATGGGCCCGAAAGCGCGGGCCCGCAGCGCGCAGCATCGCCTCTGCGATAATCGAGCGGGCCGAATTGTGGGTGCAGAGGAACAGCACGTGTAGCGGGCGCTCCGCGGTAGGATCGGGCAGGGGAAGTGACCGCTGCGTCGGACCGGGCAGGCAGAGGTCGGGCCGGTTGCGGCAGCAATCGCCCAGCATCCGGCCGAACATGTCCTGAACCGACTCCATCCGGATCTGGTAAAGCTGGAACGTCCCCGACCGCGTCTGCGAGATCAGCCCGGCGCGCCGCAGGATCGAGAGGTAGACCGAGGTCGTGTTGGCCCGCAGGCCAAGAGCCGATGCAATCTCGCCCGCGGGGACGGCATCGGGATAACGCCGCATCAACAGCCGAAAGACGTCGAGACGCCGTTCATGGGCCAATGCGGACAACCTGTCTGCTACATCTGTTTCCATTGACCTCCGGGTACGTAGCGCCCGCCCTAACGTCAACCAGAACGTCAGGGCACGTAACAGACCTGTCACAGCTATATGACAGGGACATGACACTGGGCGTCGGGGGCGCTGCCGTTGGGGCGCTTACTCCTCGTACCACCACATCTGCGGCATGTACTCTGGCCCGTCGCCATAGATCGGAAGCTGCTCGGGGTAGTGCATTTCCTTCACATGGGCGATGCGCGAGACGTCGTAGCGCCAGATCGGGATCACCAGCCGCTCGGCCGTCAGCACCCGGTCGAGCGCGCGCACCGCGGCGGTGAAATCCTCCGACTCCGTGACCGACAGCATCCGGTCGATCAGACCGTCCACCGCGGGGCTGGCCAGGCCCATCATGTTGCGCGAGCCGGGCGTGTCGCGCCCCTCGGAGCCCCAATAGAGCTTTTGCTCGTTGCCCGGCGACAGCGACAGCGCGCGGCGGAACGCGGTCATGTCGAAATCGAAGTTCAGCATGCGTTCCGTATATTGCGCGTCGTCGATGACGGTGACGCGCGCGTCGATGCCCAGCCGTTCCAGCGCGGGCAGGAACATGTCGACGGCGGTGCGCGTCTCGCGGTCGGCCTGCTGCAGCAGGATCTCGAAGGTCACGGGCCCTTCGGGGCCGGTGAGCTTGCCGCCCTCGACGGTGTAGCCTGCGTCCTGCAGCTGTTTCAGCGCCACGCGGATATTGGCGCGGTTGCGTTCGCTGCCGTCCGAGACGGGCAGGTCGTAGCCCTCGAGCGCGCCGGGAGGCAGATCGCCGGCCCAGGCTTCGAGATAGGCCTTCACCTGGCCGGTGGCGGGGCCGGGGCGCTTGGCGAGGATGGAATTGTCGAAATACGAGGTGATCCGGTCCTGTGCGGCCCCGGTGATCGCCTCGTTGATGAACTCGAAGTTGAAGGCGTGGATCATCGCGTCGCGCACCCGCCAGTCGTCGAAGAAGGGCTTGCGCGTGTTCATCACCAGGCCCGTCATCCCGGTGGGCTTCTGATCGTGGATTTCCGATTTCACCACGTCGCCGCGCTGGACCGCCGGGAAATCGTAGGCGGTGTTCCATTGCTCGGCATTGTATTCGCGCACGGCCGAAATCTCTCCGGCCTTGAAGGCTTCGAATGCGGCAACGCCGTCGCCGAAGAACTCGATCCGCATCTCGTCGAAATTGTTGGTGCCGCGCCGGAAGCCGATGTCGTTGCCCCAGTAATCGGGATTGCGCGTATAGGTGACCGAGCGGCCGGCCTCGTAATCGGTGACCACGTAGGGCGCGGTGCCGATGGGGATCTCGTGCAGGCCCGAGGTTGTGAAATCCCGCCCCTCGAACTGGGCCTTCTTCAGGATCGGGCGCATGCCGGCGATCAGGGCAAGCTCGCGGTTGTCGCTGGCGAACGTCAAACGCACACTGCGGGGGCCGGTGGCCTCGATGCTCTCGACCTGGGTCCAGAACGAGCGGTAGCGCTGGTGTCCCTGCGTTCCCAGCGTTTCGTAGGACCAGATCACATCCTCGATCGTGACGGGACTGCCGTCCGAGAACGCGGCCTCTGGACGCAGCGTGAATTCGACCCAGGACCGGTCCTCGGGCACGGTTACCGATTCGGCCAGCAGGCCATACAAGGTAAACGGCTCGTCCCAGGATCGTCCCATGAGAGATTCGTAGCCCCAGAAGCGCGACTGCCAGGGGACGGTGCCCTTCTGGATGAAGGGATTCAGGGAATCGAAACCTCCGGTATTGGCGAAAACGACTGTTCCGCCCCTGGGAGCATCGGGGTTGGCATAGGGCAGGGACACAAAATCAGGTGGCAGGGCCGGGTCGCCGTACATAGCTATGCCATGGGCCGATTCTCCGGCCGCCGTAACAGGGGCCAGTATGCCCCATGCGAGCGCCAGTGCGACGCAGTTCTTTTGGAAAAATTCTCGACGCATTGCGTGCACTATCTCGTCCTGCCCTTATTTTATTGTGGGTTCAGACTAGGGGCGGATTTACGTCTTTTCAAACTTTTAGCTTGGATCCGAGCCTGAAATTGCTTATAACTAAGGCACTGCTCGATAGGTTTCTTGCCTGTATGAAACCTGCCTCAATAACTGAACGCCGGCCTTGTGCCGGCGTTTTTTTTGTCGGGCGAGTGTCTCCGGTTGCACAGATCGACGCTGCGCGCGCCCGTGACCGGCGTCGGTTCCGGCGCCCGCGCGGGCGGGCCGGGCACCGCCTTTGACCCGGCCTCCGGGTCTCTATCGCGCGCGCCCGGAAAGCGCCACAACCAGACATTCGAAATTTCCGGTATCGGCCATCGTCCGCCGGGGCCGGGTGCTGCCTGCGGGGCGGTCAGTATTTCGACGGCACGTAAAGCTCCGGCGGCAGCACCGCGCGCTCGTATTCCTCGTTGTGGACGCGGTCGGGAAGGTTGACCTCCTCGTGTTCGACCGGCTCGTAGGGCACCATGCTCAGCAGGTGGTCGATGCAGTTCAGCCGCGCGCGTTTCTTGTCGTTGCCGGGCACGATGTACCAGGGCGCTTCGGGGATGTTGGTTCGGGCGAAGGTGTCTTCCTTGGCCTTGGTGTAATCCTCCCAGCGGACGCGGCTTTGCAGGTCCATCGGCGAGAGCTTCCATTGCTTCATCGGGTCGTGGATGCGCATCAGGAACCGCAGCTGCTGTTCGGCATCGGTGATCGAGAACCAGTATTTCACCAGCCGGATGCCCGAGCGCACCAGCATCCGTTCGAATTCGGGCACGTCGTTGAAGAACTGTTCCACCTCGTCTTCCGAGGCAAAGCCCATCACCCGTTCCACGCCGGACCGGTTGTACCAGGAGCGGTCGAAGAGCACGATTTCACCCGCGGCCGGCAGGTGCGGCACGTAGCGCTGGAAGTACCATTGCGTCTTTTCGCGGTCCGAGGGGGCGGGCAGGGCCACGGTGCGCACGATGCGCGGGTTGAGCCGCTGAGTGATGCGCTTGATCACCCCGCCCTTGCCGGCGCTGTCGCGGCCTTCGAAGATCACCACGATCTTTTCGCCGGTGTGCTGGACCCAGTCCTGCAGCTTGATCAGCTCGGATTGCAGGCGGATGAGCTGTTCGAAGTAATCCTTGCGCTCCAGCGTCGGCGGATGCGCCTCTCGGTAGAGCCGGCGAAGTTCCATCGACAGGGCGGGTTCGGACATTTCCAGCTCGTAATCCTCGTCGAGCGTATCGGCCAGTTCGGCTTCGAGCCAGTCGAGGGCGGGTTCTTTCTTGGGGGGCTTGGCCATGGCTCTGGCTCCTTGCTCTGCGCGATCTGTCAGGGCCTGCTTCTAGCAGAGGTATTCCGACAGCAATGTGACTTATGCGTCATCGGCCTGCGGCAGGGCGGCGCGGTCATTTTCATTGCGCCTGCGCGACAGACGTGGAGGATGTGTGCAGGTGCAGAAAGACGGGGGACGGAGCCGGGACGGACCGTCGCGCGGGGGCGCTGCCCCCGTCCGCCGCTGGCGGACTCCCCCGGAGGTATTTGGGCCAAGAAGAAGACAGGGGCGTGGGGTCCGTTGATCCCGTGGCGCCCGGTCAACGGAATGTTTGAGGGGTGTCGGGCCCGGATCGGACGGTGGAAATGACGGTGAAGAAGCGGATCAACCTGGCGCTGCAGGGCGGCGGCGCGCACGGGGCCTATACCTGGGGCGTGCTGGACCGGTTGCTGGAAGAGCCAGAGGTGGAGATCGCGGGGATTTCCGGCACATCGGCCGGGGCGCTGAACGGCGCGGCGCTGAAGGCCGGCATGGTGCGCGGCGGGCCGGAGGCGGCGCGCGAGAACCTCGACTGGCTGTGGAGCCGGATGGGGGCGATCAACGACCGGGCCTTCGAGCAATGGATGGAAGGCGTCAGCCCGCGGGGCATTGCCCGGGCGGTGCGGATGTCGCCGTTCTACATGTTCGGGGAAACGGTGGCGCGGATCGTGTCGCCCTATGCCTTCGGGCCTTTCTACACCAATCCGCTGCGGCCCATCGTGGATGTCTTCGATTACGACAAGGTCTGTTCGGATGCCGGGCCGAGGCTGTACATCTGTGCCACCAATGTGCGCAGCGGCAAGATCCGGATCTTCTCGGGCGAAGAGATCTCGACCGATGCGATCCTGGCCTCAGCCTGCCTGCCGTCGATCTTCAAGGCGGTGGAGATCGAGAGCCCCGAGACCGGCGAGGTGGAGGCCTACTGGGACGGCGGCTATACCGGGAACCCGGCGCTGTTTCCGCTGTTCGACCGGGAGCTGCCGCAGGATATCGTGGTGATCAACATCAATCCGCTGGTGCGGGACGCGGTGCCGGTGACGCCGCAGCAGATCCAGAACCGGATCAATGAGATTTCGTTCAACACCTCGCTGCTGCGGGAGATGCGGGCGATTGCCTTCGTGCAGCGGCTGCTGGATGACGGGACCATGCCGCAGGGGCGGATGCAGCGTGTCTACCTGCACATGATTGCCGACGACGTGCTGATGAACATGCTGTCGGAGGCGACCAAGCTGGTGCCGACGCCGCCGCTGCTGGCCCAGCTGAAGGCGGCGGGGCGCAGTTCGGCCGAGGCCTTCCTGGAGAGCCATTTCGACGATATCGGCGCGCGCAGCAGCGTGGACATGGTGGAGATGTTCAGCTGACGGCTGGCCCGGAAGGGGCGCTTGCGTCGTCCTGGCGCGGCACCGCGTGCGCGGGCGGGAAGGGCGGTCAGGCGCGTTCGCGGACCCTGTGCTGCTGCGGGAGCACGGCGGGTTCGACCTTGTCCTCGCCCTCGTTGCTGCCGTTGGGATAGACAAGGCCCGCCGAGATCACCAGCTTCGCCGCCTCTTCCACCGACATGTCCAGTTCGATCACGTCGTCCTCGGGGAAGTAGAGCAGGAAGCCCGAGGTGGGGTTCGGCGTTGTCGGGACGAAGACGCTGACGATCCGTTCGCCGGTGCCGGCCCGGCGCAGGATTTCGCCTTTGGCATGGGTCGAGATGAACCCGATGGCCCAGATCCCGCGGCGGGGATATTCGATCAGAACCGCCTGTTCGAAGGACCGTTCCGACTGGGCAAAGACCGTTTCGGAGATCTGCTTGATCCCGTTGTAGACGGTGCGCACGACCGGCATCCGGTCGACGATGTTTTCCGCCTGCCGGATCAGCGACCGGCCGATCAGCCCCTTGGCGATCCAGCCCACCACGATCGTGAAGATCAGGAAGATCACCACGCCGAGACCGAAGAAGTTGATCCCGATCAGCGTTTCCGGCTGCAACCGTCCCGGCACGAAGGGCAGGACGACCTTGTCGAACCAGCTGACCACCGCGAAGATCAGCCACACCGTCAGGCTGATCGGGGCGATGACGACGATCCCGGTCAGGAACGATGATCTGAGACTGTAGAAAAGACCGGTCTTGCGCGGGGCATCCGGATCGAAAGGTGGTTTCATCGGCATCCCATTGTAGGCGAAGCTAATCTAGGAACGCGACCGCGTTGCGACAATGGGGGCAGGGGCCGCGTCATTCAATTCCTTTGCGCCCTGCCTATCGCGTGGGCGATCAGGGCCGCGAGCCGGGCGTTGTTGGCCACCAGGGCGATATTGGCTTCAAGGGAATTGCCCTGCGTCGCCTCGAAGATGCGCTGCAGCAGGAAGGGTGTGACCTCCTTGGCGGTGATGCCGCGCGCATCGGCCTCGCCCTGGGCCTCGGCGATGATCGGCGCGAGGATCTCGGCGGGGATGGCGTCGGCCTCGGGGATCGGGTTGGCGACCAGCTGGCCGCCGGGGATCCCCAGCGCGCCGCGCATCAGGTGGGCGCGGGCTATGGCATCGGGGTCGTCCATGCGCAGCGGCGCCTTCAGGCCCGAGGAGCGCGACCAGAAGGCCGGGACATCGTCCTGCCCGTAGGCGATCACCGGCACGCCCAGGGTTTCGAGAACCTCGAGCGTCTTGGGAATGTCGAGGATCGCCTTGGCGCCGGCGGCGACCACGGTGACCGGGGTCTGCGCCAGCTCGTGCAGGTCGGCGGAGATGTCGAAGGTGGTCTCGGCGCCCTTGTGGACCCCGCCGATGCCGCCGGTGGCAAAGACATGGATCCCGGCCTGCCGCGCGGCGATCATGGTGGCGGCCACGGTCGTGGCCCCGGTGCCGCCCGTGGCAAGGCAGGCGGCGAGATCGGCGCGCGACAGCTTGGCCACGTCCTTGGCCGTGCCCAGCCAGTCCAGCTCGGCCGGCTCGAGGCCCACGTGCAGCTTGCCTTCGATCACCGCGATGGTCGCCGGCGTGGCGCCCGAGGCGCGGATGATGTCTTCGACCCCGCGCGCGACCTCGACATTGCGGGGTGAGGGCATGCCATGGGTGATGATGGTGCTTTCGAGCGCCACGATGGGCCGGTCTTCCAGCTCGGCGGCGGCGGCCTCGGCGCCGAATACGATGTCGATCATGCCTCGTGTCCTCCGGAGACGTAGATGGCCGCCGCGCCGAGCGCTTCGCTCAGCGCCTGCGCCCGGGTCAGCCCGCGCGCCTCGGCGGCGATATGGGCGGCCATGAAGGTATCGCCCGCGCCGGTGACGCGCGTCACCAGCACCTCGGGCGGGGTTTGGGTGTAAAAACTGTCGGGATCGGCGTCGCTGGTGGCGTTGCCGCCGTCGGTGACCAGCACCCGCGCCGCGCCGCGCTCCACCAGGTGCTGCGCCGCCTGCGGAGAGCTGTCGAACTGCCGCCCCGCCAGCAGCCCGGCCTCTTCGAGGTTGACGTACAGCGTCGCGCGGCCGGTGCCGAGGAAGGGCAGAAGCCGGTCGGCCTTGCCCGGTGAGGCCGGGGCCACGCGAAGGTCGGCGCGGGCAAAGGCGCGATGGCGCGAGATCTCGTCCAGCAGGCCGACGGTGAGATTGCCGTCCAGCGCGATGGGGCCGGGGTAGGGGGCGGCCTCGCTGCCGAGCGTGCCGTCGAGCAGCGGGCGCAGGATCTTGTCACCGGAGGTCTCAAGCGAATGCGCATCGGCGATGGCCGCGATCAGGCCGTTGGCCCCCTCGACCGCCATGTAGCGGTCCGTCGGCAGATCCTCGGACCGGTAGAGATGGCCGGTCATCAGGCCAAGGCCCTCGCAGGCCTGGACCAGCTCGCAGCCCTCCGGATCGCGGCCCACGGCCGACAGCAGCGCGGGCCGCATGCCGAAGCGGGCCAGCGTCATGGCGATGTTCAGCGCCACGCCGCCGGGCAGGCGGGTGATCCGGCCCGGCACGTCGGAGCCCTGGCGCATGTGCAGGGGCGCGCGGCCGATCACGTCCCAGAGGACGGAGCCGATGCAAAGGATATCGGGATGCGGAACGCGCGTCATGCCTGCCGTCATGAAGGGATTTCGGGGCGCCCGCAAGCCCTTGGTCCGCCAAGGGTTGAGGACAGGTGACCAGCGGTTTACGGCACCGAGAAGGTCAGCGCGGCCCAGAGCGTCTCCCACACGGCGGTGTCCTCGGGGTCGGCCGCGCGCAGCACAACCCCGTCGAGCAGGTAGGTATGGCCCGAGGACACCGGGATCAGCGCCTGGCCCTTGTCGTCGGTGCGGGTCGTGGTGACGGTGACCGTGCCGTCCGGGGCGCGGTCGAAGATCTCCACCTGCGCCTGCGCGCGGGGCTCGTCGCGGTAGAAGAGCCGCACGGGCAACCCGGCCCGCAGGTCGTCGACATAGGGGTTCAGAAGGGCCACGAACTCCGTCTCCATCCCGGCGAAGACATCGTCTCCGCGCGCATCGCCGACGCCGACCAGAGCCTTGACGTGGCGGGTGTAGCTTTCCGAGAACCCGTCGCGCGGCAGGTCACGCTCGGCATGGCGGGCCTCGATATCGGGGAAATCCTTGTGCTCGGCGAAGCGGGCGAACTTTTCCCATGTCTCGTACTTGACGCTGCGCGGCGTGGTTTCGTGCACTATGGCCCAGAGCCCGTCGCCGGGCACCAGCGCGGTCAGCGCGGGCAGGTCGCCGCCGCGCCCCTCGACCGGCAGGATCAGCTCGTCCCGGATCATGTCGAAGCGCGAGAAATGCTGGTCGAAGTAGATCAGGTTCTTGCCGACGAACCCTTCACCGTTCTTCAGCTGCGCGGTGACCGGCGTGCCGGCGTCCGGCGTGAAATCCGACGGTTCGATCCAGAACTCATGGCCAAGGCCCGGACCGGCTGCCATACAGGCGAGCAGAACGACAATCAGACGCGGGCGGGACATGCGGCGACCTCCATCAATCACGATCCTCAAGCTGGCTCTGCCGGCGCTTTTGTCAATGCTTCTGTGCTGGGGCGTGGTGGCGCGGGCGCACGAGGTCACCCCGACCGTGGCGGACTTCACGGTGGACGGCTCCGAGCTTTCGATGGTCTTCCGCCTGAACGCCGAAGCCTTCCTCGCGGGGATCGACCTTGACGGGCTGGTGGACACGGACGAGGCCGAGGGCGGTGGCGTCTACGACGATCTGCGCGGGCTGGAACCGGACAGCCTGGAGGCGCGGTTTCTGCCGTTTGCCGAGGCCTGGATCGAGCGGATCGGCGTGGATATCGGCGGCCCCGTGACGCTGGAGGTCACCGGTTTCAACGCCGGGCCGCTGGGCGATCCGCGCGTTGCGCGCAGCTCCGAACTGGTCGTGCGGGGCGAGATCCCGGCGCTGGCCTCCGAAATGGTGCTGAACTGGCCCTCGGGCGCCGGCGCGCTGGTGCTGCGGCAGCTTGGGGTCGAGGAGCCCTTTACCGGCCTCGTGCAGGGCGGCGGGAGCACGCCGCCGATCGCGCTCGATGGCGGCGGGGCGGCCTCGGGCTGGCTGGTCTTTGCGCAGTACATCCCTGTTGGGTTCGAACATATCGTGCCGCTGGGGCTGGATCATATCCTTTTCGTGCTGGGGCTGTTCTTTCTGGGCACTTCGGCGCGGGTGCTGTTGTGGCAGGTCTCGGCCTTCACGCTGGCGCATACCGTCACGCTGGCCCTGGGCGCGCTGGGATGGGTGAACGTGCCGCCCTCGATCGTGGAGCCGCTGATTGCCGCGTCGATCTGTTATGTCGCGCTTGAGAACATCTTTCTCGGCCATCTCACGCGCTGGCGGCCGGTGGTGATTTTCGGCTTCGGCCTGCTGCACGGGCTGGGCTTTGCCAGCGTGCTGGGGGAGTTCGGCCTGCCGCGCGGGCAGTTCTTTCCGGCGCTGATCGGGTTCAACGTCGGCGTGGAATTCGGCCAGCTGACGGTGATCGCGCTGGCCTTCCTGGCCGTGGGTCTGTGGTTCGGCCACAAGCCCTGGTATCGCACGGCGATCGCGATCCCGGCCTCGGCGGTGATCGCGCTGGTCGGCGCCTACTGGTTCGTGGAACGGGTGTTCCTCTAGCGCTGCGGATGGGACAGCGGGATCTCCGGCGGCGCAGCGCCGCCGGGGCCTAGCCGTCGGCCATCGCCACGCGCAGGCTCTTCAGCGCGGCCAGCGGATCCTCGGTCGACCAGACCTCTTCTCCGAAGGCGAAGAAATCGGCATAGGGCGCCAGCGCACGGATCTCGGCCGGGCCGAGGCCGCCTTCGGCCACCACCGGCAGTTCGATCATCTGCGACCACCATTCGAAGATCTCGATCTCGGCCAGGGCGCCATCGCCCAGCCCGCCGCCGCCGACGGGGCCAAAGCTGATGTAATCGGCGCCGGCCTCGCCCGCGGTCATGCCGTCATGGCGCGAGGTGCCGCAGAAACTGCCGACGATGCCCTCGATCCCCAGGGCCTTGCGCGCGTCGCGCACGCCGCGGGTGCCCGCGGACAGGTGCACGCCATCAAGGCCCAGCTTCTGGCTCAGCAGCAGGTGATCCGACACCACGAGACAGACGTCGCGGTCATGGCAGGTCAGGCGCAACGCATCGGCCGCGCGCGAGATGTCGTCCTCGTCGCGGGTGGCGAGCGCCAGGCGCACGCAGGCGACCGGCGTGGCATCCAGAAGGCGGGCCAGCTGATCCGGGAAGGTATCGGGGTCCAGGCTGGGCGGAGTGATCAGGTAGGTCTGCGGCTGCTCGGTCATGTGGCTTTTATCGCATTCGGGTCTGACCTGCCGTTTAACGGATTGTGGAGGGGAAGCAAATGCCACCCTTGAGGCAACGCCCGGACGGCTGACGCACGGGACCCAGGGGCTGCCCCGTGGGCCGGTCATGGGGCGGCCGCGCCCCCGGAGGCCACGGGCGCGACCGGCCTTGCGCGCGCCGTGCATGCCCCCGGATCCCTGCGAAACGGCGCGATCCCCTTGCCCTTGTCGTCCGGCGCCCGTACAGCACGGCCCGACCCCAAACCGGACCGATCCCATGCCTTCCGACACGCCCCAGCCCGCCTTCGTCCTTGTCCGCCCCCAGATGGGCGAGAACATCGGTGCCGCCTCGCGGGCGATGTGGAACTTCGGCCTGGACCGGATGCGGCTGGTCGCGCCGCGCGACGGCTGGCCCAATCCCAAGGCGGTGGCGATGTCCTCCGGCGCGGGCCGGCTGCTGGACGACGCGGGGCTGTTCGAGACCACCGCCGATGCGGTGAGCGATTGCGCCTATGTCTTTGCCACCACCGCGCGCTCGCGCGGGTTGACCAAGCCGGTGGTCAGCCCCGAACGCGCCATGACCATGGCCGCCGAGAAGATCGCCGCCGGTGAAAAGGTCGCCGTGCTCTTCGGCCCCGAACGCGCAGGGCTGGAAAACGACGACATCGCGCGGGCCAATGCGATCATCTCGGTCCCGGTGAACCCGGAGTTCGCTTCGCTCAACCTGGCGCAATGCGTGCTGCTGACCGGCTATGAATGGCGCCGGGCCAGCACCGAGATCGACCACGAGCGCATCGAGATGGCCGGCGCCGACTGGGCGCAATCGATCGAGATCGAGAAGCTCGCCGAGCATTACGAACAGCGGCTGGAGGAGGCGGGCTTTTACTATCCGCCCGAAAAGGCCGAGGGCATGAAGATCGTGCTGCGCAACCTCTGGAGCCGGATGCGGCTGACGCGGTCGGACGTGCAGATGCTGCACGGGATCATGCGGCAGATGGTGCGCTGGAAGGAACGCGGCGACTAGGGCGGGCCGGGGCGGCACGGTGCCCGCTGGACGCCGCGCCCGGGGGCCCCTACCTTCGCGCCAAACGGATCAGAGGCAAAGATGACCGGACAACGCAAGCTCTTCGAAGAGGTCGGCACCGAAACGCAGACCCGCCCCGCAACCGCCCCCGGTGGCATCGACCGGGGCCGCGGCGGGGCGCGCGGGCTGGTGCGGGCCTGGCTCATGGTGCTGTTTGCCCTGGTGGTGGCCATGATCGCGGTCGGCGGGCTGACCCGGCTGACCGACAGCGGGCTGTCGATCACCGAATGGGCGCCCGTCGCCGGGGCCGTGCCGCCGATGTCGGTCGAGGACTGGCAGGCGGAATTCGACAAGTACCAGCAGATCGACCAGTTCCACATCCAGAACCAGTGGATGGAACTGGATGATTTCAAACGGATCTACTGGTGGGAATGGGGCCACCGCCAGCTGGGCCGCGTAATCGGGCTGGTCTGGGCGATCGGCTATCTCGGGTTCCTGCTGACGGGCAAGATCCCCCAGGGCTGGAAAGGCCGCCTGATCATTCCCGGCGCACTTGGCGGGCTGCAGGGCGCGATCGGCTGGTGGATGGTGTCGTCGGGCGTGACCCTGGGCGAGGGCATGACCTCGGTCGCAAGCTACCGGCTGGCGGTGCATCTGGGCCTGGCCTTTGTCATCCTGGGCGTGCTGGCCTGGTTCGCGATGAAACTGGGCCGGACGGAACGCGATCTGATGCAGGCCCACCGCATCTCCGAGCGCAAGCTTTACGGCCTGTCCACGGGGCTTTTGCATTTTGCCTTTCTGCAGATCCTGATCGGCGCGCTGGTCGCCGGGATCGACGCGGGCCGGTCCTATACCGACTGGCCCCTGATGGCGGGCCAGATCTTTCCGCCCAATGCCTTCTTTGCCGAGCCGCTCTGGCGCAACTTCTTCGAAAGCCCGGGGCTGGTGCAGTTCATCCACCGCATCGTGGGCTACCTGCTGGCGGCCTTCGGCGTGGTGGTCTGGCTGCGGGGCCGGCGCAGCAGCCATCCGCGCACCCGCTTCGCCTTCAACCTGGTGTTCGCGGTTCTCGCGGTGCAGATCATGCTGGGCATCATGAACGTGCTCTATGCCGCGCCCGTCGGGCTGGCGATCATCCACCAACTGGTGGCCGTGGCGCTCTTCGTCGCGATCCTGCGCGCCCGGTTCCTCAGCCTCTACCCGATCACGACCTCTCTGAAGGAGACCCGCGCATGAGCGCCTATGACGAGCTGATGGCCTTCGCGCGCGAGACCGAGGCGCTGAAGATGATCTCCATGCGGCTGGGCTGGGACCAGGAGACGATGATGCCGCGCGGCGCCGCCGAACAGCGGGGCGAGGAGATGGCGGCGATCGAGTCGATCCTGCACGCCCGCCGCTCCGACCCCAGGGTCGGCGACTGGCTGGCCTCGGCCGCCCCGGAAGACGCGGTGGGCCAGGCCCAGCTGCGCGAGATCCGGCGCGATTACGACAGGGCGACGAAGGTGCCGGCCGACCTGGCCAAGGCGCTGGCCCGGCTGACGTCTCTGGCGCAGGGCATCTGGGCCGAGGCGCGCGCCAACGAGGATGTCGCCGCCTTCCTGCCGACGCTGGAAGAGGTGGTGCGGCTTCGGCGCGAGGAGGCCGCCGCGCTCTCGGCCGGGGGCGATGCCTATGACGCGCTGGTGCAGGATTACGAACCGGGCAGCTCTGGCGGCGAGATCGCCGCGATCTTCGACGCGATGCGGCCCCGGCTGGTGGATCTGCGCGCGGCGATCCTGGACAAGCCTGTGCCCGCCGGCCTGACCGGCACCTTCGATCCGGCGCTGCAGATGGCGGTGTCGGACGCCCTGGCGCGCGCCTTCGGCTACGATTTCACCCGCGGCCGGATCGACACGGCGGTGCATCCCTTCAGTTCGGGCAGCGGCGCGGATGTGCGGATCACGACGCGGACCAACCCTCTGGATCCGTTCAACTGTTTCTACTCGACGATCCACGAGGTCGGGCACGGCTCTTACGAGCAGGCCATCGATCCGGCCTTTGCTTTGACGCCGCTGGGGCAAGGGGTCTCGATGGGGGTGCACGAAAGCCAGAGCCGGATCTACGAGAACCAGCTTGGCCGGTCGCGCGCCTTCACAGGATGGATGTACGACCAGGTGCAGAGCGCCTTCGGCGATCTGGGCCTGGACGGTCCGGACGCGTTCTATGCGGCGGCGAACCGGGTGCAGAACGGCTATATCCGGACCGAGGCGGACGAGGTGCAGTACAATCTGCACATCATGCTGCGCTTCGACCTCGAACGCGCGATGGTGTCCGGCGATCTTCCGGTGAAGGACCTGGAAGCCGCCTGGAACGACCGGTTCGCCGCCGATTTCGGTTATGCGGTGGACAAGCCGTCGAACGGGATGCTGCAGGACGTGCACTGGTCCGTGGGCCTCTTCGGCTATTTCCCGACCTACGCCCTTGGCAATGTCTACGCCGGTTGCCTGCACGAAGCCCTGCGTGCGGCGGTTCCGGATCTCGACGCCCAGCTTGCCGCCGGCGACACCTCGGGCGCCACCGGCTGGCTGAAGGAGAACCTCCAGCGCCACGGCGGCCTTTACACGCCGCGCGACGTGATCGCGCGGGCAAGTGGTGCCGCGCCGTCGGAAGGGCCGCTGCTGAACTACCTGGAGTCCAAGTTCGGCGCGCTTTATGGGCTGTGAGCCGGGCGGTGGGGTATAACCCCACCCTACGGCAACGGCGGGGACGGTGCTCTGTGCGGACCAACCGCTGGCTGGGCCGTTTCGGTCGAGTATTTGGGCAAAGGTGAAGACAGGAGCGTGTCGCAAAACTCCCTGATGGTCTTCATCTTTGCAAAAATACCTCCCGCCGGAGGCTCCCGCAGGTTCAGCCCGCGCAAGGGAGCCTAGAGTAGTGCCATCCGTTCCGCGCGCTCCGGATCCGGAAACGGCCGGTACAACCCGAAGTCCGCTGTCAGGATCTGTTCGTGTACGTTGCGGTACAGCGTTTCGATCTCGTCGCTTTGCTGCCCCAGCATGCGAAAGGCCTGGTCGAGCTGCGCCAGGTCGTTCACCGCGATCTCGAGCATGAAATCCCGGTGCGTCGAAGAGGCCAGGTTCAGCTTGCGCCGGTAAAGCTCCCAGCCGGCGATCACGCCCTTCTCCTTCAGGTGGGACATCCAGGATTCGACGGCCATGGCAAAGCTCAGCGCCTTGGCCTCGTTCTTCAGGTCAATAAAGCAGGTGTAGAGATTCATCGCGGCCTCCCGGTTCGGGGCGCGAGGATGGCAGAGGAAGGTTTCGCGAGGATTAACCCAGCCGGTGTCGTGGGATGACAATCCGGAACCGGGTCCCATGCCGCCCGTGAGAGCACCAGATGCGGGACCCGAACGGCAAGGGGCCGCGCGGGAAACACCCCGCGCGGCCCCTTTGCTGAAAGCTACGCTTCGCCGCCCTCGGAGGCGCCGTCTTCGGCCTCGTCCTCGCCCTGATCGGCGATCCAGGCCACGCTGACGACTTCTTCGCCGACACCGGTGTTGAACACCTTCACGCCGCCCGCACTGCGCGAGCGGAACGAAATGCCGTCCACCGGCACGCGGATCGACTGCCCGCGCGAGGTGGCGAGCATGATCTGGTCGTCCATCTCCACCGGGAAGGCGGCGACGAGAGGCCCGCCGCGCATCGCCTTGTCCATCGCCTGCACGCCCATGCCGCCCCGTCCGCGCAGCGGATAATCGAAGCTGGAACTGAGCTTGCCCGACCCCTTGGAGGTGATCGTCAGGATCAGGTTCTCGGACGCCGACATCTCGGCATAGCGTTCCTGCGGCAGCAGGCTGTCGGCATTGCCGCCGTCCTCGTCGGCCTCGGTATCCTCGACCACGCCGGCCATCAGGCGGCGCATCTTGAGGTAGGCGGCGCGTTCGTCCGGGCTTGCCTCGAAGTGGCGGATGACAGCCATGGACACCACGCGGTCGCCATTCGTCAGCCTGATCCCGCGCACGCCGGTGGAATCGCGGCCCTTGAAGACGCGGACATCGGTGGTGCGGAAGCGGATCGCGCGTCCCGAATCCGTGACCAGCATCACGTCCTCGTCTTCGGACGCGATGCGGGCATTCACCAGCTCGACGCCCTCGGGCAACTTCATCGCGATCTTGCCGTTGCGCATCACATTGGTGAAGTCCGACAAGGCGTTACGCCGCACATCGCCGCCGGAGGTGGCGAAGACGATGTTCAGATCGGCCCATTCGTCCTCGTCCCGGTCGACCGGCATGATCGCGGCGATGGAGATCCCCTGCGGGATCGGCAGGATGTTGACGATGGCCTTCCCGCGCGAGGTCCGCCCGCCGGCCGGCAGGCGCCAGGTCTTCAGCTTGTAGACCATGCCGTCGGTGGTGAAGAACAGAAGCGGCGTATGGGTGTTGGCAACGAAAAGCGTGGTCACCACGTCCTCGTCCTTGAGCCCGCCGCCCGAGACACCCTTGCCGCCGCGCTTCTGCGCCCGGAAATCGGCCAGCGGCGTGCGCTTGATATAGCCGCCGGCGGTGACGGTGACGACCATGTCCTCGCGCTCGATGAGGTCCTCGTCTTCCATGTCGCCGGCCCAGTCGATGATCTCGGTCCGGCGGGGAACGGCGAATTGATCCCTGATTTCAGTCAGTTCGTTCGAGATGATCTCCATGATCCGCTCGCGACTGCCCAGGATGTCGAGGTAATCCTTGATCTTGGCGGCCAGCTCTTCCAGCTCGTCGGTGACCTCGCGCACGCCGATCTGTGTCAGGCGCTGCAGGCGCAGGTCCAGGATGGCGCGGGCCTGGGTTTCCGACAGGTTGTATGTGCCGTCCTCGTTCATCCGGTGGGTCGGATCGTCGATCAGCTGGATATAACTGGCGATCTCGGCGGCGGGCCAGCGGCGTGTCATCAGCTTCTCGCGCGCTTCGGCCGCATCGGCGGAGGCGCGGATGGTCGCGACGACCTCGTCCACGTTGGACACCGCAACGGCCAGACCGCAGAGGATATGGCTGCGTTCGCGCGCCTTGCGCAGCAGGTAGGCGGTGCGGCGGGCGACGACATCTTCACGGAAGTCGATGAAAGAACTTAGGAAACGGCGCAGCGTCAGCTGTTCCGGCTTGCCCCCGTTCAGCGCCAGCATGTTGCAGCCGAAGCTCATCTGCATCGGCGAGAACCGCCAGAGCTGGTTCAGCACCACGTCGGGTGTCGCGTCGCGGCGCAGCTCGATCACGACGCGCACGCCGGCGCGGTCGGATTCGTCCTGCACATGGGCTATGCCCTCGATCCGCTTGTCGCGCACGGCTTCGGCGATCTTCTCGATCATCGAGGCCTTGTTCACCTGATACGGGATCTCGTCCACGATGATGGCGTAGCGGTCCTTGCGGATCTCTTCCACATGGGTTTTCGCGCGTATGATGACGCTGCCGCGGCCCTCGATATAGGCCTTGCGCGCGCCGGAGCGGCCGAGGATCTGGCCGCCGGTCGGGAAATCGGGCGCCGGGATATAGTCGATCAGCTGTTCCGAGGTTAGGTCGGGATCCTCGATCATCGCGAGCGTGGCGTCGATCACCTCGCCCAGGTTGTGGGGCGGGATTCGGGTGGCCATGCCGACGGCGATGCCTTCGGCCCCGTTGACCAGCATGTTCGGAAAGCGCGCGGGCAGGACCGTGGGTTCGCGGTCCTTGCCGTCATAATTGTCTTGGAAATCAACGGTATCCATGTCGATATCGTCGAGCAGACCGCGTGCGGCCTTGGCGAGGCGGACCTCGGTATACCGGAAGGCGGCCGGTGGATCGCCGTCCATGGAGCCGAAGTTGCCCTGGCCGTCGAGCAGCGGCAGGGACATCGAGAAGTCCTGCGCCATCCGGACAAGGGCGTCGTAGATCGCCGAATCCCCGTGCGGGTGATACTTGCCCATGGCATCGGCCACGGGGCGCGAGGACTTGCGGTAGGGCTTGTCGTGGGTGTTCCCGACCTCGTCCATTGCATAAAGAATACGCCGATGCACCGGCTTCAGCCCGTCGCGCAGATCGGGGATCGCGCGGCTGACGATGACGGACATCGCATAGTCGAGGTAGGAGGCCCGCATCTCGGCCTCGATGGAAATCGACGGTCCGTCATACGCTGGACGTTCCGGCTTTTCCTCTTCGTTTTCAGGCGGTTCGGGAGTATCGCTCACGTCGCGTGCCCAATCTTATGGCAGGATCAATATCTTGTGTCGGCACTCTAGCAGACCCGGAACATAAGGTGCAATGGCTGCCGGGGCCCCCATTTGGCAGCCACCTCGGCTGGCTGCCAACACATTGTTTTTATTGAAAAGTTAATGTCGCGCTGGAAAGCTCGTCGGCACCTAACAAGATCGAGGTGGCGAGACAAGATGACAGAGACCGAAATGATGCTGAAAGGCTACGGGCTGACCACGGCGGAAATCTTCTACCGGATGCCGGATTATATCCATGTTCTAAACAGCTTCGTGTGGCAGGACTACGATGTCGCGCCGGATCACCCGAAGCTGTTCGAATTCATCGAGTTCTGGCAACGCGAAATCGACGGGCCGCTGCATTCGGTGCGGTTCTCGCATCGCAAGATGATGAAATCCGGCGAATGGCGGAACGTGGTGGGGGAATTCACCTACCATTGAGCGGCGTGCTTGTGGGGGTCCGCCGGGGGGCGCTGCCCCCCAGACCCTCCGGAGGTATTTGGGCAAAGATGAAGCAGGGGGCGGCGCCCCGGATTGACCGTTTTGTACAAGGTCGCGCGCCGGGTTTGTCCATTTTGTACAAACTGAAACGCGGGTTTCGGGGCGGTCAGGCGGAGCAGCTGGCGCCGCCGAGGACGCAGAACTTGGCGCAATGCGGGTGGTTGAGGGCGACGTCGGATTCCGCCTCGGCCAGGGTCTCGCCCAGTTCGAATTCGGGCGCGTAGGGCAGCAGCGTGCAGGCAAGGACCGCGGGGCGTTCGGCGCCACGACGTTTGACGACCATGCGCGACGACGCACACATCACCGCGTCGGGGGACTTGCCCAGGATCGACCAGCAGTCGGTGGTGATCTCGGGGACCTCGACGGAGGTGTCCATCTCGGGGAAGAGCACGGTCTGGGCGGGCGAGGCGGCGTCGATGTCGTAGCCGCGCGCGGCGAAGAGCGCGGCATAGCCTTCCCGGGCCGCATCGTCGCTTTCGTGCCAGAGCGCGCGGCCGGCGACGGACATGGTGAAGCCGTTGTCGCGAAGCCAGTCCATGCCGTCGAGCGTGCGCTCGTAGGCACCGGTGCCGCGTTCGGCGTCGTGGTGGCGCGGCTCGTGATGGTCGAGCGAGATTCGCAGGGTGAGCCTGTCGCCGAAGCGGTCACGCAGCCACAGCAGGCCGTCGCGCATCGCGGGGCGCATCATCGGGCGCATGGCGTTGGTCAGGATGAGCACGCGATAGCCGGCCTCCAGCGAAAGGTGCGCCATCTCGATCATCTGCGGATTCATGAAGGGCTCGCCCCCGGTGAAGCCGATCTCGGTCACCGGCCAGCGCCGATCGCGCAGCTGACCTAGGAAGGCCGCGACATCCTCGGCCGTCAGGTAGACGAGGGCGTCGTTGGTGGGGCTGCTTTCGATGTAGCAATTCTGGCAGGCGATATTGCAGAGCGTCCCGGTGTTGAACCACAGGGTCTCGGGGTGCGACAGGGCCACCGTGGCGCGGCGCTCGCCGGTCGCGGTCAGTGCGGGGTTCCGGAACTTGCCGGCATTGGCGGGATGCTGCGTGCCGTCTTTCATGTCTGTGCTCATTCCTCGGGCTGTCGCGCAGCTTACCTATCCCGCGGGAATTGGAAAGCAATGGTCCGGCGCCCTGTCAAAGACGTGATAAGGGTTTGTTTGCGGGCATGATTGCGCTAACAGGTGCCGAGCGCCAAGCAAAACCGGCCGCAGCGGTGTCGAGCGATGTCGACCGACAGGGACATGTCGGGTATCAAGGCGGCCAAAGGGAGAAAGCATATGGTATCGCGCGTCATTCCCGTGGATCCTTTCGACCTGGTCATCTTCGGGGGCACCGGAGACCTGGCCCGTCGCAAGATCCTTCCTGCCCTCTTTCATCGCTTTCACGCAGGCCAGATGCCGGCAGAGGCCCGCGTCATAGGCGCCGCCCGGGGCGAGATGTCGACGGAGGACTTTCGCGCCTTCGCGGCCGAGGCACTGGACGAGTTCGCGCCGGGCCAGGACCGGGTCTGGGTCGACGAGTTCCTGCAGCGTCTGGATTACGTGACCGTCGACGCGCGCGGCGAAGACGGCTGGGGCGATCTGGGCGAGAAGCTGCGGCCCGACGTGGTGCGCGCCTTCTATTTCTCGGTGGCGCCGGCGCTTTTTGCCGATATCGCCGAACGGCTCAGCCAGCATGGCCTGACCGACGCGACCAGCCGGATCGTGGTGGAAAAACCCTTCGGCAAGAACCTGGAAACCGCGCGGGCGCTGAACCGGACGATGGCGTCCTATTTCGACGAAAGCCAGATCTACCGGATCGACCATTACCTGGGCAAGGAGACGGTGCAGAACCTGATGGCGATCCGATTCGGCAACATGCTGTTCGAACCGCTCTGGAACAGCCAGTTCGTCGATCACATCCAGATCACCGTGGCCGAGACCGTGGGCGTCGGCGGGCGCGGCGAGTATTACGATACCTCGGGTGCGATGCGCGACATGGTGCAGAACCACCTGATGCAGCTTCTGTGCCTGATCGCCATGGAGCCGCCGGCCAAGTTCGACCCTGATGCGGTGCGCGACGAGAAGCTGAAGGTGATCCGCGCGCTGGACCCGGTGCCGCCGCATCACATCGTGCGCGGCCAGTACGAAGAGCTGGAGGATGACGAGGGCCGTCATCCAAGCTACCGCGAGGCGGTGGGCAATCCGCGCTCGCGCACCGAAAGCTACGTGGCGTTGCGCACGACGATCTCGAACTGGCGGTGGGCGGGCACGCCGTTCTACCTGCGCACCGGCAAGCGGCTGAAGGCGCGGTCGTCGGTCATCAACGTGATGTTCAAGCCGATGCCGCATTCGATCTTCGGCACCGAGGCGGGCGAGCATCAGAACACGCTGTCGATCCGGCTGCAGCCGAACGAGGGGATCACGCTGGGCGTGACGATCAAGGAGCCGGGGCCCGGCGGCATGCGGCTGATCGACGTGCCGCTGGACATGACCTTTGCCGAGGCGCTGGGGCCGGACGGGCACCATGCGGATGCCTACGAGCGGCTGATCATGGACGTGATCCGGGGCAACCAGACGCTCTTCATGCGCGGCGACGAGGTCGAGGCGGCCTGGGCCTGGACCGATCCGATCATCGAGGGCTGGGAATCGCGCAACGATGTGCCTAAGGGCTATGCCTCGGGCAGTGCCGGTCCGGCGGATGCCGAGCTGCTGCTGCGCCGGAACGGACGGGAATGGCGGGGGATCAATCCGTGACTTTGGAAACCTATCCCGATCGCGAGATCCTCGCGATGGATGTAGCCGACAAGCTGGCCTCGGAGCTGCGCGCGGCGCTGGCGCAGAAGGATGTCGTGTCGCTGGCGGTGGCCGGGGGCACGACGCCGGGGCCGATCTTCGACGTGCTCTGCGACGTGGACCTGGACTGGGACCGGGTGCGGGTGTTGCCCACGGACGAACGCTGGGTGCCCGAGGACGATCCGCGGTCGAACGCGAAGCTGATCCGCGAACGGCTGCTGACCGGCCGGGCCGCGGCCGCCGTGCAGGTGCCGATGGCCGCCGCACCGCAGGATCCCGACACGGCGCTGGCCGAGCTGGAGAGCCGGATCGCGCCGCTGCTGCCGCTGGATATCGTGGTGCTGGGGATGGGGGCGGACATGCATACCGCCTCTCTCTTTCCGGGCACGCCGGGGCTGGCCGATGCGCTGGCGCCCAATGCGCCCGTGCTGGCCGTGCTGCGCCCCGAAAGCCAGCCCGAGGTCCGGGTCAGCCTGACCGCGCGGGTGCTGCAGGATGCGATGCGGACCCATCTGGTGATCACCGGGGCCGACAAGCGCGAGGCCCTGGACCGGGCGCGCCAGCTTCCGCTTGAAGAAGCGCCCGTGCGGGCCATTCTCGGCGGTACGACCATTCACTGGGCGGAGTGACGTCAATGTTCGATTACCTCGTGGAGCTGCGCGCCAGAAGCGCGGAGCGTCATATGCTGGACCTGTTCGCCGAGGATCCCGACCGCGCGGCCACGTTCTGCGCGGCGACCGGCGACATGCGGCTGGATTATTCCAAGACACAGATCACGGCCCGGATCCGCGACGAGCTGGTGGCGCTGTGCGATCAGGTCGACCTGGCCGGGCGCCGCGCGGCGATGTTCGGCGGCACGCCCATCAACGAGACCGAAGGCCGTGCGGTGCTGCACACGGCGCTGCGCAACCTCGATGGTGGGCCGGTGATGGTCGACGGGATCGACGTGATGGACCAGGTGCGCGAGACTCTGGTGGACATGCAGCGCTTTGCCGAAGCCGTGCGGTCCGGCGAGAAGCCGGGCGCGGGGGGCAGGATCACCGACGTGGTCAACATCGGGATCGGCGGCTCGGACCTGGGGCCCGCGATGGCGGTGGAGGCCCTGTCGCCCTATGCCGACGGGCCGCGCTGTCACTTCGTGTCGAACGTGGATGGCGCGCATATCGCCGACACGCTGCGGGGCCTCGATCCGAAGACCACGCTGCTGATCATCGCGTCAAAGACCTTCACCACGATCGAGACGATGACCAACGCGCGCACCGCCAGGGCCTGGATGACCGAGGGCGGCGGGGATCCTTCGTTGCAGATGGCGGCGCTGTCGACGGCCGAGGACAAGACCGCGGCTTTCGGCGTGCTGCCCGAGCATGTCTTCGGTTTCGCCGACTGGGTCGGCGGGCGCTATTCGGTCTGGGGGCCGATCGGGCTGTCGCTGATGATCGCGATCGGGGGCAAGGCCTTCGAGGCCTTTCTGCGTGGGGCCGAGGCGATGGACGTGCATTTCAAGGCGGCGAAATGGTCCGAGAACCTGCCGGTGATGCTGGCGCTGGTGGGGATCTGGCACCACCAGGTCTGCGGCTACGGCACGCGGGCGGTGCTGCCCTATGACCAGAGGCTGGACAAGCTGCCCGCCTATCTGCAGCAGCTCGAGATGGAATCGAACGGCAAGTCGGTGACGATGGATGGCGTGGCGCTGGACGTGCCCTCGGGCCCTGTGGTCTGGGGCGCGCCGGGGACCAACGGGCAGCATGCCTTCTACCAGCTGATCCACCAGGGCACCGCGGTGGTCCCCTGCGAGTTCATGGTGGCCGCCGTCGGGCACGAGCCCGACCTGGCGCATCACCACCGGCTGCTGGTGGCCAATTGCCTGGCGCAATCCGAGGCGCTGATGCGGGGCCGCTCGCTGGACGAGGCGCGCAAGCGGACGGAGGCGCAGGGGTTCTCCGGCGCCGAGCTGGACCGCCAGGCGCGCCACAGGGTGTTCCCGGGCAACCGGCCGTCGGTCACGCTGGTCTACCCGCAGCTGACGCCCTTCGTGCTGGGCCAGATCATCGCCGCCTACGAGCATCGGGTCTTCGTCGAGGGGGTGATCCTGGGGATCAACTCTTACGACCAGTGGGGCGTCGAGCTGGGCAAGGAACTGGCGACGTCGCTGGGCCCGATCGTCGACGGCGAGGAGACGGCGGAGGGCAAGGACGGCTCTACCGCGGCGCTGGTGGAGTTCGTGCATCTGCATGGCGGGGCAGCCGGGGGAACCTGAGCGGTCCCGATCCGGCCGTTGGCCGGGGAATTTTGCGGGGGTTGTGCGGGGCGGGGGCGCGCGCAGCGCGCCCCCGCCCCGCACCCGGGCGCCGCCGAAGGCGGCGCAACCGCGCCCGCAGGGCGCGGTGCCTCCGGCGGGAGGTATTTCTGCAAAGATGAAGAGAGGGGTGCGCGCCCCGGGGGCTGGCGTCCTGCCCGGTTCGGGGGGTGGTGATCGTCCGCGCAAGGCGTCCGGCGGTGGCGCCTGTGGACAGCGCAGCTGCCTCCGGCGGGAGGTATTTGGGCCAAGAAGAAGATGCGGGGACGGTCGCAGGCCATGCGGCAGGCCACGGCCGGGGCGCGGGCGTGTCCTGTGACGTTCCGTCCGGGGGGCTGGGGCGTTCACTGACGTGCGGGTCGGAGTTGCAAATGCCGGCGCCGCTCGGCACTCTTCGGTCGGACACAAGAGGGATGGGCCGGGCGCCTGCGCTGAGACCTGCGCGGGGGCCGGGCCGGAAACGGGAGGATACCCATGCTCGGGCAGATGATGACCCAGCCGCTGCTGATCTCGACACTCATCGATCACGCGGAGCGCTACCACCACGACACCGAGATCGTCTCGGTCAACACCATGGACGGGACCGAGGTCACCTCCTGGGGCAAGGTTGCCGCCAATGCGCGCAAGCTGGGCGCGGCGCTGACGAAGCTGGGGCTGGGCCCGCAGGCGCGGGTCGCGACCATCGCCTGGAACAACCGGCGGCACCTGGAGATCTATTACGGCGCTTCGGGGGCCGGGTTCGTCTGCCACACGATCAACCCGCGGCTGTTTCCCGAACAGCTGGTCTATATCATCGACCACGCCGAGGACCAGGTTCTCTTCATCGACAAGACCTTCTTGCCGCTGGTGGTCAAGCTGCGCGACCAGCTCAAGGGGCTGAAGCATATCATCCTGATGGGCCCGTGCGACGAGGAGGCCGCGGCGCAGGTCGAGGGGCTGCTGTTCTACGACGACTTCATCGAGACCGGGGAGGCCGGTTTCCAGTGGCCGGAGCTGGACGAGAACACCGCCTCCAGCCTGTGCTACACTTCGGGCACGACCGGCAACCCGAAGGGTGTGCTGTATTCCCACAGGTCCACGCTGCTGCATGCCTTCGCCTCCAACACCCCGGATTGCATCGGCTTTTCCGCGATGGACATCGTGCTGCCGGTGGTGCCGATGTTCCATGTGAACGCCTGGGGCTCGGTCTATGCCACGGCGATGTCGGGCTCGCGGCTGGTGCTGCCGGGGCCGGATCTGCATGGCGAGGCGCTGGTCAAGCTGATCGACACCTGGAAGGTGACGCTTGCGCTTGGCGTGCCGACGATCTGGCTGGGCCTGCTGGGCTATGCGAAACAGGCGGGATCGACGCTGGAGAGCCTGAAGCGCACGGTCGTCGGCGGCTCGGCCTGTCCGCCGTCGATGATCACCGAGTTCCGCGAGGATTACGGTGTCGACACACTGCACGCCTGGGGCATGTCCGAGATGAGCCCGCTGGGCTCTGTCAACCACCCGCTGGCCAAGCATCTGGACCTGCCGGAAGAGGAGCAGAACCGCCTGCGCGAAAGCCAGGGCCGGCCGCCCTTTGGCGTGGACCTGAAGATCGTGGGCGAGGATGGCGCCGAGCTGCCGCGCGACGGCAAGGCCACGGGCGAGCTGCACGTGCGGGGGCATTGGGTGCTGGACAGCTATTTTCGCAAGACTCGCGACGAGACGCTGACGGACGGCTGGTTCGACACCGGCGACGTGGCCTCGCTGGACCCCGATGGCTATCTGACGATCCGCGACCGGTCGAAGGACATCATCAAGTCGGGCGGCGAGTGGATCAGTTCGGTCGAGCTGGAGAACATCGCCATCGGCCATCCCAAGCTGGCGGATGCGGCCGTGGTCGGCGTGCACCACGAGAAATGGGACGAACGCCCGATCCTGGTGGCGGTCCGGGCCGAGGGCGCAGACCCGACCGAGGCGGAGCTGCGCGGCTTCTACGAGGGCAAGATCGCCCATTGGCAGATCCCGGACCGGGTGGTCTTTGTCGATGCCCTGCCGCGCAATGCGACCGGAAAGGTGCTGAAGCGCGACCTGCGCGAGACCTACAACGAGATCCTGACCGAGACGGTGTGACACCTGTGATCGGGGCGGTCGGCCGGGGGAGACCCCGGCCGGTTTGTTGTCACTGAGCTGCTCGGGGCTGGCGCGGGTCGTGCCGTATCATGGCCGCAGGGCAGGCCGGCCGCTGACTGCGGGATTAGGCAAGACCACAGGAATATCAAGCTTGATTTAGTCCTTGCCTTTCTTTCGGGGCGGGGTGCAATTCCGGAAGCTGGCCGCGCAGTATATTTGCAGCCGAGGGCCAGATTTTATCCAGCGCCATACAGAACGAAACCGACGCCACGAACCCAAATGCAATGGCGAGATAGGAAGCGCTGCTGCCAACGATTCCCAGGGTTGAAAGGAAAATACCGGCTATCTTCAGAAATATTGGGTGGATGATGTAGACTGACAGAGATTGATCCCGGCCGATTTCAGCCCCTGGAATATCTTTTTTCTGAAGCGACATGCCCAAGATCAGAAAGCCGAAAGTCATTGAAATCGCTCCCAGCGGGAGTTGCCTGTAAACGACTGAGTAACCAAGAGAAGACCACAGCATTGCTTCGGCAACGACCAAGAGGACGCCCCCCGCGATCAAGATGGCCGCAAACCTTGGTCTGAAGGATTTGCGTTCAAGTTGCGCAATGCTGAATCCAAACCAGACAAAAGCCAATCCTGAAAATTGTCGCATTACCGTATTCAGCTGATAGTCGGGATTCGGGTCCAACATCGCCTGGGTGTCTGCCAGGTAATACGCTAGAAATATAAGTACGCTCAGCGCGGAAATGACTGAGGGGCGACGCGCGAGGGATGGCAGGACAACGAGTAGAATAAGGCTCAGGATTAATGCGTTTAGAAACCATAGGTGAAACCATGTCCCTAGCACCAGGGTCGAAATGGTGAGAGTGCCAAGCCCATTCATTGCAATCGCCAGGGGCAGGAACAACAAGTTGGCGATAATGGTGATAACTCCGATGCGGCGGACTCTTGAGATGCTTATTTCTGCGAAGCCAAGGTAAGAGCTTAAGAAGAACCCTGTAAGCATGAAAAAGAATGGCACGGACCATCGCATCATCAGGCGAAGAATTGAGCTGGCGTCCAGGCCGGACACCGCATCGAATTTCTGATGCAGAAAAACAACACCGAAGATGGCCACCAACCTGAGCATGTCAAATGTTTGATTTCTCTGCATCAGTGCTTGTCTCACTATGGATCTAATGTAGCGCCGGATGTGCCATGGCTGCAGGCGAGGTGGCGACTCGCGACGTTTTTTGGTGTGTGCTGTGGCTTTGTTCCAGAGAGATCGGGGGGGCACCACGTCGAGTGTGCCATTCATTCTTAGTATGTGCCCGCTGATGCAAGTTTGCGTCCATCTATAGCGTCACCGCCAGTCTTCTGAGCCATGGGGAAGCGGAATGACCGGCGTTTCTCGTTCGGTTCCGCTTCGGGCTTGGTCTGCGGGTGTGGGTGCGTATGGCGAGCTTGTCCAAGCGCGAGGTGAGGCGCCGCTTTGCAGTTGCGCGCGCCGCGCCGCCGGGGTAGAGGGTTTTCTGCGGCGGGTATGATGTAATGGTAGCCTGTCAGCTTCCCAAGCTGAACGCGCGGGTTCGATTCCCGCTACCCGCTCCAGATCTCCCCCCGACGAATTTCCCCGAAGAGCGCGCTTCGACAATGTCCATGACCCCGGCTGCCGTGCCTGGGCGAGGTTGGAGCGCGTGCCACTTTGGCCCGGCTGCGGCGGCAGGTGGTGTGGGGCAATCCTGAGGGCTGTGCGATCAGATTTCGGGATGTATCCCGGCGCCCTGTCATGTCCGCGCGGCCGCCCGTGGCCGGGGCCCGGGGCACAGCGCAACGACCGACTTTGGCGTTGATTTTCGACCCTTGCTCGCCCACCATCGGCCGAGGAGGACCGGGAAAACCCGGCACCATGGGAGGACATCATGACACGGAATGCCATTGCGCTTGGCGCAATTCTTGCGGCTTTTGCACCGCTGGCCCTGCAGGCTCAGGAGGTGACCCTGCGCCTGTCGCACTGGGTGCCGCCGACGATCTCGCCGGCCACCAAGGGTATCAATCCCTGGGCCGAGTCCGTGCAGGAGGCATCGGACGGGCGCATCGCGGTCCAGATCTTCCCGGCGCAGCAGCTGGGCAAGGCGCCGGACCATTACGACATGGCCGCGCAGGGGATCGTGGACCTGGCCTATGTGAACCCGGGCTATACCGCCGGGCGCTTCCCGATCTACGCGCTGACCGAAGTGCCCTTCATTGCCGATGACAGCGTCAAGGGCGCGCAGGCGATCCACGAATGGTATGCCGAGTATGGCGCCCAGCAGGAGATGGGCGACGTGAAGGTCTGCTTTGTCCATCCCCACGCGCCGGGCGCGCTGCATTCGCAGGAGGACATCACCGGGCCCGAGGGCATCAAGGGCAAGAACATCCGCCCGGCGCACGCCACCATGGCGCGCTTCGTGTCGCTGCTGGGCGGCGGGCCGGTGCAGGTGCCGGCGCCGGAGGTGCGCGAGGCGCTTTCGAAGGGCACCGCCGAGGCGGTCACCTTTCCCTGGGGCGCGATGTACGATTTCAAGCTGACCGACGAGGTGCCCGTGCACCTGGACATGCCGTTCTACCTGTCGGCGCAGGTGCTGGTGATGAACAAGGCCAGCTATGACGGCCTGTCGGACGAAAACAAGGCGGTGATCGACGATCATTGCTCGATCGAATGGTCCGGAACGGTCGCCGCCGGCTGGCACGAGGACGACATGGCCGCCAAGGCGCAGCTGATGGCGGACGAGAGCCAGAGCTTCAACACGCCGACGCCCGAAGAGGTCGAGGCCTGGCGCGCCGCCGCTGCGCCGCTGATCGAGGAATGGAAGGAGGCCGTGGCCGCCAAGGGTGGCGACGCGGATGCCATCCTCGAGGGCTACAGGGCCGCTCTCGACAAGTACGACGCCGCCTATTGATCGGCGCGCGCGGGGACGCCGCGCGGGACAATGTCCTGCGCGGCGGATCCCGCCCTGTCCCGGGGACCGGCACATGTCTGACACCTTACCCACCGGGCCGTCCGCCGCGCGGTCGGTCACGCGCCTTGTCCGGCTGATCGAAAGGGTCGCCGGGGTCATCCTTGGCCTCGTGACGCTGCTGATCGTGGCCTCGGCCATCGGACGCTATGGCTTTGCGCGGCCGTTGCCGGATGCGTTCGATCTCTCGCGGCTGATCCTTGGCGTGGCGATTGCCTGGGGCATGGCGTCGGTCGCCTGGCACGGCACGCATATCAAGGTCGACTTGCTGGCCCAGGCGCTGGGGCCGCGCGCGCGGGCCTGGGTCAACGCCTTTGCCTGGGCGGTGCTGCTGGGCTTCACTGCGCTGATGTGCTGGAAGATCTGGGGCCGGGTGAACGCGGCCATGTCGGGCGGCGACGCCACGATGGACCTGCGCCTGCCGCACTGGCCCTTCTTCCTGAGCATCTGGCTGGGGCTGATGGCGGCGCTGCTGACGACGACGCTGCGGCTGTGGCGGATCCTTCGCTGGGGCGGGGACCTGGGCGAGTTCGACGGGATCGACGACCAGTTGCTGGGAGACCAGCGGAAATGAGCAACGACTTTATCGCCCTGTCCGGCTTCGCAGCGCTGTTTGCGCTGATGGCGCTGCGGGTGCCGATCGGCATCGCCATGGGGATCGTGGGCATCGGCGGCTTCGGCGCGGTGGTGGCGCCGGGCCCGGCGCTGAACCTGCTGGCGCAATCGCCCATCGCCTCGATCACCGATTTCAACCTGACCCTGATCCCCTTCTTCATCCTTATGGGGGTGCTGGCGACCAATTCCGGCATGTCGTCCGAACTGTTCCGCGCAGGGCGCGCCTGGCTGGGCGGGTTCAGGGGCGGGCTGGGCCTGGCCTCGGTCGGAGCCTGCGGGGGCTTTGCGGCGATCTGCGGATCCTCGGTGGCGACGGCGGCGACGATGACCAAGATCGCCTATCCCGAGATGAAGGAGGCCGGCTATTCCGACGCCGCCGCCACCGGCATCATCGCGGCGGGCGGCACGCTGGGCATCCTGATCCCGCCCTCGGTGGTTCTGGCGATCTACGGGTTCATCACGGAAACGGACATCGGCACGCTGTTCATCGCCGGGATCGTGCCGGGGCTTCTGGCGGTGGTGATGTACCTGGCCACGGTCCGGATCTGGTACGGGCGCCATCTGCCGGCGGCCGAGCCCTTCCGGCTGGGCGCGGCGCTGGCCTCGTTGCGCGGGATCTGGGCGGTGGGCCTGCTGTTCGTGGCGGTGATCCTGTCGATCTACTTCGGCATCGTGACGGCGACCGAGGCGGCGGCCGCGGGTGCGCTTTTGACCGCGCTGATCGGCCTGGCGCGCGGGCGGCTGACCTGGACCAGCCTGCTCGACAGCCTGGTCGAGGCGCTGCGGACCTCGGTCGCGATCTATACGGTTCTGATCGGGGCGACGCTGTTCGGTTACTTCCTGGCGGTGACCCAGGTCCCGCAGGAGCTGACGGCCTTCCTGACCGAGCTGGGCGCGGGGCGCTACGGGACGCTGGCGCTGATCCTGCTGCTGTTCTTCGTGATGGGCTGTTTCCTCGACGCGATGGCGATGATCATCCTGATGCTGCCCATCGTCTTCCCCGTGGTGCTGGAACTGGGCTTTGACCCGGTCTGGTTCGGGATCATCATCGTGATGACCGTCGAGCTGGGCCTGATCACGCCGCCGGTGGGGATGAACGTCTTCGTCATCAGCTCGATCGCGCGCCGGGTCAGCCTGGTGACGATCTTCCGCGGCGTGCTGCCCTTCGTGACGGTGGACGTGCTGCGGCTGATCCTGCTGATCGCCTTTCCGGGGATCGTGCTGTTCCTGCCGGGGAGCATGGAGTGAGCCGGTGCCCTGCTGCCATTGGTGCGCGGGCTGCGGCGTGGGTTCTGGAGTACTTTGCCCAAGAAGAAGCAGGGGACCTGTATTTGTCCCACGCGTGGGACATTGCTCCCTCCTTTTGAAATCAAGAGGTTGCGACGTCGAATTAACGATCCGTTCAGGATTTGACGCGCCACGCCCAGTCTTCACCTTTGTCCAAATACTCGGCGGACCCTTTCAGCCAGCGGTCCTTCGGGCCCCTTGCGCGCCGGGTCCCGTCAGGCCGGGGCGAGCCGACCGTCCTGCAGGTCTACGCTGTCCGGCGCGATGGCGGCGCGGAAGTCGGGCGTGTGGCTGACCGGAGAGCGGGTCGTCGGGGTCCTGTCTCCGGCCCGCCATGTGCCGCGGGGGAGGATGCGGGGTGGCCGTGCGGCGCGGGGCCTGGCGCGGGCCGGATGAGGCATGGAGCGGGGGACGGCGTTCAGAGCCGCGCGTCGTCCATGTTGTCGAGGAACCACTGGTAGGTCCCGGCGATGCCCTCTTCGAGACCGACGCTGGGGCGCCAGCCCATCGCGGCCAGTCGGCTGACATCCATCAGCTTGCGCTTGGTGCCGTCGGGCTTGCTGGGATCGGTTTCGATGCGGCCTTTGAAGCCGGTCGCCTTCGCCACCATCTGCGCCAGTTCCAGGATCGAGACATCCTCGCCGCAGCCGACGTTGATATGGCTCAGCATCGGTTCGGTATTGGCGTCATAGGTCGCCTTGTCGAGGTCCAGCACGAAGAGAGACGCCTCGGCCATGTCGTCCACATGCAGGAATTCGCGGCGCGGCGTGCCGGTGCCCCAGATCGTGACCTCTTCCAGCCCGTCGCGTTTCGCCTCGTGGAAGCGGCGCATGAGGGCGGGCATGACATGGCTGTTATCGGGGTGGAAATTGTCGCCCGGGCCATAGAGGTTGGTGGGCATGACAGAGCGATAGTCGCGCCCGTATTGCCGGTTGTAGCTTTCGCACAGCTTGATGCCGGCGATCTTGGAGATCGCGTAGGGTTCGTTGGTGGATTCCAGCGTACCGGTCAGCAGCGCGTCTTCCTTCATCGGCTGCGGCACGGCCTTGGGATAGATGCAGGACGATCCCAGCTGCAGCAGGCGCTGCACGCCGCTGGCATGGGCCTGGTGGATGACATTGGCCTCGATCATCAGGTTCTCGTAGATGAATTCGGCCGGGTAGGTGTTGTTGGCGTGGATCCCGCCGACCTTCGCGGCGGCGAGGATCACCACGTCGGGCTTTTCGGTCGCCATGAAGTCGCGCACCTGGACCTGGTCGGTCAGGTCGAGCTGGGAATGGGTGCGGGTGATCAGGTCGAGATCCTCGCCGGCGTCGCGGCGGGCTTCGAGGCGGCGCAGGATGGCGCCGCCGACCATGCCGCGATGGCCGGCGATGTAGATGCGGGTCATGTTGTGGTCGTCCTGGTGGCAGGTGTCGTCATGGGTGTGTTGCGGACGGCGCCCTTCGGGGCGCGTTCGGTTGCGGTTCGCGGGGATATGGCCATGGCCGGCAGCCGGGGTAAAGCGGGAAGGCCGCAAATGCGCGGCTGGCCGCGCGGTGGTGGCCGATATGCCCCGGAAGTGGTCTTTGTGCCGCGGCGACAGGCGGTTGCGGCGCGACCTTGGGCCGGGTGCGATGGGCCGTTTCGGCAGAGCAAGGCGCGGGGCGGCGGTGTCGGTCGAATGCGTTCCGAATCAAGGGGCTGTGGGGCGTTTTTGAGGCAGCCCCGTGCGCGCGCAACAGGCAGGACCGATGCGAGCGGCCACCGGGCGGACCGGCAAAGAAAAGGGACGGCGGATCGCTCCGCCGTCCCGTCCGTTCCACGCGCCCGGGCGCGCCGGTCAGCCTTCGAGGGCGACCGGGTCAGCCTTCGAGCGCGACCGGAAGTTCCAGCCCGTGCTCGCGCAGCAGCGCGTGGCGGCGGGCGACCTTGAGATCGGCCTCGACCATCTCGGCGCACATCTCTTGCGTGGTGATCTCGGGCACCCAGCCCAGCTTGGCCTTGGCCTTGGCCGGATCGCCCAGCAGTGTGTCCACCTCGGCGGGGCGGAAATACCGCGGGTCGATGCGCATGATCACGTCGCCCGGCTTGACCGAGGTCGCCTTGTCGCCGGTGACCCGCGAGACGGTCGCGATCTCGTCCACGCCGGTGCCGGAGAACAGCAGCTCGATCCCCAGTTCGCGGGCGGACCAGGTGATGAATTCGCGGACCGAATATTGCTGGCCGGTGGCGATCACGAAATCCTCGGGCGCGTCCTGCTGCAGCATCATCCACTGCATGCGCACGTAATCCTTGGCATGGCCCCAGTCGCGCAGGCTGTCGATGTTGCCCATGTAAAGGCAATCCTCGAGCCCCTGGGCGATATTCGCCAGGCCCCGGGTGATCTTGCGCGTCACGAAGGTCTCGCCGCGGCGCGGGCTCTCGTGGTTGAAGAGGATGCCGTTGCAGGCATAGATCCCGTAGGCCTCGCGGTAGTTCACCGTGATCCAGTAGGAATAGAGCTTGGCCACCGCGTAGGGCGAGCGCGGGTAGAAGGGGGTGGTTTCCTTCTGCGGCTTTTCCTGCACCAGGCCGTAGAGTTCCGAGGTCGACGCCTGGTAGAACCGGGTCTTGTCCTCGAGCCCGAGGAAGCGGATCGCCTCCAGCAGGCGCAGGGTGCCGAGCCCGTCGACATCGGCGGTGTATTCGGGCGATTCGAAGCTGACGGCGACATGGGATTGCGCGCCGAGGTTATAGACCTCGTCGGGCTGGACCTCCTGCAGGATGCGGGTCAGGTTCGAGCTGTCGGTCAGGTCGCCGTAATGCAGCCGCAGCTTGGGGTTGGGTTCGTGCGGGTCCTGGTAGATGTGATCGACCCGCTGGGTGTTGAAGGACGAGGCGCGGCGCTTGAGCCCATGCACTTCGTAGCCTTTGCCAAGCAGGAACTCGGCGAGATACGAGCCGTCCTGGCCCGTGATTCCCGTGATAAAGGCGGTCTTGGTCATGGGGTTCCTTTCAGAGAAACTGTCTGAGTTTGGTTGTGTTCTTCATCACCAGCGTCCGCAACCCGCCAACGCCGTTTGATCGGATGGCGCGGTAATCCTCGCGCGATTTGCGCAGGATCCGGCCGAGAGAGCCGTTGCTTGCACCGCCTGTGCGCATGCGGACGAGGACCTCGGGGATATAGGCCAGACGGATGTGTCCGCGTGTGAGATAGCGCAGCATCGCGTCGTAATCGCCCGAGATCCGGTAGCCGGGATCGTAGAGCCCGTAGCGCTCATAGACCCGGCGGCGCAGGAACAGCGTCGGATGCGGCGGCATCCAGCCGCGCGCCAGCCGGTCGGGCGACCAATCGCCCGAGCGCCAGCGGCGCAGGATCCGGCCCGGATCGGCGGCCGAGACATAGTCGAGATCGCCATAGACGCCATCGACGGCCGGATCCGACAGCGCATCTGCGACGCGCGAGAGCACCCTGGCGCTGGCAAAGACATCGTCGGAATGCAGCAGGCCGATGATCTCGCCCCGGCTGCGGGCGATGGCGCGGTTGATCGCGTCGTAGATGCCGGTGTCCGGCTCGGAGACCAGGCGGATCCGCGCGTCGCGGCGGCGCAGCACGACCTCGGCCGTGCCGTCGCGCGACAGACCGTCCTGCACAAGGTGTTCGGCCGCGGCGAAGGATTGCGCGGCCACGCTATCCAGCGCCTGGCCGATCGTGTCGCGGCGATTGAAGACGGCGGTGACGATGGAGATCGACAGGGACGGGGGCGAATCGACACGCGGGCGGGTCCGGTGACCCTGAGCGGAGGGCGGCACGGACGGGTTCGGCGCCCGGCCGGACCATCCTGTCCGTGACCCTTCGATGCAAGCCTGAGGTTGGCCGGGGGCAGGGGATTGGGCAGGCGGCGCAAGGACAGGGGTTTCCTCTGACTGCGCGGCAGGCATCCGGGCCGGCCGCGGGATCACGACCGGATATTGCGGTTTTTTCGGCTTTCTCTGCAACGCCTAGTGGCCGTTCAGGTGCCGCAAATCGCGCGGCAATTGTAGTTTTGCATCATGCAGGTCATTCCGCATGGGCAAACGGCGGAACCTTGACCCCTGGCCGGCCCCTGCATCGCCCGGTCCGGGCCGGGAAAGCGGCCCTGCCGTCCTGCTCTCAAGCCTGTCGGAAACGGGCCACCGCGCCGTGCTGCGGGCGGGCATCAGTCCAGCACCCTTATGCCGAGAACCTCGGCAATCGCCGTGGGCGCATCCGCGCCTGTCTCGCGCATGTGGCGGCGGACCTGGTAGAGCTTGGCGTCGACCAGGTAGCGGTACCAGAAGCCCTGCAGCACGTGGAACGCCGCCCCCTCGCGCCCGTCGAGAAAGCCCAGCCGAACCACGTAGCGGTAGAGGAAATAGGCCCCGGCCCGCCAGCCGCCGGGCAGGCGGGCATAGAGATGTTCCTTGATCCAGCGCTTGACGCCGCTGGGCCGGCCGCGCTGCAGCCCGGCGATGGTTTCATGCGCAAGGAAGCGGTGTTCGAGGTTGAGCAGGTCCACCACCTCGCGCGCGGCATAGGCATTGTGCTTGTCGGTCCACCAGCCCAGCGTGTTGCGGTTGTCGTCCAGGATTTCGCCGCCGAAATCGCCGGTGGGGCCGGAGACAAGGACATGTTCGTCCATCCAGCGCGCCTCGCACCGGCCGCGGCCATGGCGGAACAGCCGCAGGACACGCACCGGAAACACCCCGCCCCAGCGGATCGGACGCCCCATGAAGGTCATCCGGCGCGAGACATAGATCCCGTCGGTGTCGGGCGATTGCAGGGGCAGCTGCCGGGCGATTTCATGCGCAAGCGGGGGCGTGACGATCTCGTCCGCGTCCAGCCGCAGGACCCAGCCTGTTTCGGGCGGCAGCTGGTCGAGCGCCCAGTTGAGCTGTGTCGCATAGTTGGTCCAGGGATGGCGGAGCACCCGAGCGCCAGCCGCGCGGGCAATGCGGATCGTGTCGTCGGTGGAGCCGCTGTCGACCACCACGATGCGCCGCGCGATCCGCGAGACCGAGGCCAGCGCGCGGCCGATATGGCGGGCCTCGTCGCGCGTCAGGATCAGGACGGTGAGGTCGGGGGGGCCGGGCCGCTGCGGCGCGGGCCGTGGCGGCGGCAGAGGGGCAGCGGCAGGTTCCGGCGGGTCGGCGATGGCAAGATCGCCGCTTTGCGGGGGCTGTGTGAGCGTCATGCGCGCCTCCGGACCGGGCGGGCGGGGTTGCCGACGACGGTGGTTGCCGGGCCCACATCCGCCATCGCCACGGCCCGCGCGCCGACGATGGCGCCGGTGCCGATGGTCACGCCCGGGCCGACGAAGGCCTCGGCCGCGATCCAGGCATCCGCACCGATGCGGATCGGCGGTTTCACCAGCGGCCGGTCGGGCCGCGTGGTGTCGTGGCTGCCCGCGCACAGATGCGCCCCCTGCGAGACCGTGGCCCGCGCGCCGATGCGGATCGGGCCCAGGGCATATAGGATCGCGCGATCGCCCACCGAGGCCTCGTCGTCGATAGTCAGCGTCCAGGGGATCAGGATCCGCGCGGTGGGATAGACATGCACCTGTTGTCCGATCCGCGCGCCGAACAGGCGCAGAAGGCCGCGCCGCCAGCCCCACATCGGGCGCGGGCTGAGGCGGAAGGCGGGATGGGCCAGCGCCCAGAGCAGGCGCAGGAGGAGCTCTTTCCGGCTCCATTTGCGGGCGGCACGGTTGGCGCGGATATCCGCCGGGCGGGGAGGTGTGGACGGGAAGCTGCGGTTGGCGGTGTCGGTCATGGGGGTCTCCTGGCTCAGACGGGTCCGCAGAAGTCGCCGCGCGCGGCGGGGCGGTCGAGAAAGCCGTCGTGGACCGCGCGCTGGTCCGGCGTGAACCGGGTGCGGATGCGCCGGGCGGGGACGCCGCCGACGATTGTGTAGGGGGCCACGTCGCGGGTCACGACGGCGCCGGCGGCGATGACCGCGCCGCGCCCGATGCGCAGGCCCTTCATCACCGTGACCCGCGCACCGATCCAGACATCGTCGCCGATCACCAGCGCGCGCTGTTCGGGGCGGCCCGAGAAGATGATCGCCGTGCCGGGCCGGTCGAAGAGGTGGTCGTCGCCGGTCACCAGAAGCTCGGGCCCGATGATGACGTATTTGCCCGCCCGCACGCCCGAAGGGATCTGGGCGCCGGGGCCGACATAGCCGTAGGGCCCCATCACCAGAGAGCGGTGGATCCGGCTGCCGCCGGTCAGGTAGGTGGTGCGGTCGACGCCGAAGGCGCCGTAGCGCAAACGGTTCACGGCGATCTTCAGGTTGCGGAAGGCCGCGCGGGGCGGCGACAGGGGCCGCAGGGCAGGCGGCGCGGCAAGGCTGGGGTTCAGGGTCATGCGTGGGCCTCCGGTCTGGTCAGAAGGGCATGGACCGCCGCGGTGATGCGATCGGCCTGGCGGGTGGGCGTGTAATCGGTCTCGATCCGGGTGATCGCGGCGGCACGGGCGTCGGCGTCGATGCCGCGCCGCGACAGCGCGTGCATCCTGGCGGCCAGGTCGGCGGCATCGCCCCGGCGAAAGAAGGCGCCGGTGCGGCCATCCTCGATCGCCTCGACCTCGGGCATCTGGTGGTCGGCGTCGTCATGGGTGATCACCGGAATGCCGTAGGCCAGCGCATGCATCGCCAGAAGCCCGACCTTACCGGGAGAGACCACCGCGGCGCTGTCGAGGAAGAGCTCTGCCAGCCGCGCCTCGTCGTAGATCGCGCCGGTGAACTGTACCGGCAGGTCCTCGCGCGCGGCCTGGCGTTCCAGCGCGCCCCGCAGGGGGCCGTCGCCGACTATGGTCAGGCTGACCGGCGGGTCGGACTGGTCGCGCAGGCGCCGGATGGCGTCCAGCGCGATGTGAAGATCCAGCCCCTCGACCAGCCGCGCGACGGTCAGGAAGCGCACGGGGCGTCCCGGGTCCTCGGGCGGCCGGGCCGGGCCCAACGCCAGGCGCAGGGCCTTCTGCCGGTCGTAGTCGAGCGAATTGTAGATCACGTGGATCCGCCCGGCCGGGTAGCCGGCGGCGGTGCCAAGGCCGCGCGCGCGCTCGCCGTAGACCAGAAGCGCGTCCGCCAGCCGGTAATAGGCGCGGCGAAGGCGTCCCTTGGCCCCGGTTTCGGGCCGGAGCCAGCCGTGGGTCCAGAACAGCACAGGCCGGCGGCGCAGGCGCAGGATCGCGGCGGCCAGCCAGGACGTCAGGATGAACGGGTTGCCCAGCAGGATGAAGGCGTCGAACTCTCCCCTCAGGGCCAGCCGCAGGGTGCCGGGCTGCAGCATCAGGGGCCCGATCCGGCGGACCGGCAATGCGGCATGGCGCTGGGCGGTGGCGCCGCTGCGGATGGTTTCGGCGATGCCGGAGGGGTCGTAGAAGAAGCGGCAGTCAAGATCCTCGGCACGGGCCAGGGCGCGGAAGACCGGTTCGCGGTAATGCGGGAAATGGGTGTAGATCACGGCGACGCGCGGCACCGCGGGGCCATCGTTTCCTGCCGGAGAGGTATGGCGGCAATCGGGATCAGGCATGGGAGGCTCCTTGCGGGGGCGGCGCTGCGGGGGCTGGCGGTCTGCGGCGGGGCGCTCTCAGCCCGCTGTGCGTAAGACGGCGGCGCATCATCCGCGCCAGCCTGCGGCGGCGCAGCTGGTCGCGATGGGCGGCCAGGCACAGCAGCGCCATGACCCACATCGCGGGCGACTGGTAGATCGCCCCGGAAAACTGCGCCGCGACAAGGTATTGCACCGCCAGAAGCCCGATCCAGGTAAAGGTCGATCCCATCCGCGCCAGCCCCCAGGCCGCGCGCAGGGTGCCCAGTGTCAGCAGCAGGAAGGGCAGGCCGCCGATCAGCCCGGTGGCCATGAAGGCCTCGAGCGTGACGTTGTGCGGGTAGTAGCCGGTGATCCGTTCCTCCAGCGCGTCCCCGAAGAGCGGGGCGGAGAGGAATTGCCGCAGGGCGCCGGCAAAGGCTATGGTGCGGCCTTCGGCCGACATGTCGGTGCCTTCGGATATGGCGGTGAACCGGGCGAGGACCCCGGTGGGGCCAAAGAGCAGGTCGGGCGCGCTAAGCGCCAGCCAGAGCGCGCCCATGGCGGTGGCGATCGCCATCCACAGAGCGCGGCGGTGCCGGGCCCGCGCGATGAGCAGCACGGAGAAGGCGAGCGCCAGGGCCACGAAGGGCCCGCGCGAATTGGCCAGCACCGCGATCACCGCCCCGGCGCCGATGGAGACCAGCGCCAGCATCCGCATGCGGCGGTCATGGCCCCGGGTGACCCGGATGGAAAGGCCCAGCAGGATCGCCGTCACGCCCAGATGCCCCATGGAGATCGGGTTCAGCGCGCCGACGTTCCAGCGGTCGATCTGGGCCATCGTGCCGTCCTCGCGCAGGAAGGCGGTGCCGCCGCTCAGCAGCAAGAGCCCGATGCTGATCAGCGAGATCACCAGCAGCGGGCGGGGCAGGCGCAGCGCCGTGGTCGGGCTGAAGCCGACATGCACCGCCAGTGCGGGCAGAAGGCAGGCGCCCAGGGACCAGATCCAGAAGGTCTCGGCCGTGCGCGAGACCGGCTCGCCCCGGATATGCAGGCTGATCACCAGGCGCAGCGCATAGGCCAGCCAGAAGGCCCCGAACAGCACCAGCACCCAGGTCGCCCGGGGCCGCCAGCGGCTGAGCAGCAGCAGCGCGGCAAGCGCCACCAGCCCGCGTCCGGCGATCGAGAGCGCCGTGTTGTTGCCGCCCAAGCTGCTGGTCAGCGCGGCGAGCAGGGGATAGCCCGCGACCGGCCAGATCACGATCGCGGCGAAGAGCGAGGCGGATTTCAGATCCATGCGCCCCCGTGTGCCCCATGTGCCCCGGTGCGTCACAGCGCGGCGCGCACCCTGTCGATGAAATCGCGCCGCCAGAGATCGCGCAGGGCGGCGAGGTTCGGCGCCTCGGCCGAGGGGTCCGGGTCAAGCAGGGCGGCTGCGGGGAGTTCGTCGGACAGTTCCACCGTCTGCAGGCCGAAGTGCCGGGCGAAACGGGCGACAAGCGATCCCGCGCGGACCACCGGCAGGCGGGACAGCTGCACGGCCCGCCCGAAGATGCCCGAGGCCTGGTCATACTCCGGCCGGTAGCAGGCCCAGACCAGATCGGCGGCCGCGTAAAGCGCCATCAGCTCGGCCTCGGCCAGGAAGCGCGGCAGCACCATCGCGGCGCCGGGCGGCAGCGCCCCGACCACGGGCGCCTGATTGTCGGGGATGCGTCCGCCGATGACGGCAAGGATCCGGTCGCGCGGCCAGTCCGGGTGGCTGATCGCGTCGCAGAGCATGTCGATCCCCTTGGAACGATGCGCCGAGCCGATGAAGGCGATGACCCGCCGGCCCGCGGCCTCGTCGGTGATGCGGCGGGTCAGGTCGGGATCCGGCGCGATCCTTGCCGTGTCCAGGTCCCACATCTGCGGATCGACCAGCCCGTCGCGGGCGACGGCGGCGAAATCGGGCGCGACCGAGAAGGGCACGATCGTGAAGACAGAGACCCCGGGCACCCGTTTCAGCGCCGCGAAGATCCGGCGTTTGGCCCCGTAGATCAGCCCCTTGCGGCCAAAGCAGGTCTGCGGTCGCAAAAAGACCCCGGCCGTCCGCCGCCCCAGCGCCGCGCGCAGCAGTGCCACCACGATAAAGCCGGCGTAATCGTCGTCGATCGTCCCGAACAGCAGCGCCTCGGCCCGCAGCAGGGGGCGCAGGTTGCGCCGCCCGACCATGCCGACCGAGGGCTGCAGCCCGAAAAGCCCCGAGAACAGCCGCAGGTAATCGTCGCGATGGCCCAGCCGGTAGGCCACGTGCACCCGGCCCGCGTGTTCCGACACCTTCATGCCTGGACCCTCATGCCCGCACCTTCAAGCCCTGTGCCTCAGCCGCATGTATTCGCGCATCAGCAGCCAGGGCGTGTCGCAGCCCATCAGGTCGTCGCAATTCTCCAGCCGCTTGTAGAACAGCCCGCCCAGCGCGCTGCGCGGCCGCCGTTCCAGCACCCGGTGGACCACCGTGCGCGAGAAATCCAGCACCGGCGCCCGCATCCGGTGTGCCAGGATCGAACAGATCGACTGATCGTGCCGATGGTCAATAAAGCCCTCGCGATTGTCCTGCCCCAGCACGTTGTCCTGGTCGGTCAGGCAGCGCGGATCCTGGCAAAGCTCCAGCCAGGCATCCAGGAAGGCCAGCGCGGCCCGGCTTGGTGTCCAGAGGCTCCAGGTGGATTGAACCATCGGCTGGCGCAGGGTTTCGGGGTCGTCGGCCTGCATCAGGACAAGGCAGTCGCGCTTGGTCCAGGTGCCGATGTCGCCCAGATGGCCGATGGTGGTGCCGGCGACAAATCCCTGCCGGGTCGCGCGCAGGGACGCGACGAGGCGTTCTGGGAAGCGCGAGAAGCGGTAGTAATCGTCGCGCCCGGCGTCGGAATAGACCAGCACATCGCCCTGGCCCAGCCGCGAGAGCAGGCGGCGGATCAGGTAGGGCTTCCACAGCCAGTAGCCTGCGCCGCGCGGGGCCGAAAGCGTGGCGGCGTTGCGCTGGGCAAAGGCGCTGTCGGCGAGATCCCCGGCCGACAGGACGTGGATCGTGTCGAAGCCGACGGCGCTTGCGCTGTCGGCCAGGTTGCGCGCGCGGTCGGTGAAGGCGGCGGTGCCGTAGGTCATGAAATGGGTGGTCATCGGTGCCTCGTGCTGGATTGGCGGGCCGGGCTCAGGGCCATGACGCCAGTTTCCGAAGATAGACGCGCCAGTGGCGCAGGCGCAGGGGCGCGGCAGTCAGGGGCAGGGCGCGCAGCGCCGCCAGCGGCATCATCAGCGACTGGATCGCGATGCTGAGCGCGGTGGCCAGCACGATGCCCGACACCCCCATGCCCGCCCATCGCACCAGCAGGATCGACAGCGGGATGTTCACCGCGGCCCCCAGGGCCGAGGCGATCACCTGCGCCCGCAGCGCGCCGATGCCGTTGAGAAGGGCGCCGAACAGGTTGTTCCACATCAGCAGGATCGCGAAGGCGGCCATGGCCCAGGGCAGCATGCCGTCCACGGCCAGCCCGTCGCCGATCCAGATCCCCACGATCCACCGGGTCAGCCCCGCCAGCAGCAGCGCCGCGCAGACCAGCAGCACCAGCACCTGACCCTGAGCCAGAAGCGTGCGCCGGATCCACGAGGTATCGTCGCGATGATAGGCCTCGGTGAAGGCGGACCAGAGCGGGCCGACGACCAGCAGGTGACCGGTGGTGAGCAGCGCGAAGATCTTGAAGACCACGTCGTATTGCGCCACCTCGGCCGTGCCCAGCAGCCGGGCGACCAGCAGCTTGTCCGTGGCGAAGATCAGCAGCAGGCAAAGCTGGATCGACAGGAAGCGGCCTCCGCTGTGCAGCAGCGTCCGGGCAGAGGGGCCGATGCGCAGCCCGCGCGGCCGCAGGTCCGGGCGCAGGCGGAAGACGTGCAGGGTCAGCAACAGGCCGCTGAGCAGGGCCAGCGTGCCCTGCAGCGTGACGATCAGGGCCAATGATCCGCCACCGGTCAGTGCCAAGATGCCGATCGCCACCGCGAAGGCCCCGGTGTTCAGCGCGGCACATCCCGCCGGCAGGGCGCTGCGCTGCAACGCGCCGCAGACCTGGGTCACGATCCCGACCCAAAGCCCGGCCAGAGCGAAAAGCAGCGCCGAGATGACGGCCAGCCTCAGGTCCTCGCCGGACACCGCGCCGGCGTTCAGCAGCCCGGCCCAGTCGACGCGGCCCAGCAGCGGCAGGGACAGCGCCGCCAGCGCCAGGCAGATCAGGCCGAAAAGCGCATAGGCCGTGCCGATCGCCGCACGCGCGCCTGGCAGGTCGTCCCGGGCCAGGGACCGTGCCACGTGGTTGCGCAGCCCCTTGCCGATGCCCAGGTCGAACAGGACGATCCAGGCCTGCAGGGACAGGATCAGCGACAGCGTTCCGTAGCGCGCCGGCCCCAGCATGTTAAGCAGCAGCGAGGTGGACAGCAGCGTGGCCATCGTCGTGACGATCTTGAAGACGCCGGACCATTTCACCTGGGTCAGGTAATTGCGTGTGCGCAGATGTGTCATCGGATGGATCGGGACGCGAAAGGTCGGGAGCGCAGGCTGGGGTCGGATCAGGAGGGCGCGGCGGAGCCGGTTGGGCGGCACCCAAAGCTACCGCACAAGGACTGCCGACATGGCTTTGGGTCCCTGGGGGCATGACCGCACGAATCCGTGGATTCGAATAGGATCAGGAAAGCCGGGATTTGGGCGGCAAGGCAACCGGGAATCCCGATTTAAAGTTCTGTTTTTCGGAATTGGGTGTTAGCCCATTAATTGGTGAATATTTCGTTAATCTTCGGGTTGAAGCATCCATTGTTGCTGTGAGGCTTCGATCGGGAGGTTTTGTCGCAGGCCGACAGGCGCTCTATGGCCTTCATCAAGCTGGAAATATTGATTTTTCAAGTGGGTCGTGGCGCAGGCGACGCCGGCCGTGCGCTGCAGAAACGACTTGAGTTTTCATTCTAACAGCGTTGATATCAACCTAAGGGTGTGGGTTGCAGGTGTCACTGTCTTAGCGGGATGCAGCCAAATGAACGATCTCTATGAAATTGCGACAGAGGATGGCTCGGGATCCGCAAGGGCCCCGGGGGAAAGGCCCCCGAGGCCGGTCCGGCGCGAGCGAAATGCAGCGTGGTTCCTGGCCCAGCTGAAGCCCAACGGCGCCCGCGCGGCCGAACGGAACCTGCGGCGCCAGGGCTTCGGAACCTTCCTGCCGCTGGAAGAGCGGATGATCCGGTCCCGGGGGCGCTTTGTCTCGGCCGAGCGGCCGGTTTTTCCGGGGTATGTCTTCGTCAGCCTGGATCCGGCGGCCTCCGTCTGGCGGGCGGTGAATTCGACCTTCGGCGTGCAGCGCCTTGTGGCCTTCGGGCGGGGGCCGGTGCCGGTGCCCGAGGGGATCGTCGACGGCCTTATCACACGCTGCGACGGGAAAGGACGGCTGCGCCCGCCGGGTGGGCTGGCGCCGGGGCAGACGGTGCGGCTGGCCTCCGGTCCCTTCGCCGATACCCTGGCCGAGATCGAGCGGCTGGAGCCGGATCGCCGGGTGCGGCTGCTGATGACGATGATGGGCGGGCAGACCCGCGTCACCGTCGGTGCCGATCAGCTGCGCGCGGTCTGAGGGGCGATGCGCGGCGCTTCTGAAATTTCTGCCCGTCGTCAATGGCTTCGGCTGGCCGGTCCCAACCGGACGGCCGCCGGGCCGGAGGGTCTGACCGGATGAAGATGACCTCGGACCAGGCCTGGCAATTGCAGCCGGTGCAGGACATCGACGACGATGACCGGATCGATCTGCGCGCGGTGCTTCGCACGCTATGGCGGGGCAAGTGGATCATCCTTGTCTGCGCGGGGATCGGGGCCCTTCTGGGCACGCTTGTCGCCTCGCAGACCGATCCGTCGTACCGCGCCACGGCCAAGCTGCTGATCGGCACGCCCGACGTGAATGTCCTGCGCGAGGGCGAAGGCGTGCTTTCAGAGCCGGGATTCAGCTCGGACACCTTGCTGACCCATATCGAGATCCTGGGATCGACCAAGCTGGTCAACCGGGTGATCGACACGCTGGGGCTGGTCGATCATCCCGCCTTCGATCCGGAGGCGCCCCGGCCGGGGTGGCGCGGGGTCATGGATGGCGTTTCGGGCTGGATGGGCGCGCGGATCGCCCTGCCGCCCGAGCTGGACGACATGCTGCGCGACCTGGGCCTGTTGGGCCCCCGTCCGGTCCCTCTGCCGGAGGCCGAGGCGCACCGCCGGCACCGGCTGGCGCTGGTGCAGCAGATTTCGGATCACACCACGGTCGAAGGGGTGCGGGGAAGCCGGGTGATCCGGGTCTCCTACACCGCCGGCGATCCCCGGCTGGCCGCGGCCATCGCCAATGAGATCACCGAGCAATACCTGGTCGATCAGCTGGAGGGAAAGCTGGAGACCACGCGCTCGGCCGTGGGCTGGCTGTCGGACCGGGTCGAGCAGCTGAAGATCAGGGTGAACGCGGCCGAGCGCGCGGTGGAAACGGCGACGGCGCGGCTGTCGCAGGACAGCGGCCAGAGCCCCGAGATCACGCGCCAGCAGGTTCAGGCGGTCGCGGCGTCGCTGGCGCGGGTGCGCAACGATCTGTCGACGCGCGAGGCGCAGCTGACGCGCCTGCAGCGCGCGGTGGCCGACGGGCGCGACCTGGGCGCGCTGAGCGAGTTCCGGCAATCGGCGATCATCAGCGCGTTCCGCAACCGGGAATCCGATCTCTCGGCCCAGCTTGCAGCGGTCGGCGCCAGCGTGACCGACGATCATCCCGCGATGCAGCGCCTGGCGACGCAGCTTGAGGAGGTCCGCGCCAACATCCGGCGCGAGGCCGGGCGCATCCTGCAGGCGATCGAGATCGACATCGAGGCCCTGCGCGCGTCCGAGACGAGCTTTGCCGCGGAGCTGCGCCTGCTTGAGGACAAGGTCGCCGACCAGTCCCGCCGCGCGGTCGAGATCCGGCAGCTGGAGCGCGAGGCACAGGCGTCGCGCATCCTTTATGAAAACCTTCTGTCGCGCTTGCAGGAAAGCAGCGCCGAGGAAAGCCTGCTGAGCGCCGATGCGCGGGTGATTTCCCCGGCCGAGATCCCGAACGGGCCGCGCAACACTTCGCTTGCGCGAATCCGGCTGCTGGCGACGGCGGCGGGGATCCTGGCGGGCGTGGCTCTGGTGGTGCTGCTGGACCGGCTGAACAACACCTTCCGCGCGCCTGCCCAGCTGGAAGAGATGTCGGGCAAGACGATGCTGGGCACGATCCCCCAGGGCGGCAGCCGGATGCGGCGCCACGAGGTGATCGAGATCCTGCGCGAAAAGCCCAGCTCCGCGCTGGCCGAGGCGATCCGCAACCTGCGGACCTCGATCCTGTTTTCCAACGTGGACAACCCGCCGCAGGTGATCATGTTCACCTCCTCCGTCCCGCGCGAGGGCAAGTCGACCACCTCGGCGCTGATGGCGCTGACCAGCCGGCAGATGGGCAAATCCGCGGTGATCGTCGATTGCGACCTGCGGCGCCCGGCGCTTGGCAAGGTGCTGCATGTGGACGAGGCCGAGGCGGGGCTGCTGTCGGTCATCAATGGCAGCGCGCCGATCGAGGATGCGCTGCACCTGGATCCGGACACCGGACTGCATGTGCTGATGACCAAGGCGTCGGAGCGCAACGCCAAGATAAATGCCGCCGATGTGCTGGCCTCGCACCGGTTCCGGGATCTGGTCACTCTGTTGCGAAGCACATATGATATCGTCATTCTCGATACGCCACCTACATTGGTGGTGACGGATGCGCGTATCATTGCGGCGATGGCGGATGCCGTGGTCTATGCGGTCCGCTGGGACCACACGCCACGCTCTGCGGTGCTGGAGGGTCTGCGCGAACTGACATCGGTAGAGGCCAAGATAACCGGGCTGGTCATGACCATGGTCAATGAAACGAAGGCCGCCCAATACGCATATGATGGATACGGGTATCACAAGGGACAATACCGCGACTACTACGAGGCCTGAGGCGCAGCGCGCCGCGGGCGGCTCGGGAACAGGATGAAGATGTTTGACTGGCTCCGGCGCAAGGTCGGTGTCGTGCAGGAGGAGACCGACGGACCCCTGCCGCATGAGCGGATTTATGCGGTGGGTGACATTCACGGGAGGCATGACCTGCTGCTGCGCATGGTCGAGCGGATCCGGACGGATATCGACCGGCTGGAGGATCCGGACCGGCCCGTGCGCCTGATCTTCCTTGGGGATTACATCGACCGGGGCGACCAGTCGCGCGAGGTGGTGGAGGAGCTGCGCAAGCTTTGCGACGACGCCACGCGCGACGACAACCCGGTCGGTCTGACCTGCCTGATGGGTAATCACGAGGACGCCCTGCTCGGTTTCATCGAGGACCCGGTGGTCGGGCGCCGCTGGCTGCAGTTCGGCGGGTTGCAGACCCTGGCGAGCTATCGCGTGCGCGTTGCAGGGCCGCAATCGGACCACAAGGCGTTGAAGGACACGGCCAGCGCGCTGGCCGAGGCGATGGGCGAGGATCTGCCGTTCCTGCGGTCGCTTCCGAAGATCCACCGCTCGGGCCCCGTGGTCTTTGCGCATGCCGGTCTGGATCCCGAGGATCCGGAGGCCGAAGACAATGGCGCCGTGCTCTGGGGACAATCGAGCTTTATCGAGCGCGGCGGGATCGAGGGCATGCGCGTGGTGCACGGCCATTACGATGCGCTGCAGCCTGTTCTCACGCGCAGACGGATCTGCGTCGATACCGGGGCGTATTATTCGGGGCGGCTGACGGCGGTGCGCATGGACGACGATGTCGAGGTGATCGAGGTCGGTGCCACCGGACGCTGAGCGGTCGTTGCCGCCGTGCGGCGGGTCGGGGTCCGGGTGGCGGCGCCGGGAAAGCTCTGCGCCCAGCCGATCCCCAGGATGGCGGCGAAAGACGCCGCGATGGCCGGGATCTGCAGGGAGAAATCCACCGCCGCATGCAGGGCGGCCAGCGTGAAGCAGCCCAGGGCAAAGGCCGGGATCACCCGGCAGGCCCGCCGCCGTCGGACTCCCAGCAGCAGCCTGACGCCGATCGCCCCCAGCCCAAGGTAGAAGACCAGCGCCGCCGGCAGCCCGAATTCATAGGCGTTTTCAAGGTAGCTGCTGTGCGCCATGTCCCAGTCGGCAAAGCCCATCTCTGCCGGCACATGGGCGCGGAACGTGTCGCGGAAGGCGCCGGCCCCATGCCCTGTCCATGGACGTTCGGCGATGCCCTCCAGCACCGCGGGGTAGATGCGCAGCCGCGCGTCCTCGGGGAGGCGGCCAAGGCGCGAGGCGACGTCCGAACCGAGGAAGAGCATCACGAAGCCGAGGATCAGCCCCGGTAGCACCCAGCGCATCCCGGCCGCTTGCCGCCGGCGTGGGCGCAGGACGGCGGCAAAGACCAGGATCCCGGCCAGGCTGCAGACAAGGCCCGCGCGCGACGCGGTCAGCGCCAGGGCGCTCAGGCACAGCAGGGTGCCCAGGGCCGGAAGCCAGCCGCCTCGGACCAGCCCGTCGAGGACGCGGCGCAGCGCGGCCGCCGGATCGCCGGTCCCGGCCCGCCCGGACATCTGCCGCAGCACCGCGAGATTGGCGAGCGCGCCGAACCCGGCCAGTGTCGCGTAGGAATTTCGGTTCACGAGGCTGGCGGTCACCGGCTCCCCGGTGGACAGGGCATCGACAAGCCCGCGCGCCGCCAGCAGGGCGGAGAGCAGCGCGAAGGCGCGCAGGAACATCGTGGCATGCCACCCGCTGCGCGCGCTGCGGACAAGCAGCAGGAAGACCAGCCCGTAACAGATCAGCCGCATGGTGATCAGCCGGCCCTCGGACGGATCGGCCGAGATCGCCCGTGCGGCGGGATCGGGCGCAAAGGCCCAAGCCGCATGCACCCAGGCGGCGGGCAGGCCGGGCAGACATTGCAGCCAGAGCCAGCCCATCACCGCCGCGTAGGGCAGGGCGATGGGCATAAGCGCCCGATGGGTCGCCACCGGCACGCCGCGCAGCGCATCCAGAGGCACCTGCGCCGCAAAGATCAGTGCGACGCCAAGCGCCAGCAGCGTGTAGCCCAGCGGCTGCACCGCGCCCCCGGTCAGCGTGGCGCCGGCCAGCGCGGCCAGGGTCAGCCAGCCAAGCCCGGTCTGTGTCACAGACAGGATATGTCGAAAGCCCGATTGCCCTGACATTTGTATCCTTTTATTTGCCACCCATGGTTGTATTATACTGGATCGGGGAAATTGTATCTGGTAGGAATGTCGCAGTTTCAGCCCCATTTTCCGAATTGGAGCCGGGATGAGGCCAATGGATGTTCGCGGCCCGGGTCCCGAATTGAGGATATCGGGCCGATCGGTGGGCAGGTGGCATGGCGGGACTGCGCCATGGCCCGCGTGGGGGCAGATGACAGGCCGGGCGCGTCGGGATCGGATCCCGTGCTCGCCCCGGTGCTCCTGATCGGAAAGGACGCGATTTACATGGATCTTGGACTGCTCCGCACCTGCGCTGCCACCGGCGCCGCGGTTCTTCTTCTGGCCGGCACGCCCGGCGCCCGGGCGCAGGGGTTCGACGCCTTCTGCGGCGATTACGGACCCGGCTCTTCCTATTATCAGACCCTGTCGGATGGGATCCGTGACGCGCTGCGCGGGTTCGACTTCGTCGAGGCCCGCACCCTTTTGGCGGAGCGGCGCGGGCTGGCCGCCTGCTGTCGCAGGGTGTCGGCGATCGGGCAGAACAGCTGCCTGTGCAACAACCCGACCGTGCCGTCGGGGACGCGGCCGGACAGCTGCATCCTGCCCGTCGGCGGCTGAGCTCAGAACCGGCGGTGTCCGCATATCGGGCGGGCCGTCCCGGCGGGGCCGGGCGGCGAAGCGGCGGGGCAGGCCGCCAGGGATCGCCCGAGCGGTCAGTCCGGGGCTATGGGCGACAGGCTGGCGGCAGAAGGCTTCGCGATGTCGGGGAAGATGTCCGCCAGGTCGCTCAGCGCGTCGGGCAGGTGCTTTGACAAAAGCGCGATGTCCCGGTCCAGGATCGGGCGCAGCGCCGCCGCATGGTCCGGCGCGGTCCGGTGCAGCATCGCGCCAAGGCTGGCGCGGCGTTCGGCGATGTCCCAGCTGTTGGGCGCGAACATGGCGGACGCGGCGAGCGCCTGAACCGCCTGCCTGTCTTGTCCCGCGGCCATCTCGGCCTCCGCCAGCACGAGCCAGGCGTAGGCATTGGCCGGCGCCTGCGACAGGCTGGCCCGCGCCGAGGCGCGCGCGATCTGCCGCGCCGCGCCGGGGTCCGACGCCGGGCTGGCCGCATAAAGCGTCGGGCTTTCCAGGCGCAGAAGGTCGGCACGGGCCGCGCCATAGGCGATCTGGTATTCATATTCCGCCCGGTCGTACATAGCCGGCAGGGCCACCGGCCGATTGCCCCCGGTGACCGCCTTGCTTTGCAGCGTGCGGTTGAATGCCGGCGCGCTGCCCGTGGTCGTCACGATCTGAGTCCAGACCAGGACAAGAAGCCCGAAGCTCAGGATCGGGGCCGGGAAACTGGTCGCTCTATGGCGCATGGGCGATTCCGTGCGTGAGCCAGGTGAGCCGAGGCAAATACCCTGTATTCATTAACGAAGTCTTAACCTCGCTCGGGTGATCGAGACATGTGCGGCGCCTGTCCGGCCGTCGGGGCGCGGGCGTCTTGTCAGGCCCGGGATATCGCGAATACGCCCTTGCCCGACGCGGCGTCTTCGGCAAGACTTTACTATCTGAAGTTGAGTGGAGCGGTCGCGTGATCAAATGGTTTGCCTTACCCGCCACCGTCTGCCTGGGCCTGTCGGCCTGCGGCGGCGGCGGGCCCACGACCGAGGCGATCGTCGCCGGGGCAGGCCAGGTCATCGGCAGCCGCGCGGCCGGCACGCCGGATCCCGCGGCCTCCTACGTGCTGGTCGAGGTCGACCGCTCCATCGCCCAGTCCGTCACCCGCGCCACCCGCGACCTGCAGGCGCGCGCCTTCCACGACGTGGGCGGGCCCGAACGGGTGGCCATCGGGCGGGGCGACGTGGTGCAGATCTCGATCGTGTCTTCGAGCGAGACGGGCTATGTCGACTTCACCACCGCCTCGCTGTCACCGATCAACCAGACCTCTCTGGTGCCGCAGCAGGTCGGCCGCGACGGCGAGCTGCGGGTGCCGCCGCTGGGCCTGGTGCGCGCCGCCGGCATGACGGTGGACGAGTTCGAGCAGGCGCTGACCGAACAGCTGCAAACCGTCCTGGTGGACCCCGCCGCCATCGTCGAGATCGTCGACCGGCAAAGCGCCAAGGTCGCGGTGGTCGGCAAGGTGGAGGTTCCGGGGCGGATCTCGATCGACGATGCCAACCTGAGGCTGCTGGACATGATCACCGCCGCGGGCGGGCCGACCGACCGGTCCGAGGACCTGCGCGTGCGGCTGTCGCGCCGGGGGGTGACGCGGACCGCGCTGCTCGAAGACGTGCTGGGCGCGCCGGGGCTGAATGTCTATGTCCGGCCCGGCGACGTGATCGAGGTCGAGACGCCGGAGAACCGGGTCACCATCCTGGGCGCCGGCGGGCGCAGCAACGAGACGCTGCTGCTCAACCGCCCCGACGATACCCTGGTCGATGTGCTGGGCGGGGCCGGGGGGCTGGCCAATCGCACCGCCGACCGCACCGGCGTGTTCCTCTACCGTGACACACCCGCGCCGGCCATGGCCGCGCTGGGGGTCGACGCGCGGGGCTACCCCGGCCCGACGGTGCCCACCGTCTTCCGCTTCGACCTGTCGACGCCGGAGTCGTTCTTTGCGGCGAAATCCTTCGAGGTGGCGGATGGCGACATCCTGTACCTGGCCGCCAGCTTCCGCGACGCGGTCGAGGCGTTTTCGACCTTTGTGCCCTTGCCCCAGACCTATGTGTCGGACCTGACGATTTCGAGCCCGTAGCAGGGGCGGGAATTGCGTTGGGCGTTAATGAAATATTCACTCAATTCCCCCATTTTGCGATTCCCTAATTAACGGAATTTTAACAATAATTACCAAAACTGTAATGGGTGCGACATTTCGTGTGTTCTCCTTATGTCCTTTTTACAACCTGGGATAGTGTATTTATCGAAGACCCGGGCCAGCCGGAAAGGCCGGCCGTTTTCCTGGTAGAAAACCGAGGTCTTGCGATGTCCGATTTCATCGTGCCGTTGACTGCACCCGAATCCATCCCGTACGGGCGTCACCTGGCCGGGGGCGTTCCCCGGACGGGGCAGGGCGGGTGGCTCTACCGTTCGGGAAAGTTCGTCATCGACAGGGTCCTGGCGCTGCTGGCCCTGCCGCTGATCCTCGTGGTGGGCGCGACGCTTCTGGTGCTGAACCCCGTCCTCAATCCCGGCCCGCTGTTCTTCCGCCAGGAGCGGATGGGCCGCGGCCGCGTGACCTTCACCATGTGGAAGTTCCGCACCATGACCCCGGCCGCGCCGGGCCTGCAGCGGGCGGCCGACACCGGGGTGGAGACCGACCGCATCACCCGGCTGGGCGCCGTGCTGCGGACCTACCGGATCGATGAATTGCCGAATTTCCTCAACGTGCTGACCGGAGAGATGAGCGTGATCGGCCCGCGCCCGGATGCCGCGCATCATGCTCGCCACTTCCTTGAGCAGATCCCCCATTACGCCGCCCGCTACGCCGCGCGCCCCGGGATCACCGGGCTGGCGCAGGTGGAGGCAGGCTATGCCGAGGGGGTCGAGGCCACCGCGCGCAAGGCGGCCTATGACGAGATCTACGTCGCCCGCGCCTCGCTGGCGCTGGACCTGCGGATCCTGCTGCGGACCGTCACGGTCGTGGCCAGCGGCTCCGGCGCGCGCTAGGGCGGCTCAGCTCTTCCGCCGCCGGCGACGGCCTTCCCTTTCGCCGCTGGTGTTGAACGACACCTTCGGCAGGGTCACGATGGAGGCGAGCTCGGGGAAGGTGTCGGTGGCATGGGGGATCGCGTTGGCGGCCACGAAGTGTTCCTGGAAGCGCGGCTCGATCGCGGTCTCGACCTTGGTGATCTTGCCCACGACATCCTCGATCTCGGCCCGGGCGGCGCGGTTGCACAGCGCGATCCGCGCGCCGGTGCCGGCGGCATTGCCGGCGCTGGTGACCTTGTCCAGCGGCGCGTCGGGGATCATGCCCAGCACCATCGCGTGCTTGGGCGAGATATGCGCCCCGAAGGCCCCGGCCAGTACCACGCGGTCGACCTTGTCGACGCCCATCTCGTCCATCAGCAGCCGCGCGCCGGCATAAAGCGCCGATTTCGCCAGCTGGATCGCCCGGATGTCGCCCTGGGTCACGGTGATGCGCGGCCCGCCATCGGCCGATCCGTCATGGATCAGATAGGCATGGGTCCGCCCGTCCGCCTCGCAGCGCGGCGTGCCGACCTGCTCGGCCGAGCCGATCAGCCCGCCCGGATCCAGGATCCCGGCGATGCGCATCTCGGCCACCGCTTCGATGATGCCGGAGCCGCAGATGCCGGTGATGCCTCCCTTGCCGACCGCGGCCTCGAACCCCGGATCGTCCGACCACAGGTCGCAGCCGATGACACGGAACCGCGGCTCCTTGGTCTCGGGGTTGATCTCGATCTTTTCGATGGCGCCGGGCGCGGCGCGCTGGCCAGACGAGATCTGCGCCCCCTCGAAGGCCGGCCCGGTGGGCGAGGAACAGGCAAGCACGCGGCTGGTGTCGCCCAGCAGGATCTCGGCATTGGTGCCCACGTCGACGACCAGGACCAGGTCCTCGGACTTGCCCGGCTCCTCCGACAGTGCCACCGCGGCGGCGTCGGCGCCCACGTGGCCTGCGATGCAGGGCAGCATGTAGGCCCGCGCGCGGGCGTTCATCGCCGACAGGTCCAGCTCTGATGCGGGCAGCGAGAGCGACTGCGAGGTGGTCAGCGCAAAGGGCGCCTGGCCCAGTTCCACCGGGTCGAGCCCCAGCAGCAGGTGGTGCATCACCGGGTTGCAGACAAAGACCACCTCGAGGATCAGCGCCGGGTCGATCTCGGCCTCTTGGGCGATGGCGGTGATCAGGTCGTTGAGCGCCTCGCGAACGGCGCGCGTCATCTCGGCATCGCCGCCGGGGTTCATCATCGCGTAGGACACCCGGCTCATCAGGTCCTCGCCAAAGCGGATCTGCGGGTTCATCAGGCCCGAGGAGGCGACGACCGCGCCATTGTCCAGGTCGGTCAGATGCGCCGCGATGGTGGTCGAGCCAAGGTCGATCGCCAACCCGTAAAGCCCGCCTTCATGCAGGCCGGGCCAGATCTCGACGATCTTCGGCGCGGTGGCCGTGTGATCCTGGAACACCGCCACGGTCACCTGCCAGCCGCCCTTGCGCAGCACGCCCTGCAGTTTGGCCAGCAGGGTCAGATCGGCGGTGGTGCCCTCCACGCCCCATTGCTCGGCCAGGGCCTTCTGAAGCCGTTCGAAATCGCCCGAAGGCTCGTGCATGTCCGGCTCGGCCACGGTGACGAAATGCAGGCGGGTGGCGGCATCCATGGCAATCACCCGTTCCGTGGCCGCCTTGCGCACCACCTGGCGGTGCACCTGGCTTTCCTGCGGCACATCGATTACGACGTCGCCCATGATCTGCGCCTGGCAGCCCAGCCGGCGGCCCTGTTTCAGCCCGCGCTTTTCGTCATAACGCTGCTCGACCTTGTTCCACTCCGACAGCGCGTCGTCCCGTACCGTCACCCCGTGCTTGGAGAAATCCCCGTAGGCCGGCGTGACCTGGCATTTCGAACAGATCCCGCGCCCGCCGCAGACCGAATCCAGGTCGACGCCAAGCTGCCGGGCCGCCGTCAGAACTGGGGTTCCGGCGGGAAACCGGCCGCGTTTTCCGGATGGCGTGAAGACGACGAGGGGATCCTGGGACATGTCTGCTCCGTGGGTCTGGGTCTGCCGGACCATAGTCACCTGCGCTCCGGTGAAAAGGCGGCAGCCGCCACTTTCTCGCCCGTCCGCGCCTTTTTCCCGCCCGTGCCGAGCCGATCAGCACCCCGTCGGGCCCCCCGGGCGGGCGCCGCCGCATGCCCCTTGCCATGGCCCGCTCCGCGGCCTCCCGCGCCACGTCCCCTGGTTCTTCTTGGTCCAAATACTCCATCCCGCACCCGCCACACGCGTGCGATCGGGCCGGTGGCGCCCAAGGTCGCCGCAGCGGCTCCCCAGGGCCGACCTCGCGCCTGCCGGCCGGTCCGGTGTGCCGCGCCCCTGTCTTCACCTTTGCCCAAATACCTCGATCCCGCGCTGTCGACCCGCGCCGCGCCAGGGGCATTTCGCCAGCACCGCGAAAACGCATAGCCGTTCTGCATTTCCGCCCAAGCACGACAATATGTTGAGCCGCCTCTTTTCCCGCCCTCGAAATCATGCCATAGGGTCGCCGCCAAACGAGCTATTGCATGGGACGAGACAGATGCAGATTCGCGAGGCCCTCACCTTTGACGACGTGCTCCTGGTTCCTGCGGCCTCCTCCGTGCTGCCGGCTGACGCCGACACCTCCACGCAGGTGACCCGGGATATCCGGATGAACATACCGTTGCTGTCCAGCGCGATGGACACGGTCACCGAAAGCCGCATGGCCATCGCCATGGCCCAGGCCGGCGGGATCGGCGTGATCCATCGCAACCTGGATATCGACACCCAGGCCGACGAGGTCCGCCGGGTGAAGCGGTTCGAAAGCGGCATCGTCTACAACCCGGTGACCCTGACCGCCAACCAGACCCTGGCCGATGCCCAGGCGCTGCGCGAACGCTACAACGTCTCGGGCTTTCCGGTGGTGGACGAGGCCGGCCGCGTGGTCGGCATCGTGACCAACCGCGACATGCGCTTCGCCTCGGACGACCGCACGCCCGTCAACGTGATGATGACGACCAAGGACCTGGCGATCCTGCACGAACCGGCCGACCGCGAAGAGGCGATCTCGCTCATGAAGGCGCGCCGGATCGAGAAACTGCTGATCACCGACGGCTCCGGCAAGCTGACCGGCCTGCTGACGCTGAAGGACACCGAGCAATCGGTGCTGAACCCCACCGCCTGCAAGGATCAGCTTGGCCGCCTGCGTGTCGCTGCCGCCTCCACCGTGGGCGACGCCGGCTTTGCCCGGTCCGAGGCGCTGGTGGATGCCGGCGTCGACATGATCGTCATCGACACCGCCCATGGCCATTCCGCCGGCGTGGCCGATGCGGTGCGCCGCGCCAAGATGCTGTCGAACGAGGTCCAGGTTGTGGCCGGAAACGTCGCCACCGCCGAAGGCACACGTGCCCTGATCGATGCCGGCGCCGATGCGATCAAGGTCGGCATCGGCCCGGGTTCCATCTGCACCACGCGGATGGTCGCGGGGGTCGGCGTGCCGCAGCTGACGGCCGTGATGGATTGCGCCGCCGCGGCCGGGGACGTGCCGGTCATCGCCGATGGCGGCATCAAGTTCTCGGGCGACTTCGCCAAGGCCATCGCCGCCGGCGCCTCCTGCGCCATGGTCGGCTCGATGATCGCGGGCACCGACGAAAGCCCGGGCGAGGTCATCCTCTACCAGGGCCGCAGCTACAAATCCTATCGCGGCATGGGCTCGCTTGGCGCCATGGCGCGGGGCTCGGCCGACCGGTATTTCCAGAAGGATGCCGCCAGCGACAAGCTGGTGCCCGAGGGGATCGAGGGGCAGGTGGCCTACAAGGGCTCGGCCGGCGCCGTGATTCACCAGCTGGTCGGCGGTCTGCGCGCGGCCATGGGCTACACCGGCTGCGGTACCATCGAAGAGATGCGCAGCAAGTGCGAATTCGTCCGGATCACGGGCGCGGGGCTGAAGGAAAGCCACGTGCACGACGTGCAGATCACCCGCGAATCGCCCAATTACCGCGCGATGTAAGCCGGTGACCCCGGCCGCGCGGGTCCAGGCCGCCATCGAGGTGCTCGACCGGATCGGGTCTGGCGCCGCCACCGAACAGGCTTTGACCGCCTGGGCGCGGGGGGCGCGCTATGCCGGGTCCAAGGACCGCGCCGCCGTGCGCGACCATGTCTTCGGCGCGATCCGCTGCCGCCGGTCCTTCGCCGCGCTTGGTGGCGGAACGGATGGCCGGTCGATCATGATCGGCGCCCTGCGCGCCGCCGGACTGCCGCTGGACGAGATGTTTTCCGGCGCTCCGCACGCACCGGCGCCTCTGAGCGCGGCGGAACGCGCCGCGGGCCACGCCCCCGAAGGTACGGACCGGCTTGACCTGCCGGACTGGCTCTGGCCGCTGTTCCAGGAAAGCCTCGGCGACGCCGCCGAACCCGCCGCCCTGGCCCTGCGCGGCCGCGCGGGCGTGCATCTGCGGGTCAACACCGCGTGCGGCGACCGCGACAGCGCCATCGCCCGGCTGGCCGAGGACGGTGTCACGGCCCAGCCTCATCCCGCCGCCACGACTGCGCTCGCCGTCACCGAAGGCGCCCGCCGCATCCGCCAGGGCAGGGCCTATGCCGAGGGGTTGGTGGAACTGCAGGACGCCGCAAGCCAGGCTCTGGTCGAGGCTTTGCCCCTGCGCCCCGGCCAAAGCGTTCTGGACTATTGCGCCGGCGGTGGCGGCAAGGCGTTGGCGATGGCCGCGACGGGCGGTCTGACGATCACGGCCCATGACGCCGATCCCCGCCGCATGCGCGATCTGCCTGCGCGCGCCGATCGCGCCGGTGCCGCGATCGGGCTGGCCGAGACCGGCAGTCTGGCCGACCTCGGCCCCTTCGACCTTGTCCTGTGCGACGCGCCCTGTTCCGGCAGCGGATCCTGGCGGCGCGCCCCGGATGCCAAGTGGGACCTGACGCCGGACCGGCTGGACGACCTCTGCGCACTTCAGGCCGAAATTCTCGATGCCGCGGTGCCGCTTGTGGCGCCCGGCGGCGTGCTGGCCTACGCGACATGTTCCGTCCTGCGGCCCGAAAACGGCGACCAGATCGCCGGTTTCCTTGTCCGTCACGGCGACTGGTCCGTGCAATCGACCCGGGATTGGCCCGTGACCGAAGGAGATCTTGGCACCGACGGCTTTCATTTGTCCGTATTGACGCGAAAGAGCTGATCAAAATACAATCTCAGGTGGAATGCCGGAGGGGATTGAGGCCGCGCCACGGCGTCGCACGTGCGAGGCTGATGTTAAGACGCAATTAATTGCCACTGGCCCAGAAAGAACGAAGCATGATTCTCTGGCCCAGGAGGCAGATGCGTGTTCAGTCGCGACCCGGCGACCCTGACCAACCTGAACGCGATGGTCCCCGAGCGGGGCCGGGCCGTAATCCTCTTTGCCCTGGCCATTGCCCTTGTCGCCTATGCCACGCTGGCCGCACCCAACCTGGTGATCAGCCGCGCCTCTCTGGCCATCGGCGGCACGCTGGTGCTGACCGGCGCCGTGATCGGCGTGATCCGTCTGATCGATGGCCGCGCCCGGCGCATCGCGATCGACATGCTGGAACGGTTCATGGCCGACGACACCACGCCGGCCTTTCTCGTCACCACCAAGGGCGAGATCCGGTCCCGCAACCCCGCCGCGCGCAGGCGGTTCACCGACTTTGACGCCAATACCTTTGCCGACGCCCTGCGCGCCACCTTTGCCAACCCGGCTGCCGTGTTCTTTCGCCTGCAGACCCGCGCACAGGAGGCCGGCGCCGCGAAGGAGGACATCGCGACACGTACGGGCGTGTTGCGCCTGTCGGTCCACCGGCTGGAGCCGGACCAGTATCTCTGGCGGATCGAGGACATGCCCGACCGTGTCGCGTCGGGCCGCAGTGCGGATTCGCTGCCCGTCCCGGTGCTGACGGTGGGGCGCAACAACACCGTGCTCTACATGAATGAGGCCGCGCGCCGTCTGATCGGCGAACGGATCAAGTCGCTCGACCGGCTGTTCCAGGAAAGCCCGCCGCGTCAGGGGGAGGTCAACACGATCACCACTGCCAGTGGCCCGGCGCAGGTCGTCGTTTCCGAGTTCGAGGCCAGCGCGGGGCGGCGCGAGATCTACCTGACCAGCCTGAAGGACCTTGTCGGCGCGCAGGAAGCCGCGTTCGAGACGATGCCCGTCGCTCTGATGAAACTGGGCCGCGACGGCAAGATCCTGGCCTGCAACCGCGGTGCCATGCGCCTGCTGGGCGAACAGGCGGCAGAGGCGACCTGGCTCAGTGATGTCATGCAGGGGCTGGGCCGCCCGATCCGCGAGTGGCTGCGCGAAACGCTGAGCAGCGGGGCCTCAGGCTCCTCGGAATTCCTGCGCCTGTCGCGCTCGGACCGCGAGGTCTTTGTCCAGGTCACGCTGAACCCGATCCAGGAGGGCGGCGAGGCGGCGCTGATGGCGGTGCTGAACGACGCGACAGAGCTGAAGACGCTCGAGGCGCAGTTCGTGCAAAGCCAGAAGATGCAGGCCATCGGCCAGCTTGCAGGCGGCGTGGCCCATGATTTCAACAATCTTCTGACCGCGATTTCGGGCCATTGCGACCTTCTGCTGCTGCGCCATGACCAGGGTGACCAGGATTACGGCGACCTCGTGCAGATCCACCAGAACGCCAACCGCGCGGCGGCGCTTGTCAGCCAGCTGCTGGCGTTCTCGCGCAAGCAGACCCTGCGGCCCGAGGTGCTGGACCTGCGCGACACGCTGTCGGACCTGACACACCTGCTGAACCGTCTGGTGGGCGAGAAGGTGACGCTGACGCTGAGCCACGACCCGGTGCTGCGTTCGATCCGCGCGGACAAGCGGCAGTTGGAACAGGTGTTGATGAACCTTGTCGTCAATGCCCGCGATGCCATGCCCCAGGGCGGCGAGATCCGGATCGAGACGGAGATGGTCAACCTCGACAACGCGATCGAGCGCAACCGGGCGACCGTCCCTCCGGGAGAATACGTCACGGTGAAGGTAAGCGATTGCGGCCTGGGCATCCCGCCCGACAAGCTGCAGAAGATCTTCGAACCTTTCTACACGACAAAGCGCACCGGCGAAGGCACCGGCCTTGGTCTCTCCACCGTCTATGGCATCATCAAGCAGACCGGCGGTTACATCTTCGTCGACAGCAGTCAGGGGCAGGGGTCCGTCTTTACCATCTACCTGCCGGTGCACGAGGAAATGCCGTCCACGCAGCCGGCCCGGTCCGTCCAGCCCGCCGCCGCGCAGGCCGCCAAACATGGAGAGGGTGTCGTGCTGTTGGTCGAGGACGAGGCGCCGGTACGTGCCTTTGCCTCGCGCGCGCTGCGCCTGCGCGGCTACACGGTGCTGGAGGCGGCCTCGGCCGAGGACGCGCTGAAGACGCTGGATGACCCGAACGTGACCGTGGATCTTTTTGTCACCGACGTGGTGATGCCCGGCATGGATGGCCCAAGCTGGGTGAAAAAGGCGCTGGAGGACCGGCCGGGCGTGCGCGTGGTCTTCGTTTCCGGCTATGCAGAGGGCGCCCTGGGCGAGGAGGACACCGCGATCCCCAATTCCGTTTTCCTGCCCAAGCCGTTCTCGCTGAGTGAGCTGGCCGAGACGGTGCACCGGCAGCTGAATTGAGCGGGCAGGGGCGCCGGGCGCCTTTCAGGGGATCGAGTCGTAAAGCTCGAATTCCTCGTGGAATTTCTGCCGCAGCCGCTTCTCCACCCCCGGCGACAGGGTCAGCTCCATGTGGGGTGAGACATTTTCGGATGTCGTCGCGAATGTCTGCCCCAGCCGTTCGGCCAGGAAGGCATCCAGCCGCGCCCGATCTTCATAGCGGAACATATGCGTGACGCCGGTGCCGTTGGGCCGCGGCTCGAGGAACCGGCTTTGCCGCCCCACATTGGCGAATCCCGGCGGGTCCCCTTTCATATAGGCCCGCACGAAATCGTCGAATGACACGTCGTGGGTCGCGTTGGGCTTGCCCGTCATGAAATCCCGCCTGCGGTAGCGGTACCAGCTGCCCAGCCACGAGACCGGTTCACGCATCACCGCCAGCGTCTCCATCTCGACGCCACAGACCTTTTCGAACATCGGGCGGAAGAAGCGGTTGTAGCGATAGACCGGCGCATGTTTCAGCTCGGGAGGATCAGAGACGACGATATCGGCGCGATCGCGCAAGGCCAGTTCATAGGCCGTCGTCCCGGTCTTGGGGACCGACAGGAACACCAGACGTTCCTTAAAGAAAACAAGCACCTGGCGCCTCCTTTCCGCCCCGGGGCACGGGAGCGATCGGTCGTAAACTACTCTTTAACACTGCTGCGAGAAAGTGGGATGTGGAGAATTCTATTGAAATGTTCCCCCTTTGATCCCATAAAGAACAAGAGGCGAACAAACCAGCGATTGCCGCCCGGCAATGCGTGTGACAAGAAAGACAAGGATCGAACAGGATGGCGGACCTTCTCACGATGACCGGCAAGAAAAGCGCGGACAAGCAAAAGGCGCTCGACAGCGCCCTGGCCCAGATCGAGCGGCAGTTCGGCAAGGGCTCGATCATGAAGCTCGGCGACGAAGGTGCCGTGCAGGAGATCGAGGCCAGCTCGACCGGTTCGCTGGGGCTCGATATCGCGCTGGGGATCGGCGGCCTGCCGATGGGGCGGATCGTCGAGATCTACGGCCCCGAAAGTTCGGGCAAGACCACGCTGACCCTGCATTGCGTGGCCGAACAGCAGAAAAAGGGCGGCGTCTGCGCCTTTGTCGACGCCGAACACGCGCTGGACCCGCAATATGCGCGCAAGCTGGGCGTGGACTTGGATGAACTCCTGATCTCGCAGCCCGACACCGGCGAACAGGCACTCGAGATCACCGATACGCTGGTGCGCTCCGGCGCGGTCAACCTGGTCGTGGTCGATTCGGTCGCGGCGCTGACCCCGAAATCCGAGCTTGAAGGCGACATGGGCGACAGCAGCGTCGGTGTGCAGGCCCGGCTGATGAGCCAGGCGATGCGCAAGCTGACCGGCTCGATCAGCAAGTCGCGCTGCATGGTGATCTTCATCAACCAGATCCGGATGAAGATCGGCGTCATGTTCGGCTCGCCCGAGACGACGACGGGCGGCAACGCGCTGAAGTTCTACTCCTCCGTCCGGCTGGACATCCGTCGCATCGGCGCGATCAAGGACCGCGACGAGGTGGTCGGCAACGCCACCCGGGTGAAGGTCGTCAAGAACAAGGTCGCACCGCCGTTCCGCGAGGTGGAATTCGACATCATGTATGGCGAAGGCATCTCCAAGATGGGCGAGCTTCTCGACCTGGGCGTGAAGGCCGGGGTGGTGCAGAAATCCGGATCGTGGTTCAGCTATGGCGATGAACGCATCGGGCAGGGGCGTGAGAACGCCAAGCAGTTCCTGCGCGAAAACCAGGCCATGGCGCTTGAAATCGAGGACAAGATCCGCGCATCGCACGGGCTGGAATTCGATGTCGGCAAGCCCGGCGACGACGAGGACATCCTCGAAGCCTGAGACCCGCCGGGGGCGTTCGGATGCCCCCGGATTTCAGATCGGGTTTCACTCTGGGCCAGGATCGGACCCAAGTGCCATGGACTTGAGGGGACGGGGCAGATAAACCGTCGCGAGACGACCTTTCTGCCCCTCAATTTCTTCGCGGCGACCCAGACCCATGGCCTCACTCAACGACATCCGGTCCACCTTCCTGAATTACTTCCAGCGCAACGGCCACGAGATCGTCGCGAGCAGCCCGCTTGTGCCGCGCAACGACCCGACGCTGATGTTCGTCAATTCGGGAATGGTGCAGTTCAAGAACCTGTTCACGGGCGTCGAAACCCGTGACTACCAGCGCGCGACCACCTCGCAGAAATGCGTGCGCGCCGGCGGCAAACACAACGATCTCGACAATGTCGGCTATACCGCGCGCCACCATACCTTCTTTGAAATGCTGGGGAATTTCTCGTTCGGTGATTATTTCAAGGACGACGCAATCCCCTTCGCCTGGGAGCTGGTGACGGAGGACTTCGGGATCGATCCGAAGCGGCTTTACACCACCGTCTACCACACGGACGACGAGGCCTTCGAGATCTGGAAGAAGGTCGGCGTGCCCGAAGACCGGATCATCCGGATCGCGACGTCGGACAATTTCTGGCAGATGGGTCCCACGGGCCCCTGCGGCCCCTGCACCGAGATCTTCTACGACCACGGCGATCACATCTGGGGCGGTCCTCCGGGCAGCCCGGAGGAGGACGGCGACCGGTTCATCGAGATCTGGAACGTCGTCTTCATGCAGAACGAACAGTTCGAGGACGGCTCCATGCGTCCGCTCGACATGCAATCGATCGACACCGGCATGGGGCTGGAACGGATCGGCGCGCTGCTGCAGGGCAAGCACGACAATTACGACACCGACCTGATGCGCGCCCTGATCGAGGCCAGCGCCGATGCGACCAGCGCCGATCCGGACGGGCCGGGCAAGATGCATCACCGGGTCATCGCCGACCACCTGCGTTCGACCTCCTTCCTGATCGCCGATGGCGTGATGCCGTCGAACGACGGGCGCGGCTATGTGCTGCGCCGGATCATGCGCCGTGCCATGCGCCACGCGCATCTGCTGGGCGCCAAGGATCCGCTGATGCACCGGCTGGTGCCGGCGCTCGTGCATCAGATGGGCGCCGCCTATCCGGAACTTGGCCGCGCGCAGCCGATGATCGAAGAGACGCTGAAGCTGGAGGAAACCCGTTTCAAGCAGACGCTCGATCGCGGGCTGAAGCTGCTCGACGACGAACTTGGCGGCTTGGCCGAAGACGCCGCGCTGCCGGGCGAAGCGGCGTTCAAGCTTTACGATACATATGGTTTCCCGCTCGACCTGACGCAGGATGCCCTGCGCGAAAAGGGGCGCGAGGTTGATGTCGCGGGCTTCGATGCGGCCATGGCCGATCAGAAGGCCAAGGCGCGCGCGGCCTGGTCAGGCTCGGGCGAGGCGGCGGACAATGCCGTCTGGTTCGACATACTGGATGACCACGGCGCGACCGATTTCCTGGGCTACGATACCGAAGCGGCCGAGGCCCAGGTGCTGGCACTTGTCGGGGACGGCGCCCTGGTGCCCGCGCTGAAGCAGGGTGAAACCGGCTGGGTCGTCACCAACCAAAGCCCGTTCTACGGCGAATCCGGGGGGCAGGTGGGCGACACCGGCCTGATCCGTCGGATCGATGACCGTGACGACGTCACCGCGGTCGAGGACACGCGCAAATTCGCCGATGGCAAGATCACGGCCCACCGGGTGACGGTCGAACGCGGCACGCTCAGCAAGGGCGATCCGGTCGCGCTCGAGGTCGACCACCATCGCCGCAGCGCGATTCGCGCGAACCACTCGGCGACCCACCTGCTGCACGAGGCTCTGCGCCGTGCCCTGGGCGATCACGTCGCACAGCGCGGCTCTCTCAATGCGCCGGACCGGTTGCGGTTTGACTTCAGCCACGCCAAGGCGCTGAGCGCGGAAGAGATGCAGCAGGTCCAGGAAGAGGTGAACGCCTTCATCCGCCAGAATTCCACCGTCGAGACCCGGATCATGACGCCGGATGACGCGCGCTCCATCGGGGCGCAGGCGCTCTTTGGCGAGAAATACGGCGACGAGGTGCGCGTGGTATCCATGGGGCTTGACCCCGAAAGCGGCAAGGGCGGCAATGGTGCGACCTATTCGATCGAACTGTGCGGCGGCACCCATGTGCGCCAGACCGGCGATATCGGCCTCTTCATGATGCTGGGCGACAGCGCTTCCAGCGCTGGCGTCCGCCGGATCGAGGCGCTGACCGGACAGGCCGCTCTTCGCTATTTCGAAACGCAGGACCGTCAGTTGAACGCCACGGCCGTCGCGCTGAAAACTCAGCCGGGTGATGTGCCCGCACGGGTCCAGGCGCTGCTTGAAGAACGGCGCAGCCTGGCGAACGAGGTCGCGCAGCTGCGGCGCGATCTCGCCATGGCCGGCGGCGGCTCCGCTGCGCCGGAGGCCCGCGAGATCAACGGTGTGAAACTCATCGCCCAGGTCCTGAACGGGGTGACGGGCAAGGATCTTCCGGCGCTGATCGACGAACACAAGTCCCGCCTTGGCGACAAGGCGGCGGTGCTGCTGATCGCCGATACCGGTGGCAAGGCCGCAGTGGCGGCGGGCCTGTCTGCGGACCTGGCCGGCAGCCTGTCGGCCGTGGACCTTGTCCGCGCCGCGGTGGCGGAGCTGGGCGGCAAGGGTGGCGGCGGCCGGCCGGACATGGCGCAGGGCGGCGGCCCCAGCGCCGACAATGCCGAGGCGGCCATCGCCGCGGCGGAAAAGGTGCTGGAGGGATAATGGCGGCGCTCTGGATTGCTCATGTGACGGTCTCCGACGCGGAGGCCTACGGCAAATACGCGGAACTGGCCGGACCGGCCATCGCGCAACACGGCGGAACCTTCATTGCCCGCGGCGGCCGCTACGTGCAGCTCGAAGGCACCGATCGCCCGCGCAACGTGGTGGCCCGCTTCCCCTCGGTCGAGGCGGCGGTGGAGTGCTACAACTCGCCGGAATACCAGGCCGCGCTCGACCACGCGCGCGGTGCCTCGGAACGCGATCTTCTGGTCGTTGAAATCACCGAATAAGTCCGACCGAAGAGGCAGGGCACCACGCCCCCTGTTTCTTCTTGGCCGAAATACCTCCGGGGGAGTCCGCCAGCGGCGGACGGGGGCAGAGCCCCCAGAGCGCTTTCAACCCACACCACATTCGCCTGAAACGGAAACAGCGCCCCACGTGGGGACGCTGCTGTTCTCTGCTTTGCGAGGTTGGCCTCAGCTTGCTGCCTTGGCCGCCCGCTTGCGCTCGTGCGGGTCGAGGAACCGCTTGCGCAGGCGCACCGCGTTCGGCGTGACCTCGACCAGCTCGTCGTCGTCGATATAGGCGATCGCCTCTTCCAGCGACATGGTCACCGGGGTGGTCAGACGTACCGCGTCGTCGGTGCCCGAGGCGCGCACGTTGGTCAGCTTCTTGCCCTTCAGCGGGTTCACTTCCAGATCGTTGTCGCGGGAATGTTCGCCGATGATCATGCCGGTGTAGACATCCGCCTGCGCGCCGATGAACATCTTGCCGCGCTCTTCCAGGTTCCACAGCGCATAGGCCACCGACTGGCCGTTCTCCATCGAGATCAGAACGCCCGCGCGGCGGCCCGGGATGGCGCCCTTGTGCGGGGCCCAGTCGTGGAACACCCGGTTCAGCACGCCGGTGCCGCGGGTGTCGGTCAGGAATTCGCCGTGATAGCCGATCAGCCCGCGCGAGGGGACATGCGCGATGATCCGGGTCTTGCCGGCGCCGGCCGGGCGCATCTCGACCAGTTCGCCCTTGCGGACGCCGGTCAGCTTCTCGATCACCGTGCCGGAATATTCGTCATCCACGTCGACGGTGACTTCCTCGATCGGCTCCAGCCTCTGGCCGTTCTCTTCGCGCAGCAGGACCTGCGGGCGCGAGATCGACAGCTCGAACCCTTCGCGGCGCATGTTCTCGATCAGGACGCCCATCTGCAGTTCACCGCGGCCGGCGACCTCGAAGGCCTCGCCGCCGGGCGTGTCGGTCACGCGGATGGCGACGTTCAGCTCGGCCTCTTTCATCAGGCGGTCGCGGATGACGCGGCTTTGCACCTTCTTGCCGTCACGGCCCGCCAGGGGCGAATCGTTGATGCCGAAGGTCACCGTGATGGTCGGCGGATCGATCGGCTGGGCGGGCAGGGCCTCGGTCACTTCGGGCGAGACGATGCTGTCGGCCACGGTCGCCTTGGACATCCCCGCGAGCGAGACGATGTCGCCGGCCTCGGCCTGGTCGATTGGCTGCTGGCCCAGGCCGCGGAAGGCAAGGATCTTGGAGGCGCGGAAGCTTTCGATCTGCGTGCCGTCGCGCGACAGGGCCTTGACCGTGTCGCCGGTCTTCAGCGTGCCGCTTTCGACGCGGCCGGTCAGGATCCGGCCCAGGAAGGGATCGGCGCCCAGCGTGGTTGCCAGCATGCGGAAGGGGTCATTGCGCTGCGCCACCTGTTTCGGAGCAGGCACGTGATCGACGACAAGGCTGAACAGCGCATCCAGGTTCTCGTGCGGATCGTCCAGGTCGGCCACGGCCCAGCCGGCGCGGCCCGAGGCATAAAGCACCGGGAAATCAAGCTGGTCGTCATCGGCGCCCAGGTTCGCGAAAAGGTCAAAGACCTCGTCCAGCGCGCGGTCGGGTTCGGCGTCAGGCTTGTCGACCTTGTTCAGCACCACGATCGGGCGAAGGCCAAGGGCAAGCGCCTTCGAGGTCACGAATTTCGTCTGCGGCATCGGCCCTTCGGCCGCGTCCACCAGCAGGACGACGCCATCGACCATCGACAGGATCCGTTCCACCTCGCCACCGAAATCGGCGTGGCCGGGGGTGTCGACGATGTTGATGCGCTTGTCCTTCCATTCGACGCTCGTGCACTTGGCGAGAATGGTGATGCCGCGTTCGCGTTCCAGGTCATTGCTGTCCATGGCCCGTTCGGCCACGGCCTGGTTTTCGCGGAACGCGCCGGATTGTTTGAGAAGCTCGTCCACCAGCGTGGTCTTGCCGTGGTCGACGTGAGCGATAATCGCGATGTTGCGGAGATCCATGAAAAACGGCCTTATCGAGGGTTGCCCGGCGGATACCTCGCAGTTGCAGAAAAGGCCAGAAGAAAGTCGGGGCCCCGGCAAAGGGACCCCGACGTCGCGTGCGGTTATCGGCCTTGGGGCGGCGGAACGCGCGCCCTTTCGACTTAGCTGTGGTGCGAGAACCCGCCGAACAAGCGGCCTTCGTCGCGATGCGAACCGCCCGAGCGGGCGCCGAAGAAGGCGGCGGCGGCGGCGACGAACATCGCGGCGGTCAGCACGAAGCCGGACAGAACAGCACTGATGCGGGCGGTGTTGGCCGCTTCGCGCGCGGTTTCCTCGGCCTCGTCCAGGGCGGCCTGCGCCTCGGCCCGCATCTCCTGTGCGGCTGCAACGGCCTCGTCGATGCGGGTGTTGACCTCGTCCTGGCTCAGCGTGGTGCGGTCGGCGATCTCGGCGACAAGATACTCGCGGTCGTCGGGATTGATCTCGCCGGTGCGGATGACCTCATAGATCACCTGGCGCGTTTCGTCGGTCAGCGGATCGCCGGCGGCGTCAGTCGTCTCGGGGACCTGGGCCGGCACACCGCGCAGCAGGCGCGAGTTGATGTATTCGGCCGGGTTCTGCTGCAGACCTTCCGGCAGGTAGTCCGACAGCGAGCCGTCGCCCTGTGCCATGGCGCTTGCGCCGTCGGCTGCGGCGGAGGCGGCGGTGCCCACGGCCTGCGCGGCGCCACTGGCGACATTGCCGGCGAGCCGAGCGGTGCCCGAGATGACGGAACCGATCAGAACGGCGCCCAGAAGAGCACCGAGTGCCCAGACGATGAGACCGTGCAGCCCGTCACGGGCCTTCACTTCGTCGCCCGAGGCGCCGTCCATGCGGCGGCGCATGCGTCCGGCGACATAACCACCGGCGCCGTAACTGGCGATAAGCGTAAGAACGAGCCAGAGGCCGGTGATCACCATGCCGGCGATGCCCCAGCCTTCGTTGGGATAGGGCGAGGCGGTGCTCAGCCCGAGTGCCGCGCCGAAACCGGCGAAGACGAAGGCGATCGCCGCGGCGACGACGGCGCCGGCGATGATGGCTGGCCAGTCCACGTATGAGCCGGGGAGCGTGCGCGCTGGCGCGGTCTCGGCGGCCATGTGGTTGGTGCTGATATCAGTCATGAAATGTGCTCCGATGCGCTCAGGCGAGGCCGATAAGCGACAGGACGGCGAGCACGACGACGACGAGGCCAACCAGATAGATGATTGAATGCATTGGAATTCTCCCCAGATTGCTAGGTTGCGCGGACGTGGGCCGCGATCATCTGGGCAACGTCTTGTCCTGCGACATGGTTCCGACCAATCTGCCGGGATCGGCCTTCTGCAGGGTCATCTTCGCGGGTCGGGACGGGCCGGCTTTCGCGCGGATCCCGTTCCGGATCAGGGGGTTGTCATCGGCGGGTCAGTGCGTCGAGCTATCGGAAAAAAGGTGGATCACGCCGATACCGGCCAGGATCAGAGCCAGGCCAAGCACGGCCGGAAGGTCCAGCTTCTGACCAAATATCACCCATCCGATGACCGCGATCAGAACGATCCCCAGCCCGGACCATATGGCATAGACGATCCCCACGGGCATGGTCCGCAATGTCAGCGACATGAAATAGAACGCCCCGGCATAACCCACGACCACCAGGAGGGACGGGACGAGCCGCGTGAACTGTTGGCTGGCCTGCAGGGCCGAGGTGCCGATGGTTTCGCAGACGACTGCGATAACGAGGAAGATGTAGTGCATGGAACCGGGCCTTGTTCACGGTGATGTGCTGCCCTCATGCCCCCGCATGGCAGCAAAAGGCAAGAAACTGTCTGCCAATCACAAGACCACGGGTCAGGTATCGTGCGATCCGGACCCAAGACGAGGCATGGTGTCATCGGTGACCGTTCTCTACGGCTTTTTTGCAAGCGGGGGCGGAAGCCGGAGCCAGGCTGGCCGTCATTCCCCAGAAGGACGGGGGCAGGGCTGTCATGTCTCGTCGATACTGACCCGAAGGCACTCACGGACTGGGCGCGTGGAACCTGACCGCGCGCCCTTTTTTATTCAATCCAGTCACTTGCAGGGCGATATTCACCTTTGGCGGGTTCTTATGTCGCGATGTACCGGTCGCGCCGGTGGTTGAAGGTGATCACCAGGTTCAGCACCACGGCGCCCAGCAGCGACCAGGCCACCGCTTCCAGCGGAAACAACAGTGCTGCGACCGCGAAGATCACCGCATCGACGATCAGCTGAACATAACCCGCCTTGAACCCGGTGCTGTCCTGCACGTAAAGCGCAACGACCCCCAGCCCGCCAAGCGAGCCATTGTGCCGGAACATCGCCAGCAGCCCGATGCCCACGGTCGTCCCGAAGGCCACCGCCGCCAGCAGCGGATCGAGTTTCTCGAACGTCAGCCCAAGCGGCATGAGGTCTGTCAGAACCGACAAGAGCGTCACGGAAATCAATGATTTCAAAGTGAATTCCAGGCCCAGACGTTTCCAGGCGAAGAAGTAGAACGGAAGGTTGATCGCGAAGAACACCGTGCCGAAGCTGAACCCCGTAAGATAGGACAGGATCACGGCCACCCCCGCCGTCTGACCTGTGATCAGCCCGGCGGTGGTGAGAAACTGGATCCCGAGAGAGCTGAGAAACAGCCCGATGCCCAGGCCCTGGACATCGTCCAGCAGCGTATGATCGACAGGTTCAGAATGTTCCGTTTGCATGCGCAGAAATTGGGACAGCTTTGCTGACCTGTCAAGTCCCCGTCGCCGTGACGCGGCGCTTTGGTGTCCCGACAGGGGGGCCTGCCGGGACCGGGTGCCCGACTTAGCCCGCCAGCGCGCGGTTGAGGTTCTCGTCGACCTTTTCCAGGAAGCCCATCGTGGTCAGCCAGCCCTGGTCGGGACCGACCAGCAGCGCGAGGTCCTTGGTCATAAACCCGTCCTCGACGGTCTGCACCACGGTGTTTTCCAGCGTCTTGGCGAAGGACATCAGCGCGATGTTCTCGTCCAGCTTGGCGCGATGCTTCAGCGCGCCGGTCCAGGCGTAGATCGAGGCGATGGAATTGGTGGAGGTCGACTTGCCTTCCTGGTGCTGCCGGTAATGCCGCGTGACGGTGCCATGCGCGGCCTCGGCCTCGACGATCTTTCCGTCCGGCGTCATCAGCTGCGAGGTCATCAGCCCCAGCGAGCCAAAGCCCTGCGCCACGGTATCCGACTGTACGTCGCCATCGTAGTTCTTGCAGGCCCAGACGAATTTCCCGTTCCATTTCAGGGCACAGGCGACCATGTCGTCGATCAGCCGGTGTTCGTACCAGATCCCGGCATCCTTGAACTTCTCGGCGAATTCCTCCTCGTAGACCTTCTGGAACAGGTCCTTGAACCGGCCGTCATAGGCCTTGAGGATCGTGTTCTTGGTCGACAGATACACCGGCCAGCCCAGCGACAGCCCGTAGTTCAGCGAGGCGCGGGCGAAATCCATGATGCTGTCGTCAAGGTTGTACATCGCCTGATAGACCCCGGCAGACGGCGCGTCGAAGACGACCTTTTCGATCACCTGGCCATCTTCGCCTTCGTATTTCATCGTCAGCCGGCCCTTGCCGGGAAAGTGGAAATCGGTGGCCTTGTACTGATCGCCAAAGGCATGCCGGCCGACCACGATGGGCGAGGTCCAGCCGGGCACCAGCCGCGGCACGTTCTTGCAGATGATCGGCTGGCGGAAGACGACGCCGCCCAGAATGTTGCGGATCGTGCCGTTGGGGCTGCGCCACATCTGCTTCAGGCCGAATTCCTCGACCCGCGCCTCGTCCGGGGTGATCGTGGCGCATTTCACGCCGACACCGACCTCCTTGATCTTCTCTGCCGCGTCGATGGTGATCTGGTCTTCGGTCCGGTCGCGTTCCTCGATGCCCAGATCGTAATACAGCAGGTCGAGGTCGAGATAGGGCAGGATCAGCTTGTCCTTGATGAATTGCCAGATGATGCGCGTCATCTCGTCCCCGTCCATCTCGACGACGGGGTTGTCCACCTTGATCTTGGTCATTGGCCTGGTCCCTTTGGGCTTGGGGGAATCGATGCTCTTGCGTGGTTTACCGCATGAAGCATGACCAGAACGTAATGTATACCTTTGTATGCAGTCTGGAGTGCGGCCGTAAGGGCTGACCTGCGCAGGGAATGTGCGCCTGCGTCCCAAGGATGGGCGCGGCGTGACCGTCCTGTAAACAGGCACCCTCGCGACCTTGCGACGCGCCGGGGCCAAGGCGCGTCGGGTCGCGATTGCGGGCCTTGGCCGGTGCGCCTAGAACACCTGCATGACAGCCGTTCTTCAGACCTCCTTGCCCTATGATCACCGCGCGCGGCCCCCGCTTCCGGGGATCAAGCCACTGGGCGACGCGCCCTGGCTGATCCGGGACGAGGCCCATGCCGGCCAGATGGCCGAGCGCGACAGGCTTTTGCGCGACCACCGCGACAAGGTCTGCCTGATGGACGAACGCGCCCGCCCGGCGGCCAAAGAGCTGCTGGACATGGTGCTGGACGACCAGTTTCCCGGGGCCGGCGAAGTCGTGACCCGGGCCGATGGCGTCACCGTGGCGATCGACCGCGGCGATCCGATGGGGACGCTGGGCCGGCTGGTGCAAGAGGATTTCTGCATACTCGAACGGGGCGAGGCCGAGGCGGAGCATGTGCTGACCGCCGGAGTGCTGTGCTTTCCGGCCAGCTGGACGCTGTCGGAGAAGTTCATGCGGCCGCTCGTCCGCATCCACGTGCCGGTCGCGTCCTACGACGACGGCATCGCGCGGCGGGTGCAGCGGTTGTTCGACGGGATCCAGCCGGGGCGGCCGCTTTGGCGGTTCAACGTGCTGAATTATGCCGATCCCACGCTGTTCCAGCCTCTGAGCGAATCCGCCAAGCGGGATCACCGGCGCAAGGGGCCGTTTCCCTACCTGCGTTCAGAGCGGCAGAGCCTTGTCCGCTTGCCACGGACCCGCGCCGTGGCCTTCACGATCCACACCTACGTGCTGGCGACGGACGCGCTGGAATAGGCCGGGGGCCCCACGACGGGCTAGAGCCCCGGGCCCGGCTGGCGGATCGCGTCAGCCGTCGATCTGCGCGGCGACGATGGCGATGGTCTGCTGATAGACGGTGGCCGCGTTCCATTCCTGCAGCACGCGGTAGTTGGGCTGCCCCTGCTGATAGCCCTGGCCCGGCTGCCAGCCCTTCTGCCGCAGGTAATTCGCGGTCGAGGCCATGGCATCGCTGAGATTGTAGAAATCCACCTTGCCGTCGCCGTTGCCGTCCACGCCATAGGTCAGCGCATTGCCGGGCAGGAACTGGGTGTGCCCCAGCTCTCCGTGCCGGGCGCCCAGAGTTTGCTGAGAGATCGAGCCCATGTCGACCAGCTTCAGCGCGCCGATGGCATGGGGGATGAAAAATTCGGAGCGGCGGCAATCATAGGCCAGCGTCACGATGGCCGAGACGACCTGACTGTCGCCCATGAAGCGGCCAAAGCCGGTTTCCATCCCGTGGATCGTGATCAGAACGCCTGCCGGCACGCCGTAGATCCGTTCGAGCGAGGCGTAGAATTGCGGGTTTGCGGCCTTGCGCTGGCGCCCCTGGCTGGCGATCACGTTGGCGCCGCGGATCTCCATGAACTTCTCAAGCGAGTAGCGGAAGCTTTTCTGGTTGCGGTCGGCCGAGATGGTGCGCGAGGCATATTGCGATTGCGCCAGGGCGTTGAGCCCGGGTTGTCGGACACCGTTGGCCTGGGCCACGCGGGCGAAATCGGTCTTCCAAGCGTTGAACCCGGCGCTGGTGTTGCCACAGCTCTGGGCCATGGCGCCACCGGCGAAAAGACCGGAGAGGCTGACAATAAGGGCGGAAACAATGAAACGCATGACCATATCCTTGACGAATTGTCCTTGAAGCGACGGTATCGCAGGGTCACCGGACCGCCCAAGCGAAATTTGTGCGGGCCGACGAGGTCGTCAAGACTGCGGGCCCGGTCCGGCGTCGGGCATCTGCATGAAATATACTTAAAATCAAGTTACTGACGACCGCAGTTAACCTAGAACAATCGTCGCCTAGGCACCGCAAGCGCATGTTCACAGCCCCGTGGACGCCCCGAAAGTCCCTTCGGCCCTATTCAGGCGAATGCGATATCCGCCGAAAGCGCCAGCCCGTCGGCCACGCCGGTCAGCGCCTTGCCGCTGTCCACGCGGGCGTTCGGGCAGACCTGCGCGACCGCGTCCTGCACCGCATGCATCAGCGACGAGCCACCCACCAGCACGATCCGGTCCACCGCCCCCGGTGCTATCTGGGCCAGCCGCAGCGTCTCGGCCGCGGCCTCCGCGATGCCGCGCATCGCCTCGGACAGGTCGTTCTGCATCGCCTCGGGGCTCAGCGGCACCGACAGGCCGCGTTCCACCATGTCCAGCAGGATCCGCGTGGACTCTCCGGCATTCACGGCGATCTTCCCGCGCTCGACCGCAAAGGCAAGATCATGGCCCAGCTCTTCCTCCAGAACCGTGACCAGCCGCTTCAGCTTCTGCGGTTCGACCGCCTGATGGGCCAGCTCACGGGCCATGCGCCGGGTGTCTGCGGTGTAAAGAAAGGGGATCATCGCCCAGGTGGCCAGGTCGTTGAAGATCCGCGCGGGGGCGGGCAGGGTCTCGTTGCCCATGGTGTTGCGGATCGCGCTGCCGCGGCCAAGTTCTGGCATGACATGGTCGATCGAGATCCGGCGGTCGAAATCGGTGCCGCCGATGCGCACGCCGTGGCTGGCCAGGATCATGGCATCGCCGCTGGCGCCCTGTTCGAAGGCGGTGAAATCCGAGGTGCCGCCGCCGATATCGACGATCAGGCCCGTGCCGGGCGCGGGCGGCGTCGCGCGCAGCGCGGCCTCGGGTTCGTACATGAACCGCACCTCGTCGAACCCCGCGGCCAGGTAGCAGGCGCGCAGATCCTCCTCGGCCCGGGCGTTGCGCGCGTCATCGCCGGTATGAAAGCGCACCGGCCGCCCCGACAGTGCGCGGGTGTATTCCTGCCCCGTGGCCACCTCGGCCCGGGTCTTCAGCTCGGCCAGGAAGCCTGCGATGATATGCACGAAGGTCATCCGCCGGCCCTGGATGCGGCGTTCCTCGTGCATCAGCGCGGTGCCCAGCACGGATTTCAGCGAGCGCATGAAGCGGCCTTCGTCGCCCTCGATCAGTGCCTGGGTCGCACGGCGGCCGATGTCCATGCCGGTGCCGTCCTCTTCGAAGAAAACGGCGGTGGGCAGGGTCTGTTCGCCGGGCTCCAGTTCGATCAGGAGGGGCCGGCCGTCGACGGCGATGCCGGCGGCGGAGTTCGAGGTGCCGAAGTCGATACCCAAGGTCGCGGGGCCTGTCATGGTCCGCTCCTTTCACTGGTCAGAAGGAAGAAGGCGAGCGACGTAGCCGAAGGCCATGCGCCGCGCAAGTCCAAAGGAACGGGGGCCGCATGGAAAGGGCCCCCGCAACGCGAAAGGGCGCCCCGAAAGGCGCCCTTCCCGTGATCCCCGACGGGGATCAGCAGCTGTAGTAAAGCTTGTATTCCACCGGGTGCGGCGTGTGCTCGTAGGCTTCGATCTCTTCCATCTTGAGCTCGATGTAGCCTTCGATCTGGTCCTTGGTGAAGACGTCGCCGGCCAGCAGGAAGTCCATGTCGGCTTCCAGCTCTTCGAGCGCCTCACGCAGCGAACCGCAGACCGTGGGGATACCTGCCAGCTCTTCCGGGGGAAGGTCGTACAGGTTCTTGTCCATGGCTTCGCCCGGATCGATCTTGTTCTTGATGCCGTCGAGGCCGGCCATCAGGAGCGCCGAGAAGCACAGGTAGGGGTTTGCCGACGGATCGGGGAAACGGGCCTCGACGCGCTTGGCCTTCGGCGATTCCGCCCACGGGATCCGGATGCAGCCCGACCGGTTGCGGGCCGAATAGGCGCGCAGAACGGGGGCTTCGAAGCCCGGGATCAGGCGCTTGTAGGAGTTGGTCGAGGGGTTCGTAAAGGCGTTCAGGGCCTTGGCGTGCTTCAGGATGCCGCCGATGAACCACAGGGCCTCGTCCGAGAGATCCGCGTACTTGTCACCTGCAAAGAGCGGCTTGCCGTCCTTCCAGATCGACATGTTCACGTGCATGCCGGTGCCGTTGTCGCCGGCGATCGGCTTCGGCATGAAGGTGGCCGACTTGCCATAGGCATGGGCAACGTTGTGGATGACGTACTTGTACTTCTGAAGCTCGTCGGCCTGCTTGGTGACCGTGCCGAAGATCAGGCCCAGCTCGTGCTGGCAGGACGCCACTTCGTGGTGGTGCTTGTCGACCTTCATGCCCAGGCGCTTCATCGTCGACAGCATTTCCGAACGCAGGTCCTGCGCTTCGTCGGTCGGGTTGACCGGGAAGTAGCCGCCCTTGATGCCGGGGCGATGGCCCATGTTGCCGGTTTCGAACTCGGTGTCCGAGTTCCATGCCGCGTCCGTCGCGTCGACCTCGAAGGAGACCTTGTTCATCCCGACCGAGTAGCGGACGTCGTCGAACAGGAAGAATTCGGCTTCGGGGCCCATGAAGGCGCTGTCGCCGATGCCGCTTTCGATCAGGTACTTCTCGGCCTTCTCGGCGGTGCCGCGCGGGTCACGCTCGTAGGGTTCGCCGGTGTCGGGTTCCACGACAGAGCAATGGATGCACAGGGTCTTCTCGGCATAGAACGGGTCGATATAGGCCGATTCCGTGTCGGGCATCAGCTTCATGTCGGAGGCTTCGATCGATTTCCAGCCCGCGATGGAGGAGCCGTCGAACATGAAGCCCTCGTCGAGGAAATCCTCGTCCACCTGGTCGGCCATCACCGTCACGTGCTGCAGCTTGCCACGCGGATCGGTGAACCGGATGTCGACATAGGCGACGTCCTCGTCCGCGATCGTCTTAAGAACTGCGTCCTTGCTCATTCCCTGTGTTCCTCTCGTTTGGAATGTCGTGCAAATTCAGGGCTGGTCAGTGCTGGCCCGGGCTCGTCAGAGCGCGTCCGATCCGGTCTCGCCGGTCCGGATGCGCACGGTCTGTTCGACAGCCGTGACGAAAATCTTGCCGTCGCCGATCTTGTCGGTCTTGGCAGCGCCGATGATGGCTTCGATCGCGGGGTCGACGAGCTCGTCGTCAAGCACGACCTCGATCTTCACCTTCGGCAGGAAGTCGACCACGTATTCAGCGCCGCGGTAGAGTTCGGTATGGCCTTTTTGCCGACCAAAGCCCTTCACCTCGATCACGCTGAGCCCCTGCACACCGACGTCCTGAAGGGCCTCCTTCACCTCGTCGAGCTTGAAGGGTTTGATGATCGCTTCGATTTTCTTCATGGGGGTCTCCTCGCAACCATGTAGAGGTCGGCAGAACATTTCTTGTACGCGGCCACAATCGACTAAGGTCGGGGTGCCGGGAGGTGCCCGGAGATTCCTCAGCTGCCGCCCTTAATCTGGGCGGATGGCTTAAAATATGGGCAGAATAAAATCGAGAGGAAAATGAACACGCTTCTGACAGCAGCGGAAATGCGCGAGACCGAGCAGAGAGCCATCACCAGCGGTGCGGTGACGGGGCTGGAGCTGATGGAACGGGCCGGGCGCGGCGTGGTCGAGGCGGCGCTGGCCCGCTGGTCCGCGTTGGAGGCGCCGCCGGGCGAGGGCCGTCCGGGGCGGATGGCGCTGGTGCTTTGCGGGCCGGGAAACAACGGCGGCGACGGCTACGTGGTGGCGCGCCTGCTCGAGGCGCGGGGCTGGCGCGTGCAGGTTCATGCAATGGGCGATCCCGGGCGGTTGCCGCCCGATGCAAAGACAAACCACGCCCGCTGGGCCGCGATCGGGCCGGTCCTGCCACTGGACCAGGCGCCTGGGCTGGCCGAGTGCCCCGATCTGATCTTCGATGCGCTGTTCGGCACCGGGCTGACGCGGCCCGTCGACGGCATGGCGGCGCTGGTGGGGCAGATGGAGACCTGGCGCGCGAAGGGGGCGCGCGTGGTCGCGGTGGATATCCCGTCGGGTCTTTGTGCGGATTCCGGGCGTTACCTCGGGGCGCCGCCGGACATTGATCTGCCGGGGGATGTCTTTCACGCGGACCTGACGGTCACTTTCCACGCGGCGAAATGCGGTCATTTCCTGTCGTCCGGGCCGGCGGCCTGTGGCGCCATCGACATCCGGGGGATCGGGCTATGAGCATCACTCTGATCGACGCTCCGGAGGCGGCGCGGCTGGCCAAGGGCGGCGCGCACAAGTTCGGCCATGGCCATGCTCTGGTGCTGTCGGGCGGAGCCGGACGCAGCGGGGCGGCCCGGCTGGCGGCGAGGGCGGCGCTGCGCGTCGGGGCCGGGCTGGTGACGCTGGGCGCGCCGGGATCGGCGCAGATGGAGATCGCCACCCAGATCACCGCGCTGATGCTGCGCCGGATCGATGACGGCGTGGCGCTCGATACGGTGCTGAAGGATCGCCGGCTGAACGCGCTCTGCCTTGGCCCCGGGCTGGGGCTGGACCGGGCGCGCGACCTGGTGCCGGCGGCTCTGGCCGAGACGGCGCGCCGGCCCACGGTGCTGGATGCCGATGCGCTGACGGCCTTTGCCGAGGCGCCCGAAACGCTGTTCTCCATGCTTCATCCGGACTGCGTCCTGACCCCGCATGGCGGCGAATTCGCGCGGCTCTTTCCCGATCTCGCCGCGCCCCTGTCGGACACGCCGGTCCAGGGGCCGGCCTGGTCCAGGGCCGATGCCACCCGCGCCGCCGCGGCCCGCGCGGGCTGTGTTGTCCTGTTCAAGGGGCCGGACACGGTGATCGCCGCGCCGGACGGGCGCTGCTGGCTTCATGCCGCAAGCTACGCCAGTGCCGCGCCCTGGCTGGCCACGGCGGGGGCAGGGGACGTGCTTTCGGGCCTGATCGCCGGTCTTCTGGCGCGCGGCTTCGCCCCCGAGGACGCGGCGTGGTCGGGCGCCTGGCTCCATGCCGCGGCGGCGCGCCGCTTCGGTCCCGGCCTGATCGCCGAGGATCTGCCCGAGGCGCTGCCGGGTGTCTTCCGCGATCTGGGGCTCTAGGCCGGCTCGGGCAGGCCGGCGATCTCCAGCCCCGCGGCATAGAGGATGTCGGGCGTGCCCAGGTCCAGCCGGATGACCGAGACCGGCCGCATGCCTCGCAATTCGGCCCGCCCGGTCGCCACCAGCGCGCGGGCGGGAACCGTTGCCGTTGCGGTTCCGAATAGAGAGCGCGCCAGGCTTCCGCGCAGGTGCAGCGCCTGGTCGGCAGGCAGGATCACGTCACGGTCGGGGCGCTGCGGCCCCAGCGCATGGGCCGGCACGCGGACCAGAGGTATCACGGCCGACACGATCCCGGTCGCGCGCAGGCGCAGGTAGCCACGGCCGCGCGTCACGATCCGGTCGCCGGCGCAGAGGTATTCCACCGGCATCACCCCGTCCAGGGTCCACACCCCGGTCCCCGCCATGAGCCTCGGCGCGCCGGCGGCAAGCGGATAGGTCAGATCTGGTGGGCTCGAAAGCGGCGCACCGCCCTCCGTCGGCCCGATCCGGTCGGGATACATCTCTGGCCTCGTCCACTGCCGATTTGTCCTTTCGACACTAGGACAAGCGCCGGTCAAAGTCCTGCACTTTCCAAAGATCGGCCGTGCTTCGCCGGGGTCTGTGCCGATTTTCCCTCGCATCCCTCGCCGAGCCTTGGTAATCACCCCCGGCGTCCCGCGTTCGGGCCGCTGTGCGGGTGTGGCGGAATTGGTAGACGCACCAGATTTAGGTTCTGGCGCCGCAAGGCGTGGGGGTTCAAGTCCCTTCACCCGCACCATGTTGAAACCACTTCCATTTTTGCACAGATGCGCCGCGCCACCTTCGGCTGGCGCCGGCAGGTTTCGCACTTTTTTCGCAGTTTCACGTTCCGTCCTTGTTTCGTTCCCGGCGCTGCTGGGCCCTCTTAGATGCAGCCTTCTGGTTCGCTCGCGCCCGATACTTCGCAACCATCGCTAGCGTCTTGTGTCCCGTGACGGATTGGATCTCGGCATCGCTGCATCCCGCCTCGGCAAGCTGAACAGCGGCAGTGTAGCGCCAGCCATGCGGCACCAGCCTGTCCATCCCATCCTTTACCCCGATGACCTCCCTGACTTTTGCCACGGCCCGTTGAACAGCGCGCTTGCCCAAAGGCTGCGTGAGGTTCCTGGAGAGTATATAGCGGCCCGCGCGGGGCAATGCGGCGAGGTATGAACGCAGTCTGGCCGGGCAGTAGATCCAGACGCGGGCGCCGGTCTTTTCCTGCACAACGCAGATGTATTCCCCGTCGAAATCGTCCCATGCCATAGCGCAGCAATCCCCGGTCCGCTCACCGGTCCCTATGCCCAGTTTGAACGCCGTTCGAGCAATGCCCTCGGCGGCGTTCTCAAATGCTTGCAGCTTCGCCTCCGGCCATGGTTCGTAATCGCCGCCGGTCAGCTTCTCGATATCCATCACAGGGTTCAGATCGATCCATTCCAGATCGACTCCATGGCGCCACAGGACCGACAACACGGCCACGCGCTCATTCGCTTTCGACCACGTGTCTGCAAGCGCATCCCGCGCGGCGATCGCGTGCTTGCGGCGAAACCCGCGCATATCCTTTCTGACGTTCTTTTTATGGATTGCCTCGCAGTGGCGCCGATAATTGGCCCGCGTCCCCGAGGACAGTTTTCCTAAAGTGGGGGCTGCGGTAATAGCTGACGATCAACGCGTCCCATGGCTATCGCCGCGTGCATGTCCTGCTGCGACGGGAAGGATGGGTGATCAACGTGAAGAAGACCCGTAGGATCTACAACGAGTTAGGTCATCAGTTGCGCAACAAGCACCCGAAGCGCGGGGTGAAGGCAAAGCTTCGGGAAGATGGCCAGGAGGCGGTGGGTCCGAACGAAGTCTGGGCAATGGATTTCGTCCGCGACCAGCTCGCCATGGGCAAGAAGCTCCGCATCCTGACGGTAGTCGACACCCAGTCGCGAACTTCTTCTTCCAGGCGTAGAGCGAATACGCGCTGACCCCCAAACGCTCCGACACTTCCCTGACCGGGTAGCCCCGCTCGGTGATCTGCGCGACCGCGTCCCGCTTGAACTCATCGCTGAACTTGCTGCTGCTCATCATGGCCTCCTTGCCTCAAAATTAGCGAAGAAGGCGTCCACGATACACGGGGCTATTCAGACGGCTGTGCTACGCCCGCTCACTATCGAAATGGGTCTGACAATGGCTGATGGTTTCTTCATGTGCTCTGCGGCTTGACCTCTCTTCAAACCGATGAAAATTTCGGCAAACTCTTCTGTTGGGGCATCGCATTGTACATTCTGAGATCACTTGGCCCGGCGGTGGCCCGCGTTCCAGCCTGGGAAGCGCTGCGCGCGGGGCTTGGCGCCCTGGTCGGATTGGCGCTGACCGGATTGTTCCTCTTGTCACCCGCCGTGGACCTGGATCTCGGTCTCTACCTCGTGGCCCCCTTCGGCGCCTCCTCGGTTCTGCTCTTCGCCGTTCCGAACAGCCCTCTGGCACAGCCTTGGTCGGCGATTGTCGGCAATACCGTCGCGGCCCTGGTCGGGGTGGCGGCCTGCCTTGTCGTGACGGACCCCGCCTTGCGCATCGCCCTTGCCGTAGGGCTTGCCATCACGGCGACCATCCTGTGCCGCGCGATCCATCCGCCCGCCGGGGCCGTGGCCATGACCGCGGCCATGTCCCCCGACGCGATCGCGCATCTGGGGTTCTGGTTCGCCCTGACGCCCATCGCGGTCGGGACAGTAGCGCTGGTCGTCCTGGCAACAGGATATGCGCGGCTGACAGGGCGCCACTACCCGTTTCGGCAGTTCGACACTCCGAGCAGCCACGGGACAAGAGATCGCAATCCGATCGAGCGCCTCGGCCTTTCCGAAGAGGATCTGACCGGGCTCCTCGAACGCTATCGCCAGTCGTTCAACCTCGGTGTCGAGGATCTGGCCCGGCTGATCGGAGCGGCCGAGCTTCAGGTTGCGGCTCAGTCTTCGGGTCCGTTGACCGCGCAGGATATCATGTCGCGCGGCCTCGTCACGGTCACCCTTGAAACCCCGCTTGGCGAGATCGCAGATCTGTTCCGGCACCATCGTTTCACATCGCTGCCGGTTGTCGGGGCAGATCAGACCTTCCTTGGCGTGATCTTCCAGATGCACCTTATCAGCCAGGCGCGCGATGATGCCCTGCGCCTCGACCGCGGCTTTGGCGCCGCATTCCGCCGGTTGGTGGACCGGGACCGGGACAGACCGGTGTCGGCCGCCGATATCATGAGCGTCGCCGGCCCCCGAGCCACCGCCGACACCCCGATCGGGGCCTTGCTGCCAATGATGGCCGAGGGAGATACCGACGCGGTTCCGGTGCTCGAATACGGGAAGATCGTTGGCATTGTCACTCGGACGGATCTGGTTGCTGCGCTGGCCCGGAGCGCGGTACAGGCCAGCGCCGAATGACGGGCCGGCTCACTGAGTTCCAAGACGTCTTCGCCCTGAGCCAAACCAATCCGATTGGCAGGTGCGACGCGTTGCTTGAATTCCGCCAGGTCCTTTCCAAGAGAGTGTGCACGCCTGATTGGCCGAACCAAGGACGGCATGAACACCAAGCTGCAGGTCGGCTTTGAAAGCCTGAACAACTGACCTCGCAGGTCATTGAAAAATGGGTGGGGGCGTTCTGTTCAGGTTTCTCCAAAAGCCCGGCGTATTCAACGGAACCGGGCGTCTTCAAGGGATCGTCGGTGGTTTAGCAGATTCACGGCATGTTCACCGTATGTCTTGCGAAATCATTCTTCCATCTTGTTGAGATTAAAGCGCTTTCGTGAATTTTAGGTTCTGGCGCCGCAAGGCGTGGGGGTTTAAGTCCCTTCACCCGCACCTCACTGATCTTCAACGCAAAATCAATCCATAGCCAGAGGTCAAGACCCGGTGTGTCCGGGCCTGCCCTGATGCTTGCCCGCCTGGTCGTGAACTGTCCCGCCATGCCCCGGCGATCGCGCCGCAAGGGTCCTCGCAGGGTCATCCCTCGTCGTGACCGGACCAACGCCAAGCCTACGGGCTGTCTGCCTGCGCCTCCAGAGTGCGCCGGGATCATGTCCTGCTCGTGGATCCCGTCGCGTCCGAAGCTTGATAAAGAATGAAGGCTTCGGAAGAACGGATGAACCTGAACTGGCGGTTTGGACGTTCGGGTAGACCGGCGGATCTTGCATGTTGACAACTCTCCCTTTCCCGCGCAGCCTGACGCCACTCACCCGGGGGGTCTCGACAAGAGGCTGAGATACTGCTGGCACCAGTGCAGCGCAGTGACCCGATGAACCTGATCCAGTTCACACTGGCGTAGGGATGGTGCACTGGCCGCGCGGGCCCCGATCACGTGACGCACGTGGGGGCGAGAACCACACCGGCAATCCCATTCGACGCGGAACTGGGTCTCCAACGCTTAGAGCTATGGAGGCTCCGACCGATGAAAGACCTGACCCCGAACGTCACCACGGGCCCGCTGCCCGCCTCGCGCCGCGTCTGGCACGCGGGCGACCGCCATCCCGAGATCCGCGTACCCATGCGTGAGATCGACCTGCACCCCACGGCCGGCGAGCCGCCCGTCACCGTCTACGACAGTTCCGGGCCCTACACGGACCCCGACGCCGAGATCGCCATCGACCGCGGCCTGCCGCGCCTCCGCGAGGGGTGGATCACGGCCCGAGGTGACACCGAAGCCTACCAGGGGCGCGACACGACCCCCGCCGACAACGGCTTTGCCGAAGGGGCGCGGCTGGTGCCGGACTTCCCCGTCCGCAATGCGCCGCGCCGCGCCACGCAAGGCCGGGCCGTGACCCAGATGGCCTATGCCCGCGCCGGGATCGTCACGCCCGAGATGGAATTCGTCGCCATCCGCGAGAACCTGGGCCGCAAGGCGCAGGCCGAGGCGTTGACGCGGGACGGAGAAAGCTTTGGCGCCGAAATCCCGGATGTCATCACGCCCGAATTCGTCCGCGACGAGATTGCGAAGGGCCGCGCGATCATTCCCGCGAACATCAACCATCCCGAGGCCGAGCCCATGGCGATCGGGCGCAACTTTCTGGTGAAGATCAACGCCAATATCGGCAACTCGGCCGTGACCTCCTCGATGGCGGAAGAAGTGGAAAAGATGGTGTGGGCGACCCGTTGGGGCGCCGATACGGTCATGGACCTGTCCACGGGGCGCAACATCCACAACATCCGCGACTGGATCCTGCGCAACAGCCCCGTGCCCATCGGCACCGTTCCGCTGTATCAGGCGCTGGAAAAGGTCGGCGGCGTTGCCGAGGACCTGAACTGGGAGGTCTTCCGCGACACGCTGATCGAACAGGCCGAGCAGGGGGTGGATTACTTCACCATCCACGCAGGGGTGCGGCTGCACATGATCCCGATGACGGTGGACCGGGTCACGGGGATCGTGTCGCGCGGCGGGTCGATCATGGCCAAGTGGTGCCTGCACCATCACCGCGAGAGCTTCCTTTACGAGCATTTCGACGAGATCTGCGACATCGCGCGCGTCTATGACGTGTCGTTCTCTCTGGGCGACGGACTGCGGCCGGGCTCCATTGCCGATGCCAATGACGAGGCGCAGTTTGCCGAGCTTGAGACGCTGGGCGAGCTGACGCAGGTCGCCTGGGAAAAGGATTGTCAGGTCATGATCGAAGGGCCGGGCCATGTGCCGATGCACAAGATCAAGGCCAACATGGACAAGCAGCTTGAGGTCTGCGGCGAGGCGCCGTTCTACACGCTCGGGCCCCTCACGACCGATATCGCGCCGGGCTATGACCATATCACCAGCGGGATCGGCGCAGCGATGATCGGCTGGTTCGGCACCGCGATGCTGTGTTACGTGACGCCCAAGGAACACCTTGGCCTGCCTGACCGCGATGACGTCAAGACCGGCGTCATCACCTACAAGATCGCGGCCCATGCGGCGGACCTGGCCAAGGGGCATCCGGCGGCGCAGGCCCGCGACGACGCCCTGTCACGCGCGCGGTTCGAGTTCCGCTGGGAGGACCAGTTCAACCTCTCTCTCGATCCAGAAACCGCGCGGTCCATGCATGACGAGACCCTGCCGAAAGAGGCGCACAAGGTCGCGCATTTCTGTTCGATGTGCGGGCCCAAGTTCTGTTCGATGCGGATTTCCCACGACATCCGCGCCGAGGCGCAGAAGGAGGGGATGGACAGGATGGCCGAGAAGTTCCGCGAAGGCGGAGCGCTTTACGTGCCGCTGGAGGAGAAGGCCTAGGCGCACCGTCCGACGTCCCCGCGCGCGACGGTGACGCGGGGACCATGCATCAGAAGCGCCGGATCACCGCGCGCGGTGCCAGGACTGTCTCGGCCACTTGTCGGGACAGGTCTGACCGCGCTGTGGCGATTGTACGCAACCTTGGTGCATCCCATGCAGCGCAGACATGCGTTGCGATGAGTTTTCAGATCATGAAGCCACGCATCTTGCGCAACGTTCCGGCCCGGCCGGGCGCTCGCGGGGCAGACACGATGTCACCGCAGGCCATGCCGCAAGCAATGGGCTGGGCGCCGGTCACGCCCGGTCCGCTTATCCGCCGGCGATCGGCCGGGGCATGTCCGACAGCGATGTATCGACGCGCTGATCCATGATCGGTTCCGATTGGAAGCTGACGACAACCGCATCCTCGCGCCGCGTGATTGCGTGCAGCTGGCCGGGCGCCGGGTCGTCCAGACCTTCCAGCAGCTTTGCGGGCAGGGCCGCGCAGGGCTCGGGCTCCGCCTCGCACAGGTAGACGGCGCGGCCGGTCAGGTGCTCCAGCCGGAAGATCACCGCAAGCGGTCCCTGCAGCTGCGATTTCCGCGCCGGCGGCAGCGACCGGTAGGTACCGGTGATCAGGAGAGGCTCGGGCCCGGTGCCGATCTCGGCGGCCAGGGCGTGGCTGTAGGTCTGCCAGGCGTTCGTCAGATGCCGCTCGATCCCCGCCATCGCCACGTAAAGCGCGGCGACGACGAACAGCAGGTTGCGGCCAAGTCGCGCGCGGCCCGCGTCCCGCAGTTCCAGCGACAGCCATCCGACGAAGACCGCGTAACAGGCCCAGGCGAAACCGCTGGTCCGCATCGGCAGCTCGATCCCCGTGCGCAGGCCCTGCGCCAGCAGCATCGACAGGCCCAGGACGAGGCCGGCCAGCGGATAGATCGCGCGGAACGGGTCGCGCCGGGCCACCATCCAGACGCCTGCACAGAACAGCGCGGCCTGGGCCAGGAACAGTTCGGCGTGGCTGAACGAGGCATTGATCGTGATCGCGTGCAGGTAGGCCCACACGACCGACAGGTTCTCGTACAGCGCGGGCAGGCCATCCAGCGGGTTCGGGTTGCGCCAATCGGCCATGACGATGCCGAAGACACCATGTTCGACCTTGTTGAGCCCGTAGATCGCCAGCATGCCAATCGCGAAGCTGACCAGGAACAGGCCAAGCAGCCCGGCCAGGTCGGCCCAGGAGCGCCGGGCGTCCTGCCGCAGCAGGCACAGCGCCAGCAGCATGAACGGATAGGTGGTGTAGGCCATCAGCGCGACGGGCACGAAGATCGGCAGCAGCGCGCGGCTGGCCCGGTTGCCAAGATTGGCCGAGAGCACGGCATAAAGCGCCACGACCGCCATGCCGGGGATCAGCGTGTTGAACCAAGGCGAGATCACCAGCTGCGGCACCGCAAGCCCGGCGATCGCGGCGACGAAAAGCTTGCGCCAGGCCCCACCGCGCGGGCCCATGGCCATGTCGGCCATCACCGCGAGGTAGAGGGCGAAAAGTGCGTTATAGGCCAGGAAGTTCAGCCAGGCCGGCGTGATCACACCACGCAGGTGCCAGGCATAGTTCAGCCAGCGGCCCTCGCTCAGGGTCTTGTCGTAGAAAAGTTCCGGCACGCCCAGCAGCGCGGGGTAATCGTCATGCCGGACCAGCGGGTCCCACATCATCGTGACAGAGGGCAGCATCAGCGCGGCCAGCACGCCCAGCATCAGCCAGGCAAGCGACGGCAGCGCCAGCCGGGGCTGCGCCGTGGCCTCCATCGGGATGCTCGTCATGCCAGGCCGCGCCGCGCCTGCCGGGCGATGATCGCGGCCCGGGTCTTGGCGATGCCGGTGACCATGCTGCGCGGCATCAGCGTGACGACGCCGCGGCGCATGCGCCAGCCAAGGCTGCCGGCCAGCGGCACCGGCGTGCCGGCGGGGATTTCGGTGTCAAGAACGGCGCGGGGCAGGCCGGTGCGGCCAGCGGCATTGACGTAAAGGATCGTGTTGTAGCGATACCAGGGCTCCACGCCCTCCATTCCCGCCAGCATCGGGCGCGCGCAATCGAAGGCGGAGTAGCCGCGTTCGGCAAAGAGATCCTGCCAGAAGGACAGCGGCTGTTCGTTGACGTGAAATTCCCCGCCCTGGCCGGTCACCGCGGCCGAAAACAGCACGCGGTCGGCATGGCGCGTCAGGCTGTCGACCAGCGTGGCCGAGGCGGCCCGCGGCAGATGTTCACCCACCTCGAGGCTTTGCGCCAGGTCGAACCGGCGGCCAAGGTCGAAGGGCCGGGTCAGGTCGGCGGCGTGAAAGCGCTCGGGCGCGATGGCCAGGCGCGAGCGGTCGACATAATCGCCGTCGACACCCACCACGTCCTCGACCCCGTCATCCTGCCATTCCTTCAGCCAGACACCGCGCCCGCTGCCCAGGTCCAGCACGCTGCGGCTGTTCAGCCAGGGCTGCAGGACCGAGATCATCGCCTGCGCCGAGCGCCGCGCGCCCTGGTCGATGTAATCGTAGAAGGCGTTGGAATAGACGTGACCCGCGGCAGGGGAGACGGCGGCGGTGGCGGCTGCGGTGGACATGTCTGCTCTCTCTTGTTGGTCTTCTGTGTCGGTGTCGGATGCGGTCGTCATGCGGGGGCGCCGGTATAGACCCAGAGCCGGAAGATCGTGAAATTCTGCAGCGGCAGAAGCACGGCCACCACGGCCGCGCTTTGCCAGTCGGCCCAGCCGAGCGCCGGGCCGATCACACCCGTCACCAGCAGTGAGACGGCGTAGCCCAGCCCGACGGTCAGGCCAAATCGCGACATCTGCCCCAGACCGGCCAGCGGGCGGCGGAAGGTCAGGCGCGTCTGGCCGACATATTGAAGGCAGATCGCGGCGGCGAAGGCGATGGTGTTGGCCGGCCCTTCGGCCATGCCCTGCGCGCGCAGCAGCGCGAAGAGGGCGACGTAGAAGGCCGCCACCGTGCCCCCGACCAGCGCAAAGCGCAGCAGGCGCGCAATCTCTGCCCGCGCCATCGGTCAGGCCTGCCGGCGGAAGGCCGGGCGCGCCACACCGGCAGCGGCCCCGGGGCCCTGGGTCCGGGCGAAGGGCCGGGTTTCCTGCGACAGGAAGTACAGCGGGCGCTGCTTCGATTCCATGTAAAGCCGGCCGACATATTCGCCGAGGATGCCCAGCGTCAGCAGCTGCACCCCCGAGAAGAACGAGATCGCCAGCACGACCGAGGCCCAGCCGGGCGCGGTGGAAAACATAACCAGCGAGGTCGCCACGTAGACCGCCATCAGCAGCGTCACGAAGAGGCTGAGAAACGACAGCCGCGTGGCGAAGCGCAGCGGGCGGATCGAAAAGCCGGTCAGCGCATCGGTGGCGAAGCGAAGCATCGCGCGCAGGGGGTATTTCGTCTCGCCCGCGACGCGGGGCTCGCGCACGTATTCCAGGGCGACCTGCCGGAACCCGGCCCAGGCGAACATGCCGCGCACGAAGCGGCTGCGCTCGGGCATGGCCAGCACCGCATCCAGCGCGCGGCGGCTGACCAGGCGGAAATCGCCGGTGTCGTTTGGTATGGGCACGTCGGACATGGCGTTGAGGAACCGGTAAAAGCCCCATGCGGTCAGCTTCTTGAAGGCGGTCTCGCCCTCGCGCACGGCGCGGCGGCCATAGATTACGTCAAAGCCCTGGTCCGCGATGCGCATCATGTCGGGCAAGATCTCGGGCGGGTCCTGCAGATCGGCGTCCAGCATGAAGATCCGCTCGCCCTTCGCCGCCTCGAGCCCGGCAGTCAGCGCCACCTGGTGCCCGCGGTTCGCCGACAGCCGCAGCCCGCGCACCAGCGGCGCCGCGGCATGGGCGGTCTCGATCGCGTCCCAGGTGCCATCGGAGGAGCCGTCATCGACAAGGATGATCTCCGCCCGGTCGCCCCAGGGCGCCACCACGGCGCAGAGGCGATCGACCAGCAGGGGGATCGACGCCTCCTCGTTATAGCACGGCACGACGACCGAGAGATGCATGTTGTCACCCATGACCAGATCCTTCCCAACCCGGGTTGCCTGGCGCGACTGGCCGGCGCCCCGGTGCGATTGGCGCCAGATAGCCGGGAGATTTCGGCAAATTCTGGGCAAGGGCGTGTCGTCATGGGACCGCTTCTCGGGCCTTTTTCCGATACCGGTCCTTGCGGTGCGACCGCGACGGGGCGGGGCGGCAGGCGCGACGCTGGGGCATTCACGCCGCTGCGGCGCAGTGGAGAGCCATGGTTTGGTCGGGCGATACGGGGGGGTGTGCACCCGGGATCGAACCGTCTTTGGCGGCAACTAAGGCTTCCGATTCGCGTGCGCTGAGTGGACGCGTTGCCGCGCAGCGGTGCCGCTGCGGAAACAATACCCCCATGCGCGTCCGGATCGTCGCGTGTCCCCACCGGCGTTAAGCCTAATTTTGCCACCATCGCATTTTTGGGGAGAAATCCGGATCCAGACCGGTCATAAGCCTGCCGGGGGCGCGCCGAAGGTTTGGCGCAGGCGGGATCGCTTTGTCGATCGTCTGCACATACGTGCCTTGTCCTTCGATATCAGGAGTGTGTGGGATGGCGCGGTCTGGACTGCATCGTCTGGGGACGCGTTGTCGCCGGGGCCTGCTTTCAGGGCTCAGGACCCGTGTCCGGTGCTTCCGGGCCGAGACCCGGGGCAGCGTGACAGTCGAATTCGCCATAATGATGCCCCTTATCTTCTGGGCCTTCATGGCGCTCTACGTCTATTTCGACGGCTACCGCCAGAGCTCCATCAACCTCAAGGCCGCCTACACGATCTCCGACATCCTCTCGCGCGAGACCGGCGTGGTGGACAATGGCTATATCGACGGAATGCAAGAGCTGTTCCAGTTCCTGACCCGCACAGGATCGCCCACGGCCATGCGGATCAGCGTGCTGCGGTGGAGCGACGCGGACGATCGCTATTACGTGGACTGGTCGACCACGCGGAAATGGCCGCTGGGCACCGATCTGACCGATGGCAACGTGATGGATATCGCGTCGCAACTGCCGGTCATGTCCAATTCCGAACGGCTGATCCTGGTCGAAACGCGAAACACCTATGAGCCGGTGTTCCGGGTCGGCATGGGTCCGCGCGAGCTTGAGAACTTCGTCTTCACCAGCCCGCGCTTCGTTCAGCAGGTGCGCTGGCAAGGCTGACCGCTGCCGCGGCGCCATGGTCGCGCCGCGACGGCCTCCACAAATTGCAGGGCAGGTCGCCATCTCCACGCGTCCCGCACGTCGACACACCCTGCCGATGCAGAAGAACCACCCGGGCCCCGGCCCGGGCGCCATGGCTCAGTTGCAGAAGAATTCGCAGGCCTCGTCCGCCTCCGGCTGATCCTCCACGATCGAGGGCAGCACGAAGAAGAAGCTAGGCAGGTAGACCGTCTCGGCCCCCACCACCGGCTTGTAGCGATACAGCCTGCGGATCACTTCCTCGCCCGGTTTCAGCGCGAATTCGCGCCCCGTCCACTGCAGCTGATCGGGGCGCGCGTAGATCCGCGCGTCCATGTTGCCCAGGTGGTAGCTGATCCAGCAGACATCGCGCCGCAGCTCTTCGATGATCGCCGGATCCGTGCTGTCGGCGCGCGACAGCAGCACCTCGGGCGGTTGCGCCAGGAACGAGCGGTCGGCGCCGGGCAGGGCACGCAGATCCGACAGGATCGCGCGCACGTCATCGTTGCTTTGCGCGGTGTCGCCGGAAAAGGCCTCGGCCAGCTGCACGATCAGCTGCCGGAAGGCGCTGCGCTGTTCCGGCGATCCGACAAGCCCGCACATCGCCTCGAAGTTCTGGCGCAGGAACCGCGCCTGTCCGGGTTCGAGCGATACGGTATAGGTCCAGTCCACCGGCTGGCTCAGCCCGTCCACCCGCGTCTGCAGCGGGGCAAAGCCGGTGGCCGCCTGCACGATCGGCTCTCCCGCATCCGGGTCCAGCCCGCGGTCGGCCAGCAGCCTTTCGTCCAGGATCACGCGTGAGCTTGCCAGGTCCTGCGCCCGGGCCGATGTCTGCGCCAGCTCGTCGCCCAGGATCTGCCCGCGCAGCGAGGTCACCGCCTGGATCACCTCCGACAGCACCAGCTCCAGCTGGTCGCGCACCACCTCCGGAGTACGGCTCTCGGCCTCCTGGAAATCGATCCGCGCCACGTCCGATGGCCCGGCCGTGCCCTGCACCAGCGGCGCCATCATGTCGGTCGCCTGCGCCATGAAGCGTTCGCGCGACATCGTCGCCTGCGGGTCGCCCTGGTCGTCGGTCAGGATCGCGATTGGCACATAATAGGTGTTCAGCCCGGCCAGCCGCTCCAGCACGGATTTCGGTGCCACGCCGGGGCGCGAGCCATGATCGGCGATATGCAGGATGATCCGCGGCCCGTCCTCGAACCAGGCGCGCCCGGTCTCGAAGCCCTGCGCCAGCTGGGCCACCGCCTCCAGCGCGCTCTCATCCCGCAGACCGACCGGGTCGTCTAGGCCCGGATGCGCGGTGATCGCCGCCAGCGGGCCGGAGACATCGAAGCCCGGGCCGATCCGCGTGGGCGGCATCAGCTCTTCGGTGCGGATCGGATCGTCGAGCCCGGTGCGCGAGGGATCGAGGAAATCGCTGTAGGCCACCACCGACAGCCGCAGGTCGGGAATGCGGTTGGCGGCATCCAGGCTGCGTTGCCCGTAGTCGCGGATGAACTCGGCCATGCCGTCGCGGATCAGTGGCAGGTAGGGCCGCATGCTCTCGGTCGTGTCGGTCACGATCATCACATTGACCTGCTGCAGCGCCTCCACCTGCCGGGCCAGCGCGGACTGGCTCATCAGCTGCGAGGCCGAGCCGGTGCCGGTCTGCCCGAGGAAGATGACCTCGTGATACGAGGTGTCATTCGGATCCGGCGCCAGCGGATCGCGCGAGGGATCGACCGTGCGAATGATCGGATAGCTCAGCAATTGCAGCCCGCCGTGGATATAGTCGACAAGCTGTGCGGGCGGCAGGCCGGCGAGGATGTCGGGCTCGGGCCGCCCCTCGCGCCAGTTGCGCACCAGGTCGCGCAGGCGCTGGAACATCGCGCCGCGCGCCTGCGGATCATAGAACAGCCCCAGCCGCGTGGGCCAGAGCGCCATCGCCTCCAGGTCGATCCAGCCGAACATCTGCCCCTCGCCGTCACCGGTCAGCACCATGACCGACCCGTTGTCGCCGGGTGCCACGTCGTGGATTTCCAGGACCGAGAAGAAGATGCGCGCGGCACGTTCGACCCCGCCGGTGGGCGCGGTGAGAAAGGGATAGGGTTCCGACAGGGCGGTTTCGGTGGAGCCCATAAGCACGCCCTTGGCGCGCAGGCCCTGGGGCACGCCCTTGCAGGCGGCCTCGGCCGAGGCGGTGAGCGAGGGCAGGTTGGCGCAGAAGTCGGCGAAGGTCATCGCCTGGGGCGTTTCGCAGATCGCCTCCTGCCGGCGTTCGAACGGAGACAGGGCCGAACTGCGGTGCAGGTCCAGCAGCGCCCGCCGCGTGACCCAGCCGCACAGGCCCCCCTCGGTTGCGACGAAGACCCGGCCGCCGTCGCCCTCGCCGACCTGTCCATAGCAGGAGACCCTCTCGAAGCTCTGGTTCAGCCGGGTGAAGGGGCGGCGGGCGTTGGGCAGGCCGAACAGCTCGATGTCGGACCCGATCAGCCATTGCCCGCCGCTTTCCCGCCCCTCGAAGATCCGCGACAGCGCGCGGCAATCGGCCAGGTCGTCGACCCGCAGCAGGCCGGTGTCGATCAGCCCCTGCGCGCGCAGCGGCGGCGGCACCAGCGCGAGCGCCAGGGCACAGAGGGCGAGGGCCGCGTGGAACGGGCGGCGGAAACGGGTCGGGCAGGGCATGGTCACAGCTTTCATGGTCGGGCCTTGTCCTCGGTCAGCCGGTCGGCCAGGTGCAGGGCCAGCCGGTCGGCCAGGGTGGCGGCATAGCGCCCGGTGATGTCACCGTCGGGCCGCCAGGGTTCGATGAAGAAGGGGTAGGTCGTGGGCGCGCCGGGCGCCGCGCGGCACCGGGTCAGCCCCGCCGGGCGGCTGGGCGCGTCCGGGTCGAAGGACAGCGGCTGCAGCGTTTCGAGATCGGGCGCGTCGCCCGGGCGCAGGCGGACCAGCGGGAAGACGGTGACCGAGATCTCGGGTCCGTCGGGCCGGGAAAGGTCGCGCGCCAGGGAGGCAAAGCGCTGATCGGTGCAGGGATCGGCCAGCGCCACGGCGGTGCGCGGCGTGACCGGCGCGATCAGGGTCAGCGACAGCTGCGTGATGCCACGTGCGGCGGCATCGGCCACCGCTGGCTCCAGCGCCTCGGCCAGGGTTTCGGGGGTGACGCGCGGGCGCATCTCGGCCAGCTCCGACCGGGTGGCGGCGGGGATCGCGGCAAAGCGCGTGTCCGCGCCGCTGCGCAGGGCGTCGGAGGGCAGGGCGAGGATGCGCACCAGCCCCTCGGTCTCGTCCAGCCGGGTAAGACCCACGGAGGACAGCGACCACGCCTCGGGTCCCCAGCCGGCGGCCAGCCGCGCCTGCGCGGATTCCACCGCGCCGATGATCTGGGCGCCCAGCCGAAGGCGCCCGGCGGGGTCGAGGCCCAGGGCAACCTCGAGGTCGCCGGCATCCATCGCCACCACGTGCAGCGCGGCGCGGTTCACGCGGGCCTCGCCCGCCAGGTCCAGCGAGAGGATCGCTTCGGTGGGCACCGAGATCTCGCGCCCCGGGGCGCCGCAGGCGGCGGCCGCGGAGACCGACAGGCGCATCCGGACCTGGCCGTTGCGGACGGGCAGCGGGATGACCGGGATCGCGGTGAACTGCGCCGGCGTCGCGCCGGCCACCGGGTTCAGCGCCAGGCGCACGGGCGCGCCGTCGGGGCCGTCGTAATCCAGGTCCATCCGGCAGGCGGCGCCGGACTGGCCGGGCGGCAGGGTCACGATCACCGCCCGCGGCGGCCGGTCCCTGGCCCCGGCGACGATCTGCCAGTGGCCCTCGTCCACCCGGCGCAGCAGGGCGCGGCGGTCGCGCAGCGCCTCGAAAGCGCGGTCCGGGCAATCGGGCGTTTCGGTGAAGATCTCGGCCCCGAGCGCGGTCAGCACGCAATCGAAGCGCCCCGACAGCGCGGGCGGCAGATCCTCTTCGCGCCCGTCGGTGCCCAGGTAGGTCAGTCTCAGAGGCGGCAGCCCGCCGGGCCGGGTCGGTTCCGAAGGGTCCGCCCCCTGAAGCGCGGGGTTGGTCTGCGTGCCGATCGTGTCGCCCTGTGCCGACGGTTGGGCCGTGTCCGAGGACGGTGTGTCCGGGGATGGTGTTGCCGTGGCGGTTTCGGTGTCGGGCCCGGCGGGCATCTCGCGCGTGACCTCGGGTGGCAGCGCGCGGTCGGCCGGGCGGGGGCTCGTCGCGGGGGCGGAGGGCGGCCGCGGAGCCTCGGCGTCGTCGTCGCGCCAGAGCGCATCGTCGCCCTCCGGCTGGTCACTGCCCTGGGCGACGACCTCGGGCCCGGCCACCGGCGCCACGCCGGGCCGTGCCGCGCGGAAATCGGTGCAGTCGGCGCTGCCGCACAGCGCCAGGATCACGCCGGCCCGGTCCAGCCCGGCGGCGCGCAGGAAGACCCGCGTGTCCTGCGGCGCGCGTTCGGGGTTCAGCGCCAGCACGTTGGTCTCGTTCCAGTCGGTGTTACCCAGAAGCGGCGTGGGCAGGAAGGCGCGGTGATCGCCGATGACGGTCACGCCGGCGCCGGTGGCATTGCGCATCGGTTCGGGAAACGCGACCGGGATCGGATAGGCCCGGTTCACCCAGGCGGAAAAGGCGGCATCGGCGGCGGCGGCGGTGTCGTGGCGGCCGACCAGCAGCAGCGGCAGCTCGGCCGGGCGGGGGCCCTCGCGCAGATCCTGGACCATGTAGGGATCGGGCTCGTCCAGCGCCGGGCGGAAGGAGATGCCGATCAGCGTGCAGCTCATCACGCCGTCGTCCAGCGGTACGGGTTCGGACCGGGCCAGCCGCGCGGTGATGCCGGATCGCATCGGGACCAGCACGATCGGATCCGCGCGGTCGGGGCGCGTGGTCTCTCCGTCCCAGGTGAAGCGCAGGGGCGCGGCGCTGAGCCGCTGGCGCGTCTTGGCCGAGGCCTCTCCGGCCCCGGTGTCGGAGAGCAGCGCGGCACAGTCGAAGGTCGGCAGGTCCTGCTGGGCCCGCGCGGCCATCGGCGTCAGCAGGAGCGCCACCAGCAGGACGGGCAGGCGGGCGATCCGGCGCGCAGGGGCATCGGTGCCGATCGGAATCCGGCGAATGGCGGGTCTGGGCATCACGTCGTTCGGGCTCCTGTCACCTGAAGATCACCACGTGGGCTTCATCCTGGGGCCGGGCCGGGGCCAGGCCGGGGGTTTCATCTGCGCCACGCCGGCAGATCTGCGGCGTCTCGCCGTCCCAGACCCAGACCTCGGTCCGCACGGCCCGGTCGGCGCCGTCCTGCGCGGCCAGCCAGTCGAGCGCGGCGGGGCAATCCTCCACCGGCAGTCTGGGCAGGCTGCCCTGCACCCGGTCAAGCTCGTCCCCGGCCACGAAGGAGGACCAGACGCTGCCCCCGGCATAGCCATAGCCCGGCTCGGCCCCGAGGCCCGCATTGGCCAGCCGTTCGGTCAGGCGCGCCACCTCGGCCTCGAGCGCGGCGATGCGGTCCGGGTCGGTGCGGGGCGCGGTCTCGCAGGCGAGCAGGCGGTCGTTGAGGGTGATGTTGGTACGCTGATGCTGGTCGACCTCTTCCTCGCAGATCGACAACGCGCGGGTCAGCGGTTCGGTTTCCTCGGTCACGCGCGCCGCGCAGCCGGCCTGTGTGTCGGCCAGGCGGGCGGAGAGGTCGGTCGTGAAGCGGGCGAGCCGGTCGCGGTTGGCGATGCAGGCCGCGAGGCCATCGTCCTGGGCAGCGGTCGGGGCGGCGCGCTCGCCCAGCCCTTGCAGGCTGGTCTCGCCACTTGCGGCGGATGGGTCCTGCGCCAGTGCGGGGCCGGCCAGCAGCGCCAGCGCCAGGACGGCGATGCGGGGGCCTGTCCGGATCGGATGTGCTCTCATGCGTCTCACTCCTGCAGGTAGCGGGTCAGCCGTGCCCGGGTCTGGTGCCACCAGAGCGTCACGACCACGAGCGTTGTGGCCGCCATCGCCAGTATGGCAATGGCGAGGGTTTCAAGGAAGGCGGCGTTGCGCAGCAGCGCCAGGTTGCCCAGATCGGCGGGCAGCGCCCGGATCAGCAGCGGCCAGAGCAGCAGCAGCGCCAGCCCCAGAAGCACCACCGCATAGGCCAGCGCGGGCGCCAGGTGCAGCGCCAGGACCGCGAGAATGTCGCGCAGCCGGAAGCCATGCGCCTGGAACAGCGCGAAGACGCGCTTGTTGAGCTCCAGGATATTGCCGATCACCAGGATCAGCACCACGACGCAGCCCGTCGCGTTCAGGATCATCACCGCGCGCGGCACCTCGCGCGCCGCGCGCGCGACCCGGCGCAGCGTTTCCACGGCCGCGGCACTGTCGTCGCGGATGCGGTAGCCCAGCCCGTCGATCGCGCCCCGCGCCGCGTCGAAGCCGTCGATCGGGAAATAGGCCGTGGCGATGCGGAACGGATCGGGCGCGGCGCCGTCCTGGAGGTTGGCGGCGAACTGGTAATCCTCTTCGAAGACCAGCAGGTCGGCGGAGACCGGATACAGCGGCGGCGGCTCGGCGATGGCGCCGGCGATACGCAGGCGCACCGGCTCCAGCGTGCCGGCCTGACCGGCGGCCCAGTCGGCCAGGATCGGCCCCTCGGGCAGGCCGCAGCGGTCGCGCAGCAGATCCACGATGCGGCCGTCCAGCAGGGCGTTGCGCGGGGCATCGGCCGAAGGCGCCAGCACGGCCCCGATGTCACCCGACAGCCCCGGCGTTTCGGGGCGCAGCACGGTCTGTCCCAGCAGAGGATCGGCGCGGTCCAGCGCCACCGTTTCGAACCCCTGCCAGCCCTGACAGGCGTCGGAGGCATCCGGAAAGCGCAGCGCCGAGTTTGGGATCGTGCGCCGCCCGAACACGAAGGCCCGCGAGGTGTCGAGCCCTTCGGCCCGCAGCGCGCCCTCCAGCGCCTCCAGCACCGCAGTCATGCCGCGGCCGGGATACAGCGGGTCCGGCTCCCGGCCGCTCAGGCTGCTGCTGCCCACCACGTGTTCGAAGACGATGCGCGCGACGGACGGGTCCTCCAGCCGTTCGCGGCTGTAGCGTTGGGCCAGCGCGCCGAAGAAGCCGGCGGCGAAGATCTGCGCCATCAGCACCAGCAGGATCAGCATCAGCGCATGCCGGCTGTAGGCGACCACGCGGCCCAGCAGCCGGGTGATGCGCGGCGGCGGCTCGGGCAGGCCCGGCGACAGGGCGGCCAGCCAGTGGCGTTCCCGCGCGGGCGCCAGCCCGGCGGCGCGGTCGCGTTCCAGCGCCTCGGCCGTGGCGCCATCGGCCGACAGCGCGGCGGCGATCCAGTGGGCATAGGTGCCGGGGCCGGGATCCTCGGCGGTGTCAGGAACCGCGCCAGCGTCCTCTGCCGCGCGTGGCGGCGGGCTCAGCGCGTCGGTCATCGCCTGCAGCGCGGCCAGACGCAGGCCGGTGTCGGACGAGGCCAGCGCCTCGGTCACCTCGGCGGGCGCCGGCACGATGCGGCCCCCGGCGACAAAGACGTGGTGATCGGCATAGGCCGCCGCCTGTTGAAGGTTGTGCGTCACCCAGACCACCGGCCGCTGGCGCCGTTCGGCCCAGTCGCGCAGCGCCCCCAGCGCCGCATCGGCATTGGCACTGTCCAGCGACGAGGTCGGCTCGTCGCAGAGGATGGCCTGCGGATCGGTCAGCAGCGCGCGCAGGATCGCCACCCGCTGCGCTTCGCCGCCCGACAGCTGCCGGGCGCGGCGGGCGATCAGGCTCTTGCCCGTGTCCGACAGGCCCAGCCGGCGCAGCAGGTGGCGCATCTCGGCCGGATCCAGACGGCGGTCGGGGTCGGCGGCGCGGGCGGCGACATGGCCCTGCAGCGCGTTGGTCAGCCCGGTGGCGGCGCCCAGCAGCAGGGAGGATTGGAAGACGAAGGCGACCCGTCCGGGCGGGTGCCCCTCGGCGGTCATCGGTTGGCCGTCGAACTCCAGCGCGCCGCCGTCCGGGGCGATATCCGGGCGCAGGAACCCGGCAAGGACGGACAGCAGCGTGGTCTTGCCAGAGCCGGAGGGGCCGATGATGGCGGTGACCCCGGTGGCGGGGATCTCCAGGTCAGAGACCTCGATCCCGCGCACCGGACCATCGGCGCTTTGCGCGGAATGGTGGTAGGAGAGTTGACGCAGCCGGAACATCACGGGGATCCTCCGCCAGCAAGCCGGCCAAGCCCCATGGCAAGGCCCGCGCCCGCCACGGCAAGGGTCAGCGATGCCGGTGGCCAGGCGCCGGCCTGACCCAGCTGCGGCAGGATCAGCCCGCCGAACCAGGCCAGCCCATGCAAGCCGCCCAAGGGTGCCGCCCGTGCCGTCAGGCGCAGGGCCAGCACGCAAGGCAGCGACGCGATCAGCCCCAGCCCCGCATTCAGCGCAAGCGCATGTCCGGCGTCGGCGGTCAGCCCCGAAAGCCGCCCGGACGCGGCGATCCAGGCCCCGCCGGCCTGCCACAGCACCAGCCACATCGCGATGCCCAGCCCGACGCGCAGGCTAAGCCACAGCGCGGGCGCGATCCGCCCGTCGAGCAGCGCAAGACCCAGAGCGGCAACCCCGGCCGGCAGAAGCGAGGGTGTGATCATCGCTCGCCCTCCCGCGCCAGCGCATCCAGTTCTGCGCCCATCATCGCGGCGCAGCCTCCCGCGCCCGTCAGCTCGGCCCGGCGATGCGCGGCGACCTCCGGGGCGCCGGCCACCAGCGCGAGCAGCGCCTCGCCAAAGCGGCGCCAGGTGGCGCGGGCGCGGTCGCTGTCGGTTCCGGGCCGCGAACCCAGGGCACGGTCGATCGCATGGGTCACGTGGCCCAGCATCAGCGGGCAGGCGCTGGCCTCCGACAGGTCCAGCAGCCGGTCCGAGAAGGCCGCGATCCGGGCCGCGCATTGGCCGGCGGCGGGCGGTCGGGCCTCGAGCCAGGCGATGACGCGCCAGGCGCGGACCTGGAAGCTGGTCGGATCGGCGGCGAAGGCCGCGTCGAGCGCGGGCAGGATCTGATCCGTCCATTGGCCCGGGGTGGCCGTGGGCGCCCGGGCCAGGGCCTGCCAGAACAGCCGGTCCGACAGGTGCGGGCCGGACAGGTCATTGGTGGGCACAGTCGGTGACTGGCCGAATTGCAGCGCGGTCAGAACAGCCTGTGCCTCCAGCACCGTGGCAGCCTCGTCCGTGGTGGCGGTCAGCGCCGCCGCGTCCAGCGCCTGCAGCGCGGTGTCCGGCCGGTCGGCAATGGCGGCGATGGCGGCGCTGGTGCGGGTGGGGTCGTCCCAGTCCGGGGGCGCAACCGCGCCGCGCATGGCGGCGGTATCGCCGAACCGGATCGCGCTGGCCTCGCAGCGGCGCGCCTGCTGCGCCTCGACCCGGGCGCGGTCGACCACCGGGTCGGGCTGCGGCGGTTGGCCGTGGAATTCAAGCCCCGTGCGCATCCATTGCGCCTGCGCCAGCCCCGGCAGCAGCAGAAGGAGGATCACCAGCAGCCTCATCGAAACATCGCCTCCTCCGAGTAGGAGCCGGGCCCGAGGCCGATCTGCACGCTGACCCGGCCGCTGTCGCCCGGCTCTCGCAGCACCAGCGGGGCGAATTGCGCCCCGCAAGCGTCCAGGTAGCGGGCCAGCGGCGTCACGTCGGCCACATCGGCGGCGACATAGGTGCGCAGCAGGCGGCGGCTGGTCTCGGGGCAGGGCGCCTCGGGCGCGGGCCGCGTCACCTCGCGCCGCCAGGGGGCGGGCAGGGCGTCGGGCCGAAAGCTGAGCCGCAGGGCGAAGGCACGGGGATCAGGGCCGGAGAGCAGGGTCAGGGCCTGATAGCCGTCCTCGCCGTCATAGGCTTCAAGCACGTCGCGCATGCCGGCGGCGATGGCGTCCATGTCGAGGATCGTCAGCCGCTCTCCGTCATAGACCGCCCAGGATCCGCGCTCGGCCACGGCGCTCCAGGTCGGCGGCAGAACCGGGCGGGCGGTGTCGGGCTGGGCCAGGGTGGCGGGCGGATCGGGCTGCGGGGTGCGCGCGAGCTGGAAGGCGACGAAGGCGAAGAGCATCAGCACCGCGCTGAAGAAGGCGATGGAGAGGTCGAGCGCGGCGGTGTCGTCCTCCTCGGGCATCGGATCCTGCAGCTGGCCTCTCATGGATCAAGCGCCAGCGGACCGAGGGAGAAGATCGCCGGCGGGCCGTCGTAGCCGGGGCTGGCGACCTGACGGTTCAGCGCGCGCACCAGATCGGCCGAGGCCCAGGCGAGGCAGCTGGCCGGCACCGTCCGGCCCGGCCCGCCGGCCAGCGCCAGCGCGTAGAACATCCGCGGCGGCAGGTCGAGGCGGGCGGGCAGGGCGGCGAGGTCGGCGGGGCTTTCGACAAGGATCGGCGGATCGCCGGGGATCTCAAGTGCGGGCAGTCCGCCGGTTTCGGTGCAATGGGCGGTGATGTCGGCCTGCAGCGGCGTGGTGACCGGCGGATCGGGGCGCAGTACGGCCAGCACAAGCATCAGCGCGGCGCTGGCCGACACGAAAAGATCGGTCAGCGCGATCCCGATGGCGCCCGACCGCATCATGGGGCTGACAACCCGAAAAGCTTGCGCAGGACCAGCAGCAGGATCGCCGCCGTCAGGCCGAGGAAGGTCGTGTCGAACGCGGTGGACAGGCCCGCGATCAGGTCCCCGGGCTCTCCGGCGGCCATGGCGGGGGCGAGGCCAGCCACGGCCCGCGAAATCCCGATGATCGTGCCGAGAAACCCCAGCGAGGTGAAAAGCGTCTGCGCCCAGGTGGCAAAGCGTTCATAGGCTGGCGCCGCCGCGCCGCCATAGCGCAGCGCGGTAAAAAGCCCGTGCAGCGGCACTGCACAAAGCCCGGCCAGCAGCGCGAATGAATAGGCCGACCCGAGGCTGCGCGCGAGCAGGCCGGGCAGGTAGCCCAGCACCGCCGTCTCATCCGCGGGCAGCCCCTGCCACCAGCCCAGCACGAGGCCGAGCGAGAGCACTCCGCATGCCACCAGCAGCGCGCCCAGCCCGGCCAGCGCCAGCCGTGCCTCGGATACGGGTCGGGTCATCTTCTGTGCTCCGGGCTCAGGGCGAGGTTTCGTCCAGGAGGTTGGAGGCGACCATCTTGCCGCTGTCGATGATCTCGGAGAAATCGACCACGTTGGCGCGGATCAGCTCGGCGGCGCGCTGCACGCTGTCGGCCTTGATGAAGAAGGCGATCGCCTCGCGGTTCTCTTCCAGCGTGCGGATCAGGTTTCGCGCCTCGATCACCGTGCGGGCGCGGGCTTCGTCGTCTTCCTCGAGCCCTTCCAGCACGGCCTGCAGGTTCGGCACCTCGGCCTTGATGATGGAATTGTTCGACGCCTCAGCCTCGGCGATCAGCTCGGTCGTCTGGGTCTTGTAATCGTCGATGGCGGTGTCGAACTCCGATCCGTCCTCCATCTGAGCGGTCGCGTTGCTGAGGTTCTCGATCAGCTCGGCCACCGTGGCGTCGGCCTCGTCGATGCTCACCAACCCCTGTTCGAGCTGGTCGAGGAAGGCCGGGTAATCCTCGGCGCGCTGCTCAAGCGAGGTCATCAGCTCGTTGATCGCGCCGGCCATCTCGGCGACACGGGCCTTTTCGCTGGGTGTGGGCTGTGCCGAGGCAAGGCCGGACCATAGCCCCAGGGCCGTCACGGTGAGGAGGCGGGAAAGGAAGCGTCTGGGCATTTGGGTCGTTCTCCTTGAGGGTGGTCTTGACTTAGTCCGGCGGCGTCGGGCCGTCAGGGTTGCAGTAGATAATGTGAAGATCGACGATGCCGACGATGATCTCGGCCGCGTTCTCCAGCGTCGCCACCGAGGTCGAGATCGTCTCGATCTGGCCCTGCAGCGCGTCCAGCCGGTCCTCGGCGTCGCGCGTCACCTGGTCGACCAACCGGTCCGAACCCGTTGTGGCGGCATTGTCACGTACGAAGACCTCCCATTCCGTCTGGCAGGCCTGGATATCGGTGGCGCGGGACTTCATCGACAGAAGTTTCGCCGGGTTTTCCGTGGCGATGACGTAATTCTCGTCCAGTTCGTCGATGGTAAACGAACAGAGCAGTTCCTGGTTGGTCACGTCGGTCCAGTCGCGCGTCAGAAGATCGCCGTATTGCGAAACCTCGTCGTCAATCACGCGCACCAGAAGCTGCGCCTCGCCGACCAGCTGAGAAACGGTGGACGAGCAGGCCGGGGCGACCTTCGCAAGCTCGCATTTGCGCCGCTCCGACAGGCGGTCGAGCGTGCTGCAATCGGTTTCCTCGGGGATGTCGGCGGCGTCGGATTCCGCGGCGTCCGGCTCTGCCGCAGCGGTGTCGAAATGGGCCGCGCAGTGCGGCGCATCGGTCAGCGGCGCCATGTCGGGCGTCCGGCCAACCAGGGCATTGTCGAGGCAGTAGCCCACGTTCTCCTGCAGGAAACCGGGATCCTCGCAGGCAACCGCGCAGCTTTTCAGGCAGGCGCCGCGCAGTTCGGAATCGCCGCAGGCTGCCGGGACATCCGCCGTGGCGGGGAGGGGCGGTAACAATCCCGTTATTACTCCCGTCAGGCCGGCCGAAATGACCGTGACAACGCGCATCTGCTTCCTCCTGTGCTGGCTAGGTGACGCCGAAGCATCAATAGCGTCAAGGCCTTATAAGCCTTGCAGGCCGGCTTGTGCGGCCCGCTTCCCGCTCCAATGTAGGGTTTGAATTAACCAGTTTCCCGAAGCGTTAACACATCATTTACCAACTATCGCCGTTTGGCGGTCCGTTTCCCGCCCCTTTCCGGTCGCATTCCTTAACTAGCCTGCTCTGGCAATGGTAAACGAATGGGCGTGAATGATGACGTTAACCGATGACATGTCGGGCCAACCGTCCGCGACGCGGGCGCGCAGGCCCCGCCGGAATGCTCCTAAGATGCGTGTCCTGGCCGTGGACGACGATCAGAGCATCCTGGCATTGCTTCAGACCGCGTTGTCGGCGCTGGGTCTGTTCGAGGTGAGCATCGCAGATTCGGGCGAAGAAGCGTTGCGCCAGATCGAGCGTGCCGAGAAACCGTTCGACTGTTTCCTTCTGGACATCCAGATGCCGCATATGAACGGGATCGAGCTTTGCCGCGAGATCCGCGCCATGCGCGCCCATCACAAGACCCCGATCGTGATGCTGACGGCGATGTCCGAACGCAAGTACATCGACGAGAGCTTCGTCGCCGGCGCCACGGATTACGTCACCAAGCCTTTCGACTTCTACGAACTTCGCAGCCGCCTGTCCGCCGCCCAGCGGATCCTGCAGGAACATGCCCGCGCCAATGACAGTGTCGAGGTCGCGCGCAAGCTGAAGCAGGACCTGGACAGCAACCTGGCCATCGCCCTGTCGGACCCGATCGCGATGAATGGCATCGACCGGATGCTCGGCTTTACCGAATTCGAGAACTACATCATGCAGCTGAACCGCACCAAGCGCTTCACCTCGCATGTGATGGCGATCCGGGTGCGCGACGTGGAACAGCACTTCGACCAGATGTCGAATGCCGATTTCCGCGAGGCGATCCAGGAGACGGGCCGGGCGCTGTCGAAATTCACGCGCAAGATGGGCAACATCCTGTCCTACCGAGGCAACGGTGTGTTCCTGTGTGTCTGCCACGGCAAGGCGTCCGTCCTGACGCCCGAGCAGAACGAGCCGCTGAACCGCATGCTGGCGACGATGATGTCCAGCCGCCGGTTCGACGTGACCTTCGAGCTGGAATTCGGCCCGCCGGTCTCGCTGCGGCTGACCACCCGGTCCGGCGCGCTCTATTCGCTGGCCAAGGCGGCAACGGCGCTCGACGCGACGCCCGGTGTCGTCAGCAGCAAGCTGATGCGGCTGGGTCGTGGACAGGCAAAACAGTCTCAGAGCCAGCGTAACGACCGTCTTGCCTATGAGGCGATCCTGCAGGATCTCCTTGCGGAGGAGCCGTCGCTGAACCGCTACTGAGGCCGGCGCGCCTTCACCAGCGCCGGTACGAAAGGACCAAAATTTGCCCCAATTCGGGCGAATTGTAACCTTTTCGCAAAGGCAGTCTGGCCCGGGTCCCACCAGAGGGGGAGACTTCGATGGCCCTCATCGAGCAGACTGAAAGAGAACCGGGCCTTCGGGATCGGGCACAGGAACGGAAACAGGAACGCCAGCTTCGCGATTACGTGACGATCACGCGCAAGCTGGTGTGGCAACGCCAGGCGATCTTCTTCGCGGCGACCATCCTCGCCGCGTCGTATTACGACGCCTCGATCGCCTTCACGACATATGCGGCGGTGCTGGCGACCGAGATCGTCGACCACGTGCTGGCCTACAAGGTCGAGGCCTGTTCCGACGGCACCATCGGCCCCGAGCGCGCCCGCAGTTTCCTGCGCTGGCTGCTGGCGAACACGGTGCTCAGCGCGCTGGCGATCTGCACCTTCGTGTTCTCGCTGGCGATGCAGCAACCGCCGGGCGAACATTTCACCCCTCTCTTCTTCCTCTTCGCCGCGGCCCTCTTTGCCGCGATGAACAATCACCAGCTGATCCAGGCGCTGATCCTGCGGCTGCTGATCTACGGGGTCACCTTCCTGGCGATTGGGATCCTGGACCTGATCCGGGTGCGGCCACCGCTGGATTCGATCCTGTGGCTGCATTTCTTCACGACGCTTTTCGTTCTCTACTTCATCATCGATTGTTCCTATGTCTTCCTGCAGCTCTACCGGGCGAACCTGACCCATCTCGACAAGATCACGCAGGAACACAGCCGCACCAAGGCGGCCTACAAGGTGAAGTCGGACTTCGTCTCGACCGTGAGCCACGAGCTGCGCACGCCGCTGACCTCGATCAAGGGCTCGCTGGACCTGATCAACACCGGCATGCTGGGGGAGATCCCCGAAAAGATGGCCCCGATCCTGGCCATCGCCGGGCGCAATTCGGGCCGTCTGGCGGCGCTGATCAACGACATCCTCGACCTGCAGAAGATCGAGTCCGGCGAGATGAACTATCGGTTCGAACCGCTCGACGTGCGCGCGCTGATGGAAGAGGCGGTGGAGGCCAACCAGGGCTTTGCCGAGAATTACGACATCCAGCTGACGCTGCTGGCCGGGACCGATGCACCGCTTTACGTGCGCGGTGACGAGGTCCGGCTGATGCAGGTCCTGACCAACATGTTGTCCAACGCGATCAAGTTCTCTCACGAGGGAGGCGAGGTGCAGGCCGGCTACGACGTCGTCGGCACCCGCGTTCGGCTGTTCGTGCGCGACCAGGGGGTCGGGATCCCCGCGGATTCACGCGACAAGGTTTTCGACAAGTTCAGCCAGCTCGACAGTTCGGACCAGCGCAAGGTCGGCGGCACCGGCCTGGGCATGAGCATCTCGCAGCAGATCATCGAACACCACGGTGGGGTCATCGATTACGACAGCGCCCTGGGCGAGGGAACGACCTTCTATATCGATCTCGATATTCAGGACGACTGATTCTCCCTACTTTGTTGAAATCGTTACATTCGTTAACGAATAGACCCTTAACAAATTAAGGGTTCTTGTCGAATAATCGCACATCCTGGGGTGAGGTGAGGGTTATTGGTGTCGCGAGGCACACGGTTCGCCTACGAATGATTGAATGAGGCGAAAATTAGTCAAAATTGGGTGGACATGACGGCGGGCAAACCGCCACTCTTGTTCCAAAAACGAGAAAAGAGCCACCTAATTGAAACATACCCGCAAAACACTTGCGGCAGCATCGTCCTCGGATACCTTTCCCGAGCTTGTTCCGGCACATGCGCCGGAGCAAGATTCCCAGCCCGATGTACAGCCGAGCCTCGCCCGGTTGAACGGGCGTGCGCCTCAGGGACATCTCAAGGCGACGGTGCTGTCCTTTGAAACCGTCGGCGACCATGGCGACCTGCTGGTGAACTACCTGCGGGCGCGCAAGGCCACGTTCATCGACCGTCTGCACTGGAAGCTGCCCCATGCGGACGGGATGGAGTTCGACCAATACGACACGCCGCAATGCCGCTGGATCATCCTCCACGAATTCGGAGAGATCCTGGGCGGTGTCCGCCTGCTGCCGACCACGGCGGCCTGCGGGGTCTACAGCTACATGCTGCGCGACGCGCAGAAGGGGTTGCTGGACAGCATTCCGTCCGATTGCCTGTTCCTCGACGCCCCTGTGCTGCCCATGGTGTGGGAGGCCTCGCGCCTCTTCGTGACCGATGGGGTGCCTGCCAACCGCCGGCATGACGTGCAGGGGCTGCTGATGCATACCATGGCCCGAACCGCCGCCGATGCCGGCGCGCGCTACGTCATCGGCATTGTGCCTTACGTCTTTTCGCGCTGGCTGCGGCGGCTGGGGCTGGCCGCGCTGCCGGTCGGGCCGCGCTTTACCATCGACCGCACCACCAGCCAGGCGGCGCTGTTCAACGTGTCCCGCTACATCGACTGAACGTCGGGCGGTGCACGCCAATCTGCTGAGCTGCGATCGCGCTCGCGCTCAGATCACCACCTGCTCGGCAGGGGGATCGGTCGGCACCGTCTTCACGGAAAGCCGGCTGCCGTCCCAATCGTGCAACCGCAGCTTCAGCGGAACGATCCCGGCCGTGCGCGGTTTGCCCTCGGGCAGGGCATCGAAGGCCGGCATGTCAGGATCGATGAAGACACAGCTTGCCTCGGCCGCCGCGACGATCGTACCTGCCCAGTGAACGGCGGTGTCGCTGTGCACGTGACCACAGGCCAGCCGCAGCACGTCGTGGCCCCGCAGCACCTCCGCCAGCCGGTCTGCCCCGTCAAAGCCGAAGCCGTCCATGAAGGGCAGGCCCATGGGGCAGGGCGGATGGTGCAGGAAGATTAGCGTGGGTCGGTCGTCCAGCACCGACCGCAGCCAGTCTGCCTGATCCTCGGGGAAAGCGCCGCCGGTCTCATGCTCGACGATGCTGTCGAGCCCAATGACATGCAACCCGTCGACGTCCATGGAGAAATTGAGCCAGGGCGCACCCTGCCAACGCTGGTCGGGGAAGGCGCAGGCCAGGGCGGTGCGCCCATCGTGATTGCCCGGCAGGATCCGCAGCGGCGCTGTCAGACCGGCCAGGACCTCGGCCGCGGCGGCGTATTCGGCGGGCCCTTCGGCCAGCGGGCCCAGCTCCACCACGTCCCCGGTGTGGATCACCAGGTCGGGCGCCAGTGCGTTGACTGCATCGACCTGCCGGCGCAGTCGCGCGGCGGAGTCGACCTGTCCTTTCCAAAGCGTTCCACGGGCGGTGACATGGCTGTCGGTGAGTTGCACGATACGTGGCATCCCGGCATTCTCCGTGATCAGGATCAACGGGCGCATCCCTAACCGGCCCGGCCCGGCGCTTGAAGCCTGTCGCCCGGGACGTGGCCGTGGCATAGTGCCTCTCGTGACCACGTGGCAGATCCCCGAACCGGCCCGGAGGGAAACAGAACCTGCTGGGGCGTGTTTCCTCTGGAAATTCCGAGGAAACGATGTTAGCGCAATCATGAGCCCTGACAGGGCTTCCACGACAGGGCCCGGGAGCGGCCCGGCAGGGACCGACGGCTTGCCAGGAAAGCGGAAAGGAACCGGACCATGACTCTGAATTCCACGATAGACAAGGTGACGGACCGGATCCGGACGCGCAGCCGTCCGAGCCGCGAGGCCTATCTGCAGCGTATCGGCGCCGCCCGTGACAAGGGGCCTGCGCGCGCGCACCTGTCCTGCTCGGGCCAGGCCCATGCCTATGCCGGGGCCGGTGCCGACCAACAAGCGCTGGCGATGGAAAGCGCCGGCAACCTCGGCATCGTCACCTCGTACAATGACATGCTTTCTGCCCACCAGCCGTTCGAGCGTTTTCCCGAACTGATCCGCGAGGCCGCGCGCGAGGCGGGCGGCACCGCGCAGGTCGCCGGCGGCGTGCCGGCCATGTGCGACGGGGTCACCCAGGGCGAGGCGGGGATGGAGCTGTCGCTGTTTTCCCGCGACGTGATCGCTCTGGCGACCGGCGTGGCGCTGTCGCACAACACCTTCGACGCGGCGGTCTTCCTGGGCGTCTGCGACAAGATCGTGCCGGGGCTGGTGATCGGGGCGCAGGCCTTTGGCCACCTGCCGGCGGTCTTCCTGCCGGCCGGCCCGATGACCAGCGGCTTGCCCAATGACGAGAAGTCCGAGGTGCGCAAGAAATTCGCCTCTGGCGAGGTCGGGCGCGAGGAGCTCATGCGCGCCGAGATGGCCGCCTATCACGGCCCGGGCACCTGCACCTTCTACGGCACGGCCAACACCAACCAGATGCTGATGGAATTCATGGGCCTGCACCTGCCGGGCGCCAGCTTCGTCAACCCGAACACGCCGCTGCGCGACGCGCTGACCCGCGAGGGCGCCAAGCGCGCGCTGTCGCTCTCGGCGCTTGGCAACGATTACACCCCGGTGGGCGAGATCCTGGACGAACGCGCCTGGGTCAACGGGATCGTCGGGCTGCATGCGACGGGCGGCTCTACCAACCTGGTGATCCACATGGTCGCCATGGCGCGGGCCGGGGGCATCGTGCTGGACTGGGAGGATTTCGCCGAGCTGTCGGAAACCGTGCCGCTGATGGCGCGCGTCTATCCCAATGGCCTCGCGGACGTGAACCATTTCCATGCCGCAGGCGGCCTTGGCTACATGATCGGCTCGCTCCTGACCGAGGGGCTGCTGCATGAAGACACCCGCACCGTGGCGGGCGACGGGCTGAACAACTACACGGCCGAGCCGAAGCTGGTCGATGGCGCCCTGACATGGGAGCCGGGGTCCGGCGAAAGCCTGAACGAGAAGATCCTGCGCTCTGCCGCCGATCCGTTCCAGGCGACCGGCGGGCTGAAGCGTCTGGCGGGATCGCTGGGCGTGGCGGTGATGAAGGTCTCTGCCGTGGCCGATGAACACCAGGTGGTCGAAGCGCCGGTGCGCGTCTTCCACGACCAGGACGAGGTCAAGGCCGCGTTCAAGGCGGGCGAGTTCACCGATGACGTGATCGTCGTCGTCCGGTTCCAGGGCCCCAAGGCCAACGGCATGCCCGAGCTGCATTCGCTGACGCCGCTGCTGTCTATCCTGCAGGGCAGGGGACAGAAAGTGGCCCTGGTCACCGATGGCCGCATGTCCGGCGCCTCCGGCAAGGTGCCCGCCGCGATCCATGTCTCGCCCGAGGCGCTGGACGGCGGCCCGATCGCGCGGCTTCAGGATGGCGATCTCGTTCGGGTCGACGCCAAGGCCGGCACGATCGAGATCCTGACCGAGGGCGTGCTTGCCCGCGAGAATGTCGTGGCCGACCTGTCGTCGGTCCAGGCCGGAACGGGCCGCGAATTGTTCGCCATGTTCCGCAACACTGTCAGCACCGCCGACAGCGGTGCCACCATCTTCACGGAGATCCCAGCATGACCCCGCAAGAGGCCAGCGCGAAAAGCCGCGAGATCTGTCTGCTCGCCCCCGTCATCCCCGTGCTTGTCGTCGACGATGCGGGCTCTGCCGCGTCGCTGGCAAAGGCGCTTGTCGCGGGCGGCCTGCCCGCGCTGGAGGTGACGCTGCGCACCCCGGCCGCGCTCGACGCGATCCGGGCCATGGCCGATGTCGAGGGCGGCGTGGTTGGCGCGGGCACTCTGGTGACGCCCGCGGACGTGCGCGCGGCCAAGGCGGCCGGCGCGAAATTCGGGGTTTCTCCCGGGGCGACCGACGCGCTGCTGAAGGCCTGCGAGGACGAGGACCTGCCGCTTCTGCCCGGTGCCGCCACCGCGTCCGAGGCGATGAAGCTGCTGGAACGTGGCTACGACGTGATGAAGTTCTTTCCGGCCGAGGCCTCGGGCGGGGCCCCGGCGTTGAAGGCGATCGGCGGTCCGCTGCCGCAGATCTCGTTCTGCCCGACGGGGGGCGTGTCGACCGGAAATCTCAACGATTATCTAAGCTTGCCGAACGTTCTCTGCGCTGGCGGCAGCTGGGTCGCCCCGGCCTCCCTGGTCGATGCGGGGGAATGGGACCAGATCGAGAAACTGGCCGCCGACGCCATTACGCTCGCCGGCAAGGGCTGAAGGTCCCGGGCCCTGAAACGCGCAACGGCGCCCCAAAGGGACCCCGCTTGCAGCGCCTTTGACGGCGCGCCGATCAGTCTGGCGAAAAAATGGCCCCGACACCGCGTGATCGGGACAACGCGCGGTCGTGCCGGGGCCAGTGGACACAGGGTACGCGGATCCTGGTCAGGCCGACCGGGTCAGCCTGACAGAACCTTGTTCTACAAGGAAAGTCCGATGAAGGTCCGGGGCGTCAGCCGCCCCAGGTGCGCACCGGTCCGCAGTCCATATGCACGAAGTCCGAGCGCGAGTAGCGTCCGACGCCGCCGCCATGGCATGCCTGTGCCGCGCGGGCCATCTGGCTGACCGAACGCGAGGCAAGCCGAAGATCGGCGGCCTGGCCCTTCATGTGAAGCGAATTCTTGGCGACACCGGAGGACCGGCGGCGCAGCATCGCGTTCGTCTCGGGGCTGCGGTAGCCCGAGAGAAGCATGTAGGGTTCGCTGACATCCATGAGATTGTGGGCGGCGGCCATGATGTCGACAGTCCTGCTGTCGATGGTCAGGCGCTGGTCGTTCCGCCAGTCACGCATGAAATGCGTGATCTCTTCGAGGGCATCCTTGATGTAGTTGCCTTCGATCCAGTACACCATGTCGATCCGTTCGCCGGTTCGGCCGGAATACATGCGCAGGCGCCTGATGTCCCCGCCTCCGCGAAGGAAGCCTGCTGCGCTGGAGTAGGTGGGCGCGACCGTGATGGCCGATGCCGCGAATGCACCCAGAAGGGCGCGGCGGGTGAAACCCGCTGAGCTGCTTTGTTTCATTACCTGCGTCGTCCCGTACGCTTTTTCTGCCTGCCCGCGATGTTACGCGAGCTTTGTTTTCACTCATCCCCACAAGTGACGTGGAACTTATGGCACGCTCGTGCGTTTTGACCAAGCCGCGACTGTTTTGAAGTTTATGTGTCACTGATTTTCGGCAAGTTCTCGCGCAGTAAAAGAGCTCAGTTGCCCTATTGTCACAGCAATGCCCCGATTTGTTGCCCTGCCGCGACGGGTCTTACACTGGCCTAAAAGTGAGTGGACAAGGCCGCCCGGCATATCCCACGCTTTTGACAGTTTATTCAGATGTTTCCAGTCGAGTCTCACGCATGAAACCCAACCGCTTTCTCTCTGCCTGCCGCACGCTCGGGGCTGTTGCTGCCCTGGCGATCTGCGCGGGATCCGTTTCCGCTCAGCAGATTACCGCCTTTCAGCAGGTTCTTGCCGCTGCCTCCGCGGAAGAGAGCGCTGTCGGGACATTTTATCGCACGAATGGCTATCAGCCGATCTGGACCGGCCCGTCCGAGGAGGCCCGCGAACGGCGTGCAGCGCTCTTCGACGCGCTTGACCAGGCCGCGCTGCACGGGCTTCCGGTCTCGCGCTACGACGTGCCGGGCCTTCGCGCGCGCATGGCCTCGGCGCGCACCATGGCCGATGTGGCGCGGGTCGAGGCGGAGCTGAGCGAGACCCTCGTCGAATTCGCCGCCAACCTGCAGTTCGGGGCGCTGACCCCGGGGCGGGTTGTCCCGGACATCCGGCGCGAGGTGCCTTATACCGATCGCACGCTTTATCTGTCGCAGTTCGCGCAGATGACGCCGGCTGCCTTCTTCCGCGCGCTGCCGCCGCAGACCTCGGAATACCGCGCGCTGATGAAGCAGAAGCTGATCTTTGAACAGCAGATGCTCGAAGGCGGGTGGGGCGCCACGGTCAATGCCTCGGTGCTGGAGCCCGGCGATAGCGGCAATGGCGTCGTGGCGCTGCGCGACCGGCTGGTGCGCATGGGCTACCTCGATCGCAGCCTGTCGCGCGACTATGACCAGAAGATGCGCAGCGCGGTGGAGCGCTTTCAGGCCGATCACGGGCTGACGGTCGACGGCGTCGCCGGCGCTGACACGATGAAGGAAATCAACGTCTCGATGGAGGCGCGCCTGAAGTCGGTTCTCGTGGCCATGGAGCGTGAGCGCTGGACCAACATGGACCGGGGCGACCGCCACATCTGGGTGAACCTGACCGATTTCAGCGCGAAGGTGATCGATGACGGCAAGGTGACGTTCGAGACACGCTCGGTGATCGGCGCCGACCGGGGGGACCGGCGCAGCCCGGAATTCTCGGACGAGATGGAGCACATGGTCATCAACCCCAGCTGGTATGTCCCGCGCTCGATCGTCACCAAGGAATACCTGCCCAAGCTGAAGCGCAACCCCAACGCGGTGAGCCATATCGAGATCACCGACAGCCGGGGCCGCCGGGTGAACCGGAACGCCGTGAACTTCGCCGCGTACTCGGCCCGCTCCTTCCCGTTTTCGATGCGCCAGCCGCCATCGCGGCGCAACGCGCTGGGGCTGGTGAAGTTCATGTTCCCGAACAAGTACAACATCTACCTGCACGACACGCCGCAGAAGGCGCTCTTTGATCGCGAGGTGCGGGCCTTCAGCCATGGCTGCATCCGCCTCGCCCAGCCGTTCGAATTCGCCTACACGCTGCTTGCGCGGCAAAGCGACGACCCCAAGGCGACGTTCCACTCGATCCTGGACACCGGGCGCGAGACCAAGGTCGAGTTGGACCAGAAGGTGCCGGTGCATATCGTGTACCGCACGGCCCTGGCCGACGACCGCGGTCAGATCGAATACCGCCGCGATATCTATGGCCGCGACGCCGCGATCTGGGAGGCTCTGGCGGCGCGAGGGGTGGTTCTGCAGGCGCAGGGCAGCTAAGACCGCACCTGATCAAGGATCGGGTGAGGTTCCAGATGACACACAGAGTCGGAGACATTGCCGCCGCCATTGGCGCGACGCTCGAGGGTGACGGCGATATCACCATCACCCACGCGGCGGAACCCGATGCCGCGGGTCCCGACGCGCTGGCACTGGCCATGTCGCCCAAATATGCCGAGGCCCTGTCGAAGGGCGAGGCGCGGGCCGCCATCGTCTGGCCCGGCGCCGACTGGCAAGCCATGGGGCTTGAGGCCGCGATCATCGCGCCGCGCGCGCGGGTGACCATGGCCGGGCTGACGCGGATCTTCGACCCGGGCCAGGGGTTCGCCCCCGGCATCCATCCCCAGGCACTGGTCGATCCCGGTGCGGAAATTGGCGCCGATGTCTCGATCGGACCCTTCAGCGTCATCGCCGCCGGGGCCCGGATCGGCGACCGCACCACGATCGGCCCGCTCTGCTACGTGGGAACCGGCAGCGTGATCGGCGCCGACAGCTTCCTGCGCGAACATGTCAGCATCGGCGCACGGGTCCGCACCGGCGCGCGCCTCGTCGTCCAGCCCGGCGCGCGGATCGGCAGCGACGGGTTCTCCTTCGTTACGCCCGAGAAATCCAGCGTCGAGGCCGCGCGCGAAGAGTTCGGTACCTCCGAAGCCGAGGGAAGCGCTGGCCAGGCCTATCTGCGGATCCATTCCCTGGGCGGGGTCGAGATCGGCGACGATGTCGAGGTTGGCGCCAATACCACGATCGACAGCGGCACGATCCGGCCCACCAGGATCGGAAACGGCACCAAGCTCGACAACATGGTCCAGGTCGGACACAACGTCACGGTCGGGCACGATACGCTGCTGTGCGGTCAGGTGGGGCTTGCCGGGTCCTGCCGGGTCGGCAACAACGTGGTTCTGGGCGGCCAGGTGGGCGCGGCTGACAATATCTTCATCGGCGACGGCGTTGTCGCGGCCGGGGCCACCAAGATCACCGGAAACGTGCCGGCGGGCCGCGTCATCATGGGCTACCCGGCGACGAAAATGGAAACCCAGGTCGCCATGTACAAGGCGATGCGCCGGCTGCCGCGTCTGTTGGACGAAATTGCCAGGCTGCAAAAGGCGGTTTTCAAGTCACCGTCGAATGATTAAGTCACGCCTCGAGACAGGGGCGCCCCCAGCCAGGGGCCGGACCGGAAATCAGGGGACGGGCATGAACATCAAGGATCGGGTCATCCGCATCATCGCGGAGCAGGCGGTATTGGAACCGTCGGACGTCACGCCCGACAGCACGCTGGAGGACCTGGGCATCGACAGTCTGGGCCTGGTCGAGAGCATCTTCGCCATCGAGGAAGAGTTCGACATCAACGTGCCCTTCAATGCCAACGAACCCTCGCAAAGCGATTTCGACATCTCGAACGTTGCGTCGATCATATCCGGGGTCGAGGCGCTGATCGCGCAGCAGAAATGACGAGACCCGGGGCAGGGTGCGCATCCGCAGCGGGGGCCGTGCAGGGTCCCCCGGGGTGTGAAACGGTCCGGGCAGGCGACGGGGAACAGGCATGAAACGGGTGGTGATCACCGGTGCGGGCACGATCAATGCGCTCGGCCATTCCGTGGATGACACGCTCGAGGCGATGCGCGAAGGGCGCTGCGGCATCGGCAAGCTGGAATTCCGCGATGTCGAACGCCTGGCGATCCAGATCGGCGGGCAGGTGCGCGGGTTCGAGGCCGAGGGCCGCTTCAACCGCCAGCAGATGACGCTCTACGATCGGTTCACGCAATTCACGCTTTTCGCCGCGCAAGAGGCGATCTCGCAGTCCGGGATCGAGTTCGTGGGCGACGATGCGGCGCGGTCGGGCGTGGTGCTGGGCACCGCCGGCGGCGGCGTCAGCACCTGGGACGACAATTACCGGTCGGTCTACGAGGACGGCAAGAACCGCGTGCATCCCTTCGTCGTGCCGAAGCTGATGAACAATGCGGCCGCGAGCCATGTCTCGATGGAATACAACCTCAAGGGCCCGTCCTTCACCGTCTCCACCGCCTGTGCCTCGTCGAACCACGCCATGGCGCTGGCCTTCGACATGGTCCGGCGCGGCATGGCCCCGGCGATGATCACGGGCGGCGCCGAAAGCATGCTGTGCTTCGGCGGGGTCAAGGCCTGGGAAGGGCTGCGGGTCATGTCCAAGGATGCCTGCCGCCCGTTCAGCGCCAACCGCAACGGCATGGTCCAGGGCGAGGGCGCGGGCATCTTCGTCTTCGAGGAATACGAGCACGCGCGCGCCCGGGGGGCCGAGATCCTCTGCGAGGTGGTGGGCCAGGCCATGTCTTCGGACGCGGCCGATATCGTCATGCCGTCGAAACAGGGGGCGGCGCGGGCGATGTCCGGGGCGCTGAAGGATGCGGGGATTTCAGGCGACAGCATCGGCTATATCAATGCCCACGGCACGGGGACGGCCGCCAATGACAAGACCGAATGCGCCGCGGTCGCCGATGTCTTCGGGCCCCATGCGGATTGCCTGAAGATCTCGTCGACGAAGTCGATGCACGGCCACCTGATCGGCGGCACCGGCGCGGTGGAACTTCTGGCCTGCATCATGGCCGTGCGCGACGGGGTCCTGGCCCCCACGATCGGCTATGAAGAGGCCGATCCGGAATGCGCGCTCGACGTGATCCCGAATGAGGCGCAGGAGGTCAAGGTCGACTACGCGCTTTCGAATGCCTTCGCCTTCGGCGGGCTGAACGCGGTTCTGGCGGTGCGCCGGGTCTGACCGGCGACGCGAGTGTCAGGGCAAGGTGGCCGGGGTTTCCCCCGGCCTGTCCGTTCTTACTGGTTGCTGACCACGTCGACCACGTCGAACCCTGCGGTGAAGCCCGACAGGGACATGGTCAGGTTGATCGGCTGGTCCGGCGCCGGGGCGGGCACCAGCGTCACGGTGGCGGAGCGGCCGGCCTTGAACGCATCGACATCCGCCTGGGTCAGGCCGATCTGCGCGATGCAGCCGACTTGGTTGCAGAACTGGTAGTTGTAGCGCTTTGCCGCGCCACCATCGACCGAGATCGTCAGCTGCCCGGGCAGGAAGGTTTCCAGCGGCACGATCACCGTGGCGCCGGCCACGGCCTGCGCGCCTTCAAGCCGGAACAGCGACACCTCGGCGACCGCGTTGTCGGTGTCGTCAAGCAGCACCTGCACCAGAGAGCAGGGGTCGTTGTCCGTATCGGTCCGGATGCAGGCGAGGTTCCAGTCGCCATGGGTTTCCTTGACATAGCGCTGGCCCACGGCCGGGCCCTGCTGGACAGGTTGCCCCATGTCCAGTTCGGGCGACTGCGGCGCGGCCTGGCCGGTCTCTTGGGTGGTCTGGCCGGCCTCTTCGGTCTGGTCGGGTGCCTCGTCGCTCTGCTGCGCCGTGGCCATGCCAGCCACGAACATCAGGGCGGTCAGCGACAGGGCGGTCAGGGATCTCGACATACTAGCCTCGCGTTAACTGTTTTGAGCTTGGCGATGACCTAGCACGCCCTCTGGGACGTGTCAGCGTCGGAAAGCGCCCCTCGGCCGCGATTTTTGGCGCCGGAGGCCGCTGTGGGCGGCAGCTGTCCGGAAAGAGGCAGGAGTTGGTGGCACTCGCCCTCTGGGCTGGCGCGCGACCTGCGTAACTCAACCAAAGGAGGAAAGGCGGCGCATGCCCCTGGGCTGGTTATCGAACGCGGCCCGTCAATGCGCCGATTTCATGGCCCTGGCCTTTGCCGATCCGGAACGCAACCTGCCGTTGCGGAAGGGGATGGGAAGGTCCCGAAATTCGAAAAGGGAACCGCAAAGGTCCCCTTTTCATTATAGTTTCTCCCCGTCGGACCGGCCGACTTAGTTATGTCGGGGAGGTTACGAAAGGCTGTGACGCCGGTCAATACACAAGACCTGTCGCCCCGCGGCAATCCCCTTGCCATACTGACGCCGCCAAACTTTCAGGCACATCCCGCGGGACGCAACGGGCGGCACGTCCGGGCCTGTTTCAAGGGCGGCAGGGCTTTGCTCGCGAAAGGCGTCGCCGGTCGAGTTCGTGGCTTAAATCTGTTCTTGGAGCGTATAAAGCCGACCGCGCTTCGGGTGCTTCGTGCGCCTCGCACAGGCGGATATTGCGCGGCATCACGGCCCGAAAGGGGCGCTCCGATCAGCATCAGACTACGTGGCGTGACACGGAGGCAGGCTGAAGGGTGGCGCGGTCCGTCCCGTGAGCGCAATTTCCCCGTTAGACATCGCGCCCTGTGCCGGGCGAAAAAAAGCCGTGCCCGAAGGCACGGCCAGTCTGACAGGGAGGAAGTTCGTCCGCGACCACGACAAGCGCAACCGCGAACAGGTGCCACTATTGCAGTCAAAGGTTAACTTTCCGTGGTCTGCCCCGTACCCTGCATCAAGATTGAAGGAGGACCTTGCCTGGCCCGCCGCCCAGCGCGCCCGGCCGAAGGCAAGGACCATGGTTTTGGCTTGCGCGGAAGATTTCAACCCCGTGCAAGACGTCCGGCACGCCGCCGGTGGGACGCGCTCGGCAGATGCCAGCGGGGGCTTTCTCAGGCCTCGGGGATCAGCCCCCGCGGACTGAACCGCAGCACCACGAGCAGCACCACACCCATGGTCAGCAGCCGCATATGCGCCGCACTGTCCAGCAGGTGCAGACGCAGGGCGCTGTCTTCGGCCATGCCGGATGTCACGACCTGGATCAGGAACAGCCCGATCGGCTCCACCTGCACCCAGAGGAACCAGATCAGCAAGGCCCCCAGCACCGCGCCGAAATTGTTGCCCGAGCCGCCGACGATCACCATCACCCAGACCAGGAAGGTGAAGCGCAGCGGCTGGTAGGTGCCCGGCGTCAGCTGGCCGTCCAGCGTCGTCATCATCGCACCGGCCAGCCCGCAGACGGCCGAGCCCAGGATGAAGATCTGCAGGTGCCGCCCGGTGACATCCTTGCCCATCGCCTCGGCCGCGACCTCGTTGTCGCGGATCGCGCGCATCATCCGGCCCCAGGGACTCTTGAGCGCCATCTGCGCCATCCAGAGCAGGACAAGCAGCACCACAAGGAACAGGATCGAATAGCCGACCTTTACGTAAAGCGTCGAGGCCGTGACCGGGTCGATGCCAAGCCCAGCGGCGCGTTCGACAAAGCCCGGATCGTTCTGCAGGTCGATCTCGTACGGGACGGGGCGGGGCAGGCCGACCACGTTCTTCACGCCGCGCGCCAGCCAGTCCTCGTTCTTCAGCACGGCGATGATGATCTCGGCGATCCCCAGCGTGGCAATCGCCAGATAGTCCGAGCGCAGACCCAGGGCCGTCTTGCCGATCAGCCAGGCCGCCCCGGCCGCAAGAAGCCCACCGACCGGCCAGGCCAGCAGCACCGGCAGGCCCAGCCCGCCAAGATAGCCGGTGGCGGCCGGGTTCACCGCCTCGACCGCCTCGACCGACGGATCGAGGACCGCGCGATAGACGAAGAACCCCACCACAAGGATCCCCGCCATCGCCAGCGCCCGTCCGCGGCCCCGCGGCAGGCGCCGGTAGGCGATGATCGCGGCAACGATGGTCCCCGCGCCCAGCAGCAGTCCGGCCAGCACGCCCAGCCCCCCGGCGGCCCAGGCCTCACCCACGGGCGGCATCGACACCAGGACCGCGCCCAGCCCGCCAAGGGCCACAAAGCCCATGACACCGACGTTGAAGAGCCCGGCAAAGCCCCATTGCAGGTTCACCCCGATCGCCATCACCGCCGAAACCAGCCCCATGTTCAGGATCAGCAGGGCCGAGTTCCAGCTTTGCATCACCCCGGTCAGCAGGATCAGCAGGCCGACCAGGGCGAAAAGCAGCGTATTCTTCACAGGTGCGCTCATACCGATTTCCCCCGGAAAAGGCCCGTCGGACGGAACAGAAGCACGATCAGCAGGATGATGAAGCTCACCGCGAACTTGTAATCCGTGCTCAGCAGCTGCACGAGCCCGTCGGGCTCAAGGCTTTCGGGCAGGGTGTAGCCCAGAACCTTTTTCCAGGCATAGGTGATCGTGACCTCGGAAAAGGCGATGATGAAGCCCCCGGCAATCGCCCCGATGGGCGAGCCCAGCCCGCCGACGATGGCCGAGGCGAAGATCGGCAACAGCAGCTGGAAGTAGACGAAGGGCTTGAACGACTTGTCGAGCCCGTAAAGCACGCCCGCCACCGTCGCCAGCGCCGCCACGATCAGCCAAGTGTACATGACGACCCGTTCGGGGTTGATGCCCGAGAGCAGCGCGAGATCCTCGTTGTCGGAATAGGCGCGCATCGACTTGCCGGTGCGCGTGCGGTTCAGGAACCAGAACAGCAGCGCCACGACAATCACCGCCGTGACGATGGTGATGCCTTGCGTGGTCTTGAAGGCCAGCCCCTCGTCCAGCCCGGTCATCTCCTTGAAGGTCCGGGCCGAGATGATGAAGCGTTCCCCGTCCGAGAACCTCTGGTCATCTGGCCCGATGATGAAGCGCGTCAGCCCGTTGTAGATGAACATGACGCCCATCGAAACGATCACCAGTATCACGGGCTTGGCCTTCTGCGCCCGGTAGAAGCGATAGACCATCCGGTCGGTCACCAGCACCAGCGCCATGCAACCCAGGATCCCGAAGGGCAGGGCCAGCAGCGCGGTCGGCAGCGGCCCGAAGGAGATCCCCACCGATTGCATCCACCAGGTCACCAGCACGGTCACCATGGTCCCGATCGCCATCGTGTCGCCATGGGCAAAGTTGGAAAACCGCAGGATCCCGTAGATCAGCGTCACCCCCAGCGCCCCCAGCGCCAGCTGCGAGCCATAGGCGACGGCAGGGATAAAGACGAAATTGGCGAAGGCCACCAGCGCGTTCAGCAGATCCATCAGCGCGGTCCCCGTGCGGCGCCGTCGCCGGTCATTTGGTCGAACGCCATCATTCGAAAGCCTCGCATTGTCCCGGTGGTCCCCCGGGGTCTCCGGACGCAGGCGCCCCGTCCCAGCCGGTCAGTCCCAACCGCATCCTTGCTGTGTAGGGTGGGGTTCACCCCACCGCGTCGCTGTTCCGCACCGCTCATCCGCCCAGGAAACTCCGCCGCACCTCGGGGTCCTCCAGCAGCTCCTTGCCGGTGCCCGTGTAAGCGTTCCGCCCCTGCACCAGCACGTATCCCTTGTCCGCGATCTCCAGCGCCTGGCGCGCGTTCTGTTCCACCATCAGGATTGGGATCCCCGTCCGCGCCACCTCGATGATCCGGTCGAAAAGTTCATCCATCACGATGGGGCTGACCCCGGCGGTGGGCTCATCCAGCATCAGTACCTTGGGCTCCGTCATAAGCGCGCGGCCCACCGCCACCTGCTGGCGCTGCCCGCCCGAAAGCTCTCCGGCCGGCTGATTGCGCTTTTCCTTCAGGATCGGAAACAGGTCATAGATCTGCGCCATGGTTCCGGAAAAATCGTCGCGCCGGATGAAGGCGCCCATCTCAAGGTTCTCCTCAACCGTGAGCGAGGTGAAAATGTTCGAGGTCTGAGGCACGAAGCCCATCCCGTTCACCACCCGGTCCTGCGGGCTGAGATCGGTGATGTCCTGACCGTCGAGCCGCACCGACCCCTGCCGCAGGTCCAGCATGCCGAAGATCGCCTTCATCGCCGTTGACTTGCCCGCGCCATTGGGGCCCACGATCACTGCGATCTCGCCCCGGTTCACCGCCACCGTGCAGTCATGCAGGATGTCGGGCCCAGCCCCATATCCGCCCGTCATGCTGTCCCCGATCAGGAACGCCTCCGCCGTCTGCCGCGCACCCTTCGTCCCCGGCCGCGCCACCAGAGTGCCCACGCCGTCCGGGTTGGCAATCGAGCGATCCCGGTTGCCGCGATCATCATAGGCCCCGCCGCTCACGCGCCACGTCCATTCTTCATCTTTGCAGAAATACCCAATCCCGCCCCCTCAGCCCGCGCCCGCGGCGGCCTTGTTCTTCAGCCCGGTGCCCAGATAGGCCTCGATCACCTGCTCGTTGGCCTTGATCTCGTCCAGCGTCCCCTCGGCCAGCACCTTGCCCTCGGCCATGCAGATCACCGGGTCGCAAAGCCGGCCGATGAAATCCATGTCATGCTCGATCACCACGAAGGTATAGCCGCGCTCCTTGTTCAGTCGGACGATCGCGTCGCCGATCGTGTTCAGCAGCGTGCGGTTCACGCCCGCGCCGACCTCGTCCAGAAAGACGATCCGCGCGTCGACCATCATGGTGCGCCCCAGCTCCAGCAGCTTCTTCTGACCGCCCGAAACCTGGCCCGCCTTGTGATCGGCCAGGTGCTCGATGGTGAGAAACTCCAGCACTTCGTCGGCCTTGGCGGCCAGCGCGCGTTCCTCGTCGGCGATACGCTTCCGTCCGAACCAGGTGTTCCACAGCGTTTCGCCCGATTGTCCGCCCGGCACCATCATCAGGTTCTCGCGGCAGGTCATCGAGGAGAACTCGTGCGCGATCTGGAACGTGCGCAGCAGCCCCTTGTGAAACAGGTCATGCGGTGGCAGCCCGGTGATGTCCTCGCCATCCATCGTCACCCTGCCGGAGGTCGGCTCCAGCACGCCCGCGATCACGTTGAACAGCGTGGTCTTGCCCGCGCCATTGGGCCCGATCAGCCCGGTGATCGAGCCCCCGGAAATCTCCAGCGAGGCGCCATCCACCGCGTGGAACCCCCCGAAATGCTTGTGCAGATCCTCGACGACGATCATGCGTCCATCCCCCGCGCCGTTTTCCGGCGTCTACGTATCAATCCGGCCCGGGCGCAAGACCCGGGCCGGCGGTCAGAGGCCGTAACCTCGGGTCAGCGGTACTTCACGGTCGAGATGACGCCATCCTCGACCACGATCTCGCGGTAGTTGCCGGCGCTTTCGCCAGGGCCGATCAGCTCGACCGCGGTGGCGCCGACGTAGTCGACATCGCCGCCCTCGGCGAGGATCTCCAGCGCCTTGCCCAGCTCGCCGGGCAGGATCGGCTCACCGGGGGCGTTGGCGACCTCCATGACCTTGTCCTTGTAGACCGACGGATCCGACGATCCCGCCGCCTGCATCGCCAGAAGCATCAGCGCCGCGGCGTCATAGCTTTCCGGCGTGAAGGGCGATGTGCTGTCGAAGGCGTCACCGACGATCTCGGCGAAGACCGTGGCGCCCTCGCTGTCGGTGCCTGGGTGCTGTCCGGTCGATCCCTCGATCTCGTCGCCGAAATTGGCCTCCAGCTGCGTGCCGATCATGCCGTCGGGGAAGTGGAACGTGTCGAAGGCGCCGGTGTCGAGAGCCGCGCGCACGATGCCCGATCCGCCCTGGTCGACGTAGCCCGCGACCACCAGCCGGTCACCGCCGGCGGATGCCAGCGCGCCGACTTCGGCCGAGTAATCCGCCTTGCCGTCTTCATGCGCGGCGTTGATCGTCACCGTGCCGCCGGCCTCTTCGAAGGCTGCCTGGAAGCTGTCGGCCAGGCCCTTGCCGTAATCGTTGTTGGTATAGGTGACCGCGACTTCCTCGATCCCCTGTTCCATCAGCACCTCGGTCATCACGACGCCCTGGCGGGCATCCGACGGCGCGGTGCGGAAGAACAGGCCGTTGTCGTCGGCGGTCGAAAGCGCCGGCGAGGTGGCGGAGGGCGAGATCATCACGACGCCGTTCGGCACCGCGGCATTCGACAGGATCGCGCTGGTCACGCCCGAGCAATCCGCGCCCATGATGCCCTTGACCCCGTCCGAGGTGATCAGGCGTTCGGCCGCGGCCGTCGCGGCGCCGGCATCGACACAGGTGCTGTCGGCGCGGACCGGGGTCACGGTGGAGCCATCCAGCAGCAGCCCGCTGTCCGACACTTCCTTGATGGCCAGCTCGGCGCCGTCGGCCATGGACGGCGTCAGCGATTCAATCGGGCCGGTGAAGCCCAGGATGATGCCGATCTTGATGTCCTCGGCCTGGGCAGCCCCGGCCGTCAGAGCGGCAGCCGCAGTGGCGGCAAGCAGCTTTTTCATTGTTTTGTCTCCCGTGTTGGAACAGATGTTCGCTGAAGACCGTAACAAGCCGTTTGCAAAAGAAAAGCCCCCTCACGCAGGGTCCGGCGCAATGACGGGCGATGACGTGGGGATGACGGGGGGATGACAATGGCGCGAGCCCGGCAGACGGGCAGGCGAAAGACACTAGTCTTGCACGTGACCCGAAGCACATTCCGTTCCCAGACCGCAGGAGGCCAAGCCATGCGCCGCGCGCTCACTCTTCTATCCCTGGTCACGTTCGGCCTGCCGGCCGCGGCCGAAACCCTGCAGACCTCGGCCGGTCCCGTCCGGATCGATCCGATGGTCGAGGGGCTGGAGACGCCCTGGGCCATCGGCCTGCTGCCCGGGGGCGGCGTGCTGGTCACGGAACGCGGCGGTGACCTGCTGCTGATCGCGGATGGCCAAAGCCGCCGCGTCTCGGGCGTGCCGGATGTGCGGGCCAGCGGGCAGGGCGGGTTGCTCGATGTCACCGTCGCCCGCGACTTCGCCACCAGCCGCGAAATCTTCCTGACCTATTCCCGCCCCATGCGCGGCGGCGCCGGCACCGCGCTTGCCGTCGCACGGCTAAGCGAGGACGGAAGCCGCCTCACCGACGTCCGCACGATCTTCGAAATGACCCCGGCCAGTTCCGCCGGCCGCCACTTCGGATCGCGCGTGGTCGAGGCGCCGGATGGCAGGCTCTTTGTCACCATCGGAGATCGCGGACAGGGCCAGCTGGCGCAGGACCGCTCGGCCTACAACGGGTCGGTCATCCGGGTGAACCGCGACGGCACCGTGCCCTCGGACAACCCCTTTGTCGGGCAGGAGGGCGTGCGCCCGGAAATCTGGAGCTATGGCCACCGCAACCCGCAGGGCGCGGGGCTGGACGCGCAGGGGCGGCTTTGGGTTTCGGAACACGGGGCGCGCGGCGGCGACGAGGTCAACCTGATTGAGAAGGGCGCCAATTACGGATGGCCGGTGATCTCCTACGGGGTGAACTACAACGGCACCAAGATCGGCGAGGGCACGTCGAAGCCGGGCATGGAGCAGCCGATGCATTACTGGGATCCTTCCATGGCGCCCTCGGGGCTCTTGGTCTATTCCGGCGCGCTCTGGCCGGACTGGCGCGGCGATCTCTTCGTGGGCTCGCTGAAGTTCGATTACATCTCGCGGCTGGACGGCACGCCGCTGGACGAACGCGAACAGATCGAGGGCGAGACGACAGGCCGCGTGCGCGACATCGTCGAAGGCCCCGACGGCGCGATCTGGTTCATCTCGGTCATGGACGGCGCGGTCTACCGGATGACGCCGGGCTGAGACGCACAGGTCAGGGCAATGAGCATGCGCTGCGCGGCAGCGCGTAATAGGTGCTGTCGGACCAGACGCCGTCGATGCAATAGGTGTCTGTTGCATGGCCCGTCACGGCAAAGCCCGCCTTTTCCAGCACCCGGGCCGATCCGATGTTGACCGGGTCGATGTCGGCGGTCAGCGTCTCCATCTCGGGGTGGCGCGCGAAGGCCTGGGGCAGGAAGGCGCGGACCGCCTCGGTGGCCAGCCCCTGGCCCCAGTGATCGGGATGCAGGATGTAGCCGAATTCCCACCGCTGCCAGAGCCCGATCCGACCGATCAGCGCGCCCTCGCGTTCGATCACCCATTCCGGGCCGAGGTCGCGTTCGTTGGCGATCAGGTCCTCGAGGAGCCCGGCGGTCTGATCCAGTGTCGTGTGGGGCGCGCAGGACCAGTGTCTCATGGCGGCCGTATCGCTGTAGATCGCATGCAGCCGGTCAAGGTCTTCGGGAACGGGCGGGCGCAGCAGCAGCCGCGCGGTCCGGACCATGTCAGACCGACAGCCGCGTGCCTCGGGTACCGCGTTCGCGGTAGGGCGTGGTGTCGTAATGCGACCGGTAGCATTTCGAGAAATGCGAGGGCGAGGCAAAGCCGCAGGCCAGCGCGACGTTGATCACGCTCATGTCGGTCTGCATCAGCAGGTTGCGCGCCTTCTGCAGGCGCAGTTCCATGTAGTAACGCTTGGGCGAGCGGTTCAGGTAGCGGCGGAAGAGCCGTTCCAGCTGCCGCGTGGACATGCCGACCTCGCGCGCCAGCACCGCGGGGCTGATCGGCTCCTCGATGTTGCGTTCCATCACCTGGATCACCTGGCTCAGCTTGGGATGGCGCACGCCGATGCGGGTCGGGACCGACAGGCGCTGCGTATCCTGGTCGGTGCGGATCGAGGAATAGATCAGCTGGTCCGCCACCGCATTGGCAAGCTCCTCTCCGTGATCGTCCGCGATCAGCTTCAGCATCAGATCGATCGACGAGGTCCCCCCGGCGGTGGTCATCCGGTTGCCGTCGACCACGAAGACCGACTTCGTCAGCTCGACCGCGTCGAAGGCCTCTCCGAAACTGTCCTGATTTTCCCAGTGGATCGTCGCGCGCTTGCCGTCCAGCAGCCCGGCCATGGCCAGCGAATGCGCCGCCGTGCACAGCCCGCCCATCGGCAGACCCTTGCGCGCCTCGCGCCGCAGCCAGTTCAGCACCTTCTTCGTCGTGGCCGTCTGCACGTCCAGCCCGGCGCAGACCAGGACGGTGTCGTCGCGCGTCAGCTCGATCAGGTCGTCGTCCAGCTTGAAGGTCGTCCCGGCCGAGCAGCTGACGAGGTTTCCGCCTTCTCCGATGAGGGTCCAGGCATAAAGATTGCGCTCGCTCATGCGGTTGGCGATGCGCAGGCATTCCACGGCCGACGAGAACGACAGCATGCTGAACCTGTCCAGCAGCAGGAAGACGAAGCGGCGCGGCTTGTCCGGTGCAGTGGGGACCGGGCGCGGCGCGGTACCGGATGCGAGGCTTTGCAGGTGATCGTTCGACATCGGCTGGTCCTTGATTCGCGCCCCGCGATCGTCGCTGTCAACGGGATGGCGGCAAGGGTGCTTCGGGTTGTTGGCCTGCGTCAAGTGTCGCAAATCGGTTATGGCAACCTGTGGACAGCTTTTGTATAGGGATGCGCCATGGACCTGACGGAGGGGACGACATGACGGATTGGCTCAAGAGCAGCTGGCGCAACAAACCGCGCGTGCAGATGCCGGATTATACCGATGCCGCCGCGTTGAACGCGGTCGAGGCACAGCTCTCGAAATATCCCCCGCTGGTCTTTGCCGGCGAGGCACGCAAACTGCGCGACGAACTGGGCAAGGCCGCCCGGGGCGAGGCATTCCTGCTGCAGGGCGGCGATTGCGCTGAGAGCTTCGAACAATTCAGCGCCGACGGCATCCGCGACACGTTCCGCGTGATGCTGCAGATGGCCATGGTGCTGACCTATGGCGCCAAGGTGCCGGTGATCAAGGTCGGCCGCATGGCCGGGCAATTCGCCAAGCCGCGCTCGGCCCCGACCGAGACGGTGAACGGCGTCGAGCTGCCCAGCTACCGCGGTGACATCATCAACGACCTGGCCTTCACGCCGGAATCCCGGATCCCGGACCCGGCGAAGATGCTGCAGGCCTACACCCAGGCCGCCGCGACGCTGAACCTGATCCGGGCGTTCTCCTCGGGCGGTTTCGCGGACATGCACCGTGTCCACGCCTGGACGCTGGGCTTCACCGACGGCCCCGAGGCCGAGCGGTACCGCGAGATGGCCTCGCGGATCCAGGATTCCATCGACTTCATGGCCGCCGCCGGTATCGACCAGGCGACCAGCCATGAATTCTCGACCGTGGATTTCTACACCAGCCACGAAAGCCTTCTGCTGGAGTACGAAGAGGCGCTGACACGCCAGGATTCGACTTCCGGCCGCTGGCTGGCGGGGTCGGGCCACCTGATCTGGATCGGCGACCGCACGCGCCAGCCCGACGGCGCGCATGTGGAATATTGCCGCGGCGTGATGAACCCGATCGGCCTGAAGTGCGGCCCGTCGATGACCTCGGACGATCTCAAGCGCCTGATGGCCACGCTGAACCCGAACAACGAAGCCGGCCGGCTGACGCTGATCTCGCGCTTCGGCGCAGGGTCGGTGGGCGATCACCTGCCGCGCCTGATCAAGACGGTCGAGGAAGAGGGCGCCAACGTGGTCTGGGTCTGCGACCCGATGCACGGCAACACGATCAAGTCGTCCTCGGGCTACAAGACCCGGCCCTTCGACAGCGTGCTGCGCGAGGTGCGGGAATTCTTCGAGGTGCATTCCTCCGAGGGCACGATCCCCGGCGGCGTGCATTTCGAGATGACCGGCCAGGACGTGACCGAATGCACCGGCGGCGTGCATGCGGTGACCGACGACACCCTTTCGGATCGTTATCACACCGCCTGCGACCCGCGTCTGAACGCCAGCCAGTCGCTGGAACTGGCCTTCCTCGTGGCCGAGGAACTGACCTCGCGCCGGCAGGACGGGCAGACCCGCGCCGCAGTCTGAGCGCAGGTCGCAATCAGGCGAGACAAAAGAGAAAAACGCCGCGCAGGGATGCGCGGCGTTTTTTCATTCTCGCGGGTCGGTCGGCGTGCCCGATGGCCCGGACCCGGCGCTTTCCGGGTCGCGGCGTTCAGTCGTCGGACTTAACCAGGCGCAGATAGGGCACGTTTCCGGCACGGCGCGGGGAGGAGGCGGGACGCTCTGCCCCTGCGTCCTTGCCAGCCTCGTTTCGCGGCTGACGCGGGGTGCCGAAACGGTCGACGGGGCGCTCGGCGCGCAGCGCGGGATCTTCCCAGGCCGGGCGAGCGGGCCGCGGCGCGGCGGTCTCATCCTTGTCGGCGGGCTTGCTCAGCGTCTCGGGGCGCAACTCCGGGCGGTCCTGCGGCGTGGCACAGGCGTCCACCTCATGCACGACCTCGGGCTCCGCGTCATGCACGATCTCGGGGCGCGGCGCGGTGGCGAATTCCTCGGTCGCCTCGCCGAAGCCCGGCGGCACTTTCGAAGGGTCGAACCCGTTTGGCGTTTTCGGGCCGGAGGTATCGGCCGGCATCCCGTCAAGCTCGCGCAGCTGGACCGAGGCCACCTCGAAGCGGATCGGCGCGCGGGTGGGCCGTCGGCCTTCGGTCGACATCAATGCGCCCAGGATCCGGTCCACGCGGCCGAAATCGCTTTTCAGCGGCATCATCAGCATCCGCGCCGAGGTCGAGGGCGCGCCGGTGCGCGCGACCTCGCCCCGCAGGTCGAGTTCCGCGACAGCCGGAGTATCGAAGACATGCTCCAGCGTGGCCGCGATCTCGGGCCGAGAAACGGGTGTGAAGAAGGCCGTCAGAGGCATGCCGCGCACCTCCATCCCTGCAAGGCCGCACAGGTGCTGCCCGGCGATGCGAAACCGGGCCATGCCCGGCGCGATGCGTTCCAGTATGAAAGTGAATTCCAGCGTATCGCTCATACCTCGCGGATCGATCTGCGAGCGCATAGGGATCCCGCCATCCTCGCGAAGCGCTGTCCAATAAGCTTCGATTTGTCGAATGGGTGACAGGCTGACCCCGTCCAGGAACCGATCCAACTGAATCACCTTTCCATTGCCCGGCGGCACGGAATTGCGTCTAAACACTTCTATTACCTCGATTTCCACCACATGTGCATCCCGCCGGAGGATGCCCCCCAAGAGCTTACCGGCGAAATGATTACCCAAGTGTTAACGTGCCACGAGTTGCGGAAAGTTTTCAGTGTTTCCTTCAGGGTTGGTTAATCACTCTGCCTCGCAAGACGTGGGCGCCGGGGCGAGACAGGGCTGGGCCGGGGCGGGGGGCTTGCCCTTTGGGGAGGCTTTGCTTTAGCTGCCTCCCAATTCTAGGTGAAGGAAATGCGCCCCATGATCATGTCGATGACCGGTTTCGCCGCGGCGCGCGGCGCCCTGGGGGCCTTCACCTGGGCGTGGGAGCTGCGCAGCGTCAATGCCAAGGGGCTCGACCTGCGGCTGCGCGTGCCGGACTGGCTGGATGGGCTGGAAACCGCCCTGCGCGCGGACCTGGGTAAAGCGGTCAAGCGGGGCAACATCGCCCTGTCGCTGCGCCTGCAGCGCGGCGATGACGGCGCGGCGCTGCAGCTGAACATGGCGGTGCTGGACACCGTGATCGAGGCTTTGGCCGAAACCGAACGACGCGCCGAGGACCGGGGCCTGGTTCTCCAGCCCTCGCGCGCGTCCGACCTGCTGTCGCTGCGCGGCGTCTGGGAAGCTGCCGGCGGCGAGGACGAGGCCGCGCCGCTGGCCGCCGCGCTGAAGGCCGAATTCCCCGACGTGCTGGCCGATTTCCTGGCCATGCGCAAATCCGAGGGCAACGCGCTGCAGAAGGTGCTTCTGGAGCAGCTGGACCGGGTCGAAACGCTGGCCCGCGAGGCCGCCGGCCTGGCCGAGGCGCGCAAGTCGCTGATGGCCGAGGCCCTGCGCGGCAATCTCGCCCGGGTGATGGAAAGCGCCGATGCCGCCGATCCCGACCGTATTGCGCAGGAACTGGCGCTTCTGGCGGTGAAGGCCGACGTGACAGAGGAAATCGACCGCCTCGCGGCCCATGTGACCGCCGCGCGCGACCTGCTCGACAAGGGCGGGCCGGTGGGGCGCAAGCTTGATTTCCTCATGCAGGAGTTCAACCGCGAGGCCAACACGCTCTGCGCCAAGTCGCAGTCGAGCGAGCTGACCGCGGTGGGGCTGGAGCTCAAGGCGGTGATCGACCAGATCCGCGAACAGGTACAGAACGTGGAATGACAATGCGCGACATGCCCCAGACCCCCCCGAAGATCAGCCGCCGAGGCCTGCTTGTCATCCTGTCCTCGCCCTCGGGCGCGGGCAAATCCACCCTCGCGCGGCGTCTGCGCGACTGGGACGACAGCATCGTCTTTTCCGTGTCGGCCACCACGCGCCCGCCGCGCCCGGGAGAGGTGGACGGGCAGGATTACCATTTCCTGACGGAACATGCCTTCAAGACGCAGGTCGCCGATGGTGGCATGCTGGAACACGCCCATGTCTTCGGCAATTTCTACGGCTCGCCCCGCCAGCCCGTGCAGGTGGCGATCGACGCCGGGCAGGACGTGCTGTTCGACATCGACTGGCAGGGCGCCCAGCAGATCCGGAACTCGGCCCTGGGCCAGCACACGCTGTCGATCTTCCTGCTGCCGCCCTCCATCGCCGAACTGCGCCGCCGGCTCGAGGCGCGCGGCCAGGACGATGACGAGGTGATCAAGCGCCGCATGCAGAAAAGCTGGGACGAGATCAGCCACTGGGACGGCTATGATTTCGTTCTGGTCAACGACGACCTGGACGCGACCGAGGCGCGGCTGAAAACCATCATCGAAGCCACGCGCCTGCGCCGGATCCAGCGGCCCGACCTGACCGACCACGTCCGCGCCCTGCAACTGGAATTCGAGGAGCTGCCATGACCATCTATGCCCTGGACGGGATCCACCCGGACCTCCACCAAGACAGCTGGGTGGCGCCCGACGCCAACCTGATCGGCCGCGTGGTGCTGGAAGAGGCGGCCTCGGTCTGGTTCGGCTGCACCCTGCGCGGCGACAACGAGCCGATCATTGTCGGCGCCGGATCGAACCTGCAGGAAAACGTGGTCTGCCACACCGACATGGGCGCGCCGCTGACCATCGGGCGCGATTGCTCGATCGGGCACAAGGCGATGCTGCATGGCTGCACCATCGGCAACAACACCCTGGTGGGCATGGGCGCGATCATCCTCAACCACGCGGTGATCGGCGACAATTGCCTGATCGGGGCAGGGGCCCTGATCACGGAAGGAAAGGAGATCCCGCCGGGATCGCTGGTGATGGGCGCGCCGGGCAAGGTGGTCCGCCAGCTGGACGGCGAGGCGATCGCGCGGCTGTCGAAGACCGCCGAAGGGTATCGGAAGAACATGCGCCGCTTCCGCAGCGGACTGACGAGGGTTGCATGAGACGAAACGTGAAGGGGTCGCTGATGCGGCCCGAGGGCCTGCCGGAAAGCTCCAGCTGGCCGGTGGTGACACCGCTGAGCCCGTCGGTGGTCTATTCCTCTCAAAGCCCCGACGCGCTGGACGACCAGTACGAGGGCCGCGCCCAGGGCTTTACCTATTCGCGCGAGGGCCATCCCAACGCGCAGGTCGTGGCCGCGCGGCTGGATGCCATGGAAGGCGCCGAGGGCGGGGTTGTCACCGGCTCGGGCATGGGGGCGGTTTCGGCCGTTCTGATGGGGCTGCTGAAGACGGGCGATCACGTGATCGGGGGCAACCAGCTGTACGGCCGGTCTCTGCGGCTGATGGCCGAGGACCTGCCGCGGCTGGGCATCGCCACGACGCTGGCCGATCCCGGCGATGTCGCCTCGGTCGAGGCGGCGATCCGGCCCGAGACGAAGATGGTGCTGGTCGAGGTGCTGTCGAACCCGACGCTGCGGCTGGCCGATATCGACGGGCTGGCCGCGCTCTGCAAGGCGAAGGGGCTGCTGCTGGTGGTGGACAACACCTTCACCACGCCGCGCGCCTTCAGGCCGTTCGACCATGGCGCCGATATCGTGCTGCATTCGATCACCAAGCTTCTGGCGGGCCATTCCGATGCGATGCTGGGCTATGTCGTGGCGAAGGATCCCGCGCTGACCGAGCGGATGCGGATCTTTTCCGTCACCACGGGCATGACGCCCAGCCCCTTCGATTGCTGGCTGGCCGAGCGCGGGATGCTCAGCTTCGACCTGCGCTTCGACCGGGCCGAGGCGACGGCCGCGCGTCTGGCCGATCACCTTGCGGCGCAGGCGGGGGTGAAGCGCGTACTGTACCCCGGTCGGGCCGATCACCCCGATCATGCCGGCGCGATGGCGCTTCTGGATAGCCACGGCTGCAACATGGTCAGCTTCGAGCTCGACTTCGGCGAGGGCGGTGCCCGGGCCGGACGGGCGGCGGCCAATGCCTTTGCCCGCGCGGCCGAGGGGCTCAGCTTTGCGCCAACGCTGGGCGATGCGGGCACCACGCTGTCGCATCCCGCCTCCTCCTCGCACCGAGGCCTGACGGCCGAGGCGCGCGAGGCGCTGGGGATGTCCGAGGGCTTCTTCCGCGTCTCCGTCGGGCTCGAGGAGCCCGAGGCGCTTCTGGCGGTCTTTACCCGCGCAATCGCCGCGGCCACAGCATAACGGTTACAATCATCGGTCAGACCGGCTCGGGACGTTGCAACTACGGGGAGAGACGACGATGAGTACGGCCGACCTGATCGGTGACACGCTGGCGGCGGTGCCGCTGCCCGGTGTGGTGATCGACCAGTCCGAACGGATCATCGCGGCCAACACGGGGGCGCTGTCGCTCCTCGGTCAGCAGATCGTGGGGCGGCACTTTGCGACCATCCTGCGCCAGCCGCAGGTGCTTCAGGTGGTCGAGGACAGCCTGCGCGACAGGCTTCCGCGCAGCGCGCGGCACCTGGCGAACGATGGCGTGCGCGACATCGAGTACGAGGTCACATGCCGCTATGTGAACGGCATCGGCGCGGTGAATGCCGGCGCCCTGCTGATCTGCTTTCAGGACATCACCCACCTGGAACAGGCCGGCAAGATGCGGCGCGATTTCGTCGCCAATGTCAGCCACGAGCTGCGCACGCCGCTGACCGCGATCATGGGCTTCATTGAGACCCTGCGCGGACCGGCCCGGGACGATGCCGCGGCCCGCGACCGGTTCCTGCAGATCATGGAGGGCGAGGCGGCGCGGATGAACCGGCTGGTGGGCGACCTGCTCTCGCTCAGCCGCGTCGAGGACGAGGAACGGATCCGCCCGCGCGAGACGGTGGACCTCACCGGCATCCTCGACAGCACGTTGCGCTCGGTCCGGCCGCTGGCCGAGGATGCGGGGATGGAGCTGACCATGTCCGCCCCTGACGACCCGGTGATCGTGACCGGAGATGCGGATCAGTTGCAGCAGGTTTTCACCAACCTGATCGTCAACGCGATCACCTATGCCTCTTCGGGCAAGAGCGTGCACCTGGAGCTGACCACTTCTGAACGCGACCCGGCGGTGCGGGCCCCGGCGGCGCGGGTGCGGGTGATCGACAAGGGGCCGGGGATCGACCCGGTGCACCTGCCGCGCCTGACCGAACGCTTCTACCGGGCCGACAGCCACCGCTCGCGCGAGCTGGGCGGCACTGGGCTGGGGCTGGCGATCGTCAAGCATATCGTGAACCGGCACCGAGGGCGTCTGCGGCTGGACAGCGAGCTGGGCGAGGGGTCGGTCTTCACGGTGATTCTGCCGCGCTCATGACATTCGGCGCGCGCAGCCGGCCGGACCGGGGTGATTCCCGGCCGTGAGTGGGTGACTCGGTTCGGTGTCCGGAGAATTTACCAAGTTGTCGGGTTGTCCAGCTTTACCGACGGTCAGGCGTCATGCGACTGGATTTCCGGCCGAAATCTGTTTGGAAACAGCGGGATAAACCAGGATTTCGGGGGCAGGGCGCCGGCCCGCCAAACAGGGCGCGAAAAAGAATTTGTCGAAATTCCCCGATACCGGGCCGAGTGTCATCCAGCTGTTACGTTTCTTTCACAAAAGCCACACGTGCCATCCCTAGGGAGGGCGCCAAGGTCCTCAACGCAGGGGACCAGACTTGATACCCTTTAGGAGACTCACATGTCCTTTGTGAAACTGACGGCTTCCACACTGGCTATCGCAGCCGTGTCGGCCACTGCTGCCGCTGCACGTGACAATGTGCAGGTCGCCGGTTCCTCGACCGTCCTGCCCTATGCCTCGATCGTTGCCGAAGCTTTCGGTGAGAACTTTGACTTCCCGACGCCGGTTGTCGAATCCGGCGGCTCCTCGGCCGGTCTGAAGCGCTTCTGCGAAGGCGTGGGCGAGAACACCATCGACATCGCGAACGCATCGCGCGCCATTCGCGAAAAAGAGATCAAGGCCTGTGCCGACGCCGGTGTCACCGACATCGTCGAAGTCCGCATCGGCTATGACGGCATCGTCTTCGCCAGCCAGCTGGACGGCCCCGACTTCACGGCCTTCGAACCCGCCGACATCTTCAACGCCCTGGCGCCGAAGGTCATGGTCGACGGCGAGCTGGTCGACAACCCGCACACCAAGTGGTCCGATTTCAACGCCGACCTGCCGGACGCCGAAATCCTGGCCTTCATCCCGGGCACCAAGCACGGCACCCGTGAAGTGTTCGAGGAAAAAGTGGTCGCGGCCGGCTGTGAAGCCACCGGCGCCATGGAAGCCATGATCGAAGGCGGCATGTCGGAAGACGAAGCCGAGGACGCCTGCCTCGCAGTCCGCACCGATGGCCGTTCGGTCGACATCGACGGCGACTACACCGAGACGCTGGCCCGCATCGACGGCAACCGCAACGGCATCGGCGTCTTCGGCCTGGCGTTCTACGAGAACAACACCGACACGCTGAAGGTCGCCACCATGTCCGGCGTCGAGCCGACCACGGAGTCGATCGCCTCCGGTGAATACCCGGTGTCGCGCCCGCTGTACTTCTACATCAAGAAGGCACATGTCGGCGTCATCCCCGGCCTGCAGGAATATGCAGAGTTCTTCGTGTCGAACGAGATCGCAGGCCCGAACGGCCCGCTGTCGAACTACGGCCTGGTGTCCGACCCGGAACTGGCAGAGACCCAGGAGAAGGTGTCGAACCTGACCACCATGGGCTCGGGCTCCTGATCGCCTGACCTTGTGGGGGGCGGTGCGGATCGCGCCGCCCCCATTCCATTCCGACAGATCAAAGGCGGTGGACTATGCCCCTGTCGTTGCTTATTGCAATCATCCTGATCATTGGCGTCGTGGGCTATGTCCTTGGCCGCCGGCGCGCCATGGCTTCGGCCGGCGGTGACAGCCGCGGTCTGCATTCCCTGCCTGTCTATTATGGCTCCAACGTTCTTCTCTCGGTGCTGGTGCCGGCCTTCGCCTTCATCATCATCGCTCTGATCGTCATTCCGCTTTATATCGACACCCATGTTTCGGCGATGATCACCGAGGCCGACATCGGCGAAGGGTCCAGCCTTGGCCTGGTGATGGCCGAAGTCCGCCGCGTGGCAGAGGGTCTCGACAATGCGGTCGCGATGGGCGCGATCTCGGACGAGATGGCCCGCAATGCCGGCGCCAACGCCAGCGACATGGCACAGCGCCTCCGCGACGCGGGCCAGGTGATCACCGGCGAGGTGACCGGCAACATCCTGGCCGCCGCGCAGGAATACCGCGCCACCTCGAAGATCCTGCACGTCGGCATGATCGTGATGGCCCTGGTGATCGCGCTTGGCGGCTTCGCCTTCGGCTACCGGCGCACCGAAAAGGACTTCCGCGCCCGCAACGTGGTGGAGCGTGTGATTCTCGCGATCCTGATCGCCGCCGCCTCGGTCGCGATCCTGACCACGATCGGCATCATCCTGTCGCTGATCTTCAACACGATCGAATTCTTCCGCATCTATCCCTTCACCGAGTTCTTCTTCGGCCTGAACTGGTCACCCAGCTTCTCCGGCCGCGGCGGCTCGTCCGAGCTGGGCTTCGTCCCGCTGCTGTGGGGGACGCTCTACATCTCGTTCATCGCGCTGTCCGTGGCCGTGCCGATCGGGCTGTTCGCCGCCGTCTATCTCTCGGAATATGCCTCGCCGCGCGTGCGCTCGGTCGCCAAGCCCGCGCTCGAGGTGCTGGCCGGGATCCCGACCATTGTCTACGGTCTCTTCGCGTTGCTGACGATCGGGCCCATGCTGACGACGGTCTTCGGCCGCGACGGGCTGGGCTGGATGGGCGGCGCCTCGTCGGTCATGACCGCCGGGCTGGTGATGGGCATCATGCTGATCCCCTTCGTGTCGTCGCTGTCGGACGACATCATCAACGCCGTGCCGCAGGCGATGCGCGACGGCTCGCTGGGGCTGGGCGCCACGAAATCCGAAACCATCAAGCAGGTGATCCTGCCGGCCGCCCTGCCGGGCATCGTCGGCGCCATCCTGCTGGCCGCCTCGCGCGCCATCGGCGAGACCATGATCGTGGTCATGGGGGCAGGGGCCGCGGCACGGCTGTCGCTCAACCCGTTCGAGGCGATGACCACGGTGACCGCCAAGATCGTCAGCCAGCTGACCGGTGACAGCGATTTCTCCTCGCCCGAGGCGCTGGTGGCCTTCGCCCTCGGCATGTCCCTCTTCGTGATCACGCTTGGCATGAACATTCTCGCCCTGCACATCGTGCAGAAATACCGGGAGCAGTACGACTAATGACCGACGCAACCGCACCCATGGGGGCAGATGTCCCCAAGAAGGCGCGCAAGTCCTCCCTGTATGGCACGGACGACCGCACCAAGAAGCGCAACGCCGCCGAGAAACGGTTCCAGATGTACGGCATCGCCGCCATCGGGATCGGCATCTTCTTCCTGGTGATCCTGCTGGTCTCGATCGTGCGCTCGGGCGTGCCGGCCTTCACCCAGACCTTCATCGAGGTCCCGGTCTACCTGAACGAAGAGGTGCTGGACCCCAACGGCAACCGCGATCCCGACGACCTGCGCCGGGTCTCGACCTTCGGCTATGCACCGCTGATCGATCAGGCGATTTTCAACCAGGTGCAGCAGACCGAAGGGCTGACCACCACGCTCGAGGACGCCTCGGACATGCGCAAGATGGTTTCGGCCTCGGCGCCCGCGATCCTGCGCGACTACGTGCTGGCCAACCCCGACGAGATCGGCGAGACGGTGGATTTCCGCATCCTCGCCGCCTCGCGGGTGGATGGCTACATGAAGGACCGGGTGACCCGCGAAAGCGTGGCGCGCGACAAGAACATCGACGCCGCGCATCTGGATCTGGTGGATCAGCTGGTCGAGGCCGGCACCATCAAGCGCGAGTTCAACTGGGACTTCATCACCGGCGCCGATGCCTCGGAGAACCGGCCCGAGCAGGCCGGGATCGGCGTTGCGATGATCGGGTCGTTCTTCATGATGCTGGTGGTGCTGGTGCTGTCGCTGCCGATCGGTGTCGCCGCCTCGATCTACCTCGAGGAATTCGCGCCGAAGAACCGCTTCACCGACCTGATCGAGGTCAACATCTCGAACCTGGCCGCGGTGCCGTCGATCGTCTTCGGTATCCTGGGCCTGGCGGTGTTCATCCAGTTCGCGCATCTGCCGCAATCCGCGCCGCTGGTCGGCGGCCTGGTGCTGACGCTGATGACCCTGCCGACGATCATCATCTCGACGCGGGCCTCGCTGAAGGCGGTGCCGCCGTCGATCCGCGATGCCGCGCTGGGTGTCGGCGCCTCGAAGATGCAGGCGGTGTTTCACCATGTGCTCCCCCTTGCCGCGCCCGGCATCCTGACCGGCACGATCATCGGCCTGGCCCAGGCGCTGGGGGAAACCGCACCCCTTCTTCTGATCGGCATGGTGGGTTATATTGCGACCAACTATCCCGAAGGGATCGCCTCCGGCTTTCTCGATCCGAACTCGTCGATGCCGGCGCAGATCTACGAATGGTCGAAACGCGCCGACCCGGCCTATTATGAACGCGCCTGGGGCGGCATCATCATCCTGCTCCTGTTCCTGATGACCATGAACATCATCGCCATCATCCTCCGCCGCCGCTTCGAACGCCGCTGGTAAGATGCAAATGAGGACCGAACCTATGTATGATACCCCGAAGTCCGGCGTGGATGTCGACGCCAGGGAAGTGAAGATCTCGGCCCGCGGCGTGCAGGTTTTCTATGGTGACACCCACGCCATCAAGGATGTCGACGTCGAGATCCAGGACAAGATGGTCACCGCTTTCATCGGCCCGTCGGGCTGCGGCAAGTCCACCTTCCTGCGCTGCCTCAACCGGATGAACGACACGATCGACATCTGCCGGGTCGAGGGCAACATCAACCTCGACGGCGAGAACATCTACGATGCCAAGGTCGATCCGGTGCAGCTGCGCGCCAAGGTCGGCATGGTGTTCCAGAAGCCCAATCCGTTCCCCAAGTCGATCTACGACAACATCGCCTACGGCCCCCGCATCCACGGGCTGGCCAAGAACAAGGCGGATCTGGACGAGATCGTTGAAAAGTCCCTGCGCCGCGGTGCCATCTGGGACGAGGTGAAGGACCGCCTGCACGCCCCCGGCACCGGCCTGTCGGGCGGTCAGCAGCAGCGGCTGTGCATTGCCCGCGCCGTGGCGACCGAGCCGGAAGTCCTGCTGATGGACGAACCCTGCTCGGCGCTCGATCCGATCGCGACCGCCCAGGTCGAGGAGCTGATCGACGAGCTGCGCGGGAATTATTCGGTCGTCATCGTGACCCACTCGATGCAGCAGGCCGCACGGGTCAGCCAGAAAACCGCTTTCTTCCACCTCGGCAATCTGGTCGAGTTCGGCGAGACGGGCCAGATCTTCACCAACCCCGAAGATCCGCGCACCGAAAGTTACATTACAGGCCGCATCGGGTAAGGGGACCTGATCTGCCCAGTCATCGGTATCCAACATCATGCAATCACAGCATATTCAGACCGCCTACGACCGCGAGCTGGAGTCCATCCAGGCGCAGATCATGCGCATGGGCGGCCTTGTCGAAGAGGCGATCCGCAACGCGGCCGCCGCGCTCGAAGAGCTGGACATCGAGCTTGCGAATTCCACCGTCGAACGCGATCTGACGATCGACGAGCTTGACGAACTGATCAACCAGGAGGTCGCGCGGCTGATCGCCCTGCGCGCGCCCACCGCGGTCGATCTGCGCCTGATCCTGACGGTGATGAAGGTCTCGTCCAGCCTTGAACGGATCGGCGATTACGCCAAGAACATGGCCAAGCGCACCCATGTGCTGGCCGAACTTCCGCCGATGCCCTCGGGCACCTCATCGCTGCGCCGCATGGCGCGCGAGGTGGAACGCATGCTCAACGACGCGCTCGATGCCTATATCCAGCGTGACGAGGAACTGGCCCGCAACGTCATCGACCGCGACCGCGAGGTGGACCAGATCTACAACGCGCTGTTCCGGGAATTCCTGACCTTCATGATGGAAGACCCGCGCACGATCACGCCCTTCATGCACATGCACTTCATTGCGAAGAATGTGGAACGGATGGGCGACCACGCGACCGCGATCGCCGAATGTGTCGTGTATCTGGTGTCCGGCGAACGCCCCGACGAGGCCCGGCCCAAGGCCGACACGACCTCGAACGTGAACTAGGAGAAGACGAAGATGTCCGCGGACCAGCCCACGGTTCTTGTTGTTGAGGACGAGTTGGCGCAGCGAGAAGTGCTCGCCTACAACCTGGAGGCCGAGGGCTTCCGCGTGGTCAAGGCCGGAAACGGTGACGAGGCCCTGCTCCATGTCGAAGAGGACGTTCCCGACATCATCGTGCTCGACTGGATGATGCCGAACGTGTCGGGGATCGAGGTCTGCCGCCAGCTGAAAACCCGGCCCGAGACCCGCTCGATCCCGATCATCATGCTCTCGGCCCGGTCCGAGGAGATCGACAAGGTGCGCGGGCTGGAAACCGGGGCGGATGATTACGTGGTCAAGCCGTATTCTGTGATCGAGCTGATGGCACGAGTCCGCTCGCAGCTGCGGCGCGTGCGGCCCTCGACCGTTGGGCTCAGGCTGGAATTCGACGATATCGTGCTGGATGCCGAAACCCACAAGGTCAGCCGCTCCGAGAAGCCGCTGAAGCTGGGCCCGACGGAATTCCGGCTGCTCTCGACCTTCATGGAAAAGCCCGGCCGCGTCTGGTCGCGCGAACAGCTTCTGGACCGGGTCTGGGGCCGCGACATCTATGTCGATACGCGCACCGTCGATGTCCATATCGGCCGGCTGCGCAAGGCGCTCACGATGCATGGCGGCGCCGATCCGGTGCGCACCGTGCGTGGCGCGGGATATGCGCTGGGGTGATATCGGGGCGGGGATTTTCTTCGCCGAAGAAAATCGTGCCCAACCCCCTGGTCTCGGAAAGCCGGCAGCGCGGTTCTGAACTGCGGGTCAGCGGGGCAGGGGGTCTTCCGGCTCGGCCTGGTCCGCCAGCCAGTCGCGGAACCGTTTCAGGTCCGGGTCCTGGGCCTTCTGTTCGGGCCAGACCAGATAATAGGCGCTCCCGGTTTCCATCGGCCGCGGCGCCAGCGCCAGCAATTGCCCGGTCGCCAGCTCCTGCTCCACGATGTAGGTCGGCACCAGCGCCGCACCCAGCCCGTGGCAGGCGGCCTGCACGATGGTCGAGAACTGGTCATGCACCGTGCCCTCCAGCTCCGGCGGCGACATGCCATCCTGCGCGAACCAGGCCTTCCAGGCGTCGGGCCGCGTGCGGATATGCAGCAGCGGCAGCTGCGCCAGCGCGCGGGCAGGGCGTGTGTGCCCGGGTACCAGCCCGGGCGCGGCCACAGGCAGCAGCTGTTCCGGCTTCAGCAGCAGATGCCGCGTGCCGGGCCAGGCGCCGGTGCCGTGGCGGATCGCGGCGTCGAAGGTCTCCATTTCAAACGAGAAATCCTCCAGCCGTGTGGTCATGTTGATCGTGATATCCGGGTGCAGCCTTGAGAAATCCGGCAGCCGCGGCATCAGCCAGCGCATCCCGAAGGCCGGCAGGATCGCCAGGCTCAGCGTGCCGCCCGGTGGCGCCACCTGCAGGCGCATCGTGGCCTCCGCCACCCGTGCCAAAGCTGTCCGCACCTCGGCCGCATAGGCCCGGGCCTGCGCGGTCAGCACCAGCTTGCGGCCCTCGCGCCGCGCCAGTTCGATGCCCAGCTGCGCCTCCAGCGCCTGCAGCTGCCGGCTGATCGCGCCCTGTGTCAGCGACAGGTCCTCGGCAGCCGCCGAGGCGCTGCCAAGCCGGTCGAGCGCCTCGATCATCCTCAGCGCCGACATCGAGGGCAAAAGCTTGCGTGCATAGGCCATGTATGAGTGAATGTCATAAGCGATTGACAAAGTCTCGCTGTTTTCGCGCCGCCCGCTGCGCTACATCGGGGGCAAATCCACGCAGGAGCCATGCCATGAACGCGCCATCCACGCCGAAACCGTCGCTGCGGGCCAAGGACGCCCCGGACCTGGGATCCTTCGACTGGGCCGATCCGTTCCGCCTGGACGACCAGCTGAGCGAAGACGAACGCATGATCGCCGCCAGCGCGCGGTCCTATGCGCAGGAAAAGCTGCAATCCCGCGTCACCGAGGCATATGCCTCCGAGAAGGTCGAACCCGAAATCTTTGCCGAGATGGGCGAGATGGGCCTTCTGGGCGTGTCGCTGCCCGAGCAATACGGCGGGCTGGGATCGGGCTATGTCAGCTATGGCCTGGTCGCACGTGAGGTCGAGCGCGTGGATTCCGGCTATCGGTCGATGATGTCCGTGCAATCCAGCCTCGTGATCTACCCGATCTATGCCTATGGCTCGGAAGAGCAGCGCGAGAAATACCTGCCGAAGCTGGCCTCTGGCGAATGGATCGGCTGTTTCGGCCTGACCGAGCCCGACGCGGGTTCGGACCCGGCGGGCATGAAGACCCGCGCCGAGAAGATCGACGGCGGCTACCGGATCACCGGCGCGAAGATGTGGATCTCGAACGCGCCGATCGCGGATGTCTTCGTGGTCTGGGCCAAGTCCGACGCCCATGACGGCAAGATCCGCGGCTTCATCCTGGAAAAGGGCATGAAGGGGCTTTCGGCGCCGAAGATCGCCAACAAGATGTCGCTGCGCGCCTCGGTCACCGGCGAGGTGGTGATGGACGGTGTCGAGGTCGGCGAGGATGCGCTGCTGCCCAATGTGCAGGGGCTGAAGGGGCCGTTCGGTTGCCTTAACCGCGCGCGCTACGGCATCGCCTGGGGTGCGATGGGCGCGGCCGAGTTCTGCTGGCATGCGGCACGGCAATACGGTCTGGACCGCAAGCAGTTCAACAAGCCGATCGCGCAGACGCAGCTCTTCCAGAAGAAGCTGGCCGACATGCAGACCGAGATCGCGCTTGGCCTGCAGGGTGCGCTGCGCGTCGGCCGTCTGATGGACGAGGCCAATGCCGCGCCCGAGATGGTGTCGATCGTGAAGCGCAACAATTGCGGCAAGGCCCTGGATATCGCGCGGATGGCCCGCGACATGCATGGCGGCAACGGCATCAGCCTGGAATTCCAGGTGATCCGCCACGTGATGAACCTGGAGACGGTCAACACGTACGAGGGCACCCATGACGTGCATGCGCTGATCCTCGGCCGGGCGCAGACCGGGCTGCAGGCGTTCTTCTGAGCAGCGTCCCAACGGATTGACGCCTCGCGCCCGCTGGTCGGCGCGGGGCCTGTATTGCGATACCGATCCGCCCGGGGGACTGTCCGGTGGAACGGTGGTCTTGTGTCGGGGTCGGTGTGCGAGGCTCTGGCGTATCCGAAGCATCCAAAGCTCTGACCGGTGAGCGGGAGCGATCTCATCGGCCGGGGTACGGGTTCAGGCGGTTCTCGACAGCCGCGAGGCTTCCATACGTAATGCCGGTAATCAGTATTATGTAAATATCGTATGTCCGCCGACAGCCACCGGACTGCTTGCACTCCGCTTTCTTGTGCGCGACCTTGGCCGCGATCCGGGGCCCCGGCAAGCATTGGCGGCCCCCGGTGCTTTCGGGTGCTGGTTTCAAGAGGCGGATGCAAGACCATGGAATTGAAGGACAAGATCATCGTCATCACCGGCGCGGCCAGCGGGATCGGACGCGCGATGGCGCTTCGGTTCGCGCAGGACGGCCCCGCGCATATCGTCTGCGCCGACCTCAACGGCTCGGGCGCCGCGGAAACCGCGAAACTGGTGAACGGCACGGGGTTCGAGGTCAATGTCGCGCGCGAGGTCGAGATCGCGGGCATGATCGAAAAGGTCGAAAGCGCCATCGGGCCGATCGACCTGTTCTGCTCGAACGCCGGCATCCTGACGCCCGGCGGCGCCGAGGTGCCGGACGAGGATTGGCAGCGGATCTGGGAGGTCAACGTGATGGCCCATGTCTGGGCCGCGCGTCACCTGGTGCCCTTGATGAAGGAACGCGGCGGCGGCTACCTGCTGAACACCGCCTCGGCCGCGGGGCTGCTGAACCAGGTCGGCTCGGCGCCCTATGGCGTGACGAAACACGCCGCCGTGGGGCTTGCGGAGTGGCTGGCGATGACCCATGGCGACGATGGCATCAAGGTGAGCGTCCTGTGCCCGCAGGCCGTGCGCACCGAGATGACCAGAGGCCACGAGGATGGTGTCGCCGCGCAGGATGGCATGCTTGAGCCGGAACCGGTCGCCGAGGCCTGTGTGCAGGCGATCCGGGACGAGACGTTCCTGGTGCTCCCGCACGAGGAAGTTCTGGGCTACATGCGCAACAAGACCGAGAATTACGACCGCTGGATCGGCGGAATGCGCAAGCTCAACAGGGTTTACGGGGACAAGCTGACGTGATGCCGCGCTGTCCGGCGGTCATTCGGTCGGCTGCGGTAGTCTGGAGTATTTTGCCCAAGAAGAAGGGAGGAGGGCGCGCCCTGCCCCTCTGTTTGTCCTTACACGGTGCCGCCGGTTGCACAGGACTTGCGCCCTGATGAACTGAGGCCGGGCTTGTGGCACGGGGGATGTGCTGCCTATCTGCTCGGTAACAAGGTTTCAGATACAAGAGCAATCCCATGAAAAAGATCGGTTTTCTTTCCTTCGGCCATTGGGCGCCCACGCATGGATCGCGGGTGAAGACGGCCGCCGAGGTGCTGTCGCAATCCATCGACCTGGCGGTTGCCGCCGAGGAGCTGGGGCTGGATGGCGCCTATTACCGGGTGCATCACTTCGCGCGGCAGCTGGCCTCGCCATTCCCGTTGCTGGCCGCCGTCGGCGCGCGAACCTCGACGATCGAGATCGGCACCGGCGTGATAGACATGCGCTATGAAAACCCCTTCTACATGGCCGAGGACGCGGGATCCGCCGACCTTATCTCGGGCGGACGGCTGCAGCTGGGCATCTCGCGCGGCTCGCCCGAACAGGTGGTCGATGGCTGGAAGCATTTCGGATACGCGCCGGCCGAAGGCGAGGACAGCGCAGAGATGGCGCGGCGGCACGCGCTGGTCTTCATTGAACTGTTGAAGGGTGAAGGCTTTGCCGAGCCGCATCCGCGCCCGATGTTCCCCAATCCGCCGGGGCTGCTGCGGCTGGAGCCGCATTCCGAGGGGTTGCGCAACCGGATCTGGTGGGGCGCCGCCTCGGACGCGACGGCCCGCTGGGCCGCGCAGATGGGCATGAACCTGCAAAGCTCGACCCTGAAATGGGACGAGACGGGTGAGCCGTTCCATGTCCAGCAGGCCAACCAGATCCGCGCCTTCCGTGCGGCCTGGGCCGAGGCCGGGCATGCGCACGAACCGCGGGTGTCGGTCAGCCGGTCGATCTTTGCGCTGAAGACCGACATGGACCGGCAGTATTTCGGCCGTGGCGGCAAGGAAAGCGACCAGGTCGGCGTGATCGACGATCAGCGCGCGGTCTTCGGCCGCGGCTACGCGGACGAGCCGGAAAGGCTGATCGAGCAGCTGAAGGCCGACGAGGCGATCGCCGAGGCCGACACGCTGCTGCTGACCGTGCCGAACATGCTGGGCGTCGATTACAACGTCCACGTGATCGAGACGATCCTGAAAGAGATCGCGCCCGAGCTGGGCTGGCGGTAACCGCCTGGTCTCTCGTGACGGCTCAGCCGCGCGGGGCGACGGGGCGCACCAGCCCCTCCTGCGCGGTGCTGGCCACGAGGTTGCCGTCACGGGTGTAGATCGAGCCCCGGTTGAACCCGCGCCCGCCGGCGGCCTTGGGGCTGTCCATCACGTAGAGATGCCAGTTCTCGAAGGCGATCGGCGCGTGAAACCACATGGCGTGGTCCAGGCTGGCCGTCATCACCCGCGGTTGCAGCCAGGTCAGCCCGTGGGGCCGCAGCGACGAGCCCAGCAGGTAGAGATCCGAGGCATAGGCCAGCAGGCAATGCTGCATCACCGGCGATGTTCCGGCAGCACCCGGCACGCGGAACCAGACCTGGTTGCGGTCATCCGCCGGCTCTGGCGTAAAGAAATCCTGAGGATCGACCTCGCAGATCTCGATCGGGCGCAGGCGCAGGAATTCCTCGCGGTATTTTTCAGGGATCCGCGCGGCGGCTTCCTCGCGGCGCGCCTGCACCGGGGTCAGCTCTTCGGGCGCGGGCACGTCGGGCATGGCGTGCTGGTGGGTCCAGCCGTCCTCTTCCACCTGGAAGGACGCCGACAGGTTCAGGATCTGCCGGCCGTGCTGGATCGCCACGACGCGGCGGGTGGTGAAGGATCCGCCGTCGCGGGCACGGTCGACCTGGTAGATCACGGGGATCGATGGATCGCCCGGCCGGATGAAATAGGCATGCAGCGAATGGCACAGGCGGTCCTCGACCGTGCGATAGGCCGCCATCAGCGCCTGCGCGATCACCTGCCCGCCAAAGATGCGCTTGGGCGTCTCGCCGCCGGCGCCCGTCCCCCGGAACAGATCGACCTCAAGCTGTTCTATGTCGAGGAGGTTCAGCAGATCCCGGTTTGCCGCGTCGATCATGTCAGGTCCCGTCTTCAATTGTCCCGTCGGTCAGCGGCATAGGCGATGAACGTGTCGAAGGCCACCGGGTTGGCCATGGAATCGCGGTTGACCACGGTGTCCGGATCGCCGCCCAGCAACAGCTTCTTCACCGGCACTTCCAGCTTCTTGCCCGACAGCGTGCGCGGCACCTCCGCGATCGCGACGATCTCGTTCGGAACGAAGCGCGGCGATACCTCGGCTCGGATCGCGGCATTGATCCGGTCGGTCAGCGCGTCGTCCAGCGTCGCGCCCTCGGCCAGCACCACGAAGAGCGGCATGAAGCTCTCCTTGCCGAGGAATTCCAGATCGACCACCAGGCTGTCCATGACCTCTGGCAGCGCCTCGACCGCGCGGTAGATTTCGGAGGAGCCGAGGCGCAGGCCCTTGCGGTTGATCGTGGCGTCCGAGCGGCCGTAGATGATCGTGCCGCCGTCCTGGGTAATCTCGATCCAGTCGCCGTGGCGCCAGATGCCGGGGTAGGTGTCGAAATAGCTCTCGTGCAGGCGCGCGCCGGTATCATCGCCCCAGAAGAACAGTGGCATAGACGGCAGCGGCTCGGTACAGACCAGTTCTCCGACCGCGCCGATCAGCTCCTGGCCCGCCTCGTCGAAGCTGCGGACGGCATTGCCGAGAAACCGGCACTGCATCTCGCCCGCGCGGACCGGCAGCATCGGGTTGCCGCCGACGAAGGCGCCGGCGAGGTCGGTGCCGCCCGAGATCGGGGCCAGCCAGACATCGGGGCGCGCGGCGGTGTAGATCCAGTCGTAGGCGTCCGACGACAGCGGCGAACCGGTGGATCCGATGGAGCGCAGCGCCGAAAGGTCAAGCTCGTCCACCGGGCGGATCCCGGACTTGCGGCAGGCATCGAAGAAGGCCGCGCCGGCGCCAAGGTAGGTCAGCCCCTGCCCTTCGGCAAAGCGCCAGAGCGCCATCATGTCCGGATGGTTCGGCGCCGCATCGAAGACCGATAGCGTGGCGCCCTGGGCCAGGGCCGTGGACTGGATGTTCCACATGATCCAGCCCGAGGACGTCAGCCAGCAGAAGCGGTCTTCGGGGCCGATGTCCAGGTGCAGCGCGGTCTTGGCGCCTTCCAGCAGGATGCCGCCGTGGCCATGGACGATGGGCTTGGGATTGCCCGTGGTGCCAGAGGAATAGACCACCCAGATCGGGTGATCGAAGGGCACCGGCGTGACATCCAGGGGCGTGTCATGGCCCAGAAGACTGTCCCAGGCGAGGGCGCCGTCGGGCAGCGGGCCGGCGACGGGAATCCAGACGGTGTGTCTTAACTCCGGGAGGTTGTCTTTGATATGGGACACAAGATCTCGCCGGTCCACCGGCTTGCCGGTATGGGTATAGCCGTCCTGAGCGATCAGCACCTTCGGTTCGATCTGGCGGAACCGGTCCAGGATCGCCACATGCCCCATGTCGGGCGCGCAGAGAGACCAGATCGCGCCGATGGACACAGTGGCCAGCATGGCGATGATCGCGACCTCGGAATTGGGCAGGATCGCCACGACGCGGTCCCCCTGCCCCACACCCATCTTCCGCAGCTCGCCCGCCACGCTCGCCACGGCGTCGCGCAGCTCGGCAAATGTCATCTCGCAGTCCCGAAAGGTCTCTGACTGCACGCGGATCGCGGTCTTGTCCGGCGTGGTTTCGGCGTGGCGCAGCACCTGGTCGGCAAAGTTCAGCGTGGCGCCCGGGCACCATTCGGCGCCGGGCATGACGCGCTTTGCCAGCACCCGGTCGTAAGGTGTCGTCGCGCGGATGTCGGCGAAATCCCAGATCGCGGCCCAGAAGGCGTCGAGATCCGTGACGCTCCAGCGCCAGAGCGCCTGGTAGTCGTCGAACCGGTGCCCGCGCGCCTCGAGAAAGCGGATGAAGGCGGCCATCCGGCTGGATTGCGCGCGCTCCTCGGTCGGGGTCCAGAGGACGGGATTTTGGCTCATGCGACCATCGCCGCCTGGACCAGTGCCTTCAGTTCCGGGCGCGACGGGTAGGAGCTGGACGGGGCTAGCTGTGTGAAGAACACCACCGACAGGTTATTGACCCTGTCCACCCAGAAATAGGTCGACGCCATGCCGCCCCAGCCGAAATCGCCCACCGTGCCGGGGCTGCGGGCGCGGCCCGGGTCCAGCACCACGGCGCCGCCCAGACCGAAACCGGTGCCCTGCATGGGCTGTTCGGCAAAGCTTGTGGGGCCCATGTCGGCGATCTCGCCCTTCAGGTGGTTGCGCATCATGAAGTCCAGCGTTCTGGGCGACAGGATGCGCGCGCCGTTGCCCTCGCCGCCCCGGCGCAGCATCTCGGCGAAGCGCATGTAGTCGTCGATCGTGCTGACAAGACCGCCGCCGCCCGAAAAGCACTGCGTCGTGTGATAGCGGCTTTCGTCCGGCGCATCGGACAGCCGCAGCGGATCGGCGCCGCGGTCGGGGGCCGCGACGGACATCGGATCGCCCTCCAGCGGGGTGTAGAGCGCGGCGAAGCGGTCGCCGGTGCCCTCTGGCACGCGAAAGGCGGTCTGGGTCATGCCGAGGGGGGCGAAGATCTCATCCGCGAAGTACCGGTCCAGCGACCGGCCCGAGACGACCTCGACCACGCGGCCCAGCACGTCGATGGCCACGGAATATTCCCAGCGCGTGCCCGGCGCGAAGACCAGCGGCAGCGCGGCAAGCTGGTCGGCCACCGTTGCGATCGTGCGGTTGCCGGGGCTGAAGTCCAGCTCCTGCTCCTTCATCGCCTCGGACACCGGGTTGGTGTTGAAGCTGTAGGTCAGGCCCGAGGTATGGGTCAGCAGCTGGTGGATCGTCGGCGTGGCGCAGGGCGCGACCTGGTCGAGCCGCTCGGCACCCGGAACGAGCGCCTGCATCTCCGTGAAAGCGGGGATGAAATCCGACAGCGGCGCGTCCAGCGGAAAGAGCCCCTGTTCGACCAGCGTCATGATCGCGACCGAGGTGACCGGCTTCGTCATGGAATAGATCCGCACCATCGTGTCGCGGTCGAAGGCAAGCCCGGCGTCGATGTTGCGCTGTCCGCAGCTGTGGAAGTACGCCTCGCGCCCGTGGCGGGCCACCACCACCGAAGCGCCGGGATAGCGGCGCCGGTCCACGTAGCTGTCCATCCAGCGCCCCAGCCGGTCCAGCCGGTCCTGATCGAAGCCCAATGTCGATGGCTGCGCGATGTCCATGATCTGCCCTCCCGGTCTTTGTCCTTTCGGCCGATGAGACCGCGAATTGGGACGAATGTCGAGTGTTCCCAGCCGGTTTGACAGGTGCGGACGCAGCGGGATAGCGTCTGCTCAGAAAGCCCGGACAGATGTCAGGACGACGCCGGACCGGGTCCGGGGGTGGAGGAGAGATCATCGTGAAACTGCATTATGCACCGGGCAGCCGGGCCGTGCGCGTGGCCTGGGCCCTGGAAGAGCTGGGGCTGGACTACGACGTCGCGCGGTATGCGCTTGGCAGCCCCGAGATGCGCAACCCGGAATTCCGCCGCACCCACCCGATGGGCCGGGTGCCGGTGCTGGAGGACGGCGGCCAGGTGCTGTTCGAATCCGGGGCGATCATTCAGTACCTTCTGGCGCGGTATGGCGATGGGCGGCTGCAGCCGTCGGTGGAGGATCCGGAGTTCGGGCCCTACCTGCAGTGGTTCCACTATGCCGAGGGCATGATCATGCCGCCGATGAACCAGATCGTCGTCGAGACGCGGCTGCTGCCCGAGGACCGGCGCAGCGAGGTGCATGCGAAGCGCGCGGTGAAGCTTTTGGGCCAGATGCTGACGGCGGTGGAGGCGCATATGGAGGGGCGTGAGTTCCTGGCCGGGGCGTTTTCGGCCGCCGATATCATGACGGGCCATGCGGTGATAATGGCCGGGCGGCTGGGAGCGGACATGTCGGGGATGCCGAACCTGCAGGGTTACGGGGCGCGGCTGGAGGCGCGGCCGGCGTTTCAGGCGGCGGAAAGCGTGTAGATTTTTGCTATGGGGGGCTCTGCCCCCGTCCGCCGCTGGCGGACTCCCCCGGAGGTATTTGGGCCAAGAAGAAGCAGGGGGCGTGGTGCTTTGAATGGGGTCAGACTTCGAGCCATTCCTTGCGGATGTCGTCGCGGGACTTGAGCTCTTGCGGGGTGCCTTCGAAGACGACCTGGCCGTGGCCCATCACGTAGACCCGGTGCGCGATGTCGAGCGCGATGGCGAGCTTCTGTTCGACCAGCAGCGTGGCGATGCCGCGGCGGGCGATTTCCTGCAGCAGGTCGGCGACGCGCTGGACCATCTGGGGCGACAGGCCCTCGGTCGGTTCGTCGATCATCACCAGGTCGGGATCGCCCATCAGCGTGCGGCACATGGTCAGCATCTGCTGTTCGCCGCCCGAGAGCACCGAGGCCTCGACATCGGCGCGTTCGGCGAGGTTTGAGAACATGTCGAACATGTCCTGCATCGACCAGCGCCCTGCCCCGTCCTTCTGTCCCGGCTTCAGGCCGAGGTTCAGGTTCTGCCGCGTGGTGAGGCCGGGGAAGATGTCGCGGTTTTCCGGCACGTAGCCGATCCCGAGGTTGGCGATCTCGTAGGCCTTGCGCCCGGCGATGTCCTGGCCCTTGAAGCGGACCTGGCCCTTTGGGGGGACCTCTCCCATGATCGCCTTGCAGGTGGTCGACCGTCCGACCCCGTTGCGGCCCAGAAGCGCCACGATCTCGCCTTCGCGGATCGTCATGTTGACGCCCTGAAGGATATGGGACTTGCCGTAGAAGGCATGCATGTCGATGACGTCGAGCATCAGTGGTCTGCCTCCAGTGCCGCGCCGAGATAGGCTTCCTGCACGCGGGGATTGCCGCGGACCTCCTCGGGCGTGCCCGAGGCGATGATCTCGCCATAGACCAGGACCGAGATCCGGTCGGCCAGGCCAAAGACCACGCCCATGTCGTGTTCGACCATCACCAGCGTCTTGCCCACGGTGACCTCGCGGATCAGCTCGACGATATAGTCGGTTTCGGAATGGCTCATGCCGGCGGTGGGTTCGTCCAGCATGATGACGTCGGCCCCGCCCGCGATGGTGATCCCGATCTCCAGCGCGCGCTGTTCGGCGTAGGACAGCATGCCGGCCGGAATATCGCGGCGGGTCTGCAGGTTGATCTGCTCCAGCACCGCCTCGGCGCCCTCGGTCAGGGCCTGGCTGCGCGCGACCATGTTCCAGAAGGAATAGCGGTAGCCCATCGACCACAGCAGCGAACAGCGCACGTTCTCAAAAACCGTCATCCGTGGGAAGATGTTGGTGATCTGGAAGGAGCGCGACAGGCCCATGCGGTTGATCTCGAACGGGGCCTTGCCCTTCAGGTCGTGCCCGTGCAGGGCGATGACGCCGGCGGTCTGCGGGAAGCGGCCGGTGATCAGGTTGAAGAGCGTGGACTTGCCCGCGCCGTTGGGCCCGATCACCGCGTGGCGTTCGCCGGGCATGATCTGCAGGTCGACGCCGCGGATGATCTCGGCCTGGCCGAAGCTCTTGCGCAGGTTGGTGATTTCAAGCGCGGCGCTCATGCGCTGGCCCTCCGGTCGGTGTTGGCCTCGTGCCAGGCCTCGGCCAGTTCGGGCGCGTGGCGGCGGGCAAGCCAGAAGCCGCCCACGGCGAGGCCGCCGGTGACGATCCAGGGCAGCGGGTTCAGATGCGAGAAGGTGACCCAGTAGAGCGTCATCTCGTCATCGCCGAGGGCCGCGTGGCGGGCGTGGAACAGGATCTCGATGAAGCCCGCCGTGGCGAGGATGCAGACCAGCCCCGGCACCAGCACCTTGATGTAGGGTTTCACCAGCAGGTGCAGCTTGCCCAGCACCAGAGGCGGGACATGCATCATGATGACCCCGGCCAGCCCGCCGGGGAAGAACATCACCGTGGCGACGAAAAGCGCGCCGACGTAGAGCGCCCAGAGCTCGGTCTGCAGCGACAGCACCGTCTGTAGCAGGGTGAAGACGATGGCCCCGATGATCGGTCCGAAGAAGAAGCCGACGCCGCCCAGGAAGGTCACCAGCAGGATGGTGCCGGAGGTGGCGAGGTTGAGGTTCTCCTCGGTCAGGATCTCGTAGTTGATGGCGAAAAGCCCGCCGGCGCTGCCTGCGAAGAAGCCCGCGGCGACGAAGGAATAGAACCGGACCCAGCGCGCGGAATAGCCCAGGAACTCGGCTCGTTCGGGGTTGTCGCGCACGGCATTGGCCATGCGCCCCACCGGCGTGCGCGAGAACAGGAACATGCCAAGCGCCGAGAGCACCAGCCAGAAGACGATCAGGTAGTAGACCTCGATCTGTTGCAGGAACTCGATGCCGAAGACCGGCAGGCCGTAGGTGCGGTCGCCGCTGACGCCCTCTTCGCCGCCGAAGAAGACCACGATGATGACCGAACAGGCCGCGATCAGTTCTCCGACACCCAGCGAGATCATGGCGAAGACGGTCCCGGCGCGGCGGGTCGAGAACGACCCCACGATCAGCGCCAGACCCATTCCAAAGAGCCCGCCGAAGATCGGCAGCACCGGCAGCGGCAGGCCCGAGAAGAACCCGTCCCAGTTCATCACGTGCACGCAGACGAACCCGCCCACGCCCATGTAGACCGCATGGCCGAAGGACAGCATCCCGCCCTGCCCCAGCAGCATGTTGTAGCTGAGCGCGAAGATGATCGTGATCGCCATCTGGTTCATGATCGTGATGGCCGAGTTCGAGGTGAAGATGAACGGCATCACCAGCAGGAAGGCCACGGCGATCAGCCAGGGCGCGAGCCCGGCCAGGGTCACGCCGCCGCCTGCGAAGTCGGCGGATTGCGGTTTATGCGTCGTTGCGGTCATACGTCACGCTTCCCGAAAAGCCCGTAGGGTCGAAAGATCAGGATCAGCACCATCAGCAGATACGGCAGGATGTCGGCGACCTGAGGCGAGGTCAGCGTCCAGAGATCCTGCCAGGCGCTGTCCCATATGGGCTCGGGCTTGGTCAGGCCCATCCAGGTCAGCAGATCCTCCATCCGCATGTCATAGGCCTTGGCGAAGGTGGTCATCCAGCCGATGATCAGCGAGGCGACCAGCGCGCCGCCGAGGCTGCCCAGACCGCCGATGACGATGGTCACGAAGACGATCGAGCCGAGGACCACGGCCATGCCCGGGAAGGTCGACAGCACCGGTCCGGCGATCACCCCGGCGACACCGGCCAGCGCCGTGCCCACGCCGAAGACGCCCATGAAGACCAGCGGCACGTTGTGGCCAAGCGCTTCGACCGTGCGCGGATAGGACAGGGCCGCCTGGATGATCATCCCCACCCGCGTCTTCGTCAGCACGAAGAGCAGCCCGCCGAAGATTGCCAGCGACAGGAAGATCATGAACACCTTGTAAAGCGGGATCGTGTTGCCGGCGATGGCAAAGGCCGCGCCTTCGAGGATCCCGGGGATCTCGTAGGGGATCTGATCCTTGCCCCAGATGAACTGCACGACCTCCTCGATCAGCAGCGCCAGGCCGAAGGTGAAGATCAGCTCGGGCACGTGGCCATATTGGTGCACGCGTCTGAGCCCGTAGCGTTCAACCCCCGCGCCCAGGGCACCGACGATCAGCGGCGCGACCAGCAAGCCCATCCAGAATCCCAGGTAGACCGAGATCTGGTAGGCGAAATAGGCCCCCAGCATGTAGAAACTGGCATGGGCAAAGTTCAGCACGCCCATCATTGAAAAGATAAGCGTCAGCCCCGCCGAGAGCATGAAAAGCAGAAGGCCGGTCACCAGCCCGTCGATCAGGTTCACCAGTACAAGATCCATGGACCCGGCTATCCCTTTCTAGACATTTGTTTTTTGTCGGATGCCACCCGCGCCGGGGCCTGCCCGGCGCGGGGGTGTCCCGGTTTACGGGCGGCGCATCTTGCAGGTGGTCGGGCTGTCCATCCCGGCCATCTCGATGCGGTGTTCCATCCGCTGGCCGTAGTCCGAATTGTCGAGGTCATAGTCGATGCCCTCGTTCGTGTGCACGGTGATCAGCACGTCCTGGATCAGCTGGTGATCCTCGGGCCGCATGTAGAGCGTGCCGCCCCACATGCTCTCGTGCTCCATCCCCTCCAGCGCCTCGCCCACGGCGACCACGTCGGTGGCGGTGCCGGCCTCGTTTATCGCCTTGGCCAGCATCTCGATCACGTTGGTGATGCGGGTCTGGCTCATGTTGCCGTCCGGGTACTTGGCCTTGAACGCCTCGATGTATGCGGCGGCGCGGTCGTTGGGCGGCGGGTTGGTCTGCCCTTCGGTCACCAGCCGCAGGCGGTCCTTGCCGCTTTCCCCGAAGGCGGCGGTGATGCCGTCAGCGGCGGCGTAATAGGTGTAGATCGGCCCGTCGAACCCGTTGTCGATCACCGACTTGCCAAGGTTCAGCATGTCCGCACCCCAGTTGCCGGTGATCACGGCATCGGCGCCAGAGGACACGATCTTGCGCGAATAGGGCGTGAAATCCTTCACCTTTCCAATGGGATGCAGTTCATTCCCGACGATCTCGATGTCGGGGCGCTTTTCGCCCAGGAACGACGTCGCGGCCGAGGACACGGCCTTGCCGAAGGAATAATCCTGCCCGATCACGTAGACCTTGGTGATGTCGTCCTGCTCGGCGATCACGTCGGTCAGGGCGTCCATCTTGATGTCGGCATTGGCGTCGAAGCGGAAATGCCAGAAGTTGCAGTTCTCGTTGGTCAGCGCCGGGTCGACGGCCGAATAGTTCAGGAACAGCACCCGGTCATCGGGATTGCGGCGGTTGTGCTTTTCGATCGCGTCGGTCAGCGCGTGCGCCACGCCCGAGCTGTTGCCCTGCACGACGTAACGGATGCCCTGGTCGATGGCGACCTGAAGCTGCACGAGGCTTTCCTTCGGGCTGGTCTTGTTGTCGAAGGCGACGATTTCGAACGTGTCGCCGTCCAGGACCCCGCCCTTCTCGTTCACCAGGGTTTCGGCCGCGAATTCGTACTGGTGCAGACCATTTGTCCCGGTGCTGGCGAAGGGGCCCGAAAGCGGGTCGATGAAGGCAATCTTGATCGTGTCGGCGGATGCCGTACCGGCAGCCAATAGGGTAGCCATGACGGCCGAAAGGCCGATCCCAGTGGTCTTGCGCATGAGTTTTCCTCCCTTGGATACCCCGTCGCATTCTCCTCCGCGCGCCGGGATCCGATTTCAGCGTTGCACAACAATCCTCAAAGTCAAGCATTCCGCCGGGCGAAGCATTCGCGCCGCAAGGGCCGTTGTGCGGGCTGGATCGGGCAGGTTTCGGGGCGTTGACCGGGGGTGATTTTCGACATGAATTTCGCCTCTCAAGTATATGATGATAATTGTAAAATATGCACCTGATTTGGCTCAGTCCGGGCCTTCCATGAGCACACGTCGCAACCCACTGAACGCCCCCTGACGCATGTCAGTTTTTTTACCGAAAACAGCCTTCGGATGATCCGCTTCGGGCGCTTTCAGGAGGATATTGTGTCCGCTATGCGGAACATTCGTTTGCAAGGCCCTGTGGCGAAAATTCCAAGCGATTCGAAAAGGATCGGGGCAAATGGGTCACGTCAGGCCACGACGAGGCAGACGCCGTGACGGCGCCCCGAGATGGGCCCGATTTTCGCAGAACCTGCCGGCGCGCGCGCCTCGAGCGCGCCCTTGCGCGTCAGCCCTCCTCCAGCGCTTTCAGCCCGCCCTTGGCGAAGGTCGGCACGTATTCGCCCAGTTTCAGCGCGCGTTCTGGGTTCGAGGCATTGCCGTCCAGCCCGCGCTTCAGCACGCCCTGCACGATCGCCCCCATGCGGAAGAAGCAGAAGGCCAGGTAGAAGCCGAAATGCCCGATCTCCGGCAGGCCCCGCCGCTCGCAATACCGCGCCACGAACTGTTCGTCCGAGGGCAGGCCCAGGGCCGCGCGGTCTATCCCTGCCAGCCCCCGGCCCTCGGTCCCCGCCGGCATCCGCCATTGCATGATGACCGCGGCCAGATCGGCATAGGGATGCCCGATGGTCGACAGTTCCCAGTCCAGCACGGCGCGGCAAAGCGGCTCTTTGGCGTCGAAGATCATGTTGTCGATCCGGTAATCGCCATGCACCAGCCCGCGCTGTCCGTCGTCCTCGGGCATCGCCTCGGCCAGCGCGTCGATCAGCCGGTCCATCTCGGGGATCACCGCCGTCTCGGAGGCCCTGTATTGCTTGGACCATCGCCCGATCTGGCGTTCATAGTAATTTCCCGGCGGCCCGTAATCCGACAGGCCCACCGCATCGACATCCACGTCATGCAGCGCCGCCAGCACGCGGTTCATGTCGTCGATCACCGCCGCGCGCGTGGCGTTGTCGGCGCCGTCCATCCGCGGATCGTCGAAGTTGCGGCCGGGCACGTGATCCATCACGTAAAAGGCCGAACCGATCACATTGTCATCCTCGCACAGCAGATGCATCCGCGCGACGGGCACGTCCGTCCCGGCCAGCGCCTTCTGCACCCGGTATTCCCGGTCCACCGCATGGGCGGATTTCAGCAGAACCCCCGGTGGTTTGCGCCGCAGCACGTAGTTGCTTGCGGGTGTGCGCAGCAGGAAGGTCGGGTTGGATTGTCCGGTCTGGAACTTCTCCGCCGTCAGCGGCCCTTCGAACCCCGGCAGATGGGCTGTCAGATAGGCCGCAACGGCATCGGTATCGAGCGTCTGGCTGTCGCTGGTCATTTCGCCTTCTCCGGTGTCAGCTGTAGGTCATGTGCCGGGCCCCGTCGGCGGTGAAGAAATGCGGCGCGGCGTTGAATTCATGCAGGTAGAACCGGCCCCGGGCATTGAAGATGAACCGCGTGACCGAGGTGTTCTTCACCTGCAGGTTTAGCGTGATCATCATCTCGTCCGGTGCCCCCATCGCGCGCTGCACCAGCCGCCCGATCGTGCCGCCGGAACTGACCACCACGACACAGTCGGCCCCGGGCCGGGTCGCATGCAGCCGCGCGGCCTCGACCCGGTCGGAATAGGCCGGCCAGCTTTCGGCCGCACCGGGCAACCCGCCCTGCTGCCAGTCCTTCAGCGTGTCGCGCAGGGTGCGGAAATGGTGCTTGCGGTCGCGCACGACATCGTCCGGCGGCACGCCGTCGAAACGGGCGTGCAGCATGTCGTGGAAATCGTATTCGTTGAAGCCGGGGTGTTCCTCGGGCGTGCCGTCGAAGCCCATCAGCTCAAGCGTGCGGCGCTGGCGTTCCAGCGTGCCGGTTATCAGCCGGTCGGGCACCACGCCCGCGGCCTTCAGCGTCGCGCCCACCATGCGCGACTGCACTTCGCCCTGCTCCGACAGCCGGTCGTAGCCTTGCGCCTGGGCAGAGCCAAAGCTGGCCTGGCCGTGACGGACGACGATCAGTTCCGCCATGTCAGCCGCCGAATTCCGCAGCGAGCCGGCGGCCGGCCTGGCGGTATTCGTCGCCGATGCGCTGGATCAGCCGCGCGGCGGGCACCACATCGTCGATCGCGCCCACGCCCTGCCCCGCCCCCCAGATCGATTTCCAGGCCTTGGGTTTCTTGTCGCGGTTTCCGAAATCCATCGCCGACGGGTCCGAGCCCGGCAGGTTGTCCGGATCCATGCCCGCGTTGCGGATCGACCCCTTCAGGTAATTTCCATGCACGCCGGTAAAGAGCGAGGAATAGACGATGTCCTCGGCGGTGCTGTCGACGATCATCTGCTTGTACGCCGCCTCGGCATTGGCTTCTTCCGTGGCGATGAAGGGCGAGCCGGCATAGCCGAAATCCGCCCCCATCGCGCGGGCGGCCAGAAGCGACGCGCCGCTGGCAATCGCGCCCGAAAGCAGCAGCGGACCGTCGAACCAGGACCGGATCTCCTGCACCAGCGCCAGGGGCGATTGCATCCCCGCATGGCCGCCCGCGCCCGCGGCCACTGCGATCAGCCCGTCGGCGCCCTTTTCGATCGCCTTCTTCGCGAAGGTGTTGTTGATCACGTCATGCAGGGTGATGCCGCCGCAGGAATGGGCGGCCTCGTTGACCTCGACCCGCGCGCCCAGCGAGGTGATCCAGATCGGCACCTCGTGTTTCACGCAGATGTCGATGTCGCGCTCCAGCCGTGTGTTCGACCGGTGGACGATCTGGTTGACCGCATAAGGGGCCGCCGGGCTGTCCGGGTTGGCCTGGTTGTGGCGGTCCAGCTCCTCCCTGATCCGGGTCAGCCAGGCGTCGAGCAGCGGTGCCTCGCCCGCGCCCTCACGCGCGTTGAGCGCCGGGAAGGACCCCACGATGCCCGCCTTGCATTGCGCGATGACCAGATCGGGCCCCGAGATGATGAACATCGGTGATCCCACCAGCGGCAGCCGCAGCCCCCGCAGCTGCGCCGGCAGACGCGTTTCGTCCCTTGTCCAGGTTCCGTCCATGCCTTGCCTCGCCTCGCTCAGAAGACCTCGAAGAGCCCGGCCGCCCCCATGCCGCCGCCCACGCACATGGTGCAGACGACATATTTCGCGCCGCGCCGCTTGCCTTCGATCAGCGCGGTGCCGACCATCCGCGCGCCGGACATGCCATAGGGATGCCCGATCGAGATCGCGCCGCCGTTCACGTTCAGGATTTCGTCAGGGATTCCAAGGGTATCGCGGCAATAAAGCACCTGCACCGCGAAGGCCTCGTTCAGTTCCCACAGACCGATGTCGTCCATCTTCAGCCCATGCGCCTCAAGCAGTTTCGGCACCGCGAAGACCGGTCCGATCCCCATCTCGTCCGGCTCGCAGCCCGCCGCCATGACACCCACGTAGCGGCCCAGAGGCTCCAGCCCCTTCTGCTCGGCGAGCTTGCCCTCCATGATCACGGCGGCCGAGGCCCCGTCCGAGAGCTGCGAGGCATTGCCGGCCGTGATGAAGCCGCCTTCCTTCACATGGATCCCGTCCTTGAAGACCGGCTGCAGACCGGCGAGGCTTTCGGCCGTGGTGCCGGGGCGGTTGCCCTCGTCCTTCTCCAGCGTCACCTCGTGTTCGGTGATCTCGCCGGTTTCCTTGTTCTGCATCTTCATCGTGGTGGTCAGCGGCACGATCTCGGCGTCCAGACGCCCGGCCTGCTGCGCTTCGTGCGTGCGGGCCTGGGATTGCGCGGCATAGGCATCCTGCGCCTCGCGGCTGATACCATAGCGGTCGGCCACGGTTTCCGCCGTCTCCAGCATGGACATGTAGATTTCGGGTTTTGTTTCAATCAGGTACGGGTCACGCTTCACGCGCATCTCCTGGGTCTGCACCATCGAGATGCTTTCCACCCCGCCGCCCACGGCCACCTGCATCCCGTCCTGGACGACCTGTTTCGCCGCCGTGGCGATCGCCATCATGCCCGAGGCACATTGCCGGTCCAGCGACATGCCCGCCACCGTCACCGGCAGCCCGGCCCGCAGCGCCGCCTGGCGGCCGATGTTGCCGGCCTGGTGGCCCTGCTGCAGCGCGGCGCCGATGATGCAATCCTGCACCTCGGCCGGGTCCACCTTGGCGCGGCTTACGGCGTTGGACACCGCGTGGCCGATCAGGGCCTGCGGCGTGGTGGCATTGAACGCCCCGCGATAGGCCTTGCCAATCGGGGTGCGCGCGGTGGACACGATAACGGCGTCACGCATGGTCAGGATCCTCCCTTGATCCGGTCTCAATCCTCGCCCCAGGGCAGCGAGAGGCCTTTCGCCTCTGCCGCCCGGCGGGCGAACTTTCGGGTCTGCGCAAAGGCGTCGGGCAGCTCCCGCTGGCCTTGCGCGTCATGGATCCGCTCGAAAGCGGCGGCGACAGCCTCGGGCGTGTTGTCCTCGCCCTGCAGCAGCACGCCGGGTGTCTCGTAGATCCTTGTCTGGGCGAAGACACCGGCGCCGGCGCCCAGGATGGTCCGGGTCGGCGCATCCTCGGAAACGAGATAAAGAAGCCCCGGCGTGATCGCCTCGGGCTCCAGCACCTCCAGCGCCTCGGGCGGCAGCAGGTCTTCGGTCATCCGCGTCGCGGCGGTGGGGGCCAGCGTGTTGACGCGGATGTTGTCCCGCGCGCCTTCCAGGGCCAGCACGTTCATCAGCCCCACGACCCCCATCTTCGCCGCGCCATAGTTCGACTGTCCGAAATTGCCGTAGATGCCGGAGGCCGAGGAGGTCATGACCACCCGCCCGTATTTCTGGTCGCGCAGGATCGGCCAGGCGGCGTGGGTCACGGTGGTCGCGCCCATCAGGTGCACCTCGATGACCTTGCGGAAGTCGGACAGGTCCATCTTTGCGAAGGTCTTGTCGCGCAGGATGCCGGCGTTGTTGACGACGATATCGACCCGGCCCCAGGCGTTCATCGCCTGCGCCATCATGTCGGCCACCTGCGCCGCGTCCGAGACATCGGCGCCGTGGGCCATCGCCTCGCCGCCCGCGGCCCGGATCTCCTCGACCACGGCCTCGGCGGCCGGGGCGGCGGCTTCACCGGCGGTCGAGACACCAAGGTCGTTCACCACCACCTTCGCGCCGCGCTCCGCCAGTCCCAGCGCATGCGACCGGCCCAGACCGGCGCCCGCGCCGGTGACGATGGCCACGCGGCCCTCAAAGCTGATCCCCGCCATGAGCCGCGCCTCCTAACCTCTTGCTTTCTCGAAGATATCGCCGCCCGTATCGACGTTGATCCCGCCCGAGACCGGGATCACCGCGCCGGTGACATAGCCGCCGCCCTGACCGCAAAGGAACAGCATGCAGCCGCCGATATCCTCGGCCCGGCCCACCCGTTTCAGGGGCACATCCCCGCCCACCAGCGCCTGCTTGTCCTCGGTCGCCGTGGCAAAGGCCGTCATGCGCGACACGAAAGGCCCCGGCGCCAGGGCGTTGACGGTGATGAAGTCGCCGGCCAGTTCCTTGGCCAGGATCTTCGTCACGTGGATCACCGCCGCCTTGGAGGCGGAATAGGAATAGGCGCCGTCGCCCATGGGGATCTCTCCCATGACAGAGCCAAGGTTGACCACGCGCGCGGGATCGTCCGGCGTGGCCGTGGCCTTCAGCATCGGCAGCAGCAGCTGGGTCAGGTGAAAGACCCCGGCGACATTGACGCTCATGACCTTGGCCCAGGCGTGATGCGGGAACTCGCCCAGCGGTGCGCCCCAGGTGATCCCGGCGTTGTTCATAAGGATATGCAGCCGATCGGTGCGCGCCGCGACCTCGGCGGCCAGCGCGTCCAGCCCCTCTTCGGTCGAGACATCGGCGGCAAAGCCCTCGGCCCGGCCGGGCATCTGCAGCGCGTTCAGCTCGGCGGCGACGGTCTCGCAGGCTTCGCCCTTGCGCGAACAGATCAGCACACGGGCGCCGGCGCCGACCAGCGCCTCGGCCGCCATCCGGCCGATGCCGGTGGCGCCACCGGTGACAAGGGCGGTCTTGCCCTCGAGCGAAAACAGGGACTCCGGTGTCATGACCATCCTTTTTCCCGGCGCGACGGATATGTGAAGATGCGAAATAGCCCGCGGCCCGCCTCCTCCGGCGGTCCGGGTGCCCGGCCTGCGTCGCGCCATTCCTCCCAATGCGGCAAGCCAAGTTTCGCTGTGCAGAATTGCATTTCGATTCTGCGTTGACAAGGCGGATCCTCGGCGGGATCACTGGAACGGAACGTCACGATGCCCACCGGAGGACCCCATGAAATCCATGCTCAGCACCGCCCCCGGCGGGCCCGAAACGCTGGAACTGAGTGACGTGGCGGTGCCCGAACCGGGGCCCGGGCAGGTCCGCATTGCCGTGCGGGCGGCGGGGGTGAATTACCCCGACACGCTGATCATCCGCGATCTTTACCAGATGAAACCGCCCCGCCCCTTCGCCCCGGGCGGCGAGGTGGCGGGCATTGTCGATGCCATTGGCTCCGGCGTGCAGGGCTTTGCCCCGGGCGACCGGGTCCTGGCGCTGACAGGCCATGGCGGATTTGCCGAATATGTCTGTGCCGATGCCGCGAGCGTCTCGAAGATCCCCGCGGACATGCCCTTCGAGGATGCGGCCGTCTTCGTCTTCACCTATGGAACCTCGTACCACGCGCTCAAGGATCGCGGCTATCTCAGGCCCGGAAATTCGCTGTTCGTGCTGGGTGCCTCGGGCGGGGTCGGCGCGGCGGCGGTCGAACTGGGCAAGGCCATGGGCGCGCGGGTGATCGCGGGCGTGTCGTCCGAGGACAAGGCCGCCTTCTGCCGTGACCTGGGCGCCGACGATACCATCGTCTACCCGCGCGAGATGGACCGCGACGCGCAGAAGGCGCTGTCGGACCGGATCAAGGATCTGGTCGGGCCCAAGGGGCTGGACGTGGCCTATGACGCCGTCGGCGGCGATTACGCCGAGCCGGTCCTGCGCGCCATGGGCTGGGACGGGCGGTTCCTGGTGGTGGGCTTCCCGGCCGGGATCCCGAAGATCCCGCTGAACCTGCCGTTGCTGAAATCCTGCCAGATCGTCGGCGTCTTCTGGGGTGGCTCCGTCCGGCGCGATCCGAAGGCCCATGCGCGCAATGTCTACGAGCTCTTCGCGCTGTACAACGACGGCAAGATCCGCCCCCGGATCACCGCGCGCTACCCCCTGGCACAGGCCGGCGAGGCTTTGCAGGCCATGGCCGACCGCAAGGTGACGGGCAAGGTCGTCATCACGCCCGAATGACCAACTGACTGATCAGGCCTGCAGAGGCGCGCAACCGTTGCAGCCCCGCAGGACCGGCCTTTCGCCCTGCAGGACCCGCCGCAAGATCGTGCCGTTGGCCGAGCCTTTGAAGGAGACAGAGCATGAGTGCAATCGACGACGCCATGGCGCAGCTTGAAGGCCAGATCGGGCAAGAGATCGGTGTCTCCTCCTGGGTGACGGTCGACCAGGCGATGATCGACCGCTTCGCCGAGACCACCTTCGACACCCAGTGGATCCACGTGGACCCGGCCCGCGCGGCAGCGGAGACCCCCCTTTGGCGGCACCATCGCCCATGGCTTCCTGACGCTCTCGCTGGCCAGCCGCTTCGCCTATGACTGCGTGCCGCAATTCGACGGCCAGATCATGTCGATCAACTATGGCTTCAACCGCCTGCGCTTCCTGTCGCCTGTCCGCGCCGGCAGCCGGCTGCGCGGACGCTTCACGCTGAAATCGGCCAAGAAGCGGTCGGACAGCGAAGTGTTGCGCGAAAACGCCTTGTCCGTGGAAATCGAGGGGCAGGATACGCCCGCACTGGTCGCGGACTGGCTCGGAATGGTTGTATTTCCTCCTTCTTCGTGACACGAGATGACGTGGGGATATCCGGTGCGCTCGCCCGGGTCAGGACGCGCGACATCCGGCAGAAGGGCCGATTCCGAACGTCAGTCAGGTGGCTGGCGCAGCTTCGGAATACCAAGGGAGCGTAGCGAATGCCATCGATACTGGTGCTCAACGGGCCGAATCTGAATCTTCTCGGCACCCGGCAGCCCGAGGTCTACGGGCGGACGACGCTGAGCATGATCGAATCTTCCTGCCGCAAGAAGGCCTCGGCGCTGGGGTTCGGGCTGGAGTTCATGCAATCCAACCACGAAGGCGTGCTGATCGACACGATGCACGCGGCGCGGGGTGTCCATGACGGCATGGTGCTCAACGCCGGCGCGCTGACCCATACCTCGGTCGCGCTGCGCGACGCGATTTCCTCGGTCGAACTGCCGCTGGTCGAGGTGCATCTGTCCAACATCCACGCCCGCGAGGCGTTTCGCCATGTCTCGCATATCGCGCCGGTGGCCCTGGGCCAGATCTGCGGTTTCGGTCCCCTTGGATACCTTCTGGCGCTCGAGGCGCTGGCAGGCCATTTCGAAGAGGCGCACGCGACATGACACTGCGGGAGTACCTGTTTTTCATCACCAATGCGCGCAGCCTCGAAGAGCTGTGGTCCGCGCATACGCAGCGCATGGAAGAGTACGGCTTTGACCGGCTGATCTATGGCTTTACCCGGTACCGCACCGAAACCTCGCTGGGCGATCCCGAGGATTTCATCATCCTGACCAACCACTCCCCCGAATACGTGAAGGGCTTCATTGACGAGGGGCGCTATTTTCATGCGCCGATGACCCGCTGGGCCCTGTCAAACGAAGGCGCGGGCAGCTGGCGCGTTCTGCAGGCGCTGGCGCAGTCGGACACGATGACGAAGGAAGAGCAGCGGGTCTTCGATTTCAATTCGAAGTTTGGGGTCACCGCGGGCTACACGATCAGCTTCAAGTCCGTCTCGGTGCGCTCGAAAGGCGCGATTTCCCTGTGTGCCCGGCGCGGGCTGAGCCAGGACGAGGTTGACGAGATCTGGGCCGAGCACGGCGAGGACATCCAGCTGATCAACAATATCGCGCATCTCAAGATCCTCACCCTGCCCTATTCCACCCCGACCCGGTCGCTGACCAAGCGCCAGCGCGAGGCGCTGGAATGGGTGGGCGACGGCAAGACGACGCAGGACATCGCGGTCCTCATGGGGCTGACCTCGGCGACGGTGGAAAAGCATTTGCGCCTGGCCCGCGAGGCGCTGGCCGTCGAGACCACCGCACAGGCGGTTCTGAAGGCCGCGCTGCACAATCAGATGTTCGTGCTCGAGGCCTGACTCGGGGCCGATTCCGGGGCGCGCCGGGATCGATTTTCGGGCAGTTCCGTGGTTCGGACTGCGTGGCGAACAGGCGCCCGGAAAGAAATCTGGTTATCTCGCCGTCGAGAGTTCGCCTTAAACATCTGATATTTAAGGAAAAAGGGCGACTTCTTGCCGTCAGGTCAGCGCCCGTTAACCTATGGTAAGGAATCCCGGACTATCAATTTACAAGCAAAAACAGCAGTTTGCTCACGTTCCGTGAGTGGTGGCTTTGGCCATGGAACTTCGGGTCATGATCCCTGCGATTTCGGGGCCCTCTGACCCGCCGGCATAGCCGGACCGATTGGTGTTCGCTTTTTTCCGTGCACTGGTCGGGTCTGCTCGGTCCCGCCCCATCCCCATTGTCACACGGGGCCGTCAGACACCTGGGGTCGCGCCACTGGCGCGGCCTCGGGACCCAGTAAAGAGTCCCATCGTTTATTGGGTTTAGCCGGATGATGTTGAGCGCGTCGTCCGGCTTTCACCCCTTTCAGGGCCTGGCAATCCCAGGCGCGGCACACCAGCCACCTCCGTCGGGTCGATCCCGGCCTTCCTCACAAGACATCCCGCCCCATCCGCAGTCGCGGAGGCGGCAAGGATGTCCAGGTCTCCTTCCTCGCAAGAAAAAACCCGGGCAGCGCAGGCCACCCGGGTCGATTTTTCACCGCGCCCCGATAAGGGGCGCGCGAGGCATTCCTAAAGGATCAGCCCTGGGCCGCCTTGGCGACTTCGGCTGCGAAATCCTCTTCCTTCTTCTCGATGCCTTCACCGACCTCGAGACGGACAAAGCCGGTGATCTCGGCACCTGCTTCGGTTGCGGCGGCGCCGACGGTCAGGTCGGGGTTGATCACGAAGGACTGGTTCACCAGCGTGACCTCGGCCATGTACTTCTTCATGCGGCCTTCGATCATCTTCTCGATGACCTGCTCGGGCTTGCCGCTTTCACGGGCGATGTCCATCTGGACCTGCTTTTCCTTCTCGACAACGGCCGGATCCAGGTCGTTCTCGTTCAGGGCGGCCGGGTTCACGGCTGCGATGTGCATCGCGACCTGCTTGCCAAAGGCTTCGTCCCCGCCCTTCATGGCGACCAGCACGCCGATCTTGCCCATGCCGGGGGCGGCGGCGTTGTGGATGTAGGACACGACGGTCTCACCCTCGATCGAGGCCATGCGGCGGACCGACATGTTCTCGCCGATCTTGGCGATGGCGTCGGTGATCATGGTCGAAACCGGCTTGCCGTCGATCTCGGCCGCGTTCAGCGCGTCGATTTCGGACACGGTCAGCGCGGCGTTGGCGATCTTTTCGACCATGCCCTGGAAGTCGGCGTTCTTGGCGACGAAGTCGGTTTCCGAGTTCACCTCGACGGCAACGCCCTTGCCGCCGTCGATGGCCACGGCCACCAGGCCCTCTGCCGCGGTGCGGCCCGATTTCTTGGCGGCTTTCGCAAGACCCTTGGTGCGCAGCCAGTCGATGGCGGCGTCCATGTCGCCGTCACTTTCCGTCAGGGCCTTCTTGGCGTCCATCATGCCTGCGCCGGTGCTGTCGCGCAGTTCCTTGACCATTGCTGCGGTGATTGCCATCTGGCGCTCTCCTCACGTTCAGTTTGTGTTTGGAGCGGGTTTAACCCGCTCCACATGTCATGTCCGTGACACATGCCCCGGACGCACGTCGGCGAAAGATCAGGCCTGGGCCGGGGTCTCTTCGGCGGCGGCCGGAGCGGCTTCGTCGGCCAGTTCCTCGACCGGGGCTTCTTCCATCTCGCCGATGTCGACGCCGGCGGCGCCCAGCTGGTCGGACATGCCTTCCAGGGCGGCGTTGGCGGCCAGTTCGCAATACAGCGTGATGGCGCGCGCGGCGTCATCGTTGCCGGGGATGACGTAGTCGACGCCTTCCGGGTTGCAGTTGGTGTCGACCACGGCCACGACCGGGATGCCCAGCTTGTTGGCTTCGGCGATGGCAAGCGCCTCTTTCTTCACGTCGATGACGAAGAGAAGATCCGGCACGCCGCCCATTTCGCGGATCCCGCCCAGCGAAGCCTGCAGCTTCTCCTGGTCGCGTTCCATGCCCAGGCGTTCCTTCTTGGTCAGGCCCTCGGCGCCGGCATCCATGGCCTCGTCGATGGTCTTCAGGCGCGCGATCGACTGGGAGACGGTCTTCCAGTTGGTCAGCGTGCCGCCGAGCCAGCGGTGGTTCATGTAGTATTGCGCGGATTTCTCGGCGGCATCGGCGATGGCCGCGGCGGCCTGGCGCTTGGTGCCGACAAAGAGGACCCGGCCGCCCTTGGCGACGGTGTCACGGATGACCTGCAGGGCCTGGTCCAGCATCGGGACTGTCTGCGTCAGGTCCAGGATGTGGATGCCGTTGCGGGCGCCGTAGATATACGGGCTCATGCGCGGGTTCCAGCGCTGGGTCTGGTGGCCAAAGTGCACGCCAGCTTCCAGCAGCTGACGCATGTTGAAGTCAGTAAGAGCCATTGCTCGTCCTTTCCGGTTTCATGCCTCGGCGGGGGTTCAGAGCGGATGCTCCAACCGGCGGACCCTGGGGATGTCTCCCCCAATAGGCCCAATCCCCGCCAGCGGGATTGATGGCGCGGGGGATAGCCCAACCCGCCCCCCTGCGCAAGGCCAAACTTCCCCGTCTGTTCCGTCCCGGGTGTCCCACGCGTGGGACAGGAGGGCGGTTGAGGAAAATCAATGGGTTGCAGCGGCGGATTAACCTTTCGTCAAGGAACGCGCGACAATGATAGCGGCCCGGAGGGCCGCCCCGCAGCCCGCCCGAGGCGAAGCCGAGGCGCCCCGAAGCCGGTCCGAGGCGAAGCCGAGGCCCCGGGGTCTGCCCGACACAGGCCCGGAGGGCCGAACCGCCCGCGCCGCGCGCGCTCAGGCATGCGCGGTGATGAAGCGGGTCGTCTCCTCGATTAGGCAATCGTAGCCCGGCGTGCCTTCCAGCTGGATGTGGTTGTCGCCGGGGATCTCGATGAACTGCGCGTTCGGGATCGCCCGGGCCAGCAGGCGCGATTCCTCGGGCGGCGCCACCCGGTCGCCGCGCGCGCCCATCACCAGGGCGGGCACCGTCACCTCGGCCGCCCGCTCCAGCATGTCGATCCGCGCGTTCATGTCGAACAGCCGCAGCGCCATTTCGGTATCCGTGGCCACCCTCTGCCCCTCGTCGAAACTCGCCTGCTGGTCGGGGCTTGCCCCCGGCACGAAGCTTGAGGTGAAGAACGACCGGAACAGCGGGTTGGGCGAGCCCCAGCCCTGCCGGATCATTCCCATCGCGGTCTCGTACAGCGCCGCCTGTTCGGGCGTGCCGCGCGTCAGCCGGCCGCGCAGGTATCCGCCGTTGAACACGATGCAGCTGACGCGGTCGGGGTGCCGGCGGGCATATTCCACCGAGAAGGCCGCGCCCTGGCTTGCCGCGATCAGGGCGAAGCGCTCCAGCCCCGCGGCATCGGCCACCGCTTCCATGTCCTCGACCATCGCCTCGACGGTGACCCGCTCCACCTCGCGGTCCGACAGGCCGTTGCCGCGCTGGTCAAAGCGGACATAGCGGAAGCGTTCGGAAAAGGCGGTGATCTCGGGGCTCCAGATCGGGTTGGTCCACATGTATTCCAGGTGCGACATCCAGTGCGGCGCCTTCAGCACCGGCGGTCCATCGCCCAGCTCGGCCCAGGCGATGGTGGTGCCGTCGCCGGAGCGACAGAACCGCACGTGCTGGTCACGCGCCAGCCGTGGCGGCGCCGGCCGGGCGCGTTGCGTCGGGCTCCACTGCCAGACGCGGATCGGGCGCGAGATGTTCTTCACCCGCTGGCTGCCCATGTCGCGAAACCCGGCCGACAGCTTGTCGCCCATCGCCTGCAGCACGGAATCCGAGACACAGACCCCGCCGGGCTCGGCCAGCCCCTCCATCCGCGCGGCCACGTTCACCCCGTCGCCAAAGATGTCGTCCTCGTCGAAGATCACGTCGCCCAGGTTCACGCCGATCCGGTACTGGATCCGGTCGTCGGCGCCCCTGTCGCCTTCGCGGTCGTTCATGGCGCGCTGGATGTCGATGGAACAGCGCACCGCGTCCTGGGCCGAGCCGAACTCGGCCAGCATGCCGTCGCCGGTGGTCTTGACGATGCGGCCCCGGTGGCGGGCGATCTCGGGGTCGATCAGCGACGCGCGGTGGGCCTTCTGCCGCGACAGGACGCCAAGCTCGTCGCGCTCCATCAGGCGCGAGAAGCCGACCATGTCGGCGGCGAGGATCGCGGCAAGTCGTCGTTCCATCCCGGCCCTTTCGCTTGGGTAAGAAAAGGTATCAGGCCCCTGCCCGGCTGTCACCGGGGGCGTCGGCCAGCCCTGCGCGCACGGCCTCTTCGGCGGCGCGGGCCAGCGCCTTGCGGTCAGGGAAGTCGGCCACCCGCAGCGGCGTGCCATGGATCACCTCGACACCCCCCTGGGGAGACTGCGCGAGGATCTTCAGCAGGTCGGTGCCGAAATCCATCTCGCCCCACCAGCCGTAGAACCGCGCCGGCCGGCCCCGGGGCGCCCGGTAGCGGACGGTCACGGGCTGGATCCAGGTCGTGTCGCGCAGGGGTTCGGCAAAGAAGGCGGCAAAGAGCGTCGTCCGGAACGGCAGCACCCGCAGCCCGTCGGTCGAGGTCCCCTCGGGGAAGAACAGCAGCTTGTGCCCGGCGCCCAACCGGTCCTCGAACAGCCGGTTGTGGTCGCGCGCCTGGCGGCGGTCGCGTTCGATGAAGACGGTGCCCGTGGCGCGGGCCAGCCAGCCGATCCCGGGCCATCCCGCGACCTCGGCCTTGGAGACGAAATAGACCCGCTGCTGCGCGTTCAGCGTGAAGATGTCGAGCCAGCTGGAATGGTTGGCGACCAGCGCGCCATGGTGGGGCATGACCTCGCCCCGGTTGGTGAAGGTGATCCCCATGATCCGCAGAGCGTTGCGGCAGACGATTTGCGTGATCCGGGGCGTCCAGGGCCGGTGCAGCCCGTGGATCGGCCTTTCGATCAGGCGCAGGGCCAGCAACAGGGCCAGGCCACCGAAGACCAGCAGGGCCAGAGGCACCCCCCGCACCAGCACCAGCAGCCAGCCCAGCGGCGGGATGCGCACCGGGTCCGGGGGCGTGTCGGCCTGCCAGGTGGGGCTCATCCGGCGCGGACGCCTGCGGGCTTTCGCGCCGTCTGGCCCGTGGATTGCCCGGTATAGATCCGTTTCTGACGGTCGTTCATCCGCGCCGTGTCCATCACCAGGCAGACGTCGGTGGTGTTGAAGGCATGATCGACATAGGCGCCCTCGCCCACCGTGCCGCCCAGGCGCAGGTAGGCCTTGATCAGCGCGGGCATGGCGACCATCGCGGCCTTGCGGTCCAGCCGGTCCTTCGGGATCAGGTTCATGTCCTGATATTGCCCGTCGAGCGCGCGCACCCGCAGGTCCGGCGGCGCCAGGTGGTTGTGATGCAGCAGCGACAGCGGCTCGGCCAGGCGGGCGGGATCGGTGCCGTGGAAGCTGGCCACGCCGAAGAGGATCTCGATCCCGTGGGTTTCGACATAGGCGGCGAGCCCCGTCCAGAGGTGATACATCGCCGCCCCGCCCCGGTAATCGGGATGCAGGCAGGACCGGCCCAGTTCCAGCAGGCGGCGGCCCGAGGCGCGCAGGCGCGACAGGTCGTATTCGTCCTCGGAATAGAACTGGCCAGCGGCCTCGGCCTGGTCGCCGCGCAAAAGGCGGTAGACGCCGACCACCGCGCCGGAGCGGTCGTCGCGCACGATCATGTGGTCGAAGAACGGGTCGAAGGCGTCGCGCTCCAGTCCCGCGTCGTGATCGACCAGCGCGCCGCCGCCGCCCAGCTCGCGGACGAAGACATCGTAGCGCAGGGCCTGGGCGGCGCGCAGCTCGGCCTCGGTTTCGGCGATGGAGACGGTGAAGGAGGGGCCCCGGTCGGGCATGTCGGGCATGGGCGGACGGACCTCGGCTTGGGCGCCCTTGTCGGGGACGGATCGGGCGATACGGGAACCCCGGGCGCGGTTGCGCAGGGGATACCCCGGGGGGGACCGGCGATGCAACAGGCGGTGCCGGCATGCTTGCGCGGATCGCCGTTTCACGCCAGGGTTGTGTTAACGCTTAAGTAACCATCATCCGTCATCAAAGACGGGCAGCAGCCCGATACGGGTGCCGTCGATGACAACCTTGCCGGCGTCGCGGAAGTTCACGGTAACCTTGCCGCCGATGTTGGATTGCACCTGCCCGGTGCCCCAGTCGGGGTGATCGGGATGGCGCACCAGCATGCCGGGCGCGAGAATGGAGTTCAGATTGGTCAAGGATGTCTCCGGATCTGGGTTGCGAGGCAGTTGCGTCAGGGGTGTGGCGGGTATCCGCCAGGGGAATGTCCACGGGAGGCTTCATGGGACAGGCTAACGAGAACCTTGCCGCGCTGATAGGGTCGCGGATCTGTCATGACCTGATCAGCCCGATCGGGGCAATCCACAACGGGCTCGAACTGCTCGACATGGCCGGCGCGGCGTCGGGGCCGGAAATGGGGCTGATCGCCGACAGCGTCACCAATGCCGAGGCGCGGATCCGCTTCTTCCGGCTGGCCTACGGCGCCGCGGGCGATCAGGCGATCCCGCGGTCCGAGGTCGTCTCGGTCCTGCGCGACGTGGCGTCCGGCGGCCGGCTGAATTTCGAGTGGATGCCGCTGGAGCCGCAGCCGCGCTGCGAGGTGCGGCTGGCGCTGCTGTGCATCCAGTGCCTGGAAACCGCGATGCCCTATGGCGGGGACATCCGGATCACGCAGGACGGCGCGGTCTGGACCGTGGCGGGCAGCGCCGAGCGGCTCTCGCTCGACCCGGTGCTGTGGGGCGGGTTGACCGACCTGACCGCCAAGCCCGAGATCACGCCGGCACTGGTGCAATTCGGCCTGCTTCCCGCGGCGGTCGAGGATGCCGGGCGCAACCTGCAGGTGGCCGCCGGGACGGACCGGATCGAGCTGACGTTCTGACATCCGCCCGGCCGGACCCGGCCTCAAGGCGCTGCACATTTGGCCCCGGATGTCGCCGCTCAGGCGGCTCCCCGAGGCTCCGAGCCCAAGCTCGGGTCAGGGTGCCCACCTCGCGCGGCCGGCCTGCAAGGGCCGGACAAGCGGCGCCGTTCAGCCCCGCACCGCCCCGTCACCGGTCACCAGATACTTGAAGCTGGTCAGCTGCGCCGCGCCCACCGGGCCGCGCGCATGCATCTTGCCCGTGGCGATGCCGATCTCGGCCCCCATCCCGAATTCCCCGCCATCGGCGAACTGGGTCGAGGCATTGCGCATCAGGATCGCGCTGTCGAGCCGCTGGAAGAACCGCGCGGCCACGGCGTCATCCTCGGTCAGGATGCAATCGGTATGATGGCTGCCATACTTGCGGATATGGGCGATCGCCGCGTCCACGTCATCCACCACCCGCGCGGCGATGATCGTGTCCAGGTATTCGCGGCCCCAGTCCTCGGCGCTCGCCGGCACGGTCCCCGGCACCTTCTGCAGCGCCGCATCGGCGCGCACCTCGACGCCTGCGTCGATCAGCGCCCGGATCACCCCCTGCCCGATCGTGTCCACCAGCGAGCGGTGGATCAGCAGGCATTCGGCCGCGCCGCAGATGCCCGTGCGCCGGGTCTTGGCGTTCATCACCACCTTCAGCGCCTTCTCCGGATCGGCGGCGGCGTCGATATAGATATGCACGATCCCTTCCAGATGGGCAAAGACCGGCACCCGCGCCTCGCGCTGCACCAGGCCCACCAGCCCCTTGCCGCCGCGCGGCACGATCACGTCGATCGTGTCGGTCATCGCCAGCATCTCGGACACCGCCGCGCGGTCGCGCGTCGGCACCAGCTGGATCGCCGCCTCCGGCAGGCCCGCCGCGCGCAGCCCGTCGACCAGGCAGGCATGGATCGCGCCGGAGGAGTTGAAGCTTTCCGACCCGCCGCGCAGGATCACCGCATTGCCGGATTTCAGGCAGAGCGCGCCGGCATCGGCGGTCACGTTCGGCCGGCTTTCATAGATCACGCCGACCACGCCCAGCGGCGTGCGCACCCGCTGGATATGCAGCCCGCTGTCCATGTCCCATTCGGTCAGCACCTCGCCCACCGGATCGTCCTGGGCCGCCACCGCGCGCAGGCCGTCGACAATGCCCTGGATCCGGTCCTCGGTCAGCTTGAGCCGGTCCATCATCGCCGGGCTCAGCGCCTTTTCGGCGCCGAAGGCCATGTCCTTCTCGTTGGCCTCCAGGATCTCGGCCCGCCGGGCCCAGACCGCATCGGCCGCCGCCTCGAGCGCCTTCCGCTTCTGTTCCGCTGGGGCAAAGGCCAGTTCGGCAGCGGCATCTTTCGCCTGTGTTCCGAGCGTGGCCATCACGGCCTGGATGTCGTCGAGATCTTTCATCGGCCTTCTCCCATGGTTGACGGGCGCGCCCCTGGCGGGCGCCGGTTCAAGGTATCTAGACAAAGATGACGCATGAGTCAGGAGGAAAATGCCGGCCTCCCGCCCCCGTGACCTAAAGCGCCATGTCGTCCCGGTGGATCAGCGCGGCGCGGCCCGGGTTGCCGAGGATCTCCTCGATCTCGTGGCTCTGGTGGCCGCGGATGGCCTCCGCCTCGGCGGCGGTATAGCGGGTCAGGCCCTGGCCCAGCCGGCTTCCGGCCTCGTCCGCGATGGCCACCGGATCGCCCCGGCCAAAGCTGCCTTCGACCCGGGTGACCCCGGCGGGCAGCAGCGAGCGCCCGGCGCTCAGCGCCCTTGCGGCGCCGGCGTCGATCACCACGGTGCCGCGCGGCTTCATCGCCGCGATCCAGCGTTTGCGCGCGGCCTGCGGATCAAGCTGCGCGGTGAACCAGGTGGCATTCGCGCCGCCTTCCAGCAGGGTCAGCGGATTGAGCGCCGAACCTTCGGTGATCGCCATGGCGCAGCCGGCGGCGGTTGCCATGCGCGCGGCCATGATCTTGGTCTTCATGCCGCCCTTCGACAGCCCCGATCCGGCGTCGCCGGCCATCGCCTCGATCTCGGGCGTGATCCGGTCGACCCGGTTGAACCGCCGCGCGTCCGGGTCGTCCTTGGGATTGCCGGTGTAAAGCCCGTCGATATCCGACAGCAGCACCAGCACATCCGCCCCCACGGTCACGGCGACCTGCGCGGCAAGGCGATCGTTGTCGCCATAGCGGATCTCGTCCGTGGCGACGGTGTCGTTCTCGTTCACGATGGGCACGACGCCAAGCGCCAGAAGGGTCTCAAGCGTGGCGCGGGAATTCAGGTACCGCCGGCGGTCGGCGCTGTCTTCCAGCGTGACCAGAACCTGTCCGGCGGTGATGTGGTGCGGCGCAAGCGCCTCTTCATAGGCGCGGGCCAGGCGGATCTGGCCGACGGCGGCGGCGGCCTGGGATTGTTCCAGCGCCAGCACGGTGGGCGGCAGGCCCAGCACGCCGCGCCCCAGCGCGATGGACCCCGACGAGACCAGGATCACGTCGGCGCCGCGCGCCTTCAGCCGCGCGACATCCTCGGCCAGCGCGGTCAGCCATTGCGCGCGCAGGTCGCCGCTGTCGCGGTCGACCAGCAGGGCCGAGCCGATCTTGACGACGATGCGCCGCGCCGTGCTCAGGGATGCCACGGCTCTTCGTCCTCGACGGGCAACTGGCGCAGCCGGTCCTCGGCGATCTCGGCCTTCAGCGCGCGCAGCACCTCGGTCACGCCGTGACGCGCGACGCCGGACATGGCCAGCACCGGCCCGCCACAGGCCTCCTGCAGCTCGGCCATCGCCTCGGCCTGCTGGTCGTCATCCAGCGCGTCGATCTTGTTCAGCGCGGTGACCCGGGGCTTGTCGGCCAGATGCCCGCCATAGGCTTCAAGCTCGCCGATGATGGTCTGATAATCCTCGGCGATGGTCTCGGATGTGCCGTCGACCAGGTGCAGCAGAACCGAGCAGCGTTCGACATGGCCCAGGAACCGGTCCCCGATGCCGCGCCCCTCATGGGCCCCGGCGATCAGGCCGGGAATGTCGGCGATGACGAATTCCGCGTTGTCGACGCCCACGACGCCGAGGTTGGGATGCAGCGTGGTGAAGGGATAATCCGCGATCTTCGGCCGCGCGTTCGAGGTCGCGGCCAGGAAGGTGGATTTGCCCGCGTTGGGCAGGCCCAGCAGCCCGGCATCGGCGATCAGCTTCAGCCGCAGCCACAGCGTGCGCTCCACCCCCGGCTGGCCCGGGTTGGCCCGGCGCGGCGCCTGGTTGGTGGAGGTCTTGAAATGCAGGTTGCCCCAGCCGCCATTGCCGCCGCGCGCCAACTCGACCCGATCGCCCAGCGTGGCGAGGTCGGCGATCACCGTCTCCTCGTCCTCGTCCAGGATCTCGGTCCCGACGGGCACCTTCAGCACGATGTCGTCGCCGGTCTTGCCGGTGCGCTGCTGGCCCATCCCGGGTCGCCCGTTCTCGGCAAAGAAATGCTGTTGGTAGCGGAAATCGATGAGCGTGTTCAGCCCGTCCACCGCCTCGGCCCAGACCGAGCCGCCGCCGCCGCCGTCACCGCCATCGGGCCCGCCGTATTCGATGAACTTTTCACGGCGGAACGAGACGGCACCGCCGCCCCCGCTGCCCGAGCGGATATAGACCTTGCAGAGATCGAGAAACTTCATGACCGGGTTCCTACACCAAGACGCGCGCAACACAAGTCGCGCGCGCTTTCATTCCAATACCAAGTGACGAATTCCGGGCATATCGGCGGCCAGTCCGCGCCGCGCCCCTGCTTCTTCTTGGCCCAAATACCTCCGGGGGAGTCCGCCCTCGGCGGACGGGGGCAGCGCCCCCCAAACAAGGACTCCCTGCCCCTACAGCTTGCGCGAATAGGTCCAGGTCGGCACCAGCGCCCCGCGCGCGACCGAGTAGCTTTCTGCATCGCCCAGGTACTCGAAGCCGCAATGGCTGAGCACTCGCGCCGAGGCCGGGTTGTCCTGGAAGACCGAGGCAAAGAGCGTCCGGTCGCCCATCGGGTTCTCGCGCACGAGCGCCTCGAGTGCCGCCGAGGCCATGCCGGTGTTCCAGAACAGCGGCGCGACCCAATAGCCGACCTCGGCCCCGTCCTCGTCCAGCGGCTTGAGAGAGATCACGCCCATCAGTTCCGGCCCCTGGTCGCGGGTGCCGTCGATGGCCCAGACATGTTCGTCGCGGTCCGCGGCCATGGCGCGTTCGACGAAGGCCTCGATCGCGCCGGGCGGCAGGGGGTGCGGAATCGACGTCGTCATGCGCGCCACGCGCGCATCTCCCGCCCAATGGCTGATCAGGCCGGCATCGGACCGGCGCAGCGGGCGCAGGTCGAAGCGTTCGGTTTCGATCACGGGCTGGGTGACGATCCGGTCGAGTATCATGGTTCACTCCCTGCCGGGCGGGTCCATGCGGCCCGGATCCCGGTTCACTTGTCTGTCTCCGGTCGCGGATGCGGCCGGCCATAGCTCCATGGCTTGGGCCTAACGAGGCCCTGGCGAGGCGGTGATCGTCCCGGTCCTCCTCCTGTCCGCGGCGCATGCCGCGACTCCCGGCCGGGACGGGGAGAGCCGGGGAAACCCCTGTCCGGCTCTTCCGAAACTCGCATGGGGCCCGTGGCGTTCCCGCGCGGGCCCTGTAATTGGTCCCAAGATATCGGGTCCCTGAGAACCGACCCTGAAACCGGCCCCCTGAAACCCGATCCCCTGAAACGCGAAAGGGGACCGGCCTGTCTGGCCGATCCCCTGGGTGTTACGTTCCTCGTACGGGTTCGGCTTACTCTGCGGCCTCTGCCGCCGGCAGGACCGAAATGAAGGTTCGACCCTTCAGACCCTTGTGGAAGGTCACGGCGCCCTCGGTGGTGGCGAAGATCGTGTGATCCTTGCCCATGTCCACGCCTTCGCCCGGCCAGAACTTCGTGCCGCGCTGGCGCACGATGATGTTGCCCGGGATGGCGGCCTGGCCACCGTAGAGCTTCACGCCAAGGCGACGACCTGCGGAGTCGCGACCGTTGCGGGATGAACCGCCTGCTTTTTTATGTGCCATGCTGGTCTCTCCTTACGCTTCGGCGGCCTCGGCGGCCGGGGCGTCCTTGACGGAGCCCGCGCCGGCGGCGGCCTTGACACCGGTCGCATCCGCGCCCGAGGCCAGAATTTCTGTGATGCGCACCAGGGTCAGCTGCTGGCGATGACCGCGGGTCCGCTTCGAGGAATGCTTGCGGCGGCGCTTGACGAAGCTGATCACCTTGTCAGCCTTCACAACGTCCACCACTTCGGCCTGCACGGCAGCGCCTTCGATCGTCGGCGCGCCGACAACCGTATCGTCACCGACGATCATCAGAACGTCGTTGAACTGCACCGTTTCTCCGGCAGTGGCGGCCAGTTTCTCGATCCGGAGCTCATCGCCCGAGCGGACCTTGTACTGTTTGCCACCGGTCTTCATGACCGCAAACATAGCGTCTTCCTTTTATCTGCCGCGTCCTGTGGTCCCCGGTCCCGGGCGTTTCGGCCTGATGTCGATCCGCCATCCCGGGCGTCCGGATCGGTCCGGACAGGGATCGGCGGCAGGCCACCTCGAACAGCGCGCCCCCTCCGGGGCATAATGACTGCAAAACCCGGCGCGGAGCGTCCGGCCGGGATTTGGGCTATATGGACCGGCCCCCCGGGCCTGTCAACCGGTCAATCCCTCCAATTGGACCCGTCCGTCGGACGGCAGGGCCGGCCAGCCCCGCACGGCGGCGGGACAGCGGCGCGGGCTGCTACAGCTCCTGCCCCAGCGTCGCCTGCCCGGCGATCAGCCCCAGCCCATAGGAGATGCGGGCATAGGCCGCTTCGAACCCGTCGAACAGGGCCGCGTTCATCGCCTGGCCGGCGGGCGTTTCGGAAAAGGCGACATAGGCCTTCAGATCCGCGTCATCCGCCGGCGCATAGGCCATCATCAGGTAGCCCATCAGCCAGTTTTCGGTGTCGGCGCGGATCATGTCCTGGCGGCTCCAGACCTGCGACAGGATGGCATCCTCGTCGGGGATCCCGCCGGCGCCGACCGCAAGGCCGCACAGGAAGTGGTAGCGCGCGGTCATGGTCGAGGCGGTGTTGCGCTCGACCAGGGAATTGACCTCGGCAAAGCGCTTGAGCAACTGGATCGTCTGGTCGCTGTCATCCTGGCGCATGGCCCAGTCCGAGCGCGCGATCGCCTCGACATCGGGGTCGGAAATGGCCGCGCGCGCGTCCAGTTCCATCCTCACGAGGGACTTCCCCCGGGGCGCGTCGAAGAAGTTCATCGCGCGGATCTGCGCGTCACGCTCCATCCCGGCAGCCAGGGCGGCCTGCATCTCGGCGCGGATCATGGCGGGATTGAACAGCGCCTCGATCCGGGCCAGCGTGTCGTCCGAGGTCTTGCCCGAGGGGCCGGGCGGCACGAAGGTGCCGGCATCGGCCAGCCCCTCGGCGCGGATCAGCCCTGCCAGTTCCTCGAGGCGCAGCGCGTCGGTCAGCGCCTGGGCCGGACCGTCGGCTGCGACCCGGGGCGCCAGCGCCACGAGGAAGGTCAGCGCCAGGGCCAGCAGCGCGGGCAGGCCGACATGCCGCACCGGCGACCCGGCGACACGCCGCTTTGCCGCGGCGCCCGCTTGCGTCGTCTGCCGTCCCATCAGATGTCTTGTCCGGTATCCAGTTCGGACATGCGGGCGGCGAGCGCCTCGAACCGATTTGCCATGATCTCGTATTGCACGGCGTTCATCAGTTCATAGACCTCCTGCATGTCGGGATGCTCCAGCGCCTCGGTATAGGTCTCGACCTCTTCGTCGCTGAAATCGCGGTAGACATAGGCCGACGAGGCCAGCGCGTTCTGGGCCACGGCCATGCGCAGCGCCGGCTCCTGTTCCTTCATCATCGCTTCCATCTCTTCGGGATCCACCCGAAGCTCGATCACGCCGGCGGCGCTGGCGGCCAGCAGGAAGCGCATCTGGATCTGCTGCATCGCGCGCACCGCGGTGCCCGAGCTGTCGATCGCGGCGCCCATGCGCTTGAACATCTCAAGCCGGGGCGAGCCCTCCTCGACCATCTGGGCCACCAGTTCGGCGCCCTTTTCCTGCTTGCCGGTGTCGTCGGGATCCATGTGCGAGGCGTTCTCGACCTCGACCAGCCGCTGGCCGAGGTCGGAGGCGTAGAAATCGGCGGCATGGGCCAGCTTGTCGTCCTCGAGCGTCTGTTCGAGGATGTCGACGGCCATGTCATGCATCAGGTCGACGTCAAAGACCTCGCCCGAGAGCCGGGTCCAGCTGTAGCCGAAGACTCCGGCATCCAGGCCCAGCATTTCGGGCGCGTCCTCGGCCGAGAATTTCAGGCTTTCGAGCGAGACGTCGAAACCGGTCACTTCCAGAAAGGCCTCCACCCGTTCGCGGTCGGCCGCGGCGGCGGAGGATGCGGAGAGGGCCAGCGCCACGAAGGCGGCGCCCAGCCATCGGGCGGGGGTGCGAAGCAAAGCTGTCATGGGGGGGAAGATAAGCCCTGTGGCCGAGCGGGGCCAACGAAAACCGGCACCGTGCGCCAGATCGTGATCCGCGACGCCGCGTCGGCCGTCGCACGTCGAAAAAAGTTGCCCGGTGGCCGGAATTTGCGGCTAGTCATGGGCTGTTTGCGACACCCGGGCGCAGCGGGGCGCGTGTCAGTATCAGTACAAGGGGGCCGGCATGACCACCTACAGTTTCGACATCATCGAATCCTGGACTTGGCGCAGCCGGTCCGATTTTTTCGGCGACGGGCCCGAGGTTTCGCGCGGCGACGAGCTGACGGCCTATACCGGGCGCCTGTACACGCGGGATGACGCGCCCGTCACCATCGAGGAGGGCGCGCTGGCCTGGGACAGCGGCAGCTGGATCGACGTGGCCTCTTACGGTGAGAGCCCGACATATTACGCGGCCGACCGGCGTAGTTTCACCCACGAGGTCTTCGACCTGCGCTGGTCGGGCGGGACCTCGACCATCTACCGGGTGACCTATGATTACCTGATCGATGACGGGAGCGAGTTCCGCTCGGTCGGGCAATACGACAGCTGGGCGCTGCTGGATGGCGCCCCCCTGCCCGTCTTCCGCGGCCCGGAGGATTTTCGCCGCTTCACCGACGCGGCGCGGCAAAGCGATCCGGGGCCGGCCTTTGCAGAGGGCGCCGTGGTGGACCTGGCCACGCTCTCGGGCGTGACGGTCAGCGAGGCCGACGTGATCGAGGACGCCTTTGCCCGGACATCGGAGCATTTCGGCGGTCTGGGCAACGATCTCTTTCGCGCGGTCGCGGATGACAGCCCGGATCTCTTCGACGGCGGGCCGGGGCTGGACACCGTCGACTACCGGGGCGCCTATGGCTACGCGGGCAGCACGATCAACCTGGCCGACAGCCGCGGCAATGCGGGCGCGGCGGCGCAGGACAGCTTTGTCGCCGTCGAGAACGCCATCGGCACATCGGGCGATGATCTGCTGGTCGGCACCACCGGCGACAACCGCCTGCGCGGAGAGGCGGGCGACGACCGGCTGATCGGTCTTGGCGGCGCCGACATCCTGCGCGGCGGTGCGGGGAACGACCTGCTGGTGGGCGGCGCGGGGCCGGATCTTCTGGACGGCGGCACCGGCTGGGACCGGGTCAGCTATGCGCGGGTCGAGACACGGCTGAGCATCGACATGGCCGATCCCACCGCCTCCAGCGGCGTGGCATGGGGCGACCGGTTCGTGTCGGTCGAGATGGTGATCGCGGGCGCCGGCGACGATGTGCTGCGCGGCGACGCCCAGGCCAACGCCCTGCGCGGCGGCGCGGGCGACGACGTGCTGCGCGGCCGCGCCGGGGACGATGCGCTGTTTGGAGAGGACGGGCGCGACCTGCTCATCGGCGAAGCGGGCGATGACCGGCTGCACGGGGGCGCCGATGCCGACACCTTCCGTTTCAACGGCGGCCATGACGTGATCCTCGATCTCACGCCGGAGGACCGGATCGAGATATCCGACCGCTTCGCCCGCGGCGCAAGCCTGACCGAGGACGACCTGCGCGACAGCGCCACGCTGATCGACGGGACGCTGGTGCTGGACTTCGGTCCGGCGCATTCCCTGACATTGGCCGGCCAGGCCGAGCTGGAGGCGATCCTGCACCTGGTCTCGGGCTATTGACCGGGGCCTGGACATGCCCGCACGGGCAGAGATGAAAAAACCCCGGATTCCACCCTTGCATGCCCCGGCAAAGCCGCGTAAACGGCGCTTCCACAGACCCCCGCGGAGAGGTGCCGGAGTGGTCGAACGGGGCGGTCTCGAAAACCGTTGACCCTTCACGGGGTCCCAGGGTTCGAATCCCTGTCTCTCCGCCACTATTCCCCTGATAGTGCGACATTATCTTGAGCGTTCCACTTTGAGCGTTCCACTTTGAGCTGTCCACCATGCGACCTGCCGTCCGGCCAACGCCGACCGGTCGCTGACGGCGACGTATCTCCGGGCCACCGCACCCCCCTCAAATGGAAAGGCGGAGCGCAAGCGCGCCCCGCCTCCACCGGTCACAGGTAACGTTACTGCGCGGGAACCACGCGCGCGGCCGGCGGCTCGGCGCGGATCGCCTCGTTGTTCGCGTGATGGCGCCGGATCAGCGGCCGCAGCACGAGGATGGCACAGACCGCCGCGCAGGCATCGAGGAACGACATGCTGTAGAACACGGTGTTCCAGGTGCCCGTCGATTCCATCAGCAGGTTGCCGATCGGAACCAGCAGGGCCGCGAACCCCTTGGCGGTGTAGAGCACGCCGTAGATCTTCGCGATGTGCTTGGTGCCGAAGACATCTGCCGCCGTCGCCGAGAACAGAGAGTAGACCTCGCCCCAGGCGATGAAGACCACCCCCGACAGCAGCACGAACATGTAGGGGTTGTGCCCCAGGTGCGCCAGCGCGAAGATCCCCGTCGCCTCGAGCGAGAAGGCGATGAACATCGTCGGCTCACGCCCGATCTTGTCCGAGATGAAGCCGAACAGCGGACGCGACAGCCCGTTCATCAGACGGTCGAGCATCAGCGCCAGCGGCAGCGCGGCCATGCCCCAGAAGATGACGTGATCGGCCACGCCAAGATCCTTCGCCATGGGCCCAAGCTGCGCCACGGCCATCAGCCCGCCCGTCACCGTCGCGGTGAACATGGCCAGCATGACCCAGAAGACCGGAGTCTTCAGTGCCTCGACCAGCGTATAGTCGCGCCGGCTCTGGGCCACGGTGGTCGAATAACCGACCTCGCCCTTGGGGGCCTTCAGGAACCAGGACAGCCCGAAGATCGCCGCACCCTGGATCAGGGCGAAGACGAAGAAGGCCGACTGGTAGCCCGAGTTCTCGATCATCGCCGCGATCGGCATGATGGTCAGGATGGTCCCTGCCCCGTAGCCGCCCGCCGTCAGGCCCACGGCCAGACCGCGCTTGTCCGGGAACCACTTCAGCGCGTTGTTGATGCAGCTCGAGTAGACGCAGGCCACCCCGACACCGCCGATGGCGCCGCCGACGTAGAAGCCCGCAAGCGAGCCGGTTTGCGAATTGACCAGCCAGGCGATCGCGATCAGGATCCCGCCGATGGAGACCACGGTCCTCGGCCCCCGCTGGTCGATGAAATGCCCGATCAGCGGCGTGCTCCAGGTCTGCATGAGCACGAAGATGGTAAAGGCGGTCTGGATCGCCGCCCGGCTCCACTGGTGGGTTTCCTGGATCGCGGGGACGAAGAGCGTCCAGGAGTACTGGATATTCGAGGCGGCGACCATGCAGGCCACGCCGGCCACAAGCTGAAGCCAGCGGTTGACCGGTACGTCGGGACCCAGTCCCTCGGACGCCGAGAAGAGTTTCGACACGTATTGTTCCTCCAAAAGCACGGTCCGGTACAGCACCGGCCGCGAAACCGACCGGATGCGGTCGGCACGACGTTTCTTGTTTTTCTTGGGTATTGTTTTTCGTGGGTGCGGTGTCGTCTCCGGCCAGTGCGGCCGGGGTCGGTGGCGGGCCTGGACGACCTCGGGTCGCCATGGCGGGCCTACGGGGCGCGGAGCCCCCGCGGCCTTTCGGGGCAACGACGCGGCCGGTGTGGGGCCGGGGCGTCGCTGCCGATCCTGTCCGCCCGTGGGGCGTATCGGAATTCTGAATGGTCAGGGAAAGCGGACCTTGCCGGGTCGCGCTGTCCAATACCGCCGGTGCGTGGGCCCGGTCGGGCCGGGGCGCGCAGGGCGGATCAGGTGGTCTGCGGCGGCGCCCTCGGCTCGGGCCGGAGCGATGTCGGCATCTCGCGCCACAGCCGCGCGGCCGTGCCTCCCGCGAGCGCCATCCGCAGCACCGGCGAGGGGTGCGCCCCCGACGGCAGGGTCCCGCAGTCGCTGTCGGCCGTCACGTCCTTCTTCGCGCTCCGTTCCGCCTGCGGCAGTACCGGGCGCGGCATGAGACTGTCACCGCCGTCCTGGGCCACCTCGAGTCTTGGCGCCCCCTCTCCGAGGCGGGGGCCCGAAGATCCCGTCTTCCACGGCATTGCCGCCAGGATCAGCGCCACCACGAGAAGGGAGCGCAGGATCGTCAGAACGGAATGAAGGGACAAGTGGATGTGGCTCATGATCGGTGAATAAGACACTGTCCCTTGATTCGAGCAAGAAATTGTTTGGCATTTTCCCCGCGGCGTCGGAAAATTCCTGCTGACGTTCATCCGCAATTATCGTGGATGTCGAAATCGGGCCAAAAGAAGCGACCCCAGCTTATTGTGCATCCTTACTCCGTCTGGAGCCTCCGGCAATGCGCTGAAAAAACGCGCAACGCAATGTCGACCTTCCCTTGGGTAAAGCGGCGCATGCGTCGTCATGGTTCTATCCCCGACCCCGTTTGAGCCATGCCAGGCAGGGCTTTCAAGCCTCAAGTCCTGCTGCAGGTGCATCATGAGCGCACAACAGAAGTGAGGGACCATATCGCTCGCCCCGATCCGCCGGGCGACATTCGGGATGATGTCCCGCAGATGGCCGAAACCGGAAAAGATCAATTCCGAGATTCAATTCACCGAGCGTGCTTCTCGCAATTAGGCATTCATTACCGATCATGGAGCGAGATAATTATAAGTGCTTTTATTGCTTGAGAGAGATTTCGGACGAAAATTGCGAGCTTGACCACGTCGTTTCCCATTCAGGTCAGGGCGACAATACTTATGGAAAGACTGTTGCAGCGTGCTACGGGTGCAAAAGAAGAAAGCAAGCCGCTGACACAGCAGATTTCGTGAGAAGTCTCTTGCGGAGGGGGCTGCTCAGCGAAGAAGAATTCACTGAAAGAACGCGTGCATGGGAGCCATTACGTTGGTGGCGAACGCGCTGCAGACATTCGCCACATTCCTGTCTGACCCAAATTGTCCAAAGGCGCCAACTTGGCTGTGATGAAAGGAAAACCCGGTTGCGACGGTGAACGCAAACCGGGGCCAGTTGCCCCTGGCACTTAGGGAAAGCCTGTCAGGGGGGGCGTTAAGGGCCACGACGGTAGGTCGGTCGGTAACGGGCAGTGCCCACAGGGGCACCGCCAAGACCGCCACGGCGGCAATCCCACCACAAAACCCACGGACAGCCCGCGCCCGGGAACGGAGCGCCTGAGCCGGCGTTATCCTCCTGCGCCACAGGGGACGCAGGGAAGTTACGAATGTCAGACGGGATTACGGCACCACGGATTGCGGTCGTGGGCATGGGGCCACGCGGGCTGGGCGCGCTTGAGGCGCTGGCCGATGCGCGCGCGGGACAACCGGCGCTGAAGGTGGACATCTTCGATGCCTTCCCGGCCCCCGGCGCGGGACCGAATTTCGACCCGGCCGAAAGCCCGCTCTGCCGTCTGAACATCCCCATGCGCGACATCGCCATCCGGCCGCCGGCCTTCTCGGCCCTTGGCCCCTTCGCCGACTGGCCGGACGCGCCCGCGGATCCCGATGCCTTCCCCCCGCGCGCCGAACTCGGCCGCTACCTGGAAGCCCGCTTTGCCGAGCTGCGCGCGCATGCGGCGCTGGCCATCTCCCTGCGGCCGCATGCGGTCACCGATCTCAAGCGCGACGACACGGGTTGGCAGCTGTTTTCCGACGACAGCTGGCACGGACCCTATGCCGAGGTGCTGCTGGTGCCGGGCCAGCCCAAAGTCGCTCCGGACGACCAGCTTGCCGAATGGCAGGACCACGCCGGCACGGGGGCGGGCAGGCTGGCGCAGGCCTATCCGGCGCGGCTGCTGCAGGATCGCGCGGTGGACTGGGCCGGCCAGACCGTCGCGATCCGGGGGCTGGCGCTGTCGTCCTTCGACGTGCTGCGCGTGCTCACCACCGGTCAGGGCGGGCGGTTCGCAGACGGCACCTATGTCGCCTCGGGGGGCGAGCCCGCGCGTATCCTGCCCTTCTCTCTCGACGGGCGACCGCCCGCCCCGAAGCCCGCCACCGCCGCGCTTGACGCATGCTTCGCGCCGACCCAGGCGGAAAGCGACGCCTTTGCCGAGGCCATCGCCGCCGCCGCGACGGCGGATCCCGACACGGCCCGGCAGAAGATCGACGGCGCGCTCCTGCCCCCTGTCCGCCGGATCCTGGAGGAGACGGGGACCGACCCCGCCGGGGTCGCCGACTGGCTTGCCACCGAATGGGACGCGCCCGGCACGCAGGAGGACAGCTCTCCGCTGCAGGCGCTGCAGGACGGCCTTGCCATGGCCGAGGGACGCCAGCCGCCGTCGATCGGCTACACGGTCGGCCAGGTCTGGCGGACATGGCAGGACGCGCTGCGCATCGGCTACAACCCCGCGACCACCCCGCCCGACACCGCCGAGGCCCTTGTGGGCTTTGACGAGGGGCTGAAGCGCTATTCCTACGGCCCGCCGGTCTCGTCCTGCCACGAGCTGGCCGCGCTGATCGAGGCCGGCATCGTCTCGCTCGAGCTGGCGACCGACCCCGAGATCACTCTGATCCCCGAAGGCTGGCGGCTGGCCTGTGGCGACACCGCGATCGAGGCCAGCGTGATGGTCGATGGGGTGCTTCCCAACCCCGATCTCGGCGCGGTCCGGGATCCGCTGGTCACGGGGCTGCTGGACGACGGCTGGCTGACCGCGCGCGAGGGGCCTCTGGCGGCGGACACCGCCGGGGACGGCGCCCTTATCGGGCCGGACGGCGCGACCGCGCCGGGGCTGTGCCTGCTGGGGCGGATGTCGCTGGGCAGTGTCATCGCCGCCGATTCGCTGCACGACTGCTTCGGCGCTGCCTCGCGCCGCTGGGCGCGGGGCGTGACCGACCGGATCGGGCAGCCGCAGGGCTAAGCGCGCGGGGGCCTGTGCCGCCCCGGCCTCAGACCACCCGGCAGACCGTGTGGATGATCTTGATATCCTGTCCGAAATCCTCGTGCCCGGGCAGGTAATCCTGGGGCGTGCTGATCTCCAGCACCGTCCAGAGCCCGTCCTTCGCGATCTGCTCGACCGTCGCGCCGAAATCGAGCGCGGCCCAGCGGTCGGTGCGCTGGGTGAAGGTTATGATCCCGCCGGGCCGCACGCAGCGGCAGGCGTCGCGCAGCATGGCGCCGGCGTCTTCCAGATAGGTCAGCACTCCGACAGAGGCGGCGGCGTCCATGGTGTCGTCCGCCACCGGCAGCGGCAGCACCTGCAGGTCATGTTCGGTCAGCTCGGCATAGACCCCGGTGTCCTTTGCCAGCCGCAGGCTTTCGTCCGAGATATCCAGCCCGACCAGCCGGAAGGCTCCGCGCCCGGCCATGGCCTGCCCGAAAAGCCCCGTCCCGCAGCCGATGTCGAGCACCGAGTCGCCCTTCGACAGGTGCGGCACCAGCCGTGCGGCGGCGTCCGAGGGCGCGCTGTAGTTCCAGGATTTCACCGACGCCTCATAGGTCGCGGCCCAGTCGTCGTAATAGCCCGAAACCGCGCTTGCGTCCGTGGTGCCGCCCCTGAGGTCGAAGCCCTGCTGCCGGTCGGGGGTCTTGGTGGCCATGCGCCTGATCCTTTTGTCGTTTCCGTTGCGGCGCAACCTCCCATGCCGCTGGCAGCGCCGCAACCCGGGGGGCCGGCGGCGGCGGCGTCTCAGGGCGGTGCGGCACCGCGGCAACCTTCTCTTAACCCCCTGCCCCGACTGCACTCTTGACAGATCGTCCCCCATGCCCCACATGTTGCCCGTCGCTGCATTGCCGCGTGAGCTAGCCGTGGCCCGTCTGCATGTGTTGCAGGTTTTTGTCCGGGCCCGTCAGCGACGATCTTTCAGGTTCCCCATCACGCAGGGTGCTGGATGTGTCGGCCGGGTGCCGCAGGATCCCCCTGCGTCTTCCGAGGCCGCGCAACACCCTCGTGCGCCGCGATCCACGCGGCCACAGCCATTGCGCCGTGCCGCCCAGATTGCGGCCCCGGTGCCAAAAGGAAAACTACGTGTTCGATTTCGACATGCTGGGCCTTTCGCCCGAGCTGAATGATGCGCTGGAGCGCATCGGTTTCTCCGAACCCACCCCGATCCAGAACCAGGCGATCCCGCTTGCGATGGACGGCCATGACGTTCTGGGCCTGGCCCAGACCGGCACCGGCAAGACCCTGGCCTTCGGTCTGCCGCTGATCAACCAGCTGCTGTCCATGCCGGGCAGACCAGCGCCCAAGACCGCCAAGGCGCTGATCCTCGCGCCCACGCGCGAGCTGGTGAACCAGATCGCCGAAAGCCTGAAGACCCTGACCGAAAAGACCAAGATCCGCGTGTCCACCGTGGTCGGCGGCCAGTCGATCAACCGGCAGATCAACATGCTCTCGCGCGGGACCGATGTTCTTGTCGCCACGCCCGGGCGCCTGATCGACCTGATGGACCGCGGCGCCGTGGACCTGGGCCAGGTGCGCCACCTTGTGCTGGACGAAGCCGACCAGATGCTGGACCTGGGCTTCATCCACGCCCTGCGCAAGATCGCGCCCAAGCTCGGCACGCCGCGCCAGACGATGCTGTTCTCGGCCACCATGCCCAAGCAGATGGAAGAGCTCAGCCGCGCCTATCTCAAGGATCCGCGCCGGGTCCAGGTCTCTCCTCCGGGCAAGGCCGCGGACAAGATCACCCAGTCGGTGCATTTCCTCGACAAGGGGGACAAGCCCGCCAAGCTGCGCGAGATCCTGCGCCAGGACATGGATGCCCTGACGCTGGTCTTTTCGCGCACCAAGCATGGCGCGGAACGGCTGATGAAGGGTCTGGTGGCCGACGGGTTCGACGCCGCCTCGATCCATGGCAACAAGAGCCAGGGCCAGCGTGACCGCGCCATCAAGGCGTTCCGCGACGGCACGGTGAAGGTGCTGGTGGCCACCGATGTGGCCGCGCGCGGCATCGACATCCCGGGCGTGGCCTATGTCATCAACTTCGACCTGCCGGAAGTGCCTGACAACTACGTGCACCGCATCGGCCGGACCGCGCGCGCGGGCCGCGAGGGCGAGGCGATCGCCTTCTGCGCTCCGGACGAGGCCGACCAGCTGCGCCAGATCCAGAAGCTGATGAAGATCGACATCCCGGTCGCCAGCGGCGAAGCCCCGCCTCCGGGCGCAGGACAACCCGCCGGCAGCGGCGGGCGCGGCCGAGGAGGCGGTCGTCGTCGCGGCGGCGGTGGCGGCGGCAAGCCGCAGGGCGGCGCGCAGGGTGCCAATCATGGCAAGCCCGGCGGCCAGGCCCGCCGCCGCAGGCCCCGCCGCAGCGCCGCCTGATCCCGGGGGATCTGCCCCTGGGTCGGCCGGATCAGGATGGCCCGCCGCAAGGCAGGGCTGTCCAAGAACGAAAAAAACGGCGCGTGGCTTGCATGGCCCCGCGCCGTTTTCATGTCCAGGGTTCCCGCTGATCTACCCGGTCGCCTCTTCCAGTCCGGCGTCGCCGATATCGGTGTCCCACATGGCAAAGCAGGAGATATAGCCGGTAAAGGTCTGCCCCAGCTGCAGGTTCGAGGCGGCAAGATCCGGCATCGCCACCGATGCGGCGCCACCAAGGGCCACCCCGTCGATCGCCGCGTTGATTCCCTCCGCCGACAGGCGGGAGCCCAGGGAAAACGCCACCTCCTCGCCCGGCGCATAGGCGCCGGTGGGACCGGTGACATCCTGCGTCACCCCCTGCCCCTTGTGCCGCATCTGCGGCTGCCCGGTGCTCGCGCCATCGGTGCGCAGGTAGTAATGGATGAAATTGTCGGAATTCCCCTGCCAGGTCAGCGGCCGGACCTCCAGCGCGTTGCCCGTGTCCCGGTAGCTCATCCGCCCCCGGATCGCGAAGCAGATCGCGTCGGGCATGCCCCCGGCACTTGGCAGGCGTGCGGCCGGGATGGTTGGCACCGGATCCGCCGCGCGCACCGCAGGACCGGCCAGCGACGGCACATGAGACGTGCGCCGCGATCCGGGTTCCAGCTGCACCTCCGAGATCACGACATCCCCGGTCCGACCCGCGTCCAGCCCGACCCCAAAGCGGAGATCGCCGTAGATATCCGTCCCGGTGGTGAAGGTGATCGTGACATAGCCCTGCGCGTCGCGGTCGGCCAGCGTCGCCGACAGGCTGCCGCCCGCAGCCGTCGCATCCGACAGGTTGTAGATCCCCATCACCGGACCCAGCGTATCGGCCAGGACGCTGACCCGCGCCGAGGCCGTGTAGGTCGTGTTGGGCGCCAGCGTGAACGGCTGGTAGAGCGCGTCGCGCTGCCCGGCACAGGTGAAGCGGATTGCGGGCGCGCCGTAAAGCTCGGTCAGGCTGCGCGTGCCCGAGCCCACGAAGACCGTCCAGCCCGGCGGCGTGGCCGAGGCAAAGGCCGTCTGTTCCAGCAGGTTGGACGTGGCCGGTTCCACCTGCAGGCCCGCCCGCACCCGTGCCGCCGGATTGCCGATATCCCCGCGCGCCAACAGCTTGGCGTGGATCTGCGCGGCAAGATAGCTGCGCCCGGCGGCATTGGCGTGGAAATCCGTCTCGCTCTCGGTGAGCGACAGCGGCCAAAGCCCGTCGGCCACCCGTGCCTCGTCCTCGGGCGAGCCGTCGCTGAGCGCCAGCGCGCCTTCCCATGTCGGGACATAATGCGCCTCTCCCACGTGGTCGCGGATGTCGGCCCAGGTTTGCAGCATCCCGGCATCGGGCGCCGAGAACGGCGCCGGCTGGACATAGATCCAGCGGTCGTGGCCCAGCCGTCCGACCATGTCGTCGATTGCCGCCATGGCCTGCGCTGCGCTGTCGGTCAGCCCGCCGTCCATGATCACCAGCGTCCGCTCGTACATGGCCGGGTCCGCGCCGGCAAAGCGCGTGGCCTGCTGCTGAAGGTTGCTGCCGCCGACACCGTCTGTCTCATGCGGGATCAGCCCGTTGGGTTCGACCAGCGCCATGGTTTCTATCGGCAACAAATCCCCGTTCAGGAAACTGTCCCCGATCCAGAAGATCCCCGGCGCCGGAAGGTAGGCGGCCGAGCGCATCATGTAGCGCGGCGCGCCCCCGGTCGGCAGGCAGCTTTCAAGCCCCGCCGCCGGGCGTACGCCCTTCGGCACCGGCGCCATGCCGCCAAGGTCCGACCGGTGGCACCACATCTGCGCCACCGCTCCGGTCACCGCCAAGCTCAGTGTCGCGCTGGCGGCGACGATGCTGACCGGCGCCCCGGCAATCGCGCTGCCCGTGCCTGCCCCGGACAATGTCACCGTCCCATTCCCGGAACAGCCAACTGTATAGCGGGCGCCGGGCTCCACCGCGATATCCTGCGCCGCCGGTGAGCCGCTGTTGACCGCCAGGTTGTGAGGCGCCCACACCAGGCGCCCGTCGCTGTCGTATTGCGTGGCCGGGCCGCTTCGGTCGCAGCCGCCGAACAGCGTCGCGACATCGCTGACGCCGCCCTGGTCCAGGTACAGGCCGGCCGCGAAATCGCTGACCAGCCGCGGCGCGACCCCGTTGACCGCATAGGCCGAAAAGGCGCTGTTTCGCGACCCGGCGGGCCGCTGCACCAGGAACGGGCTGCGGGAAAAGCCGGTGACGAAATCAGCCATGCGACACCGACACGTCGACCGTCACCACAGCCCAGGCCCAGACCCGGTAGCCCGCGGTCACACTGGGAAAAAGATCCGCCAGCGGCGTGCTTGCCGCCACGATGTCCCCCGCGCCAAGCGCGATGGAGCCCTGGCTGCCCGCCGGTTCCGCCGTGTCCGGCGTGGCCATGACCCGGATCAGGTCACCGCCCTGATTCTGGATCCGGATCGCGGAGACATCCGCATTGGTAAGCTCGGTCCACTCGCCGCCGAAGCAAGTGATCGTGTTGAGATGCGCCATGGCTGGATTTCCTGTGTTTGAGGTCGTTGTCACGCGTGCGGGCGAGGCCAGAGCGGGACCGGCCGAAAGCCGAAGACGGGCCGACAGGACGGCCGGGCTTTCATCGCGACGTCGCCGATCCCACCGGCCTCTTGCAGGAAAACAGGTAGGTGCACGGGGTCTAAGCCCGGCTTACCAGAGCGTTCTGTGGTGTTGCGCCTCGCATGCGCGGACCTGCGCCGGGCCACATGCGGCGCCACGGCGCGGTGTGACCGGGCCAGACCCGGGCACCGATCTCCAACCCTGTCTCGCTCACTGCAGCCAGGGCATCGGTTGTCCGGACCCGGGTCGCTCGCCGGACTCCAAGCCGACTAGGGATCCCGGAAACAGTTTAAAAAACGTCTACAGAGATCTGAATTTTATGGAGTTTTCTGGATCTGGCAGACGCTGCCTTCTCCCCGCGCTCAGGCGATCCGCCTGTTCGACGCGTCGGCCGCCCCGCCCGCGTACGCCGAGGGCACCGCGCGCGGCCCCAGCCAGGCGCTCAGCTTCGGTTCCGACAGGATCTCGATCACTCCGTTCACATGTCGGACCAGACCCAGCGCCGCCAGGACGCCCAGTCCGCGCCCGAGCGCAAGAAGCGTCAGGCCGCAGATCCGCGCAAGATCCGCTTCGGCCAGCGCCACGGGCATCAGCGCGCCATCCGCCCGTCCCGACCGACAAAGCCTCAGCAGCAGGTTAGCCATCCGCACGGCACCGTCAAGCTGCATGAAACTCAGCGACACCTCGGTCGCCAGCTGCGCCTGGCCCGCAGAGATCTGGGCAAACCAGCGCCAGCCATCCTCGTGCGCCTCGGCGATCCGCTGCACCTGCATCGCCGAAAGCTCCACGATCTCGGCCGGTCCGGCGGCCCGCAACGTGATCCCCCGCGTATCGCCCTGAAAGGTCCCGTCAACCGCCCTCCACGTACCTTCCTGAAGCAGCCAGACAGGCACGAACCCTTGCCCCGGCACGTCCCGTTCGAGCGCCAGTGCGCCAGACACCACGCCGATCACGCTCCCCGGCGCGTCCTCGGCGCCCAGGGTCAACTCCTGATCGTTCAACCTGCGAAAGGTGCACAGATCGAGCACATCCTTGCGAAAGGCGGCTGGCACCTGAGACAACCAGTGGGAGTCGTCAAGCGGATGGCGGTCAGCGGGAAACATCATGGGAAGAGCCAGTCCGGGGCAGTTTTCAGGCCGGACGTCTTCTACGGTGACGGTGGCAAGTCAAGCAGGTCGGGCCGCGTCGACGGCATCTGTCAGGGGTATCGGCCAATTGTTGCGAATGCCCCTGACAGTCAGTCGAATTCCGCCGAAACCCAAGCATGACGACCGCAGAGGTTGAAGACGCGGCTAAGATCTCAACAACCGAACAGGACCGCAGGCCATTCAAGATAACGACCAGCAAAGAGGATGATCAGGGACGTCCAAGAGGTGGGGATGGGTGAACACCTGCACTTGATTCAAAAAAAGCACCGAATGTCATGAGCAATGCGGCCAGCACGTCCTGTCTCCGGGCTGACAAGTCGTATGGACAGCCGCCGCAGATCGGACCCGATACCGTTTCGCAGCCCTGTCCGACCGTGAATTGCTCTTGTCAGTCGTCTTCTGCACCACACGGCCATCACCCGTGCCCTGAAGACGCGCGCCAGCTTCTGGCAGGCAGCCGGGGATTTTCAGACCAGAGCCAAGATCCTCCAAAGGATTCACGCCCACCATCACCCCGACTGCAGCGAGCCGCACCTCAGGCCATGCAAAGGAGCGCTTGATGCGAAACCACACCAAATCAACACCACCCGGAGCAAACCACATTCGTAAGTCATTGAGATCATGGCGCACCCGAGAGGATTCGAACCTCTGGCCTCTGCCTTCGGAGGGCAGCGCTCTATCCAGCTGAGCTACGGGTGCCTGTTCGGGGCTTGTAGCGAAAGCCCGCACCCGGTGCAATCGCCGAAGAGCCGCCTTCAGCAACTTTCTGAACAGATGCGCATCTTGGCGCCCGACCTGCAGCCAGAGGCTCGGCCACCCTTTCCAGAAAGAGTGTCACGCAAGGCCACGGCCTCAAGCCAGAGCCCGCAACCGCGCAACGCCCGGCCGCGCCCGACTGGAGGCTGCGGCCAAGACATCGTCACGACAGATGGCTCAGGGCTTCACACCCTGGGCCAGCATGGTCATTTCGGGGATCATGGTCCGCACGTCCACATCCTTGAACCCGCCCTGGTTCAGCGTCTCGGTCAGCCAGCCGGCATCGAGCGAACGCGCCTCGGGCGTGAAGGCCGTGTGCTGCAGCTGCCACAGCGCCGCCAGCGGCGGGCCGGAGCGGTCGGCCTTCACCACGAAATCGTGGATCAGGATCATGCCCCCCGGGTTCAGCACGCCCCAGGCCTGCTGGATCAGCCGGTCATGGGTGTCGCCGGGCACGCCGGAGAACAGGTAGGACATCAGCACGATATCCTGCCCTTTCGGCCACTCGGCCTCCAGCGCGTTGCCTTCATGGTAGGTGATCCGGTCGGTCAGCCCGGCCTCTTCGACATATTCCCGTCCCAGCGCGGCGACATTGGGGAATTCCAGCACCGTCGCCGTCAGCTCCGGGTTCGCCGCGCACAGCGTGATGTCGAAGGCCGCGGTGCCGCCGCCAACGTCCAGAAGGCTCTTCTTGCCACTGAGGTCCAGCGCCTTCTTCAGCTGTCGTGCCGGGCCAAGCGAGCCCGCATGCTGGCTTTCGGAATACAGCCGCGCCTCTTCGGGGTCCGAGAACCAGTCGGCATAGGACTTGGTGTCGGCCTCGTCCAGCTTGCCGGTCAGCGCGCCCTCGATCTGATCCAGAAGCGGATACATCTGCTTGCCGACCTGCAGGCGCAGGTAGTCGGAAAAGTCGTACTTTGCCCCCTTCACCAGGAAGGCCTCGGCCGCCGGAGAGTTCGAGAACCGGCCATCCTCGACCGAGACAAGCCCCAGCCCGGCCAGCGAGGTCAGCAGCGTCATCGCGCGATCGGGGTGGATCTTGACCGCCTCCGCCAGTTCGGCCGAGGTCCTGGGCGCCTGGGCAAGCTTCGAGAAGACTTCGAGCTCGAGCGCCGCGAAAAGCGCCTTGGACCCCATGAATCCGAATGCGATGTTGGAAATCTCGTCTGCTTCGGTGAGAAGGGACATACATACTCCGTCGGTGGCTTTCGATTGGCGCCAGACTACTCCTCACGACCCGGAGTACCACCCGTCAGCGCCAAAAAACGACACCTTGCAGGTCGCAATTGCACAAAGCACAGGCAGAACAGCGCCACCCCGCGCCTGCCGACGTCGCGGCCGGCCTCACCCTACCCGCAGGGCGGCCCATTCTGCCGCAATGGCATCCGACATCTGCAACCCTGTCAAAGACCACGGGCCGCGCGCGTTGCCGCCCTGTCTTCACCTTTGCACAAATACCTCGATCCGACGCCCGAAAACCGCGCAGGTCGGGGGGACAGCGCAAAACGCCCCTCGTTCTTCTTGGCAAAAATACCTCCCGCCGGAGGCCACGACCGCAGGTCGTTCCCGTCACGCCCCTTGCAGGACGGACTAAACGTCAGGCAAAGAGCTCGTGCGCCAGTTCCAGCGCGTCGATCAGCACATCGACCTCGCTTTCGGTGTTGTAGAGGCCAAAGGACGCCCGGCAGGTCGCCGTCAGCCCAAGGTGGTCCATCAGCGGCCCGGCACAATGGTGCCCCGCACGCACCGCCACGCCCTTCTTGTCGAGGATCGTGGAGACGTCATGCGCATGCCCCGCCCCGTCCAGCGTGAAGGAGAAGATCGCGGCCTTGTCCGGGGTCGTGCCCTGCACCTGCAGCCAGTTCAGCCCGTCCAGCCGCGACCGCGCGTAATCCCGCAGCGTCTCCTCGTGGGCCGCGACGTTTTCCATCCCCAGCTCCATGAGGTATTCCAGCGCCACGCCCAGCCCGATCATCTGCACGATGCCCGGCGTGCCGGCTTCGAACTTCATCGGCGGATCGGCATAGGTCACCGTGTCTTTCGACACCTCGCGGATCATGTCGCCGCCGCCCATGAAGGGCCGCATCTGGTCCAGCCGCTCCTTGCGGATCCAGATCGCGCCCGATCCCGAAGGCCCGTACAGCTTGTGCCCCGTGATCGCGTAGAAATCGCAGCCCAGGTCCTGCACGTCGACGGGCATGTGCACCGCACCCTGGCTGCCGTCGACCAGCACCGGCACGCCCTTCGCGCGGGCGCCGTCGCAGATCGCCTTAACGTCGACCTTGGTGCCCAGCACGTTCGACAGCTGCGTGATGGCGATCAGCTTCGTCTTTGGCCCGATCGCGTCGATCACCGCCTGCGGATCCAGGTGGCCGGTCGCATCCGTATCGACCCATTTCAGCACCACGCCCTGCCGTTCGCGCAGGAAATGCCAGGGCACGATATTGGCGTGATGCTCCATCACCGACAGCACGATCTCGTCGCCGGCCTGAAGCCGTGGCGCGGCCCAGCCATAGGCCACCGTGTTGATGCCCTCGGTGGTGCCCGAGTTCATCACGACCTCGTCCTCGTGGCCTGCGTTCAGGAACCGCGCGATGGTCCCGCGCACGCCCTCGTATTTCTCGGTCGCCAGGTTCGACAGGAAATGCAGCCCCCGGTGCACGTTGGAATATTCCATCGCATAGGCCTGCGTCACCGCGTCGATCACGACCTGGGGCTTTTGCGCCGAGGCGCCGTTGTCCAGGTAGACCAGCGGCTTGCCGTTCACCTCGCGCGCGAGGATCGGGAAATCAGAGCGGATCTTGGTGACGTCATACATTCGGAATCGCCTCTCCCATCGGGCCGCCGACCAGGGTCAGCAGCAGGGTCATGGCCAGGGCCAGCGCCAGCACCGAAGCGATCAGCACGCCGGCCGACCGCGCCAGAGAGCCCATCCGGTGGGCCTGGTCGATGAAATGCAGCAGGATGTAGAGCGAATAGACGCCCACGGCCACCGCCAGGAACAGCGTGAAGATCGGGAACAGGAATTGCAGCACCAGCGACACCGCCTGCACCGCCACGCGCAGCGCCTGCATCCAGATCATCACGGCGGCCACGTCGTCCAGAGAACCTGTCCCGCCCATCTTCGCGCCGATCCACCAGATCACGTGGATCATCACCACAAGCCCGACTGAGACCAGCAGGAAATACGGCACCGGATTTGCCAGCACACCGGGCAGAAGCACCGGCAGCCCCGCCACGATGGCGGGTGTGAACAGCAGGATCGTGTTCAGCAGCGACACAACGATCAGAGCCAGCCACAGAACCTGTCGGGGCAGTCCCATCGCCATGACCTGGCGCGCCGCTTCGGCCGGGTCTTTCACCGTCAGAAGGGCCAGCGCCCCCCAATCCTGTCCGCTCATGTCACACTACGCTCCGCCAGCCTCAGCCCGGTGAACCAGAACCAGCCCAAAACGGCAAGCCAAAGGACGCCAACCAGCGTCTGCGCCGCACCAGGGCCGATGAACCCGGCCACCAGCCCGTGCAGCAGCATCAGCGGCGCAGAGGCCAGCAGCGCCCAGAACAGCGCGATGCGCGCGCCGTACCACTGGCCCTTGCCGCCAAAGATCTTCGCCACCAGGTGCGACAGCGCCGCGATGCCATAGAACATCAGCGGCGCCAGAAAGACCCAGCCCAGCAGCGCGCCGCCCATCAGCATGTTCAGCTCCTGCTCCTGCAGATACGCCTCACGCGAGAGGCGCGGCAGCTGGGCGACGAAGCCCAGGGCGCAGAACAGCATCAGGAAGACCAGGGCACGGTCCTCGCGCGGTCCCATATCAAGCAGCCGCGCCACAACCGGGCGCGGCCGGCGATACATCGCCGCGATGTCGGTCGTGACTGCCATCTCAGCCGTGCCGCGTCAGCCACCCTTCCAGGCGGGACACGATTTCGTCGGCAAGCGCCTGGTCCTCGATCTCGTCCACCGCCTCGGCGAGGAAGGCCAGCGTCAGCAGGTTCGTCGCATCGCGTTCCGGCACCCCGCGCGAGCGCAGGTAGAACAGCCCCTCCTCGTCGATCGCGCCCGAGGTCGAGCCATGCGAACAGGCCACGTCATCGGCGTAGATCTCAAGCTCCGGCTTGGCCAGGAACTGGCTGTCGCCGTCCAGCAGAAGCGACTGGCTGATCTGGTAGCCATCGGTCTTCTGCGCGCCGGGCTTCACCAGGATCTTGCCCTGGAAGACACCGGTGGCGCCGTTCTTCAGCACCTTCTTGAACACCTGGCGGCTTTCGCAATCCACCGCGTCATGGGTGATGAAGACCGTGTCGTCATGGTGGAAATCGCCATCGCCGACACAGGCGCCGGCCACATGCGCGATCGCCTCGTCGCCGGTCAGCTCCAGCACCTGTTCATTGCGTGTCATCACGCCGTTCACGGTCAGGGTAAAGGACTTGTAGGTCGATTTCTCGCCCAGCCGGGTGAACATATGCGTCGCGGCGCGGCGCTCATGGTCGCGGCCCTGCGCGCGCACGTGATGCAGCGCGGCGCCGTCGGCGATGTCGATCTCGGTGCACTTGTTGAAACGCGCCGCGGCCGGGCCGTTTTCCAGTATCGTCACCTCGGCCCCGGCCTCGACCTTCACCACGTGGTGCAGGATTGCATCCGAGCGGGTGTCGGCGTGGCTGTACGTCAGCTGGATCGGCTTCGACGGCTTGCCGGTCACGTGGATCAGCAGCCCGTCGGTGGCAAAGGCGGTGTTCAGCGCCGCCAGCGGCCGGGCCACCGGGTCCTGCCCGTTGGTTTCCAGCGTGCCGTAAAGATCCTTGGCCCAGTGGATATCGGTTCCGGCCACGTCGGCCAGACGCTCGATGCTGACACCTTCCAGCGACAGGTCGTCCGAGGCGTCGGCATCGAAGACACCGTCGACAAAGACCACCTTCAGCGTGTCGATCTCGTTGAAGAACGGCGGCTCGCCGGAGTCGAAAACCGCCGCCTCGATCACATCGGGCCGGGTCAGCGTGTCGGGGCGGGTGAATTTCCAGTACTCGTCGCGCGCAGCGGGCAGGCCCATCTCGCGCACGCGGGCCAGCGCCGCGCGCCGGGCCGGGGCCGACCAGCCGCTTTCGGGCAGGCTCAGCGTCGCCAGCCGCGCTTCGGTGGTGTCATGCTTGGTCTGCGGCAAAGCCATCAAGCCACCTCCGACAGGATGTCCGCATAGCCGTTCTTCTCGACCTCGAGCGCCAGTTCGGGCCCGCCGGACTTGATGATGCGGCCGTCGGCCATGATGTGGACGACGTCGGGTTTGATGTGGTCCAGCAGGCGCTGGTAGTGGGTGATCACGAGGAAGCCGCGGCCCGCGTCGCGCAGCGCGTTCACACCGTCCGACACCAGCTTCATCGCGTCCACGTCCAGACCCGAGTCCGTCTCGTCCAGGATGCACATCTTGGGCGCAAGAACAGCCATCTGCAGGATCTCGTTGCGCTTCTTCTCGCCGCCGGAGAAGCCGACGTTGACAGGACGCTTGAGCATCTCGGCGTCGATCTTGAGATCCTTCGCCTTCTCGCGGACCATCTTCAGGAAGTCCGTCGCGCTCATCTCGTCCTCGCCGCGCGCCTTGCGCTGCGCGTTCACCGCCGTGCGCAGGAAGGTCATGTTGCCGACGCCGGGGATCTCGACCGGGTATTGGAACGCCAGGAACAGGCCGGCCGCGGCGCGCTCTTCGGGATCCAGATCCAGCAGGTCCTGACCTTCAAGCGAGGCGGAGCCCTCGGTCACCTCATAGCCGTCGCGGCCCGAGAGCACATAGGACAGGGTCGACTTGCCCGAGCCGTTCGGGCCCATGATCGCATGGACCTTGCCGGCCGGGACCTCGAGGTCGACACCCTTGAGGATCTGCTTGTCCTCTTCTTCCAGTTTCACGTGCAGGTTCTTGATTTCCAGCATGTTCTTTCCCTTCTCAAGGGCCCTCAGCCCAGCACGACGGCGGTGCCGGAGGCACTGACCATCAGCATGTTGTTGATAACTTCGTAATCGAGATCGACGCCCACGACGGCATTGGCGCCAAGCCCGAGGGCGCGTTCTTCCATTTCGGCCAGGGCGGTTTCGCGCGCACGGCCGAGTTCCTGTTCATAGGCGCCGGAGCGACCGCCGATGACATCCGTGATCCCGGCAAAGAGATCGCGGAAGACATTGGCGCCAAGGATGGCCTCACCCGTGACGATCCCCTTGTAGTCGGAGATCTGGTGGCCCTCGACATTGGGTGTTGTGGTGATGATCATTTCCGGTCCTTTCCGAAACGCGCCGCCGCCCGTGCCCCGAGGCACCCGGCCGCCCCCGCAAGCGCGGCGATCGACACCAGGGACAGGGCTTCGCCCTGAAGCAGGCCGAACCCCTGCGCCGCTGCGATCGTCAGCGCCGCCGCCACGACGGCGGTCAGCGCCACCGCGGCGAAGAACTTCAGGCCGCCCGACATGATCAGCCCACGGAGCCTTCCAGCGAGATGGCAACCAGCTGCTGCGCTTCCATGGCAAATTCCATCGGCAGCGCCTGCAGCACTTCCTTGGCGAAGCCGTTGACGATCAGCGCCACGGCCTCTTCCTCGTCCATGCCGCGCTGGCGGCAATAGAACATCTGGTCGTCGTCCACCTTGGACGTCGTCGCCTCGTGTTCCACCCGGCTCGAGTTGTTCTTCACCTCGATGTAGGGAACCGTATGCGCCCCGCACTTGTCGCCGATCAGCAGCGAGTCACACTGGGTGTAGTTCCGCGAGTTCATCGCCTTCGGATGCATCGAGACCAGGCCGCGATAGGTGTTCTGCGCGAACCCGGCCGAGATCCCCTTGGACACGATCCGCGAACGGGTGTTCTTGCCCAGGTGCACCATCTTGGTGCCGGTATCGGCCTGCTGGTGGTTGTTGGTGATGGCGATCGAGTAGAATTCGCCCTGGCTGTCATCGCCGCGCAGGATGCAGGACGGGTATTTCCAGGTCACGGCCGAGCCGGTCTCGACCTGGGTCCACATCACCTTCGCCCGGTCGCCCCGGCAATCGGCGCGCTTGGTCACGAAGTTGTAGATCCCGCCCTTGCCGTTCTCGTCGCCCGGGAACCAGTTCTGCACCGTGGAATACTTCACCTCGGCGTCTTCCTCGATGATGATCTCGACCACGGCCGCGTGCAGCTGCGACGTGTCGCGCTGCGGTGCGGTGCAGCCTTCGAGGTAGCTGACGTAAGAGCCCTTGTCGGCGATGATCAGCGTCCGTTCGAACTGACCCGTGTTCTCGGCGTTGATCCGGAAGTAGGTCGACAGTTCCATCGGGCAGCGCACGCCCGGCGGCACATAGACGAACGACCCGTCCGAGAAGACGGCCGAGTTCAGCGTCGCATAGAAGTTGTCCGACACCGGAACGACCGAGCCAAGGTATTTCTTCACCAGCTCGGGATGCTCGCGGATCGCCTCGGAGATCGAGCAGAAGATCACCCCGGCCTTCTGCAGTTCCTTCTGGAAGGTGGTGCCGACAGAGACGGAATCGAACACCGCGTCCACGGCCACCTTGCGCCCGTCCGCCGGCGCATCCTCGGCGCCTTCGACACCGGCGAGGATCATCTGCTCCTTCAGCGGGATGCCCAGCTTTTCGTAGGTCGCCAGCAGCTTGGGATCCACCTCGTCAAGCGACTTCGGCTTGGTCTCCATGCTCTTTGGGCGGGCATAGTAATACTGGTCCTGGAAGTCGATTTCCGGATAATCGACCATCGCCCAGTCAGGCTCTTCCTTCTGAAGCCAGCGCTCGTAGGCCGCCAGCCGCCAGTCGGTCATCCACTGGGGTTCTTCGTTCTTCTCCGAGATCAGGCGCACGATATCCGGGGTCAGGCCCTTGGGCGCGTATTCCATCTCGATATCGGTGTTCCAGCCGTATTTGTAGGTCCCGATCTCGCGGACTGCGTCAACGGTTTCCTGGTCGACACCGTCCTTGACGTCGGCGTCCTTGATCTTGGCATCCGCCGGGTGCTGATCCAATGCGGTCATGCTGTCCTCCGATCATGCGCCACTTTCGGCGCTCGTCTGTCTCGCACCTGATGTGCGCTTGATTGCTCGCACCGACGGTGCGGTTAGTAGGTTTGCACCGAAGGTGCGGTTATTAGGCTCGCACCAGGGGGTGCGGTTTTCAGGGTCGCACCGAGGTGCGTATCGAACATTGCGCCCCTCGGCGCTGACGGAACTCTCGCATCGGTGGCGCAGTACACACGTCTGCACCGCCGGTGCGGTCTGCCTTATGCACCGCGGTCGCGATGCCGGTTGAACCCTCGGGCCCAGGTTTCGGCGAACCTCAGTACCTCGTCTTCCGTCGTGGCCGGGCCGATGCTGATCCGCACGGCTGCCCCGGCCAGGTCGGGGTCGTATCCCATCGCGATCAGCACGTGGCTGGCCCGCACCTTGCCGCTCGAACAGGCCGATCCCGCGGAAATCGCGTAGCCGGCCAGATCCATCGCCATCACCTGGGTCTCGCCCTTCCAGCCCGGGGCTATCAGGCAGGACGTGTTGGGCAGGCGTGCAGCATCTTTCCCGACGAAAATAGTCGTTTTCGCAGCGACCTCAATAGCCTTTTCTAGAATATTTCTAATTCCAGAAACAGACTCCCAGACGCCGGCGTCCAGATCCCGTGCCGCCGCCTCTGCTGCGGCCCCGAAGCCCGCGATTCCAATGACGTTTTCCGTCCCCGACCGGCGACCCATCTCCTGACCGCCGCCAAGGATGCGCGCGGCGACATCCGTGCCGCGCTTCATCACCAGGGCCCCGATTCCCTTCGGACCGCCCAGCTTGTGGGCCGAAATCAGCGCCATCCGCGCGCCCATCCAGTTGAAGGCGACCGGCAGTTTGCCAAAGGCCTGGGTCGCGTCCACCAGCTCCAGCCCCTCGGGCAGATCCTGGATCACGCCGGTCTCGGAATTGGCGAGCTGCAGGACCGACCGGCCGGGGTCGTCCACCTGCACGGCTCCGCTCTCCGACACGCCTAGCTCTTCGGACACCCAGGCGCGCACCGCGTCATGCTCCACCGGGGCGCCCAGCAAACCGCGCCCGGCACAGGCCAGTGCGGCCGCCTCGGTCGCCCCCGAGGTAAAGACGATATCCGCCCCCTCGGCCCCGAAGGCCGCCGCCACCTGCGCCCGGGCCCGTTCCACCAGCCCCTTGGCCGCACGCCCCTCGGCATGGACCGAGGACGGATTGCCCACGACATCCATCGCCGCAATCATGGCCTCGCGCGCCTCGACCCGCAAAGGCGCCGTCGCATTCCAGTCCAGGTAGACGCGGCTCTTCACGGGGCCCGTTCCTTCATCTTTGCAAAAATACCTCCGGGGAGCTCGAGGGGCAGCGCCCCTCGACCGTCGGGACCGGGTCGGTACACCGGCCTAGTCTTCGTCCACAACCGCAAAGAGGTTGGGTACCGCCGGACAGGGCGCCAGGTCATTGGCGATCACGTCCGACAACCGGGTCTGGTGCAGGAAGACATAGACATGGGCCGACAGCCCCTCCCACAACCGGTTGGTCAGCGATTGCGCCCGGCTTCCCGACGACCCTCCCGAGGCGCCCGCGCCCTTGTGCATCGCGTCCACGGTTTCGTCCACGGCGCTCAGCACGTCGACGACCCGGATCTCGGCCGGGGGGCGCGCCAGGCGATAGCCGCCGCCGGGCCCGCGCACCGATACGACGAGGTTGGCTCTCCGCAGCTTCACGAAGAGCTGCTCGAGATAGGGCAGCGAAATCTTCTGGCGTTGCGCGATCGCGCTCAGCGTCACCAGTTCCTCGGCCGGTTGCAGGGCGATATCCGCCAGGGCCACCATGGCATAACGCCCCTTGGTCGACAGCTTCACCTGGTTTTCTCCTCCGCCGTGGTCCGCGCGCCCGTTCGGGTGTGATGCGCAAATGAACCGTTCCCGCCACCAGCGTTCGCAAATATTGACGCGCGCCATCCAAGAGCATAAGTGCTCTGAACGGTTGCGCCGCGGCGATCGCCCCGATCTGGACTGCCCCTGTAGGTACCCCGGGCGATTCCGTCAATAATTTGTCGGCCGAACAAGAAGCACAAGTCAGGAGACGCCGCCCTCCATGCCCGAGGTCATTTTTCCAGGACCCGAAGGTCGCCTTGAAGGCCGCTACCACCCTCAAAAGGAAAAAGACGCCCCCATCGCCATCGTGCTGCACCCGCATCCGCAGTTCGGCGGGACGATGAACAACAAGGTCGTCTACAACCTGCATTACGCCTTCTACAACATGGGCTTTACCGTCCTGCGGTTCAACTTCCGCGGTGTTGGCCGAAGCCAGGGCGAATATGACCAGGGGATCGGTGAGCTTTCGGATGCCGCTTCGGCGCTCGACTATCTTCAGTCGATGAACAACAATTCCAAGCATTGCTGGGTCGCGGGGTTCTCCTTCGGCGCCTGGATCGGCATGCAGCTGCTGATGCGCCGGCCCGAGATCACGGGCTTCATCTCGGTCTCGCCCCCGGCGAACATGTACGATTTCTCGTTCCTGGCGCCCTGCCCCTCTTCGGGCCTGATCATCAACGGCACCGCCGACCGCGTGGCGCCGCCCGCCGACACGACCTCTCTCGTCGGCAAGCTGCACGAGCAGAAGGGAATCACGATCACCCATACCGAGGTCGAAGGCGCGGATCACTTCTTCAAGGAGCCGCACATGGACACGCTGATGACCAACGTGACCGATTACGTGAAGCGGCGCCTGACCGAGACCACGCGCTGATGTCCGACACGCTCGTCCGCCTTGCCTCGCAGCTGGCCGATGACGTGGTGGCCGCGATGGATGAAATGGGCGACGAGCGGTTCTTTACCGAGGTCGCGCAGGTCATTTCGGCCTCCTCCCAGTCGCTGGAGGAGGCCTTTCTCACCGAGGTGCGTATCCGCCTGACCGAGAAGCAGGCGCGCGCATTCCTCGAACGGCGCCTCGCCGAATACCGCGCGGCGCGCCCGACCCCGCCACGGGGCTAGGGCCGGGCCTGCGGTTCCGTCGCACGGCGACAGGCCGGTTGCGCTGACCCTCTTTACACCCGCGTCCGGATCCCGGTGCGTTGCGCCGAGGCGCCGGCCAGCACCCGCGCGCTGTCTGTCCCTCTCAGTCCGCCCTGCGTCCCGCTCATGTTACAGCGGCATCACCATGACGTGGCGGCCGTCCCCAGCCCTTGCCCACGTCGGCCCCGGGACCCACCTTCAGGCAGCACGCCAAACGGGAGAGCCCTGCCATGCCCAGCGAACGTATCACCTTTGCCGGCCATGATGGCAGCGAGCTCAGCGCCCGGCTCGACCTGCCGGAGGGACCGGTGCGCGCCACGGCGCTGATGGCCCATTGCTTCACCTGCTCCAAGGACATTCCCGCCGCGCGCCGGATCTCGGGCCAGCTGGCGTCGATGGGCTTTGCGGTGCTGCGCTTCGATTTCACCGGACTTGGCCATTCCGGCGGGGAATTCGCCAACACCTCCTTCAGCTCCAACGTCGATGATCTTGTCCTGGCCGCCGAATATCTGGCGGGCCGGGATATGGCGCCGTCCCTGCTGATCGGTCATTCCCTTGGCGGTGCCGCGGTGATCCGCGCCCGCGCGCGCATTCCCTCCACACGCGCCGTCGCCACGCTGGGGGCGCCGTCCGATCCCTCGCATGTGCTCGAGAACTTCTCCGGCGCGCTCGACCGGATCCGGGCGGACGGCAAGGCCGAGGTCGAGCTGGGCGGGCGCCCCGTCACCATCGGGCAGGGCTTCGTCGAGGATGTCGCGCAGGCGCGGCTGGACGAGGCGTTGCACGATCTTCACGCCGCGCTGCTGATCCTGCATGCGCCGCGCGACGCGGTGGTGGGGATTGCGAATGCCAGCCATCTCTTCGCCGCCGCACTGCATCCCAAGAGCTTCGTCACGCTGGACGACGCCGACCACCTGATCTCGGACCCGGCGGATGCGGAATACGCCGCGGGAATCATCGCCGCATGGGCTGCCCGCTACATCGATCTCGCGCCCCCGCCTGCGCCGCCCGGCGCGCCCGAAGGCGTGGTGCGCGTGGCCGAAGCCGATCCGGACGGCTTTCTGCAGGATGTCTCCTGGGGGGGCGATCACCACATGCTGGCGGATGAACCCGAGGCCTATGGCGGCACCGATCGCGGACCGTCCCCTTACGGGCTGGTGGCGGCGGGGCTGGGCGCCTGCACCGCGATGACGATCCGCATGTATGCCCGGCGCAAGGGCTGGCCGCTGGACCATGTCAGCGTGGATGTCACACATGACAAGGTGCACCGCCAGGATGCCGAGGCCGACACGGACGACAGCGCCTCGAAGGGTGCGAAGATCGACCGCTTCATCCGCAAGGTCCGGCTGGAGGGTGATCTGGACAGCGAACAGCGTACCCGGCTGATGGAGATCGCCGACAAGTGCCCCGTGCACCGCACCCTCGAACAGGGCGCTGACATCGAGACGCGGGTCGCCTGATGTCCCGTCATGGGCCAGCGGCGCCACCGCTGCGCCCTCTCCACCCCGCGCGCGGCTGATCTCCGCGCGTTCGGGGCGCATCATCCGCCACGGGCGGAACGGTCCTTCCGGGTGGCCCGCTGGCAGCCACGCGCCCAAGGAAAAAGGGCGCGGAGATTTCCCCGCGCCCGTCGAAATGGATCCTGGAATGGCTCAGCCGCGCAGCTTGGCCACCAGCTTCCAGGCGCCCGGCACGATCATCGCGGCCAGGGCCAGCTTGATCGCGTCGCCGATCAGGAAGGGCGTCAGGCCCCATTGCAGGATCGGCTGGTCCCAGCCGTAGAGCGTGCCCAGCCAGAACAGGCCCGGAACGTAGATCAGCACGTTGCCCGCCAGCAGCGCCAGGGCCATTTTGCCGGCCGAGCGGTCCCAGCCGCGCTGCGCCAGGTATCCAAGCGCCACGGTGGCCAGCACGTAGCCCACCAGGTAGCCGCCGGTGCCGCCCATCATGTAGGTCAGGCCCGCAGCGTCGGCCGAGGAGCCGGCGAAGACATCGAAGCCGAGCGCGCCGATCAGGAGGTAGCCTAGGATCGTCGCCAGGCCCAGCCGCGCGCCATAGGCGGCACCGATGGTCAGCACGGCGAAGGTGCCCATGGTGATCGGCACGGGCCACATCGGCACGCGGATCTTGGCCGCCACGGCCAGCAGGGCGATCCCTGCGATGACAAGGGCCACCTGGCTGACGCGGCGCGCGGCCCCGCTCTGCGGGGTCACCAGCGCGGCCAGGGTGGGCGCGGATGCGGCATGAGACATTGATTAATCCTCTGGTCCTGTTCTCGGTATCCGCTTTGATGCCCGAGCGCCGCGACCGTCGCAAGCGTCATCTCGCACCCGCAGCATGGCCGCGTCGTCACACGCGCCGGTAGTCCGAGACCATTCGGTAGGACTTGCGCGGCCCCGACACCTCCCAGGTGGTGCGGAACCGCGGCCAGTCGGAGAAATCGTAGAGCACGCGGTAGTGATCCGGGTCGCACCAATGCTCGGCCGGCCCGCCAACCGGCGGCACCTGATGGAAGAATCGGCCGTCGGCGAAGAACACCGACAGGTCCGGCGCCCAAAGATAGCGGCGCTCGGCGGCAAAGCGCCCCTGCCCCGAGACCTCCAGCTGCCCGGTCTCGACGCAGAGCAGCGGGGCGTCTTCGCTGCGCGCGTCAGCGCCGCCCTCGGGACGCCATTCGGCAAAACCCTCGAACCGGGCCGGCGGACCCAGGGCGTCCGTGATCTCCCGCTCCAGCCGCCAGCGTCCGAGGAAATCCTCCAGGCAGCGCGCTTTGATCCTGTCCATCACCGTCCCGTTCACCCGGCCTGAACCTGCAGCGCGATCGCGCCGGCATAGACCAGCAGCATGCAGACAGATTCCGTCCCGATCCTGAAGGGCCCCTGCTTCTCGCGCAGGATCAGGCCCAGAACCATGATCCCCGTCATCAGCAGCCCCACGCCCAGCCAAAAGACATCGCCCTTGCCGATCGCATGGTAGAGCGAGCCGTCACGATAGGCGAAATCGGACAGGCTGAGGAAGAGCACATCGAAGGTATTGCCGCCGATGATGCCGCCCACCGCCAGCTGGATCGCGCCCCGGCGCACCGCGGCAATCGTCGTCACCAGCTCGGGCAGCGAGGTCACCACCGCCGTCATCAGCGCGCCCACCACGGTCTGCGACATGCCCAGCCGCTCGCTCAGCGCCGCGCCGGAGCGGGCAATGACGAAACCGGCGAGGCCGAGCAGAACCACCATCACCGAGAACCGCAGCAGCAGCCCGGTCAGGCTCGCGCGCTTGTGGGTCTCATCCGGCACGTCCTCCCGCGTCTCGCGGGTGCGCACCGGCTTCCACATCGGCTCTTCGTGGACCCGGCGGGAGGTCAGGACGCCCACGCAATAGAGTGCGACCAGCACGACCGAGACCGGGTGGATCTGCCACACCGCCAGCTCGGGCGAGAGCCAGGCCAGCAGCGGCAGCGTCAGCATAACCATCAGCAGCGCGCCCTGGAACAGCGTCGTCGCCTCCGCCGCGCTGTGTTCGAGGTTGGCCTTGCGGTGGACCACGTCGGCCAGCGCGAGGAAGGCCGTCTGTGCCGCAATCCCGCCGATCCCGTTGGAAAAAGCCAGCGAGGCCGAGCCGTCCAGCGCCGAGGTCACCGAGACCACCGTGCCCGATAGCGATGTCGCCACGCCCAGCAGCACGCCGCCAACCAGCGCCTCTCCCAGACCGGTGCGGTCGGCCAGCCGGTCGGCCACGTCCGTCAGCCGTGTGCCGAGAATGAGAATGACCAGCGTCGCGGCGGCGAAACACCCCGCCACGCCGAGTGTCGAGAAAGATTGTATGATCAAGCTGCCGTCCCTGCTGTCGTTCGCGCTTCTTGCCGTGGCAGGGAAAGCAGTCTAGTAGCCGCCGCAACCCTCCGAAAGACGAAAAGGCCCGCCGATGATCCCGCGCTATTCCCGTCCCGACATGGTTTCAATCTGGTCGCCGGAGACAAAGTTCCGCATCTGGTTCGAAATCGAAGCCCATGCCTGCGATGCCATGGCCGAGATCGGCGTGATCCCCAAGGCCAATGCCGAGGCCGTGTGGAAAGCCAAGGATGTCGAATTCGACATAGACCGCATCGACGAGATCGAGCGCGAGACCAAGCATGACGTCATCGCCTTCCTGACCCACCTGGCCGAACACGTGGGCAGCGACGAGGCGCGGTTCGTCCACCAGGGCATGACCTCGTCGGACGTGCTGGACACCTGCTTCAACGTGCAGCTCACCCGCGCCGCCGATATCCTGATTGCCGATATCGAAGGCCTGCTCGCCGCGCTGAAGAAACGCGCCTACGAGCACAAGGATACCATTCGCATCGGCCGCAGCCATGGCATCCATGCCGAGCCCACCACCATGGGCCTGACCTTCGCCCGCTTCTACGCCGAGATGGACCGCAACCTCTCCCGCATGCGCGACGCGCGGGCCGAGATCGCCACCGGCGCGATCTCGGGTGCGGTCGGCACCTTCGCCAATATCGACCCGGCGGTCGAGGAGCATGTCTGCGAGCAGCTGGGCCTGGTGCCCGAGCCGATCTCGACCCAGGTGATCCCGCGCGACCGTCACGCGGCCTTCTTCGCGACGCTGGGTGTCATCGCCTCGTCCCTGGAAAACATCGCCATCGAAATCCGCCACATGCAGCGCACCGAGGTGCTGGAAGCGGCCGAGTTCTTCTCGATGGGGCAGAAGGGGTCTTCGGCCATGCCGCACAAGAAGAACCCTGTGCTGACCGAGAACCTGACCGGTCTCGCGCGGCTGGTGCGCATGGCGGTGGTCCCGGCGATGGAGAACGTGGCCCTCTGGCATGAACGCGACATCTCGCATTCCTCGGTGGAGCGCAACATCGGCCCGGACAGCACGATCACGCTTGATTTCGCCCTGGCGCGCATGACCTCGGTGATCGAGAACCTGCTAGTCTATCCGCAGAACATGCTGGACAACATGAACAAGTTCCCGGGCCTCGTGATGTCCCAGCGGGTGCTGCTGGCCCTGACACAGGCCGGTGTCAGCCGCGAGGACGCCTATCGGCTGGTCCAGCGCAACGCGATGAAGGTCTGGGATCATCGCACCGACTTCCGCGAGGAGCTGCTGGCCGACGAGGAGGTGCGCGCGGCGCTCTCCGTCGAGGAGATCAACGAGAAGTTCGACCTTGGCTATCACACCAAGCATGTCGACACGATTTTCGCCCGCGTCTTCGGCGAGTGACGGCTTCGTGATGGCGATGCAAGGGCCCCGGCGTGCGCGCCGGGGCCTTTTTCTTTCGGGATTCGGACCTGATCTGCTACCGTGACGTCATCGAAACGGCCCCCAAGGAGGAACCCATGGCCTTGAAGACCGCTATCGTTACCCTTGCCCTCGCCACGCTTCCGGCACTGGCCTCGGCCGATTGTTCGTGGAGCCATCAGCAGGCGCAGTCCTGCGCTGCGGGCACGACCTGGGACGCTGAAACCCGGACCTGCGTGGAGCAGGTGAACAGCTGATCGCCAGTCCCTGGCAGGACGACCCTGGCCGCCCTTCCGGGGCGGCCTTGCCGGTTTTGGGCGGCGCCTGCGGCGTGGTTTTCGGGTTACGGGGTAACCTCACGCTTTCGTGATGAACCTCTTGCCCGTCTCGAACGACCCAGTGGCACAATCTGAACCACGGATCGCGGGCGACCGGCCCGCCTGCAGACTGATCGGAGACCCCCATGCGCCTTGCCCTCGGACTGACCGCCGCCCTTGTCCTTGCCCTGCCCGCCCCAGGCTTTGCCGCGGGATCCGGCGGCGACTCGACGCGACCGCCGAAGACGACGCAGACCACGAAGTCGTGCTTTTTCGGCCGCGTCTACGACCCGGCCACCAAGAAATGCGTGAAGGTGCGCAAGGACTCCGCGCTGGACCAGGATCTGCTGTATGGCGCCGTGCGCGAGCTGGCCTATGACGGACAATACGGCCGCGCCCAGGACATCCTGAAGGTGATGGACCAGGGCGACGACCGCGTCATGACCTACTGGGGCTTCACCCACCGCAAGATGGGCGACACGGCGCTGGCCGAGGCCTGGTACAGCCGCGCGCTGAACGCCAATCCCGACAACATCCTCGCGCGGTCCTACATGGGTCAGGGCTATGTCACCGAGGGCCGCACCGACGACGCCATCGCGCAATGGCGCGAGATCATGGCCCGTGGCGGCGAAGGCACATGGGCCGAAGCCTCGCTGCGCCGGGCGATCCGGTCGGGCATCACCTTCAACTACTGATCACAAACCCCTCAAATTTAGGGCTTTCTTTACATCTCTGCGCCTAAGCTCTGACCCAACAATACAGGCAAGAGCAGGCTATGCAGAACGAAGTTGGCTCACAGCTTCCGATGGCGATGGACTTCGGTTCATCGCCACTCGACACCCCGTCGTCGTCCTTTTCGCCGCTCTCCTCGGGCGGCGGCCGTGCCCAGCAACTCAACAGCGTGTCCAAGGCGGCGATCGTCGTACGGCTGCTGCTGAAGGAAGGCGCGGACCTCCCTCTCGAGCAGTTGCCGGAGGAGCTGCAGGCCAAGCTGGCCCAGCAGATGAGCCGGATGGGCCTGGTGGATCGCGATACGCTGGAAGAGGTGGTGCAGGAATTCGCCGAGCAGGTGGATGGCGTGGGGCTGCATTTCCCGCACGGGTTACATGCCGCGATCGAATCCCTGGATGGCCGGATCAGCGTCAAGACCGCCGACAAGCTGCGCAAGGCGGCCGGCATGCCGAAGTCCGGCGATCCCTGGCCGCGCCTGATGGAACGCTCCGAGGAAGAGCTGGCCGAGATCATGAAGGGCGAAAGCATCGAGGTGGCCGCGGTGCTGCTGTCGAAACTCTCGACCGAGAAGGCGGCGGGGCTGCTGGGGCAGCTGCCGGGGCCGCTGGCGCGCAAGATCACCCATGCCGTGTCGCTGACCCGCAATGTCACGCCCGAGGCGGTGCTGCGGATCGGCCAGTCGCTGGCCGAACAGTTCGACGACCAGCCCGACCTCGCCTTCGACGTGGGCCCCGACGAACGGCTGGGCGCCATCCTCAACCGCACGTCGGCCTCGGTCCGGGACGAGGTGCTGGGCGCGCTGGACGAGGTCGATCAGCCCTTCTGCACGCAGGTCAAGCGCCACATCTTCACCTTCGAACATATCCCCGACCGGATCGACCCGATGGACGTGCCGAAGATCATCCGCTCGGCCGATCAGCTGACGCTGGTCAGGGCGCTCGCCGGCTGCGAGGCGGCGGGCTACGGCGAGGTCGCGGAATTCATCTATCGCAACCTCTCCAACCGGATGTCCGACAACCTCAAGGAAGAGACGGTCGAGATCGGCACTGTCCGGCCCGAGGATGCCGAGGCCGCCATGCAGGCGGTGATCGAGGCGATCAACGGCGAGATCGAGAAGGGCGAGATCAAGCTTATCCCGCTCGACGGGCCGGACGTGCAGGTCGAGTAACCTCTCCGGCGCCTTCGCCGCCTGGACGCGAGGGGCGCAGCGGAGGACGCGGAACCGAAAGGTGATCCGCGTCCCGTGGCTGCCCCTGCCCCATGCTCCGCACAGGGCCGCGTGGCGCCACGGCCCATCCCTTCGCCCCCCGCACAGCACGGCGGGATCCCCTGCCATCCGCCCCGCCCGCATGGCGCGGCGGGATCCCCGGCCATCCGCCCCGCCCGCACGGCGCGGCGGGGTCCTCGGCAAAGCCGCATCGCCACCCCCAGGCCCTGGCCGGAAACCGACTGCCTGTCGATCTGTCCGGCGCAGCAAAGGCGCGGCCTTCTGGGGCCTCGGCGCCGTCGCGCGCTTTGCAAGTGTCTGTCTTCGCGGCGAAACCTGCGCGCGTTCCGGCCGCTTGGCGCCCTGCCGCCGCATGGGCGACCCGGCAGCGATGGACACGCCGCGCGCCTCAACCTAAGAGACAGCTTATGAAAATCCTCTTTCTCCGCCATCTCGCACCATGACCCAGATCACCATGACCGGGGCCGAGAACCGGGCCATCCTCTTCATGCTGGCGGCCATCCTTGCCTTTTCGGTCATGGATGCCACGGTCAAGGGGCTGGTGCCCGATGTCGGCGTCGTACCGGCGCTCTGGGCGCGCTACGCGGGGCAGATGCTGGTGGTGACGCTGTTCGTCGCGCCCCGCCTCGGCAGCGTCGTGCGCACCCGCCACCTGCCCACGCAGGTCCTGCGTTCGACCGTGCTGATGGGGGCGACCGGTTTCTTCTTCACCGGGGTCAGCCTGATCCCGCTGACCGAGGCGGTGGCGCTGATGTCGGTGAACCCGGTGCTGATCACGCTCGGCGCCGCGCTCTTTCTCGGAGAGAAGCTGGGCCCGCGCCGCATCGCCGGCATCACCATTGCCATCGTCGGCGCCCTTATCGTGATCCGCCCCGGCAGCGCCGTCTTCAGCCCCGCAGCCCTGCTGCCGCTGGCCGCCGCCTGCTGCTATTCCGCCTATGCGCTGCTGACCCGCAGCCTGGGCGCCGACGAGGATGTCTGGACCTCGCTCTTCTACACGGGCGTGGTCGGCACGCTGGTGCTGACCGCGATCATCCCCTTTGTCTGGGTCGGGCTCGACGCCTTCGACATCCTCCGGATGCTGCTGATCGCGGCGGCCGGCACCACCGGGCAGCTCTTCATGATCCGCGCCTTCACCGAGGGCGAGGCCGCGATGCTGGCGCCTTATGCCTATTGCGGGCTGGTGCTGTCCGCGGTCTGGGGGCTGGTCCTTTACAGCGAGGTTCCGGATCCCTGGACGATCGTCGGGGCCATCGTCATCTCGGGCGCGGGGCTGTATGTCTGGTATCGTGAGACCCGGCAGCGCCGGGGCCCCTGCCCGCCGCCGCCAAGCCTGCACGACTGACGCCCGCCGAGACGACGCAGATACAGACGCCAAGCCGGGCACCGGGGCCCATCGTCCCGATCCCCGGACAAGACCCGAGACCCGGCCCCACAAGGACCGCCCAATGACCGACCCAGTGACCCACCCAATGACCGGCGCCGCATGAGTGACACGACCGACGATCGCCCCTTCGCCAAACGCGCGGGGCAATACCTGACCAACCTTGCGCTGATGTCCGTCATCCGCCTGTCCGGGCTGTTGCCGTATCGCGCCCGCGTGCGGACCATCGGCTGGGTGACCTCGCGCATCATCGCGCCGCTCGCGGGCTTTCGCCGCCGCATCCGCGACAACCTGGCCCACACCATGCCCGGGCTCGACCGGGCCGAGGTCGAGCGCCTGGTCCGCGCGGTGCCCGACAACATGGGCCGCGCGCTGATCGAAACCTATTCCGGCCCCCCCTTCGTGGAGATCGCGCAGCAGGCCGAGGTCACCGGACCGGGGCTGGAGGTGCTGGCCAAAGCGCGGGACGAGGGCAAACCGGTGATCATCGTCACCGCGCATTTCGGCAATTACGACGCGGCGCGGGCCAGCCTGATCCACCACGGGTTCGAGGTGGGCGGCTTCTATCGTCCGCTCGACAACCCTTATGTGAACAAGCCCTATACCCGCGCGATCACCGCCATCGGCGAGCCGCTTTTTACCCAGAGCCGCAAGGGCATGGCGAACATGGTGCGGCACCTGAAAGCCGGCGGCGTGCTGGCGATCGTGGCCGACCGTCACGCCGTGGGCGGCGAGGTCATGCCCTTCTTCGGCAAGCCTGCCGCGACATCGCTGGTGACGGCGGAACTTGCCCTGCGGTTCGACGCGCCGCTGCTGCCGGTCTACGGGCTGCGCAAGCCCGACGGCATCCACTTCGAGATCGTCACCCAGGAGCCGATCCCGCATACCGACCCCGAGACGATGACGCGGGAGATCACCGAGCGGCTGGAAAGCTTCGTGCGCGAGCACATGGACCAGTGGTTCTGGATCCACCGGCGCTGGAAGGTCTGACGGGAAATCCGACGCGAAAGAGGTCTGGTTCGGCGGGCCCTTCGACCGGGCCTTGCGGCCCGGCTCAGTCCAGCGCGGCGGCGGCCACGATCGGGCCCGGTCCGTGTTCCTGCACAAGGATGACCGCCGGGCGGTCGCCGTCGATTTCGGCTTCGACGGTCAGGGGCGTCTTGCCGTCCCATTCGCCGATGGTTTCCCAACCGTCGACCACGTGCAGGTAGGTCATCGTGCGACCGGCGTTCTCACCCTTGGTGATGTCGATGGTGCGCGACTTGGTGTAGCGCACCAGCTGCAGAAGATAGGTGCCGTCCAGCCCCTCGCCCAGCGGCAGCAGCCCGATCTTCAGCAGGTTCCCGTCCCGTTCGACCATGACCTCGGCCAGGCGGTCTTCGGTGGCATGGGCGACGATCAGGTCGGCCAGTTCCATCGCCCGGGCGCCGACAACCTGGTCGGTGCCGTTCACGATCATCTGCGGCGTGTAGACCATGTTGCGCCCCGAAACATGGGCATAGGCCTTCTGCCGCTTTGTATAGTCGGGGCTGGCGAAGCGGTCCTTCCAGCCGATGTAATCCCAGTAATCCACGTGCAGCGACAGGGCGATCACGTGGTCCTTGCGGATCAGCTTTTCCATCAGCGCATCCGCCGGCGGACAGGAAGAACACCCCTGCGATGTGAAGAGCTCGACCACCACCGTCTTTTCCCCGGCACGCAACGTGGCTGCACAGCCAAGTGCAGCTGTCAGGGCGATGGCGAATAGCAGCTTCATCCAGGGTCCTTTCTGCTTGAAAACATGGATCTGTTTATGAGCAGGATGGGTGAAACGCCAATCACCCTTTCGAGATTGTCGCACCCTGTGACATCGAGGTTTGTGTACAATGGCATACAAAAATTGCCGCACCCGCACGGTTTGCTGTTGAACGCGAGACCGCTCGGGGGCATAGAGCCATCAGCAACATCCCCATTCCTTTGATCTGAGGGAGGCCACCCATGCCCATCACCGTAGGACAGGACACCGCCAAGACCCGCCGCACGCTCAGCGTCGGCGATCAGAGCGTTGCCTATTATTCGATCCCGGCCGCAACCGAGGCCGGTCTCGGCGACTTCTCCAAGCTGCCCGCAGCGCTGAAGGTCGTTCTCGAGAACATGCTGCGGTTCGAGGATGGCAAGACCGTCTCGGTCGACGACATCAAGGCCTTCGCCGAATGGGCGACCCTTGGCGGCAAGAACCCGCGCGAGATCGCCTACCGCCCCGCCCGCGTCCTGATGCAGGATTTCACCGGCGTTCCGGCCGTTGTGGACCTCGCTGCGATGCGCGACGGGATCGTGAACCTCGGCGGTGATCCCGAGAAGATCAACCCGCTGAACCCCGTCGACCTGGTCATCGACCACTCGGTCATGATCGACGAGTTCGGCAACCCGCGCGCGTTCCAGATGAACGTGGACCGCGAATACGAACGCAACATGGAGCGCTACGTCTTCCTCAAGTGGGGTCAGAAGGCGTTCAACAACTTCCGCGTTGTCCCGCCCGGAACCGGCATCTGCCACCAGGTGAACCTGGAATACCTCGCCCAGACCGTCTGGACCGACAAGGACCAGGCCGGTGAGGAAGTCGCCTATCCCGACACGCTCGTGGGCACCGACAGCCACACCACCATGGTCAACGGCGCGGCCGTCCTGGGCTGGGGCGTCGGCGGGATCGAGGCCGAGGCCGCGATGCTGGGCCAGCCGATCTCGATGCTGATCCCCGAAGTCGTGGGTTTCAAGCTGACCGGCGCGATGATGGAAGGCACCACCGGCACCGACCTGGTGCTGAAGGTCGTCGAGATGCTGCGCGAAAAGGGCGTTGTCGGCAAGTTCGTCGAATTCTACGGCACCGGCCTCGACAACCTGCCGCTGGCCGACCGGGCCACGATCGCCAACATGGCCCCCGAATACGGCGCCACCTGCGGCTTCTTCCCGATCGACGCGGAAACCATCCGCTACCTGCGCGGCACCGGCCGCGACGAGGCGCGCGTGCAGCTGGTCGAAGCCTATGCCAAGGAAAACGGCTTCTGGCGGACCCCGGATTACGATCCGGTCTACACCGACACGCTTGAGCTGGACATGGGCACCATCGTGCCGGCCATCTCGGGCCCCAAGCGTCCGCAGGATTACATCGCGCTCGACAGCGCCTCGACCGCGTTCGGCAAGTTCATCGCCGGCCTGCGCGAGGGCAAGGATGCCAGCGCCAATGCCGAGGTCCGCTGGGAAGGTGAAGGCGGCGCGCCCGAGCCGCGCGACATCCCCGGCGACGACGGTCACCACCAGAAGGGCTGGTACACCGACGAAGACGGCCAGTCGCACCAGTTGCACGACGGCTCGATCGTGATCGCCTCGATCACCTCGTGCACCAACACGTCGAACCCCTACGTGATGATCGGCGCCGGTCTCGTGGCCCGCAAGGCCGCCGAGAAGGGCCTGACGCGCAAGCCCTGGGTCAAGACCTCGCTCGCACCGGGCTCGCAGGTGGTCTCCGCCTATCTCGAGGCCGCGGACCTGCAGAAGGACCTGGATGCCATCGGCTTCAACCTGGTCGGCTACGGTTGCACCACCTGCATCGGCAACTCCGGCCCGCTGGAAGAGCCGATCTCTAAGGCGATCAACGATTACGACCTGGTCGCGACCTCGGTGCTTTCGGGCAACCGCAACTTCGAGGGCCGGATCAGCCCGGACGTGCGCGCCAACTACCTGGCCTCGCCGCCGCTCGTGGTGGCCTATGCGCTGGTGGGCGACATGAATGTCGACATCTCCAGCCAGCCGCTGGGCAATGACAAGGACGGCAACCCGGTGTACCTCAAGGACATCTGGCCGACCCAGAAGGAGATCGCCGACCTGGTCGAAAAGACCGTGACGCGCGAAGCCTTCCAGTCGAAATACGCCGACGTCTTCAAGGGCGACGAGAAGTGGCAGGCGGTGGAAACCACCGACAACCAGACCTATGACTGGCCGGCCGCCTCGACCTATGTCCAGAACCCGCCCTACTTCCAGGGCATGACCATGGACACCAAGAAGATCGAGAACATCGAGGGCGCCCATGTCCTGGCGCTGCTGGGCGACATGATCACCACCGACCACATCTCGCCCGCCGGCTCCTTCAAGGAGACCACCCCGGCCGGCAAGTACCTGATCGAACGCCAGGTGTCCCCGCGGGAGTTCAACTCTTACGGGTCGCGCCGTGGCAACCACGAGATCATGATGCGCGGCACCTTCGCCAACATCCGCATCAAGAACGAGATGCTGGACGGCGTCGAGGGCGGGTACACCAAGGGCCCCGATGGCGAGCAGACCTCGATCTACGATGCCTCGATGGCCTGGCAGGAGAAGGGCGTGCCGCTTGTCATCTTCGGGGGCGAGCAATACGGCGCCGGTTCTTCGCGGGACTGGGCGGCCAAGGGCACGGCGCTGCTGGGCGTCAAGGCCGTGATCGCCGAGAGCTTCGAGCGGATCCACCGGTCGAACCTGGTCGGCATGGGCGTCATCCCGTTCGAGTTCACCGGCGGTGACACCCGCAAGTCGCTGGGCCTGACCGGCGAAGAGGTCGTGTCGATCCACGGGCTCGACGATATCTCGCCGCTGGCCGAGGTGCCCTGCACGATCGCCTTCCCCGACGGGACCGAGAAGACGATTACCCTGAAGTGCCGGATCGATACGGCCGTGGAGATCGAGTACATCGAGAACGGCGGCGTGCTGCACTACGTGCTGCGGAACCTGGCCAAGGAGCCGATGGCGGCCGAGTGATCGCCGACGGACCGGAATTATGGGGAAAGGGCGCCGCGAGGCGCCCTTTTCCTTTGCGGTGTCCCACGCGTGGGACACCTGCGCCGTGTAATGAAATCAATAGCTTGAATCGTCGAATTAACCTTCTGTCAAGGTATGGCCCAGCCGGGCCAGCCCCGCGCAGCGGCCCTGGCTGCAGGTCAGGCCGCCAGCTCCAGCCGGTCCTCGGCATCGGCCCAGACCTGGCTGGGATGCGCCGCGCAGCGCGCGACCCAGTCGCGGATCGCAGGGCGGTCGGGGATCCAGTCGGGCGCCCAGAGATAGGGCGAGGCCACCATCAGATCCGCCGCCGAGAAATCCTCGCCCAGCAGCCAGGGACCCTTGGCCAGCGCGGCGTCGAGCCGGTCGGCGATTTCCGATCCGCCGCGATAGGTCGCCTGCACCACCGGATCCTCGCCGCGCCCGCTGGCAAGCGCCACGTAAAACGGCTCCTGCACCCCCGAGGCATAGCTGAGCCACATCAGGTAGGCGCCGCGCTGGGGGTCGTTCGGGCCCCGGCCCAGGGGGCTGTCGAAGCGATCCGTCAGGTAAAGCATGATGGCGCTGGTTTCGGTCATCAGCCCATGTCCGGTGTCAAGCGCGGGCACCTTGCCCTCGGGATGTGGATTGGCGGGTTCGCGCCGGCCGGTGCCGTCCGCGTGCCGGATCTCGACCCGGCGGATCCGAACGTCGGTCTCGTGCCCCATCGCATGGAGGAGCGCCTTGACCCGGGTGGCGCGGCTTCGGGGGGAATAGTAGAGCGTGAGCATCTGCGACTGTCCTTGGGTTCGGGCCGCATCCCGTGCGGCCGGTAAAGAGACGTGGTGGGATGCCCGACAGGTAACAGACAGCTGCTGACAGGGTCCTGTCAGCATGGCGCCGGGCGCGTGGAAAAACCCTCAACCGCTATGGCCGAGCTTTGCCGAGGGGCGCGTCGTGTCGATCCCCCGGGGCCGGTGCAGTGCTGGACATCGCCGCCGTGCCGTGGCGATAAGTGGCGGACGCACCAGGACGCAGACATGTGGTTCACCGCCTTCGACATCATCGGCACCGTGGCCTTCGCCTATTCCGGCTTTGTCGCGGGGGCGCGGCGGCAGCTTGACCTGCTGGGCGTGGTGATCGTGGCCTTCCTGACCGCCTCGGCCGGGGGCGCGCTGAGCCAGGTGCTGCTGGGAGAGGTGCCGCGGATCCTGACCGACCGGCTGGCCAGCGGGCTGATCTTCGGCACCGTTCTGGTCGGACTTGCCCTGCACTGGACCGGGATTCGCCGGGTCGAACGGCGATGGACCTTCGTGACCGCCGATGCCATCGGGCTGGCGGCCTTCGCGATGACCGGCGCGACACTGGCGCTGTCGCACGGGCTGGCCTTCTTCGGCACGACGCTGCTGGCCTTCCTGACCGCCGTGGGTGGCGGGCTGCTGCGCGACAGCCTGATCGGAGACATTCCCGTGGTGCTGCGGTCGGGTTTCTACGGGATCATCGCGGTCTTCGTGGGCATGGCTGTCTATGCCTGCGACCGGCTGGCCATCGCGCCGGACATCGCGCCGCCCGCGATCTTCATCGGCGCGGTGGTGCTGCGGCTGATCGCCCATGCACGGGGCTGGTCGCTGCCCGTGCTCACCCTGCCGGACGACTGAAAGGAAAGCCTCATGGAGCGTGTTGCCCTGATCACCGGAGGCGCGCGCGGCATCGGCCGCGCCATCGTCGAAACGCTGGCCCGCGAGTATCGCATTGCCTTCACCTGGTCCACGACGGAGCCGGAGGCGCATCCCGACCGGCTGGCGATCCGCGCGGATTTCACCGATCCGCAGGCGGCGGAGCGCGTGGTGCGGGATGTGATCGCGCATTACGGGCGGCTGGACGTGATCGTCAACAATGCCGGTGTCGTCGCGCCCACCCCGAAGGAGAGTGCCACGGCGGAGGAGCACCGGCGTATTCTCGAGGTCAATTACATGGCGCCTGCCGCGCTGCTGAGTGCCGCGCTGCCGCACCTGGAGCGGGGCGCGGCGGTGGTCTCGATTTCTTCGGTGAACGCGGTGCTGCCGCCGCGCGATGCGGTGACCTACGGGGCGTCGAAGGCGGCGCTGAACCTTTGGACCCGGGCCATGGCGAAGGAGCTGGGTCCGTCCGGCATCCGGGTCAACGCCGTGGCCCCCGGTGCGATCGAACTGCCCGAGGCGCCGCGCACGGACGACCTGGTGGCGCAATTCGTCGAGATGACGGCGCTGGGGCGTCCCGGCGTGCCCGAGGATATCGCGCGGGCCGTGCGCTTTCTTGCTTCCGAGGAGGCCGGGTTCATCACCGGGGAGATCCTGACGGTCAGCGGCGGTTACCGGCTTTAACCGGCGAGCTGTTCCTCGGTCAGCAGTTCGATGGTTTCGGGGTCGAGGTCCTGCACGCCCTGCAGCGTCAGCACCTCCTGCCCGTTCAGCAGCACCTGGGTAAGGTCGTTGTCGGAGTCGACGGAGAGACTGAGTTCCGGTGCCTGGTCGTCGAACTCGGCCGGGTCGTAGTAGATGGCGAGCGATTCCGTGGCGGTGTCGTAATCCTCGATCACCGCCGGTTCCGGCTCCTCGCCCACGACCACGAGGCCGAAGGCATCCTCGCCCTCGCCGCCCGAGGCGCTGTCGCCCGAGGACATGATGAGCACGTCGTCGCCGGTGCCGCCCGACAGGCTTTCGGCCCCGCCACGGGAGAAATCGGCGTTCTCGTCGAGGCGGTCGGAGATCAGGAGGTCATTGCCCGCCCCGCCGTCCAGCGTGTCGGTGCCAGCGCCGCCGGTGAGCGTGTCATCGACCTCGCCGCCCAGCAGCCGGTCGTCGCCCGCGTTGCCGTCGAGCCTGTCGTCGCCCGAGCCGCCGTCGAGCAGATCCGCGCCTTCGCCGCCGAAGAGCGCATCGTCGCCGGCCTCGCCCGAGACCTCGTCGTCGCCCGCATCGGCAAAGACCGTGTCATCGCCCGACCCGCCCGAGAAGACGTCGTCGCCCGGGGTCAGCGCCACGGTTTCGTCCGGATCGGCGGGCTCGACGAAGATGTCCTCGTCCTCGTCGTCGTCGCCGCCCCACCAGTCGAACGGGTCGAGGAAGAGCCCGAAGGCCAGCGCGGTCAGCGCGACGTTGCCGATCATCGCAAGCGTGTAGGAATCCAAGGTCGCGGCCCCATGTCCGAAATCTGCACCGGCAAGGATAGCGCGACGCCGGGCGGGATGTGCGGGCAATGCGATTGCGGCGGGCTGGTCGCCGGATCCGCGCGGCGGGCGCGATGCAATCCCGGGATCGCGGCGGAATTGTTGAGCCGGCGGGAACGACCGGCGGGGCGCCGCCCGTGTTACTCGGCGGCGGCGCGGGCCAGGGCGGGGCGCAGCTTGTCCGCGATGGCGCGCTCGGTCAGCGGGCCGGCAAAGCGCAGGATGACCTCGCCCTCGCCGTCGATCACGTAGGTTTCGGGCACGCCGTAAAGGCCCCAGTCCAGCCCCATTCGGCCCGAATTGTCGGCGCCGATGGCGGTATAGGGATCGCCCAGCTCGGCCAGGAAGCCGAGCGCGTTGGCGGGCTCGTCCTTGTAGTTCACGCCGTAGATGGTCAGGCCTTCGTCCTTGAGCGCTTCGAGGTTGGGATGTTCGACCCGGCAGGGCGCGCACCAGCTGGCCCAGAAGTTCACGAGCTTGACCTCGCCGTCGCGCAGGTCGGCGTCGGTGAAGGAGGGCTTGTCGCCCAGTTGGGTCAGGACCACGGGCGGCGCGCCCGCGCCTTCGCGGGCCGAGGGCAGCGCATCGGGGTCCTCGCGGAACATGCCGATGCCGAAGGTCACGACCAAGGCGGCGAAGATCGCCGGCGGGGCGATCATCAGGGGGGAGATCTTAGCCATCGCGGCGGATCCTCTCTTCGACCTGTTTCAGCTCTGCCCGCACCCGGCGCCCGCGCCAGACCGACAGGACGACAAGTGCGATCAGCACCACGATGGAGACCGCGTAGGCCGACAGCACCGTGTCGGCGTATTTGCCCAGATCCGGCATCATGCGGCCGCCGCCCGTTCGCGGGCCATCAGCGCCCGCATGCGGCGCGCGCGAATCTCGGTCCCGGTGCGGTAGAGCACCAGCGCCACGAAGAGCAGCACGAAACCGGCGATGGCCACGAGCAGCGGGAAGTAGAAGACATCGGCCACGTTTTCCTCCTTGTCCAGCGACAGCGAGGCGCCCTGGTGCAGGCCCTGGTTCCAGAAGTTGACGGCATAGCGGCTGAGAATGGCGAAGATCGAGCCCACGATGCACAGGACCGAGGTGAGATCGGCCGCGGTGTCGGGATCCTCGATCGCGGCCCAGAGCGCGACATAGCCCAGGTAGAACAGGAACAGGATCAGGAAGGAGGTCAGGCGCGGATCCCAGGCCCACCAGGTGCCCCACATGGGCTGGCCCCAGATCGCGCCGGTCATCAGGGCGATCAGCGTCATGGCGATGCCCACGGGTGCTGCGGCGCGGGCGGCCAGCGCGCTGACATGGTGGCGCCGGATCAGCCAGATCAAAGAGGCCACCAGCATCATCAGCCAGGCGTTGATCGCCATCAGGGCCGAGGGCACGTGCAGGTAGATGATCTTGACCGTCGATCCCTGCCGGTAATCGTCGGGCGTGAAGAAAAAGCCCCAGATCAGCCCCACCACGAGGCACAGCAGCGCCGTGCCCCAGAGATACGGCTGAACCGCCTCGGAGGTGCGGAGGAACTTCTTCGGATTGGCGTATTCCCAGAGCGACATGGTGGCTATCTAGTCCTCCCTTTGACCCGGCACAATCACCGGAGGTTAACGCAAATTGACGCGCAGCGCCGCGGCGGCGGCGAAGGGCAGGATCGCAAAGCTGCCGGCGGTGATCCCGGCCAGCAGCAGAAGCGGCGGCAAGGCTTCGAGCCCGGTGGCCCCGCGCCGCGCGGCCTCGGCCCCGAAGATCAGGGTCGGCACGTAAAGCGGCAGGACGAGAAGCGACAGCAGCAGGCCGCCCCGCTTCAAGCCGACGGTCAGGGCCGCACCGAAGGCACCGATGATGCTGAGCGCGGGCGTGCCCAGGGCAAGCGAGGCGACGAGCCAGGAGAAGCCCTGGGGGTCGAGGTTCAGCAGCACGCCGAGGATCGGTGCGGCCAGCACCAGCGGCAGGCCGGTGGTCAGCCAGTGGGCCAGCGCCTTGATCGCCAGCGTCGCCTCAAGCGGAAGGGGCGCCGTGGCCAGCAGGTCCAGCGTGCCGTCCTCCCAGTCCAGCGCCAGCATCCGGTCGAGCGAAAGCAGACAGGCCAGCAGCGCGCCAAGCCAGAGGATGCCGGGGGCGATGGTCGTCAGAAGCTGCGATTGCGGGCCGACGCTGAAGGGCACGAGGATGGTGATGATCAGGAAGAACGCCAGCCCAAGGCCAAAGCCGCCACCGGCGCGGAAGGCCAGCCGGATGTCGCGGACCAGAAGTGCGATCACAGGAAGGCCTCGTCAAAGGCGTCGTCGGAGGCCAGCGCGCGCGGTATCGCCCGGAACGGCGTCAGGTCCAGCACCCGCGCCTGCAGGCCAAGGTCGATATGGGTGGCGATCAGGGCTGACCCGCCCTGCCCCAGATGTCCGCGCACCGCACCCGCGAAAAGCGCCACGGCATCGGTGTCCAGCGACACGGTCGGCTCGTCCAGCACCCAGATCGGCCGCCCTGTGACCAGCAGCCGCGCCAGCCCCAGCCGCCGCTTCTGCCCGGCCGACAGGGTGCCGGCGGGCCGATCCGCCAGTGCGCCCAGGCTGTAGGCCGAGATCGCGGGCGCGATATCGGGCTGGCCGAAGATGCTGGCCCAGAAGGCCAGGTTCTCGGTCACCGTCAGCGTGGGTTTCAGACCGTCGGCGTGACCGGCATAGGCGATGGTCTCGTCGGCGCCCTCGATCTGTCCCGACAGCGGCGGCTGCAGACCGGCGATGGTGCGCAGGAGCGTCGTCTTGCCGATCCCGTTGGGCCCGCGCAGGATCAGCGCCTCGCCCGGGGCCAGGGACAGGTTCACATGGTCGAGCACGGGCACTCCGCCGCGGGCAATCGAAAGATCGGTCAGGCCAAGCGTCATGAAGATCGATTACCGTATCCCGACCGGGCGCAAAAGAGCGGTGACGCCGGGCGCCTTGGTTTCGGATGAATATGGCTGCGCGACGGCCCTGGGACCGATGGGCGCGGTCCCTTTGCCCTGGCCTCCGGTCCGGGGCTCAGACCGGCAGCAGCGCGACCGCCACGCGCCGGCCCTCGGACAGCAGCACGTTGTAGGTGCGCGCCGCCGCCGGAGAGGTCATCGCCTCGACCCCGATGCCGGCCTCGTCCATCTCTGCGCGCAGGTCCTTTGGCAGGTGCGCCACCTCGGCCCCGGTGCCGACAAAGATCACGTCGACCTCGGACTTCAGCGCCAGAAGCGCCGCGCTGTCCGCGTAGCCGCCCCAGCTTGCGGTGCCCGCAGGCCCGGTCAGCACGGCGCCGGACCAGACCTGGCCGCCGATGCGGAAGAAGCCGGGACCGTAGCCTTCGATCGGGTCGGACTCGTTGAATTCGATCTCGTTGAGCCGCATGGTTTCACTCCCAGATCCTGAGCGCCGACAGGGCCGACGCGGTGATGATGATATAGGCCACGGCGCGGTAGCCACGTTCGAACTCCGGGCGGAACAGCCAGGCGCCGAAAAGGTTGCCCAGCACGTTCGGCAGCGCCAGCACAAGCCCGGTCAGCACCGGCGCCGCGACAAGGACGCCCTTCACCGCCAGCACGGCCCCCAGCAGCAGGTCATAGCCGAAGAGATAGATCATCGTGGAGGCCCGGACCACCCCCGCCGGGTTCGGACTGGCCATGTAGAGAAGGATGACCGGCGGCCCGGCCAGCCCCGACACCCCGCCCAGCAACCCGGAGGCCCCGCCCGTGCCCAGGACAAGCCCCGGCCCCAGCCGCCCCTGGTACCGCAGGCCCAGCACCAGGCAGGCGACCATGGCGAGCGCGACGACACCGACCGTGGTGCGAAAGACCTCGGGCGCGACATATCCCAGCGCCAACAGCCCCAGCGGCAGGCAGATCGCCGATCCGGCCATCAGCCGCGCGAGGTCGGCCCGGTCGGCCATGGGCCAGGCGCGGGCCACGTTGGGCAGCGTGCCCAGCAGGTCCATCACGAGAATGACGGTCAGCACCTCGAACGGGCCGAGGATCTGCGCCGCGACGGGCGCGAAGATCAGCGCCGTGCCGAAACCGGCAAAGCCGCGGACGGTGCCCGCGACCAGCGCCGCGCCGATCAGCCAGCCGAGCCCGGGTTGCCCCAGGACCTCGGCCAGCAGGTCAGGCATCGATATTGGCGAACTGGTTTCCGGCGGAATTGTCGGGCTTGGACCAGTCGCGCTTGACCCCCAGCCACAGCAGGATGGTCGAGGCCACGAAGACCGAGGAATAGGTGCCCACGATCACGCCCCAGATCATCGCGAAGACGAACCCGCGGATCACGTCGCCGCCCAGCACGAAAAGCGAGATCAGCGCCAGCAGCGTGGTCAGCGAGGTCATCACCGTCCGGCTCAGCGTCTCGTTGATCGACAGGTTCAGCACCTCTTTCAGCTCGCGCGTCTTGTACTTGCGCAGGTTTTCCCGGACCCGGTCGAAGACCACCACGGTGTCGTTGAGCGAATAGCCGACGATGGTCAGAAGCGCGGCGATGATCGCCAGGTCGAACCGGATCTGCAGTTCCGAGAACACGCCGATCGTCAGTACCACGTCGTGGATCAGCGCGATCACGGCGCCAAGCGCGAATTGCCATTCGAAGCGCAGCCAGATGTAGACCAGGACGGCCCCGATCGCGAGCACGATGGCCAGGATCGCGGTCTGGATCAGCTCTCCCGAGACCTTGGGCCCGACGCTTTCGACCTGGATGAACTGGATGTCCGGGGCGACGGTGGCCAGCTCGGTCTGGATCGCCTCGATGGTGTCGGCGGGCAGCGCCTCGCCGCCCTCCTGGGCCTGGATGCGGATCATCGCCACGTGCTGGTCGTCGTCGAAGGACGGATCGAAGACCTCGGTGATCGAGATGTCGCCCAGCTCCAGCGGGGCCAGAACGTCGCGGTAGGCGCCGACATCGACCGGGGACGATGCCTCGGTCCGGATCGTGGTGCCGCCCATGAAATCGATGCCGAAGTTCAGCCCCCGCGCCCCGAAGGACACCAGCGCAAGCAGGATCATGAAGGCCGAGATGCCCAGCCACATCTTCCACTTGGTGAAGAAGTCGAAATTCGTCTCGTCGGGTATCAGTCGCAGGCGCATGATCAGACCTCGATCGTCTTGGGACGGCGGCGTTCGAACCACATCACGATCAGCAGCCGCGTCACGTAGATCGCGGTGAAGACCGAGGTGAGAATGCCGAGCCCCAGCGTGATGGCAAAGCCGCGCACCGGGCCGGAGCCCATGGCAAAGAGGATCACGGCCGTGATGAAGGTGGTGATGTTGGCGTCCAGGATGGCCGAGAGCGCCTTTTCATAGCCCAGCTCGATCGCGCGCGACGGGCCCCGGGCGGTCTTCAGCTCTTCGCGGATGCGTTCGAAGATCAGCACGTTGGCGTCCACCGCCATGCCGACCGTCAACACGATGCCGGCGATGCCCGGCAGGGTCAGCGTGGCCCCGATCAGCGACAGAAGCCCGAAGATCATCACGATGTTGATGATCAGCGCGACGTTCGCGAACAGCCCGAAGAGCCCGTAGCTGAGCGCCATGAAGACCAGCACCGCGACGAAGGCCACGATGGTCGCCAGCTTGCCGGCGTCGATGCTGTCCTGACCCAGTTCGGGACCGATGGTGCGTTCCTCGAGGAACTCCAGCTCGGCCGGCAGGGCGCCTGCGCGCAGCAGGACGGCAAGGTTGGTGCTTTCCTCGATGGTGAAATCGCCGGTGATGATGCCCGAGCCGCCGGCGATATGGGCCTGGATGACGGGGGCCGAGATCACCTCGTCGTCGAGGACGATGGCGAAGGGCGAGCCGATGTTGTCGCGGGTGTAATCGCCGAACTTGCGCCCGCCATGGGCGTTGAAGGTGAAGTTCACCGCCGGGCGCCCGTTCTGGTCGAAGGAGGGCTGCGCGTCGGTCAGCTCTTCGCCGGTGACGACGGGGGCCGCTTCGATGGTGTAGTACAGCCCCTCCTGGTCGAGGGCCGGGACCACCTTGTTGCCGACGCCGGCGGAGGCATTGGCGTCGGTGCCGCGCGACACGACAGGGTTGAAGGTCAGCTGCGCGGTGGTGCCGATGATGTCCTTGAGTTCCGAGGCCGAGCCGATGCCGGGCACCTGGATCAGGATCCGGTCGGCGCCCTGGCGCTGGATCGTGGGCTCGCGTGTGCCGACCTCGTCGATCCGTCTGCGCACGATTTCAAGGGCCTGGCGCACGGTGCGGTCGTCCGAGGCCATCTTTTCCGCATCCGACAGGGTGACGATGATCTGATCCCCGTCCGAGCTGACGTCGAGATCCTGCGCCCCCACCCCGGTCGCCGAGGTGACCGGCCGCGACAGGCCGCGCACCACGGTGATGGCGCGGCTCATGCCGTCTGGGTTCGAGATCGCCACGCGCAGTTCGGTGGGATCGGAGGGCATCTTGCGTATCGTGCCGACGGTGTCACGCTCGGGGCGCAGCGCGTCGCGGACTTCGGGCCAGAGCGCCTCCATCCGCGAGGCATAGACGTCGTCGACCTTGACCTCGGCCAGCAGATGCGCGCCGCCGCGCAGGTCGAGACCGAGGTTGACCAGCGACGAAGGCAGCCAGTCTGGCCAGAGCGAGAGATCTGCGGCGGTCTCGGGCGTGGTCAGCCCGTTTTCGATCGCCTGGGCGGCATCATTGTGCAGCTCGACCCGTGTGTAGAAGGCGTTGGGCAGCGCCAGCCACAGGCCCACCGCACAGGTGAGCCAGATCAGCACCCGTTTCCATAGCTCGATCTGCAGCATGAGAGCCCCTGCCTGTTGCGTCGTTGGTCCGAGTTAAAGTGTTGGCGCGGCTTATTCTTTTGCCGGCTCGGTCTTGCTCAGGACCTGGGCGATGGTGGATTTGACGACGCGCACGCGCACGCCTTCGGCCAGTTCGACCTCGATCTCGCTGTCGTCCTTGACCTTGGACACCTTGCCGATCAGGCCGCCCTGCGTGACCACCTGGTCGCCCCGGCGCAGCGCCTCGACCATCGCCTTGTGCTGCTTCACCTTCTGCTGCTGCGGGCGGATCAGCAGGAAATACATGATCGCGAAGATCAGGATGAGCGGAAGGAACTGGGCGATTGCGCTTTCCATGGAGGTGTCCTTTTGGGGTTGGCGGGGGCGGCCCGATTGGCCCCCCGGTCAAGGTTGGGCGGAACATATGGGCGTTGGCTGGGAGGCGCAAGGCGCTCCGGCGGGCAATTCGGCGCGATCCGGGGGCGAGACGATTTGTCCGTTTTGTACAGGGGGAGCCGGGCGGTTTGGACGTTTTGTACAGTTTGAGCGGCGGGTTTCCCGGTTCAGGAGGGGGCACCATGGGGTGGCCGCTGCCACCCGGTGGGGGACACGCGGGAGAGGGTGCGGGCCGGGCGTCCACGGGTGCGCGAGGCTTGCGGAGAGGCCGGTTCCGGAGGACTGTGCGGCGCGCAGGTGGAGAGGTCGGATTGAGTATTTTTCCAAAGGTGAAGACAGGGGCGTTGGTGATCTGGGCGCTGATGTGCGCGCCGGTGGCGGCGGAGTCGATGTTGCCGGTGATGCGGGACCAGGCGCCGGGGGCCTGGGATGCGGTGGGGCGCGTGAACGTCGCGGGCTACCGGACGCGGGGGATGTGTTCGGGCGTGCTGATCGCGCCGGAGTGGGTGCTGACGGCGGCGCATTGTCTTTATCGCGAGAACTGGCGGACGGTCGCGCTGGAGGATCTGCATTTCGTCGCCGGCTGGGATCGCGGGATCGCCGTGGACGACCGCGCGGTGGCAGAGACCTTCGCCCATCCCGAGGCCTGGCGCGACGGCATGATCGACCCGGCCCGCGACGTGGCGCTGCTGCGGCTGGAAAGCCCGATGCAGATCGCGCCGGTGCCTCTGTTGGGCGATGACCTGCCGGAGCCGCCCTACGGGATCGTGGCCTACCAGGGCTCGCGCCCGCATCTGGTGGGCGGGCGGTTCGATTGCGGGGCCGAATTGCAGAAACGGAGCCTTGTGCGCACGGCCTGCCGGATGGAGCCGGGCAGTTCGGGCGGCCCGATGCTTGCCCCCGTCGAAGGAGGCTGGGCCGTGGTGGGCGTGGTGTCGGCCGGCTCCGGGGGATGGACGCTGGTGGCGCGCGCGCTGGACTGGGTCGCCGAGACGATCGCCGGCGGTTAGGCCCGCGCGCCCCGGACGATCAAGCACGATCGGGGCGGACCGGTCCGGGTCATGTGGCACGGGGCGCACGCGCGGAGAGACCGTGTTAACCTGCCTCCCCTACCCCTTTGCCCCGCGCTTTGACATAAGGCAGCTATCAACCACCCGTGAGTGATTCACCAAGGAGTGCCACGACATGCACGACATCCGCGCGATCCGCGAGAACCCGGAAGGCTTTGACGCCGCCCTTGCCCGTCGGGGGGACGCGCCCATGTCGTCGGAGATCCTGTCGCTGGACGAGGCGCGCCGCGCCAAGATCCAGGCCGCCGAGACGGCGCAGGCCGAGCAGAACCGGGCCTCCAAGGAGGTCGGCGCGGCCAAGGGGCGTGGCGACGAGGCCGAGTTCGAGCGCCTGCGCGCGCTGGTGGGCGAGAAGAAGGCCGAGGTGGCCGCGATGCAGGCCGAGGCCAAGGCGCTGGACGCGCAGCTGACCGACATGCTGGCGCGGATCCCCAACGTGCTGGCCGAGGATGTGCCGGACGGCGCCGACGAGGACGGCAACGTCGAGGTCCATCGCTGGGGCAATGTGCCGAATTTCGCCTTCGATCCGAAGGAGCATTTTGACATCCCCGGCGTGGCGGCGGGCATGGATTTCGAGACTGCGGCGAAAACCTCCGGCTCGCGCTTCGTGTTCCTGAAGGGCGCGGTGGCCCGCATCCACCGGGCGCTGGCGCAGCTTATGGTCGACACGCATGTGGACAAGAACGGCCTGACCGAGATGCAAAGCCCGGTGCTGGTGCGCGACGAGGCGATGTACGGCACCGACAAGCTGCCGAAATTCGGCGATGACAGCTATCAGACCACCAATGGCTGGTGGCTGGTGCCGACCTCCGAAGTGCCGCTGACCTATACCGTGGCCGAAGAGACGCTGGCCGAAGCCGATCTGCCGATCCGGATGACGGCGCATACGCTGTGCTTCCGGTCGGAGGCGGGCAGCGCGGGCAAGGACACCGCCGGCATGCTGCGCCAGCACCAGTTCGAGAAGGTCGAGATGGTGTCGATCACCCATCCCGACGCCTCGGACGCCGAACAGCAGCGGATGCTGGGCTGCGCGGAGGGCATCCTGGAGCTGCTGGGCATCCCCTATCGCACGGTGATCCTGTGTTCGGGCGACACCGGCTTCGGCGCGCGGCGCACCTATGACATCGAGGCCTGGCTGCCCGGGCAGAACGCCTATCGCGAGATCTCTTCGGTTTCGACCACGGGGGCGTTCCAGGCGCGGCGGATGAATGCCCGGTTCAAGCCGGCGGGCGGCGGCAAGCCGGAATATGTCCACACGCTGAACGGATCTGGCCTGGCGGTCGGGCGCTGCCTGATCGCGGCTCTGGAAAATGGGCAGCAGGAAGACGGTTCCGTGTTGTTGCCCGAGGCACTTGCGCCCTATCTTGGGGGCAGGACCACACTTACAGCGGACGGACAGCTTGCATGACCAGACCCTCGCCCCTGATGGCCATCGTTGTCCTGCTGGCGACGGCGGCCTTCATCGCCTCGCCCCTGCTGACCGGGGGCTTTCGCGGCTATGACCCGACGCAATTCCCCGTGCCGCAGGTCGATCCTCTGATCCAGCCGCCGGGCTGGACCTTTGGCATCTGGGCGGTGATTTACGTCTGGCTGGGTGTCAGCGCGGGCTATGGCGTGGTGATGCGCATGACCGAGCCCGACTGGGCGCCGATGCGGCCAACCATGGCGCTGGCCACGGCGGTGGGCGCGACGTGGCTGCCGGTGGCGCAGGTCAGCCCGTTTCTCGCCACGGTGCTGATCTTCGTGATGGCGGTCTCGGCGATCGTGGCGCTGCATGACGCGCCCTTCCTGGATCACTGGTGGGCGCGGGCGCCGGCCGGGCTTTTTGCCGGCTGGCTGACGGCGGCGAGCTTCGTGAGCCTGGGCCTGGTGCTGGCGGGCTACGGGCTGTTTTCGGACCGGGGCGCGGCGATCCTGTGCCTGCTGCTGGCACTGGCGGTGGCGGCTTTCGTGATCTGGACCGTGCGGGATACGGCAATGTACGAAGCGGCGATCGCCTGGGCGCTGGCGGGGATCTTCCTGTCGTCGCTGCCGCATGACCGGATGGTTTCGGCGCTCTCGGGCCTTGGCGCGGTTGTCATCGGGCTGATGGCGCTGCGCAGCACGCAGAGGATTCTGGCCCAGACGAAATAGGCCGGCGGCCCCTGCCGGGCGCGGTGGCGGGGCCATCGAAAGGCATCACGACAGGGCGCGGTCCGGATCCCGGACGGCGCCTTTTTTCTTGTGGGCGGACCTTTTGAAGATGTCTTTGAATTGCCCCGATTGGGACAATCAAATGTCCGGCCGCGCGGCGATTTCCGTGCCTGTCGCGACAATTGGCTGCTGGCAGGACGCCGGAGCTTGCTTGATAGTGCGACAGGCAAACCCGCGCCCCGGAACAGGCGATGGTCCGGCCCTCCCCTCTGCGGCAGCCGGATCGGCACCGGGGTCACAAGAAAGAGACAGATGTCATGACACTTCCCCCCCTTCTGAAACATGTTGCCGCCGCAACCATGGTCCTGGGTCTTGCCGGCCAGTCGGCGCTGGCCTGCACCGGCATCGTCCTGCATGCCGATGACGGCACCACCGTCGCCGCGCGCACCATGGAATTCGGCCTTGATCTTGAATCCGATCTGGTTGCCGTGCCGGCGGGGACCGAATTCACGACGCTGGCGCTGAACCCCGACGAGAGCGGGTTCACCTACACCACGAAATACGGCTTCGGCGGCGCCAATGCCTTCAGCGAGCGGATCATCATCGACGGGCTGAACACCGAAGGCCTTTACTTCGGGGTGTTCTACTTTGCCGGCGCCGTCAAGCTGGAGGAGCTGACGCTCGACAACCAGGATTACGCGATCTCGTCCGAAGAGCTGGGCAACTGGGTCCTGGGCCAGTTCGCCACGGTCGAAGAGGTGCGCGCGGCGATCCCGCATGTCGCCGTCGTCGGCACGGATATCGAGCAGATCGGCGGGCCGGCGCCGGTGCATTACGCGGTGACCGATGCCACGGGCGACGCGGTGGTGATCGAATACACCTCGGCCGGGCTGCGCATCCACGACAACACGGTGAACGCGGTCACGAACAACCCGCCCTATGACTGGCACCTGACCAACCTGCAGAACTACATCGGCCTGGGCGTCGACAACCGCGACGAGATCACCGTGGGCAATCAGGTTCTGAAACCCTTCGGCCAGGGCACCGGCATGGCCGGGCTGCCGGGCGATTTCACCTCGCCGTCGCGCTTTGTCCGGGCCGTGGCCTATGCCAACAGCGCGCTGAAGCCCGCCACCGCCGATGACGCGATCTTCGAGGCGTTCCACATCCTCAACAATTTCGACATCCCCAAGGGCGCGGTGCGCGAGCAGCACCAGGGGCAGGCGATCTCGGAATACACGCTGTGGACCGCGGCTTCGGACACGAAGAACCGGATCTACTACTTCAAGTCCTATGGATCGCAGCAGGTCGAGAAGGTCGACATCCGCGCCGCGGTCGAAGGGCTGGAAGCCCCCAAGGCGCTGAAGGTGAACAACACATTCGCCGTGAGCGACCGTACCTCGGACTTCTGAAGCGGCCGGGCTGACCGGGTTGCCGGTCAGTCCTTTCCCGATTTCCTGCGCTTCTTGCCGGCCGGCCCGTCCTTGGGCCGGCCGTCTTTTTGCGTCGCGGGCTTGTCATGGCCGCGCTTGTCGTCGCGGTGTTTGTCGGCCTTGAGCTTGGCGGGCTTGGCCTTGCCCACCGGGTCCTGGGCCGGCTTTGCCTTGGCGGGCTTGGCCAGTTTCGAGGCCTTCACCTTGCCGCCCTTGGCCTTGGCCGCGGCCTTGGCCACCTTTTCGGCCTTGCGCTTCTTGCGGCCCTTGGGCGCTGCGGTCGCCAGTTCATGGGTATCGGGCGCCGAGGGCGGAATGTCCTGCGGGGCCTCGACGGGGGCGTCGGGCGGGGTTTCGGACGGTGGCGCGGGCGGAGTTTCCGGCGGAAGGTCCTGAGGCGCTTCGGTGGGCGGTGTCGGCGGCGTTTCCTGGGGCGGGTTCGTATCGGGCGTGGGGCTGTGTTCGGGCGGGATTTCCGGTTTTGGATCGGGCAGATCGGGGGCCTCGGGCGGGCGGTCGTCGGGGATCTCGGTCGGCAGGTCGCCGGGCGCCTCGGAGGGCGGCGTCTCGGGCGGCAGATCGGGCGACGGTGTGCCGGGTACCTCGGTCGGGCCCGGATCCGGCGTGGCCGGGGGATCGGACGGATGGGCCATGGCCACGACCGAGATCTGGCCGGGCACCATGCCGACGTCGTTGCCATGCAGGCGCGCGGACGTTCCGGGATCGGACGGGGCGCCGGAGGGGACCGGCGCGGGCCGGTGCACGGGCGGCGCGGGGCTCTTGCCGCTGCGGGTCATGTCCGCCTTCAGGTCGGTCACCCAGGTCAACGGGCCGGGATGGGTGAAGAAGACCGGGGGCTGTTTCCTGCGGGGCTGCGGGGCGGTCTGTGTCATGGTCTGGGCCTCTGCTGGGGCGGCCGGCGCCGGGGGAAGCCGGGTCTCGGGCGCGCGCGGGATCGACAGGGCTGAGGTAGCGTGGCGCGAGGGCGCCTCCAGCTCTGGCCGGGGTTCCGTTGCGGGAGGGGCGCGGCGCGGCGCGGGCGGCGTGCTGGCGGTCGCGGGGTCGGAGGGTGGCGCCTGCGGGGGGGATGCGGGCGGCGGCTTGGCCGGTTGCCCGGCCCCGGCGCGGCGGCGCGCCCTGCCCCCGGTCGCGGCGGGCTCTGGCGTCGGCTGGCCGCGGCGCAGGCGGCGCGGCTGGCGCGCAGACGGCTCTGTCGGGGGTTTGGCCGTGGCCTGACCCTCCGGGGCGGCGCGGCGGCGCCGGCGGCGGGCGGGCGGACCGGCGGTGTCGGTTTCGCCCCGCGCGGCGGCGTCGATCAGGGCCTGCGCGCGGCGCGGGCCGATACCCGGCAGCTGAAGAAGCGTCTCGGGCCGGGTGGCGGCAAGATCGGCGACCGACCGGATGCCAAGGTCATTGAGCTGCTGCGCCAACACGGGCCCGATGCCCCGGATATCGCTGAGTTCGAGCATTCGGCCCCCTTCCCGCGGAGGACAGCCCGTGCTGTCCCGCGTCCCCGGCTGGGACAAATGTACAAGGCCGTGCAGGCACTTGGCAAGCGCGACGGCCCCAATCGCGGCCCCGTCCCGGCGCCCGTCACCCGGTGCGGGACATGAAAAAGGGGCCGCCGAAGCCGCCCCTTGTCATCCTGGTCACTTTCACTGGCCCCGCGTCCCGAGGCCCCGGGATCACCCGGGGATGGCCGCGGTGCGGGTGCCGCCCGACGGCGGGAAGGGCACAAGCCGTTCGCGGTCTTCGTCCCAGAGCTTGAGGCTCATCGCGCGGACCGCCTCGCCGAACTTGATGCGGCGCAGGCCCATCTCTTCGGGGATGGCATAATGGCACTGGCGCAGCCGGTAGCTGGGGATGCGGGCGTTGAAATGGTGGATGTCATGCAGGGTGATGTTGGCCACCATGAAATCGAAGAACCAGCCGAAATCGAGGCAGGACGAGCCCTGCAGCGCCGCGACCTGCGGGTCGAGATCGGGCCGGCGGTCCCAGTAGGTGTCTTCGAAATTGTGCTGCAGGTAGACAAGCCAGACGCCGAACATGCCGCCGAAATAGCTGGCCCCGAACCAGACCAGCAGGCCGGTCCAGCCGGCGATGAGGTAGACCAGCGTCATGAAGACGATCACCGCCACGTTGTGCAGCAGCACGCCCTTGACGCCGAACTGGCCGGCGTTCTTGGGCCAGCGGTAGCGGACGAAATAGGTGAAGAGCGCGCCAAGCGGGATCAGGATCAGCGGGTTGCGGTACAGCCGGTAGCCAAGCCGCTCCCAGAACCCCGCCTCGTTCCATTCGCGCAGGGTCATCGTGTGGATCTCGCCGGTGTCGCGGTGGTCGAGATTGCCGATGAAGCCGTGATGCAGGTTGTGATTCTGCTTCATCACCTCGAAGGGCGCGAAGGTGAAGACCGACAGGACGTGGCCGGCCAGTTCGTTCTGGCGCCGGGTTTCGAACAGGGAATGGTGGCCGGTGTCATGCTGCAGCACGTATAGCCGGACCGCTGCCAGCCCCATGACCATGCCCATCGGGATCACGATCCACCAGGTCGTGGCATGGCTGACCGCCAGGTAGAAGGAGATGAAATAGACCGCGAAGGTTCCGAAATAGCTCAATGCTGCCAGACGGTTGTCCTTTTCGACATACTTGCGCGTGTGGGCTCTGATATCCATGGACATGCTTCGGTCTCCCTGTTGACCGCTTTCCTGACACTTCCGGTCAATTAGGCATGGGAAGGTCCGCGACAAGTGCGCGGACCGGAGCCTGGGGCCGTATGAGGCCGAAGTGCCACAACTCGATTACACTGCTGTAACGAAATAGTAATCTTTTTTCTGATCGCGATGGAAGCGTCGCGTCAATCCGCCGCCCGGAGGCGTGGCATCCGGGACAACGGGCGCCTTCGGATCGGCGTCGTGCGGCCCCCGGGCCGGAAAAGCGGCCCGGCGGGCGATTATTACTTGAGATGCTTGCGCAGCTTGCTTGGCCCCGGCTTCTTGCGGCCCTTGTAGGGGTTCTTGTCCGATTGCGACCGCAGGGTCAGGCGGATCGGCGTGCCGGGCATGTCGAAGGCCTCGCGCAGTCCGTTGACCAGGTAGCGGTTGTAGCTTTCCGGCATCTTTTCGGGATGCGAGCACATCACCACGAAGCCCGGCGGCCGGGTCTTGGCCTGGGTCATGTAGCGCAGCTTGATCCGCTTGCCCTGGGGCGCGGGGGGCGGATGCGCCTCGACCATGCCGGTCAGCCAGCGGTTCAGCCGCGCGGTGGAAACCCGGCGGTTCCAGACGTCATGCGCCTTGAGGATCGCGGCCTGAAGCCGGTCGAGCCCCCTGCCCGTCTTGGCCGAAACGGTCACCAGCGGCGCGCCGCGCAACTGCGGCAAAAGATGTTCAAAGGCTTCGCGCAGGGCTTTCAGCTTGACGGATTTTTCGTCTTCAAGGTCCCACTTGTTGATCGCCACCACCACGGCGCGACCTTCGCGTTCGGCCAGGTCGGCGATGCGCAGGTCCTGCTGTTCGAAGGGGATCGCGGCGTCCAGAAGGACCACGACGACCTCGGCGAATTTCACCGCGCGCAGACCGTCCGAGACCGACATCTTCTCAAGCTTTTCCTGGACCTTGGCCTTCTTGCGCATGCCGGCGGTGTCGAAGATCCGCATCGGCGTGCCGGCCCAGTCGATCTGGAGCGAGATGGCATCGCGGGTGATCCCGGCCTCGGGGCCGGTCAGCAGGCGGTCCTCGCCCAGGATCTTGTTGATCAGCGTGGACTTGCCCGCGTTGGGGCGGCCCACCACGGCGACCTGAAGCGGCTTGTCGTTGCCTGGCAGCGCCGGCGCCTCGCCGTCTTCGTCCACAGCCACATCCGTTACCGGCGCGGTCTCGGCGGTCTTGGCCTCGGCCGCGTCGGCGAAGGGCATCAGCGCGGCATAAAGGTCCGTCATCCCCTCGCCATGTTCGGCGGAGATGCGCAGCGGCTCGCCCAGGCCCAGTTCCCAGGCCTCGATCACGCCGGCATCGGCGGCGGCGCCTTCGGCCTTGTTGGCGGCCAGGATCACGTGGCTGGCGCGGCGGCGCAGGATCTCGGCAAAGACACGGTCGGCGGGCGCCAGCCCGGTGCGGGCGTCGACGATGAAGAGGCAGACATCGGCCATGTCCACCGCCCGTTCCGTCAGCTTGCGCATGCGGCCTTCAAGGCTTTCGTCGGTCGCCTCTTCAAGGCCCGCGGTGTCGATCACGGTGAAGCGCAGATCGCCCAGCCGCGCCTCTCCCTCGCGCAGGTCGCGGGTCACGCCGGGCTGGTCGTCGACCAGGGCCAGGCGCTTGCCGACAAGGCGGTTGAAGAGGGTGGACTTGCCCACGTTGGGGCGTCCGACAATGGCGAGGGTCAGGGTCATTGGAACGGGCCGATCAAGTGTAAGACGCGCCCTTTACCCTAAAGCGCGGTCAACGGAAAGCGAACAATTGTCCTTTGCGGCCCACGACGTACAGCGTGTTGCCCGCCACGACGGGATCGGAGGAGGCGCCGCCGGGCACCTCGGCCTCGAACAGAAGCTGGCCGGAGGTGGGCGAAAAGGCCCGAAGGTAGCCGTCGCTGGAGGCCGTCCAGATGCGGCTGCCGGCCAGGATCGGACCGTAATGCGCATAGACGGGACCACGGCGCAGGGGCCGGTCCTTGATGTAGCGCGGTAGGTCCACGGCCCAGATCGCCTCGCCGTCCGAGGCGTCAAGCCGCACGAGCTGGTTCGAATCGGTCAGGGCGAAGACGCTGCCGCCGACCGGCCAGACCGGGGTCATGGCGCCGAAGGGCGTGGTCCAGCGGCGTTCGCCGTTGGAGGCGTCAAGCGCGGCGATCCGGCCCGAGGCATTGCCGACATAGATCGTGTTGCCGACCACCACGGGGGCGCCGGTCACGTCGCCGATGGTCGAGGCGGCCACGCCCGGGCGCTGGCCCGAGACATTGGTGCCCCAGCGGCGCAGGCCGCCCTGGCGGAAGGCGGCGATGATGTCGCCCGAGCCATAGGCGAAGACGACGAGATCGTCGGCCAGCGCCGGATCCGGCGCGCCAAGCACATTGGCCACGCTCGAGGTGCCCGCGATCTGCCAGCGGATCCGTCCGTCGGCGCGTTCCACGGCCCAGCCGGTGGAATCACCCGCGACCAGATAGACGAGATCGCCGGCGACCAGCGGCTTGCCCGAGCCCGTCGCGTCCAGCTTCTGGGTCCAGCGGGTGCCGCCGGTGGTGGCGTCCAGCGCCACCAGGACACCGAAGCCCAGCGAGACGTAAAGCGTGCCGTCGGCATAGGCGAGCCCGCCGCCGGTGGCATCGTTGGCCCCGGCATAGGGCGGCCGCGCGTGCACCGACCACAGCACGGCGCCGTTGGGGCCGAGTGCCGTGACCTGGTCGCGGCTGTCGAGTGTGTAGATACGTCCGCCGCCCACAACAGGGGCCGCGGTGATGCGGTGGCGCCGGTCGTCGCCGTCCCCGATATCGGTGGCCCAGGCCAGCACCGGGGCCTGGCGCAGGGCCGCGTTCGACACCCGGTTCGCGGGCGTGCCGGGGCCCTGTTCCCAGCTGCTGTTGCTGACCTGGTTCGGCAGCGAGATCGCCGGCGCGGTGTTGTTGTCGGGATCGGGATCCTTGCTGAAAGCCGCGATCTGGGGAATATCCTCGCGGTCGCCCGGAAGCACCACGTCGGGTTCCTGGCAGCCCGAAACCGCCATGACCAGTGCGAGACCGGGCAGACACAGCAGGCCGCGCTTCGGGAGCAGCCCGGTTGTGAACTCGATTGCCTTATACATGTACCTGCCCGTCGTCCGTTCCGTCCTTGATGCGCCCGTCAAAAAGACCGGCGCCGCGCCCCCGTTCCTGTCCTGCCGGAGGCGTTACGTCAACTGTGCTCAGCCCTGGGATCCGTCATCGCCGGCACCTGTGGCGCCCGGAATGGCCTGCGGGTCGCCCCCGAGCGCCACAATCACCTGCGTGGCGCGCTGTTGCAAGTCCGCGGTGACCTCGGCGTCTTCGAGGATCGCCTGCAGCCGGTCGATGGCCGCGTCGGTCTCGCCGGTGCGGATATCGATGATGGCCAGCTGCTCCTCGGCCAGCAGGCGCAGCGGGCTGCCGGGCGTGGCCAGCGCCGAGAAACCGGTGCGCAGTTCTGCCGGGTCGGCGGTTGCGGCGCGCAGGGTCAGCGCCTTGAAGGCGGCGATGTTGCGGTAGATCAGCGGCAGATCCCCGTTGAGAGAGATCGTGTCGAGCAGCTTGCCGGCCTCTTCGGCGCGGTCGTCCTCGGCCAGGGCGGCGGCGCGCAGGAAATCGACCACCGCCGTGCCGCCGGGCTCGTCCGTCTCGATCGCGGCCAGCGCCTCGGCCCGGGCCTTGGCGTCGCCGGCTTCCATGGCCACGGTGATCGCGTCGCCCAGGGCCTGTGCGGCGGCCTGGTCGCGGGACTTGGTATATTCGTTCCAGGCTGCGCCACCGACGATCAGTACGATGATCAGGACGGCGATCCAGCCGTATTTGCGGGCCAGGGCAAAAAGCCGGTCACGACGGACCTCTTCGGTCACCTCGTCGATGAAACTGTCGGTGTCGCTCACGCCGTCCCCCGGATTTGTGCCTTATTTTACAAACGCCGTCGCGTCGCGACGGGTTGGCCCGCTATATCGTGGCGAAAATGCCAAGCCAAGGGGCAGCGGCGACCCAATGCCGCAACGGCTCTGTTAAAAAATGCGGAAAAATGCAAATGTGAACTGGTCAGTTCAGATCGGGCGCGCCATATAATCCGGGATGCGGCGCGGAAACACGGGCGCGTGATCCGGAGACGGGATAAACCGGACCCCGCGCCGCTGTGTGTGACGAGAAGGCGAAACCATGCGACTTATCCCGACTTTGACAGCCCTTGTTGTGATCGTGGCGCTTTATTTCCTGGTGTTGGAGCGTGACAAGCTGCTCGCCTTCGCGCGCGGGACCGATCCGGCCGAGGCCGCGATGTCCGACGATGCCGTCGCGGATATGGTCGGGGGCGAGCAGCTGGCCGCCGCCGCAACGCCCCCCGAGGGCGGGAATGCGGGCAACGCGGCCTCCGCCCCGCCTGCCCCGTCCTCTGCCCCCACAGCCGGAACCGAAAGCGACACGCCGACGATCAGGGTCGTCGTGCGGCGCTCGGTCGCGCAGCAGGTGGACAGCGCGGTGACCCTGCGCGGCGAGACGCGCGCCATGCGCCAGGTCGCGGTGCCGTCCGAGACCTCGGCCGTGGTCACGTCCGAGCCGCTGCGGCGGGGCGCGCATGTGGAAAAGGACCAGGTCCTGTGCGAGCTCGATCCCGGCACGCGCTATGTCACGCTCGCCAATGCCAAGGCGCAGCTGGCGCAGGCGCAAAGCCGCATTCCCGAGAGCCGCGCGCGCCGGGCCGAGGCCGAGGCGGTTCTGGAACAGGCGCAGATCGATCTGAACGCGGCCGAGAAGCTTTCCGAGGGCGGTTATGCCTCCGATATCCGGCTGGCCGGTGCGCGGTCGGCGGTGCGCTCGGCCGAGGCGGCAGTGGCCACGGCGGATGCCGGGCTGGAAAGCGCGCGCTCGGGCGTCGAATCGGCGCAGGCGCAGGTTTCGTTTGCGGAAAAGGAAATCGAGTACCTGACCATCACCGCCCCGTTCGAGGGCTATCTCGAAAGCGACACGGCCGAGCTGGGCTCCTTCCTGGCCGCGGGCGGGATCTGCGCCACGGTGCTCCAGCTCGATCCGATGAAGCTGGTGGGCTACGTGCCCGAAACCCAGGTGGGCCGGATCGCGCCCGGCGCGGCGGCGACCGCGCGGCTGGCCGATGGCGGCTCGGCCGAGGGGGTCGTGACCTTCATCAGCCGCTCCGCCGACCCGGTGACGCGCACCTTCGCGGTAGAGGTCGAGGTGGAGAACCCCGACCTGGCGATCCGCGACGGGCAGACGGCCGAGATCTTTGTGTCGTCTGCAGGGACCATGGCGCACCGGCTGCCGCAATCGGCGCTGACGCTGAACAACGACGGCAAGCTGGGCGTGCGGGTCGTCGACTGGGAGGGGCTGGTGCAGTTCCGCCCCGTGAAGATCCTGCGCGACGATATCGACGGGATCTGGGTGACCGGCCTGACCGAAGAGGCGCATGTGATCGTGGTGGGCCAGGATTTCGTGACCGCCGGCCTGCGCGTCGCGGTGACCTACGAGGACGAGATGCGGACCGGGGCCGAACCGGTCGCCACCCCTGGCGACCCGGCCGCCACCCCTGCCGGACAGGACGCCAGCCCCGGCATCCCGGACGCCGACGGCGGCCAGGGCAGCAAGGAGCCGTGACATGACCGGTGTTGTAGCCTGGGCCGCCTCGCGGGCCCGGATGGTCATCGCCTTCATCGTGCTGTCGATCCTGATCGGCGGATTCGCCTATGTCAGCCTGCCCAAGGAGGGCGAGCCAGATATCGAGATCCCGGCGCTTTTTGTGTCGGTCCAGTTCCCCGGCATTTCGGCCGAGGACAGCGAGAGCCTGCTGGTCAAGCCGATGGAGACCGAGCTGGCCGATCTCGACGGGCTGGACAAGATGACCTCCACCGCCGCCGAGAACTATGCCGGCGTGGTGCTGGAGTTCGAGTTCGGCTGGGACAAGACGGCCATCATGGCCGACGTGCGGGACGCGATGAACGCGGCCTCGGCGGATTTCCCGGAAGGTGCGGAACAATACACGATCTCCGAGATCAACTTTTCCGAATTCCCGATCGTCATCGTCAACCTGACCGGCCCGGTGCCGGAACGCACCATGGCGCGCATCGCCAAGGAGCTGCAGGACGATCTGGAAAGCATGGACGCGGTGCTGGAGGCCGGGATCGCCGGCAACCGCGACGAGATGGTCGAGGTGGTGATCGACCCGCTGCGGCTGGAGGCCTACAACGTCACCGCGACCGAGCTGATCAACGTGGTGCGCAACAACAACCAGCTGATCGCCACCGGGGATTACGAGACCGAACAGGGCGCCTTCGGCGTCAAGATCCCGTCGAATTTCAAGGATGTCGAGGACATCTATCGCCTGCCCGTCAAGGTGAACGGCGACCGCGTGGTCACGCTGGGCGACCTGGCCGAGATCAACTTCACCTTCGAGGACCGCGAGGGCACGGCGCGCTTCAACGGCGAGGACACGGTTGCGCTGCAGGTGGTCAAGCGCAAGGGCTACAACCTGATCGACACGGTCGAGCAGGTGAAGGCCAAGCTGGTCGAGGCCGAGGCGCGCTGGCCCGAACAGCTGCAGGCGGTGGTCGAGCTGGGCACCTCGAACGACCAGAGCCGCCAGGTGGGATCCATGGTCAGCCAGCTGGAAGGCTCGGTCCTGACGGCGATCGCGCTGGTGATGATCGTGGTGCTCTCGGCGCTGGGATCGCGGGCGGCGCTGCTGGTGGGCTTTGCCATCCCGACCTCGTTCCTGCTGTGCTTCGCGCTGCTGGCGGCGATGGGCGTGTCGATTTCCAACATCGTGATGTTCGGGCTGATCCTGGCGGTTGGGATGCTGGTCGATGGCGCCATCGTGGTGGTGGAATATGCCGACAAGCGCATCAGCGAGGGCACCGGCCCGATGCATGCCTATGTCGAGGCGGCGCAGCGGATGTTCTGGCCCATCGTGTCCTCGACCGCGACGACGCTGTGCGCCTTTCTGCCGATGCTGTTCTGGCCCGGCGTGGCGGGCGAGTTCATGGGGATGCTGCCCGTCACGCTGATCTTCGTGCTGAGCGCCTCGCTGGTGGTGGCGCTGATCTACCTGCCGGTGATGGGCGGGGTCACGGGCCGGATCAGCCGCGTCTTCGGGCGCGCCTCGGACGGGCTGCGGGCGTCGCTGCCCTGGGTGATCCGGGCGGCGCTGGTGCCGGTGGCTCTGTATGGCATGTTCGTCAGCGCGATGCAGATGCTGAACCCGGCCTATATCCTGCCCGCGCCGCTCCTGTCCGAAATTCCGCCGATCGCGGGGCCGCTGCTGGGCGCGCTTCTGTTCCTGGTCTTCGCCTTCGCCGCCTCGATCACCATGGGCGCGGCCCGGATCGAGCGGCGCGAACGCCCGGTGCGCGCGGGCCACCGGCGCACTGCGATGGGCTGGCTGGTGACGCTGCTGACCGGCAATCCGGTCATGCCGATCGTGATGATCGTGCTGGTCTTCGTCGGCGTCGCCGCGGTCTTCCAGGCCTATGGGCGCAACCAGCTGGGCGTGGAATTCTTCGTCGAGGTCGAGCCGGAACAAGCCACCGCCTATGTGCGGGCGCGGGGCAACCTGTCGCTTTCGGAAGCCGATGCGCTGGTGCAGGAGGCCGAGGCGGTGATCGCCGCGCATCCGTCGGTCATCAATGTCTTCGCCTTCGCGGGCGAAGGCGGGCTGAACCAGAACACCGGCGGCTCGGTGGCGCCGGCCGACACGGTCGGCCAGATCCAGTTCGAGATCCTGCCGTGGGAGGACAGGCCCAAGCTGTCGGAGCCGATCATCGACGGCGTGCTGGACCGCGAGATCGCCGATCCGCGCTATGACGGCGACCTGGTGGTCGACCAGCTGGAAACGCGGCTGGCGCAGATCCCCGGCATCGAGACAGAGATCCTGCCGCTGACCGGCGGGCCGGCCTCGGCCAAGCCGGTGCACCTGCGGCTGAAGGCCGACCAGTGGGCCCCGCTGATCGCCGCGACCGAACGCGCGCGGGAGGTCTTTGACGCGACGCCCGGGCTGATCCAGGTGGAGGACACGCTGCCCCTGCCCGGCATCGACTGGCAGATCGACGTGGATGTCGAGAAGGCCGGCCGCTTCGGCGCCGACGTGGCCAGCGTGGGCGCGATGGTGCAGCTGGTGACGCGGGGCATCCTGCTGGACACGATGCGGGTGGAGACCAGCGACGAGGAGATCGAGATCCGCGTGCGCCTGCCCGAGGCCGACCGGGTGCTGTCGACGCTGGACAACCTGAAGGTCCGGACGAGCCAGGGGCTCGTGCCGCTGTCGAATTTCATCACCCGCCAGCCGGTGCCGAAGCTGGCCACGATCAGCCGCGTGGATCAGCAGCGGTTCTACGACGTGAAGGCCGACGTGGCGCCGGGGCTGGCGAAGATCGTGGGCCCCGGCCCTGGTGGCCCGGATGGCGGGGCCGAGGTGCCGCTGGCGGTGGTGCGGGATGTCGCCATGCTGGGCGGCGCGCCCGACGGCCCGGTCTTCGAGGCGCCGAACGGGACATCCTACGCGCTGATGTCGCTGACCGGCGCGCCGGATGCGGGCTGGCTTGAGCAGGCGCTGGAAGACGGCGCGCGCTATGTGCCGATCAACGCGAACGAGCGGATCGAGACGCTGACGGCCTGGCTTGACAGCACCGCCGATCTGCCCGGCGCGGTGACCTGGGAATGGACCGGCGACCAGGAGGAGCAGGCGGAGAGCCAGGCCTTCCTCAGCTCGGCCTTCGCGGCGGCGCTGGGGCTGATGTTCATCATCCTGCTGGCCCAGTTCAACAGCTTCTACAACGCGGTGCTGGTGCTGCTGGCGGTGGTGCTGTCGACCACGGGCGTGCTGATCGGGATGATGGTGATGCAGCAGCCGTTCTCGATCATCATGACGGGCACGGGGATCGTGGCGCTGGCCGGGATCGTGGTGAACAACAATATCGTGCTGATCGACACCTACCAGGAATATTCCCGCTACATGCCGCGGATCGAGGCGATCATCTACACCACCGAAAGCCGGATCCGGCCGGTGCTGCTGACGACGATCACGACGATGGCGGGGCTGGCGCCGATGATGTTCGGGATCTCTCTGGATTTCATCAACGGTGGCTACACGATCGACAGCCCCACGGCGCTGTGGTGGAAGCAGCTGGCGACGGCGGTGGTCTTCGGGCTTGGCGTGGCGACGGTGCTGACGCTGGTGGTGACGCCCTCGCTGCTGGCGATCCGGGTCTGGTTCTCGACCTACATGAGCTGGATCGCCGGTCTGCTGGCGCGGCTGTCGATGGGCCGGTCGAGCCGGGCGGCCCGCGACTGGGCGCTGCGGCGGGCGGCGCGGAAGGCGAAGATGCCGGAGATCCTGTGGGGCGACGAGCGGGTCACCCTGGCGCCCGCGCCGAAAGAGGCCGAGCCGCCGGTAGGGCCGCCGTTGAAAGCGGCGGAGTAGCGCGGGTGTCCCACGCGTGGGACAGGGGTGCGGGTGTGGAATTTCAATGGGTTGCAGGCGCGTGTTAACCCTTTGGCAGGATTTGGGCCGCAAAACCGCGCCGGACGTATCGTGCTGATGGCCGGTTCGGGGCGGTGGGGTGAAACCCCACCCTACGGACATCCGGAAGGCTGTCGCATGACCCCGGCGGCCCGAGAGATGCGGCGCGGGCGGTGGGGTCAAACCCCACCCTACATCCGTGCACGTCGCCTCAACGTCGCTTCGCCACGTCCTACATCGGGCGGATCGCGTAGACGGTCCAGCCGTCGACCTCGCCCAGCCATGTGAGCCACGGCGTCTGGTTGGCGTAGATCCCGTCCGTGCCGGGCGGACAGGCGATGAGCGGCGCATCCGGGGCGATGAAATCCAGGTCCTCCACCTGCGCGGCGGAGCGCTGGCAGGGATCGCCGGGATCGGGATAGCCTTCGCCTGTGAGCGCCAGGCTGGGCGGGCCGGCTGGGCGGCCGGGTTCTACATCGCAGGCGGCAAGAAGCGGCGCCAGCAGCGCGAGGGAGCAAAGGGACAGGCGGGGCATGAGGTCAGGCCTTTGGACGGTGCGCGCACGCGGGGCCAGCGGGCGGGCGCGACCGGACCGGACGGGGACCTTGTGCGGGTCGGGTCTGCCGGGGGCGTGGCTGCGGGCCAAGAGCACGGGCGTAGGGTGGGGTTTCACCCCACCGCTGGCGCAACGGCTGGCCTGGGGGCACAGGGACCGGAGCGCGATGGCGCGTCCGGGGGATGTGGATGACCCGGCAGGGCGTGGGCGCCGCTGCCGGGCCATATGTTTCTTCAGGCGATTTCGACGAGGGTCACGTCGAAGGTCAGCGTCTGGCCGGCCAGCGGGTGGTTCGCGTCAAGTTCAACGTGGTTCTCGTCGGCCTTGGCGACCACGACCGGAATGGTCTGGCCTTCCTGCGTCGTCACGTTCAGCTGCGTGCCCGGATCGACGGGGATGTCGGACGGGATCGCTTCGCGCGGGACGGACTGGATCTTGCCTTCGTCACGGCTGCCATAGGCCTCTTCGGGCTCGATCGTCACGGCGCGGGTCTCGCCCACTTCCATGCCGAGAACGCCCTTCTCGAGGCCCGGGATGATCTCGCCGTTGCCCAGGGTGAAGCCCAGCGGCTCGCGCCCCTCGGACTTGTCGAAGACGGTGCCGTCGTCGAGGCGGCCCGTGTAATGGATATGCAGAGTGTCTCCGGCCTTTGCGGCTTGGGTCATGTCGATGTCCTGTCGTCTGGTGTGGGTTTGCCGAGGCCGCTTCGTCACGGGTGCTCGGTCATCGGGCCGCCCACAGAGGTAGGGACGACCAAGATGCGTCTTGGCGCGTGAGATATTGGTAGCAAAGGCGCGCGAGGATCGCAAATCGGTGCCCGGGCCGCCGTCTTGCCCGGCCGGACCTGCCCCGATGTCCTGCCTGGGCGCCGGGGCGCGACGGGGCCGACCGCCCGGAGGCTTTCGGATCGATAGCCTTTGGGGAGTGAAGAACGGCATCGCGCGGGTGAAGGCCGCCCTGCCCTTTCGGAACCGTAGCCGCCTAGCGCGGGATCGAGAACAGCTGCCAGCCCTCGACAACGGCGACCCGCCTGCCGCCGGTGGCCGCCGCATAGCTCTGCGCCTCGGTATTGGGCGGGCAGGCCACGAGGTCCGCCGAATCGTCCAGGTAGGGCGAGGTGACCGGCGTTTCGCCCGCCCGGTAGCATGCGTCGCCGGGCTGCGGGTAGCCGTCGCCGAAAAGCCCGATCGAGGCCGGCGCGTCGGCCTTGTTGGCCGGGCCGGAGGTCACCGCGTCGTCGCAGGCGGCCAGGGCCGCCAGGGCGGCGGCCGGGATCAGCAGGCTGAGGGATGAGGCAAGGCGCATTGGGGTCCTCCGGGTTTCGCGCGGCCCGCGCGTGGGCCGGCCCATGGTCGGCGGTTTTGGTCGGGCTGGCAAGCCTCTGTCGCCTGCCCCGGCTGTGCCGCCCCCCGGCATGCCGGATCAGGCCGCGTCCTCGGCCAGTTGCCGGTCCCAAAGCTGGGCATAGCGGCCCCGGGACTTCAGCAGCTCGGCATGGCTGCCCTGTTCGACGATCTGTCCGTCTTCCAGCACGATGATCCGGTCGGCCTCGGCGATGGTGGACAGCCGGTGCGCGATGGTCAGCACCGTGCGCCCCTCGCCCGCGCGGCGCAGCGCGCCCTTGATCTCCTGCTCGGTATCCGTGTCCAGCGCCGAGGTCGCCTCGTCCAGCAGCAGGATCGGAGGGTTCTTCAGAAGCGCCCGGGCGATGCCGACGCGCTGTTTCTCGCCGCCCGAGAGTTTCAGACCGCGTTCGCCGACCAGCGTGTCGTAGCCCTGCGGCAGGCTTTCGATGAAGCTGTGGATCTGGGCGGCGCGGGCGGCGTCTTCGACATCGGCCTGGGTCGCGGCCTCGCGGCCATAGGCGATGTTGTGGCGGATCGTGTCGTTGAAGAGAACGGTATCCTGCGGGACCACGCCGATGGCGGCATGCAGGCTGTCCTGGGTCACATCGCGGATGTCCTGCCCGTCGATGCGGACCGCGCCGCCGGTGACATCGTAGAAGCGGAACAGCAGCCGGCCGACGGTGGATTTGCCCGAGCCGGTGGCGCCGACGATGGCGACGGTCTGCCCGCCCTCGACGGTGAAGGAGACGCCCTTGAGGATCTCGCGCTCGGGCTCGTATGAAAAGCGCACCGCGTCGAGGTCGATCCGGCCGGTGTCGACCCTGAGCGGTGGCGCGCCGGGCTTGTCGGTGATCTCGGACGGCTGGTCGAGCAGGTCGAACATCTGGCCCATGTCCACCAGCGCCTGCCGGATCTCGCGGTAGACGAAGCCCAGGAAGTTCAGCGGCGCGATGACCTGCATCATGTAGGCGTTGACCATCACGAAATCACCCACGGTGAAGAGCCCGGCCTCGACCCCCTGGGCCGCCATGACCATGACCGAGACGAGGCCCACGTTGATGATAACCGCCTGGCCGGCATTGATGGCCGAGAGGGAATAGGCGGTCTTGACCGCGGCCTCCTCGTAGCCGGCCATGGCCTGGTCATAGCGCAGCGCCTCGCGTTTCTCGGCGCCGAAATACTTGACGGTCTCGAAGTTCAGAAGGCTGTCGATGGCGCGCTGGCTGGCCTCGTTGTCCTGGTCGTTCATCACCTTGCGGATCTTCACCCGCCATTCGGTGACGGCGAAGGTGAAGGCGCAGTAGATCGCGAAGGTGGCGACCAGCACGACCAGGAAGCGCCAGTCGAAGACGCCGACGACGATGGCGCAGATCAGCACGAGCTCCAGCACCAGAGGGCCGATGGAGAACAGCATGAAGCGCAGCAGGAAGGCGACGCCCTTGACGCCGCGGTCCATGACGCGGCTGAGCGCGCCGGTCTTGCGGGTGATGTGAAACCGCAGCGACAGCGCGTGGATGTGGCGGAAGGTGCGCAGGGCCAGCCGGCGCAGCGCCTGTTGCGAGACACGGGCGAAGAGCAGGTCGCGGAGCTGTTCGAACCCCACCTGCATCAGGCGCGACATGCCGTAGGCCACGGTCAGCCCCACCGCGCCAAGCGCCAGGATCGGCACGCCGCCGTCCTTGGCCAGCGCGTCGACGGCGCTTTTGTAGAAGAGCGGCGTGACCACGGCGATCAGCTTGGTGCAGATCAGCGCCGACAGGGCCAGCACGACGCGGACGCGGATATGGGTTTCCTCGGGCCAGAGATAGGGCGCCACGTCGCGGATCACCTTGAGCCCCGCGCGGCGATCCTCGGCGGCTGTGGTGGCATCGGGCGTGGCGGTCATGAGGATGTCCTGGCAGGGCGGCTGGCCCAGAGATAGGCCGGCCGCGTCCGGAAGACCAGATCTGGCGGCGCATGGGCCGGCCGGGGACCCCGGGATCCGGGCCGCGCGGCCGAGCCAGGGACAGGCCGGCCGTGGCGGGAAGACCGGATCTGTGCGCGCCTGACGCGGGTCGTGAGACAGTCCCGGCCAGGGCTGGCGAACAGGCGTCCCGGCGCTCAATTGGGGATGGAGAACACCTGGCCGGGGTAGATCAGGTCGGGGTCGCGGATGCTGTCGCGGTTGGCTTCGAACACGCGGACATAGAGAAAGCCCGAGCCATAACGCTCCTGCGAGATCGCCCAGAGCGTGTCGCCGCGCTGCACGGTGACGGCGGCGATCGAGGCCGCGTCCGACGACAGCTCGGCCCGGGCCTCGGCAAGCGCACCGGGCGTTTCGCGTTTGAACGGGGTTTCCAGCCGGCCGCCGACACGGCCGTCATCCGACACCTGATCCAGCCGCAGGGTATAGACGCCGGGGCGGATGCCCGGCACCTCGCCCCGCCAGTGGCCGTCGGCGGCGATGGGCAGGTCGGCCACGGGCCGGTTGTCGAGATAGACGCGCACCGCCGTGCCTTCGGGCGCGCGCCCGGCCAGCAGCACCTCGCCGCTGTCGGAATAGCTGATCGTATCCAGCGCGAGCCGGTCCAGCGCCTCGGGCCGGTCGGGCGTGCCGGGCTGGATCAGCTCCACCCCGTCGGCCCCGGCGCGCAGGACCGACACCCCGCCGGGCGCGTCCCGGCTGTCCGGTGCGGCGAAATCGCGGGGTTCGGTGCCGGGCGCGTCGGGCGCGCCGGGCGCCTCCGGAGAGACCGGCGCGGCCGCGTCGCGCGGGCGCGGGGCGGGATCGGACTGCGCATTGGCCTGTGGATCGGCGGGACCGGCGCTGCCGGCGGGGGGCTGTCCGGCGGCGGCGATGTCGGGGCCAAAATCGGGGGCAGTGCCTTCGGCGCCCGGGGTCTGCGGCAGGCGGCCAGTGGCGGTGTCGCCGGGGCCCGACGGCGCGGCGGCCATGGCGTCGGGGCCGGTGGTGGCACCGCCCTGGGACGGAGCGTCGGCGGAGGACAGGGCGGCGGTCGCGACAGTCTCCGTCTCCGAGGCCGTGGTCGCACCGGTGCCGCCGCCAGTCTCGGTGGCGACGGTGGTTATCGCTGCCGTGGTGTCGTCCGCAGAGTCATCCGTGGCGGCGACATCGACGGTGGCGGCCTCTGCGATCACATCCGAAGCGGTGGTATCGGCGGCCAGCCGGTCGGGGGCGGATGCCGGGGCCCCCGCACCGGGGGCAAGGATGATCTGGTCGCGGGCCCAGCTTTCCAGCCCCTCGCGACGGGCGCGCAGGGTCAGCAGGCGGGGCCGGTCGCTGATCTCAAGCGAGAGGAAGGCGACGAACTTGCCGGACCCGGTGACCTCGACCGTCTCCTGTTCGACCTCGTCGACATACAGGGTGACCGTGCCCTCGGCCGGCCCGGTTCCGGCGATCACGCCGGTGCCGTCGGGCTCGACCCGCACGACGTCGAAGGCGGGAGGAACAAGCGCGGGCGGCGCGGCATCGTCGGTGGGCGTGGGATCTGTGGTATTGTCGGAGGCCTCGGCCGTGCTGTCCGGTGCCGCCGCCGAGTCCGCCGCCGTGTCTGGGGATCCGTCAGGGGCATCGGCGACGCTGTCGCCTGTCGGCGGGCTCTCGCCCGTGGCGGGGGATGCAGGGTCGGCGGCGGGGTCGCGGGGTTGCGAAGCGGCGGAGTTTTCGGCAGTGTCGCCCCCGATGACGGCCGTTTCGGGGGCCGCATCCCGGCTGCGCTTGTAGATCTCGTAGCCGACAAGACCGAGGCCAGCGGCGCCGATCACGGCGACTGCGACGGCACCCGGTGTGCGCATCCCGAAAAGCCCGGTCCTTGCGGCCATTTTCCATCCTCTGTGCCGGCGCCCCGCGGTGCCGGCTTGAAGCTATTGTAACAACGCGGCAATCTGCGGTCAAAACACGGGCCGCACGGCCCTCAGGCCAAGGAAAAACTGTGACCCATCCGCCCAAATCCGTCTGTGTTTATTGCGGTTCCCGTTCCGGTTCAATGCCGGTCTATACCGATCATGCCCGCGCCTTCGGCACCGCGCTGGCCCGGGAAGGCTGGCGGCTGGTCTATGGCGCGGGGGATGTGGGCCTGATGGGAGAGGTCGCGCGGGCGGCCCAGGCGGCGGGGGGCGATACCTTCGGGGTGATTCCCACCCATCTGATGTCGATGGAGGTCGGCAAGACCGACCTGACCCGTTTCGTGGTGACCGAGACGATGCACGAGCGCAAGAAGGTCATGTTGATGAACGCCGACGCGGTGGTGCTGATCCCCGGCGGCGCGGGGTCGCTGGACGAGCTGTTCGAGGCGCTGACCTGGCGCCAACTGGGCCTGCATGCCAAGCCGATCGTGGTGCTGAACACCGAAGGCTTCTGGGATCCGCTGTTGCAGCTGGTAAGCCACGTGGTGGACACCGGCTTTGCCGCGCCCAGCCTGCTGGGGTTCCTGCAACCGGCGGCCACGCCGGACGAGGCGATGGACCTGCTGCGCACGGCGCTGGCCTGAACCGCCCGTAGCGGCGCCCTGCCCCGAATCCCCGACTGAGGGTTCTGGCGCATCCGCGCCGGACATGCCGTGAAACCGGTCCGCGGCGCGCCCGAAGGGCCCTGTGCGTTGCCCAGGCCACGGAGGCCGATTTTCCCGCGCCGTCGCGCGGCGCCGGTATGCTTTTGAGATCCGCTCGATTAACCTACGGTAAAGGTACCACCCGGCATAAGCCGGCCGTGGTTGCCGGTTGCGCGCGTCCCCTGCCGGCCTTGCCGGTGCGGGACCGAAACAGGACGACGTAAGGACGCAGCCCCGGGCGCAACGCCCACGGGACCAGGCAGGAGACCGGCAGGATGTGCGGATTTTGCGAGGCGGCAACGCTGACGAAGACATGTGGGCTGAACGCTCCGGGAGGATTGGCGGCGCGGATCTCGGCCCGGCTGGACGCCTGGGGCGAGACGGCCGCGTATCACGCCAAGGTCGCGGGCCCCATCGGCTGGTTCACCAATGACGTGCCCGACGCGACGCCGGTCGCGGACTGGCTCACGGGCCGGTCCTTCGTGCAGGGGAACAGCCCGGCGGATGCCTTTGCGGCCACAGGCGGCACCCACGGCGAGATCGCCAACACCATCCCCGGTGACATGAGCACGTCCGAGACCATCGCGGTCGGCGAGCGGCGGCCCGAGACGCTGGAACAGGCCGGCGACGAGGACTGGTTCCGGCTGACCCTGGCCGAGGATCAGACCGTCCGGGTCACCACCTTCGGCTGGAACCACGACCGGTCCAACGGCCTGGGCGGGCTGGAGGATCCGGTGGTGCGGATCTACGACGCCTCCGGCGTCCTGGTGGCCGAGAATGACGACGTGATCCCGGGGCTCCTGCTGGCCGGATCCACCGTCTTTAAAGCGGCCGAGGCCGGCACCTATTTTGTCGAGGTCGACGGGGCCTACGCGGACATGACCGGCGATTACGTGCTGAGCGTGCGCGGCACCCGGTCCATCTTCACCCCGGCGCCCCAGACACCGCTGGACGCGATCGCGGGGGTCAACACGCTGGACGACCGGACCACGATCCTGGTCTATTTCGCCGAAGCAGGTGACGCCTACAGCTACAGCGGCGACACCTTCGTCGCCTCGGGCACCAATGCCTATGAGCAGGCGCAGCTGTTCTCGATCTTCGAGGGGGTCGAGGACTTCGCGGATATCGACTTTGAGATCACCACGAACAAGACCGCCGCGGATCTTCAGATCGGCACCGCGATCCTTCCGACCGAGTCCCAGGGCACGCTGCTGGGCTTTTTCATGTTTCCGAATGCGGACGGCACCGGCAATTACGGGCTGCTCAACAACAACCCCGTCACCCTGCCGGTCTGGAACGACGCGCCGGGCGGCACGCTGGACACCGGCGGCTTCATGTACGGGGTCGCGATCCACGAGTTCGGTCATGCCATGGGGCTGGCCCACCCCCATGACACCGGCAACGCGTCGACGGTGATGACGGGCGTCGGAAACGCCAACGAGCGTGGCCTGTACGACCTGAACTCCTCCGCCTACACGGCGATGAGCTACAACGAGGGCTCGACCCTTGCCGGCGTGGCCTCGAACACCGCCTCCTCGGGCCATGGCGCGACCTTCGGTGCGCTCGACATCGCGGTGCTGCAGGCGTGGTACGGGGCGAACACCACCCACAATTCCGGCAACGACACATACGCTCTGTGGCAGGCCAACGGGACCGGGACGGCCTCGGGCTATTACACGATCTGGGACACCGGCGGCACGGACGAGATCCTCTACGAGGGGAGTGCCAACGCGGTCATCGACCTGCGGGCGGCCACGCTGGATTATTCCGAGGGCGGCGGCGGCTATCTGTCCTACGTGGATGGCGTGATCGGCGGCTACACCATTGCCAACGGCGTGGTGATCGAAAAGGCCACCGGTGGCGGCGGCGATGACCTGATCACCGGCAACGACGGCGGGAACCGCCTAGAGGGCGGCGACGGCGCCAACACGATGTACGGGCTTGGCGGAGACGACACCTTCGTGCTTGGCACCGGTGACGGGGACAACGTCTGTTACGGCGGCAGCGGCAGCGACATCGCCAGCTATCTGACGCGCGCATCGGACGAATTCGACATCGCGGGATCGGATGGCAACTGGACCGTTGCGGACACGCTCGGCAACACGGTGGACACGCTCTATTCCGTGGAAGAGCTGATCTTCTCGGACACGTCGCTGTTCGTCTGACCCGTCACGGGGCTTGGGTGCGCCTTTGGGGTCAAGCCCTGGGCCACTTGGCGGATGTTTGTGGGTCGCGCATCGGCGTGGGCGGCCTGTTTCTTTGGCGGTGATGTCTGGTTCGAGCCCTTTCAAGACCTTCCATAGGTGCCCTGTCTTCACGAAAGGCTATGCGGGCACGTGGTCGGTCAAGGGTTTTGCCCTGAATACCCCGGCGAGGAGTGCAACTGCGGCAAAGCACATCACGGCTGGCCCCGCGCCCAAGCCTGCCATCAGAAATCCGAAAAGAGGTGCGCCGGCGGTCTGTCCCACGGCAATGGTCAGGAACCCGATCATAAGTCCGGTTGCGGGACGGTTCGGGAGAGCGTGGATGCCCCATACGAGGTAGACCCCTGTCACCATCACGTAGGCGGCGCCAAAGACGATGGACCTGTCGCGTATTTGTGCCGCCCCGAGTGCTCGTTTAGGCCACTTTCCGTTCGAAGGCGACGGGGCTTTTCCAGCCCAGTGCTGAGTGGCGTCGTCGCGGATTGTAGAACCCGTTGATGTATTCGAAGATTGCCATCTCAGCTTGCCGCCTGGTTGCCCATGACCGCCGCCAGATCAGCTCGGCCTTGATGGTTTTGAAGAACGTCTCGACGGCGGCATTGTCATAACAATTACCTTTGCCGCTCATGGAGACTTTGAAGCCATGCTGGCGCAGGATCTTCTGATAGTCGTGCGAACAGTATTGGCTGCCGCGATCGCTGTGGAATACGCAGCCTTTGGGTGGCGCTCGGAAGGCGATGGCCATTTTCAGGGCCCGGATCGCCAGGTCGCGCTTCATGCGATTGCTGACAGCCCAACCAATGACACGCCGGGAATGCAGATCAAGGATGACGGCCAGATACAGCCACCCCTCGCGGGTCCAGATATAGCTGATGTCGCCCGCCCATTTCTGGGTCGGCTGATCTGCCTTGAAGTCGCGATCCAGTAGGTTCGGGGCGATGTTGAACGTATGATCGCTGTCTGTGGTCGCCTTGAACTTGCGCGTTCTTTCAACGGTAATCCTGTTTTCGCGCATCAGGCGACCGACACGCCGGTGCCCGACATCGACACCGACCTCCTTCAGTTCCTCGGTCATCCGTGGGCGGCCGTAGCTGCCCAAGCTCAGACGCGACTGTTCCTTGATGTGGGCCAGAACGACCATATCCTTGCGCTGCCTGCGGCTGGCGGGACGGTTCCTGAAAGCCCGCAATCCGCGCGGGCTGACGTTCATGACCTGACACAGCCGGTCGATCGGGAAGACACCACGTTGTTCTTCGACGAACCGAAACCTCATGGCTTTTGGCTCGCGAAGAACTGGGTGGCCTTTTTTAGGATATCCCTCTCCTCCTTGAGGATGCGGTTCTCGCGCCGAAGTCGTTCGTTCTCCCGCGCAAGCTCGCGATCCTCGGGCGATACCACATCCGTGTCCCGATGCGCAGTCACCCATTTATTCAGGGTCGAAAGCCCAACACCAAGATCGTCGGCAACCTGACGCCTTGTTAGCCCGCTGGTCAGTGCAATTCGCACCGCGTCTTTGCGAAATTCATCCGTTCTTCCTGTGCCCATAGTTCGTCTCCTTTGCTGCACATCATGCTATCAAAGGAGCGGCACCAAACCGCGACAGGTCCAAATAGGGCGGTCACCGCTGCCTCAAGCTGAGGGTCGCGACCGCTCAGCATCGCCTCCGGCGGCGTATGGACAACTTCGTCCGGGACGATCTCGCGGTTCTCGAAGAAATCTCCCTCAATCGTACGGAAGCCCAGCTGGGGCACCCCAAGAACGACCCGCGTATCGAGCTGGTTGGGGCGCAGCACCGCAGTCCCGGTGCCCGGCACGCGGTCGCCGACCGAGGGGCCCATGCCCTCGCGGATGTAGTAGTAGGGGAAGACCGAGGCATCCGAGTAATTCCAGGTGTTCATCAGAAGCGCGCTCGGCTTGGCCCAACGAAGATAGGGCGTCGTCCCCAGATCGACGCCGTTGCGGGTCGCCATTCCCGAATGGCGTTGGCCGGTGAGGAATGCACTCAACTGGTCGTGCAGGTTGCCGCCGAAGTTGAAACGGGTGTCGAAGATGGCGCCTTCCTTGTCACGGTCACGACCCATCAGGTCGGAATAGACCTGCCGGTAGGAGTCATCCATCATGCGCCGCACATGGGTATACCCGAGCCGTCCGCCCGAGAGCTCCAGCACCATGACCCGCCGCTTCTCGACCCAGGCACGGTAGGCCAACTCTCCGTCGCTGCCCGGATCGGCCGCGCGCAGGGTTACATCGACAAGACCCCCGCCATCCGCCGGGGCAACGGTGAGGCGCAGCTTGCGCCCCGCCATGCGGTTCAGGAGCGGATAGATGTCCTCCTCGGGGCCGATCCGCGCCCCGTCCACCGCGAGGATTACCGCGCCGGGACCGAGCGGTCCGCCTGCCAGTGCTGCCGGTCCGCCGGGCAGCGTCGCTGCGATTTTCACACCTGCACCCATATGGGCCGTGTCGTAGTAGAGCCCAAGGTCCGCTGTGCTATCCCAACCGGGGTTATCCTGCACGAAGCGCGCCGTCATGTGGGAGGCGTTCAACTCTCCTTGGAACTCGTTCATCAAGGTGACGAAATCTTCCCAATGGGTGATGTGCGGCAGGTACTTTGCATAGGCGTCCCGCATCGCCGTCCAGTCGACGCCATGCAGCGCGGGATCGTAGAATTTCGACTGCACAAAGCGCCAGTGGTGATCGAAGATGTATTTCATCTCGGCGACCGGATCGAAGCTGGCGCGCAATTGAAACGGCGCCTGGGTACTTGCGCCGCTGGCGACCTGCACCGTCTCGATCGACCCGGCCTTGATCAGGAAGAGGGTCGAGGCGTCCCCGCTCGCGATGATCTGCTCGATGCCGGTGCCGGGCTTTGCAAAGACCTGTTGCGGCCGACCGGTAGCAAGGTCGATCAGCTCGGCCTCAATCATGCCGGAGGTCAGCTGCAGGGTGACCAGGAGCAGCCCACTGTTGTCGGCGGTCATGCGGGTCAGGATCGGCAAGACAGGGCTGTCTGTGATGCGCGACCTACGGTAGGGCACGCCATCAAAGTCCGGTTCCGTCCCCGCGTCCGCAGCCGTTGCCTCGCCCAATTCGCGGGCAAGATATCCGTCTGCCGTGAGCCAAGTCGCCATGACATCGACCATTGCGCCTTGGGAGGACAAGTTCCGCTGCGAGAAACGGTCGCTCACCCAGAAAACGACGCTGCCATCAGGGCTGAACCCTGCCTCGTCATCGCCGAAACCGCTGTCACTGAGGTTGTAGCGACGGTGTGCACCCGTCGTTTCGATCATCTCGATTTCGGTATTGGTCGAGATAAAGCCGGTCGTGGTCAGGACATACTTCCCGTCCGGGGACCATTCAAAATCGAACTGGTCGACGCTGTAGAAGTAGCTGGCGCTCTCGGGGAGGATTTCCGTGCTGGTCCCGGTGCCCGGGACGAATATGCGGATCGCGTTGCGGTCGTCGCGGTAGGCGGTGCGCCGTCCATCGGGCGCATAGGCTGGCTGCAATGCGTCGCTCTGCGTGTCGATTACCCGCCGTTCCGACATCGCCAGCGCCGTCAGGAAGGCCGTGTCCTCGTCGCCCAGCTTGGATTCGTAGATATCCCAGTCGCCCTCGCGCTCGGCGGCGTAGAGCAATCGCTTGCCGTCCGGCGCGTAGCTCACGGAACGCTCCGCCTGCGGCGTGTCGGTGATGCGGCGGACCTCACCGGTCTCGGGGGACGCGACGAAGACCTCGCCGCGGGCGATCAGGGCGATCTCCGTCCCGTCGGGCGAGGCGACGGCTTCGAAGACCTGACCGGCCAGATCGCTGTAAACCTCGCCAGTATAGAGCGTGCCCTGACGGATATTGACCGGCACCTGCACCGGCTCTTGCGCACCGGCGTCCAGCCGCCAGAGCTGCGTGTCCCACGTGTAGACCAGCCTGCCGTCATCCGCGATGGAGGCGAAGCGCACCGGCAGATTGTCATGCGACGTCACCTGTTCCGGCACACCGCCATCCATCGGCATGCGCCAGACGTTGAAGCTGTCCGGCGCGGCGTTCGGATCCTCTATGCCGGTTTGCGGCATCTCGGTGGTCCACTAGCGGCTCTGCCCATCCGGCGCAAAGGCCGGGCTACGGTCGACGCCGCGATAGGTTGTCAGCTTTTCGTGGCTGCCGCTCTCGAAATCGTAGAGCCAGATGTCGGGAGTGCTGTCCTAAATCTCGCCCTTGCGCCAGAAGTTCTCGACCGTCTTGCGCTCGACATAGGCCAGCGTGCGCCCGTCCGGGCTCAGGTCGGCCTGTGCCATGGGCAGAGGCAGTACCATCCTTGCCCGGCCGCCAGACGTGGCGACCTTCATGAGCACGCCCACCGATTGACCGAGCCCGTCGAGATAGTCCGCTTCCGGCGTCCCCTGCCGCGCTGCACCGAAAAAGACCTCTTCCCCGTCCGCCGAAAAGGCGAGCGGCGTTTCCGGTGCCGAGTGATGCGTGAGCCGGGTGATGTCACCGCCTTTGTCGGGCATGACGAAGACGTCGGAGACATTGAACCGGTCCGAGGCGAAGGCAATATGGCTGCTATCGGGAGACCAGACAGGCGCAGTGCTTCTGAATTCGCGCTCAGTCAGCGGGGAAGCATCGCCGCCTTCGCTTGGGACGATCCAAATTTGGCCGCGGTAAGTGAAGGCGATGGGCGCGCCATCTGGCGAGACCTGCGCGTCGCGGAGCCAATAAGGAGAGGCCGCATCGGCCTGGCATGATAGGGGAGCGCAGAGCAAACCTGCAGCAGCAACGCCAAGAACATATTCGAAAAAATTCATCGAGCCACCAAAATTGTGCGCCGTTCGGATCGAGCGTAGCAAGGCCTCACAATTGAGTCACCGAGTCATCCGACCTGTTGAATATTGAAATAGGGGTCCCGATCGCCGTCGCCGGTGAGGCGATTTCGCAGCGCAGCATAAGATGAGCGCAGCAAGACCAAGGCCGTGCCAATCGAAACCGCAACTTCGGGACCGCCAGATTTCAGACTTAGCAGTTGAGACGAACACATTGCGCTGCTGACATGGCAGAACTAGAAGATTGCGGCGCCACGAAAGTCCGGAAAGTCCCGCATAGCGGACCTGCCTGACCCAGCTTCTCTCTTTTCCTTCCGCGCAGGCCTCTGTTCCTAAAATCAGATATGTCCACCGGTCCGAGCGTATGGAACAGGCCAGACCGCACGATGGCCTTCAGTCCCCTGCCCTGTCCTCAGCCGGCGGGGCCGATTTCAACCACGGTGATTTCCGGCAGGGCGCCGATGCGCAGCGGCAGTTTCGAATAGCCGATCCCGTCGGAGATCACGAGGTGCCGGTCTCCGTCGCGGATATGGCCATGCAGGAAGCGGCGGTCGATCTCTCGCGGCAGGATCGGGGCCCAGCCGAAAAAGCGGATCTGCCCGCCGTGGGTATGGCCCGACAGGGTCAGCGCCACGCGGTCGGGAACATCGGCGAAGACGTTGGGCTCATGCGCAAGCAGGATGGTGTCGGCCTCTTGCGGCACCTGCGCCAGCGTGGCCGGCAAGTCGTCGAGCCCTTCGATGTCGTCGCGCGCGCGGCGCAGCGCCTCCTGGCTTTCCAGGCCGGCGAGCCAGACACCGTTGGGCAGCTCGACCGCGGCATTCGACAGGACGGGGATCCCCGCGGCCTCAAGCGCCTGTGCGGCGCCCACGGGACCGGCGCGACGCTTTTGCGCGGCCGCGTCGTGCCACCAGTCGTGGTTGCCCAGAACGGCATAACGGCCAAGCGGCGCGGTCAGCCGGGCCAGCCGCGTGGCGATCTCGTCCAGCGGCAGATCGACCGAGGTGACATAGTTCGGACCCTGGCTGAGATCACCGGGAAAGAGCACGAGATCGGGGGTCAGGGACCGGGCGCGTTCGATCACCTCGTCGAGGCGTGACAGCGGCACCCACGGGTCGCAGATGTGCAGGTCGCTGACCATCACGATGCGCATGCGTGCCGTGGTCCAGCGGGCGGGAGCGATGTCGTAGCGACGCACCTTCAGCCGCTGCGTGGGCCGCACAAGGGCGTGCCACAGCTTGTGGAAAGGGCCCGCCGGGGTCTCCGGCAGGCCCTGTTGCGTGGCGCCGCGCGGGCGGGATGTCTGTCCGCCGTCGGGCAAGATCACATCCGGCTGGCGACGTTTTCCCAGTTCACCAGGTTGTCCAGGAAGTTGGTCAGGTAGGCCGGGCGCTTGTTGCGGAAGTCGATGTAGTAGGAATGTTCCCACACATCGCAGCCCAGCAGAGCGGTCTGGCCGAAGCACAGCGGGTTCACGCCGTTTTCGGTCTTGGTGACCTTGAGCGAGCCGTCGGTGTCCTTCACCAGCCATGCCCAGCCCGAACCGAACTGGCCGGCGCCGGCGGCGGAGAAGTCTTCCTTGAACTTGTCGACCGAGCCGAAGGCCTCGACCAGAGCCTTTTCAAGCTCGCCGGGCATCTTGTTGTCGCCCGGGCCCATCATTTCCCAGAACTGGTTGTGGTTCCAGAACTGCGATGCGTTGTTGAAGATCCCGTTCTGGGCAACGGCGGAGGCGTCGTAGGTGCCCTTGATGATCTCTTCCACCGACTTGCCTTCCCATTCGGTGCCGGCGATCGCCTTGTTGCCGTTGTCGACATAGGCCTTGTGGTGAATGTCGTGGTGAAACTCCAGCGTTTCCTTGGACATGCCCTTGTCGGCAAGCGCGTCGTGGGCATAAGGAAGATCAGGAAGTTCGAAAGCCATTTTGGGCCTCCCCAGTTAATGATTGGCTGTGAGGTACATGCGGCCGTCACCGCCGCAGGTCAAGGCTTGCGCTCGGAAATGCGTCGGGCGACATGTGTGCCGACGAACACTAGCTGGCCGGGCAGGCATGTTGACATCCCTCAGAAAGACGTATCTCCGGGCGCGGGGCTATATGGAAACCGATCTCGCGGACGAGAAGTTCCGCCTGGATCCCTATCATTCGACATTCTGGCGCAAGGCGGCGGCCGGACGCTGGGAGCCGGAGACCTTCGCGGTGCTGGCATCGCATTTGTCACCGAACGTGGATTACCTGGATATCGGCGCCTGGATCGGGCCCACGGTGCTGTACGGCGCGCGCAAGGCGCGGCGGGTCGTTGCGCTGGAGCCTGATCCGGTGGCCTTCCGCGCCCTGTCCTGGAACATCGAGCTGAACGGGATGGAGAACGTCTCGGCCCTGCCCGTGGCGCTGGCCGACACGGTGGGCGTGACGCGGATGGCCGGAATGCGGGGTGAGCGCGGCGACAGCACGACCAGCCTGCTGAACCCCGGCGGCGAGGCCGGCTCCGACGTGGTGACGCTGGACTGGGCGACGTTGCAGGGCCAGGTGGATCTGTCGGGCGTCGGACTGGTGAAGATCGACGTGGAGGGCGCGGAATTCGACCTGGTGCCGCATATGGCGCCCTGGCTAAAGGCGCAACGGCCCGCGCTGCTGCTGTCGACTCACGCGCCCTGGCTGGACGCCGAGACCCGCGCCGCACGGATGCGGGCGCTGGTCGAGGCGCTGTCGTTCTACGGCAGCTGGTCCTGGCCGGGCGGCGGCGCGGTGGATCCCGCAACGCTGGACAAGGGCCCGGCGCTGGAGCGGTTCGATACGGTCCTGCTGACCGCGTGACGGCCGGGCAGCGCGGGACGGGACACCCCGCGTGTCCCGGGGCCCGGCCCGCTGCTGAAACGCTCAGCCGACGGGCTGGCTGAAAAGATGCACCTCGGATCCCGGGGCGGCCGCGACCTGAAGCAGGTCGAGCACGTACTGCCCGACCGAGCGGAAGCAGATCACCTCGAAGGCGCCATCGCCGCGCATCCAGATCGCCGCGGCCACCTGCCCCAGCCTGGTGCGCCGCACATGGCCCGGGCCGAACCGGTCGGGCGCCAGATCCAGCGGACAGAGCTTGGCCAGCACCTCGCGCGCATGGGCGCCCGAGACCGAGAACCGAACTCGCATGTCCGAGGTATCGACCGCCATGGCGTGATGGCCCTTCAGCGCCCCTCTCAGCGCGTCCAGATGGTCGGGCACATCCTCGGCGGGGCACAGCATCAGTACCTCGTCCGGAGACATCCACAGCAAGCCTCTGTCGTCCTTCAGTTCAGCCCCGAGCGGGCCGGGCATCTTCACCCCCAGCCGCTTGCCCGCCGTGGCCAGACCCTTCGCCGCATCCGGCCCGCCGCGCAGGGTGATCATGCCGCAGGGCGGCTCTGCCCGGATCAAGGCGATGCCCTTGTACTCGCGCGTCTCAGCCATGGAGCCTGCCCCCGCTCTTGTCGTAGAAGACCGGATCGACGATCTGCGCCCGGTAGAGTTTGCCATCGGTGCCCGGGAAATCCAGCACTTCGCCCATGCGGTTGGGCCCGTCGTGGACCAGACCCATGGCAATGCCGCGCCCCAGCGTCGGCGAGTAATAGGTCGAGGTCACGCGGCCCTGCACGTTGCGCTGGCCGTTGGCATTCCGGCCCTCGGCCACCGCATAGGCGCCATCGCGCAGCACCGCGTCGTCATAGGCCAGCAGCCCGACCAGCTTCCAGCGGTCCGGATCGGCCATATGGACCCGTTCCTGCGCGCGCTTGCCGATGAAATCGTCCTTCTTCTTCGAGATCGCCCAGTTCAGGCCCAGGTCCTGCGGGATCACCGTGCCATCGGTCTCGTCCCCGATCATGATATAACCCTTCTCGGCCCGCAGAACGTGCAGCGCCTCGGTCCCGTAGGGCTGGATCCCGCACTCGGCGCCGGCTTCCAGGATCTTCTCCCACAGGGCCGGCCCGTGCCCGGCCTTCACCGCGATCTCGAAGGACAGCTCGCCCGAGAAGGAGATGCGGAAGACCCGCACGTCGAACCCGGCCAGCTGCCCGTCGGTCCAGCTCATGAAAGGCAGCGCCTGGGGGTGCAGCCGCATGCCGCCGAGCGCCTCGAGCACAGTGCGCGCGCGCGGGCCGACAACGGCGATCTGGGCGTATTGCTCGGTCAGGTTCGCGGTCCAGACCTTCCAGTCCCACCATTCGGTCTGCAGCCATTCCTCCATGTGGGCGTGGATGTGGTCCGCGCCGCCGGTGGTGGTGTGGCACAGCCAGGTGTCCTCGTCGATGCGGGCGACGACGCCGTCGTCCATCAGGAAGCCGTTTTCCGAGCACATCAGCCCGTAGCGGCATTTGCCCGGCGCGAGGGTCGACATCATGTTGGTGTACATCATGTCGAGGAATTTCCCTGCGTCAGGCCCCTTCACGAGGATCTTTCCAAGCGTGGAAGCGTCAAGGATACCAACGCCTTGTCGGACGTTCTTCACCTCGCGCGTGACCGCGTCATGCACGGTCTCGCCGCGCCTCACATAGGCATAGGGGCGCCGCCACTGGCCGACCGGTTCCCAGTCGGCGCCATGGGTGTCGTGCCAGTCATGCATCGGCGTGCGGCGCACCGGCTGGAACACCTTGCCGCGCGCCTCGCCGGCGATGGCGCCCATCGAGATCGGCGTGTAGGGCGGCCGGAAGGTGGTTGTGCCGGTCACCGGGATCTCTTGCCCCAGCGCATCGGACAGCACGGCCAGCCCGTTGATGTTGCTCAGCTTTCCCTGGTCCGTTGCCATGCCGAGCGTGGTGTAGCGCTTGGTGTGCTCGACGCTTTGGTAGCCTTCCTGCGCGGCCAGCGCCACGTCCGAGACCTTGACGTCGTTCTGGTAATCCAGCCAGGCTTTCGAGCGCAGCTCGTATCCCGCCCTTGCCGGCATCATCCAGACCGGCAGGATCGGCGCCTGCGCGACCGAGACGGCCACCGGGCGGCGGCGGACCTTGGCGGTCTTGCCCACGGCCTTGGCGGCCTCGCGCCCCGCGTCATGGGCATTGCCCAGCACGTCGCCCAGCAGCAGCTCGCCATCCGCCGCGCCGGCGGGCAGGACAAACCCCTCGCCATCGGCGCCGGTGGGCGGGCGTTTGGCGTCGGGGCGGAAGAGCGCCTGTTCGGCATCCCATGTCAGCTTGCCGCCGCAATGGGACCACAGGTGCACCACCGGCGACCAGCCGCCGGACATGGCCACGGCGTCGCACTCGATCTCGCGTTCGAACACGCCGCCGCTGCCGTCATGCGAACAGATCGCGACCCCTTCGACATATTGCCCGCCCTTCACCTTGCCGATGGCGCGGCCGCGTTCGACGGGGATGCCCATGGCCTCGGCCTCGCGCATCAGGGGGCCACCGCCCAGCGGGCGCGCGTCGATCACGCAGGGCACGTCGACATAGGCGGCCTTCAGCGCGATGGCGGTGCGATAGCCGTCGTCGTTGTTGGTCACGACCACGACCTTGCGACCCACGGCCACGCCGTAAAGTTCGAGGTAATCGCGCACGGCAGAGGCCAGCATAACGCCGGGTATGTCATTGCCGGCGAAGGACAAAGGCCGTTCGATCGCGCCGGTGGCGGTGATCACCCGGGTCGAGCGGATCCGCCACAGCCGGTGGCGCGGCCCCGGCAGGCTGGGCGTGTCGTCGCGCAGGCGTTCATAGCCCAGCAGGTAACCGTGATCGTAGACCCCCGCGCCCATGCAGTTCAGCCGCATGGTGACGTTGTCCATCTCTTCCAGAGCGGTGATGGTGGCGGCGACCCAGTCGGCGGCGGGCTTGCCGTCGATCTCTCCGCCATCGGCCATCACGCGGCCGCCCCAATGCGGCGATTGTTCCAGCAACAGCACGCGGGCCCCGCCCGAGGCCGCGGTCAGCGCCGCCTGAAGGCCCGCGACCCCACCGCCGAGGATTGTGATGTCGGTGTGGTAATGAACATGTTCGTAGGTATCCGGGTCCTTCTCCGTCGGGGCCTTGCCAAGGCCGGCGGCCTTGCGGATGAAGGGTTCGTAGATGTCCTTCCAGAACTCGCGCGGGTACATGAAGGTCTTGTAATAGAAGCCCGCCGGCAGCAGCCGCGCCAGTTTCGCGTTGATGCCGCCGATGTCGTATTCCAGCGAGGGCCAACGGTTCTGCGACGTCGCATAGAGCCCGTCGAAGAGCGCGGTGGTGGTGGCGCGCTGGTTCGGCTCGAACCGGTTGCCCTGCCCCAGCTCGACCAGCGCGTTGGGCTCTTCCGGCCCGGCGGCCACCGGGCCGCGCGGGCGGTGGTACTTGAACGACCGGCCCATGATGACCTGGCCCGCGCCCAGCACCGCCGAGGCCAGCGTGTCGCCGGGATGACCCGTCAGGCGCCGGCCGTCGAAGGTGAAGGCCACCTTGCTGCTGCTGTCGATGAACCGGCCCTTGCCGGCGATGCGGCGGCTGGTCATGCCGCGCCTCCCTTGCTGTCGGTCGTCGTCTTGGTCGCCATCTTGGTCTTCGTCTTCGGGGTCGTCATTTCGCGCCCAGCTCCCGCCAGGTCCAGCCCGGGCGCTTTTTCGTAATCGTGTCGAGGATCTCTTGCGGCGGCTCGGTGGTCTGGGCCGGGTAGGTCCCGAACACCTCGAGCGTTTGCGTGCAGCGGGCGGCGTGGAACCACTTGCCGCAGCCATAGGCATGGCGCCAGCGTTCGAAATGCACGCCGCGCGGGTTCTCGCGCTGGAACAGGTAGCCGGAGAAATCCTCGTCCGAGGAGCCGGGGCCGTAACGTTTCAGATGCGCCTCGCCGCCGGGGCTCAGCTCGGTTTCCTCGGCGTCGACACCGCAGACGGGGCATCGGAAGGTCAGCATCGGCTCACTCCTTAGGCGGCAGGCAGGCCACGTGGGCCAGCGAGAGTTGGGTCAGTTCCTGGCGAAGGTCGGCATCCTCGTCGAAGGCCCCGGGGTCGAGGCGGACGAAGCCGCCCATGCGGCGGGTGCCCTGCATCATCGGCGATACGCCGTCGCGCGACAGCACCTGCGCTTCGACCGCCTTGCCGGGACGATACAGCGCGCCCTGGGGGCCGTAGGCACCCAGCATGTTGCCGTGAAGCAGGAAGCAGATACCGCCGAACATGGGCTTTTCCGACAATCCGGGCTCGAACCCGAAGTCGGCGCGCATGATCTCGGCGCGGCTCTCGTCATAGGCCATGGGATGGCCTTTCCGGGAGGGATGTGCAGGAGCCGTATGTCAGGCGGAGCTGGCGCGGGCGGTCGGATCGCGCCACAGCGCGGAACCTGACGGCCCGGACGGTGTTCGGGAGGTCCGGCTCAGTTGCCGGTCGTGCTGCCCGGCTGCGTTCCGTCTTCGACGGCGGCCGGCAGTTCGATCCGGACGCCGGGATCATCGGGCACGGCCCATGTCCCGCTGTAGACAAAGAAGCCGACCGTGGTGACAGCAATCGCGATGGCGCCCACGAAGACGGCAAGCGCGACACTGCCGCGACGGGGGTAAGGGATTGTCTCCCGGTGCATGTCCACGTCCTGTCGTCAAAGAAATTGTGGATCAACCTCACTGAGGTAAGTGTCACCGAACTGACAAAGTTCCTTGTCCCCGAAAATTCTTTTGCCTGTGGCGCGGGCGCCAGACGCCGAAGATACCGGACGCGCCATGCGTGCCGCCCGATGCGGGGCGGAAAGGATATGGGCCACCTGCCCGCCATCAATGCGCCACCCCGGCGGCGACGCTTTCGTCGATGAACCGCCCCTCGGGGAATCGATCCAGCGAGAAGGCCTCGCACAATGGCGCGAGGCCCTTGGCCATCAGCTCGGCAAAGCCCCAGCCGGAGCCGGGGATCGCCTTGAACCCGCCGGTGCCCCAGCCGCAGTTGATGAAGCAATTGCCCAGCGGCGTCTTCGACAGGATCGGAGAGCGGTCGCCCGTCATGTCGACGATCCCGCCCCATTGCCGCAGCATCTTCAGCCGCGAGATCATCGGGAAGGTTTCGATCAGCGCGCGGACGGTTTCCTCGATATGCTGGAAGGAGCCGCGCTGGGTGTAGTTGTTGAACCCGTCGGCGCCGCCGCCGATCACCATCTCGCCCTTGTCGGACTGGCTCATGTAGCCGTGCACGGTGTTGGCCATCACGACGATGTCCATGCAGGGCTTGATCGGCTCCGACACCAGCGCCTGCAGCGCGACGCTTTCCACCGGCAGGCGGAAGCCCGCCTTCTCGGCCAGCACGCCGGAATGGCCGGCGACCACGATGCCCAGCTTCTCGCAGGAGATGGCGCCGCGCGTGGTCTCGACCCCTGTCACCTGCCCGCCGTCGGAGCGCACGGCGGTGACCTCGCAATTCTGGATGATGTCCATGCCCATGTCGGAACAGGCCCGGGCATAGCCCCAGGCCACCGCATCGTGCCGAGCGGTGCCGCCGCGCGCCTGCCAGAGCCCGCCGAGGACGGGATAGCGCGGTCCGTTCAGCTCGATGATCGGGACCAGCTGCTTGACCTTCTCGGGGCCCACGAACTCGGTCTCGACCCCCTGAAGACGGTTGGCATGGGCGGTGCGCTGATAGCCGCGCACCTCGTGCTGGGTCTGGGCCAGCATCAGCACGCCCCGGGGCGAGAACATGAGGTTGTAGTTCAGGTCCTGGCTGAGCCCCTCGTAAAGCGCGCGCGACTTTTCGTAGATCGCGGCCGAGGGGTCCTGCAGGTAGTTCGAGCGGATGATCGTGGTGTTGCGGCCGGTATTGCCGCCGCCCAGCCAGCCCTTGTCCAGCACGGCGACATTGGTGATGCCGAAGCGCTTTCCGAGGTAATAGGCCGTGGCCAGGCCATGACCCCCGGCGCCGACGATGATCACATCATAGCGATCCTTCGGCTGGGCGTCCTTCCAGGCCCGGGTCCAGCCCTTGTGATCGTTCAGCGCTTCTCGGACGAGTGCGAAGGCGGAATATCTTTTCATGGTCAGGCGATTCCCCGGATCCGGTCATGCACGGGTCATCGCCCGCAGCACGATTTTACGCAGGCCTCGCCCCGGCGCAATGCACTCCTGTTGCGACAGGCGGGGTGCGACATCCCGACAAGGCGCGGGGATTTGCCTCTTTTGCCCGGAGGCCGCGGCCTGTAGATCCATGGAAACGCCACCATATGCGGGGACCGCATGCTGTTCTGGATCGTCTCGACCCTTCTGGCCATCGCCGTTGCCGGCCTTCTGGCGCTGGCACTGCTGCGCGCGCGCGGCCAGGGCGAACCGCCGGCGGCCTATGACCTGCGGGTCTATCGCGACCAGCTGCGCGAGGTCGACCGCGATCTGGCGCGCGGCGTGATCGACCCGGCCGACGCGGACCGGATCCGCACCGAGGTCTCGCGCCGGATCCTGGCCGCCGATGCCCAGCTGCAGGAGCAGACCGGCGGCGGGCGGCAGCGCGGCCCCGGTGTCGTGCTGCTTGCGGCGGGGTTGGCGGTGGCGCTGGTTCTGGGCGGCGCGCTTCTCTATCGCGGGCTCGGGGCGCCGGGCTATGCGGACCTGCCGCGCCAGCTGCGGATCGAGCAGGCGGAATATGTGCGCCTCAACCGTCCCGACCAGGCCGAGGCAGAGGCCGACATGCCCGAGCGCACCCCGTCGCAGGCCGATCCGCAATACGCCGAGCTGATGGACCAGCTTCGCGCCACGGTCGCGGACCGTCCCGACGACCTGCAGGGCCATGTGCTGCTGGCGCAGAACGAGGCCGCGATGGGAAATTTCGCGGCCGCGTGGCGCGCCCAGGCCGAGGTGATCCGCATTCGCGGCGAGGATGCCCTGCCCCAGGATTACGCCGAGCTGGCCGAGATGATGATCCTGGCTGCCGGCGGCTATGTCTCGCCCGAGGCCGAGCGCGCGCTGGGCCAGGCGCTTCGACGCGACGGCCGCAACCCGGTGGCGCGCTATTACTGGGGCCTGCTGCTGCAGCAGATCGGGCGGCCGGACCTGGCGTTCTCGACCTGGGACGGGCTGCTGGGCGAAAGCCGGCCCGACGCGCCCTGGCGCGAACCGATCGAGGCGCGGATGCCCGAGCTTGCCCGCTTGGCCGGCGTGACATGGGAGCCCCGTGCGCCCATTGTGCAACAGCCCGGGCCGAGCCAGTCGGATATCGACGCGGCGTCGGAGTTGAGCGACGAGGATCGGATGAGCATGGTACGGGGCATGGTCGAGGGCCTGTCCGACCGGCTGGCCACCCAGGGTGGTGCGCCCGAGGAATGGGCCCGGCTGATCCAGGCGCTGGGCGTGCTTGGCGAAACGGACCGGGCGGAGGCCATCTGGACCGAAGCGGCCGAGGTCTTTGCCGGGGATGCGGCAGCGCTTGCGACCGTGACGGCCGCGGCGGAACAGGCAGGATTGAAGTAATGATCATAGAGGACATCCCGTCTTTCGTGACGGCGCTGCCCCCGACCGGGGCCCTGGCCGGGCTCGACTTCGGCGACAAGACGATCGGCATCGCGCTGTCGGACCGGCTGCGCGGCACCGCCACGCCGATGGAGACGATCCGCCGGCGCAAGTTCACGCTGGACGCCGCGCGTCTGATGGAAGTCATGGCCGAGCTGGAGGCGACCGGCATCGTGCTGGGCCTGCCCCGCAACATGGACGGCTCGGAGGGGCCGCGCTGTCAGAAGACCCGTGCCTTCGCGCGGAACCTGACGCAGATCACCGACATTCCGATCACATTCTGGGACGAACGCCTGAGCACGGTGGCCGCCGAGCGCGCCCTGCTGGAGGCCGACACCTCGCGCCGCCGCCGCGCCGAAGTGATCGACCACGTGGCGGCCGCCTATATCCTGCAGGGCGCGCTGGACCGGATCGCCCACCTGGCCCGCGAAACGGCCCGAGAGGGGGATGCGTGAGCGACGATGTCTGGAAACGTCAGGAGGTCGCGTCGCCCTGCGTGAAGATCTGCCTCGTGCACCCGCAAGAGAAGATCTGCACCGGCTGCTACCGCACGCTGGACGAGATCGCGCAATGGTCGCAGATGTCCCCGGAGGCCCGCGAAAAGGTGATAGCCGAGCTGCCCTCGCGTGCGCCGCGGCTGCGCAAGCGGCGGGGCGGACGGCAGGCGCGGATGTCGCGCTGAGCGGTCTTGCCTGTGGCGCCGGGCAGTTCTGCGGTGGCGCTCTTCGCCTGACCCGGTGCGGATCAGTCTCCGGACGCTCGGAGACCGGTGGACCGTAACCGGCCCGCGCCAGTCACGACCAGTCCGGCCTCAGCCATTGCGCCGCCGTCGCGACCTCGGGGCGGAAGAAGGCGGTCATCCGCCCGTCGGGCGCCTCGGCCCGGTCATCCTCCCACGGGCCGGTGCCGTGCAGCGTGAAGCGATGCAAAAGGAAGGACCCGCCCGGCGGCGGCACCAGCGGCACAGGCCGGATCCGGTCCAGCACCTGGCGCCGCGCGGCGACATAGGCATCGGTGACATCCACGTCCTCCGGTCTCTGGTCGCCCACGGCTTCGACAAGCGCGTCCCCGATGATCCGGTGCGAGCCGGGCCAGCACAATGTCGGCGCCTGGCGGACTTCGGTCAGCGGAAGACCGAGGATGAAACCGTGCAGTTCCAGCGGGTAACGCCGCCCCTCCGCCCCCACGCGCAGCAGCCCGTCCACATGGGCCGCCGCCCGTGTCAGGCGATAGATGTACCCTCCGTCGCTTTCGCCCGGATCGCGGCCCGGGTAGCCCGGGTAGACGATCGAGAGCTGCGCCAGCGGCCAGGACCGCAGCGGCGGCAGATCCGCGTGGAACGGCCCGTCGAGCGGCACGCCCTGGATATCGCCCTCGGTCCCGGTGGGCAGGGCATCGACCCCGACGAACCAGGTCTCGCCGTGGCGCAGGTTGCGACGGCGCACCTCCGGGTCGGCGGCGATGCGCCGGCCGGCTGCCAGCGCCGTGGCCGCCCAGTGCAGCGTGCCGGCATGCACCGGATAGATCCGGTAGCCTTCCGAGCCTAGCATGCCATCACCGCTTCCCGCCCGGCGCGGGTGTCGCGGCCGGGTTACTGTCATGCGGGGCGGATTGCACGGCTTTGCAGCCGCGGGCCCCTTCCCCGATGGCCTGGGTTGTGCCGTCGTTGCCTATGGATGTCGCGGGATCATGGAGAGCGATTGCAACCATGAGAAAACCTTTCAGAACGTGACGGACCAGATAACGGTTTGGTTCACAAGTGCAAGTAATATGAAACCCGTCCCGAGTCTTAAGGTCGGCTATCGTTTCGTTGACAGATTTGCGTCCTGTTCATGATACCAAACTGAAGGGACTGACAGGGCGCGACATACGTGCTAATCGCACATAAATGTTTGCGGCACATATTGCCGCGATTCGAACCCCACAAAGGTGTCATCATGTTCCGGATTGCCCTCATGCTCGGGCTTCTGTCGGTTGTCGGCCCGTTCGCCATCGACATGTACCTGCCCGCCCTGCCCCGGATCGCCGAGGACCTCGCCGCGACCGAAGCCCAGATCCAGTTCTCGCTGACGGCTTATTTCGTCTCTTACGGGGTGGCGCAGATCTTTTACGGGCCGCTGGCGGACCAGACCGGGCGCAAGCTGCCGATCCTGCTGGGCGCGGGCATCTTCCTGCTGGGCGCCGTGGGCGCGGCGATGGCGCCGAGCGCTGCGGCGCTGACGCTGTGGCGCGCGGTGCAGGGCTTTGGCGGAGCCGCGATGATGGTGATGCCGCGGGCGATCGTGCGCGATCTGTATCGCGGGCCGGATGCCACGCGGCTGATGGCGATGGTGATGCTGGTGATCTCGGTCTCGCCGATGCTGGCGCCGATGGCCGGGTCGCTGGTGATCGCCGTGTCGGGCTGGCGCGTCGTCTTCGTCTTCATGGCGACGCTGGCGCTGATCGCCATCGCGATAACCCTGTTCGCCCTGCCCGAAACCCTGCCGAAGGAGCGCCGGGTGCCGGTGAACCTGCGCAAGCTGGCCGGGAACGCGAAGGCCTTGATGACCGACGGGACCTTCATGGGGCTGACCTTCATCGGCGGCTTCGGTATGGCCAGCTTCTTCGTCTTTCTGGCCTCGGCGAGCTTTGTCTACATGGGCCAGTTCGGCATGGACAGCACCCAGTTCTCGATGGCCTTCGCCCTGAACGCCCTGGGCTTTTTCGGCGCCTCGCAATTCGCCGGCCCGGCGGCCGCCCGCATGGGCGTGACCCGGGTGGTCCGTCTGGGCGTGGGGCTGTTCTTCCTGTCCAACATGGTCCTGCTCTGCGCCGCGCTGGCCGGGCTGGCCCCGCTGCCGGTGATCATGACGGGGCTGTTCTGCGCGAACGCGGGCCTGGGCCTGGTGATCCCGACCACCGCCGTTCTGGCGCTGGAGCCGCATGGCGACAAGGCCGGGCTGGCCTCGTCCCTGGGCGGGACGCTTCAGATGCTGACGGGCGGCGGGATGATCATGGTGTCGGGCCTGTTCTTCGACGGCACGGCGCTGCCGATGGTCATGGCCACGTCGATCTGCGCGACGATGGCGATGGGGCTGGCGCTGGTCTTCCTGTCGCGCGAGACGCCGGCGCCGGTGGTGCAGGACATCTGATCCGCGCCCGGGCAACCGCGCCGGGCCTTTTTCCGGCCGGTCAGGCGGCGTTCGACAGGATCGGTTCCAGCGCCGCTTCCACCACCTCGGGCCCCGCGCCGGGCTTGGGCGCCTCGGACGACAGCAGCTGCCGCCAACGCCGCGCGCCGGGCCGGCCCAGGAACAGCCCCAGCATGTGCCGCGTGACCTGGTGCAGCCTGCCCCCATTGGCGAGGTGCGTCTCGATATAAGGCAGCATGGCACGGGCCACGGCTACGGGATCGGCCCGCGTGCCGGTGCCGTAGATCTCGGGATCCGCGGCACTTAAGATCCCCGCCGGATCATGATAGGCCGCGCGCCCGATCATCACCCCGTCCATCCCCTGATCCAGCAGCGCCCTGGCCTGTGCAAGCGAGGTGATCCCGCCGTTGATCGACAGGTGCAACCCTGCAAAGCGCTGTTTCATCCGCAGGACCAGGTCGTAATCCAGCGGCGGGATATCCCGGTTCTCCTTGGGCGACAGTCCCTGCAGCCAGGCCTTGCGCGCATGCACGATCAGCCGTTCGCAGCCCGCATCGGCCATGCGCGCGATGAAATCGGGCAGCACGGTTTCGGGGTCCTGGTCATCCACCCCGATCCGGCATTTCACGGTGACCTCGACCTCCACCGCCTTGCGCATGGCAGTGACACAATCGGCCACCAGCGCCGGCTGTTCCATCAGCACGGCCCCGAAACAGCCCGATTGAACCCGGTCCGAGGGGCAGCCGACGTTCAGGTTGATCTCGTCATATCCGGCCGCGGCCCCGATCCGCGCCGCCTCGGCCAACTCATCCGGGTCCGAGCCGCCCAGCTGCAGCGCGACGGGGTGCTCCTCTGGCGAGAAGTCCAGCAGATGCAGCGCCCCGCCTCGCACCAGCGCGGGCGCGGTGACCATTTCGGTGTAGAGCAGCGTGTCGCGCGTGAAGAGCCTGTGGAAGTACCGGCAATGCCGGTCGGTCCAGTCCATCATGGGTGCAACGGACAGGCGGGAGGCCGTTGAAATCTCTATTTTTTTATTCTTTTCGGTCACTTACAGGCACCTACAGTTCGTCTCGTTTCCGCTCATTATGGACCAAATTCGTCGATTTTGACACTGGATTTGGTCCCGTGGACCAAATACAATTTCGTGGACCAAATGGGGAGACCATCATGGGCTCGATCACCACACGCAAACGCAAGGATGGAAGTCACAGTTACAGGGCACGTGTACGAGTGATGCGCGAGGGAACCGTCTATCACGAGACAAAGACCTTTGACAGACGCCCTGCCGCAACCGCCTGGATAAAGAAGCGCGAGAAAGAGCTAGCAAAACCTGGTGCCTTGGAGGAGTTGAACGTATCTGACCCCCCGTTGTCCAAAGCGATTGAGCGCTACACCGAAGAAACGGTGAAGGATATCGGTCGTACCAAGGCGCAGGTCCTCAGGACCATCGCCACCTACCCGATCGCCGATCTACCCTGTTCCACCATCAAGTCGAAGGATATCATCGAGTTTCTTCAGTCACTGCCCGGACAACCGCAAACAGTCGGGAACTACGCGAGCCATCTCGCCTCCATATTCGCCATAGCACGACCGATGTGGGATTTCCGACTGGATGACCGGGAGATGAGAGATGCGATCACTGTTGCGCGCCGTATGGGGATTACCTCCCGCTCAGCCCAGCGGAACCGCAGACCCACTCTCGATGAACTCGACCGGTTGCTGGTCCATTTCGTTGATCGGCGCCAAAGAACACCTCAGGCCATGCCCATGCACAAGGTGATCGTGTTCGCTCTCTTCTCGACGCGCCGACAGGCAGAGATCACCCGCCTCACCTGGGATGACTTCCAGAAGGAGCACAAGCGCATCCTGGTCCGTGACATGAAGCATCCCGGCGAGAAGCTCGGAAACGATACCTGGGTCGATCTGCCCGAGGAGGCCATTCAGATCATAGACAGTATGTGCAAGAGCAAGGCTGAGATTTTTCCTTACTCTCCGGACGCGATCACGGCCAACTTCACCCGCGCCTGTAAGCTGCTCGGAATCGAGGATCTGCACTTCCACGATCTGCGCCACGAAGGCATTTCTCGGCTATTCGAGATGGGTTGGAACATTCCCCATGTAGCAGCCGTCAGTGGGCACAGGTCTTGGGTCAGCCTGAAGCGATACACGCACATCCGGGAAACAGGCAACAAATATGCGAGCTGGCCTGGACTGCAGCTCGCAATCGACAACGCGTGATACGGCGACCCAAGCTTGACCTTCGCGCGACCGCTTTCGCTTTACCCACGAAGATAATGGAGCATGTGGACCGGAGAAGGCAATCTCCGCATCTATGAGGAAATCAAATCTTGGTAGGCGAGACACCGAGCGCGCAGAAAGTCACATACTCCCGTTGACTGGATTCCCTGAAAAGCCCGCGTTTTGAAATTCGCCTGCCCCCCCTGAACCAGAAGATGCGATCACCTACGAACGCTTCTGGTGAGTTGGCCTGGCGCTTTATGTCCAAGCGACCTTGGCTTTCGGTCGACCTCGGAACAACAGCTCCCCAAATCATTCGTCCGTCGAACCATGCCACTGGAACGGCACCGAGTGCCCGCTCTCCGCAAACCGCCGCTCGAAATCCTGCGCGACCTCCTCCACCGTGATCGTGGAAAATTGCGCCAGCAGCCGCGCCTCGGCCTCTGACAGCGTCGCGTCCAGCCGCGCGTCGACCGCCTGTTCGACGAGGCAGGACGAGGAATCCGCCTGTGGCCCGATGTTGAACAACGGCGGGTGACCGACCGCCTCGTAGACATCGCGCAGGCTGATCCTGGCCAGCGGGCAAGCCAGTTGCCAGCCGCCGCCATGACCCTTTTCCGACGTCACGATTCCCCGCTCGCGCAGCCCCGCCATCATCCGGCGCACCACCACGGCATTGGTCGAAATCATCTGCGCGATCTGTTCCGAGGTGGCACGCCCGAGGTGCCGGTCCATGTGGATCAACACGTGCAACATGCGGGACATGCGAAGATCGCGCGCCATGGGGTTTCCTTTCCTGATCTTTCCAGCCTCCTTAGCAGCACTCAAGTAACAATGAAAGTTTCGTGTCTTGAAGGCGCGCCGCGAATCACGTAACTCTTAATGATACATATGAGGGAAGACCATGGAACATGATGTCATCGTCATCGGCGGAAGCTTTGCCGGGCTCGCCGCCGCAATGCAGCTTGCCCGCGCCCGCAGACGCGTCTGCGTGCTCGACACCGGCGCCCCCCGAAACCGCTTTGCCGCCGCCTCGCACGGGTTCCCCGGGCAGGATGGGCGCTCCCCGCAGGTCATCCGCGCGACCCTCAGACACGAACTCTCGGCCTACCCCACTCTGTCCTTCCGGGACGGCACGGCGGTTTCGGCTGCGCGCGACGAAGAGGGATTTCAGGTGACATTGGCGAAGGGCGGCGACATCACCGCGCGGCGGCTGGTGCTGGCCTTCGGTGTCCGCGACAGCCTGCCCGACCTGCCGGGGGCGACCGAACGCTGGGGAAAAACCTTGCTGCATTGTCCCTATTGCCATGGATATGAGCTGAACGGCAGGCCAGTCGGCGTTCTGGCGCGCGGCGACGCGGCGCTGCACCAGGCCATGCTGCTGCCGGATTGGGGGCCGACCACGCTCTTCACGCAAGGCCGGCTCGCCCTCTCCGCGGATCAGCGGCAAGGCCTGGCCGACCGGAGGGTCACGGTCGAGGAAACGCCTGTCGTGGACCTGCTCGGCACCGCCCCGGCGCTCGACGGGGTGCGCCTGGACGACGGGCGAGAGGTTGCGCTGGCGGGCCTGTTCCTGGCGCCCGACACCGCGCCCTCCTGCGATCTGGCAAGCGATCTTGGCTGTGCACTGACGGACGGCCCGACCGGCCCCTACGTGGCCGTCGACCCGATGCAGGCCACCAGCCAGCCCGGCGTCTTCGCTGCCGGCGACCTTGCCAGCTCCATGCCCAACGCCACGATCGCCGCGGCCTCGGGCGTGATGGCGGGCAGCGCCGCGCACCGCTCGTTGATCTTCGACCCCGATCTGACCGCAACGGCTTGAAGGAACATCGCCATGCAACAAACCACCCGAGACTTCTGGAACGACCGCTACCGCGAAAAGACCGGCGAGACCTCCGGCAAACCCGGCCTCGTCCTGTCCCAGTTCGCCGGTCCGCTGCAGCCGGGGACGGCGCTGGAACTGGGCTGCGGCCGGGGCGACGATGCGCTCTGGCTGGCCCGGCAAGGTTGGCAGGTGACGGCGGTGGACGTGTCCGCCGTGGCGCTCGCCCACGCCTCTGAAAGATCCGCCCGAGCCGGACTGGCTGGGTCCCTCCGCTTCGAAGAACACGATCTGGCCGAAACCTTCCCGGACGGCAGCCACGACCTCGTGGTCGCCAGCTTTCTGCAATCGCCGCGGGATTGGCCGCGCGCCCGGGTGCTGGCCCGGGCAGCGGGGGCCGTGACCACCGGCGGGCGACTGCTGATCACCGAACACGGCAAGCGCCCGCCGGGCTCCGAGGCGGCGGAGGATAGGGTGTTTCCCGGCGCCGAGGAAACGCTGGCCTCGCTTGCCCTCGACCCGCGCCACTGGCGGCGGCTGTGCCGCTCTGTGCCATCGCGCGCAAGAGCACCCGGCCCGAGGTGCAGGGCCAAACGGCCGAGGACAACGTGGTTTTCCTGCAGCGGCTGGGCTGAGGAAGGGGTATCGTTCAGCGCCCCCATTTTCTCGCTTCGGACCGGACACACCCGGCCCTTGTGCCCGGGGCGGGGTGTGTTTGGCGCTGCCGGACAGACTCCGTGGCGGCAGGCCTGCCAAGCGTATCGACATACCGCGGGGCATCAATTATCTATAATTCATGAAGCACGCCCCCGAAGAGACCCAATCCGCCCGCATTGCCCGCATCCTCGCCGACCGCATCATCTCGGGCGAGATTCCGCCCGGCGCACGCTTGCGGCAGGATCACATCGCCGCCGAGTTCGGCGCCAGTCACGTTCCCGTGCGCGAGGCCTTTCGCGTGCTGCAGACCCAGGGCCTGGCGGAGAGCGAACCAAGGCGCGGCTTTCGTGTTACCGAGTTCGACATTGCCGAATTGCGCGAGGTGGCCGAGATGCGCTCCAGCCTCGAAAGCCTCGCGCTGCGCCACGCCGCGCCCAACATGACGCGCAGGATTCTTCAGGAGGCGGAGGAAGTTACGCGGCGCGGCGACAGCGCCAGCACGGTGCGCGACTGGGACGCGGCGAACCGTCACTTCCACCGATTGATCCTTGCCCCCTGCCGGATGCCACGGCTCTTGCGAACCATCGACGACCTTCAGGCGGCAACCGCGCGCTTTCTTTTCGCCGCCTGGCGACGCGACTGGGAGGCGCGCACCGATCACGATCACCGCGCCATCCTCGACGCGCTGCGCAGAGGGCAGACCGATCTTGCCTGCACCACGCTTGCACGCCACGTCGGCTGGATTGGAAAACGCAAACCTGTTGGAAAAAACTCTGATTCAAGAGAGACTTACGAGATTCTCGGATAATTATCTATAATCCTGATTGCCTCCACCCGATCCGACCCTCCTAATTATAGATAGATTCCACGCCTATCTTCGGAGGACAGACACATGGCATTTCTCGAGCCATCCCGGACCCGCCCCGCATCGCTCTGGCGCGGCATCGCCGTCGTACTTGGTGGCGCCTTGCTGATAACAATCGGCGCCAAGGTGCAGATCCCGTTCTGGCCGGTCCCGATGACGCTTCACACGCTGGCCGTGTTCTTTCTCGCCGCCGCGCTCGGACCGAGGCTTGGTTTCGCGGCGATGGCAACCTACCTGGCCGTTGGTGCATTGGGCCTGCCGGTCTTTTCCAATGCGCCGGAACGCGGCATCGGGCTTGCCTATCTCGTCGGGCCGACGGGCGGCTACCTCGCGGGCTATCTGCTCTCCACATTGATCATCGGCTCGCTGTCCCGCGATCGGGGGTGGATCGGCCAGGCACTTGCGATGCTCGCCGGTCTTGCCGTCGTCTATGCCGTCGGCCTGCTCTGGCTGACCGCCTTCGTCCCCCTTCCCGGCCTGATCGCAGCAGGCTTCACGCCATTCATCCTCGGCGATCTGCTCAAGGTCGCCCTGGCCAGCGGCCTGAACGCGGCGATCACCCGCCTGAAGGGGCGCACATAATGATCCGGACCGATTGGACCATGGAAGAAGCACGGGAGCTCCACGCCCTGCCCTTTCCCGACCTGCTGCACCGCGCCCAGACGCTGCACCGCGCCCATTTCGACCCGACCACGATCGAGACCGCGAGCCTGCTCAGCATCAAGACCGGCGGCTGCCCCGAGGATTGCGGCTATTGCTCGCAATCCGCCCATCACGACACGGGCGTAAAGGCCACCAAGCTGATGGAACCAGAGGAGGTTCTGGCAGCCGCCAGGCGCGCCAAGGCCGCCGGGGCGCAAAGGTTCTGCATGGGCGCCGCCTGGCGCAGCCCCAAGGACCGCGACATGGACAAGCTGTGCGACATGGTGCGGGGCGTGGCCGATCTGGGGCTCGAGACCTGCATGACGCTGGGGATGCTCTCCCCCGCCCAGGTCGCGCGGCTGAAGGCGGCGGGGCTCGATTTCTACAACCACAACATCGACACCTCGCCGGCGTATTATGCCCGGATCGCCAGCACCCGCACGATGGAGGACCGCCTCGATACGGTCGAGCAGGTCCGCAAGGGCGGCATCAAAGTCTGCTGCGGCGGCATCCTCGGCATGGGCGAGGCCGAGGAAGACCGCATCGCCATGCTGGTAACGCTGGCGACCCTCCCCGCGCATCCCGACAGCGTGCCGGTGAACCTGTGGAACGAGGTCGAGGGCGTGCCGGTGCAGGCGCGCGCCCAAGCCGTCGACCCCTTCGCGCTGGTGCGCATGGTGGCGCTGGCCCGCATCCTGATGCCCGCCTCGGTCCTGCGCCTGTCCGCCGGGCGCACGGGGATGAGCGACGAGGTGCAGACGCTGTGCTTTCTTGCGGGCGCAAACTCGATCTTCGTGGGTGACCAGCTGCTGACCACCGGCAATCCGGCGGTGTGGAAAGATCAGGATCTGCTGGTCCGGCTCGGGATGCACATTGCCCCTGCGAAGGCCGCCGCCCGGCTCGCAGCGGTATAGGCTCAGCCCCGACAAGGATCTCCGCTGCCGGGGCGATCTGCCTTGGTCTCCTGAACGGCACGATATAGGTCTGCCCCTGCGATCAGCAGCATTGCGTCTGACTGCACGGCAGGCCCGACGCGGACATTCGCTACGGCGGTCAGGAGCGTTGGCTATGCGGACAAACCACCAATTCGCTGCAGCTGCGCCAAGGTCCGCTTCGATATGCGTGGGGCTGAAAAAGCGGTCGATCTGGGGCTGCTTTCCCAACCAGAAAGGCTGCCTGAGCACTGCGTGAATTCGTTCGATCATTGCGTTATCACGGCTGTTTCATCGATCCATCCGGCAATGATGTTGATCACGTCCCGCGAATAGGCATCGCGACCGGCCAGCGCGAACCTGACCTTCGCAGCGAAAGGCCATTGGTCCGGCAGCTGGTAATTGTAGTAACGGGCATCGAGCAGCGAATGGGTTGCGCCGGGGATCAGGTGTATTCGGTTCTGCGGATGAGCCATGCCGATCAACTCCTGATAGACTGAGACCGTCTCCAGCGGATCGACGTTCAGATCGTCCGCGCCCATGAGTACCAACATCGGCAGGGTGAGGCGGGCAATATGCTCCCGTGCGTCTTCGCCATGGTTGAGACGAATGAACCCGAAGCGATCCTCTGTCAGGATTTCGCCTTCGGGCCGACCCGCGGCACGTTCCGCAGCGACGTAATCTCGATAGGTCGCGCCCGGCCCGAAGCGGCGCTGGTCGCTCTTTGCCTGCCGATCCAGCTCAGCCGCGATCTCCTCCAACGACCTGCCTTCCCGCGAGAGCTGCACCGTAGTGAAGTATCGCCCCTGGTCCTGCCAGTTGATCGCGGCCCCGATCAGGACCAGAAAATCCGCTTGCTCCGTCAGTGATGGCACACGCGGCAACACCCATCCGGCTTGGGAAAAGCCCAGAAGACCGATGGGCCGGTTCTCGTTGCCGGGCTGCGCACGAATTGCGGCTAGCGCTTCGGCGGCTTCGGCCGCTCGGTCATGCATCGACTGCGACAACCAATTGCCGGATGACGCACCAACGCCTGGCTTGTCCCAACTGAACACCGAAACGCCCGCTCCAACCAGCGCATTGATCAGAGGCAGATAACCCGTGTCGGACCAGCGATCCTGCGCACCATCGCCATGCACGATCAAGAGGATCGGTCCGATCTCGGAAGCCGCGAGGAGCGTTCCCTGCAGCGTCGCTCCATCATGCTCGAATCCGATGTCCGTGGCCGGGACGGCCGGGATCTCGAAATCCGCAATGCGCGAGAACGCCACCAACGCGCCCGCCAGCGATGCCACTGTCGCTATAAGACCCAGGGTGACCCAAACGATCCACCGCCTCTTCATGGAACATCGCCATTCACGGCACGGTCGATGAAGGCCATCAGCGCCAGCTTGTCGGCGTCGGTGGCAGGCTTTCCGCCGAGTCCCACGCGCAGCGCGAACCCTTCGACCGTATCGAGAATAAGTCCAGCGGTCTGCAGGTGCCTTTCCTCTTCGGCACGGGTCGGACACCGCCCTCGTCAAAAAAATGTGCCATAGAAAGTACTCGTACGGTCGCGGCCTAGCCCCCAAAGACTCGTGGTTCGGGATCTTGGTCGAAACCGGCTCACCTAGATGCGTGAGCTAAGGCTTGTCCTGGCCATCGCTCCGTCGCTGGCAACACCTGGCTCATGTCGCCGGATATGCCACCACAAGCGGCATTACCACCGTAGTTCATGAGGTCCTCAGCATCAGCTCGGCCAGCTCCAGCGCGCTGCGCACGTAGCCCACCCTAGAGCAGATGGCATATGCCCCGCCGGGCAAGGCACCAGACATCCGGGCTACGCCGCGCCGGCTTTCATTCCGGTTTTCGCAATCGTAACTTTCGAAACATGCGTTTTTCGGCAGGGAACATTCTGCGTAATTTCCGCTCGAAGCGAGCCTCCGCAGTTCACAAACCCAATGCCCGAAAGACAGCCGACATGACGCAGAGATCCGATGACAGCCGCCACCTGACAATACGGAAGGACGGGTTCACTATCTCGACCGATCCCGAGCTGATCGACGGGGCCTATGTCGTCGATTTCCTGACGACCACCGCCTACTGGTCCCGGGGTATCGACCCAGACCTTATCCGCTCGGCGCTGCGCAATTCCGAAGTTCTCGGCCTCTATGAGAAGACCGGACGGCAGATCGGCTTTGCCCGGATCGTCACCGACTACGCCCTCTTTGCGTATCTGAGGGATGTGTTCGTGGACGAGGCGTACCGGGGGCGCGGCCTCGGTCTGTGGATGACCGAGACCGCGCTGGCGCACCCCCGCCTGCAAACAGTGCAGAACTGGATGCTGGCGACGGAGGACGCGCATGGCGTTTACGCGAAGGCTGGCTTCTATTCGTTGAAGCACCCCGACTGGTACATGCAACGACCGGGAAAAGGCCTGACCGACACCTAATCCTCCCTTTGACCGGCCGGAAACCCGTGATCTCGGGCGGCAAAGGTCATCGCTCCTGCCAGCGCGATCAGCAGCAACAGGCCCGGCGCAAGGCTCTCAGGCCCGAACCTCTCCAGAAGCAGCCCGCCCACCAAGCCGCCGCCGGCAATCGCGGTGTTCCACATGGTCACGAGCATGGACTGCGCCAGATCCGCAGCAGGTCCGGCCGCCTTGGCGCTGGCGGTCTGGAACAGGGTCGCGCATCCACCGAAGGCGAGCCCCCAGATCGCGCTGGCCGCATAGATGGCCGTCGGCGTGTCGCGCCAGAGCCAGAACATGGCCGCCGCCAAGGCGAAGAGCGCGATACTGATGAGAGTGAGTACTCTCAGGCGCGTGTCGATCAGCACACCGACGATCCAGATGCTGACCAGCGAGGCGAGGCCGAAGACCAGCAGCACAGCATCCGTGCGCCCGACCATCCCCGCGCCCGCCAGAAAAGGCGCGATATATGTGTATAGGATGTTGTGCGCCAGCACGAAGCTGAGCACGACACCGAGCACCGGGCGGATGCCCGGAAGCGTCAGTACGCCGCGCAGGGTGCGACGCCGACCTGCGGGCTCACCGGAGAAATCCGGCACCTTGGCCAGAACCCAGACGATCAGACCGACGGTCAGCAAGCTCATCAGCCCGAAACAGGCGCGCCAGCCGAGGACGGCCCCGAGGAATGTGCCGGCGGGCACGCCGATCGACAGGGCCAGCGGCGTGCCCGCCATGGCGACGGCAATCGCCCGCCCCTTCAGATGATCGGGCGCCAAGCGCGCCGCGTAGCCCGCCGCCAGCGCCCAGAGCAGCCCCGCCGCGACCCCGGCGACGAAGCGGGCCGACAGTGTCAGGGCGTAGCTGGTCGACAGCGCCGTGACCGTGTTCGCAATCAGGAAGCCGACGATCGCGGTCATCAGCAGCGGCTTTCGGCGCAGGCCCTGCGTCAGGGTCGTCAGCGGGATCGCGGCCACCAGCGAGCCGATGGCGTAGACCGTCACCAACTGCCCGGCCCCGGCCTCCGACACGCCCAGCCCCTGCCCGATGGCGGGCAGCAAGCCGGCGGGAAGGGCTTCGGTCAGGATGGTGATGAAAGCCGCCATGGAGAGCGCCAGCAGCGCCGCCCAGGGAAACGGTGCCTCGGCGCTGTGAACCGAACCAGGTCTATGTATATCACTCATGGCCGGTCTCCCGCGCCTGTGTGGCGGGGCGGCCTTCAGGCCGGGGGCAGCCTGCCGCCAGAACCGATGGTGTCGTGTGGATCATCTTGTGCCCTCAATCGATTGAAATGTCTGAGGGATTGTGCGGGCTTTGCCATTCCGGAAAAACAGGCTTCAATTCCGATAACTTCGGACTAAAATGTCCGGCATGTCGATCATCACGGACAGCCTCGGCGCCCTGAATGTCTTCGTTCAAGCGGCGGAAACGCGCAGCTTCACCGTCACCGGGCGGCAGCTCGGCGTGTCGTCCTCGGCGGTGGGCAAGGCCATTGCCCGGCTCGAGGACCGCATGGGTGTGCGGCTGTTTCATCGGTCGACACGCGCGATCACGCTGACAGCGGAAGGGCAGATGTTCCTCGAACGGTGCCGCCGCGTTCTGAGCGAGTTGGAGGCGGCGGAGCTGGAGCTGGCACAAACCCGCGCGCGCCCTGCCGGCCAGTTGCGCGTCAGCCTGCCGCTTGTCGGGATGCTGATGATGCCGACGCTGACCGCCTTTATGGAGGCCTGGCCCGAGATCGAGCTGGATCTCGATTTCGGCGACCGGCTGGTCGATGTGATCGAAGAAGGTTTTGACGCGGTGATCCGTTCGGGCGAACCCACGGACTCACGCCTGATGACACGGCGCCTCGGCAGTTCCGGCTTTCGCATCGTCGGGGCGCCCGCCTATTTTGAACGGCATGGGACGCCCCAGAGCACGGCAGAGCTTGCGCAGCACCGCTGCCTGCATCACCGCTACCCCAGCACCGGCAGGCTGGAGCCCTGGCACATCGAGGGGCTGGCGGAGGGCGCCCTGCCCCGCACGGCCATCTCCAGCGCCATCGAGCCGCTGCTCGACATGGCCGAGCATGGCCGGGGCATCGCCTGTCTGCCCGATTTCGCGGTGCGCGCCCATTGCGCAAACGGGCGGCTTGTTGCGGTGCTGGAGGATGCGGCGAAAGGAAATGCGGAGTTTCGCGTTTACTGGCCGTCGAGCCGGCATATCTCGCCGAAACTGCGGGTCTTCGTCGACTTCATGGCCGAAACCCTGTTTGCAGGCGCGCCGTAAGCGGCCTCGTTCAGCAGTTCGCCGACCGGGACGAATACTCCGCCCCAGGAAACATGAAAGATTATGTCCTCGTGAAAGGAGATAAGCGCGCGTGCGCCCACGCCGGGCTCGACCCTCGCCTCCATCGCCGGGACCGGAGCGTCGCCCCCATCAGGAAATGAACCGCGATGCAGGAACACTGGGCCAACATGTTCGCCTCGGAGCTCTATTGCGCAGACCACGTTCACTCGGGTCGATCCCAAAAGACCTGACGGATACCGTTTTCTGAAATCCGCACTTTCGAATTATTCGTTTTTCGACCGCCGCCCCGAGCCTTAGCGTGTGTAGAAAACCTTGAGGCAGAGGACATCTCTATGCTCACCGATTTCACCTTGGCGAGTAGCGCAATGCCCCGCCGCAACAACTCTGTGCCCACCTTGGTGACCAGATCGCATCTAACTGGGCGGAACTCGGTTTCGCGTCATTGGCAAGTCCGCGAGTTCGCGACGGCTCATCTTCCTGATGACCGGATGCGACAAAGGATCTTCGTCCCATTGGCGGCGAAGGGCCTCCCCCTCAAGACGCGCATTACGGATATGGCGCAAGGCACGAGCGCGGCGCCAGCGGCGCAACATTCTGGCGAACGGTTTGAACATGCCGATAGCATCCAGTGACCGAGGCCTCGCAGCAATCGAGGTTTGAACGAAGCTCGTGAAGAAAAACTATAGCCCTCACGGTGGCCGCCTGCCTCTTGTTGGCCTGCGCGCTGTCGAAGCTGTTTTGAGGTTGGGTAGCCTGAACGCCGCGGCAGACGAGCTTTGCGTCACGCCGGGTGCCGTCAGCCAACAGCTGATCAAGGTCGAGACGTATCTGGGGATCAAGCTTTTCCGGCGGACTCCCCAAGGGCTCGTACCGACGGAAACGGCGCGAAGGCTGGCGGAGCATCTTCATACGGGCTTCCGGGACATTGCCCGCGCCGTTGCGCTCGTAGAGCCGCCACACCCCAACAGTGTTGCTGTCTCAGCGCCACCCGTTTTTGCCGCTAAATGGCTCGTGTGGCGCCTGCATCGTTTCACCGAGGCTCAAAGCAAGCTGAAAATCTCGATTGAGGCCACGACGGATTTCGCGGATCTCGACGACAACCGGATCGACGCCTGCATTCGCGTCGGCAGGGGCGATTGGGCCGGAACGAGGGCGGTACACCTGGCCGACATTCGCGTCTTTCCTGTTTTCGCCCCCGAGTTTGCGAACCGAATTCGTACCCCTGCGAACCTGCTGAACATTCCGATAATCCGTGACGCAGGCTCGGGCTTTGACTGGAACCACTGGCTGCGACCAAACGACATGGACGCCGCGCAACTACCGGACGGACCATGCTATTCGGATGCATCGCTCTGCCTGGATGCCGCCATTGCCGGCCAGGGCGTCTTTCTATCCTGGGAAACCCTGTCGCACGACGCGCTTCGCATGGGGCGGCTGCACGCCCTGCCGGGACGATTTCGTACCAGCTCTGCCTACTGGTTCGTCGAAAACGCGCAGCACACCAGATCTAAGCCCGTGCAGCGGTTCCTCGACTGGCTGCGCGAAGAGTTGAACGCATGTCTGGAATGACCCGGCAACCCGAACGGATCGTTGTGACCGGTGCCAGCGGGCGTCTGGGCAAAACAATCGCCACGGCCGCCCGACGGGCTGGTGCGCATGTCGTCTCCTGTGATCGCGTTCCGGCGCCGAACGTGGTGACTGCGGACATCCGCGATCTGCATCGGCTTGCCTCGCTGTTCGACGGCGCGGATTGCGTAATCCATTGCGCCGGGCTGCATGCGCCCCATGTCGGCGTCAGGCCGGACGCTGAGTTCCGTGACATTAACGTCGACGGGACCGCAACCGTTCTGCAAGCCATGCGGCAGGTTGGGGTCCGCTCGCTTGTGTTCACCAGCACCACGGCCCTGCTTGGTGGCGGCGCGCGCGCGGGTGAACCTGCACGCTGGATCGATGATGCGACCCAGCCGCGACCGCGCAGCATCTATCACGAGACAAAGATAGCGGCAGAGCACCTCATCCGATCAGCATGTGGTGCGTCGCTCTCGGCATCGATATTGCGTGTCGGGCGCTGTTTCGAGGAACCGCGCGATATCATGGCGATACATCGTTTGTCGCGCGGCATTGATCCCCGTGACGCCGCCATGGCGCATCTGCGTGCCGCCCGCTTTACGAAACGGGATCCGGAGCCGCTCATCGTAAGCTATTCAACGCCTTTCCAGCGATCTGACTGTGGCGGGCTCGGCCACCATGCCGCGAGAGTCATCCGCAACCGCTGCCCCGATCTGGCGCGACGTTTCGACATGCTTGGCTGGTCACTCCCGGAAACAATCGACAGGGTATACGATAGCAGCACTGCCCGGTCACGATGGGGTTGGACCCCGAAACTGGGGCCGGAAACCATGCTAGAACCTCAATTCCGCTAAACCCTTATCTGAACTTCGCAGGTCTGGTGTTCAGTCTGGCTCGATCCATCCCCGGACAAGGTGCACATTCGCCGCACAGTCGCGGCCTCTTCCCACAAGGCACCTTCACATTCCAAACTCTACGACGCCATTCCGGCATGCAAAGGTCATGGTTTGGCGGCACCTCCCTCAAGGCTTCGCCCTCCCGCCGCGACCAGCCAACGGCGGACCGTGCGTTGCTCCTCCTCGGAGAACCCCTCCGCCAGGTCGGTTTCGAGCGCGTATACCAGCCTTTTTGCCCGGACAAGCACCTGTCGCCCTGCATCTGTCAGCTCGATCCGCCGCTTGCGCCCATGCTCCTGATGCGGGTGGCGCCGGATGAGCGCCGCATTTTCGAGGTTCTGCATGATTGTGCTCATCGTCTGCGGGGTCAGCAGCGCGATCCGCGCCAGATCGGCGCTGGAATGCTCGGGATAGGCGTCCAACATGGTCAGTGCGGCGAACTGCGGCTGCGTCAGCCCGGTCTCGCGCAGAGAGGTTTCCACTCGGTGCCGATAACCGTTCGCCGCCTGGCGCAGAAGATAGCCCAAGTAGCCATCCGGTCCGCGCTTGCCCGTACCTTCGTCAGGAAGAACCTTCGCCGCCTTGCTCATTGTCAGAACTCTGATATTATTGTCAGGGCTCTGATAATAGGATTAACGAGGATCTTGTCCAAGATGAAAACTGACCGGAACATGACCTATTCGGATTTCGAGCGGGACCACCCCGCAGCGCTGGCTGCGCTCCTTGCCATGAGCAAGGCGGTCGATGCCTCCGGGCTCGAGAAGGCCCTGACCGAACTGGTGAAACTGCGCGTTTCCCAGATCAACGCCTGCGCCTTCTGTATTGAACTGCACCTGAGCATGGCGCGGCGCGCGGGCGTCGATGAAGCAAAGCTCGACCTGCTGCCGGCCTGGCACGACAGCGCCGCTTACAGCGCCCGGGACCGCGCCGCGCTCGCCTGGGCCGAACATGTCACCCTGACGCCGACAGCCGCCTTGCCCGCCGAGACCCGCACCGCGCTCGATACGGTCTTCGACGCGTCCGAACAGGTCAACCTGACCGTCGCGATTGCCAATATCAACGCCTGGAACCGCATTGCCGGGGCGCTGCATTTTCCCACCCGGACCCCGGCGGAGGCCTGATGAGCAAGATCGTTCCGGTCGAGGATGCCGCCACCGTCGCCACCTGTTTCGTACTCATGCGGCAGCTCCGTCCGCATCTTGGAAGCGCCGCCGAATTCGTGGCCCGTTGGCAAAGCCAGAGCGCCGACGGCTACCGGCTGCTTGTGATCCACGAAGGCGGCAAGCCCGAGGCGCTGGCCGGATACCGGCTTCAGGAGAACCCGGTACACGGGCGGCATATCTACCTCGACGATCTGGTGACGGACCAGGGCCGTCGCAGCCGCGGTCTTGGTCAGCGCCTGCTGGAACATGTACAGGAGATCGGCCGGGCGGCGGGCTGTGTCCGGCTGAGCCTCGACACCCCGTTGTCGAACGCCTTGGGCCATCGTTTCTATTTCCACCAAGGGATGCTTGCCAGCGCTTTGCGGTTCAATATCCCCTTGACCGGCGTGGAATGAGCACGCTTCTCCACACCAGCGCCAGCTCGCGGACGGCGAACTCCCGCAGTCGGCGATTGGGACAACGCGCCAGCGAACGGATCTGCGGGGCGCATCCCGCGTTGAAGCTTTGCCGCCGCGACCTGACACAACCGTTCCTGCCGCACCCCGACGAAGCTTTTGTCGAGGCCAGCCTGCGCCCTCCCTTGGACCGGGATGCGGACGATCGCGCAGCCCTCGCCCTGTCCGAGAGCCTGATCGCCGAGCTGGAGGTCTCTGACCTGCTTGTTATCGACGTTCCGATGTACAACTTCGCGTTGCCGTCCAGCCTGAAGGCCTGGCTGGATCTGGTTCTCCGGCCGAACCGAACGTTCCGCGTCACCGCGAAGGGCAAAATCGGGGTGCTCGCAGATCGCTCGGCGATTTGCATCATGGCCGCCGGCGGGCGCTTTGACGGCCCCCAGGCGCAGCCCGATTTTGCCACGCCCTATCTCCGCCAGGTGAACTGGCCCTGCAAACCATTGGCATCGGCAGCAGCCAAGTCTTTATCGTTGATCGCGCCGGGAGAGCCCAGCACCAAGAGACGGATCGAGATTTTGATCGCTGGATCGGAGGGCTACTGAAAACAATTAGACCGGGTCATGCGCCGCTTCGGCAGTCCTTGCCATCGAGCGAGCCACACTAAGAAATTTGCGCAAGGCGGGATTGTCATTTTCCCGTAACCACACAGCACAGAATGGAACTCGCTCACCTGTTATTGGGCGGTAGGTAAGACCAGGGAGCTTTGCAACCGTCATTGCTTCGCTGGTAACTGTCAGACCACGCCCCACAGCAACAAGAGCGAAAAGGTCGTCACGACCGACGCAAAGTGTATCAACCTCGGGATGATGGCTAAATCCAGCGAGGCGTTGCACAAGATAGTCAGTTATTTCCGGGCCGGGTGCACTGTCACTTACAATAAAGCGCTCATCGGTGACATCCGACCATGAGATTTCGCACTTCTCTGCGAGTTCATGAGATGTGGGCAAGACAAGGTACACGCGTTCTGACCATAGAGGGCAAGCCTCACAACCATCCCAAAGTCGCTCGCCTGAAACAAAGGCGACATCCATCGACATCTGACGAATGGCAACCACATGATCTTGGGGATTCCCATTGAGCAGATCAATCCTCACGCCTTTGTGGGCGAAGTCATAGACTTTCAACAGGTCGGCAAGAAATCCTGACGCCAGAGATGAGAAAAACCCCACCCTGACAGTGCCGCACTCTGACCGCCCTATGGCAGAGACCTCGCGGCAAGCCAGTTGTACGTCCCGTACGATCGCCCGAGCACGCTTGTGAAATCGCTTACCAGCCTCAGTAGGACGGACTCCGTGACTAAGACGGTGCAACAGAGATGCACCAAGAGAATCTTCTAGTTCTCGAACGGCGCGACTGACCGTGGACTGTTGTATGTTCAATTCGATCGCAGATCTTCGGAAACTCCCAGCATTGCAAGCCGCAATAAAGTAAACGAGCTGGTTCAGTGAGAGGCGGGATAAGTCGCTTGCCAAATGGAGACTCTCAATAGACGCTTCCTTCTCGTTGCTCTCCGCATTTCCAACTCTCTGCGTCATCGTGTTCAACCGAGGGCCAACGCAACGCCGACCGACAATATGAGCATGATAGCGAATGCGATATTGATTGCGCGCCCCACGCTCGGATCTTCCAGAAAGCGGGCGAATGTGCTTCCGAACGCAAGCCAAGCGGTATTCACGGCCGCAGCCACAAAGGCCAATGCGGCAAATTTCAGGAGCGTGTCAAGCAAGAGGTGCTCGGGCGTGATCGAATATCCGGCGTACACGGCGCCGATCGCCGCGTAGGCTTTGGGGTTGGCGACGGAAAGGCCGAGGCCCGGTAGAAACGACCCTATAACAACGCCTGAACGACCTTCAGCGCCAGTTGGCGTTCGCCCGACAGGCGCCGTCGCAATCTTCCACGCCAGGTAAAGAATATAGGCCACCGCAGCAATGCGGAGGACCACCAGCAACCAGGCCTCGGAAGACATGACCCCGGTCACGCCGGTCGCGATGATCGCCAGCACCACGATGGTTCCAAGTATTATGCCCATGAGATACGGCAGAGCGTTCCGAAACCCGAATGCAGCGCCCAGACTCGCCAAGCTGATCGTGGCCGGCCCCGGGCTGCCCATGAGCGGCAGGGCGGCCGCGATGAGTATCAGGGTATTTCCGATCATCTTGGTTCTGGCCCTTAAGCTCTCCTTCGACTGCCGCAAAATCGCGGCCTGCCGGAGAGCATCCTCTTGAACGGCACGGTATCCAAGGCTATGACTTAAGAAAATCAAATAGATCGAAACCCAATAATTCGAGAATCGGAACCAATGCCAAGCTTTGACATGGACGCGCTCCGTACGGTCGTCGTTGGCTCGGATCTGGGAAGCTTCGCGCGCGCTGCCGTGCAACTCGGCCGCTCGCAATCCGCCGTCAGCATGCACCTCAAGAAGCTGGAACAGCAGGCGGGCACAACGCTGTTCGTTCGCAAGGGACGCGGCCTCGTGCCAACCGAAGCGGGCGAGGCTTTCATCGCCTATGCCCGGCGTATCGTCGCGCTGAACGACGAAGCCGCGCTCTCGGTCGGCGCGGCGGCAGGCAAGGCCTCCGTGCGGCTCGGCCTGCCGCAGGATTTCTTCGATGACGTGATGCCTGCGACACTCGGCAGGTTCGGACAGGACGTGGAAAACGTGCATGTCGACGTACAGGCCGGGGAAAACCACAGGCTCGCCGAAGAGGTCCGTGCCGGGCGCATCGACGCCGCGATTGCCTTCTTCCTGCCCGGCAGCCCGACCGAAGGCGAAACGCTTTGCGAATGCCCCATGCACTGGCTGGCGCATGTCGATCTGCTGGACAAGACCGTCGCCGATCCCCTCCCCCTCATCATGTTCAACCACCCCTGCCTGTTTCGGCAGGCCATGCTTGCCGCGCTGGATCACAGCCAGACGCGCTGGCGCGCAGCGCTCACCACGCCCAGTCTGCCCGCTGTCTGGGCCGGGCTGCGCAGTGGTCTGGGTATCGCCGTGCGCACGGATCACGGCAGACCGGAGGATATCGCCTGTGTCGGCGCAGAGCTTGGCCTGCCGAACTTGCCGAACATCGAGGTGCGTCTGCTGCGGGCGCCGAACCTGTCGCGCTTTGCCGAAAGACTTGCGCAAGTGCTGCGGGAAGAGGCCCTCAGGCATCTGGACCCGGCAATCCGCAGCGCGCGAGGCGTTGATCTCGTGCACCATCCTGATAGGCTGCGAACCACCTAGGGGTGTCCCGACAAGGGGCTGAGATATCGCTGGCGTATCGATCGCAGGATCTTTGAGCAGCGCGGTGACCCTTTGAACCTGATCCGGATCATGCCGGCGAAGGGACAGGATCGCAGCGCCCTCTTGCCCTTGCCGGCCTCAGCATAACGAGGCCTCCTTGCTATCACCATCAACAGCCCCCCGCCCGATTTCGGCGACCATCGCCGCCGTCATACGCGACAACCAGGTCCTTCTCGTTCGCCGCGCGAATCCGCCCGACGCGGGACGATGGGGATTTCCGGGCGGAAAGATCAAGCACGGCGAAACACTGTTCGAAGCCGCAACAAGAGAACTGGCGGAGGAAACCGGCGTTTCCGCCGAGCCGCTCCGCGTATTCACGTCAGTTGACGCCTTTGACCACGACACCACCGGTAACGTGCGCCATCATTTCATCCTGATCGCTGTGCTGTTCCGATGGACCGCCGGAGAACCGGTCGCTGGAGATGACGCGCTCGAGGCGCGATGGTTCGAACTAGGCGCGCTGAATGACACCAGCCTCGCGCTGAGCCTCGATGTGGCCGAGGTCGCGCACGAGGCCGCCTTGATGGCGGAGGTGCTGGCATGATCGCCAATGTCCTGACCATCGCGGGCACCGACCCTTCGGGCGGCGCGGGCATCCAGGCCGACATCAAGGCCATGTCCGCGCTTGGAGCCTATGCCTGTTCCGCCATCACCGCGGTGGTGGCGCAGAACACCTGCGGCGTCCGGTCTTTCCAGGCGCTCGACCCCAGTTTCGTCGCCGACCAGATCGACGCGGTGCTGGAGGATGTGCGCATTGACGCGGTGAAGATCGGCATGATCGCCAACGCGGGCATCGCCCGCGCCGTGGCCGACCGGCTGCGTCATCACGGCATCCGCAACATCGTGCTCGACCCGGTGATGGTCGCGAAAAGCGGCCATGCGCTGCTCGACCCCGAAGCGGTTTCGGCCGTGCGCGAGGCGCTGGTGCCGCTGGCCCGCGTCATCACCCCGAACCTGCCAGAGGCCGCCGTGCTGCTGGCCCGAGAAGACGACTGGACCGCCGAGACGATGCAGACCGCCCTGCCCGACCTCCTGGCACTCGGCTCCGATTACGTGCTGCTCAAGGGCGGGCATCTGGCGGGCGCGGACAGCACCGACCTGCTGGCCGGTCCTGAAGCGACGCAGACCTTTTCCGCTCCGCGCCTCGCCACGACCAACGATCACGGCACCGGCTGCACCCTCTCCTCGGCCATCGCGGCGCTTTTGCCAAATCACGACATGCCCGAGGCCGTGGCGCGCGCCAAGGCCTATCTGCATGCCGCGCTTGCCCAAAGCGACGCGCTGGACGTGGGCCAAGGCCACGGGCCGGTGCACCATTTCCACGCACTCTGGCCCGCTGAGGCCGAAGCGCCAGAATGACCTTGCCGCACCGCATTTCGGCCGGAGCGCTTGTCGTCAACCAGGGCAGGCTCCTGCTGCTACGCCATTTCCGTCAGGGCGAATACGACTTCTGGGCACCGCCCGGCGGCGGCGTTGAGGGCGGGGAAGAGCTTGAAGAAACCGCCCGGCGCGAAACCTTCGAGGAAACCGGCCTGCGGATCGAGACGCAACAGCTCGCCTATATGGACGAGTTGATTGATAGCTCAGGCAGGATGGTGAAATTCTGGTTCACCGCGCGATTGGTGTCCGGCAGCATGGCGCTGTCCCGGAACCCGGACCCACGGGAAATCATCAGCGACGCGGGATGGTTCGCCGAGGACGACTTGCCCGAAGCCCATGTCTTTCCTGCCGTCCTGCGCGGGAGATTCTGGCACGACTGGTCGCGCGGCTTTGAGAGCATCGTGCGGCTACCCCTGAAGACCTCTATCTTCTGAGGCCTCAGTTCCTCGCCCCATCGGTTGCGCACCGCAATCGCCGCGCCGCTTTTTCTGGATCGGGCTGGCCGCAAATCGCAGACACCACCGCGATGCCCTGCGCACCGGCGGCGAAGGCCTGTGCGATGTGTTGGCGTTTCAGCCCGCCGATGGCGACCGCCGGGACCGGGCTGGCCGCGACCTGCGCCGCCAATCCGTCAAAGCCAACCGGGCGCTTGTGGTCCTGTTTGGTGGGCGTGGCAAAGACCGGCCCGGCGCCGATGTAATCGACCAGATGCGGATCGACCGCCGCAGCCAGCGCGGGGCTTTCCACCGACAGGCCCAGAAGCATCGCCTCTCCGATCCGTGCGCGGGCCTCGGCCACGGGCATGTCGCCCTGCCCGATATGCAGGCCATCCGCGCCGATCGCGACCGCGGCCTCGACATCGTCGTTGACGATCAGACGCGCCCCGCTTCCCGCAAGCGCGCGTTTCAGGGCACGGCCGGTTTCGATCATCGCCGCCGTGCCGCCCGTCTTGTCGCGCAGCTGGACCATCGTCGCGCCGCCCGCGACCGCCCGGCGCGCAGTTTCGACCATCCCGATCCCGGCGCAAAGGCCGGGATCGAGCACGAGATACAGCGACAGGTCGAAAGACGGCTTCATGCCCCGACGCTTTCCAGCGCGCGGATTTCAGCCTCGGCCCCCAGCGCTTCGGGGGTCACGGCATGCAGCGCGTCGAGGAAACGCGGCGCAAAACTGCCCGGCCCCTGCGCCCCCTCATGCGCGCGACGCCCCGCAACGGCGAAATGCGCAAGCGCCGCAAGAGTGGCATCGAACGGATCATCCGCAACCGCCGCGTAAGCGCCGCACAACCCGGTCAGGGAACAGCCCAAGGCGGTGTTCATCGGCATGAAGGGCGAGCCGCCCGCGATCCGTGCTGCGCGCGTGCCGTCGGTGACGAAATCGCTCTCGCCCGTCACCGCGACCACGCCGCCGGTCTGCACGGCAAGCCAGCGCGCCGCGTCTTCCGCGAGGCTCACGCTGTCGCGCCCGTCGACGCCCTGCCCCTGACTGGCCTCGCCCGCCAGCGACAGGATCTCGGACGCGTTGCCCCGGATGATCGTCGGTTTCAGCGCCACCAGATCCGCCGCCGTCCGGCGCCGCAGCGCCGTGGCCTGACAGGCGACGGGGTCCAGAACCCACGGCTTCCCGGCGGCCTGAGCCCCCTCGATCGCCGCGCGCATCCCCGACAGGAAGGGCGAGGACAGCGTGCCGATATTCACCGTCAGCGCACCGGCGATGCGGGCGAATTCTCCGGCTTCCTCGGCATCCGAGACCATCGCGGGGGACGCCCCGGCGGCCAGCAGCACATTGGCGGCGATGTTCATGGCGACATAGTTGGTGATGCATTGCACCAGCGGCGGCGCGGCGCGCAGGGCGGTCAGCAATTCCTGAGGTGACTGGCTCATTTCACGTCCTCCAGCGGGATATAAAGGTCTCCGCCGTCGCGGAACTTCTCGGCCATCTTCTCCATCCCCTCTTTCTGGGCCTCGGCGCGGATATCGTGGCTGATCCGCATCGAGCAGAATTTCGGCCCGCACATCGAACAGAAATGCGCGACCTTGTGGGCTTCCTTGGGCAGGGTCTCGTCATGCATCGACCGCGCCGTTTCAGGGTCGAGCGATAGGTTGAACTGATCTTCCCACCGGAACTCGAACCTTGCGCGCGACAGCGCATCGTCGCGGGCCTGCGCCGCCGGATGCCCCTTGGCCAGATCGGCGGCATGGGCGGCGATCTTGTAGGTGATGACGCCGGTCTTGACATCGTCGCGGTCGGGCAGGCCCAGATGCTCCTTGGGCGTGACGTAGCAAAGCATCGCGCAGCCGAACCAGCCGATCATCGCCGCGCCGATGCCGCTGGTGATATGGTCATAGCCCGGCGCGATATCGGTCGTGAGCGGCCCGAGCGTGTAGAACGGCGCCTCGCCGCAGGTGGCAAGCTGCTTGTCCATATTGGCCTTGATCTTGTGCATGGGCACATGGCCCGGCCCCTCGATCATGACCTGACAATCCTTCGCCCAGGCGACCTGCGTCAGCTCGCCCAGCGTCTCCAGCTCGGCAAACTGCGCCTCGTCATTGGCATCGGCAATGGAGCCCGGCCGCAGTCCGTCGCCCAGAGAGAACGACACGTCATAGACGCGCGCGATGTCGCAGATCTCGTCGAAATGCTCGTAAAGGAAGCTCTCGCGGTGATGGTGCAGGCACCACTTGGCCATGATTGACCCGCCGCGCGACACGATCCCCGTGACCCGGTCCACCGTCATCGGGATCATGTGCAGCCGCACCCCTGCGTGGATGGTGAAGTAATCCACCCCCTGCTCGGCCTGTTCGATCAGCGTGTCGCGGTAGACCTCCCATGTCAGATCTTCGGCGATGCCGTTCACCTTCTCCAGCGCTTGATAGAGGGGCACGGTGCCGATGGGCACCGGGCTGTTGCGGATGATCCAGTCGCGAATGTTGTGGATGTTGCGGCCCGTCGACAGGTCCATGACGGTATCCGCCCCCCACCTCGTGGCCCAGACCATCTTTTCGACTTCCTCGGCCATCGAAGAAGTCACCGCCGAATTGCCGATATTGGCATTGATCTTGACGAGGAAATTGCGCCCGATGGCCATCGGCTCGGCCTCGGGGTGGTTGATGTTGGCGGGGATGATCGCGCGGCCTTGGGCGATCTCGTCGCGCACGAATTCCGGTGTGATGAAATCCGGGATCGCCGCGCCAAAGCCTTCGCCGTCCCGCGCCAGCGCTTTGGCCTGCGCCTTGCGGCCGAGGTTCTCGCGGATCGCCACGAATTTCATCTCCGGCGTCACGATCCCGGCGCGGGCATAGGCCATCTGGGTCACGGTGCGGCCCTTGGTGGCGCGGCGCGGCGCATGGCCCACGGGGAATTCGGGCACCAGCCGCGCGCCTTCGGCAAAGCCGTTGTCGGCAGGGGAGATGTCCCGCCCCTTGTAGGCCTCGGTATCTCCGCGCGCCGTTATCCAAGCCTCGCGCAGGCGCGGCAGGCCACGGTCGATGACGATCTCCGCATCCGGGTCCGTGTAGGGGCCGGAGCTGTCGTAGACGGTGACAGGCGGCTCGCCCGCCGTTGGGTGCAGGTCGATCTCGCGCATCGGCACGCGGATATCGGGGTGGCGCTCGCCCGCGCGCCAGACGCGGCGGGAGGCGGGTAGCGGGCCCGTTGTGACGGTTGGGGTCTGGTCTTTCATCGGTCGGAGCCTCCATGGCTATATGCGTTGGAGACCCAGTTCCGCGTTCGAATGGGATTGCCGGTGTGGTTTTCGCCCCCACGTGCGTCACGTGATCGGGGCCCGCGCGGCCAGTGCACCATCCCTACGCCAGTGTGAACTGGATCAGGTTCATCGGGTCACTGCGCTGCACTGGTGCCAGCAGTATCTCAGCCTCTTGTCGAGACCCCCCGGGTGAGTGGCGACAAGCTGCGTGGCAATCGCACCAATGTCAATATCGACGCCAGGAAAACTTACCCGCTTTATAGAACGCAGACTTTTGATCAATTCGTTATTCTAAATTGTTTAGGTCAGCTAGCCTGCGTCCCGCAGACACGGGAGACAGTCATGCAAACAGGAGAACAGATCGGTTTCATCGGGCTGGGAACCATGGGCCAACCTATGGCCTTAAACCTGCGCCACGCCGGACGCCCCCTGATGGTCTGGAACCGGACGCCGGAGCGTACCGCGCCCTTGAGAGAGGCCGGGGCCGTGGTCGCCGCCGATGTGGGCGAGGTCTTCGAGCAGTGCAACACCATGCTTCTTATGCTGGAAAACGAAGGGGCGACAGATGCCGTGCTGGGCCGCGGCACCGAGGCCTTCATGCGCCGCGTCGCCGGGCATTGCATCGTGTCAATGGGCACGACCTCCGCGAAATACTCCCAAGGCTTGTCACAGGATATCGCCGCCGCCAACGGACGCTTTGTCGAGGCGCCGGTCTCTGGTTCTCGAAAGCCGGCGGTGGCAGGCCAACTCATCGGCATGCTGGCCGGACCTCCCGAGGAGATCGAACGCCTGCGCCCCCTGCTCTCGCCGATCTGCAAACAGCTTTTCGACTGCGGCACCGTGCCCGGCGCCCTGCAAATGAAACTCGCGGTAAATACCTTCCTGATCACCATGGTCACCGGCCTTGCCGAAGCTGCGCATTTCGCGGCGCGCCACGGGCTCGACATGGACAGCTTCGCCGACATCCTCAACGCCGGGCCGATGGCCAGCGATGTCTCCCGCGTGAAGATCGACAAGCTGCGCAACCGTGATTTCAGTCGCCAGGCCGGCATCTCTGACGTGCTGAAAAACAGCCGTCTAGTCTTAGAAGCTGCGAGAGCCGCCGACACTGCCTCCCCGCTGATGAACGTCTGTGAAGCGCTCTATGCGGAAACCGAAGCCATGGGCCGCGATGAGGATGACATGATCGCAGTGGTCCAGGCTATCGAAGCGCGCACCGGCCGGTGCGCTTCTTGATACAAAAGCGTTGGGGCATCATTGCGTCCGCGCGGCACGATACTTCAACCGCAACAGGGGCCGGGAATGTACACACCATCGCATTTTGAAGAGACCGATCCTGCGGCGATCCGTGAGATACTCGATACAGCGCCACTGGCCTGTATCGTGGCGCAGACGGGAGAAGGATTGTTGGCAAACCACATCCCGTTGCTCCGGGCCCCGGACGGATCACTGGTCGGCCATGTCGCACAGGCAAATGCCATGCACCGGCTGATCGCCGAGGAGCAAGAGGTTCTGGCCATATTCCGTGGTCCAGACGCCTACATCTCACCGAACTTCTTTCCAAGCAAGGCTGACCACCACCGCCACGTTCCGACCTGGAACTATCAGGCGGTACATATCTACGGGACCATTTCGTTCCAGCACGACGAACAGGCCAAACGTGCAGCCGTAGGTCTTCTGACGCGCACGCACGAGCGAAAGCTGAACGGCGAGAATGCTTGGCTTATGGCAGATGCGCCACAAGACTACATGCAGGGGATGCTGGAAAGCATCGTGGCGTTCCGAATAACGGCAAGCCGGACACTCGCAAAATCGAAGATCAGCCAGAACCGCGAAGAGCGAGACTATCTTGGCGCGGTTGCCGGGCTCAGGGCTACCGGGAAGCCCACCATGGCAAACCTGATGGCGGAACGGTCCCGGAAAACGGACGAGGACACCTGAAACGTCAATTGGCGAGCAGGCAACCGCGTTCGAGATGCTGCCACCGGGGCAGTCCTGCTTGGATGACTTCGCTGTGACGACTGCGACTTGGCAAAGCGCGTGACAAAGCGGACAAAGAACGTCAGAACCGGCCGACTGTTGGCGCACCCAATTGCTGCTTTACAGCGTCCAGGTCGCCAAGCACCCAAAGCTTGGAGAGCTTGCCGTGCGATATTCCAAAGAAAGCGGCGCCCTCCCATTCAATGTCTTTGCCGGTACAACTAACTCCGAAAAATTCAGACTGATGTGTTCCTCGAAAAATCATACGGGCAGCCGCCCTGTCATCACTGCAAACTAAGTCCTCGATTATGCAAGTATAGTTTCCAAGTGCTTTGTGGACGGCTTCAACGTATTCAAGAAAGCCGTCGATACCACGCTTTTCAGGTCCAAGCGAACCTCGAAACCTGAAATCAGTTGAAATTATCTCATGCGCCACTCGGAAGTCGCGCTTGTTCCACACGTCGTTGTAGAAACTCTCGACCAGTTTGGTCGATGTCGCTGTCATCTCTGCAGACCAAGACAAATATGATCCAACGTTCAACCTTCCCGATAAGCTCTAACGCGTCACCGCCATGACCGCGCTTCCGCCGATCATGAACCCGCCGCCGGCATAGCCCATGCGGCGACGCGCGCGATGACTATCAAAGAGCCGCCCCGCCCGCTCCGCGATCAGCGCATACCCGGCCAACAGCACCACGACAACAAGGCTGGAGGTCACCGTCAGCACCGCAAGCTGCACGGGCAAATCGCCTTGCGGGTCGATGAACTGGGCAAGGAATGCCATGTAGAAAACGATCGCCTTGGGGTTCAGCACGGCGGTCACGGTTCCGGCCCAAAAGCTGCTCCAGGAAGAAGCCCCACCTTCATGGGTGACCCTCTCCGGTGCATCGCGCCGCGCCTGCATGATCTGGCCGATGCCCAGCCACGCCAGGTAAAGCACCCCGGCCCATTTCACGATCTGGAAGAGGATCGCGGAGGCGGCGAGGATCGCCCCGACCCCGGCGAAGGACAGCCCGACAAGCACGATGCTCCCCACGACATCGCCGAGAATGCACATCGCCGCAGCCACCCTGCCCCGCGTCAGCGACTGCGCGATCACGAGCAGGACGCTCGGTCCGGGGATCACCGTCAGGACAACGCAGGCAATGGTGTAGGCAATCCAGGTGTCCAGCGACATGATCAATTCCCTTCGCTCAGGTCCGGTCCGCGATTGGCCGACGCCATGGTGGCAAGGAGCGCCCCGCTCGCAATCAGCACTATGCCCAGAAGATCAATGAAGCCCGGTCGATCACCAAAGATCAAGATGCTCCAGAACAGGGCGAAGACAAGATACCCATTATCGAACAAGCCGATGATCGGTGCGGACGCCCTCTGATACGCATAGGCGACCAAGGCGGTGATGACAGCGAGCAGCACGCCCAACCCGGCCAGCAACCCCAAATCCGCCACCTTCAGCGAAGGCCAGACCGACAGCAAGAAGCCCGCGTCGTTCCCCTGTCCGCTCCACCACAGGCCGGCGATCAGCCCCAGGCCACCCAGAAACAGAACAAGGTTGAGGTTCATTGCCATCGACATCGCCGGCACGGCACGGCACCGTCCCTGCGTGATCACGGCCGCGAGTGCGTAGAAGAACCCGGCAAGCAATGGCAGTGCGATCATCGGCGACACCTCATCCAGGCCCGGACGCAGGATTGTTATCACGCCCGCAAGACCCAGAAGGATCGCAACACACCCGCGTCCCCCGATGCGAGTTCCGAGCAGCGTTGAAGACAGGGAAGCCATCCACATCGGCGAGGTATAATAACAGGCAGCCGCGATGGAGAACGACAACTCCGGCAGCCCGGCATAATAGCAGCCCCACATCAGGGCGAGGCACAAACTGCGCAACCACACCCAGCCCGTGACACGGGCCAGGCCGATGTTCATACGTGTGGTGAGCCGCAAGACCGCCCCGAGGCACAGCACAGCAATGCCGGATCGGACTGTCAGAACCTGCCCGAGTGACAGACCCTCGTTGTTGAGTTTCACCAGCGCGTCGGACAGCGAAAGCAGCAAGACGCCCGCCGTGATCGCGGCGATGCCCGAACCAAGGCCCGGCCCCCTCTGCCAAATGGATCTGAATGATGTCATGGGCGCATGCAATCATTCACAACACCCTATTAAAAATGATAAAAGGTATAAAATACATGAGTCTTGGTAATGCAAATAGACGACATCCAACTTGCCCGGCTGCGCCCCTTCGAGGCCGCGGCCCGGCTTGAAAGTTTCACCCGTGCCGCCGAAGAGCTTGGGTTGACGCAAACCGCCGTCAGCCGCCAGATCGGCCAGCTCGAGGCAGAGCTGGGCCTGCGCCTGTTTGAACGCAGGAACCGCGCGGTGTTCCTGACCGAGGAAGGTCGCCGATTGGGGCAGGTCGCTGGCGACGCTCTGGCAGCGATCCGGGCCGAGGTCGCCGCCCTTCGCGGCAGCCGCGACCCCGACACCGTCGTGCTGCGCTGCCAGCTCTGCGAGGCCTTCTACTGGCTGATGCCGCGTCTTTCGGTATTCCATGCCAGCCATCCCGAGGTTCAGCTTCAACTGGTCAGTGCGCTTGCCCCGCTTACGGAGGCCACCGAACCCTTCGACATCGCCCTGCAGACCACCGGACGCGCCTCGGGCTCGGCCCGGCTGCTCTTCACCGCGGCGGACAGCATCTATCCGGTCTGCGCGCCCTCCCTGCTCGCGAATAGCACCGCTCCGGGTGCGCCGGACACTTTGGGCAACTTCCCTCTCCTGTCGCATCGTGTCACGCCGCAGGACTGGTTTGACTGGCCCGAATGGTTCGCCGCCACGGGCCTTCCCCGTCCGTCCCGCTTGCGGATGGTTTCATTCGACAGCTATCCCCTCGTGCTACAAGCGGCGGTCACTGGCCAGGGGGTTGCCTTGGGATGGAAAAGAACGGTCGGAGAGATGATAGAGGACGGCAGATTGCGCCCCGCCGGCGATCAGAAAATTGACAGACCAAACGAGATTTCCGTCTTCAGAGGCACCCGGCGCTCGAATTACGCCGCCGTGGATTGCCTCATCTCATGGCTGAAAGCGGAACTGGCCTGACACTCAAAGGGACTCTGAGAATGCCTAGCTGCATAATGCTTGATGTCGATGGCGTCCTGATCAACGGCCGCCCTAGGGATGGCGCCTCATGGGCCACATCTCTGCGAGAGGATCTGGGTGTGGACCCCACCGGCTTGCAGCAACATTTCTTCAAACCCTTCTGGAAACAGGTCGTAACCGGTCAACTCGATATACGCGACGTACTTGATCAATGCCTTCCAAGGCTGGGCGATGGGATCACAACAGAGCAGTTTATGCAGTACTGGTTCAAGAATGACGCACGTCTGGATGAAAGCGTCCTAGCAGATTGCGTGGCGTTGAGAGACCGAGGGTTGAAGATTGTTCTTGCAACAAATCAGGAACACCAGCGTGCAAATTACATCATGAGCACCCTGAAGCTGGCCGACTACGTGGACGGTATCGTCTATTCTGCGGATATAGGGGTCGCAAAACCCGATCCGGCTTTCTTCACCGCGGCAATGACTAAGACGCAACAACCAGCTCACGAGCATATTCTGATCGACGACACGCTTGAAAATGTCAAAGCTGCAATAGCGGCCAAGTGGTCAGGTCGTGTCTGGGACAGTCGGAAAAACCTGTCCGATATTCTGGACGATGTGAGAGCTTAATGCACATAATGACCCACTTCAGTTCCAGTCGCAAACCCGCACTGTTCACGTTAGAAAATCGTGACCGGGACCGTCAAGAAGGTCTGCACACAGAACTACGCTCCCTCGCGCGTTGAACGACAAAACCTCACTTCACGTCTCCCCAGTCGAGGGGACGAAAAAGAAGAAGGTATATAGTCCTTGCCGCCTTGCTCAAGCAATCCTCGACGAGTCGGTCAGGTGGTACCGACGTCTTCCCGCCGCGCCTTCGCAAACCCGCGATCCGTCGCCATGAACCGCTCCAGCATCGGCACGATCAGCCGGACAGGATCGGCAACAGCTTGCCCTGTCTCCCGCCCTAACACCTCTGCATAAGCGACAAGATCGCGATGAACGGACGCGGGCAATTCCACTGTCACCTTAACCGGCTTGTCTTCGGGCAACGGCCCAAGCTTCAGTTTCGACATGATCAACCTCCTGCGGGCTCGAATACCAGATCGCGGGTGACGATGATCCTGACCGGGAACCCCGGACGGATGGTCAGTGTCGGCGCGACCTGCAGCTGACGCTGGACGATCTGCTGGCCGGCCTGGTTGATCGTGTCCACAGCGCCATCGCGGATCGCCTGGACCAGGCGGTCTTCGTCATCGGTGGCGAGGTCCGCGCCGATCGCGAGCAGTGTGGACAGACCCGCCGCGCGCATCAGATCCCACCAGTGATAGTCGACGCCATCTTCGAGGCCGGCATAGCCGCTCGCATCCGCGCCTGGCAGACGTTCGAGAACGATGGACCGGCCACCGGGCAGGATCAGGCGGTTCCAGACCAGCAGAACGCGGCGTTGGCCGAACGTCACACCGTCATCGTATTGGCCGATGATGCGGGTTCCCTGCGGGATCAACAGCAGCGATCCGGTCGGGCTGTCATAGACATTCTCGGTGACCTGCGCGGTGATCTGCCCTGGGAGGTCGGAGCGAATGCCGGTGATGAGCGCGGCGGGTATCACCGCTCCCGCCTGAAGGATGTACGGCGAGGCTGGCGGCTGAATGCGATCCGACGCGACGGTCTGCCGGTCCACCGGACCGTTGAGGAAAGCCGTATGCCGGCTCCCTTCGGGTTGTTCGGTGCCACCCAGGCCCGGAAGACTCACGCCGGCCCCGGCCGTCGTTGCCCTGCCAGACGCCGTCTGGAAGAAGACACCGCTCAGACGCGCGGTTTCCTCCTCTGCCCTGCGGCGCTCCGCTTCCGGATCGACGGTCGGGCCCACAATCGGCGGAGGGCCTACGGGCACTCCCCGCTCCTGCGCGTCGAGGATCGGCCGCCCGAGGTCACCGGGCAGCGCAGGCCCCAGAACCGGTCCAGTATAGTCGGACGGCAGCCCTTCCAGACCATCCGCTGCCGGTCTGTTGTCGATGGAATAAAGTTCTCCACCTCCCGGCCCTGCCTCACGGGTCTGGAGCGCATAGATCAGCGCACCCCCAATTCCGAACAGGGCGACCGCCCCGACACCGGCCAGAACCTTGCGCGACAACCGGGTCACGCGCGGAGGATCGGGGCGCAGACGCATCGGAGCTGCGGTATCGGTGTCACTCATGACGCCCCTCCCCTTCGCGCATCCCCTTCCGTTCGCGCATCCGCCTCGCGCTCCTCCATGCGCACGATCCGGACCACCTGCTGGCGGTCTCCTGCGCCCAGCCGGAGCTCCGCCGCACCGAAGAGGCGATCCACGATCAGCATGTTCCGGTGAATGCGGCTGTTCACGATCTGCGGTTCTCCATCGGCACCGAGCACGAAGAGCGGCGGCATTTCGCCCTGGGCGATGCCAGCCGGGAAGACGACATAAACACGACGGCCATCGTCGAAGACCGAGACAGGACGCCAGGGCGGGCTTTCGCCCTGGATCTGCAAGCCGTAGCGATGTATGCGGGCAGAGGGCGCCGGAATGGCCGGCGCGGTTCCCACAGCCTGTCGCCCACCACGGGGCGCTGCCGGATAGGCCCAGGCGACGGAGGGCATGTAGAGCGACTCGCGGGCACGCAGCTCGATCGTATACACCCGCCTGTCAGTGCTGATCACCAGATTGGTCGAGATGTCGTCCCGCGTCGGTTTGACGAGGATGTGGACGCGGGCGTTGGATCCGGTCCCGCTCTCCGTGTCGCCGATGATCCAGCGCGTGGTATCTCCCGCGGCGATCGGGCCTGCGCCGGTCAGACGCTCGCCCGGCTCAAGTGCGATGTTGGTGATCTGACCCGGCGCGGCATAGACCTGATAGAGGGCGCCTTCCGACCAGGGATAAATCTGGATCGCATTGTAATAGCCCTCGCGGCGCGGTTCGACCCGGGCGGCGGCATTGGCGTTTTCGACACGACCGGTTGGTGTGCCCGCCGCCGCTCCGCCATGCGCCACTGTCCAGACCGGCGGCGTGTACAACGGCCGAGGGCGCTCCTCGGCAGCCGAGGCGGGAGGAGTGGGCAGTGGCGGCACGGACTCGTCGTAGCTGAATTCCGGCACCGGGTTTCTGGCACATCCCGCCAGTACGGATGCGGATAGCAGCAAGGCCACCAACATCGGCGTCCTGACGCCCGGAGACCTGGTTGCATGAAGATGCTGTTCAGTCATTGGCTCATCTCCCGCGACCAGGAGATCGCATTGATATAGATTCCGAGGGGATTGGCGCGCAGGCGCTCGGCGCTGCGCGGCGTCTGGATCACGACGGTCAGGATCGCGGTCCAGCGCTCGGTCGTGGAAAGCTGACCGTTCTCGTAGTGGCGCTCGGTCCAGGCGACGCGGAACGATCCCGGTGAGGCCCGGATGACGGAGGACACCTCGACAGCGATCTGTTGGCGACCGACGCGGGTGAACGGGTCATTGGCGCGAGCAAAGTCGTTCAGAGCCGCCGCGCCACGGTCCGTGGTGAACTCATAGGCGCGCAGCCAGTTCTGCCGCACGATGATCGGGTCGGCGGGGATCGACCGGACCTGTTCGATGAAGCGACCGAGATGGAAGGCGATCTGCGGATCGGTCGGCTCGTAATCGGCGGAGGCCGGGGCGACGGTCTGCGCCTCGCCGAGCGCGTCGACCTGAACGACCCAGGGCACTACCGTGCCGCGTGCGGATTGCCAGACCAGGGCGCCAGCAAAACCCGCCGCCAGGATCAGGCTGCCGAAGGCCATGTAGCGCCAGTTGCGGGCCTGAACGCGGGCGGAGCCGATACGCTCGTCCCAGACCTGCGCGGCCCTCTGGTAGGGCGTCTCTGGCTGAGGTGTCTTGCCATAATGGGTGGCGGAGCGCCTGAAGAGGTTCATGAGCGATCCCTTTCGGAGAGATTGACGGAGGAGCCCGAGCCGTGGCTGTCGCCGGACCGGACGGCATGGGCGGCAGCGCGCACGCCATGGCTCACGGCCTGGCTATGGCGCATGCGCTTCGCCCAGGCTGGCGGGCCATCGGAGGCGGACGGGCTGGAAGAAGGCTCGGGCGCCGCGCCGCCGACCGTGCCCATCGAGGTGGTTCCGCCCGTCGCCGCAACACCGCCCTTGACGCCCTCGGCGTAGCTGGACTGAATCCCGCCAGCAGCGCGAGAGGACGCCTTCTTGAGGGGTGATGCCGCGGCAGCGGCCCCGGCGCGCGCTACACCAGCCATCCCGCCGGGGAGACCTCCTCCGCCCATCGAGCCGAGCGTGTAGGCGCTCGAGGCAGCGCCCGCCGCGGTGGCACCGCCGCGTGCCAGAGCGGCGCCACCGGAGAGCACTGATCCGGCTCCGCGTGCAGCCAGCATGGTCGCCCCTCCGGCCCCGATCGCAGCACCACCAACGGCAAGGCCTGTACCTATGGCCGCTCCCGCGCTGAGTTGGGGTCCGCCGGACACCAGACCCGAGGCGATGCCGGGGCCGAAGATACCGAGGCCCAGCAGAGACAGGGCGGCCAGCACAATCGCCATGGCGTCATCGATGGTCGGCGTCACGCCTCCGAAGCCTGCGGTGAACTGACCGAAGAGCGTCGATCCGATGCCGATGATCACGGCGAGGACGAGAACCTTGATGCCGGACGAGATGACGTTGCCCAGCACGCGCTCGGCCATGAAAGCGGTCTTGCCGAAGAGGCCGAAGGGGATCAGCACGAAGCCCGCGAGGGTCGTGAGTTTGAACTCTATCAAGGTGACGAAGAGCTGAACCGCGAGGATGAAGAAGGCGAGGATCACCAGCACCCAGGCGAAGAACAGGCAGAGGATCTGGACGAGGTTCTCGAAGACCGCGACCCAGCCCATCAGATCGGAGATGCTCTCGAGCAGCGGTCGTCCGGCCTCGAGCCCGGTCTGGGCCACGCGGCCGGGGCGCAGAAGATCGGCGGCGGAAAACCCGGTGCCCGAGGCCATCAGACCAAGGCCCGCGAAGCTCTCGAAGATGATCCGGGCGAGGTTGTTCCAGTTGGAGATGATATAGGCGAAGACCCCAACGAAGAGCGTCTTCTTCACCAGCCGGGCGATGATGTCGTCATCGGCGCCCCAAGCCCAGAACAGAGCCGCCAGCGTCACGTCGATCACGATCAGCGTGGTCGCAATGAAAGCCACCTCCCCACCAAGCAGCCCGAACCCGCTGTCGATATAGCTGGTGAAGATGCCCAGGAAGTTGTCGATGACGCCGGTTCCACCCATGTCTCATTGGTCTCCCGACCGCTGTGGTACTTCGGGTGCAGACGTCCGGCCGAGGAACCGGTCACGGTTCTCTGCCCAGGCGGCGAGACAATCGGCATTGCTGGAAGCGGCCTCGCCAAGCTGCTGGCACCGGCGCAGCGTCGCGCGGAGAGGATCGGCAGACGGCTGGAGCGCGGGCGCGGTGCTGGCCGGCGCGGGAGCTTCCTCGCGTGTCATTTCGGTCACCGTGGCTGTGATCGCGATCGCCACGAACACGATGGCCGCGATCCGGGCCAGCACCTTCCCCTCCATCGTCTTCCCTCCCGGCCTCAGTTGAACATTTGCGCGTTGCCGGGCTGGTAGCCCGCGCCCGGCGTCAGGAAGCGCTCGCGCTGGATGCGGCCCTGTTCTGCAGCGGTGGCGCGCTCGGCCTCGGTCAGCGCGTTGGCGCGACCGTTGGCCGAGATCACCGCTATCAGGTCCGAGAGCTGCTGCGATTGCAGTGCGAGGATCTGGTTGCCCGCCTGCGTGGCCTGAAGAGCACCGACCGCGTTCTGGCTCTTCCCCACGAGCGCGGACATCTCGGCGCGGTTGGTATCGATATTGCCGACGACACCGGCCTGCACGCGCATGGCATCCTGTAGGCCACCGACCGTGTTCTCCCAACGGGACCGAGCCTCGGCGATCAGCTGCCGGTCGGTCGCCGTCAGGGAAAGGTTGCCATAGTCCTGCTGGAACATCTGGTCGATGCTCTGCACGTCGAAGGCGATGTTCTGCGCCTGGGCCAGGAGTTGCTGCGTGCGGCTGACGTTCTGCTGGATCTGCTGGAGCGCGGAATACGGCAGGTTGGCGAGATTGCGCGCCTGGTTGATCAGCATCTGCGCTTCGTTCTGGAGCTGTGCGATCTGGTTGTTGATCTGCTCCAGAGTGCGCGCCGCGGTCAGGAGATTTTCGGCGTGGTTGGTCGGGTCGTAGACGATGAAAGGCCCCCCGCCGATACCGAAGAGCGCGTGTGCGGGCGGCGCTGCGATGGGCGACATGGCCATGGGCATCGCCAGCGCGAGGGCGAGCAGCGACGGGCCGGCGAACAGGTGCGTGATCTTGCGATTCATGATGTGATCTCCTCTTCTTTCAGGACAGGTTCGACGTCCTCGACAACAGCGGTAGCCGGAAAGGCCCCGTCAGCGTCTATGGCAAGATTGGTGAGGTCGGGGATCAGCTCGGCGGCCCAATCGAGGCCATGCGCCGTCAGCCAGGCGGAGAGAAACCCGTCTCGGCCTTGCCCGGCGCAGATCTCGGCAATCAGCGCCTGATCCGATTTGGACGACGCCGCGCAGAGTGCGAGTCCGACATCGCTGAGACCCAGCTCGAACAGCCGGTTGCCGCGCCGCGACTGGCAGTAGTAGTCGCGTTTGGGCGTGGCCCGCGCGAGGATCTCGATCTGCCGGTCATTTAGGCCGAAGCGGCGATAGATGGCCGTAATCTGCGGCTCGATGGCCCGCTCGTTCGGCAGCAGGAGCCGTGTCGGGCAACTTTCGATGATCGCAGGCGCGATGGCGCTGCCATCAATGTCGCTGAGGCTCTGCGTCGCGAAGATCACCGAGGCGTTCTTTTTCCTCAGCGTCTTCAGCCACTCGCGGAGTTGCTCCGCGAAGGCATCGTCATCGAGCGCGAGCCAGCCCTCGTCGATGATGAGCAGCGTGGGTCGCCCGTCGAGCCGATCGCCGATCCGGTGGAACAGGTATGAGAGGACGGCGGGCGCCGCGCCGGTTCCCACCAGTCCCTCGATCTCGAAGGCCTGCACATCCGCCGATCCCAGCTGTTCGGCTTCGGCATCGAGCAGCCGGCCATAGGGCCCACCCACGCAGTATGCGCGGAGCGCCTGCTTGAGGTCGTTGGACTGCAGCAGGACCGCGAGGCCGGTCATGGTCCGCTCGCTCACAGGGGCCGAGGCCAGCGAGGTCAGTGCCGTCCAGATATGTTCCTTCACATCCGGGGTGATCTGGATGTTCTCGCGCGTCAGGATGGCGACGATCCAGTTAGCCGCCCAGGCGCGCTCCGACGTCTCGTGAATGCGGGCCAGCGGTTGCAGCGAGACGGAGTTCTCGTCCGCGTCGGTCAGCTCTCCGCCGAGGTCATGCCAGTCGCCGCCCATGGCGAGCGAAGCGGCGCGGATCGAGCCGCCGAAGTCGAAGGCGAAGACCTGGCTGCGGGAGTACCGCCGGAACTGAAGCGCCATCAGCGCCAGCAACACGGATTTGCCCGCGCCGGTCGGGCCGACGACGAGGATGTGACCGACATCCCCGACATGAAGAGAAAACCGGAACGGGGTGGAGCCTTCGGTCCTGGCGTAGAGCAATGGAGCGTCGCCGAAATGCTCATCCTGTTCCGGCCCCGCCCAGACCGCCGAGAGCGGGATCATATGGGCGAGATTCAATGTGCTGATCGGTGGCTGGCGGACATTGGCATAGGCATGTCCGGGCAAGCTGCCGAGCCAGGCATCGACGGCATTGACCGTCTCGACCATGACAGTGAAATCGCGGGACTGGACGATCTTCTCGACCAGCCGCAGCTTCTCGTCAGCGCGGCGGACGTCCTCGTCCCAGACCGTGATCGTCGCGGTGACATAGGCCATGCCGGCCACATCCGCGCCGAGTTCCTGCAAGGCCATGTCTGCGTCAGCGGCCTTGTTCGCCGCATCGGTATCGACCAGCGCGGATTGTTCGTTGGTCATCACCTCCTTGAGGATCGCGGCGATGGACTTACGCTTGGCAAACCACTGACGACGTATCCGGGTTAGCAGCTTGGTTGCATCCAGCTTGTCCATGAGGATGGCCCGGGTCGACCAGCGATAGGGAAAGGCCAGCCGGTTCAGCTCGTCGAGCAGGCCCGGCGTCGTGACGCCGGGAAAGCCGGTGATCGTCAGGACGCGGAGGTGATGATTGCCCAGGCGCGGCTCCAGCCCGCCGGCCAGCGGCTGGTCGGGCAAGAGCGCGTCGAGATAGACCGGCACCTCGGGCACACACACGCGATGCCGGTTGGTCGAGATCGTCGAATGCAGGTAGGTCAGCGTAGCGGCGTCATCGAGCCAGTGGCAGTCCGGCATGAAACCGGCGAGCAGTGCCAGCACACGATCCGTTCGATCAATGAAGCTGCGCACCTGTTCCCAAGGGTTCAGACCTGAGGTTTCGCGGCCCTCGTAGAGCCAGGATTCTGAGCGTGCCGCGTCCTCGGCAGGCGGAAGCCACACGAGGGTCAGGAAATAGCCGGAAACGAAGTGGCTCCCCTCCTCTTCGAAATCGGCCTTGCGCTCGGCATCGACCAGCGCGGAAGCCGCATCCGGGAAGGTGCTCAGCGGATAGGTCGAGGCCTCGGAGCGCTGCGCTTCCACGAAGATTGCCCACCCGGAACCGAGGCGGCGGAAAGCGTTGTTCAGCCGCCCGGCGACTGCGACCAGTTCGGCCGCGACGGCACTGTCGAGATCGGGACCCCGAAATTTCGCCGTCCTCTGAAACGAGCCGTCCTTGTTGAGGACCACGCCCTCCCCGACCAGCGCCACCCAGGGCAGGTAATCGGCGAGGCGCGAGGCGGTGCAACGGTATTCAGCAAGATTCATCATGGGGGTTCACACCGAGAGATGAGCGGGAACGCGCAGATGGCGGCGCGCGACCTCGACGAAGAGCGGATCGCGCCTGGCCGCCCAGACAGCTGCGATGTGGCCGATGGCCCAGATCAGGATCCCGACCAGCCAGAGCTGAAGCCCGAGGCCGACCGCACCTGCGAGCGTGCCATTCAGAATGGCGACCGAGCGTGGTGCGCCGCCGAGCAGGATCGGCTCGGTCAGCGCGCGATGAACCGGCACGCTGAACCCCGGCACCGCGTCGAGGGCCTCGAAGCTTTGCCATTCGCTACCGCTCATGGCGTTCCTCCCTCGAAACGCTCCCCCGGAGCCTTTCGTGTCCCTGCGGGCCAACGGTCGTCACCATCAAATCAGCGCTCCGCCACCAAAGCTGAAGAAGCTCAGGAAGAAGGACGAGGCCGCAAAGGCAATGGAAATCCCGAAGACGATCTGGATCAGCCTCCGGAAGCCGCCGCCGGTATCGCCGAAGGCCAGCGTAAGACCGGTGACGACGATGATGATCACCGCCACGATCTTGGCCACCGGCCCTTCAACGGAGTCGAGGATGGATTGCAGAGGCGCTTCCCAGGGCATGGAAGAGCCGGAGGCATGCGCAGCCGGAGCGATGAACAGGCTGACATAGGTGGCGGCGGCCGCGGTGGCGATGTGCTGGCGGATGCGCAGGGCGTGACGGATCATTTGGGATCTCCTGGTTCGTGAGGGATGGCGGGTTCAGAAATGACAGGTGAAATCCGGTAGTCGCCCTCCGGCCCGAGGCCCTCGACGCAGGCGAGTTCGACCAGACGACGCGCGGACCCTCGCCCGGCCAGGACCGCCACGAGGTCGATGGTCTCCGCGATCATGGCGCGGGGCACGGTAACGACGGCTTCCTGGATGAGTTGTTCGAGACGACGCAGCGCACCGCCCCCGGAACCGGCATGGATGGTGCCGATGCCGCCCGGATGTCCGGTGCCCCAGGCTTTGAGCAGGTCAAGCGCCTCGGCGCCACGCACCTCACCGATCGGAATACGATCGGGGCGCAGACGCAGCGAAGAGCGAACCAGGTCGGACAGGCTGGCAACACCGTCCTTGGTGCGCATCGCCACGAGGTTCGGCGCGGCGCATTGCAGTTCCCGGGTGTCCTCGATGATCACGACGCGATCGGAGGTCTTGGCCACTTCGGCGAGCAGCGCATTGGTCAGCGTGGTCTTGCCGGTCGAGGTGCCCCCCGCCACCAGGATATTGGCACGGGTCGCAACTGCTTGGCGCAGCGCCTCGGCCTGCGTCGGGGTCATGATCCCGGCGGCGAGGTAGTCGTCGAGCGTGAAGACGGCTACGGCAGGCTTACGGATGGCGAAAGCCGGGGCTGAGACCACGGGCGGCAAGAGCCCCTCGAAGCGCTCGCCGGTTTCCGGCAGTTCTGCGGAAACGCGAGGGGACAGGCCATGAACTTCAACGCCAACATGGTGGGCGACGAGGCGAACGATACGCTCGCCGTCCGCTGCGCTCAGCGTCTTACCGCTATCGGCCAGCCCCTCGGAAAGTCGGTCGACCCAGAGCCGCCCATCGGGGTTGAGCATCACCTCGACGGTCATGGGGTCGTCCAGAAACCCGGCGATCGCCGGCCCGAGCGCGGTGCGCAGCATCCGCGCGCCTCTGCGGATCACCTCTGGTCTCTGATCGGTCTTCGCCATGCCGGCCCCGTTCCCTTACGGGCGCCTCCAACAGGCCGCCCTGGATCGGGGTCGATTAAGAAAGCCGTAATTGCATAGGACTCAACAGGGTTCCTAGGGGCGTAGTAGCGTGGCGTGTAATGACAGGAAATCGGCGGAATGATCCCCAGTTTCATTCCGTGAGGAAGGCATCGTGGCAACCGTCATGAGAACATGGTGAATTCGGGCGGGAAGCAGCCTGATGGCAGTGCTGCATGGCGAGCGCAACAACTCTGGCGAACCAGACGTTCATGCAGGTCGCCGCGACCACCGTGGGCGAGTATTCCGTGTCGAGCGGAGATCGGCCTGACGGCAATGCAGCATCCCCTACTTCTCCGGCCTCCATCGCCGCAAGTGCCTGGCAATTTACGAGCGCGCCGCGACCAGCCACCTGTCATCCTCGGACGTCGTCGAACTCGAAAGCCTGGGCGGGTTGATCCGCACGCTTCAAAATCTCAAGATTCGCTTGTTTTTCGACCTACTGAGGTCGTAGTACTCAATGTGTGTCTGTCATCAGCAATGCACGATTTGGCCACTCTGCCAGATTGGATTTCATCAATGAGCGCCACCTTCAACAATCTGCTTTTGGAACGTGGTATTGCTCCAGAGGAGGTCGCGCTTCTTCGCCATCACACTCCCAAACGCGGCGCTTCCGCGGCGAGCATCGCAGATCTTTGGCGCGACAACCCGGAGGGTTTCATCCTCTACCAAGACACCCAAGAGAAGAACCGCCCTATCTTGCGCAAGCGAAGGATATGGGCCTCGTTCGTCTCACCGAATCCGGGCGATACACTCTTCGTCGGGCTATTCGATGCGAAGTATTTGAATACGGGAGCGGCCGATTGGACCTGTCCGTATCGCGGGGACCGGCCCGGTGAAGGAAAGCCCGTCGACCGCTTTTCCACGCACCTCCGGAGCGAACTGTCCGAGCAGATTGGGAAGCTCCGCGTTGACTGGCCGGATTCCAATGTCCGAACCTGGAAACGCAAAGCTGAGGGGCTGAGCCTCCCGGTGGTGCCATCGACGCTCGTGCGGCAGACTGGACTTCCTATTCATGATGCGGACCTTGTCGATGCGCTGGAAACGTTGGGTTTCGAACAGCGTAATCGCACCGGCAAGGTAGTGCAGATGCGACGTGGCGATTTCATTGTTTACGTGAAGCGGGAAACTGCTATTCGGCCCCTGGTCGTTCACCCAGGCTTCCTCGACGTGGCGGATAGCCTTCGGGCTCTAGGCGTCGATACCGTCGAGCCACCTCGGAGCTACGTGAACGCGCATCTTCGGGAATTCCCGGAATACATCGCGCCACATCGCACGACCGTCGGCCGTCACGGGTTTGCTCTCGGCGTCTCCGATAGGAATCTGGCTACTACGATCGCGTTGTTGGAGCGCTCAAGTCGCCTGGAGACTGACGACGGCCCAGTCAGGGTGGTGGCGCCTCCCGAGGACCCGCTCACTGAAAAGGAGCGCTTGCAAGCCGCGAGGATCGGTCAAGGCGACTTTCGGAACGCCCTCGTCGTCGCTTGGGGCGGGACGTGTCCGCTGGCTGGCGTTGATCATCTTCCGCTTTTGCGTGCCTCCCACATCAAGCCGTGGCGAAGCTCCACGAACACTGAGCGGCTCGACCCCTTCAACGGACTCTTGCTCGCAGTGCATGTCGATGCCTTGTTCGATCGAGGTCTCATTTCCTTCGAGGACAACGGAACGCTGCTCGTCTCCAACACGCTGAGCAAGGATAATCTCGACCGATTGGGTATCGTCCGAGGCGCGATGATCTCCGGACTCGACGCACGCCATGGGGCGTACCTTGCGCATCATCGCGCCCACTGTTTCGTCCCATAGCGCGGCTCCGTAATGAGCACGTTTTCCCACATCACATTGGAGGACCGTGACGAACCCCTGACCCTGGCCTGGCCGGCGACGGGCAACGCCGCAGCATTCCTGCATTTCGACCGCGCGGACGCCTGGAGGGGCTTCATCGCTGGGCTGGGGATAGACCGGCGAATCCCAGAGATTATCCAGCGAAAATTCGTCCGGGCGCAGACGCTCTACTTGTTGGGCTGGATCGACTTCAGCCTGATCAAGGCCGGCGAGTTGGCGGCACTGATTGCGCTCGAACGGGCCGTGATGGACCGCCACGGCGGGGAGCTCTTGAAGAGAAAACGCGGCTTCGCTGCACGCCTCAAGCATATGGTGACAGCCGATGGGCTGACCGGCAGGGACATACCTACGGTCGAGCGCTGCGGTGGGACAGCGATCGGGCAGTTCGCCGTCGACGTTCACCCAACCCTTGCCGAGCGGCGGAACACACTCGCCTACGGCGACCCGTTCGACGGCCTCCCGACCGGCGGCCTCCTTGAGCTCGTCCGCGACCTGATCAACTACGCTTATCGCGATTGCATCGCCGAGGCAGCTTCGTTGGGAGCGCCAACATGACCACGTTTCGCTGGAAGAACTGCTTCGCCGACGTCCTGACGAGCAAGCACGGCCTGACCATCCACTCCTACCTGGACGACGTGATGGTGCCGGCGCTCGAGACGCTCGACGCAAAGATCGCGGAACTGGGGGCGAGCGACTCGCCCGGTCATCAATTCGCTCAGGCCGACATGGAAGCGGTGAAGAGTGAGGCGATCTTGGCCTTCGGCTTGTCGATCCAGTCGATCTGGGAACGGCAGATTCGCAGCTATCTGCGCGGTTGCGCGAACGAACTACGCCCCGGCGAGCCCATCGCCGACAAGATCGACAAGGCCAACTGGAAAGATTTGCAAAAGTGGTTCCGAAGGTTGCGCGGCATAAATTTGGACGAGTTTCCGAGCTTCCCGCTCATCGATATCCTCCAGCACCTCGGCAATGCGTGCCGCCATGGTGACGGGGACTCGGCGATAGAACTGCATCGGCGCCGACCCGACCTTTGGCCTGTGATGCCGCCCATGCCGCCCGGCTTTGGCGAGCCGCAGGCAGGGCCCGCGCCACCGCCTGCAGGCTCGATGGTGATCCCGGTCGCCGCCCTGCGCGAGTTCGTCACCGCGATCGCCGCGTTCTGGCGGGATGCCGAATATATCTACAATGAGAGCATCGAGCGGAAGCACGAGAACCTCGAAGCCCATCTGGTCAAGCAGCGGGCGGAGCGCAGCTGGTTTCCACAGGCGCGCAGCGAGGCCGGCTGATGGGCGCGAACGCCGCCATGATCGCCGTGGTCGAGGATCTCTGGCGCATCCCTCGGCCAGGCCCCAAGAACCTCCTGAGAGCGCCGCGCTTCAACGCTCTGAGCGAGCTCTGCTCGGCGGAGTATGGCATCGACAAGCCCGTGTTCGCGCTCAGCACCGCTCTGCGATCGCTTGGGCTCCCGTGCCATCTGCCGGCAGGGAAGACTCATCTGGCGCTCGATCCTGTCGTTGCGGCGAACGCTCTCGATGAGGCTTGCCGCCGCAAGACGTCGGTGCGCCGTCACTTATGCCCGCTCGATCTCGCCGACGATCTCCCGGTCATGACGTTTGGGCGGTCGCGGGTTGCGCAATTCAGTGCCGACGAGTTGGCCGTTCTTTTCGATGCCCCACGGATTGAGCGGACCATGCCCAACGAGCCGCTCGACGCTCGGCGGCTTGCGCAATTTCAGTGGTTGGTCATCGAGGAGGAGATTGCCCTCGATCCTCAGCCGGAGAAGCGCGCGTCGCCGTGGCTGTATATGGCGATGAACCGCGACTTCGGGGAGATCGACCCGCACCTTGGGCAATTTCCACCGGCAGTTGAGGCTGCGCTCTTCTACTTGATCCTCGCCCCGTGGGAGGACTGGTCGACTATGCAGGAGGTCGACTGGCGCGGCTTCCGGCTGCCCTGGATTCACACGGTGGACGAGGACCTGTTCATCCGGCCGGCGACCCCACCGAGCGCGGACAGCCTTACGCTCGAACCATGGATTGTCGATGACGACGGCGAAGAGATCGAGCTTGAGCGGGCGACTGAGCTTCCACTGAGCGACGATGCCAAGCGGGGGCTCGCGTTGATGACCGATCAGGCTTGGCGCGTCGTTGAGGCCGCCCGCGCGACCCCCCTATTCGAGACGCCGATCGTGCACTTTCTAGTGCGGGCCTTCCTGTCGGACGGCATCGATGAGGTCATGGCCCACATGACCGCGATCGAAGCGGCGGTTGGTCTGGAGATGGATCATAAGGCGTTTATGCGACCGAAGCCGGACCCGCACAAGGGCATGAAGGCGACAAACCGGGTTGCAGCTCGCATCGGCGCGCTCCTCAACGATCGGTCAAGCGTGCAGGCCTACAAGGACCTGTTCGAGCTGCGCAGTCAGTTCATCCATGGTCGGGCCGATCTGCAGAAAATATCGACCCAACAGCGTGTGCTGGCGAGAAGCCTAGCCCGCAGAGTCGCCGCCGGGATCGTGGACGTGGCCTTGCAAGGTCCGCGCCCGCGCGTCGAAGTTCTGTCGGAGCTGCTCGATCAGGGTGCGCCGCTCTTATAAGGGGATATTGAAAGGGGGAGGTATGGGCGGAAAGCAGATGGGGTGGATGGCTCCCGCTCCCGGCGTCGCAATGCGCCATACTGCAGGTGTCAGAATCTGCAACTGAGAGGAGCCACCCCATGCACGTTACCACTGTCGGCCTCGACCTGGCCAAGAACATCTTCCACGTCCACGGAGTTACCCAGACCGGAGAGGTCGCTTTCAATCGGCCTTTGCGTTGGGCGCAGGTGCTGGCGTTCTTCGAGCGACTGTCGCCCGGGGTAATCCCCCCCGATCTTAGTGGGATGCGGAAGTAGAATT